>NZ_CP117444.1:0-4657500 GCF_030687695.1 Pseudomonas sp. FP2254
GTAGAGCTTTTGCGCGATGAGCTGCCTGCCCAGCAATTCAACACCTGGATCCGTCCGCTACAGGTCGAAGCCGAAGGCGACGAGTTGCGCGTCTATGCGCCCAATCGGTTTGTTCTGGACTGGGTCAACGAGAAGTACTTGAGCCGCGTTCTCGAATTGCTCGACGAGCACGGCAACGGGCTCGCTCCCGCGCTCTCCTTATTAATAGGCAGCAAACGCAGCTCTGCGCCTCGCGCGGCACCCAATGCACCTTTGGCCGCTGCCGCTTCCCAGGCTCAGGCGGCCTCCGCCCCGATGACCTCGGCTCCTGCAGCAGCGCCGGCAACCTCCAGATCGTCGGCGCAGAAAAATGCGCCAGAGCAAGAAGAGCCTTCGCGTGACAGCTTCGACCCGATGGCGGGCGCCAGTTCCCAGCAGGCTCCGGTTCGCGCCGAACAGCGTACCGTGCAGGTCGAAGGCGCACTCAAGCACACCAGCTACCTGAACCGAACGTTCACCTTCGAAAATTTCGTTGAGGGTAAATCCAACCAGTTGGCGCGAGCCGCTGCCTGGCAGGTCGCCGATAACCCCAAGCATGGCTACAACCCACTCTTCCTTTATGGTGGCGTTGGCTTGGGTAAGACCCACTTGATGCATGCAGTGGGCAATCATCTATTAAAGAAGAACCCGAATGCCAAGGTTGTATACCTGCACTCGGAGCGCTTCGTGGCCGACATGGTCAAGGCCTTGCAGCTCAACGCGATCAACGAGTTCAAGCGTTTCTATCGCTCCGTTGACGCCTTGCTGATCGATGACATCCAATTTTTCGCACGCAAAGAACGTTCGCAGGAGGAGTTTTTCCATACCTTCAACGCCCTGCTCGAAGGTGGCCAGCAGGTCATTCTGACCAGTGACCGTTACCCGAAGGAAATCGAAGGTCTGGAAGAACGCTTGAAGTCGCGCTTCGGCTGGGGGCTCACCGTTGCAGTGGAGCCGCCGGAGCTGGAAACCCGCGTGGCGATTCTGATGAAAAAGGCTGACCAGGCCAAGGTGGATCTTCCTCACGACGCTGCGTTCTTTATCGCTCAACGCATTCGCTCCAACGTGCGTGAACTCGAAGGCGCGCTCAAGCGGGTGATCGCCCACTCGCACTTCATGGGGCGCGACATTACCATCGAGTTGATTCGCGAATCCTTGAAGGACCTGTTGGCCCTGCAGGACAAACTGGTGAGTGTGGATAACATCCAGCGCACGGTGGCCGAGTACTACAAGATCAAGATATCCGATCTGTTGTCCAAGCGCCGCTCGCGCTCTGTGGCGCGTCCGCGCCAGGTGGCAATGGCCCTTTCCAAGGAATTGACCAACCACAGTCTGCCGGAAATCGGGGATGTATTTGGCGGTCGTGACCACACCACGGTCTTGCACGCATGCCGCAAGATCAATGAACTTAAGGAATCCGACGCGGATATTCGCGAGGACTACAAGAACCTGCTGCGTACACTGACTACGTGATGACACCAGCGCAGCTTATTAAGGCAAGGGACTAGACCATGCATTTCACCATTCAACGCGAAGCCCTGTTGAAACCCCTGCAACTGGTCGCAGGCGTCGTCGAGCGCCGCCAGACCTTGCCGGTGCTCTCTAACGTATTGCTGGTGGTCGAAGGCCAGCAATTGTCCCTGACCGGTACTGACCTTGAAGTCGAGCTGGTGGGCCGTGTGCAGCTGGAAGAACCTGCTGAACCCGGTGAAATCACCGTTCCGGCGCGCAAGCTGATGGACATCTGCAAAAGCCTGCCGAACGACGCGCTGATCGACATCAAGGTCGATGAGCAGAAGCTGGTGGTCAAGGCCGGTCGTAGCCGCTTTACCCTGTCCACGCTGCCAGCCAATGATTTCCCGACTGTTGAAGAAGGCCCGGGCTCGCTGACCTGCAGCCTGGAGCAAAGCAAGCTGCGCCGTTTGATCGAGCGTACCAGCTTCGCCATGGCTCAGCAGGACGTGCGTTACTACCTCAACGGCATGCTGCTTGAAGTCTCCGAAGGCGTTATCCGCGCCGTCGCAACCGACGGTCATCGCCTGGCGATGTGCTCGATGCGCGCCGACATCGGCCAGCCTGATCGTCACCAGGTTATCGTGCCCCGCAAAGGTATTCTCGAGCTGGCGCGTTTGCTCACCGAGCCGGACGGCAACGTCAGCATCGTGCTGGGCCAGCACCACATTCGTGCCACCACCGGCGAATTCACCTTTACCTCCAAGCTGGTTGACGGCAAGTTCCCGGACTACGAGCGCGTGCTGCCCAAAGGTGGTGACAAGTTGGTGGTGGGCGATCGTCAGGCACTGCGTGAAGCATTCAGTCGTACGGCTATTCTCTCCAACGAAAAATACCGTGGTATCCGCCTGCAACTGGCCAATGGTCAGCTGAAAATCCAGGCCAATAACCCGGAGCAGGAAGAAGCGGAAGAAGAAGTGGGCGTTGACTACAACGGTGGCTCGCTGGAAATCGGCTTTAACGTCAGCTACCTGCTCGATGTCCTGGGCGTAATGACCACCGAACAAGTTCGCTTGATCCTTTCGGACTCCAACAGCAGCGCGCTGGTACAGGAATCCGACAACGACGACTCGGCTTACGTTGTCATGCCGATGCGCCTGTAACCATGCCCAGCAGAAGCTAGATGTCCCTCAGTCGCGTCTCGGTCACCGCGGTGCGCAATTTGCACCCGGTGACCTTCTCCCCTTCCCCCCGCATCAATATTCTCCACGGCGCCAACGGCAGTGGCAAAACCAGTGTGCTGGAAGCCATTCACTTGTTGGGCCTTGCGCGTTCGTTTCGCAGCGCTCGCTTGTTGCCGGTTATCCAATACGAACAGCTGGCGTGCACAGTGTTTGGGCAGGTTGAGCTCGCAGAAGGCGGTCATAGCAGCCTGGGCATATCTCGTGATCGTGGTGGGGAGTTTCAAATTCGCATAGACGGGCAAAATGCTCGGAGTGCCGCGCAGTTGGCTGAGATCCTGCCGCTGCAATTGATTAACCCCGACAGTTTTCGGCTGTTGGAAGGCGCGCCAAAGATCCGCAGGCAGTTCCTCGATTGGGGAGTGTTCCACGTGGAACCACGGTTTATGGCGACCTGGCAGCGCCTGCAGAAGGCCCTGCGGCAGCGGAACTCATGGCTGCGGCATGGTACACTTGACGCCGCTTCGCAAGCGGCCTGGGACCGTGAACTGTGCTTGGCCAGCGACGAAATAGATGAATACCGCCGCGCCTACATCAAGGCATTAAAACCAGTTTTTGAGCAGACCTTGGGTGAGTTGCTGGATCTCGAAGGGCTGACGCTAAGTTATTACCGTGGTTGGGACAAAGAGCGTGAGCTGAGCGCAGTGCTCGCGACCTCCTTGCTGCGGGATCAGCAAATGGGCCATACGCAGGCTGGACCCCAACGTGCTGATTTGCGCCTTAGATTAGGCACTCATAACGCTGCGGATATCTTGTCTCGCGGTCAGCAGAAATTGGTGGTGTGCGCATTGCGTATCGCACAGGGCCACTTGGTTAGCCAGGCTCGGCGAGGCCAATGTATTTATCTGGTGGATGATTTGCCGTCCGAACTGGACGAGCAACATCGTCGCTCGTTGTGCCGCTTGTTGGAAGACTTACGCTGCCAGGTGTTTATCACCTGTGTAGACCACGAATTATTGAGGGAAGGCTGGCAGACGGAAACGCCAGTCGCTTTGTTCCACGTGGAACAAGGCCGTATCACCCAGACCCACGACCATCGGGAGTGAAGGCATGAGCGAAGAAAACACGTACGACTCGACCAGCATTAAAGTGCTGAAAGGTTTGGATGCCGTACGCAAACGTCCCGGTATGTACATTGGCGACACTGATGACGGTAGCGGTCTGCACCACATGGTGTTCGAGGTGGTCGACAACTCCATCGACGAAGCTTTGGCCGGTCACTGCGACGACATCAGTATCATCATTCACCCGGACGAATCCATCACCGTGCGCGACAACGGTCGCGGCATCCCGGTAGATGTGCATAAAGAAGAAGGCGTTTCGGCGGCAGAGGTCATCATGACTGTGCTCCACGCCGGCGGTAAGTTCGACGACAACTCCTATAAAGTTTCCGGTGGTTTGCACGGAGTGGGTGTGTCGGTGGTGAACGCTCTGTCTGAAGAGCTTATCCTGACCGTTCGCCGCAGCGGCAAAATCTGGGAGCAGACTTACGTCCATGGTGTACCACAAGAGCCAATGAAGATTGTTGGCGACAGTGAAACCACCGGCACCCAGATCCATTTCAAGCCCTCGGCTGAAACCTTCAAGAATATTCACTTCAGCTGGGACATTCTGGCCAAGCGAATTCGTGAACTGTCATTCCTCAACTCCGGTGTGGGTATCGTCCTCAAGGACGAACGCAGCGGCAAGGAAGAACTGTTCAAGTATGAAGGCGGCTTGCGTGCATTCGTTGAATATCTGAACACCAACAAGACTGCGGTCAACCAGGTGTTCCACTTCAACATCCAGCGTGAAGATGGCATCGGCGTGGAAATTGCCCTGCAGTGGAACGACAGCTTCAACGAGAACCTGCTGTGTTTCACCAACAACATTCCACAACGCGACGGCGGTACTCACCTCGTGGGTTTCCGTTCCGCACTGACGCGTAACCTCAACACCTACATTGAAGCTGAAGGTCTGGCGAAGAAGCATAAGGTCGCCACCACCGGTGACGATGCGCGCGAAGGCCTGACAGCGATCATTTCGGTGAAGGTGCCGGATCCTAAGTTCAGCTCGCAGACCAAAGACAAACTGGTGTCCTCCGAAGTGAAGACCGCAGTTGAACAGGAGATGGGCAAATACTTCTCCGACTTCCTGCTGGAGAACCCGAACGAGGCCAAGCTGGTTGTCGGCAAGATGATCGACGCCGCGCGTGCCCGTGAAGCGGCGCGTAAAGCCCGTGAAATGACCCGACGCAAGGGCGCGCTGGATATCGCCGGCCTGCCGGGCAAGTTGGCTGACTGCCAGGAGAAGGACCCTGCCCTCTCCGAACTGTACCTGGTGGAAGGTGACTCTGCTGGCGGTTCCGCCAAGCAGGGTCGTAACCGTCGCACCCAGGCCATCCTGCCGTTGAAGGGTAAGATCCTCAACGTTGAGAAGGCGCGTTTCGACAAGATGATTTCCTCTCAGGAAGTCGGCACCTTGATCACGGCCCTGGGCTGCGGTATCGGTCGCGACGAGTACAACATCGAAAAACTGCGCTACCACAACATCATCATCATGACCGATGCTGACGTCGACGGTTCGCATATTCGTACGCTGCTGCTGACCTTCTTCTTCCGTCAGTTGCCGGAGCTGATCGAGCGCGGCTACATCTATATCGCCCAGCCACCGCTGTACAAAGTCAAAAAGGGCAAGCAAGAGCAATACATCAAAGACGACGACGCCATGGAAGAGTACATGACGCAGTCGGCCCTGGAAGATGCAAGCCTGCACTTGAACGACGAGGCCCCGGGGATCTCCGGCGAGGCGCTGGAGCGTCTGGTTAACGATTTCCGCATGGTGATGAAGACCCTCAAGCGACTGTCGCGCCTGTACCCTCAGGAGCTGACCGAGCACTTCATCTATCTGCCGGCCGTCAGCCTGGAGCAACTGAGCGATCACGCAGCGATGCAGGATTGGCTGGCCCAGTACGAAGTGCGTCTGCGCACGGTAGAGAAATCCGGGCTGGTCTACAAAGCCAGCCTGCGTGAGGACCGTGAACGTAACGTGTGGCTGCCAGAGGTCGAGCTGATTTCCCACGGCTTGTCGAACTACGTCACCTTCAACCGCGACTTCTTCGGCAGCAATGATTACAAGACTGTGGTGACGTTGGGTGCGCAACTCAGCACCCTGCTCGACGACGGCGCCTACATTCAGCGTGGCGAACGCAAGAAGCAGGTCAAGGAATTCAAGGAAGCCCTTGATTGGCTGATGGCAGAAAGCACCAAGCGCCACACCATCCAACGATACAAAGGTCTGGGCGAAATGAACCCTGACCAGTTGTGGGAAACCACCATGGACCCAAGCCAGCGTCGCATGCTGCGCGTGACCATCGAGGACGCCATTGGCGCGGATCAGATCTTCAACACCCTGATGGGTGATGCGGTTGAACCTCGTCGTGACTTCATCGAAAGCAACGCTTTGGCGGTATCGAACCTGGACTTCTAATTCCGGTTTACCCCTCGTCGAAGTAAAAAGGCCAGCGCTTCTTAGCGTTGGCCTTTTTTTTTCACCAGCTGAATCTGGTTTTTCAATTGCTCCACGTGGAACATCGTCATTCCTAGCTGGAGGAAGGGGCCGGCACACTCTCCAAACGATAGCCATATCCGTAGATGGTCAGCAGTTGCCAACCCCGATCCGCCGTCAGACCGAGCTTGTTTCTTAACCGGTAGATATGGGTATCCAGCGGGCGGGATGAGACCATTTCTTCATGGGTCCAGAAGCGTTCGTACAGGTATTCGCGGGACAACGGCCTCGCCAGGTTGGCGAACAGACAGCTGGCCAGGCGGTACTCTCGTTCGGTGAGGTTGATCGGCTTACCTGCGCGTGTAACCGTCAGTTCTGCATCGTCGAAGGTCAGATCGTTGAAACTCTGTACTTCCTGTGTGGCGGATTTCTGCAGGCCGTGACGGCGGAGCACTGCGTTGACGCGGGCTTTCAGTTCATTAGGGCGAAAGGGTTTGCTGAGATAGTCGTCAGCGCCGCTGTTCAACGCGGTGACGATATCGCTTTCGGCATCGCGGCTGGTCAGCATGATCACAGCAGGCGGCGATTCCATGTGTTCGCGCGTCCAGCGCAGCAATGCGATACCAGTGATGTCCGGCAGTTGCCAGTCCAGGATCAACAGATCGAAGGTTTCCCGTCGCAGTTGACGCAGCAGGTCTTCCCCACGCTCGAAACAATGCAGGGCCCAAGGCTGTTCCGCAGTACCTGGGATTTGTCGCAGTGTCTGTTCCACCCGGCGTAATTCCGCGGGTTCGTCATCCAGTATTGCGACACGCATGGGTGGGTCCTTTCGTCTTGAAGAGTACGGCAGCCGTCGTCCTCATCAAGGCACGTACTGCGCAGATGCCGGTCGTTGAATCTGAAGAATTGTGCTCAGAACCAACGCCCCCCTGGATCTCTCGGTAGGCTCATTTCCAAGAGTGCTTAACTCATTGGAAAACGTTTCTACCCAGGCAGGAAAGATACCGACTCCCGATAGCAAGGAAAAGGCTCAGCCGACACATGTGCCGTCGTAGACTCCTCGGTGCACATAGCGGAGCCGCCCTCACCTCACCGCTTTCAAGTCGCCACGGCGGAGCCTCAATGAACATCGTGCAGGAAAACTTTTCCGATTGGGCGAGAATGGGCTTCCCGCGAGCAGAAGTGAAACCACGACAATGTTTAGTACCCTCCTCCAACACCGGCGCGGTGACCTATGATGCTCTGGGGTAAGGCCGAGAAGCGGCAACCGACCCATGCCCAGCGCTTGTTCCGCGGGTTGGTGCGTGAATGGCTGTGGATCGGTTTGCTGCTGCTGCCTATAACTGCCTACCTGTCGGTGAGTCCTGGGCTGGCCTTGAGTAACCCGCTGTATGACAGCCTGCTGCGCTTGACGCCGTTGCCGGTAGATCCGCGTATTTTGCTGGTGACCATCGACGAGCCCAGCCTCAAGAAACTCGGGCAATGGCCTTGGCCTCGTACCCTGCATGCTGATCTGATTGATCGCCTCAGCGCTGCGCAGCCGGCCGGGATTCTGTTCGACGTGATCTTCAGTGAGCCCGAAGAACCCGCTGGCGATAAGCGTCTGGCGGATGCGCTATGCAACGCCGGCAACGTGGTGCTGCCTTTGGTGCAGGACGACTCCACAGGCGACGGCCAGGCCGAAGCGCACAGGCTGCCATTACTCAAATGTGCCAGGGGCTTGGGTCATATCAATGTTGAAGCCGACAGCGACGGCGTGGTGCGCAGCCTGTATCTGCGTGAAGGACCAGCTGATGCGATGGTCCCGCAGCTTGCCTGGCTGGCTTACCAAATGGCCGTTGAACCACGACAAATGCCCGGCGGGCCGCTGGTATCGACACCGCAACGCTGGCACCGAGATCATGCGATCCGCATCCCCTCCATCCCTGTTCATAGCCACTTCCCCAGCGTGTCCTATGTCAGCGTATTGCACGGTGAGGTGCCACCGGCACAACTGCGTGACCGTTTGATTCTGGTGGGGGCAAACGCGTCTGCAATGGGGGATCGTTTTGTTACACCCCTCTTTTCCACGGCTGGTACTACCGCAGGGCTGGACATTCAGGCCAACGTACTCAACGGATTATTACAAGGTCGCAGTATTGAAGATGTTCCAGGATGGCTTGCGGCGTTGATAGCGACCTCACTGGTGGCGCTGTTGTTGGCGTTGCTGCTCTACCGGCCACGCTATGCGCTCTGGATGACGCTGGGCTGCATGTTCATCGCGTTGGTTGGCGCCTGGACGTTGTTACGCATGGGGTACTGGTGGTCGCCGGCCGCTTGCCTGATCGGTTTGTTGCTCAGCTACCTGATCTGGAATTGGCGCCGACTGAGTGTAATTCTCGCCTATTTCGGCTGGGAGTTGGCGCGCCTGGACGACGAGCCCAAGGTCCTGCCTGAACGCCGCCGTGCGCCTGCCAGCCGAGGCGACGTGTTGCAGTCGCGCATCTTCGCGCTGGAGCAAGCGGTCAGCCGCACACGAGATACCCGGCGCTTTATGGCCGATGGCCTGGAGTGCCTGCCGGTGGCGACGCTGATCACCGATCCGCAAGGCAATATTCTGCTGGCCAATCGTATCGCCCGGAATGTGTTCGGCAATGACCTGGTCGCTGAAAATCTCCTGGAGCAACTGGCCGACCTGGGTTATCCACCGCTGCACGATGGCGTCCGCCCTGCCCTCGCGCAACTGGAACTGGTCGAGTTCCGCGATATCCACCAGCGCAGCCTGCGCATGGAGCTTGCGCCCCTGCTACCGGCCGAAGGCGATTTTGCCCTGGGCTGGCTATTAAGCCTTACCGATCTGAGTAAGGAGCGTGACGCCCAGCAGCATCGGGAAACCATGTTGCGCTTTCTTTCCCACGACTTGCGCGCCCCACACTCAGCGATCCTTGCATTGCTGGATGTGCACAGCAGCGAGTCGCCGATATTTGCCCAGATCGAACAGCAGGTACGACGCGCGTTGAGCCTCACCGAGTCATTCGTGCAGTTGGCCAAAGCCGAGGCCGATGGCTATCACTTCCAGCCGACGCTGTTTGCCATGTTGGTGATGGATGCCTTCGACCAAGTGGCAGTAATTGCTCAGCTCAAAGGCATCCACTTGGTCCACGACCTGGATGAGGCGGATGAAGGCATGGTGTTGGCCGATCAGTCGCTGCTCACTCGAGCGTTATTCAATGTGCTTGAGAATGCGGTCAAGTACTCACCTTCCGGTACCACCGTCAGGTTGAGTCATGCCGCTGCTGACGGCTGGCTTGGATGCCGCATCAGCGATCAGGGCCCTGGCATAGCGCCAGACGATTTGCCCGAACTGTTCAGCCAGTACCGGCGCTTTGATTCAGCCCAAGGCAGCGAAGGACTGGGGCTGGGCCTGACGATGGTCAAGGCGGTGGTGGAGCGTCACAGCGGCGTTATCAGTTGTGAAAGCACATTGGGTAAAGGCACCGTATTCAACCTTCGGTTGCCCTTGCTGGAGGAGTAAGCGAGGCATTTGGGGCGAATACAAAAAACCGGTCATCAAGACCGGTTTTTTTATAGCTGGAAAAACTTATGCACCTTTTTCGAGATTTTATCCCTTTTTGAAATATCTAATAAAATCAGCTCTTTAACGTAAAAAAGAAGCCATTCGCCAACAAACCGTGCACAGGTTATCCACAGAACATCATACGACGGGTGTATCCACAACGATCGGCTCCGGTGGCAGTGAACCCATGGCGCGTTGCTGCGCTTCGTTCCAGGCCGCGGCGCGATCATTCAGTGCCGCAATGGCGCGAGGGCCTTCGCCTTCGGCATACATCGGTTCGCCAATGACCACGGTAATCGTGCCTTCGCGTTTGGCCCAGCCGGTTTTCGGCCAGAACTTGCCGGCGTTATGCGCAATCGGCAGTACCGGCAGATTGGCGTTGACCGCCAAAGCAGTCCCACCTCGCGAGAACTTGCCCACGGTGCCGTAGGGTACGCGAGTGCCCTCCGGGAAGATCAGCACCCACACGCCGTCTTTGAGCAGCTCGTCGCCCTTCTTGGCCACATGCTTGAGCGCGGCCTTGGGGTTGTCACGGTCAATGGCGATGGGACGCAACATGGCCATCGCCCAGCCGAAAAATGGCACGTACAGCAACTCGCGCTTGAGCACCTGGCTCAAGGGCGAGAAGTAAGCCGAGAGAAAGAACGTCTCCCATGTGCTCTGGTGGTTCGACAGAATCACGCAGGGCTGCTCAGGGACGTTTTCCGCGCCCTTGACCTCGAAGCGAATATTCAGAAATACCTTGGCCAACCACAACGCGCAGCGGCACCAGTAAACGTTGATAAAGCGATAGCGCGCCTTGAACGGCAGGAACGGCGCAATAAAAAAGCTCAGGGTGCACCAGAGAAACGAACTGGTGCCCAGCAGCAGGTAAAAGAAAAAGGTTCTGATGGCCTGCAAGATCGACATGGCGGCATTTACCGTTGCGGGACACGGCCCGCCTGTTGAACAGCGCACTCCCGAACAATCCTTGGTCAGGAAGTCGAGGGCGGCTAGTTGTTGATAAGTTCTGCGGCAACTGCCGCCAGATCGTCAAAAATCAATGTGCCTACCGGCAGGTTTTTCGCCTGGGTCTTTTCGCCTTTCCCGGTCTTTACCAAAACTGGCTGAGAGTCGACGGCCTTGGCCGCCTCCAGGTCACCGAGGCTGTCCCCGACGAACCATATCCCAGCCAACGGCACGTTGTAATGTTCTGCAATGGTTTTCAACATGCCCGGCTTGGGTTTGCGGCAATCGCAGCACTCGTCCGGCCCATGGGGGCAGTACACAACCAAGCCCACCTCGCCGCCCTGCTCAGCCACCAACGCGCGCAAGCGCGCATGCATGGCGTCCAGGGTGGCGAGGTCATAGTAGCCACGGGCAATGCCGGACTGGTTGGTGGCGATGGCCACTGTCCAGCCGGCTTTGCTCAACTGCGCGATGGCCTCGATCGAGCCTGGCAGTGGAATCCATTCCTCGACCGATTTGATGTAGGCGTCGGAGTCGTAGTTGATTACACCGTCCCGATCGAGAATCAGCAGCTTCAGCATGGTCAGCTCAGGGTCGAAATGTCGGCGATATTGACGAACAGACCACGCAGGCGCGCCAGCATGGCGTAGCGGTTTTTCCGCACACCTGCGTCTTCGGCATTGATCATCACCGCTTCGAAGAACGCATCCACCGGCTCACGCAAGGTCGCCAGGCGCGCCAGCGCTTCGGCGTAGTTGCGCTCGGCGATCAGCGGTTTCACGGCGTTCTCTGCCTTGACGATGGCCGAGTTCAGCGAGAACTCCTTGGCATCGGCAAACAGGCCCGGGTCGACATCAACGTTGCTCATGCCTTCGGCCTTGCCCAGCAGGTTCGACACGCGCTTGTTCACGGCAGCCAACGCATCGGCCTCAGGCAACTTGCGGAACGCCTGCACGGCTTGTACGCGCTGGTCGAAGTCCAATGCCGAACCCGGTTGCAGGGCACGAACCGACAGGTAGACGGAAACATCCACGCCTTCGTCCTCGTAGCGCGCACGCAGGCGGTCGAACACGAACTCCAGCACTTGCTCGGCCAGGCCGGCCTGCTTGACCTTGGCACCGAATTGGCCGACTGCGAAGACCACGGCCTGGGTCAGGTCGAGGTCGAGCTTCTTGTCGATCAGGATGCGCAGCACCCCCAGGGCCGCACGGCGCAGGGCGTACGGGTCTTTGCTACCGGTGGGCAGCATGCCGATGCCGAAGATGCCGACCAGGGTGTCCAGCTTGTCGGCGATCGCCACGGCTGCACCCGTGAGGGTGGACGGCAACTCGGCACCGGCACCGCGCGGCATGTACTGCTCGTTCAGCGCCAGGGCGACATCGTTCGGCTCGCCATCGTTGAGGGCGTAGTAGTAGCCGGCAACGCCTTGCATCTCGGGGAATTCGCCGACCATCTCGGTGGCCAGGTCGCACTTGGACAGCAAGCCGGCACGCGCGGCCCAGGCTGCGTCACCACCAATGCGTGGTGCAATGTAGGCCGCCAGCTTGGAAACACGTACGGCTTTGTCGTAGACGCTGCCGAGCTTCTCCTGGAACACCACGTTCTGCAGGCGCAGGTTGAAGTCTTCCAGCTTCTGCTTCTTGTCCTGCTTGAAGAAGAACTCGGCGTCGGTCAGGCGCGGGCGAACGACTTTCTCGTTACCGGCGATGATCTGCTGCGGGTCTTTGCTCTCGATGTTGGCCACGGTGATAAAGCGCGGCAGCAACTTGCCGTCCGCATCCAGCAGGCAGAAGTACTTCTGGTTGTCCTGCATGGTCGTGATCAGGGCTTCCTGCGGCACATCGAGGAAACGCTCCTCGAACGAACACACCAACGGCACCGGCCACTCCACCAGCGCGGTCACTTCGTCGAGCAGGCTTGGCGGCACGATGGCAGTGCCTTCCTGCAGGCGGGCCAGCTCTTCGGTGCGCTTGCTGATCAGCTCACGACGCTCGTTGGCATCGGCCAATACGTAGGCGCCACGCAGGTCGTTGAGGTAGTTGGCCGGCGAAGTAATACGCACGCTTTGCGGGTGGTGGAAGCGGTGGCCACGGGAATCGCGACCGGCCTTCTGGGCGAGAATAGTGCAGTCGATGACCTGGTCACCCAGCAGCATCACCAGCCACTGGGTCGGACGCACGAACTCTTCCTTGCGCGCACCCCAACGCATGCGCTTGGGGATCGGCAGGTCGTTAAGGGAATCTTCGACGATGGTTGGCAGCAGGCTGGCGGTCGGCTTGCCGGTAATGACCTGGCTGAAGCGCAGTTTCGGACCGCTCTGGTCGATATCGCTCAGCTCCACGCCGCACTTCTTGGCGAAGCCCAGGGCGGCCTGGGTCGGGTTGCCTTCGGCGTCGAAGGCGGCCTGGCGTGGCGGGCCATCGAGGTTGATGCTGCGGTCCGGCTGCTGGGTTTCCAGCGCGGTCAGCAGTACCGCCAGGCGACGCGGTGCGGCGTAGACTTTTTTCGCTTCAAACTTCAGGCCGGCGGTCTGCAGGCCTTTTTCGATACCGGCCAGGAAGGCGTCGGCCAGCGTATTGAGCGCCTTGGGTGGCAGCTCTTCGGTGCCCAGTTCAACCAGGAAATCTTGAGCACTCATTGTGCAGCCTCCAGCTTAGCCAACACTTCATCACGCAAATCCTCGGTAGCCATCGGGAAGCCGAGCTTGGCGCGTGCCAGCAGGTAGGCTTGAGCGACGGAACGCGCCAGGGTGCGTACACGCAGGATGTATTGCTGGCGCGCGGTCACCGAGATGGCACGGCGGGCGTCCAGCAGGTTGAAGGTATGGGACGCCTTCAACACCATTTCGTAGCTCGGCAACGGCAGCGGCTGATCGAGTTCGATCAGGCGCTTGGCTTCGCTTTCATAGAAATCGAACAGTTCGAACAGCTTGTCGACGTTGGCGTGTTCAAAGTTATAGGTCGACTGCTCCACTTCGTTCTGGTGGAACACGTCGCCATAGGTCACTTTGCCGAACGGGCCATCAGCCCATACCAGGTCGTAGACCGAATCCACGCCCTGCAGGTACATGGCCAGGCGCTCAAGGCCGTAGGTGATTTCGCCGGTTACCGGGTAGCACTCGATGCCGCCCGCTTGTTGGAAGTAAGTGAATTGCGTCACTTCCATACCATTGAGCCAGACCTCCCAGCCCAGGCCCCAGGCGCCCAGGGTCGGCGATTCCCAGTTGTCTTCGACGAAACGGATGTCGTGTACCAAGGGGTCGAGGCCGACGTGTTTCAGCGAGCCCAGATAGAGTTCCTGGAAGTTAT
This sequence comes from Pseudomonas sp. FP2254, assembly GCF_030687695.1. Classification (NCBI taxonomy): domain Bacteria; kingdom Pseudomonadati; phylum Pseudomonadota; class Gammaproteobacteria; order Pseudomonadales; family Pseudomonadaceae; genus Pseudomonas; species Pseudomonas sp. FP2254. The sequence goes on from NZ_CP117444.1 coordinate 14,010, forward strand.
CCGGGTTGGGCTTCAATACCACCTGGAACTGGTAGTAGTGCTGCAGACGGTTCGGGTTTTCGCCGTAGCGGCCGTCAGTCGGGCGACGACTGGGCTGCACATAAGCGGCGTTCCAGGTTTCCGGGCCGATGGCCCGCAGGAAGGTAGCGGTGTGGAAAGTGCCGGCGCCTACTTCCATATCGTAGGGCTGAAGTACCACACAACCTTGCTCGGCCCAGTATTGCTGGAGGGCGAGGATCAAGTCTTGGAAGGTACGCACGGCTGGCGTAGGCTGGCTCACGAAATTCACCTGTTACTTGGGCTGCGATTTAAAGAGCGGGAGTATACCCGATTCGGCCGCGCCACCATCCCCTGGAGCCTTATGCCACGCTGCTTTTGGTGTTCTGAAGATCCGCTGTACATGGCTTATCACGATCAGGAGTGGGGAACGCCGCTGCGCGATGCGCAGGGTTTGTTCGAGTTGTTATTGCTCGAAGGGTTCCAGGCGGGCCTGTCCTGGATCACCGTTTTACGCAAACGCGAGCATTATCGAAAGGTGCTGTTCGGCTTCGATGCCCAGCGTCTGGCGCGCCTGAGCGACGCCGAGATCGACGCGCTGATGCTCGACCCCGGTATCGTGCGCAACCGTCTGAAGCTCAACGCCACCCGGCGCAACGCCGCGGCCTGGCTGGCGCTCGAAGATCCGGTGGGGTGGTTGTGGTCATTCGTCGGCGGCGTGCCCAAGATCAATCACTTCAAGGACCGCAGTGAAGTTCCGGCGATCACCCCCGAGGCCGAGGCGATGAGCAAAGCCTTGAAAAAAGCCGGTTTCACCTTCGTCGGTCCGACCATTTGTTACGCGTTCATGCAGGCCTCAGGCATGGTCATGGATCACACCCAAGACTGTGACCGTTACGCGCAGTTGGCCATCGCCGGTTAGAATGCGCGCTTTGCGCACCACACACGATCAGGAGTGACCTGTGGAAAAGTTTAAAGGCGCCTTGCTGGTAGGCGCTCTCCGGTTGTTTGCCCTGCTGCCCTGGCGCGCTGTCCAGGCGGTCGGCACGGCCATCGGCTGGATCATGTGGAAAACCCCCAACCGCTCGCGCGACACGGTGCGGATCAACCTTTCCAAGTGTTTCCCGGACATGGACCCCGCCGAGCGTGAGCGCCTGGTCGGCCGCAGCCTGATGGACATCGGCAAGTCCCTGACCGAAAGCGCCTGCGCGTGGATCTGGCCGGCCCAACGCTCCATTGACCTGGTGCGTGAAGTCGAAGGCCTGGAAGTCCTGCACGAGGCGCTGGCTTCGGGCAAAGGCGTGGTGGGCATCACCAGCCACCTGGGCAACTGGGAAGTGTTGAACCACTTCTATTGCAGCCAGTGCAAACCGATCATTTTCTACCGCCCGCCCAAACTCAAAGCGGTGGACGAATTACTGCGCAAGCAGCGCGTGCAACTGGGCAACCGCGTAGCTGCGTCGACCAAGGAAGGCATCCTGAGCGTGATCAAGGAAGTGCGCAAAGGTGGCCAGGTGGGTATTCCCGCCGACCCGGAGCCGGCGGAATCCGCGGGGATCTTTGTACCGTTCTTCGCCACTCAGGCGCTCACCAGCAAATTCGTGCCCAACATGCTCGCCGGCCACAAGGCTGTGGGGGTGTTCCTGCACGCCCTGCGCCTGCCTGACGGTTCGGGCTATAAGGTGATTCTGGAAGCGGCGCCGGAAGACATGTACAGCACCGACACCGCCACGTCCTGCGCAGCGATGAGCAAGGTAGTGGAGCGCTATGTCGGCGCCTACCCGAGCCAGTACATGTGGAGCATGAAGCGCTTCAAGAAACGCCCGCCGGGTGAAGCGCGGTGGTACTGACCCACTGCTGATCGAAAAACAACGCCACACCCAATGTGGGAAGGGGTAAGTCGAATCGTCGCACCGCCCCTCTCACATTTTCGATCTGCTCAGGTTTGTCGCTCGAGTTTCTTCAGGAACACCGCCATCTCTTTCTCGGCCTGCTTGTCGCCATGGGCCTGGGCCGCTTCGATACCCTTCTCCCACGCCTGTCGCGCTGCGGCGTTATCACCCTGCCCCAACTGCGCCTTGCCCAACAACTTCCAGGCCGCCGAATATTTCGGGTCGAACTCGACGCATTTGTGCAGATGCTCCGCCGCCTTCGCATTGTCCTTCAAATCCAGATAACCCTTGCCCAAGCCAAAGCGCAGCAGCGAGTTGTCCACGCCCTTTGCGAGCATCTTTTCCAGAGACTCCAGCATCGGTTCACTCCTTGATCAGAAAAAGCTCAAACCCACGTGGAACAGCTTTTCAACATCGCGGATATGTTTCTTATCCACAAGGAAAAGGATGACGTGGTCCCCGGCAGCAATCACCGTATCGTCATGAGCAATCAGCACCTCTTCATCGCGAATGATTGCGCCGATCGTGGTGCCCGGCGGCAGGCCGATGTCGCGGATGGCCTTGCCGATGACCTTGCTGGACTTTGAGTCGCCATGGGCAATCGCCTCGATGGCCTCCGCCGCGCCCCGGCGCAGGGAGTGCACGCTGACGATATCGCCACGGCGCACGTGGGCCAGCAAGGTGCCGATGGTCGCCAGTTGCGGGCTGATGGCGATGTCGATATCGCCGCCCTGGATCAGGTCCACATAGGCCGGATTGTTGATGATGGTCATGACTTTTTTTGCCCCCAGCCGCTTGGCCAGCAGTGAGGACATGATGTTGGCTTCGTCATCGTTGGTCAGCGCCAGGAAGATATCCGCGTCGGCGATGTTCTCTTCCATCAGCAGGTCGCGGTCCGAGGCGCTGCCTTGCAGCACGACCGTGCTGTCCAGGGTGTCGGACAGATGCCGACAGCGCGACGGGCTCATCTCGATGATCTTGACCTGGTAGCGGCTTTCGATGGCCTCCGCCAGCCGCTCGCCGATTTGCCCGCCACCAGCAATGACGATGCGCTTGTAGGTCTCGTCCAGCCGACGCATTTCGCTCATGACTGCGCGAATATTCGCTTTGGCGGCGATGAAGAATACTTCGTCATCGGCTTCGATCACGGTGTCGCCCTGGGGCAGGATCGGCCGGTCACGGCGGAAAATGGCTGCGACACGGGTTTCCACATTGGGCATGTGTTCGCGCAGTTGGCGCAGTTGCTGACCCACCAGCGGCCCACCGTAGTAGGCCTTTACCGCCACCAACTGGGCCTTGCCGCCGGCGAAGTCGATCACCTGCAGGGCGCCGGGAATTTCGATCAGGCGCTTGATGTAGTGAGTCACCACTTGTTCCGGGCTGATCAGCACATCCACCGGAATCGCGTCGTTGTCGAACAACCCGGCACGGGTCAGGTAGGCCGCTTCGCGCACCCGGGCGATTTTGGTCGGCGTGTGAAACAACGTGTGAGCGACCTGGCAGGCGACCATGTTGGTTTCGTCGCTGTTGGTTACGGCGACGAGCATGTCCGCATCGTCGGCGCCCGCTTGACGCAGCACCGTGGGAAACGACGCGCGTCCTTGTACGGTGCGGATGTCCAGGCGGTCACCCAGGTTGCGCAGGCGCTCGGCGTCGGTGTCGACCACGGTGATGTCATTGGCTTCGCTGGCCAGATGTTCGGCCAACGTACCGCCAACCTGCCCTGCCCCAAGGATGATGATTTTCATCCGGTCACTCCCTTAAACCGTCAGCCGCGCGCGGCGGCGATCTTGATCAGTTTGGCGTAGTAGAAGCCATCGTGCCCGCCTTCCTGCGCGAGCAGTTGTCGGCCATGGGGCTGCTTGATACCGGCCGCGGTGGCGAGGTCCAGTTCCCGCGCGCCGCTGGTGCGGGCGAGGAAGGCTTCGATGACCTCGGTGTTTTCGGTGGGCAAGGTGGAGCATGTGGCGTAGAGCAGGATGCCGCCGACTTCCAGGGTCGGCCACAGTGCGTCGAGCAGCTCGCCTTGCAGTGCGGCCAGCGCGACGATGTCGTCGGCTTGGCGGGTGAGCTTGATGTCCGGGTGGCGGCGGATTACACCGGTGGCGGAGCACGGTGCGTCGAGCAGGATGCGCTGGAACGGCTGCCCGTCCCACCATGCGGCTGTGTCGCGGCCGTCGGCGGCAATCAGTTCTGCGCTCAGGCCCAGGCGTGCAAGGTTTTCCCGCACGCGTACCAGACGCTTGGCCTCCAGATCGACGGCGACCACGTGGGCCAGGTCTTTTTCCACTTCTAGGATGTGACACGTCTTACCGCCCGGCGCGCAGCAGGCGTCCAGCACGCGTTGGCCGGGTGCCAGGTCGAGCAGGTCGGCGGCCAATTGCGCAGCTTCGTCCTGCACGCTGATCCAGCCTTCGGCAAAGCCTGGCAGGCTGCGCACATCGGTAGCCGCCTCAAGCACGATGCCGTCGGTGCTGTACACGCACGGCGCGGCGTTGATACCGGCGTCGGTCAGCAATTGCAGGTACGCGTCACGGCGGTGATGGCGACGGTTGACCCGCAGGATCATCGGCGGGTGCGCATTGTTGGCCGCGCAAATGGCTTCCCACTCCTGTGGCCAAAAAGCTTTCAGCGATTTCTGCAGCCAGCGCGGGTGAGCAGTGCGAACCACGGGGTCATGCTCCAACTCGGCCAGCAGCCCTTCGCTTTCGCGCTGGGCGCGGCGCAGCACAGCGTTGAGCAAGGCCTTGGCCCAGGGTTTTTTCAGCTTGTCGGCGCAGCCGACGGTCTCACCGATGGCGGCATGTGCCGGCACGCGGGTGTACAGCAGTTGATAGAGACCCACCAGCAGCAGCGCCTCGACATCCGCGTCCGCCGTCTTGAAGGGTTTCTGCAGCAGTTTGGCGGCCAGCGCCGACAACCGTGGTTGCCAGCGCGCGGTGCCGAAGGCCAGGTCCTGGGTGAAACCGCGATCGCGATCCTCGACCTTATCCAACTGCGTGGGCAGCGAACTGTTCAGCGATGCCTTGCCATTAAGAACGGCGGCGAGGGCTTTGGCGGCGGCCAGACGCGGGTTCATTGGGTGACCGTCCCGAGCACGCTACCCAGGGAAAATTTCTCACGCCGGCTGTTGAACAAATCACTGAAATTCAGCGCTTTTCCGCCGGGCAATTGCAGACGGGTCAGGCACAGCGCCTGTTCGCCGCAAGCCACCAGCAGACCCTCCTTGCTGGCGGCGATGATTTCACCGGGGGCACCTTTGCCGTCGGCCAAAGTGGCGGCCAGCACTTTCAAAGCTTCGCCATTGAGGCTGCTGTGGCAGATCGGCCAAGGGTTGAAGGCACGTACCAGGCGCTCCAGCTCCACGGCCGGACGGCCCCAGTCAAGGCGTGCTTCGTCTTTGTTCAATTTGTGTGCGTAAGTGGCCAGGCTGTCGTCTTGCACTTGGCCTTGCAGCGTGCCGTCGGCGAGGCCGGTGATGGCCTGGATCACAGCCGGTGGGCCCAGCTCGGCAAGGCGGTCGTGCAGGCTGCCGCCGGTGTCTTCGGCGGTGATCGGGGTGGTGACTTTCAGCAGCATCGGACCGGTGTCCAGGCCCGCTTCCATGCGCATCACGGTCACGCCGCTTTCGCTGTCGCCGGCTTCCACGGCGCGCTGGATCGGCGCCGCGCCGCGCCAACGCGGCAATAACGAGGCGTGGCTGTTGATGCAACCCAGGCGCGGGATATCCAGTACTGCCTGAGGCAGGATCAGGCCGTACGCCACTACCACCATCAGGTCCGGTCGCAACGCCGCCAGTTCGGCCTGGGCCTCGGCGTTGCGCAGGGTCGGCGGCTGCAGCACGGGAATGTTGTGCTCCAGCGCCAGCTGTTTGACCGGGCTCGGCATCAGTTTTTGCCCACGCCCTGCCGGGCGGTCCGGCTGGGTGTACACCGCGACGATGTCATAAGGGCTGGCAAGCAGCGCCTTGAGGTGTTCGGCGGCAAATTCAGGTGTACCGGCAAAAACAATGCGCAGTGGCTCGGTCATGGGCGTTCTCGGTTAAAAACAGTCACAAAAGAAAAAGGCTTGCCGCAGCAAGCCTTTGGAAGAAGGGCATCAAGCTTGCTGGCGATGCTTTTTTTCCAGCTTCTTCTTGATCCGGTCACGCTTGAGCGTGGACAGGTAATCGACAAACAGTTTGCCGTTGAGGTGATCGCATTCGTGCTGGATGCATACCGCCAGCAGGCCGTCGGCGATCAGTTCATACGGTTGGCCATCACGGTCCAGCGCCTTGATCTTCACACGCAGCGGGCGTTCGACGTTCTCGTAGAACTCAGGCACCGACAGGCAGCCTTCCTGGTATTCCCCCATCTCATCGGTCAGCGGTTCGAATTCGGGGTTGATGAACACCCGCGGTTCGCTGCGATCTTCCGACAGGTCCATGACCACGACACGCTGATGCACATTGACCTGCGTCGCGGCGAGCCCGATGCCAGGAGCTTCATACATTGTTTCAAACATGTCATCGACCAACTGACGAACCTTGTCGTCCACTACGGCCACCGGTTTGGCGATCGTGCGCAGGCGCGAGTCGGGGAATTCGAGGATGTTCAAAATAGCCATAAGCGTAATTGCTGCACATGTGAGGTAAAGGCAAATCGGCGGTGGGATGGACCCACACGGCCGGTGTGAAACGTTCGAAAGCCGCGATGGCCAAGGCATTTCACGCGAACGCACATAATAAAGGAGATTGACCCCATGAGGAAATCGCTACTCGTCTTGCTGCTGTGGGCCCCGTTTGCCATGGCGCTGATCCCGCCGCCAGGCCGGGCGCTCGACCCTTCGACACAACAGGCCATCCAGCGTTTTTTATTGCACAACCGCATTCTGGATACGCCCGGGGACCTGGACACCGCGCCCTATGTAATTGCCGCCGATAACGGGCGTGTCCTGGGGGCTGATGGTGAACGCGTGCATGCGCGCGGCGTGCTGGATCCGGCCCAACCCGGCTATGCCATTGTGCGACGCGGCAGGACCTATACCGACCCGCGCACGCGCGAGCTGCTAGGCGTGAACGCCGACGATATCGGCACCGCGCGCTTTGTCAGCGCGAGCGATCTGAGCACGCTGGTGGTGCAACGGGTGACACAAGAGATACGCCCCGGTGATCGCTTGCTGCGACTCCAGCCGGCTGTCGACCCGGCGCGCCTGGTTACACCGGCGTCTGCGGCGTCCGTTGAAGGGCACATCATTGATATCCCCCGAGGTGTCACTCAAATCGGCGTGCTCGACGCCGTGACCCTGAACAAAGGGCGCCGCGATGGCTTGGTGGAAGGCCAGTTGCTGACGGTGATCAAGGCCGGTGCCCGCGTCCGGGATCCATTCAGCGGTTCGTCCGTAGCCCTTCCCGACACACCCGCCGGTACGCTGCTGGTGTTTAGCACCTATGAAAAGCTCAGCTTCGCTTTGGTACTCAGTGCCTCCCAGTCGTTGGCGGTCATGGACCGTTTCGAGGCTGTCCATGCTGCGCAATAAGTAGGTTGCTAAATAAGTTACCAACAGAGTTATCCACAGCTTGTTCCGGTCAAGGACGATCAAATGAATCCGATAAACAGCTATGCCATTTCCCCGTCAGAGCTGGAAGCTCGCCTGCGCCTGCACAGGCTGCCTGACGTCGGCCCGAAGCGTTTTCGCCTGCTGATAGAAGCCTTTGGCAGCGCCTCTAAAGCCATCAGCGCGCCCGCCGGTGCCTGGCGATCCCTAGGTTTGCCGCCCATCAGCGCCGATGCCCGGCGCAGTCATGAAATACGCGATGGGGCCAGCCAGGCACTGGCCTGGCTTGAGCGCCCGGACCAGCATTTGCTGATGTGGGACCAGCCGGATTACCCCGCCTTGCTCGCCCAGATCTATGACGCGCCGCCGCTGTTATTCATCGCCGGCGACCCTGCAATCCTGGAGAAACCGCAACTGGCGATGGTTGGCAGTCGACGTGCATCGCGCCCGGGGATGGACACCGCCGCTGCGTTTGCGCGCAGCCTGGCAGGCGCCGGTTTTGTCATCACCAGCGGCCTTGCGTTGGGTATCGACGGCGCGGCGCATCAAGCCGCGCTCGACGTGGGCGGCCAGACAATCGGCGTACTCGGCACGGGCCTGGAAAATTTTTATCCACAACGCCATCGTCGCCTTGCCGCGGCGATGATCGCCCAAGGCAGCGCGGTGGTTTCAGAATTCCCGCTGGACGCCGCGCCCCAGGCCGCCAACTTTCCACGGCGCAATCGGATCATCAGCGGCCTGTCCCTCGGCGTGCTGGTAGTGGAGGCCAGTATGGCCAGCGGCTCGCTGATCACGGCGAAACTGGCGGCCGAACAGGGTCGTGAGGTGTACGCGATCCCGGGGTCCATTCATCACCCTGGCGCCAAGGGCTGCCACCAGTTGATCCGTGACGGCGCGGTACTGGTGGAAACCATCGAACATATCCTTGAGGCCTTGCGCGGCTGGCAGGCCTTATCGTGCCCGGCGCCGATTGCGGTAGCCCATCCCCTGGTGGCCCTGCTGCGCGCCGCGCCGCACACCAGCGAAGCCTTGGCGATTGCCAGCGGGCGCCCTTTGGCCCAGTTGCTGGCGGCCCTGACCGAGTTGGAGCTTGAAGGCCAGGTGATCTGTGAAAACGGGCGCTGGTTCGCGCGCCGCTGAGCGTTTGTGCTGCTGGGTTTTGCAAAGAAGATCGGTAAACTGCGCAGAGCTTTAGTCGGAGAGTAAAACCATGGTCAACAGGTGGCGTGTGCTGGAAGCCGCACGAGAAATTCGCGCAGGCGCGGTGATTGCCTATCCAACCGAGGCGGTCTGGGGCCTGGGCTGCGATCCCTGGAATGAAGAGGCGGTAGATCGGCTGCTGGCGATCAAGAATCGCTCGGTGGACAAAGGCCTGATCCTGGTAGCGGACAATATCCGCCAGTTCGATTTTCTGTTCGAAGACTTCCCGGATACCTGGATCGAGCGCATGGCCAGCACTTGGCCGGGGCCTAATACCTGGCTGGTGCCACATCAGGATCTGTTGCCGGAATGGGTCACCGGCGTGCATGACACGGTGGCGTTGCGGGTCAGTGATCACCCGCTGGTGCGGGATTTGTGCGCGCTGGTGGGGCCACTGATCTCAACATCCGCCAACCCGCAGGGCCGTCCGGCCGCGCGTACGCGGATTCGCGTGGAGCAGTACTTCCGTGGCCAGGTGGACCTGGTGCTGGGTGGCGCCCTGGGCGGGCGCAAGAACCCCAGCCTGATTCGCGACCTGGCAACGGGCGAGGTGGTTCGCCCGTCTTGACCCCCGCACCCGGCTTGTGGCGAGGGCGTTTGCCCATGCTGGCCCGCGAAGCAGGCCCAACCCAGGCAACGCCGTGCGTCAAGGCAACAGGATGGTCGACCCAGTGGTTCTGCGCCCAGACAGCTCTGCCTGCGCCTTGGCCGCATCAGCCAGCGAATACCGCTGGTTGATATCAATGCGTACCTTGCCGCTGTGGATCATCGCAAACAGATCGTCGGCCATTGCCTGCAAATTTTGCGGGTTGTTGGCATAGGTCGCCAGGGTCGGCCGGGTTACATAGAGCGAACCTTTCGCCGCCAGAATCCCCAGGTTGACCCCATCCACCGCGCCCGACGCATTGCCGAAGCTCACCACCAGCCCACGCGGTGCCACGCTGTCCAGTGAGGTCAGCCAGGTGTCCTTGCCGACGCCGTCATACACCACCGGGACTTTTTTGCCGTCGGTCAATTCCAGCACGCGCTGTGCGACATCTTCTTTGCTGTAGTCGATGGTTTCCCACGCGCCGAGGGATTTGGCCACCGCCGCTTTTTCAGGCGAACTCACGGTACCGATCAACTTAACGCCCAGGGCCTTGGCCCATTGGCAGGCCAGCGAGCCCACGCCACCGGCGGCGGCATGGAACAGGATGGTCTCGCCACCCTTCAACTCATAGGTCTGTCGCAGCAGGTACTGCACCGTCAGGCCTTTGAGCATGGCGCCAGCAGCCTGTTCGAAGCTGATGCCATCAGGCAGGTGCACCAGGTTGGCGGCGGGCAGCACGTGAAGTTGGCTATAGGCGCCCAGCGGGCCGCTGCCGTAGGCCACGCGGTCGCCGACTTTGAACTGGGTGACTTCGCTGCCCACCGCATCCACCACGCCGGCCCCTTCCGCGCCCAACCCCGATGGCAGGGAGGGTGGCGCGTAGAGGCCGCTGCGGAAATAGGTGTCGATGAAGTTCAGACCAATCGCCTCATTACGCACGCGAACCTGTTGTGGGCCGGGTTCCGCCGGGGTGTAGTCCACATATTCAAGTACCTCGGGGCCGCCATGGGCACTGAACTGGATACGCTTGGCCATCTGCACTTCTCCTTGGGTCGTTTTCACGAAGGCTCCTATCGGACTCCTAAGCTTGATCTTCGTCAACTGCCGCGCACCTAAGTGCAGTGCTCATTAAGCGCGGTGGTATCCTGTGCGCCCATTTGCCGCCGACGCCTGATGGCCTCGCGTAGCTTTGCCCGATTCAAGGTGATGCCATGACTACCCGCACCGAGGCTGTAAAGGCCTACCTGCTTGACCTGCAAGACCGCATTTGCAGCGCCCTGGAAACCTTCGAGACGGACACTCGCTTTATCGAAGACGCCTGGACCCGGCCTGCCGGCGGTGGCGGTCGCACCCGCGTAATCGCGAACGGCACGGTGATTGAAAAAGGCGGCGTCAACTTTTCCCACGTTTTCGGCAGCGGCCTCCCCCCATCAGCCAGCGCCCATCGCCCTGAGTTGGCCGGTCGCGGGTTTGAAGCGCTCGGTGTGTCGCTGGTGATTCACCCGCACAATCCTCATGTGCCAACGTCCCACGCCAATGTGCGCTTTTTCATCGCGGAAAAAGAAGGTGAAGAAGCGGTGTGGTGGTTCGGCGGCGGCTTCGACCTCACCCCCTACTACGGCAACGAAGAAGACTGCGTCCACTGGCACCGCGTGGCCGAACGAGCGTGTGCGCCGTTTGGCCCCGACGTCTACGCGCGTTACAAGGCCTGGTGCGACAGCTACTTCCATATCAAGCACCGCAACGAACCGCGTGGCATTGGCGGCTTGTTTTTCGATGACTTGAACGAGTGGGGCTTCGACACCTGCTTTGCCTTCATCCGTGCCATCGGCGACGCCTACATCGACGCCTACCTGCCAATCGTGCAGCGCCGCAAGGCCATGGCTTATACCGAGCAACAACGCGAGTTCCAGGAGTTCCGTCGTGGCCGCTACGTCGAGTTCAACCTGGTCTACGACCGTGGGACCTTGTTCGGCCTGCAGTCGGGCGGGCGTACCGAATCGATCCTGATGTCGCTGCCGCCGCAGGTGCGCTGGAGCTATGACTGGAAAGCCGAGCCCGGCAGCGAAGAAGCGCTTCTGACCGATTACTTCCTGCAGGACCGCGACTGGCTCGGCATCGCGGCGCCCAAGGTGGCGAACTGATGGATCGCTATGTCGTCTTTGGCAACCCCATCGGCCACAGCAAATCGCCGCTGATTCACCGCATGTTTGCCGAGCAGACCGGCGAACTGCTGGACTACAGCACGATGCTCGCGCCGCTGGAGGATTTTACCGGCTGCGCCCGTGAGTTTTTTCACCAAGGTCGTGGCGCCAACGTCACCGTGCCATTCAAGGAAGACGCCTATCGCCTGGCTGACACCCTCACCGAGCGCGCCAAGCGCGCCGGTGCGGTGAACACCTTGAGCAAACTCGCCGATGGCACCCTGCTGGGTGACAACACCGACGGCGCTGGCTTGGTGCGCGACCTGACGGTCAACGCGGGGTTGAGCCTCAACGGTAAACGCATTCTGCTGCTGGGCGCCGGCGGCGCGGTGCGCGGGGCGCTGGAGCCGTTGCTGGCCGAGCGACCTTCATCGTTGATCATCGCTAACCGCACCGTGGAAAAAGCCGAATTGCTCGCCGAGTCATTCGACGACCTGGGCCCGGTGTCCGCCAGTGGTTTCGACTGGCTGCGTGAGCCGGTGGACGTGATCATCAACGCCACCTCCGCGAGCCTGTCAGGCGATTTACCGCCGATTGCGAGCAGCCTGATCGAACCTGGCAGGACCTTTTGCTACGACATGATGTACGCCAGGGAATCCACCCCCTTCTGCCACTGGGCCACGCAGCACGGTGCCGCCGTCTCGATGGACGGCCTGGGCATGCTGGTGGAGCAGGCCGCCGAAGCGTTCTTCCTGTGGCGGGGTGTGCGCCCGGCATCGGCGCCGGTGTTGGCTGAATTGCGTCGACAGTTGGCCTGACATTCGCCTCAGTCTTCGAACTGGATGGGGCAGTGATCCGCCCCCTCCAGTTTCTTCAGTTCCTCGACCACCTGCGGTCTGGCCCGACGCAATGTCAGGCTGCGCCCCAACCTGCGCAGGCGCCGCGCTTCCTGGTGCAGCATTTCCACCCCGGAATAGTCGATAAAGTTGATCTGCTGTGCCTCGATCACCACACGCTGGCCCTGCAACCGCTGCAGGCGCACCTGCAGGTAGTGACTGGCGCCGAAAAAGATCGAGCCGCCGACGCGCAGCACATCCTCGTCACCCTCCCGCCAATGCTGGACCCGCGGCTGCGAGGTGCGCTTGAGGTAGAAAAACAGCGAGGCCAGCACGCCGGCGTAAATCGCCGTTTGCAGTTCCAGCAGCAAGGTGGCGACGCAGGTCAGGCCCATCACTGCAAATTCGGCGCGGCTGACGCGGAACAATGCGCGAATACCGCGATGGTCCACCAGGCCCCAGCTGATCAGCAGGATGCTGGCGGCCATGCTGGGGATCGGGATATGTGAGATCAATACCGCGCCAAACAATGCGAACAGCGCCACCCACAGCGCGGAAAACACCCCGGCCAGCGGTGAGCAGGCGCCGGCTTCATAGCTGAGGCCGGAGCGGGTAAACGAACCGGCTGACAGGTACCCGGAGAAAAATCCGCCGATGATGTTGGATAAGCCCTGCGCGCGAACTTCCTGATTCGCATCAAGCAACTGTTGCGAGCGAGCCGACAGCGAGCGCGCAATCGACAGGCTCGTCACCAGCCCCAGCATGCCCACGGCCACGGCGCTCGGCAGCAGACGCAGGATCGTGTCCAGGTCCATCGGCAACGGGCTGAACGGCGGTAATTTGCCCACGAATGAACTGACCCGCGCCACCTGGGCGAACATCGCCGGCCACAACCAGGCCACCACACTGCTCAGGGCCAGGGCGATCAACAGCGTCGGCCAGCGCGGTTTCCAGTATTTGAGCAGTGCCCCCGTCAGCAATGTGCCGAGGCCCAGGGCGAGGGAGGCGTGGTCCCAGTCGCCGCTGTGCTCGATCAGCGCCAGCAGGCTGTTGATCGCCGTGGCCTGGCTGGGTAAATCCAGCCCCAGCAAGTTGGGCAGTTGCCCCAGCGCGATCACCACAGCGGCGCCCAAAGTGAACCCCAGCACTACGGAGTGGGAGACGAAATTGACCAGCGCGCCAAAGCGCAGCATGCCCAGCACCCACTGGAAAACGCCGGCTATAAATGTAAGCAACAGGATCAGGGTGACGTAGTCCTGCGATCCCGGCACGGCCAGAGGACTGACACTGGCATAGAGCACGATGGAAATCGCAGCGGTCGGGCCGCAGATCAGGTGCCACGACGAACCCCAGAGGCAGGCGATCAGTACCGGGATGATCGCGGCGTACAGCCCGTATTCCGGTGGGAGGCCTGCGATCAGCGCGTAGGCAATCGACTGCGGCAATGCCAGCACCGCGCCACTGAGCCCGACCATCGCATCGCGGCCGACGCTGGCCCGGGTCTGCTGCGTCAGCCAGCTGAGGAAGGGAAAGAGTGTGTGGCGATTGAGCCGGGGCATTTATAACTCGGTTGAAAAGGTTTGAATAAGGGTATCAGTACACACTGAAGTGTGTGGGAGGGAACCCTCCCACAATGTCAGCCTTTAGAGTTTGGCTTTTACCGCCGGCAACGCCTCCTGACCGTCCAGGGTTTTTACGCCGTCGAGCCACTTGTCCAGCACCGCCGGGTTCGCCTTGATCCACGCCTTCACCGCATCGGCATTGCTGACTTTGTTGTTGGCGACCTCGGCCATAATGCTGTTCTCCATCTCTTGGGTAAAACTCAAGTTGGTCAGCAGTTTTCCTACGTTCGGGCAGGCCTGTGCATAACCTTTGCGTGTCAGGGTGTAGACGCTGCCGGTGTCACCGAAGTACTTCTCGCCGCCCTTGAGGTAGTGCATTTTCAGTTGCACGTTCATCGGGTGCGGGGTCCAGCCGAGGAACGTGACGAAGCGCTGTCTTTTCACCGCCCGCGACACCTCTGCCAACATCGCCTGTTCGCTGGACTCGATCAGTTTCCACTGGCCGAGGTCGAAGTCATTCTTCTTGATGATCTCCTGCAGCGAGATATTGGCCGGTGCGCCGGAGCCAATGCCGTAGATCTTCTTGTCGAACTTGTCGGCGAATTTATTCAAGTCGGCAAAATCATGCACGCCGGCGTCCCATACATAATCCGGCACGGCGAGGGTGAACTCGGTGCCGTCGAGGTTTTTCGCCAGTTGCACCACGTCGCCGTTGGCCACGAACTTGTCATAGAAGCCTTGCTGCGCGGGCATCCAGTTGCCCATGAACACATCCACCTGACCGTCCTTGAGCCCGCCGAACGTGATCGGCACCGCCAAGGTATCGACCTTGGGTTTGTAGCCCATGCCCGTCAGCAGAAAACCGGTGATGGCATTGGTCGCGGCGATGTCGCTCCAGCCTGGGTCGGCCATCTTCACCGTTTCGCAACGGGTGTCTGCGTACACGTTGGCACTGCTCAGCGCCAGGATGCCCAGTACTACTGTTAATTTTTGCATGGCCTTCCCTCTGTCGTTATTGGTCTTGGCAGGGTTGTGGATAACGTGCCTTGCGCTCCAGGTCGTCGAGGTCGATATGGTTGCGCATGTATTGCTGACTGGCGTCGACCAGTGGCTGGTGGTCCCAGCTCTTCAGCTTGCCGTGGGTCAGCGCCTCGAACACCAGGCGCCGACGGCGTTGGCTGGCGAGCACCTGCTGGTGGATCGCCGGGATGTCCCATTTAGCCCGCGCTTCACTCAAAAACGCCTCGAACAGTGTTCGGTGTTCCGGTGACTGACTGAGGTTTTCCCGCTCGTGCGGGTCGTTGTGTACATCGAACAGCAGACAAGGGTCGTCCTCGCTGTAGATGAATTTGTAGGCACCCCGGCGGATCATCATCAGCGGGCTGATGGTGCCTTCGGCCATGTACTCGCCGAATACTTCGTCATGGCCGCCCTGCCCTTGCAGATGCGGAACCAGTGAGCGGCCGTCCAGCGGCAGGCGTGGGTCCAGTTCGCCACCGGCCAGTTCCACCAGGGTCGGCAACAGGTCGGCGGTGGACACCGCGGCGCTGACCCGGCCCGCCGCGAATTGCCCCGGCGCGTACACCAGCAGCGGCACGCGGGCGGCCATTTCGAACCAGTGCATTTTGTACCAGAGGCCGCGCTCGCCGAGCATGTCGCCGTGGTCGCCGGAGAACACGATCAGGGTGTCGTCGGCCAGACCGGTGTCTGCCAGGGTTTGCAGAAGTTTGCCGACATTGCTGTCGATGTAACTGCACGCACCGAAGTAGGCGCGGCGGGCGTCGCGGATCTTATCCACAGGCAGCGGCTTGTTCCACAGGTCATAGACCTTGAGCAGACGCTGGGAATGCGGGTCGAGATCGCCTTGGGCCGGTGTAGCAGGCAATGGGATATCAGCGTCGTCGTACAAATCCCAGAACGGCTTGGGAATCGTGTACGGGTCGTGGGGGTGGGTCATCGATACGGTGAGGCAGAACGGTTGATTGCCGTCTTCGCGGATATGGTCGAACAGGTACTGCTGGGCCTTGAACACCACCTCTTCGTCGAAATCCAACTGGTTGGTACGCACGCATGGGCCGGCCTGCAGCACCGAGGACATGTTGTGGTACCAGCTGGGGCGTACGTGCGGCTCGTCCCAGTTCACCGCCCAGCCATAGTCGGCGGGGTAGATGTCGCTGGTCAGGCGTTCTTCGTAGCCGTGCAATTGGTCGGGGCCGCAGAAGTGCATCTTGCCCGACAGCGCGGTGCGGTAGCCGAGGCGGCGTAGGTAGTGGGCATAGGTCGGTACATCGGCGGGAAAATCGGCCGCGTTGTCGTAGGCGCCGATCTTGCTCGGCAACTGGCCGCTGACCAGGGTGAAACGCGAGGGCGCGCACAGCGGGCTGTTGCAATACGCGGCGTCGAACACCACACCCTGGGCGGCGAGACGGCTGAGGTTGGGCAACTTGATCGGCGAGGCGCCGTAGAAAGGCAGCAGCGGCGCGGCCATTTGGTCGGCCATGATGAAAAGAATGTTCTTGCGCTTCATGGGTTATCGGCATTCCATAGGCGGTGTTTATGCCAATGAGCATGCGGCCCACGTAAAACGGGGTAAAGCCCATGAATTGCAATGTCTAGGATAAGCACAGCTTATGTATGAAGCGTTGGGTGATTTGTCTCTCGATTTGCTGCGCGCATTCGAAGCCGCTGCGCGCCACCGCAGTTTTACCGCCGCGGCGATGGAATTGGGCACCACCCAGCCGGCGATCAGCCAGCAGATCAAGCGCCTGGAAGAACAATTGGCGATCCGCCTGTTCGACCGCATCTACCGTGGCATCGAACTGACCGACGCCGGCGCGCTGTTGTTCGAGCACGTTCAGGGCGGCTTGCAGGCGATCAACCAAGGCTTGGGTGTTATCACCCAGCATAGCCAGCACGAAGTGCTGCAAGTGGCCACTGACTTCGCCTTCGCCGCCTACTGGCTGATGCCGCGCCTGCACCGCTTCCACCAGGCCAACCCGCAGGTGGATGTGAGCCTGGTGACCAGCGAACGCAACCACGCCACGTTGCGCAGCGATATCGACGTGGCGGTGCTGTTCGGCGATGGTCGCTTCAAGCAGGGTGACAGCCTGTGGTTGTTCAACGAGGAAGTCTTCCCGGTGTGCAGCCCGCAGTGGCTCAAGGCTCAGGCTACGCGAATAAGCGTGCAGGACCTGCCCGACTGCCCCCTGCTGCACCTGCGCCAGGAAAACAACAGCCAGTGGTTCGACTGGAGCGGCGTGTTTCGCGAGCTGGGCCTCAGCGCCGCGCCCACGCCAGGTCAGTTGCGCTTCGACAACTACACCTTGCTGATCCAGGCGGCGATCGCCGGCCAGGGCGTGGCCATTGGCTGGCGTCACTTGGTGGATAACCTGCTGGAACAGAACTGGCTGTGCCGGCCGTTCAGCGACACCGTCATTTCGCGCTTTGGCTATTACGTGGTGCAACCGCAGCGCAAACGCCGGGGGCAACTGGTGGAGCGCTTCGTCGATTGGCTGCTGGCCGAGCAAGCCAGCAGCGCGCAATCGCTGACCGGACTGGCCCTGCCCTCGATTGCGGTCTAGCATCTGGCGCACGTCGTCATCGGAGCCGGTCATGCACCGTATCAAGGGTTATCACGCTCATATCTACTTTGATGCCAACACGCTCGAGCAGGCGCGCGCCTTGTGCGAGGACGCGGCCAAGCTCTTCCCGCTGCGCATGGGCCGCGTGCATGAACGCCCCGTTGGCCCTCACCCCGACTGGAGCTGCCAACTGGCCTTTGACGCCGAATACATCGGCGTGATGCTGCCGTGGCTGGCGCTGCATCGAAATGGGCTGGTGGTGTTCCTGCATCCCAATACCGGCGATGACTTGAAGGACCACACCGACTACGCGATCTGGATGGGGGCGATGCGCGAGTTGGATCTGTCGGTTTTCTAACCTCTTCTTGAAGGATGCAAGTGCTGACATTCCCGAGGGTTTGTAGGACTTTGCTCGTCAATTTCCCACTATATGGGAGTCATATTTATATATTGAGATATTTCACGGCATAGGTTTATAGTCGCCCATCTGCTTTTTTCAGCACCCACTCATTTTCAGGTGAAGCGATGCAGGCGCAATTGATCGCGCTCGATTGGGGAACCAGCTCCCTTCGTGCTTACAAACTCGGCCCCGCAGGCGTGGTGCTGGAACAACGCTCGCTGGCGTCGGGCATCATGCATTTGCCCACAGAAGCCCGGGAAATTGCCGGCGTGCGCTGCGCCGACGGGTTTGAGTTGGCCTTCGATACGGCGTGTGGTGACTGGCTCGACGCCGAGCCACACTTGCCGGTGATTGCGTGCGGCATGGTTGGCAGCGCCCAGGGCTGGAGTGAAGCGGCGTATCGCAATACGCCGGTGGACGTTGCCAGCCTGGGCAAAGCCCTGCACGCCGTACGCAGCCTGCGTGGCGTGACGGTACACATCGTACCCGGCGTGATCGAGCAAGGCGGCTTGCCCAACGTGATGCGCGGCGAAGAAACCCAGGTGCTGGGCGTGCTGCGCAGCCTGCCGACCGGCGGTGAAGTGTTGATCGGCCTGCCCGGCAGCCACTCCAAGTGGGTCGAGGTGGTCGGTGGCTGCATCACCCACTTCGATACCTTCATGACCGGCGAGGTGTTCGCGATTCTCGGCAAGCACAGCCTCCTCGGCCGCACGCAGCAGACACCCGAACGCTTCCAGGCCGACGCCTTTGATCGCGGTGTGCAAGTGGCGCGCTCCCAGGACGGCCAGCGCGGTCTGCTGTCGACCCTGTTCAGCGCCCGCACCCTGGGCCTGACCGGCGAACTGGCGGCCGATCAGCAACCGGACTACCTCTCCGGCCTGATGATCGGTCATGAGCTGTCCGGCCTGCCCGACCGCGCCCGGCACACCCCGATCATTCTGGTCGGCGCCGGCGCTTTATGCGCGCGCTACCAACGCGCCCTCGCCCTCTGCGGTTTTGCCCATGTCAGCTTGGCTGAAGAAGCCACCGAGCACGGCCTGTGGCAACTGGCCGTGGCAGCCGGGCTCACTCAACCTGTATCGGAGGCCTGACATGCTCAAGCAAGCACTCGCACAAAACGGTCTGATCGCAATTCTGCGCGGCCTGCGCCCGGACGAAGCCCAGGCGGTCGGCCAGGTGCTGTACGACGCCGGTTTTCGCGTGATCGAAGTTCCGCTCAATTCACCGGACCCCTACACCAGCATCCGCACCCTGCGCGACAGCCTGCCCGCCGATTGCCTGATCGGCGCCGGCACCGTGCTGACGCCCGAGCAGGTGGAGCAGGTAAAGGCCGCCGGTGGCCAGGTGATCGTCATGCCCCACAGCGATGCCAAGGTCTTGCGCGCTGCCAAGGCGGCTGGCCTGTACCTGTCGCCGGGCGTGGCCACGCCCACCGAAGCCTTTGCCGCACTGGCCGAAGGCGCCGACGTCTTGAAGCTGTTCCCGGCCGAGCAAATGAGCCCGGCGGTGATCAAGGCGTGGCTGGCGGTATTGCCGGCGGGCACGTTGCTGCTGCCGGTGGGCGGTATTACCCCGGACAACATGCAGGTGTTCACCGACGCCGGCGCCAAAGGGTTCGGGCTGGGTTCCGGGTTGTTCAAACCGGGTATGACCGTGGATCAGGTAGCGAGCCGCGCCCAGGCTTATGTCGCCGCCTGGAAAGCCCTGAGCTGAGTTCAAGTTCCGCGCCCCTGGCGCTGCATCTACAAGAGAGATAACAGATGAAAATCACCAAACTGACGACCTTTATCGTCCCGCCTCGCTGGTGCTTCCTGAAAATCGAAACCGACCAGGGCGTGACCGGCTGGGGTGAACCCGTGGTCGAAGGCCGCGCCCATACCGTGGCCGCCGCCGTCGAAGAATTGTCCGACTACCTGATCGGCAAAGACCCGCGCAACATCGAAGATATCTGGACTGTGCTCTATCGCGGCGGCTTCTATCGTGGCGGCGCGGTGCACATGAGTGCGCTGGCCGGTATCGACCAGGCTCTGTGGGACATCAAGGGCAAGGCCCTCGGCGTGTCCGTCAGCGACTTGCTGGGTGGCCAGGTGCGCGACAAGATCCGCGTGTACTCCTGGATCGGCGGCGACCGCCCCGCCGACACCGCCCGCGCCGCCAAAGACGCCGTGGCCCGCGGCTTCACTGCGGTAAAAATGAACGGCACCGAAGAACTGCAATTCCTCGACAGCTTTGAAAAGGTCGACCTGGCCCTGGCCAACGTCGCCGCCGTGCGTGATGCGGTCGGCCCCAACGTCGGCATTGGCGTCGACTTCCATGGCCGCGTGCACAAGCCAATGGCCAAGGTGCTGATGAAGGAGCTGGACCCGTACAAGCTGATGTTCATCGAAGAGCCGGTGCTCAGCGAAAACTACGAAGCGCTCAAGGAACTGGCGCCGCTGACCAGCACCCCGATCGCCCTGGGCGAGCGCCTGTTCTCGCGTTGGGACTTCAAGCGTGTGCTGAGCGAAGGCTATGTCGACATCATCCAGCCCGACGCGTCCCACGCGGGCGGCATCACCGAAACGCGCAAGATCGCCAACATGGCCGAAGCCTATGACGTGGCCCTGGCCCTGCACTGCCCGCTGGGCCCGATCGCGCTGGCGGCGTGCCTGCAGCTGGATGCGGTTTGCTACAACGCGTTTATCCAGGAGCAGAGCCTGGGCATCCATTACAACGAGAGCAACGACCTGCTCGACTACGTGCGCGACCCCGGCGTGTTCGACTATGACCAGGGCTTCGTCAAGATCCCCAACGGGCCGGGCCTGGGCATTGAGATCAACGAAGAGTACGTGATCGAACGCGCTGCCATCGGCCACCGCTGGCGCAACCCGATCTGGCGCCACGCCGACGGCAGTTTCGCCGAGTGGTGATGCTCATCTGAAGACACCCGGTAAAAAATCTGGGAGGGGGCAAGCCCCTCCCATATCAAATCGATTTCTTCAGTAAGACTTGTCCTCAATAAACATAAGAAGAGACTTCCCCCATGCAACCTGAATCCTTGACCGGGCAGGCTCCTTTAGTCACGCCCAGCCGAAAGCGCTACTTCATCATGGTGCTGCTGTTTATCACCGTGGTGATCAATTACCTGGACCGCAGCAACCTGTCGATTGCGGCCCCCGCCCTGACCAGTGACCTGGGCATTGACCCGGTGCATGTCGGCCTGATTTTCTCGGCGTTCGGCTGGACCTACGCCGCCATGCAGATCCCCGGCGGCTGGCTGGTGGATCGGGTGCCGCCGCGCATCCTCTATACCGTGGCCCTGCTGCTGTGGTCCATTGCAACCGTCATGCTCGGCTTTGCCGCCAGCTTCATCGCCCTGTTTGTCCTGCGCATGGCGGTCGGTGCGCTGGAAGCGCCGGCCTACCCGATCAATAGTCGCGTGGTCACCAGCTGGTTTCCCGAGCGTGAACGCGCCACGGCGATCGGCTTCTACACCTCCGGTCAATTCGTCGGGCTGGCGTTTCTGACGCCGGTGCTGGCCTGGCTGCAGCACCACTATGGCTGGCACATGGTGTTTGTGGTCACCGGTGGCGTCGGCATCCTGTGGGCGGCGATCTGGTACGCGGTGTACCGCGAACCACGTGATTTCAAAGGCATCAACCAGGCCGAAATCGACCTGATCCGCGACGGCGGCGGGCTGGTGGACCTCAGCACCCAAGCGGCCAAGACCAAGGCGCCGTTCAGCTGGGTCGACCTGGGGATTGTCCTGAGCAAACGCAAATTGTGGGGGATTTACCTGGGGCAGTTCTGCCTGAACTCCACGCTGTGGTTCTTCCTGACCTGGTTCCCGACGTATCTGGTGAAGTACCGCGGCATGGACTTCATCAAGTCCGGCATGCTCGCGTCGCTGCCGTTTCTCGCGGCATTCGTCGGAGTACTGTGTTCCGGGCTGTTTTCCGACTGGCTGATCCGTCGCGGCGCAAGCGTGGGCTTTGCGCGCAAGTTGCCGATCATCAGCGGGCTGCTGATCTCCACGGCGATCATCGGCGCCAACTTCGTCGAATCGACCCCGCTGGTCATCGCCTTCCTGGCCGTGGCGTTCTTCGGCAATGGGCTGGCTTCGATCACCTGGTCGCTGGTCTCCACCCTCGCCCCGGCGCGGTTGCTGGGCCTGACCGGTGGGGTGTTCAACTTCATCGGCAACCTAGCGGCGATTACCACGCCAATCGTTATCGGCTTCCTCGCCAGCGGTGATTCGTTTGCGCCGGCGATCACTTACATCGCAGTGCTGGCGTTGTTGGGGGCTTTGTCCTACGTGCTGCTGGTGGGCAAGGTCGAGCGCATCGAGCTGTAGGCCAGTCATCGCAGTGGCGAGGGAGCAACTCCCTCGCCACAGTCACAGTCGTCAGACTCGCCCGTTGTTACGCGTGCGGCACCGACATTTCATTGCGGAACACATTCAACGGGTCCCATCGCTGCTTGGTTCGGCGCAGGCGGCTCTCGATAATGGTGTTGGGGAAGAAGATCCCATACCACGAGGGGTTCTTGCCATTCGCCGGATCGCCGCCGAGATAGGTCATGTCCAGGTCCGGGTAGTTGATGTAGCAGCCCTCGAACTCCGGATCGTCCGGCACGCCGTTGGTGAATGCCGCTTTGAAAAGCCCACGGATCCAGTCGGCGTGGGCCTGGTCCGCCCCGTCGTCCGCCGTGTGCCAGTAACATTGCGGCTGCCACTTGAGGTACGAGGAGCGCTGAGCGGCGGATGTCTGCGCCAGGATCGGGCCTTCCATCTCGTTGATGCGCCCGCCGAACGATTGGATCTGGATCAGGCTCTGGGTCAACTGCTGCTCAGGGTCCGGCCAGTTCAGCGTGGCCCAGATCGCATCCAGCACGCGCTGGGTGAATTCGCCTTTCTGATACGCCGATTTATAGCGACCGCGTTGATTGTCACCGGAGCCGTTGAGCGATTGGGTGGCGTACAGCCAGTCCAGTTGCCGCGCCGCTTTTCGGGCATCCTGCAGAGAAGTAATGCGGCGCCCCCTTTGCCCATCGCGCGGTTGATGCACCACGTGGAACGGCACCAGCGACTGCCTCGGGCTCACGCCCACGGCGGTCAGTAGGCTGAGCACGAAGTCGTCGAAGGGTGCCCGGTCATCGAGTTGACCGTTCTTGTCGACATAGTGAATACCCAACGTCACGTTGCCGGTATTGAGGTGGCGCATCTCCAGCTTGGTCGACAGGCCCCAGGTATTGGGGTTTGCCTGATTGTCCGCGAACCATTTTTGATAGGCCCGCAGCAGGCGCTCCAAAGCCGGACGGGTCAGTTGCGCCCAATCCCATTCCAATGCCAGCCAAAGCACCTGAGTGGGCGCCGGTGGCAGGGCCTTGAAGTAATAACTGGTAATAATGCCGAACTGCCCACCTCCGGCACCGCAGCAAGCGGCGAACAGGTCCAGCTCAGCGCTATCGGTGCTGTCCCGGGACACATGCACAGGCACAAGGCCCGTTCCACCGACGTTGGCCACCAGCAGGTCAACGCCGTCCAGCCAGTCGCAGACCAGCCCGTGTTTGCGCGACAGCAACCCATAACCGCCGCCGCAGATATGCCCGCCAAGCCCCACCGAATAGCAGGAGCCGCTTGGCAGGGTTTTATTTGCCCTCTTATAAAGTGCGACGGTGGTGTCCCAGTTCTGGCAACCGGGTTCCAGGCGGACGCTGTAGCGACGAGGTGAGCCCGGCACCAGCATTGACCCTATCTGTCCGGACGGGTCGTAGGCGACTTGGTTCATTTGCCCGATATCCAGGATCGACAGGCTCTCGTGCGGCACTCCGGGCATCACGTTAGCGACAAACCCTTCATAACAATGACCGCCACTTCGCACCGTGATGCGGCCATTGGGCATGGCCAAGGCTTGCGCGGCGGCGTCGATGATGTCCTGCGGGTTGTGGCACAGGTAGATAAGGTTGGCGCCATTGGGCGAGGATTGGCCCTGGACGTTGCCCAGCGGCCAGCGCAGGTTGAAACCCTTCTGCAAGGCGGCATGACGGGGGTCTGAAGGCGGGACGAGATCAAATGCCATGATGTGCTCCGTGGGAGACGATAATGACTTCTGATGCAACTAACTTAACGACCGACAGCGCAAGAACGGCGGGGCTTGCAGAGGTGGTTAGACAGCAATAGGCACGAAGTGCGTTGAAGGTGGGGCGCAATGCCCACCTTCAGCCTAGCCTAGATCAGTCGGGAGCCTGAGGCCTTTACTTACGAGCGTTACGTACACCTTCCGACAACGCTGCGCAGTGGCTGAGCACACCATCGATAGCCTGCCGGTCGCTGCCGGCGGTGGCGATGTGATCGATCAACGCCGAGCCCACTACCACACCGTCCGCCAACCGGGCGATGGCGGCGGCCTGTTCCGGTGTGCGAATGCCGAAACCGATGCTGATCGGCAGGTCGGTATGGCGGCGCAGGCGTGTCACGGCTTCTTCGACATGTTCCAGGGTGGCGGCGCCGGCGCCGGTCACGCCGGCCACCGACACGTAATACACAAAACCGGAGCTGCCGTTGAGCACGGTCGGCAGGCGTACGTCATCGGTGGTCGGTGTGGTCAGGCGGATGAAGTCGATGCCTGCGGCCTGCGCCGGGTCGCACAGCTCGCGGTTATGCTCAGGTGGCATGTCTACCACAATCAGGCCGTCTACCCCGGCGTTCTTGGCATCGGCGATGAACGCAGGCACGCCGTATTTGTGGATCGGGTTGAAATAGCCCATCAATACCAACGGTGTTTCGTCGTTGTCCTTGCGGAACTCACGCACCATCTGCAGGGTTTTCGCCAGGTTCTGCTTGGCCTCCAGCGCGCGGATGTTGGCCAGCTGAATGGCCGGCCCGTCCGCCATCGGGTCGGTGAAGGGCATGCCCAGTTCGATCACATCGGCGCCGGCGCCGGGCAACCCTTTGAGGATCGCCAGCGAGGTGTCATAACCCGGGTCGCCGGCAGTGACGAAAGTCACCAGGGCGGCGCGGTTTTGTTCCTTGAGTTGCGCAAAGCGGGTTTGCAGGCGGCTCATTTAGTGTTTCTCCTGCTGGGACTGTTCCATGTGATGCATCACGGTCTGCATGTCTTTATCGCCACGGCCGGACAGGTTAACCACCATCAGGTGATCTTTCGGCAAGGTCGGTGCGCGTTTGAACACTTCGGCCAAGGCATGGGCGCTTTCCAGTGCAGGAATAATCCCTTCCAGGCGGCAGCATTTGTGGAAGGCGTCGAGGGCTTCGTCGTCGGTCACCGAGGTGTATTGGACGCGGCCGATGTCATGCAACCAGGCGTGTTCCGGGCCGATGCCGGGGTAGTCCAGGCCGGCGGAAATCGAGTGGGCGTCGATGATCTGGCCATCGTCGTCCTGCAACAGGAAGGTGCGGTTGCCGTGAAGTACGCCGGGTACGCCGCCGTTGAGGCTGGCGGCGTGCTTGCCGGTCTCGATGCCGTGGCCGGCCGCTTCGACGCCGATGATGTCCACGCTCTTGTCGTCCAGGAACGGGTGGAACAGGCCCATGGCGTTGGAGCCGCCGCCGATGCACGCCACCAGGCTGTCCGGCAGGCGGCCTTCCTGGGCTTGCAGCTGCGTGCGGGTCTCCTTGCCGATCACGGCCTGGAAGTCGCGGACCATTGCAGGGTATGGGTGTGGACCCGCTACGGTGCCGATCAGGTAGAAAGTGCTGTCGACGTTGGTGACCCAGTCGCGCAGGGCTTCGTTCATGGCGTCTTTGAGGGTGCCGGTGCCGGCAACCACCGGAATCACTTCGGCGCCCAATAGCTTCATGCGGAACACGTTGGCCTGCTGGCGCTCGATGTCGGTGGTGCCCATGTAAATCACGCATTGCAGGCCGAAACGCGCGGCTACCGTGGCGGTGGCCACGCCGTGCATGCCGGCGCCGGTCTCGGCGATGATGCGTTTTTTGCCCATGCGTCGCGCCAGCAGGATCTGACCGATGCAGTTATTGATTTTGTGCGCGCCGGTGTGGTTCAGCTCTTCGCGCTTGAGGTAGATCTTGGCGCCGCCGCAGTATTCGGTCAGACGTTCGGCAAAATACAGCGGGCTTGGGCGACCAACGTAGTCGCGCTGGAAGTAGGCCAATTCCTCGTTGAATGCCGGATCAATCTTTGCCGCTTCGTATTCGCGGGCCAGGTCGAGGATCAACGGCATCAGGGTTTCAGCGACGTAGCGGCCGCCGAACGCGCCAAACAGGCCGCTGGCGTCTGGGCCGTTGCGTAGGTCGGTCTGGGACTGAGTCATGGGACGCTCCAGGAAAGAGTTCGTGTGGGAAGCAATGTGGGCCACTCTACCCCTCACATCCGCGGCTGAAAACCGATAAGATCGCTGCAACCTGTCAGGAAAACTCACAGATGAGCCGAGACCTTCCACCCCTCAACGCCCTGCGCGCGTTTGAAGCCACCGCGCGCCTCAACAGCGTCAGCCAGGCCGCTGAGCAACTGCATGTGACCCACGGGGCAGTCAGTCGCCAATTGAAGGTGCTCGAAGAACACTTGGGCGTCAGCCTGTTCGTCAAGGAGGGGCGTGGCCTTAAACTCACAGATGCGGGCGTGCGGCTGCGCGATGCCAGCGGCGAAGCGTTCGAGCGTTTGAGAGACGTGTGTGCGGAACTCACCCAGACCGGCGCCGACGCCCCCTTCGTACTCGGCTGTTCGGGCAGTTTACTGGCACGCTGGTTGATTCCGCGCCTTGGCCGCCTGAACGCTGACTTGCCGGACCTGCGCCTGCACTTGTCGGCGGGTGATGGTGATCTGGACCCGCGTCGTCCGGGGTTGGATGCGTTGCTGGTGTTCGCCGAACCGCCGTGGCCGGCCGATATGCAGGTATACGAGTTGGCCAGTGAGCGTATCGGCCCGGTCATGAGCCCGCGATTCAGCGGTTATGAGCGTCTGCGTCAGGCGCCTGCGTCGGCGTTGTGCGGTGAAGCGCTGCTGCACACCACGTCACGGCCCCAGGCGTGGCCCAGTTGGGCGCAGCAATACGGCATCGCACCGAATGCGTTGAAGCACGGGCAAGGGTTCGAGCATTTGTATTATTTGCTGGAGGCGGCTGTGGCCGGGCTGGGGGTGGCGATCGCGCCGCAGCCGCTGGTGGCGCAAGATCTGCTGGCCGGTCGCCTGGTGGCGCCTTGGGGGTTCAGCGAAACCCTGGCGCACCTGGCATTGTGGCTACCCAAGCGCGCCGCGGATGGGCGCGCCCGGCAGCTGGCGCAATGGCTCAAGACAGAGCTGTCGCGCCAACCGATTCAGTCACCGCGCTTGCACAGCAAGTAAGCCGCCAGCAGACCCAGCGCGCCAACGGCAACGCCGGCAGTGGTCCAAGGGTGCTCTTGCGCGTAATCGCGAGTTGCCACGCCGGTTTCGCGCAATTTCACTTTGCTTTCTTCATAGGCATCGGTGATCAGATGACGGGAGTGCTTGAGCGCATTCTCGGCATTGCTTTTCAGGGCCTTCAAGGTTTTGCGCGACTCATCCGACGCATCGTCCTTGAGGCTTTCAAGGGACTTGAGCAGGCTCGAAATCTCGGCTTCCATGCTTTCCAGCGACGCTTTGCGTAAAGAAGTGTTAGCCATGTGGATTCTCCTGAAGTGATTGAGTGGCGTGTGTAGATACCGACTGCTGGGTTTTCAGAAAGTGCAGTAAATCTGAACTTTCAGGTAGGAACGGTCGCCTGAAGCAGTACGGATATTGACTGCTAGGCTTCTTAAACATCCCTCAGGAGAAACCCCATGACCGATCACCACACTTACAAAAAAGTTGAACTGGTAGGTTCGTCCACCACCACTATCGAGGATGCGATCCAGAACGCATTGGCCGAGGCCAGCAAAAGCCTCAAGCACCTGGAATGGTTTGAAGTGACTGAAACGCGCGGTCATATCGAAGATGGCAAGGTCGCCCACTATCAGGTCACTCTGAAGGTGGGATTCCGAATTGCCAGCAGTTGATCCTGTGAGTTGAACTTGCTGACTGGCCGATTGCCATAACCTGCGCTACAACGTTCGGGTGCCGATGCCAATGCGTCGGCACGTTCTATTGGATCAGCGCAAGGAAGTAACGGATGAAGAAGCTTCTGTTAGCCGTAGGTTTGTTGAGCCTGGCAGGTACCGCCCTGGCGGCGGGCAAGTCGTGTGAAGACCTCAAAAGTGAAATTGCGGCGAAAATCGACGCCAAAGGGGCTTCGGGCTATTCGCTGGAAGTCGTCGACAAAGGCGCTTCTACCGACGCCAAAGTGGTCGGCACTTGCGAGGGCGGCACCAAGGAAATCGTCTACAAACGCGGTTAACCCCGTGTTGCAGACATAAAAAACCGACGCGGGTGCGTCGGTTTTTTTTCGACTGGGGTTAGGTCAGCCCTTCATCAGCTGCGCCAGCAACTCGTAGGAATGAATCCGGTCCGCGTGCTCGTACAGGTCGCAGGTGAAGATCAACTCATCCGCGCCGGTCTGTTCGATCAGCACCTCGAGCTTGGCGCGAATCTTCGCCGGGCTGCCGACCATGGCCAGGCCGAGGAAGCTGCCGACCGCGTCCTTTTCATGGGGCAGCCATAGGCCATCCATGCTTTTCACCGGTGGGCGCTGCACCAGACTTTGGCCGCGCATCAGCGCGAGAATGCGCTGGTAGACGGAGGTCGCCAGGTAATCGGCCTGTTCGTCGGTATCGGCCGCCACCAGCGGAATGCCCAGCATCACGTAGGGTTTGTCCAACACAGCCGAAGGCTTGAAGTGATTGCGGTACACGCGAATCGCTTCGTGCATTAAACGGGGTGCGAAATGGGAGGCGAAGGCGTAGGGCAAACCACGCTCGCCGGCCAGTTGCGCGCTGAACAGGCTCGAACCCAGCAGCCAGACAGGCACGTTGGTACCGGTGCCGGGGACGGCGATAACCCGTTGGTCGGGGGTGCGCGGGCCCAGGTAGGCCATCAGTTCGGCCACGTCCTCGGGGAAATCGTCAGCGCTGCCGGAGCGCTCACGGCGCAGGGCGCGGGCGGTCATCTGGTCGGAACCGGGGGCGCGACCCAGGCCCAGGTCAATGCGGCCCGGGTACAGGCTTTCGAGGGTGCCGAATTGCTCGGCGATTACCAGCGGCGCGTGATTGGGCAGCATCACACCGCCGGAACCGACACGAATCGTCGAGGTGCCACCGGCCAGATACCCCAGCAACACCGAAGTGGCCGAGCTGGCGATGCCGTCCATATTGTGGTGTTCGGCTACCCAGAAACGGTTGTAGCCGAACTTTTCCACATGCTGAGCCAGGTCCAGGGAATTGCGCAGCGATTGTGCCGGGCTACCATTGGCGCGTACGGGCACCAGGTCGAGGGCGGAAAACTTAACGTCGGACAGCGATTTCATAAGCCTGCTTCTCCAATTGAGGGCGCAGGCTTTTAAGACGAACCAAAACCTGCCGCTTCATGTGCATCCTCCATGCAATGAGGGCATATACCCGAGATTCAATAGCTGGCCTGAAATTTCCTACTAAACTGCTGGGTTTCTCTTACAAGATGAACTTTGCCCGAGCATCTATCCTCAGAACCTTACTGAAGCAAAACCACCGTTCGAGGAGAAAGCTATGAGTATTGTTAAAAAGGCATCCGCGCATTGGGAAGGTGATCTGAAGACTGGTGTGGGCTCCATCTCCACCGAAACCGGTGTGCTGCGCGAAGCGCCCTACGGCTTCAAGGCCCGTTTCGAGGGCGGCAAGGGCACCAACCCGGAAGAGCTGATCGGTGCGGCCCATGCGGGCTGTTTCTCCATGGCGTTTTCCATGATTCTGGGCGATGCGGGCCTCAAGGCCGACAGCATCGACACCCAGGCCGACGTGACGCTGGATCAGGTCGAAGGGGGTTTTGCGATCACCGCCGTACACCTGACGCTCAAAGCCAAGATCCCAGGCGCCAGCCAGGCGCAATTCGATGAATTGAGCAAAAAGGCCAAGGAAGGGTGCCCGGTGTCCAAGGTTCTGAATGCAACCATCACTCTGGATGGCACGCTGGTTAACTGACACAACAGGTCCAAGGTGGGAGGGGCAAGCCTGCTCCCCCACTTTGTGCTGCGTTAAATAAGAACTCCCGTTTCGCACCTGTGGTCCTATACCCTATGCAGCCTAGGCGCACACTCGTGCGCAATGCATTCAGGGAGCTTCAACCATGAAACGTTTTGCCTTGGCGATCATCTGCGGTGTGTTGGCCACATCGGCCGTGGCCGCTCCAAAAGATTGTGAAGAGCTCAGGAAAGAGATCGAAGTGAATATCCAGGCCAAGGCGATTCCGTCCTACACCCTGGAAATCATCACCACCGAAGAAGCCAAGAACCACGACAGTGCCATGATTGTTGGCTCGTGCGAAAACGGCACCAAGCGCATCATCTACCAGAAGAACAACGACTGATCAGAGGCAGTTCACACTGCGTTCCTCTGCCAGCAACTGGCGGGCGGAGTCATACAGTCGGATGTTGGGCGTAAAGGCCAGCGAGCGGCCTTCCAGCACATAGCGTTGGCCAGCCTGGAAGTGGTCGTACTGCAACGTCATGAAGCAGGTTCGATATTGCATCTGGCTGAGCCCTCCCAGCCCGCCACCCGCCGGTACCTCAAAGTCAAAGCGCACCATCAGCTCGTGGGCGCCGGTTGGTATCTGGAAGTAGCGTCCGTCTTCGAGATTCTTGCCGTCCAGACGCTGTGCCATCAACAGTTTGGCGCCTGGTGTGGGGGTGATGAAATCGACCCATGCCTGATGCGGGTCGGCGGGCGGTACCGGTGTCGTTGTGCAGGCACTCGAGAGCAAGGCAACAACGGCAACTAAGAACAGGCGCATGGCAAAGTCTCAATGCAGGGGGACGTTTGAGTATAAACACCTCTGGACGTGGAAAATTCCCGCGCGGCACGCCAGTCTGGCGCACAGGGTATCCAGGAGCAGTCGGAACATGATCAGGCGTTTACTTACAGGGGGGTTGGCCGTGCTGCTCGGCGGGTGCTCCAGCGTCAGTTACTACAGCCAATTGGCGAGCGGCCAATGGCAGTTATTACGTGCCCGCGAGCCGGTGGCTCAGGTAATCAGTGACCCGACGCGCCCGCAGGTACTGCGCGACCACCTGGTGCAAGCACAAAAAGCGCGCACCTTCGCCAGCGAACACCTGCACCTGCCTGACAACCTGAGTTACCGGTTGTACGCAGACATCGGCCGTCCCTATGTGGTCTGGAATGTCTTCGCCACGCAGGAATTTTCTCTGACGCCTCAAAACCATTGCTTTCCCATCGCCGGCTGTGTGGCCTATCGCGGCTATTACAACCAGGGCGCGGCGCGTGGCGAGGCGGCGGTGTTGAAGTTACAGGGCATGGACGTGGCAATCGGCGGCGTGGAGGCGTATTCCACTTTAGGATGGTTCGATGACCCGATCATGAATTCGATGATGAACTGGGGCGACGAGCGGCTGGCCACGTTGATTTTTCATGAGCTCGCTCACCAGCGTTTCTATGTGAAAGACGACACTGAGTTCAACGAGTCCTTTGCCACCTTTGTCGAGCAGGAAGGCACCCGCCAGTGGCGGGCTGCGCGCAGCCTGGCACCGCTCAGCGATGCACAGGCGCAGCAACGTGACCAGTTTATCCGCTTGATCCTGGACACCCGTCACCGCCTGGAAAAACTCTACGCGCAGCCTCTGGCCCCGGACGTGATGCGTCAGGCCAAAGCGGCGCAGTTCGAGCAATTGCGCCGCGACTACCGGCAACTGCGCGACACCCAATGGGCCGGTGACAAACGCTATGACGCCTGGGTCAACCAACCTATGAACAACGCAAGGCTGTTGCCGTTCGGGCTGTATGACCAATGGGTGCCGGCGTTTGCGGCGTTGTTTGCGCAGCAACAGGGGGATTGGGTGAAGTTCTACGCCGCGGTGGAAAAGTTGGGCGAGTTGCCGGTGGTGCAGCGTAAGGCTGCGTTGAGGCAGTTGGAGGGTGTGGGTCTGTAGGGCCTCATCGGGGGCAAGCCCCGTCCCACCTTTTTAGGCTGCACAGCTTGCCCCCGATGACGATTTTTAAGGCCGCTGCAAAAACGCCCGGTGCATCGCGGCCAATGTCTCGAAATGCCAGGTCGGCGCTTCGGCATTCAATTCTTCAAAGCTGCCAAAACCATACCCCACCGCCGCCGAATCCAGCCCATTGCTGCGGGCGCCGATCAGGTCGTGCTTGCGATCGCCGATCATCAAGGTGCTGGCCGGGTCCAGGCCCTCTTCTTTCATCAGGTGCGCAAGCAGCTCGACTTTATCGGTGCGCGTGCCGTCCAGTTCGCTGCCGTAAATCACCTTGAAATGCTTGGCAAAGTCGAAATGACGGGCAATTTCCCGGGCAAATTCCCACGGCTTGGAGGTGGCGATGTACAACTGACGCCCTTGCTGGTTGAGTGCCTCCAGCAATGGCATCACGCCGTCAAATACGCGGTTTTCATACAGCCCGGTAACCTTGAAGCGTTCGCGATAGTAATTCACCGCGTCCCAGGCCCTGGCTTCATCGAAGTCATAGAACTGCATAAAGGCTTGCAGTAACGGCGGACCGATGAAATGTTCCAGCCGGGTCAGGTCCGGTTCATCGATACCCAACTTGGCGAGGGCGTACTGGATCGAACGGGTGATGCCTTCGCGCGGGTCGGTGAGGGTGCCGTCCAGGTCGAACAGCACGGTGGAGTAATGCAGGCTCATCGGTCGAATCCTTCAGCCAGGTGCAGGTCTTTGAGCTTCACGTAGTTCGCTGCGCTGTAGGTGAAAAAGGCGCGTTCCTTGTCAGTCAGCGCACGGACTTGTTTGACCGGGCTGCCGACATACAAAAAACCGCTCTCCAGCGTCTTGCCCGGCGGCACCAGGCTGCCGGCGCCGATGATCACGTCATCTTCCACCACCGCGCCGTCCATCACGATGCTGCCCATGCCGATCAGAATACGGCTGCCAACCGTACAGCCATGCAGCATGACCTTGTGGGCGATGGTCACATCGTCGCCGATCAGCAGCGGAAAACCGTCGGGGTTGAAGGGCCCGGCGTGGGTGATGTGCAGCACGCAGCCATCCTGGATGCTGGTGCGCGCGCCGATACGGATGCGGTGCATGTCGCCGCGAATCACCGTCAGCGGCCATACGGAGCTGTCGGGGCCGATTTCGACATCGCCGATCACCACCGCCGACATATCGACAAAAGCCCCGGCGCCCAGGGTTGGCGTGTGGTTCTGATAGGTGCGAAGGGTCACGATAGCTTCTCTCTCTTCTGCTGATAGCTGCGGTGGGCATTGATTGTAATTAAGATGGCCCCATCTTTGTTCTTACATGTTTCTCCAGCCAAGGTGCCCACCGTGAGCGCGAACAACCCTCTTCTGCAGCCCTACGACCTGCCGCCGTTCTCGGCGATCCGTGCCGAGCACGTTCAGCCGGCCATCGAACAGATCCTCGCCGACAACCGCGTTGCCATCGAAGGCATCCTGCAAAGCCAAGGGAAAAATCCGACATGGGCAGGCCTGGTCCTGGCTATGGATGAACTTAATGACCGCCTGGGCGCAGCCTGGAGCCCGGTGAGCCACCTCAACGCCGTGTGCAACAGCGCCGAACTGCGTGAAGCTTACGAGGCGTGCCTGCCGGCATTGAGTGCTTATTCCACTGAAATGGGCCAGAATCGCGAGTTGTTCCAGGCCTTCGAAGCCTTGGCCAACAGCCCGGAAGCCGCAGGCTTCGACGTGGCGCAAAAAACCATCCTGGAACACTCCCTGCGCGACTTCCGCCTGTCGGGTATCGATCTGCCGCCCGAGCAGCAAAAACGTTATGCCGAAGTGCAAAGCAAACTCTCCGAGCTGGGCAGCAAGTTTTCCAACCAATTGCTCGACGCTACCCAGGCCTGGACCAAGCACGTCACCGATGAAGCCACCCTCGCTGGCCTGACCGACTCGGCCAAGGCGCAGATGGCCGCCGCCGCTCAGGCCAAGGGCCTCGACGGTTGGCTGATCACCCTGGAATTCCCTAGCTACTATGCGGTGATGACCTACGCTCAGGACCGCGCCCTGCGTGAAGAAATTTACGCTGCCTACTGCACCCGTGCGTCGGATCAGGGCCCGAATGCCGGCCAGAACGATAACGGCCCGGTGATGGAACAGATCCTGGATCTGCGTCAGGAACTGGCCAGCCTGCTGGGCTACGCCTCGTTCTCCGAACTGAGCCTGGCCACCAAAATGGCCGAGTCCAGCGACCAGGTGCTGAGCTTCCTGCGTGACCTGGCCAAGCGCAGCAAGCCGTTTGCAGCCCAGGATCTGGAGCAGCTCAAGGCCTACGCCGCCGAACAGGGTTGCGCCGATTTGCAGAGCTGGGACAGCGGGTATTACGGCGAAAAGCTGCGCGAGCAGCGCTACAGCGTTTCCCAGGAAGCCCTGCGCGCCTACTTCCCGATCGACAAGGTGCTCAGCGGCCTGTTCGCTATCGTGCAGCGCCTGTATGGCATCGAGATCGCCGAGCAAAAAGGCTTCGACACCTGGCACCCGGACGTTCGCCTGTTTGAAATCAAGGAAAACGGCCAGCACGTCGGGCGCTTCTTCTTTGACCTGTACGCCCGCGCCAACAAGCGCGGCGGTGCCTGGATGGACGGTGCGCGCGACCGTCGCCGCACTGTCGATGGCGTGCTGCAAAGCCCGGTGGCCAATCTGGTGTGCAACTTCACCCCGGCCGACAGCGGCAAGCCTGCTCTGCTGACCCATGATGAAGTCACCACGCTGTTCCACGAATTCGGCCACGGCCTGCACCACCTGTTGACCCGTGTCGAACACGCCGGTGTCTCCGGGATCAACGGCGTGGCGTGGGATGCGGTGGAGTTGCCGAGCCAGTTCATGGAGAACTGGTGCTGGGAGCCGGAAGGCCTGGCGCTGATCTCCGGCCACTATGAAACCGGCGAACCACTGCCCCAGGACCTGCTGGAAAAGATGCTCGCGGCGAAGAACTTCCAGTCCGGCCTGATGATGGTGCGGCAACTGGAGTTCTCGCTGTTCGACTTCGAATTGCATGCCACTCATGGCGATGGTCGCAGCGTGGCCCAGGTGCTTGAAGGCATACGTGACGAGGTTTCGGTCATGCGTCCGCCGGCCTACAACCGGTTCCCCAACAGCTTTGCGCACATCTTCGCCGGTGGTTATGCAGCGGGTTATTACAGCTACAAATGGGCCGAAGTGCTGTCGGCGGATGCCTTCTCCAAGTTTGAAGAAGAAGGCGTGCTGAATGCTGAAACCGGCCGTGCGTTCCGCGATGCGATCCTGGCGCGTGGCGGTTCCCAGGCGCCGATGGTGCTGTTCGTCGATTTCCGCGGCCGCGAGCCGTCCATTGACGCACTGTTGCGTCACAGCGGCCTGAGTGAGGATGCAGCAGCATGAGCGAAGGGCCTGTGATCACCAAAAAGCAATTTATCGCCGGGGCCGTGTGCCCCGCGTGCAGCGAGCCGGATAAGTTGAAAATGTGGACCGAGGACAGCGTGCCCCATCGCGAATGCGTGGCCTGCGGCTACACCGATACGCTCAATGACCAAGGCTTGTCGGTGCCCAAGGAATTGGGCACGCGGGTTAATACCTCAGCGCTGAAAGTGCCGGACCCAAAGGTGCAGGCGGTGCAATTCTTTCCAAATCCGAAGTTGAAAAAGGACTGAGCACACCCAGAGCAGGCGGCGCGTCCATTCAACCGGACCGCTGCTGCCTGATCCGTTTCTACTCCTTCTGCTCACTGCCTGTCGTGGAAATCCATTGCTTCATCGAACACAGCGCAAACGCGCTGGTGCTGCAATCCCCGGTGGCCAAGGCAGTGCGTAATTTGTCGATATCGGCGCGCATCATGTAGCGAACACCGTCCTTGAAGCCATTACTGCTGCCAAACCCGCCCAACGACATTTCGTTCAGCGCATCCTCTTTGCTCCACCCTTGAATCACCACCCGATACATCGCCGCCATCAGGCCGGTGCGGTCCGAGCCGTGCTTGCAGTGCATCAACACCGAGCCATTGGCTTCTGCCTGTCGGATTGCGCGCAATGCGGCCAATACATCTGAATCGTCTACGTGGTTGGTGCGATACGTCAGCTGCACTTGTTTGATATCGGAGTCGGCGAGCCAGCTGTCATCGGATTCGGGCAGGAAGTTGATGACGGTGCCAACGTTCAGTTTTTCCAGCAGAGGCAGCGCGCGGCTGTCCGGCAAGCCGCTGCGGTAGAGCGTGGGCGTCATCTGGTGCAAGTTGTAGTGAGCGTCGATCGGTTGGGCCCATTCGGGGGACCGGACGGAAGTGACGATTGCGTCGGCCTGCACAGAAACATTGGCGAATAGACTGACGAGCGCCAGGCACAGGGCAGGTAACACGGGGTGTTTCAGCATGGTCGACGTAACCGAAAGGAGGTGGTGAGTGGTCGTCAGAGTGGGTGACGTCGAGTCAATGCCGTGTGAGGCGTTCGTCAAAGAAACGTGATCGGCGAGCAGCGCTGCCGCTGTTTTCTGGGCTGAATCGATTCCCTTGATGCTTAGCCTGCTATCATTCGTAACTATTCATGACAGCCGCGTTCTATCTATCTGAACAGGTTGGATCCAATAGCTGTTCATATTCCCCAAGCCGCTCGCTAGAAGCGGCTGATCAATCCGTGACCACATGATGAGGTGCACCCATGTCTGATCAAGATCAAGACAACCCCCGGCGTGATTTTTTGCGCAAATCCTTGACCTTGATCCCGGTGGTCACGGTTGCCAGTACCAGCTTGGGTGGTTCGATGCTGATGGCGACGCCTGAACCGGTCCAGGCCAGTCCGGCTAGGCCAGCAGTTAGCGAAAAAGCCTACGAACCCAGCTACTTCACGGCTGAGGAATGGGCGTTTATTCACGCCGCAGTCGCGCGCTTGATCCCTGCCGATGACCAAGGCCCCGGCGCCCTTGAAGCGGGTGTGCCTGAGTACATCGACCGTCAGATGAACACGCCCTATGCCAGCGGTGCGCTGTGGTACATGCAGGGGCCGTTCAACGCCGATGCCGCACCGGAGATGGGCTGGCAGAGCAAGCTGGTGCCCAAGGAAATTTATCGCCTGGGCATTGCTGCGACGGATGCATGGTCCAAGGCGTTCAACGGCAAGGTCTTTGCCGCTCAAGACAGCGCTACCCAGGAGGACATGCTGCGTCGCCTGGAAGCTGGCGGCGGTGAAGTGGCCGACCATTTCGAGGCGGTGCCGGCCAGGATGTTCTTCAATCTGTTGCTGCAAAACACCAAGGAAGGTTTCTTCTGCGACCCGATTCACGGCGGCAATAAAGGTATGGTCGGCTGGACCCTGATCGGCTTCCCCGGCGCGCGCGCCGACTTCATGGATTGGGTGGAACGCAACGAGCAATACCCCTTCCCGGCAGTTTCCATCCGCGGCGAGAGGGCATAAACGTGGCGACCATCATGAAAAAAGTCGATGCGGTGATCGTAGGTTTTGGCTGGACCGGCGCGATCATGGCCAAGGAGCTGACGGAAGCGGGTTTGAACGTGGTTGCGCTGGAGCGCGGCCCGATGCAGGACACTTACCCCGATGGCAACTATCCCCAGGTCATCGACGAACTGACCTACAGCGTACGTAAAAAACTCTTCCAGGACATTTCCAAAGAGACCGTGACCATTCGCCATAGCGTGAATGACGTCGCCCTGCCCAACCGTCAGCTGGGCGCATTTCTGCCGGGCAACGGTGTGGGTGGAGCGGGCCTGCATTGGTCCGGCGTGCATTTCCGTGTCGACCCGATCGAGTTGCGCATGCGCAGCCACTATGAAGAGCGCTACGGCAAGCATTTCATTCCCAAGGACATGACTATCCAGGACTTCGGCGTCAGTTACGAAGAGCTGGAGCCGTTCTTTGATTACGCGGAGAAAGTCTTCGGCACCTCCGGCCAGGCCTGGACCGTCAAGGGTCAAGTGGTGGGTGAAGGCCGCGGCGGTAACCCTTATGCGCCGGACCGCTCCAACCCGTTCCCGCTGGAGTCGCAGAAAAACACCGTCTCTGCACAGCTGTTTCAGAAGGCGGCTGCCGAGGTGGGTTACAAACCCTACAACCTGCCATCCGCCAACACCTCGGGACCATACACAAACCCCTACGGGGCGCAGATGGGGCCATGCAATTTCTGCGGGTTCTGCAGTGGCTACGTCTGCTACATGTACTCCAAGGCGTCGCCGAACGTGAACATCCTGCCGGCGCTGCGGCAGGTGCCGAATTTCGAACTGAGGCCCAATTCCCACGTACTCAAGGTCAATCTCGACAGTACCAAGAGCAAGGCCACCGGCGTGACCTACATCGACGGCCAGGGTCGCGAGTGCGAGCAGCCGGCGGACTTGGTGATTCTTGGCGCGTTCCAGTTCCACAACGTGCGCTTGATGCTGCTGTCGGGTATCGGCAAGCCTTACGACCCGATCAGTGGCGAAGGCGTGGTGGGCAAGAATTTCGCTTACCAGAACATGGCCACCATCAAGGCGTTCTTCGACAAAGACACGCACACCAATAACTTCATCGGTGCAGGCGGCAACGGTGTGGCCATCGATGACTTCAACGCCGATAACTTCGACCACGGCCCCCACGGTTTCGTCGGCGGCTCGCCGATGTGGGTCAACCAGGCCGGCAGCCGGCCGATCGCCGGCACGTCCAATCCTCCAGGTACGCCCGCCTGGGGCAGTGCCTGGAAGCGCGCCACCGCTGATTACTACACCCATCAGGTGTCGATGGATGCCCACGGCGCCCATCAATCCTACCGGGGTAATTACCTGGATCTGGACCCGGTCTACCGCGATGCCTACGGCCTGCCATTGCTGCGGATGACATTCGATTGGCAGGAAAACGACATCAAGATGAACCGCTTCATGGTCGAGAAGATGGGCAAGGTCGCTCAGGCAATGAACCCCAAGGCGATCGCCGTGTTGGGCAAGAAGGTCGGTGAGCACTTCAACACTGCGTCTTACCAGACCACCCACCTCAACGGTGGCGCGATCATGGGCACCGACCCGAAAACCAGTGCGTTGAACCGCTACCTGCAATGCTGGGATGTACACAACGTGTTTGTCCCGGGCGCATCCGCTTTCCCACAAGGCTTGGGCTACAACCCTACCGGCCTGGTGGCGGCACTGACTTATTGGTCGGCCCGTGCGATTCGCGAGCAGTACCTGAAAAATCCCGGCCCGCTGGTTCAGGCATAAGGAGCGATGAGCATGAAAAAATTCGTTATCGCGACCTTGGCGCTGCTCAGCAGTTGCTCGATCAGCGCCGCAGAAACCGACTTGATCAAGCAGGGCGAATACCTTGCTCGTGCCGGTGACTGCGTGGCCTGCCACACCGCCAAGGGCGGCAAACCCTTCGCCGGTGGCCTGCCGATGGAAACCCCCATCGGTGTGATCTATTCCACCAACATCACCCCGGACAAGACCGGCCTGGGTGATTACAGCTTCGAGGACTTCGACAAGGCCGTGCGCCAGGGTGTCGCCAAAAGCGGTAGTACGCTTTACCCAGCCATGCCCTACCCGTCTTACGCTCGTGTCAGCGAAAGCGATATGCAGGCGTTGTACGCGTATTTCATGAAAGGCGTCGAGCCGGTCGCCCAGGAGAACAAGGACAGCGATATTCCCTGGCCGTTGAGCATGCGCTGGCCGTTGACGGCGTGGCGCTGGATGTTTGCGCCGGCCGTTGAGGACTACCAGGCCAAGGCGGGGGCCGACCCGGTGATCAGTCGCGGCGCCTATCTGGTGGAGGGCCTTGGCCACTGTGGCGCGTGCCATACGCCGCGCGCCCTGACCATGCAGGAAAAAGCCCTGAGTGCTCAGGACGGCAGCGCGTTTCTGTCCGGCAGTGCGCCGTTGGAAGGCTGGATCGCCAAAAGCCTGCGCGGTGACCACAAGGACGGGCTCGGTAGTTGGAGCGAGGAACAATTGGTGCAATTTCTCAAGACCGGTCGCAGCGACCGCAGCGCAGTGTTTGGCGGCATGAGCGATGTGGTAGTGCACAGCATGCAGTACCTGTCGCAAGACGACCTGACGGCTATCGCCCGGTACCTCAAGAGTCTGCCGGTGGTGGACCCCAAGGATCAGCCGCACCAGTACGACAAGCAGGTGGCGCAAGCCCTGTGGAAGGGCGACGACAGCCAGCGCGGCGCCTCGGTGTATATCGACAACTGCGCGGCGTGCCACCGTACCGACGGGCATGGTTATACGCGGGTGTTCCCGGCGCTGGCGGGCAACCCGGTGTTGCAGACGGCGGACGCGACGTCGCTGATCAACATCGTGTTGAACGGCGGCACTTTGCCGGCCACCCACACGGCGCCGTCCACCTTCACCATGCCGGCGTTCGCCTGGCGTCTTTCGGATCAGGAAGTGGCGGATGTGGTGAGTTTTATCCGTGGCAGTTGGGGCAACCAGGGAGCGCCGGTAAAGGCCAGTGAAGTGGCGGACCTGCGCAAAAACGACATGCGCACCACCTCGGGTGACGATCTGGGGCAAGTGACGCAAAAGCACTGACAGTGTGCTGACCCGCCAAACGGCACTGGTCAGATCCTTCGCGCCTCGATACTGTATATAAAAACAGTATCGAGGCGTTCTTATGTCCACTGCGCTGCCACCCCGTGGCCGGGGCACGGCCACTAACCTGCACAACCGCTTTGCGCCCACGGTCAGCGTGGCCGAAGACGACGGCTGGCACCAGGAAGTGCCGCCGACCCAAGGCACTGAAGTGCGCATTGAAACGGCCAAGACCATCATCACCCGTAATAACTCGCCGGATTTGCCGTTCGACCGTTCGATCAACCCCTATCGCGGCTGCGAACACGGCTGCATCTACTGCTACGCGCGGCCCAGCCATGCCTATTGGGACATGTCCCCGGGGCTGGATTTCGAAACCAAGCTGATCGCCAAGAGCAACGCGGCTGACGTGCTGGAGCAGCAACTGTCCAAGCCCGGCTACGTGTGCGCACCGATCAACCTGGGTTCCAATACCGATCCCTACCAGCCCATTGAGCGCGAGTACCGCATCACCCGCCAGATCCTGGAGGTGCTGCTGCGCTACCGACATCCGGTGACCATCATCACCAAGGGCTCGCTGATCCTGCGCGACCTGGATCTGCTCACCGAGCTGGCGCGCCAGCGTCTGGTGGCGGTGATGATCAGCCTCACCAGCCTGGACGACGAACTCAAGCGCATCCTTGAGCCGCGCACGGCGGCGCCCAAGGCGCGGTTGCGGGCGATTCGAGTGATGCGTGAGGCGGGGATACCGGTGGGCGTACTGTGTTCGCCGATGATCCCGATGATCAACGACAGCGAACTGGAAAGCCTTTTGGCCGAGGCCCATACCGCCGGAGCCCAGAGCGCGGCCTACATGATGTTGCGCCTGCCGCTGGAGGTGGCGCCGCTGTTCGAGGAGTGGCTGGCGGCGCATTACCCGCAGCGCGCCGCCCATGTGATGAGCCTGGTGCGCCAGGTGCGGGGCGGTGAGGTGTATGACAGTCGATTTGGCGTACGCATGCGCGGTGAAGGGCCGTTTGCCGACCTGCTGGCGCAGCGCTTCAGCAAAGCGATCAAGCGCCTGGGTATGGATCGCCGGGAAGGCTTCAATCTGGATTGCGAGGCGTTCTGCCCACCGGGCAGACAAATGGCATTGTTGTAGACTGGCTGGGAAGAATGCACCGCTACTGTAGGAATAGTCGCGTTTTGATATCACTGAAACCCGCGATCTAGAGCGGTTCATTCAGTTTGAGTTAAGTTTCGATGGTTACCTTGTTCGGCGAGTGACTGATGAGTCGGCCCTGGAGCCCGCGGCGTTTTACAACTATTCCACTATCCAGGCGTCGAACTGAGCTGAAAACTCCCCTGCATTAATCAAGAGGATGAATCATGAGTGATAAGGATAAACAGCCGTTGGCTGCGTCGGCATCAGCCCCTCAGGTGGCGGAATCCGCCGATGCAGCGCTGCAGCATATCGTTGACGGTTTTTTGCATTTCCATCACGACGTCTTCCCTCAGCAGGAAGAACTCTTCAAGAAACTCGCCACGGCCCAGAGCCCGAGGGCGATGTTTATTACCTGCGCCGACTCGCGCATCGTCCCTGAACTGATTACTCAAAGTTCGCCCGGCGACCTGTTCGTTACCCGTAACGTCGGTAACGTAGTGCCCCCTTACGGGCAGATGAACGGCGGTGTGTCCACGGCAATCGAGTACGCGGTACTCGCCCTCGGGGTACAACACATCATCGTCTGCGGGCATTCCGATTGCGGCGCCATGCGCGCGGTCCTCAACCCCGACAGCCTGGAGAAGATGCCGACGGTCAAGGCCTGGCTGCGGCACGCCGAGGTCGCCAAGGCCATGGTTCATGACAACTGCGACTGCGCCAATGAAGGCGAGAGCATGAAGGTGCTGACCGAAGAAAACGTCATCGCCCAGTTGCAGCATTTGCGCACCCACCCTTCGGTGGCTTCGCGCATGGCCAACGGTCAGTTGTTTATCCATGGCTGGATTTACAACATCGAGACCAGCGAAATTCGCGCTTACGATGCGGATGAATCGGCGTTCCGACCGTTGAGCGGTTCCGGACCTATCCCTTGCGCGACGCCTAAAGCGCGCTTCTAAAACACTTCCCTGCCGGGTAAAGCGGTGGCTGCCATGGACGCAGCCAGGCTTTACCGCGCCCGGCGAATGCCTCGGGAGAGCCATCATGCGTGCTGCTCAATTGAAAGCTGTATTGCCACGGGAGTTGCTTGCTTCGGTGGTTGTGTTTCTGGTCGCCCTGCCCTTGTGCATGGGTATCGCCATTGCGTCCGGCATGCCGCCGGCCAAGGGCCTGATCACCGGTATTATCGGTGGCCTCGTGGTGGGCTGGCTGGCGGGGTCGCCGCTGCAAGTCAGCGGCCCGGCGGCGGGTTTGGCGGTGCTGGTGTTCGAGTTGGTGCGCCAGCACGGCATGCTGATGCTGGGGCCGATCCTGTTGTTGGCGGGGTTTCTGCAACTGGTGGCCGGGCGTTTGCGTCTGGGCTGCTGGTTCCGCGTGACGGCACCGGCGGTGGTCTACGGCATGCTGGCGGGCATTGGCGTGCTGATTGTGCTGTCGCAGATTCATGTGATGCTCGATGGCGCGCCCAAGCCCTCGGGGCTGGATAACCTGGCGGGCTTCCCGGCAGCACTGGTCGAAGCTATCCCCACCCTCGGTGGCGGCCTCGGCTGGCAGGCGGGAGTGCTCGGCTTGTCCACGATGCTGGTGATGTACCTGTGGGACAAGCTGCGCCCGCAGTCGCTGCGCTTCGTGCCGGGCGCCCTGCTCGGTGTCGGCCTGGCCACGGTCACCAGCCTGGTGCTGGCGTTGCAGGTCAAGCGGGTTGAGGTGCCCGAGAACCTCGCCGACGCGATCGACTGGCTGCGCCCCAGCGACCTGCTCAACCTGGCCGACCCACAATTGTTGATCGCCGCGTTTGCCGTTGCGTTTATTGCCAGTGCCGAAACCCTGCTCTCCGCGGCCGCTGTGGATCGCATGCACAGTGGTCAACGTTCCGATTTCGACAAGGAATTGTCCGCCCAAGGCGTAGGCAACATGCTGTGCGGCCTGGTGGGCGCCCTGCCGATGACCGGTGTAATCGTGCGCAGTTCGGCCAACGTACAGGCCGGTGCTACCACGCGATTGTCTGCCATGTTTCACGGCGTGTGGCTGCTGGGTTTTGTGCTGCTGCTGTCGAGCGTGCTGCAAAGCATTCCGGTGGCGAGCCTGGCGGGTGTGCTGGTGTACACCGGGATCAAGCTGGTTGACCTCAAGGCCTTCAAGGCATTGGGACGTTATGGCCGGATGCCGATGTTTACCTATGCCGCGACCGCACTGGCGATCATCTTCACCGACTTGCTGACCGGCGTGCTGGTGGGTTTTGGTCTGACGCTGGTCAAGCTCGCGTTCAAGGCGTCACGCTTGAAGGTGAGCCTGATTGATCTGCCTCAGGACGGTGAGATGGAGTTGCGCTTGATCGGCGCGGCGACATTTCTCAAAGTGCCGGCGCTGACCCAGGTGCTGTCGACCGTGCCGGCCGGCACCACTGTGCATGTGCCGCTCAATAACCTGAGTTACATCGATCATTCCTGTCTGGAGTTGCTGGAGGAATGGGGGCGGGCCAATGCTGCCAAAGGGTCGAAGTTGGTGATTGAAGCGCGAGGGTTGAAACGCAGGCTCGAAGGCCGCATCAGGATGACGACGGGGATCGGCTCGGCACCCTCTATCGGCTGACCGAGTCGAATCAACATGTGGGAGAGGACCGGCTCCCTCCCACATCAGATTGAAAGTTTAAGCCGGGCGATCCAGCGCCAGTTCAACCCCCAGCTGGCGGGAAAGGCAAGGCCAGCGCTTCCACGCCGCTTCCGTCTCCGGGCTTTTGAGCTGCTCGCGATAGGCTTCGACGGATTCCAGCGCAAAGCTGTCTTCGTTGAGCATTTCATCCACGGCATGGTGTACGACTTCATCCAGTTGGTTGGCGAACGTTTCGCCGATCAACTGATGGGCAATCACGTTGGCCACGGTGGTATCCGCCGGAATCAGAGGCTGGCCAAAGTGTTTGATATACAAGTCGTTGACCTCTTCCACCAGACGATGGGCCAGGTACGCTTCGTCCAGCAGGCCGTCGAGCCCTTCATGACCTTCCAGCATGGCGGGCGGCTGCAGGAAAAAATGCTCGGCGATCTTCAGCACAGGCTTGATCTGGCTTTCGATACCGGCTTCGCGGGCCACGTCGTTGGCGGCCTCGAGCAACTCCGGGACAAGATCGATG
The DNA here is from genome assembly GCF_030687695.1 of Pseudomonas sp. FP2254. Lineage (NCBI taxonomy): Bacteria > Pseudomonadati > Pseudomonadota > Gammaproteobacteria > Pseudomonadales > Pseudomonadaceae > Pseudomonas > Pseudomonas sp. FP2254. The sequence continues at coordinate 58,541 of NZ_CP117444.1, forward strand.
TAAGCAGTGACGAAGCGGGTCATGACTAAGTTGCGATCATCAGCAGCAAGGGAAATGGCCGAATGCAGATCCGGCAATTGTTTTTCCAGTTGCAGGGCAAGCTGGCCCGTTGTGGCTTCGTGTTGATGGGCACGGGAAATCTGCTCGCGCAATGCGGCGGTGTTCATGAAGGCTCCAGTCAAGCAGGTGTAGGAATAGGGACAGCATAAGTTAGCTCGTTTATACGAGCGGCTAAGACGCATTTGTCATAATTATTTCACGGTTATGCGCAGGGGTTATATCGAATAGCCATCGTTCGTCGGAAAAACGATTCCGCACCCGGGTTTATTGAGTTTCTCCGATCATTTTCGCTCATTTGCCCCTACACATTGCGGGGTTGCAGACCCTGTCTATACTCGGATTTGTACGCGATTAGCTGATGACGCCAGACTGCATAAGCAGGCAAGGCTAAGCGGTTGTAAGCAGTATGGAAGCCGCTCCCTTCGACGCAGGTGCACAACCGGCGGGATAACAAGAACGATAAGGGGAACTCGCAATGATGCGACATCCACATGTTTGGATGGGCCTCCTGTTGTGGTCGGTATTCGGCCAGGCGCACGCCGCCTGGACCACGAATATGGCGCCAGGGGCGACAGAAGTCAGTCACGCGGTGTTTGACCTGCACATGACCATTTTCTGGATCTGTGTAGTGATCGGCATCGTCGTGTTCGGCGCCATGTTCTGGTCGATGATCGTCCACCGCCGCTCCACCGGCCAGGTCGCGGCCAAGTTCCACGAGAGCACCACCGTGGAAATCCTCTGGACGGTCGTGCCCCTGCTGATCCTGATCGCGATGGCCATCCCGGCCACCAAGACCCTGATCAATATCTATGACAGCAGTGAGTCGGACATCGATATCCAGGTCACCGGCTACCAGTGGAAATGGCATTACAAATACCTGGGCCAGGATGTTGAATTCTTCAGCAACCTGGCCACGCCGGCGGAGCAGATCCGTAACCAGGCCACCAAGGGCGAGCATTACCTGCTGGAAGTGGACCAGCCGCTGGTGCTGCCGGTGGGCGCCAAGGTGCGCTTTCTGGTGACCGCCGCCGATGTGATCCACTCCTGGTGGGTGCCGGCGTTTGCGGTCAAGCGTGACGCCATCCCCGGATTCGTCAACGAAGCCTGGACCCGTATCGAAAAGCCTGGCCTCTACCGTGGTCAATGCGCTGAGCTGTGCGGCAAGGACCACGGCTTCATGCCCATCGTGGTGGAAGTCAAATCCAAGGCCGACTACGACACCTGGCTCGGCGAGCGCAAGGCCGACGCCGCCAAGCTCAAGGAGCTGACCTCCAAAGAGTGGACCCTTGAAGAGCTGGTGGCCCGTGGCGACAAGGTTTACCACACCACTTGTGTGGCCTGTCACCAGGCTGAGGGCCAGGGCTTGCCGCCGATGTTCCCGGCGCTCAAGGGCTCGAAAATTGCCACCGGGCCTGCGGCCGATCACCTGAGCCTTGTCTACCACGGTAAGCCTGGCACTGCGATGGCCGCGTTCGGCAAGCAGCTCTCGGAAGTGGATATCGCCGCCGTAGTGACCTACGAGCGCAACGCGTGGGGCAACAACAAGGGCGACATGGTCACGCCTAAAGATGTGTTGGCCATCAAGCAGGCGGAAAGCAAATGACTTCTTTCATTGCAAATGCCCTGAACCGCCCCGCCCCTTCTTTTGCAGGAGAACGGCCATGAGCGCTGTGATCGATGACCATGGCCACGCCAGTGACCACGCCCACGGCCCCGCCAAAGGATTGATGCGCTGGGTGCTGACCACCAACCACAAAGACATCGGCACGATGTATCTGTGGTTCGCCTTCACCATGTTCCTGCTGGGCGGCTCCTTCGCCATGGTGATCCGCGCCGAGTTATTTCAGCCGGGGTTGCAGATCGTGGAGCCGGCGTTCTTCAACCAGATGACCACGATGCACGGTCTGATCATGGTGTTCGGCGCGGTAATGCCGGCGTTTGTCGGCCTGGCCAACTGGATGATCCCGCTGATGATCGGCGCGCCCGACATGGCGCTGCCACGCATGAACAACTTCAGCTTCTGGCTGTTGCCGGCGGCGTTCCTGTTGTTGGTGTCGACCTTGTTCACGCCGGGCGGAGGGCCGAATTTCGGCTGGACCTTCTATGCGCCGCTCTCCACCACGTATGCGCCGGAAAGCGTGACGTTTTTCATCTTCGCCATCCACCTGATGGGCATCAGCTCGATCATGGGTGCGATCAACGTGGTCGCCACCATCCTCAACCTGCGCGCCCCCGGCATGACGTTGATGAAGATGCCGCTGTTTGTGTGGACCTGGCTGATCACCGCCTTCCTGCTGATTGCGGTGATGCCGGTGCTGGCGGGCTGCGTGACCATGATGCTGATGGATATTCACTTCGGCACCAGCTTCTTCAGTGCCGCCGGTGGCGGTGATCCGGTGCTGTTCCAGCACGTGTTCTGGTTCTTCGGCCACCCCGAGGTGTACATCATGATCCTGCCGGCCTTCGGCGCCGTCAGCTCGATCATCCCGACTTTTTCGCGCAAGCCGCTGTTCGGTTACACCTCGATGGTCTACGCCACGGCGAGCATCGCGTTCCTGTCGTTCATCGTGTGGGCGCACCATATGTTCGTGGTGGGCATTCCGCTGGTGGGCGAGTTGTTCTTCATGTACGCCACGTTGCTGATCGCCGTGCCGACGGGGGTGAAGGTGTTCAACTGGGTGAGCACCATGTGGCAAGGCTCGCTGACCTTCGAGACGCCGATGCTGTTCGCCGTGGCCTTCGTGATCCTGTTCACCATCGGCGGTTTCTCCGGCTTGATGCTGGCCATTGCGCCGGCGGACTTCCAATACCACGACACCTACTTCGTGGTGGCGCACTTCCATTACGTACTGGTGCCCGGCGCGATCTTCGGCATTTTCGCTTCGGCGTACTACTGGCTGCCGAAATGGACCGGCCACATGTACGACGAAACCCTGGGCAAGCTGCACTTCTGGCTGTCTTTCGTGGGCATGAACATGGCGTTCTTCCCGATGCACTTCGTGGGCCTGGCCGGCATGCCGCGGCGGGTGCCGGACTACAACCTGCAGTTCGCCGACTTCAACATGGTGTCGTCGATCGGCGCGTTCATGTTTGGCGCCACGCAAATCTTCTTCCTGTTTATCGTGATCAAGTGCATCCGTGGCGGCCCACCGGCACCGGCCAAACCGTGGGATGGCGCCGAAGGGTTGGAATGGAGCATTCCATCGCCGGCGCCGTACCACACCTTCACCACGCCGCCGGAGGTCAAATGAAGACGCTGATCCCTTGTGGGAGGGGACTTGCCCGCGATGACGGTATGTCAGCCGACATCAGCCTGGTTTGCGGCGCAGCAGGTGGACGCCATGGCTGACTCCGTGCCCCTCAAGCGCCTGGTCACCCGGCTGTTGATCCTGGTAGTGGCGATGTTCGCCTTCGGCTTCGCGCTGGTGCCCATCTATGACGTGATGTGCAAGGCGTTCGGCATCAACGGCAAGACCGCAGGGCAGTACGAGGGCTCGCAGGTAGTGGACCCGTCGCGCCAAGTGCGCGTGCAGTTTCTGGCCACTAATGCCATCGACATGGTCTGGGAATTTCGCTCCAAGGCCGATGAGCTGGTGGTCAACCCCGGGGCGGTCAACGAGATGCTGTTCGTAGCCTACAACCCCAGCAAAAAACCGATGACTGCGCAGGCGATCCCGAGCATTTCCCCGGCCGAAGCGGCGGTGTACTTCCACAAAACCGAGTGCTTTTGCTTCACACAGCAAGTGCTGCAGCCCGGCGAGCGCATCGAAATGCCCGTGCGTTTCATCGTCGACCGTGACATGCCCAAGGATGTGAAGCATCTGACCCTGGCGTACACGCTGTTTGATATCACCGCGCGCCAACCGCCCGTGGCCGCCCACAGCGGCGGCTAGCTACTGTTTGCCCGCTCAATCAGGAGAGCGAATACATGTCGACTCATGATACGTACTACGTACCAGCGCAAAGCAAATGGCCAATAATTGCCACGTTCGGCCTGTTGACCACCGTGTACGGCCTGGGTCTGTGGTTCAACGATCTCAAGGCGGCGCGCCCGGAATCCCACGGGCCGTGGATCTTTTTCGTCGGTGGCTTGCTGTTGGCCTACATGCTGTTCGGCTGGTTCGGCGCGGTAATAAAGGAAAGTCGCGCCGGTTTGTACAGTGCGCAGATGGATCGCTCGTTCCGCTGGGGGATGAGCTGGTTCATCTTTTCCGAAGTGATGTTCTTTATCGCGTTCTTCGGCGCGCTGTTCTATGTGCGCCATGTGTCCGGTCCCGCGTTGGCCGGCGAAGGTCCCAAAGGCATTGCGCACATGCTGTGGCCGAACTTTGAATTTGCCTGGCCGTTGCTCAACAACCCGGACCCGAAACTCTACCCTGCGCCGGAAGGCACTATCAGCCCGTGGGGCTTGCCGCTGGTCAATACGATTCTGCTGGTCAGTTCCAGCGTCACCATCACCATCGCCCACCATGCCCTGCGCAAAGGCCATCGCGGCGCGCTGAAACTCTGGTTGGCTATCACTGTTCTGCTGGGCCTGGCGTTCCTGGGGTTCCAGGCTGAGGAATATATCCATGCATATAAGGAACTGGGCCTGACATTGGGCTCGGGCGTGTACGGCGCGACGTTCTTTATGCTCACCGGTTTCCACGGCGCCCACGTCACCATCGGCACGGTCATTCTATTTGTGATGCTGATGCGCATCCTGCGTGGGCATTTCAATGCCGAGCACCAGTTCGGCTTCGAAGCGGCCAGTTGGTATTGGCACTTTGTGGATGTGGTGTGGATCGGCCTGTTTTTCTTCGTATACGTGCTGTGAGGCGTTTCACCACGGCGCGTGCGACACCAGCTGGCCGCTGAAAAAGCCCCAGGTGATCAATCCCAGGGTGATCACGGCCAGCACCACGCGCACGGTCAGGGCGGTGACGAGGCGGCTGGAGTGGCCCTCGTCCTTGACGAGGAAGAACAAGCCACTGAACAGGCTCACGACGGTCGCGATCAGCATCAGGGCAATGGCTGCTTTGAGCATGGTGCGGCTCCTGGGCTTTCAAGGGGAGGGGCGATGGAATCCAGTATAGCCAGTGCCTGGCAGCGCTTTCGTCCCGGTATCGCGCCGACGGTAGTGGTGCTACTGCTGTTACCGCTGATGGTGGGGCTGGGCTGCTGGCAGCTGTCTCGCGGCCAGGAAAAGCAGGCGTTGATGGACAGCTACGCAGAGCGCCGCGCCGCCGAACCCATCACCAGCGACCAGCTCACGCAACAGGTGGACCCCGCATTTCGCCGAGTTCACCTGCGCGGGCGGTTCGATGCCGAACACAGCGTACTGCTCGACAACCGCATGCGCGATGGCAAGGCCGGCGTCGAGCTGCTGCAACCCTTCCATGACCAGGCCAGCGGTCTGTGGTTGCTGCTCAATCGCGGCTGGCTGCCCTGGCCGGACCGGCGCACGCCGCCGGCCTTCACCACCCCTGAACAACCGCTGAATCTCGACGCCTGGGTGTACGTGGCACCGGGCGAGACCTTCCAGTTGCAGGCCGACCCGGTCGTGTCGAGTTGGCCGCGCTTGCTCACCGCACTGCACCCGGTCGCATTGTGGGCGGAGCTGGGCCGCAGCGGTTATGCCTACGAGCTGCGCGCCGAACCTGGTCCTGCCACCTACGAAACCCAGTGGCCGGTAGTGGCCATGGGGCCGGAAAAACACTTGGCGTATGCCGTGCAGTGGTTCGCCATGGCAGTGGCGCTGCTGGCGCTTTATCTCTATCTCGGATGGCACCACACAAAAAAGGAGAAGCCCCATGGGAGCGGCCATGAATCCACCCGACCTGTCTGAGCTGCCCGACCGCCGCAAAGGTCGCTGGCAATTGATCCTGATCCTGCTGATGGTCATCGGCCCGATGGTGTTGGCCACGCTCATGTACAAGCTGCAGTTCTGGGTGCCTGACAGCCGCAGCTATCACGGCGAGATGATCGGTGATGGCCAGACCCGCGCCGATATCGGCGTGCAGGCCGACGAGCAGCGCTGGCAACTGTTGGTGACCGCGCCCACCGCCTGCGCCACCGATTGCCGGCAACTGGTGTATCTGGCCCGGCAGCTGCAGATCGGTCTGGGGCGCGATGCCTCCCGCGCCAGCCACGCGCTGGCCAGCGCGCAGCCGCTGAGTGCGGACTACGACGCCAGGCTCAAGGCCGAATATCCGCAGTTGCAACGCTATGTGCTGGATCTGTCGACCTTCAACCGAAACGCCGCCGCGCCGGGTGAGGCGCAGCTGTGGATCGTCGACCCCCACGGCAACCTGGTTCTGCGCTACGACGCCACGGTCAAGGGCAAGGATCTGCTCAACGACCTGCGTCACCTGCTGAAACTGTCAAATATCGGATAAGGGCATCGTCATGGCCAAACCTGGATTTCGCCTCGCGTTGTTTGCCACCCTGCTGGCGCTGATCGTCGTGCTGCTCGGTGCCTATACGCGCCTGACCCACGCCGGCCTGGGCTGCCCTGACTGGCCCGGTTGCTACGGCTTTATCGCCGTGCCCAACAGCGAAGCCCAGCTAGCCCATGCCGAGCTGCATTTTCCCGATACGCCGGTGGAGGCTGGCAAAGGCTGGAGCGAGATGATCCACCGCTACTTCGCCGGCACCCTGGGGTTGGTGATCGGCGTGCTGGCGGCGCGGTGCTGGAGCCATCGGCGCGATTCCGGCCAGCCGGTGAAATTGCCGCTGTTTTTGTTGGTCGTTGTAGTTGCCCAGGCCGCGTTCGGCATGTGGACGGTGACGTTGAAGCTGTGGCCCCAGGTCGTCACCGGGCATCTGCTGGGCGGCTTTGCCACCTTGAGCCTGCTGTTCCTGTTGACCCTGCGATTGTCCGGCGTACTGCCGGCGCTGGTCGTGCCCAGGCGCCTGCAGTATTGGGCGACGGCCGGGCTGGTGCTGGTGATCGGACAGATCGCCCTGGGCGGCTGGGTGAGCTCCAACTACGCGGCGGTGGCCTGCATCGACCTGCCTACCTGCCATGGTCAATGGTGGCCGGCGGCGGACTTTGCCAACGGCTTTCACCTGACCCAGCACATCGGCCCGAACTACCTGGGCGGGCAACTCGACAGCGAGGCGCGCACGGCCATTCACCTGACCCACCGCGTGGGCGCGGTTATCGTCACTTTGGCTCTGCTCGGCCTGGCCTGGCAACTGCGCGCAGTGGGCATGACGCGGCTGGCGGGCCTGTTGCTGATCGCCCTGGCCGCGCAGATCGGCCTGGGCTTGAGCAATGTGTATTTCCATCTGCCGCTGCCGGTGGCCGTGGCCCATAACTCCGGTGGCGCCGGGTTGTTGCTGACGCTGGTGCTGGTCAATTACCACGCGCGTACCAGCCTGGTGCGGGCGCGCAGTCAGCGGCCGTACGGCTGGCGTTTTATCCCGCGCAAACCGGTATCGGGCCTGATCACCCTTAAAGGAGAGATGCCATGGCGACCTTGACCGGCGCGCGGCACGACCAGGCGCTCTGGCGCGACTATCTGGAGCTGACCAAGCCGAAAGTGGTGGTGCTGATGCTGATCACGTCCCTGGTCGGTATGTTTCTCGCAACCCGCGCAGGGGTGCCGTGGACAGTACTGGTTTTCGGCAACCTGGGGATCGCTCTGTGCGCCGGCGGCGCGGCGGCGATCAACCACGTGGTGGACCGGCGGATCGACGCCGTGATGGCTCGCACCCACAAGCGGCCGCTGGCGCAAGGGCGCGTGCAGCCCGTGGCCGCGCTGGCCTTTGCGTTGGTGTTGGCGGTGGCCGGGCTTACGCTGTTGCTGGCGTTTACCAATGCGCTGGCGGCGTGGCTGACCTTGGCGTCGTTATTGGGCTATGCGGTGATCTACACGGGTTTTCTCAAGCGCGCGACGCCGCAGAATATCGTCATCGGCGGCCTGGCCGGGGCCGCGCCGCCGTTGCTGGGCTGGGTTGCGGTTACCGGGCATGTCAGCGCCGAGCCGCTGCTGCTGGTGCTGATTATCTTCGCCTGGACCCCGCCGCACTTCTGGGCCCTGGCCATTCACCGCAAGGAGGAATATGCCAAGGCCGATATTCCGATGCTGCCGGTAACCCACGGCGAGCATTACACCAAGGTGCATATCCTGCTCTACACCTTCGCCCTGCTGGCGGTAAGCCTTATGCCCTATGTGATCCATATGAGCGGCCCGCTCTACCTGGGTTGCGCGCTGGTCTTGGGTGCGCGCTTTCTGCAATGGGCCTGGGTGTTGTACCGTGGCGGTCGGCCGCACGCGGCGATCAACACCTTCAAGTACTCTGTCTGGTACCTGTTCCTGCTGTTTATCGCGCTGCTCGTAGACCACTACTTACTGTTGAACCTATGACTCGAACTCAAAAAACCGTCTTTATCCTGGTGGCCATCGTCGCGTTGATCATGGGCCTGACCGTCAACAAAGTGCTCAACGGCAAAGGCCAGGGCGACCCGACCGCGTTAATCGACGCCGGCATTATCCTGCTGCCGCAAAGCCGTGCGCTGCCGCCGGTGACCATGGCCAATCAGGACGGCCAGCCGGTGCTGATCAATGAATTGAAGGGCAAGTGGAGTCTGCTGTTCTTCGGCTACACCTTCTGCCCGGACATCTGCCCTACTACCCTCGCCCAGCTGCGCCAGATCAAAAGCGAGCTGCCCAAGGACGTTGTGGATAAACTTCAGGTGATCCTGGTGAGCGTCGACCCCAACCGCGATACCCCGACCCAGCTCAAGCAATACCTGGGCTATTTCGATCCGCAATTCCAGGGTCTGACCGGCGCAAATGTGGCTGAGGTGCAAAAGGTCTCGAACGCCGTGAGTATCCCGTTCATCCCGGCCGATACCAGCAAGCCCAACTACACCGTCGATCACAGCGGCAACCTCGCGCTGATCGGCCCGGACGGTACGCAACGTGGTTTTATCCGCGCGCCGTTGAACAACCAGAAGCTGGTGGCGCAATTGCCAGGGTTGTTGCAGCGTCAGTAATAGCCGACACACCACACATGTGGAAGGGGGCTTGCCCCGATAGCAGAGTGTCAGCCGATGTAGATGCCGACTGAAGCACTGCCATCGGGGGCAAGCCCCCTCCCACATTTGCTTTGTGTTGCCTGAGGGATCGGGGCCAGCGTCTGCTGTTGATCGGAATCGAGTTCACGCCGTAATGCTGAATCGAGATGCAAGCCCATCAGGTGGCCGATGTCAGAGGCACTACGGTTGGTCGTCGATTAGCACATTCGAATCTTGCACAAACCTAATGTGGGAGGGGGCTTGCCCCCGATAGCAGAGTGCCAGTCGATGTAGATGCCGACTGAAGCATTGCTATCGGGAGCAAGCCCCCTCCCATATTGTTGATCGCGAGTGGACTGGGGATCAGGTTGTTTCTTCAGGATCAGAACGCCGGCTTGATCGCGCCTTTGTATTTTTCTTCGATGAATTGCTTCACCTCAGGGGTGTGCAAAGCGGCGATCAGTTTCTTCACGGCGTCCGCGTCCTTGTTGTCTTCGCGGGTGACCAGGATGTTCACATACGGCGAGTCGCTGCCTTCAATCAACAGGGCGTCCTTGGAAGGGTCCAGCTTGGCTTCCAGGGCGTAGTTGGTGTTGATCAGCGCCAGGTCGACCTGGGTCAGCACGCGCGGCAGGGTGGCGGCTTCCAGTTCGCGGAACTTCAGGTTTTTCGGGTTGGCGGTAATGTCTTTGGTGGTCGACAGAATGTTGGTTGGGTCCTTCAGGGTAATCAGGCCGTTGTTGGCCAGAAGCAGCAGGGCTCGGCCGCCGTTGGTGGCGTCGTTCGGGATCACAACGTTGGCGCCGCTTGGCAGCTCGTCCAGCTTCTTGAATTTGCTCGAGTACGCGCCCAGGGGCTCCAAGTGCACAGCGCCGACACTCACCAGGTGAGTGCCTTTGGCTTTGTTGAATTCATCCAGGTATGGCTGGTGCTGGAAGAAGTTGGCGTCCAGGCGCTTTTCGGCCACTTGTACGTTGGGCTGCACGTAGTCGGTGAAGACTTTGATCTGCAGGTCCACGCCTTCTTTGGCCAGCGCAGGCTTCACGAATTCCAGGATTTGCGCATGCGGCACTGGCGAAGCAGCGACCTTGATGGTCTCGGCGTGAGCGGAAAACGCGGCAACGGCGGCGAAAGCAACCAGTAGTTTTTTCATCCAGCAAGCTCCTTGTTCGGGCATCTGCCGGCACCAGGCCGGCCATGGCCGTTATTTGCGAGAAAAGTGCACCACCAGCTTGTCGCCGACGGTTTGCAGAATTTGCACCAGGATCATCAGCATCACCACGGTGACCACCATTACATTGTCCTGGAAACGCTGGTAACCGAAACGGATCGCCAGGTCGCCCAGCCCACCGGCACCGACCACGCCGGCCATCGCCGTATAGGAAACCAGTGTAATCGCGGTCACGGTAATTGCCGCGAAAATGCCGGGGCGTGCTTCGGGTAGCAAGGCGTTGGTGATGATCTGGCGCGTGCTGGCACCCATCGACTGCGTGGCCTCGATGATGCCGCGGTCCACTTCACGCAGGGCGGTTTCCACCAGACGTGCGAAGAATGGCGTGGCGCCGATAACCAGCGGCGGAATCGCGCCCGCAACGCCCAGCGTGGTGGCCTCGTCCATGTATATGCCGGTGATCAGTTTGGTTAATGGAAGCATCACGATCAGCAGGATGATGAACGGCAGCGAACGCAGCATGTTCACGACCAGCGACAGAAAGGCGTACAAGCCTTTTTGCTCGAACAGCTGACGTGGGCTGGTCAAGAACAGCAGCACGCCCAGGGGCAGGCCCAGCACGACCGTGAAGAACAGCGAGCCGAGCAGCATGGTCATGGTATCGCCGGTGGCGAGCCAGATTTCGGACCAGTCGATGTCGGCGAAGAAATTCAGGAACAGGTCCATTAGCGCAGCACCTCCATGTGGACGTCGGCGGCGGTGAAGCGCGCAAATGCGGCTTCCATGTCACCGCCAGTGAAGGCGAGGGTCAGTTGCCCGTAGGGGATGTCTTTGATGCGGTCGATTCGGCCGGCCAGGATGCTGTAGTCCACCCCCGTTTCGCGGGCGACGGTACCCAGCAATGGCGCGTAGGTCGCCTCGCCTTGGAACGTGAGCCGCACGATGCGGCCTGGTACGTGGGCGAAGTCATCGCGCTGTTCGCCTTCGTCGACCTGTTCGGCTTCCTGTACGAAACGCTTGGTGGTCGGGTGCTTGGGGTGCAGGAACACATCGGCCACAGGGCCTTGCTCCACGATCACACCGGCGTCCATCACGGCGACCTGGTCGCATACGCGACGGATCACGTCCATTTCATGGGTGATCAGCACGATGGTCAGCTTCAACTCGCGGTTGATTTCAGCCAGCAGTTGCAGGACCGACGCGGTGGTCTGCGGGTCGAGTGCGCTGGTGGCTTCGTCGCACAGCAAAATCTTGGGCTTGGTCGCCAGGGCGCGGGCGATGCCGACGCGTTGCTTCTGGCCGCCGGACAATTGCGCCGGGTACTTTTTGGCGTGGTCCGACAAGCCGACGCGGGCCAGCAGTTCAGCCACGCGTTGGTCGATAGCCTTGCGCGACAAATCGCCGGCCAGGGTCAACGGCAGCGCCACGTTGTCGGCGACAGTCTTGGACGCCAGCAGGTTGAAGTGCTGGAAGATCATGCCGACCTGCTGGCGGAAACGGCGCAGGCCGTTGGCGTCCAGGGCGGTGACTTCTTCGCCATCGACCGTGATCTGACCGCCACTGGGCTCTTCCAGGCGGTTGATCAGGCGTAGCAGTGTGCTTTTACCCGCACCCGAATGGCCGATCAGGCCGAACACCTGGCCGTTCTCGACACGCAGGCTGGTGGGATGCAGCGCGGGGATATCCCTACCGTCGACACGGTAGGTTTTATGGACGTTTTGAAACTCGATCACGTAGCGAACCTTGTGGGGCGCATGAAAAGGGGATCAGCGGTTAGCCGGGCGCGCATTTTAGCCTGTCCGTTTAGCGTTTCTTAGCATTTATTTCGCATCCAACCAGCGATTTGGCAATAACGCGATCAAAGGTCATAAAAAAGGAACGGCGCAAAACCCTGTCAGTCCCTATTTAAGCAACTCGATTTCTCAGGTGCCGTGCCTGGGGTTTTGCTCAAACGAGCCGGGGGAACGCTCTGGCCACTTTGAATAAGGAGTTTTGACTGATGAGCGACAACAAGCCAGCTACCCCGCCCAAGAGCGAACTCGCGGGGACCGATACCCTGGACCGCGGCAATACCAATGCCAAGCTGCAGGCCTTGGAAGCTTTCCGCTCCGACGCCACCGGCCAGGCTTTGCGCACCAACCAGGGCGTGAAGATTTCCGACAACCAGAACAGCTTGAAAGTTGGCTCCCGGGGCCCCTCGCTGCTCGAAGATTTCATCATGCGGGAAAAAATCACGCATTTTGACCATGAACGTATCCCGGAGCGCATCGTGCATGCTCGCGGTACCGGTGCCCATGGCTATTTCCAGACTTACGAAGACCACTCGGCACTGACCAAGGCCGGGTTCCTGCGCACCCCCGAGCATAAAACCCCGGTATTTGCGCGATTCTCCACCGTGCAGGGCCCGCGTGGTTCGGGTGACACGGTGCGCGACGTGCGCGGCTTTGCCGTGAAGTTTTTCACCGAAGAAGGCAACTTCGACCTGGTGGGCAATAACATGCCGGTGTTTTTCATTCAGGATGCGATCAAGTTTCCTGACTTCGTGCATGCGGTAAAACCCGAGCCCCATAACGAAATTCCTACCGGCGGCTCGGCGCACGACACTTTCTGGGACTTCGTCTCCCTAGTGCCGGAGTCGGCGCACATGGTGGTGTGGGCAATGTCCGACCGTGCGATTCCTAAAAGCCTGCGCGCCATGCAGGGCTTTGGCGTGCACACCTTTCGCCTGATCAACACCGAGGGCAAGTCCAGCTTCGTCAAATTCCACTGGCGTCCGAAGGTGGGCACCTGCTCCCTGGTGTGGGACGAAGCGCAGAAGCTTGCCGGTAAAGATACCGACTACCATCGCCGCGACCTGTGGGAGTCCATCGAGAGCGGTGACTACCCCGAATGGGAATTGGGCGTACAGATCGTCGCCGAAGAGGACGAGCATAAGTTTGACTTCGACCTGCTCGACCCGACCAAGATCATCCCCGAAGAGCTGGTGCCGATTACGCCGCTGGGCAAGATGGTGCTTAACCGCAACCCGGACAACTTCTTTGCCGAAGTCGAGCAGGTGGCGTTCTGCCCTGGGCATATCGTGCCGGGTATCGATTTTACCAACGACCCGCTGCTGCAAGGCCGTCTGTTTTCCTACACGGACACGCAGATCAGCCGCCTGGGTGGCCCGAACTTCCATGAAATCCCGATCAACCGACCCGTGGCGCCGTTCCATAATGGCCAGCGCGACGCGCAGCACCGCAGTGTGATCGACAAGGGCCGTGCGGCGTACGAACCGAATTCGATTGATGGCGGCTGGCCGAAAGAGACCCCGCCAGGCCCGACCGATGGCGGTTTCGAAACCTATTACGAGCGCGTCGATGCCAATAAGGTGCGTGAGCGCAGTGAATCGTTCGGCGATCACTTCTCCCAGGCCACGCTGTTTTTCAACAGCATGAGCCACCACGAGAAAGAGCACATCATCGCCGCCTACAGCTTTGAGCTGGGCAAGGTCGAGCGCGAGCATATTCGTGCGCGCCAGGTGAACGAGATCCTCGCCAACATCGATCTGGAACTGGCCAAGCGCGTGGCGCAGAACCTGGGCCTGCCGGCGCCGACCAAGGGCACCGTGCCGCCACGCGAGACCTCGGTGAAAACATCGCCGGCGTTGAGCCAGGTGAACCTGCTGTCGGGGGATATCAAAACACGCAAAGTCGCGATCCTGGCGGCCAACGGTGTGGATGGCGCCGCGATTGATGCGTTGAAAAAGGCTCTGGAGGCCGAAGGTGCTCACGCCAAACTGCTGGGGCCGACCTCGGCGCCGGTGAAGACGGCCGATGGCAAAACCCTGGCGGTGGATGCGTCGATGGAAGGTATGCCATCCATTGCGTTCGATGCGGTGTTTATCCCAGGCGGCAAAGACTCGGTGAACGCCTTGAGCGGTGACGGTGTGGCGTTGCATTACGTGCTGGAAGCCTACAAGCACTTGAAGGCGATTGCCGTGGGTGCGGACGTGAAACCGCTGCTGGATCAGCTGAAGCTTGAAGCGGATGCGGGACTGATCGTCGGCTCGGATGCCAAGGCGTTCAAGGCGTTTTTCGCCGCGATTGCGCAGCACCGAGTGTGGGAGCGTGAGCCGAAGGCCAAGGCGATTCCGGCTTAAGGCAGGAGTTGTTAGTTAGATAGCTATCGGGGGCAAGCACCCTCCCACATTTGAATGTATTCACAGTTCAATGTGTGGGAGGGGGCTTGCCCCCGATGCTTTTACTTCACTGCGCCTTGCGCGGAATCAACACGATCTGCGCCGGGATATTCTTCAGAATCTGCCGGTGGATCTTCAGGTCATACCCCGAATCGATGCGCTTTACCCGTTTGGTCAGCAGGCTGGCCAGCCACGGGTAATCTTCCGTGCGTGGCACCTGGATGCTCACGTCGCACTGGTAATTCACCACGTCGGTGGCAATGGCGTCGAGCTGATGGCGCATGTCTTGAATGTGGGTGAGGTCCAGCGCCACTGTGGTGCTCGGCGCTGCCGGGTCGATGACCTTGGCGGCAGGCTTGGCTTCAGCGGCTTTGAGGGCCTCCTCGGCTTTATCCAGCTCGACTTTGCGGGCATGGGTGATTGCGCTGTTGACGCCGCCGGTCAGCGCCGGTGCCTTAGGCATCAGAGCCCGGGCGCGGCTCAGGGCGGTGGCGGCTGCGTTGACGTCGCCTTTTTGCAGCACGATCTGGCTGCGCTGCAGATAGGCTTCGGCCAGCTGGCGCTGATAGGTTTCCAGCGCCGGATCGTCAGGCGTCTGGGCCTGCAGCGTGGCGAGCTGATCTTCGGCGGTGGCCAGCTCACTGCTGGCCAGGTTTTGCTCCAGCTGCGCGATGGCGGCGGCGCGCGGGTCCGTTGCCTCGGGGGGCGCGGGCGGTGTGCTTTGACAGGCACCCAGCAGCAGGGAAAATGCGGCAAGGAGCAGATAACGTGCGGTGAACGGCTTCATTCCTGCGACTCTCTATTTGCGCAAAAAGCGAGCAAGTCTACACCCCTCGACGGGGCAGGACAAAACTCAGCAGAAACAGGGCGGCGGCGGTGACCACGATCGACGGTCCGGCCGGAGTGTCCTTGAACCACGACAACGCCAGGCCCCCACACACTGCAAGCATCCCCAGCAGGCTGGCGCCGATCGCCATCTGCTCCGGTGAGCGGGCGTGACGCTGGGCGGCGGCGGCGGGAATGATCAGCAGCGATGTGATCAACAATACGCCGACAATCTTCATCGCGACAGCAATCACCACCGCGATCAGCAACATCAGAGCCATGCGCAGCGCGGGCACCGGCAGGCCTTCGACCCTGGCCAGTTCTTCATGCACGGTGACCGCCAGCAACGGGCGCCACAGCGTCACCAGCAACACCAGCACCATCGCACTGCCGCCGAGGATCCAGGCCAGGTCGGTGGGGCTGATCGCCAGCAGATCGCCGAACAGGTAAGCCATCAGGTCGATGCGCACTTCGTGCATGAAGCTCAGTACCACCAGACCCAGGGATAAGGTGCTCGGTGCCAGAATCCCCAGCAGGGTGTCTGAAGCCAGCGGCTGGCGTTGTTGCAGCGTCACCAACAGCACCGCGAGCAGCAGGCAGCCTGCGGTCACGGCGATGGTCGGGCTCACATCCAACAGAAAGCCCATCGCCACGCCCAGCAGCGCGGCGTGTGACAAGGTGTCGCCAAAATAGGCCATGCGCCGCCAGACCACGAACGAGCCCAAAGGGCCCGCGACCAGTGCCAGAGCCAAGCCTGCCAGCAGGGCGTAGAGCAGAAAATCAGCCATGCTTGCAGCTATCTCCATGAACGTGGGTATGAGACGTGCTCGGGTCATCGACCACCGCGCCATGCAGGTCATGCGCATGGTCGTGATGGTGGTGGTAAATCGCCAGGCTCTGCGCGTTTTTGCCGAACAGCTCGACAAATGCCGGGTCGCCGCTGACCTGTTCCGGGTGGCCGGAGCAGCACACATGGCGGTTGAGGCATACCACTTGGTCGGTGGTGCTCATGACCAGATGCAGATCGTGGGACACCATCAGCACGCCGCAGCCATGGCGGTCGCGCAGGCGAGTGATCAGGCTGTAGAGCTCCGCCTGGCCGGCGACATCGACGCCTTGCACAGGTTCGTCGAGCACTAACAGTTCCGGCTCGCGCAGCAGGGCGCGGGCCAGTAGCACGCGTTGCATTTCGCCACCGGAGATGCTCTGCACCGGGCTGTCGATCACCTGTTCGGCACCGACTTCCTTGAGTGCGGCTTGGGCGCGGGCACGGTCCACACCCGGCACCAGGCGCAGGAAGCGCAACACGGACAATGGCAGGGTCGGGTCCACATGCAGTTTCTGTGGCATATAGCCCACGCGCAGTCTGGGCTTGCGCCACACACTGCCTCTGTCGGGTTTGAGCAGGCCGAGCACGGCGCGCACCAGGGTGGTCTTGCCGGCGCCATTGGGGCCGATCAGGGTGACGATCTGCCCCGGCTCCACGCTCAGCGCAATGTTATCCAGCACGTTTTGCCCGGCGAACGTGACGCCGACCTGCTCCAGGCGAATCAACGCGTTGCTCATCAAGCCCCCTGGCAGCCCGAGCACAGGCCGACGACTTCGACCGTTTGCCCTTCGACCCGAAAGCCAACCTCGGCGGCGCTGTGGATAATCGCATCGCTGATGGTTTTTTGTTCAAGTTCGATAGCGGCGTGGCACACCCGGCAGATCAGGAACTGACCTTGGTGCGCATGCTCCGGGTGGTTGCAGCCGACAAACGCGTTGAGGGAGGCGATGCGGTGAACCAAGCCGTTTTCCAGCAGGAAATCCAGTGCGCGGTACACCGTGGGCGGCGCGGCGCGGCGACCGTCCTGTTCGCTGAGCACGCCGAGAATGTCGTAGGCGCCCAGCGGTTTGTGGCTTTGCCAAACCAGTTCCAGCACGCGCCGCCGCAGGGCGGTCAGGCGCAGGCCCTGGCGTGCGCACAGCGCATCGGCCTCCGACAGCGCGGTGTGCACGCAGTGAGAGTGGTCGTGGGGACGGCTGGCAAGCGGTGTTATAGGCATGAGCGGCGACAGATATTTGATAGAGACGTTATTATGTTACCCGTTCCTACGCCATTGAGTGGTCATCGTGTCCCGACTTTTTCCCGTTTTTGTCGTATTTGTCACCAGTTTATTCGTTGTCGGCGCTGCTCAGGCCGAGGTCAAGGTGCTTACCAGCATCAAGCCATTGCAGCTGATCGCCGCGGCGGTACAGGACGGCGTGGCGGTTCCGGAGGTGCTGTTGCCGCCGGGTGCGTCGCCGCATAACTTTGCTTTGCGCCCATCCGACGTACGGCGCGTGCAGTCGGTCGATCTGCTGTATTGGATCGGGCCGGACATGGAAACCTTCCTGCCTCGCGTGCTCAAAAATCGTACAGCCACAACCGTGGCCGTGCAGGACCTGCCGGGCATGCAATTGCGCCGTTTCGCCGAAGACAGCCATTCTCACGCCGACGAAGCCGACGAGCATGACCACGATCATCGTCCTGGCAGTGTGGATGCCCACCTGTGGCTATCGACAGTGAACGCCCGCGTGATTGCCGCGCGTATGGCGTCCGACCTCGCCAGCGCCGACCCTGCCAACGCCGCGCGTTATCAGAGCAACGCCAAGGCTTTCGCCGCACGCCTGGATACGTTGGATGCGCGCCTGAAGGCGCGTCTGGCCGGGATCGGCGACAAACCCTACTTCGTCTTCCACGAAGCCTTCGATTATTTCGAAGCCGCTTACGGCCTCAAGCATGCGGGCGTGTTCAGCGTCGCGGCCGAGGTTCAGCCGGGCGCCCAGCACGTCGCAGCGATGCGTACGCGGTTGCAGGAGGTGGGCAAGACCTGTGTGTTCAGCGAGCCCCCGCTGCGTCCGCGTTTGGCTGAAACCCTGGTGGCAGGTCTGCCGGTGAAACTGGCGGAGCTGGACGCGTTGGGTGGTTACACCCCTGCGACTGCGCAAGGTTATGAGCAGGTGCTGGAAAAGCTGGGCAATGACTTGGCGGGGTGCCTGGAGTCGTTGTAAGCCTCAGCGACGATCATATGCGGGAAAGGTTCGCGCCCTCCCGCATGTTCGACCGGGCTGCTCCTCAGAGTGCGAATGGCAGGCGGACGGTGACCTGCTGACGCTGCGCCAGGCGATGCTCGAACTCGGCGGGATCGTGGATGAGAACATCCTGCCCGGCAAACGACTCGGCCGCGATCAGGCGCGACAGCCAAAAGCGTACACACGCCACCCGCAGCAGGGTTGGCCACAGTTCGGCTTCCTTGGCTGTAAAGGGCCGCAGGCTCGCATAGGCACCCAGCAGTGCGCGGGCACGGGGGGCGTCGATCACACCCTCAGCGTCCGAACACCAGTCGTTCAGGGCAATCGCCACGTCGTACAGCATCGGGCCCGAGCAGGCATTGTAGAAGTCGATCAGACCGGTCAGGTGCGTGCCTTCGAACATCGCGTTGTCGCGAAACAGGTCCGCGTGCACGTTAGCGCGAGGCAAGGCGAGGATCTGCGCCTTATGCGCAGTGATTTCATCGAGCGCGGCCTGCAGCAGGCGCTGCTGGTCGTTATTGAGGTGAGAAATCAGCTGCTTGCCTTCGCTGAGCATCCAGTCCAGCCCGCGATCGGTCTTGCGCTCCAGCAGCTTGTCACCCTGAGTCGCCAAGTGCAGGTGGCCGAGCAGTTCGCCGACCTGGGCGCAGTGCTGGGCATTGGCGTCCTTGATGTGCTTGCCGGCCAGACGCGGTTGCAGCAGGGCCGGTTTACCGGCCAATTCGCGCAGGGCCACGCCGTCGGCGGTGCGCAGGGCGTATGGAACGGGGAGGTCGGCGTCGTGGAGCACGTCCAGCAACTCGATGAAGAACGGCATCTCCTGCACCGGGCCACGTTCGACCAGGGTCAGGACAAACTCGCCCTGCTCCAGGCTGATAAAGAAGTTGGTGTTTTCGCTACCGGCGGCAATCCCCTGGAAATCAAGCAGGCGGCCGAGCCCGTAGGGGGCAAGAAAGGTTTCCAGCTCGGGCCGAGCCAGGGGGGTAAACACAGACATGGTTAAAACTGCCAGTACGGGCGCCGCGGTGGGCGGCGCCGATTGAAGTTAAGAAATCATTTCCATTCGAAGATCTTCCATGACGGGATCAGCATATCCGGCTGGTCAGAGCGGATGAAGTTCGCGTCGGTTCCGTCCGCGCGCACCAGGAAATACGGAGGGGCTCCCTTCGGAGTCACCTTGATGGCGTACAGAAAACCGTTTTGGCGATACTCCTGGATGGTCTTGTCGCCTTCCGTGCGAATGGTGACTTCCGGGTCGCCCGAGGGCGCATCGTCCGCCGCCATGGCAGCCATCGGAGCGAGTGCAATCAAGCCGGTCAACAGCAGGCGATTGAATGTACGCATGATAACCTTGTCCCTTTGTTTTCATTGGTCCGGCTATTCTAGCGCCTGACCCGCCGAAAAGGTTGATCCTGCACATGAGCCAAGCCCCCCTCGTCCTGGTGGACGGTTCGTCCTACCTGTACCGCGCCTTCCACGCGTTGCCTCCGCTCACCACCTCCAAAGGCCTGCCGACCGGTGCGGTCAAGGGCGTGTTGAACATGCTCAAGAGTCTGCGCAAACAGTACCCGGACAGCCCGTTCGCGGTGGTGTTCGACGCCAAGGGCGGGACTTTTCGCGATGACATGTACGCCCAATACAAGGCCAACCGCCCCAGCATGCCCGACGACATGCGCCTGCAGATCGAACCGCTGCATCAGAGCGTGATCGCCCTGGGCTTCCCGTTGCTGTGTGTCGAAGGCGTCGAGGCCGACGACGTGATCGGCACCCTGGCGCGCAGCAGTGCGGCCGCTGACCGCCCGGTGGTGATCTCCACGGGTGACAAGGACATGGCGCAGTTGGTCGACGGGCACATTACCCTGGTCAATACCATGACCGGTAGCGCCCTGGACGTGGAGGGCGTAAAGGAGAAATTTGGCGTCGCTCCCGAGCAGATCATCGATTACCTGGCACTGATGGGGGACTCGTCCGACAACATCCCCGGGGTTCCCGGCATCGGTCCCAAAACCGCCTCCGGCCTGCTGGTGGGCGTCAATGGCGGCCTCAAAGAACTTTATGAACAGCTGGATATGGTGCCGACGCTGCCGATCCGTGGGGCCAAGAACCTGCCGGCCAAGCTGGAAGAACATAAGGAGATGGCGTTTCTTTCCTACCAATTGGCGACCATCAAGATCGATGTACCCCTTGATGTCGGCCTGGACGACCTGCACTTGATCGAGCCGGACCGGGACAAGCTGCTGGAGCTGTATACCCTGCTGGAATTCAAGAGCTGGTACGACGAAGTGCAGCGCGACGCCAAGCGTGTCGAGCTCAAGGCTTCGACCGAAGTCATACCTGCCGTTGCAGCGGTGGCGGACGCAGTGGTCATCGCCCCCGTCGAGGCGGTATACACCACCATTCTTGACCAGGCCACATTCGACGCCTGGTTGCGCAAGCTCGACGCTGCGACGTTGATTGCGTTTGACACCGAAACTACCGGGGTCGACGCCCATCAAGCGCAGTTGGTCGGTGTGTCCTTTGCCGTGCAACCCCACGAAGCGGCCTACGTCCCGCTGACTCATTCCTACATCGGCGCGCCGCAGCAACTGGATCGTGACACCGTGCTGCTGGCCCTCAAACCACTTCTGGAAGACCCGAACAAGCTCAAGGCCGGCCAGCACGCCAAGTTCGACATGAACATCCTGGCCAACTGCGCCATCGGCGGTGATCCCGCGCATGGCATCACGGTGCGCGGCATCGCGTTCGACACCATGCTCGAATCCTATGTGCTCAACTCCACCGCGACTCGCCACGATATGGACAGCCTGGCGAAGAAATACCTGGACTACGACACCGTCAGCTTCCAGGACATCGCCGGCAAAGGCGCCAAGCAACTCACGTTCGACCAGATTGCGCTTGAGCAGGCTGGTCCCTATGCCGCCGAAGATGCGGATATAACGCTGCGTCTGCACCAGGCGCTGCACGCGCAGCTGGCCGCTATCCCGAGCCTGGCCGATGTACTGACGGATATCGAAATGCCGTTGGTCCCGGTGTTGGCGCGCATCGAACGCCAGGGTGCCTTGGTGGATGCCGACCTGCTGGGTGTCCAGAGTATCGAGCTGGGCAATAAGATGGTGGAGCTGGAGCGCCAGGCGTACGAGATCGCCGGTGAGGCGTTCAACCTCGGTTCACCCAAGCAACTGGGGGCGATTCTCTATGAAAAACTCGGGCTGCCGGTGCTGAAGAAAACCGGCAAAGGCCAGGCCTCCACCGCTGAAGAAGTGCTGGCGAAGCTGGCCGAAGATGATTACCCGCTGCCCAAGGTGCTGATGCAGTACCGCAGCATGAGCAAACTCAAGAGCACCTACACCGATCGCCTGCCGCAGCAGATCAACCCGCGCACCGGGCGCATCCACACGTCTTATCAACAGGCGGTCGCAGCGACCGGGCGACTGTCTTCCAGCGACCCGAACCTGCAGAACATTCCCGTGCGTACCGCCGAGGGGCGGCGCATCCGCCAGGCGTTTGTCGCGCCCAAGGGCTACAAGCTGCTGGCGGCGGACTATTCGCAGATCGAGCTGCGAATCATGGCGCACTTGTCCAAGGACGAAGGGCTGATGAATGCCTTCCGCCATAACCTGGATGTGCATACGGCCACGGCAGCCGAAGTGTTCAAGGTCGAGCTGGATGCGGTCACGTCCGACCAGCGTCGCAGCGCCAAAGCGATCAACTTTGGCCTGATCTACGGCATGGGTGCGCAGAAGCTGGGCAAGGACATCGGTGTTGATACCAAGACCGCCAAGGCTTACATCGACGTCTACTTCGCCCGCTACCCGGGCGTGCGCGAATACATGGAGCGCACCCGTGCCCAGGCGGCCGATCAAGGGTATGTCGAGACCTTTTTCGGACGCCGGCTATACCTGCCTGACATCAACTCCAATAAACCGCAGGAGCGCGCGGCGGCGGAACGCACCGCGATCAACGCGCCGATGCAAGGCACTGCGGCGGACATCATCAAGAAAGCCATGGTGCGGGTGGACAACTGGCTGACCGATTCGGGCCTGGATGCCAAGGTGATCCTGCAGGTGCACGATGAACTGGTGCTGGAAGTGCGTGAGGATCTGGTGCCGCAAGTCAGCGAGAAGATCCGCGAGCACATGAGCGCGGCGGCGCAACTGGATGTGCCGTTGCTGGTAGAAGTAGGTGTGGGCGATAACTGGGACGAAGCACATTGATTGTCGACGCGTTGCCACCACCCTGCGCGGTGGCGATGCGCCTTATGTCGGAAACGCCTGACAGTTATTTCCAATAGTTTTCGAGCACCCTGGAACTTAACCTGTGAACTGCCACTCAGAGTTACTGAATGGGTGGTGAAGCCCTTCAATGCTCCTATGTTGTGTTAAGTGTTGGCAGATATCTGGGCCCCGCCCTAGCGGTCCGGAACTTGAACCCCGAACTTCCCCTCCCCATAAGAAGTCCGGGGTTTTTTTTGCCTGCAGAAAAGTTATTCGGCGATTTCCGCGCCCTTGTCGGCCAATTCCATCCAGCCCGCGAGAACGGTGTAAGCCTCTTCCAAGCCCAGGCGCTTAGGGGCGGAGAACAATTGGATGGTGATCGTGTCGCCCCAACCCTTGCGGATTTCGGATTGCACTTTGAGCAAGGTGTTCTTGGCGGCGCCGTAGGTCAGCTTGTCGGCTTTGGTCAACAGAATGTGCATCGGCATGCCGCTGGCAACGGCCCAATCGAGCATCAGCAAGTCGAAGTCGGTCATTGGATGACGTATGTCCATCATCAGGATCAAGCCCTTCAAACTCTCCCGGCCACCCAGATAAGCCTCCAGGTGACGCTGCCAGTGCAGCTTCAACGGGATAGGTACTTTTGCGTAACCGTAGCCCGGCAGGTCGACCAGACGCCGATCATCGTCTAGCTTGAAGAAATTGAGCAGTTGCGTGCGACCCGGGGTTTTCGAGGTGCGCGCCAGGCTGGCGTGAGTCAGGGTGTTCAGGGCGCTGGATTTACCGGCATTGGAGCGGCCGGCGAAGGCGACTTCGAAGCCTTCGTCATCGGGGCATTGGTCAACTTTGGCAGCGCTGAGCATAAACGTGGACTGTTGGCACAGGCCGAGGATGGGATTCTTGAGTTGCATGAGATTTCCGATGTGGGCGGTGCCGAAAAAGGGTGCGGCAAGCGGTGTCGTTTCCGTTTCAGTAGCGCCAGTATATAATGCCGCAGATTTTGTGTGTGCTTTGTCCCAGCGAAGGATGAAGTTCACGGGAGCGATAGACCTTTATTGCGCATTAGAACGCAAAACGCTCTCAAACCCTGAATGGGTCGACGTATGACCCGCTGGTTGCTCGCGTTCGGAGCCCTGATACCGCTTTATGGCGCGCAGGCTACACAGGATCCGGAGGCGCTGTACAACCGAGTTTGCGGGGCTTGCCATGCTGGCCAGTTGCCGAGCGCCCCGAAGCGGGGTGACGCGGCAGCCTGGGCGCCAAGACTGGCGCAAGGCATGGACACGCTGGTGCAGCACGTGACACAGGGTTTCAAGGCAATGCCGCCGCGTGGTTTGTGCATGGACTGCAGTACTGAGGATTACCAGGCCGTCATTGAGTTGATGGTGAGTAGACCCGGTAGATAACTCTTAAACCCCTTAGCCGTAGTTGGATTAGCTGATGAACAAACTGATCGTGAGTCTGCTGTTGACCCTGGGCATCACCGGTGTGGCCCATGCTGCAGGCGACGCTGCTGCGGGCCAGGCGAAAGCCGCCGTGTGTGGTGCTTGCCACGGGCCGGATGGCAACAGCCCGGCGCCGAACTTCCCCAAGCTGGCCGGCCAGGGTGAACGTTACCTGACCAAGCAGTTGCAGGACATCAAGAGCGGCAAGCGCACGGTGCTGGAAATGACCGGCTTGCTGACCAACCTCAGCGATCAGGACCTGGCGGATCTCGCCGCCTATTTCGCCGGCCAGAAAGGCAGTGTGGGAGCTGCCGATCCGAAGCTGGTGGCGCGCGGGGAGAAGCTGTTCCGTGGCGGCGACCTGGACAAAGGCCTGCCGGCCTGTACCGGTTGCCACTCGCCCAATGGCGCGGGTAATGCCGCCGCCGGGTTCCCACATCTGGGTGGCCAGCACGCGCAGTACATCGCCAAGCAACTGACCGATTTCCGCAAGGAAGAAGCCGGCCGTGCCAACGATGGCGATGCGATGACCATGCGCACCATCGCCCGCAAGCTCAGCGACGAGGACATCGCGGCCGTGTCCAGTTACATCCAGGGCCTGCACTGATCGACGCGGCGACGTTAACGCTCGATTAATACAGCGATGCAAGCATAAAAAGGGTGGCTTTGGCCGCCCTTTTTTGTGGCCGCTGCCGTTACACTAACGAACTCATGCCCGCGTAGACCGGTCACAACCAAGGTCGCGTGAGGCGACTTTATTTGTCCAGGAGTAAAGCATGCGTAATCTGATCCTCAGCGCCGCTCTCGTCACTGCCAGCCTTTTCGGCATGACCGCGCAAGCTGCCGACGTGCCGCTTGAAGCCGGTAAAACCTATGTTGAATTGGCCAACCCAGTGCCAGTCTCGGTGCCGGGCAAGATCGAAGTGGTTGAGCTGTTCTGGTACGGCTGCCCGCATTGCTACGCTTTTGAACCGACCATCAACCCATGGGTTGAAAAATTGCCGAAAGACGTTAACTTCAAGCGCATTCCGGCCATGTTCGGCGGCCCGTGGGACGCCCACGGCCAACTGTTCCTGACCCTGGAAGCCATGGGTGTTGAGCACAAGGTCCACAATGCGGTGTTCAATGCTATCCAGAAAGAAGGCAAGCGCCTGACCAAGCCTGATGACATGGCTGACTTCGTTGCCACTCAGGGTGTCGACAGAGACAAGTTCATGGCCACCTTCAACTCCTTCGCCATCCAGGGCCAGATCAAACAGGCCAGGGAGCTGGCGCAGAAGTACGGCGTGCAAGGCGTTCCGACCATGATCGTCAACGGCAAATACCGTTTCGACCTGGGCTCCACCGGTGGTCCTGAACAGACCCTCAACGTCGCCGACCAGCTGATCGCCAAAGAGCGCGCAGCCAAGTAAGGGGCCTGTCATGCGCCGCTGGGGTACCGAACGCGTCGTTGGCCTGCATGATGCGCGGGTCAATGAGGATCATCTGGAATCCACGGGCCTGGCGGCAGACAGCCGCCTGCGCCTGCTCAGCTTCAATATCCAAGTCGGTAACAGCACCGAGAAGTATCGACACTACCTCACCCGTGGCTGGCAGCACTTGCTGCCGCACAACGGGCGGGCCGGCAACCTGCAGAAGATCGGCGACCTGCTGAGCGATTTCGACCTGGTGGCGCTGCAGGAGGCCGATGGCGGCAGCATGCGCTCCGGCTACATCAACCAGGTGGAACACCTGGCCAAGCTTGGGGCGTTTCCCTATTGGTACCAGCAACTCAATCGCAACCTCGGGCGTCTGGCGCAACATAGCAACGGCGTGCTCAGCCGCCTCAAACCGTCCGCTATCGAAGACCATCCGCTGCCAGGCCCCAAGGGGCGTGGTGCGATCCTTGTGCGTTTCGGCGAAGGACCGGAAGCCCTGGTCGTGGTCATGATGCACCTGGCGCTCGGGGGGCGGACGCGCAATCTGCAGCTGGCCTATGTGCGCGACATGATCGGCAACTACAAGCATCAGGTGCTCATGGGGGACATGAACACCCATGCCAACGATCTGCTTTTGAATTCCCCGCTGCGTGACCTCGGCTTGCTGGCGCCACAGGCCGAAGCCACATTCCCGAGCTGGCGCCCGCAACGCTGTCTTGACCATATCCTGCTCAGCCCTACCCTCACGCTTGAAAGCGTGCAGGTGCTGGCGCAGCCCATTTCCGATCACCTGCCGGTCGCGGTAGAAATACGTCTGCCGGGTTCGCTCACGGCGGATGCATTGCCCGCGTTGAGCCCAGGCCCTCGCGGACCTCTTGCATGAGCGACGATGCCCAGCGCTGGAAAGAAAAATACCTGTTAAGCGTTGAGCAACAAGAAAAGCTCGAGCGCCGCTGGGCCGCACGTCTGGACTTGCTGCGCCGGGGGCTGGTACGCAGCACTCTGGCGGCGGAAGGCACCGATCGCGCCGTTGACCAGTGCATGAAGGAAATGCGTGACGTGGTGCGCACCGACGACATGGACGCCGCCCTTGCGGCTTTGCTGCCGCGCCTGGAAAAGGCCGTGCTGGACTCGGAGCAGCGCCGCGAGACGCGGGTGGAGCAGATGAATACCGCGCTCACCGCGCTGGTCACGCAGTTACAGAAATTACCGCTGCCCCGCGAAGTGGCGCGCCCGCTGAAAGCCTTTGCCAAGCAATTGGACAGTCGTGTCGGCCAGGCTCGGGAGATCCCCCTGTTGCTCAGCGAACTGAGCGGGCTGCAGGGGCAGGCGCTGGATAACCTGGAGCCGGATGGCGAAATCGCGCGGCCCGGGCCTGGGCTTCTGCAGCGGTTGTTCGGTACCAAGGAAGCCGTCAGTGAGCCTGCCGCCGGCGAGCCTGCCTCGCCCGCTGCGGCACCCCCTGCCGTGCCCCAGGTTCCCGTTGAGCCCCAGGAGCCGGAGCAATCCGAGGAATTGACTCAAGCCTTGCGTGCCTTTGCGCCGCAAGCTGCTGCCGCAGAACCCGCTGCCGATACGCCAGCCGAGCCTGCCCACGTCACTGGCGAAACGTTTATTTACGAGGCTCCGGTCCAAGCCAACGCAGTGGCGCAGCCTCCCGACGCTGTCGCGACACCCGCGCAGCTCCCGGAATCGCCGACGCAAGCGCCGCCCTCTGAAAGCGCCCTCGCCGCTTTTATAGACGAGCACGATGCACCTGAGGCGCCGCAGGAAACCGCTATCGGTAGCCTCTCGCTTCCTCCTGTGCTGAGTGTCGAGTCGCTCGACCCCGACGAGCTGCAAGCGGACGCCCAGTATGCGTTACTGGATTCTCCGGAGCCTTCCTACAGCTCCGTGGCCAAGCACATCGAAGACACGTTGATTGGCCTGCTCGAAGAGCTGGACCTGCCGGAGCGTCATCGACCCCAGGCCGAAGCCCTGCGCGAGCGCTTGGCCAACGGCTTGAACTGGTACGAGCTGCTGCCGATCCTGGATGATCTGGCGATCCTGATGCTGGCGATTACCGACAGCGGCCAGCATGAGTTCGAGGCTTATCTCAAGCGGCTCAATGAACGCCTGGAAGCTTTCCAGGGGCACTTGAAGGTCGCCACTGATGAACACGCCGACAGTAACTGCGCCGCGCGGGAGCTGGATACGCAGATTCGCGAACAGGTCGACGGCCTGCAAAGCAGCGTGCAGGACGCCGCCGACCTGGACAGCCTCAAGCAACTGCTGGAGAACCATCTGGAGGGTCTGCTGGGCACCATGGACCAGCACCAGCAACAACGCGACCAGCGCGAGCAGGAAGTGGCGGCGCGCCTCAAAGGCTTGGCCGAGCGGGTCGCCAACATGGAGCAGGAAGCTCAAGGCTACCGTGAGCACTTGGAAGTGCAGCGCCAGAAAGCCCTGATCGACCCCCTGACCGGCTTGCCCAACCGCGCGGCCTGGAGCGAGCGCCTGGACCACGAAATCAATGCGTGGCACCAGCGCGGCAACAACCTTTCACTGGCCATGCTGGACCTGGACCATTTCAAACGCATCAACGACGGCTACGGCCACCTGGCCGGCGATAAGGTGTTGAAGATCATCGCCAGCGTGTTGAGCAAACGTCTGCGGCCTAACGATTTTATCGCGCGTTTTGGCGGTGAAGAGTTTGTGTTGCTGATGCCCGACTCGTCCCTGGCCGACGCCTTGGCGGTGGGGGAAGGATTGCGTGAGGCGATTCAGGCCTGTCCGTTCCACTTCAAGGGCGAACGGGTGACGGTCACGGTCTCGATGGGCGTGGCGCAGTTGCAGTCTGGCGAGCGCAGTGAGTTGGCGCTCAAGCGTGCCGATGAAGCGTTGTATCGAGCCAAGGCGGCGGGGCGCAATCAGGTGCAGGCGGCTTAAGATGTTCCTTCTGTGTAAATTGCCCGCTGCGCCTCAAGCGGTACGTTACACTGTTGCATTATCGTCTTCAGTGTACTGTTCTCCGCCATGAAATCCCTTTGTTTCGCCTTTGCGGTTCTTCTGCTCGCCGGTTGCGCCAGCGGCCCGCGCCTGAATACCAGCCACCCTTCGGTCAACTATGACAACCGCGTGCAATTCGTGGTCGTCCACTACACCTCGGCCAATCTTGAACGTTCCCTGGCCCTGTTGACCCACGGGCAGGTGAGCAGCCATTACCTGATCGGCGATGACGCTTCGGCAACCATCTACAAGCTGGTGGATGAAAGCCAGCGCGCCTGGCACGCCGGTGAGAGTGATTGGATGGGCCGCACCTGGCTCAACTCCAGCTCCATCGGTATTGAGATCGTGAACCCCGGTTACACCGATACGCCGACAGGGCGCCTGTGGTACCCGTATTCGGACGCGCAGGTGAAAGCGTTGATCGTGCTACTCAAAGACATCAGCAAACGCAACGGCATCGACCCGAAAAATATCATCGGCCATAGCGATATAGCGCCGCTGCGCAAGCTCGACCCGGGGCCGCTGTTCCCGTGGAAGCGCCTGGCCGATGAAGGGCTGGGTATGTGGCCGGATGCGCAGGCAGTAGCGCGGTTCAAGCTGCAGTACGCTGCGGGTTTGCCAAGCATCACCTGGTTCCAGGAAGAGCTGGCTCGCCTGGGCTACCAGACCCCGCAAACGGGTGAACTGGATGTGGCCACGCGGCATGTGCTGGCGGCGTTCCAGATGCATTTTCGGCCAGCGTTGTTCGACGGCACGCCGGATGCTGAAAGTGCGGCGATCCTGCGTGCCCTCAGCCGGCGCTGACCCTTAGAGCGGCAGCGCCATGTAGAACTGAGTGCCCTGCCCCGGTCGCGAATACACGCCCATGCGGCCACCGTGCAATTGCACAATCTCCTTGCATAGCGCCAACCCCAGTCCGGCGCCGCCTTTTTTGCGGCCCACTTGCACAAAGGGCTCGAAGATGCGGCCTTGCTGCCCATAGGCAATGCCTTCGCCATTGTCTTCGACGCTGATAATCACCCGCTCGCCATGACGGCGTGCCTGCAGGCGAATCTGGCCTCCGTCGGCCGTATGGCGCAGGGCGTTGGCCAACAGGTTGTCGAGCACCCGCTCCAATTGCGCCCGGTCGGCGTACAGTCGTGGCAGGTCGGGCTGCGCTTCTATGAGCAGTTCGATGTGCTGCACGTTGGCCTGCTCAATGAAGCGCCCGCGGGCATGTTCCAGCAGGTCGGGAATCTCGCAGGGGCCGAGGGTGAGTTTCTGCAGGCCGTTCTGGTAGCGCGAGAAGTTGAGCAGGTCGTTGATCAATTGCATCAAGCGCTGCATTTCTTCGTTTACCGTATCCAGCAGGTCCGCTTCACGGGACTCGGCGGGGAATTTGGCGCGCTCGCGAAACAGCCCGAACGCCATGTGCATGCCGGTCACGGGGGTGCGCAGCTCATGGGAGGCGCGCAGCACAAACTCACTGCGCACACGTTCGAAGGCGCGTTGCTCGGTCACGTCGTGCATGACCATTACCGCGCCAAGGATGTGGCCCTGAGTGTGGCTCACCGGCGTCAGGCTGTAGGTCAGCAGGCGCAGCTCACCCTCGACTTCCACTTCAAGATCTTCGGGCGCGCGCTCAAGGTTGCCGCCGCGCAGCACCAGGTGCAGCTGTTCATCCAGCTCCGGACGCGACAGCGCTTCTCCCAGGCCCTGGCCGAGGCGTTCTTCGTCCCAACCCAGCTGGCGTTGGGCAACCGGGTTGAGGTGTTCCAGGCGCCCTTGGCGGTCAATCATCAACAGGCCATCATCAATGCTGTCGAGCACCGCCTGCAGGCGCTGCTGGCCGGCCAACAATTCGTCCACATTGGTGGCTTGGTGCTGGCGCAATGCCTCGGCCATGATCCCGAAGCGCCGGGTCAACTGGTTCATTTCCGCCGCTGACGAGATCGGCAGTGTGACTTCGAAATCACCCTGGCCGATTTTATCGGCAGCCTTGGCCAGCGCTTCGATGGGGCCGCCGAAGCGCCGTGCGATTCCGTGCGCAGTCACGAAACCGATGATCAGCACCGCAAGGCCCACCAGGCCCATCAGTCCAGCGATCAGCAGCGCGCGGTCGCGGGATTTGCGCTCGCTGGTATTGATGGCTTCCAGCGCGCGCTTGTGCTCGGCGATCAAACCGTTGCGCAGCACGTTGAATGTCTGGGTGAGCTTGTCGTTATTGCCGCTGATCAGCGAGGCCGGTTGGGATTCGTCGAAGGCCTTGAGGAAATTCAGGTAGTCGCTGCGCGCCTGGCTGAATCCGCTGGTCATGCCGTCCTGCCGCTCATGGGCGATGCCTTCGTCCAACAGTTCGAAATACTGCTGCTTGGAGATCTCCAGGGCTTTTGGATTGGGGCGTTCGTCGAGCATCAGGATCAACTGGTCGCCCAGGCTCTGGCGCAGCTTCAGGCCCAGTTCCAGGGTGACGAAATTGCTGCGGATCAGTGACTCCTGGGTCTTGGCCATCTGCATGACGCTGACCAGGCCCAGGATCAATCCAAGCAGGGCGACGGTGATCAGCGCCGAGATACTCAAGAACAGCCGAGTCCGCAGCTTCATCGCTAACTTCATAAGGTACAGCTCACAGGTTGTACTGTTTTCGTTTGCGGTACAGCGTCGACGCGTCAATGCCGAGGGTGCGGGCCGCCTGATCGAGCGTGTCGCTGGTGGCCAGTACGGCGCCGATGTGGGCTTTTTCCAGCTCATCCAGGCTCAGCGCGGCACCGATGCGCGGAGCGTTGTTGGTCGGTTGCTCGGCCATCCCCAAGTGGCTGATTTCAACCTTTTCCTGCGGGCAAATAATGCTCGCGCGCTCCACCACGTTGCGCAACTCGCGGATATTACCCGGCCAGCGGTAGTTGAGCAGCGCTTCACGTGCCTGGTCGCTGAACCCCCGCGCGGGCCGTGCGTATTCCTTGACGAAGCGGGCCAGGAAGCGGTCGGCGAGAGTCAGAATGTCTTCACTGCGCTCCCGCAGCGGCGGCAGGTGGAGGGTGATGACATTGAGACGGTACAGCAAGTCTTCCCGAAAGCGGCCGTCGCGCACCATGTCTTCCAGGTTCAGGTTAGTGGCGGCGAGGATGCGCACATCGGCGCGCCGGGTCACCGGATCGCCCACGCGCTCGTACTCCTTATCCTGGATGAAGCGCAGGAGTTTAGGCTGCAACGTGAGGGGAAAGTCGCCAATCTCGTCAAGAAACAACGTACCGCCGTCGGCCTGGTTGACCCGGCCCAGGGTGCTTTCGCTGGCGCCGGTAAACGCGCCGCGGCTATGGCCGAACAGTTCGCTTTCCATCAATTCGGCGGTCAGCGAAGGGCAGTTGATGGTCACGCAGGACTTCTTCGAGCGTTTGCTCCAGCCGTGGATGGCCCGCGCCAGTTCACCTTTACCGGTGCCCGACTCGCCGAGGATCAGGATGTTGGCGTCTGTGCCGGCCACTTGGCGCGCGGTTTCCAGCACCACCATCATCGCCGGGCTATGGGAGTCGAGGCCGTCCTTGGGCTGGCGCACGGCGCCTTCCAGCGCTTCCAGGCGAGCCGAGAGTTGGCGCACCTCCAATTGCTTGGCCGTAGCCAGACGCAGTTGGTCCGGGCTGCAGGGCTTGACCAGATAGTCAGCGGCGCCGGCCTGGATGGCATCCACAGCGGTGTCCACGGCAGAGTGCGCCGTCACGATCACCACGCGCATCCATGGCGCCTGTATGCGCATCTGGGCCAGTACATCCAGGCCATTGTCTTCGCCCAGGCGCAGATCCAGGAAGCACAGGTCGAACACTTGGCGTTGCATCAGCGCGTCGGCTTGGGCGGCGCTGTTAGCGGTGGCGACGGTGTAGCCTTCATCTTCCAGGCAATAACGGAAGGTGCGGAGGATCGCGGACTCGTCATCCACTAAAAGAATGCGGCCTTGAAGTTCCTTGGCTGATTCCATCTGTCCCGCGCTCCTTAACTGATAAATGATGGTGTTTAGTCCCGGAATAATCGGGCAAGTTGCATGGTTTATTCTGATCGATAAACGGCGACGTCGTGCAGGTATCTGCGCATCTTCTTACAACGGGCGAGATCAGCCTGGGTTTTCCCGCCTTGCGCTCAATTGGGCATCAACGGCCCCGCTTTCTATCCGTTGATCCGACCGCTGACCATCGTGCATTTCGCACGGCCCATAGGGGGGCATCGTGCAGGATGCTGGCCTTGTCATCGAGCATGAATCTATAAACTGCTGATTTTAAAAGGTTTTATTTTGTTAAAAACCTGGCATGGGCTCTGCAATATCCCCTCACAAGAGCGTCATGAATGAATAATCAGAATGCGGGAGAACAGCAGCATGACTCGCCAAACCCTCAGCCAATTGCGTGTATCGCCACTGCGCTTGCAGCAAGGTCTGTTTGCCAGCCTGGCCCTGATGGTCACGTTGATTGCAGGCCAGCAGATTCAGCATTGGCAGGAGAGTCAGCAGCAAGCCCAAGTATTCGAGCGTCCGGCCATGATGCAGACCCATTTCAGTTCGATGCAGGGCCGTCCCGTTGCCAGTGTTACGGGTGAGGTCAGCGTCAAGCAATTGCGAGTGGCTGATCAGGATTCAACCCTGGATCAGCTGCCAGCCCAGGAACGGTGGGTTTTCTAAGCAAAACAAGCGGTCGTCCGCACCGGGCGTCCGTACGGCATGACCGCTGTAACCCCTAATAGAAGCGTAAGGAGAATCACCATGTTGAGTTGGGCAATCACATTTCTGATCATCGCCATTGTTGCTGCAGTGCTGGGCTTCGGTGGTATCGCGGGCACCGCAACCGGTATCGCCAAGATCCTGTTTGTCGTCTTCCTGGTGATGTTCATTGCTTCGTTCTTCTTTGGTCGTCGCGGCCGAGGCTGAATATGAGCACTTTGTCTCTCAAAGCCATTGTTGCCGCCCTGTTGCTGGGCGGCAGCGGTCTGGCGATGGCCGCCAATGATGGCCAGACGCGGGCCAACGAATTGCTCAGCGCGGATCCGCAATACCGTGAAACCTGGCAAGGCGTGGTGAAGAAAGAAGAGCGCTTGCCGGAATGGGTAATGAACCTGACCGGTACGGCTGAACAGATGAACGCCGTTGAAGAAGATGGCGATAAGTACTTGGTCGGGCCGCTCTGCGAAACCGCTGACACCTGCCTGAACAAGCGCTTGATCGTTGCTTTCAGCTTCGACAAGGAAGACGCCTACGCCATGTTGGTGGAAGTGCCTGCCGGCCTGCCGGCGGACAAATCCCCTACGCGGCATGCCGATTACCGTTTTATCGGTAAGCCGGACGAAGGCATGCAAAAACTGCTGATGGAACAGCTTAAGAAAGATCCGAATTGGTACTAGGTTTCGCCTGCGGCGCTGCCGCAGTCGGAGCCGGCGTCCATAGAAAGAAGCCCCTCGCTTCTTTCTAGCTGTACGGTTCGACAAGAGCCGTGCATGACCAGGGGGCCGGGTCGCTCTGATCGATTGGGATCGGCGTGACCTACGGGTACAGGGTGTGCCTGCGCAAGGGCCGGGTCAGGTGAAAAGCTGCGACGCAAGTTCACAAGTCATCGACTTGCTGAACTTGCGGCGGGCTTACAGCGTCCTGCGTGCCTTATGCCGCCCATAGCCGCTTATTTTGGTTTTGCTCGCTCTCAACCATTACTGAGTGTGTCGCGTTGACCATCTATCGAGAAAGTTTTGCCGGGTGTATAGGACATTTCCGACACCAGACAGCTGAATTCCCAGGCATTTGTGCCGACCGATCCAACCCCTCCTTCATCCCTGCATAAGCCTGGTTTGGCCGTTTTACGGCATATTCAACGGGCAATATGTCGCATTTGAACTGACCGTTCGGACAGTTATCATTGCAAAAAGCCATGCCGATTCGGCATAGGGTAGGCGTTTACGGCATTAGACGTCGCCCCCTTGCATGGGAATAGTTGCGCCTTTTTTCGCCTGCCAATAAGCCATTTCGGCCATCGGGCGGCGACCTTCCATGGAGGCGGATGCTCACACTTTTTCGCTCTCGAGCGTTCCAGCTGGCGCATTTGCCTTAAGTCCACTTGAAGTAAGGGTAATGACATGAAGAAGGCAAAGCTAAGCCTCGCCTGGCAGATCCTCATCGGTTTGGTACTGGGGATCGCAATCGGCGCAGTGCTCAACCATTTCAGTGCCGAAAAGGCCTGGTGGATCAGCAATGTGCTGCAGCCGGCGGGCGATATCTTTATCCGCCTGATCAAGATGATCGTGATCCCGATTGTGATTTCCTCGCTGATCGTCGGCATTGCCGGTGTCGGCGATGCGAAGAAACTCGGTCGCATCGGCGTCAAAACCATCCTTTACTTCGAAGTGGTCACCACCATCGCCATCGTGGTCGGCCTGTTGCTGGCCAACCTGTTCCATCCCGGTGCCGGGATCGACATGAGTACCCTGGGTACCGTGGACATTTCCAAGTACCAGGCGACTGCCGCCGAGGTGCAGCACGAGCATGCGTTTATCCAGACCATCCTCAACCTGATCCCCTCCAACATTTTCGCCGCCGTCGCCCGTGGTGAAATGCTGCCGATCATCTTCTTCTCCGTGCTGTTCGGCCTGGGCCTGTCGAGCCTCAAGCCAGAACTGCGCGAGCCGCTGGTCACGATGTTCCAGGGCGTGTCCGAGAGCATGTTCAAAGTCACCCACATGATCATGAAGTACGCGCCGATCGGTGTATTCGCCCTGATCGCCGTGACCGTGGCCAACTTCGGGTTCGCCTCGCTGCTGCCGCTGGCCAAGCTGGTGATTCTGGTTTATGTCGCCATTCTGTTCTTCGCCTTCGTGGTCCTGGGCCTGATCGCGCGCCTGTTCGGCTTCTCGGTGATCAAGCTGATGCGCATCTTCAAGGATGAGCTGGTGCTCGCCTACTCCACCGCCAGTTCCGAAACGGTGTTGCCACGCGTGATCGAGAAGATGGAAGCCTACGGCGCGCCGAAGGCGATCTGCAGCTTTGTAGTGCCGACCGGGTACTCGTTCAACCTCGACGGTTCGACCTTGTATCAGAGCATCGCCGCGATCTTCATCGCCCAGCTGTATGGCATCGACCTGTCGATCGGTCAGCAACTGATGCTGGTACTGACCCTGATGGTCACCTCCAAAGGCATCGCCGGCGTACCGGGTGTGTCCTTCGTGGTGCTGCTGGCCACCCTGGGCAGCGTGGGCATTCCGCTCGAAGGCCTGGCGTTCATTGCCGGTGTCGACCGTGTGATGGACATGGCGCGTACCGCCCTGAACGTGATCGGCAACGCCCTGGCGGTACTGGTGATTTCCCGTTGGGAAGGCATGTACGACGATGCCAAGGGCGAGCGCTACTGGAACTCGCTGCCGCACTGGCGCAGTAAGCCGGCGATGCCGACTGCTCAGGCCACTCGCGGTTGATCGCACGCTGGCACTGACCCTAACCCCGGAGAAATCCGGGGTTTGTCGTTTCTGCCAGCCCCGCTATCATTCGCCCCATCATTCGAGGGGATTCAACTGATGCTCAATGGCCTGTGGCTTGGCTTCTTTGTCGTGGCAATGGTCTCAGCCTTGGCGCAATGGCTGGTGGGCGGTAACGCCGGGATTTTCGCGGCGATGGTGGAAAGCATTTTCGCCATGGCCAAATTGTCGGTGGAAGTGATGGTGCTGCTGTTCGGCACCCTGACC
The DNA here is from genome assembly GCF_030687695.1 of Pseudomonas sp. FP2254. Taxonomy (NCBI): domain Bacteria; kingdom Pseudomonadati; phylum Pseudomonadota; class Gammaproteobacteria; order Pseudomonadales; family Pseudomonadaceae; genus Pseudomonas; species Pseudomonas sp. FP2254. Next base: position 94,589 of record NZ_CP117444.1, read on the forward strand.
TTATGGCTGGGCTTTTTGCGCATCGCCGAGAAAGCCGGGATCGTCGATTGGCTGGCCAAGGCACTGGGCCCCTTGTTCCGTCGCCTGATGCCGGAAGTGCCGGCCGGCCACCCTGCCATCGGCCTGATCACCCTCAACTTCGCCGCCAATGGTCTGGGCCTGGACAACGCCGCCACCCCCATCGGCCTCAAAGCCATGAAGGCGCTGCAGGAACTCAACCCGCTGCCGACCACGGCGAGCAATGCGCAGATCCTGTTCCTGGTGCTCAACGCCTCGTCGTTGACGCTGCTGCCGGTGACCATCTTCATGTATCGCGCCCAGCAGGGTGCCGCCGACCCGACGCTGGTGTTCCTGCCGATCCTGCTGGCGACCAGCGCGTCGACACTGGTGGGCCTGCTGTCGGTCGCCATCATGCAGCGCCTGCGGTTGTGGGACCCTGTGGTGCTGGCCTATCTGATACCCGGCGCGCTGGTGCTGGGCGGCTTCATGGCGTTACTGGCGACCCTGTCCGCCACGGCGCTGGCCGGGTTGTCGTCGATTCTCGGCAACCTGACCCTCTTCGGTCTGATCATGTTGTTCCTGCTGGTCGGCGCGTTGCGCAAGGTGAAGGTGTACGAGGCATTTGTCGAAGGCGCTAAAGAAGGCTTCGACGTCGCCAAAAACCTGCTGCCGTACCTGGTGGCAATGCTATGTGCGGTGGGCGTGTTACGTGCCTCCGGCGCGCTGGATTTCGGCCTTGAAGGTATTCGCCATGTGGTGGCGTGGACGGGCATGGACACGCGCTTTGTCGATGCTTTGCCGACCGCCATGGTCAAGCCGTTCTCCGGCAGTGCCGCACGGGCGATGCTGATCGAAACCATGCAGACGCAGGGCGTGGACAGTTTTCCGGCACTGGTGGCCGCGACGATTCAGGGCAGTACCGAAACCACCTTCTACGTGTTGGCGGTGTACTTCGGCTCGGTGGGCATCCAGCGCGCGCGGCATGCGGTGGGTTGTGCATTGCTGGCTGAGTTTGCTGGCGTCGTGGCGGCTATTTCGGTGTGCTACTGGTTCTTTGGCTGAGGCTTAGATAGCTATAGGGGGCAAGCCCCTCCCATCTATTGGCCTGTGAATACATTCAAATGTGGGAGGGGGCTTGCCCCCGATGAGGCCCTCAGCGTTTCACACCCATGTTGCCCTGTGCCACCACCCAATCCACCACCTGCTTATTCAGCTGATCCCCAGCCTGACCAAAAGCAGCCACCACCGCCGGCACCTGGGTATCGCTCACCGGCTGGCGCACTTCAAAGCGCCGACTGGCAATAATCCGTTGATCGTTCCCTCGCACCAGTCGCGCGTCGAGGCGGATCACTACGTCCACCGCGCGGCCTCGATACTCACTCTGAAACGCCTGCAACTGCCCGCCAAGCTCATAGTCGGCCTGCAGGTTGGTGTCGTCGGTGCTGAGCAGCGTTACCCGACCATCGCGCTGGAAGCCGTCGAGCAGGCGATTGCGCAACAGCACGGGAGTCGGATCGCTCCAGCGCGCGTTTGCATAGCTGCTGATCAGGTCGCCATTGGGCACCACGGCAATGCGTGGGCTGTCGAGAAATTCGCTGGTTTGCGGCTTGGTCACGCGCAGCGACCAACTCACCGGTGTGCCTTGGGCCGTGGCTTGGGCCGACGCCAGACGGTACACGTCGGACGGGTCGGCCTTGGGCAGGATCGAACACGCGCTGATCAGCGCCAGGGCCATAGGGGCGATCAGTTGATATGCACGCTTCATGGCGTGAACTCCTTGTTCTTGTCACTGCCCAGCAGGTAGCCGCTGGGGTTGGCTTCCAGGCGGCGGGAGATGGCGCGCAGCGAACCGAGGGTTTCGCGCAGTTCGCGCACGGCCGGCGCCAGTTCGTTGAGCCCTTGCATGCCGCTGTTAACCGAATCCTTGTTGTTGGTCAGCAAGGTATTGATGGTGGCAGTGCTTTGCTCAAGGGACTTCATGGCCTGTTCGGCGCTGCCGAAGGCCTGCTTGCCCTGCTCGTTCAGCAGGCCATTGGCATTGCGCATCAGCACGGTCGTCTGCTCCAGCGCAGCCGTAGCCTGTTTGCTGACCTGCAACAGTTGCTGCATCACCACTTTGATATCGCCACGCTGATCGGCGATGGCGCCTGTGGTTTGCTCCAAATGCGCCAGGGTGTTGCTCAGGTGCTCGACGTTTTGCGCAGAGAACATGCTGTTGGCGTTGTGCAGCAGCACATTAATGCTGGTCATCAGGTCATTGCTGTTATTGAGCAGGCGCGCGATGGGCGAAGGCGAGGCGATGATTTCCGGCAGATTGCCATTCTTACCCTTGAGTTCGGGGCTTTGTGGCGTGCCGCCGCTGAGCTGGATGATCGAGGTACCGGTGATGCCGGTCAGCGCGAGCTTGGCCTGAGTGTCTTCCTTGATCGGCGTCTGCCCGGCCAGGCGAATGCGGGCGAGGACGCGCCGCGGGTCTTTGGGGTCCAGGCGCAGGCTGATCACGTCACCCACCTTGATGCCGCTGTATTGCACCGCGCTGCCCTGTGACAGACCGCTGACCGCTTCGTTGAAGACCACTTCGTAGTCCTGGAACGCGCTGTCGACGCTGGACTTGGCCAGCCACAGGCCAAACAGCATGGCGCCGACCACCACGATCACGCTGAACAGTCCGATCATCACATGATGGGCTCGGGTTTCCATGTCATACCTCGTTGAGCGATTGAGCGGCATCCAATGCCGCGCGGCCACGGGGGCCGTGGAAATATTCGTGAATCCACGCGTCGTCCGTTTCCGAGACGACATCGATGGCATCGGCCACCAGCACTTTTTTCCGGGCCAGCACCGCCACGCGGTCGGTGATGGTGTACAGCGTGTCCAGGTCGTGGGTCACCAGGAACACACTCAAGCCCAACGCGTCGCGCAGGGTCAGGATCAGTTGGTCAAATTGCGCCGCGCCGATCGGGTCGAGGCCGGCGGTGGGCTCATCCAGAAACAGGATGTCCGGATCCAGCGCCAAGGCGCGGGCCAGGGCGGCGCGCTTGATCATGCCGCCGGACAGCGACGCCGGGTACTTGTCGGCCGCCGACAGCGGAAGCCCGGCCAGCGCCAGCTTCACCGCGGCCAAATGCTCGGCATCGGCACGGCTGAGGCCCGCGTGCTCGATCAACGGCAGCGCGACGTTTTCGGTCACCGTCAGCGAGGAAAACAGCGCGCCCTTCTGGAACAACACACCAAAGCGCCGTTCCACCAGGGAACGCTCCTGTTCCGGCAGGTTTGGCAGGTTCTTGCCGAACACCCGCACTTCACCCTCGCTTGGCCGGCGCAGGCCGACGATGCTGCGCAGCAGCACTGATTTACCGCTGCCGGAACCGCCGACCACGGCGAGTATTTCGCCCTTGTACAAGTCCAGGTCGAGGTTTTCATGCACGCTTTGGCTGCCAAAGCGATTGCACAGGCCGCGCACTTCAATCACCGCCTCGGCGGGTGTTCGGTGTAGACGGCTCACCAGCTCATCTCCATGAAGAACAGCGCCGCGACCGCATCCAGCACGATCACTACAAAGATCGATTGCACCACGCTGGAAGTGGTGTGCGCACCGACCGACTCGGCGCTGCCGCTGACCTTGAACCCTTCCAGGCAGCCAATGGCGGCGATCAGGAAGGCGAACACCGGCGCTTTCACCATGCCCACCAGAAAGTGTTGAACGCCAATGTCCGATTGCAGCAGCGAGAGAAACATCGCCGGCGAAATATCCAGTGCCACGGCGCACACCACGCCGCCGCCGATAATCCCCGAGAGCATCGCCAGGAACGTCAGCATCGGCAGCGCCACCAGCAGCGCCAGCACGCGGGGCAGTACCAGCAGCTCCATCGGGTCCAGGCCCAGGGTGCGGATGGCGTCGATTTCTTCATTGGCTTTCATCGAACCGATTTGCGCGGTAAACGCACTGGCGGTGCGGCCGGCGATCAGGATCGCGGTCAGCAACACGCCGAATTCCCGTAGGAAAGAGAACGCCACCAGGTCCACGGTAAAAATTGTCGCGCCGAAGCTTTTAAGCACGGTGGCGCCGAGAAAGGCCACCACGGCGCCTACCAGGAACGTGAGCAAGGCCACGATGGGCGCGGCGTCCAGGCCAACCTGTTCAAGGTGAGCGACCATCGGGGTCAGGCGCCAGCGTTTGGGGCGCAACAGGCCGCGGGCCAGGGTTTCGAGGATCAGGCCGATAAAGCCGAGCAGTTGCTTGCTGTCCTGCCACACCTTGTCCACGGCCGCGCCGATACGCGCCAGCACCTGAATACCGGTGGCTTCTTCGGGCGCTTTGTCCGGCACGCAGAAGTCGTTGAGGGAGCGATACACCGTTTTAAGGAGTGCGCGGTCGGCGGCGGACAGGCTGCAATCGGTCTGCTCGGCGGATTGCTCGATGCGAGTCGGCCCCAGCAGTTCCACCAGCAGCGACGCGCCGGCGGTGTCCAGGGCACCGAGCCCGTTGAGGTCGATACGCGCGCCGGCATCGTATTGGCCGTCGAGTTTGTCCGACAGCTTCTTCAGGCTCGCATAGTGGGCAAGCGTCCAGTCCCCCGTAATCCTGAGCAACGGAGGGGTGGTGGACGTATCGAGATGGGCGGCGCCGGCCGTGATGCGGGTGGTCATAAGCTGCGAGCGTGTCTGTTTTCACAAAGCCCTACGTAATAGCACGAAGCTGCCTACTGTGGGTTGTCCGTTTGTGCTGTGTCGGTGACTTTAAAGCGCAGCACGCCGATAACCTGTCCATCCTCGGTCAATACCTGGACCTGCCAGCGCCCTGCCGAGTCCCCCGGGAAGTTCTGCTTGTGGGTCCAGGCACGGTAGCCTTCCTTGCGCCCGCCATGAATGTCCAGGGCAATGCGGTCTACTTCCTTACCGTTGAATTTCCACACGTGGTAGATGCGCTCATCCAACCCGCGCGGCGCGTTAATCGCGGTATAAGCGTACAACCCGCCGCTGCGCAGTTGTGCGGCGGAGACTTCCTTGAGGTCATGCCCTGGCGTACGGTCCTGCAGCTGGGTACTGATGGCCACCTCTGTCATCCACAGGGTGGCCGGCGGCACCCAGCTGCGCAGGAACCAGCCGGCACAACCAATGGCCGCAGTAACACCCAGCAACATGGCCCAACCTTTAAGACTGCGCAGCGGCATGCTCACCGCCAGGCTTGGAATTGATAGCGCCATGGCCACGCCAAGGGCGAGTTTGTAGCTCTCGGCGGTGGTCAGGTGCAGGATGATCGGCAGCGCAGTGAGCAGCGCGGCGAACAGGGTCAGGGTGTGCAGGGCCAGGAACAGTGAACGCTTGGGCGCCAGCCATTTGTAGTACAACGGGTCGATGATCGACACCAGCGCTGCCGCGCCGAGCAGCCCTGTGAACACCGATTGGCCGCTGTTCCACGCGGTGGTGACGAAGAAGAACGGCAGTACGAAAAACAGGCTTTCCTGGTGGATCATCTGGGTCGCGTAGCGCAGCAGGGGCTCGGGGATCTCGCGCTTGAAGAGTTTGGTGAACAGTTGGGTAAAACTGTTCTCGAGCATCAGCCAGAGCCAGCTCACCAGCATGATCACGGCGATCCAGCTGGCCATCCCCTGCTGACGGTCCACCAGAATGAAGCTGCCTACCCCCGAGATGAAGCCGCCGAGTGCAATCACCCCTGGGTAGCGCTTCATCAGTTCGAGGATGCGCTGGATATAGTGGGTCAGGTTGGGCATTCGGCGGTTCGCACTGTGTAGGAGAAATCTTAGACAGAATAGCGTCTTAGGCTGCTGTTCGGTGCCTCATTACTCAACCCGTTTGCGATAACGGCGCACGCCCACCCAGCCGATCACCATCAGTGCCAGCAGGCCTGCGCCGCTCCAACTGAGGGTGTCGTAACTGAACAGCGGCTTTTCGATGCGCCAGTAGCCCGGTTGCTTGAGAAGCTCGCGCAAGGCCTGGTTTGCCTGGTCCAGCTTGATGGCCTTGATGCGCTTGGCGGGGTCGCTGAAATGGCCATTGTCGTAGTCGCCTGCGGCACTCCAGTAGTAGTCGGCCAGTGCGCTGTTGCCCTGCACGGCCCAGGCTTGTCGGGCGATGGCCGCTTGTTGCAGGCGTGTAAAGGTGGCCGGGTCCAGGCCGTCCTTGAGCAGTTGCGCCTTGAGGTCGTGCAGCACCTGTTCGGCTTCGTCGAGGTTTTCGCGCTCAAGATCGGCATTCAGGCTCAGAAAGCCGACGCCTCCGAGCACTTCGCGCTCGGCCCAGGGGCCGTAGGACAACCCATGCCTGAGGCGCAACTGGCGGTACAGCGCCCAGTCCAGGTAGTCCTTGAGCAGGTCATAGGTTTCATCATGTTGGTCGTCCAGTACCGGTTCCGGCAGCAGCCAGTGCAATTTGGCGCTGTTGCCCACCCAACCGTGGATCAGTTCGCGATGACTGGCGGCCGTTTGCTGGATCTGCGGCAGCGGCAAATGTTCGCTGGGCTCGACCGGCGTCAGTTGCCCGTAGGTGCGCTCGAGATAGGCCGGCAGCAGTTTATCGAGGTCGCCGACGATGATCAGCGTCATGTTATTGGGCGCGTACCAGTCCTTGCGTAGCGTTTGCAATTGATCGCGGGTCAGGTGATTGACCTCGGCACGTTCGGCGCATTTGAGCCCCAGTTCGACGGCCAGCTGGTTGCTGGCGGTGTGGCCCAGATCCTGGCGATCAAGCAGGCGTTGCAGCCGTGAGTAATGGCCGCCGTCCTCACGCTCCACCACCTGTTTGGCTGCATTGATGTGGGCGTCGGTCAGCTCGGTGCGGGTGAGGATCGCCAGCAGCAGGTCCAGCACTTTGCGCTGGTTGTACGCGGGGGCCTCGATCACGAAGGTGGTGTCCGCATTACTGGTGTAGGCGTTCCATTCGCCGCCCAGGGCCTGCATGCGCTCTTCTAGGTCGCCCTCGCCGCCGCCATCGATGCCGCTGAACAGCAAGTGCTCGAACAGATGGGGCAGCTCTTTGTCTTCGCACGGGAAGTCATCCAAGCCCACGCCGACCACCAGGCGAATAGCCACATGCCCGCGCTCGGTGCCGGGTTTGAGCAGCAATTGCAGGCCGTTGGGCAAGGTGTAGCCCTCGACTTGCAAGCGGTCAAAGGCAAAGGCATGAGCGGCGCCCAACAGCAGGCAGACGAATAACAGGCGACGCATAACTGGCTTCCTGGCGAGTGAGGTCAGTTGTAACTGACTTCACGGGCCATCTTACGTTCAGGGGGAATGCGTGATGTCGGCAATATCTTCGGCCGAGAGTGCGCCGGTGTCGGACGTTTCCAATACGACATAGGCACTGCTGCAAAACAACGAGTTCAGACGCTTCATGTCGGCAATCAGCTCAAGGTGCAGGGAACTGGTTTCCAGGCTTTGTACGATCTTGCGCTGCAGACGGCTTACATGGGCGTGGGCCAGGCGCCGCTCCTGCGCGCGGAAGCGGCGTTTCTCGCGCAGCAACTGGCGGGCACTTTCCGGGTCGGCGCTCAGAAACACCGACAGGCCCAGGCGCAGGTTGGCGATCAACTGGCTGTGCAGGTCGGTGAGTTCTTCCAGGCCCACCTCCGAGAATTGTCGGCGCTGGGACGTTTTCTGCTGCTGGACCTTGCGCAGCATGCGTTCGATCAAGTCGCCGGCCAGCTTCAGGTTGATCGACAGTTCAATGATTTCGGCCCAGCGGCGGCTGTCTTGTTCGCTGAGGTCTTCACGCGGCATTTGCGCCAGATAAAGCTTTATGGCGCTGTAGAGCGCTTCAACGTCATCGCTGAGGCTGCGCATTTCCTGGGTGATGGCCGTCTGTTTGCCGCGCAGCACTTCCTGCATGGCGGTGAGCATATTGTCGATCAGGTCGCCCAGGCGCAGGGTTTCTCGCGCGGCGTTGGCTAGCGCCAAGCTAGGGGTGGTGAGGGCGGTAGGGTCCAGATGCCGTGGTTTGGCTTTGCCGTTGACCTCTTCACGCTCGGGCAGCAACCAGGCACACAGGCGCGCCATGGGGCCGATGGTCGGCAGCAGGATCAGGCAGCGGCTGACGTTGTAGAGCAGATGAAAGGTGATGACCATGCCCTGGGCGCTGTAGTCCAGGTTATCCATCCAGCGTACGAGCGGGTCGAGCACCGGGATGATCAGCAACAGGCCGATCAGTTTGTACAGCAGGCTGCCGAGTGCCACTTGGCGACCGGCTGCGTTTTGCATGCTGGTACTGAGAAACGCCAGCACGCCGCTGCCGATATTGGCGCCGATCACCAGACCGATTGCCACATGCAGGCCGATCACACCGGCACCGGCGAGGGTGGCGGTCAGCAGCACGGCGGCCAGGCTGGAGTAGGAGATCATCGCGAACAGGGCGCCGACCAAGGCATCGAGCAGGATGTCGCCGGTCAGCGAGGCAAAGATGACTTTGACGCCCTGGGCATGGGTGATTGGCCCCGCCGCTTCGACGATCAACTGCAGTGCCAGAATGATCAGCCCCAGGCCGATGCCCACCCGACCCAACTGCCCTGCGCGCGTCTGTTTGCGCGACAGGAAGAAAATCACCCCCAGGAAGATCAACAGCGGCGACAGCCAGGACAGGTCAAAGGTGAGCACCCGTGCCATCAGGGCGGTGCCCACATCGGCACCGAGCATGGTCGCCATGGCGGGCATCAGCCCCATCAGGCCCTGGCCGACGAACGACGTCACCAGCATGGCCGTGGCGTTGCTGCTCTGCACCATGGCCGTCACCAGAATGCCGGCGATAAACGCCAGCCAGCGCTTGGCCATGTTCTGACCGATGACTTGGCGCAAGTTGGAACCGTAGACCCGCAGGATGCCGGTACGGACGATGTGCGTGCCCCAGATGAGCAGGGTCACGGCGGAAAGCAGATTGAGCAAGGTCAGCATGCTCGGCCCCCCGTGTGGGTGGGCTCCAGAAGGAGCCAATGAAAAATTGCCGCGTGCCGTTCTACGTCTTGTACTTAAGCTGTAGTTGGCGAATGGGCTCGGCGCCAGGATCGCATAGCTAAAGTGGGGATTGAAACAAAACTGTCATGAAATCAGCTTTTTGCGATCAAAAAAAACGGGGCGCGAGGGCCTAATGCCAGTCAGTTAAGGAGGAACACTGTAACTGTGGCGAGCGGGCTTGCCCCGCGTTGGGCTGCGCAGCAACCCCAATAGGAGCGTCGCAGTATGCCAGGCAGCTCCGGGACTATGTTTTGGGGCTGCTGCGCAGCCCAACGCGGGGCAAGCCCGCTCGCCACAGGTGACTGATTGTCCGTTCCGTCTCTTAACTGACCGGCATTAGGCGCGAGGGCCCCGTTTTTATTCAGGCTCGGGGTTACTGACCCGGAATGTCCTTGCGCAGTTTCACCGGATCCTTCTGCTTCTTCTTCTTTGCGATCGCGGTGCGCATCTTGATGTTCACCGCTTCCACCGCCAGCGAGAATGCCATGGCGAAGTAGACGTAGCCCTTCGGTACGTGCACATCGAAAGATTCGGCGATCAGCACGGTACCCACCACCAGCAGGAACGACAGCGCGAGCATTTTCAACGACGGGTGCTTGTCGATGAATTCGCTGATCGTGCCGGCCGCCAGCATCATCACCAGTACGGCGACGACGATCGCGGCGATCATGACCGGTACATGGGACACCATGCCGACCGCAGTGATCACCGAGTCCAGGGAGAACACAATGTCGATGATCGCGATCTGGATGATGGTGTAGATGAACTTGCCACCGGCGCCCTTGGGCTCGTCCTGGGTTTCGTCTTCACCTTCCAGCGCGTGGTACATCTCCTGGGAGCTTTTCCACAGCAGGAACAGGCCACCGAAGAACAGGATCAGGTCGCGACCGGAAATGCCTTGGCCGAGGACCACGAACAGGTCGGCGGTCAATTGCATGACCCAGGTGATCGACAGCAGCAACAGGATACGCGTGACCATGGCCAGCGCCAGGCCGAAGATCCGGGTACGTGCCTGCATGTGCTTGGGCATGCGGCTGACCAGGATCGAAATCATGATGATGTTATCGATGCCCAGGACGATCTCGAGGGCCGTCAGGGTGAAGAAGGCAATCCAGATTTCCGGATTGGTCAGCCATTCCATGTGTATACCTTTGCGCGAGTGTTAAGCCGCGCCGGTAGGACCGGCGCAGCGGGTTGTACGGTTATAGAGTGCTGAACAGCGGAAAAATCCCCATCAGCAAGGCGGCGAACATTATGCACAGGCACACCAGCACTGCCCACTTCAGGGTGAAACGCTGGTGATCGCCAAATTCGATACCGGCCAGGGCCACCAACAGGTAGGTCGATGGCACCAGCGGGCTGAGCAAGTGCACCGGTTGGCCGACGATGGAGGCGCGTGCCATTTCCACGGCGGTGATGCCGTAGTGGCTGGCGGCTTCGGCGAGTACCGGTAGCACGCCATAGTAAAACGCGTCGTTGGACATGAAGAAGGTAAACGGCATGCTCACCAGCGCGGTGATGACCGCCAGGTATGGGCCCAACGCTTCAGGGATGACCGCCAGCAGGCTCTTGGACATGGCATCGACCATGCCGGTGCCCGACAGGATGCCGGTGAAGATGCCTGCGGCGAAGATCAGCCCCACCACCGCCAGTACACTGCCGGCGTGGGCGGCGACGCGGTCTTTCTGTTGTTGCAGGCACGGGTAGTTGACGATCATTGCAATGCTGAACGCCACCATGAACAGCACCGGCAGCGGCAACAGGCCTGCAATCAGCGTGCACATCAGGGCCAGGGTCAGGGCGCCGTTGAACCAGATCAGCTTCGGACGGCGAGCATCCGGGTACTGCGACACACTGATCTCGCTGTGGTCGATTTCGTCGCCTTGCAGGTGCAGTTCACCCAGGCGCGCTCGTTCGCGCTTGCCGTACATATAGGCAATCACCAGGATCGCCACCACACCGGCGGCCATGGCGGGAATCATCGGTACGAAAATATCCGACGGGTCCACATGCAGCGCACTGGCGGCGCGGGCGGTCGGGCCGCCCCAGGGCGTCATGTTCATCACGCCGCCGGCGAGAATGATCAGGCCGGCCATGATCCGCGGGCTCATGCCGATGCGCTGGTACAGCGGCAACATGGCGGCCACGCAGATCATGTAAGTGGTGGCGCCGTCACCGTCGAGGGACACCACCAGGGCCAGCACGGCAGTACCCACCGAGACTTTCAGCGGGTCGCCCTTGACCATCTTGAGGATCTTGCGCACGGCCGGATCGAACAGGCCGGAGTCGATCATCAGGGCAAAGTAGAGGATGGCGAACATCAGCATCACGCCGGTCGGCGCGAGCTTGGTGATGCCTTCAAGCATCATCGGACCGATCTTCGGTGCGAAACCGCCGAACAGCGCGAACAGGATCGGCACGATGATCAGGGCGATCAGCGCGGACAGGCGCTTGGTCATGATGAGGAACATGAACGTGATGACCATGGCAAAGCCAAGGAAAGTCAGCATAGGAATACTCCAGGCGTAGCGCGGCTAGGGAATGGCGAACCGGGACGGGTCAGCGCAGAACGAAAGGCACGAGACGTACGGGAGGAGTTGGAGCGAACAGGCGGGTACGGACGGACATCGGGGATCACCATTGTTGTTGTGTACAGCCGATCTATTGCCGGCAGTTGGGGGCGATCCTAGACGCGTAAGCTTTCAGCCAGCTTTCGCCGGCAAAACAGTCAGTGTGGGCAAGACGCGCGGTCTTCAAGCTTGTGCAGGTCAAAATCTATCAAGGGGCAAGCCCCTCCCACCTTCACGGCAGTTCGAGCCCGCCCGCCGCTTTGTGCAGTTTGCGCAGATGTTCACCGACCTGCTTGAGGTTGGCTTCACACGCGGCAATCTCGGCGGCGCGGGATGGTTCAAGCAGCGCCCTCACCTCTTTGTCCAGCTCACCGGTCAGTGACTGGAGCTGCTTTTGGCGTTCGGCGCTTTCTGACTCCAGGCGTTCGGCTTCCGACGGTTGCGGCAGGCCATAGCCTCCGGCGCCGAGCAGTTCGGCCGGGCGACTGAGAAAGCCGCTGTTGGCGAGGATCTGTTGCAGCGTGGCATTGGCTTTCTCCATGCCGCCATTTTTCAACTCGCGGGCACCGAGGTAGCGTTGCTTGACCTCATCCTGGGCCAGCATCAGCTGTTTGCGAAAACTGGCCTGTTCCAGCAGCAGCAACGCCGCGCTGGTGCGCAGATCGGCCTGGTCGAACCATTGGCGACGTTGCGCCGCGTCCAGCGCCAACCAATCTTCAACCTGGGTCTGTTTGATCGGTAGATGCTTGCGCAATACATCGAACATCGCCTGATAGCGTTCGCGGAACGAGTCGAAGTGATAGCCCAGGCGCAGCGCTTCGCGTTTGTCGTCCAGTACGCTGGTATCGGCCAGGCCGCGAGCCTGCAGCACTTCCAGCAGACCATTGGGGGTGATGTTGTCCAGGCCGGTCAGTTGCGGGTTGGCGCTGCCGCTGCGCAACAGCTTGAGGCTTTCGACGGCGCAGTTGTTGGACAGGAAGAAATAGTTTCCGTCGTAGCTCCAATGCATTTCAGCGGCGTGCTCGACGGTTTCGTTGATCTCCTGGCGCGACAATTTCAGCGGGACGGAGGCCAGGCCGCGCAGCTCAGTCTTGGTGTATTCGTCGATGACCTGGGCCAGCGGCAATACGAACAGGCGCGACGGGTATTTGCCCACCAAGCCGTCCCAGCTCGACAGCTGCACGTCACCGACGAAGGCGCGGTAGGACAGCACCAGGTGCTGGTCCAGGTCCAGCCGACAATCGGGCCCGCGCGGCCGGCCGGGGGCGCAGATCACCAGCCGCAGCATGCTGTGGCCCCAGCGGCTTACCAGGTTCTGGTTGGCTTCGGCCAGCAGATAGTCAATCTGGTACACCCGCTCGGGATCGATATGGCCCAGCGGCGTCTTGGCGAAATCATTGCCGGCATTGAGAAACGCGTACGTCTTGGCGCACGCGTCCTGCTCGGGCGGCGTCCAGCCGAAATGGTCACGGTAATAGCGGAACAACGCCGGGCGGCGGCAGGCGTAGCTCGGGTCGAGGAGGAAGTACTCCATGTTGACCGCGACGAACTCCAGTGGGCTGGTGGTTTCGTAGAGGTCCGGGCTGCGCACGACCTGGCGGTTGTGCTGCTCGCGCTCGCCGCGCCGGCCGACGTATTGCGGCCAACCGGCGAGGTCGAGCAATCGAGGATCATCGCTGAGGGTAAAGCGCCGGTCGTTCTGGCCCCGGCACTGATCCGGCAGGCCGATCACGCCAGTGATGCCGTTCTGGCGGCTGCAGCGCTGGATCAGCGCGCGTTCGTCTTTGGACCACAGGCGCGCGCGATCATAGATGTGGGTCAGTTCGTGCAGAACCGTGGCGAGCATTTCCCGGCGCACCGTACCGTGGGGACGATTGGTTTGACGGGCGGCGGCGCTGCCGTCGGTCAGGCTGGTCAACAGGTTGCGGTTGAGGTCCAGCTCCGACACCAGAGAGGCCTGGCCGTAGGCGTTGCCGGGCATTTTGTCGGTCCAGCCGACATCGATGCGCCGGTCCAGTTGCTCGATAAAGCGCGGTGGCAACGCGCGCATCGCCTCATCGAGCAAAGCCTGGCTGGCTTGTTGCTCAGCCGGGCTCAAGCCATCGGACTTGAGCCGCAGCTGCAGGCTGGCCTGCGCTGCGCCGGTACACAGCAGCACAGTCCCGGCCAGCAGCCAGGCGGCGAGGCGCCTCACAGTGCGAGGATGGCTTCGGCGAGAGTCTGGTCAGTGGCATCGCGAGCTTCCGGCACGCGGGTGCGCAGGGTATCGAAGGCGGCTTCAAGTTGCGCGCCGCGGATCTCACCGTTGGTGGCAACAAAACTGGCGGCATCATCGTGGGCTTCGCGCACGACTTTGGAGTCGCGGATTGAGGTGGTGGTGTCCGAGGTGAAATCAATGGTGCGGCCAAAGGCGCGAACAATGATGTTACTGGTGGCCACCAGCGTGTGTGCCTGGGCAACATCGGCCAATAACAGCAGGCCAAGGGTGGCGGCGATCAGCGGGCTACGCATGGGATGACTCCGAAATACAAAGATGTTTATTGGACGAGTATTGCTTGCGCCAGTTCACGGTCGCTGGCGTTAAGTTTTGGCTGGGTGCGGCGCAGGTAATCCAGCGCTGATTCCAGCCTTGCTCCCCGCCATTGGCCGTCAGTGGCGACAAACACGGCAGCATCATCCTGGGCTGCCATCAGCAACTTTCTATCGAAGGGCGCGGAGGTCACCTTGCTGGTGGCAAAGGCGCTCGCGACAGTGCCTTGAAGGGTCACGTCAAAGGCCGATGCCAGAGGCGACCAGCTCGCTGAAAACAACACAGGGACAAGGAACAGTCGGTATGAAAAAGCCATGGGACTCGACAACTGGAAACGAGCGCCAAGGCTAGCGCAATGCCCGGACGAGAGCCAGCGCGGAGGCGTCCGGGAGCGGCTCGCGCTCCCTTGCCCGTTGCCTCAAATGGCCAGGATGGCCTGGGCCAGCTGTGCGTCAGTTGCGGTGTTCAATTGCGGGGCTTGTTGGCGGATCTGGGCCAGAGCGCTTTCCAGCTTCACTCCACGAATGGCGCCTTCGCTGGCGACAAAGCTGGCGGCGTCGTCACGGGCGGCGCGTACCACCTTGTTGTCGCGCAGGGATGACGTGGCATCGGAGGTGGCGTCGGAGGTGGCTTTCAGCGCGCCGACAATGGAGTCGGTGGTCACGATGAAGCTGCTAGCGTTGGCGGTGGCAGCCAGGGTCAACAGCGCAGCGGCACTAAGAAGGCGAAGACGGGGCATGGGGTGACTCCTTGGGTGAACGGATAAAGTGGTGCAGAACAGCCTTGGGGATCAGACGCCTGCTCCCCGTGCTTCGCCACTTGGTAGCGGGATATTAAGCTGCCGTTTATGCGTTCGGATAGCGTCTTGACTGCCTAGTCACGCCAAAAAGGCTTGGACAGCTCGGCCATGCGATCTCCTGGCGTAATGCCTGCATCGGCCAAGTCCCGCAAATCAAGCTGAGTTAACTGACGTCGACCTTGAGCACGCAGGGCCCAACGGCCTAGAGCCTCGACGAAGCGCAGTGCCAGCCGTTTATATAAAGCGGGTTGGAAGTTCATCTGTGTGGCCTCGATTCTGGTCTGGCACACCAGAATGGCTGAGCTGGTTTAACCAATACAGATACAACGGCACTGAATTGTACTTATCATCTGTTGGATTATTTTAACTGTACTGGTCCTGCGCTGCGGGTTCTGTTTTTCGTCGCAATCGAATCCCGGAAACGACAAAGCCCACCTCCGGTTTCCCGGGGCGGGCTTTGTTTTGTTCAATCTGGTTGCTGGCAGTGGACCGTTCAGGTCAGGGCCAGCGAGCGCTCATCAGCGCCAGAACGGCTTGCTCAGCTCTTCGTAGCGTTGTGCTTCGCTGATACCGGCATCAGCCAGCAGGCGCGAATCCAGACGAGCCAGTTGGTGGCGGCTGGAGATGCGACGTTGCCACAGCATCAGGTTGGCCAGAACGCGCAGAGGCAGAGCGGCTTGGTTGTTTACGGCTTTTTCAGAGAACAGTTCGGAACTGAGTGTACGTTCCATGATGGCATCCTTCCGCTTGTGGCGGGATTAGGTAGTGGTTTAACTGATGCCAATGATCCTCCTGCGGCGCAACACTCTCTAGATACAGTTCACTTGTATTGTGAGGGGCCAGTTAACTGTTTATAGGGGCTGTACTGTACGGAAACGGGGCAACTGTACCTGTCTGCACTGAAGTAGTGCGAAATAGTCGGTTTCGAGTGACTGTGTCAGCTATTTCCCTAGGAAAAGACCGGTACAGCAGTACAGTTTTTTCAGGAATGGCGCGGATTACTGCAGGGCTGATGAAACTGTATTTGCACCAGCCCGCATCTGTATGAATCAAGCCTTTAGCATATGCCCGGTTTCTTCCAGATTGATGTGCCAGCTCAGTGCCTCGCGCAGGATATGCGGGGTGTGTCCGCCGAGTGTGCAGGCGGTCTCGAAGTAAGTGTTCAGCGCATCACGGTACGCTGGGTGCACACAGTTATCGATGATCACTCGCGCCCGTTCCCGTGGCGCCAGGCCGCGCAGATCGGCCAGGCCGACTTCGGTGACCAGGATGTCCACATCATGCTCGGTGTGGTCCACATGGCTGACCATCGGTACCACGCTGGAAATCGCGCCGCCCTTGGCGATGGATTTGGTCACGAAGATCGCCAGGTGCGCATTGCGCGCGAAGTCACCTGAGCCGCCGATGCCGTTCATCATCCGCGTGCCGCAGACGTGGGTGGAGTTGACGTTGCCATAGATGTCGAACTCCAGGGCTGTGTTGATGCCGATAATGCCCAGGCGTCGCACCACTTCAGGGTGGTTGGAAATTTCCTGGGGACGCAGCACCAGTTTGTCCTTATAGCGCTCCAGGTTGCCGAACACGTCGGCATTGCGCCGTTGCGACAGAGTGATCGAGCTGCCCGAGGCGAAGCTCAGCTTGCCGGCGTCGATCAGGTCGAATGTCGAGTCCTGCAACACTTCCGAATACATGGTCAGGTCTTCGAAAGGCGAGTCGATCAAGCCGCACATCACAGCGTTGGCGATGTTACCGATGCCCGCTTGCAGCGGCCCGAGTTTGTTGGTCATGCGCCCGGCGTCCACTTCCTGCCTGAGGAAGTTGATGAGGTGGTTGGCGATGCCTTGGGTGTCGCTGTCGGGCGGGGTTACGGTCGACGCTGAGTCCGCCTGATTGGTGATGACGATCGCGACGATCTTCTCTGGCGGAATCGGGATTGCGGTGCTGCCGATACGATCGTCCACCTTTACCAATGGGATCGGCGTGCGGGTTGGACGGTAGGTCGGAATATAGATGTCGTGCAGCCCTTCCAGATTCGGATTGTGCGCGAGGTTGATCTCGATGATCACCTGTTTGGCGAAAATTGCGAAACTGGCTGAGTTACCCACCGACGTGGTGGGCACGATGTGGCCTTGCTCGGTGATAGCGATGGCTTCGATCACCGCAATGTCCGGCAGCTTGAGTTGATTGTTGCGCAGTTGCTCGACGGTTTCCGACAAATGCTGATCGATAAACATCACCTGGCCTGCGTTGATGGCCTTGCGCAAGGTGCTGTCGACCTGGAATGGCATGCGCCGGGACAACACACCGGCTTCGGTCAGTTGCTTGTCCAGGTCATTGCCCAGGCTGGCGCCGGTCATCAGGGTGATTTTCAGCGGGGAGGTCTTGGCCCGTTCGGCCAGGGCGTGGGGGACGGCCTTGGCTTCACCGGCGCGGGTGAAGCCGCTCATGCCGACGGTCATGCCGTCCTCGATCAGTGCGGCGGCGTCTGCCGCGCTCATGACCTTGTTCAACAACGAAGGCAAGCGGATACGATCACGGTACATGAATGGTTATCTCGGGCTACGGAAGCAAGGTAGGCAGTGTAGTGATTTCAAAAAAATTCGGCCCGCTACCATGGTCGAATGCAAGCTAGCGATTTAGAGCCTTTGGTCGGGTTTCATCCCGCAATAAAAAACCCCAGCCTATGTCGCGCCGGGGTTTCGAGTATTGCGCTGGAGCAGTGTTACTCGACGGCTTTGACCATGTCTTCGATGACCTTTTTGGCGTCACCGAACACCATCATGGTCTTGTCGAGATAGAACAGCTCGTTGTCCAGCCCCGCATAGCCGCTGGCCATGGAGCGCTTGTTGACGATGATGGTCTTGGCCTTGAAGGCTTCGAGGATCGGCATCCCGGCAATCGGCGATTTCGGATCGTTCTTCGCGGCCGGGTTGACCACGTCGTTGGCACCCAACACCAGCACTACGTCGGCCTGGCCGAACTCGGAGTTGATGTCTTCCATCTCGAACACCTGGTCGTACGGCACTTCCGCCTCGGCGAGCAACACGTTCATGTGTCCGGGCATGCGACCGGCCACCGGGTGGATCGCGTATTTCACCGTAACACCGTGGTGAGTGAGTTTCTCGGTCAACTCTTTGAGCGCATGCTGCGCCCGCGCCACCGCCAGGCCATAGCCTGGCACGATGATTACGGTGTCGGCGTTGGTGAGCAGGAAGGTGGCGTCGTCTGCCGAACCGGATTTCACCGGACGCGCTTCCTTGGAGCCAGCGGCCGCACCGGCGTCTGGCGTATTACCGAAGCCGCCGAGCAACACATTGAAGAACGAGCGGTTCATCGCCTTGCACATGATGTACGACAGGATCGCGCCGCTGGAGCCTACCAGTGAGCCGGCAATGATCAGCATCGAGTTGTTCAGCGAGAAACCGATGCCGGCCGCCGCCCAGCCGGAATAGCTGTTGAGCATTGAGACGACTACCGGCATGTCCGCGCCACCGATCGGGATAATGATCAGCACGCCCAATACAAACGCCAGCGCCAGCATCAGTGCGAAGGCGGTGAGGTTGCCGGTGAACATGAACGCCAGACCCAGGCCCAGGGTTGCCAGCCCAAGCACCAGGTTCAGTTTGTGCTGGCCGCCGAACTGTACCGGTGCCCCCTGAAACAGGCGGAACTTGTACTTGCCCGACAGCTTGCCGAAAGCGATCACCGAGCCGGAAAACGTAATCGCACCGATGGCCGCGCCCAGGAACAGTTCCAGGCGGTTGCCGGCAGGAATCGCATCGCCAAGGTGTTTGACGATGCCCAGGGATTGCGGCTCGACCACGGCGGCGATGGCGATAAACACCGCGGCCAGGCCGATCATGCTGTGCATGAACGCCACCAGCTCCGGCATCTTGGTCATTTCTACCCGCTTGGCCATGATCGAGCCGGCGGTGCCACCGATCAGAAGGCCGACGATCACATAGCCGATGCCGGCAGTGGCCAGCTCAGCGCCGAGCTTATAGATGAGGCCCACGGTGGTAAGTACGGCCAGCGCCATGCCGAGCATGCCGAACAGGTTGCCGCGACGCGACGTGGTGGGGTGCGACAGCCCCTTGAGGGCCTGGATGAAACAGATCGACGCGATCAGGTACAGCGTCGTGACGAGATTCATGCTCATGACTTCGGCGCCTCTTCTTTTACTTTCGGGGCTTTCTTCTTGAACATTTCCAGCATTCTGCGGGTGACCAGGAAACCTCCGAACACGTTGACTGCGGCCAGGGCCACCGCCAGGGTGCCCATGGTTTTGCCCAGCGGCGTCACGGTGAGGGCGGCAGCCAGCATGGCGCCGACGATCACAATGGCGGAAATCGCGTTGGTCACCGCCATCAATGGAGTGTGCAGCGCGGGCGTGACGTTCCAGACCACGTGATAGCCGACATAGATCGCCAGCACAAAGATGATCAGGTTGTAGATACCGGGGGAGATAAGCTCTTCCATCGTCTGAATCCCTGCTTAGGCGTTTTTGCGGATGACTTGGCCGTCGCGGCACATCAGGCACGCGGCGACGATGTCGTCTTCGAGGTTGATTTCGAACTGCCCTTCCTTGGTGAAGACCAGCTTCAGGAAGTCCAGCAGGTTGCGCGCGTACAACGCAGACGCATCGGCAGCGACGGCCCCGGCCAGATTGGTTGGGCCGCAAATGATCACGCCGTTTTCCACCACGACCTGGTCGGCGACGGTCAACGGGCAGTTCCCACCCTGGGCGGCGGCAAGGTCGATGACCACCGAGCCAGGCTTCATCTGTGCGACGGTGTCGGCGCTGAGCAGCGTGGGTGCCTTGCGGCCGGGGATCAGGGCCGTGGTAATCACGATATCGGCTTGTTTTGCGCGCTCGTGCACGGCAAGGGCCTGACGCTGCATCCAGCTTGCGGGCATCGGGCGCGCGTAACCGCCGACACCGACGGCGCACTCGCGTTCTTCATCGGTTTCGTAAGGCACCTCCACAAACTTGGCGCCGAGGGACTCGATCTGCTCCTTGACGGCCGGGCGTACGTCAGACGCTTCGATCACGGCCCCCAGACGTTTCGCCGTAGCAATTGCCTGCAGCCCGGCAACCCCCGCGCCGAGGATCAGCACGCGTGCGGCTTTTACGGTGCCTGCGGCGGTCATCAGCATCGGCATGAAGCGCGGATAGTGATGCGCGGCGAGCAGCACGGCTTTATAGCCTGCGATGTTGGCTTGGGAGGACAGTACGTCGAGGCTCTGGGCACGCGAGGTGCGTGGTGCAGCCTCGAGCGCAAAGGCAGTGACACCCTGTTCGGCCAGTTTGGTAATGGTTTCGTTGCTGAACGGATTGAGCATGCCCACCAGTACGGTGCCGCTTTTGATCAGCGCGAGCTCGCTGTCGCTGGGAGCCACGACCTTGAGGATCAGCTCGGCGCCAAATGCGTCGTTGGCACTGCCAAGGGTGGCGCCTGCTGCTTCATAGGCACTGTCGACGACGCTGGCCTTGAGGCCCGCTCCGCTTTGTACAGTGACCTTATGGCCCTGGCCGATCAGCTTTTTGATGGTTTCCGGGGTGGCAGCCACCCGCGTTTCACCGGTCTGGGTTTCGAGAGGAACACCAATGTGCACGTCAAATCTCCTGCATGATCTTTTTGCTTTTGATCTTTTTGTAAAAAGGCCAGTGCACCGCGAGTGGCGCAACTGGGGCGGCCGATCAGCACGATCCCGCTGAAATGACAGCGGGGCGCGGCATTTTGCAGGCGAACTTTACGGCCTTCAAGGGATTATGACGGGTGACGAAAAATTAACTACAAGTCACCCTGTGACTGATTGTCGCAAGGCACTGGAATAACCGCTTTAAATACAAGTGATTATGGCGTTCTAGGTGTTTTTCGCGAGGATTTTTATATTTACTGTGAATAGTCGTGTATTGACTCGTCATGGTCGTTGTAAGCCATAGGAATCATGGCTTTGAGGGTATTTCGGGCCGATGAATACAGTCTGTTTAAATGCGACATATACGTACATCTGTAGGGATAAAAAATATCTGACTACAAAGTCAGTAAGCTATTGAAGTCCTTTGATTGCTGGGCTGTAGCGTTGTGACTGATCAATAAGCCAGTCTCTGAACGCGTGCAACGAGGCGGACTCGACCTTTCGGTCAGGAATCATCAGGTAATAAGCCTTGGAGCTGGTCAGTGCTTCAGGGCTTGCGATCACCAGTTGATGCTCGTCCAGCTCGCGCTGGATCAGGAACGGCGGGATCAGCGCGATGCCCATGTCATGCGTGGCGGCTTGAGACAACATCGAGAATAGCTCGTAACGAGGGCCTGTCATGTCACGGGGAACGTTCAGTTGCCTGGCACTGAACCACTGCCGCCAGGCATAGGGGCGCGTGGTTTGCTGCAGCAGCGGTAGCTCTGCGATTTCTTCGGCGCTGAACTGAGTGCGCTCGCCCAGCAACTGCGGACTGCAGACGGGCACGGGGTTCTCCCCCATCAATCGGTGCGATTCAGTGCCGGACCAGTCGGCGTCCCCGAAGTAAATGGCCGCGTCGAAATCGGTATCCGCAAACAGGAACGGCCGCGTGCGGTTGGTGAGGTTGACTGTCACTTCCGGATGCTGGCGCTGGAAGTCCTTGAGCCTGGGGATCAGCCACTGCGTGCCGAACGTGGGGACCACGGCCAGTTCAATTACGTTGGCGCCCTGCTGACCCATTACGGACAGCGTGTCGCGTTCCACCGCGTCCAGTTGCGTCGCGACGCGACGACTATAAGACAGCCCCGCTTCGGTTAGCTTCACTCCGCGTCGCGAGCGTCGAAACAGTTCGACACCTAAAAACTCTTCAAGGCTGGCGATCTGTCGGCAAATGGCGCCTTGGGTGAGGGATAACTCCTGCGCTGCCTTGGTGAAGCTCTCATGGCGAGCCGCCGCCTCAAAACTGACAAGCGCGGTCGTGCTGGGTATTTTTCTGCGCATGTACTCTGTCCTCACTCATAAAGCCGCTGGGGGCGGATTACAACTATTACGAAGTGAGAAATTAGCACAACCCTATGCATAATCCTCGTTTGCCCCGAATGGTTACCGGGCCTAGGCTTGGTCCACGACTTCCTATGTTCTTTGCGAGGACTTGACTCATGGCTGGCAAGGCAAGCTTCAACTGGATCGATCCACTGCTGCTGGATCAACAGCTCACCGAAGAAGAGCGCATGGTGCGCGACAGTGCCGAGCAATTTGCTCAGGACAAGCTGGCGCCGCGTGTACTTGAGGCCTTCCGTCATGAGCGGACTGACCCGGCAATTTTTCGCGAGATGGGTGAGACCGGTTTGCTGGGGGCGATGATTCCCGAACAGTACGGCGGCAGTGGCTTGAATTACGTCAGCTACGGCTTGATCGCGCGCGAAGTGGAACGTGTCGACTCCGGCTACCGCTCGATGATGAGCGTGCAGTCTTCTCTGGTCATGGTGCCGATCAATGAATTCGGTACCGAGGCGCAGAAGCAGAAGTACTTACCAAAGCTGGCCTCTGGCGAATGGATCGGTTGCTTTGGTCTGACAGAGCCTAACCACGGGTCTGACCCAGGCGCGATGATTACTCGCGCACGCAAGGTGGACGGCGGCTACAGCCTGACGGGCGCGAAGATGTGGATCACCAACAGCCCGATCGCTGATGTATTTGTGGTTTGGGGCAAGGACGATGCCGGCGATATTCGAGGCTTCGTGCTGGAAAAGGGATGGAAGGGCCTAAGCGCTCCGGCGATTCACGGAAAGGTCGGCCTGCGGGCCTCGATCACCGGCGAGATCGTAATGGATAACGTGTTTGTGCCTGAAGAGAACATCTTTCCGGATGTGCGCGGCTTGAAAGGGCCTTTCACTTGCCTGAATTCTGCGCGCTATGGCATTTCCTGGGGGGCCTTGGGGGCTGCCGAATTCTGTTGGCACACCGCTCGCCAGTACACGTTGGACCGTCATCAGTTTGGTCGGCCGTTGGCGGCAACTCAATTGATCCAGAAGAAACTGGCTGATATGCAGACTGAGATCACGCTGGCCCTGCAGGGCTGCCTGCGGCTGGGGCGTATGAAGGACGAAGGCACGGCTGGGGTGGAAATCACCTCGATCATGAAGCGCAATTCGTGTGGCAAGTCCTTGGATATCGCCCGCATGGCACGGGACATGCTGGGCGGCAACGGTATTTCCGATGAGTTCGGCGTGGCGCGTCATTTGGTGAACCTTGAAGTGGTCAACACTTATGAAGGCACTCATGACGTGCACGCCTTGATACTGGGGCGCGCGCAAACCGGTCTTCAGGCCTTCTATTAATAGGAGCATTGGCATGGGCGCGCTTTCGCATTTGCGGGTACTGGATTTGTCGCGGGTATTGGCAGGCCCCTGGTCGGGACAGATCCTTGCAGATCTTGGGGCTGAGGTGATCAAGGTCGAGCGGCCAGGTAGCGGTGACGATACGCGCGCCTGGGGACCGCCCTTTTTGAAGGACGCTTATGGTGAGAACACCAGTGAGGCGGCTTACTACCTGGCGGCCAATCGCAATAAAGAGTCGGTGACAATTGATTTCACTCGGCCGGAGGGGCAAAAGCTCGTACGGGATCTGGCGGCGAAGTCCGACATCCTTATCGAGAACTTCAAGGTCGGTGGTCTCGCGGCTTATGGGCTGGATTATGAATCACTCAAGGAGATCAATCCTGAATTGATCTACTGCTCAATCACTGGGTTTGGCCAGACAGGGCCTTATGCGGCGCGGGCGGGTTACGACTTCATGATCCAAGGGTTGGGCGGGCTCATGAGTCTGACGGGGCGGCCCGAGGGCGATGAAGGGGCCGGGCCTGTAAAGGTCGGAGTGGCGTTGACCGATATCTTGACGGGGCTTTACTCAACTGTCGCGATTCTGGCTGCGCTGGCGCATCGTGATCATGACGGTGGTGGTCAGCACATTGATATGGCCCTGCTGGACGTGCAGGTCGCTTGCTTGGCCAACCAGGCGATGAATTACCTGACAACTGGGAGCGCGCCAAAGCGTCTGGGTAACGCTCACCCCAATATCGTGCCCTATCAGGACTTTCCTACGGCGGATGGCGACTTCATCCTGACGGTGGGTAATGACGGGCAGTTCCGCAAATTCGCCGAGGTGGCTGGGCAGCCCCACTGGGCGGACGACCCGCGTTTCTCTACTAATAGAATGCGGGTGGCTAATCGTGCCGAGTTGATTCCATTGATTCGTCAGGCAACAGTCTTCAAAACGACGGCGCAGTGGGTGGCGCAATTGGAGCGCGCTGGGGTTCCCTGTGGGCCGATCAACGATTTGGCGCAGGTATTTGCTGATCCGCAGGTCAAGGCGCGTGGATTGGCAATGCAACTGCCTCATGCGCTGGCGGGGGTAGTGCCCCAGGTTGCCAGTCCAATACGTTTATCCAAGACGCCCGTGGAGTATCGTAGTGCGCCCCCCTTGTTAGGTGAGCATACAGTCCAGGTGCTGCAGGGCGTGCTGGGTCTTGGAGCGGAGAATGTGGCGGCTTTGAAAGATGCAGGTGTTATCTGAATCTTTCCTTCTATATAGCTAGCTAGTGTTGGTTAGTTTTTAGCCAGATATAAGTAATTGATAGAAAGAGCAAATTAAGGGTTGACGGCAGATTCCAGAAGTCTATAATTCGCCCCACTTCCGGCGCAGTCGAAACGGAAAACTCCTTGGTAAACAAAGAGTTACGCAGAATTCGACAGCGGATCGCTTCAGTTCATCGAAGCCCAGAAGGAGTTGGTAGGGCAAGGTTGTTTGGCTCTATTAACGTTTCGATCTTCTCGGTCGAAAGCGGAGAAAAAGAGGTGTTGACAGCAGCGTGTAACGCTGTAGAATTCGCCTCCCGCTAACGAGAGATCGGAAGCGCAAGTGGTTGAAGTTGTTGAAGAAATCTTCGAAAACTTCTGAAAATAATCACTTGACAGCAAATGAGGCTGCTGTAGAATGCGCGCCTCGGTTGAGACGAAAGATCTTAACCAACCGCTCTTTAACAACTGAATCAAGCAATTCGTGTGGGTGCTTGTGGAGTCAGACTGATAGTCAACAAGATTATCAGCATCACAAGTTACTCCGCGAGAAATCAAAGATGTAACCAACGATTGCTGAGCCAAGTTTAGGGTTTCTTAAAAACCCAAAGATGTTTGAACTGAAGAGTTTGATCATGGCTCAGATTGAACGCTGGCGGCAGGCCTAACACATGCAAGTCGAGCGGTAGAGAGAAGCTTGCTTCTCTTGAGAGCGGCGGACGGGTGAGTAATGCCTAGGAATCTGCCTGGTAGTGGGGGATAACGTTCGGAAACGGACGCTAATACCGCATACGTCCTACGGGAGAAAGCAGGGGACCTTCGGGCCTTGCGCTATCAGATGAGCCTAGGTCGGATTAGCTAGTTGGTGGGGTAATGGCTCACCAAGGCGACGATCCGTAACTGGTCTGAGAGGATGATCAGTCACACTGGAACTGAGACACGGTCCAGACTCCTACGGGAGGCAGCAGTGGGGAATATTGGACAATGGGCGAAAGCCTGATCCAGCCATGCCGCGTGTGTGAAGAAGGTCTTCGGATTGTAAAGCACTTTAAGTTGGGAGGAAGGGCCATTACCTAATACGTGATGGTTTTGACGTTACCGACAGAATAAGCACCGGCTAACTCTGTGCCAGCAGCCGCGGTAATACAGAGGGTGCAAGCGTTAATCGGAATTACTGGGCGTAAAGCGCGCGTAGGTGGTTTGTTAAGTTGGATGTGAAATCCCCGGGCTCAACCTGGGAACTGCATTCAAAACTGACTGACTAGAGTATGGTAGAGGGTGGTGGAATTTCCTGTGTAGCGGTGAAATGCGTAGATATAGGAAGGAACACCAGTGGCGAAGGCGACCACCTGGACTGATACTGACACTGAGGTGCGAAAGCGTGGGGAGCAAACAGGATTAGATACCCTGGTAGTCCACGCCGTAAACGATGTCAACTAGCCGTTGGGAGCCTTGAGCTCTTAGTGGCGCAGCTAACGCATTAAGTTGACCGCCTGGGGAGTACGGCCGCAAGGTTAAAACTCAAATGAATTGACGGGGGCCCGCACAAGCGGTGGAGCATGTGGTTTAATTCGAAGCAACGCGAAGAACCTTACCAGGCCTTGACATCCAATGAACTTTCTAGAGATAGATTGGTGCCTTCGGGAACATTGAGACAGGTGCTGCATGGCTGTCGTCAGCTCGTGTCGTGAGATGTTGGGTTAAGTCCCGTAACGAGCGCAACCCTTGTCCTTAGTTACCAGCACGTTATGGTGGGCACTCTAAGGAGACTGCCGGTGACAAACCGGAGGAAGGTGGGGATGACGTCAAGTCATCATGGCCCTTACGGCCTGGGCTACACACGTGCTACAATGGTCGGTACAAAGGGTTGCCAAGCCGCGAGGTGGAGCTAATCCCATAAAACCGATCGTAGTCCGGATCGCAGTCTGCAACTCGACTGCGTGAAGTCGGAATCGCTAGTAATCGCGAATCAGAATGTCGCGGTGAATACGTTCCCGGGCCTTGTACACACCGCCCGTCACACCATGGGAGTGGGTTGCACCAGAAGTAGCTAGTCTAACCTTCGGGGGGACGGTTACCACGGTGTGATTCATGACTGGGGTGAAGTCGTAACAAGGTAGCCGTAGGGGAACCTGCGGCTGGATCACCTCCTTAATCGACGACATCAGCTGCTCCATAAGTTCCCACACGAATTGCTTGATTCATTGAAGAAGACGATAAGAAGCAGCCCGAAATTGGGTCTGTAGCTCAGTTGGTTAGAGCGCACCCCTGATAAGGGTGAGGTCGGCAGTTCGAATCTGCCCAGACCCACCAATTTTGTGTGGGAAACGCCTGTAGAAATACGGGGCCATAGCTCAGCTGGGAGAGCGCCTGCCTTGCACGCAGGAGGTCAACGGTTCGATCCCGTTTGGCTCCACCACTACTGCTTCTGTTGTATAAAGCTTAGAAATGAGCATTCCATCACTGCGATGGTGAATGTTGATTTCTAGTCTTTGACTAGTTCGTTCTTTAAAAATTTGGGTATGTGATAGAAAGATAGACTGAACGTTACTTTCACTGGTAACGGATCAGGCTAAGGTAAAATTTGTGAGTTCTCTTAATTGAGAAATTCGAATTTTCGGCGAATGTCGTCTTCACAGTATAACCAGATTGCTTGGGGTTATATGGTCAAGTGAAGAAGCGCATACGGTGGATGCCTTGGCAGTCAGAGGCGATGAAAGACGTGGTAGCCTGCGAAAAGCTTCGGGGAGTCGGCAAACAGACTTTGATCCGGAGATGTCTGAATGGGGGAACCCAGCCATCATAAGATGGTTATCTTGTACTGAATACATAGGTGCAAGAGGCGAACCAGGGGAACTGAAACATCTAAGTACCCTGAGGAAAAGAAATCAACCGAGATTCCCTTAGTAGTGGCGAGCGAACGGGGACTAGCCCTTAAGTGGCTTTGAGATTAGCGGAACGCTCTGGAAAGTGCGGCCATAGTGGGTGATAGCCCTGTACGCGAAAATCTCTTAGTCATGAAATCGAGTAGGACGGAGCACGAGAAACTTTGTCTGAATATGGGGGGACCATCCTCCAAGGCTAAATACTACTGACTGACCGATAGTGAACTAGTACCGTGAGGGAAAGGCGAAAAGAACCCCGGAGAGGGGAGTGAAATAGATCCTGAAACCGTATGCGTACAAGCAGTGGGAGCCCACTTTGTTGGGTGACTGCGTACCTTTTGTATAATGGGTCAGCGACTTATTTTCAGTGGCGAGCTTAACCGAATAGGGGAGGCGTAGCGAAAGCGAGTCTTAATAGGGCGTCTAGTCGCTGGGAATAGACCCGAAACCGGGCGATCTATCCATGGGCAGGTTGAAGGTTGGGTAACACTAACTGGAGGACCGAACCGACTACCGTTGAAAAGTTAGCGGATGACCTGTGGATCGGAGTGAAAGGCTAATCAAGCTCGGAGATAGCTGGTTCTCCTCGAAAGCTATTTAGGTAGCGCCTCATGTATCACTGTAGGGGGTAGAGCACTGTTTCGGCTAGGGGGTCATCCCGACTTACCAAACCGAAGCAAACTCCGAATACCTACAAGTGCCGAGCATGGGAGACACACGGCGGGTGCTAACGTCCGTCGTGAAAAGGGAAACAACCCAGACCGTCAGCTAAGGTCCCAAAGTTATGGTTAAGTGGGAAACGATGTGGGAAGGCTTAGACAGCTAGGAGGTTGGCTTAGAAGCAGCCACCCTTTAAAGAAAGCGTAATAGCTCACTAGTCGAGTCGGCCTGCGCGGAAGATGTAACGGGGCTCAAACCATACACCGAAGCTACGGGTATCACGTAAGTGATGCGGTAGAGGAGCGTTCTGTAAGCCTGTGAAGGTGAGTTGAGAAGCTTGCTGGAGGTATCAGAAGTGCGAATGCTGACATGAGTAACGACAATGGGTGTGAAAAACACCCACGCCGAAAGACCAAGGTTTCCTGCGCAACGTTAATCGACGCAGGGTTAGTCGGTCCCTAAGGCGAGGCTGAAAAGCGTAGTCGATGGAAAACAGGTTAATATTCCTGTACTTCTGGTTATTGCGATGGAGGGACGGAGAAGGCTAGGCCAGCTTGGCGTTGGTTGTCCAAGTTTAAGGTGGTAGGCTGAGATCTTAGGTAAATCCGGGATCTTAAGGCCGAGAGCTGATGACGAGTCATCTTTTAGATGACGAAGTGGTTGATGCCATGCTTCCAAGAAAAGCTTCTAAGCTTCAGGTAACCAGGAACCGTACCCCAAACCGACACAGGTGGTTGGGTAGAGAATACCAAGGCGCTTGAGAGAACTCGGGTGAAGGAACTAGGCAAAATGGCACCGTAACTTCGGGAGAAGGTGCGCCGGTGAGGGTGAAGGACTTGCTCCGTAAGCTCATGCCGGTCGAAGATACCAGGCCGCTGCGACTGTTTATTAAAAACACAGCACTCTGCAAACACGAAAGTGGACGTATAGGGTGTGACGCCTGCCCGGTGCCGGAAGGTTAATTGATGGGGTTAGCTAACGCGAAGCTCTTGATCGAAGCCCCGGTAAACGGCGGCCGTAACTATAACGGTCCTAAGGTAGCGAAATTCCTTGTCGGGTAAGTTCCGACCTGCACGAATGGCGTAACGATGGCGGCGCTGTCTCCACCCGAGACTCAGTGAAATTGAAATCGCTGTGAAGATGCAGTGTATCCGCGGCTAGACGGAAAGACCCCGTGAACCTTTACTATAGCTTTGCACTGGACTTTGAATTTGCTTGTGTAGGATAGGTGGGAGGCTTTGAAGCGTGGACGCCAGTCTGCGTGGAGCCATCCTTGAAATACCACCCTGGCAACTTTGAGGTTCTAACTCAGGTCCGTTATCCGGATCGAGGACAGTGTATGGTGGGTAGTTTGACTGGGGCGGTCTCCTCCTAAAGAGTAACGGAGGAGTACGAAGGTGCGCTCAGACCGGTCGGAAATCGGTCGTAGAGTATAAAGGCAAAAGCGCGCTTGACTGCGAGACAGACACGTCGAGCAGGTACGAAAGTAGGTCTTAGTGATCCGGTGGTTCTGTATGGAAGGGCCATCGCTCAACGGATAAAAGGTACTCCGGGGATAACAGGCTGATTACCGCCCAAGAAGTTCATATCGACGGCGGTGTTTGGCACCTCGATGTCGGCTCATCACATCCTGGGGCTGAAGCCGGTCCCAAGGGTATGGCTGTTCGCCATTTAAAGTGGTACGCGAGCTGGGTTTAGAACGTCGTGAGACAGTTCGGTCCCTATCTGCCGTGGACGTTTGAGATTTGAGAGGGGCTGCTCCTAGTACGAGAGGACCGGAGTGGACGAACCTCTGGTGTTCCGGTTGTCACGCCAGTGGCATTGCCGGGTAGCTATGTTCGGAATAGATAACCGCTGAAAGCATCTAAGCGGGAAACTAGCCTCAAGATGAGATCTCACTGGAACCTTGAGTTCCCTGAAGGGCCGTCGAAGACTACGACGTTGATAGGTTGGGTGTGTAAGCGCTGTGAGGCGTTGAGCTAACCAATACTAATTGCCCGTGAGGCTTGACCATATAACACCCAAGCAATTTGAGTCGAAAGGCCAGATTGCGGTGTATGAAGACGCAATGAACCGAAAGTTCGACGCTCACAAAACACCGACAGCTGTCACATACCCAATTTGCTGAAGCGAGGCCATCTGGCCGCGACTCAGTACCCGAATTTCTTGACGACCATAGAGCATTGGAACCACCTGATCCCATCCCGAACTCAGCAGTGAAACGATGCATCGCCGATGGTAGTGTGGGGTTTCCCCATGTGAGAGTAGGTCATCGTCAAGATTAAATTCCGAAACCCCAATTGCGAGAGCAGTTGGGGTTTTGTTTTATGTAGAAGTCCATGAATTTCACTGGCACGCTGCAATGCATCGTTCTGGTACACAGAATTTCTTGACGACCATAGAGCATTGGAACCACCTGATCCCATCCCGAACTCAGCAGTGAAACGATGCATCGCCGATGGTAGTGTGGGGTTTCCCCATGTGAGAGTAGGTCATCGTCAAGATCAAATTCCGAAACCCCTGTCTGCTAACGCAGGCAGGGGTTTTGTCGTTTAGGCAATCGGTATTTTCCACTCAGTATCCAACCGCAATATCCTTATATGGCGTGCGCGCAAGTGCCGGTGTGCTGCATTCCCGCAATGAATCGGTGTACCACCGGTCCGGTTTCTCGCTCAAAAAGAAGATGTTTCCTACAAACCCTTAAGATTTCACTCGATTTGGCCGAAAGCCTGATGAGCCATGCGTGCACCGAAATAGAGCGGCCCGCGAAGCCGGCTATACCGTTACATGGAATGTTCCGCTCGGCACGCTCATCCCCCTTTGGCAAAAAGAAGTCGATGAAATGAATCTCAAGTTCAGTCATAAAATTTTGTTGGCCGCGTCAGGCGTGGTGGTCCTAGCCTTCGCGTTATTTACGCTTTACAACGATTACCTGCAACGCAGTACGATCAAGCAGAATCTGGAGTCATCTATCCAGCAATCCGGTGAGCTCACCGCCAGCAGTGTGCAAAACTGGCTCAGTGGTCGAATCCTGGTACTCGAAAGTCTGACTCAGAACATTGCCCACCAAGGCAGTGCTGCGGACCTGCCAGGTTTGGTAGATCAACCTGCACTGACATCGAACTTCCAGTTCACTTATGTCGGGCAAACCAACGGTGTATTCACCCAACGCCCTGACGCCAAAATGCCGGACGACTATGATCCTCGTCAGCGCCCTTGGTACAAACAAGCTGTTGCTGCAGATAAACCCATGCTGACGCCGCCTTATATGGCGGCAGTAGGTGGTCAGATCGTTACCATCGCGATGCCGGTGAAAAAGAACGGCGAATTGCTTGGTGTGGTGGGTGGCGACCTTAGTCTGCAAACCTTGGTGAAAATCATCAACTCGGTGGACTTTGGTGGTATCGGCCATGCTTTTCTGGTCAGCGGCGACGGCCAGGTCATCGTCAGTCCAGACGAAGATCAGGTGATGAAAAACCTCAAGGACATCTATCCAGGCACCACACTTCGCATAGAAAAGCTCAACCAGGACGTAGTACTCAAAGGCCATGATCGCATTTTGTCCTTTACGCCCATCAGCGGCCTGCCAGGTGCCGATTGGTATATCGGATTGTCGATCGACAAAGACAAAGCCTACGCGCCGCTCGGTAAATTCCGCACCTCAGCCTTGATTGCCATGTTGATCGCCGTGGTAGCGATTGCGGTGTTGCTGAGCCTGTTGATCCAAGTGCTACTGCGCCCCTTGACCACCATGGGCGTCGCCATGCAGGACATCGCCCAAGGCGAGGGCGACCTGACTCGTCGCCTGGCTGTCACCAGCAAGGACGAATTTGGCGAAGTAGGCAGTGCGTTCAACCGGTTCGTTGAGCGTATTCACGCTTCGATTTCGGAAGTCTCTTCGGCCACGCGCCAGGTTCATGATTTGTCCCAGCGCGTGATGGCGTCGTCCAACGCGTCGATCATCGGCTCCGACGAGCAAAGTGCACGTACCAACAGCGTTGCTGCGGCGATCAACGAGCTGGGGGCCGCCACTCAGGAGATTGCGCGGAACGCGGCTGATGCATCTCAACACGCCAGCGGTGCCAGTGAGCAGGCTGACGATGGGCGCAAAGTGGTTGAGCAGACCATTTTGGCAATGTCTGAGCTGTCTCAGAAGATCAGTCTTTCGTGCACACAGATTGAAACGCTTAACGCCAGTACCGACAACATTGGTCACATTCTGGATGTGATCAAAGGCATTTCTCAGCAAACCAACTTGCTTGCTCTCAACGCCGCGATCGAAGCCGCGCGTGCTGGTGAGGCCGGGCGTGGCTTTGCTGTGGTGGCCGATGAAGTACGCAACCTGGCTCACCGTACCCAGGAGTCCGCCGAAGAAATTCATAAAATGATCACTTCACTGCAAGTGGGCTCCCGCGAGGCGGTGACCACCATGAATGCCAGCCAGGTCTCAAGTGAGGAAAGTGTTGAGGTCGCCAACCAGGCGGGTGAACGCCTGGTGAGCGTGACGCAGCGAATCGTTGAGATTGACGGCATGAACCAGTCCGTCGCTGCGGCCACTGAGGAGCAAACCGCCGTGGTGGAAACGCTCAACGTGGACATCAACCAGATCAATCTGCTTAACCAGCAGGGCGTAGCCAATCTCAACGAGACACTCAGAGACTGCGATGCCCTGTCGCAACAGGCCAATCGCTTGAAGCAACTGGTCGACAGCTTCAAGATCTGACTTGTCTGGGCGGTGCGTAGGAGCGAGCAGCTTCGCTCCTACGCACCGCCCAGCAGCTTACGCACGTTTGCCAGGGCGCTGTCGGCAAAGTCCTGCACAAACGCTTCGAAACCCACCTGCGTCTTGTCCACTGGCTCGGCAATGATGGTCCAGCTCACCTTGGCGCATTGCACGCCATGTGCCTGCACACGAATCCCTGCCCACAACCTGGCCACGCCCAGCGTGTTATAGATCATGGTCCAGGTCATGTGCATGGCATGATCATCTCGACTATTGAGTTGCTCGACGACACAGTTGCCATCACGGAACGTTTTGGTACGCAATGCACCCACGCCTGTGCCGATCATCTCGACAGACGCCAAGGCCGGGATGAAGGCATCAAAGCTCGAAAACTGCCCCACCATCTCCCACACGCGAAGCGCTTCGCAGTTGATGACGACGCTCGCCACAATCGGCGGGCCGTTCGGGTTGCAGATTAAAGTATCGGGTTGCAGCGGTTTCATATCGTGGTCCTGGAACGGTTCAAAGAAAGCCAATGGCCTTGAGGTACTCAAAGCCTTTGTTCAACAGCGCCGGGTCTTTTTCCGGATAGTGCTCGCCCATCTGCTCAACACCCCGTCGGGCATTGTCATGCACAATCATCTTGGTATCTCCAATGTCATCATCCAGGCGATCAAGGTAAAACCCGAGTACCCCAAACATTGCGTTGTCCTGGCTCACCGTGCGCAGGGCTTGTTGCCATTGCGCAACGCATACCCGCTCGAATCCGCCCCCCACCCGGCTTAATTCATCCAAGTAGCGCTCCCAACTCAACGGCTGTGGGTTATGCAGGTTGAACACGCAGCTATTGGCGTGAAAGCTCATGCAATGGAACGCGATGAAGCGCGCCAGGAAGTCCACCGGCATCAGGTCGAAATCCAGTTCCAAGCGGGGCAACAGGCCTAACTGCAGCGACCCCTTGAGCATCAGCATCAAGCGATTTTTTTGCGGTTGGCAAACGCCGGTGCGGCTGTTGAAACTGACGTTGCCCGGACGAAGGATGTTGACCCATGCACCTTGCTCGATCGCACGCCCCAACAGCCGTTCAGCCGTCCACTTGGACAGGTTGTAGCCATTCTTGATGAACAGCGGCGGCGCGGCACCGGCCTGAGCTTCCAGCACATGGCCCTGGGTATCGATGCAGCTGGCGGCTGAAAGCGTCGAGACAAAATTGAACACCTTCTTGCAGTGGGTCTCGCATAGACGCAGGCATTCGAAGATGGGTTCGACGTTGTCCCTGGCCAGTGAGGCGTAGTCCATCACATGGTTGACCTGCGCCGCGTTGTGCACCAGTACGCCGAACTCCCTCGCAAGCTCGTCATACACTGCGTCGGCCAACCCCAATCGAGGTTGGCTGATGTCGGCGGCCAATACCCGCACCCGGCCAAGGTCCAGGTGGTCGAGGCGGTAGTCGCGCAGTGCCTGACTGAACCGCGCCGCTGCGCACTGCCCCGGCTGTTCGCGTACCAGACACGCCACTTGGGCCGCCCCGCCGGCCAGAAGCGCTTCGACAATATGAACGCCCACAAAGCTATTGGCCCCTGTGACCACGACCTTCTTCGGATTGCCCCCAAGCCGCTCGGGCAAGGTTTTCACGCGCCACTCACGTTGCGCATCCCGAACGGCCTGGCCACAGGAGGCGTCAGGCCGCTCTCCCTCTTGCATCAACATGGCGAGCGTGCGGATCGTGGGCACTTCAATGAACTGGCTCAACGCGAAACTGCGGCCAAACTCTTCGCGTACGCGCAGCAACAGCGTCGACAGCAAAATCGAGTGACCGCCCAGGTCGAAGAAGCTGGCATCGACCGACAACTGCGCGGCGGGTACCTCCAGCACCCCGCCCCACAATTGCGCCACTCGTGCTTGAAGCGATGTCGGCGTCACGCCGCCGTTGACCTGCCTGCCTGACCGCCCCGGCAATGCGAGCAGCGCCTGCCTGTCGACTTTCCCATTGCTGGAACAGGGCAATCCTGGCAGCTCGACCCATATTCCCGGCTGCATGTAATCCGGCAACCATTGCCGCGCATGCTGCTTCACGGTTTCTAGCGTAGCGTCCGGTTCGGGCTGCGCGACAAATGCGCAGATTCGGTGGTCACGGTCGATCGCCACGGCAACCTGGCGATACAGCCGGCCGCTGCGCAAACAGTGTTCGATTTCCTGAGGCTCCACCCGGAACCCACGGATTTTCACCTGGTCATCGCGTCGCCCGACCAGCAGGATCCCGTCGGGCGTCCACTGCGCCAGATCACCGCTGCGATAGGCTCGCGTTACCTGGCCTCCCGGCATGGGCAGGTCGACAAACGGTCCATCGTTCTGCTGCGGTACATTGACGTAACCCAGGCTTACCCCAGGGCCGACGATATACACATCGCCCGTTACATGTTCATCCACCGGCTGCAAATGTTCATCGAGGATCAGCACCCGGCTATTGGCAATAGGGCGGCCGAGGTTGCGATTACTGTCGCTCTGGACGAACGTGCGGTGAGTGGCCAGCACCGTGATTTCGGTAGGGCCATACAGGTTGTGGAACTGGCACTGCCCGGCCAGTTGCTCGATGACATGAGGTTCACAGACGTCGCCGCCGGTCAGCAGATGTGTCAGGCCCAGCGGTTGCTCCAGTGGCAGGATACTAAGCAGCGCGGGCGGCAGGAATGCGTGAGTAATACGCTGCCGGCGCAGCAGCGCCAGTAGTTGCACCGGATCACGCCGTTGCGCCTGGCTGGGGACGATCAACTCGGCACCCGCTATCAGGGCAGGGAAAATATCGATCAGCGACGAGTCGAAACTCAGTGGCGAAAACTGCAGCACGCGGCAGTGCTCATCCAGCGCCATGCACGACCCGAACCAGGCTGCGAAATGCGCCAGGTTGCCCTCGCTCAACACAACGCCTTTGGGTAGGCCCGTGGTGCCCGAGGTATAGAGCACCATGCACGGCGCATCCAGGCATGGTTGATGGCACATCAGTGCGGGCCCACCGTCGACTGACTCTACAGTGCTGACATCCAACGCAGTAAAACGCTCGCGCAATGGATGTTGACCAGCATCCAGCAATACGACGGCCCGGGCGCCTTCGAGCATGGCCTGATGACGTTGCGCGGGTTGGTCTGGCTCCAGTGGCAGGTACACCGCACCACTGCCGAGCACAGCAAGAATACTGGCATAAAGATCCAGGGATTTTTCCAGGCAGACGCCCACAACCGCAGGCGCTTCAAAGGGCTGCAGCACAGGGCGCAAGCGTTGTTGGATCGCCAGAGCGCGAAGATGCAATTCACGGTAAGTCACCGTGGTGCCGGCGATATTCAATGCCGGCCGCTCGGCGAAGGCCTGCAGGCTGGCTTGTATTCGGTCAATCATGACCACTTGCGCCCGCTGCATCACTTCGGGGTTTGCCGTGCGGTTGAATCGATGCAGGAACGCCAATGCCTCAAGCTCCTGCAGGCCTTGTTCGGGCCAGTCGTTGGTGGCTGCGGTCGGTGAGAAGTAGGCGGGGTCCCGCGAAAAACCGCTGACCAACAGCGCCACCCATTCGACCAGTGCATGGGTCACCTGTTGACGCTGCCGTTGGCCGTTTCCGCTGGGCTCGTCGACGACATCCAACATGGCCACCAGCCGGTGCCCACGGTCATAAGCGCGCAATTGCAGTACCGGCAGCCCGCTTTCGGTGATCGGACCAACGCCCATGCGTAGCAGGATGCAGGCCGCGTCACCGCCATCCAGGGGCTGCGATGAGCTGCCATCTTCAATCCATAGGTCAATGGCTTCGTCGGCCGAGGCGTGCCCGTACTCCTCCAATACCCGCCTGGTGGCCGCCAGGGCCGTGCTGGTGCCGCGCCAGCCGATGGTCAGGCGCCTCATGCCAGCCCCCAGGGGCCCGGCGCGAAGGCGTTCAACGCGTCCGCCACACTCGGCGTCTGCAACAGGCCGCTGTTCTGCAGGAAACCGAGGATATTGCTCATCAAGGGGTGCTGGCGATGGATGGGAAACGCCAGCGCCCTGACGTCATCACGCAGCGCATTGCGCACGTTCGGGCTGATGTCGAGGTGGTCG
Organism: Pseudomonas sp. FP2254; assembly: GCF_030687695.1. NCBI lineage: Bacteria > Pseudomonadati > Pseudomonadota > Gammaproteobacteria > Pseudomonadales > Pseudomonadaceae > Pseudomonas > Pseudomonas sp. FP2254. Next base: position 131,347 of record NZ_CP117444.1, read on the forward strand.
ATCAGGTGCAGGTCGAAATTTTTCTGCAGCTCATGGGTCAGGTAGTGCCCTAGAAACGTCGGCAGAACATGCGCGATAGCATCCCGGTCCTGTGCGCTCGCCGCTTGCCAATACAGGCGGACCAGGCTGGTCCAGAACCGGGCGTGCCGACCTTCGTCAAACAGGTGGTCGGCCATCATGCCGCGGATGGCGCCCTTGACGCTGCTGTCCTTGGAAAACGCCGCCACATCGTGGGTCACGGTATTTTCGGCGATGGCCACGCCAATCAGCTCCACGGCGTCGCGCAGGTGAGCCGGTGCCTGTGCCTGCGCCGCCGGCAACGCGCGGCTCAGTTCAATGTGCGAGGGCAGATCGAGGGGGGCAATGCCCGTCAGCGCCACGGTCTGTTGCAGGAAGTCCAGCGCGACCAGAGCGTGGTAATCCTCGTCCACTACTACGGTCATCGCGTCCACGCGACAGGCGAGCGGGAAGGGCAGCGAGAAGCGATTCTTGGCGATGGCGCGCGCGGTTTTATCGACGATTTCGGTTTCGAAGATCACCACGTCATTGATGAATTTATAGAAGCTTTGCACCAGTACGAATTCGCGCCACTGCGGGCAGTGTTCAACGAACGTCGCGCTGAGCACCAATGGCTGGCGGCACACTGGAAAGATCAGCTTATTGTCGTTTTCCAGCAGACGTCGCGGGCGGGTGCGAATGGTTGCACGGCGTTCCCAATCGTCGGCAAAGCAATGGTAGCCGGCGAGGTTCATGGACGTACCTCCTGCAGCGACACCTGCACCTCATCCCAGAACGTGATTCGGCTGTCCAGCGCGACGATCGCGGTTTCGTTGGCTTGCTGCGCATACGTCGGGTGTGCGTCGGTCAGTTGTCTGAGCAAGCGCTCTGCTGCCGGCGCGTGATCCTGGGCGTCCAGCTCGATATGGCGTCTGAGGTAGGCACATAAGATGGGCGCGCGGTCCTCAATCAGCGCGTCGGCCAGCAGCAGGCGCTCGAACATGCTGGGGATTACACGCTCGCGACCATGAAGAAATACCGCCGCGACACAGTGAGTCGGCGCGTTCAACGCCACGCGCAGCGTGTCGCTGACAAAGCGCCTGGCGCCCGAGGGGGCTTTAGCCTCATGCAACGCTGTGATCGGCGCCACACCCTGGCGTAGCAGGGCCATGAAACGGTTGATCGCGTTGGCGTTGGCGCCGATTTCGCACATTGCCTCCAGATACAGCTCGAAGTGGCTGCAATGACCGTCGCGCGGGTGTGTGTCGGACTCTTCCGCCAGCACGATTTCATTGATCAGGCGAGCTGCCTGCGGGTTGGCAGGTGGCAGCCAGGGCAGTTGAGTACACGTCAACTCCCGTTGCAGCCGTTTGGTGATGGTCATGAAGTCCCAGACAGCAAATACATGGCTCTCCATGAAAAGTTGTAACTTGTTTAGAGATGTTATTTGTTTGAAGAGCGGATGAGCGCATAACTGCTGCTTTTTTTGTTCAAGTAAAAGTTGATGCATGGTTGCTGCCTATAAGTTGTTGCGTCTGCTGTGAATACAGCGATGAGCTTTTGTGATCGGCAAAGCGATAAGAGATTTAAATCAGGCTCGGCACGCGCCTTGTAACCTGCCCGAATGCACCGATGGATAAGGTGTCTGGTTTGATGGCGAAGATGATAGTCAGGTTAAACAGTTTGACGAGCATATAAATGTGTTAGATGTTTTTCCAAATAATATGGGCTGTCAGTAAGTTGGTTTTTGAAAGTGGGAAAGTTTCCGCACACAAGCAGGCAGCCTCGGCTTGGTTATTAAGCCAAAGCGAATGTGCCCTGTTTATTTAATGGGGAAATTGCGCAGGATCAGGTAGCCCTGCCTCGCTCAAGGGGCAGGGTGCACGCGGTTTTAGTGCGGGTTGTTTCGCTCGGCCTTGCCAAGGCCATCAAGGTAGGTAGAGATCACTTCCATCCCGCGCATCAGGTGATTGCGCAGGGTCAAAATGCTTTCCTGGATCTTCTTCTGCGCCACCAGGTTCAACAGCTCGCGGTGGTCCTCCTGGGACGTCTGACCCAGTCCCATGGCCTCCAGGTTGAAACGCAGGAAGCGCTCTTCCTCATTCAGGCCATGTTCCACCAGTTTCAGCAGCCGCTGATTAGGCGCTTTGCTGTACAGGGCCATGTGAAACAAGCGATTGAGTCGGCCAATCTCGGTGTAGTCCTTTTCCTGCTCCAGCGCACGAATGAGCCCGTCAGCATTGGCGATATCAGCCTCGGTCAGCCAGGGAATCGACAAGCGCAGCGCTTCGGATTCCAGCAACATCCGCAGCTCATAGGTTTCGGCCGAATTGTCTTCGATCAAGGGGGCAACCACGGCGCCCTTGTGAGTGACTACATGCAACAGCGATTGGGCCTCCAGCTGACGCAAAGCTTCGCGCACCGGCATGCGGCTGACCCCGAAGAGGCTGGCCAGTTCCTGCTGGCGCATGGCCGTCCCGCAAGGCAGGCGGCCATCGAGTATCGCATTGCGCAGGGTTTCTTCAATCACAGAGCGGGCAAGGTGGGCGGGGATGGGACCGCTGATCTTGATGCTGTTCAAAGGTGTCGGCTTCTGCGTCACGGTTACGCTGCCCTCCTTGCTGAAATGGATGATGGCTAATTGGATCCAATGCACACTAGAGGCTGCTCCCAGGCTTGTCAAACATGCACGGTTTCGGCTTGTAAGCGTATCAACACGGCGCTCTGCGGGCTCACGACAGGGTTTGATAACGTCTTACAGCAGGTGCCGAACTCGTCCAGGCTCGGACGATTCGGCGGCGAACTTCCTGGTGCTTGCCGTCAGTTTCACGCATATGGTTATTCTTTATTAGTATTTAAATTGAAGTTCTTATGCCTATAAAGTTCAGTTCCTGACTGACCGGGAGTGAACACATGTCCACCGTCTCTACCGTTGCATCCGAGGCTACTCACCTTCAAACGTTTGAAATTCGTGCGCTTCCCGGCAGCGTCGGCGCCGAGGTGGTTGGCCTGGACTTATCCCGGCCCGTCAACGACCGCGACTTCGCGCGCATCCACCGCGCGCATCTGGATCACCACGTGGTGGTGTTTCGCGACCAACGCATCACTCCCCAGCAGCAGATCGCTTTCAGCCGGCGCTTTGGCGTGCTGCAAATCCACGTGCTCAAGCAGTTCCTGCTGGCCAATCATCCGGAAATCCTGATCGTCTCCAATATCATCGAAAACGGCCAGGCCATTGGCCTCGGAGACGCCGGCAAATTCTGGCACTCGGACCTGTCCTATAAAGAGCTGCCCAGTCTCGGCTCGATGCTGCACGCCCAGGAGCTGCCGAGTGAGGGCGGCGACACGCTGTTCGCAGACATGCACAAAGCCTGGGATCAGTTGCCCGCGCATCTGCGCACGGCGGTCGAAGGCCGCCGCGCCGCGCACTCCTACACGGCGCGTTACAGCGAAACCAAATTCGAAGGCAACTGGCGCCCGACCCTGACGCCCGAGCAGCTGGCGCAAGTCGCCGAAGTGGTGCACCCCATCGTACGTACGCACCCGGAAAGCGGCCGCAAGGCGCTGTTTGTCAGTGAGGGGTTCACCACGCGCATCGTCGGGTTGCCGGAGGACGAAAGTCGCGACCTGCTAGCGCAGCTCTACGCCCACAGCGTGTTGGCGCACAACATCTACCGCCATCAATGGCAGCCCCACGACCTGGTGTTCTGGGACAACCGCTCGCTGATCCACCTGGCCGCCGGTTGCCCAAGCCATCTGCGCCGCAAGCTGTTTCGCACCACCATCCAGGGCGACGCGCCTTTCTGATCGGAGCACGACCATGTCCAGACACCTTCCATTTGCACGACTGGCCGCCAGCGTCGGCCTGGGTTTCAGCCTGTTGGTCGGCAGCCTCGCGGCCCCATCGGTGGCGCACGCCGAAGGCGAGATCCGCATCGCCGAACAGTTCGGCATCGTCTACCTGCTGCTCAACGTGGTACGCGACCAGCATCTGATTGAAAAATACGGCAAGCAGGAAGGCATCGACATCAAGGTCGACTGGACCCAGCTGTCCGGCGGCGCGGCAGTCAACGACGCATTGCTCTCCGGTTCCATCGACATCGCCGGGGCCGGCGTCGGCCCGTTGTTGACCATCTGGGACCGCACCCACGGCAAGCAGAACGTCAAAGCCGTCGCGTCCCTGGGTAACTTTCCGTACTACCTGGTCAGCAACAACCCCAAGGTCAAGACCATCGCCGATTTTACCGACCAGGACCGCATCGCGGTTCCGGCAGTCGGTGTGTCGGTGCAGTCGCGCTTCCTTCAATACGCCGCCGCTAAGCTGTGGGGCGACCAGGATTTCAACCGCCTCGACAAGTACACCGTCGCAGTTCCGCATCCCGACGCCACTGCAGCGTTGATCGCCGGCGGCACCGAACTGACCGGGCACTTTTCCAACCCGCCGTTCCAGGAGCAAGCCCTGGCCAACCCCAACGTGCACGTGGTGCTCAACACCTACGACCTGCTGGGCCCGAACTCGCCGACCGTGCTGTTCGCCACCGAAAAATTCCGCAACGACAACCCCAAGACTTACAAAGCGTTCGTCGACGCTTTGACCGAAGCCGCACAGTTCGCCCAGAACGACAAAGGCGCGGCGGCCGACACTTACCTGCGCGTGACCAAGGCCAGGATCGATCGCGCCGAGCTGCTTAAAATCATCGACAACCCACAGTTCGAATTCAGCGTCACGCCGAAGAACACCTACCCACTGGCAGAGTTCCTGTACCGCGTCGGCGCTATCAAGCACAAACCGCAGTCGTGGCAGGACTACTTCTTCCAAGACGCCAAACCCCTGCAGGGAAGCTGAAATGAACGCGCCTTTGCCAGGCCACGCAGCCAGCAGTCTGACCCCCTGCGCGCCGTTGCTGGCGGTGGATAACGTCAGCCTGGAATACCGCACGGCCGAGCGCGTGGTACGGGCCACCCACCAGGTCAGCTTCGAGATCGACCCGGCCGACCGCTACGTGTTGCTCGGCCCGTCCGGCTGCGGCAAATCCACGTTGCTCAAAGCCATCGCCGGGTTTATCAAACCTTGCGAAGGCGAGATTCGCCTGCTGGGGCAAAAAGTCGAGCAACCGGGCCCCGACCGCATCGTGGTGTTCCAGGAGTTCGACCAGTTGCCGCCGTGGAAAACCGTCAAACAGAACGTGATGTTCCCGCTGCTGGCGTCGAATACCTGCAAGCGCGCCGAAGCCGAAGACCGTGCGCGGCATTACCTCGACAAAGTTGGCCTTAGCGCTTTTGCCGATGCGTACCCTCACACCCTGTCCGGCGGTATGAAGGCGCGCGTGGCGATTGCCCGTGCGCTGGCGATGCAACCGAAAATTTTGTTGATGGACGAACCCTTCGCCGCCCTCGATGCGCTGACTCGGCGCAAGATGCAGGAAGAGCTGTTGTTGCTCTGGGAGGAGGTGCGCTTCACCTTGCTGTTCGTCACGCACTCCATCGAGGAGGCGCTGGTGGTGGGCAATCGCATCCTGTTGCTGTCACCGCATCCCGGGCGCGTGCGCGCGGAAATCCACAGTCACCAATATGATCTGCACAGCCTCGGCGGTGCCGACTTTCAGGCCTCGGCGCGACGGATTCATCGGCTGTTGTTCGACGAAGCCACCGAGGCGGAACCCGAGCTGGATTTTGCCGATATCCGCATCGCTTACTAAGGGGCTGCCCATGCGCCAGGAATATGAAATTACCCTTGAGCCGTTGCTCAGCGTGCCGGTGGAGCGAGTACTGCCGCTGCGCCAGCGCCTGTGGCAACAGGGCTGGTTGCGCAAAGGCCTGATCCTGCTCGTGCTCGCCGTCCTCTGGGAAGCCGTTGCGCGCTACCAGGACAACGACTTGTTGCTGCCGAGTGTTGTGCAGACCTTTCACGCGTTCTACGAGGGGCTGCTCAGCGGGGAACTGCTCGGCAAAGTCAGCATCTCGCTGGCGGTGCTGATCAAGGGCTATCTGATCGGCATTGTGCTGGCGTTCGCCTTGACTACCCTGGCGGTGTCGACGCAACTGGGCCGCGACCTGCTCAGCACACTGACCTCGATGTTCAACCCATTGCCGGCCATTGCCCTACTGCCGCTGGCGCTGCTGTGGTTTGGCCTGGGCCAGAACAGCCTGATCTTTGTGCTGGTGCATTCGGTGTTGTGGGCGCTGGCGCTCAACACCTATTCGGGGTTCCTGGGCGTGTCCGAAACCCTGCGCATGGCCGGTCGCAACTATGGCCTCAAAGGCATTCGCTTTGTACTGTTTATCCTGATCCCGGCGGCGCTGCCGTCCATTCTGGCAGGCCTGAAAATCGGCTGGGCCTTCGCCTGGCGCACGTTGATCGCCGCCGAGTTGGTGTTCGGCGCCACCAGCGGCAAAGGCGGCCTGGGCTGGTACATCTTCCAGAACCGCAACGAGCTGTACACCGACAAGGTATTTGCCGGGCTGGCGGTGGTCATCCTGATCGGCCTGCTGGTGGAGAACCTAGTGTTCGATACCTTCGAACGTCTTACCGTGAAGCGTTGGGGTATGCAGCGCTGAAAGACCCATCCCTGTTACGATTGCGCCCAGTTCACTCCCCACTGCTTATGAGTGCTTGGCATGCAACTACCGGACATGAACCTGCTGGTCGCCCTCGACGCCTTGCTCGATGAAGGCAGTGTGGTCGGCGCCGCGCGCCGCATGAACCTCAGCCCTGCGGCCATGAGCCGTACCCTCACGCGCATACGTGAAGCGGTGGGCGACCCGATCCTGGTGCGTGCCGGGCGCGGCCTGGTGCCGACACCCAAGGCCTTGCAGTTGCAGGATCAGGTGCGCAACGTGGTCGAGCAGGCGGCGCTGCTGTTTCGCTCGGCCGACCAAGTGGACCTGAGTACCCTGCGCCGCCGTTTCAGCGTGCGAGCCAATGACTTTTTTATCGGGGTGTACGGCGGTCGCCTGTTCGACACCATGGAGCGCATGGCGCCGCTGTGCGAGCTGTGTTTCGTGCCCGAAGGCGACACCGACGACGAAGCACTGCGCGAAGGGCGACTGGACCTGCGCGTGAGCAACACCATGCCGGCCAGCCCTGAAGTGAAAGTCCAGAACCTGTTCTCCACCACCTTCGTGGGCCTGGCGCGGCAAGACCACCCGCTGTTCGATGACGACATCACCGCCGCACGCTTCGCCAGCTATTCCCATATCAGCATCTCGCGGCGCGGCATTGCCCGTGGTCCGATCGATACCGCGCTCAATGCCCAAGGCCTGGAGCGCCGCGTGGCGATGATCGCGCCGGGTTTTCACGGCGCAATGTTCATGCTGCCCGACTCCGACCTGCTGCTGCCGGTGCCCAAGGAAGCGCTCTACAGCGCCAACCGGTTGAAGCTGCCGCTGCGCGCCTTCCCGCTGCCCATCTCCTTGCCGACACTGGTGCTGGCCCAGTCCTGGCACCCGCGCTTCGACAACGATCCGGCGCACAAATGGCTACGCGAGACCCTGCGCGAAAGCTGCCACGCCACCTGGCTGGAAGCGCAACCCACCTGACCTCCAAATCATGCAGGGTCAAAATGTGGGAAGGCGCTTGCCCTAATGCCAGTCAGTTAAGGCGAGAGGGGTAATGACTAAAAAACCAGAGCCAGTATGCGAATCCAAACCCCCTCCTCAGTATTAACTGAAAGAACCGGCTCAAAATGTGGGAGGGGGCTTGCCCCCGATAGCGGTCGATCAGATGAAAAATCTATGCCTGTCTTACAGCGTCGAGAGCAAACCCCTTCCCACCTGGAGATTTTTGTCGGATCAAGGATTGCGTTCAGCGCACTTATAAGCTGCCGACAAGTAACTTTTTGTCATGTTTTAGTCTGATTAAACTGCTCGGGTATTTCCTACGCCGAGTTACCTGTTCATGAGTTCCCTCGCTGCCCCCACCCTCGCGGCTGCAGCCCAACCCACCGCCATTACCCCGCCCGTATTCGGCCCGCGCATCATCGTCGGCCTGGTCGGCGTATTGCTGGCGGTGCTGGTGTCCGGTCTCAACGAGATGGTCACCAAGATTGCCCTTGCTGATATCCGCGGTGCGCTGTACATCGGCTTTGACGAAGGCACTTGGCTGGTCGCCGCTTATACCGCCACCTCTGTGGCGGCCATGGCTTTCGCGCCGTGGTGTGCGGTGACGTTCTCGCTGCGCCGCTTCACGCTGTGCGCCATCGGTTTGTTCACGGTGCTGGGCATCCTTTGCCCCTTTGCGCCCGACTACAAAAGCCTGCTGCTGTTGCGCACCGTACAAGGCCTGGCCGGCGGTGCATTGCCGCCGATGCTGATGACCGTAGCGCTGCGCTTCCTGCCGGCGAACGTCAAGCTGTACGGCCTGGCCGGCTACGCACTCACCGCCACCTTCGGCCCGAGCCTGGGCACGCCGCTGGCGGCGCTGTGGACCGAATACGTCGGCTGGCAGTGGGCGTTCTGGCAAATCGTCGCACCGTGCCTGCTGGCGATGGTTGCCGTGGCTTACGGGTTACCGCAGGACCCGTTGCGCCTGGAGCGTTTCAAGCAGTTCAACTGGCGCGGCCTGCTGCTGGGCTTCCCGGCGATCTGCATGCTGGTCATCGGCGTGCTGCAAGGCAATCGCCTGGACTGGTTCGAGTCCGGTCTGATCACCTTCCTGCTCAGTGGTGGCAGCCTGTTGATGGTGTTGTTCCTGTTTAACGAATGGTCGCATCCGCTGCCGTTTTTCAAGCTGCAGATGCTGGGCCTGCGCAACCTCGCGTTTGCCTTGATCGTGTTGGCGGGCGTGCTGATGGTGCTGACCTCGGTGATCCTCATTCCGTCGAGTTTTCTCGCCCAGGTGCAGGGTTACCGGCCACTGCAAACCGCACCGCTGATGCTGCTGATGGCGCTGCCGCAATTGATCGCACTGCCGTTGGTGGCGGCGCTGTGCAACCTGCGCTGGGTCGATTGCCGCTGGGTGTTGGGCACGGGCCTGGGCCTGCTGGTGCTGTCCTGCGTGGGCAGCGCACATCTGACATCGGCGTGGATCCGCGACGACTTCTACGTGCTGTACCTGCTGCAGATCTTCGGGCAACCCATGGCCGTGTTGCCGTTATTAATGCTCTCCACCGGCAGTATCCAACCGGTGGAAGGGCCGTTCGCCTCGGCCTGGTTCAACACCGTCAAAGGCCTGGCCGCCGTGATCGCCACCGGTGTGCTGGAGGTGCTGACCACCCGCCGCGTGCATTTCCACTCGAGCACACTGGTAGACGGCCTCGGCAACTCGCCGCTGGCCGACGCCGATGCACCGGGCCTGGCGCACCGCCTGCACGAACAGGCCGTGGTGCTCACCTCGTCGGATCTGTACTACGTCATGGCTGCGGTCGCGGCGGCTCTGATCCTGCTGATTTTCTGGATGCCCACGCGGATCTTTCCGCCGCGCGCACCGACCTAGTTCAAAGGACTCCCCATGAAACGCAAAGACAAAGTTGCCGTGTCCGTAATCGCCCTGTTCGCCGTCGGTGTGCTGGTGTACCTGGCCGCGCCTGGCCTGTTGGGCAGCCGGCAGCAGACCACCAACGACGCCTTCGTCGCCGCCGACTTCACCCTGGTCGCACCGCGCGTGGCCGGTTTTATCAAGCAAGTGCTGGTCGAAGACAACCAGCGCGTCAAAGCCGGGCAACTGCTGGCGCTGATCGACGACCGCGATTTTCGCGCTGCCGCTCAGGCCGCCGATGCCGACACACTGGTGGCCCAAGCCCAACTGAAAAACGCCACCGCGACACTGGAGCGGCAAACCTCGGTGATCGCCCAAGCTCAGGCCACGGTGGCGGCGGATCGCGCCGAAGTGGCCTTCGCCGAACACGAACTGAACCGCTACAACCATCTGGCCGGTGTCGGCGCCGGCACCGTGCAGAACGCCCAGCAGGCCAAGACCCGCATCGACCAGGCCACCGCTCGCCTGGCCAAGGCCACGGCCGTGCTGGCGGCCGAGCGCAAACAGGTGGAAATCCTCATGGCCCGGCGCGATGCCGCCGAGGGCGGGCTCAAACGCGCCCAGGCGGCGCTGGAAATGGCCAGTTATCAACTGTCCTACACACGCATCGTCGCGCCGGTGGATGGCATGGTCGGTGAGCGCGCTGTGCGGGTCGGTGCCTACGTGACACCGGGCAGCAAGTTGCTGGCGGTGGTGCCGTTGGCCGAGGCGTATGTGGTGGCCAATTTCCAGGAAACCCAGCTGTCCCACATGCATGCCGGTCAGGCTGTGCAGGTGCGCGTCGACAGCCTCGACGGTGAAGTGCTCAACGGCCACCTGGAAAGCCTGGCGCCCGCCACCGGAGTGACCTTCGCCTCGATCAAACCGGACAACGCCACCGGCAACTTCACCAAAGTCGTGCAGCGTGTTCCGGTGAAGATCGTGCTTGAGCCCAATCAGCCGCTGACCGAGCGTCTGCGGGTCGGTATGTCGGTGGAAGCCAGCGTCGACACCCAAGCCGCAGCACCACAGCGCGAGGTGGCCCAGCAATGAGACACCTCGCCTGGCTCACCCTCGGCCTCGTCAGCCTGAGCGCCTGCACCGTCGGCCCGGACTTCCAGCGCCCCCAAAGCGCGCAGCCCGCGCAGTGGACCGAACCCCAAGGCCGTCAGGCTGCCAGCCATGCCGTCAGCGATCCGTTGCAGGAGCGTTGGTGGGACGTGTTCCACGACGCGCAATTGTCGGCCCTGACCCGGCGCGCCCTCAGCGATAACCTCGACTTGAAACTGGCCAGCAGCCGTCTGCAACAAAGCCGTGCGGTGCGCCAGGTAACCACCGCCGAGCGTTACCCCAGCGCCAACGCCACCGGCGCCTACCAGCGCAAACGCAACAGCGCCAAAGGCCTCAACGACCCGTCCGGCGAAAACGGCCGCGCCGCGTTCAACCAATGGGATGTCGGATTTTCCGCCGCCTGGGAGCTGGACTTCTGGGGCCGCATCAAACGCGAAACCGAAGCGGCCGACGCCACGCTGCAAGTCGCGGAGAACGACCGCCGCGCCGTGCTGCTGTCGGTGCTGGCTGAAACCGCCCAGGACTACATCCAACTGCGCGGCGTGCAGAATACCCGCGCTGTCACCGAGCAAAACCTCGACGTGGCGCGGCACAGTCTCAAGCTCTCGCAATTGCGCCTGGCCGACGGCGTGGCGACCGACCTGGATGTGGCCGAAGCGGCCGCCCAAGTCGCTGCCATCGAAGCGCGCCTGCCCGACCTGCAGCAGCGCCAGGACCAGTTGATCAACGCCCTGAGCCTGCTGGTGGGCGAGCCGCCGCAAGCACTGCACGCACAATTGTCCAAGGACGCCGGCGTGCCACAGGCCCAGCGCCAGGTCGCCATCGGCCTGCCGTCTGAATTGGCCGAACGTCGCCCCGATATCCGCCAGGCCGAGGCACGGTTGCATGCCGCCACCGCCAGCATCGGCGTGGCCAAGGGCGATTTTTACCCGCGCATCACCTTGTCCGGCAGCCTCGGCTCCCAGGCCATGCAACTGTCGGATTTCGGTTCGTGGGGATCACGCGCCTTTGCCTTCGGCCCACAGCTGAGCCTGCCGCTGTTCAATGGCGGGCGCCTGCAAGGCATGCTCGAGCTGCGCGAAGCCCAGCAACAGGAAGCGGCAATCGCCTACCAGCAAACCGTTTTGCGCGCCTGGCATGAAATCGACGATCAACTGACCCGCTACAACGCCAGCCAACTGCGCCGCGACAGCCTGGCCGAAGCCGTGCGCCAGAACCAGATCGCCCTCACTACCGCGCAGCATCAATACGTCGAGGGCGTGGTGGACTTCGTCAACGTGCTCACCGTGCAGAGCGCGTTGCTGGCGACGCAAGAGCAATGGGTGGAGAGTTCCACCGGCGTGTCGCTGGCCATGGTTGGGTTGTACAAGGCATTGGGAGGAGGGTGGGAGTCGGTGTATCCGCTGCAGGCGACCGTGCCTTAGCCGAGTATTCAGGGATTGCGCAAAAACACCACATACCCCCGAAACCACTCATTGCCCTGCAAATACCCCGGCGCCTGCCATTCACCGCCCTGAATCAAGCCGATCTTGAATGGCAGCCCCAGCCGATTCATCCGCGGCAAGTACGCGGCGTAATCCGGGATGCTGTGGCGGCCTTGATAGGTCTGCACCACCACTTCATCCACCACGCCTTTGAGCTGGGCGATGGCGGCCGGGTCGGCGTTGCTGCTCCAGTCCATCAGGCCGGTGATGCTCAGCTGCAGGTCGGCGGGCAGGCGTTGGCGCAGGTCGCGCAGGAAGTCGGCGTATTCGTGCAGGTATTGGGTGCGGGCGTCGAAGTCGATCTGGATGCCCACCACCGGGTTGCCCGCGTCGCGCCAGCGTTGCACCTGGCCGAGCAGGCGGGTGTAGACCGTTTCGGGCCAGCGCAGGGTATGGGCGCGGTACACCACCCAGACTTCGCCCTGGGTCAGGCGCGGCACGCTCATGCCTTGGGCGATCAATTGCACACCGCGCTGGGGCGCGCGGCGGGAGGCGTTGATCTGACCCTGAAGGATGTACAGGGTCTTGGCCTGCTTGAGCACCGGTTGCGCAGCGACGCCACTCCACAGCCAGAAGGCGTCATAGTCGTGGGCGTCGACGGCGCCGAGGGCCGGGCTTGCCAGCAGCAGCAAGCCTAGCCACAGGTGCCTCACCAGTAGTACTGCAGCGATTTGCCCCACTGGGTGTCGGCGTAGCCGCTTTTGAGCTGGCGGAACCAGGCTTTACGCACGGCCGGCTCAACGTCCTGTCCGCCGCAGCTGTTATAACCGGCCGGGGCATAGCAGTTGATGGCGCGGAACAGGGCATAGGCCTTGTCAGTCTTCGGGGCCTTGGCGTCGCTGATCACCTGCTTGTAACCGTCGAGCCGCGAGAACGTCGCTCCTTTGAACTCCGATGCAGTGCTGCCCAGGCTGCCGGCGGTGCGCGCCTGTTCCAGCGGCATGCTGTCCAGGTTATTGCGCAGGATGAACTCGCCGAGGCAGTTCAGGGCCTGGGGGTTCCTGGCCTCGGTTTGCAGGGTCGCGGCGGTTTGCGCGATGGCCGGGCAGGTGTAGCCGGAGGCGGCTTGTTCGCCGTTCCACTGGAACAGCTTCAATGTCTGGCCTTCGCTGTACACATAACCCAGGCTGCTGCTCAGCTTGTCTTCGGGCGCCGGGGTCGGCAGTTGCTTGAAGTCCTCGGCAAAGGTAGCGAACTGGCCGCGCAGCAGGTCTTTGTAGAGCAATACGAATTGCGCAGTCTGGCGCTCCACCGGATCGCTGGCCTGGGCGATCTGCTGGCGCAGCAGCTCGGGTCCTGCGTTATTGCGCAGCAGGATGTAACGCACCTGCTTGGCGCTGATTGGCGAGTCGGCGGCAAATACCTTGGCCAGCTGGCCGCTGCGCTCGTAGTTCATCGCCAGGGCCAGCTCCAGTTGATCACGCTGCAACGGCAATTTGGCCAGCGGCAGCAGTTGCAGCCACAGTGCCTCTGCGCCTTTCCAGTCCTGCTTGGCTTCCAGCGCCAGGGCGCGCAGGGTCTGCTGGCTGAAGGCGAAGTAATTCAGGCTGGACGGCACGCTTTGCGGCAGCTGCTTCAAAGCGGCATCCGGCTGATGCTCGATGTACAGCGCGCACACCGCCAGCAGGTAATCGTAGAGTTCGGGCTCGCTGGCAAACAGGGCTTTTTGCTTTTCCAAGTCTGCGCGGGAAAGGGTCGGCTGGTTGCCGCCGCGCATCACCATCAGGTCGCTGACCAGCTGGATCATCGGCGTTTTCACCGGCTGGCTGTTGACCATCAGTAACTTGAGGTCAGCTTCTTCCACCAACTCATCCTCGGACACGTTGCGCTGCGCGTCGCTGGCCTGCGTCAGGCTCCAGGCATAGGCCTCGGCGAGTTTGCCGCCGTCGTCGGCCAACCAGTAGACGCGACGCAGCAGACCGCGCGCCGAAGCGCTGTAGTCGCCCTGTGGGTAAGTGCTCAGGTAGCTGTCGAAGGCCTGTTCGGCGTTGGCCAGCGCCGACTTATCCACACGCTGCAGATTCGGCACGCCGTCGGCGTCGTAAGTATCGGCCTGGGCCTGGTTCAGCGCAGTGCGCGCGGTCATGTACAGGGCGGCTTCCTTGAGCCAGGGCAGGGCGCTGCTGCGGGCGGCGCTGAAACCGCGCTCGGCTTCGGCAAACCGGCCACTGTAAAAGTCGGCGGCGGCTTGCAGGTAGGTGTACAGCTGCTGGCCGTCGGTCGATTGCAGTTGCTGGGCATTCGCCACGACCGGGCCATCCCACTCGCAGGTGGTGAGCAGTTGCAGGCGCGCCTTGACCAGCAGTTCGCGCTCGGCGGCCGGCATGTCGGCCTTGACCGCCTGACGCACAAACGCGGTGGCGCTGTCATCGTCGTTGCTGCGGCAGCGGCTGCCTTCACCTGTAACAAACGCCTCGCCGGCGGTGGTGTAGTCCTCGCGCTTGATGCCCAGGGGCTGCAACAGATTGTCGAGTTCGGCAGTCGACGAACTGTCGCCGCCGTCATCCGGCTCGGTTTCCGAGCTGCCGCGCAGCGTCAGGCGATACACCGGGAATGGCACCGGACCAAAACCCTCGGCCAGGTCATCTTCGCTCAGGGCGTTGGGGGTCAGGGCGGTGTTTTTTTTGTCGGCCAACAGCAGGCGCAGGTTGACCCGGCTGTCGTTGCCGGGGTTGAGGAACGGCTGGTTGCTGCACGGGTCCAGGGTGTCACGGGTAATGCGCCAGTCGGGGTAACACGAGTCGTCGGAGCTGGCCTGGGCCTGCAGGGAAGTGGCAGCCAGCAGGGCGAGTGCCAGAGGTGACAAAAAACCGATGCGCATGAGGTGTCCTTGATCCTGGGTGCTGGGAGGACAGCAATAATAACGTGATCTTACGATCACTAAGGTGAAGGCCTACACAAATTGCCGATTTGTCCGATTACTGAAGCGATTCGCAGGCTTTTGACCTAAAGTGGCGGCAAATGCGCATGCGCAGTAGTTGTCCTGCAGTGGGGCAGTAGTCGCGGAGGCGGTATGCGTCGGTCGGTATCAGAACCGTACGAAAAAACGAGTGCGTGGGGTTCCATCAGTCAGTACGCGTCGGGTTGGCAGCGCGTTGTGGGGCTCAGTCATCTGTGGTGGGTGCCCGTCATCGCATTCGCCGTGGCGCTGAGGCTGTACAACCTGACCGCCGCCGCGATCTGGGGGGATGAAGGTTCGAGTCTGCTCCTGAGCGAGTACGCACTGGACGACCTTTGGTTTCATGCCGCCCATGACGTGCACCCGCCGCTGTACTTTTTCATGCTGCGCGGTTGGATCGAGTGCTTCGGTGACAGCATCGCCTCGATACGCAGCATGAGCGTGCTGCCCGGCGTCATTGCCGTGGGCCTGGGCGTGTGGCTCACGCGACAACTGTCCACCCGCCGCGCCGCGTTGCTGGCCGGTGTCATGCTGGCGCTGTTGCCCACGGCCGTGCGCTACAGCCAGGAAGTGCGCATGTATTCGCTGCTCGGCGTGTGGCTGTTAGGCGCCACCCTGGCACTGGCGTATTGGGTTCGCCAGCCCACGCGCGCACGTTACCTGGTGCTGTACGCACTGCTGATGAGCGCCGGTTTCTATACCCATTACTTCACTGCGCTGTGTGTGCTGGTGCACTGGGCTTATCTGGGGGTGGTGAGCGCAAGGCAATCCAGTGGCGAGCGTCTGCTTATGCGCCCGGCGTGGTGGGCGGCCAACGCGGCCATTGTGCTGGTGTACCTGCCTTGGCTACCGAACCTGCTGGACCTGGTGCAACACGTCGACCAGCTCAAGGTGGGAGGTGACATAGGCTGGGAAGAGCCGGTGGACATGCTGTCGCTGCCGTCGATGATCTGGCAGTTCCTGCTGCAGGACGAAGGCCTTGAACTCTGGCGCCCTTTATTCTGGGCTTTCCCGTTGGTGCTGGCAGCTGTCGTGGTGGTCACTGGATGGCTGGATCGCGAGCCCGGCCGGCCGGCCGTTCTGCTGGGGCTGTTTTTCCTGCTCCCGGTGTTGCTGGTGTACGGGGTGTCTTTTATTTCTCCCGTGTTTATCGAGCGTTACCTCACCGTCTATGCCTTGGGTCTGCCCATCGTGGTTGCCATGGCCATTGACCGCCTGCCCTCACGGCTATCGCTTTTGGGGGCGGCGCTGTTTGTGCTGTTCGTCGTCGCAGAGCTGGCAGGGCTCAAAAACAACTACACAGTGGATGAGCGTGACCAATTCAACGTGCCGGTGGAATTCGTTAACCAGCACTATCAAGAAGACGACCGCATCATCCTCAGCGACATGATGTGGTACCTCAGTTACGTGTATTACGACCAGACCGATGCTCAGCTGCAGCTCTACACCCCGCCCAAGCCCGACGGCACGCCGACCCGGCCGAACGCGTACGGCTTCGGCACCCTGGTCGACCAGGACGGCGGGCGCATTTACCTCGACCATCTGTCGGCTCTGCCCGCCGACACTCGCCGCGTCTGGCTGATCAGCAGCAACGATGCACCGGACGAGTTTGCGCCGCTGCCCGTGGGCTGGCGCGAGCTGAGTCGCCAGGATGGCGGCGGCGCCAGGGCGCGCTTGTTTGTGCTGTGCGCTGTGCCGCAACCGCAACCCGAAAGCTGCCGCTAGACTCAGTTAACGACCTTGTTTAAGGAACCCATCATGGAATCGCCCGTGCACAGCTTGCCATCGTTGTTCAAACAACTTGGCCTGGAGCATGACCCGGTCAGCATTGAGCGGTTTGTGACCGCCCACTCGCCACTCAAGCCGGATCTGAAATTGGCAGATGCGTTTTTCTGGACGCAGAGCCAGAAAGCGTTTTTGCGTGAGGAAATACTGGACGACGCCGATTGGGCGGAAGTAGTGGATGCGTTGAATCTGATGTTGCGCGATGGCCGAGGGGTGTAAAAAAATCTTTTGGAAATTGTGGTTTTGTAAAAAAAAAGGTGAGTGGTAAAAAAATCTGGGCTCAAATCGCCAACATCCACTGGCGGATTTCAACGGCGTGGGCTCTCTGCATTGTTGCGCCACCGTGGAGCGAACGTCCCCAACCCTCCCACATGCGTCCTGCGGTGTTGCTGCTGAATCGCTCCATCGATCGCGAAATTGTTTCAAAACTTGACGCAATTCGATCCTTCCACCATATTGATAGTTAGCAAACTAACTGTATGCGAACTATCCAGTGCCTCACTCTCTCGAACAACTCCAGATGAACCTCAGCAGCAGCATGGTGGTGGGCGCCCGTAACTGGCGCAAAATCTGCCAGACCACGCTGGTGAGCTACGGTATTTCCGAAGCCTGCGCCGTGCCGTTGTTGATGATCGGCCGTCTGGGCGACGGCGTGCATCAGGTCAAGGTCGCCCATGCGTCGGGGATGGAAAGCCCATCTCTGGTGCGCCTGCTCGACCAGCTGTGCAACGGCGGCTACGTGTGCCGCACCGAAGATGTCCATGACCGTCGCGCCAAGGCCTTGAGCCTCACCGAACGTGGTCGCGAACTGGTGCAGGCGGTGGAGGTGCAACTGGTGCGCCTGCGTAAAGACGTGCTGGCGGATATCGCGCCGGCCGATATGGAGGCGGCGCTGCGGGTGTTGCGTGCCTTTGAGGCGGCGACGCTTTGAACGGATTCTTCACCGGTTTCCCGCCTGCTCGCGACTGGTTCTATGGCGTACGCACCTTTGCGGCGTCGATGATCGCCCTGTACATCGCCATGCTGATGCAGATGCCCCGTCCGTATTGGGCGATGGCAACGGTCTACATCGTTTCTAGCCCGTTTGTCGGCCCCACCAGTTCCAAAGCGCTGTACCGCGCCATCGGCACCCTGATGGGGGCGGCGGCGGCGGTGTTTTTTGTGCCGATGTTCGTGCAGTCGCCGTACATCCTGGTGGTGGTGATCGCCTTGTGGACGGGCACCTTGCTGTTTCTGTCCATGCACCTGCGCACCGCCAACAACTACGCGTTGATGCTGGCTGGCTACACCTTGCCGTTGATTGCCCTGCCGGTGGTGGACAACCCCCTGGCGGTATGGGACGTGGCCGAGGCGCGTACCGAAGAAATCTTCCTCGGCATCGTGGTGGCCGCCGTGGTCGGCGCGATGTTCTGGCCGCGGCGCCTGGCGCCGGTGTTCGACGGTTCGGTGGCCAAATGGTTTGCCGACGCACAGGTCTACAGCCAGCGGTTCCTCACGCGTACGGTGCAGCCTGACGAAATCAGCACTTTGCGCGGCGGCATGGTCGCCACCTTCAACACCCTGGAACTGATGATCGGCCAGCTGCCCCACGAAGGCGCGCGGCCGCAGACGGTGCGCAATACCAAGGAGCTGCGCGGGCGCATGATCCACCTGCTGCCGGTGGTGGAGGAGTTGGATGACGCCTTGTACGCCGTCGAACAGCGCGCGCCGCAGTTTCTCGAACGCCTCAAACCGCTGCTGGACGCCACCGCCCAGTGGCTGCAAAGCAGCACCGACAACCCGTCGCTGGACAGTTGGCGCGCCCTGCGTGACCGGATCGAAGCTCAACAACCCGAGGGCGATGCGCTGGATGACCGCCACACCCTGCTGTTTTCCAACGCCCTGTACCGCCTCGGCGAATGGGTCGACCTGTGGCAGGACTGCCGCAGCCTGCAAGCCGCCATCCACTGCGAGAGCCAGGACACCTGGCGCGCCGTCTATCGCCACTGGCGCTTGGGCCGGCTCACTCCGTTCCTCGACCGTGGCCTGATGTTCTACTCGGCGTTTTCCACCGTCACCGCGATTATCGTCGCCTCGGTGCTGTGGATTCTGCTGGGCTGGACCGACGGCGGCAGCGCGGTGATCCTGGCCGCCGTGGCGTGCAGTTTCTTCGCCTCGATGGACGACCCCGCGCCGCAGATCTACCGGTTCTTTTTCTGGACGGCGATGTCGGTGCTGTTTGCCAGCCTCTATCTGTTTTTGGTGCTGCCCAACCTGCACGATTTTCCGATGCTGGTACTGGCATTCGCCGTGCCGTTTATCTGCATCGGCACGCTGACCGTGCAGCCGCGCTTCTACCTGGGCATGCTGCTGACGCTGGTCAACACCTCGTCGTTTATCAGCATCCAGGGCGCCTATGACGCCGACTTCCTCAACTTCGCCAACGTCAACCTGGCCGGGCCCGTGGGCCTGCTGTTCGCGTTTGTGTGGACGCTGATCGCCCGCCCGTTCGGCGCCGAGCTGGCCGCCAAGCGCCTGACCCGTTTCAGCTGGCACGACATCGTCGGCCTCACCGAGCCGGCCACATTGGCCGAACACCGGCACCTGGCGGTGCAAATGCTTGACCGCTTGATGCAGCACCTGCCGCGCCTGGCCCTGATCAACCAGGACACCGGCATCGCCCTGCGCGACTTGCGCGTGGCGCTCAACCTGCTCGACCTGCTGGCCTACTCGCCGCGCATCCTCGGCGTGCCGCGTGTGCTGCTCAACCAAGTGGTGGAAGGCGTGGGCGGTTACTTCAAGGCCTGCCTGAAAGCGGGTGAACGCTTGCCTGCGCCCAGCGGTCTGCTGATGACCCTCGACCGCACGCGCCGTGCCCTCAACGGTCAGGGCCTGCAAGACGAAGACGACACCCGCCTGCACCTGCTGCATGCGCTGGCGGGCCTGCGCCTGGCGTTGTTGCCCGGCGTGGAATTTATTGGCGGCACGGAGATGGAAGCGCCGCTGCCCGATGGAGCGCCTTTATGATCGGTGATCTGGATATCAGTGGGGTGTTCCTGCCCACGCTGCTGGTGCTGATGGGCATTACGTACGTGCTGTTTCTGGTGGTGCACGGGTTATTGACGCGCCTCCACTTCTATCGCCTGGTCTGGCACCGGGCATTGTTCAATGTGGGGCTCTACGCGCTGTTGCTGGGCGCGGTGGACTCACTCAGTCGATACCTGATGACATGAAAAAACCTTTTTTGACTATTGGCCGTGTGGTCCTGACGCTGCTGATCGTGAGTTTTGCGGTGGTGGTGGTGTGGCGCATGGTCATGTACTACATGTTTGCGCCCTGGACCCGTGACGGGCACATCCGTGCCGACATCGTACAGATCGCCCCGGACGTGTCCGGGCTGATCCAGCGCGTGGATGTGCACGACAACCAATTGGTAAGCAAAGGCCAGGTGCTGTTTGCGGTCGACCAGGACCGCTTCAAACTGGCGCTGCGTCAGGCCCAGGCCGCCGTGGCCGACCGCCAGGAAACCCTGGCGCAGGCCCAGCGCGAATATAAGCGCAACCGTGGCCTCGGCAACCTGGTGCCCAGCGAACAGTTGGAAGAAAGCCAGTCTCGCGTGGCCCGCGCCCAATCGGCCCTGGCCGAAGCCCAGGTGACGGTGGATTCGGCGCAGCTCAACCTCGACCGTTCGGTAATCCGCAGCCCCGTGGACGGCTACGTCAACGACCGCGCGCCGCGCACCCAGGAGTTCGTCACCGCGGGGCGCCCGGTGCTGTCGGTGGTGGACAGCAACTCGTTTCACATCGACGGCTATTTCGAAGAGACCAAGCTCGACGGTATCCACGTCGGCATGGGCGTCGACATCCGCGTGATCGGCGACAACGCCCGTTTGCACGGGCATGTGCAGAGCATCGTCGCCGGCATCGAAGACCGCGACCGCAGCAGTGGCTCCAACCTGCTGCCTAACGTCAACCCGGCGTTCAGTTGGGTACGGCTTGCCCAGCGAATCCCGGTGCGCATTGCCTTTGACGAGGTGCCGGCGGACTTTCGCATGATCGCCGGGCGTACCGCCACGGTGTCGATCATCGACGACCAACCCAAGGACGGAGCCCGGCCATGAAGCAGTTGTTGGCCATCGTTGCCCTGGGTTCTCTGCTGTCGGCCTGCCAGATGGTCGGCCCGGATTACCAGGTGCCGGACACCGCCGCGGTCAAGCGCGGCGACCTGCAAGGGCAACTGCCGGCCGATGGCAAGAACGTAGTGTCGGCGCCGGTGCCGGCTGACTGGTGGAAGCTCTACAACGACCCGCGCCTGGATGAGCTGGTACGCCAGGCCATGGCCTCCAACACCGACCTGCGCGTGGCTGCGGCCAACCTGCAACGCGCGCGGTATCAGGTGCAGCAGGCCGAATCCGCCGGGGGCTGGAGCGCCGGCGCCAAGGCCGAGGCGCAACGCCTGCAGGAATCGGGCGAAGCCTTCCTGCTGCCGGAAAAGGTCCCCGTGGGCAATATCGGCAGCGTGGGCATCACCACGTCTTATCAATTCGACCTGTTCGGCACCTTGCAGCGCGGCATCGAAAGCGCCCAGGCCAGCGCCGACGCGACCCAGGCCGCCGCCGATATAGCACGCATCACCCTGGTGGCCGATGTGGTGCGCTCTTACACGCAAGTCTGCGCCGCTAACGAAGAACTGGCGATTGCCAACCATTCCCTGCAGCTGCAGGCGCAAAGCACCACGCTGACTCAACGCCTGCGCGATGCCGGCCGGGGCGACGAAACCCAGGTGACCCGCTCGCAGACGCAATACAAGTCCCTGCGCGCCGACATGCCGCGCTACCAGGCGGCGCGCCAGGCCGGCCTTTATCGCCTGTCGATGCTGCTGGCCAAACCCGTCGAGCAACTGCCGGCGGGCACCGGCGACTGTGCCGAGCTGCCGCACATCGCCCAATTGCTGCCGGTGGGCGACGGCGCCACGCTGCTCAAGCGCCGCCCCGACGTGCGCCAGGCCGAACGCCAGCTGGCTGCCGCCACCGCGCGCATCGGCGTGGCCACCGGCGCGCTGTACCCGGACATCGCCATCGGCGCCAGCGTCGGCACCGTGGGCCTGCTCGACAACCTCGGCGAACCGGCGACCAACCGCTGGGGCTTCGGCCCGATGATCAGTTGGACCGTACCGACCAACGGCGCCCGCGCACGCATCCATGAGGCCGAAGCCGCCACCCAGGCCGCCCTGGCGCATTTCGATGGGGTGGTGCTCAACGCGATCCGCGAAACCCAGACCGGCCTGGCCCAGTACACCGCCGTGTTGCAGCGCCGCGACGCATTGGCCGAGGCCGAGCAATCGGCGCAACAGGCGGCGGACCAGACCCACCGCTTCTTCCAGGCCGGTCGTGCGTCGTTCCTGGCCGACCTGCAGGCCACGCGCACCTACACCGATATGCGTGCCCAATTGGCGGCGGCCAACACCCAGGTCGCCATGAGCCAGATCGACCTGTTCCTGGCCCTCGGCGGTGGTTGGGAAAGCGGACGAACGCAAGCCTCCGCGCCCGGCAAACCCTGAGCGAATAGCTATGCTTTGACAGGCGGGCGCCGTGGCTGTTGAGCCAGGCGCGCGCCTGACACTGCTCGCGTTTGCTCATGGGGATTCCAATAATGAAAAACCCTTATGCTCCCGCTTTCTGGTGCGTGCTCTTCGCACTGGTGCTGTTATCGGCCGCGTATTTCTACGGCGTCATGCTCGCCCACCCCCTCGACAAGGCCATGGTGTTCCTCGACAGCGCCTGCCTGGTGATCGGCACCTTGTCCATCGGCGTGGTGGCCTGGGCGTCCTACCAGAATCAACGCGTCAAGAAAAAACTCCTCGAACAAGGCAAGACCCGCGTGGCCATCTGGGACACCAAGGTCGCGCTGCGCCGCGTCGAAACCGTGTTCGACCGCTACTTCTGGGGCAGCTACTGGCAGCCGGGGCGTACCTTCCAGGAAGTCATGGGCGACCTCACCGGCACGCCGTTGGAAAAAAGTCTCGAAACCCTGAAAAAACAGTGCGTGGTGCTCGACAAGCAGATCGCCGAAGGTCGGCATTGGCTGAATAACGCGCGGGAATTGTCCGATGTCGCCACGCAGATGGCCCGCGAACGCTACCAGCTGGACTTCTGCGATCCCAAGGTCGACACCCCCGGCAATGCCGTGATCCACCGCGAGTTCGAGGTGCTGGTGTACACCTGGACAGCACGTTTGAAGAGCTTCGATCACCAGCTTGACGAAATCGAGTTGGAGTATTCGTGAACCAGTAGCGATCTGATGCCTCTGAAAGGTTGCGCCGTTTAAGGCCGCCAGTGCTAATCTTCCCCCGTTTTCGGCGGGCTTGAGCCAACCCCTACATGGTTCAAGGAAGACAGCCCACTTCTCACAGGATTTGATCAGGTCACTTCATGAATAAGCCAGCAGTCGTTCTTTTGGGTTTTGTTGTCGCCGTCGGCGTCGTCAGTGCAGGCGGCGCCTGGTACACCGGCAAGCAGCTGGAGCCGGTGTTGCAGACCGCAATCCAGAACGCCAACAAGGAACTGCAAACCTCCATGGCCGGCGTCGACGGCAGCGTCGCCCTTGAATTGGTGTCGCTGGAACGTGGCGTGTTCAGCAGCACCGCGCATTACCGCCTGAAAGCGCAGGGCTCGGTGTTCGGCGAAGAAAACCCGAACCCGGAGCTGCTGTTCGTCGACCATATCGAACACGGCCCGTTGCCGTTCTCGCGCCTGGTCACGCTTAAATGGCTGCCGGTCATGGCCACCAGTCATTACCAGCTGGAAAAGAACGCCACCACCGAGAAGTGGTTTGCCGCCGCCAAAGACGTGTCGCCGCTCAAGGGCGTGGCCAATATCAGCTACACCCGCGCGGTCAACGGCAATGTCGAACTGCTGCCCCTGGAGTTCAAGGATGACAAGTCCTCGGTTAGCTTCTCCGGCGCCAACATGAATTTCGACAGCACCGCCGAAGGCCAGAAGGTCAAGGCCGACGGTTTCATGAACAGCCTCAAGGTCGCCGCCGTGGATGCCCAGGGCGCGCCGTTCGAAGCCGAACTGGCCGGCCTGACCGTGGCCAGCAACCTGGCCAAGTCCACCTTCGGTTTCTACACCGGGCAGAACACCGTGGAACTGACGGACGCCAAGTTCACCGTCGGCGTGCAGAAAGACGTGATCTCGCTCAAAGGCTTTGAGCAGAAAGACTCCAGCGAAACCAAGGACAACAACCTGGCCGGCCGCGTCGACTACAAAATCGACGAGATCGGCTACAAGGGCAAACCCGTCGGCTCGGCCGCCATGGCGCTGAGCATGAAAAACGTCGACGTCCCCGCCATGCTGGTGTTGACCAAGCTCTACCAGGACAAGCTGCAGCCGGTTCAAGCCGCCGCCGCCGCTGGCGAACCCGCGCCTGAATTGCAGTTGACCGAAGCCGAGCAGGCCCTGGCCGAAGCCAACGTCAACCAACTGCTGGCCGCCAAGCCGCAATTGGCGCTGGAAAACCTGTCGTTGAAAACCACCCACGGCGAAAGCAAGTTCAACCTGGTGGTCGACCTGGCCAAACCCGCGTCGATGGAATTGCCGCCGGTGGAACTGGGCAAGCAGATGGTGTCGCTGCTGGACGCCAACCTGACCCTGTCCAAGCCAATGATCGCCGATGTGTCGGCCCTGCAGGCCCAGGCCGTTGGCCTGACCGACCCTAAAGCCATCGAGCAGCAAGCCCAGATGGCCGCCGAGATGGTCAGCGGCACGGCCGTGGGCGCACAACTGGCGACCCTGGTCGGCAACGACGTGGTGTCCAAACTGCACTACGCCAACAATGAAGTGACCTTCAACGGCCAGAAAATGACCGTCGAGCAGTTCATCGGCTTTGTGATGTCCAAAGTCGGCGCGGTCAGCGGCGAGCAATAATCGCGTCAGTGCACTGAGTAAGCTGTGGCGAGGGAGATTGCTCCTTCGCCACACGCAGCGTTCCCTCCCGTCCCGCGTATAAATCCCACGTCCTTATCCAAATCTGAACAATTGTTCTGATTTGCGCTTTTGCGCCCCGCGCTCGGCGATAGTGCCCACAGGAAAGCTAGGCCGGGTCATGAGACGTCGGCACCCTGAAGCGAAACGCCCAGGACTACCTATCGTTACAGCTTTCCCTGTAAGGAAGCTCACGATATGTTGCCAAACCCTCCACTCAGTGCATCAGGCCGGTTGCGACTGCTTATCGGGGTCGCCTTGTGCAGCCAATTGTTGATGCCCGCTTACGCCCTGGCCGACTCGGCCTACGATGCGCTGATCATTCAGGCGCGCAATGGCAACTTCACCCCCGCCCTTACGCAATTGCGCCAGTTGTCCGCCGAGCGCCAGACGCCCGGCCAGGTCAGCGATCACCTGGTGATTGCCGGTTGGGCCGGCCAGGACGCCGAAGTGCTGCAGGTCTACGAGGCCCAGGGCAAGCATCGCAACCTCAGCACCCAGGCGCTCGCCACGGTGGCGCGCACCTATCGCAACCAGAAACAGTGGGCCCAGGCCGAGGCGGTGTACCGTCAGGCGTTGCTGCGCGAACCGAACAACATCGACCTGCAACTGGGCCTGGCCCTTACCCAGGCCGATGGCGGCAAGGCCAACGAGGCGGTGCAGAGCACCCGTGCATTGGTGGCCGCCAAGCCTGACGACCCCAACCGCCGCATGGCCCTGGGTTATGCGCTGACCCGTGCCGGCTTGAACTACGACGCCCTGTTCGAATTCGACCAGGCTTTTATGCGCGCCGGCGATAAACCCGAAGTTGCTCGCGAGTACATCGTTGCCCTGCAAAAGGCTCGCTTGCCGGAGGCTGCGTTGCGCCTGTCGGCCCAGCGTCCGGGCCTGCTGGATGCGGTTACCCAACGCCGCCTGGAAGGCGACCTGGCCGCCGAGCGCGTGCGCATGGCCGAGTTCGCCACCCGCAGCGAACAGGAGCGCTACGTGATCGCCGACCGTGCGCTGCAGGCTTACGACAACCTGCTCGCACGCTGGACCCCCGACGCCAGCGCCCACGATGACGTGGTGCGCTGGCGCATCGATCGCCTGGGCGCCCTCAAGGCTCGGGCGCGCACGGCGGATGTGGTGCGCGAATACGAAACCTTGACCCGCGAAGGCGTGCAATTACCCACCTACGCCGTGCGCTGGGTGGCGGCGTCCTACCTGGACCAACGCCAGCCGGAAAAGGCCGAGCCGCTCTACCGTCAGGCCCTGAGCGCCGCCGATGCCGAGCCGGATGACCGTGTCGAAGACACCACCGCGTTGTTCTACGCCCTGCAGGAGAGCGATCAGGGCGAGCAAGCGCGTGAAGTCGCCAATGGCCTGGCCAACAGCCAGAAACCCCGGGTTGAACTCAAGGGCCTGCCCATCGGCAACCCCAACGATTCATGGATGGACGCCCAACAACTGGCCGCCCAGTCCGGCGTCTACGGCGGTGACCTGCCGGGCAGCGAGGCCGGGTTGGATGCACTGGTGGCCAAGGCCCCGGGCAACGTCGGCCTGCGCCTGGCCCAGGCCGACATGTACCGCGCCCGCGACCTGCCGCGCCGCGCCGAAGGCATCCTGAAGGAAACCGAAGCCCAGGCCCCGCGCGACATCGGCCTGGAAGTGTCCCAGGCTTACACCGCCATGGACTTGCAGGAGTGGCGCCAGCTCGACGTGCTTACCGACGACGTGGTCGCGCGCAACCCCGACAGTCGCCAGGTGCAGCGCCTCAACCGTCTGCGCAATGTGCATGACATGGCCGAACTGCGCGTCGAGGCCTACACCGGCAAAAGCTACGGTGGCGGCAATGACAGCGACGCCGGTGCGGTGGCCGGCAGCCGTGACTGGGGCATCGAGAGCGTGATCTACACGCCGCCCATCGACGAAGACTGGCGCCTGTTCGCCGGTGCCGGTTACGCCACCGCCGACTTTGAAGAAGGCACCGGTCAGCACCGCTGGCAGCGCGTCGGCGTGGAACGGCGCACCCGTGACTTGACCCTGGAAGCCGAGGTGTCCAACCACTCCTACGGCTTTGGTTCCAAGCAGGGCGCGCGCGTGGCGTTTGCCCATGACCTCAACGACCATTGGCAATACGGGGCTAGCCTCGATTACCTCGCCGCCACCACTCCGTTGCGGGCGTTGAACGCCGATATCACCGCCAATGGCGGCAGCGGCTTTATCCGCTGGCGCGCCAACGAAAGCCGCGAGTGGAAGTTGTCCGTCAGCCCGTCCCATTTCAGTGACGGCAATGATCGCGTCGAAGCAGTGCTCACCGGCCGCGAGGGCCTCTACAGCTCGCCGAAGGTGCAAGTGGACCTGGGCCTGGAAGTTGCCACCAGCCGCAACAGCAAGGAAGACACGGTGTATTTCAACCCGAAGTCGGACTTCAGCGTGTTGCCCACCGTCAACGTCAACCATGTGCTCTACCACCGCTACGAGACCCAGTGGAGTCAGCAGTTCCAAGTCGGTGCGGGTACTTACAGCCAGCGGGATTATTCCACCGGTGGCGTCGGCCTGATCGGCTATGGCCAACGCTTTCGCTGGAACGACGTATTGGAAGTCGGCGCCAACCTGAGCCTGATCAGCCGACCCTACGACGGTGATCGCGAACGCGATCTGCGCCTGCTCGTCGACCTCACTTACCGTTTCTAAAAGAGCCTGACCATGACTGTTCTCAGCCGTTGCTTGTTGCTCCTGGGTGTATTGCTGGCCAGCGCCTGCGCCCAGCAACCCGCGCCCTTCACCCCACCCGCCGAGCGGCCGACCCCGGCCAACGAAGCGGCGTGGCCGAAGAACCATTTCCTGGGGATCGCTTACCACGACGTGTCGGACCGCGATCCCGACCAGGCCGTGGTGGCGGTGCGTACCGAGCGGCTGATCGAACAATTGGCCTGGCTGCGCGAGAACGGTTACCAGGCGGTCAGCGTCGACCAGATCCTCGCCGCCCGCCGTGGCGGCCCGGCATTGCCGCCCAAGGCGATCATGCTGAGTTTCGACGACGGCTATTCGAGCTTCTACACCCGCGTGATGCCGATTCTGCGCGCCTATCACTGGCCGGCATTGCTGGCGCCGGTGGGCTACTGGATCGACACGCCGTTGAACAAACCCGTGGACTTCGCCGGCATGCCGCGGCCTCGGGGTGAGTTCCTCACCTGGGAGCAGATTCGCGAGGTGTCGCAATCGGGCCTGGTAGAAATCGCCGCGCACACCGACGCCAACCACAAAGGCATCCTGGCCAACCCCCAGGGCAACCTGGAGCCGGCCGCGACCACCCGCCGCTACGATCCGGCGACCCAGCGCTACGAAACCGAAGCGCAGTTCCAGGCGCGCATGCGCGCCGACGTGGTGGCGATCTCCAACAAGATCCGCGCCGTCACCGGCAAGGCGCCACGGGTGTGGGTATGGCCGTATGGCGCAGCCGACGGCACGTCGCTGGCGGTGGTCGGCGAGCAGGGTTACCAGATGGCCCTCACCCTCGAAGACGGCCTCGACAACCTCGGCGACCTGATGAGCAGCCCGCGCTTTCTGGTGGCCTCCGACCCGGACGGCGAGCACTTCGCCAACAGCATCGTGGCCGTGCAGGCCAAGGCGCCGTTGCGCGTGCTGCATGTGGACCTGGACAACGTGTACGACCCGGACGCCGCCCAGCAGGCGCGCAACCTCGACCAACTGGTGCAGCGCGTGGTGGATATGGGCGCCGGCACAGTGTTCCTGCAAGCCTTCGCCGACCCCAAGGGCGACGGCCTGGTGCATTCACTGTATTTCCCTAACCGCCACTTGCCGATGCGCGCCGACCTGTTCAACCGCGTTGCCTGGCAGCTGCGTACCCGCGCCCATGCCAGCGTGTATGCCTGGATGCCGGTGCTCAGCTTTGCCCTTGACCCCAAGCTCCCACGTGTAACGCGCTGGGACCCGAAAACCGGCAGCGTCGGCCTCGATCCCGACCAGTACCAGCGCCTGTCGCCATTCGATCCGGCCGTGCGCAAAATCATCGGCGAGATCTACGAGGACCTGGCGCGGGTGGGGCCGATCGACGGCATCCTTTATCACGACGATGCGGTGTTCAACGACTTCGAAGACGCCAGCCCCGCCGCGCTCAAGACCTACGCCGCCAACGGCTTGCCCGATAGCATTGCGGCCTTGCGCGCCGACCCGGCGGTGATGCAGCGCTGGACGCGTTTCAAGAGCCGCTACCTGATCGACTTCACCCACGAACTGACCGCCAAGGTGCGCGCCATCCGCGGCCCGCAGGTGCTGACCGCGCGCAACATCTTCGCCGAGCCGATGCTTAACCCGCCGAGCGAAGCCTGGTTCGCGCAGAACCTCGACGATTTCCTCCAGGCTTACGACTGGACCGCACCGATGGCCATGCCGTTGATGGAAGGACAGCAGGTAAACACCTCCAATGCCTGGCTGGAAAAACTGGTAGCCACCGTTAAAAAGCGCCCCGGCGCGCTGGAGCGCACGGTGTTTGAACTGCAGGCCAAAGACTGGCGCACCAAAGACGCCACCGATATCAACGGTGCGCAAATGGCCGAATGGATGGGTGTGCTCAAACGCCAGGGGGTCACGAGTTTTGGTTATTACCCGGACAACTTCCTGGAAAACTCTCCGGACCTGAAGACCGTGCGTCCGGCCCTTTCCAACCAATGGAACCCTTGACCATGTTCGACAGAATCCTGGCTTTATTCGTACTGGCGCTGGTGTTGGGCGTGCCTCTGGGCCTGATCTTCCTGGTCACCGGGCAGTTCCTGATGGACTTCGTATTCTTCTACCCGCTGTTCATGTCGGCGCTGTGGATTGCCGGCGGCCTGTACTTCTGGCTGCACTGGGAACGCCACTGGCCCTGGCAGGAAGACACTCCGGCGCCGATCCTGGCCGGCAATCCGCTGATCTCGATCATCATCCCTTGCTACAACGAAGGGGATAACGCCGCCGATACCATCCATGCGGCGCTCGGCCAGCTGTACACGAACATTGAAGTGATCGCGGTCAACGATGGCTCCAAGGACAACACCGCAGCGGTGCTCGATGCCCTGGCATTGGAGCATCCACGCCTGCGCGTGCTGCACCTGGCACAGAACCAGGGCAAGGCCGTGGCCCTGCGCATGGGTGCGGTGGCGGCGCGCAGCGAATACCTGGTGTGCATCGACGGCGATGCGTTGCTCGACAAAAACGCGGCGGCTTATCTGGTCGCGCCGATGCTCGATAACCCCCGGCTGGGCGCTGTTACCGGCAACCCACGGATTCGCACGCGGTCGACTTTGATCGGCCGTGTGCAGGTGGGCGAGTTCTCGTCGATCATCGGTTTGATCAAGCGCACCCAGCGCGTGTTCGGCCGGATCTTCACGGTGTCGGGTGTGGTGGTGGCGTTCCGTAAGAAAGCGCTGGACCGCATCGACTACTGGAGCACCGACATGATCACCGAGGACATCGACGTGAGTTGGAAGCTGCAGTTGGACCACTGGAGCATTTTCTACGAGCCGCGCGCGTTGTGCTGGATCCTGATGCCCGAAACCGTCGGCGGCCTGTGGAAGCAGCGTTTGCGCTGGGCCCAGGGCGGCGCCGAAGTGCTGTTCAAGAACATCCGCGGCATCTGGCAATGGCGTCACCGCTATCTGTGGCCGTTGCTGTTCGAGTACTGCCTGTCCACCGGCTGGGCGTTTACCTTCCTGCTGTCGGTGATTTTCTGGGGCGTGGGCAAGTTTATTCCGCTGCCGCAGGCAATCGCCGTCGACGCCCTGATGCCGCCGGCGTTTACCGGTCTGGTGCTGGCGATGGTGTGTCTGCTGCAGTTCGCGGTCAGCATTATCATCGACCGCCGTTACGAGAAAGACCTATGGAAAACC
Source organism: Pseudomonas sp. FP2254 (assembly GCF_030687695.1). Classification (NCBI taxonomy): domain Bacteria; kingdom Pseudomonadati; phylum Pseudomonadota; class Gammaproteobacteria; order Pseudomonadales; family Pseudomonadaceae; genus Pseudomonas; species Pseudomonas sp. FP2254. The sequence continues at coordinate 161,876 of NZ_CP117444.1, forward strand.
CTGTTCTGGACGGTGTGGTACCCGATGGTGTTCTGGCTGGTCAGCCTGTTTACCACGCTGGTGAGTTTCCCCAAGGTGCTGTTCAACCAGCATCAGAAACGCGCGCGCTGGGTGAGCCCGGACCGTGGTATCAAACCTGTCAGTGAGGAGGCGTGATCATGAACCTGGTCAGAACTCGCCAAAGCCTGGTGATGTGGATTATCGACGTGCTGTTGACCCTGATGGCCTGGGCCGGCTTGATCTGGTTGCTCGCGCGCGGCATCACTTCGATGCTCGACACCCATGGCGGCCCGCGGATCGAAGCACCGATTTTCGCAGCGCTCAACACCCTGCAGATCTACCTGTGGATCGCCTTGTTCAACGCGGTGATCCTGGTCTCCTGGGCGCGCTATCAGCAACGCAAAGGCCGCAAATTCGCCCAGCGCCGCGCACAAACCAGCGGCCTGAGCGACAAGCATCTCAGTGAGAGCTTCAAATTGGGCGCGGGCGACTTGGAACAACTGCGCCGTCCGGGCGTACTGGTGATTCACAACGATGAAGACGGCGGTGTGGGCGAAGTTAAATCCCACGTCTCCCGTGACGTGGAACGCCCGCCACTGACCCTCGTGCCCGGCCAGGAAAAAGGCCAGGACATCGGCTGAATCCCCTGGATGGATAGCTTCCGGCCGTGCAGTCATGGGGTGAGCGGGCTTATTGTGGTGAGCAGGGCAAGCCTGCTCACCACGACAACCTCATTTTCTCAGGTTATGTTTACGCCGAAGCTGTGTAGACACCTGTACCTGCAAGGGGGCACGAAAAACAGGTGGCCCTGCCGGTGAGCGTTTCCTGCCTTGCAGCGCAATCCCGACAAATGGGATCCAATTCACAAAACGCCCGCGAACTTTTCCTGCTTTCTCGGTACTAACCTATCTCGGCGGAACCTTGATGGCGAAATAATGGCTATTTATCAAGGTGCTCGGCTCATATTCAAAAAGAATCGCCACTGGTCGGAATAATCACTCCAGCGAATGGCATTAGTTCTTTTTGATGTTTTTTTATTATTAATAATCAATAGGTTAGGCGTTAAGTAAGTGCGAGCGTGCAACTAACCCCTGTGCTTGGGTTAGAGCAAGTTCGATGTTAGTTTGCGCCCCCTTGATTTTTCGACGGATCGAACATGCCCCTGTTATTGCCACGGATTCGGTTATCGCTGTGCACTTTCCTGCTCGCTTGTTTAAGCGTGAACAGTGCGTCCGCCGCGCCTACGCCCGGCGATCAGGACCTGATCCGCGACCGGCAGAATCGCCTGCTCGAAGAACAGAGCCGTCGCCTGCAGGAGCTTCAGGACCTGCCCGGCAAACAGACCAAGCCCGCCGCTCCAACGACGCCGGCAGACACTCGTTGCTTCCCGATCCAAGACATCGAACTCAAGGGCGCCGACAGCCTGTCCGTCGCCGACCGCGCGCGCCTGCTCAAACCCTACATCGGCCAGTGCCTGGGCGTGTCGCAGCTCAATGAACTGCTCAAGGTCATCACCGACTATTACATCGCCAAAGGCCGCGTCACCAGCCGTGCCTACTTGCCGCAGCAAGACCTGTCCAGCGGCCACCTGCAGGTGCTGGTGGTCGAAGGCAAACTCGAAGCGCTGAAAAGCGCCGAGGGCAGCAGCGTGACCGACCGCGAACTGGCCATGGCCTTTCCCGGCAAGGTCGGCGAGGCGCTGAACCTGCGCGAAATCGAGCAACTGGTGGACCAACTCAACCGCTTGCCCTCCAAGCAGGCGCAGATGGAACTGACCCCAGGCCAGCAGATCGGCGGCAGTGACGTGGTGGTCAAGAACACCCCGCAAAAGCCCTGGCGCGCCAGCCTGTCGCGTAACAACGACGGCCAGAAAAGCACCGGCGAACAGCAGTGGGGCGCCGGCCTGGAATGGGACAGCCCGCTGGGCCTGGGCGACCAACTGATGCTGCGCGGCGGCCACGATGCGGTCAGCGATCACCAGAAAACCTCGAAGAACAGCATGCTGTATTACAACGTGCCGTGGGGCTGGTGGAACTTCAGCTACACCTACAGCGAAAGCGACTACCGCACGTACGGCCAGACCGACAGCACCAAATTCAAGCTCAATGGCGACAATGAGAACCACCAGCTGCGCGCCGAGCGGGTGATCCACCGCGACGACGTGAGCAAGACCTCGGTGAACGTCGGCCTGGCCCATCTGCGTACCAACAACTACGTCCTCGACGTGCGCACCGCGCCGAGCAGCAACCGCCTCAGCGAACTCCAGTTCGGCATCAACCACGGTCGGCGCATCGGCAATGCGTTCGTCAACCTCGACCTGGGCATGCAGAACGGCATCGGCCTGCTCGATGCCCAGTCTGAAGAAGAACGCGATCAGTTCGGCAACCGCCAGGCCAATTCGCGCTACCGCAAATACACCGCCACCGTCAGCTATCTGCAGCCGTTCACGCTGTGGGGCGAGTCGTTGAGTTTTTCCAGCCTGGCCACCGGTCAGCGCAGCGAAGACATTCTGTTCAGCCCGCAACGCGTGAGCCTGGGCGGCTCGGCCTCGGTACGCGGTTTCAAGGATCAGCAACTGACCGGCGACAGCGGCGGCTACTGGCGCAACGAGGTGCGCTGGGCGCGCCCGGTGACCCTGGACTGGATGCGCCCGGCCTTTGCCGAGTACGGCGCCAGCGTCGGCTACGACCAGGGCGTGATCAGCAACGACCGCTACAACGGCGATGTGCATGGCCGCGTGTCCAGCAACTCCGTGGAACTGTTCGCCCGGGGCAAGCACGTCAGCACCAGCGTGACCTTTGCCCATTCTTTGGAAAGACCGGCCGTAGTGAGCGAGCGCGAAGCGCCGATCTACTTCCGTATGGACTTCTTCCTGTAATTCAACGCCCCGCCGCAATGAGAATCTGACAATGGATGTTCGCCAATTTGCCTTCCTGGCCCGCCAACCTTCCGCCGCTTTGAAGCCGCGTGACGCGTTCTTCGGCCTGCCCAAGCGCGGGCTGGCGTTGATCCTGGCCAACGCGCTGTTCTGGCAGCCGCTGCTGGCCCGGGCCGAAGGCATTGTGGTCAGCGCGCCGGGCACCACTGTTGGCGCGGCGGGCAATGGCGTGCCCGTGGTGAACATCGCCACGCCCAACGGCGCCGGCTTGTCCCATAACCAGTTCCAGCAATACAACGTCGGCCCCAACGGCGTGATCCTCAACAACGCCAGCGGCGCGGTGACCAACACCCAGTTGGGCGGCTACATCGTCGGCAACCCCAACCTCAAAGGCGGCGCGGCCAGCGTCATCCTCAACGAAGTCACCGGCAGCAACCCCAGCCAACTGCGCGGGTACACCGAAGTGGCGGGGCAGTCGGCCAAAGTCATCGTCGCCAACCCGTACGGCGTCACCTGCAGCGGCTGCGGCTTTATCAACACGCCGAACGTCACCCTCACCACCGGCAAACCGGTACTTGACGCGAACGGCCAACTGCAGCGCTACCAGGTTGACGGCGGCGCGGTGACCATCGACGGCGAAGGCTTGAACGCCAGCAATGTCGACCGCTTCGACATCATCACCCGCTCGGCCAAGATCAACGCGCAGATCAACGCGCGCGAACTGAACGTAATCGCCGGGCGCAACGATGTGGACGCCCAAAGCCTGAAAACCACACCGCGCGCCGACGACGGCAGCGCCAAGCCCGAGCTGGCGATCGACTCCAGCGCGTTGGGCGGCATGTACGCCGGCGCGATCAAGCTGGTGGGCACCGAGGCCGGGGTGGGGGTGAAACTCGACGGCACGCTGGCGGCCAGTGGTGGGGATATCCAGCTCGATGCCAATGGGCGTCTGAGCATGGCGCAGGCGGCGGCCACTGCCGGCAACATCAAGGTCACTGCGCAGAACGTCGACCTCACCGATAAGGTCTACGCCACCGGCAACGTGCAGATCACCAGCGCCCAGGCCCTGGTCAACCAGAAGAGCGTGGCGGCCGGCCAGCGCATTGAACTCAACGCCGCGACCGTCACCAACCCCGGCATCGTCGAAGCCGGCGTCGCTTCCGACAACAGCCGCAATACCACCGGCGACCTGGTAGTCAACGCGCAAACCGTCACCACCTCCGGCAACCTGCTGGCCAGCCGCGCCCTGGCGATCGCCGCCGCGCAGGCGCTGACCAACCAGGGCGCGATCATCCAGGCCAAGACCGTCGACGTCAGCAGCGCCAAACTGACCAACCAGGGCGCCACCGCGCGCCTGTACGGCGAACAAAGCCTGGCGATCAGCTCACCAGCCATCGTCAACCTCGGCGGCCTGATTCGCTTCGGTGAAGGCCAGGCCGCCACGCTCAACAGCGCATCCCTGAACAACCAGGGCCGTATCGAGATGGCCGGCGGCAGCCTGGTACTCACCAGTGCCGACCTGAACAACAGCGGCGGGCAAATCATCGCCAACGAGCTGACGCTCAACGCCGGCAAGCTCAATAACCAGAACGGCGTGCTGGTGGGCAAGACCGCCAACGTCAATGCCACCGAGCTCGACAACAGCCTCAAGGGCCTGATCCAGGCCGACGGCGGCGCGCTCAACCTCACCGTCACCAACGGCTTCAACAACGCCCAGGGTTTCGCCCAGGCCAGCACCGACCTGACCGTCAACGCCGGCACCCTCGGCAGCAATGCCGGCGGCGTATTGAGCGCCGACACCGGCAAGCTGACCCTCACCGCCGCACAACAGCTCAACAACGCCCAGGGCCGCGTGCAGGCCGGGCAGGGCAATATCGAACTGCACGCCGCGAACCTGGATAACCAGAGCGGCGTCATCGTCGGCAAACAATTGCTGCTCGACGTCGCCGGTGGCGATATCGATAACCGCGCCGGACGCGTATTGGGTGACCAACTCGACGTACGCGCCTCCGGCCTCGACAACCGCAGCGCCGGCTTGCTCGCCGGTGGCGCCCAGGGCGTAAGCCTGCTGCTCAAAGGCCCGGGCCAATTGCTCAACGCCCAGGGCCGCATCCAGAGCGAAGGCCTGCTGCAACTGCGCGGCGAGCGTTTCGACAACAGTGCCGGCATCCTGCTCGGCCAAACCGTCGATGTGACGGCGCAGCGCTTCACCAACAGCAACAAAGGCGCGTTGGTCAGCGATGGCGGCGACGTGGTGCTCAACGTCAGCGACCTGTTGACTAACGTCGGCGGCCAGATCGACGCGGGCGAGCGCAGTGTGTTGGTCAAGCAACTCACCACCCTCGACAACAGCGGCGGCACCCTGCGTGGCAAGCGCCTGGACATCACCGCCCAGCACCTGAATAACAACGACGACGGCCAACTGCTGGCCGGCTCCGGGGGCTTGAGCTACAGCGGCCAGGATGTGAGCAACCGCAAGGGCTTGATCCTCAGCGGCGGCGCCCTCACCGAGTTGCACACCACCAGCCTGGATAACCAGGGCGGCACGGTGCAAGGCGACAGCCTGACCGTCACCGCCGACAAGGTCGACAACGGCAGCGGCGGCCTGATGGCGAGCCTGGTCGGCAACCTGCAACTGACCGTCGAAGCGCTGGCCAACCGTGGCGGCAAACTGTTCGGCAAAGAACAGCTGACCGTCAGCGGCGCCACCCTCGACAACAGCGAGGGCGGCCAGGTCAGCGGCAACCTGCTCAACCTGACCTCACGCGACACCCTCACCAACCAGGGCGGCCTGATCGAAGCCAACCAGGGGCTGAGCCTCAACGGTGGCAACCTGGACAACAGCGCCAACGGCCAACTGCGCGCGCTTGGCGGTGCCAGCAGCAGCCTCAACCTCAGCGGCGCGGTGAACAACCAGGGCGGCACCCTCGAATTCGGCAGCACGGCCTTCAGCCTCGACGCCACCAGCCTGAATAACCAGGCCGGCCTGTTGCAGCACGCCGGCAGCGGCCTGTTTCGCATCAACACCGCCAGCCTCAACGGCAGCCAGGGCACTATCAACGGCATGGGCACCGCCGACTGGGCGTTCGGCAAAGTCGACGGGCTCGGTCGCCTGCAACTCAACGAAGTGCTTACCTACAAAAGTGCTCAAGGCCTGGCCCTCAAGGCCGGCGACCGCATGGCCAGCGGCAAGGGCCTGGTCCTCAATGTGGCAAGCCTGGACAACGGCGGCGAACTGCTCAGCGACGGTGACCTGAGCATCACCACTGGCGACATGAGCAACAGCGGCCGCGTGTCGGCCCTGCAGACACTCACCGTGGCGGCGAACAACCTCAGCCAGAACGGCGGCCGCCTGGCGGCCAACAATACCCGCCTGACCCTGGGCGGCACCCTGGACAACCTCGGTTTCCTCACTGCGCGTCAGCAACTGGATATCGCCGCGGCGCAGATCAATAACCGCGGCACCCTCGGCGCCCAGGGTGCGGTAAATCTCACTGCGGTCAATGGCATCACCAACGCGGCCGATTCGCTGCTGTTCAGCGGTGGCAACCTGACTCTGCGCGCCAATGGTTTCAGCAACCTTCATGGCGACGTCTACAGCAAAGGCGACTTGAGCTTCGCCGCGCGCGATGGCGGCCGTGCCGCGCTGTTCAGTAACCGTTCCGGCACCGTGGAAAGCGAAGGCTCGATCGGTATCAATGCGGGCTTTATCGAAAACGCCAAAGATGAATTCGAACTCGGGCAGACGCTGACCACCGGCAGCTTGAGTTGGATCTGTGGCCAGCACTGCGGCGAAAAAGATTGGTGGGAAAAAGGCATCATCACCATCTACGAGACCTACCTTGAGGCGGCGACCAAGGATTCGGCAGCGGCGCGCCTGGTAGCTGGCAAAAACATGCTGCTGCAAGGCGACAATGTGCAGAATCGCTACAGCCTGATGGCTGCCAATGGCGACCTGAGTATTGCCGCCGGTGACCTGCTTAACCAGGGTGCCGCCACGCGCACAGGGCAGCGCAAGATTGTCGTCACCACGCCAGGACGTGTCTCCGACGATTTATTTGAACGCATGCAATGGGTCGACGTTCCCGCTTTCAATGCGGCCACGGCGGCTGGGCATTTCGATAAGGCGCGCTTCGAAGAGCTGAAAAACCGCTCACCCAATAGCTATCCTTTCGAGCACATAAGCGACGTCACCACCTGGACCAACAACAGCGGCCCCGGCTACGACGCCACCCTGCAAGCCGGCGGCACGGTCAACCTCAACGTCGCCCGCACCCTGCAAAACGGCACGCTGTACAACAACACCCTGGCCCAGTTGACCGGCACCCTCGGCGACGACCAGACCGGCATCCCCGTCGGTGGCATCAACATCAACCTGAGCAAACACGCCAACGACCCGAGCGCCAAGGCCGCCGGCAGCATCCTGCCCGTAGCAGGCGCGGCCCCCGGCGGCGGCTTCGTGCCCGTGGACTACACCGGCACCGCCTTCGCCCCGGTCGACCCGACCACCTCGCCCAACTTCCAACTGCCCAAGGGCGAGTACGGCCTGTTCGTTAAAAATCCTGATCCGACCAGCCATTACCTGATCGAGACCAACCCCGAGTTCGCCTCCCTCACGGGCTTCTTCAGCTCCGACTACATGCTCGGCAAACTCGGCTTCAGCTCCGACAACGCCTGGCGCCGCCTCGGCGATGGCCAATACGAAACCCGCTTGATCCGCGACGCCGTGCTCGCCCAAACCGGCCAACGCTTCCTCGCCGGCGGCCTGTACAGCGACGCCGACCAGTTCCGCTACCTGATGGACAACGCCTTGGCCAGCAAAGACGCGCTGCGCCTGAGCCTGGGTGTCACCCTCACCCGCCAGCAAGTCGGCGCCCTGACCCACGACATCGTGTGGATGGAAAACCGCGTGGTCGACGGCCAGACCGTCCTGGTGCCCGTGCTCTACCTGGCCCAGGCCGAGTCGCGCAACGTGCGCGGCAACAGCCTGATCCAGGGCCGCGACCTCAACCTGGTCACCGGCGGCGACCTGATCAACGTCGGCACCCTGCGCGCCAGCAACAACCTCTCCGCCGTCAGCAGCGGCAGCCTCTACACCGGCGGCCTGGTCGAGGCCGGCAACAACCTGAGCCTGCTGGCCCAGGACAGCATCCGAAACGCCATGGCCGGTGAGATTCGCGGCAAACAGGTCAGCCTCACCGCCCTCCGAGGCGACATCACCAACGAGACTACCGCCATCCAGGTGCGTGACGGCGCCGGCATGCGCACCCTCACCGACGGCAGCGGCGGCACCATCGTCGCCCGCGAAAACCTCGCCATCGACGCCGGCCGCGACCTCATCAACCGAGGCGCCCTCACCGCCGGCAACGACGCCAACCTCACCGCAGGCCGCGACCTCAACCTCATCGCCGCCAGCGACACCAGCGTCAAGCACGAGATCCGCGACGGCGGCGAGAAATCCAGCATCACCACCGACGTCAAAAACCTCGCCGCCAGCGTCACGGCGGGCGGCAGCATCAACATGCAAGCCGAGCAAGACGTCAACATCATCGGCAGCACCGCCACCGCCGGCAAAGACCTCAACATCGCCGCCGGCCGCGACCTCAACATCGCCTCCGTCAGCGACATGCACAACGTCGATGGCAAGGAAAAGCACGGCAAGAAACGCATCAAGACCGCAGACGAGCAGACCACCCAAGTGGCCAGCGTACTGACGGCGGGTGGGGATTTTGTCAGCCAGGCCGGGCGTGACACCACGATCGTGGCGAGCAGGATCAGCGCGGGGAATGAGGCTTATCTGTATAGCGGGGATAAGTTGAGTTTGTTGGCGGCGCAGAACAGTACGCATACCCTGTATGACATGAAGGAGAACGGCGGCTGGGGCGCCAAAAAAGCCAAGCGTGATGAAGTTACCCAGACCACCAACGTCGGCACTGAGATCAAAACCGCAGGCAACCTGACTTTGGTTAGCAATGGCGACCAGCTGTACCAGGTCGCCAAGCTCAACAGCGGCAACGACCTTATCCTGAAAAGCGGCGGCGCCGTGACGTTTGAAGGCGTAAAGGACTATCACGACGAGAGCCATACCAAGAGCAAGAGCAACATGGCTTGGTTCTCGATGAAGGGCAAAGGCAAGACCGATGAAACCTTGCGTCAGAGTGAACTGGTTGCCAAGGGGCAGACCGTCATCGAAGCCGTTAACGGCCTGAAGATCGACATCAAACAAGTCGACCAACAAACCGTCAGCCAGACCATCGACACCATGGTCAAGGCCGACCCGCAATTGGTCTGGCTCAAAGATGCCGAGAAGCGCGGCGACGTGGATTGGCGCCAGGTAAAAGAGTTGCATGACTCCTTCAAGTACAGCAACTCGGGCATGGGCCAGGGCGCCATGTTGGCGGTCATCATTATCGTCACCATTGTGACGGCGGGTGGCGCGAGTGCATTGGTGGGCGCAGGTGCATCGGCTGGTTCAACCATGGCCGCCGGCACAGCTGCGGTTGCGGCGACCAGTACGTCGGCGGCGGTTGCAGCCACAAGTGCGGGGCTAGGTAACATGATGGCCACCGCCGCGCTGACCTCGCTGGCCAGTACCGGTGCTGTGAGCACGATCAACAACAAAGGCAACATCGGCCTTGCACTCAAGGACACCTTCAGCAGCAGCAGTCTGAAGAACGCCGCCATTGCCGGTCTGGCAACCGGGGCGTTGAACTACGCAGACAGTAATTGGTTTAAGGGCGCAAGCCCGGTTGACGGTGCGGGCGCGAAAGTCACTACGGCGGGGCCGGTGCAGAACCCGGGCTACTCCAGCGAATGGTTGAGCTGGCAGAAAGCGCAGGATGCAGTACTGCGCGGCGGTACCCATGCGGTCATCGAAAGCAGTATTTCCACCGCCATCAACGGTGGCAGTTTGAAAGACAACCTGGGCTCGGCCTTGGTATCGCAAGGCTTCGACTTGGCCGCAGCAGCCGGCAACAAAGGTCTTGGTAACCTGGCGAATGATCTTGACCTGAGCCCCGGCTCGGCGGAAAAGGTCTTGATGCACGCCCTTCTGGGTGGCGCACTTTCAGCGGCTCGAGGCGGTGACTTCAAGACCGGCGCAATTGCCGCTGGCGCGGCTGAAGGGCTGACAGCGATTGCGACCGAGAACTTGGGTAAATATCTGGATGAACGTTTCGCAAAGGATGACCAATTCAAAGTCGCAACCGCTCAAATTATCGGTATTGCGGCCGGGTCCTTGGTCAACGGCAACCCGAATGACGCTGCCTGGGTGGCGGGGAATGTTGAACGTTACAACGAGCAATTGCACCCACGAGCCGCTGAGCTGATCAAAGAGCAAGCGCCAAAAATGGCGGCGGACCAAAACATCAGTCCGCAGGAGGCTGAGCGGCGCATGGCGGTTGCGCTGACTTACTACACCGATGAAGACTGGAGCAAGTCAATCCCGGCTGAAGATGCAAGCAAGATCGATACAGCAACCTTGCAGAACTTAGGTGTGGCTCTGGCCCCAATTGCGGATAACTACGCTCGAACCGATGCGTCCGCAGACGGAAGCCAGCGTGGATACAGTGGCAATGAGACGGCGGCTTTGATTCTTGATTTCAAGGACACGCGCCCGTCTGCCTACAAAGACGGCACTAGAAATATCGACTACCTAGGCGACCCTGAAGGCCACAACAGCCAAGGAACAGTGGATTTCTATAAATCCAATTTGAACTACAGCGATAAGCCGACGGACTACCTGGAAAGCTTCAAAGGCGGAGTGGCAGGCGTAGGTCGTAGTGCGTGGGGCCTAGTTACATCCACTGCTAAGGTCGGTAGTGAGCTTTTGGGCGGAAATGCATTGGGCGTTGCCAACGACTTCCTGGGGCCTGTTGCCGATCCATCTCTGGACCCGGTTGGTCAAATGACCACCCGGCAAACGGGCCGGGCATTCGTTTCAGACCTGCAAGGCAACAGCTATGAGTCAGCCGCGCAAGTTTCAGAGTTAGTCACTGACGCTGCGACCATGGTCGCCCCAGGGTCTACTGCTGGCAGGTTTGGGCAGATTTCCAAGGCCGGCGAAGCCTCAGGCCTTGTCAGGGCTGACAGTGCCCTGGTGGCGAGAAGCGAAGCCGGTGCGGGGATGACGGCCCGATTGGCGGATGACATCCCAACCTACGGCCTGAGCCCCAATAGCTTTGACACCACGTTACAGTTTGAGCGCACGGGCACCCGTACGCCGACCACATCCGTCGGCGCCTATCAACCGACTGCCCTCACTGGTGATGTAGGCAGCTACGTCAGAGCCGATGACTTACTTGCTGCCAGAAGCAATGAAGTCGTGTTGACGAAATACAAAGAGCCTTGCTGCTTCGCGGCAGGCACCAAAGTCTCGACCCCCAACGGCGACCGCACCATTGAGTCGCTCAAAGTCGGCGACGTGGTCTGGAGCAAACCGGAAAAAGGCGGCAAACCCTTCGCCGCTAAGATCCTGGCGACTCATCAGCGTTCCGACCAGCCGATTTACCGCCTCAAGCTGAAAAGTGTTCGGGCAGACGGTAAAGCAGAAGGCGAAACCCTGCTGGTCACGCCGGGTCACCCGTTCTATGTTCCGGCCAAGCGCGACTTCATCCCGGTTATCGATCTTAAACCGGGAGATCAACTTCAATCCCTGGCCGATGGCGATACCGACAACACGTCCTCTGAAGTGGAGTCGCTGGAGCTTTACTTGCCTGTGGGCGAGACCTTCAACCTGACGGTGGACGTGGGGCACACGTTCTACGTTGGGGATTTGAAGACGTGGGTGCACAATACCGGGCCGTGTGTGTTGCCGGAGGGGTATTTTGGTGCAAAAGGTAGTACGTCGGGTTTGGTTCCTGGAGACGCAGGAGTTGTAGGGACAGGTAAAATTGCAGCTAAGGATGCAAATTTCGACGGCCCAAAAAATACCTCAAGTGAAATTGATCAACAAAAACTTGAGTTGCTCACAAGTCATCCGAACGCACATTCACTGGGTGTTCACGGTGGTAACGTTACTGACGGAGACCTGATGGTCAGGGCAAAGACTGGTGTAAAACCGGACGGCGCTATAGGTCCATCGGTTCCGCCATTGTCCTCCGCCTTCCATTCTGACGATTTGTTGGTTCAAGCTGATCAGTTCGTCCGAAACAACGCTTTGCAAAAAGCGATTGCTCGTAATCCTGGCAGCGATACAGTTAGAGTCACGGCTGATGATGTTGGTGATGTCGGGGCTGACCTTGGTAGAGGGTTTAAGAGGATTTGGTCAAGCGGTAATGCAGCTAAAAATTTAGAAGTTCTAGGCGCTCCTGATAAAGTAAGCAACTTACGCAGCGTAGAAGGTGTTTATCAATTTAATCCTGGCAAAAATGTTTGGGAGACTATCACTATTTTTCCAGCGCCGTTGCCAAAATAGAGGGGATATTATAATGTATGAAAATATTCGCTATATGCTAAAGACTATATTTTCTGCAGACTTTGGTTTTCAGGAGGAAGCTGCTAAAAATATATACCTAAGAGGCTTGATATCAAGTGGAAAGCTGGATGAGATGAAAGCTGAGCTGGCTGCAGCGTTCGAAGATAACAGTGTGCGTTGGAGAGAAATGCTTTTGAATGATGATTATGAAGTCCAAGACTTCGATACTGAAGAGGAATCAATAGCGTATGTAAAGAGAGTGCTTTGGGATCCGTTGAACTCTTAGAGCTTTCTTGACGGTGCAAAAGGTGGCGGTTCTGGTGGTTTCAGTGGCGGTAAACCTACTATTGTGGATGATCCATATAGCCCGGTTGCTATTACTGAAAGTTCTAGAGTAAATAGAGATTATTATGGTCGAGAAAATGCTGCCGATGAATTTTCTGCTCCAGACTACGCAACGCATTCAACAGCAAAGAGCTATCAGTCAACGGTGCCAAGAGATCTGAACGAGAGACTTTGTGGAACAGGGTGATAGAAAATCCTTCAGCCGGTCGTGATCAAAACTAGCTGGTGATAAAGACCTTCCGCGGAGTGAGGGACGAAAAAAAATGGAAGTAAGTCACCGTCTGCCTAGCGGAGAAAATATAACCCTCCACTATCAATACAACTCCGCAACCGGTAAAGCATACGATATGAAAATTACCACGCCGCAGCAGCTGCCCCCTTTGCTGCAGCCCGGTAGGACTATTGAGTGATGTGGAATGATTATTCGAGAAATTGGGCGAGAAGAGCCCGTGCAGGTGTTTGGGATTTACTGGATAGAGAACGAGCGCTTTTACTGGGTCATTCCTTATGATGGTTATGGCGGTTTGAGGGCACTCAGTGATAGAGAAGTCAATGTTGTTGACTCTTCTTTGTCAGCTGATCTCATCCTCTGCAAGGATGGTGGGGGAGGGGACATGATTCTGCATTGGGCAGCGGAAGATTTGGTTGAAGAGCTTGTGGAGCGTGATCCACAGGCGATGGTCGAGTTGTTAGAACGCTTAAAAGGCTGATGGTCCAAAAGGGACGGGTTCTGCTGGTACGGGCACGACGGCGGGTAGTGATGTTGCAAGTACAACGCCTAAAGCTGGTGCTTTTTGGAATAAAACAACAGTTTTAGATAGGACTGTCTATCAACGTAACGACCTCTTTGATCCAGAGGCCCTATCGACCTGGAGAGTACGAGGTAAAACTGTTCAAGACTCAAACCTTGAGAGGATTGCCTCGGGTCGAGCACCAATTGGGTATGATGGAAAATCAGTCGAGTTACATCACCTCTCGCAAACTGAAGTTAATGGGTTCGCTGGTACTCGTGGTTCACTTGCAGAAGTTGGTTCTGTGATCAACCTATGAACACTGGGAAGTACCCTCATCTGAAAGTGTTTTTTGCTTTCTGGTTTATGCCCTGATTTGAGGGCGGTTTTTTGTGTAGGGCCACATCGCGCTGCTGTTCGAGTATTATTCGAACGGCCTCGCACCTATTGGGTGTGAATCTTAAAAGAATGAAAATAGGGGGCAGACCGCGATTAATGCATCAATGTATATTGGTGGTCTGACCTCTATTTTTCCTGATTCAAGTTTATCCATTTATCAGCGGCAGGAAAGTCATGACAATAGAAAAGGAAATTCGACAATGAAGTATTGGAACGTATACCGAAAAGGTCTTTACCTAGTCATCCTGTTCAAGCTCACTCTATTAACAGGCTGCGCAGGAATTCCCTACGAAAAGCCCGAAGACCAGATTTCTATCCAGAAGGACCTTTCCATAAAGGCTGAGGATATTGTCATAATGAGTCAGGTAAGTTGGTGCTCCTATCCTTATGGTGACATGGCGCCGTGTCGTCCACAGGATGCACTTGCGGTACAGACGCGAACAAAGCTGATATTTGCCAGTTATAGCAGTCAGCACTATAAGCCCGACTTAGAAGTGTTGGCCAGTGACGTCATGTGTGCTCACCTCTACGAGTCCAGAGATACGTCACCGAATTTCTATTTATTCACCAAAGATTATGCGCTGCAGATTTGGCCAATGGATGCGCATAGTAAACCGGATATGAAGAAAAAAAAGCTCATGCTCGATGTCATGGTGCCGCAAGGGAAAAAAGCATACGTGGGGCCAGAGGGTAATTTTGTGACAGCCACCGGGCGGACCAGCGAGGCAATTTATGTCTCGCGCTATCCCAGCATCGTATATACGAGCCATCCGGAAATATTGCAGCTGGTCAATCCATGTGGTCAGTAGTTCAAACTAGAAAATAGGCGGATTTATTCAATTGAAATGCTTGTTATTTAAGCGTGAGTAAAGGGGGCGGATTTATCTAGTTGATTTATTTGGTTGTACTACTCACGCACAAAGCGGGCGACACTAAGGCCGCCCTATTTTCACTCAGGACAGATCGGCGTTAAGCCTGCGACTGATGACATCTAGCAAATCGCACCCATCGCGCAGCGGAATGGCCAGCAAGTGGGCGAAGTCTGAAAGTACTACGGCATCGCTGCTGAGTTGTTCGCGGAAGGCCAGATTTTCCAGCAGTTGGGTGACGGCCCGAATGCGATGCGCGGCGGCATCGTGAAGGACGTCGAGGGGCGCCTGGGTGTCGATGATCAGCGCAGGGACGGTGCAGTCGTGGCCGGTTAGGGGCATGTATCTGTTCATGGGTACAACCTCGGTCAGTAGAGTGAGGCTGTCGCCTATCGTCGCCAAACGAATGGGTGACAGCTGTACGCAGGTTGGCGAACCGGGACCGAGTTCCGGCAGACCCGGAGGTCTCCCACGCACAGCTGCCATAGAGCAGCGATGCGGGTACGGAAGCCCCTGCAATCAAGCAGATAGCTTTCGCATACGGTCAACGGATCGCCAAATCCGATCGCCCTGTTGGACGACGGCCGGACTATAAGCCCCTCACCCAAAACCGCGCAAGGCATCAGAGTAGTGGCATAATGCCTTGTCTCGCGCCATACAACGCCGACAGGCTGGCCACGACCCAGTGCATCAATGATAAGACCCGCTACCCACAAGGAAGAAATACATGATCAAGTTGTTCTGCAAAGCCGCTGTCGTTCTGTCCCTGGCCACCCTGTTTGGCTGTTCTTCGACGCCTTCTGTAGAGAAGATGCAGGCTGACGTCGCGAGCTATTCGTTGCCCAAGGCCGCCGTGGCCGATAAAGGCCTGGTGTATGTCGTGCGCCCGAGCAACGTCGGGATGCTGGTACGGTTCAACGTGTTCCTGGATGACAAGGAAGCCGACTCGGAGATGGGTTACAACCGCGGTAACCAGTACATCTATTTTTTCGTGACGCCGGGCAAGCACGTGATCAGCTCCAAGGCTGAAAACTGGGCGGACATGCCAATCGACGTCAAAGCCGGTGAGGTGGTTTACCTCAAGCAGGAAGTTGAAATGGGTTTCGCCGTGGCGCGCAACAGTCTCAAAGTGCTGAGCGACCTGGAAGGCCGTTATCTGGTCAAGGATGCGTCCTTGGGTACCCTTGTCAAAGAAAACAAATAAGTTAACGCGTTTGGCGCCGGCCGAAGCCCAAGGCTCTGCCGGCCCCGCTATTCACCTGTGAACATTAAAGGACTGATGTGAAAAATCTCCTCTTCATCCTCCTCACCACTCTCATCCTCGGCGGTTGTGTCAGCCACCCCCTCACCCCCGAAAACCGTGCGCAGATCAAGACCGTCAAAGTCCTGCCCGTGAAGTGGGAAAAGAACATGGTGTACTTCGGCCGTGAGCAAGCGTGGAGCGCGGCCCTGGGGGCTGGGGTTGGTGCGGGCGTCGGCATGGCCAGCGGTGCGTCCAAGGTGGGCACTGCAGCGTTGAGCGGCGCCGGGTTTGCCGCCGGCATGAAGCTTGGGCAGTTGGCTGAGATGCCGACGCCGGTGGCCATTTTGACGGTGATGGAGGCAGAAAAAATCGATCTGGGCGTGCTGCTCAAACAGGGCTTTATCGACGCGCTGGGCAAGACTTCAACGCTCAAGGTGGTGGGCGACGATGAACCCGCCGATGCGCAGATCCAGCTGACCGTGGCCGAGTGGGGCTTTCGCCTGACTCAAGGTTTCAGCAGCGTGATTTATCCCACCCTCAACGTCCTGGCGCAGATGAATCGCGGCGATGAAATGGTCTGGCGCACCAGTGAGGCGATCACGCCGTTCAATGGCCAGAATGTCTATGGCTACACGCCGCTCACCTACCGCACAGACCCTGAGGCGCTGCGCCGGGCGCTCACCGGTATTACGCAGATTTCCGGGCGTTATCTGGTGCAAGAGCTTAAGTAGGCAGTCGCCGGATAAAGGACCTTTGATGAAACCCGCAAAACTCTCCCTCCAGGCCTTCCTGATGGCCTGTCTCATACCCGGCTGGGGCCCGTCGCTACAGCGGCGCGCCCAATGTGCCGCGTAAACGTGTTCATGCTCTCTACGTCGGCGGCGTGCTGATCCTGGTGCTGATGCTGGATGTCTTTCGGGTGCCGTTGCTGGGTTCTCGAAAGAGCGCGCGCATTGGGACGACTTTTCCATAAAGCTTTCGAGCCTGGGGGCAATTACGCAGGGATGCAGACCCCTCGGCAAACGCCACTTACCTCGTCACCCTGTGACCGACCGCACAACTTTCCGACACAAACCTGAACCTTTTCGTACATTTGAAGGTCTTTACCGCGCCTACCCGCACGCGGTCGGCTGCATGGACTGCAGCGTTTTCAAAGACATTAAGGATTGATGTGAGCTTTTCCCCCCTTTATTCCCTTCTTCGCCACTGCCTTGTGCGGTGCTAAGGCGCGCGCCTGCGCGTTCGGCAAACGCGCCGAGCGCCTGCATCCGGGACCTTTGATCCCTTCGTTCGATACACCTACTGCCGCCGGGCCTGTTGGCGGCTTTGACCTGTAGTTCATGGAGTTTGAAATGACGCGTAAGCCGTTCCAGAAAAGTCTGTTGGCAATCATGGTTGGCGCAATCAGCACGCAGGTGCTGGCGGTGGAAGTTGACCTTGGCGCAGGCAAGACCCAGTTTGTCAGCGAGACCTACAGCGAGTCGCTGATCCTCACCGGGCAGACCACGCAGATCACCACGCCGACCCATTTGCCCCCAGCCGGGCTGGGTGTCGCCGATACTCATATTCAGGGTTCGTTGATCAATCGCGCAGATATCACGCTGGAATCACAAGGCAACACTATTCGTGCAATCGCTATCGACCCGATGTTCTGGACGGGCCCCGCCAATTTGAACCCCGGCACTGTCACGGGAGATGTGATTCAGGCGGGCAACGTTCTGATGCGCAACGGCAGTTATGAAGGGCTTGAGATCGGCGCCACCACGATTGGCGGCAGCGTCATCAACTCCGGCACTATCCGCTCGACGCCACCGGTGGGTACTGTAACGACTCCTGGTTACCTGGGTGGCGGTGAAGGCATTTATCTGCATGGCACTACCATTGCGGGTGATGTTTCCAACACCGGTGTGATCGATATGGCCGGCCCGGATGCGATTGGCTTGGTCCTCGACGTCAACAGCGGAACGCCGACTACTATCGGTGGCAAGCTGCTCAACTCGGGTTCGATCACCGCAACAGGCGACGGCGCTTGGGGCGTGGAAGTGGAAACCGCCACCAACCCCCTGCGGATTGAAAACAGCGGACTGGTTTCCGCCAATGGCAATGAGGCGAAGGGGCTGACATTTTATGCCGGCACCGTCGATTACATCCTCAACACCGGCATCATTGAAGCCAAGGGCGCGTCTGCCAATGCCTTCGACTTTTCCGGCGCCAGCTTTGCGCAAAACAGCGCCACGGGCGCGCGCGGTATCGTCAACCGTGGCCTCGTCGCAGCGGACGGCACAGCGATTCAGGTCGATGCGGCCAAGCAGGTCGCGACGTTTGAAATCAACCAACAAGCCGGCGAAATCCGCAGCAACTCCGGCACCGCCATCGACGCCGCCAACCTCGCTGCCCTGAACTGGACTGGCGGCAATATCGTCGGCGACCTGCTCAACCTCAACGCGGTCAACATCGACGGCCAGGCCAACTTCAGCGGCAAGCGCATCATCGCCCCCGTCTCGGTCAATTCCGGCTCGCTGAACCTCGCTGCCCCAGGTACCGCCATCACCGGCAACCTCAACGTCGCCAGCGGCGCGGGCATCGATATGCACCTGTCCGACAGCGTCGTGCCGACCACGCCATACCTCACCGTCAACGGCGTCGCCCGCTTTGCACCGTCGTCGAAGCTGACGGTCAGCGCTCAACCGGGCGATTTCGCGCGCACTCACAACGGCACCCAATACACCCTGCTGCAAGCCACCAGCGTGCAAAACAATGGGCTGTCCGTGGCCAGTTCTTCGTCGTTGCTCAACGTGCTCAGCTACTCGGCCGATGCGCAAACGGTCAAGGCCGTGGTGGCGGTCAAGGACAACCAGCAAGTGCAGCAGGACCTGGCCGGTGTGGGCGCCAGTGCGGCGTCGGCCACGGCGGTCAACACGTTCAAGAACGGCGTACTCGGCCAGCTCGGCCAGGACGACCAAGTGTTCCAGGCCCTGGCCAACGCCGGCACCGCGCAGCAATTGGCGCAGGTGGGTGACCAGCTCAAGCCGGACGTCAACCGCGGCGCCCTCGATGTGGCGTTGTCCGGTCAAACCGTGGTCAACGGTGCAATCTTCAACCGCCTCACCGACCAGCGTGAAAGCCATCAGGTCGGCGGCGTGTGGGTGCAGGGCCTGAGCAGCAACATGGACCAGGATGGCCGTGGCGGCGATAACGGCTACTCGGCCAACAGCAGCGGCATGGCGGTCGGCGTGGATGGCCGTATGAACGACACCACGATCCTGGGCGTGGCGTACAGCTACCTCAATTCCAACCTCCACTCCGACCTGGGCAACAAGACCGACGTCGAAGGCCACGCGCTGTCGCTGTACGGTAACTGGTCGCTGCAAAACTGGTTCGCCGACGCCAGCCTC
Source organism: Pseudomonas sp. FP2254 (assembly GCF_030687695.1). Classification (NCBI taxonomy): domain Bacteria; kingdom Pseudomonadati; phylum Pseudomonadota; class Gammaproteobacteria; order Pseudomonadales; family Pseudomonadaceae; genus Pseudomonas; species Pseudomonas sp. FP2254. Next base: position 181,151 of record NZ_CP117444.1, read on the forward strand.
AGCTATGGCCACAACGACAACGACAGCAAGCGCCACATCGCCGGCACCACCGCCAAGGGCAGCTATGACAGCAATGTGTTGTCGGCCAGTGTGATCGGCGGCTACAGCTTCAAACCGTCGCAGGCAGTGGTGATCGAGCCGCGTGTGGCTGCGCGTTATTCCAACGTGCGTATGGATGGCTACGACGAGAAAGGTTCATCGGCCTCCCTCAGCACTCGTTCGCAGCGTTACGAGGTGGGCGAGCTGGGCGCCGGCGTACGCCTGGCCGGCCACCTGCCGATGGGCGCGGGCAGCCTGCAGCCGGAAGCGACCTTGATGGCCTACCACGACCTGATGGGCGATCGCGTGGCGCAAACCTCCAGCTTCGTGGCCGGCGGTTCGGCGTTTACCGTGACCGGTGCGTCGGTGGCGCGTGACAGCTATGAGGCCAGCGTCGGCGTGAACTACCAAGTGTCGGACTTCACCGTCGGCGCCAGCTACACCCGCCAGGCGCGCAGTGGTTTTGATGCCGATGGCGTGATGCTCAAGGCGCGCTACGCCTTTTAACTGCGAGGAGCGAGCAAGCTCGCTCCTAAGCTTTTTTGGATTCAAGGAGCTTTCAATGAAACTGCATCGTCTGTTCATATCGCTCGCTGCGCTGGCGACCTGCACCAGCAGCTTCGCCGCAGCACCGGCCCTGCAAGGTTTCCTCGCGTGCGACCAGAACTCCCTGGCGGTGGTGAACCAGCCAGGCCTCAAGGAGCGTGTGCCCCATGGGCTGGAGAGCGGCAAGCTCACCTTCAGCGGCGGCACCAAGACCGATATGGGCCAACGCTGGATGTTCGATACGCCGCTGACACTCGACGGCATAACCCTGACCGGCTTTTTCTCCGAAGACCAGGACCTGATGGGCTCGCGCATTATCGGCTGGGGCTTCTACACCGAGCAGGCGCCCGACGCACTTTACGCACAGCTGAGCAAAGCGCCGGGCACCGAACTGGAGAAGGCCAACGGGATCTATGCCCGCCCGCAGATCTGGTCGCATAAGCAATCGGCCTGGGTGCCGGAGGGCGGCGACACCGCGGGCAAGCTGGTTACCGATACGGCCGAGCGGATCTTGATGGTCGAGCCCGCGCCCGGTGACCTGGCCAAGACCAGCAAAGGCATGATCACCTGTTCCGTGCAGGGCGCGGTCAACGAGGCCATGCTTAAGGCCTCTCGGCCGGACCTGATCAAGTGAGCTGAGGTCGGTAACCAAACCGCAGGCATGTTCAATGCCTGCGGTGTTCTCTGTTTATTCGCGAGCCAGCTCACTCCTGCACGAAACATCTTGAGAACCCCCCTCAACTCCGTAAAATGCCGCCACTGTTTAAAGCACGATACTTTTCAGGGACGAATTCAGACATGCGCGCATTTGCCGTGTTCCTCGCCGTCTGCCTCCTGGCGGGCTGCGCCTCCAAGCCGGATTACTACATCTCGCCGGCGCCGGTGACCATTCCCAAAACCGCCACGTATTGGCTCGACACTTTCGATGTGGAGGTGGTGGGCAAGAACGAACGCTTCCTGCCCGATGACAAAGTGCGCCAGCAACTGGGCGTCGATCTGGTCGACCGCCTGCTCAAGGCCAAGCGCTACGCCACCAGCAAAGACAAAGCCGATTACCTGCTGGATGTGAACGTGGTCTACACCCGTCGCATTCAAGACTCCAAGGGCGGTTTCATCACGACCATCGTTGACGACAACACCATCCTCGCCAGTGTCGACTTCAACTACCAGGTGAAGGTCAAGAAGGCCGGTGCCGAGGTGCTGCATTTTTCCCAGGTGCGCGAGGGGCTGATGCCGCGCGGATACCAAGGTGACTGGCAGAACATGAAGACCTTGGCCGGGGTGTTGACCAACACGGGCAACTCCAGCGTCGAGACGTTCTATACCGGTTTATTGAGCCGTTTCATTGTCGATGACCTGCGCGACATTCCGTCCCGCTAGCGTTATCGGTTGCACCCGATTTTCCACTTAGGAGCACCTTGTGAAAACACTCTGCAAAACCCTGCTGTCCGGCCTCACCGCCGCAGCGCTGCTGACCGTGGCCGGTTGCGCCACCGAAAGCAACCGCGCGATGCCGGTGGAACAAGTCGCCAGCGCCAACGTCGCCTATTCCGGCGTGCGTGTGCCGATTGCCGTGGGCAAGTTCGACAACCGCTCCAGCTACATGCGCGGCATCTTCTCCGACGGCGTCGACCGTCTCGGCGGCCAGGCCAAGACCATCCTCATCACCCACTTGCAGCAGACCAACCGCTTCAGCGTGCTGGACCGCGACAACATGGGCGAAATTTCCCAGGAAGCCAAAATCAAAGGCACCGTGCAGAAGCTCAAGGGCGCGGACTATGTGGTGACCGGCGATGTAACTGAGTTCGGTCGCAAAGAAACCGGCGACCGCCAGCTGTTCGGCATCCTCGGCCGTGGCAAGACCCAGGTGGCTTACGCCAAAGTCGCGTTGAATATCGTCAACATCAACACCTCCGAAGTGGTGTATTCCACCCAGGGCGCCGGTGAGTACGTACTGTCCAACCGTGAAGTGGTCGGCTTCGGCGGCACCGCCAGCTACGACTCCACCCTCAATGGCAAGGTCCTGGACCTGGCCATGCGCGAAGCGATCAATCGCCTGGTCGACGGCATCAACGCCGGCGCCTGGAACCCGCGCAACTGATCAGCAGCACCTCAAGGAGCAGTACACGGATGAGCAAGGCAGTTAACTCAGCGCTGATGCTGGCAGCAATCGCAGCGGTCGCCGGGTGCCAGACGGCGCCCCAACCCCTGTATCAATGGGAAAGCTACCAGCCGCAGGTCTACGAATACTTCAAGGGCGAGCCCAAGGAAGCACAGGTGGAAGCACTGGAGCGCGACCTGCAGAAGATCAACGCCAGTGGCCGCAAGGCGCCGCCGGGTTACCACGCCCACCTGGGCATGCTGTACCTGAGCATGGGCAAGGATGACCAGATGGTGCAGGAGTTTCGCACCGAGAAGGCGCTGTTCCCCGAATCCGCCGCCTACATGGACTTTCTGCTGAAAAACGCCAAGACCGGAGTCGCGACTAAATGAGCCTGTTAAAACTCACCGGCGCCCTGCTGGCCCTGGCCTTGCTCGGCGGTTGCGCGGCCCCCAAGACCGTCGATTACTCGGCGTATAAACAAGCGCGGCCCAAGTCGATTCTGGTGCTGCCGCCGCTCAATGAGTCGCCGGAAGTGCAGGCGTCCTACAGCCTGGTATCGCAGGTGACGTACCCGCTGGCCGAAGCCGGCTACTACGTGCTGCCGATTGCTCTGGTGGACGAAACCTTCCGCCAGAACGGCCTGACCACCGCCAACGATATCCAGGCAGTGCCGCCGACCAAGCTGCATGACATCTTCGGCGCGGACGCGGCGTTGTACATCACCGTCACCGAGTACGGCACCAAGTACATGCTGATCTCCAGCGACACCGCCGTGACCGCTTCGGCCAAACTGGTGGACCTGCGCACCGGCACCACCCTGTGGACCGGCACCGCACGCGCTTCCAGCGAAGAAGGCAACAACAACAGCGGTGGTCTGATCGGCATGCTGATCACCGCGGCGGTCAAGCAGGTGATCAACAGCTCTACCGACGCCGCGCACCCGATTGCCGGTATCACCAGCGCGCGCCTGCTGTCGCCGGGGCAACGAGCGGGGATTCTGTATGGTCCGCGCAACCCCAAGTACGGCACGGACTGACCCGGCGCGTCAGGTCGGCCTGCTGGAAGGACGTTGCAGGGCCTCGCGGTGCCTTTGGATCAGGTCGATGGGTGTGGCATGACCCAGGGATTCGCGGCGCCCGTCCACCGTGCCGATAATCGAGCCGTTGTGCAGCGCGACGATGTCGCCGGTCTCGACGCTGATCAGCGGTGAGCCGGAGGTGCCGGGAACCTTAAAGGCATCATGGTAGAACGAGGTTTGCCCGACGCTGTCCTGGTGGTAGGCCTTGAGCGTGGTCGGCTGGCCGCTGGCGTTCAGGAATGAGATGCCAAGGGACGCCTGGCCGTGGTTGGGCATGAAGATCTTCTGCCCCGGCAGGGCGCTGTGGTTTGTCGCCAGCCTGAGCGGCGTGAACTGGCGGGCCAGCGCGGTTTTTGCCTCGGCGGGCAGGTCCACGCGCAGTGTTGCGTAATCCAGCCGCGCGTCGCTGCTTTGGGGCGTGACGCTCAGCGGCACCTTGCGCGCCACCTTTAGCCGACCACTGCTGTCTTCCTCGCAGCCTAACCAGAGTTCCAGCCTGCTGCCCTTGGCGAGTGCCGCGTGCACGTGCTGATTGGTCAGCACGCTGTTGCCGCCATCGATCAGCGACCCCGTGCCCAGTGAGCGCTGATGCACGCGCTCGTACCCCCATGAGTCACGCATCACACTCACCTCGCGCAGGCTGCCCACGGCCTTCGCGGACGTGTGCATGGGCGTGCCTTTGAGGGCGGCGCTGGGTACGTTCTGTGACGCAATCGGTGCCTGCCGGTTAGCCAATGCAGGGGCAGGGGCGGGTGCCTGCGGAATCAGTGGCATAGGCGTCGCGGGAGCCCGCGCTGTATGGCTGATCACGTCCCCAGGCTTGATTGCCCCGTGGCTCGTGATCAGCAGGTCGGCCTGCGCGGAACCGTCCAGGTCAATGGCCAGGCTGTGCAGGCGGGTCTGCGGGTTGTAGTCGATTACCGCTTCGCCGGCACGGCCGCTGAAGCGCCAGACAAACGTCAGGCCGTTGACGTTGGCGTTTTTCAATGCGGCGGACACGTCGAGTGTGTCCTGGCCGCTCTTGAAATCCATGATCAGGTCCGGCCGCTGCACCGTGGAATCGCTGGCGTGGGTGTAGACAAACGTGTTGCGGCCACGCCCACCGGTCAGCGTGTCGGCACCCTGGCCGCCGGTGAGGCGGTTGTCCACATGGTTGCCGATCAAATGGTCGTCGCCTGCGCCGCCGCTGGCGTTTTCCAGGGTCACGCCCTTGGCGATGGACACATTGCCCTGCATGCCGCCGACATCGGAAAAATGCTCCGCCCGCAGGTCGATGATCTGGTCGTGATGGAAGCCGGAGAAGTCCAACGTATCGTTGCCACCCGCGTCCCATACACAAAACAACGGCGCGTCGGCTGCTGAGTGAAGGCTGAGAAAGTCGCGCCCGGAATTGGAGTTGAAGCCGTAGACCGTGTCGGTGTCGCGGGTAGTGAGATTGGCGCCGTAGCGCTTCTGAATGGCGCTGATGTCATCCATCATCGGTGCGCTGGGATAGTAGGTTTGCTGGTTCTTTCGGTGAGCGTGCCCTCGGTGGCCTTCCCACCAATAGCTCATGACACTGTAGGCGCGAGTGTCCTCGGCATAACGGGCGTGCCGGGCGTAACTGCCGCTGTTGTTGTAGTGACCAGGATGGGCGAGGCCGAGGGTGTGGCCGATTTCATGAGTCAATAAATGTCGACTGAAACTGCCGTGTGAAAAAGGCCGGTTCTTGCCGTCCGATGCGAACCAGGCATGTGCACCTTCGAGCGCGCCTGGGGGGTAGGACGCATACGCCGACAAGCCGCTGTCGGCAATATTTCCAAGCACCAGGTGCCCTTCGGCATCGGCTGCCTTTTCGGTGAACGACAGTCGCGCCACATCGGCCCACGCTTGCATGGACAGCCTGGCCTGCTGCTTTTGAACGGTACTGAACTCATTGGCGCCGGCGGGCGTGCGGTGGTTGGCTTGCGAGGGGGTAAAGAATCGGTAGGACAGGCGGGTGCTGCCGTCCAGATTACGGTCGCTCCAATGCCGGCCCATGCGCAGCAGTTGGTCAGCGGCTTGATCGGTGCTGTAGGAGGGTTTGCGCGGTGTGGCAGGCGGCGAGGCATCGCCAGCATAGTCAACCGAACGTGCGGTCCTCTGGCTTATGTACGTCATGTTGTCGGTTCCGGTTAATAAGGCTCCCTGTTGTTCGCAAACGTCTGATAGGGAGCGGGGCTTCCGATAGGTGGTCTTGGGATAATCCTGGTTCACGTCGCGTGTTTAACCAAGTGTGAGTGGAGGCTTACGTCACCGGTTCTGCGATTTAACCCGAACCCCTCATGACGTGCGTCTGACCTTGTGAACGGATCATTCACACTTGAGGTTCAGCCCATGTCCCGTCCTTCGCTATTCCTGCGTCCTGCTACCCAAGGCTTTGTCGTTACCCTGATGGTGGCGCTCACCGGTTGTGGAGTGCCGTCCTCCCAGGATGTGACGCCACCCGCCGACACGGGCCCGATCTCCCGGTTGGAAGCCGACACCGTGCAAGGCGCACTGAGCAAACCCATGCCGATGTCCGCGCCGATGCCCGCCCCCCTGGCGATGCAGGAATCGAAGGTGATGGACTACCGCAGCGAACCCCGTGAGCACTACGCCAACCTGGCGGATAACCCGGTGCACCGCGTGGCTGAAACGCCGGTGTCCACGTTCAGCGCCGATGTCGATACCGGCAGCTACGCCAACGTACGGCGTTTCCTCAATCAAGGCAGCCTGCCGCCCGAAGGTGCCGTGCGACTGGAGGAAATGGTCAATTACTTCCCCTATCACTATGCGCTGCCTATCGATGGCTCACCGTTCGGTGTGACCACCGAAGTCGCCGCCACCCCGTGGAACCCGCACACCCAGTTACTGCGTATCGGCATCAAGGCTAGCGACCGCGCCGTGGCGCAGCTGGCCCCGGCCAACCTGGTGTTCCTGGTGGATGTGTCCGGCTCGATGGACCGTCGCGAAGGCTTGCCGCTGGTGCAAAGCACCTTGAAATTGCTGGTCGATCAATTGCGCGAGCAGGACCGCGTGTCGCTGGTGGTCTACGCCGGCGAGTCCCGCGTGGTGCTCAAGCCTACGTCCGGGCGCGACAAGGCTACGATCCGCACCGCCATCGACCAGCTCACCGCCGGTGGCGCCACGGCCGGCGCATCCGGTATCGAACTGGCCTACCAGATGGCCCGCGAAGGCTTTATCGACAACGGCATCAACCGCATCCTGCTGGCCACCGACGGTGACTTCAACGTCGGCGTCAACGACTTCGACAGCCTCAAGCAGATGGCCGCGCAGCAGCGAAAAAGCGGTGTGTCCCTCACGACCTTGGGCTTTGGCGTGGACAACTACAACGAGCACCTGATGGAGCAACTGGCCGATGCCGGCGATGGTAACTACGCCTACATCGACACCTTGCGTGAAGCGCGCAAGGTGCTGGTGGACCAGCTCAGCTCGACCCTGGCGGTGGTCGCGCGGGATGTGAAATTGCAGGTGGAATTCAACCCGGCGCGGGTCAGTGAATATCGCCTGCTCGGCTACGAAAATCGTGCCCTGAAGCGTGAGGATTTCAACAACGACAAAGTGGACGCGGGAGAGATCGGCGCCGGCCATACGCTCACCGCGTTGTACGAAATTGTGCCCAAGGGTGAGAAAGGCTGGTTGGAACCGCTACGCTATGCCGGCGCGCCTGCGGCCGAGGGGCAAGCCGATGAACTGGCAATGCTGCGCGTGCGCTACAAGCCTGCCGCAGGTGGCGATAGCCGCTTGATCGAACGGCCAATCCCTGGCCAAACCACCCAGGGCAGCGACGATTTGCGCTTTGCGGCGGCAGTGGCCGCGTTCGCCCAACTGCTCAAGGGCGATGGCCGCTACACTGGCGGCATGACGTTGAAAGACACCGCCGCACTGGCCCGCTCGGCGCGGGGCGACGACCCGTTCGGCCTGCGCAACGAGTTCGTGCAACTGGTGGAGTTGGCCCAAAGCCTCAAGCCCTGAGCTCGAACACAGCATGTCTGTTACTGATACACCGCCATCGGGAGCAAGCTCCCTCCTACCTTTGAACCGCGTTAACTTTACAAAAGGAGTGCGCCCCCTACATGGCTGTTCCAGATGACCCCTCCAGCGACGAAGCGCTGCTGGCCCGCTACCGAGCCGGTGACGCCGCTGCGTTCGAAGTCTTGTACGCCCGGCATCGCCAAGGCCTGTATCGCTTCCTCGTGTCCCTGAGCAACAAGGCCGAGCTGGCCGAGGAAATCTACCAGGACACCTGGCTCAGCCTGATCCGCAGCGCCACTTCGCCACAAGGCCGGGCGAGCTTTCGCACGTGGCTGTTCCAGATTGCGCGCAACCGCCTGATCGACCACTGGCGCAAGCACGGCATCCACAACCCGCTGCACGACAGCTACGATGAGCAACTGCATGCCCAGCCCGACCACGGCCCCGGCCCCGAGCAGCAGTTGAGCCTGAGCCGCGACCAGGCGCGTCTCGACGCGGCCCTGCAAGACTTGCCCGAGGACCAGCGCGAAGTGTTCCTGCTGCGCCTGCATGGCGACCTCGAAGTACCGCAAATCGCCGCGCTCACTCAAACCCCGCTGGAAACCGTAAAAAGTCGCTTGCGCTACGCCCAGCAGAAACTGCGTCGCCTGCTGGCTGAGGAGGTACCTGTATGACTGACCCCCGACACACACCTGACGACCAACTGCTCCAGCATTTTCGTCAACACGTCACCGGCGAGCCGCCCGCGTCCCTCGATGCCTTCATCCTCAACGCCGCCCGCCGCGAGGCCCCGACGCCGCAACCGAACCTGTGGCAACGCTGGCTGCAGGCCTGCCAACGACCACGCTGGCAAATGGCGTTCGCCACGGTTGCCGGTGTTGCGCTGATGATCGGCGTGGTCATGCGCTCGCCGGTGCCGCAACCCGAAGTGTCCCCCGCGACGTTCTCGGCGCTCCACGACCAAGCTCCACCTCCGGCACCCGCTCCTGCGCCGATGGCACGTATGGCTGTAGCACCCAAGGCCGAGAGTGCCCAGGCCGAAATCACCGGCTCGCTGGCCCAGGCCCCAGCGGCCAAACCGTTGAGCAAGCGCGCGCCGCCGGCGTTGCCGACATTGGAGCAAGGGTTGCAGGAAATTGTGAACCTGCGCGCAGCAGGCCAAACCCGAGCGGCGGATGAAAAACTCCTGGCGCTGCACCAGCGCTTTCCCCAGGAGGATTTGCCGGCGCGGTTGGAGGCGCTGCAGCCGCGCTGAAACCAGGCCCACGAAAAAGCCCCAGGTCTTTCAACCTGGGGCTTTTTTACGCTGCGCCTTCAGCGCCGCCCTTCCAGCGCCATGCGCACAGCCAGCCCTGCCAGCACCGTCCCCATCAACCAGCACTGTACCCATTGCCATAGTGGTTTGGCCGCCAGAAACGTGGCGATGGAGCCCGCCGACAGGGCGATCAACGCGTTAACGCTCACACTGATCATGATCTGGGTAAACCCCAGCACGAGGGACTGCGCCAGCACACTGCCGTGGCCGTCGGGCACGATGAATTGGGGCAGCAACGACAGGTATATCACCGCGACTTTAGGGTTCAGCAGGTTGGTGACAAAGCCCATCATAAACAACCTGCGCGGCCCGTCCCGAGGCAGATCGCGCAACTGAAACGCCGAACGCCCACCGGGCTTCACCGCTTGCCAGGCCAGGTACAGCAAATACAACGCGCCGCCGAGCTTGAGCGCGTCATACGCAAAGGGCACCGCCATCAGCAGAGCGGTTATACCCAGCGCCGCGCAGAGCATATAAACCACAAAACCCAACGCCACGCCGCCCAGGGAAATCAAGCCCGCGACCCGCCCTTGGCAGATCGAGCGGGAGATCAGATAGATCATGTTCGGGCCTGGCGTCAGCACCATCCCGAGGCAAATCAGACCAAACGCCAGCAGGCTCGACAGTTCGGGCATGGGGTAACTCCTGTAGGTAACGCCAGCCGTGGGCGCGTGGTCGCGAGTGGCTGGATGCGCACGATGGTAGGGCCGCCGAAGGCGGCGCGTTAGATACAGATGGCCCGACAAAACGTCATACAGGCACGCAGCGATGAGACGGAGCGTCCCAATTGCTCAGCGCTTTCTCAGAGGGCTGATTCAAGGCGTCTCATTCGACGGTGATTGCGGCCAGCGGGGGTTGTGCCACGGATCGCTCTAAAAAACGCCTGTTCGAGGATTTTCGCGCAGATGGCACCGGCCTTGCTCTGGCCCTCGCAACCCCGTCGGGGTTCGTCACTCACTGCCGTTTCAAGGAGCCTTGCCATGACCCTAACGATCAATCCGCAACGCAGCATGCGTGCCGCTGTCTGGCACGGCCGCCACGATATCCGCGTGGAAGATGTGCCCCTGCCCGACGCGCCGCCCGCCGGCTGGGTGCAGATCCGCGTGCAATGGTGCGGCATCTGCGGCTCCGATCTGCATGAGTACGTGGCCGGCCCGGTGTTTATCCCGGTCGACGCGCCACACCCGCTGACCGGCATCAAGGGCCAGTGCATCCTCGGTCATGAGTTCTGTGGCGAAATCGTCGAGATCGGCGCCGGCGTGGAGGGCTTCAGCGTCGGTGAACCGGTGGCGGCCGATGCCTGCCAGCATTGCGGCACCTGCTACTACTGCACCCACGGGCTGTACAACATCTGTGAAAACCTGGCGTTCACCGGGCTGATGAACAACGGCGCCTTCGCCGAACTTGTCAACGTACCTGCCAACCTGCTGTACAAGCTGCCCGCCAACTTCCCCGCCGAAGCCGGAGCACTGATCGAGCCGCTGGCGGTGGGCATGCACGCCGTGAAAAAGGCCGGTAGCCTGCTGGGGCAAAACGTCGTAGTGGTCGGCGCCGGCACCATCGGGCTGTGCACCATCATGTGCGCCAAAGCAGCGGGCGCGGCCCAAGTGATCGCCCTGGAAATGTCCGCAGCCCGCAAGGCTAAGGCCCGGGAGGTAGGCGCGACCCACGTACTCGATCCCAACCAATGCGACGCCCTGGCCGAAGTCCGCCGCCTCACCGGCGGGCTCGGCGCGGACGTCAGCTTCGAATGCATTGGCAACAAACACACGGCCAAACTTGCCATCGATCTGATCCGCAAAGCCGGCAAGTGCGTGCTGGTGGGCATCTTCGAAGAACCCAGCGAATTCAACTTCTTCGAGTTGGTGGCCACGGAGAAACAGGTACTCGGCGCGTTGGCCTATAACGGCGAGTTCGCGGATGTCATCGCGTTTATCGCCGATGGGCGGCTGGATATCACGCCGTTGGTGACGGGGCGTATTCAGCTGGAACAGATCGTGGGGGAAGGTTTTGAGGAATTGGTTAAAAACAAGGAACACAACGTGAAGATCATTGTGTCGCCGGCGCGGGTTTGAAGGGGGATGTGATCCCAACACACATGAAAAAGCCCCAGGTCTTTCGACTTGGGGCTTTTTCATGTGTATCTGGTGCCCCGGCGTCGTTTGAACTGGACGGTTAGGCTGCCGTATTTACTGGGTCTGGTAGGTTGTGTGTCGGTTAGGCATACACGTGGGCATACATGGCCCTTTCTGCTGCGCTTGGATTTACGCCTTTGGTGGGAGCTTTTCCATCTCAGGAGGACGTTGTTTCAGCTCCGTCTCCCGGATTACGCGGCCAGTCGTACCATCAAGCTTAAATAGGGTCCTGCCCACGAGTAGAAACGTACTTTTGCTGTCCGCCAGGATCAAATGGCCTACCAGGCGTTCGCCCTTGTCGGTTACCACGGTATCCACAGCTTCGAGATCCCCGGCAGTTTCTAACTGGGTATACCTTTTAAAATCTGCAAGCCCCGTCCCCCTACCTTGTTGAACTCCTGCGCCAGGAGCGAAGAACGCCATAAACATGGCAATCCCTATCCATGCTGCAAGTCCAATCACTACGTTGGCCTTGGGCCTCCTCGTTATAACCGCAACAAAGAGCGCAGCAATCGCCACAAATGCGAAAGCCAGGAGGCCGGGTCCTACGATGGGCCATCGTTCCGCAGCGCCCAATGCACCAGAGAATAGACTGGTGTACCCATGCAGCAGCAGTGTTGGTGTGCTCAGTGATAGCTCGTTCTGGTCGATACCGAACTGCTGAAATCTGCCGGATAGGAGCGAGTACCCGTAGATCACCAGCGCTGCCTGCGATGCTAGCGCTCCAAATGTAATCAGTTTGAAAGCCAAGTCTGTATTGGTTTTCGCCTCCTTGGCAGCTGGGTCATCTAATGTCTCGTGATGTGCAGGGGCTGAGGAAGCAGCGACGTGGATGGGTGTAAGCAGCTCTACCCTCAGCGGTTTGTCTCTGCGCCAGAACATGGTGTTTCCTACTCCAGTGGGTGACCGGAGAAAATACCCCCGAATCTGGTGGGAGGGTAGGTCTGATATGTCGCTGGGGACCCTGGAGCATTCTTGAAGGTACGGGGCATGAAACCCGCGGGACTGAGTTAGTGGGAGGCGTTTGAAGTTACTGAAATTTCAATTGTTGAAATTGAAAGGATTTTTAAGAAAAGAGGGCATCGTTACCGTATTGGTAATGGTGCTCTTAGATGGCTCAAACGGTAGGGCAAATGCACAGATGAGCAGGAGTCCATCTGGGTTACATGTTCACTAAGCTAAGACCCCGCGGGTTTCCTAGCCCTGACCAAGGTCGCTGGAGGTGCAATCCCTTATGGGGATTGGGGGATGCTCTATAAATTTGGTGTTACAGGTGTTACGTGTGTAACATATTCATATAACTTATTGATTCGTATGAATTTTTAATGGTTACACGCCGTAGTGCTTTAGTCGGAGCTTGGTGTTACAAGCGGCTGAGGTGTTACATTTTCCGCTGCGTTTCGAATTGATCACATCGGGCAGAAGCGGTCCGTCTACTCAAGTTATCCTACTCGTGACTCTCCCTCGACAGCGCTTCACTAGCTAACATTCAGACCATAGAGCTTCGATGTGCTGCTCCCAAGCGAGGTGCTGCAGCTTCGCAAAAGAACCACGCCAGCCATACCCACGATTTACGGTGATATGCAGAAGTTCAGGGGCGCGGCGCGGTGCGGAGCAGCAGGAATAGTATTCTGGGTGCGCGGTTCCTAATATTTCAGTATCTGAGCACTAGAGCAGATGATGAGCTGCTTACTGCCCCGCGTCATTGCAACATATAGGTTTTCAGCATTCATCTTCTCCGGTTCAAGAATGATCGCTACGTCCGACTCAAGTCCTTTCAACAACAAGGTACTTCCCACGGACCTCGGGCGCGTTGTGCGGGGCGTATGCCTAAAGCGCTCTCGTTCCCTCACTGCCGCAGAGTGGAATGTCACGTTCCCGTTGACTGCCCGCAGGGCTTTAGAACACAAGCGCGTGATGTCAGGTCGGAATGCAAAAATGCCGGCGGTTTGGTAGAAAGCGTCGAGCATATCGGCGGCACTTCGATGAGACGGGACTCGTAGATAAGCCAACGCAATCTCTTCGATTCTATTGGCACCAACCAGTGCCCTTCCTGCATGGAGCGAGCGAGTTCGAGCAACTAAGTTTTTTGGGGACAGCCCAGACAGCAAATTGCCAAAGTAGGTGACTGCATGGTCCAGAGACAATTGGTCCGTTGGGTCGAATGTCGCAGCGAACTTCATAAAATCTACCATGTCGTTGGCTTCAACCATGGTTGAGCGCGACCTACGAGCGGTCTCCCACTGACTGTCCTTGTTTTTTGAGTCTGCAATGATGAGCGCCGGGCCTTCAAACCTCCGCTTTGCAGTGCCGAGGCGTGTCTCGCTCATCTCGGTGGCTGTACCTTCAAGACGAACCCACTCCACCCCCTTTGGAACTTTAGAAAGGTCAATAGAGCCACCAGCGTGACTCAGTGCTGGGCGAACTGTATTGAGAAGCCATTCGCCAAGCTCGGGCGCACCTGCATTTTTCCAGCGCCATGGCTCTGCCTCCCACATTAAAGAGGGAAAAGCAGCAACCACCTCTTTGTGCCAATCAACTACAGGGCCGGAGAAGTTGAATATAACTTGAAGAGGGTCACCTAAAACCACCGTTGGAAGTAAGTCCGCGAGCGCGAGAATCATCTCATGCTGCAGGCTTCCGCAGTCTTGGTACTCGTCAACAATTACTCGAGAATATGTCGCCGTGATGATTTTATCTGCATGGCCTGCTTTGAGAATTTCAACCGCTGCCTGCCTAATTGCCAGGTAGTTTGCATTGTTACCTTGTACCTGAAGAATAGCCGGCGAGAGACCCGAGCGTTGAGGAAGACATTGGACCAAGCGAATGGCCCAGCTATCAAGTGTCCCCACTCGTGCGGCGGTGCCGCTTACGCCGAGCTTCTTCAAACGTTGCTCTAGCGCTGATTTTCCAGCGTTAGTGTGTGTCAGTACCAGGGCGGGCTTGCTATTCTCATTTCGCATGAGCGAAAAAGCGATGAGTTGTGTTTTGCCGCACCCCGCAGGGGCGCTGACACTGCCTCTACGGTGCGAGAGGATGTCCAGCTCACCGTTATGCATCGGACCGCCTGAACAACTCAGTAATCGGACGTTTGAGCTCTGGAAAGGCGTCCTTCATCCAAGGACCAACTACTAGCTCTCCCACCATTTCCATTTTGCTGATGGACTTAAACCAGCCTTTCCGGCCCGGACCAGCTTTGGAGTCCTTCGTTGAGAGTTTAGCGGCCTTGCCCAAGATCGCTCGTTCTTCGTCTTCATACGCGGCATCTCCGCCAACCAGGCTTAACGCAGTTTCCAAGTCGAACTGTTTCTTGGATACCTCTTCCAAAGCTCCGTCGACCAACTCTTCTGAGTTGAGCTCAATCGCTAGCTTAATGAGGGCGTCTACTCCATGGTCAGGGAGCCATTTGAACAGTGCCTCCTCGAGAGCGAGAGAGTCGCCCCAAGTACAAACAATGACCCCATCCAGCTCAGCGGCGTCTTGTGCCTCTTTTGGAATAACCACATCTGCGTCCAAGAACGCTTTGGTTCGGTAGCCCCACTGGGCAAAAATCTGGGCGCGCTCCAAGATATGCTTCGGATTCTTTCCGCCAGCGTCGACAAACGCAGTTGCGTTCGCGTATGCGGATTGCCTTCCCTTCGATACTAGATATCGGTCAATACCTCTAAGAAGCCCTACTTCGCTAGCGCCTTCGCAAATAATCACAGTCCTTGCAAGAAATGCCTCTGGGTAGAGGCGGGCAACGCCCTGAATAGCGTTCTCGCTGCTAACCAATCGCATCTGGTGCTGCCCGTCTTTTTGCTTGCGAACGATCACGAGCTGGTCACCACTCAGCTCCCTCACTGCGACGGCAGAGTGGGTTGTCATGAAGACCTGAAGCGGGACCTCTGCGTCCTTGGAGCCGAGAGAGTGCAGTAGGCTGATGACTCGATGCGGTTCTAGCCCATGTTCGACCTCATCAACCAACAAGCAACTCGATGCAGAAGAAGCTTCTCGATGAAGAGCCGCAAGTAACAGACGGCTGGAACCCGTGCCAAGGTTGCGAAGGGGTACCCCGGCGTCAGAATGCAAAGCAATCGCCCCGTCTGAGAAGGATAGCGCCCTCGCATCTAGCAATGCCTGCGCCTTGTCGCCGACGTCAATGCCCATCTCCTTAGCTTTGGCCGTCACTAGATCCAGTATGTCACCGATCTTGGCTCCAGCCTTGTCACCAAACGCAAGTCGGGCCTCTCTTGCCGCCGAAACCAAGTCGTTCCCTACAGCAAGTTTTTCTTCCGACAAGCGCGCCAGCACGGAGCTCTTAGTCCATGAGAGATTGGTGCTCGAGTGATTACCAATGCGACTCGGAGCAAGCATGGCTTTGTCTTTCCACTGGAGTTGTCGCTGGTACGGATCGGACTCTGTTCGCTTCGAGTACAGTGCACGTTTGGGATCTAGGTCGTCTCCAACCAACAATTGGAGTGTCAGAACAATCTCCAGTCCGTCACCGGGCTCATCTTCGACAACACGGCTGGCAGCATTGAAACCGCGCAGAATCTCACCAAACGCGTCTAGGTCCATCAGGTGGTCCGGAAGCTCTCCTACTGTTACCCTGATGATTATCGGATTGGAAACATCCATTCCATAGAAGTCAGCGTCTGAGAATTCTATATTGCGGCGCACAGACATACAGGCTTCGATTGCATCGAGAATGGACGTCTTTCCGCTATCACCAGGTCCGATAAGGCAATTAATGCCTTCCTTAGGAGCCCAGCTAAGCTGTTGAATTCCACGAAAGTTCTGAATTTCGACATGCCGTATTCGTGCCATACCCGAGAACCCTTAGAATTGACTGTGTTTGTTAAAAAAGCGCAGGCACCACCTGCGCTCTTTGCTTCTAATCGGTTATACCTCCAGGGCTCAAAAACATATTTTGTTCTTGTCCTTTGTAAGGAGGCGGCCACTCAACGTCGTTGTTATCACCGTCGTAATGGTATTCAGTAGTTGAGAAGACTATCTGTGCACCATGGCTGACACACAATGCTTTCAAAGCACTTAAATACCGACCTAAGTCGTCATTATTTATTTCATGTTGCTTGGGGGTATCCAAAATCATAAATCTGAAGCCCATCACTCCCTTTTCAGCGAAAACTTGAAATACTGCTGCGTGATACGCGAGTACTGCTCGAATTTTCGTGCTGCCTTTTAATTGGGATATGGTTTCGACACCTAGCAGTGGGGTAAAGTCGTCTTTAAAGGTGATGTCTTTACTAACGTTGTATGTGTGTAGTAAATTGAGCCAATCTATAAAGTAGCGCCGAATGTCTGATCGTACTTTAATCAGTTCTGGTGAGTATGAGCGGTCTGCCGTAAATGATTCATAAAGAGTGAGCGCCTTATCGCGCTCCACCAGCGCCTTGAATTGTTTTTCTTCCAGCAGGGCGACTTTGTCAAGCTCGCTTAACTGATTTTGAAGTGTGAAAATCTGACTTTTTAGTCTTGTAATAGCCTCTACTAGTGTTGATATTTCGCTCTTGGTGCTTGATAAGTTACGTTCATCTACCAAAGCTTGAATGGCTACTTCTTGAGCCGTGCGTTGGCGATTCAGTTCTTCAATTCTGACTTCGTCTAGACTCGCATTCCGCTCTAGGTCTTTAATCTGGTCACGAAGATAAAGTAGATTTTTGCTATAGGCTTCGGAGCTAGAAGAGAAAAGCTGGCATAAATCGGCTCCACAAATTTCTCTGAATGATAGAAATACTCTGCGTGCTTCTTCATTGAGATTCAGAGTTTCAATTTCTGTGTTGATTTCTTGAACAATCTTACCGATTCCGAGGTTGCGCCTTTGTAATTGATTGATTTCTGAGGATACTTCTCTGATCGAGTTTCGATGATTGGATATCAAACGATCCAACGCACTAATAGAGTCATCCCTGCTCGCCCCGGCTCCTTGGAGATTTTCCACTTCAGACTCTAACTGCGATATTTCCATTACAAGATCAGATCTGGATTTTTTGATCTCCAGAGTATTGCTTTTAGCTGCCTCTACCATCCTAGAAAGAGTCTGTGTGTCTTTGTCTAAAAAGTCTAAGCGTTCTTTTGCCCTGAAACGATCTTTCTTTACGTCAAAGGAGTTTTTAACAGGCAAGTCAAAAACCATCCTCATCATCTCTGAGAATTGATCTTTAATGAATTTGCTTGGGGGGCAATAGATTTCACTATAGCCACCATCTTGATCTAAGTAGTACATGGGCAGCAACGTAGCAAGGTAAGCTGCACCAGGCTGATTGCCCACGGTAACTAAATTATGAGCGGTCAAGCCAAGCCATTCAAATATATAGCGGGAATAATCCCTCTCATTATAGAATCTTTGAGCTACGCCTGTTGGCTCTATTACCTCGACGTCTAACTCTCTACTGTATATTCGGCGTAAAAGCAGCTTACCTTTGTCAGATTCGACCGTAAGCTCTGCATGCTTGCATCGGTCATATATATCATTGCGGAAAATACTTGGAAAACCTAAACAGAAAGGAATGGACTGAACTACAGGAGTTTTCCCACACCCGTTAGGCCCAAATAGTTGAGTTATATCTCTTCCGAAAATTAAGAGGTCGGATCCCCAACCCTGCGGGCCATTTGGAAAAATTTTTAGACTTATAAGTTTCATTCCAGCTCCAAGTCAAGCTGCTTCGCAACGCATATATTTCTATAGGCTCTAGCGATATATGCGAGGTTGTATGAGAGGTCATCATCCTGGCTTGTTGCTCTAGAGATAATTTTCTTCCCTAGCTCAGTAATGGCTAGCCGACTCTGTCTGTTGTTAACTTCGATAAGAGAAGTCTTTTCGAGGAATGTTATGGCTTTTACTGTTCGAACTCTTAAGTTTGCAGACCAGCCCAAGTGTTGAGCTGATCCTTTAAATCCAGGCATGGCTCCCTCAATGCTTTCCCCAACTAGCTGGCCGACTTCAGAGACTCTTGGTTTTCTTTTGTCCTTAGCCATTAATAATACAATTAAACATATCAATGGCAGCTGGAAAAGCGCTTCGTTATTTAACTGGTGTCGACTCGGTCCGATTTCTGCAACTGGTAACGATATACTTTTGTCGGCAATTGAGGAAAAAAAGTTTTCAAAGTTCATGATTTACCTCTCACAAACGCAGAGAAAATCCCTCCTAACAGGAGATCCTCGGTAAGGTCGAATTTTAGGCCTTTTGCATCGAGTTCTGCGAGCAGGTTTTTAATTGGCATGCGTAGGTTGGTTAAAGCTAATAAGCCTTGTGGATCTACTGTATTTTTAAGCGTGGTGCCGACAAGTTCAGATATAGTTAGTAAGTCGAGTTCCTGTACGACATGCCTGGCATTTCTGAACCAAAGGTCCCAATCCGTTTTGCATTTGGAACAATACATGACCATTGAAGTGTCTGCGCCGCCTGCCTTCAATGCTCTCTGAATCATTGATGCCGACTTTATGGCACTGCTGTCACCACCTTTTACAAGGCTATAGTATGCATCTTTTGAAATGCTTAATATGGTGAGGAGATCGTCGATGGATATGCCTGCGCAGCTTTCAATGGATTCGGCATCCCAGGTTTTAATTACTCCGCTTGACTTTCTTTCTACCAAGTCAAGAAGCCGCAGTAGAATTTCTCTAAACTCAGCACGCTCTAGATCAATTTCACTGAATTCATATATTTTCTCCTTAACAATTAGTTCAAAGTAATTATCTCCATCCTTCAAGAAAGACACATCTGACTCGAATGAAAGTTTTGATAACTTTGATTTGGCTTCCTCGTGGCTATACGTGATGCAGTTATCACCAAAACATTCCGTGAATCGTTCAATAATAATTTTTGAGAATTTATTGGCAAAAGCTCCAGATTCAATGTCAGTTAATAACTCATCAACCTCATCGCTGTTATTTACATTGGTCTGGAAAATAACAGAGTTGCAGTGTTCATCAAAGACGACTGTGTGAAGTAATAGTTTTCCTATGAAACTGTCCTTGATGGAGTCAGAGCTTTGTTTGGATTGATCTTTTAGTCTGGTGTTAAGTCCAAAAACTTCGTTGATAGTCCAGTTGTGGTTTTGCTTGCCCTTTGTTTTAACTTGGTAGAATATGTAGGAAAATCCATCTTTGTCTTTTTTCCTAATGACGAAATCATCATGAAGATCGCAGTAAACCCTATCGACATTCGCACCCTCAAGTATTGAGAGAGAGGCTACCGCCGCAGACCTGACCTGAGCGCGATATCTGCTGAATGAATCTCTACCGTTTTGCTCCCTAGCTTTTTTTGTATCAAGCATACGCAGCCCGTACTTTATTGTGTATTTCCATATAAATAGCCACGGTCTTGTAGAAGTTAATGGCTTTAATGCTGGTCCCTATAGATAGCATTAATTACAAAAGTCTTCCTGACATTCACCTTAGCCCCAAAATTGGCACATTGCCATTAGCCAAACTTAACGGCTTAAGCAGCATTGGTAAAGCGCGGGAACCGCTTATTGATTTTCGAGCCTGAGGCGTCAGTACCTCATGAGGCTTCAGGGTGTTGCCCGCCCGAGATGAGGCCGGACGCTAACTGCTTGGTAGGGCTCATTTATTTGGTCGGAATCCCTTATAAGCAACCGATTGATCTTCACCTCTGATGAAGCCGCTTCCATTCAGAAAAAGCCGGCTCCAGATAATTTTTGGTGAGTAAGCGTTAGGCAGGGGTGGTGTTTTTGGTCAGATGTTGACCTGGATGAGCACCTTCCTAAATCTGATTACGACCCTTCACAATAACTGCTTCGGTCCGGCTTTCGTAAAAGGAAGGGGCGATTGACTGCTCAAATTGGCTCAACGGGTTGATCGGACTCAGGACTAATTGAAGCCCACGTCCGCCTTGCAGTGCGAGAAACTGAGAAAAGTAAACAGCCCGCGAGGGCGGGCTGTTTCGGGGTCAGGCGGCGAGTAGTTCTTCCAGAGAGATGTTACGAGCCACGGCAGCCAAATCGGAGCGCTCAAGACTCGAATCGAAGGGGCCGAAGCGAGGCACCTCTAGTCTAGACAAGGCATCACCCATTCCACCTTTTAGGTAGCTGAGGGCAAGTATTCGGGCGCCTACAGCGAGAAGTTGCTCGGTCGCAGCATTCCATTCCTCGTTGAAGGCAAACCCGACCGCGTTCAATACTGCGGTCTTGGCTTCATCTGCACGTTGGCGGGCATTCGTGATTTGAGTCTCAAGAGTATCAAGCTCGACTTGGAGAGCACTGAGGATCAGGTCTTGCCTTCTGACCTGCTCGTCCGTTGTTGCCAATTGCTTAGCCGCCTTTTGCATTTCGCCGCTTGCTGATTTTTCCCCTTCGGCGTCACCGCTTGCAAGGCTTTTGGCGTAGTACGTTGCAGCGTCGCGTTCGGCTTGTTGCGCCTTTTCCAGGGATTGATCGGCTTCTGATTGAATTGTCTGAAACCGCTCACTCAAGTGCGTTTTTTTCCGTTCCAGCGCTTCGACTTCAGCGGTTGCATCGGTCATCGCTTGAATCGCGTCAGCTTTGATCTGATCAATTTTTTCCAGCTTCTCCAGATGCTGAATTTTCTGATTAATTGATGCGAGCTCGCCTGGAATCGTATGTATGCGGGCTTTGATGCTCGAAACCTTCTCCATAGCCTCGCGACCCTCCGGGCTCCCGATTACGTTGCCATTCGCACTGAATCCGCTGGGTGCATTGCGCCATTCGGCCTCC
The DNA here is from genome assembly GCF_030687695.1 of Pseudomonas sp. FP2254. Lineage (NCBI taxonomy): Bacteria > Pseudomonadati > Pseudomonadota > Gammaproteobacteria > Pseudomonadales > Pseudomonadaceae > Pseudomonas > Pseudomonas sp. FP2254. The sequence continues at coordinate 202,068 of NZ_CP117444.1, forward strand.
AGTTGTGGCAGGCTTTCTTCCAGGGTTTCCAGTTCTTGAATCAAGGCGGCTTGTTGCTGTTTTAGCTGTTTCATGTTGAGTTCCTAAACGCGAAAGGTTGATTGGTTTTTTCACTGGCGGGCCAGGCCAAGGTGAGCCAGCATTCCTCGTGGCGTGGCCGGTTTTAGGCCGCCTGGGCGCCGTGATCACCTTGTTCTGGCACTGCGACAACCACATAGCAGCGCTGCAAACCCAGCCCCGGTAGTCGCACTGCGGTTGAAGCTTTGCCATCCTTTCCGGGCTCTAAAACGCCTCGTCGTAGGAGCTCTTTGTTAACCGCACTCAGGTTCATGCCTCGGAAGATTTCGGAGCGCCAGGCTTCCGGCAGTACGTAGTAGGTATTGGTAGTGTGCAAGGCATCACCCATGCCGTGTTCCATCGTCTTGCGAAAGCCCAGCCGATCAATCGTGCGTGGGCCGTGTTCGTCGATCTTGGCGGCGGCGGACTCCCAGCGGGTAAAGCGGCTTTCTCCAAACCGCTCGATGACCTGGCGCAGCCGCGCCAAAATCGCATCACCCTCGAAGTTACCGGCGCCGCCCCGCTCTGCCAGCCATGCATGCAGGCACACCCTTGCGGCGGTCGTGGCCGTGCCGTCGGGCCAACCGGTGACTCCGAAGGCAGTCGCCAACTCTCCCGCCGCTGCCGCGAGGCCGAAGCGAAGGGCGGCGCGCTGGGCTTGTCCACTGGCTGAAGCGGGCAGGTTTTGGGTGATGAACTGTTCTACCGTGCGGCGAACTATCACCGACCACCTGAGCATTTCTCCAGGCGCACACAGTGCGTGCAGGAAGGCGGTGAGGGGTGTGCCGTAGTATTTAGCGACACGGGCCTTGAGCGCATCGGAGAGGGCTGCAGCGTCCTCAAAACCATTCAGCACATCGAACATGCCGAGGCCTTTGCTGGCATCCGCTGGCACGGCAAGCATGCGCACCTCCATACCGGCTTTCAGTTCCTTGTTGGCATCCGCCATGTGCTGCGCCAATGTCTTCTCGCCGGTCGAGAGAAACAGTAAGCGCCACTCTTGCACCTGTCGGCCCGCTTGTCCCCGATCATTCGCCCGGGCCTTACCGGTGCCATTGCCGAGCATGTACACCGTCTCGCCAATAATGCGTGGGTCACACATGCCGATTTCATCCAGCACCAGGAGGCCGTCTGAGTGTGCAGCGGCGATGGACTCCAAGGCGTTATCTGTCGAGCGCCACGAACGCACCAGACGCGGCCCGCCATAAACCGAGGCGGCGACTTGTAGGTGAGTGGTCTTGCCCCCGGAGCTGTCGCCATACAGGTGGAAGCCGCCTGACTCATGCCCCAGCAGGTTTAGCAGAGGCCCTGCAAAGGCCACAGAGACGACAAACGCTAAGCGATGGTTACCAACGCACAGCGCGCCGATTTGCTGCTGCCATTGCTCCAGAGAGCCCGCCTCGCTGATCGGCGGCAACTGCGCACCGGCCTCATAAAAATGGAGGTGTTCAGCGTGTGAGCCGATTTGCTGTTCGGGCAAAAGGAAGGCGTTGTCGTGCCAACCCAAGCGCGTTACCAAACGTGCGCGCTGGGCACTGTCGAAACCGCCGAGATAGCTCTGCAGGTCATTACGGGCGTTGCGCCCCGACCGACTTCCGGCAAGGCGCAGACCCATATCTACCAGTGGGCCGAGTACGTCTTTGCCGAAGTCGCCGGTCATGGTTCGGGCCGGAATGTTCCAACGTTTTTTAGCGCCGTCCGGGTCGTCGAACTCAACCAACAAGCCCCAGTTGTGGCCCTTGTCGTCGCGAGTGCGGGCGATGATTTCCAGAGGCGAACACACAGGGCGCGCCTCACCATCGTCGCCGGAGTAAAACACCCCTTCAGCGGTCAGGCGAAAGCCGCCCGGCAATAGGTCATTTTTCGATTTCGCAGGGCGTTTAGCGGGCGCCTTGGCCTTCTGTTCTTGAGGTTCAGTTGGCTCAGCGGCACTGCCGAAAAACTCACCGCTGCGCACCAGCTCGGCGACGTGGGCAGCGGTCCAGCCTTTGGCTAACGCATCCGCTGCATCGTCGCCGTCTGCCCATTTTCCACCCTTGATGAGCGTGGGCTTTCCGCCTTTGCTGCTGGGCTTGAGCTTGAACACGTCGAGCGAGACTCGTTGTACCGAAGCGACGCCCAGCTCAATCAGCTTGAGCTCGATGGCGTCCATGCAGGCCTTGCCGCTGGCATCGTTATCCGGCCACAGCACCACATTGCGCGCTTTGAGCGCTGTCAGGTCGGCCTTGTGCCAAGAGTTGGAGCCGTTCGGCCAGCAGGTGGCTACGTAGTCCGGCATCAGCTCAGCAGCGGCATCAGCTGCTTTCTCACCCTCACACAACACTACGGGCGCATTGGCGCGCTGTGCCAGCTCATCCAGGCGCATCAACGGCCTAGGCTCAGGCAGGCCTTGCCAGCGCCATTGTGTGGTTTGCCCATCGGAGCGTTTGCACCAGGTCAACGGCGCAAAGACCTTTCGCGGTTTGCCGTCTTCATCTGGGCCCAGGTCGAAGCGATACAGCACCATGACCGGTTGGCCCTGTGCATCGCGATAGATCCACACCTTGGACGGAACACCGTGTTGTCGGTGCTTGGCAGGACACTTATTCATGGCCTCGACCGGGATCGGCTGAATCGCGATCCACTCCGGCGTTGCGTTCTTGGTCGGTGCGCTTTTGGTTGTCGCTGAACCTGCGGCAACGCTGAGCAGATCCGCCAGTTTTTTGCAGGCCTCAACGTCCGTGCCGCTATCGATATAACGCACCAGGTCGATCAGGTCGCCGCCCTTATCGCCGGTCGCAAAATCCGCCCAGGTGCCTTTGCTCAAATTGACCTTGAGCGAGCCCGCACGTTTGTCCGTGCGCGTCGGGTTTGGTGCTGTGTATTCCTTGCCGCCGTCGACGCGTTTGCCATTCGGCAGCCAATGAGTAAGTACGCGGTCGATGTTCTTCAGGGCGGCGCTTTTTACGTCGGCAAAGCTCGGACGTTTTGAGGTGTTGCCGGTGCGCTGAGTCATGGTGCGGTCCTCGACTCAAGCAGCGCCTCGTTCACGTCGTCGATAAGCGCCTTGGCCATCTCGCCGAGGTAGAACGCAGGCCAACTAAAACGCTCGCCCGCATCGCTGATGGCGGCGTCGAGGATCAATTGATTGGCGTGGTGCAGAATCTGGGAGACGGCTTCAAGTGCGTCCTCAAGCGGGATACCGGCATTGACCCGAAACAGGTTTTGGCCGTTACCGTTGGCGGGAGAAAACTCGGAGCGTCCAAGCGTATTGGAGTGCGTCACAGCGCACCGCCTTTCTGGCCCATCGGCACAGAGGAGGCGTCACCGTACATCGTGAGTGTTTTGATCAAACCCAAGGTGCCGCGCACATCCCAAATAACAGACGAAAGCACGTGGTTGGAAAGCAGCGGTTTATCGCCGTCTAAGTGGTCCTCAAGCAGCATGAGAACGGAGTCGGCACGGTCGAGCGCACAGGTGATGGCGTCGATAGGCAGGCCGGCTTCGGCGTCTTGGCTGACGCAGAGCAGATCCTCGGGTAGTGAAAAGCCTGGGAGCATGCTCATTTAGCACCCCCTGCGGCTTCCAGAGCACGAGCCTTGGACATATGGGCGTTGTAACGGGAAAGGCGTGTAGCGAGGCTGGAGTCGGCGTGTAGGGCGGCGAGAGCCATTGCTCGATGAGCAGCGGCGCGAATTTTGGACGGATTGAGGGCGTGCATGTGGTGAGCTCCTACTTTCAGACTGGAGCCGCCACCGTCCTTCCTACGGGATTGGGTGGCAGCTGTGCGCGGGGTAGGAATACCGGGATAGTAGGCACCCGGCCAGGCCGAGGCCTGCCCGCACACAGCCGCCATAACACGTAACTGCGGACGAAAAAAAACGCCGGCAGTTGTGATCTGGGCGCTGATGCGCCTACTAGTTCTCGGGTTCCTACGCCCGGTCGCTGAATTTGCAGCGACGACCGAAGAGTAACGTCCGTTTTTTGAAAGCGCAACCGTGCTGATAGCTTGCGGAATTTTTTGATGCGGCATAAATTGATTAGGCATGTAGATTTACCTCAACGCCTCCGGTTGCCGCCGGGGGCGTTTTCATTTCAGGCATGGACTTCCCAGCTCAGGGAAACAAAGGGCAAGAAGTCGCTATCTAGGCAGGTGCGTGCATCCTCGTAGGCGTCGATTTGTTGGCCTTCGTCGACGATGATTGCTTGGGGGGCTTGGCAGGGAACTGATAGTGCGCACCAGATGCCGTCTGCCCATCGCATCACCATCACGTCCCGGTTCAGGAGTTTTTGCTCTTTGCGATAGCGTTCGAAGCGTTGCATCCATCGAGGTGTAAATCCGACTGTTCTGAGTACAGAAAAGGGCTGCAAAATGGCTCTATTAGCGACTCGATTTTTCATGCTGCCAACCGGTCGCGTGCTTCGATACGGCTTTTAACCCAGCTTTGAACTTCGGAAAGGACCCAGGCAACCGGTGCACCGCGCGCGGTGCTGTTGCTCAATTTGACCGGCTGTGGGAAACCACTATCGGGACACTGCATAAGCTTGTAGATCGTCGAGCGCTTGAATCCTGTAACGATCTCAAGACGCGGCATTCGGATGAGGGTGGTGGCGGGGTCAAATGGAGTTGCTAAGTCTGGTACTGCGGAGGTGGAGTCGAAGGGGCTGGCAAAATTTGGGATGATTGGAGCGGCCGGGCGGGTGATGTTCTTTGTCACTGGTATTGCTCTCGATTGGTTTGGACTGGCGAGAGCAATGGTCTAGAGATAGGGCTTCGGTGAGCAGTTCACTTCCAATTGAAATCAATTGAAATTTTAGCTACAGCACCAAGTTGCGTTTGAGAATGGCCTCAACGCTTTTACGAGTTAGGGTTCTTTCGGTCTCAAGTGCAATCCACTCATGCCGTTGTTTTGGAGGTTTGGCGATCTCACGCTGTAGCCAAGCATGCACCTTCGTCGCGACGTTACGTTTGGACATCCCGGCTGCGCGGTAGTGACGACCCTGTTTAACTATCGCGGCGTCTCGAACGCTTATCTCCTCGTTACGGTGCATGCCGCTGATGATGCCGCCTTTTTTTCGGATGGCATTCTTAATCGCTCGGTCGGCAATGGGTCTTAGTTCATCGTCGGCAAGGCAGGGTAGGGATGTGATGGGTTCAAGATAGAAGGCGTAATCATCAAGTGTCTGAATGCGCTCATCCGGATCGACTTGAATCTCTACGAGCTCACAGTAGAGGTCCCACGGCAAGTCAGCAGGAGGTTTTGTAACGTGAGACCAAGCCTTTTGATCGGCTACCTGCATCCAGTTGGCTAACGGCTCCAGCGCTTTTACTGCACAAGCCATGATGTAGCACGCGTGAGCATCGCGCTCTGACGCCGGGTAGCAATTGCTGTACATGCGGACCCAATGCGCGAGGCGTGCTTTGGTATCGGTGGAGGCGTATTGAAAAATCGTCTCCTCATGGATCTTCGTCTGAATGCACATGCTGGCGAGATCTTTATTGATCTCGTAGCCATGAATGCGCAGACAGCATTGGTCGATCAAGCGGCAGGCGTCAGCGACCTGCTCACGGCAAAGGTCATAGAGCGGTTGCTCGGAGAGATAACTGAGCAGGCCCCGGCTTAACGCCAAGTGCAAGATGGGTTGGTGATCAGTCATCGCGAAGTGTAATCGGTACCGTGTAACGGAGAGTCCCACGCCCTGGATTCAAAGGGGCAACCAGCGAAAGCCGCTTTGTAGGCAGAGGTGCAAGAACGCCTGCCCGCAGCAGCCATGCTCTGATTTTTGGCGTTACACGCACGAGCAGTGTTACATCGGATGAACGCTAAGCTGCTCAACTGTGTAACGTACGTGAAAGCCAATGAAACCGGGCGTTTGGCGATGGGCGTTACACGAGTAACACCCGTTACACCGGTTTTAGCGGGGGGGTGGGTATATGCTCTCATACTGCCTTTCCAAATTGCCCCTTCACGACATTTCCACTTACTAGCGAATCAAGATGATCGGCGTACCACTGCATCATCACTCTGCGCTGAGGCAGGTAAACCGCTTTGTTGTACACCCCTGCTATTCCTTCCTTTGCGTGAGAGAGCTGGGCCTCAATGTGATTCTCATCGAAACCCTGCTCATTGAGTATGGTGCTCGCGATGTGACGAAAGCCGTGGCCTGTTTGCCGACCGGCATATCCTAGTCTGCGGAGCGCCATTAGAAAGACGGTGTTGCTACGGGGGATGGTCCTGTCTTTCCTGCCTGGAAATAGGAGAGGGTACGCACCTGTAAGTGTTCGTAACTCAGTGAGCGCTTCGATTGCCTGCCGAGAGAGAGGCACCACATGTTCGCGACGACGTTTCATTCGCTCGGCTGGGATCGTCCATAGCTTTTTGGAGAGATCGATTTCTGACCAGCGTGCTTCTCGGATTTCGCTCGGGCGCGATGCTAATAAGGAAAGCAAGCGAAGCCCTATACGAACGTCCTTCGCGTGAGGGTAGGAGTTGATCGCTCGAAGTAGCGCAGGCAGTTCTTCAATCGAAACGTGTGCATAGTTTTCAGCGCTACGTGATTGCAGGAATTTGCTGAGACCTTCAAGGGGGTTGTGGACGGCTCGTCCTGTTACGCGGGCCAGGTCATAGATCTCTTTGCAAAAGGCACGAACTCGGCCCATTTGTTCAATGATCCCCTTCTGCTCCATGCCGCGTAGAAACTCCATCCATTCCAGGGGCAATATTTCTGTGTATACGCGTTTTCCGAAGACGGGGAACACATGAAGCTCAAGTGCGCCAAGTACCCGTCGAGACGTACCTGATTCCCAGCTTGTGCGTCTGGCCTCAAACCACTCGCGCCCTAACGCTTCAAAGGTGTTGTTGGCAGCAACCTGGTCTGCAACCTTCCGAGCCTGCTTGCTCACCAATGGATTTTTGCCGGTCGATGCGTCTTCACGCAGTTGAGCTGCTTTCTGTCTCGCCAATGAGCCACTGATTTCCGGGTAGCCGCCGAGACCCAGCCAAGACCATTTTCCGTCTGGCTTTTTGTAGCGCAGCTCCCATGATTTCTGCCCGTTAGGTTTCACTCGGAAGTACAGGCCATTCCCGTCCTGCTCCCGATACGTTGTTTGCTCAGGCTCCAGGCCTGCAAGCGTGGTGTCTGCTAAAGGGCGACGTTTGATTTCAGTGCGCTTCACTTCCTGTATGCCTCCAGTTATAGGAATCTAAAAGCATACACGTGGGCATACACGGCGGGAAGTTATAGGGGTAGACAGGGACGGATAGCCAGAAACAAGAAAGCCCGCACAAGGCGGGCTTCTTGGGGTATTTCGTAGACTGTCTGAGACAGCCCGAGACTGCTATATGGTGCACCCGGCGGGATTCGAACCCACGACCCCTGCCTTCGGAGGGCAGTACTCTATCCAGCTGAGCTACGGATGCGATGCGGGCGCCATGATACTCATCTGGCCGGGGGGCGTCCAGTTGCAGGGCGGTGAAGGGGCAAATCAGGGCAGGGTCTTACGTCTGCGGCAGGTGGCTGTGCTGGTGTTTGTGGTCTTTTGGCAGAGTCGTCTTGTTTTGCTCATGCCAGCGCGTCAAAGCATCAGCGCCGCCTTCCGCGTGGGCAAACACCGGCAGGGTGATGATTGAAGCGAGCGCGATCCACTTGAATAACGTGTTCATTCTGCAAGTACCTTCGTGAGTGGGAATCAGGAGTCGGCAACACCGCGAAGGCGGCCGACCTTCAGGTGTTGGGCCTGGTTGCGTTTTCGTATTGCTCCAGCAACCAGGCCAGGTCTCGGTAACGTGCTGCCCACTGCTCGGCGCCCAGGCGCTGCATGGACTTGGCTGCTCTGCGTGCTTGAGCGGCGCTGATGGCGGTGTGGTCAGCCGACTGGGCCAGCCTTCTGGTGGCCGTGGCCGCGCAGCGAGCAATTGGCGAGCCGGGGGGCAGGCGACGTGTGTGGTGTTGGAGTCGTGCGAGTTCACGGCTGAGTTGGAGCGATAAATAGCCAGCCTCGCAGTCACCCTGACGGTCGGCGCCCAACAGGCTTTTCAAGGAGACGATGCGGTGCTGCTGTTGCGCTTGCCACTTGCGATGATTGAGCGTTGCTCCTCGACGCAGAAGCCGGCGCGTGGCGGTAAGCAGCGACTGTTTAAGTGCCTGCACAGTGTGCTGGGGCTTTTTGGGAACGACGTTGAACGCCAGCAGACAGATACCCATCGCGACGAACCAGGCGAGCACTTGGTTGATGAATTCGGCGAAGTCGTAATGAGCGGTCGTGCCGGTGCTGACCAGCGTGTTGAACGCAATCAGGTAGGCAATCCCGGTGAGGGCCTGTCGAGGTCGGGTGGTGGCATGAATGCCGAATGACCAGAACACCGCCAGCATCACTGCGAGCAGTGGAAAGCCATTGATCGACGGCATCAGTAAGAATTTGCACACCACTGCGGCCAACGTGGCGTAAAGGGTCCCTTTAATGAAGCCGATGACGCCTTGAACCGGGTCGGGCCCTGCAGCCGACAGGGTGCAGCAGGGCCCCAGCACCGCCAGCAGGGTGGGGCCTTGATTCCAGGCGCTCAGGTACCACACGGCGCCGGCGACCAGGGTGGCGCCCAAGGCTCGGATACCGTTGCGTATGGCGTCCTGATAGTTGCGATGAAACCCGGCCACGGCGTGGCGCGCTTGAGTGTTGCGTTCAAGGCTGGAGAAGCTGCACAGGGCGTCGTGCAGGTCCGCCAGCTGTTCACGCAGACGCTCCACCTGTAACGGCGCGCGGGCAGACTCTGCTGAAAGGTCGTCAACCGATCCTGCGCTTACAAGCACGTTGATGAGTTGTTTCACCCGATCCGCCGCCGCGGTGAAATCGAGGGTTCGGTCGGTCAACGCCTGGCCCAGGTGCCAGAGCGGGGTACTGATCCGGTTCAACCAATGCCCCGCAGCATCGCGATCGTCCAGGCGCCTGTCCATAACCGCCGATTGCAGCTGGGCGAGGCCGGTTTGAATAACCGGCAGACGCGTCCGGATAAGCACGGACTCACCCCAGCCGATGCCGAGAAGATCATCCACTCGCCCGATGTCCATCGAGAGCTGCGCGCGTCGTGAGACCAGCTCAGGCGTGTCCTCGCCCGCGAATCGATCAGACAGTTGACGTGCAGCGCGGGCAGACACGTCGACAAGCGTGTCCAGCAGCTTGCGATCAATGGTTTTTACGACTGCCCAGCGTGGCGATAAGGCTGAGGCTGAATACACCGACCACCACGGCGGTGCCTCGGGTCACGATGTGATCGAAGCCTTGTTCGGGGGCGACAATGGCGGGGCCCAACGCCAGGCACACGGTGTAGCCGGCGACGACCGCCGCCGTTGACTGGTAATGGCGCAGCACCGTCATTGCCGCCACACATAAGCCAAGCCACAGGCCGACACCCAGAATGAAGAGCAGCATCTGCTGGGCGAACATGCCCAGCAGGATAAATGCCGCAGTGATGCCGATAAGGGTTCCAACCATGCGGTTGAAACCCTTGCCGACCACCGCCCCTTGCACCGGATGCACCAGCAGGAGCACGGTGGACGCAGCCGAAAACGGCGAATCCAGTTGCAGCTCAAAACCCAGCCAGAGCGCAAGTGTCGCCGCGCCGATGCTGCGCCACACATAAGCGAACGTATCGGCCGTCCAGGGTAAAGGCAGTGAGTCGAGCACGCGCCGCAGATGCCCCACCATTACATGTACTCCTGAAGCCAGCTTATGAACCGCCAATGCGATGCCGACGTTGCCTCGACAATTTCAACGCTCGCGGTCATCCCGGCGGCCAGTTCGACCTCTGTCGGCACGTTATCCAGTTCGATGCGTACAGGTACGCGCTGGGCAAGGCGTATCCAGCTGAACGTCGGGCTGACTTGAGGTAATCCGCTGTCGCTGCGCAGCTCATTGCCGTCTGCGATCCCGCGCCCGATGCTGGCGACATGCCCCTGGAGTAATGGCGTGAACCCCATCAGCTTGATCGACGCAGGGGCGCCTTTGCGGATACGCGAAAGCTTGGTTTCTTCGAAGTAGCCGGTGACCCAGAAGCTGTGGCTATCGACCACGAAGATATTGGTCTCGCCTTGTGCCGCGTAATCGCCCGGCTGCAAACGAAGTTGAGTCACATAGCCGTCCACCGGAGAACGTATCGTGGTGCGGTCCAGATCCAGCCGGGCCCTGGCCAATTGGCCCTGTGCGGCATCGAGGCGAGCCTTGGCGACATTCAGTACGCGGGCGGCGTTGTCGATTTCCTCACGGGCAATGGCGTCACCTAGGCGAGTGCGACGTTTGAATTGTTCGTTGCGTTGCTCAAACACACTTTGCGCTTCGGCCAGCTCCGCCGCCCGTTGGCGCTGGGCCAGCAAATAGTCGCGCTGGTCGATGCGGTAGAGCAGATCGCCTCTGGACACCCATTGATTATCAGCCACCGCCAGATGTTCGACTTGGCCGGACACCTCCGGGGCTATGCGGATAACTTGAGCGCTGACTCGCCCATCGCGGGTCCAGGGCGCCAGCACGTAGGCACGCCACAGCTGCATGCACAAGGCCAGGGCGACAAGGCCCAAAGCCAGGGTCGCGCAGGTCTTCAGGTATTTGACGACAGACATGGGCGGCCTCACTTAAACCGTCAGAAACAGCGTGGCCAAAATGATCAGCAGCACAAAAAAGCGCGACAGGCTGGGATGCCAGGTCCACGCCAAGGGACCACCGACCCAATGTTTCAACGCTTGGTAGGCCAGTGCCGACGCGACCAGATAGGCCAGCAACGGAGGGATGTAGAGATTCGCAATGGACAGTTCACTCAGCATCTTCATCACCGGATATCGATAGGCCCGCAGGGCGCGGGCGGTACTTGATGAGAATGCTACGCAACAACCTGATGTGCCGATATCGACTACACTGCCAATTAATAATCAAATCCAGCCAATGTGAGAGATGCCAATGCAGGACGTTCAGCGCCAGTCACAGGAGCAGTTCGAACTGGACGACCTTTGTCAGCCCGCCGTGGCGCTGATGCTCACGACACAGCAGAACGACAAGGAGTTTCCCGTCCATAAGCACCGCAAGGGCCAGTTGGTCGTGGCGTGTCGCGGCGGCATCGTGTGTACCGTGGAAGATGGGGTGTGGATGGTGCCGTCGGGATTCGGCGTGTGGATCCCCGCTGGCGTTGCGCACAGCAACCGGGTCACAGCGAATGGGCAAGTGTGTTTTCTGCTGGTTGAGCCGGAGGTGGCTGTGCTTCCGAAGCAATGCTGCACGTTGGTGCTGTCGCCGTTGATTCTCGAACTGATCTTTCATCTCAGTGAGCAGGACCCGGCGTACCCGCCTGACTCACCCACGGCACGCTTGACCGGCGTATTGCTCGAACAACTGGAAATGGCGCGTTGCGAGCAGCTGTATTTGCCCCTTCCGGCGGCTGCCCCATTGCGTGCTATCGCCAGGGCGCTGGCACAAGACCCTTCGAACCGCTCGACCATCGGCGATTGGGCGCGTGAGGTCGCCATGAGCGAGCGTTCGTTGGCGCGACTGGTGAAAAGCGAAACGGGCCTGACCTTTGGCCAGTGGCGCAGGCAATGGCAGTTGATTGTGGCGTTGCAGAGTCTGGCGGAAGGGGAATCCGTGCAGCGCACGGCCGAAATACTGGGTTATGAGTCGGTGAGCTCTTTTATCAGTATGTTCCGAAAAACCCTGGGGGCATCGCCGGCACGTTACGTGCGCAGTACGGGCATGGCCAAGCCTGCGGCAGTGCCTACGCTGGTCAGATAACGTCGGCGAATTCGCCGTTTTCGTTCTTTTTTTCGAACATCCTATTGCCCTGTACCCCCATTGATCCTAGGATTCGTTTGAGATTTCAAACGCTCTGTCTCCCGTGCGCTTTTTCGCTTCACTCGCGCGCAGGGGCTGATTTCCCTGACGGCAGCCCACAAGGCGCCTTTCAACAACTCTAATTCGCTCCGCGTGCGCGCGGTGCTGTTAAGGAAACCCGACATGCAGCTTAAAGATGCCCAGTTGTTCCGCCAGCAAGCCTTTATCGATGGCGCTTGGGTCGATGCGGACAACGGCCAGACCATCAAGGTCAACAACCCGGCCACCGGTGAGATTCTTGGCACCGTGCCAAAGATGGGCGCCGCGGAAACCCGCCGTGCCATCGAAGCCGCCGACAAGGCGCTGCCGGCCTGGCGTGCACTGACCGCCAAGGAGCGCGCCAACAAGCTGCGCCGTTGGTTCGAACTGCTGATCGAAAACCAGGAAGACCTCGGTCGCCTGATGACCCTCGAACAAGGCAAGCCGCTGGCCGAAGCCAAGGGCGAAATCGTCTACGCCGCGTCCTTTATCGAGTGGTTCGCCGAAGAAGCCAAGCGCATCTACGGTGACGTGATCCCCGGCCACCAGCCCGACAAGCGCCTGATCGTAATCAAGCAGCCGATCGGCGTAACCGCCGCCATTACCCCGTGGAACTTCCCGGCCGCGATGATCACCCGTAAAGCCGGCCCGGCCCTGGCCGCCGGCTGCACCATGGTCATCAAGCCAGCGTCGCAAACCCCATTCTCGGCCCTGGCCCTGGTTGAGCTGGCGCACCGTGCCGGTATCCCCAAAGGCGTGCTGAGCGTGGTCACCGGCAGCGCCGGCGACATCGGCGGTGAGCTGACCAGCAACCCGATCGTGCGCAAGTTGTCCTTCACCGGTTCGACCGAAATCGGTCGCCAATTGATGGCCGAATGCGCCAAGGACATCAAGAAAGTGTCCCTGGAACTGGGCGGCAACGCGCCGTTCATCGTGTTCGACGACGCTGACCTGGATAAGGCCGTCGAAGGCGCGATCATCTCCAAGTACCGCAACAACGGCCAGACCTGCGTCTGCGCTAACCGCCTGTACATCCAGGATTCGGTGTACGACGCGTTCGCCGAAAAACTCAAGGTGGCGGTGGCCAAGCTCAAGATCGGCAACGGTCTGGAGGAAGGCACCACCACCGGCCCGCTGATCGACGAAAAAGCCGTGGCCAAGGTGCAGGAACACATCGCCGATGCCCTGAGCAAAGGCGCCAGGCTGCTGGCCGGTGGCAAGGTCATGGAAGGTAACTTCTTTGAACCGACGATCCTGGTCGACGTGCCCAAAGACGCTGCCGTGGCCAAGGAAGAAACCTTCGGCCCGCTGGCGCCGCTGTTCCGCTTCAAAGACGAAGCCGAAGTGATCGCCATGTCCAACGACACCGAGTTCGGCCTGGCTTCCTACTTCTACGCCCGCGACCTGGGCCGTGTGTTTCGCGTGGCCGAAGCCCTGGAATACGGCATGGTCGGCGTCAACACCGGGTTGATCTCCAATGAAGTGGCGCCGTTCGGCGGCATCAAGGCCTCGGGCCTGGGCCGTGAAGGGTCCAAGTACGGGATCGAGGATTACCTGGAAATCAAATACCTCTGCCTGGGCATCTAAGCCCTGCAAGAGATTGCAGTAAACGCAGAGGGCACGAGAGCGCTGACCCTTTGCGTGTTTCACATCGTTATTCGTAGTGGCCGGGAAAGCTGTGGCAGTCGATCATCGCATGCTGCCGTAGTTGCCTCCCCGCCACGTATTCCTTGGACCACGCCACCCGATGAGTGGCGAATGAGGACTTTATGAGCAAGACCAACGCATCCCTGATGAAACGCCGCGAAGCCGCTGTACCGCGCGGGGTTGGCCAGATTCACCCGATCTTCGCCGAATCGGCGAAAAACGCCACCGTGACCGACGTTGAAGGTCGCGAGTTCATCGACTTCGCCGGCGGCATCGCCGTGCTGAACACCGGCCACGTGCATCCCAAAATCATCGCCGCCGTGACCGAACAGCTGAACAAGCTGACCCACACCTGCTTCCAGGTCCTGGCCTACGAGCCTTACGTGGAGCTGTGCGAAAAAATCAACGCCAAGGTCCCAGGTGATTTCGCCAAGAAAACCCTGCTGGTCACCACCGGTTCCGAAGCCGTGGAAAACGCCGTGAAAATCGCCCGCGCCGCCACGGGCCGTGCCGGCGTGATCGCGTTCACCGGTGCCTACCACGGCCGTACCATGATGACCCTGGGCCTGACCGGTAAGGTCGTGCCTTACTCGGCCGGCATGGGCCTGATGCCCGGCGGTATCTTCCGCGCGCTGTACCCGAACGAACTGCACGGTGTGAGCATCGACGATTCGATCGCCAGCATCGAACGCATCTTCAAGAACGATGCCGAACCGCGCGATATCGCCGCGATCATCATCGAGCCGGTGCAGGGTGAAGGCGGTTTCTACGTTGCGCCGAAAGCCTTCATGCAGCGCCTGCGCGAACTGTGCGACAAGCACGGCATCCTGCTGATTGCCGACGAAGTGCAAACCGGCGCCGGCCGTACTGGTACGTTCTTCGCCATGGAACAGATGGGTGTGGCCGCCGACCTGACCACCTTCGCCAAATCCATTGCCGGCGGCTTCCCGTTGGCCGGTGTATGTGGCAAGGCCGAGTACATGGACGCCATCGCCCCAGGTGGCCTGGGCGGCACCTACGCCGGTAGCCCGATCGCCTGCGCCGCGGCACTGGCCGTAATGGAAGTATTTGAAGAAGAGCACCTGCTGGACCGCTGCAAAGCCGTCGGCGAGCGCCTGGTGTCTGGTCTGAAAGCCATCCAGGCCAAGTACCCGGTTATCGGCGAAGTGCGGGCACTGGGCGCGATGATCGCAGTCGAGCTGTTCGAAGACGGCGACAGCCACAAGCCGAACGCCGCCGCCGTAGCCGCCGTGGTGGCCAAAGCGCGCGACAAGGGCCTGATCCTGCTGTCCTGCGGCACGTACGGTAACGTACTGCGCGTGCTGGTACCGCTGACCTCGCCGGACGAGCAGTTGGACAAAGGCTTGGCGATTATCGAAGAGTGCTTCTCCGAACTCTGATAACCACCGCGCACAAAAAAACCGCCTCGGCGGTTTTTTTGTGCGCGCCGTGGGGCTGCTTCGCAGCCCGGCGTCGGGCGCGCTAGCAGTCGGCGGTGGCGACGATAATTCGGTTCTTGCCTTGGCGCTTGGCTTCGTACATGGCCGCGTCGGCGCGGGCGAACAGGTTGTCCAGGGTTGAATCTTCCTCACTGAGATTGGCCAGGCCTTGGCTGACCGTCACGCCAAACGCCTGGCCTTCGTAGCTGAAATTCAGCGCTTGGATCTCCTTGCCCAGGCGCTCTGCCACCTGCAGTGCCATCTCCGGCGCGCAACCGGGCAGTACGGCGGCAAATTCTTCACCGCCGATGCGCCCGAACAGATCACCACGGCGCAGTACTCCTCGGCCGCTTTCAGCGATACGCCGCAACACCTGGTCGCCTTCAAGGTGGCCGTAGGTGTCGTTGATGTCCTTGAAATCATCAATGTCCAGCAACAGAAAGGCCAGCGGCGCGCCTTGCACGCTGGCGGTGTCGAAGGCTTGGTTGGCGCACTCGAAGAAGTGCCGGCGGTTGCTGCTCTGGGTCAGCACGTCGGTGGTAGCCAGACGGTGCAGCTCCAGCTCCATCTGCTTTTTTTCAGTGATGTCCTCGGCCATGCCTACCACGATTACCGGCTCGCCGGGCTCGACCTGCTGGTTGATGTAGCACTTGTCGCTCAGCCAGCGAATCTTGCCCTCGGCAGTGATGATGCGGTACTCGCGGTCTTCCACGGCGCCCTGGTCCAGCACGCGGGCCATGCTGTGTTCGGCGTAATCGAGGTCTTCGGGGTGAATGCTGTTGCGCCATTCGCGGTGATCGGCGAGCAGCAGGCTGGCGGGGCGGCCGAATACTCGTTCGTAGGCCGGGCTGACGTACAGCACGCGGCGAGTCTCCCACTCCACGGCCCAGAGCACGGCATTCACGCTCACCAGCAGCGAGCTTAGCAGTTGCTCGCGCTCACTCAGCCGCTCGACCTCACCCTGGGCATGCACCAGCGCCAGCAGGGTCGAAGCCGCGGCCGGACGCGGTTGTTCAACTGCGGGCGGGTCGGGTAAGTGGGGCTTTTCTTGAACCATCGGCACATCTCTCTCTGGGCGCGCCGCAAGGTGGAGCAGCGGTCACAACAAGGGGCCACCATGATGGCGAAGTGTTCTTTGAGAGAGGCTAATTGCGGTGAAGTTCCGTCAACGGTGTCGAATGGCGGCGCCCGGTAAATGACGCCAAAAACAGGTCGCGCGGGAGGGAAGGCCCTCCCGCAGCGAGGTTACGCGGCTGTAGGGCGCAACGAATAGGTCTTCAATTGGTGTGCAAAATCACGCAGGGATTGGATACCGCTGGCCTCGGCTTCGTGTACCCATTCCTTGATTGCCGCCAGCATGTCATGACCGTTGGCGCTGGTCTTGACCCAGATCTGCTGCAGCGCCAGGCGCTTCTCGTAGATCACCTTGAGCGCCTGGCTATGCTCCAGCATGCTCTGGATACGCAGGTGATGACGGTCATCCAGCAGGCTGGTTTCCCGCGACAGCAGGCGCTTGGCGCGATGGAACTGGTGGCGCACCGAGTGATCGACTTTTTCCAGCTCCTGCTTGACCAGCGGGCCGATCACCAACTTGCGGTACTGGGCCATGATCTGGAAACGGTTATTGAGGATCGCCATGGCGGTGTCCATGTCCAGGTGGCCCTTGCCCTCGACGCGATGGGCAATCGGCGCCACGCGCTGCACCTTGGCCAGGCGCAGGAAGCTGAACACCTTGATCCACGCCCAGCCCAGGTCGAACTCCCATTTCTTCACCGACAGCTTGGCGGAGTTGGGGTAGGTGTGGTGATTGTTGTGCAGTTCTTCGCCGCCGACGATGATGCCCCACGGCACCAGGTTGGTGGCCGCGTCACGGCATTCGAAGTTGCGGTAGCCCACGGCATGGCCCAGGCCGTTGATCACGCCGGCGGCCCAGAACGGAATCCACATCATCTGGATTGCCCAGATGGTGATGCCGATGGTGCCGAACAGCAGCAGGTCGATCACGCCCATGATCGCCACGCCCAGCAGCGGGTAGGGCGTATAGATTTTGCGCTCGAGCCAGTCGTCGGGGCAGTTCTTGCCGTAGATGCGCAGCGTCTCGGGGTTTTCCGCCTCGGCGCGGTACAGTTCGGCGCCTTTGCGCATCACTGTGGAAAGCCCCTTGATGACCGGGCTGTGCGGGTCGTCGACGGTTTCGCATTTGGCATGGTGCTTACGGTGGATGGCAGTCCACTCGCGGGTGTTCTGCGCCGTGGTCATCCACAGCCAGAGACGGAAGAAGTGTTTGAGACCGGCATTGAGCTCCAGAGAGCGATGGGCGGAATAGCGGTGCAGATAGACGGTGACCGCAATAATGGTCACGTGGGTCATCAACAGAGTGACTGCCACCAGTTGCCAGGCTGACAAGTCAAGAAAACCGTTGTACCACATAGGCTGTATGGCCCTCAGATAAAGAAAAGAACAGCTCACGCATTATCACTAAGCCTACAGAGAAAACCAGCCGGCCTTTCAGATAGAAGTGACTGGATGTTTCTTATTCTATAATCCGCAGCCTTTGTAGGGCGATTCTGTTTTTTTGGTAAGGATTACTAAACCTATGCTGCTTTCATACCGAAGTGCCCTACGTGTTGGGCTGGTATACCTGCTGGTTTCGATCGCCTGGATCGGGCTAACACAACGGGCATTTATCGAGTTTCTCGATGATCCGAGCGATATCAGCCGTTGGATGCAGGCGCGCGGCTATGTGTGGGTGGCGTTGACCGCCTTGGTGATTGGCCTGTTGTGCGTGCGTTTCGTTCGCGCCAACCTGCAGCAACAGCCCGTTAAAGAGAACCGCGAGCGCCTGCGCCAGGCAGCGGCGGTGTTCGATTGCACTCGCGAAGGGGTACTGGTCACGGACGCTCAAGGTCTGATCGTGCATGTGAACCGGGCTTTCATGGAGATCACAGGCTATGGGCGCGACGAGGTCATGGGCCAGGCGCCCAGCCTGTTCAAATCCGGGCGCCATTCGTCGCTTTTTTACCAACAGATGTTCCAGACCCTGGCGCGTACCGGCGAATGGAGCGGTGAAATCTGGAATCGGCGCAGAAGCGGGGAAATTTATCCACAGTGGCAAACCATTCGGGTGATTCACGATGACGATGGCCGCGTCAGTCACTACGTGGCGGTGTTTTCCGATATCACCGCCATCAAGCATTCCGAGCATGAGCTGGCCCGGCTCGCCCATCACGACCCGCTGACCGACCTGCCTAACCGGCTGCTGTTCACCGACCGTACCGAGCAGGCGCTGACCTCGGCGCAGCTGCACAAGCGTGGCTGCGCCTTGCTGTTGCTGGACCTGGACCATTTCAAAATCATCAACGACAGCCTCGGGCACAATGTCGGCGATCAGTTGCTCAAGCTGGTGGGGGAGCGGCTGCAGAGCCTGTTCGGCCCAGGCATGACCCTGGCGCGCCTGGGGGGTGACGAGTTCGCGGTGCTGGCCGAAAGTTGTCCACAGGTGGTGCAGGCCGCGGCACTGGCCCAACGCATGCTCGATGCGATGAAACAACCGTTCATCTTCGATGGCCATCAGCTGTTTATCAGCGCCAGCATTGGCATCAGCCTGTTCCCCAACGACGCCCTGAGCGCCGAACAACTGCTGCGTAATGCCGATTCAGCCTTGTTCAAGGCCAAGAGCGTCGGCCGTGAAAGCTACGCGCTGTACACCGAAGAACTCACCGCCCATGCGCAGAATCGGGTGGAAATCGCCAGCGAACTGCGCCGTGCCCTCGAACGGCAGGAATTGCGCGTGTATTACCAACCGGTGCACGACCTCACCGACAGCCGCCTCATCGGCGTCGAAGCGTTGGTGCGCTGGCAGCACCCGGAGCGTGGCCTGGTGCCTCCCGTCGAATTTATCCCGGTCGCCGAGCGCACCGGCCTGATTGCCGAGATCGACGCCTGGGTCATGCACCAGGCCTGTCGCCAAATGTGCCAGTGGCTGGCCGAGGGCGCCGCGCTGAGTTTTATCGCGGTCAACGTCTCCAGCCGCCTGTTTGCACGGCGCGAACTCTACGAGCAGGTCGCTCAGGTGCTGCATGACACGGGCCTGGAGCCGGCCTATCTGGAATTGGAAGTCACCGAAAGCGCGGTGATGGACGATCCCGAAGTGGCCCTTGAGCAACTGCACCGCCTGCGCGAACTCGGCCTGCGCCTGGCCATCGACGATTTTGGCACCGGTTATTCGTCGTTGCTGCGTCTCAAACGGCTGCCGGTGCAGAAACTCAAGATCGATCAAGGCTTCGTCGCCGGCCTGCCCTATGACGAAGACGACGTAGCAATTGTGCGTGTGGTCATCGCCCTGGCTAAAAGCATGGGCATGCAGGTGCACGCAGAGGGCATCGAACAGGTGGAGCAGGCGCGGTTTCTGTTGGAGCAGGGTTGCGATCTGGGCCAGGGGTATTGGTTCGGCAGGCCGATGCCAGCCCATGAGATCGATTGGGACCGCGCGCCCAACCTCCACACTTGAATGCATTCCCGATGGGGGCGGGGCTTGTCTGCTCCCCCATTCAGGTCTTCGCCGGGCTGCTTCCATGACTAACCCCACGTCCTGTCAGAAAATTCTTTCTGGTTATATAAACATTCTTAAATAGTATTTTTAAGAATATCCGCGCTTATCTACTATCGCTCTCACGCCGCAAGCAGTGCCGCCACTGCCAGGCACTATTCATTTCAGGAGCGAGACCATGAGCGCATCTCTACGTAGCGTCGACGGCCAGGACGAAGCAACCATCTTGCGTGAGATCCAGAGCGCCCTGCGCGATCTGCGTTTTGGCGCGGTGGAAATCACCGTGCATAACGCCCAGGTAGTGCAGATCGAGCGCAAGGAAAAATTCCGTCTGCAAAACCCCGGTAATAAACCGAGCTAAGCGCTGACGGCGATAGACCCGCAATTATAAGAAAAAGCCAACACCCCAGAATTTCAGGAGCTTCTATGTCGTCGATTCGCCGTTATGCCCTGGCCGCCCTGGCCAGCGCCGTGTTTGCCGGTTCTGCGGTTGCCAAGGACTACGAGTTGCTCAACGTCTCGTACGATCCGACCCGTGAGCTGTACCAGGACTACAACGCGGAATTCACCAGCTTCTGGAAACAGGCCCACCCCGGCGACACCGTCAAGATCCAGCAATCCCACGGTGGCTCGGGCAAGCAAGGCCGTGCGGTGATCGACGGCCTGCGCGCCGACGTGGTGACCCTGGCCCTGGCCGGCGACATCGACGAAATCGCCAAGCTGGGCAAGACCCTCCCGGAAAACTGGCAGACCCGGCTGCCGGACGCCAGCACTCCGTACACCTCGACCATCGTGTTCCTGGTGCGCAAGGGCAACCCCAAAGGCATCAAGGACTGGGGCGACCTGATCAAGCAAGACGTGTCGGTGATCACGCCGAATCCGAAAACCTCAGGCGGTGCGCGCTGGAACTTCCTCGCCGCCTGGGCTTATGGCCTCAAGGCTGGGGGCAGCGAAGCCAAGGCCCAGGAATACGTGAAGGAACTGTTCAAGCACGTACCGGTGCTGGACACCGGTGCGCGCGGTTCGACCATCACCTTCGTCAATAACGGTCAGGGTGACGTATTGCTCGCCTGGGAAAACGAGGCGTTCCTGGCGCTCAAGGAAGACGGCGGCAAAGACAAGTTCGATATCGTCGTACCGTCGCTGTCGATCCTTGCCGAGCCACCGGTGGCGGTGGTCGACAAGAACGCCGAGAAAAAGGGCAACACCGAAATCGCCACCGAATACCTCAAGCACCTGTACAGCCCGGCCGGCCAGGAGATTGCGGCGAAAAACTTCTACCGCCCACGCGATGAAAAGGTTGCCGCCAAATACGCCCGGCAGTTCCCGAAACTGGACCTGGTGACTATCGACAAAGACTTCGGCGGCTGGAAAACTGCCCAACCGAAATTCTTTAACGACGGTGGCGTGTTCGACCAGATCTACACGGCGCAGTAAGCCAAGCAACAACCCGCCCACAGAGCCCGCATTCAGCTGCGGGTTTTGTGTGTCAGTTACGCTAACC
Source organism: Pseudomonas sp. FP2254 (assembly GCF_030687695.1). Taxonomy (NCBI): domain Bacteria; kingdom Pseudomonadati; phylum Pseudomonadota; class Gammaproteobacteria; order Pseudomonadales; family Pseudomonadaceae; genus Pseudomonas; species Pseudomonas sp. FP2254. The sequence goes on from NZ_CP117444.1 coordinate 223,091, forward strand.
AAGGACTCTTATGTCGCGTCGTATCTCCCCCGTCATACCCGGCTTCGGGCTGACGCTGGGCTACACCGTGGTGTACCTCAGCCTGATCGTGCTCATCCCCCTCGCGGCGATGTTCGTTCACGCCGCTCAACTCACCTGGGATCAGTTCTGGAACATCATTTCCGCACCGCGCGTGCTGGCGGCCTTGAAGCTGAGCTTCAGCACCGCGCTGTACGCCGCGCTGATCAACGGTGTGATCGGCACGCTGCTGGCCTGGGTGCTGGTGCGTTACACCTTCCCCGGACGCAAGATCATCGACGCGATGATCGACCTGCCGTTCGCCCTGCCCACCGCCGTGGCCGGTATTGCGCTGACCGCGCTGTACACACCGACCGGCCTGGTCGGCCAGTTCGCCGCCGACCTGGGTTTCAAGATCGCCTACACGCCGCTGGGCATCACCCTGGCGTTGACCTTCGTGACCCTGCCGTTCGTGGTACGCACGGTGCAGCCGGTATTGGCCGATATCCCGCGCGAAGTCGAAGAAGCCGCCGCCTGCCTGGGTGCCAAGCCGTTGCAGGTGTTCCGCTACATCCTCGTGCCGGCGCTGCTGCCGGCCTGGCTGACCGGTTTCGCCCTGGCGTTCGCCCGAGGCGTGGGTGAGTACGGTTCGGTGATTTTCATCGCCGGTAACATGCCGATGAAAACCGAGATCCTGCCGCTGCTGATCATGGTCAAGCTCGACCAGTACGACTACCGCGGCGCCACCTCCATTGGCGTGTTGATGCTGGTGGTTTCCTTTGTTTTGCTGCTGCTGATCAACTTGTTGCAGCGGCGCATCGAACGTCCATAAGGAGGCGCGGAACATGTCCCAATCGTCTATTTCCGCTGCGTCCTCGGCCAACGCAGCCCGGCGTGGCAGTGCCGCGTCGCGACGCATCCTGATCGGCTTCGGCTGGCTGGTGTTCGCGCTGTTTCTGCTGTTGCCGCTGTTTATCGTGGTGTCCCAGGGCTTGAAGAACGGCCTCGGCGCGTTTTTCACCGCGATCCTTGAACCGGACGCGTTGTCCGCACTGAAGCTCACGGTGATCGCCGTGTTGATTTCGGTACCGCTCAACCTGGTGTTCGGCGTCAGCGCGGCGTGGTGCGTGAGCAAGTACTCGTTCCGTGGCAAAAGCATTCTGGTGACGCTGATCGACCTGCCGTTCTCGGTGTCGCCGGTGATCGCCGGCCTGGTGTATGTGCTGATGTTCGGCGCCCAGGGCTTTTTCGGGCCGTGGTTGCAAGCGCACGACATCCAGATCGTGTTCGCCCTGCCGGGTATCGTGCTGGCGACGATTTTCGTCACCGTGCCCTTCGTGGCCCGTGAGCTGATCCCGCTGATGCAGGAGCAGGGCACCCAGGAAGAAGAGGCGGCGCGCCTGCTCGGCGCCAATGGCTGGCAGATGTTCTGGCATGTGACCGTGCCGAACATCAAATGGGGCCTGATCTACGGCGTGGTGCTGTGTACCGCGCGGGCCATGGGGGAGTTCGGCGCGGTGTCGGTGGTGTCCGGCCACATTCGCGGCGTGACCAACACCTTGCCGCTGCACGTCGAGATTCTCTACAACGAATACAACCACGTTGCCGCGTTCGCGGTGGCGAGTCTGTTGCTGATCCTGGCGCTCTTCATCCTGCTGCTCAAGCAGTGGAGCGAGAACCGTATCAATCGCCTGCGCGCCAGTGCGGCAGAGGAATAAGTCATGTCGATCGAAGTCCGTAATGTCAGCAAGAACTTCAACGCCTTCAAAGCCCTGAACAGCATCAATCTGGATATCCAGAGTGGCGAGCTGGTGGCGTTGCTCGGCCCTTCCGGCTGCGGCAAGACCACGTTGCTGCGCATCATCGCCGGCCTGGAAACACCCGATGACGGCAGCATTGTGTTCCACGGCGAGGACGTGTCGGGCCACGACGTGCGTGATCGCAACGTCGGGTTTGTGTTTCAGCACTATGCGTTGTTTCGCCACATGACCGTGTTCGATAACGTCGCCTTCGGCCTGCGCATGAAGCCGAAAAACCAGCGGCCCAGCGAAAGCCAGATCGCGGCGAAGGTCCATGAGCTGCTGAACATGGTGCAACTGGACTGGCTGTCCGACCGCTACCCGGAACAACTCTCCGGCGGCCAGCGCCAGCGCATCGCCCTGGCTCGCGCCCTGGCGGTGGAACCCAAGGTGCTGCTGCTGGACGAACCTTTCGGCGCCCTCGACGCCAAGGTGCGTAAAGAACTGCGCCGCTGGCTGGCGCGCCTGCATGAAGACATCAACCTCACGTCGGTTTTCGTGACCCACGATCAGGAAGAGGCCATGGAAGTCGCCGACCGCATCGTGGTGATGAACAAGGGCGTGATCGAACAGATCGGCTCACCGGGTGACGTCTACGAGAACCCGGCCAGCGATTTTGTGTACCACTTCCTCGGCGACTCCAATCGCCTGCACCTGGGCGAAGACCGGCACGTGCTGTTCCGCCCTCATGAAGTGTCGCTGTCGCGCCATGCACTGGAAGACCACCACGCCGCCGAAGTGCGCGATATCCGCCCGCTGGGCGCGACCACGCGAGTGACGCTCAAGGTGGAGGGCCAGCCCGAACTGATCGAAGCCGAAGTGGTGAAAGACCACGACAGCCTGACCGGTTTGGCCCGTGGCGAAACCCTGTTCTTCAAGCCCAAGGTCTGGCAAAAAACCTGAGCCCCTGATCGTTCCCACGCTCCGCGTGGGAGCGCCTTTTGTGACGCTCTGCGTCACGCTTTGGGACGCGGAGCGTCCTGGGCTGCATTCCCACGCGGAGCATGGGAACGATCATCGCGGCGAGCCATTGGCCCCGAGCGCTCTTCGATCTGTTGCTTCAAGCCATGCCGCAACCCCAGCAAAAACGCCACCTCCGCCACCACAAACAACGGCCCCACAATCAACCCCGACACGTCATCCACAAACGCCGGTTTCTTGCCTTCGTAGTAATGCCCGACAAACTGAATCACCCAACCCACCACAAACATCCCCGCCCCACTGCTGAGCCACACCATCGTGCTCTGCGCCGCCAACGCATGCCCGGCCCACACCGACAAGCCCATCAATACCGTCATCAAGACGCCCAGGGCCAGCTCGAGGCGCAGGTAAAACCACGCCGAAAACAGCGCCACGATCACCGCCGGTGAAAGCCACAACCCACCCACCGTCCATTCCGGGCGCGACAGCAGAACGGCCACGGCAACCACAATCATTGGGATGCCGACAAAATGGCTGGCGATATTGCGCGGGTCGCGGTGGTAGGCGGCGTATTGACTGAGGTGGTCGACGAGGCTTTTCATTGTTGTTCCTCCTGTAGGATGTTTGATGATGCCCTGTCGGACCACGCCTGACTGTCGGCTGGACGACAATCTTCGGAGCGCTCATGAACCCAGAGAACTGGCACCGCCAATTGGTCACCGGCCATTGGTTCAGGCACTTGCCGGGCGACCTGCAGCGCAGCCTTCTGGCGGCAGCTCGGTTGCGCACGTTGGCGGCGGGGCAGTGGCTGTTCAAACGCGGCGACCCGCCCTGTGGCCTGTATGCGGTGCTTGACGGTGCGGTGCGCATCAGCGCGGTCAATGCCCAAGGCAAGGAAGCGGTGTTGAGCCTGGTGGAAACGCCCTACTGGTTCGGCGAGATCTGCCTGTTCGACGGCCTGCCGCGCACCCACGATGCGCTGGCGATGGGGCCGTGTACGTTGCTGCACGTGCCGCAGGCGGCGATGCTCGCGCTGCTTGAGCACCAGCCGGTGTATTGGCGGGAAATAGCCCTGCTGATGAGCCATAAACTGCGGCTGTCATTGATCAATATCGAACAGATGAGCCTGATGCCCGCGTCGGCGCGCCTGGCCCATCGGTTGCTGATGATTGCCGAAGGCTACGGTGAAATCGAGCAGGCGCGCCGCGAGCTGCAACTGCCCCAGGAAGACTTGGCGGCGATGTTGGGCCTGTCGCGCCAGACCATCAACAGCCTGCTCAAGAGCCTGGAGCAGCAGGGCATTATCGGCTTGAGTTATGGCGCGATCAAAGTGCTCGACCTGCCAGGCCTGCGGCACGCCGCAGGCGCCTCAAACTAGGAGCCGCGGTACGTGGAGAACCCGTACGGGCTGAGCAGCAGCGGGATGTGGTAGTGCTGGTCGGCCTGCTTGACCTGGAAAATCACCGGTACTTCCGGGAAAAAGGTCTCGCGGTTGGCCTTCTTGTAGTAGTCGCCGGTCTTGAACACCACCCGGTACTCGCCGGGTTTCATGCTGCGATCGGCGGGGAACAGTTCGGCAATGCGCCCCTGCTGGTTGGTCACGCCCTCGGACAGCGCTTGCCAGTGATCGCCCACCTGCTGCTCCAGGGTCACACTCACACCCGCCGACGGCAGGCCGTTTTCCAGGTTAAGGACGTGGACGCTCAGCGGGTTGCCGTCGGCCAGGGCCAGGTTGCACAGGCCGCTCAGGCTGAGGGCGGCGAGGGTAATGCTCAGGGTTTTCATCGAGAGGTCCTTTCGAGGGTCAGTTACAAGGAAGTTTTCAGGCCCAGCTGCTCGGCGGCCTGGACGGCACAGGCTTCGTCCTGCGCCGCGCCACCGGCACCGGAAATGCCCAGGGCGCCGACCAGTTCGGCGTCGGCAAACAACGGCACGCCGCCACCGAGCAACAGCAATTCAGGCAAGGTGTTAAGGTTGGCCGCTTCCGGGTTGTTGCGGGCGCGCTCGGCAAACAGCCGGGTGGCGGTCTTGCTCGACAGCGCGGTGTAGGCCTTGCGCTGGCTGGCGAGGCTGTTGTGCGGCCCGACCCCATCGGCGCGCAGGGCCAGCAACGGGTTGCCGCCGCGATCGAGCACGGTCAGCGCGGCATTGCAGTGGGCCAGGCTGGCGTCGGCCAATTGGCGCGCGGTACGCAGGTCCAGATCGGCATGGCGCGGCAATTGCGGCGCGGCCTGGGCGGCGCTGGTCAGCGCCAGGCTCAAAAACAAAGCAGTGCGATACATGGTGAAGGCTCCGTTGAACAGGCACCCACGGTAGCCAGTGAACGGGGTCAGAAACCGCACAATTGGATGACAGGTTTGTCATTAATCACCAGAGGTGAGGCATGCAGGTGTTGTTAGTGGAAGACCAGCCGCAGCTGGCGCAACGCATGGCCCAGGGCTTGAGCGAGGCGGGTTTCGCCGTGGAAGTCGCGGCCAATGGCATGGCCGCGCAGCGCTTTGTGGAAAGCTGCGTGTACGACCTGGTGATTCTGGACGTGATGTTGCCGGGCCTGAATGCGTGGAAGCTGCAGCAGGCGATCCGTCAGCGAGGCGACACGCCGTTGTTGTTCCTGACCACGCCGGGCGGGATCGAAGATCGTCTGCGCGGTTTGGAGCTGCATGAGGATGACTACCTGCTCAAACCGTTTGATGACAAGGCGCTGGTCGCGCGAGTCAAGAAACTGCTGCGGCGCGAACGAGGGCGCTAACCCAAGCCTTCTCTGAACTGCCCCGGCGTCATCCCCGTCCAGCGCTTGAACGCACGGTTGAAGCTGCTGGTATCGGCAAACCCCAACAGGTGGCTGATCTCGGCCAACGAACAGTGCGGATCACGCAGGTGCAGTAACGCCAGGTTCTGCCGGCATTGATTGAGCAACGCATCGAACCGACAGCCTTCGTCCGCCAGATGCCGTTGCAGGCTGCGCAGGCTCAGGTGCAGGGCCTGGGCAACGCGTTCGGCGCTGGGCTCGCCGTCGGGTAATTGCGCTTCGATGGCCGCACGCACCTTGCGCTCCCAAGTCAGCGGTTGCAGCTGCGCGAGGGTGCGTTTGAGCACGGCTTCGTTGTGTTCGGCCAGCTCCGGGTTGGCGTCGTCCAAGTGACTGTCGAAGTCGCGCGCGGCGAACTCCAGGCGGTCTTCGTCGGCGGCGAACAATACCGGCGCACGGAACACGGTGTGCCATGGCGTCGGGTCGGCCGGTGGCGGGCGACGCAGATACACAGCCAACGGCGCGTAATCGCGCCCCAGGCGATTGCGGCAGGTGCGCACGTAAATCGCCGCGAACGCATCGATCGCCTCGAACGCCGGCGCCGGGTTGCCTGGCGGTTGCAGCAGGCGAAACCGGTAGCGCTCGCCGTCGCGGCTCAACTCCAGGGTCAAGGCATCACTGACCACCTGGTGGTAACGCACGATGCGTTCGAATACCTCGCGCAAACTGCCGCTGGCGACCAGCGCATAGCCCAGCGCGTGAAACGTGGTGGGGCTGACAAACCGCGACACCCGCAAGCCGATCGCCGGATCGCCGCTGACCTGCACCGCCAGTTCCCACAGGCGCGTGGTGGCCGACAGCGGGTAGCGCGCGTTGGGGTCGTCCATCAACTGCGGATCGACCCCGGCCTCGCGGCACAGCGCGGCGCTGTCCAGGCCCAGGGCATCGAGCTGTTTGCGCAGGGCGCGGGTCCAGCTGGCGAGGGAGGTGGGTTCGGTCATGATGATTGGCGTGTGCGGTCAACAGGTTGGCGTGTGGGGCTAGCGTCCTGCGCGAGCGCCTGGTGCAGGATGTAAACCTCGATAAACAAGAGGATGGGAGCATGGACGGTACTTCTGCAAGTCCCCAATCGCTGAATGCACAACAACGTTCGGCGCACATTCGCGAAGTCGTACTCGCCGAAGGCGTGCGCCTGCGCCAGCAACACCCGTGGCTGCAGCATCAGGACGCTCTGGGTGCCGGCATCCTGGCCTTTGCGCTGTTGGGCATGCTTGGCTCGGCGGCGCTGTACATCAGCGGGCATATGGCCTGGTGGGTGTGCCTGCTGCTCAACGCATTTTTCGCTTCACTGACCCACGAGCTGGAACACGACCTGATCCACAGCATGTACTTTCGCAAGCAGCGTGTGCCGCACAACCTGATGATGGGCCTGGTATGGCTGGCGCGGCCGAGCACCATCAACCCGTGGGTCCGTCGCCACCTGCACCTGAACCATCACAAGGTCTCCGGCACCGAGGCCGACATGGAGGAGCGCGCAATCACCAACGGCGAGCCGTGGGGCCTGGCGCGCTTGTTGATGGTGGGCGATAACGTGATGTCGGCCTTTATCCGCATGCTGCGGGCCAAGACCTGGAGCCATAAATTCAAGATTCTCAAGCGCGCGCTGCTGGTTTATGCGCCGCTGGCGCTGCTGCATTGGGGCGCGTGGTACGTGTTTCTAGGGTTCCACGCCGCCAACGGCATCGCCAGCCTGCTCGGCGCGCCCATCGCCTGGTCGGAAGGCACTTTGCAGATGATGCACGTGATCGATATCGCCGTCGTGGTGATCATTGGGCCCAATGTACTGCGCACGTTCTGCCTGCACTTTGTCAGCTCCAACATGCACTACTACGGCGATGTGGAACCGGGCAATGTGATCCAGCAGACCCAGGTGCTGAACCCGTGGTGGATGTGGCCGTTGCAGGCGTTCTGCTTCAACTTCGGCAGCACCCACGGGATTCATCATTTTGTGGTGAAGGAACCGTTCTATATCCGCCAGATGACGGCCAAGGTGGCGCATAAAGTGATGGCTGAAATGGGTGTGCGCTTTAATGATTTGGGCACGTTTGCGCGGGCCAATCGGCTGGAGCCCATGGCGGCAGCCAATGCCGGCCTCAAGCCGGCGGAAACGGCGTTGCGCTGAGGTGCGGTGGCCGGTTGAGGTGGCGAGTCTGGCCGCCCGTGCTCAGTCGTTGACGGCACGGATATGCGCGGCCAACTCGGCCAACGCCGAATCGTCGGCCCTGGCGCAGTCATGGGACGAGAGATAGCCCTCATAGCGATCAAAAAACTTATCCATGCGAGAGCTGATTTTTTTGAATGCGCTGTCTTCGCCCGTTCCGTGCATCGGGAACAGCTTGGCGTGCAAATGATCGACGCCGTAACCCTCCAGAATCATGCCGGTCCTCGCCACGCCCGCAAGCGCCTGGTCAATCAGCAGTGCGGTCTTCTTGGCCGCAACCACCAATTTGCACAGCACCTCGTCCGACTGGGCAAACCCATAGCTGCCGTAATGAGCCTTGGGAATCACCACACTGAACCCTGGGGTGTTGGGGAAGATGGAGAGGAAAGCCATGTGGCTCTGGTCTTCCCATAACAAGTGGGCAGGGGCGGTGCCGCGAGCGATGTTGCAGAAGATACAGTCCATCAGACGACGTCCTCGTTTTCGTCAAAGGGGCGGGCAGCGTGCCCGGTGAACTTCGATGGTTCAAACCTGGCATTGTTTTGTGTCGCTAGTGTGTAAAGCGCTGACCCGGCGCCACGACGTCCGGTTCGACGCGATAGCTCGCCGGGCTGAACACCCGCGTCACCACCAGCATCGCCAGCACCGTGGCGGTCAGCACCCACCAGGCGCTGACGAAGTCGCCGGTGAGCTGGCGCAGCCAACCGGTCATCCACGGTGAAATGGCGTTGATCAAAAAGCCCACGCCTTGCACAAAGGCCGCCAGTTGCCCGGCATGGCGAGGGTCGCGGTGGTGGTCGAGGGTCAGCAGCAGGCTCAGGGCAAAGCAGGCGCCCAGGCCGAAGCCGCACAAGGCCACCCACAGGTGGGGGTAGTCCAACGGCGCGAAGATCAGTCCCAGGTAACCCACGGTTTGTGCCAACAGGCTGATGACCAGCAACGGACGACGGTCGACACCGCGTTGTGCCAGCACCGGCATCAGCAGCGCGGCGATCACTTGGAAAATGGTCATGTACGCCAGCAGCGAGCCGCTGGGCAGCACGCCCCAGCCCAGTTGCTGGTAATAAGCCGGCAGCCAGGCCACCAGGCTCATGTAGCCGCAGTTCACCAGGCCGAAATACAACGCCAATAACCACGCACGCCGATTGCGCAGGCCCTTCAATGCGGGCGCCACCTGCGGGTTGCGCGCCGCGCCCAACGGCAGCCAGGCCCACAGCAGCAACGCGCCGAGTGCCGGCAACAGCCAGATCCCGAGCCCCGCCTGCCACTGAGCAAAGTGCGTAGCCACTACCGGGCTGAGCAATGCCGCCAGCCCGCCACCGGCCATCAATGAAGCCGAATACACCCCCATCGCCACCGGCACGCGATGACGAAACTCGCGCTTGATCATCGCTGGTACCAGCGCCTGGATCAGCGCCACGCCGGCCCCGCCGAGCAATGCCGTGACCAGCAGCGCCGACGCCTGCCCCATCAACCAACGCGCCAGGCAGGCCAGCAGGATCATCATCAGCCCCAGGGCGATGCCACGCCGCTCGCCCAGGCGTGCTTCCACCCGCACGCCGATCAGCGCCACCAGGCCCATGCACACTACCGGCAGGCTGGTCAGCAGGGCGCTGCTCTGGAAACTCAAACCGGTGGCGTGGCGGATTTCGCCCAGTAGCGGGCTGATGGAGCTGAGGATCGGCCGCAGGTTCAGGCCCAGCACCAGCAATAGTCCCCAGCCGGCGAGGGATTTATTCAATGTCATGCAGGCCGCTCCGGGCACGATGGGAGGTGAAGTATGGGCAGCCCTGGGAGTATTCTGAAATTAAATATAACCATGCCAGTCAGTGGCAAACACAATGGTGACGTGGATGTTCGACCCCGTGTTATTGCGCAGCTTTGTCGCCGTGGTGGACTGCGGCAATTTCACTCGCGCCGCCGAGCGCCTGCACCTGACCCAGTCCACCGTGAGCCAGCAGATCCGCCGTCTGGAGGACGCGTTGGCATGCCAGTTGCTCGACCGCGACCAGCGCCGCGTGGTCGCCACCACCGAAGGCGAGCGCTTGCTGGCGTACGCCAGGCGCATCCTGGCGCTGCATGAAGAGGCCGCTGAAGTGCTGATCAGCCAACAGAGCGACGGCGTGCTGCGCCTGGGGGTGCCGGAAGATTTTGCCGCCGAGCGCCTGATGCCGCTGTTGTCGTCATTCGTGCAGGCTTATCCACGGGTGCGTCTGGAGGTCACCAGTGGTTTGGGCCCCGAGTTGCAACGTCAATACCGGGCCGGCGAGTTCGATGTGCTGCTGGTCAAGCAAATGGGCGACAGCGCCGACTGCCTGGCCTCGTGGCCCGAGCCGCTGTGCTGGGTGGACAGCCGCACCACACCATCCGTGGGGCGCGACCCGTTGCCGTTGGTGGCCTTCCCGGTGGGCGGCCTGTACCGCAATGAAATGCTGCAGCACCTGGAAGTGGGCGGCTGGCGCTGGCGTATCGGTTACTCAAGCGCGAGTTTGGCCAGCGTGTGTTCGGCGGTGGCGGCTGGGCTGGGGGTGAGCCTGTTGCCGCGCCGGGTGGTGCAGCCAGGGCATGTGGAATTGGGGCCTGACAGCGGTCTGCCCGAAGTGCAAGGCGTGCGCCTGGCGTTGTATGCCCGCCATGGCCTGAGTGCGGCGGGGCAGTGCTTACAGGCTCAGTTGTTCGATTTGTGCGCGAAGTGAGGTGGAGACGGCCGGGCCATGGATTGTATTTTTGGTTATTAATAAATAGCTTCTTATTCCTTAACGAATATAAACCGCGTCCCTATACTGCTCAGCACGTTAAACGCTGCAGGAGGGCACACCCATGCACAGCGAGTCGATTCGTTATCTGATCGTGCCGGGCTGGCAAGGATCGCCGGACAATCATTGGCAAAGTCATTGGCAGCACAGCCTGCCCAACAGCGCGCGTGTGGAGCAGGCCGATTGGCTGACGCCGCGACGTGAAGACTGGGTTGCCGCGCTGGCCGAGGCGATCGCCGCCGACAGCACGCCGGTGATTCTCATCGCCCATAGCCTGGGCTGCATCACCGTGGCCCATTGGGCGGCCACCGCACCCGTGCAGTTCCTGCGGCAGGTGCGCGGCGCCTTGCTGGTGGCGCCGGCGGATGTGGAGCGTCCGGCCTGCTCGCCGGCCTTGCGCAATTTCGCGCCGATCCCCACCGACCTGTTGCCGTTCCCGAGCCAGGTGGTCAGTTCCGACAACGACAGCGCCGTCAGCGCCCCTCGGGCCCTGGAGTTGGCGCGCAACTGGGGGGCCGAAGCCGGCATTCTTTCGGGGGCAGGGCATATCAACGTGAAGTCCGGTCATCAGCGCTGGGAGCAAGGCTTCGCCTACCTCTATCGCCTGCAAAGCCGCCTCGAGCAGCACGCCCGGCGCACCGCCTGATTTTTTTCAACGCCCCGTCCCTGGCGGACGTGGGGCGGGAGCTTGCCATGAGTCTGCATGAAACCTTCGGTCAGCCACTGCTGACCTTCCCCGACGCGGAAAAAAGCCCGCTGAGCATCCGCGCCAAGGCGCTGGTGTTTGTCGACCCGCGCTCGCGCAAGCTGCGCGAAGAGCTGGAAACCCTCGCGCCGCGCGCTTTGCCCGTGCTGATTCGCGGCGAGACCGGCAGCGGTAAAGAGCTGCTGGCGCGGCATATCCACCGTGGCAGTGACCGTACGGGCTTGTTCGTCTCGGTTAATTGCGGCGCCATCAGCCCCACCTACGCCGACGCCGAATTGTTCGGCTACGCCGCCGGCAGCCACAGCGGCACCGCCAGCAGCCGCGCCGGCTGGTTTGGTTCGGCCAATGGCGGCACCTTGTACCTGGATGAGATCGGCGACCTGCCGCTGCCGATCCAGGTCAAATTACTCGCCGCCCTGGAAAACCATGAAGTCACCCGCGTCGGCGCCCAGCAGCCGAGCCCGGTGGACGTGCGTCTGGTGGCCGCCACCAGCATCGACCTGGCGCAGGCCGTGGCCGCCGGCAAATTTCATGAGCGACTGTTTCACTACCTGAGCGAAGGCCGGTTGGACCTACCCGCATTGCGCGAGCGGGTGGGCGATATTCTGTCGTTGGCCGAGTACTTCCTGGGCATCTACAGTCAGCGTCTTGACCTGCCGGTGCCGCTGATCAGCGAGGCCGCCCAGCGCGTGCTGGAACGCCACAGCTGGCCGGGCAATACCCGTGAGCTGGAAAACGTTATTCACTTTGCGCTCCTGGTGAGCAGCGGCGACGAAATTCTGCCGGAGCACCTGAACCTGCCGGCGGCGGGTTCGCCGCTGGAACAGGTGCGGAGGATTTACGCCCAGGCCAGCCCGGCCGAGCAGGAAACGTTGCGCCGATTCCTACATGAACAAAAAATGGAATATCAACGTGAATAAAAGATATTGTTCGGGAATAAAAAATCTAGGTATTGTCCCCTGCATGCCGCGATAGCACTTCGCTGGCACACCACCCTACACACGGTCGTCAGAGACGCCCCGGACTGTCGATAAGGACACTGCATGAAAAAGGTTCTGTTGTTTACCGCATTGGCCGCTGCCCTGACTGCCAGCTTCGCCCAGGCCAACGAGAAACTGGTGGTGGCCGCCACGCCGATCCCGCATGCCGAGATCCTCGAGCTGGTCAAGCCAACCCTGGCCAAAGAAGGCGTGGACCTGGAAATCAAAGTATTCACCGACTATGTGCAGCCCAACGTGCAAGTCGCTGAAAAGCGCCTGGACGCCAACTACTTCCAGACCCTGCCGTACCTGGAAAACTTCAACAAGGGCAAGGGCACCAACCTGGTGACCGTGGTGGGCGTGCACGTTGAACCGTTCGGCGGTTATTCGAAAAAAATCAAGAAAATTGAAGACCTGAAAGACGGCGCCACCGTTGCCATCCCGAACGAAGGCTCCAACAGCGGCCGCGCCCTGTTGCTGCTGCAGAAAGCCGGTGTGATCACCCTCAAAGACCCGACCAACGCCCTGGCTACGCCTAAAGACATCGCCAGCAACCCGAAACACCTCAAATTCAAAGAGCTGGAGTCGGCGCTGCTGCCCCGCGTGCTGGACCAGGTCGACCTGGACCTGATCAACACCAACTACGCGCTGGAAGCCGGCCTGAACCCGGCCAAGGATGCGCTGATCATCGAAGACGCCAAGTCGCCTTACGTAAACTTCCTGGTGGCTCGCCCGGACAACAAGGACAGCGACGCTATCCAGAAACTGTCCAAGGCCCTGACCAGCCCGGAAGTCAAAGCCTTCATCGAGAAGAAGTACAACGGCGCGGTTGTGCCGGCGTTCTGATGTAAGCCAACACCCCTTCAAGGTTTCAACGCCGGCGGCTCACATAGCGTCGGCGTTTTTTTATGTGTGGAATTCGCAATGCAATCAAAATGTGTGAGGGGGCCTGCTCCCTCCCACATTTGATCTTCATCTCACAGTGGACCTTCAGCGTGTCAGAGCGCGCGGCTATTGATCGCCCTGCGCAACGCCACCAACCATTTCACCAACTCCTGCGGATCAATCGGTTTCGCTTTGTTCATTGTTCATTCCCTCGAAACACAGACCCCTCAACCATAGCTGCCACCCGCTAAGCCCGCGAATCCGGAGGTTATCTTTTTGGGTGATATCAATATGCTATTTTGGTATTTAAAATTTACTTTTTATACCTTTAAAGTTCGCGCTACCCGACGTTACCCACGTTGGCTTGGATAGCACGCGCCGCTCTACCCTGCGGTGTCATGGACTGCAAATGACCCTCGATTTCGCTTTTATCCTCAGCACCCTGCCGGCGTTTTTGAAGGCCGTGGGTGTCACGCTGCAAGTCGGCCTGATCGCCATCGCCACCTCCTTGCTTGTAGCGCTGATCAACGCGGCGCTGCTGGTGTTTCGCACGCCGTACCTGTCGCGCCTGGTGGCGTTGTATGTGGAGCTGGCGCGCAATACACCGCTGCTGATCCAGCTGTTTTTCGTGTACTTCGCCTTGCCCGCCCTGGGCTTGAATGTCTCCGGGTTCTGGGCGGCGATCATCACCATGACCTTTCTGGGCGGTGCTTACCTCACCGAAGTGCTGCGCGCCGGTGTGGAGGCGGTGCCGCAGGCGCAGGTCGAATCGGGCAAGTCCATTGGCCTGTCGGACTGGCAACTGCTGCGCCACGTGATCCTGCCCCAGGCCGGCATCCTCAGCCTGCCGGCCTTGTTCGCCAATTTCATCTTCCTGCTCAAAGAGACCACCGTGGTCTCCGCCGTGGCCGTGCCGGAGATTCTCTACACCACCAAGAGCTACATCGCCCTCTACTACAAGACCTACGAAATGCTCGCCGTGCTGACGCTGATTTGCGTGCTGTTGTTCTTGCCGCTGTCGCTGCTGCTCAGCCGCTTGGAAAGGAGGCTCCAGCATGGCCAGTTCGGGTCTTGAGTTGTTGTGGGTGTCGCTGCCGCAACTGGGCAAGGGCGCCGCGCAGACCTTGTCGATTTCGTTTATGAGCATCGCCTTCAGTACGGTAGGCGGCGTGCTGTATGGCGTGCTGCGCACCTTGAACAACCGGCTGATCAACGCCGTGCTGCGGGTTTACCTGGAGTTGTTCCGGGCGATCCCGGTGCTGGTGTGGTTGTACCTGCTGTTCTTTGGCCTACCGATTTTTTTTGGCCTGAGCCTCCCCAGTTTCTGGTGCGCGGTGCTGGTGTTGTCGTTGTGGGGCGCCAGCGAGGTCGGCGAAGTGGTACGTGGCGCGTTGCATTCGCTGCCCCGTGGCCAGCGCGAGGCCGGCCTGTCGATTGGCTTGTCCGACCCGCAGTTGTACGGCTACGTGTTGCTGCCCCAGGCCCTCAAGCGCATGACGCCACCCACGATCAACGTCTACACGCGCATCATCAAGACCAGTTCCCTGGCGGTGCTGATCGGCGTGGTGGACGTGATCAAGGTCGGTCAGCAAATCATCGAGCGCACTTATGAGTCGGTGTTGATCTACGGCGCGCTGTTCCTGTTCTTTTTCTTTATCTGCTACCCGTTGTCGGCCGCCTCCAAGGTGCTGGAACGGCGCTGGGCCCAAGCATGAGCGCATTGATCGAGTTCCAGGGTTTCAACAAATTCTTCGGCGAGCAGCAGGTGCTCAAGGGCATCGACCTGAGCGTGCACAGCGGCGAAGTGGTGGTGATCCTCGGCCCCAGCGGCTGCGGCAAAAGCACCTTGCTGCGTTGCCTCAACGGCCTGGAAGTGGCCCATGGTGGCAGCCTGCGATTTGCCGGCAAGGAGCTGCTGGATAAACACACCGACTGGCGCCAGGTGCGCCAGGACATAGGCATGGTGTTCCAGAGCTACCATCTGTTTCCACATATGAGCGTACTCGACAACATCCTGCTCGGGCCGCTGAAAGTGCAAAAGCGCGAGCCGCGCCAAGCCCGCGAGCAGGCTGAACAGCTGTTGGCGCGGGTCGGCCTGGCGGACAAGCGCGACGCGTTCCCGCGCCAGCTCTCCGGTGGTCAGCAGCAACGTATCGCCATCGTCCGTTCGCTGTGCATGAACCCACAAGTCATGCTGTTCGACGAAGTCACTGCAGCCCTCGATCCGGAGATGGTCAAGGAAGTGCTGGAGGTGATCCAGGGCCTGGCCCGCGATGGCATGACATTACTGATCGTGACCCATGAAATGGCCTTCGCTCGCGCCGTCGCCGACCGCGTGGTGTTCATGGAGGCCGGCCGCATTCTCGAACACAACACCCCCGAGGCATTCTTTACGAACCCGCAAACCGCACGCGCGCAGCAGTTCCTGGAGAAGTTCTCCTTTGTTTCAACACTGTCCAAGAAAATCAAGGAACTGGAACCGCTATGAAAAAACTACTACTGCCCCTGTTAGCCGTCGCGCTGCTGGCCGGTTGCGATAAAAAGGCCGAAGAGCCTGCCAAACCCACGGCTGCCGTGAGTTACATCGACAAGATCAAAGCGCGCGACAAGTTGATTGTCGGCGTCTTCACCGACAAACCACCGTTCGGCTTTGTGGACGAGGCCGGGCGCTATGTCGGCTTCGATACCGACATCGGCCGCCGATTCGCCAAGGATCTGCTGGGCGACGAGAACAAAGTCGAATTCGTCGCCGTGGAGCCGGCCAGCCGCATTCCATTCCTGCAAAGCGACAAGGTCGACCTGATCCTGGCCAACATGACCGTGACCCCGGAGCGCAAGGAAGCGGTGGACTTCACCCATCCCAACCTGAAAGTCGCGGTGCAGGCCCTGGTGCCCAACGACAGCCCGGTCAAGCGCCTGGATGACCTGGCGACCCGCACCACCATCGTCACCACCGGCACCACCGCCGATATCTGGCTGACCAAAAACCATCCGGACTGGAAACTGCTCAAGTTCGAGAAAAACTCCGAATCCCTGCAGGCGCTGTCAGCCGGTCGCGGCGATGCCTATGCCCAGGACAACCTGGTGCTGTTCAGCTGGGCCAAGCAAAACCCCGGCTACCGCGTGCTGGAACAGAAACTCGGCGACGAAGCCCCCATCGCCCCGGCGGTCAAGAAGGGCAACACCGAACTGCGCGATTGGGTAAATACCGAACTGGCGAAGTTGGGCGAGGAGAAATTTCTGCTCAAACTGTACGACCAATACGTGCGTAAAGAACTCAGTGATGACACCCAGCCTGAGAGTGTGATTGTCGAAGGCGGCAAATGGCAGGGCTAGTTCTGCGCTGACTGTTGTATCGCTATCGGGGGCAAGCCCCCTCCCGCATTTGAATGTATTCACAACTCAAAAGTGTGGGAGGGGGCTTGCCCCGATGAGGCCGGTGAAATCACCTCAATACTCTCTTCCCCATGCAGATAAGGAACCCTGATCTAAGCTGACAGTCGCATACACACTGGCACGTCGGCATCACGCAAAAGGAGACTGCATGGGCGGTCGTATTTCCACTTTTATATTCGGACTTGGCCTGCTGGCGCTCTTGAGCGGCTGCGGCCAGGAAAACACCGAGCCCAAGGCTCATTCCCGGGTGTTTGTGCAGACCGTGCAGTCGGCGGATTTCGCTGCGGCAGTCACCCTGACCGGGGATATCCAGGCGCGGGTGCAAACCGATCTGTCCTTTCGCGTGGGCGGCAAGATCATCCAGCGCCTGGTGGATGTGGGCGATCGCGTAAGCGCCAGACAAGTGCTGGCCAGGCTCGATCCCAAAGACCTGCAGACCAACGTCGATTCGGCCCAGGCCCAGGTCGTGGCCGAACAGGCGCGGGTCAAGCAGACAGCGGCGGCGTTTGTGCGCCAGGAAAAGCTCCTGCCCAAAGGCTACACCAGCCGCAGCGAATACGACTCGGCCCAGGCCGCCTTGCGCAGCAGCCAAAGCGCCCTGGCCGCGGCCCAGGCACAACTGGCCAATGCCCGTGAGCAACTGGGCTACACCGCACTGGTCGCCGATGCGCCGGGCGTGATCACGGCGCGCCAGGCCGAGGTGGGCCAAGTGGTGCAGGCCACTGTGCCGATTTTCAGCCTGGCCCGCGACGGCGAGCGCGATGCGGTGTTCAACGTGTATGAATCGCTGCTGGTAGAGCCACCGTCCGACGCGCCGATCACCGTAAGCCTGCTGGACAACCCGAGCATTCAGGTGCAAGGCAATGTGCGCGAAATTACCCCGGCGGTGGCCGCCAACACCGGCACCGTGCAAGTAAAGATTGCCCTGCAGTCACTGCCCAAAGGCATGGAGCTGGGCTCGGTGGTCAGCGCCACCGCCAATGGCCCGGCCAGGGCCAGCGTCGAACTGCCGTGGTCGGCTCTCACCAAAGATCTCAGCGAACCCGCCGTGTGGCTGGTGGACGGCGAGGGCAAGGCGCAGTTGCATAAAGTCTCCGTGGCCCGCTACCTCACTGGCAAAGTCATCATCGGCGATGGCCTCAAGGGCGGCGAAAAAGTCGTGGTGGCCGGCGGCCAGTTGCTGCACCCCGGTATGCAGGTCGAGATTGCCCAGCCAGGAGCCCAGCCATGAAGCGCCTGATCGTCATGCTCGCCGCCGGCCTGGCACTGGCGGCGTGCTCCAAGGAAGAACCCGCGCCCGACCCGGTGCGCCCGGTGCTGTCGATGCAAGTGAAGGCTGAAGACCAGGAAAACCTCGGCCGCTTCGCCGGCACCATCCAGGCCCGTTACGAAAGTAACCTGGGCTTTCGCGTGCCCGGCCGTATCGCCCGTCGCCTCGTGGACGTCGGCGCCGAAGTGGAGAAGGGCGCCTTGTTGGCCGTGCTCGATCCCACCGACCAGCAGAACCAGTTGCGCGCAGCCCAGGGCGACCTGGCGCGGGTGCAGGCGCAGTTCATCAATGCCCAGGCCAATGCCCGCCGCCAGCAGGAGCTGTTCAACCGTGGCGTCGGCGCCCAGGCCCAGCTGGACGTGGCGCTGACCGACCTGAAAACCACCCAGGCCAGCCTCGATCAGGCCAAGGCCTCGGTCAACCAGGCCAAGGACCAGCTCAACTACGCCGAACTGCGCACCGACCATGCCGGCATCGTCACCGCCTGGAACGCCGAGGCCGGCCAGGTGGTCAGCGCCGGCCAGCAAGTGGTGACCCTGGCACGCCCGGACATCAAGGAAGCGGTGATCGATCTTCCCGCCAGCCTGGCCGAGCGCCTGCCTCCGGATGGGGTGTTCCTGGTCGCCGGGCAACTGGACCCCAGCGTTCACACCACCGCCACCGTGCGCGAAATCGAGCCCCAGGCCCAGAGCGCCACGCGCACCCGTCGCGCACGCCTGACTCTGGCCGAGACGCCGCCCGCGTTCCGCCTCGGCACGGCCATCAGCGTCACCCTGAGCACCGCCATCACCCCGCGCATCGAGCTGCCGGTGAGCGCCTTGCAGGACGTTGACGGCAAGACCCGCATCTGGCTGCTCGACACCCAGACCCAGACCGTACAACCGCGAGATGTCACGGTGATCAGCCGGGAGGGCGGCAGCGCCCTGGTCAACGGCGGCGTCAAAGCCGGCGAGCGCATCGTCACCGCCGGCGTGAACAGCCTGAAGCCCGGGCAGAAAGTCAAAATCGACGAGGACAGCCCGCGATGAAAGGCAGCTTCAACTTATCCGACTGGGCCCTCAAGCATCAGTCCTTCGTCTGGTACCTGATGTTCGTCGCGCTGCTGATGGGCGTGTTCTCCTACATGAACCTGGGCCGCGAAGAAGACCCGTCGTTCACCATCAAGACTATGGTGATCCAGACCCGCTGGCCGGGCGCGACCCAGGAAGAAACCCTCAAGCAGGTCACCGACCGCATTGAGAAAAAACTCGAAGAACTCGACTCCCTCGACTATGTGAAGAGCTATACCCGACCGGGCGAGTCCACCGTGTTCGTATTCCTCAAGGACACCACCAGCGCCAAGGCCATCCCCGAAATCTGGTACCAGGTGCGCAAGAAGATCGACGATATTCGCGGCACCTTCCCCCAAGGCCTGCAAGGGCCGTCGTTCAACGATGAGTTCGGTGACGTGTTCGGCTCGGTGTACGCCTTTACCGGCGACGGCCTGTCGATGCGCCAGTTGCGTGACTACGTCGAGCAGGTACGCGCCGAGATCCGTTCGGTGCCGGGGCTGGGCAAGGTGGAGATGATCGGCCAACAGGATGAAGTGATTTACCTGAACTTCTCCACGCGCAAACTGGCGGCGCTGGGCGTCGACCAGCGCCAGGTCGTGCAAAGCCTGCAATCGCAGAACGCCGTGACGCCTGCCGGTGTGATCGAAGCCGGGCCGGAGCGGATTTCGGTGCGAACTTCGGGGCAGTTCGCCTCGGAAAAAGACCTGGCCAACGTCAATCTGCGCCTCAATGACCGTTTCTATCGCCTCGCGGACATTGCCGAGATCAGCCGAGGCTACGTCGACCCGGCGCGGCCGATGTTTCGCTTCAACGGCAAGCCTGCCATCGGTTTGGCCATCGCCATGCAGAAGGGCGGCAATATCCAGTCGTTCGGCAAGGCCCTGCACACGCGCATGGACGAACTGACCGCCGACCTGCCGGTGGGTGTCGGCGTGCACAAGGTGTCGGACCAGGCCGAAGTGGTGGAAGAAGCCGTGGGCGGCTTTACCAGTGCGTTGTTCGAGGCGGTGATCATCGTGCTGGTGGTGAGCTTTATCAGCCTCGGTCTGCGTGCCGGGCTGGTGGTGGCGTGTTCGATTCCGCTGGTGCTGGCGCTGGTGTTCGTGTTCATGGAATACAGCGGCATCACTATGCAGCGCGTCTCGCTGGGCGCGTTGATTATTGCCCTCGGCCTGTTGGTAGATGACGCGATGATCACCGTGGAGATGATGATCACGCGCCTGGAAAAAGGTGAGACCAAGGAGCAGGCGGCCACTTACGCCTACACGTCGACTGCGTTCCCGATGCTGACCGGTACGCTGGTCACAGTGGCAGGCTTTGTGCCGATCGGCCTCAACGCCAGTTCGGCCGGTGAGTACACCTTCACGCTGTTCGCGGTGATCGCCGTGGCGATGCTGGTGTCGTGGGTGGTGGCGGTATTGTTTGCGCCGGTGATCGGCGTGCATATCCTCAGCGCCAACGTTAAGCCTCATAACGCCGAGCCTGGGCGCATCGGCCGGGGGTTCAATCGCGGCATGCTGTGGGCCATGCGCAACCGCTGGTGGGCCATCGGCATCACGGTAGGGCTGTTCGTGGCATCGGTGTTCTCCATGCAGTTCGTGCAGAACCAGTTCTTTCCGTCGTCGGACCGCCCGGAAATCCTGGTGGACCTCAACCTGCCGCAGAACGCTTCGATCAACGAGACGCGCAAGGCCGTCGACCGCCTGGAAGCGATCATCAAGGACGACCCGGACATCGCCCGCTGGAGCACTTACATCGGCCAGGGCGCGATTCGTTTCTACCTGCCCCTCGACCAGCAACTGGAAAACCCTTACTACGCACAGTTGGTGATCGTCAGCAAAGGCCTGGAAGAACGCGGCGCGTTGATCGCACGTCTGCAGAAGCGTCTGCGCGATGACTTTGTCGGTATCGGCAGTTATGTGCAGCCGCTGGAAATGGGCCCGCCGGTAGGGCGGCCTATCCAGTATCGCGTCTCCGGCAAAGACACCGACCAGGTTCGCAAGCACGCCATCGAACTGGCGACCCTGCTGGATCAAAACACCCACCTGGGCGAGATCATTTACGACTGGAACGAGCCGGGCAAAGTCCTGCGCGTGGACATCGCCCAGGACAAGGCACGGCAGTTGGGCCTGTCCTCCGAAGACGTCGCGCAGCTGATGAACAGCGTGGTCAGCGGTGCTTCGGTGACCCAGGTGCATGACGATATCTACCTGATCAACGTGGTCGGCCGCGCCGAAGACGCCGAGCGCGGCACGCCGGAAACCCTGCAGAACCTGCAGATTGTCACGCCCAACGGCACGTCGATCCCACTGCTGGCCTTCGCCACCGTGCGCTATGAACTGGAGCAGCCTTTGGTGTGGCGTCGCGACCGTTTGCCGACCATCACCATCAAGGCCTCGGTGCGCGACGAAATGCAGCCGACCGACCTGGTCAAGCAGCTCAAGCCCGAGATCGACAAGTTCAGCGCCGGCCTGCCGGTAGGCTACAAGGTCGCCACCGGCGGCACTGTGGAAGAGAGCGGCAAGGCCCAGGGCCCGATCGCCAGCGTGGTGCCGCTGATGCTGTTTTTGATGGCGACGTTCCTGATGATCCAGTTGCACAGCGTGCAGAAGATGTTCCTGGTCGCCAGTGTCGCGCCGCTGGGGCTGATCGGCGTGGTGCTGGCGCTGATCCCCACCGGTACGCCCATGGGCTTTGTGGCGATCCTCGGCATCCTGGCGTTGATCGGCATCATCATCCGTAACTCGGTGATCCTGGTGACGCAGATCGATGCCTACGAACGCGACGGCTACACGCCGTGGGATGCCGTGGTGGAAGCCACCGAGCACCGTCGACGGCCGATCCTGCTCACGGCCGCTGCGGCGAGCCTGGGCATGATCCCGATTGCCCGCGAAGTGTTCTGGGGGCCGATGGCGTACGCGATGATCGGCGGCATCATCATCGCCACCTTGCTCACGCTGCTGTTCCTGCCGGCGTTGTATGTGGCGTGGTACAAGATTCGCGAGCCAAAGCAGGAGCAACAGGACGAACGCCGTTAAACATGTGAGAGTCCCCGCCAAATCTTCGACTTGGCGCTGTCATGCAGCAAACTTGGGGGCGCAAATCCCAGATTGAATGGACCCAGATGATCGTTCCCACGCTCTGAACTGACCCCACAAAGTTGGACGATTTTCTATCTATGCCTGAGCGGCCTGAATTCTGTATTCAACAGGACTCAGGCCGTTTAGCTTCAGTCTGATACGCGAGTGATTGTAATACTGGATGTACTCGTCGATGCCTGCGTGAAGCTCATCCAGGTCGTTAAATTTTTTCAGATAAAAAAATTCGGACTTCAGTGTGCCGAAGAAACTCTCCATGGCCGCGTTGTCATAGCAGTTACCCTTGCGCGACATGCTCGGCGTAACGGAGCATTTTTTGAGAGCCCGCAGGTAAATGGGCATTCGATACTGCCAGCCCTGGTCTGAGTGCAAAACCGGTTTTTCATGCGGCTGAAGCCGCTTGAATGCACCTTTGAGCATCTTCCCGACCATATCGAACAACGGTCTTCTGGCAACCTCGTAGGAAATGATTTCGCCGTTGTACAGATCCAAAACGGGAGACAGATAAAGCTTCTGACCTCCAACTTTGAACTCTGTAACGTCGGTTACCCACTTTTGATTGGGTGACGGAGCTTCGAACTCACGCTTCAAAAGATTAGGCGCTGCCTTGCCTACCTCTCCCTTGTAGGCCCGGTATTTCTTCACCCGCACCAAGCTCTTGAGCTGAAGCTGCGCCATCAGTCGCTGAACAGTCTTGTGATTGACGAGATGACCAGCGCTCCGTACAGCAGCCGTTATGCGGCGATAGCCATACCGGCCCTTGTGCTCGTCGAACGTCGAGCGAATCTTGTCTTTCAGCTCTGCGTACTTATCAGCCGCTTGCAGCGCCTTTTGCTGATAGTAAAAGGTGCTGCGTGCCAAACCGGCAAATTTCAGCAGGCTTTCGAGAGAGCAGCGGCCTCAGTCCTATTACGATTTGCGCTTTTTCTGCTGCCTATTCGTTTCTTCTCCTGAACCAAGGCATCGAGCTTTTTTAGGTAGTCGTTTTCCATCCGCAACTGCTTCACCTCGGCAAGCAAATCATCGCGTGAGCGTGATTCGTCATCGGTTGAGCTGGGTTGAACAGGAGGAATGGTGGTCGGCATTTTTTTCGGACGTCCGGCTCTATTAGGCTGCTTGGTAAGGGCATCAAAACCGCCCTCATCAAAGCGGCGTTCCCAGAGGCCGATGATGTCGAACTTACGGATGTCGAACAAGGCCGCCGTCTGCCGATAGGACAGCTGTTCCTCACGCATACGGTTCAAAACAGACAGTTTGAAGTCGTTGCTATAGCGCTGCAGCTTTTTCTCTTTAAGCCCAGCAACGCCATGCACTTGATAGGCCGCGACCCACTGACGAAGGGATGAAAAGTCCACATTGTGACGGTGTGCAACATCCCTCAAACCCGCGCTACCGGAACAATAGTCCTGCACGGCTGCGAGTTTTGCTTGCTCTGTGTACTTACCCATGACGCCCCCAAAGGTTGTGTCCAACCTTTGGGGGTCAGTTCACTCTGCGTGGGAATGCCTCTTGGGACGCTCCGCGTCCCGCCAGGCGCCGCAGGTTTTGGCTACTGCGCACAGGTGACGCGGAGCGTCACGGGCTGCATTCCCACGCGGGAGCGTGGGAACGATCCTGATGCCGGGTTGAATGGCGCGCGCTGATCGTTCCCACGCTCTGCGTGGGAATGCCTCTTGGGACGCTCCGCGTCCCGCCAGGCGCTGCAGGTTTTGGCTACTGCGCACAGGTGACGCGGAGCGTCACGGGCTGCATTCCCACGCGGGAGCGTGGGAACGATCTTGATGCCTGATTGAATGGCGCGCGCTGATCGTTCCCACGCTCTGCGTGGGAATGCCTCTTGGGACGCTCCGCGTCCCGCCAAGCGCTGCAGGTTTTAGCTATTGCGCACAGGTGACGCGGAGCGTCACGGCTGCATTCCCACGCGGGAGCGTGGGAACGATCTTGATGCCTGGTTGAATGGCGCGCGCTGATCGTTCCCACGCTCTGCGTGGGAATGCCTCTTGGGACGCTCCGCGTCCCGCCAAGCGCTGCAGGTTTTGGCTACTGCGCACAGGTGACGCGGAGCGTCACGGGCTGCATTCCCGGAGGCTCCATCTGATCCACCGCTATCGGAGCATGCCCCCTTATTGCCAGGCTGCTATTCAGGCCTGCGCCATACGCTGGCCAACCAAGGCTGTTGCTCACGGGGCAGCCCCGCCGGGCGGTAGTAATGTTCCAGCTCCACAAACCCTGCACTGGTCAGCAACGTCTGCCACGCCTCCAGGTCGTGATACGACGCGTAGCGCGGTCCGTTCCAGCCTTCCTGGTTGTCACCGCGCGGGTTGGAGCTGAACAGCACGCCACCCGGTTTCAGCGCGGCATGCAGCTGCTTGAGTACCCGGGGCAATTCCTGTTTGGGGATATGAAACAGCACCGCATTGGCGAAGATGCCGTCGAAGCGCGCGGCGGGCAGTTGCAGCTTGAGGAAGTCTTGTTGCAGCACTTCGCAGCCGCTGTCCTCGCGTGCCATCTGCGCGAAACGTTCGGAGCCGTCGAGCCCTACGGCGATGTGGCCCAGGCGCGTAAACGTTTGTAGATCACGACCCGGCCCGCAGCCGAAATCCAACACGGTAAACGGCGGCGTGCCCTGGATATGCCGCAGCAAGGCGTCGATGTTCTGGCTCACATCGTGGTCGCGGGTGCCTTCGCGAAAGTCCTCGGCCACTGTGTTGTAGTGGCCCAGGGTGGTGGAAGTGATCTGGTCGAGGTCGTCGGGTTTGAGCGTCATGGCGAGCGATACCGGGCACTGAAAGGTCCCGACTATACCTCACCGCTTGTTCAACACCCGCGCCAGGCGATCGCCGCCCACCTGAATCACCGCCACCAGCACCACCAGCAGCACGATCACCGTGAGCATGATCTGCGTGTCGAAACGCTGGTAGCCGTAGCGGTACGCGATGTCGCCCAGCCCGCCGGCACCGATTGCGCCGGCCATCGCCGAGGAATTGATCATGGTTACCAGAGTGATGGTGAAACCGCCGACGATCCCCGGCAATGCTTCAGGCAACAGCACATGCCAGATGATGTGCCGGCGCCGGCAGCCCATGGCCTGGGCGGCTTCGATCAGGCCGTGGTCGACTTCGCGCAGGCTCACCTCGGCGATCCGTGCAAAAAACGGCGTGGCGGCGATGGTCAGCGGCACCACCGCCGCCCATACACCGTAGGTGGTGCCGACGATCAGCCGGGTGAACGGGATCAGCGCCACCATCAGGATCAGGAACGGAATCGAGCGGAACAGATTGACGAACGCCCCCAGCGCCCGGTTCAACGCGGGTGCCTGGTAGATGCCGCCCTTGTCGCTGGTCACCAGGAACACCGCCAGCGGAATCCCCACCAGCAAGGCGATCAGCGAGGACACGCCGACCATCAACAGCGTGTCGAGGGCGCCCTGCACTAAACGATCAAGCCACATAACCCAATACCTCCACCTGTTGTGCAAAGCGCCCGGCGCGCTGGCGCAAGGCATCGGCGCCGTGGTCCGAGCCACTCACCGCCAGCAGCAGTTGCCCCAGGGCGTGGCCCTGAATGCGTTCCACGCCGCCATGCAGCAAGCGCACACGGCCGCCCAGTGCGCTGAACAGCGCGGCCAGGTCCGGTTCGTCAGTGGCACTGCCGGTAAATTGCACGCGCAGCACCACGGCCGCCTCGGCTAAGGTCGGCAGGTCCCGCAGACGCGCTTGCAGCTCCGGCGGCAAGCCTTGCTGCAGGGGCGCCAACAGGGTTTTGCTGACCTCGTGCTGCGGATCGCCGAACACCTGCCACACCGGGCCTTGCTCGACGATGCGTCCGTGTTCCAGCACCACCACGCGGTCACAGATCTCGCGAATCACCGCCATCTCGTGGGTGATCAGCACGATGGTCAGGCCCAGGCGTCGGTTGATCTCGCGCAGCAGGCCAAGGATCGACTGGGTGGTTTCCGGGTCGAGGGCCGAGGTGGCCTCGTCGCACAGCAGGATCTGCGGGTCATGCACCAGCGCGCGGGCGATGCCCACCCGTTGTTTCTGCCCGCCGGAGAGCTGCGCGGGGTAGGCCTGGTGTTTGTCGTTCAGCCCCACCAGTTCGAGCAATTCGCGCACCTTCTGCTCGCGCTGCAGCTTCGGTACACCGGCGACCTTGAGCGGCAGCTCGACGTTCTGCCACACGGTCTTGGCCGACATCAGGTTGAAATGCTGAAAGATCATGCCGATGCGCCGCCGCAGCGCCACCAGGTGGTCTTCGTCGAAGTCGCCGATGTCCACCTGATCAATCAGCACGCGCCCGCTGCTGGGCTGTTCCAGGCGATTGATGGTGCGGATCAGCGACGACTTACCGGCGCCGCTGCGGCCGATGATGCCGAACACTTCGCCGCGCTGGATCGCCAGGTCGATGCCTTGCAGCGCATGCACCGTACCGTCGTAGGTCTTGCCCAGGTTGATGAAGCGCACATGGGCGCGGTTCAGGTCCGGATGCAATTCGGTGTGCTCGGCGTGTCTGGGCGGCACCGCGAGGTCGCGCCGTTGAGCGTGGGCGGCGGTCATACTCAGCCCTCCCAACCGACTTGGTAGAGCTTGCCGAGGGATTTATCCAGCGCGGCGCGCACCACCTGCGAATGCTGGTAGATATCGACGAACTTGATCACCCGTGGGTCGGTTTTGCTCTTGGGCTGGACCACGAACTGAATCACGTATTCGGGGTGGTCGAGGCCGTCGAACAGCAGGGCCGACTCGGCATCGAAGGTTTTCGACAAGCGAATATAGGCCGGGTAGCCCTGCACCAGGTCCGCATCGTCATAGGCGCGCACCAACTGCACGGCTTCCACTTGCAGGATCTTGATGTTTTTCGGGTTGGCGACGATGTCTTCTTCAGTGGCCTTGTAGCCCACGCCCGGCTTGAGGGTGATCAGCCCGGCTTTGGCCAGCAATTGCAAACCGCGGCCGCTGTTGATCGGGTCATTGGCGATCGCGACGCTGGCGCCTTGTGGCAGGTCGTTGAAGCTTTTGTACTTTTTCGAATACAGCCCGACGTTGTTGATGATCCCCGGTGCGTACGGCACCAGGTCAAACCCGGCGGCGGCCTTGGCGTTTTCCAGGAACGGGATGTGCTGGAAGTAATTTACGTCGATATCGCCGGCCGCCAGGCTCACATTGGGCGCGATCCAGTCGGTGAACTCCACCAGCTCAACCTTCAAGCCTTGCTTGTCGGCTTCGGCCACGGCGGCTTCCAGCGGAATCGCGAAGGCTGCGGTGGTGCCGACTTTCAGCGGCGCCTCGGCGGCGAACAGCGTCGAACTGAACAGCCCGAAGGCCAGGGCCAGTGCTTTGACTGGGTGGGAGAGCAGTTTTTTTTTCATGGTCGATTTCCAGTCATAAGGTATTTGTACAAACGTGCAGATCCACATTTTTTTGTTCAGTGGCGGTAGGTGGAACCGGTGTGGTGTTCGGGTAGACGGGCGCTGCCTTGGAAGACTTTTTCTCTTAACGTTCCTTGCTCATATTCAGTCTTGTACGACCCGCGCCGCTGCAGTTCCGGCACCACCAGATCGATGAAATCGACGTAGCTTTCCGGGGTCACGATGCGTGTGAGGTTGAAGCCATCCAGGCCGGTTTCGCTGATCCACGATTCCAGCTCGTCAGCCACCTGTTGGGGCGAACCGACCAGGGTGATGTAACGCCCGCCGAGCGCGTGCTGGTCCAGTAACTTGCGCCGGGTCCAGTCGTTGTTTTGCAGGGTCTTGGTGGCCGATTGAATGGCGTTGCTCTTCACGTACTGGATCGGTTCGTCCAGTTCGTAGCGGGAAAAGTCGATGCCGGTGGAGGCCGAAAAGTGCGCCACGCCCGCTTCCGCGCTGGCGTAGCTCAGGTACTCGGCGTGTTTCTCCCAGGCCAGGGCCTCGGTGGCGCCGACGATCACATTGATACCCATGAACACCTTGATGTCCTCGGGGTTGCGTCCGGCCTTGAGCGCGCTGGCGCGCACTTTGTCGACCTGCACCTTGGTCGCGGCTTTGTTCTGCCCGCTGATGAACACGCATTCGGCATGTTGCCCCGCGAACGCCAGACCGCGCTCGGAGCTGCCGGCCTGGAACAGCACCGGCGTGCGCTGCGGCGACGGTTCGCACAGATGGTAACCCTCCACCTGGTAGAACTCGCCGTGGTGCTCGACCTTGTGCACCTTGCCCGGCTGCGCGTAGACGCGTTGCTGCGGGTCGTTGAGCACCGCGTCGTCCTCCCAGCTGCCTTCCCACAGCTTGTAGAGCACCTGCAGGTACTCATCGGCCTGGTCGTAGCGACGGTCATGCTCAACTTGTTCAGTGAGGCCCATGGCCTTGGCGGCGCTGTCCAGGTAGCCGGTGACGATGTTCCAGCCCACCCGGCCATTGCTCAGGTGATCGAGGGTGGACATGCGCCGGGCGAACAGATACGGCGGCTCGTAAGTGAGGTTGGCGGTCAGGCCGAAACCCAGGTGGCGGGTGACCGCCGCCATCGCCGAGACCAGCAGCAGCGGGTCGTTGACCGGCAGTTGAATCGACTCCTTGAGCGGCACATCGACCGATTGCTGGTAGACGTCGTACACGCCGACGATATCGGCGATGAACAACCCATCGAACAACCCGCGTTCCAGGGTCTGCGCGAGATCGGTCCAGTAGGAGAGGGTTTTGTACTGGGTCGAGGTGTCCCGAGGATGGGTCCACAGGCCGTGGTTGATGTGCCCGATGCAGTTCATGTTGAAGGCATTGAGCAGGATTTTCTTTTTGCTCATCAGATCGTCCCCCGCAGTGGCGGGTTGGCGTCGTTGAGGTAGTAATTGCCGACCGCGTGATACTTCCAGCGCACCGGGTCGTGCAGGGTGTGCACTCTGGCGTTGCGCCAGTGGCGGTCCAGGCCGTGTTCGGCCAGGGTCGCCTGGCTGCCCGCCAGCTCGAACAAGGTGCTGCCGGCGGCGAGGGAAATCTCGGTGCTCAAGGCGCGCACTTCGGCCACCGCAATCGAGGCGGCCGCGACGTGTTCGGCGTTGCTGTCGGCCTGGGCGCGGTCGAGGTATTCGCCGGCGCGCTCCAACAGAGCTTCGGTGGCATGCAGACGCACGCTCAAGTGGCCGAAGCTTTTCAGGGTCAGCGGGTCTTCGCTGGCCTTGTCGCTGGTGGCGTCGATCCACGGGCGGGTCTTGGTGCGCACAAAGTGCAGCGCATCTTCAAAAGCGGCGCGGGCGATGCCGGTGTCGATGGCGGCGTGCAGGATCTGCGCCAGCGGGCCCACGGTGGTCGGGCGCTCGAAGGCGCTCTGGAACGGCACCACGTCCTGCGCCGCGACCCACACGTTATCGAACACCACCGAGCCACTGCCGGTGGTGCGCTGGCCGAAACCGCTCCAGTCGTCGATCACATTCAGGCCCTGGCTGTCGCGGGGCACAAAGGCCAGTTGCTGCACGCCGTGCTCGTCCACCACCGAGGTGGGAATGCGTTGGGCGTAGAGCGCGCCGGTGGCGTAGAACTTGCGCCCATTGATGCGAAAACCGTCGCCGTCGCGGGTCAGGGAGGTCACGCGGTCGTGGGCTGTTTTAGTCCCCAGTTCGGCCAGCGCATTGCCGAAACGCTGGCCGGCGAGTACCTCGGCGTAGAGACGTTGTTGCTGGGCGGCGCTGCCATTTACGCGCAGCACTTGCAGGGCATAGAAATGGTTCTGCGGAATCTGTCCCAGGGACGCATCGGCCTGGGCGATCAGCGCGATGACCTTGGCCAGGGTCACGTTGG
This sequence comes from Pseudomonas sp. FP2254, assembly GCF_030687695.1. Taxonomy (NCBI): domain Bacteria; kingdom Pseudomonadati; phylum Pseudomonadota; class Gammaproteobacteria; order Pseudomonadales; family Pseudomonadaceae; genus Pseudomonas; species Pseudomonas sp. FP2254. The sequence continues at coordinate 252,689 of NZ_CP117444.1, forward strand.
ACACGTCGGCACCGCCGTAGGCTTTGGGCACACTGATGCCCCACAGCCCGGAGCGCGAAAACGCGTCCAGCTCGGGCCACGGCAGACGGCGTTCGCGGTCGCGCTGGGCGCTGTCGCGGCGAAGGTCCTCGGCCAGGTCACTGGCTACAACAAGGGCCTGTTCGTCGCTGGTGATCACCGCGACGTTGGTAGAGAAAGGCATAGAGGTCTCCAGACGTCTGGTCGGTTAAATCCAGGAGTGCCGAGCGGGCAGGGTGCCGTTGAGGCGATAAGCGCCGACCGCGTGATACTTCCAGCGCACCGGGTCATGCAGGGTGTGCACGCGGGCGTTACGCCAGTGGCGGTCGAGGTTGAATTCGGCGAGGGTGGCGCGGCTGCCGGCCAGTTCGAAGAGCTTTTCGCTGACCAGCAGCGACACTTCGGTGGTCAGCACCTTGGCCTCGGCCACGGCAATCGACGCACGTGCCGCCGACTGCGCGGTGATCGGCGCGGCGCTGACCTGGTCGAGCACCTGGCCGGCCTTGCGCAGCAAGGCTTCGGCGGCGTGCAGCTCGATTTTCAGTTTGCCGATATCGGCGATCACGTAGGGGTCATCGCTGGCGCGTTCGACCTTGGCGTCGATCCACGGGCGCGAGCGCTCACGCACGAAAGCGATGGTGTCTTCCAACGCGCCGCGTGCAATACCGGCGTCGATGGCGGCCTGGATCAATTGCGAGACTGCCCCCTGGACGTTCGGGCTCTGGCCGAGGCGCCAGTTGTCCACCACCAGGTCGGCGTCCACAGGGACTTGATCGAGCAACACCGTGCCGCTGGCGGTAGTGCGTTGGCCGAAGCCGGACCAGTCATCCACAATGCGCAGCCCTTCGCTGCCACGGCGCACAAACGCCATGACTTGCTTGCCGTCGTCGTTGAGCGCCTTGATTGCGACCCAATGAGCAAACAGCGCGCCGGTGGAGTAGAACTTCTGGCCGCTGACGACATAGCCGTCGCCTTGGGCGGTGAGGCGTGCCTTGAGTTCCAGGGTATTTCTGGTGCCGCGTTCCGGGCCGCCGTTGCCGATGCGCCAGCCGTCGAGCACGCTCTGGAACAATTGCTTTTTCTGACGCTCGGTGGCCGTGTTCTGCAGCAGGTGCAGGATGCCGAAATGGTTCTGCGGGATCTGCCCGAGCGCCGGGTCGGCCGCGCTGATGATCGCGAACACCTCGGCCAAGGTCACAAAGGACACCTGCGGGCCGCCGTACTCGCGGGGAATGGAAATGCTGCCCAGCCCGCTGCGGGTGAACTGCTCGATCTGCGCCCAGGGCAGTTTGCGTTGCTGGTCGCGCGTGGCGGCCTGCAGGCGCGCGGCCTGGGCCAACTCGCGGGCGGCGTCGAGCGCTTCTGCGTCGTTGCGCAGCACCACGGCCGGCAACAACAGAGGCGCGACATCCGGATGAGTGACAGGGGGTGTAAGAGCCAAGTTAGACATCAGCGCCGCTCCTTGGCTGCACGCAATGCCCTGGCGTTGCGCACCGGGGTAATTCTGACCATACCGACCTCGCATTCAATGAAATAAAAACAGAAATTCAGAGATGTCCGGTGGTCCGGTGTATATACCCTAAGCTTGTTAAATATTTAAATAAACTAACTTTTAGGAATATACATAGAAGGCATTCACCCCGGTTCGCAGGGGGAGCCTAGCGGCCTTGGGCGATAGGGTGTGGCGGCCCGGGTCGGGCGTGACGGCGCCGACGCGGCGATGCGCAGCGTGCGCGCGGGCGCCCAGCGCGAATTGTTGCCGACGCGGTCCAGCACGCAATACGTCACCTCGAGCCGACAGTCGTCGCCGGCCTCGGCGATCACCGTGGCCGGCACCCACACGTGCACGGCCCGGCCAATGTCGCGTGCCGGTATTTTGGGCAAGTCCATGCGCACGTCGCCCCAGCGCAGGGTGATGGCGTCGCCTGCGGTCATGTTCAGGTACGGCTCGATGGTCAGGGGCACGCCACGGTGCACCTGACGGCTGTTGACGCCGTAGCGGCGGATGGTCTCGGGCAGGCCGACCGGGGCCAGGTTCTGGTTCTCGTCGCTGTATAACGCGGCGGGCTGGCCGCCTGGGGCGTTGGTTTTGACGCGCACCTGCGTCACGGCCGAGCGCGCCGGGCCGTGGCCGATCTGCATAACCTGGTAATACACCTGCGCCAGGCCGTCCTGCACGAAACTTTCCGGTACCCGCAGGTGTGTGGGCGCGCCGACCTTGCAGGCGGTGATTCGCCTTGAGGCGGCAAAGCAGCTGTTCCAGAACAATTCGATCAGGTCACCTTCGTCCATGCCGAGGTACGGCGCGATGGCAACCTGCAACTGAGTGGCCGCCCGTGCATTGATGCCATACCGGTTGGCTTGGGGCAGCGTTGGGGCGGTGAGCGTGGAAGTCATAAGTCATCTCCTTGATGCAGCCAGCAGCAATCGTTCCGGCCCCTTGGCGCGGGTGCGCAGCAGGGCTGAAAGGCACGATTCAATAAATAGCCGGGATAGGATCCAATCCTCTGGGGCTTAGATAAGAGGGTTGGCCAAGGAGCGTCAATGGCGGCAAAAGGCTAAACCGCGGGTTTTAGAATATTCAGAAGGGTCTGACTGCGGAGGGTGTTTTCGGTGGCATCAACCGCAGCGTTTTACACGGCTTGACGAGGCGTTCCTGTAGGAACAGCGGGCTGTGGCGAGGGCGCTGGGCCCTCGCCACAAGAGGCAGGATCAGTGAGCGAGAAACTTGCTCAGGAACTGCCGCGTGCGTTCTTCCTTGGGGTTGGCGAACAGCGCCTTGGCTTCGCCTTGCTCCACGATCACGCCCTTATCGAAAAAGATCACGCGGTTGGCCACATCCCGGGCAAAGCTCATTTCGTGGGTGACGATGACCATGGTGCGCTTTTCTTCGGCCAGGCTGCGGATGGTCGCCAGCACTTCGCCGACCAGCTCCGGGTCCAGCGCCGAGGTGGGTTCGTCGAACAGGATTACCTCCGGCTCCATGGCCAGCGCACGGGCAATTGCCACGCGCTGTTGCTGGCCGCCGGACAGGCGCCGTGGGTAGGCGTCTTCCTTGCCCGCCAACCCAACCCGGGCCAGCAACCTGCGGCCCAGCGCCACCGCGGCATCGTGAGGCATTTTCTTGACCACGGTAGGGCCTTCGATCACGTTTTCCAGCGCGGTGCGGTGCGGGAACAGGTTGAAGCTCTGGAACACAAAGCCCACATGCTGGCGCAGACGACGTACCAGACTTTGTTGCTGGTTGATCGGCCGGCTGCCGTCGATCTCGATATCGCCCACCTTGATGCGCCCGCTGGTGGGAGTTTCCAGAAAGTTGAGGCAACGCAGGAAGGTGGTCTTACCGGAACCGCTGGGGCCGATGATAGCGATGACTTCGCCTTCCTTGACCTCCAGGTCGATGCCGGCGAGCACCACCTGACCGTTGAATTGTTTGGTCAGTTTTTCAACCACGATCATGCTTCAGGACTCCAGGTCATGCCGGTTGACCCGGGCTTCCAGGCGGTTTTGAAAATGCGCCAGGATGCTGGCCAGGATCCAGTAGATCAGCGCAGCGGAAAGATACATGGTGAAGATTTCGAAGGTGCGCGCCGACACCAGTTGCGCCTGGCGAAACAGCTCGGGCACCTGAATGGTAGCGGCCAGCGCCGTGTCCTTGACCAGCGAAATAAAGCTGTTGCCCAACGGTGGCAGTGCCGTGCGCATGGCCTGCGGCAGGATGGCCCGACGCAGGGTCTGCGCGCGGGTCATGCCGATACTGGCCGCGGCTTCCCATTGGCCGCGCTCGATGGAGCCGATGGCGGCACGCAGGATTTCACAGGCGTAGGCAGCCATGTTCAGCGAGAAGCCGATCATGGCCGCCGGGATCGGATCCAGCTCGATGCCCACTTGCGGCAAGCCGTAGTAGATCAGGAACAGCTGCACCAGCAACGGCGTACCGCGAAAAAACGACACGTAGACCCGGGCAATCCCTCGTACCGCAAAGAAGCGCGACAGGCGCATCAAGGCCAGGCCAAAGCCCAGCAGCAGGCCGAAGAACATGCCGCCCAGGCTCAGGATTACCGTGTAATACGCGCCCTTGAGCAGAAAGGGCGCGGAGTCGAGCGCGAGTTGGAAGCCTGCTTCCATTATTGAGTGACGTCAGCGTTGAAGTACTTCTCGGACAGCTTCTTCAAGGTGCCGTCGGCGCGCAGCTGGTCGAGGGCCTTGTTCACTGCCTCCAGCAGTTCAGGCTCGCCCTTGCGCAGGGCAATGCCGGACTCCTGGCGCGAGAATGCGTCGCCAGCAGCGGCGGTGTCCGGGGCTTTTTTGGCATATTCCAGCGCGGCGAGGCGGTCGATCAGGATCGCGTCAATGCGGCCGATACGCAGGTCCTGGAACTTGGTCGGGTCGTCGTTATAGGTCTTGATGATGGCTTTGGGTTGGTTGTCCTTGAGCCATTGTTCGTAGTTGGTGCCCAAGCCTACGCCGACTTTCTTGCCGGCCAGGTCGTCGGCGGTCTTGATGCTGTCCACATTCTTTGTCAGAACCAGCGCCTGGATCCCCGAAACGGTGTAGGGCTTGGAGAAATCGTACTTTTTCTTGCGCTCTTCAGAGATGGTGACCTGGTTGACCACCGCATCCAGGCGCTTGGATTCCAGGGCAGCGAGGATGCCATCCCACGGCGTGGCCTGCAGCTTGACCTTCACGCCCAACTGCTTGGCCAGGGCTTCGGACAGTTCCACCTCGAAACCGCTGAGCTTGCCGCTTTCATCCTGGAAACTGAAGGGTGGGTAAGTACCTTCCAGGCCGATCTTGATCTCGCCAGCCTTCTTGATATTGGCCAATTGTTCGCCGGCTACGGCTTGGCCCAGCCAACCGGCACCGAGTGCCAGACCCAGCGTGCCAACCAGTAACGTGCGACGGAATGCGGAAATAGTCATGAAGAGCCCCTGTGTTTTTTATGTTGAGCGAAGCAGGTGACGCAGTAGGCGTATCCTGCCTTAAAGCGCGAAGCGCGTCTTCGCCTGCGGCGCGACTATAAAGCCGGTTTTTAAGACTTGAAAATAATATAAATGAAAATTCATATTCTTTTTTGGAATATCAACTGCTTCTAATGTGGGAGGCGGCAAGCCCCCTCCCACTCAGTTGAACACCGAGTCATAGGCAAACAGCGCCGGCGCGCCGCCGGTGTGCAGGAAGATAATCGGCCCGTCTTCAAAGCGCTGGCGCCCGATACCGTCGAGCAAACCCGCCATGGCCTTGCCGGTGTAGACCGGGTCGAGCAACAGACCTTCCTGACTGGCCAATAGTTTGATCGCGGCCAATGTGCCTGCATTCGGCTCGCCGTAGCGCGGGGCGAAGTATTCATCCCACAGGATCACCTTGAACGCCTCGGGCAGGCCCACGCCCAGCAGCTCGGCGGTGCGTTCGGCCAGGCCTTGCACTTTGGGACGCTGGGCTTCGTCGGTGCGGGAGACGGTCACGCCGATTACCGGCAGCTGAGGCAATACTTCGCCCAAGGCCAGCGCCAGACCGCTGTGCGTACCGGCGCTGCCCGAGGCGAGCACTACGGCGGCGAAGTCGATGCCGCTGTCTTCAATCTGCGCGGCCAGCTCCAGCCCCGCGCGCACGTAGCCCAGCGCGCCCAACGCGTTGGAGCCACCGATGGGCACCAGGTATGGCTTCCTGCCGTTGCTGCGCAGGCGGTCGGCGAGGGCGTTGAGCTGCTCGTCGACATGATCGAGGTTTTCCACTAATTCCACCTTGGCGTCGAACAACTCCAGCAGCAGGCGATTGCCGTTGCCCAGGTAGTTCGGATCGTCGGTGCCGGTGGGGTTTTCCAACAGGGCGACGCAACCGAGGCCGAGCCTGGCGGCGAGGGCGGCGGTCTGGCGCACATGGTTGGACTGGATCGCGCCGGCCGTTACCAGGGTGTCAGCGCCCTGGGCGAGGGCATCGGCGGCCAGGTATTCGAGTTTGCGCAGCTTGTTGCCGCCCATGGCCAGCGGCGTGGTGTCGTCGCGCTTCACGTAGATGTCCCGGCCCAGCCACGCCGACAGCCGTTCGAGTTTTTCCAGGGCGGTGGCGCCGCCCAGCAGTTCCAGGCGGTTAAAACGGTCGAGCTGTTGTTTGATCATGGTTAAACACGATGGCGAAGTAATGGGTCGACTATAGGCAGGCACTTTTGAACGGGCAACCGTCAATCGCTTATGTCTGATGGTTATGAGCATCACACCATTGGTTCTTAATGGAGGCCGGTGCCCATGCCGTAAAGTGATGGCCATTTCGTCAGGAGTGACAACCGTGAGTGAGCGTTCCAGCCATTGGCAATTGCAGACCATCGTCAGCCAACTGCGCGGTGCCCGCGACCAGTGGCGTACCCGCAATGGCCGCCTGAGCGGCGAGCATGGTGGGCGTGAGTTGCCGTCGCGTGAAGCGGTAGCGCAGATTCTTGAATCGTTGTGCGGCGCGCTGTTTCCGATGCGCCTCGGGCCGGCGGACCTGCGTGAAGAAAGTGAAGACTTCTACGTCGGCCATACCCTCGATGTGGCCCTCAATGCCCTGCTTGCCCAGGCGCGCCTGGAACTGCGCTACGCCGCGCGCCAGGGCGGCCAGGATGACAGTCAAATCGATGCCCATGCCATCCGCCTGATCCAGGGGTTCGCCCTGGCCTTGCCGGCCCTGCGCAGCCTGCTGGACACCGACGTACTGGCTGCCTACCACGGCGACCCGGCTGCGCGCAGTGTGGATGAAGTGCTGCTGTGCTACCCGGGGATCCTGGCGGTGATTCACCATCGCCTCGCGCACCATTTGTACCGCGCCGGTTTGCCGTTGCTGGCACGCATCAGCGCGGAAATCGCCCATTCGGCCACCGGTATCGATATCCACCCCGGCGCGCAGATCGGCCCGAGTTTCTTTATCGACCACGGTACGGGCGTGGTGATCGGCGAGACCGCGATCATCGGCGAACGCGTGCGTATCTACCAGGCGGTGACGCTGGGGGCCAAGCGTTTCCCGGCGGATGAAGATGGGCAGCTGCAAAAAGGCCACCCGCGCCACCCGATCGTCGAGGATGACGTCGTGATCTACGCCGGGGCGACGATCCTGGGGCGCATCACCATCGGCAAGGGCTCGACTATCGGCGGCAATGTGTGGCTGACCCGCAATGTGCCGGCTGGGGCGAACATTACCCAGGCGAATCTGCAGCATGATGATGGGGCACAGAAGTAGAGCGCCTGCACCGGTCATCTGTGGGAGGAGGCTCACTACAAGCCGCCTGTCCACCGCCATCGGGGGGGTTAGCCCTGACTGTATTCCACACCGGTGCCATATTTCGGTCAGCCGTCGCTGAACGATTCCCCGTGCTCACCCGTCATACCGCTCAGCCCTGCGATTAGTCCCAAACCACCTATTCATGTTTAACTTGAACGTTCGTTCAAGTTAAACCGGTGGTTCGCTGCCCGCTCACAACAGGAGGCTTACCTTTGCTGAGTCTGTTTTTCCCAGCCACATTTCACATCCCAGGGGTGCATCGCTCATGAGTGCATCGTCTACCCCTTCCAGCGGCCTGGTGCGCATGAATGCGCCCGTTTTCTACTTTGCCGCGACCTTCATTCTGCTGTTCGGCATCACCGTCATCGCTATTCCGCAACAGGCCGGTGCCTGGCTGCTGGCGGCGCAAAACTGGGCGGCCAACACGGTCGGCTGGTACTACATGCTGGCGATGACCCTGTATCTGGTCTTCGTGGTGGTCACCGCGTTATCGGGCTACGGCAAGATAAAACTCGGTGCCGACCACGACGAGCCCGAATTCAGTTACTTGTCCTGGGCCGGCATGCTGTTCGCCGCCGGTATCAGCATCACGCTGTTTTTCTTCTGCGTGTCCGAGCCGCTGACGCACCTGGTGCAACCGCCCCAGGGCGCACCGATGAACGCCGACGCCGCGCGCCAGGCCATGCAGGTGCTGTTCCTGCATTGGGGCCTGCATGGCTGGGGCGTGTTCGCCTTCGTCGGCATGGCCCTGGCGTACTTCGCCTACCGGCATAACCTGCCGCTGGCGTTGCGTTCGGCGCTGTACCCGCTGATCGGCAAGCGCATCAACGGCCCCATCGGTTATGCGGTGGATGGCTTTGGCATCATCGCCACGGTGTTCGGCCTGGGCGCCGACATGGGTTTCGGCGTGTTGCATCTCAACTCCGGCCTGGACTACCTGTTCGGCATCGCCCACACACAGTGGATCCAGGTTGGTTTGATCACCCTGATGATGGGCGCTGCGATCCTGGTGGCCATCGCCGGCGTGGACAAGGGCGTGCGGGTGATGTCCGACATCAACATGCTGCTGGCCTGTGCGTTGCTGCTGTTCGTGTTGTTTGCCGGCCCTACCCAGCACTTGCTCAACACCCTGATCCAGAACATCGGCGACTACCTCGGCGCCCTGCCGACCAAGAGTTTCGACGTCTACGCCTACAACAAACCCAGCGACTGGCTGGGCGGTTGGACGGTGTTCTACTGGGCCTGGTGGATCGCATGGTCGCCGTTCGTGGGCTTGTTTATCGCGCGGATTTCCCGTGGCCGCACCATTCGTGAATTCGTGTTCGGTGTACTGCTGATCCCGCTGGGTTTTACCCTGGCGTGGATGTCGATCTTCGGCAACAGTGCCATCGACCAAGTGCTCAACCACGGCATGGCGGCGCTCGGTCAGTCGGCCATCGACAACCCATCGATGAGTCTCTACCTGCTGCTTGAAACCTATCCGTGGAGCAAGACCGTGATCGCTGTCACGGTGTTTATCAGCTTTGTGTTCTTCGTCACCTCGGCCGATTCCGGCACTGTGGTGCTGTCGACGCTGTCGTCCAAGGGCGGCAACGCCGACGAAGATGGGCCGAAGTGGCTGCGGGTGTTCTGGGGCGCGATGACGGCACTGGTGACCAGTGCGTTGCTGTTCGCCGGCAGTATCGACTCGCTCAAGTCGGCGGTGGTACTGACCTCTTTGCCGTTCTCGCTGATTCTGCTGCTGATGATGTGGGGGCTGCACAAGGCGTTCTACATGGAGTCGCAAAAGCAGATCGCCCAGTTGCATTCGCTGGCGCCGATCTCTGCGTCACGCAAGGGCCGTGGCGGTTGGCGTCAACGCTTGAGCCAGGCCGTGCATTTTCCGTCGCGTGATGAGGTGTACCGTTTCCTCGAATCGACCGTGCGCCCGGCCATCGAAGAAGTGACCGCGGTGTTTGTCGAGAAGGGCCTGAACGTCGTGACCCAACCGGACCCGGCCAACGACAGCGTCAGCCTGGAAATCGGCCACGGCGAGGAGCGTCCGTTTGTCTATCAGGTGCAGATGCGCGGGTACTTCACGCCGTCGTTTGCCCTGGGTGGCATGGGCAAGAAAGCGATCAACAACCGTCGCTATTACCGGGCCGAGGTGCATTTGAGCGAAGGCAGCCAGGACTACGACCTGGTGGGCTACACCAAGGAGCAGATCATCAACGACATCCTCGACCAGTACGAGCGTCACCTGCAGTTCCTGCACATGGTGCGCTAGAGAGGAGGCTTGCGTCGCCTGACGCGTGCCGATCACGCCGCGTCAGGTTGTTCCTCTCGGGTAGGACTTTGCTGTAAAACGGAAAAGGTGAAGTTAAGCGATTCAGCTGCTCAAAGGTCTGGGAATAGCCTTATTCCCAGACCTTATTAGCCCTACTCCAAGAGAGGATTCGATGACTTATATTGCTGCCGAAAACCGCTATGAAACGCTTCCGTATCGCCGTGTAGGCCGCAGTGGCCTGGTGCTCCCGGCACTGTCCCTGGGGCTGTGGCACAACTTTGGCGACAGCACCCCGATCGACACCCAGCGCGCCTTGCTGCGTACCGCATTCGACCTGGGCATCAACCACTTTGACCTGGCCAACAACTACGGCCCGCCCTACGGCAGCGCCGAGATCAATTTCGGCCGTCTGCTGCGCGAAGACTTCAAGCATTACCGTGACGAACTGATCATCTCCAGCAAAGCCGGCTGGGACATGTGGCCCGGCCCCTATGGCCAGGGCGGCGGTTCGCGCAAATACGTACTGGCCAGCCTCGACCAGAGCCTGCAACGCCTGGGCGTGGATTACGTGGACATCTTCTACTCCCACCGCTTCGACGCCGACACGCCGCTGGAAGAAACCGCCAGCGCGCTGGCCACCGCCGTGCAACAGGGCAAGGCGCTGTATATCGGCATTTCGTCCTACTCCGGGGTCAAAACCCGCGAGATGGCCGCGTTGCTCAAAGAGTGGAAAGTACCGCTGTTGATCCACCAACCGGCCTACAACCTGCTCAACCGCTGGGTGGAAAAAGACCTGCTGGACACGACCGAAGAACTCGGCGCCGGGGTAATCGCCTTCACGCCGCTGGCTCAGGGTTTGCTCACTGACAAGTACCTCAACGGCGTACCCGCCGACGCACGGGTCAACCGCCCAGGTGGCGGTTCGTTGCAGGCCAGGCACCTGTCGGAAAGCAACATTGCCCATGTGCGTGCGTTGAACGAAATTGCCCAGCGCCGTGGCCAGAGCCTGGCACAAATGGCGTTGGCCTGGACCCTGCGCGATCCACGGGTGACCAGTGCGCTGATCGGCGCGAGCCGTCCGGAGCAGATCATCGAAAACGTCGGTGCGTTGAAGAACCTGAGCTTCAGCGCGGAAGAACTGGCGCAGATCGATCGGTTTGCACAGGAAGGCGGGATTAACTTGTGGGAAAAGCCATCTACGGCTGAGTAATCAGGTTCAACCTGATCAATGTGAGAGGGGGCAAGCCCCTCCCACTTTGATAGGTGTGGTTCAGAACGGCACGTCCCCGAGGATCGTCGCCCGGTGCATCACGCGCCGCTGCGGCCGGTAATCGTCCACTGCGTAGTGCTGGGTGACGCGATTGTCCCAGAACGCCACGTCGTTCTCCTGCCAGCGCCAGCGGAGGGTGAACTCCGGCCGTGTGGCGTGGGCAAACAGCAGCTTGAGGATTGCTTCGCTCTCTGCCGGCTCAAGTTCATTGATCCGGGTGGTGAACCCTTCATTGACAAACAGCGACTTACGCCCGCTGACCGGATGCGTACGCACGACCGGGTGCGACAGCGGCGGGTTTTTCCTGCGGGCTGCTTCCCAGCGCGCCAGGTCTTCGGCGCTGTTGCCGAAGCGTTCCAGCGGGAAGGACTGGATGAAATCGTGGGTCGCGGTGAGGCCGTTCAGCAGCATTTTCAACGGCTCCGACAACGCTTCATAAGCTGCAATGCCGCTGGCCCATAATGTGTCGCCGCCAAATGTCGGCAGCAGCTTGGCACTGAGTACGGCGCCGAGCGCCGGAGTGGGCAGGAAGGTCACGTCGGTGTGCCACACGGCGTTGTCGCGTACGTCAGTGACGGCGGTGTCGAGCACCAGCACTTCGGGCTGTTCCGGCACGTTGGGGTAGATCGGGTGAATGTGCAGGTCGCCGAAATTCGCCGCGAATCGCGCTTGTTGTGCAGGGGTGATCGGCTGGTCTCGAAAGAACAGCACCGAGTGAGTGAGCAATGCCTGCTCGATGGCGTCGCGCTGTTCAGGGCTCAACGGCCGGGTGATGTCGACACCACTGATCTGGGCGCCCAGGGCGGTGCTCAAGGGGGTTACGGTGAGGTTGCTCATGGTTCTCATCACTCAATGTGCCTGGCCATGCCAGGGCACCCATTTACGCTGCAGGGCACGCAGGCCCATTTCCATGGCGAAGGCGATCAGGGCGATTACCAGAATGCCCAGCACCACCACATCGGTGACCAGGAACTGCGCCGCCGACTGCACCATGAACCCCAGGCCACTGGTGGCCGCGATCAGTTCAGCGGCGACCAGCGTCGACCAACCCACGCCCAGGCCGATGCGCACCCCGGTGAGGATGTCGGGCAGGGCGCTGGGCAGGATCACGTGGCGAATCAGCTGGGCACGGCTCGCGCCCAACGATTGCGCGGCGCGCAGCTTGGCCGGGTCGACGGTGCGCACGCCGGTCGCGGTGGCGATGGCGATCGGTGCAAAAATCGCCAGGTAGATCAGCAGCACCTTGGAAAGCTCGCCAATGCCGCACCAGATTACGATTAACGGCAGATAAGCCAGGGGCGGGATCGGCCGATAGAATTCGATCACCGGATCGAGGATGCCCCGGGCGATGCGGTTGGCGCCGATGGCAATGCCTACGGGCACGGCGGTCAGCACCGCGAAGCCCAGCCCCAGCCCGATGCGCCTCAGGCTTGCGGCTAGATGCTGCCACAACGTTGAGTCCATGTAGCCGCTGGTTGCCAGCAACCACCCTTTTTGCAGCACGGCGGATGGCGGCGGCAGGAACAGCGGCTCAATCATGCCGCTGGCGGTAACGGCCCACCAGGCGGCCAGCAAGACGAACAGGGTCAATACACTGATCCAGCGCGTACTCAGGCCACGACGCAGCGGGATAACCCTGTGTGGCGCCGGCTGGCTGGTGGTGACAGGGAGTTCATAGCTGCTCATACGGATACCTGCCGTTGGGAGAACACCTTGCCCAGTACGTGTTCGCGGGTTTCGATAAAGCGTGGATCGGACTTGATCGCCCGCGCCGATTCACCGGCGGCGTAGCGTTGGCCGAAGTCCAGGTGCAAGCGTTCGACGATGTGGCCGGGATTGGGCGCCAGCAGGATCAGGTCAGTGGCGAGGAACACCGCCTCTTCGATGTCATGGGTAATCAGGAACACCGGCTTGGCCGTGCGCCGCCAGACTTGCAGCAGCAATTCCTGCATTTGTTCGCGCGTGAAGGCATCCAGCGCGCCGAACGGCTCGTCCATCAGCAGCACGCGCGGGTCGGCCGCCAACGCGCGGGCGAGGCCGACGCGTTGCTTCTGCCCACCGGAGAGCTGCCAGATGCGGCGATTATCGAAACCGGCCAGGTCCACCAATGCCAGCATTTCCCGTGCGCGCACTTCGCGTTGCGCCTTGGCCACGCCGGCCAGCTCGAGGCCGAAACCGACGTTGGCCAGCACGTCCTGCCAGGGCAACAAGGCGTCGTCCTGGAACACCACGCCGCGTTCGGCGCTTGGGCCCTTGACCACTGCGCCGTCCAGAGTGATGCGGCCAGCGCTGGGTTCGACGAAACCGGCAATCAGGTTTAACAGCGAAGTCTTGCCGCTGCCGGACGGGCCGAGAGCCACCAGCAATTGCCGGGGGCCGAGCTCAAGTGAAATATCCGCCAGCACCGGTGTTGGGGCGCCTGGGTACTGTGCGCTGATGCGCTCCAGTTGTAGCAAGGCCATCGCGATGAACTCCCGGGTCAGTGAGTGATGAACTGGGCGCTGATGTAGGGGGCGTAGTCCGGCAGCACGGCGTCGACTTTGCCTTGTTCCTTGAGGAACACCGCCGTATCGGTCACAGCCTGGGTGGTCGGTGCGCCGAGCAGGCTCACCTGGTCAGCGGCCAGCGGGTAGACGTTGCCTTGCAACAGCAGCGGGATGTCACTGGCCTTGGCCCCGGAAAGCTTCACCAGTTTGTCGATGTTGCTCGTGTCGGCCAGCCAGGCCTGCGGGTCTTTGCGGTACGCCGCGTAGGCGTCCAGCGTGACCTTGGCGAAGGCCGTGACGATTTCCGGGTGCTTCTGGGCAAAATCCTTGCGCACGATCCACGCATCGAAAGTCGGCGCGCCGAGCTTGGCCAGTTCGCCGGAAGTGATCAGCACCTTGCCGTTCTCCTTGGCCACGCCCAGGGCTGGGTCCCATACGTAAGTGGCGTCGATATCACCGCGCTTCCAGGCCGCGATGATCGCCGGCGGGGCCAGGTTCAGGATGGTCACTTTCGACGGGTCGATGTTCCAGTGCTTCAACGCGGCCAACAGGCTGTAGTGGCCGGTGGAAACGAAGGGCACAGCGACTTTCTTGCCGATCAGGTCCTGGGGGCCGTTGATCCCGGAACCATTGCGCGCCACCAGCGCTTCGGCGCCGCCGATCTGGGTGGCAACGAGAAAAGTCTGCACCGGCACCTTGCGTGTGATCGCAGCGGTCAGCGGGCTGGAGCCGAGGTAACCGATCTGTACGTCGCCGGAGGCGATGGCGGCGATGATGTCGGCGCCGTTGTCGAATTTGCGCCAGTCGATCTTGGCGTTGGTGGCTTTTTCATACGCGCCGTCGGCCTGGGCAACTTTGGCCGGGTCTACGGTGGTCTGGTAAGCGATGGTCACATCCGCCGCCTGGGCGAACAGGCTGGCACCGACCAGGGACAACACGGCCAGGAGGCGCAGAGGGGTTAACAGTTTCAAGGGGAAGCTCCTCAATCAGGCGGCCGAGGGTCGGCGTGTGAGGAGACTAAATGATCTAAGAATTCGAAAATAAATAACATTTTCGAATTAGCTTATGGGCGAAAGGTTGAGGCGAGGCTGGAGATGGATGAGGGCAAATGTGGGGAGGGGGCAATCCCCCTCTCACATTTTGCGCCGGGTTCGGCTTCAGTTAGTTGCTGATGGCGAGAATGCTCGCCTGGTACGACCCGACAAACACATCAAAATCGCCCACTTCGTTCTGCTCCAGCTCAGCCTGCTGTGCCAGCGACGCGCGCGCCAGTTCTTCAAAACGTGCCTGTTCCTCGGCCGCCAGCGGCTCTTTGCGGAAATACTCGGCATGCAGCTCGCTCTGGTGCAGGGAGAACTGCGCGAAACTCTCTTTGCGCTCGGCCATCGCCGCCAGCACCTGCGCCGACGGCGTCAGGGACGGGTCCTTGACCTTCGCCAACTGGGCGTCCAGCGCCTGGCTGTGTTCGGTGATGCCGTGGCTTTCATCGAGCAGGGCGGCCAGCGGCGCGATCTGTTCCAGCAACTCCGCGGCCCATTCCTTCATGTCCACGGCCTGGCCCTGACGCTGCAATTGCAGGCCTGGGCGGCGACCTTCCTTGACCACGCTGAGGAAGTTGGAAGTAGCGTTGCCACATTCGTTGTTGGCGAACAGCGGGCTGTCATTGAGCGCGCAGTACAACAGGAACGCGTCGAGGAACCGCGACTCCGGCAGGTCGATGCCCATCGGCAGGAAGGGGTTGATGTCCAGGCAGCGCACTTCGATGTACTGGATGCCCCGCGCCATCAGCGCCTGGATCGGCCGTTCGCCGGTGTAGGTCACGCGCTTGGGGCGGATATTGGAGTAGTACTCGTTTTCGATCTGCAGGATGTTGGTGTTGAGTTGTACCCACTCACCGTCCTTGTGCGTGCCGATTTCGACGTACGGCGCATAAGGCGTTGCCACCGCTTTGCGCAGGCTGTCGGTGTAACTGGCCAGGTCGTTGTAGCACGGCGTCAGGCCGGCCTGAGCGTTACTCTGGTAACCCAGGTCACTCATGCGCAGGCTGGTGGCGTAAGGCAGATAGAGGGTGTCGGCGTCGAGCGCTTCCAACTGGTGCGAGCGACCGCGAAGGAACCCCGCATCCAGGGCCGGCGAGGCACCGAACAGGTACATCAACAGCCAGCTGTAGCGGCGGAAATTACGGATCAGCGCGATATACGCATCGGACTGGAATTCGCGGTCGGTGCCGACAAAACCTTCGGCTTCCTTGAGCAGCGGCCATAATTTTTCCGGCAGCGAGAAGTTGTAATGGATTCCGGCGATGCACTGCATGGTCTTGCCGTAACGCAGGGCCAGGCCCTTGCGGTACACATACTTGAGCTGTCCGATATTGGAGGTGCCGTAGTAGGCAATCGGAATATCTTCCTCGGCCGGCAACGGGCACGGCATCGAGGGGCTCCACAGGTATTCGCTGCCCAGCTTGGTGTAGGCAAAGCGGTGGATTTTTTCCAGGCTGCTCAGGGTGTCGGCCGGGTTGGGCAAGGCTGGCGTGATGAACTCCAGCAGCGACTCCGAATAATCGGTGGTGATCTGCTCGTGGGTCAACGCAGCGCCCAGGGCTTCGGGGTGCGGCGTCTGCGCCAGGCGACCTTCACCTGTGACACGTAGGCATTCGCGCTCGATGCCATGCAGGCACTGCTCTAGCAGGGAGAGGTGTTCGCGCTTGCCGAGCAGGGCCAGGCGGCGGTTGAGAAGTTCGCTCAAGTTGGATTCCTTCACGCGTCAGTCGCCCCAATATGGGGGTGGGCAGGACGGTCTACAAGGGTGAAGTTAAAACTGGCGTGATCGCCTGGTTTTGAGTCAAGTTGACCCGCTTTGGAAAAGCCTACTTCATTCCATGAATTGGGCTATAGCGCAGCAAGAAAATTCCGACGCTGTTAGCGCAGCGCCGAAATTAACTCAAATCAGGGGCGGGGAGCTATAGGACAGCGAACGTGCCCTGTGCTTTTGCGACAAGTTTTTCGCCCTGGTACACATCCGCCTCGACCACCAATGTGCGACGACCCGCGTGAATGATGCGGCTGGTGCACAGCACTTCACCTTCCTCCACGGCGCGAATGTAATTGATCTTGCATTCGATGGTCGCGCTCTGCTGGTCGAAACCATGGGCGCTGGAACAGGCCAGTCCCATGGTGATGTCCACCAGGCTGAATATCGCCCCGCCATGCAGCTTGCCTGCGCGGTTGCGCAGCTGCGGCGCCAGGCTCAGGGCCACCTCGGCAACGCCTGGTTCCAGACGTTGCAGGCGGCAGCCGATCAGCTCGCTGAAGGCGCTCTGCGCCAGGCCTGCGGGGATGTCCATCAACGTTTCTTCAACTGTTTGGCGTTGGCGAACAACGAGGCCATGGCATTGTTGCTCGGCGCTGCCGTGGCGGTTTCCTTGCGCGGTGCGCTGTTCTGCGACGAACGCGCAGCGGAGCCAGGGCGTGCGCCACGGGCACCGTCGATTTTCTCGCCGGGGGTGTCGCTCATGCGCATCGACAGGCCGACGCGTTTGCGCGGGATGTCGACTTCCATGACCTTGACCTTGACCACGTCACCGGCCTTGACCGCTTCGCGCGGATCCTTGATGAATTTCTCCGAAAGCGCGGAAATATGCACCAAACCGTCCTGATGCACACCGATGTCCACAAAAGCGCCGAAGTTGGTGACGTTGGTCACCACACCTTCGAGGATCATGCCCGGTTGCAGGTCCTTGAGGTCTTCGACACCGTCCTGGAATTCTGCTGTCTTGAACTCGGGGCGCGGGTCGCGGCCCGGTTTTTCCAGCTCTTGCAGGATGTCGGTGATGGTCGGCACGCCGAAGGTTTCGTCGGTGTACTTCTTCGGGTCCAGGCGCTTGAGGAACGCGGCGTCGCCGATCAGCGAGCGGATGTCGCGGTCGGTCTCGGCGGCAATTCGCTGCACCAGCGGGTAGGCTTCCGGGTGGACCGCCGAGGCGTCCAGCGGGTTGTCACCGTTCATGACGCGCAGGAAACCGGCGGCCTGCTCGAAGGTTTTTTCACCCAGGCGTGCGACTTTTTTCAGCGCTGCGCGGGTCTTGAATGCGCCGTTTTCATCGCGGTGGTTGACGATGTTCTGCGCCAGGGTGGCGTTAAGGCCGGAAATTCGCGCCAGCAGCGCCACCGAAGCGGTGTTCACGTCCACACCCACGGCGTTTACGCAGTCTTCGACGACCGCATCCAGGCCGCGCGCCAGCTTTAACTGCGACACGTCGTGCTGGTACTGGCCGACGCCGATGGATTTAGGGTCGATCTTCACCAGTTCGGCCAAGGGGTCCTGCAGGCGACGGGCAATGGAGACCGCGCCACGGATCGATACGTCGAGGTCCGGGAATTCCTTGGAAGCCAGCTCCGACGCCGAATACACCGACGCGCCCGCTTCGGAAACCATGACTTTGGTCATCTTCATGGCTGGGTGTTTTTTGATCAGTTCGGCGGCCAGTTTGTCGGTTTCGCGGCTGGCGGTGCCGTTGCCGATGGCGATCAGGTCGACCGAATGCTTGGCACACAGGGCGGCGAGGATCGCGAGGGTCTGGTCCCACTTGTTGTGCGGCACGTGCGGGTACACGGTGGCGTGGTCCAGCAGCTTGCCGGTGGCGTCGACCACGGCGACCTTGCAACCGGTGCGCAGGCCAGGGTCCAGACCCAGCGTGGCGCGCGGACCGGCCGGGGCGGCCAGCAGCAGGTCGTGCAGGTTGTGGGCGAATACGTTGATCGCCTCGGTCTCGGCACCGTCGCGCAGCTCACCGAGCAGGTCGGTTTCCAGATGGGTGTAGAGCTTGACCTTCCAGGTCCAGCGCACCACTTCACCGAGCCATTTGTCCGCAGGGCGGTTTTGATTCTGGATGCCGAATTGTTGACCGATCATGCCTTCGCACGGGTGCATGGTGCCTGGCAGTTCATCGCCGACCTTGAGCGAGGAGCTGAGAATGCCTTCGTTGCGGCCGCGGAAAATGGCGAGGGCACGATGGGACGGCATGCTCTTGAGCGGCTCGTCGTGTTCGAAATAGTCACGGAACTTGGCGCCTTCTTCCTCTTTGCCGGCGATCACACGGGCACTGAGAATGGCTTCCTGCTTCAAATAGTTACGCAGCTTTTCCAGCAGGCTGGCGTCTTCGGCGAAGCGTTCCATGAGGATGTACTTGGCACCCTCCAGCGCGGCCTTGGTGTCGGCGACGCCTTTTTCGGCATCGACAAAGCGCGCGGCTTCGGTTTCCGGGGTCAGCGACGGGTCGTTGAACAGGCCGTCGGCCAACTCGCCGAGGCCGGCTTCCAGGGCGATCTGGCCTTTGGTGCGGCGCTTCTGTTTGTATGGAAGGTAAAGGTCTTCGAGGCGGGTCTTGGTGTCCGCAAGCTTGATGTCGCGCTCCAGTTGCGGGGTCAGCTTGCCCTGTTCCTCGATGCTGGCGAGGATGCTGATACGCCGTTCGTCGAGTTCTCGCAGGTAGCGCAGGCGCTCTTCCAGATGCCGCAATTGGGTATCGTCGAGGCTGCCGGTCACTTCTTTACGGTAACGGGCAATAAAGGGCACCGTGGAGCCTTCGTCCAGTAGCGCGACGGCCGCTTCGACCTGTTGTGGGCGTACACCGAGTTCCTCGGCAATGCGGCTGTTGATGCTGTCCATAAAACCACCTGAAATTCTGAAAAGCAGCTCGCGAGCCCGGAAAACAAGGCCTTGCGAGACTGGTTGAGCGGCCCGACCGGCGCCGCTGCCTGGGTCAAAGGCAGCCTATTGACCCTCGAAATCGAAAAAATCACGACAAGCGGGTGAAAAAAGCCCTGCAGTAAACGGTAACGATCTGACGTTGCCCTGCACGAAGGCGCGGCATTATAACCGGCGTTCTGCCCTTGGGGGGTACTGTGCCAGGAGGTTGTAGGGCGCGGGTTCGCTGGCAGTAGAGGAAAAATCTGCTAACAATGCACACGGTGCGTATAACGGCAGCTAGGCCATAATGCGCGCCGAGATAAGAGGAGCATCCAATGAGCAGCACTGCACACACTGCTGAAGGCGAAAAAATTCTCATCGTTGATGACGATCCGGGGCTGAGCAGCCTGCTGGAGCGTTTCTTCAACTCCAAAGGCTATCGAGCCCGCGCGGTACCGAATACCGAGCAGATGGACCGCCTCCTGGGGCGTGAAGTGTTCAATCTTGTCGTGCTCGACCTCATGCTGCCCGGCGAAGACGGCCTGACCGCCTGCAAGCGCCTGCGCGGTGCCAACAACCAGATTCCCATCATCATGCTCACCGCCAAGGGCGACGAGCTTAGCCGCATCAAGGGGCTCGAACTGGGCGCCGATGACTACTTGGCCAAGCCGTTCAATCCCGATGAGTTGATGGCGCGTGTCAAAGCGGTCCTGCGTCGTCAGGCACCGGCGGTGCCGGGCGCTCCGGGCAGTGAAGACGAGAGCGTCACGTTTGGCGACTACGAGCTGTCGCTGGCGACCCGCGAGCTCAAGCGCGGCGAAGAAGTGCACATGCTGACCACCGGCGAATTCGCCGTGCTGAAGGCGCTGGTCATGAACGCGCGTCAGCCGCTCACGCGTGACAAACTGATGAACCTGGCCCGTGGTCGCGAGTGGGACGCGCTGGAGCGTTCCATCGACGTACAGATCTCACGTTTGCGCCGGATGATCGAACCGGACCCGTCCAAACCGCGTTATATCCAGACGGTGTGGGGTGTGGGGTATGTGTTCGTGCCGGATGGCACTGCTACAAAGTGATCAATGACTTGCAGGTGCGGGCATCCTGGCGTTTGACTCCATAAAGGTCGACGGGATGCCTGGCGTCTGCAATTCTGCGAGCGCCGCTCATTCCTGCAAGGTGTCCAGCTGTCCTCTATGAAAACCCCGCTGTGGTTCCCGCAAAGTTTCTTCTCCCGCACCCTTTGGCTGGTGCTGATCGTCGTTCTGTTTTCCAAGGCACTTACCCTGGTTTATCTGCTGATGAACGAGGACGTGCTGGTGGACCGGCAATACAGCCATGGTGTCGCGTTGACGCTGCGTGCCTATTGGGCCGCCGACCCCGAGAATCGCGAGAAGATCGCGAAGGCCGCCACGCTGGTGCGCGTGGCCGGTGCCGGGGTGCCGGAAGGCGAGCAGCACTGGCCCTACAGCGAGATCTACCAGCGGCAGATGCAGGCCGAACTGGGGGAGGACACCGAAGTACGGTTGCGCATGCATGTATCGCCCGCATTGTGGGTACGTGCGCCAAGCCTGGGCGAGGATTGGATGAAGGTGCCGCTGTATCCGCACCCTTTGCGCGGGCAGAAAATCTGGAACGTGCTGGGTTGGTTCCTGGCCATTGGGCTGCTTTCAACCGCGTCCGCGTGGATCTTCGTGCGCCAGCTCAACCAGCCGCTCAAGCGTCTGGTGTTCGCTGCCCGGCAACTGGGCCAGGGCCGCAGTGTGCGCTTACCAGTCAGCGATACGCCCAGTGAAATGACTGAGGTGTACAGCGCCTTCAACCAGATGGCGGAGGACGTCGAACAGGCCGGCCGCGAACGCGAGCTGATGCTGGCCGGCGTGTCTCACGACTTGCGCACGCCGTTGACGCGACTGCGCCTGTCCCTTGAGTTGATGGGCAATCCTACCGACCTGACAGATGACATGGTCCGCGACATTGAAGACATGGACGCGATCCTCGACCAATTCCTGGCGTTTATCCGTGATGGCCGTGACGAAATGGTCGAGGAAGTCGACCTGACCGAGCTGGTGCGTGAGGTCGTCGCGCCCTATAACCAGAACGGCGAGCAGGTGCGCATGCGCCTGCAGCCGATCCAACCGTTCGCGCTGCGGCGCGTGTCGATGAAGCGCCTGTTGAACAACCTGATCGGCAACGCCCTCCATCACGCCGGTTCGGATGTGGAAGTGGCAGCGTACGTGTCCGGGGACAGCACTGCCCCATATGTGGTGCTGAGCGTGATGGACCGCGGCACCGGCATTGATCCTGCGGAGCTGGAAGGTATCTTCAACCCGTTCACCCGAGGGGATCGTGCACGTGGCGGCAAGGGGACGGGCCTGGGCCTGGCGATCGTGCGACGGATTGCTTCGATGCATGGTGGCAATGTCGAGTTGCGTAACCGCGAAGGCGGCGGCCTGGAAGCGAGGGTGCGCTTGCCGCTTGGGCTGATGCTGCCAAGAGATGCGGTATAGAGACAGCGGCAAGTTTCAAGCTTTAAGCCGCAAGCGAAAGGCCGACAGCTTTTGCCCTTTCTTGCAGCTTATCGCTTGAAGCTAACAGCGGCGTCCCTAACCCTTGCCCTTTGTCCTGGTCATATTCGGCCCGCCGTTTTTTTCCAGATGCTGGATGATGATCCCCGCCACATCCTTGCCGGTGGTGGTCTCGATACCTTCCAGGCCGGGTGAGGAATTCACCTCCATCACCAGCGGCCCATGATTGGAACGCAGGATATCCACCCCCGCTACCGCCAAGCCCATCACCTTGGCCGCCCGCAGCGCGGTCATGCGTTCTTCCGGGGTGATCTTGATCAGGCTGGCACTGCCGCCGCGGTGCAGGTTGGAGCGAAACTCACCCGGCTTGGCCTGGCGCTTCATGGCGGCGATGACTTTATCGCCCACCACGAAGCAGCGGATGTCCGCCCCGCCGGCTTCCTTGATGTATTCCTGCACCATGATGTTCTGCTTGAGGCCCATGAAGGCCTCGATCACCGACTCGGCCGCGGTGGCGGTTTCACACAGCACCACGCCGATGCCTTGCGTGCCCTCTAATACCTTGATCACCAGCGGTGCGCCGTTGACCATTTCGATCAAGTCCGGGATGTCGTCGGGCGAATGGGCAAAACCGGTGACCGGCAAGCCGATGCCCCGGCGAGACAGCAATTGCAACGAGCGCAGTTTGTCCCGCGAACGCGCAATGGCAACCGATTCGTTCAGCGGGAATACCCCCATCATTTCAAACTGCCGTAAAACGGCGCAGCCATAGAACGTCACCGATGCCCCGATACGCGGGATGACCGCGTCAAATCCCTCAAGAGGCTTGCCCCGGTAGTGAATTTGCGGCTTGTGGCTGGCAATGTTCATGTAGGCACGCAACGTGTCGATCACCACCATTTCATGGCCACGTTCAGTGCCGGCCTCGACCAGGCGGCGGGTGGAATACAGACGCGGGTTTCGCGACAGCACAGCAATCTTCATGCAGCACCTGGGGCAGAAATAGTAGAGACCGGGAACACCGGCTTGTCTTGAACGTACTTGACGCCGGGATTGACCACCAATTGGCCGTCGATCAGCGCCTTGGAGCCCAGCAACAGGCGGTAACGCATGGCTTTGCGGCAGGCCAGGGTGAATTCCACCCGCCATACCCGATCACCCAACGCCAGCGTGGTGCTGATCACATAACGCACCTGCGCATGGCCGTTGGAGCTCTTGATGGTTTTCATCGTCACCAGGGGCGCTTCACAGCGACGATGGCGCAGTTGCACAACGCTGCCCAGGTGTGCGGTAAAACGCACCCACTTTTCGCCGTCGCGCTCGAATGGCTCAATGTCGGTGGCGTGCAGGCTGGAAGTGCTGGCACCCGTATCAATCTTCGCGCGCAGCCCTGCCACTCCCAGGTCGGGAAGGGCCACCCACTCACGCAGACCCACAACGGTCAAATGGTCAAATGTCTTCAATATGGGTAACCGGTCAATTCGCCCAGGCCTGGGAAGGAATCTCGGCCAAAGCATTGAATGCGGGCCTGGCGAACCAATAGCCTTGCATCAGAAATATTCCACAGTCGGACAGGAAGTCTCGCTCCCCGGCACTTTCGATACCTTCGGCGATGACAGTAACGCCCAACTGCTCACAGATTGTGACAATCCCCCGGACGATTACCTGGCGGACGCGATCCTTGTCGACATCGCGAATGAGCGCCATATCAAGCTTGATCAAGTCAGGTTGGAAATCGGCCAGCAGATTCAGCCCCGAATAGCCCGCGCCGAAATCGTCGATGGCGGTCTTGAAGCCGAATTGGCGGTATTCACGCAGAATATTGGTCAAATGGCGATAGTTATCTACGTGCTCGCTCTCCAGTGTTTCGAAAATCAGCCGGTCCAGCGGAAAATTGTGCGCGCGTGCAGCCTCCAGCGTGCTGCGAATACACAGCTCCGGGCGATACACGGCATTGGGCATGAAGTTGATCGACAGGTGAGTGTGCATCCCCAGCGCCGCAGCGCCTGCAATGGCTTGGGTGCGGCAGCGCTGGTCGAAGCGATAGCGATTGCTTTCGTTGACCTGCTGCAGCACCGACAGTGCGCCTTCGCCATTGACGCCGCGCACCAGCGCTTCGTTGGCGAAGATCGAATGGTCCCGCAGGTCTACGATAGGTTGGTAGGCGAACGCGAAATCGAACCCGAGGGGTTCGCTCTGCTGGCAGCCCACGCACCGTTGGCCCGGCGAGGTGAGTGAAATGGGGAAGTCGGTCACGGCGTATCCTCGCGAAAACGGGGTGCTACCTGGCGTATCTTAGGTGAGCCTTGGGATTTATGCGTCGAAGGGTTTCAACGGTAAAGTTGCGACATTTTTCAAAGCGAGGAATTCAAGTGGCTCAAAAGCAGGAAGAGGAAGAAAAGGTCCGTTTGGACAAGTGGCTATGGGCGGCGCGTTTTTTTAAAACACGCGCCTTGGCCAAGGCCGCCATTGAGAGCGGCAAGGTGCATCATCGAGGCGAGCGCTGTAAACCGGGCAAAGAGCCACGTGTCGGTGATGAGTTGCAGATTCGGATAGGTTTTGACGAGAAGACCGTCGTGGTCCAGGCACTTTCCATCGTGCGCCGTGGCGCACCCGAAGCACAGGCGCTGTACACCGAAACCGAAGCGAGCATTGCCAAGCGCGAAAATGCGGCAGCCATGCGCAAGGCGGGTGCCACCGGGATGACCACTGATGGCAAGCCGAGCAAGAAACAGCGCCGCGATTTGTTCAAGTTTCGCGGCAGCGGCAGTGATGACTGATTGCGTACAACCCTCGTTAAGACGCGGTCAATGTGGGGGGAGCAAGCCCTCCACATTAGGCCTGCGGCGTTAAGAGGCTGTGCGCATGACGCTCAATCGACCAATCAATGGCAGTTTACCAAGCAACCTGAACAACGGTGCTGTCACCCGCATCAACACCCCCGACACCTTCGCCGCAAACGGCGTGTAGTACCCCCAGCCTAATGCCAGCAGTGCCAGCAGCACACCGCCGATATAGTCGTCCTGGCCCCAGTGCGCGCCGGCGACCAGGCGCGGCATCATGAACAACAACGCCAAGCCCCAAATGACCAGTATCTGGCCGACGCGCTTGGCAAATACGCTCATGAACATCCCCCAGATCAGCAGCACTGAGGCATGATCACCCGGAAAACTTTGGCTTGAGCGGTCCTTCAATTCCCAGGTTTTTTCCAGGCCGGGGAAATAATCGCTCATCTGAATGGCGCCGCTGATCACCATCGACGGGCTACTGTGCTGCCAACCCATCTGCGCCGCGAGCTTGGAAAACAGCATGCGGATAAACAGCAACAGCAGCAGAATGCCGATGAAACCGAAAAACGCCTGGCGTACCTGCAACGCCTTGAATACCCAGTCGCCGCGAATGAGCAGGGCCAGCAGAATCACACCGACCACTGCATCGAACGGGCGCAGGCTTGCCACGGCCCATAGATGCAGCCAGGCTGAGCTGCTGGCCAGTGGATCATTGAGCAGATGGAACAGCCATTCGTCGAAAGCCACGCAGAGCATCTGCCCCGTGGGCCACAGCCAGAAACACAGCAGCCCGACGGCGATCAGATTGCACAGCGCCCACCCCCCGAGGTTCCACTTGGCTTGGAACAAACCCGGATTGTTCATAAACTGTCCCTCTTCGCTCTGTGAAATCGCACCAATTTGGTGCCAAAGCGTTTAATTTTATAAACTTTGTAACCATTTTGTCATCACTTCAGATACCCAGACCTATGACTGATTTGCCGCATAACGACTTCACCCAACGCTTCATCTTCGACGACAGCGACGCGCGCGGCGAACTGGTGTCGCTGGAGCTCAGCTATGCCGAAGTCCTCGCCAAGCACGCTTATCCAGAACCGGTCGCGCAACTGCTGGGCGAACTGATGGCTGCGGCGGCTTTGCTGGTGGGCACCATGAAGTTCGATGGTTTGCTGATCCTGCAGGCGCGTTCCGAAGGCCCGATTCCGCTGTTGATGATCGAATGTTCCAGCGAGCGCGACATTCGCGGCCTGGCCCGCTACGACGCCGCCCTGATCGCCGCGGACGCAACCTTGTCGGATCTGATGCCCAACGGCGTATTGGCGCTCACCGTCGATCCGACTCAGGGCCAGCGCTACCAGGGCATCGTCGACCTCGATGGCGAGACATTGTCGGAATGTTTCACCAACTATTTCGTAATGTCCCAGCAGGTGGGCACCAAGTTCTGGCTCAACGCCGACGGTAAACGCGCCCGAGGCATGCTGTTGCAGCAATTGCCGGCCGATCGCATCAAGGACGACGACGATCGTGCGGAAAGCTGGCGCCATACCATCGCCCTGGCCGACACCCTGAAAGCCGAAGAACTGCTGGGCCTGGACAACGAAACCATTCTCCATCGTCTGTACCACGAGGAAGCCGTGCGGCTGTTTGACGCGCAGGGCCTGCGCTTCCGTTGCAGCTGCTCCCGCGAGCGTTCGGCGAACGCCTTGGTCAGCCTGGGACTGGAAGATGCGCAGAATCTGGTGGTGGAACACGGCGGCAATATCGAGATCGACTGCCAATTCTGCAACCAGCGCTATCTGTTCGATGCCGCTGATGTCGCCCAATTGTTCGCTGGCGCAGGCGTCGACACCCCTTCCGGTACCCGACACTAAAACGTTTAAGCACAGGTAAATCACCTGTCGATTGCCGTATTAGCGCTGTTCTGACGGGAGGGCCCTACTCTTTTTGGGCTTTTCTGGCATAATCCGGCCCACTTTTTTCGCGGTAGTAGTGCGCAACTTTCTACTACAAAACGTTTGGAGCACTCGGCCATAGGCCGACGGGGAACCTCATGACGCAAGCCAACAACGCCGTATACACCGATCTGAGTGTTGACGATCTGGTTAAAGAAGCCCTGCAGCGCGGTGAAGGCGTGCTTGCCGATACGGGTGCGCTGGTTGTAGAAACCGGTCACCGCACCGGCCGTTCGCCAGTCGATCGTTTCATTGTTGAAGAGCCTTCCACCCAGGACGCCATTGCCTGGGGCCCGATCAATCGCAAGTTCCCGGCCGACAAGTTCGACGCCCTGTGGGCGCGTGTCGAAGCGTTCAACAATGCGCAAGAGCATTTCGTTTCCCACGTTCATGTAGGTGCTTCGGCAGACCACTACCTGCCCGTGAAAATGACCACCCAGACTGCCTGGCAGAACCTGTTCGGTCGTTGCCTGTTCATCAACCCGGCCCAGTACAACCCTGCTGGCCGTGACGAATGGCAAGTGCTCAACGTGGCCAACTTCGAGTGTGTGCCGGAGCGCGACGGCACCAACTCCGACGGTTGCGTGATCCTCAATTTCGCCCAGAAAAAAGTGTTGATCGCCGGTATGCGTTACGCCGGTGAAATGAAGAAAGCCATGTTCTCGGTGCAGAACTTCCTGCTGCCGGCCGCCGATGTGCTGCCAATGCACTGCGCCGCCAACATCGGCGAAGCAGGCGACGTGACCCTGTTCTTCGGTCTGTCGGGTACCGGCAAGACCACCTTGTCCGCCGACGAAAGCCGTTACCTGATCGGCGACGACGAGCACGGCTGGGGCGAAGGCGTTGTGTTCAACATCGAAGGCGGTTGCTATGCCAAGTGCATAGACCTGTCCGAGAAGAACGAACCGGTTATCTGGAAAGCCATCAAGCACGGCGCGGTGCTGGAAAACGTGGTGATCGACGAGGCCAGGCACGCCGACTACACCAATGTGAGCCTGACCCAGAACAGCCGCGCCGCCTATCCGCTGGAGCACGTTGCCAAGCGTTCCGAGAAAAACCTGGGCGGCGAGCCTAACGCGGTGATCTTCCTGACCTGCGACCTGACTGGCGTACTGCCGCCGGTGTCGATCCTCAGCGAAGAGCAAGCGGCCTATCACTTCCTGTCCGGCTACACCGCACTGGTGGGCTCGACTGAAATGGGCTCGGGCAGCGGTATCAAGTCGACCTTCTCCACCTGCTTCGGCGCACCGTTCTTCCCACGCCCGGCCGGTGAATACGCAGAGCTGTTGATCAAGCGCATTCGTGGTTTCGGCTCGAAGGTCTACCTGGTTAATACCGGTTGGACCGGCGGCGGCTACGGTGTCGGCAAACGGTTCAACATCCCGACCACGCGCGGCGTGATCGCAGCGATTCAGAGCGGCGCGTTGATCGGTGCTGAAACCGAACACCTCGACACCATCAACCTCGACGTGCCACTGGCCGTACCGGGCGTTGAGACCGGCTTGTTGAACCCACGTAACACCTGGGCTGACAAGGCCGCTTACGATGAAGCAGCGAAGGCCCTGGCCGGCCTGTTCATCGAGAACTTCAAGAAGTTCGAAGTGAGCGATGCGATCAAGGCTGCGGGTCCGAAGTTGTAAGATTCGGCCGCTGTGAAAAAGCCGCCCCTTTGTGGGCGGCTTTTTTATGGGCGGCGTCAGGCTGAAGCGGATATCCGTGTCGGAAGGCTAAGTGTTTTAGCGCTCAGCTCAGATTTTCCAGGGTCTGCGTGTCCCAGCTGTGAGTTTTGATGGCCAGGTAGAGCATACCGATAGTCAGTGGGACCTTGTCGCCATGCCCTTTGCTGCGACGCTTGAGGAACACGTCAAAGACCGGCGGGTTGAAGTAGCGATAAGTGTCGTAGTCGCCCAGGTCGAGGGCGAACTCCTGCTCCAGTTTTTCCATGAGCTGCTTGGCTTCACTGCCGTCACAGCCCAGGTCGAAATTAAGTGAGGTTTGCAGGCGGATGGTCTTGTGTTTCGGCAGGCCGATTTCTTCGTGCAGCAGCTGCAGGAGTTGCTGCATCACGGGGTCTTCGGGGAGGTTCGGGGCGAGGTTCATGGTGGGGGCACGCAGGAGTGGATGAAGGGGCTGGTTGCGTTGGAGGCGGTATTTGTTTCGAGTGATGAAGAGCGCCAAGCCTATTAAGAATACAAAGACAGGTAGCAGGGGCATTCTGAGGATCACCGCTACATAGGGTAGTAGGAACGTCAAAATAAGGCCTATTGTAATAAATGTGACTGCGAAGTGCTTTCTGAGCATGGGGTCTGTGATTTGGTAGTGCAGCACCAAATAGATAATGAGAAAGGAAGCGGATTGAAGGTAAAGGGCCATGTCACTAAGACTCGTCTGAGTAGACATGCATTGAGAGTGTTGACCGCTGAGGTCCTATGCCTCCTCTCACACTGGCATCCAGACCGATGATCCCCGATGCTTTAACCGCTCCGGAGATTATGTTTTTGATGAGCACGTTTTGGTCGTTTAACCGATCGGCCTGATTCCGTCTCAAAGGATGGGAAATCGCGACCGCCATTTTGCTTGGCAAGTCTCTGGCCAGCATTTTTTCGTACAGCCCACTTATCTGATCGCGCACTTGTCGCGCTGCCGTTTTTGTTTCAAGCAGGCATAGATTGGCCAAAGCATGCCGATTGTCAGGCACTACAGTGAAGCGAATCACTGTGAAGATGACGCCATAGTGGCCGATGTGTTGAGTCCTTTCGATGTTCACAGGTTTCTGCCGAGAAAGTTGAGACCGCGCTATTTTCATTCAGCTACGGGTAACTTCTGTAGAGGGTCAAGCGGGTGTTTGGAGCAGTTTGGGAAGGGGATGTCGCTGTGTTTGGAGGTTTCCTACAACCGTTTCCGGAATTTGTGGTTTGTAGGAGCGAGCTTGCTCGCGAAAAACTCAAGGACGCCGCGTTTCTTCTGGTTTGCCGCGCCATCGTTGACGATTTTCGCGAGCAAGCTCGCTCAAAGCGTGTTGCTTAGATTTGCGGTTGTTCGGGTTGCAGCTGTACATGCTGCGCCGCTTCCAACAAATCACAGCCGTCCTGGACGAGCAGGTACAAGGCGTTGGTGATGTGGGAGATGTCTTTGAGGTTGGCGTGTTCGAAGGTCAGGCAGGAGAAGGTTTCCAGCAGGTCCGTAGCTGCGCGGATGCGTTGGTGGGCGGCGGACTGTGTCCAGGTTGGTCAACCGGCAGGGATCACCCGGCACGCCCGAAGGCGTCCCAAACACAGCCGCCATGAAGCGTATGGGCACGTAAGTGCCTACGACATCTGAGGGTGCGTATGCGATCTCTGTAATCGGTGACCAAACCCGATCGCTGATTTTGCAGCGAGGGGCGAACTATAGGTGGGTGCGGTGCAATGGTGCAATACAGGCAAAGGCTGTTTCAGATCGTTCCCACGCTCCCGCGTGGGAATGCATCCCGTGACGCTCTGCGTCACCCGTGCCGAGGACCCACGCAGCGCGTGAGGAACGATCACTGCCTTACAGGCCTGCTGATACACCGCTCAAAAATCGCCTCCAACCCCCGATAATCACACGCCACCGCATCAATATTCGCCGGTATCCACGCCGCGTGTTTGACCAGCCACCAGTTCACTGAAAACCCTGCATTGACGATGATTTGCTCGAACAAAATCCGCTGCGCCCGGCCGTTGCCTTCGCGGAACGGGTGGATCACGTTGAGGTCGCCATACGCCTCGGCAACCTGCGTCACCAGTTCGGCTTGGCTCGCGCCCACAAACCAGTTTGCATCTTCCATGTGCCGAATGATCTTCGCCGCTTCCGGTTGGATGCGTTCCGGGGTGCAGAACAGGGTGTCGCCTTTTCGGATGTTGACGCTGCGCAGTTCACCGGCCCAGTCGTAGATGTCGCCGAACAGCGTCCGGTGAATGTACTGCAGGCGTTCGAGGTCGTAGGGCGGCGGGAAGAGCGGGAGGCTGCCTACCGCGATTTCGGATAGTTCCCGCTCGGCCTGGTGCAGGCGTTGTTCGTCGAGCAAATCGAGGCGGTTGCGCAGGACGCTGCTACCGGGGTAGCAGTACGGGTCCTGGCCCACCCCGTATTTGTCGAGCATCAGCGTGGAGTGTTGCGGTACTTGGCAAGCACGGCTTCGCGGGTCGGCAGGGGTTTGTCGACATCGGCCGGTTGGGTCTCGAACCCTTCCAAGCGCAGGCTGGCCAGGTAATTGGAGCGACGGATCTTGTGGTAGTGATCCTGTTTTTGCTCAAACGTCAGTTCGCTCATTACAGCGTCCTCCTGGGTGGCAAGGCTTGATTGTAGCTCAATGCGTCAGCGGAAAGGCGGGATAAAAACCACGTCACATTTTGTATAAATACTCCGCCATGGGGCTGAATTCAGCGTATGTTTCACCGCAAAATCTTGTAGGGCGATTCCGCCCATCATTTAAAGGGAGTTAAGCATGAGTTTGCTTCGTGTCGCTTCGACGATGTCATTGTGTGCGGTGGCTTTTTCCGTTCAGGCCGAGCAGTTGCCGATTGAAGTGCTCAGCGCGGTGGTCAAGGATCAGAAAATCGCCGATGCCGAAGTATTGCTGCAGCGCAATGGTGCGCAGAACGTGGTGGGCCGCACCAACGCCCAGGGCCAAGTGACCCTGACCAGCGAAGCCGCCGATGATGCGAGCAACCTGTTGATCATCAAGAAGCCGGGCTATTCCAACCTGGTGGTCAAGTGCCCTTGCGCAGGCATGACCTATGCCATCAGCCCGGTCATGGAAAACCTTGACGGGCTGCGCGTCGTGCTGACGTGGGGCAAGACCCCGGAAGATCTCGACTCCCACATGATTTTCCCGGGCAATAACATTTATTTCGAAAACAAGCAGGGGACTGACGCCGAGTTGGACGTGGACGACGTCGACAGCTATGGCCCGGAAACCATCACCCTGCAGAAAAAACACTACGGCGAAAGTTATGTATATGCGGTGCATGACTTCACCAATATCGCCAATCCGAGTTCACGCCAGTTGTCGAACAGCGAAGCCAAAGTGTTCGTGTACATGGGCCAGTCGCTGGTGCGCACTTACTACGTGCCGAAAAACCGTAGCGGCAACCTGTGGACGGTATTCCGCATGACCGGCAGCGGCGACTTCCAGGACATCAATACCTTCAGCGGTGTAAAGGTGGACGCCAAGGATGTGCTCAACGAAGTCAAACCGTTGCTGGATGACAGCGTTGCCGTGACCGCCGTGGCCGTCAGCTCCTCCGCACAAGCGGACGCGAAACGTCTGAACGTGCAAGGTGAAGCAGCCTACCAGGCCGGCAATCTGGATCAGGCCATCGAGTTGTTCCGTCAGGCGATCGATCTGGACAACGGCTTCGGCAAAGCGTACGGCAACCTTGGCCTGGCTTATCAGAAGGCCGGTAACACCGCCGAGTCGATCTGGGCCAATCGTAAGGCCGTCGCCTTGGCCACTGGCGCGAATGCAGCGACCGTGCGTGCCGGTGCCTACTACAACATTGCGCGGATCTACGAAGCGGCGGGGCAGTTTGCGGATGCGTTGCGTCATTACCAGCTAGCCAAGGAACAGAAGGCCAACCCGGTGTATGACACGGCGATCGAGCGGGTGCGGAATCGCTGATTCAGCTGTAGTGCAGTTTTGAAAATGTGGGAGGGGCTCCCGATAGCCCCTCCCACCTTTGGGTTGTAGTGTTCCTACAGCCACAGTCGAATTCGTCGAACTTGGCCCAAGGCCATTGCTGCACCCTGTGTATCATCCTGTCTCTTTTTTCCATGCGACCTTTCTCGATTCGCTGAACTGACTGGGCTACGTTTTTAAGCCACCTTCAGCGGTCAATGGAGTGACAGCCTATGCACGACACCCTCCAGCAGGTCTTTGGTTATCCACAGTTTCGTACGGGCCAGGAAGAAGCTGTCAGCGCCGTGCTGGCCGGCCGTTCGGCCGCAGCCATTTTCCCTACCGGATCGGGCAAGTCCCTCTGTTACCAGTTGTCGGCGGTTTTGCTGCCGCACCTGACGCTGGTGGTGTCGCCGCTGTTGGCGCTGATGCAGGATCAGTTGGGCTTCCTGCAACGCCACGGTATTTCAGCAGGCAGTATCGATTCGGCGCAAAGCCGAGAGGATGCCAATGATGTGATGGCCCGGGCGCGTTCCGGCGAGCTGAAAATCCTGATGATTTCCGTGGAGCGCTTGAAGAACGAACGCTTTCGCAACTTCCTGCAAAGTGTGCAGATCTCGTTGCTGGTGGTGGATGAGGCGCACTGTATTTCCGAATGGGGCCACAACTTCCGTCCGGACTATCTGAAGCTGCCGGACTACCAACGCCAGTTCAAGATCCCGCAAGCGTTGCTGTTGACGGCGACAGCGACGCCCAAGGTGATCGCCGATATGCAGGCCAAGTTCGCCATTGCGCCGGACGACGTGGTCACCACGGGCTTCTATCGACCGAACCTTAATTTGCTGGTCGAACCGGTCAACGGTGCAGACAAGCGCCGCCGTCTTGTGCAGTGGATGAGCGAGCGGGCCAACCAGCCGAGCATCGTCTACGTCACCCTGCAGAAAACCGCCGAGCAGATTGCCGAGCATCTGAACCGTAACGGCATCCAGGCCGAGGCCTATCATGCCGGCTTGCCCCACGATAAACGCGAAGGTATCCAGCAGCGCTTCATGGACGGGCGCTCCAATTGCATTGTGGCCACCATCGCGTTCGGGATGGGCATCGATAAAAGCGATATCCGTAATGTGGTGCACTTCGACCTGCCCAAGTCCATCGAGAACTACAGCCAGGAAATCGGCCGCGCCGGGCGTGATGGCCAGCCTTCGGACTGCCTGGTGCTGGCCAACCGCGACAGCCTCAATGTGCTGGAGAACTTCGTCTACGGCGACACGCCTGAGCAGGAGGGTATTCGCCGCGTGCTCGAAGACTTGCAGGCGGCGCGTAGCGAGGGGCAGTGGGAGTTCCTGCTGAGGTCGCTGTCGGATCACAGCAATATCCGCGAGCTACCGCTCAAGACGCTGCTGGTGCAACTGGAGCTCAAGGGCGTGATCGCGCCGCGCTACGCGTTTTACGCGGAATACCGCTTCAAGTATCTGGTCGACCCCGAGGCTTTATTGGCGCGCTTTGCCGGTGAGCGGCAACAGTTTGTCGCGGCGATCATCCAAGTGTGCAAGCGCGCGAAAACCTGGGCCACGGTGGATTTCGATGCGCTTTACCAGCAGCACAACGCCGAGCGCAGCCGGGTGGTGAAGGCGCTGGATTACTTCCAGGAACAGGGGCTGATCGAGCTGGAAAGCAAGCAGATGACGGAGGTCTACAGCCTGCTGAATACCGATTTTGACCCACAGCGGTTGAGCGCCGAGTTATACACAGGCTTCAAGCAGCACGAGGTGACGGAGGTGGCGCGGATCCACGCCATGCTGGACCTCTTCGCCACTGAACAATGCCTGGGGCAGCGGCTGGCACGGTATTTCGGCGATGAAAATGCGCCGCAACGCTGCGGGCATTGCTCGGTGTGCCACGGGCATGTCGCGCATCTGCCGGCACCGCCGGGTCTGCCGCCGCTTGTGGATAAAAACTTCATGGGGCTGTGCGGTGATTTTATCCACAGGCATCATGAACATACCGGCCAACTGCCCGGCGCTGAACGGCTGACGCGTTTCCTGGGAGGTATCAGCGTACCGTTGTTTACCAAGTTAAAGGCGCGGGGCATTCCGGGTTTCGCTGCGCTGGAAGACTACCCCTACGCCGACGTACGCGAATGGGCCGAGGCTCATTTGCATGACCTGTAACTTCCCTTTCATGAGAGGTATCCATGCCTGACTCAGTGCCGCAACGTGCCGATTACCCTCACTTCCTGTCGATCATCACGCGCTGGCACGACAACGATGTGTACGGCCATGTGAACAACGTCACCTACTACAGCTTTTTTGACACGGCGGTGAATACCTACCTGATTGAACAGGGCGGGCTGAATATCCATGACGGGGAAGTGGTCGGGTTTGTGGTCAGTTCGGCGTGCGATTACTTTGCGTCGATTGCTTTCCCGGAGCGCATTGATATCGGCCTGCGCGTGGGCAAGTTGGGCAACAGCTCAGTGCAATACGAGTTGGCGGTATTCAAGGCAGGCGAGCAGGAAGCCTGTGCGGCGGGGCGTTTTGTGCATGTGTTCGTGGATCGGGGGACAAACCAGCCGGTGACGATTCCGGGAGTGCTACGCGAGGCATTGCAGAGGTTGGTGGCCTGACCGACAAGCCGATGTGGGAGGTGGCAAGCCCCTCCCACAGGGGTGTTGAGGTGTTCTTTAGAGCTTAGCGGTGACGGTAGTGATGTTTGTTCTTGCGATGCCCGTAGGCGTGACCGCGGCCTGGGTGATCGTCACGATAATAGCGACGGTCGTCGCGACCACGATAACCACGGTCATCGTCGTCGCTCTTGTTGCCCATATAGTTGCCCAATGCACCACCCGCGCCACCGCCGGCTGCGGAGCCGACCAGTGCACCTGTGCTGCCGCCGACGCTGCGGCCCACAACGTTACCGCCGGCTGCGCCCAGTGCGCCGCCAATGGCTGCTTCGCCACGGCTGCGTTTGTCGGCGCCGACCGCGCTGCCGCCCGCGCCACCGAGGGCTGCGCCAATCGTCGAACCGGTGTTGCCGCCCAGCTGCTGGCCGACGACAGAACCTAGAACCCCGCCCAATGCGCCGCCCACACCGGCTTCGGTGGTGCCACCGGCCATGGCTGCGCCACTGACCAGGCCAAGGGACAACAAGAGAATCGAGGAGAACTTCATTCGGGAAACCTCAAGGGGATGACGGCGCGATCCTGAGGCTGTATTGACATTGTGACAATAGAAATCCGACCAGTAACACGAGTTGTACACAATTCTCTAAGTTACTGTTTTAACTATGGAACTTAAGTGATTTTTACGAGTCATTAGCTACTTCGGAACGGCCGCTTTTATATAAAAGCGGCCTTTTTTTGTGTCCGAAATGATCGGTCAAGCCGACCGCGACAGGATCAAACCGCTCTCGCTCGCCGTTTCCAGGCGGATCGCCACAAACTTCGACGTTGGCGTATGGCTGCCATCGCCTGTGCTTTCGAGCGGCACCAGCGGGTTCACTTCCGGGTAATAAGCCGCTGCCTGCCCCGCTGGAATATCAAATGCCAGCAAAGTGAAGCCCTTCACCCGGCGCTCGCGTCCATCCTCCCACAACGACACAATGTCGGCCTTCTGTCCTGGCTTGAAGCCAAGTCGGATGATGTCGGCTTCGTTGACGAACAACACGTCACGCTGCCCCTTGACCCCACGGTAACGGTCGTCCAAGCCATAAATGGTGGTGTTGTACTGATCGTGGGAACGCATCGACTGCATGATCAAATCCGGCACGCGCCCTGTGGCGTGGGTGCGTTCGTGGATCAGATCCTTGGGCAGCACGTTCGGGCGGAAGCTGGCGCGGCCCGATGGGGTGTTCCAGCGGCGCGCACCTGCGGAGTTACCCAGATAGAAACCGCCCGGGTTTTTGATCTTCTCGTTGAAGTCCTTGAAGCCGGGGATGGTGTCGGCGATCAGGTCGCGGATGCGTCGGTAGTCCGCTACCAGCCAGTTCCAATCGACCGGCTGGCTGCCCAGGGTCGCGGCGGCGATGCCGGCCAGAATCGCCGGCTCGGATTTCATCAGGCTCGACAGCGGCTGCAATTGACCATTGGAGCCGTGGACCATGCTGAACGAGTCTTCCACCGTCACCGCTTGCGGGCCTTCGGCCTGGATATCGATGTCGGTACGGCCCAGGCACGGCAGGATCAGCGCCTCTTTGCCGTGCATCAGATGGCTGCGGTTGAGCTTGGTGCTGATCTGCACGGTCAGGTCGCAGTTGCGCAGCGCTTGGAAGGTGCGCGTGCTGTCCGGCGTGGCTTGGGCGAAGTTGCCGCCCAGGCCGATAAACACCTTGGAGCGGCCCTCCAGCATGGCGTGGATCGCTTCGACCACGTTGTGGCCGTTGGTGCGCGGCACCTGGAACTGGAAGCGGCGCTCCAGCGCATCAAGGAACGCGACCGGCGGGCGCTCATTGATGCCCATGGTGCGGTCGCCCTGCACGTTGCTGTGACCACGTACCGGGCACAGGCCTGCGCCCGGACGGCCGATATTGCCGCGCAGCAGCATCAGGTTGGCGATTTCCTGAATGGTCGGCACCGAGTGGCGGTGCTGGGTGATACCCATCGCCCAGCACATGATCACGTTCTTGCCTTTGGCGTACATGCGCGCCGCCTGCTCGATTTCCACCAGGGACAGGCCGGATTGCTCGACGATCTCATCCCATGAGGTGTCGTCGATCCTGGCCAGGTAATCCAGCACGTTGGCGGTATGTTCATTGAGGAAGTCGTGGTCGAACACGGCTTCCTTGCCTTCGGCCTGGGCCTGGCGTTCCCACAACAGCAGGAACTTGGCCATGCCGCGCAAGATGGCCATGTCGCCGCCCAATGCCGGGCGGAAATACGCGGTATTGGTCGGCTTGTCGCCGTTGGTGAGCATTTCCAGCGGATGCTGCGGATGCTGGAAGCGTTCCAGGCCGCGCTCCTTGAGTGGGTTGATGCACACCACCTGGGCGCCGCGCTTTACCGCCTCGCGCAAGGGTTCGAGCATGCGCGGATGGTTGGTGCCAGGGTTCTGGCCCCAGACGAAGATCGCGTCGGCATGTTCGAAGTCATCAAAGGTCACCGTGCCTTTGCCGACCCCCACGCTCTGCGCCAGGGCCACGCCGCTGGCTTCGTGGCACATGTTCGAGCAGTCCGGGAAGTTGTTGGTGCCGTAGGCGCGTACAAAGAGTTGATACAGGTACGCGGCTTCGTTGCTGGCGCGTCCGGAGGTATAGAACTCAGCCATGTCCGGGCTGGGCAGGGCATTGAGATGCTTGCCGATCAGATCGAAGGCCGCTTCCCAACTGATGGGTTTGTAACGGTCGCTTGCGGGGTCGTAGCGCATCGGCTCGGTCAGGCGGCCCTGATATTCCAGCCAGTAGTCGCTCTGCTCCAGCAAGGCGGTGACGCTGTGTTTGGCGAAGAATGCACCATCCACGCGGCGCTTGGTGGCTTCCCAGTTGACCGCCTTGGCGCCGTTTTCGCAGAACTTGACCATGCCGCTTTCCGGCGAGTCGCCCCAGGCGCAGCCTGGGCAGTCGAAGCCGCCGTTCTGGTTGGTCTTGAGCATCATGCGCAGGTTTTTCAACGCGTTGTCGCTGGTCAGCCAGGCATGTGCGACGCTGATCAGCGCGCCCCAGCCGCCGGCCGGGCCTTTGTACGGCTTGTAGCGCGGGGTCGGGGTTTGGTCGGCTTGATGATGATTGCTCATGGCTGGTTCTCCATCGCAGGGCTGTAGACCCGCGGCGCACTTTTCTGCGGCAGGTGGATGAGATTGAGGTTGTGTCGGCGGGCCCATTGCAGGGCCAGGCCGGTGGGCGCCGACAGGCTGACCAGGGTCTGGATGCCCGCGCGCAGGACTTTCTGAATCAGTTCGAGGCTGCAACGGCTGGTGACAATCGCCACGCCACCGTCGGTTGGGAGCTGTTGGCGGATCAACGCGCCGATCAACTTGTCCAGGGCGTTGTGCCGGCCGATGTCTTCGCGGCCCAGCAACAATTCGCCCTGGTTATTCATAAAGACCGCCGCGTGCACCGCACCGCTGTGCTGGCCCAGGGGCTGGAAAGCGCTGATGCGGTGACGCAGGCCATCGAGCCACTCAACGGGCGGCAGAGGCGCGCCGGGCAGCACTGGCAGATCCGGCAGGGCTTGTTCCACGGCTTCTACGCCGCACAGGCCGCAGCCGCTGGTG
The DNA here is from genome assembly GCF_030687695.1 of Pseudomonas sp. FP2254. Taxonomy (NCBI): domain Bacteria; kingdom Pseudomonadati; phylum Pseudomonadota; class Gammaproteobacteria; order Pseudomonadales; family Pseudomonadaceae; genus Pseudomonas; species Pseudomonas sp. FP2254. The sequence goes on from NZ_CP117444.1 coordinate 290,784, forward strand.
CCCGCCAACTGGCGGCGCTGTTGCTTGAGGTTCCAGAACGCGCGATTGGAAATCTGCACGTGGGCGTACTGGGCGGAGCCCGAGCCACTGAGTTTCAGGTCATACATGTCACTGATGTCAGCGATGATGCCGCTGCCCAGGCTGAAACCGACGATAAAGTCTTCCAGATCGGTCGGGGTCACCAGCATCACGGCCTGGCTGATGTCGTTATAGGCGATCGCCAGCGCCACTTCTTCGGCCAGCGCGGTGCTGTCGACGTTTGTGCGGTCAAGCGTGCAGTATTGATAGCTCTGGCTGGCCGACGCGGGCGCATCTGCTGCAGGCGCCGCGCAGGTTGGGCGCTGGGCGTTCATGGGGCGATACCACCGACGGATTGATCAGTGGTTAGACTAGGCGCGACAAAGCGTCGCGTCTAATTGCCAGTACTGATCTAGCGATAGATGACGTCGATCAAGGCGAGGCCAGCGATTTCTGATACAGCGCGAAACACGCCTCGGCCAGCGCCGAACGCGGCGCGCTGCGGCGCATGATCAGCCCCAGGCGGGCCAGGGTATGGGCATCCTCGATCGGTTGCAGGCGCAGGTGTTCGGTCAGCGCGTCCAGCCCGCCTTCCAACGGCATCACCGCGCAGCACAAGCCGCCATGTACTGCTTGTAATAACTGATGGACGGCATCGGTCTGCAGCAGCGGTTGCGGGTGCAGGCCGCGGCTGTGGAAGTTGTGGTCGATGGATTGGCGAAAATGCATGCCGCTGGTGAGCATGCCCAGCGGCAGTTCGATCAGCGCTTCCCAGCTCAAGGGTGTGTCGCCGAAGCTGAAGAAACGCTGGTCGTACAGCAGGCCCATACGGGTCTCGCCCAAGGCCAGGGAGTCGAAGCGTTCGGTGTCCAGACGCTCCAGATAAGAAACACCCAGGTCCAGGCGATTGCTGGCCAGTTGCTCAAGGATCTGCTCGGAGCTGAGTGCCGACAGCTCAAAGCGCAGGCTCGGGTGTTCTTTGTGCAATTGCTGCATCAGTGCCAAAGGATCGAAGCTCGACAGCGGCACAACCCCCAGGCGCAACGTCCCTACCAGATTGCCACGACACGCCGCTGCTTCGGCCTGCAAACCGTCGTACGCCGCCAGCACGGTGCGTGCCCATGCCAGGACCCGTTCGCCGGGGGCCGTAAAGCCTTCGAAGCGCTGGCCGCGATTGACCAGCGGCAAGTCCAGCTCCTCTTCCAGGCTGCGCAGGCGCATGGATAAGGTGGGCTGGGTGATATGGCAACGTGCCGCGGCCTGGCCGAAGTGACGGGTCTCGTCGAGGGCGATGAGAAATTTCAGCTGTTTGATGTCCATCTTCGCTCCAGGGCTTATTCCAATGGCGGGGGGATTCTAGCGCGTTTGGGTCTTTGGTCGGGCTGGAACGCATTTGTGTATGACTGGTCTAGTCTTGGGCATCTGGAACTCAAATCCCAAGGAGAGCGCACCATGAGTCTTTTAAGCTTTGTTAAGGAAGCCGGCGAGAAGTTGATCGACCTGTTGACGCCGGGCAATGCCAACGCCAGTGAGCAGTTGAAGGAACACGTAGCCAAGGTGGGTCTGGGTAATCCGAACGTGCAGACCACGGTGGAGGGTGACAAAGTGACCGTCACCGGTGAAGTGGCCACCCAGGAAGAGAAAGAGAAGATCCTGCTGGCGCTGGGTAACATTCAAGGTGTGGCCAGTGTGGATGACCAGATCACCGTAACCGGCCCGACTGTTGCCGCTGCCCGTTTCGTCGTAGTGAAAAAGGGCGATACCCTGAGCGCGATTTCCCTGGCGGTGTATGGCAACGCCAACCAGTACAACAAAATCTTCGAGGCCAATAAGCCAATGCTCAAAGATGTGGACAAAATCTACCCAGGGCAGACGCTGCGTATTCCTGAGTAATACAGGGTTGAAAATGTGGGAGGAGGCTTGCCCCCTCCCACATTGGTTCAGAGCCCGACGATGAGATCGCGGTAGTCGCCCACCGCTGCAAACTCGCCCGTGTCCTTTGGCCCCTTCTTGCTATCCGGTTCTTTCACCGCCAGCAAATGCCCCACACCGAACGCCCCCGCGCTGCGCAGAATCGGCAGGGTGTCGTCGATAAACAGGCTGCGGGCCGGGTCGAAATCGATATCCGCTTGCAAAACGTCCCAGAATTGCGGGTTTTCCTTGGCGAAACCGTAGTCGTGGGAGCTGATCAACCGTTCGAAATAGGGTGCCAGCTCGATGCGTTCCAACTTCAACGACAGCGAATCGCGGTGAGCGTTGGTGATCAGGATGACCCGCTTGCCGGCCTGTTTGATGGCCTGCAAAAACGTGTCGGCATCCGGGCGCAGGGCGATCAAGTGCGCGGTCTCCAGCTTGAGTTCGCGTACCGGGAGGTTGAGTTCCGCGCTCCAGAAGTCCAGGCAATACCATTGCAACTGTCCGGCGTTACGCTCGAACAGGGGCTGCAGTTCCATCTCGGCCATGGCGCGGCTGACGCCATGCAACTCGGCGTAACGCTGAGGCAGGTGTTCCATCCAGAAATGGTTGTCGTAATGCAGGTCGAGCAGGGTGCCGTCCATGTCCAGCAGGACGGTGTCGATGGCGTGCCAGGGCAAAGAGGGCATGGGGCGTTCTCACGTAAGTAAAGATATCCGACGCAGACAATCAGAAAAGCCACGGTATAGTAACCCGATCACGCCAAGGAGCCGCTTATGCGCCAGAAACCCACTGTTCTCGCCCGCGAAATAGTCGCCAGTAGCCGTTTGTTCCGCGTGGAGGAAGTGCAGTTGCGCTTCTCCAATGGCGTTGAACGGACCTACGAGCGCCTGGTGGGGCGGGGTGCGGGTTACGGCGCAGTGATGATCGTGGCGATGATCGATGACGACCATGCGTTGCTGGTGGAAGAGTACTGCGGCGGCACGGACGAATATGAAGTGTCACTGCCCAAGGGCCTGATCGAGCCCGGCGAGGACGTACTGGCCGCCGCGGACCGGGAACTCAAGGAGGAGGCCGGCTACGGTGCGCGACAGTTGGAACACATTACCGAGCTGTCGCTGTCGCCGGGCTATATGAGCCAGAAAATCCAAGTGGTGCTGGCCACCGATTTGTATGAAGAGCGCCTGGAAGGCGATGAGCCCGAGCCGATGCGGGTGGACAAGGTCAACCTGCGGGAGCTGTCGAGCCTGGCGCAGAACGAGCAATTCAGCGAAGGCCGCGCCCTGGCCGCGCTGTACCTGGTTCGTGACCTGTTGACCCAGCGCGGAGCCTTCACCGCATGAGCGAACTGTTTCTGGGCCACCCGTTTATTGCCCCCGTGATTGAATTGGCCCGGCAGGCCGGAGAAGTAATCCTCCCGTACTGGCGCGCCGATGTGGCCGTGACCTCCAAGGCCGACGATTCGCCGGTCACGGCAGCGGACCTGGCGGCCCATCATCTGATTCTCGATGGCCTTACGGCACTGGACCCGAGCATCCCGGTGCTCTCCGAGGAAGATGCCGGTATCGACCAGAGCGTGCGTGCCACCTGGCAGCGCTGGTGGCTGGTGGACCCGCTGGACGGCACCAAGGAGTTCATCGCCGGCAGCGAAGAATTCACCGTCAATATCGCGCTGATCGAAGAAGGGCGCGTAGTGTTTGGCGTGGTCTCGATGCCCACCAGTGGTCGTTGCTACTTCGGTGGCGCTGGCCTGGGAGCGTGGCGGTCGGACGTCAACGAAGCCCCTCGACAGATTCAGGTACGCGAAGCGCCGGGGCTGGGTGAGTCCTTTACGGTGGTGGCCAGTCGTCGACACAGCAGCCCTGAGCAAGAGCGTTTGCTCAAAGGGCTCAGTGAGGGGTTGGGTGAGTTGAAGCTGGCCAATATCGGCAGCTCGCTGAAGTTTTGCCTGCTGGCTGAAGGCAGTGCCGATTGCTATCCACGCCTGGCGCCGACATCGCAATGGGACACCGCTGCCGCACAGGGCGTGCTGGAAGGCGCCGGTGGCGAAGTACTGGAGTTGAGCGGTGCGCCGTTCAGTTATCCGGCGCGTGAATCGCTCCTCAATCCGTTCTTTTTGGCGCTGCCGGCCAAGGCGGCGTGGCGTGAGCGTTTGTTGAGCTTGGCGCGTTCTTAACACCTTAAGGAATCTGACTGGGGGAGCTGGCCCGCTCCCAGAGTTGTTTTGTGTATGGGCTTCTAACGGTGCAGAACGTATTGGCCGGTGAAGGCGACCGCTCGTTCGTCACTCCCCTCGTTCACGATCCACGTATCCAACGTCAACCGCGCCCGACCATAGCGCTGGTAGGTCGCGCAAAAGCGCTTCCACACCTTGTCCTCGGGCGCCTGGCAAATCACCGTGGCGTCCCGTGTCACCGGCAGCGGATAGCTGATCTGCCCCTCCTGAATCACGATATGCCCGTCCTCGATGCCTTCTTCGCGCAGCTGCAGGTGCAGCCAGCCCCAGCCTGCCAGCACCGCGCCGCAGTAAAGGCTGCCGCCAAACATGGTGCTCTTGTGGTTGATATTGGCTTGCAAGGGCAGGTGCAGCTGTAACTGGCCGTGTTGCCAGTCGAGCACCTTGAGCCCCATTTCCCGGGTCAGGGGAATGTCGTGGTGAAGGATGGATTCCAGGTAACGGCTGTCGCGGCTCATGGCGGCCTCTTGGCGGATGGGAAGGGTCATTCGTCGTCGGCACCCTGATGAGTGCTGTCGGCGAAGTTCAGCCCGTGCTTGCGCAGTTTGTCGTGCAAGGTCTTGCGCGGTACGCCCAAGGCTTCGGCAAGGCTGCGCAGGGAGCTGTGAGGGCGGGCGAGTTCGGCGGCGATCAGGCTTTTTTCGAACTGTTCGACCTGTTCGCTCAAGCCGCCCGGTGTAGATGTCAGCACGCTGCCGGTGGGGTTGTCGGCCGAGCTGTCCAGGGCCAGTTCCAGGCCCAGTGCAAAGCGTTCGGCGGCGTTCTGCAGTTCCCGCACGTTACCCGGCCAGCTGTGGCGCAACAGCAATGCGCGCTGGCCCGGTTGCAATTCATGCAGCGGCAGGCCGTGGCGGCTGCTGGCTTCGTCGGCGAAGTGCTGGAACAGCATCAGCGCATCCTCGCCGCGTTCGCGCAACGGTGGAATGCGCAGCGGCGCGACGTTGAGACGGTAATACAGGTCGGCGCGGAAGCGGCCCTGGTCAGCGGCCTGGCGCAGGTCTTCCTTGGTGGCGGCAATGATGCGGATGTCCAGCGGGATCAACTGGTTGCCACCCAGGCGCTCGACTACGCGCTCTTGCAACAGGCGCAGGAGCTTGACCTGCACATCCAGGCTCATGCTTTCGATTTCATCCAGAAACAACGTGCCGCCATTGGCGAACTCGAATTTGCCGATGCGGCGTTTCTGCGCGCCGGTGAACGCGCCGGGTTCATGGCCGAACAGTTCGCTTTCGACTACCGATTCGGCCAGCGCCCCGGCGTTGATCGCCACGAACGGCCCGCTGCGTCGGCTCGACAGATCGTGCAGCGCGCGCGCCACCACTTCTTTACCGGCGCCGGTCTCGCCGAGGATCAGCACATCGGCCCTGGTCGCGGCCAAGGCGCCGATCTGCTCGCGCAGGCGCAGCATCTGCGGCGAATGCCCCACCAGGCGTGTGCTCAGTTGCTGGCGGTCGCTGAGGGCCAGGCGCAGGCTGCGGTTGTCCAGCACCAGTCGACGCAGGGCCAGGGCGCGGCGCACGCTGTCGAGCAAGGCGTCGCTGGCGAAGGGTTTTTCGAGGAAGTCGTAAGCGCCGGCGCGCATGGCTTGCACGGCCAGCGGCACATCACCGTGGCCGGTGATCAACAGCACCGGCAGGTCCGGGTCCTGGCCGTGCAGTTCGGTCAAAAGCTCCAGGCCGTCAATACCGGGCATACGGATATCGCTGACCACCACTCCCGGCCAGTCTCGCGACAGCTGTGCGGTGAGGCCGGTGGCTTCGCCCAGTGGCAGGACTTTCAGCCCGGCCAGGTCCAGGGTCTGGCACAGGGCCTGACGCAAGTGCGGATCGTCGTCGATCAGCACCACCTGAATCTGGTTATCGATACTCATACACTGCGGTCCTCGGACGGTTGCAGACTGACGCCCGGCGAGCCGGCGCGCAATTTCAAGGTTAACAGCGCGCCGCCTTCCTTGTGGTTGGCAAACAACAGTTCGCCACCAAAGGCGCGCATCAGCGTTTCACAGATGGCCAGGCCCAGCCCCAGGCCCTGGGTGCGCGTCTTGGTGGTGTAGAACGGCTCGCTGGCGCGGCCCAGGGCTTCCATGCAAAAGCCCGGGCCGTTGTCGCGAATGTACAGGTTGACGCCCTGGGCGGTGGTTTCGGCACTCAGCCAGAGTTTGCGCGGCGGGCCTTTTTCGGTCAGTGCGTCCAAGGCATTTGCCAGCAGATTGCCCAGTACCTGGCGCAGGCGAGTCTCGCCGGCCTGCACCCATAGCGTGGCTTCCGGTAGATCGCGGATCAGCTCCACCTCCATCGAGCGGCGACGTTTGGCCAGCAGCGCCAGGGCATCGTCGAGCGCGGGTTGCAGGGCTACGCTTTCAGGCGCGTGGCGGTCGCGGCGGGCGAAGGCGCGCAGATGGGCGATGATCGAGGCCATGCGCCCGGTCAGCTCGCTGATCAGCTTGAGGTTGCCGCGCGCGTCGTCTGTGCGCTGATGATCGAGCAGGATTTCGGCGTTCTCGGCGTAGCTGCGGATTGCGGCCAGGGGCTGGTTGAGTTCATGGCTGATACTCGCCGACATGGTTCCCAGCGCAGACAACTTGCCGGCCTGCACCAGGTCATCCTGGGCGCGTACCAGTTCCTGCTGGGCGTGCTCGCGTTCCAGCACCTCCTGTTTCAGGCGCCGGTTAAGGCCTTCCAGGTCGCTGGTCCGTTCGGCCACACGCATTTCCAGTTCGCGGCGGGCCTTGGCTTCGAAAGCGATGCGTTCTAGATAATGTCGGCGGCGCTGCATCAACAACCCCAGCAACAGCATCAACGCCAGCAGCGCCGCGCCGCCCACGGCCACCACGGTGCGCACCGGGCGACTGATCAAGGATTTCGGCGCGAGAATTTCTACATTCCAGCCGGTTTCGGCGATGGCCGTGGACTGCCGCAGCCAGGCGCTGCTGCTCAGGTTCAGCGGCTGTGGGTCGCGCGTCGGGTAGGGTTGGATGGCGATGATGGCCTGGCGTTCTTCGGGGGTAAGCGGCCGCGTGGCGCGAAATCGCCATTGCGGGCGTGAGGTCAGGATCACCACACCGTTGTGGTCGGTGACCAGCAGTTGTTCCGGGGTGTTGCCCCACAGGCTTTCGGTGTGGTCCAGGTCGACCTTGACCACCAGCACACCGATGATTTTTGCCCCATCGCGCACCGCTGCGGCGAAAAAATACCCGCGTTTGGCGGAGGTGGTGCCCAGCCCGAAAAAGCGTCCCAGGCGCCCGGCCATGGCTTCGCTGAAATACGGCCGGAACGAGAAATTGCGTCCGACAAAGCTGTCCTGCTTGTCCCAATTGGACGCGGCAAGGGTCTTGCCGGTGGTGTCCATCAGGTACATCACCTCCACACCGGCCTGGGCGGCGACGTCCCTGAGCAATTGATTGGCGTTGGCCAGGTTGGTGCTGACCTGCGGCGCCGCCAGTGCGCTGCGCAAGGCGGGCAGGTCGCCGAGGATCTGCGGCAGCACTTCGTAGCGGTGCAGGGTGCCCAGCAGGTTGGCGACGTATAGGTCGAGGGTCTGACGGTTCTGCCCGGCCAGTTCACTGCGATAGTAGCGCTCGGCCAGGTGCTCCAGCGGCCATAGCAGCGGCGCCAGGCACAACGCCAGCAGCGCGAGGCTGCGCCAGCGGGGTCTTCGCGGAAGGGGTGGAGTCATGGGAGTCATGCGCCTGTGGGTACAGGCGCATTATGCCTAGTGCGGCTGTGCAAGACACTCGCGCAGTGCGTCCAGCCAGTGCGGTTGGCTGACGTGCCATTCGCGTTGCAGACGGCTGCAGTCGAGGCGCGAGTTCAACGGGCGTTTGGCGGGCGTCGGGTAAGCACTGGAAGGGATGGCTTCCAGCTCGGCGCAGGCTTTGCCGGTGGCCCGCAGGTACTCGCCGATGGCCTCGGCAAAGCCGAACCACGACGTTTCACCCTGGGCGGTCAGGTGGTAGACCCCCCATGCTCCGGCATCCCCGGCCTGCCAACGTTCGATCAGGGCGCGGGTACTGCCTGCGATGGTACCGGCCCAGGTCGGCGCGCCAATCTGGTCGGCGACGATGCGCATCTGCGGCTTCTCCTGCAACAGGCGCTGCATGGTCAGCAGGAAGTTCTTGCCGTGGTTGGAGTAGACCCAACTGGTGCGAAGGATCAGGTGCTCGCCTCCCACTGCCGTAATCGCCTGCTCGCCGGCGAGCTTGCTCTGGCCATACACGCCCAACGGGTGCGGCGTGTCCGCTTCGGTGTACGGCGCCGCCTTGCTGCCGTCGAACACGTAGTCGGTGGAGTAGTGGATCAGCGGCGCGCCCAGGGCCTTGGCCTCTTCAGCCAGGATGCCGGGGGCGGTGGCATTGATCGCGAAGGCCACCTCCGGCTCGCTTTCGGCCTGGTCGACTGCCGTGTGGGCGGCGGCATTGATGATCAGGTCGGGACGATGGGCACGGACCTGCCGGCGAATCTGGTCGGCGTTGGTCAGATCCAATTGATCGCGACCCAGCACGATCAGCTCGCCGAGCGGGGGGAGCTGCTGCTGCAGCGCCTGGGAGACTTGACCGTGTTGGCCGGTGATAAGGATTTTCATGGGAACAAGTCAGCTTCCATTAAACGTTTGCCCGCCTGGTCCTTGACGGACAGTTGCGGCGTCTCGGTCAGTTGCCAATCGATTGCCAGCGTTGGGTCGTTCCACACGATGCAGCGCTCAGCACCGGGCTGATAGTAATCAGTGGTCTTGTAGAGAAACTCTGCGTATTCGCTCAACACCACGAACCCATGGGCAAAACCTTCGGGCACCCAAAGCTGACGATGGTTCTGAGCCGACAAACGGACGCTCACCCATTGGCCGAAGTTCGGTGAACTGCGACGAATGTCCACAGCCACGTCGAGTACCTCACCTGCGGTGACGCGCACGAGTTTTCCCTGTGTGTGTTTCAACTGATAGTGCAAACCCCGCAGCACGCCTTTTTGCGAGCGCGAATGGTTGTCTTGAACGAAATTGCGTTCGAGCCCCGTGGCCTGTTTAAACGTCTTGGCGTTGAAGCTCTCGTAGAAAAAACCCCGATCGTCGCCAAAGACTTTGGGTTCGAGGATTACAACGCCGGGAAGTGAGGTTTCAACCACGTTCACTGGCTATCTCCCGCCAGCGAGTACAGGTATTGACCATAGCCGGTCTTGCCGAAATATTTGGCGCGCTGCAGCAGGTGGTTGCGGTCTATCCACCCATTTTCGTAAGCGATTTCTTCAAGGCATGCCACTTTCAATCCTTGGCGATGTTCGATGGTCTGCACGTACGTCGAGGCCTCGAGCAAGCTGTCGTGGGTGCCGGTGTCGAGCCAGGCAAAACCACGGCCAAAGCGTTCAACATGCAGGTCGCCACGCTTGAGATAAGCATTGTTGACGTCGGTGATCTCCAGTTCACCACGAGGCGAAGGCTTGACCGCCTTGGCGATCTTGATCACATCGTTGTCATAGAAGTACAGGCCGGTCACGGCGTAGCTGGATCTTGGCTTGGCGGGTTTTTCTTCGATGGACAGCGCACGGCCTTCCTTGTCGAAGTCGATCACACCGAAACGTTCGGGATCCTTGACCCAGTAACCGAATACCGTGGCGCCGGACGGGCGATTGGCGGCGGTGCGCAATTGATCGCCGAAATGCTGACCGTGGAAGATATTGTCGCCCAGGATCAAACAGACCGGATCATCGCCGATAAACTCTTCGCCGATGATGAACGCTTGGGCCAAGCCATCAGGCGACGGCTGCTCCGCGTAGCTGAATCGCACGCCGAACTGGCTGCCATCGCCCAGCAGGTTGCGGTATTGCGGCAAGTCCACCGGTGTGGAAATCACCAGGATGTCCTTGATCCCCGCCAGCATCAGCACTGAGATCGGGTAGTAGATCATCGGCTTGTCGTACACCGGCAACAGTTGTTTGGACACGCCCAGGGTAATGGGGTGCAAACGCGTGCCGGAGCCACCGGCCAATACGATTCCCTTCATCATGCAATCAGATCCTTCATGTCGGTGTTGCCCAAACGTTCGCCCTGATAACTGCCGTCCTGGACCCTGCGGCACCATTCCAGGTTATCGAGGTACCACTGCACGGTTTTGCGCAGGCCGCTTTCGAAGGTTTCTTCCGGAACCCAGCCCAGCTCGCGTTCGATCTTGCTGGCGTCGATCGCGTAGCGTTGGTCGTGACCTGGACGATCCTTGACGAAGGTGATCAGGTCGCTGAATTGCGCGACGCCTGCGGGCCGCTGTGGTGCCAGCTCTTCCAGCAGGGTGCAGATACCGCGTACCACGTCGATGTTCTTTTGCTCGTTGTGCCCGCCGATATTGTAGGTCTCGCCAACCACGCCTTCGGTGACCACTTTCAGCAGGGCGCGGGCGTGGTCTTCGACGAACAGCCAGTCGCGCACCTGCAAACCATCACCATAGACCGGTAATGGCTTACCCGCGAGGGCGTTGAGAATCACCAACGGGATCAGCTTTTCGGGGAAATGGAACGGCCCGTAGTTGTTCGAGCAGTTGGTCAGCAGCACAGGCAGGCCATAGGTACGCTGCCAGGCGCGCACCAGATGGTCGGAAGCGGCCTTGCTGGCGGAGTAGGGCGAGCTGGGTGCGTAAGGCGTGGTCTCGGTGAACAGATCGTCCACCCCGTGCAGGTCGCCATACACTTCATCGGTGGAAATATGATGGAAGCGGAAAGCGCTTTTGGCAGGTTCGGCCAGCTTATGCCAATAGGCGCGGGTAGCTTCGAGCAGGCTGTAGGTGCCGACGATGTTGGTCTGGATAAAATCCGACGGGCCATCAATCGAACGGTCGACGTGGGACTCGGCGGCCAGGTGCATGATGGCCTGGGGCTCGAAGCGCGCCAGCACGGTGCTGACGGTGGCCTGGTCGATGATATCGGCCTGGACGAACTCGTAGCGGCTGTTGGACGCGATGCTGGTCAGCGACTCCAGGTTGCCGGCATACGTGAGTTTGTCGAGGTTGAGCACTTCATGCTCGGTGTTTTGGATCAGGTGACGGATAAGGGCAGAGCCAATAAAACCGGCACCGCCGGTGATGAGAATACGCATGTCGGGGAGCCTTTTCCTTAGACGGACATCGAGCGAGTGGGGCATAGCTTGAGTTGTGGCGTCGGGCAGCGCAAGTGCAGTTGGCACCGGGGGTTGCTTAACCCAATGAACAATGGCGATATAGGCGCCTGATAAAAACAGAGATCGCCATCATGCTGCTCGCCACGTTGATCCATCGCGCCAGTCTACCTTGCCCGCAAGTAGGCCCCGATCAAGCAACTCAACTCCTGGCGCAGCACTATAGCCTTGCTGGCACTTTGCAGTCGCTCGGCAGCCAGCAAGACCTCAATTACAGAGTCGACACCCCCCAGGGTCGGTTTGTTCTGAAAATCTGTCGAGGTGACTACGCGGCGCTGGAGCTGCAGGCTCAGCACGCGGCGCTCAGTCATTTGCAGACCCACGCCGAGGTGCGCGTGCCCAAGGTGATCAAGACCCTGGCCGGCGATGAATTGCTCACCCTGGCAATCGGCGGACAAACCCTGCACTTGCGCCTGCTGGACTATCTCGACGGCCAGCCATTGACCCACAGGCCCCACCTGGGTCGCGAGGTGATGGCCGGCTTCGGTGACCTGTGCGGCCGCATGAGCCTGGCGCTCGCGCCGTTCGAGCATGGGGGCCTTGAGCGCACCCTGCAGTGGGACCCGCGCCATGCTCTGGAGCTGATCGCCCACCTGTTGGCCAGCCTGCAAGACCTTGCGCATCGCGAGGCGTTGGAGCGCGTGAGCGCGCAGGTCCAAGCCCGTATTCGGCCCCTGGTCGAGCGCCTGCCGTGGCAAGCCGTTCATATGGATATCACCGATGACAACGTGCTGTGGCAGCGTGATGCCCAGCGTCAGTGGCAGATCCAGGGGGTAATCGACTTTGGCGACCTGGTTCACACCTGGCGCATCGCTGACCTGTCGGTGACCTGCGCGGCCTTGCTGCACCACGCCGAGGGCGACCCCTTTGCGATTTTGCCGGCGATTCAGGCCTGCCATGCCGTGACCCCTTTGCAACGCGAGGAGTTGCAGGCGCTGTGGCCGTTGATCGTCGCACGGGCGGCGGTATTGGTACTGAGCAGTGAGCAGCAGCAACATTTGGACCCGGATAACAGCTACTTGCTGAAAAATGCCGAACACGAGTGGGAAATCTTCCACGTGGCCACCTCGGTGCCGTTCGAGCTGATGGAAGCGGCGATTTTGGGCAGCGTTGGCGAAACGCCGACACCGATCGCCAGCCAGGACTTCGCCCCGCTGTTACCGGAGCTGGTCGGCCGCGAATTCGCGTTGATCGACCTGGGCGTGCTCAGCCCACACTTCGAGGCTGGCAATTGGGAGACGCCCGGCGTCGATCGCAGGTTGCTGGACGAAGCGGCCACGCTGCATGGGTTGGCGGCCAGTCGATATGGGCAATATCGGTTGTCGCGTACTCGTCCTGACACTCCCACCGAGGCGGATACCTTTGCTCTGCACGTGGAGCTGCATGTGCCGCATGGCACAGGGGTGGAAGCGCCCTTTGCCGGTACGCTGCACCACGAGGCCGACGGGCGGGTACGCCTGCAGGGCGTCGAGTTGAGCGTGCATGTGTGGGGTGTGAGCACCTCGCTCAAATCCGGTGCATTGTTGGTCGAGGGGCAACGGTTGGGTGAGGTGGTGGCGCCGCTGATCGTGCAGTTGTGTCTTGCCGACCTCGAACCGCCGCTGTTTTGCACCCCCTCGCGCGCGCAGGCCTGGCAAACCCTGTGCCCGTCGCCCGGCGCTGTGCTGGGGCTGGCCTGCGACGCCGAGCCTGAACTGGACGCCCAGACCCTGCTGGCCCGCCGGGACGCCAGTTTCGCCCGCTCGCAGAAGCACTATTACACCGACCCGCCGCGCATCGAGCGCGGCTGGCGCAACCACCTGATCGACATGCACGGGCGTTCCTACCTGGACATGCTCAACAACGTGGCGGTGCTGGGCCATGGGCATCCACGCATGGCCGCGGTAGCGGCGCGGCAATGGTCGTTGCTCAACACCAACTCGCGCTTTCACTACGCGGCGGTCACGGAGTTTTCCGAACGCTTGCTGGCCCTGGCGCCGGAGGGCATGGACCGTGTGTTTCTGGTCAACAGCGGCACCGAGGCCAACGACCTGGCTATCCGCCTGGCCTGGGCCTTCAGCGGCGGGCGCGACATGCTCAGTGTGCTGGAGGCCTATCACGGCTGGTCGGTGGCGGCGGACGCGGTGTCCACCTCGATTGCCGACAACCCTCAGGCCTTGAGCAGCCGCCCGGACTGGGTGCACCCGGTGACCGCGCCCAATACCTATCGCGGTGAGTTCCGCGGGCAGGACAGTGCGCCGGACTACGTAAGAAGCGTGGAACATAACCTGGCGAAAATCGCCGCCAGCAAACGCCAGTTGGCAGGGTTCATCTGCGAGCCGGTATATGGCAATGCCGGTGGCATCTCGCTGCCGCCGGGTTACTTGCAGCAAGTGTATGGCCTGGTACGCGCCCGAGGCGGCGTGTGCATCGCCGATGAAGTGCAAGTCGGTTATGGCCGCATGGGGCGTTTCTTCTGGGGCTTTGAAGAGCAGGGCGTAGTGCCCGATATCATCACCATGGCCAAAGGCATGGGCAACGGCCAGCCACTGGGTGCGGTGATTACCCGCCGCGAAATCGCTGAAGCGCTGGAGGCCGAAGGTTATTTCTTCTCATCCTCAGGCGGCAGCCCCGTCAGCTGCCGGATCGGCATGGCGGTGCTGGATGTGATGGAAGAAGAAAAACTGTGGGAAAACGCCCAAGTCGTGGGCGGACATTTCAAAGCTCGTCTGGAAGCCCTGATCGAGCGTCACCCGTTGGTCGGGGCCGTGCACGGTTCCGGTTTCTATCTGGGCCTGGAGTTAGTGCGCGACCGGCAAACCCTGGAACCGGCGACCGAGGAAACCAAATTGCTGTGTGACCGGTTACGTGAGTTGGGCATTTTCATGCAGCCTACCGGCGACTATCTGAACATCCTCAAGATCAAACCACCGATGGTCACCTCTCGGCATAGTGTGGATTTCTTCGTCGATATGCTGTCGAAGGTGCTCAATGAACAGTTGTAAATAGTCGATTCTTATCGAGAATAAATCGAGCAGGTTCTTATTTCTGCCCTTGATCTGCTTTTAAAGCCGATTTTTATCCGTTATAAAGTTGGCCCACACCCTTCGGAGCACTGATCGCCATGACCACTTTGCACAGCACCCCTCGCGCCGATGGCTTTCACATGCCCGCCGAATGGGCGCCGCAGACCCAGACCTGGATGATCTGGCCCGAGCGCCCGGACAACTGGCGCCTGGGCGGCAAGCCGGCGCAGGCCGCTCATGTGGCCGTGGCCAAGGCCATTGCGCGGTTCGAACCGGTGACCGTGTGTGTATCCGCCGGCCAGTACGAAAACGCCCGGTCGCGCCTGGATGTGCCAAACATTCGCGTGGTGGAAATGTCCAGCGATGACGCCTGGGTGCGCGATACCGGCCCGACCTTCGTGATCAACAACAGTGGCGAAGTGCGCGGGGTGAACTGGGACTTCAATGCCTGGGGCGGTTTCGACGGTGGCCTGTACGCGCCGTGGAACCGTGACGCGCAGGTAGGCGGCAAGATCCTGGAGATCGAGCGCGCGCCCCGCTACCGTACCGAAGGTTTTGTGCTGGAGGGCGGCTCGATCCACGTCGATGGCGAAGGCACGCTTATCACCACAGAGGAATGCCTGCTCAATCGCAATCGCAACCCGCACCTCGACCGCGCGCAGATCGAAGCGGTGCTGAGCGCCAACCTGGCTGTGGATAAGATCATCTGGCTGCCGGACGGTTTGTTTAACGATGAAACCGACGGCCATGTGGATAACTTCTGCTGCTACGTGCGGCCCGGCGAAGTGCTGTTGGCCTGGACCGATGACCCGCAGGACCCCAACTATGCACGCTGCCACGCGGCCATGGATGTGCTGCAAAACAGCACGGACGCCCTGGGCCGCTCGTTCACAGTGCATAAGATGCCGATTCCGGGGCCGTTGTACGCCACCGAAGCAGAGTGCGCCGGTGTCGATCCGGTGGATGGCTCCCAGGAGCGCAATCCGACCGTGCGGCTGGCGGGTTCCTACGTTAACTTCCTGATCGTCAACGGCGGCATCATTGCGCCTAGCTTCGACGACCCGCTCGACCACGACGCCAGGAATATTTTGCAGAACCTGTTCCCGCAGCATGAAGTGGTGATGGTGCCCGGCCGTGAACTGTTACTGGGTGGCGGCAACATCCACTGCCTGACCCAACAGCAGCCCGCTGCGCACAAAAGTTGAGTGCAGTTGTAACAGCGCACTGACGACGGCCTGTCGCTACGCGTTTTCAGCGTGCAAGGCAAGCCCGCGGCCCCGCAAGGTCGCGGGCTTTTTTATGCGCGGGCGCCGGTGAACAGAGCGTCTTGGCATAGCTCTTGTATCGGTGTTGCCATAGCAGTGGCCCAAGGTCATGACTGCGCAGTTCTGTCATAAACCTTGAGTAAGTTAGCCGCTCACGCAGTCGGAGAGAGCGCTGAAATGAACGCCGAAATCAATCCAATGTACGGACGCCCGCTTCACCCCTCGCGGGTCGACGGTGACGCCATCCATGCACTGGCGCTCTGGTTGAAGGAAAACAGCACGCGGCACGTCGGGCAGCCCGACCCGCGCAGTGTATTGAGTGAACGCTACCCGCAGGGGTTGTTCAGTGAGGATGAAGTGCACGCGTTGTGCGAACTGATGCGCAACTAAGTGTCGTTTTTAGATACGCCATCAGCGGCTGCTTAGAATTATTTCGCCTAAATACAGACGATTCACGAAATTGACACATCATTCAGCACGCGACTAGGATTGCGCCCAACGCCTGTGGCTAACCGCCATGACTCTTCCAATAAAAAAAGGCTCGCGCGATGTTCACACATCCGCGGGCCTTCTTTTTTTGGAAAGTCGACACCAGAAAAGTGACATGGAGCCTGGTGTTGCAGCGCGTACTCAACCCGTAATAAGGAATACAAGAATATGTTGAAGCAACGGATGAGTCTGATCGCTCTGGGGATTTTGAGCGCATCGACAGCAATGGCCAACGACCAGGACCAATCCAAGGGTTTTGTCGAAGACAGCCACCTGAATATCGCTGCACGTAACGCCTACATCAGCCGTGACTACAAAAACGGCAAGCAAGACAAAGCCGAGTGGGGCCAGGGCTTCATCGGCAAATTCGAATCCGGCTTCACCCAGGGCACCGTCGGTGTCGGTGTGGACGTGATCGGTCAGTACGCTATTCGCTTGGACGGTGGTAAAGGCCGCAGCGGCGCTGGCGGTATTGACTTTTTCAAGCAGGGTGACAGTGGCTCAGCCGCCGACGACCTGGCCAAAGGCGGCGCTGCCGTGAAGTTCCGGGTATCCAACACCGTGCTCAAGTACGGTGATCAGTTTCCTAACGTACCGGTTCTGGCCTACGACAACTCCCGTCTGTTGTCCGAAACCTACACCGGCACCTCGATCGTTTCCAAAGAGATCGAAGGCCTGCAACTGGACGCCGGTCACTTCACCAAGGAAGCGCGCAAGAGTGCTGAAGGCACCGACAGCGGTAACCTAAAGAGCATCAACTACCTCGGTGGTAGCTATAAATTCACCGAAAGCCTGTCCGCCGCTCTGTACGCGTCCGATATGGAAGACGTGCTGAAGAAGCAATACGTCAACGTCAACTACGTGCTGGCCCTGCCAGAAAAACAGTCGCTGACCTTTGACTTCAACGGCTACAAAACCAAACTGGACAAGAGCTTCGCCGAACAGCGCGGCGATGCCGATGCCCGTGATAACAAAATCTGGAGCCTGGGCGCTACCTGGGCTGTCGGCCCGCACAGTTTCACCGTGGCCCATCAGCGCAGCACTGGCGATACCGGCTACCTGTATGGCGGCTACCGCGATAACACTCCGGACACCGGCATCGGCGACGGCGGCAACACCATCCTGCTGGCCAACTCCTACTGGTCCGACTTCAACGGCAAGGACGAACGTTCCTGGCAGGTCGGCTACGGCCTGGACTTCACCACCTTCGGCGTGCCTGGCCTGACCTACAACGTGGCCTACGTGCGCGGTACCAACATCGACGACGGTACCAACCGTGGCGATGGCACCGAGCGTGAAATCTTCAACCAGTTCAAATACGTCGTTCAGAGCGGCCCAGCCAAAGACCTGAGCCTGCGCGCTCGTGCGTCCTGGCTGCGCGTCTCCAACAACGCCAGCAACTACAACGTAGGTGGTAACGAACTGCGTCTGTTCGCCGACTACCCGATCAACGTGTTCTGATTGATCGCGCGTTGCGCCTGACTTCAGGCCATAAAAAACCCCGACTGGTTCGGGGTTTTTTTATGCGTGCCGATCAGTCCTGACGGCTTTGCAAAATACTGCGCGCCAGCGAGGCGTTCACGTAGTCGGTGATCAGCGTCAGCCCTTCGTAAGGCTCGATCTTTCGGTTATCGATGCACAACTGCGCCATCTGCAGCACCACCAGGCGCTTCTTCTTGTTGAGCCGCACACCCGGAACGCCAAACACCGTTTTGCGCAGCTCGGGCAGCGGTGCTTCGTCCGTGAGTTCAAGCGTTAGCCAGATGCCCTGGATCGGTTGCAGCGAGACATTAGCGATATGCTCGATCGGCAGCGGCTGCGTCAGGTTGGCAAATACAAAATGCTCCGGCGTGAGGCGCAGCGCGATCTGCGGAGCACGCTTGTAACGACGCACGCCCAGCCACACAAACATCAACGCGATGCTGGCGATGGCCGCGCCGGCACCGAAGGTCGACAGCGGCGTGCCTTTCACGCGCGCCGGGGCGAGCCATGGCAGGCTCATGATCACCAGCCCAAGCACCGCAAACGGCACCGCCAATACCGCTGTGACCAGCGCGCGCCGCCGGCCGCCCTCATGCAGGGCGTGCTCGCCTTGAGCGGAAGCGGCCAATGTTTTCAGCAGTTCAGTTTGTGCCTCGTCTTCGGCGGCCACGGCCTTGATCAAGTCCTCGGACAGCTGTTCGCTGAGGGCCGCTGCCGAGCTGAAGAAAGCCGCGAGCTGCGCCTTCGCCGCTTCGACATCCACCGCGCGGGTGGCGTTGCGTTTGGCCTCTTCCAGCGAAACGTTCAGAGCCTGCAGGCGTTCGCCGTTGCAGGGGTGGGAATCGGTCGGGTGCGGCTGTTGAATGTCCAGCGCCTCGGATGGCAGTTGCAACCCTTGCGCGCGCAACGCGACCAGCACAGCGTCGGTCAGGTCCATTGCCGAGGCCGTCTCGCATTGGCTGATCAACGCTTCTTCAATGTGCGGTTGCAACACCGACACCCGCAACAGCGCCGAGGCCGCCGCCGCATTGCCCGCCAGCCGGGCGCCGGCGGCATCGGCCAGCAACTCGCGTTCGCGGCTCCAGTGGTTTACCGCGTGGTCGAAGCGCTGTATGAAAAATACCCCGAACAGGAACGACGGACGCATCAGCCAGCCCTGGATCAGATCGCTGGCCAGCAGGGTGTCGTGCAGTGCCTCCAGGCTGCGATTGACCCCATCGTAGATCGGCAGAAAGCGCAGGCTGTATTCCGTATCCTGCCCCGCGAAGTGCGCCAGTTCATGGCCGATCACCGCACTGATTTCCGCCGGATTCAACAGCCCCAGATACGGCAACGGCACATGCAGCGTACGCCCGCGCACCGAGGTGTGCGTCGGCAGCAACGTGGCGTCACTGGACGTCACGTAAAAGCCCTGGGCCAGGCTCGCCACAATGTGATCCGGCGGCAATGCACCGAGTTTGACGGCCAATTCATTCACCTGGCGCCACAACCCCGGAGCCTGCTCAGGCATCACCTCGCGCGCGAATATCTCCATGGGCGCGGGCGTGAACATGCCCAGCATGTGGCGCAGTTGCTTGAGCAACAACCAGATCGAATACAGGCAGAACGCCGCAATCACCCCCAGCACCGCCATCAGCTTCACTTCGCCACTGCCCAGCCGGCCGACATGCCACATCCCCAGGCCCTCGTAACACAAGGCCAGCGCGACCGCCGCCGCCATCGCTACCGCATGGCTCACCAGCCCATAGGGCAACAACCGACTGCCTTGGGAGAACACGCGTAATAACGTTTCTCGCGACTGCAACGCCCGCCGCCCCGCCCAGTGCGTCCCGGCCAACGCCGCCAGGCCGATCGCCGCCGCGAGCAAACCGAAGCCCATCACCCAAGGCGCCAACATGCGCATGGCACGGTTCACATGCTCTGCAGTGGGCAACTCGGCTTCGACCTTGTCCAGCCGCGAGAGAGCCAACTCCACGCTGATCTTGCCAGTGGCCAGGTCGATACTCGCCGTAGGGTTTTTGGCCGCGAGCGTTCGCAGCTGCTGCCTGGCGATGCTCACATTGCTGCGGTAATCGGCCATTGCCTTGGTCGTTTCCTCAGCGCGTTGACGCTCCCAGTTACCCAGGGCAGTCAACAGCAGCGGGAAAATCACCAGGAGAGCGATGAGTTTTAGAGCATTCATGGGAGTCCGTTCGCAACGCGGGGTATCGGTTATACCGAAAAAGGCGGGGAGCGGGCAAAGGCTAGGTGTCTTTCCATGCCCGGAGGCTCCGGCCTTAACGCAGGGGCACAAGGTGCTAGGACAATGAGAAGCCCGCAATGGCGGGCTCAAACTCTCTTTTTTGCCGCGTCATACATCTAGCTGTTGCGGCGGGCACCGACGGCGATGACCAGAACCTGAATAGCTTTTCCATCAACACGAAACCCGCATGCGAGTAACGGGGGTCAGAACCCTATTTCTGCCGGGCAGCAGCTAACCCGTGTGCTGCAGCATACCTTCGCGAGTCAATACATGATGAATGGTGGGGAACGTCATCACGTTGCAGCGCGTGCTCAGTCATGCCTCTTTGGCTATGGCGATGAAGTGCGCGCATTTTAGACCTGGGCATTTGGCCGAGGTAGTGATGGTGAATTTTTTAGCTGCTATTCAAGCTGTAAGGAAGGACCCGGCTGGAGTGTCAAAGCGTTTGCCGGTAGGTGATGACGTTGATTACTTTCGCGCGTCGGAAAATTTGCCTGAGTTTGACGGCGAAACGCTGTCGGACCTGGCAGATGGGTCGTAAATGTGAGAATCGGGTCTGAGGCAACCAGACCTCGTTTTTAAGTGTGGACACTTTTTGCGCATTTCGGCCAAAACAACGGCCCAAATTTTTCGCGTTTCCCAAACCCCAGAAACCACAAAGCCCCGCATTGCGGGGCTTTGAGATATGGTGCCGGCACCAGGAGTCGAACCCGGGACCTACTGATTACAAGTCAGTTGCTCTACCAACTGAGCTATACCGGCGTGTTAGGGCGACGATTATAGCGACTGCCGAGGTTCTGTAAACCCCTGAAATCTGACTATTTTTGCGAAAACCCAAGTTTTCGCACATCTCCCTGCATTTCCCTTCACTGCTCGTAAAAATATCAGCGCTCGTGCAATGCCTCTGCCCGCGATTTGATGATCGGCTTGAGCAGGTAGCTCAGGATGCTTTTCTTGCCGGTGATGATGTCTACCGACGCCACCATGCCCGGGATGATCAGCAGCGGCTTCTCATCGGTGCCCAGGTGGCTGCGGTCGGTGCGCAGTTTGATGACGTAGAAGGTGTTCTTCTTTTCTTCGTCCATCACGGTGTCGGCGCCGATGGTTTCGAGTTTGCCTTTGAGCCCGCCGTAGATGGTGTAGTCATAGGCGGTGAATTTGATCACGGCTTCCTGGCCAGGATGCAGGAAGGCGATGTCTTGCGGACGGATTCGCGCTTCCACCAGCAGCGTGTCGTCCAGCGGCACCACTTCGGCGATGTCGCTGCCGGGCTGGATCACGCCGCCGACGGTGTTGACCAGCATCTGCTTGACGATACCGCGCACCGGGGAGGTGACCATGGTGCGGCTGACGCGGTCTTCCAGGCCCTTTGAGGTGGCCTGGGCCTTGCTCAGGTTGGTGCGGGCTTCGTTCAATTGGGCCAGGGCTTCGCTGCGGAATTTGCCGCGGGTTTCGTCGATTTTGCGCTGCACTTCGTTGATCGCCGCCTGGGCGCGCGGGATCGCCAGGGTGGTGCCGTCGAGCATGCCTCGGGTTTCCACCTCGGAGCGCTTGAGGCGCAGTACTTCTACCGGCGATATCGCGCCTTGCTGCACCAGCGGTTCGGACATGCCGATCTCCTGGCGCAGCAGGCCCAGGCTGTTACGGTACTGCTCCTGCTTGGAGCTGAATTCACGCAACTCCTGCTGACGTTGCAGCAACTGTTGTTGCAACCCGCCAATCTCGTCCGCCAGTTGCTGGCGTCGGCTCAGGTACAGCGACTCTTCGTTCGAGGCCTGGTTCGGCGCGGTCTTGCGCGCGTTATCGGAGATATTCAGCGGGCGGTTGTCGACTTCCGCGCTCAGGCGTTCGACGCGCAGTTCCATGGCCACGCGGTCGGCTTCGGTTTCGCCGACGTTGGAGGCAAATCGCGTGTCGTCCAGGCGCACCAGCGGCGCGCCGGCTTCGACAATCTGGCCTTCGTGCACATAGATCTGCGCGACGATGCCGCCTTCCAGGTTCTGGATTTTCTGGATGCGCGAGGAGGGGATCGCTTTGCCTTCGCCCTTGGTTACCTCGTCGATAATCGCGAAGTGCGCCCACAACACCAGGAACACGAAGAAGCCGATCACGCCCCAGATGGTCAGGCGTACGATTCGCGGTGCATCGTCCACCAGCGCCTTTTCCACTTCGGGCAATGGCTGGTCGTCGAGGGAGTCGGTGCCTTTGAAGTAATTGAAGATGCCGCGTTTAAAGCGGCCCGAACCGGATTTAAGCGACACTGATCTGCCCCTTCTTCAGTGCTTCCATCACGGCCGCTTTTGGGCCGTCTGCGAGTATCTGGCCACGGTCGATCACCAGCAGGCGGTCGACCAGGCTCAGCAGCGAAGCACGGTGGGTCACCAGAATCACCGTCTTGTTTTCGATCACCGACTGCAGGCGCTGTTTCAGGCGCTCTTCACCGGTGTTGTCCATGGCGCTGGTCGGTTCGTCCAGCAACAGGATCGGTGGGTTCAACAGCAACGCACGGGCCAGGGCGACGTTCTGGCGCTGACCGCCTGAAAGGTTTTGCCCGCGCTCGCCCACCTGCAGCTCGTAGCCTTGCGGGTGAAGCCTGGCGAATTCATGCACGCCGGCCAACTCTGCCGCTTGCAGCACCATCTCGTCATCCACATAGCGTGCACCGCAGACCAGGTTGTCGCGCAAGGTGCCGGCCAGCAATTGGATGTCCTGGGCCACGTAGCCGATGTTGTGGCGCAACTCGCTGACATCGATCTGGCGAATATCCACGCCATCCACCAGCAGCGAGCCGGAGTCAGGTTGATACAAACCCACCAGCAGTTTGGCCAGGGAGCTTTTACCCGAGCCGCTGCGGCCGATGATGCCGATTTTTTCACCGGGTTTTACGCTCAGGTTGATACCGCGCAGCGCCAGCGTCTGCTGGTTCGGGTAAGTGAAGTCGACCTCACGGAACGTCATCGCGCCTTGCAGCGTTTTACGGCTGAGGGGGCGCTCTTCGAAGTTGCGTTCCTGCGGCAGCTCCATCATCTGGTCCACCGACACCATCGTCACCTTGGCTTGCTGGTAGCGCGTCAGCAGGCCCGAGAGCTGCGCCAACGGGCCGAGGGCACGGCCGCTGAGCATGTAGCACGCCACCAGGCCGCCCATGCTGAGGGTGCCATCGATGATCTGATACACGCCGAAAATGATCATCGCCACGCCGGCCACTTGCTGGATCAGCAGTGTGATATTCATCGCCAGGCCGGACAGCACTTTGACCCGCAGCTCCAGGCGGCTGAGGGTGCCGATGGTCTGTTCCCACTGGTATTGGCGTTCGCTTTCAGCGTTGTTGACCTTCACCGCATCCAGCCCGGCGAGGGTTTCGATCAGGCTCGACTGGCGTTCTGCACTCAGCGCCATGGTGCGTTCCAGGGTCGCGGTGAGTGGTTTTTGCAGAAAGTGGCCGATACCCAGCGCCAGCGGGAAAGCGACAACGGGGATCCACACCAGATGGCCGCCCAGCAGTGCGATCACCCCAAGGATGATCAGCGTGAAGGGCAGGTCAATGAGGCTGGTGAGGGTCAGCGAAGTCAGGAAATCGCGCATTCCTTGGAATTCATGGATGTTCTGCGCATAGCTGCCGACCCGCGCCGGGCGCATTTTCATCGCCATGCCCACGATGCGCTCGAACAGCGTCGCAGAAATGATCAGGTCGGTTTTCTTGCCCGCAAGGTCCAGGCACAGGCTGCGCATGCTTTTAAGCAGCAGGTCGAACAGGTAAGCGCCACAGATACCGATGGCCAGCACCCATAGGGTGGCGGTGGCCTGGTTCGGCACCACGCGGTCGTACACGTTCATCACGAATAATGGCGCGGCCAGGGCGATCAGGTTGATCACCAGGCTGGCGGCGATAGCGTCGGCATATAACCAACGCGAGCGTTTGAGCGTGTCTTTGAACCAGGAGCGCGCGCGGGGGATCAGCGTGCCGCTGGTAACGTCAAATTTATGTTGCGGCTGGGCGAAGAAAACCCGACCGCTGTAATCTTGACTCAGTGCCTCACGGCTGACCTGGACTTCGCCGCCTTCGCTTTCGCTGAGCAACAAGCGCGCGGTGTCACCTTCCCAGCCCAACAGCACTGCACTGCGGCCTTCCTTCAACAACAGCAACGCCGGCAGTGCAATGGTTGGGATCTGCTCAAGCTTGCGCTGCAGCAAACGCCCCTGCAAACCCGCCCGGGCCGCTGCGCGAGGCAGCAGATCCGGGCCCAGGCGCTGTCCGGCCAGTGGCAGGCCGGTGGTCAGCATCGCCCGGCTGGCGGGCTTGTAATGCAGGGAACAGAGCGTCAGCAACCCGTCCAGCAAGGGGTCGTCATGCTGACTGCGCGGGTCATGGTTGAGTTGCGCCACACCTATTTCAGAATCCAAGCTGACTCTCTCTTAATGCAGTTGAACGGTTCAACTCCGTCAAGAATCAGTTCATCCCTGGCAGGTTCACCTTCGTTTTGACTTCGTTTTGCACAACCGATGCCAGCGGCGCAACGACGCCCTGGCTTCGCAGCAGTTGGCCCATATCCGCTTTGATGCGGTATTGCGTGTACAACTGCAGGTTTTTGATCTGCGCCAGGCGCTGCGATGCGGTGAACAGTTCGTTCTCGCTGTCGAGCAAGTCGAGCAGTGTACGCTCACCCAGGCTGAACTGCTGCTGGTATGACGTGCGCACGCGCGTGCTGCGGTCCACGTATTCCTGGGCGATCGGCAATTGCGAGGTGGCGTTGTTGTAGGCGTTCCACGCCAGGCTCAATTCCTGGTTCAACTCACGCAAGGCATTGTTGCGGATATCCAGCGCCTGGGACGCCTGGGAGGCCTTGGACTGCAGGTCGGCCTTGTTGCTGCCGCCCGAGTACAGGTTGAACTGCATGCGCAGCATCGCGGAGTAACCGTTGTCGTGGCCTTCTTCGCCGCCGACATTGTTGTTGGCCGAACGCTGCAGCTCTGCGTCGAAGCGTGGATAGAACGTCGACTTGGCGGATTCGTACTGCTTTTCAGCGGCAGCGATGTCCGATTCGGCCGAGCGCAGCACCGGGCTGCTTTCCACCATCTGCCGGCGTGCCTCATCGAGGCTGGCAGGCATCAGGGCGACGAAGCCCTGCGGCCGTTCCAGTTCATCGGGCTCTTGGCCCACGGCGCTTACATAGTTGGCTTTGGCGTCTTCAAGGTTGGTCTGCTCGGTCAGCAGGTTATTGCGCGCCTGGGCCAGACGGGCTTCGGCCTGGTCCATATCGGCCATCCGGCCGACCCCGCGGCTGGTGCGCAATTTGATCTGGTCGAAGATGCGCTCGTGGCTCTTCAGGTTGTCTTCTGCCAACTGCACCATCTCGCGACGAGTCAGGACATCCAGATAAACCTGGGCAACGGTCAGCGCGGTGCGCTCGGTGGTATTGAGCAGGGCATAACCGCGAGAGTTGGCGGTGGCCTGCTGGCGCCCGACTTCATTCTGCGTCCCGAAACCCTGGAACAGGTTTTGCTGGAGGCGAATGCTCGACTCGCCGCGATTCAGGGTTTTCCAGTCATGGCTGTTGCTGGCGGCGCGGGTCGACGTGTTGTCGGAGCTTTCACGGCCATAACCGCCCAGCAAATCGATTTTAGGCAGGTAACCGCCCTGGGCTGCCCGGACCTGATAGTCGGCAGCGATACGTGCGTTGACGGCGGCCTGAATCTCCGGGTGAACATCCACAGCCTTCTGCATGGCTTCTTGCAGTGTTTGAGCCTGTACGAAACTTGCCGCGAGAACAAACGGCACAGCTGTGAATAAGTGCAAACGCATTCTGATTTTTCCCCGGGGATTGGTTGCCTGAAAGCCGCAACAAACTTGAAATATTGCATGGGAGTGGCAACTCGAAATGCCCGTTTTTATTGGGCGCCGGAGGGCGCAAACAGAAAGTCGCGAAGCCGCTTAAATATCAATGTGACATTACCGGGCGGATTGTTTAGGATGACGCCCAATAGGTCAATACCTTGACGGAAAAGTAATTTTTCTGGCGCGCCATCAAAAAATTGACGCCAGTAAGTTTTCGAAGAAATTAAGTACTCCAGCTTATTGAATCGGCACCAGTGACAGGGCCGGTCTCCTGGGTGGATACCCCCTGAATGGCAATACACGGAGAGTCTTTTATGAGCAGCGTTGCGGTCGTCAAAAGCATTGTCGGTCAAGTGTTCGCAGTATCCCCAGAAGGGATCCGCCGCCTGCTGGTAGAAGGTGATCGTCTGTTCGCCGGCGAGCTGGTCGACACTGGCCCGGCGGGCGCCGTTTCGCTGGAACTGACCGATGGCCGCGTCATTGACCTGGGCCGCGACACCCAGTGGAGCGCCAATGCACCTGACTCGACCACCGACCTCAGCGCCGCCACCGCTCAAGCAGCACCGTCCGTCGCCGAACTGCAGCAAGCCATCGCCGCCGGTGCCGACCCGACCCAAGATCTTGAAGCCACTGCGGCAGGCCCGACCGCAGCCGGTGCAGATGGCGCCGTCGGCGGCGGCCATAGCTTTGTCGTGCTGGAAGCGACGGCCGGTGTGGTCGACCCAACCATCGGTTATCCGACCAACGGTTTAAATGCTGCAGATGCGGCGGCTAACACCCTGACCGGCGCTGATAACAACGGCGTCGACCCGCGCAACGTCACTATTACCCTGACCGCCACGCCGACCATCACCGAAGCCGGTGGCGTAGTGGTTTACACCGTGTTCGTCACTCAGGCCCCCACCAGTGACCTGACCGTCACGCTGTCCAATGGCCTCGCTGTGGTAGTCGCGGCCGGCCAGACCTCGGGCGCCCTGAACGTCACCTTCGCCGGCAATGACACGCCTTACCTGGACGCCTCGTCGATCTCGGCCACCATCGCCGGCACCTCCGGCGGCGGCAACCTGATCATCACCACCGACCCGACGCCGGCCGTCACTCAGGTCAATGACACCATCGACACCACCACCGTTACGCTCACCGCGACGGCTTCGGTGGATGAAGGTGGCAAAATCGTCTACACCGCCACCGTGAACAACGCCGCGCAGACCGACGTCACCATCACGCTGTCCAACAACACCACCATCACCATCGAAGCCGGCAAGACCACCGGCACCGTGAGCGTCGATACCCCAGTCAATCTGGCTGATGGCAAAGACCTTAGTGTCAGCGCGACCATCACCAGTGCGACGGGCGGCAATTACGAAAACCTGGCAATCAACCCGCAGGCAGCCACCACCACCGTTAACGCAGTGGATGACCCAAGTGTTTTGCAGGCGGATAGCAGCACCATTGCCGAAGATGGCGTTGCCACCGGCAACGTGCTGACGAACGACAGCGATATCGACAATGTCTTGTCGGTCGCTACGTTCAACGTCGGCGGTGCGACGTTCATCGCCGGTCAAACGGCTGTCATTGCTGGCGTCGGCTCCATCACCATCGCGGCTGATGGCGCTTACACGTTCACGCCGGTCAAGGACTTCAACGGCGACGTGCCGCAGATTGGCTACACCACCAATACCGGCTCGAGCAGCACGCTGGTGGTCAAGGTCGACGCAGTGGACGATCCGAGTGTCCTGCAAGCGGACAACGGCAGTGCACGGGAAGACGGCGTTGCTACCGGCAATGTACTTGCCAATGACGTTGATGTGGATAACGTGCTGAGCGTTGCCACGTTTAATGTCAACGGCACCACTTACACTGCGGGCCAGACGGCCGTTATCGCGGGCGTTGGCTCGATCACCATTGGTGCTGATGGCGCTTACGCCTTTACGCCGGTTAAAGACTTCAACGGTGATGTGCCGCAGATTGGCTACACCACCAACACTGGTTCCAGCAGTACCTTGGACGTGAAGATCGACCCGGTCGATGACGCCAGCGTCCTGCAAGCCGACACAGGCAGCGCGACGGAAGACACCGTTGCTGCCGGCAACGTGCTGACCAACGACAGCGATGTGGACAACGTGCTGACCGTTGCCAGCTTCAATGTGGGTGGAACCACTTACTCCGCTGGCCAGACGGCCATCATTGCAGGCGTGGGTTCGATCACCATCGGCACCGACGGCGCTTACGCCTTCACCCCTGTCAAAGACTTCAATGGTGATGTGCCGCAAATCGGCTACACCACCAACACCGGTTCCAGCAGCACCCTGGACGTGAAGATCGACCCGGTCGACGACGCCAGCGTTTTGCAGGCTGACACCGGCAGCGCCAAGGAAGACACGGTTGCTACCGGCAACGTGCTGACCAATGACAGCGACGTCGATAACGTCCTGACCGTTGCCTCCTTCAATGTGGGTGGGACCACCTACACCGCCGGCCAAACCGCCGTCATTGCTGGTGTGGGTTCGATCACCATCGGTGCCGACGGCGCTTACGCCTTCACCCCTGTCAAAGATTTCAACGGTGATGTGCCGCAAATCGGCTACACCACCAACACCGGTTCCAGCAGCACCCTCGACGTGAAGATCGACCCTGTCGACGATGCCAGCGTCTTGCAAACCGACATCGGCAGCGCGAAAGAAGACACCGTTGCCACTGGCAACGTGCTGACCAACGACAGCGACGTCGATAACGTCCTGACCGTTGCCAGCTTCAATGTGGGTGGGACTACTTACGCCGCTGGCCAGACGGCCATCATTGCAGGCGTGGGTTCTATCACCATCGCTACCGACGGTGCTTACGCTTTCACGCCGGTTAAAGACTTCAACGGCGATGTGCCGCAAATCGGCTACACCACCAACACCGGCTCCAGCAGCACCTTGGACGTGAAGATCGACCCGGTCGACGACGTCAGCGTCCTTCAGGCCGATACCGGCAGCGCGAAAGAAGACACCGTTGCCACTGGCAATGTGCTGACCAACGACAGCGACGTGGATAACGTGCTGACCGTTGCCTCCTTCAATGTGGGTGGAACCACTTACACCGCCGGCCAAACCGCCATCATCGCGGGTGTGGGTTCGATCACCATCGGCACCGACGGTGCTTACGCCTTCACCCCGGTTAAAGACTTCAATGGTGATGTGCCGCAAATCGGCTACACCACCAACACTGGCTCCAGCAGCACTCTCGACGTGAAGATCGACCCGGTCGACGACGCCAGCGTCTTGCAGGCTGACACTGGCAGCGCGAAAGAAGACACTGTTGCCACTGGCAACGTGCTGACTAATGACAGCGACGTGGACAACGTCCTGACCGTCGCCAGTTTCACCGTCAATGGCACTAACTACCAAGCGGGCCAGACCGCTGTTATCGCCGGCGTGGGTTCGATCACCATCGGCACCGACGGTGCTTACGCCTTCACGCCGGTTAAAGACTTCAACGGTGATGTGCCACAAATCGGCTACACCACCAACACTGGCTCCAGCAGCACCCTGGACGTGAAGATCGACCCCGTCGACGACGCCAGCGTCTTGCAGGCCGACACCGGCAGCGCGAAAGAAGACACCATTGCCACCGGCAACGTGCTGACCAATGACAGCGACGTCGACAACGTCCTGACCGTCGCCAGTTTCACCGTCAACGGCACTAACTACCAAGCGGGCCAAACCGCCGTCATTGCAGGCGTGGGCTCGATCACCATCGGTACTGACGGCGCTTACGCCTTCACCCCGGTTAAAGACTTCAACGG
This sequence comes from Pseudomonas sp. FP2254, assembly GCF_030687695.1. Lineage (NCBI taxonomy): Bacteria > Pseudomonadati > Pseudomonadota > Gammaproteobacteria > Pseudomonadales > Pseudomonadaceae > Pseudomonas > Pseudomonas sp. FP2254. Next base: position 320,213 of record NZ_CP117444.1, read on the forward strand.
TGATGTACCGCAAATCGGCTACACCACTAACACCGGTTCCAGCAGTACCTTGGACGTGAAGATCGACCCGGTCGACGACGCCAGCGTTTTGCAAGCCGACACCGGCAGCGCCAAGGAAGACACCGTCGCCACCGGCAATGTGCTGACCAACGACAGCGACGTCGATAACGTCCTGACCGTCGCCAGCTTCACCGTCAACGGCACTAACTATCAAGCGGGCCAGACCGCTGTTATTGCTGGTGTGGGCACAATCACCATCGGCACCGACGGTGCTTACGCCTTTACGCCGGTTAAAGACTTCAATGGTGATGTGCCGCAGATTGGCTACACCACCAATACCGGCTCCAGCAGCACCCTCGACGTGAAGATCGACCCGGTCGATGACGCCAGCGTCCTTCAGGCCGACACCGGCAGCGCGAAAGAAGACACCGTTGCCACCGGCAATGTGCTGACCAATGACAGCGACGTGGATAACGTCCTGACCGTCGCCAGCTTCAATGTGGGTGGGACTACTTACGCCGCTGGCCAGACGGCCATCATCGCGGGCGTGGGTTCGATCACCATCGGTACTGACGGCGCTTACGCCTTCACCCCGGTTAAAGACTTCAATGGTGATGTGCCGCAAATCGGCTACACCACCAACACCGGCTCCAGCAGCACCCTCGACGTGAAGATCGACCCTGTCGACGATGCCAGCGTCTTGCAGGCTGACACTGGTAGTGCCAAGGAAGACACGGTTGCTACCGGCAACGTGCTGACCAATGACAGCGATGTGGACAATGTCCTGACCGTTGCCAGTTTCACCGTCAACGGCACTAACTACCAAGCAGGCCAAACCGCTGTTATTGCTGGTGTGGGTTCGATCACCATCGGTACTGACGGTGCTTACGCCTTTACGCCAGTCAAAGACTTCAACGGCGACGTCCCACAAATCGGCTACACCACCAACACCGGCTCCAGCAGCACCCTCGACGTGAAGATCGACCCTGTCGACGACGCCAGCGTCCTGCAGGCCGATACCGGCAGCGCCAAGGAAGACACCGTCGCCACCGGCAACGTGCTGACTAATGACAGCGACGTCGACAATGTCCTGACCGTTGCCAGCTTCACCGTCAACGGCACTAACTACCAAGCGGGCCAAACCGCCGTCATCTCGGGCGTTGGCTCGATCACCATCGGCACCGACGGCGCTTACGCTTTCACGCCGGTTAAAGACTTCAATGGTGATGTGCCGCAAATCGGCTACACCACCAACACCGGTTCCAGCAGCACCCTCGACGTGAAGATCGACCCCGTCGATGACGCCAGCGTTTTGCAAGCCGACACCGGCAGCGCCAAGGAAGACACCGTTGCCACCGGCAACGTGCTGACCAACGACAGCGACGTCGATAACGTCCTGACCGTTGCCAGCTTCAATGTGGGTGGAACCACTTACACCGCCGGCCAAACCGCCGTCATCGCGGGCGTGGGTTCGATCACCATCGGCACCGACGGCGCTTACGCCTTCACCCCGGTTAAAGACTTCAACGGCGACGTCCCACAAATCGGCTACACCACCAACACTGGTTCCAGCAGCACCCTCGACGTGAAGATCGACCCCGTCGATGACGCCAGCGTTTTGCAAGCCGACACCGGCAGCGCCAAGGAAGACACCGTTGCCACCGGCAACGTGCTGACCAACGACAGCGACGTCGATAACGTCCTGACCGTTGCCAGCTTCAATGTGGGTGGAACCACTTACACCGCCGGTCAAACCGCCGTCATCGCGGGCGTGGGTTCGATCACTATCGGCACCGACGGCGCTTACGCCTTCACCCCGGTTAAAGACTTCAACGGCGACGTCCCACAAATCGGCTACACCACCAACACCGGTTCCAGCAGTACCTTGGACGTGAAGATCGACCCGGTCGACGACGCCAGCGTTTTGCAAGCCGACACCGGCAGCGCCAAGGAAGACACCGTCGCCACCGGCAATGTGCTGACCAACGACAGCGACGTCGATAACGTCCTGACCGTCGCCAGCTTCACCGTCAACGGCACTAACTACCAAGCGGGCCAAACCGCCGTCATCTCGGGCGTTGGCTCGATCACCATCGGCACCGACGGCGCTTACGCCTTCACCCCGGTTAAAGACTTCAATGGTGATGTACCGCAAATCGGCTACACCACCAACACCGGCTCCAGCAGCACCCTCGACGTGAAGATCGACCCTGTCGACGACGCCAGCGTCCTGCAGGCCGATACCGGCAGCGCCAAGGAAGACACCGTCGCCACCGGCAATGTGCTGACTAACGACAGCGACGTCGATAACGTCCTGACCGTTACGAGTTTCAACGTCAACGGCACTAACTACCAAGCGGGCCAAACCGCTGTTATTGCTGGTGTGGGCTCGATCACCATCGGCACCGACGGCGCTTACGCCTTCACCCCGGTTAAAGACTTCAACGGCGACGTCCCACAAATCGGCTACACCACCAACACTGGTTCCAGCAGCACCCTCGACGTGAAGATCGACCCTGTCGACGACGCCAGCGTCCTGCAAGCCGACACCGGTAGCGCGACGGAAGACACCGTTGCCACTGGCAATGTGCTGACCAACGACAGCGACGTGGATAACGTCCTGACCGTTGCCTCCTTCAATGTGGGTGGAACCACTTACGCCGCTGGCCAGACGGCCATCATTGCAGGCGTGGGTTCGATCACCATCGGTACTGACGGCGCTTACGCCTTCACCCCGGTTAAAGACTTCAACGGTGATGTACCGCAAATCGGCTACACCACTAACACCGGTTCCAGCAGTACCTTGGACGTGAAGATCGACCCGGTCGACGACGCCAGCGTTTTGCAAGCCGACACCGGCAGCGCCAAGGAAGACACCGTCGCCACCGGCAATGTGCTGACCAACGACAGCGACGTCGATAACGTCCTGACCGTCGCCAGCTTCACCGTCAACGGCACTAACTACCAAGCGGGCCAAACCGCCGTCATCTCGGGCGTTGGCTCGATCACCATCGGCACCGACGGCGCTTACGCCTTCACCCCGGTTAAAGACTTCAATGGTGATGTACCGCAAATCGGCTACACCACCAACACCGGCTCCAGCAGCACCCTTGACGTGAAGATCGACCCGGTCGACGACGCCAGCGTTTTGCAGGCCGACACCGGCAGCGCCAAGGAAGACACCGTTGCCACCGGCAACGTGCTGACCAACGACAGCGACGTCGATAACGTGCTGACCGTTGCCAGCTTCAATGTGGGTGGAACCACTTACACCGCCGGCCAAACTGCCGTCATCGCGGGCGTGGGTTCGATCACCATCGGTACCGACGGTGCTTACGCCTTTACGCCGGTTAAAGACTTCAACGGTGATGTGCCACAAATCGGCTACACCACCAACACCGGCTCCAGCAGCACCCTTGACGTGAAGATCGACCCGGTCGACGACGCCAGCGTTTTGCAGGCTGACACCGGCAGCGCCAAGGAAGACACCGTCGCCACCGGCAATGTGCTGACTAACGACAGCGACGTCGATAACGTCCTGACCGTTACCAGCTTCACCGTCAACGGCGCGAGTTATGTTGCCGGCCAAACCGCCGTCATTGCAGGCGTGGGTTCGATCACCATCGGTACCGACGGTGCTTACGCCTTTACGCCGGTTAAAGACTTCAACGGTGATGTGCCACAAATCGGCTACACCACCAACACCGGCTCCAGCAGCACCCTTGACGTGAAGATCGACCCGGTCGATGACGCCAGCGTCCTGCAAGCTGACACCGGCAGCGCGAAAGAAGACACCGTTGCCACCGGCAATGTGCTGACCAATGACAGCGACGTGGATAACGTCCTGACCGTCGCCAGCTTCAGCGTCAACGGCGCGAGTTATGTTGCCGGTCAAACCGCCGTCATTGCAGGCGTTGGTTCGATCACCATCGGCACCGACGGCGCTTACGCCTTTACGCCGGTTAAAGACTTCAACGGCGATGTGCCGCAAATCGGCTACACCACTAACACCGGTTCCAGCAGCACCCTGGACGTGAAGATCGACCCGGTCGACGACGCCAGCGTCCTGCAAGCCGACACCGACAGCGCGAAAGAAGACACCGTCGCCACCGGCAATGTGCTGACCAATGACAGCGACGTGGATAACGTCCTGACCGTTGCCAGCTTCACCGTCAACGGCACTAACTACCAAGCGGGCCAGACCGCTGTTATTGCTGGCGTGGGTTCGATCACCATCGGCACCGACGGCGCTTACGCCTTCACCCCAGTCAAAGACTTCAACGGCGACGTCCCACAAATCGGCTACACCACCAACACCGGCTCCAGCAGCACCCTGGACGTGAAGATCGACCCGGTTGACGACGCCAGTGTCCTGCAGGCCGATACCGGCAGCGCCAAGGAAGACACCCTCGCCACCGGCAATGTGCTAACCAACGACAGCGACGTCGATAACGTCCTGACCGTTGCCAGCTTTAATGTGGGTGGGACTACTTACGCCGCTGGCCAGACGGCCATCATTGCAGGCGTGGGTTCTATCACCATCGGTACCGACGGTGCTTACGCCTTCACCCCGGTTAAAGACTTCAACGGCGACGTCCCACAAATCGGCTACACCACCAACACCGGCTCCAGCAGCACCCTGGACGTGAAGATCGACCCTGTCGACGATGCCAGCGTCTTGCAGGCTGACACTGGTAGTGCCAAGGAAGACACGGTTGCTACCGGCAACGTGCTGACCAACGACAGCGACGTGGACAACGTCCTGACCGTCGCCAGCTTCACCGTCAACGGCGCGAGTTATGTTGCCGGCCAAACCGCCGTCATTGCAGGCGTGGGCTCGATCACCATCGGCACCGACGGCGCTTACGCCTTCACCCCGGTTAAAGACTTCAACGGCGACGTCCCACAAATCGGCTACACCACCAACACTGGTTCCAGCAGCACCCTCGACGTGAAGATCGACCCCGTCAACGACGCCCCTGTACTGGGCAACGCTTCGACCAATGCCTTCGGCGACACCTACATCGAAGGCAAGCCAGGCGGCTACATCGCGGCGAACCTGACGGTCAGCGATGTGGACAACAGTACCCTGCAAAGTGCCAAAGTCACGCTGGTCAATCCCCTGGCAGGAGACTTACTGATTGCAGATGCAAGCAATGCGAAAATCACCGTCAGCTATGACAAAGGCACCGGCGTATTGACCTTGTCCGGTGACGCCACCAAAGCCGAATACCAGGAAGTCCTGCGCTCGGTGCACTTCGCCAGCGAAAGCCAGAACCCGGCCCCGACCGACCGCACACTGACCATCACCGTCAACGATGGCCAGCTCGATTCGGCCCCTGTGACTTCCGTGGTGAAGGTGGTTCCGGTCAACGATCCGCCTGTGGTGCAGTTCGACAGCACCACGTTCACCGAGCAAGCCGAGGCCGGTGCACTGGTCAAAAACCTGAGCATCAGCGACGTCGACAACACCACTTTCAGCAAAGTGGTGGTCACGGTCGATAAACTGGCGTCTGGTGACCTGCTAAGCAGTGCCGATGTGCTCAAGGCACTGGCCGTTGCCGGGATTACCATCACTCAGAGCGGCAGTGCCGCCGATGGCAAAATCGTCTATACCCTCACCAGCAACTCGTCGGCCGGCAGCAGCGCGGCTGACTTCACCAAAGTGGTTGAAGCGATCACCTTCCAGACGCCGGGCAATAACCCGGTCGGCACGGATCGCAGTGTCACCATTGACGTCACCGACATCGGCGGCGGCAACCTTGACCGGGAGCCACCGCAGACCGGCAGTGCCACCGGCAAGGTCACCATCGATCTGTTCAACGATGCACCCACCGCAGCGGCCAACCCGGCTGGTGCAGATGAAGACCATGCGGCGACGATCGTACTGAGCGGCACCGATGTGGACGGCACCGTCGCCAAGTTTGTCATCACCGCATTGCCGGAAAACGGCAAGCTATACAGCGATGCCACCCTGCAAACCGAACTCAAAGCCGGCGACTCAGTGCCGGCGGGTGTCGACGGCAAAGCCTCGGTTTATTTCTCGCCAACCGGCGACTGGAGCGGCAGCACCTCGCTCACCTTTACGGCGGTCGACAATGGCGGTAAAGCCAGCGCCGATACCACTGCAGCAGTCACCATCGCCCCAGTGACCGACACCCCGCACCTGGGCCTGCTCGGCGGCGGCGTCGTGACCGCGATCAACTTCGACAGCGCCCATCTCAACGGTTCGTGGAGCACGGTCGCGGTCGGCGCTGCCAATAACGCAGCAGGTAACGGTACCCCTGCGGCCACCCAGTGGTTGACCGGTAACAGCGACGGCAAGGTCGAGATTGGCCAAAGCAGCGTCTACGGTGTCGGCACCCCGGGCAACAGCCAGGTGATCGAGCTGGAAAAAAATGCCGGCGACGACGCCAGTCTGTACACCATCATCAAGGCCGAAAGCGGTACGGCGTACACTATCAGCGTCGACTACTCGCCACGTGCGGGGGCCGAGAATAACTCGGTGATCGACGTTTTCTGGGGCGGCGTCAAGGTGGGCACCCTGGATGCAACTACCGTAGGCATGAAGACCTACACCTTCGTGGTGCCTGTCACCGCTGACGGTGATGCCAAGCTCGAGTTCAAGGCGCCTACCAGCAATTCGCTGGGTGGCGTGATGGACAACATCAGCGTCACCCAGGTACTGAACACCGGCCTGGAAGACCACGCGATCAAGCTGTCCGCGATTGACGCTTACGCCACCGACAAGGATGGTTCCGAGACGCTCAAGCTGGAGGTCAGCGGTATTCCGAGCGGCGCGACCCTTTCCGACGGTGCGGGCCATACCTTCACCGCGACGGCAGGCATCCAGAGCATCGACATCAGCACCTGGAACAAGGCCACACTGGTCTTTAATCCTGCGCCGGACACCAATGGCCTGGTGAACCTCACCGTAACCGCCACCGCGCAGGATGGCGCAGCATCGCCGAAGTCCGAATCGATTACGTTGCCGATCAACGTCATCGCAGTCGACGACCCTAGCGTTCTGAAAGCTGATATCGGCAGCGCGCAGGAAGACACCGTTGCCACCGGCAACGTGCTGACCAATGACAGCGACGTCGATAATGTCCTAACCGTTGCCTCTTTCAATGTGGGTGGAACCACTTACACCGCCGGCCAAACCGCCGTCATGGCGGGCGTGGGTTCGATCACCATCGGTGCCAACGGTGCGTACACCTTCACGCCGGTCAAAGACTTTAACGGCGACGTGCCGCAAATCGGCTACACCACCAACACCGGCTCCAGCAGCACGCTGAATGTGAACATCGTGGCGGTGGATGATCCGAGTGTTCTTAAGGCTGATACCGGCAGCGCGCGGGAAGATACCGTTGCCACCGGCAACGTGCTGACCAATGACGTCGACGTCGATAACGTCCTGACCGTGGCGAGCTTTAACGTCAATGGCACCAACTACACCGCCGGCCAAACCGCCGTCATTACAGGCGTGGGTTCAATCACCATCGGTGCGAACGGCGCCTACACCTTCACACCGGTTAAAGACTTCAACGGCGACGTGCCGCAAATCGGCTACACCACCAACACCGGCTCCAGCAGCACGCTGAATGTGAACATTGTGGCGGTCGATGATCCGAGTGTTCTTAAGGCTGATACCGGCAGCGCGCAGGAAGATACGGTTGCCACCGGCAACGTGCTGACCAACGACAGCGACGTGGACAACGTGTTGACCGTGGCGAGCTTCAACGTCGGTGGCACCACCTACACCGCCGGCCAAACCGCCGTTATTACAGGCGTGGGTTCGATCACCATCGGTGCGAACGGCGCCTACACTTTCACGCCGGTTAAAGACTTCAACGGCGACGTGCCGCAAATCGGCTACACCACCAACACGGGTTCCAGCAGCACGCTGAACGTGAACATTGTGGCGGTGGATGATCCGAGTGTTCTTAAGGCTGACACCGGCAGCGCGCAGGAAGACACCGTTGCCACCGGCAATGTGCTGACCAATGACAGTGACGTTGATAACGTGCTGACCGTTTCCTCCTTCAATGTGGGTGGAACCACTTACACCGCCGGCCAAACCGCCGTCATGGCGGGCGTGGGTTCGATCACCATCGGTGCCAACGGTGCGTACACCTTCACGCCGGTCAAAGACTTCAACGGCGACATCCCACAGATCGGCTACACCACCAACACAGGTTCCAGCAGCACGCTGAATGTGAACATCGTGGCGGTGGATGATCCGAGTGTTCTTAAGGCTGATACCGGCAGCGCGCAGGAAGATACGGTTGCCACCGGCAACGTGCTGACCAATGACAGCGACGTCGATAATGTCCTGACCGTTGCCTCCTTCAATGTGGGTGGAACCACTTACACCGCCGGCCAAACCGCCGTCATCGCGGGCATTGGTTCGATCACCATCGGTGCCAACGGTGCGTACACCTTCACGCCGGTCAAAGACTTTAACGGCGACGTGCCGCAAATCGGCTACACCACCAACACGGGTTCCAGCAGCACGCTGAATGTGAACATCGTGGCGGTCGATGATCCGAGTGTCCTCAAGGCTGATACCGGCAGTGCGCAGGAAGACACCGTTGCCACCGGCAACGTGCTGACCAATGACAGCGACGTGGACAACGTGTTGACCGTGCGAGCTTCAACGTCGGTGGCACCACCTACACCGCTGGCCAAACCGCCGTCATCGCGGGCGTGGGTTCGATCACCATCGGTGCCAACGGTGCGTACACCTTCACCCCTGTTAAAGACTTCAACGGCGACGTGCCGCAAATCGGCTACACCACCAACACAGGTTCCAGCAGCACGCTGAATGTGAACATCGTGGCGGTCGATGATCCGAGTGTCCTCAAGGCTGATACCGGCAGTGCGCAGGAAGACACCGTTGCCACCGGCAACGTGCTGACCAATGACAGCGACGTGGACAACGTGTTGACCGTGGCGAGCTTCAACGTCGGTGGCACCACCTACACCGCTGGCCAAACCGCCGTCATCGCGGGCGTGGGTTCGATCACCATCGGTGCCAACGGTGCGTACACCTTCACCCCTGTTAAAGACTTCAACGGCGACGTGCCGCAAATCGGCTACACCACCAACACAGGTTCCAGCAGCACGCTGAATGTGAACATCGTGGCGGTCGATGATCCGAGTGTCCTCAAGGCTGACACCGGCAGTGCGCAGGAAGACACCGTTGCCACTGGCAACGTGCTGACCAATGACAGCGACGTCGATAATGTCCTGACCGTTGCCTCCTTCAATGTGGGTGGAACCACTTACACCGCCGGCCAAACCGCCGTCATCGCGGGCGTGGGTTCGATCACCATCGGTGCCAACGGTGCGTACACCTTCACACCGGTTAAAGACTTCAACGGCGACGTGCCGCAAATCGGCTACACCACCAACACCGGCTCCAGCAGCACGCTGAATGTGAACATCGTGGCGGTGGATGATCCGAGTGTCCTCAAGGCTGATACCGGCAGTGCGAAGGAAGATACGGTTGCCACCGGCAACGTGCTGACCAACGACAGCGACGTGGACAACGTGTTGACCGTGGCGAGCTTCAACGTCGGTGGCACCACCTACACCGCTGGCCAAACCGCCGTCATTACAGGCGTGGGTTCAATCACCATCGGTGCGAACGGCGCCTACACTTTCACGCCGGTTAAAGACTTCAACGGCGACGTCCCACAGATCGGCTACACCACCAACACCGGCTCCAGCAGCACGCTCAATGTGAACATCGTGGCGGTCAACGATGCGCCGACGGCAGCCAATGGTGTTGTCGCGAGCAATGAGGACACCTCGGTCGAACTGACCTGGGCGACTTTCGGTGTCAAGGATGTGGACTCGTCCAATCCGAAGGTGGTGTTCACCAGCCTGCCTGCCGGTTCCATCGAGTACAACGTCAACGGCACGTGGGTCAAACTGACGTCGGCGGACCTGAAGACCGATACCTCGGCGGGCAAGGCGTTCAGCCAGTCTGATTTCGATAACCACAACGTGCGTTTCACCCCGGCGGCCAACGAGTCGGGTGACAACAGCTTCGGCGGCACCGGTGTGGGCAACATGCAAGTCGATTACACCCAGCTGAAGTTTCAGGCTACCGACGGCACTGCCTACAGCGATACCAAGATCATCACTGTGGATATCCACCCGGTGACGGACGTTCCTGTCGTGACGGTCGGCGCATTCAGCGGTGTGCCGACCGGCCTGATCATTCAAACCTGGAGCGGCGGCAACCTGCGCACTGATTTGGGAACCAATGGTAACGGGGTGGCCAATTCCAGCGATCTGATCCGCGTGATCGACGCCAAGACCGCCGCCAGCGCGATCACCAGCGGCGTGACCAGCAACGTCAGCAACGGCAATGTGGCTGAGGGGACCGCGACCAAAGTGTCCGGCCTGGTCTATATGGAAGCCGGTAAGAGCTACACCTTCACCGGCACCGCCGACGACAGCCTGGCCATTACCGTGGGCGGCAAGTTGGTCGCCACCGAAACCTGGAGCAAGGGCAGCGCGATTACCGGCACGGCCTTCACTCCGGCGGAGTCGGGTTACTACACCCTCGACATCTACCACTACAACCAGGCCGGCGGCGGCAACTACGACGTCAATGTGTCGATCAACAGCGGCCCGTCGATGTCGCTGGGCAACAGCGGCCTGCAGACCTACACCAGCGTGGACGCCTTGAAAGCGGCCGGCGCGGTGCTGGGCGACAGCCATGTGGTCAATGGCGAAGGCTATTACACCGGCTACGTCTACAACCGTGGCCTGGAAGACACCGCCATCAAGGTCGCGCCGATCACTACCACGTTTGTCGACAACGACGGCTCGGAATCCCACAAGGTGGAAATCAGCGGCCTGCCCGCCGGCACCGTGATCACTGACGGCACCACGGGCCACAGCTTCACGTCGACCGGCGCATCCACGCTGTACGATGTCAGCACCTGGAACCTGAAGACCCTGACGGTTACGCCGTTCAAGGATTCCACCGCCAGCTTCGATATCACCGTGAAAGCGACCGCCAAAGAATTGAGCACCGGCGTTGAAGCGGTCACAACCGGCAAAGTGAGCATCGTGGTCACTGCCGTCAACGACGCGCCTACCCTGGACCTCAGCACCGCGGACGGTTCTGTCGCCACGGGCTTCAACACTTCATACACCGAGCGCGGTACCAGCGGCGTTGCGATTACCGGCAACGTGGCCATCAGTGACGTCGACAGCACCCAGATGCAAAGCGCGACCATCACCCTGAAAAACGCGAGTTCGGGTGACGTGCTCAGCTCCAACCTAGTGGCTGTGGGCGGTACCTACAAAGGTGTCACCGTGACCAGCGTCGGCACGGATGTCAGCGGCAAGATCGTGCTGACTCTGTCGGGAGTGGCTGATGCGGCGACCTACAAAGCGTTGCTTGAGTCGTTCCAGTACTCCAGCACCAGCAAGTACCCAGCCATTGGTGAACGCACCATCGACATTGCCGTGACTGACAACGAAGGTAGCAACAGCCTGAGTTCGTCGGTAGCGACGACCACCATTACGGTCAAGCCTCAGGTCTACACGCCAGTCACGGAAGGCGGTGCGGCGGCGGATACCATTGATCTGGGCTCCAGCTCGGCCAACAACATCGTGGTCGGCGACAAGGGTGGCATCACCACTCCGGGTGCCAACTACAACATCGCGTTTATCGTCGACACCTCGGGCAGTATCGAGACGAGCGCGATGACGTCGATCAAGACCCAGCTCTCGAGTATCTTCGATACCCTGATCGCCAACGCCAAGCTGACGGGGTCCGGCGTGGTGAAAGTGCTGTTGGTCGACTTCGATACCAAGGTTGAATCGCAGGTGTCAGTCAACCTGGCCGACCAGGCTGCTGCCAAGGCCGCCCTGCAGACAGTGTTGAACAGCATGGCTTCGGGCGACGCGACCAACTACCAGGATGCCTTCAACGCGGCAACTGCCTGGTTCAAGAGCAATGACGCGACCAGCAACGCCGGTGCAAAAAACCTGACGTATTTCATTACCGACGGTGAGCCGAATGTCTACAACGCTACGTACGACAACATCAGCCTGGGGTATACCAGCTCTTGGTGGGGGGCCAACGTTACCTTTGACAACAAGGTCAACGCCTACACCTACACCCTGGGCCAGACCACTCCGGTCACTGCAACGATCTACGGTCAGACGCAGGTCATTGTCGACAAAGACGGCAAGGTTTACTCGTACGATTCGTACGGCACCAAGAGCTTCGAAGGGTATGTTGTCTCCGATGGCCGCGGTGGTTTCGATGTCGCGGGCGCTACCGGCAATTCCGGCCGTTATGATTACGCGCTGGAAAACGCCAAGGCCGCTTACACGGCGCTGACGACTTCTGTCACGGGTGGGGTTGAGGTACAAGCCATCGGCCTGGGCAACAGCGTCGATAAGGACATGCTTCAGAAGTACTTCGACAGCGACAAGACAGTCAGCACCATCGACACCGCGAAGCTGGCCGATACCATTACTGGCCACACGGCCGATACCGGTGCCGACAACGTCTTCGGCGGCTCGGGCAACGACATCATCTTCGGTGACCTGATCAGCTACAAAGGCCAGGAGGGCGGCGCCGCGCTCAAGGCGTTCGCCGCCGAGAAGCTGTCCACCACCGTCGACCAGATCGATGACCGCAGCTTGCATCAGTACATCACTGAACACGTGCAGGACATCGGTGCTCTGGCCAACGCGTCGAACATCTATGGCACCAATGACGGCGGCGATACCCTGATCGGTAACGCCGGTAACGACATCCTGTTCGGCCAGGGCGGCAACGACGCTCTCTCCGGCGGCGTAGGCAACGACATCCTGGTGGGCGGCAAAGGTAATGATGTGCTCAGCGGCGGTGCGGGTGCCGATACCTTCGTGTGGCTCAAGGGCGACACCAACACCAACGGCGGTTTCGATCGCATCACCGACTTCAAGCACGGCGAAGGCGACAAGCTGGACCTGTCCGATTTGCTGCAAGGCAATAACGACACCAACCTGGCTAACTATCTGAAGCTATCAACCGATGCTTCGGGCAACTCGACGCTGAGTGTCAGCAGCACGGGCGCATTCACCGCTTCAGGTGGTGGCACGGCCGATGTCACGATCAAGGTCGATGGCGCGAGCTGGGGCAGTGGCAGCGCCGCGATCAACAGCCTGATCGCCGGTGGCGACCTGACCGTCAAGCATCACGACTGATCCTGCGGCGGCGCCAATCTTTCGGGATTGGCGTCCCTTGGGCATCAGCGTCGGGAAAATGTGTGTAATCTCTGCAGAGGCCGCGCGCGGCACCTGCAGGGATTTTTTTATTGGGAGAACGTTGATGTTCTACGTGCAACGCGATCAGAACAACGCTTTGGTGCGCGTCGAGGCGCAGGCTTACGCCGAAGCCACCGAGACGCTACCGGCCGACCATCACGAGATTCAGGCGTGGTTCGCCGACGATGCGGTCGACAACAGCCTCAAGCAGCTCAAGCAAAGTGACCTTGAGATGATTCGAGTGCTCGATGACTTGATCCAGGTCTTGATCACCAAAAACGTGATGAGCATCACTGACCTGCCACCCGCCGCGCAGGTCAAGTTCCTTGAGCGTACCCAGGCCCGGGCGGCCCTGGGCGGGTTGAGCGAACTGATCAATGACGATGAAACCGGTTTGATCTGAGCCGCGTACGCCTGCTTAACGGCGCGGCCGTCAAGAAGGCTTCGCCGCTACTTCCAGGGCGCCGGTTCACCGACCAGTTGGCCTTGCACCCCTTCAATGCCCATCTCGCGAATCACGCGCAATTCACCTTCGGTTTCCACGCGCTCGGCAATCAGCGGTAAATCGATGCTGTGAGCGGCACGCTGGATCGCTTCGATAAAAAACCGCTTGTGGCTTTCCTGATCGATGGTACGGATGTAGCTGCCGTCGATTTTCAAGTACGCCAGGCCCAGGTTCGCCAGGTTGCCGATCATGCTGAAACGCCCGCCGAAACGTTGCAGGCCAAGGCTGAAGCCCAGGCTGCGCATGCGTCGGGTCAGGCGCTCCAGTTGTGATTGCTCGGGCACTTGCTCTTCACCGATCTCCAGCGTCAGGCGCGGTCCCAGCGTGGGATGCTGCGCCAGGCGTTCGAAAACACGCTCCAGCGCCTGAGGGTCGTTCAAGGTGGCGGCCGACAGGTTCAAGGCCACCGATGGGCTGTGTTGGGTCAGGTGCTTGATCACCAGGTCGAGCATCAGCTGATCAAGGCGCGCGGTCCAGCCGAAGCGCTCCAGCCACGGCAAAAAGTGGCCCGCCGCGATGGTCTGGCCCTGTGGGGCGAGCAAACGTGACAGCACTTTGTAATGCAGCACCTGCCGGGTATCACTGCTGCTCACCACCGGTTGGAAAAACAACCGGAAGCGCCCTTGGGTCAGGGCGTTGTCGAGCAAGGTGTGCCAGCTGTGGTGATCGTCGCCGACGGTGCCTTGGGTCTGGTGTTCCAGGCAGACCCATGTCTGGCCGGTACCGGCTTCGGCCTGGGCCAGCGCCTGGTCGGCCAGCATCAACAAGTCGGCCGAGGCATCGCCCGGTTTGTACGGTGCCAGCCCGATGTAGGCCACGGTCGGCGTATCGGTGGCGCCCGTTTCATAGAGGCTTTGCAGGGTGTTTTCCAGCGCCTGGGCCAGTTGCTGCGCTTCATCGCGCACCAGGCCAGGGGCGAGCACGGCGAACTCGCCGCCACGGCTGCGGGTAATCAGGTTCTGGGTTTCGGGGTACTTGGCGCACGTGCGCACCAGTTGCTGGCTGACGGCCTGCAGCAGTTGGTCGGTGCGTTGCCCGCCCAGGCGCTGGTTGAGGCCGCTCAAGTCGTTGACTCGCAACATCAGCAGGTAGCCCGAGCTTGCATCCTCAAGGTTGCTGACGCGGGACTGCAACTGCATCTCGAAATAGCGACGGTTGGCCAGGCCCGTAAGGCTGTCCTGATAGGACTCTACCCGCAGCTTCTCGCTGCGCTCGGTCTGTTCATGGAACAGCGCTTTGAGCTTCTCCACCATCTGGTTCATGGCCTGCACCACTCGGCGCAGCTCAGGGGTGCGGGGCAGGTCGGGCAAGCTCAGGAACTCACGACGGGCGATGGCATGGGACTGCTCGACCATATAATCCAGCGGCTTCAATTGACGCCGCAGCAACAGCGCGCCCAGTACCGCGCTCACCGCGCCGCAGAGCAGCAGCCAGCCGAGGCTCCCCAACGCGCTTTGCCACAGCTTGGCCAGCGCGAACATTGGGTGGCTGACCACCTCCACCCGCGCCGCCTGCTGCCAGCCACGGCTGACGATGGCATCGCCGCCGGCCGGGGCCAGGCCGATCATCTTCACGAACCACGCTGGGACGCTGCTGGCGTCCGGCTCGGCGGCGCGCTCCACCAGTACCTGGTTGGTGCTCAGGTCCACCACGCGGATGCTGGCGTAATAGCCGCTGTCGAAGATCGAACTGACCATCAGCTCGGTCATTGCCGGGTCATCGATATTCGGTGTCAACGACAGCGCCAGCGCGGTGGCGGCGTCCTGGGCATGGGAGCGCAGCTGATTGACGTACTGGGTACGCGAACTTTCCAGGCTGACGAAGAAGCTACCGCTGAACGCGACCACCAGGAACACGCAGATAGCGATCAGCAATTGTTTGAACAGTGACATCGTAGCTCCTGTTAATTATCCGAACCGGTCGGAAACCCTTCGGCGGTCATTTTCTTCAACACATCCTGCCAACGCGACAGACGCTTGGTATCACCGACTTTCTTGTTACCCGTTGCGCCGGTCAGCCACAGCCCTTCGCCGTTGAAGGCATACACCGGCAGCAGGTCAGGACGTTGGCTGGCCGGCAGAATCGGGTCCATCAGGCTGTCCAGCACCAAAGGCATGGCCTCGGGGCTTGAATAGTAGGTCAGTACCATATGCGCACGATTCTGGCGCAAGGCCTTGACGTAGGTAATGCGCAGTTTCTCGGCCGGTACGCCCAGATGACGCAGGCTGAAGTATTTGGCGATGGCATAGTCTTCACAATCGCCGGCGCCTTTCCACAAGGACTGAATGGGCGTCGCCCAATAATCCACCTCGTGCCACAGATCGATATCTTCTTCGTAGTGCAACTGACGGTTGAAGAACAAGTTGACCACTTTGAGTTGTTCGCTCTCGCTGACCTGCTTCTGCGTGGCCAGCAGCTGTTGCCAGGCATCGATGCGCTGCCGCCCCGCGCCCAATGGTCCGTACAACGCTTCGGCTTTGCGGCTGATCTGGCTGAAATCCCAGTCGGCGAGTAAGTCGCCCAGCAGCCCACCGCCCAACACCACCGTGATGGCGAGGCTGTAGAGGAACCGCGAGAGTTTGAAGCGTATCGCCACTGCGCTTACCCAAAACGTGCAGCCTGGAAGGTGTCGCAATGGTGCGGGGATGGCGGGTAAAAAACAATGGCACGATGAAATCACCGCCCAGCAAATGACGGTATTTTTCGTCAGTAAATTGGCAGTTTTCCGCTCGTCTGAAAGGCTGATGGTTTTTTGATCAAAATAATGACACTTCATTGGGCCTGACCCAGAATGCAGCCCATAACATGCTGACAAGAATACGTACGGGCAGACCTGATTGGCCGACCTTTCACGTCTTCGAACGGCGCTGCGAAGGAGCCCCGGCCATGAGCCGCACCGATGATTTATTTGCCTTGTTCGGCAACAGCGTTTCCCGTGACCCGAAGGGCAAAAATGCGCGGCTGCACTTTTTCGGCAGTATTCCATTTGATGACGGCACCCGCGTGAACCGTGAAGATGGCTCGCGCATCCACCCTCATGGGACTCACGGTAATCCGTCATCCTCGCATGTCGAAGCCGCCCCGTTGCGCGCTACCGTGGTGGCTGTGGTCTCGGTTAATGGCGGCGTGGGTCGTAGCACGCTGGTCACGGCATTGAGCAGCGGCTTGCAACGCCTGGGTGAGTCGGTGGTGGCAGTGGACCTGGACCCGCAAAACGCGTTGCGCCAGCACTTCGGCGTTGATCACCTGCGGCCCGGTGTGGGGCGCAGCAGCCTGCTCAACGCGCCGTGGACCACTGCCTTGCAAGCGGGGTTCGCCGGTTGCCAGGTGATCCCTTTCGGCGAAACCGACAGTCGCCAGAAGGAAGGCCTGCAGCGCTGGCTCACGCGCGAGCCGGCCTGGTTGGCCGAGCACCTCTCGGCCATGGGGCTGAGCGCAGGCCACACGGTGATCATCGATACGCCTGCGGGTAACAATGTATATGTGCATCAAGCCCTGAGCGTGGCCGACATCGTGTTGGTGATCGCCCAGCCGAATGCCGCTTGCCTGGGTACTCAGGATCAGTTGGACGCCCTGTTGACGCCCTACCTTGAGCGGGCGCGCGCGCCACGTTGCCACTTCGTGATCAATCAACTGGATGAGCACTCGGCGTTTAACCGAGAGATGCTCGAAGCCTTCAAGCTGCGTCGCAGGACGAGCCCCTCGGTGGTCGTGCGCGGCGACGCGCTCATCAGCCAAGCCCTGGCCTTTGCCACCGACCCGCTGGATAACGCAGCGTCCAGCCCGGCAGCTGCCGATATCAATGAGTTGTGCCGGTTATTGATCGCGCTCAAAAGAGCCGCGTAGAGCGCGGTTTATTCGCTTAAGCCAGACGCTTATGCACAATCGGTTGGACGCGTCATTAAGAAACACTCTTTTTGTGGAGCGTTTCTCATCTGGGTTTAACTGCCTGTTTTAAGTGCACTTTATGATGTGAACAAAAAATGACCAGTACGGCTTTTTGTCTGTGACCCAGGCGTTCAGAGGCCTCGCAAATAAACCATCAACAGAGTTATCCACAGGCTGGGCTGCGTCAATTTGCCCCTTGATCGCGCTCGGCAAGCACCATCAAGTTGCGCGGTGTCAGAGCGGCATCGCAGAAGCTGCCCAGTTCAACGCGGTAGCCTTGTTCCTTCAGAAACAGCGCGCGATCCAGCACCAGCCATATTTCCAGCGGTCGTCGAAACAGCCCGCGTACCAATTCCAGGTTTCTCACCTCGGCCAAGCGAGCCCAGCCGTATGCCTCCAGCGCGGCCCAATCCTGCTGGCCTGTGGATAAACCTTTGCGACTCGCCAGCGCCTCGCAGTAGTCGGCGAACGGCACGTTCAACCACGCAGGGGGCAGAGGCGGGGTGGGTAGGTACTCGTCGCAACCGCGTAATTGACGTTGCAGTTGATCGAAGCCCAGGCGGCGGGCCATGGACGTGTCCCGCTGCTGGCGTACACGCTTGCCGGCGGTGACGGTTTCGCTGAGCGGCAGGCCGAGATCCTCGATCGACAGTCGCAACGTTGATGCGCGGCCCGCCTCGGACAATGGTTGATAGGTCCGTGCGCTGATGCGGTTGTAGCAGCAGGGCGCCAGGGCCAGCTGTTTGCAGCCCTGTGCGCTGGCCAGTTGCAGCAGGCGCACATGCAGGTCACCGCAGGCGTGCAGGGCGACGGGTGTGTGTTCGGCGCTGATGGTTACGGCGGCCATGACGTCTTGCAGGCGATGGGTCGCGGGCAGGCCATGGTGATCGCTCAGTGCCTGCCCGGCGGCGACCAACGCCGGGTCATATTCAAGGCAAGTCAGCTGTTGCCCGGTTTGCAGCAAGCGGCGGCCCAGGTGGCCTTTGCCGGCGCACCAGTCCAGCCAGTGCGTGGGGGCTTGCGCGAACTGCAGGGCGGCGCCGAAGGCCTCGATCTGCTGCCACTTGCGGCCCGGCACATCGACGTTCAGGCGGTGATGCGCGGCGGGCAGGGGGCGGGTCGGCAACTTATCCACAGCACTGAGCTGGCGAGCCTGCGCGGCAAGCTGTGGAAACGGCGCGGGCGCCGCAAGATCGTAGGGGTTGTTGTGGCTGGCTTCGGCGTCGTCCAGCGAGCGTTGACGCAGCCAGCGCGCAAGCTCGGGGTGTCGGGATTCCCAGGCCAGTTGGCGATGGGTAAAGGGCCGTGGTTTCCACAGCCCTTGATGCTCGATCAGGAAGGCATCGAGTGCCTGGAAGCGCGCCTCAACGTCCCTGGCAGGCATCGACGCGCAGCCAGCGTTCCAGCAGTTTGAAACCGCGTACCAGGATGTACGCCATCAACAGGTAGAACAAACCGGCGGCAAAGAAGATCTCCACCGGCAGGTAGGTCCGGGCAATGATGGTTCGCGCCATGCCGGTCAGTTCCAGCAGCGTCACGGTACTGGCCAGGGCGCTGGCCTTGAGCATCAGGATCACTTCGTTGCTGTAGGCCGGCAGGCCAATGCGCGAGGCGCGGGGCAGGATGATATAGAACAGCGTCTTGGGCCTGGACATGCCCAGGGCGCGGGCGGCTTCGATTTCACCCGGTGGGATGGCCTGGATCGCCCCGCGCAGGATCTCGGCGATATAGGCGGCGGTATGCAGGGTCATGGTGGCGGTGGCGCACCAGAACGGATCGCGCAGGTAGGGCCACATGAAGCTGTTACGCACCGCATCGAACTGTGCCAGCCCGTAATAGACCAGAAACAGCTGCACCAGCAGTGGCGTACCCCGAAAGAAGAAAATGTAAGCGTAAGGCAGGGCGCTCACATACCAGCGGCGCGACGAGCGGGCGATGCCCAGGGGGATTGCCAGCAGCAGCCCGGCGATGACCGCGATGGCCACCAGCTCCAGGGTGAGGATGGCGCCCTGTGCCAATTTGGGCAGCCATTTGATGATCACGGCCCAGTTCAGGCCCAGGTCGAAATGCGCCAGCCAGCTGTAGTCGCCGCTCATTGGGTGCTCCTTGCAAAGCCGCGGGCGGCGCGTTTTTCCAGGAAGTGCAGGGTGGTCATGGCCAGTACGGTGAGCCCCAGATACATGAGCGCCGCGACCATGAAGAACGTGAACGGTTGCTTGGTCACCGTAACGCCGATCTGTGCGTGACGCATGATTTCTTCCAGGCCGATCACCGACACCAGTGCAGTGTCTTTCATTAGGATCATGAACAGGTTGCCCAGGCCCGGCAGGGCGATGCGCCACATCTGCGGCATGATCAGGCGGGTGAAGATCCGCAGCTTCGACAGCCCCAGTGCGACGCCCGCTTCGCGGTGGCCCTTGGGGATGGCGAGGATCGCGCCACGGAATACTTCGGTGGCGTAGGCGCCGAAGCACAGGCCGAGGGCGATGACGCCTGCGGCAAAGGCGCTGAGGGACAGGTCGGGATTGCCGAAGAACTCCCCGAGCGCGCGCATCAGGTTGACGGTGCCAAAGTAAATCAGCAGCACCCATAGCAGCTCGGGAATGCCGCGAACAAGGGTCGAGTACGCACCGCCAAGCCACTGCAGCGGCTTGTACGGGGATGTCTTGGCCAGGGCGCCGGCCAGGCCGAGCACCAGCCCCAGGCACAGGGCCGTGAGTGCCAGTTTGACGGTCATCAGCGCGCCGGCGGCGAGCGCCGGGCCGAATCCGTAAAGGTCGAAATTCATGGTGTTTTCATATCGCGGCAGGCATTGCTAAAAGCCGACGCGCGCAAACGAGCGCGCCGGGCAGGCCGTTAGGATCATTCGATGCTGAACGGGAAGTACTTGTCGTTGATTTTCTTGTAGGTGCCGTCTGCCTTGATCTCTGCCAGGGCTTTGTTCAGGCGCTCGCGCAGTGGGTCGCCTTTGCGTACGGCGATACCGATCTTGTCGCTTTCCACGACAGGCTCACCTTTGAATTCAAAGTTGGAGCCGTCTTTGCTTTTGAGCCACTCATACTGCACGTACTTATCCGCCAGAATGCCATCGACACGCCCGGAGATCAGGTCGAGGTAGGCGTTTTCCTGAGTGTCATAAAGGCTGACCTTGACGTTGTAGTCATCTTCCATGTTGCGGTCGTCCAGCCAGGTGCCGGCGAGTGTTGCGCGTTGGGCACCGATGGTCTTGCCGCTGAGATACGCCTTGTCTGTCTTGAAGTCGGTGGCCTTGGGCGCGATGAACTGCAGCTTGTTGGAGTAGTACGGATCGGTGAAGTCGACGGCCTGCTTGCGTTCGTCGGTGATCGACAGCGAGGACACCAGGAAGTCGAATTTCTTGGCGTTCAGGGCCGGGATGATGCCGTCCCAGTCGGACACGTACACTTCGCACTTCTCGACTTTCATCTTGGCGCACAGGGCGTCGCCGATGTCTTTGTCGAAGCCGACCACTTGGCCACTGGCGTCTTTATTGTTGAACGGCGGGTAGGCCGCCTCGATCCCCATTTTCAAGGTTTCTGCCATGGCCGTGGCGCTGAACGCCATCGAAACGGCTGCGGCCAGAAGGAATTTTTTATAGTTCTGCATGCATGTTGCTCCGTTAGCGGTTGCTGGACATGAATTGTTTGCAGCGCGCCGAAAGCGGGTTTTCAAACACCTGCTGTGGCGATCCTTGTTCCTCGATCAAGCCCTGATGAAGGAACACCACCTCACTGGACACCTGGCGGGCAAAGCCCATTTCGTGGGTAACCAGCAACATAGTGCGGCCTTCTTCGGCCAGCGCGCGGATCACACTAAGTACTTCCTGAACCATTTCCGGGTCAAGCGCGGAAGTGGGCTCGTCGAACAGGATGACCTTGGGCTGCATCGCCAGGGTGCGGGCAATGGCGGCGCGTTGCTGCTGGCCGCCGGACAATTGCGCCGGGTAGGCATGGCGCTTGTCGGCAATGCCGACCTTGGCCAGCAGGGCTTCGGCCACTTCGATGGCTTCGGCCTTGCTCTGCCCGAGCACACGGCGGGGCGCCTCGATGATGTTGTCGAGGATGCTCATGTGCGGCCACAGGTTAAAGTTTTGAAACACAAAACCGATTTCGCTGCGCAGGCGGTTGATCTGCCTGCCGTCGGCAGCCATCAGCTCGCCGTTCTTGGCAGCCTTGAGCTTGAGTTCTTCGCCGGCCACCAGGATCTGGCCCTGGTGTGGGTTCTCCAGCAGGTTGATGCAGCGCAGGAAAGTGGACTTGCCGGAACCGGAAGAACCCAGGATCGAGATCACGTCGCCGTCGCGAGCGGTCAGCGAGATACCTTTGAGTACCTCCAGCTCACCATAACGTTTATGCAAGTTGCGGATTTCAAGCGCGGGCGTGGCCTCGGCCATGTGGGGTCCTCATTGTGTTCTGCGTGCCTGCTGCAGGGCCGCCTTCATGGCGAGGCGCCAAGCTAGCATAGCGTCCGGATGGCAGCCAACAGCGTGGCGGGCGGTAAACAGACGGCGTGCGGCAGGGTGTCGCATCGGCACAGCGGCGTGTCGCGCCGTCAACAACCGAACAAGCGTTTGAACCCGCAACGCCGCAGGCTTCGCGTCAAAAAGGGCGCGATGGTGCCAGCTTTGGCCAGGTGTTGGAAGGGTTAAAGGGGCAAACGGTCGCTATCGGCGCCTTTATGGGGCGTTACTTATTTTTTGTGTGTGTTTTTGGTGCGCGTATCGCTTGGGATTGTGAGTCGCTCGGTAACGCTATAGCGGAATGCCATTGTTCTCAATGACTTGCGATTGCTCTTCAAAACTCCTGCAGCCCGCGTCAATTGCGGCTTTGTAACATTTTGGCGCAAATCTTGCGTAAAAAATAAAGAACGCCCTGTTGGTTTCTTTTCACGAGGAGGATCCCAGGTCGGGCGGACCGTTTTCGCAATTCCTCGCAAAGGTGTGTCAATGAGTAGTACGCAAAGCTCCAATGACCTCGAACAGGGGCTCAAGCCGCGCCACGTCACGATGCTGTCGATTGCCGGCGTCATCGGTGCCGGTCTGTTTGTCGGCTCCGGCCACGCGATCGCCGCTGCCGGCCCTGCGGTGCTGCTGGCCTATGCCGCCGCGGGCACGTTGGTGGTGCTGGTGATGCGCATGCTGGCCGAAATGGCCGTGGCGTCGCCCGACACCGGTTCGTTTTCCACGTATGCCGACCGTGCGATCGGCCATTGGGCCGGTTTTACCATCGGTTGGTTGTACTGGTGGTTCTGGGTGCTGGTGATTCCATTGGAAGCCAACGCGGCCGCCACGATCCTGCATGCCTGGTTCCCTGATGTGGCGATTTGGGCGTTCACGCTGGTGATTACCCTGCTGCTGACGGCCACCAACCTGTTCAGTGTGAAGAACTACGGTGAGTTCGAGTTCTGGTTCGCGCTGATCAAGGTCGTGGCCATCGTGGGTTTCGTGATCCTCGGCCTGGCGGCGATTTTCGGTTTCCTGCCGACCAGCCAGGTCAGCGGCGTCTCGCACCTGTTCGACACTCAGGGCTTTATGCCTAACGGAATGGGCGCGGTGCTGGCTGCCATCCTGACCACCATGTTCTCGTTCATGGGCACTGAGATCGTCACCATCGCCGCGGCCGAGTCGAAGAACCCGGGCCAACAGATCACCAAGGCGACCAACTCGGTCATCTGGCGTATCGGCCTGTTCTACCTGTTGTCGATCTTCATTGTTGTCTCCCTGGTGCCTTGGAACGATCCGACTCTGGCTGCGGTAGGTTCCTACCAGACCGTGCTTGAACGCATGGGCATTCCGAATGCCAAGCTGATCGTTGACCTGGTAGTGCTGGTGGCGGTGACCAGTTGCCTGAACTCGGCGCTGTATACCGCTTCGCGCATGCTGTTCTCCCTGGGCCGTCGTGGTGACGCCCCGGCCGTGGCCAAACGCACCAACAAGAGCGGTACGCCTTACTGGGCGGTGATGCTGTCCACCGGCGCGGCATTCCTTGCCGTGTTCGCCAACTACGTGGCTCCGGCCGCGGTGTTCGAATTCCTGCTGGCCAGCTCCGGCGCTATCGCCTTGCTGGTGTATCTGGTAATCGCAGTGTCGCAACTGCGCATGCGCCAGAAACGCACGGCGGCAGGCGAGAAGATTGTCTTCAAGATGTGGCTGTTCCCCGGCCTGACCTACGCGGTGATGGTGTTCATCGTGGGCACGTTGACCATCATGCTGTTCCAGGAAGCGCATCGCGTGGAGATCATCGCGACGGGCATCCTGAGCCTGCTGGTAGTGGCGGCGGGGTTGATGGTGTCGAGCCGGCGCAAGGCTCAGAGAGTAGGGGCTGCGGTGCTTAACTGACCGCCATTCCACTGTGGGAGGGGGCAAGCCCCTCCCATTTTTTGTCAGTCTTGCGAGTTGGTAAGGGCTTGGGAGGCGGCAATGTAGTCCGCTTGAAACTGCGGCGATTCGATCCACGCCAGTGCGGCGGCTTCATCATCGCTGTCCGTGGCCCACTGCCGGTACTCGATCAGTGCCGCCAGGATAAAGTCGGTAGCTTCTTCTTCGCCTTCCTGCTCAAGTACCAGCGCGAGCAGCGGGTGGGCCAGGAATGCCGCGCATAGCGCTTGCTGACTGATCTCGCCGGCAACGCGCATCTCCACGAACAGCTCTGTTAAATCCACCGACTCCAAATCGATACGGCTGTCATCGCCGGCGAACGCATCCGGCTTAGTCGCGACCGCGCGCTGGGTGCGGTTCTGTTTGGCCTTGGCCTTGGCCCGGTGGGCACGTTTTTGCTGCTTGTTCGGCGAGGCCATGGGCTCACGTCCTTGGGGTCAGGATCTGGGTCAGGTATTGAAGCGCAGGTTGGCGCAAATCCCAAGGGTATCTGCCATTAATTGGCTGGCATGTTCTCGCCGTTCCAGCCGCTCGCCTGGTAATCACGCCAGTAGATGCTTAGGCTTGCGCCTTTGCGTTCCACCAGGGCGTTTCCATGACCCGCGACACCCTCGAACATCACCAAATCCCTATCTACTTCGTCACCGTCCTGCTGGCTGTCGGCTTCGGCCTGCTTGCGCCTTCGTGGGGGCACGGCCTGGGTGTGTGGATCACACCGGCCATCGCGGTGCTGATGTACGCGATGTTCCTGCAAATTCCGTTTCTGGACCTGCGCGAAGGCTTGAGCCGCAAGCGCTTCATGGCGGCCTTGCTGCTGGCTAATTTCATCCTGGTGCCCTTGCTGGTGTGGGGGCTGACCCTTGGCTTGGCGGAGCGTCCGGCGCTGCTGGTGGGGGCGTTGCTGGTGTTGCTGACGCCGTGCATTGATTACGTGGTGGTGTTTACCCATATCGGTAAGGGCGATTCGCGGTTGATGCTCGCGGCGACGCCGGTGCTGCTTTTGCTGCAGTTGCTGCTGTTGCCGCTGTACTTGGGGCTGATGCTGGGGGCGCAATCCGGCGTGGTGATTGACGCGCAGCCGTTTGTGCAGGCGTTTGTGCTGCTGATTGTGGTGCCGATGGTGGCGGCGGTGGCGACCACGTTTGTGGCGCGTAGGTCGGCACTCGTCGGCGCTTGGAACGCGGCTTGGGCCTGGCTGCCGGTGCCGACGATGGCGCTGGTGCTGTTTGTGGTGATCGGTTCGCAGATCACGTCGGTAGTGCGCGATTTCAGCCTGTTGCTGCCGGTCATTCCGGTCTATGTAGGTTTCCTGTTGCTGGCGCCGCTGACGGGCGCCTTGGCCGCGCGGCTGTTCGCGTTGCCGAGTGCGCCCGCGCGGGCGGTGACGTTCAGCGCGTCGACGCGCAATTCGCTGGTGGTGCTGCCGCTGGCGTTGGCATTGCCCGAGGAGGTGCGTGGGCTGGCCGCGACGGCTGTCATCCTGCAAACCCTGGTGGAGCTGGTCGGCGAATTAATCTACGTGCGCCTGGTGCCCGCACTGGTATGGCGTGGCGGGCGCTGAAGGGTGAAAGATTGAGGGTTGTTCAGGCGTTATTCAGCAGGGCGACCGGCACCATAGGTCGGCGCTTTCTACCTGGCAGGTCAATCGATGGATCACCGCAACCGCTTTCGCCTGGAGTCCCTGGGCATTTTTCTGTTCGCCCTGATGCTGTTTACGCTGGGCATCTGGGACCAGCAGCCGCAGGGATTTGACGGGCGCTGGGCGCTGTTCCTGCAAGAAATGTATCGCCACGGCGCCAGTCTTTTTCCCACCACGTACGGCCAGCCCTACGCGGACTACCCCGGCACCGCGACGTTCTTCAGCTACCTGTTTGCCCGCCTGTTCGGTGCGCCCAATCATCTGGCCAACGTGCTGCCCACGGCGCTGGCTTCCGCCGGTGTGGTAGCGCTGATGTATCGCTTGCTGGCCCCTTCGAGTCGTCAGTGGGCGCTGCTCAGCGTGCTGTTGACACTGCTCACCACGCAATTGCTCGAAAAGTCCCGTTCGGTGTGTCTGGATCAGATGGTGGCGTTGCTCTGTGTAGGTAGTTTCTATCTGCTGCACACGGGGGAGCGCTTGGGTTCTCGATGCAGGCAACTGGCGGTCTTCCCGCTATTCGTGCTGGGCTTTGCCATACGCGGGCCGCTGGGGTTGATCGAGGTGTGCGGTGTGGTGTGCGTGTATTGGGCGCTGGGCAAACCGGGCGAGCGGGTCAGGCAGGTACTGATCCACGGCATCATCGGACTGATTTTGCTGGCGGCGTGCTGGTGGCTGCTGATGAGGCTCGCGCGGTTCAGCGGGGGCGAGGGGTTTGCCGCCGAGGTATTCAGGATGCAAGTGGGCGGGCGCCTGGATGAAAGCGGCGAGCCGTTCTATTTCTACTTCCAACTGAGTTTGTACCGCTACTTTCCGGTAGTGCCCCTGGCGCTGGCAGCGTTGTTTGCGTTGCGTCATCGCTGGTCTGAGCGTTGGGTAAATGATGACATGCAGCTCATGGTGCGACTGGGAGCCTGCGGTTTGATGATCCTGATCGGGTTGTCGGTGCCGCATTTCAAGCGGGCTTATTACATCCTGCCCATGGTGCCGATGTTCGCCGCTGTCGCCGCCTATGGGCTGCTCCAGGCGCAAGGCTGGCTGACTGGCGTGCGCCGCTGCTACGAAGTGCTTGTCGCGGCTTTGCCGTCGTTGTGCGTGGTCGCGGTGTTTGTGTGTCGGCATGCATGGGAGAAACACGGTTACTGGCCTGACATCTCGTTGCCGCTGTTGATTGGTTCGCTGCTGGTGCTGCAGGTGGCCGCGCTGATCGCCTGGCGTCGGCCGCTGCGCTTGGTGTGGCTCAGTTTGATAGCGCTGCTGGGGCAATGGCTGATGCTGGTAAGCGTGGTGGAGCCGGCCAAGGACCTGCAATTCGATACGCGGCAGTTTGTCGGCCAGGTCGAGGCCCTGCGTGCCACGCAGCCGGGGCCGTTGGTGTTTGTCAATCTGGCGCGGGACACCTGGGCGGTGCGCTACATGATGAACCTGGATCACGATGAACAGCCGCTGTTCGTCGGTCGTGATCAAGTGCAGCGCCTGGCAGCGTTACCGCGCCCGGTATGGGTGATCGTCGCGCGCAAGGAAACCGCGTTGTTGAAGCAGACGCCGTTGGAGCATCTGGCTCCGGCGTTCAATGGGCGATTGAATGACAATCCGCTGATGGTGTTTTTGCTGGAGTGAGGTGAGTTTTTTGTCTTGCGGGAAAGCCTCGAAGGAATGGGGCTAATAGAGCGGTTCATTGCTTCGAGAACAGGCCTGGGGGCGTCAAATCCCAGGCAATAAAAAACCCGCACCAGGCGGGTTTCTTATGTGTTTCAGATGATATGTGCACCACCTGAAACTAATGAGTGGTGCCCAGAGACGGAATCGAACCGCCGACACGGGGATTTTCAATCCCCTGCTCTACCGACTGAGCTATCTGGGCAACGGGGCGCATTAAACGGGTTTTTCAGGGGGTCGTCAAGCAAGTTTTCAAAAAATATTTAATTATTACCGTCGCTTACGTTCCGACCCCGGTTTTTGATCAGTTATTGAGCAGGTGGTACGTAGCCGTCGGCCTTGGCGTAATCCTCGCCGGAAAAGAACTTGTCCATTTCGCCCTGCAGGTATTTGCGGTCTTCGGCGTTCATCATGTTCAGGCGTTTTTCGTTGATCAGCAGGGTCTGGTGTTTTTGCCAGTCGGCCCAGGCTTTGGCGGAGACGTTGTCGAAAATGTCCTGGCCCTTGGCGCCGGGAAACGGCGCGCGTTCCAGGGCAGGCAATTCTTCGTGGTACTTGCGGCACATGATGGTGCGGGTCATGACGACTCTCCTGCGTTCAATACATCGGCCGCGCGTTTGAGCAGTTTTTTCACCGGGGCGGCAAGGCCCAGGCGCGGCGGGGTGGCGAGGTTATACCAGAGCCAGTCGGCCTCGGCCACGTGATGGGCCGATTCCTGCACACGGACCAGCAGCGGTTCGATGGCCAACTGGAAGTGGCTGAAGGTGTGGATCAGCCCCGGCAGTGCCTGTTGCCTGCCCAGCTTGAGCGCATGCTGGTGGGCGAGGTGTTCCAGGTCCTGCAGGTCGTCCAGTTCCGGCAGGCTCCACAGGCCGCCCCACAAACCGGTGGACGGGCGGCGGTAAAGCAGAATCGCGCCCTCGGCATTGGCCAGCATCGGCATGAGCGTGCGCTTCTGCGGAATGCTCTTGCGTGGCTTGGGAATCGGGTAGCGCGTTTCCAGGCCTAGCCTATGGGCCTCGCAGCTCGTTTCCAGCGGGCACAACAGGCAACTGGGTCTGCTGCGGGTGCACAGGGTTGCGCCCATGTCCATCATCGCCTGGGTATAGGCGTTGACCCGGTCATGAGGTGTGAATCGCTCGGCGGTGGCCCACAGTTGCCTGGCTACCTTGGGCTCGCCTGGATAGCCTTCCTGCGCGGTAAATCGTGCCAGTACGCGCTTGACGTTACCGTCGAGGATCGGTGCGCGCAGGCCCATGCTCAGGCTGGCGATCGCGCCGGCGGTGGACAGGCCGATACCGGGCAGCTCGGTGAGTTTTTCCACATCCCGCGGAAACTCGCCGCCGTACTCGGCGACCACAATCTTCGCGGTCTTTTGCAGGTTGCGTGCGCGGGTGTAGTAACCCAGGCCCGTCCACAGGTGCAGCACTTCGTCTTCCGGTGCGGCGGCCAGGGCTTGGACCGTCGGCAGCGAGGCCATGAACCGGTCGAAGTAGTTGAGCACGGTGCTCACCTGGGTCTGCTGCAACATGATCTCCGAAACCCACACCCGGTAGGGTGTGATGCCCTGTTGCCAGGGCAGGTCATGGCGACCGTGGCGGTCGTACCAATCCAGCACCGCCGTTGAAAACTGCTCGTTTCTCATCGTTTGAACAGGCCTTTGAGCGCGTCTTTGAGTTGCGGGTTGACCTTGTCGAGTTTCTCTTCGAGCTTCTCGTTGAGGCGGTTGCCGGCGGCCTTGACGGCAACCTGGCCGAGGCCGTCCTTGTCCAGGCGGCAGGCTTTGGCGCCCAGCTCCAGCGGGCCGCGGCAACGCAACGGCACTTCGATACCCTGGAAGTTGGCACCCACTTCGCAGGCCGGGTCGGGCACTTCGCGCTGGTCGCCCTCGACAATGATGCCAACCCGGTAATCCATGCCCAGCACGCGCAGGTCCACGTCACCGTTGCCGTTGACCGTCAGGCCGGGGATGCGCACTTTCAGGTCCGGGTTGTTGGCCACGCCGTTACGGAACGTCAAGTTGCCCCTCAGCTCCTGGAATGGCGTGTCCTTGCCGCGTTGCTCGCCGCTCAAGGTTTTGCGGTTGAGCAGGGCGATGCCGGTGCACAGTTGCTGTTCAAGGTTGGCGTTGAGCAGCACGCCATTGTTGATTACGAAGCTGGCGGTGCCGTTAAGGCTGTCGATCAGGGCTTTCTGGCTGTTGCCACGGCCGCTGAGGTTGCTGTCCAGCGTCACCTGGCCTTTGACCGGCGGCGTCTGCCCCTGGGCCTGCAGGATGCGTTCGACGGGGACTTGTTTGATGCGGGTTTGCAGCGCGAGCACCGGGATGTCCTGACGCACATCCAGATTGCCGTTTGCCTGGAAGGTGCCGTTGTAGAGCCCGCCGCTCAGGGTGTCGAGCTTGAGCTGGCCATCGACGCCGGACGCTTTGAACACCGCGTTCTGGATCGGCAGTTTGCTCAAGGTCAATTGGCCGAACGCGAGGTCTGCATTCACGTCGAGCGTGCGCAGGCGCGTCAGCGGCAGCAGCTTGTCGGTGCTCCAGGCGCCTTTGGTCGGCGCCTCCGGCAGCGGCGTGGTGCCGCCGGCGGCCATCGCGCCGGCCTCGCTGTTCTGGACTTCGGCCTGGCGTGCGGCGCTGGCACCCTTGGCGGATTCGGACTTGGCGGGCAGGTAATTGTCGGCGTTGAACGTGTCGCCCTTGAGTTGAACGCGCAGCGACTGCCTGGCGAAGTCATCCACCGCCACGCGACCGGTGAAGGTGCTGCCGTCGAGTTTCAGGTTCAAATCTTCCAGGGCGAGGCTGGTCGGCGTGCCTTTGAGGCGGCTGACCAGTTCGACTTTGCTCAGGCTGCCCTCGGCCATCGGCGGCAGCGGGTTGCCCACGCTGTCGAGGAACTTGGCCAGGTCGAACTGAGCGATCGACAAAGCGCCGTTGAGTTGCGGGGTCTTGTCCAGGTCGTTGATCTTCAGCTCGCCCAGGGCACGCAATTGGTTGGCCGAGAGCTTCAGGTTGGTCCATTCGGCGATGTTGGCCGCCTGGTCCACCAGCAACTGGCCTTGGGTGGAAAAGCTTACGGTCTTGCCTTGCAGCGGTTCGCCCGTGGCTTCGCCGCTGATGCGCATGTCTTCGAACTGGTAGCGCTTGAGCGCACGCTGGATGCGCAGATTACCGGTCAGTTCGGTCTTGAGGCGCATCACCGGCTGGTTACTGCCGAAGAACGCAGTGAGCTTGACCGGAATGCTCGCACCTTCATGAATGGCGCCGGCGCTCAACTGAATGCTTTCGGCGCTGAACTGCTTGCCGGTCTGTTCGTCGTTGTATTCGACGCGTGCGTTGTTGATGGTCAGGCTGTCGATGTCCAGGCGGATGGGCTGGGCCGGTTTCTCCGGTTTGACCTCGGCGGCTGGCTGCGCCGGTGTGGGCGCGCTGGCGGTCGCTTCGGAGGCGTCAGGGACGTTCTTGCCGATGTCTTCCCAGTTGCCGTGACCCTGCTTGTCGCGGTTCAGGCGCAGGTTCAGGCCTTCGACACGCACATCGCTCATTTGCACTTCACGGCGCAGCAGCGGCAGCACGCGTACCGACAGGCCGAGCATCTGCAGGTCGGCGAACGGTTGGGTCGGATTGGTCAGGGTCGCCACGCTGGCTTCGTGCAGTTCCAGGCCCAGCCAGGGGAACAGGCTCCAGCCGATGTCGCCATTGAGCGTCAGCTCGATGTGGGCCTTGTCGCGGGCAATCTGGCGGATCTCATCTTTGTAGTCGTTGGGATCGAAGAGGTGGGTCAAGGCAAAGCCGAGAGCCACAATGATCAGCAACAGCCCGAGAAGTACCAGACCCAGGATTTTGCCGAACGCTTTCATGGGCGAGTCCTTGTATGTCGATTTCAAAAATTAGCCGCAGAGTATAACGCCCGACGGCCTGCGTCAGTTCACCGATCGTTACATTGTATCCATGGGGGCGAGAACAGGTTTTTGGCGTCAAACAAACTGAAATTCCTTAAAAAGGTGATGGCATTTTGGTTTTTTTCGCGTTTGTAGATGCTAATCTCTGCGCGTTCGTCCGCCTTCTGCGACCTATCGTCGCGCCAAAATGGAGTTTCGCTCAATAAAACGGCCACGCTTTGCGTGCAAGGCCGGGGGGAAGCGCGCCTGACGGACGCATACCAATAACTGGGGGAAACACCAATGAGCACTCGCACGGCGGCCGCTTCTACAGCCGCACAGCCAGCGTTCCTGTCCAAGGAACGCATCATCGCCAAGCCCGGGTTCAACCGCTGGCTGGTTCCACCGGCCGCCCTGGCCATCCACTTGTGCATCGGTATGGCCTATGGCTTCTCGGTGTTCTGGTTGCCGTTGTCCAAGGCGCTGGGGATCACCGCTCCGGTTGCCTGCGCGCCGGACATGAGCTTCATCGCACAAGTTTTCTCGTCCCAATGTGACTGGCCTATCTCGATGCTGGGCTGGATCTACACCCTGTTCTTCATCTTCCTGGGCTGCTCGGCGGCGATCTGGGGCGGCTGGCTGGAACACGCCGGGCCGCGCAAGGCCGGCGTTGTATCGGCATTGTGCTGGTGCGGCGGCCTGCTGATCTCGGCGCTGGGGATCTATACCCACCAGATCTGGCTGAT
The DNA here is from genome assembly GCF_030687695.1 of Pseudomonas sp. FP2254. Classification (NCBI taxonomy): domain Bacteria; kingdom Pseudomonadati; phylum Pseudomonadota; class Gammaproteobacteria; order Pseudomonadales; family Pseudomonadaceae; genus Pseudomonas; species Pseudomonas sp. FP2254. The sequence continues at coordinate 352,213 of NZ_CP117444.1, forward strand.
GTGGATCGGCTCCGGCGTGATCGGCGGTATCGGCTTGGGCTTGGGGTACATCTCGCCCGTGTCGACCCTGATCAAGTGGTTCCCGGACAAGCGCGGCATGGCCACCGGCATGGCGATCATGGGTTTCGGCGGCGGCGCGATGGTGGGTGCACCGCTGGCCGCGGCGCTGATGGGCCATTTCGCCTCGCCGACCAGCGTCGGCGTGTGGCAGAGCTTTCTGGTGATGGCTGCGATCTACTTCGTGTTCATGATCGGTGGCGCGCTGTCCTATCGCGTTCCGCCGACCGGCTGGAAGCCTGAGGGCTGGACCGCACCGGCGAAAAAAGCCAGCAATGCGATGATCACCCACCGTCACGTACACGTGAACGTGGCGTGGAAAACCCCGCAATTCCGTCTGGTATGGCTGGTGCTGTGCCTGAACGTCTCGGCCGGTATCGGCATTCTGGGCATGGCGTCGCCGCTGTTGCAGGAAGTGTTCGGCGGCAAGCTGCTGGGCGTGGACGTACCGTTCGGCCAGCTGGATGCCGGGCAACTGGCCTCGATCGCAGCGATTGCCGCAGGCTTCACCGGTCTGTTGAGTCTGTTCAACATCGGTGGCCGGTTCTTCTGGGCGTCGTTCTCCGACTACCTGGGGCGTAAAAATACCTACTTCGTGTTCTTCGCCCTGGGCTTTGCCCTGTACGCGTTGATCCCGAACCTGGGGCACCTGGGCAATGTGGCGCTGTTCGTGGCCGCGTTCTGCATCATCCTGTCGATGTACGGCGGTGGTTTTGCGACCGTGCCGGCGTACCTGGCCGACCTGTTCGGTACCCAAATGGTCGGTGCGATCCACGGTCGACTGCTGACGGCCTGGGCGGCCGCGGGCGTATTGGGTCCGGTGCTGGTGAACTACTTGCGTGAATATCAACTGAGCATCGGCGTTGAACGCGCTGCGGCCTATGACATCACCTTGTACATCCTCGCCGGCCTGCTGGTGCTGGGTTTCATCTGCAACCTGCTGGTGCGCCCGGTGGCCGACAAGTACTTCATGACCGACGCGGAACTGGCCGCCGAGCAGGCGCTGGGCCATGACAAGGGTGCCGATGCCAGCACCGTGCTGGAGTGGAAAGCATCCGCCGCCAGCAAGCCAATGGCGATCGCCGCCTGGCTGGTGGTGGGTATACCGTTGGCGTGGGGTGTGTGGGTAACCCTGCAGAAGACGGCTGTCCTGTTCCACTAAGTTGATTGCAGGCGGGCGCACCATCCTGGAGCGCCCGCTTGTATGCACATGTCTATCCCCGACATTGCCCGCCTCAACTCGTCAGTCTTATCCCCTCCGATGTTTCTGTTTAGCGCCCGCGCCCCTATAATGGCTGCCTTTTTCGCCCAACGATTTTGCGGAGCTGGTAATGGTCGAACGTATGGCGTCCGTCGAGCGCGACACTCTGGAAACCCAGATCAAAGCCTCGATCAACCTGGATGGCACCGGAAAGGCCCGATTTGATATCGGCGTCCCTTTTCTTGAGCACATGCTGGACCAGATCGCCCGTCACGGGTTGATCGACCTGGATATCGTCTGCAAGGGCGACCTGCATATCGATGACCACCACACCGTGGAAGACGTCGGCATCACGCTCGGGCAGGCGTTTGCCAAAGCCATCGGCGACAAAAAAGGCATCCGTCGCTACGGTCACGCCTATGTGCCGCTGGACGAAGCGCTGTCGCGCGTGGTGATCGACTTCTCCGGCCGCCCTGGCCTGCAGATGCACGTGCCATACACCCGCGCCACCGTGGGCGGCTTCGATGTCGACCTGTTCCAGGAATTCTTCCAGGGCTTCGTTAACCACGCCCTGGTCAGCCTGCACATCGACAACCTGCGCGGCACCAATACCCACCACCAGATCGAAACCGTGTTCAAGGCTTTCGGCCGCGCGCTGCGCATGGCCGTGGAGCTGGATGAGCGCATGGCCGGGCAAATGCCCTCGACCAAGGGCGTGCTGTAATGCAGACGGTCGCGGTTATCGATTACGGCATGGGTAACCTGCACTCGGTGGCCAAGGCCCTCGAGCACGTAGGCGCCGGCAAGGTGCTGATCACCAGCGATGCCAAGGTGATTCGCGAAGCCGACCGTGTGGTGTTCCCAGGCGTTGGCGCGATTCGCGATTGCATGGCCGAGATCCGCCGCCTGGGCTTTGACAGCCTGGTGCGTGAAGTCAGCCAGGACCGCCCGTTCCTCGGCATCTGCGTGGGCATGCAGGCCTTGCTCGACAACAGTGAAGAGAACGAAGGCGTCGACTGCATCGGCCTGTTCCCAGGCCAGGTGAAGTTTTTCGGCAAAGACCTGCATGAAGACGGTGAACACCTGAAGGTCCCGCACATGGGCTGGAACGAAGTCCGCCAGACCGTGGATCACCCGCTGTGGCACGAAGTGCCGGACATGGCGCGTTTCTACTTCGTGCACAGCTACTACATCGCCGCCGCCAAGCCCGGCCAGGTGGTGGGTGGCGGGCACTACGGCGTCGACTTTGCCGCGGCGCTGGCCGACGGTTCGCGGTTTGCCGTGCAGTTCCACCCGGAGAAAAGCCATACCCATGGCCTGCAATTGCTGCAGAACTTCGCCGCGTGGGACGGGCGCTGGTAAGTGGCCAGGAAGCCGAAACCGCCGATCCTGACCCTCACGCCCGAACAGGAGAGTGAGGCGACCGTCAAGATCAAGCGATTCATGGAGGACCGCTTCGAGCTCAAACTGGGCTCGTTCGAGGTCGCCGAGATTCTTGAGCTGTTCACCACCGAAGTGGCTCCGCACTATTACAACAGGGCGATTTTCGATACGCAGACGCTCCTTAAAGAACGGTTCGAAAGCATAGAAAGCGACCTGTGGTCGCTTGAAAAGAGCAGCTGAAAGCTTCAAGCCCAGGCTGCAAGAATTGATACGCGTGCTTGCTTGCAGCTTATAGCTTGCAGCTTGCAGCTCTTTGACGAAGGAAAAGCATGCTAATTATCCCCGCTATCGATCTCAAGGACGGCGCCTGCGTACGTCTGCGCCAAGGCCGCATGGAAGATTCCACCGTGTTCTCCGATGACCCGGTGAGCATGGCTGCCAAATGGGTGGAAGGGGGCTGCCGTCGTCTGCATCTGGTGGACTTGAACGGCGCCTTCGAAGGCCAGCCGGTCAATGGTGAAGTCGTCACCGCCATCGCCAAGCGCTACCCGAACCTGCCGATCCAGATCGGCGGCGGTATCCGCTCCCTGGAAACCATCGAGCATTACGTCAAGGCAGGCGTGAGCTACGTGATCATCGGCACCAAGGCGGTCAAAGACCCGGCGTTTGTCGCCCAAGCCTGTCGCGCGTTTCCCGGCAAAGTGATCGTGGGCCTGGATGCCAAGGACGGTTTCGTCGCCACCGACGGCTGGGCTGAGATCAGCACCGTGCAGGTGATCGACCTTGCCAGGCAGTTCGAAGCCGATGGCGTGTCCGCCATCGTTTATACCGACATCGCCAAAGACGGCATGATGCAGGGCTGCAACGTGCCGTTCACCGCGGCACTGGCGGCGGCGACGAAGATTCCGGTGATCGCTTCCGGCGGTATCCACAACCTGGGTGACATCAAGTCACTGCTGGACGCCAAGGCCCCCGGCATCATTGGCGCCATCACCGGCCGTGCGATCTATGAGGGCACGCTGGACGTGGCTGAAGCTCAAGCTTTTTGTGATGGCTACGCGGCCAGCTCCAAGTCGTAGGCTGCAAGCTGCAAGTAAAAGCAGATCTGCTTCTACTTGCAGCCTATAGCTCAAAGCTTGCAACTCTTATCGGAGATAAGCCCATGGCTTTAGCCAGACGCATCATCCCTTGCCTGGACGTCGACAACGGTCGCGTGGTCAAGGGCGTCAAGTTCGAGAACATCCGCGACGCCGGCGACCCGGTGGAAATCGCCCGTCGCTACGATGAGCAGGGTGCCGACGAGATTACCTTTCTCGACATTACCGCCAGCGTCGACGGCCGCGACACCACCCTGCACACCGTTGAGCGTATGGCCAGCCAGGTGTTTATCCCGCTGACCGTCGGCGGTGGCGTGCGCACCGTGCAAGACATCCGCAACCTGCTCAATGCCGGCGCCGACAAGGTTTCGATCAACACGGCGGCAGTGTTCAATCCCGAGTTTGTCGGCGAAGCGGCACAGCACTTCGGCTCGCAATGCATCGTGGTGGCCATTGACGCCAAGAAGGTCTCCGGCCCCGGCGAAACCCCGCGCTGGGAGATCTTCACCCACGGCGGCCGCAAACCCACCGGCCTGGACGCGGTGGAGTGGGCGATGAAAATGGAAGGCCTGGGCGCCGGTGAAATCCTGCTGACCAGCATGGACCAGGACGGCATGAAAAACGGCTTCGACCTGGGTGTGACGCGCGCCATCAGCGATGCTTTGGGCATTCCGGTGATCGCTTCCGGCGGCGTCGGCACCCTGCAGCACTTGGCTGACGGTGTCATCGAAGGCCACGCCAGCGCGGTGCTGGCGGCGAGTATTTTCCACTTTGGCGAGTACACCGTTCCTGAGGCCAAGGCCTACATGGCAGCTCGCGGTATCGTCGTTCGCTAAACGTTGCTGGACACCATGGCAGGCGCGCGGCACTCTCTGCGCTTGCCATGGATTTCGGTAACCTTCATGTTCAAACACCTGCTGCTCGCCCTCGCCGGCACCTCCCTCCTGTTGGCCGGCTCGGCCCGCGCCGACGACGCATCCGGCAGCCCTCTGGTGCTGCTCACGGAAAATTTCCCGCCCTATAACATGGCCAAAAACGGCAAGAACTTCGCCAAGGACGAGAACATCGAAGGCATCGCCGTGGACATCGTGCGCGAAACCTTTAAGCGCGCCGGGATCTCTTACGACCTCACCTTGCGTTTCCCTTGGGAACGAATCTACACGCTCGCCCTGGAAAAGCCCGGTTATGGTGTGTTCGTCATGGCGCGCCTGCCGGACCGCGAAGCGCTGTTCAAATGGGTCGGCCCCATCGGTCCGGATGACTGGGTATTGCTGGCCAAGGCCGACAGCACTATCCAGCTGGACGACCTGGAGCACGCACGGCGCTACAAGATCGGCGCCTACAAAGGTGACGCCATCGCTGAAAGCCTCGAAAAACAGGGGCTCAAGCCTGTGGTCGTGCTGCGTGATCAAGACAACGCGCAAAAGCTCATGGATGGCCGGATTGACCTTTGGGCCACCGGCGACCCGGCCGGGCGATACCTGGCGCGGCAAGTCGGCATCACCGGCTTCAAGACGGTTTTGCGCTTCAATAGCGCCCAGCTCTACCTCGCGCTGAACAAGAACGTACCGGACGAGCAGGTGAGCAAACTGCAGGCGGCGCTGGATCAGCTGCGCAAAGAAGGCGTGATCGACGAGATCATGGCGCGTTACCTCTAGCCTCAGCGCGGCTTGAGCAGGTCCACACGCAGGGTAGACGGCTGGTCCGCCTGGTCGAAGGCATAGGTACAGATTTTGTACGGTGTGTTTCTGACGCTGATCACCTGGGCATACTTTTCCAGCACCATGCCGGGGTGATCATTGAGTGGGTAGACCAGGTCGATGATCTCGTCCTCTTCATCCGCCGCCGCAGGCGCCGGCGGGATGGGCTGATAGCCCACGGGGCGCAGGCAATCGGTGGTCGCCGCAGGGCCGTACTTGTAGGTATAGCGGTGCATGAATGGCGGCGCCAGGTTCCAGATGACGGTATAGGCCGCCGAGCCTTGTTTATCCAGGTTGATGGTCACATTCGGCGTACGTGCCGGCCCTGGCTCGGCGAGCTCGACCGCAAGGGTCAGGGCGTTTCTCATCATGCCGTTGGTTGCGCGCTGTTCTGCGGACTCGACCCCGACAATACACAGCATGTGCATCCCCGTTTGCGGGCCGATGGCGTCGTTCACGTAGGCGCCTTCCGCTTTGATCGGCACGCTGTAGAGCGCCGGGTTTTCGCAGTCGATGGCGCGGCGGGTGGTCTTGTAGCGATAGAACGGAGTATTGGTGGTGAAGGTCAGGTTCCAGCGCGGCACGATGTCTTTGCCTTTGCCATCTGCGGGCTTGATGAAGTACTGCTGGATGGGCTCCGGGTTCTGAAAGGTGATGGATGTGGTCGGGTAGAGATCGCAGTGTTCGCTGTCGGCCTGCAGCATGCCGTCGACGAAACACTGATTGAGGAAGCTCACCGGGCTGCCGTAGTTCGTCTCGGGGTGCCAGACAGCTGTACCGCCATGGATTTCACACGGTGCATCGCGCTGGCATTTGCGCTCCTCTGGCTGGCCTGTGGTGCTGGTGCTGAGGATGCCGAACAGCTGGTTGGTCGTCCGGTCCAGCAAAGGCGCGCCGAAGCTGCCCACGCCGACGCCCAGGCACTGGTTCTTCAGGGTGACCCGCCACACAAACGGCTGCTCCACCAGTTCGCGTGACGTTTGTTGCGTGCAGGCGGACAGGTGCAGGGTGTCCCATTCCGGAGCGATCAGGGTGAGAATATCAACGCCACTGGCAGGCACTTCTTCCGCCAGTTTCAACGGCTGGATGCCGGCCTTGATCAGGTCGGCCAGTGAAGCCTGCAACTCGACAATCGCCAGGTCGACCCCTTGGCTGCTTCCCCATTTCAGGGTTTTCAGCGGGTAGGTCTTGAGGGCTTCGAGGGTGTCGTCGAAGTAGTTGAAGCTGATGCTGCCCTTGATCGGCAAGTCGCGTTGCACCGCGCCGTTCAGGCGGTGCAGGCAGTGACTGCTGGTCAGCACATAGGCCGGACCGGACGTGCCGTCCTCGGTGCGCGTGTCCAGCAGGCTGGCGGTACAGAGCGTCTGGGTTTCGTTTCTGATTCGGCCGATACCGTTCCAGTGGTCGTGCTGATGCTGGGCGTTGGATAGAAGGCGGGCAGGGCTGGCGTTGGCCAGGCCTTCGCCGAAATCCTTGGGCGCGGCATGCAGCGTGGCGCAGAGACTGCCGAGCAGCAGCCCTGAAACAACCCTGTGTGTGATGTTCATAGAGTGTCCTTACAGAATGAGTCGAAGGCTCACTATTCAGGACTGAGGGGCGCGAAAGGCTGTAGTTATCTAGGGGCCGGGCGGTAAGTGCCGTCCCTGCCATGCCCGGCCATGGCCAGGTTGCTGCGCACGCTGATCATCAATTTGATATCGATCCACTCAACGCCTTGGGCCTTGAGCTTGGGCAACTCGCGCTCCAGCACCGCGAGGGTTTGCGGGTAAGGATGCCCGATCATTACTGCCGAGCCCTGTTTGTGCGCCAGCTTGATCGCGGTTTGCAGTTGCGTGGTAATCGCCGCTTCCGTGCGTTCGTCGTCCAGGAATACATCCCGCGAAACATGGGCCAGGCCAATTTTCTGCGCCTCGGCGGCGGCCACGGTCTGTGCGCTGGTGCGGCTGTCGACGAAAAACTTGTTGCGCCGTTGCAGCTCTGCCATCAGCCAGGCCATGGCTTGTGGCTGGGCGGTCATGCGGCTGCCCATATGATTATTGATGCCGGCCGTATAGGGCACCGCATTGAAGGCCGCATCCAGGCGTTTGCCGAGTTCTTCGATGGGGAGTTCGGGGTGCCAGGCGAATGGGCCGGTGGCTGGGTCCATGGGCATGTGCAGGATCACGATCTTGCCGGCCTTGTGTGCCTCGCGGGCGAATTCGGCGGCATGGGGCGTGTCGGGCATGATCGCCGTGGTGACCGGCCCCGGCAGGGCCAGCACGCGACGATCCCTGGGCAGGTTTTGCCCAAGGTCGTCGATGATCAGGGTGAGATAGGCTTTGCGGGGCTCGCCGGCAGGGGCCGCGTGGGCGACACCTGCCAGGCTGCACAGCACAGCGATGATCAGGGCAAAACGCATATCAACGGCTGCGCGTGATGCTCAAGCCCTTGAGCAGGCTCAACGCCTGGGCCAGTTGGTAATCGTCGTCCTGCGGCATCGGCTTGGCTTTGGCGCCGCTGCCGGTCGGCTGGTCGGCGCCGCCGTTGCCATTGCCCAGGTGACCTTGCAGGTCGGCCTCTTTGTAGTACTCGCTGTCGATCTCGTTGGTGATCCTGGCCTTGCGTACTTCGATGTCCGGCACGATGCCCTGAGCCTGGATCGAACGCCCGTTCGGCGTGTAGTACAGCGCCGTGGTGATCTTCAGAGCGCGCTCGTTGTTCAGCGGCAACACGGTCTGTACCGAACCTTTGCCGAAACTGGTGGTGCCCATCAGCACGCCACGCTTCTGGTCCTGCAGGGCACCGGCGACGATTTCCGAGGCCGAGGCGCTGCCGCCGTTGATCAGCACGGCCAACGGCACGTTCTCGCTGAGGTCGTTGCCGGTGGCCGAGAAGCGCAGCTCGGAATTGGCGATGCGGCCCTTGGTGTAGACGATCAGGCCCTTGGTGATGAAATGGTCGACCACTTCCACCGCCGACTGCAGCACGCCGCCCGGGTTGTTGCGCAGGTCGAGCACAATACCGCTGAGCTTCTTGCCGTTGTCCTTGCGCAGCTTGGCCAGGGCCTTGGCCACTTCGTCGCCGGTCTTGACCTGGAACTGCGTGATGCGGATATAGCCGTAGCCCGACTCCAGCAACTGGCTCTTCACGCTCTTGACCGTGATGGTTGCGCGAGTCAGCGTCACGTCGAACGGGTTGCCGCCGTCGCGCACCAGGGTCAGGGTGATTTTCTGGCCGATCTTGCCGCGCATCTTGTCGACGGCTTCGGTCATGGTCTGGCCGCGGGTCGGCTGGCCGTTGATCTTGACGATAAAGTCGCCGGCCTGGATGCCGGCCTTGGAGGCCGGGGTGTCGTCGATCGGCGAGACGACCTTGATGTTGCCGTCTTCGGCGCCGACTTCAATGCCCAGGCCGCCGAACTCACCGCTGGTGCTTTCCTGCAGCTCGGCGAAATCTTCCGGCCCGAGGTACGCGGAGTGCGGGTCGAGGTTGCTGAGCATGCCCTTGATGGCATTTTCCAGCAGAGTCTTGTCGTCTACGGGTTCGACATAGGCTGCCTTGATGCGGTCCATGACCTCGGCAAAGGTGCGCAGCTCTTCCAGCGGCAACGGCGCCTTGGTGGTCGCGGCCGTGGCGGCGGGTGCGGCCGGAGCGGCCTGGTCGGCAAAAGCCAGAGGCGCGCCGATCACCAGGGCGATCGTCAGGGCCAGCGAAGTGAGGCGGGACAAATGCAGCATGTCGAACGAACTCCTAATGTAGATGCGACCCTTATCCTTGGGTTCTGCACCATTGTGCGGGATCGCTTGGGCGACCCTGCTGACGAATAGCGAAGTACAACGCCGGGGTGTCCTGGCCGCCACTGTTACCGACAGTGGAGATGGATTCACCGGCTTTTACAACATCACCTGCCGACTTGAGTAATGTCTGATTGTGGCCGTAAAGGCTCAAATAGCCATTCCCGTGGTCGAGAATCACCAATAAGCCGGCCCCGCGCAGCCAATCGGCAAACACTACGCGGCCACCGTGGACGGCGTGGACCTGGCTGCCGGCAGCGGCGCTGATCATTACACCATCCCACTTGGCGCGGGTGTCGTCGCCGCGGGTTTCTCCGAAGCGTGCCAGTAATCGACCATCAACCGGCCATGGAAGTTTGCCGCGTGCCGAAGCAAATGGCCCGCCGAAGGATTCCCCGGCGCTGGAAACCAGCGGGCCGGGAGCCGCGTGCGCCGGTTTACGCGGCGCCGGCGCATCCGAGGTGGCGGCCAGCTCGGCCTCGCGCTGGCGCTTTTTTTCCGCTTCCTGCTGGGCGATCAGCGCTTTCTGCCGTGCTTCTTCGGCCTCACGCGCCTGGCGGGCCAGGGTTTCTTCGATGGTCTTGAGTACTTTCGCCAGGTCGGCCTGGTCCTGTTCACGGGCCTGCAGCTTGGCATCGCGTGCCTTTACATCGTCATTGAGCTTGGCCAAGGCCAACTGGCGTTCCTTGCGAACCTTGTCCAGTTCGTTGCGCTGGGCGTCCAGGCTGCTCTTCTGGTCTTCCAGCTGCGACTGCTGGTTAGTGATCTCCTGTTCCACATTGGCCAACTGGCGCAGGGTCTCGTTGAAGCTTTTCAATTGCTCCAGGCGGGCCTTGCTCAGGTAATCGTAGTAGGTCAGGGTGCGCGCGAATTTTTCCGGGTTCTGCTGGTTGAGCAGCAGCTTTAAGTATTCCTGGCGGCCGCTCTGGTAGGCGGCGCGGGCCTGGATCGCGATCAGGCGTTGCTGTTCAACGCGTGCGCTCTGGAGTTTTTTTTTCTCAGCGTCGAGTCGCTCCAGTTCCGACTCGCTCTTCTTTAGTTCTTTTTGCAACTCCTGGACTTGCTTCTCCAGCTTGCCCATTTCGGTTTCCGTACCGCGCAGGTCTTTCTGCACTCCGGATTTTTCTTCCTGGAGCTTGCCGAGCAGTTTCTTCAACTCGGCAATGTCCTGACGCGTAGCGTCCAACTGTTGTTGGGTTTGTGCGCGCTCGTCGGCAAACACCGGTTGGAGCAGGCAGACAAGAGCAAGGGTAATCAAGGCGCGAAGCATAGAGGCGGGCGACACCAGGGGGAAAGGGACGGCCTAGTATGCCCGCCAAGCGCTGCAAAAAAAACGCCCAATTCGGGCTCGCGGACAAGTTAGGCGCCGAGTGGCGGTGGTATGGCAAAAAGATATCTACCAAACACCGCAGATCCAATGTGGGAGAGGGCAAGCCTCTCCCACACGGTTGTTTGGATCAGACCAGGATTGAGGTGCCAGTCATCTCTTTGGGCTTCTCCAACCCCATCAGCATCAACATGGTCGGTGCCACGTCCGCCAGCACGCCGCCCTCACGCACTTTGAAATCGCGCTTGCCCACATAGATGAACGGCACCGGCTCGGTGGTGTGGGCCGTGTGGGCCTGACCGGTGGATTCGTCGGACATCTGCTCGCAGTTGCCGTGGTCGGCCGTGATCAGCGCTTCGCCGCCGACGTTTTCCAGGGCGTCGACAATGCGGCCGACGCACCGGTCCAGGCATTCGACGGCCTGGGTGGCGGCCTTGAGATTGCCGCTGTGGCCGACCATGTCGCCATTGGCGTAGTTGACCACGATCACGTCGTAGCGCTGGTGTTCGATGGCGTCGACGATTTTGTCGGTGACTTCCGGCGCGCTCATTTCCGGCTGCAGGTCGTAGGTGGCGACTTTCGGCGATGGGATCAGGATACGTTCTTCGCCGGGAAACGGCTCTTCGCGGCCGCCGGAGAAGAAGAAGGTCACGTGGGCGTATTTCTCGGTTTCAGCGATACGCAGCTGGGTCTTGCCGTTTTTCGCCAGGTAATCACCCAGTACGTTTTCCAGGCTGCCGGGGGCGAAAGCCGACGGCGCCGGGATGTTCGCGGCGTATTGGGTGAGCATCACGAACTCGACTTTCGGCTGGCGCGCGCGCTCGAAGTCTTTGAAGCCGGCGTCGACGAATACGTGGCTCAGCTCGCGGGCGCGGTCGGCGCGGAAGTTCATGAACACCACGGCGTCGCCGTCTTCGACTTTCACCGGCTCGCCGATGGTGGTGGCTTTGACGAACTCATCGCTCTCGCCCCGCGCATAGGCAGCTTCCAGGCCTTCCTGGGCGGTGGCGGCGTGGAATTCGGCCTGGCCGTCGACAATCAGGTTGTAGGCCTGGGACACGCGATCCCAGCGATTGTCGCGGTCCATGGCGAAGTAGCGGCCCACCAGGCTGGCGATGCGGCCCTTGCCCAAGGCGGCAAAGGTGGCATCCAACAGCTCGATAGACGATTGTGCGCTTTTGGGCGGCGTGTCGCGGCCATCAAGGAAGGCATGCAGGTAAATCTTGTCGGCGCCGCGCTTGAACGCCAGTTCTGCCATGGCGACCAGATGATCCTGGTGACTGTGCACGCCGCCATCGGACAGCAGGCCCATGAAGTGCACGGCCTTGCCCGCAGCGACTGCTTTATCTACCGCCGCGCAGATGGTTGGGTTTTCGAAGAACTCGCCATCGCGGATCGCTTTGGTCACGCGGGTAAAGTCCTGATAGACCACTCGTCCGGCGCCCAGATTCATATGGCCGACTTCCGAGTTGCCCATCTGGCCGTCCGGCAGGCCCACGTCCATGCCCGAGCCGGAGATCAGGCCGTTGGGCACAGTGGCGGTCAGGCGATCCAGTACGGGCTTGTCGGCCGCGTATACGGCGTTGTCGTGGTGGCTTTCACTGTGTCCGAAGCCATCGAGAATTATCAGGACCAAAGGTTTAGGCGTGGTAGTCATAGATCCTCTCGCGGCGTTAATAAGGAAGACAATGGAAAAGGGAGTGGCAGTTTAAAGCGAAGTTCCGACCACGTCACCGCTTTACGGGGGTTGGCCCCCCCTGGCGGCTGTGTATACTTACCGCCATTTTAACGCCCTGGAACCTCCTTGATGGTTGATCACCTGATTGCATTTGCCACTGCCCACTATCTGCTCGTGGGTGCCTTTGTCATTCTGCTGGCGCTGCTGATCGCTCATGAAATGAGCCGTGGTGGCCGCAGCCTGAGCACATCGGAACTGACCGCGCTGGTCAACAAGGATGAAGCCATCGTGGTGGATATCCGCCCCGCCAAGGATTTCGCCACCGGCCATATCGTCGGCGCCCTGAACATTCCGCAGGACAAGCTGATCGCACGCCTGCCCGAGCTGGAAAAGCACAAGGCCAAGACCATCATTCTGGTCGATGCCCAGGGCCAGCACGCCGGCACCCACGCCCGCGAGATGCTCAAGACTGGTTTCACCGCTGCCAAGCTGTCGGGCGGTATCAGCAGCTGGCGCGCCGATAATCTGCCGCTGGTGAAGTGATATGAGCCAGGTCATCGTGTATTCCAGCGATTGGTGCCCTTACTGCATGCGGGCCAAGGCCTTGCTCGAGAAGAAGGGCGTTGCTTTCGAAGAGATCAAGGTCGACGGCAAACCCCAGGTGCGTGCCGAGATGGCCCAGAAAGCGGGGCGTACGTCCGTGCCGCAGATCTGGATCGGTAGCCGGCATGTTGGTGGCTGCGATGATCTGTTTGCCCTGGAGCGCGCCGGTAAGCTCGATGCGTTGCTGGACGCCTGACTCCCAACCCTTAAAGACCCCAAGATAAAGAAGGATCTGCGATGACTGATCAACAGAACACTGAAGCAGCAGAAGCCCAAGGCCCGCAATTCTCGCTGCAACGCATCTATGTGCGCGACCTGTCGTTCGAAGCGCCGAAAAGCCCGGCAATCTTCCGCCAGGAATGGTCCCCCAGCGTTGCACTGGACCTCAACACCCGCCAGAAATCCCTGGAAGGCGACTTCCACGAAGTGGTGCTGACCCTGTCGGTTACCGTCAAGAACGGCGAAGAAGTGGCCTTTATCGCTGAAGTTCAACAGGCCGGCATCTTCCTGATCCAGGGCCTGGACGAAGCGTCCATGAGCCACACCCTCGGCGCGTTCTGCCCGAACATCCTGTTCCCGTATGCCCGCGAGACCCTGGACAGCCTGGTCACCCGTGGCTCGTTCCCTGCGCTGATGCTGGCTCCGGTGAACTTCGATGCCCTGTACGCTCAAGAGCTGCAGCGTATGCAACAGGAAGGTTCGTCGACGGTTCAGTAAGCGCGAACCCAATGTGGGAGGGGGCTTGCCCTCGATAGCGGAGTTTCAGTCGTCATCCAGGTGACTGACCTACCACTATCGGGGGGCAAGCCCCCTCCCATATTTGTTTGTGTATTACTTGAAACCGAGCTGGCGCCAGCCCTCGTAGACGGCTACGGCGACGGTGTTCGACAGGTTCAGGCTGCGGCAACCCTCGCGCATCGGCAGGCGCAGGCGATGGCCATCGGGCAGTGCGTCAAGTACGTCGGCGGGCAGTCCCCGGCTTTCAGGGCCGAACAGGAAGGCATCGCCTTCGGCAAAGTTGGCATCGTGGAACGGCCGCGAGCCTTTGGTGGTGAACGCGAACAAGCGCGGCTGGCCTAGGCTTTCCAGGCAACTGGCGAGGTCGGCATGACGCTTGAGGGTTGCGTACTCGTGATAATCGAGGCCGGCGCGGCGCAGGCGTTTGTCGTCCATGTCGAAGCCCAGCGGCTCGATCAGGTGCAGGTGGCAGCCACTGTTGGCGCACAGCCTGATAACGTTGCCGGTGTTCGGCGGAATTTCTGGTTGAAAAAGGATGACGTGAAACATGCACGGCTCCGAAGGCAAAGATGGGCTGCATTCTACCCTCGAAGAGGACCCAAGACCGAAGCTATTGCCGAAGGTCATGGGCTCGTTGGCGATTGTCGGCCTGATGATCGGCCTGATGATCGGCCGCTTGACCATTCCCGGCCCGGTTGAATTGCAGCAGGTAGAGACGGCGGCGGACGGCGTTGTACTGTGGTTCAACAGTGAACCCAAACTGCATGGCGAACACATCGACGGTACGCTGGCGTTGTTGTTTGACGCCCAGGGCAAGGCTGCCAGTGGGCAAGTCAAGGTCAACGACAGGGATGTGAATTGGCGCATCCGCAAGACCGACGGCGGCTTGCTGCTGAACCTGGTCGCGGCGCGGCCGTTGCGTGGGGAGTGGAAAGGCGAGGAGGTCGATGACCGCTGGCGGCTGGAGGTCCATCTCCAAGGGCAATAAAAGAGGGAGTTCCCGGCCTGCCTGTACCAGGGCTCCCAAAACGGGGTGAAGCCGCGAAGGCTTCGATATTAAAGAGGGGATTCTCGGCCTGCCTGTACCAAGGTCCCCGAAACTGGGTAATACAAGAGTTATTGCAGGGCGCGTGCCAGAGTGGCTAAGTTGTGCCAAAAAACTTCTTCAGAACGCGCAAGGCCCCGGGATACGGGGCCTTGCTGTTTTCGGGGTTCAGTTTTTTCTCAGCGCCTCTGAGGTTTCAGGCCTTGGATCCATGCTCGATGCCGGTTCATGGTGCATTGAAGCGGTGCATGCTCTTGAAGCTTTATGAAGGTCCAAATGTGGGAGCCCTTCCCACATTAAACCTAGGTAGATTGGAGATCAGGCGTCGTCGCCCTCATCGTCATCCCCACCATCCACCTTCATGCCCAGTTCCTTGATCTTGCGCGTCAGGGTATTACGACCCCAACCCAGCAACACAGCGGCATCGCGACGGCGGCCGGCGGTGTGCTTCAGTGCGGTCTCGATCATGATCCGCTCGAATGCCGGTACAGCGCTGTCCAGCAGGTTCGACTGACCGCGTGCCAGGGCCTGGTCGGCCCATTGGCGCAAGGCCTGTTCCCAGTTGGTCACTGGTGCCGAATCCTGCGGCAGGCTCAGCAGCTCCGGCGGCAAGTCGCTGATGTGCACTTCGCGCCCGGACGCCATCACCGTGATCCAGCGGCAGGTGTTCTCCAGCTGGCGTACGTTACCCGGCCATGGCAGGTTCTTCAGGTATTCCTCGGTTTCGCTTTTGAGCACCTTCGGCTCGACAGCCAGTTCAAGGGCAGCGCGGCTGAGGAAGTGGCGGGCGAGGGTCGGGATATCTTCGCGGCGGTCCGACATGCGTGGGATATGGATGCGGATCACGTTGAGACGGTGGAACAAGTCTTCACGGAATTTGCCCGCGTGCACCAGGGTTTCCAGGTTCTGGTGGGTGGCGGCGATGATGCGCACATCGACCTTCACCGGGGTGTGCCCGCCGACGCGGTAAAACTCGCCATCGGCCAGTACGCGCAGCAAGCGGGTCTGAGTGTCGGCCGGCATGTCGCCGATTTCGTCGAGGAACAGCGTGCCGCCGTCGGCCTGTTCAAAGCGCCCGCGACGCAGGTTGGCCGCGCCGGTGAAGGCGCCTTTCTCATGGCCGAACAGCTCGGACTCCATCAGATCCTTGGGGATCGCCGCCATGTTCAGCGCGATAAACGGCGATGCCGCCCGCGGGCTGTGGCGGTGCAGGGCGTGGGCCACCAACTCTTTACCGGTACCCGACTCGCCGTTGATCAACACGGTGATGTTGGAATGGCTCAGACGCCCGATAGCGCGAAACACTTCCTGCATCGCCGGCGCTTCGCCGATGATTTCCGGGGTGCGGGTCAGAGTCGGTGGCGCTTCCTGATTCTGCTGCTCCTGGGCGTGCTGGTTGGCGCGCTTGACCAGCGCCACGGCCTCGTCCACATCGAAAGGCTTGGGCAGGTACTCAAAGGCGCCGCCCTGATAGGAGGCGACAGCGCTGTCCAGGTCCGAGTGCGCGGTCATGATGATCACCGGCAGGCGCGGATGCTGCTCGCGAATCCGCGCCAGCAGGTCCAGGCCACTGGCGCCGGGCATGCGGATGTCGGAGATGATCACGTCCGGCTGCTGGCGTGCCAGGCGGCTCATCACGCCGTCGGCGCTGTCGAAACTCTGGGTGGTCATGCCTTCCTGTTGCAAGGCTTTCTCCAGGACCCAGCGGATAGAACGGTCGTCATCGACGATCCACACAGTTTCACTACGGCTCATGTCGATGGGGCTCCTTGTTCCAGTGGCAGAAAGATCGAGAACGTGGTGTGGCCGGGATGGCTCTCACATTCGATCAAGCCCTGATGCTGGCTGATGATGTTCTGGGTAATGGCCAGGCCCAGCCCGGTACCGTCCGGGCGGCCGCTGACCATGGGAAAGAAGATTGTTTCCTGCAGTTCCGCGGGAATGCCCGGGCCGTTGTCGATGATCTCGACCTTGGTCACCAGGCGGTGGCGCACATGGCCGATGGTGAACTGGCGCAGGGCGCGGGTGCGCAGGCTGATGCGACCCAGGCGCAGCTCGTTCTGGCTGCTGATGGCCTGCATGGCGTTGCGCACGATATTGAGCACCGCCTGGATCATCTGCTCGCGGTCGATCAACACGTCGGGGATGCTGGGGTCGTAGTCGCGCACCAAGGTAATGCAGCCTTGGCTTTCGGCCTCCACCAGTTGGCAGACGCGTTCGAGCACCTCGTGCACGTTGGTCAGCGCCAGCGACGGCAACTTGTTGGAGCCGAGCATGCGATCCACCAGGTTACGCAGGCGGTCGGCTTCTTCGATGATGACGTTGGTGTAGTCCTTGAGGTTCTCGTCCGGCAACTCGCGGGCCAGCAGCTGTGCCGCGCCACGGATACCGCCGAGGGGGTTCTTGATCTCGTGGGCCAGGCCGCGCACCAGCATCTTGCTGGTTTCCTGCTTGGACAGCTGAGCTTCCTCTTTGGTAATGCGCAGCAGGCGATCGCGGGGGTGTACTTCAAGCAGCAGCAGGGTGGCGCCGTTGCTCAGGATCGGGGTTACGGCGTAGTCGACGGTGAGGGTCTGGCCGGTAAGGGCGGTGAGCATCGCTTCGCGCTTGGTGAAGGGATGCGCCTGTTCAACCGCCTGGCGCAACGAACTCAAGGCCTCGGCCGACTCGGTGAACAATTCGCTGATGAACTGGCCATGGCTGCGCTGGCCGCTGATGGCCAGGAGCATCTCCGCCGCCGGGTTCATGTACTCCAGACGCAGATCGTCGTTGAGCAGGATGGTCGCGGTGGTCAGGTTATCGAGTAGCAAACGGTGCAGTGCATCGCTGATGGTCATCAGGACCTCTTTTGGAGCAAGGCGCGGGCTTGAGGCACACGCTGATACCAAGAAAATGCAAAAACCAAACCAAGGCTCCGAAAAGAAGCGCGCAGGCCCTGAAATAGGGGTTTTTGGCGCGCAACTATGGCGTTCTGCCAGCTTTGCCGTGAAGTTTCGAACCAAATTGGGCTGATGAGGTGAGTAGGGTGCAGCTTGTCGCACCAATATAGTGCGAATTGATGACGTTTGTTCAGCAAGCGTGAAGGCAGGGTCGTTTGGGGTAAACGATCCTGCGCTGCGTACAACGGTCAGTGGGTTCGAGAAAGCGGTATACCGGGGCTGCCGGCATAGAACACCAGCAGTTCGACCGGCGTGTCGCCGGTACTGCCGCGATGCTCGATGTCCACCATTTCGGCCAGCGTATCGCCTTGGCGCAATGTGCGGGTGGCGCCGCTCTTACGGGCTTCGACCAGCAATTCGCCGGAGAGGATATACGCCGCGTTGGGAATGGGATGGGTGTGCCACGGCAATTGGGTATTGGCCGGGATTTTGAGGCGTATCAGGGTCAGCTGTGGGACGCCCGAAGGGTAAGCCGTGTAAGGCGTGCCATCCCATGACTCGCTGCTTTGCAGCAGTAACTCGGTTTTGATGGGGGTCGTATTCGGTTGTGAAGTGGTGCAGCCGAGCGCGGACAGGCACGCGGCTGCAGCGATCAAGCCGCGGAGGGATTTCATGGGGCCATCCTGTGTGGTGAATGACCCGTCAGGCTAGGGTGAGCCTCCAGTCGGAAGATGCCGGAAACTGCCTAGGATGAGGTAGTCCACGTATTTATTTGCTGACGGGTGCCTGGAGGCAAAGCTCGCCAGTGGCGCGGGCTCCCGCTATCTGCATCAAGGGCTCGTGCAGCGGCTCGTGAATTGCCATGGCCACCCATTGAGGGCATTGCGGGTTGTGGCGCTCTGGGGCGAAGTCGGCTAATTGCTGCAAGAGGCGTTTTTGCAGCTGATCCAACTGCGGGCGGATTTTACCCACCAAGTCCGGGCGTGGCAGGTCCGGGGCCTTGCCCATGAACTGCCAGTCGGACAGGCGCATGTATTGCACGAGTTTGTTGGCCTCGATCTGCGCGGCGAAAAACTGCTCGGCAACGGCGGGGTCGAGTTTGTAGCTGGGTGCCTGGGCTGCGACGCTGGCGAGCACGTCCTGTTCACGCTGTTTATCCTCAACCGGCTTTTTGCTGTCCCATTTGCTCAGGGCGACCTGGTCGGCGATGGTCAGGCGTTCGGTGATGCTGTTGAGTAAAGGTTCCAGGCTGGGCGGTGCAGCGAATGCACTGGCGCTGACAAATAACAAAGCGAACACAAGTCGACGTTTCAAGGCTGTTCTCCTTGTGGCAGGGGGCTAAACCCCGATAGCAGCGTGTCAGTCAGCACCTGTATCAGCTGATCCACCGCTATCGGGAGCAAGCGCCCTCCCACCTGATTGGGTTTGCAGATACGGAGCTGTTTAATCCGCGGGCAAAAAAAGACCTCCCGAACAGACTGTGTGAAAACCTAGCAATCTGTCCGGCCCTTTAAGAGAATGCTCCGTATCGAAAGATACGGAGCATTTTTCGTTATGGCCTACATACAAGGCGAGTCCCGCAGCCAGACCAGCCTGTTCCCGGTCTCGCTGGAGGAACTGATCCCTGAAGATCACCTCGTACGGGTCATCGACCTGTATGTCACCAAGCTCGATCTGGGCCAGCTCGGTTTTGAGAAGGCTCAGCCCAAGGCCACTGGGCGCCCAGCTTACGACCCCGCCGATCAGCTCAAGCTCTATCTCTATGGCTATTTTCAGCGCATTCGATCGTCGCGGCGCCTAGAAGCTGAGTGCCAACGCAACATCGAAGTGATGTGGTTGATCAACCGGCTTAAACCCGACTTCAAGACCATCGCCGACTTTCGCAAGAACAACAAAGTAGCGTTCGTTACGACGTGCCGAGCTTTTGTGCAGTTCTGCCGATCCGTCGGCTTGATTGCGGGCGATCTGGTTGCGATCGATGGCAGTAAGTTTCAGGCAGTCGCTTCCTCGCGACGCCACCTGAATTTGAATCAGCTCAAGCGTCAGGAGGAGAAGCTGGATAAACGGATCGCCCAATACCTGGCTGACCTGGATGCCGTTGATAAAGCAGAGGGCGAGCAAGTGGTCGATCGCACTGCGATCAAGGCGGCACTGGCGAAGCTTGAGGCCAAGCAGCAAGACAACCGTAGTTGCCAAGCTTTGATGAAGTCGATGGGGCTGGAGCAATTCAACACGCACGAAAGCGATGCCCGAATGATGCGCACGCCAAAGGGGGCTCGTGTTGCCTATAACGTGCAAACAGCCGTGGACGCAGAGCACTGTCTGATTTTGCACCATGAGGTGACGCAAGATGGTGACGACCGCAAACAGCTTGAACCCATAGCTAAAGCTGCCAAGGCCGAACTGGGGCAGGACACGCTGACCGTGACAGCCGATATGGGCTACTCAAATGGCCAGCAATTCCAGGCGTGCGAGGATGCCTCCATTACCGTGTACGTGCCGCCAAACCGAACTTCGAACCCAGGCGGAGAGACATTATTCGAGCGCCAGGACTTTACCTATGACGCTGAACAGGATCGATACCAGTGCCCGGCAGGTCAATGGCTAACCCTGAAGCAGCGTTGCAAAGGCGACCGGATCTACCAGGCGGCAGTCAGCGACTGCGCTGGATGTGCGCTGAAAGCCCAATGTACAAAAGCTCAGCGCCGCTATGTCTCACGTCACGCACAAGAGGAAGCCTTTGAGCGTATGGCACAGCGGATGCAACTGCATCCAGAGATGATGGAGCGACGCAGATCCATCGTGGAGCACCCGTTTGGCAATCTCAAACAATGGCTATTTGGGAACGGGCGGTTCTTGCTACGACAACTTGAAGGGGCGAAAGCTGAAATGGCCCTGGCCGTGACCGCGTACAACTTCAAGCGGGCGATCAGTGTCTTGGGAGCCAAGAAAATGATGCAACTGATGGACTGAAGAGCCTTTTTCAGCACAAAAACAAACGCCCCGAACAAGTCGGGGCGTTTGGTCTAAGGCCTGTCAGTGTGTTTTCACACAGTCTGCGAAGGAGGCCTTTTTCATCACGCTGCGTCAAGCAGCGCTACCGGATCAGCAGCTGTAGTACAGCTCGTATTCCAGTGGGTGTACGAAGGTGCGAACTTTGATTTCTTCTTCGCTTTTCAGCTCGATGTAGGCATCGATGAAGTCGTCGCTGAATACGCCGCCTTTGGTCAGGAAAGCACGGCCCTTGTCCAGCTCTTCCAGGGCTTCTTTCAGGCTGCCGCACACTTGTGGGATCTCTTTGGCCTCTTCAGGCGGCAGGTCGTACAAGTTTTTGTCGGCGGCGTCGCCAGGGTGGATCTTGTTCTGGATGCCGTCCAGGCCGGCCATGACCAGGGCCGCGAAAGCCAGGTACGGGTTGGCTGCCGGGTCCGGGAAGCGCGCTTCGATACGGCGAGCGCGTGGGCTGGACACGTAAGGAATACGAATCGAGGCGGAACGGTTGCGAGCCGAGTAGGCCAGCATGACCGGTGCTTCGAAACCTGGGACCAGACGCTTGTAGGAGTTGGTCGACGGGTTGGTGAAGCCGTTCAGGGCCTTACCGTGCTTGATGATGCCGCCGATGAAGTACAGGGCGGTGTCGGACAGGCCGGCATAACCTTCGCCGGCGAAGGTGTTCTTGCCTTCTTTGGCGATGGACAGGTGAACGTGCATACCCGAACCGTTATCGCCGTACAGCGGCTTAGGCATGAAGGTCGCGGTACGGCCGTAGGCATCAGCCACGTTGTGTACGCAGTACTTCAGGGTCTGGACTTCGTCAGCCTTGGCGACCAGGGTGTTGAACTTCACACCGATTTCGTTCTGGCCGGCAGTCGCCACTTCGTGGTGGTGAACTTCGATGACCAGGCCCATTTCTTCCATGGCGTTGCACATGGAGGTACGGATTTCGTGATCGTGGTCGAACGGCGGGACCGGGAAGTAGCCACCTTTGACGCCTGGACGGTGGCCTTTGTTGCCACCTTCCACGTCCTGGTCGGACATCCACGAACCCTGTTCGGAGAAGATCTTGAACATCGAGCCGGAGATGTCGGATTTGAATTTGACCGAATCAAAGATGAAGAACTCTGGCTCCGGGCCTACGAATACGGTGTCGCCGATACCGGTGGACTTCAGGTATTCCTCGGCGCGCTTGGCGATCGCACGTGGGTCGCGGTCGTAGCCTTGCATGGTCGAAGGTTCGATCACGTCGCAGACGATGATCAGGGTTGGGTCTTCGGTGAACGGGTCGAGCACGGCAGTGCTGTCGTCCGGCATCAGGATCATGTCGGAGGCTTCGATGCCTTTCCAGCCGGCGATGGAGGAACCGTCGAACATTTTGCCTTCTTCGAAGAACGCATCATCCAGCGCATCGCGAGCCGGCATGGTCACGTGGTGCTGAGTGCCTTTGGTGTCCGTGAAGCGCAGATCAATCCATTTGACGTCATGATCTTTGATGAGTTGAACCGACTTCGACATAGTGTCCTCCGGGTGGCTTCGGGCTGGGGTAGTGGAGTTAGCCCTTAGAATGTGGGTGATGCCGGCGCGGATAGTCCGCCATGGCAACCTGCCTCACAAGAGAGCAAATTGCATGCCAGTGCGCCAACATGGGTTTTCTGTTCCAAAAACGCCCCTATAAAGGTGCATTGCGACAAAACCGCAAAAACAGCGCACTGCAATGTCGCATCATCTGCATCAAATGCACTTCTTTGGTGCGTGACAGCTGAGGTGCATATTAACTGGTTAAACCTTGAGCGATTTCCGCTATAATCCGCGCCCCCCTTTTTCGGCAGGCCCTGCGCGCGCTGTTTCCATGAAATTAATCGTTAAAGTCTTCCCCGAGATCACCATCAAGAGCCGACCGGTACGGACGCGTTTCATCCGTCAGTTGGCCAAGAACATCCGTGCCGTGCTCCGCGATCTGGACCCGGCTGTGGTGGTGAATGGCGTGTGGGACAACCTCGAGCTGGAAACCCGTGTCACCGACCCCAAAGCCTTGAAGGACATGACCGAGCGCCTGAGCTGCATGCCGGGTATCGCGCATTTCCTGCAGGTGGACGAATACCCGCTGGGCGACTTCGACGACATCACCGAGAAGTGCAAGCGGCACTACGGCGGCGCGCTGGAAGGCAAGATTTTTTCGGTGCGCTGCAAGCGTGCCGGCAAGCATTCGTTCAGCTCGATGGATGTCGAAAAATACGTCGGCAGCAAGCTGCGTCGCGAGTGCGGCGCCGCCGGAATTTCCCTGAAAGCGCCGCAAATTGAAGTGCGCATGGAAATTCGCGACCAACGGTTGTTCGTGATCCATAGCCAGCACAACAGTATCGGCGGCTACCCGCTGGGCGCTTTGGAACAGACCCTGGTGCTGATGTCCGGCGGTTTCGATTCCACGGTGGCGGCCTACCAGATCATGCGCCGCGGCCTGATGAGCCATTTCTGCTTCTTCAATCTGGGCGGGCGTGCACACGAATTGGGCGTGATGGAAGTCGCGCACTACATCTGGAAGAAGTACGGCAGCTCCCAGCGTGTGCTATTTGTGAGCGTACCGTTCGAGGAAGTGCTTGGGGAAATTCTCGGCAAAGTCGATAACAGTCATATGGGCGTAGTATTGAAGCGTATGATGTTGCGCGCTGCGTCCCGAATCGCCGATCAATTGCAGATCGACGCGCTGGTGACCGGCGAAGCGATTTCCCAGGTCTCCAGCCAGACGCTGCCCAACCTGTCGATCATCGACTGCGTCACCGAGAAACTGGTGCTGCGCCCGCTGATCGCCAGCCACAAGCAGGACATCATCGACCTGGCAGAGCAGATCGGCACCGCCGCCTTTGCCAAACATATGCCGGAGTACTGCGGGGTCATTTCGGTGAATCCCAAGACCCACGCCAAGCGTCACCGCGTGGAGCATGAAGAGAAAGAATTCGACATGGCGATTCTGGAGCGTGCGCTCGAGAACGCCAAGCTGGTCCCGATCGATCGCGTGATCGACGAGCTGGGCCAGGATGTGCAGATCGAAGAAGTCAGCGAAGCCCTTGCCGGCCAGATCGTCATCGACATCCGTCATCCGGATGCCGCTGAAGATGAGCCGCTGGAAATTCCTGGCATCGACGTACAAACGCTGCCGTTCTATGCATTGAACGCGCGTTTCAAGGAACTGGATAACAGCCGTCAGTACCTGCTGTATTGCGACAAAGGCGTCATGAGTCGCCTGCATGCTCACCATTTGCTCAGTGAGGGGTATGCCAATGTGCGCGTTTATCGACCGAGCTAAGAGCCCGGGGCTGTTTGCCTGTGGCCTGCGTCACCGGCCCCCCGACTCTGCCGTCAAGCTGTAACGGCAAGGCCTGACTCTACTGTTAATCGCTGCCACGACCTGACAGCACACCGAATCCTCTGATCGAGATACACAAGTGATCGAAAATCTACGTAACATCGCCATCATTGCTCACGTTGACCATGGTAAGACCACCCTGGTAGACAAACTCCTGCGTCAATCCGGCACCCTGGAGCGCAACGAGCTCAACGACGAGCGCGTGATGGACTCCAACGACCAGGAAAAAGAGCGCGGTATTACCATCCTGGCGAAAAACACCGCCATCAACTGGAACGGCTACCACATCAACATCGTGGACACCCCGGGCCACGCCGACTTCGGCGGCGAAGTAGAACGCGTAATGTCGATGGTCGACTCCGTGCTGCTGCTGGTTGACGCTCAAGACGGCCCTATGCCGCAAACCCGTTTCGTGACCAAGAAGGCTTTCGAAGCCGGCCTGCGTCCGATCGTGTGCATCAACAAGGTTGACCGTCCAGGCGCGCGTCCGGACTGGGTTCTGGACCAGATCTTCGACCTGTTCGACAACCTGGGCGCCACCGAAGAACAGCTGGACTTCAAAGTCGTCTACGCCTCGGCCCTGAACGGCATCGCCGGTCTGGACCACAACGACATGGCCGAAGACATGACCCCGCTGTACCAGTCGATCGTCGACAACGTACCTGCGCCGAAAGTCGACCGTGACGGTCCGTTCCAGATGCAAATCTCGGCACTGGACTACAACAGCTTCCTGGGTGTTATCGGCGTTGGCCGTATTGCCCGCGGCAGCGTCAAGCCGAACACCCCGGTTGTGGCTATCGGCGCCGATGGCAAGAAACGCAACGGCCGTATCCTGAAGCTGATGGGTCACCACGGTCTGCACCGTATCGACGTTGAAGAAGCTTTCGCCGGCGACATCGTATGCGTGAGCGGTATGGACTCGCTGTTCATCTCCGACACCCTGTGCCAGCCGGACAACGTCGAGGCGATGAAGCCTCTGACCGTTGACGAGCCAACCGTTTCCATGACCTTCCAGGTAAACGACTCGCCGTTCTGCGGTAAAGAAGGCAAGTTCGTGACCTCCCGTAACATCAAGGAGCGTCTGGACAAAGAGCTGCTGTACAACGTTGCACTGCGCGTTGAAGAAGGCGACTCGGCCGACAAGTTCAAGGTATCCGGCCGCGGTGAGCTGCACCTCTCGGTACTGATCGAAACCATGCGTCGCGAAGGCTTCGAAATGGGTGTTGGTCGTCCGGAAGTGATCATCCGTCAGGTTGACGGCGTGAAGCAGGAACCGTTCGAAAACGTCACCATCGACACCCCTGAAGAATCCCAGGGCAAGGTCATGGAAGAGATGGGCCTGCGTAAGGGCGACCTGACCAACATGGTGCCGGATGGCAAGGGCCGTGTACGTCTGGAATACAACATCCCTGCTCGCGGTCTGATCGGTTTCCGTAACCAGTTCCTGACCCTGACCAACGGTGCTGGCATCCTGACCTCGATCTTCGATCGCTACGACACCATGAAGTCCGGCGACATGTCCGGCCGTCAGAACGGTGTTCTGGTTTCGGTTGAAACCGGCAAGGCGCTGACCTACTCCCTGGAAACCCTGCAGGCGCGTGGCAAGCTGTTCGTTGAACACGGTCAAGAGATCTACAACGGTCAGATCGTTGGTCTGAACAGCCGTGACAACGACATGGGCGTCAACCCAACCAAGGGTAAGAAGCTCGACAACATGCGTGCTTCGGGTAAAGACGAAACCATCGCCCTGGTTCCACCTGTTCGCTTCACCCTGGAACAGGCCCTGGAATTCATCCAGGACGACGAGCTGTGCGAAGTCACGCCGAAGTCGATCCGCCTGCGTAAGAAGATCCTGGACGAAGGCGAGCGTACCCGCGCTGCCAAGAAAGCCAAGAACTGAGTTAACTCAGGCTGAATGAAAAACGCCCCCGGTCGAAAGGCCGGGGGCGTTTTTTTATGCCTGAACGTTCCCGCGCTCTGCGTGGGAACGATCAGATCAGAACTTATCGAGGGTCTTGAAGTTAGTCTCGCGCACCACTTCTTTAGGCTTATACGCGCAATACCCCGGCCGCGGCCCGATCTTCGGGTGGTTACGGCAGGTGTCCGGGCGCTTGTCGTAGATGGTGCAGAAGCGCGTCTTGCGGTCCAGGTACAGGCAATCGTTGTTGCTCATGCGCTGCAGGGTAAAAATCTCGGATTTGTTGTTGTAGCGCTCGACGATGCCTTCCTTCTGCAAGCGCTTGGCGATGTTCTTCGGCGGGTCGCCGCGTTCGAACTCATCAACGATGCCAATGCGGATCAAGTCCTTGATCTTCACCTCTACCGGCAGCGTGCAGCAGCTGGACACGCAGCCACCGCACATATGGCTGGAATATTTCTGCCAGGTTTCGAGACGGTCGAGTTCCGCGGCGGCGATCAGTTGAGGCTTCATCAGGGTTCCAGGATGGGGCGGTAGCAGGGCGCGCGATCATACCGGGATTGATGATTTTTTGAACAATATTTTCAGCTTTTTCCTTTGCGGCAGGGATTGGGCACGCCCCCTGCATCTAATCCCGTCAACAGTAAATGAGTTAAAAAATTGACGAACCAGAGCCTGCAACCGCGTGTCAGAGCGTCTAGGCTCTAGCAACTCCTTCTATCTCGCCCGAGGTCGCATTTGATGTCTCAGGAACCACTTGCACGAGAAGCAGAGGTAGCCGCGTTCCGCGATGCCGTCTTGACCAAACTCACCTACGCGGTGGGCAAGGACCCCGATCATGCCTTCGACCACGACTGGTTCGAGGCCATTGCGCTTGCCGCCCGCGACCAGATGGTCGAACACTGGATGGACCATACCCGGCGCATCTACCGTAAGGGCCAGAAGCGGGTGTATTACCTCTCGCTGGAATTCCTGATCGGTCGCCTGCTCTACGACAGCCTGAGCAACCTCGGCGTGCTGGAGATAGCCCGCGATGCGCTGGCCGAACTGGGCGTCGACCTGGAACGCATCCGCCTGCTCGAACCCGATGCGGCGTTAGGCAACGGTGGCCTCGGACGCCTGGCTGCATGCTTTATGGAAAGCATGTCGACCTTGGGGATTGCCGGTCACGGTTATGGCATTCGTTATGAGCACGGCCTGTTCCGCCAGGCGATTGTCGATGGCTGGCAGCAGGAGCAGACCGAACGCTGGCTGGACTTCGGCAACCCGTGGGAGTTTGAGCGGGCCGAAGTGATTTACCCGGTCGGTTTTGGCGGTGCGGTGGAAACCCTGCCGGACGCTTCCGGCAAAATGATTCAGGTATGGACGCCGGCCGAGACCGTACGCGCAGTAGCCTACGACACGCCTGTGGTGGGCTGGCGCGGTGCCAGCGTCAACACCCTGCGTCTGTGGCGTGCCCGGGCGGTCGAAGACTTGCACCTGGAGCGCTTCAACGCCGGTGACCATTTGGGCGCCGTCGCCGAGGTGGCCCGCGCCGAAAGCATCTCCCGTGTGCTTTACCCGGCCGACAGCACCGAAGCCGGTCAGGAACTGCGCCTGCGCCAGGAATATTTCTTCGTCGCAGCCTCTTTGCAAGACCTGCTGCGCCGCCACAAGAACATGCACGGCTCGGTGCTGAGCCTCGGCGAGCATGCCGCGATCCAGCTCAACGACACCCACCCCTCCATCGCCGTGGCCGAATTGATGCGCCAGTTGGTCGACCTGCACGATATTCCGTGGGAAGCCGCGTGGGACGTGACCGTCGAAACCCTGTCGTACACCAACCACACCCTGCTGCCCGAAGCACTGGAAACCTGGCCGGTCGGCCTGATGGAGCGCATGTTGCCGCGGCACATGCAGATCATCTACCTGATCAACGCCCAGCACATCGACTCGCTGCGCGCCAAGGGCATCCACGATTTCGACGTATTGCGCGCCGTGTCGCTGATCGAAGAAGACAACGGCCGCCGCGTGCGCATGGGCAACCTGGCGTTCCTGGGTTCCCACAGCGTCAACGGCGTATCCGGCCTGCACACCCAACTGATGCGCAGCACGGTGTTCTCCGAGCTGCACAAGCTGTACCCGGAACGTATCAACAACAAAACCAACGGCATCACCTTCCGCCGCTGGCTGTACCAGGCCAACCCCAAGCTTACCCAGATGCTGGTGGACGCGTTGGGCCCGGATATTCTCGACAACATGGAGACGCGCCTGGGCGAGCTGGAAACCTTCGCCGAGAAGCAGACCTTCCGTAAAGCTTTCGCCGAGCAGCGTCTGCACAGCAAACGCGCCCTGGCCGAGATCATCCACGAGCGCCTGGGCATTTCGGTGAACCCGGCGGCGATGTTCGACGTGCAGGTCAAGCGCATCCACGAATACAAGCGCCAGTTGCTCAACCTGCTGCACACCGTGGCGTTGTACCAGGCGATCCGTGCCGAGCCGGGCACCGACTGGGTGCCGCGCGTGAAGATCTTCGCCGGCAAGGCCGCGGCGAGTTATCACCAGGCCAAGCTGATCATCAAGTTGACCAACGATATCGCCCGCACCGTCAACAACGACCCGACCGTGCGCGGACTGCTCAAAGTGGTGTTCCTGCCTAACTACAACGTCAGCCTGGCGGAAAGCATCATCCCGGCGGCGGACTTGTCGGAGCAGATCTCCACGGCGGGCTTCGAAGCTTCGGGCACCAGCAACATGAAATTCGGCCTCAACGGTGCGCTGACCATCGGCACCATGGACGGCGCCAACGTGGAGATGCACGAGCGCGTGGGCGCCGATCACATGTTTATCTTCGGCCTCAGCGCCCAGCAGGTGGAAGCGCGCAAACACGCCGGTGAATTCCACGCCGGGCCGGACATTGCCGTGTCCCATCGTCTCAACGATGTGCTGCAGGCGATCCGTGGCGGGGTGTTCTCGCCGGACGATCCGGGCCGCTACGTCGGTTTGATCGACGGTCTGATCGATTACGACCGTTTCCTGGTGTGTGCCGACTTCGATTCCTACTGGGATGCCCAGGCGCGGGTCGAAGCGCATTGGCATGACTCCAAGGCGTGGTGGCGTTCGGCGGTGCTCAACACCGCGCGGATGGGTTGGTTCTCTTCGGACCGGACCATTCGCGAATACGCCACCGAGATCTGGAAAGCGCTCGACTAAACCTGGCAAATCGAAAGTACGGGAGGGGGCTTGCCTCCGATGGCAGGGTGTCAGTTTGCAGATATGTGGACTGGTACACCGCTATCGGGAGCAAGTCCCCTCCCACATTGGTTGCGCGTCGATATACTGAGCGCCGGTTCGCTTAGGGAATATCGTCGATGCAATGGATTTTCATGCTGGTTGGCCTCGTGCTCGGCTGGACGCTCGATGAGTCGTTCTATGATGCAGGCATGGCTGCGCTGCTGGGGCTGGGCATTGGCCAGGCCATTCGCCTGTCGATGCTGTCGTCCAAGGCGGACCAACAGGCGCGCCAGCTGGAGATCGCGCAAAAAGCCCTGAGCGCCGTCGAGCAGCGTCTGGCGCAATTGGAGAAACCCGCACGACAACCCGATCCCACGCCTGCGCCGGCTGCACGCGCGGTGTTTGTCGAGGCGCCTGTCGCCGAATCCGCCAAAACCCCACCCACACCGCAAACCAAGGCGCCCGAACTCGTCTGGGAATTGCCGCCTGACCTCGCACCCGTGGCCGTCGCCAAACAAGCCAGCCAACCATTGCCCGACGATGTGTGGGCATCGGCTCCAGTACCTGCACCCGCACCTGCACCGCGTGCTAAAGAACCTGCCGTACCCCGTGGCCCCAATCTGATTGAGCGTGCCCTCGGCGGCGCGCGTAACTGGCTGTTTGGCGGCAATACCGTGCTGCGCGTCGGTGTGGTGCTGTTATTTCTCGGCCTGGCGTTCCTGCTGCGCTATGCCACCGAAGGCATGGTGGTGCCGATCGAGGTGCGTTACGCCGGTGTGGCGGCGGCGGCCGTCGGCCTGCTGGGCCTGGGCTGGTGGTTGCGACTGCGCAACAGTCACTATGGGTTGATGCTGCAAGGCACCGGGATCGCGGTGTTGTACCTCACGGTGTTCGCCGCGATGCGTCTGCACCCGCTGATCGATCCGAGCGCGGCGCTTGGGCTTTTGGTGGCGGTGACGGTGTTTTCGGCCATCCTGGCGATTACCCAGGACGCGCTGGGGCTGGCCTGCGCGGCGGCGCTTGGCGGGTTTGCCGCGCCGATCCTGACGTCTACCGGTTCAGGTAATCATGTGGCGTTGTTCAGTTACTTCGCCTTGCTCAATACCGGCATCCTCGCCATCGCCTGGTTCAAGGCCTGGCGCTTGCTCAACCTGATCGGTTTCGTCGGCACCTTCGGTATCGGCTTTGCCTGGGGCCTGCGTTCCTACACCCCGGAACTGCTGTGGAGCACCGAGCCGTTCCTGGTGTTGTTCTTCCTGATGTACCTGGCCATCGGCCTGTTGTTTGCGCGCCGCAAATTGTTGGAGATGCGCGACGCGCCGGAAGACGACAGCCGTGGCGCACTGTTGCGCTGGTCGGCGGCCAAGGGCGATTACGTCGACGGCAGCATGCTGTTCGGCCCGCCGCTGGTGGGCTTTGGCCTGCAGTTCGCGCTGGTGCAGCACCTGGAATTCGCGGCGGCGTTCAGCGCGTTGGGCCTGGGCATCATCTATATGGGCCTGGCTCGAATACTCAGCGGCGGGCGCGCGTTGCTGCTGGCGGAAACCTGCCTGGCTCTGGGCGTCATATTCGCCAGCCTGGCTATTCCACTGGGGCTGGACGCACGCTGGACCGCTGCCGCCTGGGCGGTGGAAGGTGCCGGCATCTTCTGGCTCGGCTTGCGTCAGCAGCGGCCATTGGCCCGGGCATTCGGCCTGTTGCTGCAACTGGGTTCTGCGTTGGCGTTCCTCAGCGAACTGCATCGGGGCGAGCACACCCTACTCGAAGGCGCGCCATTGGGCGCGCTGCTGCTGGGCGCGGCGTTGCTGTTCAGCTTCGATCAATTACGCAAAGCTTCGACCGAGCAGGCCGCAGAGTGGGAGCGTAAAGGCCTGCCGGTACTGGCCAGCCTTGGCTTGAGCTGCCTGTACCTGCTGGCACCGTTGCTGCTGCTGACCCAAGGTACCGCGATCAGCTGGGCCGTCGCCGGCCTGGTGACACTGTTGATCGGCCTGCGCATCGGCTCCAGGACGTTCCTGTTTACCGCGTTCGCCGTGCAACTGTTGGGCGGAGCGCTGTTCCTGCTGCGCCTGAAGGGCGGTGAAGGCGAAGCGGTGTTCGACGCCGGCTGGAGTGGTTTGTTGACCGCGTCACTCATCGGCCTGGCCTTGATCGGCGGCATGTTGCTGGCGGCGCGTGACGACCGGGTGCGCGGCGATGTGCGGCTGTTGCGTGGGTTATCGGTGGTATTGCTCGCCGGCCTGGTGCTGATCAACCTCGCGGTGCTGTTCGTGCTGCCATGGGCCAGCGCCAGTGGCGTATGGGCACTCAGTGGTTTGTTGATTATCTGGCTGAGCCTGTACCTGCAACAGCGCGTGAGCTTTGTGTTTGGGTTGTTGCTGCAACTGATCGGCGGCGGTTCGTTCCTGCTGTCGGTGTCGGCGCTGCTCGGGCCGTTGTCCGGCGAGGCTCTGCGGCCCCTGGCGCACAGCGGCTTCTGGACACCGATGGTGCTGGGCCTGGCCGCGCTGGTCGGCGCCTGGCGCCTGCAACGTCAGCCTCATGCGCCGCTGTTTGCCGCGCTGAAGCTGCAGCGTCTGTCCGACCTGCTGCTGGTGTGGGGCGCGGCCTGGTGGACCCTGGCGGTGAGCGGCGAAGTGCTGCGGTTTATTCCCGACGAGCTGCAAGGCTCCGTCTTGCTGGGGACTGCGGCGCTCAGCGTGGCGATCTGGAGTGCCTGCGCGACGCGCTTGCGCTGGGCCTCCCTGGGCATGCTTTGCACCCTGCTGATGCCGGCGGCGGGCATGGTGTTGCTGGTGTCCGCCCATACCTATTACCACCCGGCGGCGCACTACGGCTGGCTGGCCTGGTTGGCAGTGTTTGCCGTGCATTTCGTCTCGCTGCGGCGGTTGGCGGCGGTGGTGCCTGGCAAAGTGCTGAGTATTGCCCACGTGTTGGGCTGCTGGATGCTGATCGGTGTGCTGGCCCTGGAACTGCGTTACGGCCTGTTGAGCCTGTCCAGCGAATACAACGCCTGGCGTTGGCTGGGTTGGGCGATTCTGCCGAGTCTGTACCTGGTGCTGGCCGCCGCGCCGCGCCAATGGCCGTGGCCGGTGGCGGTGTATCCGCGTGAGTACCGTGTGCTCGCCGCGCTGCCCCTGGCGGTGTTGATGCTCGGCTGGTTCTGGCTGGCCAACACCTTCAGCGACGGCACGGCCAAGCCGCTGCCGTATGTGCCGCTGCTCAACCCGCTGGACCTGGGCCTGCTGTTCGCCTTGCTGGGTGTGTACCTGTTGTCGCGCAGTGTGGCGCCGCAACGTGGACCACGGGCGCAGCTGATCGCACAAGGTGTGGCGGGTGTTTCGCTGTTTGCGTTCTTCACCGCGCTGGTGATGCGCACCGCGCACCACTGGGGCGGCGTGCCATTCCAGCTGGATGCGCTGCTGGCGTCGATGCTGGTGCAGGCCAGCCTGTCGATCGTGTGGACGCTGATCGCCCTCGGCCTGATGATCGGCGGCCATTTGCGTCATCGTCGCGATGTATGGCTGATCGGTGCGGCGCTGATCGCAGTGGTGGTCGCCAAGCTGTTCTTTGTCGAGCTGAGCAACCGTGGTGGCCTGGCGCGGATCGTATCGTTCATCGGCGTGGGCGGGTTGTTGCTGGTGGTGGGCTATTTCGCACCGCTGCCGCCCAAGCGTGCCGAACCCGTATTGGAAACTGAAGGAGCAACCTCTTGATCGGTAAGTTGAGCGTGGCCGTGGCGGGCATGTGTGTAGCGCTGTCTGTGGGGGCCCAGGAAGGTCCGGCTGATTTCACCACGCAGGTGCCGCTGAGCGTCAGCGGCAACGGCCCCTGGTATCGCCTGGAACTGCCCCTGGCCGTACAACTGAATGCGCGCCAGGCCGATCTGAGCGACCTGCGGGTGTTCAATGCCGCCGGCGAGCCGCAGGCGTATGCGTTGTCGCGCCAGGCATCGTCAAGCTCGGAAAGCCGTGTGCTGACCGACGTGAAGTGGTTCCCGCTGTACGCCGCCGACACCCGCGAAACGTTACCCGGCGTGGTGATGAAAACCACCACCGAAGGCACTCTGGTAGAGATCAAGCCGTCCACTGCCGCCAAGCCCGGCGGGCAGGTGCTGCGCGGTTGGGTGCTGGATGCCAGTGCGATCAAGGCGCCGTTGCAGCAGTTGAGCCTCGACTGGAGCCTTGAACAGGAAGGCTTCCAGCGTTTCACTATCGAAGCCAGCGATGACCTGCAGCACTGGGAGTCCTGGGGCGATGGGCAAGTGGCGCGATTGTCGTTCGCCGACCAACGGGTTGAACAGCATGATGTCAGCCTGCCCGGTCAGTCCGCGCGTTACCTGCGCCTGCTGTGGCAGGGCCAGGCAGCGCCAGTGCTGACATCGGCCAAGCTGGTAAGCGCTACTCGCAGCAGCCTGCCGCAGCCGCTGGTGTGGTCGCCGCCGCTGGCGGGCGAGCGATTGGGGGCCGGTGAATACAGCTGGCAACTGCCCGCGGGCCTGAGTGCCGAGCGCATGCGCATCGAATTATCGCAGCCCAACACCCTGGCGCCGGTCAATGTGTCCGGGCGGCGCGACAGCCAGCAGAGTTGGCAGCCGTTGAGCTCGGGCCTGCTTTATCGCCTGACTCAGAACGGCCACGACGTGGTGCAGGATGAGTTGCCGTTGCCGGGCCAGGTGCTCAACCAGATCCGCTTGCAGGTGGACGAGCGCGGCGGTGGTCTGGGTGCCCAGGCGCCGGCGTTGCGTTATGCGGTGCGCGCCACGCAGGTGGTGTTCCTGGCGCGGGGCGAACCGCCGTTCACGCTGGCGCTGGGCAATACCACGGTGAAGGCCGCAAGCCTGCCGCTGTCCACGCTGATCCCTGACTACAGTGCCGAGCGTCTGAGCGCCCTGGGGCAGGCCAGGGTAGCGGGCGAGGCAGTGGTCAAACCGGCTGTCGTTGTCGTAGCCCCCGAGGTGGGTCGCGACTGGAAGAAGCTGGGTCTATGGGCCGTGCTGCTGCTGGGCGTGGCCGTGCTGGGAGCCATGGCCTACAGTTTGTTGCGCAAACCGCAGGGCCGGCCGTGAACTCTATTGGGGTTAAATCCTCTGATGAGAGGAAATCAGCCCCGACTCGCGCTAAACTGCGCGGGTTTTCAAGCCCCCCCATTCATCGGAGCCTTCCATGTCCCGCGTTACCTTGAGTCGCTATTTGATCGAGCAGACCCGCAGCAACAACACGCCTGCCGATCTGCGCTTCCTTATCGAAGTGGTGGCGCGTGCCTGCAAGGAAATCAGCCACGCCGTGTCCAAAGGTGCACTGGGCGGTGTCCTGGGCAGCATGGGCACTGAAAACGTGCAGGGCGAAGTGCAGAAGAAGCTCGACGTGCTGTCCAACGAGATCCTGCTTGAAGCCAACGAATGGGGCGGTCACCTGGCCGGCATGGCGTCCGAAGAAATGGACAATGCCTACCAGATCCCGGGCAAATACCCTAAAGGCGCCTACCTGCTGGTATTCGACCCACTGGACGGTTCTTCCAACATCGACATCAACGCACCGGTGGGCACCATCTTCTCGGTACTGCGTTGCCCGAACGAATACCTGAGCCAGAACGAAGCCCTGAACGAAAAGGCCTTCCTGCAGCCAGGCACCGAGCAGGTCGCCGCCGGTTACGCGATCTATGGTCCACAGACCATGCTGGTACTGACCCTGGGCGACGGCGTCAAGGGCTTCACCCTGGACCGCGAGATGGGCAGCTTCGTGTTGACCCACGAAGACATCTCGATTCCTGCTTCCACCCAGGAATTTGCTATCAACATGTCCAACCAGCGTCACTGGGAAGCGCCGGTACAGCGCTACGTCAATGAGTTGATGGAAGGCGAAGAAGGCCCGTTGAAGAAGAACTTCAACATGCGCTGGGTGGCGGCAATGGTGGCCGACGTGCACCGTATCCTCACCCGTGGCGGCCTGTTCATGTACCCACGCGACAGCCGCGAGCCGTCCAAGCCGGGCAAGCTGCGCCTGATGTACGAAGCCAACCCGATGTCGTTCCTGGTCGAGCAGGCGGGCGGTGCGTCCACCGACGGCCACCAGCGCATTCTCGACATCCAGCCTGAAGGCCTGCACCAGCGCGTGGCGGTGTTCCTGGGTTCGAAGGAAGAGGTTGAGCGCGTCACGGCCTATCACAAGCAGTAAGCTGCCGCGACCGGTAATCGGTGTGGTTGTGAGCCGGTTCACCGTTAAGGAAGCCCCGAAACGTTTCAGCGTTTTCGGGGCTTTTTTGTTTTCGCCCGTCGGGAACCAGACACCTCTTTTCCCTTCTAAGCTTCTGGCAGATACCCAAGCTGCTTCGCCCCTCCAGGAGTTTTCCCATGTCGTTACGTCGTCTCGCCCTGCTGACTTTTTGTGTTGTGTTGGCCGCTTGCAGCAAGGTCAACCAAGAGAACTACGCAAAGTTGTCGGCCGGGATGCCCAAGGCCGAGGTGGAGTCGCTGCTGGGTAAGCCGACGGACTGTTCCGGCGCACTGGGCATGTCCAGCTGCACCTGGGGTGATAAAAACAGCTTTATCAGCGTTCAATATGCCGGTGACAAGGTTCTGATGTTTTCCGGGCAAGGCCTGAAGTAAACCGGGGCGAGAGCCTACGGGAGAAGAAGAATGATGCGTTTTGTTTTGTTTCTTTGTGCCAGCCTGTTTTTGGCGGGCTGCGCCAGTCATTCTGGCGATGATCTGCAACCCAAGACCGCGAGCAACGTCAACCTGCATCGCTACCAGGGCACCTGGTATGAGCTGGCTCGCTTGCCGATGTACTTCCAGCGCAACTGCGCGCAATCCGAAGCCCGCTACACACTGATGCCCGACGGCGATATGTCGGTGTTCAACCGCTGCCTGACGAACCAGTGGAAGTGGGAAGAAGCCAGGGGCACGGCCACACCGCAGGTGCCGGGCAAGACCGACAAGCTCTGGGTCGAATTCAATAACTGGTTCACTGCACTGTTGCCGGGCGTCGCCAAGGGCGATTACTGGGTGTTGTATGTCAGCGATGACTACAAGACCGCCATCGTCGGCAGCCCGAGCCGTCGCTATATGTGGATTCTGTCGCGCACGCCGACGGTGAATGCCGACACCCGCGAAGACCTGCTCAGCAGGGCGCGTCAGCAGGGGTATGACACCACCCGGTTGATCTGGCGTACGCCGGACAAGCAGATGGCCAAGAGTTCGCAGTAACCCTGGATCACCACAAGGCTACATGTGGGAGGTGGTAAGCCCCTCCCACATTAGTGATGGGTCGTCTGTCAGCCCAACAAATCCTTCAGCACTTGTGTGAATGCCCGGCGACTGTCTTCCTCTCCAGCATGCTGCCCATCGCGCACGACCCACTGGCCGTTGACCAGCACATCGCGCACCTGCCGATCACCGCCGGCAAATAACCAGCGATTGAGAATGCCGTCCTGCGTGGCGGTGGCCAGGTACGGGTCGTTACCGTCCAGCACGATCCAGTCCGCGCGTTTGCCCACTTCCAATCGGCCTATCGGCTGCCCCAGCGCCTGGGCGCCGCCGTCCAGTGCGGCATCGAATAAAGTGCGCCCGACCATCGGTTGATCGCTGCGATACAAGCGATTGCGGCGCTGATCGCGCAAGCGTTGGCCGTATTCCAGCCAGCGCAGTTCTTCGACCACGCTCAGGGACACATGGCTGTCGGAGCCGATGCCCAGGCGCCCCCCTTGAGCAAGAAAATCCACCGCCGGGAAAATCCCATCGCCCAAATTGGCTTCAGTGGTCAGGCACAGACCGGCAATCGCCCGGCTTCTGGCCATGCGCGCGACCTCTGCCGCGTCGGCATGCGTGGCGTGCACCAGGCACCAGCGCTCGTCGACTTCGACGTTGTCATACAGCCATTGCAGCGGACGCTTGCCGCTCCAGGCCAGGCAGTCGTCGACTTCTTTTTGTTGCTCGGCGATATGGATATGCACCGGGCACGCCTTGTCGCTGGCTGCCAGGACGTCATTGATCTGTTGGGGCGTCACAGCGCGCAAGGAGTGGAAGCACACGCCCAGATGCTGTGCCGGTTGTGCTGCCAGGATCGGTTGC
Organism: Pseudomonas sp. FP2254; assembly: GCF_030687695.1. Lineage (NCBI taxonomy): Bacteria > Pseudomonadati > Pseudomonadota > Gammaproteobacteria > Pseudomonadales > Pseudomonadaceae > Pseudomonas > Pseudomonas sp. FP2254. Next base: position 389,257 of record NZ_CP117444.1, read on the forward strand.
AGGCGTGCTCGCAGATCCAGGTAGCTTTCCGTGCTGTTGATAAAGCGCCGCTGGCCGTCATTTGGCGCCTGGCCACCAAACCCGGAGTGGCTGTAGAGCACCGGCAGCAGGGTCAGGCCGATGCCGCTGGCACTCGCCGCCTGGCTGATCTGTCGCGACAGTTCCGCAGGGTCGGCATAAGGCTGACCATTGATGTCGTGGTGCACGTAGTGAAATTCGGCCACCGAGGTGTAGCCCGCCTTGAGCATCTCGATATACAGCTGACGCGCGATCACCTGCAGTTGGTCCGGGTTGATCTTGCCCACCATGCGGTACATCAGGTCGCGCCAGGTCCAGAAACTGTCATTCGGGTTGCCGGCCACTTCGGCCAGGCCCGCCATGGCGCGTTGGAATGCGTGGGAGTGCAGGTTCGGCATGCCCGCCAGCACCGGGCCTCTGAGCCGTTCGGCGCCATCTGCGCTCGCGTGGGGTTCAACGTGGGCCAGCAGGCCATCGGCGCTGACTTCAAAGCGTACATCGTTGGCCCATCCACTAGGCAGCAGCGCGCGTTCGGCGAAGAAAGCGGACATGATTAGAGCACCCCGGTCGTGTGTTTATTTGTATATACATATACAGACGTTTGCCTGCTCGGTAAACTCCGGCAATCTATGCATCTTTTCCTACTGCAAGGATCCCCCGTGCCGACTCCGCCCGCCAACTCTTCGCTGGCTGCCCACATGGACGAAAGTCCGGCGCCCTTGTACGCCCGCGTCAAACACATGATCAGCCAGCAGATTCTCAACGGTAACTGGCCGCCTCATTACCGCGTACCGTCGGAGAGCGAGCTGGTCAGCCAATTGGGCTTCAGTCGCATGACCATCAACCGCGCCCTGCGCGAGCTCACCGCTGAAGGTTTGCTGGTGCGCATGCAGGGCGTCGGCACCTTCGTCGCCGAGCCGAAAAGCCAGTCGGCGCTGTTCGAAGTGCACAATATCGCCGATGAAATCGCCTCCCGTGGCCACCGGCATACCTGCCAGGTCATCACCCTGGGCGAGGAAGCGGCGGGCTCCGAACGCGCCGTCGCCCTGGAGATGCGCGAAGGCGGGCGGGTATTCCACTCGTTGATCGTGCATTACGAAAACGATATTCCCGTGCAAATCGAAGACCGTTTCGTCAACGCCCTGGTCGCGCCGGAATACCTGCAGCAGGACTTCACCCTGCAAACCCCCTACGCGTATCTCAATCAAGTGGCGCCGCTGACCGAAGGCGAGCACGTGGTGGAAGCGATCCTTGCGGACGCCGCCGAATGCCAGTTGTTGCAGATAGAACCCGGCGAGCCGTGCCTGTTGATCCGTCGCCGCACCTGGTCCGGCCGTCAGCCGGTGACCGCCGCGCGTTTGATCCACCCCGGTTCCCGTCACAGTCTGGAAGGACGTTTCAGTAAATGAGTGCAGTAAAAGTCTGGCGCGCCACTGAATACGTGCGCATGCCGTGGAAGAACGGCGGCGGCAGCACCGAAGAAATCACCCGCGATGCCGGCGAGGGCCTGGAAGGCTTCGGCTGGCGCCTGTCGATTGCCGACATCGCCGAATCGGGCGGGTTTTCCACCTTTGCCGGCTACCAGCGCGTGATCACTGTGATCAAAGGCGCAGGCATGGTGTTGACGGTGGATGGCGAGGAGCAGCGCGGGTTGTTACCGCTGCAACCGTTTGCCTTCAAAGGCGACAGCCAAGTGTCATGTCGCTTGATTACCGGGCCGATCCGCGATTTCAACTTGATCTATTCCCCTCAGCGTTACCACGCGCGGTTGCAATGGGTGGATGGTGTGCAGCGGTTCTTCAGCACTGCGCAAACCGTGCTGGTGTTCAGTGTTGCGGATGAAGTGAAGGTGATGGACCACATATTGGGTCAGCATGATTGCCTGCAGGTAGACGGTAACAACGGCTTGCTGGATATCGCTATCGCCGGTCGCAGTTGCATCATCGAACTCACTGCGCGCGGTTAAAAAAGTGGGAGGGGGCTTGCCCCCTCCCACATTTGTTTCTCACTGTTCTTACGATGTGTTTCCAGGTCTCGCACCAATTTGTTACCGAACGCCCCAGCGTGGCGCAAAACCGCGCTGTCGTGACAAACCTTCCTCGCTATAAAACCCCTTCGTAAGAAATTTCATCATCCCTCGAAGCCTCAATTTCCAAGGCTCGTGCGGTCTTTGCAAAAAAAATCAAACCCCCTGCACAGAAAGTTGGCCGCTTGATTGCATATGCTTGTATGTACAAGTAAAGATGTGTGTGTAAGACCCTGCTTCGCACCATCCCTGTTCGCGCATCGATCGCCGAGGAGTCTGAGTTGTGACCAAGCCTACAAAATACCGTGACGTTGAAATCCGCGCCGCCCGCGGTAACAAGCTCACTGCCAAGAGCTGGCTGACCGAAGCGCCTCTGCGCATGCTGATGAACAACCTCGACCCGCAAGTGGCCGAGAACCCGAAAGAACTGGTGGTCTACGGCGGTATCGGCCGTGCCGCGCGCAACTGGGAGTGCTACGACCAGATCGTCGAGAGCCTCACCCAACTGAACGACGACGAGACCCTGCTGGTGCAATCGGGCAAACCGGTCGGTGTGTTTAAAACCCATAGCAACGCTCCGCGCGTATTGATCGCCAACTCCAACCTGGTGCCGCACTGGGCCAGTTGGGAGCACTTCAATGAGCTGGATGCCAAGGGCCTGGCCATGTACGGCCAGATGACTGCCGGCAGTTGGATCTACATCGGTAGCCAGGGCATCGTCCAGGGCACCTACGAAACCTTCGTCGAGGCTGGCCGCCAGCATTACGACAGCAATCTCAAAGGCCGCTGGGTGCTTACCGCCGGCCTCGGCGGTATGGGCGGCGCGCAGCCGCTGGCCGCGACCCTGGCCGGTGCGTGCTCGTTGAACATCGAATGCCAACAGGTCAGCATCGATTTCCGCCTGAATAGCCGCTACGTCGACGAGCAGGCCAGCGACCTCGACGACGCCCTGGCCCGCATCGCCAAATACACCCAGGAAGGCAAGGCCATCTCCATCGCGCTGCTGGGTAACGCGGCGGAAATCCTGCCGGAACTGGTCAAGCGCGGCGTGCGCCCGGACATGGTCACCGACCAGACCAGCGCTCACGACCCCCTTAACGGCTACCTGCCGGCCGGCTGGACCTGGGACGAATACCGCGCCCGCGCCAAGACCGAACCGGCCGCCGTGATCAAGGCCGCCAAGCAGTCGATGGCCGTGCACGTCAAGGCCATGCTGGAGTTCCAGAAACAAGGCATCCCGACCTTCGACTACGGCAACAACATCCGCCAGATGGCCCAGGAGGAAGGCGTCGAAAACGCATTCGACTTCCCAGGTTTCGTACCGGCCTACATCCGTCCGCTGTTCTGCCGTGGCATCGGCCCGTTCCGCTGGGCGGCGCTGTCGGGCGACCCACAGGACATCTACAAGACGGACGCTAAAGTCAAAGAGCTGATCCCCGACGATGCACACCTGCACAACTGGCTGGACATGGCGCGCGAGCGCATCAGCTTTCAGGGCCTGCCGGCGCGTATCTGCTGGGTCGGCCTGGGCCAGCGCGCCAAGCTCGGCCTGGCGTTCAATGAAATGGTGCGCAGCGGCGAGTTGTCGGCACCGGTGGTGATCGGCCGCGACCATCTGGACTCCGGCTCGGTGGCCAGCCCGAACCGCGAAACCGAATCCATGCAGGATGGCTCCGACGCCGTGTCCGATTGGCCACTGCTCAACGCCCTGCTCAACACCGCCAGCGGCGCTACCTGGGTTTCGCTGCATCACGGCGGTGGCGTGGGTATGGGCTTCTCCCAGCACTCGGGCATGGTCATCGTGTGCGACGGCACCGACGAAGCGGCCGAGCGAATTGCCCGCGTGCTGCACAACGACCCGGCCACCGGGGTGATGCGTCACGCAGACGCCGGTTACCAGATCGCCATCGATTGCGCCAAAGAGCAGGGCCTCAATCTCCCGATGATCAAGTAACCCCATGTGGGAGGGGCCAGGTCCTCTCCCACCGTTGACCGGCGGCGAACCCAAGACAATCCATCAGAGGTTGAAAGTAAATGGCTGACACACGTGCAACCACCCCATTGATCGAAAGGCGTTCGATCGATTACATCCCGGAAGCGGAAAGACACGGTCGTCTCTTGAGTCAGTTCACCCTGTGGATGGGCGCCAACCTGCAGATCACCGCCATCGTTACCGGAGCCTTGGCCGTGGTGCTCGGCGGCGATGTGTTCTGGTCGTTGATCGGTCTGTTGATCGGCCAACTGCTGGGCGGCGGCGTGATGGCATTGCACGCGGCGCAAGGCCCCAAGCTGGGGCTGCCGCAGATGATCTCCAGCCGGGTGCAGTTCGGGGTCTACGGCGCGGCCATTCCGATTGTGCTGGTGTGCCTGATGTACCTGGGCTTCACCGCCACCGGCACGGTGTTGTCCGGCCAGGCGCTGGGCCAGTTGTTCGGCGTCACCGACAGCGTCGGAATTCTGATTTTCGCCAGTGTCATCGTGTTGGTCACGGTGCTCGGTTATCGGGTGATCCACTTCATCGGCCGCGTGGCCAGCGTTATCGGCGTGATTGCCTTTGTCTACCTGTTCAGCCGCCTGATCAGCCAGGCCGACGTCGGCGCGCTCCTGCAGATCCGTCATTTCAGCTGGAGCAGCTTCCTGCTGGCGGTGTCGCTCGCGGCATCCTGGCAGATCGCTTTCGGGCCTTACGTGGCGGACTATTCACGCTACCTGCCGAGCGGGACGTCCTCGGTGAAAACCTTTCTCGCCGCAGGCGCAGGTTCGGTGGTTGGCGCGCAAGTGGCGATGGTCCTCGGCGTGTTTGCCGCGGCCATGTCCAACGGGCAATTTGCCGGTCACGAAGTGGCCTACATTGTGGGGCTGGGCGGCACGGGTGCCACCGCGGCGCTGCTGTATTTCAGCATCGCGTTCGGCAAGGTCACCATCTCCACGCTGAACTCCTACGGCAGCTTCATGTGCATTGCGACCATCATCAGCGGCTTTCGCGGTCGCCTGGAGGTCACGCGCATGCAGCGTCTGGTGTTCGTGCTGGGCATTGTCGGTACGGCGACCCTGATCGCCTTGCTCGGGCAGCACTCGTTCCTCGGCGCGTTCAAGTCCTTCATCCTGTTCCTGCTGGCGTTTTTTACCCCCTGGAGTGCGATCAATCTGGTCGACTACTACTGCATCACGCGCGATCGCTATGACGTGCCGGCGCTGACCGATCCGAATGGTCGCTATGGACGTTGGAACCTGCTCGGTATCAGCGTTTATGTCGTCGGTGTACTGGCGCAGTTGCCGTTCATCTCCACCAAGTTCTACACCGGCCCCCTGGTGGCCGCCCTGGGCGATGTGGATATTTCCTGGATCATCGGCCTGCTGCTTCCCGCCGCGCTTTACTACTGGGCTGCGAAAAAGTGGCCTGCCGCACACCCCGAACACCTGATCCTGCCGCCAGAGCAGGGCGCTGCACCGATGACAAACGGGCTGGTTGCACAAGCCTGAGGGGACGTGGACAGGGCAGGATGCCTACTGACTGCCGTAATCCATTTCATGATTGGGAGCGTCACAACAATGAAAATGCATAAGACCCTGTTGGCCACCGTATTCTCTGCGGGCTTGCTGGCTACTGCCGGCGCCCAGGCGGCCGGTTGGTGCGAGTCCGGCAAACCGGTGAAATTCGCCGGCCTGAACTGGGAAAGCGGCATGTTGCTCACCGACATCCTGCAAACCGTGCTGGAAAAAGGCTACGACTGCAAAACCGACAGCCTGCCGGGCAATTCCATCACCATGGAAAACGCCCTGAGCAGCAACGACATCCAAGTGTTCGCCGAAGAGTGGGTCGGCCGCAGCGAAGTCTGGAACAAGGCCGAGAAGGCCGGCAAAGTGGTCGGCGTCGGCGCTCCAGTGGTAGGGGCGATCGAAGGTTGGTACGTGCCACGCTACGTGATCGAAGGCGACGCCAAGCGCAAGCTGGAAGCCAAAGCGCCGGGCCTGAAAAACATCGCTGACCTGGGCCAGTACGCCGCCGTGTTCAAGGACCCGGAAGAGCCGTCCAAAGGCCGTTTCTACAACTGCCCGGCGGGCTGGACCTGCGAGCTGGACAACAGCGAAATGCTTAAAAGCTACGGTCTGGAAAGTTCCTACACCAACTTCCGCCCAGGCACCGGCCCGGCGCTGGATGCCGCCGTATTGTCGAGCTACAAGCGCGGCGAGCCGATCCTGTTCTACTACTGGTCGCCGACGCCGCTGATGGGCCAGGTCGACCTGGTCAAGCTTGAAGAAAAACCCGGTGTGGATAAGAGTGTGAGCATCAAGGTCGGCCTGTCCAAGACCTTCCACGAGCAAGCGCCGGAACTGGTGGCCGTGCTGGAAAAGGTCAACCTGCCGATCGACCTGCTCAACCAGAACCTGGGTCGCATGGCCAAGGAGCGCATCGAGTCGCCGAAGCTGGCGAAAATCTTCCTCAAGGAACACCCTGAAGTCTGGCACGCCTGGGTGAGCGACGAGGCTGCCAAGAAAATCGACGCGGCCTTGTAGGTCGAGCGTGCCCGGCTACCCTGAGAGGCAGCCGGGCGCCTGGCCACACCCCACTGGATCGAGAGCACGCTATGTTTCCTGAGAGTTTTACCTTTTCCATCGCCGACTGGGTCAACGGTTGGGTGGATTCACTGGTCACCAACTATGGCGATGTGTTCAGGCACATCTCCGACACCCTGTTATGGGCCATCGTCAACCTGGAAGGCCTGCTGCGCGCCGCGCCCTGGTGGCTGATGCTGGCCATCGTCGGCGCCGTTGCCTGGCACGCCACCCGTAAAGTCCTGACCACGGCGGTGATCGTCGGGCTGTTGTTCCTGGTGGGTGCCGTCGGCCTGTGGGACAAACTGATGCAGACCCTGGCGCTGATGCTGGTCGCCACGGTGATTTCGGTGTTGATCGGCATCCCGCTGGGCATTCTGTCGGCCCGCAGCAATCGCCTGCGCTCGGTATTGATGCCGCTGCTGGACATCATGCAGACCATGCCCAGCTTCGTGTACCTGATCCCGGTGCTGATGCTGTTCGGCCTGGGCAAAGTGCCGGCGATTTTCGCCACGGTGATCTACGCCGCACCGCCGCTGATTCGCCTGACGGACCTGGGCATTCGCCAGGTCGACGGCGAGGTCATGGAAGCTATCAACGCCTTTGGCGCCAACCGCTGGCAGCAACTGTTCGGCGTGCAACTGCCGCTGGCGCTGCCGAGCATCATGGCCGGTATCAACCAGACCACCATGATGGCGTTGTCGATGGTGGTGATCGCCTCGATGATCGGCGCCCGAGGCCTGGGTGAAGATGTACTGGTCGGCATCCAGACGCTGAACGTCGGCCGTGGCCTTGAAGCCGGGCTGGCGATCGTGATTCTTGCAGTGGTCATCGACCGCATAACCCAGGCCTATGGTCGTCCACGGCATGAGGCGAGCAAATGACTACCGTCAGCAAAATCGAAGTGAAAAACGTCTTCAAGATTTTCGGCAATCGTGCCAAGGACGCGCTCTCGCTGATCGGCCAGGGTAAGACCAAGGACCAGGTGCTGGCCGAGACCGGCTGCGTGGTCGGTGTCAACGACCTGTCCCTGAGCATCGGCACCGGCGAAATTTTTGTGATCATGGGCCTGTCCGGCTCGGGCAAGTCGACCCTGGTGCGCCATTTCAACCGCCTGATCGACCCCACCAGCGGCGCGATCCTGGTGGATGGCGAAGATATCCTGCAACTGGACATGGAAGCCCTGCGTCAATTCCGTCGCCACAAGATCAGCATGGTGTTCCAGAGCTTCGGCCTGCTGCCCCACAAAAGCGTGCTCGACAACGTCGCCTACGGCCTCAAGGTGCGCGGTGAAAGCAAACAGGTGTGCGCCGAGCGCGCCCTGCACTGGATCGACACCGTGGGCCTGAAGGGCTACGAAAACAAATACCCGCATCAGCTCTCCGGCGGCATGCGCCAACGGGTGGGCCTGGCTCGTGCCCTGGCGGCCGACACCGACATCATCCTGATGGACGAAGCCTTCAGCGCCCTCGATCCGCTGATCCGCGCCGAGATGCAGGACCAGTTGCTGGAGCTGCAGAAGACCCTGCACAAGACCATCGTGTTCATCACCCACGACCTCGACGAAGCCGTGCGCATCGGCAACCGCATCGCGATCCTCAAGGACGGCAAGTTGATCCAGGTCGGCACCCCGCGCGAGATCCTGCATTCGCCGGCGGATGAGTATGTAGACCGGTTTGTCCAGCGGCGGGCGGCGGTGGTCTGACCCAGGTCCTGTGGTGAGGCTGCTGGCCCTATCGGGAGCAAGCTCCTTCCCACATTTGATCGGGTTCACACTGTCCCAACGTGGGAGGGGGGCTTGCCCCCGATGAGGCCGGCAAAGCTGTAGAGAATATGAAGAGATCAACAATGTCCCAGGCACCAAAAATCACCATCGCCGACACGCCATTGCGCTGGCAGGACGTGGTCGCCGTGGCCCGTCATGGCGCTGTCCTCGAACTGTCGACCCAGGCCTGGGCGCGGATCGATAACGCCCAGGCCATCGTGCAGCGCATCGTCAGCAGCGGTGAGCGCGCCTACGGCGTGAACACCGGGCTGGGGGCGCTGTGCAATGTGTCGCTGCAAGGCGAACAACTCAGCCAGCTGTCGCGTAACACCTTGCTCAGCCACGCGTGTGGCGTCGGCCCGGCGCTGAGCGATGAACAGACCCGCGCGATCATCTGCGCGGCCCTTGTCAACTACAGCCACGGCCATTCCGGCCTGCACCCGCAGGTGGTGCGGGCGCTGCTGGCGCTGCTCAACCATGGCATCACCCCGCAGGTGCCGTCCCAGGGATCGGTGGGTTACCTGACCCATATGGCCCACGTCGGCGTAGCGTTGCTGGGTGTCGGCAATGTGAGCTATCGCGGCGGCATCGTCTCGGCGCAGCAAGCCTTGCAGGCCGAAGGCTTGCAGCCCGTTGAGCTTGGCGCCAAGGACGGGCTGTGCCTGGTCAACGGCACGCCGTGCATGACCGGCCTGAGCTGCCTGGCCCTGGCCGATGCCCATCATCTGCTGCAATGGGCCGACGTGATCGGCGCCATGAGCTTCGAGGCCCAGCGCGGTCAGCTCGATGCGTTCGACGCAACCATCATCGCCCTCAAGCCCCACCCAGGCATGCAACAGGTGGGCGCCAACCTGCGCGCGTTGCTCGACGGCAGCGAGGTGATCGCCGCCAGCCAGGGCATTCGTACCCAGGACGCTTTGAGCCTGCGCTCGATCCCGCAGATCCACGGTGCGACGCGTGACCAGGTGGCGCACGCCACGCGGCAGATCGAGACCGAACTCAACAGCGTCACCGATAACCCGCTGGTGCTCGGCACGCCGGACAACTACCGGGTGGTGTCCCAGGCCAATCCCCACGGGCAGTCGGTCGCGCTGGCGGCGGATATGCTCGCCATCGCCATGGCCGAAATCGGCTCGGTGGCCGAGCGCCGCCTGGACCGCTTGATCAACCCCCATGTCAGCGGCTTGCCGGCGTTTCTGGTGAGCAACCCCGGGGTCAACTCCGGCATGATGATCGTGCAGTACGTCGCCGCGTCGTTGTGCGGGCAGAATCGCCAACTGGCGCAGCCGGCGGTGCTCGATAATTTCGTTACCTCGGGCCTGCAGGAAGACCACCTGAGCATGGGCACCAATGCCGCGCTCAAGCTGCACCAGGTATTGGCCAACGTGACCCAGATCCTCGCCATCGAGTACTTGCTGGCGGCCCAGGCCTTTGAATTTTTAAAGGCGCAGCGCTTCGGCGTCGGCACCGAGCGTGCCTGGCGTTTACTGCGTGAACATATCCCGCCCTATGAGCAGGACCGCTGGCTGGCGCCGGATATCGCGACCGCCGCCGCGTTGCTCAAGGACACCGCTTTGCTGCATCAAGCACTTCCCCATTTGCACTGAACAATAATTCCAAAGGAGCATCACTGTGACTGCGCTAAACCTGATTCCGGGCCAACTGAGCCTCGCCCAACTGCGGGCCATCTATCAGCAGCCGGTAACCCTCAGCCTGGATGACAGCGCATCGGCGCAGATCGACGCCAGCGTGGCGTGTGTCGAGCAGATCCTCGCCGAAAACCGCACCGCCTACGGCATCAACACCGGCTTTGGCCTGCTGGCCTCCACGCGTATCGCCAGCGCCGACCTGGAAAACCTCCAGCGTTCCCTGGTGTTGTCCCACGCCGCCGGTGTTGGCGAGCCGATCAGCGACGCATTGGTGCGGCTGGTCATGGTGCTCAAGGTCAACAGCCTCAGCCGTGGCTTCTCCGGTATCCGTCGCGTGGTGATTGACGCGCTGATCGCGCTGATCAACGCAGAGGTGTACCCGCATATTCCTTTGAAAGGTTCGGTGGGCGCCTCCGGTGACTTGGCGCCCCTGGCCCACATGTCCCTTGTGCTGCTCGGCGAAGGCAAGGCGCGCTACAAAGGCGAATGGCTTGAAGCGAAAGACGCGCTCAAGATCGCCGGCCTCGCGCCGCTGACCCTGGCGGCGAAGGAAGGCCTGGCGCTGCTTAACGGTACTCAGGTGTCCACGGCGTATGCCTTGCGCGGCCTGTTCGAAGGTGAAGACCTGTTCGCCGGCGCCCTGGCGTGCGGCGGTCTTACCGTGGAAGCGGTGCTGGGTTCGCGCTCGCCCTTCGACGCACGCATTCATGCGGCTCGCGGTCAACGCGGGCAGATCGATTCGGCGGCGGCCTACCGTGATCTGCTGGGTGAAAGCAGCCAGGTCTCGCAGTCGCACCAGAACTGCGACAAGGTGCAGGATCCGTATTCCCTGCGTTGCCAGCCACAAGTCATGGGCGCCTGCCTGACCCAGTTCCGCCAGGCTGCCGAAGTGCTGGCGGTGGAGGCCAACGCCGTCTCCGATAACCCCCTGGTATTTGCCGCCGAAGGCGACGTGATTTCCGGCGGTAACTTCCACGCCGAGCCGGTGGCCATGGCCGCCGACAACATGGCACTGGCCATCGCCGAAATCGGTTCGCTCAGCGAGCGCCGTATCTCGCTGATGATGGACAAGCACATGTCCCAGTTGCCGCCGTTCCTGGTGGGCAATGGCGGGGTCAACTCCGGCTTCATGATCGCCCAGGTCACCGCCGCCGCGCTGGCCAGTGAGAACAAGGCATTGGCCCATCCCCACAGCGTCGACAGCCTGCCGACCTCCGCCAACCAGGAAGACCACGTTTCAATGGCCCCGGCTGCCGGCAAGCGCCTGTGGGAAATGGCCGAAAACACCCGTGGCATCCTCGCCGTGGAATGGCTGGCGGCGTGCCAGGGCCTGGACCTGCGCGAAGGCTTGAAAACCTCGCCGAAACTGGAAAAAGCCCGTGGCATCCTGCGCAGCAAAGTGGCGTTTTACGACAAGGACCGCTTTTTCGCCCCGGACATCATCGCCGCCAGTGAACTGCTCGCCGGCCGCTGCCTGAACGAGCTGGTCCCGGCCCGGTTGCTGCCGAGCCTGTAACCCAAGGAGTGTCGGATGAAAACCCTTTGGCAGCACTGCCACGTCGCAACCATGGCCCAGGGCAAGTACTCGATCATCGAGGATGCGGCCATGGTCACCGCCGGTTCGCTGATCGAGTGGATCGGCCCACGCAGCCAGGCGCCGAGCGCGGATTACGCCCAGGTCCACGACCTGCAAGGCGCGTGGGTAACCCCCGGGCTGATCGATTGCCACACTCATACGGTGTTCGGCGGCAACCGCAGCGGCGAATTCGAGCAACGCCTTGAAGGCGTGAGCTATGCCGAGATCGCGGCCCAGGGCGGCGGGATCGCCAGCACCGTGCGCGCCACCCGCGCCGCCAGTGAAGATGAACTGTTCGCCAGCGCTCATAAGCGCCTGCGCAGTCTGCTGCGTGACGGTGTGACCACGGTGGAAATCAAATCCGGCTACGGCCTGGACCTGGCCAACGAGCGCAAGATGCTGCGCGTGGCCCGACGCCTGGGGGAAGCGCTGCCGGTCAGCGTGCGCGCTACCTGCCTGGCCGCCCATGCCTTGCCGCCGGAGTACAAGGACCGTACCGACGACTATATCGAGCATATCTGCAGCGAAATGCTGCCGGCCCTGGCGGCCGAAGGGCTGGTGGATGCGGTGGATGCGTTCTGCGAATACCTGGCATTTTCCCCGGCACAAGTGGCCCGCGTGTTTGACGTCGCGCAGCAACTTGGCCTGCCGGTGAAGCTGCACGCCGAACAACTGTCCTCGCTGCACGGCTCCAGCCTGGCGGCGCGTTATCACGCATTGTCGGCGGACCACCTGGAGTTTATGACCGAAGAAGACGCCATCGCCATGGCCGCCGCCGGCACCGTTGCGGTGTTGCTGCCGGGGGCATTCTACTTTCTGCGTGAGACTCAGTTGCCGCCCATGGAGGCCCTGCGCAAGCACGGTGTGAAAATCGCCATCGCCAGCGACCTCAACCCCGGCACCTCGCCAGCGCTGTCTGTGCGCCTGATGCTGAACATGGCCTGCACCTTGTTCCGCATGACCCCGGAAGAAGCCCTGGCCGGCGCCACGCAACACGCGGCCACCGCCCTGGGCATGGGCCACACCCACGGTTCGCTGGAGGTGGGCAAGGTTGCGGATTTTGTCGCCTGGCAAATCGACCGTCCAGCCGACCTGGCTTACTGGCTGGGCGGCGAACTGGATAAACGCGTCGTGCGCCATGGCGTCGATGCCATCGTCTAAGGAGTACCGTTGTGGATAAGGTTCTGAACTTCAAACAAGGCCGCACACCGCTGCTGATCAGCATGCCTCACGCCGGCTTGCGCCTGACGCCTGCGGTAAAGGCCGGGCTGATCCCCGAGGCGCAAAGCTTGCCGGACACCGACTGGCATATTCCTTTGCTGTATGACTTTGCCGAGGAATTGGGTGCCAGCACCTTGTCGGCGGAGTATTCGCGGTTTGTCATCGATCTGAACCGACCGTCCGACGACACGCCGCTGTATGCCGGCGCCACCACCGGCCTGTACCCCAAAACCCTGTTCGATGGCGTGCCGTTGTTTCTGGAAGGCCAGGAACCCTCCGAGGAAGAACGGGCGACCTACCTGCAGAAAATCTGGGGCCCCTACCACCGCGCGCTGCAGGAGGAGCTGGCACGACTCAAGGCAGAGTTCGGCTATGCGCTGCTGTTCGATGCGCACTCGATTCGCTCGGTGATCCCGCACCTGTTCGACGGCAAACTGCCGGACTTCAACCTCGGCACCTTCAACGGCGCGGCCTGCGCCCCGGAACTGGCCGGCCAATTGGAAGCCATCTGCGCCAGGCACCCGCAGTACACCCATGTGCTCAACGGGCGCTTCAAGGGCGGGCATATCACCCGGCATTACGGCGACCCGGCCGAGAATATCCACGCCGTGCAGCTGGAATTGTGCCAGAGCACCTATATGGAGGAGTTCGAACCGTTCAAGTACCGCGCCGACCTGGCCGAGCCGACGCAGGTGGTGTTGAAACAGTTGCTCGAAGGCCTGCTGGCCTGGGGGCGCAAGCGTTACGGCTAGGCAGGATCTGCAGCGCAGGTCTTGCCCTCAGCCCAAGACAGCCCCAACCGTGGGAGGGGCCTGCCCTGGATTGCACCCTGCCAGGCACTTATCCCACCAATGGCTGGCTAAGCCTTCCTAAGCTGGGCGAAGGGCTGACACAGGTCTAAGCGCTCAAGGACATGCTCATTGCACAATTCGGGTTTATAGTGCCAGACGGCAGAATAATAGACGTCCCCCCAGGGATGAACCCGAACCCCTACGGAGCGCGCAATGCAGACTTGGTTCCCGCAGATCAAACCCTACGCCCGGCACGATCTGGCTGTCGATGACACGCATACCCTGTATGTCGATGAAAGTGGCTCCCCCGAAGGCTTGCCGGTTGTATTCATCCATGGTGGCCCCGGCGCCGGTTGCGATGCCCAAAGCCGTTGCTATTTCGATCCCAACCTGTATCGCATCGTTACCTTCGACCAGCGCGGTTGCGGTCGCTCTACGCCGCGCGCCAGCCTGGAGAACAACACCACCTGGGACCTGGTCGCCGACATGGAGCGCATCCGCGAGCACCTGGGCATCGATAAATGGGTGCTGTTCGGCGGTTCCTGGGGCTCGACCCTGGCGCTGGCCTATGCGCAGACCCATCCCGAGCGCGTGCATGGCCTGATCGTGCGCGGCATCTTCCTGGCCCGCCCGCAGGACATTCACTGGTTCTACCAGGAAGGCGCGAGCCGCCTGTTCCCGGATTACTGGCAGGATTACATCGCGCCGATCCCGGCCGACGAGCGTCACGACATGATCGCGGCGTATCACAAACGCCTCACCGGCAATGACCAGATCGCCCAGATGCACGCGGCCAAGGCCTGGTCCGGCTGGGAAGGGCGCATGCTCGGCCTGTGCCCGAGCCCGCAGCATGTGGAGCGGTTTTCCGAGCCGCAGCGGGCGCTGTCGATTGCGCGCATCGAGTGCCATTACTTCACCAACCACTCGTTCCTGGAGCCTGACCAGCTGATTCGCGATATGCACAAGATCGCGCACCTGCCTGGCGTAATCATCCACGGGCGCTACGATATGATCTGCCCGTTGGATAACGCCTGGGAATTACACCAGGCGTGGCCCAACAGCGAGCTGCAGGTGATCCGCGAGGCGGGCCATGCGGCGTCCGAGCCAGGCATCACGGATGCGCTGGTACGCGCGACCGGCGAAATGGCCCGGCGTTTGCTCGACCTGCCGCCTGAAGAAGCATGAAGGGCCTGCTGCAGCGGGTGCTTGGCGCCCGAGTCGAGGTGGCGGGTGAAACCGTGGGTGCCATCGACCAGGGGTTGCTGGTGCTGGTGGCGGTGGAGCCTTCAGATACGCCCGAAAGCGCCGACAAACTGCTGCACCGGCTGCTGAACTATCGGGTGTTCGGCGATGACGAAGGCAAGATGAACCTGTCGCTCAAGGACATTGACGGCGGATTGCTGCTGGTCTCGCAGTTCACCCTGGCGGCGGACACCAAGAGCGGGTTGCGGCCCAGCTTCTCCACAGCGGCCCCTCCGGCCCTGGGAGCGGCGCTTTTTGATCACTTGCTGTTACAAGCGCAACAATTGCATGGCAAGGTGGCTTCGGGCCGTTTTGGCGCGGATATGCAGGTGCATTTGGTCAATGATGGCCCTGTGACCTTCCTCCTGCAGACGTGAATGTATTGAAAACGACTTTTAATGCTTAAAAACGCAGGATTTCGCTACAAATACTTCGTTGCCCCTGATGCGTTGTCTCGCGGGCTACTAGATAATCGCGCGCTACGGGGATCAGCGTTGTTTGGTCCATTTTTGACTTAGGTAGAGACTTGTCCGACATCCACTGGGGAATCATTTTGACCCAGGGGAGTCGGAACAATGCTCGCCAACCTGGCATATAGATAGCTGGCCGTTGGTTTTTTGATCTGTTTTCGGCGAGGGTTGCTCGTGATTGTTAGTCCCTGTAATGCACCAAAATTGTCTGCCAAACGGTTACGAAACGCACTGGTGACGGGCTCTGCCCTGTTTTGCCTGTTCGGCGCGGGTCAACTGTGGGCATTCAATCTGGATGATGTGTCGGCCAAGGCAAAAGAGCTGGCTGGGCAGAAATACGAAGCTCCGCGCAGCAATCTGCCGAACGAATTCCGCGAAATGAAGTTCGCGGACTACCAGAAGATTCGTTTCCGCAATGAAAAAGCCGAGTGGGCCGATCAAAACACCCCGTTCAAGCTGTCCTTCTATCACCAGGGTATGCACTTCGATACACCGGTGAAAATCAACGAAGTGACCGCTGACAGCGTCCAGGAAATCAAATACGACCCGTCGCGTTTTGACTTCGGCGACGTGAAATTTGACCCTAAAGCCACCGAACAGCTGGGTTATGCCGGTTTCCGTGTGCTCTACCCGATCAACAAGGGCGACAAGCAAGACGAAATCATGACCATGCTCGGCGCCAGCTACTTCCGCGTCGTGGGCAAGGATCAGGTGTATGGCCTGTCCGCCCGCGGCATGGCGATCGACACCGCGCTGCCGTCCGGCGAAGAGTTCCCACGCTTCACCGAGTTCTGGATCGAGCGTCCTAAGCCGGGTGACAAGCACCTGGTGATCTTCGCCCTGTTGGACTCGCCACGCGCGACCGGCGCCTATCGCCTGACCCTGCGTCCGGGCACCGACACGGTGGTCGACGTCAAATCCCAGATGTACCTGCGGGACAAGGTCAGCAAGCTGGGCGTTGCCCCATTGACCAGCATGTTCCTGTTCGGCGCGAACCAGCCGTCCAAGGTGCTCAACTACCGTCGCGAGCTGCATGATTCCAGTGGCCTGTCGATCCATGCCGGCAACGGCGAGTGGATCTGGCGTCCACTGAACAACCCTAAACACCTGTCGGTCAGCAACTTCAGCGTAGAAAACCCGCGTGGTTTCGGTCTGCTGCAACGTGGCCGCAACTTCAGCCACTACGAAGACCTGGACGATAACTACGACAAGCGTCCAAGCGCCTGGATCGAACCTGAAGGCGATTGGGGCAAAGGCTCCGTGGACCTGGTTGAGATCCCGACCGCCGACGAGACCAACGACAACATCGTTGCGTTCTGGAGCCCGGAAAAACTGCCGGAAGTCGGCCAGCCGCTCGACGTCGCCTACCGCCTGCACTGGACCCTCGACGACGCCGCGTTCCACTCGCCGGACAGCGCGTGGGTCAAGCAGACCCTGCGTTCGACCGGTGACGTCAAGCAATCCAACCTGATCCGTCAGCCGGATGGCAGCGTCGCGTACCTGGTGGACTTCGAAGGCCCGTCCCTGAAAAAACTGCTGCCGGATGCGCCCGTGCGCAGCCAGGTGAGCGTGGGTGACAACGCTGAACTGGTTGAAAACAGCGTGCGTTACAACGAGCACACCAAAGGCTGGCGCCTGACCCTGCGCATGAAGATCAAGGACGCGAGCAAGCCGACCGAAATGCGTGCTGCCCTGGTGCAGGACGTTGCTCCGGCCGAGCCTGAGCATGTGTCCACCCAGGTTCTCAAGGCCGACAAGGTCCTGGCCAAGCAACATGAGAAGCAGGCCAAAAAAGACGCCAAGGACAAGGAAGCCAAGCAGCCGGAAGCTGCCCCAGCCACACCGGAGCCGATCAAGACTGAAGAAGTCCTGACCGAAACCTGGAGCTATCAGTTGCCTGCCGATGAGTAATTCCCAAGCCCAGCCAGAGACTCTGTCCGAGTATCTGGCGCATCTCCCGATGACCCCAGAGCAGCGCGCCGAACTGGCGGGCTGCACCTCCTTCGCCGAACTGCACGAGCGCCTGTCGTCCGCAACCTTCGACGCGCCGGTCGACGCCGCACAGGCGTCGGTTGGCCGCCGGTTGACGCTCAACACCGCCGAAGAGCTGCAGGACGCGGAAATGCTTGCGGTCGACGCCGCCGGTCGCGTGTGCCTTAAGGCCACGCCGCCGATCCGTCGTACCCGCGTAGTGCCGGAGCCGTGGCGCACCAATATCCTGGTGCGCGGCTGGCGTCGCATCACCGGGCGCAGCAACCCGCCCAAGCCGCCGAAGGATGAACGCGTACTGCCGGCCGCGCGCTGGCGCACCGTCGGCTCGATCCGCCGCTACATCCTGCTGGTGCTGATGCTGGGCCAGACCATCGTGGCCGGCTGGTACATGAAAGGCATCATGCCGTACCAGGGCTGGTCGCTGGTCGACTTCGACGAAATCCGCAACCAGACCCTGCTGCAGACCGCGACCCAGGTGCTGCCCTACGCGCTGCAGACCAGCATCCTGATCATGTTCGGGATTTTGTTCTGCTGGGTGTCGGCCGGTTTCTGGACGGCGCTGATGGGCTTCCTCGAATTGCTCACCGGTCACGATAAATACCGGATCTCCGGTAAAAGTGCCGGTGACGAGCCGATTCCGAAAGACGCCCGTACCGCGCTGGTGATGCCGATCTGCAACGAAGACGTGCCCCGGGTATTCGCCGGTCTGCGCGCCACGTTCGAATCGGTGGCCGCCACCGGTGACCTGGACCGTTTCGACTTCTTCGTGCTCAGCGACAGTAACGACGCCGACATCTGCATCGCCGAACAGCAGGCCTGGCTCGACGTGTGCCGCGAAGCCGGTGGCTTCGGCAAGATCTTCTATCGCCGTCGCCGTCGTCGCGTCAAACGCAAGAGCGGCAACCTCGACGACTTCTGCCGTCGTTGGGGCGGTGACTACAAGTACATGGTGGTGCTCGACGCCGACAGCGTCATGAGCGGCGAATGCCTGACCAGCCTGGTACGCCTGATGGAAGCCACGCCGGATGCCGGGATTATCCAGACTGCGCCACGTGCGTCGGGCATGGACACCCTGTATGCGCGCATGCAGCAGTTCGCCACCCGCGTGTACGGCCCGCTGTTCACTGCCGGCCTGCACTTCTGGCAGCTGGGTGAATCCCACTACTGGGGTCACAACGCTATCATCCGCATGAAGCCGTTTATCGAGCACTGCGCCCTGGCGCCGTTGCCGGGTAAAGGTGCGTTCGCCGGGTCCATCCTGTCCCACGACTTCGTTGAAGCGGCGCTGATGCGCCGTGCCGGCTGGGGCGTGTGGATTGCCTACGACCTGCCGGGCAGCTATGAAGAACTGCCGCCGAACCTGCTGGACGAACTCAAGCGTGACCGTCGCTGGTGCCACGGCAACCTGATGAACTTCCGTCTGTTCCTGGTTAAAGGCATGCACCCGGTACACCGTGCGGTGTTCCTGACCGGCGTGATGTCCTACCTGTCGGCGCCGTTGTGGTTCCTGTTCCTGGTGCTGTCCACCGCGCTGCTGGCGGTAAACACCCTGATGGAGCCGCAGTACTTCATGGCGCCGCGCCAGCTTTACCCGCTGTGGCCGCAATGGCATCCGGACAAGGCGGTGGCGCTGTTCTCCACCACCATCGTGCTGTTGTTCCTGCCTAAACTGCTGAGCATCATCCTGATCTGGGCCAAGGGCGCGAAAGAGTTCGGCGGCAAGTTCAAGGTCACGATGTCGATGCTGCTGGAGATGCTGTTCTCCATGCTGCTGGCGCCGGTGCGGATGATTTTCCACACCCGTTTCGTGCTCGCCGCCTTCCTCGGCTGGGCCGCGACCTGGAATTCGCCCAAGCGAGATGACGACTCCACCACGTGGGGCGAGGCGTTTAAACGCCACGGCACGCAAACCTTGTTGGGCTTCCTGTGGGCCTTGCTGGTGGTGTGGTTGAACCCAAGCTTCCTGTGGTGGCTGGTGCCGATCGTCGGTTCGCTGATGTTGTCGATTCCGGTGTCGGTGATCTCCAGCCGGGTGAATCTGGGCATCAAGTCCCGCGATGAGAGCCTGTTCCTCATTCCTGAGGAATACAATCCGCCGCAGGCGCTGTTGTCGACCGACAAGTACACCCACGAGAACCGTTGGCACGCGCTGCACGACGGCTTCGTGCGCTCGGTGGTCGACCCGCAGCAGAATGCCCTGGCCTGTGCACTGGCGACGTCGCGTCACGGCCAGGCCGAGCCGATCGAGTACCTGCGTGCCGAACGGGTTCGTCATGCCTTGAAGGTCGGTCCCGCCGGCCTCAACAATGCCGAACGCGTGGCTTTGCTCAGCGACCCGGTGGCCCTGGCTCGCCTGCACGAGCAGGTCTGGAGCGAAGGGCATCCCGAATGGCTCGCCGCCTGGCGTGACTCGATCAAGGCCGACCCTCACGCGCCGTTGCTGCCGTTGCAACCGCAGTCGTCCCAGGCCCAACCAGCCTGATTCAGACACCCCCGAGGGCTCACCTCGGGGGTGTTTCAAGCGCAGTTCCTACAGCGCTTACCGCTTGCCTCTTATCGCCGTAACCTCTTGTTATTTCGAAACAAAATACCCGGTTCCAGGGCGTATTGACGTGCCCGTGAGTAGGTTAGGATCGCCCCCAAATTCGACTCGGCCACAGGGGGATTCATGATCAAAAGGTACTGTTCGGCGTTGCTGATGGGGGCTGTCGCGTTGATTCACAACGGCGTGACGCAGGCGGGCGCCATTGACGATGCTGTGCGGCGGGGCGTGCTGAAAGTAGGCACTACGCCCACCTACATTCCTTTTGAAATGACCGATAAGCAGGGCCGCATCGTCGGTTTTGAAATCGACCTGCTCAAGGAAATGAGTCAAGCCATGGGCGTCGAGCTTGAGCTGGTCGCCGTGCCGTATACCGAGCTGTTGCCGGGGCTGCTGGCGAAAAAATTCGACATCATCGGCAGCGGCATGACCGTTACCCAGGAGCGCAACCTGAAGCTCAACTTCAGCGACTCCTTCATCGTGGTCGGCCAGACCGTGCTGCTGCACCCAAGCCTGGCCGGCAAAGTCACCAGCGTGGAAGATCTGGACGATGCCGGTTATCGCATCGCTGTTACCGAGGGCACCACCGGCGAAGTCGCGGCGAAACGCTTCCTGGCAGCGGCCCGATTGAGCAGCTTTGCCACCCCGGAGGAGGGCGTGCGCCAAGTCGTCAACGGAAACGCCGATGCGTTTATCCACGACGCGCCCTACAACCTGATCGCCCTGAGCCGGATGCAAAATAGCCGGTTATTGCTGCTGGAGCAGCCGTTCACCTTTGAGCCCTTGGCCTTCGGCTTGAAAAAAGGCGATTTCGACAGTCTCAACTGGATCAACCACTTTCTCAATCAAGTGGCCCAGGACGGCACCTACGATCGCCTGCATGACAAGTGGTTCAAGGACACGGGCTGGCTGGTGGGCGTCGACTGACCGCTGAGGGTTTGCACATCGGTGTCTTGCAGGTATTCCGACAAGCGCCGACAACAATTGCCTGTGAAACCTTTGTGACAGGCGGCGAGTGGGTTAGGATCGCACCCCGAAATGGTGCAGCCCTTTTGCGCGCCGACCTTATAAGAATGGTTCAGGGGACTTGATGATGAAAAAGTATCTTTCGATGCTGCTGCTGGGCGTCACCGCACTGGTTGCCGCCCATGCGGCCCAGGCCGGCGCCATCGACGATGCGGTCAAGCGCGGCACGTTGAAAGTGGGCATGGACCCGACGTATATGCCGTTCGAAATGACGGACAAGCGCGGCGAGATCATTGGCTTCGAAGTCGACATCCTCAAGGCCCTGGCCAAGTCCATGGGCGTCAAGCTGGAGCTGGTCTCCACCGGCTACGACGGCATCATCCCGGCCTTCCTGACCGGCAAGTTCGACATGATCGGCAGCGGCATGACCCTGACCCAGGAGCGCAACCTGCGCCTCAACTTCAGCGACCCGTTCATCGTGGTCGGCCAGACCCTGCTGATTCGCAAGGACCTGGAAGGCACCATCAAGTCCTACAAAGACCTGAACGACGAGAAATACCGCCTGACCTCCAAGCTCGGCACCACCGGGGAAATGGTCGCCAAAAAGCTGATCGCCAAGGCCAAGTACCATGGCTACGACAACGAGCAGGAAGGCGTGCTGGACGTGGTCAACGGCAAGGCCGATGCCTTTGTGTATGACGCTCCATATAACGTGGTGGCCGAGAAGAAAGTCGGCAATGGCAAGCTGGTGTTCCTGGAAGAACCCTTCACCTTCGAGCCTCTGGCATTTGGTTTAAAGAAAGGCGACTACGACAGCATCAACTACATCAACAACTTCCTGCACCAGATCAGGAACGACGGCACCTACGATCGCATCCATGACAAGTGGTTCAAGAGCTCCGAGTGGCTCAAGGACATGGAATAAGGTCTGACTGAACACCGCGTAGCGCCCATCGCGGGCAAGCCCGCTCCCACCGTCGACAGTTGGAACTCGGTCAAGTTGTGGGAGTGGGGCTTGCCCACGATGGCGGCCTGCCAGGCAACACACATCCGGAAAGTGAAATGAAACAGAAAAAAGCCCAATGGCCCTGGCACCTGCTGACCGTGGTCGTGCTGGTCGGCCTGGCGGGCGCCCTGTACTACGCCACCTCGTTGATGTCCTACGAATGGCGCTGGAACCGCGTGCCGCAGTACTTCGCTTATCAGGCCGAGCAAGCCGAGCGTGCAGCGGACATCTCCACCGTCATCAAGCTGGTCCGCAAAGGCGACGTGGCCGAAGTGACCCTGCGCAATGACGCAGGCGCCGAGCAAAAGGTGACGGTCGCCGACAATAGCCTGCACGTGGCCCGTGGTGACGATGTCGCCGAAGGCGATGTCATTGGCGTAAACCGGCATTGGGCATTGGGCCCGCTGATGTGGGGCTTGTGGACCACGCTGTGGCTGTCGGTGGTGTCCGGCATTCTCGGGCTGGCGATTGGCCTGGCGACCGGTTTGTGCCGCTTGTCCAGCAACCCGACCCTGCGTGACCTGTCGACGCTCTACGTCGAATTGGTGCGCGGCACGCCGCTGCTGGTGCAGATTTTCATTTTCTATTTCTTTATCGGCACGGTGCTCAACCTGTCCCGCGAGTTTGCCGGGATCGCCGCACTGTCGCTGTTCACCGGGGCCTATGTGGCGGAAATCGTGCGCGCCGGCGTGCAGTCCATCACCCGTGACCAGGACGAAGCCGCACGCTCCCTGGGCCTGAGTGCCAGCCAGTCGATGCGCCACGTTGTGTTGCCGCAGGCGTTCAAGCGCGTGCTGCCGCCGCTGGCCGGGCAATTTATCAGCCTGGTGAAGGACACCTCGCTGGTGTCGGTAATCGCCATCACCGAACTGCTCAAGAGCGGCCGCGAAGTGATCACCACCTCGTTCTCGCCGTTCGAAATCCTGTTCTGCGTCGCAGGGTTGTACCTGCTGATCAACCTGCCGCTGTCGAAAATGGCTAGCCGGCTTGAGCGGAGGCTCGCGCAAAGTGATTGAAGTCCGCGATCTGGTAAAAGTCTTCGACACCCGTGGCCAGGTGGTGCGCGCGGTGGATAACGTCACCACCCAGGTGGCCAGGGGCGAAGTGCTGGTGGTAATCGGCCCGTCCGGCTCCGGCAAATCGACGTTCCTGCGCTGTCTCAATGGCCTGGAAGAATTCGACTCGGGCTCGGTGAGCATCGACGGCCTGCAACTGGCCGATCCGAAAACCGATGTGAATGCCTACCGCCGTGAAGTCGGTATGGTGTTCCAGCATTTCAACCTGTTCCCCCACATGACAGTGCTGGAGAACCTGTGCCTGGCGCAGAAGGTCGTGCGCAAGCGCGGCAAGCAAGAGCGCGAGGCCAAGGCCCTGGCGCTGCTGGAGAAGGTTGGTATTGCGCAAAAAGCCAATGAGTTTCCGTCCCGTTTGTCCGGCGGCCAGCAGCAGCGCGTCGCCATCGCCCGTGCGCTGGCGATGGAACCCAAGGTCATGCTGTTCGACGAGCCCACGTCGGCGCTCGACCCGGAGATGGTCGGCGAAGTACTCGACGTGATGAAAACCCTGGCCCTGGAAGGCATGACCATGGTCTGCGTCACCCACGAAATGGGCTTTGCCCGCGAAGTGGCCGACCGGGTGCTGTTTTTCGACCACGGCAAGTTGCTGGAAGACGCGGCGCCGGCGGAGTTTTTCGAGGCGCCCAAAGACCCTCGCGCCCAAGCGTTCCTGCGTCAGGTTCTGTAGTGCTGTCAGGCCGGTTTAGAGCTTGAATCTGTCGATCAGCGTCTGCAGATCCAGGCTCAACCGGGTCAACTGAACGCTTGCCGCCGCGGTCTCTTCGCTGGCGGCGGCGGTTTGTTCGGATACGTCCCTCACCTTCAATACGCTGCGATTGATCTCTTCGGCTACCGCGCTTTGTTCCTCGGCGGCTGCGGCAATCTGCGGGTTCATTTCCTGGATGACCGACACCGTGCGGGCAATGGCCATCAGTGCGTCGCCGGCGTCGCGGGTCAACTGCACGCTGTGGTCGGTCAGGCTGCGACTGCTGTCCATGATGTCCGCGACTTGCTGGGTGCCGTTGTTCAATCCGAGGATCAAGCCTTCGATTTCTTCGGCCGACTCCTGGGTGCGTTGGGCCAGGCTGCGCACTTCATCGGCGACTACCGCAAAGCCTTGGCCGGCACTCCCTGCGCGGGCCGCTTCAATGGCCGCATTTAATGCCAGCAGGTTGGTCTGCTGCGACACCGACTTGATCACGTCCAGCACGCTGCCGATCTTCTGGCTTTCCCGCTGCAGCTTCAGCATCGCCTGGCCGGAAAGCTCCATTTCACTGGCCAGGTTGCCGATCTGCTCGATCGCCTGCGCGACCACTTTGTCACCGGCGCTGGCCTGCAGGTCAGCTTCATTGGCCGCCTGCGAGGCTTGCTCGGCATGCCGGGCGACTTCCTGGGCGGTGGCGAGCATTTGGTTCATGGCGGTGGCGACCTGGTCGGTTTCTTCCTTCTGATTGTTCACCCCGGTGCGTGTCTGTTCGGTGACGGTGGAGAGCTGCCCGGCCGCGCCGGCGATCTGTCGCGCACTGTCGCCAATGCCGCTGATCAGCTCGCGCAGGTTGAGGGTCATGCGCCGGATGCTGTGCTGTAATTGGCCCAGCTCATCCTGGCGCTGTGTCTCGGCATCATGGCTAAGGTTGCCCTCGGCAACGCGATTGGCCGCAGCGAGCGCCTGGCGCAACGGCAGGGTGATCAGCCGCGCAATCCACCAGGCGGCGAGGCCCCCAAGCAGCAGCGCAGCCGCCGTGACACTGACCAGCAGCGTGCGGGTGTGATCCGCCTCCAGGTCGCGCTTGGCGGTCTGGCCCTGGCTGACTTGATCGCTGTGCTCCAGTAACTGGTCCAGTTGCTGTTCGAATCGGTCCTGCACGGTTTCGGTCTTGACCTGGGCCTCCTTGAGCAGGAGCAACTGGGTGCGGTAGTTGTTCAGGTCGGTTTTGAGCAATGTTGAATTCACCGGCAGGCGGGTGACGGCCGTCAGCGCAACGTTCAGCGCCTCCAGTGTCCGGTCGACGGCCT
Source organism: Pseudomonas sp. FP2254 (assembly GCF_030687695.1). NCBI lineage: Bacteria > Pseudomonadati > Pseudomonadota > Gammaproteobacteria > Pseudomonadales > Pseudomonadaceae > Pseudomonas > Pseudomonas sp. FP2254. The sequence continues at coordinate 414,149 of NZ_CP117444.1, forward strand.
CGGTGTAGGCTTGCAACGACGTGGCGGCCCAGGCCGGGCTCTGGGCGCGATCCTCCGCGTGCTCCATGGCCTGACGCAATGCCTCGATGGTGTCGAGGGCGCTCTGATCCTCCTGGTCGGGCAATTCGCTGGCCAGTTGCGCGAGGGTGTCGCTGGCCTGGAGCGAGACTTTTTTGAGGGGCGGGCGAATACTTTCACGGTGCTCGATCAAGTCGGGCAACTCGCTGATCTCTTCTTTGAAAAGCGCCACCAGGCGCTCCGCTTCTCTGATGTGTTGCAGGTCGTTGGGGTCTTTGAGGGTCTGGGACAAGTAGCCCAGGTGCTCATCGATAGCCGCGATCTGCGCATTCATTTTGCCCAGGCTGGCGGCGTCACTGAGGGTTCGATAAAGGATACGGTCGGCACGCATGGCCTCGGCCGACACGGCCAATTGCCCCAGAACGGTCAGGTTGCCCGACCGAAACAACGCGGCATTCAGGGCTTGCCAGCCTGTCACCGCAATCACCAGGCTGAGCAACAGCACTTGGGCAAAGCCCAGGGCGAGTTTGATGCGGACGCTGGCATTGACCAGCAAGCGGATCAGTTGAGGAAACATGGGATGAGCTCCTAATCTGAAAAAAGCGCTTCTCGACGCAAGAAACGCTAAATCGATTCGGAGACCCGAGGGGCTGATAACCGCGTAGGAAATTTCACAACTTGCCCTGCGTGACGACCAGGGTCGGCCGTCGCGCAGGACGGATCAGATGCGGAAGCGTCCGACCAGGGTCTGCAAGTAAACGCCCAGGCGGGCCAACTCGGCGCTGGAGGCGGCGGTTTCTTCGCTGGCGGCCGAGGTTTGCTCGGACACGTCGCGCACGTTGAGCACGCTGCGGTTGATCTCTTCGGCCACCGCGCTCTGCTGCTCGGCGGCCGTGGCGATCTGCGAGTTCATCGCCTGGATTGTCGATACCGTGCGCGTGATGCTGGCCAGGGCGCTGCCGGCGCGGCGGGTCAGTTCGACGCTGCTGTCGGTAAGGCCACGGCTGTTGTCCATGATGCTCGCCACTTGCTGGGTACCGCTTTGCAGGCCGGCAATCAGTTCTTCGATCTCTTCGGTGGACTTCTGGGTGCGCTGGGCGAGGCTGCGCACTTCATCGGCCACGACCGCGAAACCGCGCCCGGCTTCACCGGCGCGTGCGGCTTCAATGGCCGCATTAAGGGCCAGCAGGTTGGTTTGCTGGGCCACGGATTTGATCACGTCGAGCACGCTGCCGATCTTGTCGCTTTCGCGCTTGAGATGGCCCATGGCTTCGGTGGAGTTGCCCACCTCGGTGGCCAGGCGTTCGATCTGCGTGATGGCTTCGTTGACGACTTTGTCGCCTTCGCGAGCCTGCTGGTCCGCCGCCACGGCGGCTTCCGAGGCTTCTTCGGCGTTGCGTGCCACTTCCTGCACCGTTGCAGCCATCTCGTTCATCGCGGTGGCCACCTGATCGGTCTCGACCTTCTGGCTGTTGACCCCGGCGCTGGTCTGTTCGGTCACGGCCGACAGTTGCTCGGCGGCACTGGCGATCTGGGTGACGCCTTCGCTGATGCCGCCGATCAACTCGCGCAGGCCCACGGTCATGCTCTGCATGGCGCGCTGCAATTGGCCCAGTTCGTCCTGGCGCAGTGAGGTCAGGTTGTGGCTCAGGTCGCCTGAAGCGACGCGTTCGGCGACCTTGAGGGTCTGCTCCAGTGGAATGATGATCTGGCGGGTGATGGCCCATGCGGCCACCAGGCCTACGATCAGCGCCAGGACGGTGGCGAGCAACAACAGGTTTTTTGCGTGGGCGGCATCGGTGTCGCGCACGACGGTCTGGGACGCGGTCAACTTGTCGCTGCGGTCCAGCAAGGTATCGCCTTGTGCGCCCATGATTTTTACCGCGGCGGCGCTGGCTACCTGGGAATCGCGGTATTGGCTGACTGCGGCGCGGTAGGCTTGCAGCGAGACGCTGGCCTGTTGCAGGTTGGTCGAAAATTGATCAGGGAGTTGGCCATTGAGGCTGGTGATTTTCTTCAAGGCGTTGTCGATGGCATCCAGCGCGGGTTGTTCGGCTTCGACTTTGCCGCTGTAGGTGTAGCCGCGCACCTGGAAGCGGGCCTGCTGAATCAGCTTGCTCAGGTCGACGATGCTGTTGAACTGGCTGACGCTGTCGCCTTGCAGCAGAGCCTTTTCAACTTCAGCGACCTTGAGCACCGCATTGTCGGCGGTATCGCCCAATTTGCTGCGGGCGTTTTCGCGGTTGGCACCGGCTTGCGCCATGGCGTCGAACGCGCGCTTGTAGGCGTCGACCGCCGCCAATTGTTCGTCGATCAGGGCAATGTCGGCAGGCTGCTCGATCAGCGTGCGCGCGGTTTTCAGGCCGCCGTCCAATTTATCCAGCAGGCCGTTGACGGCGGTCGTGCCCTGTTCGCCACGGCGCATTTCGTAATCCATGCGTGCGATACGCAAGTCTTTGGTCAGGTCGTTGAGGCTGGCGATATACCCCAGCTTGTCACCGCGACTGATCACGCCCGACAGGCCGGTCCAGCCGGTGAGCGTGATCATCAAGGTCAAGAGCAGCACCAGGCCGAAGCCCACGGCCAGCTTGGTTTTAACGCTGACATTTCCCAGTTTTTCGGCTAACCAACGGTACATGCTGCAAACTCCCCTGGAACAAGGCTTGGACTTATTCAGGAGTTATCGGCCTGTCTGCGCAATTCTGTAGCGACGCTGTCCTCCTCAACCCAGGCACTTCGGCGTGTCAGGTGGAACCGCGTCGCCTGGAAGGGGGGCCGCTTCGCGGCCCAGCGCAGGGCAAGCCTGCTCACCACAGGGCAAGCCTGCTCACCACAGGGCAAGCCTGCTCACCACAGGGCAAGCCTGCACACCGCAGGGTTATTGGAGCCTTTGGTTCCACTGCGTGCTCAGTGTTAACTGAAAAAATGTGGGAGGGGCAGGTAGTGTTAGAAGAGGCGGGCGAGCAGGGCGGTGACGGCCGTTTCGACGCGCAGGATACGCGCGCCCAATTGCACCGGCTGCAAGCCGGCCTTGGTCAGCAGCTCCACCTCGTAGGGGATCCAGCCGCCTTCCGGGCCGATCGCCAGTGTGACCGGCTCATCCAGTGCGCGCGGGCACGCCGGGTAATCCCCGGGATGGCCGATCAGGCCCAGTGTGCCGTCAGTCATGGCCGGCAGGCGGTCTTCGACGAATGGTTTGAAGCGCTTCTCGATGATGATTTCAGGCAGCACTGTGTCCCGCGCCTGCTCCAGGCCCAGGACCAGTTGCTCGCGAATCGCCTCGGGCGCCAGGAACGGGGTCTGCCAGAAACTTTTCTCCACCCGGTAGCTATTGACCAGCACCACCTTGGGCACACCCATGGACGCCACGGTCTGCAGCACCCGACGCAGCATCTTGGGGCGTGGCAGGGCCAGCAGCAGGGTCAGCGGCAGTTTGTCCGGGGGCGGCAGGTCGAAGCTGACCTGCAACTCAGCCTCCGTGGCGTCAAGGCGCAGCAGTTGCGCGTTGCCCATCAGCCCACCGATGCGCCCGACGCGCAGGTTATCGCCCACCGTTGCACGATGGACATCCTGCATATGCACCAGGCGCCGATCGCGCAGGATCACCCGGTCGGCCGCGATAAAGTCGGCGTCTTCCAGCAGCAGCAGGTTCACGGTTGCGTCGCTGGCGGCTGGTCGTCGTCGGCGGGTTGGTCATCCGGGTGGTCGCTGCGCTTGCTGATCAGCCCGCTGAACAGAATGCCGATCTCGAACAGCATCCACATCGGCACGGCCAGCAGGGTCTGGGAAAAGATGTCCGGCGGGGTCAGGATCATGCCGACCACGAAGCAGCCGATGATCACGTAAGGGCGGATCTTCTTCAGGTATTTAACGTCGACCACGCCGATCCACACCAGCAGCACCACCGCCACCGGGATTTCGAAGGCCACGCCAAAGGCGAAGAACAGCGTCATCACAAAGTCGAGGTAGCTGGTGATATCGGTCATCATCTCCACGCCGGCCGGGGTGGCGGCGGCGAAGAATTTGAAGATCAACGGGAACACCAGGAAGTAGGCGAACGCCATGCCGGTGTAGAACAGCAGGATGCTCGACACCAGCAGCGGCACCGCGATGCGCTTCTCATGCTTGTACAGGCCCGGTGCGATAAAGCCCCAGATCTGATGCAGGATCACCGGGATCGCCAGGAACAGCGAGACCATCATCGTCAGCTTCAACGGCGTGAGAAACGGCGATGACACATCGGTGGCGATCATCGTCGCGCCGGCCGGCAGGTACTGGCGCAGGGGCGTGGAGACGAACGTATAGATCTGCTGGGTAAAGGCAAACAGCCCGGCAAAGATAATGAAGATGGCCGCTACGCAACGCAGCAGGCGGGTACGCAGCTCGGTGAGGTGCGAGACCAGCGGCATGTGCTGGTCGTTTTCCGGTTTATCAGCGCTCATGGGGCTCGCGGCGGCAATGTAGGGTCATGGGGAGCCGGCGACGCGGTCGGCGCCGGTGCTGGCTCCGGCGGGGTCGGCGCGGCCTCGATGGCGGGTGCCGGTGCAATGCTGTGTTCAATCACAGGCGCTGCCGGTTTGTCCGGCTCCTGCACGGGCGACAGGATCTTGCGCGCCTCCTGCTCCAACGACAGGATGTGTTCGTTGTGCAGTTGCCGGCGAATTTCGTCGGCGCCGATTTCCCGTTCAACTTCCTGTTTGATGGCGTTGAAACTGCGTTTCAGGCGCCCGATCCACAGGCCGGCCGTGCGTGCCGCGCCGGGCAGGCGTTCCGGCCCCAGCACCAGCAAGGCGACGAGGCCGACGAGGAGCAGTTCAGAGAAGCTGATACCAAACATTAGTCAGTGCTCACGAGTCTTTGCGGGTCGGCTCTTCGACTTTTTCGGCCTGCACGTCGAAGGTGCGACGCTCGGTGATCGGCTGGGCGGCCTGAGGGTGCACAGGCTGGGCTGGTGGCACCGGGTTGGCGGCAGGGTCGGCAGGCTTCTCATCGTCGTTCATGGCCTTGCGAAAGCCCTTGATCGACTCGCCCACGTCGGTGCCGAGGTTTTTCAGTTTCTTGGTGCCGAACACCAGCACCACCACCACCAGAATGACGATCCAGTGTTTCCAGTCAAAAATGCCCATGCTGCAAATCCTCTAATAAACGTTATTCAAGCGGACGGGCGCGAGGCCTTTTCGGCATGCCCGGACAGGCCGAAGCGACGGTCCAGTTCATCCAGCACGGCCTGCGGATGCTGCCCCAGTTGGGCGAGCATGACCAGGCTGTGGAACCACAGGTCGGCGGTCTCGTAGATCACATCGCTGCAGTCGCCACTGATCTGGGCGTCCTTGGCGGCAATGATGGTCTCGATCGATTCTTCGCCGAGCTTCTCCAGGATCTTGTTCAAGCCCTTGTGGTACAGGCTGGCGACGTAGGAGCTGTCGGCGTCCGCACCTTTGCGGTCCTCCAGCACCTGGGCCACACGGTTCAGGGTATCGCTCATGTTCAGTGTCCTGCGGAGTAAATGGCGTGCGGGTCTTTAAGCACCGGTTCGACCACTTTCCATTCGCCGTCCTCGAACACGCGATAGAAACAGCTGTGACGGCCGGTGTGGCAGGCAATGCCGCCGATCTGCTCGACTTTCAGGATAACGACATCCGCATCGCAATCCAGACGCAGCTCGTGCAGGGTCTGCACATGCCCGGACTCTTCGCCCTTGCGCCACAGTCTGCCACGCGAACGTGACCAGTAGATGGCGCGCTGCTCGGTGGCAGTAAGGCTCAGGGCCTCGCGGTTCATCCAGGCCATCATCAGCACGCGCCCGGTCTTGTAGTCCTGGGCAATCGCCGGCACCAGGCCGTCACTGTCCCATTTGATTTCGTCCAGCCAGTCTTTCATGTTCGGCTCCGGCAATTTGCGACAGTGTATAACCGGATGGGTTATCGACGCACGATCAGATAAACACCCACCGCGACCATGATGCCGGCTGGCCAGTGGCCCAATTGGGTCGGCGTGCCGCCGATCGCCAGCATCACGCCACCCACCAGGTGGGCCGCACCCAGCAGGCGCAGGAACCAGTCGTCCCGGCGCTGGCGCCAGGGTGGCGCGGGGTCTTTGGCATGGGGCTGGGACATGCGTTCGAGCAGGTCGCGGGTCATATTGGCCAGGTGCGGCAGTTGTTCGAACTGGCTGTGCAGGTTGCCCAGCAGGGTCTTCGGGCTGACCCGCTCGCGCATCCAGCGTTCCAGGAAGGGCTGCGCCGTCGCCCACAAATCGAGGTCCGGGTACAGCTGGCGACCCAGGCCTTCGATGTTGAGCAGGGTCTTTTGCAGCAGGACCAACTGCGGCTGCACTTCCATATTGAAGCGCCGCGCGGTCTGGAACAGGCGCATCAGTACCTGGCCAAATGAAATATCTTTTAACGGTTTTTCAAAGATCGGCTCGCACACAGTGCGGATCGCCGCTTCGAACTCGTTGAGCTTGGTCTCCGCCGGTACCCAGCCCGAATCGATGTGCAATTGCGCCACGCGGCGGTAATCGCGCTTGAAGAAGGCGAACAGGTTGCGCGCCAGGTAATCCTGGTCTTCCGGCGTGAGGCTGCCGACGATGCCGCAGTCGATCGCGATGTACTGCGGGCTCCACGGGTTGACGGTGCTGACGAAAATGTTGCCCGGATGCATGTCGGCGTGGAAAAAACTGTCGCGGAACACTTGGGTGAAGAAGATTTCCACGCCGCGCTCGGCGAGCATTTTCATGTCGGTGCGCTGGTCGGCCAGGGTGGCCAGGTCAGTGACCTGCACGCCATAGATGCGCTCCATCACCAGCACTTTCGGGCGACACCAGTCCCAGTACACCTGCGGCACGTACAGCAACTGCGAGCCTTCGAAGTTGCGGCGCAACTGGCTGGCATTGGCGGCCTCGCGCAGCAGGTCGAGCTCGTCGTAGATGGTTTTTTCGTAGTCCGCGACCACATCCACCGGGTGCAGCAGGCGTGCGTCGGCGCTGAAACGCTCGGCGGCGCGGGCGAGGATGAACAGCCATGCCAGGTCCTGGCCGATGATCGGCTTGAGGCCGGGGCGAATCACCTTGACCACCACTTCTTCGCCGGTCTTGAGCTGCGCCGCGTGTACCTGCGCCACCGAGGCCGAGGCCAGCGGCTCGACGTCGAAGCGGCTGAACACTTCGCTGATCTTGCGGCCCAGTTGCTCTTCGATCAGCTTCATCGATTGCTGGGAATCGAACGGCGGCACGCGGTCCTGCAGCAGCATCAGTTCGTCGGCGATGTCTTCGGGCAACAGGTCGCGACGAGTGGAGAGGATCTGCCCGAACTTGATAAAGATCGGCCCCAGGTCCTGCAACGCCAGGCGCAGGCGCGCGCCACGGCTGAGCGCCAGGCGTCTGCGCGGGAACCAGCGCCACGGCAGCACATAACGCACCGCCAGCAGGAACCACGGCAGCGGCAGGGCGAACAGCAGGTCATCGAGGCGGTAGCGGATTACGACGCGCTGGATACGAAACAAACGGCGGACGGCGAGCAGCTTCATGCGTTATCGCTTGGATCAAGGGAACGGCTCAGGCGCTCGAAGCGGGCCTCAAGGCGTTCCAGGTCGATTTTGGCCTTGTCGAGTTCGCGAAAGCGCGCTTGCGCTTCCCGTTGCCCGACCAGGGTGCGCGATTCTTCGCTCAGGTATTCGGCGAGATTCTGGTTAAGACTGGCGAACCCTTGCTGGTACCAACGTGCGCGGCTGCGCAGGTGGCCACTGATCAACTGGGTGGCGACGGGGCCGATCCAGCGCGAGAGCTCGTATTCCCAATCCAGTTCCAGATCCTGCAGCACGGCGGCCAGATCCATCAGCACCGCGCTGTCACCTTCCAGCTCCACTTCGGTGCTGTGCAGGATGGCGGTCTTGTTGCGGCTCAGCGCCAGGTGCAACAGGCTCGATGCCGGCGCGCGCAGGGTGCAGTCGGCGTCGGCGGCCCATTGGGTCGCCAGCATCAGGCCTTCGTCGCTGGGCAGGATAAACAGCTGCAGGGCAGGGCTGCTGCAGTCCACGGCGATGACCTTGCCGTTCAAGTGCGCAAGCCGCGCCAGAGCGGTGCTGTCCAGGCGCAGTACACGGTTGAGGCCGTGTTCGACGCTGGCGAGAAGGCCCTTGAGCAGCATCAGGGCTTGATACCGCGATGCAGGGCGACGATGCCCGAGGTCATGTTGTGGTAGGTCACGCGGTCGAAGCCGGCCTCTACCATCATCGACTTCAGGGTTTCCTGGTCAGGGTGCATGCGGATCGATTCGGCCAGGTAGCGGTAGCTCTCGGCGTCATTGGTGATCAGCTTGCCCATCAACGGCATGAAGGCGAAGGAGTAGGTGTCGTAGACCTTGGACATCAGCGCGTTGGTCGGCTTGGAGAACTCCAGCACCAACAAGCGGCCACCGGGCTTGAGCACGCGCAGCATCGAGCGGATCGCGTCTTCCTTGTGGGTCACGTTGCGCAGGCCGAAGGCGATGGTCACGCAGTCGAAGTGGTTGTCGGGGAACGGCAGCTTTTCAGCGTCGGCCTGGACGAATTCGATATTGCCGGCCACGCCCTTGTCGAGCAGGCGGTCGCGGCCTACCTTGAGCATCGAGCCGTTGATGTCCGCCAATACCACCTGGCCGGTCGGGCCGACGAGCTTGGAAAACTTGGCGGCCAGGTCGCCGGTGCCGCCGGCGATGTCCAGCACGCGATTGCCGGGGCGTACGCCCGACAACTCGATGGTGAAGCGCTTCCACAGGCGGTGCATGCCACCGGAGAGCACATCGTTCATCAGGTCGTACTTGGCGGCTACCGAGTGGAACACCTCAGCGACTTTTTCCGCTTTCTGGCTTTCCGGGACGTTCTTGAAGCCGAAGTGAGTGGTGGGTTCGGCATCGCTGCCTTTGCGCTGATCAGTCATATCGCTGTCACCAAAAGAGAATGCGGCACATGATAATCCCCAAGGCCTGCTTTGTCTTGGCAAGGCTGCAGGTAAGATAGGCGGCCACCGAGGCGTTTTGCCGCATTCACAGGGTGCAAGTCGCTGTTTTTCAAGTCTCTGCAAGAGGAATCATCGCAATGGCCCGTATCACCGTTGAGCGTGCACACTCCCTGGGTAAAGAAGGGGCGCGGGCAAAGGCCGACAAGTTGGCCAGTAAACTCAAGGAACAATATGGCGTGGACTCCTCCTGGTCCGGCGATACCCTGAACCTCAAGCGCTCCGGGGTTAAGGGCACGGTAGCCGTTGAAGACGATTCACTGCGTATCGATGTGGAACTGGGCCTGTTGATGTCGGCCATGAGCGGCACTCTCAAGGCCGAAATCGAAAAAGCCCTGGACAAGGCGTTGGCCTGACCAGTTGCCGTTAGGGTGCCGATTCTAATTTTTGCTCCTACTTTGTGCCCAAGCCCGCAACTCCTGCGGGCCGTTCCTCCACCCAATCCTGCGTGAGGTGCACCATGGCCAAAGTTATCCTGAAGAAAAAAATCGACGCCCCGTCCAGCGCCCTGAGTGATGTCAGAAGCTATGCCCGCAAGATCTGGCTGGCCGGCCTGGGGGCCTACGCCAAGGTCGGCAGCGAGGGCGGCGAATACTTCAAGGAACTCGTTAAGAGCGGACAACATATTGAAAGCAAAGGCAAAAAAGTTGCAGTTGAACAACTTGATGCGGCCAACAGTCAGATTGATCAAGTAAAGAGTAATGTCTCGTCGGTCAAAGGTCTGGTAGAAGTTCAGCTGGATAAAGTTGAAAAGGCTTTTGATACTCGTGTTGCAAGTGCCTTGAATCGAATCGGCATTGCGTCTAAACATGACGTTGAGACACTCTCTGCTAAGCTCGAAGAGCTGACGGCATTGCTCGAACGTGTCGCGCGTAAACACTAAGGAGACAACGGGATGGCTGTTAAAAAGAATACTCAGAAAGAAGGCAGCTCGTGGATCGGGGAAGTTGAAAAATACTCCCGTAAGATCTGGCTTGCTGGTTTAGGCGTGTACTCGAAGGTCAGCAGTGATGGCGGCAAGTACTTCGAGACATTGGTCAAGGATGGCGAGAAAGCCGAGAAGTTGACCAAAACCACGGTCGGCAAGAAAGTCGACGCGGCCAAGGCAAGCGCGGGTTCAGCCAAGACAAGCATTTCCGATACCTGGGGCAAGTTGGAAGAAACATTCGACAAGCGTCTCAACAGTGCCATTTCACGCCTGGGCGTGCCCAGTAAAGCTGAACTCAAGACGCTGCACAGCAAGGTCGACACCCTGACCAAGCAGATCGAAAAACTCACCGGCGCCAAAGTGGCCCCGGTAAAAGCCGCCGCTGCCAAACCTGCGGCTAAAACGGCGGCTGCCAAGCCGGCCGCAAAAACCGCCGCCAAGCCGTTGGTGAAAGCCGCCGCCAAGGCGCCGGCCAAAGCGGCAGCCAAACCGGCTGCGACTGCCAAGCCTGCGGCCAAAACCGCTGCAGCGAAACCGGCCGCCAAGGCCGCCACTAAGCCGGCAGCGGCTAAAGCAGCGGCCAAGCCCGCCGCCAAAGCCGCGGCAAAACCTGCGGCCAAGCCAGCAGCGAAGCCTGCGGCCAAAACCGCCGCCGCCAAGCCGGCCAGCGCAAAGCCTGCGGCCAAACCTGCCGCGACGAAGAAACCCGCCGCCGCCAAAAAGCCTGCGACCAGCAAGGCAGCCGCCCCGGCAGCGTCACCTTCCAGCGCCAACTCGGTGTCCGCGCCGACGCCTGCCGCGACCACCCCGACTGCAACGCCGTCCAGTGCGACGCCTTCCAGTCAGTCCTGATTTTTCCAGGACCTGAAAAATGCCCGGCCTGCAAAGGTCGGGCATTTTTTTGCGCGCTCAGTGGTAAGTGATCGACACGGTCACGGTGCTGGCCAACGTACCCTGGGTCAGTATTGCGCCGGTTTTATGGTAGGCGGCCGTCAGCGGCAGTACGGCCTTCCTGTTGCTGGTCGCCACCGTGCGGCTGCGTTGCGTCGGGGTGCCGTTGGCCGGAATGATCGAAAAGGCTGGCGCCCGATGGGCCAGCCACAGCGCCGTGCCGCCTGAGGTGCCGGTGTTGGCGAACAGCGAGGCGTCCCCGCCCGCGGGTGTGCCGGTGAACAGGAACGTCACGCTGCTGATATCCGATTCGCAATCGGCGGACAGCTCAAAATCCAACGTTCCGGCATAGGCGGCCTGGTCGAAGTCTGAAATTTTGATGGTCGGCAGGGTGATGCTGCGATTGACGTCGCCGGCATCGAGGTCGCAGGTGCCGGCGTCGACCTGGCCGCTGAAACGCAAGGTGCCGGTGGTGGCGGCCTGAGCCGCGGTTGTCGCCAGGCAGGCAGTCATTGCCAGCCGGAGCGCAAGGTTTCGGATGCTTATCAAATCGTTCTCCAGGCCTCAGTTGTACGTCAGGGTCACGGTGGCGGTGCTGGCGAGGGAGCCTTGGCTGACCGTGCCGTTCTTGTGATAGGCCGCGCCGAGCGGCAGTACGGCGCGATTGGCGGATACGGCCACTGTGCGACTGCTGTCGGTGCCATTGGCAAGGATGTCCTGGGTGCCGCCGTTAAGCCGTGAATACAGGCGCAGCGCGATTCCGCCGGCAGTCCCGGTGTTGGCAAACAGTCGGTCATTGCCTGGTGCCGGACTGCCGGTGAAGCGAAAGGTGACCTGTGCGGCATCGCTGCAATTGGCGGTTAACTCAAAGTTGCGCGCACCGGCGCTGGTGGCGCTCTGAAAGTCGCTGACTTTTACCGGCGCCAGGGCAATCGTTCGGTCCACGTCGCCGACGGACAGATCGCACGTTGCAACGGGACGGACAAAGCGCACCGAGTTGCCCAGCCGCAGCAAAAAACCGTTGGGCCCGCTGCCCCAGCGATCCAGGAAAATATCGCCGCTGGGCACGACCCCGGTGGTGACTGGCCCGATTTTGTAGAACGTCGCCTCTGCACGGGTGAGGGTGTAGTACGAGCCGGGCGGCATCACGGTGCTTTGGCTGAACAGTCCGTAGGCATTAGTCACGCCTCGGGCATCGGTAATGGTGATGCGGATGCCCACCCCTTGCACCTCGGTGTGATAGGCGCCGGTGCTCGGATCGGTAACCTGTGGATAACGCCCGATGACGGTCCGCCACGTGTGTGAGGGGCAACGAATGAGCTGGCCCGGTGCCGTGCCGCTGAAATGCGCGCGGGTTATGACGCCTCCCACCGCCAGACTGTTGGGCACGGTGATTGTTGCCGGAAGGGTGAGCGTGTGCGTGGAGTTGGGGTAGCTTACGCAATCGGCCCGGGCGCCGAGGGCCAGGCCCAGCCCCAGCAGTATCGACAGGCCAGTGAGGACGCGCTTCATCTTTGATCTCCCAAAAAACAGGGGTGAACCTTGGCCGGTCATAGGGACGCAGGCCGTGGGTGGCGGGTCGGCTTCAGTTGTACGGCAATGGCGGGGCTGCCCCGGCACGTGCCGGCGTTCACGTGGCGCAAACGCCTGGCGCTGTCGCTGTCGCCCCTGGTGCCGAGGGCATACGCCAATCGGCAGCTGGCATGGGCCTGGGTGCCCCACTTGACGCTCAACCACCCCTGGGGCTGTGCCACGCGCACAAAGGCTTTGCCACCCTGGGCGACAATCCCGACGCTGGCGCCCTGCTCATCGAACACGTCCGAGCCGAACGGCAGCGCGCTGCCGTCTTCGCGCAGAGCTGTGATCAACAGCGCCTGGCCGCTGACCGTCTCAAAGTGCAGCCTGACCACCGCGCCCGCGCGCGGCGCCACGTTTTGCGCGGCGGTCTTGAGTTCGACGTCCACCGACAAATCCTTGGGGTCCAGCTCGACGACGTTCTGTCGATAGGGCGTGAGATGGGGTACCACGGCATAGCCGTTCCCGCCGATCTGGCCACTGTGGTTGCCATTGATGCGCGCGCCTCGCGCATCCGGCGCCTGCACAATGCCGAGGGTGTCGCCCAGCTCCGGGGCGAAGGTCACGCCGCCGGCGTGGGCGACCAGGCCGCCTGTCATGCCCAGCGAGGTGGTGCGGTAAGCGTTGCTCTGGCCAACCCCGGCGGACAGCGCGCTGTAGGGCGTCTGGTACTTCACGTCCGCATGGGTGGCCTGGGTGCTGCCGCGTGCGCGGCTGGCACCCAGGCCGTAGGTCAACTCACTGCGCTCACCGAGGCTGCCGCCCAGGCTGACAAGTTCGCCGCTGCTTTGGCTGCCGTGGTACGCGGTGGTGGTCAGGGTTGGCGAGCGCGCGCCGTGGCCCAGGGGCAGGCTGAAGGTAAGGTCGATTTGTTTGTCGACCTTTTCCGTCAGCAGATCGCGGGTTCGTTGGGCGCTGAGGGTGCAGTGCAGCCCGCGCCAATTGGCGCTGTAACCGGCGGTGAAGGTCAGGTTGCCCTGGGTGCGGTTCCAGTAATTCTGCGACGACCCGGTGAAGTACACCGAGCCGTTGCCCAGGCTCTGGTTAAGGCTGAGGTCCATGCGGTCACGCAGGCGCGACACGTTATCGAGGTTGCCGGCGTCGATGGCCAGGTCACGTAGGCGCGCCGAATCGCGCACGCTCAGGAAACCCTCGGTGGAGTATCGATAGGCACCGAGCGCGAAATGAGTGCCGGTCTCGGTGAAGTTCTTGCTGTAGCGAAGCTGCACGCTTTGCCCCTGGCGAGTGCCGTGGCCGGGCAGACTGGCATCGGAGTGAGTCAGGTCCAGCGACAACGCGCCCAGGGGGGTATTGAAGGCTGCGCCCAGCAATTGCGAGCGATAGTCCTCGCCCAGCACCGCGCCGGCGTAACCGGTGAGCAGGTTGCTCAGGCCACGCTGATAGGTGGCCTGCAGCAGCTTGGGCGGATGGCGCAGGCCCACCTCATCCAGTTGGCCGACGCTCAGCGCATAGCGCTGGTGGCCGGGGCGCAGCAGGTTGGCGTTGGCGGCGAACGGCACGATGAATTCACGCTTGCGTCCGTCGGCCTCGGTCACCGTTACCGTAAGATCGCCGCCGTAGCCGGTGGGAAACAGATCGTTGAGCACAAACGGCCCGGGGGCCACCGACACTTCATCGAGCAGCACGCCGCGCTGGCGCACGCTGACCCGCGCATTGGTGAGGGCGACGCCACGCACCACCGGCGCAAAACCGGTCTGGGAGTCGGGCAGCATCCGATCATCGCTGAACAGGCTGGCACCGCGCAGGCGAACACTGTCGAACAGCTCGCCGGGGGTGTAGATCTCACCCGTCAGCAGTTGCGCGCGCAGCGGGCTCACTTCGCGTTGCACATAGGTGGCGCTGCTCTGATACCCGGAAGCGGCCTGGGAGTGGCTGTAACTGCCGTCGTGGCGCCAGTGCCAGTCGCCCAGATTGAGTCCGGTGTTCAGGCCCAGGTAGTGGGAGGCCAGGGAGCGGTCGTTGGTCCTGGTGGAAAATGTATCGGCGTTGTAGCGCACAAAGGCGGCGTCCACGCCGCTGTCCCAGTGCCGAGGGTCCACATAGCCGCGCGCCGTGCGTGGCAGGTAGATCTGCGGAATGTGCAGGTCCAGGCGGTTTTCACCCGAGTCGTACAGGCTGCGGGCGCCGGGCAGGTAGGTTGCGATGTCGGCGCAAGCGGCAAACGGTGCGATGGCGGTGGTGCCTGCTTCGATGGCGTGCTGCTGGACATTGTCCATGTCGACGCCCAATCGCAGCAGCGCCTCGCGCGAAAGGCACAGCTGGGCGTTATCGCGACCGTCGAGCGCGGCGAACACCAGGGTTTCTCGTCCCATCCATTGGCCATTCAGATGCACGTCGGCGCGGTAGCTGCCGGGCAGTACAACGTTGCCCTGGCTGAACCTGGACACATCCACCGACTGGCCCGCCGCGCTGTCGGTAAAAAACGCCGGGTTGAACTCGACGTACTCGGCACCGTGGGCCTGCAGCACGTCGGCGCCGGCAAGCAGCAACAAAGAGCGGGCGGCCAGTTTCAACCGATGGTGGGCCAGGGACCAAGTGCCGGGTCTGGCCGGCGTGTGCGAACTCATGTCTAGCGTTTCCAAAAAGCGGGGGCGGTGCGAATGCCGGCATGGGAAATCCCTGCCCGCATAAAAGGGCATCAGCCGAAGGTGTGTGATCGATCCAATAGCGTCGGCGACGACGCTACGGCGGATGGCGTGGCGCCAGGGCGGTCATGGCGCGACCTTCGCCTGGTGTGAAACCTTGACCCCGAAGTCGTCGAGCGTCTGGAACGCGACGGCCGCCGCAGCCGCGGGCGGCGGGTTGAACCCCGGCAGAGCGAAGCGGCTGCGTGCACCGGGCGCCACCATGGTGCCGGCGCCGTATGCCACGACCGCATAGGCCGGGCGTTGGTCGGCGCCACGCAGTTCGATGTGTTCGAACGTCACGTGATACGGGCTCGGGTTATAGGCTTCCAGCACCTGGCCCTGAGCGGTCTGCACGTAGCGCCATTGCAGCTTGGCGGGCGCCGCTTCGACCGCGTACGCCAGGTTCGGTGGGCGCAGGAACAGCTTGATCCGCGAACGAAAGGCCAGTTGCAGCTGGTTGCTGCGTGGTGCGTCCGCCGGCTGCGACGGCACCTCCAGCAGGTTGAGCCAGAACAGACGCTCCTGGGCGCCGGGCTGCAGATCGCCGGTGTAGGCCAGCCGTAGCACCTGTTGCTTGCCCGGGTCCATGCGAAAGATGGGCGGGGTGGCAATGAAGGGAACGGCGGTGAGGTCCGGCGTGGCGTTTTCGTCGCCGTCGTCCAGCCAGGCCTGGATCAATACGGGGGCCTGGTTCTTGCTCTCGAGCCTTACCGTGACCTCCTTATCGTTCTGGGGGTAGACGATGCGCGTGCTGTTGATCACCACGCTCGCCCGCGCCGAAGCCACACTCGACAGCACTGACACCAGCAGTACAAGTAGGGTCGGTGCGTGGAAAATCGACGTCGCGTTCATGGCTCAGTCACCCGGCGCAGGAGAGGGCAAGGTCGGTCGAGTGCGGCACTCGCGCGCCGAAGTCGCTGACCGTGGTGAATTCGACCGTGGCTGAGCCGCAGGGACGATGGCGCAGCAGCGGCAGTGCGAACCGTTTGACGTCACCGGCCGGCAGTAACAGGCTGTCATTGGCTGCCTGGTTCGGGGCTTTTTCAAAACGTCGGCCGGCGCTGAGCAAGGTCACCTTGGCCAGGGAAACATGGTACGGCGTAGGGTTGGTGGCCTGCAGCGCGAACCCTTGGGAATGCTCGACCAGTTTCCATTGCAGCCTGGCGGCCGCAGCGGCGACGGGGTAGGGCAGGGCGTGCGGGCGCAGGAACACGCGCAAGCGGGTGCGGAAGGACAGTTCCAGCTGATTGTTTTGCCCCGCATCCGCCGAGCGCGGCGGTACTTCCAACACGTTGAGCCAGAACAGCCGCTCCCGGTCGGCCGCCAATGGCTCGCCGACGTAGCGCAGGCGCAAGGCCTGTTGTTGCTGGGGCTCGATGCGAAAGATCGGCGGCGACAGGGCGAAGGGCGTCCTGGCTGTGGCCGGGGTGGACTGACGGTCGCCCGTGTCCACCCAGGTCTGCACCAGGGCGGGTCGGTTACCGCGGTTTTCCAGGCGAACCACGACTTCCGCCCTGTCGGCAGGGTAAACCACACGCGTGCCATGCACGATCACGCCGGCGTGGCCGGTGGAGGCCGCCAGGGCACAGGCGGCAAGTGTGAAACAGACCCATGTCTTCATCGTTTGAACGCTCCCCGAATCAGGGGGGCCCCCGACACCTTGGGTGCAGCCCCCACGAGCCTCACTCGGCGTACTCGACCGTGAAGCCGACCCGCGTACTGACCGTGCCCTCGGAAGCGGCTCCGGTGGCATACAGCTGCGCGGCCAGCGGGATGACGGCCTGGTTGTCGACAATCACCACGCCGGCGGACTTTTCGGTGTAGACATTGATCGGCGAGCCGTCGCGGTTGGTGACTTCCACTTGGACGTTCTTGGCGTGAGTGGTGTCGGAAGGGTCGTCAAAACCGTCGATGTTCAAGCGGCCGGTGGCCACATCGATGGCTGCGCTGGTAGGGTCGAAGGCCACCATCGCGGTGCGTCCGTTGGTGCAACTGCCTTCGCCGGGTGCGCCTATGCGAATCGTGAAGCCCGTGAGGTTGGCGCGGCTGCCGGCGGTGGCCAGACGCGAGGCCGAGACGCCTCCCAGGTTGACGTCCTTGACCACGGCACCCGAGCCCGGTGCCGCGCCTTCCACGGTGCAGGTCACATCGGTGACCAGGCCGCTGAAGTTGATAACACCGTCGTTGGCGTATGTGGCTTGTGACGCGGCAACGGACAAGACCAGCGCAGCGGTTGCAGTGCAGAGAGCATTAACGTTCATGGTAATTCCAAGGCTGATGGAGAGTGTTCCCGGTCGCGGGTGATGACGCTGCATCCGAGATGCGTGTCTAGTTGTTCGCGATTGGCGGGATCACTAATTTGTATCTAGAAGTTAATTGTCTCTATAGAAGAGTGACGAGTTTCAGTTCGAAAATGTTCGAAAGCGTACTGTTTTACTTGAACTTTCTAAAATCACTGTTGGGTGTGTATGAAGTTTCGTTAAGTCTTTTCTGTCGGGAAGTTCTGTAGGGCAAGTGGGTATTAATTGTCGGCTTGTATTGAAGCGTAGATATCGCTGGGCTATACCGAGCAGGTAATAACCGATGATGGTGCGTGCAGCGTTGCATTAACTTGGGTGGGTGCCTTTATGCCTGCAGCAGATTCCACTCCTTATACGGTCATGTTGCTTGATGACCATGAAATGGTGCGGCAGGGCATCGAGTGGGGCCTGAGCCAAGCCGCCGACATCAAGGTGATCGGTTCCTTCGGGACAGGCAGGCAATTGCTCGAAGCGCTCGCCCGGCAGCCTGCGGACGTGGTGGTGATGGATTTTATCCTGGCACCCTCGGAAATCGACGGCCTGAACCTGCTCCAGGCGCTCAATCGGCGCTTCAGTCAGTGCCGGCCGTTGATTGTGTGTTCGCACTACACGCCCGCGACGGTGGCGCTGTCGTTGAAGGCCGGTTGCTGGGGGATTCTCGGTAAAACTCAGAACCTGGCTGAGTTGACCACGGCTGTACGCACCGTCGCACAGGGCCGACTTTACTTGCAGCCGTGTATGGTGCCCGAACTGCAGGGCATGCAGTCGGTGTTGGAAGTGGCGAACAAGAGAGCGAATGCGGACTTTTGCGCGTCGGGTCGTTTGAATAACGGTCTTACGCCCAAAGAGCAGGAAGTATTGCGCTGTTTTCTGGATGGCATGTCCGTCAGTTCAATTGCCGCAAAGTTCTCACGCAGTGCAAGTACCATCAGCACACAAAAACAATCGGCTTATCGAAAACTGGGGATAAGCAGCGACAGTGAGCTGTTCAAGTTTTCTCACCAGTTCGGTGAACCTGGATAGCCACCCCAACGCTTAAATCCGATCATCCAGATAACGCAGTGCCAGGCGCTCGGTGGCGTGCCGCGCCGGCGCCAGCAGATGCGGCGCCACCAGCATCATGATTTGGTACACCACCACGCGCACTTCCCCTTCGCGGTCGAGAATGCGTTGGTAGTCCAGGGAAAACAGTAACGTCAGGGTGATCTGTTCCACCAGTTGCCCGAGTGCCTGCGTATCGCTGACCAATTGCCCGCCCGCCTTCAAGCGTGCCAGCAGTGACGCCAGTGTGCGCTTGAGCGCCGTGAGCAGATTGCGAATGCCCTTGGCCAGCTTCGGCAGGCGCCCGGCCAGGTTCGACAGGTCCTGGAACAGGAACCGGTAATGGGCCATGCGTTCGATGATCAGGTGCAGGAACAGCCAGTAATCCTGAGGCTCCAGCTGCGCATCCGCCGGTGGGTCGAGCAGCGGCGCCAGTTCATTTTGAAAACGTTCGAACAACCCCAGTACCAACGGCTCCTTGCCGTGGAAGTGGTAATAGAGGTTGCCGGGGCTGATCCCCATTTCATTGGCCACCTCCATGGTCGACACGTTGGGTTCGCCCTTGTGGTTGAACAGTTGCAGAGCGCATTCAAGAATTCGATCGCGGGTCTTCATCCAGTCTTCTTAATCTGTCGTCGAGCTCAGCGCACCCGCACATAGGTGCCCGGCGCCGCTTCCATCGGTGGGTAATTCTGGTTGCCCAGGGCGGTAAGGGTGTCGCGCTGCACGCCCGAACGTTGCTGTACCCAGTCCAGCCACTGCGGCCACCAGCTGCCTTCGACATGGTTGGCGTCGTAGTACCAGGCGCGTGGGTCGCTGCTCAGCCTGGGGTTTTCGACGTAATTGGCCTTGGGGTTGCCCGGCGGGTTAAGGATGCTCTGGATATGCCCGCTGTTGGACAGCACGAAGCGGCGATCACCGCCCAGTAATTGCGTGGAGCGATACACCGCGTCCCACGGCGTGATGTGGTCGTTGATACCGGCCACGCTGAAGCTGTCCACGGTGACCTTATGCAGGTCGATGGGCGTGCCGCACACTTCCAGGCCGCCTGGATGGCTGAGCGGGTTGTGCTTGAAAAAGTCCAGCAGGTCGCCGTGCAGCGCGGCGGGCAGGCGTGTGTTGTCGTTGTTCCAGTACAGGATGTCGAACGCCGGCGGTTCCTTGCCCAGCAAGTAATTGTTGATCCAGTAGTTCCAGATCAGGTCGTTGGGGCGCATCCAGGCAAACACCTTGGCCATGTCGCGCCCGTCCAGCACACCTTGTTGGTAGGACCGACGCTTGGCGGCTTCCAGGGTCTGTTCATCGGCGAACAGCGTGGCGGGGCTGTCGATCTGGCTGTCCAGCAGGCTCACCAGGTAGCTGGCGCTGGAGATACGCCGCAATTGGCGCTTGGCCTGCAGATGGCCTTGCAGGGCGGCGATGGTCAGGCCGCCGGCGCAGGCGCCCATCAGGTTGACCTCGCGCGCACCGCTGATGGCCCGGCAAACATTGAGCGCTTCTTCCAGCGCCGCCACGTAGGTCGACAGGCCCCATTCGCGATGCCGCACATCCGGGTTGCGCCAGCTCACGATAAACGTCTGCAGGCCGTTCTTGAGCGCGTACTGCACAAAGCTGTTGGCCGGGCTCAGGTCGAAGATGTAGTACTTGTTGATTTGCGGCGGCACGATCAGCAGCGGCCTGGCGTACTGTTTTTCGCTCATCGGTTTGTACTGGATCAGCTCCAGCAGCTCGTTGCGAAACACCACCGAGCCGGGTGTAGTGGCAACGGTCTTGCCGACTTCGAACGCGTGCTTGGTGACTTGGCGCGGCAGTCCATTGTTGTGCAGCAAGTCGTCGAACAGGTTGCTTACCCCGCGCACCACGCTGTTGCCGCCGGAGTTGAGCAGCTCTTTGACCGCCAGCGGATTGAGCAAGGTGTTGGAGGGCGATACCGCATCGTTGAACAGCGACAGGGCAAAGTGCGCCCGCGCCCGGTCATCGTTGCCCAGGGTGCTGTCGTCGATCCAGTGCCGGGTCTGTTTCTGCCAGCTCAGGTACGCCTGCAGGCTGCGCCGATACAAGGGGTTGAGTTGCCAGGTGGGGTCGACGAAGCGGCCGTCGCGGGGGTTGGGCTCATGCACCGTCTCGCCGAGCAGGACGCGGCCCAGCTGGCCGCCCAGGGCGAGGGCGTGACGCGCAGTGTGCACCGGGTTACGCAGGCCATGAGCGGCCACGCTGCGCAGGGTCGACAGCAGGTCGCGGCCTCTCAGCCCGGTGATCGCATTTTGCGCATTGATGAACGCGGCAGGGGTGGGCGCCGGGTTCGTCACGGGTCTTTCTCGCATGAGCCAACACTCCTTCGTCAAACCATCAACACGCAGGCCAAGTCAGAACCATAGTCGGTTCCTGGCAAGTTGCGCGGCGGTGTGGTCCTTACACCGCGGGTCTTGGGTGAATCACTGCGCGCAGGCGCTCCTCCTCCAGGAATTTCATGATGATCGGCGCCACCGCCTCTGCGCGGGTGATCAGGAACAGGTGGCCGTCATCAATGATGTGCAGCTGCGCATTGGGAATGCGCCAGGCAAGCATGCGCATATTGATCAGTGGGATCAGCGGGTCGTCGTCCCCGGCCAGTACCAGGGTGGGCTGGCGGATCTTGTGCAGCCAATGGATGCTGGTCCAGCCCAGCCCCGCGAACAGTTGCCAGTAGTAGCCGAGCTTGCCGGCCGAACGCACTTTGCTGGCATGTTCGGCCGCCAGCTTGGCGTCGCGACGGAATGAGCCGCCGTAGATCATCGGCGCGATGCGCACCACATGAGACGGCTGGATATAGCGGCGCGGGCTCGCCATCAGCCACAGCACCTTCGGCTTGCCCGGTACCATGAAGGCGCCCGCGGCGGTCGCCGCCAGGATCAGCTTCTTGCAGCGCTCCGGGTAGTCATAGGCGAACTGCTGAGCCAGCGCGCCACCCCAGGACACCCCGACTGCGTTTACCTGGCCGTAGTCGAGGTAATCGAGCATGCGCGCGGTGAGCTTGGCCAGGCCGGGGAAGCGGTAAGGCCGGCTGGGCGTCGAGGAGCCGCCCACCCCAGGAACGTCGAAGGCAATTACCTCCAGATCCGGGTCCAGGGCCTGGACGAACGGAAACACCAGCTCCAGGTTGGCGCCGATGCCGTTGAAGATCAGCAATGGCGTCAAGTGAGGCTTGCCCGGACGTACCGCCGTGCGGATGGTCTGGCCATCCAGGTCGATGGTACGAAAGATGAACGGTTGCGGCATGGGGGAACCCTTAGGGTTAGAGGGGCAGCTTCAAGCTACAAGCCTCAAGCTGAACTCAATCGGCTCGAGGCTTGTAGCTTGAAGCTAACGTTCATGCACATAGGTACCTGGCGCCGCTTCGGCTGCGGCGTACGTCTTGTTGCCTAATACCGTTGGGGCCTTTTTCAGCTTGCCCGCCCGCTCCGCCTGCCATGCCTGCCAATGCAACCACCACGAATCGGTGTGCTTGGTGGCGTTTTCCTGCCATTCCAGCGGCTTGCCTGCCAGGCCATCGCTGGTCTGGTAGCGCGCCTTGGGGTTGCCCGGCGGGTTGAGGATGCTCTGGATATGTCCGCTGCTGGACAGCACGAACTCCACCTTGCCCCCAAACAACTGCGCCGATTTGTAGCACGACTGCCATGGGGTGATGTGGTCGTTGGTGCCGGCCAGGGAGTAGATATCGGCGGTCACTTGCTTGAGGTCGATCGGCGTGCCGCACACTTCCAGGGCGTTGGGGCGAACCAGCGGGTTGTTCTTGAACAACTCGATCAGGTCGCCGTGAAACGCCGCCGGCAGGCGCGTGGTGTCGTTGTTCCAGAACAGGATGTCGAACACCGGCGGCTCGTTACCCAGCAGGTAGTTGTTGACCCAGTAGTTCCAGATCAGGTCATTGGGGCGCATCCACGCGAACACCTTGGCCATGTCGCGGCCTTCCAGCACGCCGGCCTGATAGGAGTGACGCTTGGCCGCTTCCAGGGTCTGCTCGTCGACAAACAGCGCGACCTGGGTGTCCAGGGTGGTGTCCAGTACGCTTACCAGCAATGTCAGGGCGTTGACTTTCTTCTCGCCCAGCGCCGCGTAGTGGCCCAGCAGCGCAGTGCAGGTGATGCCGCCGGAGCAGGCGCCGAGCATGTTGATGTCCTTGCTGCTGGTGATCGCCGTGACCACATCGACGGCTTCCTTGAGCGCCTCGATATAGGTCGACAAGCCCCACTCGCGCTGGGCCTTGGTCGGGTTGCGCCAGCTGATGATGAAGGTCTGCTGGCCGTTGCGCAGGCAGAAGCGCGCCAGGCTTTTATCCGGACTCAAGTCGAATACATAGAATTTGTTGATCTGCGGCGGTACCACCAGCAGCGGGCGTTCGTGCACCTGCTCGGTGACGGGCTTGTACTGGATCAGCTCCAGCACATCGTTGCGAAACACCACCGCGCCTTCGGTGGTGCCCAGGCTCTTGCCCACTTCGAAGGCGCCCATATTGACCTGGCTCGGCATGCCACCGTTATGCACCATGTCCTTGGCCAGGTGGGACAGGCCGTCGAGCAGGCTCTTGCCGCCGGTTTCGAAGAAACGTTTGACCGCCGCCGGGTTGGCCGCACTGTTGGTGGGCGCCATGGCTTCGGTCATCAGATTGATCACGAAGTGGCCGCGGCTGATGTCCTGTTCCGACAGGTTGCTGTCGCCGATCCAGTCGTGCAGTTCCTTGCGCCACGCCAGGTAGGTTTGCAAGTAACGTTTGTAGAGCGGGTTCTGGCTCCAGGCCGGATCGTGGAAGCGACGGTCATCGCTTTCCGGCGCCAGCGCCGATTTGCCGAACATCACGTTTTTCAGTTCCACGCCGAAATGGGCGACATGCTTGACGCTGTGCAACGGTTGCTTGATGGCTTGGGTCAGTACCATCTTCGCCGAGGCCAATAAATCCTTTTTGCGTAACGCGATGATCGGGTTCAACCCCAGGGTGTTTTCCGAGGCCTGGCGTTTCAAGTCATCGTTGTTCTTGTTACTCATCTACGACGCTCCATTGTCCGAAAGACGAGTACCGGGTACCGCTGCGCACCAAGTTTCGATACACAACACAAGCCTGGTACTGCGACTCGGGTGACCGTTGATACCGCATCGTCAAATGCAGGGAACTTGCCAGTTCCATTGGTTACCCGAGTTTAATTTTTTTCGCAAGCCGGCCAATCATTGGCCTATAGACAGGGCATTCAAGCAGATGGAATTAGAAAATGCCCTCTAAAGAGCAAGACGGCTGACTTAGAGCATCAGGCGCACGACCGATTCACTCGGGTCGCGGGTTTTGCCGGCAGCCTTGAGTTCGGCGAGATAATCGGCCCACAACGTTTCCTGACGCACGGCCAGTTGGTAGAGGTAGTCCCAGGTGAACAGCCCGCTGTCGTGACCGTCGTCGAAGGTCAATTTCAGTGCGTACTGGCCGGCGGGCTCGACCTTGGTCAGCCGCACGTTCAGCTTGCCGAATTGCAGGATAGGTTTGCCGTGGCCCTGGACCTCGGCGGAAGGCGAGTGCACCCGCAGGAACTCGGCGGGCAACTGGTAGACCTCATCGGGGCCGTAGGTGAGGCCGAGGGTGTTGGAGGTTTTGTGCAAATTAACAGCGGTGGGGAATTTCGGCATTGGGGACACCTTGGGCTGCAAGCTACAAGCCGCGAGTTGAATGTGCTCAACTCGCGGCTTGTAGCTTACAGCTTGCGGCTTACAGAATGTACCGCGACAAGTCTTCGTTCTGCGCCAATTCGCCCAAGTGGCTGTTGACGTAGTCGACGTCGATTTTGATCGCTTCGCCATTCTGCAAGCCCGCCATGTCGCCGGCGCTGAAGGACACTTCTTCAAGCAGGCGCTCAAGCAGGGTGTGCAGGCGACGGGCACCGATGTTCTCGGTCTTCTCGTTGACTTGCCAGGCGATCTCCGCCAGGCGCTTGATGCCATCGGCCTGGAACTCGATGCCCAGCCCTTCGGTTTTCAGCAACTCGCGGTATTGCTCGGTAAGCGAGGCGTGCGGCTCGCTGAGGATGCGCTCGAAGTCGCCCGGAGTCAGGGCCTTGAGCTCGACGCGAATCGGCAGGCGACCCTGCAGCTCCGGCACCAGATCGCTGGGCTTGCTCAGGTGGAACGCACCGGAAGCGATGAACAGGATGTGGTCGGTCTTGACCATGCCCAGCTTGGTATTGACGGTGCAGCCTTCGATCAGCGGCAGCAGGTCGCGCTGTACGCCTTCACGGGACACATCGACGCCGCCGGAGTTGCCACGCTTGGCCACCTTGTCGATCTCGTCGATAAACACAATGCCATGCTGCTCGACCGCTTCGAGGGCCTTGGCCTTGAGTTCTTCTTCATTCACCAGGCGCCCGGCTTCCTCGTCGCGCACCAGCTTGAGCGCTTCCTTGACCTTGAGCTTGCGGCTCTTCTTCTTGCCCTTGCCCATGTTGGCGAACAGGTTCTGCAACTGGCTGGTCATTTCTTCCATGCCAGGCGGCGCGGAGATGTCGACGCCGGACACTTCGGCTACTTCGATTTCGATCTCCTTGTCATCCAACTGACCTTCGCGCAGACGCTTGCGGAACAGCTGGCGTGTGTTGGAATCCGACGCCGGTGCGGCGTCTTCATTGAAACCCATGCGCGCCGGTGGCAGCAGGGCGTCAAGAATGCGTTCCTCGGCGGCGTCTTCGGCGCGATGGCTGACCTTGGTCATCTCCTGCTCGCGCAGCATCTTCAGCGCGGCGTCGGCCAGATCGCGGATGATCGACTCGACGTCACGGCCCACATAGCCCACTTCGGTGAACTTGGTGGCCTCGACCTTGATGAACGGGGCGTTGGCCAGTTTGGCCAGGCGCCGGGCGATTTCGGTTTTACCGACACCGGTGGGGCCGATCATCAGGATGTTCTTGGGTGTTACTTCAACGCGCAATTCTTCGGGCAATTGCATCCGGCGCCAGCGGTTACGCAGTGCGATGGCAACGGCGCGCTTGGCATCGTCCTGGCCGATGATATGGCGGTTGAGTTCATGGACGATTTCACGGGGAGTCATGGACATAGTGTTTGGCGGCCTCAAGCGGAATAAGCCTACGGCTTACTCGGCGAGGTCCTGCTCCTCAATGGTCTGGTTGTGGTTGGTGAACACGCAGATATCGCCGGCGATACCCAGGGCGGTCTCGACGATTTCCCGTGCCGACAGGTCGGTTTTCTTCAACAGCGCACTGGCCGCGGCCTGGGCATAGCCCCCGCCGGAGCCCATGGCAATCAGGCCATGCTCGGGCTCGACCACATCGCCATTGCCGGTAATGATCAGGGACGCGTCTTTGTTGGCGACGGCCAGCATGGCTTCCAGACGGCTGAGTGAGCGGTCGGTGCGCCATTCTTTGGCGAGCTCGACGGCGGCGCGCACGAGGTGGCCCTGGTGTTTTTCCAGTTGGCCCTCGAAACGTTCAAAGAGGGTGAATGCGTCGGCAGTGGCACCGGCGAAACCGGCGAGCACCTGGCCGTGGTACAGGCGGCGCACTTTTTTCGCGTTGCCTTTCATCACGGTATTACCCAGGGAAACCTGGCCGTCGCCGCCCATGACGACTTTGCCGTGGCGACGTACTGAAACGATGGTGGTCAAGGGGAGAGTCTCCACGCAGCGGGGCGAAAATGCCCTGATGGAAACTCATATGGGGGTGGCGGGGGGGATTTCAACCATGGGGGTTTATGGCGGACGAGTGGTGTTTATCGGTCTGACACCCATTTCAGAGCACTGCAAAACCAAATGTGGGAGGGGGCTTGCCCTCGATGGCGGTGTATCAGTCACCGAAAATATTGACTGATCTACCGCTATCGGGGGCAAGCCCTCTCCCACATTCATGCTGGTGTGTCTTCGAAATCAGCGGCTCTGGCGCTGTTGTAACAACAGGTTGCTAAACCCGGCCCCGGCCAATTGCTTCTGCGCCACGGTCAGCTGTTCGCGGTTGCTGAACGGCCCTACCAGCACGCGATACCAGGTCGCGTCCTTCACCGTGCCGGACTCCACGGTCACCGTCTGGCCCAGCAGGATGATCTGCGCACGCACGCGATCGGCGTCCGCCTGTTTCGGGAACGAACCGGCCTGCAGGAAGAACTTGGTCACCGGTGCCGCCTTGGTCTCGGCGACCGGTGGTGCCGGCGGCGGGGTGATGCCGGCCAGCGCTGCCTGGGCGCGTGCGGTATCGATCTTGGCGGCTTCGGCCGGGGTGACCGGGGTGGTCGGCACTTGCGGCGTCGGCAGGGTTTTTTCCGGGACGGCGTCGGGCGGGACGATCACTTCCGATTCCGGCAGCAGCGTATAGAAGTCGTATTTAGGCTTCACCGGTGCGGTCGGGCTCGGGGCGGTCTTGTTGGCTTCGGCGATCTTCGAGGCTTTCTGCTGTTCCTGCTTGACCCGTTTGACGTCATCGCCCTGACCCGGGTCCAGCT
The DNA here is from genome assembly GCF_030687695.1 of Pseudomonas sp. FP2254. Lineage (NCBI taxonomy): Bacteria > Pseudomonadati > Pseudomonadota > Gammaproteobacteria > Pseudomonadales > Pseudomonadaceae > Pseudomonas > Pseudomonas sp. FP2254. The sequence goes on from NZ_CP117444.1 coordinate 441,004, forward strand.
TCATCAGAAACACCACAAACGCACCGACCGTGAGGCCGATAGCCATCCACAACCAGCCCGGGATCGGCTTCTTCGCCGGGGCCTGGTAGCGGCTCGCGCCGCGCTTGGGTGCAGGTTTTTTCTTGGCAGCCAACTTACATACGCTCCAGGGTTTCCAGGCCCAACAACTCCAGGCCTTGCTTGAGGGTCCGTCCAGCCAGTGCGGCCAGGCGCAGGCGACTCTGCTTCTGGGCTTCGTCGTCGGCGGTGAGGATCGGGCAGTTCTCGTAGAAGCTGGAGAACAACCCGGCTACTTCGTACAAATAGGTGCACAGGATATGCGGCGTGCCTTTTTCGCCGACGCTGTTCAGCACTTCGCCGAACTGCGCCAGCTTGGCGGCCAGGTCCTGTTCATGGGGCGCGTCCAGCACGATCCGGCCTTCGACCTGGCTGAAGTCCTTGCCCAGTTTGCGGAACACACCGGCCACGCGGGTGTAGGCATACAGCAGGTACGGCGCGGTGTTGCCTTCGAAGTTGAGCATCAGGTCGAAGTTGAAGCTGTAGTCGCTGGTGCGGTGCTTGGACAGGTCGGCGTACTTCACCGCGCCGATGCCTACTACGCGGGCGATATTGCGCAAGTCGGCCTCGGCCAGCTCCGGGTTCTTTTCCTTCACCAGATTGTAGGCCCGTTCCTGGGCTTCGTTAAGCAGGTCGATCAGCTTGACGGTGCCGCCATCGCGGGTCTTGAACGGTCGGCCGTCGGCGCCGTTCATGGTGCCGAAGCCCATGTGTTCCATGTGCATCGGGTGGGTGACGAACCCGGCGCGGCGTGCCACCTCGAACACCTGTTGGAAGTGCAGGGCCTGGCGCTGGTCGACGAAGTACAGCGCACGGTCCGCCTTGAGCACGCCGCTGCGGTAGCGCACGGCCGCCAGGTCGGTGGTGGCGTACAGATAGCCGCCGTCGGCCTTGACGATGATCACCGGCAGCGGCTCGCCGTCGGCGGTCTTGAATTCTTCGAGGAACACGCACTGCGCGCCGTTGCTCTCCACCAGCAAACCCTTGGCTTTGAGGTCGTTGACCACATTGATCAGGTCGTCGTTATAGGCGCTCTCGCCCATTACGTCGGCCATGGTCAGCTTGACGTTGAGCAGCTCGTAGATTTCCTGGCAGTGGGACAGCGAGATATCGCGGAAGCGATTCCACAGGTCCAGGCATTCCTCGTCGCCGGCCTGCAGCTTGACCACCAGGCCACGGGCGCGGTCGGCGAACGCTTCGGATTCGTCGAAGCGCTTCTTGGCGGCGCGGTAGAAGTTTTCCAGGTCCGACAGCTCATTGCTGGTGATCGGATTTTCCTGCAGGTAGGCCATCAGCATGCCGAACTGGGTACCCCAGTCGCCGACGTGGTTCTGGCGAATCACGGTGTCGCCGAGGAACTCCAGCACCCGTGCCACGCCGTCGCCGATGATGGTCGAGCGCAGGTGGCCGACGTGCATCTCTTTAGCCAGGTTGGGCGCCGACAGGTCGATGACCACGCGTTGGGTGTCGCCGGCCTTGCGCGCGCCGATACGGGCATCGGCCAGCGCGGCGTCCAGGCGCGAGGCCAGGGCCTGGGTGTTCTGGAAGATATTGATAAAGCCCGGGCCTGCGATCTCGGCCTTGCTCACCTGCGGGTCGGCGGGCAGGGCGGCGATGATTTTCTCCGCCAGGTCGCGTGGCTTCATGCCGGCCGGCTTGGCCAGCATCATCGCAATATTGCTGGCGAAGTCGCCGTGGGTCTTGTCACGGGTGTTCTCCACCTGGATCGCCGGCGTCAGGCCTTCAGGCAACACACCTTCGTTGACGAGTTGGGTGAGGGCTTGTTGGATCAGCTGGCGAATGGTGTCTTTCATGGTGTTCTCTTTCGACCGCAAGCGGCGGCGCGCGATGCGCAGGTGGAAAAACTGGGCATTATCCGTGGCGGGGGCGGGCTTGCCAACCTTCGCGGGACCTGTGGCCAGGCTTAATACAAATCTACCGGGTCTACGTCCAACGACCATCTCACCTGGCGACCGCTTGGCATTTGCTCCAGCGCAAGTAACCAGCTACTTAACAGGCGATGCAAGGGCGCACGTGACGTTGCCTGCAAAAGCAGTTGAGCACGATAACGTCCGGCGCGGCGTTCCATGGGCGCGGGCACCGGGCCGAGCAGTTCGATGCCGGTCAGACCCAGCTCGCCGAGCAAACGTTCGGCGGCGCTGCAGGCTTCATCCAGAAAACCTTCGGCCTGCCCGGGTTTATGAGCCTCGGCGCGCAGCAGCGCCAAGTGCGCGAATGGCGGCAGGCCGGCGGAACGACGCTCGCTCAGGGCCTGTTCGGCAAAGGCAAAATAACCTTGTTCGGTCAGCTGGATCAGCAACGGATGGTCGGCCAGGTGCGTCTGGATGATCACTCGCCCAGGCTCCTCGGCGCGTCCCGCGCGGCCGGCGACTTGCACGATCAACTGGGCCATGCGTTCGCTGGCACGGAAATCCCCGGAAAACAGGCCGCCGTCGGCGTCCAGGATCGACACCAGCGTCACCCGAGGGAAGTGATGACCCTTGGCGAGCATCTGCGTGCCCACGAGGATGCACGGCTGGCCCTTCTGGATCGTGGCGAACAGCTGGTTCATCGCGTCCTTGCGCGAGGTGCTGTCGCGGTCGACCCGCAGCACCGGGTAGTCAGGGAACAGAATGCCCAGGCGCTCCTCGGCGCGCTCGGTACCCGCGCCGACCGGTCGCAGGTCCACTTTGCCGCATTGCGGGCAGTGGCGTGGCACCCGTTCCACGTGGCCGCAGTGATGGCAACGCAACTCGCCGTAGCGCTGATGCACGGTCATGCGCGCATCGCAGCGTTCGCACTCGGACATCCAGCCGCAGTCATGGCACAGCAGGGTGGGGGCAAACCCGCGGCGGTTGAGGAACACCAGCACCTGCTGGCCGGCGGCGAGGGTCTGGCCGATGGCTTGCTGCATCGGCCCGGAAATGCCGCTGTCCAGTGGGCGACTTTTCACGTCCAACCGCAGGAAACGTGGTTGTTTGGCGCCACCGGCTCGCTCATTCAAGCGCAGGAGTCCGTAACGGCCGGTGTAGGCGTTGTGCAGGCTCTCCAGCGATGGCGTGGCCGAACCCAGCACAATCGGAATGTCTTCCTGGCGCGCGCGCACCAACGCCAGGTCGCGGGCGTGGTAGCGCAGGCCTTCCTGCTGTTTATAGGAGCCGTCGTGCTCCTCGTCGATGATGATCAGCCCAGGGTTTTTCATTGGCGTGAACAGCGCCGAACGGGTGCCGATAATGATATCGGCCTCGCCGTCCCGCGCCGCCAGCCAGGACTCCAGGCGCTCACGGTCGTTGACCGCCGAATGCACCAGGGCAATGCGTGCATTGAAGCGTTGTTCGAAGCGGGCCAGGGTTTGTGGGCCGAGGTTGATCTCCGGGATCAGCACCAGGGCTTGTTTGCCGGCCTGCAGGGTTTCACGGATCAGTTGCAGATAAACTTCGGTCTTGCCACTGCCGGTCACGCCGGCCAGCAGGAACGCATGGAAGCTGTCGAAGCCGGCGCGAATCGCTTCATAGGCGGCACGCTGCTCGGCATTCAACGGCAGTTCCGGCTGGGCCAGCCAGTGTTCGTGGCGGGCGTCGGGGGCATGCTTGCGGATTTCCACCTGCACCAGGCCTTTGGCGAGCAGCAGGTCGAGGCTGTCCTTGCTCAGCATTAGCTTGCTCAACAATTGATGCGCCACGCCATGGGGGTGTTGAGCCAGCGTCGCCAGGGCTTCACGCTGGCGCGGGGCGCGGGCGATGCGTGGGTCGTCCAGGCGCGCGCCGGGCACCGTCGACCAGAAACGTTCCTGGCGCGCCTCGGCCAGTTCGCCCTGGCGCAGCAGAACCGGCAGCGCCCAGCTCAAGGTATCGCCCAGGCTGTGCTGGTAATACTGCGCGGTCCACAGGCATAGCTTGAACAGCGCAGGCGGCAGCGGCGGGGTGGCGTCGAGGATCGCCACGGCCGGCTTGAGTTTCTCGGCCGGCACCTCGCTGTGGTCGGCCACTTCCACCAGGATCCCGATCATTTCCCGACGGCCGAACGGCACACGCACGCGCATCCCCGGCTGCAACTGCGCACGCAGCACGCCGGCCGGCGCACGGTAATCGAACAGGCGGCGCAGGGGCGAGGGCAGGGCGAGGCGCAAAATGGCGTCGGGCACGCGGGGAGTCTCTTATAAAGGCAGGCGGTGGCGCAGGGGCGCGAGCCTAGCAGAGGAGGGCGTTAATGGGTATGCCGTGGTTTTCTGATGAAAGGGGCTTTTCTGGCATAGGGGCCGCTTGCGCGATTACAAAGGTCTGGTAGAATCCGCGGCCTAATTACGTGCGGTATTCGACAATAGTGTCGAGTGGCGGCACGCTAGCCCGAGGAAGTCACCATGAAAGCCGATATCCATCCAGCGTACGAAACCATCGAAGTGACCTGCAGCTGCGGCAACAAGTTCGAAACTCGTTCGAACCTGTGCAAGCCACTGGGTACTGACGTATGCAACGAGTGCCACCCGTTCTACACCGGTAAGCAGAAAACTCTGGACACCGGCGGCCGTGTACAGCGCTTCGCAGATCGCTTTGGTGCTTTCGGCAAGAAGCCTGCTGCTACTCCAGCAGAGTAAGGTTCAAAAGCCTTATGGGCTTTTACCTGTGGTTGAAGAAGGCGTCCCTTGTGGGCGCCTTTTTTGTGCCTGGGATTTGGCTGTCGGCCGTTCAAGCGCAGGCCTTTTGCAGCGCGCCGGCGTCCTTGGTGCAGGTGCAGGTGGCGCGGGTGGTGGATGGCGACACCGTGCGTCTCAGCGATGGTCGCAGCGTGCGCATGATTGGCCTCAATGCGCCGGAAATCGGCCAGAAGGGGCGCCCTGACGAGCCGTTCGCTGTCGCCGCGCGCCAGCGTCTGCAGGCGTTGGTGCAGGCCAGTGGCGGGCGGGTCGGCCTGGTGCCGGGACGCGAGGCCAAGGATCGCTACGGGCGAACCCTGGCGCATCTATACGGCGCCGATGGCCGCAACCTGGAAGCGCAGTTGCTCGCCGACGGCCTGGGGTTTCAGGTCGCGGTCGCGCCGAATGTCGACCTGGTGACATGCCAGCAGGCTGCCGAAGCCAGCGCGCGCAATGCGCAAAAGGGGTTGTGGCGCCAATCGCCGGTGCGCACGGTGGCACACGTCAAACGTTCCGGATTCGCCGTGATCAGTGGGCAAGTTCGCGGTATCGAACGCAACCGTGGCGGAATCTGGATCGAGTTGCAGGGCTCATTGGTATTACGCATTGCGCCCGATCTGGCCGGGCACTTCGACAGTCGCCTGCTGAAGAATCTGCAGGGCGAGACCGTCGAGGCTCGAGGCTGGGTGCAGGATCGCGCCCGGCGCGGTGGCATTAAAACTCATCAGGCGCGTTGGTTATTGCCACTGACCGATCCCGGCATGCTGAAAGTGCATCGCTGATAAAAAGTTGTAGACATTTTTTAAGTGGATTGTGAACAGTCAAGCCCTTGTATCTCGTGGCCTTAGACCAAAGTACGGCGCTTTGGGGTCTTGACACCGGTGACTGCCCAGTCTTGTAGGGACTTTGCGACACGCGTATCCTCGGCGGTCCGTCGACCAACAGTAAAAGCGGAATGCCGATATGTCTGATTTGAAAACTGCCGCTCTCGAATATCATGCCCATCCTCGTCCAGGAAAGCTGAGTGTAGAGCTCACCAAAGCCACCGCCACCGCCCGCGACCTGTCGCTGGCTTACAGCCCTGGCGTGGCCGAGCCCGTACGTGAAATCGCTCGCGACCCCGAGCTGGCGTACAAGTACACCGGCAAAGGCAACCTGGTTGCAGTAATTTCCGATGGCACCGCGATTCTCGGCCTGGGCAACCTCGGCCCATTGGCATCCAAGCCGGTCATGGAAGGTAAAGGCGTGCTGTTCAAGCGCTTTGCCGGCATCGACGTGTTCGACATCGAAGTCGATTCCGAAAGCCCGCAGGCCTTCATCGACACGGTCAAGCGCATTTCCATCACCTTCGGTGGCATCAACCTGGAAGACATCAAGGCGCCTGAGTGCTTCGAGATCGAAAAGGCCCTGATCGAACAGTGCGACATTCCGGTATTCCACGATGACCAGCACGGCACCGCGATCGTGACCGCGGCCGGCATGATCAATGCGCTGGAAATCGCCGGCAAAACCCTGGCTGACGCCAAGATCGTCTGCCTGGGTGCCGGTGCGGCGGCCATCTCCTGCATGAAGTTGATCGTCAGCATGGGCGCCAAGCTGGAAAACATCTACATGGTCGACAGCAAGGGCGTTATCCAGTCCGAGCGTACCGACCTGAACCAGTACAAGGCGATGTTTGCCCACCCGTCCTCCAAGCGCACCCTGGCTGACGCGCTGAACGGCGCTGACGTATTCGTCGGCCTGTCCGGCCCGAACCTGCTGAGCGCCGAAGGCCTCAAGTCCATGGCGGCCAACCCGATCGTGTTCGCCTGCTCCAACCCGGACCCTGAAATCGCGCCGGAACTGGCTCACGCCACCCGCAGCGACGTGATCATGGCCACCGGCCGTTCGGACTACCCGAACCAGGTCAACAACGTATTGGGCTTCCCGTTCATCTTCCGTGGTGCCCTGGACGTTCGCGCCAAGCGCATCAACGAAGAAATGAAAGTAGCGGCCGCCAACGCCCTGCGTGAGCTGGCCAAGCTGCCGGTGCCTCAGGACGTGTGCGACGCCTACGGTGGCGCCAAGCTGGAATTCGGACGTGAGTACATCATCCCGAAACCAATGGACAAGCGCCTGATCACCCTGATCTCCGACGCCGTGGCCAAGGCTGCGATCGAGACCGGTGTGGCGACCCTGCCGTATCCGAAGAACTACCCGCTGCAGAGCGTGGATGATGTGTTCAACGGCTAAGCCGTAGACCCGTAGACCCATAAAAAAACCCGGCTAAGAACGCCGGGTTTTTTTATGGGGAAGTTTCAAGCTGCAAGCGACAAGTTCAAGAACGGCACATCGCAGCTCTTAACTTGCCGCTTGTAGCTGACAGCTTGCCGCTCTCTAAAAGAGATCGATCGGCGCGCCTTCATCCGCCGGCAGCGGGCTGCCCGGCACGACGCCATTGCCCAGTTCGTTGACCGACGGCGGCGTGTCTTCGCTCTTGAACAGTTCGAAGTACGCATTCGGCGTGCTTGGCGAGGCCGCACGGCCACTCACCGGGTCGATCCTCAGGCTGAGGATGCCTTCCGGTTCCGGCTGGGTGTGCAGCGGCTTGTCCTTCAAGGCTGCGCCCATGTAGCTCATCCAGATCGGCAGCGCGACGGTGCCGCCGAACTCACGGCGACCGAGGCTTTCCGGTTGGTCATAGCCGGTCCACACCGTGGTGACGTAGTCGCCGTTGTAGCCGGAGAACCAGGCGTCCTTGGATTCGTTGGTAGTACCGGTCTTGCCCGCGATATCCGCGCGGCCCAGGGCCAGGGCGCGGCGGCCGGTGCCCTTCTTGATCACATCTTCCAGGATGCTGTTGAGGATGTAGGTGGTACGGCCATCCACCACGCGCTCGGCCACAGCCGGTGCCTGCGGTTCGCTGGGGGCGCTGGGGTTGGCGGCTGCCGGAGTCGTGCCGGGTGTTGGCTCGATGGTGATGCCGCCGTGGCTCGGCGCGGCCAGGCCCTCAGTGGCCGCCACACCGTTGACCACATCGCCCGGAACGCGTGGCGGGTTTGCGGTGAAGAGGGTGTCGCCGTTGCGGCTTTCGATCTTGTCGATCAGGTACGGCGTGATCTTGTAGCCGCCGTTGGCAAAGGTGCTCCAGCCGGTGGCGATTTCCATCGGCGTGAGGGTGGCGGTGCCGAGCGCCAGCGACAGGTTCGGCGGCAGGTCTGACTTGTTGAAGCCAAAGCGCGTGATGTAGTCGATGGTCTTGCCGACGCCCATGGCCTGCAGCAGGCGGATCGACACAAGGTTGCGCGACTTGTACAGCGCTTCACGGATACGGATCGGACCGAGGAAGGTGTTGGTGTCGTTCTTCGGGCGCCAGACCTTGTCCAGGTACTCGTCGACAAACACGATTGGCGCATCGTTGACCAGGCTGGCAGCCGTGTAGCCGTTATCCAGCGCGGCGCTGTAGATGAACGGTTTGAAACTCGAACCCGGTTGGCGCTTGGCCTGGGTGGCGCGGTTGTAGTTGCTCTGTTCGAACGCGAAGCCGCCGACCAGGGCGCGAATCGCACCGTTCTGCGGGTCCAGCGATACCAGCGCGCCCTGGGCCAATGGCACCTGGCTGAATTTCAGGCTGTCGTCCTTCTGGCGTTGCACACGGATCAGGTCGCCCACCTGCGCGACGTCCGATGGCTGCTTGGGCATGGCGCCCATGCTGTTGGTATTCAGGAAGGGGCGCGCCCATTTCATGCTGTCCCAGGCCACGTGGGCTTCGCCGGTACGGGTGAGCACTTGCAGGCCGTCTTTCTTGACCTGGGTGACAATGGCCGGCTCCAGGCCGCTGATCGGGCGCTGTTTACCCAACTCTGCGGTCCAGGCGCTCAGGGTCTTGCCTGGCAGGCGTGATTCGGGGCCGCGGTAGCCGTGACGCTGGTCGTAGGCAACCAACCCGGAATGCACCGAATCGTTGGCAATTTCCTGCAAATCGCTCGGAACGGTAGTGGTCACGCGAAAGCCTTCGGTGTAGGCGTCGCTGCCGTAGCGACCGACCATCTCGGCGCGGGCCATTTCGGCGATATACGGTGCATTCACTTCCGGCGTCGGCACGTGATAGCTGGCATTCAGCGGCTCGGCCACGGCGCTTTCGTAAGCACTCTGGGAAATCTTGCCCAGCTTGTACATGCGTCCCAGGATCCAGTCGCGACGCTCTTTGCTGCGTGCCGGGTTGGCCAGGGGGTTGAAGCGCGACGGAGCCTTGGGCAAGCCGGCGATCATGGCCATCTGCGCCAGGCTGGCGTCGCGGATGGACTTGCCGTAGTACACCTGGGACGCGGCTTCGATGCCGTAGGCGCGGTTGCCCAGGTAGATCTTGTTCACGTACAGCTCGAGGATCTCGTCCTTGGTCAGCTGGCGCTCGATCTGCAGGGCCAGGAGGATCTCGGTGGCCTTGCGTGAAAAACTGCGCTCGCTGGTGAGGAAGAAGTTCTTCGCCACCTGCATGGTGATGGTGCTGCCGCCGGATTGAATATGTCCGCTTTTTACCAACTGTGTCGCGGCGCGCACCAGGCTGCTGGGGTCGACGCCATAGTGGTTGGCAAAATTATCGTCCTCGGCCGACAGCAGGGCGCTGATGAAATTGGGCGGAATGTCGGCAAAACGGATCGGTGTGCGGCGCATTTCGCCGAACTCCGCGATCAGTTTTTCATCGCTGCTGTAGACCCGCAGAGGAATCTGCAACTGGATACTTCTGAGGGCCTCTACCGACGGTAAACCCGGACTAAGGTAGAGATACGCCCCGCTGAGCACGAGCAAGAGCCCGCAGACGATGGCGACAATGGAGTACCCGAAAAACTTCAGCAGACGAATCAAGGCTTTTGGATTTCCAGAGAAAAGAATGGGTTAGGCGTCGGGGCATGCATGGCGAACGATGGATCAACCCGAGCTGCAGATAAAAGCGGGAAAAAACGCTGGGCATTAAAGCATTTTCGGCCTGGGGCGTCATTCGCGCCTCTGCAACAAGGCGACCGAATGCACGGTGTCAGGCAACCAGGCGGTATGACAGGGAAAGTTTTGGGGAGTTTTATGAGAAAAGGATTATTCAGGCGAAAAGTCGACACCTTGCTGGGCATCGATATCAGCGACACGGCCATCAGGCTCGTCGAGTTGCGGCTCGATCCCGCTGGTTACAGCGTCGCAGGGTATGCCATCCACGGGTTGCCCGCCCGGGCGGTGGTGGAGGGCGCTTTTTTGGACTTCGAAGGCATCGGGCAGGCCCTGCGCGCGGCGCTGCCCAGGGTTCAGGCAACGTCCAGGCGCGCTGCAGTGGCGGTGTCGGGCCCATCGGTCCTCACGCGATTGATCGAGCTGGAGGCCGGGCTCGCGGAGGAAGAGATGGCGGGCGTGGTCGAGAGGGAGGCAGAGCAGTACATTCCATACCCGTTGGATGACATGGCCTTCGACTTTCAAGTCCAGGGGCGCTCGGCTGCTGACCCGGCACGGGTCGAGGTATTGCTGGCGGCGTGCCTGAAGGAACATGTGGAGGCCCGGGAGGCCGTTCTGGCCATGGCTGGGCTGGTGCCGGCGGTGGTCGATGTTGAAGCGTTTGCAATGGCGCGCGCGAGCAGTCAGGATTTCGCCAGCTTCACGTCGGGCCATCGAGTCGATGGTGCACAATGGGCCATGGATGCCCAAGGAATGGGAATCGCCTGCGGACTGGCCCTGAGGAGTTTCGCTTGAAGACACGTATCAATCTTTTGCCCTGGCGCCAGGCTCGGGCCGAGCGGCGACGCCGCTACTTTATGGTGTTGATGCTGGTGTTCGTCTGCGTGGCGTTGGTGGTTGTGTGGCTGGCGGACCAGGTCATTGACCAGGCCATAGATCGGCAGGTGACGCGTAATAATCACCTGGACAAAGATCTCGCTCTTCAGGATTCCAGCATCAAGACCCTTGACGACCTGGAGGCGCAAAGCCAGCAGTTGGCCGAGCGAATGAAGATCGTGCAGGACTTGCACAATGGTCGCTCTTCCGGCGCCCAGTTACTGGACCAACTGGCGCGTGCGGTGCCGGATGGGGTGCATCTGCATGAAGTAGTGGCCAAAGGCGATACGGTGAGTATTCGCGGCAGTGCCGAATCCAGCCAGGACATTGCCCAACTGATGCGCCGGCTGGAGGTGTCGCAAGGCGTCCACACAGCGCGCCTGCAGCACGTGCGCACCGAAGGTGCGAGCGGTGATAACGAATTTCAATTGATGGTGCGCCAGGGAGAATCCTCCGAGGCCCAGCCATGAGCCTGCCCAGGCTCGAACTCGGCGCACTCTCTTACCACGCTGCAAAATGGCCCTTGCCTGGCAAGCTCTTGCTCGGCTGCCTCCTGGCCGGTGCAGTGCTGGCTGTGGGTGAATGGATGCTCTTGAGTCCTGCACGGGCTCGGTTGCATCAGGCACAGGCGCAGGAGGGGATTCTTCGCCAGCAACTCGCGCAGCAGAGCGCCGTAGCGGCCAGCCGTGACGTGCGTGCGCGGCAGCTCCAGGTGATGCAGGCCGAGGCCGATGCACTGTTACGGCTGTTGCCCGGCGGGTCCGAAATGCCCGGCCTGCTGGAGGATATCGCGCGGTTGGCGCTGGCCAATGGCGTGTTAGTCGAAAGGGTGGCTCCGCTGGAGGAACAGCCGGCGCCGCTGTATACCGCGCAGCCGGTGCAGATCGGCGTCACGGGTGCCTATCACGATCTGGCCATGTTTATGAGCGCCGTTGAAGGGCTTTCGCGACTTACCACGGTGCATGAGATGGACGTGCAGCGTGAGGGCCGATTATTGCGCCTCGATCTGCTGGTCAAGACGTACCGGCGTGATCAGGCCGCCGTTGGGGCTCCGGTGCGTGAGCGACGACTGCCACAAGGCGCGTCCTTTGTCTATCAAGGGGCCGGTTTGCGCGATCCGTTCCAGCCGTCGACCTTGCAGGTTGAGCATAGGCCTGGGCGGCGTGCGCCTGCGCCGGATCTGGAGCGGCCCAGAGGCCCTCTGGAGCGCCAGGCGCTGGAGCGCTTCCAGATGGTCGGCACGCTCGCGCGAGGCGCGCAGACCTTCGCGCTGTTGCGCGTGGCGACCGATGTGTATCGCCTGGCGCTGGGCGATTATCTCGGGCCGGACCACGGGCGCGTTACGGCTATTCATGACAGCCATATTGAAGTGGTCGAGCTGTTTCCCGATAAACAGGGTGCGTGGCTGGAGCGCCCCAGAACCCTCGTGTTGAACGTCAACTCATAACGGAATCGAACAAATGAAAAGGACTTTCTCGTCCTTCGGTGTGGCGCTATGGATAGCGTTCACAGCACCGATGGCTGCCGCTGTGCCCAACCGTATAGATCTTATTCAACTGCCGCCGCCGGGTGGGGCCATGGCGGGTGCCTACAGCGGCGACAAGCTCACGCTCAACTTCCAGAACATAGAGCTGCGCGCGGTATTGCAGCAGATTGCCGATGTGGCCGGCCTTAACCTGGTCGCCAGCGATGACGTCCAGGGTTCGATCACACTGCGCCTCAAAGATGTGCCCTGGGATCAGGCGCTGGAGCTGGTGTTACAGACCAAGGGGTTGGATAAGCGCATTCACGCCGGCGTATTGCTGGTAGCGCCCGCCGAGGAATTGGCAGCCCGCGAACTGCTGACGCTGGAGTCGCGCAGGCAGATAGCCAACCTCACACCGCTGCGGCGGGAGCTGTTGCAGGTCAATTATGCCAAGGCAGCCGATCTGGCCAGGCTGTTCCAGTCGGTGACCGGCCTTGAAGGGGCCACCGACGAACGCGGTTCGGTGGCGGTGGATGAGCGCACCAACAACATCATCGCCTACCAGACCGGCGAGCGGCTCGACGAGCTGCGGCGCATCGTGGCGCAGTTGGATATCCCCGTGCGGCAGGTCATGATCGAAGCGCGGATCGTGGAGGCCAACGTCGATTACGACAAAAGCCTGGGAGCACGCTGGGGCGGACGGCTCAATCGCGGCAACTGGCAGGCCGGTGGCATTCCAAAGCCCCTGCCCGATGGCGTAGAACCGCCGGAAAATCCGCCCGGCTCACCGTTTGTCGACCTCGGCGCAATAGCCGGCGCGTCCGGCCTGGGTGTGGCTTACATCACCGACAATGTGCTGCTGGACCTGGAACTGACGGCCATGGAAAAGACCGGCAACGGCGAGATCGTTTCCCAGCCCAAGGTCGTGACCTCCGACAAGGAGACCGCGCGCATCCTTAAGGGCACCGAGATTCCGTACCAGGAGTCCAGCTCCAGTGGCGCCACGTCGGTGTCGTTCAAGGAGGCCTCGCTGTCGTTGGAAGTGACCCCTCAGATCACCCCTGATGACCGGGTGATCATGGAAGTGAAAGTCACCAAGGATGAGCCGGACTATCTCAACAGGCTCAACGACGTACCACCGATCAAGAAAAACGAGGTCAACGCCAAGGTGTTGGTCAAGGATGGCGAGACCATTGTGATCGGCGGAGTTTTCTCCAATACCCAAAGCAAAGTGGTAGATAAAGTGCCATTTTTGGGCGATGTGCCGTATCTTGGCCGCCTTTTCCGGCGCGATGTGCTGGCGGAGAAAAAATCCGAGCTGCTGGTATTCCTGACTCCGCGTATTATGAATAACCAGGCGATTGCTGTGAGTCGTTGATTCTGTGCGAAATTTGATTCTTGTGGGACCGATGGGGGCTGGAAAAAGCACCATCGGCCGTTTGCTGGCCAAAGAGCTGCGCCTGCCGTTCAAAGACTCCGATAAGGAAATTGAATTGCGCACGGGTGCCAATATCCCGTGGATCTTCGATAAAGAAGGGGAACTGGGCTTTCGCGACCGCGAGCAGGCAATGATTGCTGAATTATGCGGCTGCGATGGCGTGGTATTGGCCACCGGCGGTGGCGCAGTGATGCGCGATGAAAACCGCCGTGCGCTGCATGCCGGTGGTCGGGTGGTTTACCTGCATGCATCGGTCGAGCAGCAGGTCGGTCGGACTGCGCGCGATCGCAATCGCCCATTGCTGCGCACCGCCGATCCGGCGAAAACCCTGCGCGATCTACTGACGCTGCGCGATCCGCTGTATCGGGAAATTGCCGATCTGGTGGTGGAAACCGATGAGCGGCCGCCACGTATGGTGGTGCTCGACATTCTTGAGCGCCTGCAACGGCTGCCTCCCCGTTAAAGCCAGGGGCGAAATGCGCTATTCTCGGCGTCGCGCCATCGCCCTGCGGGTTGTGGCGTAGAGCCATCAGGCAGCGTCGTATCCTGACGTTACCGGTCGTCAATTCATCTCTCACGCGGGGACACATGCAGACACTTAAGGTCGATCTAGGCGAGCGCAGCTACCCGATCCACATTGGCGAGGGCCTGTTGGACCAGCCCGAGTTGCTCGCACCGCACATTGCCGGGCGGCAAGTGGCGATCATCTCCAACGAAACGGTCGCGCCGCTGTATCTTGAGCGTCTGAGCCGCAGCCTTGCGGCCTACTCGGTGATTTCGGTAATACTGCCCGACGGCGAAGCCCACAAGAACTGGCAAACCCTGCAACTGATTTTCGATGGCCTGCTGACCGCGCGCCATGACCGGCGTACCACGGTGGTGGCCCTCGGAGGCGGCGTTATCGGCGATATGGCTGGTTTCGCCGCTGCCTGCTACCAGCGCGGCGTGGACTTTATCCAGGTGCCGACCACCCTGCTGTCCCAGGTCGATTCGTCGGTGGGCGGTAAGACCGGCATCAACCATCCGCTGGGCAAGAACATGGTCGGTGCGTTCTATCAGCCCAATGCCGTGTTGATCGACACCGCTACCCTTAACACGCTGCCGCCGCGTGAGCTGTCGGCGGGCCTGGCGGAAGTCATCAAGTATGGATTGATCTGCGATGAGCCTTTCCTGACTTGGCTGGAGGAGCACATGGACGCCTTGCGCGGCCTCGATCAGGTGGCGCTCACCGAAGCGATTTCCCGCTCCTGCGCCGCCAAGGCCCTGGTGGTCAATGCCGACGAGCGTGAGTCCGGCGTGCGGGCCACGTTGAATCTGGGTCACACCTTCGGGCATGCGATCGAAACCCACATGGGCTATGGTGTGTGGTTGCATGGCGAGGCCGTGGCGGCTGGCACGGTGATGGCTATGGACATGTCGCACCGGCTTGGCTGGATCAGCGCCCAGGAGCGGGATCGCGGTATTCGCCTGTTTCAGCGGGCCGGTCTGCCGGTCGTTCCGCCGCAGGAGATGACCGAGGCGGATTTCCTCGAACATATGGCAATAGACAAGAAAGTGATCGACGGTCGACTGCGACTGGTGCTGCTGCGCCACATGGGCGAAGCGGTGGTGACCGACGATTATCCGAGAGAGATTTTACAGGCCACGCTGGGAGCGGATTACCGCGCCCTGGCCCAGCTTAAAGGTTAACAGGATCACCATGACTAGTTTGCATGCCGACGAGGCGTTCCTCGGCCATTACCAGTTAAGCCACGACCCTTTTGCTCCACGGGTGCCGGGTTTCAAATTCTTCCCGGCCCAGCGCAAGCCGGTGCTGGGGCAGCTTCACCATCTCGCGCGCTACAGCCAGTTGCTGCTGGTCGTCACGGGCCCCTTGGGCAGCGGCAAGACGTTGCTGCGCCAGGCCCTGGTTGCCAGTACCAACAAGCAATCGGTACAGAGCGTGGTGGTGTCGGCCCGCGGCGCCGCTGATGCGGCGGGTGTGCTGAGCCAGGTGGCCCAGGCGCTGGATGTGGCCACCGCCGAGCCGAGCGCGATCCTCAAGCAGGTGGTGCAGTTGGGCTTGACCGGCCAGGAGGTCTACCTGCTGGTGGACGATGCCGAGCAGCTCGACGAATCGGCCCTGGAAGCCCTGCTGGCGTTGGCTGCGGGTACGCCGGAAGGTCGCCCCCATGTGTTCCTGTTTGGTGAGTCTTCGCTGATCGCCGACCTTGAGCAGATCAGTGGCGATCAGGAACTGTTCCACGTCATCGAACTGCAGCCGTATGAAGAGGAAGAAACCCGCGAATACCTGGCTCAACGCCTCGAAGGCGCAGGGGCGGGCATCGAACTTTTCTCCGCTGCGCAGATCTCTGATATTCACGACAGCGCAGGCGGCTGGCCTGGCACCATCAACCAGGTTGCCCGCGATGCGATGATCGAAGCCATGATTGCCAGCCGCTCAGCGGTCAAGCGTCCAAAGATGGGGTTCACTATGCCTAAGAAGCACGTACTGGCCATTTCCGCAGTGGTCGTGGTTGCCGTTGCCGCCGCCTGGTTGATCCCAGGCCGCAACAAGGCTCCCACCCCTGCTGGCGCGCCTGCCGAACAGGCGCAGTTGCCACTGGGCAAACCCACACCGAATGTCGAATTCGCCAACTCCGGTCAGCCGACCAACCTGCCGATGGTCGGTCAGCCTGTGATGCGCGGCCCGCTCGCCGAAGAAGCCGGTGGCATTTCCGAAGGCGACGACGGCGTCCCGGTGGAAGGCTCCAGCGCCACGCCGCCGACCGTAACCACCACCGCGCCGCCTGCGGGCGTACCGGCCGGCCAGCCCGCTGCCAAGCCGACGCCTGCCCCAACGCCGGCACCGACCGTCGCAACCGCCAAACCTGCACCGGTCACCAAGCCTGTGGTCGCAGCGCCTGCGCCAGCCCCTGCGGCCAAGCCGGCCCCGGCCGCCAAGCCCGCTGAAAAACCCGCCACCACCGTGGCCAAGGCAGGCGCCGCCGGCAGCAGTTGGTACGCCAGCCAGCCGAGCGGTAACTTCGTGGTGCAGATCCTCGGCACCAGCTCAGAAGCCAATGCCCAGGCGTTCGTGAAAGAGCAGGGCGGCGAGTACCGTTATTTCAAGAAAGTGCTCAACGGCAAGCCTCTCTATGTGATCACCTACGGCAACTTCTCCAGCCGTGCAGCCGCTGATTCCGCTATCAAGGCCTTGCCAGCGAAGGTTCAGGCTGGTAAACCTTGGCCTCGCACTGTTGCCAGCGTTCAACAAGAACTCGCAACAACTCGCTGAAGATCCGGCGGCCTTACCCAGGCCGCCCTCCCGGCACCTCAAAAAAATCGCATGGCGTGCAGTCTCCAGGGACCGCGCGCTTTGTGGTGTCTGCGTCACGGTAGCTTTTGAGTCGTAGCGGTCAGAATTAAAAAAGTTTTGACTAGCACAGCATATCGCTTTAAACCTTTCATAAATGCGACATAGATTTGCGACATTTCGTCGCTAAATTTGTGAGCGTCTGTGTCGGTGTGTACAATGACCTCCCTTTTGCCCCCGCTAAGCCGGCGAACGTTCGGCGTGGAAGGTAACCGGTTGAATTGAAAAGAAATTTGCCTCGGTATAAGAGGCAGCCTGGTGAGAAAGTGTCTATGAAAGCAGGTCTGTACCAACCCGATGAATTCAAGGATAACTGCGGATTCGGCCTGATAGCCCATATGCAGGGCGAGCCCAGTCATACCCTTCTGCAAACGGCCATCGAGGCCCTGACCTGCATGACCCACCGCGGTGGGATCAACGCCGACGGCAAGACCGGTGACGGTTGCGGCTTGCTGATTCAAAAGCCCGACCAGTTCCTGCGCGCTGTCGCCAAGGAGCATTTCGCGGTCGACCTGCCCAAGCAGTACGCCGTGGGCATGGTGTTTTTCAACCAGGACCCGGTCAAAGCCGAAGCCGCTCGCGAGAACATGAACCGCGAGGTCGTCGCCGCCGGCCTGCAACTTGTCGGCTGGCGCAAAGTGCCGATCGACACCAGCGTGCTCGGCCGTCTGGCCCATGAGCGCCTGCCGCAGATCGAACAGGTGTTCATCGCCGGTGAAGGCCTGAGCGACCAGGACATGGCGATCAAGCTGTTCACCTCCCGTCGTCGCTCGTCCGTGGCCAACGCTGCCGACACCGACCACTACATCTGCAGCTTTTCCCACAAGACCATCATTTATAAAGGCCTGATGATGCCGGCGGACCTCACCGCCTTCTATCCAGACCTGAGCGATGAGCGTCTGCAGACCGCAATCTGCGTGTTCCACCAGCGCTTCTCCACCAACACCCTGCCGAAATGGCCACTGGCCCAGCCGTTTCGCTTCCTCGCCCACAATGGCGAGATCAACACCATCACCGGCAACCGCAACTGGGCCGTGGCCCGTCGCACCAAATTCGCCAATGACCTGATGGACCTGGAAGAGCTCGGCCCGCTGGTCAACCGCGTGGGCTCCGACTCCTCCAGCATGGACAACATGCTCGAACTGATGGTCACCGGCGGCATCGACCTGTTCCGTGGCGTGCGCATGATCATTCCGCCAGCGTGGCAGAACGTCGAGACCATGGACCCGGACCTGCGTGCATTCTACGAGTACAACTCGATGCACATGGAGCCGTGGGACGGCCCGGCCGGCGTGGTCATGACCGACGGCCGCTACGCGGTGTGCCTGCTCGACCGCAACGGTCTGCGCCCGGCGCGTTGGGTCACCACCACCAACGGCTTTATCACCCTGGCGTCGGAAATCGGCGTATGGGACTACAAGCCTGAAGACGTGATCGCCAAAGGCCGCGTCGGCCCTGGCCAGATCCTGGCCGTGGACACCGAAACCGGGCAGATCCTCGACACCGACGCCATCGACAACCGCTTGAAGTCGCGTCACCCGTACAAACAATGGCTGCGCAAGAACGCCCTGCGCATCCAGGCGACCATGGAAGACAACGACCACGGTTCGGCCTTCTACGACATCGACCAGCTCAAGCAGTACATGAAGATGTATCAGGTCACGTTCGAAGAGCGCGACCAGGTGCTGCGTCCGCTCGGCGAGCAAGGCTACGAGGCGGTCGGCTCCATGGGCGACGACACGCCGATGGCCGTCTTGTCCCAGCGCGTGCGCACGCCATACGACTACTTCCGCCAGCAATTCGCCCAGGTGACCAACCCACCGATCGATCCGCTGCGCGAAGCTATCGTGATGTCCCTGGAAGTGTGTCTCGGTGCCGAGCGCAATATTTTCCAGGAGTCGCCCGAGCACGCCTCCCGTGTGATCCTCAGCTCGCCGGTCATCTCCCCGGCCAAGTGGCGTTCGTTGATGAACCTGGAGCGCCCAGGCTTCGACCGTCAGATCATCGACCTGAACTATGACGAGAGCCTCGGCCTTGAAGCCGCAGTGCGCAACGTCGCCGACCAGGCCGAAGAAGCCGTGCGCGCCGGGCGTACCCAGATCGTGCTGACCGACCGTCATATTGCGCCGGGCAAGCTGCCGATCCATGCCTCGCTGGCTACCGGTGCCGTGCACCACCGCCTGACCGAAAAAGGCCTGCGCTGCGATTCCAACATCCTCGTGGAAACCGCCACCGCCCGCGACCCGCATCACTTTGCGGTGCTGATCGGCTTCGGCGCCTCGGCGGTGTACCCGTTCCTGGCCTATGAGGTATTGGGTGACCTGATCCGTACCGGTGAAGTGCTGGGCGACCTCTACGAGGTGTTCAAGAACTACCGTAAGGGCATCACCAAGGGCCTGCTGAAGATCCTGTCGAAGATGGGCATCTCCACCGTCACCTCCTACCGTGGCGCGCAGTTGTTCGAAGCCATCGGTCTGTCGGAAGAAGTGTGCGATTTGAGCTTCCGTGGCGTGCCGAGCCGTATCAAGGGCGCGCGGTTCGTCGACATCGAAGCCGAGCAGAAAGCCCTGGCGGCCGAAGCCTGGAGCGCGCGCAAGCCGATCCAGCAAGGCGGCCTGCTCAAGTTTGTGCACGGTGGCGAGTATCACGCGTACAACCCGGACGTGGTCAGCACCCTGCAAGCCGCCGTGCAGCAGGGCGACTACGCCAAGTTCAAGCAATACACGAGCCTGGTGGATAACCGCCCGGTATCGATGATCCGTGACTTGCTCAAGGTCAAGACCTTGGACACGCCGATGGACATCAGCGAAGTCGAGCCGCTGGAATCGATCCTCAAGCGTTTCGACTCTGCGGGTATTTCCCTGGGCGCCTTGTCGCCCGAGGCCCACGAAGCCCTGGCCGAAGCCATGAACCGCCTGGGCGCGCGCTCCAACTCCGGCGAAGGCGGTGAAGACCCGGCGCGCTACGGCACTATCAAGAGTTCGAAAATCAAGCAGGTCGCGACTGGTCGTTTCGGCGTCACCCCGGAATACCTGGTCAACGCCGAAGTGCTGCAGATCAAGGTAGCCCAGGGCGCCAAGCCCGGTGAGGGCGGCCAACTGCCGGGCGGCAAGGTCAACGGTCTGATCGCCAAGCTGCGTTATGCGGTCCCGGGCGTGACCCTGATCTCGCCACCGCCGCACCACGACATCTACTCGATCGAAGATTTGTCGCAGCTGATTTTCGACCTCAAACAAGTCAACCCGCAGGCGCTGGTCTCGGTGAAACTGGTCGCGGAAGCCGGCGTAGGCACCATCGCCGCCGGTGTGGCCAAGGCCTATGCCGACCTGATCACCATCTCCGGTTACGACGGCGGCACCGGCGCATCGCCGCTGACCTCCATCAAATACGCCGGCGCGCCGTGGGAGCTCGGCCTGGCCGAGACCCACCAGACCCTGCGCGGCAACGACCTGCGCGGCAAGGTCCGTGTGCAAACCGACGGCGGCCTGAAAACCGGTCTTGACGTGATCAAGGCGGCAATTCTCGGCGCCGAGAGCTTCGGCTTCGGCACCGCGCCGATGATCGCCCTGGGCTGCAAATACCTGCGCATCTGCCACCTGAACAACTGCGCCACCGGCGTCGCCACTCAGAACGAGAAGCTGCGCAAGGATCACTACATCGGTACCGTCGACATGGTGGTGAATTTCTTCACCTACGTCGCCGAAGAAACCCGTGAGTGGCTGGCCAAGCTGGGCGTGCGCTCGCTGGAAGAGCTGATCGGTCGTACCGACCTGCTGGACATCCTTGAAGGCCAGACCGCCAAGCAACAGCACCTGGACCTCACGCCGCTGCTGGGCAGCGATCACATCCCGGCAGACAAGCCGCAATTCTGCCAGGTGGACCGCAACCCACCGTTCGACAAAGGCCTGCTGGCCGAGAAAATGGTCGAGATGGCCAGCTCCTCGATCAACGACGCCAGCGGTGGCGAATTCGCCCTGGACATCTGCAACTGCGACCGTTCCATCGGCGCACGCATCTCCGGCGAAATTGCGCGCAAGCACGGCAACCAGGGCATGGCGAAGGCGCCGATCACGTTCCGCTTCAAGGGCACCGCTGGCCAGAGCTTCGGCGTATGGAACGCCGGTGGCCTGAACATGTACCTCGAAGGCGACGCCAACGACTACGTGGGCAAGGGCATGACCGGCGGCAAGCTGGTGATCGTTCCGCCTACAGGCAGCGTCTACAAGACCCAGGACAGTGCCATCATCGGCAACACCTGCTTGTACGGCGCCACGGGCGGCAAGCTGTTCGCCGCCGGTACGGCCGGTGAGCGTTTTGCCGTGCGTAACTCCGGTGCCCACACCGTGGTTGAAGGCACGGGCGACCACTGCTGCGAGTACATGACCGGGGGCTTTGTCGCGGTACTGGGCAAGACCGGTTACAACTTCGGTTCGGGCATGACCGGCGGTTTCGCCTACGTGCTGGATCAGGACAACACCTTCGTCGACCGGGTCAACCACGAGTTGGTCGAGATCCAGCGGATCAGCGGCGAAGCCATGGAATCCTACCGGAACCACTTGCAGCACGTGCTGGACGAGTACGTCGAGGAAACCGGCAGCGAATGGGGTCGCAACCTCGCCGAGAATCTCGATGATTACCTGCGTCGTTTCTGGCTGGTCAAGCCCAAGGCTGCCAACCTGAAATCGTTGCTTTCCAGCATCCGTGCCAACCCGCAGTGATATGCGCCTGAAGAGTTTGATGAGGTTTTAACATGGCTGAACGTCTGAATAACGACTTCCAGTTCATCGATGTCGGGCGCAAAGATCCGAAGAAGAAACTGTTGCGTCAACGCAAGAAAGAGTTCGTGGAAATCTACGAACCCTTTAAACCCCAGCACTCGGCCGAACAGGCACACCGTTGCCTGGGCTGCGGTAACCCGTATTGCGAATGGAAGTGCCCGGTGCACAACTTCATTCCCAACTGGCTGAAGTTGGTGGCCGAGGGCAACATCCTCGCCGCCGCCGAGCTGTCGCACCAGACCAACACCCTGCCGGAAGTGTGCGGCCGGGTGTGCCCACAGGATCGTCTGTGCGAGGGTGCCTGCACCCTTAACGACGGTTTCGGTGCGGTGACCATCGGTTCGGTTGAGAAGTACATCACCGACACGGCGTTCGCCATGGGCTGGCGCCCGGACATGTCCAAGGTCAAGCCGACCGGCAAGCGCGTGGCGATCATTGGCGCAGGCCCTGCCGGCCTGGGTTGCGCCGACGTGCTGGTGCGTGGCGGCGTGACCCCGGTGGTATTCGACAAGAACCCGGAAATCGGCGGCCTGCTGACCTTCGGTATCCCCGAGTTCAAGCTGGAAAAAACCGTCCTGAGCCATCGTCGCGAAGTCTTCACCGGCATGGGTATCGAGTTCCGCCTCAATACCGAAATCGGCAAGGACGTGACCATGGAGCAACTGCTCGAAGAATACGATGCCGTGTTCATGGGCATGGGCACCTATACCTACATGAAGGGCGGTTTTGCCGGTGAGGACCTGCCGGGCGTGTACGACGCTCTGGACTTCCTGATCGCCAACGTCAACCGCAACCTGGGTTTCGAAAAGTCGCCGGAAGATTTTGTCGACATGAAAGGCAAGAAGGTCGTGGTGCTGGGCGGTGGTGACACCGCGATGGACTGCAACCGTACGTCGATTCGCCAGGGTGCCAAGTCGGTAACCTGTGCCTACCGTCGTGACGAAGCCAACATGCCGGGTTCGCGCAAAGAGGTGAAGAACGCCAAGGAAGAGGGGGTGAAATTCCTCTACAACCGCCAGCCGATCGCGATTGTCGGTGAAGATCGCGTCGAAGGCGTCAAGGTGGTCGAGACCCGTCTCGGCGCACCGGATGCCCGTGGCCGTCGCAGCCCCGAGCCGATCCCGGGCTCCGAAGAGATCATCCCGGCCGACGCCGTGGTCATCGCATTCGGTTTCCGCCCAAGCCCGGCGCCGTGGTTCGAGCAGTTCCAGATCCAGACCGACAGCCAGGGCCGCGTCGTCGCGCCGGAACAGGGCCAGTACAAGCACCAGACCAGCAACCCGAAAATCTTCGCCGGTGGCGATATGGTGCGCGGTTCCGACCTGGTGGTAACCGCGATCTTCGAAGGCCGCAATGCTGCCGAAGGGATCCTGGATTACCTGTGCGTCTGATGACGTAGCGGCAAGTTTCAAGCGGCAAGCGGCAAGTTAAAAGCACAATGGCTTCAACTTGCCGCTTGTAGCTTGCCGCTTGCCGCTGTCTTTTGAGACCATACCCGCACTTTTTTTGCGGATGCCGACATGACTGCCCTCAAGAACGACCGTTTCCTGCGTGCCCTGCTCAAGCAGCCTGTAGACGTCACCCCCGTGTGGATGATGCGTCAAGCCGGTCGCTACCTGCCGGAATACCGCGCCAGCCGCGCCCACGCCGGCGACTTCATGAGCTTGTGCATGAACCCTGCGTTCGCCTGCGAAGTCACGATGCAGCCTCTGGACCGCTACCCACAACTGGATGCGGCCATTCTGTTCTCCGATATCCTCACCATCCCCGATGCCATGGGCCAGGGCCTGTACTTCGAGACCGGTGAAGGTCCACGTTTCCGCAAAGTCGTCAGCACCCTGGCCGACATCGAGGCCCTGCCGATTCCCGATCCGCACAAGGACCTGGGCTACGTGATGGACGCCGTCAGCACCATCCGCCGCGAGCTCAACGGGCGCGTGCCGCTGATCGGCTTCTCCGGCAGCCCGTGGACCCTGGCCACCTACATGGTCGAAGGCGGTTCGTCGAAAGACTTCCGCAAGACCAAAGCCATGCTCTACGACAACCCACAAGCCATGCACCTGCTGCTGGACAAGCTGGCCCAGTCGGTGACCGCGTACCTCAACGGCCAGATCATGGCCGGTGCGCAAGCCGTACAGATCTTCGATACCTGGGGCGGCAACCTGTCGGCAGCGGCGTACCAGGAATTCTCCCTGGCCTACATGCGCAAGATCGTCAGCGGCCTGATCCGTGAACACGAAGGCCGCCAGGTGCCGGTCATTCTGTTCACCAAGGGGGGTGGCCTGTGGCTGGAAAGCATCGCCGATGCCGGTGCGGACGCCCTGGGCCTGGATTGGACCTGCGATATCGGCGAGGCCCGCCGTCGCGTCGGCAGCCAGGTCGCGCTGCAAGGCAACATGGACCCGACCGTGCTGTACGCCAAGCCGGAAGCGATTCGCGCCGAAGTCGGGCGCATCCTGGCCAGTTATGGCAACGGCACCGGACACGTGTTCAACCTCGGCCATGGCATCACCCCGGAAGTGAATCCAGACCACGCCGGGGCGTTCCTGCAAGCTGTGCACGAATTGTCCGCGCAATATCACCAGTAACATCCCGCCCCAAGCGAGCCGCCCCCTGCCTGGCAGAGGGCGGCTCGCTGCGCTTCAGCGTTCGTTAAGTCCTGCCTTGATAGTCTGCAGAGGTTGGGATTTCTCCTACAGCCTCTGGTAACTCGCCTCGGTAAAAATCCTACCCGACGTTTCCACTCGCCAGCGATTGGCGTTCATTGTCAGGTGCTATCAGGATGAACACTTCAGCGTATTCAACGGGCCAGAAACTGCTGCATTGGGTTTCGGCCGTCATCATTATGTGGTCTTTGTTATCCGGTTTTGCCGTGGCCGTCTTCAGCGTGCCGGCGTCGGTAAAGGCATGGGTCGCGTTCTTCAATGTGTCGTTGACCACCCTCTATATTCCGGTTTTTGCCTTGCGGGTGTACTGCTCCTTCGGCCATGGCCTGGATTTTTCCATCAAGCGCACGTTGCAGGAATACATGGCGTTGCTGGTGCATAAGGCCATGTACCTGGTGCTGGCCGTGGTGCTGGCGACGGGCGTACTAATGATGGATCGACCGATCAATATCTTTAACCTGGCCTTCATTGCGCCATTTGAAACCGACCCTGCGCGTATCGCCCTCTATACCCGCGTACACGTGCTGTCCTGCGTGGCGCTGTTGTTGATGCTGGTGCTGCACATCGGCGCGGTGGTCCTGCATGAACGTCGCGGCAAGCGGGTGATGGCGCGGATGTCGTTCGCGGCGGCCGCTCCTCAGGCCGAGGCCAGCGGTGGCAGCTTTGCCAGCTTCAACGCCACCAGCAAGGCGCCGATCAACAGCGCGACGATAAAACCGCCAATGCCATGCCATCCGCCAAAGTGCCAGAAGAACCCGCCCGCCGTGCCGGCAATACTCGACCCGGCGTAGTAGCAGAACAGGTACAGCGACGATGCTTGCCCTTTGGCTTTCACCGCACGGCGGCCGATCCAGCTGCTGGCCACCGAGTGGGCGCCGAAAAACCCGAAAGTGAACACCAGCATGCCCGGAACGATCAGCCACAACGGTGTGAACAGGGTCAGGGCCATGCCCGCCAGCATCACCAGGATGGTGGCCCACAGCACGCGCCGGCGGCCGAGGCGGTCGGCCAGCGAACCGATCCTGGCCGAGCTGTAGATGCCCGAGAGGTAGACCAGCGATAACAGGCCCACCCACGCCTGGCTCAGATCGTAAGGGGCGGCGAGCAGGCGATAACCGATGTAGTTGAACAAGGTCACGAACGCACCCATCAGCAGGAACGCCTCCAGAAACAGCCACGGCAGCCCGGCATCCTTGAAGTGCATGACAAACCCGTCCAGCAGGCTGCGCGGCCTCAGGCTGCGAGGGCGGAAATTGCGCGATTCGGGAAGGATTTTCCAGAACACCGTCGCGGCAACCAGCGCCAGGGCGCCGATGATCAGCATCCCGGTGTGCCAACTGACGAAATCGATCAGTACTCCCATGATCAGGCGCCCGCTCATGCCGCCGATGGCGTTGCCGCCGATATACAGGCCCATGGCCAGACCGATGTGTTGAGGGTGGATCTCTTCGCTCAAGTACGTCATGGCCACGGCCGCCAGCCCACTGAGCGCCAGCCCCACCAGCGCACGCATAAACAGGATGCCTTCCCAGGAAGGCATCAGGCCGCTGGCGATGGTGGCAAGCGCGGCACAGAACAACGCGGCCACCATCACCGGTTTACGCCCCAGGGTGTCTGAAATCGGACCGGTGATCAGCAGCCCCAGCGCCAGCATCGCCGTGGAAACCGAGAGGACCAGGCTGCTCTGCGCCGCGTTGATGGAAAACTCATGGGACAGCGCCGGCATCATCGGCTGTACGCAATACAGCAGGGCAAACGTGGCGAAGCCGCCGGAGAACAGCGCGAGCACCGTGCGCATGAACAGCGGCGTGCCTTTTTCGATGTACTCGTCGTTAAGTTGCGCCACCACCTCATCCAGAGCGGTGGGCGGGGCATCTTGAGCGAGTGGCGCGACAGCAGGTTTCACAGAGACCTCGGGGCGATAAAAGCCGGGCAGAGCAGGCAATGCAAAAAAGCATATAGCTGGCTAATGATTCTTTCCAATATATTGTTCGACCTGTTTGATAGCTTTAACGACCTAATGAGGCAAGCATGGAATTACGTCATCTGCGGTATTTCATCGCGGTCGCCGAAGAGCTGCATTTTGGCCGTGCGGCGCAGGTACTGGGCATCTCGCAACCGCCCCTGAGCCAGCAGATCCAGGCGTTGGAGAACGAAGTGGGAGCGCGGCTGTTCGAGCGCACCAATCGTCGGGTCGAATTGAGTGAAGCGGGGCGCCTGTTCCTGCAAGAGGCACGCCTGGTGCTGGCCCAGGTCGATAAAGCCGCAGACGTGGCGCGGCGGGCACAGTTGGGCGAACTGGGAGAATTGAAGATTGGCTTCACGTCATCGGCGCCGTTCAATGCCAGCATTCCCCAGGCGATCTTTGCCTTCCGTCAGGCATTCCCGGCGGTTCACCTCAACCTGCAGGAAATGAGCAGCACCGAGGTGGCCGAGTCGCTGGTGGATGAGTCGATTCAGGTCGGGCTGATGCGTCCGTTGCCCTTGCCGGATTCGCTGGCTGTGATCGAGCTGATGCGCGAACCGCTGGTGGCCGTGCTGAGCGCCGGCCACCCTCTGGCGCAAGGCTCCGAGCGTGGCTTGCACCTGGCGCAATTGGCGCAGGAGCCGTTTGTGTTTTTCCCGCGCAGTTACGGCAGTGGCTTGTACGCCCAGTTGCTCAACCTGTGCCGCGACGCCGGCTTCAGCCCGCGCTTCGCCCAGGAAGCAGGGGAAGCGATGACGATTATCGGGTTGGTGGCGGCGGGGTTAGGCGTGTCGGTACTGCCGGCGTCGTATCAGCGCATCCGCATCGATGGCGTGGTCTATCGCACGTTGCTGGATCAGGAGGCGGTGACGGCGGTCTGGCTGGTACAGCGCAAAGGCGCACAAACGCCGATGGCGAAGGCGTTTGTGGAGTTGTTGGTGGTGAGCGGGCTTGCCCCGCGTTGGGCTGCGCAGCAGCCCCAAATCTGACGCTGTGATCTGTCTGAAAAAACGCGGTGATCTTGTTGGGGCCGCTTCGCAGCCCAACGCGGGCAAGCCCGCTCGCCACAGAGGTGGTGCCTGGCTTTGGTTTTACTTCGACGTTCCCGTCTGCTCAAACAACTGCGCCGCCGACCCTGCCTCGCCACTCACACCATTACTGCGCAATCCCGCCATGATGTCGTTATCCAGGTTGTTCACCCAGCGGTTGTAATTGCGATGGATCTTGCCGTCCTTGTAGCCCAGGTCGCGGCTGTCGCGGTAGGTGATGGCATAGCTACTGCGGGTGTAGTGGATGTCGATTTCAGCGTGGTACTGGCCGCGTACGGTGATTTCGGCCTGAACCAGTTGCGGGCTCAGGCGCTGCACGGTCCATTCGCGTTTCTGCAAGGCGTTGACGATCACCTGCTTCATTTTTTCTTCGCTGACCTGCGTTCCGGCCGGTAGCTCACTGTGAGGGTTGAGCACCGGTTTGCTGGTGCAACCGGCGGCGCTCAGCAGAGCCAAAGTGATGAAGGTGGCGCGTAGCAAGGAAGACATTCCGTTTTCTCCAATCGATTAATAAATCAGGACCAGCGGCGAAAGATCAGCGACGTATTGACGCCACCAAAGGCAAAATTGTTGTTCATCACATAGTCGTGATGCATCTGGCGAAAGCCGCCCTGCAGGTAATCCAGCTCGCCACACTGCGGGTCGACCGTGTCCAGGTTGAAAGTGTGCACGTACTGGTCGCGGTTCATCATTTCGATGCTGAACCACGACTCCAGCGCCCCGCACGCGCCCAGGGTGTGGCCCAGAAAGCTCTTTTGCGAACTGATAGGCATGCGACTGCCGAACAGGCTGCTGGTGGCCAGGGTCTCGGCGATGTCGCCCTGATCGGTGGCGGTGCCATGCCCGTTTACGTAACCGATGGCGGCCGGTGCCAGCCCGGCGTCTTCCAGGGCCAGTTCCATGGCGCGGCGCATGGTTTTCTGTTCCGGGCGGGTGGTGTGCTGGCCGTCGGCGTTACTGCCGAAGCCGACGATTTCCGCATGGATGTGCGCACCGCGCGCCAGGGCGTGTTCCAGTTCTTCGAGCACCAGCATGCCGCCGCCTTCACCGATCACCAGGCCGTCGCGGCCGCTGTCGTAGGGGCGTGGGCTGGTCTGCGGTGCGTCGTTTTTCAGGCTGGTGGCGTACAGCGCATCGAATACCATGGCTTCGGTGGGGCAGAGCTCTTCGGCACCGCCGGCGAGCATCAACGGCAGGCGCCCGAACTTGATCGCCTCGTAGGCATAGCCGATGCCCTGGCTGCCGCTGGTGCAGGCGCTCGAAGTGGGAATCAAGCGCCCGGTCAGGCCAAAAAAAATGCTGATATTCGCCGCCGTGGTGTGCGGCATCATGCGCACATAGGAGTTGGCGTTGAGCCCCTCGGCCACCGAGTTGAGCAGCATGTTGCCGAAAGCCTTGATCTCATCGGTGCTGCCGGTGGACGAACCACAGGCCACGCCCATGCGCCCGTCCTTGATCGACTCATCGCCGAGCAAACCGGCATCCTGCAACGCCTGCTCCGCGGCCCACACCGCCAGGCGCGAGACGCGGCCCATGCTGCGCAGTTGCTTGCGTGTCCAGTGGGAGGGCACCACGAAATCGTCGATGGGCCCGGCCAAGCGCGTGTTCAGTTCGGTGAAACGGTCCCATTCGTCCATGCGCCGGATACCGCTGCGGTTGGCGCGGAAGTTGGCCGAAATGGTCGGCCAGTCGCTGCCCAGGGAGGTCACGCCGGCCATGCCGGTGACGACGACACGCTTCATCAGCACAGGCCCCCATTCACCGCCAGCACCTGGCGGGTGATGTAACCGGCTTCCGCAGACATCAGGAAGTTCACCGCCCCGGCCACTTCTTCCGGGGTGCCCATGCGTTGTGCCGGGATCATTTTCATCAGTTCCTCGACGGGTACGTTTTCGTCCAGCATGGCCGTGTCGATCAGCCCCGGCGCGACGCAGTTGACCGTGATCCTGCGCTTGCCCAGCTCGATGGCCAGGGCCTTGGCCGCGCCGATCAGGCCGGCTTTCGAGGCACTGTAGTTGACCTGCCCGCGATTGCCGATCAGCCCCGATACCGAGGTAATGCACACGATGCGCCCGGCCGCGCGACGACGGATCATCGGCATCATCACCGGGTGCAGCACGTTGTAGAAACCGTCCAGATTGGTGCGCATCACCACGTCCCAGTCGTCCTCCGACAAGGCCGGGAACGCGCCGTCGCGGGTCAGGCCGGCGTTGAGCACCACGCCGTAATAGGCGCCGTGTTGCTCCACATCGGCTTCAAGGATGTGCTTGCAGCTGGCGCGATCCGCCACGTCGAACTGCAGCACCCGCGCCTGACGGCCCAGGGCCTGGATCTGCACCTGCACCGCATCCGCCTCGGCGCGGCCGCTGCGGCAGTGCAGCACAATGTCGTGGCCCGCCTGGGCCAGGCGCAGGGCAATGGCGCGGCCGATGCCACGGCTGGAGCCGGTGACCAGTACGGATTCAGTCATGGCGTTTCGTCCTTCGATTCATCTAAATAGGCGGCCGCCTGGGGCGGTCGAAATACGTTCAAGCGCGCGCTGGCGTGGAACCCGTCGCCGCGCAGGTGGCATTCGAACACACCCATGCCGTTGTCGTCTTCCAGCGACCGCAGGCCGTGGATGCTCAGCTCGGCGCCGGCCGGGAAGTGCTCGACGTTGCACTCGAACTTACGTGTGCCCAGCAGGAAGCCTAACGCCACCGGCTCGCCTTTGCGGCGGGCGTGGCAGCCGGCGTAGGCGGCGACGCTCTGGGCCATCAGTTCGATGCCGACCCAGGCCGGCAGGCTGCCGTCAGGGCGGTTGAACAGGCCACCGGGCTTGACGGTGGCGCGGGTGTGAATCTGTTCTTCGTCGAACGACAGCACCTGGTCGATCAGGATCATGTCGCCCGCGTGGGGGATCAGTTCGGCGAGTGGCCAATCGATCATGGGGCCTCTCCGATAATCAGGCTGACGTTGTTGCCGCCGAAGGCAAACGAGTTGCTCATCAGGCAGGTTTTCTCCAAAGGTTCGCCGACACGCGCCCATTGCAAGGCCGGGAGCACAGGGTCGGCCTCGCCGTCCCACACATGCGGTGGCACCTGGCCGTGGCGCAGGCTCAGCCAGCAGAACGCGGCTTCCAGCGCGCCGGCGGCGCCCAGGGTATGGCCGCTCATGGGTTTGGTCGACGAGCAGGTCACGCCGGCGGGGAACAGGCTGGCGACTGCCAGGCTTTCCATGGCGTCGTTGTGCTGGGTAGCGGTGCCATGCAGGTTCAGGTAGCCGATCTGCTCAGGCATCAGTTTTGCGCTGGCCAAGGCCTTGCGCATCGCCTGCAACGCGCCCTTGCCGCTCGGCTCCGGCGCGGAAATATGGTGCGCATCGCAACTGGCGCCGCTGCCCAACAGGGCGATGGGCGCCGGTTGCCTGCTCATCACGAACAGCACGGCCGCTTCACCGATATTGATGCCGTCCCGGTTGCGCGAAAACGGGTTGCAGCGCGTGTCGGATACCGCTTCCAGCGCGCTGAAACCGTTGAGGGTCAGCTTGCACAGGCTGTCCACGCCGCCGCAGATCACCGCGTCGCACAGGCCCAGGTCCAGCAGGCGCCGGGCACTCATCAGCGCACGGGCGCTGGAGGTGCAGGCGGTGGAAATCACATAGGCCGGGCCGCTCAGTTGCAACCAGTCGGCGAGGAAATTTGCCGGCGCGCTGAGTTCCTGTTGCTGATAGTCATAGGTGCCGGGGAAGTGGTTGTCACGCAGGTACTCGGCGATGCCACGACTGGCCTCATCGATGCCCGAAGTACTGGTGCCGAGCACCACGCCCACGCGCGAGGCACCGTAGGTGTGGATCGCCTGGCGAATCTCGTCCTCGATCTGCAACGCCGCTTCCAGCAACAGTTGATTGTTGCGGCTGCTTTGCTGGCCCAGTTCAACCGGGATACGCGCCAGCTCACCCTGCACGCCGCCCACCGGCAATACGCGTTCCGGCACCCAGCCACTTTCGGCGCGCATGCCCGAGCAATCGCCGGCGAACAGGTTGCGGCTGACTTCGGCCTGGCCTCGGCCAAGGGCGCAGATCAGGCCGAGGGCGTTCAGGTAGGCGCTCATCGGGCGGCTCCAAGCGGCGTGATGCGGTAGCTCAAAGGCTGCCCCGCGATGTTCACGCTGAATACTTCGGAAGACTGGTACACGATCTGCCAATGGCCCGGCAGGGTGCGCGTCAGGTCCCGCGCCTGGGCGCTGGGGTACAGCGCGCGCACCTCATCCGCCGACGTCAGGGCAAATAACAGCGCGGCGAACAGCTCACGCGCCTGCGGGTTGGGCGGCAGCAAGCCATCGGCCTGCCACTGGCCGTCGACCAGTTTCTGCCGGGCCTGGGGAATACCCAGCGGGTCCATCATCGACCAGCGCAATGCGGCGCCTTCGCGTTGCACCACCAGCAGCCAATCCTGGGTCTGGCCGTCCGCCAGGCGTTGCACATGCAGTTGCAGCGGCAGCGGCAGGCGCGGGGTGGTCGCGGGCAGCGGCGGCTGGCTGGCGCAGGCGCTGAGCAGCAACAGGCAACCGATCAATAACGCGCGGATCATGGCGCAACGCTCGCCAAGGGTTTGCGCGCCACGCAGTTGACCAGGGTTTCTTCGCGCTGGCCCACCGGTTTCGGCCGGCGCAGGCGCAGGCGTTCGAGCAGGCCGAAATCCTTCGAGCGGCTCCACCACAGGTACGGGTACGAGACATTCTGCGGGCCGAACTCAAAGCCTTGCTCACGCAGCATCGCCAGATACCCTTCGGCGCTTTTCTGCACGTGCATGGGGTGGCGGAACAGCCAGCGGATCACCCAGGTGTCGATATAGGCTTCGGTGGATTCGGCAAACAGCAGGTAGCCGCCGGGTTTGAGCACCCGGTAGAACTCTTGCAGCGCACGGTGCTGTTCCACCAGATGGTGGAAGGTCTGGTGGCAGAACAGTAGGTCGACGCTGTTGTCCGCCACATCGAGGGTGGCGCAATCGCTGCCGATCAGCTCGACGCTCAAACCCTGGCGCTCGGCCTCGGCCTGGCTCATCTGCAAACTGTGGGGGTCGGCATCCAGGCCGATCAGGCGCGCCGGTGCAAACGCTTGCTGCAGCAGGGTGAACGATTTGCCCTGACCGCAACCGGCGTCCAGCAGCACCGGCGCCTGGGGCAGCGGCTCGCTGAACAGGCCGCGCAGGTCGTTGATGGCCACGCGCAGCACGTAATGTTGCCAGGTGTGGCTGCGCAGGAACCACAGGCCGAAGCGGGTTTCCTCGACGTAGTTTTTGCTCAGGTAGGGCGTACTCATACCGGCTCACTCGCACAGATTTCCGACAACATCCGCAAGCGTCGCTTGGGCTCGCTGACAAACGGGTTGCGCTCGTCCCATGCATAGCCGGCAAGAATCGAGCTGATCATGCGGCGAATCTCCGGGGCGCTGCCGGGATGGAAAATTACATCCTGGAACGTCCCGGCGTACCAGCCTTCGACGTAGCAACGGAAAGTGTCGACGCCGCGCTTGAGGGGCGCGGCGAATTCGGTCTGCCAATCCACCGTCTCGCCGCTCAACTGGCGGTGCAGCACGCCGGCGGCCATGCTGGCCGAGCGCATGGCGATGGTCACACCGGAGGAGAACACCGGGTCGAGGAATTCCGCTGCGTTGCCCAACAGCGCAAAGCCCGGGCCGTGCAAGGTCGTGACGTTCGCCGAGTAGCCGCCGATGCTGCGCGCCGGCGTATCCCACACAGCGTTTTGCAGCACGCCGGCCAGGCTCGGCGTTTCGGCGATAAAGCCGCGCAGGCAAGCGTCGAGATCATCGCCACGGGCGTCGAAATGCTCCTTGGCCGCAACCACCCCCACCGAGCAGCGGCCGTTGCTGAACGGTATGGTCCAGAACCAGATGTCGCGCTGGGTGGGATGGGTGGTCACGAGGATCTTGGTGCGGTCGAAGCCTGGGTGTTCGATGCGGTCTTCGACGTGGGTGAACACCGCCTGGCGCACCGGAAAATTCGACGGAGCTTCCAGGTCCAGCAGGCGCGGCAGCACGCGGCCGTAGCCGCTGGCATCGAGCACGAACTTGGCCTTGAGGTGGTACTCGCTGCCGTTCTCGCGACGCACATGCAAGTAACGGCAGTCACCTTTGAAGTCCACGCCGACGATGGTTTCGCCGTAGCGGATATCCACACCCTGCAGTTCGGCCTGGTCGGCCAGCAACTTGTCGAACTCGCCGCGCTGCACCTGGAACGTGGTGGGCTTGCCATCGCTGAACGTATCGCTGAAATCGAAGGCGCTGTAGCGCTCGCCCCAGGCGAACGCGGCACCGGTTTTCAGTTGGAAACCTGCTGCCTGCACGGCGTCCAGCATGCCGGCCTCTTCGATGAAATCGATGCAGTGGGACAGCAGGCTTTCACCGATCGAGAATCGCGGAAAGTGCTGGCGCTCGATGATCAATACGTCATGCCCCTTGCGTTTGAGCAGCGCGGCGGCGATAGCGCCGGACGGGCCGGCACCGATCACCACGACCTGGCGACGTTCCATTTCAACTGTGGGCACGAGGGCTCCTTGCCGCATGGGCGATAATCACATTCATAAGGCATGTTTCTGTTGGCCGGCCCAGGGCGCCAGCATAAAGCTGAACGCCAGGCCCAGGCTGACCGATAGACCGAAATTACTCACCGCCGGTGTACTCGACACCGCCAGCAGACCAAACGATAGCCATGTCGTCAGCGCCGCCAGCAGTGTACCCAGCAGGCTGACCGCCGCGCCGCCGATCTGTTCGCGCATCAGGATCGCGTAGTCGACACTGATCGCCGTCACCAGCAGCAGGCCGAACAGGCTGAACAGCGTCAGCGGCTGGCCCAGCCAACCGAGGCTGGCCAGGCTGCACAGCGCGGCCAGCAGCGGCAGTGCGACGATGCGCAAGGCACCGCCGACACCAAACGGCATGATGAGCAGCAGGACGATCAACCCGCACGACAGCAGCTTCAATTCGGCGGCGCTGATCTGCGTGGCGGCGAACACTCGGTTCAGGTCACCCAGGCGATCCACCAGTTGCACGCCCGGCAGGTCCGCCGCCTGAGCGTGCAGCAACGCCGGGTTGTTCAAGCCTTGCAGGCTGACCATCGCCGCCACGCCGCCGTCCACCGGCCCCAGCCACAGTGTGCGCCAGGGTTCGGCCAGCGGGCCCGCCAGTGCGGCGTCGATGTCTTCGGTGGGCAGCGCCTGCAGTTGTGCGATTTCCGCCTGCAGGGCACTGGCGGGCACGCCGAGGTCCAGCAGCGGCTGCCAATGCTGGGGCAGGCGGTTCAATGCGTCGCGCACCTGCTGTTGCTCGGCGGGGCGGCTGACCAATTGGTTGAGGGCCAGGTAGCCCTGTAGTTTGCCCGTGTTCACCAATTGATCCAGACGCTGGCCCAGGGTGTCCAGGCGCTCCAGCAACTGGGGCTGGTCCGGCGCGCGCACCAGAAAGAACTGGCTGGTGGGCTGGAACCCGGTGATGCGCGCCACGGCCTGGGCCTCCTGTAGCAACTGCGGCGGCGCGCCGATCCATTGGCGAATGTCGTTCTTGGTATTCAACTGCCACAGGCCGCCGGCGCAGAACAGCAGCACCAACGCCAGCAACACCGCACTGGGGACGCGCTTGAGCAACGCGGCGCGCAGCTGCCATAGGCGTTCGGCGATGCGCAACGGCCAGTGCGCCGGGCGCAGTTCGACGCCGTTGAGCAGCGCCGGCAACAGGCACACCGCCGACAGGTACGCCCCCACCAGCCCGGCGGCGGAGAACACAGCGATCTGGGTCAGTGCCGGGAACGGCGTCCAGGCCAGCGCCAGGTAGCCGATGTAACTGGTCGCCAGGCTCAGGCTCAGCCCCGGTAACGTCAGGCGCAGCGCCGGCCAGCTGCGCCACGGTTGCAGGCTCCAACTCTTGGACAAGTAGTGCAGCGGGTAATCCACCGCCACGCCGATCAGGCTCGAGCCCAGCACCAGCGTCATTACATGCATATGGCCGAACAGCGCCACACAGGCCACCGCGCCGAACAGCATGCCCACCAGTACCGGCACGAACGCCAGCAGCACGCGCCAGCGCCGGAACGCCAGCAACAGCAGCAACAGAATGCCTACGGTCGCGCCGCCGCCAACCCAGGTGATTTCGCGAGTGGCCTGTTGCTGACCGTTGGCGGCGTACAGCAGGCCGCTGGCGGCCAGCAATTGCGCGCCCTGTGCGTCGGCCTCGGCGCGGCTGGCCTGGAGCAGGTCCGCCACGCGCAGTGGCAGGTGCATATCGAAGGCGTTGCCGGTGGTGCGCGCGCGCAGCAGCACCCAACTCTTGCCGTCGGCATCGGCAATCAGCGCACCGCTGCCGATATCCAATTGCACCGCGCCACGTTGCGGTTGGCTGTTCTGGATGCGCCCCGTCAGGCCCAGCCAATCCTCCTGGCTGGGCACCAGGCTGAAGCCGGTGAAGGGGTCGAACAGCGCTTGCACACGCTGCTGGATGAAAGCGTCGGGATGCTCGATCAGTTGCGCGCGGTCCTTGGCCGACAGCATCGCCAGACGTCCGCGCAGCAGTTGCTCGCGCAGCGCCGGTAGATCGGCCTGCAGGTTCCACTGCACCTTTTCGAACAGGCCGCTGGCCTGCCAGCGTTCGCCCAATTGCCGGGCCACGGCCACCGCCTGCTGGCGGTCGGTGTGCCCCACCAGTACCAGCATCTCGCGGTTCAGCGGCTCCTGCATGCGCTGCTCGGCCTGCTGCTCCAGAGCATTCGGCGTGCTGCCGGGCACCAGCTCCATCAGGTTGGCCGACAGTGGCGCGCCGTGGCGCCACTGCCAGCCGGCCAGGGCCAGCACGGCCACCAGCAGGATCAGGAACAGGCGCGGCAGCTGGCGCTCACTGGGCAAAATCGTGTTGCTCCGCATCGCTCAAAGGTTGATCGGCGGTGCTGTCCTGCATACGCAATACGGTACTGTCGCCCTGGGTTTCCAGCAGTTCGATGGTTTGCACCAGCGCGCCACCCTCAATGTTGATCCGGGTGAACACTTGCTTGAGCAGCAGCGAGCGCGGGATCAGCGTGAGCTTCCACTGCGTGGCCTCGCCTTGCAGTTGCAGCTCGAAGTCACGTTGCAGGCCACTGCTGTCGCCTTGCAGCACGGCGAGGAACAAACGATTCTGCTCGGCGCCGGCGCTCTTGTTCGGCAGCAACTGCCAGCCATTGGCATCACGGCGCGCGATGCCTTGGGCGCTGATGCGGTAATCCTGTTGCAACGGCGTCTTGAGCAGCCATAGCAAGCCGTGGTCCTTGGCCAGGACGAAGGTGCCTTTGCTGACCAACGGCTGCGGCAGGGCGCGCAGGTGTTTTTCCTGGGTGAAGCTGCCGTGGATCACCGAGGGTTTGGCCAACTGGTCGCTGAGTTGCTGCAGGTCGAAGGCCTGGGCTTGAAGCGACAGCAGCAATGCGCCGAGGAAGGTGATCAGTTTCATGACAAGGCCCTGTCGACGGCGTCGGTGAAGACTTTGGGGGACGCCAGCTGCATCTCGCGAGTGGCGATTTCTACCGCCACCTGCACGGTGCTGGCGCGGGTCAGGCGCTCGCCGCTGGCCCGGTCGGTAATCAGGTAGTTGACCTTCAAGCGGTTCTCCCATTCCACCAGGCTGGCGCGCACATTGAGGGTCTGGCCGAACACCGCCCCCCGCACATAGCGCAGTTGCATGTCGATGACCGGCCAGGCATAGCCCGAGTCGAGCATGTGCGTGTAGTTGTGGCCGATCTTGTCCAGCAGCGCGCAGCGTGCCACTTCCAGGTATTTCACATAGTGCCCGTGCCACACCACGTGCATGGTGTCGACATCGAAAAATGGCACGAGGATCTCGGTGTCGCAGTGCAATACGCCTTGACTACGCATGCAGCCTCCAATGTTGTTCGGCGATGCGTTGCAGACACAGGCGCAGCTCGCCTTCCAGGGCGCGGTCTTCGATCACCGGTGGGAAGTCTTGGGTCAGTTCTGCGTGCATGGCCGCCAGCGCCGGTGGCAGCGGGCGCGCGTCGTCGGCCTGGGCGCGCAGCCACACCCCTTGGTTGGCGGCCAGCAGCGTGGCGGCGGCGACCTGTTCGGTCAGCTCCAGCACGCGGATCGCATCGCGGGCGGCGATGGTGCCCATGCTGACTTTGTCCTGGTTGTGGCATTCGGTGGAGCGCGAGAACACGCTGGCCGGCATGGTGTTTTTCAGCGCTTCGGCGGTCCAGGCGCTGGTGCCGATCTGCACAGCCTTGAAGCCGTGGTTGATCATCGCGCGGTCGGCCGGCGCGCCGGACAGGTTGCTCGGCAGGCCGTGGTTGTAGCGCACGTCCACCAGCAGGGCCAGTTGTCGGTCGAGCAGGTCGGCGACGTTGGCCACCAGGGTCTTGAGGCTGTCCATGGCGAAGGCGATATGCCCGCCGTAAAAATGCCCACCGTGCAGTACGCGTTCCTCCTCGGCGTCGATGATCGGGTTGTCGTTGGCGCTGTTCAGCTCGATTTCGATAAACGAACGCAGCCAATTCAGGCTGTCGGCCAGCACGCCGAGCACATGGGGAGCGCAGCGCAGCGAATAGCGATCCTGCAAGCGGTGCAGCGGCGCGGTGGGTGCATCAATCGCCAAGTCCTTGCGCAGCCAGGCGGCGACTTGCATCTGCCCCGGGTGCGGCTTGGCGGCGAACAGGCGCTCGTCGAAGTGTTCGGGGTTGCCTTGCAGCGCCACCACGTTCAGCGCGGTAATGCGCGTGACCAGTTGCAGCAGATAGTCGGCGCGGGCAAACGCCAGGCAGGCCAGGCCGGTCATCACGGCGGTGCCGTTCATCAAGGCCAGGGCTTCCTTGGGGCGCAGCACCAGCGGTTGCCAACCCAGTTCGCGATGCACATCGGCGGCCGCGCGGCGTTCGCCACGGAACAGCACCTCACGCTCGCCGGACAGCGTCGCCGCCACATAGGACAGCGGCGTCAGGTCGCCGCTGGCGCCCACCGAACCTTCCTGCGGGATCAGCGGCAGCACGTCGTGTTCCAGAAACGCTTGCAGACGCTCCAGTAACTCAACGCGTACCCCGGACACGCCGTGGCACAGCGACTGCAAGCGCGCGGCCAGCACGGCGCGGGTGGCCTGGGCGTCGAGTAACTGCCCCAGGCCGCAGCCGTGGAAGGTATACAGATGACGGGGCAGGGCTTCGACGTGCTGCAGCGGCACCGCCACCACGCACGAGTCGCCGTAGCCGGTGGTCACGCCGTAGATCACGCCTTCCTTGTCCAGCAGCGAGTCGAGGAACTGCGCGCCCTTGGCGATGCGCTGGCGATAGGCCGCGTCGCTTTGCAGCTGGGTAGGTACCTGACGGTTGGCCAGGGCCAGCACGTCTTCGATGCGCAGGGGGCGTTCGCCAAAGGTTACCGGCTCAAGATGCGTCGTCATCGGTCTTCCAGAAAGGGTAAAAGTTGAACCATTGTTGGGGCGCTTCCAGGCAGAACTCGGCCAGGCGCGCGGCGTAGCGTGAGGTCCACTGGGCGATGACCTGCTCGCGGGTGCTGCGTTTCCATTCGATCGATGGCGCGAACGGTTCGATGGTCAGGCGATAACGGCCATTGTGCTTGAGGCACATCAGCAGGTTCACCGGGCAGTTGAGCAGGCCGGCCAAGAGCCAAGGGCCCTGGGGAAATGCGGCGGCGTGCCCGAGGAAATCCACGCGCACCGTGCGCCCGCCGTGCAGCGGCACGCGGTCGCCGGCAATCGCCAGCCATTCGCCTTCGTCCAGGCGCTGGCTGAGCAACAGCATGGTCGCCGGGTCCAGCTCGCTGACCTGAATCAGGCGCAAATGGGTCGCGCCGGCTTCGCCCAGCAAACGGTTGAAACGTTCAGCGTGCTTGGTGTGTACCAGCACGTTCATGGTCACTTGTTCGCCGATTTCCGCCAGGGCGCGGCACACTTCCAGATTGCCCAGGTGTGCCCCCACCAGCATCTGCCCGCGCTCGCCGCGCAATTGCCCGCGTAGTTTGGCCGGGTCGTCGATGTCGATCTGTTCGATGCGCAGCTTGCCGTTCCACACATCGAGCTTGTCGAGCAGGGCGTCGGCGAAGGCCATGAACTGGCCGAAGACTTTTCTATGGGAGGGGCGCAGTTCATCGCGCCCGCTCCACTCGGCCAGGCGCTGCTGGTACTGCCAGGCGCTCTGGCGCGCGGTGCGGCCGAACACGAAGAAGTACAACACGATGCCGTACAGCACCGGGCTCAGCAGGCGCCGGCCCAGCACTTTGGCGGCGAACGCGGTGAGTTTCATCAGCCAATAGCTGCCGCGTTCTTCGCGGTCGGCCCAGTGCTTGGTGCTGTCGCTCATGCCTGCCACCGCCGCCACAGGATCATCGGCGCGCGCACCAGCATGCCGAAGAACAGCCGCGCATGCATGGCGCTGATGCGCACGTTGTCGCGCAACAGGCGAAAGTGCGACAGGCCGTCGGCCGGGTAGTGCACCTGCGTCGGCAGCCAGCGCATGGGCTGGTTGCGCCAGGCCAGACGCACCAGGATGTCGGAATCAAAATCCATGTGCGTGCCGATGTAGGCCGAATCCATCAGGGCCAACACCGGCGCCAGCGGGTACACGCGAAAGCCGCACATCGAGTCGCGGATCTGCAGCGACAGGGTATTGATCCATACCCATACGTGGGTCAGGTAACGCGCGTACAGCCGGCCTTTGGGCACGCTTTCGTCGTATTCGGGGTAGCCGCAGATCAGCGCGTCGGGCTGGCGGCGAGAGGCGTCGATAAAGGTCTCGACTTCGCGCAGGTCGTGTTGGCCGTCGGCATCGACCTGCAAGGCATGACTGAAGCCCAGGCGCGCCGCTTCGCGAAAGCCCGCCATCACCGCGCCGCCTTTGCCCTGGTTGGTCGGCAGGGTCAGCAGGGTGACATTCTCCATCCGCGCCAGTTGCGCCAGCACCGCTGCGCAGGCCGGGCTGCTGCCATCGTCCACCAACAGGCACGGCAGGCCGCTGTTCAACAGGCTATGGACCACGGCGGGCACGGCGGCTTCGTGGTTATAGACCGGGATCAGCGCGCAGGGGTTATGCATGGGCAGGTTCCAGCAGAATGCGGCCACTGGAGCACGCGGCGACGTCGTTGCGATAGGCGAAATACAATTTGCCGCGCTCTGTGTCGAAACGCAGGTGCAGTTCGATCTGGTCGCCGGGACGTACCAGTTGCTGGAACTTGAGCACTTCCATGCCGGCAAAGGTCGGCGGCAGGTCGAGCAGTTGTCGGCCGAGGTTGAACGCCCATTCCACTTGCACCACCCCCGGCAGAACCGGTGTGACCGGAAAGTGCCCGCTGAAATACGCCAGGTCCGGCGGTACGCTCAATTGCAGCGTCCATTCGCCGTCGATTTCAACCTGTTCCAACACCTGCGGTGCCTTCGGCCGTGGCGCCATGAGCAGCGCCGCCACGTCGGCCTGGGGCAGTTTGCCTTGGGCGTTGAGTGGCAGTTGGCTCAGCAGGCGCCAGCGGCGCGGCAGGGCCAGGGCTTCGCAATGTTGGCTCAAGTGCTGGCGCAGGGTCTGGGTGACGCTGCGCCGCCCCTGATTGCGCAGGGCGTGCACACCGGCGGCGCTTAACACCACGAGGGCGCCGAGGGACGCGCGGTTTTCCTCGACCACGCCCAACCGTGTTTCGGCCACCCACGGGTGGGCCATCAACGCCTGTTCGAGCATGGGCAGGGAGATGCGTTTTTCTTCCAGTTTGACGATGCGATCCAGACGCCCCAGCAGCTCGAAGCGGCCATCGGCATGCAGGCGCGCGGCGTCGGCGGTCTGTTCGATATGCCCGGCCGGCAGGTACGGCGAAGCGATGCGCAGGGCGCCGTCGGCGTCCTGGCTCAGGTGCACATCGGCAAACGGCTGCCAGGGTTGATTGCCCTGGCGCCAGGCAATGCCGCCGGTTTCCGAGCTGCCGAGGATTTCCGTCGGCCATTGCT
Organism: Pseudomonas sp. FP2254; assembly: GCF_030687695.1. Taxonomy (NCBI): domain Bacteria; kingdom Pseudomonadati; phylum Pseudomonadota; class Gammaproteobacteria; order Pseudomonadales; family Pseudomonadaceae; genus Pseudomonas; species Pseudomonas sp. FP2254. Next base: position 482,178 of record NZ_CP117444.1, read on the forward strand.
GCAGGCGTTCATACAGACTGCCGGCGGCTTCCATCGGCAACGCGCCGCCGGAGGAGAACACGCGCGCTACCTGGCTCAGCGCCGGCCAGTCAAGGTTGTCGCCCATGCGCTTGAGCAGCGCCGGGCTGGCCACCCAGGCAAACCGTGTGTGTTCGCGGCTGGCGCGCTGTAAATCTTCGGGGAAGGCCAGTTGCTGACGTACAAACGTGCGACCGGCACACAGCGGCCACAGCACACGGAACAGCAAGCCGTAGATATGCTGCGTGGCGACACTGCCGATGATGCAGGCACCGTCGAGGTCGGCGCCCCATAGGGTTTCCAGGGCCTGCACTTCGTTGGCCAACTGGCGCAGGGTCTTGTCGATGCGCTTGGGTTCGCCGCTGGAGCCGGAGGTGCACAGGCTCAGTTGGCAGGTGTCCAGGTCCAGCGCGGCCGGGTTCAGGGGCGACTGATACACGGCGTCAAGGTCAGCGGCCTCGGTCAGCCAGGCATCCACGCATTCGTCCCAGCGTTGACGGGTCTGGGGTTGCAGGTCGGCGGGCAGCAGCACGCTGACCCCGGCACGCCAGGCGCCCAGCAGGGCGATCGCCAGCAGGCCGGCATCTTCCAGGTGTACGGCCAGGCGCTGGATGCCACGGCGTTGCAGCCCGGCGGCCAGGCACAGGGCCTGGTCGCGCAGTTGGGCGTGATTCAGGTTGGCGCACACCGAACGCTGCGCCACCGGCTCAAGCAACAGATGCTCAAGGTTCAACCAATTCATATGCGGCCCCGCACCCTTTGTCGTACCAGCCATTCCACGGCAAACAGCAGCCCCATCAGCCCGTAGGCGATCAGGCCGTTGTACAACGTCCACCAGCTCAGCGGTGCCCACAAGGTGAGGGCGGCCGCGAGCAGGCCATTAACCAAGAAAAAGACACTCCAGACCACGGTGACCTGGCGCGTGTACACGATGGCTTCGGGTGGCAGCTCCGGTTCCGTCATGCGCGCCAGGCGTTCAACAATCGGCGGGCCGTATTTCAGGCTCAAGCCGAACAGCGTGAGCATGAACGCGCTGACCAGGCTCGGGTACCAGCGCAGCAGCTGCGGGTTGTCGAACCAGGCCAGCAGCAGGCAGAACACGATCACCGCCACCGCCATCCAGCGGCTGCCGGGTCTGCGCGCGGCGGTGAGCGCCCGCAACAGCCACAGGCCGCCCAGCAGCAGGCCGAATTGCCACGGCGCAAAATGCTCGGTGCCGTAATACACCGCGAAGGGGTACAACAGCCCCGCCAGCAACAGGCCAAGGCCGATCAGCCGGCTCATGCGGCCGGTTGGACCAGACGGTACACCGCCTCAACCACATCGTTCACAGTGCGCACGGCCTTGAATTCCTCGGCGGCGATCTTCTTGCCGGTCTGGCGTTTGATATGGTCGATCAGGTCCACCGCATCGATGCTGTCGATTTCCAGGTCCTGATACAGGTTGGCGTCGAGGGTGACGCGCTCCGGGGGCAGTTCAAACAGTTCCACCAAGGCATCGCGCAGGGTGTTGAAAATTTCGTCACGAGTTTGCATGGTCCGGTCTCAAGCTGCCTGTCTGGCCGTGACGAACGCCGCAAGGCTGGCCACGTTGGTGAAGTGATTGCGGGTGTCCTTGGCGTCGGCATCGATCTTGATACCGTACGTTTTCTGGATCGCCAGGCCCAGTTCCAGGGCGTCTACCGAATCCAGGCCCAGGCCTTCGCCGAACAGGGTTTGATCGCTGCCGATGTCGTCGGCGCTGATGTCCTCCAGGCCCAGGGCCTCGATTATCAGCATCTTTATGTCGTGCTCAAGGCTACGTTGGTCGCTCATCTTCGGCGAGCTCCTTAGTGAAATAGTGATGCAGGTAATCGTTGAGCTTGCGTGAAGCCTGGGGCGCGGGCCCCAGAGTTGCGAACGCCTGTGGTTCTATATCGGCCCCGACCCGCAAACTGAAGTGCACGCGGCGTTTGGGGATGCGATACCAGGGTTCGGCCTTGGTCAGGGTGGTGGGGCTGACTTTGATCACGACGGGGGTGATGATTGTCGCACCTCGCAGGGCAATGGCGGCGCCCCCGCGATGAAAGGCCGGCGCAGCGCCGGGCGTGGTGCGGGTGCCTTCGGGGAAGATGATCAGGGTTTGCCCGCTTTGCAGGGCGCCGGCGGCGGCGTCGAGCATCTCGGCGCTGCCGTCGTTGCTGATATATCCGGCGTCGCGTACCGGCCCGCGGGTAAAGGGGTTCTGCCACAGGCTCTGCTTGACCACACAATTGGCCTGGCGTACCAGGCCGATCAGGAACACCACATCGATCAGCGAAGGGTGATTGGCAATGATCATCTGGCCGGGGCGACCGAGTTTTTCGGCGCCTTCGACGCTGTAGGTCAGCACGCCGGCGCGTTGCATCAGACCAATGAAGAACCAGAACAGCCAACTGATCATGTGCCGCGCACGACCTCGATGCCGGGCCGCGCTGCCCGGCAGGCAACTGAGCAGGGGAAACACCAGCAGGCGCAGGCACAGCCCGCCGACACCGAACAGGGCGAAACTGGCGGCCGTGGCGCACAGGCGCCAGTAGTAGGCGTCCCTTGGCTTGTCGGTCATGGCGTGCGTTGCCAATTCCATACGCGGTTCTTCCAGGCATGTTGGCACGCGCCCTGGTCGGTGAGCAGGGTGCGCAGCAGGTTCAGGGCGTGGGGCCACTGGGTTTGAGTGGCTTGGACAGTGCCGGTGGTGAGTTCCAGTTGCCACTCGTCGCCTGGGGTGAGCAGCAGGCCAAGCGCGTAGGGGAAGGGCACGTCATGGATCCAGCTGGCATAGGCGGCGGGCGGCTGCTCTTCGGTGATCACCAGCAACACCGCTGGTGCGCCCTCATTGAGCAACGCGGCGGCTTCGAGCAGGCCGTGTTCCAGACCGTCGCCGGCGGCGGCGAGGGCGGTCATTTCGCTGGTTTCATTGCGCAGGATCGACCACAGGCCGATCACCGCGTTGTGCACCGACAGGCTGAACTGGGTCGGCGACAATGGCTGTTCGTGGGCCAGGTCGCTGAGGATATCGAGGGTGCGCGGGGTTTCGCCGTGACGCGACACAAATACCAGCGGCAGGTCCTGCAGGCCCTCGGCCAGCGGCCAACCTACACTGAAAGCCATGCGCGCCAGGCGGCTCAGGCGTCGGCGTTGAATGGCTGGCAGAAATGACACGTCGGGAGAGGCTTCGCTTTCGGGCAGCAACACCGGGGCCTTGCACCAGGCGTGCCAGTCGTCCGCGCTCTCCAGGCCAGGGGCCCAGGCGCGCCATTGGGCGATGTTGAAGTTGATCACTGAGAAGTTATCCCGCCCCTGCGGGCTTCCATGTGCGGCATTTGGCCCCGAATACCGGGACAGGGAGCAAGCGCCGAATGGCGCGCATTATCCGGGTGCCGTGGGGTTCTAGCAAACATTGGTAAAAAAATGTTCAAGGTCGATTACAAAATCACGGGAAAGATTGACAGATTGTCCGTTGCCCAAGCGCTGGTTGGATTGTCAGACCGTTCCGAATCATTCTTGTGTGTCATACGACTGCGTTCTGTCGATGCGGCACTGCATGGATGAACGAGGTAGCTAACAGGCGCTTTTGCCCTCTACACTCGGACATTCATTGATACACGGAGGTTTTTCCATGCGGCGTGTGGTGTTCAATCAGAAAGGCGGCGTGGGTAAATCCAGCATCGCCTGCAACCTGGCGGCGGTCAGCGCCAGCGAAGGCTATCGAACCCTGTTGGTGGACCTGGATGCACAAGCCAATTCAACCCAGTACCTCACCGGCTTGACCGGCGACGACATTCCCATGGGCATCGCCGATTTTTTCAAGCAGACCCTGTCTTCCGGGCCGTTTTCCAAGAAGAACAAGGTGGATATCTACGAAACGCCGTTCGACAACCTTCACGTGATCACCGCCACCGCCGAACTGGCAGACCTGCAACCCAAACTCGAAGCCAAGCACAAGATCAACAAGCTGCGAAAGCTGCTGGATGAACTGGGCGAAGATTACGACCGGATTTACCTGGATACGCCCCCGGCATTGAATTTTTATGCGGTTTCGGCGCTGATTGCCGCTGATCGCGTGTTGATCCCCTTCGACTGTGACAGCTTCTCGCGCCAGGCCCTGTATGGCCTGCTGGCGGAAATCGAAGAATTGAAGGAAGACCACAACGAAGGGCTGGAAGTGGAAGGCATCGTGGTCAATCAGTTCCAGGCCCGCGCCAGCCTGCCGCAGCAGATGCTCGACGAGTTGATCGCCGAAGGCCTGCCGGTGCTGCCCGTGTACCTGGCCAGCTCCGTGCGCATGCGCGAATCGCACCAGGAAAGCCGGCCGCTGATCCACCTTGACCCACGGCACAAGCTGACCCAGCAATTTGTGGAGCTGCATAACCTGCTGGAAGGCACCTGAGCTCAAACGCCACACAGATCCAAGGCGGGAGGGGCTTGCCCCGATAGCGTATTGCCAGCTAACTCATTTGGAGCTGACCCTCCGCATCGGGGGGCAAGCCCCCTCCCACAGTGTCCAGCATTGTGTCGGTCCGGTTATATTCCCTGGCTACGCAACCAGCTCATTAATTGCGGCAGCGGGAACGCCCCGCTCTGGCGCGCCACTTCACGGCCGTTTTTGAACAGAATCAGACTGGGTATCGACCTAATCCCCAGTTGCGCCGACAACGGCTGGTTGGCTTCGCTGTCCAGCTTGGCCAGCCGGCACTTGCCTTCCAACTGCCCGGCCGCCTGCTCAAACACCGGCGCAAACGACTTGCACGGCCCGCACCAGTCGGCCCACACATCCACCAATAGTGGCAGATCGCCCTTGATCTGACTGGCGTAGTCGCCTTGCTTCAACTCGAAAGGCTTGCTCAGTAGCACCGCTTGCTTGCAGCGCCCGCACTTGGGCGCATCACCCAGGCGTTCGCCGGGGATGCGGTTGAGGCCGTTGCAATGGGGGCAAGGGATGACGAGAGGTTCGGACATGGTGGGCTCCTGGGATGGCCAATGGATTTTATTTGGCGCCGCCGCCGGTGTTTATCAAGGTAGCCAGCATGCGTCGACCTCTCGATTTCACGACGAACAACTGATCTCCAGATGCTTACCCCAATCCGGCGGCCGTTGCGCGTACTGTTCCATGCCGGGCTGCTCCTCAAACGGCTTGGAAAGCACCTCGTGCAGCCGCCGTACTTCGCTGTAGTCACCTGACTCGGCGGCGGTAATGGCGTTTTGCGCCAGGTAATTGCGCAGGATGTACAGCGGGTTTACCGCGTGCATCCGTCCACGACGCTGTTCTTCGCTGTAGTCCCCGTCCCGCGCTACACGGGCTTTATACAGTTCCGCCCAGGCATCGAACCCGGCCATGTCGACAAAATCATCGCGCAGCTTGGCCACCGCCAGCGCTGCCGATTCATCCCCCAGGCGGCGCCAGAACAGTGTGTAATCCACGCCGCTGTTCTGCATCAGCTTGAGCAACCGCTCGACCAGCTTCTGGTCGTCGTCCTCGGCGGTGGTCAGCCCCAATCGGCGGCGCATCAGGTCCAGGTAGTGGGCCTGGTAGTACGGCAGGTACAGGCCAAGCGCTTCCTTCAAGGCGTCCACGCTGATAAACGGCGTGAGCGCCTGGGCCAGCGCGCTGAGGTTCCACTGGCCAATCGGCACTTGGTTGCTGAAGGAATAGCGCCCTTCATGATCGGAATGGTTGCAAATGAAATGCGCGTCAAAATCATCCAGAAACGCAAACGGCCCGTAATCGAAAGTGATGCCCAGGATCGACATGTTGTCAGTGTTCATCACACCGTGGCAGAAACCATAGGCCTGCCATTTGGCGATCAGCTCGGCAGTGCGTTCGACGATTTCGCGGAACATCGCCAGGTAAGGCTCGGGCTGTTCGCGGCATTCGGGGTAGTGCAGGTTCAACACGTGTTCGGCCAGTTGCGCCTGCTGCTCGGGCTGCTTGGTGTAATAAAAATATTCGAAATGCCCGAAGCGGATGTGGCTGGGCGCCAGGCGCAGGACCATTGCGCCGCGCTCTTGCTTCTCGCGCCATACCGGCGTGTCGGAGCCGATCACGCACAGCGCGCGGCTGGTGGGAATGCCCAAGGCGTGCAGCGCTTCGGACGCCAGGAACTCGCGAATCGACGAGCGCAGGACCGCGCGGCCATCCCCCATGCGCGAGTAGGGAGTCATCCCCGCGCCCTTGAGGTGCAGGTCCCAGTGTTCGCCGGCTTCGTTGTAAACCTCGCCCAACAGCAACCCACGGCCGTCGCCGAGTTGCGGCGTGTAGCCGCCGAACTGGTGCCCGGAATACACCATCGCCCGCGGTTCGGCTTCGGCCCACAGCTTGTGGCCACCGAACAGTTCGGCAAACACCGGCGTTGCCGCTACCGCCGGGTCGAGGTCGAGCAGGCCCATGGCCGCATTGCTTGCCACCACCAGGCGTGGCTCGTCGAGGGGCTCGGGCAGAACGTGGGTTGAGAACGCGTCGCCCAAACGGGCGAAGCGGTTGTCGAAGGTCAGTTCATCGAGGGCTTTCACCGGCCATCTCCAGCAGAATGCCCCCGCATTTTGCTGGGGCTGGATGCGTTAGTCGAGTTTGCTCGGTGGCGGTTCAGGTGCATCCTGGACTTTTCCGGCGGGCGGCTCGGGTGCGTCCTGCTCCGGCGTCGAGGCGGCGATGGTCTTGCGCTCGTCCTCGACCGGCACCAGCTTATATTCCTGGCCGTGCATGTTCTTGAGGTACACCTCCATCTGCCGGAACGAGATGTTGATGTGCTGTTTCTTGAACTCACGGTTGATATAGCGGTTGACCTCGTCCAGTACCGGGTTGCGGTCGCCCAGGTCGCGCACGTGCATGCGCAGTTCGTGGTCCAGAGTGCTTTCGCCGAAGTTGAGGAAGTACACATGGGGTTCCGGATCTTTCAGAACCCGTGGGTTTTCCCTCGCGGCCTTGAGCAACAGTTCCTTCACCAGGTCCAGGTCGGAGCCGTAGTCCACGCCCAGTTTCAGCGTGACGCGGGTGATGGTGTCGGTCAGCGACCAGTTGATCAGTTGCCCGGTGATAAACGTTTTGTTCGGGACAATGATGTCCTTGCGGTCGAAGTCGGTGATGGTGGTGGCGCGGATGCGGATCTTGCTCACCGTGCCCGACAGGTTGCCGATGGTGATGGTGTCGCCGATGCGCACCGGGCGTTCGAACAGGATCATGATGCCGGAAATAAAGTTGGCAAAAATTTCCTGCATGCCGAAGCCCAGGCCCACCGACAGCGCGGCCACCAGCCATTGCAGCTTGTCCCAGCTCACGCCGAGGGTGGACAGGGTCGAAACAAAACCCACGCCGGCAATGATGTAGGACAGCAAGGTGGTGGTGGCGTAGGCGCTGCCCTGGGCCAGGTCCAGTTTGGACAGCACCAGCACTTCCAGCAGGCCGGGCAGGTTGCGCGCCAGGGCGAAGGTGATGCCAATGATGATCAGCGCACCGAGCAAGTCGCCGATGCTGATGGGCACCATGCTGATATTCGCGCCGGTGCCGCTGGTGTATTCGTACAGGGTGACGTTGTCCAGGTAGGAAAATACCGAGATCAGGTCCGACCACACCCAGTACAGGGCCGCGATGAAGCCGCCGAGCAAGGCCAGGCGGATCAGGCGCATGGACTGTTCGTTGACCTGTTCGATGTCCAGGGTCGGTTCTTCGATCACCGCTTCGCCTTCGCCGGCTTCCTTGGCAGCCTGGCGTTTGGCCAGGGCACGCGAATAAGCCAGGCGCCGCGCCGCGACACCGAGGCCGCGCACAAAGGTGGCTTCGATCACCAGCCAGAGCATCAGCAGGTAGAGGGTGTTGATCAAACGGTCGCTGAGCTTGAGAGCGGTGTAGTAGTAGCCGAAGCACACCGCGATAAACAGCGCGACGGGCAGCGCGGTGAACAACAGGCCCACGGCTTTGCGAAACAGCGAGGCTTTTTCGTGGGTCGGGCTGTAGAGCAGCAGGCGACCCAGCAGCCAGGCCATCAACGCGTAGCAGGTCAGCACCACGCCGATGCCCAGCACATCGTCGGCCAGCGCCGCCGGCTGGTGTTCGGCGATAGCTACCACCGCCACGAGTGCCAGCACCACCAACCCGAGCTTGCGCACCCAGCCTTGGAGGAATTCAACCTGGGGTTTTTCCCAGCGGAAGTGCAGTTCGGCCACGCCGCCCGGCGCCAGAATCCGGTAAGCGGTGTAGAACACCAGCCACGCCTGGGCCAGCTGCAGCAGCGCCGAACCCAGGTTGGCGTTCTGCCCTCGGGCGTCGATCTGCAGCGCGTAGCCGCACAAGGCCAGGCCCAGGGACACCGGCATGGCCAGCAGAATGTTGATCAGGATGGCCTGCGGCGTGTGCCACTGGCTGTCGCGCTTGAAGTGGCCGATGTCCAGGTGCACCTTGTTCAGGCGCTGATACAGGGCCTTGCGGCGCCACAGCAGCGCGCCGATCAACAGCAGCAATGGCAGAAACAGCAGCGGGCGCTGGATCAGGCCGTCATACAATTCGCTGACGCTGGAGGCCCAGGGCAGGGTGGTGACTTGCTTGCTCAGGTGCGCCGGCACGGTTTCCAGCCACTCAGTGTCCAGCGGCTTGTTGCTGGGGATCCAGAACATCTGTTCGTCCAGCGTGGCGCGCAGGGTGGTGGCGGTGCTGAGCAGTTGTTTCTGGTTCAGTTGCAGGGTGATGGATTCGTTCAGCAGCGCGCTTAACTCGCGGCTCAGGCGTTCGAGCAGGTCGCTGCGGGTAATCGCCAGTTCCAGCAGGGTGCGCCGCAGTTGCGGGGTCACTTCGTCCGGTGGCTGATTGGTCAGCAGGTTATCCACATAGGCACTGGGGGAGCTGATCAGCTCGCGCTGCTGGTTGACCTCGAACTGGTACAGACGAATGTTGGCGATATCGTCCGCCAGGTCGCGGTCCACCGTCAGACGCGGCAATGCCTGTTTTTGCTTATAAAGAATCTTGGAAAGCAGCAGGCTGCCCTTGAGCACGTTGATCTGCTCGTCCAGCGCCGAGTCGCTCTGGGTGACGGTGTCCAGCTGCTGCTTGGTCTGCAGGTTTTTCTGGGTCAGGTCGTTGAGGCGGTCGGTGCTTTTGAGCAGGTAGTCCGAGAGCTTCAGGTTGGCCGCGCTTTCGGTGGCCAGCAGGCTGCTGCCGCCGGCTTTCTGCGCTTCGATGGACTGCTGGGTAACGGTTTGCTGCGATTGGGCCAGGCGCTTCTGGTTGATCAGGGTTTGCAGGTCCTGGATTTCCTGCTCCAGGCGCGCGGTTTTTTCCTGGATCAGGTCGTGCTGGCTGTTGCCCAGGTCTTGCAATTGGCTGTTGCCGGCCAGTTCCTGGCGGCGCAACGGGATCAATGCGTTCAAGGCGGCGAGTTCAGCGTTCAGCTGGTTGCGCTGGTCGCCACTGAGGGCTTTGCCATTGTCCTTGCCGGTCTTGAGGATTGTATTGATCTGCTGGATGCGCGTCTGGCTGCTGCTGATTTCGGTCTGCGCCCGCTCGGGGCGGGTCTGGGCGGCGATGGTCAGGCTATTGGCGTCGGCCAGCTCTTTTTGCAGGTCGCCTTGCTGGGTGCTGCGCTGCACCAGCAGTTGTTCGAGCTGCGGCACCGGCAACGTGGCGTAGCGCTGGGCCACGGGCACGATTTTGGTGGCCTTGAGTCGGGCCAGCTCGCGCTGGTTATCGGCGGTCTCGCGTGGCGCGTTTTCCAGCTGGCGCTTGAGGTCGGCCAGGCGCTGCTCGTAATCCTGCTTGTTGCTCAGGTAAGTCAGCGTCTGCTGCAGGATCGCCTGCAACGCCTTCATGTCGGCGTCGGGCAGCTTGCGGTCGGGCAGTTTGTCCAGGGATTGCTGGATGGCGTCGGCGCTGGGAGGGTCGGCGGCGTAGACGCTGCCGACACAAAGAGTCAGGCCCAGCAGGGCAGTGGCGAGAAAAGTGCGCAGGATTGGCATAGAGACCGGTCGAGCAAGTGAAGAATCGGGGGCATTGTCGCCCCGCAGTTTAGAGGAAGAGCCCGGGGCCCGGGCGACTTCCTTCGGGGAATCTGACGCCGACTTTGCCGATCTTGTTCCCGTCCATGACCGCGACGGTCCAGATGGTGTTGTTCCACTCCACCTGGTCGCCCACCACCGGGGCGCCGCCGACTTTCTGGGTGATGAATCGGCTCAGCGGCATGTCCGGATCGATGCCGTCGAGTTTGAGGCCGTACAGCGCCGATACCGCACCCAGTTGGGCGTCGCCTTCGAGGACGAAGTCGCCGAAGAAGCGTAGGTCCAGGCCACGTTGCGGCGCCTGGCTGAACAGTTTGCCCAGGGCCGGCAGGTTGTGTTCGTGGCCGATGACACAGAGCAGATCGCCGACTTCCAGCACCGTACTACCCGACGGATGGAGCAGTTGTTGGCCACGAAACAGCGCAGCGATGCGCGTGCCTTCGGGCATTTTCAGCTCACGCAGGGCCGCGCCGATGCACCATTTTTCCGCGCCCAGGCGGTAGACGAACAACTCCCACTCGCTGGTGACGTGGACCTCGAGTGCCGCGCGGGAGATCGGCGCCGGGTCCGGCGGAACGGTGACCTTCAGCAGCTTGGCCACCCACGGCAGGCTCGTGCCCTGCACCAGCAGCGACACCAGCACGATAAAGAACGCCAGGTTGAAGTACAGCTGCGCATGGGGCAGGCCGGCCATCAGCGGGAACACCGCCAGGATGATCGGCACCGCGCCGCGCAGGCCGACCCAGGCGATGAAGGCTTTTTCGCGGCCGTGGAAGGCCTTGAACGGCAACAGGCCGACCATCACCGACAGCGGCCGCGCGAACAGGATCATCCACAGTGCCAGGCCCAGGGCCGGCAGGGCGATCGGCAGCAGATCATGGGGCGTGACCAGCAGGCCCAGCACCAGGAACATGCCGATCTGCGCCAGCCAGGCCATGCCATCGAGCATATGCAAGATGCCATGCCGGCTGCGCACCGGGCGGTTACCGATCACGAGGCCGCAGAGGTACACGGCGAGGAAGCCGCTGCCGTGGAAGGCGTTGGTCAAGGCGAAAACGAACAGGCCGCCGGCGATCACCAGGATCGGATAGAGGCCGGTGGCCAGGTTGATACGATTGACCAATTGCAGCATCAGCCAACCGCCACCCAGGCCGACCAGGCCACCGATGCCGAATTCGCGCACCAAATGTGTCAGCAGGCTCCAGTGCAGGCCGGTCTGGCCGCTGGCGAGCATGTCGATCAGGGTGACGGTGAGGAACACCGCCATCGGGTCGTTGCTGCCGGATTCGATTTCCAGGCTGGCGCTGACCCGCTCATTCAGGCCCTTGCCGCCCAGCAGTGAGAACACCGCTGCGGCGTCCGTGGAACCGACAATCGCGCCGATCAGCAAGCCTTGGATAATGTTGAGGTTGAACAGCCAGGCCGCCGCCATGCCGGTAAGGCCGGTGGTGATCAACACCCCGACCGTGGCCAGCGATAATGCCGGCCAGAGCGCCACGCGGAAACTTGCCACCCGGGTTCGCAGGCCGCCGTCGAGCAGGATCACGGCCAGTGCGAGGTTGCCCACCAGGTAGGCGGTCGGGTAGTTGTCGAAGATGATGCCGCCGCCGTCGACGCCGGCGACCATGCCCACGGCCAGGATGATCACCAGGATCGGGATGCCCAGGCGTGAAGAAAGAGAACTGACCAGAATGCTCGCACTTACCAGCAACGCGCCGATCAAGAACAGGCTGTTGATGGTCGTCGCATTCAAAGGCAGTACTCCATAAGCAGATACATAAGACGAGGCGCAAACTGACCATGCAGTCTGCGTGCCAGGGATTCTAACCTGTTGAATTGCCGCCCTGTCAAAAAGCTTTTGTGATTCACCTGAATCCAAATGAGGGAGGGGCAAGCCTCTCCCACATTTTTCAAGCCTGTGCAGGCAGTTAGAGGCGGAAGCGGCCTACCATCCCGTTCAGGTCTACCGCCAGGCGTGACAATTCGCTGCTCGCGGCGCTGGTCTGGCTGGCGCCCGTAGCCGATTGCACCGACAAATCACGAATATTCACCAGGTTGCGATCCACTTCCCGCGCCACCTGCGCCTGCTCTTCCGCCGCGCTGGCGATCACCAGGTTACGTTCGTTGATCTCGACGATTGCGCTGTTGATGGTCTCCAGGGACATCCCTGCGCCTTTGGCGATGTTCAGCGTCGATTCCGCGCGCTCGGTGCTGTTGCGCATCGAGTTCACGGCGTGTTCGGTGCCGGCCTGGATGCTGCCGATCATCCGCTCGATTTCGCTGGTGGACTGCTGCGTGCGATGGGCCAGGGCGCGGACTTCGTCGGCGACCACCGCAAATCCACGCCCGGCTTCGCCGGCACGAGCCGCTTCGATGGCGGCGTTCAGGGCCAGCAGGTTGGTCTGGTCGGCCAGGCCGCGAATCACGTCCAGCACTTTGCCGATGTCCCGCGACTCAGTGGCCAGGTCACCGATCAAGGTGGCGGTGGCCTGCACGTCGCCGCTCATGCGCTCGATGGCGCTGACGGTCTCCTGCACCAGATCGCGGCCGTCGCCGGCTGAAGCGGTGGCATTGCGTGAGGCTTCGGACGTGCTCACGGCATTGCGCGCGACTTCTTCGACGGCGCTGGTCATCTCGTTGACCGCCGTGGCGGCCTGTTCGATTTCGTTGTTCTGTCGGGTCAGGCCGCGCGCGCTTTCGTCGGTGACTGCGTTCAGTTCTTCCGCCGCCGAGGCCAACTGAGTGGCCGAGCCGGCGATACGCTGCAGGGTGTCGCGCAATTTGGTCTGCATCTTCGCCATGGCGGCGAGCAGGCGACCGGCTTCGTCGTTGCCTTCGACCTGGACCGGCTGCGTCAGGTTACCCTCGGCGATGGTCTCGGCGGCGCTCAATGCCTGGGAAATCGGCAGCGTGATGCTGCGGGTCAATAGCCAGGCGAACAGCATCGTCAACGCGGTGGCGAGCACCAGCAGGCCCACCACCAGGTCAAAGGCCAGGGTGTATTGATCCTTGGCTTCCTGATTGGTCGCCAGCGCCATGCTGTTGTTGATATCCAGCAGGCGTGTCAGCACTGCGTTGACCTGCTCCGAGTTACTCAACAGCTCAGTGTTGAGCAGGGTCCGCAACTGATCCATCTGATTGGCCTGGGACAGGCTCTTCATGCGCGCTTCGATCTGGTGGTACTGGCCGAGCAGCCGCACGTACTCATCGTAGGCAGCGCGCTCCTCGCGGCTTTCAATCAGCTTTTCGTAGGTAGCCTGGGCGGTGCGGATCTGTTGGTTGCGCAGTTCGAACGCTTCCAGGGTTTTTTGCTGCACGTCCGGTTCGCGATTGGTCAGCAGGCGGTACGACAGTACCCGCAGGCGCAGGGTCAGTTGGGTGAATTCATCCAGTGCGCGGATGCTCGGCACACTGGACAGGGTGATGTCTTGCGCGGCGGCTCGGATCTTACTCATCTGGTTCAGGGCAAACACACCGAGAAACAACATCAGTGCACCAATCAACGCGAAACCGAGGAAAGCCCTCGGCGCGATATTCATATTACGAAGCGACATGCTGAAATCCTGAAGGGGGAAAAGCGCGATCCGTGCGGCCGTGAGACGGGATGTGCATGGCTATCGGTCGTAAGACTAAAGTCTAAAGGGTGCTGTGCGTTTTTGTCGCACCTGACGAGGGGTTGGACGGATTCAGGAACCAGATGGGGGAAATGCAGTCACTAAGGCTCGAAAGCGTGGCCTGCCCCTTGAAAAACCGGGCTGCGCGCCGGGATAAGCCTGGCATCCGAGGTGAATTTTCTTTATCGTCACCGCCCTTTTAAAAAGCTCGAGAAATCAAAATGTTAGAAGCATCCCTCAGCCAACTGGAACAACTGGTCAGCGACTTGGTACAGCAAAACCAGGACTTGCTGGGCAGCAATGAAGCCCTTAAGGCAGAACTCGCTCGTGCCAAGGATGAAAACGACAGCCTGCAACTGAACCTGATGGAACAGGAAGAAAAGCACGGTGCTACCGCTGCCCGTATCCAAGCGCTGGTTGAGCGCGTGAGCGCAGGTCCTGTGAGCGCATGAATGAAGGGATAAAGGTCGTTTCGATCCTCGGCGAGGATTACTCGATCAAGGCGCCGGCCGGGGAAGACACGACCCTGATGCACGCCGTGACCATGCTCAAGGCCTCCCTGGCCACCACCAAGAAGAAGTACCCGACGTTGATCGGTGACAAATTACTGGTGCTGGCGGCGCTGAATCTATGCGCCGAGCAGATCGAAATGCAGCAGGCCCATCAACAGGAACTCGACCGTTACCAAGAGCAAGTCAGCGCCACGGTCGAGGTGATTTCCAAGGCGATCCAGCCTTAGAACCACTCATCCTGCATCGCGAGGCACGTATCGTCCCGTGCCTCCAGAATCGCCAGTTCATGATGGCAGCTCGGTACTTCCCAGGTCAGGAAGTACCGGGCAGCCTGGAGCTTGCCTTTATAAAACGCAGCGTCCGCTGCATTGCCCTTGGCCAGTCCTTCCTCGGCGCGAATCGCCTGCTCCAGCCAGCGCCAGCCAATCACCGTGTGCCCGAACACCTTCAGGTACAGCGCCGAGTTCGCCAGGCTGCTGTTGACCTTGCCTTGCGAGAGGTCCGTCAACAGGCCGAGTGTGACGCTTTGCAGTCTGTTGAGCAGGTGCTCCAGCGGTTCACGCAATGCGGTGAGTGACGGGTACTGCTGGGCGCGCGCGCCGGTGTCAGCGATCAGGCGGATCAGTTGCTTGAGCCCCGCGCCGCCGTTCTGCGCCAGCTTGCGACCCAGCAAGTCCAGGGACTGGATGCCATGGGTGCCTTCATGGATCGGATTGAGGCGGTTATCACGGTAGTACTGCTCCACCGGGTATTCGCGGGTGTAGCCGTGGCCGCCGAGAATCTGGATCGCCAGCTCGTTGGCCTTGAGGCAGAACTCCGACGGCCAGGATTTAACGATGGGGGTGAGCAGGTCCAGCAATTCGTGGGCCTGCTTGCGCTCTGCCTCGCTGACCAGCGTAGTGGTGTCGTCGAACAGGCGCGCCGCATACAGGCCAAGATCGAAGGCACCTTCCACGTAGGCTTTTTGCGTCAGCAGCATGCGCTTGATGTCCGCGTGCTGGATGATCGAGACCGGTGCGGTCGTGGGGTCCTTACTGTCCGGCAAGCGGCCTTGCGGGCGTTCGCGGGCGTATTCCAGCGAGTACAGGTAACCGGCGTAGCCGAGCATCACCGCGCCCATGCCCACGCCAATACGCGCCTCGTTCATCATCTGGAACATGCAGCTCAGGCCCTGATGCGGCTTGCCTACCAGGTAGCCCACGCAGTTGCCGTTGTCACCGAAATTCAGCGCTGTGGACGTGGTGCCACGCCAGCCCATCTTGTGAAACAGCCCTGCCAGCAGCACGTCGTTGCGTGCGCCCAGGCTGCCGTCGTCGTTGACCAGGAATTTAGGCACGATAAACAGCGAAATGCCCTTCACCCCAGGCGGCGCATCCGGCAACTTGGCCAGCACCATGTGCACGATGTTTTCCGACAAGGGGTGATCACCGCCGGAAATAAAGATCTTGTTGCCTTTGAGGCGATAGGTGCCGTCATCCGCAGGTTCTGCGCGTGTACGAATATCCGACAACGACGAGCCGGCATGGGGCTCGGTCAACGCCATGGTGCCGAAGAAGCGTCCTTCGATCATCGGCTGCAGGAAGCGCTGTTTCTGCTCCTCGGTGCCGAAGCTTTCAATCAGGTTGGCCGCGCCCATGGTCAGGAACGGGTACGAGGTGGACGCCGCGTTGGCCGATTGGAAGTGCGCGAAGCAGGCTTGGGACAGCAGGGTCGGCAACTGCATGCCGCCAGCCTCGAAACTGCGCGCGGCATTGAGAAAGCCAGCCTCCAGAAACGCGTCCACGGCCGGCTTGACCTCCGGGATGAGGATGGCCTTGCCGTCTTCATAGCGCGGTTCGTTTTCGTCGTTTTTGCGGTTATGGGGCGCGAAATACTTTTCGGCGATGCTGCGTGCGGTGCTGATGGCCGCATCGAAGGTTTCACGGTTGTGCTCGGCAAACCGCTCGCGCTGGGTCAGGCCCTCGGCATCGAGGACTTCGTACAGCTCGAAAGCCAGATTGCGGGAACTGAGCAGCGTCTCGGACATGGCGGATTACCTTTGTAGGAATTGGCCTGAGTCTAAGTGCGCGAATTAAGGGTGAATAGCAAGATTGATCTAAGTGATGGAACGGCAAAACACAGATGATCATTTGCAATGCAGTCGAATGTGGGAGGGGGTTTGCCCCTCCCACATTGTCCAGCTGTATTTCTTTCAGGGTTAGCCGATGGTCATCAGGCTGGCGTTACCGCCCGCCGCAGCGGTGTTGACGCTCAATGCCCGCTCGATCACCAGGCGCTCCAACGCAATGGAGGTCTCGCCCTGGGACAACCCATGCACCCCGACAATCGCCCCGCCACGCTGTGCCACTTGCTGGCATACCGCGCGCAATTGATCGGAGTCGCCGTGGTGCAGAACGGCGTCGAACACCACGCCGTCCTTGGTCCAATCGGCTACGCGCTTGATCTTCGCCTGAATATCCTTCGGCAGGCGTGGGAACAAGGCTTTGGTCAGGTCGGTTTCCGGCCATACCGCCGAGCCACCCACCGCCAATACCGCCGCCAATTGAGTCAACAGGTCGCCTTCCACGTCTGCCAGGCACAGAACGTGCTCGCGAGGGAGGATGGCGTAGCTGTTGCGCTCACCGGTCGGGCCGGCCAGTTGGCGGGTGATACCGCTTTGCGATTGCGCGGCGAATTGAGTGCACAGGGCGCTCAGTTCGCTGAACTTATTGCTGTCTGCCCAGCTTTTCAGGGCGGTCAGCGGTTGGCTCATGGCGTCGCGCAGGCGCATGTCCGGTGCGGCCACTTTGTCGGCGCGAACGAAGGATTGCTCGATCGCATCGGTAGGACGAGTCGACAGCAAACGGTACAGGTACAGCGGACCACCGGCTTTCGGGCCGGTGCCCGACAGGCCTTCGCCGCCGAACGGCTGCACGCCGACCACGGCACCTACGATGTTGCGGTTAACGTAGACGTTACCGGCATGAACGTTGTCGATCACTTTGGCGATGGTTTCGTCGATACGCGTGTGCACGCCCAGGGTCAGGCCATAGCCGGACGCGTTGATCTGACCGATCAACTGGTCGATCTCTTTGCGCTTGTAGCGCACTACGTGCAGCACCGGGCCGAAGATCTCGCGCTGCAGTTCGTCGAAGCTTTCCAGTTCGATCAGGGTTGGCATCACGAAGGTGCCGCGCTTGATTTCTTCGCCGTCGGCAATCGCCACCTGGTACACAGTGCGGCCTTTATCGCGCATGGCCTGGATGTGTTTCTCGATGCCGGCCTTGGCTTCGGCGTCGATCACCGGGCCGATGTCCACCGACAGGCGCTCCGGGTTGCCGAGGCGACATTCGGCCATGGCGCCCTTGAGCATTTCGATGACGCGGTCCGCCGAATCTTCCTGCAGGCACAACACGCGCAGGGCCGAGCAACGCTGGCCGGCGCTGTCGAAGGCCGACGACACCACGTCGATGACCACTTGTTCGGTCAGCGCCGAGGAGTCGACGATCATCGCGTTCTGGCCGCCGGTTTCGGCGATCAACGGGATCGGACGGCCCTGGGCATCCAGGCGACCGGCCACATTGCGTTGCAGCAGGCGCGCCACTTCGGTGGAACCGGTGAACATCACGCCTTTGACGCGATCGTCACCCACCAGACGCGCGCCGACGGTTTCGCCCTGGCCCGGCAGCAGTTGCAGCACGCCTTCCGGGATACCGGCCTCCAGCAGGAGGCGCACAGCCTGGGCCGCCACCAGCGGGGTTTGCTCGGCAGGCTTGGCGAGCACCGGGTTACCGGCAGCCAGCGCTGCGGCGACCTGGCCACTGAAGATTGCCAGCGGGAAGTTCCATGGGCTGATACATACCACCGGGCCCAGCGGGCGGTGGGCGTCGTTGGTAAAGTCGTTGCGCGCCTGCACCGCGTAGTAGCGCAGGAAATCCACGGCC
The DNA here is from genome assembly GCF_030687695.1 of Pseudomonas sp. FP2254. NCBI lineage: Bacteria > Pseudomonadati > Pseudomonadota > Gammaproteobacteria > Pseudomonadales > Pseudomonadaceae > Pseudomonas > Pseudomonas sp. FP2254. The sequence continues at coordinate 500,243 of NZ_CP117444.1, forward strand.
TCGCGCACTTCGGCGATGGCGTTGGCAAAGGTCTTGCCGGCTTCGCGGGCCAGCAGGCCCATCAGCGGCTGGATCTCGCCTTCCATCAGGTCGGCGGCGCGTTCCAGGATGGCGGCGCGCTCTGCCGGCGGGGTGGCCTGCCAGATCGGACCGGCGTTGATCGCGCATTGGATGGCGTTGTCGACGTCTTCGACGGTGGCTTCCTGTACCTGGCCGACCACATCGCGCAGGTCGGACGGGTTCAACACCGCTGTCGGCGCTTGCTCGCTGGAGGCGCAACCGAGCATCGGTGCGGCTTTCCAGTTGTTGTGAGCGGTGGCCAGCAGGGCGCAGGACAGCGATGCCAGGCGGTGTTCGTTGGCCAGGTCGATACCGGCCGAATTGGCACGGTCGCTGCCATACAGGTCACGCGGCAGCGGAATGCGCGGGTGCGGCAGGCCGAAGCCGCCTTCCACGGTGGCCATCTGCTCGATGCTGGCCACCGGGTCGGCCACCAGCTCCTGGATCGAAATCGACTGGTCGGCGATGCGGTTGACGAACGAGGTGTTGGCGCCGTTTTCAAGCAGGCGACGCACCAGGTAAGCCAGCAGTGTTTCGTGAGTGCCGACCGGGGCGTACACGCGGCACGGACGGTTCAGCTTGCCGTCGGCCACTTTGCCTACCACCTGCTCGTACAGCGGTTCGCCCATGCCGTGCAGGCACTGGAACTCGTACTGGCCGGGGTAATAGTTCTGACCGGCAATATGGTAAATGGCCGACAAGGTGTGGGCGTTGTGCGTAGCGAACTGCGGATAGATGACTTCCGGCACCAACAGCAGTTTGCGCGCGCAGGCAATGTAGGAAACGTCGGTGTATACCTTGCGCGTGTACACCGGATAGCCTTCCAGGCCTTCGACCTGGGCGCGCTTGATCTCGCTGTCCCAGTACGCGCCTTTCACCAGGCGGATCATCAGGCGATGGCGGCTGCGGCGCGCCAGGTCGATGACGTAGTCGATCACGTATGGGCAACGCTTCTGGTAAGCCTGGATTACGAAACCGATGCCGTTCCAGCCGGTCAGTTGCGGCTCGAAGCACAGGCGCTCCAGCAGATCCAGTGACAGCTCCAGGCGGTCGGCTTCTTCGGCGTCGATGTTCAGGCCGATGTCGTATTGCTTGGCCAGCAGGGTCAGGGACAGCAGGCGCGGGTACAGCTCATCCATCACGCGCTCGTATTGCGCACGGCTGTAGCGCGGGTGCAGCGCCGACAGCTTGATGGAGATACCGGGGCCTTCATAAATCCCACGGCCGTGGGAGGCTTTGCCGATGGAGTGAATAGCTTGCTCGTACGAGGCCAGGTACTTCTGGGCGTCGTGTTCGGTCAGGGCGGCTTCACCGAGCATGTCGTAGGAGTAACGGAAGCCCTTGGCTTCGAACTTGCTCGCGTTGGCCAACGCTTCGGCGATGGTTTCGCCGGTCACGAACTGCTCGCCCATCAAGCGCATGGCCATGTCGACGCCCTTGCGGATCATCGGCTCGCCGCTCTTGCCGATGATGCGGCTCAGGGACGAGGTGAGGCCGGCTTCGTTATGGGTGGCGACCAGCTTGCCAGTCAGCAACAGGCCCCAGGTGGCGGCGTTGACGAACAGCGACGGGCTGTTGCCCAGGTGCGGCTGCCAGTTGCCGGTGCTGATCTTGTCGCGGATCAGTGCGTCGCGGGTGCCCTTGTCCGGAATGCGCAGCAGCGCTTCGGCCAGGCACATCAGCGCCACGCCCTCCTGGGACGACAGGGAAAATTCCTGCAGCAGGCCCTGAACAATCCCGGCACGGCCGCCGGCACTCTTCTGATTGCGCAGTTTCTCGGCAATGGTGGCAGCCAGTTTATTGGTGGCCTCGGCCATTGGCGCCGGGAGGCGGGCCTGCTCGATCAGCATCGGCACCACTTCCGGCTCAGGGCGGCGGTAAGCGGCAGTGATCGAGGCACGCAATACGGACTGCGGCAGGATGCTTTCGGCAAACTCGAGGAAGCACTGGTGGGCGTGGTCGGTCTGGACGTCGCCTGCGTCGTCGGCGTCCTTGGTGCCCGAGCCGTTGAGTTCGGTCAGGGTTGCACCACCCTCGAGTTTCTCCAGGTAATTGAAAATCGCCTGCTTGATCAGCCAGTGCGGCGTGCGATCAATGGAGGTCGCGGCCGCCTTCAAGCGTTCGCGGGTCGGGTCGTCGAGTTTGACCCCAAGGGTGGTCGTCGCCATTTTCTTATCCTCATGGGTGCCACTACCGCGTGGCATTAGCTGGCGGCAAGATTAGCTTTGCCCATCAAGAGGTGCAACCGGGTGCAACCCTTTTTATTTGTGAAATGTGAGTGGCTTCGTCGGAAATAATTTGGCGGCTGCACAATCCGCTGTGTCTTGGTGCATTTACTTCTGAGATCGGCGCTCCTTGCTCCGAAAAGGAGCAAAAACGAGGCCTTTTCTGCAAATTGCGTCAGGGTGCAACTTATTCTCGAGAAACTGGTTGCACCTTATTTGCTTTGTTGAATAGCATTCGCGGCCAAGGTGCAACCAGCTTACGGGCTCGGTTCATCGGCTGGCGGCTTTCCTGGGGAAACGCCAGTCATAAATGCGCGGCGTGCAGGTTCGTCCAGCCCTTAAACGGGAGGCGTCTGACAGGTCGCCGCTACATAAAAACAAAGCCAGGGCGTCACTTCTTATGAGCGTTAGCAATCCAACCCTGATCACATTCGTGATCTATATCGCAGCAATGGTGCTGATCGGCTTCATGGCCTATCGCTCCACCAACAACCTTTCCGATTACATCCTGGGCGGTCGCAGCCTCGGTAGCGTGGTAACGGCCTTGTCGGCCGGCGCTTCCGATATGAGCGGCTGGTTGTTGATGGGCCTGCCGGGCGCCATCTACATGTCCGGTCTGTCGGAAAGCTGGATCGCCATCGGCCTGATCGTCGGTGCCTACCTCAACTGGCTGTTCGTGGCCGGTCGCCTGCGGGTACAGACCGAACACAACGGCGACGCCCTGACGCTGCCGGACTATTTTTCCAGCCGCTTCGAAGATAAAAGCGGCCTGCTGCGGATCATCTCCGCGGTGGTAATCCTGGTGTTCTTCACCATCTACTGCGCCTCGGGTATCGTCGCCGGCGCGCGTCTGTTCGAAAGCACCTTCGGCATGTCCTACGAGACTGCGCTGTGGGCCGGTGCGGCGGCGACCATTGCCTACACCTTCGTTGGCGGTTTCCTGGCGGTGAGCTGGACGGACACCGTACAAGCCACGCTGATGATCTTTGCGCTGATTCTCACGCCGATCATCGTGCTGCTGGCCACCGGCGGCGTCGACACCACGTTCCTGGCGATCGAAGCCAAGAACCCCGACAACTTCAACATGCTCAAGAACACCACCTTCATCGGCATCATCTCGCTGATGGGCTGGGGCCTGGGTTACTTCGGCCAGCCGCACATTCTCGCGCGCTTCATGGCGGCCGATTCGGTGAAGTCGATCGCCAACGCGCGCCGCATCTCCATGACCTGGATGATCCTGTGCCTGGGTGGCACCGTGGCCGTGGGCTTTTTCGGCATCGCCTACTTTTCGGCGCACCCGGAAGTGGCCGGGCCGGTGACCGAGAACCACGAACGTGTGTTTATCGAACTGGCCAAGCTGCTGTTCAACCCATGGATCGCTGGCGTGCTGCTGTCAGCCATCCTGGCGGCGGTAATGAGCACCTTGAGCTGCCAGCTGCTGGTGTGCTCCAGCGCCCTGACCGAAGACTTCTACAAGACCTTCCTGCGCAAGAGCGCGTCCCAGGTTGAATTGGTCTGGGTCGGCCGGCTGATGGTGCTGCTGGTGGCCTTGATCGCCATCGCCATGGCCGCCAACCCGAACAACCGCGTCCTGGGCCTGGTGAGCTACGCCTGGGCCGGTTTCGGCGCCGCGTTCGGACCTGTGGTGCTGATTTCGGTAATCTGGAAAAACATGACCCGCAATGGCGCTCTGGCCGGCATCCTGGTCGGCGCGATTACCGTGATTGTGTGGAAACACTTCGCTCTGCTGGGGCTGTACGAAATCATCCCTGGCTTTATCTTTGCCAGCCTGGCGATCTACATCGTAAGCAAACTGGGCGCGCCGACTGCGGGTATGGTCGAGCGTTTTGATGCTGCGGAAAAAGACTACAACCTCAACAAGTAATTCGACGGGCGCCCAGCGTCTGATGAGTTAAACGAAAGGCCCGCATCCTACGGATAGCGGGCCTTTTTTTTGCGAATGATTTGGCGCATGCAAGCTGACGATTCGCACACTCGTGCGTAGGGCTTTACTGATTTGTGCGAGCAGTGCTCAGCAGGACACGACACTGTTGCAGAATCGCCCCCCCCAGCCTTCGCAGAGAAACATCGGATGTTCGCGCCTGCCAATCAAAGTGCCTTTACCCTGACCCTGGATGGGGTGCCCAGCGACCTAAAGGTCTACCGTTTCAAAGGTCGTGAAGTACTCAGCCAGCCCTATCATTTTGATTTGGAACTGGTCGGCGAGCAGCCTGACCTTGACCTGGAAGGTCTGCTGCATCGCCAGGCTTATCTGGGGTTTGATGCGCATGGGCACGGTGTGCATGGCGTAGTGGACCATGTGGCGCAGGGCGACTCCGGGCGGCGGCTGACCCGTTACAGCGTTCGTCTGGTACCTCAGTTGGCCTATCTGGCCCATAGCAGCCACCCACGCATTTTCCAGCATAAGACCGTACCGCAGATCGTTGCCCAGGTTCTTAAAGAGCAGGGCATCCAGGCCGATCGATTCGAGTTTCGCTTAAGTGGCACCTACCCCGAACGCGAGTATTGCGTGCAGTTCGCTGAGACCGACCTGGCATTCATTCAGCGCCTGTGTGCCGAGCTGGGCATTCACTACCACTTTCGGCATTCGCCCGAAGGCCATTTGCTGGTATTTGGCGATGACCAGACCGTGTTCGCCCGGGCCGAGGACGCCACGCTCTACGCCGCAGGGTCCGGGATGGTGGCGGACACGCCGGCCATCAAGCGTTTCGCGGTACAACTGCGCACCTGTACGACGGCTCTGAGCCTGCGCGATTACGATTGGCGCAAGCCACGCCTGACGCTGGAAAGCACGGTGTCCGACGAGCAGAATTCGCGCCTTGAAGCGCAGGGCTACCCCGGCCATTTCACCGACCGTGTAGAGGGTAAGCACCTGGCGCAGCGGGGCCTGGAGCGTCACCGCAGCGAGCATTGCTTAGCCTTCGGCAGCGGGGATGAGCCGGCGCTCGCCTGCGGACGTTTCCTCAAGCTGGCCGGGCATCCGCGCCAGGAGTGGAACGACTTGTGGCTCATGACCGACGTGACTCACGAGGGCAGCCAGCCCCAGGTACTCGAAGAGGCGGTGACCGAGGTCGCCGGTGGGGAAATGCGTCAGGGCTACTCCAACCACTTCGTCGCAGCGCCCTGGGAGGTGGTTTTTCGCCCACCCTTGCCATCGCGCAGGCCGCTGACGGGTTACCAGAACGCGGTGGTGACCGGCCCCACCGACAGTGAAATCCATTGCGACGAATACGGTCGCGTCAAAGTGCAACTGGCCTGGGACCGCCACGGCACACATGACGAGCATTCCAGCTGCTGGCTGCGGGTCGCCAGCGGCTGGGCCCATGATCGCTACGGCGCGGTACTGATCCCACGGGTGGGCATGGAAGTGCTGGTGGGCTTTTTGAATGGCGACATGGACATGCCTGTGGTGGTCGGCTGCCTGGCCAACGCCGCGACGCCGTTGCCCCTCGACCTGCCGGCGGACAAGACCCGCAGCATCCTGCGCAGCCAAAGCAGCCCTGGCGGCGGCGGATACAACGAACTGCGCATCGAGGACCGCAAGGGCGCCGAGGAAATCTACCTGCGCGCCCAGCGAGATTGGACCCAACATGTGCTGCATGACCAGCAGGTGCGGGTGGACAACCGGCGTCGAATCACCGTGGGCGGCGAGTCGCACCATGAACTGCAGGGTGAAGAGCAGCGCATCACCCATGGCAACCGCCTGACGCAACTCAAGCAGGACGACCACCTCGTGATCGGTGGTTCACAGCAGGTACGCGCGGAGCAGGTGATCCGGATCGGCGCCGGCCAGAGCGTCGTCATCGATGCGGGTGCCAGTGTCACGATTCAGGCCGGTGGGCAGTCGATCACGGTGTCCGCCGCCGGCATCTTCAGCAGCGTGGAGATCCAGTTGGGCGGTGCTCCCGCGCCTGCTCCGGCGCCGTTGCTGCCCGGGCTGAGGGATAAAGTGCTGGCGGTGCTCCCGGCTCCGTTGAGCCGTGTGCAGATAGCCAGCCTGAAACGCAGCGCGCCGTTCTGTGAAGAGTGTGAGCGCTGCAAGAACGGGCAGTGTGATGTCGCTGATCGCCCCATCAGTCAACTTTGAACCCAAGGAACTTATCCCCAATGGAGCAACCTCTGTCACCCGGTGCCTGGCTGGCCCAATGGCCCCTGCAACCCCATGAGCAACTCTTCGCGGTGCTGGGCAGTGCCAGCGATGCCAAGCCGTTCGACGCCTGGCAAGGCATGGCCGCGGGAGCCTCGCCGCGCGCCATATGGGCAGGCACCGCCTACGCGGACTGGACGCAGGTCATGCCTTACCTTGCACGGGTCGAGCCCGGCAGCGCGTTTCTCGATTGGGTGACGCACACCCAGGCCGAGGACTGGGGCTGGCTGGCGGTGTCATCCAGCCCGTTGGAGGTGGTACTCGCCCATCTGCAGGGCTTGACCCAAGTGAACCTGCCCGAGGGGCAGGCAGTGTTCCTGCGCTTTTGGGATGGCACGCAGGTGCTGCCGCTGCTGCAGCATCTGGGCAGGGACGCGGGGCAGGTGCTGCCGGTGTTCCAGCGCTACTTGATCAATGGGCAGCCGCTGGCCGTTGCGACGGCCCCGGTCGGCGCCGCCAAGACCAGCCCCTGGTGGCAAGTGCCTGCCACGTTGCTGGAGCATCTGGCCGAACAATCGCCGCAGACCCGGATCGACAACCTGCTGCAATGGCTTGAGGAACAGCGCCCGGACCTTTGCGCCGCCTTCACGCCCCCGACCCTGCAGCACAAGGTCGCGTATTTCGCCCGTGGGCCCGTGGTCACCTATGCGGCGCTGACGGACTATCTCGACTCAGAGGCGAGTTGAGCCCAGTGCCTGCTGCAAATCGTCGATCAGGTCTTCAATGGCTTCGATGCCGACCGACAGGCGAATCATCTCCGGCTTCACGCCGGCCTTGGCCTGCTCCTGTTCGTTCATCTGCCGATGGGTGGTGGACGCCGGATGGCAGGCCAGGGATTTGGCGTCGCCGATGTTCACCAAGCGTTTGAAGATCTGCAGTGCATCGTAGAAACGCACGCCGGCGTCATAGCCGCCCTTCAGGCCGAAAGACAGGATCGCCGATGGCTTGCCTTGCATGTATTTCTGCGCCAGTCGATGGTGCGGGTGCTCCGGCAGGCCCGCGTAGCTGACCCATTCCACGTCGGCATGCCCTTGTAGAAACTGCGCAACCTTGAGCGCGTTCTCGGTGTGGCGTTCCATGCGCAGCGCCAGGGTTTCCAAGCCTTGCAGCAACAGAAAGGCATTCATCGGCGCCAGGGCCGCACCGGTGTTGCGCAAGGGCACGGTACGCGCGCGGGCGATGAACGCGGCGGGGCCGAATTTTTCGGTGTAGACCACGCCGTGATAAGCCGGCTCGGGCCGGTTGAGGCCGGGGAATTTTTCCGGGTACTGCGTCCAGGGGAAGGTGCCACTGTCGACGATCACTCCGCCGAGCGAATTGCCATGGCCGCCGATGTATTTGGTTACCGAATGCACGACGATATCGGCGCCGAACTGAATGGGTTTGCACAGGATCGGCGTGGCGACGGTGTTGTCCACCATCAACGGCACACCTCGGGCGTGTGCCACCTTGGCCAGGGCCTCCAGATCGATGATATTGCCCGCCGGATTGCCGATGCTCTCGCAGTACACCAGCTTGGTCTGGTCATCGATCAGCTCGGCGATGGCCTCGGCGCTATCGTCCCGGGCGAACCGCACGTCCACACCAAAGCTGGGCAGCAAATGGGCGAACAAGGTATAGGTGCCGCCGTACAGTTGCGGCGTGGTGACGATATTGTCTCCGGCGCGGGTCAGGGTCTGGATCGCATAATGGATCGCCGCGCTACCGGCTGACACCGCCAGCGCCGCGATGCCGCCTTCGAGGGCGGCGATACGTTGCTCCAGGACATCGTTGGTGGGGTTCATGATGCGCGTGTAGATATTGCCGGGTACGTCCAGGTTGAACAGGTCGGCGCCGTGCTGGGCGTTGTCGAATTCGAAAGCGACGTTCTGGTAGATCGGCACGGCCACGGCCTTGGTGGCCGGGTCCGACTTGAAGCCGTGGTGCAGGGCGAGGGTGGCGTCTTTCATGATGGCAATTGACCTCCTTGGATTGGGTGCCCGCCACAATAAATCCGCGCTCAGGCGGGTATTTAGATTTTTTTCCGCCCGCCTGCTGCCTTTAGGGCATAAGCACCGCCCGGCATGCCGCCCTGCACCTTTGTCCGTGTAGAAGGTAAACTTCGCCCCCTGCGCAGGAGCAACCATGAATTATCGTCACGCCTTTCACGCCGGCAACCACGCCGATGTCTTCAAACACCTGACCTTGACCCGCCTCATCGCCCTGATGTCGCGCAAGGAACAGCCGTTCGCCTACCTTGACACCCACGCGGGCATCGGCCTGTACGACTTGCAGGGCGATCAGGCCAACCGCACCGGCGAATACCTGGAAGGCATTGCGCGACTGTGGGGCCGGACCGATTTGCCGCCGCTGACCGCCGACTACATGCGCGTGCTGCATGAGATGAACCCGGACGGCCAGTTGCGCTACTACCCCGGTTCGCCGGAACTGGCGCGTCGGCTCACGCGCCCGCAGGACCGTGTGTTGCTCAACGAGAAACATCCTGAAGACGGTGTATTGCTCAAGGACAACATGAAGGGCGATCGCCGGGTCAAGGTGCACCTGGGCGAAGGCTGGCATGTGCCGCGAGCGTTGCTGCCCGTGCCGGAAAAACGCGCCCTGATGCTGATCGACCCACCGTTTGAAAAGCTCGACGAGATGCAACGCTGCGCCGCGTCCCTCAAGGAAGCAGTCGGCCGCATGCGCCAGACCGTGGCGGCGATCTGGTACCCGGTCAAGGACCAGCGCATGTTGCGTCGCTTCTATCAGGACCTGGCCGGAACGGGGGCGCCGAAATTATTGCGGGTGGAATTGCTGGTGCATCCGCTGGACACGCCCAACACCCTGACCGGTTCGGGCCTGGCGATTGCCAACCCGCCATGGGGCTTGGAGGAAGAACTGCGTGAGCTGTTGCCGTGGCTGTCCAAGCAACTGGGCCAGACCCAGGGCGGGTGGCAGATGGATTGGCTTATAGCTGAGTAGGTGTGAGTTGTAAGGTGCAAGCTTCAAGCTTCAAGCTACAAGTGAGGGCAGAAAGCACCACTTGCAGCTTGTAGCTTGCCGCTCCGATCTTCAGATCGCGCAAACCACGCCTGTTCCGCCAATGCCGCAATAACCCTGTGGGTTTTTCGCCAGGTATTGCTGGTGATACGCCTCGGCGAAATACACGGTCGGTGCCTGGTCGATTTCGGTGGTGATCTGCCCCAGGCCGGCCTTGTTCAGTTCGGCCTGATACGCCTCGGCACTGGCCTTTGCAGCCTCCAGTTGTTCCGGTGTGGTCGCGTAGATCACCGAACGGTATTGGCTGCCGATGTCGTTGCCCTGGCGCATGCCCTGGGTTGGGTTGTGCAATTCCCAGAACATCTTCAGCAGGTCTTCGTATTTCACCTTGGCCTGGTCATACACCACCAGCACCACTTCGCTGTGGCCGGTCAGGCCGGAACACACTTCTTCGTAGGTCGGGTTGGGCGTGAAGCCGCCCGCATAACCCACCACGGTGCTGACCACGCCGTCGCGCTGCCAGAACTTGCGTTCCGCTCCCCAGAAGCAGCCCAGGCCGAAGATCGCAAAGCCTACGTCATCGAGGAATGGGCCCAGCAGCGGGTTGCCGTTGACGAAGTGCGTCTCGGGCAGGGTCATCGGCGTTTCACGCCCAGGCAACGCTTGTTCTTGAGTAGGCAGCACGTTTTTGTTCACCAGAATTTCCGAGCGCAAGACCATGAGCAGTCCTCTCGTCAGGTTGAGTGATGGTAAAAATTCAGACAGTCAGTGTGCCCGAGTGTTACAGCGATGTCAGGCGATTGGGCCACGCGGGTAGCGTTTAAGCATGGCCGGCAGCTCTGCTCCGGGAATCGGCCGATCGAACAGGTAACCCTGGCCCACATCGCAACGGTGCCGCCGCAGGAAGGCCAGCTGTTCGGCGGTCTCGATGCCTTCGGCCACCACCTTGAGCTTGAGGTTGTGCGCCATGGCGATCACGGCGGAGGTGATTTCCATGTCGTCCTGGTTGTCCGGGATCTCGTGGATAAAGCTGCGATCGATCTTGATGATATCGATGGGGAATTTTTTCAAGTAACTCAGCGATGAGTAGCCGGTGCCGAAGTCGTCCATGGCCAGGGTCAGGCCGAAGCTCTTTAACTGGTCCAATTGCAGGCGCGTGTCTTCGGTGGCTTCCAGCAGCAGGCCTTCGGTCAGCTCCAGCTCCAGCAGGTTGGCCGGCAGCTGTTCTTCCTTGAGGATCGTGGCAATCGAGGCCACCAGGTCCGGGTCGGAGAACTGCTTGGGGGACAAGTTGATCGCCACCTGCAGGTTGCCCAGGCCGGCGGCGCTCAGTTGCCGGCTCATGCGGCACGCCTGGCGGGCAATCCATTTGCCGATGGGGATGATCAAGCCAGTCTCTTCGGCCACGCTGATGAACTGGTCGGGGCGGATCATGCCCTTTTCCGGATGGTTCCAGCGCAGCAGCGCCTCCATGCCGAGCAGGCGGCCGCTGCGCAGGCATAGCTTGGGCTGGTAGAACACGTCCAGCTCGTTCTGCGTCAGGGCGCGGCGCAGGTTGTTCTCTACAAACAGCTTGTAGCTGGCTTCGGCATTGAGGGCTTCGGTGAAGACCTGGACCTGATGCTTGCCGTTGGCCTTGGCTTTATGCAGTGCCAGGCCGGCGTTACGCATGAGGGTTTGCGGGTCGCGGCCATGCAGCGGCGCGCAGGCCAGGCCCACGGAGCCGGTGACGCTGATCAACTGGTTGTCGACGAACATCGGTTTGTCGAGGGTCGCCAGCAATTGGCTGGCCACTTGCTGACCGGTTTCCAGATCGGTTTCATCCAGCAGCACCGCGAACTCGTTACTGGCAAAGCGCGCCAGGCTGCCACTGCTGCTTAAGCTGTTGCGCAGGCGTCGGGCCAGGCTGATCAGCAACTTGTCGCCGGTCTGGTGGCCGAGGCTGTCATTGATGCGCTTGAAGTTATCGATATCCACCAGCAGCAGGCTGATCGGACTGTCGCTGTCGCGGGCAAAGCGTTCATCGAGGTTGCGGATGAACGCCGGGCGGTTGCCCAGATTGGTCAGGTTGTCGGTGTAAGCCAGACGCTCGATGCGCTGCTGGGCCAGCTTGGTCTGGGTGATGTCTTCGTAGATGCCGATGTAGTGGGTCAGCTCACGGTTGTCGCCATAGACCTTGGAAATCGACAACTGCCCCCAGTAGGGTTCCAGGTTCTTGCGGCGGCTTTTGAACTCGCCCTGCCAGCTGTTGCTCTTGGCCAGGCTCGACGGCGCGTCGAACAGCAACTCACTGAGGTTTTCCAGCGCCGGCAGCTGCGCCAGGCGATGGCCGTGGACCTCTTCTGCGCTGTACTGGGTGATCGCGGTGAAGCTGGGGTTGACGTACTCCACCACGCCGTCGCAGTTGACCAGCAGAAAGGCGTTGGCGCTTTGCTCTACGGCCCGCTGGAACAGGTGCAGGGCGCTCGTGGCGGTGCGACGGTTATGGTTGTTGATGACTTGTGCAAACTGATCCGCCAGCTCCCCGGCAAAGGCAATTTCATCGGCCTGCCACGCGCGCGAACCGCCGCTCTGTTCCAGGCACAGCACGCCGACCACCTGCCCGTCGACGCGGATGCTGGCGTCGAGCATGGCGTGCACATCGTTGGCTCGCAGGCTCTCGGCCATTTCGCGAGTGCGTGGGTCGCGCATGGCGTTGGTGGCATCGATGGCTCGGCTGGTGTGCAAGGCTTCCAGATAATCCGGGAAACAACTGGCGTCGATGGGATCAGGCAAATGGTGCTGTTGATCGGCGCGATGGTAGGCGGAAATCGGCACCAGGCGCTGGCCTTCAAGGTTCCAGATACTGGCGCAATCGAGCTGGTAGATTTCGCAGGCGCTGCGGGTGATCAGCTCGGCGGCTTCCTGCAGCGAATTGTTGGCGGTGTAACGCTGGCGGGCCAGCAGCAGGATCAGCTCCTGCTGGGCGCGCACCCGTTCCAGGTGCTGCAATTGTTCCTGCTGGGCCCGTTGGTTGAGTTCCAGGGCGATCTGCAGACGACTGTTCTGACTCTCCAAATCTTCTGAGGAGGGAAGGGGCAAAGGCACCTCGCTGAACAGGCCGTCGACTACCATCAGGTAACCGCGCAGCAAGTGACGATTGTGTTGTTTGTAGGCTTCGCCCATTTCCAGCAGGCTCAGCGGGCCATCGTTGGTGTGCAGGGTGTAACGCACCAGATAGTGCGGGCTCTGGGTCAGTTGCTGCTGGATGGCGTCGTGCAACTGATAGCGGGCCTGGGGTTCCATCAGGCTGGCGTAGGGCGTGCCGATCAGGGCGCACAGTTCAACCGCCGGCAGGCCGAATTGGCGCTCGCAGTTGGGATCGAGGTAGAGCATAGCCCAGCTTGCCTCATTAAGCCGCTCGAAACGCAGCATACCGAGGCGCGAAGGCACCGGTAACTGCGTCACTACCTCGGCCGCCGTACGGGCGACATCGGGTTGGCTTTTCATGGGGGAAACTCACTTGAAATAACGCGCACGGCGCCGGGCTCACGCCCTCTTTTCTGTTGCCTGCGGCAAGGTTGCATCATGCGGCGCGGGCTGACAAGAGAGGATGAAGGCTAAGTGCTATATGTGTGTTATCGGCCGCTTGGGGGATTTCTACAGTCGCAGTGACAGAAGGTGTACAAACCTGTTCTCTCTGTCCAGTTTTCGCGGTGAAACACGCAAAAAAAGCCCCGCCAAGTGGCGGGGTTGAGGTACGAGCGTGGCGCTCGGAAATCGGTGCAAACGGGCCTTCCGGGTTAAGAAGGAAGGCCCGTCGCGGCTTACAGCAGGATGGTGCGGATGTCGTTCAGCAATTGGCTCAGACGCTGGGTGAAACGTGCAGCGGCGGCGCCGTTGATCACACGGTGATCGTAGGACAGCGACAGTGGCAGCATCAGCTTCGGCTGGAACGCCTTACCGTCCCAGACCGGCTGGATTGTCGCCTTGGACACACCCAGGATCGCCACTTCCGGCGCGTTGACGATTGGCGTGAAGCCGGTACCGCCAATGTGGCCGAGGCTGGAGATGGTGAAGCAGGCGCCCTGCATATCGTCCGGGGTGAGCTTCTTGTCACGGGCCTTGGCCGCCAGTGCGGCAGCTTCAGCGGCGAGCTGCAGCAGGCTCTTCTGGTCGACGTTCTTGATGACCGGCACCAGCAGGCCATCCGGGGTGTCGACCGCAAAGCCGATATGCACGTACTTCTTGCGAATGATCGCCTTGCCGCTCGGCGCCAGCGAACTGTTGAAGTCCGGCAGTTCCTTGAGCAGGTGCGCGCAGGCCTTGAGCAGCAGTGGCAGGACGGTCAGCTTGACGCCGGCCTTTTCGGCCACGGCTTTCTGCGCAACGCGGAATGCTTCCAGGTCGGTGATGTCGGCCTGGTCGAACTGCGTCACGTGGGGGATGTTCAGCCAGCTGGCGTGCAGACCTGCCGCGCCGATTTGCATCAGGCGGGTCATCGGCACTTCTTCGATTTCGCCGAAGCGGCTGAAGTCCACGGTGCGGATCGGCGGAATGCCCGAGCCACCGGTGGTAGCGCCGCCGGCAGCCGGCGCTTCCTTGGCCTTTTGCATCATGGCTTTGACGTAAACCTGCACGTCTTCCTTCAGCACACGACCGTGAGGGCCGGTGGCGGCGACGGCGCTGAGCTCGACGCCGAATTCACGGGCCAGCTGACGCACGGCCGGGCCGGCGTGAACCTTGGCACCGCTCGGCGCAGGCGCGGCAGCAGCTGGGGCCGGTGCGGCCTCGGCTTTTGCGGCGGGTGCGGGTGCGGCAGCCGGAGCCTGGGCGGCTTCAGCTTTGGCCGCCGGAGCGGCGGCCGGTGCTGGAGCAGCGGCAGGCGCGGCGCCTTGTACTTTGAGCTTGAGGATGAAGTCACCGGTGCCGACTTCGTCTTCCAGCTTGACCGCAATGCTTTCCACCACGCCGGCAGCCGGCGAAGGAATCTCCATGGAGGCCTTGTCGGACTCCAGGGTGATCAGCGACTGGTCGGCTTCGACCGTATCGCCGACCTTGACCAGCAGCTCGATGATCTTGGCTTTGCCCGACGAGCCGATGTCCGGAACGTGAATGTCCTGAACGGTAGCGGCAGCCGGTGCAGCGGCCGGGGCCGCTGGGGCCTCGGCGGCAGCGGCAGGCTTTTCAGCCGGCGCGGGAGCGGCTGCAGGAGCGGCCGCCGCAGGCGCCGCATCGGCGGCACCTTCGATTTCCAGCTCGAGCAGTTCGTCGCCTTCTTTCAGGCGGTCGCCCAGCTTGACCTTCAGGCTCTTGACCACGCCGGCCTTGGGAGCAGGAATTTCCATGCTCGCCTTGTCCGATTCCAGGGTCAGGATGCTCTGGTCGGCTTCGACGGTGTCGCCGACCTTCACAAACAGCTCGATTACTTCACCTTCACCGCTGCCGATGTCAGGTACGCGAATGAGTTCGCTCACAAAAAGTCTCCTCAGCAGTCCAGTGGGTTGCGTTTTTCCGGGTTGATACCGAACTTGACGATGGCGTCAGCCACCACCTTGGGTTCGATCTCACCACGGTCAGCCAAGGCTTCCAGGGCTGCCAACACCACGAAGTGACGGTCGACTTCGAAGAAGTGACGCAGCTTCTTGCGGCTGTCACTGCGGCCGAAACCGTCGGTGCCCAGGACTTTGAACTCCTTGGACGGGACCCACTGGCGAATTTGTTCGGCAAACAGCTTCATGTAGTCGGTGGAGGCGATGACCGGGCCCTTGCGGCCGGCCAGGCATTCTTCGACGTAGCTGGTTGCTGGTTTCTGGCCAGGATGCAGACGGTTGCTGCGCTCTACGGCCAGGCCGTCGCGACGCAGTTCGTTGAAGCTGGTCACGCTCCACACGTCGGCGCCGACGTTGAACTCGTCACGCAGGATCTTCGCCGCTTCACGCACTTCGCGCAGGATGGTGCCGGAGCCCATCAGTTGAACGTGGTGCGCCGCTTCCTTGGTGTCTTCTTCGAGCAGGTACATGCCCTTGATGATGCCTTCCTCGACACCGGCCGGCATGGCTGGCTGCTGGTAGGACTCGTTCATCACGGTGATGTAGTAGAAAACGTCCTGCTGTTCTTCGGTCATTTTCTTCATGCCGTCCTGGATGATCACCGCCAGCTCGTAGCCGTAGGTTGGATCAAAGGTGCGGCAGTTCGGGATGGTGGCAGCCAGGATATGACTGTGACCGTCTTCGTGTTGCAGGCCTTCGCCGTTCAGCGTGGTGCGCCCGGCGGTGCCGCCGATCAGGAAGCCACGGGTACGGCTGTCGCCCGCCGCCCAGGCCAGGTCGCCGATGCGCTGGAAACCGAACATCGAGTAGAAGATGTAGAACGGCAGCATCGGCTGGTTGTGGCTGGAGTACGAAGTACCGGCGGCGATGAAGGAGCTCATGGCGCCCGCTTCGTTGATGCCTTCTTCGAGGATCTGGCCCTTCTTGTCTTCCTTGTAGAACATCACCTGGTCTTTATCGACTGGCTCGTAGAGCTGGCCGACGGAGGAGTAGATGCCCAACTGACGGAACATGCCTTCCATACCGAAGGTACGGGCTTCGTCCGGAATGATCGGAACGATGCGCGGGCCGATGTCCTTGTCCTTGACCAACTGCGCGAGAATCCGCACGAAGGCCATGGTGGTGGAGATTTCACGGTCGCCCGAGCCGTCAAGGATAGCCTTGAGGGTGCTGAGGTCCGGCGTCGGCACGCTGAAGCTGTTGGCGCGGCGCTGTGGCACGAAACCGCCCAGCGCGGAGCGACGCTCGGCCAGGTAACGGGCTTCGGCGCTGTTCGGCTCCGGCTTGAAGAACGGCAGGTTCTCCAGCTCTTCGTCCTTGACCGGGATGTCGAAGCGGTCGCGGAACAACTTCAGGCTGTCGACATCGACTTTCTTGGTGTTGTGCGCGGTGTTCTTCGCTTCGCCGGCACCGGTGCCATAACCCTTGATGGTCTTGGCCAGGATGACGGTCGGCTGTTCTTTGTGGTTGACCGCTTCGTGGTACGCCGCATAGACCTTGTACGGGTCGTGGCCGCCACGGTTGAGCTTCCAGATCTCGTCGTCGGACAGGTCGGCAACCATCGCCTTGAGTTCAGGCGTGTTGAAGAAGTGTTCACGTACGAATGCGCCGTCTTTGGCTTTGTAGTTCTGGTACTCGCCGTCGATGACTTCGTCCATGCGGCGTTGCAGGATGCCGTCGACGTCCTTGGCCAGCAGCGGGTCCCAGAAACGGCCCCAGATGACTTTGGTCACGTTCCAGTGAGCACCGCGGAACACGCCTTCGAGTTCCTGGATGATCTTGCCGTTGCCGCGAACCGGGCCGTCGAGGCGCTGCAGGTTGCAGTTGATGACGAAGATCAGGTTGTCCAGTTTTTCGCGGCCGGCCAGGGATATGGCGCCCAGGGATTCCGGCTCGTCGCACTCGCCGTCGCCCAGGAAGCACCAGACCTTTTGCTTGCCTTCAGGGATGAAGCCACGGGCTTCCAGGTACTTCATGAAACGTGCCTGGTAGATCGCCTGGATCGGGCCAAGGCCCATGGATACGGTCGGGAACTGCCAGAAATCAGGCATCAGCCAAGGGTGCGGGTAGGACGACAGGCCCTGACCGTCGACTTCCTGGCGGAAGTTGTTCATCTGTTCTTCGCTGATGCGGCCTTCCATGAACGCACGGGCGTAAACGCCTGGAGACGTGTGGCCCTGGAAGTAGATCAGGTCGCCGCCGTGTTCGTCGGTCGGGGCCTGGAAGAAGTAGTTGAAGCCGATGTCATACAGGGTTGCGCTGGAAGCGAAGCTGGAGATGTGACCGCCCAGGTCCGAATCTTTCAAGTTCGTGCGCATTACCATCGCCATGGCGTTCCAGCGTACCAGCGAGCGAATGCGGCGTTCCATGAACAGGTCGCCAGGCATGCGTGCTTCGTGGGTAACGGGGATGGTGTTGCGGTATGGCGTGGTGATGGCGTAGGGCAGTTGCGAGCCGCTGCGGGTCGCGAGTTCGCCCATACGGGTCATCAGGTAGTGAGCACGGTCTTCGCCTTCTTTGTCGAGAACCGATTCCAGGGCGTCCAGCCATTCCTGGGTTTCGACGGGATCGAGGTCTTGCATGGCTTGCTCCAGGGCGGAAAGGCTACCAGAATCGGTTGCCTGAAGTTTGCGACTGGCCTTGTGGGCAGACGACATAAATTCTTGGATGGCCGAAGGTTGCTTCGGCGTCCTGTAGTTTTACTACAAATCGTCGGCCATTTCAGCCTTTCGAATGTATATACGAGTAGTAAAACTACACAAGACTGAGCGTATGACTCGGTCTGGCTGGTGAGCATAATCGTTATTGTTGATCTTTTGCGAACAAGAAAAGGTAGAAGTTTAATGTTGCCTGCCAAAATTAAAGAATTTTCAGCTATTTCTAACTTTTGTTCGACAGTCCTTCATTTGGCGCGGTGCTCGCGCTTGTCGCTACAAGCCTTCCACGCGCCGATCAAGGATAGACCATGAGCCTTCCAACGCTGGCCGAATTGCCGGCCATTCTGCTTCCGGCTGCCCAGCGGGCCGAGCAGTCATTTCGTGACGCCGTGGCCGCGCTGGATGCCGATCATGGCCTTTCCGGGTGGGCGCCGCAACGCTGGGCCGACTTCGCCCGGGTGTGCGCCGCCAGTGATTTCGTCATTGAACAGAGCATTCGTGACCCTTTGATGTTGCTCGAACTGGCCGCCTGGGGCGAGCTGGATCGCGGCTTTGCGCCTGGTGAGTTGTGCGGGCAGATCGCGGCAGCGGTGCAACAAGCCGAAACAGAAGATGAGTTGGGCCGGGTCCTGCGTCGTCAGCGTACGCGCCAGCAGGTGCGCATTATCTGGCGCGATCTGACCCGTCAGGCCGACCTGGTGCAAACCTGTCGCGATTTGTCCGACATGGCCGACGCCAGCATCGACCAGGCCTACCAATGGCTCTACCAGCGCCACTGCGCACAATTCGGCACGCCCACCGGGCGGCGCAGCGGCGAGGCCCAGCACATGGTGATCCTCGGCATGGGCAAGCTCGGCGCGGTGGAGCTGAACCTGTCATCGGACATCGACCTGATCTTCGCTTACCCCGAGGGCGGCGAAACAGTGGGCGTGAAGCGCGCCCTGGATAACCAGGAATTCTTCATTCGTCTTGGTCAAAAACTGATCAAGGCCCTCGATCCGATGACCGTCGACGGATTCGTATTCCGCGTCGATATGCGTTTGCGCCCCTACGGTTCGGCCGGGGCGCTGGTGCTCAGTTTCAATGCGCTGGAGCAGTACTACCAGGATCAGGGACGCGACTGGGAACGCTACGCCATGATCAAGGCGCGGGTGGTGGCCGGCGATCAGGTGGCGGGCGCGCAATTGCTCGATATGCTGCGGCCGTTCGTCTACCGACGTTACCTGGATTTTTCCGCCATCGAAGCGCTGCGCACCATGAAGCAGCTGATCCAGCAGGAAGTGCGGCGCAAAGGTATGGCCGACAATATCAAGCTGGGCTCGGGCGGCATTCGTGAAGTGGAATTCATCGCCCAGGCGTTCCAGTTGATCCATGGCGGCCGCGACCTGAGCCTGCAGCAGCGGCCGTTGCTCAAGGTGCTGGGCACGCTGGAAGGCCAGGGCTACCTGCCGCCGGCGGTGATCGCCGAGTTGCGCAACGGTTATGAATTTCTGCGTTACACCGAACACGCGATCCAGGCGATTGCCGACCGGCAGACCCAAATGCTCCCGGACAGCCCGCAGGACCAGGCCCGCATCGCCTTTATGCTCGGCTTCCCCGATTGGGCGGCGTTTCATGAGCGCCTGATGTACTGGCGAGGTCGGGTCGACTGGCATTTCCGCCAAGTGATTGCCGATCCGGACGAAGAAGATGGCGAAGAAAGCGAGCTGGTCGTGGGCGGGGAATGGTTGCCGCTGTGGGAAGAGTCACAAGATGACGACGCGGCCTGCCGTCAGTTGGCCGACGGCGGCTTCACCGACGCGCCCAAGGCGCTCAAGGCCCTGGCCAGCCTGCGCGGCAGCCCGCAACTGCGCGCCATGCAGCGCCTGGGGCGCGAGCGCCTGGATGCATTTATCCCGCGCCTGCTGGCGCAGGCCGTTGAACACGCCAATCCGGACCTGGTGCTGGAGCGCGTGTTGCCGCTGGTTGAAGCGGTTGCGCGGCGTTCGGCCTACCTGGTGCTGCTTACGGAAAACCCCGACGCCTTGCGTCGCCTGTTGACCCTGTGCGCTGCCAGCCCGTGGATCGCCGAGCAGATCACGCGTTTCCCGTTGTTGCTCGACGAATTGCTCAACGAAGGTCGGCTGTTCAAGCCGCCGTTGGCGCCGGAACTGGCCGCCGAGCTGCGCGAACGCCTTACACGTATCCCCGAAGACGACCTTGAGCAACAGATGGAGGCCCTGCGCCACTTCAAGCTGGCGCACCGCCTGCGCGTGGCCGCTTCGGAAATTGCCGGCAGCCTGCCCTTGATGAAAGTCAGCGACTACCTGACCTGGCTCGCCGAGGCGATCCTGGAGCAAGTACTGGCCCTGGCCTGGCGCCAGACCGTGGCGCGGCACGGTTCGCCGCAGCGGCTGGATGGCACCTTGTGCGATCCTGGGTTCATCATTGTCGGTTATGGAAAAGTCGGCGGCATCGAACTGGGGCATGGTTCGGACCTGGACCTGGTGTTCATCCATGACGGCGACCCGCATGCCGAAACCGATGGCGCCAAGCCGATTGACGGTGCGCAGTTCTTTACGCGCCTGGGCCAGCGCATCATTCATTTGCTGACCACCCAGACCAACTCCGGCCAGTTGTATGAAGTGGACATGCGCCTGCGCCCGTCCGGCGCATCCGGGCTTTTGGTGAGTTCGTTGGGCGCGTTCGATCGCTATCAACACAATGAAGCCTGGACCTGGGAACATCAGGCGTTGGTCCGCGCCCGCGTGCTGGTGGGCAGCCAGGACGTCGGCCAGGCCTTCGAGCAGGTGCGGGCCAGGGTGCTGGGGCGCGAACGTGATCTGGCGAAGCTGCGCCAGGAGGTCAGCGAGATGCGCGCCAAGATGCGTGACAACCTGGGCACCAAGAGCACGGCGGCCGGCACGGGCGCCAATGCGTTCGAAGCCACGGCGCTGTTCGACCTCAAGCAGGACGCCGGAGGTATCGTCGATATTGAATTTATGGTGCAATACGCGGCTTTGGCATGGTCTGCGCAACATCCATCGTTGCTGCGCTACACCGACAATATCCGCATTCTGGAAGGCCTGGAGCAGGTGGGGTTGATGCCCGCCGCCGATGCCCACCTGCTGCGCGAGGTCTATAAGGCCTACCGTTCCGCCGCGCATCGCCAGGCCTTGCAGAACGAGGCCGGTACGGTGGCCGGCGATCAGTTCGTCGATGAACGGCGCCAGGTGATGCGGATCTGGCAGGAGCTGGGTCTGAGCTGAACACATTATTAGGGCGGGGAGGCATAAGCCTCCCCGCATCGTTTGTGGAAACTACATGAATATTCTGATCGTTGGGCCCAGTTGGGTCGGTGACATGGTGATGGCACAGACACTGTTCCAGTGCCTGCGCCTTCGCCATCCAGATTGCCAGATCGACGTGCTCGCCCCTGAGTGGAGTCGGCCGATCCTGGAACGCATGCCCGAAGTGCGCAAGGCCTTGAGCTTTCCGCTCGGCCACGGCGCCCTGGAGCTTGCGACCCGTCGTCGCATCGGCAAATCCCTGGCCGGCCAGTACGACCAGGCGATCCTGCTGCCCAACTCGCTCAAGTCCGCGCTGGTGCCGTACTTTGCCGGCATCCCCAAGCGCACCGGCTGGCGTGGCGAATTTCGCTATGTGCTGCTCAATGATGTGCGTACGTTGGACAAGGCACGCTACCCGCTGATGATCGAACGCTTCATGGCCCTGGCCTATGCGCCCGGTGCCGAGTTGCCCACGCCGTATCCGCGCCCTAACCTGCGGATCGACCCGGTCACCCGCGACGCGGCGCTGGCCAAGTTCGGCCTGAGCCTGGATCGCCCGGTGCTGGCGCTGTGCCCCGGTGCCGAGTTTGGCGAGTCCAAGCGCTGGCCCTCGGAGCATTACGCCAAGGTCGCCGAGATGAAGATCCGCGAAGGCTGGCAGGTGTGGCTGTTCGGCTCGAAGAACGATCACTCGGTGGGCGAAGACATCCGCCAGCGCCTGATTCCGGGCCTGCGCGAAGAGGCGGTGAACCTCAGCGGCGACACCTCGCTGGCCGAGGCGATCGACCTGCTGTCCTGCGCCGATGCGGTGGTGTCCAACGACTCCGGCCTGATGCACGTGGCGGCCGCTTTGAATCGCCCGTTGGTGGCGGTGTACGGCTCCACTTCGCCAGGGTTTACCCCGCCGTTGGCCGATAAGGTTGAAGTGGTGCGACTGGGCCTGGATTGCAGCCCCTGTTTTGAGCGCACCTGCCGTTTCGGCCACTACAATTGCCTGCGCCAGTTGTTGCCGCAGCCGGTCAGCGAAGCCTTGCAGCGGTTGCAGGGCGACGTGGTCGAGGTTCACTGAGTTGCGGGTACTGGTAGTCAAGACCTCATCCCTGGGCGACGTGATCCATGCCTTGCCGGCACTGACCGACGCGGCGCGGGCGATCCCCGGCATTCAATTCGACTGGGTGGTGGAAGAAGGCTTTGCCGAAATTCCCACCTGGCATCCGGCCGTGGACAAGGTGATCCCGGTAGCGATCCGCCGCTGGCGCAAAAACCTCTGGCAGACCTTCAAGAGCGGCGAATGGCGGCGTTTCAAACAGCGCATCCAGTCGACCAAGTACGACCTGGTCATTGACGCTCAAGGTCTGTTCAAAAGTGCCTGGCTGACCCGTTACGTGCGTGCGCCGGTGGCCGGCTTCGACAAGCAGTCCGCACGCGAGCCGATCGCGGCGCGCTTTTATTCCCGGCGCCTGGCGGTGGCCCGCGGGCAGCATGCCGTCGAACGTTTGCGCCAGTTGTTCGCCGTGGCCCTCGGTTATGACTTGCCCAAAGGCTTGGGCGACTACGGCCTGAGGGTCGACAAACTGCTGGGCCTGCCGCCAAAAAAACCGTTCGTGCTGCTCCTGCACGGCACCACCTGGGACACCAAGCACTGGCCCGAAGCCTACTGGCGCGAGCTGGCCGAGCGCATGGGCCGTCTGGGCGTGGACGTAAAGTTGCCATGGGGCAACGCCGCCGAAAAGGCGCGCGCCGAAAGGCTGGCCCAAGGCCTGCCGAACGCCGAAGTGCTGCCCAAGCTGAACCTGGCCGGCGTTGCCCGCGTGCTGGCCGGCGCCCGGGCCTGCGTGGCGGTGGACACCGGCCTGGGGCACTTGGCTGCAGCGTTGGATGTGCCGACCATTTCGCTGTTCGGTCCTACCAATCCGGGGCTTACCGGCGCCTATGGCAAGGCGCAGATTCACCTGGCCAGCGATTGGCCGTGCGCGCCATGCCTGCAGAAACACTGTACCTATCAACCGACGGCCGACGACCTGCGTCGGTTCGACATCACGCGCGAGTCGCCCCTGTGCTTCACGCGCCTGAACCCTGAGCGTGTGGCAAGCCGACTGAGCACGTTGTTACTGGCTGAGGAGCTGCACTGATGCAACTGGCTTTTGTCCTGTACAAATATTTCCCCTTCGGCGGCCTGCAGCGTGACTTCATGCGCATTGCCCTGGAGTGCCAGCAGCGCGGCCACAGGATTCGTGTCTATACGCTGATCTGGGAAGGCGATATTCCGCAAGGTTTCGAAGTGCTGGTGGCGCCCGTGAAGGCGTTGGTCAACCACCGTCGCAATGAAAAGCTGCATGCCTGGATCCAGGCCGACCTGGTCAAGCGCCCGGTGGACCGCGTGGTGGGTTTCAACAAAATGCCGGGGCTGGACCTGTACTTCGCCGCCGACGGCGTATTCGAAGACAAGGCCCAGACCCTGCGCAACCCGATGTACCGCTGGTTCGGGCGCTACAAGCACTTTGCCGAATACGAGCGCGCGGTGTTCGATAAAAACGCCACGACCCGGATCATGGTGCTGTCCGAGCGTCAGCAGCAGCTGTTCACGCAGTACTACGGCACCCAGCCCGAGCGTTTTCACCTGCTGCCGCCGGGCATTTCCCGAGACCGACGCGCGCCGCCGAACGCCAGCGAGATCCGCGCCGAGTTTCGCGCCGAATTCGGCCTGGCCGAGGAAGATTTACTGCTGGTGCAGATCGGTTCTGGCTTCAAGACCAAGGGCGTCGACCGTAGCCTGAAGGCTGTGGCTGCGTTGCCTGCAAAGCTGAAGAAACGCACCCGACTGTTTGTAATCGGCCAGGACGACCCCAAAGTATTCCAACTGCAGAGTGCCGCACTCGGCCTGGGTGACCAGGTGCAGTTCTTCAAGGGGCGCAACGATATTCCGCGTTTCCTGTTGGGCGCGGACTTGCTGATTCACCCTGCTTACAACGAAGCGGCCGGCATGGTGCTGGTCGAAGCGATAGTCGCCGGCCTGCCCGTGCTGGTGAGCCAGGTCTGCGGCTACGCGTTTTATATCGATAAGGCCCAGAGTGGCCGCGTGTTGGACGAGCCGTTCGAGCAGGCCCAGCTCAATCAATACCTGGTGGATATGCTCGACGATCCGCAGGCGCGCGCGACCTGGAGTCGCAATGGCCTGGCTTTCGCCGAGACGGCCGACCTGTTTAGCATGCCGCAGTACGCTGCGGACTTGATTCTGGCGGAGCCAAACCGATGAAGTTGATTCTTGCCGAACCCTTCAAGACCCTGTGGGCCGGACGCGATGCGTTCGCCGAGGTCGAGAAACTGCAAGGCCAGGTGTTCCGCGAGCTGGCCGCCCGTCGTACGTTGCGTACGGTGGTGGAGGGTCAACCCTATTTCGTGAAAATCCATCGCGGTATCGGCTGGGGCGAGATCCTCAAAAACCTGGTCACCGCCAAGTTGCCGGTCCTGGGCGCGGGCCAGGAGTGGCTGGCGATCCAGCGCTTGCATGAGCTGGGCGTGCCCACCATGACCGCCGTGGCTTTTGGTGAGAAGGGCAGCAATCCGGCTGATCAGCACTCGTTCATCGTTACGCGCGAGCTGACCCCGATTATCAGCCTGGAGGATTTGACCCTCGACTGGCTCAAGCAGCCGCCGGTGCCGGCGATCAAGCACGCCTTGACCGCCGAGCTGGCGCGTACGGTCGGCGCGATGCATCGTGGCGGCGTCAATCACCGTGATTGTTACCTCTGCCACTTCCTGTTGCACACCGACCGACCGATCGCCGTGGATACTCTCAAACTGTCCGTGATCGACCTGCACCGCGCCCAGGTGCGCGCGACGATCCCCATGCGCTGGCGCAACAAGGACCTGGCCGGACTGTATTACTCCGCCCTGGACATCGGCCTGACCCGGCGCGACAAACTGCGCTTTCTCAAACATTACTTTCAGCAACCGTTGCGCCGGATCCTGGCCGAGCAAGCGGCGCTGCTGGCCGAGTTGGAGCGCATGGCCGCCAAACTCTATGCGCGCAAGCAACGTTACGGGGATGCGCTCTGATGGCGGGCTGGAACCTGGAACCGGCCTACGCCGCCCTGGCGGACGACTTCGGCAGCCTGGAGGCGGTGTTCGCGCTGCAAGGCGAACGGTTGACTCGAGACCCGTTGTCGGAAGTGATCCGGGTTGAGCGTGGCGGGGTCAATTACTACGTCAAGCGTTACTCCGGGGCGGGCAAGGGCTTGCGCCGTTACCTGGGCAAGCCGCGAGTGAAATCCGAATGGCAGAACCTCAAGCGTTTCGCCAAGTGGGGCATCCCTACCGCTGATGTAGTCGCCTGGGGCCTGGATCGCAACGGGCTGGCCTACAACCGTGGGGCGATGATTACCCGCGAATTGCCCAAGACCGAAGACCTGTCGGTTCTGGCCGAACGCAATGATGCGCGGCTCAAGGACCCCCGCTGGGTCGATGCCATCAGCCGGCAGCTCGCCGAATATACGCGCACCATGCACGATCACCGCTTCACCCATAACGACTTGAAGTGGCGCAACCTGCTGGTGGACGATCAGTGCACCCTCTACCTGATCGATTGCCCCAACGGCGATTTCTGGCGCGGTTTCTGGCTCAAGTACCGCATCACCAAGGACCTGGCCTGCCTGGACAAGGTCGCCAAATATCATCTGTCGGCCACCCAGCGCCTGCGTTTCTATATGCAATATCGACAACGCACCCACCTGACGGCGTCCGACAAACAACGAATTCGCCATGTGGTGAAGTTTTTCGAGGGACGTGAATGAGTGACTTCCTGGCGGCTGCCGACCGGGCCTTGCTGGAGCGCAACGGCCTGGCCACGTTCGACGCGTTGTGGGCCAAGCAGCTCGACGCGGTGGACGAGCCGAACACCAGCCGTGGCGGCTGGAGCAGCGTGTTTCGCCTGGAGCTGGAGGGGCAGGGCTACTACCTCAAGCGCCAGAGCAACTACCTGACGCGCAGCCTGCACCGGCCATTCGGCGAGCCGAGTTTCTCCCGCGAGTTTCGCAATATCAGTCGTTACCGCGCCCTGGGGATCCCGGCCTTGCAGGCGGCGTTCTACGGCGAGCGCAAGGTGGCCGGCGAGTATCGCGCCATGCTGTTGACCCGTGCCCTCGACGGCTGGAACGACCTGGAGTCGTTGCTCGAACAGTGGTCATCGCTCAGCGATGTCCAGCACCGCGCGATCCTGCGGGCCTGCGGTGAATTGGCGCGCCGGCTGCACGGCGTCGGCCAGGTGCATGGCTGTTTCTACCCCAAGCATATTTTTCTGCAGGCCACCGGCGACGGTTACGCCGCGCAACTGATCGACCTGGAGAAAACCCGTCCATTGCTGTTCGGCTGGCGTGATCGCGTCAAGGATCTGGAGCCTTTGCTGCGCCGGTCCCCGCAGTGGTCCGAGGTGCAGGTGCGTCAACTGTTGGCGGCCTATCTCGAGCAGCCCGAGGACAGCGCGTTGGTCTCGACCTGGCTGCAGCGCCTCACGGCCCGGCGCAGCCATAAGGAGAAGCGCTGATGCGCCTGTCGGAGCTGAAAAACGTCGGCCGCACGCCTAGCCTGCCGTTGACGCTGGAGCTGGCGGACGCCGCCGGCCCTGGGCAGTTGCAACTGTTGAGCCTGCTGCGCGTGTTGCCAGGCCAGCGCTACGTTGGCGCGGCGGTGTGGCGCGGGCGTGCCGTGCTGGCCAAGCTGCTGGTAGGCAGCAAGGCCGCGCGGCATTTCCAGCGTGAGCTCAGCGGCGTTCGTCTGCTGGCCGAACAGGGCCTGACCACGCCGTTGCTGCTCGCGGACGGCCTGCAGGAAGGCGAGGGAGGCTGGTTGCTGTTCGAATTCATAGAGGGCGCACAAAGCCTGGCCGACGCCTGGCAGACGGTCGAAGGTTTGCCGCCGTTGGCCGACGAACAAACCGCCGTGCTCGCTGAGGCGCTGGGCGCGATCGCACAGATGCACACCAAAGGGCTGTGGCAGGAAGACCTGCACCTGGACAACCTGCTGCGCCAGAACGGCAAACTGTACCTGATCGACGGTGCCGGGATTCGCGCCGAAGAGCCTGGCAAGCCACTGTCGCGCAACCGTGTGCTGGAAAACCTGGGCGTATTTTTCGCCCAGTTGCCCAAGAATCTTGAGCCGTTCACCGAAGAGTTGCTGGTGTACTACCTGCTGGGCAATGGTGAACACGCCTTGCCCCTGGAGGCCTTGGAAAAACAGGTGCGTAAGGTCAGTGCGTGGCGCTTGAAAGACTATCTGGACAAGGTCGGCCGTGAGTGCACGCTGTTCAGCGTGGAGCGCGGTGCCTTTGGGTTGCGCGCGATCCGTCGCGAGGAGGTGCCGGCGATGCTGCCGGTACTGGAACAGGCCGACGCCCTGCTCGAGCAGGGCCACTTGTACAAGACCGGCGGCGCCGCCAGCGTAGCCAGGGTCGAGGTGGCCGGTCGGCCGCTGGTGATCAAGCGCTACAACATCAAGGGTTTCGCCCATTGGCTCAAGCGCTTCTGGCGCCCAAGCCGCGCCTGGCATTCCTGGCGCGAAGGCAACCGTCTGGCGTTCCTCGGCATCAGCACGCCCAAGCCGCTGGCCGTGCTGGAAAAGCGTTTCCTCTGGCTGCGCAGCCGCGCGTACCTGATCACCGAATACCTGCCGGGGCCGGACATCATCGAGCGCTTCGCGCCCTTCGTTGAACACGGCGACGCACCGGAAAACGAACTGCAGGCGCTGGATCGTCTGTTCGCCGAGTTGATCCGCGAGCGCATCAGTCATGGCGATTTCAAGGGCCACAACCTGTTCTGGCACGAAGACCGCTGGGCGCTGATTGACCTTGACGCGATGTGCCAACACCGCAGCCTGGCCAGCTTCGCCCCGGCCTATGCCAAGGACCGTGCGCGATTTATGCGTAACTGGCCGCAGGACAGCGCGCTGTATCAGCTGATCGATGAGCGTTTGCCCAAGCAGCCCACCTGATCGCTTCGACGCTCAGAATTGATACTCGGCCCCGGCGCCGGCGTACCACGAACGGCCGGGCGCGGCTTCGTAGTAGCGGCCGTTGCCATCGCCGACAATGACCGAGCCCACATACTGCCGGTCCAGCACGTTATCCAGGCGCAAGGTCTGGTGGAAAGTCCAGTGCTCGACCTTCTGCTCCAAGCGCGCCCGCCAGTTGAATACGCTGTACCCCGGCGCGGCGTGCTGCTGGTTGGTGTCTTCGACATAGACCTTGCTGCGGTACAGGCCTTCAATGGCGCTGCTGACCCAGTCCCGCGGTTTCCAGTTCAGCTCGGCAAATAGCGTGGTCTGCGGTACGCCTGGGAGGTAATTGCCTTTATCCACCGGGTTGCCGCCGCCCATGAAGGCGCTGTCGTAGGTGGCTTGCAGGCGGGTGTAGGCGAGGTGGGTGCTCCATTGTTCCGCCAGCTGGCTTTGCAGGCCAAGTTCGAAGCCGCGACGCAGGGTGCGGCCGGCGTTTTGATAGCTGGTGCGCCCGCCCAGGGATTGATTGACCACCAGTTCATCCTCGGTGGTGATCTGGAACACGGCGGCGTTGACCCGCGTGCTCCCCACCTGCGCCTTCAAGCCCACTTCATACTGGGTGCTGTCTGACGGCTTGAGGCCAAAGTTGAAACCTTCGGCGTTACCCGGTGCGTAGGCCAATTCGGCCTGGGTGGGCGTTTCGAAGCCCTTGCCTGCGCTGACGTAGCCGTGGAGGTCGGGGGTGAAGGCGTACATCACGCTCATGGAAGGCGTCGTTTTTCGATAGATCTTGCGTCCGCTGGCGTCGCCATTGCTGAGGAATTGATCGTCGACATCCATCTCCATGCTGCTGTGGCGCACACCTGCTTGCAGAGTCCAGCGATCAAGGGCCCAATTGGCTTGCAGGTAGGGATCAAGGCTGCGCGCCGTGTCGACTTCGTCACGACGTAACTGACCTTTTACGCCCAGCGTGTTGCCGCTGTAGTTCTGGTAGCCGTGGCGGCTGTCCTGGCTCTGGTCGAAATCCAGCCCGCCGATAATCATCAACTCCCCCGGCGCGCTGTCAATGGGCTGCATCCAGCGCGCGCCGGCGCCGTAGAACTGGCGATCGAATTGCACGACGCCGCCGCCCCGCTCATTGGCGGGCGTGCCTTTGGGGATCGACAGGTACTGAATGACGCTGCGCCGCCCCGTATACGCATTCACCTGCAGCGTCGCGTCACCCACATACCGCTCGTAGTTCATCCCCACTTGCTGGTGGTCGATGCTTTTTCGCGTGTTGTACGTCAGGGCGTTGGCGCTCACTGAGCGTGGATCGGCCTTGTAGGCGGCCCACGTCTGCCCCAGCGGGTCCTGGGTGCCGTTCTGCTCCAGGCTGCTGTAGATCAGTGCCAGCTTGCTGTCATCGTCCGGGTGAAGGTTGAGCTTGGCGAAGGTCTGGTCGCGACGGGCGCTGCTGTGGTCGCGGTAACCGTCGGTGTCCATGCGCGAGGCATCCAGCACGAAGCCGGCGCCATGGGTGGCGCCTTCTGCGGTGAGGTGGTTCTTGTTCAGGCCGTCGCTGCCCACCAGGGTTTCGGCGCCGATACGCGGCGCGCCTTCGCCTTCACGCGAGAACATCTGAATCACACCGCCGGCGTTGCTGCCGTACAAGGTCGCGGCCGGTCCGCGCAGCACTTCAATGCGTTCGGCGGTATCCAGGTTGAACGTGGCGGCCTGGCCCTGGCCGTCCGGGGTGCTGGCGGGGATGCCGTCGGCAAACAACTTGATCCCGCGTACGCCAAACGCCGAACGGGCGCCAAAGCCACGGGACGAAATCTGCAGGTCCTGCGCGTAATTCTGACGGTTCTGGACCACCAGTCCGGGCACGCGCGCCAGGGCTTCGGAGGCGTTGATGCCCAGTTGGCCGTCGCTGATCTGGTCGCGGTCGATTGCATCCACTGAGTAAGGCAGGTCGAAGGTCGGGCTGGCGCTGCGTGAACCGGTGACGACGCTGGGGTCGAGGGTCAGGGGCGCGTCTTCCGCGCCTGCGGTGTCACATAGGGCCAACAGGCCGGGCAGCAAGAGGGTGATGCGGGTGAGGTGGTTCATCAATCGGCCGAATTCCGTGGCGCTTAGGGTGTAAACGCGCAAAAAGGCGCGAGTTTAGTGGCTCGCGCAGCTTTTATCATTTCGGAATCAGCCTACGCTGCAAATCGGCATTCCCACGCTGGGCCTCCAGGGGCGTCGATGTTAGCGTGGCACGCTTCGTTAATGGCAAGCAAAAGGAGCGGTTTGTGAAGACTCTGTCCTGCGTCTTATGGTTGCCTGTGCTGCTGGCGCTGGCCGGTTGCGGCACGATCAACACCGTGTTCCGCCCCGACGCCGTGACCAGCCAGAATCTCAAGGATTCGCGCAGCCACTGCGACAACGTACCGCGCATCTACAGCGGTGTGATCTATGGGTTCTGTACGCTCAATGGCGAGCCCAAGCCTGAAAAAAGCCTGAACGACCAAAGCCTGTCGGACCATGCCGGTAACGCTTTTCCGATCATCGCCATCGAGTTCGTGGCTTCCGGCGTGCTGGACACACTGGCACTGCCTTATACGATCTATCGCCAGAACAAGGATGGCAGCATCGAGATCTACCGCTAGGCCCACTTGCCGCTTGCCGCTAACAGCTTCCCACTGCTTTTAAGCTATAATCCCGCCCTTTAGCTGTTTCCCGCCTGGGCGGGAAGCGCACTTTTTTCAGGCGCAACCCGCCTGCATGCAGACTAAAAGAGGCTAGACCCCTGTGGCATTGACGATTCTTGGCCTGTCCGGCGCCCTTAGCCATGATCCTTCCGCAGCCCTGTATATCGACGGCAAGCTGATCGCGGCCGCCGAAGAAGAGCGCTTCGTACGCGACAAACATGCAAAGAACCGCATGCCCTACGAGTCGGCGAAGTTCTGCCTGGAGCAGGCCGGCATCAAGCCTTCGGACGTTGACGTGGTGGCGATCCCGTTCGCCCCGATCAGCCTGTTCGGCGAGGCGCGCTGGCACTATGCCAAGCGTTACTGGTACGCCCCGGACCGCGCGCTCGACGCGATCCTGATGGGCAATCGTCGCTACAAGCGCTATCGCAACAAGATCGTATGGTGCCTGGAGCAACTGGGCTTCGATCCCAAGAAGATCAAGATCGAGCCGGTCGAGCATCACCTTGCCCACGCCTCCAGTGCCTACCACTGCTCCGGCTTCCAGGAAAAAACCGCGATCCTCGGTATCGACGGTAAAGGCGAGTACGCCACCACGTTCTTCGGCTACGGCGAGAACGGCAAGATCCACAAAATCAAAGAATTCTACGACCCGGACTCCCTCGGCGGCCTGTACGGCGCGATCACCGAGTTCCTCGGTTTCGAAATGCTCGACGGCGAGTTCAAGGTCATGGGCATGGCGCCGTATGGCGATGCCAGCAAGTACGACTTCTCGCGCCTGGCCTCGTTTGAAAACGGCGAGCTGGTGATCAACACCGACTACGCCAACGTGATCGGCCTGCGTCGCTACAAAGAGAAGGGCAAGGGCTTCTACTTCTCGCCGAAACTGATCGAGTGGCTGGGCCCCAAGCGCGAAGGCGATATCGCCGACGAACCCTACATCCACTACGCCGCCAGCATGCAGGCGCTGTTTGAAAAGCTGGCCTTGCAGATGATCGACCACTATCTGGGCGACATTCTGAAGGACACCGGCAAGCTGGCCTTCGCCGGTGGCTGTGCGCTGAACGTCAAGCTGAACCAGAAAATCATCGCCCGTGACGACGTCAAAGAGCTGTTCGTGCAGCCGGCGTCCGGCGATGCCGGCACCGCTGTCGGTGCGGCCGCCTATGTGTCCCACGCCCGTGGTGTGCCGGTGGAGAAGATGGAACACGTCTACCTCGGCCCGTCCTACAGCAACGAAGACGTGATTGCCGCGTGCGCCAAGCACGAGAGCAAGCCGAACTGGCGCAAGATCGAGAACATGCCGCAGCGCATCGCCAGAATCATGGTCGACGGCAACCCGGTGGCCTGGTTCCAGGGCCGCATGGAGTTTGGCCCGCGTGCGCTGGGCGGTCGTTCGATCATCGGTTGCCCGAGCGCCACCGGCGTGGCCGACCGCATCAACCACCAGATCAAGTTCCGCGAGCGCTGGAGGCCTTTCTGCCCGTCGATGCTCGACACCGTAGCCCCGCAGATGATCAAGGTCGATCACCCGGCGCCGTTCATGACCTTCACTTTTGAAGTGGCCGAAGAATGGAAAACCCGGGTGCCGGAAGTGGTCCATGAAGATGGCACCTCGCGCGCCCAAGTGCTCAAGCGTGAGTACAACCCGCGCTACTACGACATGATGAAAGAGCTGGAAGTCCTCACCGGTAACGGTGTGTCGTTGAACACCTCGCTCAACCGCCGTGGCGAAGCGATGATCTGCTCGCCCACCGACGCGCTGAACATGTTCTTCGGCTCCGACCTGCAGTACCTGATCATGGAAGACATCCTGGTGGTCAAGGATGGCGTGGACCCTTATGACGCTGTGGTCTAAATGCTGAATCGCTTCCAGGCATGGCGTGAACGTGGCGGCTGGCAGCCTGTAGAGGCTGAGGTTTACGCCCAGGCCTGGCAGCGCTTCGGTGGCAGCGTGGCGACTCACCCGCAGGTGGTCGAGCGTCTGGCCGGCCTGGCGCGGATTCCGGTGCGCTACCTGGGGTGGGAACAGGACGGCGAACTCAAGGGGGCGATTGCCACGTGGGGGCGCGACCTGGCGCTGTCCAAGGACGTGCTCAAGCGCAACGGCAAGAAGGCCTTGTTCGACCTGGGCAATGCCGAGATCATCCTGCCGATTGCCGCCGATGCCCAGTTGCCGGTGCGCCATCGCGGGCGCTATCTGTCGTCCTTGAATGAAGGGCGGGTGGGTACCCTCAAGCCCCAGGCCGAACAATTGGCCATGGCGCGCACCCCTGAAGACTTGTCGAAAAAGTTTCGCTACAACCAGCGTCGCGAATTGCGCCTGCTGGAAGAAGCGGGCGGTGTGGTGCGCGCGGTCAGCGAGTTCTCCAGCGTGGAGCTGGCGGCGATTTATTGCGACCTGTTCCAGCGCCGCTGGGGGTTTCCGGCGGCAGGCGCGGCGCGCTTGGCTGAGGTGCTGGAGTTGCTCAAGGAGTTCCTGTTCGGCTCGGTGCTGTTTCTCAATGACGCCCCGATCGCCGTGCAATTGGTGTATCAGGTGCAGTCTCGCGAGTGGTTCAGTGCCGAGTACGTCAACGGCGGCGTCGACCCGCAAACCCGTGCGTTCAGCCCCGGCAGCGTGCTGAGTTTTCTCAATACCCAGAGTGCCTGGGAGCAGGCGCGTGCGGCGGATAAGTCACTGCGCTTTTCCTTCGGTCGCGCCGACCGTGAATACAAGGAGCGCTGGTGCAATCCGGTGCCGGTGTTCAGCCTATGACTCGCAAGCAGCAACTGCTCAAGCGCCATCGGCGCAACAAGCGCATCGCGCTGCTGGTCGGTTTGCTGATACTGGTCGCGACCGGCTTACTGGTGACCTGGTGGTTGCCGTTGATCCTCGCAGTGCTGCTGTGGATGGCTCATGAGGCCTGGTTTTCCGACCACCTGTTTTACTCGCCCAAAGACAACTATGAATACGCGTTTCCCGCCGGCAGCGAACAGCCTGGCTTGCGCCTGGAGGCGGGACGCTTGCTGCTGGATACACCGCTGGACGCGGACGACACGCTGATTGTCGGTATTGAACTGCGAAGCTCATGGCTTGGGCGTTTCTGCGATCCGGCGGTGGAGTTGCTGGGCCTGGATGCGCCGGATCGCCAAGCCTTCGAGCGTGGGGTCGGTGGGCGTCGTTATCTGAATCTGACCGGCGCCGCCGAAGCATTGGCCGCGGGCAGGGTAAAATTGCGCGCCCGGTTTTGTCGGATCAAAGGGCAGCCTGTGCTGTGGCGCTTGCGCCAGCCGGACTATCGCCAGCAACGGGTCATGGTGATCGCGCCGCACGCCGACGATGCTGAGCTGGCGGCGTTCAGTCTTTACAGTCAGGCGGCCGAAAGCTGGATCGTGACCCTGACCGCAGGTGAGATCGAAGCCGAACATTATCAACGCATGGGCCTGCCCAAAGCTGAGGCTGCGCGTCTGAAAGGGCGCTTGCGCGCCTGGGACAGCATTGCCGTGCCACGCTGGGCTGGCGTGCCGGAGGCGCAGTGTGTGCAGCTGGGTTACTTCTGTATGCAGCTGCAGGCAATGCAGGCCGCACCGGACCGACCCCAGGCCTCGCGCGAGGCCGAGTTGAGCGATACGCGGCTGTTTCGCCAGTTCAACGGTTTCGCGCTGCCCGGCGATGTGGACGGCGCGCCGACCTGGCACAACCTGGTTGCCGATCTGCGCGCGCTGCTGCTCAAGGCGCGGCCACAGGTGATCGTGCTGCCGACGCCCTTGCTCGATCCCCACGCCGATCATATCTGTGCCCATGCCGCGGTACTTGAAGCCTTGCAAGGGCTGGAATGGCGACCCGACACATTGCTCGGCTACGCCAATCACCTGCATGATAACGACCGCTGGCCCATGGGGGACTCCGGCACCGGAGTCGCACTGCCGCCGCATTTTGATTCGGCAGCTGAGCTTGTGCCCTGCTGTGTTGCGCTGACCTTGAGTCAGCAGCGGGACAAGGCCATGGCGTTGGGCATGATGCACGACCTGCAGCCGCGAGCACCGTTCAAGCGCCGCGTGCGCAAGTGGTTGCAGCAGGTTCTGGCGGGCCGTGGTCCATCGCCCTATGGCGAAAATGAATTC
This sequence comes from Pseudomonas sp. FP2254, assembly GCF_030687695.1. Classification (NCBI taxonomy): domain Bacteria; kingdom Pseudomonadati; phylum Pseudomonadota; class Gammaproteobacteria; order Pseudomonadales; family Pseudomonadaceae; genus Pseudomonas; species Pseudomonas sp. FP2254. Next base: position 534,904 of record NZ_CP117444.1, read on the forward strand.
TTTCGCAAGGCCGTGCGTCGTCACGAGCTGTTGTGGGTCCTGAGGCAGGACTGAAATCCCATTGAAGGCAGGCCGGGCCTGTCGCTCCTTTTTACCGGGCCGTGTGCCCGTAGCCAGATCGCTGCATGGAGAGTTATGAAGCCGCGTTTCAAGGTTTTGCAGTTACAGCCGGACTACAACGTCAAGACCCATGACTTCGCCGACCTGGGTGAGCAGATCGTCAAATCGCTGCCGGTTGAGCGGTTCGAGGTGACATCCGGCTTTCTCAGCGGGCGCCCGCTGCCCGGCCAACCCCTCAGCGTCGCCGAGCACTCACATTATTTCGAGCTGCCGGAAAAGTCCCTCAAGGGCATTCGCTTTGGCGCCATGTGGCAGATCTACAAGTACTGCCGCGAGCAGAAATTCGATGTGGTCATCTGTAACCGCTTTAAATCGGTGAACATGATGCTGTCGCTCAACCGCTGGTTGAAGATCCCGCTGTGTATCGGCATCTCCCATGGTTTTGGCGAATACGCGCGCGGTTATCGTCGCCGTCAGACTCGGCGCTGGGTCAGCCCGGCCTGGCGCTTTGTCGGTGTGTCGGAGGCGGTGAAGGACTACCTGGTCGGCCTCGACTGCGGGTTCACGCGGGAAAACACCACCTACGTGACCAACGCCATCGACATTCCTCAGGCAGAAGCGTTGCAGTTGTCCCGCGAGGACGCCCGCAAGGCCTTGGGCCTGCCAATGGATGCGCGGATGATCGGCGCATTGGGCCGCCTGGTGCCGATCAAAGGCCACACCCATTTGCTGCAAGCGTTCGCCACGCTCAAGGACAAATACCCTCAAGCGCAGGTCGGAATCATCGGCTCCGGTCGTGCCGAAGCCGATCTGCGTGCGGACATCGAGCGCCTGGGGCTGACCGGCCGCGCGCACTTGCTGGGCTTTCGCGAAGACGGCATGAAATACGTGCGCGGCTTCGACATCTGGACCATGCCATCGCTGTTCGAAGGCCTGGGCCTGGCGCTGCTGGAAGGCATGAGCGGCCATTTGCCGGTGATTGCCTCCAATGGCCCTGCGATGCTGCCCCTGGTACAGGGCGCGGGTGGCCTGTCCCATGACCCCGGCAATGTCGAACAGTTGGCCGCGGCCCTGGATACCTATCTGGCGCTGAGCGATGAGCAGTTGCGTGCCAAGGGTGAAGAGGTGTTCCGCTACCTGCAAGCCAACCACACGCTTGATGAATTCAAGCACAAGTACCTGACTCTGATTGAAACCGGTTTGCGTGAAGTAGGTAGAGCATGAATCAGCCACAACCCTTGGTCTCGGTGATCATCGCGTCCTACAACCACGGCCGGTATATCGAAGAAAGCATTCTCAGCGTACTGGGGCAAACGTACCCCAATATCGAATTACTGGTGGTGGACGACGGCTCCAAGGATGACAGCGTCGAGCGTATCCGGCGTTTGCAGGCCGAGCACGGTTTTGACTTTCAGGTGCAACAGAATCAGGGGCTCAGTGCCACCCTCAATGGTGCGATCGCGCGCGCGAAAGGGAGCCTGATCGCACCGTTCGGTTCGGATGACATCATGCTGCCCGATCGTATCGCGACCCAGGTAGCGTACATGGAGGGCAAGCCAACGGTGGGGATGTGCGCCGGCAACATCGAGCTGATCGACGGCGACGGTAATCTGCACCCTGAGAAGAAACAACGTCGCGACGTGCCATTTCGCCGTCTCGACTTCGATGACATCTTCATGGATCGCAAGCCTTTCCCACCGGCGCCGACCATGCTGATTCGCCGTGAAGTGCTGGAGCAGGTCGGAGGTTTTGACCCGCAGATTCCTCTGGAAGACCTGCTGATCCAATTGAAAATCACAGCGGCGGGCTACACCATCGACGCCCTCGACCAAGTGATGGCTCGCTATCGTCAGCACGCGAGCAATACCTACAAAAACCACCGCTACATGATTCAGAACATTCTCAAGACCTATGCCAAGTTCAGCGAACACCCGGCCTATGACGCGGTGCGCTACAACTTCCTGAACTCGATGTTCCTCAAGACAGCCGACCGTGATCGGCCACTGGCGAAGGAAATCCTCAGGCAGATCCCGCTGAAGTTCTGGGGGCGCAAGACTTTGCGCGGCCTGGTGAGGTTGTATCTGCTGCCGCTCAAGCACTGAGCGGGCAGGCGGTGAAAAAGGCGACTATCAGCAGTGATAGTCGCCTTTTTTATCAGGTGGCGGGATGGGCCAGCGCCAGGACCTGCTCGCGGATCTTATTGGTGGCGCCCTGGCTGGCAATGCAGGCATAACCTTTGGCCAACTGTTCGAAGTGGGTCTCGAATAACCAGGCGCGATCCTGCGGGTAGCGCTGCATATGGCGCAGGTTGCGTTGGCGCAAGGTGTTGCGCAGCGGCGACGGAAAGATGCGCAGGTCGGCGATATCAATCAGGCCGAACTCACCGTCATCCATCAGCAGCACATTGCCCAGGTGCAGCGACCGGAAGTACACACCGCGTTCATGCAGCTGGGCCATGAACTGGCCAAAGCGTTCGATCAGTGACTCGCGCAGGCTGCTGTCCAGGCTTTGCAGGGCCTGGCGCAGGGTCAGGCCAGGCAGCGGCGAGTAAACGACCGCGCTGCTGCCATCACGCATCCCATACAGGGCAAGGATCTGCGGCGTGGGGATACCCAGGGTGCGCAGGCGCTCGGCGTTGTTCGCAAATCGTTCAGAGTAGGGGTTGAAGCTGCCCGAGGTGTACCAGCGGCGCGGGCGGAAAACCTTGAGGAAGCGCCCGTCGGACAACCGCAGCACTTTCGGGCCCAGGCCATCGGCTTCTATGACATGGGCATCGCTGCACAGTTGCTCGAACGCTTCTGGCTTGAGCGGCTGAGCCGACCTGTCCAGCACGCTGCGACGACGTTGGGCGATGCTCAGGCCGGCGATGATTGCCAATGGAATCCACAACAGGAACCAGTGCTCCTTGGGGCGCGACAAAATCCCACCGCCTTCGGTCAGGCCGGCGCCGATGCCGTAGGCGAGCAGCGATGATGCCAGGATGAACAGCGGCTGCGCCCGTTCCTTGAGACTCTTGTACAGGCCCCAGCCGAGCATGAAGATCCAGGGGATAAAGCCGATGATGCCCACGTAATACAGCACGCCCAAGGCAAAGCTGTGGGGCTCGCGCAGTTGATAACCGTCGGCCAGTGTCAGGTACAGCTCGGAGTCGTAGCTGTGGCCGATCCAGGGATGTTCGGCGATGAGCTTGAGCGACATGTCCCACAGCACAAGGCGGAATGAGCTGCCACGGGTGGTGATGATCTCGGGGTAGAACAGCAGCGCCGCCGCGCCAGCGAGCAGTGCGATGATCAACAGCGCAGCGCGGCGGTTACGGCTGATGAAGATTATCCAGAGGATGCTCAGGGTCAACGCCACCATTGGTGTGCGTGAGCCCGTGGCGATGACCGCGGCGGTCATGATCGCCAGGGCGGGCACGCTGAACCACAGCACGTGCAGGCGTTGGGTGGTAACGCAGACATATAGCCAGTAAACGCAGAAAAACCCGAATACGTGGGAGCTGAGCAATGGGTTGTCGAGAGCGCCACGCCCGCCGATCATGCGCATCCCGGGCTCGTAGGCCTGGATGAATACCACCAGGTTGCATGCGCACACCACCAATGCGATCACCGCCGCACTGAAGAAAATCGGCTTGAACAGTTCATGGCGGTAATGCAGCAATAACCCGCAACCGGCGAACAGCATGAACGTGTGCAGGGGGCGCTTGAACAAGTCGGTGTCGGGATGGTGCTCCGGGCTCCAAAGCAGACTGATCAGCGCCCAGGCGGAAAACAGCAGAAACGCGATCGCCAGCGGCTCGCGCAACAGCTCCTTGATTTCCCTGGGGCGCAGGCACAGCAGCAGCAAGGTCGGCGCGCTGAAAAGACCGTAGTAGAACTTGTGCAGCACATTGCGGTTGGTCACAAAGAACAGCGCACTCAGAAGCAACAACAAGCCTATGGGCAGAATCCAGAGGACCAGGAAGTCGAAGACGCGATTTTTGCCATAACTGAGGCGATTGGAGTGCATATAAAAAGCCATTCCAGAAAGAGAAAGCCGACCATCTTAAGGTAGTGGCATTATAATGTCGCTGGTTGTGGCCAGCCCGGCATTGGGTCATGCCGGGTGCAAGTACAACAGAGAAGCTGTGCTAAAGTCAGCCTCCTTTTTTAAAACGCCGCGTGATATGACCGATTCCAGTCCGAGCGCAAGCCCTTCGAGCTTGAAAATATACTTCCGTCTGCTCAGTTATGTGAGGCCCTACGCGGGCTTGTTCGCGCTGAGTATCCTCGGATTTCTGATTTTCGCGTCGACCCAGCCGATGCTGGGTTACATCCTCAAATACTTTGTCGACGGCCTGTCCAACCCTGAGGCCGTGCTTTTCCCCAGCGTGCCGTACCTGCGCGACCTGCAGTTGCTGCAAGCCGTGCCCTTGCTGATCATCCTGATCGCCGCCTGGCAGGGCCTGGGTTCGTTCCTGGGCAACTACCTGCTGGCCAAGGTCTCCCTGGGCCTGGTCCACGACCTGCGCGTGCAGTTGTTCAATAACCTGCTGACGCTGCCCAACCGCTATTTCGACAATCACAATTCCGGGCATCTGATTTCACGTATCACCTTCAACGTGACCATGGTCACGGGCGCTGCGACCGATGCGATCAAGGTTGTGATCCGTGAAGGCATGACGGTGATCTTCCTGTTTGCCTCGCTGCTGTTCATGAACTGGCGCCTGACGCTGGTGATGATCGCCATCCTGCCGTTGATTGCGGTGATGGTCAGCACGGCGAGCAAGAAATTTCGCAAGCAGAGCAAGAAGATCCAGGTGGCGATGGGCGATGTGACTCACGTGGCTTCGGAAACCATCCAGGGCTACCGCGTGGTGCGCAGCTTCGGCGGCGAAGTGTATGAAGAAAAACGCTTCCTCAAGGCCAGCCAGAGCAACACCAACAAACAGTTGCGCATGACACGCACCGGGGCAATCTACACGCCGGCGCTGCAACTGGTGATCTACACCGCGATGGCGGTGCTGATGTTCCTGGTCCTCTATCTTCGTGGCGATGCATCGGCCGGTGACATGGTGGCCTACATCACGCTGGCCGGTCTGTTGCCCAAGCCGATCCGCCAGCTCTCGGAAGTCAGCTCGACGATCCAGAAGGGTGTAGCGGGCGCCGAAAGCATTTTCGAACAGCTGGACGAAGAGGTCGAAATCGACCACGGCACGATCGAGCGCGACAAGGTCAGCGGGCGCCTCGACGTGCGCAACCTGAACTTCACCTACCCAGGCACCGAACGCCATGTGCTCAAGGACATCAGCTTTACCGCCGAGCCTGGGCAGATGATCGCGCTGGTGGGGCGCTCGGGCAGCGGCAAGTCGACCCTGGCCAGTCTGATCCCGCGTTTCTATCACCATGAAAGTGGCGAAATCCTGCTCGACGGTATCGAGATTGAACACTACAAGCTGCTCAACCTGCGCAAGCATATTGCCCAGGTGACCCAGCACGTGACGTTGTTCAGCGATACCGTGACCAACAACATCGCCTACGGCGACCTGGCCGGCGCCCCCCGCGCGGACGTCGAAGCCGCCGCGGCGGATGCCAACGCCAAGGACTTCATCGATCAGTTGCCCAAGGGTTTCGATACCCAGGTCGGCGAAAACGGTGTGCTGTTGTCCGGCGGCCAGCGCCAACGCCTGGCGATTGCCCGCGCGCTGCTCAAGAATGCGCCGTTGCTGATCCTCGACGAGGCCACCTCGGCGTTGGATACCGAGTCCGAGCGCCACATTCAAGCGGCGCTGGACAAGGTCATGCAGGGCCGCACCACCCTGGTGATCGCGCATCGCTTGTCCACCATCGAAAAGGCCGACCTGATCCTGGTGATGGACGACGGCCGGATTGTCGAGCGCGGTACGCACAGCGAACTCCTGGCACAGAACGGCTACTACGCCCGCCTGCATGCCATGGGCCTGGATGCACCGATTGCCGCCGACATTACCTGAACCTTGTGTGGGAGCCGGCGACCGGCTCCCACATTGCAAAACCCTCCCGCAAACCTCCTGTAACCCTGTGCTAATATCGCGCCCCTGTTCATTTTGTATGTGGGTTGCTCCATGAAGTTGTCCATGCCGCGATTCGATCAAGCCCCCGTCTTGGTGGTCGGCGATGTCATGCTCGACCGTTACTGGCATGGTGGTACCTCACGGATTTCCCCTGAGGCGCCGGTGCCGGTCGTCAAGGTCGAGCAAATCGAAGACCGCCCGGGCGGCGCTGCCAACGTCGCCCTCAATATCGCCGCGCTCGGCGCGCCGGCCTCCCTGGTCGGCGTGACCGGCGACGACGAAGCCGCCGACAGTCTGGCCAACAGCCTGCGCGGCGCCGGCGTGCGCGCGTTGTTTCAGCGCATCGCCCATCAGCCCACCATCGTCAAATTGCGAGTGATGAGTCGTCATCAGCAATTGCTGCGGATCGATTTCGAAGAACCCTTCGCCACCGATGCACTGGCTCTCAGCGACCAGGTCGACGAGTTGCTTGAAGGCATCAAGGTGCTGGTGCTGTCCGACTACGGCAAAGGTGCATTGAAGAACCATCAGATGCTGATCCAGGCCGCGAAGGCCAGGGGCATTCCGGTGCTGGCCGATCCCAAGGGCAAGGACTTCTCGATTTACCGGGGCGCCAGCCTGATCACGCCGAACCTCAGCGAGTTCGAAACCATCGTCGGCGGTTGCGCCGATGAGCACGAACTGGTCAGCAAAGGTGCGGCGCTGATGGCTGACCTGGACCTGGGGGCCTTGCTGGTCACCCGTGGCGAGCACGGCATGACGCTGTTGCGCCCCGGCCACCCGGCCATGCACCTGCCGGCGCGGGCCCGTGAAGTGTTCGATGTCACCGGCGCAGGCGATACCGTGATTTCCACATTGGCCGCCTCCATTGCTGCCGGCGAAGAGCTGCCGCACGCGGTGGCACTGGCCAACCTGGCGGCGGGCATCGTAGTCGGAAAATTGGGTACCGCTGCGATCAGTGCGCCTGAGTTGCGCCGCGCCATCCAGCGTTCCGAAGGCTCGGAACGTGGTGTGCTGAGCCTTGAGCAATTGCTGCTGGCGATTGACGATGCCCGTGCCCATAACGAGAGCATCGTGTTCACCAACGGTTGCTTCGACATCCTGCATGCCGGCCACGTGACTTACCTGGAGCAGGCGCGCGCCCAAGGCGATCGCTTGATCGTCGCGGTCAACGACGATGCCTCGGTCAGCCGCCTCAAAGGCCCAGGCCGCCCGATCAACAGCGTCGACCGGCGCATGGCGGTCCTGGCGGGTCTGGGCGCGGTGGACTGGGTCATCAGCTTTCCCGAGGGGACCCCGGAAAACCTGTTGGCCCAGGTCAAGCCGGATGTGCTGGTCAAAGGCGGAGACTACTCGGTCGACCAGGTGGTAGGTGCCGATATCGTCAGCGCCTACGGCGGCACGGTCAAAGTGCTGGGCCTGGTCGAAAACAGCTCGACCACGGCGATTGTTGAAAAAATCCGCAACAATGAGTGACGCTGGTAAGCGGGCCTGATCGCTGTCAGGCCTGCTTGCCAGGGCTCACGCCTGGTTCAGGTGGCTCGTTTCTTCTTCGGCACGATCTTGCGCAGCATCTGCCGCGCTCGGCCGGTCAAGCGCTTCAATTTCGATTCTTTCTCAGGCTCAGCCAGCCCCTGTTGGCGCAGCCAGTCCTTCCAGCGAATCCGCTCTTCACGCACCACCCAGCCTTCCTGCTGGGCGAAGCTTTCCGCCAGGTACAGGCCCCGTGTGCTGGCCGGGTACAGCTGATCCTTCTTGACCGTATACAACTCGGCCAGTGGCTGGCCGTCCTTGAGCGGCATCAGGTACAGGTCCGGGCGCTGGCGATCCAGGCGTGCCACCAACTGGTCGCCTTCCAGACGCTCGTCCACGTGGAACAGGCTCAAGGACTTGGCTTCCTTCGGGACTTCCAGGCGCAGGTCGTAAATCAATTGCAGCGAGGCCGTCGGCAAATGCACGTAGGCTCGCGGCCGCTCGATCAACTGAGTGGTCGCGCAGCGTACCGGGCGCGCGGCGCCGGACAGCGGGCTGAGGCGAAACGGCAGGGCTTCGCGGTAATGCAGGGCGGTGGAGTAGGGTGCCGGCAGCCACGTCTCGTTGAAGCGCCCGCCGAGCCAGCCTTCGGGGGTCTCAAGCAGGCATTCCTCGGCGATTTCCTGAATGGCGGTGTGCAGCGGCAGGTTCAATTCGTGGGCGGGGACGTAGCCGGAAATCAGCTTGAGCACCACGTCGCCACGGTCCTGGCGACGTTGGCGCACCAGCACCCAGTAATCACGGTTTTGCCAATGGAGGGTCAGTCGCACCGACACCCCGAGGTTGGCCAGTTCCACGGCGAAGCGCTCGGCATCCGGCACTTCCACCGGTTTGCGCCGTTGCAGCGTCTGGGCGAAGTTGAGCGGCATGCCGACGCTCTGGTAGCTCAGACCTTCGGGTGTGGCTTCGACGTGAAGCGGCAGTGTCTTGAAGTTGCTGGGGTTTTTTCTTATGAGCGTGCGCGGCATGTCGGCTCCTTCTTGCGACGGCGTCGCCGCGTCGGCGGCATCAGAGTTGACGAATGACCTGGGCAGCGGTCGCCACGTTATGGGCCAGGTGCAGCGGGTTGATGGTCCCGACAATAGCACTGGCGACGCCCGGTTGCGCAAACAACAAGGTGAAACTGGCGCGAATTGGATCCATTCCTGGCGCCAGGCACACATGGCCGCTGGCCAGGGCCTTTTTGACCAGGATGCCTTTGCCGTGGGCCGCCGCATAATCAATGACGGCTTTCTCGGCCTGTTCGTTCAGATTGTAGGTAACCATCGCGCAGTCCCCCTGTTCCAGAGCCTGCACGCCGCCTTCGACGGTTTTGCCGGAGAAGCCGAAACCGCGAATCTTGCCCTCGTGCTTGAGCTGCGCCAGCGTCTGGTACACCTCGCAGTCGTTGAGGATGTGCAAGTCGTTGCCGTCCGAATGCACCAAAACCAGGTCGATAAAATCCGTTTCAAGTCGTTTCAAACTACGTTCTATCGACAGGCGTGTATGGGCGGCGCTGAAATCGTGACGCGACACGCCCGCCTCGAATTCTTCGCCCACCTTGCTGACGATCACCCACTCCTGACGCTGGCCGCGCAACAACGGCCCCAGGCGTTCTTCGCTCATGCCGTAGGCTGGTGCGGTGTCGATCAGGTTGATGCCCAATTCCCGGGCCTGACGCAGCAGCATGCGCGCCTCGTCGTCGGCGGGGATCTGGAAACCATTGGGGTATTTCACCCCTTGGTCGCGACCCAGCTTGACGGTGCCCAGGCCCAGCGGCGAGACGAGCAGGCCGGTGCTGCCCAGCGGGCGATGCAGGTCGTGAAGGGTAGGCAGGCTCATGGCAATAGGGTCTCCCAGACGGGCACGCCGAGGACGGGCTTGGGCAGTTCCGGCAGCGGTTGCGTGGCGCCAGGCTGAATGCCGTCGCGTTCCAGGCTGTGCAGCACGCGATCGGCGAAGTCCGGCGCCAGGGCCAGTTTGGTTGGCCAGCCCACCAGCAGGCGGCCCTGCTCGGCGAGGAAGGCGTTGTCGGGGCGGCTCAGGCCCGACTGCAGGGGCTCGGCGCGATCGACACGCAGGGTGGCCCAGCGGGTCTGGCTCATGTCGATCCAGGGCAGCAGGTGTGCCAGCTCTTGCTGCGCAGTGGCGATCTGTGCCTCTGGTGTGCGCGCCACGCCATCGGCTTCGGCGATGTCGCCGCCCATGTACCAGACCCATTCGCCATTGGCGGCCGGGTGCGTGGTGATGGTCAGGCGCGGCTTGGTGCCACCGCCCAGGCAGTGAGCGTACAGCGGCTTCAGGCCGGGGCCTTTGGCGAGGATCATGTGCAGCGCCCGCTTCTGCATGGCCGGCTGGCTCAGGCCCAGGGCGCTGAGCAAGTCTGCGGTGCCGGCGCCGGCGCTCAACACGATGCGTTGGGCGCGAATCTCGCGGCCGTCCACTTTCAAGCCCACCAGGCTGTCGCCGTCCAGCAGCGGTTCAATGTGCTGCCCGGCGAGCAGGCTGTCACCGGCCAGCTGCGCGAGGCGCTCGATGACGCTGGGCACGTCCACTACCAGTTCGGCCAGGCGGTAGACCTTGCCCTTGAAGCGTTTGTCTTGCAAAGCCGGCGGCAGCTCGTCGCCCTTGACCTGATCCACCCGGCCACGTACGGCCTTGCTGGCGAAGAAACTGGTGAGGTTGCCGGCGAGTGTGCCGGGGGACCACAGGTAGTGGGCCTGGGACAGCACGCGCACGCCGGACAGGTCCAGCTCGCCATCGCCGGCCAGGGCTTCGCGCCAGCGGCGCGGCATGTCGGCGATGGCTTCGGAGGCGCCGGTGAGGGCGCCGTGCAACGCATACTTGGCGCCGCCGTGAATGATCCCCTGGGACTTGACGCTTTGTCCGCCACCGAGGGTGGCGCTCTCCACCAGCACCGTGGCGAATCCCTGGCCGCGCAGGCGCGCGTTGAGCCAGAGGCCGGCAACCCCGGCGCCGACAATCAGAACGTCGGTGGAAATAGGCATGCGCGCGGGACCTCTGCGTTGGAAATGGGCGCGTAGTATAGCGCGCAGTGCCCCGTTATCAGTGCGACACGTTGGCCGCGGCTCAATGCCCTGCGGTTTTGGAGAACAACTGAATCACCACCACTCCCAGCACAATCAAGCCCATGCCCAGCATCGCCGGCAGGTCGAGCTTCTGCCCGTAGATAAACAGTGCCGCAACGCTGACCATCACGATCCCCATCCCGGCCCACACGGCATAGGCCACGCCCACCGGCACTGTGCGCACCACCAGGGTGAGCATCCAGAACGCTACGCCGTAGCCGACGATCACCAGCAGCAGTGGGATCGGGGTGCTCCAGCCCTTGATAGCTTTCATGGAAACAGTGGCGATCACTTCCGAGCAGATGGCGATGGCCAGGTAGCAATAGGCAGCGTTCATAGGGGAAATCCTCGGCGTAGGGCGGGTCAATCAGGCCGGCATTTTAGCCGCTGCCTGGATGGGGTAAAGTCATTACCTATCCGTATAAGAGATAGGTTGCGTATGAGCGTTCAATGGGATCTGGAGCAGATGCGTCTGTTTGTCAGCGTGGCCGAGCAGCGCTCGTTTTCGGCGGTGGCACGCGGGCAGCGCAAGGCACAGTCGGCGGTCAGCAACGGTATTGCAATGTTGGAGGCTGACTTGGGCGTGAGCCTGTTCGAACGCAGCAGCGGTCGCCAGCCGCGCCTGACCGAAGCCGGCGCTGTGTTGCTCGAAGAGGCGCGCGAAGTCTTGCGCCAGTGTGAACGCCTCAGCGGACGCGCCCTGTCATTGATGCGTGGCGAAGAAGCCTGTCTGCGCCTGGCTCAGGACGAGGCGATGCTGTATCAGCCGGTGCTCGACAGCCTGGACGCCCTGGCGGGGAAATTTCCCAATCTGGAAGTGCAGCTTTCCAGCGCCGCCCAAGGCGATGTCGCGCGCAAATTGGTGGAGCGCAAGGCTGACCTGGGCATGCTGTTCTATCACGACCAAATTCCCGAAGCATTGGAGCGTCGGGTGGTGGGCAGTGTGGAGATGGTTACGGTCTGCGGGCGCCGGCATCCGCTGGCGGCGCAGAACCGCGTGGATTGCCAGGGTCTGGCGCAATATCGCCAGTTATTGATGTCGACCCAGACCAGTGTCTATCCCGGCAGCGAAGCCGCCAGCCCGCAGGTCTGGCGGGCCGACAGCTTCTACGTGCTGGCCGAATGGCTGATCCGTGGCCTGGGCTGGGCCTGGCTGCCTCGGCACGTGGTGCAATACCCCGCCTACCAGAACCTGATGGTCGAACTCGACAGCGAATGGACCCCACCGGCACTGGTGGTCGAGTTGGTCTGGCGGCGCGATGAGCCCCTGGGGCCTGCCGCGCGATTTCTCGCTGAGCGTTTTGCCGAGTGTCTGCGGGCGATTGACTGAAAAAGTCGATAAACTCCGCCGCCATGAATAGAACTCTCTACACCTGTCTGTTTTACCTGGCGCTGCCGTTGGTGGCCTTACGTCTGTGGCTGCGCGCGCGCAAGGCGCCGGCTTACGCCCAGCGCGTGGGCGAACGGTTCTCCTATGGCTTGCCGACGTTGCAGCCGGGCGGGATCTGGGTGCATGCCGTCTCGGTGGGCGAAAGCATCGCGGCCGCGCCGATGGTCCGTGGGTTGCTGGCGCGTTATCCACACCTGCCGATCACGCTCACCTGCATGACGCCCACCGGTTCCGAGCGGATCCAGGCCCTGTTCGCCAACGAGCCGCGCATCCAGCACTGCTATTTGCCGTATGACTTACCCTGCGCGGCCAAGCGCTTTCTGGATCGCGTGCAGCCGAAACTGGCAGTGATCATGGAGACCGAGCTGTGGCCCAACCATATCCACGCCTGTGCCCGGCGCGGCATTCCGGTGGCGCTGGCCAATGCGCGGCTGTCGGCGCGCTCGGCCAAAGGTTACGGGCGCTTCGCCAAGTTAACCGCGCCGATGCTGTCGCAGATGAGCCTGTTGGCCGTGCAAACGCAGACCGAAGCCCAGCGCTTCCTGAGCCTGGGCGCACGCCCTGAAACCGTCGAGGTGACCGGTTCGATCAAGTTCGACCTGACCGTCGACCCGCAATTATCGGCCCGCGCCGCCGCGCTGCGTGCGCAATGGGGCGCCACTGAACGGCCGGTGTGGATCGCCGCCAGCACCCACGCCGGCGAAGATGAAGTGGTGCTGGCGGCCCATCGCCAACTTCTCGACAGCTACCCCAATGCGTTGCTGATTCTGGTGCCGCGCCATCAGGAACGCTTCGGGCCGATGTTCGATCTGTGCCGGCAGCAAGGCTTTACCACGGTTCGGCGCTCCAGCGGCGAGCCCGTCACGGCGCAGACCTCGGTGCTGCTGGGCGACACCATGGGCGAGCTGTTGTTTCTGTATGCCCTGGCGGACAGCGCCTTCGTCGGCGGCAGCCTGGTAGCGACCGGCGGTCATAACCCATTGGAACCGGCAGCCTTGGCCTTGCCGGTGATCATGGGGCCGCACGTATTCAACTTTCTCGAAATTACCGCAATGATGCGCGAAGCCGGGGCGTTACGCGAAGTGGATGACGCCCAAGGGTTGGCCGAAGCCGTGCGACAGTTATTCGAACTGCCGCAGGATGCGCGCAAGATGGCGCAGGCGGGGCTCAAGGTGATGCAGGCCAACCAGGGCGCGCTTGAGCGACTGCTCGATGGTCTGGGCCGATTGATCGCGATTTAACGTGAGAAGGAGGCTTGCCCTTGATGGCGATCTGCCAGATCAACTAGTGTTGGCTGTCTTGCGCTAACGGGGGCAAGCCCCAATGCCAGTCAGTTAAGAGACGGAACGGGCAACCAGTAACCTGTGGCGAGCGGGCTTGCCCCGCGTTGGGCTGCGAAGCAGCCCCAAAACATAGTCCCGGAGCTGCCTGGCATACTGCGACGCTCCTATTGGGGCTGCTGCGCAGCCCAACGCGGGGCAAGCCCGCTCACCACAGTTACAGTGTTCCTCCTTAACTGACCGGCATAGGGGCAAGCCCCCTCCCACATGATCAAGCCCCTCACACATGATTTAGCAGCGTGATTAATTATTCGGGCGGGCCTTGAGCTGTTCGGCGGCGGCTTTGGCCAGGTCGGGTGGCAGGAAGTCGCGGTCCGGGTTGTAGTCAGCCTTGAGGTAGCGCGCCAGGTCCTGTAGATCCCCTGGGTTCAGCGTGCCCGCGGCCTGCTTCAAGCGCAGGTTGTCGAGAATGTAGTCGTAGCGGCTGTTGTTGTAGTTACGCACCGAAGCATAGAGCTGGCGCTGGGCGTCGAGCACGTCGACGATGTTGCGGGTGCCCACCTGATAGCCGATTTCCGTAGCTTCCACCGCGCTCTGGTTGGAGATGATCGACTGGCGGCGTGCCTGTACCTGCTCAACATCGGTGTTTACCGCACGGTGCAGGTTGCGGGTGTTTTCCACCACCTGGCGGCGCAGGCCCTCGCGTTGCTGTTCGGTCTGGCCCAGGCGCGAATAGGATTCGCGCACCTGCGAGCTGGTCAGGCCGCCGCTATAGATCGGGATATTCAGGCGCAGGCCGATGGTGCGCTGTTCCACATCACCGCGATAGGGCGTGCCGAAGGCATTCGGGTTGCTGAAACCGAGGGCGTCGTTATCGCCTTTTTCATATTGCGCCACCGCGTCCAGGGTCGGCGCGTGGCCGGCCTTGCGCTGCTTGAGGACTTCTTCGGCGGCGGTGACGGCATAGTTGCTGGCCAGCAGGTTGAGGTTCTGGCGCCCGGCGGTTTCGACCCAGGCTTTGGCGTCGTTCGGCAGCGGCGGCAACACCGGTAGCGTGTGGACAATGCCCTGGATCGAGTTGTACTGACGGTTGGTCAGGGTGATCAGCGCTTCAAATGCGTCCTCCACCTGGCGCTGCGCGAGGATTCGGTTGGCTCGCGCGGTGTCGTAGCTGGCCTGGGATTGCAGCACGTCGGTCTTGTCCGACAGGCCCACGTCGAAGCGTTCGTTGGACTGGTCCAGTTGGCGCTTGAAGGCGTTCTCTTCGGCCTTGGTCGAGGCCAGGTTGTCCTGGGCGCGCAGCACGGCGAAATAGTTCTCGGCGCTCTGCAGGATCATGTTCTGTTCGGTGGCCGACAGTTGCAGGGCCGCCTGTTCATTGGTGGCTTCGGCAGCCTGCAGCTGGAACCAGCGATCGGCGCGGAACAGCGGCTGGCTGAGGGTGGCGCGCCAGGAGTGGGCATCGCGGTTGGCGGTGGCGGCCGGGGTGTCGATCTGGGTGCGCACATTGTTGATATCGGCACCGCCCGAGAGGTTCGGCAGCAAGCCGGCGCGGGCCTGTGGCACCACCTCTTTCTGCGCGCCGTACTGGGCGCGGGCGGCAGCCAGGTCGGCGTTGTTATCCACCGCTTCCTGATAAACGCTGACCAGGTCGGTTCTGGCGGACAAGGGCGCTTCAGCTGCCCAGACCATTCCGTTGGTCGCACAAGACACGGCAAAGGCCAGTGAGAGTTTGCGCAGCATGAGGCGATCCCTGAATAAATATTATGGTGATAATTCGATGGCCAAGGCTACGGCGACTGGTTCAGAGCGTCAAGCCTCGGGCAGTAGCCGAGTGTAGTGGTGCTGACCCGGCGCAACAATCCTGCATTCACGCCATTCATCACGCTGAATGCAGCGCCATTGGCAATTTGCCCACACCCTGGTCTAGACTGGCGACGTTCTTGTCGGGGTGCCTTGTTGGAAGGCTGAGATCGGTAAATACCGGATCCCGTTGAACCTGATCAGGTTAGCGCCTGCGTAGGGAACAAGATTTCTCGTCACCCGGCGAGTCCTCTTGTGCTTCGTCCGGGATGCTGTTCGTTCATCGAGCAGCCCTCGTGCGCCAAGCACAGCACTGGTTCCAGTGCGTCCATCCGTCACAGGTTCGCTCCGACAAACATCCACCGCCTGGAGAGTTGGAGAGCCCGTGATGAGCACTGAATTAAAAAGCCAAAAAGCAAAAAACACCGTGCACTTGAGTGATTCGGCCAAGGTCGATTCCGGTTCCGTGCAGCCGTTTACCCGCTCACAGAAGATTTATGTGCAGGGCTCTCGCCCCGATATCCGTGTGCCGATGCGTGAAATCAGCCTGGATGTCACGCCTACCGAGTTTGGTGGTGAAATCAACGCGCCCGTGGTGGTCTACGACACGTCCGGTCCCTACACCGACCCCAACGTCATCATTGATGTGCGCAAGGGCCTGGCCGATGTGCGCTCACCTTGGATCGAAGCGCGCGGCGACACCGAGCGCCTGGCCTGCCTGAGTTCCCGCTATGGCCAGGAGCGGCTGGATAATCCCGATCTTGCTCACCTGCGCTTTGCGCACCTGCAGAACCCACGCCGCGCCAAGGCCGGGGCGAACGTCTCGCAGATGCACTATGCGCGCAAGGGCATCATCACGCCGGAGATGGAATACGTCGCCATCCGCGAGAACATGAAGCTGGAGGAAGCCCGCGCCACCGGCCTGCTCAAGCAGCAGCACGCCGGGCACAGTTTCGGCGCGAGTATTCCAAAGATCATTACCCCGGAGTTCGTACGCGAAGAAGTTGCCCGCGGTCGCGCGATCATCCCCGCCAACATCAACCACACCGAGCTTGAGCCGATGATCATCGGCCGCAATTTCCTGGTGAAAATCAACGGCAATATCGGCAACAGCGCCCTGGGGTCGTCCATCGAAGAAGAAGTGGCGAAGATGACCTGGGGCATTCGCTGGGGCTCGGACAACATCATGGACCTGTCCACCGGCAAGCACATTCACGAAACCCGTGAATGGATCATCCGCAACTCGCCGGTGCCGATCGGTACCGTACCCATCTACCAGGCCCTGGAGAAAGTCGATGGTGTCGCCGAGGACCTGACCTGGGAGTTGTTCCGTGACACCCTGATCGAACAGGCCGAGCAGGGCGTCGACTACTTCACCATCCACGCCGGCGTGTTACTGCGCTATGTGCCGCTGACCGCCAATCGCGTGACCGGGATCGTCAGTCGTGGAGGCGCGATCATGGCCAAGTGGTGCCTGGCCCATCACAAGGAGAACTTCGCCTACACCCATTTCGAAGAAATCTGCGAAATCATGAAGGCGTACGACGTGAGTTTCTCCCTCGGCGATGGCCTGCGCCCCGGCTCGGTGGCCGACGCCAACGACGCGGCCCAGTTCGGCGAGTTAGAGACCTTGGGCGAGCTGACCAAGATCGCCTGGAAGCACGACGTGCAAACCATGATCGAAGGGCCCGGCCATGTGCCTATGCAGTTGATCAAGGAGAACATGGACAAGCAGCTCGAATGCTGCGACGAGGCGCCGTTCTATACCCTTGGCCCGCTGACCACCGACATTGCACCGGGCTATGACCACATTACCTCCGGCATCGGTGCGGCGATGATCGGCTGGTTCGGCTGCGCCATGCTCTGCTATGTCACGCCCAAGGAACACCTGGGCCTGCCGAACAAGGATGACGTGAAGACCGGCATCATTACCTACAAGATTGCCGCCCACGCGGCCGACCTGGCCAAGGGGCATCCGGGCGCGCAGATCCGTGACAACGCCTTGAGCAAGGCGCGCTTCGAGTTCCGCTGGGAGGACCAGTTCAACCTCGGCCTGGACCCGGACACCGCCCGCGCCTTCCACGACGAGACGCTGCCCAAGGAGTCGGCCAAGGTTGCCCACTTCTGCTCCATGTGCGGGCCGAAATTCTGCTCGATGAAAGTGACCCACGAGGTGCGTGAGTACGCGGCCAACCAGCGCATCGACGCGGTGGATGTGGATGTGGCGAAAGGGTTGGCGGAGCAGGCGGAGCGGTTCAAGCAGGAAGGCAGTCAGTTGTACAAGAAGGTCTGACCGCAGACGGCGGTGTCTGTACCGCCGTCATCGGGGGCAAGCTCCCTCCCGCACCTGAATGTGGGAGGGGGCTTGCCCCCGATTGCAATCTCCCAAACAAAAAAGTCCCCAAGAGATACCCACCTTGAGCATTCAACCGAGTACCTATTCTCCTGACCTCGCAGTGCCTGCTGACAAAAGAGTATTTGGCGCCCGCGACCTGTTTTCCCTGTGGTTCTCCCTCGGCATCGGCCTGATGGTCCTGCAGACCGGCGCATTGCTCGCGCCCGGCCTGGGCTTGTCCGGTGCACTGCTGGCGATTTTCCTCGGCACCCTGGTTGGCGTGATGTTGCTGGCTGCCGTCGGCGTAATCGGCAGCGACACCGGCCTGTCCGCCATGGCCGCCCTCAAGCTCAGCCTCGGTGCCAAGGGCGCCGGCCTTCCGGCGCTGCTCAACCTGCTGCAGTTGGTCGGCTGGGGCGCGTTCGAAATCATCGTGATGCGTGATGCCGCCAGCCTGTTGGGCGCGCGGGCGTTCAGCGCGGGCAGCTTGATGGCCAGCCCCTGGTTGTGGACGCTGTTTTTCGGTGGTTTGGCCACCTTGCTGGCGGTCAGCGGGCCGCTGACGTTCGTGCGGCAGATCCTGCGCAAGTGGGGCATCTGGTTGCTGTTGGCGGCCTGCCTGTGGCTGACCTGGAACCTGTTCGCCAAGGCCGATCTCGGCGCACTCTGGGCCCAGGCCGGCGACGGGTCGATGCCCTTTGCGGTGGGGTTCGATATCGCCATCGCCATGCCGTTGTCCTGGCTGCCGCTGATCGCCGATTACTCGCGCTTCGGCAAACGCGCCCAAAGCGTATTCGGCGGCACCGCACTGGGCTTTTTTATCGGTAATTTCTGGCTGATGAGCCTGGGCGTGGCCTATACCCTGGCGTTTGCGCCGAGCGGTGAGGTAAATGCACTGCTGCTGGCGTTGGCCGGCGCCGGCTTGGGAATTCCGCTGTTGCTGATCCTGTTGGACGAGTCGGAGAACGCCTTCGCCGATATTCACTCGGCGGCGGTGTCCAGCGGGATATTGCTGCGCATGAAAGTCGAGCACCTGGCATTGGCTATTGGCGTGATCTGTACCCTGATCGCCTGCCTGGCGCCGCTGGCGCAGTACCAGAACTTCCTGCTGTTGATCGGTTCGGTGTTCGCGCCGCTGTTCGGCGTGGTGCTGGTGGATCACTTTATCTTGCGCCGTCGTGGCCAGGGCGTACCCGGCAACGTGCGCTGGCCGGCGCTGTTGGCCTGGGTAGGCGGGATCGCCACCTATCACCTGCTGGCCAACCTCTACCCGGATGTCGGCGCGACCCTGCCGGCGCTGATGCTGGCAGGGGTGCTGCAGTTTATCTTCGCACGCGTTTTCAGCGGCGCGCAGGCACCAGCTCAGGCTTGAGGATGCCATCCAGGCGCGAGTAGGGGATCTGCAACTCGACGTGGCCCAGGGCGTACGGTGCGATGGTAGAGGTGGGGTACTTGAGGATCACGCCGCCGTAGGTCAGCGCCACGTTCGGGGTTTTCTGGAAGGGGTAGGTTTTCACGAACTCCTGTTCCAGGCTCAAGCGTGTGCTGATCAGCCAGCTGTTGTGGGCGACCTGGGCGGCTTTCCAGAAGGCGTCTTCCTTGCCCGGCAGCAGCATGTCGGCCAGCGACAGGGCCTTTTGCTGTTGACGCGAATAGTTGATGAATGCGCGGCCGGGCTCGCCATGGGTGGCGCCCTGATCCAGATAGCTGGACAACTCGATAATCACCAAGCCGTCATGCTGCTCGCGTACCTTGGCCTGCAAGTACATGCTGTTGCGTGGCGCGGCGGTCTTCAGAAACTGCTCGCGATAGGTTTCCAGGCTCGAGGGCAGCGGCTCGTTCGGGGCGGTGCGGGTCATCTCCAGCAGGCGCTGCTCGATCAAGGCGTCCAGCTTGGGCTCCTTGGCAAAGTGCACGGTGTCGATGTTCACCAGCGGGCAGTCGGCGCTGGCGCAGCCCGGCCTGCTCTGCTCGGTGGCGTCGCGGGTGGCTTCCAGCGGGGTGCGATAGCTCGGTTGAAACAGGCTTTGGCAGGCACCGAGGGTCAATGCGATGCAGGCCACGGAGGCAATCTTTAAAAGCGACATGGATGTCCTTCGTCTAACGATAAGAGCCAGATTTGTGCAGCTTCGACTCCCGGCAAGGCAGTCAGTTCGCCACTAAGCTCATTAGAGTGAGTTTGACGCTCGCCGTCTATCCCGGCAACCGGAAAGGGGCTGCGCCGACGGGCTTGAGCGCGTTAGGATGGCGCGAATTGCCCAGGCATAACGAGGAAGGGATATGACGGACACAGCAAAATCGAAGCCGAGAGCGATTGAAATCGTGCAGCGCGACAATGCCTACAAAGGCTTCTACAAGCTTGATCGCGTGCAATTGCGCCACGAGAAATTCGACGGCGGCATGAGCCGGGTGATCAACCGCGAAGTCTTCGTCCGTCACGACGCCGTGTGCGTGCTGCCCTACGACCCGCAGCGTGATGAAGTGGTGTTGATCGAGCAGTTTCGCGTGGGGGCCATGGGCCGTACCGACAACCCCTGGCTGATCGAAATGGTCGCCGGCCTGATCGACAAGGATGAGCAACCTGAGGAGGTTGCGCACCGCGAAGCCGAGGAGGAAGCTGGGCTGACCTTCTCCGCGCTGTGGCCGATCACCAAGTATTTCCCGTCGCCCGGCGGCAGCACCGAATTCGTACACTTGTACCTGGGCCGTTGCGACAGCACGGGCGCAGGCGGCGTTCACGGCCTGGAAGAAGAAGCAGAAGACATCCGCGTCACCACCTGGGTCTTCGAAGACGCCCTGCAAGCGGTGCGCGACGGCAAAATTTCCAACGCAGCCAGCATTATCGCCCTGCAATGGCTAGCGCTTAACCGCGCGCAAGTGAGGGGGTTATGGCAGTAAAGGCACGGGAACGTTATCGCGTCGACCTGATCGGGCTGCAAGCCGCCTGCGAGGCCAATTATGCGCGGCTGATGCGCTTGCTCCCCGACATGCGCCACGCCCCCGAGGCGCGGCGCATCGGTGTGACCCATGGTGACCAGATGCTCGGTGTGCTGGCCCTGGAAGTCATCGTCAACTGCCCGTACACCACCACCCTGCGCATACGCCAGGAGCACAGCCTGCCGTGGTTGCCGGTGCCGCAACTGGAGGTGCAGGTGTACCACGACGCGCGTATGGCCGAAGTCATCAGCGCCGAACATGCGCGGCGCTTTCGCAGCATCTATCCTTACCCGAACGTGTTCATGCACCAGCCCGATGAAAAAGCCCAGCTCAATGTGTTCCTGGGTGAGTGGTTGAGCCATTGCCTGGCCCTGGGGCACGAGTTCGAAGTCGTACGATAGATGTGAACTGTGTCTGCTTCCCCAGGTTTCCTCTTTGTGGCCTGCCCAGCATAATCGCGTCAACCGTCCATTCCTGTGATTGCCTTGGGAGAGCGCCTTGCCGAGCGTATCCACCGTGAGCCCCGACGCTTCGGCGTTGCTGGTACAACTGTCCGACAGCCACCTGTTTGCCGAAGGCGACACGACGCTGCTGCGTATGAATACCCGCCAGAGCCTGCAACGGGTGATTGAATTGGTGCGCGAGCAGCAGCCGACTATCGACCTGGTGCTGGCCACGGGGGATTTGTCCCAAGACGGTACGCTGGAGTCGTATCAACAGTTTCGTGCCCTGACCGCGAGCATCGGCGCTCCCACGCGCTGGATTCCCGGCAACCACGACGAGCCGCAGATCATGGTTCAGGCTGCCGTGCACAGCGATTTGCTCGAGCCGGTGGTGGATGTTGGCAACTGGCGCATTACCCTGCTGGACTCTGCCGTTCCCGGTTCCGTGCCCGGCTACCTGCAGGACCAACAGCTGCAATTGCTCGCTCAGGCCCTGAGCGAGGCACCGAACCGTCATCACCTGGTGTGCTTCCACCACCATCCGGTGTCGATCGGCTGTGCATGGATGGACCCCATCGGCCTGCGCAATCCCGAGGCGTTGTTCGCCGTGCTGGACCGCTTCCCCCAGGTCAAGGCGCTGCTCTGGGGTCATGTGCATCAGGAAATCGATCGCGAGCGCAACGGCGTGCGCCTGCTGGCGTCGCCTTCCACGTGTATTCAATTCGCGCCCGATAGCGAGGATTTCAAGGTCAGCGAACAGGCACCGGGCTATCGCTGGTTGCGTTTGCAGGCCGACGGACGGTTGGAGACCGGCGTGGAGCGGGTCAAGGGATTCGCCTTCAGCGTCGATTACGGCAGCAACGGCTATTAACGGCTGCAAACACTGAACAGAAACTGTGGGAGGTGGTTGGATGATCGGGTGCTCACACCGCCCCGATCCCTGTAAACTGCGCGTTTTAGCGCAAGCACGGAGAGCCCGGCATGTCGGCTTCGATCCTGTATATCCACGGTTTCAACAGCGCGCCGGCCTCCAACAAGGCCAGCCAGTTGATAACCGTGATGGATAACCTCGGCCTGTCCGACCGGTTGCGTGTCCCGGCGCTGCATCACCACCCGCGTCAGGCGATTCCTCAATTGGAGGCAGCCATCGCAGAACTGGGCAGCCCACTGCTGGTCGGCAGCTCGCTCGGCGGCTACTATGCAACCCATCTTGCCGAACGCCATGGCCTCAAGGCGCTGCTGGTCAATCCGGCGGTCAGCCCGCATCGAATGTTCGACGGTTATCTGGGCACCCAGAAGAACCTCTATACCGATGAAACCTGGGAGCTGACCCACGATCATGTAACGGCGCTGGCTGAGCTGGAATTGCCCGCGCCCCAGGACCCCACGCGTTACCAGGTGTGGTTGCAGACCGGCGATGAAACCCTGGATTACCGTCTAGCCCAGCAGTACTACCGGGCCTGCGCCCTGCGCATCCAGGCGGGCGGCGACCATGGTTACCAGGGGTTTGCCCGGCAACTGCCGGCGTTGCTCGGTTTTGCCGGCATTGGCGCAGATCAGTATCAATCCTTCGATTTCTCGGCACTGTAAGCGCCTTGCCAATCGCAGGTTACTTTTTAATCGAACGACTCACGATGAGACCCCATGGCCACTCCCAGCGCTAGCTCTTATAACGCCGACGCCATCGAAGTCCTCTCGGGCCTCGACCCGGTGCGCAAACGCCCCGGCATGTACACCGACACCAGCCGGCCTAACCACCTTGCCCAGGAAGTCATCGACAACAGTGTCGACGAAGCCCTGGCTGGCCATGCCAAGTCGGTGCACGTCATTCTCCACGCGGACCATTCCCTGGAAGTGTCCGACGATGGTCGCGGCATGCCCGTGGACATCCACCCCGAAGAAGGCGTGTCGGGCGTTGAGCTGATCCTCACCAAGCTTCACGCCGGCGGCAAGTTTTCCAACAAGAACTACCAGTTCTCCGGTGGCTTGCACGGCGTGGGTATCTCCGTGGTCAACGCCTTGTCTACCCTGGTGCGGGTCAAGGTCAAGCGCGACGGCAACGAGTACCAGATGACCTTCGCCGATGGCTACAAAGCCACCGATCTGGAAGTGATCGGCAGCGTTGGCAAGCGCAACACCGGCACCAGCGTTTACTTTGCGCCGGACCCGAAATACTTCGATTCGCCGAAATTCTCCATCAGCCGCCTCAAGCACGTGCTCAAGGCCAAGGCGGTGTTGTGTCCGGGCCTGCTGGTCACCTTTGAAGACAAAGGTACCGGCGAGAAGGTCGAATGGCATTATGAAGACGGCCTGCGTTCCTACCTGGAAGATTCCGTCAGCGACTTCGAACGCCTGCCCAACGAGCCGTTCTGCGGCAGCCTGGCCGGCAACAAGGAAGCCGTCGACTGGGCACTGCTGTGGTTGCCCGAGGGCGGCGACAGCGTGCAGGAAAGCTACGTCAACCTGATCCCGACCGCCCAGGGCGGTACTCACGTCAATGGCCTGCGCCAGGGTTTGCTGGATGCCATGCGCGAATTCTGCGAGTACCGCAGCCTGTTGCCGCGTGGAGTGAAGCTGGCGCCGGAAGACGTGTGGGAGCGCATCGCGTTCGTGCTGTCGATGAAGATGCAGGAGCCTCAGTTCTCCGGCCAGACCAAGGAGCGCCTGTCGTCACGTGAAGCGGCGGCGTTTGTTTCCGGTGTGGTCAAGGACGCCTTCAGCCTGTGGCTCAACGAGCACCCGGAACTGGGCCTGGCCCTGGCCGAGCTGGCGATCAACAACGCCGGTCGCCGCCTCAAGGCCAGCAAGAAAGTCGAGCGCAAGCGCATTACCCAGGGGCCGGCACTGCCTGGCAAGCTGGCCGATTGCGCCGGGCAGGACCCGATGCGCTCGGAACTGTTCCTGGTCGAAGGCGATTCCGCCGGCGGCTCCGCCAAGCAGGCGCGGGACAAAGAATTCCAGGCGATCCTGCCGTTGCGCGGCAAGATCCTTAACACGTGGGAAGTCGATGGCAGCGAAGTCCTGGCCAGCCAGGAAGTGCACAATATTGCCGTGGCCATCGGCGTCGATCCCGGCGCGGCCGATATGAGCCAGCTGCGTTACGGCAAGATCTGCATTCTCGCCGACGCCGACTCCGACGGCCTGCACATCGCTACGCTGCTGTGTGCACTGTTTGTGCAGCACTTCCGCCCGCTGGTGGATGCCGGCCACGTCTACGTCGCCATGCCGCCGCTGTATCGGATCGACCTGGGCAAAGAGATTTTCTACGCCCTGGATGAAGCCGAGCGTGATGGCATCCTCGACCGCCTGGTGGCCGAGAAGAAACGTGGCAAGCCCCAGGTCACACGATTCAAGGGCCTGGGCGAAATGAACCCGCCGCAATTGCGTGAAACCACCATGGACCCCAATACCCGGCGCCTGGTGCAGTTGACCCTCGACGATTTCGCCGCCACCAGCGAAATGATGGACATGCTGCTGGCGAAAAAACGTGCCGGCGACCGCAAGTCCTGGCTGGAGACGAAGGGCAATCTGGCTGAGGTACTGGGCTGATGCGCACAGGTTTCGCCCTGGCGATCCTGATATTGAGCGGGTTGGCGAGCGCCCAGGTGGCCGCCGCGCCCGTGGCTGAGCTGGTGCTGTTGTCCGAGCACCCGGTGGAAGGCATGCGCGGCGGCAACCTGTCGGGCCTTGCGGTGTGCGCCAATGAATTGTGGACGGTGTCCGACCGCGACGACGACCGGATCTACCGCCTCGATATCAGCGCGCCGACCTGGCAGGCTGAAACCGTACAGATCGATGTGCCGCCGGTACCCGAGTCCGGCCTGCCCTGGGGGTTGCGCTCGCGCACCAAGGCGGCGTCGTTCATTCGCGGTGGGGACCTGGATTTTGAAGGCATCACCTGTGACGCCATGGGTAACCGCTACATTGTCAGCGAGGCTCATGCGGCGGTGCTGCAAGTACCGGTGGCCGGTGCGCCGCAGTGGTTGAAGATCGCCCCCGGCATGGTGCGCGAAGCCCGCGCCAGTGGCATGTTGCTGCACTTCAATGCGCTGTTCGAGGGCCTGGCGGTGAATCCGCAGGGTAATCAGCTCTGGCTCGCGGCCGAGCGTGAGCGGCGCGGGCTGGTGTCCATCAAGCGCCCGCAGAGCTTGTGGGACTGTGACGGTCGCTGCGTACTGCTGAGTGAGGCCGGCACAGAGATGCAGCCGGCCCAGGTGCCCAACGCCAAGGCGGTATCGAGGAATTTCTCCGACCTGGCGTTGTTCGACGGCAAGTTATTTACCCTTGAAAGCAGCCAGTACCAGATCTGTCGCCGCGATGCCGTTACGGCCGCGGTCGAACGGTGCTGGTCGTTTGCCGAAGGCATGCTGGCGCCGCAACGCCGGTATGACCAACCCTATGGGCTGGCCGAGGCGCTGGTGATCGACGCCGAGGGCGCCTGGATCGGGCTGGACAATAACTTCGGCCCCCGCGCCGATGGTGAGAAGCGTCCGGTGGTCTATCGTTTTGCCGCCCCGGCCGGTGGCTGGAGCGCCCAGCCGTGAACCCTGCATTTTTTGAATTGATTCAGCGCCGCGGCCGTTCCGCTGCGCCTTACCCGACCATGATGAGGCCCGCATGAGTGACATCCTCGCAGACAGCTTAGACGGCGTAGAACGCCGCTCGCTGGCTGACTTCACCGAAAATGCCTACCTCAACTACTCCATGTACGTGATCATGGACCGTGCCTTGCCGCATATCGGCGACGGCCTGAAACCCGTGCAACGGCGCATTATCTACGCCATGAGTGAGTTGGGTCTGGACGCCGATTCCAAGCACAAGAAGTCGGCGCGTACCGTCGGTGACGTGCTCGGTAAGTTCCACCCCCACGGCGACTCGGCCTGCTACGAAGCCATGGTGCTGATGGCGCAGCCGTTCAGCTATCGCTACACACTGGTGGATGGCCAGGGTAACTGGGGTGCGCCGGATGATCCCAAGTCCTTCGCCGCCATGCGTTACACCGAAGCGCGTCTGTCGCGTTACTCCGAAGTGCTGCTCAGCGAGCTGGGGCAGGGCACAGCGGACTGGGGGCCGAACTTCGACGGCACCCTCGACGAACCCCTGGTGCTGCCGGCACGTTTGCCCAATATCCTGCTCAATGGCACTACCGGCATTGCGGTGGGCATGGCCACTGACGTGCCGCCGCACAACCTGCGCGAAGTGGCCACCGCGTGCGTGCGCCTGCTGGATGAACCCAAGGCCACCGTGGAGCAGCTCTGCGAACATATCCAGGGCCCGGACTACCCGACCGAAGCGGAGATCATCACGCCGCGCGCCGATTTGCTGAAGATGTACGAAACCGGCAAAGGCTCGGTGCGCATGCGCGCCGTGTACCACATCGAGGACGGCGACATTATCGTCACCGCGCTGCCGCACCAGGTGTCCGGCGCCAAGGTGCTGGAGCAGATCGCCGCATTGATGCAGGCCAAGCCGTCGAAACTGCCCCAGGTCGCCGACCTGCGTGACGAGTCCGATCATGAGAACCCGTGCCGTATCGTGATCATCCCGAGCAACAGCCGGGTCGATCACGAAGTGCTGATGCAGCATTTGTTCGCGAGCACCGACCTGGAGTCCAGCTACCGGGTCAACGTCAACATTATTGGCCTGGATGGCAAGCCGCAGTTGAAGAACCTGCGCAACCTGCTGGTGGAGTGGCTGGAGTTCCGCGTGCGTACCGTTCGTCGCCGCCTGCAATTCCGCCTCGATAAGGTCGAGCGTCGCCTGCACCTGTTGGACGGTTTGTTGATTGCCTACCTCAACCTGGATGAAGTGATTCATATCATCCGTACCGCCGAGCACCCGAAAGCCGAGCTGATCGCCCGTTTCGAGCTGAGCGAGATCCAGGCCGATTACATTCTCGACACCCGTCTGCGCCAGTTGGCGCGCCTGGAAGAGATGAAGTTGCGCGATGAGCAGGATGCATTGCTCAAGGAGCAGGCCAAGCTGCAAGCCCTGCTGGGCAGCGAAGCCAAACTGAAAAAGCTGGTGCGCAGCGAGCTGATCAAAGACGCCGAGACCTACGGCGATGACCGCCGTTCGCCCATTGTCCAGCGCGCCGAGGCCAAGGCTCTGACAGAAACAGAGCTGCTGCCCAATGAGAAAATTACCGTCGTTCTGTCGGAAAAGGGTTGGGTTCGCTCCGCCAAAGGGCATGATATTGACGCTACCGGCTTGTCCTATAAGGCCGGTGATGGGTTCAAGACCGCAGCCGCCGGGCGTTCCAATCAGTTTGCGGTGTTTATTGACTCGACCGGGCGCAGTTACTCGGTGCCGGCCCATACGTTGCCATCGGCACGGGGGCAGGGCGAACCACTTACCGGGCGCCTGACACCGCCGCCTGGGGCGAATTTCGAATGTGTACTGTTGCCGGACGATGATGCGCTGTATGTGATCGCTTCCGACGCCGGGTATGGCTTCGTGGTTAAGGGTGAAGACCTGCAGGCCAAGAACAAGGCGGGCAAGGCATTGTTGAGCCTGCCGAACAACGCCAAGGTGATTCTGCCGCGCCCGGTGGAGGATCGCGAGAGCAACTGGCTGGCGTCGGTGACCACCGAAGGGCGCCTGTTGGTATTCAAGATCAGTGATTTGCCGCAGTTGGGCAAAGGTAAAGGCAACAAGATTATTGGCATTCCCGGGGAGCGGGTGGCCAGTCGTGAAGAGTACGTAACTGACATAGCAGTGATCCCGGAAGGCGCTACGCTGGTACTCCAGGCGGGCAAACGCACACTGTCGCTGCGCCCTGATGACCTGGAGCACTACAAGGGCGAGCGTGGTCGACGCGGCAATAAATTGCCTCGTGGTTTCCAGCGAGTGGATGCTTTGTTGGTGGAAACGTCCGTTTAAGGCGGATTAGAGCCCTCGATCTACGATTTAACGCGTAGATCGACGCTTTGGCGCTGGAGTCATGGCGCATATTCACGGATGATATGGCCTCTTCAGCGCCGGCGTGGCCGAGCGTGTACAGGTTATTTTTTAGTATTACATTGTGGTTCGCCTTGTGGCAGCCACCTGGATGGGATGATGACTGCTCCACGCCTTCCTTTTATTTTCATGCTCGCTGGCCTTTTGGGGCTGGCGGGTTGCAGCACACATCAACCCGTGTCGCTGTATCAGCTGGACAGCGGAAGTCCGGCTCAACCAGCTCAAACCGCCGGCATGGCGGTTTTGCTGGGGCCGGTAATCGTCGCGGACTACCTGCAGCGTGAAACCCTGCTGCAACGTCAGAACGACGGCAGCCTGCAAGGTTCCACCGATGGTCGATGGGCGGGCAGTTTATCGTCCGACATCAACCAACTGATGCTGCGCCAGGTGGCAGGTCAACTGGACAGCCAGCGGGTGGTCCTCGCGCCCGCACCGACCGGGTTCACCCCGGATGTGCAGGTATTGCTGACGATCACACGTTTGGACTCGGGCAGCTCGCAGCCGGCCATCCTTGATGCACAGTGGCGTCTGATCGACCGTCGTGGCCAGGTACGCGACAACCGTATCGTGCACTTGCAGGAACAGCACACCGGCACCACCGCGTCCCAGGTCCAGGCCCAGGGCGTGTTGTTGCAGCACTTGGCCCAGCAATTGTCGGTGGCACTCAAGCCGTTGGCCAACCAGCCGCCGATCGCCGCCGAAGCCCCGCGCAAACAAGCGCCGGCCCAGGCCAAGCCGGTTGCTCCGGAAAAACCCAAGATGCCCATGGCCACACCGATTCGTACCGATATGGAAGTGTTCAGGTTTTGATCTGAATGCCACACAAACAAAAGGCCCGCTGATTCAGCGGGCCTTTTGTTTGTGTGCGATTTACTTGAAGTTTTTAGGAGTCCCAATGTGGGAGGGGCTTGCCCCTCCACATTATTCTTGCCGTGCTCTTCAGGGTTTTGCGCGGGTCTCGTGCATACGCGCTAACTGACGTTCCAGCATCGACGGATACGGTTCCATCAGGCGCTCCACGCAGCTGGCGCCCTCGGGGCTGGCAATCGGGCGGATGCGGGCGCGCTGGCGAATCAGCGCGTCTTCACTGATCTTGCGCTCCACCAGCAGCAGGTTGCGGCTGTGCTGGGACAAGGCCAGCGCATCCTGGGCGATTTCAGTGAGCAGCAGGTCGATCTGACTCATGCCGAACAGATCTTCACCCACGGTCAGCCCCAACTGCAGTTGCAAGGTGATGCCGCTGTCGGCCACCTCGATCTGCAAGGCGTGGCCCAGGGCGCGCAGCAGCTCGCCGCAGCAGATGGCGTTGGTCAGGTAGTCTTCGCCGCTGTCTTCGCTGTGGAACAGCATCAACGTGCTGCCATCGTTCAGGGTATGCAGTTCGCTCTGGTACAGCGAGGCGGCCTGGTCGAGGCAGTCGCGGTAGCGTTCCAGCAATTCCGTGAGGCGCGCGCGGGGCAGGCGACGCAGTTGGTCCTGGGCACCCAGTTGCACGGCCAGCACGGCACTGTGCTGCGGTTCGGCGTTCTTCATCGGCGCTGCCTTCGGCGCGACGGCCGGGGTGCCGGCCGAGGTATCGCGCAGGTCGGCGAACGGGTCTTCGTCGTCCAGTTCGTCCTCTTCGGCGATGAGAGCCTTGCGCGTTACGGGCTTGAGGCCCGCCACCGGCGGCTTTTCGTCGAAGCCGGGGTCGCGCAGGTCGCGCACTTCGAACTCGGGTTCGTCGTCGTAATCGGTGTCTTCGAGCTCGGGTTCCGGCTCAATTTCCCGGACCACCGGCTCCGGGGCGAAGCTGGCGTGGAGCTGGCGCGCCAAGTCGCCGATTTCGTCCTGGCGGTCAGTGGCCGGAGTGTGTTCGTCGATGTCCCGCAGCCAGATGCGCAGTTGCATCAGCGGCGTGGAGATGTGCCGACCCAGGCGCAGGCTCAAGGCCAGCGCCAATGCCAGCAGAATCGCGCTCAGGATGCCCATGCTTTGCAGGCTGATGGTCATCGGCTGCTGGAATTGCTGCATGTCCAGGCTGATGCGCAATTGGCCGGCCTTCACATCCTGAAAGGTGATATTGCTCTGGTACAGGCCTTCGGCCTCACCCAACAGGCCGTTTTTCGGGCGCTGACCGGCTTCGGCCATGATCCGGTTGTCGACGCTGTAGATGGCGGCGTGAGCCACCAGCGGATTCTTGGTGAGGTTATTGAGCAGCACGTTGAGACTGAGGATGTCGTTGGACACCAGCAGCTCGGTCGCCGAGGTGGCGGTCTGGGTGGTCAAGCTTTCGCCCAGGGCGTCGGCTTGCTCGTGCATGGCCTGTTTGAACTGCAAACCCATCACGCAGGCGTAGATCACCAGGGCCAGGGCGACCAGGATCACGTTATGGCTGGCGATGCGTAATGCGATCGGTACACGGCGGTGGCGCAGTGCCCGGAAGATCAGCAGGAAGAAGTTGTCGGTTTTTACTGGCGTGGGCCGGTTCACTTGAGCTCGGCTCTTGGTCCGTGAAGTTGACGCGCAGTATAGCGACAGGCCCATGACCGGCAAAGCGTTGGCTGTGCCCGATGGTCACTGAAAGTGGGTAGAATGCGGTTTTTTTCCAGCCTGGGGGTGCGCCTTGCGCGAAATTGTCCTGATTAACATCACTGGGGAAGACCGCCCGGGTCTTACCGCCGCCATTACCGGTGTTCTGGCCCAGGGTGGTGTAAACATTCTCGACATCGGCCAGGCAGTGATCCACGACACCCTGTCGTTCGGCATCCTGGTGGAAATCCCGAGCAACGAACAGTCATCATCCGTGCTCAAGGACATTCTGTTTACCGCGTATAAGCTGGACCAGCAGGTGCGTTTCACGCCGGTCTCCGAAGCGGACTACCGGCAGTGGGTGGCCGGCCAAGGCAAGAAGCGCCATATCGTCACGCTGTTGACCCGCAAGGTCACCGCCGAACAGCTGCAGCGCGTCAGTTCCATTACCGCGCACTATGGGTTGAATATCGACCATATCGACCGTCTGTCGGGGCGCATGCCGTTGGACACGCCGGCCGACCAGGGCAAGGGCTGCATTGAGTTCTCCGTGCGCGGCGAACCGGCCGATCCGCAGGCCCTGCGGGCTGAATTCCTCAGTGTGGCCCAGGAACTGAACGTCGATATCGCCTTCCAGGAAGATTCGCTGTTCCGACGCAACCGTCGCCTGGCGGTGTTCGATATGGACTCCACACTGATCGAGGCCGAAGTCATCGACGAGCTGGCCAAGGCCGCCGGCGTGGGTGAGCAGGTCAGTGCCATCACCGAACGTGCCATGGCCGGTGAGTTGGACTTCCGCGCCAGCTTCAAGGAGCGTCTGGCACTGCTCAAAGGCCTGGATGTGAGCGTGCTGGATTCCATCGGCGCCTCCCTGCGCCTGACCGAGGGCGCCGAAACCCTGTTCGCCGAACTCAAGCGCCTGGGCTACAAGACTGCGATCCTGTCCGGCGGCTTTACCTATTTCGCCAAGCAGTTGCAGGCCAAGCTGGGCATCGACTACGTCTTTGCCAACGAGCTTGAAGTGGTCGACGGCAAAGTGACTGGCGTAGCGGTCGAGCCGATTGTCGATGCGCAGCGCAAGGCCGACTTGCTCAAGGAGCTGGCCCACAAGGAAGGGTTGCGTCTGGAGCAGACCATCGCGGTCGGCGACGGTGCCAACGATTTGCCGATGCTGGCGATTGCCGGGTTGGGCGTGGCGTTCCGGGCCAAGCCACTGGTCAAACAGTCAGCCAAGCAGGCAATTTCGACCTTGGGGTTGGACGGTGTGCTGTACCTGCTGGGCTTTCGCGACCGCGACGGCCAGCTCTGAGACTCAATGCGGTCAGAAATGTAGGAGGGGGCAACCCCCCTCTCACATTAGATCTCTGCAAATATCGGATCAGGCTTTCGGCAGGCCGATCCCCTGGCCCATCTGCACCGGCGAACCGGCCAGCAGCGCTTCTGACCACTGCACCTGATCCGGCCCGAACAGCACGATCGCGGTGGAGCCCAACTTGAAGCGTCCCAGCTCCGCACCTTTTTCCAGGTGGATCGGCGCGCGGGCGGCTTCGTCATAGCGGAAGGTTTTCAGCTCGCGCTTGGGTGGCGTAACCAGGCCGGCCCATACGGTTTCAATCGACGCCACGATCATCGCGCCCACCAGCACCACAGCCATCGGGCCGCGTTCGGTGTCGAACAGGCAAACCACCCGCTCGTTGCGCGCGAACAGCTCCGGCACGTTTTCGGCGGTGGTCTGGTTGACCGAGAAAATCCGCCCCGGCACATAGACCATCTCGCGCAGGGTACCGGCCAGCGGCATGTGCACGCGGTGATAGTCTTTCGGCGACAGGTAAATAGTGGCGAAATCGCCGCCCATGAACGGCGCGGCCATGGCTGCATCGCCGCCCAGCAGTTCCAGCACGCTGAAGCTGTGGCCTTTGGCCTGGAACACGCGGCCATGTTCGATCGGACCGAGCTGGCTGACCGCGCCGTCGGCGGGGCTCAGCACGGCGCCGGGGGTCGGGTCCAGAGGCCGCGCGCCGTCTTTCAAGGCGCGGGTGAAGAATGCATTGAAGTGCTCGTAAGCGGTCACGTCCTCGACCAGTGCCTGGGACATGTCCACTTGATAGCGCTTGGCGAACCAAGTGGTGAACGCATTCTTGAACCAGCGCACGCGGCACTCGGCCACGCAGCCGGCCAGGCGCGACAGCAAGTGGTGCGGCAGCAAATACTGGCTGAGGATAAACAACTGCTTTTTCATAACTGTCCTTAAACCTTAAGTCTTTTCAACGGGCGTATCGGGGTGATTGCCCCATTCGCCCCAGGAACCGGCATAACCTTTGACTCGCGGATAACCGAGCGCCTTGGCCACCAGATAGGTGAAGCCAGAGCGGTGGTGAGTCTGGCAATGGGTGATGATTTCTTTGTCGGGCGTCAGGCCCAGGTTTTCAAGAATCTGGGGCATATCGCGGCGGATGCGCAGGTTGCGCGCCTTATCCATGCCTTCAGTCCATTCGAAGTTGACCGCACCGGGGATGTGCCCGCCCTTGGCCGCGAGCACCTTCTCGCCGGAATACTCCAGCGGGCCGCGCGCGTCCCAGATCCCCAGGTCGGCAGCGCCGAGACGGCTTTGCAGGTATTCGCGCGTCGCAGTAGGGCCATCGTGCAGTGTGAGGCTGACCGGGCCGCCGGCCGAGGGGGGAGCGTCGGTGGAAACGGGCCGGCCGTCTGCTAACCATGCCAGCAGGCCGCCGTCGAGATAGTGGTATTTCTGGTGGCCGATCACGTCGAGCAACCAGATAAAACGCCCGGCCCAGCCGCCGCCTTCGTCGTCGTACACCACATAGGTAGCGTCCGGCGTGTGGCCGAGTTCGCCAAACAGCTTTTCCAGGTCCGCCTTGTTCGGCAGCAGGCCGGGAGCTGGCGGTTGGCCCAGTTGAGTGCGCTTCGGGTCGACGAAATGTGCGCCGGGGATATGCCCTTCGGCGTAGCGGGCGGCACTGGTGAGGTCCACCACAATCAGGTGTTCGGCACCCAGGCGACTGTGCAGGTCGGCGGATTCGATCACCAGCGGCAAGCCAGAGAAGTCAGGCATGTGAGGTCTCCTGGGCATAAAGGTCGGCGATAAGGGACGGCGATTGTAGCGCAAGCATCAGGCGCCGCGGTTGGTAAAGCCGTGCAGGGCCTTTTCGATGCATTGGGCGGTTTTGCCAAAGGCTTGCACGGTGGTTTCCGAGAATGGCCCACCGCCCTGGTCGGCCACCATCAGCATCACGACCTTGCCATTGCAGCTCAAGGAACGCAGCAGCAAGTGTTCGCCACTGAACAGGCGACTCAGGATTGGCGGCAGCAGCGCGGAGAACTGGGCGTGGTTGTCCGGCGTGAAGCGGACCTGGGCGGACTTTTCCAGCAGGCGCTGCAGCATCGTACTGTGCACCACGTCCAGGCTCAGGTTGGCGGCGTCCTTGGGCAAGCCGTCGACCTGGTGTACGCGCAAGGTGCTTTGGGCGCGGTCGGTCATCAGCAGCATCACCCGTTGCATACCGCTGGCGACCAGCGCCTCTTTGGCGCAGGTGGTCAGGTGCATGGCGTTGGCAAACCGGCTCGGTTCCATCAGCAGTTCGGTGCAGCGGCTTCGCCATACGGCCAGGGCTTCGGCGGTAGGGGGCGGAGCGGGCAGCAAGCCGCGATGGATCTTCTGCACATGCCACGGCCAGATCAGCGACAGCGCCGGATGCCAGAGATCGGGCATCAGCGCGGTGCGGGCGCTGGTTACGGCTTGTTGGTGGACTTGCTGCTGCACCTCGCCCAACGGTTGTTGCAGGTACAGGGCGGTGAGCAATTGCCAGCGCTGCGTGTGCGGGCAGGTCCAGGATTCCTGGGCGGACATTGCCAAGCCATTGGCCAGCAGTACGGTATTGGCCGGCTGGTTCAGCCAGCGGCGCAAGCCGGGGTCGGCGTCGAGCAATTGCTGTTGGTGCAGAGGATCTTCATCGCGGGCGACACGCAGCGACTTGACCAGCATGCGTTGCTCGTTCAGCAGCAGGGTGTAACCCTGGGAGACCCACATCGGCAAATGCCAGGCTTCGGTCAGGCCGATGCACAGGTCCAGCAGGCGCACGCCGAATAATTGCTGCTCGACCACGCGCGCCGACTCGCCCTTGTGGATAACCCGCAGTTCCCATTCTTCCAGCAGCTTGGGATAGGCCACTGCCATCGGCCACAGCGGCGACAGAAACAGCAGGCTGCCCCAATGAATGTCTTGCCACAGCCGCGCCAGGCGGCTGCCGAACAGGCCGTTGGCCTGCTGCGAGGCGTGTTGACTGACCAGCAACAGCTGGCGCAGCGCCGCTGGAATGTCCTGGGCGGGCACTGACGGCAAGCGCGCCAGTAATTCCTCGGCGCGCTTGAGGCCCAGGCGGTTGAGCGCCACCTCGAGGTTTTCCGCCGGCTCGGCCAGGCTGCCATGGGTATGGCTGTTGGCCTCGCGCATCACGCTGAGTACCAGGGCCGGGCTGTTTTGCATCAGCTCGGCAATATCTCGCAACGAACTGCGGCTGTCGCGAATGGCTTTGCATACGCGGTCATGGCTGGCCTGTGGAACAGGCAAGTGCACCTCGTCCAGACGCTTGATCCAGTCGGGGAGGGAGGCAGGTTTTGCAGTTGGGTCGGTTTTTTGTTTAGCCATGGTAGGGGCGCGATCATCACTTGCGGTCAACACGCCCGGAGCGGGCCGAACTGGCTTTTCGCCTTAACGGGCTATAGTCTGGCGCAGTTTTGCCGATAAGTAGAACAAGAGTTTTCCAGTTCCCCCAAATATGTCCATGAACCTGACGGCGCAAGTACTCATCTCCTATGGCTAAAATTATCGGCATCATCGTCGTCCTCGCGAGCGTGCTCGGCGGTTACGTCCTTTCCCACGGTAAAATCGCCGCGTTGATCCAGCCTTTCGAAGTGATGATCATCGGCGGGGCGGCATTTGGTGCATTCCTGCAAGCCAACCCTGGGTACATGACCATGCACGTGGTCAAAAAATCCCTGAGCATGTTCGGTTCGCGCTTCTCCCATACTTTCTATCTGGAAGTGCTGGGCCTGGTCTACGAGATCCTCAACAAGAGCCGCCGCGAAGGCATGATGGCCATTGAGGCCGATATCGAAGACGCCGCAGCCAGCCCGATTTTCGCCAAGTACCCGGCCGTGCTCAAAGACGAGCGCATGACCGCCTATATCTGCGATTACCTGCGCATCATGTCTTCCGGCAACATGGCGCCCCATGAGCT
This sequence comes from Pseudomonas sp. FP2254, assembly GCF_030687695.1. Lineage (NCBI taxonomy): Bacteria > Pseudomonadati > Pseudomonadota > Gammaproteobacteria > Pseudomonadales > Pseudomonadaceae > Pseudomonas > Pseudomonas sp. FP2254. The sequence continues at coordinate 570,513 of NZ_CP117444.1, forward strand.
GGAAGGCCTGTTCGACATGGAATTGTTCAGCCTTAAAGAAGAGTTGGAGCACCCATCGCACGCGGTGACTGGCGTCGCCGACGGCATGCCCGGTTTCGGTATCGTGGCGGCGGTACTCGGTATTGTGGTGACCATGGCCTCGCTGGGCGAAGGTGACCAGGCGGCCATCGGCATGCACGTAGGTGCGGCATTGGTGGGTACGTTCTTCGGTATTCTCGCGGCCTACGGTTTCTTCGGCCCGCTGGCGACCTCCCTGGCCCATGACGCCAAGGAAGAAATCAACCTGTACGAATCGATCAAGGCCAGCCTGGTGGCGTCCGCCTCCGGCATGCCGCCTTCGCTGGCGGTGGAGTTCGGTCGCAAGGTGTTGTACCCCAAGCATCGCCCAAGCTTCGCCGAGCTGGAACAAGCGGTTCGCGGTCGCTAAGCCATGGAAAACAACCAGCCGATAATCATCAAGCGCGTCAAGCGCTTCGCTGCGGGGCACCATGGTGGCGCCTGGAAAATCGCCTTCGCCGACTTCGCGACGGCGATGATGGCGTTCTTTCTGGTGCTGTGGCTGATGTCTACCGCTACGCCGGAGCAGAAGATCGCCATCGCCGGCTACTTCAAAGACCCTATCGGTTTCTCGGAAAGCGGCACGCCCTTCGTGATCGACCTGGGCGGTTCGCCTCAACTGGCGCCTGAGCGCACGATCAACCCGGAAGTGAAGACCGAGGCACCCCAGGAGAAAATCCCGGTGGAGCGCGACACGGTCGAGGCCATGGCCGAGCAGGTCGAGCAGGAGCGTCTTGAGCTGTTGCTGCAGGAACTGCAAAACAAGGTTGAGGAAAACCCGCAGTTGCTGAAGTTCAAGGATCAGATTTCCTTCGAGATCACGCCGGACGGTCTGCGCATCCAGATCACCGACGCCGCCAACCGGCCGATGTTCGATTCCGGCAGTGCGCGGTTGAAGCCGTACTTCGAAGACATCCTGCTGGCCATGGCCGACACCATCAAAGCGGTGCCGAACAAAATCAGCATCAGTGGCCATACGGACGCCAAGCCCTATGCGGGCCAAGGCGACTTCGGCAACTGGGAGCTTTCGGCCAACCGCGCCAACGCGGCCCGTCGTGCCCTGGTGGCCGGCAGCTACCCGGATTCGCAAGTGGCGCGGGTGGTGGGTTTTGCCTCTTCGCAGCTGTTTGATGCGAAGGACCCGTTCAACCCGATCAATCGGCGCATCGACATCGTCGTGCTGACTAAAAAGGCCCAGCGCGCGATCGAGGGCGATCAACCCCCTCCGGCACCCACGCCGGGCGCCGGGGCGCCAGGGGAAGTGCCGACCGACCCGAACGCGATCCCGCCAGGAAAGGAGCCATTGCCGGCCCATGAACTGCGGCAGAGGTTGAATCTGTTTGACGATGGCGGTGTGAAAGACCCGACGGTGCCCAGAACGGGCTCTTAACCTGCATATGAAAAGGCCGCGATCATCGCGGCCTTTTCACATCTGCCTCGGCGGGCAGGGCGTCGGTCAGTAACTGCTTTCAGGCAAGCTTGCAATGATCGACCGATAGCTATTCATCCGCTGCTGTTGCACACGGCCATCTTCCAGGGCCTTGAGCAAGGCGCAGCCCGGTTCGCGGTCGTGCTTGCAGTCGCGGAAGCGGCAGGTCCCGATCAGGTCGTTGAATTCGATGAAGCCGGCTTCCACATCGCTGCGGCTGACGTGGCCGAGGCCGAATTCGCGGATACCCGGAGAGTCGATCAGCTCGCCACCGCCGGGGAAGTGGAACAGTCGCGCGGTGGTGGTGGTGTGGGTGCCCTGGCCGGACAGCTCCGACAGTGGCCCCACGCGGGTGTCCACTTCCGGCAGCAGGCTGTTGACCAGCGACGACTTGCCGACGCCGGACTGGCCTACGAACACGCTGATGCGCCCGTCCAACTGTTGTTGCAGTTGTTCCATGCCATTGCCGTGATGGGCCGAGACTTCCAGCACCGGGTAGCCCAGGGTGCGGTAGACCGCCAGCAACGCATTGAGCGCCGGGGCGTTCTGCTCGTCGATCAAATCGAATTTGTTCAACAGCAGCAGTGGGCGAATGCCGGCGTGCTCGGCCGCCACCAGGTAGCGGTCGATCAGGTTGGCATGGGGCTCGGGCAACGGAGCGAAGACAATCACGATCATGTCGACGTTGGCCGCCACCGGCTTGAGCTGGCCGCGACTGTCGGGGCGGCGCAATTCGGTGCTGCGTGGCAACTGGGCGACGATCACGCCGATCCCCTGGTTGCCGGCCCGCCATACCACACGGTCGCCGGTCACCAGCGCCGGCAGGTTGGCGCGCAAGTGACAACGGAACACCTGGCCGGCGAGTTCGCCTTCCAGCGCCTCGACTTCGACCTGCACGCCAAAGTGCGCGATCACCAGGCCCGTTTGTTCGGGGCCCAGGTCGCCGCCCTCGAGCGCTTCCACGGCGGAGGATTCACGTTTGGCGGCGCGGGCGGCGCGTTCACCTTGAATCTTTTCGATGCGCCAGTTCTGGCGACGGTTGAGCTGGCGTTTGGCCATTGGTGTTCCGTGTCGATAATGCAAAGGTTGGGTAAAACGGTCGCGAGTCTAGCACGGCCCCGCCTGCTAAACTGCGCAGCTACGCCAAGGTGCCAAGAGAAACGAGCCATGCAAAACCCACAGAACCTGATTTGGATCGATCTGGAAATGACCGGTCTGAACCCTGACACCGACGTCATCATCGAGATGGCGACGATTGTCACCGACAGCAACCTCAACACCTTGGCCGAAGGTCCGGTGATCGCCATCCATCACAGCGACGCGGTGCTCGCCACTATGGATGAGTGGAATACCCGCACCCACGGCAACTCCGGCCTGACCCAGCGTGTGCGCGACAGCCGTATCAGCATGGCCGAGGCCGAGGCCCAGACCATCGCCTTCCTGGAACAGTGGGTGCCCAAAGGCAAATCGCCGATCTGTGGCAACAGCATCTGCCAGGATCGTCGCTTCCTTTATACCCACATGAAGGCCCTGGAAAGCTATTTCCATTACCGCAACCTGGACGTGTCCACGCTCAAGGAACTGGCCGCGCGCTGGGCGCCGGAAGTCAAAGACAGTTTCCACAAAGGCAGCACTCACCTGGCGCTGGATGACATTCGCGAGTCGATTGCCGAGCTGCAGCATTACCGCAAGCATTTCATCAAGGCTTGAAACGGTTTCTTACCGTGTCCGGGCTTCCTGTGGTGAGCGGGCTTGCCCCGCGCTGGGCTGCGTAGCGGCCCCACTGCTGTTGCCGCATTTTTCCCTATAGATATCATCGCCAAGTATTTGGGGCTGCTGCGCAGCCCGGCGCGGGGCAAGCCCGCTCACTACAAGGATCGTCATCATGCTGCTGATGCTCTACCTCATTGCCATCACCGCTGAAGCCATGACCGGCGCCCTGTCCGCCGGCCGGCGCGGCATGGACTGGTTTGGTGTGGTGCTGATCGCCTGTGTAACGGCGCTGGGGGGCGGTTCGGTGCGTGATGTATTGCTGGGGCATTACCCGCTGACGTGGGTCAAGCACCCGGAGTACCTGGTGCTGACCTCCGTGGCTGCGCTGGTGACGATCTTTATCGCGCCGCTGATGCGACGTCTGCGCTCGGTCTTCCTGGCGCTGGACGCCGTGGGCCTGGTGGCATTCACTTTGATCGGCTGCATGACTGCCCTGGAAATGGGCCACGGCATGCTGGTGGCGTCGGTCAGTGGTGTGATCACCGGGGTGTTCGGCGGCATTCTGCGGGATATTTTCTGCAACGATATCCCGCTGATCTTCCGCCGCGAGTTGTATGCCAGCGTGTCGTTCCTCGCCGCCTGGTTCTACCTGCTGTGTCTGCACCTGGAACTGCCCGGCGAGCAAGCCATCCTGCTGACGCTGTTCAGTGGCTTTCTATTGCGCCTGCTGGCGATCCGCTTTCACTGGGAAATGCCCAAGTTCGTCTACAACGACGATGTGCACTAGCGTTGCGCGTGCTGCTTGAGTGCCCATTCCACATGCTCACGCACCAGCGCCGAGGGGTGCTCACGGCGCGCCTTCAAGGCTTCCAGCACCGGAATGCTTGATGGCGCATTGCCCAAGCCTACTGCCAGGTTACGCAACCAGCGCTCATAGCCGGCGCGGCGCAGGGGCGAGCCTTCGGTGCTGCTGAGGAATTTATCCTCGTCCCACATAAACAGTTCGGCCAGTTCTGCGTTATCCAGGTTATGCCGTGGCTGGAAATCGCCTTCGCCAGTGGCACGAGCGAAACGATTCCACGGACAAACGATCTGACAGTCATCGCAGCCGAATACGCGATTGCCGATCAGTGGGCGCAGGTCCTCCGGAATCGCGCTTTTGAGCTCAATGGTCAGGTACGAGATACAGCGCCGGGCGTCCAGCACATAGGGGCCGACGAAGGCGTTGGTGGGGCAGATATCCAGGCAAGCGGTGCAGCGTCCGCAGTGCTCGGTGCTATGGGGCGGGTCGACCGGTAAGGGCAGGTCGACGAACAGCTCACTGAGGAAAAAATAACTGCCGGCCTTGCGATTGAGTACCAGGGTGTTCTTGCCGATCCAGCCCAGGCCGGCTTGCTCGGCGATGGCCTTTTCGAGCACTGGCGCGCTGTCGACAAAGGCCCGAAAGCCAAAAGGGCCGATCTGGGCCTGGATACGGTCGGCCAGTTGCTGCACGCGTTTGCGGATCAGCTTGTGGTAGTCGCGGCCGAGGGCGTAGCGGGAGATGTAGGCTTTTTCCGGCTGGGCCAGCATGTGCGCCATATGGGTGTCGCCGGGCAGGTAATCCATGCGCAGCGACACCACGCGCAGGGTGCCGGGTACCAGTTCTTCGGGGTGGGAGCGTTTGCTGCCGTGGGCGCCCATGTAATCCATCTCGCCGTGGTAGCCGGCGTCGAGCCAGCGTTGCAGGTGCTGCTCATGCTCGGCCAGGTCCAGGCCACTGATGCCGACTTGCTGAAAGCCCAGCTCGCGGCCCCAGTCTTTGATCGATTGGGCGAGGGCGGGCAGATAGGAGGTAATAGCGGGCATGAGACACGGGAAACCACAGGTTAGATGCGTATAATTCTGCCAGACATCGGAGCTTGAAGACGCATGCCTCAGACAAAACACGAAATAACCGACGTTCAGCCACTATTACCCGGCCAATTGCCGCACCTGGCTGCGCGCTCTGCGGATGCCCATAAAGGCCAGTTCGGCCACCTGCTGGTCATCGGCGGTGACCTGGGCTTCGGCGGCGCTGCGCTGTTGAGTGCCGAAAGTGCCTTGCGCAGTGGTTCGGGCATGGTGTCCCTGGCGACGCGCCTTGAGCATGTGCCGGCTGCATTGGCCCGTTTGCCGGAAGTCATGAGCGTGGGTGTGAGTTCTGCCAACCAGTTGATGGGCTTGCTGGAAAAAATCTCGGTGATCGTTATCGGCCCCGGCCTGGGCGCTGCCGCCTGGGGCAAAAGCTTGTTATCGGTCGCGGCCAATGCCCGTCAGCCGCAAGTGTGGGACGCCGACGCGTTGAACCAACTGGCTGCCGGCGGTGTGAGCCTGCCGGCCAACTGCGTGATCACCCCGCACCCGGGCGAAGCGGCGCGTCTGTTGGGCTTGTCGACAGCCGAGGTTCAGGCGGACCGTCTTAAGGTGGCGCGCGCGTTGAGCCGGACATTCAACGCCGTCGCCATTCTCAAAGGCGCGGGTAGTTTGATTGCCAGCCCGGATGGACGGGTTTCCCGCTGCGATCAAGGCCATCCGGCGATGGCTACCGCAGGGCTGGGCGATGTATTGGCCGGTCTGGTCGGCGCGTTGCTGGCCCAGGGAATGCCTGCGTACGAGGCCAGTTGCCTGGCCGTTTGGCTGCACGCCACGGCAGGGGATCGACAGGGCACCTTGGGGCGTGGGCTTGCCGCCAGTGACCTGATCCCCGCCATTCGTCAATTGCTGGAGGAGCAGTCGCCATGCCTGAAGTAATTCTCTTCCTGGCCGATGAAGACGCCATGGTTGCGTTGGGCCATCGCCTGGCGCAACTGACGGCCGGTAACGGTCTGATTTTCCTGGAAGGCGACCTGGGGGCAGGTAAGACCACGCTGTCCCGTGGGATTATTCGCGGGCTCGGTCATGAGGGCGCGGTAAAAAGCCCGACGTTCACGTTGGTCGAACCTTACGAGATCGGCACGATGCGCGCCTTTCACTTCGACCTCTACCGCCTGGTGGACCCCGAGGAATTGGAGTTCATGGGCATCCGTGATTACTTCGATGCAGAGGCGCTGTGCCTGATCGAATGGCCAGATAAAGGCACAGGCTTTTTGCCAAAGCCTGACCTGACCATTACCATTACGCCGCATGAGCATGGACGTCAGCTGAAGTTGTTGCCCCAGAGCACGCGCGCCGAGTCGTGGTGTGCCGCTCTGGCTTTGGAATTCAAATAATTGGTGGGGTTAGGTATGCGCTTTCGCGCGTTGGTTGCTGTCGTAGGGGTGTTGCTTGCGGCAATGACTGTCAATGCTCTGGCTGCTTCACAGGTAAAGAGTGTGCGCCTGTGGCGAGCGCCGGATAACACGCGACTGGTGTTCGACCTGTCCGGGCCGGTCCAGCACAGTGTCTTTACCCTGGCGGCGCCCGATCGCCTGGTGATCGATATCAACGGCGCGACCCTGGCCGCGCCACTTAAAGTTTCTACCGCCAACACGCCGATCACCGCCATGCGCTCGGCGCAGCGTACGCCGACCGACCTGCGCGTGGTCATTGACCTGAAAAAAGCCGTGACGCCCAAGAGCTTCTCGCTGGCGCCGAATGCCCAGTACGGTAACCGCCTGGTGGTCGACCTGTTCGACAACGCCGCGGATGCCGCGCCGCCGCCCGCGCCGACGCCGAGCGTGGCGACCGTACCGGCGGTGCCGGTAAACCCGTCGCAGCCTCAGGTCAAGCTGCCACCGCCGCCGCCGGCACCGGCCGGCAAGCGTGACATTATCGTGGTCATTGATGCCGGTCACGGCGGTGAAGACCCGGGTGCCTCCGGTTCACGCGGCCAGCATGAAAAAGACGTGGTGCTGGCCATCGCTCGCGAGCTGCAGCGCCAGGTCAATGGCATGAAAGGCTACCGTGCCGAGCTGACCCGCACCGGCGACTATTTCATTCCGTTGCGCGGCCGTACCGAAATCGCGCGTAAGAAGGGGGCCGACCTGTTTGTGTCGATCCACGCCGACGCCGCGCCGTCGTCTGCGGCCTTCGGAGCATCGGTATTTGCCCTCTCGGATCGAGGCGCCACGTCCGAAACCGCGCGCTGGCTGGCCGACAGCGAAAACCGCTCCGACCTGATCGGCGGGGCCGGCAACGTGTCCCTGGATGACAAGGACAAGATGCTCGCCGGCGTACTGCTGGACCTGTCGATGACCGCCTCGCTGACTTCCAGCCTGAACGTCGGCCAGAAGGTGTTGAGCAATATCGGTCGTGTCACGTCGTTGCACAAACAGCGCGTTGAGCAGGCCGGGTTCATGGTGTTGAAGTCGCCGGATATCCCATCGATTTTGGTGGAAACCGGCTTTATCTCCAACGCCAACGAGGCGTCCAAATTGGCCAGCGCCAGCCACCAGCAGGCATTGGCGCGGTCCATCAGTGCCGGCGTGCGTCAGTTCTTCCAGCAGAATCCGCCTCCCGGCACGTATATCGCCTGGTTGCGCGACTCCGGGAAAATCGCCCAAGGCACGCGTGACCATCGCGTACAGCCCGGTGACACCCTGGCCATGCTGGCGGTGCGCTTCCAGGTATCGCCCGCGACCTTGCGCACTGCGAACAACCTGAAAACCGATGAATTGAAGGTCGGCCAGGTATTGACCATCCCCGGCACAGAATTGGCGGCACAGTAATGAGCGAAACAGTTCTCGGCAGCGGCTCGCGCATTGAATTGCTCAGCCCGCGCCTGGCCAACCAGATCGCTGCGGGCGAGGTGGTGGAGCGGCCCGCGTCGGTGATCAAGGAACTGCTGGAAAACAGCATCGACTCCGGCGCCAAACGTATTGATGTCGACGTGGAGCAGGGGGGGGTGAAGCTCTTGCGGGTGCGCGACGACGGCAGCGGCATCTCCTCCGACGACCTGCCGTTGGCGCTGGCCCGTCACGCCACCAGTAAGATTCGCGACCTGGAAGACCTTGAGCGCGTGATGAGCCTGGGTTTTCGCGGCGAGGCCCTGGCCTCCATCAGTTCCGTGGCACGCCTGACCCTGACCTCGCGCACCCGCGGCGCCGACCAGGCCTGGCAAGTGGAAACCGAGGGGCGCGACATGGCGCCTCGGGTCCAGCCGGCCGCGCATCCGGTGGGCACCTCGGTTGAGGTGCGCGACCTGTTCTTCAATACGCCGGCGCGGCGTAAGTTCCTCAAGGCCGAGAAAACCGAGTTCGACCACCTGCAGGAAGTCATCAAACGCCTCGCCCTGGCGCGTTTCGACGTGGCGTTTCACTTGCGCCACAACGGCAAGACCATCCTCAGCCTGCACGAAGCCAATGACGACGCCGCGCGCGCCCGTCGGGTGGCGGCGGTGTGCGGTGCGGGGTTCCTGGAGCAGGCACTGCCGATTGAAATCGAGCGCAACGGCCTGCGCCTGTGGGGCTGGGTAGGTTTGCCGACCTTCTCTCGCAGCCAGGCGGACTTGCAGTACTTCTTTGTGAATGGCCGCGCAGTGCGCGACAAACTCGTTGCCCACGCGGTGCGCCAGGCCTATCGCGATGTGCTGTTCAATGGACGGCATCCGACCTTTGTGCTGTTTTTCGAGGTCGACCCGGCGGTGGTGGACGTTAACGTCCACCCGACCAAGCACGAGGTGCGCTTCCGTGATGGGCGTATGGTGCACGACTTCCTTTATGGCACCCTGCACCGCGCGCTGGGCGACGTGCGCCCGGACGACCAACTGGCGGCGCCGATCGTGACGGCAGTGGTGCGCCCAAGCGGCCCCGAGGCCGGTGAGTTCGGTCCCCAGGGTGAGATGAGCCTGGCGGGCAACCTGCTGCAATCGCCACAGCCGCAGCCAGCCTACACGGCACCGGGCGGCGGCGCGGGGGCGGGTTATCAGTACCAGTACACGCCACGTCCACAATCGACGGTGCCGGTGGCCGAGGCTCAGGCAGCCTATCGCGAATTCTACGCGCCGCTGCCGGGTGCTGAGCCGAGCGCAGTGGCTCTGCCCGAAGGTGGCGGTGATATCCCGCCTTTGGGTTATGCGTTGGCGCAGCTCAAGGGCATTTACATCCTGGCGGAAAACGCCCATGGCCTCGTGCTGGTCGACATGCATGCCGCCCACGAGCGAATCATGTACGAGCGGTTGAAGATCGCCATGGCCAGCGAAGGTCTCAGCGGCCAGCCGTTGCTCGTGCCGGAATCGCTGGCGGTCAGCCAGCGCGAGGCCGATTGCGCCGAAGAACACCACGGGGTTTTTCAAAAACTGGGCTTTGAGCTGCAGCGCCTGGGGCCGGAAACCCTGGCGATCCGTCAGATCCCGGCGCTGCTTAAGCAGGCGCAAGCCAATCGACTCGTAGCCGATGTGCTGGCGGACCTGATGGAATACGGCACCAGCGACCGCATCCAGGCGCATATCAACGAACTGCTCGGCACCATGGCCTGCCACGGCGCCATCCGCGCCAACCGTCGGCTGGCGTTGCCGGAAATGAACGGGCTGCTGCGCGACATGGAAAACACCGAGCGCAGCGGGCAGTGCAACCACGGCCGACCGACCTGGACCCAGATGGGCCTGGACGATCTGGACAAACTGTTCCTGCGCGGTCGTTGATGAGTGCCTTGCCCCCCGCAATCTTCCTGATGGGCCCCACGGCCGCCGGCAAGACCGACCTGGCCATTGAGCTGAGCAAAGTGCTGCCATGCGAGCTGATCAGTGTCGACTCTGCCCTGGTTTACCGGGACATGGATATCGGCACGGCCAAGCCATCCAAGGCGTTACTCGCGGACTATCCGCACCGGCTGATCGACATCATTGACCCCGCGCAAAGCTACTCGGCGGCGGATTTTCGTACCGACGCCCTGGCCGCCATGGCCGAGATCACCGCACGGGGCAATATTCCCCTGCTCGTGGGCGGCACGATGCTCTACTACAAGGCTTTACAGGAAGGTCTGGCGGATATGCCGCCGGCCGACGCCCAGGTGCGCGCCGAGCTTGAAGACGAGGCTGCGCGCCTTGGCTGGCAAGCCCTGCATGATCAATTGGCGACGATAGATCCGGTGTCTGCGGCGCGTATTCATCCCAACGACCCTCAGCGCCTCACGCGGGCCCTGGAAGTCTGGCGCGTCAGCGGGTCGACCATGACCGAGCACCGGCAGCGTCAATCTGCGCAAAGTGCTGATGCAGGCGCTTCTGGACAGTCACAATTGCCCTATACTGTGGCCAATCTGGCCATCGCTCCTGCAAATCGCCAGGTGCTGCATGAACGAATTGCACAAAGATTCACAATTATGTTGGAACAGGGGTTTGTAGAGGAGGTCGTAGCACTGCGTTCCAGAGGTGACCTGCATCCAGGGTTGCCTTCGATACGTGCTGTAGGCTATCGCCAAGTCTGGGATCATCTGGATGGCAAGCTGACGTCAGCCGAAATGCAGGAGCGCGGCATCATCGCCACGCGCCAATTGGCAAAGCGCCAGTTCACCTGGTTGCGCAGTTGGAGCGATTTGCACTGGCTGGACAGCCTGGACAGCGACAATCTGTCACGCGCCTTGAAATACTTGGGAACGGTCTCCATATTGAGCTGAGTCCTTGCAATTGCCGTCTATCCTTGGGGGTGTGACGGTCTTAAGCTATTTTTTCCGATTTTTATTATTGATCCTTAAAGGAGTGCGGCACATGTCAAAAGGGCATTCGCTACAAGACCCTTACTTGAATACCTTACGTAAAGAGAAAGTGGGGGTTTCCATTTATCTGGTCAACGGTATCAAGTTGCAAGGTACGATCGAGTCGTTCGACCAGTTCGTGATCCTGCTGAAAAACACCGTCAGCCAGATGGTTTACAAACACGCTATCTCGACAGTCGTTCCCGTTCGCCCGATCCGCCTGCCTAGCGCAGCCGGCGACGAACAAGGCGACGCTGAGCCAGGTAACGCCTGATAGGAGTCTCCTTTGTTCTTTGAGCGCCACGGTGGTGGTGAGCGAGTGATCCTCGTTCACTTGGATGGACAGGACCCTGAGGCGCGCGAAGATCCGCAGGAGTTTCAGGAGTTGGCAAATTCGGCCGGCGCCGAGACCGTTGCGTTTTTTAACGTGCCGCGTCATCGGCCAACCGCCAAATACCTGATCGGCAGCGGCAAGGTCGAGGAACTACGCGACCTGGTCCACGCCGAAGAAGCCGATCTGGTGATCTTCAATCACACCCTCACGCCCAGTCAGGAACGTAACCTCGAACGTGTTTTCGAGTGTCGCGTGATCGACCGCACCGGCCTGATTCTCGATATTTTCGCCCAACGCGCCCGTACCCATGAAGGCAAGCTCCAGGTCGAACTGGCCCAGCTTGATCACATGAGCACGCGCCTGGTGCGTGGCTGGACTCACCTTGAGCGCCAGGGTGGTGGTATCGGCATGCGCGGCCCGGGTGAAACCCAACTGGAAACCGACCGCCGTCTGCTGCGGGTTCGCCTGCGTCAGATCAAGGGACGGCTCGAGAAAGTCCGCAGCCAGCGCGAGCAGTCGCGCCGTGGCCGTTCACGCGCGGACATTCCTACGGTGTCCCTGGTGGGCTATACCAACGCCGGCAAGTCCACGCTGTTCAACAACGTGACGAAGTCCGATGTGTATGCGGCCGACCAATTGTTTGCGACGCTCGATCCCACTTTGCGTCGGTTGGATCTGGCCGACCTGGGGCCGATCGTGCTGGCCGATACCGTAGGTTTCATTCGTCACTTGCCGCACAAGCTGGTCGAAGCATTTCGGTCTACGCTCGAAGAGTCGAGCAATTCCGACTTGCTGTTGCATGTGATCGATGCAGCCGAACCGGATCGCATGCTGCAGATCGAGCAGGTGATGCTGGTGCTGGGCGAGATTGGTGCCCAGGACTTGCCGATCCTCGAGGTCTATAACAAACTCGATTTGCTTGAAGGTGTAGAGCCGCAGATTCAGCGCGATGAGAACGGCAGGCCCCAGCGGGTCTGGCTGTCGGCGCGCGATGGCAGTGGCCTGGAGCTGCTTGAACAGGCGATTGCCGAGTTGCTCGGCAGTGATTTGTTTGTCGGCACCTTGCGCTTGCCCCAGCGTTTTGCTCGATTGCGTGCACAGTTTTTCGAGCTGGGCGCGGTACAGAAAGAAGAACACGACGAAGAAGGTGTCAGCTTGCTGGCCGTTCGATTGCCGCGCTCGGAGCTGAATCGGCTGGTCAGCCGTGAAGGTGTCGTACCGACAGAGTTCATCGAACAACACACTTTGCAATAAAAGCCTCCGAAAGCGGTTGTGCCGCAGTAGCAGGCATTCTGTAGCATTGGTCGGCGCGCCGTGGGTGCGTCTTTGCTTTATCAGATGGAGAGCGCTATGGCTTGGAATGAGCCGGGTGGCAACTCGAATAATCAGGATCCTTGGGGTGGTAAGCGCCGCAATAATGGCGACCGCAAGGGGCCACCGGATCTCGACGAGGCCTTCCGAAAGCTGCAGGAAAGCCTGAATGGGTTGTTCGGTGGTGGAAAAAAACGTGGTGGTGACGACGGCGGTCGCACGAGCAAGGGCGGTGGCTATGGCCTGCTGGGCCTGGGCCTTGTGGTGCTGGCGGCTGTCTGGCTGTACAGCGCGGTCTATGTCGTGGACGAGCAGGAGCAGGCCGTGGTGCTGCGCTTCGGCAAGTACTACGAGACCGTCGGCCCGGGCCTGAATATCTATTTCCCGCCTATCGACAAGAAGTACATGGAAAACGTCACGCGTGAGCGTGCCTATACCAAGCAGGGGCAGATGCTGACCGAAGACGAGAATATCGTCGAAGTGCCGCTGACCGTGCAGTACAAGATCAGCAACCTTCAGGACTTCGTGCTGAACGTTGATCAGCCGGAAATCAGTCTGCAGCACGCGACCGAAAGCGCCCTGCGCCATGTGGTGGGTTCCACCGCGATGGACCAGGTGTTGACCGAAGGTCGTGAATTGATGGCCAGCGAAATCAAGGAGCGCCTGCAACGGTTCCTCGATACCTATCGCACCGGTATCACCGTCACCCAGGTGAACGTACAGAGCGCGGCGGCACCGCGTGAAGTGCAGGAAGCCTTCGACGACGTGATCCGTGCCCGTGAAGACGAGCAGCGTTCGCGAAACCAGGCTGAAACCTACGCCAACGGTGTCGTGCCGGAAGCCCGTGGTCAGGCCCAGCGCATCATCGAAGACGCCAACGGGTATCGCGACGAAGTGGTGTCCCGCGCCAAGGGTGAGGCTGACCGCTTCACCAAGCTGGTGGCCGAGTATCGCAAGGCGCCTGAAGTGACCCGCGAGCGTCTGTACCTGGACACCATGCAGGAAGTCTTCAGCAACACCAGCAAGGTTCTCGTGACCGGCAGCAAAGGTGGGCAGAACAACCTGCTGTACCTGCCGCTGGACAAGATGATCGAGGGTGGTCGTAGCAACACCAGCGCGCCGTCCACCGGCTCCACTGCCGGTGCCAACGAAGCGAGCGCCCGTGCGGCCGCTGACTTGCTGCAACAGCAAACACGTACCAGGGAGAGTCGTTGATGAGCAATAAATCGCTGACCGCCCTGATTGTGGGCGTCGTCGTGGTCATCGCTGCCTGGAACTGCTTCTACATCGTGGCTCAGACCGAGCGTGCGGTGCTGCTGCAATTCGGTCGCGTGGTCCAGGCGGATGTCCAGCCGGGCCTGCATGTGAAAGTCCCCTACGTCAATCAGGTGCGCAAGTTCGACGCGCGCCTCATGACCCTGGATGCACCGACGCAGCGCTTCCTGACCCTTGAAAAGAAAGCCGTGATGGTTGACGCCTACGCCAAGTGGCGCGTCAAGGATGCCGAGCGCTTCTACACCGCAACCTCCGGCCTCAAGCAGATTGCCGACGAACGTTTGTCGCGTCGTCTGGAATCGGGCCTGCGTGACCAGTTTGGTAAGCGCACCCTGCACGAGGTGGTGTCCGGTGAGCGTGATGCCTTGATGGCGGATATCACGGCCTCGCTGAACAAGATGGCGGAAAAGGAGCTGGGTATCGAGGTGATCGATGTTCGGGTCAAGGCCATCGACCTGCCCAAGGAAGTGAACCGCAGCGTGTTCGAACGTATGAGCACCGAGCGTGAGCGTGAAGCCCGTGAGCATCGCGCCAAGGGTAACGAGTTGGCTGAGGGTATCCGTGCGGATGCCGATCGTCAGCGTCGTGTACTGCTGGCCGAAGCCTATCGCGAGTCTGAAGAGGCCCGTGGTGATGGCGACGCTCAAGCCGCGGCGATCTACGCCAAGGCCTACGGACAGGACCAGGAGTTCTACGCGTTCTACCGTAGCCTGCGCGCCTACCGTGAAAGCTTCGCCAACAAAACCGACGTCATGGTGCTGGACCCAAGCAGCGATTTCTTTCGCTACCTGGAAAAAGCCAAGTAAGCGCCTGTGACTAAGTAGGACGCACTCCGTCGGGCGGGTAAAACGCCTGGCGGGGTGATCCTTTCAGAAAACGGGTGTATGATGCGGCAGCCGGGAAATTCCCGGCTTTTTTGCGTCTGCATGTTTGATTCGGCAGGCGTGACAGGTTTTTCGAGGAAAGTGCCCGACGAGGCCGCTGGCAGGCCGTTCGTCACGTCGCTCTTGCGCGTGGTTTATGCAGGCGGCGGGCACTTTCTGCTTCACTCAAGGCTCGGCCGAGGGCTGGCCGCCCGGATCAAAGGGGAATGGCGTAATGGCAACGGTAGACCGCTGGCTGCTGCCAGATGGCATCGAAGAAGTACTGCCACCAGAAGCTGCGCGCATTGAAGTAGCGCGTCGCCAGGTGTTGGATCTGTTCCAGAGCTGGGGTTATGACTTTGTCGTGACCCCTCATATCGAGTACCTCGAATCCCTGCTGACCGGCGCGGGCCAGGACCTGGATCTGCGCACCTTCAAGGTTATCGATCCGCAGTCCGGCCGGCAGATGGGTTTTCGAGCCGACATCACGCCACAAGTGGCGCGCATCGATGCGCACACCCTGCGTCGCGAAGGTCCGAACCGTCTGTGCTACGCCGGCAGCGTGCTGCATGCGCAGCCACGTGCGTTGTCTTCCTCTCGCAGCCCGATCCAGCTTGGCGCTGAGCTGTACGGCGACGCCAGCCCGAGCAGCGATGTGGAAGTCATCAGCTTGATGCTGGCCATGCTGCAACTGGCCGACGTGCCGGATGTACACATGGACCTGGGCCACGTCGGTATCTACCGCGGTCTGGCCCGTGCGGCCGGTTTGTCCGGTGAAGTGGAGCAACAATTGTTCGATGCGTTGCAGCGCAAGGCCATCGATGAAGTGATCGCACTGACCGAAGGTGTGCCGGCCGACCTGGCCCGCATGCTGCGTGCGCTGGTGAACTTGTGCGGCGGCCGCGAAGTGCTCGCCGCCGCCCGTGAGCAACTGGCGAGCGCGCCGGCGGCGGTCCTGGCGGCATTGGATGACGTGCTGGCGATTGCCGAGCAGTTGTCGGCACGTTTCCCGCAGTTGCCGCTGTACTTCGATTTGGGCGAGCTGCGCGGTTATCACTACCATACTGGCGTAGTGTTCGCGGTGTTTGTTCCGGGTGTTGGCCAGGCCATCGCCCAAGGCGGTCGTTACGACGATATCGGCGCCGACTTCGGTCGTGCGCGTCCGGCCACCGGTTTTTCCACCGATTTGAAAACCCTGGTGACCCTGGGGCGTGCTGAGGTCGAGCTGCCGTCTGGTGGCATCTGGATGCCCGACAGTACGGACGCGGCACTCTGGCAGCAGGTCTGCCAGTTGCGCAGTGAGGGTCAGCGTGTCGTCCAGGCGTTGCCTGGGCAGCCATTGGCCGCCGCCCGTGAAGCGGACTGCGACCGGCAATTGATTCTGCAGAACGGGCTTTGGCAAGTATCGCCACTGGCTTCTTGAGTTTTCCTGCCGGCCATCGCCGGCACCAAGTTTGCGCGAATGAGGACAAGTGTTATGGGTAAGAATGTCGTAGTCCTGGGCACCCAATGGGGTGATGAGGGCAAAGGCAAGATCGTTGATCTGCTGACCGAACATGCTGCCGCCGTAGTGCGCTACCAAGGGGGTCACAACGCTGGCCACACCCTGGTCATCGATGGCGAAAAAACCGTTTTGCACCTGATCCCGTCGGGCGTACTGCGCGAAGGCGTGCAGTGTCTGATCGGTAACGGCGTGGTGGTTGCACCGGACGCCCTGCTGCGGGAAATCACCAAGTTGGAAGAGAAAGGCGTACCGGTGCGCGAGCGCCTGCGTATCAGCCCGTCCTGCCCGCTGATCCTGTCCTTCCACGTCGCGCTGGACCAGGCCCGTGAAAAGGCCCGTGGCGAGCTGAAGATCGGCACCACCGGTCGCGGCATCGGCCCGGCCTACGAAGACAAGGTTGCACGTCGTGGCCTGCGTGTGGGTGACCTGCTCAACATGCCGCGCTTCGAAGACAAGCTGCGTGAACTGGTGGATTACCACAACTTCATGTTGGTCGGTTACTACAAAGAGCCGGCCATCGAATTCGACAAGACCCTGGCCGAGTGCAAGGAATACGCTGAGCTGCTCAAGCCGCTGATGCTGGATGTGACCGCTGAGCTGCACGACCTGCGTCGCGCCGGCAAGGACATCATGTTCGAAGGCGCCCAGGGTTCGCTGCTGGACATCGACCACGGCACCTACCCGTACGTGACCAGCTCCAACACCACCGCAGGTGGCGTCGCTACCGGTTCGGGCGTTGGCCCGATGTTCCTGGACTACATCCTGGGCATCACCAAGGCCTACACCACGCGCGTCGGTTCGGGGCCATTCCCGACTGAGCTGTTCGACGCAGTGGGCGCCCACCTGGCCAAGCAAGGTCACGAATTCGGCGCCACCACCGGCCGTGCGCGCCGTTGCGGCTGGTTCGATGCCGTTATCCTGCGCCGCGCTATCGATGTGAACAGCATCTCGGGCATCTGCCTGACCAAGCTGGACGTACTCGACGGTCTGGAAACCATCAACATTTGCACCGGCTATAAAGATGCAAACGGTAACGATGTTGCACCGACCGACGCTGACAGCTACGTAGGCCTGCAGCCGGTGTACGAAGAAGTGCCAGGTTGGACCGAGTCGACCGTGGGCGCCAAGTCCCTGGAAGAATTGCCGGCCAACGCCCGGGCCTACATCAAACGCGTCGAAGAACTGATCGGCGCACCGATTGACATTATTTCGACGGGCCCCGACCGCAACGAAACCATCGTCCTGCGTCATCCGTTCGCTTGATAAGCTGTTGATCTGAAAAACAAAGGGCTTCTTCGGGAGCCCTTTGTCGTTTCTATCGGCCAAACGGCATGACCCTTGCTGTATTTCCTTCTTTCGCGGTGCTATCAATTTAATGGCACCCGTGGTGGAGGGATTTTCCGATGTCTGCCGTTCTTTCATTGTTACAAAGCCGTTTGTTGCGGCCGGTGTTCGTTACCCTAGGTATCGCTCTTTTGGTGCAAGTGTTGGTGGCCGTCGCGCTGACGCGGAGCACCGTCACAGCGTTGGAGGCCGATCTAGGCAGTCGCCTGGGGATCGACAGTCAAAAATTGTCGAACGAGCTGGCGCAGGCCGGCAAGGAAGTCACCTCCAGTCTCGACAGTCTGTCGTCCAGTACGCGCCAGCGCCTTACCAGCGGTTTGTCTTCGCGCTTGCAGGCAGAACAGAAGCAACTGCGTGCGACCCTGGAAAAAGACCTGCAGGATTCCGCCAATGATATGGCGCAATTGCTGGCATCGGTCGCCCCACGCGCCATGTGGGACAGCGATGTGCCTACGCTGTCCGAGTTTGCCCGTCGGGCCCAGCGCAATCCCAATGTACTGTTCGTGGTCTATGACGACGCGGCCGGCGAGCATTTGACGCGGTATCTGAATCGCGAAAATCCGATCAACAAGGCGTTGCTGGAAAAAGGCCAGGGCGATCGCGCCTTGGACAAGGTCCTCAACGCCGCCAGGAATGATCCGTCGGTGTACTACGTCGAGGCGTCCATCAGCCCTAATGGTGTAGAAATCGGCAAGGTGCTCATGGGGGTGTCCACCGCTTCGGTGGAAGCCGACTTGCAGGCGCTGGATAAGCGTTTTGCCGCCCTGATCGCCAGCGGTGACCAGCTGGTGGGTGACAGTCTCAAGGGCGCCGCGGCTGACAGTGCGGCCGCGATGGGCGCCAGGCTGCAATCGGCGCAGGCTACCGCCACCCAGATGACGGCCAATACCTCCAGTGTCGTGCAGGAAGCGGCCGGGACGTTGCGTTGGCGCATCGGCATGGGCCTGGCGCTGGTAGGGCTTGCGGTTCTGTTGCTGATTGCCGTGGTGCTCGGGCGACGCGTGGTCAATCGCCTCAAGCTGTTGATCGCCGCCATGGACGATCTGGCCGCAGGCGAGGGTGATCTGACCAAGCGAGTGCAGATCAACAGCAAGGACGAAATCGGCGCCATGGCTTCGGCGGTCAATCGCTTTGTGGATAAGTTACAGCCGATCGTGCGCGAGGCGGGTGATGTGGCTCAACGTACCGGCGTGGAAATCGGCGCCATGAGCTTGCGCAATGCCGGTGCCGATGCGGCGGCGGGCTTGCAGCGTGACGAAGTGGCCGAGAGTCTGCGCGCACTGTCGCAGATGGCTGACGAAGCCCAGGCGGAAAGCCACGCGATGCAGGCTGCGCTGCAACAGGTGGTGGACATTCGCCAGGCCACCGAGCAGAACTCGCGCACCTCTGCCGAGGTCGGCGGTTTGATTGAGGCGTTGGCAGGTCAGGTCGAGGCCGGTTCGCACGTGATCGAGCGCCTGGCGCAGCAGAGCGAGCAGATCGAGGTGGTGTTGACGGTGATTCATGGCATTGCCGAGCAGACCAACCTGCTGGCGCTTAATGCGGCCATCGAGGCGGCGCGTGCCGGCGAGACCGGGCGCGGGTTTGCGGTAGTGGCGGACGAGGTGCGTGCCCTGGCCAGCAAAACCCAAAGCTCGACCGGTGATATTCAGGCCCATATCGTGGCGCTGCAGCAGGGTGCCCGCGAGGCGGTGGAAACGATCGGCAAGGCCGGCCGTCAAGCCAACGAAGGCTTGCTGGTGCTGCGCGACAGCATGCGTCTGCAGCAAACGGTGCAGGCTTCGGTGGAACAGGTGCACGCGGCAATCGGGCTGGCCACCCGGGCCGCCGAGCATCAGGCCCAGGGCGCCCATGCGGTCCGCGGGCGGGTCGAGGTGATTCATGCCCAGGCCGAGCGTGCCGCCCAGGCGGTGGTGGAAACCACTGCCAGCGGCAAGGTGCTGGATGGGTTGGCGGCGCAGTTGAAGGCGAGTCTGGGGCAGTTTCGGGCTTAGCGTTGCCTGCAATACAACCTGTGGGAGGGGGGCTTGCCCCCCGATAACGCTTTCAGCGACTCAAATACATCCGCGTCGTGAGCAAATAGACCGGCAGTCCCGACACCACGATCAATAGCGCTGCATAAGGCGCCGCCGCCGCGAATTCCACATTCGAGGTATGCGCCCATACGGCTGTCGCCAATGTGTTCAACCCGGTTGGGCTGAGCAGCAGCGTCGCGGTCAGTTCTTTCATGGCGTCGAGAAATACCAGTGCGAACGCTGCGCCCAATGCCGGGAAGATGATCGGCAGGGTCACCCGGCAAAATGCGCCGAATGACGATGCTCCCAGCGTGCGAGCGGCCTCTTCCAGTTGCGGTGCCGCCTTGTTCAGCGCGGTGCGGATCGGCGCCTGGGCCAGCGGCAGGAACAGCAGCGCATACGCGATCAGCAACAACGCCGAGGTCTGGTACAGCACTGGTACATAGTGCAGAGCGAAGTACACCAGCGTCAGCGCAATCACCAGCCCAGGTAGGGCGTGCAGAAGGTAGGGCAAGCGTTCCGCCCAGATCGCCAGTTGGCCTTTATAGCGCACCACCAGCAGTCCGACCGGCACCGCGAGCACCAGGCACAGCGCCGCACCGCCCAGCGACAGCGCCAGGGAGGACAGCAGCGCTTCGCTGATTTCGGCCACCGGAAATGCCGCCGACGAGCCCACGGCCAGCCAATAGCCGAGCATCCCCAACGGAATGCCGCTGCCAATGATCGCCAGCGCCAGGCAATACACCTGGCCCAGCGGCGCCCACTTGCCCAGCTTGACCGGTTCGGCGTGGCGCGCCGCGCCTTGACCGATGCGCACATGTCGGCCTTTGCCGCGCACGCGCAGCTCCAGCCACAGCAGGGTCAGGCACATCACCAGCAGCACCGCCGAGAGCATCGCGGCGTTGGCATTGCTGAATTCCAGTTCGAATTGCTGATAGATCGCGGTGGTAAATGTCTGCAGGCCGATGATCGACAAGGCACCGAACTCTACCAGCATGTGCAGTGCGATCAGCAGCGCCCCGGCCAGCAGCGAAGGCCATAACAACGGCAGTGTGACGCGCACGAACACGCCCCAGCGATTCATTCCCAGGGTGCGCGCCGATTCTTCCAGCGACGGGTCAAGGTTGCGCAGGGTCGCCGCCACCGGCAGGAACACCAGCGGATATTTGGACAGGCTCATCACCAGGATCGCCCCGCCCAGGCCTTCGAAGTCGGCGCTCAACGACACCCACGTGAAGCTGCTGACGAACGCCGGGACAGCAAACGGCAGGCACAGGATCACGCCCCAGAGGCGTCGTCCGGGCAGGTTGCTGCGCTCCAGCAGCCAGGCCAGCGACAGGCCGATCAGGCCGCAGGCGACGGTCACCCCGACCATCAGTGCCAGGGTATTGCGCAGCAGCCCGAACACGTAGGGCCGCCACAGCAAATGCACCGCTTGCGCCCAGCCCGCTTGCCAGGCCTTCAGTCCGACATACGCCAGTGGCAGCAGGCTCAGGCCGACCAGTAGCAGCACGGGCAGCAGCAACCAGATCGAAGGGCGCTTGCGCCGAGGGCGCAAAACCCCGCGCGCGACGGGGAGCGAAGGGTTCATCAGTTCAAGCCAACTTCACGTTCCAGGTCCAGGGCCTCTTCAGCATTGCCCAGGTCGGCAGGCGTGACTTTTGGCGGTTGCAGTTCGCTGAACGGTTTGAGTCCACGGTTGGACTGCATGCCTTTGCGCAGTGGGTATTCAGCGGACGTGTTGGTGATCACGCGCTGGCCTTCTTCGCTGGCCATGAACGCCAGCAATTGCTGGGCTTCTTTGGGGTGTTTGCTCGACTTCAACGCCGCCGCGGAGGACACGGTGATCAAGCCGCCAGCGTCGCCATCAGTGAAATAGTGCAGTTGGGAGTCGAGGTGAGTTTTTTCCTTCTTCAAGGCGAACCAGTAATAGTTGTTCACCAGTACGGTGGCCACTTCGCCATTCTCTACAGCCTTCAGTGCCACCATGTTGTTGCTGTACACCTTGCCGAACGCGCGCAGGCCGGTGAGCCATTCTTCGGCAGCCTCGCGACCGTGCAGCTTGATGATTGCCACGGCTTGTTCCTGGAACGCACCGCTGGTGGGGACGAAGCCGACTTTGCCTTGCCATTCTGGGCCGGCGAAATCCAGCACTGACTTGGGCAGGTCTTTCTCGGCGATCAGCTTGGGGTTGAAGGCCACGACGCGAGTGCGTGCTGTGACGCCCATCCAGTCGCCGTTGCCGCCCACGTAATCCTTGGGCAATACATCCAGCGTGCTGGCGTCAATCTTTGCCAGCAGGCCTTGTTCGCCCAGTTTATTCAGAGGGGGCGATTCTTCGGTGTAGATCACGTCGGCCGGCGAACGCTCGCCTTCCTCAACCACCTGGCTGGCCAGTTGGTTGCTGCTGCCTTTGCGGACATTGACGTGGATGCCGGTCTTGGCTTCGAAGGCCTTGGCGAGTTCGTCGCCGACTTCTTTGTGTTGGCCGTTGTACAGGGTCAGGGAAACCTTGTCGGCGGCGAAGGCGGTGGGGGAGAGCAGGGTCAGGCCGAGCAGAGTGATGGTCAGGCCACGCAGAAGGGATGTCTTGGGACGGGTATCGCGGATCATCATCCGGGGTTTTCCTCACTTGAGTGCAACAAATCATTGCAAGGATAAACGATAAAACTTCTCAAGTGCGGGTGAGAGGATAAACGCAGATAAAGTTTTCAAACCGCAGAAACGAAAAAACCCGCTTTCGCGGGTTTGATCTGAATATGGTGCCCAGGAGAAGACTCGAACTTCCACGACCGTAAGGTCACCAGCACCTGAAGCTGGCGTGTCTACCAATTTCACCACCTGGGCAATCTCAAGCAGCGTTGCCGCTGTTGATGGAGCGAACTATACGGAGCGCTTTTTGATCTGTAAACCCCTGATTCAAAAATATAAATCAAGTTTTCCTTTGAAAAACAAAGGCCTATAACGCAAAAACCCGCTTTCGCGGGTTTCTGGATAAACTCAAGGTAAACCTCAAGTTTTGAATTGGTGCCCAGAAGAAGACTCGAACTTCCACGGCCTTGCGGCCACCAGCACCTGAAGCTGGCGTGTCTACCAATTTCACCATCTGGGCAGTATCTTCAACGTTGCCGTCGTCGATGGCGCGCACTATACGGAGCGGATTTTGAGCTGTAAACCCCCGCCATGAAAAAAGCCTGGAAAATTTCGCCAGTGGTCGTGCAAGGTGCTCGTCGGCGGCTTTAAAAGGCTTTTAAACGCTTGTTGACGCCTGAAATTTCCCGTTTCAATACGCGTATGCCAAACTAACCCGCATATAGACAAGGTGAAAACTCTCTAATGGCCGATTGGCAGTCCCTCGATCCCGAGGCCGCTCGTGAAGCGGAAAAATATGAAAACCCTATTCCTAGCCGCGAACTGATCCTGGCGCATCTCGCCGATCGAGGTTCGCCTGCTAGCCGCGAGCAGTTGGTTGAAGAGTTCGGTCTGACCACCGAAGACCAGCTCGAAGCCCTGCGCCGCCGCCTGCGCGCCATGGAGCGCGACGCTCAACTGATCTACACCCGCCGCGGCACTTATGCGCCGGTGGACAAGCTCGACCTCATCCTCGGCCGCATTGCCGGCCACCGTGACGGTTTCGGCTTCCTGATCCCCGACGACGGCAGTGACGACCTGTTCATGAGCCCGGCGCAAATGCGCCTGGTGTTCGATGGCGACCGTGCCCTGGCGCGCGTCTCCGGCCTTGACCGTCGCGGTCGCCGTGAAGGCGTGATTGTCGAAGTGGTGTCCCGTGGTCACGAGACCATCGTTGGGCGTTACTTCGAAGAAGGCGGCATCGGCTTTGTTGTGCCGGACAACCCCAAGGTGCAGCAGGAAGTGCTGATCACCCCTGGCCGTAATGCCAACGCCAAGGTCGGTCAGTTCGTCGAGGTGAAAATCACCCACTGGCCAACCCCGCGCTTCCAGCCTCAGGGTGATGTCATCGAAGTGGTCGGCAACTACATGGCGCCCGGCATGGAAATCGACGTCGCGCTGCGGACCTACGACATTCCTCACGTCTGGCCTGAGGCCGTGGTGAAGGAAGCACGCAAGCTCAAGCCGGAAGTGGAAGAGAAGGACAAAGAGAAGCGCATCGACCTGCGCCATCTGCCGTTCGTCACCATCGATGGTGAAGATGCCCGCGACTTCGACGATGCGGTCTACTGCGAAGCCAAGCCCGGCAAGCTGCGTTTGTTCTCCGGTGGCTGGAAGCTGTACGTGGCGATCGCCGACGTTTCCAGCTACGTGAAGATCGGCTCGGCCCTGGACAACGAAGCCCAGGTGCGCGGCAACTCGGTGTACTTCCCTGAGCGCGTGATCCCGATGCTGCCGGAGGAATTGTCCAACGGCCTGTGTTCGCTGAACCCGAAAGTCGATCGTTTGGCCATGGTGTGCGAGATGACTATCTCGAAAACCGGCGAAATGACCGACTACCAGTTCTACGAGGCGGTCATCCATTCCCAGGCCCGACTGACCTATAACAAGGTCAGCACCATCCTGGAGACGCCGAAGACCAGCGAAGCCAAAGCCCTGCGTACCGAGTACGCCGGCGTGGTCCCGCACCTCAAGCAGCTGTATGCGCTGTACAAGGTGCTCTTGGGCGCACGTCATGTGCGTGGCGCGATCGACTTTGAAACCCAGGAAACCCGGATCATCTTCGGTTCCGAGCGCAAGATTGCGGCGATCACACCGACGACCCGTAATGACGCACACAAGCTGATTGAAGAATGCATGCTGGCCGCTAACGTGGCCACCGCTGAGTTCCTGAAAAAGCACGAGATTCCTGCGCTGTACCGTGTGCACGATGGCCCGCCGCCGGAGCGCCTGGAAAAACTGCGCGCGTTCCTCGGCGAGCTCGGCCTGTCCTTGCACAAAGGCAAGGAGGGGCCGACGCCGAAGGATTACCAGGCCTTGCTGGCCAGCATCAAGGACCGTCCGGATTACCATGTGATCCAGACCGTGATGCTGCGCTCCCTGAGCCAGGCGGTATACAGCGCCGACAACCAGGGCCACTTCGGCCTGAATTACGAGGCGTACACCCACTTCACTTCGCCGATCCGTCGTTACCCGGATCTGCTCACGCACCGCGCTATCCGCAGCGTGATCCATTCGAAGATGAACACCCCGCACGTCAAGCGCGCCGGTGCCATGAGCATTCCGAAGGCACGGATCTATCCGTACGACGAAGCGACCCTGGAACAGTTGGGCGAGCAGTGCTCCATGAGCGAGCGCCGCGCCGACGAAGCCACGCGCGACGTGGTGAACTGGCTCAAGTGCGAGTTCATGAAAGACCGCGTGGGCGAATCGTTCCCGGGCGTGATCACCGCCGTGACCGGTTTTGGTCTGTTCGTCGAGCTGACGGACATCTATGTCGAGGGCCTGGTGCACGTCACCGCCTTGCCGGGCGATTATTACCACTTCGATCCTGTGCATCACCGCCTGGCGGGCGAGCGCAGCGGTCGCAGTTTCCGCCTGGGCGACACCGTGGAAGTGCAGGTCATGCGCGTCGATCTCGATGAGCGCAAGATCGACTTCGGCATGCCTGACAAACCGGCCGAACCGGCGGGTCGCAAAAAGCGTGGCATTGAAACCGCTGCACCTGCTTCCAAAGGCAAAGGGGCGCCAGCGAAAGCCGTGGCCACCGAGCCTGCGCCAGCCAAGGCTGGTCGCCGCTCCTCCACCAAGGACAAAGCGCCCGAAGCCTACCGCCCAAGCGATGCAGCAGCGAAAAACGCCGAGCTGCGCAAGAGCCGTGAGTTGAAGCAGCAGTTGCTTAACGAAGCCAAAAGCGGTGGTAAAGCGGCGTCTGGGGGAAAGTCCCAAGGGGCCGAAAAGCCGTCGAGCAAGCCGAGTAAACACCGTAAAGGCCCGCCCAAGGCGGGTTCGGCCCCCGCGAAAAGCGGCGGGTCGCGCAAACCTAAGGCCAAGTCATGAGTCTGGAAAAAATCTACGGCGTACACGCCGTAGAAGCACTGCTGCGGCACCATCCAAAGCGCGTCAAACAGGTATGGCTGGCGGAAGGTCGCAGCGAACCGCGCGTACAGGCACTGGTCGAGTTGGCCAATGAAAACCGCGTCGCTATCGGCCAGGCCGAACGCCGCGAGATGGATGCGTGGGTCGAAGGTGTTCATCAGGGTGTAGTTGCGGATGTCAGCCCAAGCCAGGTTTGGGGCGAGGCAATGCTTGACGAGTTGCTCGACCGTACCGAAGGTGCACCGCTGCTTCTGGTGCTGGACGGCGTGACCGACCCGCACAACCTCGGCGCCTGCCTGCGTTCGGCGGACGCCGCCGGCGCGTTGGCGGTGATTGTGCCTAAGGACAAGTCGGCAACCCTGACGCCGGTGGTGCGTAAAGTGGCCTGCGGCGCGGCGGAAGTGATTCCACTGGTGGCCGTGACCAACCTGGCGCGCACCCTGGAGAAACTCCAGCAGCGCGGCCTTTGGGTCGTGGGTACGGCAGGGGAGGCCGAAGTCAGCATTTATGACCAGGACCTCACCGGCCCGACCATCCTGATCATGGGCGCCGAAGGCAAAGGCATGCGCCGCCTGACCCGTGAGCATTGCGATTACCTGGTGCATCTGCCGATGGCCGGCAGCGTCAGCAGCCTCAACGTTTCGGTCGCGACCGGCGTGTGCTTGTTCGAAGCCCAGCGTCAGCGTGGGGCCAAAAAGGCAGTCGCTTCGCGCAAGTCGTAAGCTTCAAGCTGCAAGTTAACAGCACGGTGGTTGACCACTTGTAGCTTGTAGCTTGCAGCTTCCCCCCTGCTCCTCTACTATTGCGCCCCTTGCCTTCCTGGCAGGCACCGATGTGCCTCTCTGCGGCAAGATCCATAAGTGTCATTCACTCCTTGTCTGACCGTTTTTGAGCGGCAGGCTACAACCCGTAAGGAGCATTCATGCGTCATTACGAAATCATCTTTTTGGTCCACCCGGATCAAAGCGAGCAAGTCGGCGGCATGGTTGAGCGTTACACCAAGCTGATCGAAGAAGACGGCGGCAAAATCCACCGTCTGGAAGATTGGGGCCGTCGTCAACTGGCCTACGCAATCAACAATGTTCACAAGGCTCACTACGTGATGCTGAACGTTGAGTGCACTGGCAAGGCCCTGGCCGAGCTGGAAGACAACTTCCGCTACAACGATGCAGTGATCCGTAACCTGGTCATCCGTCGCGAAGAAGCCGTCACCGGCCAATCCGAGATGCTCAAGGCTGAAGAAAACCGCAGTGAGCGCCGTGAGCGTCGCGACCGTCCTGAGCACGAAGGCGCTGATAGCGCTGACAGTGATGACAGCGACAACAGCGATAACGCTGACGAGTAATCCACGGACCTTTTAAGGAGCCTATCAAATGGCACGTTTCTTCCGTCGTCGTAAATTCTGCCGCTTCACCGCTGAAGACGTGAAAGAGATCGATTACAAAGATCTCAACACTCTGAAAGCCTACGTATCCGAGACCGGCAAAATCGTTCCAAGCCGTATCACCGGTACCAAAGCACGTTATCAGCGTCAGCTGGCCACCGCTATCAAGCGCGCCCGCTTCCTGGCCCTGCTGGCCTACACCGACAGCCACGGCCGCTGAGACCGGGCAGTCGACAAGTAGTAAGGGATTTAATGCATGCGCGCCTTAGCTGAGTTCATCATGCGCGGTCGTATGCAGGCCACTCTGGTAGTGGCTGGCTGTGCGGCATTGCCGTTGCTTTATTGGTTGGGTGCTGCCGCGGGTTGCCTTGTGCTCCTGCGGCGCGGTTTGAAGGACGCCCTCGGCGTTCTTGCCCTGGGTTTGTTGCCGGCCTTGATCTGGTGGCTGCAAATGGGTGATCCACGAGTACTTCTGGTGCTGCTGGGGTCATCGAGCCTTGCGTTGGTTTTGCGCGCAAGTGAGTCCTGGGTCCGTACGCTGCTGGTCAGCGTGGCAGTGGGGTTGGTGTACTCAGTGATGCTTGGCGCGGCTTTCCGCCCGCAAATCGAGGCGCTGGCGCAGGAGATCGTCAAGATCCTGCCGCTGGCCCTCGGGGATCTCTACCAGCAATTGTCGGTAGAAGAGCGAGCGCGGTTCGCGTCACTGATTGCCCCCGTCCTGACCGGCCTGATTGCGGCACTGTTGCAGGTCGTCAGCGTGCTGAGCCTGATTCTTGGGCGTTATTGGCAGGCGTTGTTGTACAACCCGGGTGGTTTTGGTCGCGAGTTTCGCAGTATCAGAATCCCCGCGGGACCGGCGATGTTGCTGCTGGCGTGCATGGTTGTCGGACCGAACTTCGGTCCACAGATGGCCCTGCTGGCGCCGATTTGCAGTGTACCGCTGGTGTTTGCCGGGCTGGCCCTGATTCATGGGCTCGCCGCGCAGAAGCGCCTGGCCAAGTTTTGGCTGGTGGGGTTGTACGTCACGCTGTTGCTGTTCATGCAGCTGATTTATCCGTTACTCGTGGTCCTGGCCATTGTCGACGGCCTGATTGATTTTCGCGGTCGTCTGGCGCCGAAAGACGCCGATAACGCGAACGGTGAAGGTTAAAAGTTAGAGGATTTTCACATGCAACTGATCCTTCTGGAAAAAGTCGCCAACCTGGGCAACCTGGGCGACAAAGTGAACGTTAAGGCCGGCTACGGTCGTAACTACCTGCTGCCATACGGCAAAGCCACCGCTGCAACCGCTGCCAACCTGGCTGCGTTTGAAGAGCGTCGCGCTGAGCTGGAAAAAGCCGCAGCAGACAAAAAAGCTTCGGCCGAAACTCGCGCTGCCCAACTGGCTGAGCTGGAAGTGACCATCACTGCCACCGCCGGTGACGAAGGCAAGCTGTTCGGTTCGATCGGCACCCACGACATCGCTGATGCACTGACCGCCTCCGGCGTTGAAGTGCAGAAGAGCGAAGTTCGTCTGCCGAACGGCACCATCCGCAACGTAGGCGAATTCGACGTAGCCGTGCACCTGCACGCCGAAGTTGAAGCCACCGTACGCGTTGTCGTGGTAGCAGCTTAAGCAGCACCTAATCGGCTGGCACCTCGCGTGCCAGGCGGTTAACATCGGGCACGATCCTGTTTACAGGTCGTGCCTTTTGTTTTTCTACACACCCCGAATTCCAAGTGGCCATGAACGATATTTCCGCTCCTGAGCAATACGATCTGCAAACCGCTGCCCTGAAGGTGCCGCCGCATTCCATCGAGGCCGAACAGGCCGTGCTCGGTGGCTTGATGCTGGATAACAACGCCTGGGAACGCGTACTGGATCAAGTCTCGGACGGTGATTTCTATCGTCATGACCACCGCCTGATCTTCCGCGCCATCGCCAAGCTGGCCGACCAGAACTCACCGATCGACGTGGTGACCCTGGCCGAGCAATTGGACAAGGAAGGCCAGACCTCCCAGGTCGGCGGCCTCGGTTACCTGGGCGAGTTGGCCAAGAACACGCCGTCGGTCGCCAACATCAAGGCCTATGCGCAGATCGTTCGCCAGCGCGCCACGCTGCGTCAGTTGATCGGCATCAGCACCGAAATTGCCGACAGCGCCTTCAACCCCGAAGGCCGCACCGCCGAAGAAATTCTCGATGAGGCCGAGCGCCAGATCTTCCAGATCGCCGAAGCCCGGCCGAAAACCGGCGGCCCGGTAGGCGTCAACGAGCTGTTGACCAAGGCCATCGACCGGATCGACACCTTGTTCAACACCGATGCGGCCATCACCGGTATTTCCACCGGCTACACCGACCTTGACGAGAAAACCAGCGGCCTGCAACCGGCCGACTTGATCATCGTGGCCGGCCGTCCTTCGATGGGTAAGACCACCTTTGCGATGAACCTGGTGGAAAACGCCGTGTTGCGCAGCGATAAAACGGTGCTGGTGTACTCCCTTGAGATGCCAGGCGAATCGCTGATCATGCGTATGCTCTCGTCCCTGGGCCGCATCGACCAGACCAAGGTACGTTCCGGCCAATTGGAAGACGACGACTGGCCGCGCCTGACCTCGGCGGTCAACCTGCTCAACGACCGCAAGCTGTTTATCGATGACACGGCGGGCATCAGCCCTTCCGAGATGCGGGCGCGTACCCGACGCTTGGTCCGCGAGCATGGCGATATCGCGCTGATCATGATCGACTACCTGCAGTTGATGCAGATTCCAGGGTCCAGCGGCGATAACCGCACCAACGAAATTTCCGAGATCTCCCGTTCCTTGAAAGCCCTGGCCAAGGAATTCAACTGCCCTGTCGTGGCCCTGTCCCAGCTCAACCGTTCCCTGGAACAGCGCCCCAACAAACGTCCGGTGAACTCCGACTTGCGGGAATCCGGAGCGATCGAGCAGGACGCCGACGTGATCATGTTCGTGTACCGCGACGAGGTGTATCACCCCGAGACTGAACACAAAGGCATCGCCGAAATCATCATCGGCAAGCAGCGTAACGGCCCGATCGGTTTCATTCGCCTGGCGTTCATCGGTAAATACACACGCTTCGAAAACCTTGCGCCGGGCAGTTACAACTTCGACGACGACGAGTAATCTCAGGGCAGCGGGCCGAACAGTGCGTTGATCGTGGCTTCGTTGTATTGGTAGTTCCAGCGCAACTCAGTGGTGGCTGGAATATCCTCGCTGGCAAAAAATGCCGACAATGCGAACTCCTGCCGCGGCTTGTCGCCGACTTGGGTCTCTACGGTAAACCGTGCAACTTCAACGTTGTATCCCGTCGCAGCTTGTCTGATCGGTTGACCCGCCTCGTACTCGAAAATCGTGTTGATCCTCGAAAGCACGTTATCCCCCGACAGGTTCGGTATATCGGCCGCGGCGGGCGAGGTGGGTGCCCGAATATCCAAACAATAGGGATCCCTTCGATAAGCCGCTACGCGGTGTGGTACTTGCTCCCCGCCATAAACGCCGAGCGTCTCGCCTTTTTTGATGGGTTTCCTGGTGATCACGGTGGATTCGCCGATCATCACCGACTCCTCAGGAGCCTTCTGATGTGCGGCAGTAAAGGGCGTTACTTCAAGTTTATCTTCATAAAGCCGTGCTACCTGTTCGTAGCCTTCCCATCGAATATAGGGCTTTATCAGGTCGCTCGAAAATGTTGCATTTGACGTGAGCGACTTGCTGCGGGTTTGCAGGCTTCGGATGCGCATCGGCTGGCCAAAGAGGTTACGCAGCGGGTACCTGCCATTGTTCGCCCGATCGTAAATGCGTCGATAATTCTGACTGTGTTGATAGCTGCCATCGGAACGCATCTGCCGCAGTTCCTGTTGTGTGAAGCGCGTCGTCACTGTGCCTTCCTCGGCCGACTCGTAGTCGCTGGATGAGTGTGCCGACTCAAACCCGTCACTGGATTCCATTTTGATAAGCAAAGGGACCTGCGAGTTTTGCATGCCACCCGGCAGTCCGCCCTTGGCTGGATTGATCGCCCAAGTGCCGTCAGGGGTTCTGTGTACATAGGGTTTGTAGCCTCTGAATGGGCTGCGGGCATCGACCAGTTGCCAGCCGTCGCCGCCGGGTTTGACGCGGTAGTATTTTTCGCTCTCCAGGATGTAATGGTCATGGCTGCCATCCGCACGGGCAGGCGTTTGGTAGATACCGTCGGTACGCACGGTCATGCCCGCCGGCGGAGCCGTTTCGGCGAACTGCGGGTTCAGTGGTCGTCTTGGGGCGTCGGCCATCGCCTGGCTTGAAAGCCTGGCGTAGTGAGACGTTTGCCTGGCCGTCAACGTCAGGCTGTTTTTGCGGATCGCCTGCTTCAGGCTACCGGCCCCGGACTGGCTCAGAAGCGTTTCAAGTTCAGCCTTGGACAGCGTGTGTTCCAGGGCGCTGAAGAGAGTGTCAGGTGGTTGCAGTTGCGTGCCCTGGCTGTTTTGAACCGCGTACTGTTCGCCCTGGCGGATCAGGATGTGTCGTGCGCTGCCCTCGCCACTGCCGATGCTGCCCAGCAACGGCCCGCTGTTACTGGCATCGTATACCTCGATTTTTCGCGATCCCGGCCAACCCGGCGTCTGCTCAAGGGCATGGAGGATCAGCGGTACGCTTTCAGGGGTTTGCATCGAGTCGAGGTAAATGCCTTTTTGCACATTGGCTGTGCGTATCGACTTGAGGTATTGCTCGGCCTCCCACTGTTGTTCCGGCGGCAGGCGCTGGTTCTGGTGCAGGCTTTGCTGCTCGTCATGATTGAGCGTAGCCCCGATCTCTTCGAGATGGCTTTTCGTCAGCTCAGGCATGACTGCGTGTATGTCCTCCTCAACCGGAGTGAGTGGTTTTTCACCCGATTGGATGAGTAGGGAAAATAGCCGCTGCTTTTGCTGCGGCACCTGCTCCTGAAGATGCATGGCCAGGTTTTCTGTTTTGCTGAGGTAGTCGATATAGAGTTTCGGCATGAGTTTATTGAAGTGTGTCTGCGGCATTTGCTGTTCCAGCACATGCAACAGCTCTCCCTTTCTGAAGCGCGAGGCGGGTACCTTGATTTCGTTGGGGCCTGTGCCGTGACTGAGTAAAACGCTCTGCTGTTCGTCAACGACCTTCAGCGCATAGTTGGAGGGCCACTCCGGCAGTCCGCACGCCAGATGAAACTGTATGAAGGGCGAGTACGGCGTGACGCTTTTGCCTTCTGCACGGTCAATGTCGAAGTCGTTGATTTCTTGTTCCAGATTGAAGTGCTTGACGGTGTCACGCAGCAAGGGCGGCGGCCGTACGTTGTCCAGATGGCTCTGGCGCAGTGCGCCGGTATCGGCACCGCTGAGCAGCAAAATAGGTTCCACGACCGGCTGTGTGAGGTTGGCGGCATCGGGGCCCATACGCTTGATCAGTTTGAGATCGTTCCAGTCGTGCGGTGATTCATGCGCGGTGCGCCAGTTGCCCACACCATTACTCAACAAGGGCGGTGAATACGCTTGAGGGTCGTTGGGGTGCGACAATTGCCAGTGCTTGGCGTCAGGGGTGCGTTCCACGGCATACGCCTGGTCATCCAGCTTCACAAAGTGTTGCTGCTCGTGCTGGTACATACCTTGGGGATCCGGCACCAGGCTGTCCGGCAGCGCCGTTGTGTGACGGTAGGGGGCAATGTCGCTGTGCCACAGCCGCCAGCCCTGGTTGCGCACTTGCACTTTCACCAGGCGGGTGGCAACGCCGGCGGTTTTGATCGCACCGGCGGTGGCTGCCGCCAGGGCGATGTTGTCGGCTACATCGAGAAAGTCGTTCAAGGCTTCGTCGCTGTCACCCCGGCTCCAGGCGGCGAACCCGTTATAGACGGTATGAATCAGTTCACCGGCCGCCACCACCAACATCACCTCACCCACAATCGGAATGAACGACGCGGCAAAGAACAGCAGTGATTTGCCCAAGTCTATATAGCCCTGCAGGCGTTTCTGCCGGCTCATCAGGTCGGCGTCGGCCGTGGGGACCGCCAGGATGCGGGCGTCACCCTTGATTTGCGCGATGCGTCGCTTGGCCATGCACAGGAACAGGCGTGTGCGGATCGGTGTCAGGCTGACCCGCTGTTGCAGGCTGGCACGCTGCTGCCTGCCGGCCGTGACCGAAGCAGGGGTTACGCCGAGCAGGGTTTGCTGGTGTTGCAAGGGCACGAGGCGGTTGAAGAAAACCCGATAAGTATTGTCTTCCAGGCGCTCGGCGAGACTGTGCTGCAGGTCTTCCTGGGTGGCATGTTGGCGAAAGATCGCCAGGGGGTCATGGGGAGTGTAGAGGATAAACGGAAGACAGATCGCCGATGCCTCAATGATCAGCACATTGGGCAATACAACACCATTGAGGGTCAGGTGGCCACACGTAATGTCCATGTGATTGCCCGTGCGCTGGAGGCTGTGCAGTTGCAGATATTGTCGGGGAGTGAATTGCCGCTGCATGTAGGCGATGTGCAAGGCGACGCCGAAGGCGTGCCGTTCACAGGCATCGAACAGTGCGAGGACTTGGGCGGCGGTGCGCGTGGTGTTGGCCGTTGGCTCAAGTACATCTTTGATGTGCTTGAGATAGTGCGCCCCAAGGTCGAGGCTGCGGCACATAGTGGCGAATGTGGCGGGAGATGCAGGCGAAAGCGTTTCGACTTTATCGTTGATGTTGTAAAGCCCGGTGCCTTTTTCCATGCCGTCCTCTGCGGCTTCCTCGGCTTCGAAGTTTTGCAGGGCCGCTTCCAGCAGTGTTTGGCGGGTGGTTTTCTCGTGGTTTCTGATCAGGCCTAACAGGTGGTGATGCTTCCATTCCCGCACCAACAGCGCGTTTTCGTCCCTCAGCATGCCGAAGAACCATGTCTTCAGCGCTTCACGCAGCAGGGGGGCGGCAAATGCCGCCGGGCTTTGCAGCGTATTGAAAAGCGCCTGCAGGTCATGTCGGGCCTGGTTGCTGCCGAGCAGGCTGTCGCGAAAATCGGCGCGCACTTCGGGCGGCGCCTGATGAAGCCAGGCGGGCAGTTCAGATGTGATGAATTCATGGTGAGGCGAGAGGGTGTGCATAGATCCGACCCTGGAGGGCAGTGGTTGATCTGCCTCAGGCTACCCATTAACTTTTCGAATCGTCGTCAGTGGAATAGCCCCCGTCGCCGGGACAAAAATGAATCCTAAACGGCCGGACTTAAAAGCCGACCACTGTCGTCGGAATTGGTCAAATTTTGTGCTATATTCCGCGCCCGCGATTTTTCATCTCAACACCGGTCACCGTCATGCAAACAGCCAAGCCGTTATTTGACTATCCCAAGTACTGGGCCGAATGTTTCGGTCCTGCGCCATTCCTGCCCATGAGCAGGGAGGAGATGGATCAGCTTGGCTGGGATTCGTGCGACATCATCATCGTCACCGGTGATGCCTACGTTGACCATCCGTCGTTCGGCATGGCGATCATCGGCCGGCTGCTGGAGTCCCAGGGCTTTCGCGTCGGGATCATTGCGCAGCCGAACTGGCAGTCCAAAGACGACTTCATGAAGCTCGGCGAGCCGAACCTGTTTTTCGGTGTCGCGGCCGGCAACATGGACTCGATGATCAACCGCTACACCGCCGACAAGAAAATCCGTTCCGACGACGCCTATACGCCCGGCGGCATGGCCGGCAAACGCCCGGACCGCGCCAGCCTGGTGTACAGCCAGCGCTGCAAGGAAGCCTACAAGAACGTGCCGATCGTACTCGGCGGCATCGAAGCCTCCCTGCGCCGCATCGCCCATTACGATTACTGGCAGGATCGCGTGCGCAACTCGATCCTGATCGACGCCACCGCCGATATCCTGTTGTACGGCAACGCCGAGCGGGCCATCGTCGAAGTCGCCCAGCGCCTGTCGTGGGGCCACAAGATCGAAGACATCACCGATGTGCGCGGCACCGCGTTCATCCGCCGCGACACGCCGGTGGGCTGGTACGAAGTGGACTCCACCCGCATCGACCGTCCGGGCAAGATCGACAAGATCATCAACCCGTACGTGAACACCCAGGACACCCAGGCCTGCGCCATCGAGCAGGAAAAAGGCGCGGTCGAAGACCCGAGCGAAGCCAAGGTCGTGCAGATCCTGGCCAGCCCGAAGATGACCCGCGACAAGACCGTGATCCGCCTGCCGTCGGTGGAAAAAGTGCGCAACGACGCGGTGCTCTACGCCCACGCCAACCGCGTGCTGCACCTGGAAACCAACCCAGGCAACGCCCGCGCCCTGGTGCAGAAGCATGGCGAAGTGGACGTGTGGTTCAACCCACCGCCCATCCCGATGACCACCGAAGAAATGGACTACGTGTTCGGCATGCCTTACGCACGCGTCCCGCACCCGGCGTACGGTAAGGAGAAGATCCCGGCCTACGACATGATCCGCTTCTCGGTGAACATCATGCGTGGCTGCTTCGGTGGCTGCACCTTCTGCTCGATCACCGAGCACGAAGGTCGCATCATCCAGAACCGTTCCGAAGAGTCGATCATTCGCGAAATCGAAGAAATCCGCGACAAAGTCCCAGGCTTCACCGGGGTGATCTCCGACCTCGGCGGCCCGACCGCGAACATGTACCGCATCGCCTGCAAGAGCCCGGAAATCGAATCCGCCTGCCGCAAGCCATCGTGCGTGTTCCCCGGCATCTGCCCGAACCTGAACACCGACCACTCGTCGTTGATCCAACTGTATCGCAGTGCCCGTGCGTTGCCGGGTGTGAAGAAGATCCTGATCGCGTCCGGCCTGCGCTACGACCTCGCCGTGGAATCGCCGGAATACGTGAAAGAGCTGGTCACCCACCACGTCGGTGGTTACCTCAAGATCGCCCCGGAACACACCGAGGAAGGTCCGCTCAACCAGATGATGAAACCGGGCATCGGCAGCTATGACAAGTTCAAGCGCATGTTCGAGAAGTACACCAAGGAAGCGGGTAAGGAGCAGTACCTGATCCCGTACTTCATCGCCGCCCACCCTGGCACTACCGATGAAGACATGATGAACCTGGCCCTGTGGCTCAAGGGTAATGGCTTCCGTGCCGACCAGGTGCAGGCGTTCTACCCGTCGCCGATGGCGACTGCCACCGCGATGTACCACTCGGGCAAGAACCCGCTGCGCAAGGTCACCTACAAGAGCGACGCGGTGACCATCGTCAAGAGCGAGGAACAGCGCCGTCTGCACAAGGCGTTCCTGCGCTACCACGACCCGAAAGGCTGGCCGATGCTGCGCGAAGCGCTGACCCGCATGGGCCGCGCCGACTTGATCGGGCCGGGCAAGGACCAGTTGATCCCGCTGCACCAGCCGAGCACCGACAGCTACCAGAGTGCCCGTCGCAAAAACTCGACGCCGGCCGGCAGTCATAAGGTCGCCAAGGAAACCACCACCAAAATCCTCACCCAGCACACCGGCCTGCCACCCCGTGGCAGCGACGGCAGCAACCCGTGGGACAAGCGCGAACAAGCCAAGGCGGCGGCGCAGGCACGTAACAAGCAGGCGGCTAAGGAACGTAGCGATGCGGCCAAGGGCAAGGGCGGCAAGCCAGCCCGCAAGCCGGTGGTGCCGCGTTGATCGTCGTTTGAAAATGCAAAACGCCAGCCTTGTGCTGGCGTTTTGCTTTCTGGTCGGGGGTGAGGCTGTTTGGTAAGGTGGCGCTCATTAAATCGCTATCGGGGGCAAGCCCCTCCCACACTTGATCGCGTTCACGCTCCAATTGTGGGAGGGGGCTTGCCCCCGATAGCGTCAGTCCAGTCTCCACCTTTCAAGGAAGAACACCTCATGGGCAACCCCCTGGCCGGCATCGGCATGGACTCCAACCGCTCCCAGTTCATGGCCCGCCAGCGCATCGAAAGCCAGATCAACCTGCCACGCCTGTTCGCGGCCATTGATGCCGACCCCGGCATCGTCGGCGCTGGCGTTGTGTACATCGACGCCGACTTGAATGTCGTCACCCTGCGCGAGTTCAAGCCGATCTGCAGCATCAAGCCCAAGCGCATCATCTTGCGCGAAGCGCAGAAGTACATTTCACCTGCCCAGTTTGTGGAGCAGGTGAAGACCGACCCCCGTGAAGGTCGCCTCCAGAAGGAAGCGTTCGATATGGGGCTTTCCTGTGGCGCGGCGGTGATTGGCTGGATTGTGGTGTTCAGCGGCAGCGTCGCTGTACCGTTCACCGCCGGTGCCAGCGCGTTTGTGGTGGGCATCGGCGTCACGGCGGCATTGGCCAGTAGTGCTCAGTGTGGGTTTGGCGTGGCGCGCACGTACAACGAAGTGCTTGATCCTGACGCCAACGACCGTATGGACGATGCCGAATGGTATGGCGCCGTTTCCCCGGTCCTCGATGCCGCCTCGCTGGTGGGCATCGGCACCGGCGCCCTGACTACGTTCAGGCTGCTCAAGGCCAAGAAAGCCGCCGCACTGGGCAAGAGCTGGTACGAGTTGCTCAAAGGCCTGACGCGCCAGGAGCGTAAGAAGTTGACCAAGGAGTTGCTCAGCCTGAG
Organism: Pseudomonas sp. FP2254; assembly: GCF_030687695.1. Classification (NCBI taxonomy): domain Bacteria; kingdom Pseudomonadati; phylum Pseudomonadota; class Gammaproteobacteria; order Pseudomonadales; family Pseudomonadaceae; genus Pseudomonas; species Pseudomonas sp. FP2254. The sequence continues at coordinate 607,874 of NZ_CP117444.1, forward strand.
AGACCCGAGCCTGACACCCAAGTTGATCAAATTGCAGCAGCGTGCCGGCAAGCTGACCAAAAGTTACAGCTCCACGGAAATCCGCCATGCCACCCTGACTCAGATCAAGGATGCCTTGGGTGGGCTGTTGGGGATCTGGGGCAGCTATCGAACCGGCCATGTGGGCTCGGCCGAAACCATTGCGATCGGCCTGTACGAGGATCTGACGGAATGAAGGGCTTTCCCGACATGGGCAGCTTCCTGGCGCGTTATTTTCCCGTATTCATTGGCACCGTGTTCATGGCGATCTTTTCCGGCTCGGCCGCAGTGTCCATGGCGGGCGTGACGTACCTGCGCGGAGTTGATCCCGCGCTCAAGTCCAGCTATTCAGGGGCTGCGATCCTGGTATTGGTGGCGGTGCTGGTGTTTGGCAACGTGATGATCGCTCGAGGCTATCCCTGGGCGACCAGGCTGGTGGCTGGCTACCTGGTGTGCTGCCTGTTGTTCGTCGTGCCGATGATTCAATACGACCTTCACATGCTGGTATACGGCTCGGCGGTGCTGTTTCCGTTGCTGGGGTTGCTACTGCTCAACAGCAAGCGCCACCGCGAAATGCGCCACAGACTCCTCGAAATACGTCGTCTGCGCCAAGCCGTCGTTGCGCAGCGAAAAGCCCGTTGATTGGCTGGATTTGCCCTTCATTCGCGTACTCGCGTCACAAATAGGTGCAACGCTTGCACCATTGCCCCCTACGATGGCGCCGTTTTGGTGCTGTACTGCACCGGGCCGTACGATAAAGCGCAATGACCGCCGCCCTGGCATAAGTCTTGCGCGCGTTGTGCCCATGCCCTGGCTCGCAGGAGGCCGCCGTGTCGATTCATGTCGCGTTGCACCACGTTACGCATTACCGCTACGACCGTGCTGTCGAACTCGGCCCGCAGATCGTGCGTTTGCGTCCGGCGGCCCACAGCCGTACGCGGATTTTGTCCTACGCGCTGAAAGTGCTGCCCGAGCAACACTTCATCAATTGGCAACAAGATCCCCAAGGCAATTACCTGGCGCGGCTGGTGTTTCCGGAAAAAACCGCTGAACTGCGCATTGAAGTTGACCTGGTGGCCGAGATGGCGGTGTTCAACCCGTTCGACTTTTTCCTCGAGCCCTACGCTGAACACATCCCCTTTGACTACGCCGCCGACGAGCAGCGTGAGCTGGCGCCGTACCTGGAGACGCTGCCGCTGACGCCCAGGTTCGCCGCCTACCTGGCCGGGATCGACCGCACGCCACTGCCGGCGGTGGACTTTCTGGTGGGCCTCAATCAGCGCCTGGCGGCGGACATCGGTTACCTGATCCGCATGGAACCCGGTGTGCAGACGCCGGAATTCACCCTGGAAAACGCCTCGGGCTCGTGCCGCGATTCGGCCTGGCTGCTGGTGCAATTACTGCGCAACCTGGGGCTGGCGGCGCGGTTTGTGTCCGGTTACCTGATCCAGCTCACCGCCGACGTCAAGGCCCTGGATGGCCCGTCCGGCACCGATGTGGACTTCACCGACCTGCACGCCTGGTGTGAGGTGTACCTGCCCGGTGCCGGCTGGATCGGCCTGGATGCCACCTCCGGTCTGTTCGCCGGTGAAGGGCATATCCCATTGGCCTGCAGTCCGGATCCATCCTCTGCCGCACCGATCAGTGGGCTGGTGGAGCCCTGCGCGTGCGAATTCACTCATGAAATGTCGGTGGAGCGGATTTGGGAGGCGCCGCGCGTTACCAAGCCTTACACCGACGAGCAGTGGCGTGCAATCCAGGCGCTGGGTCGGCAGATCGACGGCGACCTCCTCAAGCACGACGTGCGCCTGACCATGGGCGGCGAGCCGACCTTCGTGTCCATCGACGATCCCGACGGCGCTGAGTGGAATACGGCCGCGCTGGGGCCGGACAAGCGGCGCCTGTCCGCCCAATTGTTCCAGCGCCTGCGCCAGCACTACGCGCCCCAGGGCCTGGTGCATTTCGGCCAGGGCAAGTGGTACCCCGGCGAACAACTGCCGCGTTGGTCGCTCAATTGCTACTGGCGTCGCGACGGTGTGCCGATCTGGCACAACCGCGCGCTGATCGCCGACGAGCAGCAGGACTACGGCGCCAATGACGAGTTGGCTGGGCGCTTCCTGGCCAGCGTCGCTGAGCGCCTCAAGTTGCCGGCGCGTTTCGTGTTCCCGGCCTTCGAGGATCATTTTTATTACCTGTGGCGCGAAGGTGCGTTGCCGCAGAACGTCACGGCCAAAGACCCGCGACTCAGCGACGAACTTGAACGCGAGCGCCTGCGCAAAGTGTTCAGCCAGGGCCTGGATAAAGTCATCGGCCATGTGCTGCCGCTGGCGCGCACGGCGGCCAACGACCGCTGGCAGAGCGGGCGATGGTACCTGCGCGACACCCATTGCCGGCTGGTGCCGGGGGACTCACCGCTGGGCTACCGCCTGCCATTGGCGTCGCAGCCCTGGGTGACGGCGGCGGAGTATCCGTTTGTGCACCCCACCGACCCGAACCAGGACCTGCCGCAGCTGCCGGGCAATGCGCAGTTGCACAACCATGCCGAGCCGGCCCCCAGCGACGAACGTGTGCCGCAGGTGGACGAGTCCGCCGACTGGCTGACCCGCACCGCGCTGTGCGCCGAGGCTCGCGAAGGGCGGCTGTACGTGTTCATGCCGCCGCTGGAGCGCGTGGAAGACTATCTGGAACTGGTCGCCGCCATTGAAGCAACCGCGCAAGAGCTGCATTGCCCGCTGCTGCTGGAAGGCTATGAGCCACCGGCCGATACGCGGCTGAGCAACTTGCGGGTCACGCCGGACCCGGGCGTGATCGAGGTCAACGTGCAACCGTCCGCCACCTGGGACGAATTGGTTGAACGCACCGAGTTTCTCTACGAAGAGGCACGGCAAACCCGACTGACCACGGAGAAATTCATGATCGACGGGCGCCACACCGGCACCGGCGGCGGTAACCACTTCGTGCTTGGCGGCGCCACGCCCAAGGATTCGCCGTTTCTGCGCCGCCCGGACCTGCTGCGCAGCCTGATCAGTTACTGGCATAACCACCCGTCGCTGTCCTACCTGTTTTCCGGGCTGTTTATCGGCCCCACGTCCCAGGCGCCCCGTGTGGATGAAGCGCGCAACGATGCGCTGTACGAGTTGGAAATCGCCTTTGCGCAAATGCCGGAACCCGGTGAGGAATGCCCGCCGTGGCGGGTCGACCGCCTGCTGCGCAACCTGCTGATCGATGTGACGGGCAATACCCACCGCGCCGAATTCTGCATCGACAAACTCTATTCCCCCGATGGCGCCACCGGCCGCCTGGGGCTGTTGGAGCTGCGTGCCTTTGAAATGCCGCCCCACGCGCGCATGAGTCTGACCCAACAACTGCTGTTGCGCGCCTTGGTCGCGCGGTTCTGGCGCGAACCCTACGCACCGGCCAAACTGGCGCGCTGGGGCACCGAGCTGCATGACCGCTTCCTGTTGCCGCACTTTATCGAGCAGGATTTTGCCGACGTGATCGTCGAACTCAACGCCGCCGGGTATCCGTTGCGCGCCGAATGGTTCGCCGCGCACCTGGAGTTTCGTTTTCCCAAGGTCGGCGACTATGCCGTCAGCGGTATCGAGTTGGAATTGCGTCAGGCCCTGGAACCCTGGCATGTACTGGGCGAAGAGGGCGCGGCGGGCGGCACGGTGCGGTATGTGGATTCGTCCCTGGAGCGCCTGCAGGTGAAGCTCACCGGTCTGCCGCCACAACGTTATCTGCTGACCTGCAACGGCATCCCGGTGCCGCTGCAACCCACTGGTCGTGTCGGTGAGTTCGTCGCGGGTGTGCGTTATCGCGCCTGGCAACCGGCCAACTGCCTGCAACCGACCATCCCGGTGCATGCGCCGCTGGTGTTCGACCTGCTCGACACCTGGATGCAGCGCTCGCTGGGCGGCTGCCAGTACCATGTTGCGCATCCGGGCGGGCGCAATTACGACAGCTTGCCGGTGAATGCCAACGAGGCGGAGAGCCGGCGCATGGCGCGGTTTTTCCGGCTCGGCCATACACCCGGAAAGCTCCCCGTACCGACCATCGTGATCAACGATGAATTACCGATGACCCTGGATCTACGACGCTTTGCCAATAAGAATGACTGACTGCGATTGAAAGGTGGGAGGGCCAGCTCCCGCCCACCGTTGATTGCAATGAATCTGAGTTAATCTGAGCCCCTTTGCCTCTGCCGAGCGTTCCATGTCCGACTTGCTCGACCGTTACCCGCTGACCGCGGGCACCTATCACGAATTGCTGGACGACAGCGGCGTAGTGCGTGCCCATTGGCGACGCCTGCTCGATCACCTGCAGCGCAGCACCCCGGCGCAGCTGGCCCAGCGTCAGGCGCTGTTGACCCGGCAGATCCAGGAAAACGGCGTGACCTACAACGTCTACGCCGACCCTAAAGGCGCCGACCGCCCATGGGAATTGGACCTGCTGCCCCATGTGCTGGCCTTTGACGAGTGGCAGCACCTGGCGGCCGGTATCGCGCAGCGCGCGCGCTTGCTCAACGCGGTGCTGGCCGATCTGTATGGCCCGCAGCGCTTGATCAAGGAAGGCCTGCTGCCGGCGGAACTGGTATTCGGGCATAACAACTTCCTATGGCCGTGCCAGGGCATCCAGCCGCCCGACGGCGCGTTTTTGCACCTGTATGCGGTAGACCTGGCGCGCACCCCGGATGGCCGCTGGTGGGTCACCGCCGACCGTACCCAGGCGCCCTCCGGTGCAGGCTACGCCCTGGAAAACCGCACCATCGTGTCTCGCGCCTTCCCGGACTTGTATCGCGATCTGCAGGTGCAGCATCTCACCGGTTTCTTCCGCACATTGCAGGAAACCCTGGCGCGTCAGGCCCCCGGCGATGATCAGACACCGCTGATTGTGCTGCTTACCCCTGGGCGTTTCAACGAGAGCTATTTCGAACATCTCTACCTCGCGCGCCAGCTCGGTTACCCGCTGGTGGAAGGCGGCGATCTCACCGTGCGCGACAGCCGTGTGTTTCTCAAGACCCTCAGCGGCCTGCGCCGGGTGCACGCGATCATGCGCCGCCTCGACGACGACTTCTGCGACCCGTTGGAGCTGCGCACCGACTCGGCCCTGGGCGTGCCGGGCCTGCTCGACGCGGTGCGCCAGGGCCATGTGCTGGTGGCCAATGCCCTGGGCAGCGGCGTGCTGGAGTCTCCGGGTTTGCTGGGCTTTCTGCCGAAGATCAACCAGTTTCTGTTTGGCGAAGAACTGATCCTGCCGTCCATCGCCACCTGGTGGTGCGGCGAGGCGCCGGTGCTTGCCGAAGCCTTGCACAAACTGCCGGAACTGCTGATCAAACCGGCATTTGCGTCGCAGAGTTTTACCCCCGTGTTTGGCCGCGATCTGGACGATGCGCAGCGCCAGGCCCTGACCCAACGCATGCGCGCGCGCCCTTACGCGTACGTGGCCCAGGAGCTGGCGCAACTGTCCCAGGCGCCGGTGTGGCACACCGAAGAGGATCACCTGCAACACCGTGCCATCGGCATGCGCGTGTACGCCGTGGCCAGCGACGACGGCTATCGTGTGTTGCCCGGCGGGCTGACGCGTGTGGCCGCCGAAGCCGATGCCGAGGTGGTGTCGATGCAACGCGGCGGCGCGAGCAAAGACACCTGGGTCCTCGGTGAGCGCACACCTGGCGGCGAACAGTGGCGCGCGCAACGCCCCATCGGCGCCCATGACCTGGTGCGCCGCGACCCCTATCTGCCCTCGCGGGTAGTGGAAAACCTGTTCTGGTTTGGCCGTTATTGCGAACGCTGCGATGACAGCGCGCGCTGGCTGCGGATCGTGTTGGCGCGCTACGTCGACGGCGACGACCCGCTAGCGTTGCAGGCGGCGGTGGCGCTGGGCGAAAACTTGCGCTTGTTGCCGGAGGAGGGCGAGCTGCCCGAGCGCCTGCTGGCCGCGTTGCTCGGTGACGACTGGCCGTCGAGCTTGCGCGCCAACCTGCAACGCTTGCAGTGGGCGGCGTCTCAGGTGCGGGGCAAGTTGTCCCGGGAAAACTGGCAGGCCCTGGTGGAGCTGCAACGCGAAGCCTTGGAGCTTGCGCGCGAGACGGCGGACTTCGGCGAGCTGCTGGACTTTCTCAACCGCCTGGTGATGTCCCTCGCGGCGCTGTCCGGGTTCGCCCTGGACGACATGACCCGCGATGAAGGCTGGCGTTTCTTGATGATGGGCCGGCGCATCGAGCGTCTGCAGTTTCTCAGCAGCAGCCTTGCGGCGTTCCTGCGCGGCGTGGCGGTGTTCGATCAAGCGGGGCTGGAATGGTTGCTGGAATTGGGCAACAGCAGCATCACCTACCGCTCGCGCTACCTGGCGGTGCCGCAACTGATCCCGGTGCTCGACCTGTTGTTGCTGGACGAGCAGAACCCTCATGCGGTGTTGTTCCAGCTCAAACTGGTGAGTCGCACGTTGCGACGGCTCAACGACGACTTTGGCGTGCCGCGGGAAACCGGTCTGGGACCGTTGGTGGAGCGTCTCACGCGCTTCGACCTGAGTTGCCTGGAGAACCCGCTGTTCGGCGAGGCCGGTGTGCGCGCCGCGTTGGATGGCCTGGCCGACCTGCTGCAAGCGGTGGCCGAGGAGAGTGGGCAAGTGTCGGATCGCCTGGCGCTGCGCCACTTCGCTCATGTGGATGATGTAAGCCAGCAAACGGTGTCGCTGTGATGAGTGCGCGCTACCAGATTTTCCACGATACCCATTACCACTACGACAGCCCGGTGTCCCTGGCCCAGCAGTTGGCGCATCTGTGGCCGCGTGCGTGTGAGTGGCAGCGCTGCAGCGCGCAACAATTGGATATCAGCCCGCAGCCGTCCGCACGCCGCGACGAGCTGGATGTGTTCGGCAACCCCATCACCCGCCTGGCCTTCGAGCGGCCCCACGATGAACTGCTGGTCAATGCCGGGCTGACCGTGGAAGTGCTGGCGCGGCCGGCGCCGGATTTCGCTCGGTCGCCGGCGTGGGACCAGACCCGCGACAGCCTGACCTACAGCAGCCGGCCGATGTCGCCCGAGGCGATCGAAGCCTGCCGCTATCGCTTCGAGTCGCCCTATGTGCATTTGAAGCAAACCTTCGTCGACTTCTCGCAAAGCTGTTTCGTGCCGGGGCGGCCATTGCTGCTGGGCGTGCAGGCGTTGATGGAGAAGATCTTCAGAGAATTCACCTTCGATGCCGAAGCCACCCAGGTCGCTACACCGCTGGTGGAGGTGCTGGAACGCCGTCGCGGCGTATGCCAGGACTTCGCCCACTTGATGCTTGCGTGTCTGCGCTCGCGCGGTCTGGCGGCGCGTTACATCAGCGGTTATCTGCTCACGCAGCCGCCACCCGGCCAGGCACGGCTGATCGGCGCCGATGCGTCCCATGCGTGGGTCTCGGTGTATTGCCCGGTGTCAGGCTGGGTGGATTTCGATCCGACGAATAATGTGCAGCCGGCACTGGAGCACATCACCCTGGCCTGGGGCCGGGATTTTTCCGATGTGTCGCCGTTGCGTGGGGTGATTCTGGGGGGAGGCAGCCATGACCCGGAAGTGCGGGTGACGGTAATGCCGCTGGAGTAATGGTGGATTGTGGTGAACGGGGCGGGCCTGTTCACCACAAAGGAATTATTCGGCAGGATCTTTTGGTGTTTCGGTTTCGTCGCTCGTTACTTCACCGTCAACTTCCGGGTTGAGGGCGCCGGCCTCTTCATCGGCAGCGGCTTTCTTGCGTTGCAGCTTTTCCTCTTTCTTCTGTTCCTTGGCCAAGTCTCTCTGACGTTTGGCGAAGGAGTAATTAGGTTTGGCCATGGGCAATCCTCTAGGGTCGAAGGTGAGGGTGGGCGGCGCGCGGCTGCCTCGGGTCGCCATGGTAGCAGCTTAGCAGCGCGCTTGGCCTTCACTTACCGCAGGCGTAAGCGGCCAGCAGGCCGTTGAACAATTGGTTGAGGTACATGGCGCGGGCTCCAGATGGGTGATGGAGCCGATCATAGGCAGCCTGCGGCACTTTGGCCGGTTGATTGTGTCGATAGGTCTGATAGCCTAAAGTTGTATACAATCTGTTGATTCAGATCATAGGAAATCGTGCCTGTCTCAGGCACCCTTGCCGCATCATGCGTTTTTAACCCTGCCTTGGAGATTCACATGTTTGCCAAAATCGTTGCTGTTTCCCTGCTGACATTGGCCAGCGGCCAGTTGCTGGCTGCAGAGTGCAAGGTCACCGTCGACTCCACTGACCAGATGTCCTTCAACACCAAGGAAATCACGATCGACAAGAGCTGCAAGACATTCACCGTCGAGCTGACTCATTCCGGCAGCCTGCCGAAGAACGTCATGGGTCATAACTGGGTGCTCACCAGCGCCGCTGACATGCAGCCGGTCGCTACCGATGGCATGGCCGCCGGTATCGACAAAAACTACCTGAAAGAAGGCGACAGCCGCATCATCGCCCACACCAAGATTATCGGTGCCGGCGAGAAAGATTCCGTGACCTTCGACGTGTCGAAACTGGCAGCGGGTACCGATTACGCGTTCTTCTGCTCGTTCCCAGGCCACATCTCGATGATGAAAGGCACTGTGGTCGTCAAGTAAGGCGCGTAATCGTTCATCGGGGGCAAGCCCCCTCCCACCTTGGATTGTGAATACAGTCAACTGTGGGAGGGGGCTTGCCCCCGATGACTTTCTGCCTGGTTCACCTCACGGCGCAAACGGCATGACCCGCTTGTGCTCGGTCTTGCGATACGTCTCGCAGATAATCCTGAACGCCTCTTCCCGCACCGGCTCGCCGTGCAGGAATGCATCGATCTCAGCGTAAGTCACACCATGTGACGCCTCATCCGGCTTACCCGGCGACAAGTCTTCCAGGTCGGCGGTCGGCACCTTCTCAACCAAGGATTCCGGCGCGCCAAAATGCCGCGCAATCGCACGTACCTGGTTTTTCACCAACCCGCTCAACGGCGCCAGGTCGCACGCCCCATCCCCGAATTTGGTAAAAAAGCCCATCACCGCCTCCGCCGCATGGTCGGTACCGATCACCAGGCCGCCGGCCGCGCCGGCGATGGTGTATTGCGCCACCATGCGCATGCGCGCCTTGGTGTTGCCCAGCACGAAATCACGGGACACCGCCGCCTTGCCTTCAAACGCCGCCACTTCACTGGCCAGGGCTTTGACCGCCGGGCCAATGTTGACGGTGTGACGCTCGTCCGGCTCGATAAAGTCTACCGACGCCTGGGCATCGATTTCATCGAACTGGGTTTCGTAAGGCAGGCGCACGGCGATGAAGCGATACGCCTGGTCACCGGTGCTGGCGCGCAGCTCCTGCATCGCCCGTTGGGCCAGCAGGCCGGCGGTCAGGGAGTCGACGCCGCCGCTGATGCCTAACACCAGGGCCTTGAGCCCGGAATTGCGCAGGCAGTCCTGAATAAACGCCACGCGCCGCGCTACTTCGGCCTCAAGCGCGGCCTGGTCGTTGAATGGCGCTTGGACCTTGAGCTGCTGCGCGATCTCACGCTGTACGGCTTGCATGCTTCACTCCTTGTTGGATAGGGCAGGTACTTTGAAAACGTGACGCAGATAGGCGACAAAATTCGGGTCGGTGCATTGGGTCTTGCCCGGTTCATCGGAGATCTTCGCCACGGGCTGGCCATTGCAGGCGGTCATTTTAAGCACAATGCTCATGGGCTCCACCCCTGGAATGTCACAGGTCAGGTTGGTGCCGATGCCGAAGCTCACATTAATGCGGCCTCGCAGCGCGCGGAAGATCTCCAGGGCCTTGGGCAGCGACAGGCTATCGGAGAACACCAGCGTCTTGCTCATCGGCTCGATGCCCAGCTTGTGATAATGCGCGATGGCTTTTTCCGCCCATTGCACCGGGTCGCCGGAGTCGTGGCGCAGGCCGTCGAAGAGCTTGGCGAAGTACAGGTCGAAGTCGCCGAGGAACGCATCGGTGGTGATGCAATCGGTCAGGGCGATGCCCAACAGGCCACGGTATTCGCGCACCCAGCAATCGAGCGCGGCGATCTGGCTGTCGATCAGGCGCGGGCCGAGTTGCTGATGGGCCATGATCCATTCATGGGCCATGGTGCCCAGGGGTTTCATGTCGAACTCGCGGGCCAGGTGCACGTTGCTGGTGCCGACGAACCGCCCGGGGAAGTCATGCTTGAGCACACTGACCACTTCTTCCTGCACCCGGTATGAGAAACGCCGACGCGTGCCGAAGTCGGCCACTTGCAGCTCCGACAGCTCATCGCTGCCGGCGTTGGCCGTCAGCCAATCGAACTTGCGGTACAACTGCTCGCGGGCCTGTTCGAGGATTACGGTCTGGTAGCGGTAGCGGTTGCGCACTTCGCTGACAATGGCCAGCAACGGCACTTCGAACAGGATCACATGCAACCAGGGCCCGCGCAGGCGGATGAACAGCTCGCCGTTTTCGATACCGGTCTGCACATAGCGCAGGTTGAAGCGAAACAGCCCGAGGAAGCGCAAAAAGTCCGGCTTCATAAAGCTGATGCGTTCCAGGAACCCCAGTTGGTCCGGGCTCAGGCTCAGCTCGGCGAGGCGCTCGATCTGGTAGCGGATCTCCGCCAGGTAGGGCCGCAGGTCTTCGCTGTTACGGCAACGGAATTCCCATTCAACTTCCACGTTGGGGTAGTTGTGCAGCACCGCCTGCATCATGGTCAGTTTGTAGAAGTCGGTGTCGAGCAGGTTCTGCACGATGCGATCGGCAAACACGCTCTCGCTCATAACGGGAATCTCCAGATGGATCGGCGCGGGGGCCGACCTTTACTCACGAATTTAAAAGGGGGCTAGTGGCGCATAGACCTGAGGGGTTTTGCCAGACATTTTTTCGGGGAGGCCACTGGCCTCATCGGGGGCAAGCCCCCTCCCACATTTGAAATGCATTCCACTCCAGGCACTAGATCACCTGCTCCATCATCCACTTCACAAATTCGCGCACCTTGGGCACTTCGGCTGCGTGCTCCGGGTAGGCCAGGTAATACGCGTCCTGGCTGGGCATCGCATGCTGCCAGGGGATCACGAGCTTGCCGTCGGCCAATTCTTCTTCCACCAGAAAGCGTGGCAATAACGCCACGCCGCACCCCACCTGCGCCGCGCGGATACACATATAGAAAGTGTCGAAACGCGGGCCATGGTAGCTGTGCTCGGTGTGATAACCCTGGTCGGCAAACCAGTCGTGCCAGCCCTGGGGGCGCGAAGCGTTTTGCAGCAGCACCAGGTTGCTCAACTGCGTGGGATCGGTGAAGGGCTGCGCCGGCAGGCTCTCCGGGGCGCACACCGGCACCAGCTCTTCGCTGAACAGTTTCAGGCTCTCGGTGCCCGGCCGCGCACCCTGGCCGAAGTAGAACGCCATGTCGGCCTTACCTTGCAGCAGCTCGTCCGGCTCCTGCTCGTTGCACAGGTCCAGATGGATCTGCGGGTGACGCAGGCGCCAGCCCTTCAGGCGCGGCACCAACCAGCGCGCGCCGAAGGTGTAGGGCGTGGACACGCGCAGTACTTCGGTCTCACCGCCGTAGGAGCGCAGGTAGTGGGTGGACATCTCTACCTGCGTAAGGATCTTGCGCACCTCCACCAGGTACAAATCGCCCGCCGGCGTCATCTGCAGGCGGCGCCGCACGCGGCGGAACAGCAGGTGCTGCAGCAACTCTTCCAATTGCGCCACCTGCTTGCTCACCGCGCTCTGGGTGAGGTTCAGCTCCTCCGCGGCGCGGGTAAAACTCAGGTGACGGGTGGCCGCTTCGAAACACTGCAGGGCGGTGATCGAGGGCAAATGTCTTTTATTCAGCACGGCGTGCCTCTTTTTATTCCTGGCATGAATAAACGGAATGATATCTCGCCTAATCGTCGTTTGTTGGCAAGTCTTGGGCCAGCTACAAATAAGCCTTGGATCGTCGTGCGGGCCGCGGCGCTTTTTTTTCTACACAGATTGAAGGAGTGACCCATGGTTGCCGCATTGCTTGATCGTCTCGGGGTGAACCCGGCGTTGTACCAGTCGGGTAAACACCCCGTGCACTCGCCGATCGATGGCAGCCGTATCGGCAGCGTGCACTGGGAAGGCGCCGCCAAGGTGGAGCAACAGGTCAGTCGCGCCGAGCATGCATTCGAGGCCTGGCGCAAGGTGCCGGCGCCGCGTCGCGGTGAGTTGGTGCGCCAGTTCGGCGATGTCCTGCGCCAGTACAAGGCCGACCTGGGCGAGCTGGTGTCCTGGGAAGCCGGCAAGATCACCCAGGAGGGCTTGGGTGAAGTGCAGGAAATGATCGACATCTGCGACTTCGCTGTCGGCCTGTCCCGTCAGCTGTACGGCTTGACCATCGCCTCTGAGCGCCCTGGCCATCATATGCGTGAAACCTGGCACCCGCTGGGCGTGGTCGGCGTGATCAGCGCGTTCAACTTTCCGGTCGCAGTGTGGGCCTGGAACACCGCCCTGGCGCTGGTGTGTGGCAATGCCGTGATCTGGAAACCGTCGGAAAAGACCCCGCTCACCGCGCTGGCCTGCCAGGCGCTGTTCGAGCGCGTCGCGAAAACCTTCAGCGATGCCCCCGAGTACCTGAGCCAGGTGATCATCGGCGGTCGCGATGCCGGCGCCGCGTTGGTGGACGATCCGCGCGTGGCTCTGATCAGCGCCACCGGCAGCACCCGCATGGGCCGCGAAGTGGCGCCCAAAGTCGCCGCGCGTTTCGCCCGCAGCATCCTCGAATTGGGCGGCAACAACGCCATGATCCTCGGCCCGAGCGCCGACCTGGACATGGCCGTGCGCGCCATCTTGTTCAGCGCGGTCGGCACCGCTGGTCAGCGATGCACCACCCTGCGTCGGCTGATCGCCCACGAGTCGGTCAAGGACGAAATCGTCACCCGTCTCAAGGCCGCGTATTCGAAAGTACGCATCGGCCACCCGCTGGAAGGCAACCTGGTCGGCCCGCTGATCGACAAGCACGGCTTCGACAACATGCAGGACGCCCTAGAGCAAGCCTTGAGCGAAGGCGGCAAGGTGTTCGGCGGCAAGCGCCAGCTGGAAGACACCTTCCCCGACGCCTACTACGTATCGCCGGCCATCGTGGAAATGCCCGAGCAGAGCGACGTGGTGTGCACCGAAACCTTCGCGCCGATCCTGTATGTGGTCGGCTACACCGACTTCGCCGAAGCCCTGCGCCTGAACAACGCCGTGCCCCAAGGCCTGTCCTCGTGCATCTTCACCACCGATGTGCGCGAGGCTGAGCAGTTCATGTCGGCGGTGGGCAGCGACTGTGGCATCGCCAACGTCAACATCGGCCCGAGCGGCGCGGAAATCGGCGGTGCGTTCGGTGGCGAGAAAGAGACCGGCGGCGGGCGTGAATCCGGTTCCGATGCGTGGCGCGGGTACATGCGCCGCCAGACCAACACCGTGAACTACTCGCTGGAGCTGCCATTAGCGCAAGGCATCACCTTCGACTGATGATCGTTCCCACGCTCCGCGTGGGAATGCATCCTGTGACGCTCCGCGTCACGACCTGAAAGCGGACGCGGAGCGTCCTGGGCTACATTCCCACGCTCCGCGTGGGAACGATCGGTTGTGAGTTCATCCCGGAGTCTGGCAATGGCACTACGCGAAGCATGTTTGTGGGAACACCTTACCCCCAGCCGGCCGGATCGTGCCGCGCTCAACGGCGAGGTCAAGGTGGATGTGTGTGTGATCGGCGCCGGGATCACCGGCCTATCGGCGGCGATCCATTTGCTGGAACAGGGTAAAAGCGTCGCCGTGCTCGAAGCCCATCGCAGCGGGCATGGCGGTTCCGGGCGCAATGTCGGGTTGGTGAATGCCGGCTTGTGGATCCCGCCGGACGAGATTGAAGCCGGTTTCGGCGAAGCGGTGGGCAGCCAGCTCAACCGCATGCTCGGCGCGGCGCCGGCGCTGGTGTTCAGCCTGATCGACAAATACGCCATCGATTGCCAATTGCGTCGCGAAGGCACGTTGCACATGGCGCACAACGCCCGTGGCGAGGCGGACTTGCGCAGCCGTGAGGAACAATGGAAGCGCCGTGGCGCGCCTGTCGAATTACTCACCGGCCAAGCCTGCGAGCACGCCACCGGAACCAAAAAGATCGCTGCCGCCTTGCTGGACCGGCGCGCGGGCACGCTCAACCCCATGGCCTACACCACCGGCCTGGCAAATGCGGCGGCAGGGCTGGGTGGGCAACTGTTCGATCATTCCCCTGTGACGCGGCTGGAGCGCCAAGGCTCGGACTGGTCGGTCCAGACCGCCGACGGTGCGGTGCGTGCCGCCCAAGTGGTTATCGCCTCCAACGCCTACACCGAAGGCGAATGGACCGCGCTGCGACGAAACTTCTTCCCTGGTTATTACTACCAAGTCGCGTCGGCCCCGTTGGCAGACGCCGCCGCCGAGCAAATCCTGCCCGGTGGACAGGGCTCCTGGGACACCCGCCAAGTCTTGAGCAGCATCCGCCGCGATGCCGATGGCCGGCTGCTGCTCGGCAGCCTGGGCAATGGCAACCAGAAACCGACGTGGTTCCTCAAGGCGTGGGCCGACCGGGTGCAGCAGCACTACTTTCCGTACCTCAAATCGGTGCAGTGGGAATATACCTGGACCGGCTGCATCGCCTTTACTCCCGACCACTTGATGCGCTTGTTCGAGCCGGCCCCGGGGGTGGTGGCGGTTACCGGCTACAACGGGCGGGGCGTGACCACCGGCAGTGTGGTGGGTAAGGCGTTTGCCGACTATCTATGTCACCAGAATCCCCAGGCGCTGCCGATCCCGTTTGCGCCGATGCAACCACTGGCGGCGGTGGGCCTGCGCAGCTGCCTGTATGAAGCCGGGTTCTCGCTGTATCACGCGGGGCAATGCCTGAGGATCGTTATCTGATCAGCGAAATGCCCCTCAAAGCCGCGCATTTTCTTAGCAGGCTACTCATCTGTATTGGTGCAAGTCGTAGCAAACGCGCACTGTAAATGTGCAGTTCCGTTACGCCTACGGTTACCGCTGTAGGAAGTGGCGTTTATCGCTCTGGTTGCAGGTGCGACCGGTAATGGTTGTACCTTTTGCAGCTTTAGGTTGCACCTGGGCGTGCCAGAGGGTTGCACGTACTGGCATGCGGAGACGAAACGCCTGCAATAACAATGACACCGTGTCTTTTTGAAGAATAAAAACGTAATGGCACGCGGCTTGCTCTGAGCTTTCGGTGAAAAGTTTGAATGCAAGTTGTCGTGCCTAAAATCAAAAATATCGGAGCACCACTCATGTCCCAGACGTTTTACAAGAAAGGCTTTCTTGCTCTCGCCGTGGCAGCGGCGCTGGGTGTTTCTGCGTTTGTTCAAGCTGATGTGAAGATTGGCGTAGCGGGGCCGATGACCGGCGCCAACGCCGCTTTCGGTGAGCAATACATGAAGGGTGCCCAGGCGGCAGCCGATGTGATCAACAAGGCTGGCGGCATCAACGGCGAACAGATCAAGCTGGTGGCCGGTGACGACGCCTGCGAACCCAAGCAGGCCGTGGCCGTCGCCAACCGCCTGGCGGACCAGGACAAAGTCATCGGCGTGGTCGGGCACTTCTGCTCGTCGAACACCATCCCGGCGTCCGAGGTGTATGACGAAGCGGGCATCATCGCGATCACCCCAGGCTCTACCAACCCGCAGGTCACCGAGCGCGGCCTGGGCGCCATGTTCCGCATGTGCGGGCGTGACGACCAGCAGGGCATCGTCGCCGGCGACTACATCGTCGATGTGCTCAAGGGCAAGAAAATCGCGGTGATCAACGACAAGGACACCTACGGCAAGGGCCTGGCCGACGCCACCGCTGCGCAGTTGACCAAGCGTGGCGTCAAGCCGGTGCTGGAAGAAGGCCTGACCCGTGGCGAGAAAGACTTCAGCGCCCTGGTCACCAAGATCCGCTCCCTGGGCGCCGACGTTGTGTACTTCGGTGGCCTGCACCCGGAAGCCGGTCCCCTGGTTCGCCAGATTCGTGAAGCGGGCCTCAAGGACGTCAAGTTCATGTCCGATGACGGCATCGTGACTGACGAATTGGTGGCTACCGCCGGTGGTGCGCAGTATGTGGATGGCGTCTACATGACCTTCGGCGCCGACCCGCGCCTGCTGCCGGACAGCAAGACCGTCGTGGAAGAGTTCCGCAAAAACGGCACCGAGCCCGAAGGCTACACCTTGTACGCCTATGCCTCGATCCAGGCCCTGGCCGCCGGCTTCAATGGCGCCAAATCCAACAAAGGCGAAGACGCCGCCAAATGGCTCAAAGCCAATCCGGTCAAGACCGTGATGGGCGAGAAGACCTGGGACGCCAAGGGCGACCTGAAAATCTCCGACTACGTGGTTTACCAGTGGGATAAAGACGGCAAATACCACCAGCTGGAAAAGCAGAAGTAATCCATGTGGGAGGGGGCAAGCCCCCTCCCACAGTGGGACAGTGTTGTGTTTGAGATCTGACTTTTCCTCCAGAAGCGCCGCGCACCTCAGGGTGTGCAGGTGCTCACCGCGTGAGATTGCGTTATGGATGGTATTTTCCTGCAGCAACTGGTCAATGGGCTGACCCTCGGGTCGGTCTATGGCCTGATCGCCATCGGCTACACAATGGTCTACGGCATCATTGGCATGATCAACTTCGCCCACGGCGAGGTTTATATGATTTCCGCTTACCTCGCGGCGATCAGTCTGGCACTGCTGGCTTACTTCGGCATCGAATCCTTCCCGCTGCTCATTCTCGGCACTTTGATCTTCACCGTAGTCGTCACCGGCGTGTACGGCTGGGTCATCGAGCGTGTCGCCTACAAACCGCTGCGCAACTCCACCCGATTGGCCCCGCTGATCAGCGCCATCGGCATCTCCCTGATCCTGCAGAACTACGCGCAGATCGCCCAGGGCGCGAAACAACAAGGCATCCCCACCCTGCTGGCCGGCGCCTGGCGCGTCGACATCGGCAGCGGGTTCGTCCAACTGACGTACACCAAGGTCTTCATCCTCGTGGCGGCGTTTGCCGGCATGGCGTTGCTCACCTACATCATCAAGTACACCAAGCTCGGCCGCATGTGCCGCGCTACCCAGCAAGACCGCAAGATGGCCTCGATCCTGGGGATCAACACCGACCGCGTGATTTCCTACGTGTTTGTGATCGGTGCCGCCATGGCCGCGCTGGCCGGCGTATTGATCACCCTCAACTACGGCACGTTCGATTTCTATGCCGGTTTCATCATTGGCATCAAGGCCTTCACCGCCGCGGTCCTCGGCGGCATCGGTTCCCTGCCTGGGGCGATGCTCGGCGGGATCATCCTCGGGATTTCCGAATCGCTGTTCTCGGGGTTGATCAACTCTGACTACAAAGACGTATTCAGTTTCTCCCTGCTGGTGGTGATCCTGATTTTCCGTCCTCAGGGCCTGCTGGGTCGTCCGCTCGTGGCTAAGGTGTAAAACATGTCTGCTGCCAAACCCATCGATATCAAGAAAAGTGTCGTCGATACGGTCCTTGCCGGGCTGATTTCGCTGATCGTGTTCGGCCCGATCGTCGGCGTGGTCCTCGACGGCTATAGCTTCAACCTGGAACCGGCGCGTGTGGGCCTGTTGGTCGCCATCGTGATGGTCGGCCGCTTCGCCATGAGCCTGTTCCTGCAAACCCCCAAGGGCTTGAAGATCCTGCAGGGTTTTGAAAGCAGCGGCTCGGGTGTGCATGTGCTGGCGCCTGACTACAAGTCGCGGCTGCGCTGGATCATCCCGGCGCTGATTGTGATCGCCATCGTGTTTCCCATCTTCGCCAACAAATACCTGCTGACCGTGGTGATCCTCGGCCTGATCTACGTGTTGCTGGGCCTGGGCCTGAACATCGTGGTCGGCCTGGCCGGGCTGCTCGACCTGGGTTACGTGGCGTTCTACGCCATCGGTGCCTACGGCCTGGCGCTGGGTTATCAATACCTGGGCCTGGGCTTCTGGAGCGTGCTGCCACTGGCGGCCATCGCAGCGGCGCTGGCGGGTTGCATACTCGGCTTCCCGGTGCTGCGAATGCACGGTGACTACCTGGCCATCGTGACTCTGGGCTTTGGTGAAATCATTCGCCTGGTCCTCAACAACTGGTTGTCGTTCACCGGCGGCCCGAACGGTATGCCGGTGCCTTCGCCGACCTTCCTGGGCCTTGAGTTCGGGCGCAAGGCCAAGGAGGGTGGGATTCCGTTCCACGAGTTCTTCGGCATCGAGTACAACGCCAATATCAAGTTCATGTTCATCTACATCGTGCTGTTCCTGGTGGTGCTGGCCGTGCTGTACATCAAGCATCGCCTCACGCGCATGCCGGTCGGTCGTGCCTGGGAAGCCCTGCGCGAGGATGAGATCGCCTGCCGCTCCATGGGCCTGAACCATGTACTGGTCAAGCTCTCGGCGTTCACCATCGGCGCTTCCACGGCCGGCCTGGCCGGTGTGTTCTTCGCCAGTTACCAAGGTTTCGTCAACCCGTCGTCGTTCACCTTCTTCGAATCGGCATTGATCCTGGCCATCGTGGTGTTGGGCGGCATGGGCTCGACGGTGGGCGTGGTGATTGCCGCGTTCGTATTGACCGTCGCACCGGAACTGCTGCGCAGCTTCTCGGAATACCGCGTGCTGCTGTTCGGGGTGTTGATGGTGGTGATGATGATCTGGCGACCGCGCGGTTTGATCCGCATCAGCCGCACCGGTGTGACACCACGCAAGGGAGTGGCGCCATGAATAAGGAAGTCGTGCTTTCCGTGGAACACCTGATGATGCACTTCGGTGGCATCAAGGCCCTGAGCGATGTGAGCCTCAAGGTCGAACGCAACTCGATCTTCGCCCTGATCGGCCCCAACGGCGCCGGCAAGACCACGGTGTTCAACTGCCTTACCGGTTTCTACAAAGCCAGTGGCGGCAAGATCCAGCTCAATGTGCGTGGCAAGCAGACCAACGTGATCCAGCTGCTGGGCGAGCGCTTCCAGGCCACCGATTTCGTGTCGCCGAAAAGCTTCCTCAGCCGCGTGTACTACAAAATGTTCGGCGGCACCCACTTGGTGAACCGCGCGGGGCTGGCGCGTACGTTCCAGAATATCCGCCTGTTCA
Source organism: Pseudomonas sp. FP2254 (assembly GCF_030687695.1). Lineage (NCBI taxonomy): Bacteria > Pseudomonadati > Pseudomonadota > Gammaproteobacteria > Pseudomonadales > Pseudomonadaceae > Pseudomonas > Pseudomonas sp. FP2254. The sequence continues at coordinate 626,971 of NZ_CP117444.1, forward strand.
AGGAAATGTCCGTGGTGGAAAACCTGCTGGTGGCGCAGCACATGTGGGTCAACCGCAACATGCTGGCGGGCATCCTCAACACCAAGGGTTACCGCAAGGCCGAGAGTGACGCCCTTGACCATGCGTTCTACTGGCTGGAAGTGGTGGACCTGGTGGACTGCGCCAACCGGCTGGCCGGTGAGCTTTCCTACGGCCAGCAGCGGCGCCTGGAAATTGCCCGCGCCATGTGCACCCGGCCGCAGATCATCTGCCTGGACGAGCCGGCGGCGGGCCTCAACCCCCAGGAAACCGAAGCCCTCAGCGCGATGATTCGCCTGTTGCGCGACGAACACGACCTTACGGTGGTGTTGATTGAACATGACATGGGCATGGTGATGAGTATTTCCGATCATATCGTGGTGCTGGACCACGGCAACGTGATCGCCGAGGGCGGGCCGGACGCGATCCGCAACGACCCCAAAGTGATCGCCGCCTACCTGGGCGCCGACGAAGAGGAACTGGTATGAGTGCACCTATCCTCGAAATGAAGGACCTGGACGTGTTCTACGGCCCCATCCAGGCCCTGAAAAAAGTCTCGCTGCACATTAACGAAGGCGAAACCGTCAGCCTGATCGGCTCCAACGGTGCGGGTAAGTCCACATTGCTGATGTCGATCTTCGGCCAGCCACGGGCCGAGTCGGGGCAGATTCTCTACAACGGCGTCGACATTACCCACAAGTCGTCCCACTACATTGCCTCCAACGGCATCGCGCAGTCGCCGGAAGGGCGGCGGGTATTCCCCGATATGACCGTCGAGGAAAACCTGCTGATGGGCACCATTCCGATCGGTGACAAGTTCGCCGGTGAAGATATGCAGCGCATGTTCGAGCTGTTCCCGCGCCTTAAGGAGCGGCGTAACCAGCGCGCCATGACCATGTCCGGCGGCGAACAGCAAATGCTCGCCATCGCCCGCGCACTGATGAGCCGGCCCAAGCTGTTGCTGTTGGATGAGCCGAGCCTGGGCCTGGCGCCGATTGTGGTGAAGCAGATCTTTTCCACCCTGCGCGAGTTGGCGGCTACCGGGATGACGATTTTTCTGGTGGAACAGAACGCCAACCACGCACTGCGTTTGTCGGACCGCGCGTATGTGATGGTCAACGGTGAGATTCGCCTGACGGGCACCGGCAAGGAACTGCTGGTCAATGAGGAAGTGCGCAACGCCTACCTCGGCGGCCACTGATCTGAATCACGACGCAGTACCCTGGGGAGGGGGCAAGCCCCGGTACAAACCGGGGGCATCGTTCCCACGCTCCCGCGTGGGAATGCAGCCGTGACGCTCCGCGTCACCCGTGCACAGTGGCCAGAACCTGCGGGGCCTGGCGGGACGCGGAGCGTCCCAGGCGGCATTCCCACGCAGAGCGTGGGGACGATCAGCGCGCGCCATTCAACCAGGCATCAAGATCGTTCCCACGCTCGCGTGGGAATGCAGCCCGTGACGCTCCGCGTCACCTGTGCGCAATAGCCAAAACCTGCGGCGCTTGGCGGGACGCGGAGCGTCCCAAGCGGCATTCCCACGCAGAGCGTGGGGACGATCAGCGCGCGCCATTCAACCAGGCATCAAGATCGTTCCCACGCTCCCGCGTGGGAATGCAGCCGTGACGCTCCGCGTCACCCGTGCACAGTGGCCAGAACCTGCGGGGCCTGGCGGGACGCGGAGCGTCCCAGGCGGCATTCCCACGCAGAGCGTGGGGACGATCAGCGCGCGCCATTCAACCAGGCATCAAGATCGTTCCCACGCTCGCGTGGGAATGCAGCCCGTGACGCTCCGCGTCACCTGTGCGCAATAGCCAAAACCTGCGGTGCTTGGCGGGACGCGGAGCGTCCCAAGCGGCATTCCCACGCAGAGCGTGGGGACGATCAGCGCGCGCCATTCAACCAGGCATCAAGATCGTTCCCACGCTCCCGCGTGGGAATGCAGCCGTGACGCTCCGCGTCACCCGTGCACAGTGGCCAAAACCTGCGGCGCCTGGCGGGACGCGGAGCGTCCCAGGCGGCGTTCCCACGCAGAGCGTGGGAACGACCAGCGCGCGCCATTCAACCAGGCATCAAGATCGTTCCCACGCTCCCGCGTGGGAATGCAGCCCGTGACGCTCCGCGTCACCTGTGCGCAATAGCCAAAACCTGCGGCGCTTGGCGGGACGCGGAGCGTCCCATGCGGCATTCCCACGCAGAGCGTGGGAACGATCAGTGCGCGCCAGCGCCATGTCGAAGATTTGTCGATCCACAAGGCCTATCCCAAATTGTGGAAAACAAATCCAGCCCAGCTCCAAAGCGCGACATATAGCCGCCGCAAATCGCTGTTTTGTCACACTTTTGACTTGTCCCCATCCACTGTGGAACCGGCTGTGGGTAACGTGGGAGTAGCTCGCTGAAAGCCTTTAAAACCGTGGCTTTCAGCTGCATGATCGTTTTTTGATCAGTGTCTTTTTCGTGAGGGATCGAGGGGTTTGTCAACCTGTTTAAAGACACAGGTATATGACTGAATTATGTCCTCCAGGCCTGTGGATAAGTCTGTGACTAAACTCTGGAAAGACCTCCGCAGAGGCCGAAATGTCTGGCCTGGAGCCATCGTTCAAGATTTTCGGCGTCGCCCTGAGCTACATAGGTGCCAGTGAAGGTCAAGCAAAATACTTTCTAAAACCGGCTGCAGGCCTTATATACAGCGGCTTTGAAGGTTTACCACTTGCCCCCAAAGACTGTGGGCGCAATTGTGGATAACCTGCGTGCATCTGGCTGCAGACCACGGTTTATGGGGCTATGAGCGAGCTGGTCATAATTTGATCAGGTGTGCGGCGGTTGTGATGCGTAGCGGTTGCCGCGACGACGAGGGACGGGCATCCTGCTGGCTGATTTTTTCCCGTCGCTCGCAAGGAGAACACCATGTCCGACACGCTGTTTATTACTGGCGCCACCTCTGGTTTCGGCGAAGCCTGTGCTCGTCGTTTCGCCCAGGCCGGCTGGAAACTGGTGCTCACCGGCCGCCGTGCCGAGCGGTTGAATGCCCTGGTTGAAGAGCTTTCCAAGCAGACCGAAGTGCACGGCCTGGTAGTGGACGTGCGTGACCGCAAGGGCATGGAAAACGCCATCGCTAACCTGCCGCCGTCGTTCGCCACCCTGCGCGGGCTGATCAACAATGCCGGCCTGGCGGTGGGCACCGACCCCGCGCCCAAGTGCAACCTGGACGACTGGGAAACGATGGTCGACACCAATATCAAAGGCCTGCTGACCACCACCCATCTGCTGCTGCCGCGCCTGATCGCCCATGGCCGTGGCGCGGGCATCATCAACCTGGGCTCCATCGCCGGAAGCTACCCGTACCCCGGCAGCCATGTGTACGGCGGCTCCAAGGCGTTCGTCAAACAGTTCTCCCTGAACCTGCGTTGCGACCTGCAAGGCACCGGCGTGCGGGTGACCAACATCGAGCCGGGCCTGTGTGAAAGCGAATTCTCCCTGGTGCGTTTCGGCGGTGACCAGGCGCGTTACGACGCCACCTACGCCGGCGCCGAACCGATCCAGCCGCAGGACATCGCCGACACTATCTTCTGGGTGCTCAACACCCCGGCGCACGTCAACATCAACCGCCTGGAGCTGATGCCGGTGAGCCAGAGCTGGGCGGGGTTTGCGATTGAGCGGGGTGCGAAGTAAGGCTTTAGACCGAGTCGCTGCCATCGGGGGCAAGCTCCCTGCCACACTCGTCCGTGTTCACAAACCTGATATGTGTACCGGTCAACTGTGGCAGGAGGCTTGCCCCCGATGGCGTCAAATCGGCCAAAACACGGCATAAGGTATACTCGCCGCCTGAAAGCCCCTCCGCATCGTGCGGATTTAGGGTTTTGACGGGAGGCAATGTGAGTAACCGAGGTGAGCAGTCACTGCTCAAACAATCGACGATTCTGATGTTCGCGGTCGCGATCGCCGGGATTGTCACGGGCGTGGTATCCGGCGCCCAATCCATTCTGTTCGACGGCTTCTTCTCGCTGATCGCCACCGCCATCAAGGTGTTGATGCTGATCACCGCCAAGCTGATCGCCAAGAAAAGCAACGAGCGTTTCCAATTTGGCTACTGGCACCTGGAGCCGATGGTGCTGCTGATCGAAGGCAGTTTCCTGCTGCTGATCGCCATCTATGCATTCCTCAACGGCGTGTTCGGCATTATCAATGGCGGGCGCGAGGTCGAATTGGGCCTGGTGATTATCTACGCGGCGGTGTTTACCGTCGTCGAGTTCGGCTATTTCTTCTATGTGCGTTATCGCAACCGCGCACTGAAATCTTCGTTGATCCAGTTCGATAACATCAGTTGGCTGGTGGACGCGATGCTGTCGGTGGGGCTGCTGATCAGCTTCCTGGCCGCACTGTTGCTCAAGTCCCAGGGCTATGCCGAGTGGGCGGTGTATGTCGACCCGCTGATCCTGATCCTGCTGGCATTGAGCATGCTGGCGCCGGCGTTCAAGATCCTGCGTCCGGCGTTGCGCGACGTGTTGGGGATTGCGCCGGATCATCTGGACGACACAGTGCGCGAGGTGATGGACGCGTTGAAAGCCCGCCATGGTTTCGAGGACTACGTGTCGTATGTGCAAAAGCACGGGCGCGCGCGGTTTATCGAAATCCATGTGGTATTGCCGGTGGATTACCCGGTGAACAACGTTGCGACTCTCGACGCATTGCGTGAGGAGATATCCACAGGGCTGGGCACGCCGGATGCGGCGCGCTGGTTAACGATCAGCTTTACCGCAGATCGTAAGTGGATTGCGTAAGGCCCTGGTAACAGGTGGCCAAGTGATACGGCGTGGTCGACGGCATGTCCCGTCGGCTCACGGCGCCGTTGGCATCCAGGCATTCGTGCCAGCCTTTGTCGTGCAGGAAGTGCTGCTGCAGCGCCAGCAATTGGCGTTGCAACACGGCCTGGCTGTTGGGGCGCAAGGTCAGCGCGCGCAGGTATTCGGCCTGGGCCCAGATACGCTGGGTGCCGTCGCGCACGCTGCCGTCCAGGGCGAGCATGCCGCTGACCGCGCCGGTTAACTTATCCACACCCGTGAGTTCGGCATAGGCAAACGCCCGCGTCAGTGAGGCATGCAGCGGCGTGCCCCGCAGCACGTCCGATGACTCCAGCAAAAAGAACCATTCGAACTGGTGGCCCGGCTCAAACCAGTTATCCACAGCGCCCAGCGGCTTTTCCATCATCACGCCGTGCCGGCGGTCGATGAAACGTTGCTGCATGGCCGTTGCCAGGTTGAGCAGGGCGGCTTGCACGGCGGCGTCTTCGCGCACCGCGAGGGTGGCGAGAAAGCCTTCGGCCAGATGCATCAACGGGTTCTGCAGCGGGCCGGAATCGAGCGATGACCAGTCGCGTTGCAGGACGGCGTCGTACAGGCCGTCATCGCTGGCGAAACGTTGTGCAACCACTTCCAGAGCGGCATTGAGCACCGATTCCACCAACGGTTCGCGCACCTTGGCCCAGTAATGGGCGCAGGCGAAGATGATGAAGGCGTGGGTATAGAGGTCTTTGCGCGTGTCCAGCGGCTGGCCGGCGGGGTCGATGCTGTAGAACCAGCCGCCGTGCTCGGCGTCGTGAAAGTGCCGCTGCAGGGAACGGAACAACGCCGCCGCCCGCGCTTCGGCATATTCGGCATCGGCCTGGCCGATCAGGCTGGCGAATAGATACAACTGTCGTGCGCAAGCCATGGCGCGGTAACGCTGCGGCGGCAAGGGGTGGTGGTCGGCGTCCAGCGCCTCGTAGGGCAACGCCAGCTCGGCATTCCAGCCCGGGCCTTGCCACAGTGGCACGATCAGGTCATGGAAGTGGGTGAGCACGGTGTTCAAAGAGGGTTGGGAAGCGCTGGGCATTGGCTGGCGTCGTCACGGCAGGGGTGTAGGCGCGCATGGTAGCAGGCTTGGGTTCTGTGGTGTCTGTGGCAGAGCTATCGGGGGCAAGCCCCTCCCACCTTTTGATAGCGATGCAGCCAAATGTGGGAGGGGGCCTGCCCCGATGAGGCCTTCAGCCGTGCTGCAAATCAGCCCGCCAGCAACCAGACTCCAGTCGCCGCCGAAGCCGCCCCGGCTACTCGCACCATTGGCGCAGCCGCCGTCGGCAGGAAGCGCACCAGTGCATAACCGGCCGCGTGCAGTGCCGCCGTCGCACCGACAAAACCAGCAGCGTACGCCCAAGGGCTGGACATATCCGGCAGTTCCAGGCCATGGGCCACACCGTGGAACAGCGCAAACATCGCCGTGGCGCCAATCGCCACGAACAGCGGCGGTCGTACCGCCAGCGCCACGGCCAGGCCCAGCGCCAGAACCGAGGCGGCAATCCCGTTTTCCAGCGCCGGCAGCGCCAGGCCCTCGAAACCCAGCAGGCCGCCGATCAGCATCGTGCCGACAAACGTGCACGGCAGCGCCCAGCGCGCGGCGCCTTTTTGCTGGGCGGCCCACAAGCCCACCGCCAGCATGGCCAGCAAATGATCGAGACCGCCCAAAGGGTGACTGATGCCGGCCACCAGGCCGTTGTCGCCGTGGCCGGGGTGGGCAAAGGCCAACGCCGGAGCGAGGAGCAGGGCTGCGGTGGCAAAGAGTTTGTTGAGGCTCATAACTAGCTTCCTTGAAGAGAGATCAGGCGGCGGTCAGCAGACCCTGGCGTTCGATAAAGGCCACGATGTCATCCAGGCCAACGCCGGTTTTCTGGTTGCTGAACACAAAGGGTTTACCGTTGCGCATGCGCTGGGTGTCGCTGTTCATCAGCTCCAGCGAAGCACCGACCAGAGGCGCCAGGTCGATCTTGTTAATCACCAGCAGGTCGGATTTGCAGATACCCGGGCCACCCTTGCGCGGCAGTTTGTCGCCGGCGGACACATCGATCACGTAGATGGTCAGGTCCGACAGCTCCGGGCTGAACGTCGCCGAGAGGTTGTCGCCGCCGGATTCCACCAGGATCAGGTCCAGGCCGGGGAAGCGGCGGTTGAGTTGATCCACCGCTTCCAGGTTGATCGAGGCGTCTTCCCGGATCGCGGTGTGCGGGCAGCCGCCGGTTTCCACGCCGATGATGCGCTCGGGTGCCAGGGCCTGGTTGCGTACCAGGAAGTCGGCGTCTTCGCGGGTATAGATATCGTTGGTGACCACCGCCAGGTTGTAGCGATCGCGCAGCGCCAGGCACAGGGCCAGGGTCAGGGCGGTCTTGCCGGAGCCCACCGGGCCGCCGATGCCGACGCGCAAGGGTTGTGTGTTCATGTGTTTCTCCGAAGTAAAGGGCGCCAAAAAAAGAACCTATGAACGAAACAGCCGGCTGTACTGGCGCTCATGGGCCATGCACGCCAGGGACAGGCCAAACGCGGCGCTGCCGTAATGGTCGGGATCGAGGCGGCTGGCCTCCTGCTGGGCGCTCTGCAGCAGCGGCAACAGTTCGCTGGTCAGGCGCTGGGCCGCTTGCTGGCCCAGAGGCAGGGTTTTCATCAGCACGGCCAGTTGGTTTTCCAGCCAGCTCCACAGCCACGCGGCGAGGGCGTCGTCGGCGCTGATGCCCCAGGCGCGCGCGGCCAGCGCCCAGCCGAGGGCCAGGTGCGGTTCGCTGAAGTGCTCGAGAAAGCGGCGCGCGGCGTCGTCCAGCTCGGGCAAACCGTTGAGCAGTTGTTGCAGGGAATAGCCCATCTGCCGGCTTTCTTGATACAGCTCTCGGGTCTCACGGCTGGCGCGGTGTTCTTCGCATAATTGCGACAACCGTGGCCAATCCCGGGCAGCCGCGGCCCGGCAATGCGCAAGCAGCAGCGGTGCCTCGAAGCGTGCCAGGTTGAGCAGCAACTGATCGCCGATCCAGCGTCTGGCGCTCGTCGCATCGTGGACCCGGCCATTCTCCACGGCCATCTCCAGGCCCTGGGAATAGCTGTAGCCGCCAATCGGCAATTGCGGACTGGCCAGACGCAACAGCGCCCAGGCTGGGTTCATGGACGCACGCCGAACTGATGCAGCTTGGGTGGGTAGTTGAAATCTTCATCGCCATGGCGCGAGTGATGATGACCGCCGCCGTAAGCGCCGTGTTCCGGATGGAACGGCGCCTCGAGGGTGTCGATGTGGGCACCCAGTTGTTCGAGCATGGCCTTGAGCACGTAGTCGTCAAGCAGGCGCAGCCAGCCATCCCCGACCTGCAGCGCCACATGGCGGTTGCCCAGGTGATAGGCGGCGCGCGTCAGTTCATAAGCGCTGCGGCAGGTGACGTGCAGCAACTGTTCAGGGCGCGCAGTGACGCGTACGACACGTCCGTCTTCGGCCTGCAGGCATTCGCCGTCGTGCAGCGGCGGCTGGCCGCGCTCCAGAAACAGGCCGACGTCTTCGCCATCGGCACTGAAACAGCGCAGACGGCTTTTGCTGCGCGCTTCGAAGTTGAGCTGCAACTCGGCGGCCCAGAGGGCTTGGGGGGCGATTCGGCGGTGGATCACCAGCATCAGAAAGCTTCCAGCGAGGGGCGATAAACCAGCTAGAGCAAGGGCCTTGCCAACCCTGAGTAAGCGTAGGAATTACCTGTAGGTAGGCGTGCGTGTGCCACGTAATAGGGCGGTCGGGCAAAACCGAATCGCCCCAAAAGTGTGCACCGGGAAATGTATTGCACTCCTTGAGAGCGGTTTGGGAATTTTCCTACAAGGACTCAGGAATTCACGCTCATCGAGGTGCGCGCACAGTAATTAGGCTTTGCGGCGTGTTTAATCCCCTGCGACGTTTATCATGATCAAGTCATTTTTAACTGCCGTTGTTATCGGCCTGGCGTTTGTCGTTTCAACGGCGTCAGCCAATTACCAACCGCGTTCAACCTTTGGTTCTTCACTTCACAACGTGCCGTCGGCCTCCATCGAGAATGTGGTCGACCGCGCCCACCAATTGCTCGGCACCCCCTATAAATGGGGGGGCACATCGATTGACCAGGGGTTCGACTGCAGCAGCCTGCTGGTCTACCTGTTCAAGACCCAGGCCAATATCCAGATTCCCCGCACCACCGCGGCAATGCACCGCTCGACGGCCGCGACCATCCAGCGCAACGCGCTCAAGCCCGGCGATGCGGTGTTTTTCAAGGGGAATGGGCGTGGGCGGGTAAGCCATGTAGGGCTTTATATCGGCGAGGGCAAATTCATTCACTCGCCGCGTACTGGCAAGAACGTCAGTATCGACTCGTTGAGTAACCGCTACTGGAACAAGCATTACACCACCGCCAAGCGTTTCCACAACGCCGGTTGATCGGCTTATTCGGTGCTGCCCAGGCCTTGCCAATGTTTGAGGCCGATAAAGATAAAGCGTAACTGCTGGGTGATTTTCGCCTGGGGTGTGAGGTGGGCAGGCAGGGCGTGGGGCGGTGGATCGATGATATCGGGCAGGGTGGCGAACACGCTCTTGACGATCAGGTCGGCCATCACGTGCAGCCCATCGGCATCCAGATGCTGCAGCTTGGGCATCAGTGTCAGGTCGGCGGCCAGGTCGCGGGTGATGTCTTCGCGCAAGGCGGCGATGGCTTGGCGCACGGCCAGGCAGCCACCATATTGCTCGCGGGCCAGGAACAGGAATTGCGAGCGATTGGCCGATACCACATCGAGAAAGATCCGCACGGACGCGTCGATGATGCCGCCCATGACGAATTCGTTGTGGCGCACCAAGCGAATGGTGGCGCGGAAGGTCTGGCCGACTTCGCTCACCAGCACCAGGCCCAATTGATCCATATCGGCAAAGTGCCGATAGAAACCGGTGGGGACAATGCCGGCCGTCTTGGCCACTTCGCGCAGGCTCAAGCTGCCGAACCCACGGCCGCACTCCATCAGATGGCGGGCTGCGTCCATCAGGGCGAGGCGGGTCTGTTGCTTTTGTTCGGCACGGGGCAGCATGGGCGGGCGAGCTTTGTGGACAAGTACAGCGACGCACTCTAGCAAAACCGCTCGAGCGGCGTCGAACTTGACGCGGGTGGGGCGGTTAAGGACGTGACAGGTCTTGCAGAAAGTCAAAAGCCCGATCGGTGGATCGGGCTTTTTTTCGGGCCATCACAGGCTCAGCTCTGAGCTTGATGCATTGCTTCCAGGCGGTCGGCACCGCCCTCGGCCACTGCGTTGCGTTCCATCAGACGGTCGGCACCACCTTCAGCAACGCCGTCGGCGTAGCCACGTTTGTTGGCACGGTCGGAACCACCTTCAGCCACTGCATTACGCTCCATCAAGCGATCAGCGCCACCTTCAACCAGACCTTTCTCTTGCAGACGGTTGAAGCCGTTTTCAGCCACGGCGCCTTTGGCGTAGTCGCGGTTCTCTTCTTCCTGCGAACCGCTGCGTGCCAGGGTCTGGCTGGACTGCACGGCTTGGGCTTTGTTTTGTGGGGTCGCTTGTTCGGCGGCTGGCAGAGCAAAAGCGCTCGAAGCCAGGACAGATAACAGGACGGTAGCGAGTAGTTGGCGTTTCATGATCAGTTGCTCCTTGGGAGGGCGATAAAGTGGGTACAGGGCTAATGCTACTCTCGATAAGTCGATATAAAAGTTCATAAACACAATGGTAATAATCAACAGAATTGATTGTTCTCGCCGAGGGCTCTAGAACGCGGCTCTCAAGCACGCGGTTTTGCACCGCAGTGGGTATTTTCGACACGCATGCGGGTAACATTGGTGCGCGACAAGCTGTGAAATCTGTCGAGTCGGTCAGGAAAATGCCGATTGGGCGGCTTTTTTTACCGCTGAAACGGGTTTGGGTTAAACCCGCAGACGGTTTGCCAGTCGTAGTCTTGTAAGCTGTCCTAAAGGCTGCCCTTCAGCCGGTCGTATTCAGGAGTCCTGTGCAATGACGCGCACTCGTAAAATTGTGGTTTGGAGCTGCGCCAGCTTCGTTGTATTAATCGCTGCAGTGGTCCTGATCCTGGTGTTCTTTGACTGGAACCGCATCAAGCCGCCCCTCAACGCCAAAGTCTCCGAAGAGCTGCATCGCGCGTTTGCGATCAATGGCAACCTCGCCGTGAAGTGGCAGCGCGAGTCCGATGAAGGCGGCTGGCGAGCCTGGGTGCCCTGGCCCCACGTGATTGCCGAAGACCTGACCCTGGGCAACCCGGACTGGTCGAAGCAACTGCAGATGGTCACGCTCAAAAAAGTGGAATTGCGCATATCGCCCCTGGCTTTGCTGGCGCAGCGTGTGGTTATCCCGCGTATCGACCTCACCGAACCGAGCGCCGAGTTGCAGCGCCTGGCCGACGGCCGCGCGAACTGGACGTTCACGTTCGACCCTAAAGATCCCGACGCCGAGCCTTCCAATTGGGAGGTGGACATCGGTGCCATCGGTTTCGACAAGGGCCACGTGACGCTTGACGATCAAACCCTCAAAACCCAGCTCGATGTGATCATCGACCTGCTGGGCAAGCCCATTCCCTTCGGCGAAATCGTCGGCGATGCCGATGCCAAAAAGGCGCTGGAGAAAGGCTCCGCGCCCCAGGACTATGTATTCGCCCTCAAGGTCAAAGGCCAATACCACGGCCAGAAACTCGACGGCGACGGCAAGATCGGCGGCCTGTTGGCCTTGCGGGACGCGGCCAAGCCGTTCCCGTTGCAAGCGCAGGTCAAGATCGCCGACACCCGCATTGCCCTGGCCGGCACGCTGACCGATCCACTGAACCTGGGGGCTCTCGACCTGCGCCTGAAGCTCGCCGGCGCCAGCCTGAGCAAGCTGTATCCGCTGACCGGCGTTACCTTGCCGGATTCGCCGGCGTACGCCACCGACGGTCATTTGATCGCCAAGCTGCATGAGGCCAGCGGCGCGTCGTTCCGCTACGAAAACTTCAATGGCAAGATCGGCGACAGTGATATCCATGGCGACCTGGCCTATGTCGCCAGCCAGCCACGCCCCAAGCTCAGCGGGACGCTGGTGTCCAACCAGTTGCTGATGACCGACCTCGCGCCCCTGATTGGCGCCGATTCCAACGCCAAGCAGAAAGCTCGTGGCGGCGAGAGCAAGCAGCCCGCCACCAAGGTGCTGCCGGTGCAGGAGTTTCGCACCGAGCGTTGGCGCGACATGGACGCCGATGTGGAATTCACCGGTAAGCGTATCGTGCACAGCGCCGACCTGCCCTTTACCGACCTCTACACCCACCTGGTGCTCAACGACGGCGAACTGAGCCTGGAACCGCTGCGCTTCGGGGTGGCCGGCGGCAAGCTCGACGCGCAGATTCGCTTGAACGGTCGCACCACGCCGATGGAAGGGCGTGCCCGGCTGACCGCGCGCAATTTCAAACTCAAGCAGCTGTTCCCAAGCTTTGAACCGATGAAAACCAGCTTCGGCGAACTCAACGGCGATGCGGATATTTCCGGGCGCGGCAACTCCGTCGCCGCGCTGCTGGGCACCTCCAACGGTGACCTGAAGATGTTGATCAACGACGGCGCCATCAGCCGTGGCCTGATGGAGATCGCCGGCCTCAACGTGGGCAACTACGTGGTGGGTCGCCTGTTCGGCGACAAAGAAGTGAAGATCAACTGCGCCGCCGCGAACTTCGGCGTCAAGAGTGGCCTGGCCACTACGCGGCTGTTTGTGTTCGATACCGAGAACGCGATCATCTATGTCGACGGTACGGCCAATATGGCGAGTGAACAGTTGGACCTGACCATCACCCCCGAATCCAAGGGTTTTCGGATGTTCTCCCTGCGCTCGCCGCTGTACGTCAATGGGCCGTTCATCAAGCCGAATGCGGGTGTCAAAGCCATTCCTCTGGCTCTGCGCGGCGCGGGCATGGTTGCACTGGGCGTGATCGCCGGCCCGGCGGCCGGCCTGCTGGCGCTGGTGGCGCCCAGTGGCGGTGAGCCGAACGAGTGTGCGCCGTTGCTGCAGCAGATGAAGGAAGGTAAAGCGCCGAAGACGGTGAAGGGGTGATCGTCGAAAATGTCAGAAAGAGCGACCCTTGGGTCAATGCCAGTCAGTTAAGAGACGGAACGGGCAACCAGTAACCTGTGGCGAGCGGGCTTGCCCCGCGTTGGGCTGCGAAGCAGCCCCAAAACATAGTCCCGGAGCAGCCTGGCATACTGCGACGCTCCTATTGGGGCTGCTGCGCAGCCCAACGCGGGGCAAGCCCGCTCACCACAGTTACAGTGTTCCTCCTTAACTGACTGGCATTTGACCCTTGGGCCGCCTCTTTTATCACGGCGCCGTAAGTATGATCCTGGACTTGTGTAGCTCATTTCTGAAGCGCTAAAACCGCCCCTGATTCCCCTTACGTCTCCTGGGTTGCCTTCCTATAGTTGGCCACCACAGTCACTTGGAGGTGTAATCCTTGCAGGGAGCCTACGCATTTATCAATGAGCGACCGCAGCCTTATCCACTGCTCAAGCTCAGCCTTTCTCTTAACCCCCATGCGCAAACAAAGTTCGACACCGTCAACCACCACATCCGCAGTGTCGTGGTACTGCCAGGGCAGTTGGTGATTATTCCTGATGCGCGCACGGCGTCTTGCACTGCTGAAGAAGCGCAACTGATGCGCTCAGCGCAGAACATAAAACAGGCGTTGCTGGCGCATTCTGCTGCTGATCAGTTTTTGATCAAAAACTACGATCAGCTACAGGCAATCATGTCCCACGCCTCGCTCACCATCGGAAGCGGCACCGGTGCATGGAGCAAGCACTTGGCGCAAATCGAAAAGACCCTTAAGGACGTCGACGAGTTGCATAAGCAGTACTTGAAGAACGGGACTATGGGGGCGAGGAGTGAGTTTCTGGCTAATCGCAGGACGCTATTTGCGAGGCTGGATCTTCAGCTCTCTGGTATGGCGCGTTTTGGTACGGGGTTGAAAAATGAGGGCTCTATTAAAAAATGCTGGGTATTTCCAGTAAGAGCTATTGGCGTCACGGAGAAATTCGTGGGTATGAGGAGACGGTCAAGCGCGTAGCCAAGGCTTCAGAGATGTTGAAAAAGGGAACGTATATTGGGATCGCGCTGGATGTCGGAGTGACCGCGTTGGAAATAACGGAGGCATGTTCCACCGGACGCGAACAGGAATGTACGCGGGCGAAGTTTGTAGAAGGAGGAAAACTGGCGTTCGGGGTTGGTGGGGCAGCGTTCGGCGCAGAGGTTGGTGCTGCTGTCGGAATGGTCGCCTGTGCAGAGTAGTCTTTGGCACCCCTACCGCCGGAGCAGGAGCGCTAGGCTGTGCAGTTGTTGGCGGGATTATTGTAGGTGCAGCCGGAGGCTCGCTAGGAAACAAGTATGGAGAACAGGTTGGTACGAGTCTTTATGAGACTTCAGGGGGTAGCGAATGACGCTTGAGCCCCTTGGGATGATATCGGCCATTATTATGATGTTGAGTTACCCCATATGTATTTATGCCATCTATACAAAACTTGAAGAAGCCGAGGACTATTTAAAACTCAGCACATTTATAGTGACGGTCAAATACAGATTTGGGTTCGGTCTGTTTGGAGGGAAACTGAAACGTCTCTTCGTTATCGCGATCGTTATCCTCATCCCAAAGGTTTTTCAATGGCGCCACTTGGTGCTTACCGAGGACGTAAGGCGTATGCCGAAAAGGCTCAAACTATGGATGGTCCTGCCCTTCCTGCTCACTATGTCTTCCTTCGCCGGAATGGCCTTGTCATGGTTTCTGACTGAGTAATGGTCATAGCAAGTAAAAAAGAGGGGGAGCCGGTTAACCGGCTCCCCCTCTTTTTTATGCTTCGAATTACAGGCTTTCGAGAATGTCCGCCATATCGTCCGCGTGTTCTTCTTCCTGGGCCAGGATTTCTTCGAAGATGCGGCGGGTGGTCGGGTCTTTGTCGCCGATGTACTGGATGATCTCGCGGTAGCTGTCCACCGCGATCCGCTCGGCCACCAGGTCTTCGTAGACCATTTCTTTAAGCGTGTTGCCGGCTACATATTGAGCATGGGAGTTCTTCGACAGCAGGTCGGGGTTGAACTCCGGCTCGCCGCCCAATTGCACGATGCGCTCGGCAAGTTTGTCGGCGTGCTCGGCTTCTTGGGTGGCGTGCTCGAGGAATTCCTGCGCGGCGACGGCGGCTTTGACGCCGCTGGCCATGAAGTAGTGGCGCTTGTAGCGCAGCACGCACACCAGTTCAGTGGCCAGTGAGGCGTTGAGCAGGCGAATGATTTCTTCGCGGTCGGCATCATAGCCCTGGGTTACGGCACCGTTTTCGACGTTCTGGCGGGCGCGGCTGCGCAGGGTCGCAACGTCGGTCAAGTTTGCTTCAGTCATCTCAATCTCCTGGGGCTAATCCGGGTTACGTCACGCTCTGTCGGTGTGATCGCTCCAAGTTGTGAGTACCGGGCCGGGCAAAAAGTTTTATCGGATTTGCCCGCGACGTCATGAGGCAGACTTGCGGCTGGGCTAGTCTGCAAGGCATCACGCGGTTTTCGAGGATGTTCGCTTCATGCCGAAGTCGTTGGCTACACGTTATCCACTGGTGCTGGTGCCCGGCATGCTGGGCTTCGTGCGTATCGGGTTCTTCCCTTACTGGTACGGCATCGTCCCGGCGCTGCAGGCGGGCGGGGCGGTGGTATTCCCGGTGCAGGTGGCGCCGCTGGATTCCAGCGAGGTGCGCGGCGAGCAGTTGCTGCTGCAGATCGAGCGAATCCGTCGCGAAACCGGGGCCGACAAGGTCAACCTGATCGGCCACAGCCAGGGTGCGCTCACCGCACGCTACGCGGCGGCCATACGGCCGGAATGGGTGGCGTCGGTCACGTCGGTGGCCGGGCCCAATCACGGCTCGGAGCTGGCGGACCATTTCCACACGCATTACCCCACCGACAGCGTCAAAGGGCGGTTGGTCAGCGCAGTGTTTCACCTGGTTGCCTGGATGATGGGCCTGCTGGAAACCGGCTATCGCGGCCCGCGCTTCAAGGCGGACCTGCGGGCCTCGCACCAGTCCCTGACCAGCGCCGGCGTGGCGCTGTTCAATCGTCACTATCCTCAGGGTTTACCCGACAGCTGGGGCGGGCAGGGCGCCGAGGAGGTCAATGGCGTGCGCTACTACTCGTGGTCCGGCACCTTGCAGCCGGGCAAGACTGACCGTGGGCGCAACCTGCTGGATGGTACCCACCGCAGTTGCCGGCTGTTCGCCCGCAGCTTCCTACGCGAGAAGGGCCAATGCGACGGCATGGTCGGGCGCTACAGTTCACACCTGGGTGTGGTGATCGGCGACGACTTTGCGCTGGACCACTTCGACATCGTCAATCAGTCCCTGGGCCTGGTGGGCAAGGGCGCCGAGCCGATCCGCCTATTTGTCGAACACGCACGACGCTTGAAGGACGCCGGGGTTTAAGCGGGTCGACGCACCGGTGTGGTCCAGCGCTCCGACAGAATCACCCCGCCCAGGGTCAGCAACCCGCCCACCAGGTGATACAGCGCCAGTTCCTCCTTGAGCACCACCGCCGCGATCAGCGCGGTGATCAACGGCAGCAGGTTGAAAAACAGCGTGGTGCGACTCGGTCCGAGAGTTTTCACCGAATGCATCCAGGCCAGTGGCGCAAGCATGGACGCCAGCAGGCACGCGTACAGCACCAGCGGAATATTTGCCCAGCCCAGGCCGGCCTTCGCCGACAACAAGTACAGCGGGAACAGCACCACCACTGCCACCAGGATCTGCAGGTACAGCAGCACCAGCGGCGGCAGGCGCAGTTGCCATTTTTTCAGCAGGGTGCTGTAGACCGCGTAGGCCAGGGTGGCCACCAGCATCATCGCGTCACCCAGGTTGACCCCGTGTTGCAGCAGCGCGCCGAGGCTGCCGGCCGACACCACTACCGCCACCCCGGCAAACGACAGCATCGCCCCCGTGAGCGCGCCAAAGGTCAGGCGCTGGCCGAGGCTGATAATGGCGGCGGTCAACGCCATCAACGGCATCAGCGACAGAATGATGCCCATGTTGGTGGCACTGGTCAGGGATGCTGCGTAGTACGCCAGGCTCTGGTACACCGCCATGCCCAGCACGCCGAGGATGCAGACCTTGCCCAGGTTGGGCCGGATGGTCGCCCAATGAGCGAGCACCGGCTTGAGCATGAACGGGGTAAACAGCAGCGCCGCGAGCAGCCAGCGGTAGAAGCCGATTTCGGCAGGGAAGATCGAACCCACGGCCAGTTTGTTGACCACGGTATTGCCGGCCCAGATGAAGATGGCCAGCAGGGGATAAGCGTATTGCATGACAGCGCCGCATGGATGAATGAGCGGGGATTATCCTCTCTCTGCGCAGGAAGGTGTAACAGGGTTTGACTACACTCTCGAAAGACCGCGCCCCCCGGCCCGGTAACAGGGAGAAAACTCCATGAAGATGCTGCGTATACCGTTGTTGATGATGATGGGCCTGCTGTTGTGCTCCCAGGGCTTTGCCGCCACCGCCCAGCAAACCAAGATGACCACCTGTAACGCCGAAGCCACCACCAAGACGCTCAAGGGCGACGAGCGCAAGGCGTTCATGAAAACCTGCTTGTCGGCTCCGGCCGCCAATGATGCGAAGACGCTGACGCCGCAGCAGCAAAAAATGAAGGATTGCAACGCGTCGGCGAAAACCAAGGCGCTGACCGGGGACGCGCGCAAGACCTTCATGAGCAGCTGCCTCAAAGGCTGACCGCGCAGGCGATCAGGTGTGGGAGGTGGCGAGCCTCCTCCCAGCACATTCACAACCTACCCACTCGCTTGATTCCCTCAAGGCTGGCAGACTGCCCATCCTTTAACGCCGTTCGTTTTGAGGCTGTATGCCAACGTTTTCTCAGCGTCATATGTTGTTGCTGGCCAGCTACATCATTATTTTTGGCGGATTGCTGCTGGTATTGCCGCTCAAATTGCTACCCAGCCTGCTGGCCGGCCTGTTGGTTTACGAGCTGGTCAACATGCTCACCCCTCAACTGCAACGGCTGATCGAAGGCCGACGCGCGCGCTGGCTGGCGGTAGCCTTGCTGGGCACTGTAATCGTCAGCGTGCTGGCCCTGATCTTTGCCGGTGCTATCAGCTTCCTGCTCCACGAGGCGGAAAATCCTGGCGCCTCCCTCGACAAGTTCATGGGCGTGGTCGACCGCGCGCGCGGCCAATTGCCGCCGTTTCTCGACGCCTACCTGCCCGCCAGCGCCGCCGAGTTCCGTGTGGCCATCGGCGACTGGCTGAGCAAGCACCTGAGCGAACTGCAACTGGTGGGCAAAGACGCGGCGCATATGTTCGTGACGCTGCTGATCGGCATGGTGCTCGGCGCGATCATCGCGCTGCAGCGCATCCCTGACCTGACCAAGCGCAAGCCCCTGGCCGCGGCGCTGTTCGACCGCCTGCACCTGCTGGTCCAGGCGTTTCGCAACATCGTCTTCGCACAAATCAAGATCGCCGCGCTCAACACCGCCTTCACCGCCGTGTTCCTGGCCGTGGTGCTGCCGTTGTGTGGCATCCACCTGCCGCTGACCAAAACCCTCATCGTGCTGACCTTCCTGCTCGGCCTGCTGCCGGTGATCGGCAACCTGATGTCCAACACCTTGATCACCATCGTCGCGCTGTCGCTGTCGATCTGGGTGGCCGTGGCGGCGCTGGGCTATCTGATCGTGATTCACAAGGTCGAGTACTTCCTCAACGCCCGCATCGTGGGTGGGCAGATCAGTGCCAAGTCGTGGGAATTACTGCTGGCGATGCTGGTGTTTGAAGCGGCATTCGGTTTGCCGGGGGTGGTGGCGGGGCCGATTTACTATGCGTATTTGAAGAGTGAGTTGAAGCTGGGAGGGATGGTTTAGGCTTTGTGTTGTCTGGGCTGACGCCATCGAGGGCAAGCCCCCTCCCACCTTTGAATGCGTTCACAAATCAAAATGTGGGAGGGGGCTTGCCCCCGATGAACTCACCACGGTATTTCAGGTGAAACTCAGCAACCGTAGCGCTTACTCGCCTCAATCGCCAACCCGCTGCCGATACTGCCGAAGATATTCCCTTCCACATGCCGCGCATTCGGCAGCATCGCCGAGATGCTGTGGCGCAGCGCCGGGATGCCGCTGGAGCCGCCGGTGAAGAACACGGTGTCTACCTGCGCCACGCTGACCGAGGCATCGTTGAGCAGTTGAGTCACGCTGCCACGTACGCGTTCGAGCAGGCCGTCGATGGCTGACTCGAACAAGGTGCGGCTCAGGTCCACGCTCAAGCCGCGCTCGATGCGGTCGAGCGGCACATGGCGATTGTCGTCGTGGGTCAGCTGGATCTTGGTTTCTTCCACTTCCATCGCCAACCAGTGCCCGGCGCGCTGTTCGATCAGCTTGAACAGGCGGTCGATGCCACCGGTGTCTTCGATGTCGTAGCGCATGCTGCCCAGGGCCAGCTGGGATTTCTGCGAGTACACCGAGTTGATGGTGTGCCAGGTCGCCAGGTTCATGTGGTGGCTGGTGGGCATGTAGGCGCCGCTCTTCATGCGGCTGCCGTAGCCGAACAGCGGCATCATGCCGGCCAGCGACAGTTGCTTGTCGAAGTCGGTACCGCCGATGTGTACGCCGCCGGTGGCGAGAATGTCATCGTGGCGGTTGTCGTTGTGCCGACGGTCCGGCGACAGGCGCACCAGCGAGAAGTCCGAAGTACCGCCGCCGATGTCGACGATCAGCACCAGCTCTTCCTTTTCGATGGTGGACTCGTAATCGAAGGCCGCGGCAATCGGTTCGTACTGGAACGAGATGTCCTTGAAGCCGATCTTGCGCGCTACGTCGACCAGGGTATTTTCCGCTTCCTGGTCGGCCATCGGGTCGTCATCGACAAAGAACACCGGACGGCCCAGCACCACTTCTTCGAACTCGCGGCCGGCGTTGGCTTCGGCGCGGCTCTTGAGTTGGCCGATAAACAGCGCCAGCAGATCGGTGAAAGGCATTGCCGTGCCCAATACGCTGGTGTCGTGCTTGATCAGCTTGGAGCCCAGCAGGCTCTTGAGCGAGCGCATCAAGCGGCCTTCGTAGTTTTCCAGGTACTCGTGCAACGCCAGGCGACCGTACACCGGGCGGCGCTCCTCGAAGTTGAAGAACACCACCGACGGCAGTGTGATTTTGTCGTCCTCCAGCGCAATAAGTGTCTGCGCGCCCGGGCGGATCCAGCCGACGGTGGAGTTGGACGTGCCAAAGTCGATGCCGCAGGCACGGGCCGGGGATGGGTTTTTCATGTCTATCGGGTTCCGGTCGGAAAACGGCCGCGCAGTGTATGCCAGTCGCGGACGGATGCGTAGGCCGACCATCCGTTAAATCATGCTTGAAAGTCACCGATTTGCCCCCACATCTGGTGCATACGGCTAGCGCCGATAACACTTTGACGCACCCCCAGGCCACAAGACTCAACAAGTGCAGAGCAGCGCACCTTGTGCCCCAGGCTGTGCGATCTCGATTAAAGGATGGTGAACCGCCGATGGATTTCAAAGACTACTACAAGATTCTGGGTGTCGAGCCGACGGCCGATGACAAGGAAATCAAGACCGCCTATCGCAAGCTGGCTCGCAAGTACCACCCCGATGTGAGCAAGGAAAAAGACGCCGAAGCCAAGTTCAAGGACGCGTCCGAAGCCTATGAAGCGCTCAAAAGCGCGGACAAGCGCGCCGAGTACGACGAGCTGCGCAAGTACGGCCAGCATGGTCAGCCGTTCCAGGGGCCGCCGGGCTGGCAGAGCCGCGGCGGCTTTGGCGGTGGCCAGGACGCGGGCGACTTTTCGGACTTTTTCAGTTCGATCTTCGGCGCGCGCGGCGACGCCTTTGGTGGCGGCCAGCGCCGTTCCGCCGGGCGCAAGGGCCAGGATGTGGAGATGCAACTCTCGGTGTTCCTTGAGGAGACGCTGTCCACCGAGTCCAAGCAGATCAGCTTCCAGGTGCCGCAATACGACGCCTCGGGCCGGCATGTCAGCAACACCACCAAGAGCCTGAACGTGAAGATCCCCGCCGGTGTGACCGACGGCGAGCGTATCCGCCTCAAGGGGCAGGGCGCGCCGGGCATCGGCGGTGGGCCCAATGGCGACCTGTACCTGATCGTCAAGTTTGCGCCGCACCCCAAATTCGAAGTGGATGGCGAAAACCTGATCATCAACCTGCCGCTGGCGCCGTGGGAACTGGCGTTGGGCACCGAAGTCGCGGTGCCGACCTTGACCGGCAAGATCAACCTCAAGGTGCCGGCGGGCAGCCAGAACGGTCAGCGCATGCGCGCCAAGGGCCACGGCTTGCTGAACAAGGCCGGGCAACGCGGGTTCCTGTATGTGCAGCTCAAGGCCGTGATGCCCAAGCAGGCCGACGACGAAACCATCGCGCTGTGGCAGGAACTGGCCAGAAAAGCCAACTTCAACCCGCGCGAAAACTTCTAAGCCCGCCCCGACGCGAGGCCGTTACAGCGAGCGCGGCAGCACCACCGTGAAGGTGGTGCCGTCCGCCTCGCTGGACGTTACTTCGATGCTGCCCCGATGGGCCAGCACCACTTCCTTGACGATAAACAACCCCAACCCGAGGCTGGTGGAGGTGCTTCCCGGTTCCTCGTGGACGCTGCGCACCAGTGGGTCGAATACCGTGCCCAAGGCCGCTTTCGGAATCGGCGCGCCATAGTTGTGCATGCGCAGCTCCACGCCGTCGGCCAGGCCCTTGAGGGTCAGGGTTACCGCCTGGCTGTTGGCGCCGTGCTGCAAGGCGTTGCCGATCAGGTTCTGCAGGAGCTGGTCGATGCGTCCACGGTCCCATTGGCCGTGGGTGTCCCCATGGATGATCAGGGCCGGGTTGCATTCCGGGCGACCTGCGCACGCCTCGGCAATGGCCTCGCGCGCCGCGTCCGCCAGGTTCATGGGTTTGGGCTCGATGGGCAGGCTGCTGCCCAGACGGCTGCGCACGAACTCCAGCAAGTCGCTGACCATCGCGCCCATGTGGCGCGCGCCGTTGCGGATATTGCCCAACAGGCTCACCCCCTGGCTGTCCAACTGTGCCTTGCGCAGCAGCATCTCGGTCGACATGTTCACTGCCTGCAGCGGCGCGCGCAGGTCGTGGCCAAGAATCGCCAGAAAGATGTCCCGCGAGCGCGCCACCTGTTCGGCGTAAGCGGCGGTGGATTCGGCCAGGGCTTCGTCGATGGCTTCATTGAAGCGGATCATGTCCTGCAGGTCCGCTCGTTGCGGGGTGTGCACGCTGTCGACCCACAGGCGGATCACGCACGCGCGCAAATGCCGGAACTCGGAAGTCATCTGCACCAGGTCAAAGCCCACGGTGTGGCGCAGTTCGCCATGGCTGGCGGCGGCCTGGTCCAGGCTGGGGGTGTTCTCCGGGCCTGCGCCCTTGGCCTTGGCGGCTTGTTCGCTGGCGCTTTGGCGGGTGTTCATGTCACGGGCGGCGGCCAGCAGGATCGAATGGGCGTGGTCGCGCAATTGTGTGCGGTTGAGGGTGTCGGCGGCGGGGGTCAGGGTCTGGGCGAAAAGCTCCCATTCATCAACGATCTGCTCGGCGTGTAACACGATGAATTCGGATAAACGCATGGCCAGGTTTCCAGAACGGTGAAAGCGCGTGGCGCATCGTAGCGCCATACGCGTGCTTCATTCACTGGCCCTGCAGGTGAATGCCGATGAACGGTCAGAACAGAAAATAACGCTGGGCCATCGGCAGCACGTCCGCGGGTTCACACCAGAGCAGTTGCCCGTCCGCCTTGACCTGGTAAGTCTGCGGATCCACTTCGATGGCCGGCAGGTAATCGTTGTGGATCAGGTCGGTTTTCTGCACATCACGGCAGCCCTTGACCACGCCGATGCGTTTCTTCAAACCCAGCGCTTCGGGCAGACCCTCGTCCAGGGCCGCCTGGCTGATAAACGTCAGGCTGGTGGCGTGCAACGAACTGCCGAAGCTGGCGAACATCGGGCGGTAATGCACCGGCTGCGGCGTGGGGATCGAAGCGTTGGCGTCGCCCATCAGGCTGGAGGCAATGGCGCCGCCCTTGAGGATCAGCGTCGGCTTGATACCAAAGAATGCCGGGCGCCACAGCACCAGGTCGGCCCATTTGCCGACCTCGATGGAGCCCACCTCATGGCTGATGCCGTGGGTGATCGCCGGGTTGATGGTGTACTTGGCGATATAGCGTTTGGCGCGGAAATTGTCGTTACCCACGCCGTCGCCGGGCAGGGCGCCGCGCTGTTTCTTCATCTTGTCGGCGGTCTGCCAGGTGCGAGTGATGACTTCGCCGACACGCCCCATGGCCTGGCTGTCGGAGCTGATCATCGAGAACGCGCCGAGGTCGTGCAGGATGTCTTCGGCGGCGATGGTTTCGCGGCGGATGCGGCTTTCGGCGAAAGCCACATCTTCGGCGATGCTGGGGTCCAGGTGATGGCAGACCATCAACATGTCCAGGTGTTCGTCGATGGTGTTGCGCGTGAACGGCCGCGTCGGGTTGGTGGAGCTGGGCAGCACGTTAGGGAAACCGCAGGCCTTGATGATGTCCGGCGCGTGGCCGCCGCCGGCGCCTTCGGTGTGGTAGGTGTGGATGGTGCGGCCCTTGAGCGCGGCGAGGGTGGTTTCGACAAAGCCGGACTCGTTGAGGGTGTCGCTGTGGATCGCTACCTGCACGTCGTAGTCGTCCGCCACGCTCAGGCAGTTGTCGATGCTCGCCGGGGTGGTGCCCCAGTCTTCATGCAGCTTCAAACCGATGGCGCCGGCCTTGACCTGTTCGATCAGCGGCCCCGGCAGGCTGGCGTTGCCTTTGCCGGTAAAGCCGATGTTCATCGGGAACGAATCGCTGGCCTGCAGCATGCGCGCCAGGTGCCACGGGCCTGAGGTGCAGGTGGTGGCGTTGGTGCCGGTGGCCGGCCCGGTACCGCCGCCGATCATGGTGGTGACGCCGCTGGTCAGGGCCTCTTCGATCTGTTGCGGGCAGATGAAATGCACATGGGAGTCGATACCGCCGGCGGTGAGGATCATGCCTTCGCCGGCGATCACCTCGGTGCTGGCGCCGATGGCCATGGTCACGCCGGGTTGAATGTCCGGGTTGCCGGCCTTGCCGATTGCATGAATGCGCCCGTTCTTGAGGCCCACATCGGCTTTGACGATGCCCCAGTGGTCGATGATCAGCGCGTTGGTGATCAGCGTGTCGACCACCTCGGCGGCGAGCAACTGGCTCTGGCCCTGGCCGTCGCGGATCACCTTGCCGCCGCCGAATTTCACTTCTTCGCCATAAACAGTGAAGTCCTGCTCGACTTCGACGAACAGCTCGGTGTCGGCCAGGCGGACCTTGTCGCCGACGGTGGGGCCGTACATGTCGGCGTAGGCTTGTCTGGAAATCTTCATGTGTGTGTCCTCGATCGTTCCCACGCTTTGCGTGGGAATGCATCCTGTGACGCTCTGCGTCACGATGGTAAGAGCGGACGCGGAGCGTCCATGGCGGCATCCCACGCGGAGCGTGGGAGCGATCAGTCGAGGTCGCCCATGATCCGCCCGGCAAACCCGAATACCCGCCGCCCGCCGGCCAGATCCACCAGCTCGACCTCACGGCTCTGCCCCGGCTCGAACCGCACCGCCGTGCCCGCCGGAATATTCAGACGCATGCCACGGCTGGCGGCACGATCAAACGTCAGCGCGTCGTTGGTCTCGAAAAAATGGTAGTGCGAACCCACCTGGATCGGCCGGTCGCCGCTGTTGGCCACGCTCAGGGTGACGGTGCGCCGGCCGACGTTGAGTTCGATCTCGCCGGGCTGGATCTGAAATTCACCAGGAATCATGCAGGTTGCCCCAGGGTCTTGAAGTAGATGGCGGTCGGGCTGTAGCGCCCGTCCGGGCTTTGGCAGTAATCGGGCAGTTCACCGATCTTGGTGTAGCGCAGCGCCTGGTAGAAGGCTTCGGCACCGGAGCCGGCTTCGGTGTCCAGGTACAGCAGCCCGCGTTTGTGCTGGCGCGCGGCGAGTTCCAGGGCGTGCATCAGTTGCTGGCCCAGGCCGTGGCGGCGCGCGCTGCTGTGCACCAGCAACTTCTGCACCTCGGCACGGTTGAGGCCGTTGGCTTTCTGGCACAGCGCCAGTTGCACGCTGGCGATCACCTGCTCATCGCGCACCACCACCCAGAGCAGCAGGCTGCCCTCCTGGATACTCGCCTGCACGCCGTTCAGGTAGGTGCGCGCCTGGGCATCGTCGAAATCGGCCATGAAGCCCACCGACGCGCCATGCCTGACGGCGTCCAGCAGCAGGTCACTCAAGCCCTGGCGGTAATGGGCGAAACTCTCCGCGTTGACTCGACGCAGTTGCGCAGCATTCATCGGGCTCACTCCTTGGGCGGTTCGGCGCCGGGGTTCAGGGCCAGTTGCATAAAGGTCAGGTCCAGCCAGCGGCCGAACTTGATGCCCACTTGCGGCATCTGCCCGGTGGTGACGAAACCCAGGCGCTCATGCAGGCGGATCGAGGACTGGTTGCCGCTTTCGATGGCCGCGACCATCACGTACTTACCGGCATTGCGCGCCCGTTCGATCAGCGCTTGCATCAGGCGTGGGCCGAGGCCTTTGCCGCGCTGGTCATGACGCACATACACCGAATGCTCGACGCTGTAGCGAAAGCCCTCGAATGGCCGCCAATCGCCGAACGAGGCGTAGCCGGTGACTTCATCGTTTTCCACCGCCACCAGGATCGGATAACCCAGGGCCTGGCGCGCGTTGAACCACGCCAGGCGGTTGGCCAGGTCCACCGGCTGTTCGTTCCAGATAGCCGTGGTGTTGCGCACCGCGTCGTTGTAGATATCGCGAATGGCGGGAAGGTCCTTTTCGGTTGCATCACGAATCATGGCTGGGCCTCAGGCTATCGGTTGGTGAACGGTGACCAACTTGGTGCCGTCCGGGAAGGTGGCTTCCACCTGGATATCCGGGATCATCTCCGGGATGCCTTCCATCACCTGTTCACGGCTGAGCAGGGTGGTGCCGTAGTGCATCAGGTCGGCCACCGTGCGCCCGTCGCGTGCGCCCTCCATCAAGGCGGCGGAGATGTAGGCAATGGTTTCCGGGTAATTGAGCTTCACACCGCGCGCCAGGCGCCGTTCGGCTACCAGGCCGGCGGTGAAGATCAGCAGTTTGTCTTTTTCCCGTGGGGTCAGGTCCATGGTTCAGTCCGTCGTGAAATACATTCGTAAATACAATGGAGATTAAGTGTGAGAGGGGGCTTGCCCTCTCCCACATTTTTGATCTTCATGTGCTCCAGATTCTCGGTGATACCGCTTCTCGGCCCAATATGGCCGGGCGCAACAGCCGCCACACATCAATTAACCATCCCCGCGCCAGCAACGCCTCGCTGGCCAGGCAACGGGCCACCAGCAAGCCGGGCAATTGGGTCAGGTCGCCGCGCACTGCGTTGGGCAGAGAGCGGCATTGTTCAAGCAGCTCAGCGGTTATTTCGCCGGTAACAAGCAACGTGGCGAACACCGGTTGCCCATCCAGCCCGATCGGCGATTCCAGCAACCCATCGCCGCCGACGATGCGCTGGCGTTCGTGCCAGAGCAATTGCCCGTCGCGGCGGATATCCAGGTGCGATTGAAAGTGCCCAAGGTCGAAACGTTCACCACTGGCCGGGCGGCCCAGCGCAACCACGTCCCAATAGAACAGGCGGGCATCGCCGTGCAGGTCGATGCGCGTGGTGAGTTCGGCCTGGGCGGCGCTGAACACGATGGTTTCCTGGGGCAGCCACTCGAGGGTGGCGCCGGCTTCGACGGTCAGCGCGAGTTGCTGATACGCCGGGCCGCCGGCGCGGTACCACTTGGCCGCGCCGGGGCTGGTCAATTGCGCCCAGGCACCTGCGGCGACATGGGCCGTTATATCCAGGCGATCCCCGCCGGCAATCCCGCCGGGCGGGTGCACGATGATGTGCTGGCACACCTCGGGGCCTTCGGCATACAGATGCTTTTGCACGCGCAGCGGGCCGATGTGGCGGCGCATCACCGGGCGCGTGGTGTCGCCCACGCGCGCATAGCCGAGCTCCAGCGCGGCGTGCCAGCTGGGGGTGAACAGGGCAGGGGAAACGGGCAGGTTCATCTTTATGTGCTTATCGTTAGGACGCTACAGATTAGATCGTTACGAGACCGCGCACACCGTCGCTTTCCATATTTTCACCACGGCCTTGTTGCACGATTTCACCCCGGGACATCACCAGGTACTGGTCCGCCAACTCGGCGGCAAAGTCGTAGAACTGTTCCACCAGCAGAATCGCCATATCACCACGCGCGGCAAGCTTCTTGATGACCGCGCCGATCTCCTTGATCACCGAGGGCTGGATGCCTTCGGTAGGCTCATCCAGGATCAGCAAGCGTGGTCGGCTGGCCAGGGCGCGGCCGATGGCCAACTGTTGCTGCTGGCCGCCGGACAAGTCGCCGCCGCGCCGATGCTTCATCTGCAGCAACACCGGGAACAGTTCATAGATGAACGCCGGTACTTCCTTGGCTTCGGCGCCGGGGAAACGCGACAAACCCATCAGCAGGTTTTCCTCCACGGTCAGCCGCCCGAAAATCTCCCGGCCCTGGGGCACGTAGGCGATCCCGGCATGCACGCGCTGGTGCGGCTTGAAGCCGGTGATCGGCTTGCCTTCCCAATTCACCGCGCCTTCTTTGGCCGGCAGCAACCCCATCAGGCACTTGAGCAGGGTGGTCTTGCCCACGCCGTTACGGCCGAGCAGGCAGGTCACTTCGCCGATCTTCACGTCAAACGAAAGCCCGCGCAGGATGTGGCTACCGCCGTAGTACTGGTGCAACTTGTCGACTTGCAGCATGTTCAATTCTCCCCAATGATCGTTCCCATGCTCCGCGTGGGAATGCATCCCGTGACGCTCTGTGTCACCATTGCGCAGGGCTTGAGCCGTGCGTTGGCAGCGGGACGCGGAGCGTCCCTGGCGGCATTCCCACGCGGAGCGTGGGAACGATCAAAACGAAAGCCCGCGCAGGATATGGCTACCGCCGTAGTCTGGTGCAACTTGTCGACTTGCAGCATGTTCAATTCTCCCCATGATCGTTCCCATGCTCCGCGTGGGAATGCATCCCGTGACGCTCTGCGTCACCATTGCGCAGGGCTTGAGCCGTGCGTTGGCAGCGGGACGCGGAGCGTCCCTGGCGGTATTCCCACGCGGAGCGTGGGAACGATCAAAACGAAAGCCCGCGCAGGATGTGGCTACCGCCGTAGTCTGGTGCAACTTGTCGACTTGCAGCATGTTCAATTCTCCCCAATGATCGTTCCCATGCTCCGCGTGGGAATGCATCCCGTGACGCTCTGCGTCACCATTGCGCAGGGCTTGAGCCGTGCGTTGGCAGCGGGACGCGGAGCGTCCCTGGCGGCATTCCCACGCGGAGCGTGGGAACGATCAACGAACTCCGTTAGTTGGCGTCAAGCGGCTAGCTTCAAGCTGCAAGTAAGAGCGGGGGATGCCTGCTTTGCTTTAACTTGCCGCTTGAAGCTTTAGGCTCGAAGCTGGCCGATGTATCACCGTCCCAAATACACCTCGATCACCCGCTCATCGGCCTGCACCTGCTCCAGCGACCCTTCGGCCAGCACACTGCCCTGGTGCAACACGGTGACGTGGTCGGCAATCGAGCCGACAAAGCCCATGTCGTGTTCCACCACCATCAGCGAATGCTTGCCCGCCAGGCCCTTGAACAATTCGGCGGTGAATTCGGTTTCGGCGTCGGTCATGCCCGCCACCGGTTCGTCGAGCAATAACAATTGCGGGTGCTGCATCAGCAGCATGCCGATCTCCAGAAACTGCTTCTGGCCGTGGGACAGCAGCCCGGCCGGGCGCTGCACTGACGCGCTGAGGCGGATGGTGTCGAGGACTTCATCGATACGGTCTTTCTGCTCGCCGCTCAGGCGTGCTCGCAGGCTGGCCCATACCGACTTGTCGGTCTTCTGCGCCAACTCCAGGTTTTCGAACACGCTGAGGGCTTCGAACACCGTGGGTTTCTGGAATTTGCGGCCGATGCCGGCCTGGGCGATCTGTACTTCGCTCAGGCTGGTCAGGTCCAGGGTTTCGCCGAACCAGGCGCTGCCGTGGCTGGGCCGGGTCTTGCCGGTGATCACGTCCATCAGCGTGGTCTTGCCCGCGCCGTTGGGGCCGATGATGCAGCGCAACTCGCCGACGCCGATGTACAGGTTGAGGTCGTTGAGCGCCTTGAAACCGTCGAAGCTGACGCTGATGTCTTCCAGGGTCAGGATGGTGCCATGGCGGGTGTTCAGGCCCTTGCCGGCGGCCTGGCCGATGCCGATCGCATCGCGGCCACTGCCCGCATCGAAAATAGGTTCAAGCATGACGTTCCTCATTTCTTCAGCAGCCCGATCACGCCCTTGGGCAGGTACAGGGTGACGATGATGAACAGCGCCCCAAGAAAGAACAGCCAGTATTCCGGGAAGGCCACGGTAAACCAGCTCTTCATACCGTTGACCACGCCAGCGCCGAGCAGCGGGCCGATCAGCGTGCCGCGCCCGCCCAGGGCCACCCACACGGCGGCTTCGATGGAGTTGGTCGGCGACATTTCGCTGGGGTTGATGATGCCCACCTGCGGCACATACAAGGCGCCGGCCAAGCCGCACAACACCGCGCTCAGCACCCATACAAACAGCTTGAAACCACGCGGGTCGTAGCCGCAGAACATCAGGCGGTTCTCGGCATCGCGCAGCGCGGTCAGCACACGGCCGAACTTGCTTTGCGCCAGGCGCCAACCGATGTACAGGCTCGCCACCAACAGCAACACCGTGGCGCTGAACAGCACGGCGCGGGTACCCGGTTCAGTGATGCCAAAGCCCAGGATGCTGCGAAAGTTGGTAAAGCCGTTATTGCCGCCAAACCCGGTCTCGTTGCGAAAGAACAACAGCATCCCGGCAAAGGTCAGGGCCTGGGTCATGATCGAGAAATACACGCCCTTGATTCGCGAGCGGAAGGCAAAGAAGCCGAACACCAGCGCCAGCAACCCCGGCGCCAGCACCACCAGGCACAGTGCCCAGAGGAAGTGATCGGTGCCGGCCCAATACCAGGGCAATTCGGTCCACGACAAAAACGTCATGAACGCCGGCAGTTCGCTGCCGGCCGCCTGGCGCATCAGGTACATGCCCATCGCATAACCGCCCAGGGCAAAAAACAACCCGTGGCCGAGGGACAGCATTCCGGCGTAGCCCCATACCAAGTCCAGGGCCAGGGCGACAATCGCATAGCAGAGGATCTTGCCCACCAATGTCAGGGTGTAGGCCGAAACGTGCAGCGGGTTTTCCGGCGCGAGCAGGGAGCACAACGGTAAGGCCAGCAGCAGGATCAGGATGAGCGCGCCGACGGCAATCGTCGCTTTGGGGCCGGCCTTTTGCGTGGCCGTGAGCATCAATGGCTGGTTCATCAGTCGATCACCCGTCCTTTCAGTGCGAAGAGTCCCTGCGGGCGTTTCTGGATAAACAGAATGATCAGCGCGAGGATCAGGATCTTGCCGAGCACGGCACCGATCTGCGGCTCAAGAATCTTGTTGGCGATGCCCAAACCGAAGGCCGCCGTGACGCTGCCGGCCAACTGGCCGACACCGCCGAGCACCACCACCAGGAACGAGTCGATGATGTAGCTCTGGCCCAGGTCCGGGCCGACGTTGCCGATCTGGCTCAGCGCCACGCCGCCCAGGCCGGCGATGCCGGAGCCGAGGCCGAATGCGAGCATGTCCACGCGCCCGGTGGGCACGCCGCAGCAGGCGGCCATGTTGCGGTTCTGGGTGACCGCGCGCACGTTGAGGCCCAGGCGCGTCCTGTTCAGCAGCAACCAGGTGAGCACGACCACAAACAGCGCGAAGGCAATGATCACGATGCGGTTGTACGGCAGCACCAGGTTGGGCAGTACCTGGATGCCGCCCGACAGCCATTGCGGGTTGGACACTTCAACGTTCTGCGCGCCGAACACCAGGCGCACCAACTGGATCAGCATCAGGCTGATGCCCCAGGTAGCCAGCAGGGTCTCCAGTGGGCGGCCGTACAGGTGACGGATCACCGTGCGCTCCAGCGCCATGCCGATGGCGGCGGTGACAAAAAACGCCACCGGCAGCGCGATCAGCGGGTAGAACTCGATGGCCGCAGGCACGTAGCGCTGCATCAGCAGTTGCACCCCATAGGTGGAGTAGGCGCCGAGCATCAGCATTTCGCCGTGGGCCATGTTGATCACGCCGAGCAGGCCAAAGGTGATCGCCAGCCCCAGGGCAGCCAGCAGCAGGATCGAGCCCAGGGACATGCCGCTGAAGGCCTGGCCGAGGATCTCGCCCAGCATCAGTTTGCGTTTGACCTGGGCCAGGCTGGTTTCGGCGGCGGTGTGCACGCCGGCATCGGTTTCGACGCCCGGCGCCAGCAGCGCTTCGAGGCGCGTGCGCGCCAGCGGGTCGCCGGTGCTGCCGAGCAGGCGCACGGCGGCCAGGCGCACTACCGGATCGGGGTCGACCAATTGCAGGTTGGCCAGGGCCAGGCTGAGGGCGGTGTGTACGTCCTCATTGGTCTCGGCGGCGACCTGCTGGTCGAGGAATTTGAGTTGCGCAGGTTGCGCGCTTTTTTGCAGGGTGCGTGCCGCAGCCAGGCGCACCTTGGGGTCGGCGGCGAGTAGTTGCTGGCTGGCTTGCACGTTATCGATCAAGCCACGCAGGCGGTTGTTCAGGCGTACGGTTTTGGTTTCGCCATTGAGGGTGAGTTGGCCTTGTTGCAGAGCGTCCACCAACTCGATGCGCGCCGGGTCGGGCTGGGCGGCCCAGTCCTGCAACAGCTTGGCTTGCTGCGTCGGGTTGGCGGCCAGGAAGTCTTCAGCGTCGCCGGCGTGTGCCGCCAAAGGCAGCAACAGCAGGACTGTGACTATGAAACGGTGCAGGGCAGTGGGCATACAAAATGTCCTGATCTTGCGGGGACAGTGTGGGAGGGGGGCAAGCCCCCTCCCACATTTGGCCTGTGGTGGGGCTTAGTTGCTCTTCACCGCATAGTCCGGCTTCTTGTCATTGCCAGGAATGTACGGGCTCCACGGCTGCGCGCGGATCGGCTCCTGGGTCTGCCACACCACCGAGAACTGCCCGTCGGCCTGGATCTCGCCGATCATCACCGGCTTGTGCAGGTGGTGGTTGGTCTTGTCCATGGTCAGGGTAAAGCCCGACGGCGCGGCGAAGGTCTGGCCGGCCAGGGCTTCACGCACTTTGTCGACGTCGGTGGACTTGGCTTTCTCCGCCGCCTGCGCCCACATATGGATGCCCACGTAGGTGGCTTCCATCGGGTCGTTGGTCACGGCTTTGTCCGCCCCCGGCAGGTTGTGTTTCTTGGCGTAGGCTTTCCAGTCGGCGACGAACTTCTGGTTCACCGGGTTCTCCACCGACTGGAAGTAGTTCCAGGCGGCAAGGTTGCCCACCAGCGGTTTGGTGTCGATGCCGCGCAGTTCTTCTTCGCCGACGGAGAACGCCACCACGGGTACCTCGGTGGCTTTCAGGCCCTGGTTGGCCAGCTCTTTGTAGAACGGCACGTTGGAGTCGCCGTTCACGGTAGAAATCACTGCGGTCTTGCCGCCGGCGGAGAATTTTTTGATGTTGGCGACGATGGTCTGGTAATCGGCGTGGCCGAACGGGGTGTAGACCTCTTCGATGTCCTTGTCCGCCACGCCTTTGGAATGCAGGAACGAACGCAGGATCTTGTTGGTGGTGCGCGGGTACACGTAGTCGGTGCCGAGCAGGAAGAAGCGCTTGGCGCCGCCGCCTTCTTCGCTCATCAGGTATTCCACCGCCGGGATCGCCTGCTGGTTCGGCGCGGCACCGGTGTAGAACACGTTCGGCGACATCTCTTCGCCTTCGTATTGCACCGGGTAGAACAGCAGGCCGTTAAGTTCTTCGAACACCGGCAACACGGATTTGCGCGACACCGAGGTCCAGCAGCCGAACACCACGGCGACTTTATCCTGGGTCAGCAACTGCCGGCCTTTTTCGGCGAACAGCGGCCAGTTCGACGCCGGGTCCACGACCACTGGCTCAAGCATCTTGCCGTTCACGCCGCCCTTGGCGTTGATCTCGTCGATGGTCATCAGCGCCATGTCCTTGAGGGACGTTTCAGAGATGGCCATGGTGCCGGACAGCGAGTGCAGGATGCCGACCTTGATGGTCTCGGCGGCCTGGACGGTCCAGGTCATGCCCATGGCGGCGATGGATGCCGACAGTGTGAAAGCCTTGATCAAGCTGCGACGCTTCATGGTGCGATCTCCGAGTACCCAAGTGTTGTTGTTGGACAGATACTCCGGTGATTGCAAGGGCTGTGCCCGCTTGGGCCAAGGCGTGAATACGGCGCTCTGCACCGCGTCCGCGGCCAGGCCCTGCACCGAATCGGCGCCTGAACCCGGCCGTGGTGCGGGGCCGGCACTGCACTGGTGCGTCGGCCCTTCCTACGTCATGCGCGCGCCGATCCCCGTTGCCCGAACCACCGCGACAGCACCAGGCGATCCAGCAGCCACACCGCAATCAACGAGGCGCCGACCAGGGGGAAGATAATCGCCAGCGCCAGCATGATGCCCATCGCGGTTTTCCACCTCGGCAGGTCATGACGCAGCGGCGGCACCCCGAGCCCGCCCTGGGGCCGGCGCTTCCACCAGATCACCACGCCACTGACGGCGCTGAGCAGAATCATCAGGCAGATCAGCAGCACGATCAGTTGGTTGACCCAGCCGAACATCTTGCCTTCGTGCAGCATCACTCCGGTCTCGGTGGCCCGTGCGACCAGGTTGTAATGCGCCCAGCGTACGTCGGCCAGGACCTTGCCGGTGTATTGGTCCACATGCAGGGTCGCGTCGTTGCGCGGGTCGTCGGCGAACACCGCAATGGTGAATACGCCCTCGGCGGTGGTGGGGAAGGTGATGCTGTAGCCGGGCTCGACTTGGCGCGCGGTGGCCAGGTCGACCACTTGTTGCAGGCTGATGGCCGGCGCTGCGGGGGCGGCGTGCATGGCGCCGTGGTTCATGTGTTCGGCGTGGTCGCCGGACATTGGCATCGGCGTGTTTTCCATGGCCCAGGGCACGGTCTGTTGCGTCGCGGTGTTGAGTACCCGTGCTTGCTGATCGGACTGCGGCACGCTGTTCCACATCGCTGCCGGGAAGCGGTTCCACAGGTCGGCGTATTGCTTGCCCCAGAAGCCGGTCCACGTCATGCCGCTGAGCAGCATCACCAGCAAGAATGCCGCGCCCCAAAAGCCGACCACCGCATGCAGGTCGCGCCAGAACAGCCGCCCGCGACTGCCGAGACGTGGCCACAGCACGCCGGCTGAAGACTTGCCGCGCGGCCACCACAGGTACAGGCCGGACACCACCAGCATCACGCCCCAACCGGCGGCGAGTTCTACCAAGCGATCGCCGGTGGTGCCGATCATCAATTCACCATGCAGCGCGCGGGCGATGGCTTGCAGATTGTATTGGGCGTCCTGCTCGCCGAGCACGGTGCCGCGGTAGGGGTCGACGAACACGGTCACTTCGCGGCCGTCGTTGTGCATCACAAACTGTGCGCTGCTGGTGGCGGTGGCCGGCGGTAGGTATTTGCTGATCTTGCCCTGGGGAAAGGCGGCTTGAGCGCGTTGCAGTTGCTCGTCGGCACTCAGCGCGTGCTCGGCGCTTTGCACCTTGAGCAGGTCGCCGTACATCAGCGGGTCGAGCTGGGGTTTGAACAGGTAGATGATGCCGGTCACGGCCAGCAGCACCATGAAGGGGGCGACGAAGAGGCCGGCGTAGAAGTGCCAGCGCCAGGCCAGGTTGTAGAAGGAAACTTTTTGAGTGGTCATTGGGGGCTCCGCAAAGGCTTTGATTTTTTTGTGTCAGATACACCGCCATCGGGGGCAAGCCCCCTCCCACATTGGAATGCATTCCAAAATGTGGGAGGGGGCTTGCCCCCGATGCTTTTAGAAGCTCATGTCCACCTTGGTCCAAAGCGTGCGCCCCGGCTCCTTGATGGCCTGCGGATCGCTCGCCGGGTAGCCGAACCCGGCGTTGCCGGCCAGGTTCAGGTGCTCGGCGTAGGCTTTGCCGAACAGGTTGTCGACGCCAGTGCTGACCTTGAAGTTCTTGTTGATGCGATAAGCCGCGTTCAAAGAGAACACGCCGAAACCGCCGCTCCTGTCGTAGTCCTTGCCGACCACGTTGCCCTTGTTCGGGTCGATGCGGTTTTGCGCCGCCACCACCCGCCATAGGGCGCCGGCGCTCCAGTCATCCTCGCTGTAGGTGAGGCCCAGGCGTGTATCCAACGGCGGCATTTGCGGCAGGGCCTTGCCGTCGCTGCTGTTCTTGCCCCAGGCGTAGGCCAGGGTCGCATCGGCTTTCCAGTGCTGGGTCAATTTGTAAGCCGCGCCCAGTTCGCCGCCCATGATGCGCGCGTCCACATTGCGCGCCTGGGAGGTGGTGCCCATCATGCCGGGCTTGTAATCGAACAGGATGAAGTCGCGCACCTGGCCGACGTAGCCCGATGCCCAGGCTTCCAGGTTGTCAGCTTTGTACTGCGCGCCGACGTCGAGCTGGGTGGTTTTCTCCGGTTTCACGCCATCGAAGGCATTCACCGAGCCGACCGCGCCGGTGTTGGGCGAAAACAGCTCCCAGTAATCCGGGAACCGCTGCGAGTGGCCGAGCCCGGCGTAGACAGTAGTGGGGCTGTCCTCCAGGTCGTGCTCGTAGCGCATAAAGCCCGAGGGCAGTGTGTCGGCACGGGTGTCATCGGCGGTGGGGTTGGGCCGTTTGCTCATGCCCGACCCCATGGTCTGGCGAAAATCCCTGGCCGAGGCGCGGTCCAGGCGCGCGCCGCTGACCAGGCGATCGCGGTCGGCGGCGTACCAGGTGAGTTCGCCGAACACCCCGTAGTTGTGAAAGTCGGCGTCCTTTTCGCGTGGCAGATTCTTGTAAGTGTCGATGCCCATGCTGCTGCGCTGGCGGTGTTCGTTGGTCTGCGCGTCCAGGCCGCCGATCAACTGCACATCGGCCCAGCGCCAGGTGGCCTTGAGGCGGGCGCCTAGGGTGCGCCGGTCGACGTTGGAGGCCATGGGCCCGGCCATCATCCCGGTGCCCGACGGTGTGCGCAGGCTGTAGTTGTCCATCACGTGGTCGGCGTAGTTGTAGTAGACCTGGGCTTCGACCTTGTCCAGCACCTCGCCGATATTCGATTTCTCGAAGCGCAGGCCCAGGCTTTCGCGCAGGAACTGCGAACCGTCCATGCCGCGCCCGGCGTAGCGCGCTTGCCCGTCGCCACGGCCGGCGGTGAGTTCCAGCAAAGTGTCGGCGTCGGGGGTGAAACCCACCGCAACGTCACCGTTCCACTTGTCATAGCGCGAGGCGACCGTGTCGTTATTGCCGTCCTTGTAGTCATCGGCGTGAGCCTGGTTGCCGATCACTCGCACGTAGCCCAACGGCCCGCCGGCGGCGGCATCGACGACCTTGTCGAAACGCCCGTTGGAGCCGGCCAATACACTGGCATTGAGCCGCGTGCCGAGCTCGCCGAAGTGCTCCGGCTCACGGTCGAACAGGATCGTGCCGGCCGAGGCGCCCGGGCCCCAGAGTACGGTTTGCGGGCCTTTGATCACGATGAGAGTGTCGTAGGTTTCCGGCGAGATGTAGGAGGTGGGCGCATCCATACGGCCGGGGCAGGCACCGAGCATCATGCTGCCGTTGGTGAGGATATTCAGGCGTGAGCCGAACATGCCGCGCAGCACCGGGTCGCCATTGGTGCCGCCATTGCGCACCAGGGCGAAGCCGGGAATGGTCTTGAGGTAGTCACCGCCGTCACTGGCGGGCACCGGTTGGCGTGGATCTTTTGGGTTGGTGACCACGGTCAGCGGCGAGCTGGGGGCGATCGCGGTGATTACGGTAGGGCTCAGTTCATGCTCGTCGGCATGGACATGGGGCGCCAGCAGTGCACCGCATAAGGCGGCGAGCAGGGGGGTACTTCCCAAACGGGAGTCAGCAGAAAACCTGGACATGACAAATTCCATCAATCAATCGTAAACAACACGGCCAGCAGCCTGCGGCTGTCTGTCTAAAGTCGGCCGGGGTGAAGTAACGCGGTTAAGTGCTTACGTTGCGATGGGTGGCGCACGGCTGCGGGCGCCGGGGAAGATGCTCTGCCGGGCATGGCCCAGGCGCGTGGCGGGGGTGAGGGCGTTGGCCGGCGGCGGGGTACCGAGGGCCACGAATGACACGCTGCCGGGCAGCGCCGGGCAACTGAACAGCAGGTCGCAATAGCCGCACTTGGCCCACAGCGCGTGATGCTCGTCGGGGGCTTTGGGGTGATGGGAGTCTCCGTGGTCAGCGGGCATCTCCATGGGCATTTCCATGGACATACCGGCGTGATGATCCATCGGCATCGCTTGGGAAATCAGCGGACCGATAAAGATCATCAGCATGGCGAACAGGCTGATCCAACTGCCGCGCATCATGCGGCGGTGTGGAGATAGCCTGGCGCGGGGGGCGCCCATCGAGCTTCAGCCTATTGCGGGTGCTGGTGCTCGTGACTGGCCATGGGCGGCATTTTCTGCACTGACACTTGCACCTCGACCTTGCCTGCCTTTTCGAAGGTCAGGGTCAGCGGGAACTGTTTGCCATCGGCCAACAGGCTGCGATCCTTGAGGCCAAGCAACATCACGTGGTAGGCCATCGGGGCGAAAGTCAGGTCGCCTTTAGCCGGTACGGCCACGGTGCGCACCTGTTGCATTTTCATCAGGGCGCCTTGCATGACGTGCTCATGCAGCTCGGCCTTTTCCGCCACTGGCGTCTCGGCGCTGAGCAGGCTGTCCGGCGATTCGGCGGTGTTATGCACCACGAAATACGCGGCGACGGTGGGCGCGTTGGGCGGCAACTCCTGGGACCAGGGATCGCTGACCAACAAGTCGCCGGCCTTGTAGTCTTCGGCATTGGCAGCACTGAACACCGGCAGCAGCAACGCGGCCAGAAGCAGGGAAGATTTAAGCATGGCAGTTCTCCAGAACGGTTCTAAACGCAGTTCACTTGCGAAGAAGATCAGACCGTTGGAGAGGCGCGGGGGTTGAGGCTCGGCCATTGCTGGCGCGGGGTTGGGTTTTGCAATTGGGGTGGTGGCAGGTGCTGTGATGCAGTGAATTGCGTGAGGTACAACCGCGGCGCGTGCCCCGGCAACGCCACCAACGAAGGTGAGCCCGAGCAACACCAGCAATGCTGCATGGTGGAGTGATCGTCCTGCTGCGGCGACGGAATCTCCAGCTTGCCCAGGGCAATGGTCTTCAGGCTGGCGCCATTGGACGAACAGAAACTGCCCCACAGCATTTGCTGTACGGGGTCCTTGGACTGTTGCATCGCTCCGGCCAGCGGCATGGCAAACGCATTGAACAGCACTGCAAGGCAGGCGATCCAGGCAATTGCAAAGCGTTGACGGGCCATGGCGGACAATCCGTAGGGTTAAACGATCAGGCGGGTATTTAGCCTGATCGGCGGGGATAAGTAAAAAACCGTGGTGTGGTTTGGTGTCGCAGTGCTATCAGATCGCCGTGGCGTGAAGCTTGAGGCCCAGCGCTTTCATGACTTTCATGATAGTCGCGAACTCGGGATTGCCAGTGCTGGAGAGGGCTTTGTACAGACTTTCTCTGCCGAGGCCGGCGTCGCGGGCTACTTGGGTCATGCCTTGGGCGCGGGCGATGTTGTTGAGTGCTGAACGGATCAGCAGGCCGTCACCCGTATCTTCTTCGAAGCACGCTTCAAGATATTCGGCCATATCCTCGGGGGTTTTTAGGTGCTCTGCGACGTCGAAGTCAGTGAATTCATTCATGAGTTACTCCTTTTTTTCAAAGTCTTCTGCAATTTGTTTAGCACGCTGAATGTCACGTTTCTGCGTTGATTTGTCGCCTCCGATCAACAGCAGGTAAACCACCTCGCCTCTGCGAGTGAAGTAGACCCTATAGCCAGGGCCGTAGTGGATGCGCATTTCCAAAACCCCATTTCCGAGCGCTGCGCAGTCTCCAAAGTTGCCCCATTGCGCGTTATCCAACCTGGCCAGTACGCGTGCTCGCGCGGGCTTACTGGGTAACGAATCAAGCCATTCTAGAAAGTGTTTTGACTTCTTAAATCGAATCATCCTGGATCGTATTCCTTGGGATACAAGGTGGCAAGATGCGATGCGCTGCAAAAGCAGTGCATCCCCCTCGCGGGCGCTGACGCAAAACCGCGAGGGAGGAGGCTAGGGCGGGGGCTTTTGGCTGAGCCAGCCAGCTGGTTCGGAAGTGTTTGTAGGGGGATTCGACTTTTTGGAAGGGGCCAAGTAGCTAGTCGTTTGGCTGGCTATTCGTACAAGCGGAAATTTGATCGTTCCCACGCTCTGCGTGGAAATGCCTCCTGGGACGCTCCGCGTCCCGGCAAGCACGCAAGACTCGAACCTTGTGCACCTTGTGACGCAGAGCGTCACGTGCTGCATTCCCACGCGGAGCGTGGGAACGATCGACGCTCAGAAGCCGATGAACCTCGTTCCCACGCTCCGCGTGGGAATGCCTCCTGGGACGCTCCGCGTCCCGGCAAGCACGCAAGACTCGAACCTTGTGCACCTTTTGACGCAGAGCGTCACGGGCTGCATTCCCACGCGGGAGCGTGGGAACGATCTTGGTCGCTGGCCGTTTGGCTGGTTATTCGTACAAGCAGAAATTTCCGACAAGGATTTGAGGTTGTCCCTAGGACACTCGGTCTCTAGTCTCCGTACACCGCTGCAAACGCAGCGGACGGGCGTCGCGGCCCGATTTCCTAAGAGCAAAAGCGCTATCGTCTGCTTTCAGTTGATGCTTTTTTATCGTCTACTGTGCGGCGCTATGGCGGCTGTGCGCGGGATACCTTCGGGTATGCCGGGTTGCCTCGGGACCGGTCCGCGAACCTGCGTACAGCTGCCACCCCTATCGCGTCGCGGCGAATCAGTGGCAGCTCCACATTCCTGAGGAGCTTCACAATGATCAAACCCACCCCCAATCCCCCCATCCGTCTGTTCACCGTGGCCGATGGCATCAGCACCGAAGACCTGCTGGTCAACCTCAGCGAAACACTCGCCTCGGCCAATGCGCTGAGTTGCGATCTGGCTTTTGATCTGGAGGGCATGAAACGCGAGGAATTACTGGGCGTTGCGCAGTTGATTGAGCTGGCACAACTGCTCGCTGACAGGGTGCACGAAGGAGCAGGGCAGGCAACAGCCGCGAGTAGTTAACACGCTCGATGAGCGATCGTTCCTGCGCTTATGTGTGGGAATGATCGTGGGGCAGGTCTTAGACCTCCCAGCCGGCTTCCCGTATATGATTGAAGTTGACGACATCGACGCAATGCTGGTGAGCGAACCCAGCGACTCTAAGATCGTCAGTCAAAACCAGATAGTTATCTTTCGCTGCGGCAACAATGCCGACGTCGGTAAGGCCGTAGGGTGACAGCTCATAATCGCGACTTATATCCAAGGCTGGATGATGGATCTCGATTATTGTTGATAGTGAGTTCTTTAACGTTGCATAAAAATCGCGCAGCTTGCTTCCATAAAGCCCATTTGTCAGGTTGCTGGCTTCAGCGAGAATGTGCGGGGTTGAAACAAGCTTCTCGAATTGATCAATCACTTTGAGTAAAAGTTGATAGTCTTCATCGTTGTAGCCGCGTGTCCTCTTGAACTCTACGATGCTGGACGTTCCTCCTATCAGGGCCAGAAGTAGCAGGTTAGTGTCAACGATGATTCCCTTTCTTCGATATTGCTTTATATAGGCTTCTATCATACTTCGCGAATCTTCATGGAACGGAACTCGCCAGTCTCCGAGTCAATGATGAATGTTTTGTACTTTCGCGCATACATCTGTCCGGCCAAAGAGGCGCCTAATCTTTCATAGTTATTAGGGTTGGGGACATTGAAGCCAAGTGTTATTGCCCAGGTATTATTGTCTGGGCTTAACTCTACTTCCTCAAGCATCAGGTCTTGCAGGTCTGTTTCTTGCCCGAGAAAGTCGTTGGCGGCTGCCTTGGCAACTTGTACGGCTTGTTTAACTTCTATCATGTCAGCTCCTGTATAGCCTTGGGTCTGGCCTGAACTGTTCCTGGAATTTAGCACTTCGTGTTGTGGGTTCATCGCCGTCCCTTGAAGCAACAATGAATGGGATAGAGGGTGGCGGATGATCCTGATCTATCGAATGAAATCTGCCAACGAATCGATTGTTTCCGCGGGCGACAAAAGCTCCCTGTCCACCGCCGCCAACACCGGCCGCTTCAACACCAACACCGGCACCCCACGTTCCCGCGCCACTTCCAGCTTCGGCTCGGTGGCCGTGCTGCCACTGTTCTTGCTGATCAGCACATCAATCCCACGCCGTTCAAACAACGCGCGTTCATCTTCGAGCAGAAACGGTCCGCGTGCGCCAATCACTTCACAGCGCTCATTGCCGGGGTACATATCCAGCGCGCGCAGTGTCCAGAATTGCCCGGCGGGGATTTCGTCGAGGTGCTGCAACGGTTCGCGACCCAAGGTGAACAGCGGCCGCTTGAACGGTTTCAATGCTTCGATCAACTCGGCCCAATCACTCACTTCGCGCCAATCATCCCCGGCCTGCGGCTTCCACGCCGGACGCCGCAGCGCCCAGCAGGGGATGTGACTCAACCGTGCAGCCTCGGCGGCATTGCGGCTGATCTGCGCCGCATACGGATGGGTCGCGTCGAGGATCAGGCTGATCCGTTCAGCGCGAACGAACCGGGCCAAGCCTTCGGCTCCACCGTAGCCGCCAACGCGCACTTGGCAGGTGAGGTCGGTCGGCACACGTCCCACGCCCGCCAGGCTGTAGATATGCTCCGGCCCCAAGGTTCGCGCGATGGCCAACGCTTCGGTCACGCCGCCCAGCAGCAGAATCCGTTTCATAGCGGCTTGGTCACTTCAAGCAAGGTGATCGGCAGCGCCTGGCGCCACGTATCGAACTCGCCCAGCGGCAGCGCCTGGGCCACGTGGATGCGCGTCAGTTCGCCGCCGTGCTCCGCGCGCCAGTTCATCAAGGTCATTTCGCTTTGCAGGGTCACGGCATTGGCAACCAAGCGACCACCGGGGCGCAGCTGTTGCCAGCAGCTGTCGAGTACGCCGTCGCGGGTGACGCCGCCGCCGATGAAGATGGCGTCGGGCGTCGGCAGGCCATGCAAGGCGTCCGGGGCGGTGCCGCGTACCAGGTGCAGGCCGGGCACGCCGAGGGCGTCGCGATTGTGTTCGATCAAGTCCTGGCGGCCTGCGTCGGCTTCAATCGCCAGGGCACGGCAACTGGGGTGAGTGCGCATCCATTCGATACCGATGGAACCGCTGCCCGCGCCCACATCCCACAGTAGCTCGCCCGGCATGGGGGCAAGGCGCGCGAGGGTCATGGCGCGCACATCGCGCTTGGTCAGTTGGCCGTCGTGCTTGAAGGCGCTATCCGGCAGGCCTGCCAGACGCGACAGGCGCGGCGTGTCGGGAGACGCCAGGCACTCGATGGCGACCAGGTTCAGATCCGCAGCCGACTGGTGCTGCCAATCCGCGGCCAGGCCGTCGATACGCTGCTCATGCGCGCCACCCAAGTGTTCAAACACGCTCAATCGGCTGGGCCCGAACCCGGCCTCGGTCAACACCGCAGCGATCAATGCGGGGCTGCCACCGTCATTACTCAGCACTAACAGGCGCACCCCACTGGCCAGATGCGCGTTGATAGCCGCGACGGGCCGCGCCACTACCGATAATGTCACCACGTCCTGTAACGGCCAGCCCAAACGCGCGGCGGCAAGGGACACCGACGACGGCGCGGGCACAATCAGCAACTCTTCAGCCGCGATCTGTCGCGCCAGGCTCGCGCCCACGCCGTAGAACATTGGGTCGCCGCTGGCCAGCACACACACCGGCGTACCGCGCCGAGCAAGCACCGGTTCCAGGGAGAACGGGCTCGGCCACAACTGGCGCTCACCGCGAATGCACACCGGCAACAGGTCCAACTGGCGCTGACCCCCTATGATCCGCGTGGCGCGCAACAAGGCATGCCGGGCATTCCTGCCCAGCCCCTTGAAGCCGTCTTCACCGATGCCTACTACCGTCAGCCAGGGCGACATATTGATTCCTTGAACGACATCCGACGGGCAGGCTTTTCATGCCGCCGGACAAAGCAGGCATAATACCGCGCCTTTACCCGTGAACCGGTAGCCCCGTGAACCCAACGCCCGCCCTGAACACCTTGCGCCCCTCGGCTTGTCCGGGGTTGCTGCGTATTGTCCAGGCGCTGGATGGCGGCATTTGCCGGATCAAGCTGGCCGGCGGTTCGATCAGCGCGGCCCAGGCCCACGCCGTGGCTGACGCGGCCCAGGCCTATGCCGGCGGGGTGATCGAGGCGACCAACCGCGCCAACCTGCAGATTCGCGGGATCGGCGCCGAGCAGGATGCCCTGATCGCGATGTTGCTGGCTGCGGGCCTGGGCCCGAGCAACGCCGCCGGTGACGACGTGCGCAACCTGATGCTCAGCCCCAGCGCCGGTATCGACCCGCAGATGCTGTTCGACACCCGCCCACTGGCGGGGCAGATCCTCGCCACGCTGGAGAATAATCCGCGCTTTCATGCGCTGTCGGCCAAGTTCGCCGTGCAACTGGATGGCGGCGAGGCCCTGGCGATGCTCGAACATCACCACGACCTGTGGTTATCGGCATTCGTGCGCGAGGGCGAGACGTTGCTCGCGTTTGGCCTGGCAGGTTGTCCGGGCCTGGACGCACCCCTGGCCGCCGTGCGATTGGACCAAGCGCACGCGTTGGTAGTGGCCGTCCTCGACGCGTTCCTTGACCTC
Source organism: Pseudomonas sp. FP2254 (assembly GCF_030687695.1). NCBI lineage: Bacteria > Pseudomonadati > Pseudomonadota > Gammaproteobacteria > Pseudomonadales > Pseudomonadaceae > Pseudomonas > Pseudomonas sp. FP2254. Next base: position 670,686 of record NZ_CP117444.1, read on the forward strand.
GCGACCCCAGAGCAAACCCGCATGCGCCATGTGCGTGTGGACCACCTGCTGAGCCATCTGCGCCTGCCACTGCTGCCGATCGACAACTTCAAACGCCCAGCCAGCGGCGCCTTGTTGCACCTTGGCACTTATCCACAGCCTCAAAAAAATCAGTTTTATGTCGCCGCCGTCGCCCCCTTGGGCCGCCTGGATTCGACGATGCTCAAGGGCGCCGCACAACTGGCCGGCGACTATGGTGACGGCACCTTGCGGTTCACCCCCTGGCAAGGCGTGCTGTTGCCCAATGTCGAAAAGCCTCATGCCGTGACCGAACGCCTGGCGCAATTGGGTTTCCTCGGCTGCGCCGATCAACCGCTGGCCCGCATGGTGGCCTGCACCGGTTCCAGCGGCTGCGGCAAAGCCCTGGCCGACACCAAGGCCGACGCCATGCAACTGGCCGCGCAGGCACCCGGCGTTGAGGCGCACCTGTCCGGCTGCCCACGTTCCTGCGCCGACGCGCACACCGCGCCGGTCACCTTGCTGGCGGTGAGCCCCGGCCACTACGACCTCTATTTTCGCGATGCAGCCCACCCAGGTTTCGGCCGGCTGCACGCGCGCAACCTTTCCATTGAAGCGGCGGGCGCCGTGCTGCGCGCTCGTCCACGGAGCAACACCGATGATTGATTACATCCGCGACGGTCAGGAGATCTATCGCAACTCCTTCGCCATTATTCGCGCGGAAGCCCGGTTGGAGCGCATCCCGGCGGACCTGGAAAAACTCGCGGTGCGGGTGATTCATGCGTGCGGCATGGTCGATGCCATTGACGGCCTGCAGTTCTCCGACGGCGCCGGCAAGGCCGGACGCGATGCGCTGGCCGCCGGCGCGCCGATCCTGTGCGATGCGCGGATGGTCTCCGAAGGCGTGACCCGCACGCGCCTGCCGGCCAATAATCAAGTGATCTGCACCCTGCGCGACGACAGCGTTCCCGAGCTGGCGCGAGAGTTGGGCAACACCCGCTCCGCTGCCGCCCTGGAGCTGTGGCGCCCGCATCTGGCGGGCAGTGTGGTAGTGATCGGCAACGCACCGACGGCGCTGTTCTACCTGCTGGAAATGCTCGATGCCGGCGCACCGAAACCCGCGTTGATCCTGGGCTTCCCGGTGGGTTTCGTCGGCGCCGCCGAATCCAAGGCGATGCTCGCGGCCGACAGCCGTGGCGTGCCGTTTGTGATCATGCAAGGCCGCCTGGGCGGCAGCGCCATGGCCGCCGCCGCGGTCAATGCACTCGCCACGGAGGTCGAATAATGCCGGCACGCGGACGTTTGCTCGGCCTGGGCGTCGGCCCCGGCGACCCGGAGCTGATCACCGTCAAGGCTTTGCGCCTGCTGCGGGAGTCGCCGGTGGTGGCGTACTTCGTGGCCAAGGGCAAAAAGGGCAACGCCTTCGGCATCATCGAAGACCACCTGGTGGCGCAGCAGACCCTGATGCCGCTGGTGTACCCGGTGACCACCGAAGCGCTGCCGGCGCCGCTGTCCTACGAGCAGGTGATCAGCGATTTCTACGACACCGCCAGTGTCGAGGTGGCCGCGCACCTGGACGCCGGCCGCGATGTCGCGGTGATCTGCGAAGGCGACCCGTTCTTCTACGGCTCCTATATGTACCTGCACGACCGTCTGGCCGAGCGCTACGAAGCGCAGGTCATTCCGGGCGTGTGCTCGATGCTCGGCGGCGCTTCGGTACTTGGCGCGCCGCTGGTGTATCGCAACCAGAGCCTGTCGGTGCTCTCGGGCGTGTTGCCCCATGACGACCTCAAGCGTCGCCTGGCCGATGCCGACGCGGCGGTGATCATGAAGCTGGGCCGCAACTTCCCCAAGGTGCGCCAGGTACTCGAAGAACTCGGCCTGGCCGGGCGTGCGCTGTACGTGGAGCGCGCCACCATGGCCAACCAGAAGATCGTACCGCTAGATCAGGTGGAGCCGATGTCGTCGCCGTACTTCTCGCTGATCATCGTGCCCGGTGAACGGTGGCAAGGGTGATGACTCCAGCGATTGTCATCCTGGGCCAGGGCAGCCTGGCCACGGCGCGCAGGATCCAGCAGGTTTACCCTGGGGCGCTGATCCACGGCCTGTCGGGGCGCGTTGCAGGTGCGGACCAGGCCTACAACGAATTCGGCGCCACACTGCGCGAGCTTTACCGGCAAGGCACGCCGCTGATTGCCTTGTGCGCGGCCGGTATCGTGATCCGCACCCTGGCGCCGTTACTGCTGGAAAAAGGCGAAGAGCCCGCCGTGCTGGCGGTGGCGGAGGATGGCAGTGCAGTGGTACCGCTGCTGGGTGGCCTGGGCGGCGTCAACGGCATGGCGCGCGAGATCGCGGCGGCGTTGAACGTGGACGCGGCGATTACCACCAGCGGTGAGCTGCGCTTCGGCACCTGCCTGCTCAACCCGCCCGCAGGTTACGAACTGGCGGACTTGGAGTTGGGCAAGCGCTTCGTGTCCGACTTGCTGGCGGGCGAAAGCGTGCGTATCGAAGGCGCGGCGCCGTGGTTGGATCAAGCGAATCTTGCGCAGGACCCGCAAGCGCGGTTGGCGATCCATGTGGGCAGTGCCGCGCGCGCCGCCGTTGCCAACGAATTGCTGATCTATCCGAAAAACGTGAGCGTGACCTGCAAGCCCGGCGCGCAGTTGGCCGAGCGTGTGCGTGCTGCGTTGCATGACGCGGGCATTGCCGTGCAATCGCTGGCGTGCCTGCTCGCCAGCGAAACGCACATGGCCGAGGCGACGTTGCATGAAGCGGCATCGGCACTGGCTGTGCCGCTGCGTTTCGCCAGCATCCGGCAGGACGCCGACCTCGTGATTCAGGTTGCCGAGCATCCCCTGGACCTGTCCGAGGTAGGGCGCCCGCGTGGCCGTCTCGCCGTGATCGGCCTGGGCCCCGGTGCGGTCGAGCTGATGGTGCCGGCGGTCAAGGCTGAATTGGCGCGCTGCACCGACGTGTTGGGTTATGAAACCTACGTGCGCATGGCCGGGCCGTTCCGTGACGACCAAGTGCAGCACTGCACCGATAACCGTGAAGAAATGCAGCGCGCACGCCATGCGTTCGAATTGGCCGCCAGTGGCCGTTCGGTGGTGGTGGTGTCGTCCGGCGACCCGGGTGTGTTCGCCATGGCGGCTGCGGTGATCGAGGCGTTGCATGACTCCAGCGACCCGGCCTGGCATCAGGTCGAGCTGGAAATTCTGCCGGGCGTCTCTGCGTCCCTGGCCACCGCCGCCCAGGCCGGCGCGCCGCTGGGCCATGACTTCTGCGTGATGTCGCTGTCGGACAACCTCAAGCCGTGGTCGATCATTGAAAAGCGCCTGGACCTCGCCTCCCAGGCCGACCTGGCGCTGGCGTTCTACAACCCGATCTCGCGGTCGCGCCCGTGGCAATTGGGCCGCGCCCTGGAAATCGTTGCGCTGCACCGTACGCCGCAGACGCCGGTAGTGCTGGGTCGCGATATCGGGCGGCCCGGCCAGACGCTGCGCGTCACCACTCTGGGTCAACTCACCCCGGACCAGGTGGACATGCGCACCATGGTGCTGATCGGCTCTTCCACCACCTGCACATTCGCGCGGGCCGATGGCGGTACCTGGGTGTACACACCGCGCTGGTATGGCGAAAAGCCCGGCGCCTGAGGCTGCATGAAAGCTCCGATAAACCCTGGGTGATCGCCTGGTGTTTTCGGCGCTTTTTTCTTTTTGGCACAACGAAAACCGGAACGTCCAGTGAGCTGCCCCGTAATTGCGGGGCAGTGTTTTGCGCTGGCTGTGCGCAAGCGTTGTTTGTCGTATGGCAACGCCGCCGAGCCCTGGACTAGGGTGAAAGCAAGCCCCATGTGGGGTGCTTGTGGAGAACTGAAATGGAGCGACATCACAGAAGGATCAATACGGCAAAGCGGCGCAAGTTGATTGCCGCCTACAAACTGCCCGGCGCACCGGGAGCGCCTGTCACGCAGGTGTTGGACACCGACGAAGACAGCAATGCGGCGGTGGTCAACAACGGTGTGATTTCGTTTGCCGAGGGCCTGTCGGGGCTTAACCGCGAGTACATTCGCAAAAGCTACCTGCTGGCCAGCAGTTACGTCAGCGATGTGTTGAATATCCAGCGCGGCAGCGAAGCCTGGTATGACGAATTTATCAAGGTGATGATCAGCCTGGGCTGGCTGCCGGTGCGCAGCCGCTTCGAGCGCGTCTCGAGTTCCGGCAGGGGCCTGACGGTGCAACTGGCGGCACTGAATCTCATCGCCACGTTGCTGGCGTCGACATCGCTGTCCGGGCCGCTGCTGGCCGCGCTGCCGAAGCTGGCCGCTGATGCACTGGAGGCCTTGAAGCAGCAACCGGCGTCTTTCGAGCTGTTCAAACGCAACAGCATGGTGCATCAGGGCGGTGATTTTGGCCTGGCGTCCTGTGCCGAGTCGGACGGTGAATTGACCATGGTGCTGGTGACCTACAGCACCCAGGGCGCGAGCAAACAGGTGGGGCTGCCGTTCCTGGAATGGGACAGCTCGTCGTTCGAGGCCTTCAGCGGGCAGACCTGCCTGGTGTTGAATACCTCGGTGGTCAACGAAAAAACCATCCGGTTGATGCGCGAGAGCGCCGGCGACAAGGTGCACTTGGCGATTGCCAAGTACCGGATCTAAGGCACCAGATAACCGCGCACGCCGGTGAAGATGATTTGCGCGGCGAGGGCGCACACAAACAGGCCCATGAGGCGGCTGACAATCTGCAGGCCCTGGTCACCGAGAATGCGTTCGATACGGTTGGACAGATACAGCACCACACCCACCGTGAGGCTGGCCAGGGCGATGCTGAGGATGGCAGTGAGTTTGTCGTCCCAGTGCGGCTGGCTGACGCCCATCACCAGCAGCGCACCGATGGTGCCGGGGCCGACGGTGAGCGGGATGGTCAGCGGCACAATGGTGACGTCCTGCTGCACGTTGTCGGTCTGCACCGCCGACTTGCCCTGGGCCATGCCCAGGGCGGAGATGAACAACACGCTGCCGGCGCCGATGCGAAACGCGTCCACGGTAATACCGAACACACTGAAAATCACCCGGCCGAACAAGTAGAGCAATACGCTGGAAACCAGGGTCGCCAACGCCACTTTCCAGGCCAGGCGCCGCCGTTCTTTGCTGGAATAACCACGGGTCAGGCTGATAAAGCAGGACAACACGAAGAACGGGCTGTAGAGCACCAGCATCTTCAGGTAAACGCTGAATAACACGTGGAGCATGGGGGTGGCTCGCGACAGTAAAAGTGGGGAGAGTCTAACAGGCGACACAGAGCAATGTGGGAGGGGCAAGCCCCTCCCGCATTGCAATTGCATTTCAAGTCAGGACGGGGCGTGTTCGGGCCGCTGTTGGCGCTGCGCCACCCAGAACTCCACCAACTCGCGCAACTGCGACAACTCCACCGGCTTGGCCATGTGCCCGTCCATACCGGCCTGGCGTGCACGCTCTTTGTGCTCCGAGAGGATATGCGCAGTGAGCGCCACCACCGGCGTGCGGATGCGTTGGTGGCTGACTTCCCACGCACGCAGTTGCTGGGTGGCTGAGAAGCCATCAAGGATTGGCATTTCGCAGTCCATCAACACCAGGTCATAGCGCTGGGCTTTCATCGCCTCCAGCGCTTCCTCGCCGTTGCTGGCGGTGTCCGGGTTGAGGTTGAGTTTGCCGAGCATGCCGCGAATTACCTTGGTGGAGATGCTGTTGTCTTCCGCCACCAGGATGCGGAAGTCGCTGGGCACCGTGACTGCTTCCGGCGCGTTGGGGGCGGGGCGCGGCGCAATGTTGCCTTTGCTGCGCTGGGTCAGTTCGTCGGCCAGGGTCGTCTTTAAGGTATAGCCGGCCACCGGTTTGGCCAGGATGCGCTTGATCCCGCAGTTACGCGCGATGATCTTGCTGGGCGCATTGCTGATGCCGGTGAGCATGATCAACAGAATGTCGTGGTTCAGGCTCGGGTCTTCCTTGATCTTGGCCGCCAACTGCATGCCGGTCATGCCGGGCATGTTCTGGTCCAGCAGCACCACATCGAAGTAATCACGCAAGTGCGCCTTGGTGCGCAGCAGCGCCAGCGCTTCCTTGCCCGAGGGCACGGCGCTGACGTTGAGGCCCCAGGCCGAGCATTGTTGCACCAGCACTTTGCGGCAGGTGTCGTTGTCGTCCACCACCAGCACGCGGGCGCCTTTGAGCGGGCCGTCGAGGTCGGAAGTCGGGTGCTCCAGGCGCTCGGGGTCCAGGGGCAGGGTCAACCATAAGGTGCTGCCCTGATGGCTGCCGCTCTTGATGCCGAATTCGCCGTTCATCAACAGGATCAGCTGGCGAGCGATCACCAGCCCCAGGTGGCCGCTCAGGCGCGTGGCCGAGAGGAAGTTCTTGCTGTGCAGTTCGCTGTGCAGCAGGGCGTCACGCTCGGCGGCATCCATCGGTACGCCGCTGTCCTGCACGGCGATGCGCAGGCGAGGCTTGGTGCTGCGGTCGTCCAGGGCCACCACGATCAGCACTTCGCCTTCATCGGTTTTATGCAGGGCGTTTTCCAGCAGGCTCAACATGGCCTGGCGCAGGCGCGTCGGATCGCCGCTGATGACGCGGGGTACCTGGGGCTGGATAAAGCTGATCAGCTCGACGTTCTGCTGCTCGGCCTTGGCGCGGAAGATACTCAGGCAATCGTCGATCAGCGCGTTGAGGTCGAACTGCACGTCGTCCAGTTCGATCTGGCCGGACTCGAGCTTGGAAATGTCGAGAATCTCGTTAATCAGCGTGAGCAGTTCGTTGCCCGCACTGTGGATGGTTTGTACGTAGTCGCGCTGTTTCACCGACAGCGGCGTGCCGAGCAGCAGTTCGGTCATGCCCAGTACGCCGTTCATCGGTGTGCGGATTTCGTGGCTGATCTTCGCCAGGAACTCGGCCTTGGCGGCGATTTCGGCATTGCTGGCGGCCAGGTCGCGGCTGAGGCTGAAACGTGCCTCGACAATGGCGCGCTGACGTTCGCCCAGTGCCAGGCTCATCAGCAGGCCGCTGATGCAGATAAAGGCGAGCAGCGTCACGATCAGGCCCTGGGGCGATACCATCGTCAGGCCCAGCAGTGCCGGCAGGATGATCAGGGTGCCGATATTGAAAACCACCATGCCGGCCACGAACAGGCGCGCCGGACGGTAGCCTTGCTGCCAATGGTAGGCCGAGACGAACAACATGCTCAGGCCCGCCAGGGCCACCAGGACGTAGGTGATGATATTCAGCGGCAAGGTGTTGACGAACAACAGCAGCAGGCCGCACAGCACGATCAGCAGGATGTCGGCCATCAACAGCCGGTTCAGCATGTGAGGGCCCAGCGGCATGAAGAAGCGATAGGCAAACATCAGGCCGCACGGCGCCGTCAGCAGCAGGGCCAGGTAGGCGCCAGGGGTTTGGATCGCATGCCAATTGGGCAGCCACGGGCCGACCAGGTTGAGCAGCAGCGCCAGGCTGAGCATCAGTAACGTTTCGCAGGCCGCCAGCCACAGGCTGCTGCGCGAGCGGTGGTAGGCGAAGCGCGTGAGGTTGTGCAGGATCAGCATCAGCAGGCAGCCGAACAGCAGGCCGTAGATCAGCGTCTGGGTCTGGTCGGCGGCCGCCAGTACGGCCGGTTCCAGGGTGATGTAAGGGCGCAGCTCATGTTCCGAAACCAGGCGCAGGTAGACCTCGAGCGGTCTCTGGCTTTGCGGCAGCGGCAGCATGAAGTCACTGCTGGGCAGCGGGCGCTGCGCCTGGGGCTGGCGGGTGCCGGTGTTCTGTTGTTCCACCAGGGTGTCGCCGTCGAGCACGTAGAGGCTCAGTTGCGACAGGTCCGGGGCGAATACCCGCAGCACCTGCTCGTGCTTGCCGGGTTGCAGCTTGAAACGCACCCACAACGCACCGTCCGGTTCCGCAGCGGTAATGCGGTCCAGTTCGATGGGGCTGAATTGATTGGTGTAGCGAGAGGAGCGGATGTCGCTCAACTGCAGATCGGCCTGTTCATCAAGCAATACTGCCCAGCCACTGCCTTGCGCGGCGGCCTGGGCCGGGAGCAGGCAGAGCAGCGTCAGCAGACTGACAGTGAAACCTATGGCGATCCTGAGCCAGCGCACGGCGAAATCCCTTCGTAGGTTGATGCACGGGTTAACTATGCGCGGCAGGCCTGTATACGGCAAGGGCCTTGGGCCCTTGCCTAACCGAACGGATAGCTACTGGGTAGTCGCTGTTCAGCTGTTCTGGCCACGTTCGCGGGCAATGGCGCGGTAGCCGATGTCCTTGCGGTAGAAACAGCCGTTCCAGTTGATCCTGGCGGCCAGTTTATACGCCTGCTGTTGGGCGGCATCGACACTGGCGCCCATGGCGGTGGCACACAACACACGGCCGCCGGCAGTGACGACCTGGCCATCCTTGAGCGCCGTGCCTGCGTGGAACACCTTGCCTTCCAGCGTAGCCGCCGCATCCAGGCCTTCGATCACGTCGCCCTTGGCGTAGTCGGCAGGGTAGCCGCCGGCCGCCAGCACAATGCCGACACTCGGACGTGGGTCCCACTGAGCTTCAACCTTGTCCAGGGCCTGGGCCAGGGCGGCCTCCACCAGCAGTACCAGGCTCGATTGCAGGCGCAGCATCACCGGTTGGGTTTCCGGGTCGCCGAAGCGGCAGTTGAACTCGATGACTTTGGGGTTACCGGCTTTGTCGATCATCAGGCCGGCGTAGAGAAAACCGGTGTACACGTTGCCTTCGTCGGCCATGCCGCGCACGGTCGGCCAGATCACCAGGTCCATGACGCGCTGGTGCACGTCGGCGGTGACCACCGGTGCCGGGGAGTAGGCGCCCATGCCGCCGGTATTCGGGCCGGTATCGCCGTCGCCGACGCGCTTGTGGTCCTGGCTGGTGGCCATTGGCAGCACGTTCTTGCCGTCGACCATCACGATGAAGCTGGCTTCTTCGCCGTCGAGGAATTCTTCGATGACGACACGCGAACCCGCCTCCCCGAAGGCGTTGCCGGCAAGCATGTCGCGCACGGCGTCTTCGGCTTCCTGCAGGGTCATCGCGACGATCACGCCTTTACCGGCGGCCAGGCCGTCGGCCTTGATCACGATTGGCGCACCTTTTTCACGCAGGTAAGCCAGGGCCGGCTCGATCTCGGTGAAGTTCTGGTAATCGGCGGTCGGGATCTTGTGGCGGGCCAGGAAATCCTTGGTAAAGGCTTTCGAACCTTCCAATTGCGCAGCACCGGCGGTGGGGCCGAAGCAGTCCAGGCCACGGCTGCGGAACAGGTCCACCACACCGGCTACCAGCGGTACTTCCGGGCCGACGATGGTCAGGGACACGTTTTTTTCGGCGAAGTCGGCCAGTTGCTCAAGGGCCAGTACGTCGATCGCGACGTTTTCACACTTGGCTTCGATAGCGGTGCCGGCGTTGCCGGGGGCGACGAAAACTGTCTGGACGCGAGGGTCCTGGGCAACTTTCCAGGCCAGGGCGTGTTCACGGCCGCCGCTGCCGATGATCAAAACATTCAAGTCAGACTCCTTCAAAGGAAGTTAAAAGCTGCAAGCGGCAAGTTAAAAGCAATCTGCATTGCCTCACCCTACGTTGCGCAGCCTTTAATGAATGAGGCTGCAAGCGAAAGTAAAAGCGATCCCGGTCTACTCTTACTTGCCGCTTGCAGCTATAAGCTCGCTACTTCACGCAGTGGATCAGTGGCGGAAGTGGCGCATGCCGGTGAAGACCATGGCAATGCCAGCTTCGTCGGCCGCGGCAATCACTTCGGCGTCGCGCATCGAGCCGCCCGGCTGGATCACGGCGGTGACGCCGGCCTTGGCGGCGTTGTCCAGACCGTCGCGGAACGGGAAGAACGCATCGGAAGCCATCACCGAACCCGCTACCTGCAAACCGGCGTGTTCAGCCTTGATCGCGGCGATACGCGCCGAGTTCACACGGCTCATCTGGCCGGCGCCGACACCGATGGTCTGGCGGTTCTTGGCGTAGACGATGGCGTTGGATTTAACGTACTTGGCCACTTTCCAGGCGAAGATCAGGTCGTGGATCTCCTGTTCGGTCGGTGCCCGCCGGGTTACCACTTTCAGGTCGTCGGCGCCGATCATGCCGATGTCGCGGCTCTGGACCAGCAGGCCGCCATTGACGCGCTTGTAGTCCCACGCCGCTGCGCGGTCAGCCGACCACTCGCCGCAGGCCAGCAGGCGCACATTGGCTTTCGCTGCAACGATGGCGCGAGCTTCTTCACTGACGCTTGGGGCGATGATCACTTCAACGAACTGACGGTCGACGATGGCCTTGGCGGTCTCAGCGTCCAGTTCACGGTTGAAGGCGATGATGCCGCCGAAGGCCGACTCGGTGTCGGTGGCGTAGGCCAGTTCGTAGGCCTGGCGAATGCCGCCTTCGGCATCCGGGCTGACGGCCACGCCGCACGGGTTGGCGTGTTTGACGATGACGCAGGCCGGCTTGACGAAGCTCTTGACGCATTCGAGCGCAGCGTCGGTGTCGGCCACGTTGTTGTAGGACAGCTCCTTGCCTTGCAGTTGGGTCGCGGTGGCGATGCCCACTTCGGCCGGCTTGGCTTCCACGTAGAACGCCGCGCTCTGGTGCGGGTTCTCGCCGTAGCGCATTTCCTGGGCCTTGATGAACTGGCTGTTGAAGGTGCGCGGGAACTGGCTGCGGCCTTCCGTGCTGAGGGTTTCGGCGGCCTGGTTCACGGTACCCATGTAGTTGGCGATCATGCCGTCGTAGGCGGCGGTGTGTTCGAACGCCTTGAGCATCAGGTCGAAACGCTGGGCGTAAGTCAGGCCCCCGGCTTTCAGGTTTTCGAGTACCTGGGCGTAGTCACTGGCATTGACCACGATGGCCACGTCTTTGTGGTTCTTGGCGGCCGAGCGGACCATGGTCGGGCCGCCGATATCGATGTTTTCGATGGCGGTCGGCAAGTCGCAGCCTGGTTTGTTGATGGTGGCTTCGAACGGGTAGAGGTTAACGGCCACCAGGTCGATCGGCTTGATACCGTGCTCGCTCATGATGGCGTCGTCGATGCCGCGACGGCCGAGGATGCCACCGTGGATTTTCGGGTGCAGGGTCTTGACCCGGCCATCCATCATTTCTGCGAATCCGGTGTAGTCCGCCACTTCCACTGCGGCCACGCCGTTGTCCTGCAGCAGTTTGAAGGTCCCGCCCGTGGAGAGGATTTCCACACCCAGGGCTTCCAGCTCACGGGCAAATTCGAGGATCCCGGTCTTGTCGGAGACACTGATCAAGGCGCGGCGGATCGGCAGGCGGGTGGTCTGGTCGGTCATTTCAATTTCCATCAAAAGCAAGGGAGTCAGCAAAAAAGGCGACCGTTTTTACGCGGGCGCCTTTCTGGTTGGATTGAATGCTTACAGCAAATCGTACTGCTTGAGCTTTTTGCGCAGGGTCCCACGGTTGAGGCCCAGCAGCTCGCTGGCTTTGGTCTGGTTGCCCTTGACGTAGTTCATCACGCTTTCGAGCAAGGGCGCCTCGACTTCGGAGAGCACCAGGTTGTAGACGTCCGTGACGGAAGCGCCTTCCAGGTGGGCGAAATAATTGTGCAGCGCCTTCTCGACACTCCCGCGAAGGGTCTGGCCTTCTTCGCTCGGCGTGTTGAGGTGCTGTTTCAAATTGACGTTGTCGCTCACGGGTGCTGTTCCACTCACTAAAGTCTCGGTCATCATCGTCATGCGGCCACCCCCTCTCCGTCCCCTGTCACCAGGCTCTTGTAACGTCCGGCGAAGAACTCACGAACGTTGGCGCACTGTGCTTCCGTATCATCCAAACGATTGAAGTGGGCGCGAAACTCCTTGGCGCCCGGCAAGGTTGCGAGATACCAGCCGACATGCTTGCGAGCAATGCGTACTCCCATCACGTCTCCATAGAAGGCGTGCAGGGCGGCCAGATGCTCTAGCAGAATGCGTTCCACCTCGATCAGCTCCGGTGCCGGCAAGGTTTCGCCGGTACGCAGGAAGTGCTCGATCTCACGAAAAATCCACGGCCGCCCCTGGGCGGCACGGCCAATCAACAGGCCATCGGCACCGGTCGCGTGAAGTACGCGCCGGGCTTTCTCGGCGGAGTCGATGTCGCCATTGGCAAACACCGGCATCGACACCGCCTGCTTGATCGCGGCGATGGTGTCGTACTCGGCCTCACCGGTGTAAAGGTCGGCGCGGGTGCGGCCATGCACCGCCAGCGCTGTAATGCCTGCCTGTTCGGCGATCTTCGCCACCGTCAGGCCGTTTTTGTTGTCCCGGTCCCAGCCGGTGCGAATCTTCAGGGTCACCGGCACATCGACTGCGGCGACAACGGCCTGCAGGATCTCGGCAACCAACTGCTCATCCTTCAACAACGCGGAACCGGCGGCCTTGTTGCAGACCTTCTTGGCCGGGCAGCCCATGTTGATATCGATGATCTGCGCACCCAGCTCCACATTGGCTCGGGCCGCATCCGCCAGCATCTGCGCATCACCCCCGGCGATCTGCACCGAGCGCGGCTCGGGATCACCTTCGTGGATCATGCGCATCCGCGACTTGCGGGTGTTCCACAGACTCATGTCGCTGGTGACCATTTCCGACACGACCAGCCCGGCGCCCAATCGTTTGCACAGCTGACGAAAGGGCTGGTCGGTGACGCCCGCCATGGGGGCGAGAATCAAGCCGTTCTGCAATGTATATGGGCCGATGCGTACCGCCGACATAGGACTTCCCTGTTGTGGGGCCGGATCATTAGAGTTCGAAAAAGGGTTGGCATGATACCCGCTCTCGATGACTGGATAAAGGCTGAATTGGATAAAATCTGAACAGTTATTTCTTTATCGCCGCCGGTTTGGTTGGCCGGCGCGCAGTCAATATTCCACCGTCAGGTTTCGGTGGCCGAGCCGATTTACTCGGGCGAGTGGAAGCTCAGGCTGTAATTCACGGCTTTATTGCCCGGATCAAGGATATCGAGGGAGATATGGATCGGGGTCTGTGATGGCATTTCGCTGACGCCGGCCAGTTCACCACTGAGGTATTCGGCGGGCTTGAACCGACGACTGGCGATCAGGCCACCGTTGAGGTCGGCGAAACGCAGCTCCAGCAGCGGGAAGGGCTGGGAGAAGGTCGCGCGGTTATAGATGATCGCGTCCACCACCAACGCCCCGGCGAATTCCGGGTGGCTGCGCACCACCAGATTGCTGCTCTTGATATGGGCGATATCGACCCGCGACGGCACCGTGCAGCCCAATGTGGGGCACAGTTGCTGGAACCACGGGCGATAAGCGTCCTGGCGGGCCAGGTCGTCGAATTGATAAGCGATGTACTGGCCGACCAGGCCGGCGGCGGCGATCAGTACCAGCAGTATCCAGACCAGGCGGCGGCCCAGGCTTGACGGGCGTTTTTGTGCGTAGAGGTGCAGCGGGTCGTCTTCCAGGTCCTGGAGCACGTCGTCGTGGGCACCGGTCGACGCGCGGGTGCGCCTGCGGCGCGGTTGAGGGCGCTCTTCGGGCTCCGGCTCGGAGGCTTCGTGGAGGACGGGAGTCAAGGGTGGGTCGAGCTCGTCATCGTCGCGGGGTGTGCCCAGCGGCGGCCCATCTTCGATGTCGTCGGCGTGAGGTGACATCGACGGTTCGGTGCGTGCTCGGGTGGCAGCCGTTTTTTTCGCTTCGTATTCGTCTTCGTCGGGTTGGCCGCGCGCTTCAGAAGGTTCGCTGAACAGGCTGGCGGCCCACTTTTCCTCATCGGCCTTGAGGCTATCGCGACTGGCGCTGAGCGGTTCTTCCTTGTGCCGACGGTCGCCCGGCTGGCGGCGGTCTGCGCTCACCGGCAGGGCGGGCTGCGGGGCGCGCCGCTCCAGCTTGGCCAGTTCTTCGTCCAGGTCCAGATTGTCCAGGTCCAGCTCTTCGGCGTTCCACTGCTTCTGGCTGATCGCGCGCGGCGCCTCGGGGGCGGCTTGCGCGACCGTCGGTACTTCGGATGTCGGCGCAGGGGCGTGGGTGGCGCGCTGCTCCAGCAATTGGCGGGCAGCGTTGAACACTTGCAGGCACGAGCCGCAGCGAACCACGCCGCGGGCCACGCTCAATTGAGCATGGTTGACGCGAAAGCGGGTCTGGCAATGCGGGCACTGGGTGACGAAACTGTCGGTCATGCGGCCATCCGATTCAGGCAAGCGCTCATTCTAGCGCCGACGACCGCTGATGCGTACCCAGCCGTCGCGTTCAGCGATCGGGTCCAGGTCAAAGTCCTGGGCGTAAGCGGCGGCGACTTCCTCACCCTGTTCGGCCAGGATGCCCGACAGCGCCAGGCGGCCGCCCGACCTGACCAGGCTCGACAGCTGCGGCGCCAGGGACACCAGCGGCCCGGCGAGGATATTGGCCACCAGCACATCGGCCTGCACCTGGGGCAAATCCTGCGGTAGGTAAAGCGGGAATTTGCCTTCAGGAATGTTGTTGCGCCCGGCGTTATCGCGCGACGCTTCCAGCGCCTGCACGTCGATATCGGTGCCGACGGCTTGCTTGGCGCCCAGCAGCAGGGCGGCAATGGCCAGGATGCCCGAGCCGCAGCCGAAGTCCAGCACGTTGCTGTCGCGCAGCTCCTGGCCGTCGAGCCACTCCAGGCACAGGGCAGTGGTGGGGTGGGTGCCGGTGCCGAAGGCCAGGCCCGGGTCGAGCAGCAGGTTCACCGCGTCCGGCTCCGGGGCCGCGTGCCAGCTCGGCACGATCCACAGGCGCTGGCCGAAACGCATGGGCTGGAAGTTGTCCATCCAGCTGCGTTCCCAGTCCTGGTCTTCGATCACTTCGCTGTGATGCTCCGGCAGCGGGCTGCCGGTGAGCAGTTCCAGATGGGCCAGTACGCTGGCGGCTTCGGTGCCGCCTTCAAACAGCGCCAGCAAATGGGTGTGGGACCACAGCGGGGTGGTGTTCAGCTCGGGCTCGAAGATCGGCTGGTCTTCGGCGTCCATGAAGGTCACCGACACGGCGCCCACTTCGAGGAATGCGTCTTCGTAGGTTTCGGCTTGTTCTGGGCTGATGGCGAGACGGACTTGCAGCCAAGGCATGGCGGGCACCTTTGAAAATAATGAGTGTGCGACGGCGGGGTCGCGAAAGCGCGCAAGTTTACGCGAGCGGCGGGCAGAAGACGACACTGCTGACTGCACGCCGGTCAAATGTGGGGCTGCCCCCTCCTACCTATGGAGTGTGTACTTTTTCAAAATAGAGGGCCCACAAACAACAAAACCGCCCGAAGGCGGTTTTGTTGGGTGGAGCACTTACTGGTTGGCCAGCTTGTGTTCCAGGTAGTGAATGTTCACACCACCTTCGCAGAAGCCTTCATCGCGGACCAGGTCCCGGTGCAGCGGGATGTTGGTCTTGATCCCGTCGACCACGATTTCGTCCAGAGCGTTGCGCATGCGGGCCATGGCCTCATCGCGGGTGGCGCCCCAGGTGATCAGCTTGCCGATCAGCGAGTCGTAGTTGGACGGAACCTTGTAGCCGCTGTACAGGTGCGAATCGACGCGAACGCCGTTGCCGCCCGGTGCATGGAAATGCTTGACCAGGCCTGGACTCGGAATAAAGGTTTTCGGGTCTTCGGCGTTGATTCGGCACTCCAGGGAGTGGCCGTGCAACTTCACGTCGTCCTGGGTGTAGGACAGTGGGTTGCCGGCGGCGATGCTGAGCATCTCCTTGACGATGTCGATACCGGTAACCATTTCCGACACCGGGTGCTCTACCTGAACGCGCGTGTTCATCTCGATGAAGTAGAAACGACCTGCTTCATAGAGGAACTCGAACGTACCGGCGCCACGGTAGTTGATGTCGATGCACGCTTTGACGCAGCGTGCCAGCACTTCCTGGCGTGCTTTCTCGTCCAGGCCCGGTGCCGGGGCTTCTTCCAATACCTTCTGGTGACGGCGTTGCAGCGAGCAATCGCGGTCGCCCAGGTGGATGGCGTGGCCCTGGCCGTCGGACAATACCTGCACTTCCACGTGACGTGGATTGGTCAGGTACTTCTCCAGGTAGACCATCGGGTTGCCGAACCAGGCAGCCGCTTCGGAGCGAGTCTGCTTGGCCGCTTCGATCAGGTCTTCTTCCTTGTGCACCACGCGCATGCCGCGACCACCACCGCCACCGGCGGCCTTGATGATCACCGGGTAGCCGACTTCGCGACCAATGCGCAGTGCGGTTTCCTCGTCCTCAGGCAATGGGCCATCGGAACCTGGAACGGTTGGCACGCCGGCGGCGATCATGGCGTCCTTGGCCGATACCTTGTCGCCCATCAGGCGAATGGTTTCGGCTTTCGGGCCGATGAAGGCAAACCCGGACTTTTCCACCTGTTCGGCGAAATCGGCGTTTTCCGCGAGGAAGCCGTAGCCTGGATGGATGCCGTCAGCGCCGGTCACTTCCGCGGCAGCGATGATGTTCGAGACTTTCAGGTACGAGTTCGTGGCCAGTGGTGGGCCGATGCAGATGCTCTCGTCCGCCAGTTTCACGTGCATCAGTTCGGTATCGGCCGTCGAGTAAACAGCGACGGTCTTGATGCCCTCTTCCTTACAGGCGCGCAGGATACGCAGCGCGATCTCGCCGCGGTTGGCGATCAGGACTTTTTGCAGTTTCTTCGCAGGTTTCAACATCGAAGGTGCTCCGCGGTTCAAACGATGGTGAACAGCGGCTGGTCGTACTCAACCGGCTGACCGTTTTCTACCAGGATGGATTCGATCACGCCGGCTTTTTCAGCGGTGATGTGGTTCATCATTTTCATCGCTTCGACGATGCAGATGGTGTCGCCCACTTTCACGGTCTTGCCCACTTCAACGAAGGCTGGCGAGGTCGGTGCCGGGGTGCGGTAGAAAGTACCGACCATTGGCGACTTGACCACGAAACCGTTCAGCACAGGAGCTGCCGGTGCGGCAGGAGCAGCCGGGGCAGCCGGTGCAGCGGCTGGTGCAGCAGCGGCCGGAGCCGGCGCTTGCATCTGCGGGGCATAGAATTGTTGAGCCGGGGTCTTGCTGTGGCGGCTGATCCGTACGGACTCTTCGCCTTCCTTGATTTCCAGCTCGTCGATACCGGATTCTTCCAGCAGTTCGATCAACTTCTTAACTTTACGGATATCCATGAATCATCAACTCCCAAGGGTCGGTCAGGGGCGCTTGGCCGGTTGTTCAAGCTGTTCCAGGGCGGCCTCCAGGGCCAGTCGGTAACCGCTGGCGCCAAGGCCGCAGATCACTCCTACCGCTACGTCGGAGAAGTAAGAGTGATGGCGGAAAGGTTCGCGTTTGTGCACGTTCGACAAATGCACTTCGATGAATGGGATGCTCACCGCCAGCAGCGCGTCACGTAATGCAACGCTTGTGTGCGTAAAAGCGGCGGGATTGATCAGGATAAAGTCCACGCCTTCGCCGCGCGCGGCATGGATTCGATCAATCAATTCGTACTCGGCGTTGCTTTGCAGGTATTGCAGATGGTGGCCGGCATCACGGGCTCTCTGTTCCAGATCGAGGTTGATCTGATCGAGGGTCACTGCCCCGTAGACGCCCGGTTCACGGGTGCCAAGCAGGTTCAGGTTGGGTCCGTGAAGAACCAGTAAGGTCGCCATCGGCTGTTCCTTGTTATGGAGGTGGGTACGTCAGAACCCGGCGACTATGCCGTAAAGCCTTTGTGACTGTCCAGTTCTATGCAGTAGGCGGCACGATTAGCGAGGATAGCGCGAAATTTGTGACTGTGGGCCAGTATCCGGTCATAGGCGACACGTCCTTGAACCCTATGGAGATCAAGTGTGGGAGGGGGCTTGCCCCCTTCCACATTAGTTCTTGATATGACGCTGGATCCGGTTAGACGCGGAATGCCTGTACGGCGGTATTGAGCTGCCCACCCAGCACCAGCAGGTGCTCGCCCTGGCTGCGGCCCTGGCCGATGCGCAGCAGATTATCCTCACCCAACTGATGAATCCGCTCGCTGTTATCGCGGATTTCGCTTACCGCATCACGTTGCTGCGCGGTGACATCGGCGATGCGCACGGCGGTATCGGAAATGGTCTGGATCGCGCCGACGATTTCATCCAGTGCGCCGTCGGCCGCCTGGGCCTGCTGGGCGGTGGCTTCGGCGTGCTCGACCTGGGCGCGCATGCCTTCCACCGATTGGTGAGCGGCGCTTTGCAGACCGGCGATCAGGCCCTGGATTTCGGCGGTGGCGCCGGCGGTGCGCTGGGCCAGGGAGCGCACTTCGTCCGCGACCACCGCAAAACCACGTCCGGCTTCACCGGCGCGGGCGGCTTCGATGGCTGCGTTCAGCGCCAGCAGGTTGGTCTGGTCGGCGATCGAGCGGATCACCGTAAGTACGCCGCCGATAGTGGCGGATTCTTCAGCGAGTTTTTCGATCATCTGCGCGTTTTGCTGCACTTCACCGACGAGGGCATGCAGCCCGGTCAAGCTCAGGCCGATCACCCGCTGGCCTTGTTCCACCGCCTGGCCCGCGCTGCGGCTGGCGCCGGCGGCCTGGCTGGCGTCGCCGGCCACTTGCTGAATGGTCGCTTCCAGTTCACCCAGGGAATCGCGGATCTGCGCGGTGTCGCCGGCCTGGCGCTCGGCGCCGTCATGCAGGCCGCTGCTCAGTTCGGCGAGCGTGCGGCTGCTGCCGGCGACTTCCTCGGCATTCCCGCGAATAGTGCCCACCAGGTCCACCAGATAAGCGCGCAAGCGGTTCAGGGAGGCTCCGATATCGTGCAGTTCGCGGTTGGTCTTGCCCAGGGCAATCGGCTGGCTGAAGTCGCCCTCGGCCCAGGTCGACAGAGCGGGCGCCAGGCTGGTCAATACCCGGGCCAGGCGCCGCTGCAGGGTGTCGATCAGCAGCGCGATCAGCAGGATCAGGCCAATCATCATGCCTTGCATCAGGCGCACTTCGGCCTGGATTTTGCCATGCTGCGCGCGCACCACCGGCTCCAGCCCGGCAATGGCTTGCTGCACGGCGTTGATTTTCAGGTGCGTGGCGGCGGCCAGGTCGGCGCGCTGCTGGATCTGGGTACGGGTGCGCTTGAGTTCAGCGGGATAGCGGGTCAACAGGCTGTTGAGTTCGCGCTTGAGGTCGACGCCGGTGTCCTGAGCTTCGGTTTTTTCGGTGTTTTCCAGGCCCATCAGCGCGGAGAAATCATCGGTGTTGGATTCGGTGCTGGCTTTCACACCCAGTAATGGCAACTGTTCCAGCAGGTCGGCCTGGCCACGGATCTGGCCCAGTTCGCGCTCCACATCATCGGCCAGCTCGGCGCGTCCGCTGCTGACCAGTTTGTCGCGGGCCAGTGAGAGTTTGCCCAAGTGCTGGGAAGCGGCCAGCAGCGCTGGCAGGTAGCGTGCAGCTTCCGGCGAGTTCACGCCGGTGGCGTACTGGCTCAGCTGTTCCAGGTTCGCACCCAGCTCACGCTCGGCCTGCACCAACAAGGCTTGCGGGTCGCCAGCCAACTTGCCGGCGGCAAGCAGGTCGGTTTTGCTGAAGGCGTCCAGTTCCACCAGGCTGGGGCGCAGGCTCTGCGCCAGTTCGGCCGGCAGTTCGTGCAATTGTTGCAGCAAGCCTTCCAGGCTTTGGCTGGCGCCGCTCAAACGCAGCGCATCGCCATTGGCCAGATAGTCCTCGATATTGCGTGCCGCCTGGTTCTGAAAGGTCTGCGACAGGCTCAGGTAGCGTTCCATCAGCAGATAAGGGCGCTCCAGGGCGCGTTGCGACCACCACAGGGTCGCCCCGAGGGCCAGGCACACGGCCACTAACAGGAGGGTGTTGAGATTGGTCAGCAGCTTCAGGCGCATGCGAGGTTTCAGCCGGCAGCAAAAGATAAGTGCCTGAAGTTATTGCGTTTCTATTACAGCGTTATGACGGAGTCGGTGGATTCCGATGAAAAGATGGCACTTTGCTTTGATGTGCGCGCCGCCTGTACGCGGTTGCGTCCGCCGTCCTTGGCGCGGTACAGCGCCTCGTCGGCCTGGGCGGCCATCATCAGGCTGTCGGAACCGTCGCACAGCTCAACCAGGCCGGCGCTGAAGGTGCACCACAAATCCTGAGGCTGAGCCGGGTAGTGGATTTCGGCAAAACGTTCGCGAATTTCATCCAGCACCTTGCAGGCCGATTCCAGGTCGGTATCGGGCATCACGATGGCGAACTCCTCGCCGCCGTAGCGCCCGATAAAGTCGGTCTTGCGCAAACGTTGCTTGAGAAACAGCGCCAGACTCTTGATTACGCGGTCGCCCATCGGGTGGCCATGGCTGTCATTGACGCGCTTGAAATGGTCGATATCGAGCATCGCAAAGCTCAACGGCTTGTTCTCGCGGCGCGCGCGGAAGCTGCAGTCTTCAAGCAGTTGCAGGATATGGGTGTGGTTGTACAGGCCGGTCAGGCTGTCGCGCACCATTCGCGCCTTGAGGTGCCGGGCGCGTGCTGCGCGATTGCGCACGGTGGTGATCAGGTGGCGCGGCTTGATCGGTTTGGTGAGGAAGTCGTCGCCGCCCTCACTCATGGCGTCCAGTTGTTTGTCCAGGTCATCTTCGGCCGACAGGTAGATGATCGGCACGCTCACATAACGGTCGTTATGGCGGATCACCTTGGCCAGCTCGGTGCCGGTGCAGGCGGGCATGTACATGTCGAGGATGATCAGGTCAGGCTGGAAGTCCGCCAGTTCGGCCATGGCCTGGATCGGCTCGATCAATGTGCGGGTGACGATACCGGCACTGTTGAGCAGGCGCTCGGTGTGCAGGGCCTGGGCCCGCGAGTCGTCGATAATCAGCACTTTATAAGGGTCGTACTGAGCGACGCAGGTCAGCACTTCAATCTTTTCCAGCAGGCTGGAGGCTTCCAGCGTGCCGGTCAGGAACTCCTGGCCGCCGGCGCGTACGGCGGCCAGGCGCGTGGGCGTGTCGGTTTCGTGCAGGCTGAAAAACAGCAGCGGCAGCTTGTGCTCCAGGCCTTCCTGGGCTTCGGCGGCGAGCGTAAGGCCCAGGCCGGCGCCGCAGAAATCCACATCCATCACAATCGCCGACGGCAGGCGCTCGGCCATTGACGCGCGAAACGCCGCCACGCTGTCCAACGACTGAGCGCTCAAGCCAAAGAATTCCAATTGCTTGGCCAGGCGTTCGGCGCGGTCGTGATCGGCCAGCATCACGTAGATCGGCTTGCGCATCGGCGGCAGTAAGGTTTGCTCCAACTGGTCGCCCTGGCGCAGGCCGGTGCGCGACAGGCGCTGCATCAGTCGGTTGAGCTCAGTGATCAACTGACTGCTCAGACGGCCGCGGTTTTCATCCACCGCCCTGAGGGATTCGCCGATACGGTGCGCCAACTGACCGTGCTCGGGCTGTTCGAAACGCTCGGCAAAGCGCAGCAGGCGCAGGTTCGCGTCGTTGAGCTCGGAGAGGTCTGCATTCGACCATTCGCTGCGTTGCAGGCGCTGCCAGATCTCAAGAATTTGACGTGCCTGATGAATTACCCGCTGGGCAAAGTGCTGCTTGAGGCGCTCACGGCTGGGGTCTTCTGGCTCGGTCATATCCTGACTACTGGTGAGGGTGCATGCTGAGGGCGACTGATG
Organism: Pseudomonas sp. FP2254; assembly: GCF_030687695.1. Taxonomy (NCBI): domain Bacteria; kingdom Pseudomonadati; phylum Pseudomonadota; class Gammaproteobacteria; order Pseudomonadales; family Pseudomonadaceae; genus Pseudomonas; species Pseudomonas sp. FP2254. Next base: position 692,241 of record NZ_CP117444.1, read on the forward strand.
GCTCTATGCTAGCACCTCTTGATCAAGCGGATGAGTGTCATACGTCAATTAACTGCGTGTCTTTGCTATTCAGTTAATGACTGGCTGGTCGCGTGCGTGCAAAAGCGTGCATCCTTTATAGTCGAACACGGCCGGTGCGCCAGTTTGGATAAAAGCGCCGCGCCGACGGGCACGATGGGGTAGGGTTGTGGTCGGAGTGTTTGAACGCACGCCATCAATTCAAGTGCATGAACTCAAGTGATTGAAAGGATATCGCCATGCTGGACTGGAAAAACCGTGCAGGCAGTGCCAAAGGCCCTGTGCCTGAGCCCAAGTCAACCAACCGCGGCTATTTTCGTACGCTGCTGATGAGCCGTGCGGTACTCAGCCTGCTCGGCGTGTACCTGCTGGTCACCGGCGCTCTGGGTTGGTACTGGAGCGAAGAGCCTGCGCTGTTTCCGGTGCAGCAAAATGCGCAGATCGCCGCCGAAAAGGACGGCAAGCAGATGGTGGTGGGCTTCACCACCGTCGAAACCCTCAAGAGCGTGGTCGGCACGCTGCTTAACAAGCCCGGCGGTTATATTTCCAACGATCGTTTCCCGCCTGGTCTGTGGATGGACAACATGCCCAGCTGGGAGTACGGCGTGCTGGTGCAGGTGCGGGACCTGACCCGCGCTCTGCGTAAAGACTTCGCCCGCTCTCAGTCGCAGTCCGCCGAAGACGCCGATCTGGCCAAGGCCGAGCCGCGTTTCAATTTCGATAACAAAAGCTGGGTACTGCCATCCAGTGAGTCCGAGTACCAGGAAGGGATCAATTCCCTCAGCCGTTATGAAGCGCGTCTGTCCGACCCCAACCAGCGCGGCGCCTTGTTCTACGCCCGTGCCGACAACCTGAACAACTGGCTGGGGGATGTGGCTACTCGCCTGGGTTCGTTGTCGCAGCGCCTGTCGGCCAGCGTCGGCCGGGTCAAGCTCAATACCGCGCTGAAAACCGAAGCCCTGGCACCGGGTGAAGTACCGCAGGTCGATGAAGAAGTGGTGGAAACCCCATGGATGCAGATCGACAACGTGTTCTATGAGGCCCGTGGTCAGGCCTGGGCCTTGTCTCACCTGCTGCGTGCGATTGAAGTCGACTTCGCCGACGTACTGGCCAAGAAGAACGCCACGGTCAGCGTGCGCCAGATCATTCGTGAGCTGGAAGCCTCGCAGGAACCGGTTTGGAGTCCTATGATTCTTAACGGCAGTGGCTTCGGCGTACTGGCGAACCATTCGCTGGTGATGGCCAATTACATTTCCCGGGCAAACGCTGCAGTGATCGATTTGCGTCAGCTCCTCAATCAGGGTTGATGATGGACGTTACTCCACGGGAGGCCGCTCACCGGGTGGCCTCCGATGCTGAACTGATCTGTTGGGTGGATGAGCAGGACAACCTGCTCGGCCATCTGGTCAGGTCAGACTTGCGCAAGCGCGGCCTTATCGGCCGTTGCACCTTTATCTTCCTGTTCAACCGCGCCGGTGAGCTCTGCGTGCACCGCCGCACTCTGAGCAAAGCCCTGTATCCAGGATTCTGGGACACTGCGGCCGGTGGGATGGTCGCGGCCGGTGAGACTTATGGTGAATCGGCGGCCCGCGAGCTGGAGGAGGAACTCGGAGTCAGTGGCGTGGAGTTGACCGAGCATGACCATTTCTATTTCGAGCAGGACGGCAGCCGGCTCTGGTGCAAGTCCTACTCCGCCGTGTGGGATGGGCCCCTGCGGTTGCAGCCTGAAGAAGTCATGGAAGCGCGTTTTTTGCCCGTCGAGACGGTCTTGAAGGAAGCTGAGCAAAAACCGTATTGCCCGGACGCCCAGGAGGGCCTGCGCCGCTATCTGGCCCTGCGTCGCTAAACTTGCATGAATTGGCGCTATTTGGCTCTTAGCAAGCGTGCTTTTTGCCGTTACACTGCGCGACTTTTCACCCGAACCGCCTTGGCGTGTCGGTAGCGCTGCCCCTGCCTGAGTGGGGTTTCGCGGTCGGTCGTCCGTTAACGGGGGCCGATCAGTCTTTGTCCTCCCAAGAGGATTGCCGGTGGCCAAAAAAGCCGCATCCTTCGCCGCCCTTGGTGGCCTGGTATTTTCCACCGACGCAGGTCGCCACTGCCCGGACTGTCGTCAGCCCGTGGACGCCTGCATCTGCAAACAGACCCTGATCCCGGAAGGCGACGGTATCGCCCGCGTGCGCCGCGAGAGCAAGGGCCGTGGCGGCAAGACGGTGACCACCATCACCGGCGTGCCGTTGGCCGCGGAGCCGCTCAAGGAGCTGGCCACCACGCTGAAAAAGCGCTGTGGCACCGGTGGCGCCTTGAAAGACGGGATCATCGAGATTCAGGGCGATCACGTCGAACTGCTGTTGGCCGAGCTGATCAAGCTTGGTTACAAGGCCAAGAAGTCCGGCGGCTGAGCCTCTTCCCGACCTGTGTCTAAACTCTGTCCTGCGAGTGGGGTCTACCTCTCTTACAGGCAAATCGTCATTTTCATTCTTTAGACTGCGCCGGCCTCGAACCCGAGGCGGTGTCTTCGACTTCATTTATAGGGGACTTCGATGTCCGTACGACGCACACGCAAAGACGATGGCAGCCAATGGACAGTTGCGGACAGCCGCAGTGTTTACGGGATTCGCCATTGGGGGGCCGGGTATTTCGCGATCAATGATGCCGGTCGCGTTGAAGTCCGTCCGAACGGTCCCGACAGCACGCCCGTCGATCTCTACGAGCAGGTCGACGAGTTGCGCAAGAGCGGCCTGTCGCTGCCGCTGCTGGTGCGTTTTCCCGATATCCTGCAAGACCGCGTGCGCCAACTGACCGGTGCATTCGACGCTAACATTGCGCGCTTGGAATATCAGAGCCAGTACACCGCGCTGTACCCGATCAAGGTTAACCAGCAGGAAGCGGTGATCGAAAACATCATCGCCACGCAGAACGTCTCCATCGGCCTGGAAGCCGGCTCCAAACCTGAGCTGCTGGCCGTGCTGGCGCTGGCACCAAAAGGCGGCACCATCGTCTGCAACGGTTACAAGGACCGTGAGTTCATCCGCCTGGCGCTGATGGGCCAGAAGTTGGGCCACAACGTATTTATCGTGATCGAAAAAGAATCCGAAGTCGGCCTGGTGATCGAAGAGGCGGCGAGCCTCAAGGTCAAGCCTCAGGTTGGCCTGCGCGTGCGCTTGTCGTCCCTGGCGTCGAGCAAATGGGCGGACACCGGTGGCGAGAAGTCCAAGTTCGGTTTGTCGGCCGCGCAACTGCTCTCCGTGGTCGAGCGCTTCCGCGCCGCCGGGCTGGACCAGGGCATTCGCCTGCTGCACTTTCACATGGGCTCGCAGATCGCCAACCTGGCGGACTACCAGCACGGTTTCAAGGAAGCCATCCGGTACTACGGCGAGCTGCGCAACCTCGGTTTGCCGGTGGATCACATCGACGTCGGCGGGGGCCTGGGTGTGGATTACGACGGTACCCACTCGCGTAACGCCAGCTCCATCAACTACGACATGGACGACTACGCCGGCGTGGTCGTGGGCATGCTCAAGGAATTCTGCGACGCGCAGAGCCTGCCGCATCCGCACATCTTCTCCGAAAGCGGTCGCTCGCTGACCGCCCACCACGCCATGCTGGTGGTGCAGGTAACCGACGTCGAAAAACACAACGACGAAATCCCGCTGATCGAAAACAAGGAAAGCCTGCCGGAAACCGTGCAATGGCTGGTGGATCTGCTGGGCCCGACCGACATTGAGATGGTCACCGAAACCTACTGGCGCGCCACCCACTACATGAGCGACGTGGCCGCCCAGTACGCCGACGGCAAACTGACCCTGGCAGAAAAGGCCCTGGCCGAACAATGCTACTTCGCCGTGTGCCGTCGCCTGCACAACTCGTTGAAAGCCCGTCAACGCTCGCACCGCCAGGTGCTGGACGAACTCAACGACAAGCTGGCCGACAAGTACATCTGCAACTTCTCGGTGTTCCAGAGCCTGCCGGACACCTGGGCCATCGGCCAGGTGCTGCCGATCCTGCCGCTGCACCGTCTGGACGAGGAGCCGCTGCGCCGCGCCGTGCTGCAAGACCTGACCTGCGACTCCGATGGCAAGATCAAACAATACGTCGACGAACAGAGCATCGAAACCAGCCTGCCGGTACATGCCCTGAACGAAGGCGAGGACTACCTGCTGGGTATCTTCCTGGTCGGCGCCTACCAGGAAATCCTCGGCGACATGCACAACCTGTTCGGCGATACCGACTCGGTGAACATCTACCAGCGTGAAGACGGCTCGGTGTACAGCGCCGGGATCGAAACCCACGACACCATCGAAGACATGCTGCGCTATGTGCATTTGTCGCCGGAGGAGTTGATGACGCATTACCGTGATAAGTGCGCCAGCGCCAAGATCAGCGCATCGGAGCGTACCCAGTTCCTCGACGCGTTGCGTCTGGGGCTGACGCGGTCTTCGTACCTGTCCTCCTGATACCGGTTCAGCGTTTAACAAGGGCCGCAGTTAACACTGCGGCCCTTTTTTATGGAGTTGGCGGTCAAGTGCCGGTTCCAAGGCACCTTTCATCTGCGCAGCGATAAGTAAACGGTCAATATACGAGGACGCACAAGTTGACCGAACAGCCGCCGGGATTGAACTTGAGGTTGAACCGGTCAATCTTGTCGCGGTTGCTATCGGCCGGCATTACGGTTAATCCGAAGCTATTGATGGGTAGGTCGATTGTTGCGTTTGGCGCGAGGGGGTGGACGTCAGAATTCTGGCTGACTATTACAGTGGAACTGCCGGCATTGCTTACCCGCATGGTTCCCTCAACGCTGTTGGGGCCTCCAGCGGTGCATCCTGCGACCGTTGCCAGGGTGCACGCTGTGACGATCCATAGTGCGGTAACGCTTATGTGTTTTGTGATGTTCATATTCGACTCTCCAGGAAGGTAGGGGGTGGATACCTCCCTGGCTATTCAACCCCCGGGTCGTCGGTTTGTAACCTGTCAGAAGTAACAGGTAGGGGATTAATGACGGGTGCCGATCCATTGTTCCTGCCGGTTCAGCCGCCAGGCGATCGCCCACAGCGTCAGGCTGCGCATCGCCATGAACAGCAGGAAGGTTATCCACAAGCCGTGGTTGCCCAGCCCCTGCAATGCCCAGGCAAACGGCGACACCATCAGCACCGTCAGCAGCATTGCGTTGCGCATCTCCCGAGCCCGTGTTGCACCGATAAACAAGCCATCCAGCAAATAACTCCACACCGCAATCAACGGCAATACCGCCAGGTAAGGCAGGTAGATATCAGCCGTTTCGCGCACGCTGGGGATATCGGTCTGCATGGCGATAAACAGATGGCCGGCGACGGTGAACAACAATGCAAATCCAAGGCTGGCAATCAGCGACCACCCGCCGGCCACCACCAGCGAACGGCGCAGGGATTGCCGGTCGCGGGCGCCGATGGCGTGGCCGCACAGGGCTTCGACGGCGTGGGCCAGGCCGTCCAAGGCGTGGGCGGTCAGCAGCAGGCCGTTGAGCAGCAGCGCGTTGGCCGCCACGGTGGCGTCGCCCAGGCGTGCGCCTTGCACGGTGATCATGAAAAATACCGACTGCAACGCCAGGCTGCGGATAAAGATGTCGCGGTTCACCGCCAGCAACGGGCGCCAGCTCTCCCATCGTTTCAATGCGGCCCAGGCGATATGCCCGGGGTAGGCGCGCAGGGCCTTTTGCGTAAGGGCCAGGCCGAGCAGGGCACCGGTCCATTCGGCGATCACCGAGGCGCGGGCGGAGCCGACCACGCCCCAATCCAAACCCAACACAAACCACAGGTTCAAGGCGATGTTCACCAAGTTGGTGGTCAGCAGAATCGCCAGCGGCGCGCGAGCGTTCTGTGTGCCGAGGAACCAGCCGACCAGGGCATAGCTGGCCAGCGCGGCGGGCAGACCGAACAGGCGAGTGTGGAAGAAATCGCGGGTCAGTTGGTTCAGTTCGGGCGAGGGCTGCATCCATTCCAGGGCCAGGTGGCTCAGGGGAGTGCCCACGGTGCCGAGCAGCATTGCCAGGCCCAGCGCCAGCAGCAAACCTTGCAGCAGAATTTGCCGCAGTGCCGCACCATCCTTGCGCCCGGCGGCCTGGGCGGCAAAACCGGTGGAGCCCATGCGCAGAAACCCCATGGCCCAGGCCAGGAAGGTATACAGGCTGGCCCCGACGGCCACGGCGCCCAGTTGGTGGGCATGGGGCAGGTGGCCGATGACCATGCTGTCGACCAGGGCAACCAACGGCACCGAGATATTCGACAGAATCATCGGCGCAGCCAGGGCCCATACGCGGCGGTGGGTGGGGCGGTCGCGCCAGTCGGTCAGTAAGGTGGACATGCAGGCTCCTTGGGGGAGCGGCATTGTAACCATCCATTAGCCCTGCAGCAGAGCCAATGTGGGAGGCGGCTGTGGGATTTGGCTGGGGGTTTCAAACGGCTGCGAACCAACCCACCCTCCGTCGGTCAATGTGACCAGTGCCACACCAGCCCCGCTCGGGCTGATATATAGTTCACACCCCGGTTTCCTCTGACAACGAGTGCCCCAATGCTTAACAAAGGACTGTTCCTGGCTTGCGCGCTGGCCCTGCTGAGTGCCTGCGATTCCTCCGACAAACCTGCTGCGCCGACCGCCCCCGCAGCCGCCACCAGCACCGCGCCCAAGCCGGTCAAGGCGGCAGTGGATGTGGCGGCGCTGAAGCAACGGTACGCTGGGCGTGAGTTGAGCGTGGTGGACGTGTCCGAGGTGCAGCTGGACGGTGCCAGCACGTTATCGGTGAGCTTCTCCATTCCTCTGGACCCGGAGCAGAAGTTCGCCGACAAACTGCATCTGGTCGACAGCAAGTCCGGCAAGGTCGACGGCGCCTGGGAGCTGTCCGACAACCTCATGGAACTGCGCCTGCGCCACCTCGAGCCGCAGCGCAAACTGGTGCTCACCGTCGACGCCGGGCTCAAGGCCGTCAACGATAATAAACTCGCCGCCGAGTACATCGCCCGCCTGGAAACCCGCGACCTGCAAGCCACCGTCGGCTTCGCCAGTCGCGGCACCCTGCTGCCGACGCGCCTGGCAGAAGGCCTGCCGGTGATCGCGCTGAACGTCGACAAGATCGACGTCGAATTCTTCCGCATCAAGCCCGAGTCCCTGCCGTCGTTCCTGGCTCAGTGGGGGCGCAATACCAGCCTGCAAAGCTACGAGTCCCGTGAGTTGCTGCCCATGGCCGACCTGGTCTATGGCGGGCGTTTCGACCTCAACCCGGCGCGCAACACCCGCGAAACCCTGCTGCTGCCGATTGCTGGCCTCAAGCAATTGCAGCAGCCGGGGGTGTATCTGGCGGTGATGCGAGCATCGGGCACTTACAACTATTCTCAGCCGGCCACGCTGTTCACCTTGAGTGACATCGGCCTCTCCGTGCATCGCTACAGCAATCGTCTCGACGTCTTTACCCAGGCCCTGGAAGGCGGCAAGGCCCTGAACGACGTGGACCTGGAAGTGCTGGACGCCGATGGCCGCGTGCTGGCCCAGGGCAAGACCGAAAAGGGCGGCCATGCGCAATTGCCGCTGCCGAAAAAAGCCCAGGTGTTGCTGGCCAAGCAAGGTGAGCAGACCAGCCTGCTGCGCCTGGACAGCGCCGCCCTCGACCTGGCCGAGTTCGACATCGGCGGCCAACCGTCCCATCCCTTGCAATTCTTTGTGTTCGGCCCGCGCGACCTGTATCGCCCCGGCGAAACCGTGCTGCTCAACGCCTTGCTGCGCGACAAGGACGGCAACGCGGTCAAGCCGCAGCCGGTGAGCGTCGAAGTGCGGCGCCCGGATGAGCAGGTCAGCCGCAAATTCGTCTGGGATGCCGACGCATCCGGCCTCTATCAATACGCCCTGCAATTGGCCGGTGAAGCGCCGACCGGGCGCTGGCAACTGGTGTTCGACCTGGGCGACGGCAAGCCGCAGCTTTACGAATTCCTGGTCGAAGACTTCCTGCCCGAACGCCTGGCCCTGGAACTCAAGGGCAGCGACACGCCGCTGAGCCCGGCGGACAGCCCGCAGATCCAGCTCACGGGGCGCTATCTCTACGGCGCGCCGGCCTCGGGCAACCGCATCAGCGGACAGGTGTATGTGCGGCCGCTGCGCGAGGCGGTCAAATCGCTGCCGGGCTACGAGTTCGGCTCCGTCACCGAGGAGGATCTGAGCCAGGACTTTGAGATCGACGAAAGCGTGCTTGACGCCAAGGGCCGTGAAGTCCTGAGCATGGAGAGCAAATGGGCCGAGGCCAAGTCGCCGCTGCAATTGATTGTGCAGGCCAGCCTGCATGAGTCGGGCGGGCGGCCGATCACTCGGCGCCTGGTGCAGCCGATCTGGCCAGCCAAGCAACTGCCGGGCCTGCGTGGGCTGTTTGACGGCAAGGAAACCAATGGCGACGGCCCGGCGGAATTCGAAGTGCTGCTCGCCAACCAGGAAGGCCAGAAGCTCGCCGCGCCCAACCTCAAGGTACGCCTGGTGCGCGAGCGCCGTGACTACTACTGGAACTACTCCGACAGCGACGGCTGGAGCTATCACTACAACGAGAAATTCCTCAACCTTGACGAGCAAACCTTGAACATCAAGGCCGGCGACACCGCCAAGGTCAGCTTCCAGGTGGAATGGGGCCCGTACCGCGTCGAGGTCGAAGACCCGCAGACCGGCCTGGTCAGCAGCCTGCGTTTTTGGGCCGGTTATCAGGCCCAGGACAATACCGAAGGCGGCGCGGTGCGCCCCGACCAGGTCAAGCTGGCGCTGGACAAACCGGCCTATGGCGATGGCGACACCGCTAACATCACAGTCACGCCGCCGGCCGCGGGCAAGGGCTACCTGCTGGTGGAATCCGCCGAAGGGCCGCTGTGGTGGCAGGAAATCGACGTGCCGGCCGAAGGCAAAAGCTTTGCCGTGAGGCTTGATCCGAAATGGTCGCGTCATGACCTGTACGTCAGCGCCCTGGTGATTCGTCCCGGCGAACGCAAAGCCAATATCACCCCCAAACGTGCGGTGGGCCTGCTGCACCTGCCGCTGGACCGCACCCAGCGCAAGCTCGGCGTGACCCTCACCGCACCGGAAAAAATGCGTCCCAAGCAACCGCTGAAAGTGAAAGTCGCCGCCCGGAATGCCGATGGCAGCGTGCCGAAACAGGTGCATGTACTGGTGGCGGCAGTAGACGTGGGTATCCTCAACATTACCGAATACCCGACGCCGGACCCGTACGCCAGCCTGTTCGGCCGCAAGGCCTATGGCGTGGATCAGTTCGATATCTACGGCCAGTTGATCGAAGCCGGGCAAGGCCGTCTGGCCAGCCTGGCGTTCGGCGGTGACGCGGCGTTGGCCAAGGGGGGCAAGCGCCCGGACACCAGCGTGACCATCGTCGCCCTGCAAAGCGCGCCGGTGACTTTGAATGACAAGGGTGAGGGTGAAGTCAGCGTCAATATTCCCGACTTCAACGGCGAACTGCGCCTGATGGCCCAGGCCTGGAGCGATGACCGCTACGGCATGGCCGAAGCCAGGACGGTGATCGCTGCGCCGCTGGTGGCCGAACTGTCGGCGCCGCGCTTCCTGGCCGGCGGCGATCAGACGACCCTGGCGCTGGACCTGTCCAACCTGTCGGGCAAGGCGCAGAAACTCGATGTGCAACTGAGTGCCGAAGGCCAACTGGAACTGGTCAATGCCGGCGCGCAATCGGTGGAACTGAAACAAGGCCAGCGCACCACGCTGCGCATCCCGGTCAAAGCCTGGGGCGGGCTGGGACAGGGCAAGCTCAAGGTGACGGTCAACGGGCTGGACCTGCCGGGCGAACAATTGCCGCCGTTCAGCCGCGAATGGACCCTGGGCGTGCGCCCGGCTTATCCGGCGCTGCTCAAGCATTACCGCGCGGTGCTCAAGAACGAGCCGTGGAGCCTGCCCGTCGGCACGCTGGACCAGTTCGATGCCTCGGGGCGTGAGGCCTTGTTGAGCCTGTCGAGCCGGCCGCCGCTGAACCTGGGCGCGCAGATCAGTGCGCTCAAGGCCTATCCGTATGGTTGCCTGGAACAAACCGCCAGCGGCTTGTACCCCTCGCTGTATGCCGACGACGCGTTGCTCAAGCGCCTGGGCGTCAAGGGTGAGCCGGATGCCGAGCGCAAGCGCAAGATCGAGCTGGGCATCGAGCGCCTGCTGGGCATGCAACGCTACAACGGCAGCTTTGGCCTGTGGGGCGCCGACGGCGAAGAGGAATATTGGCTGACCGCTTACGTCACCGACTTCCTGTTGCGCGCCCGTGACCAGGGTTTTGCCGTACCGGCCGAAGCCCTGAAAAAAGCCAGCGAGCGCCTGCTGCGTTACGTGCAGGAGCGTAACCTGATCGACGTCGACTACAGCGACAACGCCGACCACACCCGCTTCGCCGTGCAGGCCTACGCCGGCATGGTCCTGGCGCGCAGCCAGCAGGCGCCGTTGGGGGCCTTGCGCAGTATTTTCGAACGGCGCAGCGACGCGCGTTCCGGGCTGCCGCTGGTGCAATTGGCGATTGCCCTGCAAAAGATGGGCGACCAACCGCGTGCCGACCAAGCTTTGCTCGCCGGCCTGGCCGCACAACGCAATACCAAGGAGTGGCTGGCCGACTACGGCAGCCCGCTGCGCGACCAAGCGATGATTCTGGCGTTGCTTGAGGAAAATGACCTGGCCAAGGGCAAGCGTGAGGAGCGGTTGTTCACCTTGTCCGATCAACTGGCGGCCAGCCCGTACCTGTCGACCCAGGAGCGCAATTCGCTGTTCCTCGCCGGCCGCCTGGGGTTCGCGCAACCCGAGGCGAACTGGCAGGTGTCGCTTACCGGCAGTGGCGGGGTGCATGAGTTGAATAATCAGCAGCCGACGCTGGCGCTCGAAGGCAAACTATTGTCCGGCGATCTGGCCCTGAGTAATCAAGGCGACACGCCGGTGTACCAGCAGTTGACCCTCTCGGGTTATCCACAAGTGCCGCCGACAGCGGGGGGCGACAACCTCAGTATCCGGCGCGAATACCTGGGCATGAACGGCCAGCCGTTGAACCTGCGCAACCTCAACAGCGGCGACCTGGTGCTGGTGCATGTGGCGGTCAGCGCCAAGCAGCGGGTGCCGGACGCACTGGTGGTAGACCTGCTGCCGGCGGGCCTGGAACTGGAAAACCAGAACCTGGCACAAAGCGCCGCCAGCCTGGAAAACGCCAGCAGCCAAGTGAAGGAATGGCGTGAGTCGATGCAGAACGCATCGCTCAAGCATCAGGAGTTCCGCGATGATCGCTATGTGGCGGCACTGAACCTGGACAGCGATGTCACCACGCACCTGCTGTATCTGGCGCGTGCCGTGACGCCGGGCATCTATCGCGTGCCGCCGCCGCAGGTGGAGTCGATGTATCGGCCGAATTGGCAGGCGGTGGGTGACACCCCGGCGGACCTGGTGATCAAGGGGCGCTGATTTCTCAACGTGGGATCGGAACTGATGTGGGAGGTGGCAAGGCCCCTCCCACAGCGGCAATGACAGTCTTGGGGGTCAGTGCACGACCCAACTGAGCAGCCACAGGCCGAGCATCAGCCAGATGATGCCCATGATTATTGACGCCCGCATAAAGGCGCGAACGGCCGAGTAGAGCAGCATCAGGCCGATGATCAGGGTGATGATGCTGATGATCGACGTGTCCATGCCCAAGGTGCGGGACAGACCCTCGACAAAGTTACTGCCGGCGTGGGTCAGGGCACCGAACAGTCCGCTGAGGCCATCGACGATAAAGCGGATGACGGAACCGAGCGCCTGGCCCAGCCATTCGAAGAAGCTTTCAACCTGCATGTGAGTGTCCTGATCAGAAGGTGGGCGTGTGTGTGCCTTTGGTTGTAATTGCAGCGGGCTAGTTCCCCACAAGCATAGAGGTTTGCCGGTTTGAGGTTTCGTTTAATCATGGCTGGATGCGCTCGGCTGTCACAGTTACTGCGCTGGGTTTTGGGTGTTGTGCTGGTAGTGATCGCGCTGCTTTGGCTGGCGGACCGCCTCTGGCCCCTGCCGCTGCCCAAGGACGACCTGGCGCGGGTGGTGCTGGCCGAGGATGGCACGCCGTTATGGCGGTTTGCCGATGCCAATGGTGTGTGGCGCTACCCGGTGCAGACCCGTGAGGTGTCGCCGTACTACCTCGACGCGCTGCTCACCTACGAAGACCGCTGGTTTTATCAGCATCCTGGCGTGAACCCGCTGGCGTTGGTGCGGGCGACCTGGCAGAACCTGGCCGGGGAGCGGGTGGTGTCGGGTGGCAGTACCCTGTCGATGCAGGTGGCGCGTCTGCTGGACCCGCATTCGCGTACCTTTCACGGCAAGTTGCGCCAGCTGTGGCGCACGGCCCAATTGGAGTGGCATCTGTCCAAGGCCGAGATCCTCAACCTGTACCTCAACCGCGCGCCCTTTGGTGGCACCTTGCAGGGCGTGGCGGCGGCCAGTTGGGCTTACCTGGGAAAGTCCCCGGCGCAGTTGACCCATGCCGAGGCCGCGTTGCTGGCGGTATTGCCCCAGGCACCGAGCCGCCTGCGCCCGGATCGCCATCCGCAACGCGCGCAGCAGGCCCGCGACAAAGTGCTGCGGCGCCTCGCCGAATTCAAGGTGTGGCCGCAGGCCGCAGTCGATGAAGCCCTGGAGGAACCGCTGCTGCTCGCCCCGCGCCTGGAGCCCAGCCTGGCGCCGTTGCTCGCGCGCCGCCTGAACCGTCCCGACAGCCCGCCGCTGATCCGCACCACCCTCGACGCCACTCTGCAACGTCGCCTCGAAGACCTGTTGCTGGGCTGGCGTGCGCGCCTGCCGGAGCACACCTCGGCCGCGATCCTGGTGGTGGAGGAAGAAAGCATGGCGGTACGCGCTTACCTGGGCTCGGTGGACATCAACGATGCCAAGCGCTTCGGGCATGTGGACATGGTCAATGCCTTACGCTCGCCGGGTTCCACCCTGAAACCTTTCCTGTATGGCATGGCGCTGGATGACGGCTTGATTCATTCCGAGTCGCTGCTGCAGGACGTGCCCCGGCGCTATGGCGATTACCGTCCGGGCAATTTTTCCATGGGCTTTACCGGCGCGGTGCCGGCGAGCACTGCGCTGTCCAGTTCGCTTAACCTGCCGGCGGTGCAATTGCTGGAAGCCTACGGGCCCAAGCGCTTCGCCGCGCAGATGCGCATCGGCGGCGTGCCCCTGGCGCTGCCGGCGCTGGCCGAACCGAACCTGGCGCTGATCCTGGGCGGCGCGGGCAGCCGCCTGGAGGATCTGGTCAGCGGCTACAGTGCCTTTGCCCGCGACGGCAAAAGCGCCACCCTGCGATTTCAGCCGGACGATACGCTCAGAGAACGGCCGCTGCTGTCGCCAGGGGCTGCCTGGATTGTGCGGCGCATCCTCAGCGGCCAGGCTCGACCGGATCGCGACCCGCGTGCCGAGTTGGTGCAGCGTCCGGTGCTGGCCTGGAAAACCGGCACCAGCTACGGCTTCCGTGATGCCTGGGCAATTGGTGTGGGGCCGCGCTACTTGATCGGCATCTGGATCGGCCGCCCGGACGGCACGCCCGTGCCTGGCCAGTTCGGACTGGCGTCGGCGGCGCCGCTGATGCTGCAGGTGCACGATGTGCTGACCAACCGCGACAGCCAGCGCGGCATCAGCGCGCCAGTCAAAGCGGTGCCGGCCAATGTCGGCGTGGCGGCGATCTGTTGGCCGCTGGGCCAGCCCATGAGCCGCACCGACCCCAATTGCCGACGCCAGCGCTTTGCCTGGACGCTGGACAACACCACGCCGCCGACTTTACAGGCGTTGGATCAGCCGTTGAGCGTGGGCTTGATGGAGAGCGTTTGGGTCAATGCCAAGGGTTTGCGTGTGGACGCCCACTGTCCCGGCGCGGTTGCCAGGAATATCGCCCTGTGGCCCGCGCCGCTGGAGCCATGGCTGCCCAGGACTGAACGCCGTGAAGCGCGCATCCCGGCGGCCGACCCGGACTGCCCGCCACCGGCCTTGGCGGCTTCTTCACCGTTGTCGATTGTCGGTGTGCGCGAAGGCGACCAACTGCGCCTGCCCGCCGGCAGCCAGCAGGCTTTACAGCTAAAACTATCCGCCCTGGGCGGCAGCGGCCGGCGCTGGTGGTTCCTCAACGGCGCGCCCCTGGGCGACAGTGCCAACCAGGACAGCGTCAATGCCAGTTTCGAGCGCTTGGGCCGCTACCAGCTCAGTGTGTTGGATGAGGCCGGTCAAACCGCCAGGCTTGAATTCAGCGTGGTGGATTAGGGCCTCATCGGGGGCAGCCCCCTCCCACTTTTTGATATGTAAATGCATTCAAATGTGGGAGGGGGCTTGCCCCCGATGGCGGCCTGAAGACCAACCCAGGTGATTCACTTGCCTTCAACGCTCATCCCCCCGAAGCTATACACCTTCAGGAGCCCGCCCCATGAACCTCGAACACCTCACCGAACGCCTGCATCGCATCCGCGATACCAACGACTGGAAACCGTTTCACAGCCCGAAAAACCTGGCCATGGCTGCCAGTGTGGAAATGGCCGAACTGGTGGAAGTCTTCCAATGGCTCACCGAAGATCAATCCCGCCAATTACCCGCCGACACACTTGCCCACGCCGGGCAGGAAGTCGGCGATATCGTGTTGTACCTGTTGTTGCTGTGCAGTGAGTTGGGCCTGGACATGAACGAGGTGGTGCGTGCCAAACTGGCCGACAGCGAACGGCGGTTCGCCCCATGAGTGATCGTCACTTCGATCAACTGGCCACGCGCTTCGCCGAAAAAATCTACGGTGGGGCCAAAGGCGCGATCCGCCTGGCGGTGTTGCAGGCCGACCTGGCCGAAGCGCTGCCTGATCGCCCATTGCGCGTGCTCGATATTGGCGCGGGCCTGGGGCATATGTCGCTTTGGCTGGCCGAGCGTGGTCACCAGGTAACCCTGGCCGAACCCGCCGCGCCGATGCTCGAAGGTGCTCGCCAACGCTTCGCCGAAGCCGGGCAGCATGCGACCTTTATCCACGCGCCCTGGCAGGAGCTGCTCGGCCAACTCACGCAACCCTATGACCTGGTGCTGTGCCACGCCGTGCTGGAGTGGCTGGCCGAACCCCACGCCATCCTGCCGGTGCTGCATCAGCTGACCGAGCCGGGCGGCTGGTTGTCCCTGGCGTTCTACAACCGCGATGCGCTGATCTACCGCAACCTGCTCAAAGGCCACTTCCGCAAGATGCGCAAGAACGACATGGCCGGCGAAAAGCAAAGCCTCACGCCGCAACAGCCCCTCGACCCGCGAGAGCTGGCGGCGCAACTCGAAGGGCTGTGGCAGGTCGAAAGCCAAAGCGGGGTGCGGGTCTTCCACGACTACATGCCGGTGGAGTTCCAGGCTCGCGCCGCATTGCAGGACCTTATCGAGATGGAGCTCATTCACCGTCGTCACCCAAGCTTTGCCGGACTTGGGCGTTATTTGCACTGGATCTGCCGTCCGGTTTAAGCGGCCCAGTCCGGGGAGGTCGAAATGCGTCGTCTGTGTTTGATCCTGCTGTCTCTCGGGCTGGGCGCATGCTCCAGCCCCAACCCTTATGTGGCCGCTTCGGCGCCGATCCCGCCGATCCCGCCGGCACCGCCGCAGGCTGCCGGCACCTTCGATGCCAGCGCCTACCCGGCGCCGGTGCGGGACTACGGCGCCTATCGCAATTGGGCCTGGCGCAACGGCCGGCTCCCGGCGGGTACGGCCTGGGCCGACTCGGCACAAATCGCCGAAGCGGTCAGCGGCGCGCTCGACCAGCGCGGCCTGCGCCCGCTGCACGACAATCGCCCGGCGGACTTGCTGGTCAGCGCCGACGTGCGCCAGGAGAAACGCCTGCGCCAGGTCCAGGACGATTACGGCTACGGTTACAGCGGCTACAACCGCTATGGCCCGGGCTACGGCATGTACAACACGGTGCCGGTGGTACGCACCTATGAGGTGCAGGTGGTGGTGGTTCGCATCAACCTGTTCGATGCCCGCAGCGGCCAGCCGGTATGGAGCGCCAGCGCGGAAACCGGCAGCCAGGGCAGCCTCGGCGAGCGGGCCGAAGCATTGCGCCAGGCCGTACAAAAGGCCATGGCCGCGTACCCTCCCCGTTAACCGCTATTCTCATTTAACGCACCGGTCGCTTTTGGAGAATCACCATGTTCCGTCGTCTCGCTACGCTTGCGTTTGCCATGCTGCTGGGCGGTTGCCAGACCAGTCAGGTCAACCACGACTTCGATGCCAGCCGCGACTTCGGCGCGTACCGCAGTTGGGCCTGGAAAGACCCTGCCCTGCAGTACCGCCCCGATGACCCGCGCATCCAGAGCGACCTCACCGAACAGCGCATCCGCCAGGCCGTCGGCGAACAACTTGATCAGCGCGGTCTGCGCCCGGCCGCCGCCGGTACCAAGGCGGACGTGAACGTGCAGGCCTACCTGATCGTCGAAGACCGCCAGCAACAAGTCACCACCAACTATGGCGGCGCCTGGGGCGGCCCATGGAACGGCTACTGGGGCGCGCCGATGTACAACGAAACCCGCAACATCACCTACAAGGTGGCAACCATCCAGATCGACCTGCTCGATGGCAAGGACGGCAAACTGGTGTGGCGCGGCAGCGACGAACAACTGATGAGCAGCACCCCGAACCCACAGGATCGCAACAACGCGATCCGCACCACGGTCACTCGTATCCTCTCCAGTTATCCACCCCATTGATCGCTGACCGCCGCCGGCGCGGCAGCCCCCGCCATCCTTGTCTACACTCCTTCGAACCTACGGAGAGTAAGCGCGAAGGAGTGCCTGATGTCTCCCCGAATCGGTTGCAGGCAGCGTGGTGCCATCAGCTTGATGGCGGCGGGCACCCTCGCGGTAGCCCTGGTCTTTCTATTGCTGGCGGTAGACAGCGGCCGCCTGTACCTGGACAAGCGCAAATTACAATCCATCGCCGACACCTCGGCCCTGGAAGCCGCCGGGCGCGGCGGCCTGTGCAGCCCCACCACCACAGCCAACGACTTCGCCAGGGAAAATGCCGCGCGCAACGGTTTCACGGTGACTGGCGACAGCAGCCGTGGCCTGACAGTGACGTGCGGTACGCTGGTCACCAATGCCGGTAATATCCGCGTCTTCAACCCGGATGCCACCAAGAAAGAGGCCGTACGCGTGGTGGCGACCCGCAGCGTGATGACCAGCGTTGTCAGCGGCCTCTGGAGCCTGTTCAGCGGCGGTTCGGCATCCACCCAGACCCAACTCAGCGCCACCGCCGTGGCCGCCTACGCGCCGCCCGTGGCGCAACTGAGCATCCGCAGCAACCTGGGCACCGTCGATTCGGCAAAGTCAGATGTTTTGAACCTGGCGATGGGGCGCCTGCTGGGCGGCAGCCTGTCGCTGACCGCGGCAGGCTGGGATGGGCTGCTGAACACCAACGTCAACCTGCTCGGTTACCTTGATCAGTTGGCGCTTACCTTGAACGTGAAGGCGGGCGACTACGATGCGTTGCTCAGTACGGCGGTGTCCGCCAATGAGTTGATCGACGCGTCGGTGAAGGTCCTGCAAAAAAACGGCGCCGTGGCCACCGCCGTTATCAATGATGTGATCAAGGTTCAGGCGATTGCCCCCAGCACCCGGCAGTTGACGGTCGGGCAGTTGCTCCAAATCGCCACCGGTACGTCGGCTGCCGCTTTGAACAGCAACCTTCAACTGTTCCAACTGCTGCAAACCACCGCGCAATTGTCCAGCAGCAAGAACCCGGTGAGCGCAGCGGTGCAGTTGAATATTCCACTGGTAGGCAATGTATCGGTGCAGACCAAAATCATGGAGCCGCCGCAACTGTCGGCGATCGGCAACCCGGCGAAGGCCAAGGCGGGGCTTAATAATGTGCCGCCGACGGATCAGATAGCCGTGCGTACGGCGCAGGTGCGCACGCTGATAACGGTGCAGGCACCTGTCTTGAATGGTGTGTCTTCGGTCGCGACGGTACTGAGCGGGCTGCGTACACCGGTTTCGAACCTGGTGAAGGGCCTGTTGAATTTGAATATTCCAGCGGCGGTGGGTGGGCTCCTTTGTCTGGTCTCCTGCGAAATCACCGATGTGGCGATCAGCGATACGCTGTCGATCTACATCGAGGCCGGCAGTGCTGAAAGCCATGTCACCGATTACGCCTGCGCCACGCCGGCCAGTAAGTCTCTGACCACGCAGACCAGCACCTCCGCAGCAACGTTAGGCATCGGCACCATCAGTTCGACGGCGTTTTCCTCCACCGCGCCGGTGGTCGTGCAACCGCTGAGGCTGGTGGATTTCGGCAAGCGTTCGTGTGCGGTATTGAACTTGCTCTGCAGCCCCAACCGCACACCGAATGTGGGCGGTGGCCTGACGGTCAAAGCGCTGTCCACCGTGGGTGCCCAGTCCGGCCCGCTGGTATTTGCCCCCGTGGCGGAGATGAACGCCACGCCCACCTACCTCCCCGCGGCGGGCACGAGCAATATCATCGGCAGCCTGAGCGCGACATTGAGCGCTCTGCAGGTCACCTATGTGCCTCCCAGCGGCAGCGTGTCCAGCGGCGCGCTGGCGAGCGTGGCCAGCACGATGAACACCATTGCCAACTCGGTGATCTCGCTGGTTCAGGGCGTGCTGTCGCCGCTGCTTGACCCTGTCGTCAACAGCCTGCTCAAGTCCCTGGGCATCAGCCTGGGCAACGCCGAAGTCGGCGCCAACCTCAGTTGCCATATGGGCCGCGCTTACCTGGTGATCTGAGCCACCGGCAATTCCACGCAGAACCGCGCGCCCTGTTCGCCGTTGACCACGCTCAGGCGTCCGCCCATGTTTTCCACAATGCCGTAGCTCACCGACAAGCCCAGCCCGGTGCCCACGCCGATCGGCTTGGTGGTGAAAAACGGTTCGAAAATCCGCTCCAGCAGACGCGGGTCGATGCCGCCGGCGTTGTCTTCCACCCAGAGGCGCACATGCCGGCTGTCGTGCTCACAATGCAGCGCGATCCAAGGGCGCAGTTGCGGGTTCTTTTCGCGCTGGCTCGACAGCGCGTCGCGGGCATTGACCATCAGGTTGATCAACACTTGCTCCAACTGGTCGACATAACCGTTGACCTGCACCGCGACGTCCGGCGCGGTGACGCGCAGTTCCACGCCTTTGCCGCGCAGCCCTTCGCTGAGCAGCGCCAGGGTGCCCTCCACCGCCTGGGCGGGGTCGAAGGGCTGCTGTTCGATTTCCGAGCGGCGGCCGAATACGCGCATGTGGTCCACCACGCGGGTGGCCCGTTGCACCTGGGCGTCGATGCGCTGCAGTTTTTCGGTGAGGTAAGCCACCTCGGCGTTACCGTCGCCCAGGCGCTTGAGCACGTTGACGATAGCCATGCGCATCACATTCAGCGGCTGGTTGATTTCATGGGCCAGGCCGGTGGCCATTTCGCCGAGGGTGGCCATCTTGGCGCTCTGGGTCAGTTGCTGCTGGGAGCGCCGCACTTCGGTGTTGTCGCGGCCCACGGCCTGTACCTCCAGCAGTGTGCCGTGCGCATCGAACACGCCACGGTCGGACCACACCCACCAGGCATGTTCGCGCCCCGGCAGCGCCAGGCTGATTTCCGCCGTGCTCACTGGAAACTCCGGGGTCAGTCGGCCGATACGCTGCACAAAGGCTCGGCGCTGTTCGTCCGACAGCCAATGGCCGAGGTTCAGCCCCGGTAATTGAGCGGGTTGGCATTCGAGGTAATGGGCCAACGGCGTGTTGCCGAAGGTCAGCGTCAAGTCCGGGCGGTAACGGCAGATCATCGCCGGCGAGTCTTCCACCAGGATGCGGTAGCGCTCTTCGCTTTGCTGAATGCGCTCGGCGGCCAGTGTCGCTTCGGTCACGTCCAGCCACAGGCCCACCGCCTCCACCGGTATGCCAAGGTCGTCGCGCAAAAGTTTGGCCTCGTCGAGCAGCCAGTGGTAATGGCCCTGGCTGTCGCGCACACGGTAGCGGCTGCGCACGCTGCCCTCGCGTAGCAACTGGCGCGTGCGCTCGAAGTAAAGGTCGCGGTCGTCGGCGTGGATCAGTGCGGGCAGGTGCTCGTGGTCGCAGTCGGCCAGGGTCCAGCCGAGCAGGGGCAGCAAACTGTCGCTGAAGAACACGGGGTGCAGCGCGCCGCTCACGTAGCGCTGCACATAAATCACCGCCGGGGCGCTGGCGATCAGGTTGTCCAGGCGCGCATGGGCGGCGGCGGCCTGCACTTGCTGGTTCTTGATGTCGCTGATGTCGAGCATGAAGCCGACCCAGCGCCGCTGCCGGCCCTCGCCCAGCACTTGGCCTTGCACGCGATACCAGATCGGATTCTGCGCGGTGTCGCTGCGTTGCAGGCGCACACCGGTCAGCAGCGGCCTGCCCAAAGTCTGCAGGTCGTGCAGGCGGCTGTGCAGTTCCTGGCGGTCGGCGGGGTGGATCAACTCCAGCCACAGCGCCAGCGGCTGGCGGGTCGGGCCGTCCTCCAGGCTGAGGCTGTGCAGCAACTGCGGCGCCAGCTGGATTTCATCGGTGGCGGGCAGCAGTTCCCACCAGCCGGTGCCAAGCAGGCCTTGCAAGGCCTCGACCCGCTCCAGTTGCTGATGATGGTGTTGCTCGCGCAGGCGGCTGAGCAACGGGCCGGCGAGCGCAGCGGCAAGGTCCAGCCAATCCTGGTCATGGGTGTGCGGTTGGCCGCGGTAGAAACCGCAGAGCAGCCAGGCGGCGACACCCTGGCCGTCCCGATACGGCACCAGCACCCCGTCGGCATCGCCGAACACGCTGTGCAGGCGTGGGTTGTCGCTGCGCCCCCGGGCCGTGTCCAGGCGCAACGGTGCGTTGCCGTTAAGGCTGTCCAGACGCGTGCCCAGGCGCTGGCCGGTCTGCCACAACGCTGGTGCATCGTGGGCCGCATATTGGCTGTAGATTCGCCATCCCTGATCTTCTTCATCCAGCAATGCCACGGCGACACACGGGATGCGCCAGCGTTGCGACAGGCTGCGCAAGTGCTCGTTGAACACCTCGGGCAAGCGGCCAAGGCTGCACACGCGCAATTGCTGGCTCATTCGGCAGGCCAGTTGATGGTTCTGTTCGCGGTCCTGAGCCAGTTGCCGACCTTCGAGCAAATCGCCCACATCCAGCAGGCGCAAGACCCAGCCGTCCGCATCGGGCTCGACCCACCCTCGGGTGTGCAGCACCTGACCGGCCGCCCCCTGAAAATCCAGGTCCAGGCTCTGGTGCTGCCACTCGGCCGGGTTGCCTTCGATACTCAGGGTGCTGCCGGCACACAGTAATTGGCGCAGGTGCGGGCGCGTCCCGCCCACGGTGCTCGGGCCCAATTGCGCGCGCAGCGCCGCGCTCAGGCCCATGACCTGGCCGCGCGAATCCAACTGCACCTGCAAGCCGCTGGCGGTGGGCGTGTGATCGGCGCCAGCCGTACGGCCGAGCAAGCGCCCGAACAGGTGCTCTCCGGCCTTCAAAACTGCAGGCTCGAACGTGCCGCCAGATTGGCCGGCAGCCTGGGCACGGTGCCTACGCCCGGCAGGACCAGCGCCGGGAATACGGCATAGAGTCGGGAGGAGGGGTAGCTGATCGTGACGGTCAAGGTGTTGCCGGTATAGGTGGCGCTCACATCGTCACGCTGGAACTGGAAACTGGCCGGGATCCAGCTCAATTGGCCCACCGCTGTGTCCTTGGCGCGTTGAGTCAGTTGCGCGCCGTAGGCCGTCCCGGCGGTCGCGGGGTCCACGGCCATGGCTTGACGCACCGCCTCGGCCGCGGCCTGGTTGAACGATTGCATCAGCAGCAAGGGCAGGCTGTAGCTGATCAAGCCGTAGAACACCGCAAAGAACATTCCGAAGACCAAGGCGAACTCGATGGCGGCGGCGCCTTTCTGCTGGCGGGGGAGGCCGGTTTTCATGACTGCGTCTACCCTGACGGCTACTACTTGATATCAGCATAGAATCAATCAGCGAAAAGGGACTTTTTTTACGTGATTCACGGCGTGGTGGTGCTGGTGTGGCTGGGGCTTTGCGCGTTACAGGACGGGCGACAGCGGCGGATTGCCAATCGCCTGACTCTGGGCGCGGCGCTGTCAGCCTTGATCTACCTTGCGTGCACGGGCACTACCTGGCTCGGTGGGTCCGCCGTCGAAGGTGGCTGGGCATTGGCAGTGGCGCTGGCGTTGACCTTGCCCGGTTATGCCCTCGGTCGTTTCGGCGCGGGAGATGTGAAACTGCTCGCCGCTCTGGGCCTGGCCGGCACGGTGGATTGCCTGCTGTGGTCGCTGATCGTCGCGGTTGTGGCGCAAGGGGGCTGGGTGCTTGCGGGTCAACGGCTTGCAGTGCGCCTTTCGAAAACGGGCTTGAGGGCGTCAAAAAAACAGCCGTTCGCGCCCTGTGTCCTGGTGGGCTTCACCCTCTACTGGCTGTGGGTTCAATAGCGGGCGGACGTTATGTACAGAGTTACAAACTGCGTCTAGGTTTAGGGGAACGCCCCGTCAATCAGTCGTCCGAATGGATAGGTCGCCTTTGGGCTGCCAGGCATGGAGTCGCGCGTGAATAAGCTGATACCGGCAGTAAAAGTGCTTGTGGTCGACGATCAACCCCTGATCGTGGAAGAACTGTGTGAGTTTCTGGAAGACAGTGGCTACCGCTGCGTGCACTGTGAATCCAGCCATCATGCGTTGCAGCGTTTTGCTGAAGACGCTGAGATCGGTCTGGTGCTGTGCGACCTGCATATGCCGGACATGGATGGCATCCAACTGGTGCAGGCGATGCAGACGCTTGCCGGCAAGCAACGCGCCTTCGAGGCGATCATGCTCACGGGTCGCGCCGACAAGCAGGATGTGATCAAAGCGCTGCGCGCGGGGATTTCGGATTACTACCAGAAGCCTGTCGATCTGCATGAGCTGCTCGAAGGTATCCAACGCCAGGAAGCAGCGTTGGACGAGCGGCAAAAAAAGCTGCAGCTGGGGCACCTGAACCAGAAGTTGCAGGACCTCTCCGACTCCATCAATGACCTTTACCAGGACCTCGATAAGGTGCGCCGAGCGCCGGTGTCGTCCGGCGACGCTGCGCCCAGCGATGCCGCGCTGCCGGCGGACGTTGCGCCGATCTTCATGCAGCTGTCACCGCGCCAGTTGGACGTGGCGCGCCTGGTGGGCAAGGGCCAGACCAACTACCAGATCGCCTGCGAGCTGGGCATTACCGAGAACACAGTCAAGCTGTACGTGTCCCAGGTGCTGCGCCTGACTCAGATGCACAACCGCACCCAGCTGGCGCTGGCCCTGTCGCCCAGTGCGATGGCGCGTCAGCGCATCCCGGCGCACTGACGGGCACTTATCGGCGCGCGCCGCCGGACGATGCACCGTCGGCGCCCTGTTCGAAGAACTCCGGGATGGGATGCTTATTGCTGTCCAGCCAACGCTGCAACGCCTGCTCGCGCTCGGCGGGGCTGCCGGTTTGCGGCGTCGGCGAGGCGGCCTGGCCGTTGACCTGCAACGTCAGCCACTGCTCCGTTTCGGCTTGCTGCGGTGAGGATGGTCCAGGTTCGATGGCGCAGGCCGCCAGAGGCAGCAGTCCTAGAAAAACCAGGTAATGGGCTTTCATTGTGTCGACTCCTATTGCACGGTCACAGGTGGGGCGGCGCCGCCCGTCGCGACGTTGTGCGCCGTTGCGCCGGCGGCCTTGAGTGCCTCGGCACGTTCCTGGGCTTCGGTGACCTGTTCAGGGCTCAGTCCCAGTTGGCTGACCACTTTCGCCGCTTGCCCCCAGTCGTCCTGGTAAATCAACAGCGTTATCAGGTTGACGGCGGCCAATGGGTCGCCTTGCTTGAGTTCGATGGCGGTCAGGAACTCGAAACGCGCGTCCTCCAGGCGCCGTTGCTTGAGGTAAACCACGCCCAGATCATTGCGGATTTTCTCGTCGGTGGGCGCCAGCCGCGCCGCCCGTTGAAGATGGGTCATGGCCTGGGCATTGTCGCCCTTGGCGGCGGCCAGTTGGCCCAGGCCATGTTCGCCTTCGGCGGTCATGCAGGTGCCAAGCAGGCTGCGATACAACGGCTCGGCCTCACTGCGTCCGAGCAAGCGATAAGCCCGGGCCTTGCGCTGGCGCACCTGGGGCAGCGCATCGGGCAGACTTTGCAGGTTGGCCAGGCTGGCGTGCAGCTTGCCCTCGTTGGCGAGGTCGTCGGCCAGGTTCAGCGCCAGTTCCTGTTCCGAACCTGGCTTGGCGCAATTGCCGGGTGTGGTCAACGTCGCCCACGGTGACTGGCCATTGGCAGCGCAGCCGCCGAGCATCATCAGGGCCAGTCCGGCAATCAGTGTTTTCATCGGGGGCTTTCCTCAAAAGTGGCTGAGTGCACGGGCGATACCGATAAAGGCCGGACCGCCCAGCACGATCAGCAAGGCCGGGAACAGGAACACCATCATCACCACCGACATTTTTGCCGACATCTTGGAGATGTATTCCTGCAAACGGGTCAGGCGTCGGTCGTCGAGCAACTGCTTGAGGGCCAGCAGCGATTTCATCGCACCGCCGCCCTGCAGGATCAGTTGCTGGAGGATGGTGCAGGTGTCGTTGAACTCATCCACGGCCAGCACGCGTGCGGTCTTGCCTAATTCTTCGCCCAGCTCCAGGCCCGAATCGACGCGGGCCAGGACCAGCCGCAGCTCCTGGGTCAACTCCGGCAGCAGGCGCTGGCCCTCGCTGCTCAGCACGCGCAGGGCCTGCTCAACCGCCATGCCCGATTCGAACATGATGCGCAGCAGCGGGATAAAGGTGGCTATCTCGATGGCAATGCGTTGCTGCCGGCGTTTGGCCGTGGATGCCAGGATGCGCTTGGGCAACAGATAGCCCAGGCCCAGCGCCACCAGCGGGGCGATCCACGGCGACGGCGTGTGCGGGTACAGCAGTTGCTGGCCCACCAGGGTCAGGCCGAGCAGCACCAGCGGTGTGCCGACCTGGCACGCGGCAAATATCGAGCGCTGGTTGGCCTTGCGCCAGCCGACACGGTTGAGCAGGGTCTGGGTTTCGGTGTCCAGAGTAACGGAGCGCTGGGCCAGTGTGCTGGCGCCCAGATGCCGCATCAGGCTGCCGAGCCGCGCCTGGCGGGTGATCTCCCCCTGCAGGCGCAGGTTGATCAGGCGCCGGCGGCGGCGCTGTTCCAGCCAATGGCCGGCCACCAGCACCAAGGCCGCAAGAAACATCAGCGCGCTCGCCAGCAGGGCCATCTCAGATACTCCGCAACATGCGCCACATCACGAAGCTGCCGGTCAGCTCCATGGCCAGGGCGCCGAACAGCATCCAGCGCCCGGTTTCGTCGTTCCACATGGTCATCAGGTAGTGCGGGTTGGCGAACATGAAGTACCCGACCATGCACACCGGCAGGCCGGCCAGCACGTAAGCGGTCATGCGCGTTTCGCCAGTCATGGCCTTGAGCTGGCGCGCGCCCTGTTCCTTTTCGCGGATCATCTTGATCAGGTTTTCCAGCAACTCGCTGGCGTTGCCGCCGTAGCGGTGGTTGACCTTGAGACCCAGGGCAAACAGGCGAAACTCATCGCGCTCGTAGAACTCCGCGAAGTCATGCACCGAATCCGGCAGGCTCACCCCCAGTTGCACGTTACGCTGGATGCGCCCCATGGCTTGCTTGAGCGGTTCGTCGGCCGCGTCGATACCGCCAAGCACCGCGTCGGCGAGGGTGCGTCCCGACTTCAGACTGCGCACGGTGTAGTCCAGCAGCGACGGCAGTTGTTCGATCATTCGGCGTACGCGGTGTTGATAGCGCCAGGCGATGTAGGCGCGTGCGATCAGTGGTGGCAGCACAAGCATCAGCAGCAGGCCTGGCCATTGGGCTACCAGCAGCCCGAGCAATGCACCCAGCGCCCAGCCGAAAAGCCACAGGCCCAGGCGCTCGGCGGGCTTGCCCCGGCCGGCGCGTTGGAACATGCGTTCCAGGCCGGCCCACGCAGCGCGGGTCGGTGCCTTCGCAGGCTGGCCTTCGGCGAGCCGCTCCAGCACACGTTCGCTGCTGGCTCGGCGCACGCCGCTCTGGAACAGGCTGAAAGACAGCGCCACCAGGATGATGCAGATCAGCAGCAGGAAGGTTCCGGACACCGTGCTTCTCCTTACTGCGGCAGCGCGCTTTCGCGGCGCAGTTTGTCGCCCGCCGGGTTGAGCGCTTCGCGCACGAACCCGACGGCGGTGCGTCGGTCCAGGCGAAACAGCGTGTTGGTGACGTAAATGTCATCGCGCACGCCCACCACTTCCACCACCTCGCTCACGCAGCGCCGGCCATCGGGCAGGCGGGTGAGTTGGATCACTACGTCCAGCGCCGCGCAGATCATCTGGCGCAGGGTTTTTTCCGCGACCACACGGCCGGTGAGGCCTACCAGGGTTTCCAGACGCAGCAGCGCATCCTGGGCGTTGTTGGCATGCACGGTGCTCATGGAGCCGTCGTGACCGGTGTTCATCGCGGTGAGTACATCGAGCACTTCCACGCCGCGGATTTCACCGAGGATGATGCGGTCCGGGCGCATCCTCAGGGCGTTGCGGATCAGGTCGCTGGCCTTGACCTCGCCATGCCCCTCGGCATTCGGCGGGCGGGTTTCCAGACGCACCACGTGTGGGTGGCCCAATTGCAGTTCGGCGACGTCTTCGATGGTGACCAGGCGTTCGTGGGGGTTGATCAATTGGCTGAGGATATTGAGCAGCGTGGTCTTGCCGGTGCCGGTGCCGCCGCTGATCAGGATGTTGCAACGCTTGCCCACCGCGTCCTGAAAAAACTCGAAGATGCTGTGGTCGATGGTTTGCATCGCCACCAGGTCGCTGCTCTTGAGCATGTCTTTGCGGAACTTGCGGATCGACAGGCAGGGCCCATCCAGCGCAATCGGCGGGATAATCGCGTTGACCCGGCTGCCGTCCGGCAACCGCGCATCGACCATGGGTGACGATTCGTCCAGGCGCCGGCCCAACGGTGCGAGGATTCGCTGCATCACCCGCTCCACATGGTGCGCATCGATAAAACGCAGGTCGCTCTGGTGCAGCAGGCCTTCGCGCTCGATAAACACCCGGTGCGGGCCGTTGACCAGTATCTCGGTCACCGCCGGGTCGCGCAGCAGCACTTCCAGTGGGCCGAAGCCGGTCAGTTCGTCGACGATTTCTTCGGCCAGGCGCTCCATCTCGTAACGGGAAACCGCCAGGTGCATGCGCGTGATGTATTCCGACACTTTATCGATCACCAACTGCGCCAGGGATTGGCGCGTGCCTTCCAGCAGGTTTTTGCCCGACTCCTCGATGGCATCGATGATGTAGCGGTGCAACACCAGTTTCAGCCCGTCATGGTCGTTGTGCCCGGGGGCGCGGGCCGGGCCGCCGAACAGTTTCTCGCCGTTCATCGTTGCGACCTGCGCAGACGTTCGAACCAGCGCGCCGACGGTTTCTGCATGCCTTCGGAGCGTCTGGCCAGGCGTTCGCCGAGGGTGCGCAGGCCTTGGGTCAAGGTCTCTCGGGGGGCCAGGCTGAACAGGCTTTGCCCCTGGTTTTTGGCATTCATGCGCAATTCCGCGCTCAGGGGCAGCACCGCGACGCATTCCAGGCCGTAGGTCTTTTCCAAGGTGTCGATGTCCGGCGCGCAGCTTTTGAGGTGGCGGTCGATCAGCAGCTTGGCGTGTTCGAGTTTCATGCCTTTTTCCCGCCACAGGTTGAGCACCGCCAGGTTGCGCCGGCAATCGAGCACACTCTGGTCGGTGCACCACAGCAGCTTGTCGCAGTGGCTGACGAAGGTGCGCAGGGCTTCGCTGTCGGTCTGCCCGGTGAGGTTCACGACGATGTGCTGGAAGTGCTGGCGCAGGGCGCTGAGCAGCATGTACACCTCGGCGGCGCTGGTCAGTTCCAGGGGCTCGTCGTGACCGGCATAGGCCAGGATGCGCAGGTTGTCATCGGCGCGGGCGAAGGCGCTGTCGATCAACGTAGTGTCCAGGCGCCGCAGATGGCGCAGGGCATCGCCGAAGTTGAAGGTGCTTTCCAGGCCCAGCAGCGCCAGGCTGTCGCCGCGCGGCAGGCCCAGGTCGAGCAACAGGGTCTGCTGCCCGCTCTTTTGCACCACCATGGCCAGGTGGCTGGCCAGCAGGGCGCCGTCGCCATTGCCCTGGGTGCCGTAGAGCACGGTAAGCCCGCCCAGGTGCGCATTCGGCGCGCTGGGCGGCAGACGTTTGCTCAGGCGGCGTACCAGCCCGGCCACTTCGCTTGAGCGTGAGCCGTAGGCGACAAAATCCCGCGCGCCGGCCCGCATCGCATTGAGCACCAACTGGTTGTCCATGCCGTCGCCGAGGGCGACGATCGCCAGCATCGGCTTGGCTTCCAGGGCACCTTCGATCAGTGCGCTCTGGGCCACCACGTTGTCGCGGTCTAGCCCGATGAACACCAGGTTGGCGAAGGTCACGTCCACCAGGGCAAGCAGTTCGTCCAGGCTGCCACCCCCGGCACCGACCACTTGGCCGAGGGGCGCTAGGGCGCCCTGCAGCCACTCCAGGTCGACGCTGTTGCGGGTAATGGCCAGGAAGGTCTGGCTCAGGCTATTGCTCATTGGGACAGTCCACTGCGACGGTCGAAGTCGCCGTTTTCGAGGAAGAACAAGCGGTACCAATTCGGATCGTAGCTGCGCAGTTTTTCACCGGGCAGCGATGGCAATTGCGCATTGGCAGCCAGTGGCTGCACCAGGTGCGGGGTGACGATCATCAGCAACTCCTTTTCTTCGCGGCTGCTGTTGGCGTCGCGAAAAAACGCGCCGAGAATCGGGATATCCCCCAGTCCCGGAAATTTGTTAATAGTGGAGCGTGCATTGGTGCTGATCAGCCCGCTGATCACAAAACTTTCGCCATCGGCCAGGGACACGCTGGTGTCGGTGCGGCGCACGGTCAGCGCCGGCACTTGGATGCCCTGGATCTGCACGGCGTTGCTGTAGTCCAGTTCGCTGACTTCCGGCGCGACCTTAAGGGTGATGCGGGTGCGGTCGATCACCGTGGGCGTGAGCGTCAGGCGGATGCCGAACTCTTTGTATTCGATGGAGATGCTGTCGCTGCCGGCGCTCGGCACCGGCACGGGCACTTCACCGCCGGCGAGGAAACTGGCGCTCTGGCCGCTCATGGCCACCAGGCTGGGGCGTGCGAGGGTATAGGCAAAACCGCTGCGCTCCAAGGCGTTGATCATGGCCTTGACCCGCCCGCCGCCAAAACCGATGTTGAAACTGTCGGCGCTCACCGGCAGCTTGAACACGCCTTCCGACGGGGACAGCAGATTGGGACTGCCGAAGAAAAAGTTGCTGCCGTTGCCGAGCAAGCGGGTGCTGGCTTCCTTGAGTTTGCTGCGACTGACTTCGACGAAGCGGATGTCGGTCTGCACCTGGCTGGGCAGCAGCGGATCCTGGGATGGCGACAGTGACAGGCTGGTGAGCGCCGCCGTGGCCTTGCCCTTGACGAACACCATGCTTTGGCGGGGCGCGCTGGCGCAGGCGGTCCAGACCATCAGGCTGGTGGCGCCACTGCCGACGCCGGTGAGCAGGAAGTGGCGATCGCCGTTGACCCGCACATCGGCGATTTTCGGGTCGCCGATCGCCAGGCGGGTGATGGCGACCGGCGATTGCACTTCCTGTTGCAGGCCCTCGCCGACTTCGAGCACCGCCGGCAAGGGGCCCAGGACGCTGCAATTACTCGACGCCGCCAACGCCCTATCCACCGGCAGGCATATCAGCAGCAAGGCCCAGGCCAGGGGCGCGAAGGGGCGGGCGTAGCGATGGCTCATTCACGGCATCCTTGCACGGTCACTGGGTTTGTTGAGCGGCCTGGGCGCCGCGTATCACTTCGATACCTCGGCGGACGGCTGGGGCGGTGTCGCTCTGCGCGGGGCTTTTGGGCGGGCCGATCAGAGCCAGTTGGGTAAATTGGTAGAGGTCGCGGTTGGCCTCGGCGAGTGTGCTCGTGGGATCGCTTTCGCCGGCCCAGTACCTGCCAAGCAACTGTTCATCGGCGCTGCGCACGGCCAGGCGCAACGTACCCGCTTGCGCCGCAAGCATCAGGCGACTCAACAAAGGCTCCGGCACTGCCAGCACCACGGTGCGTGCGCCCGCCCGGCGTTGGGCAGCCTGGGCGCGTTCTTCCACGGTGGCCGGTGGCGGCACGGCGGGCTGGCCGTCGTTGGCCAGGCCCAGTTGATCGCCGACGCTGAGCAGGCGCAGCGCGGGAATGATGATCTGTGCCGACTGTTGCGCATTATCGGTGTCCCGCGCCAGAAACAGCAGCACATCCACGTAATCACCGGGGCTCAGTTGCCCGGCGGCGCCGATCACTTCGTCCACCGCGACGGCCAGCGCGCGTTCGTCCGGGCGAATCATGCGCGCCAGCGGACCGCCTTCGCTGAAGCTTTGATCATTGAGCCAGGTGCCCGCGCCCAAGGCGCGCAACGGCCGGCGGCCGATGGCCTGGTCGAGTTCCGTGAGGCTACCGGCGGGCACGGTACGCAGGTTTTCCAGCGCCAGGTCGGCAGCGGTGAGAGGGACGAACGCGGGCACGTCATGTACCAGCACCACCACGGGGCGCCGGGTCTGGTCTTCGACGGCGGCAGCGGTGCTTTCCACGGAAACGAAGGGGGCGGCGACAGGTTCGGGCGTGCGACTCAACACCAGCCCCCAATACCCCGCGATCAATGCCCCGATGAGCAGCAAGCCGGCCAGCGCCATGCTGATGCGACTGTTCATGACGGCTCTCCTCCTTGCGTTGCACTGCCTACCCGTCTATCCAAACGAGTTAATTCGCAACCTGGCTGTGATGAACATGTAACGATTTGGCTATTTGACGGTAGCTCAGGTAGGACGAAACGCCATTAACGTCGGGAAAATTAATCCGCCTCGTAAACTGCATCTGCACCAGGTGCGCGCTGGCGCGGCGCGAACTTTACGACTAATACTTTGTGATTAATCCGTTATTACAGTTGTGAGGCTGGGGTTTGTTGACAATGCTCTAAAGGCACGCCGCGATGATCCGCGCTAGAGCCATAACGGCTTGCTGTGTCGTATTAGGGAGAAGTCTTATGTTCCTTGACCAGATGTTGAAGCTTTACGTGCAGGCGCAACTGTTTTTCAAGCGCGACGAAGGGGCGTCAGGTATCGAATACGCCATTATCGTGGCGCTGGTTGCATTGGTAATTGTTGGCGCCGGGGCAGGGCTTGGCGACAAGATCAAATCGATCTTCGACAGTATTGCGACGAAGATGACCACCTGAGACCGTCGGTATCACGCGTGGCCATCTTCCTTTAAGTATTTTTTCAATTAGGGAATGTCTATGAGCGCCTCTTCGCCAACCCGCCAGCAAATTCTTTTGGTGGACGACGAAGAGGACGCGCTGGTTGAGCTTGCTGAGTCCCTTGAGAACGAAGGCTTCGAATGCTACACCGCGACCTCGGTCACCTTTGCCCTGCAGGAACTCACGCTGCACCCGGACATCGCACTGGTGATCACCGACCTGCGAATGCCCGAGGAAAGCGGCATCTCCCTGATCAAGCGCCTGCGCGAACATACCGAGCGCTCGCACCTGCCTGTGATCGTCATGACCGGCCATGCCGAGATGGATGATGTCAGCGACCTGCTGCGCCTGCAGGTGCTGGACCTGTTTCGCAAACCGATCTACCTGGTGCGGTTGATCGATACGTTGAATAACCTGTTTCCCGTGCGGCCCACACGACTAAAGCCATGAGCATCGGTTGCCTTTCAGCCGATCGGCTGCCACTTGCCGACCATATGCTCGATCCCGCCGCTCCCGTTCAGTACCCACTCGCCACTTGAACCGGCCGCGCTGGCCGATAACCGCAGGTCGCTGGGCAATCGCACCGGTTTGCGGAACTCCACGTACAACTCGATATTGGCCGCGGGCAAGTGCTCACCCAAGGCGGCCAGGCTGTGCGCCTTGTTCCACAAGCCGTGGGCAATGGCCTGGGGAAAACCGAACAGCCTGGCGGTGAGGGCGCTGAGGTGGATCGGGTTGTAGTCGCCGGACACCCGCGCGTAGCGGCGGCCGATATCGGCGGGGGCGTTCCAGCGCGTCAGTTCGCTGACCTGGATGGGCGTGGGCAACGGCTCATCCGTGGCTTCGCCTGGCAGCTTCACGCCCCGGCACAGCATGCGGCTCTCGCCTTCCCAGAGCAGGCCGAGGGCGTCTTCGACAGTGGTGATCAGGTCAAAAGTCGCGCCTTTGGCGTGTGACTTGAGGTTCTGCGCATGCACGCCGACCCACAGTTCGCCCACGCCTCCCAGTGGGCGGTGGACGCGGATACGGTTGCTCAGATGGATCAGCCCCAGCAGAGGGAACGGGAACGAGGTGTCGGTGAGTAACTGCATCTGCACGCCGAAAGCGAGGATATGCGGGTAGGTGGCGGGCAACATCGGGCTGTCGGCAAAGCCGCATACCTTGCGATACGCCGCCACCGCCTTGGGATCGACGCTGACCCGGCAGCGCAGCCCCCGGTCGGGCAGCGTGTTGCCGCTGATCCTGCGCTTGAGCGCCGCGCGCCAATACAGTGGCGGCAGTAACGGTCGGTTGTTTAAGGTCTGCCACTGCATGCTCACGCTCCCAATAGACTTTGCCCGCACACCCGCAGCGCTTGCCCGCTGACCGCGCCGGAGCCGGGCTGGCCCAGCCACGCCACGGCCTCAGCGACATCCTGAGGCAAACCGCCCTGGCCCAGCGAACTCATGCGCCGCCCGGCTTCACGCAGGGCGAACGGAATATGCGCGGTCATCTGGGTTTCGATAAATCCGGGGGCGACGGCATTGATGCTGATGCCCCGAGGTTTGAGCGATGGCGCCCAGGCTTCGGCCAGGCCAATCAAGCCGGCCTTGCTCGCGGCGTAATTGGTTTGCCCGCGGTTGCCGGCGATGCCGCTGATGGAGGCCAGCAGCACCACGCGGGCGTTGTCGTGCAGGGTGCCGCTGTCGAGCAGGGCTTTGGTCAGTACCTGCGGCGCATTCAGGTTGACCGCCAATACCGCATCCCAATATTCCGGGGTCATATTGGCCAGGGTCTTGTCGCGGGTGATGCCGGCGTTATGCACCAGAATGTCGAGGCCGTCGGGCAGGTGTTCAATCAACTGCGTGGCGGCGTCCTCGGCGCAGATATCCAATACGACGGTGCGGGCGCCCAGGCGAGCGGCGAGGGCTTCCAGATCGGCCTTGGCCTGGGGCACGTCGAGCAGGATCACCTGCGCGCCGTCACGGGCCAGGGTTTCGGCGATGGCCGCGCCGATGCCACGGGCGGCGCCGGTGACCAAAGCCTTGCGCCGCGCCAACGGACGTGTCCAGTCCTCCACCGGGGTGTCGCAGGCCTGCAGACGAATCACCTGGCCTGAGATGTAGGCGCTTTTCGGCGACAGGAAGAAACGCAGCGTACCTTCCAGTTGCGCCTCGGCACCGTCGCCGACATACAGCAACTGCAGCACGCCGCCGTTACGCAGTTCCTTGGCCAAAGAGCGGCTGAAGCCTTCCAGGGCGCGCTGGGCGCTGGCGGCGAACGGATCGCTGAGGCTTTCCGGGGCGCGACCGAGGATCACCAAGTGGGCGCTATGGTCGAGATTTTTCAGCAGCGGCTGAAAGAATTCGCGCAGTTGCTTGAGCGAATCGGTGTGCTGCAGGCCACTGGCGTCGAACACCACCGCCTTGAGCTTGGGCCCGTGGCCGGGGATCCACGCGGGGGCGCCCAGCGGTTCGGCGCCGTAGCTGTAGACGGCGTCGGTGAGTTTGTTGGCGAACGGCAGCACCTGGGCCGCCAACGCGCCGCCACCGAGCAGCAAGGCGCCCTCGACGGGACGCAGGCGCCCGGCCTGCCAGCGTTCCAGGCGTCCCGGCGACGGCAGGCCAATGGCGGCGACCAGGCGCTGGCCGAGGCTGGAGTTGGCGAAGTCGATATAACGGTCAGACATGGAACGCTCTCCGAAGGCTGGGGTTCAAAGGGTTGACCATCCCAGGGTAGCAGTCGTTCGACTAGGCTTAACGGTCCCACCCCGGCCCATCACACACAGGGAGCTTTCCATGACTCAATTGCGGCGTGTAGCGATCATTGGCGGTAACCGCATTCCTTTCGCCCGCTCCAACGGCCCTTACGCCACGGCGAGCAACCAGGCGATGCTGACGGCCGCCCTGGAAGGCTTGATCGAACGCTACAACCTGCACGGCCTGCGTCTGGGTGAAGTGGCCGCCGGGGCGGTGCTCAAGCATTCGCGGGATTTCAACCTGACCCGCGAATGCGTACTCGGCTCGCGCCTGTCCCCGCAAACCCCCGCCTACGACATTCAGCAGGCCTGCGGCACAGGGCTGGAGGCGGCGCTGCTGGTGGCCAACAAAATTGCCCTGGGCCAGATCGAATGCGGCATTGCCGGCGGCGTGGACACCACCTCCGACGCGCCCATCGGCGTGAACGAAGGCCTGCGCAGGATTCTGCTGCAGGCCAATCGCAGCAAGTCCGTGGCGGATAAACTGAAAGTCCTGTTACAACTTCGTCCCCATCACCTCAAGCCCGAGCTGCCGCGCAATGGCGAACCGCGCACCGGTTTGTCCATGGGCCAGCATTGCGAGTTGATGGCGCAGACCTGGCAGATCCCCCGCGACGAGCAGGACCAACTCGCCCTGGAGAGCCACCGGAAAATGGCCGCCGCTTACGCCGAAGGCTGGCACGACGACCTGACCACCCCGTTTTTGGGCCTGACCCGCGACAACAACCTGCGCCCCGACCTGACGCTGGAGAAACTCGCCGCCCTCAAGCCAGCGTTTGAACGCAGCGAGAAGGGCACGCTCACCGCCGGCAATTCCACCCCGTTGACGGACGGCGCATCCCTGGTGTTACTGGGCAGCGAGGCGTGGGCCCAGGAGCGCGGCTTGCCGATCCTGGCCTATCTGCGCGATGGCGAAGCGGCGGCGGTGGATTTCGTCAACGGTGCCGAAGGCCTGCTGATGGCGCCGGTGTATGCGGTGCCGCGCTTGCTGGCCAGGAATGGTCTTACATTGCAGGACTTCGATTACTACGAGATCCACGAAGCCTTCGCCGCCCAAGTGTTGTGCACGCTCAAGGCCTGGGAAGATGCCGATTACTGCAAGACTCGCCTGGCGCTGGACGCGCCATTGGGCGCGATTGACCGCAGCCGTCTCAACGTCAAGGGCAGTTCCCTGGCGGCGGGGCATCCGTTTGCCGCTACCGGCGGGCGCATTGTCGCCAACCTGGCCAAATTGCTGGCGACGGCGGGCAAGGGCCGTGGGCTGATCTCGATCTGCGCCGCGGGTGGGCAAGGTGTGACGGCGATCATCGAGCGCTGAGGGCGCCCTTAATTGGCCTATTGGTTGCATTCTTCAACGGGCAAAGATCAGTCGCCTCTCCCACCAGCGAGCCGATTGCCGTATAACGAGTGCCATACGCGTATTTGGTAACAAAGGACCCACAATAAAAGCTGATGAAGACTCCTAAACGCATTGAACCCCTGATCGAAGACGGTCTGGTCGACGAAGTGCTGCGCCCACTCATGAGTGGTAAAGAAGCAGCTGTTTATGTGGTGCGCTGCGGCAATGAATTGCGTTGCGCCAAGGTTTACAAGGAGGCGAATAAACGAAGTTTTCGTCAGGCATCCGAATACCAGGAAGGCCGTAAGGTCCGTAACAGCCGTCAGGCCCGGGCCATGGCCAAGGGTTCCAAGTTCGGCAAGAAAGAAACCGAGGACGCCTGGCAGAACGCCGAAGTGGCGGCGTTGTTCCGCTTGGCCGGCGCCGGCGTACGCGTGCCGCAGCCGTACGACTTTCTCGAAGGCGTGTTGTTGATGGAACTGGTGGCCGATGAGTACGGCGACGCCGCGCCGCGTCTGAACGACGTGGTGCTGGAGCCGGATCAGGCCCGCGAGTACCACGCCTTTCTGATTTCGCAGATCGTGCTGATGCTGTGTACCGGTCTGGTGCACGGTGACCTGTCCGAATTCAACGTGCTGCTCACGCCGACCGGCCCGGTGATCATCGACTTGCCCCAGGCAGTGGATGCGGCGGGCAACAACCATGCATTCAGCATGCTGGAACGCGACGTGGGCAACATGGCTTCCTACTTCGGGCGCTTTGCCCCGGAGCTGAAAAAGACCAAGTACGCCAAGGAAATGTGGGCCTTGTACGAAGCCGGTACCTTGCACCCGGGCAGCGTCTTGACCGGCGAGTTCGACGAGCCCGAAGAGCTGGCGGATGTCGGCGGCGTGATCCGTGAGATCGAAGCGGCGCGGCTGGATGAAGAGCGCCGCCAGGCGATTCGAGCGGCGGATGATGCGCCGTCGAGCAAAACCCCCGACGAGCCACCGCCGCCGCCCTGGATGCAATAGTCTTCGGCTGCATGCAGATCAACAGGTGGGAGGGGCGGTGCGACGATTCGACCTGCCCCCGGTGGCACAGGTATCTACACAGCTTCGGTAGAAAACATAACCTGAGAAAGTGAGGTTTTTGTGGTGAGCAGGCTTGCCCTGCGGTGGGCTGCGAAGCGGCCCTAAAACCTGACAACCGGTTTGGCCTGATACGCCACAGTGTGCGGAGAGGGGCCGCTTCGCGCCCCAGCGCAGGGCAAGCCTGCTCACCACAGCGTTATGTGTCCGCCTTTAAGACTTGTGAAGATACCTATGCCCCGATGGCAGCGTTTCAGTTACCGCAACGGCTGGCTGATCCACCGCTATCGGGCAAGCTCTCTCCCACATTGGTTTTGCGTATGCCCTTAGGAGCAGCAAGTGCCGGACGCCAACTCCTTGAGAATCGGACAATCGGGCCGGTCATCGCCCTGGCAGTGTTCCACCAGGTCCTGCAAGGTGTCGCGCAGTTGGCCCAGTTCCAGGATTTTCTGGTTGAGTGCGTCGATGTGCTGGCGCGCCAGGGCTTTTACGTCGGCGCTGGCACGATTGCGGTCCTGCCACAAGGTCAGCAACTTGCCGACTTCCTCCAGGGAAAACCCCAGATCCCGCGCGCGTTTGATAAACGCCAATGTGTGCAGGTCATCCGCGCCGTAGACGCGGTAGCCGCTGTCAGTGCGGTGAGCTGCTTTCAACAGGCCGATGGATTCGTAGTAGCGAATCATCTTGGCGCTGAGGCCGCTTTGCCGGGCGGCTTGGCCGATGTTCATGGGTGTTGATCCTCCACATCCTTGGGTTTCCAGGTTTTCAACAGCAAGGCATTGCTCACTACGCTGACGCTGGACAACGCCATCGCCGCGCCCGCCAGCACCGGGTTGAGCAGGCCGAACGCCGCCAGGGGAATGCCAATCAAGTTATACACAAAGGCCCAGAATAGGTTCTGCCGGATCTTGGCGTAGGTCTTGCGGCTGATCTCCAGCGCGGCCGGAACCAGGCGCGGGTCGCCGCGCATCAGGGTAATGCCGGCGGCGTGCATGGCCACATCGGTGCCACCGCCCATGGCGATGCCGATATCGGCGGCCGCCAGCGCCGGGGCGTCATTGATACCATCGCCGACCATCGCCACCACATTGGTTTTTTTCAGCGTGGTAACGGTGGCGGCTTTGTCGGCGGGCAGCACTTCGGCATGCACATCATCGATGCCCAGCGCCTGCGCCACCACCCGCGCGCTGCCACGGTTGTCACCGGTGAGCAGATGGCTGCTGATGCCCTGGGCCTTGAGTTGCCCCACGGCCTGCAGCGCACCGGGCTTGAGGGTATCGCCAAACGCGAACAGCCCCAGCACCCGGGGTTGCGCGCCTTGCTCGATCAACCAGGACAACGTGCGACCTTCGGACTCCCAGGCCTGGGCGGTATCCGCCAGGTCGCCGGGGGTGAGGCCGCTGTCTTCGAGCAGCCGACGATTGCCCAAGGCCAGTGGCCGACCATCGAGGGTGCCGGCGATACCGCGCCCAGTCAGGGATTGGCTGGCGCTGACATCGGCGATGCTCAACTGCTGTTCTTGGCAGGCCTGCAGCACCGCATTGGCCAAGGGGTGTTCACTGCCGCGTTGCAGGGCACCAGCCTGTTGCAACAGTTGGGCTTGATCGCCATTTACCGCGATCAGGTGCGCGATCCTGGGCGCGCCGGAGGTGAGGGTACCGGTCTTGTCGAACACCACGGCGCTCACTTCATGGGCGCGCTCCAAGGCTTCGGCGTCCTTGATCAGAATGCCATGGCGCGCCGCCACGCCGGTGCCGGCCATGATCGCGGTGGGTGTGGCCAGGCCCAGGGCGCAAGGGCAGGCGATCACCAGCACCGCGACCGCATTGATAATGGCGGTTTCCAGCGGCGCACCGTACAGCCACCAGCCCAGCAGCGTAATCAGCGCCAGCACCAGTACGGCCGGTACAAACACGCGGCTGACTTTATCCACCAGTTTCTGGATCGGCGCCTTGGCGGCCTGGGCGTCTTCCACCAGGCGGATGATCCGCGCCAGGACGCTTTCGGCGCCCAGCGCGGTGGTGCGCACCAGCAAGCGACCTTCACCGTTGATGGCGCCGCCGGTGACCTTGTCGCCGGGCTGTTTGGGCACCGGCAAACTCTCGCCGCTGATCAAGGCTTCGTCGGCATGGCTCTGGCCTTCGATCACCTCACCGTCCACCGGGAAACGCTCGCCGGGTTTGACGCTGACCACGTCGTTGAGCGACAGGGCGGTGATTGCCACCTCTTGCTCATGGCCATCGCGCACGCGGGTCGCCCGTTCGGGGCGCAAGGCTTCCAGGGCGCGGATGGCGCTGGCGGTCTGGCGCTTGGCGCGGCTTTCCAGGTATTTGCCCAGCAGGATCAGGGCGATCACCACCGCAGAAGCTTCAAAATACAGATGCGGCATGCTGCCGGCCGGAGCGGTGAGCCATTCGTACACGCTCAGGCCGTAACCGGCGCTGGTGCCGATGGCGACCAGCAAATCCATATTGCCCGCTCCGGCGCGCACGGCTTTCCAGGCGGCCACGTAAAAACGCGCGCCGAGGATGAATTGCACTGGGGTGGCCAGGGCGAATTGCACCCAGGCCGGCAGCATCCAATGCAGGCCGAACGGCTGCACCAGCATCGGCAGCACCAGGGGCAATGCCAGAACCATGGCCAGCAGCAAGGCCCAGCGCTCGCGGCGCAGGCGCTGGGCTTGATCGGCGGCGGTGCGGGTTTCGGTTTGCGGCAGGCTGGCGCTGTAGCCGGCTTTGTCGACGGCGGCGATCAGCACGCTGGGGTCTATCTGGCCGAGGACTTCGACGTGAGCACGCTCATTGGCCAGATTGACGCTGACGCTCTGCACCCCCGGCACCTTGCCCAGCGCGCGCTCGACACGGCCGGCGCAGCTGGCGCAGGTCATGCCGCCGATGGGCAGGTCAAAGGTGGTGGTTCCATTCATGGGGCAGTCCTCCAGGAGAAGTAGCCCCCAGGATCAACCTTGACCTGTGGGTAAGGTCAAGCGCCTTCAGTATTCCAGTGCGGCGGGCTTGAGGTACATGCCGTCCGGGCCTTGGGCGATACGCAGCTTGCGTACGTCGCCGACCTTCAACGTAATGTTCTGCGCCGGCGGTGCCAGCAGGCCTGGCAGGCAGCCCGGTGACTGACCCGGCAGCAGCTTGAGACGCAGCGACAGATTGCCCGCCGGCAAGTTGAACGAGGTGGACTGCTCCTGGAACAGCCGACCCGCCAACTGATCGTTGAGGTACAGGCCGATCTCGCAGTTGGTCGGCACTTCCAGGCGCTCCCTGGAAATGATCAGTACCGCATAGTCTTCAGCGGCCAGGGCCTGGGGCGCGGCGGCAGACAAGCTCATCAGGCCCACAAGGCCAAAAAACGACCAGCGCATGGCGAGTACTCCGTGGTTCACAGCTTGGGAAAGTTCAAGCTTGGCCGACGTCGCTCCCGAATACCAGCCCGGCCGATTTCTCAGGAACTTGACCTTGCCATCGTGGCAAGGTCGAGACTGGGTTCAACCTCATCAAAGGAGTCGTGTCATGCAAGTGTTCACTGTGGAAGGAATGACCTGCGGCCATTGCGTTAAAGCGGTGACCCAGGCGGTGAAGAGCCGGGATCCGGCAGCCGAAGTGACGGTAGACCTGGCGGCCAAGCAGGTCAGCGTGCAGAGCCAACTGAGCCGCGAAACGATCGCCGGGCTGATCAAGGAAGAAGGCTACACCGTCGTCTGATTTTTAATAGTTAGCGAGCTATCGTAATGTTCAAGGCACCCAAGCGCGGCTAGACTGTCGGGCTGCCGACTCACTTGGGTGCCCGATGAACCTTCGCATCATTCTGATCCTGGGCGCCTTGAGCGCCTTCGCGCCGCTGGCGATCGATTTTTACCTGCCTGGTTTTCCATCGATGGCCACGGCATTCGCCACCGATGAAAAACATATCCAGCTGACCCTGGCGGTGTATTTTGCCGGCCTGGCCATCGGCCAATTGATCTACGGCCCGCTGGCGGACCGTTTCGGTCGGCGCGGGCCGCTGCTCAGCGGCGTGACCCTGTTTACCCTGGCCTCTTTCGCCTGTGCCTTTGCGCCGTCCCTGGAATGGCTGATCGGCGCGCGCTTCGTGCAGGCCCTGGGCGGCTGTGCGGGCATGGTGATTTCCCGCGCGGTGGTCAGCGACAAGTGCGACCCCGTGGGCTCGGCCAAAGTGTTCTCCCAACTGATGCTGGTGACTGGCCTGGCGCCGATCCTTGCGCCGCTGGCCGGCGGTTTGATGGTGGGCTTGTGGGGCTGGCAGTCGATCTTTCTAGCGTTGTCGATCTTCAGTGTGATGGCCGCCGTCGCCGTAGCGGTGGGACTGCCGGAAACCTTCCCGGCCCATCAACCGCGCCAGCCGTTGTCCGGCTCGCTGCGTCGTTACCTTCAGTTGCTCTCGGACCGTGTCTACCTCGGCTATGCCCTCACCGGCGCATTGTCGATTGCCGGGATGTTTGCCTACATCGCAGGCTCACCTTTCGTATTTATCAAACTCTACGGCGTACCCGCCGAGCACTACGGCTGGGTGTTCGGCTCCAACGCTGCGGGTTTTATCCTGGTGGCGCAGCTCAATGCGCGCCTGTTGGCCAAGCGTGGCCCTGCGTTCCTGCTGTCGCGCACGGTGTGGGTGTATGTGGCGGCGGCGCTGACGCTGCTGGGTGTGGCCGCGTTGCGCACCGACGCGTTGTGGCCGTTGCTGGTGCCGCTGTTTATTTGCATCGCCAGTCTGGGCTGCATCCTGCCCAATACCTCGGCGTGCGCCATGGCCGGCCAAGGCGCTCGGGCCGGTAGCGCGTCGGCGTTGCTCGGTTGCATTCAGTTCGGCGTGGCCGCGGGAGCGGCGTCGCTGGTCGGGGTGTTACACGATGGGACGGCCTTGCCGATGGCGATGGTCATCAGCTTGTGCGGGTTATTGGCGGTGACGGTGGCCATGTCGACCTTGCGCCTGCAACGGGCCAGGGCCTTGCAGGCGCAGGGCTGACGGACGGTTTCAGCCAGCGGCGGCGCGTTGCTGGCTGATCGGGAAA
Organism: Pseudomonas sp. FP2254; assembly: GCF_030687695.1. NCBI lineage: Bacteria > Pseudomonadati > Pseudomonadota > Gammaproteobacteria > Pseudomonadales > Pseudomonadaceae > Pseudomonas > Pseudomonas sp. FP2254. Next base: position 733,728 of record NZ_CP117444.1, read on the forward strand.
GCGTGCGGCGCCTGGATGCGCGCTTGCAGGGTCTCGGCAAAGGCACGGGCCTCGGCTTCACTGCGAAAGGTAATGGCTTTGTGGTCCAGGCGGACCTCCCACTGGGATTTTGCTAACGCTTTTATCAGGATCTTCATTGCTGACTTCCTCACGTAAAAGAATCGTGGCAAAGGCGGCCAATATAAACCCGAATGCGCTCGCAAATATGACAAAGGTCAACTCTCTGACTAGTGGCGCCGTCTATCACTCACACGAATAACAGACGGCGCCCACAGACGGCTGTCAGAAACCTTCCAGCACGATCTTGCCCTTGGCCTTGCCGCTCTCCAGCAACGCGTGGGCCCGACGCAGGTTCGCTGCGTTGATTGCACCGAAGTGCTCGCCCACCGTGGTTTCCAGCGTGCCGGCGTCGATCAGTTCAGCCACGCGATTGAGCAGGTGGTGCTGTTCGATCATGTCCGGCGTCTCAAACATCGAGCGCGTGTACATGAATTCCCAGTGCAGCGACAGGCTCTTGCGCTTGAGCTTGCTCACGTCCAGCGCCTTGGGGTCGTCGATCAGCGCGAGCTTGCCCTGAGGTTGCAGCGCTTCGACCAGTTGGTCCAAGTGGTGCTCGGTCTGGGTCAGGCTGGCGACATGAGTCACTTGCGCCTCGCCCGCCTGGTGCAAGGCTTCGCTCAGCGGCTGGCTGTGGTCGATCACCCGATGGGCGCCCAGTGCTTTGGCCCATGCCTGGGTTTCCGGGCGCGAGGCGGTGCCGATCACCTTTAACGCTGTCAGTTGGCGGGCCAATTGGGTCAGGATCGAACCCACACCGCCGGCGGCACCCACGATCAGCAGGCTCTGGCCTTGATCCTCCTTGCCCTCGCGGATCTGCAGGCGCTCGAACAGCAGCTCCCAGGCCGTGATAGCGGTCAGCGGCAGCGCGGCGGCTTCGGCAAAGCCCAGGCTTTTGGGCATATGCCCGACGATGCGTTCGTCCACCGTGTGCAACTCGCTGTTACCGCCCGGGCGCGTCAGGGAACCGGCGTAGAACACTTTGTCGCCGGCCTTGAACAGGCTCACGTCGCTGCCGACCGCCTTGACCACGCCGGCGACATCCCAGCCCAGCACCTTGGCGGTACCGGGTTCCGGGGCGACGTTCTGGCGCACCTTGGTGTCCACCGGGTTGACCGAGATGGCTTTGACTTCCACCAGCAGGTCGCGCGGGCCGGCGACGGGGGCCGGCAGTTCGATGTCTTGCAGGGACTGTGGGTCGTTGATGGGCAATGACGCGTAGTAGGCAATGGCTTTCATGGGGGCTCCGGAAAAGGGCAGTGATCAGGCCAGAAAATTCAGGCGCTTGAGTTCGAAATGTTCGAGTACATCCGCCGCTTGGGCGCGGAAGTCCTGGATATGCGCGCTCTGGTCGTGGGCGGCCAACGCAGTATCGTCGCGCCAGCGTTCGAGCATGTAGAAGGTTTCGGGGTGCTGCTGGTCCTGGTGCAGGTCGTATTGCTCGCAGCCGGCTTCATGGCGCGTGGGTGCCAGCAGGCCGCGCAGCAGGGTTTCCAGGGTGGCCTGTTGGCCGGGTTTGGCGATCAGTGTGGCGATAACGTTAAAGGCAGCGGACATAAGCGACTCCTGGCACGTTGGCAATGGGATGGGCAGATGATTGGCTATTTCCAGGCAACATAAAAGCGGCTAAAACAGCGGGCTGTTTCAATGGAATTTTGATAATGCTGCGCTTTGACGATTTGCAACTGTTTGTACGTGCGGCGGATTTGGGCAGCCTGTCGGCGGCGGCGCGGGTGATGGACTTATCGCCGGCCGTGGCCAGTGCGGCGCTCAAGCGCATCGAGCAGCAGCTGGGCGCGCGTTTGCTGGCGCGCTCCACCCGTAGCCTGCGCTTGACCGCCGAAGGCGAGGGGTTTCTTGAGTATGCCCGCGCGGCGCTGGGTTCCCTGGATGAGGGGCGGCGCTTGTTGGCCAGCGGGCAGGACCATGTCAGCGGAGTCCTGCAACTGTCGGCACCGTCGGACTTCGGCCGTAACCAGTTATTGCCGTGGCTGGATGACTTCCAGCGTGAACACCCGCAACTCAATGTGCGCCTGTTGCTGGGCGATCGGATCGCCGACCTGTTTCGCCAGCCGGTGGATATCGCCCTGCGCTACGGCGAACCCGAGGACTCCAGCCTGGTGGCGTTGCCGGTGGCGCCGAACAATGTTCGCGTGCTGTGTGCCGCCCCCAGCTACCTGGCGCGTCACGGCGAACCCCGGCACCTGGAGCAACTGGCCCAGCACAATTGCCTGTTGTATAGGCTCGGCGGCCGCGTGCATGACCATTGGGTTTTTCACGACGGCAAGCGCGATATCAGTCTGACGGTCAGCGGCAACCGTTTCAGCGATGACGCCGATGTGGTGCGGCGCTGGGCCGTGGCCGGTGTGGGCATCGCCTATAAATCCTGGCTGGATGTGAGCACCGACGTGCTCGCCGGGCGTCTGCGCCTGGTCCTGCCGCAACTGCGCGGCGAGGCCACGACGCTCAATCTGTTGTGCGCGCACCGGACGCACTTGAGCAAACCGATCAACCTGTTGCGGGAAATGCTTGTGTCCCGCTGTGCGATCCTGACCGCGCAGATGCCGGAGCCGGCAGGCACCGACCAATAGACTCCATCACAGCAGGAAATTTCACTCAGGTTCTGTCCCTATCCACGCTGTAAGACCGCGCGGAACCGGCGGTTGGCGCACCTATACTTTGCCGCCAACCGCAGCAGAAACGTGATTCGACAGGGAGTGAACAGATGGAAGCAGCACCTTGTATCAGCCAGATCGCTGGCTTGCTGGCCGAGCCAAAACGCATTGCCATGCTCTGGGCCTTGATGGACGGTTCCGCCAAGTCGTCGGAGGAGTTGGCGAGGCTGGCCGGGCTGACGCCGGCGTCGGCCAATGCGCATTTGGCGCGGCTCATCGGCAGTGGGCTGCTGCGCGCCGAGGCTCGACGTGGCCGGCGCCTGTTCCGTGTGGCGGCCGCCGATGTCAGCCATGCCATCGATGCCTTGGCCAGCACTACCCTGGCCAGTGCGGCCCGCGCCGCGCCGGATGCTCCGTTGCCGGTCCTGGCGGCACCGCCGGCATTGCGCCAAGCGCGGCTGTGCCACGGCCACCTGGGGGGCGAGCTGGCGGCGGGGTTGTACGCGCGCATGAGGGCGGCGGGGTGGATCGAGCGTTATGAGCAGCGCCTGGATATCACCGTCAAAGGCGCGCATCAGCTGGCGAGCCTGGGTATTTTTACCCAGGCGCTGGCCTCGCCCCTGGCGTGCGATTGTTTTGACTGGAGCCAACAGCATCCGCATCTGGGCGGTACATTGGGTGCGGGGTTGTTGCAGCTGTTCCTGCAGTCCAACTGGGTCAGCCTGGTCAACGAGTCCCGGGCCCTGCAGATCAATGCCGTGGGGCACGCGGAGATCGCTCGCCTGGCCGCGAACGAGTAAGGCTGGCCGCGCGGTCGTCGCTTAGAGTTTCAATCAGGTCGCATCCAGCAATAACCCGGAAAAAGCATGCCGCACACTCGCCGAGGGTTTTTTTCAACAGGGGGTGCGGCATGGGTATGCAAGGTTTCAGTGCGGCGGAACGGCTCGAACGGTTACCCATCAGCGGTTATCACCGGGTGATTTTTATCATCATCGCCTTGGCGTTTTTCTTCGACTCCATGGACCTGGCGATGATGACGTTCCTGCTGGGTTCGATCAAAGCCGAATTCGGCTTGAGCACCGCCCAGGCAGGCCTGCTCGCCAGTTCGAGTTTTTTCGGCATGGTGGTGGGCGCGTCTTTGTCCGGGATGCTTGCCGATCGTTTCGGGCGTAAGCCGGTGTTCCAGTGGAGCATTGTGTTGTGGGGGATTGCCAGCTACCTGTGTTCGACGGCGCAATCCGTGGAGATGTTGACGCTGTTTCGTATCCTGCTGGGGATCGGCATGGGCATGGAGTTTCCGATTGCGCAGTCGATGCTGTCCGAGCTGATCCCGGCCAAGGCACGCGGGCGTTATATCGCGTTGATGGACGGTTTCTGGCCGTTGGGCTTTGTCGCGGCGGGGGTGCTCTCGTATTTCCTGCTGCCGGTGATCGGCTGGCGCGACATCTTCCTGGTGCTGGCGGTACCGGCGGTGTTTGTGCTGGCGATTCGCTTTTTCATCCCTGAGTCGCCGCGCTGGTTGGAACAGGCTGGACGCCATGACGCGGCGGACAAAGTGTTGCTGGGGATCGAGCACAAAGTGCGCACCTCTCTGGGGCGCGCCGACTTGCCGGAACCGATTGGCCTGCCACGGGTGCAGAGCGTGCCGGGGAATTTCTTTTCGGCATTCCAGCAATTGTGGTCGGCGCAGTATCGCCGGCGCACGCTGATGATCTGGAGCGTCTGGTTCTTTGCCTTGCTCGGTTTCTACGGGCTGACCTCATGGCTGAGCGCGCTGTTGCAGCAGTCCGGTTTTGCGGTGACCCAATCGGTGTATTACACGGTGATCATTTCCCTGGGCGGGATTCCCGGCTTTTTGATGGCGGCCTGGTTGGTCGAGCGCTGGGGGCGTAAGCCGGTGTGCGTGGTGACGCTGCTGGGCGGCGGTGTGATGGCGTTTCTGTATGGGCAGAGTGCGGTGTTTGGCGGCAATGTCGGTTTGCTGATCACCACCGGACTGTTGATGCAGTTCTTTTTGTTTGGCATGTGGGCGGTGCTCTATACCTACACGCCGGAGTTGTACCCCACCTCGGCGCGAGCGACCGGGTCCGGGTTCGCCTCGGCGATCGGTCGGGTCGGCTCATTGCTCGGGCCGCTGGTGACCGGACTGGTATTTCCGGTGACCGGGCAGGGCGGGGTGTTTGCCCTGGGCGCGTTGTGTTTTGCGGTGGCGGCGCTGGTGGTGTGGGTGTTCGGGATGGAGACGAAGGGCAAGACCCTCGAAGAATTGGCCGAAGCCTGAAAACCGTGGCCAAAAAAGAAGGGAGGGTGCAGGCACCCTCCCTTTTTTGTTACGGCTTGATCAACCGCGCATCCAGGCTGTTCTGCGCCAGGCGTTTGGCCTGGTCCTGGGTCATGCCCAAGGATTCATACAGCGCGTGGAAGTTTTCGGTGACATAGCCGCCGAAATACGCCGGGTCGTCCGAGTTCACCGTCACTTTCACGCCCCGTTCGAGCATGTCGAGGATGTTGTGCTGGGCCATGTCGTCGAACACGCAGAGCTTGGTGTTCGACAACGGGCACACGGTGAGCGGGATCTGTTCGTCGATAATGCGTTGCATCAGGCGCTCGTCTTCGATAGCGCGCACGCCGTGGTCGATACGCTCGATTTTCAGCAGGTCGAGGGCTTCCCAGATGTATTCCGGTGGGCCTTCTTCGCCGGCGTGGGCCACGGTGAGGAAGCCTTCATGCCGTGCGCGATCGAACACGCGCTGGAACTTGCTTGGCGGGTGGCCCATTTCCGAGCTGTCCAGGCCAACGGCCACGAACGCATCGCGGAACGGCAGGGCCTGGTCCAGGGTTTTCTCGGCTTCTGCTTCGCTCAGGTGGCGCAGGAAGCTGAGGATCAAACCGCTGGTGATACCCAATTGCTGTTCGCCATCTTTGAGCGCGGCGGCGATGCCGTTCAGCACCACTTCGAAGGGGATGCCACGATCGGTGTGGGTTTGCGGATCGAAGAATGGTTCGGTGTGGATCACATTCTGGGCTTTGCAACGCAGCAGGTAGGCCCAGGTCAGGTCATAGAAGTCCTGGGAGGTGCGCAGTACATCGGCGCCCTGGTAGTACAGGTCGAGAAATTCTTGCAGGTTGTTGAAGGCGTAAGCCTTGCGCAGGGTGTCGACGTCGTTCCACGGCAGCGCGATTTTATTGCGCTCGGCCAGGGCAAACAGCAGCTCAGGCTCCAGCGAGCCCTCCAGGTGCAGGTGCAGTTCGGCCTTGGGCAGGGCGTTGAGCCAATCGTACATGTCTAAATTCTCATCAGGTGCAATCGCCGCATTCTACAGGCCATGGCTGAAATAATCGGCAAAACCTGACCAGCAGGAGAGTATTGGTTTAACTCGCGCAAGGGCGACGTGAACTAAGGTGTAACGAAACGTTAGCGGCGTGGCGCAGTCTGTACCCCATCAATGACTGATTTGCCGCACTAAAAGGCCCGGAATGCTCACATCCCTCAAGCAAGAAAAATTCATGCTGCTGGCGCTGATTGCCGCCATCGCCGCCTATCCGCTGGAGCATTGGATGCTGCACAGCGGGCAAATGGTGGCGTTGCTCGCGGGGTTGGCGTTGATTGCGTTTATCGTGATGGCGTCGATGCGCGTGGCGCACCATGCCGAGCAACTGGCGGAAAAAGTCGGCGACCCCTACGGCACCATGATCCTGACACTCGCGGCCGTGCTGGTGGAGGTGGTGATCCTGGCGATCATGATGAGTAACGAACCGTCACCGACCCTGGTGCGCGACACCATTTACTCGGCGGTGATGCTCGACATCAACGGCATCCTGGGTCTGGCCGCGCTGATGGGCGGGATCAAACATGGCGAACAGTCCTACAACGACGATTCGGCGCGCACCTACAGTGTGATGATCCTCACTGCCATGGGTGTATCGATGGTCGTGCCGGAATTTATCCCCGAGGGCGACTGGAAAATTTACTCAGCGTTCACCATCGGCGCGATGGTCGTGCTGTACACCTTGTTCCTGAGGATGCAGGTGGGGCCGCACAGTTATTTCTTCAGCTACAGCTACCCGGAAAAACGCCGTAAGAAGTTGCCGACGCAAGAGGAAGCGGCGCCGGTCAGCCTGGCGTTTTCCATTGGTACTTTGGTGTTTGGCGTGGTGGTGATCGGTGCGTTGGCGGAGGTGATGTCCAAGACCCTCGACCTTGGCCTTGAAGGCACCGGCGCGCCGCCGGTGGTGACGGCGATTGTGGTGGCGGCCATTTCGGCAGCGCCGGAAATCCTGACGGCCTTGCGCGCCGCCTTGGCCAACCGAATGCAGTCGGTGGTTAACATCGCGTTGGGCGCCTCGTTGTCGACGGTGATCCTGACTGTGCCGGTGATGGAGGCCATGGCGCTCTACACCGGCCAACCGTTCCAGATGGCAATGACCCCCGTGCAAACCGTGATGGTGTTTATCACGTTGATCGTCAGTGCGATCAACCTCAACGATGGCGAGACGAATGCCATCGAAGGGATGACCCACTTTGTGCTGTTTGCGACCTTTATCATGTTGTCGCTGCTGGGCCTGTAAGCTGCGCCGAACCCCGCAGGCGAGGGGGCTGGATCAGGTTCCGGCGATCAACGCTCGCGCCGCCTGGGTGTGATCGGCGATCAGGCCTTTCAAATCCACGCCTTCCACCTGTCCGTCGATGACTCGCCATTGTCCGCCGATCATCACCCGGTCCGCTCGGTCGGCGCCGCACAGCAGCAGCGCCGAAATCGGGTCATGGCTGCCGGAAAAGCGCAGCTCGTCGAGCTTGAATAGCGCCAGGTCGGCTTGTTTGCCGACGGCCAATTCGCCGATGTCCGTACGGCCCAACAACTGTGCCGAGCCTTTGGTGGCCCAGCCGAGCACGCCCTCGGGGGTGATGTGCTGCGCGCCATAACGCAGGCGCTGGATATACAGGGCTTGGCGCGCCTCGAGGATCATGTTCGACGCATCGTTGGAGGCCGAGCCGTCCACGCCCAGGCCGATCGGCGCACCGGCGGCGATCAGGTCCAGGGTCGGGCAGATGCCCGAGGCCAGGCGCATATTGGAACTTGGGCAATGACAGATCCCGGTGCCGGCCTGCCCCAGGCGTGCAATTTCATCCGGGTTGAAATGAATGCCGTGGGCCAGCCAGGTGCGTGGGCCGAGCCAGCCGACGCTGTCGAGGTAATCCACCGTGCGCAGGCCGAAACGTTGCAGGCAAAAATCTTCTTCGTCGAGGGTTTCGGCCAGGTGAGTGTGCAGGCGCACATCCAGTTGAGTGGCCAGGTCGGCGCTGGCGCGCATGATGTGCGGCGTGACTGAAAACGGCGAGCAAGGTGCCAGGGCAATCTGGATCTGTGCGCCGTCGCCGCGTTGATGGTAGGCGCGGATCAGGCGCTGGCTGTCGTCCAGGATCACCTGGCCTTGTTGCACGGTCTGTTGCGGTGGCAGGCCGCCATCGGCCTCGCCCAGGCTCATGGAACCGCGCGTGAGCATCGCGCGCATGCCCAGTTCGCGCACGCTGTCCACTTGCACGTCGATAGCGTGTTCCAGGCCGTCGGGGAACAGGTAGTGGTGGTCGGCCGCCGTGGTGCAGCCGGAGAGCAACAGTTCGGCCAACGCCACTTTCGTGGCCAGGGCGAGCCTTGCCGGGGTCAGCCGCGCCCAGACCGGGTAGAGGGTTTTCAGCCACGGAAACAAGGGCTGATTGACCACGGGCGCCCAGGCGCGGGTGAGGGTCTGGTAGAAGTGATGATGGGTGTTGATCAGACCGGGCAGGACCACATGCTCATGGGCGTCGAATACCTGTGAACAAGGCTGCGCAGGTACTTGGCCGAGTGCCAGCACTTGGACGATTACGCCGTCTTGCACCACCAGGCCGCCACGGGCATCGAGACCATTGGCGGTGAAAATCGCGAGGGGGTTTTTTAACCAGATACGGGTCGCAGGCATTGGCCGGCTCCTCTGAATGATGGGTTCAGGTTTGCCAGCTCAGTGTTGCCCTGTCTGCTGATCCAGGGTCGCCGGTGGGGCGAGGCGCTAGATTACGTGGAGTTCGGTTTGTAGGAAAGTGGATTGATTTGTGTGGGAAGGACAACCCCCTCCCACATGTATTTCCTTAATGTTCACCAGGCAATGGTGTCGCCTTTGTAGTCCACGAAGTGATGGCCACCCTTGCCGCTGAAGGCGTTCACTTGATCCACCAGGCCGCGCACGCTGGTGTCGACATCGATGTGTGCGTTTTCGCCGCCCATGTCGGTTTTCACCCAGCCCGGGTGCATTGACAGTACGGTGAGCCGATGGTCGCCAAGCTGGGTGATGAAGCTGTTGGTCATGGAGTTGAGCGCGGCCTTGCTGGCCTTGTACAGCGCCATGTCGGAGCCGTCGGCAATGGTGACGCTGCCCAGCACCGAACTCATGAACGCCAACACGCCACTGTCTTTGCGGATTTGCCCGACAAAACGCTGGGCCAGGTTGATCGGCGCTACGGCGTTGGTGAAGAACAACTTGCCGACTTCGGCGAGGGTGGCGTGGCCGGGTTCCTGGTTATCCGGGCCTTTGACGCCGGCATTGACGAACAGCAGATCGAAGGTGCGGTCCTTGAGCCGCTGATTCAGGGCGATTACGGCTTGCTGATCGTCCATGTCGAGTCTCTCGATCTGCACCGGACCAACGGCTTTCAGCGCATCGGCCTTGTTCGGATCGCGCACGGTGGCGGTCACGTCCCAACCGTCCTGGAGCAGTTGCTTGACCAGGCCGAGGCCCAGCCCACGGGAGGCGCCGATGATCAATGCGGTTTTTGACGTAGACATGAAAGGCTTCCTATGAAATCGCGGTTCAGGGAGTTTCAGCGCACAACAGTAGCAGTTTCAGCGTTGCAGGAGGATGCGGCCACGGCTCAAGTCGGCGAGTTGGGTCTGCAGGGTTTCGATCTGCGCCTCGCCCAGGGCCAGTTGCAGTTCGACGCCATTGGCGGTGAAGGTTTCTTCCACCACCAGCCCGCCCAGTTCGGCCACACGCAGTTTGACCAGATTCAATTCGGAGAAACCGCAGGCACAGGTCAACGGCACGCGGCTGATCAGCTCGATGCGCTCGGCGTTTTGCAAGCATTTATTCGCGCCACCGCCATAGGCACGGGCGAGCCCTCCGGTGCCCAGTTGGATGCCGCCGTACCAACGGATAACCAGTACCGCGACCTGGTCGAAGCCTTGCGCCTCGATGGCGGCCAGGATCGGTCGGCCGGCCGTGCCGCCAGGTTCGCCATCGTCGTTGCTGCGGTACTGATCGCCCAGTTTCCAGGCCCAGCAGTTGTGCGTGGCGTCTTGGACACTGTGCTGCTCGAAAAACGCCTGGGCGTCCTGGGGGCTGGTAATCGGTGCGGCGAGGGTTATAAAGCGGCTTTTGCGTATCTCTTCACGAAACTCGCAAAGGCCGGTGAGCGTGAAAGGCATAGGTTGCTTCGTCTAGAGGGCCGGCTTGATGCCGCAGCCTTTGAGAATGATATGGATCAGGTTGGTGCCGGCGTCGTCCATGTCTTGTTTGGTCAGGCGAGTGCGCCCGGTGACACGGCAGATCTGGGTGGCGAAGTCGGCGTAGTGCTGGGTGCTGCCCCACAGCAGGAAGATCAGGTGGACGGGGTCGACAGGGTCCATTTTGCCGGCGTCGATCCACGCCTGGAACACCGCCGCGCGCCCGCTGAACCAGGCGCGGTAGTCCTGGCTGAAATATTCGGTGAGGCATTCGCCGCCGCTGATGATTTCCATGGCGAAGATCCGCGAGGCCTGGGGCTGGCGGCGTGAAAACTCCATTTTGGTGCGGATATAGCGGGTCAGTGCTTCGGCGGGATCGTCCTCGGCGGTCAGAGCGTTGAAGGTACTGTCCCACAGCTCGAGGATATTGCTGAGCACCGCGATATACAGGCCCAGCTTATTGGTGAAGTAGTAATGCAAGTTAGCCTTGGGCAGCCCGGCGCTGGCAGCAATGGTATTCATGCTGGTGCCCTTGTAACCATGACGCGCGAACTCATCTTCAGCAGCCTGCAGAATCGCTTGTTCGTTCTTTTGCCGAATGCGGCTGGCGGGCTTACCGGCGTGGTTGCTGTGGGCAGGAACTTCGAGGCTCATGGAGATTACCGTGCTGATCGATAGAGACGACGTGTGCACAGATAACCCACCCTCAAGCCCCAGACAAGTCCCGATGCAATAAAACCGTCAAAGTGATTCCAGCGTGTCGCTTTCCACTGCGTGGTTTGCGGCAGCACCGGGGGTTTTGGCTTCCGGCAGCAGCAGGCACAGCACAATCGCAGTCAGGCCGCCGCTGGTGATGGCGGAGTCGAACAGGTTCTGTATCAGTGCGGGCATCAGGTGCAGCAGGTTCGGTTGAGCGGCGATTCCCAGGCCGACGCCGAATGAAGTGGCGATGATCAGCATGCTGCGTCTGTCCAGTGGCGCCTGCGCAAGGATACGCACGCCTGCGGCGGCGACACTGCCGAACATCACCAGGGTCGCGCCGCCCAATACCGGCTTGGGGATTTGCTGCAGCACCGCCCCGATCAGCGGAAACAGACCGAGGCAAAACAGCACTCCACCGATATATAAGCCGACGTAACGGCTGGCGACGCCGGTGAGTTGGATCACGCCGTTGTTCTGCGCGAAGGTGGTGTTGGGAAATGCACTGAAGGTGGCGGCGATCATGCAGCTCACACCGTCGCCCAGCACGCCGCCTTTGAGTCGGCTTATATAGGAGGGGCCGCTGATGGGCTGGCGGGCGATCATGCAATTGGCGGTCAGGTCGCCGACGGTTTCGATGCTGCTGATCAGATAGATCAGTGCAATCGGTAGGAAAGCGCTCCAGTCGAAGTTGAAACCAAACCGAAACGGTATCGGCAAACTGACCAGAGGCAAATTCGGCAGGGACTGAGGCACCAGCTTGCCACTAAACCAGGCCGCCAGACTCCCCAGGGCCAGGCCGATGATGATCGCCGAAAGGCGCACCCACGGCGTGTCCGAGCGATTGAGCAAAATGATCGTCAGCACCACGAACAGCCCCAGCGCCAGGTTGGTGGGAGCGCCGAAATCGGCGGCATTGAAGCCGCCGCCCAGGTCGGTAATGCCGACTTTGATCAGGCTGATGCCGATCAGCGTAATCACGATGCCGGTGACCAGCGGTGTGATTACGCGGTGCAACTGGCCAATGAAACGGCTGAGGACGATCTGCACGGCTGCGCCGAAAAAACACACGCCGAAGATCATCGCCATGATGTCTTCCGGGCTGCCGCCGCGTTGTTTGACCAGAAAACCGGCTGACAGCACCGCGCCGAGAAACGCAAAACTGGTGCCTTGCAGGCAGATCATTCCGGCGCCAATACCAAATGGCCTACGCGCCTGGATGAATGTGCCTACACCGGACACCATCAAGGCCATGCTGATCAGGTAGGGCAAATGTGCAGTAAGGCCGAGGGTGGAGCCGATGATCAGCGGCGGGGTAATGATTCCGACAAACGCGGCCAACACATGTTGCAGAGCGGCCAAGAGGGCGGCGGCGGGTTTCGGGCGATCGTTGAGGCCGTAGATCAAATCGCTGGGGGTGGAAGATTCAGGTGGCATGGCGGGCAAACTCTAGGCGGACGGTTCCAAGTCCTGATGCCCTTGCAAAAAGCTGTCCAGCTGCTCAACTTTTGTGCCTGGGCCTGAATTAGCGCGTTGCGGCCAGGCTGTCGAGAAAGCTTTCCAGCACCAAATGAGGGCGACGGCCCTTGCGCGTGACCGATGCCAGGCTCAAATCGTAAAAACGTGTAGTCGGTTTCAGCGCGCGCAGTCGGCCTTGTTGCACCCAGAGGCCTGCGTAGTGATCGGGCAAATAGCCGATGTAGCGACCGGTGAGGATCAGGAATGCCATGCCTTCGCGGTCCGAGGCGCTGGCGGTGCAATTGAGCGCCTGATAGCGGGCCTGGATGTCCGCGGGCAGGCGGAAGGTCGGGGCAATGGCGTCCTGGCTGTCGATGCGTGCGTCGTCCAGCGCCTTGTCGTCGGCATAGAACAGCGGATGACCCACCGCGCAGTAGAGCAGCGAACGTTCACTGTAGAGCGGCTGGTATTCCAGGCCGGACAGAGCGCTGGCCTGAGGCACGACGCCCACATGCAGGCGGCCATCGAGTACGCCTTGTTCCACTTCGTTGGGCGCGATCATGCGGATTTGTATCTGCACGTCCGGCCCGCGTTCTTTCAATTGTGCCAAGGCATGTGTAATGCGCATGTGGGGCAGGGTGACGAGGTTGTCGGTCAGACCGATGATCAACTCGCCACGCAAATGCTGGTGCAAGCCATTGACCTCGGTGCGAAAACTCTCCAGCGCGCTCAACAATTGCAGGGCGCACTGGTACACCTCGCGACCTTCTTCGGTGAGTGAGAACCCCGCGCGGCCACGTTGGCAAAGTCTTAGACCCAGTCGCTGTTCGAGATCGCTCATTTGTTGGCTGATGGCCGAGCGCCCGATGCCGAGCACGGTTTCGGCGGCAGAGAACCCGCCGCATTCCACCACGCTGCGGAAGATGCGCAATAAACGAATATCGAAGTCGCTGACTTGGGCCAGGGGGTCGGGACGACGGATGCTCATAGTTTAGTGACGCCCTGACTGAAGGTTAGAAGAGTTGAATTTCACCGACTTTATCGTCGTGTCAATTTAGCTGCAAGAACGCTTTTCAATCCCGACGCTGCCTTTTGCCCTGCGAGGTTTTGCTGATGAACATGCCCGAAAACGCCCCTTCGTCCCTGGCCAGCCAACTGAAATTGGATGCGCATTGGATGCCGTACACCGCCAACCGCAATTTTCAGCGCGATCCACGTTTGATCGTCGCGGCCGAGGGCAGTTGGCTGACGGATGACAAAGGGCGCAAGGTTTATGACTCGCTGTCGGGTCTTTGGACCTGTGGCGCCGGGCACACGCGCAAGGAAATCCAGGAGGCGGTGGCCAGGCAGTTGGGCACCTTGGACTACTCGCCTGGCTTTCAGTACGGTCATCCGCTGTCCTTCCAACTGGCGGAAAAGATCACCGACCTCACACCCGGCAACCTTAATCATGTGTTCTTCACTGACTCCGGTTCTGAGTGCGCCGACACCGCGGTGAAAATGGTGCGTGCGTACTGGCGCCTCAAAGGTCAGGCCACCAAGACCAAGATGATTGGTCGTGCGCGTGGCTATCACGGTGTAAACATCGCCGGCACCAGCCTCGGTGGTGTAAACGGCAACCGAAAGCTGTTTGGTCAGGGGCTGATGGATGTGGATCACCTGCCCCACACCTTGCTGGCGAGCAATGCGTTTTCTCGAGGCATGCCGGAGCAGGGTGGCATCGCCTTGGCCGATGAGCTGCTCAAGTTGATCGAGCTGCATGATGCGTCGAATATCGCCGCGGTGTTTGTCGAGCCGATGGCGGGTTCGGCGGGCGTGCTGGTGCCGCCGCAGGGCTATCTTAAGCGTCTGCGTGAGATTTGCGACCAGCACAACATCCTGTTGGTGTTTGATGAGGTGATCACCGGTTTCGGTCGCACGGGTTCGATGTTCGGCGCCGACAGCTTCGGGGTGACGCCGGATTTGATGTGCATCGCCAAGCAGGTCACTAACGGCGCGATCCCGATGGGGGCGGTAATTGCCAGCAGCGAGGTCTATCACACCTTCATGAACCAGGCGACGCCGGAGTATGCGGTGGAATTCCCGCATGGCTACACCTACTCGGCGCACCCGGTTGCCTGTGCGGCGGGTCTGGCCGCTTTGGACCTGCTGCAGAAGGAAAATCTGGTGCAGAGCGTCGCCGAAGTGGCTCCGCACTTTGAGAATGCACTGCACGGTTTGAAGGGCAGCAAGAATGTGATCGATATTCGCAACTATGGCCTGGCGGGTGCGATCCAGATCGCCCCGCGTGACGGTGACGCCATCGTGCGCCCATTTGAGGCCGGCATGGCCCTGTGGAAAGCCGGGTTTTATGTGCGTTTTGGCGGGGACACCCTGCAGTTCGGACCAACCTTCAACAGTAAGCCGCAGGATCTGGATCGCCTGTTCGATGCGGTCGGCGACGTGCTGAACAAAATCGACTGATTTTTCCTTCTATATAGAACACTTTTTCAGGAGCCCTGCATGAGCCTTATCCAGCACTTGATCAACGGCGAGTTGGTCAACGACAACGGTCGCAGTGCCGACGTATACAACCCGTCCACCGGTCAGGTGATTCACCAAGTGCCTTTGGCCAGTCGTGAAACCATCCAGCGTGCAATCGACGCTGCCAAGGCGGCGTTCCCGGCTTGGCGTAATACACCGGCGGCCAAGCGCGCCCAGGTGATGTTTCGTTTCAAGCAGTTGCTGGAACAGAACGAGGCCCGTATCTCGCAATTGATCAGCGAGGAACATGGCAAGACGTTGGAAGATGCCGCCGGTGAGCTCAAGCGCGGGATCGAGAACGTGGAGTACGCGTGCTCGGCGCCGGAGATTCTCAAGGGGGAATACAGCCGTAACGTTGGTCCGAACATTGATGCGTGGTCGGACTTTCAGCCGTTGGGCGTGGTGGCGGGTATCACGCCGTTCAACTTCCCCGCGATGGTGCCTCTGTGGATGTACCCGCTGGCGATCGTCTGCGGCAACTGTTTCATTCTCAAGCCTTCGGAGCGCGATCCAAGCTCGACGCTGCTGATCGCGCAACTGTTGCAGGAAGCCGGTCTGCCTAGAGGCGTCCTCAGCGTGGTACACGGAGACAAGGGGGCGGTGGATGCGTTGATCGAGGCGCCTGAAGTTAAAGCGCTGAGCTTTGTAGGGTCGACGCCGATTGCCGAGTACATCTATTGCGAAGCGACCAAGCGCGGCAAACGCGTACAGGCGCTGGGCGGAGCGAAGAACCACGCGGTGTTGATGCCTGACGCGGATCTGGATAATGCGGTCAGTGCTTTGATGGGCGCTGCCTATGGTTCCTGCGGTGAGCGTTGCATGGCGATTTCGGTCGCGGTGTGCGTGGGTGACCAGGTCGCCGATGCACTCATTGCCAAGCTGGTGCCGCAGGTCAAGGCTTTGAAGATTGGTGCGGGCACCTCCTGCGGCCTGGATATGGGGCCATTGGTCACTGGTCAGGCGCGGGACAAGGTCAGCGGCTATATAGAAGACGGTGTGGCAGCCGGGGCTGAGTTGGTGGTCGATGGCCGCGGGCTAAGTGTTGCCGGGCATGAACAGGGATTTTTCCTGGGCGGCAGCCTGTTTGATCGCGTGACCCCTGAGATGCGTATCTATAAAGAAGAGATTTTTGGGCCGGTGCTGTGCGTGGTACGGGTGGACAGCCTGGAAGCGGCGATGCAGCTGATCAATGATCACGAGTACGGCAATGGCACCTGTATCTTCACCCGCGATGGTGAGGCGGCGCGTCTGTTCTGTGACGAAATCGAAGTGGGCATGGTGGGTGTGAACGTTCCATTGCCGGTGCCGGTGGCCTATCACAGCTTTGGTGGCTGGAAGCGCTCATTGTTTGGCGACTTGCATGCGTATGGGCCCGATGGTGTGCGTTTTTACACTCGTCGCAAGGCGATTACCCAGCGTTGGCCGCAGCGGGCCAGTCATGAAGCGTCGCAGTTTGCTTTCCCCAGCCTGTAAGACGCTGTAGCGAAAAGCCGGTTCGTAGGACCGGCTTTTGTGTTTTTGGGTGCATTTAGGTCGATATGACAGAATTGTGAAAATAGGGGTTGACGGCAGATTCCAGAAGTCTATAATTCGCCCCACTTCCGGCGCAGTCGAAACGGAAAACTCCTTGGTAAACAAAGAGTTACGCAGAATTCGACAGCGGATCGCTTCAGTTCATCGAAGCCCAGAAGGAGTTGGTAGGGCAAGGTTGTTTGGCTCTATTAACGTTTCGATCTTCTCGGTCGAAAGCGGAGAAAAAGAGGTGTTGACAGCAGCGTGTAACGCTGTAGAATTCGCCTCCCGCTAACGAGAGATCGGAAGCGCAAGTGGTTGAAGTTGTTGAAGAAATCTTCGAAAACTTCTGAAAATAATCACTTGACAGCAAATGAGGCTGCTGTAGAATGCGCGCCTCGGTTGAGACGAAAGATCTTAACCAACCGCTCTTTAACAACTGAATCAAGCAATTCGTGTGGGTGCTTGTGGAGTCAGACTGATAGTCAACAAGATTATCAGCATCACAAGTTACTCCGCGAGAAATCAAAGATGTAACCAACGATTGCTGAGCCAAGTTTAGGGTTTCTTAAAAACCCAAAGATGTTTGAACTGAAGAGTTTGATCATGGCTCAGATTGAACGCTGGCGGCAGGCCTAACACATGCAAGTCGAGCGGTAGAGAGAAGCTTGCTTCTCTTGAGAGCGGCGGACGGGTGAGTAATGCCTAGGAATCTGCCTGGTAGTGGGGGATAACGTTCGGAAACGGACGCTAATACCGCATACGTCCTACGGGAGAAAGCAGGGGACCTTCGGGCCTTGCGCTATCAGATGAGCCTAGGTCGGATTAGCTAGTTGGTGGGGTAATGGCTCACCAAGGCGACGATCCGTAACTGGTCTGAGAGGATGATCAGTCACACTGGAACTGAGACACGGTCCAGACTCCTACGGGAGGCAGCAGTGGGGAATATTGGACAATGGGCGAAAGCCTGATCCAGCCATGCCGCGTGTGTGAAGAAGGTCTTCGGATTGTAAAGCACTTTAAGTTGGGAGGAAGGGCCATTACCTAATACGTGATGGTTTTGACGTTACCGACAGAATAAGCACCGGCTAACTCTGTGCCAGCAGCCGCGGTAATACAGAGGGTGCAAGCGTTAATCGGAATTACTGGGCGTAAAGCGCGCGTAGGTGGTTTGTTAAGTTGGATGTGAAATCCCCGGGCTCAACCTGGGAACTGCATTCAAAACTGACTGACTAGAGTATGGTAGAGGGTGGTGGAATTTCCTGTGTAGCGGTGAAATGCGTAGATATAGGAAGGAACACCAGTGGCGAAGGCGACCACCTGGACTGATACTGACACTGAGGTGCGAAAGCGTGGGGAGCAAACAGGATTAGATACCCTGGTAGTCCACGCCGTAAACGATGTCAACTAGCCGTTGGGAGCCTTGAGCTCTTAGTGGCGCAGCTAACGCATTAAGTTGACCGCCTGGGGAGTACGGCCGCAAGGTTAAAACTCAAATGAATTGACGGGGGCCCGCACAAGCGGTGGAGCATGTGGTTTAATTCGAAGCAACGCGAAGAACCTTACCAGGCCTTGACATCCAATGAACTTTCTAGAGATAGATTGGTGCCTTCGGGAACATTGAGACAGGTGCTGCATGGCTGTCGTCAGCTCGTGTCGTGAGATGTTGGGTTAAGTCCCGTAACGAGCGCAACCCTTGTCCTTAGTTACCAGCACGTTATGGTGGGCACTCTAAGGAGACTGCCGGTGACAAACCGGAGGAAGGTGGGGATGACGTCAAGTCATCATGGCCCTTACGGCCTGGGCTACACACGTGCTACAATGGTCGGTACAAAGGGTTGCCAAGCCGCGAGGTGGAGCTAATCCCATAAAACCGATCGTAGTCCGGATCGCAGTCTGCAACTCGACTGCGTGAAGTCGGAATCGCTAGTAATCGCGAATCAGAATGTCGCGGTGAATACGTTCCCGGGCCTTGTACACACCGCCCGTCACACCATGGGAGTGGGTTGCACCAGAAGTAGCTAGTCTAACCTTCGGGGGGACGGTTACCACGGTGTGATTCATGACTGGGGTGAAGTCGTAACAAGGTAGCCGTAGGGGAACCTGCGGCTGGATCACCTCCTTAATCGACGACATCAGCTGCTCCATAAGTTCCCACACGAATTGCTTGATTCATTGAAGAAGACGATAAGAAGCAGCCCGAAATTGGGTCTGTAGCTCAGTTGGTTAGAGCGCACCCCTGATAAGGGTGAGGTCGGCAGTTCGAATCTGCCCAGACCCACCAATTTTGTGTGGGAAACGCCTGTAGAAATACGGGGCCATAGCTCAGCTGGGAGAGCGCCTGCCTTGCACGCAGGAGGTCAACGGTTCGATCCCGTTTGGCTCCACCACTACTGCTTCTGTTGTATAAAGCTTAGAAATGAGCATTCCATCACTGCGATGGTGAATGTTGATTTCTAGTCTTTGACTAGTTCGTTCTTTAAAAATTTGGGTATGTGATAGAAAGATAGACTGAACGTTACTTTCACTGGTAACGGATCAGGCTAAGGTAAAATTTGTGAGTTCTCTTAATTGAGAAATTCGAATTTTCGGCGAATGTCGTCCTCACAGTATAACCAGATTGCTTGGGGTTATATGGTCAAGTGAAGAAGCGCATACGGTGGATGCCTTGGCAGTCAGAGGCGATGAAAGACGTGGTAGCCTGCGAAAAGCTTCGGGGAGTCGGCAAACAGACTTTGATCCGGAGATGTCTGAATGGGAACCCAGCATCATAAGATGGTTATCTTGTACTGAATACATAGGTGCAAGAGGCGAACCAGGGGAACTGAAACATCTAAGTACCCTGAGGAAAAGAAATCAACCGAGATTCCCTTAGTAGTGGCGAGCGAACGGGGACTAGCCCTTAAGTGGCTTTGAGATTAGCGGAACGCTCTGGAAAGTGCGGCCATAGTGGGTGATAGCCCTGTACGCGAAAATCTCTTAGTCATGAAATCGAGTAGGACGGAGCACGAGAAACTTTGTCTGAATATGGGGGGACCATCCTCCAAGGCTAAATACTACTGACTGACCGATAGTGAACTAGTACCGTGAGGGAAAGGCGAAAAGAACCCCGGAGAGGGGAGTGAAATAGATCCTGAAACCGTATGCGTACAAGCAGTGGGAGCCCACTTTGTTGGGTGACTGCGTACCTTTTGTATAATGGGTCAGCGACTTATTTTCAGTGGCGAGCTTAACCGAATAGGGGAGGCGTAGCGAAAGCGAGTCTTAATAGGGCGTCTAGTCGCTGGGAATAGACCCGAAACCGGGCGATCTATCCATGGGCAGGTTGAAGGTTGGGTAACACTAACTGGAGGACCGAACCGACTACCGTTGAAAAGTTAGCGGATGACCTGTGGATCGGAGTGAAAGGCTAATCAAGCTCGGAGATAGCTGGTTCTCCTCGAAAGCTATTTAGGTAGCGCCTCATGTATCACTGTAGGGGGTAGAGCACTGTTTCGGCTAGGGGGTCATCCCGACTTACCAAACCGATGCAAACTCCGAATACCTACAAGTGCCGAGCATGGGAGACACACGGCGGGTGCTAACGTCCGTCGTGAAAAGGGAAACAACCCAGACCGTCAGCTAAGGTCCCAAAGTTATGGTTAAGTGGGAAACGATGTGGGAAGGCTTAGACAGCTAGGAGGTTGGCTTAGAAGCAGCCACCCTTTAAAGAAAGCGTAATAGCTCACTAGTCGAGTCGGCCTGCGCGGAAGATGTAACGGGGCTCAAACCATACACCGAAGCTACGGGTATCACGTAAGTGATGCGGTAGAGGAGCGTTCTGTAAGCCTGTGAAGGTGAGTTGAGAAGCTTGCTGGAGGTATCAGAAGTGCGAATGCTGACATGAGTAACGACAATGGGTGTGAAAAACACCCACGCCGAAAGACCAAGGTTTCCTGCGCAACGTTAATCGACGCAGGGTTAGTCGGTCCCTAAGGCGAGGCTGAAAAGCGTAGTCGATGGAAAACAGGTTAATATTCCTGTACTTCTGGTTATTGCGATGGAGGGACGGAGAAGGCTAGGCCAGCTTGGCGTTGGTTGTCCAAGTTTAAGGTGGTAGGCTGAGATCTTAGGTAAATCCGGGATCTTAAGGCCGAGAGCTGATGACGAGTCATCTTTTAGATGACGAAGTGGTTGATGCCATGCTTCCAAGAAAAGCTTCTAAGCTTCAGGTAACCAGGAACCGTACCCCAAACCGACACAGGTGGTTGGGTAGAGAATACCAAGGCGCTTGAGAGAACTCGGGTGAAGGAACTAGGCAAAATGGCACCGTAACTTCGGGAGAAGGTGCGCCGGTGAGGGTGAAGGACTTGCTCCGTAAGCTCATGCCGGTCGAAGATACCAGGCCGCTGCGACTGTTTATTAAAAACACAGCACTCTGCAAACACGAAAGTGGACGTATAGGGTGTGACGCCTGCCCGGTGCCGGAAGGTTAATTGATGGGGTTAGCTAACGCGAAGCTCTTGATCGAAGCCCCGGTAAACGGCGGCCGTAACTATAACGGTCCTAAGGTAGCGAAATTCCTTGTCGGGTAAGTTCCGACCTGCACGAATGGCGTAACGATGGCGGCGCTGTCTCCACCCGAGACTCAGTGAAATTGAAATCGCTGTGAAGATGCAGTGTATCCGCGGCTAGACGGAAAGACCCCGTGAACCTTTACTATAGCTTTGCACTGGACTTTGAATTTGCTTGTGTAGGATAGGTGGGAGGCTTTGAAGCGTGGACGCCAGTCTGCGTGGAGCCATCCTTGAAATACCACCCTGGCAACTTTGAGGTTCTAACTCAGGTCCGTTATCCGGATCGAGGACAGTGTATGGTGGGTAGTTTGACTGGGGCGGTCTCCTCCTAAAGAGTAACGGAGGAGTACGAAGGTGCGCTCAGACCGGTCGGAAATCGGTCGTAGAGTATAAAGGCAAAAGCGCGCTTGACTGCGAGACAGACACGTCGAGCAGGTACGAAAGTAGGTCTTAGTGATCCGGTGGTTCTGTATGGAAGGGCCATCGCTCAACGGATAAAAGGTACTCCGGGGATAACAGGCTGATACCGCCCAAGAGTTCATATCGACGGCGGTGTTTGGCACCTCGATGTCGGCTCATCACATCCTGGGGCTGAAGCCGGTCCCAAGGGTATGGCTGTTCGCCATTTAAAGTGGTACGCGAGCTGGGTTTAGAACGTCGTGAGACAGTTCGGTCCCTATCTGCCGTGGACGTTTGAGATTTGAGAGGGGCTGCTCCTAGTACGAGAGGACCGGAGTGGACGAACCTCTGGTGTTCCGGTTGTCACGCCAGTGGCATTGCCGGGTAGCTATGTTCGGAATAGATAACCGCTGAAAGCATCTAAGCGGGAAACTAGCCTCAAGATGAGATCTCACTGGAACCTTGAGTTCCCTGAAGGGCCGTCGAAGACTACGACGTTGATAGGTTGGGTGTGTAAGCGCTGTGAGGCGTTGAGCTAACCAATACTAATTGCCCGTGAGGCTTGACCATATAACACCCAAGCAATTTGAGTCGAAAGGCCAGATTGCGGTGTATGAAGACGCAATGAACCGAAAGTTCGACGCTCACAAAACACCGACAGCTGTCACATACCCAATTTGCTGAAGCGAGGCCATCTGGCCGCGACTCAGTACCCGAATTTCTTGACGACCATAGAGCATTGGAACCACCTGATCCCATCCCGAACTCAGCAGTGAAACGATGCATCGCCGATGGTAGTGTGGGGTTTCCCCATGTGAGAGTAGGTCATCGTCAAGATTAAATTCCGAAACCCCAATTGCGAGAGCAGTTGGGGTTTTGTTTTGGGCGCTCGAAAAGCGCCACCGGCATCAGCGCGAGTACTGTTATCAGCCATTGCGCCTGCACACGCCTCGTCAAGCCGCCCGACAAATTTGCACAGTTATTTCTGAACCAGATCATTAGAATAGGCACCTAACCTTTTTTAGAGTCAGAGCCCTACCTATGCCCGATCCAGTTGATGCCCTTGAGGTATCGGACTTACCGCTGGACGATCTGGTGGCATGCCATGAGTGCGACCTGCTGATGCGCAAGCCAGAGCTCGCCCTTGGAGAAAAGGCCCAATGTCCGCGCTGCGGTTATGAGCTCTACGCTCACCGCCATAACGTGATTGAACGAAGCCTGGCGTTGGTGCTAGCCGCTTTGTTGCTATACATACCCGCGAACTTTCTACCCATCATGCAGCTCAATCTACTCGGGCAATCCTCGGAAGATACCGTATGGAGCGGCGTTGTTGGTTTGTTCGACACCGGTATGCAAGGCGTGTCCATCGTGGTGTTCCTGTGCAGCATGGGCATCCCCTTGCTCAAGCTGCTATGCCAATTGTTGGTGTTGCTGAGTGTTCGTTGGAAGATCGGCCGCAGTTACGGGTTACTGCTGTACCGCATCTACCACCATATGAAGGATTGGGGAATGCTGGAAGTCTATTTGATGGGGGTGCTCGTAGCGATCGTAAAGCTCGCAGACATGGCCTCCATCACGATCGGCTTGGGCCTGTTCTGCTTTATCAGTTTATTAATGGTTCAAGTCCTGCTTGAGGTGGTGATGTCGCCCCACCAGATCTGGCAAGCGCTGTCAGGAGAGGATGATCATGCGGGCGATTGATGCGGGTATTCTGATATGTACCGAATGCCATGAGTTGAACAGGCAAGAGCCTGATACTGATGAGCAAACCTGCACTCGTTGTGGTGCGCTGATCCATGCACGCCGCCCTGACAGCCTTGTGCGTACCTGGGCGTTGCTGATTACCGCTGCGATTCTGTATATCCCCGCCAATGTATTGCCGATCATGACGGTCAACTCACTCGGCCAGGGAGAACCCAGCACTATCATGGCCGGTGTGATCCAGTTGGTGCAGCACGGTATGTTTCCCATCGCCGCCGTGGTGTTCATCGCCAGTATCCTGGTGCCGACTTTTAAGCTCGTGGGCATTGGGCTGCTCCTGTTTTCGGTGCAGCGTCATCAGCCGCTCTCCGCACAACAACGTATCGTGATGTACCGTTTTATCGAATTCATTGGACGTTGGTCCATGTTGGATATCTTCGTGATCGCCATTCTGGTGGCGGTCGTTAACTTTGGACGACTTGCCAGCGTCGAGGCCAACCTCGGCGCTGCAGCGTTCGCCAGTGTGGTGATCTTGACGATGCTTGCCGCTGTAACTTTCGATCCCCGACTGATTTGGGATAACACGGAGTCGGACGACGACCATGAGTGACTTGCCTAAAGCTAAAACCCGCCCCTCCTCTAATTGGTCGGCAATTTGGGTCTTGCCCCTGATTGCCTTGATCATTGGCGGCTGGCTTGGCTGGCGTGCCTACTCACAACAGGGCATCGAGATTCAAGTGCGCTTTGAAAGCGGCGAAGGCATCCAGGTCAACAAAACCGAGGTGGTCTATAAAGGCATGCCCGTGGGCAAGGTCAAAGCCCTGGCGCTGGACGACGAAGGCAGCAACCGCGGGGTAATCGCCACCATCGAGATGGGCAAGGACGTCGAGCAATACCTCAAGACCAATACGCGTTTCTGGCTGGTCAAGCCCAGCGTCAGCCTCGCCGGTATCACCGGCCTGGAAACCCTGGTCTCCGGCAATTACATCGCCGCCAGCCCCGGCGATGGCGAACCCACGCGTAAATTCAAGGCTCTCTCCGAAGAGCCACCTTTATCGGACGCCAAGCCCGGCCTGCACCTGACCGTCAAAGCCGACCGTCTGGGTTCACTGAATCGTGGCAGCCCAGTGTTCTACAAACAGATCCAGGTTGGTCAGGTCAAAAGCTACCTGCTGTCCGAAGACCAGAGCACGGTCGAGATCAAGCTTTATATCGAGCCGACCTACGCTCACCTGGTGCGCAAACACACGCGCTTCTGGAATGCGAGCGGCATCAGCATCGACGCTAATCTCTCCGGTGTGAAGGTACGCAGCGAATCGCTCTCCAGCATCGTCGCCGGCGGTATCGCGTTCGCTACTCCGGAGAATCGCAAGGACAGCCCGCCCACGGATCCAAGTCTGCCGTTCCGTTTGTACGAAGATTTCGACGCCGCCGCGGCCGGCATTCGGGTCAAGGTCAAGCTCACCGACTTCGAGGGCCTGCAAGCGGGCCGCACTCCAGTCATGTACAAAGGCATTCAGGTCGGTAGCCTTAAAACCTTGAAGATCGACCCGGATCTGTCCAGCGCCAACGCCGAGTTGACCCTCGACCCCCTGGCGGAAGACTACCTGGTACAGGACACTCAATTCTGGGTGGTCAAGCCGTCCATCTCTCTGGCCGGCATCACCGGCCTGGAAGCCTTGGTAAAAGGTAACTACATCGCCATCCGCCCCGGCGATAAAGGCAGTGCTCCGCAACGTGAGTTTGTCGCGCGCGCCAAAGCGCCACCGCTGGACCTGCGTTCCCCAGGTCTGCACATGGTGTTGTTCACCGATAACCTGGGCTCCCTGGATGTCGGCAGCCCGATCCTCTACAAGCAGGTTAAGGTCGGTTCGGTGCAGAGCTACCAGTTCTCGCGCAAGAACAAGCAACTGGTGATCGGCGTTCACATCGAGAAGGAATACGAAAACCTGGTCAACGGTTCGACGCGGTTCTGGAATGCCAGCGGCGTGACCCTGACCGGCGGCCTCACCGGTGGCATCCAGGTCAAGAGTGAATCCTTGGCCAGCCTGATGGCGGGCGGGATCGCATTCGAAACGCCACAGCCCAACGTTCCGCTGAAAAAACGTATCCCTCGTTTCCGCCTGTTTGCCGACCGTGAAGCGGCCAACCAACATGGCACCCTGGTGACCATCAAGGTGGACCGTGCCGACGGCCTTCGTCCGGGAACTCCTGTGCGCTTCAAAGGCCTGGATGTCGGCAAGATCGAGAACGTCGACCTCAGTGCCGATATGCAGTCGGTGCTGCTGACCGCCCGTATTACCCAAGTGGCGGATCGCATCGCGCGGGCCGGCAGCCAATTCTGGGTGATCAAGCCTGAGCTGGGCCTGATGAAAACCTCGAATCTCGAAACCCTGGTCACCGGCCAGTACATCGAAGTGCAACCGGCAGCGAAAAATGCTGGCCCGCAGAAGAGTTTCGTCGCGCTGAACCAGCCGCCGGAAGCCGTCCACCAAGAGGCCGGCCTGAGCCTGGTGCTGAGCGCCGCGCGTCGTGGTTCGTTGAAGGAAGGCGTGCCGGTTACCTACCGTGAGGTCACCGTGGGCAAAGTCACCGGCTACGAGTTGGGGCAAACCGCCGACCGTGTGCTGATTCATATCCTGATCGAGCCCAAGTACGCGCCACTTGTGCGCAGCGGCAGCCGCTTCTGGAACACCAGCGGTTTCGGCCTCGACTTTGGCCTGTTCAAAGGCGCAACGGTACGCACCGAATCCCTGGAGACCCTGGTTGCCGGCGGCATTGCCTTCGCGACGCCGGAAGGCGAGCGCATGGGCAACGCCGCGCGACCGCAACAAACCTTTGCGCTGTTCGACAAATTTGAAGACGAATGGCTGACCTGGGCGCCTAAAATTCCACTGGGCAGATAAACCGGGGGGCTTGCCCCCGATGGGGCCCTCAACATCATTGCAAAAACCAAAAAGGCCGCGATCCATAAAATCGCGGCCTTTTTGCATTTCAGTGCCGCAGGTCAGACCTCATCCAGCTCCGGTTCATCCGCCTGCACATTCACCGTCGCCTTCACCACATCATGGCGACGGATGTACTTCCAGTCCGCCTCGTCGATATAGATGCCGTTCGGCCCGCTGCCACCTTCCAGGTCGATCGCCACCTGGGCGGATACCTGGGGTTTCACGCTCGCCAGGATCGGCACGAAGCCCAACTGCAAACTGGTTTCCAGCAGCGCTGCCTGGTTCTTCTCATCGATATCCGCCGCCTCATCCAGGTAGTACGGCAAGCGCACGCGGCCGGCCTGGTCACGGTCCATCAGGTGCAGCAACAAATACATGTTGGTCAGCGCCTTGATGGTCATGGTAGTGCCGTTGGACGCCGCGCCATCGATATCGGTGTGGATCACCGGCTGGCCGTTGACCTTAGTGATTTCGAAGGCCAGCTCGAACAGATCCTTGAGGCCCAACTGGTTGTGATTAGCGGCCACCAGGCGAGCCAGGTATTCCTTGGCTTCTTCGTTCTTGTTGTCTTGCTCGGCGCTCTGGCTGAGGTCGAATACCGACAAGGTTTCGCCTTCCTCATACTGCCCGGCGCTGTGGATGATCTGGTCGATATGCTTGAGCGCTTCCTTGTTCGGCGCCAGCACGATGCGGAAGCTTTGCAGGTTGGACACCTGGCGCTTGTTGATCTCGCGGTTGAACAGCGCCAGCTGATGTTCCAGGCTGTCGTAGTCGCTGCGGATATTGCGCAAGGTTCGCGCGATATCGGTGACCGCCGCGCGGCGTGCCTTGCCAAGAGTCAGGGCTTCATCCGTGCGGTGGGCATAAGCGTTGATCAGCAGTTGCAGGCGACGTTCCACATCATCCTCGCTGTCGAACTTGGCCACACCCTTGAGGCGCACCTGAGCGTACAGCGCTTCGATCTGGCCGTCGGCGCGCAGCAGGCCCTGCCAACTGTCCTGATAGTCATTGAGCAACGGCAGCAGGTTGTCCATGGAGTCATCGACCGGGTCCATGAACGGTGTGCCGAACGGCAGATCCGCCGGCAGCAACTGGCGACGGCGCAGCGCGTCATCCAGGGTGCGCTGCTTGGCTTCCATGTCGCCGATCTGCCGCCCGACCAGTTGCAGCTTGGCCGACAGTTGCTGGACGCGCTCGGTGAACGCATCGCTGGAGCGTTTCAACTCGTCCTGCGCCGCTTCCATCTGCGCCAGGCTTTCCAGTTTTTCGCCTTCCTCGGCGCTCAGGGTCTGCGCGCGGCGGAAGTCTTCCAAAGCTTTTTGCGCATCCAGCACCTGTTGGTACAACGCTTCGGTCTGGGTTTTGCTCGCCGCGCGGTCAGCCGCCACGGCTTGCTGGGTTTTGAGCTGCTTGAGTTCTTTTTCAAGGCGCTCTTTCTGATCGCGCAAAGCCGCGCGGTCCGCCAGGGCCTGCAATGCCGGCGGTTCGATGTGCGAGATATCGATGGACAGCCCCGGTACTTCAAAGCGCTCGCCTTTGAAGCCATCAAGGATCTGCTCCAGGGATTTGACCCACTGACCGTCCTCGTCCAGCGTGATGCCGTGTTCGCCCAGCGGCAGGCTGAACAGCGAACTGTTGAACAGACGCATCAGACGCTCGACGTCCTGCTGTGAGAATTCTTCGCGCAGTTTGGCGTAACTGTTGTTGTCCGCGTGATCGAGCTGTTGCTTGACTGACTTCAAGCGCTTTTCCAGATCGCGCAAACGCTCATCCAGGTCTTCGGCGCTGAACTGCCGCGACTGTGCCAGTGCGCCGGCCAGTTCGTCGTGGGCGTCCTTGGCGGCCAGCAGCTGTTGCTCCAGCACCTTGACGTCATCCACCAGCGCAAAGCGATGCTTGAGCACCGACAATTCACCCAGCCAACGCTGGATGCCGCTGATCTCCCGCTCCAGGCGCATCAGTTCCTGAGTACCGCCGCGCTGGTCGTTCTGCAGGGCGTCCTGCTCGTTGCGGTAGTGCTCGGCCTGGATCGTCAGCTCTTCCTTGCGCGCACTGGCGTAGTCCGACCAGGTCCCCAGCAGCGAATCCAGCAGCGGCGACAGACGATGCAGCTTGCCACGCAGAATGTCGCGCTGTTTCACGCCATTGGCCAGGGCTTCGACCAGCGGCCCGGCGGCCACCAGCGAGTTGTAGTCCTGTTCCATGCGTCGCACATCGCGGAAGGCTTCTTCGCACGCGGCGATGTAATCCACACTGCCGGACCGCAGGCTGTGTTCAAACGCATCGAGGAACAGTTGCTTGAGCTTGGCCGCGGTGATTTCGCGCATGTGCAGCAGGTTGATAAATAGCGCGCGGAAGGTCTTCAGGCTCTGCTCGCTGGTGGAGCGCAGCGGGATCAACGTCAGGTCCAGCGGGATCGACGTGTGGCCACCCACCAGCAAGCGCCGCAGTTCATCCGGTTTGAGCTCATAGGCCTTGAGGCCCTCGCGCTCCAGGTTGGTGAACAGCTCTTTCTGACGCAGGCAGGTGTCGTTCTGCTGGTAATGGGCCAGGTCCAGCTTGCCCGCGTAGGCAAAAAACTGGTGGCCGAAACCGCCGCCGGGGCCGCGACCGACCACCCCGATCACATGCGGGCCGTGGGGCAGGGAGACTTCGACGAGGATGTAGCTGGTGTCGCTGGCAAAGTAGAAACGCCGCGATTGTTCCAGGGTGTACTTGCCGAAACTCATGTCCGACATGCGCGCCAGAATCGGGAACTGCAGCGCGTTGATCGAGGCGGATTTACCCAGGTTGTTCGCGCCGTACACCGACAGCGGCTCTTCCAGCGGAAACAGGCCCAGGCTGTAGCCGGCGGTGTTCAATAGGGCGAAGCGGCGGATGCCGTAGCGTTCCTTACTCATGCGTCGGTCTCCTGTTCTTCGGCAATGGCGCGGGCCAGGGCGTCTTCTTCGCTCTCGTTGTCAAACTCGCTGAGGTCCAGCGGGTCATCGGTCTGCAACAGTTTTTCATCGCTGTCTTCGTCGATGATCACCGGCGCCGGCAGTGGCAACACGCTGTGCACGCTGGCCGCCAGATCGCGGTCCTGCTGCACCGACAGGCACACGTCGAGAAAGCGATGCATCGGTGGCAGGAAGCGGTACACGCCGTTGTCTTCGCCGGCGAATCCGAGCTGGGTCATGCGGCGCATGATTTTTTCTTCGAGTTCTTCCTGGGTTTGCACTTCAGCCTGGATAAACAGGTCGCGGTACTTTTCCAGCAGCGAGGGCAGTTCGTCGCGACCCAGGCTGCCGCCGTCGAGCACGGCGATCGGGTCGCGGCCCTGGTCGGCCAGGTGCTCGACGAGGATGAAGGTGAACAACGCCAGGCGCTGCGCGGTCTTGTTGACCTGCGCGGCAGCCACGGCGGTGTCCGGCACGAAGTAATAGAAACCGCGGGTGTCGCACACCAGCTCAAAGCCCAGGGCTTTGAACAGCATGCGGTACTGGTCCTGGAAGTTCGACAGTTGGGCGTACAGCTCCGGGTCGCGGCGGCTGACGTGGTAACCCTTGAACAGCTCGCGGAAAATCGGCGCCAGCTGGGACAGTTCGGATAGATCAAGATGCATGAGGAATGCTCGCAGAATGCTCGGCCGCGTCGGGCGTGGCCGGGAGCAGGGCGAAAGAGCGCAGGCTGACCTGATGCTCGTGGGTGTGGTAATCGCGACGTTCCAGGCGTTCGCGCTTGAAGCGTTTTTCCCGGGACAGGCGCGAGAACCAGTACAGCAACTCGTCGGTGGCGCCGTCGGGCTCCTGCTCCAGCAGCCAGGTCATCAGGTCCGGCATCGGCAGTGCGTCTTCGCAGCGATCGAGCATCTCCTTGACCGTGCGCGGCGCGCGTTGGGCTTCGCCCTTGTGGGACTTGTGTGCCTTGGGGAACCGCGCAGGCTTGGGCTCGAAGTTCGCCAGGGCATACACATAGGCTTCCACCTGGCTCGCGCTGCCCAGGAAGGTGCTTTGCGGTCGGGTGAACATAGGCATCGCCGCTTGCGGCACCGCGTCCAGGCCTTTGCGTCGAATCGCTGACAAGGCCAACGCCGCGCCACGGGTCACGGCGTTGTGCCGGCGCGCTTCTTCACGCAGCGGCAGCAACAGTTCCCGCGCATGGCGCAAGGTCAATTGGGCGCTGGTCTGCATTTCGAGGATGCGCGCGTGGGTGCGCAGCAGCATGTCATCGTCCACCAGATGGCCGAGGCGCTGCTGTTCGGTGAGCAGGCGCAACAGCACATTCTCGACCTTGCGCACGCCTTGTTCGAAGGCGCCGTCGGCGTTCACCAGTTGGATCATCGGTTCGACGTATTCATCCCAGGTCGCCAGGACTTCGGCATAGCGCTGGCGCAACGGAATCTGCCGGTCGCTGGTCTTGGCGCGGTCGGCCACGGCGGCGAGGGCCTGTTCATCGTTGGCGAGTTTTTTCAGCACGTCGCGCACGCGCATATCGAGCAGGCGCAGTTGGCGAGCCAGGTCGTGGCCGTCGCGGATGTCGAAGGCGTCCTGAATATAGCCGGCCAGACGCTCGAGGTGGCGCAGGTAGGCTTCGATCTCCAGGCACAGGCCGAGCCGGTGTTCCTTGCGAAGGTAGGCCAGGAAATCGTGAATCTGGGCGTTAAGCTCGAAGCGGTTCGGGCTCTTGGCCACAGGTACGAGGATGTCGAGGCGAATCCACACGTCCAGCAGGCTGGTGATGTCCTGCGGCGTGCTGTCCAGTTGTTGGGCGGCCAGTTGCGCGCGCAGCTCGCTCAGGCTCAGGGTGCCTTGGTCGAAGTGTTCGCACAGTGGCTCAAGTAAGGCCCAGTGTTCGGCGAGGGCGCGCAGGACGCGCTTGGGTTCGATCATGGGAATGGCCGGCTGGTTGGCGATTAAAAGTCGCGATTGTACTGCATCGGACGGGGGATTTATCCACAGCCGGTCAGTGCGCAGTGGGCGATTGAGAGCGAACAGCGGTAGAATCCCCGCTCTTTACTTATCCACAAGTGGCCGAGCTGTGCTTATCGAGTCCCGACGTCGCGCTTACTTGACCGCCATGCAGGTGGTCAATTGGCTGCCCCGTACCGAACTGCCGTTTGCTGCGCCATCGCGGCCCGAGCTGTTGCAGGCGCTTGAGCCCGATGTGGTGTTGGAGTCTTCGGGGGAGGAAGCGGCCCCGCCGGTCGCGGTGATCAAGTCGGTGCCCGAGACACGCCCGGCGGTGGAGCGGACCAAGGTCGAAGTCCCGCGGCCTTCGCCAGTGACCAAGCCCACAGTGGCCGAAGAGGCTGCGCCGGTGGTCAAGGCGCCGGTGGTGCCGCCGGCGCGTTTTGCCCTGCAATTGCTGCGTGCCGGGCGCTGCCTGCTGCTGGTGGAACTGCCTACCGGCGAGCGCTTCCAAACCCGCGACCCGGCCTACCTGCTGCTCAAGGACATGCTGCGTGCCGCCGGCCTGCCCGACAGCCCGCAGATCGTCGGCGACCCGGTGCGCTGGCCGTTGCTGGCGCGGGGCACCATGGATCAAGGCCCGGAGGCCGCGCGCGACTTCGTGCAAGGGTTTGTCGCGGCGCGCCTGGAAGACGAACCCAGCGTGTGCGTGTGGCTGATTGGCCTGCCCGCCGTGCGGTTTGCCGGTGAAGCCAACGCCGAGGCGTGGTATCGCGAGCTGCAGGTCGAAAGCCTGGGCTCGGTATGGGCCCTGCCGGGCCTGGAATTATTAATGGAAGAGCCACAGCGTAAGGCTGATGTCTGGCAAGCCATGCGCCGGCTGATGGCGCGCTGGAAAACAACCGATGAGTGAGGCTTTATCCTTCCGCCCGATGACCGAAGCCGACCTCGACGCCGTGCTGAAAATCGAATACGCGGCGTTCAGCCACCCTTGGACCCGTGGCATTTTCCTCGATGGGCTGGGCAAGTACCAGATCTGGCTGATGTTCGAAGGCGAGCAGCAGGTGGGGCACGGCGTGGTGCAGATCATTCTCGACGAGGCGCATCTGCTCAATATTACGGTCAAGCCGGAGAACCAGGGCCGTGGCCTGGGCCTGGCACTGCTGGAACACCTGATGTCGCGTGCCTATGCGGCGAATGCGCGGGAGTGTTTCCTGGAAGTGCGTGACAGCAATACCGGGGCCTTTCGGTTGTACGAGCGCTACGGATTCAATGAAATCGGCCGTCGCCGGGATTACTACCCGGCGGTCGGTGGGCGTGAAGATGCGGTGGTCATGGCCTGCACCCTGGTGGATTGACCACCCCAGCCGATGCGGGAGCGGCTGAGCCGGCTCCCGCAGGTTGAACTGCGCCGGTCAGCGATTACCGTCTACAGGGTCGATATCCGCCAGTTCTGCCTCATCCAGACCATTTCCTGCGCCAATCTCGTCTTCGTCCACAACACTCAGATCGAAATCGGCGGGGCTGTCTTCGCCGGCCTCTCGTGCATCCCGTGCGCCGTCTTCGTGGATCAGGGTTTCCGGGCTCATGTCGTCGTCGGTCGATTCATGATCGTCGGTGGAAGCCCCGGTCATCCCGGCTTCACGCACGCGCTCGTCAGGCATCAAGTGTTCGCGCTCGCCACGGGGGATTTCGTCGCCGATTTCTGCGCTGGGTGCCTCGTCGTCAAAATCCAGCTCGCGCATCGAACCCATGCGGTCTTCGTTGTCATCAATCGGTTCGGGCTGGGTAGCGCCGTAGGGACGTCGTGATTCAGTCATGGCCAATCCTCATACTGTGGGGCATATAGTGTGTGGACAGGCACGGCGCCCTAAAGATTCAAGCTAATTGCGCATGGGCGTGACCTGGACGAGTGGTCGTGTGTCACACAGCTGCGCATCATTCCTGAGGCTTTCCTGATGAACGAACTACAAGACCTGCTTGATAACAACGAACGCTGGGCGGATGCGATCAAACAGGAAGATCCCGAATTCTTCGCCAAGCTCGCCCGCCAGCAAACCCCGGAATACCTGTGGATCGGCTGTTCCGATGCGCGGGTGCCGGCCAACGAGATCGTCGGCATGCTGCCGGGCGATCTGTTCGTGCACCGGAACGTGGCCAACGTGGTGCTGCACACCGACCTCAATTGCCTGTCGGTGATCCAGTACGCAGTCGATGTACTCAAGGTCAAACACATCCTCGTCACCGGGCACTATGGCTGCGGAGGCGTGCGTGCTTCCATGCAGGACCGCCAGTTCGGCCTGATCGACGGCTGGCTGCGCACCATTCGTGATCTCTACTATGAGAACCGTGACGTGCTGGCCCAGCTGCCGACCGAAGAAGAGCGTGTGGACCGGCTGTGCGAGCTGAACGTGATTCAGCAAGTAGCCAACGTCGGCCACACCAGCATTGTGCAAAACGCCTGGCACCGCGGGCAGAGCCTGTCGATCCATGGTTGCATCTACGGCATCAAGGATGGCCGCTGGAAAAGCCTGAACACCACCATCAGCGGCTTCGAGCAACTGCCACCGCAATACCGCCTGCGTCCGCTGGGCGAAGCTTAAGGGCGCTTACGCTCGCGCCATCGAGCCATGAACGCCTGCCCTTCGGCGTTCAGCGGCTCATCGCGACCCGTGATCCAGCCCCGGCAATTGAGCTCGCCGCAATGGCAGGCGAATTGTCGGGACAGGGTGTCCTCGTTGCTGGCGTAATCGAGCGTCAGTGGCGTGCCGGCGGGGATGGGCCTTACGGTCCACAACTCGAGGTAGGTGCTGTCGAAAAATACATTCGGGTTACACGAGTGCCGCAGCAGGCCGCAGAACCAGCAGTCGTACAAGTGGATACGCGGCGACAACTGCAGCGTGCGCGGGCCTCGTTTGTTCACGGCGTAGCCGGAAACCTGTGCAATCAGCACACGGCTGTCGAATCCAACGCGCGCCTCGACACCGCCGCCTTTGCCAACGATCTTGAAGTGTTTGGACGAGGGGTAGCCTCGCTCAACGAGCAATGTCTTGAAAGGGTACAGGCAATCATTTGCTGCCGTTTCAGCCATACCCATGGTTTGAGTTTTCATGACTCTCCTAGGTGGGCCCTTGGTCAGGCTGCTTCGACCTGCGGATAATGTCTGACTGCCAGTCTTGCAATGGATGGGCGCGGCTCAAGGTTCGCCGAAGTTGGATCCGATTTCTACTGTCAAATATGACAGTAGAAATCGTTCGCGCAGGGTGGCGCCCTACAGGTGCGGCGCCATGATTGTCGGCGTCGGGGCGGCGTTCTTCAGTTGCTTGAGCTGAGTTTTTATGGTCGGGGTGGCGCACTTGGCGTTAGCTTCGGTCGGGGTCAGTTTGCGCACCGAGGTGTAGAACAATTCACAGGTCTGTTCCTTGCGCGTGACCTGCCAGGTGTTCATACAGGCCTGGAGCAGCACGTTCGCATCGCTCGCCGGTTTCTGGCCCATGCCCGCCTGCCAGCAGGCGGCGCTCAAGTCCTGGCCCATGACTTTCAAACCCGCCTCGTCGGCCTTCTGCTCGTTGCCGTCATACGTCGCCGGGTCGGCGGCGTACCAGATATAGCTGGGGTGGTTGGAGCCCAGCACCGATACGCTCTTACCGACAGCCGGGCTGATCTGCGCCAGGCCCAGCACGCCCACGGTTTGCCCGTATTGCTGCTTGATCCAGTTACGCACTGGTGCGCCGAACGCCACCATCGGCAGCGCGCCGTTGGGCAACAGGCTCAATTCCTTGACCATGCGCGTCTGGTAGTCGGTGAAATAGCTGTAGACCGCCTCCAAATCTTTACCGGCATTGGAGGGTGCGGCGATGGGGGCGATATCGATGATGGTCTGGTAGGCCGGGGTTTCGGTGGCCGGCACGCCGTTGTCGGTGAGCAGCGTGGCCCAACGGTCGGTGGTGGCCGATTCCAGGTAATCCTGGGCCTGGGTCAGCGAATAGTCCGGCGGGAAGTGCAGCAATTCGATGCTCTTGCGGTTTTCCAGGGCCATGCCCAGCGGCAGGAACAGGTACCAGTTATAGGCCCACTTGCCGTCGCTGTTGAGTTTGCTGGCGCCCTGATACGCCAGGTCGGCGGTGTTGAGCAGGGTAGTCAATGGCTGGCCATAACCGTCCGGCACGCCGCTGAATGTCGCCGTCACCTGGCCGTCATGGCTTTTGACGCTGACTTTGGCGCGGCTGTAACCGTCGCGCTGCAGGCTCTGGTTCAGGTAATGCTCGGCGGTCTGCTCCAGCGTCCAGGGCCGATAACAGATCACATTGCAGTTATTGGGAAAGGCGAACAATTGGGTGACGCGCTGGGTACTGCCCAGAGGTACTTCGATATCGGCCTGCACGACCGCACTGACCA
Source organism: Pseudomonas sp. FP2254 (assembly GCF_030687695.1). Taxonomy (NCBI): domain Bacteria; kingdom Pseudomonadati; phylum Pseudomonadota; class Gammaproteobacteria; order Pseudomonadales; family Pseudomonadaceae; genus Pseudomonas; species Pseudomonas sp. FP2254. The sequence continues at coordinate 768,961 of NZ_CP117444.1, forward strand.
TCAGTGCGGCCAGGGTCAGGGACAGCCTGGTCGATGTGAACATAATTGATTCCTTGTCAGCGAAAGCCCGTCTGCGCGGGATGAAGGCCCACTTGCACACAGTAGCGGCTGACCAGGAAAACCGCGTGCTAAATCAGCGAACATGTCGCTATTGGATAAGAAACCCTACACGCTGAAGTGCAATGCGTTGCTCAGATCGCCCATCGGCACCTGGCCGCGTGCAATCATCGCGTCGTCGCGCTGTTTCAGGCCGGGCAGGGGCTCGAGCTGGAAAACCCGAGTAATCAACCGCAGGATCGACGCGGTGTCGTAAACCGTGTGGTCCACTGTGCCCTTGCGCGCGAAGGGCGACACCACCAGCGCCGGAACGCGCGTGCCAGGGCCCCAGCGATCACCCTTGGGCGGTGCCACGTGGTCCCACCAGCCGCCGTTTTCATCGACGGTCACCACTACCACCATGTTTTTCCATTGCGCACTTTCCTGCAACACCTTCAGCGCGCGGACGATATGCCGGTCGCCCGACGCCACATCGGCGTAACCGGCGTGCATGTTCAGGTTGCCCTGAGGCTTGTAGAACGTCACTGCCGGCAGCTTTCCAGCCTGCGCATCGGCAAAGAACTTGTTGGTACTGGACTCATCGCCCAACCCCCCATCGCGCAGACGCTTGCTGCGCTCCGCCGGGTTCTGCGGCCCCTGTTGCTTGAAGTAGTTGAACGGCTGATGGTGGTACTGGAAATTGGGAATCTTGGGGATCCCGCCCGAATCCTTGAACTGATCCAGCGTCGCCTGCCAGGCCCCGGCGTACCAGGCCCAGTCGACATTCTTCTTCGACAGCTTGTCGCCGATGTGTTCGTGGGTCTGCGGCACCAGCACATTGGGCAGGTCGGGCTTGGAGTAATCCGGATTCTGCGGGTCGCGGATCCAGGTCGGCCAATAGGGCGGGGCCAGGGTGTTTACCGCATAACCGTCCGGAGTCAACGCACTGGGGCCGAATTGCGGCGGGCCGGTCATGGCGCTGGCCGGGGATTTGTCCAATGGCTTGAGGCGCGTGTCGGTGGGGTCATCGCTTTGCAACGTGGCGATCTGCGATTTGGCCACCGATTGCGCCGCGTTCGGGTACACCGGCGCGGTGGCGCTGATCAGGTATTGATGGTTGAGGAATGAGCCGCCAAACGCGCCCTGGAAGAAGTTGTCGCAAAGCACGAACTCTTTGGCCACGTCCCACAGACGCAGGGAATAACGGCTCTGGGCGTAATGGCCCATCACCAGGCCGCCGGAATCGGCCCAGGCAACAAAACCATCGTTCTTGCCGCCGTTGATCTGCATCTGGTTCTGGTAGAACACATGCCATAAGTCGCGGGTCACCAGGCTCAAAGGCAAGTCTTCGGCATTCGGGCCCTTGAGGGCGAACGGTGCGTTGGGCAGGTTTTCCTGGAATTGCACGTCATTGGGGTAAGTCACCCCGTCCACGCTTTGCGGGCCTACCTGCAGCACGCCGCCCCAAACCGCAGGCAGGGTGGTCAGCAGGCTGCCGTCGCGGTCGCGCTGCTGGTAGTCGGCGGCGGAGAGCGCCGACAGTGGTTTCTCCACGCCGGGGAAGTCCGCAAACAGATTATTGAAACTGCGGTTTTCGGCGTAGATCACCACCACGGTTTTCACCTGTTCGCGCAAAGCCTTGTCCAGTTCCTGCGGCGTCAGTGGTCGTGCCTGCGGTGTGTCGGGCGCTTCGCTGGTATTGCCGCAGCCGCTCAAGGTAGCGCCCACCCCCAGTACCGCCGCGCCTCCCAGGAAGCGCCGACGGCTGGTGTCCACAGGCGGTTGAGTTACGGAATCGGGGGAGGGGCGGTCTTTGTGCTCGTCACTCATTGCGGGGGAGTCCTGGCGAGATGTTGCAAGATATTTCGCAGGACGGTAGCAGGGGGATATGACGGAACCAAGACAACAGCGCGACCTGCCGGCGCTGCGAGAACCTGTGGGAGGGGGCTTGCCCCCGATGACTGCCTGACAGTCGACTGGAGTGTCGCATCAGACCGAGCACATATACCGGCTGTCGCGCCTGATTGACTGCGCCCGTTGCAATAACAGGCGCACTCTCCATTCGCCTACGGCATCACCGGCGGCAAATACGCCAGCGTGGTCCCCAACGCCCACAACAAGAACAGCACCAGCGGCGCATGCACCAGCAATTGCACGAACGAAAAACCGATCAAATCCCTCGCCTTGAGCCCCAGTACTCCCAACAGCGGCAGCATATAGAACGGGTTGATCAGGTTCGGCAGCGCTTCGGCGGCGTTGTAGATCTGCACCGACCAACCCAGGTGGTATTGCAGATCGTTGGCCACCTGCATCACGTACGGCGCCTCGATGATCCACTTGCCGCCGCCCGAAGGAATAAAGAAGCCCAGCACCGCCGAGTACACCCCCATCAGCAGCGCGTAGGTGTCGTGGGAGGCGATGGAGGTGAAGAAGGTCGAGATATGGTGCGCCAGGGTCTGGCCGTCGCCGCCCTTGACCACTGTCATCAGCGCGGCGATCGAGCCGTACAACGGGAATTGGATCAACACCCCGGTGGTGGTCGGCACCGCGCGGGCCACCGCATCCAGGAAACTGCGCGGGCGCCAGTGCAGCAGCGCGCCGACCATGATGAACAGAAAGTTATAGGTGTTGAGCCCCGAGATGGCACTGATCGCCGGCTTGGTCGAAAACTCATGGAACAGCCAACCGGCGGCCAGCAGCGCCAGCAGGATGGTCAGCAGCGGGCTGTGTTCCAGCCATTCGCCGGGGCGCGTCGGTGCCTGCGGCTTGGGTAGGTTGAAGGCCGGATCGACGCCACAGGCCTGGGCGTCGCGGGCACTGTTGGGGCCTGGGGCGGTGGCGTAGGCGATGATCAGCGACACCACGATCAGCGCCAGCAACAGCACGCCGGATTGCCACAGGAAGATCGTCTCGGTGAAGGGGATCATCCCGGTGATGGCCAGGATGGATGGCGGCAAACTGCCTGGGTTGGCCTGCAACTGCGCGGCCGACGACGACAGTCCCAGCGCCCACACCGCGCCCAGGCCCAGATAGGCGGCCGCACCCGCCGCGCGGTAATCCATGCGCAGGTCGTTGCGCCGAGCCAGCGCCCGCACCAGCAGACCGCCGAACACCAGGGACAAGCCCCAATTCAGCAACGACGCGACCATGGAAATCAGCGCCACCCACGCCACGGCCGAGCGGCCGTTCTTCGGAATGCGGGCCAGGCGGTCAATCAAGCGCACCGCCGGCGGCGAGCTGGCGACCACATAACCGCCAATCACCACAAAGGCCATCTGCATAGTGAACGGGATCAGGCTCCAGAAACCATCGCCAAAGGCTTTGGCGGCGTCGGTCGGGGCGGCGCCCATGCCCAGAGTCGCCACGACGACGATGATCACCGCGAGCGCGGCAAACACCCAGGAGTCCGGGAACCAGCGTTCGGCAAAATTGGAGCAGCGCAGGGCGAATCGGGCATAGCGGCTTTCTTCGATAGCGTCGGCCACGAGTCATTACCTCTTGTCGTTATTATGGGTTTGGCAATTGGACGGCATATTCCGCTACGGCCATTCATATGGGAATGCAGTTATCTTCATCGATCCATGAGGAAAACAAATATATCTGCCGCGATTGCCATGATCCGGTTCAGCTCATAACCTGCACGCCATTTTGTTTGTCTGCCGAGCCACTCCATGACTGCCACCTCTGTCGCACAGGCGCAGCGCTTTTCCCGCTCCGACTACAAAACCCTGGGCCTGGCTGCCTTGGGCGGTGCCTTGGAAATCTATGATTTCATCATCTTTGTGTTTTTCGCGCTGACCCTCAGCCAACTGTTCTTCCCGCCGCAAATGCCCGAGTGGCTGCGCCTGCTGCAAAGCTTCGGCATCTTTGTCACCGGCTACCTGGCGCGCCCGTTGGGCGGCATCCTGATGGCGCATTTTGCCGATCACCTGGGACGCAAACGCGTATTCAGCCTGAGCATCCTGATGATGGCCTTGCCCTGCCTGCTGATCGGGATCATGCCCACCTACGCCCAGATCGGTTATTTCGCACCGCTGATCCTGTTGGCGCTGCGGGTGCTGCAAGGCGCGGCGGTGGGCGGTGAAGTGCCCAGTGCCTGGACCTTCGTTGCCGAGCATGCGCCGCGCAACCATCGCGGTTACGCGCTCGGTTTCCTACAGGCCGGGCTGACCTTCGGTTACTTGCTTGGCGCTCTGACCGCAACGCTGCTGGCGCAAGTCTTTACGCCCGCTGAGATCCTCGACTACGCCTGGCGGTTTCCTTTCCTGCTCGGTGGTGTGTTCGGGGTGATCGGCGTGTGGCTGCGCCGCTGGCTCAGTGAAACCCCGGTCTTCATGCAAATGCAGGCGCGCCGACAGGCTGCCGCCGAACTGCCGCTGCGCACCGTATTGCGCGACCATCGCGCGGTGTTGCTGCCGGCGATGATCCTCACCTGCGTGCTCACCTCGGCCGTGGTGGTGCTGGTGGTCATTACCCCGACCATGATGCAGAAAACCTTCGGCATGAGCCCCAGTCACACCTTCGCCTTGAGCGCGCTGGGCATCGTCTTTCTCAACATCGGCTGTGTGCTCGCCGGCCTGCTGGTGGACCGCATCGGTGCCTGGCGCGCGGTGCTGGTCTACAGCCTGTTGCTGCCGGTGGGGATTGCGCTGTTGTACGCCAGCCTGATCGGCGGTGGTGCGTGGCTCGGCGCCGCGTATGCCGTTGCGGGCTTGAGCTGCGGGGTGGTGGGCGCCGTGCCCTCGGTGATGGTCGGCCTGTTTCCGCCGGCGGTGAGGGTGTCGGGGATTTCCTTCACGTACAACATCGCCTACGCGCTGTGGGCCAGCACCACGCCGCTGATGCTGATCGCACTCATGCCCGCCAGTCCGTGGATCTGTGTGGGCTACTGCGTGGTGATGGGCGCGGTGGGGGTGGGCAGTGTGGCGCTGTTTGGCAAGCGCCACGCTTTGATGGCCTGAGGGTCAGGTCAGGAAGTGCCAGAGCAGCAACGTACCGACCAGGCCGACCACGGACACAATGGTCTGCAGTACCGACCAGACCCAAATGGTCTGCTTGAGCTGCAGCCCGAAATACTCACGCACCATCCAGAACCCGGCATCGTTGACGTGGCAGAAGAACACCGAGCCGGCGCCGATCGCCAGGGCCACCAGTGAGCTTTGTGTCGCCGCCAGGCCCGCCATCATCGGCGCCAGGATGCCCGCCGTTGTGGTGGTGGCGACGGTGGCCGAACCCGTGGCCTGCCGCAACGCCACGGCGATCAGCCAGGCCAGCAGCAGATACGGCATGTGCGCGCCTTCGGCGACCTTGCTGATGGTCTGGCTGACACCGGCGTCGAGCAGGGTTTGCTTGAGGCCGCCGCCGGCTCCGATGGTCAACAGCAACACCGCAATCGGCGCGAGTGCCTTGCGCAGGGTATTGCCGACCTCGGCGCGTGGCATGCCGGCCGCCCAGCCCAGGCAGATCACCGCAGCGATTACCGCCAGGCCGAGGGCGATCAGCGGTTCGCCGAGGAACTTGAGCGTCATGCCCACACTGCTTTCGGCGGGCAATGCGACTTTGGCCAAGGTGCTGCCGAGCATCAGAATCACCGGCAACAGAATGATCAGCAACGACACGCCGAAGCTCGGCTGGCGCGGTGCCTTGGGCGGCGCGCTGAACAGCGCGCCGATGTCGGCCGGCTCATCCACATGCAGGCGCTTGGACAGCCAGTTGCCATAGATCGGCCCGGCCAGTATCACCGCCGGCACCGCCAGGCAAAAGCCCAGCAGCATGGTCAGGCCCAGGTCGGCGTGAAGCGCGCCCACCGCAATCAGCGGCCCTGGGTGCGGCGGCATCAACGCGTGCAACGTGGTCATGCCCGCCAGCGCCGGGATGGCGATTTTCAGCAGTGGCTGGTTCGAGCGCTTGGCCATGACGAAGATGATCGGCACCATCATCACCAGGCCCACTTCAAAGAACAGCGGCAAGCCGATCACCATCGCCACCAAGGCCATGACCCACGGCAGCGACTTGCCCTTGCCCAGCCCCAGCAGGGTGGTGGCGATGCGATCGGCCGCACCGGACTCGGCCATCAGCGCGCCCAGCATCGAACCCAGGGCAATGATGATCCCGGCCTCGCCAAGGATCGCCCCAGCGCCTTTGCTGAAGGCCTTGGCCACGTCTTCCGGCGGCAGGCCTGCACCAACCCCGGCGATAAAGGTGCCGATCAAAATCGACAGAAACGGCGGTAGCTTGGTCGCGCTGATCAGCACGATGATGCTGGCGATGGCCAGTAGTACGCAAAACATCAGGCGGGTGTCGTGCACCATCCACGCAGCAGTCGATAACGCCAAAGCGGGACTCCTTATCGAACAGGTTAGGATAATTGTTTCTTTTTGTTTCCTGCGCCAAAAGGATACCTGATCGGACGTTGCCCCCCTATAGATCCGTTGTGTTGGCGATTTTTTTCATGTTCCGAGGGCTTGGCCACTCACGGCGGACCTTACCCGGGGAGCTTGTGCTTGAGGTATCGTAGGTTTTTTCGCTTGAAGAGCCACCCTGCATGAGCCCCGAACACTGCCGTCCTGTCCCGCTGCCCAAGGCCTACCGCTTGCTCAATCATGGCCCGACCGTACTGGTGAGCGCCGCTCATGAAGGCCAGCGCACTATCATGGCTGCCGCCTGGGCCATGCCGATGGATTTCGAACCGCCGAAGGTCGCGGTGGTGTTGGACAAATCCACCTGGACCCGCGAACTGCTGGAAGGCGCGGGCACCTTTGTGCTGCAGGTGCCGTGTGCGGCCCAGGCCGACCTGGTGCAGACCGTCGGTACCATCAGTGGCCGCGACCTCGACAAATTCGCCGCCTATGGCCTGCGCACTTTCAACGGTGAACACACCGACGCACCGTTGCTGGAGGGGTGCGTGGCGTGGTTGGAGTGCCGCCTGCTGCCCGAGCCGCATAACCAGCAGACCTACGACCTGTTTCTCGGTGAAGTGGTCGCCGCCTACGCCGATGAGCGTGTCTTCAGTGACGGGCGCTGGCACTTCGAGGGGCACGACCCATTGCGCACCTTGCACCACGTGGCGGGCGGGCATTTCCTGAGCATCGGCCAGCCGATCGATGGGCGCCAGTTGTAAGCCTGGCCAACGCATTCAACGTCCCAGCATCTTCACCCAGCGCGACGGCGGCATGCCGTAGGTGCTGCGAAATTGCCGGGTCATATGGCTCTGGTCGGTGAAGCCGGCGGTGAGCGCCGCATCTACCAGAGATTGGCCCTGGGCCAGGAGGCTGCGCACCAGGTCCAGGCGGCGCATGGTCAGGTAACGGTAGGGGCTGGTGCCGAACAGCAGGCGAAAATCCCGCGACAAGCCCCAGCGGTCTCGCCCTGCGTGCTCGGCCATGTCATCGAGTGTGATGCTGCGGCCCAGGGCACTGTGGATAAATTCCCGTGCCCGCTCGGCGGCCAGGTAGTCGAACGTCTTGCGGCTGACGACCGCTCCTGACGCAGCGCTCAACGCCTGGGCCAGGTCGAACAACGCATCCTGTTCCTGCAACGGGTCGACCGGGCAATCCAGGTTCTGCAACAGCACTTCGCTGGCGCGGAACAGCCGCGGATCGGTGGACAATCCTGCGGGCACGAACGGCAACGGCCTGCCGCCGAGGATCTGCTGAATCAACGCCGGTTCCACATAAATCATGCGGTACTTGAAGCCTTCCTCGCTCCCGGCGCGGCCGTCGTGCACCTCATCGGGATGAATCACCATGGTCGTGCCGGGCAGGCTGTGGATCATGCCGCCGCGGTAATGAAAACTCTGCACGCCGAACAACGTACGCCCGATGGCGTAAGTGTCGTGGCGATGCGGGTCGAAGGCGAAACCTGCAAAGTACGCCTCGATACGGTCCAGGCCGCTGGCGTGCGGCGCACGGTGCAGCCAATCGAGCGGGGTGGTCGAATTGCCCATGGTGACTTGTCACAGGAAGAGGTGGAAACACGGTAACTCAGTGTGGGGCGCGCTGTCTGCGGGGTCTTGAACGATCGTGCAGCCGCTGGCTACCCGCGCGTTTGGCAAGCGCTGACCGCCCATGGTAAGAAGCCCTACGTTCAACAATGAGGTCGAGTCATGGGCAAGGTGCGGGTAGGTATTATTTTCGGTGGCCGTTCGGCTGAGCATGAAGTGTCGTTGCAGTCGGCGCGCAACATCGTCGATGCCCTCGACCGTACGCGCTTCGAACCGATCCTGATTGGCATCGACAAGGCCGGTCACTGGCACCTCAACGACACCTCCAACTTCCTGCTTAATCAGGAAAACCCAGCCTTGATCGCCCTCAACCAATCCAATCGCGAACTGGCGGTCGTGCCGGGCAAAGCCAATCGCCAGGTCGTGGAGACTTCCGGCCAAGGCGTGCTGGAACATATCGACGTGATCTTTCCCATCGTCCACGGCACCCTTGGGGAAGACGGGTGCCTGCAAGGCTTGCTGCGCATGGCCGACCTGCCGTTTGTCGGTTCCGACGTGCTGGGCTCGGCGATTTGCATGGACAAGGACATCAGCAAGCGCCTGCTGCGTGACGCCGGTATCGCCGTCACTCCCTTCCTGACGCTCACCCGTGGCAATGCGGCCCGCACTTCGTTTGAGAAGGCGGCGAATATGCTGGGCCTGCCGCTGTTCGTCAAACCGGCCAACCAGGGATCTTCAGTGGGCGTGAGCAAAGTCGGCAGCGAAGCCGAGTACCGTGCCGCCGTTGAACTGGCGTTGGGGTTCGATGAGAAGGTGCTGGTGGAGTCTGCTGTTCAGGGTCGTGAAATCGAGTGTGCGGTATTGGGCAACGACAACCCCATCGCCAGCGGTTGCGGCGAGATCGTGGTGAGCAGCGGGTTCTATTCCTACGACAGCAAATACATCGACGACCAGGCTGCCCAGGTGGTGGTGCCGGCCGCGATCAGTCATGACGCCAGCGAACGCATTCGCCACCTGGCAGTGCAGGCGTTTGAAGTGTTGGGCTGCTCCGGGCTGGCGCGTGTCGATGTGTTCCTCACTGACAATGGCGAGGTATTGATCAACGAAATCAACTCGCTGCCCGGCTTCACCCGCATCAGCATGTACCCCAAGCTATGGCAGGCCGCGGGGATGAGCTACAGCGAGCTGGTCACCCGCCTGATCGAACTGGCGATGGAGCGGCACGCGGCGCGCAAGGGGCTGAAGATCAGCCGCTGAGTGAGCGTGTTGTGGTGAACGGGCTTGCCCCCTTCCAGTCAGTCACCCAGCGCTTCGCCTTCGCGCCGAGGGTCGGCGCCGCCGTTCAGCGATACCTTGCCTTGCGCGTCCCGCGTGCGGACGATGGCTTGTACGCCGCTGGTCATCTCGATCTCGCTCAGCGTGTGGCCCTTGTCTTTCAGCGCCTGTTTGAGCGCCGGGCTGACCAGGCCCGCCTCCAGCTCGGTTGCGCCATTGCGACTGCCGAAGTTAGGCAGGTTGATCGCCGCCTGCGGATCGAGTTTCCAGTCGAGCAGGGCCACCAGCGACTTGCTCACGTATTCGATGATTTGCGAGCCTCCCGGAGAGCCCACGGTGGCCAGCAGCTCACCGCTGCGGCGGTCGAATACCAATGTCGGTGCCATGGCCGAACGTGGCCGTTTGCCGGGTTGCACGCGGTTGGCGACGGGCTGGCCATTTTCTTCGGGGATGAACGAAAAGTCGGTCATCTGGTTGTTGAGCAAAAAGCCCTGGACCATCAGGTGGGAGCCAAACGCGGCTTCCACCGTGGTGGTCATCGACACCGCGCCGCCCAGGTCATCCACCGCCACCACCTGCGAGGTGGAGATGCGCAGCGGCGAACGATCCGGTGCGTAGGCCACCTGCAGGCCAGCCGGTTGACCGGGCTTGGCCACCCCCATGCTGCGTTCACCGATCAAGGTGGCGCGCCGGGCCAGGTAGTCCGGTGCGATCAGGCCTGCGACCGGAACCGGTGTGAAATCGGCGTCGGCCACATACAGCGCGCGATCGGCAAATGCCAGGCGCCCGGCCTCGGCGAGCAGGTGCACGGCCTCGGGCGTCGGTTCCAACCCGGCGGGCGATGGGCTTTTGAGCGGTGTCATCGGCGCGATGGCCAGGCGCGGATCGCGGGCTTCCAGCGCCTGCAGCGTGCCCAGGATCTGTGCCACGGCAATCCCACCGGAGGATGGCGGGGGCATGCCGCAGACTGTCCATTGTTTGTAATCGCTGCACAGCGGCGCGCGCTCCTTGGCGGCGTAGCCTTGCAGGTCGGCCTGGGACAGGCTCCCGGCATTGCGATGGCCCTGGACCTTGCGCACGATTTCGTCGGCAATCGGCCCGGTGTAGAGCGCGTCCGGCCCTTCCTTGGCGATGCGCTTGAACACGTGAGCCAGCGCCGGGTTCTTCAACAGGGTGCCGGTGGCTTTAGGCGTGCCGTCGGCATTCAGGAAATACGCCGCCATGTCCGGCGATTGGGCGATATACGGGTCGGCGGCAATCAGGCTGTGCAAGCGCGGGGAAATCGCGAAGCCTTGTTCCGCCAGACGGATCGCCGGCTCGAACAATTTGGCCCACTGCAGATGACCGGTCTTTTTATGCGCCATTTCCAGCGCACGCAGTACCCCTGGCGTACCGACCGAGCGGCCGCCGATCTGTGCTTCGGGAAACGCCATCGGCTTGCCGTCGGCGCTGAGGAACAGGTGTTCTGAGGCCCCGGCCGGTGCGGTTTCGCGGCCGTCGTACGCGTGCACCTTTTCGCCATCCCACAGCAGGATGAATGCACCGCCACCGATCCCCGATGACTGCGGCTCCACCAGGGTCAACACCGCCTGCATTGCAATCGCGGCGTCAATCGCCGAGCCGCCCTGGCGCAACATGTCGCGCCCGGCTTGCGCAGCCAGTGGGTTAGCGGCGGCGGCCATGTGGCGCTCGGCGTGACGGGGGGTAAGGCCGGTGCGATAGCCCGAGCCCAGCTCCGGAGCCGGAGGCTGTTCGTTAACCGAGCTATGGCAGGCTGCCAACGCCAGGGTCGCGGCGATGACCGTCAGTTGACGGCGAGAAATCGAAAACACGCGCTGAACTCCGTTCATGGTAAGCAGTAACCGTTGTCCTTTGGGCAAGGCTGTTCTACAGGTAAATCGTGCCTTGCATATACAGCGCAGCCTTGCCGGAAATAATCACGCGGTCGCCCTTGAGTTCGCAGTGCAGCTGGCCTTTACGTGCGCCGCCTTGCTCCGCAGTCAAGTGGGTTTTGCCCAGGCGCTCGGCCCAGAACGGCGCCAACGAGGTGTGCGCCGAACCGGTGACCGGGTCTTCATTGACCCCGACATTCGGTCCGAACCAGCGCGACACAATGTCAAACCGCGTACCGCGCGTGGTCACGGCAATTCCGCGCTTGGGCAGGCCCTTGAGCCGTGCAAAGTCCGGGGTCAGCGCCGCCACCTGGGCTTCATCCTGCAGCAGCACAATGAAGTCGTCGGTGCTGAACACGTCGGCATGTTCAATGCCCAGCGCGGCGAACATTCCGGCGGGCGGCTCGCACGGTTGTGGCGTTTTGGCCGGGAAATCCATCGCCAGCTCATCACCGTTGCGTGTCACGCGAAGCTCGCCGCTGCGGGTGGCAAAGCGCAGCACGTCGGCCCTGTCCGCCAGCTTGTGAATCAACACCCACGCCGCCGCGAGCGTGGCATGGCCACACAGGTCCACTTCGACTTCAGGGGTAAACCAGCGCAACTCATAACCTTCGCCCCGGCGTACGAAGTAAGCGGTTTCGGAGAGATTGTTCTCGGCGGCTATTGCCTGCAGCTGCTCGTCCGGCAACCACTCGGTGAGTGGGCAGACCGCAGCCGGGTTGCCGCCGAAAGGCTGTTCGCTGAAGGCGTCGACTTGGTAGATGTCCAATTTCACCGTGGGGCACTCCGTGTGTGGGGGAGGCTGGACACTAACAGCGGGTCGAGGGAGCGTCAAAATACAGTTGGAGAGTTTTTTTACGCGCATGTACAACGGCCGCGTGGGGCACGGCGGACATGCTTTTCGGCGGGCATAAAAAAACGGCCTACCTTTCGGTAAGCCGTTTTTCAGTACTTGGTGGCTACACAGGGACTTGAACCCCGGACCCCAGCATTATGAATGCTATGCTCTAACCAACTGAGCTATGTAGCCAAGTGGCGCGCATTATTCGCGCAGAACGCCAAGGCGTCAAGCGTTTATTTTGAATTTTTACCTACGCTTTCAACTGTTTAACGAAAACAGGGCGCTTCGGCGACGAGTGGCGAGGTGGATGGAGGCTTTCGGCAGTAGAGGGGCTGTCGAGCTTGCGCGGTTGGCAGGCGGTACACGAAGGCTTCGATTGGGCGATATCCCTGCCGCCCAACGTTGAGTCTCGGCTACGGATGTTGCGAAGTGTGAGTCACGCGTTTGAGCTGTTCACGTGCCCGTGAAAGGCGGGAGCGAACGGTGCCGATGGGTATGTCCAGCGCGTCAGCCGTGTCCTGATAGCTGCCGTCGGTTTCCAGCGAGGCGTAAAGTGTCTTACGCATTTCCGTGGGCAAATGATCGATGGCGTTCAGGGTCTTTTCCAGGCGGCGATTGACCTCGAACTCCCAGTCCAGGTTGTTGCTTTCATCCTGGCCGTGGGAAAGCGACTCGTCGAATTCGCAGTGCGCCGGCTTGGCGTACATGCGCCTGAAGTGATTGCGTATCAGGTTCTGCGCGATGCCGCACATCCAGGTGCTGAGCGTGGCTATGCCGCTGTAGCGCTCACGGTTGCGCCAGGCTTCCAGGTAGGTCAATTGCAGCAGATCGTCCGCATCTTCGGGGTTGAGTACGCGCTTGTGGATGAAGCGCCGGAGTTTTTTTTGCTCGTCGTCTGTCAGGTGATGCATGAATTGAGGCGAGCTGCCAACGAGGTGCGCTAAAGCTTCAATAGGGATATTCATGTTTTTTTCCTTTGGGTAGACGCAGTCGAAACGTGTCGACCAGACCCACTAAGCACTGCCTGTGCCAAGCAAAAAAACATATATAACTAGTTGATTAATATAGATAAATATCTTGAATTGAGTCGATTTTGCGCAACCGCTGGCACGCTGTGCAGGGGCGTCTGTGCAAGTCTTTTCAATTGGCGCGCACACTGGAATTGGATGGAACCGTAGCGGCGGGTCTTGCCACACAGGGAAACATTCTTGCTGTGCTGGCCTGCCATGAAGATTGAAGCCAATAACGATATTCAAGTGAACCCACGCCTGGATCTGCCGGCGGTCACCCCGGCGTCGGTACCGGTGCCCGGCAAAGGCGTTGACGAGTTGGCTGAGCTGTTCAGCCAGGAAGTGGGTAATCAGTTTCGGACCCTGGCCGAACGGAAAGTGGGTGTGCGTGTGCCCCCCGCCGAGCAGCTTGCGCAGCTCTATGATCAGCTGGGTCATCCGGCCCAGGCGACCATGGCATCCATTTCGCGTCGGATCAGGATGCAGCTGCTGCACAACCCCACCGTTGAAACACTGTTGGAACTCACCGGGCAAGACCCGGCGCGGGCTTTTGTGGTGCTCAAGTACGTGGCGGCCCAGGCGGATGCCGAAGTGCGTGCGGCTGAGGCTGCACTGGCGCGCGATGCCATTGCCAGGCTGGAGGTTCGTTTCAGTGGTGAGATTCAGGCCGGTCTGAACATCGCCTCGGCGCTGCAGGCGACGGGTGTCGATCCGCAGGAGCGCCAGGCGCTGCGTGCTCTGTATTACGCCAGTGTGGTCAGGCGCCAATCCTTGGCAACGATGATGCAAGCCCTGTTGGGTGTATACGGTGCTGAGCGGTTCCACGAAGGCATCAAGGTGATGCGCAAAGCGCTGGCCGACGATGTTGCCGCGCAGGTCTCATCGGTGCCTACTGCCGCGTTGCGCACCTTGCTGCTGGGGCTGCAAAGCTGCGGGCAACTGAGCGCAGTGCTGGCCGGCTGCCGTGGGATGATCCAACGCCTGTGCGTCGAGTACGACGCCGTCGACTTGCTCCAGCGTCTGTTGGGTTACGCCGGCGGCGGCATTGCATCCGCCGAGGCCTTGCGCCTGGCGAGTGAGCTGGGCGGTGGCCCGACCCAGCAGCAATTGGTGTGCCTCAACGCGCTTTATCCGTTGTTCCAACAACTGCCCCTGGCGGTGTGGCCCGACAGCCGAGCACGGCAGGAGGCCTTGCATGTATTGCTAGTGGTGCTGGATGAGTTGCACCGCACGACACGCCCAGCCGCACGGTTTATCAGTGAGCCGAGGGGCACGGCGTGACCGCACTGTCGGCCATCAACCGTGTATTGCTCAAAGTGGCACAGCGCGCCGAAGTGCTGGGCGCGGTGGTGGTCATGGCCATCGTGTTTATTTTTATCGTGCCACTGCCCACCTGGCTGGTGGACATCCTGATTGCACTCAATATCTGCATCTCATGCCTGCTTATCGTGCTGGCGCTTTACCTGCCGGGGCCCCTGGCGTTTTCCTCGTTTCCTTCAATCCTGCTGTTGACGACCATGTTCCGGCTGGCACTGTCGATCGCGACGACGCGCCTGATTCTGCTGGAACAGGACGCGGGGGATATCGTCGAGGCCTTCGGCAATTTTGTGGTGGGGGGCAACCTGGCGGTGGGGATGGTGATTTTCCTGATCCTGACCCTGGTCAACTTCCTGGTCATCACCAAGGGCTCCGAGCGGGTCGCCGAAGTCGCCGCGCGCTTCAGCCTCGATGCCATGCCGGGCAAGCAGATGTCCATCGACAGCGACCTGCGTGCCGGCCTGATTGACGGCGCGCAAGCGCGCGACAAGCGCGAGCAACTGTCCCGCGAGAGTCAGTTGTTCGGGGCCATGGACGGTGCCATGAAGTTCGTCAAGGGCGATGCCATAGCCGGTCTGATCATCGTGGTGGTCAACTTGCTGGGAGGCTTTTCCACGGGGATGTTCCAGCACGGTTTGAGTGCCGCCGATTCCATGGCGTTGTATTCGGTATTGACCATCGGTGATGGCCTGATTGCACAGATTCCGGCGCTGCTGATTTCGCTGACGGCCGGCATGATCATCACCCGCGTGGCGCCGGATGGGCGCAGGGGCGTGACCAACATGGGCGCCGAAATCGCCCGGCAGATGACCAGCGAACCCAAGAGTTGGGTGATCGCGTCGGTGGGCATGCTCGCATTCGCCGCGGTGCCGGGCATGCCGACCGGAGTCTTCATGCTGATCTCGCTGATCTCCGGCGCCTTGGGGTTTTACCTGTTGCGTCAGCGTCGACGGCAAGCGGAACCCGCCGCTCAGGCCACCGACGCCGTTCGCCCCGAGGAGAACGGCAGCGAGGATTTGCGCGGGTTCGATCCTTCGCGTCCTTATCTGCTGCAGTTCCCTTCGTCCTTGCGCGGTACGCCCCAGGTGGCGGAGCTCATTCACGGGATTCGCCAGTCGCGTAACGCATTGGTCGCCAATATCGGCCTGACGCTGCCGCCATTCGAAGTCGAGCTGGATGATTCGCTGGCCTCCGATGAAATGCGTTTCTGTGTGCACGAAGTGCCGATGGTCAAAGCGTCGGTGGTCAGCCATCTGGCGGTTGAGCGCAGTGCGCTGACAGTCGAGCCTGGGCGTGGCATACCGGGGTTGGTGGAGCGTGACGAGCAGAATTGGCTCTGGCTGGCGCCGGATGACCCGTTGCTCGATGATCCGCAGCTGGAGCGCTTCACCGCCACGGCGTTGATCATCGACCGCATGAAGCAGGCCATGATGCTCAGCGGGCCGCAGTTCCTGGGCATCCAGGAGAGCAAGGCGATCCTCGGTTGGCTGGAGCACAACCAGCCGGAGTTGGTGCAGGAACTGCAACGCATCATGCCGCTGTCACGCTTTTCGGCGGTGCTGCAGCGCCTGGCCAGTGAGGGGGTGCCGCTGCGGGCTGTGCGGCTGATCGTCGAGTCGCTGATCGAATACGGCCAGCACGAGCGGGAACCGGAGGCCTTGGCCGACTACGCGCGCATTGCCCTCAAGGCGCAGATATACCACCAGCACAGCGAAGACGATGGCCTGCATGCCTGGTTGCTGTCGCCGCACAGCGAAAACATCCTGCGTGAAGCCCTGCGCCAGACACAGACCGGGGTGTTCTTCGCGCTGGAGGATGAACACAGCGCAGCCTTGATCAACCTGCTCAACCAGGCCTTTACCTTGAGGGCCAAGAGCAAAAGCGTGCTGTTGGTGGCGCAGGATTTGCGCAGCCCCTTGCGTACTTTGCTGGTGGAAGAGTTCAACCATATAGCCGTGTTGTCGTTTGCCGAGTTGGGCAGCACGTCCAAGGTCAAAGTGCTGGGGCGCATTGACCTGGGCCAGGACGAGCTGATGCGTGGTGCGGCGGCATGACGACTTGGCCACGGCCGGTGTGGAGGGCCCTATGATGTTTGAGCTACGGGTGCTTGACGGACCGAGTCAGGGCGCTGCGTTGCCATTGTTCGGTGAGCAGTGGAGCATCGGTGCCCACGCCGATGCCGACCTGGTACTCCACGGTACGGGGATCGCTGAGCAACATGCGCACCTTCGTTTTATCAAGGCTAACTGGTCGGTGCAGGCGCAGGCGGGGCTGCTGCGGGACGCCGGCGGTCGGATGCTGGCACAGATCGCAAGCCTGGCGCTGAACGTACCGTTCTGGGTGGGGGAGGCGCAGTTGTGCGTCACCTTGGCCGACCAGCCCTGGCCCCAGGCCGCCGCGCCCGAGCCACCCTCGCAGTCCCCGGCCGATGACCCCGCACCGGGCTTTAAACTATCGTCGATCCCGCCATCGCAGCAAAAGCGCCTGCTCAGTCTGGTGCTGGCGGTCACGGCCATGATCGTGGTGGTGGGCATGATTTCTACAGGGGAGCCTGAGGCCCAGGCTTCCTTGATGCCGCCGGTGACCCAGAAACACAAACTCGATTCGCCGTTTGACGTGCGCCAGCAGTTGTTGAAGATGCTCAGCGAGCGTGAATTGAGCCAGCGCGTCAGCCTGCAACTGATCAATGGCCAGGTCGCACTCGGCGGCGACGTTTCCCAGGAAGAAGTGGAACTGGTGGCGCGCATGCTCAGCCGTTTTGGTGAGCAGTTCGATAGCGCGGTGCCGGTGATCAGCCGCGTGCGAGCGCGCGATGAGCAACTGCCGTTCAGGATTGTGCAGATCGTAGGAGGGCCCAACGGTCACGTGGTGCTGGAGGAGGGCAACCGACTCTTTGTAGGCGACGAAGTGGATGGGCTGCGCCTGGTACTGATCGACAACAGCAAGGTGGTCTTCGATGGCGCGCAGCGTTATGAGGTGCGCTGGTGAGTACGCAATTACAGGCGCGCCTGGACGCGTGGCAGCAGCGGCAGATCCAGTCACTGGCCAATTTTTCGCCAGTGACCATGCGCGGTCGAATCCAGCGCGTCAACGGTATGCTGCTGCAATGTCGGCTGCCCCAGGCGCGTATCGGTGATCTGTGCCAGGTGGAAAAGCACCCCGGCGATTACATGCTCGCCGAGATCATCGGCTTCGATAATCAGGATGCGGTGCTCAGTGCCCTGGGCAACCTCGAAGGCGTGCAAGTCGGCGCGGGCGTAGAGCGCCTGGGCATCTCGCATCGCGTGCAGGTCAGCCAGGCATTGCTGGGCCAGGTGCTGGATGGTTTCGGGCGACCGATCAGCGGCGAGGGCGCCAGTGCATTTGCCGAAGCCGGCGCATCGGACGCCCACTCCGTGTTGTGTGAGGCACCGCTGCCCACCGAGCGGCCGCGGATCAATCGCGCACTGGCCACCGGCGTGCGTTCGATCGACGGCCTTTTGACCCTCGGCGAAGGGCAGCGCGTCGGGCTGTTTGCCGGTGCCGGCTGCGGCAAGACCACGTTGTTGGCCGAGATTGCGCGCAACGTCGAGTGCGATGTCATCGTGTTCGGCCTGATTGGTGAGCGGGGTCGGGAACTGCGGGAGTTCCTCGACCATGAACTCGATGAGCAACTGCGCGCCAAGGCGGTGCTGGTGTGTGCCACCTCCGACCGCTCCAGCATGGAACGCGCTCGCGCGGCGTTCACCGCCACGGCTCTGGCTGAAGGGTTTCGGCGCGAGGGCCGGCGAGTCTTGCTGCTGATCGACTCACTGACCCGTTTCGCCAGGGCCCAGCGCGAAATCGGCCTGGCCGCCGGCGAACCTCTGGGGCGCGGAGGCCTGCCACCGTCGGTTTACAGCCTGCTGCCGCGCCTGGTGGAGCGTGCCGGGTTGACGCGCGATGGCGTGATCACGGCGATCTACACGGTACTGATTGAACAGGACTCCATGAACGATCCGGTGGCCGATGAAGTGCGCTCACTGCTCGACGGCCATATCGTGCTGTCCCGCAAATTGGCCGAACGCGGGCACTATCCGGCGGTGGATGTGCTGGCGAGCCTGTCGCGGATTTTGAGCAACGTCGCGGCACCTGAAGATATCCAGGCCGGCACCGGCTTGCGTCGTTTGTTGTCGGCGTACCAACAGATCGAACTGATGCTCAAGCTGGGCGAGTACCAACCCGGCAGCGACCCTCTCACTGACCTGGCGGTGGACAGTCGCCAGGCGGTCGACGGTTTCCTGCGCCAGGACCTGCGTGAGCCGACGCCGATGGCGCACACGCTGGAGCAACTCAAGGAGCTGACCACCCATGTCCCATTCTGATGTGCTGCTCGGTGAGGTGGATACATTGCGGCGCCTGCGCCGGCATCGGGCCGACCGGGCCGAGCGGGCGTTACGCGAGGCCAAGCGTGCCCGGCAGGCGCTGCTCGCACATATCCAACAGGCCGAGGAAGCACTTGAGCAGACTCGACTGGAAGAGACCCGGCAAAGTGCTCAACTGCTCAGTCAGCACCAGGGGCGAATGCTGAGCCTGCAGGATTTGAAGTCCTGGGGCGCGCAGGAGCGCTCCTTATCCGCCAGTACCCGGCGCAACCAAGGCCAGCTGGCGCAATTGCAAGGCCAGCAGGACGACAGGGAAAGCCGCGTTGGGCAGGCCCAGAAGCACGTCACCGAGTGTCTGCGTCAAGTGGAAAAACTCCAGGAGTTGTCCCGCCTTCTGGCTCAGGAGTCGACATGAGCGAGGTTTCGAATAAACCCCTTGAGCGCCCACGTCCGCTTCATGCGCGCGAGGAGCGCGAGCCGGGCGCTGTGGGCGCAGTGGCTTGGGAGCAAGGGCGACTGTTCGCTCAATTGTTTGCCGATAGCGATGAACACAGTGGTTCTGGGGCGTCCTTATCGGGCATCAAGGCATCGGCTGCGGCGGGCATGGTTGAGGCCCTCGCCGAACAATTGGCGCCTCGCATACAGGCCGCTTCCCAATGGCCCCTGCAGGCAGTGTTGTATTTACCTCGCCTGGGCCGGATCAACGCCCGCGTGCACCGTGAACAGAGCGCCTGGAGCGTTGAACTGGAAGCGGAACAGGGCGCGACGGCACGCTGGCTCAGCGGTGTGCGACAACACTGTGAAGACCGGTTTTCACACGTGCTGGGTCTGCCGGTCAATCTGCTGCTGCCTGCTGCCGGCGGCGCATGATGGTCCCGACATTGACCTTGCCCTTGATCAAGGGCGACACGGTTGCCGCGCGCCGGCGTTTGGGGCGCGGACTGCGCCTGGCGTTTCAGGTTGCTGACCAGAACGGCGAGCTGCGGTTGGAGCCCGGACGCGCGCCCACACGGGCCGAGGCCGTTTGCTTCGAAACCGCGTGTGGCGTGCTGGCGCTCGCCCAGGCAGGGCCGGTGCTCAGTCTGCTGGGCGATTGTCCAGTGACATTGGCTCCGTCCGGCAACGATCCGGATTCATGGTTCTGGGCAGTGTTCCAGCATCACCTGAGCCCTCAGGTGAGCGCGTTACTGGGCCCTGTGCGTTTGCTGGAAACCGATCGCCCTGAAGGGTTTGGTTGCCGGCTCTGCGTGTCCCTGGGCACGTCTCGGGTCGACAGCTACGTGTGGCTGACGCCTGACAGCTTCCTGGCGTTGTGCGAGGCCGGCGCGTGGCGTGCCGTGGCCGAGCCGTTGCCGGCGCAATTGCAGCTGGCAATTGCCGTGACCCTTGGGCGTTTGCACCTACTGATCGCCCAGGTGCGCGGCCTGCGTACCGGTGACGTGCTGGTGCCTGAGCAGACTTTTTTCCAAGCCCAGGGCAGCGGCTACCTGCAGGTTGGCAAACAGCGGCTGCATGGCTGCATCGACGATGCCGGCGGGGCTTTGTGCCTGACCCTTACTTCTATCGAGGACACATCCATGGATGAACATTTTGCGGCGCCCGATTATTCGAACTATGGAGAAGATGAACCCGTGGTGGATGTGTTCGGCCACGAGCCGTTCGACGAGTTGAGCATGACGTTGAACGTGCGCTGCGGCACGTTGAACCTGACACTGGGTGAGCTGCGTAATCTCGCACCCGGCTCGGTACTGGGTATCGCCGGTTATGCGCCTGGCATGGCGGGTCTCTATTACGGCGACCGCACCATCGGCCAGGGACAGTTGGTGGAAGTCGACGGGCGCCTGGGCTTGCAGTTGTCCCGCGTGATGGTCGGCCGATGACATTTGAAGGGGTCAACCCCCTGGTTCTGGCGATGTTCGTCGGGGCATTGGCGTTGCTGCCCATGCTGTTGGTGATTTGCACATCGTTTTTGAAGATTGTCATTGTGCTGATGATTACCCGCAACGCCATCGGCGTGCAGCAGGTACCGCCGAGCATGGCCATCAATGGCATCGCCCTGGCGGCTACTCTGTTTATCATGGCGCCGGTGGGGTACGCGATCGCGGAGAACGTCAAGGCTTCACCCGTGGACACGAGCAGTGTGCAACTGTTTTTGCAGACCGGGAGTGAAGCTATCCAGCCATTGCGTGCCTTCATGCTGCGCAACGTGGACCC
Organism: Pseudomonas sp. FP2254; assembly: GCF_030687695.1. Taxonomy (NCBI): domain Bacteria; kingdom Pseudomonadati; phylum Pseudomonadota; class Gammaproteobacteria; order Pseudomonadales; family Pseudomonadaceae; genus Pseudomonas; species Pseudomonas sp. FP2254. The sequence goes on from NZ_CP117444.1 coordinate 789,831, forward strand.
GGACGTGTTGACCCATCTGCTGGAAAACACCACGCGGCTGTGGCCTGCGCAAATGGCGCAGGAGGTGCAGCGTGAAGACCTGATCCTGCTGGTGCCGGCGTTCGTGCTGTCGCAACTGCAGGCGGGGTTCGAGATCGGTTTTCTGATCTATATCCCCTTCATCGTGATCGACCTGATCGTCTCCAACCTGCTGCTGGCGCTGGGCATGCAGATGGTGTCGCCGATGACCATTTCCCTGCCGCTAAAACTGCTGCTGTTCGTGCTGGTGTCCGGCTGGTCGCGGCTGCTCGACAGCCTGTTCCTTTCTTACCTCTGAGTGGCTTATGGAACCGATCGTGCTGTTCAAGCAGGGCATGTTGCTGGTGGTGGTGCTGTCAGCGCCGCCGTTGATCGTGGCGGTGGTGGTCGGTGTGCTGACGTCCCTGGTGCAGGCGCTGATGCAGATACAGGACCAGACGTTGCCCTTCGGTATCAAGCTGGTGGCGGTGGGTATCACACTGATCGTGACCGGGCGTTGGATTGGTGTGGAGTTGATCCAACTGATCAACCTGACCTTCGACATGATCGGCCGTTCGGCCCTGAACTGAGGCCTCGCCCGTGCTGCTCTATCTCGAGTTCCTGCCCAGCCTGTTGATCGGCATGGCGCGTATCTACCCCTGTGCCTTCCTGGTGGCGGCGTTCTGTTTTCAGCACATACGCGGCATGCCTCGGCACACCATTGTGATGGTCATGGCATTGATGCCCGCGCCGGGTATCCATGCGGCGCTGCAGGGGCAGGATTATTCGGCGCTCATGCTCGGCGGGTTGGTACTCAAGGAGCTGGCGCTGGGCGTATTGCTGGGAGTGCTGTTGTCGATGCCGTTCTGGATGTTCGAGGCGGTAGGGGCACTGCTGGACAACCAGCGCGGTGCGCTGGCCGGCGGTCAACTCAACCCCTCATTGGGGCCGGATGCCACGCCGATCGGGCACTTGTTCAAGCAGCTGGCGATCTTTCTGCTGATGGTCAGCCTGGGGTTGGGCGCGTTGACCCAGGTGATCTGGGACAGCTACCTGATCTGGCCCCCCACGGTGTGGTTTCCGCTGCCTGCGCCTAACGGCACGAGTGTATTCGTCGGCCTGCTTGGCGATACCTTCATGCATATGATGCTGTACGCCGCGCCCTTCATTGCGGTGCTGTTGTTGCTGGAATTCGGAATCGCCTTACTGGGGGTCTACAGCCAGCAGTTACAGGTGAGTACGCTGGCACCGCCGGTCAAGAGCCTGGCAGGTATCGGGGTTGTGCTGTTGTACTTTGCGCTGCTGCAGGACCTGATGGTCGGGCGCATGTTCGGGCTTGGCGAGTTAAAACACTCGCTCGGGCTGCTGTTCAGGGCCTCGGCACCATGAGTGATTCGGGCGAAAAAAAGCACCCCGCTTCAGCCAAGAAACTGCGCGACCAGCGCAAGAAGGGGCAGGTCGCCCAGAGTCAGGACGTTCCCAAGTTGCTGGTGCTCACCGCCATCAGTGAGATCGCTTTGTTCACCGCCGAGACCAGCCTGCAGCGCTTCCAGCAATTGATGGCGCTGCCGATGTCGCGCTTTAACCAGCCGTTTGTACGAGCGCTGGAAGAAGTGCTGGTTGAAGGGCTGTTGATGTTTGTCTCGTTCGCCCTGCTGATGGTTGGCGTGGCGATTGTTACAAAGCTGATCAGCAGTTGGATGCAGTTCGGGTTGCTGTTCGCCCCGGAGGTCCTGAAGCTCGATTTCAACCGCCTCAACCCCGTCAGCCAGCTCAAGCAAATGTTCTCGGCCCAGTCGGTGATGAACCTGTTGATGAGCATCGCCAAGGCGTTCCTGATTGGCCTGATTGTGTATGTGGTGGTCTGGCCTTCGCTCGGGGTGTTGATCAATCTGGCCAACAGCGACCTGCAAAGTTACCTGCTGGCGCTGATCGCACTGTTCAGGCACTTGCTGCATGCCTGTCTCGGGCTGCTGCTGGTGCTGGCGCTGATCGACCTGAGCCTGCAGAAGTACTTTTTCGCCAAACGCATGCGCATGACCCAGGTCGAGGTCGTCAAGGAGTACAAGGACATGGAAGGCGACCCCCATGTCAAAGGCCAGCGCCGCTCACTGGCGTACCAACTGGCCCAGGAGGAGCCGAAGGTCAAGCTGCCCAAGCTGGAAGAGGCCGACATGCTGGTGGTCAACCCCACGCACTTCGCGGTGGCCCTGTACTACCGCCCGGGCAAGACGCCGTTGCCGCTGCTGGTCAGCAAAGGTACGGACGCCGATGCGCGACAGCTGATCGCCCGGGCGAAGGCCGCCGAAGTGCCGGTGATCCAATGCGTCTGGCTGGCCCGCACGCTCTACAAGAACAAACTGGGTGCAAGCATTCCTCGCGAAACCTTGCAGGCCGTGGCATTGATCTACCGGACCCTGCGTGAGCTGGATGATGAGGCCAAGCGTGAAACCCTGGAGTTGCCGGAGCTGGAGCGGCGCTGATCAGCGGTTGGACGGTGAGTCCAGGGCGGCGAGGTTGGCCAGCGACAACATCCGGCTGAGGACTGTGTCCAGCGTGTGGCGCGCCGCAGGCAATGCGTGCCAGATCACCAAAGCGTGCTGGGCATCGAGGTAGGCGAAGCAGCCCTCGTACAACGACGCATACTCAAAGCGTCGCTCCAGCACCCGTTGCAGTTGCCCGGGTTGCAAAGCCTCGCGCGCGATATACAACGCCAGCCCCGGCTGCTTGCCGCCTTGCAGCGCGCACGCCTTGATACCGGGAGCGAGCGGCAGGTGAGCGGCAGCGCCGCTCACCAGATTGTCCAGAAACGCCTGGCGTAGCACGTCGGGCATTTGCGGCGCGCTCATCGCTCCAGTGATACCGTCTGGTAGTCTTTTCGCTCGCCGGCGGGGCCTGGTTCAACGCGCATCTGTGGCGGCCACCAGATCACCATGGTGTCCTTGCTCGATTGCGGGCGAGAGCAGGAGTCGCCCTTGCAGGTGGGGGTGCAGCCGGCGACGAGCAGCGCAGTGGCGATCAGGGTGGCGCATAGCAGGCGAGGTTTCATGGCGTAACCTTTTGAGCAGGAGTGATCAAGGAGGGGCGCGGCACACTCAGGTGTTCATCCTTCACCACGGGGCGCATGGCGATAAATACCTCGGCCTCTTCACCCGGCTTGAGCCAGGCACGCGGCCACACGCTGACGGCCAGGGTCTGCGAGTTGCTGCATTCTTTCTCGTCGATACGCACATTGCGCGTGAACTGGTTGCGCAGCACCACCACTGCGACGTTGTAGTCGGGGCCGGCATACCATTGGCTGCGTTCGGTGTTCAGCGCGAGCAAGTCACGGGTGCTGCACAGCGTATTCAGCCCAAGCGGCATCGGCGCGGCCTTGAAGGCCTTGGGCACTTCACCGCTGACCAGATGCGCCAGGGTGCCGATGATATCGCTGCGCTTGATCACCGGTTGATGAGAGGCATAACGCCTGGCCAACGGGGCGAGGGCGGTCTGCAACTCAACCTGATCGGCCTGGGGCAGGTAGCGTGACGGGTCGGCCTGGTCGCCGATGACCCGCGGGGTCAGGATGAACAGGCGTTCACGTCGATTGTTCTGCCGTTCGGTCGAGGAAAACAATGCTTTGCCCAATAAGGGAATATCACCGAGCAGGGGCACCTTGCTGTGCTTGTCGCTGCTTTCGGTGACGTGGAAACCACCGACCACCAGCGAGCGTTTTTCCGCCATTACTGCCTGGGTACTGACCGTGCCACGGCGTACATCGAGGTTGCCGGATTTAGAGTTGCTGTCATCGAAGTTACCGTCTTCGATATCCACCGCCAGATGGATCTGATGCCCGCCACGGCTGGTGATGACGCGTGGCACGACCTGGACGCTGGTGCCCACGGTCACCGGCAGGATGGTGGCGACCTCACTGCCGGGCGTGAGGTATTGCGTACGGTTGAAGTCGATCACCGCCGGCTGGTTTTCCAGGGTGAGCACCGATGGGTTGGACACCATGGTTGCCAGCCCCTTGGCTTCCAGGGCGCGGATGTCGGCATAGAAACGGTCGCGGTTTTCAATCGACAGCTGCGACGAGGCGCCCGGTGATACGCCGGCGCCACCGCGGAACCGGCTGTTCTGGAACCCCCAGGTAACGCCGAACTCATGCAGCTGCGTGCGCTCGATATCCAGGATGACGGCGTCGATTTCCACCAGTTTGCGCGCGACGTCGAGTTGAGTAATCAGATCGCGATACATGGCCTGGCGTTCCGGCAGGTCATAGATCAGCACCGCGTTATTGCGCACATCGGCTTCGACGCGAATCCTGCTGGTGGGGGCTGGGGCGCGTGGAGTGAGCGTTGCACCGTTGTCCAATGGCGCTGGGTTTGCACCGGCTCCGAGCATCTGGCCCAGCAGCGGGTTGCCTAACCGGGGAATGTTGGGTGTGAGCGGCGCGGGGGGTGACGCTGGGCGCTGGCTCAGACTCGAGAGCGTCGAGGTGGAGCGCGGCTCCAACAGCCCGCGCAAAATACTGGTCACTCCGGGGATGGTGAGCTTCTCACCGCGATAATCCACGCGGCGGTCAGCCGCATTGGCGAACTTCAGTGGATAACTCAGCACGCTCTGTTTTTCATCCGGAGAGCGGCGTTGACTGCTGAAGTGCTTGATCTGCTCGATGTAGCGACGGGGGCCTGAGACGAGCACGACGCCATCTTCGGGCAACTCACCCCAGCCGAAACGGCTGTCGAGCAGGCCGATATCGGTGAGGGCCTGCTTGAGGTCGGCAATGGTTTCGGACGAGACTTCCAGGCGCGCTGATTCCTGCTGATCCAACGTGCTGATATAGAGGGTGTTGTTGTACAGGTACCACTGGAAACGGTGTTCCACACCGAGACGGTCGAGCATCGACTGCGGGGTATTAGCGCGGATCTTGCCGTTGACGTTACCTTCCAGCAGGCCTTCGACCTGGAGCTGGGTGCCGAAGGTCTGGGCGAAGTCTTCCAGTACTTCGCGCAGAGGTTTGTGTTCGGCTTCATAGGCGTAAGCGGTGTTTTTCCATTCGGGAGGGATGGCGGCAAGGGTGTTTTGCGCCGGCGTCAACAGGCAGGCCAGTAAGATCAGGCTTCGCCAATCGGCTCGTCTGCATGAAGATTCGGACGGGGCGATACACAAACTGTTGCGCTTGTGGGGCTTGTTATACATAGACATTTCTCTGATTAGTACAGCAACGAACGTAGCGAGGTGAGGGGCGGTTCAGGAGGGCGTTCATTCATGCGCGCGGCAGTGGCGCGCCAAGTATCGCGTTGGTTGAGCAGGGCTTCGATGCCGCTATTCAGATGCTGTTCGTCCGTCCGTTCAGGCAGACAATGAATCAACCAAAGTGCACCGCTGGTTGGGGCTTGAGCGAGCGCTCCCTGAAAGTGATTCAGACTGGGCTCTCCCAGTCGCATCCACGTCATCAACTGTGCTTTATCCGGAGCGCGGGTGGACAGTTGAACACTTATCAACAAACGGCTTGAACAGTAGCGAAAGATGATTTCGTCATCATTCTCGAAGTAACGGAACTCCCCGCTCTTGTTTCTCAAGTACTCACGAATCAACGTTTTCAATTTGCTATACGCTGTCCAGGCCAGATTTGGTCAGCATGAATTTAATTCGCGTCTGTTCATTGATAGCGTATTCCGCTTTGCGATATTTCATGATCAGGTCGTAAAACGCCGCCACATCTTCTTCTGATCCAGAGTTGTTTTCCGCTGCGAAGTCGACATTCCTTTTGGCATGTCTCGCATCGCTTAGAAGTCTGTCTTTATAGCTATCGAGAAAGGTCATAGGGGGGGCCTTTGAGGGGGATATTTTTTATTTTTTGGTTTTTATGTCGATTTGGTTCCATGTGTGGCCACTTATTTCTTATACGACGGTGTGGCGTGACGTTAACGGCCTTTATCGTTTTCCATGAACGCGTGGATCATCGCCTCCCAATCAATATGGAAGTCCCCCTCGTCGGTATGCAATATCAGTGTTTGAGGTTGAAGGGCATTATCTGGGCGCAGTAGCCAGTGAGTGCTGTTACGGCTGGCAAGGCACTGCTTGATTGCTTCAAGGTCATGCGGATGGCAGGCCAACGTAGCCTTGATCGCCGGAACATGGCACGCCATTAGTTGCCTGATCAGCGCAGCCAGGCGCTGTGGAGCGAGTGTTTCTTCAAGCAGATGATAAATGGCCTGGTTGGCGACTGAGGTGGCGTATTGCTCCAGGTTATCGCATAAGGCCTGATGCTCGATTTCCCAGCGTCTGAACTGCGCATCGGCACGCTCCCATACTTCAAGACTTGCTTTTTCAAGGAACTCTTGGCGTTGTTCTTTGGCTTCTTCCAGCAGTTGCCGAGCTTCCGCTTTTGCTTGATCCACCACATCAATGGCCTGCGAGTAGCTTGCCAGCGTTTCGCCAGAGATCAGGCTTCCCGACAGAGGCGGCGCCCCTTCCACGGATTTGATTTTACGTCGGACCAGCATCGTTAATCTCCATGCGCCTCTGAACTCGAAGCGCTATCGTTGCTCGACATTCCCCCTATTCGCCAAACGACGGCATGCCACAGCGTATCGAGACGGCTCTGTGAGTCGCCGCGCGACAGTATCTCTGCTTCCAGATCCAGAACGCGTTGACGGGGGAATCGCAGCCTGATTCGTTGCCAGGTATCGGCAGGAACCCAGGCGCGCAGCAATTGCAACGGATCAACATCAGGTTGCGCCATATCAAGCGCCAGCGCTTTGGATAGTCTGTTACACCACTGATAAAGTTCTTCATCCAATGCTTGGGCGCAGGCCGGGCGGCAGACACTGCCAATCAAGGCGAGCGCAAGTTCAAGTTGTGCCGCCGAGGCAATTGCCAGTTGAAGCAGGACAGGGTCGGGTGGGGGAGGCAGGCAGGGCGCAACGCCGTAATACGTGCCCACTACCACCTGCCGGGTGCGATGCAGCGCCAGGTGTGCTGGGTAGTTATCGAGTTCTCTCCAGTCCTCGTGGGCCTGTAACCAAGGTGCCGACCACCATTGGGCCCAAACCAGATTACTGCTCATTTGGGGAGCGAACAGGCACGTCAAGGGGCTGAGCTTTCTTTCGTTTACGCCAGAATATTCCCGCCGCACCTATAAGCACTACAGCGATCAGCGAGAATGTAACGCTGGCCCGCCAAAAACCGATGTCATTTCCGGGCACCAGGAAGGGCCCGAAATAGGCCAAGCGTTGCTGCTCCAGATAGGCCGTGGCCGGCACAAATACGACCGTCATTTTTTGTGGGTTGTCGACCGCTGTGGTCATGCCGGGAATGCTACTTGCAACCATCCTGCGTACACGGGCGTTGATGTTATCGGGATCAAGCCGCGGATCATGTTTGATAAACACGGACGCGGACGCAGGCTGTATAGGTTCTCCCGGCGCGACGCGCTCGGGCAGTACGACGTGCACGCGAGCGACAATAACCCCATCAATATTCGATAACGTGGTTTCCAGTTCTTGGGACAACGCGTAGATGTAGCGAGCGCGTTCTTCCAAGGGGGTTGAAATGACGCCCTCTTTGCGAAAGGTATTGCCTAACGTAGCGCGCGTCGCACGCGGCAGCCCAACGGCTTCCAGTGTTCGCACAGCGCGCGCAATATCGTTGGCATCGACGGCCACCGTAACACCGTCTTTTGTTGGAGCCTTGGTGGCGCGGATATGTTTGTCGGCCAGTTCTGCCACAACTTCATTGGCTTCTTGCTCAGTTAACTTGGTATGAAGCTCGACACGTTCACTGCAAGCGGTCAGCAAGAGTATGAGGGGCAGAGTGGATACGATAAGCAGCGTGCGAGTCATTTAAACCTATTGGAGATTGCAGATTTTATCGATGCCCTGAGCGGTTTTACCAACGCACTTGGTCAACATATGTTGAAGCAGTACTGCGTCGGATAGCTGGCTCGGGTATTTTCGAGCCTCTTCGTGTTTGTCCTTGCTGGTCAATGCACGCAGGCTTTTAGTCATGTTTTTAGTCATCGAGTCCAACGTGTTTGATGCCTCGGACAGTAGCCTCATCGAGGGCGCGGTACTTATGGCCGTACTCGCGAATGCCTGAGGTGGCAACAGGGCGTTAAAAAAATCTACATCTGAACTCGGCGGGGCGGACTCCTGGTCCTTGGTACGTGTATTGATCTCCTTCTCTCGTATGTTTCCTATAAGCATGGAACACCTGCCATCATAAAATGTGAACGAACCTATTGTTGTCAGTAATGACCGTTATTTGGTTGACATGACCTTCCCGGCACGATATGCCGGGAAAGCCCCGATGCGCTCAATCTTTACGACAAGCGAATCGTGTCAGCCGTCGCTTTTTTACCGTTGGTGTTTTCAGCGACTGCTTTTTCCAGGGCGTTTCGGACACCGTCCGCACGCTTTTTATCTTGTATCTGCTCGAAAGCGTCATCTGCCTCACTTTCAGAAAGACCTCCATAACTGCCAACGTACGGCGGGGTGTAAGCTGGAATATTACTCATACTGTTTTCTCCAAGAAGTGAGTATTCTTTTGTCGGATTCAGCAAGGCTGTTCCATAAGTTATGTGGTTCATAAAATTTGAGCGTTCCATTGCTTCACATTATGTATGTTTCAAAAAGTGTAGAGTTTCACCGGCTACAGAGGTCATTCTCCATTGAGTGAGATTCCCAGCTGCTTGATCCGATGATAGAGCGTCCTTTTCGCGACACCCAATTCAATCGCCACGGCGTCGATACAGTATTCATGTTGACGCAGTGATTCCTCGATCAACGATCTTTCCATCTGGTGCAATCGTGACTTCAGGCTCTGGTCGGCTTCATGGCGGGGTACCACTGGCGCTGAGAATGTGGGGAGCCCCAGCACGAAGCGTTTCGCTGTAGAGCGTAATTCGCGGATATTGCCTTTCCAGGGGTGTTGCAACAGTTGCTCCAGCAATAGCTTGCCAAGAGGGCTGGGTTTGGAACGCTTAAAGAGTTGGGCCTCTTGCGCAATCATATCCAGAAACAATGGGATGATCCGCTCTCGCCGGTCCCGCAGGGGCGGAAGGTAGATACTGACGACGTTCAAGCGATAGTAGAGGTCCCTGCGAAAGGTGCCTTGCTCGACCATCTCGTGCAGTGATTGTTGGGCGGAGGCGATGACGCGCATGTCGACAGAAATAGATCGAGTTGAGCCCAGGCGTTCGACACTGCGCGATTCCAGTACGCGTAATAGTTTGGCTTGCAATGGGAGCGGCATACTGTCGATTTCATCCAGATACAGCGTCCCCAGATGTGCGGCTTCGATAAAGCCCGCCCTCGACTGCACGGCGCCAGTGTAGGCACCGGTGTTTACGCCGAATAGCTGGCTCTCCGCAAGCGTTTCTGGAATGGCCGCACAGTTCACGGCAATGAAGCTGCCTCGCCGCGCCGATAGGCGATGAATCCGCTGTGCAAGGGAATCTTTTCCGGTGCCTGTTTCTCCCAGTAAAAGCAGGTCAATGTTGAGCGTAGCGGTGCTGTTTAGTATGTTCTCAATGTCCGGACCTTCGATGAGTGAAATGTCTATTTCATTGTCCCTGTGCTTGGAGGCCGGCATTAAGAAGTGCTCCATTATCGCAATGCAATCGAGCGCAGAGTATCAAGCGGATCGCCAAAACTTAAAGTAGTCATTTTCTGGAATGATGTAGGAAAAAGTTCATGGTGTGGGTCTGGAGTTATATTTTTTAACTTTTAATTAAAGAAGGTTGGGCAAGTAGGGTAAGTCGGGAGAGGGATTGTGCGCTCGGCCTTGAAGAGATGGGCACAAAAAAGCCGATGCAGGGCATCGGCTTTTTTATTTGTAACGGAAGTGCTGAGTGATGTTTATACGTTAAAGCGGAAGTGCATCACATCGCCATCTTTAACAATATATTCCTTACCTTCCAGTCGCCATTTACCGGCTTCCTTGGCACCGGCTTCACCTTTGTACTGAATGAAGTCGTTATAGGCGATGACTTCGGCACGGATAAACCCCTTCTCGAAGTCGGTGTGGATCACACCTGCCGCCTGTGGAGCGGTGGCGCCGACCTTTACGGTCCATGCGCGGACTTCTTCGACACCGGCGGTGAAGTAAGTCTGCAGGTTGAGCATTTCGTAACCGGCGCGGATTACGCGATTCAGGCCAGGCTCTTCCAGGCCGAGGGCCTCAAGGAACATGTCTTTTTCTTCGCCGTCGTCGAGCTCGGCTATTTCTGCTTCGATCTTGTTGCACACCGGAACAACGATGGCGCCTTCTTCGTCGGCAATGGCCTTGACCACATCAAGCAGTGGGTTGTTCTCGAAGCCATCTTCGGCGACGTTGGCAATGTACATCACAGGCTTGGTGGTCAGCAGGTGGAAGCCTTTGATCACGGCCTTCTCGTCGGCGCCCATGGTTTTCATCAGGCTACGTGCCGGCTTGCCCAGGGTGAAGTGCGCGATCAACTGCTCCAGCAGGCCTTTCTGGACCACGGCATCCTTGTCGCCGCCCTTGGCATTACGCGCGACTTTCTGCAGTTGTTTTTCGCAGCTGTCGAGGTCGGCGAAGATCAGTTCCAGGTCGATGATCTCGATATCGCGCTTCGGGTCGACGCTGTTGGAGACGTGAATCACGTTCTCGTCTTCAAAGCAGCGGACCACGTGGGCGATGGCGTCGGTCTCACGGATGTTGGCCAGGAACTTGTTACCCAGGCCTTCGCCTTTCGACGCGCCGGCTACCAGGCCCGCGATATCGACGAATTCCATGGTGGTCGGCAGGATGCGCTTGGGATTGACGATCGCCGCCAATGCGTCCAGGCGCGGGTCGGGCATCGGCACGATACCGCTGTTGGGTTCGATGGTGCAGAAGGGGAAGTTCTCCGCCGCAATACCGGACTTGGTCAGGGCGTTGAACAGGGTGGATTTGCCGACGTTGGGCAGGCCGACGATGCCGCAATTGAATCCCATGGTGTTTCCCCTCGGTAAGAGTCAGGCCTTCTGGCTGTGCAGGTTTTTCATCGCACGGTTCCATTCACCGGCGAGGATATCCGGCAGCACGCCGAGGGCAAAATCGATGCTGGCATCGAGTTTTTCCTGTTCGGCGCGTGGCGCACGACCCAGGACGAAATTTGAAACCATACTGGCAACGCCTGGGTGGCCGATGCCGAGCCGCAGGCGGTAAAAGGTATTCTGATTGCCCAACTGCGCGATGATGTCGCGCAGACCGTTGTGGCCGCCATGGCCACCGCCTTGCTTGAGCTTGGCGACGCCGGGTGGCAGGTCCAGTTCGTCATGGGCCACCAGGATTTCCTCGGGTTTGATCCGGAAGAAGCCCGCAAGCGCCGCGACAGCCTGGCCGCTGCGGTTCATATAGGTGGTGGGAATCAGCAGACGAACATCCTGACCCTGATGCGAGTAACGCCCGGTCAGGCCGAAATATTTGCGATCGGCCACCAGGTTGACACCTTGGGCGTGGGCGATGCGCTCAACAAAAAGGGCCCCCGCGTTATGCCGGGTCTGTTCGTATTCGGCGCCTGGATTTCCCAGGCCAACGATCAGTTTGATGGCAGTCACGACAGGGGCCCTTCCTTTGGAGTTGTGGATAACGTCGCCGCGACCTGTGTGCGGCGAAAGTGGACGACAAAGATCATTTACTCAAGAGTAAACGTCGCGTTATCGCCCGCTTTCTCGCTACGTTTCGGTCCGCGATGTTTCCTCAAGCTCCGGCAAGACAGAGTGAATTACTCTGCAGCGCCTTCTTCAGCTTCTGGAGCAACGCGTGGAGCGTGTACGTTGGCAACTGCTTTGTCATCACCGTGAGCCAGTGCAACGAACTCAACGCCTTTTGGCGCCTTGATGTCGGACAGGTGAACGATGGCGCCGATTTCCAGAGCCGACAGGTCGACTTCGATGAACTCAGGCAGGTCTTTCGGCAGGCAGGTCACTTCGATTTCGTTCAGGACGTGCGAGATCTCGCCGCCTTTCTTGACCGGAGCTTCTTCACCAACAAAGTGCACAGGCACGATAGCGGTCAGTTTCTGGCCGGCAACAACGCGAACGAAGTCGGCGTGCATGATGAACTGCTTGGAAGGGTGACGCTGCATCGCTTTAACGATGACGTTCTGCTTGGTGCCGTCGACGTTCAGCTCGATAACGTGGCTGTAGGCAGCTTCGTTTTCGAACAGCTTGGCAATTTCCTTGGCCAGGATGGTCACGGATTCAGCAGGCTTGCTACCACCGTATACAACGGCAGGAATGTTCGCGGCGTGACGCAGGCGGCGGCTCGCACCTTTCCCCAGGTCAGTACGCGCTTGGGCGTTCAGAGTAAATTCAGTCATTTTGTATCTCCAAAATAGCCATCATCGAGTGGCGTTTGCGACCAGCGCCAGGCTCGATATGGGCAAAAAAGCCCCGCCCCAACACAATGCTGGGGCGGGGCGCTTTTCGTCAGTGCTGTGTTGCCAAGGGGGTTGCCCTTAACGGAACATCGCGCTGATCGATTCTTCGTTGCTGATGCGGCGAACCGCTTCGGCTACGACCGGTGCGATATCCAATTGACGGATACGCGCACAGGCTTGAGCGGCGGCGGACAACGGGATGGTGTTGGTCACCACCAGTTCGTCCAGCACGGAATTTTCGATGTTCTCGATCGCTCGGCCCGACAGCACAGGGTGCGTGCAGTAGGCGAAGACTTTGGCCGCACCGTGCTCTTTCAAGGCTTTCGCCGCGTGGCACAGGGTGCCGGCGGTGTCGACCATGTCATCAACCAGAATACAGGTACGCCCTTCGACATCACCGATGATATGCATCACTTCAGAGTGATTGGCTTTTTCACGGCGTTTGTCGATGATCCCGAGGTCCACGCCCAGAGATTTGGCAACTGCCCGTGCACGCACGACGCCACCAATGTCCGGGGACACGATCATCAGGTTTTCAAAGCGCTGGTCTTCGATGTCATCCACCAGGACGGGGGAGCCGTAGATGTTATCTACCGGAATATCGAAGAACCCCTGAATTTGGTCTGCGTGCAGGTCAACCGTGAGAACACGGTCGATGCCTACCACGGTCAGCATGTCAGCCACGACTTTCGCGCTGATGGCCACACGTGCGGAACGCGGACGGCGATCCTGACGGGCATAACCAAAGTAAGGGATTACAGCTGTGATTCGAGTCGCTGAGGAGCGGCGGAAGGCATCAGCCATCACGACGAGTTCCATCAGGTTATCGTTGGTCGGAGCGCAGGTCGGCTGAATAATGAAGACATCTTTACCGCGGACGTTTTCATTGATCTCGGCTGTAATTTCGCCGTCGGAGAATTTACCGACAGAGATGTCACCGAGAGGGATATGCAGCTGACGTACGACACGTCGAGCCAGATCGGGGTTAGCGTTCCCCGTAAAGACCATCATCTTGGACACGCGCAGTACCTAGAGGCTGAGGGTAACCTGGATGAGTATAGGAAAATGGCAGGGGCGGCTGGATTCGAACCAACGCATGGCAGGATCAAAACCTGCTGCCTTACCGCTTGGCGACGCCCCTGTATCTGTTGCAACGAGTACCCAGTACTCGATTCCTTTTAGAGCAGACTTTGCAGCTTGCGATGCAACATCGAAACGTTGCTTCCCTTTGCTACAAACCCTGTAAGGGTCTCTGTAAGAAGGGCCGAGACTTTATCAGCTTCAGCTTTGCTTGGGAAGCCCCCAAACACACAACTTCCAGTTCCGGTTAATTTTGCTTCGGTAAATTTACCTAACAAATTCAATGCGTTACGTACTTCTGGATAACGCCTTGCTACAACCGGTAAGCAGTCATTTCGACTGTTTCCCTTGGGAACGGGGCGCACTTTAATGGGAGGAGAGTTACGTGTCAACAGCGGATCTGAAAAAATTTCTGCTGTACTTACAGATACTTGCGGGACAAGCACGACATACCACGGCTCGTCGGGCTCCACAGGGGTCAGTTTTTCCCCCACGCCTTCGGCAAAAGCCGCGTGGCCACGCACGAAAACCGGGACGTCGGCACCCAGCGTCAAGCCCAGCGCCGCCAGGCGATCAGGGTCCCAGCCGAGCTGCCACAGGTGGTTAAGACCCAGCAGAGTGGTTGCGGCATTCGAGCTGCCACCGCCGATTCCACCGCCCATGGGCAGGATCTTATCGATCCAGATATCGATGCCGAGCGCGCAACCCGATTGCTCCTGGAGCTTTTTCGCGGCGCGCACGATCAGGTTGCTGTCGTGGGGTACGCCGTCGAATTCCGTATGCAGGCGAATCACACCGTCTTCGCGCACGGCGAAGGTCAATTCATCACCGTAATCGAGAAATTGAAACAGCGTCTGCAGCTCGTGGTAACCGTCTTCACGGCGTCCGAGAATGTGCAGCATCAAATTGAGTTTGGCCGGGGAGGGCAGGGTCAGTTTTTCTGCGCTCACGTCATTGCCCCAGCTTGCGCGGTTGCCAGTCCTTGATCACCAGCGTGACGTCCAGATCGGTGCCGTGCAGCTTGATGCGTTCAGGCAGCCAATAGCCGTTCTGTTGCACGTAGCTTAAGTATTCAACCCGCCAGCCATCCTGTTCCAGGGTGGCCAGGCGGCTGTCGCCGTTGAGGCTCAGGCGACTCTTGCTGTCCGGGGCTGGCAGCCCGCGAACCCACCAGACGAGATGAGACACCGGCAACTTCCAGCCAATCTGCTCTTCCAACAGAGCCTCCGGGGAGCTTGCTTCGTAGCGGCCCTGGTTGGCCACTTCAAGGCTGACTTGCCCCGGCCGGCCGGTCAGGCGCGCTGCGCCACGGCCCAGTGGGCCTGAGAGGCGAATATCGTAGTAGTCCTGGCGCTGCAGCCAGAACAATGTGCCGCTGCCGGAATCTTTCGGCGCGCGAACGCCGACTTTCCCCTCGATCTGCCAGCCATCGATGCTGGCCAGCTGATTCTTGTGCTGCTGCCATTGCGCCGGGTTGCCCTGGCCTTCAACGGATTCGCGGGTGCCAAGGCCGGAGCAGCCGGCAAGTAAGGCGATAAGACTGAATATTGCAACGTGGCGCAAAAACATAAGCTTAAAGGGTCTCGGATCCGGTCAGGCGCTTGATGGTGCCGCGCAGAATAGGGCTTTCAGGTTGTTCCTTGAGGAATTTCTCCCAGATCTGGCGGGCTTCACGTTGCTTGCCATTGGCCCACAGCACTTCGCCCAGGTGAGCGGCGACTTCCTGGTCGGGGAAGCGTTCCAGTGCCTGGCGCAGCAACCGTTCAGCCTCATTCAGATTGCCCAGGCGGTAGTTCACCCAGCCGAGGCTGTCGAGTACGGCCGGGTCTTCCGGGTTGAGCTTGTGCGCCTGTTCGATCAGTGCCTTGGCCTCGTCGTAGCGCGTGGTGCGATCAGACAAGGTGTAGCCCAGAGCGTTGAGCGCCATCGCGTTGTCCGGATCGCGCTTGATGATCAGGCGCAGGTCTTTTTCCATCTGTGCCAGATCATTGCGCTTTTCCGCCTGCATGGCGCGGGTGTACAGCAGATTCAAATCGTCGGGGAATTGCAGCAGGGCTTGCTGCAGCACTTTCCAGGCGCGATCGCCTTGATTGTTGGCCGATAATGTCTCGGCCTGGATCAGGTACAGCTGGATGGCGTAGTCCGGCTCGGCAGCCCTCGCCGCGGCCAGGCGCTTTTCCGCTTCATCGGTGCGGCCGTTACTCGTCAGGATATCAGCCTGGCGCAGTTGCGCCGGCAGGTAGTCGTTGCCGGGGCCGACCTGGGCATATTCGAGCAGCGCAGCCTGTGGATCGTTGCGTTCTTCGGCAATACGGCCAAGGTTCAGGTGTGCCGAGTCCACATGGCTTTCGCGCTGGATCAACTCTTCCAGATACCCTTTGGCCTCGTCCCAGGCTTTGGCTTCCAGGCACACCAGGGCCAGCGAATAGCGCAGTTCGTCGTCGTCCGGGTATTGCTGGACCAGATTGGCGAACTGCACTTTAGCGTCCTCCATACGGTCCTGTTCCACCAGCGTGCGGGCGTAAGTCAGGCGCAGGCGCTTGTCTTCCGGGTATTTCTTGATGCTTTTTTCCAGCAGCGGAATCGCTTCCTTGCCGCGATTGAGGGCCTGCAGCAGGCGAGCGCGCAGCAGGATCGGGGCGATCTCGCCGTCGTCCGGCGGGTTCTGCTCCAGCAGTTTCAAGGCCGCCTCGGCCTCGTCATCCTGCTGCAGCAACAGGGCCTTGCCGAAAATCAGCTGACTGTTCTTCGGGTGCTTTTGCAACAAGCGGTCGAAACTTTTCATCAGGCCATTGCGGGTGTCCTGATCGGTGTCGGCGGCCGACAGCGCGAGGAAGTCGAAATGGGTGTCGCCCTTGCCCTGCAGGACTTTCTCCATATACACCATGGAGTCGTCATAGCGTCCGGCCCGCGCCAGTTGGATGGCTGCGGCCCGCTGTGCTTCCAGGTCGTCCGGGGCGTTCTTTGCCCAGATCAGTGAAGTATCCAGCGCCGCTTGATCGGCCCCCAGGTACTCGGCGATGCGAAACGCGCGCTCGGAGATGCCCGGGTCCTGCGTATTGATGGCCTGGGTGACGTAGTTGTCCAGCGCAATGTCGAAGCGATTGCGTTGGCCGGCCAGTTCGGCAGTCAGCAGGCTGTACACCGTTTCTTCACTGAACGATGAATACACCTTGGGCTTTTCTGGGGCGGGGGTGCTGTCTTCCGCCGGCGGCGTACCGTCCGGCTGCGCGGGGGCCATGGCCTGGCAGCCGCTGAGGAAGACAAAAGCAAGGAGCAACGCGGAAGATCTATTCATATAGGAAGAGGACGACTAACCTGCGGTCGGATCATCATGACACAAGCCTTCGGTCAAACATAACCGAGTCTCAGTGCGCGCCTTTTATAGGCACAAGGTATAGGGACAATAGACGACGGTGGTTGTTCTGAATCTTTCGAAGTAGGACAATCGCCGGCTTCCCGACATCATCAGCGATATTGAATGGCCTTCCTCGCACTCGGTATTAACCACAAGACTGCCTCTGTAGACGTGCGCGAGCGCGTGGCGTTTACGCCTGAGCAGTTGGTTGAGGCCTTGCAGCAGCTCTGCCGGCTCACCGACAGTCGCGAAGCTGCGATCCTTTCGACCTGCAATCGCAGCGAGCTCTATATAGAACAGGAACATCTTTCGGCGGATGTCGTTCTGCGCTGGCTGGCCGATTACCATCATTTGAGCTTCGATGAGCTGCGCGCCAGCGCTTATGTGCACGAAGAGGATGCGGCAGTTCGTCACATGATGCGCGTGGCATCCGGTCTCGATTCGCTGGTATTGGGCGAGCCGCAGATTCTGGGCCAGATGAAATCCGCCTACGCCGTAGCGCGCGAGGCCGGCACAGTGGGGCCGCTGCTGGGCCGGTTGTTCCAGGCCACCTTCAATTCCGCCAAGCAGGTGCGCACCGACACCGCTATCGGCGAGAACCCGGTGTCGGTGGCGTTTGCCGCCGTCAGCCTGGCCAAGCAGATTTTCAGCGACCTGCAGCGCAGCCAGGCGCTGCTGATCGGCGCCGGGGAAACCATTACTCTGGTCGCCCGTCACCTGCACGACCTGGGAGTCAAGCGTATCGTGGTGGCCAACCGCACCCTGGAGCGTGCCAGCATTCTGGCCGAGCAGTTCGGCGCCCATGCGGTGCTGTTGGCGGATATTCCCGCTGAACTGGTACGCAGTGACATTGTCATCAGCTCCACCGCCAGCCAGTTGCCGATCCTGGGCAAAGGCGCGGTGGAAAGTGCGCTGAAACTGCGCAAGCACAAGCCGATTTTCATGGTGGATATCGCCGTTCCCCGGGATATCGAGCCTGAAGTCGGCGAATTGGACGACGTTTACTTATACAGCGTCGACGATCTGCATGAAGTGGTCGCCGAAAACCTCAAGACGCGGCAGGGCGCAGCCCAGGCCGCCGAGGAAATGGTCAGCACCGGCGCCGAAGATTTCATGGTGCGCCTGCGCGAATTGGCGGCGGTGGATGTGCTCAAGGCGTATCGTCAGCAGGGCGAACGTCTGCGCGATGAAGAGCTGATCAAAGCTCAACGTCTGTTGGCTAATGGCAGCAGCGCTGAAGAGGTGCTGATGCAATTGGCGCGGGGCCTGACCAACAAATTACTGCATGCACCCAGCGTACAGCTGAAGAAATTGACCGCCGAAGGCCGCCTCGATGCGCTGGCCATGGCCCAGGAACTCTTTGCCCTCGGTGAGGGCGCGTCAGACAGCTCTTCGGATAAAAAACCGCAATGAAAGCGTCACTGCTCAATAAACTGGACGTGCTCCAGGACCGTTTCGAAGAACTGACCGCATTGCTTGGCGATGGCGAAGTCATCGCCGATCAAGCCAAGTTCCGTGCCTATTCCAAGGAATACGCCGAAGTTGAGCCTGTGGTCGCCACCTACAAAAACCTGCTCAAAGTGCAGGCGGACCTGGAAGGCGCCCAGGCGCTGCTCAAGGACAGCGACCCGGACATGCGTGAAATGGCCGTGGAAGAAGTCCGCGAGGCCAAGGAAAAGCTTGCCGAACTGGAAGGCGACCTGCAGCGCATGCTGCTGCCCAGGGACCCCAATGACGGGCGCAACGTATTCCTTGAGATCCGCGCCGGCACCGGTGGCGACGAAGCCGCGATTTTTTCCGGCGACCTGTTTCGCATGTACTCGCGCTACGCCGAGCGTCGCGGCTGGCGGGTGGAGATCCTGTCCGAGAACGAAGGCGAGCACGGCGGCTATAAGGAAGTCATTGCGCGTGTCGAAGGCGACAATGTCTATGGCAAGCTGAAGTTCGAGTCCGGCGCGCACCGTGTACAACGGGTGCCGGCCACGGAATCCCAGGGCCGCATTCACACCTCCGCATGCACAGTGGCCGTGTTGCCCGAGCCGGACGAGCAGGAAGCCATCGAGATCAACCCGGCGGACCTGCGCATCGACACTTACCGCTCGTCGGGCGCCGGCGGCCAGCACGTCAACAAGACCGACTCGGCGATTCGTATCACTCACTTGCCGTCGGGCATCGTGGTGGAGTGCCAGGAAGAGCGCTCCCAGCACAAGAATCGGGCGCGGGCGATGTCCTGGCTGTCGGCCAAGCTTAACGACCAGCAAACCAGCGCCGCTGCCAATGCGATTGCCAGCGAGCGCAAACTGCTGGTGGGTTCGGGCGACCGTTCCGAGCGTATTCGCACCTACAACTTCGCCCAGGGCCGAGTAACCGACCACCGGGTCAACCTCACCCTGTATTCCCTGGACGAGATCCTCGCCGGCGGCGTGGACGCGGTCATCGAGCCGTTGCTCGCCGAATACCAGGCCGACCAACTGGCGGCGATAGGTGAATAAATGACCATCATCGCCAGCCTGTTGCGCGCCGCCGACCTGCCTGACTCGCCCACCGCGCGTCTGGACGCCGAACTGTTGCTGGCCGCGGCCCTGGGCAAATCGCGCAGTTACCTGCACACCTGGCCGGAAAAAATCGTCAGCAGCGAAGACGCCCTGACATTTGCCGGCTACCTGCAGCGCCGCCGTGCGGGCGAGCCCGTGGCTTATATTCTCGGCCAGCAGGGCTTCTGGAAACTCGACCTTGAAGTGGCGCCGCACACGCTGATCCCGCGTCCGGAGACCGAAATGCTGGTGGAGGCGGCGCTGGAATTGTTGCCCGCTACACCCGCCCGGGTGCTTGATCTGGGCACCGGCAGCGGCGCGATTGCCCTGGCCCTGGCCAGCGAACGCCCGGCCTGGCAGGTCACCGCGGTCGACCGTGTGTTGGAAGCGGTGGCCCTGGCCGAGCGTAATCGCCAGCGTCTGCACCTGGCTAACGTCACGGTGCTCAACAGCCATTGGTTCAGCGCCCTGCATGGTCATACCTTCGACTTGATTATCAGCAACCCGCCGTATATCGCCGACAACGATCCGCATCTGGTGGCCGGTGACGTGCGTTTCGAGCCGGCCAGCGCCCTGGTGGCGGGCCATGATGGCTTGGATGACCTGCGGTTGATCATCAAAGACGCGCCGGCCCACTTGAATGCCGGTGGCTGGTTGCTGTTGGAACACGGTTACGATCAGGCCCCTGCGGTGCGCGACCTGTTGCATAGCCAAGGGTTTGAGCACGTGCACAGCCGCGTCGACCTGGGCGGCCACGACCGTATCAGCCTGGGGCGCCGGCCGTGCTGACCGACCAGGAGCTGTTGCGCTATAGCCGACAGATTCTGTTGCAGCATGTGGACATCGACGGCCAGTTGCGCCTCAAAAGCGCCCGCGCCCTGATCGTAGGCCTCGGCGGCCTGGGCGCGCCGGTCGCGCTGTATCTGGCGGCTGCGGGAGTGGGCCAGCTGCATTTGGCGGACTTCGACACGGTCGACCTGACCAACCTGCAACGTCAAATCATCCATGACACCGCCAGCGTCGGGCAGACCAAAGTCGACTCGTCCATGGCGCGCCTGAGCGCGATCAACCCCGACATCCGCCTGGTGCCCCATCGCACCGCGCTGGACGCCGATTCGCTGGCCGCTGCCGTGGCCGGCGTGGATGTGGTACTCGATTGCAGCGACAACTTCTCCACCCGCGAGGCGGTCAATGCCGCCTGTGTCGCCGCCGTCAAGCCGTTGATCAGCGGCGCGGCGATTCGCCTGGAAGGCCAGCTGTCGGTGTTCGACCCGCGTCGCGCCGACAGCCCGTGTTACCACTGTTTATACGGGCACGGCAGCGACGCCGAGCTGACCTGCAGCGAAGCCGGCGTGGTCGGCCCGCTGGTGGGGCTGGTCGGCAGCCTGCAAGCCCTCGAGGCCCTGAAGCTGCTGGCCGGTTTCGGTGAACCGTTGGTCGGGCGTTTATTGCTGATCGATGCCTTGACCACGCGTTTTCGCGAGCTGCGGGTCAAGCGTGACCCTGGCTGCAGTGTCTGCGGCACTCGCCATGGGTAAGGACGCGCCGATCGGTGTGTTCGATTCCGGTGTCGGCGGCCTGTCGGTGCTGGAGGAAATCCAGCAACTGCTGCCCCACGAGTCGCTGCTTTATGTGGCCGATGGCGGACATATCCCCTATGGCGAGAAAACTCCGGCCTTTATCCGCGAACGTTCGCGTTTGGTCGCGGCGTTTTTCCGTGAGCGGGGCGCCAAGGCGTTTGTGATTGCCTGCAACACGGCCACCGTTGCCGCCGTTGCTGACCTGCGTCTGGATTACCCCGATTGGCCGTTGGTGGGCATGGAGCCCGCCGTCAAACCCGCCGCCGCCGCGACTCGCAGCGGTGTGGTCGGCGTGCTCGCCACCACCGGCACCCTGCAAAGCGCCAAGTTCGCGGCGTTGCTTGATCGTTTTGCCGCCGATGTGCGCGTGATCACCCAACCCTGTCCGGGCCTGGTGGAACTGATTGAAACCGGCGACCTGGACAGCCCGGCCCTGCGCCAGTTGCTCCAGGGCTACGTCGGGCCGCTGCTCAGTGGCGGTTGCGACACCATCATCCTTGGCTGCACTCACTATCCCTTCCTCAAACCGCTGCTGGCGCAGATGCTCCCGCCGAGCATCATCCTGATCGATACTGGCGCCGCAGTGGCACGTCAACTTAAGCGTTTATTGAGTGAACGCGACGTGCTGGCCGGCGGCGAACCTGCGATGGCGCAGTTCTGGACCAGTGGCGATCTGTCTCACTTCAGAAATGTCCTACCGACACTATGGAAACATCCCGGAATTGTGCGAAGCTTCCGCACGTGAAAATTTCGTGAAATTTCGCCATTAGAAGCTGAACTTCTGTCACTGCGCAGGCTTCTATAGCGAGATTGCTTGTACAAAAAACCATACAACTCGTTCGGAAGGGATGTTTTATGAAGCGCTTGTTCTGTTTGGCTGCGATTGCAGCCGTCGCGGTAGGACACTCGTTATCGGCGCAGGCCGCCGGCCTCGAATTCGGCCTGGGGGCCACCAGTGATTCGACGCTGACGTATCGCCTGGGGCTGACGTCGGATTGGGACAAGAGCTGGATGCAGAGCGACATGGGGCGCCTGACCGGTTACTGGAGCGGCGCTTACACGTATTGGGAAGGTGACGACCGCGCAGGCGCCAGCAGCCTGTCGTTCTCGCCAGTGTTCGTGTATGAATTCGCCGGGCAGTCGGTCAAGCCGTATATCGAGGCCGGCATCGGTGTGGCGGTGTTTTCCCGCACCAAGCTGGAAGACAACAACATTGGCCAGGCTTTCCAGTTCGAAGACCGCTTGGGTTTCGGGCTGCGCTTTACCGGTGGGCATGAAGTGGGCATCCGCGCCACGCATTATTCCAACGCCGGTATCAGCAGCAACAACGATGGGGTAGAGAGCTACGCGCTGCACTACACCATGCCGTTGTAACCGCCCCTCCCGTAAAACCCTTGCGGCAGGGGGCTTGCCTCCTACCGCATGGCGCATCAGCGATACGCCGTGGCAATGCCCTGGCGTTCGTCCAGACACTCCGGTGCGCCCATCTCGAATTCGCGACAAATCAGCGGTCGCCGCTCGTAAATTGTGCACATCATCGTGTCCCGATCCAGCGCCGCGCACCAGCCGTCGTCCAGGCGCAGCATGACTTCACCGCCCCAATCGTCCGTGTCGATATAGCGCTGCGGTACACCCGTGTCGGTGATCAACATGACTTCCAGCTGACAGCAGCACGCCGCACACGTAGAACAGGTGACGGCGGGTTCAGCAATTTGCAGGTGGGGGATGGTGTTCATAGGCGCGCAGTGTAAGGCAAGCGCAGGCTGTGGGTGTGAAAGGTCTGACAGACGTCAGCGCGCCAGCCGATGCAATCCGACAAAAACCGCCGCCCACAGCAGTGCCAACCCGCTGAGCGTCGGTGCCAGGGCGAAGCCAAATCGCACCCCCGCCAACTGGCTGCCGGCGTAATACGACAGCGGCCCACCCACCGCGCCCAGCAAGGCGGCCAGCCACCAGGGTTGCGCGCTCCAGGCCAGGCAATGCCGCAGCGTGGTCGCCAGTAGGGCCCACAACAGCATCAGCCAGAACGGGATCAACGGCCCCGGTTCGCTGAACTGAAACACCCCCGACACCCGCAGCAAGGTGTCCAGCACAGTGCCCGCCAGGCTCACGCCGATAATCAGCGCGCCGTCCTCGGCCCATGAACTTATCCACAGCAGGTGAACGGCCAGGACTGCCGCACCCACCAGCAACCAGAGGCTGTCGCCGCCCAGCACGCAGGCAAACCAGCCGCACTGGAACAGCGCGGCGTTGGCCACGGTTTTAAGCATTGAAGCGTCCGAGCAGGGGTGGGTTGATGGCTGCGGGCTTGGCCAGCAGCAATTGAGCGGTGCCGATAGTGCGCTCCATAAAGCCACCTTCGCAGTAACACAGGTAAAACTCCCACAGCCGCAGGAAGTATTCGTCGTAGCCCAGTTCCGAAAGGCGGCCATGGGCGCGGCGAAAATTCTCATGCCACAGGCGCAGGGTTTTTGCGTAGTGCAGGCCGAAGTCTTCCATGTGCAACAGGTTCATGTCGGTGTCGCGGCCGACGATGTGCAGCATGTTCTGCACCGAGGGCAGGGCGCCGCCGGGGAAAATGTAGCGTTGGATAAAATCCACACTGCGCCTGGCCTGCTCGAAACGCTGTTCGCGAATGGTGATGGCCTGCAGCAGCATCAGGCCGTCGCGCTTGAGCAACTGCGCGCATTGCTTGAAGTAGGTGGGCAGAAAGCGATGGCCCACCGCTTCGATCATCTCGATCGACACCAGTTTGTCGTACTGCCCCGTCAGATCGCGGTAATCGCTCAGCAACAGGGTGACCTGGTCCTGCAGGCCCAAGGCGAGGATTCGTTGCTGGGTGTAGGCGAACTGTTCTTTGGACAACGTCGTGGTGGTGACCTTGCAGCCGTAATGCTGCGCCGCATACAGCGCCATGCTGCCCCAGCCGGTGCCGATTTCCAGCAAATGGTCGCTGGGTTTGAGCGCCAGTTTCTGACAGATGCGTTCCAGTTTGTTCAGTTGCGCCTGTTCCAGCGTGTCGTCGGCCGTCAGAAATTGCGCCGCCGAGTACATCATGGTCGGGTCCAGAAACGCTTCGAACAAGTCGTTGCCCAGGTCATAGTGAGTGGCGATATTTTTTTGCGAGCCCTTGCGCGTATTGCGGTTGAGCCAGTGCAGGCTTTGGGTGAGCGGGCGCGCGAGGCGGGCCAGGCCACCCTCCATCGCGTCGAGTACGTCCAGGTTGCTGACCATCACCCGCACTACGGCGGTCAGGTCCGGACTGGTCCAATGGCCGTGGATAAATGCCTCGCCGGCGCCGATCGACCCGTTGGCCGCCACCAGGCCCCACACGGCCGGATCGACGATCTGGATTTCCCCCAGCAGGTGCGCTTCCCGTGCGCCGAACACTTGGCGTTCACCATCCTCGATCACCACCAACTGGCCGTGGCGCAATTGGCTGAGTTGACGCAGCACACCCTTGCGCAGCAGCGCGGTGGTCATGCCGTTGACGTTCAGGCGGCTGGCCTTGACCGATAAGCTAGGGGATTTCATGGCGATGTTCCTTGGTATACCCGACGGCGGTGCGAGAGGCGCCATCGGCGGCCCGGTGGGAGAAAATCGGTGTACGTTTAAGCAACAGACGCAAGGCCTGCCAGTAAATCGCCAGGCAGGTCTTGGCGGTCATCCACGGAAAGCGCCACAGGTAGCGGTGCAGGCTGGCGCGGGTCAGCGCCTCTTTGTGCAGGCTGAGGGTGGC
The DNA here is from genome assembly GCF_030687695.1 of Pseudomonas sp. FP2254. Classification (NCBI taxonomy): domain Bacteria; kingdom Pseudomonadati; phylum Pseudomonadota; class Gammaproteobacteria; order Pseudomonadales; family Pseudomonadaceae; genus Pseudomonas; species Pseudomonas sp. FP2254. The sequence continues at coordinate 814,495 of NZ_CP117444.1, forward strand.
GTCGAAGACTTTCAATTCGCCCTGCCAGTCGGCCATGTGCACGCCGAGCCGCTCGGCGGGCGGGCTGAAGCTCATGCGGTATTGCAGGTCGCGCGGCAGGAACGGCGACACATGGAACGCCTTGGCCACGGCAAAATGCTGGTGCTCGTCCGCACCCAGAGCCTGGGCCGGCAGCACGTAGCGATAGCGCTCGCGCCAAGGGGTATTGGTGACTTCACACAGGATCGCGGCCAGTTGCCCGTCGGCCTCGAAACAGTAGAAGAAACTCACCGGATTAAAAGCCAGGCCCCAACTGCGGGCCTGGGTCAGTAGGCAGATAACGCCCTGGGGTGTACGCCCCAGCGCCTTGCCGACTTCCTGGCGCACGGCATCGCTCAGGCTCATGCCGTGGCCGGTCAACTCACGCAGGTAGTCCTGCTGGCGAAAACCAAAAGGCGCCAGGCGGCTGCGCCCGGCCAGGGGCGAGAGCCCTAGCACGTGGTCTTCTTCACTCAAATCCAGGTACAGCAGGCCGATGCGGTAGCGAAACGCATGGCCCTTGGGCGCAAACCGGCGATGGGCGATCCAGCCGCTGTACAGGGCACTGTTCACAGGGTTTCCCCAAAGGCTTGCGCCACGCGCAGGGCGCTGACTACGCCGTCTTCATGAAAGCCATTGGCCCAGTAGGCGCCGCAATAATGGGTATGGCGGGCGCCGTTCAATTCTTCCCAGCGGTTCTGGGCGGCGACGGCGCCCAGGCTGTATTGCGGATGGGCATAGGTGTAGCGCGCAAGAATCTTCAGCGGGTTGATCACCGCCGTCTGGTTGAGGCTCACGCAGAACGTCGTGGCGCTGTCGATGCCTTGCAGGATGTTCATGTCGTAGGTCACGGCAGCCTGGGCCTGGCTGTCGCCGGTCAGCCGGTAGTTCCAACTGGCCCAGGCCAGTGTGCGATCGGGCAGCAGGCGCGTGTCGGTGTGCAGCACCACGTCGTTATCGGCATAGGGCAGGGCACCGAGGATCTCCTGCTCCGCCTGGCTCGGGTCGCCGAGCAACGCCAGGGCCTGGTCGCTGTGGCAGGCGAACACCACGCGGTCAAAGGACTCACTGCCGGACGCGCTGTGGATAACCACGCCGTCCTCGTTGCGCTCGACGTTATGCACAGGGCAGCTCAAGCGGATCCGCTCACGAAAACCGCGAGTCAGGGGTTCGATATACGCACTGGAGCCGCCTTCGATCACGCACCACTGTGGGCGATTGTTCACCGAGAGCAGGCCGTGATTCTTGAAAAAACGCACGAAGAACTGCAACGGAAAGCCCAGCATGTCCGCCAGCGACATCGACCAGATCGCCGCGCCCATCGGCACGATGTAGTGGCGCACGAAGCGCTCGCCATAGCCGCCGGCGGTGAGGTAGTCGCCCAGGGTCATGTCGGCGCTGATGCGGTGTTCCTGTAAATCCAATGGCGCCTGGCGATTGAAGCGCAGGATGTCGCGCAACATGCCCCAGAAGCCCGGCGACAGGATATTGCTGCGCTGAGCGAACAAGCTGTTGAGGTTATTGCCGTTGTACTCAAAGCGCGTGCGCTCGTCGCACACCGAAAAACTCATCTCGGTGGGTTTGAACGCCACGCCGATCTGCCCCAGCAAGCGAATGAAATTGGGGTAGGTCCAGTCGTTGAACACGATGAAACCGGTGTCCACCGCGTAGTGCTGGCCTTCCACCGTGACCTTGACCGTATGGGTATGGCCCCCAATGCGGTCGCCGGCTTCGAACAGGGTGATGTCGTGACGGCGGTTGAGCAGGTAAGCGCTGGTCAACCCGGCGATGCCGCTGCCGATGATGGCGATCTTCACAGGTCGTCCTTCTTCGGCGGAGCACTGCGCAACATGCGCTTGCCGATGATCAACTGCGCGCGGTTAGGCAGCTTCGACAAGGGCCACAGGGTGGCGATAAGCAGCGCGGGGAAGGCGATCTCCAACGGCCGCTTGTGCAGTTTGGCGAAGATATGCCGCGCGGCCTTGTCGGCGGGCCAGCTCAGGGGCATCGGGAAGTCATTGCGTTCGGTCAGGGGCGTGTCGACAAAGCCCGGGCTGATCACCGTGACGTCGATGTTTTCCGGCGACAGGCTGATGCGCAGCGATTCGAACAAATACCGCAGGCCGGCCTTGGAGGCGCCGTAGGCCTCGGCGCGCGGCATCGGCAGGTAGGTCACGGCGCTGGCGACGCCCACCAGGTGTGGCGTCAGGCCGGCGCGCAACAGCGGCAGCGCCGCTTCGATGCAATAACTGCTGGCCAGCAGGTTGGTGCGCACCACATGCTCGATGATGGACGAGTCGAACTGGCGGGCGTCGACGTATTCGCAGGTGCCGGCGTTGAGGATCACGGTGTCCAGCGCGCCCCAGGCGTGGGTAATGTGTTCACCGATTTCGCGCACGGTCTGGCTGTTGGTCAAGTCGCCGGCCACCACCAGCACTTGGCCGGGGTAACGTTGCGCCAGGGCCTCCAGCGGCTCTTTGGAGCGTGAGCTCACGGCCACTTGGGCGCCGCTGTTGAGCAGCTCCTCGGCCAGCGCGGCGCCGATGCCACTGCTGGCGCCGGTCAGCCAATAACGACGGGGCGTCACGCTATTCATCCCACTCTCCTTTTCAGCCAACTGACCACTTTGCCGAGTACGGGCAGGTGTTCATACAGCAGGGCGCCAGCGTCGAAATAGTCACGATGGCGGTAGACCTTGTCACGCCACATCAGGTGCGAGCAGCCTTCCACGCGAATCACCCGGCCATTGGCCAGGCGCGGGTGGCAGAAGCTCATTTTCCAGCGCAGGTAGCCTTCGCCTTCGGCCACCTGATCGAAGCCGTGAAAGTCGAAACGCAGTTGGCTGACATTGCCGTACAGCGTTTCGAAATATCGGTGCAGCGCGGTCAGACCGTGCACCTCGTGCAGCGGATCGGTAAAGACGATGTCCTTGCTGTACAGGCTGTCGAGCAGGTGCAGGTTGTGCTTGTCCAGCGTGGCAAAGGTGTGGGCGAAGCGGCGCAGAAAGTCACTCATGGGCACCCCCGGCGGCTTCGCGCGATGGCAGGCTGCGGAACGCGGCCAGGGCGCGCTCGCGGGATTTTTTCAGATCGACGATGGCGCGGGGGTAATCCGCCACGCCAAACAGGCCGCCAACCGCATCGGGGTTGTGGACTTCCTTTTTATTCAACCCGGCCAGTTCCGGCAGCCAGTGCTTGATGAACACGCCGTCGCGGTCGAATTTTTCCGACTGGCTCAGCGGGCTGAAAATCCGGAAATACGGCGCCGAGTCGGTGCCGGTGGACGAACTCCACTGCCAGCCACCGTTATTGGCGGCCAGGTCGCCGTCGATAAGGTGGCGCATAAAGAAACGTTCGCCTTCACGCCAGTCGATCAGCAGGTTCTTGGTCAGGAACATCGCCACCACCATGCGCAGGCGGTTGTGCATCCAGCCGGTGTCGAGCAACTGACGCATCGCCGCGTCGATGATCGGCAGGCCGGTGCGCGCCTGTTGCCAGGCGGCGAGGTCCTCGGGTGCGTCACGCCAGGCCACCGCTTCGGTTTCGGGGCGGAAGGCGCGATGGCGGGACACGCGCGGGTAGCCCACCAGAATATGTTTGTAGAACTCACGCCAGAGCAGTTCGTTGATCCAAGTGATCGCACCGATATCGCCGCTTTCGAACTCGCCCTGATTGGTTTGCAGCGCCGCGTGCAGACACTGGCGCGGCGAGATCACACCGGCTGCCAGGTAGGCCGACAATTGGCTGGTGCCGGGCTTGGCGGGGAAATCGCGCTCATCCTTGTAATAGCTGATCTGCGCGTCGGCGAAGGTTTCCAGGCGGCGCCGGGCTTCATCTTCGCCGGCAGGCCAGAGTGCGCGCAGGCGCTCGCTGGGCGGTTCGAAGCCATCGACGGCGGTTGGCACGGCGTCGCTCTCGATGGCGAGTTTTTGCTGCGCCTTCGGCGCGTTCACCAGACGCGGCAGGGCGCTGTGCAGGCGGGTGTAGCAGACCTTGCGAAACTGGCTGAACACTTGGAAATACGTGCCGCTTTTGGTGAGCACACTGCCGGGTTGAAAAAACAGTTGGTCCAGGTAGCTGTGGAAAGTCACGCCATCGGCTTCCAGCGCCTTGGCCACCGCTGCGTCGCGGCGGCTTTCATGAATGCCGTACTCTTGGTTGACATGCACCGAGGCCACGCCCAGCTCGCCGCACAATTGGCTGAGCACGGCGGGCACCTGGTCCCAGGTGGCGGCGGTGCGGATCAGCAGCGGGATGTTGAGTGCGCCCAGGGACTGGCTCAAGTGCTGCAGGTTGCGCAGCCAGAAATCCACTTTGCACGGTGCGTCATCGTGGGCCCGCCATTGTTCGGGCGTGATCAGGTAAACCGCCACCAGCGGGCCGCGCTGGCTCGCGGCGGCCAGGGCGGTATTGTCGTGAAGGCGCAAGTCGGTGCGCAGCCAGATCAGGTGCATTTAGACGAGTCCACGCTGGAGCAGAAGCTGGTGGGCCGACAGCGGGTCTTCGGCGACGGACAGATCGGCAAGGTCATGGCTGAGCAACGCCAGCTCGGCCTGATGAATGCTCACCGTGGGACCGACCAGCAGCGTCGGGCAGTCAACACCGCCCAACAGTTTGGCGAAGGCCGGCAGTTGCAAGGCCTTGCTTGAATACAGCAACACTGCGCGTGGTTTGAGATGTTCCACCGCCAGCGCCAGTTCGCCGGCGGGCAGCGGCCAGTCGAAGACTTCCACCGGGCAATCGGCGCTGCTGGCCAGCCAGGCGCTGAGCCACAGGTGCGGCTCCAGCGGCAGGTCGGATTGATTGATCAACAGCAGTGGCGCGCCGTGCAATTGGCGATTGTTGTGGTAGATGCGCGCGCCGAATTTGCTGCGCAGCCATGACAGAAAAAACACCCGCTCCATCTGAGCGCCGAACTGGCCCTGCCAGCGTTGCTCCAGTTCCTGGATCAGCGGCAGCAGCAGTTGCTCGCACAGGGTGCGCGGCGGGTAGAGCGCCATGGCCTGGTTGAAGGCATCGTCCACCCGGCGCTCGGCCAGGTCGCTGATGGCCTGCACCAGGGTCTGGCGCAGGCTCTGCCATTCGTTGGCAACGCTGTCGGGGCTGGTCTGGGCGGAGTCGATCAGGTTTTTCACCTGGCTGACCGGTACGCCTCGGTTGAGCCACGTCAGGATGGTGTGAATACGTTGCACATGCTCGGCACTGAATAGACGATGCCCTTTGGGCGTGCGCTGGGGCACGATCAAGCCATAGCGACGTTCCCAGGCGCGCAGGGTCACTGCGTTGACGCCGGTCTGACGCGCGACCTCACGGATCGGCAGCCAGCCATCTTCAAGGGCTTGGGCAATGTCTTCGCCGGGTTCTTCGTGCACGGCGGTTTTCATGACGCTTTTCATGGGTTAGATCGCATTTCGCAGGCTGAGATTTTCCGGGTGCGGCTGCAAGTACGCCTGCTGCGCGATGTAGCGGTCCGGGTGTTGGCGAAAGTGGTGCTTGAGCAACGTCAGCGGCACCACCAGCGGCACGATGCCGTGGCGGTATTGGCCGATGACGGTTTGCATTTCCTGTTTGTCGTCTGCGCTGATTACCTGCTTGAGGTAGCCGCTGATGTGCTGCAGCACGTTGCTGTGGGTGCCGCGGGTGGCGCATTTTTTCAGGCCGGTCATCAATTCGCTGAAGTAGCCGGCGGCCAGTTCTTCCAGCGGGATGCCTTTGTCCATCGTGCCCAGCAGGTGGCCGAGGCTTTTGTAATGTTGCGGACTGTGGGCCATCAGCAGGTACTTGTAGCGCGAGTGAAAGGCCAGCAAGCGATGGCGGCTCAAGCCTTCGGCCAGCAGTGCTTGCCAGCTTGCATAGACGAACACGCGGGTAAGGAAGTTTTCCCGCAGGACCGGGTCGTTCAGGCGCCCGTCCTCCTCTACCGGCAGGTTGGGGTGGCGCGCGCAGAACGCCTGGGCATAGATGCCGCGACCGCCGCCGTCCACCGGTGTGCCGTTTTCACGATAGACCTTGACCCTTTCCAGGCCACAGGATGGTGACTTCTGCATGAAGATGTAACCGCACAAGTCAGTATGTTCGCGCGCCATCTGCCGGCCGTAATCGTCCAGCGGTTGGGTGACGTTGAGCGCACGGTTCACGGTACCGACGGCCTGCGGCTGGGCAGCGTCGCCTACCAGGCGGATCGGCTCGCGGGGAATGCCCAGGCCGATGGCCACTTCCGGGCACAAGGGAACGAAGTCGAAATAGTCGGCCAGGGTCTGGCAGCAGAGCAGGGATTGCTTGTGTCCGCCATTGAAGCGCACGTTCTCGCCCAACAGACAGGCACTGATAGCGATCTTCGGTTTGGGGCTGTTGGACATGGGCAAACCTCTGCGAAATTCCTATACAAACTCTATAGCCTGTACAACTAAATCTCATCATAGGTTTGATGCTGTACAAGTCAAATTATTTGTATAAGTTTTTGCGCGAATGTTATTTCCAGCCGATTGTCCACGTTTCGGCGTCCTGCAGGGTCTGCCACCGCAGCCGCTCGCCACGCCGGGTCATCACTGCCTGCAGTTCGAGTTCGAGCACGGTGCCTTCCTCATCACGAAACAGCTCAGTGACCAGGAAATGTTTTTCCTTGTTTTTCGGGTGTGCTGCTGTCCATTTCGACAGCAGCAATTTATCCGGGTTGATGCGGTTCATTGCAGATGCTCGATCAGACGGCGCGCCGCTTCCTGGCCACTGAGCCAGGCGCCTTCCACGCGGCCGGACAGGCACCAGTCGCCGCAGACATACAACCCCAGGTCAGCATCGGCGAGTACGCCGAACTCATGGGCGCTGGACGGTCGCGCATACAGCCAGCGATGGGCAAGGCTGAACGAAGGCTCGGGCATGGTGCTGTGCAGCAACTCGGCGAAGGCACCGTGCAGGTATTCCGTGATTGCTTCCTTGGACAGGTCCAGGTGGGCCTTGCTCCAAGCGCTGGTGGCATGCAGAACCCAGGTGTCGAGGCGCGTGTCGCGCCCTGGCTTGCTGCGGTTGCGTGCCAGCCAGTCGAGGGGGCTGTCTTGTACGAAACAGCCTTGCATCGGGGTGTCCAGCGGTGTGTCGAAGGCCAGGGCGACGGCCCAGGTGGGGTCCATTTTTACCCCGGCGGCGACGCTCGCCAGTTTGGGCGCGGCCGCCAGCAGGGCGCTCGCTTGGGGCGCCGGGGTGGCGATGATCACGTGGCTGAAAGGCCCGTGATTGCCGCCGTCGGCGTCCTGCAGGTTCCAGTGATGTTTGCCCTGGAACACCTCGGTGATGCGGCAACCGAACTGCACCGGCAAATCATCCAGCAGTGCGCGAGTGATGGCACTCATGCGTGGTGTGCCGACCCAGCGCACCTGTTCATCGGGGGAGGGAGTGAGCTGGCCGGACTTGAATTGGTAGAGCTTGGGTAGCCACTGATCGACCACGCCCTGCGCCTGCCAGCGCTGCACCTCGGTGGCAAAACGCCGATCACGGGCGGTGAAGTACTGGGCGCCCATGTCCAGCGCACCGGCATCGCTGCGCTTGCTGGACATACGCCCGCCGCTGCCGCGACTTTTATCGAAGAGTTGTACAACATGCCCGGCCTCTTTTAACGCTCGGGCGGCGGAGAGACCGGCAATACCGGTACCGATAATCGCGATGGGTAGAGTCATGGTGAGCCTCATTTACCGTTGCGTACAGGCTACGCCGAGACCAATAGCTGTACAATATTGTTTTTTGGTATAAGTTTTGGCGTACCTGAACCGTTGACGTGTCCTATGGTTAACCATACGCCACGCCCAACTACGAATTGATCCCTGCTTATAAAATAGACCAGTGATCGGCGGCGAACGTTACATGAGGAGCGTCCCATGCATATTTTGCTGACCGGCGGTACCGGCTTGATCGGTCGCCAGCTCTGCCAACACTGGCTGGCCCAGGGGCATCGCCTGACCGTGTGGAGCCGTCATCCGGAAGAAGTGGCGTCGCTGTGCGGCGCACAAGTACTGGGCGTTGCGCGCCTGGAAGAGGTGATCGGCGCAGTGGATGCGGTGGTCAACCTGGCCGGCGCACCCATCGCCGACCGCCCGTGGACCCATAAGCGCAAGGCACTGCTGTGGAGCAGCCGCATCAGTCTTACCGAAACCCTGCTGGCCTGGCTCGAAGGCCTTGAGCAGAAACCGGCGGTGCTGGTGTCGGGCTCTGCGGTGGGTTGGTACGGCGACGGCGGCGAGCGCGAACTGACCGAAGCCAGCGGCCCGGTGCAGGACGATTTCCCCAGCCAGTTGTGCATCGCCTGGGAAGAAACCGCCCAGCGCGCCGAAGCCCTGGGCATTCGCGTGGTACTGGTGCGTACTGGCCTGGTGCTGGCTGCGCAGGGCGGCTTTTTGTCGCGGTTGCTGCTGCCCTTCAAGCTGGCGCTGGGCGGGCCGATCGGCGATGGACGGCAGTGGATGCCGTGGGTGCATATCAAGGATCAAATCGCCCTGATTGATTTTCTTCTGCACAAGGAAGACGCCAGCGGTCCTTATAATGCGTGCGCGCCACACCCGGTGCGTAACCGCGAGTTCGCCAAAACCCTGGGCCAGGTGCTGCATCGTCCGGCGTTCATGCCTATGCCGGCCTTCGCGCTGAAGGTGGGGCTGGGCGAGTTGTCGGGGTTATTGCTGGGCGGGCAGAAGGCCGTACCCGAACGGTTGCTGGCGGCCGGTTTCACTTTCCAGTTCACTGAGTTGCGCGCGGCTCTGGACGACTTGTCCACCCGCCTCTAGAGATAGGATGTTGCATGACGGATCACGCGTTGTTACTGGTCAACCTGGGTTCACCGGCGTCCACTTCGGTGGCCGATGTGCGCAGCTACCTCAACCAGTTTTTGATGGACCCTTATGTGATCGACCTGCCATGGCCGGTGCGACGCCTTTTGGTGTCGCTGATCCTGATCAAGCGCCCGGAGCAGTCGGCGCACGCCTATGCGTCGATCTGGTGGGAGGAGGGCTCGCCGCTGGTGGTACTCAGCCGGCGCCTGCAAGCGCAGATGACCGCGCAATGGACCCAAGGCCCGGTGGAGTTGGCGATGCGTTACGGCGAGCCGTCCCTGGAAACCACCCTGACGCGCCTGGCCGCCCAGGGCATCCGCAAAGTCACGCTCGCGCCGTTATACCCGCAGTTTGCCGACAGCACCGTGACTACGGTGATCGAAGAAGCCCAGCGCGTGGTGCGTGATAAGAAACTGGATGTGCAGTTTTCGATCCTGCAGCCGTTCTACGATCAGCCGGAGTACATCGAGGCATTGGCGGCGAGCGCTCGGGCGTATGTGGAGCAGGATTACGATCACCTGCTGCTGAGTTTTCACGGCCTGCCGGAGCGGCACCTGACCAAGCTCGACCCCACCGGCCAGCATTGTTTCAAAGATGCCGACTGCTGCAGGAACGCGTCGCCGCAGGTGCTTGCCACCTGCTATCGCGCGCAGTGCTTCGCCGTCGCCCGTGATTTCGCTGCACGCCTGGGTTTACCGGACGGCAAATGGTCGGTGGCATTCCAGTCGCGGCTGGGCCGCGCGAAGTGGATCGAACCCTACACCGAGGCGCGCCTGGAGGCGCTGGCCCAGCAAGGCGTGAAAAAGCTGCTGGTGATGTGCCCGGCGTTCGTCGCCGATTGCATCGAGACTCTGGAAGAGATCGGCGATCGCGGCCGCGAGCAGTTCCGTGAGGCCGGTGGCGAAGAGCTGGTGCTGGTGCCCTGCCTGAACGACGACCCGCAGTGGGCGGCGGCGCTCAATACCCTGTGCGAGCGCGCGCCGCAGCAACTGTAGCTGCGTTATAGGTCGAGGGTCAGGCTGACCGTGAGATTGCGCGGTTCGCCTGGGCTGACCCAATAACTGCTGTAGGACCGTTCGTAGTACTTTTCATCGAACAGGTTGTTAAGGTTCAGGCCCACCGTCACGTTTTGCGTGGCTTTGTAATGGGCCAGCAGGTCGACGGTGTGGTAGGCGGGCAGTTCAAAGCTGCCGCCGGCTTCCCCCGAGCGATCCCCCACATAGGTGAATGCTGCGCCCAGGTCCGAGCCGCGCAGGGCGCTCTCCTGGAATTCATACACCCCCAACAGACTGCCGCTGCGCTTGGCCACGCCAAGGATGCGGCTGCCGGCTGGAATGGTGTTGTCACCCTTGGTCACCTCGGCATCGATGTAGGCGAAGGCGCCGATCACGCGCACGGCGTCGGTCACTTGCCCGGTCAGTTGCAGATCGAAACCCTGGCTGCGGGCCTTGCCCATGGCGCGGTTGGTGTTGGTGGCCGGGTCGAGGGCCAGCACGTTTTCCTTTTCGATATGGAAGGCGGCGAGGGTGGCGCTGAGGCGGTCGTCGAACAGTTCGCTTTTGACCCCCACTTCATAGCCCACGCCTTCTTCAGGCTTGAAGGTTTTTCCCGTAGCGTCCAGGCCGCTATTGGGCTTGAACGAGGTCGAGGCGTTGGCGAACACACCGATTTCTGGCGTGAGCTGGTAAAGCAATCCTGCGCGCTGAGTCAGGGCGTCGTGGGTTTGGCGGCTGGTTGGGGCGTTACGGGTAAAGTCATCGACGGTTTGTTCGAAATGCTCAACGCGCGCGCCAATCATGCCGCGCAGGCGGTCGGTGAAGACGATCTGGTCCTGCAGGTTCAAGGCGTGGCTTCTGGTCTGCTCGAAGAAGTCAGTGCCGGAGCGCGCGCCGTTGGGTTTGGGCTGGCCGTAGACCGGGTTGTAAAGGTCGATGGGGTAGCTCCCCGCGACCGCAGTCACGCGCTCGTTCTTGCGGTAGTCCTCGTATTCGGTGCCCACCAACAGCTCGTGCTGCCAACTGCCGATGTCGAACAGGCCGCGCAGTTCCAGCTGGGTGATGCTGTCGTGCCAGCCCATGGAGCGTTCGCGGTAACGGCGATTGAGGGTGTGACCGTCGGCATTCAGCGCGCGGTTTTCCGAAGCATCGCCCCACAGGCTGCCTTGTTTGTAGTGGCTGGCCAGGCGCAGTTTCCAGGCATCGTTGAGGTGATGTTCGAGGGTCGCCTGCAGGCGGTTGTTGTGGTTGTCGATGTCGCCATCGTTGGGTTCGCCGAGGAATGTGCGGCGCGATACGCCGGGAGCGTCGACGATGCCACGGTCGAAGGTGGAGCTGTGGCGCACGAACTCACTTTCCACCAAGAGCGTGGTGTCCGGGTCCAATTGCCAACTGAACGACGGCGCGACAAACACCCGCTTGCTGCCGACGTGATCGCGGAAACTGTGGTTGTCCTCCACCGCCAGGTTGACCCGTGACAGCACGTTAGCTTGGCTGTCCAGCGGGGTGTTGACGTCCAGTGCGGTGCGATAACGATCCCAACTGCCTGCGCTGGTTTGCAGGGTGGTGAAGGCTTCGGGTTGAGGTTTCTTGGTGACGATATTCACCGTACCGCCGGGATCGCCGCGTCCGTAGAGGCTCGCGGCAGGGCCCTTGAGCACTTCGATACGTTCGATATTGGCGGTGTCCGGCGTGCTCGGGTAGCCACGGTTGGCGCTGAAGCCGTCCTGGTAGAACTCCGACGTGGTGAAACCGCGCACGCTGTATTCGTAAAGGGTCAGGCCGCCGAAATTGTTTTGCTTGGACACCCCACCGGCGAATTCCAGCGCGCGTTCCACGTTGGTGCTGCCCAGGTCCTTGAGTACCGTGGCCGGAATCACGCTGATGGACTGTGGGATGTCGCGCAGGGCCGTGTCGGTTTTGGTCGCGCTGGCGGAGCGGGTGGCGCGGTAGCCCTTGACCGGGCCGGTGGCGGATTCATAGGCATCGGTGGTGACGCTGATGGCTTCCAGTTCCAGGCGGTTGTCTTCGGCGAAGGCCGGGTCCAGCAGCAATCCCAGGGCCAGGCCAGCCAGGGGAGCGATTTTTCGAGACGGCATGAGAGAGCGTTCCAATAACAGTATTGAAACAATATAACATGCCTAATGAGAATGAATCGCTACGAAATATCACCCGCGTGCCTGTCAACGGGCACGTGGATGAGGTCGATTATTCCTCTTCTTTTACTGGGGCTGGCGGTGGGCGCAGGCCGATTTCGGCTGACAACTTGATCTCCTTGCCATTGCGCATGACCTGGATCGCAACCTTCTCGGTTGGCTTGATCCGCGCCACCTGGTTCATCGACTTGCGCCCGTCGCCGGCCGGTTCGCCGTTGATGCTTAGAATCACGTCACCCAGTTGCAGGCCGGCCTTCTGCGCCGGGCCGTCGCGGAAGATCCCCGCCACCACGATGCCGGGACGCCCGGTCAGGCCGAACGACTCGGCCAGCTCTTTGGTCAGTGGCTGCACTTCGATGCCCAGCCAGCCGCGAATCACCTGGCCGTGTTCGATGATCGACTTCATCACCTCCATCGCCAGCTTCACCGGAATCGCAAACCCGATGCCCTGGGAGCCGCCGGACTTGGAGAAAATCGCCGTGTTGATGCCGGTCAGGTTGCCATTGGCATCCACCAGCGCGCCGCCGGAGTTACCCGGGTTGATCGCGGCGTCGGTCTGGATAAAGTCTTCGTAGCTGTTGAGGCCCAACTGATTGCGCCCGGTGGCGCTGATGATGCCCATGGTCACGGTCTGACCGACCCCGAACGGGTTGCCGATCGCCAGCGCGACATCGCCTACGCGCAAACCATCGGAGCGGCCGAGGGTGATCGCAGGCAGGTTCTTCAAATCGATCTTCAGCACCGCCAGGTCCGTCTCCGGATCGCTGCCCACCACGCGGGCCAGAGTTTCGCGGCCGTCACGCAGGGCCACCACAATCTGATCGGCGCCGCTGGTCACGTGGTTATTGGTGAGAATGTAGCCTTCGGGGCTCATGATCACTCCGGAACCCAGGCTGGACTCCATGCGCCGCTGTTTGGGCCCGTTGTCACCGAAGTAGCGGCGGAACTGTGGGTCTTCAAACAGCGGATGCGCCGGTTTGTTGATGACTTTGGTGGTGTACAGGTTGACCACCGCCGGAGCGGCGATCACCACTGCGTCGGCATAGGTCACCGGGCCTTGCACCACCGTGGTGGTCTGCGGGGCCTGTTGCAGGTTCACATCAAGGCTGGGTAAGCCCACCAACTGGGGGAAACGCTGAATGATCAGCATCGCGATCAGCACGCCGGCCAGCAATGGCCATCCAAAAAAACGCAGCGCCTTGAGCATCAAGTAAGTCCTGACAGGTTGCAGGGGGCGGGGGAGCGCCCATAATGTCGCGCATTATACGAGGCTGCGAGCGCCTCTGAACGGGATATTTAGGAGACTTTCATGGCCGTCCCCCTTACCACCCTCGTCGAGGAAGCGGACCGCTACCTCGGCAGTGCAAAAATTGCTGATTACTGCCCCAACGGCCTGCAGGTCGAGGGTCGTCCGCAGGTGATGCGCATCGTCAGCGGCGTGACCGCCAGCCAGGCGCTGCTGGATGCCGCCGTCGAGGCCCAGGCCGATCTGGTGCTGGTTCACCATGGTTATTTCTGGAAAGGCGAAAACCCGTGCATCACCGGCATGAAGCAACGTCGCCTGAAAACCCTGCTCAAGCACGACATCAGCCTGCTGGCCTACCACCTGCCGCTGGACCTGCACCCCGCCGTCGGCAATAACGTGCAGCTGGCGCGGCAGTTGGACATCACCGTCGAAGGCCCGCTGGACCCGGATAACCTGAAAGTTATCGGTCTGGTCGGCTCCCTTGCCGAGCCCTTGTCGCCCCGCGACTTCGCCCGCCGCGTGCAGGACGTCATGGGCCGCGAGCCGCTGCTGATCGAGGGCAGCGAGATGATCCGCCGCATCGGCTGGTGTACCGGCGGCGGCCAGGGCTATATCGACCAGGCGATCGCCGCCGGTGTCGATCTGTTCCTCAGCGGCGAGGCGTCCGAGCAGACCTTCCACAGCGCCCGCGAAAACGACGTCAGCTTCATTGCCGCCGGCCATCACGCCACCGAGCGTTACGGCGTACAGGCGCTGGGCGATTACCTGGCGCGGCGCTTTGCCTTGGAGCATTTATTCATCGATTGCCCCAACCCGATCTGACGCGCACTCCTGCGTTTGAGCGGGTCCGACCGGCCCTCGACGCCAAACCTTGGGGCATATTCATATATCGTTTCGGTCTAGATGGCGCCCTAAATAGAAGAAGTTGCTGTGCTAGCATGCCCCGCTCGAACACGGCCCGCTGGCCGTCCATAAGATCGTTTTCGTGAGTAGCCATGGTCGACAAACTGACGCATCTGAAACAGCTGGAGGCGGAAAGCATCCATATCATCCGCGAGGTCGCCGCCGAGTTCGACAACCCGGTGATGCTCTACTCGATCGGTAAAGACTCCGCCGTGATGCTGCACCTGGCACGCAAGGCGTTTTTCCCGGGCAAGCTGCCATTCCCGGTGATGCACGTCGACACCCGCTGGAAATTCCAGGAGATGTACAAGTTCCGCGACAAAATGGTCGAAGAACTGGGCCTGGAGTTGATCACCCACGTCAATCCGGATGGGGTGGCGCAGGGCATCAACCCGTTCACCCACGGCAGCGCCAAGCACACCGACATCATGAAAACCGAGGGCCTCAAGCAGGCCCTGGACAAGTATGGTTTCGACGCAGCATTCGGCGGCGCCCGTCGCGATGAAGAGAAATCCCGCGCCAAAGAGCGCGTGTACTCGTTCCGCGACAGCAAACACCGCTGGGACCCGAAGAACCAGCGCCCGGAGCTGTGGAACGTCTATAACGGCAACGTCAACAAGGGCGAGTCGATCCGCGTGTTCCCGCTGTCCAACTGGACCGAGCTGGACATCTGGCAGTACATCTACCTGGAAGGCATCCCGATCGTGCCGCTGTACTTCGCCGCCGAGCGTGAGGTGATCGAGAAGAACGGCACGTTGATCATGATCGACGACGACCGCATCCTTGAGCACCTGTCCGACGAAGACAAAGCCCGCATCGTCAAAAAGAAAGTCCGTTTCCGTACCCTTGGCTGCTACCCGTTGACGGGCGCGGTGGAGTCCGAAGCCGAAACGCTGACGGACATCATTCAGGAAATGCTCCTGACGCGAACTTCCGAGCGCCAGGGCCGGGTCATCGACCATGATGGCGCCGGCTCCATGGAAGATAAAAAACGGCAGGGGTACTTTTAAGTTTCGAGTTACAAGCGGCAAGCTGCAAGTTAAAGGCGGTATGCGTAATTTGGCGGTTTGGTGCTTGCAGCCGGTTGTTGCGAGCCGCTATCGAGTGACTCGTAATGGACTTCGAGAAGTTGGTCGTTTGGCAGAGAAGCAAATGTTTAGCGGTGGGAGTTTACCGGGAGTTGGCGCAATGCAGGGATCTTGGTTTTAAGGACCAGATCACTCGCTCTGCACTTTCGGTGCCCTCCAATATTGCTGAGGGTACGGAGCGTCGCAGTGCTAAAGAAAAGGCGCGTTTTCTTTGGATAGCGAAGTCTTCTTGTGGTGAGTTACGGACACAGATTCTCATCGGTAGCGACATTGCTTACATCGCCCGCCCGCTGGCTGAAAACTGGATTACAGAAACTCGCGAGCTCTCAAAAATGCTCTGCGGCCTGATCAACAAAATTTCTGACTAGCTGTACGCCGACAAGCTTGCCGCTTGAAGCTTACAGCTCGGAGCTTGAACCCAATGAGCCATCAATCTGATTTGATCAGCGAGGACATCCTCGCCTACCTGGGCCAGCACGAGCGCAAGGAAATGTTGCGCTTCCTGACCTGTGGCAACGTCGACGACGGCAAGAGCACCCTGATCGGGCGCCTGCTGCACGACTCCAAGATGATCTACGAAGACCACTTGGAAGCCATTACCCGCGATTCGAAGAAGTCCGGCACCACCGGTGACGATATCGACCTGGCCCTGCTGGTCGACGGCTTGCAGGCCGAGCGTGAGCAGGGCATCACCATTGATGTGGCTTACCGCTACTTCTCTACCGCCAAGCGCAAATTCATCATCGCCGACACGCCCGGCCATGAGCAGTACACCCGCAACATGGCTACGGGTGCGTCCACCTGTGACCTGGCGATCATTCTGATCGACGCGCGCTATGGCGTGCAGACCCAGACCCGTCGCCACAGCTACATCGCCTCGTTGCTGGGCATCAAGCACATCGTAATCGCCGTCAACAAGATGGATATCAACGGCTTCGACCAAAACGTCTTCGAGGCCATCAAGGCCGATTACCTGAAGTTCGCCGACGGTATCGCATTCAAGCCGAGCACCATGGCGTTCGTGCCGATGTCGGCGCTCAAGGGCGACAACGTGGTGAACAGGAGCGAGCGTTCGCCCTGGTACACCGGGCAGTCGCTGATGGAGATCCTCGAGACCGTCGAGATCGCCAACGACCGCAACTACACCGACCTGCGTTTCCCGGTGCAGTACGTCAACCGTCCGAACCTGAACTTCCGTGGCTTCGCCGGCACCCTGGCCAGCGGCATCGTGCACAAGGGCGACGAAGTCGTGGTGCTGCCGTCGGGCAAGAGCAGCCGCGTCAAATCCATCGTCACCTTCGAAGGTGAGCTGGAGCACGCCGGCCCCGGCCAGGCGGTGACCCTGACCATGGAAGACGAGATCGACATCTCGCGCGGCGACTTGCTGGTGCATGCCGACAACGTGCCGCAGGTGGCCGACGCCTTCGATGCCATGCTGGTGTGGATGGCCGAAGAACCGATGCTGCCGGGCAAGAAATACGACATCAAGCGCGCCACCAGTTACGTGCCGGGTTCCATCACCAGCATCGTGCACCGCGTGGACGTGAACACCCTGGCCGAAGGCCCGGCGAGTTCGTTGCAGTTGAACGAGATCGGCCGCGTCAAGGTCAGCCTCGACGCCGCCATCGCGCTGGACGGTTACGACAGCAACCGCACCACCGGCGCCTTCATTGTCATCGATCGTCTGACCAACGGCACCGTGGCGGCCGGCATGATCATCGCGCCGCCGGTGAACCATGGCGGTGCGTCGCACCACGGCAAGTTGGCCCATGTGGCAACCGAAGAGCGCGCGCTGCGCTTCGGCCAGCAACCGGCTACGGTGTTGTTCAGCGGGTTGTCGGGCGCCGGTAAGAGCACCCTGGCCTATGCGGTCGAGCGCAAGCTGTTCGATATGGGCCGTGCCGTGTTCGTGCTGGATGGCCAGAACCTGCGCCACGACCTCAACAAAGGGCTGCCGCAGGATCGCGCCGGGCGTACCGAGAACTGGCGGCGTGCCGCGCATGTGGCGCGTCAGTTCAACGAAGCCGGCCTGCTGACCCTGGCCGCGTTCGTCGCACCGGACGCCGAAGGTCGTGAACAGGCCAAGGCGCTGATTGGCAGCGACCGCCTGCTGACCGTTTACGTGCAGGCATCGCCGCTGGTGTGCGCCGAGCGCGATCCGCAAGGCCTGTATGCCGCCGGTGGGGATAACATTCCTGGCGAGTCCTTCCCGTACGACGTGCCGTTGAACGCCGACCTGGTCATCGACACCCAGGCCCTGTCGCTGGAAGACAGCGTCAAGCAAGTGCTGGAACTGTTGCGTCAGCGCGGCGCGATCTAAGCTCGCGCAGTCAAATGTGGGAGGGGGCTTGCCCCCGATAGCGATGTACCCGTGACAGAGGTACTGACTGACACACTGCTATCGAGGGCAAGCCCTCTCCCACCTTTTGATTATCGTTTGTCTGGGAAGTCTTTATGTAGCTTGTCCAGTAACGCATCCTTCTCTTCCCACAGCTGGTTGATCCACCCCTGGAACGCCAGTCGATACTCCCCATCCTGCTCATAGTTCTTGCCGATGAACTCACGCGGGATCTGCACCTCATCAAACCGCACCACCACGTCCTTCACCTTCCCGCATAGCAAGTCCCAGTACCCAGGGCGCCCGGCGGGGTAGTGGATAGTCACGTTCACCAGCGACTTCAACTGTTCGCCCATGGCATCCAGCACAAACGCGATACCGCCGGCCTTGGGCTTGAGCAGGTAGCGAAACGGTGAATTTTGCTGCGCGTGCTTGCCCGGCGTAAACCGCGTGCCTTCGGCGAAATTGAAGATGCCCACCGGGTTGTCGCGAAACTTCGCGCAGGTCTTGCGGGTGGTTTCCAGGTCCTTGCCTTTCTTCTCCGGGTGTTTTTCCAGGTAGGCCTTGGTGTAGCGTTTCATGAAGGGAAAGCCCAACGCCCACCACGCCAGGCCAATCACCGGCACCCAGATCAACTCCTGCTTGAGGAAAAACTTGAGCGGGCGAATGCGACGGTTGAGCACATATTGCAGCACCATGATGTCGACCCAACTCTGGTGATTGCTGGTCACCAGGTAGGAATGCTGGTAGTCCAGGCCTTCAAGGCCGGTCACGTGCCAGCGCGTGTGCCGGACCAGGTTCATCCAGCCCTTATTGTTGGTGACCCAGGCCTCATGGGTGTGGTTCATCAGCCATTCACTGAAGCGCTTGGCAAAGGGCAGGGCCTTGAACAGCGCCACGACGAACAGGAACGAACACAGCAGAATTGTGTTCAGCGCCAGCAACAGCGATGCGATCACCCCGCGTACGGCGGCAGGCAGAAAATCCAGCATTTAGATATCCATAGGTCGGTTGGCGGCTTGGATCGCAGTCAGTGCGATGGTGTACACGATGTCGTCGACCTGGGCGCCGCGCGGCAGGTCGTTGACCGGTTTGCGCAGCCCCTGGAGCATCGGCCCCAGGCTTACGCAGTCGGCGCTGCGCTGCACCGCTTTGTGGGTGGTGTTGCCGGTGTTCAGGTCCGGGAACACGAATACCGTGGCCTTGCCGGCGACCGGGCTGTTGGGCGCCAGTTGCCGCGCCACGGTTTCGTTGGCGGCGGCGTCGTATTGCAGCGGGCCGTCGATCAACAGTGCGCTTTGCTGTTCATGGGCAAGCAGAGTGGCTTCGCGGACTTTCTCGACTTCTTCGCCGCTGGCCGAGTCGCCGCTGGAGTAACTGATCATTGCCACGCGCGGGGTAATGCCGAACGCCTGCGCCGAGTCGGCGCTCTGCAGGGCGATCTCCGCCAGTTCGGCGGCGCTGGGGTGCGGGTTCATCACGCAGTCGCCGTACACCAGCACCTGTTCGGGGAACAACATGAAGAACACCGACGACACCAACGTGCAACCCGGTGCGGTTTTAATCAACTGCAAGGCCGGGCGGATGGTATTGGCGGTGGAATGGATAACCCCGGATACCAGCCCGTCGACTTCATCCAGGGCCAGCATCATGGTCGCGATCACCACGGTGTCTTCCAACTGCTGCTCGGCCATCGGCGCATTGAGGCTCTTGCTCTTGCGCAGCGCCACCATTGGCTCGACGTACCGCTCGCGGATCAGGTCCGGGTCGAGAATCTCCAGTCCTTCGGGCAATTCGATGCCTTGGGCACGGGCCACGGCTTCCACGTCCGCCGGCTTGGCCAGCAGCACGCAGCGCGCAATGCCGCGAGCCTGGCAGATGGCGGCGGCCTGCACGGTCAGCGGCTCGCTGCCTTCGGGCAGGACGATGCGCTTGTTGGCGGCCTGGGCGCGCTGGATCAACTGGTAGCGGAACACCGCCGGCGACAGGCGCATCTCCCGCGGCGTGCCGCAGCGTTGGTGCAGCCAGCGTGCATCGAGATGGCCGGCGACGAAATCGGTAATGATCTCGGCGCGCTCGCGGTCATCGATGGGAATTTCCTTGTTCAGGTTGTTGAGCAGGTTGGCGGTCTCGTAGGAGCCGGTACTCACCGACAGCACCGGCAGCCCGGCCTGGAAGGCGCCGCGGCACAGGTCCATGATGCGCGGGTCGGGCAGGGTGTCGCTGGTCAGCAGCAACCCGGCCAGGGGCACGCCGTTGATGGCGGCCAGGCTGACGGCCAGGATAATGTCGTCGCGGTCCCCGGGGGTCACCACCAGCACGCCGGGCTTGAGCAGTTCCACGGTGTTACGCATGGTGCGGGCGCAGATGATGATGCGGGTCATGCGCCGGGTTTCGTAGTCGCCGGCATTGAGGATCTGTGCGCCCATCAGGTCGGCGACGTCACGGGTGCGCGGGGCATTGAGTTCAGGCTGGTAGGGAATGCAGCCTAACAGGCGGAAATCGCCACTGCGCAGCAAGGGCGAATGTTCCTTGAGGCGCGCCGAGAAGGCTTCCATGCTTTCGTCAGTGCGCACCTTGTTGAGGATTACGCCGAGCACTTTCGGGTCTTTCGGCCCGCCGAACAGTTGGGCCTGCAGTTCCACGCGGCCGGACAGCTCGGTGAGTACTTCGTTTTCCGGGGCCGAGACCAGGATCACTTCCGCATCCAGGCTCTTGGCCAGGTGCAGGTTGACCCGTGCGGCATAGCTGGCGCTGCGGGTCGGCACCATGCCCTCGACGATGAGCACATCCTTGCCCACGGCGGCCTGCTGATACAGGGTGATGATTTCTTCCAGCAGCTCATCGAGCTGGCCGTCCCCGAGCATCCGCTCTACGTGGGCCAGGCCCAGGGGCTGTGGCGGCTTGAGGCCGTGGGTGCGCGCCACCAGTTCGGTGGAGCGTTCGGGGCCGGTATCGCCTGGGTGAGGTTGGGCAATCGGTTTGAAGAAGCCGACTTTCAGCCCGGCTCGTTCGAGGGTGCGCACCAGCCCGAGGCTGATGGAGGTCAGACCCACACCAAAATCGGTGGGCGCGATAAAAAAAGTCTGCATGCGAATTCTCTGGAGGTGCATGGCTTCGGTGGCGCCCTATAACTGAGCGCCTGCCGGGAATCAGGTGCCAAGGTTATCGCTATTCGTGGGCTTGCGCACACCAGCCGCAGGCAAAGCGCTGGCCTATTTTTTTGCTGCGTTGCAGCGGGTCGAGTACCCAGGCGCGGGATTGCCAGGGTGGCTGGTGGCGCAGGTGCTGGGTGTGGCCGCAGGACAGCTCGACAACCCATTGCTGCTCGGCGTCCAGGTGGAAGCCGAGGATGCGGGAGACCGTTGGTCGGTCCCGTCCGTCCGGGTTCTGTTCGCTTTCGGGCAAATCCTTGTTTAGACTTGTCCGTTCTTCATTCTTATGCAAAAGGTCTCGCCCCATGACGATCGCCGCTAACAAGGCTGTCTCCATCGACTATACCCTGACCAACGACGCTGGTGAGGTCATCGACAGCTCAGCCGGCGGCGCGCCGCTGGTCTACCTGCAAGGCGCAGGTAACATCATTCCAGGCCTGGAAAAGGCACTGGAAGGCAAAAGCGTTGGCGATGAGCTGAACGTTGCCGTGGAGCCTGAAGATGCCTACGGCGAATACTCCGCCGAACTGGTCAGCACCCTGAGCCGCAGCATGTTCGAAGGTGTTGATGAGTTGGAAGTGGGCATGCAGTTCCACGCTTCCGCGCCGGACGGTCAAATGCAGATCGTCACAATCCGTGACCTGGACGGCGACGACGTTACCGTCGACGGCAACCATCCCCTGGCTGGCCAGCGCCTGAACTTCCAAGTGAAGATCGTTGCCATCCGCGACGCTTCCCAGGAAGAAGTGGCCCACGGTCACGTCCACGGTGAAGGCGGTCATCACCATTGATTGATGTTTTGATCAAGCGGTAGCAAAAACGCCTCGACCGGTTCGGGGCGTTTTTTTTGTGCCCGAAAATACACCGCGATCAAAATGTGGGAGGACTTGCCCACCGGTGGAGCTGCGATGATTTTCAGGCACAAACAAAAATGCCCCGGACCTTTCGGTACGGGGCATTTCTTAACTGTTACGCAACCTGGGCTGCGTTGCAGTTGTTACCACTCAGGCTGCAGCAGCAACGCTCAGAGCCTTGATGTGGCCATTCAGGCGGCTCTTATGGCGAGCGGCCTTGTTCTTGTGGATGATGCCTTTATCGGCCATACGGTCGATAACCGGCACAGCCAGAACGTAGGCTGCTTGAGCTTTTTCAGCGTCTTTGGTGTCGATGGCTTTAACTACATTCTTGATGTAGGTACGAACCATGGAACGCAGGCTGGCGTTGTGGCTGCGACGCTTCTCAGCCTGTTTTGCACGTTTTTTGGCGGAAGGTGTGTTGGCCACCGTCGAGCTCCTCGAAAGACTTTTTAGGAAATAGCAAACAAAATAGGCCGCGAATCATGCCGATGACTTGATGGGTTGTCAAGGGCGGCAGATGCGAACTGCTGAGTGGTCGATCTTAAGAGGCGGGTGATTTATTTCCGGCGCTTGACCTGTAAACTCGCGAGCTTTGGCGCTGTGCTGTTGCAGGCGCGCAGTATCGCATAAGTGGGCGCACAGTTCGCCTGCTCTTTATCCATAGGCGCAAACTCTTTCAATGAATCTGCTCAAATCGCTGGCTGCCGTCAGCTCTATCACGATGATTTCCCGGGTTCTGGGGTTCGTGCGTGACACCCTGCTGGCGCGCATCTTTGGCGCCAGCATGGCCACGGATGCCTTCTTTATCGCGTTCAAGTTGCCCAACCTGCTGCGGCGCATCTTCGCCGAGGGGGCGTTCTCGCAGGCGTTCGTGCCGATTCTGGCGGAGTACAAGACCCAGCAGGGCGAAGAGGCGACGCGAACCTTTATTGCCTACGTCTCGGGCCTGCTGACCCTGGTATTGATGCTGGTGACCGCCCTGGGCATGCTCGCCGCGCCGTGGGTGATCTGGGCCACGGCGCCCGGCTTTGCCGACACCCCGGAAAAATTCGCGCTGACCACCGACCTGCTGCGCGTGACCTTTCCTTATATATTGCTGATTTCCCTGTCTTCCCTGGCCGGGGCCATCCTCAATACCTGGAACCGTTTCTCGGTACCGGCCTTCGTGCCAACGCTGCTTAACGTCAGCATGATCATCTTTGCGCTGTTCCTCACCCCGTACTTCGATCCGCCGGTGATGGCGCTGGGCTGGGCGGTGCTGGCCGGTGGCCTGGCGCAATTGCTTTACCAGCTGCCGCATTTGAAGAAGATCGGCATGCTCGTGCTGCCGCGCCTGAACCTCAAGGACACCGGCGTCTGGCGTGTCATGCGCAATATGTTGCCGGCCATCCTTGGCGTGTCGGTCAGTCAGATCTCCCTGATCATCAACACCGCGTTCGCTTCGTTGCTGGTATCGGGTTCAGTGTCGTGGATGTATTACGCCGATCGCCTGATGGAGTTGCCCTCCGGTGTGCTGGGCGTGGCACTCGGCACAATCCTGCTGCCGACCCTGGCGCGAACCTACGCCAACAAGGACCGCCAGGAATACTCGCGCATCCTCGATTGGGGCCTGCGCCTGTGCTTCGTGCTGGTGCTGCCGTGTTCCCTGGCGCTGGGTATTCTGGCTGAGCCGCTGACAGTCTCGCTGTTCCAATATGGTCAATTTGACGCCCATGACGCCCTGATGACCCAGCGCGCGCTGATCGCCTACTCCGTCGGCCTGCTCGGCATCATTGTGATCAAGGTGCTGGCGCCGGGCTTCTACGCCCAGCAGAACATTCGCACGCCGGTGAAAATCGCGATTTTCACGCTGATCGTCACGCAGTTGCTCAACCTGCTGTTTATCGGCCCGCTGGCCCATGCCGGTCTGGCCCTGGCGATCAGCGCGGGCGCCTGCATCAACGCCGGCCTGCTGTTCTACCAACTGCGCAAACAGCAGATGTTCCAGCCGCAGCCAGGCTGGGGGATGTTCGCGGTCAAACTGCTGGTGGCGGTGGGGATGATGTGCGCCGTGTTGCTTGGGCTGATGCACTTCATGCCCGCCTGGGACCAGGGCCATATGCTCGAACGCTTCATGCGCCTGGGCGTGCTGGTGGTCGCTGGGGTAGTGGTGTACTTCGGGATGTTATTACTGCAAGGTTTCCGGCTGCGGGATTTCAATCGCAAGTCGCTGAGTTAGAGAGTTTGCCGCTATAAAACCGGTGTTTTATCGATTCGACCCATTTGCCCTGCGCTGTTGCCTGTCGTCCGGGGCAGTGTGTGGTTATAATCGACCACTTTATGAGCAAGAAGCGCGTTATGCAGCTGGTTCGAGGTCTCCACAACCTGCGCCCCCGGCATCGGGGCTGCGTCGCCACTATTGGCAACTTTGACGGTGTTCACCGTGGCCACCAGGCTATCCTGGCCAGGCTGCGCGAGCGTGCGGTCGAGTTGGGCGTGCCCAGCTGCGTGGTGATTTTCGAGCCGCAGCCGCGGGAGTTCTTCTCCCCCGAGACCGCGCCGGCTCGTCTGGCGCGCCTGCGCGACAAACTGCAGCTGCTGGCCGAAGAAGGCGTGGACCGTGTCCTGTGCCTGGCCTTCAACCAGCGTTTGCAAAGTCTCAGCGCTGCCGAGTTCGTCGACCGCATCCTGGTCGATGGCCTGGGTGTGCAGCATCTGGAGGTCGGCGACGACTTCCGTTTCGGCTGCGACCGGGTTGGGGATTTCGACTTTCTGCAACAGGCCGGCATCCGCCAGGGCTTTACCGTCGAGGCCGCGCAAACCGTCGAGCTGGACGGCCTGCGTGTAAGCAGTACGCAGGTGCGCAATGCCCTGGCCGCCGCCGACTTCGCCTTGGCCGAGCGTTTGCTCGGTCGCCCGTTCCGCATCGCCGGGCGGGTACTGCACGGCCAGAAGCTGGCGCGCCAATTGGGCACGCCGACCGCCAACGTGCAACTCAAGCGCCGCCGTGTGCCGCTGACCGGGGTTTACCTGGTCAGCGTCGACATCGACGGTCAATCGTGGCCGGGAGTCGCCAACATAGGCGTCAGACCCACGGTTGCAGGTGATGGCAAGGCCCACCTGGAAGTTCACCTTTTGGATTTTGCCGGTGATTTGTATGACCGGCGTTTGACGGTGGTTTTCCACCAGAAGCTGCGTGAAGAGCAGCGTTTCGCCTCCCTCGAGGCGTTGAAAACGGCGATCAATGCGGATGTCGCCGCCGCCCGTGCACTAGCCGCACCTAGCGCCCATCGCTAACCGAAGAGCCTTAAATGACCGACTATAAAGCCACGCTAAACCTTCCGGACACCGCCTTCCCAATGAAGGCCGGCCTGCCACAGCGCGAACCGCAGATCCTGCAGCGCTGGGACAGTATTGGCCTGTACGGAAAGTTGCGCGAAATTGGCAAGGATCGTCCGAAATTCGTCCTGCACGACGGCCCTCCTTACGCCAACGGCACGATTCACATCGGTCATGCGCTGAACAAGATCCTCAAGGACATGATCGTCCGCTCGAAAACCCTGTCGGGTTTCGACGCACCTTATGTTCCAGGTTGGGACTGCCACGGCCTGCCGATCGAGCACAAAGTCGAAGTGACCCACGGCAAGAACCTGGGCGCGGACAAGACACGCGAACTGTGCCGTGCGTATGCCACCGAACAGATCGAAGGGCAGAAGTCCGAGTTCATCCGCCTGGGTGTCCTGGGCGACTGGGCCAACCCCTACAAGACCATGGACTTCAAGAACGAGGCCGGTGAAATCCGTGCCTTGGCCGAGATCGTCAAAGGCGGTTTCGTGTTCAAGGGTCTCAAGCCCGTGAACTGGTGCTTCGACTGCGGCTCGGCCCTGGCGGAAGCTGAAGTTGAGTACGAAGACAAGAAGTCCTCGACCATCGACGTGGCCTTCCCGATCGCGGACGAGGCCAAGCTGGCCAATGCGTTCGGCCTGGCCAGCCTGGCCAAGCCGGCGGCCATCGTGATCTGGACCACCACCCCGTGGACCATCCCCGCCAACCAGGCGCTGAACGTGCACCCGGAATTCACCTACGCCCTGGTGGATGTCGGTGATCGCCTGCTGGTGCTGGCCGAGGAAATGGTCGAGGCCTGCCTGGCGCGCTACGAGCTGCAAGGTTCGGTGATTGCCACCACCACCGGTTCAGCGCTGGAGTTGATCAACTTCCGTCATCCGTTCTATGACCGTCTGTCGCCGGTGTACCTGGCCGATTACGTCGAGCTGGGTTCGGGTACGGGTGTGGTTCACTGCTCGCCTGCCTACGGCGTGGACGACTTTGTGATCTGCAAGAAGTACGGCTTGGTCAACGATGACATCATCAACCCGGTGCAAAGCAACGGCGTCTATGTGCCGTCGCTGGAGTTCTTCGGTGGCCAGTTCATCTTCAAGGCTGACAAGGCCATCATCGACAAGCTGCGCGACGTTGGCGCACTCATGCAGACCGCGACTATCCAGCACAGCTACATGCACTGCTGGCGCCACAAGACGCCGCTGATCTACCGCGCCACCGCGCAGTGGTTCATCGGCATGGACAAAGAACCGGTGGCCGGCGACACCCTGCGCAATCGTGCCCTCAAGGCCATCGAAGGCACCGGCTTTATCCCGGCCTGGGGCCAGGCGCGCCTGCACTCGATGATTGCCAACCGCCCGGACTGGTGCATCTCCCGCCAGCGCAACTGGGGCGTGCCGATCCCGTTCTTCCTGAACAAGGAAAGCGGCGAGCTGCACCCGCGCACCGTTGAACTGATGGAAGAAGTGGCCCAGCGCGTTGAACAGGAAGGCATCGAGGCCTGGTTCAAACTGGACGCCGCCGAGCTGCTGGGTGACGAAGCGCCGCTGTACGACAAGATCAGCGACACCCTCGACGTGTGGTTCGACTCCGGCACCACCCACTGGCACGTATTGCGCGGCTCGCATCCGATGGGGCATCAGACCGGCCCGCGCGCCGACCTGTACCTGGAGGGTTCGGACCAGCACCGTGGCTGGTTCCACTCCTCATTGCTGACCGGTTGCGCCATCGACGACCACGCGCCGTACCGCGAATTGCTGACCCACGGCTTCACCGTCGACGAAAACGGCCGCAAGATGTCCAAGTCCCTGGGCAACGTGATCGCGCCGCAAAAAGTCAACGACACCCTGGGTGCCGACATTATGCGTCTGTGGGTGGCGTCTACCGACTATTCCGGCGAAATGGCCGTGTCGGAGCAGATTCTGCAGCGCAGCGCCGATGCCTACCGTCGTATCCGTAATACCGCACGCTTCCTGCTGTCGAACCTGACCGGTTTCAACCCGGCCACCGATATCCTGCCGGCCGAGGACATGCTCGCCCTGGATCGTTGGGCCGTGGACCGCACCCTGCTGCTGCAGCGCGAGTTGCAGGAACATTACGGCGAATACCGCTTCTGGAACGTCTACTCCAAGATCCACAACTTCTGCGTGCAGGAGCTGGGCGGTTTCTACCTCGACATCATCAAGGACCGCCAGTACACCACCGGCGCCAACAGCAAGGCGCGCCGTTCGGCGCAGACCGCGCTGTACCACATCTCTGAAGCGCTGGTGCGCTGGATCGCGCCGATCCTGGCCTTCACCGCCGACGAACTGTGGGGGTATCTGCCGGGCGAGCGTAACGAGTCCGTGATGCTCAACACTTGGTACGAAGGGCTGACAGAACTGCCGGCTGACTTCGAATTGGGCCGTGAGTACTGGGAAGGTGTGATGGCGGTCAAGGTTGCGGTGAACAAGGAGCTGGAGGTTCAGCGCGCGGCCAAGGCCGTTGGTGGCAACCTGCAGGCCGAAGTCACGCTGTTTGCCGAAGAAGGCCTGAGCGCCGACCTGGCCAAGTTGAGCAACGAGCTGCGTTTCGTGTTGATCACTTCCACCGCCAGCCTCGCGCCGTTCGCCCAGGCTCCGGCGGATGCCGTGGCTACCGAAGTGCCTGGCTTGAAGCTCAAAGTGGTCAAGTCGGCCTTCGCCAAGTGCGCCCGTTGCTGGCACTGCCGTGAAGATGTCGGCGTGAACCCCGAGCATCCGGAAATCTGCGGTCGCTGCGTCGACAATATCAGCGGTGCCGGTGAGGTTCGCCACTATGCCTAACGCCGGCCGTTTCGGACGTCTGGGTTGGCTCGTATTGAGTCTGCTGGTGCTGGTCATCGACCAGGTCAGCAAGGCTCACTTCGAAGGCTCCCTGGAAATGTTCCAGCAAATCGTAGTGATCCCTGACTACTTCAGCTGGACCCTGGCCTACAACACTGGCGCGGCGTTCAGCTTCCTCGCCGACAGCGGCGGATGGCAGCGTTGGCTGTTCGCCCTGATCGCGGTGGTGGTCAGTGCGGTGCTGGTGGTCTGGCTCAAGCGACTGGGCCGCGATGACACTTGGTTGGCCGTGGCCTTGGCCCTGGTGTTGGGTGGCGCGTTGGGTAACCTGTACGACCGTATTGCCCTGGGCCATGTGATCGACTTCATCCTGGTGCACTGGCAGAACCGCCACTATTTCCCGGCGTTCAACTTCGCCGACAGCGCGATCACCGTCGGTGCAATCATGCTGGCGCTGGATATGTTCAAAAGTAAGAAAACCGGAGAGACCGTCAATGACTGAACAAGTATTGGCTGAGCAACGCATCGGCCAGAACACGGAAGTCACTTTGCATTTCGCACTGCGCCTGGAAAACGGCGATACGGTCGACAGCACGTTCGACAAGGCTCCGGCGACCTTCAAGGTCGGCGACGGTAACCTGCTGCCGGGTTTCGAAGCCGCCTTGTTCGGTTTCAAGGCCGGCGACAAGCGTACCCTGCAGATCCAGCCGGAAAACGCGTTTGGCCAGCCCAATCCGCAGAATGTGCAGATCATCCCGCGTTCGCAGTTCCAGGACATGGAGCTGTCTGAAGGCCTGCTGGTGATTTTCAACGATGCGGCGAATACGGAGTTGCCAGGCGTGGTCAAGACGTTCGATGACGCGCAAGTGACCATCGACTTCAACCACCCGTTGGCCGGTAAAACCTTGACGTTCGATGTGGAAATCATCGACGTTAAAGCACTTTGATCAACGCCCCGATTTAAATACGGGAGCGGGCTGGTGTGGGAGCGGGCAAGCCCCCTCCCACCTTTGATCTTCATTGACAGTTCAGTAGCGTCAACTCTGACCAAGCGCCAGGCACGAGGCACAGCATGCAAATCAAACTCGCCAACCCCCGTGGCTTCTGCGCCGGCGTGGACCGGGCGATCGAAATCGTCAACCGCGCTCTGGAAGTCTTCGGGCCACCGATTTATGTGCGTCACGAAGTCGTGCACAACAAGTTCGTGGTCGAAGATCTTCGCGCCCGCGGCGCGATCTTCGTCGAGGAACTCGACCAGGTGCCGGACGACGTTATCGTTATCTTCAGCGCCCATGGCGTTTCCCAGGCCGTGCGCAGCGAAGCGGCGGGCCGAGGCCTGAAAGTCTTCGATGCCACCTGCCCACTTGTCACCAAAGTTCATATCGAAGTGGCGCGTTACAGCCGCGACGGCCGCGAATGCATTCTGATCGGCCATGCCGGCCACCCGGAAGTTGAAGGCACCATGGGCCAGTATGACGCCGGCAACGGTGGCGCCATCTACCTGGTCGAAGACGAGAAGGACGTGGCCAACCTGCAGGTGCGCAATCCGGAGCGTCTGGCGTTCGTGACTCAGACCACCTTGTCCATGGACGACACCAGCCGCGTCATCGACGCCCTGCGCACGCGCTTTCCGGCGATCGGCGGGCCGCGCAAGGACGATATCTGCTACGCCACGCAAAATCGCCAGGATGCGGTCAAGCAATTGGCCGATGAGTGCGACGTCGTCCTGGTGGTTGGCAGCCCGAACAGCTCCAACTCCAATCGCCTGCGTGAGTTGGCCGAGCGCATGGCCACCCCGGCGTACCTGATCGACGGTGCCGAAGACCTGCAGCGCGATTGGTTCGATGGCATTGAGCGTATCGGCATCACGGCGGGTGCTTCAGCCCCGGAAGTGCTGGTGCGTGGCGTTATCCAGCAATTGCACGCGTGGGGTGCGACCGGCGCCGATGAGCTGGCCGGGCGTGAGGAAAACATTACTTTCTCCATGCCCAAGGAGCTGCGGGTTCGCTCGCTGCTCTGAGCGCGAGGTTGCCCGAGTAACCGCGGCACAAGGCCTGTTCGGCCTTATCGCTGCGCAGGCTGATGCGCCCGCTGGGCGCCAGCACTATCTGGTGCAGGCTGCGGGCGTTTTGCGTGTCGCACACATGCACGGTGCCGGCGCGAAACCCTCCCCCCGAAAATACCGGTTCGCCCAGCCCGCTGAAGCGTACCTGGTTCTTCAACGGCCCGTTGCCTACAAGCGGTATGCGTCCGTTGTCCTGACGCTCCAGCAGGATCGGGTTGTCATCGTCCAGATGGCCGCGCCCGCTCACGTCGACAATGATCCGCCAACCGTGGCTCCAATCGCTGTTCAGGGCATGAATGACCACCGGTCGATTGCGTGCGATGGCCTCGGCGCGTGCGAAGCGCAGTCCGTTCGCCAATGAGTGTGCTGCGCCTTGCCGCTGCTGTGATTCCAGCAGGTGCTTGAAACCGGGTACGGTGATGTGAGCCAGAATGCCGCTCACGATCAGCCCGAGCAGCAATTCGATCAGGGTGAATCCTCGTTGTTTCATGGGTTGTCCCTCCGTGGACGCGGCTGAATATGTCAGGTGCAGACCAAGGTATAGCGCCTGGGTCTCGGCCTTGGATGATGGCCTTTATGTCCAAAGTATTTCCCTTTGTTCCTGGCGCGGCACGGGCGAAAAGCTGGCGCTAGTCTTGGGTCACACAGCAGGTTTTTGCCTGCTCTCTTTCGACCCTCGACACGGATGACGATGGTGATGCTCGCTTATTCCAACGCTTATTTTTTTGTTGCATTACCTCGGCACCAAGCCGGCACGACACTGATCGAGGTCCTGGTAGCGGTACTGATTCTTGGCGTTGGCCTGCTGGGCGCGGCGGTTATCCAACTCAACGCGTTGAAGTCCACCGACAGTTCGAGAATGACCAGCCAGGCCAGCTTTATTGCCTACGATATGCTCGACCGAATCCGTGCCAACGCCGGTGCCGACTACGCGTGGGGGCGTGCCGCGCGGGCCCCGGCCAGTGTTGCCGGCGCGAGCGTGCGCGACCTCGACCTGCACGATTTCGAGGCCAATATCCTGGGGTTCGCCGGGGAGAGCGGCGCAGGGGCGGTGGTCGTCAATGCTCATGACGTGACTGTCAGTATCAGTTGGGATGACAGCCGAGGCAGCGGCATCCCCGGCACGCGCGAAACCTTCACGTTGACCAGTCGCCTCGACGCCGATGTGGAGAGCATGCGATGAACCCGTTCATTCGCGGTTTCAGCCTGGTGGAGTTGCTGCTGGCCATGACGCTGGGCTGGGTGCTGGTGGCTGGCGTCAGCCAGGTTGCAATCCCTTCCCGAATGACACACGCCAGCCAACAGGCAGCGATGTTGTTGCAGGACGATGCGCGGTTCGCACTCGGCAAGATGGTTCAGGATATTCGCCAGGTCGGCATGTTCGGTTGCCTGGCCAGCGCTGGCATCGAGCACGCGCCACCGGCCTTTGATCGGCCCGTAAGCTGGAGCGCCGTTGCAGGTTCGAAATCGCTGACCCTGGTCACCGCCAGCGTAGGTGACGGCGCCGGCAGGCCGGACTGGACGGTGCTCTCCGACTGTACGGGCACCGCCCAGGCTTATGCCGGGCATTCACCTGTTCCCGGCCCTGGGCAGATGCGTTTCGCGGTACGCCAACTCACCTACACCTACGAGGCGGGTCAATTGAAGGTCAGTACGCCGGCCGCGCCAGCCAAGGCGGTGCTGGTGGATAACGTGCGGGCGTTCGAGATCAGTTTCGGCGTGGCCGCCGACCCGGCATCGACGCAGGTGGCTCGTTACGACGCCAGCCCGGCCGACGACTCGTTGATACGCAGCGTGCGTATTCAAATGACGCTGCAGGACCCGACCGCTCGCGTCAAGGATCAAACGTACAGTGTCGTTGCGGCGCTGCGTAATCGTCTGGGGTAGGGCGGCCATGGAGCGCACCGCAAGTATTCATCTTCGCCAGGCAGGCATGGTGCTGCTGTTCAGCCTGGTTTTCCTGCTGCTGTTATCGCTGATCGGCCTTTCCTCGATGCAAGCGGTGGTGGCCCAGCAAAAAATGGCCGCCAGCTTCTGGCATCGCAACCAGTCGCTGCAAAGCGCCGAGAGCGGCTTGAGGTTTGGAGAGTGGAGCATACGGCGCAGCGGCGTGGGGTTGCCGCCGTGTTCTTCGCCGGTCACCTGCGCCCCGCCGGAGGAGGCGTTTACAGTCATGAATGCTGGGACGCACCCGGTTTCGGCGATTACCTGGGTCGCGATTAAGGGCGGTCTTTATGGCGTTCAGTCATTGGGTGCTGGCGTGGGGATTGTGCATTTACCGGCGCTGACACCGGCCGCGCTCTATCGCGTGACGGCAGTGGGCCTCAATGGTCAGTCGCGCACCGTGCTGGAAAGCGTGTATGCGCGGGTGGATGGGGAGGGCGGCTCACGATTTCGGCGGGTGTCCTGGCGGCAACTTCAATAAGGAGCAAATGCAATGGGCAAGGAAAGCCGAGGTTTTACCCTGATTGAGCTGCTGGTCGGCGTGGTGCTCATCGCGCTGCTGGCCGGGATTGCTTACCCCGGTTACACCGGCCATGTGAGAAAAGCCTACCGTGCGCAGATCGTCGCCTTACTGACTGAGCAGGCACACGAGCTGGAGCGTTTTTATACCAGGAACGGCACTTTTATTGATGCAGGCGGCGTCAGTGCCGGTAATGATCGCTATAGAATCACCGTCGTATTGAACCCTCAGGATTTCCATCTGCTGGCTACGCCTGGGGCTGACTCGCTCATGGTCGGCGACGCTTGCGGCGAATTCAGCCTGACCAGCACCGGCGCGAGGAGCAATCCAGGTGCGCAGCCGGAGATGTCGCGCCAGGCGTGCTGGGGGCAATGATGCAAATGCTGGATGATTGGGCGCCGGGTGCGCTTGTTCCTATTTATCGGCTGGATCAAATGATGGCTAAGCAACAGCGGGTAGTGATTGTCGGTGGCGGAGTCATCGGCTTGTTGACGGCGTTCAACCTGGCGAACCAGGGCCAGGCGGTGGTGCTGCTGGAGCGCGCCGGCGTAGGGCAGGAGTCTTCATGGGCAGGCGGCGGCATTGTTTCGCCGCTGTATCCGTGGCGCTACAGCCCGGCGGTCACGGCGTTGGCCCATTGGTCGCAGGATTTCTACCCGCAATTGGCCGAACGCCTGTTTGACGCGACGGGCGTCGACCCGCAGGTTCACGTCACCGGCTTGTACTGGCTCGATCTGGACGACGAGGCTGAGGCCCTGGCCTGGGCCGCGCGGGAGGGGCGCCCGCTGAGCAAGGTGGATGTATCGGCCGCCCATGATGCCGTCCCCGTGTTGGGCGACGGGTATTCCCAGGCGCTGTACATGGCCGATGTGGCCAACGTGCGTAACCCGCGCCTGGTCAAATCCCTCAAGGCCGCACTGCTGGCGTTGCCTGGCGTGACGGTTCGCGAACACTGCGAGGTTGCCGGTTTTGTCGTGGAGCATGGTCGCGTAGTGGGTGTTAATACAGCTGATGGTCCGATCCTTGGGGATACGGTAGTACTGGCGGCCGGGGCATGGAGCGGGGAACTGCTGGGTACGTTGGGCTTGTCGCTGCCGGTTGAGCCGGTCAAGGGCCAGATGATTCTGTACAAGTGTGCTTCGGACTTCCTGTCCTGCATGGTCCTGGCCAAGGGCCGTTATGCAATTCCGCGACGGGATGGGCATATTCTCATTGGCAGTACCCTGGAACACGAAGGCTTTAATAAGGCGCCTACCGACACTGCGCTGCAAAGCCTTAAAGCTTCCGCCGTCGAGCTGATCCCCGCGCTGGCGGACGCTGAAGTGGTAGGGCACTGGGCCGGCTTGCGGCCCGGCTCGCCGGAAGGCATTCCCTTTATTGGCCAGGTTCCGAATTTCGAGGGGCTGTGGCTCAACTGCGGGCATTACCGCAATGGCCTGGTGTTGGCGCCAGCCTCCTGCCAGCTATTTACCGACTTGTTGCTGGGGCGAACGCCGATTATCGACCCGGCGCCTTATGCACCCGAAGGCCGGCTCAACGCTGGATAGACTTCGGCCCCTGTTCCAGGTGCGCTTGGGTGCAATACCACTCCTGGCGCAGGCTCAGGGCTCGATCCTGCGG
Organism: Pseudomonas sp. FP2254; assembly: GCF_030687695.1. Lineage (NCBI taxonomy): Bacteria > Pseudomonadati > Pseudomonadota > Gammaproteobacteria > Pseudomonadales > Pseudomonadaceae > Pseudomonas > Pseudomonas sp. FP2254. The sequence continues at coordinate 848,334 of NZ_CP117444.1, forward strand.
CACATGCACGCCGCAGTGGGCGCAGCGCACCATCAGCGCTGCATTCGGCTCGCTGGCGCGCTGCTGCCTGGCGGCCGGGCTTTTGAACTTGCGCCAGAACCATACTGCGGCAGCAATGACGGCGATCCAGAACAGAAGACGAAGCATGATGGGCAGTTTCTCTACAGGGAATGCGCCAGTTTAGCCAAGGACGTGGCAAGCGCACAGAGCAATAATGCCGGCCCATGAAAAAGGGAGCTCCGAAGAGCTCCCTTTTTTGCCTTACGCCGACGGGTCAGTCGAAGACGCCGAAGGTCATGTAGCTGAACCACGAGCGGTCCTGGTTGTTGCCCAGGGCCTGCGGTTCTTCCTCTTCGATCACGTCGCCGTTCTCGTCGTGGGGCTTGAGGTCCGAAGGAATGGCGTCCTTGGCGTCCTGGAACTGCTTGATCACATCCTGGTTGGCGCGGGTTTCGCCCGGCGGCAGCGGTGGACGGGATTCGATCAGGCCCAGGGTGTACTTGCTCAGCCACGAGCGATTGTCGGCTTCGGCAACCTGGGGCACGAACTGGCCGTCCTTCAGGCTCGGATGATCCGGATAGTTAAGCTTGAGGGTTTCAAGGCTGGTAGTGGCCAGTTCATCCAGGTGCAGGCGCTGGTAGGCCTCGGTCATCACAGCCAGGCCATCACCCACGGATGGGGTTTCCTGGAAGTTCTCCACCACATAGCGGCCGCGGTTGGCGGCAGCGACGTACGCCTGACGGGTCAGGTAGTAGTGAGCGACATGGATCTCGTAGGACGCCAACAGGTTGCGCAGGTAGATCATGCGCTGCTTGGCGTCCGGCGCGTAGCGGCTGTTGGGGTAACGGCTGGTCAGTTGGGCGAACTCGTTGTATGAGTCGCGCGCCGCGCCGGGGTCGCGCTTGGTCATGTCCAGCGGCAGGAAGCGCGCCAGCAGGCCCACGTCCTGGTCGAACGAGGTCAGGCCCTTCATGTAGTAGGCGTAGTCCACGTTCGGGTGCTGCGGGTGCAGACGGATGAAACGCTCGGCGGCGGACTTGGCGGCTTCCGGCTCGGCGTTCTTGTAGTTGGCGTAGATCAGCTCGAGTTGGGCCTGGTCAGCGTAGCGCCCGAACGGATAGCGCGACTCCAGTGCCTTCAGCTTGGCTGTGGCGCTGGTGTAGCTATTATTGTCCAAGTCTTTCTGAGCCTGTTGGTACAGCTCGACTTCGCTCAGGTTTTCGTCGACGACTTCCTTTGTTGACGAGCAAGCAGCAGTCATGGCGAGGATGGCGATCAGCAGCAGGTGTTTCACTTGCATGGCGGCTTGCGTCCCTATGACGGCCGCTGTCTTGGGCGGGGCCGTCCTGTTATGATGAGCGCCCCGTTGAAAGCCTCGGGGCAAAAGACGCCGTATTTAACCACAAGCGCGCAGCCGAAACCAAAGGCTGTGCCACGCCTAGTCTGAGCATGTCCGATAAAATTGAACTTCGCGCAGAGGTGCCGTCCGAATTGGGCGGCCAACGCCTCGATCAAGTCGCCGCACAATTATTCGCTGAGCACTCGCGCTCGCGCCTTTCCGCCTGGATCAAAGACGGCCGCCTGACTGTGGATGGAGCGGTTATCCGCCCGCGAGACATAGTCCATGGCGGCGCGATTCTTGAGCTGACTGCCGAGCAGGAAGCCCAGGGAGAGTGGGTCGCCCAGGACATCGAGCTGGATATCGTCTATGAAGACGACGACATCCTGGTCATCAACAAACCCGCAGGCCTGGTGGTACACCCGGCGGCCGGGCACGCTGATGGCACTTTGCTCAATGCCCTGCTGCACCACGTACCGGACATCATCAATGTGCCGCGCTGCGGCATCGTGCACCGACTGGACAAGGACACCACCGGTTTGATGGTGGTCGCCAAGACCATCCAGGCCCAGACTCAATTGGTCACCCAGTTGCAGAGTCGCAGCGTCAGCCGGATCTACGAGTGCATCGTGATCGGCGTGGTGGTGGCCGGTGGCAAGATCAACGCCCCTATCGGCCGCCACGGCCAGCAGCGCCAGCGTATGGCGGTGATGGAAGGTGGTAAGCAGGCCGTGAGCCACTACCGTGTGCTGGAGCGTTTCCGTTCCCACACCCACGTGCGGGTCAAGCTGGAAACCGGTCGTACCCACCAGATTCGTGTGCATATGGCGCATATCAACTTCCCGTTGGTCGGTGATCCTGCCTACGGCGGTCGCTTCCGCATTCCGCCGGCGGCCAGCGCGACCATGGTTGAATCGCTCAAGTCCTTCCCTCGTCAGGCGCTGCATGCACGGTTCCTGGAACTGGATCATCCGACGAGCGGTAAGCGCATGAGCTGGGAATCGCCGCTGCCGGACGATCTGGTGTGGTTGCTGTCGCTGCTCAAGCAGGACCGCGAGGCATTTATCGGATGAATGACTGGCTGATGCCTGACTGGCCCGCGCCGGCTCAGGTCAAGGCCTGCGTCACCACCCGTGCGGGCGGCGTCAGTCTGGCGCCGTTCGACAGCCTCAATCTGGGCGATCATGTCGAGGACAGCCTGGAGGCGGTCCTGGAAAATCGCCGGCGTCTCTCCCAAACCTTCGATATCCAGCCAGCCTGGCTGCGTCAGGTCCACGGCGTGAACGTGGTCGAAGCCGATCCCGGCCGTACTGTCGAGGCCGACGCCAGTTGGACCGGCACGCCAGGTATCGCGTGCACATCAATGACCGCCGATTGTCTGCCGGCCCTGTTCTGTAACCGCGCCGGAACGCGCGTGGCCGCCGCCCATGCCGGTTGGCGCGGCCTGGCGGCCGGCGTGCTGGAGGCGACGGTCGATAGCCTGTGCGTCGAGCCTGCCGATGTATTGGTCTGGCTGGGCCCGGCGATTGGCCCGCAGGCGTTTGAAGTCGGGCCGGAGGTGCGTGAAGTGTTCATGCAACAACTGCCGGCGACCGCCCAGGCGTTCACGCCGAGCCGCAATCCCGGCAAGTTCATGGCCGACATCTATCAACTCGCGCGCCTGCGCCTGGCTGTGCGGGGAATCAAGGCGGTCTATGGTGGCGGTTTGTGCACCGTCACCGATCCGCGCTTCTTCTCTTATCGCCGCAGTCCTCGTACGGGTCGATTCGCCTCCCTTATCTGGCTTGAGCGCTAGACTCTCCTGATCTACGTCAACTGCCGGCTGCTTGAATCTCCCAGAATCGACCACATCTATAAGGGTATCTGACAGGTTTCTTCATTCAGGATGTGTTTATAGATCCGGCCTGCTCAAAAGGAAGGTGACTAATGCGTATTGATCGTTTAACCAGCAAATTGCAGTTGGCCTTATCGGACTCTCAATCCTTGGCGGTGGGCCTCGACCACCCGGCCATTGAGCCTGCGCACTTGATGCAGGCGCTCCTGGAACAGCAAGGTGGTTCCATCAAGCCCTTGCTGATGCAGGTGGGCTTTGACGTCAACAGCCTGCGCAAGGAGTTGAGCAAAGAGCTCGACCAACTGCCGAAAATCCAGAACCCGACGGGCGACGTGAACATGTCCCAGGACCTGGCGCGCCTGTTGAACCAGGCCGATCGTCTGGCTCAGCAAAAAGGTGACCAGTTCATCTCCAGTGAACTGGTGCTGCTCGCCGCGATGGATGAGAACAGCAAACTGGGCAAGTTGTTGCTGGGCCAGGGTGTCAGCAAGAAAGCCCTGGAAAATGCCATCAACAACCTGCGCGGCGGCGATGCGGTAAACGACCCTAATCATGAGGAGTCGCGCCAAGCCCTGGACAGATACACCGTCGACCTGACCAAGCGCGCCGAAGACGGCAAGCTCGACCCGGTGATCGGTCGTGACGACGAAATTCGGCGCACCATCCAGGTCCTGCAGCGTCGCACCAAGAACAACCCGGTGCTGATCGGTGAACCTGGCGTGGGTAAAACCGCGATTGCCGAGGGGCTGGCCCAGCGCATCATCAATGGTGAAGTGCCGGACGGCCTCAAAGGCAAGCGCCTGTTGTCCCTGGACATGGGGGCGCTGATTGCCGGTGCCAAGTTTCGCGGTGAGTTCGAAGAACGCCTCAAATCCCTGCTGAACGAGCTATCCAAGCAGGAAGGGCAGATCATTCTGTTTATCGACGAACTGCACACCATGGTCGGCGCCGGTAAAGGCGAGGGCTCCATGGATGCGGGCAATATGCTCAAGCCGGCATTGGCCCGCGGCGAATTGCACTGCGTGGGCGCCACGACGCTCAACGAGTACCGCCAGTACATAGAAAAGGATGCGGCCCTTGAGCGGCGCTTCCAGAAAGTGCTGGTGGAAGAGCCGAGCGAAGAAGACACGATCGCGATTTTGCGTGGCCTGAAAGAGCGTTATGAGGTTCACCACAAGGTGGCGATTACCGATGGCGCGATTATAGCGGCGGCCAAATTGAGCCATCGCTATATCACGGACCGCCAGTTGCCCGACAAGGCGATTGACTTGATCGACGAAGCGGCCAGCCGTATTCGTATGGAGATCGACTCCAAGCCGGAAGTGCTCGACCGTCTGGATCGGCGCTTGATTCAACTGAAGGTCGAATCCCAGGCCCTCAAGAAGGAAGAGGACGACGCGGCGAAGAAACGCCTGGAAAAACTCCAGGAAGAAATCGTGCGCCTGGAGCGTGAGTACTCGGACCTCGAAGAAATCTGGACCTCGGAGAAAGCCGAAGTGCAGGGCTCTGCGCAGATCCAGCAAAAGATCGAGCAGTCCCGCCAGGAACTGGAAGCGGCGCGCCGTAAAGGCGACCTGAACCGCATGGCCGAGTTGCAGTACGGGGTTATCCCCGACCTGGAGCGCAGCCTGCAGATGGTCGACCAGCATGGCCATAGCGAGAACCAGTTGTTGCGCAGCAAAGTGACCGAGGAAGAAATTGCCGAGGTCGTCTCCAAGTGGACCGGCATTCCTGTGTCGAAGATGCTGGAAGGCGAGCGCGACAAGCTGATGAAAATGGAAAGCCTGTTGCATCAGCGCGTTATCGGCCAGGAAGAGGCGGTGGTGGCGGTGTCCAACGCGGTGCGGCGTTCGCGTGCGGGGTTGTCCGACCCGAACCGTCCAAGCGGCTCGTTCATGTTCCTCGGCCCGACCGGTGTGGGTAAGACCGAGCTGTGCAAGGCCCTGGCTGAGTTCCTCTTCGATACCGAAGAGGCCATGGTGCGGATCGATATGTCCGAATTCATGGAGAAGCACTCGGTCGCGCGCTTGATCGGTGCGCCACCAGGCTATGTGGGCTACGAAGAGGGCGGTTACCTGACCGAAGCTGTGCGGCGCAAGCCTTACTCGGTCATCCTGCTGGATGAGGTCGAGAAGGCCCACCCGGATGTGTTCAACATCCTGCTGCAGGTGCTGGAGGATGGCCGTTTGACCGACAGCCATGGGCGTACGGTGGATTTCCGCAACACGGTGATCGTGATGACGTCCAACCTGGGCTCGACACAGATCCAGGAACTGGTCGGCGATCGCGAGGCGCAACGCGCGGCGGTGATGGATGCGTTGACCTCACACTTCCGCCCGGAATTTATCAACCGGGTCGATGAAGTGGTGATCTTCGAGCCCTTGGCGCGGGATCAGATCGCAGGCATCACCGAGATTCAGTTGGGTCGCCTGCGTGGTCGCCTGGCCGAGCGCGAGCTGTCTCTGGACTTGAGCAGCGAAGCGTTGGACAAGCTGATCGCAGTGGGCTACGACCCGGTGTATGGCGCACGGCCTCTGAAACGTGCGATCCAGCGCTGGATCGAAAACCCGCTGGCGCAGTTGATCCTCTCGGGCAGTTTCATGCCGGGGACCAGCGTCACGGCCAGCGTGGAAAACGACGAAATCGTGTTCCACTGAGGCCTGGTCGCCGGTTGAGAAGGGAAGGCCCCGCATTGCGGGGCCTTTTTTTTCGCTAGGGCGTTGAACTGTAAGGCAAAGGCTTGTAAAGTGCGCCCCGCAGCAACGTCAGCCCACGGGTTTCTTCTCCCCAAGAGGAAATCAGAAACAAGCGCAAATCATTGTCTTAAAAGCAATTTAAAGGGTTGACAGGGGTTTTTAAGATTGTAGAATAGCGCGCCTCAGAGACACGAACGTAGCGATACGCAAGGGTCGAAGAGGAAGTAAAAAAGCAGTAAGTTGTACGTTTGAAGTGCTAAGTTCCGTGATAGCTCAGTCGGTAGAGCAAATGACTGTTAATCATTGGGTCCCAGGTTCGAGTCCTGGTCACGGAGCCAACTTCAAATCGGGGTATAGCGCAGTCCGGTAGCGCGCCTGCTTTGGGAGCAGGATGTCGGGAGTTCGAATCCCCCTACCCCGACCATATTTGGGTCGTTAGCTCAGTTGGTAGAGCAGTTGGCTTTTAACCAATTGGTCGTAGGTTCGAATCCCACACGACCCACCATTTTTGAAACCAGTTAGCGCTGGGATCAGATCTTAAGATCAGAGGCCAAAAGCACTGATCGAAGAAGGCGACTGAAAGGTCGCCTTTTTATTACCGGGGTATAGCGCAGTCCGGTAGCGCGCCTGCTTTGGGAGCAGGATGTCGGGAGTTCGAATCCCCCTACCCCGACCATATTAAAAATCCTCGTATCGAAAGATACGGGGATTTTTTTTGCGCGCGAAAACTATGACTATGCAAGAGGGGGCTTACTCTCACATCGAACAAGCCCCTCCAGACCCTACTGTCAGTGCAGCTTGAGCCTCGGCTCCGTCCCGCGTCCAATCCGGCTGCCCAGCATCAGCATTGCCGTACGAAACACGCCGTACAACGCCATCTGGTGCATGCGGTACAGCGACACGTAGAACATCCGCGCCAGCCAGCCCTCCAGCATGACACTGCCAGTCAGGTTGCCCATCAGGTTGCCCACCGCCGAGAATCGCGACAGCGAGATTAACGACCCGTAGTCAGTGTATTTGTACGACGGCAACGCCTTGCCTTCGATCCGTAGCTTGAGCGACTTCGCCAACAGCGAAGCCTGCTGATGCGCGGCCTGGGCGCGTGGCGGCACGTTTCGGTCGGTGCCTGGTTGCGGGCACGCGGCGCAGTCACCAAAGGCGAAAATATTATCGTCGCGGGTGGTTTGCAGCGTCGGCAGCACCTGCAACTGGTTGATGCGGTTGGTTTCCAGGCCGTCGATGTCCTTGAGGAAGCCCGGCGCGCGGATACCGGCGGCCCATACCTTCAGGCTGGCCGGAATCACCTGACCGCTGCTGGTGATCAGCGCATCGGCTGTCACTTCGCTGACCGCCGAATTCGTCAGCACCGTCACCCCCAGTTTCTCCAGGGTTTTATGTACCGGCGCGCCGATGCGTTCCGGCAGGGCGGGCAATACCCGCGGGCCGGCTTCGATCAGCGTGATGTGCATGTTTTCCGGCTTGATCCGGTCCAGCCCATAGGCCGCCAGCTCATGAGCGGCGTTATGCAGCTCGGCAGCCAGTTCAACGCCGGTCGCGCCGGCGCCGACGATGGCGACACTGATTTTTTCTACCACGTCGGTTTGCCCGGCATGGGCGCGCAGGTAGTGGTTTAGCAATTGCTGGTGAAAGCGCTCGGCCTGTTTGCGGGTATCGAGGAACAGGCAGTGCTGTGCTGCGCCCTCGGTGCCGAAATCGTTGGTGGTGCTGCCGACAGCGATCACCAGGCTGTCGTAGCCCAGCACGCGCGCAGGCACCAGTTCGCGGCCTTCCTCGTCGAGGGTCGCGGCCAGTTGGATTTTTTTCTGCTCGCGATCGAGCCCGCTCATGCGCCCCAGCTGGAACTCGAAGTGGTTCCATTTCGCCTGGGCGACATAATTGAGTTCGTCTTCCGAAGAGTTCAAGGATCCGGCAGCCACCTCATGAAGCAGAGGTTTCCAGATATGGGTCAGGTTGGTGTCGACCAGCGTGATGCTGGCGGTGCCGCGCTTGCCCAGAGTCTTACCCAGGCGGGTAGCCAACTCCAGGCCGCCGGCGCCGCCGCCGACGATAATAATACGATGGGTCATGGGGATATCTCGCAAGGCTAAAAGAAATCGGAGCAGTTACCCCCGCGAGCGCCAGGCAGCTCATAGCGTGAGGTAACTCAACAGGCGGCTCAGCAGACCAAGCCCGATCACGGCCACCAGCACCACACAAAGGAGCAGCCAGGGCCTGAAAGGCTTGCGCTCGACTCTGTTCTGGGAGAGTTGCAGGTACTCTTCGACACGCTGTTGGTCTTCGGGTTTCAGGCGGCTGGTCATAAAGGCCTCGTCAGGTAGACGTTGCAAAGGGGCGCCACGTTACAGCAGGGCTCAGAGGCTGATGCCCACGTCGAACACTATGCTGCGGCCCAGGTTGTTGCGCAAGAAATCCGGCGCGTCCGGATGGGCGAACAACACCCTGGCAAACGTCGGCCCCACCAGCGACAGCGAGCGCCAGCCCTGGCGCAGGTACTCGGTTGGCGGTGGGAAGTGACTGTTGAGGTCGAGCACCTCACGTTTGAGGCTCGCGAAGGCGACAAGATCCAGTTCGCCCAGGTCCATCCCGCGTTCTTTGTAGTTATGTGCCTTCTTGCGCAACGTAGGCGCCAGGCGCATCAGGAATTCATGCGCCGGAATGCGGCGCGGCTTGGCCTCGCGACGTACCAGCTGACTCAGGGAAAACGCGCTGCGTCGACGTAGCAACTCATCGCGCCATTCGTCGTTCAGTCGTCGGCCCTCATCCAGCACGAAAAACACCTCGAAGCTGGCATCGCGAAACAACACGTCCGGCGGCTCTTGCCCTGCAGGGTGAAACTCCTCGGCGCGGTAGGGCACATTCAGGCCTTGCAGCAGGCGCTGGCATACCCAACGCTCACGCTCCCATTTGCGGGCATTGGATAGGAACGCATTGGCTTGTTCGGCCGCTACGGTGAGCAGGCGCAAGTAATCTGAGTCATCCATAGGTGCAGCTTAGCGTCCAAATGATGACCGCAGGAAGTCCCGCCGCAAAAGCTCGGTGTAGACTGAGATCTCCTGCAATCAAGCCAGTACGAGGAGTGAGCGGTGAGGGGTTTCGGAGGGCTTTCCTACAATCTTACGATCGCGTGTCTCCCGGCCATGGGGCAGGTGAGGCCATGATCGGCGCCGCGGTGCTGGCACCGCAGACCCTCGCTGTCGGTTGGCTGTTGTTTGCGCCAGTGGTGGCATGGGCGGTACTGCGCTCGCCGTGGGTCGAGTTGTTGGCCGACCGACGGCGTCAGCATTTGTTGTTCGGGACGGTGTTCGCGCTGTTCATGTTGTGGCTGGTTCGGCGCGATTTCGACACCGGGGTTTCCTACCACTTCATCGGCATGACGGCTGTGACGCTGCTGCTGGACTGGCCACTGGCGATTGTCGGCGGTGTTGCCGCGCAATTGGGCCTGGTACTGCTCGGGCGCCAGGACCTGGCCGCAATCGGCGTCAATGGCCTGCTGTTGATGGTGCTGCCGGTACTGATCACAGAAGGCGTCGCGCTAAGGGTGGAGCGTGCGCAGCCACGCAATCCCTTTGTGTACATCTTCTGTTCCGGTTTTCTGGCTGCTGCGCTCTCGGCGTTGGCGTGCCTGCTGCTGGGGCTGGGGTTGCTGTGGTTCGATGGGCTTTTCGCCATGCCGGAATGGTTGGAGGATTTCATTGGTTATCTGTGGCTGATCATCTTTCCGGAAGCCTTTATCAACGGCATGGTCGTCAGTGCGCTGGTAGTGTTTTGTCCGGAATGGCTGGAGACGTTCAATCGCACACGCTACCTCTCAGCGCCCTGGAAGGACGACGATTCGCTGCGTTGATCCAGGTCAAACCGCGCGCGCCAAGGCAGGCCCATGCTCTGCGAAATTTTCCAGGAGTGCGGATCATGAGTGTGTATGAGTGGGCACGGCAGGAACTTCGCAGAAGTCAGGACGCGGCCCAGGAAATCGGTTTCGACCCCGGCTTGACCCTGCGCGCCATGCTCAGCGCGGTGGTGCAGCAGAGCAAGGGCGTGCGCAGTTTCGAAGACCTGGCCGACGAGCTGCAATACCTGGCAGAAAACCTCGACGACCAGCAGGAATATGCGTTTATGCGCCCTTAGTGGCGGGGTGGCAGGTCTTCGGAAAATAATTCGTCTTCGGCGTCCGGGGCCACCGGGATCTTGTGCTCTTCGCTGGCCCAGGCGCCCAGGTCGATCAGCTTGCAACGGTCCGAGCAGAACGGCCGGTTGGGGTTGGTCGCTTTCCATTCCACGGGTGCGCCGCAGGTTGGACAGTCGACGGTCAAGGGTTGGCTCATGATCGGCCTCCACGCAAAGTAAGGTAAAAGTGGTGCAGTCGCTCGACCTCGTCGTGCAGCCAGGCGAGGTCTCTGTCATTGACCAGCACGTCGTCGGCATGGTTCAGGCGGTCTTCGCGGCTGGACTGGGCCTTGAGAATGGCCTGCACCTGCTGTTCGCTGATGCCGTCGCGCTGCAGGGTACGCTGAATCTGCAGTGATTGCGGCACGTCGATCACCAGGATGCGCTGGGTCATGCTGTACTGGCCTGATTCGATCAGCAACGGTGACACCAGAATCGCGTAGGGCGAGCGCGCCTGCGCCAGATGGCTGCGAATTTCTTCGCCAATCAGCGGGTGCAGAAGGGCTTCCAGCCAGCGGCGTTCCTCAGGGACTTCAAAGATCAGCTTGCGCAGGGCGGCACGGTCCAACCGACCATCCGGCAACAGCACGCCGTCGCCAAAATGTTCGGCGATGCGTGCCAGTGCAGGACGCCCTGGTTCGACCACCCAACGTGCGGCGTGGTCGGCATCCACCATATCGATGCCCAGATCGACAAAGTGCTGAGCCGCCGCGCTTTTACCGCTGCCGATGCCACCGGTCAGGCCGAGTATCCACGGAGTTGGAACAGAAGAAGGACTCATTGGAAACCGACAGACTGCAAATAGAAGTCGGTTATTTGACCACCCCAGAGCAACGCAATCCAGCCGGCAATCGCCAAATAGGGTCCAAACGGCATGGGTGTGGATACCTGGGCCTTGCGCAGGCGCATCAGGGTCAGCCCGGCAAACACGCCGACCAATGACGCCACAAATAGCGTCATCGGCACGATTTGCCAGCCACCCCAGGCCCCGAGCAGAGCCAGTAACTTGAAGTCGCCGTGACCCATGCCGTCCTTGCCTGTGATCAGCTTGAACAGCCAGAACACCGACCACAGGCTCATGTACCCGACCACCGCGCCCCACACCGCGTCGGACAACGGCACCAGCAATGCGAAATTGTTGACGATCAGACCCAGCCAAAGAAGCGGCAGCACCAGCACATCCGGCAGCAACTGATGGTCGGCATCGATCAGGCTCATCGCCAGCAGGCCCCAGGTCAGCAGCATCACCGCTGCGGCTTGCCAGCCAAAACCAAAATGCCAGGCCACCAGCGCCGACAGCACCCCGCAGGCGAGTTCGGTGAAGGGGTAACGAGCGCTGATGGTTCCCTTGCAGTGGGCGCACCGGCCCCCGAGGAGCAGGTAGCTGAGCAGCGGGATATTGTTCCAGGGGCGGATCGGCTGCTCGCAATGGGGGCAGCAGGAATTGGGGTGCATCAGGTTATAGGTCGGCCCCGCTGCTTCGGCAGGAAAACCCAGCACTTCGTGGGCTTGGGCACGCCACTCCCGTGCAAGCATCTTCGGCAGGCGCCACACCAGCACATTGAGAAAGCTGCCGACGATCAGCCCCAGCAAAGCCGTCAGCGCCACAAACAGCCAGGGGGATTCACTCAACAGCTGGCTCAAAATGCGCTCCCCAATTGGAAGACCGGCAAGTACATGGCGATGACCAGCGCGCCGACAATGCCTCCCAGTACCACCATGATCAGCGGCTCCATCAGACTGGTGAGGTTATCGACCTGATTGTCTACCTCGGCCTCATAGTGGCTGGCGACCTTCTCCAGCATCAAGTCCAGCGTGCCGGACTCTTCACCGATGGCGGTCATCTGGATCGCCATGCCGGGAAACAAGCCGCTGGAGGCCATGGCGCGGTTCAGTTGCATGCCTGTGGATACATCGCGACGCATATGTTCGATTGCCTGTTTGAATGGCCTGGAACCGACGGCGCCGGCCACGGAATCCAAGGCCTGCACCAGCGGAACCCCCGCCGCGAATGTGGTTGAGAGCGTGCGGGCGTAGCGGGCCACGGCCGATTTCTGCAGCAGTTTGCCTGCCAGCGGCATTTTCAACAAACCCCCATCCAGCCAGTAGCGAAAGCGTGAAGATGTTCGATGCGCCTGGCGTAGCCCCATGCACCCCGCGCCAAGCCCCAATGCGACGAGCCACCAGGCTTGTCGCATGAATTCCGACAGGGCGATGACGGCCAAGGTAAAGTCCGGCAACTGACTGCCGACGCCAGCGAACAGGCCCTGGAACTGCGGCACCACTTGCACCAGCAGCACAGCGGTAACCACCCCGGCCACCGCCAGTACGGCGATGGGATACGTCATGGCTTTCTTGATCCTGGCTTTGAGCTGCTCGCTTTTTTCCAGATGAACCGCTACGCGCTCCAGCAGGGTTTCAAGCGCGCCGGCCTGTTCGCCGGCCGCTACCAGGTTGCAGTACAGCTCATCGAAATACCGCGGATGCCTGCCCAATGCGTCAGCCAGGCTGGTGCCGGCGGCGATCTGCTGTTTCAGCGCTTGCAGCAGTTCACGCACGGCCCGGTTTTCGACACCTTCGCTGATCAGGTCGAGGGCTTGCAGCAAGGCAATACCAGCCTTGAGCAATGTGGCCAGTTGACGGGTTAACAGGGCGATGTCGGCGGTGTTGATCGGCACCGCGAAACTTGGCAGCAGCAGGGCTTTCCTGCGCACACGGCTGGGGCGAATGCCTTGCAGGCGCAGTTGCGCCTTGACCAGGGCCGGACTGTGCGCGGTGCTTTGCCCGCACACCCTGCGCCCTTTGCGCGTGGTGCCTTCCCAGGTGTAAGTCGTCGAAGCGTTGTTCATGTCACGGTTCCGCACACGGTCGTTGAGCTTCAAAGCTTAGTCAGGCGGTGAGTTGGGGCAGGCTGCGGCGGCGGATAAAATGTCAGAATATGCGTCTTGCACGCGATTGACGCTCGGCGGATGAGTACACTGGCGCCGCTGCACAACACGGGGCGCAGGAAGCGCCTTGTCATGAGTTCTTTTGGAGAATGAAAGTGATGCGTCAGAAAGGCTTTACTTTGATCGAGTTGTTAATCGTCGTGGCAATCATCGGCATCCTGGCCACCATTGGCCTGCCCATGTACACCACCCATCAGGCCAAGGCCAAGTTCACTGCCGGCCTGGCGGAAATCACTGCGTTAAAGGCTGGGTACGAAGACACGCTCAATCAGGGCACGGTCCCTACCGTGGCCTTGATCGGTGGCACCAGTCCTACCGCCAACTGCAAGATCGACGTGACCGGCGACGTTGCCACCGGCGCAGGTGGCATCAGCTGCGAAATCCTCGACGCGCCGGCGCCGGTCCTGGGCAAGACCATCAGCCTGACCCGCAACGCTACCAGCGGCTGGACCTGCACCACTACTGCCGAGGCCAAATACGTCGCCAAGGGCTGCGCCGCCGGCGGCGCGTGACGGTGCCTGCACCCACACGCACGTCGAGCTGGCCAATGACATTATCCGTACAGCGGCGCGGCAGTATTTTCCTGGTGCTGGCTGTGTGCCTATTGGTGGTGGGTATTTGCACGCCGTTCGGTGGGCACGATCTACAGCGGGTCATGCAGATTGCCATCGGGTTCTGCGCGGTGCTGTACGGTATTTCGGTGACGCCCACTGAACCCTGGGTGGATCGCCAGACGGCGTTGGGCCTGTCGGTAATCGTGGGCTTGGGCGTGACGTCTTCGCTGCTGGCCCATCAGCCGCTCTGGGCGCTGACCGAAGTGGCACTGTTCGTCAGCTGCGCAGCCATCGCGCTGGCCTTTGCATCGCTGCGCCGTCATGGCGGTGAGCCTTTGGATCGGGCGCTGCTGCTGATCGTTGTGCTGCTGTGCCTGATCAAAACGTTTCAGTACCTGTACGCCGGCGTGCTTGCGTTCGCCAGCGGCGGGCCCACGTTGAACCCGGACCTGCTGTTGTCGAGTTTTTCCAATAAGCGTTTCTACGGTCAGTTCCAGACACTCACGCTGCCGTTGCTGGCGCTTCCTCTGCTGTTACCCACCGTTTCTCGCTCACTGCGGGGGATGGCCTTTGCGTTGCTGTGCGCCTGGTGGTTGATTGCGATCAGCGGCGGTACACGCGGCACCTGGCTGGGCATGGGGGTGGCGGGAATGGTACTGGCGCTGCTCGGTCCGTGGGGGCGGCGATGGTTGGGTTGGCAGTTGGCCGCAATGCTGGGCGGCTTGTGGGTTTACTGGCTGCTGTTCACGGTGCTGGCGACCTACCTGGGGATCGAGACGTCCAATGACGCCAGCGAGCGCCTCACCACTTCACTGTCGGGGCGCGGCCCGATCTGGTGGCAGGGTTGGCAGATGATCGCCGAGCGGCCGTGGCTGGGGTTCGGCCCGATGCATTTTGCCGATATTGCCAACAAGGTTGCCGCCCATCCGCATCAGGCTGTATTGCAGTGGGCCAGCGAGTGGGGTGTGCTTTCGACGTTGTGCGTGGCGGTTTTGGCAGGACGCAGTGGCTGGGCCACGGTTGCTGTGTTGCGTGAGCGCGCGCGTTCAAGTGAACGCGCGGACCTGCTGCGCTTATGCCTGTTTGCGGCGTTGGTGGGTGCCCTGACGCAGTCCATGGTCGACGGTGTGCTGGTGATGCCCAATTCCCAGGTCTGGCTTGCGCTGGTCGTGGGGTGGCTGATGGCGTTGCATCGTTGGCGAACACCTGCAACGGCGACTTGGCCGTTGGCCTGGACGGTGTGGAAAGTGTTGAGTGTATTGGCGATCGCGTTGCTGGTGCATGTCGCGCTGCGCGATGTGCCCCACATCAAGCAGGCCCAGCGGCAGTACCTCGACGCCACGGGCAGTTACCTGCAGCCTCGCTTCTGGGCGCAGGGTGTCATCGCCCGCTGAAGGCCGCGAGTTGCCGGACGCCCGATGCGGTGCTAGCTTTAGTCCACCGCCCGTGTAGCTCAGCCGGTAGAGCAGCGCACTCGTAACGCGAAGGTCGCAGGTTCGATTCCTGTCTCGGGCACAAAGGCAACAGCGTTTCAAGGCAACGTTTTCAGCTGATCCCAGAATGGTTCTGAAGGCCAGACGAGCCGGCATCCATGCCTGTTCTTTTGTATCTGCGCAACCTGATGTCCCAGATGCATCCCCATTCCTCGATCTAAGAGAACACCATGACCACGACCGAAATGACCCAGGAAGCGCGGCACGAAGCAGCTCTTGAACATTACCTCAAGGAGTCGCCGCAGCTTAAAGAAGAGATCAAGGACCTGAGCGCCGATGACCAGCACGACCAGATCCAGTGGGCATTCGAGGACGAGGCCGAAAGCCAGGGCCTGCAGCCTTGGGAATTGACCCTCAAGTACACCTCGACACCGGAAGAATTCGAAGCTCAGCGGCTGGTCCTGCACAAGGAAGCGGCCGAGGTGCTGGGCGTCGAATGGGACGAGTATTGCGAGATGAATAACCTGGTGGTTTAGATAAGAGCCGCACGCTTCAAGCTGCAAGTGTTCACTCGACTTGCTTGCAGCTTGAAATGCCTCAAATACTGAGCCGCATCGACAGATCCACCGCCTTCACATCCTTGGTCATCGCACCGATGGAGATGTAGTCCACACCGGTCTCGGCGATGGGCAGCAGGGTGCTTTCATTGATACCGCCGCTGGCTTCCAGTTTCGCCTTACCGCCGCTCAGGCGCACGGCTTCGCGCATGTCCTCCAGGCTCAACTCATCAAGCATGATGATGTCGGCGCCCGCCGCCAATGCTTCGCGTAACTCTTGCAGACTTTCCACCTCGATTTCCACTGGCTTGCCGGGGGCGATCCTGTGCGCGGCAGTGATGGCCTGCGCAATGCCCCCGCAGGCCGCGATGTGGTTTTCCTTGATCAGGAACGCATCGTACAAACCGATGCGATGGTTGTGGCAGCCCCCGCAGGTCACGGCGTATTTCTGCGCCAGGCGCAAGCCCGGCAGGGTCTTGCGGGTATCCAGCAATTTGACTGGAGTGCTGGCGACGAAGTCCGCCAGGAACCGGGCGCGTGTGGCGACTCCGGACAGCATTTGCAGGAAGTTCAGCGCACTGCGTTCGCCGCTGAGCAGCGAGCGCGCCGGGCCCTCTAGGTGGAACAATGCCTGATTGGGGCTGACGCGCTCGCCATCGGCCACCTGCCAATGCACGGCGACCCGAGGGTCCAACTGGCGGAACACCGCGTCCACCCACGCCGTGCCGGCGATCACCGCTGCGTCGCGAGTAATGATGGTGGCCTTGGCCAGCCGTTCGGCAGGGATCAGCTGCGCGGTGATGTCTCCACTGCCGATGTCCTCCAGCAGCGCACGGCGCACGTTGGCTTCAATTTCGGCGGTGAGGTCGGCAAGACGCAGATTCGGCATAACAGGCTCCACAAACAAAGTGCCTCGATTATAGGGGGTGTGTGCCTGCGAACCCAGCGGCCTGCTGATTTATGCGCGAATGTCAGAGCGTGCTGGCGTAACCCCCCTCGTTTGCAAGATAATCTCGCGCCTTGCAATTGGCGTCATAGCTTTGACGTCCTGGTGGTGGCCGGCTTTTGCCAGCGAGCGTGCTGGCGCGCAGCCGGTCCCGCCCCATTCGATACCGCCGTCTCAGGAGGCCAGGATGCACAATGACGGAAAGGTGGTGCCGATCAACAAGGCGCACGCCACGCCATCGCCGCTCGCCCGCCTGCCGGTTGTGTTGCTGCAGGTTCGCGACAAGGCGGCGCAGCAGCTGCAGCAGGGCTTGCAGGACCTGTTCGATAACGCCGACGACACCTTGTTTGAAATGGCCGACAAGGCCCGCAGCAACGTCGACCACCATATTTTCTTTGAGGCCATGCGCGACCTGCGCCTCAAGCGCAAGAATTTCGAGCGCGTGTTCATGGAGCGCCTGTTCGCGGCCTTCGCCAGCCTGGGCGAAGCCGGGCGCGGTGAGCTGCAACTGGTGCCGCTGGTGTCTTACGAAGCTGCGCCCACGACGCCCCGCGATGCACTGGAAAAAGCCGTGGCACTGGAGGCCATGCTCGAGCGTGTGCGGCATCGCGACGGGCTGGCGCTGGCGCAGCTCACCGCACGGCTGAGCGCCGTGTTGGGCAGTCACCTGGCCGAATGTGAAAACCCCCTGGGGCCGGCGCTGCTCTGCGAATGCTTCCTGCAGGCGGGGCGCAGCCTTGGGGTGGAAATCCGCGTCAAGCTGATCATGCTCAAACTCTTCGAAAAATACGTCCTCAGCGATGCCGATCAACTGTATGGCGAAGCCAATCAGTTGCTGGTCGCCACCGGCGTGCTGCCTGAACTCAAGGCCGCGCCGTCGCGGCGCGCGGGTGAGCGTGCCGCTCGTGAGCAGCGGCACGAAGAGGCGTTGCCGCCCACCGAGTTGCCCGTCGACGAGGGCGGCCAGCAAGCCTTCGCTGCGCTGCAAACCTTACTCAAAGCCGTGCGCGGCAGTGTGGCGCCGACCCTGGAAGCCAGTCACCAACCGCAGCCCATCGCCACCCGCGACCTGTTGCGACTGTTGTCCCATTTGCAGCAGTACGTGCCGACGCCGCAGGTCGAGGACGAGTTCGATCTGCGCAACCAGCTTGAGCAATTACTCACCCGCGTCAGCGTCAAGAGTGGCAAGTCGCGGGTGGTGGAAGAAGCCGACGAAGACGTGATCAACCTGATTGCGCTGGTGTTCGAATTCATC
This sequence comes from Pseudomonas sp. FP2254, assembly GCF_030687695.1. Taxonomy (NCBI): domain Bacteria; kingdom Pseudomonadati; phylum Pseudomonadota; class Gammaproteobacteria; order Pseudomonadales; family Pseudomonadaceae; genus Pseudomonas; species Pseudomonas sp. FP2254. Next base: position 866,081 of record NZ_CP117444.1, read on the forward strand.
CTCAGCGACTGCACCGTCCCCGATACCTTCAAGTCATTGATCGCTCGCCTGCAGATTCCGATGCTGAAAGTGGCGGTGCTGGACAAGGGCTTTTTCAGCCACGCCAGCCATCCGGCGCGACGCCTGCTCAATGACATCGCCGCCGCGACCATGGGCAGCAGCGTGGGAGAAGACGAGCCGCGCGACCCCCTGTACCTGCGCGTCGAGCAACTGGTGCAGCGCTTGCTCAATGAGTTTGTCGACGACGCGGCGATTTTTTCCCAATTGCTCACCGAGTTCAGGGCCTTTACCGCCGACGAACAACGGCGCAGCGCGCTGCTCGAACAGCACACCCGCGAAGCCGAACAAGGCCGCGTACGCACCGACGAGGCGCGTCAGCGGGTGGCCGATGCGCTCAATCGGCGACTGCTGGGCAAAGTACTGCCGCAGGTGGTGGTGCAGTTCCTGCAACAGGCCTGGAGCCAGGTGCTGTTGCTGGCCAGCCTCAAGCATGGCGAGCAGTCGGTGCACTGGCAGGCGGCCTTGCGCACCATGGACGACCTGATCTGGAGCGTCGGCCTGCACGACGACACCGAAGCCGGCCGGCGTTTGCTGGAGCAGTTGCCTGGCCTGCTCAAGGCGCTGCGCGACGGTTTGAACAGCGCCGCGTTCGATCCTTTCAGTGCCCGAGAATTCTTCGTGCAACTGCAGGCGTTGCATGTGCAGCCGGCCGAGCGCATCGACGGGTTGATCGAAGTGCGCGAGCCTTTCGTGCTTGGCACGTTGCCAGGCGGGCCGGCGATCGACCTGCCATCCGACGATCCCGATCTGCTCAAGGTCCATTCACTTCGGGTCGGCGCCTGGATCCTGCGTCAACAGGACGCCACCGTTGCCTTGCGCTGCAAGCTCGCCGCCATCCTGGCACCGGCCAATACCTATGTGTTCGTCAACCGCGCGGGGCTCAAGGTGCTGGAGCAAAGCCCCGGCCAACTGGCGCTGGCATTCAAGCAGGGCGGTTTGCGGGTGCTGGATGACAGCCCACTGTTCGAACGCGCGCTGGCCGCGGTGGTTGACAGGCTGCGGCAACTCAATCACGCCAAGTGATCGCAACCACGGGGTCGAACGCGGCATACTGGTCATCTGTTGTCCCGTTCAAGGAACCTGTATGCAGTTGGACCCCGCCAGCGGTTGGTGCCAGGGCATTGCTCATTGCCCCTCGCCCAACTTCAACGAGCGCCCCGCAGGCGAGATTTCACTGCTGGTGGTGCATAACATCAGCCTGCCACCGGCTCAGTTCGGCACCGGCAACGTGCAGGCTTTTTTCCAGAATCGCCTGGATGTCACGGAACATCCCTACTTTGAAGGGATTGCCGACCTACGGGTCTCTGCGCATTTTCTGATTGAGCGCGACGGCGCGGTGACGCAGTTTGTGTCCTGCCGCGACCGGGCCTGGCATGCCGGTATTTCGCGGTTCGAAGGACGGGAAACCTGCAACGATTTTTCCCTGGGCATCGAACTGGAAGGCACGGATGACCTGCCGTACACGGATGCCCAGTATGCGTCGCTGACCGAGCTGACCCGGCAATTGCTGACGGCTTATCCGGACATCACCGCGCAACGCATTTGTGGTCACAGCGATATTGCCCCGGGACGCAAGACCGATCCCGGCCCCGCTTTTGATTGGGCGCGCTTTCGCAGCGCCCTGCAGGATGGAGGACACACCTGATGAGTTTCCTGGTACTGGTGCTGGCTGTATGGATCGAGAAGTTCTCGGCCCTGCGTCATCGGTTGCAGCGCGATGGCGGCTGGCTGCGCGAACTGGCCAGGCTGGAATCAAGCCCGCGCCTGGCACAGCGGCCCTGGCTGATCCTGACGTTACTGGTGCTGCTGCCGGTGGCCGTGCTGGCGCTGTTGCTGATGGTGCTGGAACCGGTGGCCTATGGTTTGCTGGCACTGCCGGTGCACCTGCTGGTGGTGATCTACAGCCTGGGCCGTGGCGATCTGCTGGCTGATCTGGGGCCGTTCCGCGACGCCTGGCGGCGCGGCGACCTGCAGGCCGCCGAACATGTGGCCGAGCGCGACTTGGCGCTGGGTGCCGACAGCGGCGAGCAACTGCTCGAGCGCGTGCAGGGCCATCTGTTGTGGCAGGCTTACCAGAGTTTTTTTGCGGTGATCTTCTGGTATTTCCTGCTCGGCCCGGTGGCCGCCCTGGCCTATCGTCTGCTGGCACTGGCCAGCGAGCACAGCCTCAACCCTTTGGTTGCCGAACGCGCCGGGCAACTGCGCCACGCGTTCGACTGGCTGCCGGTGCGCTTGCTGGCGGCCAGCTTTGCCTTGGTAGGCAACTTCGTCGCGGTCAGCCGAGTGATGCTCCACGAGTTGCTGAGCTGGGACATCAGCGCAGCCCAACTGGTAGAGAAAGTCGGCCTGGCCGCCGCCGAAATCCCGGCTCCCGCAGTAGGCGCCGAGGGCATCAACAGCCTCGACCGGTTATGGGAACTGCTGCTGCGTGCCGCCGTGCTGTGGTATGCCGGTTTCGCCATCTGGACCGTCTTGCCATAACGGCTATACGCGATACCGTGGGAGCGCGCCGGCTCCCACGGGTTGTTAACCTTAAGTTACAAAACTCCCTGTTGAATTGAGCTATATAGACAGAGCGCCACTAGTGGCCTTCTGCCGCGCTCCTGCGCCCTTAATAAAAATAAAAGAAAAGGGAGTTCACCTGTGAAGAGCTTGCTCTATCCCGCCGTCGCGCTGATGAATCGCCTGAGTTTCGGTATGAAGTTCAGCCTGATCAGCGTGTTGTTCCTGTTGCCGATGCTGGCGACCAACGCGTTCCTGGTGCGTGACGCCTGGCGCGAATTCCAGGGCACTCGCGTCGAACTGCAAAGCCTGGATGTACTCGGCAGCAGCCTGGCCCTGCGCCGCGACCTGGAAACCCTCAACAACCAGGTGCAGATCAATGCCACGCTCGGCCAGTCCGCCAAGGTTGGGGATCTTGAAAGCACGATCAGCGCCCTGGAACAGAGCGTGCTGAGCCGTTTGCAGGGCCTGGCGCCCATAAGCGTCGACCCGGAGCACGTCGCGGTGTTTGAAGCCAAGCGCGCTGAATTGCTCGATGCCTTCAAGGCCCAGCAACAGGAAACCTCGCTACTGAGTAAAAGCGCGCTGATCGGCAAACTGTTGAACAAAGCGCAGATGCTCGGCCAGATCATCGCCAGTCAAGCCGGGCTGAGCCGCGATCCCCAAAGCGACTTGCGCCAACTCAGCGACTTGATCACCAGCGTCACGCCGCAGGTAAGCCAGACGCTGGGGGAGGGGCGCGCGATGGGAGCCTTTTCCCTGGGGCAAGGTTTTCTCAACTCATCATCCAGCACTCGCTTTGATGAACTGCTGCAGCAGCTGGAAAAACTCCACGCCGAGTACGCCTTGAAACTGCAGGATGCACTGGGCTCCAGCAGTGCCGCGCACACGGCGCTCGACGGCCTGGCCAAGGCCAGCAATGCCAGCCTCAAGCAGGGCAGCGAGTTGTTCGAAGAACGGGTGGTCATGGCTGAAACCCTCGACGCGTCCTGGCAGGGTTTTTATGACGATGTCAGCCAACTGATGGCCAAAACCTATGAACTCGATGAGGCCACCCTGGGATTTCTCGATCAGCAGTTGCAGCAACGCCTGGCGCAGAAGCGCCTGCATATGGTGGTGCTGGTGTCGGCGCTGACGGCGGTGTTTTTGCTGATCTTTTACTTGTACGCCGGTTTCTACGCCTCGACGCGCACCACGTTGCGGCACTTGGGCCAGATGATGGACGACGTGGCGGCCGGCGACATGACTGTCACCTTTGTGGCGCGCAGCCGCGATGAGCTGGGCGAACTCGGCCAGGTATTCAACGGCACCGTGGCAAAAATCCATGACTTGATCGAGCGTGTCGGCCACACCGTCAGCCAGGTCGAGCGGCAGGCCGGCCAAGTGGAAGTAGTCTCCGACTCCAGCAACCAGGCGGTCCGTGGCCAGCGCACGCAGATCGAACAGGTCGCGACAGCGATGAACCAGATGTCTTCAACGGCCCAGGAAGTGGCGCGCAACGCCGCCGCCGCGGTGGGCAGCGCCCAGCGTGTCAACGAGGAAACCGTCAACGGCCGGGGCCTGGTGCACTCCCAGCAGAGCAGCATTGCGTGTCTGGCGACGGAGATCGACCAATCGGTGCGGGCCATCCATCAATTGGCCAGCGACAGCCAGGCCATCAGTCGCGTATTGGATGTGATCAAAAGCATCGCCGAGCAAACCAACCTGCTGGCGCTCAACGCGGCGATCGAGGCGGCGCGCGCTGGTGAGCAGGGGCGTGGTTTCGCGGTGGTGGCCGACGAAGTGCGCACCCTGGCGCGCCGCACACAGCAGTCCACCGAAGAGATCGAGCAGATGATCAGCCGCCTGCACCAAGGCGTGGAGGCGGCCGTCACGGCCATGGGCAGCAGCCATGAAATGGCCAGTGGCACGGTCGGGCAATCGGAAAAGGTCCAGCAAGCCCTGGACAATATTCTCGGCGCCGTCGGCCTGATCGTGGACCAGAACCAGCAGATCGCCGCTGCCGTGGAGCAGCAGACCGCCGTGGCCCACGATATCGACCAGAACATCGTCGAAATCAATCGTGCCGGCGAGCATGCCGCCGACGGCGCACAACAGACGGCGGCGGCCAGTCGACAGTTATCGCTGCAGGTAGTCGAGTTGAAGCAATTGATCGGCGCGTTTCGCGTGTAGGGCGCAGGTGTAGGACTAGCCGTTTAGAGCTGTGGTGCGGGTCTGAATTTTCGCGAGCGCCTTTTCTGTTCACGTAAATGAGTGAAAATTTATTTCACTCAAACCGGGAACCGAGGAGGCACCACGATGACCGCTGCACTCGGCATCAAAGGGCATTGCGCCCATTGCGACATCACATTTGAACTCAAGCCTTGGCAATTGAATGCCATCGCCATCGAGGAGCCGTTCGATTGCCCGTATTGCCAGCGAATCCTGCAGTTGAACTGCCCTGTGCAGTTGCGTCATTTCAAGGCGCTTGACCGTTGGGCGCTGGTGCGGCCGAGCATGGTGGCATTAACCTGCATGGTGCTGATCGTGGCGCTGGTGGCTGAGTGGCTTGGGCTGATCAGCGTGATCGGGCAGTTCAACATTTCACTGATGGTGGTGCTGCTGCATTACCTGGTACTGCGCTATGCGCGTCACCGCCAGCGCATGACCCTGGACCTGCACGTTGTCAGCCCCGTGCTACCAATTGAACAGCTCGCGCGCATTGCGGGTGCTCGCCTCAGCCAGCGCTAGCGGGCTGAGGCCCATGCGTTCGGCCAGGGCGCGGCAGATGTCCGGCAGGTGCTCGGGGCTGTTGCGCTGGCCGGGATACATGGCGGGCGGCATGTCGGGCGAGTCGGTTTCCAGCACCACCGCGTCCAGCGGCAAGTGCGCCAGCACCTTGTGCATGCGCAGCGCCTGAGGCCAGGTCGCGGCACCGCCCAGGCCCAGCTTGAAACCGAGCTTGATGTATTCGCGGGCTTCCTCACGGCTGCCGGCAAACGCATGGATGATGCCGCCACGTGGCACGCGTAGGCGCTTGAGGGTGGCAATCACCGCCGCATGGCTGCGACGCACGTGCAGCAGGGCGGGCAGCTGAAAATCCACGGCCAGCCGCAGTTGCGCCTCGAACAGGTGTTGCTGACGCTCGCGGTCCAGGTCTTCGAGGAAATAATCCAGGCCGATCTCGCCCACCGCACACAGCTGCCGATGGCCGCGCAGGCGAGTCAGCCAGTCGCCCAGTTCGGACAGGTCGGCGGGGCGGTGATCGTCCAGATACACCGGGTGAAGGCCGAACGCAGCGAACAGGCCGTCATCGGTCTGCACCAAGTCCCACAGCCGCTGCCAATTCTGCCGATACACCCCCAGCACCACCATGCGCTGTACGCCCAGCTCGCGGCTATGGGCGAGGACTTCCCGGCGGTCGCTGTCGAACTCCGGGAAATCCAGATGGGTGTGGGTGTCGATCAGCGTCACGTTCACGCCTCGTGAATACGCTGCTTGAAGGTGCGGCCGATGGCGTGCACGCCCGGTTGGTACTGCTCTTCTTCGATGGCGGCCAAGGCCAGGCGCAGTGCGGTGTCGGCGATCAACTGATGCTGCTGGGCCATGGCGTTGACCGGCAGCGGCAGGAAGTCCAGCAGTTGAGTGTCGCCGAACGTGCCCAGGCGCAGGGGGCGCGATTTGAGCGGATAGTCGTGCAGTGCATCGAACACGCCTTGCAGCAGGACATAGGACGTGGTCACCAGCGCGTCAGGCAAGTGGCCCAGCCGCTGTAGCAATTGCTCCATCAATTGTCGGCCACAGTCGCGACTGAACGCTTCACCGTGCTCGATGAGCATCTCACCGGTAAAACCCTGCAGGGCTTGCTGAAAACCGGCGGCGCGCTCCTGGCTGATGCTCAGCTCGGGGCGTGCGCCGATCAGTACGATTTGCTTGGGCAGCGGTTGCAGCAGGCTGCTGGTTAACTGATGGCAGGCCTGACGGTCGTCGCTGACCACCGAGCAGAACTGTGTCGACTCCATCACCCGGTCAATCGCGATCACCGGCAGGCCCTTGGCTTGCAATTCACGGTAACTGTCATCGCTGGTGGGCAGGCAACTGGCCACGAATAACGCATCGCAACGTCGGGCGCGGAACAACTGCAGTAATTGGCGCTCGCTGTCGGCGTCGTCGTCGGAGCTGGCGATCAGCAGCTGATAGCCCCGCGCACGCGCGCCTTGCTCCAGCAATTTGGCGATGCGTGCGTAACTGGGGTTTTCCAGGTCAGGCAGAATAAAGCCCAGCGTGCGCGTGTGCCGGCTGCGTAGCCCGGCGGCCTGGGGGTTCGGCGTAAAGCCGTGGGCGTCGACGACCGCTCGCACCCGCTCGACGGTCGCGTGGCTGATGCGTTGCTGGGCGGCTTTGCCGTTGATGACATAACTGGCGGTGGTCACGGACACACCGGCCAGACGTGCGATATCACTGAGTTTCAAACCGGGATTTCCTTGTTTTTTGGAGCTCGCCCCGACATTTTGTCCAATCGTAACCGATTCCGGCGCACGACCAATGTCCCAGCTCAATCGCCGAGTGGTCCTTCAAGGATGCACAATTAACGCGTAATCTGCCTTAAATTCTAGATTAAACGTTTCAGCCAGCGTATTTTTACGACGTTCGCGACCGAGCGGCTCCTGCCAACTGACCGCTCAGTCAGTGATTTTCAAACACCCCTACACTGTTTTATTCAAAACAATACCTAGTGCGCCCAGCGCACTCACTAGGAGAACGGCATGCTTGAGCTCACTGTAGAGCAGATATCCATGGGCCAGGTGGCTGTGGATAAATCTGCTGCCTTGCACCTGCTCGCTGACACACTGGTGGCCGACGGCCTGGTCGCCGAAGGCTATTTAAGCGGCCTGCAAGCCCGTGAAGCCCAGGGCTCGACGTTTCTCGGCCAAGGTATTGCGATCCCCCACGGCACCCCCGAAACCCGCGATCAGGTGTTCTCCACCGGCGTGCGCCTGCTGCAGTTCCCCGAAGGGGTGGACTGGGGCGACGGCCAGGTCGTGTACCTGGCCATCGGCATCGCCGCCCAGTCCGACGAACACCTGCGCCTGCTGCAACTGCTCACCCGCGCCCTCGGCGAGACCGACCTGGGTGAGGCGCTGCGTCGCGCCGCCTCCGCGCAAGCTCTGCTGAAATTGCTGCAGGGTGCACCGCAGGAGCTGGCGCTGGATGCACAGATGATCAGCCTGGGCGTGTCCGCCGATGATTTCGAAGAGCTGGTCTGGAGAGGGGCACGCCTGCTGCGCCAGGCCGATTGCGTCAGCAACGGCTTCGCCGCCGTATTGCAACAGGTCGATGCACTGCCATTGGGCGATGGCCTGTGGTGGCTGCACAGCGAGCAAACCGTCAAACGTCCGGGCCTGGCGTTCGTCACCCCGGACAAACCCATGCGTTACCTTGGCCAGCCGCTCAACGGCCTGTTTTGCCTGGCCAGCCTGGGCGAAGCGCACCAGGCCCTGCTTGAGCGTTTGTGTGCGCTGCTGATCGAAGGCCGTGGCCAGGAACTGGGCCGAGCCACCAGCAGTCGCGCGGTGCTTGAAGTACTGGGCGGCGAACTGCCCGCGGACTGGCCGAGCGCGCGCATCACCCTGGCCAACGCCCACGGCCTGCATGCGCGGCCGGCGAAGATCCTCGCGCAGTTGGCCAAAAGTTTTGACGGCGATATCCGCGTGCGCGTCATCGACGGCCCGGCCACCGCGGTGTCGGTCAAGAGCCTGAGCAAGCTGCTCAGCCTCGGCGCTCGCCGCGGTCAGGTGTTGGAGTTTGTCGCCGAACCCGGCATTGCCGGTGATGCGTTGCCGGCACTGTTGGCGGCGGTAGAAGAGGGGCTCGGTGAGGCGATCGAGCCGCTGCCGACCGTCAGCGCGCAACCCGCAACCGTGGACATAGAACCGGTGATCAGCGCGCCAGCGTCAGGCAGCCAGCTCCAGGCGATCGCCGCTGCGCCGGGAATTGCTATCGGCCCGGCCCATGTCCAGGCCCAGCAGGTGTTCGACTACCCGCTGCGCGGCGAGTCGTGCGCGATTGAGCGTCAGCGTTTGCAGGCCGCCCTTGCCGACGTGCGCGGTGATATCCACGGCCTGATCGAGCGCAGCCCGTCCAAGGCGATCCGCGAGATTTTCATCACCCACCAGGAAATGCTCGACGACCCGGAACTCACCGACGAAGTCGACACGCGCCTCAAGCAAGGCGAAAGCGCCGAAGCCGCGTGGATGAGCGTAATTGAGGCCGCCGCCAAACAGCAGGAATCGTTGCAGGATGCGCTGCTCGCCGAGCGTGCCGCCGACCTGCGCGATGTCGGCCGCCGAGTGCTGGCGCAACTGTGCGGCGTCGAAACCGCGCAGGAACCGAACGAACCTTACATCCTGGTGATGGACGAGGTCGGCCCCTCCGACGTGGCGCGCCTGGACCCGGCCCGCGTCGCCGGTATCCTCACCGCTCGCGGCGGCGCCACGGCCCACAGCGCCATCGTCGCCCGCGCGCTCGGCATCCCCGCGCTGGTCGGCGCCGGCTCGGCGGTGCTGCTGCTTGCCGCCGGTACGCCGCTGCTGCTGGATGGCCAGCGCGGGCGCCTGCATGTGGACCCCGACACAGCCACCCTGCAACGCGCCACCGTCGAGCGCGACACCCGTGAACAACGCTTGCAGGCCGCCTCGGCCCAGCGCCACGAACCGGCGCTGACCCGTGACGGGCATGCGGTGGAAGTGTTCGCCAACATCGGCGAGAGCGCCGGCGTTGCTGCTGCGGTGGAGCAGGGCGCCGAAGGCATCGGCCTGTTGCGCACCGAGCTGATTTTCATGGCCCATCCGCAAGCCCCGGATGAAGCCACCCAGGAGGCCGAATACCGCCGCGTGCTCGACGGCCTCGGCGGACGCCCACTGGTGGTGCGCACCCTTGATGTGGGTGGCGACAAGCCCTTGCCTTACTGGCCGATTGCCGAGGAAGAAAACCCTTTCCTGGGTGTGCGCGGCATCCGCCTGACCTTGCAGCGCCCGCAGATCATGGAAGCGCAATTGCGCGCGCTGTTGCGCTCGGCGGACAACCGCCCGCTGCGCATCATGTTTCCCATGGTCGGCAGCGTCGACGAGTGGCGCGCCGCCCGTGATATGACCGAGCGCCTGCGCCTGGAAATCCCGGTGGCCGACCTGCAACTGGGGATCATGATCGAAGTGCCGTCGGCGGCCTTGCTGGCGCCGGTGCTGGCCAAGGAAGTGGACTTTTTCAGTGTCGGCACCAACGACCTGACCCAATACACCCTGGCCATCGACCGTGGCCACCCGACCTTGTCGGCCCAGGCCGATGGCTTGCACCCGGCGGTGTTGCAATTGATCGATATCACCGTGCGCGCCGCCCATGCCCATGGCAAATGGGTTGGCGTGTGCGGCGAACTGGCGGCGGACCCGTTGGCGGTGCCGGTGCTGGTGGGCCTGGGGGTGGACGAGCTGAGCGTGTCGGCGCGCAGCATTCCCGAAGTGAAGGCGCGTGTGCGCGAATTCAGTCTGAGCCAGGCCCAGCGCCTGGCACAACAAGCACTGGCGGCAGGTTCCCCCGCCGATGTGCGAGCCCTCGTGGAGGCGGTGTAAATGGCAAGGATTCTGACCCTGACGCTGAACCCGGCGTTGGATCTCACGGTGCGCCTGGCCCGCCTGGAACCGGGTGAAGTCAACCGCAGCGAAACCCTGCTGACCCACGCCGCCGGCAAGGGCGTGAATGTGGCGCAGGTGCTGGCCGACCTGGGGCATCAGCTGACCGTGGGCGGTTTTCTCGGTGCGGACAACCCGCAGGCCTTTGAAGCGCTGATCGCCCGTCGTGGTTTTGCCGACGCGTTTATCCGCGTGCCGGGGGAAACCCGCAGCAATATCAAGATCGCCGAGCAGGACGGTCGCGTCACCGACATCAATGCACCGGGGCCGCTGGTGAGCGAGCAGGCGCAACAGGCCTTACTCAACCAGCTCACTCTGATCGCTCCCGTTCACGATGCGGTGGTGGTCGCCGGCAGCTTGCCGCGTGGCGTCAGTGCGCAGTGGTTGCACGATGTGTTGGTGCAGTTGAAGGGCCTCGGTTTGAAAGTCGCCCTGGACACCAGCGGCGAGGCGCTGCGTGCCGGCCTGCGTGCCGGCCCGTGGTTGGTCAAGCCGAACACCGAAGAACTGGCCGATGCCCTCGACTGCCCCACCGATTCCCTCGAACAGCAACGCCAGGCCGCGCAGCGCCTGCACGCTCAGGGCGTGGAGCATGTCGTGGTGTCCCATGGCGCCGACGGTGTTAACTGGTTCAGCCCAACGGCGGCGCTGCACGCCACGCCGCCCAAGGTCAGCGTGGCCAGCACCGTGGGTGCCGGGGACTCGTTGCTGGCCGGCATGCTCCACGGTCTGCTCAGTGACGAAGCGCCCGAGCAGACCCTGCGTCGCGCCACGGCGATTGCCGCCATGGCCGTGACGCAGATCGGTTTCGGCATCAGCGATGACGCGCAGTTGGCGCATCTGCAAAGCGGCGTCGATGTACGACCGCTCACAGAACAATAAGAGGGTTAGTCATGAAGTTAGCCATTGTTACTGCCTGCCCCAACGGCATGGTCACCAGTGTGCTGTGCGCCCGCTTGCTGGACGCCGCCGCGCAACGCCAGGGCTGGAGCACCAGTGTCGAAGTAGTGGATGTGCAACACTCCGAGCGTGCGTTATCCGAAGCGACCCTGGCCGCCGCCGAGTGGGTGTTGCTGGTCAGCAGCACGCCGGTGGATATGCAGCGCTTCGTCGGCAAGCGCGTGTTCCAGAGCACACCGGCCCAGGCGTTGGCGGATGTGGAGGCGGTGTTGCGTCGCGGCGCTGAAGAGGCCCAGGTGTATGTCGCCAGCCAGGCACCCGTGGCGGCGAAAAACGCCCCGCGCATCGTCGCCATCACCGCGTGCCCGACCGGCGTGGCCCATACCTTTATGGCCGCCGAAGCCTTGCAGCAGACGGCCAAGCGCCTGGGTTACGACTTGCAGGTCGAGACCCAGGGCTCGGTGGGCGCGCGTACGCCGCTGAGCGCCGAAGCCATCGCCAAGGCCGACGTAGTGCTGTTGGCGGCGGACATCGAAGTGGCCACCGAACGCTTTGCCGGCAAGAAGATTTACCGTTGCGGCACCGGTATTGCCCTCAAACAATCGGAAGCGACCCTGAACAAAGCCCTGGCCGAAGGCACGGTGGAGAGCGCGGCCGGTGCAGCGGTAGCCAAGCCGGAAAAAACCGGGGTCTATAAGCACCTGCTTACTGGTGTGTCGTTCATGTTGCCGATGGTGGTGGCGGGCGGCTTGCTGATCGCCCTGTCGTTTGCGTTCGGCATTCATGCGTTCGAACAGGAAGGCACCCTGGCGGCGGCGTTGAAAACCATCGGCAACAGCGCGTTTACCTTGATGGTGCCGCTGCTGGCCGGTTATATCGCCTATTCGATCGCCGACCGTCCGGGGATCGCGCCGGGCATGATTGGCGGCCTGCTCGCCGGTACTTTGGGCGCGGGCTTTATCGGCGGCATTTTTGCCGGTTTCCTGGCCGGTTACTGCGTCAAAGGGGTCACGCGCGTGGTGCGCCTGCCGCAGAGCATGGAAGCCCTCAAGCCGATTCTGATCATCCCGTTGCTGGCGAGCCTGTTCACCGGCCTGGCGATGATCTACCTGGTGGGCCCGCCGGTGGCGCGCATGCTCAGCGGCCTGACTGAGTTCCTCAGCACCATGGGCACCACCAATGCCGTGCTGCTGGGTATTCTGCTGGGCGGCATGATGTGCGTGGACCTGGGGGGGCCGATCAACAAGGCTGCGTATGCATTTTCGGTCGGCCTGCTGGCCGCCCATAGCGGCGCGCCGATGGCCGCGACCATGGCCGCCGGCATGGTACCGCCCATCGGCATGGGCATCGCCACGCTGCTGGCGCGGCGCAAATTCGCCCAGACCGAACGCGAAGCCGGCAAGGCCGCGATGATCCTCGGTATGTGCTTTATCTCCGAAGGTGCGATCCCTTTCGCCGCCAAGGACCCGCTGCGCGTGATCCCGGCGAGCATCGCCGGCGGTGCGTTGACCGGCGCGCTGTCGATGTACTTCGGCTGCGTACTGGCTGCGCCCCACGGTGGTTTGTTTGTGCTGGTGATCCCGAATGCGATCAACCATGCGTTGCTGTATCTGCTGGCGATCGTTGCGGGCAGCCTGCTGACCGGGGTGGTGTATGCGCTGATCAAGCGGGCGGAAGTGGTGGAGCTGAGCGTCGCGCCGGCCAACGCCTGACACGGTCCGGCAGGGCCTGAACATGTGGAAGGGGGCAAGCCCCTCCACATTTGGATCTCGGCTCAGCGCAGGGTGAGTGTCACATCCGCTTCATTCCCGTATGGTTAAGTGCCTCTTTTGAGACTCAAGAGGGCACCTGCATGAGCCACTTCGATCTGGGCCGTCGCCGCGTGATGCAAGCCGTCGGCGCCGGTCTGTTACTGCCGGGCCTGGCGCCGGCGGTGATTGCGTCGGTCAAGGACCGGCCGCAACTCACCGATGGCGTGCAGTCCGGCGATCTGCTGGGCGACCGCGCGATGATCTGGAGCCGCAGCGACCGCCCGGCGCGGATGGTGGTGGAATGGGACACCCGCAGTGTGTTCAGCAACCCGCGCCGTTTCGTCTCGCCGCTGGCCGACAGCCGCACGGACTTCACCGCCCGCGTCGAACTCACCGGGTTGCCCGCCGACCAGGCGATTTTCTACCGCGTGCACTTCGAAGACGCCCAGAGCGGCGTTTCCAGCGAACCGTGGTTCGGCCATCTGCGCAGCGTGCCGCAACAGCGCCGCGATATTCGCTTCGTGTGGAGTGGCGACACCGTCGGCCAGGGCTTCGGCATCAACCCGGATATCGGCGGCATGCGCATCTACGAAGCCATGCGCCTGCGTCTGCCGGACTTCTTTATCCACAGCGGCGACACCATCTACGCCGACGGCCCGGTGCCGGCACAACTGGCGACCGAAAGCGGGCGCATCTGGCGCAATATCACCACCCAAGCCAAGAGCAAAGTCGCCGAAACCCTGGACGAATACCGCGGCAACTATCGCTACAACCTCATGGATGAAAACGTGCGCCGTTTCAACGCCGAGGTGCCGCAGATCTGGCAGTGGGACGACCACGAGGTGATCAACAACTGGTCGTCGAGCAAGCAGTTGGACGAGCGCTACCAGACCCGCGATATCAACACGCTCGTAGGCCGTGCACGCCAGGCCTGGCTGGAGTATTCGCCGATGCGCCGCCAAAGCGCCGACGGCGGCGGGCGCATCTATCGCAAGCTCAGTTATGGCCCGCTGCTGGATGTATTTGTGCTCGACATGCGCAGCTACCGTGGCCCGAATGATGACAACCTGGGGGCGGCCAAACCGTTTCTCGGTCGTGAACAATTGGACTGGCTCAAGGGCGAACTCAAGGGTTCAACGGCGCAATGGAAAGTCATCGCCGCCGACATGCCTATCGGCCTGGGCGTGCCCGACGGCGAAGTCAGCCCCGGCGTGCCGCGCTGGGAAGCCATTGCCAACAATGATCCAGGCCCGGCCCAGGGGCGCGAGCTGGAAATCGCTGAGTTACTTGGTTTTCTGCGCGCACAGCAGGTGCGTAACCATGTGTGGCTGACAGCCGATGTGCACTACTGCGCCGCGCACCACTACCATCCCGATCGCGCCGCGTTCCAGGATTTTGAACCGTTCTGGGAGTTCGTCGCCGGGCCGTTGAACGCCGGCAGCTTCGGGCCCAATCCGCTGGATAAAACGTTTGGGCCTGAAGTGGTGTTCGAAAAAGCGCCACCGGCGCAGAACACCTCGCCGTTTGCAGGGTTTCAGTTTTTTGGCGAGGTGAATATCGATGGCCAGACGGGAGAGTTGACGGTGATCCTGCGCGACTTGGATGGAGTCTCGGTATTCGAACAGAAGTTGCAACCCACCTGACTTGAAATGCAATTCCAATGTGAGAGGGGGCTTGCCCCCGATGACGGTGTGACAGTCATTTATCAGACGAGCGATCCACCGCTATCGGGGGCAAGCCCCCTCCCACAGTGGATCGCGCGGCACTCCAGGATTTCGAGCCGTTCCGGGAGTTTGTCGCCGGGCCTGAAGTGGTGTTCGAAAAAGCGCCACCGGCACAGAACACTGACTTGAAATGCAATCCCAATGTGGGAGGGGGCTTGCCCTCGATGACGGTGTGACAGTCATTTATCAGACGAGCGATCCACCGCTATCGGGGGCAAGCCCCCTCCCACAGTGGATCGCGCGGCACTCCAGGATTTCGAGCCGTTCCGGGAGTTTGTCGCCGGGCCTGAAGTGGTATTCGAAAAAGCGCCACCGGCACAGAACACTGACTTGAAATGCAATCCCAATGTGGGAGGGGGCTTGCCCCCGATGACGGTGTGACAGTCATTTATCAGACGAGCGATCCACCGCTATCGGGGGCAAGCCCCCTCCCACAGTGGATCGCGCGGCGCTCCAGGATTTCGAGCCGTTCCGGGAGTTTGTCGCCGGGCCTGAAGTGGTGTTCGAAAAAGCGCCACCGGCACAGAACACTGACTTGAGATGCAATCCCAATGTGGGAGGGGGCTTGCCCCCGATGACGGTGTGACAGTCATTTATCAGACGAGCGATCCACCGCTATCGGGGGCAAGCCCCCTCCCACAGTGGATCGCGCAGCGCTCCAGGATTTCGAGCCGTTCCGGGAGTTTGTCGCCGGGCCTGAAGTGGTGTTCGAAAAAGCGCCACCGGCACAGAACACTGACTTGAAATGCAATCCCACATTGGGTGACCTCAGTAGACGTCGCGGCGATAGCGGCCTTGTTCGATCAAGCGCTCCACCGCCTCACGGCCGAGGATATCCACCAACGCCTGATCCACCCCGGCAGCCATCCCCTGCAAGCTGCCGCACACATAAATCGCCGCGCCATCGGCCAGCCATCTGCGCAGTACATCCGCCGACTCGCGCAGGCGATCCTGCACGTAGATTTTCTCTGCCTGATCGCGGGAGAACGCCAGGTCCAACAGCGCCAGATCGCCGCTGGCCAGCCAGCCTTGCAGCTCGTCCCGGCACAGGTAGTCGTGGGCGATATTGCGTTCGCCGAACACCAGCCAGTTGCGCTGCTGGCCTTGGGCAATGCGCGCTTTAAGCAAGCTGCGCAGGCCGGCCAGCCCGGTGCCGTTGCCCAGCAGGATCAGCGGCACCGGCGCGTCCGGCAGGTGGAAGCCACTGTTGCGTCGCAGACGCAGGCTGATCGCGCCGCCGAGGGGCGCGTGTTCGGTGAGCCAGCCCGAGCCCAGGCCCAGGCGGCCGTCGGCGTGGCGTTCCTGACGTACGATCAATTCGAGCACACCGTCGCCGGCAATCGAGGCGATGGAGTATTCGCGCATGCCCAGCGGCACCAAGGCGTCCACCAGCGCCTGGGCGTGCAGGCCGACCAGGTGCGCGCGGTTGTCCGGCAACTGGCGAGTGGCCAGTGCCTGGTCGAGGGTTTGTGCCAGCCCTTCGATCAGTACGCCGTCGCTGCCTTGCAGGCCCAGGCCCGCCAGAAAGTGCTCGACTGCCGAAGGGGCGTTGCGCGGCAGGATTTCCACCAGGTCGCCGGCGTCCCAGTGCTGCGACGACGTCGACGTGAGGCCCAGCAGGTACACGCCCGCGCCGACGCTGCCGGGGTTGAGCAGGGTGCGCTGGCTCAGTGTCCAGTGTTCGTACTGGGTGCTTGGCCAGGCGGCGGCCGGGGCGTGGCCGGTCAGTTCGCCCAACTGTTGCTGCCAGTGCAGCAATGCGTGGGTGTCGCCGCTGTCCACTTCCACCGGGGCGAATAACGCTGTGCCGCCCTGGTTGGTCAGCCAGAAATGCAGACGCCGGGCGAAGCCGCAAAAGTGCGGGTATTGGCGATCGCCGAGGGCCAGCACCGAGTAGTTCAAGCCCTTGAGCGACAGGCCCTGGCCGAGCACGCTGCGCTCGAAGCCACGGGCATTATCGGGCGCTTCACCGTCGCCGAAGGTGCTGACCACGAACAGCGCGTTGTGCGCCTGGCGCAGCTCATCCGCGCTGACGCTGCCCAGCGCCTGCACTTTCACCGGCAGGCCGGCAGCCTGCAGTTGCCCGGCGGTCTGCCAGGCCAGTTGTTCGGCGAAACCGCTCTGGCTGGCAAAGCCGATCAGCCACGCCGAGGCATCGCTGGGGTTGGCGCCGAGGCGCTGGCGAGCGTCGCGCACCTGGCGTTTTTTGCGACGGCGATCCAGGTACAGCAACCAGCCCGTGATAAAGAACAACGGCATCAACAGTGAACTGACGGTCAGCACGATCCGCCCGATCAAGCCAAAGTAGCTGCCGGTGTGCAGTGCATAAATGCTGGTCAGTAACTGAGCCTTGAGGCTCTTGCCGGCGTAGCGATCATGGGATTGGACCTCGCCGGTGGCCGGGTCCAGGTTGATCTGGTTGAGCGCGCGGTCATGGGGCGAGTCGCTCAGCAGGTAATACACGGTAGCCGGTTGCCCGGCAGCGCCAGGCATGCGGATGTTGTAGGCGCTCAGGTCAGCGCCGGCGTTGCTGTAGAGGCTGCTCCAGATTGCGTCGTAGTTGGCCACCGGTGCCGGGCCTGCGGGCGCTGGGCCGCGCGTGCGTACCCGTTCGTTCTGCGGGGCGTCGGACAACAGTTGGGTCAGCCCTCGGCTGTACCAGTCGTAGGACCAGAACAACCCGGTGAGCGCCGCCAACAGGTAAAACAGCAGGCACCAGGTGCCGAACACTGAGTGCAGGTCCCAATTGAAGCTGCGGCCCTTTTTGCGCCAGTCCAGGGTCAGCCAGGCGCGCCAGCTCGCGACCTGGCGCGGCCAGCGCAGGTACAGGCCGGAGAGGCAGAAGAACACCAGGATCAGGGTGCAGGCGCCGGTGATCTGCCGGCCGGTTTCGCCGATGGCGAGGAAGCGGTGCAGTTGCAGGATAAAACCCAACACATCCTGGCCGACGGCATCGCCCAGGTACTCGCCGGTGTACGGGTCGAAGTAGCGCATCGGGCCACGCCGTTCACCCGGCGGCGGGGTGAAGGCCACGCGCGCGGCATTGCCGCTGTCGCGCTCTACCCACAGCATGGCGACGGTCTTGCCTTCGACGGCTTCGAGCTTGCGCACCAGTTCGGCCGGCGGCAGCACGCCGGCTTCGCGTTTTTGTACGTGCAGGACGCTGGGGTTGAGAGCCCGCAGTATTTCATCCTGGAACGACACGGCCGCTCCGGTGATCCCCATCAAGGCCAGCACCAGCCCGGCAGTAATGCCGAAAAACCAGTGCAACTGAAACAGGGTTTTCTTCAACACGTCGGACCGCCTCGTTCATCGGGATATAAGTGCCACGGCGCGCATTATGCCGTGGGTTGTCGAGAAACTTTGTTGTTTAACACGCAAAAGCCCCACGCATCCGATGCGTGGGGCTCAGGGCCGAGCGTTTAGAAATGGAAGCTGGTGGTCAGCAGCGCCGTGCGACCGGCGGCCTGGTTGGCGAAGTGCGCGGAGTAAGCCTTATCGTAGTAGACCTTATCGGTCAGGTTCTGCACGTTCAGTTGCAAGTCGACGTTCTTGGTCAGCTTGTAGCTGGCCATGGCGTCGTAGCGGGTATAGGACGGCACATACACGGTGTTGCCCACGTCGCCGTAAACCTGGTCGACATAGAACGCGCCGCCGCCAACGGTGAACTTGGGTGTAAGGGCATAGGTGGTCCACAGGCTGAAGGTGTTCTTCGGCGTGTTGGGCATCTGGTTGCCTTCGTTGGAGCCGGCGCTGATCACCCCGTTGCGGCCGTTACGGCCAGCCTTGACCAGTTGGCTGTCCAGGTAGCTGTAGCCGGCGAACACTTGCCATTGCTCGGTGATTTTGCCGCTGGCGGACAATTCCACGCCGTCGACCCGCGACTCGCCGGCGTTCTGGTAGGTGAGGGCGTCCACCAGAATGCGGGTGTTTTTCTTCTCGGTGCGGAATACGGCGGCGGTCAGCGAAAGGCGGTCGTGGAACAGGTCCCACTTGGTGCCCAGCTCATAGTTGACGGTTTCTTCCGGTTGCAGATCGCTGGTGGCCGCGCCGGCAGACAGCGGGTTGCCGTCCGAGCCTTCGCCGACCAGGCCGCCGGGCGGGGTGGCCGAGGTGGCGTAGGAGGCATAGATGCTGCCGTTTTCCAGCGGTTTCCAGACCAGACCGGCCTGCCAGTTGAAGAATTGGCTGTCGTCCTTGATTTTGCTGCGTGCTTTGACCGTCGCACTAGGCACCGCATTGGTGTTGGCTTCGGTGTCGAAAGTGTCGTAGCGCAGGCCGACGTTAAGCAGCCATTTCGGGTCCAGTTCGATAGTGTCGAACACGTACGCGGCGCGGCTGGTGGCTTTGGTGTTGGTGCCGTTGTAGTTGCGCGCGACGGAACCGGTCCAGGCGTCGTCCGGGTTCGGGTTGCTCAATGAGGTGCATTGGCCGCCCAGGCCGCCTTTGGCCGGCGTGCACACCGGATTCGCGTTCGGGCTCACGGTGTAGCTGCTGACGCGGGTTTCTTCACCGGTGAATTCCAGGCCGGTGGAGTAGGTGTTTTTGAAGCCCAGGGCCTGGAAGCTGCCGAACAGGTCGGTCTGGTTGGTGGTCGTGGTGGTGGTGGATACACGCGAATTGGCCCGGCGCCACACGGTGCCGAACTTGTTCACGTTGAGTTTGCTGTCGTCGGGCTGGGTCAGCACGTAGTCCTGGCCGGTACTGCCGTGGCGCAGGGTGTTTTTCAGCGTCATGTTGTCGTTCAGGTCGTGCTCGATGGAGAACGTGCTGATGTCGGCGCGGGTCTTGCGGAAATCGCGGTCTTTGAGGCCGTAGAAGTTATTGCTGTCGCCGCCGTCGTTGGGTTTGTCGTGGACGTGGGCGGTGGCGGTGGCCGAACCGTAGCCGTAGGGAATCCCCGAGTCCGGCAGGTCGTCGCTTTCCAGGTGGTAGTAGCTGAGGTTGACGCGGGTGGGGGTGCCCAGGCCGAAGGTCAGCGAGGGCGCCACGCCCCAGCGGTCGTAATTGACCGCGTCGCGCCCGGCCACGTTCTGTTCGTGGCTCATCAGGTTCAGGCGGAATGCGGCGCTGTCGTCGAGGAACTGGCGGTTCACGTCGAGCACGTAGCGGCGGGTCTGGTCGGAACCGTAGGTGAAACCGCCGTTGGTGAAGTCCCGTGCCTGCGGGGTTTTGCTCACCAGGTTGAGGCTGCCACCGGCCGAGCCGCGTCCGCCGAAGGAAGAGTTCGGGCCTTTGCTGACTTCGATGGACTCGATGTCGAAAATCTCACGGCTCTGGCCGCCGGTGTCGCGCACGCCGTCCAGGTAGGTGTCGCCCTGTGCATCGAAACCGCGGATGAAGGGACGATCGCCCTGAGGGTTGCCGCCTTCACCGGCGCCGAAAGTGATGCCGGGTACGGTGCGCAAGGCATCCTGCAACGAGGTGGCGGCGGTGTCCTTGAGCACTTGTTGCGGCACTACCGTGACCGAGCGCGGCGTATCCACCAGCGGCGCGGTGTATTTCTGTGACGCGGCTTTTTCTACCTGATACGAGGTAGTGTCCTGCTCTTCGCCGGTGATGCTGGTGGCGCCCAGGGAGATGCTGTTGCGCTGGCTTTTTTGCTCAGTGTCCTCGGCCGCCTGTGCCAAGTGGGTCACCGTCGTTGCGCCAAGGGCAACGCCGATGGCCGAGGCCAGCAAACGTGGTGAACTGGCCGGAATTTTTTGTGCAGTGCGCGACATGTCGTGTCCTTTCCCCAAGGATGTAAGGCGGCGGAATATAGGGTGAACACGACTTTCTATCAATTGCGATACATTGCTAATTGCATTGAATTTACATTCTTTACACTTTTACCTTACGGTTTTTACGCGTTCATCCGTCTCCGGGTTTTACAGCGTTGATAAGAATCAATATCATTGGCGCCCCTCCGCACCTAGGTACCACCCCATGCTGCTGCACATTCCCGGCCTGTTCTCCCGCGAGGAGGTGCAACGCATTCGCCTGGCCCTGGAAAACGCCGATTGGGCCGACGGTAAAATCACCGCCGGGCACCAGTCCGCCAAGGCCAAGCACAACCTGCAATTGCCCGAAGGCCATCCCTTAGCCAAGGAAATCGGCGCGGCGATGCTCGAACGTCTGTGGCAAAACCCGTTGTTCATGTCGGCGGCGTTACCGCACAAAGTCTTTCCACCGTTGCTCAACTGCTACACCGCCGGCGGCAGTTTCGACTTTCATATCGATAACGCCGTGCGCCAACCCAAGGGCAGCCCTGAGCGCGTGCGCACCGATTTGTCGTCCACCGTGTTTTTCAGCGACCCCGACGACTACGACGGCGGTGAACTGGAGATCCAGGACACCTTCGGCCTGCAGCGAGTCAAGTTGCCGGCCGGCGATATGGTGCTGTACCCCGGTTCCAGCCTGCACAAAGTCAACCCTGTGACCCGGGGCGCGCGATACGCCTCATTCTTCTGGACCCAGAGCCTGGTGCGTGAAGACAGCCAGCGCACGCTGCTGTTCGAGATGGACGGCGCGATCCAGCAACTGACCCGCGATGTGCCCGATCATCCGGCGCTGATTCAGCTCACCGGCACCTACCACAACCTGTTGCGCCGCTGGGTCGAGGTCTGAGATGAGTTTCCTGTTGCGTCGCCAGGAAGTGCTCACGGTCGAGCAGTTGCAGAACATGCTCGACGGCTCCCCGGTGCGGGCTGCCCAGGCGATTCTGATCGCGGCGAAGGAGGGCGTGGTCGATGCCCAGGCCTTGCTCGGGCAAATCCTGCTGGAAGGCCGTGGCATTGCCCGCGATGAAGCGCTGGCGCTGCGCTGGTTCCGCATCGCGGCGCAGGGCGGTCACCGCATGGCGCGCAATATGGTCGGCCGTTGCCTGGAGCACGGCTGGGGTTGCGCGGCCGATGCGGTGGCAGCGGCGCAGCACTACCGTCTGGCCGCCGAGGCGGGGCTGGATTGGGGGCAATACAACTACGCGAATCTGCTGGCGACCGGCCGCGGTGTGGTTGAGGATCAGGCGCAGGCACTGGCCTTTTATCGTCGGGCGGCGGAGCAAGGCCACGCCAAGTCGATGAACCTGCTGGGGCGCTATCTGGAAGACGGTCAGTATTGTGCGACGGATTTGGAGGCCGCCGTCGACTGGTATCGGCGCTCGGCCGAAGGTGGGGATTTTCGCGGGCAGTTCAGTTATGCGGCGGTGTTGGCCGACAGGGGCCAGGTCGAGACAGCGCTGCAGTGGTTGCGCAAGGCGTTGGCGGGCGGAAATCTCAAGTTCCTGCGAACGGCCCATAAGGCCTTGGCTGCGGCGAGTGATCCGCAGGTTCGAGCGATGGCCGAGGCGTATCGACAGCGTGCCGCGACGCTCTGATCGTTCCCGCCTTGGGAACGATCAGAAGGGGCGGATCAGACGTAGAACGACTTCAACGGCGGAAACCCATTGAACTCAACCGCGCTGTAGCTGGTGGTGTACGCACCCGTGGACAACCAGTACAAACGATCACCGATCGCCAGGTTCAGCGGCAGGCCGTACTTGTAGTTTTCATACATGATATCGGCGCTGTCGCAGGTCGGGCCGGCGATGACCACTTCTTCCATCTCGCCTTTCTTTTCGGTCCAGATCGGGAACTTGATGGCTTCGTCCATGGTTTCGATCAGGCCCGAGAACTTGCCCACGTCCGTGTATACCCAACGCTCGACGGCGGTGCGGGATTTACGCGCCACCAGCACCACTTCGCTGACCAGGATGCCGGCGTTGGCGATCAACGAACGGCCGGGTTCCAGGATGATTTCCGGCAGGTCATCACCGAAATCTTCCTTGAGGAAGCGGATGATTTCCTCGGCGTAGGTTTCCAGGCTGTTGGTGCGGGTGATGTAGTTGGCCGGGAAGCCGCCGCCCATGTTGATCAGCTTGAGGTGGATGCCGTCTTCTTCCTTCAGGCGCTCGAAGATCACTTTGACCTTGGCGATGGCCGCGTCCCACACGCTGATATCGCGTTGCTGCGAGCCGACGTGGAACGAGATGCCGTAAGGCACCAGGCCCAGGTCGCGGGCCAGGATCAGCAGGTCCATGGCCATGTCGGTCTGGCAACCGAATTTGCGCGACAGCGGCCAGTCGGCGGTGGTCGAGCCTTCGGTGAGAATGCGCACATACACTTTCGAACCCGGCGCGGCCTTGGCGATGTTGCGCAGGTCGGCTTCGGAGTCGGTGGAGAACAGACGCACGCCCTTCTCATAGAAGTAGCGGATGTCCTTGGATTTCTTGATGGTGTTGCCGTAGCTGATGCGGTCGGCGCTGACGCCGCGGTCCATGACCTTGTCCAACTCGTAGATCGACGCGATATCGAAACTCGAGCCTTTGTCTTTCAACAGGTCGATGATCTCGACGGCCGGGTTGGCCTTGACCGCGTAATAAACCTTGGCGAATTCGAAACCGGCGCGCAGGTCATCGTAGGCCTGGCTGATCATCGCGGTGTCGATCACCACGAACGGGGTTTCTTGCTTGTCGGCGAACGCCTTCATTTTGTCAAAAGTGGCGCGCGCGAAATAATCTTCGACGTTGATCGACATGCTGGGAACTCCTAAGGGCAAACTGTATTGATCAATGGGTACAACTGAACGTCCTCCGTATCCCCACTTTGGTTCGCCTACTTCCCAAGGCATGTCGCCGAAAGCAAAAAGGCCATGGGATAAGCTGCCCTTGGCCTTGCTGTCTCGTCGTCAGTACTTGAGCCGGATGGATCGTTTCCAGCATGGACGTTCGGCGCGAACTTTAGGGCGTGAGGGGCCATAGATCAACTAAAAATGTCGCGTTTCTGCACGCGTTCGTCGCGCTGCGTTGTGCAGCTACTTATGTAACCGACCGGTGTGACGGATTGATGTTCCCCGGATGGGAGTAATTGAAGGTATTTCCCTGACAGATCACGGACCCAATGTGGGAGGGAGCAAGCCCCCTCCCACATAAGATCAGGCCAGGGCGGTCTCGGCGGGGGAGACGATGCTGGTCTTGCCCCCACGGGACTTACCGGAACTCAGGTACTCGGCAATCGACTCCTGGGTCACTTCCCCCAGGAACACCCGCTCGGCATCCATCACCGGCAACCACGAGCGGTTGAACTCGTACATGCGCGACAACAGGATGCGCAAGTGCTCGTCATACGCTGCGGTAGCGTTGAACTCGCGCAGGTATTGGCCGCAGGTGCCGGTCTGACGATGCAGGTCGCGACGGCGCACATAGCCCAGTGCCTTGTTCTCGGCGCAGGTCACCACCACATAGCGACGGTCCAGTTCGTCCATCAACTCCAGGGCTTCGGCCACCGGGGTTTCCGGGCTTACCGACGGAGCGTTGTCCGCCGCGTCTTCGGCCTTGACCAGCAGCAGGCGCTTGAGGGTGCTGTCCTGGCCCACGAAGTTGCTGACGAACTCGTCGGCCGGATGTGCCAGCAACGTGTCCGGGTGGTCGATCTGCAACAGCTTGCCGGCGCGGAAAATCGCAATCTTGTCGCCCAGCTTGATGGCTTCGTCGATGTCGTGGCTGACCATGATCACCGTCTTGTTCAGCGCCCGTTGCATCTCGAAAAACTCGTTCTGGATCATCTCGCGGTTGATCGGGTCGACCGCGCCGAAGGGCTCGTCCATCAGCAGCAACGGCGCATCCGCCGCCAGCGCGCGGATCACCCCGATGCGCTGCTGCTGGCCGCCGGACAGTTCACGCGGGTAGCGGTGCAGGTACTGCTTGGGTTCGAGCTTGATCATGCTCATCAACTCGCGGGCGCGGTCGTGGCATTTCTGCTTGTCCCAGCCGAGCAACTTGGGCACGACCACGATGTTTTCTTCGATGGTCATGTTGGGGAACAGGCCGATCTGCTGGATCACGTAGCCGATGTTACGGCGCAGGGTCACTTCGTCCAGGTCGGTGGTGTCTTCGCCGTTGATCAGGATCTTGCCCGAGGTGGGTTTGATCAGGCGATTGATCATCTTCAGCGTGGTGCTTTTGCCGCAGCCCGAAGGGCCGAGGAATACGCAAATCTCGCCTTCGTTGACGGTCAGGCTCACGTCGTTCACGGCCGAAACAGTTTTGCCGTTGCTTTGAAAAGTCTTGGTCAGGTTTTGAAGTTCGATCATTTGAGTAGTCCTTTTGGAGTCAGCGAGCGTTGCAGCCATTGCAGAAGCAGGTCGGCGAAGATGGCCAGCAGGCTGACCAGCACGGCGCCGACGATCAGCATCGACATGTCGCTGCGGCTGATGGAGGCCAGAATCAGTACACCCAGGCCACCGGCGCCGATGGTGGCGGCGATGGTCATCACACCGATGTTCATCACCACCGCGGTGCGCACCCCGGCCAGAATCACCGGCACCGCGATCGGCAACTCGACCATGCGCAGGCGCTGGCCGAAGGTCATGCCGATGCCTTTGGCGGCTTCGCGAATGCCCGGTTCCACGCCGGTAAGGGCCAGGTAGGTGTTACGCATGATCGGCAACAAGGAGTAGAGGAACACGGCGGTGATTGCCGGCATCGGCCCCAGGCCCTGACCGAACTTGGAGTAGAACGGCAGCAGCAGGCCGAACAGGGCGATGGACGGCACGGTCAGCAACACTGTGGCGCTGGCCTGCAGCGGGCCGGCAAGCGTCGGGAAGCGCGTCATCAGCACGCCCAGGGGCACGCCGACGACGATTGCCAGCACGACTGCGATGCCAACCAGGGTGATGTGCTGCCAGGTCAGGTGCAGGACTTGGGCCCAATCAAGATGGGAAAAGGCGTTCAGGAATTCCATGTCTTCTCCTCGTTAGTTGATCGGATGCTGGCGCAGGAAGTCGGCGGCCACGGCGGACGGGCTTTCGTGGTCGACGTCGACGCGAGCATTGAGTTGACGCATGGTTTCGTCGTCGAACAGCGCGGCCAGCGGCTTGAGGTCGGCGGCCAGTTGTGGGTGCGCGTCCAGGTAGGCCTGGCGTACCACCGGTGCGGCGGTGTAGTCCGGGAAGTAGTGCTTGTCGTCCGCCAGCAGTTTTAATTTGAAGGCGTTCAGGCGCCCGTCGGTGGTGTAAACCAGGCCGGCGAACACCTGGCCATTACGCAGCGCGGTGTAGACCAGGCCTGCGTCCATCTGCCGGGTGTTCTTGCGGGTCAGGTTCATCTCATACAGTTTGACCATGCCGGCCAGACCGTCGGAGCGGTTGGCGAACTCGGTGTCCAGCGCGACCAGGCGATGTTCCCGGGTGTTTTCCGCCATCGCCTTGGTGAGGTCGCTGATGCTGTTGATCTCGGGATGTTCCTGCGCGACCTTCTGCGGCAGCGCCAGGGCGTAGGTATTGCTGAAGCGCGAAGGCGACAGCCAGACCAGGCCTTTTTTCGCGTCGAGTTCCTTGACCCGAGCGTAGGACTGTTCGCTGTCGAGTTTCTCGTCGATATGGTTGTAGGCCACCAGCGACACACCGGTGTATTCCCAGATCAGGTCCAACTGCCCGCTTTCCTGGGCACTGCGCGCCAGATTGCTGCCCAGGCCGCCGGTGACGCGGGCGTCATAACCTTTGGTGTTGAGGTATTGGGAGGTGATTTCGGCGAGCAGGGTCTGTTCGGTGAACACCCGCGCGCCGATACGGATCACCGGTTTTTCGGCGGCTTGCGCAAACCCTGCGCACAGCAGGATGCAGCTCAGTATCAGTGTCAGCTTTTTCATGTGAATTCCTTTGCCAAGCCTTAAGACGGACGCAACCCGCGTTCCAGCCAGAGGCGGCTGGCCATGGTCACCAGACCGTCCAGCAACAAGGCCAGCAACGCGGTGCACGCAGCGCCGAGCAGCAGTTGCGGCTGGTTGTTCAGGGCGATGCCGGGAAAGATCAGGCTGCCCAGGCTGTTGGCGCCGATCAGAAACGCCAGGGGCGCGGTGCCCACATTGATCGCCAGCGCGACGCGCACGCCGCCGATGATGATCGGCACGGCGTTGGGCAACTCCACGCGAAACAACACCTGGCGCGGGGTCATGCCGATGCCGGTGGCGGCTTCCTTGAGCGAGCCTTGAACGTTTTTCAGGCCTTCGTAAGTGTTGCGCACGATGGGCAGGAGGGAGGCGAGGAACAGCGCGAAGATAGCCGGGCCGCTGCCGATGCCGAGGACGCCGAGGGCGATGGCCAGTACGGCCAGGGGAGGGACGGTGTTGCCGATGTTGAAGATCTGCATGAAGCGTTCTGCGCGCCCGACCATATGCGGTCGACTGAGCAGGATACCGGCGGGGATGCCCACAACGAGGGCCGCCAGCATGGAGACTAGAACGAGAACTAAGTGAGCTTGCAGGTAAAACAACAAATCGTCGCGGTACAACTCGATCGTGTTGATGCCGATCCAGTGGATCAGCAGGGCCAGGAGCGCGACGACAACCGCACCTCCTATCAGCCCTTTGCCATAGCGAATAGCCACAGGCGGACTCCTTTTTTCTTCTGTCGACGAACACATTCCTGCGTGGCATGCCATGGCTGGCTGTCAGCGGAAAGTGAACGCGAAATGCAGCTCGCCAATACCGTCAAAAGCGGTATGAGTTCGAGCCATAAGCGCAGCCTCGTCAGGCTAACTTGCTGATTTTTCAGCCCCTGTTACGAGTGCGATAGCAGGGGAGTGGACGTCTGCACCTTTTAAAAGGTTCCACACTTGGCACCATTTAGCCACCCCTGATCGGGTGAACGGTGGTCCGTCACCTTGGGTTTGCGCTATACTCGCCGCCCTTTTTTGACTCACCTGCCAGGCGATTTCCCATGACCCACCAGGCCGCCGAAGTCGCGAAACGCCGCACTTTCGCCATTATTTCCCACCCCGATGCCGGTAAAACCACCATCACCGAGAAGCTCTTGCTGATGGGCAAGGCAATCGCAGTGGCCGGCACGGTGAAATCGCGCAAATCCGACCGCCATGCCACCTCCGACTGGATGGAAATGGAAAAGCAACGGGGTATCTCCATTACCACGTCGGTCATGCAATTCCCGTATCGCGACCACATGGTCAACCTGCTCGACACCCCGGGCCACGAAGACTTCTCCGAAGACACCTACCGCACCCTCACCGCGGTGGACTCGGCGCTGATGGTGCTGGACGGCGGTAAGGGCGTCGAGCCGCGCACCATCGCGCTGATGGACGTGTGCCGGCTGCGCGATACGCCGATCGTCAGCTTTATCAACAAACTCGACCGCGATATCCGCGACCCGATCGAGCTGCTCGACGAAATCGAAGCCGTATTGAAGATCAAGGCCGCGCCGATCACCTGGCCGATTGGTTGCTACCGTGACTTCAAAGGCGTGTATCACCTGGCCGACGATTACATCATCGTCTACACCGCCGGCCATGGTCACGAACGCACCGATGTGAAAATCATCGAGAAGCTCGACTCCGACGAAGCCCGTGCGCACCTCGGTGACGAGTACGACCGCTTCGTCGATCAGCTGGAGCTGGTGCAGGGCGCCTGCCATGAGTTCAACCAGCAGGAATTCCTCGACGGCCAGTTGACCCCGGTGTTCTTCGGGACCGCCCTGGGCAACTTCGGCGTCGACCATGTACTCGACGCCGTGGTGGACTGGGCGCCGCGCCCGCTGGCCCGCGTGGCCAACGAGCGCACCGTGGAGCCGGTGGAAGAGAAATTCACCGGCTTCGTGTTCAAGATCCAGGCGAACATGGACCCCAAGCACCGCGACCGTATCGCCTTCATGCGCATCTGCTCCGGCAAATACGAAAAAGGCATGAAGATGCGCCACGTGCGCACCGGCAAGGACGTGCGCATCGGCGACGCCCTGACGTTCTTCTCCTCCGAGCGTGAACAGCTCGAAGAAGCCTACGCCGGCGACATCATCGGCCTGCACAACCACGGCACCATCCAGATCGGCGACACCTTCACCGAAGGCGAAGCGCTGGGCTTTACCGGTATCCCGCACTTCGCCCCGGAACTGTTCCGCCGCGTACGCCTGCGCGACCCGCTCAAATCCAAGCAATTGCGCCAAGGCTTGCAGCAACTGGCGGAAGAGGGCGCCACCCAGGTGTTCTTCCCCGA
Source organism: Pseudomonas sp. FP2254 (assembly GCF_030687695.1). Lineage (NCBI taxonomy): Bacteria > Pseudomonadati > Pseudomonadota > Gammaproteobacteria > Pseudomonadales > Pseudomonadaceae > Pseudomonas > Pseudomonas sp. FP2254. Next base: position 894,700 of record NZ_CP117444.1, read on the forward strand.
GCGCAGCAACGACATCATCCTGGGCGCCGTCGGTGTGCTGCAGTTCGATGTGGTCGCCAGCCGCTTGAAAGAGGAATACAAGGTGGAGTGCTCGTATGAGCCGATCACCGTGTACTCCGCGCGCTGGATCGAATGCGCCGATAAGAAGAAGCTGGAAGAGTTCTCCAACAAGGCCGTGGAAAACCTCGCGCTCGATGGCGGTGGTCACCTGACCTACCTGGCGCCGACCCGGGTGAACCTGGCGTTGATGGAAGAGCGCTGGCCGGATGTGAAATTCCGTGCGACCCGTGAGCACCATTAAGGTCTGAGCGGTAAAAAGAAGGGTGAAGCTGTGATGGCTTCACCCTTTTTCATGGGCGATGCAAAACCAAATGTGGGAGCGAGCAAGCCCGCTCCCACATTTTAATCTCCACAAGGCTTGGGATTGGCGATAACCCGGCATTGGGTCTAGTTTTATCCAACGACTGAAATGGAGGCCGCTGTGATTAAACGCTCTATTCACCTGATACTGCTCGCCAGTCTGACACTGCCTACCCTCCCAGCCCTGGCCGCCGCCGGGACCCCCCAGTGGAAAGACACCGGCCCCGTCACCAAACGCAAGCAGCAGGAGGTCAACTCCGGCAGCTGGAAACCCCAAGCCCAGCCTGCCCCGAAGGAAGACCAGGAAAACCCCTACAACGAAGGGGAAGACAGCGAAACCTACGACGACGGCGAAACGTGACCGGCCAGTGGCGCAAACCCCGGATCGGAACTAGCTCGATTGACAGTGCCGGTGCAACACTCGGTGAGTGCCATTCACTGGCTGGACGGAAACTGACCATGACTATCTTTCAACGTTTAGCGCTGGCATTTGACGTGCTTGGGCACACAACCCTTTGCAGAGCAGCGCTGCGGGGTTTCCGGCCACGCAAAGTGATCAAGTGAAAGGGCTGCAACCGTCCGAGGAAAAAGGCGATAAAGAAGGCGATGACTCCACTTGAAAGAGCCGGACACCGACTCGGGCAGCACTGATCCGGATGAAGATGACAGCCAAACCTAACCCCAAAAAACCACCTGCCAGACTGATGCGAAATCCGACGGGTGGGGCAGTAGAACTCTTAAAAGGCTCAAACCACGGCAATCGCAAGGTTGCCGATCAGCAGCACTCCCGGTCGAGCAATTCTCACTCATCACTCTGCATCAGGCGCTTTTCATAGTGTCTTGCGAAGCCACAAATCGCTCCCGTACACAGCTTTGAAACTGACGTGGGGAACTTGGTCTCTCAGGATGGGCCGGGCAACCATCATCAACCAAAGGATAAAAAGTATCCTGCTTGAAAGATTGCAATTAAGTCGGGGACGACCCCACCACTACAGTAACTTCTGAAAGTTCTTTCTCTCCAATTTGTAGTCTTATTCCTTCTTTATGTGGGCAGAGGTTTTGCTCTGGACGAAGACGCCTGTATTGATTAGAAATGCTGGGTGCCAGAATTTTTAGCGCGCTTCAAGAGCTACTGTACGGCGCGCAATTTTTTCGATGAGTGTCACGGTATTCGGAATGGGTACTCGTAATGTTTATTGAAGGCGAAAATCGGGTAGGGGATATTCAATTCGCTACTAAAATTTCTTGTGAAGTGTTTGGGTTATTGATCTCGGGGGCTTGCACGCTATGGACAGTATTAGTGTAGAAGGCTTGTCAAAAACTTATCGAGTGAGAGAGTGCTCAGAGGGTATGTGGGGGTGGGTGAGGAATCTTGTCTCTCCTAAAGTTTTCGAAAGGACTGCAGTCGACAATGTTTCGTTTACTGTGAAGCAAGGCGAAGTGGTAGGTTTTCTCGGTGCAAATGGTGCAGGTAAAACAACTACATTAAAAATGTTGTCGGGGCTGCTCTATCCAACGGCCGGGAAAATATCAGTTCTCGGTTATAATCCGCAGCTGCGCAGCAAGGAGTTTCTCAAGTCCATTTCGCTGATCATGGGGCAACGTCAACAGTTGATCTGGGACTTGCCGGCTATGGAAACTTTCCGGCTGAATCAGAAGGTATTCGAAATTTCCGATGAACAGTTCAAACAGAATTATGGATATCTGGATGAATTGCTTAAGGTGTCGAAGTTGGCCAAGGCGCCGGTGCGAACTCTATCGCTTGGCGAGAAAATGAAGTGTGAGCTGGTCGCGTCGTTACTCCATGACCCCAAGGTTCTTTTTCTCGACGAGCCGACTATCGGACTCGATGTCGAAGTGCAAAAGATAGTTCGTTCATTTATTCGGGACTATAGCCGCGAGCGCAATGTGAGCGTTCTGCTGACGTCGCATTACATGCAGGATATTGAGGCCCTGTGTGAGCGAGTCGTTGTCGTTTCCGATGGCAAGATCTCCTTCGATGACACCCTGGAGTCGTTGCGTAAACGCATGTCTGATCACCGCATCATTACGGTGGAATTGTCTGAAAGCGTTATGGCTTCGGCACTTGGTCGGTACGGCCTGGTGCGCTCCGCTGACGGCTTTGTGCATGAGTTTTTGGTGCCGGCTGCCGAGGTGGTGGGTGTCTGTTCGCACGTTCTGGCCGAGCAGCCGGTAATCGACATTTCCATCAGTGATCCACCAATCGAAGAGGCTCTGCGGAAGCTGTTCATGGCCTCTCAGGCCGACGCCGGGCAAAAGGTCAAGGGTGTGCCCGGGGAGCGTGTCGCGTGAGCCGGTTTGCCATGAAAGTTGCAGGCGTTGCGCGCGCAGCCATTCGTCGCAAGGTTGCGCATCGCGCAGAGTTGTTTGTATTGGTGCTCGCCTCTTTGGTGCCGTTATTCATGATGGTTATCTGGATGGGCATTGCAAAGGATGCCGCACTGGAAGGTTTTACCCCGGCCAGGTTTGCCGCTTACTTCGCGCTGGTATTTCTGGTTGGTGAAATCGTCTCCAGTACAGCTGCTGAAGAAGTGGAAAGCGACATTCATTCGGGGGATATTGGAAGTTTCCTGTTGAAACCGTTCAATATTGTCTTCTATTATTTTCTAGGTGAAATGGCTTCGGCGATGGTCAGAGTTATACCGATATTTTTCTTGGTGGCTGGCGTATTCCTATTTTCCGAAGCGGGTAAGTTTTTGCACTTGATCTATCTGATGCCTGCAGTGCTTGGAGTCATGTTTGGGTTTGCCATCAATTATTTGCTTTATTTCATCGGCGGACTTGCGGCGTTCTGGTCCGATCAGGCAAGTGCCTTTGATCTGGTGTTGACTTACATGCTTACGCTGTTTGGTGGGGTCCTTGCTCCGTTGAGTCTTTACCCGGGCTGGATGCAGTCGGTATTTGAGTGGTCACCGTTCCCTTATATTATTAGCTTTCCAATCAGAATTGTCATGGGCGAATTGACGCGCGAACAGTTGGTTAATGGATTGCTATTTCAGGTTGTGCTGGTTGTTGCGCTTTCGTTGTTGGCTCATATTATCTGGGCTAAAGGTGTCAAACGTTATTCGGTATTCGGATAATGAAGGCGCTGAGCGTAGTCAAGGCGCTTCTGATAGCAAGGTTGCAGGCCAATATGAAAGACCATGTGCCGGTCTTAGTCAGCCTGTTGAATACAGTTTTACTGGGTCTGTCCGTTTATGTCGTGATTGAGGTTTTCTTTGGGAGTGTCGAGACAATTGGTGGCTGGAATAAACAGCAGTCGATTGTGTTATATGGTGCCTTTATCCTTGTTCGCTCTTTTGTACAAATGATGGTATTGCCCAACTGCGAGGCCGCCTCGAAGTTGATCATCAGCAAGTCCATTGATACTTATTTGTCCAAACCGGTTGATGTGCAAATCATTCTGGCCTTTGGGCAGTTGCGCCTCTGGCATATTTTCGGGGTCCTGCTGGGGCTGGGTCTGATGCTGGGTGGCAGTCATGCGCAAGGGCAACTGACATTGCAGACGCTCGGCGCTTTCTTGGTTTTCATGGTCCTCGCGTGCGCGCTGGTTTATTCGATCTGGTTCAGCATTGCCAGTCTGGCGTTCTGGACCAAGAAAACCGGCAACATTTCCCACCTGTTGTTTATGTTTCTGACCACCGGACGGTTCCCGTCCGGCGCGTATCCGGAGTGGATCCAGGTCGTGATCATGACCGTAGTCCCTGTCTTTTTCATCATGGAAGTGCCCGCGCAATCAGCGATGGGGATGACGACCGGGCGGTCTTTGGCGGGCGCTGTACTGGCGACTCTGGCCTTCTGGCTGTTGTCTCGATTGCTTTGGCATTGGGGGGTTAAGAAATACCTTCGAGAAGGCGTCTGACACTCGGAAACACCGAACTTAGACCGTAAGGCATAGATGAGATGGACAATTTTCTGGATTTATTCGCCGTCCAGGTTCGACGGGCGCGTGGCGCCATTGCCGCGTCGGATGGCTGCACCAGCCTGAGTTACCACGATCTTGACGAAATATCCGACGGCTTCGCCCGCAGGCTAAGCGCGGCATCCGTCGAGGCCGGCGACATTGTCGCCATCGGTCTGGAGCGCGGGCTTGGTTTTCTGGTTTCGATGATTGGCCTGTTCAAGATTGGGGCAGCTTATCTGCCACTGGACTCCTCGCTGCCGCTAGATAGGCGGGGCTACATGCTGGAGCAATGCAATTGCCGCTACCTGATAGCGGAGAACGACAGCCCGTTGCTGTTCGAAGGTATTGCGCTTCTGACCATGCCCGGCCAACTCGACGAACTTAAGGGGGGCGCGCCGTTCGGGCGCTGCGTACTGAAGGTCGACAGCCTTGCTTATGTGATCTTCACCTCCGGCTCAACAGGGATGCCTAAGGGAGTGATGGTCCATCACGCGGGAATGCTCAATCACCTGCTTGCCAAGGTCGAAGTCCTGAGAATGCACAATGCTCCCAACGTGGCGCAAACAGCATCACAGAGTTTCGATATCTCCGTTTGGCAGTTCCTCGCGCCGCTCATCTGCGCAGGATGTACGGCCATTCTGACCCGTTCGGAGTTTCTGGATCTGGATCGTTTGGGGGCGCGTATTGTTCACGACGAAATCGATATCCTGCAGGTGGTGCCGAGCCATTTGCCGGCCATTCTGGATGCGATCAGCGTGGATGCACAAAATGCGTGCTTCGATCGTCTGAGCTGTCTGGTCACTACGGGCGAAGTGCTGCCCGTTTCGCTTGCCCGACGCTGGTTGGCGGCCAAGCCTCATGTGCCATTGGTCAATGCCTATGGGCCGACTGAGTGCAGTGATGATGTGACTCACCACTTTATCTCCCAGATACCTTCTGCAGATCACGCTATTCCAATCGGGCGGGCGGTACGTGGGGTTCGACTGGTGGTGCGTGACACTGACCAGGTCGCGTTGCCCGTGGGCGAAGTTGGAGAACTCTACGTCGAAGGAATTGCGGTGGGGCTGGGCTACATCGGTCGTCCCGACCTGACCGCCATGGCGTTTGTCATTACCGACGGCCACCGAGCCTATAAGACCGGCGACCTCGTTAGTTGTGATGAAGAGGGTGTCTTTCACTATCACGGTCGAACCGATGATCAGGTCAAGGTGCGAGGTCACCGGATCGAGCTGAGCGAGGTCGAATTCGCCATCCAGCGGCTGGCTTACATCAAACAGGCGGCAGTCGTGCTTAATTCTTCGCACTCCCGAGCCTTTCTGACGGCTTTCTTCGTCGAGCAAGAGGGTGCCGCAACCGATCTCGACGCGCTGCGTCTGGATTTGCGCGAGCTCTTGCCTGAACACATGATTCCATCCGAGTTCCGCGTGCAGTCGCACCTGCCCGAGACGCCCAACGGCAAGATCGACAAGAAAAAACTCACGACCATTGCCAATCAGACACCGGCGCTTGAAACCGTACTGAACGTTGCGGCGACGGCGTCTGGATGGGGACTGGAGCTGCTCGAGATCTGGCGTGATTTTCTGCATAACCCAATGTTGCGACCCACTGACGATGTTTTCCGACAGGGTGCCGATTCGATTCTCGCGTTGCAATTCATTGCACGGGCGAAGGCCCTGGGACATGTCTTCACGCTGGGGGACGTCTTCCGGAACCCGACCACACTCGGTCTGCTCAAGGTGGCCAGAACAAAGGCCGACAACGCCGTTGCCGGGGGGGTAAAACATCTGGATCTGCAACTGGCGCAGGGTGACTCGTCAACGTTAAAACCGCTTTCGCCGGCACAGAAGGGTATTTACGTCCAGTCGCTGCGAGCTCGTCATCACACCACTTACATTCTGCAGTTTTCGTTTCGTATGAGGCTGCCCGATGACGGCGCGGCGTTGGAAGAAGGATGGTGCAAGGCGCACCTACATCATGAACTGTTACGTAGCGCGTTCGTGCTGGCACCGTCGGGCAAGCCGGTGCGTGTCGTTGCCGAGGATGCTCCTCTGAGATGGTCGCGAACCAGTCTTGTGCACCTCGATCAAGAGCAGCAGCGCCAGTACATAAAAGACTTCCTCATAGAGGACAAACAGAGCGGTTTCGAACTCGATCAGCCCGCGCTTTATCGATTGCATCTGTTTCATCTGGGTGGCAACAACTATCAATTTGTCCTCAGTGCGCATCATCTCGTGCTTGATGGTGCCTCGGTTTTTTCGCTGCTCAGCGAAGTACTCTCGGATTCGCCGCCGCCGCCGGATGTTTTTCCAGCCTATATCGTCGGTCAGGAAAAATTCCACCTGCAACCTCAGGATCAAAAGCTCTGGGCGGATCTCCTCGAGCCATTCGAGGTGCCGGTCTGCGTAGCCGACAAGTTTGCCGAGCCCTCCTTGAAACCGGTGGAACACCAATTCTTCAAAAAACGTCTGTCCGTTACTCTTGAGCAGGCAATCGGGCGTCTGTGTAGCCGCGCCGGGGTCACGATTGCGTCTGTTGCGGCAACGGCCTGGGCCATGGCGCTTAATGCCGTAAACGGCGAGCAGCACCAGTTGTTCGGAATGATCGTATCGGGGCGCGCCGATACCGGGGTTGCCCTGGATGACATCGGGATGTACGCCAATACCTTGCCGATGCCCTTGGCACTGGCGGCGTCGCAGAACCCCGAGGTCAGCCTGCAGGCCGTCAGCGGACGCATCGCCGAGTTGCTTCGCTTCGAATCGATTTCGATGAACGATGCGTTGTTCAGTACGCGTTCGCGTTTTGCCAACGGCGCTTTTGATACGGTGCTCAACGTCGAGACGCTGGCGAACTGGGCTGCGCTGGGGGCTCCCGGCATCACGGTCGAACTCACGAAGGTGACGGACCTCACCGAGTTTGCCTTTGCCGTTGAAGTCCTCAGCAGCGGCGATGGAATCACTGTGGATTTCATTCGCGATCCCGAGCATGTCTCCAAGGAGCGAGCAGATGCGCTGTGTGAACACTTCCTCAGTGCATTGACGTATATCTGTGAAGCAAAGCGCCCTTTGCAGGAGTGGCAGAACTGGCAAGGCGTTCCCGTGGTCGGCGATGACGCTCAGGTTGTGAAAGATCTGCCCCCGGTTTACTCGCAGCACACGCCTTTCGACACGTTGGTGCTGGCTGTCACGCGTGCGATCATCGGCAGTGACACGATTACCCTGAAGCAGAATTTCTTCTCTGCGGGCGGTGACTCTATCAGCGCGCTGCAACTCATTGCACGTCTGAGAAGCGAGGGAGGGGGCATTGATCTTGATCGCATTTTTTCCAGTCGCTCGCTAGCCGAAATTGCCCAGGCCGTGCGACCACTGCACAGTGCGGCCAGCGGTGAAAACCATGCGCCGACCGGCGCCACCGCGCTGGTGCCGGTACAGCGTTGGTTTGCTGAACGGCGACTGGTCAATGCTGCACATTGGTGTCTCGGCACGGCGATCGAGATTCACCGCCACGTCGCGTCCGACACCCTGCTCATGTCGACTCGCGAGATACTGGAGCGCTATCCGGTACTTAGTGCACAGTTCAAAGCCGATGAAGGATATGCCCAAACCATTCCGGCCAGTCCGGTCGATGCCCAGACAAGTTGCAGGACAGTGCAACTGACTGCACCGATCGATCAATCGCTTGGGCCAATCCGGGCCGTGTTGGATGAATCCCTGTCAGGTCTCGACCTCGAACAAGGCGATCTTTTTCGCGCGGTGCTGTTCCGCACCCCGGATCCCGCTGCCAGTCTGCTGGTGCTGGTGGCGCACCACCTCGTGGTCGATGCGGTGTCCCTGCGCATCCTCGTCGGGGATTATCTGCGCCTCTGCGCAGGCACCGCGTTGCCTGCGCAGGTCACCTCGTTTCGTAGTTGGGCGCAGCAATTGGCGAGTGACGGGCAGGCCGTCAAAAATGATGTTCTGGCGCAGACCGCCTTCTGGTCACGGGTCATCGAAATGATTCCTGCTGCGACACCTTTTGACCAGAACCGGCGAGCATCTGGTCGCGCCGCATTGGTGTCCCGGGGACTGAGCAGCGTAGCTACCACTGCGCTGATCCGCGAGGTCCCCGCGGCCTATAACACCCGCATCAATGACATCCTGATCTCGGCACTGGTCCGGGCGTTTTCCGCCTGGAGCGCAAGTCCGCATATTGCAATCAACCTTGAAGGACATGGTCGCGAAAGCATCCTGGATGGCATCGACATATCCCGTACTGTCGGCTGGTTCACGTCGGTATTCCCGGTGTGTCTGCATGATCCGCAAGACGGGCTCGGGAGTCTGATTCAGGCAACCAAACGCACACTCGCGGACATCCCGCAACGAGGTGTCGGGTATGGATTGCTGCGTTATCTGTTTAATGAGTCCTGGGTGATTTCTGCTGCCGAACCCATGGTGCAGTTCAACTACCTCGGGCAGTGGGACAGCGTGTCGTATGACGATCCGGATGTTTCGATGCCATCTGCTCAGGTTTTGAGTCTGGTCGATCAGGTGTCGGTGGACTCGCTTAATGCACGCCAGCATGCACTGGAGATCGAGGCACGGATTGCCCAGGGCCGATTTGAAATTGATTGGTATTACGACGACGGGATCCTGTCCCCGCAGGAGGCAGAAAATCTTGCGACGTACTACGTCGATACGCTGACGGAAATCATCGAGCATTGCACCGTGGGCGCCGTGGTACGCGTGCCCGGCGACTATCCGGATGTTGATCTGACAGAGGATGAGTTGCAGTCGCTGATTGACAGCGCCGGCGCCGTACCGGTGGATATCTATCCCTTGTCGCCGACGCAAGAGGGGATCCTGTTCCAGCACCTGATGAGCGATGACGACACCTACTTCCTGCAATACGTCATGGACATCAACGGCGAGGTCGACATCAGCGTGCTGGAAGCGGCCTGGCAATGGCTGGCCGAGCGTCATCCGATCCTGCGCACTGGGTTCTTCTGGGATGCGGTGGCGGGCTCGGTGCAATACGTGGTGCCAGAAGCAACTTGCAGCTGGCAGGTCATCGTTCACAGCGGCGGGTCGACGCAGTACGAGCGCCTGATGCACGATGATCGCTCGCGGATCTTCGATCTGGCGACGCCTGCGCTGAACCGCTTCACGTTGCTGTCCAGGGATTCGCAGACACACAAGTTGATCTGGACCTACCATCACATACTTCTGGATGGATGGTGTGTGGCCAAGGTCATCAAGGAGTTGTTTGCCCTCTACGATCAGATGATCTGCGGCGTGCAGCCCGAGCCTATGTTCAGCCATGTCTATCGCGATTACATCGAGTGGCTGGCCAATCAGCACGAACGGGAGAAGCGTCCGTTCTGGCGACGTTATCTGGCGGGCGTCAGCCCCACTCTGTTCTCCAGTCCGGTTGCCTATCAGTCGTCCTCGCCGACGGATCACAACGTCTATCGCTTCAATCTTGGACGCGACCTTTCGGATGGTATCGAGCGATTCTGCAGCGGGCTGGGTGTGACGGTTACAGTGCTATTCCAGCGTATCTGGGCGCAGATCCTGGCAGAAAACACCCAGAGCCTCTCGCCGGTTTTCGGCTTGGCGATTTCGGGACGGCCTGCAGACCTTGAGGGTTCGCAGGACATCATCGGGCTCATGACCTCAATCGTCCCTTGCAAGGTTGATGTCCAGGAGTCGCTCTCGGCCGAGGTTCTTCGGCAGTTGCAGCGGCGCAGTGTAGCGCTGCAGGACGAAGGGCATATCTCGCTGAGTCATTTCCAGAATGCTGCCGGCCTGGGCCAGGAGGCTTTGTTCAATACCGTTCTGGTGGTCGAAAACTTCGAGCTTCAGGACAACCTGCCGGTGGGTGATCGCTACCGGCTGAGCAATCTGCAATGGGTCGAGAAGTCAGAGTTTCCTTTGGTTCTCGGCCTGGTTCCGGCAGATGATTTTCTGATCGAACTCAACTTCAACCCCGAAGAGTTCTGTGTTGCGCAAATGGCCGATCTCCAACAACGGATTGTTTTCCATACGCGTCGAATATCTTCTCTTGGAAATGGGTACCTCGAGCATGATGCAAATTTACATTGCGAATCAGTATCACAAGCTGGATAACTTTATTAGTGCTGTGCCGGTCTACCTGAAGATAGAAGGGTTGAATCCGGCCGGGTCGATAAAACTCAAGACTGCCATCTCGCTGATCGAGGAAAGTGAGCGCCTGGGGCTGCTTTCGCCGGGGCGAAAAGTCATCGAGTCCAGTTCGGGAAACCTCGGTGTCGCGTTATCAATGATCTGTGCGCAGCGCGGATATCCGTTTACCTGTATCACCGATCCCCACGTCAACCAGATCTGCGTCAACCTGATGAAGGTTTATGGGGCCGAAGTCATTATTTGCGACACCCTCGATCGCAATGGCGGCTTTCTCGGCGCGCGCATTGCTCTTATTCAGGAAATGATCCGTCAGGACCCAAGGTACTTCTGGACCAATCAGTACGCCAACCCGGCCAATCCGCTGGCGCACTACAACAGGACTGCGCCGGAAATCCTGCAGCAGCATCCCAACTGCAAGTGGCTGTTTGTCGGTGCTGGTACCACCGGAACGCTTGTCGGCTGCGCGCAATATCTTCGCGAACATGCGCCGGACATAAAGTTGATTGCCGTCGATACCGTGGGCTCGATCAACTTTCAGGACGTGCCAAAGAAACGCCTGATTCCAGGTTTGGGTACGAGTCGGCGCCCGGAAATTCTCGATCGGGATCTGGTCGGGCATATCGAGTTAGTGGATGAAATCGAGACGGTCCGCATGTGCCGCAGTGTTGCACTGGACTACGGTCTCCTGGTCGGTGGTTCGACTGGGACCGTTCTGGTTGCGCTCAAGCGCTTGTGGAAACAGATTCCTGCGGGCGACGAAGTTGTCGTGATCAGTCCCGATATGGGCGAACGGTATCTCGAAACGATCTATTCGGATAAGTGGTGTGACACGAACTTTGGCAGCCAGAAGTATCAACACACGATGGTGGGTTGAGGATCGGCGGTGCTTCGGTTGATGTTATTTCAGAGCGGAAGGAATCTAGCTTGTCACATCTACAATTTCCCCCGAGTGGTATCGCGCAAACACAGATCTTTCTCGATCAATGGGCCCGCATCAGCCACGATCTCAAGGATGCACCCGCCATGGAAGATAGCGGTGTTTCATATACCTATGCCGAAGTGGATGCAGACAGTCAGCGGATTGCGGCCTATCTGACACACCATTCGATTGGTTCCGGCGCGATAGTTGCCATTGGTTGCCCGCGCGGCAAGGATTTGCTGGTGGCCCTGCTGGGCGTCATGAAGAGTGGCGCAGCCTTCCTCCTTATTGATCTGGACGCCGCTTCTGCGCGCTTGGCTGCCCAGTTGGACGCAGCCACTGCGAAGCTGGTTCTGGTGTCTGACGGTTATAGGGTCGGCAACAACCGCGCTCTGGCCTCCGAAAAGGTCGTGAGCCTCGGTCAGGTGCGTGATGCCGCGCACTCCCTGCGCTTCGAGCAACCGCAGATTAGCCCACAAGACCTGGCGTACGTCATCTTCACTTCGGGCTCTACCGGGCAACCGAAAGGGGTACTGGTTTCACATCGGGGCATCCCTAACCTTGCGCGTCATGCACTGTCGTATGGCATCACGCAGGGCAGTCGGGTGCTGATGTTTTCTCCTGTGTGTTTCGACGCCATCATCGCTGAGATCGTCATGACACTGGTTGTCGGCGGCTGCCTGGTTGCGGTGAGCGACCATGAGCTGCTGGATTTCGACTGCCTCCAAGACCTGCTGTGCAATCGCCGGCTCGACGTCGCCACGTTGCCGCCATCACTGGTGTCACTGCTACCGGCCGAGCTGCCGATCAGCCTGAGTACATTGATTGTGGCCGGCGAGAGGTGCAGCAAACAAGTGATTGAAAACTGGGCGGGCCGAATCCGTCTGGTCAACGCCTACGGTCCTTCCGAAGCAACTGTCGCGACAACGGTCAAACTATGCAACTTCGATACCTCCCCCGCGAATATTGGCCAGGCCATTTCTGGCGTCACTGTGCGCCTGCTCGACGAGGCGCTGGAGGAGATACCAGATGGCGAACTCGGTGAGATCTACATCAGTGGGGTGAGTGTTGCCTTGGGCTATCTGGGTAATCCGGACTTGAGCGACGCACGGTTTGTCCGTGGCCTAGACGGTGATGACAGCCTGAGCTTTCGCACTGGCGATTTCGCTAGGCGCGATGTGAACGCAGACATCTTGTTCGAGGGCCGCAAGGACGATCTGGTCAAGATCAACGGAAACCGAGTCGAGCTTGCGGAGATCGAGGCCTGCGCCATGGCTACGCGGCGCATTCGAAGCTGCCATGCCTGTTGCGTCGAGGCTGACACATTGGGTGTGAGAATTGTGCTTTTTGTAACCCCGTCGGCCAAGGTTGAGGGGGCGCAACTGGAAGCAGAGCTGAGGGCCAGAATCAACGCCGAGTTGCCGATTTACTTCACGCCTGCGCGCATCCGCGTTCTGGATGAGCTCCCGCGAAATCAGGCGGGAAAAGTCGATCGGGCCGCGTTGATCGCGCAGTTGGACGAGGTTACCCATGAAGGTGGAGCTGCCGAGGCAATGAGCCCTCAGGAGGAAACTCTAGCGTTGATTTGGGCGCAGATTCTTGGTCGTCCGATCGATAACCGTGAAGCGAATTTCTTTGCCCTAGGTGGCAACTCTCTTCTGGCGATGCGTCTCGTCGCTCTTATGAAGCGCCATGGCATTCAGATCAATCTTAAGTGCGTGTTTGGCGCTCCGACCCTGGCGAAAATGGCCAGTCTGATCAAGGAGTAGCCAATGACGGGTAAAGGATTGAACCCTTATCAACGTTATTACTGGAGCGCGTCAAGCGCTTACGATCTTGCCGAAACAGCCCGCGTAAGCATCGGGTTTGTGCTGGACGGGCCATTACACATTGCGCCGTTCAGCCACGCGGTGGATGCGGTCGTTAATCGTCACGAGCAGTTGCGATCACACTTCCATGAAACACCCGAGGGAGCGCGACGGTTCCCCGGAGCACCAGTGCGCGATGTATTGAGCGTCGACTGCGAGCCGTTCGAACTGTCCCGACTGGAGGACTGTGTCGAGGACTTGTGCCGGCGTCCGCTTGATCTGAAGTTGGACATACCGTTCAGGGCCTACCTGAAAAAGGCTGGACAGGATCGCCATCTGTTTGTGCTGATCATTCACCACATCGTAGTCGACTCATGGTCGCTGCAAGTAATCCTCGACGATCTGGCAACTGCCTACAACGGAGCGATATCCGGTGCGCCGCAACCGTTGCTAGAGCCATTGAACTTCGATCATGAAACGCTGGCAATTCCTTTGGCACATGATGAGTATCAGCGCCAGGCGCAGTTCTGGCGTGAGTATCTCAAGGACGCGAAGATTCCTCAGATTCCGAACGTGCTGGCCGGTGAGAGCGCGCAAGGCAAATCGACCTTTGATGTAATGACCCTCGGTGCAGAGGTCCATGGGGCCATCAACCGACTTTGTCATGCGCTGGATGTCACACCCTTTGTGGTTTACACCGCAGCGGCCTCCATTGCGCTCGCAGATTTTTGCACCTGCGACGATCTGTTGATTCAGACCAATGTGACGCCACGCTGGACGGAAGGCACGCAAACCGCTGTCGCCTACCTGTCTGCGCGCATTCCATTACGAATACGCGTCGATTCGAAACGTTCACTGCAGGCTCACATTCTCAATGTCGCTGACTCTCTCTACGAGACCTTCGACAGCGTCGGTCTTTCGATCGGCGAAATCATGGCCGAATCCGACATCAGCCAGAGCCTGCCCATTCATATCGGCGCGGAGAGCCCGTTTGACGGTTGGGATCTGGAAGGCGTCGCTGTCTCTCAGGTCCAGTTGCCCGACTACCAGCCCTGGCCGTTGTTTATGTGGGTGCCTGTCCCGGCTGACCATTGCTTTATCAAACTGCAGTACCAAGCCGACCGAATTTCGCTTGAAAACATGCTGAAACTAAAATACCTGCTGAACGAAGCGTTAGATCAACTCTGTCTCCTAGAGGCTTGAAGTAAGCGCTCGTGACATAGCGGCTTTAGACCACGAAGCCATCAATGAGACCTCCCATGAAAGATTCTCAGCCCCTGTCATCTCACGCACTGACCGTCGTTTCCGGTTCGCAGATCGCCAACCTGATGCCTTCGTTGCGCCAAGATATTCTGCGTCTGGTCGAAGCGACTTACCTGCAGCACGACGCTGGCCTGACAAACAACCCCGACAGCTATTTTCTGAGGTTCGAGGAGCGCCAATCGGATCGGATCATTGCCCTGCCTGCTGCGATTGCCAATGACACACCCATTTCGGGCATCAAGTGGATTGCCAGTTACCCGAAGAACATCGAGCGCAATCTGCAGCGCGCATCGGCTGTCCTGCTACTCAACGATTACGAAACGGGTTACCCGGTGGCTTGCCTGGAAGCCTCGCAAATCAGTTCGGCCAGAACGGCGGCTTCCGCAGTGATCGCCGCGAGGGCGCTGGCGGCAGATCGGCAGAAAGCACTGAAAATCACATTCGTCGGCGCAGGGGTTATCTCCCGCGCGATCTTTGATTTTTTCGTGGTCGATGGCTGGAAGTTCGATCAGATCACCGTATGTGATCTGGATTCAGCCTCGGCCACTGAGCTTCGCCACCACGTTGACGCGGGGGCAGGCCAACAAGCGCTTATCGTCGAAGACTGGAGGGTTGCGATCAGCGCTGCCGACATCGTTGTTTTCGCCACCAACGCCGGTACGCCTTACGTGTCGGGAGATGATGTCTTCGCCCCCGGCCAGATCATTCTGAATATCTCGCTGCGCGATATCAGCCCGGACATCATCTGGCAGGCGTTCAACGTGTTCGATGATGTGGAACATTGCATGAAGGCCAATACCTCGCCCCATCTGGCGGAACAGAAATACGGCGACCGCTCGTTCGTGCATGGCACGCTTGCGCACATCTTGAACATCCCGAGCCTGATTGACCGCTCACGTCCGCTGATTTTTTCACCGTTCGGGTTGGGGGTTCTGGACCTTGTGGTCGGTCAACTGTTCGTCGACAAGTGCCTGGAGGCCGGTACCTACACCAACATCGCGGACTTCATTCCCGATACGCGACGTTGGGCCACGTCTCACGGCTGAACCACTCAAGGCGCATAGGCGCGAGCCTTCTCACGTTCGATTCCAGGGAAGAGTGACCCGATGCAAAACAAAAAATGCATGATCATCGGCTTCAATGATTTCTCGTTTGACGAGTATTGTCAGATGCTCGATCAACTAGCACCTGAAGCAGCAGCGAGACGTGATTTACGCCTGGCGTTTGTCACCTACGAAGGCTCGCGGTTTCATGCATTGGGCGTGCTGAACAAGACACGTGAGCGGCAGGGACTGACAAACCTGAACCTGAACAATGCCGACTTTCTATGGCCAGTGGTGATGGTGCTGGGTACCTACCTCGAAAAGCACGGCCTCGCGTTTGACTACGTCAATCTGTTTCAGAACGAGAAGGAAGTCTTGGAGGAAAAACTGGCGTCCGGCACGATCAACACCGTGGTCATCACCACGACCCTCTATGTGATGCCTCATCCAGTGCAGGAAATTGTGGACTTTGTGCGCTCCTGTGCCCCTCAGGTGCAG
This sequence comes from Pseudomonas sp. FP2254, assembly GCF_030687695.1. NCBI lineage: Bacteria > Pseudomonadati > Pseudomonadota > Gammaproteobacteria > Pseudomonadales > Pseudomonadaceae > Pseudomonas > Pseudomonas sp. FP2254. The sequence goes on from NZ_CP117444.1 coordinate 910,653, forward strand.
ATCATCATCGGAGGGCCTTATATTAGTGGTTTGTTCAAGGCGCATGATCGCGAGATGCTCGGTGATTATCTGAGTGTTCTTGGCGGCGATATCTATATCAACAGCAATGAAGGCGAAGACACGCTTCGACAGGTGTTGGAGGCGCTTAACCAGAACCGTTCGGTTGTAGGGTTTAGCCGCACGGCAGCGTTCGACGGTGATACGTGGGTGTTCGGTGCAGATCAGCCTGAATACAACGAGCTGAAGGATAACTTCGTCAATTACAGGTTATTCGAACCGCGCGGCATTGGACGTTTTCTGTCCACGCGTACGGCCAAATCCTGTCCGTACGCCTGCGCGTTCTGCGGGTTTCCCCAGCGAGCTGGCAAGTACCGATACCTGTCCACCAGCGATGTAGAGCGCGAACTGGACGCGGTGAAGGCGATTGGCACGGTTGATACGCTGACATTCCTGGATGACACATTCAATGTGCCCAAGCAGCGATTCCGGGAAATCATGCAGATGATGATCGACAACCAGTACAACTTTAAGTGGAACTCCTTCTACCGCTCTGATCAGGGTGATTCGGAAACAATCGCGCTGATGGCGCGCGCAGGGTGTGAAGGGGTTTTTCTGGGTATCGAGTCGGCTTCCGACAAGATGCTTGCGCTGATGCGCAAAACGTCACGCCGCAAGAACTATGAGCAGGCCATCAGCGCATTCCGCTCGGTGGGTATTGCGACTCACGCCTCGTTCATCATCGGCTTTCCAGGGGAAACCTTCGACACGGTGCAAGAGAGCCTGGACTTCATCGAAACCTTTCGGCCGGACACCTTCCGTGCACAGGTCTGGTACTGCGACCCGCTGACGCCCATCTGGAATGACCGGGAAAAATACGGCATCACCGGGTCGGGTTTCGACTGGTCACATGAGACGATGAACAGCGAACTAGCCGCCTCCATCACCGAGCGTTTTTTTCTCACCGCTCAACACTCAACATGGCTGCCGCAATTCGGCTTTGAGCAGTGGAGCCTGTTTTACCTGCATCGCCAGGGAATGGCGCAGGGCAATATCCTCGGGTATCTGGACGGATTCAATGCTGCCGTCAAACATCAACTGTTGCGCGGTGACGACGCTGAGTTGCCCTGCTCGATTATTGACCGTTTCAAGTTCAGTGCCTACCTGCCGGCCCAGAGCCCTGCAGTTTCGCAGCCCGGGTTATCGATGGAGTCGGCGGCGCACTTCAAGGCAGCCGAGGCCCGCTTGCAGGCTTGGGCAGCGTGGCTGGACCCGCAGAATCTCGGGGCCTTGCCGGTGCACACCGGCGAGCATACGAAGACAGTGTTGAACCGACCCGAGAGCAGTGTCATTGGCCACGATCATAACGTCGCCTGGATCGTGGCCTTTTTGAAACACGCTTGCAGTGTCCTGCAGGGCGAGCGATTTTTGCTGCACTACGTCGTCGAAGGCAGTGCCAGGCTGATGGCGGTCGACGACGTGGGCGGCAGCAGCGAGGCGGCTTTGTACGATCGTGTCGCGACATTACTTGCCCAGGCGCCAGTGCTCGATAGTCATGACAACTATCTGTTGTCGCGCCAGTCACGGTTGATTGCTTTCGGCATTGTTTTGCGTCTGCCAGTTCTGCGCGTGTTCGCCGACGATGTTGCCTCCCCCTCATTCGACAGCGGGCTTTACATGCATCTGCTGCTGCCGAGTAACGGACAGGTTCAGGTGCTGAGTAATTTTGTCCGGTGGGCACCCGAGCTTCACGCCGCAAATGCGCAGAGCGCGTTAGCCGAGCAGGCCGTGTTTGTCAGAGTGCAATAGGTCAGGTCAGCAAGGACAACCCTGGCACTCTTCCCTGATATCCTCAGCCTTGCAGCGCTGCTTTCTTGCGTTCCTCGCGGGCGCGGGCAGCTGTCAGTAGTTGCTCGGCGATGCGCAGTTGCAAATGCTCCTCAATGAAGCTGGTGAACAGTGGATGGCCGGCAATGGCTGCATCAGTGTCTCGACGAAGTGTTTGAAATCCCTTGGAAGTTCCTTGTCCACCGTCTTGCTCCTTGGGTATGAGAACGTTCCCGCCTTTTAGCGTGGATTCCTGGCACGAGTGAGCCTGTATCGCTCCCTCCTACAATTTGATCTGCATAAGGTTATGAACTGGCGATAACCAAGCTGCCTGTCTAGCGTTCCCCTATCTGACGACGATCAACAGGCTCCGCCGGAGGATGACAGTGGTGATGATCACGGCGATAGCTACACATAAAAAAAGCCCCACCTGCCGGACTGATGCGCAATCCGACGGGTGGGGCGGTAGAACTCATGCAATGCCCTGGGCTTGATCACCCAGGGCATTTTTGTTGCGATGTCACGCCACGAACTGCTCCGCGTAATGGCAAGCCACCTGCCGATTATCCAATGCCCGCAGCTGCGGCTCTTCGGTGCTGCACCGCGCCGTCGCATAGGGGCAGCGTTTGTGGAACGCGCAGCCAGGCGGCGGGTTCAGCGGGTTGGGCAGTTCGCCGACGATCTTGATCTTCGGCTTGTTCGGGTCCGGGTGAATGGTCGGGGTGGCCGACAGCAGCGCCTGGGTGTAGGGGTGCAGGGGACGTGCGTAGATGTCTTCCTTGGGGCCGACTTCCACCGGGCGACCGAGGTACATCACCATCACGTCATCGGCGACGTGCTGCACCACCGCCAGGTTGTGGGAGATGAACACGTAGGCGGTGTTGAATTCCTGCTGCAGATCCATGAACAGGTTGAGCACCTGGGCCTGGATCGACACGTCGAGCGCTGAGGTCGGTTCATCCGCCACCAGCACTTTGGGCTGCAGCATCATTGCCCGAGCCAATGCAATCCGCTGGCGCTGGCCACCGGAGAACATGTGCGGGTAGCGCTGATAATGCTCGGGGCGCAGGCCCACTTGCTTCATCATCGCCTGCACTTTCTCGCGGCGTTCGGCGGCGGACAGGTTGGTGTTGATCAGCAATGGCTCGGCCAGTTGATCGCCGACTTTTTGTCGAGGGTTCAGCGAGGCGTAAGGGCTCTGGAACACCATCTGCACGTCTTTGCGCAATTGCTTGCGCTGGGCCTTGTCGGCACCGGCGACTTCCTGGCCGGCGATTTTCAGCGAGCCCGACGACGGCTCTTCAATCAGCGTGAGTGCGCGGGCGAGGGTGGACTTGCCGCAACCCGACTCGCCGACCACGGCGAGGGTCTTGCCGGCTTCCAGTTCGAACGACACACCATTGAGGGCCCGCACGGTGGCGTGGCCCTTGAACAGGCCACGGGACACTTCGTAGTGACGGGTCAGGTCGCGGGCAGTAAGAACGACGGCCATTACGCCACCTCCTGGTTCAAGGGGTAGAAGCAACGCGCGAGGCTGTTGGTTTTTGGATCGAGGCCCGGGCGCTGGGCGCGGCAGGTTTCCTGCACGTATGGGCAGCGCGGCGACAGCAGGCAACCCTGCGGACGGTCGTAGCGGCCAGGCACGATGCCGGGCAATGTTGCCAGGCGCGTGGCGCCCAGGCTGTGCTCGGGGATCGCCTTGAGCAGCGCTTCGCTGTAAGGGTGCGCGGGAATATCGAACAATTGCGGCACCTGGCCGACTTCCACGGCCTGGCCGGCATACATCACGCATACGCGCTGGGCGGTTTCGGCCACCACTGCCAGGTCATGGGTGATCAGTACCAGGCCCATGTTCTGCTCTTTTTGCAGGGCCAGCAGCAGGTCCATGATCTGCGCTTGAATGGTGACGTCCAGCGCCGTGGTCGGTTCGTCGGCGATCAGCAGTTTCGGCTCGCCGGCAATCGCCATGGCAATCGCCACGCGCTGGCTCATACCGCCGGACAACTGGTGCGGGTAGGCATCCATACGGCTGGCGGCGCCTGGGATTTCGACTTTTTCCAGCAGCTCGATGGCGCGTTTGCGTGCCTGTTTGCCGGACATTTTCAGGTGCAGGCGCAGCACTTCTTCGATCTGGAAACCCACGGTGTAGCTGGGGTTGAGCGCGGTCATCGGGTCCTGGAACACCATCGCCAGGTCTTTGCCGACGATCTGGCGGCGTTGACGGTTGCTCAGCTTGAGCATGTCCTTGCCGTCGAAGGTCAGCGCATCGGCGGTGACGATACCGGGGTGCTCGATCAGGCCCATCAGCGCCATCATGGTCACGGATTTCCCCGAACCCGACTCGCCCACGATGGCCAGTACTTCGCCCTTGTCCACGGACAGGTCGAGGCCGTCGACCACCGGCACGGCGGTTGCGTCGCCGAAGCGTACGTTGAGATTCTTGATTTCTAACAGTGACATGGGAATCTCCTCAGGCGGCGTTCTTGAGTTTCGGGTCCAGCGCATCGCGCAGGCCGTCGCCCATCAAGTTGATTGCCAGCACGCTGAGCAAAATGGTCAAACCAGGCAGGCTCACCACCCACCAGGCGCGTTCGATGTAGTCACGGGCCGAAGCCAGCATGGTGCCCCACTCCGGGGTCGGCGGTTGTACGCCAAGGCCGAGGAAGCCCAGGGCCGCGGCATCGAGGATCGCCGAGGAGAAACTCAGGGTGGCCTGTACGATCAGCGGCGCCATGCAGTTGGGCAGCACGGTGATGAACATCAGGCGCGGCAGGCCGGCACCGGCCAGGCGCGCGGCGGTCACGTAGTCACGGTTCAGTTCGCCCATCACCGCGGCGCGGGTCAGACGCACGTAGGACGGCAGCGACACGATGGCGATAGCGATCACGGTGTTGATCAGGCCAGGGCCGAGGATGGCGACAATGGCAACCGCCAGCAGCAGCGACGGCAGCGCCAGCATGATGTCCATCAGGCGCATGATGGTCGGGCCCAGCAGGCGCGGGAAGAACCCGGCAAACAGACCCAGGAGGATGCCCGGGATCAGCGACATCACCACCGACGACAAACCGATCAGCAACGACAGGCGCGAACCCTGGATCAGACGCGAGAGCAGGTCACGGCCCAGTTCGTCGGTGCCCAGCAGAAACTGCATCTGCCCGCCTTCCAGCCACGCCGGCGGGGTGAGCAGGAAGTCGCGGTATTGCTCGCTGGGGTTATGCGGCGCAACCCACGGGGCGAAGATCGCGCAGAACACAATCAGCAACATGAACAGCAGGCCGGCCACCGCGCCTTTGTTCTTGGAAAAGGCCTGCCAGAATTCTTTGTACGGGGACGGGTACAGCAGGCTTTGATCGACTGCTGACACTTGAGTAGGTGTGGTCATGGTCATGATCTCAGCGCTGGTGACGGATGCGTGGGTTGGCGAAGCCGTAGAGGATATCCACCACGAAGTTCACCAGGATCACCAGGCCGGCGATCAGCAGGATGCCGTTCTGCACCACCGGGTAGTCCCGCGCGCCAATGGCTTCGATCAGCCATTTGCCGATGCCGGGCCACGAGAAGATGGTTTCGGTCAGGACCGCGCCGGCCAGCAGGGTGCCGACTTGCAGGCCGACCACGGTCAATACCGGGATCAGCGCGTTGCGCAGGCCGTGTACGAACACCACGCGCGTCGGCGACAGGCCCTTGGCCTTGGCGGTGCGGATGTAGTCTTCGCGCAGCACTTCGAGCATCGACGAACGGGTCATCCGCGCGATCACCGCCAGCGGAATGGTGCCGAGCACGATGGCCGGCAGGATCAGGTGGTGCAGGGCGTCGAAGAACGCGTCCGGCTCGTCGGCCAGCAGGGTGTCGATCAGCATGAAGCCGGTGCGCGGCTCGATGTCGTAGAGCAGGTCGATGCGCCCGGAAACCGGGGTCCAGCCCAGGCTCACCGAGAAGAACATGATCAGGATCAGGCCCCACCAGAAGATCGGCATCGAATACCCCGCCAGGGAGATGCCCATCACCCCATGGTCGAACAGGGATCCTCGCTTGAGTGCCGCGATCACCCCGGCCAACAGGCCCAGGATACCGGCGAACAACAGGGCGGCCATGGACAGTTCCAGGGTCGCGGGGAAGAGGGCGGTGAACTCGGTCCACACGCTGGTACGGGTGCGCAGGGATTCGCCAAGGTCGCCCTGGGCGAGCTTGCCGACATAGTCCAGGTATTGCGCATACAACGGCTTGTTAAGACCAAGGCGTTCCATTGCCTGTGCGTGCATCTCGGGGTCGACGCGGCGTTCGCCCATCATGACTTCTACGGGGTCGCCGGGAATCATGCGTATCAACGCAAACGTCAGCAACGTGATGCCGAAGAACGTGGGGATCAATAACCCCAGTCGGCGGGCAATAAAACTAAACATCTTGTTGTGTACCTCAATCAGCCGGTTAGGCAGGTTCGGCACCGCCCATGTCGACGGTGCCGAGCGTTTTTCTTATTTACTTCACCTGGGTGGTGGCGAAGTTATTAGTGGTCAGAGGGCTTTGGGTAAAGCCTTCGACGTTTTTACGCATGGCGGTAAACATTTTCGGATAGGCCATGGGAATCCACGGCTGGTCTTTCTCGAAAACATCCAGGGCTTGTTCATAGAGTGCGGCGCGCTCAGTGGGTTCAGCGTCAGCGCGGGCCTTGTCGATCAAAGCCTGAAACTCTTTGTTACACCAGCGGGCGTAGTTTTCGCCGTTTTTCGCTGCATCGCAACTCAGGTTTGGCGTGAGGAAGTTATCCGGGTCACCGTTATCGCCGGCCCAGCCCGCGGACACCATATCGTGCTCGCCGGCCTTGGCGCGCTTGAGCATCTCGCCCCATTCCATGACTTTAATGTTCACTTTCAGGCCGATCTGCGCCAGGTCCGCCTGCATGCGCTGGGCGCCGAGCATCGGGTTGGGGTTGGTCGGGCCGCCGCCGTTACGGGTGAACAAGGTGAACTCGGTGCCTTCCGGCACGCCGGCTTCCTTGAGCAGGGCGCGGGCCTTGTCCAGGTCGCGCTCAGGGTTCTTCAACTTATTGTTGAAGCCCAGCAGGGTTGGTGGATACGGGCCGGTGGCGTCGATGGCGTTGCCTTTGCCATACAGGGATTCGTTGTAGCCTTTCTTGTCGAACGCGATGTTGATCGCGTGGCGCACCCGCGCGTCGCTCATGTACTTGTGGGTGGTGTTCAGGGCGGTGTACGCGGTGGTCATCGCCGCCAGTTCCGCCACTTTCAGGTTCGGGTCGGCCTTCACGCTCGGCACGTCATCGGGCTTGGGATACAGCGCGATCTGACACTCATTGGCCTTGAGTTTTTGCAGGCGCACGTTGTTGTCGGTAGTGATCGCCAGGATCAGCGGATCGGCCGGTGGTTTTCCACGGAAGTATTCCGGGTTCGCCTTGAAGCGCACCTGGGCGTCCTTGGCGTAGCGGTTGAAGATGAACGGGCCGGTGCCGATCGGCTTGCTGTTCAGCTCATCGGTCTTGCCGGCGGCCAGCAGTTTGTCGGCGTATTCGGCGGAGTGGATAGCGGTAAAGGGCATTGCGACATCGGCCAGGAACGGCGCTTCAGGACGAGTCAGCGTGAAGACCACAGTGTGGTCGTCCGTCTTCTCGACGCTTTTGAGCAGTTCCTTGAAGCCCATGCTTTCAAAATAGGGGAACCCGGTGGCGGACTTGTTATGCCAAGGGTGTTTCGGGTCCATCTGGCGATGGAAGCTCCACAGTACGTCGTCGGCATTCAGGTTGCGCGTGGGTTTGAAGTAGTCGGTGGTATGGAACTTGATGTCGTCGCGCAAGTGGAAGGTGTAGGTCAGGCCGTCGTCACTGATTTCCCAGGATTTGGCCAGTGCAGGCACCACTTCGGTAGTACCGGGCTTGAAGTCCACCAGACGGTTGAACATGGTTTCGGCCGCAGCGTCAGCGGTGACGGCGGTGGTGTACAGGACCGGGTCAAAACCCTCCGGGCTGGCTTCGGTGCAGACCACCAGGGGTTTGGCCGATACACCGATGGCCACGCTTAACAGCGCGGCGGCAACGGCAGCTTGTAGCGGGAGCATTTTCATTAAGAGCCCTCTGCAATCGATGGGACCAGACAACGTGGACGGCAGGCTCGTCCTGAGCCTGCCGTCTACCTGGTGCTGATTAAAGAATGTTGAATGGGATGGTGGTGACCAGACGGAATTCTTTGATGCTGCCGTCGGACTGGAACTCGCTGCCACGGTGCTCAACATACGTCGCGCGCACGGTCGTGGCTTTGAGCGGACCGCTTTGCAGGGCGTAAGAGGCGCCTACACCGTATTCCTGATGCTTCTCGCCGTCTTGAGACTGGATGCCGTCGTAGGCGAACTTGGCCCGGCCATTGTTGCCGGTGTAGTGGGTGCCGTCGATGTCCCAGCCGCGGGCCGAGTAGGCGTTGAACTTCAAGCCTGGCACACCGTATTCGGCCATGTTGATGGCGTAGGCGATCTGGAAGGACTTCTCGTTCGGGCCGTTGAAGTCCGAGGTCAGGGAGTTGGCCAGGTAGATGCCGTTGGTTTCGTGCAGGTAGTCGAAGTACTCGTTACCGTTCACTTGCTGGTAAGCGAAGGTCAGGCTGTGTGCCTGGTGAGTCAGTCCCAGGGACAGGGAGAAGGTATCGTTGTCGATTTCCCCCATCTCTTTTTTGCCTTCATCGACCGTCTTGTAGTAGTTGAAACCGGTGGTCAGCCCCAGTTGTTGAGCGTCGCCCAGTTCGTGGGTAGCGCCGAAGTAGTACTGGTTCCAGAAGTCCTTCACGTTGGCGGCAAAGAAGCTGGTTTTCAGGCTTTTCAGCGGCTGATAGTTCACGCCCAGAGTGGAGACTTTGTCGGTCTCAACGCCATTGCCGTATTCGCTGCGGAATTTCGACAGGCTCTGCTCGGTACGTGGCGAAACGCGGTCAAACACGCCGCCCTGGAACGACAGGTTGCTGAATTCTTCGCTGTTGAAGCTCACACCTTCAAAGCTTGACGGCAGTGCACGGTTGCCGATGGTGTCGACGATGCCGCTGCTGAAATTCTGGCGACCGGCGGTCAACGTGGTGTTGGATACGCGGAACTGCACGTTGGCCAGGCCCAGTTTGCTCCATTGGTCGACGGCGTCGCCGTTGGAGTCGGCCAGGGTGCGGTTGGAGCCGCCTTTGATGTCACGCTTGCTGCGGTCCAGGACCAGCGCGTTGTAAACCGCTACTTCAGTCTTGACACCGACAGTGCCCTGGGTGAACCCCGAGCTGGCGTTAAGGATAGTGCCCTGCACCCAGTTGGTACGGTTACGGTCGGTGCGGGTTTCGCCGTGCTTCTGGTAGGAAAAGGTGCCGCCACGGTATTTGCTTTCGTGGGAGTACCAGTTACGCGTGGTGCCGCCCAGAGTGAAATCTTCGATAAAACCCTTGGCTTCGCTTTGCGCACTGGTACCTGCCAATGTCGTCGGAACGAAGTCCTGGCTGGCCGGTTCTGCGTAGGCGGTGGCCGTGATGCTGCTGATGGCCAGGGCCAGAAGCGCTTTGCTGCTCAGTTTCATGGGTGAAGCTCCTTTGGTTCTCTTTTTTTATGCCGGTCTTTTTAGGTGAACCGGCTATTGGTGTGTAACTCGTTCAAGCCATTGCAAACGTTTGCCGTAGGAAAAATCCCAATCAAAGGCTGCACGTTTGCAGCAGGGCGGCATTCGCCCTGCGCAATCCGGTTATTTTCTTATGGGGTAATACTGACGCCCGAGAACACGTTGCGGCCGAAGGGGCTGACTTTGAACCCTTCGACTTTGACGCTTAACGGCTGGTTGACCGTCGAGTGGGCGACTGGCGTGATCGGCACCTGCTGCTTGAGCAGTTGCTGCGCCTGTTTGTATAGAACAGTCCTTTGTTCACGGTCGGTTACGACCTTGGCTTGCTTGATCAGCTTGTCGTACGCCGGGTCACACCACATCGAGTAGTTGTTCCCGCCGATGGCGTCGCAGCTGTACAGAGTGCCCAGCCAGTTGTCCGGGTCACCGTTGTCGCCGGTCCAGCCGATCAGGCTGACATCGTGCTCACCGTTCTTGGTGCGCTTGATGTATTCACCCCACTCGTAGCTGACGATCTTGACCTTGAGGCCGATCTTGGCCCAGTCGCTTTGCAGCATCTCGGCCATCAGCTTGGCGTTGGGGTTGTACGGACGCTGCACCGGCATCGCCCACAGGGTGATCTCGGTGCCTTCCTTCACGCCGGCGGCCTTGAGCAGTTCCTTGGCTTTTTCCGGGTTGTAGGCGGCGTCTTTGATAGTGTCGTCGTAGGACCACTGGGTCGGCGGCATGGCATTGACCGCCAATTGCCCGGCGCCCTGGTACACGGCGTTCAGAATGCTCGGCTTGTTCACCGCCATGTCCAGCGCCTGGCGCACTTCAAGCTGGTCGAAAGGCTTGTGGCGCACGTTATAAGCGATGTAGCCCAGGTTAAAGCCGGGTTTGGTCAGCAATTGCAGGTTCGGGTCGGCCTTGAGCGCATCGACGTCGGCGGGACGCGGATGCAGGGTCACCTGGCATTCGCCGGCCTTGAGCTTTTGTACACGCACCGATGCGTCGGTGTTGATGGCGAAAATCAGTTGGTCGAGCTTCACGCGGCTCGGGTCCCAGTACTGTTTGTTGGCCACGTAACGGATCTGCGAGTCTTTCTGGTAGCGCTGGAATACAAACGGCCCGGTACCGATCGGCTTCTGGTTGATGTCGCTGGGCTTGCCTTCTTTGAGCAGTTGCTCGGCGTATTCGGCCGACAGGATTGCGGCGAAGCTCATGGCGATGTTTTGCACGAACGCGGCGTCCACCGTGTTCAGGGTCATCACCACGGTGTACGGGTCGGTTTTCTCGACCTTGGCGATGTTCTTGTTCAGGCTCATCCCGTTGAAGTACGGAAACTCAGTGGGGTAGGCCTTGCGGAAGGGATGTTCAGGGTCAAGCATGCGGTTGAAGGTGAACAGCACGTCGTCGGCATTGAAGTCGCGCGTCGGCTTGAATTCCTTGTTGCTGTGGAACTTCACCCCTTCACGCAGGTGGAAGGTGTAGGTCAGGCCGTCGTCGGAAATATCCCATTTGGTCGCCAGGCCGGGCACCACGTTGGTCTCGCCTTTTTCAAACTCGACCAGGCGGTTATACAGCGGCTCGGCCGCGTCGTTATCGGTGGCGGTGGTGTATTGCGCGGTGTCGAACCCTGCCGGGCTGCCTTCGGAGCAGAACACCAGGCTCTTTCTGTCGGCGGCTTGGCCCATCGTGGCCACGGCCAGCAGGCTGGTGCCAAAAATTGCGGATAGAACGGTGGTATGGCGCATGACGATCCCGATCCTTGTTTGTAGTTGTCATCAGCGAGCAATCGCCCTGCCTTTCGGGCAGGGAAACATCACTGATCCCACGCACAGCAAGTGACTTTCCCAAATGGGTATCTCTGCTGTCCTACGACGTTATGGGTCGCGGACTTCGCAGTAAATGCGCCAAATCGGATTGACCTTGTAGGCAACGGAGTCGCGCATCGCAGTTCGTTGCTGTAGGACGCAACGGATGTGAGCGTGGTCTGTTTCCTACCGGCCTGGCAGATGCAATAACGGCGACGTTATGAAGCGTCGCCGTTATTGATCCTTACTTGCCGCTTACGCTAACGCCATAGAACGAGTTCAGGCCGAATGGGCTGATCTTGAAGTCCTGCACGGTGTTACGCATGGGTTGATACACCGTCGAGTGCGCGATAGGTGTCATCGGGACTGCATCTTTGAGGATATGTTGCGCCTGCTTGTACAGCTCGGTGCGTTTAGCGACGTCGGAAGTGGCCTTGGCCTCCTTCACGATGCCGTCGAATTTCTTGTCACACCACTTGGAGAAGTTGTTGCCGGACAGCGAGTCGCAGCCGAACAGCACGTTCAGCCAGTTGTCCGGGTCACCATTGTCGCCGCTCCAGCCAATGATCATGGCCTGGTTCTCGCCGCCTTTGGAGCGCTTGATGTACTCGCCCCACTCGTAGCTGGTGATCTTGACCTTCAGGCCGATCTTGGACCAGTCGTTCTGCAGCATCTCTGCCATCAGCTTGGCGTTCGGGTTGTACGGACGCTGAACCGGCATGGCCCACAGCACGATTTCGGTGCCTTCCTTGACGCCGGCTTCCTTGAGCAGCGCCTTGGCTTTCTCAGGGTCGTACTTGGCATCTTTGATGGTGGTGTCATAGGACCACTGGGTCGGCGGCATGGCGTTGACGGCCAGTTGCCCCGCGCCCTGGTAGACGGAGTCGATGATCTGCTGCTTGTTCACCGCCATGTCCATCGCCTGGCGCACGCGCAGGTCAGCCAGCGGGTTGGGCTGGTCGCTGCCCTTGACCTTGTCCATGACGTTGTAGGCCACGTAGCCCAGGTTGAAACCGGCCTGGTGCGGCAGTTTCAGGTCCTTGTCTTCGCCCAGTGCCTTGAGGTCGGCCGGACGCGGGAAAAGGGTGATCTGGCATTCGTTTTTCTTGAGCTTCTGGATGCGCACCGACGGGTCGGTGGTGATGGCGAAGATCAGGTTGTCGATCTTCACGTCTTCAGGCTTCCAGTAATCCTTGTTGCCGGTGTAACGAATGTTGGAGTCTTTCTGGTAGCTCTTGAACACGAACGGGCCAGTGCCGACAGGCTTCTGGTTGATGTCCGCAGGCTTGCCTTCTTTTAACAGCTGGGCTGCGTATTCGGCCGATTGGATCGACGCGAAGCTCATGGCCAGGTTCTGGATAAATGCCGCATCCACGGTGCCAAGGGTGAACTTGACGGTGTGGTCATCGATTTTCTCGATGTTCTTGATATTGGTGTCCATCCCCATGTCCGTGAAGTACGGGAACTCGGTAGGGTAGGCCTTACGGAATGGATCGTCTTTATTGATCATCCGGTTAAAGGTGAACAGTACGTCGTCGGCCGAGAATTCACGAGTGGGCTTGAAGTACGGGGTGGTATGGAACTTGACGCCTTCACGCAGGTGGAAGGTGTAGGTCAGGCCATCCGGGGACACATCCCAGCTGGTGGCCAGGCCAGGCACCACGGCGGTGCCGCCGCGCTCGAACTGACTGAGGCGGTTGAACATGGTTTCGGCCGAAGCATCGAAGTCTGTTCCGGTGGTGTACTGGCCTGGATCGAAACCGGCCGGGCTCCCCTCGGAGCAGAACACCAGGTTAGCCGCCGCGTGGGCGAAAGGGGCCGCGGCCATAAGGCCAGCGCTGACTAATAGCGGAAGGACTGCGTGTTTAAGCATGTTGGCCTCATGATTTGTTGTCATTTTTGGTGGTGAGGGCGACCTCGTGAGTCGGCCTGCGGATACTTATGCAGGCGCCATACCCATTGCAAGATGTTGAACAGTTGCAAGGCGGAAAGAGTGGTACGAACGTACAGGAATGTCGCAATTATGAAAGTTTCGACATAATTGCACGTCTTTTGAGGGTTTTTTCGGTGCAGCGGCCGCACCAAAAAAGCCCCACCGAGGCGTCTAGCGCACTCGGTTGGGGCGCGGTTGTTACTTCTTCAGACTCACCCCGTAGAACGGCGTCAGCCCAAATGGGCTGATCTTGAAGTCCTGGACCTCCTTGCGCAGGGGTTGGAAAACCGTCGAGTTCGCAATAGGCGTTATAGGTACTTGTTCCTGAAGGATTTTTTGCGCCTCTTGATACCACTTGATGCGCTGCTCGCGGTCGTTGCTGACTTTGGCCTGCTGCACCAGTTTGTCGTATGCCGGGTTACACCATTTGGCGTAGTTGCTGCCCTTGACCGCGGCACAACTGTAGAGCACGCCCAGCCAGTTATCCGGGTCGCCGTTGTCGCCGGTCCAGCCATAAATCATCGCGTCATGCTCGCCATTTTTGGCGCGCTTGATGTATTCGCCCCACTCATAGCTGACGATGTTGGCCTTGATGCCTACTTTGGCCCAATCCTGTTGGATCATTTGCGCCGACATGCGCGCGTTTGGATTGGAGGCGCGTTGCACGGTCATCGCCCACAAATCGATGGTGGTACCTGGTGCAACCCCTGCTTCTTTTAGTAGCGCCTTGGCCTTGGTCGGGTCGTAGGGCGCGTCCTTCACCGATGGGTCATAAGACCACTGGGCCGGTGGCAGCGCGTTCTGCGCCAATTGTCCGGCGCCCTGATACACCGCCTTGATGATGGCGGGTTTGTCGATGGCCATGTCCAGCGCCTGGCGCACCTTGAGCTGGTCCAGCGGCGGGTGCGTCACGTTGTAGGCCAGGAACCCCAGGTTGAAACCGGCCTGTTGCAGTACGCGCAGGTTGGGGTCCTGTTTCATTATTTCGATGTCGGCCGGGCGCGGGTAACCGCTGACCTGGCATTCGCCGGCCTTGAGTTTTTGCAGGCGCGAGGCGGCGTCGGGGGTGATAGCGAACACCAGGTTGTCGAGTTTTACGTCCTCGGGTTTCCAATACTGTTTATTGGCGACGTAGCGAATCTGCGAGTCTTTCTGATAACGCTTGAATACGAACGGCCCGGTGCCCACCGGTTTCTGGTTGATGTCGGCCGCCTTGCCTTCCTTCAACAGCTGCGTGGCGTATTCGGCGGACTGCACCGAGGCGAAGCTCATGGCCAGGTTTTGCACGAACGAGGCGTCGACGTTGTTCAGGCTGAAACGCACGGTGTGATCGTCGAGTTTGTCGACGTGCTTGATCGTGGTGTTCAGGCCCATATCGGTGAAATACGGCGACTCGGACGGGTAAGCCCTGCGGAACGGGCTTTGCGCATCCAACAGGCGATTGAAGGTAAACAACACATCGTCGGCATTGAAGTCGCGGGTCGGCGTAAAGAAGTCGGTGGTGTGGAATTTCACCCCTTCGCGCAGATGAAAGGTGTAGGTCAGGCCGTCGCTGGACACCTCCCAGCTTGTCGCCAGGCCAGGTTCGACTTCGGTACCGCCGCGCTTGAACTGGGTCAGGCGGTTAAATACGGTTTCGGCGGAGGCATCGAAATCGGTGCCGCTGGTGTACTGGCTGGGGTCGAAGCCGGCGGGGCTGGCTTCGGAGCAATAGACCAGGGTGCTGGCAGCGTGGGCGAGAGGCATGAAAGCCAGAAGGCTTGCAGCCAGGATCAGCGGTTTCAAGACGGTTCTTTCCATGGAGACTCCTGAAGTGGCAGGCGTATAAAAGCTGCCCGAACGAAAACGGCGGTCACCGAGGTTACCGCCGTTCAGGGGAGTCAAGTAAGAAGTTATTCGCCGGTTTTATGGATTGGCTGTGACGCTGACATCGATTGTGGTGGGGGCCGCTTTGCCGATCTCATATAAGCTGTTCGACTGATTACCCTCGCCAATCGTGAAGCTTCTCTTGATGGTTACCTGTACGCCGGGAACGCGGTTGATGTCTTGCTCCGGCATAGAGAGGTGCCCTTCAGAGGTGACATGGACCTTCGCCAGGTTGCGGGAGGAGTCATAATCAATCTGAAAATGGGTATTGTCAGCACCGTAGTAGTAGCCTTCCTGCAGTCCCGCCCCCCCATGCAAATCAGCGATGGCAGGGAAGGTAGAGCCTTGATGGGCCACCTCGGAGATGCGGGCCCGCAATTGAGCATCGGGAATTACCGCCTCGAACTGCGCCAACCTTGCTCGCTGGATACCCTCTGACGTGCCGGCTACGGCGTCCAGTTTCGTGGTCACTGACAGACCGTTTTCTGTAGTGGTAACGGTGTAAGGACAACGATTGATATCGAGGACAAAGTTGGGTGAGTACTCGCTGGAACTGAGTTCCGTCATTTGTGCTTTCTCTCCAGGCTCGACAGCGAACCCGGTTTCGTCGATGTTCCAAGAGGTGTTAAACCTTCTTTTAACGAGCCCGTTTTCCTCGAAGTTCCTGCTGGAGAGTTCGAAGTTGGTTCCCGCTCTTGCTCTCAAGACTTCATCGAGTTTTTCGGCTCCGGCCATTTTTTTACCATCAATTTCGAGGAATTCATCGGCGAAGGTGGCAGGAGTCTTTGGATCATCACTGGGCGTTGGCGAAGCCCGGCGTTGCCATGGCCACACAACGCCGCCATCGGCGGCAGCGCGAGCCCATCCGCCCTTGCCGTCTGAGTGCACTATCATCACAGGCTTGCCGTTGGCAGAATCAATGATCTGCGCGTAGTCGTTGCTGAGTTTGAAGTTGCCTTTAATCTCGTACACCTTGGGCGTTCTTGTTGCGTCGGTATAACGGATATACCAATGGTCTGCTCCGGCGCTGTCTTTGACTTGATACATGCCTTTGGAATTTGGCTGCATGCCTTCAATAAGCCCTTCGCCATCTGGTACGGCATATGCGCTGATATCGGCGGCCTGGGACGGGCGCAAGCGATTGGCCGGGCTCTGTTCGATGCCGCGCTCGGTCACAGTCGGCTCGCGGGGTGGCAGCGCTTCTCCCAGGGTTTTTCCCGCAGCGACCTCGCCCTTGGCCAGGCGGGTGGCACCGCCGGCGATGACGGGCAGCGCATTCAGCACACCGAACACGATATGGTCGGCCCCACCTGGCTTGCCATGCCTGAGGTCATCGGCGCCCACCCCGACTTCCACCGCGCCGGCGGCGACGTAGTACAGCTCCAGGCCCACCGCCACTTCGGGCATGACCATGGCGAGCGGGGTCATCATTAAGGCGACTTTAGTGGTGGTCTCCAACACTTCCAGGATCGTGGCTTTGGTGACATCGCCGTCGGTGGTGATTTCGGTTTCGGCATCGGCGTAGGAGCGCGCTTTCTGACGCTGGGTCATGACATCGAACGGGTCATCGGACAGCGTTTCGATGGTGATAAACGTTTGCGGGTCGAATTCGTTCAGGCGTTCGAGAAACCCGGCATCGGGAGCGTCTTTTTTCGACCAGCCGCCGAGCCCGACCAGTGTTTGATTGACCCCGTCGGAGAAATGTCGATCAGCCTGGTCACGCAAGGGGAAATGCATCGACAGGGCTTCGCGCTTGACCGGGTCAGCGGCCTGTTCAGCCAGCCAGCGCTTCATCTGCGCCTGGCTGTCGAAGGTATGCAGCGGCGAAGAATTACCGGGGATGTACAGCAAGGTACGGGTAGCGGGTTTGCCGTCGGCATCGAATCGAGGGGTTTTGTCGGTGATGCAGAGCAGGTCCGTGGACTTGAAGCCATTGATGCTCAGCAGCCCGACTTCCACGCTTGGGTCCTGGGTGGTGGCCGGGGCCAGGTCGTCCAGCTTGAGGTTTTCCCAGGTCGTATTCGGCGGCAGGCCGGCGGCGCGCATCACCAGGTTGGTGTCACTGGCGCTCAAGCTGTCGTTTTCAAATTGACTGAGGGCCGCGCCCACCAGGGATGCCTTGCTCAGTTGTGCGTATTTGCCCTCATGGGCGGGCCAGAACTCGTTCAGGAATTGGGTGTACGGTTTGCTCAGTTCGGTGTTCCACACGATGTCTCGAAACGCCGCTGGCGTCTGCCTCAGCAGGTTGCGACTGTTATAGACCTCCCTGTCGCCAGGTTCTGCCCCGACAAATATGCCTTCATAAGTCCTCTGTCGCCGCGCCAGCGTGTCAATTTCATCCACGACCGCCGGGAGAGGCAGCAAAGGCGCCAGCCGACCAAGCCAGGTGTGCAGGGTGGACCGCTGCTTTTCGAGCGGTGTCTGGTGTTCATCGTTTTTATTGGCGCGCTGTACGTTATGCAGTGCGGCCTGGGTCAGGGAAATCTTATTCAGAACTTTGCCGCCCCTGGGCTGTGGCTGCTTGGGGTCGTAGTTCAAGGTCACGATAAACGTATTGTCGGGATCGATGTCCTTGCCCCAGCGCGTCTTCAGCTCTGACCTGATAATCTCGGCGGTACTCTGACTGGGGGTTTTGAACCCGTCTTTGGCTTTCCAGATGTATTTCTCTACCCCCGGGTTATACGGCAGGCCCGGTATCAGTGTTTGGTGATGATTGCGCCGTTTGGCACTTTTGCGGCGAGGTTGATGTTCAGCGCCCACCGTGTCCGCCTGCAGGTATGGGGTCGCTGACGTGTGCGACGAATCGGATACGGTTGTCGGAATAGTGGTGGTGGCAGGGGTAATCATTCTGTATCGATCTCCGTAAATGAGCCTCCCTGGCGTTCAGGTGTTCGATAGGTGCGTGGGAAATGAGCGCGCGGACGTTCCGGCGTGGGCGTTGTGCGTGTTCACAGGAATGTTGCAAGGGACATCTATGGACATAGATCAGATGGCGGGAGTGCGCGGCCGCCGTGACTGAGGGCGCGTGCCAACCGTGCCGCCGGGCGTCGGCGGGGCGTGGAGGTGTGTAACGTGCGATGTGCCCTGATCAAGGCGGTTACATTTACTCCAAGGGGGCGCAGCCATGAACGAGTGCATAAAGCGGCGAAACGGGCACGCATTGCGCGGTAACAAGCCCGTTCGCCTCAGCCGTGCGCTTACTGCAGTACTTCGATGGTTCCGTCGGCGCTCATGCTGACCTTGCTGGTGCCGGCTTCCACTTCCGGGGTCGGCGCCGAATCCATCAAGGCCCCCTTCATCATCATCGCGCCGCGCTCATACGGCTGTGGATAACCGTTGGTGTTGAAATTCAGGTTGACGATCTTGTAACCCTTGCCCCCCAGTGCGTCGGTGGCCAGTTGAGCGCGGGCCTTGAACGCAGCGACCGCGTCCTTGAGCAGCGCATCTTCGCTGGCTTTGCGGGTGGCGTCGGCGATGGCGAAATCCATGCCGCCCATTTTCAGGGTGTTCAGCAATTCACCTGTCAGTTTGGAGAGCGCCGGGAAGTCCGCGCTTTCCAGGCGCAGTTCGGCGCGTTCGCGCCAGCCGGTGATCTTCTGGGTTTTGTTGTCGTAGATCGGGTAACTGTTGCGGCTGCCCTGGCGCAGGGTCACGGCTTTGACTTCGCGGGCCTGGCCCAGCGCCTGATTCACGGTGGTGGTGATGTCGGCGGCGAGCTTGGCCGGATCGGTGTTCTGGGATTCGGTATAGAGCGTGACGATCATCTTGTCGCGGGCCACTTCCTGGCTGGCCTCGGCGCGCAGGGAGATCTGGTTGTAGTGCAGTTCATCGGCTGCCATGGCCGAAAAGCTGGCCAGGGCGCCGGCGCTGAGGGTGAGGATGGCTGCGCTGCGAGTGAAACGAGACATGGAAGCTCCTTAGGGGGGTCGTATCGGTATGACTGTAGACGGTAGTAACGGGTTCTTCGGGTTTATGAATTGGAAAAAGTTTAAAGCCGCAAGCAAGCGAAGGGCGAGGCGAGTTCTTGCCGCGTTACCTCGCGCCTTGCAGCTACGGCGCCCGGTGCGTCAAAGAGCCACACACCCAATGCCCGAGGCGACGCTTCGTTTATACTGCTGCCGATCCGCCTGCAGCGCTCACCGGGAGAGCTCATGCTCGCCGCCGTAAAACTGACTTCCGCCACCCGCCAGAACCTTTGGCGCCTGACGTTCATCCGTACTCTGGTACTGGCCGCCCAGGCCGGTTCGGTGGGGCTTGCCTATTGGTTCGACCTGCTGCCGCTGCCCTGGCTGCCACTGGGCGTGACCCTTGGGTTTTCCACGGTGCTCTGCGTGTTTACCGCGATCCGGCTGCGCACCACCTGGCCGGTGACCGAGCTGGAATATGCCCTGCAACTGGCCTGCGACCTGTTTATCCACAGTGTGTTGCTGTATTTCTCGGGTGGCTCTACCAACCCCTTCGTTTCTTATTATCTGGTGCCCCTGACGATCGCGGCAGTGACGTTGCCATGGCGCTATTCCGTGGTGCTGTCGGGGATCGCCCTGACCCTTTATACCCTGCTGCTGGCCCAGTTCTACCCGCTGCAGACCTTCCCCATCGCCCGGGAAAACCTGCAGATCTATGGGATGTGGCTGAGCTTTGCGCTGTCCGCCGCCGTCATCACCTTTTTTGCCGCGCGCATGGCCGAGGAATTGCGTCGTCAGGAAGAACTGCGCGCCATTCGCCGTGAAGAGGGCCTGCGCGATCAACAATTGCTCGCCGTCGCCACCCAGGCCGCCGGCGCGGCCCATGAATTGGGCACGCCGCTGGCGACCATGAGCGTACTGCTCAAGGAAATGACCCAGGACCACCACGACCCGGCCCTGCAGGACGATTTGAGCGTGCTGCAGGAACAGGTCAAGCAGTGCAAGCTGACCCTGCAGCAACTGGTGCGCGCCGCCGAAGCCAATCGCCGCCTGGCCGTGGAGATGCAGGACGTGACGCAGTGGCTCGATGAAGCCCTGAACCGCTGGCACCTGATGCGCCCCGAGGCCAGCTATCGCTTCCACCTGCTGGGGCAGGGCACGGTACCGCGCATGGCGCCGCCACCGGACCTGACCCAGGCGTTGCTCAACCTGTTGAACAATGCCGCCGACGCCTGCCCCGAAGGGCTTGAAGTGCAGTTGGACTGGAACACCGAAGATCTCACCATCAGCATTCGCGACCACGGCGCGGGCGTGCCGCTGGCGATTGCCGAGCAGATCGGAAAACCATTTTTTACCACCAAGGGCAAGGGCTTCGGCCTCGGCCTGTTTTTGAGCAAGGCCAGCGTGACCCGCGCCGGCGGCTCAGTGAAGCTCTATAGTCATGAGGAAGGTGGCACGCTCACCGAGCTGCGCCTGCCCCGTGTCGCACGAGGAGATATCGATGAGTGATGAGATCCAAGTCGAAGGCGAAGAACTGCCGCACCTGCTGCTGGTAGATGACGACGCTACGTTTACCCGCGTGATGGCACGTGCCATGAGTCGTCGCGGATTTCGCGTGAGCACCGCCGGGTCCGCCGAAGAGGGCCTGACCATCGCCCAGGCCGACCTGCCGGACTACGCCGCGCTCGACCTGAAAATGGACGGTGACTCCGGCCTGGTGCTGCTGCCCAAGCTGCTGGAGCTGGACCCGGAAATGCGCGTGGTGATCCTCACCGGCTACTCCAGCATTGCCACCGCTGTCGAAGCCATCAAGCGCGGCGCCTGCAACTACCTGTGCAAACCGGCGGATGCCGACGACGTGCTGGCCGCGTTGCTGTCCGAGCACGCCGACCTCGATACCCTGGTGCCGGAAAACCCGATGTCGGTGGACCGCCTGCAGTGGGAACACATCCAGCGCGTGCTGACCGAGCACGAAGGCAATATCTCCGCCACCGCCCGTGCCCTGGGCATGCACCGTCGCACCCTGCAACGCAAGCTGCAGAAGCGGCCGGTCCGACGCTGAACCTAAGCTGAACAACCCGCTTCAGGCCGCACGGAGCCCCGAACCGATCACCTAAGATCGGTTCGAACGCCTGTCATATCTTTCCTACCGAGCCTGAACGATGAATCAGAACGCTGAATATTCCGCGGTCAACGATGCGCTGCGTGGGCATTTCTTTCGCCGAACGTGGGCGATGATCACGCCTTATTGGCGCAGCGAAGAGAAGGGCAAGGCCTGGTTGTTGCTGGCAGTGGTGATTGGCCTGTCGCTGTTCAGCGTGGCAATTTCCGTGTGGCTCAACCACTGGTACAAAGACTTCTATAACGCTCTGGAAAACAAGGACACCGCGGCCTTCTGGCAACAAATCCTGTATTTCTGCGGGATCGCCGCCGTGGCGATTCTCGGCGCGGTCTACCGTCTTTACCTCACTCAGATGCTGACGATTCGCTGGCGTGCATGGCTGACCGAAAAGCACTTCGCCCGCTGGCTTGGCCACAAAAACTACTACCAGCTGGAGCAGGGGGGTTATACCGATAACCCGGACCAGCGGATTTCCGAAGACCTCAATAGTTTTACCCAGAACACCCTGAGCCTTGGCCTTGGGTTGCTGCGCAATGTGGTCAGCCTCGTGTCGTTCTCGGTCATTCTGTGGGGCGTGTCGGGCAGCATCGAAGTGTTCGGCATCACCATCCCCGGCTACATGTTCTGGTGTGCGTTGGTCTACGCCGGTGTCGGCAGTTGGCTGACCCACCTGATCGGTCGTCGTCTGATCGGCTTGAGCAACCAGCAGCAGCGCTTCGGAGCGGACCTGCGTTTCTCCATGGTGCGGGTGCGCGAGAATGCTGAAAGCATTGCCCTGTACAACGGCGAGCCCAACGAAAACCAACGCTTGAGCGCACGGTTCGGCAAGGTCTGGCATAACTACTGGGACATCATGAAGGTGTCCAAACGCCTGACGTTCTTTACCGCCGGCTACGAACAGATTGCTACCGTCTTTGCGTTTATCGTGGCTGCCCCGCGCTATTTTTCCGGCAAGATCGAGTTGGGTGAGCTGATGCAAATCAACTCGGCCTTCGGCAACGTACAAGGCAATTTCAGCTGGTTTATCAGCGCGTACGCCGACCTGGCCAGCTGGCGCGCCACCAGCGACCGTCTATTGAGCTTTCAACAGGCTATGACGGAAAACGAACAACGCCCGGCGGCCATTGATGTGAGCGCGCAGGGCGAGCGTCTTGTCGTGCAGGGGCTGGGCATGAATCTTATGGATGGTCGCCACCTGCTTACCGATGCCAACCTGATCGTTGAACCGGGTCAGCGCATCATGCTCAGTGGCCGTTCCGGCAGTGGCAAAAGTACCCTGCTGCGCGCCATGGGGCAGCTCTGGTCCGCAGGTCACGGCAGCATTCGTTTGCCGGCCAGGCGTTACCTGTTCCTGCCGCAGAAGCCTTACCTGCCGATCGGCACGCTGAAGGCGGTGTTGAGTTATCCACAGGACGCCGGCGTCTACTCGGCGCAACGTTATGCACAGGTCCTTGAAACGTGCCGCCTGCCGCATCTGGTAGGGCAGCTGGATGAGGCCAACCACTGGCAACGCGTGCTCTCGCCGGGCGAACAACAGCGCCTGGCGTTTGCCCGCGCCTTGCTGTTCGCGCCGCAATGGCTGTACATGGACGAAGCCACCTCGGCAATGGATGAGGAAGATGAGGCGACGTTGTACCAGGCGCTGATCGATGCGTTGCCGGGGCTGAGTATCGTCAGCGTCGGCCATCGCAGCAGCCTCAAACGCTTTCATGGTCGGCATGTGCGCATCGAAGGCGGGTGGCTTCAAGAGCAATCCATCTCCTGAGACCCAATGTGGGGGCCAACAAAAAGCCCGGTTGATCATCGATCAGCCGGGCTTTTCTATTGCTTGAAAATGACTTACTTCTTCAAACCGTAATGCTCATCCAGCATGCCTGGAGCATCCGCCGTTTTCGGCGCGTAGTCCCGTGGCGGTTCCTGGTTTTCCCGGGGTGGGGTCAGGCGTTCCCGTGGTGTCTGCGGTGCATCGGAGTGCAGCGCGGCCAGCAGGCGCTGGCGAGTGATGTCGTCGAGGGCCAGGCGGTTAGCGCCATCGGCGAGATGATCCTGTACTTCCTGGTAGCTCTGGGTGAGCTTCTTGACCAGGGTCGCGGTGCTATTGAAGTGGGTAACAACCTCGTTCTGATAACTGTCAAAACGTTCCTGGATGTCATCGAGCTGACGCTGCGTGCGGTTAGGCGCGGCATTCGGCAGCAGGCGAGCAACCAGGAATCCAATGGCGACACCGGCAACCAGGGCAAGAGTCGGCAACAACCAAACTAAGAGCGAGTGTTCCACGAGTCCTTCCTCTATAAACGGCTTTGCTTTACGTTAACGGCTCGGACCTGCGCTGTATACCGCGATTAAGCTCGCAATGATGTCATGCACAGATTTTTAGCTAGACGAGTCGACCCATTGAGAGGTCACGGAGTTCATTCCTTGCTCATGCGCGAAACCCCCGTTTTGATCGATGGCCCGGTAGGCCAATTGGAAGCCCTGTACCTGGATCAGCCCGAACCACGTGGCCTCGCGCTGATCTGCCACCCTAACCCGGTGCAGGGCGGGACCATGCTCAATAAAGTCGTGTCGACCCTGCAACGCACCGCGCGCGATGCCGGTTTGATCACGCTGCGTTTCAATTACCGCGGCGTCGGCGCCAGTGCCGGCAGCCACGACATGAGCAGCGGCGAAGTGGACGATGCCGAAGCGGCCGTCACCTGGCTGCGGGAAAAGCATCCTGGCCTGCCGATCACCTTGCTCGGGTTTTCCTTTGGCGGCTACGTGGCGGCGAGCCTGGGCGGGCGCCTGGAGGCCAAAGGCGAAAAACTCGCGCACCTGTTCATGGTCGCCGCTGCTGTGATGCGCCTGAGCGATAACGATGTGCTGCCCCAGGACTGCCCGTTGACCTTGATCCAACCGGAAACCGACGAAGTGGTCGACCCACAGTTGGTCTACGACTGGTCCGCCGCCTTGAAACGCCCCCATGAGCTGCTGAAAGTGGCAGAATGCGGGCACTTTTTTCACGGCAAGCTCACCGATCTCAAAGATCTGGTGCTGCCGCGTCTCTCGAATTGATAGCAGTCTGATAAGCGATTACCCATGACGACTCGTACCCGTATCCTCACCGGCATCACCACCACCGGCACGCCGCACCTGGGCAACTACGCCGGTGCGATTCGCCCGGCCATCCTTGCCAGCCAGGACGCCAATGCCGATTCCTTCTACTTCCTGGCCGACTACCACGCCCTGATCAAATGCGATGACCCGCAGCGCATCCAGCGCTCGCGCATGGAAATCGCCGCGACCTGGCTGGCCGGTGGCCTGGATGTGAACCGGGTGACCTTCTATCGCCAGTCTGACATCCCGGAAATCCCCGAGCTGACCTGGCTGCTGACCTGCGTCGCCGCCAAGGGCCTGCTCAACCGCGCCCATGCCTACAAGGCCTCGGTGGATAAGAACGTGGAGACCGGCGAGGACCCGGATGCGGGTATCACCATGGGCCTGTACAGCTACCCGGTGCTGATGGCGGCGGACATCCTGATGTTCAACGCGCACAAGGTGCCGGTGGGCCGCGACCAGATCCAACATGTGGAGATGGCCCGCGACATCGGCCAGCGTTTCAACCACCTGTTCGGCAACGGTAAGGAATTCTTCACGATGCCCGAGGCGTTGATCGAAGAAAGCGTTGCCACTTTGCCGGGCCTGGATGGCCGCAAGATGTCCAAGAGCTACGACAACACCATCCCGTTGTTCACCAGCGCCAAGGATATGAAGGACGCGATCTCGCGCATCGTCACCGACTCCCGCGCGCCGGGCGAAGCCAAGGACCCGGACAATTCGCACCTGTTCACCCTGTACCAGGCCTTTGCCACGCAGGCCCAGGAGCAGGCGTTCCGCGACGAACTGCTGCAAGGCCTGGGTTGGGGCGAGGCGAAGAACCGTCTGTTCCAATTGCTGGACGGCCAGTTGGGCGAGGCCCGCGAGCGCTATCACCAACTGATGTCGCGCCCGTCGGACATGGAAGATCTGTTGCTGGTCGGGGCGAAGAAAGCCCGCGCCGTCGCGGCACCGTTTCTTGCCGAGCTGCGTGAGGCGGTGGGCCTGCGTTCGTTCGTGAACCAGGCTGCGGCGCCGGTCAGCGCCAAAAAGAAAACCACCAAAACTGCGCGTTTCGTGAGCTTTCGCGAAGATGACGGCAGTTTCCGTTTCCGCCTGCTGGCCGCCGATGGCGAACAGCTGCTGTTGTCGCGCCATTTTGCCGACGGCAAGGCGGCAGGTGCGGTGACCAAACAACTGCAAAGCGGTGACGCCCTTGACGTGCGCACCGATGGCCTGCGCTTCAGCGTATGGCTGGACGGCGCCGCGGTAGCCGACAGTGCCGAGTTTGCCGACCCTGCGTCGCTTGACGCGGCCATTGAGGCCCTGCGCATCGCGTTGGCCCCCCTCGAGGATTAACCCGACCAAGGGTTGATTGCCATTATCCAGGGCCGTCGTTACAGTGACGGCCCGTTTTTGTTGCCTTGCTAACGAAATTATGACGCCCCTAGAACGATATCAAGCTGATCTGAAACGCCCTGAGTTCTTCCACGACGCGGCTCAGGAAAATGCGGTGCGTCATTTGCAGCGCCTGTACGAGGACCTGCTTGCAGCTTCGCAAAGCAAGCCAGGGATGCTCAGCAAGCTGTTCGGCAAGAAAGACCATACGCCGGTCAAAGGCCTGTATTTCTGGGGCGGCGTGGGCCGTGGCAAGACTTATCTGGTCGACACCTTCTTTGAAGCGCTGCCGTTCAAGGAAAAAGTCCGCACCCACTTCCACCGCTTCATGAAGCGCGTGCACGAAGAGATGAAGACGCTGCCGGGCGAGAAAAACCCGCTGACTATCATCGCCAAGCGCTTTGCCCAGGAAGCCCGGGTGATCTGTTTCGATGAATTCTTCGTCTCCGACATTACCGATGCCATGATTCTTGGCACCTTGATGGAAGAGCTGTTCAAGAACGGCGTAACCCTGGTCGCCACCTCGAACATCGTGCCTGACGGTCTGTACAAGGATGGTCTGCAGCGCGCGCGCTTCCTGCCCGCGATCGCGCTGATCAAGCAGCACACTGAAATCGTCAATGTGGACAGCGGCGTCGACTATCGCCTGCGTCACCTCGAGCAGGCGGAGCTGTACCATTTTCCGCTGAACGAAGCGGCTCACGAAAGCTTGCGAAAGAGCTTCCGTGCCCTGACGCCGGAATGCACCCAGGCGGTGGAAAACGATAAGTTGGTGATCGAAAATCGCGAAATCATCGCCCTGCGCACCTGCGATGACGTGGCCTGGTTCGAGTTCCGCCAACTCTGCGACGGCCCGCGCAGCCAGAACGACTACATCGAACTGGGCAAGATCTTCCACGCGGTGATCCTCAGCGGCGTGGAGCAGATGAGCGTGACCACCGACGACATCGCGCGCCGGTTTATCAACATGGTCGACGAGTTCTACGACCGCAACGTCAAGCTGATCATCTCGGCGGAAGTGGAACTCAAGGACCTCTACACCGGCGGTCGCTTGAACTTTGAATTCCAGCGCACCCTCAGCCGTTTGCTGGAGATGCAGTCCCACGAGTTCCTCGCGCGCGGGCACAAACCCTAAGTGTGAGAGGGGGCAAGCCCCTCCCACATTGGCTTACGCAGCTTGCTGGAATTGCTGGCGGTATTGGTTCGGCGATAACTCGGTGTGTTGGCGAAACAACCGCGCAAAGAAACTCGCATCGTCGTAACCCACCTCATAGCTGATGGTCTTGATGCTCTTGCGGCTGCCCGAGAGCAGGCCCTTGGCCGTTTCGATGCGCAGGCGCTGCAGGTAATGCAGCGGCTTGTCCCCGGTGGCGGTCTGGAAGCGGCGCATGAAGTTGCGGATGCTCATACCGTGTTCCCGGGCGACATCTTCGAAGCGGAATTTGTCGGCGAAGTGCTCTTCCAGCCAGTGCTGGATCTGCAGGATGATCACATCCTGGTGCAGTTTCTGCCCGCCAAAGCCAATGCGGCCAGGTGAATAGCTGCGCTGCACTTCGTAGAGAATGTCGCGTGCCACGGCCTGGGCGATATTGGCGCCGCAGAAGCGTTCGATCAGATAAATATACAGATCGCAGGCCGACGTGGTGCCGCCGGCGCAGTAGAGGTTGTCGGCGTCGGTGAGATGTTTGTCCTGATTGAGCTGGACCTTGGGGAAGCGTTCGCTGAAGGCGTTGAAGAAGCGCCAGTAGGTGGTCGCCTCCTTGCCATCGAGCAGGCCGGCTTCGGCGAGCCAGAACACCCCGGTGGCTTCGCCGCACAACACGGCACCGCGTGCGTGTTGTTCGCGCAGCCAGGGCAACACTTGGGGGTAGCGGGCGCACAGGGCGTCGAAGTCATCCCAGAAGGCCGGTAGAACGATGATGTCGGCGTCTTCCAGGCCGCCATCCACCGGCATGATCACATCACTGAAGCTGCACACCGATTTTGCATCGGGGCTGACAAGACGCGTTTCGAACGCCGGGGTCAGACCCAGGCCTTGCTGCTTGCCATAGCGCAGGCTGGCCAGGTGAAAGAAATCCTTGGCTTGCATGAGGGTGGACGCGAATACCCGATCAATGGCCAGAATGCTGACGCGCCGCAACGGCGTGGAGATTTGGTTAGACATAATTTCATTTATTCTTATAGGGGAAAGTGGTCACCAGACGGCTGGATCGTCTTATTTTTTGTCGCATGTGTCCAGTGTCCCGTGACGCTTGGGCGGCATAGGCTCTGTGGGTTCGTTCTTGTCCGACAATCCACACAGGTGCCCCATGATCCCGAGAACCTTGTTCAGTCCAGACCACGAACTGTTTCGCGAGAGCGTGCGCACTTTTCTCGAAAAAGACGCCGTGCCTTTCCATGGCCAATGGGAAAAGCAGGGCTATATCGACCGCAGCCTGTGGAGAAAGGCGGGGGAGGCGGGCTTGCTGTGCTCTCATCTGCCGCAAGCCTACGGCGGCCTCGACGCTGACTTTCTCTACAGCGCCGTGGTGATCGAGGAGATCGGCCGGCTGGGCCTGACCGGGATCGGGTTCTCCCTGCATTCGGACATTGTTGCGCCGTACATCCTGCATTACGGCAGTGAGGCGCTGAAGCATAAATACCTGCCCAAATTGATCAGCGGCGAGATGGTCACCGCCATTGCGATGACCGAACCCGGCGCCGGGTCCGACCTGCAAGGGGTCAAGACCAGCGCCGTGCTTGATGGCGATGAGTATGTGATCAACGGCTCCAAGACGTTTATTACCAACGGCTATCTCGCCGACCTGGTGATCGTGGTGGCCAAGACCGACCCCAAGGCCGGCGCCAAGGGCACCAGCCTGTTTCTGGTAGAGGCCGATACGCCGGGCTTCGCCAAGGGCAAGCGCCTGGAGAAGGTGGGCATGAAGGCCCAGGACACCTCGGAGCTGTTTTTCCAGGATGTGCGGGTGCCCAAGGAAAACCTGTTGGGCCAGGCCGGCATGGGCTTCGCCTACCTGATGCAGGAATTGCCCCAGGAGCGCCTGACCGTGGCGATTGGCGCGTTGTCGTCCGCCGAGGCGGCGTTGGCGTGGACACTGCAATACACCCGTGAGCGCAAGGCATTCGGCAAGGCGATCGCCGACTTCCAGAACACCCGTTTCAAACTGGCCGAGATGGCTACTGAGATTCAGGTCGGCCGTGTATTCGTCGACCAGTGCATGGCGTTACACCTGGAAGGCAAGCTGGATGTGCCTACGGCGGCGATGGCCAAGTACTGGGCCACGGACCTGCAATGCAAGGTGCTCGACGAGTGCGTGCAGTTGCACGGCGGCTACGGGTTCATGTGGGAGTACCCGATTGCCCGCGCCTGGGCGGATGCGCGGGTGCAGCGGATTTATGCGGGGACCAACGAGATCATGAAGGAGATTATTGCGCGGTCGCTTTGATTTTTTGCTGGTCTTGAATGCGTCATCGGGGGCAAGCCCCCTCCCACATTGGAATGCATTCCAAGTGTGGGAGGGGCGGTGCGACGATTCGACTTGCCCCCGATAGCGGTCTACAGATCGATCAAGGCGCCGGATTCGGATGATCCTTCTGAATCGCCTCAATCCCTTCCAGTACTTCCTTCGACAGCTTCAGATCTGCACTGGCGATGTTGCTGTCCAGTTGCTCCAGCGACGTTGCGCCAATAATGTTGCTGGTCACGAACGGTTGCTGGGTCACAAATGCCAATGCCATCTGCGCCGGGTCCAGGCCATGCTCACGCGCCAGTGCCACATAACGGCTGCACGCCGCCTCCGACTGCGGGTTGAAGTAGCGGCTGAAACGGCTGTATTCGGTCAGGCGCGCCTTAGCCGGGCGAGCACCGTTTTCATATTTGCCGCTGAGCATGCCGAACGCCAGGGGCGAGTAGGCCAGCAGGCCGCATTGTTCGCGAATCGCGACTTCCGCCAGGCCCACTTCAAAGCTGCGGTTGAGCAGGTTGTACGGGTTCTGGATCGACACCGCGCGCGTCCAGCCCCGGGCTTCGGCCAGGGCCAGGAATTTCATGGTGCCCCAGGGGGTTTCATTGGACAGACCGATGTGACGGATCTTGCCGGCCTTGACCTGTTCGTCCAGCGCTTCGAGGGTTTCCTCAAGCGGCGTGAGGTCGTCTTCGTCCTTGTGCTTGTAGCTCAATTGGCCGAAGAAGTTGGTGCTGCGCTCCGGCCAGTGCAACTGGTACAGGTCGATCCAGTCGGTCTGCAGGCGTTTGAGGCTGGCGTCCAGTGCGTCGACGATGTGTTTGCGGTTATGGCGCAGGTGGCCGTCGCGGATGTAGTCGATGGTGTTGCCGGGGCCGGCGATCTTGCTGGCCAGGATCCAGTCGGCGCGGTCGCCACGGCTCTTGAAGTAACGACCGATGTAGCGTTCGGTGGTGGCATAGGTATCGGCCTTGGGCGGCACCGGGTACATTTCCGCGGTGTCGAGGAAGTTGATCCCTGCGGCCTTGGCTCGCTCAATCTGCGCGAAGGCCTCTGCCTCGCTGTTCTGCTCGCCCCAGGTCATGGTGCCCAAGGCTATCGCGCTCACGTTCAGATCCGTACGGCCCAGCTGTCGATAATCCATCGGGTACTCCTGTCGGGGAAAACAATCATAAAAGCAGGTTGAATTTTTTTTCGCAATCTGCATAATTGCCCACCTCTTTCTGCAGTGGAAGTGATGCGCCGCCTGCCGAAGAATCTTGCCGTTGAACGGACGCGCTGACCCGAGCCCCCGATAGCGTCTGTATCCGGCTGCCTTTGACTTGTCAAAGTACGCACTATTCAGTAAGATCCGCCGTCTAATTTACAGGGCGGCCCCTGAGGCTATTAAAGAATGACAACTTTTACTGCAAAACCGGAAACAGTTCAGCGCGACTGGTTTGTCGTCGACGCCGCTGGTCAGACCCTGGGTCGTCTGGCCACTGAAGTCGCCAGCCGTCTGCGTGGCAAGCACAAGCCTGAGTACACCCCTCACGTTGACACCGGTGACTACATCGTGATCATCAACGCTGAGCAGGTACGTGTTACCGGCAACAAAGCGCAAGACAAAATGTACTACCGTCACTCCGGTTTCCCAGGCGGTATCAAGTCTTCCAACTTTGAAGGCCTGATTTCCAAGAAGCCTGAAGCCCCGATCGAAATCGCGGTCAAAGGCATGCTGCCGAAGGGCCCACTGGGTCGCGATATGTTTCGCAAGCTGAAAGTCTATGCGGGCGCTGTCCACCCTCATGCTGCTCAGCAGCCCCAAGAACTGAAGTTTTAACGGAATAGTTCATTATGTCGGCGACTCAAAATTACGGCACTGGCCGTCGCAAAACCGCAACCGCACGCGTTTTCCTGCGTCCGGGCACTGGTAACATCTCGATCAACAACCGCTCCCTGGACAATTTCTTCGGCCGCGAAACTGCCCGCATGGTAGTTCGTCAGCCGCTGGAACTGACCGAGACTGTTGAAAAGTTCGACATCTACGTCACCGTTATCGGTGGCGGTGTAAGTGGTCAAGCTGGCGCAATCCGCCACGGTATCACTCGCGCTCTGATGCAGTACGACGAAACCCTGCGTGGCGCTCTGCGCAAAGCTGGCTTCGTGACTCGTGATGCCCGTGAAGTAGAACGTAAGAAAGTCGGTCTGCGTAAAGCGCGTAAGCGTCCGCAGTACTCGAAGCGTTAATTCGCTTTACGTTCAACAAGAACGCCCAGCCTCCTTACGGAGCTGGGCGTTTTTTATTGCCCGCGATTTGTGCATAAAAATCGCCGTGACAACTTGCCACATCCGTAGACCCCCTATACTACAAGGCCTGGAGCCGGAGCTCCGGGTAATTCCCTTGTCAGAGGTGGGGCTTTTCATTACCATTCGGCAAAATTTTTATAAGTTCAGATTTAATACTTAGTAGACGCCTGATTTAACAGGCCAAAAAGCTGATGGGAGAGGACTGAATGAGCAATGACGGCGTGAATGCAGGCCGGCGTCGCTTCTTGGTAGCAGCCACATCCGTGGTGGGTGCTGCAGGAGCGGTGGGGGCTGCGGTCCCGTTCGTGGGGTCATGGTTTCCCAGTGCCAAGGCGAAAGCCGCAGGTGCACCGGTGAAAGTGAATGTCAGCAAGATCGAGCCAGGCCAGCAGATGATTGCTGAATGGCGCGGCCAGCCGGTATTCATTGTTCGTCGTACCGAGGAAATCCTGGGAAATCTGAAAAAGATCGAAGGCCAGCTGTCTGACCCGAAATCCGAGAAATCCGACCAACCCGCCTACGCCAAAAACGAAGCCCGTTCGATCAAGCCAGAGATTCTGCTGCTGGTCGGACTGTGTACCCATTTGGGTTGCTCACCTACTTTCCGCCCGGAAGTAGCCCCTGTCGATCTGGGCAAGGACTGGGTCGGCGGGTATTTCTGCCCGTGCCACGGTTCTCACTATGACCTTGCCGGTCGTGTCTACAAGTCTCAGCCTGCTCCATTGAACCTGCCCGTGCCACCGCACACCTACGAAACTGACGACCTTATTGTCATTGGCCTCGATAAGGAGAACGCGTGATGAGCAAGTTCATGGATTGGGTGGATGCGCGTTTCCCCGCCACTAAAATGTGGGAAGACCATCTCAGCAAATACTACGCCCCAAAAAACTTCAATTTCTTCTACTTCTTCGGGTCCCTGGCACTGCTGGTGCTGGTCAACCAGATCGTCACCGGCGTGTGGTTGACGATGAGCTATAACCCGTCGGCGGAAGAGGCGTTTGCCTCGGTCGAATACATCATGCGCGACGTCGAGTACGGCTCGATCCTGCGTCTGCTGCACTCCACCGGCGCTTCGGCGTTTTTCATCGTGGTCTACCTGCACATGTTCCGTGGCCTGCTCTACGGTTCCTACCAGAAGCCCCGCGAGCTGGTATGGGTCTTCGGCATGCTGATTTACCTGGCGCTGATGGCCGAAGCCTTCATGGGATACCTGCTGCCATGGGGTCAGATGTCGTACTGGGGCGCTCAGGTGATCATCTCGCTGTTTGGCGCGATCCCTGTGATCGGCAACGACCTGACCCAGTGGATCCGCGGTGACTACCTGATCTCCGGCATCACCTTGAACCGCTTCTTCGCCTTGCACGTAGTGGCCCTGCCGATTGTGATCCTGGGCCTGGTGGTGCTGCACATCCTGGCGCTGCACGAAGTGGGGTCCAACAACCCCGATGGCGTGGATATCAAGAAGCACAAGGACGAGAACGGCATCCCGCTGGATGGCATTCCGTTCCACCCTTACTACACCGTCAAAGACATTGTCGGCGTGGTCGTGTTCCTGTTCGTATTCTGCTCGATCGTGTTCTTTTTCCCGGAGATGGGCGGTTATTTCCTGGAGAAGCCTAACTTCGAACAGGCGAACGCCTTCAAGACACCTGAGCATATCGCGCCTGTCTGGTACTTCACGCCGTTCTACGCGATCCTGCGGGCGATCCCCGACAAACTCATGGGCGTAATCGCCATGGGTGCGGCCATCGCGGTGCTGTTCGTGCTGCCGTGGCTCGACCGAAGCCCGGTCAAGTCCATGCGCTACAAGGGTTGGCTGAGCAAGATCTGGCTGTGGGTGTTCTGTATCGCCTTCGTGATCCTGGGTGTCCTGGGTGTGCTGGCGCCAACGCCTGAACGGACGTTGCTGTCGCAGGTCTGCACCTTCCTGTACTTCGCCTACTTCATTCTGATGCCGTTCTATACCCGGCTCGAGAAGACCAAACCGGTTCCGGAAAGGGTGACTGGCTGATGAAAAAATTATTCGTTGCATTAATGCTTGCGGCACTGCCGCTGCTGTCCTTCGCTGCCGAACATGGCGGCCCGGAACTGGAAAAGGTCGACATTGACGTGTCCGACAAAGCCGCCATGCAGGACGGTGCGCGGACGTTCGCCAACTACTGCATGGGCTGCCACAGCGCCAAGTTCCAGCGCTATGAGCGAGTCGCCGATGACCTGGGCATCCCTCACGAGATGATGCTGGAGAAATTGGTGTTCACAGGGGCCAAGATCGGCGACCACATGAATATCGGGATGAAACCCGCCGATGCCAAGGCCTGGTTCGGCGCCGCACCGCCCGACCTGACACTGGTCGCTCGTGTGCGCGGTACCGATTGGCTCTACGGCTACCTCAAATCATTCTACGAAGATCCGACGCGCCCCTGGGGTGTGAACAACAAAGTCTTCCCGAACGTGGGCATGCCTAACGTTCTGGTCGGCCTGCAGGGTCGCCAAGTGGTAGGATGCAAGCAGGTTCAGGTCGTTGAGAACGGCAAGAAGCAATATGATCCGTTGACCGGAACGCCTCTGACCCATGAGGCCTGCGATCAACTGACCATCGTGCCGAAGACCGGCGCGCTTAACGAGGAGCAGTTTGACGAGAAGGTCAAGAACCTCGTGACCTTCCTGGCTTACTCGGCCAACCCGGTTAAACTGCAGCATCAGCGCATCGGTACCTATGTATTGTTGTACCTGGCTTTCTTCTTTGTATTCGCCTATCTGCTCAAACGCGAATACTGGAAGGATGTGCATTGATCCAACCGTAAGCAATTGCTGTTAATCTTGCGCGCCCAGCGGCCTCTCTGAACCGTAGCGATCTGTCATCAGGTCCTGCAGAGAGGCTCTCTGGGCGCGCTCGTTTTTGAGCTTTCGATAATTTCAACAAGCGAGGAGGACCGCCATGGGCGTGACCAATCGGTTGGCCTGTTACTCCGACCCCGCCGACCACTATTCCCACCGAGTACGCATCGTGCTCGCAGAGAAGGGTGTCAGCGCCGAGATCATCAGTGTGGAGGCAGGACGCCATCCACCGAAACTGATCGAAGTGAACCCTTACGGCAGCTTGCCCACCCTGGTCGATCGTGACCTGGCGTTGTGGGAGTCAACCGTGGTGATGGAATATCTGGATGAGCGTTACCCTCATCCGCCTTTGTTGCCGGTGTACCCGGTGGCGCGTGCCAACAGCCGCCTGCTGATCCATCGGATCCAACGTGACTGGTGCGGGCTGGTGGATGTGATCCTGGATTCGCGCAGCAAAGAGGCGGCCCGTGTTGTGGCGCGCAAGGAATTGCGCGAAAGCCTGACCGGCGTTTCGCCATTGTTCGCCGACAAGCCTTTTTTCCTCAGTGAGGAACAAAGCCTGGTCGATTGCTGCCTATTACCCATACTCTGGCGCTTGCCGATTCTGGGCATTGAACTGCCACGGCCGGCCAAGCCGTTGCTTGATTACATGGAGCGCCAGTTTGCGCGTGAGGCTTTCCAGGCGAGTCTGTCTGGTGTCGAACGCGATATGCGCTAAGGCTTAAGGAGCCGCTGATGAACTCCAGTCGACCCTACCTGGTCCGCGCGCTCTATGAGTGGATTGTGGACAACGATTGCACCCCGCACATGCTGGTCAATTCCGAATTTCCTGCGGTTCAGGTACCGCAGGGTTTTGCCAGTGACGGACAGATTGTGCTGAACGTGTCGCCCAGTGCGGTGCGTCATCTGCATATGGACAACGAAGCCGTTAGTTTCGAAGGGCGTTTCGGTGGTGTGCCGCACACGCTCTATGTGCCGATTGGCGCCATTCTCGGGATCTATGCCCGTGAGAATGGCCAAGGCATGGTGTTCGATCTGGAGTCGCCTTTCGAGGATGACGAAACGATCGACAGTGAAGACGGTGATGATCTGCCTCCGCCGGGCACCGAGCCACCGCGTCCCAGCGGCCGGCCAAGCCTGAAGGTGGTCAAGTAAGCCGTTACGTCCCGGGACGTGTCTGAAGAAAATGCCTCGATCTGTGTCGGGGCATTTTTTTGCGCGCTGGATAGGGATGAAAGTCGTGACTGGACGGTGATCGTACAACCGCCATGGGCTATGATGCGTGCTCAAGTTCGCCGAGAAAGATGATCCATCATGGAAAACGCCAACACCGCCCCTCGTCTTCCCCGCAAGCGCCGCAGCCTTGCCCAGGAATTGGTCACGGTGTTGTCCGAGCAAATCCGCGATGGCCAACTCAAGCGTGGCGATAAACTGCCTACCGAGTCGGCCATCATGGAAGCCCATGGGGTCAGCCGCACGGTGGTGCGCGAAGCCATCTCGCGCCTGCAGGCGGCAGGGCAGGTCGAGACGCGCCATGGCATCGGCACCTTTGTACTCGATACGCCCAGCCCCAGTGGTTTTCGCATTGATCCTGCCACCGTGGTGACGTTGCGCGATGTACTGGCCATTCTGGAGTTGCGTATCAGCCTGGAAGTGGAATCCGCCGGCCTCGCCGCGTTACGTCGCAACGATGAGCAACTGGCGGCCATGCGCGCGGCACTCGATGCGCTGAACGAGAGCGCCGCGCACGCGGGCGATGCGGTTGCATCGGACTTTGCTTTTCACCTGGAAATTGCCTTGTCCACCGGCAACCGCTACTTCACCGACATCATGACCCACCTGGGCACCAGCATCATTCCGCGTACCCGCCTGAACTCCGCGCGCCTGGCCCATGATGATCAGCAACACTACATGGACCGCCTGAGCCGCGAACACGAAGAAATCTACGAGGCGATTGCCCGCCAGGATTCGGACGCGGCACGAGCGGCCATGCGTTTGCACCTGACCAACAGTCGCGAGCGGCTGCGCCATGCTCATGAAGAGGCTGAAAGGGCTGTCTGATCACGCCGGTGGCCGAATATCAGTGGGGGGCTCGGTGACCAAGGTCTCTAGTATCAGCGTCTGGTCGTCGATGTCCTCTCCCATGAAAAAATACCTGCCTTTGACGAGAACCCATAGGTTTGCCAGGCTGAAATAAATGAAATCTCCGACATTCGCGGCTGCTTCGAGCTCAAAATACTGGGGATTGTCGACATTGCCCGGCAGCTTAGTCATGGAGTTGATGTGACATATCGTGCGCATTCCGGTCCTGCGCGATGTGATAGTCAGTGGAATAGTCGATGAGCTCTCTACGCCGGATTCACCTCGGGTCGAGTAACCCACGTGAATGGTTTTGCCAAGGTAGTTCGCGAGTGTCTCCTTGGGAATGGTTACTTTAAGATCGCTGAGAGGGAAGAAGTCCCCATCTTCCGGATCATCGGGCGAAACGCGCCATTCACTGGTGTTGAGCCGACGCATGTCATAACCGGACCACGTTGGAAATTCAGGGTCTTGTATTGGGTCGGTCAGAATGAACGCGTAAACCTGCGAATTAAGCGCTAACTTATCAGTGATGCTCAGGCTCAATGCCTCTGGAAGCTCTGCCAGCCTGATTCTACCTTTGTCGGCTTGTGGCTTGAGGATAGGAGGGGCTAGAGTCATGTTGGGTTCTCCTTGGTATCGGGGTGGTTGTAAAAATTTGCCTCAAGAGCTGCTTGCACTGCCCTTGAGGCGTGTTATCCCCCTCGTCTTGATCCCACGTAACTGTTAAAAATCACAGTTTCGACAAACGGCATTCTTCAAGCCGGAGCATTCGGCGTGTAGTCCTTGAGCAACAAATACGTACTCCATCCCCACCAGTCATTCGTCCAATGCTTGTCGTTCAGGTCATTCACGTCCTTGCGCCTCGCCACCTTGTCGCCTTCCATCTTGAACAACGGTGAAAAGTTGTTCGCCGGGTTCTGCGCGGCGTTCAGGTCCGGCACGTACAGCGGCGCCTTGAAAGTGGCCGGGGAGGGCGCGGTGCCGCTGATAAACGTCTCGAAGATCTCGTCCGCCGAGGCTTGCACCGCGCGCTTGACCTGGACCCGATTGGCCGCGTCGATGTCATCGAAGTAGCGTTTGTCCCCGTAGGCGTGCCATTCGTCGCCCATGGCGTTGCGCACCTTGAGTCCGAATTTACTGTCTTCGTCATGCATGAAACGGCTGATCAGCGAACCGAGATCGCCAGGTGTGACCACGGCGGCCAGTTGCTTGCGCGGGACGCGCAGGTGGCCGGCGGAAAACAGATCGGTCAAAAAGTGATCGGCAAAACTGTTCATGGCGTAGGCCAGTTCCAGCGCCTGATCGGTGCCGGTTTGATGGGCCACCACGGCTTGTTGCAGCGCTGCGGTATGCCCGGCGAGGTAGGCCGACAGTGCCCATTCGCCGAAATGGTCGGCATTGTCCGCCGCCAGCTTGAGGTAGCGACCCAGCGGAATCAGCGCCGACACCGCGCTGCCGCCACCGGTGATGCGGTTCCATTCCTCGGACAAGCTATCCCCCAGGGCGTCATACGCGTCATGGGGCTGTTTGCCGTCCTTGATGGCCTGGTTGACCGCGTTGATCTCCTTTTGCATCACCGCGAGGATCTTGCCGGCTTCTTCCCGTGAGGCCGGCAGCACTGCCAGGGAATTGAAGGCGGCCGTAAATCGTTGCACCCGTTCGGCGGGGGAGGCGCCATCGCTGATGGGATGGCCGGGGATGCCATAGAAATCGCCACCCAGGGCGATCACTTGGCCGTAGGTCAGGGCAAGCCCGTTGGGCAGGTGCAGCAGGACTTGGCGTGCGGGAATTGCCGCCGCGTCTTTGGCGAAACGCAACAGTGTGTCATCGCCGATGGCGGTGTGTTCCCCACCTTCGAAGCGCAGCAGGGGTGATTTTTTTTCGGGTGCCGCGAGTGTAGAACCGGACATGTTAGCTCCTTGCTATGTCGTAGGAATTTTCCCTTTATGCTGTATGGATATACAGCCATTGCGAGCTTAGAGGATAAATGTCCTACGTCAAGGAGCCTCGTATAAACATGGCGCAACGCCACGGTCGATGAATTGCAGTTGACGAATACTTTTATAGTTGTACGATGACGTACGACATCATCAAAACCAACAACAATCTTTCGACAGAAAGTCTTTACCCAGGGTGTTCGAATAATGAATCCACAAGAACTGAAGTCCATCCTCTCTCACGGTCTGCTGTCTTTCCCCGTGACCGATTTCAACGCCCAGGGCGATTTCCACCAGGCGGGTTACATCAAGCGCCTGGAATGGCTGGCCCCTTACGGCGCTACAGCCTTGTTCGCCGCAGGCGGCACCGGTGAGTTTTTTTCCCTGGCTGCCAGCGAATATTCTCAAGTGATCAAGACTGCCGTTGATACCTGCGCCACCAGCGTGCCGATCCTCGCGGGTGTCGGCGGTTCGACGCGCCAGGCTATCGAATATGCGCAGGAAGCCGAACGTCTGGGCGCCAAAGGCCTGCTGCTGCTGCCGCACTACCTCACCGAAGCCAGCCAGGACGGGGTTGCCGCCCACGTTGAAGCGGTGTGCAAATCGGTCAAGATCGGCGTGGTGGTCTATAACCGCAACGTCTGCCGCCTGACGGCGCCGCTGCTGGAACGCCTGGCTGAGCGCTGCCCGAACCTCATTGGCTACAAGGACGGTCTGGGCGACATCGAGCTGATGGTGTCGATCCGTCGCCGCCTCGGTGATCGTTTCAGCTACCTTGGCGGCCTGCCGACTGCAGAAGTCTACGCCGCGGCCTACAAGGCCCTGGGCGTGCCGGTGTACTCCTCGGCGGTGTTCAACTTCATCCCGAAAACCGCGATGGACTTCTACCACGCGATTGCCAGGGATGATCACGCCACCGTCGGCAAGATCATCGACAACTTCTTCCTGCCTTACCTGGACATTCGTAACCGCAAAGCCGGTTATGCCGTGAGCATCGTCAAGGCCGGTGCAAAAATCGCCGGTTACGACGCAGGCCCGGTGCGCACGCCGCTGACCGATCTGTTGCCGGAAGAATACGAAGCCCTGGCCGCGCTGATCGATAAGCAAGGCCCGCAATAAGACATTTACAAGGCCGCTGAGCAATCAGCGGCCTTTTGCGTCAGGAGAAGATTCGTGTCCCAATCCAAGCGTTTTGAGAACTACATCAATGGTCAGTGGGTGGCCGGTGCTGACTACTGCACCAACATCAACCCGTCGGAGTTGTCCGATGTCATCGGCGAATACGCCAAGGCTGATGTCGCTCAAGTCAACGCCGCTATCGACGCCGCCCGCGCCGCGTTCCCGGCCTGGTCCACCTCGGGTATCCAGGCACGTCACGATGCACTGGATAAAGTCGGCAGCGAAATCCTCGCTCGCCGTGAAGAGCTCGGCACGTTGCTGGCCCGTGAAGAAGGCAAGACCTTGCCCGAAGCCATCGGTGAAGTGACCCGCGCCGGTAATATCTTCAAGTTTTTCGCTGGCGAATGCCTGCGCTTGTCCGGCGACTACGTGCCGTCGGTGCGCCCGGGCGTCAACGTCGAAGTCACCCGCGAAGCCCTCGGTGTGGTTGGCCTGATTACGCCGTGGAACTTCCCGATTGCCATTCCTGCGTGGAAAATCGCGCCGGCCCTGGCCTACGGCAATTGCGTGGTGATCAAGCCCGCCGAGCTGGTGCCGGGTTGTGCCTGGGCATTGGCGGAAATCATCTCTCGCGCCGGTTTCCCGGACGGTGTGTTCAACCTGGTGATGGGCAGCGGCCGTGTGGTCGGTGATGTGCTGGTCAACAGCCCGAAAGTCGACGGTATCAGCTTCACCGGTTCCGTCGGTGTGGGTCGCCAGATCGCGGTCAGCTGTGTGTCGCGCCAGGCCAAAGTGCAGCTGGAAATGGGCGGCAAGAACCCGCAGATCATTCTCGACGACGCCGACCTCAAGCAAGCGGTGGAGCTGGCGGTGCAGAGCGCGTTCTATTCCACGGGCCAGCGTTGCACGGCGTCCAGCCGTTTGATCGTGACCGCCGGCATCCACGACCAGTTTGTCGCGGCCATGGCCGAGCGCATGAAGTCGATCAAGGTCGGCCACGCCCTCAAGAGCGGCACCGATATCGGCCCCGTCGTGTCCCAGGCCCAACTGGACCAGGACATGAAGTACATCGATATCGGCCAGAGCGAAGGCGCGCGGCTGGTCAGCGGTGGCGCCCTGGTGACGTGCGACACCGAGGGCTACTTCCTGGCGCCGACGTTGTTTGCCGACAGCGAAGCGTCCATGCGCATCAGCCGCGAAGAAATCTTCGGCCCGGTGGCCAACGTGGTGCGCGTAGCCGACTACGAGGCGGCGCTGGCCATGGCCAACGACACCGAGTTCGGCTTGTCGGCCGGTATCGCCACCACGTCGCTCAAGTATGCCAACCACTTCAAGCGTCACTCCCAGGCCGGGATGGTGATGGTCAATCTGCCGACCGCCGGCGTGGATTACCACGTGCCGTTCGGTGGCCGTAAGGGCTCATCCTATGGTTCGCGTGAGCAGGGTCGCTATGCGCAAGAGTTCTACACCGTGGTGAAAACCAGCTACATCGGTTCGTAATACGCAACACCCAGTGGGGGCCGGATGCGTGCCGGACCCCACGACAAAAACAGAAAACCATTACCCGCAAAAAAAATAATTAGTGGGAGTACTTCTACATGCAAGCGACCAAGCCGACCCACGTCCGCTATTTGATCCTGCTCATGCTGTTTGTGGTGACCACGATCAACTACGCCGACCGGGCCACCATCGCCATCGCGGGCTCCAGCCTGCAAAAAGACCTCGGCATCGACGCGGTCACCCTCGGTTATATCTTCTCCGCATTCGGTTGGGCCTATGTGGCCGGGCAAATCCCCGGTGGCTGGCTGCTGGACCGGTTCGGCTCGAAAAAAGTCTATGCCCTGAGCATCTTCACCTGGTCTCTGTTCACCGTGCTGCAAGGCTATGTCGGTGAGTTCGGTGTCTCCACCGCCGTGGTCGCGCTGTTTATGCTGCGCTTCCTGGTAGGCCTGGCCGAAGCGCCGTCCTTTCCGGGGAACGCGCGGATCGTGGCCGCCTGGTTCCCGACCGCAGAGCGCGGCACGGCTTCGGCGATCTTCAACTCGGCGCAGTACTTCGCCACGGTGCTGTTCGCGCCGCTGATGGGATGGATCGTCTACCGCTTCGGCTGGCAGCACGTGTTCATCGTAATGGGCGCGATCGGTATCGTGTTCTCGCTGATCTGGCTGAAAGTGATCCACAGCCCGCGTCAGCACCCGATGATCAATGAGGCCGAGCTCAATCACATCGCCGCCAATGGCGCGATGGTCGATATGGACCAGGACAAAGCCAAGGGTAAGAAAACCGACGGGCCGAAGTGGGATTACATCCGTCAGTTGCTCACCAACCGCATGATGCTTGGCGTGTACCTCGGCCAGTACTGCATCAATGGCATCACCTACTTCTTCCTGACATGGTTCCCCGTGTACCTGGTGCAGGACCGTGGCATGACCATCCTCAAGGCCGGTTTCATCGCCTCGTTGCCGGCGATCTGCGGCTTTATCGGCGGCGTGCTCGGCGGGGTGATTTCCGATTACCTGCTGCGCAAAGGCCACTCGCTGACCTTCGCCCGCAAGGCGCCGATCATTGCCGGCCTGCTGGTCTCCAGCAGCATCATCGCGTGCAACTATGTTGACGTTGAATGGATGGTGGTGGGCTTCATGGCCTTGGCCTTCTTCGGCAAGGGTGTTGGCGCACTGGGCTGGGCGGTGGTGTCTGACACCTCGCCGAAACAAATCGCCGGTCTCAGTGGCGGCCTGTTCAACACCTTCGGTAACCTGGCGTCGATCACCACACCGATTGTCATCGGCTACATCATCAGTACCACCGGTTCGTTCAAGTGGGCCCTGGTGTTTGTCGGCGCTAACGCGCTGGTGGCGGTGTTCAGCTACCTGGTGATCGTCGGCCCGATCAAGCGTGTCGTACTCAAAGAGCCGCCAAGCAAAGGGCCTGAGTTGACCAACCTAACCGAAGCGCATTCCTGAGAGGCCCTGTGATGCAGTTGATTGAACATGCCGACTCGCCGCGCTCCATTCGCCTGCACGAGCGCGACAACGTAGTGATCGTGGTCAACGACCAGGGTGTACCGGCCGGGACCGAGTTCCCGGACGGCCTGGTGACCGTGGATTTCATCCCCCAGAGCCATAAAGTGACCCTGGAGGATATCCCCGAAGGCGGTCAGATTATTCGCTACGGACAGACCATCGGTTACGCCCTGGCGCCGATTCCGCGTGGCAGTTGGGTCCAGGAAGATCAACTGCGCATGCCTACCGCGCCACCGCTGGACAGCTTGCCGCTGTCCACCGAGGTGCCCGAGGGCCAGGCGCCGCTGGAGGGCTACACGTTCGAGGGCTACCGCAATACCGACGGCACTGTCGGCACGCGCAATATCCTGGGCATCACCACCACGGTGCAGTGCGTGACCGGGGTGCTGGACCACGCGGTCAAGCGCATCAAGGAGGAGTTGCTGCCCAAGTACCCCAACGTCGATGACGTGGTGGCGCTGACTCACAGTTATGGCTGCGGGGTGGCGATCACCGCGACGGATGCCTACATTCCGATCCGTACCGTGCGCAACCTGGCGCGCAACCCGAACCTGGGGGGCGAAGCCCTGGTGATCAGCCTGGGCTGCGAGAAACTGCAGGCCGGCCAGGTGATGCACGACAACGACAGTTCCGTCGATTTGAGCGAGCCGTGGCTGTATCGGCTGCAGGACTCCAGCCACGGCTTCACCGAGATGATCGAGCAGATCATGGAACTGGCCGAAGTGCGCTTGAAGAAGCTCGACCAGCGCCGCCGGGAAAC
The DNA here is from genome assembly GCF_030687695.1 of Pseudomonas sp. FP2254. NCBI lineage: Bacteria > Pseudomonadati > Pseudomonadota > Gammaproteobacteria > Pseudomonadales > Pseudomonadaceae > Pseudomonas > Pseudomonas sp. FP2254. Next base: position 953,672 of record NZ_CP117444.1, read on the forward strand.
CGTGCCGGCGTCCGAGCTGATCCTGGGCATGCAATGCGGCGGCAGCGATGCGTTTTCCGGCATCACCGCCAACCCGGCACTGGGCTACGCCTCGGATTTGCTGCTGCGGGCGGGCGCGACGGTAATGTTTTCCGAAGTCACCGAAGTACGTGATGCCATCTACCTGCTGACCTCTCGCGCACAGACGAAGGAAGTGGCCGAAGAGTTGGTCAGAGAAATGGACTGGTACGACCGTTACCTGGCCAAGGGCGAAGCGGACCGCAGTGCCAACACCACGCCGGGCAACAAGAAGGGCGGGTTGTCGAACATTGTCGAGAAGTCGTTGGGCTCCATCGTCAAGTCCGGCAGCAGCGCGATCAACGGCGTGCTGGGCCCTGGCGAGCGCTTCAAGGGCAAGGGCCTGATTTTCTGCGCCACCCCGGCCAGCGATTTTGTGTGCGGTACGTTGCAACTGGCGGCGGGGATGAACCTGCATGTATTTACCACCGGTCGTGGTACGCCTTATGGGCTGGCGATGGCGCCGGTGGTGAAGGTCTCGACCCGTACGGAACTGGCGCAACGCTGGCCGGACCTCATCGACATCGACGCCGGGCGCATCGCCACCGGGCGCGCGAGTATCGAGGAGTTGGGCTGGGAGTTGTTTCACTTCTACCTGGACGTGGCCAGCGGCAAGAAGAAAACGTGGGCGGAGCATCACAAGCTGCACAACGACATTACCTTGTTCAACCCGGCGCCGATCACCTGAGATCGAGGCGTCTGCATCGGGGCAAGCCCCCTCCCACACTTGAAGGTATTCACAATTCAAACTGTGGGAGGGGGCTTGCCCCCGATTGCGGTCTAACAGGCACCGCTGAGCTGCATGGCTTATCATTAGCCACCTAACGACGCTCACCAAGGTTCTTCCCGGCATGCTGGCTATCTTTCTCACTACCCTCACGATCACCGCGCCGGTGTTTGCCATGCTGTTTCTGGGTGTGCTGCTCAAGCGCATCAACTGGATCAACGACAACTTTATCCACACCGCATCGTCCCTGGTGTTCAACGTCACCATGCCGGCGTTGCTGTTCCTCGGCATCCTGCACGCCGACCTGCATTCGGCGCTCAAGCCGGGCCTGCTGATCTACTTTTCCGTGGCCACGCTGGTGAGCTTTACGCTGGCCTGGGCCTGGGCCATCTTTCGTTGCCGCAAAGAAGACCGTGGCATCTATACCCAAGGCGCGTTTCGCGGCAATAACGGGGTGATCGGTCTGGCGTTGGCCGCGAGCATGTATGGTGACTACGGCATCTCCCTCGGTGCGATCCTCGCGGCGCTGGTGATCCTGTTCTACAACACCCTGTCGACCATTGTGCTGGCGGTGTACAGCCCGGTGATCAAGTCCGACCCGTGGAGCATCTTCAAAAGCGTGATCGCCAACCCGCTTATCATCAGCGTGATTGCCGCCGCGCCGTTCGCGTACTTTCAGATCGGTCTGCCGGGCTGGCTGGAAAAATCCGCCCAGTATCTGGCCGACACGACCTTGCCGCTGGCGCTGATCTGCATCGGCGGTACCTTGTCCCTGGCGGCGCTGCGCAAAAGCGGCAGCATGGCCTTGAGTGCGAGCCTGATGAAGATGATCTGGCTGCCGCTGCTCGCCACCCTGGGCGCTTGGCTGCTGGGCTTTCGCGGGGCGGAACTGGGGATTTTGTTCTTGTACTTCGGTGCGCCGACGGCGGCTGCCAGCTTTGTGATGGCTCGCGCGGCCGAGGGCAATCATGAACTGGCGGCGGCGATTATTGTGATCACCACGCTGATGGCGGCGGTGACCACGAATATCGGGATCTTTGTGTTGCAGGCCGGGGGCTGGATCTAGGCGTCCTGCTGGTAGCTGTCGATCACTTCCTGCGCTGCCCGAAACGCATCGATGGCGGCCGGTACCCCGGCGTACACCGCACAATGCAGCAGCGCCTCGCGAATCTCTTCCACGGTACAGCCATTGTTCAGCGCGCCGCGCACATGGCCCTTGAGTTCCTGCGGGCACTTGAGCGCGGTCAGGGCGGCGAGAGTGATCAGGCTGCGGGTCTTGAGCGGCAAACCGTCGCGGTTCCACACGGCGCCCCAGGCGTGCTCGTTGACGAAGTCCTGCAGCGGCTGGGTGAACGCCGTGGCGTTGCCCAGCGCGCGGTCGACGAATGCGTCGCCCATCACCTGGCGACGCATCTCAACCCCGGGTGTTTTCTGCTCGGTCATGACGATTCCCTCTTGTGTTGGCGGCGCCAGGCTCGCAGCGTGCTGAACAACAGGAAAGCCACCAGCACTGGCAGGATGTAATACACCATCAAGTGTTCAAGTTTGTTGGCCAGGGGCATGCCGGTGGTGAACGACATCACATGCAGCCCATACGCCAGGTACAAGCCCAGCAGCACCAAACCTTCGGCACGGGTCACGCGGTAGCCGGTATAGAACACCGGCAGGCACAGCACCACCACGCCCAGCATCACCGGCAAATCGAAATCCAGCGCATTGGGCGACACCGACAGCGGCGACGGCGCGAGCACGGCGGTAAGGCCCAGCACGCCCAGCAGGTTGAACAGGTTGCTGCCGATCACGTTGCCTACGGCAATTTCCCGCTGGCCGCGCAGGGCGGCGATCAGGGAGGTGGCCATGCACGGCAGCGAGGTGCCGACGCCGATCAGTGTCAGGCCGATAATGCGTTCCGACAGGCCCAGGTCGCCAGCCACATCCACTGCCGCACCCAGCAGCAGGTGGCCGGCCAGTACCAGGATCAGCAGCCCGCCGAGCATCAGCAGCACACTGCTCAGCCACGGCGCCCGTGCCACGGTGTCGAGCGTGCGCGGGCGCCGTGAGTGTCGGGTCTGATAATGCAGCACGCCGAGATAGGCGCTCAGGGCCACCAGCAGCAACACGCCATCGAGCGGCGTGAGTTCTTCATTGGCGGCCAGGGTGAACACCAGCAGCCCGGCGAGGATCATCACCGGAATATCCAGGCGTACCAGTTGGCGCGACACCCGCAGGGGGATGATCAGCGCAGAAAGGCCCAGGGTCACCAGGATGTTGAAGATGCTGCTGCCGATCACACTGCCCACGGCAATGTCGGTATTGCCGGCCAGGGTGGCCTGCAGGCTGACCGTCATCTGCGGCGCGCTGCTGCCGAAGGCCACGATGGTCAAGCCGATGATCAATGGCCGTACCTTGAGGCTCGCCGCCAGGCGCACGGCGGCGCGCACCAGGATTTCGGCGCCAAGGATCAGCAACACGAGGCCGCTGGTCAGTTCGAGCAGGCTCCAGGGGGAGAGGGCGGTTAATCCGAAAATGGCCAGGGCTCCTTTGCGCTGTGGTTCAGTTGCTCAGGGCTTGCACGCGAACGCGGGCGGTGCCGCTGCCGAGCATACCCAGTTGCTCGGCCGCCTTGCGGGAAAGATCAATCAAGCGCCCACGGGCATGTGGGCCGCGATCGTTGATGCGCACCACCACGGCTCGATCGTTGTTCAGGTTGGTGACCCTGACCTGAGTGCCGAAGGGCAGGCGCCGATGGGCGGCGGTCAGGGCGTTCTGGTTGAAGGGTTCACCGCTGGCAGTCTTCTTGCCATGGTGTCTGGCGCCGTAATAGGAAGCGGTGCCGGTTTCGTCGTAGCCATTGGGGTCGATGATGCCGCTGGCGCAACCGCCTAAAAGAGAGAACAGGGCCAGGAGGCCGAGTAGACGCTTCATTCCAAGGTTACCCCGTTACAAATGTGGGAAGGGGCTTGCCCCGATAGCAGTGTCAGCCGCCACTGGGTTGACTGAATCACCGCTATCGGGGGCAAGCCCCCTCGCACAGGGAGTCCGAGTTAAGCGTGAAGTCTCACTCGGACCATTCATCGCTGTCAGCCTTCAAGCTTGCTTTTGAGCAGCTCGTTCACCTGTTGCGGGTTGGCCTTGCCCTTGGAGGCTTTCATGGCCTGGCCCACAAAGAAGCCGAACATCTTGCCGCGCTTGGCCTCGTCTGCCGCACGATACTGCTCGACCTGCTCGGCGTTGGCCGCGAGCATTTCATCGAGTACGGCCGAAATCGCGCCACTGTCGGTGACTTGCTTGAGGCCGCGCTTTTCGATGATCTCGTCGGCACTGCCTTCGCCGCTGGCCATGGCTTCGAACACGGTCTTGGCGATCTTGCCGGAGATGGTGTTGTCCTTGATGCGCAGCAGCATGCCGCCCAGTTGCTCGGCGGTGACCGGTGCTTCGTCGATTTCCAGGCCCTGTTTGTTCAACAGGCTGCCCAGCTCGACCATCACCCAGTTGGCCGCCAGTTTGGCGTCACCGGCAATGCTTACGACTTTTTCGAAGTAGTTGGCTTGTTCGCGGCTGGAGGCCAAAACGCTGGCATCGTAGACCGACAGGCCGAACTGCGCCTGGAAGCGCTCGCGTTTCTGCTGTGGCAATTCCGGCAGGGTGGCGCGGATGTCATTGAGGAACGAATCCTCCAGCACCACCGGCAACAGGTCCGGATCGGGGAAGTAACGGTAGTCGTTGGCTTCCTCTTTGCTGCGCATGGCGCGGGTTTCGTCCTTGTTCGGGTCGTACAGGCGCGTTTGCTGGATAACCTTGCCGCCATCTTCGATCAGTTCGATCTGGCGGCGCACTTCGCTGTTGATCGCCTTCTCGATAAAGCGGAACGAGTTGACGTTCTTGATCTCGCAGCGGGTGCCGAATTCGACCTGGCCCTTTGGACGGATCGATACGTTGCAGTCGCAACGCAGCGAGCCTTCGGCCATGTTGCCGTCGCAGATACCCAGGTAGCGCACCAGCGCGTGGATGGTTTTGACGTAGGCCACGGCTTCCTTGGCGCTGCGCATGTCCGGCTCGGAGACGATCTCCAGCAGTGGCGTGCCGGCGCGGTTCAGGTCGATACCGGTAGCGCCCGGGAATTCTTCGTGCAGGCTTTTACCGGCATCCTCTTCCAGGTGGGCGCGGGTTACGCCGACACGTTTGATCGTGCCGTCTTCCAGCGGGATGTCCAGGTGGCCCTTGCCGACGATCGGCAGTTCCATCTGGCTGATCTGATAGCCCTTGGGCAGATCCGGGTAAAAGTAGTTCTTGCGTGCAAACACGTTGTGCTGGCCGATCTCGGCGTCAATCGCCAGGCCGAACATCACCGCCATGCGTACCGCTTCCTGGTTCAGCACCGGCAGTACGCCGGGCATGCCCAGGTCGACCAGGCTGGCCTGGGTGTTGGGCTCGGAGCCGAACGTGGTGGCGCTACCGGAGAAAATCTTCGATTGGGTGGCGAGCTGGGTATGAATCTCCAGCCCGATCACGACTTCCCATTGCATAGTGTTCTCCTCAGAAGCCGGTAGGGGTGCGGGTGTGCCAGTCAGTGTGCAACTGGTACTGGTGCGCCACATTGAGCAGGCGGCCTTCCTGGAAATACGGGGCCAGCAACTGCACGCCCACCGGCAGGCCATCGACGAAACCGGCCGGCATGGACAAGCCTGGCAAGCCCGCGAGGTTGGCGGTGATGGTGTAGAGGTCTTCCAGGTACTCGGCGATCGGGTCGCCGGTCTTGGCGCCGATCTTCCAGGCCGGGTTCGGCGTGGTCGGGCCGAGGATTACGTCGACTTCTTCGAAGGCGGCCATGAAGTCGTTCTTGATCAGGCGTCGGATTTTCTGCGCCTTGAGGTAGTAAGCGTCGTAATAGCCGGCCGACAGGGCATACGCACCGACCATGATGCGGCGCTGCACTTCGGCACCGAAGCCTTCGCCACGGGAGCGCTTGTACAGGTCGGTGAGGTCCTTCGGGTTCTCGCAGCGGTAGCCGAAGCGCACGCCGTCGAAACGCGACAGGTTGGAGGAGGCTTCCGCTGGTGCGATCACGTAGTAGGCAGGAATCGCGTGCTGGTTGTTCGGCAGGCTGATTTCCTTGATGACGGCGCCGAGCTTTTCCAGCTCTTTGATGCTGTTATGCACCAACTCGGCGATGCGCGGGTCGAGGCCGGCGCTGAAGTATTCCTTCGGCACGCCGATGCGCAGGCCCTTGATCGAGGCGTTGAGGCTGGCGCTGTAGTCCGGCACCGGTTCATCGATGCTGGTGGAATCCTGCGGGTCGAAGCCGGCCATGCCCTGCAGCAGCAGCGCGCAGTCTTCGGCGCTGCGGGCCAGCGGGCCGCCCTGATCGAGGCTGGAGGCGTAGGCGATCATGCCCCAACGGGAGACGCGACCGTAGGTCGGCTTCAAACCGGTGAGGTTAGTGAACGCCGCCGGCTGGCGGATCGAGCCGCCGGTGTCGGTGGCGGTGGCCGCCGGCAGGAAACGCGCGGCAACGGCGGCTGCCGAACCCCCGGACGAACCACCCGGCACGTGTTCCAGGTTCCATGGGTTTTTTACCGCGCCGTAGTGGCTCGACTCGTTGGCCGAACCCATGGCGAATTCGTCCATGTTGGTCTTGCCCAGAGTCACGGCCCCCGCCGTCGCGAGCTTGGACACCACGGTGGCGTCGTAGGGTGCCTTGAAGTTGTCGAGCATCTTCGAGCCGCAACTGGTGCGAATGCCCTGGGTGCAGAACAGGTCTTTGTGGGCGATCGGGGCGCCCAGCAGTGCGCCGTTCTCACCGTTGGCGCGACGGGCGTCGGCGGCCTTGGCCTGGCTCAGGGCCAGTTCTTCGGTGAGGCTGATGAAGCTGTTGACCTTGGGGTCCAGCTCGGCGATGCGCGCCAGCAGGGTTTTGGTCAGCTCTTCGGAGGAAAACTTTTTATCGGCGAGACCGCGGGCGATCTCGGCCAGAGTCATGTGATGCATGAAAGGCTCTTTCCCTTTAGTCGATGACTTTCGGAACCAGGTACAGGCCGTTTTCGACCGCTGGCGCGATGGACTGGTAGGCCTCGCGATTATTGCGTTCGGTCACCACGTCTGCGCGCAGGCGCTGGCTGGCTTCCAGCGGGTGAGCCAGGGGCTCGATGCCGTCGGTGTCTACGGCCTGCATTTGGTCAACCAGCCCGAGAATGCTGTTCAGGGCTGCGGTGGTCTGTGGAAGATCGGCATCATTAAGGCCAAGCGAGGCCAGATGCGCGATTTTTTCCACGTCGGAGCGTTCAAGCGCCATGGGAATCTCCAGTGGAAAACAGAACGGAGGCTGTCCGTGTGTTAGATTGTCGGAACACTACCGCATTTCTACGGTCTTACGGCCGCGATTGTGGGGGTTGGTGCACAGAAAGTCGGCCAATTTAGCACATTGGCGCCTTGCCCAAAATCCCTGTCGTTGTTAGAGTTTGCCGCACTTTTTTACCCACGCGTTGCCTAGGGTCCCTTTCCCATGTTCAAGAAACTGCGTGGCATGTTTTCCAGCGATCTTTCCATTGACCTGGGCACTGCCAACACCCTTATTTACGTGCGCGAGCGCGGTATCGTTCTGAATGAGCCATCGGTTGTGGCCATTCGGACCCATGGTAATCAGAAAAGTGTCGTTGCCGTCGGCACCGAGGCCAAGCGCATGCTCGGCCGAACACCCGGCAATATTGCTGCCATTCGTCCGATGAAGGACGGCGTGATCGCCGACTTCAGCGTCTGCGAAAAGATGCTGCAGTATTTCATCAACAAGGTTCACGAAAACAGTTTCCTGCAGCCCAGCCCTCGTGTGCTGATCTGCGTTCCCTGCAAGTCCACCCAGGTGGAGCGTCGCGCCATCCGTGAATCGGCCCTCGGCGCCGGTGCTCGCGAAGTGTTCCTGATCGAAGAGCCAATGGCTGCCGCCATCGGTGCCGGCCTGCCGGTTGAGGAAGCGCGCGGTTCGATGGTGGTGGATATCGGTGGTGGTACTACCGAAATCGCCCTGATTTCCCTGAATGGTGTGGTGTATGCCGAATCCGTCCGCGTAGGCGGCGACCGTTTCGACGAAGCGATCATTACCTACGTGCGCCGTAACTACGGCAGCCTGATCGGCGAATCCACCGCCGAGCGCATCAAGCAGGAAATCGGTACGGCCTATCCGGGCGGCGAAGTACGCGAAGTCGATGTTCGCGGTCGCAACCTGGCCGAAGGCGTCCCTCGTGCCTTCACCCTGAACTCCAATGAAGTGCTGGAAGCTCTGCAAGAGTCGCTGGCCACTATCGTTCAGGCGGTGAAAAGCGCCCTGGAGCAATCGCCGCCGGAATTGGCGTCCGACATCGCCGAGCGCGGCCTGGTCCTGACCGGTGGTGGCGCCTTGCTGCGCGACCTCGACAAGTTGCTGGCCCAGGAAACCGGCTTGCCGGTGATCGTCGCCGAAGACCCGTTGACCTGTGTTGCCCGTGGCGGTGGTCGTGCACTGGAAATGATGGATAAGCACACCATGGACCTGCTCTCCAGCGAATAAGACATTGCTGGTTTGCCCATGCGTCGCCCACAGGCAGCACTTTGCAGTGCGGCCTGTGGGCGTTTATCTTCTTCAATCTGCATCCAGGCCGGTTTGATGCCGTATGAATAAAGAGAACATTTGCCTGGGAGGAGCGGCCTATTAAACCGCTTTTCGCCAAAGGCCCCTCATTGGGCGTGCGCTTATTGGTGCTGGTCGTGCTTTCGGTCGCGTTGATGGTGGTCGACGCGCGCTTCGCACTGCTCAAGCCGGTGCGCAGCCAGATGTCGCTGGTGTTGATGCAGACTTACTGGATCACCGACCTGCCGCAACGTCTCTATCAGGGCGTGGCCAGCCAATTCGGCAGCCGCACTGAGCTGGTCGCCGAGAACGAAAAACTCAAGACTGAAAACCTGCTGCTGCAGGGGCGCATGCAAAAGCTCGCGGCCCTGACCGAGCAGAACGTTCGGCTGCGCGAGTTGCTCAATTCGTCTGCACTGGTCAACGAAAAGGTCGAAGTGGCCGAGTTGATCGGCATGGACCCCAACCCCTTTACCCATCGCATCATCATCAACAAGGGTGAGCGCGACGGCGTAGTCCTGGGCCAGCCGGTGCTGGATGCGCGTGGCCTGATGGGCCAGGTGGTCGAGCTGATGCCCTACACCTCGCGGGTACTGTTGCTGACGGATACCACCCACAGCATCCCTGTGCAGGTCAACCGTAACGGGCTGCGCGCGATTGCCAGCGGTACCGGCAATCCCGAGCGTCTGGAGCTGCGCCACGTGGCCGATACCGCCGACATCAAGGAAGGCGACCTGCTGGTCAGTTCCGGGTTGGGGCAGCGTTTCCCCGCCGGTTACCCGGTGGCGACGGTCAAGGAAGTGATCCACGATTCCGGCCAGCCGTTCGCTATTGTGCGCGCCGTGCCCACTGCTGCCTTGAACCGCAGCCGTTACCTGCTGCTGGTATTCAGCGACAACCGCACCCCGGAAGAGCGCGCCAACGAAGCCGCCCAGGCCCAGGAAGCGGAAGACAAAAAGAACGGCACCTCACCGATCATCCCCGCGACGGTGCCCAAGCCCGCGCCGGCAACTCCTGCGGCGCCGGCAACAGCGCCGGCAGCGACCGCGCCTGTGGCCACGCCGGCCAAGCCTGCGGCTCATGGCGCCCATCCGGTCAAGCCCGCCGCCACTAAGCCGCCTGCAACCACCGCGCCAGCCACCAAGCCGCCCGCGGCTGCGGCCCCGGCAGCTACGCGGCAGAGGGAGGAATAATGGCCAGTACCCATTCGCGAAATGGCTGGATCGTCTGGCTGACGTTTGCCATCGGTTTATTGCTCAGCGTGTCGCCACTGCCCCAGTTCATGGAAATCCTGCGCCCGCTGTGGCTGGCGCTGCTGCTGGCCTTCTGGTCGTTGAACCTGCCGCATAAAGTCGGCATGGTCACCGCCATGTTCCTGGGCTTGGCGCAAGACGTACTCTATGGCACCTTGCTGGGCCAGAACGCCCTGATTCTGACCCTGATTACGTTCCTGGTGTTGTCGTTGCAGCAGCGTCTGCGCATGTTTCCGATGTGGCAGCAGTGCCTGGTGATCCTGGTGATTTTCGGCCTGGCGCAGTTGGTACAGTTGTGGCTCAGTGCCCTGACCGGCAATCGTCAACCGACCCTGGCGCTGGTATTGCCGGCACTGGTCAGTGCTTTGTTATGGCCGTGGATCAGTTTCGGCCTGCGCGGGTTACGTCGCCGCTATAAGATCAATTGAATGGATTGCGAGGCTCTGCCTGGTTATCGAACCCTACAGGGAGAGTCTGCAATGAATACGTTGTATCTGGCCTCCGGCTCCCCCCGGCGGCGTGAACTGCTGACCCAGATCGGTGTGCCCTTCACCGTGGTCAGCGCCGCAATTGATGAAACTCCCCTCGCAAATGAATCCGCTGTTGCCTATGTCGAGCGTCTGGCGCGCGGCAAGGCGGCGGCTGGTTTTGCCGCGCTTGGGCAAGGCTTGGGCGGTTGTGTGCTGGGCGCCGATACGGCCGTGGTGGTGGACGCAAAGATCCTCGGCAAGCCCGTGGATCAGGCCGATGCCCTGGCTATGTTGATGGCGTTGGCGGGGCGCGAACACGAAGTCCTGACTGCCGTCGCCCTGACGGATGGCACGCGTTGTGAAGCCCTATGTGTCAGCAGCCTTGTACGTTTTCGCGACATCGCGTTGGAGGAGGCGACAGCCTACTGGCGCAGCGGCGAACCGCGGGATAAGGCCGGCGGCTATGCTATTCAAGGGCTGGGGTCGGTGTTTGTGACAGGGCTCAACGGCAGCTATTCCGCGGTGGTCGGCCTGCCGGTGTGCGAAACCGCGCAACTGCTCGCTCGATTCGACATACCCTGTTGGCAAAACCTTACCGTGCGCTGAATGCGTTACTCCAGCGCCCAGCCTTAAGCGATCGGTCACTATTGTGAAAACGCCTGAACGAGACCCAGCCATGAGTGAAGAGATTCTGATCAATATCACGCCGATGGAATCGCGCGTGGCGGTGGTAGAGAACGGTGTTCTGCAGGAAGTGCACGTCGAGCGAACCCAGAAACGCGGGATCGTAGGCAATATCTACAAAGGCAAAGTGGTGCGGGTATTGCCGGGCATGCAGGCGGCGTTCGTCGACATCGGCCTGGACCGCGCGGCGTTCATCCATGCGTCGGAGATTTCCCTGCGTGAAGGTCCGGCCGTCGAGAGCATCAGCGCTCTGGTGCACGAAGGGCAGAGCCTGGTGGTGCAAGTCACCAAGGACCCCATCGGCTCAAAGGGCGCACGCCTGACCACTCAACTGTCGATTCCGTCGCGTTACCTTGTGTATATGCCGCGTACGGCCCATGTCGGCATTTCCCTGAAGATCGAAGACGAAGCCGAGCGCGATCGTCTTAAGAAAGTGGTCAGCGATTGTGTGGCCGCCGAAGGTATCAAGGAGGCGGGCGGGTTCATCCTGCGCACTGCCGCCGAAGGTGCCGGCGCCGATGAGATCCTTATGGACATCCGCTACCTGCGGCGTTTATGGGACCAGATCGGCGCACAGATCAAGACCATCGGCGCCCCCAGCGTGATCTATGAAGACCTGGGCCTGGCGCTGCGTACCCTGCGCGATCTGGTCAGCCCCAAGATAGAGAAAATTCGCATCGACTCGCGGGAAACGTTCCAGCGCACCACGCAGTTTGTCGCCGAGTTGATGCCGGAAATTGCCGACCGCCTGGAACACTACCCCGGCGAGCGGCCGATCTTCGACTTGTACGGCGTCGAGGACGAAATTCAGAAAGCCTTGGAGCGCAAAGTGCCGCTCAAGTCCGGTGGCTACCTGGTGGTGGACCCGGCGGAAGCCATGACCACCATCGATGTCAACACCGGAGCGTTCGTCGGCCATCGCAACCTTGAGGAAACCATCTTCAAGACCAACCTCGAAGCGGCCACGGCGATTGCTCGCCAGCTGCGCCTGCGCAACCTTGGCGGCATCATCATCATTGATTTCATCGACATGGAAGATGAAGAGCATCAGCGCCAGGTCTTGCGCACGCTCGAAAAGCAGTTGGAACGCGATCACGCCAAGACCAATATCATCGGCATCACCGAGCTGGGGCTGGTGCAGATGACCCGCAAGCGTACCCGTGAAAGCCTGGAGCAAGTGCTGTGCGAGCCGTGCAGCAGCTGTCAGGGCCGGGGGAAATTGAAAACTCCGGAAACGGTTTGCTATGAGATTTTCCGGGAAATCTTACGAGAGGCGCGGGCGTATCAGGCCGAAGGATATAGAGTGCTTGCCAACCAGAAAGTGGTTGACCGATTGCTGGATGAAGAGTCCGGTAACGTCGCCGAGCTGGAGGTGTTTATCGGCCGTACGATTCGCTTCCAGGTCGAAACCATGTATTCCCAGGAACAATACGACGTGGTGCTGCTCTGATCCCCATTCGCTTTCCTTTCACGCGAGCGGCGGCCTTTGTGCCGCCGTCCGACTACTGCCTTGAGGGTCGCCCGACATGGAGCGTCTGATACGCTTTTTTGCCGCTTTGACCCGTTGGGGCCTCGGCCTGTGCGCTTTGCTGCTGGTGTTGGCGGCCGTGTATGTGAGCCTGGGGCGCCAGTTGACCCCGCTGGTGGCCGAGTACCGGGCTGAAGTCGAAGCCAAGACCGAGGCTGCGCTGGGCATGCCCATGCATATCGGGAGCCTTGAAGGGCGCTGGAGTGGCTTTGCGCCCGTGCTGCGTGCCCATGACGTGATGGTGGGCGAGGGCAGCAGCGCCCTGCGCCTGGACCAGGTCGAAGTGGTGCCGGATATCTGGGCCAGCCTGACCGCGCGCGAAGTGCGCATCGCTCATCTGCAACTCAGCGGCCTGCAGTTGAGCGTCAAGGAAGACAAGGACGGCCATTGGGCTTTGCAGGGCCTGCCGGTGCAGGACGACCAGCCGCTGGACCCGCAGCAGGTGCTGACACGCATGCAGCAGGTCAAGCGTGTATCGCTGCTCGACAGCCAAGTGACCCTGCAGCCGTTTGACCAGCCGCCGTCGACCCTCACCTACGTCGGCTTGAGCCTGCACACCGGCATGACCCGCCAGCGCCTGGATGCGCGCCTGACACTGCCCGATGGCCAGCCGCTGGCCTTGAGCCTGCGCAGCCGCATCCGCGCCAGCCAATGGAAGGACGCCGAGATCCAGGCCTATGCGAGCCTGCCTCAGAGCGACTGGGCCAAATGGATTCCGGCTCGGCTGACCGGGCAATGGAAGCTCACGCAATTCAAGGCCGGTGGCGAGCTGTGGCTGAACTGGGGCAATGGCGCCGTGCAAAGCGCGGCGGTGCGTCTCAACTCGCCTCAGGCCAAAGGCAGCTATGCCGAGCGCAAGCCGGTACATATCGAGAACCTCGCTCTCACCGCTTATCTGCAACGCAGTGATACCGGCCTTAACGTCCTGGTCGATTCGCTGGCGATGAGCCTGGGGGAAACCCGCTGGGAATCGCGCATGCAGTTGCAGCAGACGCTGGCTACCGAAAAGGCGCTTGAAGTCTGGAAGTTGCAGGCCGACCGGCTGGACTTGACGCCCATCACACCGCTGCTCAACGCACTGGCTCCGTTGCCGGAAGGCTTTGCCAAGGCGGTTGAACACATCAAGGCCACGGGGCTGCTGCGCAATGTTCTGGTGGATTTCCGTCCCCAGGACAGCTCCGATCAGAAAGTCAGTTTTGCCGCCAACCTCGAACGTGTGGGCTTTGATGCCTATTTCGGCGCGCCGGCCGCGCGTAACGTATCCGGCAGCATCAGCGGCGACCTGGGGCATGGCGAGCTGCGCATGGACAGCAAGGATTTTTCCCTGCACCTGGACCCCATCTTCGCCAAGCCCTGGCAGTACATTCAGGCCAACGCGCGCCTCACCTGGACCCTGGACAAACAAGGGTTCACCCTGATCGCACCGTATATCAAGGTGCTGGGAGAGGAGGGCAAGATCGCCGCCGATTTCCTGATCCGTCTGCATTTCGACCACAGCCAGGAAGACTACATGGACCTGCGTGTCGGCCTGGTCGACGGCGACGGGCGCTTCACGCCCAAGTACCTGCCGGCGGTGCTGAGCCCGGCCCTGGATGAATGGCTGCGCACGGCGATCGTCAAGGGCGCGGTGGACGAAGGCTTCTTCCAGTACCAGGGCTCGCTGAACCATGACGCGGTGCGCGCGGCGCGTAATATCAGCCTGTTTTTCAAGGTGCATGACGCCGAGCTGGCGTTCCAGCCGGGCTGGCCCCATGTGAGCAACGTCGATGGCGAGGTGTTTGTCGAGGAGAGTGGCGTGCGCATCCTGGCGAGCAAGGGCCAATTGCTCGATACCCAGGTCAAGGATATCTACGTCAATATTCCCCATGCTCCGGCGGGCAAGGACAGTCATTTGCTGCTTACCGGTGGTTTCGCCGGCGGCCTGGGCGATGGCCTGAAGATCTTGCAGGAAGCGCCGATCGGCACGGCGTCGACCTTCGCCGGCTGGAAAGGTGAAGGCGACCTGCAAGGCAGGCTGGACCTGGATATCCCCCTGGCCAAGGGCACCGAACCCAAGATCGTGGTGGACTTCCAGACCGACAAGGCACGCCTGCAACTGGCCGAGCCGACCCTGGATCTGACGCAGCTCAAGGGTGAATTCCGTTTCGACAGCGCCAAGGGCCTCAGTGGCCAGAACATATCCGCCCAAGCGTTTGAACGACCGATCACTGCGCAGATCTTCGCCGATGGCAAGCCGGGCAATATCAGTACCCGGGTCATCGCCAAAGGCCAGGTCACGGTCAAGCGACTGACAGACTGGTTGAAAATTACCCAGCCGTTGCCGGTGTCCGGTGATATTCCCTACCAGTTGCAGCTCGACCTGGACGGGGCCGACAGTCAGTTGATGGTCAGTTCCAATCTCAAAGGCGTAGCGGTGGACCTGCCGGCACCGTTCGGCATGCCGGCCAGCCAGGGCCGCGACAGTACGTTTCGCATGACCCTGCAAGGCGCCGAGCGGCGCTACTGGTTCGACTACGGTGAGTTGGCGAACTTCACCTTTGCCGCCCCCCCGGACAAGTTCAATGAGGGCCGCGGTGAGTTGTTCCTCGGTGATGGCGACGCGGTGTTGCCCGGCGGTAAAGGCTTGCGCATTCGGGGTGTGCTCTCGGAGCTGGATATCGACCCTTGGAAAAAGCTGCTGAATCAATACGCCGGCAACGATCCCGGCGGCAGCGCCAAGCAACTGCTCAGCAGTGCCGATTTCAAAATCGGCAAGCTTACGGGGCTGGGCACTCAGTTCGATCAGGTCAGCCTGCAGTTGGACCGCAAACCCGCCGCGTGGGCCGTGCAGCTCGATAGCCGGCAGGCCAAGGGCAGCGTCAGCCTTCCGGACGCCAAGGGCGCGCCGATTGCGATCAACCTGCAATACGTCAAGCTGCCGGCGGTGGACCCGACCGTACAGGCTGACGAGAACGCACCGGACCCATTGGCCAGTATTGACCCCAAGGATATACCCGCGCTGGATATCGCCATTGATCAGCTGTTCCAGGGGCCGGACCTGATCGGGGCCTGGTCATTGAAGATCCGGCCTACCGCCAAGGGCCTGGCCTTCAACAGCCTGGACCTGGGCCTGAAGGGCATGCAGCTCAAGGGCGCCGGGGGTTGGGAGGGAGCACCGGGCGACAGCAGCAGTTGGTACAAGGGCCGGTTGGACGGCAGGAATATCGCCGATGTGCTCAAGGGCTGGGGCTTTGCGCCCACTGTGACCAGCGAGGATTTCCATCTCGATGTGGATGGGCGTTGGCCGGGCTCGCCGGCCTGGGTCGGGCCGAAGCGTTTCTCCGGCAGCCTGGATGCAGCGTTCCGCAAGGGCCAGTTCGTCGAAGTCGAGGGCGGGGCCCAGGCCCTGCGGGTATTTGGCCTGCTCAACTTCAACTCCATCGGGCGTCGACTGCGCCTGGATTTCTCGGACCTGCTCGGTAAAGGGTTGAGCTATGACCGGGTCAAAGGCCTACTCGCGGCGAGTAACGGCGTGTTCGTGACCCGTGAGCCGATTACCATGACCGGACCTTCGAGTAATCTGGAGCTCAACGGTACGCTCGACCTGGTGGCCGATCGCGTTGACGCCAAGTTACTGGTGACGCTGCCGGTGACCAACAACCTGCCGATTGCTGCGTTGATCGTGGGGGCGCCGGCGGTCGGTGGTGCGTTGTTCCTGATCGACAAGCTGATCGGCGATCGTGTCTCGCGTTTCGCCAGCGTGCAATACAAGGTCGAAGGGCCTTGGAAAGATCCGAAGATCACCTTTGACAAGCCATTTGAAAAGCCAAACTGAGTGAGCGTGCAGTAGCATGGTGTCCTCTATGTTTGGTGCATGCCCATTACGGAGTGTCGCCCCATGTCCTTTGCGGTAATTCAGATGGTCAGCCAGAGCGACGTGCCGGCCAACTTGGCCCAGGCCCGACGCTTGCTGGAACGCGCCGCTGCGGGCGGAGCCAAGTTGGCGGTATTGCCGGAAAACTTCGCTGCGATGGGGCGGCGCGACGTGGCGGATATCGGCCGCGCCGAGGCGCAGGGCGAAGGCCCGATCCTGCCATGGTTGAAACAGACCGCCCGCGACCTCACCTTATGGATAGTGGCAGGCACGTTGCCGTTGCCGCCTGAAGGTCAACCGTATGCCAAGCCCAACGCTTGCTCGTTGTTGATCGATGATCGCGGCGAAATCGTCGCCCGCTACGACAAGCTGCATTTGTTCGATGTCGACGTCGCCGATGCGCGAGGTCGCTATCGCGAGTCTGACGACTATGCTTTCGGCAACCACGTGGTGGTGGCGGATACCCCGGTTGGGCGTCTGGGACTCACCGTATGTTACGACCTGCGCTTCCCGGAGCTGTACAGCGAGCTGCGCGCCGCAGGGGCCGAACTGATTACCGCGCCGTCGGCGTTTACGGCGGTGACCGGCGCCGCGCATTGGGATGTACTGATTCGCGCGCGGGCTATCGAGACCCAGTGCTACCTGCTCGCAGCGGCGCAGGGCGGCGTGCACCCGGGACCGCGGGAAACCTACGGTCACGCAGCGATTGTCGACCCATGGGGGCAGGTGCTGGCGCAACAGGATAAGGGCGAGGCGGTGCTGTTGGCCGCGCGCGACAGCAGTGAACAAGCGTCGATACGGGCGCGCATGCCGGTGGTCTGCCATCGGCGCTTTTTCTCGCAGGGCGCGCAGCGGCCTGCTTCGGAACGATGAATTTAAGGCCAAATCTATGAGCGAGTTGTTGTCCTCAGTCAGTGAACACCTCCTGGCACCCGGTGGCGTGACCATCGAAAACTTGCAAACGGTGTTGGGCGATCTGGCCGGGCCGGGCATCGACGCGGCCGACCTGTATTTCCAGGGGCAGATTTCCGAGTCCTGGTCCCTCGAAGACGGCATCGTCAAGGAAGGCAGTTTCAACCTTGACCAAGGCGTGGGCGTGCGTGCGCAGTCCGGTGAAAAAACCGGGTTTGCCTACAGCAATGCCATCACGCTGGAGGCCCTGGGCCTGGCGGCTCGCGCGGCGCGCTCGATCTCCCGTGCGGGCCAGCATGGCACGGTTCAGGCGTTCAGCAGCCAGGACGTGGCCCAGTTGTACGCTCCGGATAACCCCCTGGAAGTGATCAGCCGCGCCGAGAAGGTCGAGCTGCTCAAGCGTGTCGACGCCGCCACCCGCGCCCTGGACCCGCGTATCCAGCAGGTCAGCGTCAGCCTCGCCGGTGTATGGGAGCGCATCCTGGTGGCGTCCACCGATGGCAGCCTGGCGGCGGATGTGCGGCCGCTGGTGCGCTTCAATGTCAGTGTGATCGTCGAGCAGAACGGCCGTCGCGAGCGCGGCGGCCATGGCGGCGGCGGGCGAACCGACTACCGTTATTTCCTCAGCGAGGATCGCGCCATGGGCTATGCCCGGGAAGCGCTGCGTCAGGCACTGGTGAACCTGGAAGCCATTCCGGCGCCGGCGGGCACCTTGCCGGTGGTGCTGGGTTCGGGCTGGTCCGGAGTGTTGCTCCACGAAGCGGTGGGCCATGGCCTGGAAGGCGACTTCAACCGCAAGGGCAGTTCCGCCTACAGCGGGCGCATGGGCGAGAGCGTCGCCTCCAAGCTGTGCACCATCGTTGATGACGGCACACTGGCTGGCCGGCGTGGGTCGCTGAGCGTGGACGATGAAGGCACCCCGACCGAATGCACCACCCTGATCGAAAACGGGGTACTCAAGGGCTACATGCAGGACAAACTCAATGCGCGGCTGATGGGCGTGGCGCGCACCGGCAACGGTCGTCGCGAATCCTACGCGCACCTGCCGATGCCGCGCATGACCAATACCTACATGCTTGCCGGTGAAAGCGACCCGGCGGAAATCATCGCCTCGGTCAAGCGCGGTATCTACTGCGCCAACCTTGGCGGCGGCCAGGTGGATATCACCAGCGGCAAGTTCGTGTTCTCTACCAGCGAAGCGTACTTGATCGAGGACGGCAAGATCACCGCGCCGGTCAAAGGCGCAACATTGATCGGCAACGGGCCGGAAGCCATGAGCAAGG
Source organism: Pseudomonas sp. FP2254 (assembly GCF_030687695.1). Lineage (NCBI taxonomy): Bacteria > Pseudomonadati > Pseudomonadota > Gammaproteobacteria > Pseudomonadales > Pseudomonadaceae > Pseudomonas > Pseudomonas sp. FP2254. The sequence goes on from NZ_CP117444.1 coordinate 972,039, forward strand.
TGTCCATGGTGGGTAACGATCTGTCCCTGGACAGCGGCGTGGGTACGTGCGGAAAAGACGGGCAGTCGGTGCCGGTGGGTGTCGGCCAGCCAACGCTGAAGATTGATGCGATTACCGTGGGTGGCACGGGGTCGTAAGCAGGGAGCTTCGGGTGGCGAAGGCCGCCACCCGGGGAAGAGGATCAGCGCAGGCCGCGTTGAGTCTCGTCCAGCTCACGGATGTACTTGAAAATTTTACGGCTGGTGGCCGGCGCCTTGTTATGCGCCAGTTCGTGCTGGGCCTGACGGATCAGGGAGCGCAGTTGTTGGCGGTCCGCATCCGGGTAGTCCAGCACGAATTTCTCCAGCACCGCGTCATCGCCCGAGATCAGGCGGTCACGCCAGCGCTCCAGGTTATGGAAGCGTTCGTTGTACTGGCGAGTGGAGGCATCGGTTTGATCGAGCAAGGCCAGAATGGCGTCAATGTCCTGATCGCGCATCAGCTTGCCGATAAACGAAATGTGCCGCTTACGCGCGATGTTCGCGGTGTGCTTGGGCGCATCCGCAAGCGCCCGACGCATTTCGTCGGTCAGTGGCAGTTTGGCAATCAAGTCTTTTTTGAGCGTCGTAAGGCGCTCGCCAAGGTCAACCAGAGCATGCAGCTCACGTTTGACCTGGGTTTTGCTTTTCTCCCCATCGAGGGAGTCGTCGTAAGAATCAACCATGGTGGCAGTCCGCAAAGAAACGCCGCCATGATAACCAGTCGGGGGCCGCTTGTCCGGCCCGGTCGCTCGATGGCCTTAACCGAAAGCAGAATTTGAGTGGAGAAAACCATGAGTGCAGCCCAAAGCGTCGGTCCGCAAGCGTTACCGGCACTGCAGGAACAAGTCGAGCAGATTCTTGCCGAGGCCAGGCGCCAGGGGGCCAGCGCCTGTGAAGTAGCCGTTTCGCTGGAGCAGGGGCTGTCGACGTCGGTGCGTCAGCGGGAAGTGGAAACCGTTGAGTTCAATCGCGACCAGGGGTTTGGCATCACGTTGTACGTGGGGCAGCGCAAGGGGTCGGCCAGTACATCCGCCAGTGGTACGGAGGCGATTCGCGAAACGGTTGCCGCAGCGTTGGCAATCGCCAAGCATACCTCCGAGGATGAAAGTTCGGGCTTGGCCGACCAGGCGCTGATGGCCAAGGACGTGAAGGACTTCGATCTGTTCCATGCCTGGGATATCACCCCGGAGCAGGCCATCGAACAGGCGCTGGTCTGCGAGGCCGCGGCCTTTGACGCCGACCCCAGGATCAAAAATGCCGATGGCACCACCTTGAACACCCACCAGGGGTGCCGCGTGTATGGGAACAGCCATGGTTTTATCGGTGGTTACGCGTCCACTCGCCATAGTTTGAGCTGCGTGATGATCGCCGAAGCCAATGGCCAGATGCAGCGTGATTACTGGTATGACGTGAACCGTCAGGGCGATTTGCTCGCCGATCCAGCCAGCATTGGGCAGAAAGCCGCGCAGCGTGCCGCGAGCCGCCTGGGCGCGCGTCCGGTGCCGACCTGTGAAGTGCCGGTGCTGTTTTCGGCGGAGCTGGCCGGCGGTTTGTTCGGCAGTTTTCTCGGGGCGATTTCCGGTGGCAATTTGTATCGAAAATCCTCGTTCCTGGAAGGGGCGATCGGCCAGACGTTGTTTCCAGAATGGCTGACCATCGATGAACGCCCACACTTGATGCGTGCCATGGGCAGTACTTCCTTCGACGGTGATGGCCTGGCGACCTATGCCAAGCCCTTTGTCGAGAAAGGCGAGTTGGTGTCCTATGTGCTGGGCACGTATGCCGGGCGCAAACTCGGCTTGCCCAGCACCGCCAATGCGGGCGGTGTACACAACCTGTTCGTGACCCACGGCGACGAAGACCAGGCGGCGCTGTTGCGGCGGATGGGGCGCGGCCTGCTGGTAACCGAATTGATGGGCCATGGCCTGAACATGGTTACCGGTGATTACTCCCGTGGCGCGGCGGGTTTCTGGGTGGAAAATGGCGAAATTCAGTTTGCCGTCCAGGAGGTCACCATCGCCGGCAATATGCGCGATATGTTCAAGCAGATCGTCGCGGTAGGGAATGACTTGGAACTGCGCAGCAACATTCGCACCGGTTCGGTCTTGATCGAGCGGATGACTGTCGCGGGTAGCTGACGCTCCGAGCGATTTATGGAAAGGCGCGCCATCCCAGTGATGGCGCGCTTTTTTTTGGCGTTTGAAAAGTCGATTCCGGTGCAGTGCTTGTTTTGATTCTCAATATCATCTAATAATAAATCTCATTACCGAGCGAGTGAGATCATGAGTTCTGTCCTGCATGAAGATCCTTATCTGGAGAGCTGGCGTTGGATGAGTCGCCAGATTCGCTGCGGGCTGGACCCTGATGAGCCGCGCCTGATCGAGCATTACCTGAGCGAAGGGCGGTACCTGGCGTGCTGCACCGCGACCCACCCGTGGACGGTCGCCGAAACTTCATTTCGTCTGCTGATCGACACCGCCAACGATATTGCCTTGCCCTGGCATTGGCGTTCCCAGTGCCTTGATCAGGCCTGGCGCCCACTGCGCGACCTGGAAAAGCTTTCTCATTGTGCCTGCCGCCTCAAGCGCTGGCAGGCCTTTGCCTGGCAGTTGGCGACTTGCCAGTTGCTGCCGTCCATACCCGTTTCTGACCTGGCGCAAGGATCCTCCGATGAGTAACACCCGTATCGAACGCGACAGCATGGGCGAACTGCATGTGCCCGCCGATGCCCTGTATGGTGCGCAAACCCAGCGCGCGGTGAACAACTTCCCGATCAGCCAACGCCCCATGCCCGCCCAGTTCATTCGCGCGCTGATCCTGGTCAAGGCCGCGGCCGCCAAGGTCAACGTATACCTCAAGCAAATCGGCGAGGGGCAGGGCAAAGCCATCGTCGATGCCGCTCAAGGCTTGTTGGAAGGCGAATACATGCGCCACTTCCCGGTGGATATCTTCCAGACGGGCTCCGGCACCAGCTCCAACATGAATGCCAATGAAGTGATCGCCACGCTGGCCAGCCGTTTGCTGGGGGAAGTGGTCAACCCCAATGACCATGTGAACTGCGGCCAGAGCAGCAACGACGTCATTCCTACCACGATCCACGTGAGTGCGGCGCTTGTTCTGCATGAGCAAACGCTGCCGGCCCTGCTGCATCTGGTGCAAGTGATCGAGCGCAAGGCCGAGCAGGTTCATCCGTTCATCAAGACCGGCCGTACCCACCTGATGGACGCCATGCCGGTACGCATGAGTCAGGTGCTCACTGGCTGGGCGCAACAACTCAAGGCCAATATCGGCCACTTGCAGGACTTGCTGCCGAGTCTCCAAGCCTTGGCCCAAGGGGGGACTGCGGTGGGCACGGGCATCAACGCGCACCCGCAATTCGCGGCGCGCTTCAGCCAGCAGCTCAGCAGCCTGACCGGCGTCCAGTTCACGCCCGGCAAACATCTGTTCGCGTTGATCGGTTCCCAGGACACCGCCGTCGCCGTGTCCGGCCAGTTGAAAGCCACTGCAGTGTCGCTGATGAAAATCGCCAACGACCTGCGTTGGATGAACTCCGGCCCTCTGGCAGGCCTGGGCGAGATTGAGTTGGAGGGGTTGCAGCCGGGCTCGTCGATCATGCCGGGCAAGGTCAATCCGGTGATCCCTGAAGCGACAGCGATGGTGGCTGCGCAGGTGATCGGCAATGACACGGTGATCACCGTCGCTGGGCAGTCAGGCAATTTCGAGCTGAACGTGATGCTGCCGATCATCGCTCAGAACCTGCTCAGCAGCCTGGAATTGCTGGCCAATTCCAGCCGCCTGCTGGCTGACAAGGCCATCGCCAGCTTCAAGGTGAACGAGGACAAACTCAAAGAGGCGCTGTCGCGCAATCCGATCCTGGTGACGGCGCTCAACCCCATCATCGGCTACCAGAAGGCGGCTGAAATTGCCAAAAAGGCTTATCAGCAGGGGCGTCCGGTGATTGACGTGGCTGTTGAGCACACCGACCTGCCGCGCAGCCAATTAGAAGTCCTGTTGGATCCGGAAAAACTCACCGCCGGCGGCGTGTAATCGCCAACCTGCTTTGGAGACTCACCATGGAGCACTGGAAACGCACGATCGAACGGGCCAACCGCTGCTTTATGCAGGGTGATTGGGTGGACGCGCGCGAGGCCTATCTGCAAGCCCTGGCCCTGGCCTTAGTGCTGTTCGAGCGCTGGGCCGATGCCGAAGAGGCTGTCGCGGCCTGCGTTATTTCCCATCACAACCTGGCGGACCTGCACCTGCGCCTCAACCAGCCGGAGGAAAGTGCGGAATACTTGTGCGCCATCCACCAGCGCCTGCTGCAGGCCATGCAGGACTCGCGTCTTACGCCGCAGCTGCGTGAAGCGGCGCTGCGCCAGAGCAGTAAAACCTACGTTGAGCTGTTGAACTTCATCAGCGACCACGGCGAGTACCCGCGTACCCATCGCTTGCTGGGAGGTACTGCAGCGCACCCCACGCCTTCTCAATACGGAGCACATTGATATGACCTACACCTTGCCTGCCTTGCCCTATGCCTACGATGCCCTGGAACCGCATATCGATGCGCAAACCATGGAGATTCACTACACCAAGCATCACCAGACCTACATCAATAATTTGAACGCGGCGGTAGAGGGCACGGAGTTCGCCGCTTGGCCAATAGAGAAACTGGTGTCGAGTGTGCAGCAATTGCCGGAAAAAATGCGCGCGGCGGTGATCAACCAAGGCGGCGGCCACGCCAACCACTCATTGTTCTGGGCGGTAATGTCGCCTCAAGGTGGTGGCAAGCCCGAGGGCGCACTGAGCAAAGCGATTGATGAGCAGCTGGGCGGCTTCGACAACTTCAAGGAGGCGTTCACCAAAGCTGCGCTGACGCGTTTCGGCAGCGGCTGGGCCTGGCTGAGCGTCACTGCGCAAAAGACCCTGGTGGTGGAAAGCAGCGGCAACCAGGACAGCCCGTTGATGAGCGGTAACACCCCGATCCTTGGCCTGGATGTCTGGGAGCACGCCTATTACCTGCGTTACCAGAACCGCCGCCCGGAATACATCAATGCTTTCTACAGCGTTATCAACTGGCCGGAAGTCGCCGCCCGCTATCAGGCTGCTCTGGCCTGACACCCTTCTTCATAACAAGCACTAAGGCCGATTATGGGCACTGAAACACTGGCGATTGGCAGCGTGCGATTGTTTCGCTATGCGTTTGGCTCGCTGCTGCTGTTGACAGGCACTGCCTTGCTGGTGGCCCACGGGCTGGCTTGGCTCGATCTTGAGCCGCGCATCCTGCGTGCCCTGCAGGGTGGTTCCATTTGCGCGTTGGGCACGGCGCTGGGCGCGGTGCCGGTATTAGTGATTCGGCGCATGCCGATGGCCTTGAGCGATACCTTGCTGGGCTTTGGCGCTGGCGTGATGCTGGCAGCCACTGCGTTTTCGTTGATCGTACCGGGGATTGCGGCAGCTGAAGGGCTGGGGCTGTCCCCCTGGGCCGCCAGTGGCCTGGTCAGTTCTGGCATCATCCTGGGCGCCTTCGGCCTTTATCTGGTTGACCGAAAGGTCTCAAGCGCCAGCCCGGAAATGCTGGTGGGTACGCCGGAGCAACCGGTGATCCCGCCGCGCATCTGGCTGTTCGTGTTCGCGATCATTGCCCATAACATTCCGGAGGGCATGGCCGTGGGCGTTTCCGCCGGGGGCGGCATGCCGGATGCCGACAGTCTGGCCATGGGCATCGCCTTGCAGGATGTACCCGAAGGCCTGGTGATAGCGTTGGTGCTGGCCGGCGCCGGGATGTCGCGGGTCAAGGCGTTCACGGTGAGTGCCGCCTCAGGCTTGGTCGAGCCAGTGTTCGCCGTGCTCTGCGCCTGGCTGGTAAGCCTGGCCGAGGTGCTGCTGCCCTTGGGCCTGGCCTTGGCGGCTGGGGCCATGCTGCTGGTGGTGACTCACGAAGTTATCCCGGAGTCGCGCCGCAATGGCCACGAAAAGCTCGCGAGCCTGGGGCTGTGTATCGGGTTTTGCTTGATGATGGTGATGGATACGGCGTTGGGATGAAGCGTCAGCGAATTATTCCCCTTCGTCGAAGAAGTTGTTGATCAACGCCTCCAAGGCCTTCATTGCCTCTTCTTCCCGCTCGCCTTCGGTCTCAAGGTGAATCTTGGTGCCCTTGCCGGCCGCCAGCATCATCATGGCCATGATGCTTTTACCGTCGACCATGGACTCGCGGGTACGCCCTGCGCGGATCTTGCAAGGGAATTGTCCAGCCACACCGACGAACTTGGCCGAGGCCCGGGCGTGAAGGCCCAATTTGTTGATGATTTCAATTTCACGTGCGGGCATCGCGGGGGTGTTCCTTTCAGCTGAGGTCGCGGTGGCGTACCTGGACATTCTTGAGGGTTTGTTGCAGCACCTGGCCCAGGCGTTCGGTCAGGTAGACGGAACGGTGATGGCCTCCGGTGCAGCCGATGGCGATGGTGACATAGGCGCGGTTGCTTGCAGCGAAGCGCGGCAGCCACTTGAGCAGGTAGCTGGAGATGTCCTGAAACATATCCTGCACATCCGGCTGCGCCGCCAGATAATCGATCACCGGCTGATCCAGGCCTGATTGGTCACGCAGTTCAGGCTTCCAATAAGGATTGGGCAGGCAACGCACATCGAACACCAGGTCGGCGTCTACCGGCATGCCACGCTTGAATCCAAAGGACTCGACTAGAAATGCCGTGCCGGGCTCAGGCTGGTTCAGCAGGCGCAGCTTGATAGCGTCGCGTAGCTGGTACAGGTTGAGGCTAGTGGTATTGATCTTGAGGTCGGCCAGATCGATGATCGGCCCCAACAGCTTCGTTTCGTCCTCAATGGCCTCGGCCAGGGAACGATGCGGGCTGCTGAGCGGGTGGCGACGGCGGGTTTCGGAGAAACGCTTGAGCAGGGTTTCCTCATCCGCATCCAGATACAGCACATCGCAATGTATATGCTTGGCCCGCACTTCTTCCAACAGTTCCGGGAACCGTGAAAGGTGGCTGGGCAGATTGCGGGCATCAATCGATACGGCCACCAGCGGCTGCGCCAGCTCGGTGTGAATCAGCGCGCGCTCCGCCAATTCGGGCAGCAGGCCCGCAGGCAGGTTATCAATGCAGTAGAAACCGCTGTCCTCAAGCACATTGAGGGCGGTGCTCTTACCCGAGCCGGAGCGGCCGCTGACGATGATCAAACGCATGATTACTGCCCGTTTTGCTCATCCAGGACAACCTGATACAGCGCGTCATTGCTGCTGGCGCTGCGGAGTTTGTTACGCACTTCCTTGCGATCGAGCATGCTGGCGATCTGCCGAAGCAGTTCCAGGTGCGCATCGGTAGCGGCTTCCGGGACCAGCAGCACAAACAGCAGGTCGACCGGGGCGCCGTCGATGGCGTCGAAATCGATGGGGGCTTCCAGGTGCAGCAGGGCACTGATGGGATCCGTGCACCCTTTGAGGCGACAGTGGGGTATCGCGATGCCGTTACCAAAGCCGGTGGAACCGAGCTTTTCACGAGCGATGAGAGCCTCGAAGACATCTTGCATTTCGAGGCCCGGCACTTCGCGAGCGATCAGGTTGGCAATTTGTTCGAGGGCTTTTTTCTTGCTGCCGCCCGGCGCGTTCACAAGGGAACGGCCGGGGGTCAGGATGGATTCAAGTCGGATCATGGGGGGAGAGTTAGCGACCTGTGCCTTGGAGCAGGCTCAGATTCTTTTCCTTATGCTTTTTAAGTTGGCGGTCCAGCTTGTCGGTGAGCAAGTCTATCGAGGCATACATGTCTTCATGCTCTGCGTTGGCAACCACTTCGCCACCGGGTATCTGGAGGGTCGCTTCGATTTTCTGCTGAAGCTTGTCGACCTTCATGATGACCTGCACGTTGGTGATCTTGTCGAAATGTCCTTCAAGCTTCCTCAGCTTCTGCTCGACGTAGTCGCGCAGTGGCGGGGTGACTTCTACATGGTGTCCACTGATATTGACTTGCATACAGCTTCTCCTTCGTTGCCAGTGCATAAAGCGACGGGCAAAAATACCCGTCACTGGAACGCTATGGCCCGCCCGTCACATCAAACGCTTACGCTCGCTGGAAGGCGCGATCCCAAGGGACTCGCGGTACTTGGCGACGGTTCGACGGGCGACCTGAATGCCTTGTGCCTCCAGTAAACCAGCGATCTTGCTGTCACTCAACGGCTTTTTCTGATTTTCCGCGGCAACCAGTTTTTTGATGATCGCGCGGATCGCCGTGGACGAGCATTCGCCGCCTTCAGAGGTACTCACGTGGCTGGAGAAAAAGTATTTCAGCTCGTAGATACCCCGTGGGGTATGCATGAATTTCTGTGTGGTCACCCGGGAAATCGTTGACTCGTGCATGCCTACCGCCTCGGCGATGTCATGCAGTACCAGCGGCTTCATCGCTTCGTCGCCATACTCCAGGAAGCCGCGCTGATGTTCGACGATCTGGGTCGCGACTTTCATCAGGGTTTCGTTGCGGCTCTGCAGACTCTTGATGAACCAGCGCGCTTCCTGCAACTGGTTGCGCATGAAGGTGTTGTCGGCGCTGGTGTCGGCGCGGCGCACGAACCCGGCATATTGCGGGTTGACCCGCAGACGCGGCACCGATTCCTGGTTCAGCTCCACCAACCAGCGCTCGTTGTCCTTGCGCACGATGACATCGGGGACCACGTATTCGGCTTCGCTCGACTCGATCTGCGAGCCGGGACGAGGGTTGAGGCTTTGCACCAGCTCGATGACCTGGCGCAGTTCGTCTTCCTTGAGCTTCATGCGGCGCATCAACTGGCTGTAGTCGCGGCTGCCAAGCAGGTCGATGTAGTCGGTGACCAGGCGCTGGGCTTCGACCAGCCAGGGTGTTTTGGCCGGCAGTTGACGCAATTGCAGCAGCAGGCATTCGCTGAGCGTGCGCGCGCCAATACCGGCAGGCTCGAACTGCTGGATGCGGTGCAGGACGGCTTCGATTTCGTCCAGCTCGATATCCAGTTCCGGGTCGAACGCCTCGAGAATCTCCTCGAGACTCTCGTCCAGGTAGCCCTGGTTGTTGATGCAGTCGATCAGGGTTACGGCGATCAGGCGATCGGTGTCCGACATCGGCGCCAGGTTCAACTGCCACAACAGATGGCTTTGCAGGCTCTCTCCGGCGGATGTGCGGGTGGTGAAATCCCACTCGTCGTCGTCACTGCTGGGCAGGCTGCTGGCGCTGGTCTGATAGACGTCCTCCCAGGCGGTGTCCACGGGAAGCTCGTTGGGAATGCGTTCGTTCCATTCGCCTTCCTCCAGGTTGTCCACCGTGGGGGCGGTTTCCTGATAGGAAGGTTCCTGCACGTCGGAATTGGGTTTTTGCTCGATGTTGTCGGCCAATGGGTCTGCATTGTCGAAGTCGTCGCCTTCTTCCTGGCGTTCGAGCATCGGATTGGACTCCAGGGCCTCCTGGATTTCCTGTTGCAGATCCAAGGTCGACAATTGGAGCAGGCGGATGGCCTGTTGCAGCTGCGGTGTCATCGTCAGCTGCTGGCCCATTCTCAGGACTAGCGATGGTTTCATGGCAGGGGCTTAACACCTTATTCGCCGGCGCAATGCGCCATCCACGACAGGGCGCGTGAGCGCCAAACATAAGCAAATTATATGCCTGATATCGGGGGCTTTGCCTAGAGCGCGGTAACAATAAAAAACCGGGGTTTTCATTGACTCCCGCGCACCGTGGCAAACGGCCGTGACACCACGGTGTTTACAGGCGGAATTCGTGACCCAGGTACACTTCCTTGACCAGCTCGTTGGCCAGGATGGTGGCTGAATCGCCTTCGGCAATCAGCTGTCCATCGTTGACGATATAAGCCGTTTCGCAGATATCGAGTGTTTCACGGACGTTGTGGTCGGTGATCAACACGCCAATGCCCTTGGCCTTGAGGTGATGGATGATCTGCTTGATGTCGCCGACCGAAATCGGGTCGACGCCGGCAAACGGCTCGTCCAGCAGGATGAACTTGGGCGCAGTGGCCAATGCCCGAGCGATTTCCACGCGGCGGCGCTCGCCACCGGACAGGCTCATGCCCAGGTTGTCGCGAATATGGTTGATATGGAATTCCTGCAGCAGGCTTTCCAGTTCGGCGCGACGGCCGTCGCGGTCGAGTTCCTTGCGGGTCTCAAGGATCGCCATGATGTTGTCGGCTACCGAGAGTTTGCGGAAGATCGAAGCTTCCTGGGGAAGATAGCCGATACCGGCACGGGCACGGCCGTGCATCGGTTGATGGCTGACATCCAGGTCGTCGATCAGTACGCGCCCTTGGTCGGCCTGGACGAGGCCGACGATCATATAGAAGCAGGTCGTCTTGCCGGCGCCGTTGGGGCCGAGCAAACCGACGATTTGGCCGCTGTCGATCGACAGGCTGACATCGCGCACGACCTGACGGCTTTTATAGGCCTTGGCCAGATGCTGGGCTTTCAGGGTTGCCATTACTCGGCCTTCTTCTTCGGCTGGATAACCATGTCGATGCGTGGGCGCGGCGCGCTGACCTTGGTGCCGTTGGCACGACCCGCCTGGGCGACCTGGGTCTTGGTGTTGTAGACGATCTTCTCGCCTTCGGTGGAGTTACCATCGGCGCTCAGCACCTTGGCCTGATCGATCAGCACAATGCGGTTCTGCTGCGCATGATACTGGATGGTCTTGCCATAGCCCTTCATCGGGCCTGGATCTTCTGCCTTTTGCTTCTGTTCGAAGTAGGCAAGGTTGCCCACCGACGTCACCACGTCGATGTCGCCTGCCGGGGTGCGCGTCAGGGTTACCGTGTTACCGGTGATCTTCATCGAGCCCTGGATAATGATTACGTCACCTTTATAGGTGGCGACGCCTTGCTTGTCATCCAGCTGCGCATCGTCAGCCTGGATACGGATAGGCTGCTCGCTATCGTTCGGCAGAGCCCAGGCGCTCACGCTTCCCAGTGCTGCGCCAAGACCGAGCAAAATCGGGAGAGTTTTAACGAGCCTCATACTGTCCTCTTACGTTCGATAGCAGGTGTATCCTGCTTTCTTTCAAATACGCTTTCATTCCCTTGCCAGTCGATACACCGCCAGCGCCGTCGATTCTAACGTCTTGCTCGGTCTGCGCATATTGCTGTTGTGGGAATACGGTCATGCGACTGCTGGTTATAATCGTGTCGCGGTTCTGGGCGTCAGTGCGTGCGACGCGTACCGAGTCGATCAGTTCGACCTGGGTACCGTCCGGGTTGACCTCGCCATGCTTGCTGGTCACATGCCACGGAAACTCCGTGCCGCGGTACAGGTTCAAGTCCGGGTTGGTCAGCAGGGTGACTTCGGAGGCCTTCAGGTGCTCGACTTTGTCCGAGGTCATCTCGTACTGCACCTTGCCGTCCGGCAGGAACTGCACGCTGTAGGCGTTGGTGGCGTAATAGTCGATAGCGCCCTCATCGACCTGCGCGGCAGGCTGGTCGAGAAAGCGCTCCGGGCTGATATTCCAGTAGCCCACCGCCAGGAACAGCGCGGCGATCACCCCGAATAACAGGAAGTTGCGAATCTTTTTGCTCAGCATATAACGCTCTATAGGTAGGCGGCGTGAGCCGCTTCAAGGCGGCCCTGGGCGCGCAGGATCAATTCGCAGAACTCGCGTGCGGCACCTTCGCCGCCACGGGCCGTGGTTATGCCGTGGGCATGTTCGCGAACGAATGTCGCGGCATTGGCCACTGCCATGCCCAGACCGACCCGACGAATGACCGGCAGGTCGGGCAGGTCATCACCGAGGTAAGCGACCTGCTCATAGCTTAGATTGAGTTGGCCCAGGAGCTCGTCCAGAACCACCAGTTTATCCTCGCGGCCCTGATACAGGTGAGCAATCCCCAGGTTTTGTGCGCGACGTTCCACAACCGGGGTTTTTCGACCGCTGATAATTGCGGTTTGCACCCCTGCCGCTATCAACATCTTGATGCCCTGGCCATCGAGGGTGTTGAAGGTCTTGAACTCGCTGCCGTCTTCGAGAAAGTACAGGCGACCGTCGGTCAGTACGCCGTCGACGTCAAAAATGGCCAGCTTGATGTGCTTGCCGCGTTGCAACAGGTCGCTGCTCATTTACATCACTCCCGCACGCAGCAAGTCGTGCATGTTCAGGGCGCCGATCGGGTGGTCGTCGCTATCGACCACCACCAGTGCGCCGATCTTGTGGTCTTCCATGATCTTCAAGGCTTCTGCGGCCAGCATCTCGGGACGCGCCGTCCTGCCGTGGGGCGTCATCACCGCGTCGATGGTTGCGGTATGGATATCAATGGTCCGGTCCAGCGTGCGCCGCAGGTCACCGTCCGTGAATACCCCGGCCAGGCGCCCATCGGTTTCGAGGATCACGGTCATGCCCAGACCCTTGCGGGTCATTTCCATCAGCGCATCCTTGAGCAGGGTGCCACGCGGTACATGGGGTAACTCATCGCCCGAATGCATGACGTTCTCGACTTTCAGCAACAGGCGTCGGCCGAGCGCGCCGCCCGGGTGGGAAAACGCGAAATCTTCGGCGGTGAACCCGCGGGCTTCCAGCAATGCCACGGCCAGGGCATCCCCCATCACCAGCGCGGCGGTGGTGGAGGAGGTCGGTGCAAGGTTCAGCGGGCAGGCCTCGTGGGCCACATGCACATTCAGGTTCACTTCGGCAGCCTTGGCCAGGGTCGACTCCGGGTTGCCGGTGATGCTGATCATCTGGATGCCCAGGCGTTTGATCAGCGGCAACAGGGTGACGATTTCGTTGGTGGTCCCCGAGTTGGACAGCGCCAGGATGATGTCATCCTTGGTGATCATGCCCATGTCGCCGTGGCTGGCTTCGGCCGGGTGCACGAAAAACGCGGTGGTGCCGGTGCTGGCCAGGGTGGCGGCAATCTTGTTGCCGACATGGCCCGACTTGCCCATGCCAACCACCACCACGCGGCCCTTGCTGGCCAGAATCATCTCGCAGGCGCGTACGAAATCCGCGTCGATATGGGCCAGCAAGCCTTCCACGGCTTCAAGCTCGAGGCGAATAGTGCGCTGTGCGGATTGAATAAGGTCGCTGGATTGGCTCATGTCTGAAATCGTATAGCCTGACGAAAAGTCGGCGATTATAGCGGTAATGATCAATTCCCTCACGCAAGTTCGTCAGGCTTTATTCTGCCGGTGCCTGAGATTCACGCCCGGCAACGTTTTTTCCCTGTCTCTTATCTGAACTGGCGCAGTTCCGGCCTTGGGGGCGTTGTACCAGCAGTGCTATAGTTCGCCGCCAGTTCGGTCCGCTCAGCCCACGTGGCTATATATATTGCGCAACCGTTGCAAACGTTTGTCGCAGAGGTGGTGTCTGAGTGAGAAGCTGCATCCCAAGGAGTTTAGATGAGTGCCGATAACGCCTACGCGGTCGAGCTGAAGGGACTGACCTTCAAGCGCGGGACGCGCAGCATCTTCAATAACGTCGATATTCGCATTCCACGCGGCAAGGTCACGGGCATCATGGGGCCTTCCGGTTGCGGCAAGACCACCCTGCTGCGCTTGATGGGCATGCAATTGCGCCCCAGTGCCGGTGAAGTGTGGGTCAACGGCCAGAACCTGCCGACCCTGTCGCGCAGTGATCTGTTCGATGCGCGCAAGCACATGGGCGTGCTGTTCCAGAGTGGGGCACTGTTCACTGACCTTGATGTTTTCGAGAACGTGGCATTTCCACTGCGGGTGCACACCCAGCTTTCGGACGAAATGATTCGCGACATTGTGCTGCTCAAGCTGCAGGCCGTGGGCCTTCGCGGCGCCATTGACCTGATGCCCGACGAGCTGTCCGGGGGCATGAAGCGTCGTGTCGCCCTGGCCCGTGCTATTGCCCTCGACCCGCAGATCCTCATGTACGACGAGCCTTTTGTCGGCCAGGACCCTATCGCCATGGGCGTGCTGGTACGGCTGATCCGGCTACTCAATGATGCGCTGGGCATCACCAGTATCGTGGTCTCCCACGACCTGGCGGAAACCGCGAGCATTGCCGACTACCTCTACGTCGTGGGCGATGGTCAGGTACTGGGGCAGGGTACGCCTGAAGAGCTGATGAATGCCGACAACCCGCGCATTCGCCAATTCATGACCGGCGATCCGGATGGCCCGGTGCCTTTTCACTTTCCGGCAGCGGATTACCGCGCAGATCTTCTGGGGAAGCGCTGATGCGCAAAACATCTCTTATCGAAAAGGTTCGCCTTTTCGGTCGCTCGGGCATCGACATCGTCGAAGTGCTGGGCCGCTCGACGATTTTTCTGTTTCACGCCTTGCTCGGCCGCGGCGGCATCGGCGGCGGTTTTGGCTTGTTGATCAAGCAACTGCATGCCGTCGGCGTGATGTCCCTGGTGATCATTGTGGTCTCCGGGGTGTTCATCGGCATGGTACTGGCATTGCAGGGCTTCAATATCCTGTCCAGCTACGGCTCGGAGCAGGCGGTGGGGCAGATGGTTGCCCTGACGCTGCTGCGCGAGCTGGGGCCGGTGGTCACCGCGTTGCTGTTCGCCGGGCGCGCGGGTTCCGCGCTGACCGCCGAAATCGGCAATATGAAGTCCACCGAGCAGTTGTCCAGCCTGGAAATGATCGGCGTCGACCCGCTCAAATACATTGTTGCCCCGCGCCTGTGGGCCGGCTTCATATCCCTGCCACTGCTGGCGATGATCTTCAGCGTGGTCGGTATCTGGGGCGGTTCCTGGGTGGCGGTGGACTGGCTGGGCGTCTACGACGGTTCCTACTGGGCCAACATGCAGAACAGCGTCACCTTCAACGGTGATGTACTCAACGGCATTATAAAGAGCATCGTCTTTGCCTTTGTCGTGACGTGGATTGCCGTATTCCAAGGCTACGACTGTGAGCCCACTTCAGAAGGGATCAGTCGCGCCACCACCAAGACCGTTGTGTACGCCTCGCTGGCGGTACTGGGCCTTGACTTCATTTTGACCGCCTTGATGTTTGGAGATTTCTGATGCAAAACCGCACTGTGGAAATCGGTGTCGGCCTTTTCTTGCTGGCTGGCATCCTGGCTTTACTGTTGCTGGCCCTGCGGGTCAGTGGCCTGTCGGCCAGCCCCACCGCCGACACTTATAAACTTTACGCCTACTTCGACAATATCGCCGGTTTGACTGTCAGAGCTAAAGTGACCATGGCCGGCGTGACGATCGGCAAGGTCACGGCAATCGATCTGGATCGCGACAGTTTCACCGGTCGAGTGACGATGCAACTGGACAAGAAGGTCGACAACCTGCCGACCGACTCCACTGCGTCTATCCTCACTGCGGGTCTGCTGGGCGAGAAATACATCGGTGTCAGCGTGGGCGGGGAAACAGCCCTGCTCAAGGATGGTTCGACCATCCACGACACGCAGTCGTCGCTGGTGCTTGAAGACCTGATCGGAAAATTTTTGCTCAATACGGTCAATAAAGACGCCAAATGAGGACTCTGTACATGATCTCTACCTTGCGACGTGGCCTTCTGGTACTGCTTGCAGCGCTGCCATTGATGGCCAACGCGGCGGGTTCTGCGCACGATCTGGTGCAGGACACGACCAACAAAATGTTGGCTGATCTGACCGCCAACAAAGAACAGTACAAGCAAGACCCGAGTAAGTTCTACGATGCGCTCAACAGCATTGTCGGACCGGTGGTGGATGCCGAAGGCATTTCCCGCAGCATCATGACGGTCAAGTATTCGCGCAAGGCGACCCCTGAGCAGATGCAGCGCTTCCAGGAAAACTTCAAGCGCGGCCTGTTCCAGTTCTATGGCAATGCGTTGCTCGAGTACAACAACCAGGGCATTACCGTTGCACCCGCCGGCGATGAGTCGGGTGATCGCACCAGCGTGAACATGAGCGTCAAGGGCAACAACGGTGCCGTCTACCCTGTCCAGTACACCCTGGAGAAGGTCAAGGGCGAATGGAAGTTGCGTAACGTGATCATCAACGGCATCAACATCGGCAAGCTGTTCCGTGATCAGTTCGCCGACGCCATGCAGCGCAATGGCAACGACCTGGACAAGACCATCAATGGTTGGGCCGGTGAAGTCGCCAAGGCCAAGGAAACGTCCGACAAAGAAGCCGGGAAGGCTGCGCAATGACCGAGTCGGCTGTGCGTCTTGGCGACGCCGGTGAGTTATTCCTCAGCGGCGTGCTGGATTACCGCACCGGGCCTGACCTGCGCAAGCAGGGGCAGGCGTTGATCAAGACCAGTACCGCGCCCGCGCTGGTACTGGACTGTTCGGCGGTGACCAAATCCAGCAGTGTCGGCCTGTCGTTGCTGCTGTGCTTCATGCGCGATGCCGAGGCGGCCCAAAAAACCGTCAGCATCCGTGCGTTACCTGAAGACATGCGCGAAATTGCCGAAGTTTCCGGTCTGACCGAGCTGTTGGCGCATCCTTAATACACGTCTTCAAGCGAGCCCCCCGTCAGAGTCCTGCTATGCGGGGTTCGCAGGCGCGGGGCTTTTTTGTATGATGTGCGACCCGCGCGCACTGGGCGCCGATAGAGGTTGAGCATGCAGGCCCTAGAAGTTAAGAGCTTCCTTGAAGGAAAGCTGCCGAATACTGAGGTTGCAGTTGAAGGCGAAGGCTGCAATTTCCAGCTGAACGTGATTAGCGATGAACTGGCGGCATTGAGCCCGGTCAAGCGTCAGCAGCAGATCTATGCCCATTTGAACCCGTGGATCACCGATGGCAGCATCCATGCGGTCACTATGAAATTTTTCAGCCGCGCGGCCTGGGCCGAGCGCACCTGAGCCCCCAAGGCGTCGAGATTCTTATGGATAAATTGATTATTACCGGCGGTGCCCGCCTTGATGGCGAGATCCGCATTTCCGGTGCGAAAAACTCCGCCTTGCCGATCCTGGCAGCGACCCTGCTGTGCGATGGCCCGGTCACCGTGGCCAACCTGCCGCACCTGCATGACATCACCACCATGATCGAGCTGTTCGGTCGCATGGGCATCGAGCCGGTGATCGACGAGAAACTCGCTGTCGAAATCGACCCGCGTACCATCAAGACCCTGATCGCACCGTACGAGCTGGTGAAAACCATGCGTGCGTCGATCCTGGTACTGGGCCCGATGGTTGCCCGTTTCGGCGAAGCCGAAGTGGCACTGCCTGGCGGTTGCGCCATCGGTTCGCGTCCGGTAGACCTGCACATTCGTGGCCTGGAAGCCATGGGCGCGATCATCGACGTCGAAGGCGGCTACATCAAGGCCAAGGCGCCGGAAGGCGGCCTGCGTGGCGCGAGCTTCTTCTTCGATACCGTCAGCGTGACCGGTACCGAGAACATCATGATGGCCGCTGCCCTGGCCAACGGTCGCAGCGTCCTGCAAAACGCCGCGCGCGAGCCGGAAGTGGTCGACCTGGCCAACTTCCTGAACGCCATGGGTGCGAAGGTTTCCGGCGCCGGCACCGACACCATCACCATTGATGGCGTAGAGCGTCTGCACACCGCAACCTACAAGGTCATGCCTGACCGGATCGAGACCGGCACCTACCTGGTTGCCGCCGCCGTCACCGGTGGTCGCGTCAAGGTCAAGGATACCGATCCGACCATCCTGGAAGCGGTCCTGGAAAAACTCCGCGAAGCCGGTGCCGAAATCACCTGCGGCGAAGACTGGATCGAGCTGGACATGCACGGCAAGCGGCCAAAAGCCGTCAATGTGCGTACCGCTCCGTACCCGGCGTTCCCGACCGACATGCAGGCGCAGTTCATTTCCTTGAACGCGATTGCCGAAGGCACCGGTGCCGTGATCGAGACCATCTTCGAAAACCGTTTCATGCATGTTTATGAGCTGCACCGCATGGGCGCGAAGATCCAGGTTGAAGGTAACACTGCCATCGTCACCGGTATCGACAAGCTCAAGGGCGCGCCAGTCATGGCCACCGACCTGCGCGCATCGGCCAGCCTGGTGATCTCCGCGTTGTGTGCGGACGGTGACACCTTGATCGATCGCATCTACCACATAGACCGTGGTTACGAGTGCATCGAGGAAAAACTGCAGATGCTCGGCGCGAAAATCCGCCGAGTACCGGGCTAGTCCCGGAACTGAAAACACCGTCACTGTGGTGAGCGGGCTTGCTGTGGTGAGCGAGCTTGCTGTGGTGAGCGAGCTTGCTGTGGCGAGCGAGCTTGCTGTGGTGAGCGGGCTTGTTGTGGTGAGCGGGCTTGCCCCGCGCTGGACTGCGCAGCAGTCCCCGCTTTGGGGTCGCTACGCAACCCCGCACCGCGCAAGCCCGCTCACCACAGACGGTGTCAGTTCGCGGTATGCTGAATGTGTTCCAAATCGAGGCTGTCATGGCCTCGATCTGTGTCTGGCGCCGTTTGCGACCAGGCAGCAATAGCCTGATGAAGGATTGACGTTTCCCATGTTGACCATCGCACTGTCCAAGGGCCGCATCCTTGACGACACTTTGCCGCTTCTGGCTGAAGCGGGCATCGTGCCGACCGAGAATCCGGACAAGAGCCGCAAGCTGATCATTCCCACCACCCAGGACGACGTTCGTCTGTTGATCGTGCGGGCCACCGACGTGCCGACCTATGTTGAACATGGCGCGGCCGACCTTGGCGTCGCCGGCAAGGACGTGCTGATGGAATATGGTGGCCAGGGCTTGTACGAACCGCTGGACCTGCGTATTGCCCTGTGCAAGTTGATGACCGCCGGCCGCGTCGGTGACGTTGAACCCAAGGGCCGCCTGCGTGTGGCCACCAAGTTCGTCAACGTCGCCAAGCGCTACTACGCCGAGCAAGGCCGTCAGGTCGACATCATCAAACTCTACGGCTCCATGGAGCTGGCGCCACTGATCGGCCTGGCCGACAAGATCATCGACGTGGTCGATACCGGCAACACCCTGCGTGCCAACGGTCTCGAACCACAGGATTTCATCGCTGACATCAGCTCCCGCCTGATCGTCAACAAGGCATCAATGAAGATGCAGCACGCCCGAATCCAGGCGTTGATCGACACCCTGCGCAAGGCAGTGGAGTCTCGACACCGCGGTTGACTCACCCGCGCGGCCATAGGCTGCGCCCGTCTATCCGCCTCATAGCCAGAATTCTCAGGTGCCCAAGCGGAGCGAACGGTAGTTTAGGGCGCCTGAGTTTTTGCCAATCCTATGAGGCCCTCGCTATGACCACGTCCACTGCAATTGCCCGACTCAACGCTGCCGACCCGGATTTCGCCCATCATCTGGATCATTTGCTGAGCTGGGAAAGCGTGTCCGACGACTCGGTCAACCAGCGGGTGCTCGACATCATCAAGGCGGTGCGCGAGCGCGGTGACGCGGCGCTGGTGGATTTTACCCGTCAGTTCGACGGTCTCGACGTGCAGTCCATGGCCGACCTGATCCTGCCGCGTGAACGCCTGGAGCTGGCGCTGACCCGCATTACCGTGCCGCAGCGCGAAGCCCTCGAAGTGGCGGCGGCGCGAGTGCGCAGCTACCACGAGCAACAAAAGCAGGACTCCTGGAGCTACACCGAAGCCGACGGCACGGTGCTGGGCCAGAAGGTCACGCCACTGGATCGTGCCGGCCTGTACGTGCCGGGTGGCAAGGCGTCGTACCCGTCGTCCGTTTTGATGAATGCGATTCCTGCCAAGGTGGCGGGCGTGACTGAAGTCGTCATGGTGGTGCCCACCCCGCGCGGTGAAATCAACGAGCTGGTGCTGGCCGCTGCCTGTATTGCCGGTGTCGACCGTGTATTCACCATCGGCGGTGCCCAAGCGGTTGCGGCGCTGGCTTATGGCACCGAAAGTGTGCCGAAGGTCGACAAGGTCGTTGGTCCCGGCAACATCTACGTCGCCACTGCCAAGCGCCATGTATTTGGCCAGGTCGGTATCGATATGATTGCCGGTCCTTCGGAGATCCTGGTGGTGTGCGATGGCCAGACCGACCCGGATTGGATCGCCATGGACCTGTTCTCCCAGGCCGAGCATGACGAAGACGCCCAGGCGATCCTGGTCAGCCCGGATGCCGAGTTCCTCGACAAGGTCGCCGCCAGCATCGATAAGTTGCTGCCGACCATGGAACGTGCCGAAATCATCGAGAAATCAATCAATGGTCGTGGCGCGCTGATTCTGGTGCAGGACATGGAACAGGCCATTGAAGTGGCCAACCGCATCGCGCCGGAGCATCTGGAATTGTCGGTGGCCGACCCCCAGGCCTGGCTGCCGTCGATTCGTCATGCCGGTGCGATCTTCATGGGGCGTCATACCAGCGAAGCCTTGGGTGACTACTGTGCCGGCCCCAATCACGTGCTGCCGACTTCCGGCACCGCGCGATTTTCGTCGCCGCTGGGGGTTTATGACTTCCAGAAGCGCTCGTCAATCATCTTCTGCTCGCCACAAGGCGCATCCGAGCTGGGCAAGACCGCGTCGGTGCTGGCCCGTGGTGAGTCCCTGAGCGCTCACGCCCGTAGCGCCGAGTATCGAATCCTGGATGAGGGGAAATAACACATGAGCAAATTCTGGAGTCCCTTCGTCAAGGATCTGGTGCCTTACGTACCCGGCGAGCAACCGAAGCTGACCAAGTTGGTCAAGCTCAACACCAACGAGAACCCGTACGGCCCATCGCCCAAGGCGTTGGCCGCCATGCAGGCCGAGTTGAACGATGACCTGCGTTTGTACCCGGACCCCAACAGCGACCTGCTCAAACAGGCCGTGGCCAGGTATTACGCGATCGATGCTGGCAAAGTGTTCCTCGGCAACGGCTCCGACGAAGTGCTGGCGCACATCTTCCACGGCCTGTTCCAGCACGAGCTGCCGCTGCTGTTCCCGGACATCAGCTACAGCTTTTATCCGGTGTACTGCGGCCTCTACGGCATCCAGTCGGCGCCGGTGCCATTGGACGAGCAGTTTCAGATCCGCACGGCGGACTACGCCAGACCCAATGGCGGGATCATCTTCCCCAACCCGAATGCGCCAACCGGTTGTGTAATGGCTCTGGACGCGGTGGAGCAGATCCTCAAGGCCAGCCCGGATTCGGTGGTAGTGGTGGATGAAGCCTATATCGACTTTGGCGGCGAAACCGCCATCAGCCTGGTGGACCGCTACCCGAACCTGTTGGTGACCCAGACCCTGTCCAAATCGCGCTCACTCGCCGGTTTGCGCGTAGGCCTGGCGGTGGGCCACCCGGACCTGATCGAAGCGCTGGAGCGGGTCAAGAACAGCTTCAATTCCTATCCGTTGGATCGTCTGGCAATTGTCGGCGCGGCGGCGGCGTTCGACGATCGTGAATACTTCGAAAAAACCTGCCAGCAGGTGATCGACAGCCGCCACCAATTGGTCGTGCAGCTGGAAGCTAAGGGGTTTGAGGTGCTGCCGTCAGCGGCCAATTTCATCTTTGCCCGCCACCCACGCCACGATGCAGCCGGACTGGCAGCCAAGTTGCGCGAGCAAGGGGTGATCGTGCGCCACTTCAAGCAGGCGCGGATTGCCCAGTTCCTGCGGATCAGCATCGGTACACCGGAGCAGAACCAGGCGTTGATCGATGGGTTGGGTGAGCTCTGACATCCACTGAAATCAAATGTGGGAGGGGGCAAGCCCCTCCCACATTGGTGGGTGCGTCGGCAGTTAGATCAACGGCTCATCCGGTTTCTTGTTCTTCCAGCCATCATTGCCCGGCAGCAACAGGTTCAAGCCAATCGCTACCACGGCACACAGGGCAATGCCCTTCAAGCCGAAGTCATCCGGGCCGGTGCCGGTACCGACCAACACGCCGCCAATCCCGAACACCAGGGTTACCGACACAATCACCAGATTGCGCGCCTCACCCAGGTCGATCTTGTGGCGGATCAGGGTGTTCATGCCCACGGCGGCAATCGAACCGAACAACAGGCACAGAATCCCGCCCATCACCGGCACCGGGATGCTTTGCAGCAGTGCGCCGAATTTGCCGATAAATGCCAGGCTGATGGCAAAGATAGCCGCCCAGGTCATGATCTTCGGGTTGTAGTTCTTGGTCAGCATCACCGCGCCGGTCACTTCGGCGTAGGTGGTGTTCGGCGGGCCGCCAAACAGGCCGGCGGCCGTGGTGGCGATGCCGTCACCCAGCAAGGTGCGATGCAGGCCAGGTTTTTTCAGGTAGTCGCGTCCGGTCACGCTGCCTACTGCAATCACACCGCCGATATGTTCGATCGCCGGGGCCAGGGCCACCGGGACGATAAACAGGATCGCCTGCCAGTTGAATTCCGGCGCGGTGAAGTGGGGTAGAGCGAACCAGGGTGCGGCGGCGATCTTCGCGGTATCGACCACGCCAAAGTAGAACGACATGGCAAACCCCACCAGCACGCCGGAGATAATCGGCACCAGGCGAAAAATGCCCTTGCCGAATACCGCCACGATCAGCGTGGTCAGCAGCGCCGGCATCGAGATCATCATCGCCGTCTGGTAATGAATCAGCTCGGCACCGTCGCCGGACTTGCCCATGGCCATGTTTGCGGCGATCGGCGCCATGGCCAGGCCGATGGAGATGATCACCGGCCCGATTACCACCGGCGGCAGCAGCCGGTCGATAAAGCCGGTGCCTTTGATCTTCACCGCCAGGCCCAGGAACGTATACACGAAGCCGGCCGCCATCACGCCGCCCATGGTCGCCGCGAGGCCGAACTGGCCCTTGGCGAGGATGATCGGGGTGATGAAGGCAAAACTCGATGCCAGGAACACCGGCACCTGTCGCCCGGTCACCACCTGGAACAACAACGTGCCCAGGCCGGCGGTGAACAGCGCGACGTTTGGATCAAGACCTGTGATCAGTGGCATCAACACCAGCGCGCCAAATGCCACGAAGAGCATTTGTGCGCCAGACAGGATCTGGCGCCAAAGCGGGTCGTTGAATTCATCCTGCATGTTCACGCGTCCTTCTGCTTGGTGCCGAAGATCTTGTCACCGGCATCGCCCAGGCCGGGGATGATGTAGCCGTGTTCGTTCAAACGTTCATCGATGGAGGCGGTATAGATCTGCACGTCCGGGTGTGCACTCTCGACGGCCGCGATGCCTTCGGGCGCGGCCACCAGCACCATGGCGCGGATGTCCTTGCAACCGGCCTTTTTCAGCAGGTCGATGGTGGCGACCATGGAACTGCCGGTGGCGAGCATCGGGTCGATGATCATCGCCAGGCGCTCATTGATTTCCGGAACGAGTTTTTCCAGGTAGGTGTGAGCCTGCAGCGTCTCTTCATTTCGGGCCACGCCCACGGCGCTGACCTTGGCGCCCGGAATCAGGCTGAGCACGCCTTCAAGCATGCCGATACCGGCGCGCAGGATCGGGACCACGGTGATTTTCTTACCGGCGATCTTCTCGACCTGGACGGGACCGGCCCAACCTGGGATCTCGTAGCTCTCCAGTGGCAAATCCTTGGTGGCTTCGTAAGTGAGCAGCGCTCCGACTTCCTGAGCAAGCTCACGGAAATTCTTCGTGCTGATGTCGGCGCGGCGCATAAGGCCGAGTTTGTGTCGGATCAGCGGGTGGCGGATCTCGCGAGTGGGCATGGGAAAGGCTCCGGCGGCGGGCAAAAAAACCGGCCTAGATTAATCTATCCGAGGGTGTTGTCCTATAGACATCTAGTACGTTAGTCCATTAAGGCTTGCCCGCAGCGCATGAGAAGCGTACCTTCGCCCGCTTTTCTTGCCACAGCACCCCTTGGAGAGCGCCATGTCCGCTGATCTCGAGCATATCCGTCAAATCATGCGCGAGGCTGACTGCCTGTACACCGAAGCGCAAGTCGAAGAAGCGATCGCCAAGGTCGGCGCACACATCACTCGCGAAATGGCCGACACCAACCCGGTGGTGTTCTGTGTGATGAACGGCGGCCTGATCTTCGCCGGCAAGCTGCTGACTCATCTGCACTTCCCACTGGAAGCGTCTTACCTGCACGCTACCCGCTATCGCAATGAAACCAGCGGCGGCGACCTGTTCTGGAAGGCCAAGCCGGAAGTCTCGTTCATCGATCGTGACGTGCTGATCATCGACGATATCCTCGATGAAGGTCACACCCTGGGTGCGATTATCGACTTCTGCAAACACGCCGGCGCACGTAAAGTGCACACCGCCGTACTGATCGACAAGGACCACGACCGCAAGGCCCGTCCCGAGTTGAAAGCCGATTTCGTCGGCCTGCCGTGCATCGACCGCTATATTTTCGGTTACGGTATGGATTACAAAGGCTACTGGCGCAACGCCAATGGTATCTACGCCGTCAAAGGGATGTAACGCATGGCCCGCTTTCTGGATCAGACACTGTTCACCGAACTGGCCGAGAAAGCGGCCGCCAGCCCCCGTGGGCGGCATCATCATAACTTCCATGACATGGATGAGCCTTGCCATCGCATGGCGGTGGGCCTGCAACCCGGCACCTACGTGCCTCCTCACCGCCATCTCAGCGCGGACAAGGCGGAAACCCTGCTTGTGCTCCAGGGCCGTCTGGGCCTGCTGGTGTTCAACGACAACGGCGAAGTGATCGCCAGGCGCGTGATGCAGGCCGGCAGCGAATGCGCCGGCGTCGATCTGCAGCCGGGGGTGTTCCATGGTCTGGTGGTGCTGCAGCCCGACACCGTGATGTTCGAATGCAAGGCCGGGCCCTATCGACCGGTCGGCGAGGGTGAGCTCGCGCACTGGGCGCCCCGGGAGGGCGATGCCGGCGTCGCCGAGTATCAACGCTGGATGCTTGCCCAGTTCGATTGAACGGCAGTGCCGGGCCGCCCTGTCACATGGGGCCAGCAGCGCTTTCGAAGCCTGCGTTGCGCAGGTAGACTTCAAACCCCGTGTAAATGTCTGCAGGCTGGAGTCGGTAATGCGTAAAGATAAGAAACAGGTGATTGGTGATGAGATCGGCGACGATCAGATCAAGTTGTTCCTGAACTTCGAACCGGTCGACGCCACTTCACCGTCCCTGCACAAACTGATCAAGGCTTACCGTGGCCTGCGTATCGACGACTTCGAGCGGTTCCTGGGGTTCTTCAAGGAAGCCGGCCTGGATCTGGATGGCAAAGACGAGCACGGCCAGACCTTCGTCGACCTGATCAAGGACCAGCGCAATGCCGCCGAGTACATCGAATTGATCGATAAAGCCCGCGGCTGATTGCGTCGCGCAAAAAAAACGCCCCGTTCTCATCGTGAGAGCGGGGCGTTTTTTATTGCAGCAATGCCTTAGGCGAAGCTCTCGGCCTCGTTGCTCTGCTCAACCAGTTCCAGGCTGATGTTGTTCTGCGCGTTGATCCTGCGATACAGCTCGGCGTCGGTCTCCAGCACTTTTTCGCGCGCCGGGAAGATCTCGTGCAGCTTGGCTGCCCATTTGCCGCTGGCCTTGGCCGGGAAGCAGCGCTCGATCAGTTCCAGCATGATCGACACAGTCACCGACGCGCCTGGGGAGGCGCCCAGCAGCGCTGCCAGCGTACCGTCCTTGGCCGCGACCAGCTCGGTGCCGAATTGCAGCACGCCGCCTTTTTTCGGGTCTTTCTTGATAATTTGCACACGCTGGCCGGCCACTTCCAGGCGCCAGTCCTCGGCTTTCGCCTCCGGGTAGAAACGGCGCAAGGATTCCAGGCGCTGCTCCATGGACTGCATCACTTCGCTGACCAGGTACTTGGTCAGGTCCATATTGTCGCGGGCTACGGCCAGCATCGGGCCGATGTTGCCCGCGCGCACCGACAGCGGCAGGTCGAGGAATGAACCGTGCTTGAGGAACTTGGTGGTAAACCCGGCGTAAGGCCCGAACAGCAGCGACTTCTTGCCATCCACCACGCGGGTGTCCAGGTGCGGCACCGACATCGGCGGCGAACCCACGGCGGCCTGGCTGTAGACCTTGGCCTGGTGATGCTTGACCACTTCGGGGTTGTCGCAACGCAGCCACTGGCCACTGACCGGGAAACCGCCAAAACCTTTGCTTTCTTCGATACCCGAGGCCTGCAGCAGCGGCAGGGCCGCACCGCCGGCGCCGAGGAACACGAACTTGGCGTCCACTTCACGACTGTTGCCGCTGTTGACGTCCTTGATGCTCACGGTCCAGCCGGCACCGTTGCGCTTGAGGCCGGTGACGCGCTTGCAGTACTTGACCTGGGCATCGGCCGAGCTGGTGAGGTGATTGAGCAACTGATTGGTCAGGGCGCCGAAGTTGACGTCGGTGCCGTTCATGACACGGGTAGCGGCGATTTTTTCGTCGAGCGGGCGGCCCGGCATCATCAGCGGCATCCACTCGGCCATCTCGCTGCGGTCTTCGGTGTAGTGCATGTCCGAAAACGCATGGTGCTGGCGCAGGGTCTCAAAGCGTTTCTTGAGGAACTCGACGCCTTTCTCGCCTTGCACGAAGCTCAGGTGCGGCACCGGGCTGATAAAGGATTTGGATGAGCCGAAGGTGCCCTTTTTGGTCAGGTACGCCCAGAACTGCTTCGACACCTCGAACTGGGTGTTGATGTGCACGGCTTTCTTGATGTCGATGGAGCCATCGGCGGCCTGGGGTGTGTAGTTCAATTCACACAGGCCGGCGTGGCCGGTACCGGCATTGTTCCACGGGTTGGAACTTTCCGCGGCACCCGAATCCATCAGCTCAACGACTTCCAGCTTGAGGCCGGGGTCGAGCTCCTTGAGCAGTACGGCCAGGGTGGCACTCATGATGCCGGCCCCTACCAGTACAACGTCGACTGCTTCGTTATGCGCCATTTAACGCGTCTCCAAAATCTGCAGCACCAAATTGACGGCATGGCTGCCAGGAGTGACGGGGCGGTTCACGTGTTGCCCCAGGTTACCCATGGCCAGGATCGCCATGTCCGTTTCGCAATTCTTTGCAACGTCAGCACACGCTTGCTGCCTGGCCTGATCTGCCTATGAACGCATTCATGGGCGGCTGTGGCAATTCGACTTATGGTCAAAGCGTGCGATGCGTGCAATCAATCCGTAGCGGACAGGCTCAAGCTCCGGTTGTCGAGGAGCACTCGGTCCTGTGCGGTTGGGCTGTTCCAGACGCTGATGGTGCTTGTACAAACGCCAAACTATTCATTTGCTCGCCACACTCTTGTGAAGTTGTGAAAACCCGTTTTTTTCACGCTCTTTTGAAGACGTGAACCTCAAAAAAGGGCTGCCCCAGCCTGGCACCTGGCCCGCAGCTCTGCGTCGACACGCGGCAGAACGGGCAAACAACTCAAGTGGCCGAGCGCAATGGCAGCTCTGGCAGATTCGGTAAAGACGGGTGGTTTGCAGAGCAAACAGCAAGCGCGCCAGCTTCACAGGATCTGTGTGGGCGG
Organism: Pseudomonas sp. FP2254; assembly: GCF_030687695.1. Classification (NCBI taxonomy): domain Bacteria; kingdom Pseudomonadati; phylum Pseudomonadota; class Gammaproteobacteria; order Pseudomonadales; family Pseudomonadaceae; genus Pseudomonas; species Pseudomonas sp. FP2254. The sequence continues at coordinate 999,291 of NZ_CP117444.1, forward strand.
CTCTCTGTGGGCGATTGCTGGGGTTAATACCGAGGCATTAACGGTGCTGCGAGGCCCGATCAGGAGACGTCCTTATAATCGGGGGGAGATTGTAGCGAAGAACGTCAGGGAAATGGGCGTGTTTTATGACTTTTATTAGACATTTGGTCAGGCGGCCAACGCCGGCCGGCGTGACGCCCGCTCCACGCGTGGGCTGACACGGGCATGGGCCGGCAAGGGGCGATGCATCCAGCTCAGACGAATTTCCTCGATTTCCACCCAGCCTTCGCCCACCGGTGGCTGGCTGCACTCTTTGAACGCCTGGCAGCGACCTTGCAGATCGAGCAGCGCAAACTGACGAAGCGCGGGCTTGCGGGTAAACAACGACCAGAGAAATTGCATGGCGATCAGCCTCCTGTGATTGAGGCCAAGCATGCCGGTGCGGGATGACGGAGCGATGTATCGGCTGTGACACGTGAGTGACAGCGAACCGCGCATAATGCCGCGAGTCATAGGTTGTAACTGACGCTGGTTCCCTGCGATGACCCCCCGTTATACTGGCGGCCTGTCGGTACCTGACTTTTCTGGAGAGAAGCGCATGTTGCAACGCCTGTTGTTCGGTTTGATCACTGTGACCACGCTGGCCCTGGTTGGCTGCGCCAACAGCCCGCAACAACTCAGTCCGCAACCGAAACTCACCACGCAGTTGGCGCCGGTGGGCCATGGCCAACCGGTGTCGGTGCGGGTGGTGGACGGCCGTCCGTCGCCGACCTTGGGTTCTCGTGGTGGCCTGTACCCGGAGACCGCGCTGATTTCGGTCAATGCCCAGGATGTGCTGCCCAAGCTGCAGGCCCAGGCCGAGGCGGCCGTGCGTCTGCTGGGCTTTACCCCATCCAACTCGCCGGGCGTGCCGCAGTTGACCGTTACCCTGGCTGAGTTGAAATATCAGTCGCCCAAGGAAGGCCTGTATGTGACCGAGGCTTCCATCGGCGCCACCTTCAAGTCCGACGTCAACGCCGGCACCCGCCGCTACAGCGGCCGTTATGCGGCCTCGCTCAACCAGCGTTTTGGCATGTCGCCCAACCAGGAGACCAACACCAAGCTGGTCAGCGACGTCCTGAGTGATGCCTTGACTCGTCTGTTCAAGGACCCAAGCATCGGTCAGTTGCTCAGCTCGCAATAAGCGCGTCACGAAAAACCGGGCTCAACTGGCCCAATGCCGGTCAGTTAAGAGACGGAACGGGCAACCAGTAACCTGTGGCGAGCGGGCTTGCCCCGCGTTGGGCTGCGAAGCAGCCCCAAAACATAGTCCCGGAGCTGCCTGGCATACTGCGACGCTCCTATTGGGGCTGCTGCGCAGCCCAACGCGGGGCAAGCCCGCTCACCACAGTTACAGTGTTCCTCCTTAACTGACTGGCATTAGGCTCAACTGGCCCGGTTTTTTTTCGCCTGCGCTTTCAGGCTGCCGTGTCGATAAAAAAGTCCAGCAGGCTGACGCCGGTCAGCTGATCGGTCTCCGGCAAGTCCGCGTGCTGGTGTCCGCCGAGGGCGCAATACACCAGCCAATGACGGTCCTGAACGTTGAACGCCAGGCTGTCGATCAGCGCCTCCTGTTCGTCGCTTTGGGCGATCAGATACAGCCGGTCCTGGTTTTGTGCGTGCAGCATGGCAAGCTCCTGAGCGTTCGAAGGGCAACAGAGTGGACTGTTAAGGTGACGTTCAGGTGACGCACTGAATTACTGGATAGATTAGCCGTCCATGGGGCGCGACCCTACAGGCGCAGCCGGCGAGGTGCGCGTGAGGTTGTATCCAAACGGTTACCCAGGCAACGTTTCACCGAGGTTTGCGATGGCACTGCCCGCACTACTGATCAACGCTGTTGCGCTGGCTGTCGCCTGCACAGGCGCCGCGCTGTTGTTCGTCACCCGCCTGCGCGAGCGCCGCGCCATGGCCAAGCTGACCGCGCAAAGCGAAGAACGCGCAATCGACCAGCCAATGCTGTTTCTGGATGTGCGCACCGAGCGGGCGCACCGGCAGGCCTACCGCATCGGGCTCGCCTGCCTTGGGCTGGCACTGCTGACCTCGTGGATCAGCACGCACCTTTAGAACACCGCAAAGTAAGTGTTTAGAGCGGGATCCCAGCCTTGACCCGATACTGATTGCGCACCGGCGTCGCGTATTGCACCACCAGGAATGGCCTGTGTTCCGCCGGGCATTCGCTCAAGCGCCGCTCCCACTCGGCTTTCGCCTTGGCCAGTTCGTCGGCAGGAAACAGGTCCTCGGCCCTCGGCACCGCCAGCTGCGGGTCGGCATCACTCCACTGCGAATACGCCAGGTAGTGCACCGGGAACAGGCGATAGCCGCCGAGAATCTGCCGATCCATTTCCACCGCCAGTACCTTGGTGTCTTCGAATCGCTCGGTAATCGGCGGCGCGAAGTTGATGTGCACCCGGCCCTTGTAGCCGGTGATGCCCAGCGCAATGCTCACGTCATCCTCGCCTGGCGCCTTGCAGTAGGTGCCGGTGGTGGCGCGGATATACAACTCGCGCGCCTTGGCCGCATCGCAGGGGTCGTATTCGTAGCTGATGGACACCGGCGTCAGGTTCAGCGACTGGATCACTTCGGCGAACGGCTCGTCCTTGCGGCTGACGTGGAACATCTTGAGGATCGCCGATTCGGTGCGATCGTCGCCATCCTTGGCACGGCCTTCAGCCTGGGCAATCCAGATCGACTGCCCGTCGTTGCGGATCGAATGATTGATGTAAGCCGACAGCAGGTTGAACGCCGCCATCTTTTCCTTTCGCCCGGTGATGGAGCGGTGCACGATGAAGCTCTTGTTCAAGCGCATCAGGTCGCTGACGAACGGCTTTTGCAGCAGGTTGTCGCCGATGGCGATGCGCGGCGTCGGCAGGCCGGCGTGGTACACGGCGTAGTTGACGAAGGCCGGGTCCATCACAATATCGCGGTGGTTGGCCAGAAACAGGTAGGCGGTGCCCGATTTGAGTTGCTCGACGCCGGTGTAGGTCACGCCGTCGGTCGCCCGGTCGATGGTGTGGTCGACGTAATACTCGACTTTATCCTGCAGCGTCGCCACGGTAGTGACGCCGGCGAACTCACGGCGCAGTTTGCGGGCGATCATCGGCTTGAGCAGCCAGCCCAGGGTGCCGGCAAAGCGTGGAAAGCGGAAGTGGGTCAGGATGTCCAGAAAGGCCTTGTCACTGAACAGCCGCGCCAGCACCGCCGGGACTTCGCTGTCGTTGTAAGGTCGGATGGTATCGAATTCGCCCATCATGCTCTCTTGTTAGAAACGGCTAGGGTAAGTAAAGGAAATGCCAGGGTGCGGTCCGGGGAATGGGTCCGGCCGAGAATAGCCCTGTAAATAGACCGGCGATTATACGCACAAGTCACCTTGGAGGCTGCCATGCTGGAATCTGCGCTGTACGATTGCCCTTATTGTGGCGAGTCGGTCGAGACGTCGGTGGATCTGTCCGGCGGCGACCAGACCTACATAGAAGACTGCCAGGTATGCTGCAGGCCGATCAGTTTCAATCTGCAGGTGCATGGTGAAGAGTGGATGCTCGAAACCCGCGCCGAGAACGACTAACAGGTACGCCCATGCAGCGAATCTATGAACCCGAAAACCTGATGGAAGGCGAGTTGCTGCAACAGATGCTCGCCAGCGAGGGCATCGAGGCGCACCTGGTGGGTCGACACTTACTGGGCGGCACCGGCGAATTGCCGATCTTCGGCCTGCTGGGACTGGAAGTGGATAACGACCAAGCGCTCCAGGCGCGCGAACTGATCACCGCCTATATCGGCGCGCAACCGCTGCCCGGCGATGAACCCGACAGCTTCCCCGACGTGCTGGTCTGTTAGGCTGTCGGCCGGTTTACCCAAGAGTCGTGTTGCCCCATGTGTGGACGTTATGCCCTGTTTCGCTGGAATCCTGCCTTCGCTGCCTTGCCGGGCTTTCCGGCCGACCAGCAGGCCCAGTGGAATATCTCCCCGAATGACTCGGTACTGATCCAGCGCCTGGAAGGCGAGCAGCTCACTCTGGCCCGCGCCCGTTGGGGGCTGACGCCGCCCTGGCTCACCGATATGTCCCGCACCCCGGCCCATGCCCGCGCCGAAACCGTGGCCGAGCAACCGATGTTCCGCGAAGCCTTTCGTCAGCGCCGTTGCCTGCTGCCGGCCAATGGCTTTTACGAATGGCGCGGCACGCAGCGCAAGCGCCCCTACTGGCTGACACCGGGGGAGGGCTCCAGCGTGTTTTTCGCCGCGATCTGGGAAGCTTATCCGGTGCAGGAACACGTGTGGCTGAGTACGGCGGTGGTGACGCAGGCCGCGCAAAGTCAGCGCCGGCCGTTGATCCTGGATGCGGCCGGGCAGGCGGCCTGGCTCAACCCTGACACGCCGCTGCCCGTGTTGCAGGCATTGCTGGCCAGCGAACCGAGCGCGTTGCGCGAGCGGGTCCTGGCCAACCTGATCAACGATCCCAAACTCAATGGGCCGGAGTGCCTGACCCCGGCATGAGCCTGTCGACGCGCCCTACACCTTGAACTGATTGATCAGCCGCCGCTGCTGCTCCGCCAGTTTGGTCAAGTCCGCGCTGGCCGCGCTGGATTCGTCCGCGCCGCCCGCCACTTCATTGGCCACCTGGCCGATATTGATCACGTTGCGATTGATGTCCTCGGCCACCGCGCTCTGCTCCTCGGCCGCACTGGCGATCTGAGTGTTCATGTCGTTGATCACCGACACCGCCTGGGTAATGGTCTCCAGCGCTTCGGCCGCCTTGGCCGCGTGTTGCACGCTTTCGTCGGTGCGGTTCTGACTGTCCTCCATTACCCGCACCACTTCCCGCGTGCCCTGTTGCAACTGCTGGATCATGCTCTGGATTTCTTCGGTGGCCTGTTGGGTTTTCTGCGCCAGGTTGCGCACCTCGTCGGCGACCACCGCGAAGCCTCGGCCTTGCTCGCCCGCCCGTGCGGCTTCGATGGCGGCGTTCAGCGCCAGCAGGTTGGTCTGTTCGGCAATCCCGCGAATGGCGGTAAGGATGGCATTGATGTTCTCGCTGTCCTTGGCCAGCGTTTGCACCACCGCCACGGCCTTGCCGATTTCCTCGGCCAGTACGCCGATGGACGCCGAGGTGTCGCGCACAATGCGCATGCCCTGGCTGGCGGCCTGGTCGGCGTGGCTGGCGGCTTGCGCGGCCTGGGTGGCGTTGCGCGCAACATCCTGCGCAGTGGCGGTCATCTCGTGCACGGCGGTGGCGACCTGGTCGATTTCCACCATCTGCTTATGCACGCCCTGGTTGGTGCGAATCGCAATATCGGCGGTGTGCTCCGATGAATCGCTGACTTTCTGCACCGAACTCACCACCTGGGTAATCATGCCCTGCAACTTGATCAGGAACGTATTGAAACCGCTGGCGATTGCGCCCAGTTCGTCGGCGCGGTCGCTGGTCAGGCGGCGGGTCAGGTCGCCTTCGCCTTGAGCGATGTCGTTGAGCATGGCCACCATCTGCTTGAGCGGACGGGCGATACCGTGGCCCACCAGCCAGATCACCAGCAGCCCGAGCCCGGCCACCACCAGGCCCACAATCGCCATGCCGACAGTGTCGGTCTCGCGCTGGGCCTGCAGGTCGCTTTGCAGTGTCTGCGCGTCGGCCATCACCGCCGCCAATGGCAGTTGCATCATCAGGGTCCAGCGCGCGTCGGTCTGGCCGATCCCGAAGGGCAGGAACAACTCGATATGCCCATGCTCACGGTCAATGGTGTAGCGCACTTCGCCGGGTTTGAGCTGGCTGAGGCCGGCCAGTTCGCTGGCGTCGAGCAGGTCGCTGGCCTTTTCGCCGAGCTTGCCGGCGTCCTTGGTGTAAGCCACCAGGCGGCCGTTGCTGGAGATCAGCGCCAGTTCGCCGGCGCCGCCGTAGAGGGCTCGGTCGGCGCTGGTGAGCATGTCCTGAATGAAGTTCACCGACAGATCGGCGCCGACGATGCCCTGGAACCTGCCGTCGACCATGATCGGTTCGATAAACGACGCCAGCATCACCATGACGTCGCCGACCTTGTAAGGGGCGGGGTCAATGGCGCAGGGTTTCTGGCTTTCCTTGGAGCACAGGTAGTATTCGCTGGCGCGCACGCCGGTGGAGAGCATTTTCTGGTCGGCCACGTCCGCGAGTTTATCCAGGCCCAGGCTGCCATCGGCGTTGCGGTACCACCACGGAATAAAGCGGCCGTCGGCGCCCATGCCGACGATGGCGCTGTTCACGTAGGCGGCGTCGTTATGATCGATCGCGTTGGGTTCCCAGCCGATGTAGGCGCCGAGGATTTTCGGGTTGCGCACCACCGTTTCATGCAGCAGGTTGATCAGTTGTTCACGGCCGACCTGCAACGCGGGTTCGCCTTTGGCGTCTTTCATGGCGAGCAGGGCGTTGGCGGTGGCCAGGCTTTTGGCGGTTACCAGCGGCGCCTCCAGCTCCCGCTGGATCAGGGTCGCCTGGGTCTGCGCGAGGGCGGTCAGGCGCTGCTCCACGATCTGCTCGAACTGCGCCTGGGTGCGCTGCTGCACCATCTCCTGGGTGCGCGCACCCGCGAAGACGGCATAGGCCACCAGCACCGCGACCACGGTCAGCACAATGGCCCCGGTCAGCGCGGCGACGGAAAACTGAATTGACTTGAATTTCATGAACACTCCAAGCGCAGAAGAGACGGGCTGCCTTTATGTATCGGCCGCAGGCGCGCAGGGCATGAGCGACTGGCGCTCAAAAGGCCGTCGGTTGTCGCAAATGGAATGGTCGCTGCCGTAGCCGCAGGTGTGAGATGTATCCGAAATTCAGCGGTTACACGTCTGGTGTATCTAGCGCCGATACACGCGAGCGCCTACGATACGCGCCATGTTTTCAGGTCGTCTTTTCAGGGAGAGTGTATTGATGAAGAAATCACTGGCGGTCAGTGTAATGGCGGCAGCGGTCCTGCTGGCCGGGTGTCAATCGGTCAACACCACCAGCGGCGGCGCCGTCGGCGTTGAGCGCAAGCAGTACATGTTCAGCATGCTGTCGAGCCAGGAAGTCGACCAGATGTATGCCCAGTCCTACCAGCAGACCCTGGGCGAAGCCAGCAGCAAGGGCCAGTTGGACAAGACCAGCGCCAACGCCAAGCGCGTGCAGGCCATCGCCAAGCGTCTGATCGCCCAGGCGCCTACTTTCCGCCCGGATGCGGCGCAGTGGAACTGGGAAGTGAACCTAATCAAGAGCGACGAGATGAACGCCAACTGCGGGCCTGGCGGCAAGATCTTCGTATACAGCGCGCTGATCGACAATCTCAAGCTTAGCGATGACGAACTGGCGGCGGTAATGGGCCATGAGATCGCCCACGCCCTGCGCGAGCATGGCCGCGAAGCCATGTCCAAGGCCTACGGCATCGAAATGGCCAAGCAAGGCGCCGGCGCGCTGTTCGGCCTGGGGCAGGACAGCCTGGCACTGGCAGACACCGTGGCCAACTACGGCATGACCTTGCCCAACAGCCGCAGTAACGAAAACGAAGCGGACCTGATTGGCCTGGAGCTGGCCGCCCGCGCCGGCTACAACCCGAACGCCGCGATCACGCTGTGGAACAAGATGGCCAAGGCCTCCGAAGGCGCTCCGCCGGAGTTCATGAGCACTCACCCGGCCTCCGACAGCCGCATCGCCTCGCTGCAGGCAGCCATTCCCAAGGTCATGCCGCTCTACCAGCAGGCTAAGAAGTCCTAAAGCCTGATGAAGATCCAATGTGGGAGGGGGCAAGCCCCATACCACATTGGATTGCTTTGCAGGCTTAGGTCCCTAGATCCAGCCGCTGCTCTGCATGGCCTTGTACACCGCCACGATCGCCAGGATGAAAAATGCCGAGGCGGCGAGTCGGCGAATCAAGGTCAGCGGCAGTTTCTCTGCGGCAAAATTCCCCGCCAGCACCACCGGCACGTTGGCAATCAGCATGCCCAGGGTAGTACCGATAATTACCAGCCACAGCTCCGGGTATTGCGCGGCGAGCATCACGGTGGCGATCTGGGTCTTGTCGCCGATTTCAGCCAGGAAGAACGCAATCAGCGTGGTCACGAAAGGCCCGAACTTGCGGGAAGTGCTGGCTTCGTCATCGTCGAGTTTGTCCGGCACCAGGGTCCATAGCGCGGTGGCGCAGAAGCTGGCCGCGAGGATCCAATGCAGCACCGCGTCCGAGAAGAAACTGCCGAACCAGGCGCCCACGGCACCTGCGGCTGCATGGTTGGCCAGGGTGGCGGCGACGATGCCGGCGATGATCGGCCAGGGTTTGCGAAAGCGAGCGGCCAGGATGAGCGCGAGCAGTTGCGTCTTGTCGCCGATTTCGGCCAGGGCAACGATTGCGGTGGGGACGAGCAATGAATCCAGCATCAGGTAGGTTTCCAGGGGCGGGTCGACACGGCTATGACACGTACAGCCTTCCCGCCCCGGGTAAGGTGTGCGTGTCATAGGTCTTGTCAAACCCCGGTCCGTCTGTGCGGACTCCTGGGTCGCATACGCCATGGTCTGCTGACCAAGTATGTTGACGTATGCCGGACGAGCGTGGCGCTCGTGGGAGACTACTCCCCTAGGACGGAGCGGATTCTGCCTAGGCAAATGCCATTGGGCAAGCGTTCTTTTTCAAACCTCGATCAACCGCGCTTGGCGCGATAGATGCGAAATCCATTGCCCTCGGCCTTGATTGCGCATACGCCCAGATGTTCTTCGATCAGTGGCTGGTACTTCAGGAAACTGTTAGCCACCAGCCGAAGTTCGCCACCTTTTGCCAGGTGTTTCGCTGCTTTTCGCAGCAAATTCTCGGTAGCGAAATAATCGGTATGCACGCCCACATGGAATGGCGGGTTGCTCAGGATCGCATTCAGCCCCATCGGCGCGGCGTCGATGCCATCGCCGGTCAGCACCTCGGCTTCCAGGCCGTTGGCGGCCAGGGTCAGGCGGCTGCTGGCGGCGGCGAAAGCATCCACGTCGAGCAGAGTGACAGTGTTATGCGGATAGCGGCGTTTGATTGCGGCCCCCAGTACGCCGGCCCCACAGCCAAAGTCCAGCAGATGACCGCTCGGCAATTTATCCAGATGCGCCAGCAACAACTCGGTGCCGCGATCCAGGCGGCCGTGGCTGAACACGCCCGGCAGGCTCACCACCTTCAACGGCCCTTCGGCCAGCGGTACGTCGAACGTCTGTGCCAGGCTCTCCAATGCCACCGCCTGCGGGGCATTGGCCACGGTGACTTGCCACAATTGGCAATGTCGCGCGTTGTCGAGCTTGCGCGGTTTGCCCAAGGCAATCATCTGCTTGGCGGCACTTTCGATGCCGGCTTTTTTCTCACCCACCAGAAACAGTTCGGCGCCGGGCAGGCGCGCAGCCACGGCCTTGAGCAGGTAGTCGGTGAGGTCCTTGGACTTGGGCAGGAAAATCACCGCCGCGTCGAACCCGCGCTCCGGCGCATTCACCCCAAACTGGCTGCGCTGCGGGAAGCGCGCGTCGAGCGCCGCCTGGTCGCCGGCATGCCAGCACCAACCGTGGGCATTGGGCAGGCGCCCCAGCAGGTCGTCGGCGGGCAGGCCCACCAGCAGCAGGTTGCCCTGAAAAAGTTCGGCCTGGCGAAGCAGTACTTCACTGCGCGGATCCATGGTCTGCTCCTTGAAAAGGGGCGCAGTTTATCAACTCACAACCCGCAGCGGGGCGCCGCTGAAAAAGCCCCGCGCGTTTTCCGCCAGTTGGCCGACGATACGCTGGCGCGCCTCGCGGCTGCCCCAGGCGTTATGTGGCGTGACGATCAAGCGCGGGATATCGCCGGCCAACAGCGGATTGCCGTTGACCGGCGGCTCCACGCTCAATACGTCGGTAGCCGCACCGCCCAGATGCCCGCTGCGCAACGCATCGGCCAGCGCCTGTTCGTTGATCAAGCCGCCACGCGCGGTGTTGACCACCAGCGCGCCGGGTTTGAGCAGCGCCAATTCGCGGGCGCCGATCAAGTCGCGGGTGTGCTCGTTGAGCGGGCAGTGCAGGGTCAGCGCGTCGACCTGTGTCAACAGCTCATCCAGCGGCACGCGATCGGCGCGGGCAGGGCGCCCTGGAATCGCGCCCAGCACCACGCGCATGCCAAAGGCCTCGGCCAGGCGCGCCACGGCGCTGCCCAGTTCGCCGTGGCCCAGCAGGCCGAGGGTTTTGCCTTGCAGTTCGATGATCGGATGGTCCAGCAGGCAGAACTGCTTGGCCTCCTGCCATTTGCCGGCGGCCACATCCCGCTGGTAGTCCTTCAGCCGCGTCGCCAGGTTAAGCAGCAGCATCAGCGTGTGCTGCGCCACCGACGGTGTGCCATAGCCCTGGCAGTTGCTTACGGTGATGCCATGGGCGCGGGCGGCTTGGAGGTCGACGTTGTTGGTGCCGGTGGCCGATACCAGAATCAGCTTGAGTTCGGGACAGGCCGCCAGTGTCGGTGCGGTGAGCGCGATCTTGTTGCTGATGACTACCTGGGCACCCTGCAGGCGCTCCAGCAGATTGTGCGGCGTTGTGTCCGAAAACAGCTGCAACTCACTGAAGCTGTTTCGCAAGTGGCTGAGGTCGAGATCTCCAAGGTCGAGGGACGGGTGATCAAGGAAGACGGCGCGGCGATTGTTCGTCATCAACTGTACCTTTTGCGACAGGGTTCGAAGGCGTAATCTGCCGAGCCTATCAGATGAAATAATCAGTTACTTAATGGAGTGCGCATGTACCTCGCCGAGTTCTTGACCGTTGCCTTGATTCACTTGTTGGCCGTGGCCAGCCCCGGCCCGGACTTCGCCGTGGTGGTGCGCGAGAGCGTGACCCACGGTCGCCGCGCCGGCACCTGGACGGCCCTGGGCGTGGGCTCGGCGATTTTCCTGCATGTGGGTTATTCGTTGCTGGGGATCGGTCTGATCGTGTCTCAGTCCATCGTGCTGTTCAACGCGCTCAAGTGGGCCGCGGCTGCCTACCTGCTGTACATCGGCTTCAAGGCCCTGCGCGCGCAACCGGCCAAACCCGCCGCCGAGGGCGAACTGCACCGCGAAGCGGGCGAGCGCACCCCGCGCGGCGCCTTCACCGCCGGTTTCGTGACCAATGGCTTGAACCCCAAGGCCACGTTGTTCTTTCTCTCGTTGTTCACCGTGGTGATCAATCCGCACACGCCGTTGGCGGTGCAGGCCGGCTATGGCGTGTACCTGGCGGTGGCGACGGCGCTTTGGTTCTGCCTGGTGGCGATGCTGTTCAGCCAGCAACGCGTTCGCGCCGGCTTCGCGCGCATGGGCCATTGGTTCGATCGGACCATGGGCGCTGTGCTGATTGCCATTGGTGTGAAACTGGCGTTTACCAGCATGAAATAACACTGGCCCACCCACGTGGACAGGCTCAGGTTCTGTGCAAATGCTGGCGCAAAGCTAGCATTTGCTGAGGTCTGCAAATCATTCCTTTGGCTGATTTAGCGCCAACACAACGTCTCTACAGTGCAGGTCTTCAAGCCAAGACCGTGCAGTCATAAAAAGGGATTCGTATGTTGCAGACCCGTGTTATCCCGCCCGCCGAAGGTGCGTACCAATACCCGCTGTTGATCAAGCGCCTGTTGATGTCAGGCACCCGTTACGAGAAGACCCGGGAAATCGTTTACCGTGACCAATTGCGCTACACCTACCCAACCCTGATCGAGCGCGTCGCGCGTCTGGCCAATGTGTTGACCGAGGCGGGTGTGAAGGCCGGTGACACAGTGGCGGTGATGGATTGGGACAGCCATCGCTATCTGGAATGCATGTTCGCCATCCCGATGATCGGCGCGGTGATCCACACCATCAACGTGCGCCTGTCGCCGGAACAGATCCTGTACACCATGAACCATGCCGAGGACCGGTTCGTGCTGGTCAACAGCGAGTTCGTCGGGCTCTATCAAGCCATCGCCGGGCAGCTCACCACGGTGGACAAAACGCTGCTGCTCACCGATGGCGAAGCCAAAACCGCCGAGTTGCCCGACTTGGTCGGCGAGTACGAAACCCTGCTGGCCGCCGCCAGCCCCGACTACGACTTTCAGGATTTCGACGAGCACTCCGTCGCCACCACGTTCTACACCACCGGCACCACCGGTAACCCCAAGGGTGTGTATTTCACCCATCGCCAACTGGTGCTGCACACCATCGGGGTGGCGACCATCATGGGCAGCGTCGACAGCGTGCGGCTGCTGGGCACCAACGACGTGTACATGCCGATCACGCCGATGTTCCACGTGCACGCCTGGGGCTTGCCGTATGTGGCCACCATGCTTGGCCTCAAGCAGGTCTACCCCGGCCGCTACGACCCGCAATTGCTGGTGGAGCTGTGGCGCAAGGAGAAGGTCACGTTCTCCCATTGCGTGCCGACCATCCTGCAGATGGTGCTCAACACCAAGGCCGCTCAAGGGGTGGATTTTGCCGGCTGGAAAATCGTCATCGGTGGCAGTGCGCTGAATCGTTCGCTGTACGAAGCTTCCAAGGCCCGCGGGATTCAACTGACCGCCGCGTACGGTATGTCCGAGACCGGGCCGCTGGTGTCCTGTGCGCACCTCAATGAGGAGCTGCTGGCCGGCAGCGACGACGAACGCATTACCTATCGCATCAAGGCCGGCGTACCGGGGCCGTTGGTCGATGCAGCGATCATCGACGCCGAGGGCCGTTTTCTGCCGGCCGATGGCGAGTCCCAGGGCGAGCTGGTGCTGCGCGCGCCGTGGCTGACCGAAGGGTATTTCAAGGAGCCGCAAAAGGGCGCCGAGCTGTGGGCGGGCGGTTGGATGCACACTGGTGACGTGGCCACGCTGGATGCCTTTGGGGTGATTGATATCCGCGACCGCATCAAGGATGTGATCAAGACCGGCGGTGAGTGGATCTCGTCCCTGGCCCTCGAAGACCTGGTCAGCCGTCATCCGGCGGTTCGCGAAGTAGCGGTGGTGGGCATCGCCGATCCGCAGTGGGGCGAGCGCCCGTTTGCCTTGCTGGTCATGCGCGAGGGCCATGTGATGGGTGCCCGCGAGCTGAAGGAACATCTCAAGCCGTTCGTGGAATTGGGGCACTTGAGCAAGTGGGCGATTCCGAGTCAGATCGCCGTTGTTACGGAAATTCCCAAGACCAGTGTCGGCAAACTCGACAAGAAACGTATCCGCGTTGACATCATTGAATGGCAGGCTAACAACAGCACGTTCCTGTCTACACTCTGACCCCCTGCGCCGTGCCCGTTCGGGCACGGCAATGCTCTATCTGGCGCCTTCACTTGTGATTTGCCGATTTTCAGCCATCCTTGCGGCGTCGGCCCTCGCCGACATGGCGAAAGGTCTGTGGCAGACGGGTCGGTGATGCAAATCACACTTTAGAGGGATCATGCGGTACCCCCTGCTGGCTATAGTCCCACCTGAGTTTTTCAAGGATGCATCGCTTCGGGCCATGGAGGTTCAGTTGCCAGGCAGCATTGGAATCGTTGTATTCCGGCTGTTACACGCATCATCAAGAACTCACTGCCATAACAATAATGCACATGGAGTAGCGTCGATGACCTCAGTAAACCAGTTCTGGCGCCGGGCAAGATTGCCTCTGGCCGTCAGCCTCGCCTCTACGCTCGCCGGGCCTGCATTCGGCGTCAGTTTCAATATCGGTGAAATCGAAGGCAACTTCGACTCGTCGCTTTCGGTGGGCGCGAGCTGGTCGACAGCCAAGCCTAACAAGGACTTGATCGGCGCCAACAACGGCGGCCGGGGGTTGTCCCAGACCTCCGATGACGGCCATCTGAACTTCAAGCGCGGCGAGACCTTCTCCAAGATCTTCAAAGGTATTCACGACCTGGAGCTGAAGTACGGCGACACCGGCGTGTTCGTGCGGGGCAAATACTGGTACGACTTCGAACTCAAGGATGAAAGCCGTGAGTTCAAGGACATCAGCGACAACAATCGCAAGGAAGGCGCCAAGTCTTCCGGTGGGCAGATTCTCGATGCCTTCGTCTATCACAACTATGCGATTGCCGATCAGCCGGGCAGCGTGCGGTTCGGTAAGCAGGTGGTGAGCTGGGGCGAAAGCACCTTCATCGGCGGCGGTATCAACTCCATCAACCCGATTGACGTGTCCGCATTCCGTCGTCCGGGTGCCGAAATCAAGGAAGGCCTGATTCCGGTCAACATGTTTTACGTGTCACAGACCCTGACCGATAACCTGTCGGCCGAAGCGTTTTACCAGTTGGAATGGGACCAGACCGTCACCGACAACTGCGGTACGTTTTTCTCGCAGCCGGATGTGATTTCCGATGGCTGCAGCAATAACCTGCGCGTGCTGAACAAGCGCTCGACCATTCCGGGGGCTGCCTTGCCGACGTTGACGGCCCTGGGTGTGGACGTTAACAACGAAGGCGTGCTGGTGCGCCGTGGCCCTGACCGTGATGCCCGAGACAGCGGCCAATTCGGCGTGGCCATGCACTACAACTTCGAGCCGCTGGACACCGAGTTCGGCGCGTATTTCATGAATTACCACAGCCGTGCGCCGATCTTCAGTGCACAGGGTGCGCCGGCGTCGGCCTACACCCGTCCGCTGGGGCCGCTGGGCGCCTTGCGGCCATTGGTCGTGGCCGGCAACTCCAACTACTTCGTCGAGTACCCGGAAGATATCCGCCTCTACGGTTTGAGCTTCTCCACCACGCTGCCGACGGGCACCGCGTGGAGCGGTGAGCTGAGTTACCGTCCCAACGCACCGGTGCAGTTGAGCACCACCGATATTCTCTTCGCCGGTGTTACGCCGATCCCGGGCTTTGGCAACGCGTCCGTGCTCAAAGGCACCCCAGGCCAGGATCTGCACGGTTACAACCGCAAGGAAGTGACCCAGTTCCAGACCACCTTCACGCACTTCTTCGACCAAGTGATGGGCGCGAGCCGCTTGACCACCGTCGGTGAAATCGGCGTGACCCATGTGGGCGGCCTGGAAAGCAAATCACAAGCCCGTTACGGCCGTGACCCGGTATTCGGTCCTGGCACCTTGCCGGCTGGCTTCTGCGACAGGCTCAACCAATCCACGGCCAATGGCGCCGGCCTGCCCAACGCCGCCGGCTTGAACACCAATTGCAACAACGACGGCTTCACCACGGCAACCTCCTGGGGCTACCGCGCGCGTGCCATCTGGGAATACCCGGACGTGTTCGCCGGTGTGAACCTCAAGCCCAACGTGGCGTGGTCCCACGACGTGAAAGGTTATTCGCCAGGCCCTGGCGGTAACTTCGAAGAAGGTCGCAAAGCGGTCAGCCTGGGGCTGGATGCCGAATACCAGAACACCTACACCGCGAGCCTGGCGTACACCAACTTCTTCGGCGGCAAGTTCAGCACCGTGGATGACCGTGATTTTGTCGCCCTGAGCGTCGGCGCGAACTTCTAAGCACACTGAATTTCAGGAAGACCGGAATATGAAAATAACTAAAAGTCTGTTGCACGTAGGTGTGCTGGGGCTGTCGATCCTGGCGAGCAACGTCATGGCGGCGGTCTCGGCGGATGAAGCCGCCAAGCTGGGCACCACCCTCACGCCGATGGGCGCCGAGATGGCCGGGAACGCGGCGGGCACCATCCCCAAATGGTCGCCTATGCCGACCAACGCCGGCGCTGTGGATGCCAAGGGGTTCCTCGCCAACCCGTACGCCAGTGAGCAACCACAGTTCACCATCACCGCGCAGAACGTCGAGCAGTACAAAGACAAACTGGCGCCGGGGCAGTACGCGATGTTCAAGCGCTACCCGGAAACCTTCAAGATGCCGGTCTACCCGACCCATCGCGGCGCTACCGTGCCGGCCGATGTGTTCGCCTCGATCAAGAAGAACGCCACCACTACCAACCTGGTGTCCGGCGGCAACGGCCTGGAAAACTTCGAAACTGCGGTACCGTTCCCGATTCCGAAAAGTGGCGTCGAGGTGATCTGGAACCATATCACTCGCTATCGCGGCGGTAGCGTCACGCGCCTGGTGACGCAGGCTACCCCGCAGACCAATGGCTCTTACAGCCTGGTGTATTTCCGCGACCAGTTCGTGTTCCGCGACAAAATGAAGGACTTCGATCCGAAGAACCCGGGCAACGTGCTGTTCTACTTCAAGCAGCAAGTAACCGCGCCGGCGCGTCTTGCCGGTGGTGTGCTGCTGGTGCACGAAACTCTGGACCAGGTGAAGGAGCCGCGTTCGGCGTGGGTCTACAACGCCGGCCAGCGTCGTGTGCGCCGGGCCCCGCAAGTCTCCTATGACGGCCCGGGCACCGCCGCCGACGGCCTGCGGACCTCCGACAACCTCGACATGTACAACGGTGCGCCGGACCGCTACGACTGGAAGCTGGAAGGCAAGAAGGAAATCTACATCGCCTCCAACAGCTACAAGATCGACGATCCGAAGCTCAAGTACGCCGACATCATCAAGGCCGGCCACATCAACCAGGACCTGGCGCGTTACGAACTGCGCCGCGTCTGGCACGTGGTCGCCACCTTGAAGGAAGGCCAGCGCCACATCTACGCCAAGCGTGACTTCTACATCGACGAAGACACCTGGCAAGCCGCGGTGATCGACCACTACGACGGCCGTGGCCAACTGTGGCGCGTCGCCGAAGCTCATGCCGAGAACTACTACGACAAGCAAGTGCCGTGGTACGCCCTGGAAACCCTCTACGACCTGCAGTCCGGCCGTTACCTGGCGCTGGGCATGAAGAACGAAGAGAAACAGGCCTACGACTTTGGCTTCACCGCTACCACCAGCGACTTCACCCCGGCGGCCTTGCGTCAGGATGGTGTGCGCTAAGCTGAACGACTCAATGTGGAAGGGGGCTTGCCCCCGGTAGCGGTGTGACAGTCAGCGCAGCATCGACTGATCCGCCTCTATCGGGAGCAAGCCCCCTTCCACTTTTGTTTGTGGCGATATTTCTTGTCGCAGTTCTTTTCCAGGCAATTGTTGCAAAGATCTACAAACCGGCGGCTTTTACCGCTAGTCTGCGGACATCTGCAATGCCGACAATAGCCTTCAATAAGAGCCCGGCGATGACTGATCTGTCCCGAATCCAAGGGCCCGCCAGTACGGCGATCCCGTCCCTGGACGCGCGTTTCTACAGGCCACCGCTGCCTGACGGCTACGTGCCGCGACCGCGCCTGTGCGAACGGCTGAATGCCGGATTGCAGGGACGGTTGCTGCTGGTCAGCGCGCCGGCCGGCTTCGGCAAGAGTTCCCTGGCGGTCGAGTTCTGCCAAAGCCTGCCGACGCACTGGCAAAGCCTGTGGCTGGGCCTGAGCCCACGGGACAGTGACCCCGGTCGTTTCCTCGAACGTTTGCTCGAAGGCCTGCAACAGTACTTTTCGCCGATCGGCGCCCAGTCCCTGGGCCTGCTGAAAATGCGCCAGCGTCATCAACCCTTTGCCTTTGAAGAATGGCTCGATGGCCTGCTCGATGAGTTGGCCGTTCACTTGTCCACCCGCGCGCCGCTGTTGCTGGTACTCGATGACTACCATCTGGCCCAGGGCCCGGTGCTGGACCGTTGCCTGCAGTTTTTCCTCAACCACTTGCCCGACGGCCTGGTGGTGCTGGTAACCAGCCGCCAGCGCCCGGATTGGCATCTGGCGCGCCTGCGTTTGTCGCGGCACTTGCTCGAACTGCACGAACATGACCTGCGTTTGACCCATGGCGAATCCTTGGCAGTGCTGGATCACCATAGCAATTCGCTGCGCGGCGAAGCCCTCGATAACTTGATCCGGCGCAGTGAAGGCTGGGTGGCCGGACTGCGCTTCTGGTTGCTGGCGGCGTCCGAAGCCGGCAACGAAGGCGCTTTGCCCCAGAGCCTGCACGGCGGCGAAGGTCTGATCCGCGATTATCTGTTGGAAGAGGTGATCGACTGTCTGCCGGCTGACGTGCAGGCATTCCTGTTCGACACCGCGCCCCAGGAGCGCTTTTGCAGCGAACTGTGCGACGCTGTGCGCGAAGCCCACGACAGCGCGGACATCCTGCGCTACCTGCAATCTCACCAGGTGTTTCTGGTGCCGCTGGACGAGCAGGGCGTCTGGTTTCGCTATCACCATCTGTTCTCCGACCTGTTGCGCAGTCGCCGCGCGAACAGCCCGGTGCTGCCGGCCGCGAGCCTGCACCTGCGCGCCTGTCGCTGGTTCAATGCCCAGGGCCTGATCGACGAAGCGGTGGAGCAGGCATTGCGCGCCGGCCATTTGGATGTGGCGGCAAACCTGGTGCAAAACCTGTCCGAAGAACAGCTGCTGGCCGAGCAGAATGTCGGCATGCTGCTGCGCTGGAAAATGGACTTGCCCGACAGCCTGCTGATCAGCACGCCGCGCTTGATTGTGTTGTACAGCTGGGCGTTGGGCCTGGCCTGCCAGCTAGACGCGGCGCAGGAACTGTCCAGTTACCTCAGTCGCTTCCTGCCGGCCCCTTCGGCCACCGCACAACGATCGATGCTGGCGCAGTGGCTGGCGCTGAGCGGCATCATCGCCCGTGGTCGTGGTGATCGCGAGCTGACCCAGCGCTACTGCAGCGAGGCGTTGGACAGCCTGCCGCAGCGCCGCTATGGCCAGCGGCTGATGTGTCTGTCGACCTTATCCAACCTGGCGATTGCCGATGCCGACCTGTGGCGCGCCCGGGGCTTGAATCGCGAATCGCTGGAGCTCGCGCAGCGGGTCGGCAATCCGTTGTTCGAGGCCTTGGCCCACTACGACCGTGCGCGGGTGTTGCAGGCGCGCGGTGAAATCCTGCGTTCGCTCGACGAAGTGCGCCAGGGCCTGCAGCGCCTGCATGGCCTGGCGCCTCAGCGGTTGTATGCGGTGCGCGCGCGCCTGGCGCTGTATGAAGGTTACTTGCTGCTGTTGCGCTTGCAGCCCGAAGCGGGCCTGGCTCGCCTGCGCGCCGGGCTGGCGGAGGCCCGAGCCTGCCGCGATATCAGCGTGCTGATCGGGCACTGTGTGATCGCCAGTTTCGAAGGACGCCGCGGCGACTTTCCTCTGGCCTTCGCCGAGCTGGCTGAAGCCGAGCGCTTGATGCATATCTGGGACGTGCCGCCGATTTACTACCTGGCCATGATCACCCTGATCAAATGCGAACTGTGGCTGGCCCAGGGCCGTACCGACCTGGCCGATGCCTGGCTGACGCGGCTGGGGCAGACCTACAACGGCGACCACGCCGCCGCCGCGCCGGAGTTTCATCCCCACCTGCCGCAACACATCGGCCTGCAACAAGCCGCCCTGGACGCCACGCGTCATCAGCCCGAAGCGGCGTTGCAGCGTTTGGAGCAATTGGCGCAAGAGGCCCAGACCAGCGGCCGCCAGATGATCGCTTTGCTGGCGCTGACCCAGCAGGTGCAACTGCTGCTGGAGGGCGGGCAGCCGGCCAAGGCGCGGCCGATGCTGGCCCAGGCCCTGCAGGCTGCCGCCGGGGGCGCACTGCAACCGTTCCAGCGGCTGTTGGAAAACCATGCTGACTGGATGCGCGAGCAGTTGGCTCAGCACCCTCACGCCCTGGCGAGCCAGGCCCTGCTGGCGTTGTTGCCCACGGCGGCGGCGGGGGTTTCACCCTCCCATGAGGCGCTCAGCGCGCGCGAAATGGCCGTGCTGCAACTGATTGCCCTGGGATGTTCGAATCAGGAAATCAGCAATCAGTTGTTCATTTCCCTGCACACCGTGAAAACCCACGCCAGCCACATCAACAGCAAGCTTGGCGTGGAGCGACGCACTCAGGCCGTGGCCCGCGCGAAGGCCATGGGGTTGCTGGCCTGATCTCGCGGTGGGCTACGGTGTGCCTGGGCACTGGCCAGCAGCGCTGGCGGCTGCCCGGCTGACCTGTGCCGCGAAGCGCTTGAGGTTGTTCTGATGGGCCAGCACCACATCGTCAATGCCGCTGCCCGCCGGCGACTGCAAGGTTGTTCGGCACAGCAGCGACGGGCGTTCAGTGCCGCTGGCGGGCCGCAGACGCCACTGGGCGTCAAACCGGGCGTACTGGCCAGGCACGGAATCAAAGCGCTGCACGTCGACCCGCAACAGCAGCGGTGGCCGAGGATTGCTGTTGGCCAACTGATCCACCAGCGCGCTGCGCATTTCGTCCGCCAGGCTGGCGGCCCACCACTGGGTTTCCAGGATGGCGATGCCCGTGTCGCCCTGGCGCACCACGATCTGCGGTCGGTCCACGGCGGGCGGCACCGTGAGGCTCTCGATGCGGATCGTGCCGGTACCGCCAACCGTGGGCAGATTCGCATGCGCCGGGGTCAGCGTATGGAAGGTAATGGGCGTGCTGCCGCAGGCCGACAGCGCCAACAACGCGCCGAGCAGGGTGGCTTTGAACGGAAACGTCATGGCGCTTGCTCCAGGTTTCATTTGCGCGGTGGCCCTTGCAGGTTCAGGGGCGCGGCGTTGTCGGGGCGACCGCGAATCAGCGATTCCGGGTGACGGCCCAGGTAGTCCGACAGCTCGCGCAACGAGCGGGACATGCGGCCCAGCTCATCCAGGGTCTGGGTCAGTTGCTCGCGCTGCGGTGAGTCTTCGGCGAGGGTCGCGTTGGCCGATTGCAACGTCTTGCTGACGTCGGCCAAGGTCGTCTGTACGCCGGGCAGGGTCTTGGCGTTGAACTGGGTGAGGCCTTTGCGCAACTCGACGAGATTGCTGTCGAGGTTGCCGGCGATGCGTTCGATCGGCAGTTGATTGATCTTGTTGACGATGCTTTCGAGTTTTTCCTGCAGTTGTTCCAGGTTACCGGGAATGGTCGGGATGCTGACCGGGCGCAGGGTGGGGTCGAAGGTGACCTTGTCGGCTTTGGGGTAGAAGTCCAGGGCAATGTACAACTGGCCGGTCAGCAGGTTGCCGCTGCGCGCCTGGGCCCGCAGACCGTTCTCGATGAACGAGCCGATCAGGCGTACGCCGGCGGCTTCATCCTTGGGATCGTTGTTCATGGTCTTGAGCAGCTTGGTATGGGCCTGTCCGAGCAATTGGGGATAGATGACGATGCCGACGTTGAGTGGGAAGCTGCGTTTTTTGGCATCGAAGTCCAGGTTGACCGACACCACTTTGCCGAACTCGATGCCGAGGAACTCCACCGGCGCGCCGACCTTGAGCCCGCGCAGGGCCTGGTCGAAACGCAGGGCCATGTATTGGCCGTCGCCGGTGGGCGGAGCAAGCGCGCTGACCTGGTCGTCGAACAGTTCGAACGTTTGTTCCTCATCGGCGGGCTTATCGTTGGGGCTGTAAGGCGGCGCCAGGAACGCAATACCGCCCACCAGCATGGACGACAGCGATTCGGTTTTCAGCGCGAAGCCATTGGCGCCGACACTCAGGTCGATCCCACTGGCGTTCCAGAAGCGGGTGTTCTGCGTGACATACGCGTCATTGGGCGCATGCACGAACACTTCGAGATCGACCCCTTTGCCTTCGGCATCCAGTTTGTAGGCCACCACTTGGCCGACCTCGATTTTGCGGTAGTACACCGGCGAGCCGATATCCAGCGAGCCCAGGGTCTGCGTATGCAACGTAAAACGTTTGCCCGGTTCGCCGTAGGTGATCGGCGGCGGGTTTTCCAGGCCCTTGAACTGCCTGGCGCGGGTCTCGGACTGGCCGATGTCGGCACCGATATAGTCGCCGGACAACAGCGTGTCGATACCGGAAACGCCACCCGCGCCGATGCGCGGGCGTACCACCCAGAACTGCGAGTCGGCGCGCGTGAAACTTTCGGCCTGCTTGGCCAACTGCACGGTCGCGTTGACGCTTTTCTGATCGTCGCTCAGGGCCACATCGGTCACTTGGCCGATCACCACGTTGCGGTACTTGACCTCGGTTTTATTCGCTGTCAGCCCGCTGCCGGTCCTGAAGTTAAGCGTGATGGTCGGGCCCTGCTGCAGGACGTTGTGGACCACCAGCGAAATCCCCACCAATACCGCAACGATCGGCACGATCCAGACCAGCGACACACTGAAGCGCCGGGTCTTGATGGCCGGCGATCCGGGCGTTTGCGCAGCGTCAGTGCGGGACGTCATCCGAGGTCTCCTTAGTGTGTGGGGGTTCCCAGATCAGCCTCGGGTCGAAGCTCATCGCAGCCAACATGGTAAATACAACCACCAGGCCGAAAAACAGAATGCCCAGGCGCGGCTCGATAGTGCCCAGCGCCTGAAACTTCACCAGCGCGGCCACCAGCGCGACCACGATGACATCCAGCATCGACCAGTAGCCAATCAGTTCGACAAAACGGAACAGCTTCGAGCGCTCCTTGCGCGCCCACAGGCTGTTGCGTTGCACGGTCACCAGCAGCAGCGCCAGAGAAACGAACTTGATCCCCGGCACGGCGATGCTGGCGATAAAAATGATCAGCGCGATGTCCCACGCGCCGTGCTGCCAGAACTCAAGAACCCCGCTCATGATGGTGCTGTCGGCGCCCGAGCCGAACAGGCTGGTATTCATCACCGGCAGCACATTGGCCGGTACATAAAAGGCCAGCGCCGTGAGCATGTAGGCCCAGGTGCGAGTGAGCGAGCGGACCTTGCGCCGGTGCAGGGGCGCGCCGCAGCGTTCGCATTCGCCGGGGGCTGCGCTGATGTCAGCCGCCAGGCCGCAGCTGTGGCACAGGCACAGGTTGAGTTCGCTGGCCGTCGGCGGCGTATTCACACAACGTCCCACAGGTCACGCACATCGCGCCCGGCGATACGGATCAGCAACAGGCTCAGCACGGCCAGCGCAAACAGGCCGGTGCCGGGAATGACATCGAGCATGCCGGCCAACTTGAACACCGCCACCATCGCCCCGAGCAGGCACACCTCGAGCATGCTCCACGGCCGCAGTGCTTCGAGCCAGCGCATGCAGAGCCTGAACGCCGGCGAACGCTGGCCGGCCAAGGCGAAACTCAACACCCATATCAGCAGTAACAACTGGAAAACCGGCGCGATGATGATGGAGATCGCGGCCACCAAGGCGATAAAGGTGATTGGCCCCAGGCTCAGGGCCACCACTGAGTCCCACAGCGTGGCGCTGTTTTTCAGGCCCTGCAGGCTGATCGTCATCACCGGATAGAAGTTAGCGAAAGCCCATAGCACCGCGGCGGTCAGCGTCAAGGCGAGGCGCTGTTGCAGCGTCAGGCCGTTGTAGCGCTGCAACACGCCTGCACAGCGCACGCACACGGCTTTTTGATGCCGGGCGAGCGCGACTTTGCGGTACACGCAGTCGCAGTGCTCGCAGATGATCAAGTGGTTCGCCATGAGGCTCGCTCCAGCGCGGCACGTTTGCGATCTTGGGTGGGGTTGAGGGGCGCCCGCAAAGCTTAGCAGCGGCGGCTTTGCATGCGGGCGAGCGAACCGTCACTTTCGGGTGTGAGGCTTGGTCAACCATACTGTGGCGAATATGCCATATGAAGCGCAGGAGTACCGATGAATATTGAACACAACGCCCTTATCCGCGAAACCTTCCCGGTCGGCCCGTTGCAGTGCAACTGCACGATCATCGGCGACCCCGTCACCAAAAAAGCCATCGTGGTCGATCCGGGCGGCAACCCGGAACGGATCCTGGCGCGGCTCGATGCGCTGGGCCTGAAGGTGGTGAGCATCATTCATACCCATGCCCATCTCGATCACTTCCTCGCTTCGGGTCAATTGAAAGAGAAAACCGGCGCCACCCTGCATCTGCACAAGGAAGACCAATTCCTGTGGGACAACCTGGAGATGCAATGCCAGATGTTTGGGGTGCCCTATACGCCAGTGCCGTCGCCCGACCGCTGGCTGGCCGATGATGAGGCCCTGGCCTGCGGCTGCGGCGTGGCTTTGCACACGCCTGGGCATACGCCGGGATCGATGAGTTTCTGGTTCGCCGATGCCAAATTGCTGATTGCCGGTGACACCTTGTTCCGCCGCGGCGTGGGGCGTACGGATCTGTGGGGTGGCGATCAGGCGACCATTGTGCGTTCGATCAAGCAGCGCCTGTATACCCTGGACGATGATGCCATCGTGGTGACGGGGCACGGGCCGGATACGCGGCTGGGGGATGAGATGCGCGAGAACCCGTTCGTTCGGGCTTGATGTCAGCGAGCGCGCCGTTACAGAAAAATCTCAGGTTGTGTTCAGCGGGTGTCTGCTAGGGTTTTGATGGCGGTCAGTGTTGGCCAGTCTTTTGTTACAGCCTGGAACGCGATGACGGAATTTTTGCCGTTTGTCGCGTTCCAAACCCGGCACAGGTCCGTTGCCAATGTCCTTTGCACCACAGAATGCAAAAGTAGGAGCTTCCTTCATGTTCACTCCGCGTCGTCTGCTTGTTGTCGCTACCGCCGTAGCCCTGTTGTCCGGCTGCGCTTCCCCTAATCCTTATGACGGCAGCAGCCAGGGACAGGCGAATAATGAATCCGGCGGTATGAGCAAGACCGCCAAGTACGGTGGCCTGGGCGCTCTGGCCGGGGCATTGGCCGGTGCGGCCATCGACCACAACCACCGTGGCAAGGGCGCGCTGATCGGCGCAGTGGTGGCCGGTGCAGGTGCCGCCGGCTATGGCTACTACGCCGACCAGCAGGAAAAGAAACTGCGCGAAAGCATGGCCAATACCGGAGTCGAAGTGCAGCGCCAGGGCGACCAGATCAAATTGATCATGCCGGGTAACATCACCTTCGCCACCAACTCCGACGCGATTTCCAGCAGTTTCTACCAGCCGCTGAACAACTTGGCCAATTCGCTCAAGCAGTTCAATCAGAACACCATCCAGATTGTCGGCTACACCGACAGCACCGGCAGCCGCCAGTTGAACATGGACCTGTCCCAGCGTCGCGCTCAGAGCGTGGCCAATTACCTGACGTCCCAAGGCGTGAGTCCGGCCAACCTGAGCGCGCGCGGCGCCGGCCCGGATAACCCGATCGCCAGCAACGCGGACGTCAATGGCCGTGCCCAGAACCGTCGGGTCGAGGTCAACCTGGGTCCTATCCCAGGCCAGCAGTATGGCCAGCCGGCCCAGCAGCAGGCACCGCAGCAAAATAACCAGTTCCAGGGCAACCCGTACCAGCAGTACCAGTAAGCTCGGGTAATAAAAAAGGACGCCGTGCAATGGCTGCACGGCGTCCTTTTTTGTGGGCGGCGTTTACATCAATCGATGTATTCGAACACCTTAACGATCTTCTGCACGCCAGATACGCCCTGTACCAGATTGGCGGCGCGGGTGGCTTCCGCCTGGGTCAGCAGGCCCATCAGGTAGACGATACCGTTATCGGTGACGACTTTGATACGCGAGCCTGGGATGGCGTTGTCGGTGAGCATCTGCGCCTTGATCTTGGTGGTCAGCAGCGCGTCATTGCTGATGGCCAGCAGGGTGATCGGGTCCATCACCTGCAATTCGTTATGCACCTTCTTCACGCGTTGCACGGCCGCTGCGGCTTGCTCGGCCTGGGCCTTAAGATCGGCGCGGGGCGTTTGGCCGGCGAGCAGTACCACGCCGTTGAAACTGGTGACGACGATGCGCGAGGCACCATTGCCCAGGTCCGGCGCGGCTTTGGCGACGTTGACCTCGACTTTGGTTTCGATCAGAGAGTCGTCGATCTTGCTGCCGAAGGTACGCGTGCCCTTGTCGTCCTGGATGGGGGTGTCACGTGTCGCGGTGATTGCCGTGCTGCAGCCGCTGATGGCGAGGCACAGCGTCATGGCCAAAAGGCTGAGGCGGTTAACGGTCATTCTTCACTCCCGAACAGTTGGCTGTCGATCAGATCGCACAGGCAGTGGATCGCCAGCAGGTGGACTTCCTGGATACGTGCAGTGACAGTGGCCGGAACGCGAATCTCCACATCTTCTGGCAGCAGCAGCGAGGCCATGCCGCCGCCGTCGCGTCCGGTCAATGCTACGACAATCATTTCGCGATCATGTGCGGCCTGGATCGCTTGAATAATGTTGGCCGAGTTGCCGCTGGTGGAAATCGCCAGCAGCACATCGCCCGGCTGGCCCAGGGCGCGGATCTGTTTGGAGAAGATCTCGTTGTAGCTGTAGTCGTTGGCGATCGAGGTGATCGTCGACGAATCGGTGGTCAAGGCAATGGCCGGCAGGCTCGGGCGCTCGCGCTCGAAGCGGTTGAGCAGCTCGGAGGAAAAGTGCTGGGCGTCGCCGGCTGAACCGCCGTTGCCGCACGAAAGCATTTTGCCCTCGTTGAGCAAGGCATTGACCATGACTTGACTGGCTTGCTCGATATGCGGTGCAAGTACGTCCATCGCCTGTTGCTTGGTGTCGATGCTGGCCTGGAATAGCTGGCGAATTCGGGATTGCATGTCCATCTGTGTGACCTTAAGTAGCGCGGCTGTTTGGCACAGGAATGTGCAGCCCGCAAAGCAAAGAGCAAAAGTGTGTGGTGTAGAGGTCCGGCGAATCAGCTGTCGAAGGCATTGGGCAGCCAGTTCAGATCAGCCGTCCCCGACGGTGTGCTTTCTATGGCGACCACATCGAAACGGCAGGGGGAGTCGGCCCAGCGATGCTCTTTTTGCAGGAAAAACTGCGCGGCGAGTATCAGCTTTTGACGCTTGCGCCCGTCGATACTGGCGAGCGCGCCACCCCATTGTGCGTGTTTCCTGTAGCGGACTTCGACGAATACTACTGTATCGCCGTCAAGCATGACCAGATCAAGCTCGCCGCGTTTACACAACCAGTTCTGCGCCAGAAGGCGCAGACCCTGTTGCTGCAGGTAGTTCAGAGCTTGAAGTTCGGCATCCTTGCCGCTTTGCGCGCGGGACCGCTCGGGCATCAGCGCGGGGTGTCCGGCAGGCGTTGGACCTGGCCGCCGACGAACTTGGCCCAAGGCATCTGGCGGTCGACGCGCTGGTTGCCGCTGATGCCCAGATTGCCCGACAGGCCATCCATCCGAGTGTCCGGCAGCGCCTTGAGCTGGCCCAGGCGTGGCGCCAGGCGATAGGCATCGACGCCCATCGCATACAGGCGGCCGAGGCTGCCATTGGCTTGTGGCCATTGCGCGGCGACCTGGTTGCGCAGCGGGTCGGTGGTGTTGAGCAGCCAAGGCGTTTCGCAGAACATCACGTTGGTCATGTCCAGGTACTGGTTCTTGTCGCCGCTGGCGCTGAATACGTGGGATGTTGCATACACCGGCACGTCGCCGGCGTACTGGAAGTTGAGGGTCGGCTTGATCTGCTGGGCCAGTTGCGGGGTTACGGCCAGGAAGATGAACTCGATGTCCTGGCGACGTGAAGGTTGTGCCGCCACATCGGTGCCAACGGTGTTTTGCAGGCTCTTGGCGCGGGCTTCGCTTTTACGCAGCTGGAACAGGTCGGCAATCTGCTGGGCCAGGGCCACGGGCTGATCCACATACTCCACACCCATGACCGTACCGCCGTTGGCTTCCCAATCCTGGCGGAACGCCTTGTAGACACGCTCGCCCCATTCGCCACGCGGCACCATGGCTGCGGCGCGGTGCAGGCCATCGGCACGGGCGCGGCGCGAGACTTCGCGGGCTTCGTCTTCGGCGGCCAGGCCGAACTGGAACAGCTGCGGCGGAGCTTGATCGGTTTCGGCGTAATTCAGCGCCAGGGTGGTGATCGGTAGTTGAGGCCGCGCGCTGAGCTGCTTGACGAGTGGCTTCTCCAGCGGGCCGACCACCAGTTGCACGCCGGCGGCCTGGGCCTTGGCGTAGAAATCGTCGAGGGAGGTCAAGCGGGAGCTGTCATAGAACTCAATGACCGGCGGCTTCTGCCCGGCCTGTTCGGCCTGGTAATGGGCCGCCATGAAGCCTTCGCGCAACGCCTTGCCCACGGAGGCCAGCGGGCCGTCCTGTGGCAGCAGCAGGGCGATCTTGTTCAGGGGCTGGCTGGCCAGTTCCTTGAGCTTGGTCAGCGGCGTCGGCAATTGCAGCGCCGCCGGATGGTTGGGGTTCTTCGCGCGCCAGGTGTCGATGGCGGCCTGCTGTTGCTCCAGGGTGCCGGCGCTCTTGACCGATTGAGCCAGGGTGATCCAGCCATCGAGGATAGGGTTGCCGCTGGCTTGCAACTGCTCGGCCGGCAGGGCGGCAATCAGCGCCCAGATGGCGTCATGGTTGGCATGCGCGGCGTCGCCGGTCAGCAACGAGGCCATGGCGACACGCTCACGGGCGGCGGCCAGGGTCTGGCCGTCGGCCTCATAAGCGCGGGCATGAACGGTACCGGTGCGAATCTGCTGCTCGGCAGGCAAGTCCTTGAGGCTTTGCAGGCTCGGGTGGCTCAATGCCGTCAACGCGGCCTTGGGCTGGTTGCGCGTCATCGCCAGCTCGGCAGCCAGTGTGCTGGCAAACACCTGTGCGGCAGGCTTGAGAGCCTCCAGGGGCACTTGTGCAAGAATCTGCGCCGAGCGGCCAGGATTATTCTGGTGGTACGCCAGGTCAGCTGCACTCAGGCGCAACAGTGCGGCCTTTTCCGGCGTCTTGGCGGAGGTGGCCTGTTCGAGCAGTTGCTCGATACTGGCGTCCGGGGTCCGAGGAAGCTCGCCAAGGCTGGACGAGGGCGAGCTGGCGCAGGCGGCCAGTAGGGCAGCGAGGCAGAGGGCGGAGAGCAGCCGCAGGCAAGCGATCATGTAAGTGTTCCTGATACCGATCAAATTAGCGTGGAAGTGTACCCAAGCACTGGCCCAGGCGCGATGTTGCTGGCGTGAAACCGTCGATTTAGGTCGTGCAAAAGCGGCTGACTGGATGTTACCGGACGCAAGCGACCCTGAAGGGATCGGCCTCGATGGCGTTTTTTCAAGGCATCTACGCGCTACAATGATTTTTTTGCCAACCATCGAGGTGTGCGTTTTGACTGCTCCAGGTCCTTTGAATTCCACTGCAGGCTCGCTTTTTGTCGTGGCGACGCCCATTGGCAACCTGGACGACATCAGTGCTCGCGCATTGAAAGTGTTGCGCGACGTTAAATTGATCGCGGCCGAAGACACGCGCCACTCCCAACGTTTGATGCAACATTTTGGTATCAGTACGCCGCTGGCGGCCTGCCATGAGCACAACGAACGCGAGGAAGGCAGCCGCTTTATCGTGCGTCTGCTGGCCGGCGACGACGTGGCGTTGATTTCCGATGCGGGCACGCCATTGATCTCCGATCCCGGTTACCACCTGGTCCGCCAGGCACGCGCCGCAGGTATCAATGTAGTGCCTGTTCCGGGGGCGTGCGCGTTGATTGCTGCCTTATCGGCGGCCGGCCTGCCTTCCGACCGGTTTATCTTCGAAGGCTTCCTGCCCGCCAAGGCGGTGGGGCGTCGAGCGCGCCTTGAGGCCCTCAAGGAGGAACCGCGCACGCTGATCTTCTACGAAGCGCCGCACCGCATCCTGGAGTGTCTGCAGGACATGGAGCTGGTATTCGGCGGCGAGCGCCTGGCGCTGTTGGCCCGCGAGCTGACCAAGACCTTCGAGACTCTCAAAGGCTTACCCCTGGAAGCGCTTCGAGCCTTTGTCGAAGGCGACAGTAACCAGCAGCGCGGCGAGTGCGTGGTGCTGGTAGCGGGCTGGACCGCGCCGGAGAGCGAGGACGCGGTGAGCAGCGAGGCCATGCGCATCCTGGATCTGTTGCTCAAGGAAATGCCACTTAAACGCGCAGCGGCCCTGGCGGCGGAAATCACCGGCGTGCGCAAGAACGTCCTGTATCAAGTGGCGCTGGATAAGCAGAAAGCCGAATAGTTCCGGGGTGGAGGGTGCATTTCATCCGATCATGATGGCAGTCGCGGTCTTTTAATACTTGTCCTGAGACCGCCGTGCCGTTAACCTGCGCGGCGGAGAGTCGATTGGACAGTCGCTGCCCTCTATGAAAATTAGGGGGGGGAGGAAAGTCCGGGCTCCATAGGGCGAAGTGCCAGGTAATGCCTGGGAGGCGTGAGCCTACGGAAAGTGCCACAGAAAATAACCGCCTAAGCGCTTCGGTGCCGGTAAGGGTGAAAAGGTGCGGTAAGAGCGCACCGCACGACTGGCAACAGTTCGTGGCTAGGTAAACCCCACTTGGAGCAAGACCAAATAGGGTCCCAAGGCGTGGCCCGCGCTGGGACCGGGTAGGTTGCTAAAGATGTCCAGTGATGGCCATCGTAGACGAATGACTGTTCAAGACAGAACCCGGCTTATAGATCGACTCTCCACCTTATTTCCTTTTGTTCGAGTCTCGAGCAAAAAAACGGTAGTAACGCAAGACTCCCTCCCTGCCAAATCATTGGCAGATGCATCTTCGTAATACCAAAAAAATCTTACTCTTAATAAATCACTTTAACTTCGAGCTATAGCGCTTTGAGTGCTCTGCGCTTGTTGGGTCAAAAATATCGTCGAACTCGGGTTTCTCCTCCCTTTACGCTCCTAAATCTCCGTTCTGTAAGGCTTTTCCTTGAATCCGTGCCTTGACGGTGTGGTGGGCGCATTCCTATAGTGTGCGCAAGTGGCGGAAAGTGGCACAAAGTGGGTTTTTTGAACGTAAAACGCTAAAATTTGGAGAAACGCATCTGTGTTTCGCGGAGCTAACGCTATCAGTCTCGACGCAAAAGGCCGTCTCGCTATGCCGAGCCGGTATCGCGACGAGCTGATTTCGAGAAGTTCCGGGCAGTTAATCATCACAATCGATGCCGTTGACCCTTGTTTATGTGTTTACCCCCTCGACGAGTGGGAGTTGATCGAAACCAAATTGCGCGCTTTGCCTTCATTGCGTGAAGAAAACCGCCGCCTGCAGCGTTTGCTGATCGGTAATGCCGTCGACCTTGAACTCGATGGCAGTGGTCGTTTCCTGGTACCCCCGCGTCTACGCGAGTACGCCAAGCTCGATAAGCGCGCAATGCTGGTCGGCCAACTGAACAAGTTCCAATTGTGGGACGAAGATGCCTGGGATGCTGTTTCCGCAGCTGACCTGGCTGCTATTCAACAACCGGGCGCCATGCCTGACGAACTGCGTGATCTGATCCTGTGACTATTGATAGCGGCTTTAACCACATCACCGTACTGCTTGACGAAGCCGTCGAGGCTCTCGCCGTACGCGCGGATGGCTGCTATGTGGATGGGACGTTCGGACGGGGCGGGCACAGTCGATTGATCCTTAGTCAGCTCGGGCCGGACGGAACGCTCCTCGGGTTCGACAAAGACCCCCAAGCGATTGCCACCGGGCAAGCGCTAGCGGCCGAAGACGGCCGCTTTGTCGTTGTGCAGCGCAGCTTTGCCGAGCTGGGAGCCGAAGTGGCCGAGCGCGGCATGGCGGGCAAGGTCGCCGGCGTTTTGCTTGACCTGGGCGTGTCTTCGCCCCAGCTCGATGACCCGGAACGCGGTTTCAGTTTCATGAACGACGGCCCCCTCGACATGCGCATGGACCCGTCCCGAGGCGTCAGCGCCGCGCAGTTCATCGCCACCGCGCCGGTGGAAGAAATCGCCCGGGTGTTCAAGGAATACGGCGAAGAGCGTTTCGCCGGCCGTATGGCTCGTGCCGTGGTCGAGCGCCGCGAACTGCAACCGTTCGAGCGCACCGCTGACCTGGCCGAAGTGCTGAAAGTCGCCAACCCAGCCTGGGAAAAGGGCAAGAACCCGGCGACCCGTGCGTTCCAGGGCCTGCGCATTCACGTCAACAACGAATTGGGCGATCTGGAGGCCGGCCTGGAGGCTGCCCTCGACGCGCTGGAAGTGGGCGGTCGCCTGGTGGTGATCAGCTTCCACTCCCTGGAAGACCGTATCGTCAAGCTGTTCATGCGCCGCCTGGTCAAGGGCGAGTCCGACAACCTGCCGCGCAACCTGCCGGTACGTTTCGAAGCCTTTGTGCCGAAAATCAAGATCCATGGCAAAGCGCAGTTCGCTTCCGATGCTGAGCTTAAGGCCAACCCACGTGCCCGTAGTGCGGTCATGCGTGTTGCGGAGAAGTTGCGGTGAGCAAGCTTTTCGCCAAGCCCCTGCCAGGCGGCAGCTTCTTTATGTTGCTGCTGTTTATCGGCGTGCTGGTTTCCGCCATCGCGGTGTCCTACAGCGCCCACTGGAACCGTCAGTTGCTCAACACCCTGTACGGGGAATTGAGCGTGCGCGACAAAGCTCAGGCGGAGTGGGGACGGTTGATCCTGGAGCAAAGTACCTGGACCGCCCACAGTCGTATCGAGGTGCTGGCCACGGAACAGCTGAAAATGCATATCCCCGGCGCAGCTGACGTGCGGATGGTGGCGCCATGATGAAACTTGAAGGCGCGCTCTATCCATGGCGCTTCCGCCTGGTGCTTGGCTTGCTGGCACTGATGGTGGGCGCGATCGCCTGGCGCATCATCGACCTGCAGGTGGTCGACCGCGACTTCCTGATCGGCCAGGGCGACGCCCGCAGCCTGCGTCATATCCCTATTCCCGCGCACCGTGGCCTGATCACCGACCGCAATGGCGAGCCCCTGGCCGTCAGTACACCGGTGACCACGCTGTGGGCCAACGCCAAGGAACTGCAGGTTGCCAAGGACCGCTGGCCGGCCCTCGCCGCCGCCCTTGGTCAAGACCCCAAGGCCCTGGCCGAGCGTCTGGAAGCCCAGGCCAACAAAGAGTTCATCTATCTGGTACGCGGCCTGACCCCTGAGCAGGGCCAGCAGGTGCTCGACCTTAAAGTCCCCGGTGTCTACGGCATCGAGGAGTTCCGTCGTTTCTACCCGGCCGGTGAAACCACCGCCCATATGGTGGGCTTCACCGACATCGACGACCACGGTCGCGAAGGTGTCGAGTTGGCCTACGATGAATGGCTGGCCGGGGTTCCAGGCAAGCGACAAGTCATCAAGGATCGGCGCGGAAGGCTGATCAAGGATGTCCAGGTCACCAAGAACGCCAAGGCCGGTAAGCCCTTGGCGTTGTCGATTGACCTGCGTCTGCAATACCTGGCCAACCGCGAACTGCGTAACGCGATCATCGAGAACGGCGCCAAGGCCGGCAGCCTGGTGATCATGGACGTGAAGACCGGTGAGATTCTCGCCATGGTCAACCAGCCAACCTACAACCCGAACAACCGTCGCAACCTGCAACCGGCGATGATGCGCAACCGCGCCATGATCGACGTGTTCGAGCCGGGTTCGACCATGAAAGCCATTTCCATGAGTGCTGCCCTCGAAACGGGACGCTGGAAGCCCAGCGACAAGGTCGAGGTCTATCCGGGCACGCTGCAGTTGGGCAAATACACCATTCGCGACGTATCCCGGACCGAAGGGCCGGTGTTGGACCTGACAGGCATCCTGATCAACTCCAGTAACGTGGGCATGAGTAAGGTCGCCTTCGATATCGGCGGCGAAACCATCTACCACCTGGCGCAGAAAATCGGCCTGGGCCAACCCACGGGCCTGGACTTTCCTGGCGAGCGCGTCGGTAACCTGCCGAACTACCGCGATTGGAAAAAAGCCGAGACCGCCACGCTGTCCTACGGCTACGGCCTGTCGGTGACGGCAATCCAATTGGCCCACGCCTTCTCCGTGCTGGCCAACAATGGCCGCATGGTGCCGTTAAGCCTGATTCACGTCGACGAAGCACCAAAGGCGACTCAGGTGATCCCGGAAAATGTCGCCAAGACCATGCAAGGCATGCTGCAACAAGTGATCGAAGCACCGCGCGGCGTGTTCCGTGCCCAGGTGCCGGCGTATCACGTGGGCGGCAAATCCGGTACCGCACGTAAGACATCCGTGGGCACCAAGGGCTATGCCGAGAACTCGTACCGTTCGCTGTTCGCCGGCTTCGGGCCGATGAGCGACCCGCGCTACGCCATCGTCGTGGTGATCGATGAACCCAGCAAGGCCGGTTACTTCGGTGGCCTGGTCTCGGCGCCGGTGTTCAGCAAAGTGATGTCCGGCACCCTGCGCCTGATGAATATCACCCCTGACAACCTGCCGCCGACCCAGCAAGCAAACGCCGGACCACCGGCCGCTGCCGTAAAAGCCAATGGAGGGCGCGGCTGATGTCTCTAAGTTTGAACAAGATTTTCGCCCATGCCGGTCGCGACCTGTTGATCCGTGAGCTGACCCTGGACAGCCGCAATGTGCGTGCCGGCGACCTGTTCCTGGCCGTGCCGGGTGGCAGGTTCGACGGTCGCGCGCACATTGCCGATGCGCTGCAACGCGGTGCCGCCGCCGTGGCGTATGAAGCCGAAGGCGCCACCGTGCTACCGATCACCGACGTGCCGCTGATTCCGGTCAAAGGGCTGGCCAAGCAGTTATCCGATATCGCCGGGCGTTTCTATGGCGAGCCGAGCCGCCACCTCAATCTGGTGGGCGTGACCGGCACCAACGGCAAGACCAGCGTGACCCAGCTCGTGGCCCAGGCTCTTGATCTGCTGGGCCAGCACTGCGGCATTATCGGCACTCTGGGGACCGGTTTCTATGGCGCGCTGCGAAGCGGCCTGCACACCACGCCGAACCCGATTGCCGTGCAGGCGACCCTGGCCGACCTGAAAAAAGCCGGTGCCAAGGCCGTGGCCATGGAGGTCTCATCCCACGGGCTGGAGCAGGGTCGCGTCAGCGCCCTGGCGTTCGATGTGGCGGTGATGACCAACCTGTCCCGCGACCATCTGGATTACCACGGCACCATGGAGGCGTACGCCGCCGCCAAGGCCAAGCTGTTCGCGTGGAACGATCTCAAATGCCGGGTCGTTAACCTGGACGATGCGTTCGGTCGCCAACTCGCCACCGAAGACCGCGAAGGGCGCCTGATCAGCTACAGCCTGCAGGACCCAAGTGCCTACCTGTATTGCCGCGAAGCCCGGTTCGACGACGAAGGCGTGCGCGCCACCCTGGTGACCCCGCAGGGCGAACACCACCTGCGCAGCACCTTGCTCGGTCGTTTCAACCTCAGCAACGTGCTTGCTGCCATCGGTGCGCTGCTGGGCCTGGACTATGCCCTCGACGAAATTCTGAACGTACTGCCGAAGCTGGAAGGCCCGGCCGGTCGCATGCAGCGCCTGGGTGGCGGAAAACAGCCGCTGGTAGTGGTTGATTACGCCCACACCCCGGACGCCCTGGAAAAAGTACTCCAAGCGCTGCGCCCACACGCCAAGGGCAAATTACTGTGCCTGTTCGGTTGCGGCGGTGATCGTGATCGCGGCAAGCGCCCGCTGATGGCAGAGATTGTCGAGCGCCTGGCCGACGGCGTGCTGGTGACCGACGACAACCCGCGCAGCGAAGACCCAAGCCAGATTTTCGATGACATCCGTGCAGGCTTCAAAGAAGTCTCCAAAGCTACCTTTGTCGCCGGTCGCGGTAACGCCATTGCCCAACTGATCGCCAGCGCCGGCGTCGACGATGTGGTGGTGCTCGCCGGTAAAGGCCACGAGGACTACCAGGAAATCAACGGCGAGCGGCATGCCTTTTCCGACCTGGTCGAGGCCGATCACGCCTTGAGCGCCTGGGAGATCGCCCATGCTTAAGCCGATGCGCTTCAGCGAACTGACCCAAGCCCTGTCCGCTCGCCTTCTGTCCGGCGATTGCCGCTTCGATGGCGTCAGCATCGACAGCCGTGCCATCCAGCCAGGGCAACTGTTTGTCGCGCTGGCCGGCCCGCGCTTTGACGGCCACGATTACCTCAATGACGTCGCCGCCAAAGGCGCCGTGGGTGCCCTGGTGCAGCGCGAAGTACCGGAGTCGAGCTTGCCGCAGTTGCTGGTCGCCGACACCCGTTTGGCCCTCGGCCAACTGGGCGCACTCAACCGTGCCGCCTTCGAGCAGCCGGTGGCGGCCATCACCGGCTCCAGCGGCAAGACCACAGTCAAGGAACTGCTGGCCGGCGTGCTACGCACACGCGGGCCGGTACTCGCTACCCGTGGCAACCTGAACAACGATTTCGGCGCGCCGTTGACCCTGCTCGAATTGGCCCCGGAACACACGGCGGCGGTGATCGAGTTGGGCGCTTCGCGCGTCGGCGAAATCGCCTACACCGTGGCGCTGACCAAGCCCCACGTCGCCATTATCAATAACGCCGGTACCGCTCACGTGGGCGAGTTCGGTGGCCCGGAAAAGATCGTCGAAGCCAAGGGTGAAATCCTAGAAGGCCTCGACGCTTCGGGCACCGCCGTATTGAACCTCGACGACAAGGCCTTCGAAACCTGGCGCGTGCGCGCCGCCGGTCGCAAGGTCCTGACGTTTGCCGTGCATAACGCAGCGGCTGATTTCCATGCATCCAACATCACCGTCGATGCCCGAGGCTGCCCGTCCTTTACCTTGCACACCCCGCAAGGCAGCGAACACGTGCAACTGAATTTGTTGGGCAACCATAACGTTGCCAATGCCCTGGCCGCCGCCGCTGCCGCGTACGCCCTGGGCGTGTCGCTGTTCGGTATTGCCACGGGCCTTGGCGCGGTGCAACCGGTCAAGGGCCGCACCGTGGCGCAGTTGGCGACAAACGGCATGCGCGTGATCGATGACACCTACAACGCCAACCAGTCCTCGGTCTGCGCCGCCATCGACCTGCTCAAAGGCTTCGACGGCCGCAAGGTACTGGTTCTGGGCGATATCGCTGAACTGGGCGATTGGGCCGAACAGTCCCACCGCGAAGTCGGTGCCTACGCCAGCGGCAAGGTCGACGCCCTTTATGCCGTCGGCCCGAACATGGCCCACGCCGTCAACGCTTTCGGCCCAGGTGCGCAGCATTTCGCCACCCAAGCCGAGCTGATCCAGGCGCTGGCTGCGGCCGAACACGACAAACAGACAACCATTTTGATCAAGGGATCGCGCAGCGCGGTGATGGAAAACGTCGTCGTGGCCTTGTGTGGCTCAAGTACGGAGAAACATTAATGCTGCTGCTGCTGGCTGAGTATCTGCAACAGTTCCACAAAGGCTTCGCGGTCTTCCAGTACCTGACTCTGCGCGGGATCCTGGGTGTGCTGACCGCGTTGTGTTTGTCACTGTTCCTGGGGCCGTGGATGATTCGCACCCTGCAGAACCTGCAAATTGGTCAATCGGTTCGCAATGACGGCCCGCAGTCGCACCTGTCCAAGTCCGGTACGCCGACCATGGGCGGCGCGCTGATCCTGTCCTCCATCGGTGTCAGCACGTTGCTTTGGGCTGACCTGCACAACCGTTATGTATGGGTGGTGCTGCTGGTGACCCTGCTGTTCGGCGCCATCGGCTGGGTGGATGACTACCGCAAGGTCATCGAGAAGAACTCCAAGGGGCTGCCAAGCCGTTGGAAGTATTTCTGGCAGTCGGTGTTCGGCTTGGGCGCGGCGATCTTCCTGTACATGACCGCCCCAAGCGCGGTGGAAACCACGCTGATTCTGCCCATGCTCAAGGACGCCAGCATTCCCCTGGGCATCGGCTTCGTGGTGCTGACCTACTTCGTGATCGTCGGCTCCAGCAACGCCGTCAACCTTACCGACGGCCTCGACGGCCTGGCGATCATGCCGACGGTGATGGTGGGCGGTGCGCTCGGTATCTTCTGCTACCTGTCGGGTAACGTGAAATTCGCCGAATACCTGCTGATCCCCTACGTACCGGGCGCGGGTGAGTTGATCGTATTCTGCGGCGCGCTGATTGGTGCGGGCCTGGGCTTCCTGTGGTTCAACACCTACCCGGCACAAGTCTTCATGGGTGACGTCGGCGCGTTGGCGCTGGGCGCGGCCCTGGGCACCATCGCAGTGATCGTTCGCCAGGAAATCGTGCTGTTCATCATGGGCGGTGTGTTCGTGATGGAAACCCTGTCGGTGGTCATCCAGGTGGCGTCCTTCAAATTGACCGGGCGTCGCGTGTTCCGCATGGCGCCGATTCACCACCACTTTGAACTCAAGGGCTGGCCCGAGCCACGCGTGATCGTCCGCTTCTGGATCATCACCGTGATTCTGGTGCTGATCGGCCTTGCCACCCTGAAACTGAGGTAGAAAAGAGTGTCCCTGATCGCTTCAGACCACTTCCGCATCGTTGTCGGCCTCGGCAAGAGCGGCATGTCCCTGGTTCGCTTCCTGGCGAACCGCGGCACGTCGTTCGCCGTGGCCGATACGCGGGAAAATCCACCGGAGCTGGTCACGCTGCGCCGTGACTACCCGCACGTGGAAGTGCGTTGTGGCGAGCTGGATGTCGAGTTTCTGTGTCGTGCCGACGAGCTTTATGTGAGCCCCGGCCTGGCCTTGTCCACGCCGGCCCTGCAAGCCGCCGCGGCCCGTGGCGTGAAGCTGTCAGGCGACATCGACCTGTTTGCGCGCAATGCCAAGGCGCCGATCGTGGCCATCAGCGGCTCCAATGCCAAAAGCACCGTGACCACCCTGGTCGGCGACATGGCGGCTGCGGCCGGCAAGCGCGTGGCCGTGGGTGGCAACCTCGGCACCCCGGCGCTCGACCTGCTCAGCGATGATGTCGAGCTGTACGTGATGGAACTGTCGAGCTTCCAGCTGGAGACCACCCACGACCTCGGCGCCGAAGTGGCCACTGTGTTGAACGTGAGTGAAGACCACATGGACCGCTACAGCGGCCTGCCGGCGTATCACCTGGCCAAGCACCGGATTTTCCGCGGTGCCAGGCAAGTGGTGGTCAACCGTCAGGATGCCTTGAGCCGTCCGCTGATGGGCGAGGGCCTGCCGTGCTGGACCTTCGGCCTGGGCAAACCGGACTTCAAGGCTTTCGGCATTCGCGAAGAGAACGGCGAGAAATACCTGGCCTTCGAATTCCAGAACCTGATGCCGGTGCGCGAGTTGAAAATCCGTGGCGCCCACAACCAGTCAAACGCCCTCGCGGCCCTGGCCTTGGGGCATGCCGTCGGCTTGCCGTTCGATGCGATGCTGTCGACCCTGCGCACGTTCGCCGGGCTTGAGCACCGCTGCCAATGGGTGCGTGACCTGGATGGCGTGAGCTATTACAACGATTCCAAGGCCACCAATGTGGGCGCCGCGCTGGCCGCCATCGAAGGCCTTGGCGCCGATATCGACGGCAAGCTGGTGCTGATCGCCGGTGGCGACGGCAAGGGCGCCGACTTCAAGGATCTCAAGGCGCCGGTCGCCGTACATTGCCGCGCGGTGGTGTTGATGGGGCGTGATGCCGAGCTGATCGCCGCCGCCCTCGGTGACGCGGTGCCGCAGATTCGCGTGGCCTCCCTGGACGAAGCCGTGATGCAAGGCAAAACCCTGGCCCAACCCGGTGACGCCGTACTGCTGTCGCCGGCCTGTGCCAGCCTGGACATGTTCAAGAACTACGAAGAGCGCGGCCAGCTGTTCGCTCGCGCCGTGGAGGCCTTGGCATGAATCTGAACCTGAGAAACATCATCAAGCCGTACCCGTCGCCGATTATTACCGGGCGCGGTATCGACCTTGACTTCGCAATGCTCGCCGCCGGTCTGGCGCTGCTGGGCCTGGGCCTGGTGATGATTACCTCGGCCTCTTCCGAAGTGGCTGCCGTGCAATCGGGCAATACGCTGTACATGATGATCCGTCACCTGGTGTATCTGCTGATCGGTATCGGTTCCTGCATTGTGACCATGATGATCCCCATCGCCACTTGGCAGCGCCTGGGCTGGTTGATGCTGATCGGCGCGTTCGGCTTGCTGGTGATGGTGATCCTGCCGGGCATCGGTCGCGAGGTGAACGGCTCGATGCGCTGGATCGGTTTCGGCGCGTTCAACGTGCAGCCATCGGAAATCGCCAAGGTGTTCGTGGTGATCTACCTGGCTGGCTATCTGGTGCGACGTCAGAAGGAAGTGCGCGAGAGTTGGATGGGGTTCTTCAAGCCATTCATCGTGCTGCTACCCATGGCCGGTCTGTTGCTGATGGAGCCGGATTTTGGCGCAACGGTAGTAATGATGGGCGCGGCGGCGGCGATGCTGTTTCTTGGCGGTGTTGGGCTGTTGCGATTCGCGTTGATGGTGGTGCTGGCGGTTGTTGCGGTTTATCTGCTGGTTCTGGCGCAACCCTATCGGATGGCACGCTTGATTACCTTCACCGATCCCTGGTCCGATCAGTTTGGTGCCGGTTACCAGTTGACCCAGGCGCTGATTGCTTTTGGTCGAGGCGGCTGGTTCGGTGTCGGGCTGGGCAACAGCGTGCAGAAACAGTTCTACCTGCCTGAAGCCCATACTGACTTCGTATTCTCGGTGCTTGCCGAAGAGCTGGGTGTCGTGGGCTCGCTGTGCACGGTAGCGCTCTTTGTGTTCGTCTGCGTGAGGGCCCTTTACATAGGCCTATGGGCCGAGAAAGCCAAGCAGTTCTTTGCCGCCTACGTGGCTTACGGGCTGGCATTCCTTTGGATCGGTCAGTTCCTTATCAACGTCGGAGTGAATGTCGGGCGTCTGCCGACCAAGGGGCTGACCCTGCCATTCCTCAGTTACGGTGGCAGTTCGTTGGTGATTTGCTGCATCTGCCTGGGCCTGTTGCTGCGCATCGAGTGGGAGAGTCGCACCCACCTGGGCAGCGAAGAGATGGAATTCAGCGAAAGCGACTTCGCCGAGGAGCCGACCCATGGGCGCTAATGTGCTGATCATGGCAGGCGGCACCGGGGGGCACGTGTTCCCGGCGCTGGCGTGTGCGCGGGAATTCCAGAACCGTGGCTACAGCGTGCACTGGCTGGGTACGCCGCGCGGCATCGAGAATGAACTGGTGCCAAACGCCGGATTACCGCTGCACCTGATCAACGTCACCGGCCTGCGTGGCAAGGGCAAGTTGTCGCTGCTCAAGGCGCCGTTTGTGTTGCTCAAAGCGGTGTGGCAGGCGCGCAAGGTCATTCGTGAGTTGAAGCCAGTGTGTGTGCTCGGCTTTGGCGGTTACGTGACCGGCCCCGGCGGCGTTGCGGCCAGGCTGGCCGGTGTGCCGGTGATCGTGCACGAACAGAATGCTGTGGCCGGCACCGCCAACCGTCTGTTGGTGCCGCTGGCCGCGCGGGTATGTGAAGCGTTCCCGAACACCTTTGGCTTGTCGAGCAAACGTCGCACCACCGGCAACCCGGTGCGCACCGAATTGTTCATGGGCATCGCCCGCGCTGCATTGGCCGGGCGCAAGGCGCACCTGTTGATCCTGGGCGGAAGCCTGGGCGCTGAACCGCTGAACAAATTGCTGCCCGAAGCCGTGGCGCAACTGCCGTTGGACCTGCGTCCGGAGATCTTCCACCAGGCCGGCAAAAACCACGATGAAGTCACCGCTGCGCGTTACCGCGAAGCCGGTGTGGAGGCCAATGTACAGCCTTTCATCAAAGACATGGCCCAAGCCTATGGCTGGGCCGACCTGGTGGTCTGTCGCGCTGGCGCGCTGACCGTCAGTGAACTGGCCGCCGCCGGTCTGCCGTCCTTGCTGGTGCCTTTGCCCCATGCGATCGACGATCACCAGACCCGCAACGCCGAATATTTGGCCGGGGAGGGCGCTGCCTTCCTGCTGCCGCAAAGAACGACTGGCGCCGCCGATTTGGCCGCACGCCTGACCGAGGTTTTGATGCAACCGGAACGACTCAACAGCATGGCGAGCACCGCAAGCCGCCTGGCCAAACCTGAAGCAACCCGCACCGTGGTCGATATCTGCCTGGAGGTGGCCCATGGTTGAGAATCAGAAAGCCATGCCACAGCCGGAAATGCGCCGCATCCGTCGCATCCACTTCGTCGGTATCGGCGGCGTGGGCATGTGCGGCATTGCCGAAGTGTTGCTCAACCTGGGCTATCAGGTATCCGGTTCGGACTTGAAAGAATCCCTGGTCACCGAC
This sequence comes from Pseudomonas sp. FP2254, assembly GCF_030687695.1. Taxonomy (NCBI): domain Bacteria; kingdom Pseudomonadati; phylum Pseudomonadota; class Gammaproteobacteria; order Pseudomonadales; family Pseudomonadaceae; genus Pseudomonas; species Pseudomonas sp. FP2254. The sequence continues at coordinate 1,040,833 of NZ_CP117444.1, forward strand.
CGCCTCAAGTCCTTCGGAGCGCAGATCTTTATCGGCCACCGTGCCGAGAACGCCGCCGAGGCCGACGTGCTGGTGGTGTCCAGCGCCGTGAACACCTCCAACCCGGAAGTGGCAACCGCCCTTGAGCGCCGTATTCCGGTGGTGCCACGTGCCGAGATGCTCGCCGAGCTGATGCGCTACCGCCACGGCATCGCCGTCGCCGGTACCCATGGCAAGACCACTACCACCAGCCTGATCGCCTCGGTGTTCGCCGCCGGTGGCCTGGACCCGACGTTCGTGATCGGTGGCCGCCTGAATGCAGCCGGCACCAATGCACAGCTGGGCACCAGCCGCTACCTGATCGCCGAAGCCGACGAAAGCGATGCCAGCTTCCTGCACCTGCAGCCGTTGGTGGCCGTGGTCACCAACATCGATGCCGACCACATGGCGACCTACGACGGCGACTTCAACAAATTGAAGAAAACCTTCGTCGAGTTCCTGCACAACCTGCCGTTCTACGGGCTGGCGGTGGTGTGCCTGGACGACCCGGTGGTGCGCGAGATCCTGCCGCTGGTCAAGCGTCCGACCGTCACCTACGGCTTCAGCGAAGACGCCGACGTGCGTGCGATCAATGTGCGTCAGGAAGGCATGCAGACCTATTTCACCGTGCTGCGTCCGGATCGTGAGCCGTTGGACGTGTCGGTGAACATGCCGGGCAACCACAACGTATTGAACTCCCTGGCAACCATTTGCATCGCTTCCGATGAAGGCGTCAGCGATGAAGCCATCGTCGAAGGGCTGTCGCGCTTTGCCGGTGTGGGCCGACGCTTCCAGGTCTACGGGCAACTGCCGGTAGACGGTGGCGACGTGATGCTGGTGGACGACTACGGGCATCACCCGACCGAAGTTGCCGCCGTGATCAAGGCCGTGCGCGGCGGCTGGCCGGAGCGCCGCCTGGTGATGGTCTACCAACCGCACCGCTACAGCCGTACTCGCGACCTGTACGACGATTTCGTCAATGTGCTGGCCGATGCCAACGTGCTGCTGCTGATGGAGGTCTACCCGGCCGGTGAAGAGCCGATCCCGGGCGCCGACAGCCGCAAGCTGTGCAACAGCATCCGTCAGCGGGGCCAGTTGGACCCTATCTATATCGAGCGTGGCGTGGACCTGGCGCCGATCGTCAAGCCGCTGCTGCGTGCCGGCGATATCCTGCTGTGCCAGGGCGCCGGTGATATCGGCGGCCTTGCGCCTAAGTTGCTGGCGAGCCCGCTGTTTGCAGCCGCCAAGAAGGGAGCGTCGAAATGACTGCTGACTACGGCTCCCTGTTTTCGACAATCGCGCCAGCCGACTTCGGCCGCGTGGCCGTATTGTTCGGCGGCAAGAGCGCCGAGCGCGAAGTGTCGCTCAAGTCCGGCAACGCCGTGCTCGACGCGCTGCAAAGTGCCGGCGTGAATGCGTTCGGGATCGACGTGGGCGATGATTTCCTCGCGCGTCTGCAAGCGGAAAAAATCGACCGCGCCTTTATCATCCTGCACGGCCGCGGCGGTGAAGACGGCAGCATGCAGGGCCTGTTGGAGTGCGCCGGTATTCCTTATACCGGCAGTGGCATCCTGGCCTCGGCGCTGGCGATGGACAAATTGCGCACCAAGCAGGTATGGCACAGCCTGGGTATTCCCACCCCGCGTCACAGTGTTCTGTGCAGCGAAGACGATTGTATTTCTGCAGCCAAGGAACTGGGCCTGCCTTTGATCGTCAAACCTGCCCATGAAGGCTCCAGTATCGGCATGGCTAAAGTGAACTCGGCCGCCGAATTGATCGACGCATGGAAAGCGGCAAGTACCTACGATTCGCAAGTGTTGGTGGAACAGTGGATTTCCGGTCCCGAGTACACCATCGCCACCCTGCGTGGCCAGGTATTGCCGCCCATCGCCCTGGGCACGCCCCACACGTTTTACGACTACGACGCCAAGTACGTGGCTTGCGATACGCAGTACCGGATTCCGTGCGGCCTCGACGCAAACAAAGAACAGGAATTGATGGACCTCACGGCGAAAGCCTGTGAGGCGCTCGGTATCGCCGGTTGGGCGCGGGCAGACGTGATGCAGGATGACCAGGGCAACTTCTGGTTTCTTGAAGTCAACACCGCACCGGGGATGACCGACCACAGCCTGGTACCGATGGCCGCCCGTGCCGCCGGCCTGGATTTCCAGCAGTTGGTGCTGGCTATCCTGGCCGCCAGTATTGAGCCAAGAGGCTAACTCCATGAAAGGCGCATCGCTTCGTCATCAGCCCCCACACGCACCGAGCCGCAAGCCGGTGCCCCGGGGTGCCAGTCGCATGGTGGCTAAAGAGCCGATGTCGGCGCGCCTGCCGAAAGCCAATTTCGGTTTCCTCAAGGCGCTGTTCTGGCCGGTGTTGCTGGTAGTGTTGGGCTTCGGCACTTACGAAGGCGCGCAGCGTCTATTGCCATACGCCGACCGCCCGATTACCAAAATCAGCGTGCAGGGCGACCTGAGCTACATCAGCCAGCAGGCGGTGCAGCAGCGCATCGGCCCGTTCCTGGCGGCGAGCTTCTTCACCATCGACCTGGCCGGCATGCGCCGGGAGCTGGAGCAGATGCCTTGGATCGCTCATGCCGAAGTGCGGCGTGTATGGCCTGACCAGGTGACGATCCGCCTGGAAGAACAACTGCCGGTGGCCCGTTGGGGCGACGAGGCGCTGTTGAACAACCAGGGCCAGGCGTTCACCCCGCGTGAGCTGGCCAACTACGAGCACCTGCCGCAGCTGTTCGGGCCGCAGCGGGCGCAGCAGCAAGTGATGCAGCAGTACCAGGCCTTGAGCCAGATGCTGCGGCCACTGGGCTTCTCCATTGCGCGCCTGGAACTGCGTGAACGGGGCAGCTGGTTTTTGACAACCGGGGCAGGCAGTTCCGGCCCGGGCATCCAGTTGTTGCTGGGACGCGACCGCTTGGTGGAGAAGATGCGCCGCTTTATTGCCATCTACGACAAAACCTTGAAAGAACAGATTACGAACATTGCGAGCGTCGACCTGCGTTACGCCAACGGCCTTGCCGTCGGCTGGCGTGAACCGGCTGCGCCCACGGCAGCGCAACCCGCTGTCGCGAAGAATTAAGAAGAGGCAGGACCCATGGCAAACGTGCAAAGCGGCAAAATGATCGTCGGTCTCGATATCGGCACCTCCAAGGTGGTGGCGCTGGTGGGCGAGGTCGGGGAAGACGGCGCGATCGAAATCGTCGGTATTGGCACGCATCCGTCCCGGGGCCTGAAGAAGGGCGTGGTGGTCAACATCGAGTCCACCGTGCAATCGATCCAGCGCGCCATCGAAGAAGCGCAGCTGATGGCTGGTTGCCGAATCCACTCGGCGTTCGTCGGCGTGGCCGGCAACCATATCCGCAGCCTGAACTCCCACGGCATCGTGGCGATCCGCGACCGCGAAGTCAGCTCGGCCGACCTTGAGCGCGTGCTTGACGCCGCCCAGGCCGTGGCGATCCCGGCTGACCAGCGCGTGCTGCACACCCTGCCGCAGGATTACGTGATCGATAACCAGGAAGGCGTTCGCGAGCCGCTGGGCATGTCGGGCGTACGTCTGGAAGCCAAGGTCCATGTGGTGACTTGTGCGGTCAACGCCGCGCAGAACATCGAGAAGTGCGTGCGCCGTTGCGGCCTGGAAATCGATGACATCATCCTTGAGCAACTGGCCTCGGCCTACTCGGTGCTGACCGACGACGAAAAAGAACTGGGCGTCTGCCTGGTGGATATCGGCGGCGGCACCACCGATATCGCGATCTTCACCGAAGGTGCGATCCGTCACACTGCCGTGATCCCGATTGCCGGCGACCAGGTCACCAACGACATCGCCATGGCACTGCGCACGCCGACTCAGTACGCCGAAGAAATCAAGATCCGTTACGCCTGCGCCCTGGCCAAACTGGCCGGCGCCGGCGAAACCATCAAGGTGCCGAGCGTGGGCGATCGTCCACCGCGCGAACTGTCGCGCCAGGCCCTGGCCGAAGTGGTCGAGCCACGCTACGACGAACTGTTCACCCTGATCCAGGCTGAGCTGCGCCGCAGCGGCTACGAAGATTTGATCCCGGCCGGCATCGTGCTGACCGGTGGCACCTCGAAGATGGAAGGCGCGGTCGAACTGGCCGAGGAAATCTTCCATATGCCGGTGCGTCTGGGCGTGCCTCATGGCGTGAAGGGCCTGGGCGACGTGGTGCGCAACCCGATTTATTCCACCGGTGTGGGCTTGCTGTTGTACGGACTGCAAAAGCAGACCGACGGCATTTCCCTGTCGGGCCCGAGCAACCGAGACAGCTATCGCAGCGACGACGAGGCCAAGGCGCCGTTGTTCGAGCGGTTGCAGGCTTGGGTAAAAGGGAACTTCTGACGAAGTTGGCTTCAAGCGACAAGTTACAAGCTTCAAGTTTGCAGCTCATGGCTTGCAACTTGGAGCTGCTGTAAAGCAGTAGGCGAAAAAACTAGAGAAAATGAAAGGAGAGGGAACATGTTCGAACTCGTAGACAACATCCCCGCCAGCCCGGTCATCAAAGTGATCGGTGTCGGCGGTGGCGGCGGCAACGCTGTCAACCATATGGTCAAGAGCAACATTGAAGGCGTTGAATTCATCTGCGCCAACACTGATGCCCAGGCGCTGAAAAGCATCGGCGCGCGCACCATCCTGCAATTGGGCACCGCGGTGACCAAAGGCCTCGGCGCCGGCGCCAATCCGGAAGTCGGCCGTCAAGCGGCCCTGGAAGACCGCGAGCGTATTGCCGAAGTGCTGCAGGGCACCAACATGGTGTTCATCACCACTGGCATGGGCGGCGGTACCGGTACCGGTGCAGCGCCGATCATTGCCGAAGTGGCCAAGGAAATGGGGATTCTGACGGTTGCGGTCGTGACCCGTCCGTTCCCGTTCGAAGGTCGCAAGCGCATGCAGATCGCCGACGAAGGCATCCGTCTGCTGTCTGAAAGCGTCGACTCGTTGATCACCATTCCCAACGAGAAACTGCTGACCATCCTGGGCAAGGACGCGAGCCTGCTGTCCGCCTTCGCCAAGGCTGACGACGTACTGGCCGGTGCCGTTCGCGGTATCTCCGACATCATCAAGCGCCCAGGCATGATCAACGTCGACTTTGCCGACGTACGTACCGTGATGAGCGAAATGGGCATGGCGATGATGGGTACCGGCTGCGCCAGCGGTCCGAACCGTGCACGCGAAGCCACCGAAGCGGCCATCCGCAACCCGCTGCTCGAAGACGTGAACCTGCAAGGCGCACGCGGCATTCTGGTGAACATCACCGCCGGTCCTGACCTGTCCCTGGGTGAGTACTCCGACGTGGGTAGCATCATCGAAGCCTTCGCTTCCGAGCACGCCATGGTCAAGGTCGGTACCGTTATCGATCCGGATATGCGCGATGAGCTGCATGTCACCGTAGTTGCCACCGGCCTGGGTGCCAAGATCGAGAAGCCTGTGAAGGTGATCGACAATACCCTGCACGGTAGCCAGGCCAGTCAGGCCACCGCCGCTCCAGCCCCTGCGCGTCAGGAGCTGCCGTCGGTGAACTACCGCGACCTGGATCGTCCGACTGTGATGCGCAACCAGGCTCAGGCCGGTGCTGCAGCGTCCCGTAGCCCGAATCCGCAAGATGACCTGGACTACCTGGACATCCCGGCATTCCTGCGTCGTCAGGCCGATTAATGGAATGTATCAGGGCTATGAAGGTGATTGGTGTTCAGCAAAGGTCTGGTCTGCTATTATCGCCAGCCTTTGTTGATACCAGTTCGCAATTTGCGCTGAAGCGGTCCAAGCCATGATTAAACAACGCACCCTGAAGAATATTATTCGTGCCACAGGTGTAGGTCTGCACTCCGGGGAAAAGGTCTACCTGACCCTCAAGCCTGCACCTGTCGACACCGGCATCGTGTTTGTGCGTGCCGACCTGGACCCTGTGGTGCAGATACCTGCTCGCGCGGAAAACGTTGGCGAAACCACTATGTCGACCACTTTGGTCAACGGTGACGTCAAAGTGGACACGGTGGAGCACTTGCTCTCGGCCATGGCCGGTTTGGGCATCGATAACGCCTACGTCGAGCTCTCCGCGTCCGAAGTCCCGATCATGGATGGCAGCGCTGGACCCTTCGTATTCCTGATTCAATCTGCCGGCCTGGAAGAACAGGACGCAGCCAAGAAGTTCATTCGCATTCTGCGGGAAGTGACAGTAGAAGACGGCGACAAGCGCGCCACCTTCGTCCCGTTCGAAGGCTTTAAAGTGAGCTTTGAGATCGATTTCGATCACCCGGTATTCCGTGACCGCACCCAAAGTGCAAGCGTGGATTTTTCCAGCACTTCGTTCGTTAAAGAAGTCAGCCGCGCCCGTACCTTTGGTTTCATGAGTGACATCGAGTACCTGCGCAAGCACAACCTCGCACTCGGCGGCAGCGTTGAAAACGCCATCGTGGTCGACGCGGATGGTGTACTGAACGAAGACGGCCTTCGCTATGAAGACGAATTCGTGAAGCACAAGATCCTCGATGCAATCGGTGACCTCTACCTGCTGGGCAATAGCCTGATAGGCGAGTTCAAAGGCTTCAAGTCGGGCCACGCCCTTAACAACCAGCTGCTGCGCAAGTTGATTGAGCAGACAGATGCTTGGGAAGTCGTGACCTTCGAAGATGCCAGCACCGCACCGATCTCTTACATGCGTCCCGTTGCGGCGGTGTAAGTAACAACTCTCTTTCTTTAGTTTTTAAAGGCTGCCTTCGGGTGGCCTTTTTTTCGTCTCGTAAAAACCTGGGTGGTTATTCAGAAAGGATACGTTCCATTCAGCGTTATAGAATTTTCTGGCAAAGATTTTACATTTTTCCTGAGTCGGAATTTGAGAGTTCCTAGTGTAGTGTTTCCTCCGAAGCTTGGCATGGATGCTCTGATAATGATGTTGGCCAGTTTCGGAGTTATGACTATGTTTCTATTTTCAAGGCTGTTGGTATCGATATTTTTGTCGGTAGTTACTCGGCATTATTGGCGCAGTGGGTTGTACGCTATGAGTTTCGTGCTTTGGCTGGAGTTTGTAGAGTATGAAAAAAAATGACGCTGTTTTAAAGCTGTTCGGTGATCAGATTGGTCTGCCTGATCTTAAGTTTGATGAGTGCCAGATGTGCCAAATGAAGATAGAAGGCATGAAGTTGGCGATTTATGATAATCGGGCTCAAGGCTGTATCAGCCTGATTTGCGAATTTCCCCATGTTGCGATAGATGGCTTGGAAATGGACAGCTGGTACCGCTTGCTATTTGAACGTCAGATGGGTTTCTTGCACGAACATATCCCTGTGGTCGGATTCAATAGTGCATCCACAGCGCTGTTGGCAATGAGCCATATTGTAGAGGGTGATGTGTCGCCCAAACGACTTAGCGAGAAGTTGAATGCCCTTATCGATTGGGTTTTGGAAAGTTCATATATGTTTGACACACGCACTCTGAATTCAGCTCGGGTTATACCTGCCCCGGCCCATCATCAATTCCTTCGTCTCGGTGGTGCTCACTATGCCTAGTATCAGCCAGATCAAGACCCCTGGTTTGATTGATTATGCTAAACACGCCGGAAATGAAGGCGTTTTGCAGGGTAATCATATAGAACGTATGTTTGCGAAAGCAGACGTGGGAATCGGTAACGGTATCGCTAAACCTTATTCATCAAGCGACCGGCCTACCATGAATGAAGATGTAGCCGCTCGCCAGATAACCAAAGGAATACGCCAATTTATCAGCGGGAAGTCCCACGAGCGGATGATAAAAAATGGAACGCTATGGAACACCGTTCCTGTCTCTTCGGAAAAAACTTATGTCGATGGTCTTTCTAAGACTAACCTGCGCAATCTTCGAAATGAGTTGGGTGCACTAACTCCGGATGAGAAGCAATTTTTGAATAACTATTTCGAAAGTTCGTTATATGCGACGCATAGTACTGGAGCTCCGGTAAAACGCGACGATGGTAGCGTCGGCTTGTTTTCACGTCAAAAATTGATTGATCGTAATATCATTTTTAATACGGAGAACTCTCCCCAAGAAGATATTAAGATTCTCGGCAATGACGATTTTGTATTTTTTGCCTTGGAAGCGGGAGGCGAGCCAAAAAAACCAAGCAGTCGTTTTGGCGGAACTACCTTTCGTTTTGACTTTGAAAGCCCGGCGTTCAAGGATGCTGCGTGGGTGAGTTTGGTAGAAATGAGGTTTGCGCAAACACCGTATCTTGAACGGCATATCGAACCGCTGACGCAAGGCGAATTTAAGGATATTTCCAGGCGAAAGCTGGAACCTTTCCAGACCGTATTTTCCGGGGATGACATGAAAGCGGGAATCGGACTGTCGATTATCAAGGATCTGCGCAAGTTACCGCCGGAATCAAGTAAACGTCTGCTGGCGGGCACAGGGGAAGAACATATGAATAAGTTGATTAACGGCTTGTATCGTCCTGAGATAAAAGTTGCGAGGCACTTTTTCTCGGATAGCTACATGGAGGCGGCCGTCAAAAAAGATGATAAGACAGGTAAATTGTAAGTGAGTCAGCCAATACTCTACAGACGTCGATAAAGCTTTCTGCGCTCACTGCGCGCGATCGTCTCAATGGCGGATTGCATCGACTATACGATTACGTCCGCCATGCTTGGCCTCATACAACGCCTGGTCCGCACTAAGCAGCAGCGCTTCCAGGGATTGGCGGTTGCGTTTGTCCCAGGTACTCATGCCGATACTCACGGTAATCGGCCCTTCGCTGCCTGCCGCCCGTGGCAAGCGTTCGACGCTGCTGCGGATGTGCTCGGCGATGACCATCGCGCCCTTGGCGTCGGTATGGGGCAGCACCACCGCGAATTCTTCACCGCCGTAGCGCGCCGCGAGGTCAGCCGGGCGGCGGATATTGTCGCCGATGACCTGGGCCACGGCGCGCAAGGCCTCGTCGCCGCCGCTGTGACCGTGGCGGTCGTTGAAGGCTTTGAAGTGGTCTACGTCAATCATCAGCAGGGTCAGCGCTTCGGTCGAGCGTTGGGCGCGGTCCCATTCCTGGCGCAGGCGTTCGTCCAGGACGCGGCGGTTGGCCAGGCCGGTCAGGGGGTCGGTGGCTGCCAGTTCTGACAGCACTCGCTCCGCGCGATAGCGACGTCGCAGCTCGCGACGCAGCATCCAGGTCAGCCACAGCAAACCGACGCACAGAATGCCGGTGGCACCGCTGGTGAGCAGCGCGGCGCGTTTCCAAGGGGCGAACACATCTTCGCGGGACAACGCCACCACCACAATCAGCGGCAGGTCGCCCACGGTGGTGAATGTATACAGCCGTTCCTTGCCGGTGATGGCCGAGACGGCCTGAAAGCTGCCGCTGCCTTCGCGCAGGATGCGCTTGAAGTTCGGGCGTTCGCTCAGGTCCTTGTCGATCATGTCGCGTTCGAGCAACGGTTGCTGGGCCAGTAGAATGCCGCGATTGTTGAGCAGATTGACGCTGCTGCCGTTGCCGATGGTGAGGGTATTGAACAACTGGTCGAAGTACGCCAGGCGCATGGTCGCCACCGCCACCCCGGTAAACTCGCCATTGGGTCCTGATACACGGCGGCTGAAGGCCATGCGCCAGACCTGATCGCACTCGCAGTGCACCCTGAACGGCCGGCTGATAAACAGCCCGGCTTGAGGGTTATTCACATGGGCCTGGAAATAGTCGCGGTCGGCAAAATTGCGCGCGGTGGGTTGCAGGGTCGACGAGTCGGCGATCACCGTGCCATGGGCATCGAGCATCAGCACTTCACCCTTGAAGGGCGCGGCGGTGGCCAAGTCAAACTGCAGCAGATGCTGAATGTTCGCATCGACCTTGGCCAGGTCCTCGCGCTGCCTGGCCGCAATCAGCCCCTTGAGAGCCAGGTCGTAGAGCTCGACGTTACGCAGCGCATCGGCGTTGATCAGTTGGGCAATGTTCGTGGTCGAGCGCGTAGCCGCCTGCAGCGTACTGGCATGTTCGCGAACCAGTAAGGCCGCGACGATGATGACGATCAGGACGACGGTCAGGCCGCTGCCCAGGAGCAGCAGCAATTCCGGGTGTGCTGGCGGGGGACGAACACGGCGTTGACTCATCGGGCAGACTTCAGCGAGATAGATGCTGGCAGTTTAGTTCTACCCGATGAAAATTGAATACTCAGCTAAAAAGAAAGATTCGAGCCCTCAAAACACGTCAATCGGATAGTCGACGATCACCCGATATTCATCCACATCACGATCCACCGCCGAATAACCGCGGCCGCCTCGGTGCGTGGCCCATTGCAGGCGCACGGCGAGGTCCTTGGCGTGACCGTCCTGCACTACGTATTTCAGATCGATATCCCGTTCCCAGTGTTCAGCGTCTTTGCCGTTGGCGCTGTACCAGGCGCTGTAGCCACGGCTTTGCGGATCGACCTGGGTCAGATCGGTTTTGCCGCTGATGTAAGACACCGCCGAGGTCAGGCCTGGCATGCCAAGGCCGGCAAAATCATAAGCGTACTTGAGCTTCCACGAGCGCTCATTCGGACCGTTGAAGTCCGAGTATTGCTGGGAATTGTCCAGGTACACGCTGTCGCCCTGGGTGATGTAGTCGAACGGTGTGTTGCCGTTGACCCGCTGATAGGCGGCGGTGACGCTGTGGCTGCCCACGCCCACGGTGAAATGCAGGCTCCAGGTGTTGTTGTCGATGTCGCCCAGCAGGGATTGGCCGGTGTCCTGCGTATGGTAGTAGTGCAGGCCTGGGTTAAGGCTGACCCGGTCGTTCAACGCGTAGGTGTAATCCAGATCGTAGTAGTACTGCTGCCAGACGTCCTTGAGTTGCGACGCATAGAGGTTGCTGGTCACACCCGGCGCAGCGCTGAACGATACGCCGGCCCAGTCCAGGTGCTGGCTGTCGTGGTTATCGGGCAAGGCGCCGTAGCTGGTGCCGATGCGCCGGTGGCCGCTCTGGTTATAGAGCTTGGTGAAGCTGGCCTGGCCGCCTTCGAACATCCAGCCGTCCAGGCTGCGGTTGGTCAGGCTGACGCCACGGAAGGTCTGCGGCAGCATGCGCGTCATGCCACCGGCGATCACCGGGTTGTTGAGGAACAGGTCGCCGGCTTTGAGTTCGGTGTCGAAGGCGCGCATTTTCAAGGTGCCGCCGGCGGTGGAGAACGACCCCGGCGCCTTGCCGCTGCCGGTGTCGCTGCCATAGGGAAGGATGCTGGAACCGTCAGTGCCGCCACCGCCGTCAAGCTTGAGGCCGAGCATGGCATGAGCGTCCAGGCCGAAACCGAGCGTGCCCTGGGTATAGCCGGACTCGAAGGTGCCGATAAAACCCTGGCCCCATTCCTTGCTGTCATCGGTGTGGATATCGCGACGGTCGCGGTTCATGTAGTAGTTGCGGGTGTCGATTGTCAGGTGTGAACCTTCGACGAAACCGTCGACGGGGACGCTGTCCGCCGCGTGAGCGATGGGCGTAATCGTTGCGGTAATCGCGAGGAATAACGGGGTGAACGTCAGCGAGTTCTGCACCGGTGGAGCTCCTTTGGATCAGACGTAAACGGCCGGTGTCGTGGGAAATGCCCGGCCTTTTTTGACGGCAAAAAAAAGCCGCTGAAGGTCAGCGGCTTTAAGACAGATTCCCAGCGTAGAGCCCTGGAAATAAGTCGAGGGAAATTCGGGTAAACGGGGCAGCTGTCTTTGCCGTCGCGCTCATCGATGCGTCAAATTAACGCAGGCGAGCACTGCGAAACAGAGTGTAACAAGATAATGACTGTTGCCCAAACCGCAACAGTCACGCGCTCATACCGGCAGCGTGATACCAAAGGTATTGCCGCGTCTGTCGCTGCGTACAAACACATCCCCGCCGTGCATCAGCGCAATCGCCTTGACGATGGCCAGGCCCAACCCATGGTTCGCGCCGCTGTTACGCCGCGAGGCGTCGACCCGATAGAACCGCTCGAACAGCCGAGGCAGGTGTTCACTGGCGATGGTTTCGCCGGGGTTGGTCACGCCGATGGCGACGTGATGCGCCTGCACCTCGATGTGCACGTCGATGACCTGACCGGGCGCGGTGTGTTGCACGGCGTTGCTCAGCAGGTTGATCAGCGCGCGACGCAGGTGGGCTCTCTCGATCTGCACCTGTGCGTCGCCATGGACCTGCACCTGCACCTGGGCGTCTTCGAGGATAAAGTCCAGGTAATCGAGGGTCGTTGCGACCTCGTCGGCCAGGGAGCTTTCGCTCAACTTGGTGGCCTTGGTGCCCTGGTCCGCGCTGGCGAGGAACAACATGTCGTTGACGATCGAACGCAGGCGCTCCAACTCTTCCAGGTTCGACTGCAGCACCTCCAGATAATGCTCGGCCGAGCGCCCGCGCGTCAGCGCCACCTGGGTCTGGCCGATCAGGTTGGTCAAGGGTGAGCGCAGCTCGTGGGCCACGTCGGCATTGAACGACTCCAGGCGCGAATAAGCCTGTTCCACGCGGTCCAGCGTGGCATTGAATGTGTTGACGAACTGCTTGAGCTCCGGCGGCAACGGTGACAACAGCAGGCGGCCGGAGAGTTTCGGCGGCGCCAGTTGGCTGGCCTCGTCCGAGAGCTTGCCCAGCGGCTTGAGGCCGATGCGCGAGACCCAGAACCCCAGCAGCGCCGCCAGCAGCACGCCCACCAGCGCCAGGCTGACCAGCGCCACCAGCAAGTGATGCTGGGTGGCGCGGAAGTTTTCGGTGTCGATGGCGATCATAAAGCGCAGCGGCGGGCGCTGGTCCTTGGCGGCGAACTGGCTGACCAGCACTTTGAGCGGATAACGCTGGCCGGGCAGGTGCAAGTCACGCTTACCGGTGCGTTCAGCGGCGAAGGCGCGAATGCGTGCGTCGGGGTTGCCGTATTCATAGGCCGGGTCGCTGCTGACCACCCAGAAATGAATGCGCTTGTCTTCTTCGCTCAGCAGTTTGAGCTTGTTGGTGATCTTGGCCCAGTGGTCCGGGGTGCCGAAGCGGTTCACCGAGGATTCGAGCACGCTGTAGCGTGCGTCCAGTTCGGCCTCCGGCAGCAGGCCCAGGCCGCGGTCCACTTGCTGGTACAGCGCGCCGCCGATCAGCAGGAAGATCAGCGCCGCCACCAGGGTGAACATGCCGCTCAGGCGCAGCGCAATGGAATCAGCCGGCACTGCGGTTCTCCAGCACATAGCCCATGCCACGGATGGTGTGCAGCAGTTTGTGTTCGAACGGGCCGTCGAGCTTGGCCCGCAGGCGCTTGATCGCCACTTCGACCACGTTGGCATCGCTGTCGAAATTGATGTCCCACACCATCTCCGCAATCGCTGTCTTGGACAGGATCTCGCCCTGGCGGCGCGCCAATACGCTGAGCAGCGAGAATTCCTTGGCGGTGAGATCCAGGCGCAGGCCGTTGCGACTGGCCTTGCGGCTGATCAGGTCTATCCACAAGTCGGCGACGGTCACCTGCACCGGCTCATGCCCGCCACTGCGGCGTGTCAACGCCTGCAGGCGCGCCACCAGTTCGAGAAACGAAAAGGGTTTGCCCAGGTAGTCGTCGGCGCCTTCGCGCAGGCCGCGAATGCGGTCTTCCACGCGCTCGCGGGCGGTGAGCATGATCACCGGGGTCTGCTTGCGCGCGCGTAACGCCCGCAGCACGCCAAAGCCATCGAGGCCCGGCAGCATCACGTCGAGCACGATCACGGCATAGTCGTTCTCCAACGCCAGGTGCAAACCTTCGACACCGTCACGGGCCACGTCGACGGTGTAGCCCTGTTCCGTCAGGCCACGGTGCAGATAGTCCGCGGTTTTTTCTTCATCTTCGATAATCAGGACGCGCATGACCCCGCCTCACTCTGTGGTCGCCAGCGCGGGCGCTGGTGTGGGCCGATGGAACAACTTTTCGAGGTACAAGTATATGACCGGCGTGGTGAACAGGGTCAGTGCCTGGCTCACCAGCAGCCCGCCGACCACCGCGATGCCCAGCGGCTGGCGCAGTTCCGCGCCGGGACCGGCACCCAGCATCAGCGGCACCGCGCCAAGCAGGGCGGCGAGGGTGGTCATGATGATCGGTCGGAACCGCGTGACGCAGGCCTGGTAAATCGCCTCCTGAGGCGCCAGGCCACGCACGCGCTGGGCGTCGAGGGCAAAGTCGATCATCAGGATGCCGTTCTTTTTCACGATGCCGATCAGCAGCACCAGGCCGATCAACGCCATGATCGAAAAGTCCTGGCCCATCAGGGTGAGCATGATCAGCGCGCCGAGGCCGGCCGACGGCAGGGTCGAGATGATCGTCAGCGGATGCACGAAGCTTTCGTACAGCACCCCCAGGATGATGTACACCGCCACCAGCGCCGCAAGGATCAGCCACGGCTGGCTGGCCAGAGAACTCTGGAATGCCTGGGCGGCGCCCTGGAAGCTGCCGATAAGGGTGCTGGGCATGCCGATCTCGGCCTTGGCCTGGTCGAGCATGATCACCGCATCGCCCAGGGCTACGCCGGGTGCCAGGTTGAAGGACAGGTTGGCGGCCGGGAACATGCCGTCATGGCTGATGGATAATGGCCCGACGGTCGGTGGGTCGACCTTGGCCAGCGCCGACAGCGGCACCATTTCATTGGTCAAGGGGGAGCGCAGGTAGAAATAGTTCAGGCTCTCGGCCTTGCCGCGTTGTTGGCGATCCAGTTCCAGCACCACCTGGTATTGGTTGATCTCGGTCTGGAATTCGTTGATCTGGCGTTGGCCGAAGGCGTCGTACAGCGCCTGGTCGACATCGGTGGCGCTCAGGCCGAACCGTGCGGCGGCCTGCCGGTCGATGCTGATGTGGGTGATGCTGCCGCCCAGTTGCAAGTCGTTGGACAGGTCGCGAAAGGCCGGGTTGGCGCGCAGTTTCTCGGTGAGGCGCTGGGTCCAGGTGTTGAGCGTCGGGCCGTCGTTGCTCTTGAGCACATATTGGTACTGGGCGCGGCTGGGGCCGGAGCTGAGGTTGATATCCTGGCCGGCGCGCAGGTACAGCACAATGCCCGGCACCTTGGCGAGTTTCGCGCGGACGCGGTCGATAAACTGGCTGGCCGACACATCGCGCTCCCCACGCTCTTTCAAGGCGATCCAGAAGCGGCCGTTGGCGATGGTCTGGTTGCTGCCGGTCACCCCCACGGAATGGGAAAACGCCTGTACCGCCGGATCGTCCTTGATGATCTCGGCCAGTGCCTTGTGTTTGGCGACCATGTCCGGGAAGGACACATCGGCCGCCGCCTCGCTGGTGCCGAGTACGAAGCCGGTGTCCTGCACGGGGAAGAACCCTTTGGGAATAAACACGTAGCCGACCACGGCCAACGCAAGCGTCACGCCGAAGATCGCCAGCATGCTGCGTTGATGGGCCAGGGCACGCCGCAGGTTGCGCGCGTAGCCGGCCAGCAGGCGCTCGCTGAAACCGGGCCTGGCCTGGGTGTGATGGCTGGGCGCGCGCATGAACAACGCGGCCAGGGTCGGTGCCAGGGTCAGGGACACCACCACCGAAATCAGAATGGTCGAGGTAGCGGTGAGCGCGAACTCCTTGAACAGCCGCCCGACCACACCCCCCATGAACAGCAGCGGAATAAACGCCGCCACCAGGGAAAAGCTGATGGACACCACCGTAAAGCCGATCTCGCCGGCGCCCTTGATCGCCGCCGCGCGCTGATCGAGCCCGGCCTCCAGGTGCCGGTGGATGTTCTCCACCACCACGATGGCATCGTCCACCACAAAGCCCACGGCGATCACGATGGCCACCAGGGTCAGGTTATTCAGGCTGAAGCCCATCAGGTACATCAGCGCAAAACTGGCGATCAGCGACACGCCGAGCACGCTGGACACAATCAGCGTGGCCGACAGTTGACGCAGGAACAGCGCCATCACCGCCACCACCAGCAGGATCGCGATCAGCAAGGTCACTTCCACCTCATGCAGCGAGGCGCGGATGGTTTTGGTGCGGTCGCTCAGCACACTGACCTGCACCGATGCCGGCAACATGGCTTGCAGGCGCGGTAGCTGCGCCTGAATGCGGTCGACGGTCTCGACGATATTCGCGCCAGGCTGGCGCGAGATCACCAGGTTGACCCCGGGAGTGTCCCCGGACCAGGCCTGCACGTAGGCGTTTTCCGAGCCGTTGATGACCTTGGCGATATCGCGCAACTGCACCGGCGCGCCGTTTTTGTAGGACACGATCAATTGAGCGTAGTCCTGTGGCTGGAATAACTGATCATTGGTCGACAGGGTCGACACGCTGTTATCACCGTAGATCGCCCCCTTGGCCAGGTTCAGGCTCGACTGCTGAATGGCCAGGCGGATATCGGCAAGCGTCAGACCGATGGCCGCGAGTTTGTCGGGCGAAGCCTGCACGCGAATCGCCGGACGTTGCTGGCCGGTGATGTTGATCTGACCGACGCCATCGATCTGGCTGATCTGCCGGGCCAGCAGGGTTTCCACGTAGTCGCTCAGTTCGGTGCTGGGCATGCTGTCGGAGCTGACACTGAGGATCAGCACCGGGCTGTCCGCCGGGTTGACCTTCTTCCAGGTCGGCAGGCTTGGCATATCGCTGGGCAGCTTGCCGGACGCGGTGTTGATCGCCGCCTGCACTTCCTGGGCGGCAGTGTCGATGCTTTTGTCGAGGGTGAATTGCAGAGTCAGCAGGGTGGAGCCCAAGGCGCTGCTGGAGGTCATCTGAGTCACGCCGGGGATGGCGCTGAATTGCACTTCCAACGGTGTGGCCACCGACGAGGCCATCGTGTCGGGGCTGGCGCCGGGCAACTGCGCGGTGACTTGGATCGTCGGAAATTCCGCTTCCGGCAGTGGCGCAATGGCCAGGCGCGGGAAGGCAATCAGCCCGAGCAGCACCAGGGCGAAGGTCAGCAGCAAAGTGGCGACCGGGTGGTCGACGCACCAGGCCGAAGGCGAGCGGCTGCCGCTCATGGCTGCACCGTGGCGTCGACGGTCTGGATCGCCTGGGGCGGCTCCTTGAGCACCTCGACCCGCGCACCGGCCTTGAGCCGCGACTGACCGTCGCTGACCAGCACATCCCCGGCCTGCACACCGGTGATCAGGCTGAGGTCGCTGTTCTGATACGTCACCTGTACCGGCACCACTTCGGCCTTGTCATCGTTTACCCGGTACACAAAGTGCGAATCGAGGCCACGCTGCACGACGGTCGGCGGCACCACCAAGGCGTTTCTATCGAGGGCGGTCTGGATCTTGACGGTCACCAGTTGGCCGGGCCAGAGACGCTGGGCGGCGTTGCTGAACTCGGCCTTGGCGCGCAGGGTGCCGGTGGTGGAGCTGATCTGGTTGTCGATCAGGCTCAGGTGGCCCCGGCCCAGTAAATCGCCAGTCTGGCCGTCGGTGTCGGCACCCAGATAGGCGTCAACACTGGCTTTTTCCGGAGCGGCGATCAGGCCTTGCAGGGTCGGCAGCATCTGCTGCGGCAGGGAAAATTCCACGGCGATCGGGTCGATCTGCGTCACGGAAAACAGCCCCTGGGCATCGCTGCTGCGCAGGAAGTTGCCTTCATCCACCGTGCGAATACCGACGCGACCACTGACCGGCGAGCGAATCTGCGTGTAGGACAACTGCACTTGAGCCGAATCAATCGCCGCCTGGTTGCCCTGGGCGCTGGCCTTGAGCTGGTTGACCAGGGCTTGCTGCTGGTCATAGGTCTGCTTGGACACACCGTCGTCGACGCTCAATGCCTTGTAGCGCTTGAGGTTGACCTGCGCCACCTGCAACTGGGCCTGGCTCTCGCCCAGTTGGGCCCTGGCCTGGTCGAGGCCGGCGCGGATCGAACGATCATCGAGGGTGGCCAGCAGGTCGCCGGCCTTGACCCACTGGCCTTCCTTGACCAGCAACCGGGTGAGAATGCCATCCACCTGCGGGCGTACCACCACACTGTGCAGCGACAGCACCGTGCCGATGCCGCTGACAAAGCGCGGCACATCCTGCCGGGCCACGCTTACCACGCGTACCGGAATCGCGCTGGGTGCCGCCAGCCGAGGCTTGGCCGGGCGGGTCACGGCCCAGAGAACAACCGCGAAAACCACTAGGACTGCCGCGATCAGGGCGGTTTTTCGCTGAATGTGCATGGGCAGGGGGCCGGGACAGAGGAGTGGAATAGGTAGCGGCCTTTATAGCCCGCCAACCCGGTCAGCACGGTGACGGCTAACTGACAGGGCTGTCAGCAAACGCCGACCATTCGTACAGGCGGTGGTTAAAGAACCGGGGCGGGCAGGTATACTGCGCGCCAGCGTGGCCGGCAAGCGGTCTCGCTTCATTTTTCTGCACGCTCCGGAGCTTCCATGAATTCCCCGACACAATCCCCCGTTGAAGCGGCCGACCTCGCCGATCCGGCCAGCGCCGAAGGCGTTGAAAAGGCCGAGATCCCGGCGTTCAAGTTTCCCTTCAAACCGGGTGAACTTGCCGGAGCCAAGAACGCCGCGCAGCCCTGGTACAAGAACGGCGCCAAGAACGGCCACACCAAGACTCCCGGAATGGCCCCGCCCGGCACGCGTCGCTCCATGGGTAAACGCTGAGTGTAATTACCGTTTAATCGTGATGGCATTTGCCTACAAGCTCTGCTGATATTTCTGCTTGTAGGATCAAGTCCGTTTCTAGAAAGCTTGCCTGCCTTTGCTGCGCCCGTGCATACCGGGCGAGGGGCGATGAGGCTGGTTTCTCTGGAAAAGGATGTTTCCCGTGGCTCTGATACACCTCTGTGTAGCGCTCGCCCTGTTGCTGTCGGTGGATGCCGTCGCGGCCGCCGACCCACCGCGTCAAGAAGTCCGATTTGCCGTCGCCGCGCTGTTCCCCCCGTTCCAGAGCCGCGACCCACAAGGGCAACTGGTCGGTCTGAATATCGAACTGGGTAATGCCCTCTGCGTGCAAATGCATGTGCGGTGTACCTGGGTCGACCAGGTACAGGTGGAAAACTTCCGCGCCCTGGATGCCCGGCGCTTCGACGCCATCATGGGGATCGCGCCCACCTCGGAACGCCGGCGATGGGCGAACTTCACCGATCTGCTCTACCCCTTCACCACCCGCCTGGTCGCTCGCAAGGCTTCCGGCCTGCTGCCCACCGCCAAGTCGCTCAAGGGCAAGCGGGTAGGGGTATTGCTGGGCAGCAATCGTGAGGCGTTCGCCCGTTCCAAATGGGCGCCGAAGGGCGTCATTATCAAAAGTTTCTGGCTCAACACCGACTTGGTCCACGGCCTGCTGGCGGGCGAACTCGACGCGACGTTGCAGGGCACCGTGGAAATTCGCGAGGCCCTGCTCGACACCGACGAAGGCCAGGCCTTCGACTTCCTGGGCCCGGCCGTTTCCGCCGAGCTGTTGGGCGATGGTGTGGCAATCGCGGTGCGCAAGCCTGATACCGCGTTGCGTCATGCGCTCAACCTAGCGCTTGAACAGTTGAAGCAGAACGGTGAGTACCAGCGGATCGTCGCGCCCTATCGCCTGGAAATTCCGAGATTTTAGGGTTTTTCCTACAGCATTACAGGATGAGTGCCGGGCGATTATGCGAGGAGTCCTGCTAAATCTACTGGGGTAGTCGGTGCGGCCATTGATAGGCGCCCGAAAGCCCTCTTATTTTTTGCAAGGACTGAATCATGATCCTGACACGACTGATGTTGGCGCTGGCTTTATGCACGATGACCGGTGTGTTGTGCTCCACGGCTTACGCGAAGGAAAAACGATCACAAGTCATACGGTTTGGCGTCGAGCCTCTGGTACCGCCTTTTGAAAGTCGCAACGCCAAAGGCGAGCTGGTGGGGTTGAATATAGAACTGGGCAACGCACTGTGCGCCCAACTCAAAAGGCGTTGCGAGTGGGTCGACCAGAGCTACGCCACCAATCTGGCGGCGCTTGAAGCCGGCCGCTTTGACGCGATCATGCCCATGTCCTCCACCCCCGCGCGGCGCAAGCAGATCGATTTCACCGATAACCTGTACCCGCTCGAAACCAGGCTGGTGGCGCGACGCGACCTGGCCCTGCAGCCTGATCTGAAGGTACTGCAGGGCCGCCGCATCGGCGTGCTGGCCGGTACCAGTCGGGAGGCCTACGCATTGGCGCGCTGGGCCCCCCATGGGGTCGAGGTGAAGACGTTCAAGCTCAACGCGCAGTTGATCGAGAGCCTGCGCAAGGGCGAGATTGATGCAACGTTGCAGGACAGCATCGAAATCTCGCAAGCCTTGTTGAAAACTGCGCAAGGTGTGGATTTCGCGTTTGCCGGGCCCGCCATCAAGGATGAAATGCTCGGCACCGGGGTTGCCATCGGCCTGCGCAAAACCGACCCTGAACTGCGTGACGCGTTGAACCAGGCCTTGCAACGACTCAAGGACAACGGCCAGCACGCCGCTATTACGGGACGTTATCTCGCCGCCGCGCCAGCGCCCGAGCGCCCTGTACTCCAACCTCTGGGCTTCTCTCCCGCCGACGCAGGCCTACCGTTTTCGCAAACGGTGCGGGCCGGGTCCTTGCTGTTTCTGTCGGGCTTGCTGGGTTTGGACAGCGCTGGCAAGCGCGTACCCGGTGGAATAGAAGCGGAAACCGCCAGGGCCTTGGAGAGCATGCGCACGATTCTCAAGGACAAGGGATTGTCGATGGAACGCGTTGTCAAGTGCACCGTGATCCTCGCCGATATCAACGATTTCGCCGCCATGAACAAAGTCTATAGCCGCTACTTCCCGGCGAATCATCTGCCCGCCCGAACCACGTTCGCTGCCGGTCGGCTGCTACTGGATGCGCGCATCGAAATAGAGTGCGTCGCCAGCTATTGAGGGCGCCAATCAACACCGCGCGGATGGGCGGCGCGTCGCATCACGCCGCCCGCAGCGGAATAAATGTGTAATTGGCCGGCACCTCGGTGGCGATCTGCGCGCCGGCGTCCAGCAGTTGTTCGGCGATGCCCGGGCCGGACACCTGGAACACCCACTCACCGGCCGCAGAGGGGTGGGCCATCGCCAGCTCGATGGCCTGGGCGAATGCGCCCATGTCCGGCAGGTAGGCGGTGAAGCCATCGCCCTTGAGCGCCGTGGTGCGAATGCCCAGCAGGGCGCAGACCGCCTCCTTGGTTTGCACGTCGTCGCGGTCGGCTTGGCGTGATTGCTGGATCAACTGCGCGAGTTCCCGATCGACCAGTTCGCCCCCGACGATCAGTGCCGGGCCCTGTTCCCAGGACTCCGGCGGACAGTCCTTGGCCGCGGGGTTCAACGGGATGTGCGGGTTGATCTCCATCGGGTAGATGCGACAGACCAGCGGGCGCCGTTCATAGATGCGGCACAGGTTGTCTTCGTCAAGATTCCGGCAGCGTCCGGCGTTGTAGGCGGCGAAGGTAATCGCCACGAACGCCTCGGCTGTGCCGCTGGGGACTACCACCGAACGCCGTTCGGCGTGCTCGCGCTGTTGCACGGGCAACCCCAGGCCGTTGCCGAGAAAGCCCTCCACCAGAACGATGACGTTACCGCCGTCCGCCGCCCACATACGGGCTTCGTCGAGGGTCAGGGGCACGTGGTGGTCACTGCAGCATTTGCCGCAACCGACGCAGGAAAAATGAGTGTTCATGGCAGGCTGTCACCAGGCTAGGTCAGAGGGCATGCAACGGCGGTGACGGGTTTTTACCTCTGTTCACCGCAATACCGCTCTGGAAGCAAGTTATGCGCCAGTCATTCTTCGCTGACCACATCGCGCATGACAAACAGCATGCCCGCACTTTCATACAGTCGCCGGGCACGCAGGTTGGTTTCCAGCACCTTGAGGTCCACATAGGGCTCGCCGCGTTGCTTGAACACCTGGAACGCGTGCAGCAACAAGGCGCGACCCAGCCCCTGACCCTGGGCGCAGGGGTGCACGGACAGGTTCTTGATAAACGCGCTGGTCCAGCACTGGGCCACGCCCAGAATGCCCGTCTCGTTGCTGGCGACCAGGCACAGGGTGGGGTCGAACTCGGCATCGGTGACAAACCGGTCCTGCCAGGTGTGCAGATCGGGTACGCGGCCACCGCCCTGTTCCTGAGTCAGGCGCAATACCGCATGAATCGCCGGGGCCAGCTCATCGCGGTAATGATCCAACTGCGTACCGGCCGGCCACTGCGGCGCGGGCAGGCTCCGGGTGAGGGGGCGGCGCAGCAGCTGAAAATATGCAGCCATGGCTCAACGACCTTGTTGCGCCACGGTCTGGGCGGCCACCACCAGGCACTTGGTCAGCTCGGGGGACGAGAACTTGGTCAGCACCGCGTTGGCGCCGGCCAGCCGTGCTTTTTCACTGTTCATCGCACTGTCCAGAGAGGTGTGCAGCAGCACGTAGAGGTGCTGGAAGTCCGGGGTTTCGCGCAGGGTGCGGGTCAGGGCGTAACCGTCCATTTCGGACATTTCGATGTCCGACACCACCACGTTGATTTCTTCGCCGGTGCCTTGCAGCTCCAGCAGCACATCGATGGCTTCCTTGGCACTGCGCGCGGTGTGGCAGGTCAGGCCGAGGTTGCGCAGGGTATGCACCGACTGCTGCAACGCCACCTGGCTGTCATCCACCACCAGGATCCGCGCATGGCCGAGCACTTCGGCTTCTTCCATGGTCAGGTCGGTCGGCGCCGCTTCAATCGGGGCCGGGGCGATGCCGTGGATGACTTTTTCGATATCGAGCACCTGTACCAGGCCGCCTTCCACCTGCGTCACGCCGGTGATGAACGCGCGATTACCGCCGGAGCCGTAGGGCGGGGGGCGGATATCGGTGGTCAGGCAATGCACGATCTTGCTCACCGCCTGAACGTGCAGGCCCTGCTTGGAGCGGCTCACATCGGTGACGATCAGGCAGCCACCATTCGGATCTTCCAGCGGCATCTCGCCAAGGGCGCGGCTCAGGTCGATCACCGACAGCGAGGCGCCGCGCAGGGTAGCGATGCCTTTGACGTGCGGGTGCGACTCCGGCAGTTTGGTCAGCGGCGGGCAGGGGATGATTTCGCTGACCTTCAGCAGGTTGATGGCCATCAGCTTGCCGCTGCGCAAGGTAAAGAGCAGAAGCGAGAGTGAATCTGCGCGGGCTTTGGAGGTAGGCATAAAAACCTTCTGTGAATCAGGGAGGACGATCTATGGAAGGTTATCGACCTGCGCGGCCCAGGCTTTAGCCCTTCCACACTTGCGGGTTCACCAGATCCTGCGGCTTCTGCCCGAGCAGGGCGCTGCGCAGATTGTCCAGGGCACGGTTGGCCATGGCTTCGCGGGTTTCGGTGGTGGCCGAGCCGATGTGCGGCAGGGTCACGGCATTGCTCAGCTGGAACAGCGGCGACTCGGCCAGCGGTTCCTGCTCGTACACGTCCAGCCCGGCGCCGCGAATGGTCCGGTTCTGCAAGGCCTGGATCAGCGCCGGTTCGTCCACCACCGGGCCGCGGGAAATATTCACCAGGATGGCGCTGGGCTTCATCAGCCCCAGCTCGCGGGTGCTGATCAGGTGGCGGGTCTTGTCGTTCAACGGCACCACCAGGCAGACGAAGTCCGCTTCGGCCAGCAATTGCTCGAGACTGCGCAACTGCGCGCCCAGTTCCTGTTCCAGCGCCGGCTTGCGGCTGTTGCCGCTGTACAGGATCGGCATGTTGAACCCCAGTCGCCCGCGCCGCGCGACCGCCGCGCCGATATTGCCCATGCCGACGATGCCCAGGGTCTTGCCGTGCACATCGCAGCCGAACAACGGTGCGCCGACGCTGGCCTTCCACTGCCCGGCCTTGGTCCAGGCGTCCAGCTCGGCCACGCGGCGGGCGCTGCTCATCAACAGGGCGAACGCCAGGTCGGCGGTGCTTTCGGTCAGCACGTCGGGGGTGTTGGTGAGCATGATTCCACGCTCGGTGAGGTACGGCACATCGTAGTTGTCGTAGCCCACCGACACGCTCGACACCACCTCCAGCTTGCCCGCGCCTTCGAGCTGCGCGCGGCCCAGTTTGCGGCCCACACCGATCAAGCCGTGGGCGTGGGGCAGGGCCTCGGCGAACTGCGCGTTGATATCCCCCAGCTTGGGATTCGGCGCGATCACCTCGAAGTCCTGTTGCAGGCGTTCAATCATCGACGGGGTGATGCGGCTGAAGGCGAGGACAGTCTTTTTCATGGCAGGCGGGGCTCATCGACTACGGAAGAATGCCAGGCACGCTAACATTCCTGCCGGCGGTTGTCAGGACACCGCCGATCCAATCTGGGTACCGGACACACTGTGTTGTTTGCTGGCTATCAATTAGCCAACCGCACCCCACCCAGGCTGCCGCTCAATTCATACGCCACCAGTTCGGCCTGATGCGCCGCCAGAATCTCCGGCAGTGAGCCGCGCAGGTATTCCACCCAGGTTTTGATCTTCGCATCCAGGTACTGGCGCGACGGGTAGATGGCGTACAGGTTCAGCTCCTGGGAGCGGTAGTTGGGCATCACCCGCACCAGGGTGCCGTTGCGCAGGCCTTCGATGGCGGCGTACACCGGCAGCAGCCCGACGCCCATGCCGCTGGTGATCGCGGTTTTCATTGCGTCGGCCGAGTTCACCAGGAACGGCGAGGTGTTGATCGCCACGCTTTCCTGGCCTTCCGGGCCGTTGAACGTCCATTTGTCCAACTGAATGACCGGGCTGACCAGGCGCAGGCAGGCGTGGTTGAGCAAGTCCTGGGGGCGCTGTGCGCACCCCTTGGCCTTGACGTAGTCCGGCGACGCGCAGGCGATGCTGTAGGTGATGCCCAGGCGCTGGGATACGAAGCCCGAGTCCGGCAGTTCGCTGGCCAGCACGATGGACACGTCATAGCCCTCGTCGAGCAGGTCCGGCACGCGGTTGGCCAGGGTAAGGTCGAAGGTCACGTCGGGGTGGGTGCGGCGGTAGCGGGCGATGGCATCGATTACGAAGTGCTGGCCGATACCGGTCATGGTGTGCACTTTCAGTTGCCCGGCGGGGCGGGCATGGGCGTCGCTGGCCTCGGCCTCGGCCTCCTCGACATACGCAAGAATCTGTTCACAGCGCAGCAGGTAGCGTTTACCCGCCTCGGTGAGGGCAATGCGGCGGGTGGTGCGGTTGAGCAAGCGGGTTTGCAGATGGGCCTCAAGGTTGGAGACCGCGCGCGAGACGTTGGCCGTGGTGGTGTCCAGCTGGGCGGCGGCGGCGGTGAAGCTGCCGGCTTCGGCCACGCAACTGAAGGCGCGCATGTTTTGCAAAGTGTCCATGGGGGGTTCTCAAGGTCGATGGCAAATTGTGACATGAAGTTGCCAGCAGGTGTGTATCCGCTGGGCACGACCTAAGTCGATGAAAATCCCCGCCAGGGCTCAGTCCAACCGCCAGGCCTCGCTGACTTTCGCCACATAGTGCGGCAGGTAAGCCAGCAACATCCGGTCCAATGCCTGTCGCGCCCGCGCACGATTTTCCGGTGTCGGCGCCGCAAGCGTGTCGGCGGCCTGCTGTGCCAGCGTTTCAACCGCCTGATCGAGTGCCGGGCCGATACGCCTGAGTACGTCCAGCTCAGCGCTCAGGACACTGCCCGGTGATTGTCGGCCCATGGCGTCGAACAGCTTGGACAGGTCATCGCTGTGTGCCTCTATATAACGGTCCCAGCCGGGCCTGTCTTCGGGGTTGGCCAGGTAGCGGCGGGCGACCGGTAGCAGGTGGTCCAGCGAATCGGTGCCCCATTGCTCCTTGTGCAGCGATTGCCGGGTGCGCAACGACTGCAATTGGACGCCGGTGTAGTGGCTGATCGGTTCCGGCAAGGCCAGGTCGCGATGCTTGTCGCGGGTATGGCGGGTCAGAAGCACTACCGGTTGCCCATGCTTGATCTTGACCAGCACGTGGGTGGACGGCTGTCGGGCGGGGTCGAGCAGCGATGCGCTGATGGAGTGGATCAGGTCTTCCCAGTCGAAGGTCTGCTTACCCAGGGCCGCCAATACTTCGCGCAGTGCCGTGACCACCCCTTTTTTGCATTTGAGCGGGGCGATATCGATCGCCAGGTAGTCGCCACTCAAATGTGGATCGTCGGATGTTCGGTGGCTGACCTCGAGGGTCACGCCTTTACCGCCCTCGGCCCGGGACGAGACCGAGGCGCTCACCGACCCGCTCAGTATCTGGGTCGGGGCCTTCAGTTGATAGACGCACAATGCCTGCGGCCGCAGAAGGGCGCGGTGCTGCTGGATCAGGTCGCGTATGTCTGCGTTCACCACTGGATCGACAGGCCCCAGGTCCTGAAGCAGCACGTAGCGCTCCAGCAGTGATTGGGCCTGTTGAGTGCGCAGGTCAACGACGGCGTTTGCGCGCGGTGAGTTGAGCTGTTGAACAAAGTGTCGGCTGCTGGACGCCACCTGTGCATTCAGATCCGCCAGCAGCTTGAGCGGCGTGTCCGCCGACGATTGTCGGGTGGCCAGTTGCTGCCGGGCCAGCGCCGGCGCTGTGTCGTACAGGCCAAGGATATCAAGCGTCTTGGACTGCACAGTGCGTTGCAATGTCAGCGCCATCGCAGTGTTTACCTTCAGAAAGCTGAAGACATCCAGCGCCAGTCTGCTGCCTGCAGTCATTTTAAAACCGCGTTCGGTCATCACCGGCTGCTCGGTGTGTTGCAGGCAGGGCAATTCAACGTCGCCCAGGCCATTGGCGGCCAGTGCCTCGCGGGTGTAGGGCTGGCTCTGTGCGCTGTAGTCCCGATGCCTTTGCAAATGGAAACGGTCACTCAAAATGGCCGGAAAATTCCGTACGGTCCGGGCGATATTTTCACTCAGGGACGTGCGCACCGAGTGGCTGCGGGCATCGGCATAGTGCGCAAGGCTTGGGTACTCCCGTGAGGATAAATAGCCGATTCCCAGTTGATGACCCGACGTGCCCGCCGTCACGTTCGCCAGCGTCGAGTTCAGTTTGCCCAGCAGGCCAACCACGCGGGTGCTCCTGATGCGCTGGTCGTCGGTAACTTCCACCAGAGAATCGGCCGCCAGGTAAGGGCCTGCACTTAACTGTCGCGTGGGTTCCAGCGCGAATTCGTAGCCAAGGTGGCGATGGTTGATACGTTTACCACCGGCATCGATATAACCCAGCGCTGACAACACGCCTTGGGTCAGACGCGTGTGCCTGGTATCGCTGGTAGCGGCCCGGAACTGCCACTTAAGGGCGCGGCACAAGCGATAGTCAGCTTCGATGTTTGGATCATCGACACTGCGGTGGCGCTTGAGCAAGTGCTCGGCCTTTTTGAAAAAATGATAGAAATCGGGCAGTTCCTCAGCCGCCGTCTCCAGCCTGGCCGGACTGTTGGACAGGGTGTGATGAAGCGCTTCGAGCGCCTCTTTATCGCGCGGATAGCCGGCCAGGTTCATCAGCTTTTCCAGCACCGTGTCGAGGACCCAGCGCGCATCGCGCTGTAAGGGCAAACTACCTGGGCTCAGCGGTGCCGGATGAATGTGCAGTTGCCTGCGCAAGCCGTCGGCGCAGGCTTCGGCGGGTGACAGAGGCGCGGCGGCAGGGGCAAGGACGCTCAAGGGAGGAAGCATGGGCGGCTCCGCAAGAAATGAATGTTGCCCATTATGTGAAGCTGCCCGCACCGGACTGTGTAGGGCAAACGCCCGGATTATCGCCTGAACGGTAACAAAGATTCACAGGAATGCCCGCTTATCGGCATCCCCCGCGCCCCCTAGAATTGCGCCACCTCTCCCGCTTCACCCATCTCAGGAATTCGCTTGCCGTGCCGCGTCGCATCAGCAGAGAGCTGAAGACTCTCAGTGTTTGGGCTTTATCGTTAGCAATCAGCGGCTGCATCGGAACCGGAGGAATCGCCCCGCAAGGCCAGGCCCTCGACGCCAATCAACTGGCGACCGACGAGGCGATCCAGCAGGCGGCGCAAGACGCCCACTGGCCCACCGCGCAGTGGTGGCGAGCCTACGGCGACCCGCAACTGGACCACTGGGTCGATCTCGCTACCCGGCACAGCCCAAGCCTGGCCATGGCCGCCGCGCGGGTGCGTGAGGCGCGGTCCATGGCCGGGTTGGCCGAGTCGGCCGAGGCGCTGCAGATCAACAGCGACACCACCCTCAAACGCCACAATTGGCCCAAGGATCAGTTCTACGGGCCGGGCGAATTGAGCGGTGCCAACACCTGGGACAACAATTCGTCCCTGGGCCTGAGCTATGCCCTGGACCTGTGGGGGCGTGAAAGCAATGCCACCGAGCGGGCGGTCGACCTGGCGCACATGAGCGCCGCCGAAGCGCGCCAGGCCCAGCTCGAACTGCAGAACAATGTGGTGCGCGCCTATATTCAGCTGTCGTTGCAGTACGCCAACCGCGACATCGTCGCCGCGACGTTGGCCCAGCAACAGCAGATTCTCGACCTGGCCAACAAACGCCTCAATGCCGGGATCGGCACGCACTTCGACGTGAGCCAGGCTGAAACGCCGCTGCCGGAAACCCATCGCCAACTGGATGCGCTGGACGAAGCCATCGCCCTGAGCCGCAACCAACTGGCGGCGCTGGCGGGCATGGGGCCGGGGCAGGGCGCGCAATTGCGGCGCCCGAGCCTGTCATTGGCTGCGCCGCTCGCACTGCCGTCGAGCGTGCCCGCGCAACTGCTCGGCCAACGTCCGGATGTGGTCGCCAGTCGCTGGCAAGTGGCGGCGCAGGCACGGGGCATCGATGTGGCCCATGCCGGTTTCTACCCTAACGTCGATCTGGTCGGCAGCCTCGGTTACATGGCCACCGGCGGCGGCATGCTGGAATTTCTGGCCGGTAAAAAATTCAATTACAGCGTCGGCCCGGCCATCACCCTGCCGATTTTCGACGGCGGCCGCCTGCGCGCCCAACTGGGTGAAGCCAGCGCCGGTTATGACATCGCGGTGGCGCATTACAACCAGACCCTGGTCAACGCGCTTAAGGGCATCAGCGATCAGTTGATCCGTCGCGAGTCCATGGACAAGCAGCAGGCCTTCGCCGCGCAATCGGTGGCCTCGGCGCAGAAAACCTATGACATCGCGATGATCGCCTACCAACGCGGCCTCACCGATTACCTGAACGTGCTGAACGCCCAGACCCTGCTGTTTCGCCAGCAACAGATCCAGCAGCAGGTGCAGGCCGCGCGCCTGAGCGCCCACGCCGAACTGGTGACCGCCCTGGGCGGCGGCCTCGGTGCCGGCGACGACGTGCCGGCGCCCGCCAAGACCCTTCCGAGCAAAACCCCGGCGGCGCTGGCCGTGTTCGATCACTGAGTAGCTTGCGATGACTTCCTTGCCTGCACCGCTGCGCTGGCTGCACGCCCTTGAGTGGCGCCGTGGTTTTTTCGATTGGGCACGCAGCGACGGCGTGACCTGGGTGTATATCTTCAAAGTGTTGATCGCGGCATTTCTCACGTTGTGGCTGGCCATGCGCCTGGAATTGCCGCAACCGCGCACCGCGATGATCACCGTGTTTATCGTGATGCAGCCGCAGAGCGGCCAGGTGTTCGCCAAGAGTTTTTACCGCTTCCTCGGCACCCTGGCGGGGTCGGCGGTGATGGTCTTGCTGATCGCCCTGTTTGCGCAGAACACCGAGCTGTTTCTTGGCGCGCTGGCGATCTGGGTCGGCATCTGCACCGCCGGCGCCACGCGCAATCGCAACTTTCGCGCCTATGGGTTTGTGCTGGCCGGGTATACCGCCGCGATGGTCGGCCTGCCGGCCCTGGCGCATCCGGATGGCGCATTCATGGCGGCGGTGTGGCGCGTGCTGGAAATCTCTTTGGGGATCATCTGCTCGACGTTGGTCAGTGCTGCGATCCTGCCGCAGACCTCCAGCGCTGCCATGCGCAATGCAC
Organism: Pseudomonas sp. FP2254; assembly: GCF_030687695.1. Classification (NCBI taxonomy): domain Bacteria; kingdom Pseudomonadati; phylum Pseudomonadota; class Gammaproteobacteria; order Pseudomonadales; family Pseudomonadaceae; genus Pseudomonas; species Pseudomonas sp. FP2254. Next base: position 1,070,603 of record NZ_CP117444.1, read on the forward strand.
TTTATCAGCGCTTTGGGGTATTCGCGTTGTTCGTCACCGATGGCCTGCGCGGGCGCAGCCAGCGCGACGCCTTCGAGGCCGGCAACGTGCGCTTCATCGCCGAAGCCGTGGGCCTGGAAGGACTGCGCAGCGTCACCGTGTTCGAAGACCCGCACATGCGCCGGCGCAACGGTCGCCTCAGTCGTCTCAACAGCGAATTCATGAGCGTCACCACACGCTTCAACGCCCTGCACCAATTGCTCGAACGCCTGCGCGCCGATGCCGCCGACCACGTGGTCGCGGCGATCAAACCTGGCTTGCAGGATCTTGCCGAACGGCTCGATGGTTTCTCCGCACGTGCACTTACGAGTCCCGATGCCGCCCGCCTGGTGACGCAATTGAGTGCCTACAAGGACGGCTTGCCCGCCACCGTGCGCAGCCTGCGCGCAATCTTCCAGGAAACGCAGCCCACCGAAGCCGAGCAACTGGATTTTCATACCGCCTACGAGTTGCTGTACCGCTTTGTCGACGACCTGCACAACTACGCGCAGACCCATGCCTCCCTGGCCGATCACAGTCACGCGCGTGAAGACTGGGACGAGCCCTACACACCGAAAACCAACTGGCTGGCTTGCGCCGCATCAGGCATTCGCGCCTCGTTCATTCTGATTGTGCTGGGCAGTTACTGGGTCGCCACCGCCTGGCCCAGCGGCGCCACCATGACCCTGATCGCAGCGGCCACCGTCGGCCTGTCCGCCGCCACGCCCAACCCCAAGCGCATGGCGTTTCAGATGGCCTGCGGCACCTTCATCGGTGCCCTGGTGGGGTTTGTCGACATGTTCTTCGTGTTCCCCTGGATCGACGGTTTCCCACTATTGTGCGTGATGCTCGCACCGGTCATCGTTGCCGGCGCCTTTCTCGCCTCACGCCCGCAATACGCCGGTGTCGGTGTGGGCCTGCTGATTTTCTTCAGCACCGGTTCGGTGCCGGACAACCTCACGGTCTACAACCCCTACACCTTTATCAACGACTACATCGCCATGGTCATTGGCATGCTGGTATGCGCGGCGGCCGGGGCGATCATCCTGCCCCCCAACAGCCGCTGGTTGTGGCGCCGCCTGGAGCAGGACCTGCGCGAACAAGTGGTGTATGCCATCAGCGGCAGGCTCAAAGGCCTGGCCTCCAGTTTCGAGAGCCGCACCCGCGACCTGTTGCACCAGGCCTACGGCCTCGCCGTGGGCCAGCCGCAGGTGCAGCGCGACTTGCTGCGCTGGATGTTTGTGGTGCTGGAAGTCGGCCACGCGATCATCGAGTTGCGCAAGGAACAGGCGATCCTGCCGGTGCACCCGGCGTACGCCGAATCCCAGCCGTGGCGCCAGGCCATCCGCGTGATGGGGCGTTCGCTGGTGCGGCTGTTCCTGCAGCCCAGCGCGAGCAATCTGGAGCGCGGGCTCGTCGCCGTCGACCATGCGATCAGCCGCGTGCAGGCCACTGACGAACCGTTCGCTCCGCACTTCGACACTTCGGCCCTGCGCCGGGTGAAAAGCTACCTGCACTTTATCCGCACCTCGCTGCTGGACCCGCAATCGCCGCTGGCGGCCCTCAAAGGATCCTCCCATGCCCCGTGAGATCGCATTCCACGGCCTCTACATGCCGACCATGACCCTGATGTTCCTGATCGCCGCCGTGCTGGCCTGGGCGCTGGACCGCTTCCTGGCCGGGTTCGACCTGTACCGGTTTTTCTGGCACCCGGCGCTGCTGCGCCTGAGCCTGTTCGTTTGCCTGTTCGGCGCCCTGGCGCTGAGCGTCTACCGTTGAGAATGCCCCGATGAAAAAATTTTTCAGCCTGCTCGCCACCTTGCTGGTACTGGCCCTGGCGATCTGGATTGGCCGCACGCTGTGGGTGCACTACATGGAGACGCCGTGGACCCGCGACGGTCGCGTGCGCGCCGACATCATCAATGTCGCCGCCGACGTCACCGGTGAAGTGGTCGACGTGCCGGTGCGTGACAACCAGTTGGTAAAAAAGGGCGACCTGCTGATGCAGATCGATCCGGAGCACTACCGCATCGCGGTCAAACAGGCCCAGGCCCTTGTCGCTTCGCGCAAAGCCACCTGGGAAATGCGCAAGGTCAACGCCCACCGCCGCGCCGACCTCGACGCGCTGGTGATCTCCCGGGAAAACCGCGACGACGCGAGCAACATCGCCGACTCGGCGCTGGCGGATTACCAACATGCGCTGGCCCAGCTGGAAGCGGCGGAACTGAATTTGAAACGGACTCAGGTCTTAGCGGCGGTGGACGGCTACGTCACCAACCTCAACGTCCACCGTGGCGACTACGCACGCATCGGCGAGGCCAAGATGGCCGTGGTGGATATGAACTCGTTCTGGGTCTATGGCTTCTTCGAAGAGACCAAATTGCCCCATGTCAAAGTCGGCGACAACGCCGATATGCAACTGATGAGCGGCGAGACCTTGAAGGGCCATGTGGAAAGCATCTCCCGCGGCATCTACGACCGCGACAACCCCGAGAGCCGCGAACTGATCGCCGATGTGAACCCGACGTTCAACTGGGTGCGATTGGCCCAGCGGGTGCCGGTGCGGATTCACATTGATGAAGTGCCTGAGGGCGTGGTGTTGGCGGCGGGGATTACCTGCACGGTGATCGTTGACCAAGCGCAGAATTGAAATGTGGGGGGGCAATCCCCCTCCCACATTTGACTGTGTTATGCCTTGATGAAGGTCTCATGCAAATGCCGCCACAACAGCGCACCACTGGCCTGTTTCTCGAACACCACGGTGGCTCGGCGGTCGGTCTGCGTGCCGCTGTCGTCCACTTGATGTTCGCGATAGGTCACCGTGGCGCCGCGCGCGTGGCGGTCAATCCCGGTCATTTCGCTCAAGGTGATTTTCAAGCCAGGGCGCATGCCGCCCAGGCGGGTGAACAGTGCGTTGACCCCGGCCGCATTCACCCGTGCGCCGGTGGCGGGGGCGATCATGCTGAAGTCGGGCGAGAAACGCGCGAGCAGGTTCTGCAGGGTGCCTTCAGGCGCGACGCCGGCAAACCATTGCTCGATCTCGATGTGGGTCTGGGTCACTTCTTCAAAGAAATCGCTGTAGTCGATCATTTACAACCTCCCATTCAAACCAAAGCGTTTTTTCAACACGGTTTCCAATAATCCTTTGGGCAACAACGCCGCCAACAACGGCAACGCCCGGCTGCCATTGCCCGAGCGCAACAGGCGCGGCGGTTGCGGTTGTCGCACCGCCTTGAGCACATCGGCCGCAAACACTGCAGCGGGTGTCGGTTTGTCCTGGGACGCCTGGCTGCGCGCACGAATGCCCTCGCGCAACGGCCACCAGGGCGATTGTTGGTTGATCAGCAGTTCGGCCTGGGCGCCGGCATTTTTGGCGAAGTGGGTGTCGATGGCGCCGGGCTGGACCTCCATCACGCGCACGCCAAACGGTGCCAGTTCCATGCGCAATGCATCGCTCAACGCATGCACGGCGGCCTTGGACGCACAGTAGGCGCCGGCGAAGGGCGTGACCAGCACACCGGAAACGCTGCCGATATTCACCACCAGGCCCTTGCGTTTGCGCAGGGCCGGGAATAGCGCCTGGGTCACGCCGACGATGGAGAACACATTGGTTTCGAATTGGCGCTGCAGGGCCTCGGTGCCGCCGTCGAGCAGCGGGCCCATGGCGCCGTAGCCGGCATTGTTGATCAGCACATCCAGCTCGCCCAGTTGCTCGGCCAGGCGCTGCAAGGCAGCACTGTGGTTGACGTCAAGTTCGACTGCATTGAAACCGGCGGCGGCGAGGGCGGTTACGTCTTCAGGGCGGCGGGCGCTGGCCCATACGTTGGAGCCGGCAGCCTTGAAGGCATCGGCCAGGGCGCGGCCGATGCCGCTGGAGCAACCGGTGATGAGTACGTTGGGCATGGAGCAGTCCTTTGTCAGTCCGAGAAACTGCCTTGCAGGTGCTCGGCGCGAAATTCCAGGGTTTGCGGGCGGTAGCCGGGGCGTAGCGGTGGGGTGGGCAGGCAATCGTCCCAGGTGGCGCCGGCCTGCAATTCGCCGGGGCCGCGATAGCGCGGGGCGGCGTAGACGTTGTCGGCCAGGTTCACGGTGTCGCCCGGTGCGTAGGCGGCCACGCGCCAGCGCAGTTCGGTGAGGGGCACGTCGTTGCCGTTGTTCAAGGTCAGCTTCAGCGGCCGATCGGCCGGGCAGTCCTGCGGCGCGTAGGTGATGCGCAGTTCCAGGCGCGCCAATTGTGAGGCTTCGCGGTTGTCCAGCCACACCACCCAGACGGCCACGCAACCCAGGCCCGCCAAGGCGGCGAGGGACACCGGCAGTGCTTTGGCCGGGTAGCGCAGCAGCAGGATCAGCCAGGTGATGATCAGGAGAACGCCGAAGAACATGGAGACCACCTCGAATTTGGAACCAGCATCCTAACTTAAGCGTAGGTGGGATTGGGTAGCTTGAGTGCTGTGGTGGCCTTGCGGGCCTTATCGGGGGCAAGCCCCCTCCCACATTGGAATGTATTCACAGATCAAAGGTGGGAGGGGGGCTTGCCCCGATAAGGCCCTCACAGCCAGCGAAAATCAAAAAAAAGCCCCCACCCAACCCACTGCGGATAGGGGACGCAATGGGTTGGGCGAGGGCTTCTTGTACGACTGTTTTACTGCGCGATAGTTTTCACCGACACGCCACGTTCTACCGGCGTCGAGCGGCCGTAGATGTCTTCGAAGCGTTCGATGTCGTCTTCGCCCAGGTAGCTGCCCGATTGCACTTCGATGATCTCCAACGGGATCTTGCCTGGGTTGCGCAGGCGATGCACCGAAGCGATCGGGATGTAGGTGGACTGGTTTTCGGTGAGCAGGAACACGTTCTCGTCACAGGTCACTTCAGCGGTGCCGCTGACCACGATCCAGTGTTCGGCGCGGTGGTGGTGCATCTGCAGCGACAGGCACGCGCCCGGCTTGACCGAGATGTGCTTGACCTGGAAGCGGCCGCCCATGTCCACCGAATCGTAGGAGCCCCACGGACGATACACTTCGCAGTGGTTCTGGGTTTCGCTGCGGCCCTGTTCGTTGAGGGTGTTGACCATCTGCTTGACGCCCTGGACCTTGTCCTTGTGGGCAATCATCATCGCGTCCTTGGTTTCCACCACCACGATGTTGTCCAGGCCGATCACCGACACCAGTTTGCCGTTGCCGTGCACCATGCAGTTGCGGCTGTCCTGGATCACTACGTCGCCTTTGCTCACGTTGCCGTTGGCGTCTTTGTCGTTGACCGCCCACAGCGACGCCCAGCAACCCACGTCGCTCCAACCGGCGCTCAGCGGTACCACGCAGGCGCGCTGGGTTTTTTCCATGACGGCGTAGTCGATGGAGTTGTCCGGGCAGCAGGCGAAGGTGGCGTCGTCGAAGGTCACAGTGTCGGCGGTCTGCTCGCTGCGCTCCAGGGTCAGTACACAGGTGTCGTAGATGTCCGGGTCGTGTTTTTTCAGCTCTTCCAGGAAGCGGCTGGCGCGGAACAGGAACATGCCGCTGTTCCAGAAGTAGCCGCCGCTCTTGACGAACTCGACGGCGCGTTTTTCATCGGGTTTTTCCACGAACTGCTGCACGCGGCTCACGCCTTCTGGCAGCAGCGAATCGTTGGTGGACTTGATGTAGCCGTAACCGGTTTCCGGACGCGTAGCCGGGACGCCGAACAGCACCATCTCGCCGCGCTCGGCGGCCACGGTGGCCAGGGCCAGGGCACGTTGCAGGGCCTTCTGATCGTCGATCACGTGGTCGGCGGGCAGCACCAGCATCAGCTCGTCGCGGCCTTCATTGACCAGCATCATCGCGGTCAGGGCCACGGCCGGCGCGGTGTTGCGGCCAAACGGTTCCATCAGGATGCGTTGGCATTCAAGCTTACGCGCGGCCAGTTGCTCGTTGACGATAAAACGGTGGTCCTTGTTGCAGACCACGATCGGGGCGTCCATGCCTTCGAACACCAGGCGCTCCAGAGTCTGCTGGAACAGCGTGTGCTCACCGGTCAGGGCCAGGAATTGTTTTGGGAACTGTTTACGGGAAAGCGGCCAAAGACGTGAGCCGCTACCACCGGAAAGGATTACTGGGATCATGGGTGTTTCTCCTTGAATCGATTTGGGTCAGAGCCTGTGGGAGGGGGCTTGCCCCCGAGGCGGTGTTTCAGTCGGTACATCTGTTACTGAACCACCGCATTCGCGAGCAAGCCTGCGCCCACAGGGGGAGCGTCAATTTCAAAAGCTAATCAGCGGGTCGACACAGGGCGTTTCACCCAGACTGGCGACAGGCTCGAACCCGAGCCCGTTACATACAGCACCGCCGCTTCACCACGTTCCAACGCAACCGGCTTCACATCGCCGACTTTCTTGTCACCGTCATACAACGCCAGGCTCACCTTCACCGGGTTGATCTCGCGCTCGCCGCGGCCCTTGGCGGCCACCGACTTGACCACGTCGGTCTTGCCGTCGGCGGTTTTCAGGGTCAGGGCCTTGTCGCTGAGGTTCTGCACGCGCACCAGGGATTTCTGCTTGTTCTTGAATGGCGGCTCTTCGATCAGTTGCGGCTGGCCGCTGCTGTTGTTGACCAGGGTGTAGTAGTGATCGGCGGCGAGTTTGACCGGCACGGTCTGGCTGCCCACCTTGGCGCTGTAGTCACCGCCTGGCATGAAGCTGAAGTCGCTGCTGGCCAGCGGGGCCACTTCGCTGAGGTTGGTGTTGCCGACTGTAGCGCTGACTTCCTGGTTGCTGGCGTTGTAGATGCGCACGAAGCTTGAGCCTTTTGGCGCGGTCGGGCCGTACAGGGCGGCGTCGCCGCCGGCGAAGGCAGACATCGATACGAAGCTCAAGCCGGCAGCGATGGCCAGGGTCTTGGCGAGACGACGAGGAGTAGTAGTGAAAGTCATGTGAGTTACCTCTCTTTCAGTTTTGCGCCCGGTCGGGCGTCTCGGATTTTTTAAGGGTGTTCTGTGCCATGTTTTGTTGGCGTGAACCGGCTTGTTTAAGTTGCGCAACCCACGATGGGTCGGCATCACCGATTTCGTTGTTGACCGGCAGATAACGTTCTGGGAACTCCCAGATCAGCACTTGTGGCGGGTTGTTCTTGAAGTCGTCGCTTTTCAGGTAGCTGAGCATGGGCAGGATCGGGCCGTGGCCGTCTTCGGCGTAGCTGATTACATCGCTGCCCAGGGCTTGCTTGAGGGCGCCGACGAAGTTCCAGTTCGGGTTGGCGCTGTAGCTGGTGCCCACCAGTGCAACTGGCGTTTCGCTGTCGCTGAACAGCGCGTCGTCGCCTTTGGTTTCAGCCAGGTGCGTAACGCGTTTTTCCAGCGGCTCCTTGGGCGGCATCAGGTTTTCGAACAGCGGGTCCAGGGGCAGGAACAGACGCAGGTCGCCTTTGTGCGGCTCGATCTTCTCGGCCTCGGTCACAAAGCGCTGCGGCTCGCCACTGAGCGGGGTCTGCTCGGCAATCGCCTTGGCCAGTTGCCTGGCGGCGACTTCCGCGCCGTCCGGGGTCCAGTGGGTGTCGGTGCGCAGGAACACTTGCTTGCCGCTCAACTTGGCCTGTTGCAGCGGGCCAAGCAGGTCGGGAGCGGGAATCTTGTCGGCGGCGACACGGGCGTGGAAGTCCTGGTACAGGTTGGCGTGGATGCTCGCCGGTTTTACCTCACCCAGGTGTTCCGGGTACAGGCGCACCTTGGCCGGCACGATCGCCATCACCAGTTGAATGCCCTGGGCCTTGAGCTTCTGGCGCACGCCTTCGACCAGCGCGTAGTTGCCTTCCAGGTTCTGGTCTTCGTTGACGGCGGGGTTGAACTCCTCGTCGCTGTATAGCCAGTGATCGCGGCCCAGCACCACGCCAGGACGGCCTTCATTGAACAGCTTGTAGTCCAGCGCGGCCCACAGGTTGGTGCCCAGACGCTTGATCGGGAACTCATCGTCATAGTGAGTCTCGACGGCCTTGGTCCAGCGACCGTTGAGCACGGTCGCGTCGGCATTGGTGCTGAAGCCGAAGAAACTGCGCAGTGACCAGGCGCCCAGTGCCAGCAATAGCACCAGGAACAGGCCGATATAGAGGATGCGTAATGAACGGGTCATGGTCGGCTCCCTCAGAATTGGAAGTAAAGGAACGGCGAGAAACTCTGCGCCGACAGTTTGAGAATCGACGCCACGAACAGCGCCAGCACCGCAGCGCGCATGGCGTAGCGTGGCCAGTCAGCGGTCCAGTAGGCCGGTTGCACGGCGGCGTCCTGGCCCACAGTGAAGCCGGGCTGATGGATGCTGCCGGGGTTGTCGCCCGGCACGGCCTTGATCAGGCTAGGGTCGGCCGGCTTGGTTTTATCGGCGGGGCGATTGGTGTAGAAGTCGCGCAGACCGAAGAACGCCAGGGTTGCGTACGCCACCACCAGGGTTGCCACTTGCAGACCGGTAAGGCTGGCGCGGTTGAGTTCCGACAGCGACCACTCGCCAAAGCTGAACATCGCACCGTACATACGGCCGGCGACGTGCAGGTTTTCGGCGCGGAAGATCACCCAGCCCATCACCACCAGCAGGAAGGTGAAGGCCCAGCGCAGCACATTGAAACTGCGCGGCGCGGTGTTCAGGCCGATGGCTTTTTCAATCGCCAGCCACATGCCGTGCCAGGCGCCCCACACGATGTAGGTGATGTTCGCGCCGTGCCACAGGCCACCGAGCAGCATGGTCAGGAACAGGTTGCGGTAAGTAATCAGCGTGCCTTTACGGTTGCCGCCCAGGGTGATGTACAGGTAGTCACGCAGCCAGGTCGACAGGCTGATGTGCCAGCGGCGCCAGAACTCGGTGATCGACTGGCTGATATACGGCTGTTTGAAGTTTTCCATAAAGCGGAAACCCATCATCAAGCCCAGGCCGATGGCCATGTCGCTGTAGCCGGAGAAGTCGAAGTACAGCTGCGCGGTGTAGGCCAGTGCACCCAGCCAGGCATCTCCGGTGGTGGGGTTTTGCAGGGCGAAGCAATGGTCGGCCACCACCGCCAGCGTGTCGGCGATAAAGACCTTCTTGATGAAACCCTGCATGAACCGCGTGCAGCCTTCGGAGAACTTATCCAAGGTGTGAGTGCGGTTGTTGAACTGGTCGGCCAGGTCGCGGAAGCGCAGCACGGGGCCGGCGATCAGGTGCGGGAAAATCGCCACGAACGCCGCGAAATCGATGAGGTTACGCGTCGCCGGGGTGTCGCCACGGTACACATCGATGATGTAGCTGATGGACTCGAAAATGTAGAACGAGATACCGATCGGCAACAGCACGTGGGTCAGGATGAACGGCTCCAGGCCCATCGACTTCATCATCACATTGATGCTGTCGACACCGAAGTTGGCGTACTTGAAGTAGCCGAGGATGCACAGGTCGACGGCCACGCCGAGCAGCAGCCAGCGTTGGGCCGGCTTGGTGCGCACACCGGCGGCACCGACCTTGAGGCCGATCCAGTAATTCCACAGTGTCACAGCGGCAAACAGCGCCAGGAAGTCCACCCGCCACCAGGCGTAGAACACGTAGCTGGCAATCAGCAGCAGCAGATTGCGATAGCGTTGCCCGCTCAAGTAGTACAAGCCGAGAAAGATCGGCAAGAACAGAAACAGGAACACATTGGACGAGAAAACCATCCCGATCTCTCCATGTTTAACCAACAGTCAAGGGCCAACGGCCCCCCCAACCCCCCCACGGTGTCGGGGGAAGCTTTGATCGTTCCCACGCTCTGCGTGGGAATGCCTTTTGTGACGCTCTGCGTCACGCTTTGGGACGCAGAGCGTCCCGTGCTGCATTCCCACGCAGAGCGTGGGAACGATCAGCGACTAGCTGCCTTTATTGCCTTTTTCATGCGCCGGGTCGTAGACCTTGGTCAGGTCGCCGCCCAGGCGGAAGGTCTTGAACGGCTGCATGCCATGCTTGCGTTCGATCACATCCGGCGCGCAGGTGTAGAGGGTGCAGAACGGCTCAAGCCAGGCATATTTCATGTCCTCCTTGAGGTCCTTCATGTCCTGCTCCTTGCCGTTCTTCTGCTCGAAGATCTGCGGGTCCTTGACCCCGGCCAGCACTTTGTCGCCCAGGCGCTTGAGCGCGCTGTTGTTTTCCTGGCGCAGGTCCACGCCATTGACCAGGGCAAAACTGGCGATCATCGACAGCGGCGGCAGGGCGTAGTTGTGGTACGACAGCGCGCGCTGCTGGCGCTTCAATTCGTTAGGCAGGAAGCCTTGGTCGTCGACCTGATTCACGCCGACCTTGTATTCCTTCACCGCCCAATCGAACAGGTCGCGGCGGTTGGTGGCGACGGAGGTTGCCATCACCGACCAGGCGGCCCAGTAGGAATGGTTGTTGGTTTTTTCCAGCGGCAGGTTGTCCCAGTCGCTGACCACTTGATCGGCCAGTTTGTTGAACCAGGCTTCGATCAGCTGCGATTCCTGCTGGTGGTTGGCCAGCGGGTGCGAGTCGGAAAACTTCAGGCGCACATAGGCCGAGGCCATGCTGCCCAGCGCCCATTTGCGCATGGACTTGCCGGTGTGGTTGAAGTCCTTGGACATCAATGCATCGGCCTTGGCCCAGGACACCAACCAGTTGAGCGTGCATTCGAGCTGCTCCGGGCGCCCGTCGCGCATGAACTGCATCACGCGCTTACTGGTGTCTTTTTCCAGCTTGGTGATGTCGGCGGTGCTGTCGCGAAAGGCTTTTTCCGACTGCACGTTCAGGGTTGAGCGCGCCTTGTCGGAACCTTCGTACTTACTGCGAAACTGCAGCGGCCCGGTGTACGGCGTCGGCATGGTGTCGCAGTTTTCCTTGGCCTCGCCGGTCTTGAACGCTTCAATCGGGGCGAAATAGCCTTGAGGCGGACGCAGCGGGGCGGCGGCGTTGACTGAACCGGCGAACATCGCCAGGCCCAGCAGGGTAGGTAGCATCAACTTTTGCATAAGTAACCTCACTTCCCGAGTTGGGCGGTCTGTTGACCACCGCTTGGGAATACGTTGCGTGTGCAAATTTTCGCTTCGACCTTCTGCGCGGCGGCACCCTTTTCAGGGCCCTGCACTTCCACGGCCAGCAAGTTCTGCGAGGCCCAGTCTTCATCGGTGCGCAGTTCAAAGGCGAAACGCCCGTCTGTATCGGATGTTTCGGGTTTCTCGATCTTGATGTCCTCGTGGCGCCCGTTCATGTACCAGAGGGTGGCTTGCAGGGTTTTCACCGACGGATCGGCAAAGCGGATATCAACCTGGTGGTTGGCGTTGCGCAGGTCTTTGTTCGAACTGTTGACCAGCAATTCGTTCTTGCCGGGCTTCAAGGTGGCGCTGGCGCTCATCTGCGCGGTCTTGCCTTCGCAGCCGTTGTCCAGCAGCGCCATCATCTGGCGATAGATGGTTTCCTGGTCGAGGCGATACAGCGGCGAGAACTCCCAGATCAGGATCTTGGGCGGTGTCTTCTGGAATTCGTCGCTGCCCAGGTATTGGATCATCGAGCCTTCCAGGCCGCCGCCCGGGAAGGCGACGTTGAGAATGTCGGCGCCGATTTCTTCTTGCAGGAAGCCGGCGAAGTTGTAGTTCTTGCCGCTGTGGCTGGTGCCCACCAGCGTGATCTGCGGGTTGCCCGAATCGCTGAACAGGTCGCCGTCGCCCGCTTCGCCCTTGGGCTCGGTGGTGAACTGGTCCATGTACTGGATCGCGTAGCTGGTGCCGCACAGTTGCGCGGCCATGTTGTGCAGGGTGCCGGTCTTGCCCATGCGTCCGGTGCGCTTGGTTTCGAATTCGCGCTTGGGAATATCGGCGAACTGCGGCAGCTGTTTGACCTTGGCCGCGACGATTTTCGCGGTGCGCTGAGCGCCGTACGGGGTCCAGTGCTGGTCGCCACGGAAGTAGAAGTCGTGGGCCGGCAGTTCGTCCGGCAGTTGCTCATTGGTCAGCGGCGACAGGTCCGGCACCACATAGCCCATCTTGGCGAAACGGCCGAGCATGGTCTTGTAGTTGGTCAGCGCCTTGTCGAAATCGTACGAGGCTTTTTCCGCAGGGTTGAGCTTGTTGCGGTTCACCAGGCCACGGGTCGGCTGGTAGACCACCACCAGTTCCACGCCCTTGGCCTTGAACGCATCGTGCAACTGCTGCATGCGCTTGTAGCCGGCCGGCGTGGTGTCGAATTCGGTGCGCAGGTCTTCCTGGGTACGGAACAGCCAGTCGCCCTGGGCTTGGACCAGGGTGGTGAAGTTCTGCTGGTAGCGCGTGGTGTAATTTTTCGCGTCGTGGGCGGCCGGGCACAGGCTGCAGCACGGTTCTGCGGTGAAGGTCGGCGCCTTGACGTCGTCGGCGCGTACGCTCTGGCTGGCCGCGAGCAGGCCGAGGGTCAGACCCGAGAGGCTCAGCAGTTTGATCATGTGTGGGTGCATAAGGGTCATCCTCAGTCCTGCATTTCGGTCTGGCGTTCGACAGGGTCGATCAGCACGGCTTTCTGCTGGCGCACCAGCAGGTCGAGAATCTCTTCCTGGCGATCGCCGAGGACGCCGGAGAAGCTGATACCGCTGGATTTGGTCGGCGCCAGCATCGACACGCGATACAGCTCGATACTCAACGGCGAGTCGATGGACAGCGGCCCGCTGCCGTTCCCCGCCAGTTCCCCGCCGACCACGATCAGCGAAACCTTGGCGTCGAACGGGTCGAGGGCGATGTCGCGGTCGGTGTTGGTCAAGTCCTTGATGTGGCCGTAGACGCCGGTCAAACCGTTGGCCATCGCGGTGTTCTCGTACAGCTTGATATTCACGCTGTTACGCACGCGGATGCCGTGGCGACGGTTGCTGATCACCTTGTTGCCCCACAGCAGGTTGTCGCCGCTCTCATAGAGGGTGATGCCGTCGGTGTGGTTGCGGTAGATCTCGTTGTCGGCGATCAGGTTGTTGACGCTGTTCCGGTCGATCACCAGGCCCGAGAGTTTGTTGTCGTAGCTGCGGTTGTTGAAGATGAAGCTGTCGTTCACCTCACGGGAAATGATGATGCCGTGCTTCTTCTTGGTGCCGTAGACGGTGTTGTCCGCGATGATCAGCCCGTGTGAACGGTCGTGAGGGTCAATGCCGTAGACGATGTTGTCTTTGTAGGTGTTGCCCTTGAGCACGAAGCCCGTGGTTTCGTAGCAGTAGAAGCCGTACCACATGTCCGAGAACTCGGAATCGATGATCCAGCCGGTCGGCTCAGGGCGCTTGAGCACCTTGGCCATGTTCGGCGTGTACTGGGAAATACTCACCCCGTACGACTTACTGTTGGCGTAGCCGAAGCTGGCCATCTTGCTGTTGGCGACGTAGGTCTCGGTGCCGCCCCAGGCCAGCAGAAACGGACGAAATTCCTTGGGCGACTTGAACAGCGCCGGGCCGTTGGCCTTCTCGCTCCAGCCAGTGATTTTGGTGTCACGCACAAACAGCTGGCCGTCGTTGATCAGGAACGAACCGGCTTCCTGGGACAGGCGCAGCTCTTGGGTGCGCTTGTCGATTTCGAGGATGCCCTTGCGCCCGACCACGATCGGCAACTTGGCCAGGAACACGCCCGGCGAAGTTTCGCTCAGGTACTGCTTGGGCACTTTGCCCAGCAGGTCCTTGAGGTTCATGTAGCCGTCGTCGACAAAGATCGCCTGGGGAATGCCGTGCTGGCGCACCACCCATTCGGCCATCTTGTTATCGCCGCCGATAAAGTCCTTGAGCGCGTCTTCCTGCATCATGCGACGGATGCTGATCTTGCCCGGCTTGGTCCTGACGATCTTTTTTTCCATGGCCGCGGCGGTGTAGCCCGACAGGTCCGGCAGGGCAGGCTTGGCCATCTCCAGCGGCGCGGTCGGCGGGCTGGAAATGGTGTAGGTCTTGGCCTGTTGCAGTTCCTTGGCGATGGTAGGCGCCTTGGCCGCCGTGTCGGCAAATGCCGGGGCACTGGCCACCAGCATTGCCGCGACGAGTAGGCTTTGAGCATTCATTGCGCAGGCTCCCATCAGAATTTCCAGATCACGTCGACAAACGCGCGATGCATGTACGAGTCGACCTGGCTGCCGTAGGCGTCACCCGGTTTGAACACACCGGCACGGAACCGCACTAACGCCGACGGCTCGTCGATCGACTGGCTGAGCGCGGCCGGCAGCAGGCCGGTCTTGAAGTACTTGGTGACCACCAAGTCCATCTCCTGGCCCAGGTCTTTCTTGCCATCTTCCAGCGGCAGTGAGGTGCTGGACAGGATCGCGCCGGTCACGTCATCGGTGTTGTTCTGCACCGCATCGATGCCATTGCTGCCCACCGGCTTGTTGCCGTCCACGCGCCAGAACTTGTGGTACACCAGGCTGGCGTCGTAGTCCTCGCGCAGCTGCCAGGAACCGAACAGGCTCATGGACTGCATGTTGTTCATCTCGCCGCGAAACGCTTCGCCGAAGCGGTGCACGCGGGACTGGGTGCCGGTCCAATTCGAGCGGTTGCTCTGCAGGCCGTTCTGTTCGTATTCGGCGCTGGCGCGGGCATACGCCGCACCCACTTGCCACTGCGGGTCGAGACGCAGGCGAATACCCAGGTCGGTGGCCCAGCCGTTCACGTCATCGCTGCGCTTGGCCTGGTCCGGGCGGCTGCCGTCTGCTTTGAGGGCGTTGACCGTGTCGCGGTCGCCCTGCATGCCGGTGATGCTGGCCCAGTAGTTGACGGTGTTGGTGTTGCGCCAGTTGTAGGCGTCGCTGTTGGCTTCGATGCCGAGCCAGGTCAGGTCGCCGTTCTCGCGTTTGTCCAACGAGTCGGTGGGCACGCCCGGTTCCGGGTAATCCAGCTTGCCGTCGTCATGGGTGTGATGGCCGCGCAGGCCGATCCACTGGCCCGGCATCCACTGGTAGGACGCATCGGCGTAGAAGTGCTGGCGGTCCTTGTCCTTGGGCGACAGTTCCTTGAGGTCGGTGCGGTATTCGCTGAAACGTTCGGCGGCGCCCACATTGGCCTTGAGCAAGGTGGTGTCGAAGGTCCAGTTCAGCGCCTCGATATTGGTGTCGCGCCACTGGCCGTCGTCGTTGCGCAGGCGTTGACGACCGAACTTGAGAATCTCGCCGGGGTAGGGCGTGAAGCCGCTGTAGCCGACCCAGAACTCGCGCATCGCCAGGTAGTTTTTCTTGGCCTTGCGGTCGTTGTTAGTGGTTTGCTGGTTTGCATCATCGGCCGACTGCTGCAGGGTGTCGGTCTCGATGATGTCGCTCGACACCACCGCCTGGCCCATGGCATAGCCGCTCCAGTTACCGCTCTCGCCGTAGATCCACGGGCGCAGGTCCAGGCCGACACCGTTGACGTCGCCGCCTTTCTGGGTGCCGAGGTCGCGGTCGTCTTCGGACTGTGCGGTGGCTTTGACTTCCAGGCCGAAGTTCTTGGCTTCGGTCAGCGCGGCCAGGGTCGGGCACGACCACAGCAGGGCGAAGGTCAGGCCGATACCGGCCTTGACGAATGGGTTGAGCTTCATAGGGATTCCTCGCCGTCTTCTTCTTGCAGGGCGTGCAGTTGCAGCGTGCTTTGGGCCAGGGTGCCGCGCGCGGCCAGCTCCTGTTGCACCAGGCGTTGGCCTTGGGCGCGTTGTTCAGGAGTCAGTGGGGCTTCGAGTTGAGCGGCCAGGTCATTGGCCTGCGGCGTGTCCTGGGCCTTGGCCAACTGGCTGAAGACATACGCATTGACAGGGTCGGGCTTGGTGCCCTTGCCTTGGGAAAACAATTGGGCGATGGCGAAATCGGCGCTGTTCTGGCCGTTGCGCGCAGCGGTCAGCAAGTGGTCCAGGGCCTTTTGCGGGTAGACCTTGCCCAGGTAGCCACGGCGATAGATCTGGCCGAGGTAGTAATCGGCGGCCACTTCCTTGCCTACGGCCTTTTCGAAATGCGCCTCGGCAGCCTTGGCATCGGCCGGCACCCACTTGCCTTCGTAATAGAGCTTGCCCAGCAACAGTTCAGCGCGCGGCTGGTCGGCGGCGCGGCCGTTGTCCAGGTATTTCATCATTTGCTCGACGTCGCCCAGTTCGGGGAAGTCGTAGAGCAGTTGCGCCAGGCTGACCCAGGAAGCCGGGTAGCCGGGGGCGATTTTTTCCAGCAAGGCCTGGGCCGTCTTTTCGTCGGTCTTGCCCAGGGAGGCATCACCCAATACGCGGGCAACGCTGTCGACCCGTTGAGCGGTGACAGTGCCACGGCTGTAGCCGGCTTCCATCTGCTTGAGCAGTTCGGCCTGTTTTTCCGGCTCGGCTTTCTTCTGGTAGACCGTGGCCAGTTCGACGTAGCAAATGTCGGTGGTGTTCAGCGCGGCTTTGCAGATGCGCTCCACATCATCCAGATGCTGATCGTAGGTGTTCTGGGTGCGATACAGCAGCACCTGGGCCAGGCCCGCTTCCGGGTAACCCGCCGCCTGCCACTGGCTGATCTGCTGCTGGGCATTCACGTTGGGAAAGCTGTGAGGGTATTGCAGGTACAGCATCGCCAGGGGAATCAGGGTGTTGCCTTCGCCATTGGCAAAGGCTTTTTTCAGCAGGGTTTCGGCTTCGTGGTGCTCGGCCTCGGTAGCGCCGGGCTTGGCCACCAGCAGGCGACCCAGGCGCGCCTGGGCGCGAGGCGAGGTATCCGCTGCGGCGCGGTACGTGGCCTCGGCCTGTTTGATCTGCGCCGGGTCGCGGGTGCCTACCTGGATATCGGCCAGGCCCACCTGGGCCTCGCTGTAACCCAGGTCGGCCAGTTGCTGGTAATTCTGCTGCGCGGTGACGGTGTCGCCACGCTTGAGCGCTTCGTTGGCCAGGCGCTGGTCGGGCAGGCCGGCGCAACCGGCCAGCGAGATGGCCAGGGCCAGTGCGCAGTAGGCCGAGGCGAAGTGCGATCTGGAAGGAGCTGGCTTGCCTGCGATACGGGCACCTCGGTGTTGCAGATGTACCGAGTCGATCCCATCGCGGGCAAGCCCGGCTCCCACATTGGTCAACGGTGTATTCGGAAGAGTCACAGGCATGTCCTCGCTTACAGACCGTGAGCCATGGCTTTGTCGATCAGCCAGTTCAGCGACGGGCCACGGTCGCTGGTCACTTCCACCGGGCGACCGGCGTAGGTGCTGTCCAGCGGCGCGTCAGGCTTGATCTGCACGCGGATGTCGGAGGACAGGTCGGCGCTGTTCAGGCTGGTGCTGCTGACGATGGTGCCGGTGCGCAGTTGTTCTTCGTCGGCGACCTGGAAGCTCACCGGCGTACCTGGGCGCACGTCGGCGAACTGGCGGTACGTGAAGCGCGCTTCGACGTTGGCCTGGCTGCCACGTGGCACCAGTTGGAAGATCACGTCGCCCTTGCTGGCGTATTGGCCGTCGGCGACCAGTTGCTGCGCTACCACGCAATCGCACGGCGACGTCAGGGTGCCGGTCATTTGCTTGCCGAACAGTTCTTCGACCTTGGCCGGTTGCAGTTGGTCTTCGTCGAGGTGGCCCTTGAGCACGTCGAGCATGCTGGTGCTGAAGGTGGCCAGCGGCGCGCCCTTGGCGGCCACCGCATCACCTTTGAGCAGGCTTTGCACGGTGCCGTCGCGCGGCATGGTCACGTTCATGCCCGGTACGCTGACCAGGCCGGCCTGGGCGTGGCTGACAAAGTACATGCCGTAGATCGACTTGAAGACAAACCCAAACGCCGCCAGGCCCACCAGGAAGATCGCCAGGCTGAAGGTCACGGCACGCAGGCGACCGAAGGCGCTCATGTTGCTGCCGCCGTCCTTGACCTTGCGCGCCTTGGTGAAGTTGTCGCGCTGCAGGGTCGCCAGTACGTCGCCCATGGTCACGATGTCACCGGACAAGTGCGAGGTGATCAGGTGGCGCAGGGTGGAGATATCCTGGGCGTCGAGGTTCTGGAACTGGCAACCGGTGCGGCCGGTCTGGCGGTCGTAGGAGCGGATCTGCAGCTCGACGTCCATGGCCAGGCCGAGGTTATCGATGACAAATTGCAGGCGACCCTTGTGCACTTCACCGACGTTCAGCGGCTGCGTGGCGGTGAACGCCAGGCCGCCGGCGGACAGGTCGATCACCCGTGCTTCAGTCTGGCTGCGGTCGGTGTTGAAAAAGCGCAGTTTGGCCGGGATTTTCACGCGGGCGTGCTGGCGCTGAGCTTCGGATTCGTGGACAACGTTGGCGTTTACTTGGCTGTTCATAGTGTTCTAGTTCCTAGTTAATTCAGGCTTGGCTGGGTCAGACCATCATCAGCAACACGGCGACGAAAATGCTGCCGGCGGAGAAGGTCATGGTCCGAGACGACCAGGTGTTGAACCAACGCTGAAAGCTGGCCAAATCGCGGGTCAGTTTGGTGTCCTGGCGAGTCCAGGACTGTTGATCAAGGCGGAAGAACACGTAGATCTTCACCAACGCGCCCATGATCTGGTTGTAATAGAGAATCAGCGGGTAGGCCGGGCCGATCTTGTGGCCGGAGCACGACAGCAGCAGGGTCAGAATCAGGCGGGTGATGCCGATCCACAGCAGGTACGCCAGGATGAATGCGCCGCCGTACTTGAAGGTGGCGATGATTGCCACGGTCAGGCCGAGCAGCGAAGTCCACATCGACACGCGCTGGTCGAACAACACGATGCTGGTGAACAGACCCAGGCGACGCACACCCAGGCCCAGGGCACGGGAGTTCTGGCGCAGGTTGTTGCCGTACCAGCGGAACATCAGCTTGCGGCTGGCCTTGATAAAGCTCTTTTCCGGCGGGTGTTCCACAGTGTTGATCGCGGCATCCGGCACGTAGAACGTGTCGTAGCCCAGGCGCATCAGGCTGAACCAGCTGGACTTGTCATCACCGGTGAGGAACTTGAAGCGGCCCAGGCGCCAGTGCTGCAGCGAGTCGCTTTCCACGTCGGCGATAAAGCCCGGGTCGGTGACCACGCTGGCGCGGAATACCGACATACGACCGGTCATGGTCAGTACGCGCTTGGACAGGGCCATGGAGCACATGTTGATGTGGCGTTGGGCGAACCGCAGCTTGTGCCATTCGCTCATGATGTAACCGCCGCGCACTTCGCAGAACTCGTTGGTGGTGAGGCCGCCGACGTTGCCGAACAGCTGGAACCACGGCACGGTCTTGCGCACAACGCCTTCGGCGAGCACGGTGTCGCCGTCGATCACCGCCACGACCG
This sequence comes from Pseudomonas sp. FP2254, assembly GCF_030687695.1. Lineage (NCBI taxonomy): Bacteria > Pseudomonadati > Pseudomonadota > Gammaproteobacteria > Pseudomonadales > Pseudomonadaceae > Pseudomonas > Pseudomonas sp. FP2254. The sequence goes on from NZ_CP117444.1 coordinate 1,089,744, forward strand.
CGCGGTCATCCGGCAAGTGACGCGAAATGGCACGGAAACCAAAGGCCAGGCCGTCGCGCTTACCGGTGCCGGCGATACGCACGAAGTCGAGCTTGACGTGTTCCGGTGGGTTCATCTTTTCCCAAAGGCTCTTGACCAGCAGCTCATCGGACATCTCCACCAGCGAGCAGACCACCGTGGTCGGGAAGCCACAGTCGATCGCTTCGCGAATCACCGAGCTGTACACCTGCGCAGTGGTCAGCGCATCGATGCGGAAACTGGTGACCATCAGGAACACATGGGATGGGTCGGCGGCCTTGCCCAGCTTGCGGACTTTGCGGCGCAGGTGCGGGTAGACCACATACAGGAACAGCATGCCGCGAAAGAAATGCGTAGCACCCATCGAGTAGCGCCAGATACCGACGGCGCCAATCAGGAAAATAAAATTCTTCGACTCGGAGTCGAATGTGCTGGCTGGCAAAGCCAGAGCTAGAAGCGCTAAAAGCGCCAGAAATACTAGCCAGCCAGTCGCTTGGTTTAACCGTTGCATATTTGTGTCCGTCACGGGGGAGTAGGGCCACAAGCGGCAAGCTATAAGCTGAAAAACGATCGCTTCTAACTTGCCGCTTGCCGCTTGAAACTAGCCGCTGCCCCTTACCAACAAATGCCTTCAGTGCGGCCGCTCACGCTGGTGGCCTTGGACATGAAGCCCACCAGGTCGACCACTTGCTTGCCGTCCGGCGCGCTATGGGCCAGGGCGCGGAACTTCTCGTCGCGGTTGCCCAGGATGATCACGTCGGAGTTGTTGATCACGTCGTCGAAGTCCGAGTTGAGCAGGGACGACACGTGCGGGATCTTGCCTTCGATGTAGTCCTTGTTCGCGCCGTGGACACGGGCGTACTCGACGTTGCTGTCGTAGATGCTCAGGTCGTAGCCCTTGCCGATCAGCATTTCGGCCAGCTCTACCAGCGGGCTTTCGCGCAGGTCGTCGGTACCGGCCTTGAAGCTCAGGCCCAGCAGGGCGACTTTGCGCTTGTCGTGGCCGGCGACGATGTCGAAGGCGTTCTGCACCTGGGACTCGTTACTGCGCATCAGCGAGTTGAGCAGCGGTGCTTCCACGTCCAGGGAGCCGGCGCGGTAGGTCAGGGCACGCACGTCCTTGGGCAGGCACGAGCCGCCGAACGCGAAGCCTGGACGCATGTAGTACTGGGACAGGTTGAGGGTCTTGTCCTGGCAGACCACTTCCATCACTTCGCGACCGTCGACGCCGACGGCCTTGGCAATGTTGCCAATCTCGTTGGCGAAGGTGACCTTGGTGGCGTGCCACACGTTGCAGGTGTACTTGATCATCTCGGCAACGGCGATGTCCTTGCGGATGATCGGTGCGTCGAGTTCTTCGTACAGCGACTGCAGGACATCGCCGGAGGCTTTGTCGAACTCGCCGATGACGGTCATCGGTGGCAGGTCGTAGTCGGCGATGGCGGTGGATTCACGCAGGAATTCCGGGTTGACCGCGACGCCGAAGTCGACGCCGGCTTTCTTGCCGGAGCAGTCTTCCAGGATCGGGATCACAACGTTGGCCACGGTGCCCGGCAGCACGGTGCTGCGCACCACGATGGTGTGGCGGCTGGTCTTGTCACGCAGAACAAAACCGATCTCGCGGCATACCGACTCGATGTAGTTGAGTTCCAGGTCGCCGTTTTTCTTGCTTGGCGTGCCGACGCAAATCATCGACAGGTCGGTATCGCGGATGGCTTCGGCGAAGTTGGTGGTGCCGCGCAGTCGACCCGTTTGGATACCCTGGCTCAACAATTCGCCCAGACCCGGTTCAACGATTGGCGATTTGCCGGCGTTGATCAGGTCGATCTTTTCCTTGGAAATGTCCACGCCGACTACTTCGTGGCCACGGGCAGACAGGCAACCGGCACAGACAGCGCCAACGTAACCCAAACCAAATATGCTGATGCGCATCGCATTTACCTCGTTGTCATTGAAGACGGTGTTAATCATGCCAATAAATGGCCGGAGTTCATGTTTGCAAGCGTCACTGATGCCCGCGGAAGTTGGGCGAATAGACGCCGACTTGCCGCGTACAGGCATGTTAAATAGTGAGTGACTAATAATTGCACTCAAGTAGGGCGCAACATGGCCTTGTTATTGGGGCTTGCCCTCAAATGCAGCCGGCCTTCCTGGGAGAAGGGCCTGGCGCCAGTGCCACAGAGCTTTGACAGAGGCAATAAGCCTATAAAAATCAAAACCTTGGGATGTCTCACTGACCCATTGGGGTAAGCGCAGCCTTGGCCTTATAGTTCGTGGCAATACTTCCTTATTGCCGCCTTTAACTAGTCAGTCGGTAATATGACCCATGAGTCAAAGTTAATGTGACAACTTCGCTACTTCCTTTGGTCGCCATGTAAGTCATCTCTTACAGCATCAGAGAATTTCGTTACCGGTGGTATGAGCGGCGCTTTAGGACGAAGTTCCTGGCCGCTCATCCTGTTTCCTGAAATTTCTTGAAATACGAGCAGAGATGGCACTAGTACTATATTGATAGCACTTGCTATTTGGGCCAGTAGTTATGGGGAGTTGGCACGCAGGGATAGTTTTGTGCCACTAGTGTTAAAAAAAACCAGTGCCACTACGAAAAAATTCGATGAATGTCGAGTGAAACTATTGATAGGGTTGTGTCGTGATATTTTTTGACGTCAAATAAATGGCGATTTTGTCTGAAGTGCAAACAAAATGTGGGAGGGGCTTGCCCCCTCCCACATTTGGATTTCATTGTCTGAGAAAGGCTGGTACGGCCTTATTCCGGTGCATGATCGCGCAGGAACACCAGGTTGTCCGGCTTGGACTGCTGCGCATTGAAGCGGTAGCCCTGTACATCAAACTCCTTAAGCTTGGCCGGGTCGTTGATGCGTTCTTCGATCACGAAGCGGCTCATCATGCCCCGCGCTTTTTTCGCGTAGAAACTGATGATCTTGTACTGGCCGTTTTTCAGGTCCTTGAACTCGGTATTGATGATCCGGGCGTTCAGGGCCGTGCGTTTGACCGCCGAGAAGTACTCGTTGGACGCCAGGTTGAGCAGCACATCATCACCTTGCGCGGCGAGGGCTTCATTGAGCCATTCGCTGATCCGCGTACCCCAGAAGGCGTACAGGTCCTTGCCACGAGCGTTGGCCAGCTTGGTGCCCATCTCCAGGCGATACGGCATCATCAGGTCCAGCGGACGCAGCAGGCCGTACAGGCCCGAGAGCATGCGCAGGTGGTCCTGGGCGTAGCTGAAGTCGGCGTCGCTGAATGTGTCGGCGTTGAGGCCGGTGTACACGTCGCCTTTGAACGCCAGCAGGGCCTGCTTGGCATTTTCGGGCGTAAAGGCCGGTGTCCAGCTGCCGAAACGCGCGGCGTTGAGGCCGCCGATCTTGTCGGAGACGTGCATCAATTCGCTGATCTGCGCCGGGCTGAACTGGCGCAGTTGCTCGATCAGTTCCTGTGAGTGGTCCAGGTACTGCGGCTGGGTGAAGCGCGCAGTGACCGGCTTTGACTCGAAATCGAGGGTTTTGGCGGGGGAAATCACCATCAGCATGAAGTTGGCTCCTGTAATCGTGGGCGCGATTCTAGGGGCTTGGGCGATTTGACTCCACCTATGATGGCGATAGGCACGATCCGCTATGATGGCCGGTAGTTCTGGAGAGGGAGACCCTGTGTGCGAATAGCGCTTTTATTGTCCGCTGGTCTGTTGTGCATGAGCGCTCAGGCGGCGTCGGTGGACGTCGCCAGCCTGGACCGTGGCACCTGGCCCGAAAAGCTCACCAGCCCGGCATTGTTCGATGTGGGCTCGCGTGCCGAAATCCTGATGTTTGCTCACAGCCTGCTGGCCAGCGAAACTCAGGATGACGCCGCGCTCAAGCAGCGGCTGGGGCTGAAGATCATCAACCTGGCGGCCATCAACGATCTGCGTCGTGAACTGTGGCGGCGCCTGCTGGAGAATTACAGCGTGGCCCAGCAGAGCTGCGAGGTGGATGCCTCGTTCTGCTATCTGGTGGAAAACATGGACGACCTGCGCGAAGAGGCCGGCAAGTTCGAGGTCAGCGCAAACTCCTTCTATATAGATTGGGCTGCCCCCAGTCATGCCTTCCATGAGCGCTACCTGGACGAGTTGCTGCGCAAGGCCGCGCTGTTTCCGCAGATCGGCAGCGAAGTCGCGCGCTTCGGCGAACATGAGCGCAACGGCGATGAATTCAATGACCGTTTGTTCCTGCTGACCTTCGACGGCGGCCCCGCGCCTGTCAGCGGCAACACTGATTGGCTCGCCGACTATCTGCGCAAACAGAAGATGAACGGGATTTTCTTTGTCCTCGGCAGCAGCCTGCAGACCCGCCTGGAGCGCAGCTCCGCCGCCGATGTGCAGGCGTTGTACCAAGGCCAGTGCGTGGGCACCCAGGGCTGGCAGTACCGCTCCCACAGCCACTGGGTGGACTGGCAAAGTTCGATTACCCGCAGCGCTGCACTGGCGCAGAACCTGATGCCGGAAAACTATGTGCCACTGTTTCGCCCACCCTATGGTCAGCGTCGCGCGGACAGCCAGGGGTTCTTCCAGTCACAGGGCTTGCAGGTGGCGTTGTGGGACATCGATTCCCAGGATGAGCCGGGCAGGCTCAAGGCACAAGAATCGGCGCAGCGCGTGCTCACGCTGATGCTGTTGTGGCGCAAAGGGGTGATTGTGTTTCATGACACGCAGGACAAGGCGCGGGTGGCGTTGCCCTGGTTGTTGCAGGCAACGGCGCAGAGCGGGCTCGGCTGGCAGGACTGTCGCGAAGCGTTTTGAGAAAGTGCCCGGCCCTGCTGGGGATGCGCGGTTTTCGGGGTGATTTGGTGCGACATTTCGATGCAGGCGGACTTCCGACTTTAACGGCGTGGCTGGCACTCGGCTAGTGCTATTCGTCATCCTGAAAAATAAACTTCAAAAAAGCGTCAAAGTGCTTTTTCCTGTCACACGTTTTGCGGTATTACGAAGTCAGATCGCCGAAACCTGCAGCACAGGTGGCGTCTTCCAAGACTCCTCATGTGGGCAATGCACTTGACGTCACTCAGGTGCATTCGGTGGTCGAATCGAGGCGCAGCACCGCCCAGGTATTGCGTCGACTGGCTCCCACAAAGGTGACCGAGTATGGATGATCATGGACGTAACCCTTCTTCCGACCAGCCAATCCTTTACGTGCTTGATACCAACGTATTGATCCACGATCCAAACGCACTGCTCAATTTCGAAGAACACCACGTCGCTATCCCGATGATCGTGCTTGAGGAGCTCGATAAACTCAAAAGCGGCCACCACAGCGTTGCCGCCGAATGCCGCCAGGCCATCCGCCTGATCGACAAGACATTGGGCGAAGCTTCGCCCGACGACGTTGAGGTCGGTGTGCCGATCCAGCGCGGCAAAAGCGGGCCCAAGGGCTTGCTGTCGATTCTGATGAGCAAGCGCAACGAACCCAACAGCCTGCTGCCGGAAAACCTCAACGACAACAAGATCATCAACCAACTGATCGACCTGCACGCGCGCGACAAGGACCTGCGCGTGGTGCTGGTGACCAAAGACATCAATATGCGCCTCAAGGCCCGCGCGTGCGGGATCGCGGCCGAGGACTACAGCACCGACCAACTGGTCGACGACGTGTCGATGCTCTCCCGTGGTTATCACATGATGACCGGCTCCTTCTGGGACCGCGTCAGCAAGGTCGAAACCCGCCAGGACCATGGCCGCACCTGGCATCAGGTTCAGCTCACCGATAACCTGCCGGCTGTGCATATCAATGAATTCATTGTCGATGAGCAGGGTTTTGTGGGCTGGATCAAAGAGATCCAGGTCGACAAGCTGCTGATTCTCGACCTGCATCAGGAGCCTCTGTTGCACCAGGAAGCCTGGGGCCTGAAACCGCGGGACATCTATCAAAGCCTGGCGCTGTATGCGCTGCTCGACCCGGACATCCACCTGGTCAACCTGACCGGTGCCGCCGGCTCGGGCAAAACCATCCTCGCCCTGGCCGCCGCCATCGAGCAGACCATGGTGACCAAGCGCTATCGCCGTATCATCGCCACCCGCAGCGTGCAGGGCCTGGACCAGGAGATCGGTTTCCTGCCCGGTACCGAGGCGGAAAAAATGGAGCCGTGGCTGGGGGCGATCACCGACAACCTCGAAGCCTTGCACATGGATGATGAAAATACCCATGGCAGCGTCGACTACATCCTCAGCAAAGTGCCGTTGCAGTTCAAATCCCTCAACTACATCCGAGGCCGCAGCTTCCAGCAGAGCCTGATTTTGATCGACGAATGCCAGAACCTCACGCCGCACCAGATGAAAACCATCATCACCCGTGCCGGCGCCGGTTCCAAAGTGGTGTGCCTGGGCAACCTGGCACAGATCGACACCCCTTATCTGTCCGCGACCAGTTCCGGGCTGACTTACCTGACCGAGCGCTTCAAGGACTTTCCGAACGGCGTGCACATTGCGCTGCAAGGGGTGCCTCGCTCGATTCTTGCCGAATACGCCGAATCCCATCTCTAAACGATGCACTGACTGGAACGGGCGTCCCTTGGGGCGCCCGTTTTTATCAGGCGGTTTTTTCGACCAGTGCCCAATCGATCGCCGGCTTATGCGCACGCGACAACAGCGTGTACACCGACGGCAGCACGAACAGCGTGAACAACGTGCCCACCAGCATCCCGATCACAATCACCAGGCCCAGGCCAAAGCGACTGCTGGCGCCGGCCCCGGACGCGAACAGCATCGGTACCAGGCCGACCACCATCGCCGCCGTGGTCATCAGGATCGGCCGCAGGCGAATCCGCGCCGCGCGGATGATCGCCTGCGCCGGGGTGCAGCGGTACAGCACCTGCAATTCGTTGGCGAACTCGACCATCAGGATCCCGTGTTTGCTGATCAGCCCGATCAGCGTCACCAGGCCGATCTGCGTGTAGATATTGATCGTGGCCAAGCCCAGGGCCAGCGGGATCAATGCGCCGCAGATCGACAGAGGTACCGTGATCAGGATGATCAACGGGTCGGTCAGGCTTTCATACTGCGCGGCCAGCACCATGTAGATCACGATCAGCGCAAACAGGAACGTCAACATCAACGCATTGCCTTCGTGGATGAACTGTCGGGAATCGGCCTGCCAGTCATGGCTGAAGCTGGCGGGCAGCTGTTGGCTGTACTTCTGCAGGAACGCCACCGCCTGGCCCAGGCTGACCCCCGGCGCTGGAATGCCCTGAAAGGTCGCGCTGTTCTGCTGGTTGAACTGCTTGAGCTTGTTCGGCTCAATCACGCCATGCAGGCTGACCACGGTCGACAGCGGCACCTGCTGGCCTGCGTCGGTATCCAGGTAGAAGGCATTCAGGTCCTGGGGCGTAAGGCGTTGCGACGGCTCGCTCTGGGGAATCACATCATAGGACCGGCCTTGCAGGGCGAAACGGTTGGTGTAGTTTTCGCCGATCAACACCGCCAGGGTACTGCCGATGTCCTGCATGCGAATTCCCAGGCTGTTGGCCTTGCTGCGGTCGATGCGCACCTGGGTCACCGGGTTGTTGAACGCCAGGTCGCTGTCGACTACCGCAAACAGTCCGCTGGCCCGTGCCTGGGTTTTCAGCTCTTCCATGGCCTGGTACAGCGAGCGGTAGTCCTCGGTGCTGCGGATGACCATCTGCACCGGCAAGCCCCCGGTCGAGGCGGGCAGTGGCGGCAGCTGGAACACGAAAATCGAATTGCCCTCCACCGCGTCCACGCTTTGTTGCAATTGGGCCTGGATGCTCGCGGCGCTGCGTTGGCGCTGCGACCACTCGCTGAAGTTGACCCCGGCAAAGCTGGCCGCCACCCCGTCGTTGCCATTGATGATCCACGTACTGACGGCCTCCGGCAGCTGGCCGAGGATCTCGCTCAACTGATAGGCGTAGCGCTCCACGTAATCCAGGTTGGCGTGTTGCGGTGACTTGATTGCCAGCAGCAGGTTGCCCTGATCCTCATTCGGCGCCAGTTCCTTGCTGGCCTGCCCGTACAGCCAGGGCAAGCTGATCAGCACCAGTGCGCCCAGCAGCAGGATCAGCCCACGCTGGCGCAGCGAGCTGAGCAGCGCGCGTTGATACAGGCGTGCCAGGCGTTGGAAGAAGCGTTCGGCCAGGCGGCTCATGCGCCCTTCATGTTCGTGGCTGGGCAGCAGCTTGGCGCACATCACTGGAGTGAGGGTCAGGGCGATGATCCCGGAGACCAGTACCGCGCCGGCCAGGGTCAGGGCGAACTCCTTGAACAGCGCGCCGGTCAGGCCGTTCATCAGGCCGATGGGCATATAGACAGCGGCCAGGGTGATGGTCATGGCGATTACCGGCGAGGCGATTTCCCGCGCGCCGAACAGCGCGGCTTGCAACGCCGTGCGGCCTTCCTTGAGGTGACGGTGAATGTTTTCCATCACCACGATGGCATCATCCACCACCAGGCCGATGGCCAGTACCATGGCCAGCAGCGTCAGCAGGTTGATGCTGAAGCCGAACAGTGCCATCAGGCCCAGGGCGCCGAGCATCGACAGCGGGATGCCGACAATGGGGATGATCACGCTGCGCACCGAGCCCAGGCACAGGTAGATGATTACCACCACGATCAGGATCGCTTCGATCAGGGTTTCGATCACTTCGATGATCGATGCCTCGATAAAGTGTGCGGTCTCGAACGCCAAGGCCACGTTGACCCCCGGCGGCAGGGTTTTCTCGATGGCCGGCAGCAGGCGCTTTATATCGGCGACGATCAGCAGCGGGTTGCCCGTGGGCGTCGCGTACAGGCCCAGGTGCACCGCCGGCTTGGCATCCATCAAGGCGCTGGTTTCATAGACGGCCGAACCAAGTTCCACCGTGGCGATATCGCGCAGGCGCAGCAGGCGATCACCGTTGTTGCTGAGGACCATGTCGCGAAACTCATCCAGGCTGCTCAAGTCGGTATTGACCTGGATCGAGGAGACCACGTATTGACCCTTGATCTGGCCCGGCGCGGCCTGGAAGTTGTTGGCACGGATCGCCTGTTCGACCTGGGCGGCACTGATGCCGTGGCCGGCCATGCGTTGAGGGTCGAGCCACAGGCGCATGGCCAGGCGCTGGCCACCGAAAGTCTCGACCTTGGCTACGCCCTCGATGGTGGAAAACAGCGGCTGCACCACGCGGCTGAGGTAGTCGCTCAGGGCCGAAGCAGACAGCGAGTCACTGGAAAAACCCACATAGGCCACCGCCGTTGCATCGCCGGCGGAGCGTTCGATCACCGGGTCGTAAGCCTGTTCCGGCAGGCGATATTTGACCTGGTTGACCTTGGCGATCACATCGCTCAGGGCCTTGGCCGAATCCTGGTTGAGCGCCATGCGCAAGGTGATCTGGCTGCGGCCCTGCACTGAGGACGAGCTGACGTAGTCCACGCCTTCCACCGAGGCCAGCGACTGGTTGATCGGCTGGGTCACGAAGCCCTGCATCAGTTCGGCGGGAGCGCCGGGATAGTCAGTGGTGACGCTGATCACCGAGCTTTCCAGCAGCGGGTACTGGCGCACGGGCAGATCGAGGTAAGCCTTGAGGCCGGTCAGCACGATCAGCAGGCTGACCACCAGGGCCAGCACCGGGCGGCGCACGAAGAGGTCGGTGAATTTCACGGCTGGTCTCCGGTCATGCTCAATCGCGCGGGCACGTTCGCATCGTTCAATACGGTGCGTTCCATGGGCTCGATGGCAGCGCCGTCACTGAGCTTGATCTGCCCGGAAATGACCACCTGTTCACCCGGATTCAAACCTGAGTCGATCACCACCCGGCCATCGCGGCGTTCGCCGGTCTTGACCAGCACTCGGCGTACAGTCGGCGGGGTGTCGGCGTCTGGCGCGGGCTGCACCACAAATACATCTTCGCCGTAGGCGTTATAGGTGATCGCCGTTTCCGGCACGGTCAGCGTAGTGCTCGACGGCGGCAGGGGCAGGCGCACTTTGGCGAACATGCGCGGCAAGGCGCCGTGTGTCGGCGCTTGCAGCAGGGCCTGGACACTCAGGGTGCGCGAGCGATCGAGGAACGGGTCGATGCTGCTGATGCGCGCGGTGTAGCGCTGCCCCGGCAGGGCATCAAGTTGCACGTTCAGGCTGTTACCGACTTTGAGTTGCGCCAAAGCTTGTTCCGGTACGCTGAAATTGACGTACAAACCCTGGTCGCCGACCAGGTTGATCAGACTGTCGCCTGGGTTGACGTACTGCCCCAGGTGCACCTTGCGAATTCCCAGTGTGCCGGCGAACGGCGCGCGAATGGTCAACTGGTCGATCTGCGCCTTGAGTTCCTGCAGGGCCCCTTGAGCGGTGGTGTACTCGGTCTGGGCATTGTCATAGGCTTCGTGGGAAATGGCGTTGACCTTGACCAGGCTGCGCGAGCGTTCCAACTTGACCTTGGCGTTTTCCAGCTCGCTTTGCAGGCGCATCAGGCTGCCGCGCTGTGGCGCATCGTTGAGCTTGACCAATACCTGGTCGCGCTCGACGCGCTGACCGGATTCCACCGGCAACTGCACGACGCGCCCGCCGACCTCGGCGGGCACGCTCACCTGTTGCACCGCTTCCAGCTCGCCAATTGCCTCCAGGTAGCGGGAGAACGGCGCACCGCTGACCGGCTCAATCGCAACTTTTATCGGCGCCGGGGCATAGGCGGCAACGGCCGGATGGCTCCAGCGCCACAGGCCCCAGGCCACGGCGAGCAGCAGGAGCACGGCGATCAGCAACGTTACGGTGGTTCGGGAAACGGCACGTCCCGGTGTGCTGACGTAAGGCATAAGCTTCATTCCTTGAAGAGTCATCAATAGATGGGCCAGCAGCCCGGTGTCAACAGTTCGACGAGATTCGCATCCGGGTCGCGAAAGTACACACTCGACCCACCCTTGGGCCAGTGCGTACGCCCTTCGATAGCGATATTGGCCGCGTCCAGACGCTGTTCCCAGGTTGGCAGGTCTTCGGCGTCGATGGCGAAACAGATGTGGATACGCCCGTTGGCGTCATGGGGCGGGATCTCGCCGCCGCTCAAGTATTTGGTGTGCAGGGAGGCGCCCCGTTTGAACAACAAGAGAGTATTCTGCTGACCGACGTTGAACGCGACGAGCACGCTGCTCTCGACCATCGCCTCCAGTTGCAGGTGCTGGCTGTAAAATGCTTTGGCGCGCTCGAGGTCATCCACATACAGCGCGGTCTCAATAATTCGTTTGATTTGAGGCATGGTTTGCTCCTTGTTGAAGGGTTGCTCCCTGAAATGGAATTCACCGCATGATCACGGTCTTACTGCGCAATATCGATTTGAATCTGTTAGTGGTGCTCGACGCACTGCTGACCGAAAAACACGTCACCCGCACAGGGGCGCGTCTGCATTTGAGCCAGCCGGCCATCAGTCATTCCCTGAGTAAGCTGCGGGCGCTGCTGGACGATCCGATCCTGATCCGCGACGGCAACGAGGTGATGCTCAGCGCCTTGGCGCAAAACCTCCAGGGGCCGCTGCGGGAGATTCTCAGCCAGATCGAAACCTTGTTCGGCAAGTCCATCGACTTCGACGCGGCCAGCTCCCAACGCACCTTCCAGTTGGCGATGTCGGATTACGGCGCGGCGATTATCTTGCCAAAGTTGCTGGTGCGACTGCGTCACGAGGCGCCGAACACTACCCTGGTAGTGACTCAGGGCAGCCGGCATGGGATGTTCGAGCAAGTGGCACAGGGCAAGATCGACTTGGCCTTGGGGGTATTCCCCAGCCTGACGCCCGATGTGTCGATGGAAGTGTTGTTCGAGGAAAGCTTTTCCTGCCTGCTTGACCGGCGGACCTTGCCCAAGAAAGGCGTGCTGGATCTTGAGAGCTACCTGGAGCGCCCGCATATCCAGGTGTCCATGGACGGCGGCACGAATGGCGAAGTGGACAGCTTGCTGCGCGCCGAAGGCTTGCGCCGTCGTATCGCCGTCAGCGTGCCGCACTGGCGCACCGCGCCGAGCCTGCTGCACAACACGGACCTGATCCTCACCGTGGCGACGCGCACCCTGGAAGACACCTTGCTTAACCCGGATCTGGTGCGATTGCCGCCACCGTTCAGCATTCCGCGCTTTCCCTTTGTGCAAATCTGGCACCAGCGTTTCTGTGACGATCCGGCACATGCGTGGTTGCGCGACCAGGTCAAGCAAGTGGTGGCTCATACCATGCCGGTCGACTGATCGGGGCGCAGGCGCAGGCGCAGGTCCTGCCCCAATTGAGTAACGTCGTACAGGGTGAAGTCCAGCGAATGCGTCAGGTGTTCCAGCTCCGGCAGATGCACCAGCGGACGTGCCAGGTCGCCCAGCAGCCGCGGTGCCACATAGAGCAGCAACTCATCGACGAGGCCCGCGCGCAGCAAGTTGCCGGCCAGCGTCGGACCGGCTTCAACCATGACGTCATGCAGGCCCCGCTGGCTCAGGTGAGTCATCAGGGCGTGCAGATCCAGGCCCTGCTGACTGCCCGGCAGGCCGAGCAGCCGTTCGCCGTTCGCCCCTTGCGGCACATGGCGTTCGTGCATCACATGCAGGCTCGGCGCCTGGTCGTCGAACACGCGTGCGGTCTGCGGCACGCGTGCCTGGCTGTCGAGGATGACCCGCAATGGCGCGATAGCCTCGGCGGACGCCATTTCACGCACGGTGAGCGAGGGGTTGTCCGCCAGTACGGTGCCGCTGCCGGTCAGAATCGCTGCACTACGCGCTCGCCAATACTGCACGTCGGCGCGCGCCCGGGCGCTGGTGATCCACTGCGAGCTGCCGTTGTTGAGCGCGGTGCGGCCGTCCAGACTCATGCCCATCTTCAGTTGCACCCAGGGGCGCTGGCGCTTGACCGTGGATAAAAATCCCCGGTTGAGTTCCCGCGCCGCGACGTTGAGCAAGCCGACCTTGACCTCGATCCCGGCCGCGCGCAGTTCGGCGATGCCGCGACCGTCGGCCTGCTTGAACGGGTCTTCATGGGCCACGATCACGCAGGCCACGCCGGCCTCGATCAGCGCCTGGTGGCAGGCGCCCGTGCGGCCGACATGGCTGCACGGTTCGAGCGTCACATAAGCGGTGCCCCCCCTGGCCAGGGCGCCGGCCTGGCGCAGGGCAAACACCTCGGCGTGCGGACCACCCGCACGCCGATGCCAGCCTTCACCCACGATATGCGTACCGTGAGCGATGACACACCCGACCCGAGGATTGGGCCAGGTGGAGTGAATGCCGCGCTCGGCCAACGACAATGCATGGTGCATATGTTGAAAGTCGATTTCGCTGAAGTGGGTCATTGGCGTGAATGCCGTGCCGAGGCCTGGACGGCGATCGGATAGATGCGGCCATCGTAGGCGCTGGCCAGGAAGCCGCTGCCCTCGGCGTCGTGGGTCAGGCAGGAGATACCGCTGGCGGTGATCTTCTCCACCTTTGCCCAACTGCGCCTGGCCAGGTCGAACACGGCCACGGTGCCGCCGTAGCTGCCGGTAGCGATCATCTTACGGTCCTTGGAGATGGCGATGCACTTGATCGAGTGACTATGCGGGGTGTCGTAGACTTCACTGTTACCGGCCTGCCACAGGCGCAGCTTGAGGTCGCGGCCGATGCTGGCGAAGCCGCCCTGGATCTGCGTGCAACCGTTGGAGATGCGGTCGTGGGCTTTGTCGAGATAGGTCTCCAGTTCGAAGTCGGCAATCCGGAAAAACGCCGCCGCCGCCGTCGCGCACACGCTGAACAGATACTGCTCATCCGCCGCGATGCCCTTGATCGCGTTTTCGTGCATGCGCACTTCGCGCAGAAATTGCGGCTGTTGATCCACCAGCTTGAAGATCAAGGCTTCGCCGGTGTAGGTACCGATCGCGGCATGCAGCTCGCCGTCCTTTTCAAAGGTGGTGCCGCAGTTGAGCGGCGAGCGGTGCTGGTAGACCACGTCCCCGGTCTTGGCGTCGAACACCGTGCCCATCTGTCCGCCCGTCAGCACGCTGGCGCCGAATGGCAGCAGGAAGTTGCACAGGCTGCCGGCCATGGTGCTGGGCTGGCCATTGATCTGCAGGATGCCGGCGTCGCCGATGCTGTAAATGTCGTCGCCGACCACCGTCACCGCGTTCAGGCTGATGGCCGGCTCGATGCCGCCGATGTCCCATTGCTGAGTAGTGAAATCCCAAGTGGCGTAGGTGGAGCCAAAGGTTACGAAGGCGATGCGCTGGTCGCCGAGCAATGCGCAGCTACGTGGCCAGATGATGCTTGGCAGTGAGGTCTGTGCGGTTTTCTCAAGTTGATTGGCGGCGGTCAGTTTCCACAGCATCACGCAACGGTCATAGCTCAAGCTGACCAGCATGCGTTGCGCGTCGTTCCACACAATGCGCTTGATCCCGGCGGCGTGGGCCGGTTGCAGGTAGGTACCGCTGCTGCTGATCACCGAAATTTTGCCCTCGTCGTCGCCGGCAAATATGATGCCTTCGCGGGACAAGGCCACGGTGTCGGTCTCGACGCCGCCGAGGTCGATAATGTCCAGTTGCTCGCCGGTGGCGGCATCCCAGCGGCGGATCGAACCATCATCGCTGCTCGACACCAGGGTCTGGCCGTCGGCGGCCCAGCACACCGAGATTACATCGGCCTCATGGCCGGTCAGGATTTTCCGGGTTTGCCCGCTGAGGTCGAACAGGCGGATGGTGTGGTCGCGCGAGCAGGTGGCGATGGTCTGGCCGTCTGGCGAGAAGGCGGCCATTTCTATGTCGTCATCGTGGCCAACGAGCACGCTTTTCAGGCGCAACGAAGGGATTTCCCAGACCCGAGCGGTGTAGTCGCTGCTGGCACTGACCAGCAGAGTGCCGCTGGCGTTGAACGCGCATTGGTTGGCCAGGTGATCGTGGAGTACGCGCTGGATCGGCGTCTTGGTGCACGCGTCCCAGAGAATGACTTGGTTGTCATACCCGGCGGTGGCGACATAGGTGTCGTTGAACGTTGCAATACCGCTGATAGGGCCAAAATGTCTCATGCGTCATTATCCTTAATGTTGAGGTTGGCTTATTGCGGGCGACCTGAATGATTCAGCCGCGCGAGCGAGTTATTTCACCAGTTTGATGACGTGATTTTTCTTATCGACTTTTGCTTGCAGGTAATGGGTGTTGTGGCGCGTCACGAATACACCCGTAGGAATAACGTTATCGACCACGATACCGTTATCCACCAAGGCCTGGACTTTATCCGGGTTGTTGGTGATCAATTGGCAGTGTTTGATATTCAATGCTTTCAACATGCCCGCGGCCATGGAGAAGTCGCGTCCATCTTCGGGGAAGTTAAGATGGGCGTTTGCCTCGAACGTATCCATGCCGGAATCTTGCAGGCGATAAGCATCCAACTTCGCATATAGTCCGATTCCCCGACCTTCTTGGCGCAGGTAAATCAAATAACCACCGACTTCCCGCATACGCTCGATAGACTCATTTAATTGCGGACCACAATCACAGCGTTGTGAACTGAAAACATCACCCGTCAGGCATTCGGAATGAATCCGGACTAATGGACTGACTGGATTGGCCGGTCCCAGTTTGATGACAATATGTTCGTGGTCGGTTTCGAGTCCGCTGAAAGTATAAAAAGTCCCCGGATTCGAAGTGTCATCCAAGGGAATATCTACGTGACTGCGTACGCTTAGGCGGTTCATGGCGGTTCCTTCCATGCTGAATGATTAACGCGTTTTTGTTCTGAATTCTTTCGTTTTAAGACAAGGAGGGGCTACAGGGTTTTGGCGAGGCGAAAACCCATTACATAAATCTGTCGCGGATATTTGCCGTGGCGCCGGTAGTTGCGTGTCAGGTCGCGGAAGCGCGTGAAACTGCCGCCGCGGGCTATGCGATGAGTGCCCACCACATTGACCAGATCGTCGGTGATGGCCGTGCCACCGGGGTAGGGGGCATAGTCATCGATCACGTATTCTTCGACATTGCCGGCCATGTCCAGGCAGCCAAAGGGCGATGCGCCATCAATCAACAGGCCGACCGGCGTGGTGTCGAACAGGCCCATTTCAGCGGTGTTAGCGTGCTGCGGCAGAAAAGTCGGGCCCCAGGGGTATTCGAGGTTTTCCGGGCCGGCCGCGGCGTATTCCCATTCGGCTTCGGTGGGCAGCCGGTAGGCCTGGCCACTCGCCGCGCTGAGCCAGGCGGCGTAGGCATCGGCGTCTTCAGCGGTGATGCCGTACACCGGGTGGTTGGCGCGTTCGTTGGGGTATTGGCCGAACGCCCAGCTTTCGGGAATCCGCGCCTGGCCTGAGGCTTCGAGAAAGGCGCGGTATTCGAGGTTGGTGACCGGGTATTTGCCAATTGCGTAGGGTTGCAGGTACACCGGGTGGCGCGGTACTTCCTTGGCGATCCAGTCGCGATCCAGGCCAAGGCCCTGCAGGTCGTGCATGACCTGATCCACCGCCGTCTCGGCCAAGCCGATTTCCACCTGGCCGCCACTGATGTGGATCATTGCCGGATTGAGCACGTCGAGCCGCGGGTCCACGGTCAGGGCCAGCAGTTGGGCGGCGGCATAGCGCCAGGCGAGTGGCGAGACTGGGTTTTCCACGCGGTCAGCCAACTGTTCGATGGACTCTTCCGCGAGCTGGCGCCAGGCGGTCAGGGGTAGCTTCAGGTTAAGCGCGCCCTGGAAGTGTTCAGGCAGGCCCATCAAAAATCGGTCGGTCATCTCGGGGGTCAGGGGGCCGTCGAACACCGGCCAATGGTTGAAACCCTTGGAAGTCATAACGCTGGTTATCCTGCTGCGATAAGGAAAAGGCACGCGTATCCAGATGCGGCGCGCCCGGCTTTCATCGGGTGCAGATCAGTCCGGTCTGCAGGCAGTTGCGCTCGAAGTCATCCCAGTAGCCCTCAGGATGCTTGGCCCGTTCGGCATCAGAGATGATGGGTTTTTGCCATTGCAGGCGCGGGAAACCGGCCTTCATGATTGCCAGCTCATAACGCTCACGGCTCCAGCGATGAAAGGTAAAGGCGCTGGGTGGCTGGGTGACGAATTCAGCGTGGTGACGAAAGCCGCCCTCGTGGGCTTCCTCGGTCAGCACATGTACGCCGTACTTGGTGAAGTTGCCGCGTTGCAGTTGGAACGTCGGCTCCACGGTGTAGGCCACGACGCGGCCGCCGGGGGCGAGGTTGTTGGCGGCCACTTGGAACATCTTGTCCAGCTTTGCCGGCGAGTCGGCATAGTTGAATAACCATGCTGCGGTAATCAGATCGAATTTGCCGAGTATGCCCAAATCACAGATATCGCTGACGTGGTACTCGATCGCTTCCTGGTTACGCGCCGATTCCTTGCGAGCCAGGTCTATCATCGAGGCGGAAATATCCACCCCAACCACTTTACTCGCGCCCTGGCGATATAACTCGCGGCCAAAGAAACCGAAGCCACAGGCCAAGTCCAGTACTGACTTGCCTTTGACATCGCCGACCATATGGAAAAACGTCGCGGTTTCTACTGAACGCTGGGAGGCCGTATCCGTGAAAGCCTCGAAGCGTTCGCCAATAGCGTCATATGTAGCGGTTGCAGATTGCTTAGTCATTGCCTCACCTTTTTAAAAATAATAGCTGTCGTCAATCCCTGACTCGGGAACATGAAGAAGTCTTCTGTTTCGGTGACCCGTCTTTCATTTTCATGTGCGCGTTGTAATAAGAAAACCTCCTATGACGACAATCACGCCGACCAATTTATTGATATTAATAGACTGCTTGGGAAATCCGATCAGGCCAAAGTAGTCAATCGCAATTGAAACGATAAGTTGGCCGACCAACACCGCCATGATGAAATTTAGTGCGCCGAGCCGCGGTGCCATCAATAAAGCAACGGTGATGTAAAACACACCCGCGACACCGCCCATCCAAATCCACCATGGACCTTCTTGTACCGTCGATAAGTTTGGGCGGGGGGCTTTTACAACAATGATGACAACGATGAGCACGACCAGGCTGACCAATAAGGAAACGGCGGTTGCCCACAAAGGGTGGCCCAGGAGATTGCCCAGTTTGGCGTTAGTCCCTGCTTGCAAGGGCACTGCGAAACCGGCGAATAAACTGAGCAGGACAAACATCAGTAAGGTCATGGAGTTTGCTTTCCGTTTTTTTAAAGTTTTACGGTGATCGGTTTAACGGCGCCAATTCTTTGTTCTGATGAGCCGTATTCGTCACGCTGATCGGCCATTGGCTGCTACTTGGCCGCGCAGCGGAATCAGGCGTGCGCGATGTTGACCGGCGGGTTTACAATCGGCGCTCCCGATCAGGAGTATCGCTGTGCTGACTCATCTCGATTCCCAAGGTCGCGCCCATATGGTCGACGTCACCGATAAATTCGTGACGTTCCGTGAGGCCGTGGCCGAAGCGCGTGTGCGCATGCTGCCCGAAACCCTGAAAATGATCGTCGACGGCGCTCATCCCAAGGGCGACGTGTTCGCGGTGGCGCGCATCGCCGGGATCCAGGCCGCGAAAAAGACCAGTGATCTGATCCCCCTTTGCCATCCTCTGATGCTGACCGGTGTCAGGGTCGAGCTCAGTGCCGAAGGCGAGAATGCGGTGCATATCGTGGCGCGCTGCAAACTCTCCGGCCAGACGGGCGTGGAGATGGAAGCGTTGACCGCCGCCAGCGTCGCGGCCTTGACGATCTACGACATGTGCAAGGCGGTGGATCGCGGCATGACCATCGAAAACATTCGTCTGCTGGAAAAACTCGGCGGCAAGAGCGGGC
This sequence comes from Pseudomonas sp. FP2254, assembly GCF_030687695.1. Taxonomy (NCBI): domain Bacteria; kingdom Pseudomonadati; phylum Pseudomonadota; class Gammaproteobacteria; order Pseudomonadales; family Pseudomonadaceae; genus Pseudomonas; species Pseudomonas sp. FP2254. Next base: position 1,108,475 of record NZ_CP117444.1, read on the forward strand.
ATTTCAAGGCGGACCAGGCATGAGCATCAACGTATTGTTTTTTGCGCGATACGCCGAAGCGGTAGGCTTCGATTCGCTGGAGATGGAAGGTGAGTTCGCCACTGTCGACGCCGTGCGCCTGGCGTTGGCCTGTGATCCGGAGTTTGCCGTACTTAACGAGACGAGCCTGATGTGTGCGCGCAACGAGGAGTTGTGTGACCTCGATGAGCCGGTGCAGGCCGGCGACGAAGTGGCATTTTTCCCGCCCGTGACTGGAGGCTGAGCATGACCATTCGTGTGCAGGCCGAGGCCTTTGACCCCGGCGCGGAAGTCAACGCCATGCATGCCGCGAATGTTGGCGTGGGGGCGGTGGTGAGCTTTGTAGGCTATGTACGCGATTTCAACGATGGCCGCGATGTGTCCGGCATGTTCCTGGAACACTATCCGGGCATGACCGAAAAAGCCCTGGCCAGGATCGCCGTGGAAGCCGAGCAGCGCTGGCCGTTGCTCAAGCTGCAGGTGCTGCACCGCGTAGGCGCCCTGGAACCGGGCGAGCCGATCGTGTTTGTTGCGGCGGCGAGCGCCCATCGCCAGGCCGCGTTCGACGCCTGTGCATTTGTGATGGACTACCTGAAGACCCGCGCGCCATTCTGGAAGAAAGAAAACACACCGGAAGGTGCGCGCTGGGTGGAAGGGCGGGACAGCGACCACGCCGCGGCGGATCGCTGGAAGTAGCCAGCCGAAGACCTATCTCAAAATCAGCTTATCGCATTCAGCTCAGGGGCGTTTGCGTTCCACGGCTCGCAATAGATGCGTCGGCGGTGTCTCGCAGCTGATCTTGCGGCCCAGCAGCGCCTCGATCGACGGCAACTGGTAGGAGTCATCCTCACCGGCAAAACTGATCGACACACCCGCCGCGCCCGCGCGGCCGGTACGGCCAATCCGGTGCACATAGTCGTCAGGCACTTCCGGCAGGGTGAAGTTGATCACGTGGCTGATGCCGTCGATGTGAATCCCGCGGCCTGCCACGTCGGTAGCCACCAGCACGCGAATCTTGCCCTCGCGGAAACCTTCCAGGGTCTTGATGCGCTTGTGCTGCGGTACATCACCGGACAGTTGCGCAGCGTTGACGCCATCGCGCACCAGGCGTTCTTCGATGCGGCGCACTTCATCCTTGCGGTTGGCGAACACCATCACCCGCTCCCAACCGTTGTCATTGACCAGGTTATAGAGCAGTTTGTATTTGTCGGCGCCGGCCACGGCGTAGATATGCTGCTCGACATTTTCGCTGGCCACGTTCTCGGCTTCGATCTCGACGATCGATGGGTCGGTGGTCCACTGCTTGGCGAGGTTCATCACGTCTTCGGTGAAGGTCGCGGAGAACAGCAGGGTCTGGCGCTCGGCCTTTGGCGGGGTCTGGCGAATGATCTGGCGCACCTGCGGGATAAAGCCCATGTCGAGCATGCGGTCGGCTTCGTCCAGCACCATCACTTCGACCATGTCCAGGTGCACGTCGCCGCGCTGGTTGAAGTCCAGCAGGCGGCCCGGGGTGGCCACCAGAATGTCGCAGTGGCGCGCTTCGAGGTGCTTGAGCTGCTTGTCGAAGTCCATGCCGCCGACGAACGTCATGACGTTGAGGCCGGTGTACTTGGTCAGGTCGGCGGCGTCCTTGGCGATCTGCACCACCAGTTCACGGGTAGGCGCGATGATCAGCGCGCGCGGTTCACCCATGTAGCGCTCTTTGGGCGGCGGCGTTTGCAGTAACTGGGTGATGATCGAGATCAGGAACGCAGCGGTCTTGCCCGTGCCGGTCTGGGCGCGGCCGATGGCGTCTTTGCCGGCCAGGGTAAAGCCCAGCACCTGCGCCTGGATCGGTGTGCAGTATGGGAAACCCAGGTCCTGGATGGCATGCATCAGTTCCGGGGCCAGCTTGAAGTCATGGAAGCGGGTCTTGCCTTCCTGAGGTTCGACGACGAAATCTTCGAGTTTCCACGGGATGACCGGCGGTTTGGGCGCGCGTTCACGCCGTGGGGCCTTGGGCTGAGGGGCTGGGGCGGCTTGAGCAGGCGTTGCCTGTTGGGGCGCCATCACCGTCGGCTTATCGGGCTGGACGGCAGGTGCGGTCCGGCCGGGCTGTTGACCGTCACTGCGGCTGCCGTGTGTCGGGACAGGGGCGCTGGGAACAGGCGCGAGCGGCTCAGCCTCGCTTTTGCCGAACATCTTCTTGAGTGCTTCGAGCACGGTGATCTCATTAATTGGTTAAGGAATATACGCCGGCCAGTGTAATGCAAGAAACGGGCGCGGCGTAGTGCGTCTGTCATACGGCTACATAACGCCAGGCTTTCAGCGCAGGCGTTCGCTCAGCCACGTGCCAATCTCGCTGATCTCCTGGGGTAACACTTCGTGGCCCATTGGGTATTCCCGCCATGTCACGGTGACACCATGGTGCTTCAAGTACTCCATTGCTGTGCGGCCCATGACGTTTTGCACCACGTTGTCGTGCTGGCCGTGCAGGCACAGGGTGGGAATGCGCTGCTGGCTGGCCGACAGCTCCAGTGCGTCATCGAAAGTCGGCGCGTAAGTGGAGAGGGCAATCACGCCACCCAGGGGCCCCTGCCATTTAAGGAAAGCCGTGTGATAGACCACGGCGCCACCCTGGGAAAACCCCGCGAGGAAAATCCGCGAAGCGTCTATCCCGGTTCTTTTTTGCGCTTCGATCAAATCCATAACGGTTTTTGCCGAGCTTTCCAGCTCTTCCAGGCTGATGGACCTGGCCGGGCTCATGGCCTTTATGTCGTACCAGCTGGGCATCTCATAGCCGCCATTGATCGTCACCGGGCGGGTTGGGGCCTGGGGTAAAACGAAACGGGTCGACGTTAGATTTTTCTGTAGGAGTTCGGCTACAGGCAAGAAGTCATATCGATCGGCCCCCAGGCCATGCAACCAGATTACGCAGGCGTCAGCTGCCTTGGCGGGCTCAAGAATCAAGGGTTCGGTCATGTCTGCTCCAAAAATGTGCGTGCGCTCCGATAGGGTGCGTCGCAACGGTGCGTAGTAGGTTTATCTGTTACGAAAATGTCGCAAGTTTGACTCTTTAGTGCTTGACCATAGGTTGAAGCAACTCCGTCCTCACTCTGGTACGGCGCTTGCTATGCACATGTCGATGTCAGGTCTCTTCCGTGACGGTAACACTATCAGTGACTGCCGCTTTCGGGATAGCAACTGGACTTACAGCGACAGCCTCTTACTGTTTGACCCCAAAAAAAGCCAACACGGGTCAAGGTCGCCTCAAAAGGGTGCGGTGGGGTTCGAGCTCCGACACAACAAGAGCAACTGGAGGTTTGAATGAAGGTTTTGAAATCCACCCTGGCCATCGTTTGCGCGGCCGCTGTATTGGGTGTCAGCGGTTTCGCCCAAGCTGGCGCTACCCTGGACGCCGTGCAGAAGAAAGGCTTTGTGCAATGTGGCGTGAGTGACGGCTTGCCGGGTTTCTCGGTACCGGATGCCAGCGGCAAGATCCTGGGGATCGACGCTGACGTGTGCCGCGCTGTGGCGGCTGCCGTATTCGGCGACGCGACCAAGGTCAAATTCAGCCAGTTGAATGCCAAGGAGCGTTTCACCGCGCTGCAATCGGGCGAAGTCGACATTCTGTCCCGTAACACCACCATGACCAGCTCCCGCGACGCCGGCATGGGCCTGAAATTTCCAGGTTTCATTACCTACTACGACGGCATCGGCTTTCTGGTTAACAACAAGCTGGGCGTAAAAAGCGCCAAGGAACTGGACGGTGCAACCATCTGCATCCAGGCCGGTACCACCACCGAACTGAACGTTTCCGACTACTTCCGTGGCAACGGTCTGAAATACACCCCGATCACCTTCGACACCTCCGACGAAAGCGCCAAGTCGCTGGAATCCGGGCGTTGCGACGTGCTGACCTCCGACAAGTCCCAACTGTTCGCCCAGCGCAGCAAGCTGGCCTCGCCGAAGGACTATGTCGTATTGCCGGAAACCATCTCCAAGGAGCCGCTGGGCCCGGTCGTGCGTAACGGCGACGACGAGTGGCTGGCCATCGTGCGCTGGGTAGGCTACGCCATGCTCAACGCTGAAGAAGCCGGTATCACCTCGAAAAACGTCGAAGCTGAAGCCAAGTCCACCAAGAACCCGGACGTGGCCCGCCTGCTCGGCGCGGACGGCGAATACGGCAAAGACCTGAAAGTGAAGAAGGACTGGGTCGTACAAATCGTCAAGCAAGTGGGTAACTACGGTGAAGTGTTCGAGCGCAACCTGGGCAAGAGCACCCCGCTGGAAATCGACCGTGGCCTGAACGCACTGTGGAACAACGGCGGCATTCAATACGCACCGCCTGTGCGCTGATCGCTGATGGTTCTGTCACCCGGTGGGCCAACCGCCGGGTGATGTTCTGTTCCATTCTTTCCGGGGCACTTCATGCAAAATCAAATCGGCGCACCCAAGCAGAAGCTCAGCTTCAGCGACCCCAAAGTGCGTGCGTGGCTCTTCCAGATCATCACGATTGTGGCGGTGGTCTCGCTGGGCTGGTACCTCTTCAACAATACCCAGACCAACCTTCAGCACCGGGGCATCACCTCGGGTTTCGACTTTCTTGAACGCAGTGCCGGCTTCGGCATCGCGCAGCATTTGATCGACTACACCGAATCGGACAGCTATGCCCGGGTGTTTGTGATCGGCTTGCTCAACACCTTGCTGGTGACGTTCATCGGCGTGATCCTGGCGACCCTGCTCGGCTTTATCGTCGGCGTGGCACGCTTGTCGTCGAACTGGATGATCAACAAGCTGGCGACGGTGTACGTGGAAATCTTCCGCAACATTCCGCCGCTGTTGCAGATCCTGTTCTGGTACTTCGCGGTGTTCCTGACCATGCCAGGGCCGCGTAACAGCCATAATTTCGGCGACACCTTCTTTGTCAGCAGCCGTGGTCTGAATATGCCGGCAGCGCTCGCCGCTGATGGTTTCTGGCCGTTCGTGGCGAGCATGGTGCTGGCCATCGTGGCAATCGTGCTGATGGCGCGCTGGGCCAACAAGCGCTTTGAAGCCACGGGCGTTCCGTTCCATAAATTCTGGGCGGGCCTGGCGCTGTTCGTGCTGATCCCGACGCTGTGCGCGTTGATCTTCGGCGCACCGCTGCATTGGGAAATGCCCAAGCTGCAGGGCTTCAACTTCGTCGGCGGCTGGGTATTGATCCCCGAACTGCTGGCATTGACCCTGGCGTTGACGGTGTACACGGCGGCGTTTATCGCCGAGATCGTGCGCTCGGGCATCAAGTCCGTCAGCCACGGCCAGACCGAAGCCGCTCGCTCCCTGGGCCTGCGCAACGGTCCCACGCTGCGCAAGGTCATCATCCCGCAGGCGCTGCGGGTGATTATTCCGCCGCTGACCAGCCAATACCTCAACCTGGCGAAGAACTCGTCGTTGGCCGCCGGTATCGGTTACCCGGAAATGGTTTCGCTGTTTGCCGGCACGGTGCTTAACCAGACCGGCCAGGCGATCGAAGTCATTGCCATCACCATGAGCGTGTACCTGGCGATCAGCATCAGCATTTCTCTGCTGATGAACTGGTACAACAAGCGCATTGCGCTGATCGAGCGGTGAGGAAACGCACATGAGTTCGCATACTTTCAAACCTGATATGCCGCCGCCGAGCAAAGTCTTCGGGCCGATGGCATGGATGCGCGCCAACCTGTTTTCCAGTTGGCTCAACACCCTGCTGACCTTGCTGTCGATCTACCTGGTGTACCTGGTGGTGCCGCCGATCCTGCATTGGGCCATCCTGGATGCCAACTGGGTCGGCACTACCCGCGCCGACTGCACCAAGGAGGGCGCCTGCTGGGTGTTCATCCAACAGCGCTTCGGGCAGTTCATGTACGGCTACTACCCCGGCGACCTGCGCTGGCGCGTGGACCTGACCGTGTGGCTGGCCATCGTCGGCGTGGCACCGTTGTTCATCTCGCGCTTCCCGCGCAAGGCGATCTACGGGCTGAGCTTCCTGGTGCTGTACCCGATCATCGCCTTCTTCCTGCTGCATGGCGGTGTGTTTGGCCTGGCCACCGTGGCCACCAGCCAATGGGGCGGCCTGATGTTGACCCTGGTGATCGCCACCGTCGGTATCGCCGGCGCCCTGCCGCTGGGCATCGTGTTGGCCTTGGGGCGACGTTCCAACATGCCGGCGATTCGTGTGGTCTGCGTGACGTTCATCGAGTTCTGGCGCGGCGTGCCGCTGATCACCGTACTGTTTATGTCCTCGGTAATGCTGCCGTTGTTCCTGCCCGAAGGCATGAACTTTGACAAGCTGCTGCGGGCGCTGATCGGTGTGATCCTGTTCCAGTCGGCCTACGTCGCCGAAGTGGTGCGCGGCGGCTTGCAGGCCATCCCTAAAGGGCAGTACGAAGCTGCCGCGGCGATGGGCCTGGGTTACTGGCGCAGCATGGGCCTGGTGATCCTGCCGCAAGCGCTGAAGCTGGTGATCCCAGGGATCGTCAACACCTTCATCGCGCTGTTCAAGGACACCAGCCTGGTGATCATCATCGGCCTGTTCGACCTGCTCAACAGCGTCAAGCAAGCCGCCGCCGACCCCAAATGGCTGGGCATGGCCACCGAAGGCTACGTGTTCGCCGCCCTGGTGTTCTGGATTTTCTGTTTTGGTATGTCGCGCTATTCCATGCATCTGGAACGCAAGCTCGACACAGGCCACAAGCGTTAGGAGTTCTTTTGATGAGCGAAGCAATCAAACAGCCTGTGGGCCCTGAAGGCATTATCCAGATGCAGGGCGTCAACAAGTGGTACGGCCAGTTCCACGTGTTGAAAGACATCAACCTGAACGTCAAGCAGGGCGAGCGTATCGTGCTGTGCGGCCCGTCGGGTTCGGGCAAGTCCACCACCATCCGCTGCCTCAACCGCTTGGAAGAGCATCAGCAGGGCCGCATCGTGGTCGATGGCGTTGAGCTGACCAACGACCTCAAGCAGATCGAAGCGATCCGCCGTGAAGTCGGCATGGTGTTCCAGCACTTCAACCTGTTCCCGCACCTGACCATCCTGCAGAATTGCACGCTGGCGCCGATGTGGGTGCGCAAGATGCCCAAGCGCAAGGCCGAAGAAATTGCCATGCACTACCTGGAGCGCGTGCGCATCCCGGAGCAGGCCCACAAGTTTCCGGGGCAGTTGTCCGGCGGCCAGCAACAGCGTGTGGCGATTGCCCGTGCCTTGTGCATGAAGCCGAAAATCATGCTGTTCGATGAGCCGACTTCGGCACTCGACCCGGAAATGGTGAAAGAGGTGCTGGACACCATGATCGGCCTGGCCGAAGACGGCATGACCATGTTGTGCGTGACCCACGAGATGGGCTTTGCCCGCACCGTGGCCAACCGCGTGATCTTCATGGACAAGGGCGAGATCGTTGAGCAAGCGGCACCGAATGACTTCTTCGACAACCCGCAGAATGATCGGACCAAGTTGTTCTTGAGCCAGATTCTGCATTGATCGATGCTTGAAACAATAAACCCGGCCTGGCCGGGTTTATTTTTTCTGTTCAGCAGGCCTTCAGTGCCTTCTGCCCTGTGTTCACGGTATGAGTGAAGCCCCGCAGGTCAGCGCCTTCGGCCAATACCTTGGCGTCGGCGAGCAAATGAGGGTAACGGTCGAGTAATCGCATCAACAGAACCAGTGGCTTCGGTGGCAGAAGCTCACCGCGCTCATACCGTGAAAAAGCGTTGTGACCGCCTCCGGATAACAGCTGCACGGTTTCTTTTTGGGTAAGGTGCAGCTTGCGACGGATACGTTTCATCTCGTTACCGATCATTGTCCGCGCAGCCTGGACGAGTTCATCACCAGCTTTTGCGTGATGCTCCGCACTGTCCGGATCATACATGCCGTCGCCGCAGGCATGGCATTCCCAGCCAGAAAGGTCATCGACACGACGCTCCATCCCTTTGACGCTAATGGTCTCGCTACGGCCCTCGAACCGAGTCATGCCTTCGGGCGTACCGCATATAAAGCACTGTTGAGTTTTCATGAGCTGCACTCCTTGAAGGAGATTACCGGTGGGTTACCACCTGAGCCGTAAGTGACCTTTATGTAAATCTCCATGCCGTGTGAACTGATGTGGTACACGTCCTGCCAGACCTTATGGTCTGCATAGGTAGTCATCGATTTGTACAACATCCTGGTTTGCAATTGAAAACCGACCTCTTGCATTTCATGGATCTCAAAGCCGAGTGTCCTCCCCGTGATCTTCGCCGTTGAGGTAAATGCCTTTTCCCCAAGTCGCCTGACATCCGCCTTTATCACCGCCAAGTCGTGATGAGGTGTGTACTTTTCCATAAGACACCTGAGCCCAATAATTACCCTCTAAGGGTAATTTTACCAATGGAAAATACTGCTCATTTTCCTCCCTAAGAACCCTAGTGCGTTGCGTTCGTAGGCAACTCTGAATAGGCTGTGGGAAAATTCATCCTATGATTGGACGAAATCACGCAACCCATGACAGACATCGCCCCGTTGATCAAACACTCCCTGGTGGACCAGGCCCTTGAGCAATTGCGCTGGCGCATCAGCGAAGGCAAATGGGCCATCGGCGAACGCCTGCCCACCGAACCCGAGCTATGCGCTGAACTCGGCATCAGCCGCAATACCGTGCGCGAGGCCATGCGCGTTCTGGCGTTTTCGGGGTTGATCGAGGTCCGCCAGGGTGACGGCAGTTACCTGCGTTCAATGACCGACCCGTTGGGCACGATGCGCGCGCTGTCCCATTGCACGTTGGAGCAGGCACAGGAAACGCGGCGGATTCTGGAAGTGGAAGCCATCGGCCTGGCGGCGCTGCGCCGTACCGAGCAGGACCTCGAACAGGTGCGTGCGGCGCTCAAGGCCAGCGGCGAGCTGTACCAGGGTGACCTGGAGGCCTACATCAGCGCCGACCTGGTGTTCCATAAACGCTTGGTGGACGCCGCCCACAACCCTGCGTTGAGCGAGCTGTACCAGTACTTTTCCAGCGTCGTCGCCGCCCAGTTGCGCCAGACCTTGAACACCTCACCGCGTCGTCAGGCGGTATTCGATCTGCACACCGCCCTGCTCGACGCCGTGGAACACCAGGACCCGGAACGCGCCCAATCCCTCTGCCGGCAGTTGATCAATGAACCTTGAAACCCGACGCACAAACGAACTCGAAGAACTGTTGATCGACGCCGAGGCCGATGACGACCAGGTACAGCACAGTCACCCCGTGGTCCAACGCCCGTGGCTGCTACTGCTGGGGCTGATCCTGGTGGCGCTGAACCTGCGCCCGGCCTTGTCGAGCATGGCACCGTTGCTCAGCGACGTGTCCGCCAGCCTGGGGTTGTCGGCGGCCAAGGCCGGTCTGCTGACGACCTTGCCGGTGCTGTGCCTGGGCCTTTTTGCGCCATTGGCGCCGATCCTGGCGCGGCGTTTCGGTGCCGAGCGGGTGGTGCTGGGGATTCTGTTGATGCTCGCGACGGGGATCGTTCTGCGCAGCTCGTTCGGTGAAACCGGGCTGTTTGTGGGCAGCCTGATCGCCGGGGCGAGTATCGGCATCATCGGCGTGCTGCTGCCGGGGATCGTTAAGCGCGACTTTGCCAGGCAGGCCGGCGCCATGACCGGCGTCTACACCATGGCGCTGTGCCTGGGCGCGGCGCTGGCGGCGGGTGCCACGGTGCCGTTGAGTCATTACTTTGGCGACCGTTGGAGCATCGGCCTGGGCTTCTGGATGGTACCGGCCGTGGTGGCGGCGCTGTTCTGGCTGCCTCAGACCGGCCAGAAACACGGTGCTCATCAGGCCGCTTATCGGGTGCGGGGGCTGCTGGCGGACCCGTTGGCCTGGCAAGTCACCCTCTACATGGGCCTGCAATCGTCGCTGGCCTATATCGTGTTCGGCTGGTTGCCGTCGATCCTGATCGGCCGTGGCCTCAGCGCGACCGAGGCGGGGTTGGTGCTGTCCGGCTCGGTGCTCGTGCAACTGGCCAGCTCCCTGGCCGCGCCGTGGCTGGCCACGCGTGGCAAGGACCAGCGCCTGGCCATTGTGGTGGTGATGCTGCTGACCCTGGGCGGCCTGTTCGGTTGCCTGTATGCGCCGCTCGACGGGCTATGGGGCTGGGCGATCCTGCTGGGCCTGGGGCAGGGCGGCACCTTCAGTCTGGCGCTGACCCTGATCGTGCTGCGTTCGCGCGACGCCCATGTGGCGGCGAACCTGTCAGGCATGGCCCAGGGCATCGGCTACACCCTGGCGTCCCTCGGCCCATTGGCGGTCGGCCTGGTGCACGACTGGACCGGCGGCTGGACGGCCGTGGGCTGGATCTTCGCCGTGCTTGGCCTGGGGGCGACCATCGCCGGGCTGGGCGCCGGCCGTGCCCGCTATGTGCAAGTGAGCACCGAAGCGCGCTAGAGGTACACCACCTCCAGGGTTGCCGAGCCGTCGAGTCGCACGTCCTGGCTCAGGTCCAGGTTCTGTCTGGCATTGATCACGGCGTCGACCTTGACCGTGCTGATCAGCTCCTGAATTGCCGATGGCCCGCTGGTGCTGCCTTCGATGTCGGTGAACCCCAGATAGCTGTTGGCCCCGATATCGATGGGATTCAAGTTGGCGGTACGCCACGCCACGCCGCCGGTGGTGGATTCGGTGCCGTAGACCTGCGTTGCACTGTCGACCAGGCTTTGGCGCGGATCGAATGTCATGGAATACAGGCCAATGCGATTGCCGCTGTTGTCGAGCCCCAACCCGTAGTAAATCTCACTGTTGACCATGGCCGTGCCGTCACGGTTGTCACGCATGCGCAGGGCGAAGCGGCTCGCGCCGTTACAATACAAGCTGACTTGCAGATGCCTGGCCGCCAGGCGCGTGCCCCTGTCGATATTCAAATCCTGCTGGGAAATCCTGCCGTAGTCGATCACGCCTGCGCTTGAAAGCCGGGGTGTGCATGCGGTGGGCGTTATCGCACCATTGACGCTAAGGTCCACCGTGGACGCGGCCAGACTGTACTGGGCGCTGGTCAGCAGCAGGAAGGAAACTGCGATGCGACGCATCTTCATAATGTGCACTCCAGGGGATTACAGGTAGATGATTTCGAGGGTGCCGGAGCCGTTGATGTACACCACGTTGCGCAGGTCCAGGGATTGGGTCGGCGCAAGATAGGTCTTGATGCGAACGGTGCCGGACAGATTCTGGATCGCCACCGGGCCGAGTGTGCTCCCGGTGCTGTCGGTAAAACCCATGATGCTGTTGGCGGCCATGGGGATTTGTCGTGAACTGGAACTGCTCCAGGCCGCGCCACCGCTGGTGGAGTCGGTGCGATAGAGCCTGGCGAACGCGTCGGCGGTGAATTCCGCCGGATCGATAGTCAGGTAAAAACGGCCGATCTTGTTCTGGCTGTTATCCAGGTCCAGGCCGTAGGCGGTCTCGTCGGTGCCACCGGTGGCGGAGCCCTGGCGGTTGTCGTGCATACGCAGGGCGAAACGTGCCGGCGCGTCACAGCTGATGGACAGCTGCAAGGTGCGAGTAGGCAGTGGCGTTTCGCTGGTCGCGTTCAGATCCTTGACCAGCAAGGTGCCGTAATCCACCAAGCCATCGTTGGACAGCAGCGGACGGCAGGCGACGGGGGTGAAGTGGGCACGCAATGTGAGTTCCTGGGAGTAGCCGCTGCGGCCATTGTGAAATGTCCCATAGGCCTCCCAAGTGGTGGCGTCTCGAACATGGGTGGCGCCGACATCGGCCCAGGCGCCGACAGTCAACTGCAGTGAAAAGCGTCTGCCCGTTAATACCGAGCCGTTTTGTACCGGAGCGATGCCGTGGTCAGCCCGCCAGTTCAATACTGCGCCATTGAGCACGGGGGGTTGACCGTTGGCGGGCAGCAATCCCAACTCGACGGCCTGGCCATCCAGCACGCCATCCCCAGCCTGTATTTCATAACTGCCATGTTCGGTAAATCGCAGGCGTTGCGAGCCTGCCGCCAGCGCGCGATAGAACAGGCTCATATCGGTCGGTTGCGGGCAATTGAAGTGCACGCTCAACCGGCGTTCGCCAAGCCACCGCTGGGGTGCACTATCTTTTTGCGCCGTGCGGTTCATCAGGCCGAAGTCCAGTAACGGTTCGCTGATGGTCAGTTGGCAGTCGTCCTGGGCCTGGGCGGTGCCCAAGGCACCGATCAGCAACCAGGCGCTCAGGTGTCGCAAGCGGTTTTCAAGCGGCATGTCGGTTTTCCTCAAGGCGTGTGGCAGCGCGCGGATGCGGTTTCGAAATACACCGATGGATCACCTTTTTCCGGCAGGTTGAAGCGTAATTCGCAGCGCTTGTTGGCGCTGGTGGTGACCCACAGCGTGGTTTGATCCAGTACGTTGGGCAGGAATACCTGACTGGCGTCCTGGACCAGCGTGACGAACTCGCCGGTGGCCGTGCTGACGGTGGCGCCTCGCGGCAGCGGGGCGCCCCGATCGTCACTGACGGTCAGCAGTACCCGGCGGGTCAGCGACACCCCAAATTCAACCCGGTCCACGGCGCCGCGTCCGGCGGAGATCATCGCCAGGCCGTTATTGATATCGGCATTACGCGGCAGCGAGCGGGTGTGGACTTCGACCGGGCTGCGGCCGTAAGCGCTGACCTGGGGCACCACCGCCTGGCCTTGCCAGTCGGTCCAGACCGGGCCGCTGGGGGTGTTGAGCTTGATGCCGCTCATGTCGCCCACCGAGACCACGGCGAAGGTGTCGCGCACTGGATACGGCGACAACGTGACCCCGCCGCCATGCAGCACTGCGCCGCCGCGCGCGCCGCCCTGGTAGCTCGATCGCTCGGCGTCAGAGCGGCTGTAGCTGAAGTCCAGTTGGCTGTAGCGCGGCAGGGCTGAGACGCCCAGTGTGGTTTCCACCTGCTGGTCACGGGTGTCGTGCTCGGCGCTGAGCCGATAGCCAAATTGATCGTTGACCTGTTCGTTCAGGCCCAACCCTGTGCGCTGTTCGCCGTCTGAGTTGCGCACCCAGCCGCGAACCCGGCGGCTTGCGCCTAGCGGTACGCTGACGTTCAGGTAGACCGCGTTGTCCTGCTGCTGGCGCCCACCCATCTGCCACTCGGCACTGGCCGACAGCGATACCCCGCCGACGCTGGTGCCCCACGATGCCAGCCCCCGGCTGCTGCTGTTGCCATCAAAGCTGCTTGAACGCGAAGCGCCGACACTGAAAGCCCCCAGCCACGCATGGGCCCAGCCCAAGGTAAGGCTTTGTTGATCGCGATAGCGCGAGCGCCGTTGTTGACTGGTTTCAGCCCCGTATGTGGTTTCTTCCAGCTCGCGATAGCCGGCCGTACGCCAGGAGTTGGCGGCGCTGAACGACCATTGTTCATTGAGCCGCTGCGACCAGGCGAGGTCGGTTTGCACGCCGCGTGCGCTGTTCCCGGCGCGGGCGTCGGCGACCTGGCTGGAGAGCTGGATCTGGCCGTCCAGCCACGGCAGCCAGCCCAGGCTCAGTCCGACGGCACTGTAGTCGCTGGTCGTGAGCACGCCGCTGCCGAGGGTCAATTGCGGGTGCACGGCGCCCGTCCAGCCAGCACTGACAACCCACGGGTTGTCACTTCGGGCATCCCCGATAGTGCGCACGCGTCCGGCCGCCACCGAATAGCCGGGGGCGGGCAGACCGAGGCCGAGCATGGCCGCCGGCACGGTAAAACGCCGCTCGCCGCCGCTGCTTTCCTTGACCGTGACTTCGACGTCCGAGCGCGTGTTCAAGCGTCGCACGTCGGTCAGCGAAAACGGCCCGGCGGGGACTACCGTGGAATGAATCAATGCGCCGTTCTGGCGAACCTCGACCTGCGCCGGACTGTCGGCGATGCCGTTGATGGTCGCGCCCTGGCCCTGCTCCTGAAGCGCCTGCTCCGTGAGCACCTGTACCCCGGTGATCTGCGCACCCGCCAGTACCGGGTTGTAAAGGTTGATCTGCCCGGCCTGCACCACCGCCTGATGGCTGGCGAAGGTGCGTTGGGCATAGGCCTCCAGGTGGGTGCTGCGCGTTAGCCCGTCCTGCCAGGTTTTCACCTGGCGGCTGCGCACGATCCAGTCACCGGCATTGAAGCCCACCTCGGTATTGGCCGAGCCGAAGCGGCTGGCATCATCGCCCAGACGATTGTAAAAACCGGTGAGATCGTAATTGAGCAAACCCGCGAAGCCACCGGTTTGATACCCGGAGACGTCCTGCCGCAGCGGACGCAGAGCCTCGGTCGGCACCACCAGCGAAACCGTGAGCGTGGCCGGGTCCGGCTCCACCAGGCTTTGCGGGTACCGGGCGAGAAAGTCGTTACAGCGCTCGCCGTCGCCTGGGTTCACCAGGTTGGCGGCCTCCAGCAACGCGTGGTCAAAACACAGGGTGCCCTGTTGGTCGAAACTGACTTCCACTCGGCCACGGCGCTGGCCATTGACGCGCAGGGTAACGGCGTGGCGGCCGGCGGCGAAACGCGGTGAGTCCAGCAGCAGGCTGGCCAGTTGCGGGTCAATGCCGCGCTGGAGCAAGGTCTTGGCATCGAACTCAGGGCGTTCATCGGCCCACACCCTGGCGGGCCACAAGGCGCACGCCAACAGCGTCGCCGCTAAGGTCAGTCGGGTGGGCGCATTGGGCACGGCTTCGCCGTCACGGTAACTCAATACTGTTTTCACGAAATGCACTCGAGTAAGGGATACCTGGGTGTCCCGGTGACGGTCCTTGAGCCGTCACTTCGTTGTGCAGGCGCGGTGGCGCCTGGTTTTTTCAGAAGGTGATAGGCGCTTCGTAGGCGGAAACGGCAAAGCCATACACCGTCGCCGGCTGCAGGCGTACCTTGCTGGCCGCGCCGCCTGTTGCCGGCACACTAAGGGTTTCCCCCGGCAGCACATAGGTGCGTGGCAACATGGCCTTGCCATCGCCGGGCAGCAGGCGCAGCTCCTGAGCCAGTCGCACCACGTACGGGGTGTCATTGCGCACCTGCAAGGAGCCTCCTTTGAGCGACCAGGTCAGCCCGGTCCACGGAGTGCGATTGGGAGCAAGCCCCTTGGGGTGAATGATGACGGGCAGGTTTTGCCGTACCGTCACCCCGACTCGCGCATGGCCGGCTTCGGTGGCGGGGCGGCCTTGCGGCATGCCTTCGAAAATCACCCTTTTCAGACGTTGGGTCTGCAACGGTTGCCGGTTTTGCAGAATGAAGCGCACCAACTGCGATGCAGAGGCTTCCACCCGCGACAGCGGCGGGGTCAGCACCAGCAACGGCTCGGTGTCCTCGGGAATATCTTCCAGGGTGACGTGCAGCAGTGCCAGTTGGCTGTCGGTGTTGGTGACCGAAACGGCGGCCTCCCCATCCGCTTCATTAACGATCACTACGGATGTCTCCGGGACCATACCGTCGGCCAGTGCCTGTGTACTGATCAGCAAGGCCAGTGCCGCGATTTTCAACAAGGTTGTCGTCATGACGCAGGTTTCCATTGGGGCAACATGGGGGTTAGAGATAGCGCAGATCCAGCACGATGGAACCGTCAAGCGGTATCTCCTGATCCAGGCTCAGGTACCGGGACAGGTTGATCGACGTGTCGATCCGCAACTGGGTGGCCAACTGGCTGAAGAAATCGGGTTGACGGTCCCCTGGCAAGGCGAAACCCATGTAGGTACGTGGGTAGGCATTGGATTCCTGTGTCCAGGTTTCACCGCTGTCGCTTGAGGCCAGTACTTGCAAGGGTTGTGCATCACCCACCGGGTCGCGGTAGGACAACGCCACGGAGCCCAGCAATTCTGCGGGGGCATGAATATTTCTTCCCAGGCCATAGAAATAGTCGGGCGCCAGCGAGGACTCTGCACGGTTGTCGACACCCACCAGCGCAAACAGCATCGGTCGGCTGCAGTGCACGCTCAACGCCAGCCAACGGCTGGGCAGCACGGTGAACTCATTGGCGTTAAGCGTGTGGGCCGGGATTTTCCCGTGATCGACGCTGCCCTCCTCGGACAGTTCCACTTGACAGGCGTCTGGCGTCAATCGGCCGGTCACTGTGAGGTCTACCGATGAAGCGGCGAGGGTCGTGGTGGCCATCGCCAGCACCAGCGGCACCGTCAGGATACGAAAAAGCGTGTTCATCGGTTGGGCCGCTGGCAGAGGTGAGTATGGCCGATACGGGAAAACGTCCTGCCCGTCAGTGGCTGCAAGGCATGTACGTCCACGGCGTTACAGATACTTCACTTCAAGGGTGGCGGAGCCATCGAGGGTCACCTCGTTGCTCAGGTCCAGCCCGTCGGTGCGGGCGATGGTAGTTTGCACCTGCAGTTGCGCCACCAGTTCCTGGACCGGCACCGGTTGAGTGGGGTCATCCATGCTGGCAACCGACATGTACAGACCGGCATCCCAGATTCTTTCGCTGTACCAATTATCCTGGCCGTTGAACGACGCAATGGGTTGTACCGCTGTACCGTCGGCGACCGGATTGCTCAGCGTCAGCGAGAACCAGCCGAGCTTTTGGTCGCCGTTGATCAGGCCCAGCCCATAGTCGGAAGACATGATCGATGAGCCGGCCCGGTTGTCGATCGAATGCAATGCAAAAGGAATGGCTGCATCGCAGGACACCGCGAGGGTGAGGTTGTGTGTGCCGATGAGGGTCGGATTATCGGTGTTCAGGTCCTTGGCGGAGATCTTGCCGTGGTCGATCACCCCGTTGCTCGACAGGCTCGGGGTACAGGCGCTCGGAATGATCAAGCCTCTGACCGTAAGGTCCACGGTTGAGGCGGCGAAGGCTGCGGGACTGCTGATCAGCAAGCTGGTGGCAAGGGCGATGAGGGGCTTTTTCATGGGGCTGAGTTCCTTTCACTTCTATCTTGGGGGGCGCTTAGAGGTAGCTCAATTGCACGGTGGCGTAACCGTCGAGCGGGACTTCATCGGTCAGCGTTATGCGATCGGTAGGGACGAGGTGGGTAAGCACCCCGATGTCGGCATCCAAATCCTTGACGGCAGCGGGCACAAGGTCTGTGTTGCTGGCTGAAATCGCCGTCAGGGTGGCGCTACTGAGGACGTTGTCCGGCGCCCAGCTCATGCCGCCATCCCAGGAAACGATCAGGTGGGCCGGCGCACCGTCGGCCACGGCGTTATGAAGATGAAACGCGGCGCCTCCGATTTTTTCTCCATCAGGCGTGAGGCCAAGCCCGTGCCAATGCTCGTGATTGGCGGAGGTGCCGGCACGATTGTCGATGGTGGTGAGGGTGAAGAACGTCGGGCCTTCGCACCGCACGCTGATTGGCATCGTTTGCGCAGGCAACGCGGTGTGGTGGTCGGGGTTGAGGGTGGCGAACGACATTTTTCCGTAGTCGATCGTACCTTCACCGCCGATCAGCGGTTCGCAGGCGTTGGGGGTGATAGAGCCCCGTACGGCCAGGTCCATGGAACTGGCCGCGAATGCAGGCGGGGCCAACAGCAACGTAAATATGAGGCGGGAGGCAAAAGTGTGCATGTGCAAATAGCCCTTTGTCAGGTGTCATCTTGGGGCGGAGCTCGGCGCTACAGGTACTTCACTTCCATAGTCGCGGAACCGTCCAGCGCGACTTCACTGGTCAGTGTCAAGGTGTTGGTTGCCGCGATGGCGGTGTGAAGGGTGATGTCCATCGTTGCGTTCTGCAAAGGGTGGGGTATCCAGCCGCTGTCGGTCAGGCTGCCCAGCGCGACCAGATCGTTTGGCCTGACGGCATCATCGTCAAAGAGGCGGTACCAGCGGTTGTTCACCTCGTCTCTGGTCAGTAGCGTGGAAGGGGTGTCCGCGGCGGGATTGCCGAAGGTCAAGTGATAACGGCCCAGCTTTTGGTTCTCGTTAATCAGGCCCAGGCCAAACGCAAAACTGTGGATTGCTGAGCCTGCACGATTGTCGATAGGGCTGATCGCGAACAGCGTGGCGGCGTCGCAGTTCACGCTCAGCTGAAGGGTGCGCCGTTCAAGTTCGGTATAGCGGTCCGCCTGGAGGTCCTTCACGGAGATTTTTCCGTAGTCGACCGCGCCTGGGAGCGTCGGCGTGCAGGCGCTGGGCGTGATCACCCCGGTGACGGTCAGCTCCGTGGTGCTTGCCGCCAGCACTGGCAGGGAGGCGGTGAAGAGTAGTGCGTTGCCGAGCGCAACCAAATGCTTGTTCATGTCGATGCTGTTCCGGTGTGTGGCTGACAGGCGCACACGCGCCGATGACTCAGCATCAAGTGCTGGCACTGTCGGGCGGTGTGTCCGGTCTGGTTTTATAACCGCCTGTCGAAGTGGCGGATCGTCACCCTCTAACGGGGTGGTGCGGAATTTAGCGGTGCAGGGTGGTCGGGGATATACAACTTTTACGACAAAGAATTGGAGGTGACGTTACAGCCGAATCAGTGTCAGAAGAAGTAATCGCACGTGTAGGAAAAACTGCCTTTTCGTAGTTTTCGTATGTCGGCTGCGGTTGATCGAGGCTATTTCTGTTCAGGCGACGATGGTCATGTATGTGTCATGTAACCGCTGCACAGTGCGCCTCTTTGACTGTCGCGTCAGTGCCCGCGGGATCACAATCGTTCGTCCCGATCCACAGGGCACTGGAAAAACGAAAGCAACCATGAGGTATGCGAGCGTGCTTTCGAGCGATGTCGCTTCGCGGGAACTGCAACGCCTTGCTTCCCCACCTGCGCATTGGCGGCACTTGCGCGTGCTGGTGGCAGAGGACCATTCAACCTACAGAGCCATGATGGGCTGGTTTCTACACAAGCTCGGGCTTACCCACACATTGGTCGCGGATGGGCGCAGCGCCTTGGTTGCCGTTGCGCGCAAGCGCTTCGACCTGGTGATCAGTGACTGCCAGATGCCGGTGATGGACGGCTACGCCATGGCCCGCGCCATTCGCCGACATGAGCAGGCCTTGGGGCATGGGCGAGTCCCGATCATCGCCTTGACCGGCAACCTGTTGCACGACGATCCGCAACGGTGCCGCGACGCCGGCATGGACGCCTGGCTGCTCAAGCCACTGACCCTCGCCCAGTTGCACGAGTTGCTGTCGCGCTGGCTGCCTGGTCCGATTCATGTGCAGCGGCCCGGCGCGCCGGCAACCCGGGCGTCGACATGGCCGACCCGCGCCGATCTGATCCAGATGTTCGGCAGCGGGCAGGTGGTCGACCAGATGCTCGCCGGCCTGCTCGTTGAAGCGCGTGCGGACAGCTCGGCCCTGGCGCATGCCCGAATGATCCTGGATGCCGCGCTGACCGAGCAGTGCCTGCATCGCCTGGTGGGCAGCCTGGCTTTTCTTGGCGGGACTGAACTGGAGGCCAGGGGAATCGCGCTGATCCACGAGATACGCACCCAAGGGATGTTGCTCAGTTGCGTACATTTGGATGTTTTTATGCGGGATTTAACGGCGTATCTCACTTACTTGAGTGTGTTGTGATGATTTGAATGACTTTAATGTGTTTCGAGTATGTAAGAGCTTTCCTGGTGTTTTGTAGGTTAAATGTTATGAGCTACCAAACATTGGGCGATGCTTGGACAGACTCGAAGTTGCCGGTTGTTGAGGATCGCCCGCAGGGTTATTTTGCGCGGATTCAGGTCGCCATCATCCGTGGGTACTTATGCTTCGAGTAATTATTGCTGACGATCACCCCATTGTTCGCATCGGACAGCGGGTGGTGATCGAGGCGGCAGGCAGGTGCGAAGTGGTGGGTGAGGCCAATGGCCCCGATGAATTGCTCAAACTGTTAAGCACCATGCCTTGCGATATGCTTGTTACCGATTTCGCCATGCCGGGCGACCAGCAGGCCGATGGCTACGGCCTGCTTGGCCTGCTGCACCGCCAGTACCCGACGTTGCCGGTGATTCTGGTGACCATGTTCGCCAATGTCGCCACCCTGCGCGCTTCGTTTGCCCATGGCGCCCAGGCCATTGTCGCCAAAAGTGCCTCGGCCAAGGAGCTGCCGCTGGCGATCAGGGCGGTGGGGGCCGGCCAGACCTTTGTCAGTGAGTGTTTGCGCAACCAACTGGTGGAGGCGGGGCCGGGCGACCAATCACAGCAACCACAGCTGTCCGGCAAGGAGCGCGAAGTGGTGCGCATGCTGGCCAGCGGCATGACCGTCAGCCAGATCGCGGCGCGGGTCAACCGCAGTGTGTCCACCATCAGCAAGCAGAAGTGCACGGCCATGAACCGGTTGTGCATTTCCACGGACGTGGACCTGTTCGCTTATGCCCGCAGTTGCGGCATGGTGCCGTAAGACACGCTATCGGGCGGGTGAATGCCAGTAGCCTTGGCGGCGCAGGCGGCTTATCGTGCGGCTATCTTTTTCGCCGCCAACGGAAGCCTGCCCATGAGTGACGCCCATAACGCCCTGATCACTGAGTTCTACCGCGCGTTCCAGCGCCTGGACGCCGACGCCATGAGCGCCTGTTACACCGACGACGTGGTCTTCAGCGACCCGGTTTTCGGCGAATTGCGCGGGCGTGACGCCGGCGACATGTGGCGCATGCTCACTTCGCGCGCCCAGGATTTCTCGTTGACGTTCGACAGTGTGCGCAGCGATGACGCCCGCGGTAGCGCGCATTGGGTCGCGACGTATCTGTTCAGCGCCACCGGCAACACAGTGGTCAACGATATCCAGGCGCGGTTCGTGTTTCGCGACGGCAGGATCTGCGCGCACCACGACAGCTTCGACCTGTGGCGCTGGTCGCGCCAGGCGTTGGGTACCAAGGGCTTGTTGCTGGGCTGGACGCCGCTGGTCAAGAACGCCGTGCGCGCCCAGGCGCGCAAAGGCTTGAAGGCATTCCAGGCCGGTCGTTGATAAGCTTGGCGCTTCCCCGGTTGATTGACGTTGCCCGTGACTGATCCCGTTCAAACCAAACCCTGGTTCGTCTACCTGGTGCGCGCCGCCAATGGCGCGCTGTATTGCGGCATCAGCAATGACCCGCAGCGCCGCTTCGCGATGCACCAGAGCGGCAAGGGCGCGCGGTTTTTCCTGTCCAGCCCGGCCGTGGCGCTGGTGTACACCGAGCAGTGTGCGAGCAAGGGCGAAGCGCTGCGCCAGGAGCGCTTGATCAAGCGACTGAAGAAGAGCGCCAAGGAATGCCTGGCGGCGAGTGGTTCATTGATCTGACTGATGAATGCTCATCACGGCATCGCTGCACATTGCGCGCTAAGCTGGCGGTTCAACTGGTTAAATGGACCGCGGCATGTCTGAGCTCATTCTTCATCACTACCCCACGTCCCCCTTTGCGGAAAAAGCCCGGTTGTTGCTGGGCTTCAAGGGGCTGTCCTGGCAGTCCGTGCTGATTTCGCCGGTGATGCCCAAGCCGGACCTCACCGCGCTGACCGGCGGCTACCGCAAGACCCCGGTGCTGCAGATCGGCGCCGATATCTATTGCGACACCGCGTTGATCGCCCGGCGCCTGGAGCAGGAAAAGTCCGCGCCGGCGCTGTTCCCTCTCGGCCAGGAAATGATCACCCAGACCTTCGCCACCTGGGCCGACAGCGTCGTCTTTGCCCACGCCGTGAGCCTGGTGTTCCAGCCGGAATCGGTGGCGGTGCGCTTTGGCAAGTTGCCGCCGGAAGCGATCAAAGCCTTTATGGCCGACCGCGCCGCGCTGTTCAGCGGCGGTTCGGCGAGCAAGCTCAGTGCCGAGGTGGCCAAGCATCAATGGCCGGCGATCATGACGCGCCTGGAGCAGCAGTTGCAGTGCGAGGCGGGGGACTTTCTATTTGGCCAACCGTCGATTGCCGATTTCGCCCTGGCTCATTCGCTGTGGTTTTTAAAGGCCACGCCGGTGACGGCGCCGCTGGTGGATGCCTACCCGGCGGTGTGCGCGTGGCTGGGACGTGTGCTCGGGTTCGGCCACGGCACGCCCAGCCAGATGACCGCCGACCAGGCCTTGGAGATTGCGCGCAACGCTGCACCGGCACCGCTGCCGGACGAGGCGTTTGAGGACCTGAACGGCTTTCACGCCGGCCAGGCGGTGAGCATCAGCGCCACTGACTACGGCGTCGACCCGGTGGCCGGCGAGCTGTTGTTCGCCGGGCGCGAGGAGCTGATCCTGCGCCGCACCGACGAGCGCGCCGGCACCGTGCATGTGCATTTCCCACGCTTTGGTTTCCGTATCCAGGCGCACTGACTGAAATTATTTATCCAGAACCGATGAGGTAAACCGCCGGCCCATCCGTGTAGTGCTTGAAACTGCGATCAATTCGCATTAACAGCGTTTTCTACACGGGTTCTCACAGCATGAAGTCGATGGCGGGCGGTTGGGTAAAACAGTGGCTGGGGGCTTCGGTACTGGCGGTGTCAGGCGTGGCCTTGCTGCCGTTGAGCGTGGCGCGGGCGCAGGAGCAGCAAAGCACGGCCTTTAACTTTGCTCTGGCGGCCAAACCGCTGCCCCAGGCCCTCAGCGATTTCAGCCGGGTCACCGGGATCAGCGTGATCTACACCGATGAAGCGCCCTACGGGCTCAGTGCGCCGGCGGTGCGCGGGCAGATGAGCGCGACCCAGGCCCTGCAACGGCTGTTGAGCAACACCGGCATGACCTTCCGCCAGATCGACGCCCGCACTCTGGCCCTCGAACCGGTGCCCACCGACGGCGCGCTCAACCTGGGCGCCACCACCATCAGCGGCATCGGCCAGGTCGAAGACAGCAGCAGCTACCAGCCGCCACCCACCAGCTCGGTGATGCGTTCCCACGGCCTGCTGCTGGAAACCCCGCAAACCGTCAACGTGGTGCCGGCCCAGGTGCTGCGTGACCAGACCCCGCGCAACCTGGACGACGCCCTGGCCAATGTCAGCGGCATCACCCAGGCCAACACCCTGGCCAGCACCCAGGACGCGGTGATGCTGCGCGGCTTCGGCGACAACCGTAACGGTTCGATCATGCGCGACGGCATGCCGGTGGTGCAGGGCCGTGCGCTGAACGCCACGGCCGAGCGGGTTGAAGTGCTCAAAGGCCCGTCGTCGCTGCTGTACGGCATCCAGGATCCGGGCGGCGTGGTGAATATCGTGAGCAAAAAGCCGGAATTGACGCCGTTCACCGCGCTGACGGTGCGCGGCTCTACCTTCGGCGACGGCAAGAACGGCAGTGGCGGCAACCTCGACACCACCGGGCCCCTGGGGGATTCGGGCCTGGCGTATCGGCTGATCGTCGACCATGAAGACGAAGACTACTGGCGCAACTTCGGCACCCATCGCGAATCGCTGGTGGCGCCGTCCCTGGCCTGGTACGGCGACTCCACTCAACTGCTGTTCGCTTATGAGCACCGTGAATTTCTCTCGCCGTTCGACCGGGGCACGGCCATCGATCCCAAGACCAACCATCCGTTGGATATTCCGGCGACCCGCCGCCTGGATGAGCCGTTCAACAACATGGAAGGCCGCTCCGACCTGTACCGCTTCGAAGCCGACCACGATCTGAACGACGATTGGAAAGCCCACTTCGGCTACAGCTGGAACCGCGAAACCTACGACGCCAGCCAGGTACGCGTCAGTGCCGTGAACGCCAATGGCAGCCTGACGCGCAGAATGGACGGCACCCAGGGCGCACTCACCACCGACCGTTTCAGCACTGCCAGCCTGGAAGGCAAGGTCAACGTACTGGGCATGCAACATGACTTGGTGTTCGGCCTGGATGACGAATACCGCAAGATCTACCGCGCCGACCTGATTCGCCAGGCCTCGCGCGGCCCGTTCAACTACAACAATCCGGTGTACGGCAACGAAGTGGCAGGCACCAGCGTCAGTGCCGCCGACAGTGCCCAGACCGACCTGCTGCGCAGCGATTCGCTGTTTTTCCAGGATGCGATTCACCTGACCGACCAGTGGATTTTCGTAGCCGGCGCGCGCTACCAGATGTATGACCAGTACGCCGGCAAGGGCGTGCCGTTCAAAGCCAATACCGACGGCAAGGGCCAGGCCTGGGTGCCGCGTGCCGGGCTGGTGTACCGCTATACCGATGAACTGTCGTTCTATGGCAGTTACACCGAGTCGTTCAAACCCAACTCCACCATCGCCGCCCTGGCCGATGGCAGCACCTTGACCGGCGATCTGACGCCTGAGCAGGCCAAGTCCTGGGAACTGGGAGCCAAGCTCGACATTCCCGGGCGCATCACCGCCAGCGCGGCGTTGTTCACCATCGACAAGCGCAATGTGCTGGTCTCGGTGGGTTCCGGCGCGAACACGATCTACAGCATCGCCGGCCAGGTGCGTTCCCGTGGCCTTGAACTGGACGCCACCGGCCAGTTGAGCGACCAATGGAGCGTGATCGGCAGCTACGCCTACACCGACGCCGAAGACATCAAGGACAACGACCCGACCCTGGAAGGCAACCGCCTGCAGAACGTCGCCAAACACACCGGCTCGCTGGCGCTGGCCTATGACTTTGGCAGCCTGTTTGGCGGCGATCGACTGCGCATGGGCGCGGGTGCGCGCTACGTGGGCGAGCGCGCGGGCGATGCCGCCAATGACTTCACCTTGCCGGGCTACACCGTGGCCGATGCCTTTGCCACCTACGACACGAAACTCGACGGGCAGAAGGTCAAATTCCAGCTCAACGTGAAAAACCTGTTCGACCGCACGTACTACACCTCGGCGGCCAGCCGGTTCTTCGTGTCCATGGGCGATGCGCGGCAGGTGTCGGTGTCCAGCACACTGGAGTTCTAAGGCTGGTGGTAGGCCCGCTCGCCACCGGCATGCGGAGCTGTTAGCGTTGCCGCCACTGAAGATTTTGCGGAATTTCACACTGATGCATGTTGGACGATGGCTACCCCTGCTGTGCCTGAGCGTTTTCATAGGCGGTTGTGCGAGTGTCTCGCCAACCTCCACCCCGGCCATCCTCGACCACCTGCTGGCCGATCCGGCCTTCAACGGCGCAACGGTCTCGTTGATGGTGCGCGACGCCCGCAGCGGCACCACCCTCTACCAGCACAACGCGCGCACGCGTCTGGTGCCGGCCTCCAACCTCAAGTTGCTGACCACGGCGGCGGCGATGGATGTACTGGGGCCGCACTACCGGTTTTCCACGCAGGTGCTGAGCACGGGCGGCCGCCAGGGCGAGCGGCTGGCGGGCAATATGTATCTGCGCGGCCTGGGCGACCCCACCGTGCAGTTCGCCGATTACCAGGCACTCGCGGCGCAACTGGCCAGTCAGGGCGTGCGCGAGGTGCAGGGCGATCTGGTGTTCGACGATACCTGGTTCGACGCCGAGCGCCTGGGCGTCGACTGGGCCCAGGATGACGAAAGCACTTACTACGGCGCGCAGATTTCCGCGCTGACAGTGTCGCCCGACTCGGATTTCGATGCGGGCACTCTGATCGTCACGGCCAAGGCACCTGTGGCAGTCGGCCAGCCGGTGAACGTCTCCGTGAGCCCGGCCACCGATTACGTGCAACTGAGCAATCGCGCCGTCAGCGGCCCCGGCAACGATTACGGCATCACCCGTCAGCACGGCACCAACCTGCTGCAACTTCGCGGTGCGCTGGCGCCCGGCAAGCAGAGCCGGCAATGGGTGAGTGTGTGGGAACCGACCCAGTTGGTGGCGAACCTGTTTGAACAGGCGCTGGCTCAGCAGGGCATCAAGGTGCAGGGCCGGCGCGTGATCGGTGGCGCTACGCCCGCGACGGCGACGACGCTGGCCGAACATCAGTCGGCGCCGTTGCAGGACTTGATCACGCCGTTGCTTAAACTCTCGAACAACAACATGTCCGAAGCCCTGCTCAAGGCCATGGGCCGCAAGACCGCGGATGCCGGCACTGCGGCGGCGGGCGTGGCGGCGGTGGCGGGCTTTATGACACGTCAGGGCCTGGACCCGTCCGCCCTGAGCCAGGTGGACGGTTCGGGCCTGTCGCGGCGCAATCTGGTGTCATCTCAGACTTTCACCGACCTGCTGCTGGCCAGCGCCCGGCAACCCTGGTTCGACGCCTGGTACACCGCCCTGCCGATTGCCGGCGACCCGGACCGCATGGTCGGTGGCAGCCTGCGCTATCGCCTGCGCGGGACGGCGGCGCAGAACAACCTGCATGCCAAGACCGGTTCCATGGCCGGTGTGTCGTCGTTAGGTGGCTATATCACCGACGCCAACGGCCGGCGCCTGGTGTTTTCGATGGTCAGCAACAACTACCTCAGCGACGCCGCGCCGGTGCGCGCCGTGGAGAACCGCGTGGCCCGGGCCCTGGCTCAGTGGCAGGACTGAATCAGGGCTGATAGCCCATGCGCCAGCTCACCGCCCGGGTCGCCGCCAGCAATTGCCGGGCCGCCGGGCCGTCTTCGTCGGCGTGGAACAGCGAGGTGGGGCCGACCACGGTCATTACCGCCGCCACCTGGCCGACGGCGTTGAACACCGGCGCCGACAAAGCGTCCACCCCCGGCATCAGCAAGCCATGCACAAAATGCAGGCCACGCTGGCGGATCTGTTGGCACGTGATGGCGTAGGCCTGGTCGTCCGCCAGGGCGTGGGCGATGCCTGCCTCAATCTCCTGCTGGCGCAGCTCCACGGTTTCCCGCGAGGGCAGAAACGCGCTGAACACCAGGCCGGTGGATGAACTGAGCAGCGGCAGCACCGAGCCCAGTTGCGTCACCACCGTCACCGCGCGCACCGCCGGCTCGATCTGCACCACCGTCGCGCCCTGGTTGCCCCATACCGCCAGAAAGCAGGTTTCATTCAGTTGGTCGCGCAGTTCCGCCAGGGGCAGGGCACCGACTTTCAGTACGTCCATGCTGCCCAGTGCGGCCAGCCCCACGCGCAAGGCTTCGCGGCCCAGGCCGTAATGGTTGGTGGCGGTGTTTTGTTCGGCGAACCCCGAGGCGATCAACGCTTGCAGGTAGCGATGCACCTTGCTCGCCGGCATCTGCACATGTTCGGCCAGGCGCGACAGCGAAGTGGCCGGCGACAGCTCAGCCAGGGCCTTGAGAATATCGGTGCCCACTTCGGCCGAGCGGACTTTCTGTTTACCGGTGTCGCGGGGCTTTTCCATGGAGAGGCGGGGTTCCGAAAGATGAATGGGCGTCTTTATAGCTTGACGCTCGATAGCGATCAAATTACGTTATGCGTAACTGGATTACGATAAAAACAACTTCCGCACAGAGGACGATCCATGACCCTCGAATACCTGTCGGGCTTCGGCAATGAATTTGCCAGCGAAGCCCTGCCCGGCGCCTTGCCGGTCGGCCAGAACTCCCCGCAAAAAGCACCCTACGGCCTGTACACCGAGCTGTTCTCCGGCACCGCGTTCACCATGGCCCGCAGCGAAGCCCGGCGAACCTGGTTGTACCGCATCCAGCCGTCGGCCAATCACCCGGCGTTCGCCAAACTGGAGCGGCAGTTGGCCGGCGGTCCGCTGGGCGCGGTGACACCCAATCGGCTGCGCTGGAACCCGCTGGATATGCCCAGCGAGCCGACCGATTTTATCGACGGGCTCGTCGCCATGGTCGCCACCTCGGCGTCGGAAAAACCTTCAGGCATCAGCATTCATCACTACCGCGCCAACCGCTCCATGGAGCGGGTGTTCTTCAACGCCGACGGCGAATGGTTGATCGTCCCCGAGCACGGCCGCCTGCGCCTCGTCACTGAACTGGGCGTGCTTGAGGTCGAGCCGCTGGAAATCGTCGTGCTGCCGCGCGGCCTTAAATTCCGGGTCGAACTGCTGGATGCCCAGGTGCGCGGCTATATCGCCGAAAACCACGGCGCGCCGCTGCGCCTGCCGGACCTGGGGCCCATCGGCAGCAACGGCCTGGCCAACCCGCGGGACTTCCTCAGCCCCGTCGCCCATTACGAAGACCTGCGGCAACCGACCACCCTGGTGCAGAAGTTCCTCGGCGAACTGTGGGCCTGCGAACTCGATCATTCACCGCTGAACGTGGTGGCCTGGCACGGCAACAACGTGCCCTACAAATACGACCTGCGCCGCTTCAACACCATCGGCACCGTCAGTTTCGATCACCCGGACCCGTCGATCTTCACCGTGTTGACCTCGCCCACCAGCGTGCACGGCCTGGCCAACCTCGACTTCGTGATCTTCCCGCCGCGCTGGATGGTGGCCGAGAACACCTTCCGTCCGCCGTGGTTTCATCGCAACCTGATGAACGAATACATGGGCTTGATCCAGGGCGCCTACGACGCCAAGGCCGAGGGCTTTCTGCCCGGCGGTGCGTCATTGCACAGCTGCATGAGCGCCCACGGCCCGGATGGCGAGACCTGCACCAAGGCCATCAACGTGGAACTGGCGCCGCACAAGATCGATAACACCATGGCCTTCATGTTCGAGACCAGCCAAGTGCTGCGTCCCACCCGGTTCGCCCTGGACTGCCCGCAACTGCAACCTGCCTACGACGCGTGCTGGGCCTCGCTGCCCGTCACCTTCAACCCGAATCGGAGATAACCCATGACTCAGCCCACCCTTGCCCGCAGTTGGGTAGCGTCCGCCAACGGTCACGCGGACTTCCCGCTGCAGAACCTGCCGCTGGGCATCTTCAGCCTCAACCACGCGGCCCCGCGCAGCGGCGTGGCGATTGGGGATTGCATCCTCGATCTGCACGCGGCATTGGACGCGTTCGACGGCGAGGCCCGCCGTGCGGTGCAAGCGACTGCCGGCGGCCAGTTGAACGGGTTGTTCGCCCTGGGGCGTGGCCCCCGCGTAGCATTGCGCGAGCGCCTGCTGGAACTGCTGGCCGAGGGCAGCCCACTGCAAGCCCGTGAGGCGCAGGTGCTGCACCGCGCTGCTGATTGCCAGCTGCACTTGCCGGCGAAAATCGGTGACTACACCGACTTCTACGTTGGCATCGAGCACGCACAGAACGTCGGCAAACTGTTCCGTCCCGACAACCCGTTGCTGCCCAATTACAAGTACGTACCGATCGGCTATCACGGCCGCGCCTCCACCGTTCGCCCCTCGGGCGTCGAGGTGCGTCGCCCCAAAGGCCAGACCCTGCCTGCCGGCCAGACCGAGCCCACCTTCGGCCCCTGTGCGCGGTTGGACTACGAGTTGGAACTGGGCATCTGGATCGGCCAGGGCAACACCATGGGTGAAGCGATCGCCATCGGTGACGCGGCCGAGCATATCGCCGGTTTCTGTTTGCTCAACGACTGGTCGGCGCGGGATATCCAGGCGTGGGAATACCAGCCGCTGGGGCCGTTCCTGTCGAAAAGTTTTATCACCACCGTCTCGCCGTGGGTGGTCACGGCCGAAGCGCTGGCGCCGTTCCGCAAGGCTCAACCGCCACGTCCCGCAGGCGATCCGCAACCGCTGCCGTACTTGCTGGATCAACGCGACCAGGCCGGCGGTGCTCTGGATATCGAACTGGAAGTGCTGCTCAGCACAGCCGCCATGCGCGAGCAAAACCTGCCGGCCCATCGCCTGGCCCTGAGCAACAGCCTGCATATGTACTGGACCGTCGCGCAGTTGGTGGCCCACCACAGCGTCAACGGTTGCCAGCTGCAGCCCGGCGATCTGTTCGGTTCCGGCACCTTGTCCGGGCCCGAAGCGGGCCAGCTCGGCAGCCTGCTGGAGATCACCGAAGGCGGTAAGAAAGTGATCGAATTGGCGTCCGGCGAAGTGCGTAAATTCCTGGAAGATGGCGATGAAATCATCCTGCGCGCGCGCTGCACGCGAGATGGCTACGCCTCCATCGGTTTCGGCGAATGCCGTGGCACCGTGGTTGCGGCGCGCTGAGGGGGCAGGGGATGGAACTCTATACGTACTACCGCTCCACTTCGTCGTACCGGGTGCGTATCGCCCTGGCCCTCAAAGGCCTGGCGTTCACAGCGGTGCCGGTCAACCTGCTGGTGCCGGCAGGGGGCGCCAACCGTCAGCCGGAGTACCTGGCGATTAACCCACAGGGTCGCGTGCCGGCCCTGCGCACTGACGACGGCGATCTGTT
Organism: Pseudomonas sp. FP2254; assembly: GCF_030687695.1. Taxonomy (NCBI): domain Bacteria; kingdom Pseudomonadati; phylum Pseudomonadota; class Gammaproteobacteria; order Pseudomonadales; family Pseudomonadaceae; genus Pseudomonas; species Pseudomonas sp. FP2254. Next base: position 1,138,313 of record NZ_CP117444.1, read on the forward strand.
GATCCAGTCGCCGGCGATCATCGAATACCTCGAGGAACGTTATCCACGCGTGCCGCTGCTGAGCAAAGACCTGGCGACCCGTGCCCACGAGCGCGCCGTGGCGTCGATCATCGGCTGTGATATCCACCCGCTGCACAACTCCAGTACCCAGAACCTCCTGCGTCAAAGGGGGCATGACGAAGGGCAGGTACTGACGTGGATCGAGCACTGGATCAGCCAGGGGCTGGGCGCGGTGGAGCAGTTGATCGGTGCTGAAGGGTTCTGTTTTGGCGAGCAGCCGGGCATGGCCGATGTGTTTCTGATCCCGCAGTTGTACGCGGCCGAGCGGTTCAAGGTGTCGCTGGCCGATTATCCGCGTATCGGCAGGGTTGCGGCGTTGGCGAAGGAGCATCCGGCGTTTATCCAGGCCCATCCCGCCAACCAACCGGATACCCCTGACGCTTCGTAAATCCGTTGTGTGACACCCATAAAAATAAACAGGTACCTTGCGATGCACTCTCAGATTGCCAGCTTTCGCGCGGCACTCGACGCCCGTCCGGTGTCGCGCTACCAGTGGCTGATCCTCCTGTTGCTGGCGTTACTGCTGGTGACCGACGGCTACGATGCCCAGGTGCTGGGCTACGTGGTGCCGGCGCTGGCCGCGGACTGGGGGCTGGAAAAGCCCGCGTTCGGCCCGGTGTTCAGTGCCAACCTGCTGGGGCTGACCCTCGGTTCACTGTTGGTAACGCCGCTGGCGGATCGCTTCGGTGTACGGCGGGTTCTGCTGGCCTGCGTGCTGATCTACGCCAGCCTCACGGTGTTGATGGTGTTCGCCGACTCGCTGACCACGCTGATGGCCGCGCGGTTCATTTGCGGGATCGGCATGGGCGGCGCGATGCCCAGTGCCATGGCGTTGATGTCAGACTATTCGCCGCCGCGCCTGCGCACCTTGATGGTGACCTTGGCCGCTTGTGGCTTTTCGTTCGGCGGCGCGGCGGGCGGGTTCGTGGCTGCGGGGTTTATCGAGCACTACGGCTGGGAAGCCGTGTTCCTGGCCGGAGGCGTCACGCCGCTGCTGCTGTTTCCATTCCTCGTTTGGCTGCTGCCCGAATCCCTCCCGCGTCTGCTGCGGGATGCGCCGCCCTATCGGCGTTTGCAACGGGTTACGGCACGCCTGTTGCCCGACTGGCAACCGCCGCTGGCAAGTGCGGCTGACGACCCGCAAACACGCGGCAGTCAACTGACGGTGGTGGAGTTGTTTCGGCACGGTTACGCGCGGCCGACCTTGCTGATCTGGGCGACCTTTTTTGTCAGCCTGATCCTGCTGTATTTCATGATCAGCTGGCTGCCGTCGCTGCTGCTGGAAAGTGGCCTGGCGCTTAAGCAAGCCAACCTGGTGACGTCGATGTTCCTGTTTGCCGGCACCATCGGTGCGATCGGCATGGCCTGGTTTGCCGACCGCCTTAAGAACAAAGTGCGCCTGCTTTTTGGCGTGCTGCTGGCTGCGGCGCTGTGCACCGTACTGTTGGGCCTGAACCACGACAATCCGCGTTACCTGGTGGCATGCGTGTTTGCCGCCGGCTTCTGCATCATCGGCGGGCAACTGACCCTCAATGCCTTCGCCAGCAACTTCTACCCGGCCCATGTGCGCGCCACCGGCACGGGCTGGGCGCTGGGGGTGGGGCGCTTCGGTTCGATCCTAGGGCCATTATTAGGGAGTCTGTTGCTCGCGCTGCACATGCCCGTGCAGCAGATTTTCTTCTTCTGCGCGATTCCAGCGGTGATGGCAGCGTTATTGATTATCCAGGTGCGCTCGCCGGCTGCCGGGACGCCGAGGAACCCGTTGCATGGCGATATCCTCAAGACGCCGGTCAATCACTGACGGGCGCGCTTACCACGCAAAACTGGCGTCTTAATCAGAGCCAAAGCGTCCGTCAATGCACCACCGTGTTGGGCGGCAAATGCCCCAACCGCTCGGTCAGGCGTAGGCGTTGGATCGGGTCTTCACTGAGCAGCAGCGCATGTTCCAGGTCGAAGCGTTCGGCGTTGGGGCAGTCCAGGCGTTGATACAGGCTGGCCCGCGCCAGGTAGTCCGCAGCGCTGGCGTTGCCCAGTTCCAGCACGCGCTCGGCGTCGATCAGCGCGGCCAGCGGATCGTCATTGGCCAGGTGCAACTGGCGCAGGTTGCGCGACAAGCGTTGCAGGATCAACCGTGGCTCTGCGGTGAGCAGGTGGTGGGCCTGTAGTTTGAGATGGGGACCATATTGGCGTTGCAGCAGTTCGCGACAGTCGTTGGGGTACAGGCGTCGACCGCCGCAAGGGTCCAGCAGATGGTCGGCGCCGGGCACCCGCAGCAGGAAGTGCCCAGGGAAATTCACGCCGACCATGGGAAGATGCAGGCGACGCGCCAGCTCCATGGCGATCAAGCCTACGGCCAGAGGCTGCCCGCGTTTGCGCAGCAGGACTTTATCCAACAGTGCAGCCGCGGGGCGCAGGGGGGTGAGGTCATCCTGGGCAAACCCCAGGTCGTTCATGCGCCGCAGCAGTGGTTGGCCCAGCTCATCCGCCGGCAGCACGGGCATGCCTGCGCTCACTTGCTGCTGCAGCAACCCCAGTTCCTGCAGAATCTGTAACGGTTGCACGGTTGCGTCATGTTCAGCGGCAATCCATAGCGCGGCCTCGAACAGTGCAGGGGGCGAGCGTTCCAGGCAGGCGAAAAAGGCTTGGCGGGGCTTCATTGCGTTCTCCGGCGGATGCCCCGTTTTAGCCTTGCTGGGAATTTTCGTCCAGTAACTTAAGAAAGATCCTGCGGGCTTATGTCGCAGAACCTACAAAATCGGACGACTTATTCCCGCGCGCTTCGGCAGTTTTCTACCGCGAGCCTATACTTGGCGACACAAGAAGTGATTCGGGAGCTCGACCATGTTTGCTCTCATGCACAGCACCCGCCTTGAATCGCTGCACCTGAGCATCGACCCGGTGACAGGCTTGAAGGCGGTCATAGCCATTCACAACAGCCGCCTGGGGCCTGCCCTGGGCGGCTGTCGTTACCTTGCCTACCCCGACGACGAAAGTGCCGTGGCCGATGCCGCGCGCCTGGCCCAGGGCATGAGCTACAAGGCAGCACTGGCCGGCCTGCCGGTGGGTGGTGGCACGGCAGTGATCCTGCGGCCCGCTCATGTGGAAAACCGTGCGGCGCTGTTCGAAGCGTTCGGGCGCTGCGTGGAACAACTCGACGGTCGCTATATCACCGCCATCGACAGCGGCACCTCGGTGGCCGACATGGATTGCATCGCTCAACAGACCCGCTTCGTCACCAGCACCAGCGCCGCCGGCGACCCTGCGCCCCACGCCGCCATGGGCGTGTTTACCGGCATCCGCGCCACGGCCATGGCGCGCCTGGGCAGCGATAACCTCGAAAGCCTGCGCGTGGCGATCCAGGGCCTGGGCAACGTCGGCTATGCCCTCGCCGAACAACTGCACGCGGCCGGCGCCGAGTTGCTGGTGAGCGACATCGATCACGGCAAGGTGCAACTGGCCATGGAACAATTCGGCGCGCACCCCATTGCCAACGACGCGTTGCTCAGTACGCCCTGCGACATCCTGGCGCCCTGTGGCCTGGGGGCCGTGTTCAATCGCCAGAGCGTTGCCCAACTGCGCTGCGCCGCCGTGGCCGGTTCCGCCAGCGCGCAACTGACCAATCTGCAAGTGGCCGATCAGTTGGAGGGGCGCGGCATTCTTTACGCGCCCGACTATGTGATCAATTCCGGCGGCCTGATCTACGTCGCGCTCAAGCACAGCGGCGCCGAGCTACCCACCATCACTGCACACCTGTCGAACATTGCCACACGCCTGACCGAAATCTACGCCCACGCCCAAGCCGAAAAACGCTCACCCGCGCGGGTGGCCGATGAACTGGCCGAGCGTCTGCTCTACCATGACCGCTTATTAAAAAGGCCCTGAATCAACGATTCAGGGCCTGTTCAATTCGGGCTTTATTCCGCCGGCGCGTTCAGCAACTCGGACAGCGCGTCCGGCTGGCTCTTGAAGGCCTTGGCAAATACATCGCGATTCTTCGCCATGTAGATCCCGGCTTCCTCCACCTGCTGCTCGCTCAGAGACGGCACGGCTTTTTGCAACACTTCTGCCAGCAACTCAGCGAGTTCAAGCATCTTGTCATGACGGTCAGCTTCGGCTTTATCCATGAACAAACGCTCCAGATCTCGGCTGCTGCGGTATACCACTTCGACGGCCATTCACCACCTCACATGCCTTCACGATAGTTGTCTTTTGCGACTACTGTATTTATATACAGCTAAAAGAGTAAGCCAAACCGTGGGGTTTGGGTAGCAGTTTTTTAATGTAGTTGGGAAACGGGGGTTTGCTACACCGGAAATTTCTGACAACTTGCCGGGGTTGCGCTGGATTTGTCCGGTGGCTTACTTTCACCGGGCGCTGCAAATGCAGCTAGCGGGCTTGGCGGCCCAACAAGGAAGCGCAACAACCCCCCTATAAGATTGCAGGCGTTTTTTGCATTTGCATTCTTGTGTCATGGCGGGTTGCGCATGGACCCTTCGGGGTGCCGGGTTGTTCCTTGCCGGTCCGCCAACCTTGTGCAATCCGTCACCCAACCTGCTTGGCGGCAGGCGGTGATGGTTTCTTAACTAAGGAACTAATCTATGAAAAAAATCACTCCCAACCCCTCGCCCACCGATTCGACGCTATTTAGCGTTACGCCTGAAGCTGACACAGAAACCTTACTGGCTAACGCCAGCGAAACCCTGAACAGCGCCCGTGAAATGGCTAATATGCTGGCATTCGACCTTGAAGGTCCGCAGCGAAGTCTGGTATTGGCCATTCACCAATTGGTTGAGATTGGCGGTCTGTTAGTCGACCAAGCGCTAGAGAAAGTCGCACCAGTTTGATGCCAAGCCCTCTGACCGTTCCTGCGTTTATGGGAGCGGTCAAGAAATGGCTTCGAGTTTTCCTGTTGCTCACTTCATCGCTCGGAGCACGACAGTAAAACTCCAGCGACTAGACTCCTTCTTCATCGAATCCAAACGCAAGTAAGGCGATGCTGAGTGGGCTCCCGCAGCGCGGGTGCAACTCCGGCAAATTACTGATTACATCAGCGACTGCAGTCCAGTTGCTGCGCTTGAGGTAAACCAAGCAATAGAAGCCTCCGTGCTGGCTCTTTCTCGTAGGCCCCATCTTTACCGCCCTGGGCGTGTCATCGGTACGCGAGAGATGGTGGTACACCCGAATTATCTGGTCGTTTATAAAGTGACAGACAACATTCGGGTCATCTCGGTTTTACACGACCGCCAGCGATATCCTTGAAAAATCCGCTTCTCGGATGGGCAAAGTATCCACTCTGCTCATCCTCCCACGTGTCTCATGTCACCCCGCCATCATCTTATACCCGCCTCTGGCCTTTTTTCTGCATGCAGAACAACCGTCACGTCCAACCCGCATTATCCGGTCGAGTCGACCTAAGGAAGCATCATCGTGAAAATCAACTGGGCCGAAAAGCTGCGCCACCAGGTCCATGGCCTGGCGGAGTCGCTGGGTAATCTGTTTGTCGAGTCGTTTCACTATCTGGCGCTGTTCGCCATTGGTGCGGTAACCGCCTGGGCAGCGGTGATGGAGTTTCTGGGTATGCTGGAGAACGGGCATATCAAGATCGATGACATCCTGCTGTTGTTCATCTATCTGGAATTGGGCGCGATGGTCGGGATTTACTTCAAGACCAACCACATGCCCGTGCGCTTCCTGATCTATGTGGCGATCACCGCGCTCACGCGTCTGTTGATCTCGAACGTGTCCCACCACAATCCGCCGGATCTGGGCATCATTTACCTGTGCGGCGGGATTCTGCTGTTGGCGTTCGCGATTCTGGTGGTGCGCTATGCGTCGTCGGCGTTCCCCTCGGTGAAGGTCGAAGGCCCGCGCCGCAAGGGCGAGGCGAGCCTGGAGACCGAGAAGGGCGAGCTCTAGAGCCCGACGCTGAGCGGGAGGTCGCGGGCCGGCGGTGGCTGCATCAGTTTGTGGCTGTCGCCGTCGGTCATCACCGCCAGGATTTCCATGGCGCTGTGGCCCTGCTCGATGGCGATGCCGAACTGGATGCTCTGCACCAGGCGTTTGAGCCGTTCGGGGTCGTTGCGTTGCTCGGCGCTGATCATGCGCTTGGCCACCACGCCCGTCTCATCCGAGAGGGTGAGCATGATGCTGCCGTCGAGCCGTTGGATGCTCAAGTTGACGCGGTACTTTGGGCTGAAGGTATCGGTGATGATCTGAAAAGGATTGTCCATGGTGCGTTACCGCCTGATAAGAACATGCAGTCATTGACGACCGGTGTCAGGATTAGTTCGCATCGCCTGACCACCGGCCACTTCGTCGCTGAGGGGCACAAATTCCGTTTGCCTCGTGAGCTGTACAGCAAGGGCCGTGCCGTATAACGACCGTCCTGAAGTGGGAGGGGCTTGCCCCCGATAACGCTCTTTCAGCTGAGTATTTATTGGCTGACACGCCGATAACGGGGGCAAGCCCCTTTCCACCATTGTTTCTGGCCCGTGATCCATTTCAGGGCACTGTCAGCAAAACGATCCCACACAGCGCAATCAGCACTCCACCCAGCTCACCGCCAGGCCGCCCCGTGAGGTCTCTTTGTATTTGTCATGCATGTCGGCGCCGGTGTCGCGCATTGTGCGGATCACCCGGTCGAGGGAAATGAAGTGTTTGCCGTCGCCGCGCAAGGCCATTTGAGTGGCATTGATCGCCTTGACCGCGGCGATGGCGTTGCGCTCGATGCACGGCACTTGCACCAGGCCGCCGACGGGGTCGCAGGTCAGGCCCAGGTTATGTTCCAGGCCGATTTCGGCGGCGTTTTCCAATTGCTCGGGCGTGGCGCCGAGGATGTCCGCCAAGCCGGCGGCGGCCATGGCGCATGCCGAGCCGACTTCGCCCTGGCAACCGACCTCGGCGCCGGAGATGGAGGCGTTTTTCTTGCACAAAATGCCGACGGCCGCCGCCGCCAGGAAGAAATTGACTACGTCATCGTCGGACGCGTCGGCGTTGAACTTCATGTAGTAATGCAGCACCGCCGGGATAATCCCGGCCGCGCCATTGGTCGGCGCGGTCACCATGCGCCCCCCGGCAGCGTTTTCTTCGTTAACGGCCAGGGCGAACAGGTTGACCCATTCCATTGCCGACAAGGTGGACGTGATCACATTTGGTTTGCCGATTTCCAACAGACTACGGTGCAATTTCGCTGCGCGGCGCGGAACGTCGAGGCCGCCAGGCAGGATGCCTTCATCGCGCAGGCCTTGTTCCACGCACTCGCGCATCACGGACCAGATATGCAGCAAGCCGCTGCGGATCTCTTCGTCACTGCGCCACGCCCGTTCGTTGGCCATCATCAGCTCCGACACCCGCAGGCCGTGCTGTTTGCACAGGGCCAGTAGTTCGGCGGCGCTGGAAAAGTCATAAGGCAATGCCACATCGCTGACCGGCGCGATGCCCGACGCCGCCTCGGCAGCCTCGATGATGAAACCTCCGCCCACCGAGTAATACGTTTCTTCACACAACAGACCATGGTCGCCATAGGCGTGCAGGGACATGGCGTTGGGGTGGTAGGGCAGGCTCTCTTCGAGCAGCAGCAGGTCGGTGTGCCAGTTGAAGGCAATTTCCTCGGTGCCTGCCAGCAGTAAGCGGCTACTGTCGCGCAGTTGCTGAATACGCGGATTGATCGAGGTAGGGTCGACCTGATCGGGCCACTCGCCCATCAACCCCATCACGCAGGCGCGGTCAGTGGCGTGGCCGACGCCGGTGGCGGACAGCGAGCCGTACAGGCGTACTTCGACCCGGCGCGTTTGGCTGAGCAAATGTTGCTCGGTGAGCGCCTGGGCGAAGGTCGCCGCCGCGCGCATGGGCCCGACAGTGTGGGAGCTGGATGGGCCGATACCGACTTTGAATAGATCGAAAACACTGATAGCCATGCTAAAGCCTTACAAGCAATGGAGTAGGAATCGCTGCCATTTTTTGTAGGACGAGCGCAATTGGCGCGATACTGAGCGCCTGTAACACCACTGACCAACGAATTCTCCTAAGACACTCTTTAGCAGGACTAAACCATATGGCTCGGCCACTCCATGGTCAGACTTACGTCTGGCTGCATGTTTTCTCCTGTGCGGCGCGGCATTTGTCGTTCACCCGCTGCGCCGAAGAACTGCACATCACGCCGGGGGCGGTGAGTCAGCAGATTCGCCAGTTAGAGGAGCGTCTGGGTTTTCGCCTGTTCCACCGACGCGCGCGCGGCGTCGAACTCAGCGCCGAGGGGCAGCGGCTGGCGGCGACGGTGAGCGAGGCCTACGGCAGCATTGACGCCGAGTTGCAGCGGCTGGACGCGGGCATGATCAGCGGCACCTTGCGGCTGCGGTCGATCCCGTCGTTTCTCGGCAAGTGGTTGACCCCGCGCTTGCCACGTCTGCAGCAACGCTTTCCGGATATCCAACTGCGCTTGGTCGCCGAAGATAGCAGCGTCGCCCTGCACGAAGGCGACTTCGACCTGGCCATCGACCTCAACGACGGCAGCTACCCCGGACTTTTATCCACAGCCTTGCTCGACGAACAGATCTTCCCTGTGTGCGCGCCGAGCCTGCTGCGCGGACGGCCACCGCTGCACGGCCCCGCCGACCTGGCGCATTTCCCGCTGTTGCACGACATCACCGCCTGGCGTGGGAGTTATGAGTACGCCGAGTGGGAGTTCTACTTGAATGCCATCGGCTATCACGACGCCGATGTGCGACGCGGCCACACCTTCAACCGTAACCATCTGACCATCGAGGCGGCCATCGCCGGCATGGGCGTGGCCATTGCACGACGTACCCTGCTCAATGATGAGCTGGAGCGCGGCACCTTGATCGTACCGTTCGGCCTTGCCGTGCCGAACCACAAACGCTACGTATTGCTGTATGCCCCAGGCGCGTTGAGCCACCCAGGCGTGCGTGCGGTGCATGACTGGCTGGTGGAGGAAGCGGCGGTTTTTCGCAGTGTGCACCCGTTGGGAGAGGGGCAATTATGACGATCGAGAGGACGTAAGAAGATGTAACTAACTCCCCACCCTAACAGCGTTTTTGCTCGTCGTCAGGGTTAATTTGTAATGTAGGATTTATCTTTGCAAAGGGGTTGAATTGTTTCCGCAGGTGCTCAATTGTGTAATCAAGAGGTCATGGTTTCACCACAACGGTGTTGCAGTTTGTGACCTCTCGCGAGCTAGCTGAAATAAGGGAAGAACTATGCAAATCCAAGTCAATAGCGATAACCATATTGAAAGCAGCATCCGACTGGAGGAGTGGGTACGTACTACCATTGAGAGCACGCTCGAACGTTATGAAGAAGACCTGACCCGTGTCGAGGTCTACCTGCGGGATGAGAACGGCGACAAGCCTGGCCCCCATGATCTGAGTTGCCGCCTCGAAGCGCGGCCAAAAGGCCATCAACCGCTGTCGGTCCTGCACAAGGCCGATACCCTGGAACAGGCCATCGACGGTGCGGCGACCAAGCTGGACCACGCGCTGGAACACCTCTTCGGCAAATTGCAAGGCAAGCCCCGCGCTGCCGGCAAAGGCCAGCCGACCACCAAAGTCAACGAAGATGAGCTTGAACAGGAGTTCCTGGAAAAAGAACGCGCCGTTTTCAACGGCTGATCACTGACCGTTCTGTCATCCCCTCTGGAAACGGGCCTGCACATGCAGGCCCGTTTTTCGTTACTGGGTTCGTCGGAAAAAATACCTGCTCAATAGCCCCAGTCCAGCCGCGCCCAGCCCGGCAAATACCATCGCCCAGCCTGCTCCGTGGCGCAGCGCCGCCTGCGCATCGGCCGAGCTCAGCCCCACCGCGGTAAGCTTGCCCGACGCCAGGTGCTGGCTGATGGCCCGCCATTCCTGCGCCGAACTGGTGGGTAATACGCCGGCCAGGTAATGACCAATGCCGAGCAACACCACCAGGCCCATCAGCGCAATGGCGAGCGCCAACGTAATCAGGCGCGCGCTCAGATCGATGCCCGAGGCCATTCCCGCGCGATCGGCCGACACCGAACCGGTGGTGGTATTGGTGGTCGGCGAGTTGATCAGTGCCAGACCCACCCCGGCGATCACACAGCTGGCCAGCACCCACCCGACAGCAGCGTGCTCGACTCGGTTGACGGCCGCCATCGCCAGAAAACCCACCCCCATCAAACCCAGGCCCAATGGAATGATGCGCTCGGCGCCATGGCGCAATGCCAGCCTCTCGGCCAAGGGCGGCACCAGTAAGGTCGGCAGGGTGTAGGCGAGCAGGGCCAGGCCGGTGGTCAGGGTGTCGTAGCCCAGGCCGGACTGGAAATACAGCGGCAGGTAGATCATGAACGGCCAGAAACTGACGTTCATGCCGATCGACCCCATCAACGCGCCGTTGAAGCGGCGGATGCGGAATACCGAAAAATCGAACATCGGGTGCGCACTGCGCCGTTCGATCAGCACAAACAACAGCAAGGCGAGCACCGACACGCCTGCCCAGCCCAGCATCATCGGCGTAGCGAAACCGTTTTCGCTGCCCTGGGTGATGAAATACACCAGGGCAAACACCGCCAACGTCAGGGTCAGCATGCCGCCGATATCCAGGCGATGGGCGGCCGGATCGCGGGATTCCTGCACGCTGACGCGCAGCAGTACCAGGGTGAACAGCGTCAGCGGCACATGCACCAGGAACACCCAACGCCAATCCGCGACCGCGAGGATCAGCGCGCCGACCATCGGCCCGAAGCCCAGGCCGATACCGGCGATCACGCCCCAGATGGCGAACGCCCGTGCCCGCGCCGCCGGTTCGCGGAACAGGTGCGAGAGAATCGCGAATTGACAGATCATCATTGCGCCGGCGCCGATGCCCTGGACGAAGCGCGCCGCGATCAGCGTGGCGGCACTGTCGGCCAGCCCGCAGGCCAGTGAGGCCAGCCCGAATACCCACAGGCACAGCACCAGCACGCGCCGGCGCCCAAAGCGATCAGCCAGGGTGCCCGCCGCCATCAGCACACTGGTGCAGGCCAGGGTGTAGGCGTTCATGATCCATTGGGCGTCTTGGAAACCCGTGCCGAGTGCATGTTCAAGTGTGGGCAGAAGCACGGGCACGCTGGAGATTTCCAGGCCGAACATCAGCGCCACCAGGCACACGGCGGTGAGGGCGACGGCCTGTCGGGGAGCGCGCTCGGGGCTGGCGGTCAAGGTAGCGGCGGCGGGCATGGGATTCTCCTGTAAACGGATGGATTAGCCATTTTCAGGGGAATTTAATTCTTTATCCGTGATAAGTTTTCCGTCAGTTAGGGAATTCAAGGCGACAATCACATTATGGTCACCCCCCGTTTCGATGGCGTTGAATTGTTTTTGCAGATCGTGGAAAGCGGCAACCTGACCGAGGCCGCCGAACGCCTGAACCTCACCCGGTCCGCCGTCGGCAAGGGCCTGGCACGGCTGGAGGCGCGGCTTGGCACCTGTCTGTTGCAGCGCTCCACCCGTCGCCAGCGTCTGACTGAGGATGGCCAGGCGTACTACGAGCATTGTCTGCGCGCGCAAGCCGAACTGGAGGCCGCCGAATCGGTGCTGCACAGCGGTCGGCAGCAACCGCGCGGGCGCCTGCGGGCGAGCGTACCGTTGGCGTTCGGTCATCACTATGCTGCGCCGGCGCTGTGGGGCTTGATGGACCGTTATCCGGGGCTGGAGGTGGAGATTTGCTTCGCCGATCGACTGACGGACCTGGCGCAGGAAGGGTTCGATATTGCCGTACGCATCGGTGTGCTGCCCGACACCGATCGACTCAGCGCCAGGCGCCTGGGCGAACAGGTGGTGGGGCTGGCCGCGTCCCCGACTTACCTCAAACGCCTGGGGCCGATCCTGCAGGTCGAAGACCTCGCCGAGCACCGTGGCATTGCGTACCGCAGCCAACCCTCGCAGCGTGCCGGTATCGCCTCGCCGTTGATCATGGACGACCTCCAGGCCGTGGCCGATGCCGCGATTGCGGGTGTCGGCCTGGCCTGGTTGCCTAGTTGGTTGATTGCGCATTACGTGCTGCGTGGGCAATTGGAGGCGGTGCTGCCGGATTGCCGTGAGCAGCCTGCGCCGATCCATGTGATCTGGCCGACGGCCACGCACATGCCGGCCAAGACGCGCTGTGCCATCGATGCGCTGGTGGCCGGCACGCCGTCGTGCCTGGCGGGCAGTTGATCAGAACGCGATGGACGTCTGCACATACACCGTGCGTGGTTCGCCGACGTATTTGCCCTTGTTGTTGTCATCGAACGAACGGGTGAAGTACTGCTTGTTGAAGATATTTTTCACCCCGACGGCCACGTTCAGGTCCGACAGCTGCGGGCCGAAGTCGTACGCCGCGCGACTGCTGAACAGCATGTAGCCGGGGATGCGTCCGTTGGCGCCGTCGGCGGTTTCGGCGCGGGTGTTGGCATTGTCGGCAAACTGGCTGCTCTGGTAGCTGCTGTCCAGGTTGAGTTTCCAGCGACCTTCGGTGTAACCCACGCCCAGCGTGCCTTTGTGCTTGGAGGAAAAGGGCACGCGGTTGCCTTTGTTCGGGCCGTCTTCGCGAATGGTGGCGTCGACGTAGGCGTAGGACGCATAGACATCGAAGCCGGCCAGCGCCGGGTTCAAGCCGTCCAGCGCGTAGTTGACGCTGGTCTCGATGCCCTGGTGCCGGGTTTCGCCTCGGGCGATCACCGAGTCGTTGGTCTGGTTGCTTTCGTACTGGTTGTCGAAGTTGATCAGGAACGCGCCGATTTCCGCGCGCAGGGTACCGTCGTCATAACGGGTGCCCAGCTCCCAGGTGCGGGCTTTTTCCGGTTTGACTTCGCCGCTGGTCACGCGGTTGGGCATCTGGCTGTACTGCACGCTGCCGAACGAGCCTTCGGTGTTGGCGTAGAGGTTCCAGTCGTCGGTCACGTGATACAGCACATTGAGCGCCGGCAGCGCGGTGTTGTAATCCCCCTTGTACTTGACGTTGCTGAGGTTGTTGGTCTGCTGGGACTCGATCATCTCGTAGCGAATGCCTGGGGTTAAGGTCCATTTGCCGATATCAATCCGGTCATCGATGAAAAACGCATTGGCTTCGGTGCCGCCCCGGGTGTCACGGTCATTGCGGCTATCGGTGCTCGGGATCTGCTGGTTATTGGCGTTGATCGGCGTGCGGTAGCGCAGTTCGTGGCCGGCTTCGTTGATGTAGCGGTAGCCGACGCCGACTTCATGGTTGGTCGGGCCGAGGTCGAAGCCCTGGGCGAAGCGGGTTTCCAGACCGCGTACCCAGTATTCGCGCGGCGACAACGACAGGAACGAGCCCTGGTCCAGGTAGCCGCTGCGCAGGGTCTTGGTGAAGAAGCTGTTGACGGTGAACTCGCGACGGTCCTGCTCGTAGCGGTAGCCGACGTTGAACATCGTGCGGCGGCCCCAGAATTTGTCGTAGGGGCGGGTGGACTGATACGGGTCGGCCTTGTAATCCGCGACGTTCAAGCCGCCCGGCATATCGGCCTGGCCTTCGTAATACTGCGCCATGGCGTTGAAGCTGTTGGCGTCGTCGAGCTGGTACTTGCCCTTGAGAATCAGGTCGTCGATGCGCGTGTCGCTGTGTTCGCGCCAATCGCCGCCACGGGTGCCGGAGTACAGCAGCGCGCCACCCAGGCCATTGTCGGCAGTGCCGCCGGCCAGCAGGTTGCCGGTGGTCTTGAAGCCATCGTGGCTGGAGGATGGGCTGGTTTCAGTCTGCAGGCCGCCTTTGACGGTGGGCGCATCCGGAATCGCACGGGTCACGAAGTTGACCACGCCGCCGACGTTCTGCGGGCCGTAGCGTACGGCACCGCCACCGCGTACTACGTCCACCGCGTCCATGTTGCCCATGCTGATCGGCGCGAAGGACAGCTGCGGCTGGCCATACGGCGCGAACGGCACCGGAATGCCGTCCATCAGCACGGTGGAGCGCGAAGCCAGGCGCGGGTTGAGGCCACGGATGCCGAAGTTGAGCGCCATGTCGTGGCTGCCGGTGCCGTTGTTGTCCGGCGCGTTGACGCCGGGGATGCGGTTGAGTACGTCGCGGGCCTGGGTGGCGCCCTGGCGTTCGAAGTCTTCGCGGCGGATTACGTCACGGGCGCCGGGGTGTTCGAACACATGGGTCTGCGCCGCATCGCCGAGCCAGTCGCCGACCACGCTGGAGGTGCCCAGCTCAATGGTCGCGGGCGCGCTGGCCGGTTGCACGCTGTAGGCGTTGGCGCCTTCGGCGCGTGCTTGCAGGCCGGTGCCTTCCAACAACGTTTGCAGGCCGTCGGCGGCGCTGTAGTTGCCGGACAGGCCGCGACTCTGCAGGCCGGCGGTTACCTCGGAGCCGAACGAAATCAACACACCGGCTTCGCGGCCAAACTGATTCAACGCTGCTTCAAGGGAGGCGGGGGCAATGTGATAAGGCTGGGTCTGGGCCGCCATGACCGACGGCAGCACCGTCAGGCTGAGGCTGGCGCCGAGCAGCAGTTGGCGCAGGGTGCGGGCGAGAAGGGTCGGTTGCTGGGGCATGAAGGGCGGTCCTGAGAAGGAAGGATCAAGGGGGCTTTCCTTCTCTGTCACGCGAGGTACGGAAAACGGCTCACGGTGTTGAAAAATAATTTATGCGCGGGCCTGCACCGTGACCCAGTAACGGGTGAAGCGGCGGACTTTCACCGGCAGGCTGATTTCCAGCAGGTCGAGAATGCGTTCGCTGTCATCCAGCGGGTAGCTGCCGGAAATCAGCAGATTGGCTACCTGCGGATCGCAGTTGAGCTGGCCTCGGCGATAGCGGCCCAGTTCGTCGAGGAAGTCCTCCAGACGCATATGCGCAGCCATCAGCATGCCTTCGGCCCAGGCGCCGCTGTTGGCGTCGGTGGCGCGCGGGGTATCCCAGCCCTTACGGGTGAAATTGACCTGGCGCGCGGCTTCGACCACCAGCGGCAGGCCGCTGTAGGTGTTGGGCATCACCTCGACGCGGCCTTTGAGCACGGCCACCTGAGTGTGGTCGTTGAACTGACGCACATTGACGCGCGCGGCCTGGCTGCTGAGCAGGCCCTGGCCGGTCAGTACCTGCAGCGCGGAACTGCCGGCGTTGGCGCTGAGCAGGATCTCGCCTTCGAGCAGGCGCACCAGGCGTTGTTCACCATCGAAATGCACATTCACCGCGCTGCCGGTGTTGAGCTGCAGCTGGCTGCCGTCCGCCAACTGCACCTGGCGGCGCTGGCCGACGGGGCTGCGGTAATCGGCAGTCAGCGGCGGCAGGATGTGCTGCCGGCGCAGGCCCCAGGCCGCGGCCGAGCCGGCACCCA
The DNA here is from genome assembly GCF_030687695.1 of Pseudomonas sp. FP2254. Classification (NCBI taxonomy): domain Bacteria; kingdom Pseudomonadati; phylum Pseudomonadota; class Gammaproteobacteria; order Pseudomonadales; family Pseudomonadaceae; genus Pseudomonas; species Pseudomonas sp. FP2254. Next base: position 1,153,665 of record NZ_CP117444.1, read on the forward strand.
GGAGCAACAACAGCTTCAGCGCCTGACGCCGACTGCTGGTCGGAGCAGTAAGCGTTGCATGGGCGAGGGGCGAGGGCATGCCGCGCAGGCGCTGATTGACGCGTTGGATATGCTCCCACGCGCGCTGGTGTTCGCTGTGGGCGTTCAACCACTGCTGCCAGGCCGCCTGTTGACGTGGGGTGAGCGTGCCTTGCTGCATTTCCAGCAGCCAGTGCACGGCTTGGTCGGCGACATGGCTGGAAATGTTCATAGGGCGAAGTAGCAGCGCAGTGCCGCTTTATGCAGGTGGCGTTTGACGGTGGCGATGGAGATGCCCAGTTCGGCACCGATCTGCGCGTAAGTGAGGCCGTCGAGCTGAGCCAGCAGAAAGGTGCGTTTGACCTGAACGGGCAGGCCGTCGAGCAGTTGATCCAGCTCCATCAGGGTTTGCAGGATGATCGCGCGTTCCTCTTCCGAGGGGGCTAACTGCTCGGGCATCTGCGCGAGGGCGTCGAGGTAGGCGCGCTCCAGATCCTGGCGGCGATAGAAGTTGTACAGCACGCGCTTGGCGACGGTGGTAAGGAAGGCGCGCGGTTCGATCAGTGTGGGCGTTTCGCGGGCGGTGAGCACGCGGATAAAGGTGTCCTGCGCCAGGTCGGCGGCACTTTCCGGGCAGCCGAGCTTGCGTCGCAACCAGCCCGTGAGCCAGTGATGATGGTCGTTGTACAAAACTTCGACGGTGTTGGACGGCGACAACGCGAACACTCCGCAGGCATCGGCAGGCGTTAGAGAACAAGAATTGTTCGCATTGTAGGGCGGGCAACGAGGTTCGGCAATCGGCACGGCTCGGCGATTCATCCGTTCTGTTTTGCTTATGAGAATATTTATCATTAATATTGCGCGCTGACGAACCTGGCGCCGTTCCCCATGAAAAGCAAAACCTCATTGCCCCTGGCTTACCGCTTTGCTGTCACCTCGCGCGTGTTGGCGGCGGTGATTGGCGGTTACCTTATGGCCTCCCTGGCCAGTATCTGCCTGGCACTGTGGTTGCCCACCGCGCGTGCCGACGCGGTGATCACCGGGATGATGAGCTCGTTTGTGTTCTATCTGCTGGCGGTGCTCTGGTGCTTCGCCTGCCGCAGCGCCGCGCGTGCATGGCTTGGCGTGATGCTGCCCAGTGCCCTGTTTGCGACCCTGGCGGGCGTTGGTTTTTGGATGACGCGCACATGAGAGAGGGCTTTCGCCAGGCGATGGCCTGGTTGCACACCTGGGCCGGATTGATCTTCGGCTGGCTGCTGTTCGCGATTTTCCTGACGGGCACCCTGGCCTATTTCAAGGAAGAAATCAGCCACTGGATGCAGCCCGAAGTACAGACCCACCCGGTCGATGACGTGCGCAGCCTGACTGTGGCGCAGCAGTACCTGCAGGCAAACGCCCCGACCGCCGCGCGCTGGTTTATCAACCTGCCGGACGCCCGCGAGCCCGGCCTGTCGGTGATGTGGCAGGACAAGGTCGACCCCGGCCAGCGCGGCAATTTCATGCGCAAAACCCTCGACCCGGTCAGCGGCCTTGCCGTGCAGGCGCGCGAAAGCATGGGCGGCGAGTTCTTCTATCGCTTCCACTTCCAGTTGCAAATGCCCTATCCGTGGGGGCGTTGGCTCTCCACCCTGGCCGCGATGGTGATGTTCGTCGCGCTGATCACCGGCATCATCACCCACAAGAAAATCTTCAAGGACTTCTTCACCTTCCGCCCGCGCAAAGGCCAGCGTTCCTGGCTCGATGGACACAATGCCGTGGGAGTGCTGGTGCTGCCGTTCCACCTGATGATTACCTACAGCAGCCTGGTGATTTTCATGAGCATGGTGATGCCGGCGCCGATTCTGGCCGCCTATGGCAATGACACCCAGGCGTTTTTCAGCGACGTATTCCCGGCCACCGATAATGCTCCCGCGCTCGGCCAGCCCGGTCGCTTGCTGCCGCTGGCATCGATGTACCAACAGGCGCGGGCGCAATGGGCGGGTGGCCATGTTGAGCGGGTGGCGGTAAATAACCCCAGCGACGTAAATGCGTCGGTCAATGTGTTCCGCGCCGGTTCCGACAGCGTGGTGCACGACTTTGGCAGCACCGTGTCGTTCAGCGGCACCACCGGCGAGCTGCTGCGGGTCAGCGGCGAGCCGTCGTTGCCGGCGGTGGTCGGCGGCAGTTTCTATGGCCTGCACATGGGCCGTTTCGCCGGGCCGGTGCTGCGATGGCTGTACTTTATCTGCGGCCTGGCGGGCACGGCGATGATCGGCACCGGGCTGGTGATCTGGCTCGGCAAGCGTCAACTCAAGCATGCCAAAGCCCACGTAATGCCGTTTGAATTGCGTCTGGTGGAGGTGTTGAACATCGCCAGCATGTCCGGCCTGCTGATCGCCATCGCCGCATTCTTCTGGGCCAATCGTCTGCTGCCGGTGAGCTTCGCCGAACGTTCCGGCTGGGAAGTTCAGACCTTCTTCATTGCCTGGGGCTTGAGCCTGCTGCACGCGAGTGTGCGCCGTGGCCGCCGGGGGTGGGTCGAGCAACTGAGCGTCGCCGCGCTGCTGTTTATGGCGATCCCGGTGATCAATGCGTTGACCACGTCCCATCACCTGGGCGTGGCACTGGCCAGCGGCGACTGGGCTATGGCCGGTTTCGACCTGACCTGCCTGGCCTGCGGTGTATTTTTCGCCTGGGCAGCCCGCAAGATGCAGCGTCGCGGCGTGCCCGCGCCCAAGGCTGAGCGCGCACGCCCGTTGACCCTCAAACGTGAGGCCCACTGAATGCTGATCGCGATGTTGATGTGCTACGCGGGTTTCACCGCATTGTGCCTGGCCACCGACCGTCATCATGGCGAACTGCTGCGCAGCAAACCGTCGCCGGCTCGGCGCCTGGGCTTGCGTGTGGCGGGCGGGCTGTTGCTGACGCTGGCCATAGGGCCGGCGGTCTGGGTGTCCGGTTGGGCCCAGGGCCTGGTGGAGTGGTGCGCGGTGTTAATGCTCAGCGCTTTGCTATTGGTGCTGTTGTTGCCGTATCGGCCAAGGCTGGCCTTGAGTCTGGCGGGCGTCGGCCTGCTGGCCAGTCCCGTTGCGGCCTTCGCCATCCTCTGAGTGTGTTTGCATCATGATCGGCAACCCACCCGATTCCCAGGACTCGCCCCAGCCCGACACGCCGGGTGGGCGCGCGCATTTTCTGCAGGTGTTCCTGTCCCAGCGTGCGCAGATGGAAGCTCTGGTGAATCGCCGCGTCGGCTGCCGCGCCACGGCGGCCGACCTGGTGCAGGATTTGTTCCTGCGCTTCTGGCGCCGGCCCCTGGTGCAGGTCGAAGAGCTCAGCACCTACCTGTTGCGTTGCGCAGGTAATATCGCCATCGACCACCTGCGCAGCGAAGGCGCGCGGGTGCGCAGCAACGAAGGCTGGTTGCCGGAGCAGCGCGACAATCATGGCTGCGAACCCCAGGCCGCGTTGGAGGCAGGCAATGATCTGCGGCATGTCGAAGCCGCCCTGCGCAGCCTGCCGGAGCGCACCCGGCACATATTCCTGCTCAACCGCATCCATGGGCGTAAATACGCCGACATCGCCAAGGCCATGGGCCTGTCCCAAAGCGCCGTGGAAAAACATATGATGCGTGCCCTCGAAGCCTGCAAGGCCAGCCTTCGCGAGCCATCGACCCCACGCACGCCAGGGAAAGCACTGTGAACCTCACCCCCACGCCCGAGCAGGAAAAAGCCGCCCTGGCCTGGCTGAGTCTGCTGCACGACCAGCCCAGCAGTGGCGATCAGGCCACGTTCAGCCGCTGGTTGCGCGCCGACCCGGCCCACGTCGAAGCCTACGCCCAGGCTCAGGTGCTGTGGGAGTTGAGCGAAGTGCCCGCGCGCCAGCTCGTGCATGAAGATGCCCAGGCGCTGCAGGGCTACCTCGACGCCATGAACCGCGCGAAGCGCTCGCGGGCGCTGCGTTGGTCCGGCGCACTGGCCATGGCCGCGTGCCTGCTGCTGATGATTTCGATGGGCGCCGGGTGGCAGCCGTCACGCTGGATCGATGACTTCGGTGCCGATTATGTGAGCGCGCCGGGGGAGGTGAAGACCGTGACCCTGGCGGATAACACTCAAGTGACCCTGGATGCCGACAGTGCCATCGCGGTGGATTACAGCCACGGCGAGCGGCATATCCAGTTGCGTCGCGGCGCCGGCTTTTTCAGCGTGACCCACACCGGTGAGCCATTTGTGGTGGAGGCCGGCAGTGGTGAAGCGCGTGTGCTGGGGACGCAATTCGAAGTGCGCCTGCAACCGGCGGGCGCGCAGGTGACGGTGTTGACCGGGCGTGTCGGGGTCACACCCTCTAAACACGGCCAGCAGCAGGTGCTGATCGCCGGCCAGCAGGTAGCTTATGCCGATGGCATCGCCGAACCCTTGCAAGCGGTCGACAGCGAATCGCGCCTGGCCTGGCGCGACGGTTGGCTCAATTACTACAAGGCTGCGTTGGCCGATGTGGTCGAGGATCTTGGACGTTATTACCCGGGCCGCATCCTGTTGCTTAATAAGGAGATGGGCGCCAAGCGCGTCAGCGGCAGTTTCCCGAGCAAGGACCCGCAAGCAGTGCTGAATGCGCTGCAGGCGGTGCTGGGCTTCGAACAGCACAGCTTATTGGACCGGGTGATCGTGGTGCGCTGACTATTTCAGCGCCGCCATGATCTGTTCAGGCTGGTAGTCGCGAATCAGCGTGCCATTGACGTCCACAAACGGAATCCCGCCACCGCCCAGCGCCTCGTACGCCTTGCGCGCCTGAGCGTCTTTTTCGATATCGAATTGCTGGTAGGGAATGCCCTTCTGGTCCAGGAAGCGGCGGATCTGCTTGCAGTAGCCACACCACTCGGTGGTGTAGAGCACCACGCGCGCCTGGGCGCGTACCTGCTCGGACACCGCCTGGGATGGGTTGAACACCCGCTCGATCTTGCCCCAGTTCTGAATGACCACCACCACCAGCAACACCAGCAGGACTTTCTTGAAGACCCCGCCAAGCATCAGTTGCGGCGCTTGAGCTGGTCGGTCAGTTGGGTCGGCAAGCCCTTGATGATCAAGGTGCCGGCGGCCTCGTCGTACTCGATCTTGTCGCCCAGCAGGTGCGCTTCAAAGCTGATCGACAGGCCCTCGGCGCGCCCGGTGAAGCGGCGGAACTGGTTGAGGGTGCGCTTATCGGCGGGGATTTCCGGCGACAGGCCGTAGTCCTTGTTGCGGATATGGTCGTAGAACGCCTTGGGCCGGTCCTCATCGATCAGCCCGGACAATTCTTCCAGGCCCATGGGCTCGCCGAGCTTGGCCTGGCTGCTGGCGTAATCCACCAGGGTCTTGGTTTTCTCGCGGGCGGACTCGTCCGGCAGGTCTTCGCTTTCGACGAAGTCGCTGAAGGCCTTGAGCAGGGTGCGGGTTTCGCCCGGGCCGTCGACGCCTTCCTGGCAACCGATAAAGTCGCGGAAGTACTCCGAGACCTTCTTGCCGTTCTTGCCTTTGATAAACGAAATGTACTGCTTGGACTGTTTGTTGTTCTGCCACTCGGAGACGTTGATACGCGCCGCCAGGTGCAGCTGGCCCAGGTCCAGGTGACGCGAGGGCGTCACGTCCAGCTCGTCGGTCACCGCCACGCCTTCGCTGTGGTGCAGCAGGGCGATGGCCAGGTAGTCGGTCATGCCTTGCTGGTAGTGGGCAAACAGCACATGGCCGCCGGTGGAAAGGTTGGACTCTTCCATCAGCTTTTGCAGGTGCTCGACCGCGGTGCGGCTGAACGCGGTGAAATCCTGGCCGCCGTCGAAATACTCTTTCAACCAGCCGCTGAACGGGTGCGCGCCGGACTCGGCATGGAAGAAACCCCAGGCCTTGCCTTGTTTGGCGTTATAGCTCTCGTTGAGGTCGGCGAGCATGTTCTCGATGGCGGCGGACTCGGCAAGCTCGGAGTCGCGGGCATGGAGAACCGCAGGTGTGCCGTCGGGTTTTTTGTCGATCAGGTGGACGATGCAATGACGGATCGGCATAGGCTTCTCGGCTGGTTGAAGGGGAGCGGTCGGCCTCCCCGAAAAGTTGCCCAGTGTACCGCACCCATTGGTCAAGACGCGCCTGGAACGGGGTTTTGCATGCCGTCCGACGGGGCATATGCCTTTTTTTCACGGTTTAGAGCGATAAAGCTGACCAAATGGGTAGGTAGAAGCGGATATTTCCCCGTCTCTGTGCTAGTTTTGCCCCGTCTTACGCCAAGTCTCGGCGATAAGCGTGCATTCAGCATTTGTCAGGTCGAACCAATCCCCGTTTCAAGCATCTATAACCCCGATCTCCGCGGTTATAGCCAGGGGTGCCAGGCCTAGACGGTCGGGCTCGACGGCTGACACTGCACTCTGCAATCCATATGAATTTGATAGGGAAGGAACACCACAATGGCTATTACTAAAGACCAACTGATCGCTGATCTGGCTGAAGCAGTAGACGCACCGAAAACCACCGTGCGCGCTCTGCTGGACCAACTGAGCCAGGTTGTTGCCGATCAGCTGGAAAACGGCGGCGAAATCACTCTGCCAGGCGTTGGCAAACTGAAAGTGACCGAGCGTCCTGCCCGTACTGGCCGTAACCCTTCGACTGGCGCTGCCATCGAAATCGCTGCCAAGAAAGTTATCAAGCTGGTTGTGGCCAAAGGCCTGACCGACGCTGTTAACAAGTAAGACGCAGCAAAAAAAACCGTGCTTCGGAGCGATCCGGGCACGGTTTTTTGTTGCCTGCGATTCGGGCGCTAGCGCACCCAGCGCTGGCGCCAGATCTGCTGCTCGTTCTTGGTCTGGAAGGTCCAGGCCACGAAGCGGCTCTGCTTCTGCCCCTGGGACATTTCCACCACTTGGCTTTCCAGCACCCCGGCCTTTTTCAGTGCGGTTTCGATGGCTGGCAGGTTCGACGCTTTCGACACCAGGGTGCTGAACCACAACACCTTGTGAGCAAAATGCGCGCTTTCGGCGATCAGCTGCGTTACGAACCGCGCTTCGCCGCCTTCGCACCACAGCTCGGCCGACTGGCCACCGAAGTTCAATACCGGCAACTTACGCTTGGGGTCGGCCTTGCCCAGGGCGCGCCACTTACGCTCGCTGCCCTTGGTGGCTTCTTCCATGGACGCGTGGAACGGTGGGTTGCACATGGTCAGGTCAAAGCGTTCGCCCGGTTCGAGCAGGCCCAGCAGGATCTGCTTGGGGTTGGTCTGCTGGCGCAATTGGATGACCTTGCTCAGGTCGTTGGACTGCACGATGGCCTTGGCCGCCGCCACGGCGATAGGGTCGACCTCCGAACCGAGGAAGTTCCAGCGGTACTCCATGTAGCCAATCAGCGGGTAGACGCAGTTGGCGCCCATGCCGATGTCCAGCACCTTGACGATCGAGCCGCGCGGGATCTTGCCGTCGTTGACGCTGGCCAGCAGGTCGGCGAGGAAGTGCACATAATCGGCACGCCCCGGCACCGGCGGGCAGAGATAATCGGCGGGAATGTCCCAGTGCTGGACACCATAGAACGCCTTGAGCAACGCGCGATTGAACACCCGCACCGCATCTGGGCTGGCAAAGTCGATGCTCTCTTTGCCGTAGGGGTTGATGATCACGAATTGCGCCAGTTCCGGCGTGGTCTTGATCAGGGCCGGGAAGTCGTAACGGCCCGTGTGGCGGTTGCGCGGGTGCAGGGTTGCCTCTTTGCGCGGCACCACAGGCTTGGCTGCGGCGGCGGATTTAGGCTTCTTGCGCGGAGGTTTCGGTGTGCTGGGGGCGGTCATGTTGATTCTGGGTTTGGCTCAATGTGGCGGCCATTGTCACACATCCTGAGCTCAACTCGGGCAAATGTGGGGGAGGGCTTGCTCCTATGGCGGTGTTGCAGGCAAGGGCTTGGGAAAATGCAGGCAAAAAAAAGAGACCCGAAGCAGACTGTGTGAAAACCTAGCAATCTGTCCGGCCCTTTAAGAGAATGCTCCGTATCGAAAGATACGGAGCATTTTTCGTTATGGCCTACATACAAGGCGAGTCCCGCAGCCAGACCAGCCTGTTCCCGGTCTCGCTGGAGGAACTGATCCCTGAAGATCACCTCGTACGGGTCATCGACCTGTATGTCACCAAGCTCGATCTGGGCCAGCTCGGTTTTGAGAAGGCTCAGCCCAAGGCCACTGGGCGCCCAGCTTACGACCCCGCCGATCAGCTCAAGCTCTATCTCTATGGCTATTTTCAGCGCATTCGATCGTCGCGGCGCCTAGAAGCTGAGTGCCAACGCAACATCGAAGTGATGTGGTTGATCAACCGGCTTAAACCCGACTTCAAGACCATCGCCGACTTTCGCAAGAACAACAAAGTAGCGTTCGTTACGACGTGCCGAGCTTTTGTGCAGTTCTGCCGATCCGTCGGCTTGATTGCGGGCGATCTGGTTGCGATCGATGGCAGTAAGTTTCAGGCAGTCGCTTCCTCGCGACGCCACCTGAATTTGAATCAGCTCAAGCGTCAGGAGGAGAAGCTGGATAAACGGATCGCCCAATACCTGGCTGACCTGGATGCCGTTGATAAAGCAGAGGGCGAGCAAGTGGTCGATCGCACTGCGATCAAGGCGGCACTGGCGAAGCTTGAGGCCAAGCAGCAAGACAACCGTAGTTGCCAAGCTTTGATGAAGTCGATGGGGCTGGAGCAATTCAACACGCACGAAAGCGATGCCCGAATGATGCGCACGCCAAAGGGGGCTCGTGTTGCCTATAACGTGCAAACAGCCGTGGACGCAGAGCACTGTCTGATTTTGCACCATGAGGTGACGCAGATGGTGACGACCGCAAACAGCTTGAACCCATAGCTAAAGCTGCCAAGGCCGAACTGGGGCAGGACACGCTGACCGTGACAGCCGATATGGGCTACTCAAATGGCCAGCAATTCCAGGCGTGCGAGGATGCCTCCATTACCGTGTACGTGCCGCCAAACCGAACTTCGAACCCAGGCGGAGAGACATTATTCGAGCGCCAGGACTTTACCTATGACGCTGAACAGGATCGATACCAGTGCCCGGCAGGTCAATGGCTAACCCTGAAGCAGCGTTGCAAAGGCGACCGGATCTACCAGGCGGCAGTCAGCGACTGCGCTGGATGTGCGCTGAAAGCCCAATGTACAAAGGCTCAGCGCCGCTATGTCTCACGTCACGCACAAGAGGAAGCCTTTGAGCGTATGGCACAGCGGATGCAACTGCATCCAGAGATGATGGAGCGACGCAGATCCATCGTGGAGCACCCGTTTGGCAATCTCAAACAATGGCTATTTGGGAACGGGCGGTTCTTGCTACGACAACTTGAAGGGACGAAAGCTGAAATGGCCCTGGCCGTGACCGCGTACAACTTCAAGCGGGCGATCAGTGTCTTGGGAGCCAAGAAAATGATGCAACTGATGGGCTGAAGAGCCTTTTTCAGCACAAAAACAAACGCCCCGAACAAGTCGGGGCGTTTGGTCTAAGGCCTGTCAGTGTGTTTTCACACAGTCTGGAAGGTCTCTTTCTTCACGCGAATCAAGCCTTAGAGGCTGGAAATCCGCGCATGCTGCTCGGCCAGTTTGCCCAAAGCCTGTTCAGCTTCAGCCAGCTTGGCGCGTTCTTTCTCGATCACCTCGGCCGGCGCTTTGTCGACGAACGCCGCGTTGGACAGTTTGCCGCCCACCCGCTGCACTTCGCCTTGCAGGCGCGCGATTTCCTTGTCGAGACGGGCCAGTTCCGCGCCCTTGTCGATCAACCCGGCCATCGGCACCAGCACTTCCATGTCGCCGACCAGTGCGGTGGCGGACAGCGGTGCTTCGGCATCGGCAGCCAATACGGTGATCGACTCCAGCTTGGCCAGCTTCTTGAGCAGCGCATCGTTCTCACTGAGGCGACGCTGGTCCTCAGCGCTGGCGTTCTTGACGAACACGGCCAGTGGCTTGCCTGGTCCTATGTTCATCTCGGCGCGGATGTTGCGCGTGCCGAGCATCAGGCTCTTGAGCCATTCGATATCGCTTTCGGCCGCCTCGTCGATGCGGGCTTCGTTGGCCACCGGCCAAGGTTGCAGCATGATGGTCTTGCCTTCGATACCGGCCAGCGGCGCCAGGCGCTGCCAGATTTCTTCGGTGATGAACGGCATGAACGGATGGGCCAGGCGCAGCGCCACTTCCAGCACGCGCACCAGGGTACGGCGGGTGCCGCGCTGGCGTTCCACCGGCGCGTTTTCGTCCCACAGCACCGGCTTGGACAGTTCCAGGTACCAGTCGCAATACTGGTTCCAGATGAACTCGTACAACGCCTGGGCCGCCAGGTCGAAACGGAACTGATCAAGCTGGCGAGTCACTTCGGCTTCGGTGCGTTGCAGCTGCGAAATGATCCAGCGGTCGGCCAGGCTCAGCTCGTAGGCTTCGCCGTTCTGGCCGCAGTCTTCGCCCTTGTCCAGCACGTAGCGTGCGGCGTTCCAGATTTTGTTGCAGAAGTTGCGATAGCCTTCGACGCGGCCCATGTCGAACTTGATGTCGCGGCCGGTAGACGCCAGCGAGCAGAACGTGAAGCGCAGGGCGTCGGTGCCGTAGCTGGCGATGCCGTCGGCGAATTCGTCGCGGGTCTGTTTCTCGATCTTCTTCGCCAGTTTCGGCTGCATCAGGCCCGAGGTGCGTTTCTGCACCAGGGTTTCCAGGTCGATGCCGTCGATGATGTCCAGCGGGTCCAGCACGTTGCCCTTGGACTTGGACATCTTCTGGCCCTGGCCGTCGCGGACCAGGCCGTGCACATACACGGTCTTGAACGGTACCTGCGGGGTGCCGTCCTCGTTCTTCACCAGGTGCATGGTCAGCATGATCATCCGGGCAACCCAGAAGAAAATGATGTCGAAGCCGGTGACCAGCACGTCGGTGGAGTGGAATTTCTTCAGGAATTCGGTCTGCTGCGGCCAGCCCAGGGTGGAGAAGGTCCACAGGCCTGAGCTGAACCAGGTGTCCAGTACGTCGTTGTCCTGTTGCAGCGCAACGTCGGCACCGAGGTTGTGCTTGGCGCGCACTTCGGCTTCGTCGCGGCCTACGTAGACCTTGCCCGACTCGTCGTACCAGGCCGGAATACGGTGGCCCCACCACAGCTGACGGCTGATGCACCAATCCTGGATGTCGCGCATCCACGAGAAATACATGTTCTCGTACTGTTTAGGCACGAACTGGATGCGGCCATCTTCCACGGCAGCAATCGCAGGCTCGGCCAGCGGCTTGGTGGAGACGTACCACTGGTCGGTCAGCCACGGCTCGATCACGGTGCCGGAACGGTCGCCCTTCGGCACCTTAAGGCCATGGTCGTCAACGCTGACCAGCAGGCCGGCGGCGTCGAAGGCGGCAACGATCTGCTTGCGTGCTTCGAAGCGGTCGAGACCGGCGAATTCAGCCGGGATCTTGCCGTCGACACTGTCGTTGAGGCTGCCGTCCAGGTTGAAGACCTGGCAGGCCGGCAACACAGTGGCGTTCTTGTCGAAGATGTTCAGCAGCGGCAGGTTGTGGCGCTTGCCGACTTCATAGTCGTTGAAGTCGTGGGCCGGGGTGATTTTCACGCAGCCGGTGCCGAATTCAGGGTCGCAGTAGTCGTCCGCGATGATCGGGATGCGGCGGCCGACCAATGGCAGCTCGACGAACTTGCCGATCAGCGCCTGGTAGCGCGCGTCGTTCGGGTTAACCGCGACGGCGGCGTCGCCGAGCATGGTTTCCGGACGGGTGGTGGCCACGATCAGGTAGTCATTGCCTTCGGCGGTTCTGGCGCCGTCTGCCAGCGGGTACTTGAGGTTCCACAGGAAGCCTTTCTCGTCGTGGTTTTCCACTTCGAGATCGGAAATCGCCGTGTGCAGTTTGGTGTCCCAGTTGACCAGGCGCTTGCCGCGGTAGATCAGGCCGTCTTCGTGCAGGCGCACAAAGGCTTCTTTTACGGCCTCGGACAGGCCGTCGTCCATGGTGAAGCGCTCGCGGCTCCAATCGACGGACGAACCCAGGCGACGGATCTGACGGCTGATATTGCCGCCGGACTGATCCTTCCATTCCCAGATCTTTTCCAGGAATTTCTCGCGGCCCAGGTCATGGCGGTTCTGGCCAGTGGCTTCGAGTTGACGCTCCACCAGCATCTGCGTGGCGATACCGGCGTGGTCGGTGCCCGGTTGCCACAGGGTGTTACGGCCCTGCATGCGGCGGAAACGGATCAGTGCATCCATGATCGCATTGTTGAAGCCATGGCCCATGTGCAGGCTGCCAGTGACGTTCGGTGGCGGAATCATGATGGTGTAGGACTCGCCCGCACCTTGTGGGGCGAAATAGTTCTCGGACTCCCAGGTCTGGTACCAGGAAGTTTCAATTGCGTGGGGCTGGTAGGTCTTATCCATGCGCGGCGGGACCCTAGTTGGCATTTATTCAGGAAAGCCGGCAAGTATAGCGGTGTGAAGCAGTTGCAAGCTATAAGCCACAAGCTGCAAGTGGAGTGCAGTGCTTTAACTTGCGGCTTGTGGCTAGTTGTTTGTAGCAGCGGCGATCAGCCGCTCCATCCGCGCATCCATCCGGCGTTTGATCTCGGTTTCGATATGCGGGGCAAAGTCGTCGATCACGTCTTGCATGATCAGTTGTGCGGCGGCGCGCAGTTCGTTGTCCAGGTGCAGCAGCAAGGCGTCGGGTGCCTTTTCGGCAGGCGCGGCTTCCACGACGGCCGGGGCTTCGACACTCGGCTGCGGCGCAACCGGCTTGCCGCCGACCATGTCGAACAACAATGGGATCTGTACCTCACCGTTGACCGCTTCGGTCAGCAGTGGCGGTTGCAAACCCTCATCACCCAGCAACTGACGGATCGACTCCAGGTCGTCCAGCAGGTGGTCATCTTTTTTTAACGGGTTGGAAGTGTCCATCGTGTGCTCAAAGTCGTTGTAACCGGTGATCTTGCAAAGGATAGCCCTGTTCGCGGTAGAAACGGAAACTCTCCCGCGCAGCCTGACGAATAGCCGGATCTTCCACCACCACCTCCGCTACGCGGGCGAATATTCCGGCAAAGGGCGGGACTTTCAAGTCCAGATTGACCAGCAGGTCCTGGTGGTCGCCGCAGTTATCGCCCAGCCCCAGCACCACCCGGCCTTCGGGTTCGGCTTCCGCAGGGCCGTGGGGCACGAAGCTCTCGCCTTTGAAGCGCCACAGGCGGGCATCGAGTTCCTCGCGTTGGGCGTCATCGCTGCAATGCAGGTAGATGCGATGGCCCATGCGCCAGGCTTTTTCCGTGAGTTTGCAGGCAAAGTCCAGGCGCGCGGAGGGATCGGCGCTGGGCAATATGTAGAAGTCGACTTGGGGCATGTGGGTTCCTGCAACGGCCCGCCCCCCTTTTATAGAGGCAAAGGGGGAGGGGGCGTTGGTTAAGCTTTGGCGCGATCGAGCAGGTACTGAGTCAGCAACGGCACTGGACGGCCGGTGGCGCCCTTGTCTTTGCCGCCGCTGGTCCAGGCGGTACCGGCGATATCCAGGTGAGCCCAGTTGAAGTTTTTGGCAAAGCGCGACAGGAAGCACGCTGCGGTGATGGTGCCGGCCTTCGGCCCACCGATGTTGGCGATGTCGGCGAACGGGCTGTCCAGCTGTTCCTGATATTCATCGAACAGCGGCAGTTGCCAGGCGCGGTCGTCGGCGGCCTTGCCGGCGCTGAGCAGTTGCTCGACCAGTTCGTCGTTATTACCCAACAGGCCGGAGGTGTGAGCGCCCAAAGCGACCACGCAGGCACCGGTCAGGGTGGCGATGTCGATCACGGCCTGCGGCTTGAAACGCTCGGCGTAGGTCAGTGCATCGCACAGCACCAGGCGGCCTTCGGCGTCGGTGTTGAGGATTTCCACGGTCTGGCCGCTCATGGTGGTCACGATATCGCCTGGTCGCGAAGCACCGCCGCTCGGCATGTTCTCGGCACACGCCAGGATGCACACCAGATTGATCGGCAGCTTGAGCTCCAGTACGGCGCGCAGGGTGCCGAACACGCTGGCGGCGCCGCCCATGTCGTACTTCATCTCATCCATGCCGGCGCCAGGCTTGAGGCTGATACCGCCGGTGTCGAACGTGATGCCTTTACCTACCAGGGCGTATGGCTTCTCGGATTTCTTGGCGCCGTTGTATTGCATCACGATCAGGCGTGGCGGCTGGTCGCTGCCCTGGCCCACGGCATAGAACGAGCCCATGCCCAGGTCCTTGATCTTCTTCTCGTCCAGCACTTCAACCTTGAGACCCTTGAATTCCTTGCCCAGCGCCTTGGCCTGCTCGCCCAGGAACGTCGGGTGGCAGATGTTCGGCGGCAGGTTGCCCAGGTCGCGGGTGAACGACATACCGTTGGCGATGGCTTGTGCATGGGTCACGGCGCGGGTCACTTCAGCCTGGGCGGCCTTGATGGTCAGCAGGGTGATTTTCTTCAGGGCACGGGGTTCGGCTTTCTGGCTCTTGAACTGGTCGAATACGTAGCCGCCGTCCACCAGGGTTTCGGCCAGCAGGCGGGTCTTGCCGTAGCTGTCGCGGCCTTTGACCACGATTTCATCCAGTGCCAGCGTCGCATCGGCGCCGCCCAGGCCCTTGAGGGTGCCGAGCACACCGCTGATGATCTTGCGGAACGGGCGGTCGCCCAGTTCGGCGTCCTTGCCCACGCCCACCAGCAACACGCGGTCGGCCTTGAGGTTGGGCAGGCTTTGCAGCAGCAGGCTCTGGCCCACTTTGCCGGCCAGGTCACCGCGCTTGAGCACCGCGCTGATCGCGCCGCCGCTGAGCTCATCCAGTTGCTTGGCGGCGACACCGAGCTTGCGGTCTTCGCCGATGGCGACCACGAGGGTGGCGGTCTTCAACGTTTCGGGGCTAACGCTTTTTACAACCAATTCCATGTTCGGGTCCCTTATAAAGGTCTGTGAGCCTGGCGTCTGTACCCAGGCTTTAAAGCTTGGCAGTCGTGTAAACCGCCAGCGACAAAGGCCGCAGTTTGAACCTCGCCGGCGGAGCCTGACAACCCTTGGCGCAGCCTTTGTGCATGCACGTGAGGTTGCGCAGTGACAGGCGCGGTCAATCACAGGATAATGCGCCATCTTTTTAGCCGGCCCCTCGTAAAGGGGGCTGACTCGGTATGCTTGCTTGTTTGGCCGCCTTAGCCTGACAACCCTGGAGTGTCTGGTTTGATCGTCTTCCGTTATCTGTCCCGCGAAGTCCTGTTGACCCTGAGTGCCGTGAGTGCGGTGCTGCTGGTCATCATCATGAGTGGTCGTTTCGTCAAATACCTCGCCCAGGCGGCTTCCGGCGCCCTGGACCCAGGTTCACTGTTCCTGATCATGGGCTTTCGCCTGCCGGGGTTCCTGCAACTGATCCTGCCGCTGGGCCTGTTCCTCGGGATCCTGCTCGCGTACGGTCGCCTCTACCTCGAAAGCGAAATGACCGTGCTCTCGGCCACCGGCATGAGCCAGCAGCGCCTGCTGGCCATGACCATGATCCCGGCAGCCGGCATTGCTCTGATCGTAGCCTGGCTGAGCCTGAGCCTGGCCCCCCAGGGCGCCATGCAGTTCCAGCTGGTGCTGAACAAACAGGATGCCATGACCGAGTTCGACACCCTTGAGCCGGGCCGTTTCCAGGCGCTCAGCGATGGCACTCGGGTGACCTACACCGAAACCATGACCGAAGACCGCGCCAACCTGGGCGGGGTATTCATCTCCGAAAAACGCCTGGGCCAGGATAAGAAGGACCGTGGCATTTCCGTGCTGGTGGCCGACTCGGGCCGCCAGGAAGTGCGTCCCGACGGCAGCCGCTACCTGATCCTGGAAAACGGCTACCGCTATGACGGCAGCCCGGGCCAGGCCGATTACCGCGCGATCAAGTACGATACGTACGGTGTGATGCTGGCTCGTCCGGACGTCAGCAACGAAGTCACCGACCGCGACGCAATTCCCACGGCGCAGCTGTTCGGCAACCCGGAGCTGCGCTCCATCGCCGAGCTGCAATGGCGTCTTTCCCTGCCGCTGCTGGTGTTTATCGTGACCTTGATGGCCGTGCCGCTGTCGCGCGTCAACCCACGCCAGGGCCGATTCCTCAAGCTGTTGCCGGCAATTCTGCTGTATATGGCTTACCTCACCCTGCTGATTTCCGCTCGTGGTTCCCTGGAGAAAGGCAAGCTTTCGCCGGTCGTAGGCCTGTGGGGGGTGCACGCAATCTTCCTGGTGATCGGCCTGGGGCTGCTTTATTGGGAACCTGTTCGTTTGAAGATGAAGAGCCGTCGTGGCCAGAAGGAGTTGGCCCGTGGCTAAGCTTGATCGCTACATCGGTAGCAGTGTGCTCATCGCCATCCTGGCGGTACTGGGCATCATCCTGGGCCTGGCCTCGTTGTTTGCCTTCATCGATGAAGTAGGTAACGTCAGCGATACCTATACGGTCACCGACGTGCTCAGCTACGTAGCGCTCACCGCGCCGCGTCGCCTGTACGACATGATGCCGATGGCCGCGCTGATCGGTTGCCTGATCGGCCTCGGCAGCCTGGCCAGCAACAGCGAACTGACCATCATGCGTGCCGCCGGGGTGTCCATCGGTCGTATCGTGTGGGCGGTGATGAAACCCATGCTGCTGTTGATGCTGTGCAGCGTGCTGATCGGTGAATACGTGGCGCCGCCAGCCGAGTCCACGGCCCAGGCCAACCGCGCCCTGGCCCAGGGTTCGGGCGACGCGCAAAGCGCCAAGCACGGCCTGTGGCACCGTCAGGGTGAAGAATTCATCCACATCAACGCCGTGCAACCTGGCGGCCTGTTGATCGGTGTGACGCGCTATACCTTCGACAAAGAACGCCACATGTTGTCGTCCAGTTTCGCCAAACGTGCGCAGTACGACGCGGAAAAATGGCAACTGAGCGATGTCACCACCACTTATTTCCGCAACGCCGGCCAAGGCACCAAGGCCAGCACCGAAGTGATCAACGTGACGACCGAGGCCTGGGACATCGCCCTCAAGCCGGAACTGCTGAATACGGTGGTAATGATCCCGGAAAGCCTGCCGATCTCCGGCCTGTGGAGCTACATCCACTACCTCAAGGATCAAGGCTTGAATAACGGTCGTTACTGGCTGGCTTTCTGGGTCAAGGTATTGCAACCGGTGGTGACCGCCGCGTTGGTGCTGATGGCGATCTCGTTCATCTTCGGGCCGCTGCGTTCCGTGACCCTTGGCCAGCGGGTGTTCACCGGCGTGCTGGTGGGCTTTACCTTCCGGATTGCCCAGGACCTGCTCGGTCCCTCGAGCCTGGTGTTTGGCTTCTCGCCACTGTTCGCAGTGCTGGTGCCCACCGCCATCTGCGCCCTGGCCGGGTTCTGGCTGCTGCGTCGAGCCGGTTGATAGCGCGCTTATGAATAAAAAATGCCCCGGTTGGAAGATCGGGGCATTTTTGTTCTGGTCAGCAAAGATGACGCCTGGCCTGACCATCAGGTACAATTCCCGGCTATTTTTCAGCGGGCAATCTGCCTGCAGCCTTTTTGAGTGTTGATCCGTGAGTGATTTGAGTCATATCCGCAATTTCTCCATCATCGCCCACATTGACCATGGCAAGTCGACGCTGGCCGATCGATTCATCCAGATGTGCGGCGGCCTTGCCGAGCGTGAAATGGAAGCCCAGGTCCTGGACTCCATGGACCTCGAGCGCGAGCGCGGGATCACCATCAAGGCCCACAGCGTCACGCTGTACTACAAGGCCAAAGACGGCATCACCTACCAGCTGAACTTCATTGATACCCCGGGCCACGTTGACTTCACCTACGAAGTCAGCCGGTCCCTGGCGGCCTGTGAAGGTGCCCTGCTGGTGGTCGACGCCGGCCAGGGCGTTGAAGCCCAGTCGGTTGCCAACTGCTACACCGCGATCGAGCAGGGCCTGGAAGTCATGCCCGTGCTGAACAAGATCGACCTGCCGCAGGCCGAGCCCGAGCGCGTCAAGGAAGAGATCGAGAAGATCATCGGCATTGACGCCACCGACGCCGTCACCTGCAGCGCCAAGACCGGCCTGGGCGTCGACGAAGTGCTCGAGCGCCTGGTCCACACCATTCCGGCCCCCACCGGCAATATCGAAGATCCGCTGCAAGCGTTGATCATCGACTCCTGGTTCGACAACTACCTGGGCGTCGTCTCCCTGGTGCGCGTGCGTCACGGCCGCGTGAGGAAGGGCGACAAGATCCTGGTCAAATCCACCGGCAAGATCCACCTGGTGGACAGCGTCGGGGTGTTCAACCCCAAGCACACCGCGACCGTTGATCTGAAAGCCGGTGAAGTAGGCTTCATCATCGCCGGCATCAAGGACATCCACGGCGCGCCGGTGGGTGACACCCTGACGCTCAGCTCCACGCCGGACGTCGACGTGCTGCCGGGCTTCAAGCGCATTCAGCCGCAGGTATATGCAGGCCTGTTTCCGGTCAGCTCCGACGATTTCGAAGATTTCCGCGAAGCCCTGCAAAAGCTGACCCTCAACGACTCGTCGTTGCAGTACACCCCGGAAAGCTCCGACGCCCTGGGCTTCGGCTTCCGCTGCGGGTTCCTGGGCATGCTGCACATGGAAATCATCCAGGAGCGCCTCGAGCGCGAATACGACCTGGACCTGATCACCACCGCTCCCACCGTTATTTTCGAGCTGTTGCTCAAAACCGGTGAAACGATTTACGTCGACAACCCCTCCAAGCTTCCGGATCTGTCGGCGATCGAAGACATGCGCGAGCCTATCGTGCGGGCCAATATCCTGGTTCCGCAGGAACACTTGGGCAACGTCATTACCCTGTGTATCGAAAAGCGCGGCGTGCAGCGCGATATGCTGTTCCTCGGTACCCAGGTCCAAGTGACCTACGACATGCCGATGAACGAAGTGGTCCTGGACTTCTTCGACCGTCTCAAGTCCACCAGTCGCGGCTATGCTTCGCTGGATTACCATTTCGACCGTTACCAATCGGCTAATCTGGTGAAACTGGATGTGTTGATCAACGGCGATAAGGTTGATGCCCTGGCACTGATCGTGCACAAGGACAACGCGCACTACAAAGGTCGCCAGTTGACCGAGAAAATGAAAGAACTGATTCCGCGCCAGATGTTCGACGTTGCGATCCAGGCCGCCATCGGCGGGCAGATCATCGCGCGAACTTCCGTCAAGGCACTCAGAAAGAACGTACTGGCCAAATGCTACGGCGGTGACGTAAGCCGTAAGCGCAAGCTGCTTGAGAAGCAAAAGGCCGGTAAAAAACGCATGAAGCAAGTGGGCAACGTGGAAGTTCCACAAGAAGCCTTCCTTGCGGTGCTCAGGTTGGATAGTTAGGTCCTATGTCGCTAAATTTCCCGCTGTTGCTGGTCATCGCCGTTGCCGTGTGCGGCCTCCTGGCGTTGCTCGATCTGGTGTTCTTCGCCCCGCGTCGTCGGGCGGCTATCGCGTCCTATCAGGGCAGCGTCAGCCAGCCCGATGGCGTGGTGATCGAGAAGCTGAACAAAGAGCCCCTGCTGGTTGAATATGGCAAGTCGTTCTTCCCGGTTTTGTTCATCGTGCTGGTGCTGCGTTCGTTCCTGGTGGAGCCGTTTCAGATCCCTTCGGGGTCCATGAAACCTACCCTGGACGTGGGCGACTTCATTCTGGTGAACAAGTTTTCCTACGGGATTCGCCTGCCGGTGATCGACAAGAAAGTCATTGAAGTCGGCGACCCGCAACGCGGCGATGTGATGGTGTTCCGCTACCCCGCGGACCCTAGCGTCAACTACATCAAGCGCGTGATCGGCTTGCCCGGCGATACCGTTCGCTATACGCACGACAAGCATCTGTACGTGAACGATCAATTGATCACCGATCAGATGATCGGCACCACGTACGACCCGCAACTGGGTGATGTCGCCGTGTACAAGGAACAACTGGGCGCAGACTCCGAGCACTTGGTGCACAAGGCCATGAGCCGCACCATGCAGGGAGGTCAGTGGAAAGTACCGGCCGGCCATTACTTCATGATGGGCGATAACCGCGACAACTCCAATGACAGCCGCTACTGGGATGATGCAACGATTCCCAAGGAGCTCCAGGGCATGGTCCCCGACGAGAATATCGTCGGCAAGGCTTTCGCCGTCTGGATGAGCTGGCCGGAACCCAAGCTCAGCCACCTGCCGAATTTCTCGCGGGTCGGGTTGATCAAGTAATACAGACGGCGCTGTGAACACAGCGCCGAATGCTTTTCTGGGGCGTGGACAATTCCGGCCTCAGGCAGCACCCACCAGGATTTGAATTTGAACACTGCGTCAATCGTCGATGGCCGCCGGTGCCACCAACTCAATATGGATAAACCGTGACCGTTTCTCTCAGTCGTCTCGAGCGCCAGCTCGGTTACACCTTCAAGGACCAGGAACTGATGGTCCTTGCCCTCACACACCGCAGTTTCGCCGGGCGCAATAACGAGCGCCTGGAATTCCTCGGTGATGCCATTCTCAATTTCGTTGCCGGTGAAGCGCTGTTTGAGCGTTTCCCTCAAGCCCGTGAAGGCCAGCTGTCGCGTTTGCGCGCACGCCTGGTGAAAGGCGAGACCCTGGCCGTACTGGCTCGTGGCTTTGGCTTGGGCGAATATCTGCGCCTGGGTTCCGGCGAATTGAAAAGCGGCGGGTTTCGTCGTGAATCGATCCTGGCCGATGCCCTCGAGGCGCTGATCGGTGCGATCTACCTGGATGCAGGCATGGAAGCGGCCAAGGAGCGGGTTACCGCGTGGCTGACGTCGGAAATCGAAAGCCTTACCCTGGTCGACACCAACAAAGACCCCAAGACCCGCCTGCAGGAATTCCTGCAATCGCGCGGGTGCGAACTGCCACGCTACGAAGTGGTGGATATCCAGGGCGAGCCCCATTGCCGCGTGTTCTTCGTGGAATGTGAAATCACCTTATTGAACGAAAAAAGCCGAGGTCAGGGTGTGAGCCGTCGTATTGCCGAACAGGTAGCGGCCGCCGCAGCACTGATTGCCCTGGGCGTGGAGAATGGCCATGACTGATTCAACCGCAACACGCTGTGGCTATGTTGCCATCGTCGGCCGCCCCAACGTGGGCAAGTCCACGCTGCTCAACCACATCCTCGGGCAGAAACTCGCGATCACCTCGCGCAAGCCACAGACCACCCGCCACAACATGCTGGGCATCAAGACCGAAGGCAACGTGCAAGCGGTCTACGTCGACACGCCGGGCATGCATAAAGGTGGCGAGAAAGCCCTCAACCGCTATATGAACAAGACCGCTTCGGCGGCGTTGAAAGACGTCGACGTGGTGATCTTCGTGGTCGACCGCACCAAGTGGACCGACGAAGACCAAATGGTTCTGGAGCGTGTGCAATACGTCACCGGCCCGTTGATCGTCGCGCTGAACAAGACCGACCGCATCGAAGACAAAGCCGAGCTGATGCCGCACCTGAGCTGGCTGCAGGAACAACTGCCGAACGCGCAGATCATCCCGATCTCCGCCCAGCACGGCCACAACCTCGATGCTCTGGAGCGCGTAATCGCCGAGCACCTGCCGGAGAACGAGCACTTCTTCCCGGAAGACCAGATCACCGACCGCAGCAGCCGTTTCCTCGCCGCCGAACTGGTGCGTGAGAAAATCATGCGCCAGATGGGCGCCGAGCTGCCTTACCAGATCACCGTCGAAATTGAAGAGTTCAAGCAGCAGGGCAAGACCCTGCATATCCATGCGCTGATCCTCGTGGAGCGCGATGGCCAGAAGAAGATCATCATTGGCGACAAGGGTGAGCGCATCAAGCGCATCGGCACCGAAGCGCGCAAGGACATGGAATTGCTGTTCGACTTCAAAATCATGCTCAACCTGTGGGTGAAGGTGAAAGGCGGCTGGTCCGATGACGAGCGCGCGTTGCGTTCCCTTGGCTACGGCGACCTGTAAGGGCGCCGCAGGGCCAATAAATGTGGGAGGGGGCTTGCCCCCGATAGCGGTGGACCAGTTAATAAATACGTGACTGAGCCACCGCCATCGGGGGCAAGCCCCTTCCACATTAGGTTTGTGTTGTTTTCACGATAGAGAACCCATGTCCCAATCCCAACCCCCCAGCCAACTCGCCTACGTCCTGCACAGCCGTGCCTACCGCGAGACCAGCGCGCTGGTGGATTTCCTCACGCCCCAAGGCCGCCTGCGCGCGGTGTTGCGTAGCGCGCGGGGCAAGGCCGGGACATTGGCGCGGCCCTTTGTGGCGTTGGACGTGGAGTTTCGCGGCAAGGGCGAGCTGAAGAACGTCGGCCGCCTTGAAAGTGTCGGCACATCGGCCTGGCTCAATGGCGATGCCTTGTTCAGTGGTCTCTACCTCAATGAGCTGCTGATTCGCCTGCTGCCCGCCGAAGACCCGCACCCGGCGGTCTTCGATCACTACGCCGCCACCTTGCTGGCCCTGGCCGAAGGACGCGCGTTGGAGCCGCTGCTGCGCGCCTTCGAATGGCGCCTGCTCGACGACCTGGGCTACGGCTTCGAACTGCACAACGACCTGCACGGCGACCCCATCGCCGCCGATGGCATGTATCGCCTGCAAGTGGACGCGGGGCTGGAGCGTGTCTACTTGCTGCAACCCGGTCTATTTCAGGGCACCGAGCTGCTGGCCATGAGCGAAGCCGACTGGAGCGCGCCCGGGGCCTTGTCCGCCGCCAAGCGCCTGATGCGCCAGGCCCTGGCCGTGCACCTGGGCGGGCGACCGCTGGTCAGTCGCGAGTTGTTTCGAAAGCCCTGACATCCCCGTGTATGCTGTGCAGCGTTTCTTTCCCCTTTTCAGGAGCGCTTCCGTGACCACCAGCAATCGCATTCTTCTTGGCGTCAACATCGACCACGTCGCTACCCTGCGCCAGGCCCGGGGCACGCGCTACCCGGACCCGGTCAAGGCCGCGCTGGACGCCGAAGAAGCGGGCGCCGACGGCATCACCGTGCACCTGCGCGAAGACCGCCGCCACATTCAGGAGCGCGATGTGCTGCTGCTCAAGGATGTGCTGCAAACCCGTATGAACTTCGAGATGGGCGTTACCGAAGAAATGATGGCGTTCGCCGAGCGCATTCGTCCGGCGCATATCTGCCTGGTGCCGGAAACCCGACAGGAACTGACCACCGAGGGCGGCCTGGATGTGGCGGGCCAGGAAGCGCGGATCAAGGCGGCGGTGCAGCGTTTGTCGAAGATCGGCAGCGAAGTGTCGTTGTTTATCGACGCCGACCCGCGCCAGATCGAGGCCTCGCGCCGCGTCGGCGCGCCCGCCATCGAACTGCATACTGGCCGCTACGCCGATGCCACCACGCCGACAGAGGTCGCAGACGAGCTGCAACGCATTATCGAAGGCGTGAACTGCGGTCTCAATGAAGGCTTGATCGTCAATGCCGGTCACGGCTTGCACTACCACAACGTCGAGGCCGTCGCCGCGATCAAGGGCATCAACGAACTGAACATCGGCCATGCCCTGGTGGCCCACGCGCTGTTCGTCGGCTTCAAAGGCGCGGTTGCCGAAATGAAGGCCCTGATCCTGGCCGCCGCCAAGCACTAAAAACAGCCAAGCTGCAATGTGGGAGGGCGTCACCTCCCACATGAGAACCCTTACTGTTTAGCCCGCGCAGGTGTATCGTATCTGCCCTTTGCAGGCCACGCGCCTGCGGCCGATACGTGAGGTTGTTGTGTCCCGATCCTTTTCCCGTCGACAAATCCTGGGTGGCCTGGCAGGCCTGGCCGTAGTGGGCGTCGGTGCCGGTGGGGCCTACCGCTACTGGCTGGGGAAAGTCGCCGAGGCCGAAGCGGGGCACGATTACGAACTGATCGCGGCACCGTTGGATGTTGAGCTGGTGCCGGGACACAAGACTCAAGCCTGGGCGTTCGGCCCATCGGCGCCGGGCACCGAGTTGCGTGTGCGCCAGGGTGAGTGGTTGCGGGTGCGCTTTATCAACCATCTGCCGGTCGCCACCACCATCCACTGGCACGGTATCCGCCTGCCGCTGGAAATGGACGGGGTACCCTACGTCTCGCAGTTGCCGGTGCTGCCCGGCGAATATTTCGACTACATATTCCGCGTGCCCGACGCTGGCAGCTACTGGTACCACCCCCACGTCAACAGCAGCGAAGAACTTGGCCGGGGCCTGGTCGGGCCGTTGATCATCGAAGAACGCGAACCCACCGGTTTCAAGCACGAACGCACCCTGAGCCTGAAAAGCTGGCACGTGGATGACGAGGGCGCCTTTGTCGCTTTCAGCATTCCCCGTGAGGCCGCGCGTGGCGGTACGGCCGGGCGCTTGTCGACGATCAATGGTGTGTCCCAGGCGGTGATCGATCTGCCGGCCGGGCAGATTACCCGCGTGCGCCTGCTCAACCTCGATAACACCCTGACCTATCGCATCAATATTCCCGACGTCGAAGCACGGATCTACGCGCTGGACGGCAATCCCGTCGAACCGCGCCCGCTGGGCAAGGAATACTGGTTGGGCCCGGGCATGCGCATCTGCCTGGCAATCAAGGCGCCGCCGGCGGGTGAAGAACTGTCGATCCGCAACGGCCCGGTGCGCCTGGGCACCTTTCGTTCGGTGCCTGGCTCCGACGCGCCCGCCGAGTGGCCCGCGGCGTTGCCCGCCAACCCGATCAGCGAGCCGGACCTGGCCAATGCCGAAAAGCTCAACTTCAATTTCGAGTGGGTCGGTTCGGTCTCGGTCAATGTCGACAACGGCAAGCCGCCGAGCCTGTGGCAGATCAACGGGCAGGCCTGGGACATCACCGACAAGACCTGCGCCGACCGCCCGATCGCCAGGCTGGAAAAGGGCAAGAGCTACATTTTCGAATTGAAGAACATGACCCAGTACCAGCACCCCATCCACCTGCACGGCATGAGCTTCAAGGTGATCGCCTCGAACCGCCACAAGGTGATCCCGTACTTCACCGACACCTACCTGCTGGGCAAGAACGAACGCGCGCGCGTAGCGCTGGTGGCGGATAACCCAGGGGTGTGGATGTTCCACTGCCACGTGATCGACCATATGGAAACCGGCCTGATGGCCGCCATCGAGGTGGCGTGATGCGCCAGTTTCGCCCCATCGCAATCATCGACCGCAGCCGTGACCAGGACTTCATGCGCCAAGCCCTGGCCCTCGCCGCCCAAGGCGCGGCGCTGGGTGAAGTGCCGGTCGGCGCGGTGCTGGTGCAGGACGGCGAAATCATCGGGCGTGGCTTCAACTGCCCCATCAGCACCCACGACCCCAGCGCGCATGCCGAGATGGTCGCCATCCGCGCCGCCGCGCAAGCTGTCAGCAACTACCGCCTGCCGGGCAGTACGCTGTACGTGACCCTGGAACCGTGCAGCATGTGCGCCGGGCTGATCGTGCATTCACGCATCGCGCGGGTGGTGTATGGCGCGTTGGAGCCCAAGGCCGGGATTGTGCAAAGCCAGGGGCAATTTTTTACCCAGGGTTTTTTGAATCATCGGGTGTTGTTTGAAGGCGGTGTGCTGGCCGAGGAGTGCGGCACGGTGCTGAGCGAATTCTTCAAAGCCCGCCGGGCCAAACCCGCCCTCTAAAGAACACAGCAGATCAAATGTGGGAGGGGGCTTGCCCCCGATGACGGCGGGTCAGCTAAGGCTATGCTGACCGACACTCTGAAATCGGGGGCAAGCCTCCACCCATATTTTGAGCTTCATTTTTCCAGCGGGACGGGGGCTTACTTTTTGGCGATGATGACGGCCCGCATAGGCGCCGGCAGCCCTTCAATGGTCTTGCTGTGATCATCCGGATCCAGGAAGTCACTCAGCGACTGATACTTCATCCACTCCGTGCCGCGCTGTTCTTGCACCGTGGTCACGCTCACATCCACACAACGCACCTCACTGAACCCCGCACGCCGCAGCCACAGCATCAATGCCGGTACCGACGGCAGGAACCACACGTTACGCATCTGCGCATAACGGTCTTCCGGCACCAGAACTTGCTGCTGATCGCCTTCCACCACCAATGTTTCGAGCACCAGCTCGCCGCCCTTGACCAGGGTGTCTTTCAGCGCCAGCAAATGCTCGATGGGTGAGCGACGGTGGTAGAACACGCCCATGGAAAACACCGTGTCGAAGCCTTCCAGGTTCGCCGGCAGGTCTTCGAAGGGGAACGGCAGGTGCCAGGCCCTGGGCTCGGACAGATAGCGCTGCACAGCCTGGAACTGGCAGAAGAACAGCCAGTTGGGGTCCACGCCGATCACGCTGTCGGCGCCGGCACCGAGCATGCGCCACATGTAGTAACCGTTGCCGCAACCGACATCGAGGATGCGTTTGCCCTTGAGGTCCAGGTGCGGAGCAACGCGCGACCACTTCCAGTCCGAGCGCCATTCGGTGTCCACATGCACGCCGAACAAATGGAACGGGCCTTTGCGCCACGGGCTCAGGCCCATCAGCGCGGTGTGCATCTGTGCGCGGGTGGCGTCGTCGCAATCGGCGTCCAGGGTCAGGCCATTGAGCAAGTCGAGTTGGCTGGGCTGGAGCTCTGGCAGCGCATCCAACGCACTTTGCCAGCGCGCAAGGTCGCCATGCCCCTTCTCCATCTTGCTGTCGAGCTGCGCCTGCAGGCCCTGGGCCCAGACGGCCAGGGGAGTGCCGACCAGATGGCGGGCGAGGGGGGACAAATCAATCATGGCAAGGCAATCAACGAGGCAAAGTTAAGACACTGGAACCACGGCACTACTTTCGAGAACCCGGCCGCCAGCAGGCGTTCGCGGTGTTCTTCGAGGCTGTCGGGCTTCATGACGTTTTCGATGGCGCTGCGCTTCTGGGCGATTTCCAGTTCGCTGTAGCCGTTGGCGCGTTTGAACGCGATGTGCAGGTCGGTGAGCAGCGCGTGTTCTTCAAGGTCATTGAAGCGCAGTTTTTCCGAGAGGATCAGCGCCCCGCCGGGCAACAGCGCCTGGCGAATGCGTCCGAGCAACGCCAGGCGCTCCTCGGGGGCGATGAATTGCAGGGTGAAGTTCAGCGCCACCACCGAGGCCGGCTGGAATTGCAGCGCGAGAATATCGCCCTCGACCACCTCCACCGGCAGCAACTCCTGAAACATCGAGTCCTGGCCATTGAGGTATTCGCGGCAGCGCTCGACCATGGCCGCCGAGTTATCCACCGCGATGACGCGGCAACTGTCGGTGCGCACATGACGGCGCAGGGCCTGGGTCACCGCGCCGAGGGACGAACCCAGGTCGTAGAGCATGCTGTTGGGTTGGGCAAACTGCGCCGCGAGGACGCCAAGGTTCTCGACGATGGTCGGGTAACCGGGCACTGAGCGTTTGATCATGTCCGGGAACACCCGCACCACGTCCTCGTTAAAGGCGAAGTCCGGCACCTGGGGCAGGGGCTGGGCGAATAGGCGATCGGGTTCTTGGCTCACGGTTGTTCCGGCGACGGTGGGGGAAAGGCCGGCATTTTAGCTATGTTGGTAATGTTATGCGCGGTTTGTCTGACTAACCGCGCAGGTTGGGGAGCAGATAGCTTTGTGTTGCAGAGCTGGACAAGATTTAGGATCAAGGGATTCCCGTTCCACCGTGAAGGTCGAACTCGACGAAAACTACGATGCGGTCGTCGGGATCAAAGGTAGCGACAGCCGAAATGGTGCTCTTTCCATAGGAGTGCTTATTTTGATGATTGGTGGTGATGTTCAACGTAGCTGACTTGGTATCGTATAAATATGGTAGTCCGTTGTATCTGACTTCCGCACCTTGGAAGTCCTTGTCGTCAGGGAAGGCATACACGCCAGTCTTGATATCTCTTACAAGTTTAAGTGTTACCGATGTCAGGCGTAATGCTCCTGTGGTGTCCTGACCGTATATCTCCATAGTGTTGTTCGCGTAGTTCACATGAACAAAATCTGCTTCTAAGGCAGGTTTGTCGTCAATCTTGGCGGTTATCGTACCCGTTGTAGGGCTCTTGCGAATGCCCGTCGTCATGTCGTTGTCCTCCGATGAGGGGATCGTTTTGTTCCCCCGTTGGATAACTCTATGAGCCTATATCCGTTATATCTACTGTCATAATTGACAGGTTTCTAGCGTGGTTTGTTATGACTATCTGTGGGTAATTGCATATGGAAAACGTAATCGACGATCAGGTTGTGGGGCATGAGGACTTTGAAAACGCTGATGCTGTAATTCCCCATTGCCCCAACCAATAGGTAATGATCAACAGATACGGCGCGGCATCGAAGGTCACCACAAAGCGGTTGATGCCGATCAGCGTGTCCGAAAACACAAACAATGCCGCGCCAATGGCCGCCAGTTGCGCCGAGCGCTTGGGTACATCGCTGCCCAGGCGAGCCAGTGCACGCCAGAGCATGGCGCTGATCACCAGCGCGTACGCCACCACCGGAGTCAGCAAGTCGCCCAGGCCTTGGGAAATCAGGATGCTCAACAGGATCGTCCCAACCCCCAGCGCCAAGGCCAACGGCAACAGCGCCGGGCGCCGGCAGTCGCTGAAGTAGGCCTTGAGGTACGCCAGGTGCGCGAACAGAAACGCGCCCAGGCCGAAGATAAACAGGTCGCCGGGCCAGGCCAGTAACACGTCGCCTACCAGGGAGAAGATCAACCCCAGGCTGATCCAGGGCCGATAGTCGCTCTGCGGCGCGTCATGCAGCCAACCCAGCAGCGCCAGCACCGGCAACGGTTTGACCAACAGGCACAGTAACGCCGCGTGGACGCTCAGCCCGTAGATGAAGGTGCCGGCGCCCATCAACGCAAGGATCAGCCAGGGCATATCAGTTCACCGTAATGGCGCAGTCGAACACCTCGACGGGTTCGGCTTCCGGTTCCCAGGGTTGCTGTGAGGTCAGGCGCAAACGGCCCTGACCGGCCGCGAAGGCCTGGAAGCGCCACGCGGACTGGCCACCGCCGCCGATCACCCCGGATTCGGTGCTGCTATAGACCTCGGGACCGAGCCCACGCAACACGCCGCCGGCGGAATCCTGGATCGCCCAGCGGTAACCGGTGGTGGGGTTGCTGGGCAGGGTGAGGATCAGGTTTTGTCCGCTTTTCAGCTGAAGCGGGCAGGCGCTCTGATTGTCCACGCTGACGTTTTGCTTCGGCGCGCTGGCACACGCGGTCAGCAGGGCAAGGCTCAAGGGGAGAAGCAGGCGGGCAGCGGTCATGAGGGCTCCGATGTTTGGCGACGAAGACCGAGCATAACCGAAGATAAGACCGGGTGTTACACGCTGGATACAGGTTGCGGCCACTTACGCCATCGGGGGCAAGCCCCCTCCCACAGGTTGAGTTGTGAACCCATTCAAGTGTGGGAGGGGGCTTGCCCCCGATGAGGCCAGTGCAAGCGCTAACGGTCTATCAGAACAGCACCTTCGCCACATCCGCAAAGCGCTTGGCGAAATGCACCGTCATACCTTCCTTCAGGTACTCCGGCAATTCTTCAAAGCTGCCACGGTTCGGTTCCGGCAGGATCAGTTCATGGATCTTCTGACGCCGCGCCGCGATGACTTTTTCGCGCACGCCGCCAATCGGCAGCACATGCCCGGTCAGCGTCAGCTCGCCGGTCATGGCCACGCCTTTTTTCGGCGGTTGGTTGCGTGCCAGCGACAACAGCGCGCTGGCCATGGTCACGCCGGCGCTCGGGCCGTCCTTCGGTGTGGCGCCTTCCGGTACGTGCAGGTGTACGAAGGCTTCGTCAAAGAATTTCGGATCGCCGCCAAACGATTTCAGATTCGAACTGATGTAGCTGTAGGCAATTTCGGCGGACTCCTTCATCACTTCACCCAACTGGCCCGTGAGCTTGAAGCCACGGTTGAGGGTGTGGATGCGCGTCGCTTCGATCGGCAAGGTCGCGCCGCCCATGCTGGTCCACGCCAGGCCGGTGATGACCCCGGTGCCGGACAGTACTTGTTCGTTGCGAAACACCGGCATGCCCAGGGAGCTTTCCAGATCCTTGTTGCCGATCTTGATCACCGTGTCCGGCGCATCCAGCAACTTGACCACGGCCTTGCGCACCAGTTTACCCAGCTGCTTCTCCAGCTGGCGCACCCCGGCTTCACGGGCGTAACCGTCGATCAGCGCGCGCAATGCCCCGTCGCTGATGGTCAGGCTGTTCTTCGCCACACCGGCTTTTTCCAGTTGCTTGGGCCACAGGTGGCGCTTGGCGATGGCGACTTTTTCTTCGGTGATATAGCCCGACAGGCGAATCACTTCCATACGGTCGAGCAATGGGCCGGGGATGGAATCCAGGGTGTTGGCGGTGCACACGAACAGCACCTTGGACAGATCCAGGCGCAGGTCCAGGTAGTGGTCGAGGAATTCGACGTTCTGCTCCGGGTCCAGGGTTTCCAGCAGCGCCGACGCCGGGTCGCCCTGGAAGCTCTGGCCCATCTTGTCGATCTCGTCGAGCATGATCACCGGGTTCATCACTTCCACATCTTTCAACGCCTGCACCAGTTTGCCCGGCAGGGCGCCGATGTAGGTGCGGCGATGGCCCTTGATCTCGGCCTCGTCGCGCATGCCACCGACACTGAAACGGTAGAACGGGCGGCCCAGGGATTCGGCGATGGATTTGCCCACGCTCGTCTTGCCCACGCCCGGCGGACCCACCAGCAGCACGATGGAGCCGGCGACTTCGCCTTTGTAGGCGCCCACGGCAAGGAATTCGAGGATGCGGCTCTTGATGTCGTCGAGGCCCGCGTGGTGTTTATCCAGCACCTTGCGGGCGTGCTTGAGGTCGAGCTTGTCCTTGCCGTACACGCCCCATGGCACCGAGGTGGCCCAATCCAGGTAGTTGCGCGTGACCGCGTATTCCGGCGAGCCGGTTTCCAGGATCGACAGTTTGTTCAGTTCTTCGTCGATGCGTTTTTTCGCCTGGGCCGGCAACACTTTGCCTTCCAGGCGCTGCTCGAACTGCTCGACGTCCGCGCTGCGGTCGTCTTTGGTCAAGCCCAGCTCCTGCTGGATGACTTTGAGCTGTTCCTTGAGGAAGAACTCGCGCTGGTGCTCGCCGATCTTGCGGTTCACCTCCGCGGACAGCTCTTTTTGCAGGCGCGCGACTTCGACTTCCTTGCGCAGCATCGGCAGTACTTTCTCCATGCGCTTGAGCATGGGCACGCAGTCCAGCACTTCCTGCAGCTCGTTGCCGGTGGCGGAGGTGAGGGCGGCGGCAAAGTCGGTCAGCGGCGACGGGTCGTTGGGGCTGAAGCGGTTGAGGTAATTCTTCAACTCTTCGCTGTACAGCGGGTTGAGGGGCAGCAGTTCCTTGATGGCGTTGATCAGCGCCATGCCGTAAGCCTTGACCTCGTCGGTCGGCTCGGACGGCTGGTGTGGGTATTCGACTTCCACCAGATACGGCGGGCGGTGGTGCTTGAGCCAGGTGCGAATCCTCACGCGGGTCAGGCCCTGGGCGACGAATTGCAGTTTGCCGTTTTCGCGGCTGGCGTGGTGCACCTTCACCAGGGTGCCATACAAAGGCAGGCTGGAAGTGTCGAAGTGGCGCGGGTCTTCCGGCGGCGTGTCCATGAAAAACAGGGCCAGGGAGTGATGCTCGGACTTGCTCACCAGTTCCAGGGTTTCGGCCCAGGGCTCTTCATTGACGATCACCGGCAACACTTGCGCGGGGAAAAACGGCCGATTGTGGATCGGGATGATATAGACCTTGTCCGGCAGGTTCTGACCGGGCAGGGCCAGGCCGGTATTGGTCGAGGGGGTTTCAGCGTTTTCGGGATCGGCGTAGTCGTTAAGGTCGTAATCAGGAAATTCTTGCTGGTCGCTCATGGGGCACCTGCATCAGGAAGTATGGTGCTTAGATGGGGCGAGGTAGCGGTGGTTTCAATGGTGGGGGTGAGATAGCAACATATTGCATGAAATTACTGCGGCGACCCGCTCATGGGGGGAGGGGAGCAGCCCGGCCCACATTGGGTCAGCTGATTTTATGAAGGTAGGCGGGGAGTGGCTGTTCCGGCAGCACCGATAGCACTTTCAAGCGCTGCAGCATCCGCTGCCGGGCCCGTTGCAAGTGCTCGCGCAGGTTCAACGCCGCCGCATCGAATGCGCCATGCAGCAGCAGCTCCAAAATCAAGCGATGTTCGGCGAGCATCGCCGGGTCGGCGCCGATCCCCAGCAATCGGTAAAAGATCCGGCTGATGATCATCGGGCTCTGGCCCTGGCGAATCAACGCGGCAATCTTGCGATTTTGCAGGCCGGCCAGGCAGCGCTGGTGCAAGTCCTCTTCGATCTGCTCGATGGCTTCCAGGCTGCACTGGGGGCTGGCCTGGGCATCCAGTACGCGCTGCAGCATGGCTTCCAGCATGTCGCGGTCGAGGTTCGGTGCACTCTGGCGCAAAGCTTCGGGTTCCAGGCAGGCGCGCAATTCGTAATCTTCGGTGACTTCCCGCGCGGTCAGAGGCCCCGCCAGCCATTGGGAATAGGGCTCCTTTTCCACCAGGCCGCGGTCGCGCAGGCGCATCAGCGCCTCACGCACCACCGCGCGGCTTACCCCGTAATGGTCGGCGGCGGCTTGCTCATCCAGGCGGTAATGGCCGAAGGCGATACAGGTGGACAGCGCCGCGCCGATCTCCTCGACGATGCGCTCGCCCAGCGGCCGAGTGTCCATCAGTTCGGCCTCGCCATTGAGGCCCAGGTGCGCATGGCTCAAGGGCAGGCGCAGCGGCTCCATCGCCAGGCCTTCGGGGTTGATCAGATAACCACGGCCGTTGAAGCGGCAGATCAGGCCTTCGTCATGCAGCAGATCCAACGCCTTGCGCACCGGCACGCGACTGGTGCCGAACAGTTCGGCCAGGGGCGCTTCCAGCAATACCAGCCCGTGCCGCGCGGTGCCGCTCACAATCGCGTCACGCAACACCTGGTGAATCATCGCGTAACGGGAGGCCGAGGCGGATGCTGCTTTCATCGATTTCTCAAAGGCATGTAGGACGATGGCCGGGGATTCTCTCATAGAAGCGCCTGTCACTCTGCGCCACGCCGGAGGCACTTTTTTGGGGCCTTAGCCGAGGCGTTGTTACTTTTCTGCACCAAAATGTATTTATTAATAAAACATACATTATTTGGGCCTGGCGGGGATTTCCTTTACGCGTCAGATTTTTCCAACGTTGGAAAAGCCTCTATCCCGCGATTCTTAGCGACAGCCACGGATTAATCGTCAACCCACGAACACAGGCTGGCACGGATACTGCCTTTGTAAAATGTACATTTTATTAATATGTACGTTTTAGAATGGGGTGTGATGATGCCAGATGCCACGTCAATGGCCGAGGATTTCGCCAGCGGTCGCAGCGATCCGGTGCAAGCGCTTGAACATGCGCTCGACCAGGCCCAACGGTCGAGCAGCGTGTTTATCAGCCTCACCGCCGAGCGCGCCCGCCGTGAAGCCGAGGCCGCCGCCGCCCGCTGGCGTGCCGGTCAGCCACTGAGCGGGTTCGATGGTGTGCCCCTGGCGTGGAAAGACTTGTTCGACGTCGCCGGCAGCGTCACCACCGCCGGCACCGCCTACCGTCGTAATGCGCCCGCCGCCGTGCTCGATGCGCCCATTGTCGGCCTGTTGTGCCGCGCTGGGATGGTCAGCGTCGGCAAAACCAACCTCAGTGAACTGGCCTATTCCGGTCTGGGCCTCAACCCGCATTACGGTACGCCGCACAACCCCTATGGCAGCGATCAGCCGCGGATACCCGGCGGCTCGTCGTCCGGTTCGGCGGTGGCCGTCGCCGCCGGTATCGTGCCGATCGCCATGGGCACCGACACCGCCGGGTCGATCCGCATCCCCTCGGCGCTCAACGGCCTGGTGGGGTATCGCAGCAGCAGCCGGCGCTACAGCCGCGACGGCGTCTTCCCTCTGGCCCGTTCCCTCGACAGCCTTGGCCCGTTGACGCGCAGCGTGCGCGATGCACTGACCCTGGACGATCTGCTCCACGGCCGAGCTCAACGCCACATGCCGCGCAGCCTCAAGGGGCAGCGGTTTGTGCTGGAGCACAGTGTGCTGAGCAACGTTGAGCCGGCCGTGGGCAATAACCTGCTGCGCGCCGTGGAGCAACTGAAGGTCGCCGGTGCCTTGATCGAAAATCGGGAAAGCCCGGCTTTCAAGGCCACGCTGGAACTGATCCAGCAACAAGGCTGGCTCGGTGCCTTCGAAGCCTTCGCCCTGCACGAGGTCCTGCTCGACAGCTGCGACGCCGCGCAACTTGATCCACGCGTGCGGCGCCGCCTTGAAACCGCGCGCGGCCTGCCGGCCAGCCAGTTGATCGGCCTGATCGAAGCGCGCCAACGCCTGCAACAACACGTGGTCGACGACCTCGACGGCGCGATCCTGATCACACCCACCGTCGCCCACGTCGCCCCGCCCCTGGCCCCACTGGAAGCCGACGATCAACTTTTCGCCACCACCAACCTCGCCACCCTGCGCCTGACCATGCCCGGCAGCCTGCTGGACATGCCCGGCGTGACCCTGCCCAGCGGCCGCGACGCCCTGGGCCTGCCCACCGGGATGCTGCTCAGCGCCCCGACGGGGGAGGACGCGCGCCTGCTGCGCGCCGCGTTGTCCGTCGAATCCGTACTTAACGTTTAAGGAGACACACCATGGCTAAAGACATCCTCTGTGCATTTGGCGTCGACGTTGACGCCGTCGCCGGCTGGCTCGGCTCCTACGGCGGCGAAGACTCGCCGGATGACATCTCCCGCGGCCTGTTCGCCGGCGAAGTCGGCGCGCCGCGCCTGCTCAAGTTGTTCGAGCGCTACGGCCTGCGCACCACCTGGTTTATTCCCGGCCACTCGATGGAAACCTTCCCCGAGCAGATGAAGGCGGTGGCCGAGGCCGGCCACGAAATCGGTGTGCATGGCTACAGCCACGAAAATCCGATTGCGATGACCGCCGAGCAGGAAGAAATCGTCCTCGACAAGTCCATCGAACTGATCACCCAGGTCACCGGCAAACGCCCCACCGGCTACGTTGCGCCGTGGTGGGAATTCAGCAAGGTCACCAACGAGCTGCTGCTGAAAAAAGGCATCAAGTACGACCACAGCCTGATGCACAACGACTTCCACCCCTACTACGTACGCAAGGGCGACAGCTGGACCAAGATCGACTACAGCCAGCACCCCGACACCTGGATGAAACCCCTGGTGCGCGGCGAAGAAACCGACCTGGTGGAGATCCCGGCCAACTGGTACCTGGATGACCTGCCGCCGATGATGTTCATCAAGAAAGCCCCCAACAGCCACGGCTTCGTCAACCCGCGTCACCTCGAAGAAATGTGGCGCGACCAGTTCGACTGGGTCTACCGCGAACACGAACACGCGGTGTTCACCATGACCATCCACCCCGACGTATCCGGCCGCCCGCAAGTGCTGCTGATGCTCGAGCGCCTGATCGAGCACATCCAGGGCCATGCCGGGGTGCGTTTTGTCACGTTCGATGAAATCGCCGACGACTTTATCCGTCGTCAACCGCGTACCTGACCCCATCCCTTGAGGCGCCACCCATGTCCATCTACAATAAGCTTGACCTGACCGGTTGGAAGCCCCGGCAACTGTCGTCCCAGGAAGTGCGCTTCGCCACCTGGATCGCGTTTTTCGCCTGGGTGTTTGCGGTGTATGACTTCATCCTGTTCGGCACCTTGCTGCCGGAGATCGGCCGGCATTTCGGCTGGGGCGAAGTGGAGCAAGCCGAGATCGCGACCTGGGTGGCGGTGGGCACCGCCGTGGTCGCCCTGGCCATCGGCCCCATCGTCGACAAGTTGGGGCGACGCAAAGGGATTATTTTCACCGTGGCCGGGTCGGCGCTGTGTTCAGCGCTGACCGCGATCGGCGGGGCATGGGGCAAGTCGCCGCTGATTCTGATCCGTTCCCTGGGCGGTCTGGGCTATGCCGAAGAAACCGTCAACGCCACCTACCTGACCGAACTGTACGGCGCCTCGCAAGACCCGCGACTGACCAAACGTCGCGGCTTCATCTACAGCCTGGTGCAGGGCGGCTGGCCGGTAGGGGCGTTGATTGCGGCGGGGTTGACCGCGTTGTTGCTGCCGATCATCGGCTGGCAGGGCTGCTTTATCTTCGCGGCGATCCCGGCCATCGTCATCGCAATCATGGCGCGCAAGCTCAAGGAGAGCCCGCAGTTCCAGATCCATCAGCGCATCAGCGAGCTGCGTAAAAGCGGCGCGGTGAACGAAGCGCAGAACGTCGCCGCGACCTATGGCGTGGACTACGACGAACACAGCAAGGCCGGGCTCAAAGCCGCGTTCCGTGGTCCGGCACGCCGCGCCACCCTGGTGATCGGCGCCGCGCTGTTGCTCAACTGGGCGGCGATCCAGGTGTTCAGTGTGCTGGGCACGTCGGTGATCGTCAGCGTGCACCACATCTCGTTCGAGAACTCGCTGATCATCCTGGTGCTGTCGAACCTGGTGGGTTACTGCGGCTACCTCAGCCATGGCTGGATGGGCGACAAGATCGGCCGCCGCAATGTGATCGGCCTGGGCTGGATGCTTGGCGGCCTGTCGTTCGCCGGCATGCTGTTCGGCCCCAGCAACATGGCCATGGTGGTCGGTTTGTATAGCCTGGGCCTGTTCTTCCTGATCGGGCCGTACTCGGCGGCGCTGTTCTTTATCAGCGAAAGCTTCCCCACCAGCATCCGCGCCACCGGCGGCGCGATCATCCATGCCATGGGGCCTATCGGTGCGGTGGTGGCAGGGTTTGGTGCCACCCAGGTGTTGTCCGCCGGCAGCGACTGGCAGACCGCCGCGCTGTGGTTCGGCGCGGTGCCGTGCTTCCTGTCCGGTGCGCTGATGTTCGCCGCGCGCCATGTCCGCCCGGAAACCGTGCAGTAAGGAGTGTGAGATGAATCGTAAAGTTGCCTTGATCACCGGTGCCGCCAGCGGCATCGGCCAAGCCCTCGCCGTGGCCTATGCGCGCAGCGGGGTGACGGTGGTGGGCGGGTATTTCCCGGCCGATCCCCATGACCCGCACACCACCGTGAGCCTGGTGCAACAGGCCGGCGGCGTGTGCCTGATGCTGCCGCTGGACGTGGGCGACACCGCCTCGGTGGACGCCTTGGCCGCACAGGCCATGCAGCATTTCGGTCGGCTCGACTATGCGGTGGCCAACGCCGGCCTGCTGCGTCGCGCACCGTTGCTGGAGATGACCGATGCGCTGTGGGACGAGATGCTCAATGTCGACCTGACCGGCGTCATGCGCACGTTCCGCGCCGCCAGCCGGCATATGCGCGAGGGCGGCGCCTTGGTGGCAATCTCGTCGATTGCCGGCGGCGTGTATGGCTGGCAGGACCATAGTCACTACGCCGCCGCCAAGGCTGGTGTGCCGGGGTTGTGCCGCTCCCTGGCGGTGGAACTGGCGCCACTGGGCATTCGGTGCAACGCAGTGATCCCGGGGTTGATCGAGACGCCGCAGTCCCTGGACGCAAAAAACTCCCTCGG
This sequence comes from Pseudomonas sp. FP2254, assembly GCF_030687695.1. Lineage (NCBI taxonomy): Bacteria > Pseudomonadati > Pseudomonadota > Gammaproteobacteria > Pseudomonadales > Pseudomonadaceae > Pseudomonas > Pseudomonas sp. FP2254. The sequence goes on from NZ_CP117444.1 coordinate 1,191,067, forward strand.
CCCTGAAGGCCTGGCCAAAGCCGCCCGCGCTATTCCGCTGGGCCGGGTAGGGCGCGCCGATGAAGTGGCGTCGCTGGTGCAGTTCTTGACCAGTGATGCGTCCAGCTACCTGACCGGCCAGAGCATCGTCATCGACGGCGGCCTGACCGTACGCTGGCCTGACTGATGGGTGGTAGGGAGCTTGCCCTCGATGGTGGTGGGTCAGACACAGCTGTCCTGGCTGAACCGCCGCAATCGGGGGCAAGCCCCCTCCCACATTGGAATGCCGCTGGACGACGGATGTACTCGCTTTAACGGTGGGAGGGGGCTTGCCCCCGATGGGGGTGTGCCAGACACAGCTGTCCTGGCTGAACCGCTGCAATCGGGGGCAAGCCCCCTCCCACATTGGAATGCCGCTGCCCGACGGATGTACTCGCTTTAACGGTGTGAGGGGGCAAGCTCCCTCTCACATTGGAAGGACACTGGCCCGGCGGATGTACTGGCTTCAACTGTGGGAGGGGGCTTGCCCCCGATGGGGGTGTGCCAGACACAGCTGTCCTGGCTGAACCGCTGCAATCGGGGGGCAGACCCCTCTCACATTGGAATTGTGTTTGTTTCTGGAGAATCGATATGCCTCAACTCACTGATCGTCGCACTGTGATCACCGGTGCCGGCAGCGGCATTGGTGCCGCCATCGCCCGCGCTTATGCGGTTGAAGGTGCGCGCCTGTTGTTGGCCGACCGCAATGCCGCCAGCCTCGCCGAAACCGCCATCACCTGCCGCAACCTGGGGGCCGAGGTGGTCGAGTGCGTGGCCGATGTCGGTACGGTCGAAGGCGCTCAGGCCGGGGTCGACCGGTGTGTCGAGCACTTCGGCGGCATCGATATTCTGGTCAACAACGCCGGCATGCTGACCCAGGCGCGTTGCGTCGATCTGTCCATCGAAAGGTGGAACGACATGCTGCGCGTCGACCTCACCAGCGTATTCGTCGCCAGTCAGCGCGCCTTGCCGCACATGCTGGCGCAGCGCTGGGGGCGGATTATCAACGTGGCCTCGCAATTGGGCATCAAGGGCGGCGCCGAGCTGAGCCACTACGCCGCCGCCAAGGCCGGGGTGATTGGCTTTACCAAATCCCTGGCTCTGGAAGTCGCCAAGGACAACGTGCTGGTCAACGCCATCGCCCCCGGCCCGATCGAAACGCCGTTGGTAGGCGGGATCAGCGCGGCCTGGAAACGCGCCAAGGCTGCCGAGTTACCGCTTGGCCGCTTCGGCCTGGCCGATGAAGTGGCGCCCACTGCCGTGCTGCTGGCCAGCGAGCCGGGCGGCAATCTGTTCGTCGGCCAGACGCTGGGCCCGAATGCCGGCGATGTCATGCCATGAGCGGGGTATAGCCATGTGCGGACTCTGCGGACTGCTCGGCGAAGACCTGCATTGGAGCGACCCCTTGGGCGATGCCGTGCCCAGGCGCCGTGAGCGCCTGCGCCGGATCGCCGCGATCAACCAGGTGCTCGCAGTATTCCGCCTCAAGGTCGAAGACTTCCAGGGCGCCTCCTATTTGCTGATGGGCGCGACCGGCAAACAGGCCCTGGCCAGCGGCCTGGATCAGCTCTGGCAGGCGGCCGAAAGCATGCTCGGCCGCCCGTTGGACCCGCTCGACCCAAGGCTGTTGGATCACTTGGAGTCAACCTCATGAGCATTGCCTTGAATGTCATCACCGGCTTCCTCGGCAGCGGCAAGACCACCTTGCTCACGCGCCTGTTGCAAGGTGAAAGCCTGGGCGAAACGGCGTTGTTGATCAACGAATTCGGCGATGTGGGCATTGACCATCTGTTGGTCGAAGAGGTCGCGCCGGACACCGTGCTGCTGCCCGGCGGCTGTATCTGCTGTTCGATTCGCGGCGAGTTGAAAGACGCGCTGCTGGCCCTGTTGCAGCGCCGCGAGCGCGGTGAGATCCCGGCGTTCAAGCGCGTGATCCTGGAAACCACCGGCCTGGCCGACCCGGCGCCGATCCTGGCCACACTGAACAATGACGCGCAACTGCGCGGGCGTTTCCATATAGGCCTGGTCATCACGTTAGTGGACGCCAGCCACGCCGCCCTGCAGGAGCGCCTGCACCCTGAGTGGCTGGCTCAGGTAGCGGCGGCCGACCGCCTGCTGCTGAGCAAGACCGACCTGGCCGGCGACTGCACGTGGTTGCGCGCGCATTTGCGGGCGCTGAACGCCGGTACACCGATCCTCGATACCCACGCCATCCTCAGCGGCGACCAATTGCTGCTGGGCGAAGGTGTGCGCAGCGCCGAGCCCGCGCTGGAGGTGCAGCGCTGGCAATTGCACCGATCCACCACCGCGACCCACGGCGCCGCGCAGGTGTGCTGCCTGACCTTCGAACAGCCGCTGGACTGGGTGGGCTTCGGGGTGTGGTTGTCGATGCTGCTAAGATGCCACGGCGACCGAATCCTCCGGGTCAAAGGACTGCTCAACGTGAACGCCAGTACCGCCCCCATCGTCATTCATGGCGTGCAGCATTGCCTGCATGCGCCGGTGCACTTGCCTGCATGGCCGGGCAGCGACCGCCAATCACGCTTGGTATTTATCCTGCGCGGCCTGGATGCCGAGCGGTTGCGTCGATCGTTCGAGGTGTTTTCGCGGCGGTTCGCCCGATGATTACGCTGCGCGTCCTCGGCACCTCCGTGACCTTGCTCGAAACCTTGCGCGTGCGGGCCGAGCAGGAACTTGGCATCCGCCTGGTCTACCAGGTGCACGATGTCGAGCAGGCCCAGCGCATTGCGGTGATGCAACCCGACAGCTACGACCTTTATGACCAATGGTTCCATAACGTCGATTTCGTCTGGCCGGCGCGGGCGATCCAGCCCATCGACACGCGACGCATCGCGCTGTGGCACGAGATCAACGACCTGCCCAAGCGCGGGCGCCTCAGCCCCGGTGACCGCCTGGGCAGCGGCAGCGTGCCCAGCGAGCGCCTGTTCGTGCAGCACGACGGCAGCCTCGGCAGCACCGTGACCGAACGCATCAGCATGCTGCCCCTGACCCACAATGCCGACAGTTTTGCCTACCGCCCGGAGCGTCTGCCCGACGGCTTTTGCCACGGCAATGAAAGCTGGGGCTGGCTGCTGGACCCGGCATGGCGCGCGCGTACCGCGCTGCAAAGCGACGCCGCCATCGGCGCGCTGGATGCCGCGTTGGCGGTGCAGGGCGCCGGGCTCGCCAGCTTCAAGGACATTGGCAACATGAGCATCGAAGACATCGACGTGCTCGCCGATATCCTGGTGCGCAAGCAGAAGGAAGGGCACTTCGCAGCGTTCTGGTCGGACGACAAAGAAGCCGCGCAACTGATGCTCAGCCCGAATATTGATATCCAGAGTCTGTGGTCGCCGACCCTGATGCGCCTGCATCGTGCCGGCGTTAAATACCGCCTGGCGGTGCCGCGTGAAGGTTATCGCGCCTGGTTCGGTGGCTTGTCGCTGTCACGCCATGCCCAGGGGCCGGTGCTGGACGCCGCCTATGCCTACCTCAACTGGTGGCTGTCGGGCTGGCCCGGTGCGGTGATGGCGCGCCAGGGCTATTACATCGGCAACCCGGCCCGTAGTCGCGACCACCTGAGCGCCGCCGAGTGGGATTACTGGTACGCCGGCAAACCCGCACGCGAAGAACTGCCGGGCAGCGACGGCCTGCCGCTGATCGACCGGGGCGAGGTGCGCGACGGCGGTTCCTACGAACAGCGCATGGGCCATATCGCGGTGTGGAACTCGGTAATGGACGAGCACAATTACCTGGTGCGCCGCTGGGGGGATTTCATGCGCGCGCGAGGGCCGGCCTGACGCGCAAAGCCAACCCTCCGTCGCCAATAAGCTGACGGTCAGGCCCCCGGTTTTATTGGGTGGACAAGCGCCTGCCGCGAGCTAATCTGCTCAACACGAATACCCGAATGGGACGGGTATTTTTTGACGCCAGGTCAGCTGTCGCAGGGAATGCACATGACACAGGGACGCAGTGGCACAAACATAAGAACGTTGCCAGAGGGCACGCCGATGACGTGGCGCCATACGTTCCAGACCCGCATCGCCGGCGTGTGGGCGTTGCTGCTGCTGGTGGTGGTCGTCGCTACCTACTTGGCGGTCCAGGCCGCCACCACTCGCGCCGTGGAAAACCAGGCGCGAGCCCAACTGAAAACCGGCAGCCAGGTGTTCGAACGCCTGCTGGATCTGCGAGGCCGGCGCCTGCAATACGACCTTGACTGGCTCACCGCCGATGGCCCCTTCGTCCGTGCAGTGGCCGACGGCGACAGCGCGTCGATCCTGGCGGCGCTGCAGCGCCACGGCAGCGGCATTCGTTCCAGCGAAGTGCTGGTGCTGGGCCTGGACGGTACGGTAAGGGTCAGCACCGCGCCTGGGTTCACCCGCGGCCAGGCCTTCCCCTATGCCGACGCACTGCGTCGCGCACGGCGCAGCGGCCTGCAAATATTGATTGTGACCATGGATCGGCGCCCCTACCTGCTGGTGCAGGACGAGGTGGTCGACGACGTGCCCATCGCTCGTGTGGTCATGGGCGTTCCCATGGACACGTTGTTCGCCAATGAGCTGCGCTCCATGAGCAACCTGGAGGTGTCGTTCCTCAGCGTGCGGGACGGGGAGGCCGGTCAATTGTTCAGCACCCAGCCCGACGCCTATCAGGCCGCAGTGCTCAACCTGTTGCGTGGCGCTCACCCGGGCACCGAGGCGCATATCCATCGCTTCTACGGCGAGCGTGTGCTCAGCCAGGTGCGGTCGCTGGGCAACACGGGCGAGGGCGATGACGTGCGGGTGCTGCTGCAAAGCCCGCTGGACCATGCCGTGGAAGCCTTCGCGCCGCTGGATCGGCAATTCCTCGGGATTGCCCTGGCGGTGCTGGTGGTGTCACTGGCCGGCGCATTGTTCCTGGCGCGGCGCGTGTCGCGGCCGCTCACTGCCCTGGTGGAAGCTGCCGGGCGGATCGGTGCCGGTGACTACCGCACGCCGGTGCGGGTGCGGGGCCACGATGAGTTCGGCCTGCTGGCGCGGGCGTTCAACGCCATGCAAAGCGCGATTGCCATGCGTGAACGGCAACTGGCCCATAACGCCCTGCACGACCCCCTCACCGGCCTGCCCAATCGCGCCCTGGCCATGGAACGCCTGGGCAGTGCGATCAGTGCGCGGCGGCCGGTGGTGCTGCTGTACCTGGGCATCGAAAACTACCGCGCAATCAACGAAGGCTTCGGCCCCCAGGGCGTCGAAGAGATGTTGCGCGAAGCCAGCCGCTGCCTGTCCATGAGCCTGTTGGCCAGCGACACGGCGGCACGTGTGTCCGGCAGCGAATTTCTACTGTTGCTGGAAAATACCCAGGTCGACCGTGCCGTGGCCCGCGCCGACCGTCTCTATGCGCTGCTCACCGAACCCCAGCGCATCGGCCGCGACGAACTGCGCCATCAAGTGAGCATCGGCATCGCGGCGTACCCCACCGATGGTCAGCAGGTGGAAGAGCTGATCAGCCGCGCCGCCATCGCCCGTCACGACGCGGCGACCCTGCCGGGCCACCTGCAGATCTATCAGCAGGACCGCGACCTGGCCCACCAACGCCAGATCACCCTGATCCGCGACTTGCGCCGCGCCGCCGCCGAAGGCGCGCTGCACCTGTGCTACCAGCCCAAGCTCGACCTCAAGCACGGCCAGGTCCGCCAGGCCGAAGCGCTGCTGCGTTGGCAGCATCCCAGGCTGGGGTTGGTCTCGCCCGCCGAGTTCATCCCCCTGGCCGAGCGCACCGGCAGTATGTCCAGCCTCACCTTGTGGGTGATCGAGGAAGCCATCCGCCAGATCGCCGACTGGGCACGGCGAGGCCTGCTGATTCAACTGTCGGTGAACATCTCGGTGGACGACCTGGCCGACGACGACCTGGCGATCCGTGTGACCACGTTGCTCGCGCAGCATGGTGTGGAGGCCCGCCAGATGCTGTTCGAAATCACCGAGAGCGCGATCATGCACGACCCGCGGCAGGCCCTGAGCGTACTCGAGCAATTGCGTGGCTGCGGCATCAGCCTGTCGGTGGATGATTTCGGCACCGGCTATTCTTCTCTGGCCCAGTTGCAGCGCCTGCCGGTGCAGGAGTTGAAGATCGACCAGTCGTTCGTGCGCAACCTCGACAGCGATGGCGGCGATGGGGTGATCGTGCGCTCGACCATCGAGATGAGCCATAACCTGGGACTCAAGGTGGTCGCCGAAGGCGTGGAGTTCGAACCCAGCCTGAGGCTGCTCAAGCAATGGAACTGCGATACCGCCCAGGGTTACCTGATCAGCCGGCCACTCAACGCGATGGCCTTTGAAATGTGGATGCGGCGCGAACGCACGGCGGTCTAGCAATCGCCTTGACCGGCTTCAGCTTTTTCGCAGAGGGTCGATAACAGTGATGCAGCCTGACCGATTGCAGCGTTTTTTACCGACCAACGGTTTGGCGTCTCCCGTGGTTCGATGGTGGCATTTTGCCTTGATTGCGGCATCATGCCTGTGATCGTTCTTTTTCGCCAAGGCTGGCCGTTTTCTACCGGATCTCCCATGGCCCGATGTATTCACCTGTTATCCCACCTAATACTGTTGCTGGCGGCGGCCGGTCCTGCTTCGGCAGCGACCCTTGAAGTGCTGATGCAGCAGGCCGACGGGCGCCCGGTCGCCGACGCGGTGGTGACGCTGCAAGGCCCGGCCGGCGCGGCGGCCGTCGTATCCAGCGCCGAGATGGACCAACGCAGCCAGCGCTTCGCGCCGCATGTGCTGGCGGTGCATACCGGCACGCAGGTGCGGTTCCCCAACAGCGACAATATTCGCCACCAGGTGTATTCCTTTTCGACCGCCAAGCGCTTCGAGCTGCGCCTGTACGAAGGCACGCCGACGGCGCCGCTGCTGTTCGACAAGCCGGGTGTGGTAGTGCTGGGCTGCAATATCCATGACTGGATGCTCGGCTACATCTACGTGACCGACGATCCGCACTTCGGCGTCAGTGATGCCCAGGGCCGCGTGCGCCTGGAGCAACTGACTCCGGGCGATTACCGCGCCACGGTGTGGCACCCGCAACTGGCCGATCTGCAGCCGATGGACGGTGGCACCCTGCATATTCCCGCCGCAGGCCTGAGCCACCGTGTGCTGCTCACACTTGAGCCCGCGTCGGCGGACCTGCCCCCGGCCCCGACGGCCTTCGGCGACGCTTTCAATCGAGCTGCCCGTGAAACTGCGCAGTAGTTACCAGGCGCGGGTCGCCACGGTCCTGATCCTGCTGCTGCTGGTGGTGATCGGTGCGTTGTATTTCAGCGTCAAGGTCGCCACCCGCCAGGCTGTCCAGGGCCAGGCATCGGCACAGTTGGAGGTGGGGACGCGGGTGTTCGAGCGTTTGCTGGATGTACGCGGCCGGCGCCTGGCCGACGGTGTGCAATTGCTGGCCGCCGACTTCGGCTTTCGCGATGCCGTGGCCAGTGGCGATTCGGCGACGATGCGCTCGGTGCTGCTCAACCACGGCAAACGCATCAATGCCAGCGACATGATCCTGCTGGGCATGGACGGCACAGTCCTGGCCAGCACCGTCGACGAAGTCGCCGAGGGTTCCAGTTTTCGCTATGACCAGGCGTTGCGCGAAATGCGCCGCCAGCGCCAGGCCGCGCTGTTGATCGTGCCATTGCAGGGCACCCCGCACCTGCTGGTGGAAGCGCCGGTGCTGGCGCCGTTGCCGATCGCACGGGTGGTGATGGGCTTCAGCATGGACACGGCATTCGCCGATGAATTGCGCTCGTTGAGCAACCTGGAGGTGTCGTTCCTGGCCATCGACCGCCAGCAGCCCGGAACGCTGGTCAGCACCCAACCCCAGGTGCTGCGTGACAGTATCGTCAGCCTGATGCTCGGGCCATCCAGGCATGAGGGTGTGTCCACCACCGAGCACCTCGAACACCGTTTTCTCAGCCAATCGCTGGTATTGGCCACCAATGCCGACAGTCAGGTGCTGGCGTTGCTGCAAAGCCCACTGGATTCGGCGATGCAAGCCTTTGTGCCGCTGGATGAAAAGATCCTCGCCATCGCCCTGGTCGCGCTGGCGGCGTCGTTGATCGGCGCCTTGCTGCTGGCGCGTGGTGTATCGCGGCCCGTGCAAACACTGGCCCAGGCGGCCGAGCGCATCGGGCAGGGCAACTACCAGACCCCGGTGACCCTGACCCGCAGCGATGAACTGGGTCGCCTGGCCCTGGCGCTCAATGCGATGCAAAGCGGCATCGCCGAGCGCGAGCGGCAACTGGCCCACAATGCGCTGCATGACCGGCTCACCGGGTTGCCCAACCGCGCGCTGGCCGTGGAGCGCCTGGGCAGTGCGATTGCCATGCAGCGGCCAATGGCGTTGATTTGCCTGGGCATCGACAACCTGCGCGCCGCCAGCGAAACCGCCGGGCCGGAGGCCGTCGACGCGCTGCTGCTCAACGTCAGCCGGCGCCTGCAGGCCGCGTTGCGTCCACGCGATACGCTGGCGCACCTGATGGCCGACGAGTTTTTACTGCTGCTCGATGGCGCGGGCCGCGACGAAGCGGTAGGCCTGGCCGACAAGCTCCAGCAACTGCTGTTGCGTCCGCAACGTATCGGCGACCACGACCTGGCACTCGACTGCCGCCTGGGCATTGCGGCGTATCCGGCCGATGGCGACACCGCCCACAGCCTGCTTGAGCGCGCGGCGATCGCCATGAAGGATGCCGCGCAGATGCCCGGTCGCCTGCAGGTGTACGAACCGGGGCGCGACCTCGCCCATCGTCGCCAGATCACCCTGATCCGCGACCTGCGCCATGCGCCCGGCCAGGGGCAACTGCTGCTGCATTACCAGCCCAAACTGGATATTCGCCAGGGCCACGTGCGCCAGGCCGAAGCCCTGTTGCGCTGGCAGCATCCGCAGTTCGGTATGGTCTCGCCGGCGGAATTCATTCCCTTGGCCGAGCGCTCGGGCAGCGTTCAGTTGCTGACCCAGTGGGTTATCGAGGAGGGTATCCGCCAGTTGTGCGAATGGAACCGACGCGGCTTGTACCTGCAACTGTCGCTGAACATCTCGGCCGAGGACTTGCTCGGCGATGAGCTGGCCCACCGCGTCTCGACGCTGCTGCGGCGCTATGGCCTGCCGGCCGAACAACTGGTGTTCGAAATCACCGAGAGTGCGGTGATGCGCGAGCCGGAAAAGGCCCTGAAGGTGCTGCACCTGCTGCGTGATTGTGGCATCAGCCTGTCGGTGGATGACTTTGGCACCGGCTATTCGTCACTGGCCCACCTCAAGCGCCTGCCGGTGCAGGAATTGAAGATCGACCAGTCGTTCGTGCGCAACCTGGATGAAACCAGTGAAGACGCGGTGATCGTGCGCTCGACCATCGAGATGAGCCACAACCTGGGCCTCAAGGTGGTCGCCGAAGGCGTCGAATACGCCCACAGCCTGCGCCTGCTGGAGCGCTGGCAGTGCGATACGGCGCAGGGCTACCTGATCAGTCGGCCCTTGAGCGCCGACGCTTTCGAAGCCTGGGTGGCCTTGCCTCTCAGTGCGCAAACTTCGCGGGTACATTGAGGGGCATGACGTGCGTCTTTCTCTTTTGATCGGCTGCGTGGCCGCCCTGAACGTGCCCGCCGCCCTGGCCGATAACGGTCGCCTGATCGCCACCGGCGGCGCCAGCAGCCTGGAGGGCGCGGCGGGTGGCGGCATCACGCCGTGGGCGGTGCTCAGCGGTTATGGCGAACAACACGAGTGGGGCGCGACGGCGTTCGCCACCACGGTCAATCTGCCGGATTATCGGCTCGATGTCGCCGGGTTGGCGCTGGCCTACGACAACCGCGTGGAAGTCTCCTTCGCTCGGCAACGTTTTGACCTGGGCACCTTGGTGCATAAGCTGAACCTGCCCGACGACCACCTCGGCCAGGATGTGCTGGGGATAAAAGTGCGGCTGTTCGGCGATGTGATCTACGACCGCTTGCCCCAGGTTTCGCTGGGCCTGCAATACAAGCATCAGAACACGTTCGATATTCCGCGCCTGGTCGGCGCCAAGCGTGACAGCGACGTGGAAGGCTACCTGGCCGCCAGCCGTCTGTTCATGGGCGCAGCCTTTGGCTACAACGTGCTGGTCAACGGCGGCCTGCGCTACAGCCGCGCCAATGAAACCGGCCTGCTCGGCTTCGGTGGCGACCGCCGCGACCGTCGCAGCCTGCTCAAGGAGGGCTCGGTGGCGCTGTTGTTCAACCCACGCTGGGCATTGGGCGTGGAGTACCGCGAGAAACCCGACAACCTGTCGTTCGCCGGTGAAAGCGACTGGGCGGATGTGTTTCTGGCTTACTTCCCCAGCAAGCAGGTGTCGTTTGTCCTGGCCTATGCCCGCCTTGGCGAGATCGCCACGTTGGATAACCAGAACGGCACCTACCTGTCCGTCCAGGGGAGTTTCTGATGCGTGTATTACCCGTGCTGCTGCTGGCGCTGCTCAGCGCCTGCGCCCAGCAACCGCCCAAGGACGACAGCCTCTACCGCGACCTCGGCGCCATGCCCGGCATCACTCGCATCGTCGAAGGCATGCTGCTCAACATCGCCCGCGACGACCGCATCGTCGAGCGCTTCCGGCGTATCGACATCCAGCGCCTGCGCAACAAACTGATCGAACAGTTCTGCGTCGAAGCCGGTGGCCCATGCACCTACACCGGCGACAGCATGGCCGAGAGCCACAAAGGCCAGAACGTCAGCCGCAGTGACTTCAACGCATTGGTGGAGGATCTGATCAAAGCGATGGACAGCGAAGGGATCCCAGTGCCCACACAAAACCGCCTGCTCGCCCGCCTGGCGCCCATGCGCGGCGAAGTGATCGAACACTGACTTCAGCTCCAACCCCTTTCCAGTGGAGGAGGGGGCTTGCCCCCGATGGCCGGCGGCATCTATATAAACCTCACAGGCTGACCCACAACCTTGTGGTGAGCAGGTTTGTTGTGGTGAGCGGGCTTGCCCCGCGCTGGGCTGCGAAGCAGCCCCAAACCAAGACACCACGGTGTGCCAGACAAGACCACATCGCCTGGAAAGGGGCTGCTTCGCAGCCCGGCGCAGGGCAAGCCTGCTCACCACAGCAGGTCTGCTCACCACAAGAACCGCATGTTTTCGAAGGCTTGTAGATAGCTGTGCCCCTATGGCGGCGGGGCAGTGAGAACTTTTTATTGGCTGACCAGCAGCCGTATTGAACCCATGAAAAAGGCGGCTACCCGTAAGGGACGCCGCCTTTATCTTGCTGCCGGTAACGCTTATTCCGGCAGTTTGAACGCCATCACATAATCACCCTGCTTGGTGCCCAGGGAGCCGTGACCGCCGGCCATGACCAGCACGTATTGCTTGCCGTCCTTGCCGGTGTAGGTCATCGGGGTGGTCTGGGCGCCGGCTGGCAGGCGGCCTTCCCACAGTTGCTTGCCGTTTTTCACGTCATAGGCACGCAGGTACTGGTCCAGGGTGCCGCTGAGGAACGCCACACCACCGGCGGTGGTGAAGGTGCCGCCCAGGCTCGGTACGCCCATGGTCAGCGGCACTGGAACCGGCGAGCTGTCACGCACGGTGCCGTTTTTGTGCATCCAGATGGTTTTGTGGGTGGTCAGGTCGACCGCCGCCACATAACCCCACGCCGGCGCCTGGCAAGGCAAGCCCATCGGCGACAGCAAAGCTTCGAGGATCACACCGTACGGCGCGCCTTTGTTCGGTTGCACGCCTTCGGTTTCGCTGACGCGCGGGCCTTGCTTGGCGATCTCGGCGGCCGGGATCAGTTTGGATTTGAACGCCATGTAGCTCGGGTTTACGAACGCGATCTGACGTACCGGGTCGACGGAAATGCCACCCCAGTCGAACACGCCGAAGTTACCTGGGTACACGATCGAACCCTGCAGCGACGGCGGGGTGAACGGACCGTCATAGCGCATGGATTTGAAATCGATACGGCACAGCATCTGGTCGAATGGCGTCACGCCCCACATGTCACGCTCTTTGAGCGGCGGTGGCATAAAGTTCAGCTCGGACTTCGGCTGGGTCGGGGAGGTACGGTCGCCCGCCACTGCGCCTTGCGGCACAGCCACTTCGTGGATCGGCACCACCGGCTGGCCGGTTGCACGGTCCAGCACATAGATGCTGCCCTGCTTGGTCGACGCCATCACCGCCTGCTTCACGCCGGCTTCGGTCTTGATGTCGATCAGCGAAGGCTGGCCGCCGACGTCCATGTCCCACAGGTCATGGTGGGTGAACTGGAAGGTCCACTTCACGTGACCGGTGTCGATGTCCAGCGCGGTCAGGCCCGCAGCGTACTTCTCGGAATCATCGGTACGGTCGCCGCCATACTGGTCGGGCATCTGGTTGCCCATCGGCAGGTAGAGCATGCCGAGTTTTTCGTCCACGGCGAACATGGACCACATGTTCGGCGAGTTACGGGTGTAGGTCTTGCCCTCGGCCAACGGGGTGGTGTCGTCCGGGTTGCCGCTGTCCCAGTTCCACACCAGCTTGCCGGTGTGCACGTCGAACGCGCGGATCACACCGCTTGGCTCGTCGACGGAAACGTTGTCGGTCACATGACCACCGATGACCACCAGGTTTTTGGTCACGGCCGGTGGCGAAGTGGAGTAGTAACCGCCTGGGGCGAAGCTACCGATATTGGCACGCAGGTCGACCTGGCCTTTGTCGCCGAAGTCTTCGCACATTTTGCCGGTGTCGGCGTTCAGGGCGATCAGGCGGGTATCGGCGGTCGGTACGAAGATGCGTTTCGGGCAGGCATTCGGCGCGGCGGCCGGGCTGGCGCTGCCGGTCGGGCTCTGTTCGGAGGCATAGGCGGCGTCATCGTGATACGACACGCCACGGCAGGTCATGTGCGCCCAGCCTTTGAAGTTCTCGGCACCCTGGCTGCTGATCTTCGGATCGAAGCGCCAGATTTCCTTGCCGGTGTCCGGGTCCAGCGCGATCACTTGGCTGTGCGGTGTGCACACGTAGAGCATGCCGTTGACTTTCAGCGGGGTGTTTTCCGCGGTGGTCTCGCCTGGATCGTTAGGGCCTGGGATGTCGCCGGTGCGGTAGGTCCACGCCGGCACCAGTTTGTGCGCGTTCTCCGGAGTGATCTGCGCCAGCGGCGAGTAGCGATCACCAAAGGCCGAACGGCCGTAGGAATTCCAGTCGCCATCGGCCTGGGCCGGCGCAGCGCTGGCCATGCCCGGCACGGCATCACGGTCCAGTTCGCCGGTCTTGACCATTTCACCGGGGTTGGTGAATTGGCTGGCCAGGGCGGTCGCACCGGCCAGCACCACGGCCACGCTCAGCGCGCCGGTGCCCAGTGGCGCAGGCTGGCCGCACAGCAACGGACGGCGAACCCACGGCAGCAGCATGACGATGCCCAGGGCGAACAGCAGCGCCAGGCGCGGTACCAGTTGCCACCAATCCAGGCCGACTTCCCACAATGCCCACACGGTGCTGGCAAACAGCACCAGTGCGTACAGGCCCAGCGCCGCGCGGCGGGTGGCCAGCAGCAGAACGCCGGTGAGGGTAATACCGATACCGGCCAACAGGTAGTACAGCGACCCGCCGAGCGTAGTCAGCTTGATACCGCCGGCCAGCAGGGCCAGGCCCATGATCAGCAGCAAGACGCCGAGCAGCCTGGGCAGCAGGCGGCTTGGGCGCGAAGCACCATCAGTGCTCATAGTGTGTTTCTCCGTGACGTTGGAATAGTTGTGTAACCCCGTGCTTCACTCACTGTAGATGACGATTTGGCGCGGGCTTGGTTCAGCGTTATTTCGGTTTTTGTGGGGGATGGCGCGGGTTATCCACCGGCGGGCGATTGAACCCCAGGCGCAGGTCGAGATAAGACAGCGCTGTCTTGGGTATGGGAGATATTCGGCAAGATGGGATCGACCGCAGGCGTGAAACGTTTCAGTTTGTTGCGGCAAGGATAAAGAGATGACGCGCCGAGAGAAAGCGCAAATCGCAAGATGCATCATTTCCGATTTGGTAACAGTGACAGAACGTCGCTGCATACACGGTGGTTTCAGCCTTGAGTTGAATGGCGAACGAACTGCCCCCGCGCGGGGCAAGCCCGCTCACCACACCGTTGTGGGTCAGCCTGTGAGACTCGATGGCCATCGGGGGCAAGCCCCCTCCCACAGCGCACAGCACGGGTGTCTACATTTTCTTTGCTGAAAAGAAGCGATTTTTTTGTGGTGAGCGAGCTTGCCTCGCGCGAGGCCGGCCCCTTCACCACAAGAGCCTCGGCTTTTTAAAAGGTCGTGCGAACGCCCACCTGCACGCTGCGGCCCGGTGCCGGGGCGATGTCGCGCAGGATCGAGCTGGCATAGCGCACGGTCTGATTGGTGAGGTTTTCGCCGTTCACGAATGCCAGCCACTGGCTGGTGCCGACATTGAAGCGGTAACCGGCGCTGGCGCCCAGGGTGGTGTAGCCGTCGGTGCCGCTTTCGTTATCCGGTACGCGGCCCTGGCCGGCGGCGTGTTCCACGTCGATGCGCGCCTGCCAGCGGTCCAGTTCCCACAGCAGGCCGCTGTTCAGGCGCAATGGCGCAATGCGCGGCAAGGCTTCGCCGGTGTCCAGATTGGTGGCGCGGGTGTAATCGCCTGACAATTCCAGCGCAAACTTGCCGTAGGCGCTTTCGCCGAGTTTCCAGTGATCCTGGGCTTCGAAGCCGGCGAATCGCGCACGCACACCGGAGTATTCGTACTCGGGGATGCCCGTCGGATCTTCTTCACCTTCGTCGTTCAGCGTACGACCGGTGCCCAACAAACCGATGTAATTGGAAAAGTGGCTGTAGAACACGCCGAAGCTGCCCTTGTGAGTGCCATTGTCGAAACGCAGCGCCAGGTCGCTGGACACGGCTTTTTCTTTTTTCAGGTTGGCATCGCCCAATTCAAAGGTGCCGGTGGCGACGTGCGCACCGTTGGCGTACAGCTCATAGAATGTCGGCGCCCGTTCGGTGTAGCCCAGGGTCGCGGCCAGGGACCAGATTGGCGTCAGCGTATACACCGCGCCCGACGACAGGCTGCCGGCGGTGAAGGTATTGCTTTGGTCGGCACCGGCGAAACGTGCGTTGCCTTTGGCGTCGGGGTCGACCTGGGTGTGCTCCAGGCGCCCGCCAAGGCTGAGCTTGAGGCGTTCGGTGGCCTGCAGTTCTTCGAGGATAAACAGCGCGCCAGCGGTGGTGTCGGTTTGCGGCACAAAGGCTTCTTCGCCCAGGGCCGAGAACTCGTTGCGCGTCACCTGCGCGCCGACCACACCATTGAGCGGCCCGATAGGCTGGTGCCGCGCTTCCACTCGGGCTTCGTAGCCTTTGTTCTTGAACACGGTGCCGGTCTCGCCGCCTTCGATTTCGCGGTGTTCGTAATCGGTGTAGCCCGCGTCGAGTTTTACCGAGGTGAACGGCCCCTGCAGGTTGCGGATCTGCGACGCGAAGGCGTAGTGATCCTGCTGCATGCGGATACGCACGTCCTGTTCGGCGGGCGAGCCGTAGTTGCTGTCGTAGTTGCTGTAGGACAGCCCGGCGTAGCCGTCGTCCCAGGTGTAGGAACCGCCCACCGCGCCGCCGTCCTGACGCCCGTCGCTGTTGCCCAGGCGACCGTTCCTGCCGGGGCCGTCGTCGCTGTTCGGTGCGTGCCGGCTGCGTGCGTCGCCGGGGATTTTCAGATCGTTGAACGCCCGCGCGCTGGCGTCCAGGTGCAGGGCGAACGCACCGTTGCCGGCCTCCAATCTGCCGGCGCTGCTGCGGGTGGTGTCCGCGCCGCCGTAGCGCAGCTCACCGGCGCCCTGGATACCTTCAATGGCTTCGGTGGGGATGCGGTTGTCGAAAGTATTGACCACGCCACCGATGGCGCTGCCGCCATACAACAGCGCCGCCGGGCCGCGCACGATTTCAATGCGCTCCACATTGACCGGGTCCAGCGGCACCGCATGATCGTAGGACAGCGACGACGCATCCAGCGCGCCCACGCCATTGCGCAGCAGGCGAATGCGGTCGCCATCCTGGCCGCGAATGATCGGCCGGCTCGCACCTGGACCAAAGTACGACGAGGACACCCCCGGCTGTTTATTCAGGGTTTCACCCAGGCTGCCTTTTTGCTGCAGGGTCAGTTCATCGCCCTCCAGCACGGTGGTGGGCGAGGCCAATTGTTCGCTGCCCAGCGGGTTGCCGGTGACCACCTGGGTTGGCAGCTCAAGGGCGTGGGTTTCGGTGCAGATCAGCAGCGCGGCGGCGAGTGGGGTCAAGCGCCAGAAGGAGGGGAGGGACATCGGACATTCCTTGGAAAAGCGACGAAAAGATTTGAAAGTAATAGTTACAATATAACATCTCTTTTTGCCAGGGAACGGGAACTTTTTTACCTGGTCTGACGGGGTGATAAGGTGTGCACCCTTCCGACCCGACTCTTCATAGGCCTGGCATGACCGCGACAAGCAACGACCCTCTCCATGGCGTCACCCTGCAACACATCCTCACCACATTAGTGGAGCATTACGAATGGCAAGGCCTGGCCGAGCGCATTGATATTCGCTGTTTCAAGAGCGATCCGAGCATCAAGTCGAGCCTGACCTTCCTGCGCAAAACCCCATGGGCGCGGGAAAAAGTCGAAGGGCTGTACGTGAAGCTGATGCGCACCAAACGACCGTTGGATTGAACCCATGAAGCGGTATGCGGCGGCAGCGGCACTGGCCGGTTGGGTGGGCCTGGCGATTCAGCAGTACCTGATTTTCTATTCGCGCTGGACGTCCGGCGCCAGCCTGATGGGTGGGCTGATCAACTTTTTCAGTTTCTTCACCGTGTTGACCAATACCCTGGCGGTGGTGGTGCTCAGCTATGCCCTGGTCAATCGCCCCTCGGCGGCGCGGCGATTTTTTCTCGCGCCAGCGGTGAGCAGTGGCATCGCGGTGAGCATCGTAGTGGTGGGCCTGGCCTACAACCTGTTGCTGCGGCATTTGTGGCAGCCCGAAGGTTTCCAATTCATTGCCGACGAACTGCTGCACGACGTCATGCCCGTGCTGTCCGCGGTGTATTGGTGGCGGTACGTGCCCAAGGGGCAGTTGCGCTTTACGCACATCGGCCTGTGGGTGATCTACCCGCTGGTGTATTTCGGCTACGCGCTGCTGCGTGGCGATCTGCTCGGGCAATATCAGTACCCGTTCATCGACGTGAGTACGCTGGGTTATCCCCAGGTGTTCGTGAATGCCGGGGGGATTCTGGCGGGGTTTGTGCTGATTGCGACTGTGGTGGTGGGGGTGGACAAGTCTTTGCGGTCGCCATCGCTCTGACGTGGGCATGTCAGCCGGTTCATCGTTGGCTGACATGCTGCTATCGGAATTGGATCATCCTCTGTTCTGGAGGGACGAGTTATTCCTCTTCGCTACCGTCGGCGCGCCAGTAACCGACAGCCTTGAGGTACTCCTCGTTCACACGGTGCGTGTCGAGCAGCACCCGTCGCAGTTGGCGCGACACCTTGGTTTCGGTCGCCACGAAGCAGTACAGCGAACCCTCCGGCATCCTCAGGTTCTGCACCGTCTGAACCAGGTCATCCTGGCCACGCACCACCCAAATGACCTTCACATTGGCTGCACTGTGCAGTAGCTGTTGCTCCGCCGCATCGGCGATTTCAATCACCGCCAATACCGTGCGCCCGGCCGGCAGTTCTTCCAGGCGTCGACCGATGGCCGGCAGCGCGGTTTCGTCGCCGATCAGCAGGTAGCTGTCGAATATGTCGGGCACGATCAACGAGCCCCTTGGCCCGCCGATGTAGAGGTGCTGGCCGGGTGTGGCCTGTTCGGCCCAGGTGGAGGCGGGGCCGTCGCCGTGCAGCACGAAGTCGATGTCCAGTTCGCCGCGTTGCGCGTCATGGCGGCGTGGCGTGTAGTCGCGCATGGCCGGTTGCGGGCCATCGCCCTTGATGTTGAACGTCGGGCTCTCCAGTGCGGCCTGTCCGGCGGCGTCGCGCGGGAACAACAGCTTGACGTGGTCGTCGCTGCCCAGGCTGATAAAGCCCGCCAGCTGCGGCCCGCCCAGGGTGATGCGGCGCATGCGTGGGGTGATATCGACAACGCGTAGCACGTCGAGGCGGCGGCGTTTGATTTCGTGGGTGACGCGGTGGATGACTGGCCTATTCATTGAGCTTTCCCGTCAGCGATGGCTTGGGCGGTGCCGTTGAGCAACGCGGCGACCCGCACGATTTCTTCCGGGCTCCAGCGCCCGTGGTGCGAATGCAAGGCGTGGCGCAGGTTATGCACCGCCTCGTGGATTTCCGGCGGACGATCATGCCCGCGCAGCGAGCGCTTGCTTACGTCCATGCGCAGGCGAATGCCATCGAGGGCAACCGCTTGTTCGCTCAAGAAGAGACGGCCGGCGTCGGTGATGGTGTAGCGTTTTTTTCCGCCTTCGGCGTCGCCGCTGATCAATTCGCTTTCCTCCAGGAAGGTCAGCGTGGGGTAGATCACACCCGGGCTGGGGCTGTAGGCACCGTCGAACAGGGCTTCGATCTTGCGGATCAGGTCATAGCCGTGGCAAGGCTGCTCGGCGATCAGTGCCGGTAGCAGCAATTTCAGATCACCCGGCGCAAATACACGTGGGCCACGTCCGCCGCGTTCGCGGCCGGGGCGTTTTTCGAAGCCGTCGCGGCTGTCACCGTGGTCTCGGTGATGATGAGGGTCTCTCATGGTCGTAGCCTCTGTCTGATTTAGATACAACTTAAGATATATCTTACGAAAAGGGCAACGTTGTCTGACCAGCGGTATCGACTGCCGCACCCCGCGTCGAAGAACGGAAAACGGCAGGGAGAAGCCGCGCCTATATCGAGAGTTGTCGATTAAATAAATAGCATTTTCGTGAATAACGCTTACAGTTGTTAGTTGGAGTTATTACTCTAAAACAAGTAATGGTCAGGCAGGCTGTGGCGTGTAGTACATTTCTTACAGTTAAGTGCATTAGATAAGTAGTATCTGGGCCTAATTAGTTGTGGTAACCGGACTACAGTAATTATTCATAATATTGAATTTAATGATTTTTTTCCTTCTGCTCATGTTGTGCATTACTACGCTTTAATACGAAACGGCTGGCTTCATTAAGTTGGTTTTCGAGGGACTATTTACGTGCTTCGCAAGACCCGGTTCGAATTGGGCTGTGCGACGCACGGAAATGCGTTGTTCAACTAACTTTCTGACGTGATAAAACAGGTACTTAAAATGCTTAAGAAGACCGCTTTCGTACTGCCATTGATGGCGCTGGCTTTCGGCTCCTCCAGCGTATTCGCTGCCGGTGAAGCCTCCAGCATCATCAACATCAAGGCGACGATTCCGACCCAGCAGTTCCATGCACAGCCGGTTGATCCGAACTGGGGTCGCGATGAAACCATGAACTACAACACCGTCACCGGTGACCTGAGTTCGCTGCGCGCCACCTACAACGTGAAAAACACCGACGGCTCCATCAAGGCGTACATCGAAGGCGGCCCAGCGTCGTTGACCAACGGCACCGACTCCATCGCGCTGACCACCACCTTCAACAACGTAACCCTCACCGGTTCGCCGCTGGAAGTGGTCGATGACCCCAGCTCCACCCCAGGTACCCAAGCCGACATGGTGGTGACTGCCGCCAAGCCAGCGGCTGGCATTGCCGGTCTGTTCACCACCAGCTACACCGTGGTGTTTGACCACGAGCCACGTGTAACCCCTTGAGGCATAGCCAACTGAGCAATAAGCACCGTTTTATTGCCGGGTAGCGATACCGGTCGACAGGCAGCTTCTGTCGGTCGACCGGTTTTCCCATGAAGTCCGAAATTCAGAGAATTCAGTTCATGTTCCCGATGACTCCCATCGCGGCAGCGCTTG
Organism: Pseudomonas sp. FP2254; assembly: GCF_030687695.1. Lineage (NCBI taxonomy): Bacteria > Pseudomonadati > Pseudomonadota > Gammaproteobacteria > Pseudomonadales > Pseudomonadaceae > Pseudomonas > Pseudomonas sp. FP2254. Next base: position 1,210,928 of record NZ_CP117444.1, read on the forward strand.
CCTTGTTGTTTTGTGCCGGCGCGCTCGCGGCCGGCACCACCGACGGCACGACACCTCGTAGTTTGTTATCCCAGGCAAAGGGTTTGCCGGCGGACTTTGAAGAGCACTTTTTCGATGTGCCACTGGCGGTCAGGGTTGAACTGGATAGAGAGTTTGTCTCCGAGGCAATGATTGTCTTGTCCCGTGATGACCGCCTGACATTGCTCGACTTTACCGACCACGACGGCAGCGTGATCCAGGATGAAGAGCGCGACCGTTGGGCCGAATACCTAAAACAGGGCGTGGCCCTGGGCACATGTGAAAGCGCCTGCCCCGAAAGGCTCATGGCCGTGCATTACAACCTGGAAAACTCCACGGTTTCCCTGCTCACCGAAAACGTCGAGCGCGACGACAAGGCGCAGCGTTATTACTTCCTGCCTGCCGGTGGCAGCACCGGTCTGATCGTACGCAACCAGTTGAATCTCACCGGTGGCCAGGACCAGGACGTCGGCGGCCGCTTCGGCATCGACGCCAGCAGCAGCCTGGGCTTGTGGAGCCAGACCCTGAACATGCAGTTTTCACGACTGAGCGGGCCGGATGACAAAGACCTCAACCATGCCGTTTATTCGCTTTATACCCAGCGCGAGCTGGAAGGCCGTTTCTTTCGCTTGGGCTACTTCACCCCCAATGCCGAAGGGCTGACGCGCCAGTTGCGTACCTTCGGCGCCAGCCCGGATACAGCCATCGGCGTGATGTACGGCAGCTCCGACAGCTTGATGATCAATAATGCCAAGCCCGCCGTGTTCCCGATCTACGTCACCGCCAGCCGCCAGGCTTCGGTAGAGATTTACCGCAATGGCCTGTTGCTCAATACCCAGGCCGTTGGCAGCGGCCTGCAAAGCCTGGATACCCGGTCATTGCCTGGCGGCATCTATGAAGTGGAGGTGCGACTGGTAGAGGACGGCCAGATCACCAGCACCACCCAGGAATTGGTGTACAAGCCCAACAACTGGAGCAACCACGAAGAGCGCTGGCGCTACAATTTGTTCGCCGGCCAGGAAAGCAAGCTGCTGAGTAACTTCGACGAGCAGACCAGCGGCAGCGCCACCGCCGGTGTGTCCGTCAACTACCTGGCCCACCCGCGCGTGGTGCTGGGCGTGTCCGGACGCCAGGTCAAGGACAACATGCAGTTAGGTACTTCGGTGGACTGGACGGTCGCCGACCAGGCCAACCTGTATGCCAACATTTACCGGACCGAAAAGTATGGCACCGGCCTGGACCTTAACGGCCTGTACAACTACGGTGCCGGCAGCGTGGTGTTCAACCACACCCGTAGTTGGCTCGACACCCGCAACACCTACGAGACCCTGCCCGATGGCACGCGCATCCGCCAGCGTGATGTCTTCGTCGGCCAGACCAGCAACTCGTCGCTGTCCGTCAACCACCGCCTGAGTAACCTGCGCTCGATCAATGGCCGTCTCTCGTACAGCGAAGGCAATGTCGAGGGCGTCGGCCTGGACTTGGGCTGGACCGAGCGTACGCGTCTGTTCGACAACGATGCCCATTGGCGCTTGTCGGTGTTCGACCGACCAGCCACCGCCAGTACCGGCGACCAGCGCAATCGCGGGGTCGACCTGAGCGTCAGCCTGGCCCTCGGCGCGCCGGGCGAGCAATGGTCCGCCAGCATCGGCACGCGCACCGCCCGCGATGGCTCGCGCGACAATAATGCCTCGCTGACCTACCGCAAAGACTTGCAGGACCACGTGCTGCAGAGCGTCTCCGCCACTGCGACGACCGATACCTACGGCGTCGGTCTGTCCGGCATGGCCAGCTTCGAGAATGACTTCGTTCGGGGCGACGGCTTCGTCCAGCGCTCTTCATTCAACGATGAGCTCAGCGGCGGCCTGAACCTGGACAGCACCTTTGCCGTGGGGCAACGCCAGATGGTGCTTACCAGCCAGTACCACGGCGGTGGCTCCGGGCTGATCGTCGACGTAGAGACCGACCTCGACGACATCGCCCTGCGGGCCGACGACATGAGCGGCGGCAGCGTGGCCCTGCGCCCTGGGCGCAACTTCATTCCGATCACCGCCTACAAGGGCAGCTCGGTAGCGTTCGACTTCGAAGGCAATCACGCGCCGTCGGCCGCTATCCAGCCACCCCGCACCCGCTATCACCTGAACAAGGGCGGCGTGGAGTATCGCAAGATCAGCGTCATGCAGACCGTGACGGTGCTGGGGCGCATGGTCGACTCCCAAGGCAAGCCGCTCAAGGGCCTGCACATCATCAATCACGCCACGCGCGGGGTGAGTGAGGTCGACGGCTTCTTCTCGCTGGAAATGAACGCCAGCTCGCCCACCCTCGAAGTGCGCCGCGATAACCAATTGCTGTGCCAGTTCCGACTCGATCCGTCCAAGGCGCGCATTGAGAGCAACGTCCTGATGATCGGCGACCTGCGTTGCACGCCGGATACCTTGGCTGACTCAAGCTTTAACACTGGAACGGCGGGGTGATGAGGGTGAAGCTGTTGAACGCATCGACGTTGTTGAGGTTTGCGCTGAAAGCCGTGCTGTTAGGCGGGGCCGGTGCACTGCCCGCCATGGCGGCCGAGTTGGATATACGCGCAGAGTTCCGGCCGGACCCCGCACAGCCTCATTTGAACAAGTTTGAAAACAAGACGCCCAACAGTGGTTACTGTGGGAGTTATCCAAGTCAATGCGAGCCCTATGGGCAATTCAGTCTGCAGGCCCCTATACAATTTTATTCCAGCCAACCCATTACGGCATTCCACACTGATCCAAGGCAAGGTGCGATGTTCGGTGTTCCCTCTGAATGGCGGGAGCTCACTGTCGTGCATCGCCAGACCCAGGAGCAGGAAACGGTAAAAGTGCGAGTGGCAGGGTTAGGTTCGCGATATGTGACACACAATCCGATCGAACTGGTGGGGGGAGGTGTAACCGGGACTCGTGCGCATCAACTTTTATGGACCGGGTCGAGTTGGGTCAACGCACCAACGCCCTGCAGAGGTACCGGTTACGGTTTGTTGACCGTGACCTGGTATCAATTTTTCTGGAGAACCCCCACGACCGGGGACGGTGTGTGCGCCAAGCAGGCGCGCTTCGATATTCCTTGGCTACGTTACGAATACCTGGATTTTTCCTACGAGCTGATCACGCCTAACCCGTTGGGAATGTCTTCCGGCGAGTACACCGGTACTTATCATTACACCGTCGGTCCCGGCCAGGACTTTGATATGGGCGACGTGATGATTCCCAGCGACTCGATGTTGTCACTGAACTTTACTCTTTCGGTAGAACATGACCTCAAAGTCGAAGTCCCCCCCGGCGGCAACCGCATTGAACTGGTGCCCCAGGGCGGCTGGCAAGCCTGGCTGAACCAGGGCCGCAAACCGGCGCGGTTGTTCCGCGACCAGACCTTCACTATCTCGGCCTCATCGCGTTTCAAGATGCAGTTGGAGTGCGAGCGCGTGATGGGCGACACCTGCGCGCTGCGCAACGCCGCCGGCCACCAGGTGCCGCTCACCCTCAGCGTCAGCCTGCCCAACGGCCTCAACCGTCCCGATGGCTCCGCCGTCAGTCGCCAGCCCTTGCTGCTCAGCGGCGCCGGCACCGAGCAGTTCGACCCTCGGTACTACGTGAACCGTCGTCCTGGAACCCTGCATTTCGAAGTCGCCAGGGAACACACCGAGACCATGCTGGCTCAGGGCGGCAGCACCTATTCGGGGCAGGCCACGGTGATCTGGGATTCAGAGCTTTGACACGTATGTGGAGCAATCACGTGAACGTATCGCAATTGATAGAGCAACGTCTGGGCGCCGGCGCCTGCCTGCTGTTGGCATTGCTGGCAATGCCGGCATCGGGCGTGGATATGCCCATTGAGGCAGAGTTCAAGCCGGACCCTGCCAACCCTCACTTGAACAAGTTTGAAAATAAGACACCCAACAGTGGTTACTGCGCATCGTATCCGACGCAATGCCAGGGTCTTGGGATATTCAGCTTGCGGGCGCCCATTCGGTTTGATTCCAGCCAACCCATCGCGGCGCTCCATACCGATCCCCGGCAAGGTGCCATGTTCGACGCCCCGACTGAATGGAGGGAGCTCACTGTCGTGCATCGCCAGACGCAGGAGCAGGAAACGGTAAAGATACGCGTGGCAGGCTTCGGCTCGTCATATGTGACGGAAAACGTGATTGATCTGGTAGGTGGCGGTGTCCCCGCTCCCGAAGCACACGGGCTCTTATGGACTGGCGGGGGCTGGCTCAGAAGCGCGCCTCCCTGCACGGGGTCGGGGCTCGCGGCTTACGCGGTTAACTTCTACGTCTTTTTCTGGAGAACGCCTGTAGAAGGGGTCTGTGCCAAGCCGGCCCGTTTCGATATTCCCTGGCTGCGTTACAACTACCTGGACTTTACCTACGAGTTGATCACGCCTAATCCGCTGGGCATGTCGTCTGGGGAATACGAGGGGACTTATCAGTACACCCTAGGGCCGCATCAGGATTTCGATATGGGCGATGTAATGCTGCCCAACGACTCGCTGCTCACGCTGAACTTCACGCTGAGGGTTGAACATGACCTCAAAGTCGAAGTCCCCCCCGGCGGTAATCGCATTGAACTGGTGCCCCAGGGCGGCTGGCAAGCCTGGCTGAACCAGGGCCGCATTCCTGCGCGGTTGTTCCGTGACCAGACCTTCACTATATCGGCCTCATCGCGTTTCAAGATGCAGTTGCAGTGCGAGCGCGTGATGGGCGACACCTGCGCGCTACGCAACGCCGCCGGCCACCAGGTGCCGCTCAACCTCAGCGTCAGCCTGCCCAACGGCCTAAACCGCCCCGATGGCTCCGCCGTCAGTCGCCAGCCCTTGCTGCTCAGCGGCGCCGGTACCGAGCAGTTCGACCCTCGGTACTACGTGAACCGTCGTCCTGGAACCCTGCATTTCGAAGTCGCCAGGGAACACGTCGAGGCCATGCTCACCCAGGGCGGCAGCACCTATTCCGGGCAGGCCACGGTGATTTGGGATTCGGATTTGTAATGGCGTACCGCGTCTTATTGGAGAGAGTCATGTGGATCAGATATCTATTGGTGCTGGGCGCATTGTGCGGTTTTCCGCTGTGCGCGAACGCTGGCCCCAGCCTCAACGTCGGGGTGTTCTACGACTACCTGGACGGCGATAAAAGTACCTACCTCAAACGGGTCTATAACGCCGGCGACAGTACCGCCTTCGTGCGTATCCAGGTGTTGGAAATTCTCTACAACGCCGACGGCTCATCCGAAGAGGTGGAGCTCAAGCCCGGCGCAGACCCCAGCGTACGGGAGGGGCTGATGGCCAGCCCGTCACGCCTGATTGTGCCGGCCGATGGCGTCCAGAGCACCCGCTTGCTGTACCTCGGCGAGCGGGAAAAAGAGCGTTATTTCCGCGTGCGCTTCGTACCGGTAATGCCCGAGAAGGACGACGAGTTCGCCCTCCCGGAGGAAGAACGCGAAGCCTACAAAGGCGCTTTGTCGGCCGGGGTTACGGTGCTGGCGGGGTACGGCACGGTGTTTTTCGTGCGGCCCAAGACCGCTTGGTTCGAAACCGGCGTGGACGACAGCGCCGGCCGTTATCAGTTGAACAACGCCGGCAACAGCGTGGTGGTGGTCGATGAGTTCAAGGACTGTTCCGCCGCCGACCCAACGGACTGCCAGCCCACTACCAAGAACCACATCTTGCCGGGCCGTGCGTTCGGCTTTGATAAGCAGGCGGGGCGGGTGTACCGCTTCAGCCTGATCGAAGGCAGCGAGAAAAAAACCTATGAGGTCAAAGGCTGATGGTCAGTGAAAAAAACCACCCCGAGTGGCCCCGGCAAACGTATGGCGTGCGGTATAAAATCCTGATGGGGCTGGTGGTGCTGGTGGGCGTATTGCTCAGCTCCCCGGCGCAGGCGATTCGCGAAGTCGAGGTGTTCGACGTTTCGGTGACCATTCCTACCCAGGACTTCTACGTGTTGCCGGTGGACCCAGGGTTCCTGGAGCGTGAGCAGCAGATGGTCTGGGAGCTGGTGCCGGGGCGCCTGCGGCCGCTGCGCGAACACTTCGACGTGAAAAGCTCGGCGGGCGGCATCAATGCACGCCTGGGCGCGTTGCCCACGCTGTTCAATGGAGGGCGTACCTACATCGACCTCAGCGTGACCTTCAACGGCCAGGTGCTGGGCCTGGACGACAGGTTGGTGGTGTCCCATGACGAGGCGCGGCTGGGCAAGCGTGTCCTGCTGGACATCTCGGCGGTGCAGCCGGCGGACGGTTTTACCCCGGGTGAGTACTACGGCAGCGTCGAGCTGCTGTTCGATGCGGTGCGGCCGTGATGGTTTTCCAAGGAGTCATTATGAAACGTGTATGTGCGGGCCTGGCTTTATTGCTGTGTTCCCTGGGCGCTCAGGCGGGGCCGAACATCAGCGTCGGCGATTTCTACGACTATTTGCCGGGCGACAAAGGCACTTATCTGAAGCGGATATACAACGGCGGCACTTCCACTGCCTTCGTCAAGGTCAACATCAGCGAAATGCTCTACAAGCCCAACGGCACCTACGATGAAGTGCCACTGGAGGTCGGCCCGGACGGCCGTACGCGCAATGGCCTGATCGCCAGCCCCGCGCGCCTGATCGTGCCGGCTGATGGCATGCAAAGTACGCGGTTTGTGTTCATCGGCGACCGTCAGCGCGAACGCTACTTCCGCGTGCGCTACCTGCCGGTTGCGCCGGAGAAAGGCGACGAGTTTGGTGTGAGTGAGGAGGAACGCAAAGCTTATGTAGAAACCGTAGTGGGCGGTGTCCAGGTAATGGCTGGGTATGGCACGGTATTCTTTGTGCGGCCCGATAACAGCCGCTTCGATACGCGCATCGAAAACGGCGGGCAGCGCTATACGTTGCGCAACGCCGGGAACACCGTGGTGATGGTGGATGAGTTCAAGGATTGCTCGGTGGCCAAGCGCACGTCGTGCGCGCCGACCACCAAGAACCATATCTTTCCGGGGCGTACTTTCAGCTTCGAAAAACAGGCCGGGCGCACGTATCGTTTTTATCTGGTCGAAGGCGACAGCCAAAGGCTTGTGGAGGTGAACGGCTAAACGGCGCACAGCACGGGTATCTACATTTCTGCGGTGAAAATAAGCGATTCTTTTGTGGTGAGCGGGCTTGCCCTGCGCTGGGTCAGCTAAACCACTTCGCCTCAAATGGGGCTGCTTCGCAGCCCAACGCGGGACAAGCCCCCTCACCACAGAGTTATTTCAACCTTTGAAACGTGTGTAGATATCTATGGCTATCGGGGCCAAATGCACCGAGTCGCCGGATGGCGCGGTGTTGCTGAGTTAGGTGTTTGGATGTAGCGAGTGGTGATCCCTCTCTGACCCATAGGAATCTAACTGTGGGAGGGGGCTTGCCCCCGATGGCGGCCTGACAGCCGACCAGGATGTTGGGTCAGACCGAGTACATATCCGTTGCTGCGGTCATGGCGGCTATGGGTTCCGCCCTTACGGCGGGTCACTTTTGGAAGAGCGCCAAAAGTAACCAAAAACGCTTCGCCCCACCACTCGGCACCTCGCTCAGGCTCGGTGTGCCCGGAATCCGACATTGATTTGGGGGGCCGCCGCCACGCGCCATCCATGGCGCGGGGCGGCTAAACCGGCATCCCTGCCGGTTTACCCCCCAAATCAATGCCGAATTCCGGCCAGCGTGGTTAACGGGGCGCCTGAGGTCAAAAGCGATAGCAAGAGCGGCTCGCTTCGCATCGTGGTTAGGGTTGGTGGCTACACATCTTCGGTGAAAACATAGCCTGAGAAAATGAGGTTCTTGTGGTGAGCGGGCTTGCTGTGGTGAGCGGGCTTGTCCCGCGTTGGGCTGCGAAGCAGCCCCATTTGAGGCGAAGTGGTTTAGCTGACACACCGAGGTGCCTGGGTTTGGTGCCGCTTCGCAGCCCAGCGCAGGGCAAGCCTGCTCACCACAGCGTGGTGTGGCAGCCTGTGCGGTTTATGTAGATATTGACGGCCACCGCGGGCAAGCCTTTGTGAAGATACCTATGCCGGTCAAATCATGTCGGCCAGGGCTTGGCGCGTCAGTTGCCGGCCCAGTTCGATGTAATCACGCTGGATATGGGTGTAGAGCCGCAGCACGGTGTCGTCCGCCAGTGGTTGGTCGCTCAGCGCCTCGTCCTGTGCGATCTCCAAAGCGTCCGCCAGTGCGACAAGTTGCTCGCGCAGGCGGGCTTTGCGCTCAGTCGATACGGACGCGTCGGCCCATTGCTTTTGCAGGTCCAGCAAGTCTTCCAGCTGGCTGCCTGCCTGGTTGCGAGCCTCGCGTCGAGTGTTGAACGCTTCCAGATACGTGTCCTGTAAATAATCGCTCCAGAACGGCTGTTTCAGCATGCCGTCGACCAGGCCGTCGCCTTCTTCGGCCGCGGCAATCTTGATGGCCGCGTCGTCGAGGTGTGTCTGCGTGACCCTGGCGGTGTTGCGGTACACCATATGTTCGGATAACCACGGCAGGTCGAGGCGCGTCTTGAGCCCGGTCTGGTAGGCCAGGTGCACCTGCACATCGTCGACCTCGTTGGCACCGCTGCCAAAGGCCAACCCCAGTCCGCCCTTGCTGACGGGTTTGACACGGTACTCGATTTCCTTGCCGGCCAGACGGTTGACCTCATCCAGTCGCCAGGACTGCATGGCCAGGTGTGCCAGGCGGCTTTCCCGGGTGGCCAACCCTGGCGCGCTGTTGTCTCTGTGTATCTCTTCCAGCAGGGTCTCGACGCCCATGCGATTGAACGTATACGCGCCGGCGTCGGCGCAATTGTCCGGCACGCCGGCCAGGCTGAACATCCGTTCACAGAATTGTGGGTTCTCATCCATCGCGAAGAGCATCTGCCAGACTCGGATGGAAAGGTCCGAGCGGCCCGCCTCATAGAGCTGTGCATCGAGTTCGGTCTGGAACTGTTCGGGCGGTTGCAACAGCCTGAGCACGTCGAAGAAGCCTTGGGAGCCGTGTTCCCGCTCGAGGTCATCCCATACTTTTATGGCGACGGCGAGCGATTCGCCCTCCAGGCCCGCGACCCAATACTGGCTGGCAGCCCTGCCGCCGCGCGGAACGGTGCGGTAAGGGTCGATACCGAAGCCTCGGCGATAGCTGACGAACCGGTCTTCATCAAGGCGTTCAAGCTTTGTGCGGTCCAACCAACTGCTGGCCACGATCCGGGCGCCCACCGAATCCAGTGCGAACTCGGGAACGGTCGTGATCGCGGTGTTGCTCAGGTCCAGTTCCGGGATATCGAGCCTGGGGCTTTCCAGCCCGTTCGGCCATTGGCTGATGCGGGTTCGGCGCAGCACCAACTGGCGCAGGTCCCTCATGTGGCTGATGTCCGGCGCAATTTCCAGTTGGGTATTGCCTTCCAGGTTCAATGACCGAAGGTGTGGACATTGTGCAAGGATCGCGTAGTCGGAGGGGCGCCAGGCGATGGGGTTCTCGCTCAGGTTCAGCGCGCGCAGGTTATTCATCTTCGGCAGTTGGGGCGGTAGGGCGCTGAGGTTATTGTGTGATAGGTCCACGGCCCGCAGGTTGGGGAAGTTTTCCAGGAAGGTACTGTCCCCGTCCCCCAGCCTCGTGCCGCTGAGATTCAAGCGGGTGACATGGCTGAAATCAGCCGCCAGCGGCTCCAGGCGCCGTATGTAACGGCCCAGTACCAGTTCGCTCAGGTCCAGCAGGGTGCCGCGAGCTCTCGGTTGCGCAGGGAGCATGCGCAGATAGGCGCCGTCTTCCCAGTTGCTTCGCAATTCAATGATGATTTTGGCTCGCATGAGCCGTTCATCAAGCGTAAGGAGGCCTTCTGCTCGCACTAGTGTGGGGTGGCTGTTGCGGAACTTTTCCAGTTCTTTAAGCAGCTTCGTGTGGTCAGCTTCCAGCGCGTTGAGCAGTTCTTCGCCTTGCGATGTGTTCAGCGATGCCGTCACCTGTTGTATCTGTTCCTCGCTCAGGCGAGGGCACAATCGGGTCAAGGTCTGTTTAACCGTCGGGCGTTGCCTGGGCGGGTCATCCCGAAGCCAGCGGCGGAAGGTTTTGAACAGGGGTCTTTGCAACAAGGTTTGCACTGTACGCTCGTCGACCCGGCGTCGCGTCGCCGCTTGCAGCACGGTGCGCCGTTCAACCGGTGGCTCCAGTTTCTCCTTCAACCACGCCTTGAAGATCGCGCCCTGGCCAGGTCGGTAGTCGAGCGCGTCCGGCGGGACGGCACGCAGCACCGCCTCATAAAAGCTGTACTGCGCCTGGGGCGCCGGTTGCCGTGGCTCATGAATCTGATATCGGCCCTGTCCCTTGTACAACAGAATGCTCTGACTGCCGGCCTCGGCCGGCCCCAACTGGCAACGCAAGGCGCCGTTGGCGGTCTGCTCGTGGATGGCAATGGTCAGGTCGCCCAGCGCATCGGTATGCAGGCGCAGGATATTGAGGGCCATGCGCTCGGTATCCGGTGTCAGCCAGGCGTCGTTGTAGAACCCTTCACTGGCGTGGCTGGCCCGAACTTCGTTGGCCAGTGCCCGGCCAAGGTTTTTCAGGCGCAGGGGGATGCGTTGCTCGCTGCTCATCACCGCCAGCTCTCGGGGCGAGACTCGCAGCAGCAGGCTGGCCGCCAGGTCTTTGGGCAGTTGCGGGAACTGTTGCTGGAGCAGTTGGCCCTGAACGGTGTCGAGTACCTCACCGGTGCTGTAGAGGTGGTTGAAGATGACGATGTTCTCCTGCTCCAACTTATCGGCCAGATAGTTGCGCAAGGCCTGGGTTCGTTCTGCCGAGGATTCAGCCAAGGCGCCCGGAAGCAAGGCGCGAAATTGCGCTTCGCTTAAAAAGCCGCTGAGCCGCTCGGGTAGCTGGTTCGCTTCGACGGCCTGGTGACTGATCCTCAGGGTGTTGGCCTCGGTCGCGTCGATGGCGCCGTAGGTCATGGAATAGCCGCTCAAATCACTGTTCGTGAACACCTTGATGGCCTTGCCCGCCGGCCAGCCCGGCAGCTCACTGGTGACCTGCACCGACCAGTTGGTGGGCAGTTCGATGGCGGCCCCGGCGCGGATTTTTTCCGGCCCAAGCTGGACTTCATCACGCAGCTTCAAACGCTTGAGGCTATCGGCCAACAGGGGCGGCACGCTGTCGCGATTGGCGTACATCATGCGCAACGCGCCGTCGTGGGTGCCGCTGATCTCGCAGGCGAGTTCGCGTTGAGCGGGGGTGAGCCCCTCGACCAACGGTCCCAGGCGGCTTTGGAGTGTCTCGCTGCCCCAGGTGTCCGGGGCTTCGCCTTCATGCACCCAGGCGCCACTGGCATGGCGTTCGATCAAGGGGGCATAAGCACCGGGCCGGCTCGGGTGTTTGACCCGGTGGAGGTTGCTCTGCGCGTCGTGTTCGACGATCAAGTGCTGGTCGTCAAGACGCAGCACCTTTTGCCCTTGGTGCTCATACAGGCCTGATGCATCGGGTTGACTGCCTTCCGGCACACTCAAGTCTTTGCGCGCATAAGGTGTCAGGTCCGGGTTCCACAGGCGCGGTTGGTCGTTCACTGTGACCGCCTTGAGGCTGTCGACAAACGTGGACGGTTTGAACAGCACCTCCTTGGCCAGCACCCCGCCGGTGCCCAGAATGGCCAGTTGCATCACGTCGGTGATCACGCTGATAACGTGCTGGGCCGCTTCGTCAGCCTGGCCCTCGCTTAGCTCGACGATACTCTCCATCACGTCGTCGGTCAGTTGGTACAAGGTGTACGCCAGCATCAGTTCGCCCAGCAACGGCACGAACGGGGTCACCACCAACAGCGCCATGTTCAACAGGCTTGACGCGATCTTCAGGGTGTTGTCCCACCACCTGCGACGCTCATTGTCATCCGCCTGGGCCGTGGAGACGGCAAGGCTGCGCGCGTCGTTGAGGATCTTGTTGAAGCTGGCCTGGTACAGCTGCCGCCACAGGTCACCGGTTATCGGGGTTACGTCGAATTGCAGCAAAGGTTTGCTCACCGGGTCTTCGCACCAGGCGGGAGCCGGGTCCAACGGGCCGCGTTCATGCCATTGCACGTGGTACAAACGCTCGGCCAGCGTGGCGAAAAACAGGCCGCGCCGTGAGTGGGGCACGAACTGGCTGAAAAACTGCTGATAGGTGTGTTGCGGCACGTGTTTGCTGGACGCCAGTGCCGCGTTGAGTTGCAGGCGCCGCGACAGTTCCAGCGCGAACTCGGCGGTTGAAGCGTATTGCTTGAGCGGGCTGACCTGGTCATGGGGTATGTAGGCGATGACCTTGGCGATGTGGCTGGCTTTCTCAAGATCACTGGTGATCAACAGGATTCCGGTGAGCGGCGTGTCGAGCATATTCAGTTGGTAGAAGGTGGCGCGTTTTTCCGTGCCATCGAGCACACCCATTACGACCGCATGGCCGGACGCGTCCAGGTCATTTTTCATCAGGGCCACTTGGGCGGCAGCCTTGAGCGCGGCTTTCTGACTGGCGATAACGTGCAGTTGCAGATACGCCTGGGCTACCGGTTCAGACGGTAGCAGGCTTTCGTTGAGATGGCGTTGATAGCGCGCTCCAAGGTCCAAGCCGCGACACAACTGCTTGAACTGCTCAAGGCTCATCGTGCGCTCCAGGCGCAGGATGTTGAAGTGGCCGCGATAGTCGGGCCGGGTGATGTAGCAGGAGTACCGTTCGAACCTTTCGTGACGGGCAAAGTTATGCAGCGCAGCGTCGAGTAAGGACACGTCCCTGGACGTGACGCCATTGGATAGCGCCAAGGCATACCAGGGCAGCTGCTTGGGCGTGTAAATATGCAGATAGGTGTTTTTGACATCAAGGTCCAGGCCGTACTGGTCCTTGATCGCCCGTGTGAGTAACGGCTCGGCGAAAGCATAAACGTCCTGCACGTGACGCAGTTTCTGGTCCACCTTGTTTTGCGCGGCCCAGGCCTGGCCGTTGAGCGCATTGAGGGTGGCTTGCTGTTGCAGGCTGGCGTTCACATGCCAGTTGGGTCGATGCAGGGCCAGGTCGTTGAGCGGGTAGACCCTCTCCAGATCGGCATTGGCGAGCCAGTCTGGGGTCTTGGTTTTGATCAACTGATAGTGCGGGCCTTTGTCATCGGCGGCCGCTGTTTGAAGGGGATCGGCGAGAGGGTGAAGCGTATTTACGTCAGGCATAGGAGTTGGCTTGTCGGTGGGTTAAACCGTGAGCCTATGCTGGTGAAGTTGGCTTGAAGCTTTAAATAATTGGCGTATCTAAATGCGTGAGAGAAGATTCAGAGCCGCTGACAGCCCACTGCCCCAGCCCCCTGCAAATACGGCATCAGCAACGGCGCCATGCCCTTGAGCACCTGCACCGGCAACGCCGAGGTGAAGGTGAAGTTCTGCGCGGTGCTGCCGGGCACGAACGCGGTGAGGGTGCCGAAGTGGTGATCGCCGATGTAGAACACGAACGTCGCGGTGCGGTTGATCGCCTTGGAGCTGAGGATGCGCCCACCGGCGCCGATGGCTTCGATGCGGTTGTCGCCGGTGCCGGTCTTGCCACCCATGGCCATCGGGGTGCCGTCTTCCTGTTTGAAGCTGCCGGCCACGCGCTTGGCGGTGCCGGCGTCCACCACTTGGGAGAGCGCGCCGCGCAGGGCGGTGGCGACTTCGGAGGGCATGACCCTTCGGCCCTGGCTGGGATTGTTGACCAGTCGGGTTTCATAGGGCGTGCCGGCGGCGAAGTGCAGGCTGTCGATGCGCAGCACCGGAATGCGCACTCCGTCGTTAAGAATGATGCCCATCAACTCGGCCAGGGCGGCGGGGCGGTCGCCGGAGCTGCCGATGGCGGTGGCCAGCGACGGCACCAGGTGGTCGAACGGGTAGCCGACGGCTTTCCAGCGTTGGTGAATCTCCAGGAACGCTTCGATTTCCAGCATGGTGCGAATGCGGCTGTCGCGAGCGCGCTGGTGCCGGCTCTTGAACAGCCAGCTGTAGACTTCCTGGCGCTCGAATTGGCTGGCCTTGACCACCTCGCTGAACGTCGCCTGCGGGTGGTTGAGCAGGTAGCCCAGCAGCCACAGGTCCAGGGGATGCACTTTGGCGATATAGCCCTGATCGGGGAGGTCGTAGGCGCCGGGACCATAGCTGTCGTACAGCGTGTCCAGGCGTTTGTCGGTCAGCGCCTGCTGGCCCTTGGCGCTGACCAGGTGGGCGCGCACGAACGCGTTGAAACTCTCCCGGCTGGCTTCCGGCAGCAGGTAGCGGTGCACGGCGGCCAGGCGAATGGCCGTGGGGTGCAGCCCGTCGAGGAAAGTTTCCAGGCGAGCCTGGGTCTCTTTCTTCTGGTACTTCTTCCAGAACTTAAGCAGGAACGCGGTGCCTTCGCGGTCGGCGAACTGCGCCAGGTATTCCTGGCGGCGAGGCTCGCTGTCGTCCTTGAGCAATTGCGCGGTGTTGTTGGCGCCGGCGTAGGTGGTGTAGCGCACCAGGTCACGCATCAGGCGAATAAACGGCAAGTTGATGGATTCGCGCAGGGCGTCGCGCAGGGTCGGGTTGCGGCCGTTGTCTTCGTTGCGAAAATTGTGGAAGCGATGCAGGCCGCCACCGGTGAAGAAACTCTCCGCGGGGCTGGCCGAATAGGTGCGATCGAGCGCGGCGTCGAGCATGTTCGCCAGTGTTTTACCGGGGTTTTGCAGTAGATAGTCCACGGCCCAGCGGCTGATGCGGTCCTGCTCGTCTACCTCGACCTTCTTCAACGCCGCCGGCGCCAGGGCGCCGTAGCGGTCGTGCAGTTCGGCGACGATTTGCAGGTAGGTGGTGAGCACCCGCAGCTTGGCGGTGGACCCCAGTTCCAGCTTGCTGCCTTCGTTGATATCGAAAGGTTGGTCGGTATTGTCGGTCTGCACCCGCACTCGCGCGCTGTCGTCGGTACGTTCGAACAGGGTAAAGCTGTAGCGCACCTGCGGCGTGCTGGCCGGAGTAAGCAGGCGCTCGCCCAACAGCCCGACCTGGCCGGCGAACGTGGGGTCGGCCAGGTGCTTGAGGTACGCCGTGACCTGTTCCTGCAACTGGCCCTGCAAGGTGCTGGTGGCGGAGAGATCAAGGCGGTCGAGGTCATACAGCGGGCGGTCGAGCAGGGCGCCCAACCGGCTGCGCGCGACGCTGACGCCTTTATTGGTATCGATCATCTGGATCGTCGGCTGCTGCTGCCAGTCGCGGTAACCGACCTTGCTCGCCAGCGCCGCCGTGAGCAGTGCCGGCTCGATCACACCGTTTGCCGCCAACAGCCTCAAGTGGCTGTTGGTCAACTGCGCCAGCTCTTCGCGGCCCTTGGACAGGTAATGCGAAGGCCGCCGTTGGGCGATCATCAGCGACAGCACTTCGCGCAGGGCCAGGCCTTTTGGCGCGAGGTCGCCGGGGTCGCTGCTCGCGAGCAACGCATTGCTTTTGTCGAAGTCGGCGCCGTACCAGACCCGCAAGCCTTCAGCCATGCCATGCACTTCGCCATGCCCCGGCACGGCGGACAACGGCACGCTGTTGAGGTAGTCGCGCACGATATTCCGCCGGGCCTGCAAGGTCTGCGGGCCGTCCTGATAGGCGCGCACGCTGGCGGAAATCATCTGGCGGATTTTCTCGCCGCCCGAAAGGGTCAGGCCGTCGGGCGAATGGCGATATTTTTCCAACTGCGTGGCCAGGGTGCTGCCGCCGGCGGTCTGCCCCGGCAGATGCAACAGCCTGGCCACCTGCGACCAGGCGGCCTTGGCGAAGCGCGGCCAATCCACCGCCGGGTTGGCTTCGGGCGGATTCGGGTCGAGCAAGTCGCGGTTTTCGATGAACAGCAGGCTGTCGACCACCACCGGCGGTATGGCGGCAAAGCTTTGGTACGACTGCTGTGGGTAGATGAACTGGTACAGCGGCGCGGCGCGACAGTCGGTGATCGACAGGCCGGCCTGGATTTTTTCGGCGTAAGGCACGAACAGGCCACGCTCGGTATAGGCCATCAACGGCGCGGAAAAACGTGCCTGGCGTTCAATCAGGTAATTACGTTTGAGCAGGCGCGGCAGGAACGTGTCGAGGTCGCTGTAGCCCAGGCGCTTGTCGAAGGGCCCGGCGCCGGGATAGACGATCGCATCGCTGGGCCCGGCCTGTATCTGGTAGGTCAGGGTGGCGGCCAGGCGGCTCAGCTGTTGGGACTGCCATTGGGCGGTGCGCATTTCCCGATGGGCGGCCACGCCGGCGGCAATCAGCAACATTGTCAGCAGCAGCCCTGCCATGCGCCACCCGTAGCGTTTTCTACGCGGGCGTTTTGGCAATGGCTGCTCATCCAGGCTGCTGGTGGAGGCTGCGCACTGGGTTGAAGCGGTTTGCCATAAAGCGCCCATAGTCGATTGATCCATTCACGCAGATTGATCGGACTTGAATGAAGCTTAGACGCTGATTGGCGTGCGCAAGGCGTGCGTACACGTCCTTTTTTATCGTCGTCGCCAATGCGGGACGGGCTCGCATCGCGGGGTTCGCCAGGCATCGGCGATTGTGTCGGATGCAGGCCCAGGTGTTGGTCAAAGGCTTGATCCAGAGCCTTCGCCGTTAGCCCTGAAGCTGCGCCTAGGGATAGGATGCCGCCCCCAGGCTGTGCAATACTCGCCGCCGTTTCGCTGGGTCAATGCTCCGCCAGGCAGTTAATGCCCCTCCGTGTGAGCGGGTTTTGCCGCGAGTTCTGGCCAAATTTTGCCATTTATTGAGTGAAAAGCCCTGTCGCGGGCTTTTTATACTGCACGCCCGCTGATCTGGCCGATTGTTCTGTCAGACGCGTCCGCCCACGAGGCCGGCGCGGTTCTCCAGGCACACGCGCTCACCCGCGCGAACGCCCACGACTCGGTGGATCAATCCAATAACAAGACGAGGTTGTATCCCTATGCCCTCCGGCAACCACCTGCCCCATGGCGAGACCGCTCAAGGCGGCCCGCTCAAACGCGAACTCGGTGAACGGCATATCCGCCTGATGGCCCTGGGCGCCTGTATCGGCGTCGGCCTGTTCCTCGGCTCGGCCAAGGCCATTGAAATGGCCGGCCCGGCAATCATGCTGTCCTACATCATCGGCGGCCTGGCGATCCTGGTGATCATGCGCGCCCTCGGCGAGATGGCCGTGCACAACCCGGTGGCCGGCTCGTTCAGCCGTTATGCGCAGGATTACCTCGGCCCTCTGGCGGGCTTTCTGACCGGCTGGAACTACTGGTTCCTATGGCTGGTGACCTGCGTCGCCGAGATCACCGCCGTGGCGGTGTACATGGGTGTCTGGTTCCCCGACGTGCCGCGCTGGATCTGGGCGCTGGCGGCCCTGGTGAGCATGGGCACCATCAACCTGATCGCGGTCAAGGCGTTCGGTGAATTCGAGTTCTGGTTTGCCCTGATCAAAATCGTCACGATCATTGCCATGGTCGTCGGCGGCGTCGGCATCATTGCCTTTGGTTTCGGCAACGACGGCGTGGCCCTGGGGATTTCCAACCTGTGGGCCCATGGCGGCTTCATGCCCAACGGCATGACCGGCGTGCTGATGTCCCTGCAAATGGTGATGTTCGCCTACCTGGGCGTGGAGATGATCGGCCTCACCGCCGGCGAAGCGCGCAACCCGCAGAAGACCATTCCCAATGCCATCGGCTCGGTGTTCTGGCGCATCCTGCTGTTCTACGTCGGTGCGTTGTTCGTGATCCTGTCGATCTACCCGTGGAACGAAATCGGCACCCAGGGCAGCCCGTTCGTGATGACCTTCGAGCGCCTGGGCATCAAGACCGCCGCCGGCATCATCAACTTCGTGGTGATCACCGCCGCGCTGTCGTCATGCAATGGCGGCATCTTCAGCACCGGGCGCATGCTCTATAGCCTGGCCCAGAACGGCCAGGCACCGGCCACCTTCGCCAAGACTTCCAGCAATGGCGTACCGCGCCGGGCGCTGCTGCTGTCGATCGCCGCGCTGCTGCTGGGTGTGCTGCTCAACTACCTGGTGCCGGAAAAAGTCTTTGTGTGGGTAACGTCGATCGCCACCTTCGGCGCAATCTGGACCTGGGTGATGATCCTGCTGGCACAGCTCAAGTTCCGTAAAAGCCTGAGCCCTGCCGAACAGAAAGCCTTGAAATACCGCATGTGGCTGTACCCGGTCAGCTCGTACCTGGCGCTGGCATTCCTGGTGCTGGTCGTGGGCCTGATGGCGTACTTCCCGGACACCCGCGTGGCGTTGTATATCGGCCCCGCGTTCCTGGTGCTGCTGACCGTGCTGTTTTACGTGTTCAAGCTGCAACCGACCCAAGCGGCGGCGCAGTCGGCTTGAGCCGGTGAACCCTGCGATCGCGCAAGGCGGTCGCAGGTCGGCGTTACCGGTCGGTGCCCAGCGGTGCCGGCCGTGGCGCGCTCAAACGCTGATTCAATTCCAGCCAGGCCGCCAGCACCGCCATCAACAGTAAACCCAGCAACGCACTGAATACCTGCATCGGCCAGGCATCCTCGACCTGGGCGTTGAGCATGTCCGCCAATGGGGCGAGCAACACCCCAAGGCAAAACACTTCCAGCGAATAACGCCCCATGCGACAGCACTGCCGCGCCGGCCAGTTCTGCGTCCAGCCGTGGGTGGGCAGCAGCTTGGCGGTGACATAGGCCAGGGCCAGAAAGTGCAGCAGGCGCACCGGCGACAGATCGGTCTTACTGATCGGGTACAACCATTCGCCGAGCAGCGCCGGCATCAGCGCGTCGTGAACGTGTGGCCAGCGCCACGACAGGGTGATCACGCCGGCCGCCAGCGCATACACCGCCGCTGCCACAAACAATGGCTGGCGCATCAATGGCCGGGTGTCAGACGCGCGCGGTGCGCGGTAGTGAATCGACGCGGCGCCACCGAGCACGAACAACAATTGCCAGGTCACCGGGTTGAAGTACCACACACCGTCGGCGATTGCCGCCAGGTTCCAGCCCAGTTTCGGCGCCAACAGGTACACCGTCAGCGACACCGCCACCACCGCCAGCGGCGCCCGCACCAGTATCGGCAGCACCAGCGGCAGGCCGAGCAACAGCACGATATACAGCGGCAGCGGGTCCATCAGGTTGGGCTTGAAACGCAACAGCAGCTCATCGGTCAACGCCTGCTGCGGGTGGGTGATGAAGTGCGTGAGGCCCATCTCCTGCACCAGGTCGCGGGTCTCTACCTTGCTGTTGGCGAAGAACACGATGCCCATCAGCATCGCCAGCAGGAAGATATGCACCACGTACAACACCCAGGCCCTGCGCAGTATTTTAAGGCAGGCCATCCAGTAGCCTTCGCGTTGCAGCACCTTGCTGTAGGCCAGCACCGAGGCATAACCGGCAAGGAACACAAAGACCTCGGCGGCATCGCTGAAACCGATGTTGCGCAGGGTGATCTGGCCGAGGGGGTTGTGGGGCACGTGATCCCAGAAAATGAAGATCAACGCCAGGCCCCGAAAAAAATCGATGCGCGGGTCGCGTCCGTTCAGCATGGCAGCGGGCTCTTGAACAGTAGGTTTAGTCGTGGCGGGTAAGTGGCGGCGATGTCGTACGCCGCGTGTCGGGCGGGCGCAGGTTGGCGGTATTTGTAAGCAATTGCAAAGGCTGGGTATTACTGAATGTCTCGACAGCCCGCCCAAGTTGGGCGGGCTGAGGGCGTAGATCAGGCAGCAGCAACTTCAAGGGGTTCAAAGCTATCGGCCCGCGCCATCTGCCACATGCGCGAATAAAACTCGCCGTTCACTTCCCCGCTCAGTAACTCCCCTGGCTTGAGGAACACATGCAACTGCGAGAACAACTTGATCTCCGTCGCCGACATGCGCCGCACCAAGTGCTTGGCCGACAGTTGTGATGGGTGATCCAGCCCCGCCGCCGCGAGCATTTCGGCTAGGGCCTTGAGCGTGTTGCGGTGGAAGTTGAACACGCGCTGGGCCTTGTCCGGTACCACCAGGGCGCGCTGGCGCAGCGGGTCCTGGGTGGCGACGCCGGTGGGGCATTTGTTGGTGTGGCAGCTCTGTGACTGGATGCAGCCGATGGCGAACATAAAGCCCCGCGCCGAGTTGGCCCAATCGGCGCCGATGGCCAGCACACTGGCGATATCGAACGCGCTGACGATCTTGCCGCTGGCGCCGAGTTTGATCTTGTCGCGCAGGTTCAGACCCACCAGGGTGTTGTGCACGAACAGCAAACCTTCGCGCAGCGGCACGCCGATATGGTCGGTGAACTCCACGGGTGCCGCACCGGTGCCGCCTTCCTTGCCGTCGACCACGATAAAGTCGGGCAGGATGCCGGTTTCGAGCATGGCCTTGGCGATGCCCATGAATTCCCATGGGTGGCCCAGGCAGAACTTGAAGCCCACCGGTTTGCCGCCGGACAGTTCACGCAGTTGGGCGATGAACTGCATCAGCTCGATCGGCGTGGAAAACGCACTGTGGCGCGACGGTGAGACGCAGTCTTCCCCCATCAGGATGCCGCGGGTTTCGGCGATCTCTTTCGTCACTTTGTGCTTGGGTAGAATTCCGCCATGGCCGGGTTTGGCGCCCTGGCTCATCTTGATTTCGATCATGCGCACCTGCGGGTTTTGCGCCTGCGCGGCGAAGCGTTCCGGGTCGAAACGGCCGTCGCTGGTACGGCAGCCGAAGTAGCCGCTGCCCAGCTCCCAGGTCAAGTCGCCGCCATGTTCGCGGTGGTAGGGGCTGATGCTGCCTTCACCGGTGTCGTGGGCAAAGTTACCCAGCTTGGCGCCCTGGTTCAGCGCGCGGATCGCATTGGCGCTCAATGAGCCAAAACTCATCGCCGATATATTGAACACCGACGCCGAATACGGCTGCGTGCACTGCGGGCCGCCGACCATCACGCGAAATACGCTGGGGTCGCTCAGCGGCGCGGGGCGCATGGAGTGACCGATAAATTCGAAGCCCGACTGGTACACGTCGATCAAGGTGCCGAAGGGTTTGTCGGCGGTTTCATTCTTGGCGCGCGAATACACCAGCGAGCGCTGGGCCCTGGAGAAGGGCAGGGCGTCGCTGTCGGATTCGAGCAGGTACTGGCGGATTTCCGGGCGGATGGCTTCCACCAGGTAACGAATATTGCCCAGGATCGGGTAGTTGCGGCGTACCGCGTGGGGGCTTTGCAGCAGGTCGAACAGGCCGATCAGGCTGAGCAGGCCGGTAACCCCGGTGATCGGCCACAGCCAGTCATGGTGGATAAACGGCAGGCTGGCGAGGGTGAACAGGACACACACGGCAAAGAAGGCGTAACGGCTTAGCAAGGACAGGCTCATACGGTTTCCTTGGGGTCGGACTCTTACAGGTCGGTGCGGCATTCTGCGCCGCAAAGGAAGGCCCGGACAACCGTAGGCTGCACTCAGGGCGGCCTGGACAGCCCCGTTTCAGACAGCGCGCGGCTGTCGGTGACGTCGAACCACGCCTGGTTGGCGGTCGTCGAATCGGCCCCGACGAACACCGTGAAGCGACCGGCTTCTACCACCGGCAGCCAGTGTTCGTCCAGCAAGGCAAAGTCCTGCGCGTCCAGGGTAAAACTCACGCTCCGCGTTTCACCGGCCTCCAGGTGGACCTTGCGAAAGCCGCGCAACTGGCGGACCGTGCGGGTCACGCTGGCGACGTCATCGCGTAGGTATAGCTGCACGATTTCATCGCCCGCGCGCTGGCCGGTATTGGTGACGCTGACTTGCACCGTCAGGGTGTCGGTGGAGGCAATCCGGTCAGCGCTGAGCCGAGGCGTGGAGTAGCTGAACGTGGTGTAGCTCAGGCCGAAGCCGAAGGGATACAGCGGTGACCACGGCGTGTCAATGTAGGCACTGACCCAACTCTCCCCTTCGCGAGGGGGGCGGCCGGTATTTTTGTGTGCGTAATAAAGAGGGATTTGCCCGACGCTACGGGCAAAGGTAATCGGCAATTTACCGCTGGGGCTGACATCGCCGAACAGGATGTCGGCCACGGCACTGCCCATTTCCGTGCCCAGAAACCAGGTCTCAAGTAAAGCGGGCGCCCGTTGAACGTTCTCAGAGAGCACCAGCGGGCGGCCATTCATCAGAACAATGATCACCGGCTGACCGGCGTCCAGAAGCGCGCGCAATACAACGTCCTGATTGCCCGGCAAGCCAAGGTCGGCGCGGCTGTGCGCTTCCCCGCTCTGGTCAGCGCTCTCCCCCAGCACGGCGATCACGACCTGGGCTTTCTGCGCAGCCTGTCGGATGGCCGGAAGGTTTTGAACCTTTTGACTGAGCGGGGAGGCGTCGGGCAGGTAAACGACCTCGGTGTTCGGTGCAACGGCGTTGCGTATCCCCTGCAGGATGGTGATCGAATCTTCGGCACGCCCTTGTGCGGACCATGGGCCGATCGTGGCCTGGGCATCCGTGGCGAGGCTGCCGACCACCAGCAGGTTGCGCAGGTGCTTGGGCAACGGCAGGAGCGCGTCGGTGTTTTTCAACAGCACGATGGATTGCTGCGCCGCTTCTCGGGCCAGGGCACGGTGCTGCGGCGTGAGGACGCTGGCCCGCTGCCGTGCCTCATCGCTGTAGCGGTAGGGGTCGGCAAACAGGCCCAGACGCTGCTTGGCCTTGAGGACGCGGCGCACCGCGTCATCCACGGCAGCCACGGGCACCAGGCCATTGCGCACCAGTGAGGGTAAAAATTCTCGGTAGGCGTGGCTGACCATTTCGATATCTATCCCAGCGTTGAACGCCAGACGGGCCGCGTCGCCGGGCACATCGGCAATCCCATGCTGGCTCAGTTCCCAGACGGCATTGGCGTCACTGATAGTGAGCCCGGTAAACCGCCACTGATTGCGAAGCACACCGCTCAATAGCGCCGTATTGCTGTGCAGCGGAACGCCGGCCAGTTCGTTGAACGATGGCATGATCGCGTCGACACCCGCCGCCACGGCTGCCTGGAACGGGGGGAAGTAGACCTCGCGCAAGGTGCGCTCTGAAACGTCGGCCACGTTATAGTCGCGTCCGCCTTCTGCCGCGCCGTAGGCCACGAAGTGTTTCGCGGTCGCCAGCATAAAAGAGCGGTCCGGCGGCCCTGCGCCATGAAATCCACGGACCTTGGCCGCCGCCAGCGCGGCACCGAGGAACGGGTCTTCGCCGGCGCCTTCCACTACCCGACCCCAGCGTGGGTCACGGGCAATGTCGACCATTGGCGCATACGTCCAATGCACGCCGCTGGCCGTGGCTTCGACGGCGGCCGCGCGGGCGGTGCGGTAGGCCAGGTCCGCGTCCCAGGCCGCGGCTTCGGCCAGCGGTACCGGAAATATCGTGCGATAACCGTGGATTACGTCAAAGGCAAACAGCAGCGGGATATGCAGGCGCGATTGGTTGACCGCCTGTTCCTGCAACCGCCGGGTCTGCTCGACGCCATAGGCGCCAAGCACCGAACCGACGGTGTTGATGGACGCCGGGGACAGTTCACCGTAGTCAATGACCGGACCGGTCGGCGTGGTCTGGATGCCGAGCTGGCTGAGCTGGTCGATCTTCTCTTGCAGCGTCATCTGCCGCAGCAGGTCTTCCACCGTGTCCTGCTCGATGGCCTGCACGGCACCGCCGGTCATGCTCAATGTCAGGTAGATCAGTGCCAGTTGACGGTAAAACTTCATGTCGGTGGGCCGTTGTCGACCGGCCAAGGGGTACCGATGGCCGTCGATTCCGAGCGGAAGGGGTGGTACTGATACAGCCAGGTTTCAGACAGAGGCTGGCCATCCAGGCGCAGAAACAGTCGCATTTCCACGGGGTCGTTACCGTCGACGGTCAGATCGAACTGAGCGCGCCAATGGCCGGCCACACCGTTCGGCACTGCTTCGGTAAAGACCAGGCTGAGTTCGCCTCTGGAACAGCTGATCACGGCCTCGGGTTTGACGCCGGGCGCGAGCTTTTCCAGGGGCGCGCCCTGGAATTCCACCACGAATTTTCGTGTGCCCGCCGGCCGCGTCCGGCCGGGTTGACCACCCTTGCCCAGGCGTGTGGCCAGGCAACGCGCCAGGGACGATGGGTAGGGCTCATCGGCCAGCCAGTGCAGGCGATAACGCAGGTCATACCGATTGCCCGCTTCCGCAGGCGCCGAGGGCACCCACATCGCTACGATGTTGTCGTGGATCTCGTCGTCGGTGCCGTTTTCCATCAGTTGCACGCTGCCTTCGCCCCAATCCCCCAACGGCTCGACCCACAGACTGGGGCGCCGCTGGTAATTCACGCCATCGAGGTAGTGGTCGAAGTTGCGATCGCGCTGCGACAGGCCAAAGCCCTTCGGCTGACGATCGCTGAATGCCGATACCATCGTGCGCGGAGGGTTGTTCAAAGGGCGCCAGATGCGTTCGCCGTTACCGGTCCACAGCGCCAGGCCGTCACTGTCGTGCACTTCGGGTCGCCAGTCGGCGGCCGTGCGCTTGGCAGCTTCGCCAAACCAGAACATCGACGTCACCGGGGCGATGCCCAATCGTCTGACGTTGTGACGCAGGAAAACCGTACAGTCCACGTCCATGATCACGCCGTGGGTACGGCTGATCACGAAACGGTATGCGCCACATAGGCTGGGTCCGTCGAGCCGTGCATAAAGGGTCATCGATTGGGCGTGTTCGTTCTTGGGTGGCTCGAACCAGATGTGGGTGAAGTCCGGGAATTCTTCCGCTTTACCGGCCTGGGCCACATCCAGGGCTATGGCACGTGCCGACAGACCGTATTGGTACAATTCGCCGATGGCGCGAAAGTACGATGCACCGAGAAACGCCACCCAATCGTTCCTTTCCCATGCCAGATTGGCCTGGTTGCCCAGGCGGCTCTCCTGGATACGAAAACCGGCGAACCCACTGTTACGCGGCAGATCGTGGGCCGGGCTGTCGGCCGGCATGTCAAAGTGCGCCGGGTCGTACACAATCTCGCGTGCCACGGTGTTGTCCAGGACATACATTCTGACGGGGGTGCGAAAGAATGAGCCTAGATGGAAAAACGTTACCGGAAACGGCCCCGGCCCTTTGGCGAACAATGCCTGCTCAGGTTTGAAGTGGATCTGGCCGTGGGCGCTGTAGTCCAGCTTGGCCAGCAGCGCGGCGGAGGCATGATTGGGGTAAACATAGGGTTTCAAGGCATCGGCCTGCGCCTGTTCGATCAGGTGTTCGAAAGAAAAGGCGCTGGCTTGCTCGGCATCGTCGGCAGCCAGGGCTCCTCGGCTCAGGGGCGTGAGGAGGGCGATCATTGAAGCGTACGTCAGAAACTCGCGGCGCGTAGACATGGTGGCCTTTGCTCGAAGAAAGTAACCAGGCACCACGATCGGTACTACGCGGTCAGGCAACCCTGTGGCTTGCCTGGAGTTTTGAGCGGAAGGAACGGTAGCGTCTACTGTCAGAAATAACAGGTCGGCAGGTATTTCCGATAATCGGCAGTGCCCGGTTTTGCGGCGCGGCTGATGCCGGTTTGCATGCCCGGGCGGTGTGCAGCCCTACGCCGCCGTCTGCCGAATCGGCAACACCACGCGAAAGGTCGTACCTTTGCCCGGTTCGCTGCTCACGGAAATATCACCGTGATGCTTCTTGATAATGCCGTACGACAGCGACAGCCCCAGCCCCGTGCCTTCCCCCACCGGTTTGGTGGTAAAGAACGGATCGAAGATTTTCTGCACGGTTTCGGGCGCAATGCCGCAGCCGTTGTCGGCGACTTCCAGCCACACGTTATCGCCCTCCACGCCGTTGCTGATGGTGATGGTGCCGCGCTCCGGGCCCATGGCCTGGGCGGCGTTGATAACCAGGTTCATCACCACCTGGTTAAGCTGCGAAGCCAGGCATTCGATTTCCGGCAGCGCGCCGTATTGCTTGATCACGTCGGCCTTGTACTTGAGTTCACTGGCGACGATGTTCAGCGTGGAGTCGATGCCCTGTTGCAGGTTGGCCCACTGCCAGGTCTGGTCATTGTCCACCCGCGAGAAGTTTTTCAGGTCCTTGACGATCTGCACCACTCGCCCGATGCCTTCCTTGGACTCTCTGATCAGGATGGGAATGTCTTCCTTGAGAAAATCCAGCTCCAGCTCGTCGCGCAGGGCTTTGAGCGGGTCGCGCTGCTCGGCCGACGTGAGGCTGTCTTCGACCTGTCGGTAGGCATCGAGCATCTGTTGCAGCTGGTTGAAGTAACTGTCGAGGGTGCTCAGGTTGGAGGAGATGAACCCCACCGGGTTGTTGATTTCATGGGCGACGCCGGCCGCCAGTTGGCCCAGGGACGCGAGTTTTTCCGACTGCACCAGTTGGCTCTCCAACTGCTTGCGCTCGTCGATTTCCAGTTGCAACGCCTCGCTGGCCTGGGTCAGCGCCACGGTGCGCTGCGCCACCAGTTGTTCCAGGTGGCTGGTTTTCAAGGAGGCGCGCCGGGCCATGTCCCACTTGCTGGACAGGGTATTGGCCATTTGCTGCACTTCGATGTTGTCGAAGGGTTTTTTCAGGATCAGCAAGCGATCATGGCCCTTCAGGCGGTACAGCAGGTCATCCCAGGAATAATCCGAATACGCCGTGCACACCACCACTTGCAGGCCGGGGTCGACTTTCCATAACTCTTCGATGGTCCTGGCACCATCCCAGCCCTGGGGCATGCGCATGTCGACGAACGCCAGGGCGTAGGGGCGTCTTTCCGCCATGGCGACGGTGAGCAGTTGCAGGCCTTCTTCGCCGCCGTACGCCGAATGCAATTCGAAGGCCTGGACCTCGGTTTTGCTGGTGTCGCCGAACAGCGCCGACTCCAGGTCGTCGAGAACCTGGTTGTTCTCGACGGTTGGCATGAGGATCTTGCGGAAATCGTCGTGAATCGACGGCGTGTCATCGATCAACAGGATGCGCCGATTGGGAGGCTGGTTCATGCGGGGCTTCCGGCAGGGGTCATAGGGATCGTCAAGGTAAACACCGCACCCAGGCCAGGCCCGTCGCTGTGGGCGCTGAGCTGGCCATTCATTTCAACGGCGGCCAGCGCACAGCTGTGCAGGCCGAAGCCGTGGCCTTCCTTGCGGGTGGTAAAACCGTGGGTGAAGATCCGCGTCATGTTCTCGGCGGGGATGCCTTCGCCGTCGTCCTTCACGCTGATCTGCAAGATGTTGTCTTCCAGCGCCTGGACTCTCAGGGTTATCTGGCGTGGCCGGTCGCTGAGTTTGGACATGGCGTACTTGGCGTTGCTGATCAGGTTGACCATGATCAGCAGCAGGCGGTGTTTGTCGGCGAGGATTTCCGGTATTTGCGCGTATTCCTTCACCACCGTGACGTGATGGCGGCTCAGCGCACCGGCGTTCATGCGCAGCGCATCTTCCATCAAGGCGCTGATATGCACCGGCTCCAGCAGTGTGGAGGCGCCGGCATAGGATTGCTGGGTAGAGACGATGTCCTTGATGTGGTCCACGCTTTTGCTCAATTGCGCCAGTTCATCGGTCATGGCCTGCTGTTCCGAGGCGATGGCGTCCACCAGTTGGTTGAGGTAGCCGGGCAGCAGCTTGCCTTTCTCATCGTCGGTGAGGAACGTGCCCAGGTCCGCTTTATGCTCATTGATCAACTGCATCGCCTTGCCCAGGCCCAGCGCTTTGCTGCTGCGCAGTTTGCGCGTGACCAGATCGGCGGAGATGTTCACGCTGTTGAGCACGTTGCCCACGTTGTGCAGCACGTTGGTCGCGATTTCGGCCATGCCGGCCTGGCGTGCGCTGTCGAGCAATTCACTCTGCGCATCCTTGAGCTGCTGGGTGCGTCGCTCCACGCGCTGTTCCAGGGTTTCGTTGGCGGCCTGCAATTCGCGGTTGACCCGGTTGATCTCGGCGAAGCTGCGCAACAGGCGCACCGCCAGGTAAAGCAGCATCGCCACCAGCAGGGTCGAGAAGATCAGCAGGTAGCGGTGGTATTGGTGGTCGATGCGGTCAGCCGCCTGCTGATCCTGGTCGAGGTGGGTGGTCAGGTCGTCAAGACGTTCGGCCACGGGCACTTCGGCGATTCGCTCAAGCAGGTTGTTGACCACCGGCTGTTCGCGCAGGATCAGCGCAATGTGATTGCTCAGCAGATCCACCGGGCCCTGGAACTCGCTCGGCAGTTGTTCCTTGTTGGTGGCCAGTTTGCCCAGGCCCACCAGGATATCGGCGGCCCGATCGTCACTGGTGACCTGAGCGAATTCCAGGCTGCTGAGCAGCAGGTCGTAGGTGTCGGTGGCCACGCCTTGCAATTGCAACCGGCCTTCGTCGTCCAGGCGATTGAACTGGGCCTGGATGTCGTCTTCGGCGGTCGGCAGGAATGCCAGGGAGTTGCGCAGCACGGCGTTGTGGGATTTGAACTGGTCCACCAGCCGGGCTTTTTCCTGGACTGCGATCTGGTAGGCGGCTTGCGTGGCTTGCCAACCGCTCAGGTCGCTTGGGTTGTGGTAGGTGTCGCGGCGGTTCAGTTCGGCCCAGATCCGGGTCATTTCCGTGAGCGGTGTGACCAGAGGATCATAATTGTGGGTGATCGCGATCCTGGCCTTGAGCACTTCGCTGTCCCACTGCGCATTGAGTTGTTGCAGCTGGCGGATCAGGTCCCGCGACTGGGTGTAGCTGGCGGTCTGGTCGCGGGCGGCCTTCAGGTACAGAAACACCAGGGTCGAGGCCAGCAGCACGGTCACCAGACCAAGCACGAATTGGGTGAAGCGACGGCGCGACTGAGTCGTCATAGTGGCTTGCCCGCCCATTCACCGGTCAATGTCTTGAGAAACTGCACGATCAAGTCTTTGTCTTCCTGGTTCGGATTACGCCCCAACTGGTACTTGAACATCACGTCGACGGCTTCTTCCAGAGTCTTGGCCGAGGCATCGTGAAAATACGGCGCGGTCACCGCCACGTTGCGCAGGCTGGGCACCTTGAACACATGACGGTCATCTTCTTCCTGGGTCACCAGGTAGCGGCCCAGGTCGGCCTCAACCGGGTTGCCGCGGGCCTTGAAGTAGTCTCCCATCACGCCGAACTTCTGGAACATGTTGCCGCCGATATTGATGCCTTGGTGGCACGCGATGCAGCCGTAATCCTTGAAGCGCTGATAGCCGTACTTTTCCTGGAGGGTCAGGATCTCGGTGTTGCCCAGCAGGTATTGGTCAAAGCGTGAATTGGGCGTGAGCAGCGTGCGCTCATAGGTGGCCAGGGCGTTTTGCACATTGGCGGCGGTGACCCCGTCGGGGTAGGCCTGGCTGAAGGCGCGTTGGTAGAGCGGCAGGGCAGTGAGGTTCTGCACCACGGTGTTCCAGTCGCTGCCCATTTCCATGGGGCTGATGACCACCTGTTCGATCTGCGCTTGCAGGGTGTCCACCCGGCCGTTCCAGAACTGCTTGAAGTTCAGGCTGGCATTGAACACGGACGGGGTATTGACCTGCACCGGCTTGCCGTCGAACCCCAGGGAAAACGGCTTGTTATCGGCGCCTCCGGTTTCAAGCTGATGGCAACTGGCGCAGGACAGGGTGTTATTGACCGACAGGCGCGGTTCATTGAACAGCCGGCGGCCCAGTTCGACCTTGGCCGGGTCCAGCGCGGGCACCGGCGGCAGCGGTTTGAGCGCCTCGTCCAGCGGCGCGGCCGCCAGCGACTGAGTCAAGCCCGAGCACAACACCAGCATGACGCCGAAACGGTAACGTGAGACTTCGCTCAAGCGAGCACTCCTTGCAGGCACGGCCTATGGGTTGGGCATCAGTGTGGGACTGCCCACTTGCAGCAACTGGGCGAAATCCTTCGGCGGTACGGCCTTGCTGAACAGAAAGCCCTGGCCCTCTTCGCACGCCTGGCTTTTCAGGAACGCGAGCTGTTCGAGGGTTTCCACCCCTTCGGCGATGATGTTCAGCTCCAGGCTCTTGCCCATGCCGATGATAGCGCTGATCAGCTGCGCGTCCTGGCTATTTACGTTCAGCCCGCGCACGAACGACTGGTCGATTTTCAACACGTCGATGGGAAAGCGGCGCAGGTAGCTGAGGCTGGAGTAACCGGTGCCGAAATCGTCCAGCGCCAGGCGCACGCCCAGGGCCTTGATCTTGTGCAGGAGGTCCACGGTGTCATCGACGTTCTGCATCAGTACGCTTTCGGTGATCTCCAGCTCCAGTCGTGCCGGCGGCAGGCCGGTTTGCTTGAGGATCGCGGCCAGGTTGTCGACGAAATCACGCTGGCGGAAGTCGATGGCCGAGACATTCACCGACACGCACAACGGCGGCAGGCCCATGCCGCGCCACGCTTGTGCCTGTTCGCAGGCCTGGCGCAGCACCCATTGGGTCAACGGCACGATCAAACCGCTGTCCTCGGCCACTGGGATGAAATCGACCGGGCTGACCCAGCCCGAACGCGGCTGAAACCAGCGTATCAGCGCCTCTGCACCGACGATGCGCCCGGACTTGAGGTCCAGCTTGGGTTGGTAGTGCAGCACAAATTCATCGCGGTCCAGGGCCTGGCGAATCGCGCTCTCCAGGGTTTGCTGACGCTGGGCGCGCAGGTTCATGTCTTCGGTGTAAAAACTGAAGTCGTTCGCGCCGCGTTCCTTGCTGGTGTGCATGGCGGTTTCGGCGTGCTTGATCAATTCCACTGCGTTGCAGCTGTCGTTCGGGTAGAGGCTGATGCCCAGGCTGGCGGTGACGCTCAGGTCATGCCCGGCCACGTGGCGCGTTACGCTGATGGCCTTGAGCACCTTGTGCGCGATGTGCTGGGTCTGCTGCGGGTGCTGCACGTCGTGGAGCAGGATCACAAACTCATCGGAGCCGTAGCGGAATACTGAATCCGACGCGCGCACCGCTGCGACCAGGCTGTGGCTGACCTGTTGGAGCACCTCGTCGCCCACCGGGTAGCCCAGGGCGTTGTTGATACGTTTAAACCGGTCGAGTCCGATAAACATCACCGCCAGCTGTGTGTCGTGCCGCCGGCCAAGGGCAATGGCCTGGGTCAGGCGGTCGCCCAGCAGGGTGCTGTTGGGCAGCTCGGTGAGCGCGTCGTATTGCAGCAGGTGCGAGACTTTCAGCAGTTCCTGCACCCGTTCTTCGATGGTGCGTTCCAGGCTGATCACCTTGAGGGCCACGTCCTGGGCCAGTTGCCACTTCCATGTCAGGGCACTGGCCATCTGGCGGATCTCCAGGTGGTCGAAGGGTTTTTTCAGGATCAGCAATTGGTCGTTGTATTTCAGCCGTGCCTCGATGGCCTCGAAGGAGTAGTCCGAATACGCCGTGCACAGGGCGATCTGCAGGTTGGGGTCGACGTTCCACAGCTGTTCGATGGTTTGCAGGCCGTCCCAGCCGGGCGGCATGCGCATGTCGATAAATGCCAGAGCGTAGGGCGCATTGGCGGCCAGGGCCTGGTTCACCAGTGCCAGCGCTTCCTGGCCCTGGTAGGCGGAATCCAGTACGAAAGCCTGACGCACAGCGGCGGTGGTGCCGAACAGGGCCTCTTCGAGGCTGTCCAGGGATTGTTCGCTTTCTACGTCGGCACACAGGATCTTGCGAAAGTCCTCATGGATGGAAGCGGCGTCATCGACGATCAGGATGCGGCGGTTGGCGCGTGCCGAGCCTGCATCCGGTACTTCCAAAGGGCTCGATGACATAACGGTTCCTTCCCTGGTTTCACTTCTGAACGGGGCCGACTACTGTGACAGCATAGTCGAGCTCCCTTGAAATTGATGGCCAGTTGGCGTCAAATCAAGCCCGCGCCTCGGCGAGGGATCATGGCTCGGCACGACGGTTCAATGTAGCTCAATTCGGTTTAATTTGAAGGCGCAGCACGCATGGATGAACAACTGGCGACGAAACCCACGATTTTGCTGGTCGACGATGAAGAGTCGATCCTCAACAGCCTGCGCCGGCTGTTGCGCGGTCAACCGTTCGATGTGGTGCTGGCCGGCAGCGGTGCTCAGGCCCTGGAAATCATGGCCGCCCAACCCATCGACCTGGTAATGAGCGACGCCCGTATGCCGGGCATGGACGGCGCGCAGCTGCTGGCCGAAGTGCATCGCCTGTACCCGGGCACCAGCCGCATCCTGCTCACCGGTTACGCCGACCTGCCGACGATCGTCAAGGCGATCAACGAAGGGCAGATCCACCGCTACATCAGCAAGCCCTGGAACGACGAAGAATTGCAGCTGGTCTTGCGCCAGACCCTGGAGCACCAGCGCCTGGAGCGCCTGACCCAGGTGCAGAACGATCAGCTCAAGCAACTCAACGCCAACCTGGAAAAACGCGTGGCGGCGCGCACCAGCGAGCTGCAGCAGACCGCCGACATGCTCGACCTGGCCTACGACGAACTCAAGCGCAGTTACGTGACCGGTACGGAAGTGTTCTCGCTGCTGGCCAACCTGCGCTTGCCCAAGAATAAGCAAACCAACCGCGCGCTGATTGAACTGGTGCGGGTGTACTGCGCCGCCCAATTTATCGATGAAGCCAGCTCGCGCGACCTGGCGATGGCCGCTGCGCTGTACAACATCGGCAAGCTGAGTTGGAGCGACAGCATGCTGATAGAACCTTCGGACAAGCTGCACAGCACCGACCGCGAGCGCTATCGCAGCTATCCGACCCAAAGCGAATCGCTGCTGATGACCCTGGAGCCGATGAAAGATGCCGCGCGGATCATTCGTCATCACCAGGAGCGCTGGGATGGCAGCGGCTTTCCCGACCATCTCAAGGGCGATGCGATCCCCTTCGGTTCGCGTCTGCTGAAACTGGCGGTGGATTTTATCGAGCTGCAAAAGGGCCTGATCCTGGAGCGGCAGATGAATAGCGATGAAGCGCTGTTGTTCATCCGCAAATACGCCGGGCGCCTGTATGATCCTGAACTGGTCGAGGGCTTTGTGCAGGCCTGCGCCACCTTCCTGAGTGACGTGACCCTGGGCGACCCGACCGTCAAGGTGCTGACCACCCGCGAACTGCAGGACGGTATGATCCTGGCGCGCAACCTCAACGCCGACAACGGCATGTTGCTGCTCAACGCCGGCAAGGTGCTGAACCTGCCGCTGGTGGACAAGCTGATTGCGTTCGAGGCGATGGAGGGTGCCAAGTACAGCGTCTTTATCAAGGAACCGGACGAGGCGTAAGCCTTGTGCGGTGATTTTTACTGATTTGAATTCAAGGCTTTTTATCGTATGTCCACCACTATCCGCATCGCTGCCGCGCTCCTGATCGGCGACGACGGCCAGACCCTGCTGGTGCGCAAGCGCGGCACCCAGGCTTTCATGCAACCCGGCGGCAAGATCGACGCCGGCGAGCAACCTGCCGAGGCCCTGGCCCGTGAGCTGTTCGAGGAATTGAACCTGCGCATCAACCCCGACGCCGCCGTCTACCTGGGCCATTTCTCGGCGCCGGCGGCCAACGAGCCGGGTTTTACCGTGCAAGCCGAGCTGTTTCAGGTCAACATCGATGTGGCGGTGACGCCCGCCGCCGAAATCGAAGAAGTGCGCTGGATCGACCCGGCCGGCGACGGCGGCCTGGTCCTGGCGCCGCTGACGCGTGACCTGATCCTGCCGTTCTATCGCTCGTCCCTGACGGCCTGTGTCGGCTGACTCGCCCCTCAGCGCACCGCACTCACGCCGTCCAACGTAGAAAACGACGTGTCCTTGGCCGTCAGCAGGAAGTCGCGCATATACGGCGCATCCAGCATGTCGGCGCGGATGCCGGCGTACAGCGTTGCGAACAAACCCTTCTCACCCAGGCGCTTGGCCTTCACGTAGCCGCGCGAGCTGTATTCGTGCAGCGCCCAATGGGGCATGCCGCATACGCCACGGCCGCTGGCCACCAGCTGCATCATCATCACCGTCAGCTCCGAGGTGCGGAGCTGGGCCGGTTCCACATCGGCCGGCTCCAGGAAGCGCGTGAAAATATCCAGGCGGTCGCGTTCCACCGGGTAGGTGATCAGGGTTTCGCTGAGCAGATCTTGCGGCACGATGTAGGACTTGTTCGCCAGCGCATGCTGGTTGGCCACGGCCAGCATCGCCTCGTAGGTGAACAACGGCACATAGGTGATGCCCGGCAGTTCCAGCGGGTCGGAAGTCACCACCAGGTCCAGGTCGCCACGGGCCAGGGCCGGCAGCGGTGCGAAGGCAAAGCCCGAGGCCAGGTCCAGCTCGACTTCCGGCCAGGCGTCGCGGAACTGGTCGATGGTCGGCATCAGCCACTGGAAGCAACTGTGGCATTCGATCGCCATGTGCAACCGCCCGGCGGTGCCGCCGGCCAGGCGCGCGATATCGCGCTCGGCGCCGCGCAGCAAGGGCAGGGTGGCATCGGCCAATTGCAACAGGCGCAGGCCGGCGCTGGTGAAGCGCAGCGGCTTGGTCTTGCGCACGAACAGCGGCATGCCCAGGCGTTCCTCCAGCTCCTTGAACTGATGGGACAGCGCCGATTGCGTCAGGTGCAGGCGCTCGGCGGCTTCCACCAGGCTGTCGGCTTCGCGCAAGGCGTGCAGGGTCTTGAGGTGACGGATCTCGAGCACGGGCTCTCCATGAAGATAATTTGTGACGGCGTACAATGGCGTGAGTTTGGCTCATGTTGCAGAACCTGTCGACCATGACCATCGGGCACTCTTCATCAAACTGTCATCGAACTGTGGCAGCGCGCTTGAACAAACTTCATCAGACTCGCGCTCTACTGGGGTTCTGCGTTTTGGTGTTTTTCATGCGTGTGTTGCTGTTACTGGCCGCCTTCCTGTTCGGCCTGCCGTCTTTTGCGGCCTCTCGTTGCGATATCAATGTCCCGACCCAAACGGTCGACCTGGATCAGGTGAGCCTCGCCTACCAGAGCATCGGTCGCGCGTCCGACCCGGCCTTGCTGCTGGTGATGGGCCTGGGCGGGCAGTTGATCCACTGGCCGGATGAAGTGGTGGTCGCCCTGTGTCAGCAGGGCTTTCGGGTGATCCGCTACGACAACCGCGACGTCGGGCTGTCCACCTGGCGCCAGACCCCGGCCAGCGCCAATCTGACCTTTGAAGTATTGCGCTACAAGCTCGGCCTGCCGGTGGCGGCGCCCTACACCCTGACCGATATGGCCGATGACGCCCTGGGCCTGATGGATGCTTTGCAGATCCAGCAATTTCATGTGTTGGGCGCAAGCATGGGCGGCATGATCGCCCAGCACCTGGCTGCCATGGCGCCGCAGCGGGTCGAGAGCCTGACCCTGGTCATGACCAGCTCCGGCGCCGAAGGGCTGCCGGCGCCGAACGCGGCGTTGGTGCAGTTGTTGTCGCGGCGCAGTGCGCCCAACCGCGAAGTGGCCCTGGAGCAGCAGGCCGACCTGCTCGCGGCGCTGGGCAGCCCGAACATCAAGGACGACCGCCAGGCCCTGCTGCACCAGGCGGCGCTGTCCTACGATCGTGCGTTCAACCCCGAAGGCGTGAAGCGCCAGATCATGGCGATTCTCGCCGAACCCAGCCGCGTGCCGTTGCTCAACCAGCTGCGCGTGCCGACGCTGGTGGTCCACGGCACCGCCGACCCGTTGCTGCCGGTGATGCACGGCGTGCATCTGGCGGCGCATATCCAGGGCAGCCAGTTAAAGCTGATTCCGGGCATGGCCCACCGGTTCCAGGAAGCGTTCAAGGCGCCGCTGCTGATGGCGGTGCTGCCGTACCTGCAAGCCCATCGCGAGGATGCCGCGCACTGGGCACGCATCGAGCCGGTGGCACCTTCGAAGGTGCTGTGACATTGGTGTATGGTGCAACCTTTGTGGCGCATATGGCCTGCGAGGTTGCCTAGCATGAGTACCCCCCTGAAAATCGATTTCGTCAGCGATGTGTCCTGCCCCTGGTGCATCATCGGCCTGCGCGGCCTGACCGACGCTCTGGACCAACTGGGCGCCGAGGTACAGGCCGAGATCCACTTCCAGCCGTTCGAACTCAACCCGAACATGCCGGCCGAGGGGCAGAACATCGTCGAACATATCACCGAAAAATACGGCTCCAGCGCCGAAGAGTCCCAGGCCAACCGCGCGCGCATCCGCGATTTGGGCGCGGCGCTGGGCTTTGCCTTTCGCACCGATGGCCAGAGCCGCATCTACAACACCTTCGATGCGCATCGCCTGCTGCATTGGGCCGGCCTTGAAGGCTTGCAGTACAACCTCAAGGAAGCGTTGTTCAACGCTTACTTCACCGACCAGCAGAACCCCTCCGACCACGCCACCCTGGCGATCATCGCCGAAAGCGTCGGCCTGGATATCCAGCGCGCGGCCGCGATTCTCGCCAGCGACGAATACGCCGCCGACGTGCGCGAGCAGGAGCAGCTGTGGATTTCCCGTGGCGTGAGTTCGGTGCCGACCATCGTGTTCAACGACCAGTACGCCGTGAGCGGTGGCCAGCCGGCCGAAGCGTTTGTGGGGGCGATTCGCCAGATCATCAACGAGGCCAAAAACTAGAACCCATATCCAAAGGTGGGAGGGGCGCTGCGACGATTCGATGGCTGAGTGTCAGTCAGCGCCTGTAGCGCCCCAACCACCTAGCGAGGGCAAGCCCTCTCCCCCAGGGTTTGGCAGTGTGCTTGGGGTAGGTGCTGGCCCGCGCCTTGCATTGACCCCCTAAAGCCTTAGGGGAACACTGCCGTGAATATTCTCGATCTAGACCACAGCCTCACCGCGCAGGCGCCGATTGCCCGGCGGTTGGCCAGCGGGCAGGCGACGCGTATCGATCTGTTGGACCTGGGCCCGAAGCTGCGCCTCTGGTCTACCGAAAAGACCTGGAAACGCTTCGTCGAACGCCTGGCCCGGCGGCCGCGGCCCACGGACGCGCGGCCGGAGATCCTGTTTGTCGGCTCCGGCGATTACCACCACCTCACGCCGGCGTTCCTGGCCGACTTGAAAGAGCCGGTCAGCCTGATCCACTTTGACAATCACCCCGACTGGGTGCGCCTGGCGCCCAAGCGCCACTGTGGGTCATGGGTCAACCGCGCGTTGAAGATGCCGGCGATCAAACGCATTGTCACCCTCGGCCCGTGCAGCGATGACCTGCATAACCCGCAACTGCGCGGCGGCAACCTCGCTGCGCTCAAGCGCGGGCAGTTGCAGCTGTTTCCCTGGCAGCATGCGCCGTCGAAAGTATGGGGGCGGATCGGCGATGGCGCCGGGCATCAGCAGCGCGAAGATCACTTGTATTGGCGCAACCTGGCCGAGCTGGATTGGACTGCATTTCTCGAACAGATGATCAGCAGCCTGCCCACCGACGCGGTCTGGATCACAGTGGATAAAGACGTGCTGGCCAGCGAAGACGCAGCCACCAACTGGGACCAGGGCGGCATGCGCCTGACCCACTTGCTGCAGGCCCTGCGCGCCTTGGCCGCACGCAAACGCATCATCGGCATCGACGTCTGCGGCGAGTTCGCCACGCCGGCGTTCAGCAACGCATTCAAGCGTTGGGAGGCCAAGTCCGACCAGCCTCCCGCCGAGCGCTGGAGCCCTGAGGATCTGCAGCGCAATGCCGCCACCAATGCGGCCCTGATCGACCTGTTCGAGGAATTGTTCCCGTGAGCCTGACCGTGGTGGTGCTGGTGGCGTTTTCCATCGTGCTCGATGTGATCGGCCAGCTGTGTTTCAAGATGGGCCTGGACCGTTTGCCCGAACTGGAGGGCGATTTTCGCCTGAATGCGTTCTGGGGCCAGGTGTTCAATGCGCCGCTGTTGTGGGCGGGAATCGGCGCCTATGTGATCGAGTTTTTCGTCTGGCTCGAAGCCTTGTCCCGTGCGCCGCTGAGCCTGCTGTTTCCGGCGGCGGCGCTGGCGTACTGCGGCGTGGTACTGGCGGGCAAACTGGTGCTGGGCGAAACCGTCAGCCGCCGGCGCTGGCTGGGCACGTTGGTGATCACGTTAGGGGTGATGTTGGTGGCGATTGGAGGAGGGCAGGCATGAGTACGCAAAACGTCAATGCCGGTTGGCTGCACGAACGCCTGGGCACGGTGGTGCTGTGGGCCTTGTTGATCTGCACCGAGAGTGCCGGCCAGCTGTTTACCAAGATCGCCGGCGATCAGTTGGGGCAGATGGATTTCAATTGGCAGTGGCTGGTGGAAGTCGCGCATAACCCCGGCATCCTGGCGGCGATTGCCTGCTACATCGGCGCGTTTTTCGTGTGGATGCTGATCCTGCGGCGCAGCAGTTTGTCACTGGCCTTTCCCCTGAGTTCACTGGTGTTCGTGGTGGTGCTGCTGGGGTCGTGGCTGGGTCTGGGGGAACATATCAGCCCGCTGCACTGGGTGGGGGTTGCAGTGATCATCGGTGGCATCGCCCTGCTGGCCGAAGGCGAAGAGAACTGATGGTCGAGGGGCTTGGCCCCCCGATGTTCATGGGTGGGAGGGGCAAGCCCCTCCCACAGTGGATCAATCGAACTTGTAGCTGATCGCCGTTTGCACCTGACCCTGGTTCACATCGCCAGTCTGCTTGACGATGCTGCTGTTCGCCGCCGAACCCACCAGGTGCACCCAGCTGGCGCTGGTCAACAGCGACCAGTGAGGCGCCAGGGGAAATTCAAAGCTCTGGGTCAGCGTTACATTCTGGAAACCGCCGCTGGCGTTATACGGGCGAAAACCGGTGGCGGCGGCCTCGTGGTCGTCCACGCCGAAAAACGTATTGGCTTGGCGCGCGTCGGCAAAATGCGCCACCAGGCCGCTGCTGCCGATGATCCCACCGCCCAGCGGGTAGCCCAGTTCGCCACCCAGCTTGCCCAATGTGCCGCTCTGGGAGTGGCCGCCGCCGACGGCCTGGCCCAACTGCGCGTAAACCCGCCAGAAGTCAGCCGGTGCGTATTGCACGAAGCCACCGACCTCGGCCATGTCCGACACGTTGCGCAACCCCTGCAGCGAGCCGTTGGACGTACGCCCCTGCAGGTAATTGATATACGGCCCGGCGCTGAAACCGTGGGTGTCCAACGCGCTCCAGGTCAGGCCGTCGTCGGTGCTCAGGCTGACATTGCCCCAGTCCAGATCCACATAGGGCACGGGTCGCGTTTCGTAGCGGCTGCCGGTCGGGTCGTGGGGCTGATAACTCAGGCCGGCGCCGACTTCACCCCTGATGCCGTCGGCCAACGCGGTATTGGAAACGCCCCACAGGCCAAGCAAACCGGCGAGTGCCGCGCAGGTGATCCTCAACATGGTCACTGTTCCTTGATTGAATACCCGCGCATGAACGCGCAAAGCACGGTGGCCGTGCAAGCACTCATGTTGTTTGTAGCAAGCTACAAAAATTGTAGCTGTCACGACACATATGAGCCCCGCACCCCGAGCAAAGCCCCGGCTGCACGGGGTGATGGCCACTTGGCACAGTCTCTGCTCTACCCCTTGGGCAAGCGCATGCAGCGCGCCCTCTTCAAGGTAAACGCAGATGATTGACTGGCATATCGTGTGTGACTTCGACGGGACCATCACGCCCACCGATGTCATCGACAACGTCCTCCAACGCTTCGCCGGCCCCGAGTGGGAAACCATCGAGCAGCAATGGCTGGACGGGCATATCGGTTCACGCGAATGCCTGAGCCGCCAACTGGCGCTGATCAAGGCCACGCCCAGCGAATTGCTGGCGTACTTCGACAGCGTCGAGATCGACCCGGATTTTCCGGATTTCGTCGATCACGTACTCGGCCTGGGGGCGAGTCTGGACGTGGTCAGCGACGGCATCGAGCAAGGCATCGCGCGGATTCTGTCGCGCAACTATGTGACCTTGCTGCCGATCCTCGCCAACCGCCTGCGCCAGGTCGACCAGAACAGCTGGCGCATCGACTTTCCCTATTCAAGCGATGCCTGCCGCGCCGCGTCCGGCAACTGCAAGTGCAAATCCACCCCGCGCAACAAGCGGGTGCTGGTGATCGGCGACGGCAAGTCCGACATGTGCGTGGCCTCCACCGCTGACTTCGTGTTCGCCAAGGGCAGCCTCGCCGAGTACTGCGTCGCCAACGCCATCCCCCATGCGCGCTTCGACACCTTTGCCGAAGTGACGGCATTGCTGGCGCGGCTCCCGCAGAGCATTGCCGCCAATACCTCCTCCTTCGCTACTGACTCCCAGGAACTCTTCCATCATGTCTGATATCCGCATCGCAACCGCCGAAGACCAGGTGCTTCTGGACAAAGAGGCCAAGTACTGCTCCTACGGCGATACCGTCCATTACATCGAGCCGCCGCGCATTTTCAGCCGCTGTGAAGGTTCCTACGTGTGGGACACCGAAGACCAGGCCTACCTCGACCTGCAAATGTGGTACTCGGCGGTCAACTTCGGCTACGCCAACCCGCGCCTGAACAATGCGCTGAAACAGCAGATCGATACCCTGCCGCAGATCGCCAGCCAGTACCTGCACAAGGGCAAGATCGAGTTGTCGGAAATGATCGCCGTCGACGCCAAGAACAAATTCGGCCTCGACGGCCGCGTGCACTTCAACGTCGGCGGTTCGCAATCGATTGAAGACTCCCTGAAGGTGGTGCGTAACGCCACCAACGGCAAGAGTTTGATGTTCGCCTTCGAAGGCGGCTATCACGGGCGCACCCTCGGCGCCTCGTCGATCACTTCCAGCTACCGCTACCGTCGCCGCTATGGCCACTTCGGCGAGCGTGCGCAGTTCATCCCGTTCCCTTACCACTTCCGCGGCCCCAAGGGCATGACCAAGGAAGAGTATGGCAGCCACTGCGTGCAGCAATTCGCGCGGCTGTTCGAGACCGAATACAACGGCGTGTGGGACCCGAAAGTCGGCCAGAGCGAATACGCCGCGTTCTACGTCGAACCGATCCAGGGCACCGGCGGCTATGTGATCCCGCCGATGAACTTTTACCGCGAACTCAAGCAGGTACTGGATCAGCACGGCATTCTGCTGGTGTCCGATGAAATCCAGATGGGCTTCTACCGCACCGGCAAGCTGTGGTCGATCGAACACTTCGACGTGCAGCCGGATGTGATCGTGTTCGGCAAGGCGCTGACCAACGGGCTCAACCCCCTGGGCGGCATCTGGGCTCGCGAAGAGTTGATCAACCCGAAGATCTTCCCGCCAGGCTCGACCCACTCCACCTTCGCCTCCAACCCGCTGGGCACGGCGGTGGGTCTGGAAATGTTCAAGATGACCAACGAAGTCGACTACGGCGCGATGGTCATGGCCAAGGGCAAGTTCTTCCTTGAAGGTTTGCAGGATTTGCAGAAGCGTTTCCCGATCATCGGCGACGTGGACGGCCTGGGCCTGGCCCTGCGCTGCGAAATCTGCGGTCCGGATGGATTCACCCCGGACAAGGCGACCCTGGACTACATGGTCGAGGAAGGCATGAAGGGCGATATGGTGGTCGACGGGCAGAAACTCGGCCTGATCCTCGACGTGGGCGGTTACTACAAAAACGTGATCACCCTGGCGCCGTCCCTGGAAATCAGCTACCCGGAAATCGAACTGGGCCTCAAGCTGCTGGAACAACTGCTGGTACGGGCGACCAAGCGGTGAACGGTCACGGGTTCGACCTCGGTAAAGGTGATGCCGGTTTCGTGCTCGGCAACGGTCCGGTCGGGGTCCTGTTGATCCACGGCCTGACCGGCACCCCGAATGAATTGCGCCAGGTCGCCAAGGGCCTGGCCAGGGACGGTACGTGCACGGTGTACGTGCCGACCCTGGCCGGACACTGCGGCGGCAACAGCGACTTGCAGGCCACCGGCTGGCGCGACTGGTACGAAGGCGTGCGCAAGACCTTCGTGCAGGTGCGCCAGCGGCATGGGCAAGTGTTCGTCGGTGGCTTGTCCATGGGCGCGGTGATGTCGATGTACCTGGCTTCGGAGCATCCGGGCCAGGTCGCCGGGCTGCTGATGTATTCCACCACCCTTAAGTACGACGGCTGGAGCATCAGCAAAATGGCGTTCATCACGCCGTTGCTGATCCGCATCCCGTTCGGCGTGCGCCTGTTCCGGTTTACTGAAAAGCCGCCCTACGGCATCAAGAACCAACGGTTACGGGCAATCGTCGAGCGGCAGATGAAGGAGGGTGAAAGCAGCGAGGCGGGGTTATTGACCATGGAAGGGGTGACGGTGCGCGAGTTGCACTGGATGAACGCCGTGGTGAAGAAACGCATGCCGTCGATCAACGTCCCGGCGCTCGTGCTGCATTCGATCGAAGACGACATCACCAGCCGCTGGAACGCCGACTACGTCGAGCGCTACCTGGGCGGACCGGTGACCAAGATCCTGCTGGACGACTGCTACCACATGATCACCGTCGACCTGCAATACCGGCGTGTGATCGAACTGAGCGCCGCTTTTATCCGCGAACGGGCGACCGACGATGTGTTGGCGTGTTGTGGTTAACGCGACGGATGTGCTGAGCGGGCTCTGTGGCAAGCCTGCTCACCACTCGAACTGACCCAACCAGATCCTCAGCCAAAAAAGGGGAACACGTGATCACCACCCAAGCCTTTGCAACCATCCGGGCTCTGCAGCGCAGTGCCTGGAACGATTGTTTTCCCGGTGCGCTTGAAGATTGGGACTATTACGTCGCCGTGGAAAACGCCGCCGTCGAGGATTTCCAATGGCGCTACCTGGCCGTGTACGACAATGGAACGCTGGTGGCCGTGGCGCCGGCCTTTATTACCCATTACCGTCTCGACACCACCGTGTCCGGCGTCGGCAAGCGCTTGACCACGCGCCTGCAACGCCTGTGGCCGGGAGCGTTGCAGCTGGGGTTGTATGCCTTGGGCTCGCCGCTGGCCGAGCGCTGCGACGTCGGGTTTGCCAGCGAGGTACCGCAGGTGCGCCGCCCGCTGGTGCTCACGCATCTGCTGCAGGCCGCCCGACAGGACGCCGATGACCTCGGCATCGGCCTGCTGGCGGTCAAGGATGCCCCCAGCCACGACCCGCACTGGCGCGAAAGCTGCCGCGCCGCCGGTTTCCAGAGTATGCCGAGCCTGCCTACTGGCGTGCTGCCGCTGCCCTATGGCTCGGTGGACGCCTACCTCGGTTCGTTGGGCAAATCCACGCGCAAGGACCTGCGCCGCAAGCTGCGCGCGCCGGGGCCGCGTGTCGAGTGGCGGGACAATATCGATGATGTGCTGCCCGAGGTCATGAGGCTGTACGAAGCCACGCTTACCCGCGCCGAGTTGCAGTTCGAACGCTTGCCCGCCAGCTACTTCACCGGCGTGCTCGAACGCCTCGAAGGCCGCGCGGTCTGTGTGCTGTACTGGGTCGAGGAGCAATTGGTGGCGTTCAACCTGATCCTGATGGACGAACATCGGCTGGTGGACAAGTTCTTCGGGCATGACGTTGCGTTCACCCGCGACTACAACCTGTACTTTCGCAGTTGGCTGACCAATGTCGACTACTGTATTCAACACAAAATTGCAGCGTACGAGTGCGGGCAGGCCGGCTATGCCAGTAAGCTGCGCCTGGGCTGCAAGTTCCAGGGCAATCAGGTGTTCTTCCGGCACCGTAACCGCCTGGTCAACGGTCTGCTCGCGCTGGTAAAACTGTTTATCCGACCGGATCGTTCCGACCCTGCCATGGCTGCTGCAATAAGCGAATCCCGATGATCACCAAGACCCGCCAGAAAGCCCGTCCGTTTGCCATTTCGCGCTGGAGTGTCCAGCGCAAGCTGGTGCTGGCGTTCTGGTTGGTCAGTGTGATCCCCACCATGATTGCGGCGGAGCTGGCCGCCACCACACTGTCGGAAATTTTCGACAGCAACGTGCGCATCTGGCTGCAGGAGTCGACCAAGATCGTCAAGGACGAGATCGGCGATATCCTTCACGACAACGCGCGCATGGCCAAGCTGTTCCTGCGCTACACCAGCCCGCCCGCGAGCAGACAGGCGGCCAAGCACGACCGGCTGACGGCGGACATTGCCGATGCCACCGACATCGATGTGGTCGCGCTGATTCGCGTCAGTGACAACAAACCGGTGTTCAGCACTGCCGCCGACGACATCGTCAAACAGATCAGCCTGGCCAGGAACACCGTCTTGCAGACCGTGCAGGTGGGCGGCGTGTCCACCGGCATCGTGGTCTCGACCTTCGAGACCACCCAGGACGGCGTGGATTACGTGCTGCTGGTCGGCACC
Organism: Pseudomonas sp. FP2254; assembly: GCF_030687695.1. NCBI lineage: Bacteria > Pseudomonadati > Pseudomonadota > Gammaproteobacteria > Pseudomonadales > Pseudomonadaceae > Pseudomonas > Pseudomonas sp. FP2254. The sequence goes on from NZ_CP117444.1 coordinate 1,254,882, forward strand.
TACCTGGACAGCAGCTTCCTCACCAGCGTGGCCGATGTGCATTCCCTCGACCTGCGGCTGTACCTGGCCAACCCGGAAGGGTTCTCGGAGATTTTCTCGACCCAGCGTTTCGAGGATCACCCCTCGCGCATCCCCAAGGATGTCGAGGCGGCGATGCGCAGCACGCGCCAACCCAGCGAGCAGTTCACCCATAACTACAGCGGGCTGTACTGGCCGATCTTCAACGATGCCGGCGAGTTGCAAGGCGTGATTTTCAGCGGGTTGCTGCGCCACACCAGCCTGGTGGGGCTGGTCAACCAGAGCAACCTGTTCGTGCTGATCTTCCTGCTCAGCTCGGCGCTGTCACTGGCCGCCGGGGTGCTGGTGTCGCGGCGCCTGACCCGGCCGCTGCGGGATCTGTCCCAGGGCGTGAGCGCGGTGATCTCCGGCGATTACGCACACCGCGTCGAGGTCAGCGGCGGCGATGAACTGGCGCAGTTGAGCAGCACCTTCAATCACATGACCGAGCGCCTGGGCGAATTGCACCAGCTCGAAGCCCAGTTGCGTCGCCGCGACCGCCTGCACGCGCTGGGCGAAGTCGCCATGGGCCTGGCTCACGAGATCCGCAACCCATTGGGCATCATCAAGACCGCCACCCAGTTGCTGCACCGTCGCGCCGACCTGCCGGCCGCCGACAAGCGCCACCTTGAATACGTGATCAGCGAAGTCAGCCGCATCAATGACCTGATCACCGAATTCCTCGACTTCGCCAAGCCCAACCCGCCGCTGCGCGTGGTGCAGCCGGCGCGGGCGCTGGTGGAGGAGATCCTCGGCTTCTGCGCGCCGGAGCTGGCCACCCATAACATCGATGCGCAGATCGACGACCAGGCGCCGGGCGCGACGCTGTATGCCGACGCCCGGCAACTCAAGCAGGCCTGCCTCAACCTGATTATCAACGCCATCGACGCCATGCCCGACGGCGGGCGTTTGACCCTGGGCATCCGCAGCGTCGGCGAGAATACGGTCATCAGCATTGCCGACAGCGGCCAAGGCATTCCTGCCGAGATGATCGAGCGTATCTTTACGCCGTTCGTCACCACCAAGGCCTCCGGCACCGGGCTGGGCCTGGCCAAGGTCTATTCGATCATGGAAAGTCACGACGCCAGCATTGAATGCACAAGTGAGAAAGAGGCCGGCGCCACGTTCAGCCTGTACATTCCGGCGCGGGGCGAAGACGAGGAGGACAGTCATGACGCATAACGTATTGGTGGTCGACGACGAGCCCAAACTCTGTGATTTGCTCTCGTCGGCCCTGGGCCAGAATGGCATCCAGGTGTTCACCGCCGGCAACGGCCTGCACGCGCTCAAGGTGCTGGAGCAGGAAGACATCGACCTGGTGATCAGCGACTGGCGCATGCCGGGCATGGACGGGCCGGCATTGCTGGCGGAAATCAAGACGCGCTATCCCCAGGTGCCGGTGATCGTGATGACCGCCTACAGCACGGTAAAAAACGCCGTGCAGTCGATGCGCAACGGCGCTTATGACTACATCGCCAAGCCGTTCGATATCGACGAACTGGACATCACCGTGGCCAAGGCTCTGCAGTTTCGCGACATCCTGCGCGACAACGCACGCCTGCGCGCCGAGCTGGACGAACACGCGCAGTTCGATAGCCTGGTGGGCGACAGCCCGGCGTTTCGCAAGGTGCTGCAGGCGGTGGATTCCGTGCGTGACAGCAGCGCCACCATCCTGCTGACCGGCGAGAGCGGCACCGGCAAGGAAATGGTGGCCCGCGCCATCCACAAGCACGGTAGCCGTGCCGACCAACCCTTCGTGGCGGTCAACTGCGCGGCGATTCCCGAAGGCCTGCTGGAGAGCGAGATGTTCGGGCATCGCAAGGGCGCGTTCACCGGCGCGGTGTCGGACCGGGTCGGGCGCTTCCAGCAGGCGGACAAGGGCACGCTGTTTCTGGATGAAGTGGGCGATATGCCCCTGGCGTTGCAGGCCAAGATCCTGCGCGCCTTGCAGGAGCGGGTGATCGAGCCGGTGGGTGACCCGCGCGAGCGCAAGGTGGACGTGCGCGTAATCGCCGCCACCAATAAAAACCTGCTGGAGGCGGTGGCCAACAAGGAGTTTCGCGAAGACCTGTATTACCGCCTCAATGTGTTCCCGATCCCGCTGCCGGCCCTGCGCGAGCGGGTGGAAGACATCGCACCCCTGGCCCGGCATTTCGCCCAGACCCTGAGCGCCACGGCGGGCAAGCGGATCACCGGCTTCAGCCCTGAGGCGTTGCAGGCCATGGCGGCTTATCACTGGCCGGGCAATATCCGTGAACTGCAGAACTGCGTGGAACGCGCGACCATTGTGGCCGCCACGCCGGTGATCGAAGACATTGATTTGCCGGGTTATCTGTTTGCGTCCAAGCCGAGCGAGGGCGGCGTGACGACGATTCTCAGCGACGGACCGGGCATTCCCCAGGACCTGGATGCGGCGCTGGCCGAGGTCGAGAAAGCCTACATCCTTGCGGCGTTGCAGGAGAGCAACGGCGTGCAGGCCGCGGCGGCGGCCAAGATCGGGATTTCCGAGAGAAGCTTCTGGTATCGGCTGAAGAAGCTGGGCATCCAGGTCGACAAGATCGTCCGTTGACTCAACCGGGATAAAACTGTGGGAGGGGGCAAGCCCCCTCCCACAGTTTTTGACCGAGTCCGGTCAGGTATGGAGGCGTACCCAGATGCTCACCAGGATTGTGGCGGCCATCAGCCAAGCCAGCGCCGCCACGGCTAAAGAAGCTTCCAGGCGCATTCGGTCCACCATCACATACAACGCAGCCAGGTACACAAAGTACGGAATGATCGACCACATGCCGAACAGGATGGTGGTCTTCAAGTCTTCCACCGAACGGCCTTTGCCGACGATGTAGTGGGCGATCAGCGCAAAGGTCGGGAACAGCGGCACCAGCCCGGCGATGTAATAGTTTTTGGTCTTGGCCAGCGCGGCCAGTATCAGCACCACCGCCGCGCCCAGGGCGGCCTTCAGAAACAGATCCATCAGTGGCTCAACCCGTATTTTTTGACCTTGTCGAACAGTGTGGTCTTGGCCATCCCCAATTCCAGGCTGGCCTGTGTGAGGTTGCCGCCGCTGCGTTGCAGGGCGTCCATCAGCAGGTTGCGTTCAAAGGCTTCCACCGCCTCGGTAAAGGCCAACCCCTGGCCGCCGCTGCCGGTGCCGCTTTTCTTGAACGCGGGCAGGCCCAGGGCGAAGCGTTCGGCGACGTTGCGCAGTTCGCGGACATTGCCGGGCCAGTCGTGGCTCATCAGGCTGGACAGGGTCTGGTTGTCCAGCTCCGGCGCTGTGCGGTCGAAGCGCAGGGACGACTGCTGCAGGAAATGTTCGAACAGTTGCAGGATGTCTTCGCGGCGCTCGCGCAGGGGCGGCAGCTCCAGGGTCACCACGTTGAGGCGGTAATACAGATCGCTGCGAAACTGACCGGCGCGGCTCAGTTCGTCCAGATCGGATTTAGTGGCCGCAATGACCCGGCAATCCACCGCCACGCTCTGGTTGGACCCCAGCCGTTCCAGGGTGCGTTCCTGCAGGACCCGCAGTAATTTGATCTGCAGGTTGATCGGCATGCTTTCCACTTCATCGAGAAACAGCGTGCCTTCGTGGGCGTGTTCGATCTTGCCGATGCGTCGCTTGCCCGCGCCGGTGAAGGCATTGGCCTCGTGGCCGAAAATCTCGCTTTCGAAGAGGTTTTCCGGCAGGCCACCGCAGTTCAGGGCGACAAATTGGTGGGCGTGACGCCGGCTGAAATCGTGCAGGCAACGGGCGACCAGTTCCTTGCCGGTACCGGTTTCGCCTTCGATCAGCACGTTGGCCGACGTGTCGGCGACGTTGGCGATCAGCTCGCGCAGGCTCTGCATGGCCGGCGAGCGCCCGATGATGCGGCCTTCCAGGGAGTCGCGCTCGGCCAGTTGACGACGCAGCGCCCAGACTTCCCGCGCCAGCCCGCGCTGCTCCAGGGCGCGTCGGGCGACGTCCACCAGGCGTTCGGGGGAGAAGGGTTTTTCCATGAAGTCATAGGCGCCGTTGCGCATTGCGCCGACGGCCATGGAAATATCGCCATGCCCGGTGATCAGCACCACCGGCAGGCTTTTATCCAGCGCCTTGAGGCGGGTGAGCAGCTCCAGGCCGTCGATGCCCGGCAGGCGAATATCGCTGATGACAATGCCGGCGAAGTTCTCGCCGACGCGCTTCAAGGCTTCCTCGGCGCTGCCCACGCCCACGCTGGTGATGTCCTCCAGCGCCAGGGCCTGCTGGCAACCGAGCAGCACATGGGGGTCGTCTTCGACGATCAGGACGGTGAGGTCGTTGCGGTCTGTATTCATGTCGACTCAGTGGGTTGAGCGCCCGCCAACGGCAGGCTCAGGACAAAGGCCGTACCACCGCTGGCCGGATGCTCCACGGCGAGGTTGCCACCCGTGGCGGCCGCCAGGCTGGCCGACAGGGTCAGGCCCAGGCCCAGGCCCTGTTCGCCGGGTTTGGTGGTAAAGAACGGTTCGAACAAATGCTTGCGCGCCTCGGGGTCGATGCCGTGGCCATTGTCGCGCACCTGCAGGCGGTACTTGCCCTCGCTGCCGCTGCCTTCCAGCCACAGTTCGGGGGCCGGTTGCGCCTGCATGGCGTCAAGGGCGTTGCCGATCAGGTTGACCAGGATCTGCTCCAGGCGGGTCTGATCGATCTGCAAGGCAGCGTCGGCGAAGTCTCGGTGCAGGGTCAGCGGCAAGTTGTCCAGACGCGCGCCCAGCACCTGGAACGCGGCGTCCACCGCTTTGGCCAGGCTGGCCTCGCCCTGGTCATCACCGCGCCGGGCAAAGGAGCGCAGGCTGGCGGTGATGCGGCCCATGCGGTCGATAAGTTCGTTGATCGTCTTGAGGTTGGCGCTGGCGGTGTCCAGCGCGCCGCGCTCAAGAAAACGCACAGTGTTGCCGGACAACGTGCGCAGCGCTGCCAATGGCTGGTTGAGTTCATGGGCGATGCTGGTGGACATTTGGCCGATGGCCGCGAGTTTGCCGGCCTGTACCAGTTCATCCTGGGCACGGCGCAGGGTTTCTTCGGCCTGGCGCCGTTCGCGGATCTGACCCTTGAGCCGTTCGTTGCTGGCGCGCAGGTCGGTGGTGCGTTCGGCAATCCTGCGCTCCAGCTGGCTGTTGGCTTCCTGCAAGGCTTCCCGCGCGGCGAGGCGGGTGGCGATGACCTTGCGTCGCTCGTTCCAGGCGATCAGCAGGAAGGCGACCAGGCCGAAGGCCACTGCCACCAGGATGCCCTGGTTGATGGCCGCGCGACGCAGGTCGTTGAGCGGGGTGAGCAGGGTAAAGCTCCACGGTGTGTCGTTGAGCGGACGAGTCTGCGCCAGGTAGCTGACGGCGTGCTCGTCATTGACCACTTCGCTGTTGGCCGGGAAGGTCAGTTTTTCGGTGCCTTCCTTCAAACGCTCGCGGGCCAGGGGCTCCAGCTCGTTCAAGGTGGCCCAGTAGTATTGCAGGCTGTGGGCCAGGCGTTCCTTGACCTCATCGCTCAGGGGGCGCACGGCCTTGAGACGGCGGGCCGGGTCGCTGGAGAGGATGATGATGCCGTTCTCGTCGCTCACGAATGCTTCGAGGCGCGCGCGCTGCCAGCGTTCTTCGAGGGCTTCGAGGCGCACTTTGACCACGGCGACGCCGATGATCTTGCCGTGCTCTTCCAGGCCATGGGCGAGGTAATAGCCGGGCTCGCCGTTGGTGCTGCCGATGCCGTAGAAACGGCCGGGCTGACCGCGCACGGCGTTCTGGAAATAGGCGCGGAAAGACAGGTCTTCACCCTGGTAACTGTCGGCATCGCGCCAATTACTGGTGGCGAGCACGCGGCCAGTGGTGTCCATCACGTAGATGGCGCGGCTGCGGCTGCGACGGTTCAGGCCTTCGAGGTATTCGTTGACGGCTTTGCGGGTTTCCTGATTCGGATCGGCCAGCAGTGTGGAGACGCTGGTTTCCAGCTCCAGCAGACTGGGCAGGTAGGTGTACTTGCTGATCTCGCTTTCGACGGTGCGGGCATGCAGTTCCAGTTGGCGCTCGCCATTGTCACTGAGGGTGCGGATGCCATAGTACTCGCTGATCCAGAAGCCGATGTAACCCAGGCCGACCATCAGGGCGATGATCAACGGCGGCAGGAACAACTGGCGAATCAGACGAGGTTTCACGGCAAGTGATGGCGGTGCGGCGCGAAATTGGTTGGGGTCGCATTTCATCACAGATGCCTTGGGTCAACCAGAGCTGCCATGTAGGAGGGGGCTTGCCCCCTCCCACACTGGCTCGGGCTTAATTGCTTAGTGCTGCAGGATTTTCTCGAGGAAGTGCTGCGCGCGCTCCGAGCGGGCGCTGATGTCGCCGAAGAACTCTTCCTTCGGGCAGTCTTCGATGATCTTGCCGGCGTCCATGAAGATCACGCGGTCGGCCACTTTACGCGCGAAGCCCATTTCGTGGGTCACGCACATCATGGTCATGCCTTCCTGGGCCAACTGCACCATCACGTCCAACACTTCGTTGACCATTTCCGGGTCCAACGCCGAGGTCGGTTCGTCGAACAGCATGACGATCGGGTCCATGGCCAGGGCGCGGGCAATCGCCACACGTTGCTGCTGGCCACCGGAGAGCTGGCCAGGGTGCTTGTGGGCGTGTGCCGACAGGCCGACGCGCTCAAGCAGTTGCAGGCCTTTCTTGGTGGCCTCTTCCTTGCTACGGCCGAGCACCTTGATCTGCGCGATGGTCAGGTTTTCGGTGATGGTCAGGTGCGGGAACAGCTCGAAGTGCTGGAACACCATACCGACGCGCGAGCGCAGTTTCGGCAGGTTGGTCTTCGGGTCGGCGATGGAGGTGCCATCGACGACGATGTCGCCTTTCTGGAACGGTTCCAGCGCATTCACGCACTTGATCAGGGTGGATTTGCCCGAGCCGGACGGCCCGCACACCACGATCACTTCGCCTTTTTTAACCTCGGTGCTGCAATCGGTCAGCACCTGGAAGTCGCCATACCACTTGTTGATGTTCTTGATAGAGATCATACGGCAAACCTTTTTTGCAGACGCTTGACCAGCAGCGAGGCGGAAAAGCTGATGATGAAGTAGACGACACCGGCGAAGATCAGGAACTCATTGGAGCGGCCGATGATGTCGCCGTTGGAGCGGGCGGAGTTGAGGAAGTCCACCAGGCCCACGGTGTAGACCAGCGAGGTGTCCTGGAACAGGATGATCGACTGTTGCAGCAGCAACGGGGTCATCTTGCGGAACGCCTGGGGCAGGATGATCAGGCGCATGGTCTGGCCATAGGTCATGCCCATCGCCTGCGCCGCCGCCATCTGGCCCTTGGGGATCGACTGCACGCCGGCCCGCACGATTTCACAGAAGTACGCGGCTTCGAACATCATGAAGGCCACGACGCAGGAGGTGAACGCACCGATCGGGGTGTCTTCTCCGGTGATCCAGCGCAGCACGAACGGTACCGCGAGGTAGAACCAGGTAATCACCAGCAACAGGGGGATCGAGCGGAAATAGTTCACATAGGCGCCGGCCAGCCGCGACAGCAGTTTACTGGACGACAGGCGCATCAGCGCGAGGAGCGTGCCCAGGATAATGCCGCCCACCACGCCCATGACCATCAGCTTCAAGGTCATGACCATGCCGTTCCACAGGCCCGGTATGGCGGGGATGATGCCGCTGAAATCGAGTTCCATTATTTACCCCCCACGGAGATCAGGCCGGGCACTGCGACTTTCTTCTCGACCAGGCGCATCAGCAGCATCAGGCTCATGTTCAGGGTGAAGTAGATCAGCGTGGCCAGGGTGAAGGCTTCGAACAGGTTGGCCGAGAACTCGGCGGTCTGTTTGGTTTGCGCCAGCAGTTCCATCAGGCCGATCAAGGACGCCACGGAGGAGTTCTTGAACACGTTGAGGAATTCCGAGGTGAGCGGCGGAATGATGATGCGGTAGGCCTGGGGCAGCAGCACGTTCCAGTAGATCTGCGGCAGCTTGAAGCCCATGGCGCGCGCGGCGGATTCCTGGCCACGCGGCAGCGCCTGGATACCGGTGCGCACTTGCTCGCACACACGGGCGGCGGTGAACAGGCCCAGGCACACGACGACGCTCAGGTAGGCCGAGGTGGTCGGGTTCAGGTCCTGCTTGTACCAGTCCTGCAGGTTCTGCGGCAGCAGGTCGGGCACCAGAAAGTACCAAATGAACAGCTGCACCAGCAGCGGTACGTTGCGGAACAGCTCCACGTAGCAGGTCGCGATGCCCGATACCAAACGGTTCGGCACGGTGCGCATGACCCCCAGAATGGAGCCCAGCAGCAAAGCGATGATCCATGCCACGACAGCGATGGCGATGGTCCAGCCCAAACCGGCGATGTACCAGTCGAGATAGGTCTCGCTGCCCACGCCGGTGGACTTGAAGAACACGCCCCAGTCCCAGTTGTAATTCATTAGGGTCTCCCCTCGAAATCGATCGATGTACAAGCACCCGCTTGGGGAAAATCCATTCCCGCCTGACGTTGAACGCCAGGCACACGCGATCGGCTCGAAAACCGCCAGGTCGAGTGTTCCAAGTTAAAACCAGCAGGTAGTAGCAGACGCCTGAGGGAGGGTTGGCTCCCTCAGGAGATAAGGTTAGTCAGCTTTTAGATCTTTACTTCCGGAGCCGGCTTATCGGTCGGGTTCTTAATCAGTTCCTTGACCTTGTCGCTCATCGGGAAGTTGAGGTTCAGGCCTTTTGGTGGAACCGGGCTTTCGAACCATTTGGCGTAGATCTTGTTGATCTCACCGGATTTATACAGGCCGATGATGGCGTCATCCACGGCTTTCTTGAACGCTGGATCGTCTTTGCGGACCATGCAGGCGTAGGCTTCGAAAGACTGTGGGGTACCGGTGATGACCCAGTCATCCGGCTTCTTGGCCTTGGCTTCTTCGCCGGCCAGCAGGGCGTCGTCCATCATGAACGCTACCGCGCGACCACTTTCGAGCATCTGGAAGGATTCGCCATGGTCTTTGGCGGAGATGACGTTCATGCCCATCTGCTTGTCGGCGTTCATCGACTTGATGATGCGCTCGGACGTGGTACCGGCGGTGGTTACCACGTTCTTGCCTTTAAGGTCGGCGAAGTCGGCGTAGCTTGGCTTGCCGTCCTTGTCCTTCTTGACCAGCAGGCGCGTGCCGATTTCGAAGATGTTGGTGGTGAAGGCGACTTGTTGGGCGCGTTCGGCGTTGTTGGTGGTGGAACCGCACTCGATGTCGACGGTGCCGTTCTGAACCAGTGGAATACGGGTCTGCGAAGTTACCAGGTTGTACTTGGCCTGCAGATCGGGTTTGTTCAGGTCTTTTTTCAGGGCTTCAACGATGGCCAGCTGAATGTCGTGGGAGTAGCCCACAGGTTTGCCCGAACCATCCGCGATATAGGAAAACGGGATGGAGCTGTCGCGGTGCCCGAGGGTGATGGTGCCGGAGTCGTTGATTTTCTTCAGAGTGCCGGTGAGTTCGGCGGCAAAAACTGGAGTGCTGATCAGAGCAGCAGCGATAGCTGCGCCCAGGATATGGGGAACGATGCGCATCAATACTTCCTCGACATTTGTTTTTTTTATGAAGCCAGCTAAACGGCTCTCTTGTACAGCGAATGTCCGTGACGGCTCCTGAGGCGTCTCGGCAATCGTCCAAGAGTGTAGAGCATGAGTCGTGCCAGGCTCGAAACAAAAGCTTAAATATATGATTTACATAAAGATTAAGTTTGTATGACAGGTTTTTTCCAGCGCTGCGATCCGGCAAACCGAATAGCTCGGGGTGTGGCGTTCGGAAATCCGAATGGTCCTGCAGTGGCCCGGGTACGAATTCCTACGTGAGCACTGCAAAAACGCCGCGTTTATTCCGAATAAACGCGGCGTTCCGGGGGGAGCGAGCAAGCTCGCTCAGTACAGCGCGGTCATCAGGCCGCTTCGATCTTGCTGCGGTTCTGCTCAACCTTGGAGAGGTAACGCCGTACGCCTTCCTGTTCCTGTTCGGTGGTGAACAGGCCGAGCTTAGTCCGGCGCCACAGGATGTCATGGGCCTGGGTGGCCCATTCTTCAGCGCACAGGTAGTCGACTTCGCGGGTGTACAGGCCACCGCCCAAGTGCTCGCCCAGGTCGGCCAGGGATTGCACGCCCTCCAGCAGGCGCCAGGTGCGGCTGCCGTAGGTGGTGGACCAGCGACGCGCAATCTCGCTCGGCACCCAGTCGAACCTGGCGCGAATCGCCTCGGCCAGCGCTTCGGGCGTGCTCATGTCTTCGCCGCCCGGCAGGCTGGCCGTGGCGGTCCAGCTCGGGCGCATCTGCGTGAAGTACGGCGCCAGTTGGGCCATGGCCGATTCGGCGAGCTTGCGGTAAGTGGTCAGCTTGCCACCGAACACGGACAGGATAGGCGCCTCGCCGGTGCCCCCGGACAGTGCCAGGGTGTAGTCGCGGGTAATTGCCGACGGATTGTCCGACTCGTCGTTGCACAGCGGGCGCACGCCGGAGTAGGTGTGCACGATGTCATCGCGGCTCAGTTGCTTCTTGAAGTGAGCGTTGACCACTTGAAGCATGTAGTCGGTTTCGCCCTCGGTGATCGCCACTTTCGCCGGGTCGCCGGTGTATTCGCGGTCGGTGGTGCCGATGATGGTCAAGTGGTTCAGGTAAGGAATAGTGAAGACGATACGCTGGTCTTCGTTCTGCAGGATGTGGGCGTGCGCGCCTTCGTACAGTTTTGGCACGATCAGGTGGCTGCCCTGAATCAGACGAATACCGTAGGGCGAATCCAGTTTCAGGTCGTCCTTGATGAACTTGGCCACCCATGGGCCGGCAGCATTCACCAACGCACGCGCGCGGATCGAGAACAGGCTGCCGTCGGCACGTTCCATGTTCATTTCCCACAGGCCCTTGCTGCGATGGGCGCTGATGCAACGGGTCTGAGTGTGGATATGGGCGCCTTTTTCACGGGCGGCCATGGCGTTGAGCACTACCAGTCGGGCATCGTCGACCCAGCAGTCGGAATACTCGAAACCCTTGGTGATTTCGCTTTTCAGCGGGCTGTCCGGGCCGAACTTCAGGCTCTTGGAGCCCGCGAGTTTTTCGCGCTTGCCCAGGTGGTCATAGAGGAACAGCCCGGCACGAATCATCCACGCCGGGCGCAGGTGCGGGCGGTGCGGCAGGACAAAACGCATTTGCTTGACGATGTGCGGCGCCTTGGCCAGCAGCACTTCGCGTTCGGCCAGGGCTTCACGCACCAGGCGGAATTCGTAATGCTCGAGGTAGCGCAGGCCGCCGTGGATCAACTTACTGCTGGCGGAAGATGTGTGGCTGGCCAGGTCATCCTTTTCGCAAAGGAATACCGACAGCCCGCGACCGGCTGCGTCTGCTGCAATGCCGACGCCATTGATCCCGCCACCGATCACGGCAACGTCATAGACTTCGGCAAGCGGTGGAGCAGGCAAGGTAGAAGGGTTCATCGGCTGGCCTCGCGATCTTTTCGTATTGGAATTCGAACATTAATGTTCATTTGCGAAAATGGTAGCTGATAAACGCGGGCACAGCCACCCGACTTCGATTGAAAAAACTCATCGAAGGGCGAGGAAAGGAAAATTTGTGAACATTGGCCCGTTTAAGGCTCGAGATGTTTCAGCGAGTATTGATAGCTATCGGGGGCAAGCCCCCTCCCACATTTGAATGGTTTTACACATCAAAGTGTGGGAGGGGGCTTGCCCCGATAGCATCAATAAAGGCCCTACACGACTTCCAGCCTAACCTTATGCTGATTCAGCAACTGCACCAGCGCCGGCACCGGCTCCTGATCAGTTACCAGGCAATCCACCAGGCTGATTGGCCCCAGGCGAATCATGGCATTGCGCCCGAATTTGCTGGAATCCGCCGCCAGTATCACTTGCCGCGCATTGGCGATGATCGCCTGGGACACGCGCACTTCCTGGTAATCGAAGTCCAGCAGGCTGCCGTCCTCGTCGATGCCGCTGATGCCCACCAGCGCGAAGTCGACCTTGAACTGATTGATGAAATCCACGCTTGCCTGGCCCACCACGCCGCCGTCGCGTCGCACATTGCCGCCGGTGAGCAGCACGTCGAAGTCGTCCTTGGCGCTGAGCATGGTGGCAACGTTGAGGTTGTTGGTGATGATTTTCAGATGGTTGTGGTTCAGCAGCGCACGGGCAATGGATTCGGTGGTGGTGCCGATATTGATGAACAGCGAGGCGTGATCGGGGATCTGGGCGGCGATGGCTTCGCCGATGCGTTGTTTTTCATCGCGCATCTGATCGGCACGCATGGCGTACGCAGTGTTTTCGACGCTGGAGTCATAGGCCGCGCCGCCGTGGTAGCGGCGCAGCAGATTGGCGTCCGCCAGTTGGTTGATATCGCGGCGGATGGTTTGCGGGGTGACAACGAACAACTGCGCCATTTCCTCGATACTGACGTAGCCGCGCTCGCGGACCAGTTCGAGGATTTGTTGCTGGCGGGGAGGCAGATTCATGGGGCGTCCTTTGGGCTGCCATACAAAAGTGGCCCATGATGACGCAGGAATCTGCTCCCTGCCAGTTACAACCCGACGTTGGCTTATTCAGCGCCTTCGTGGGGCTCCCAATCACGGGTGCGGCTGACCGCTTTCTGCCAGCCGGCGTAGAGCTTTTCCTTTTCCTTTTCGTCCAGCTGAGGTTCGAATTCGCGCTCGATCACCGCCTTGCCACGCAACTCGTCCAGGCTGCCCCAGAAGCCGCAGGCCAGGCCGGCCAGGTATGCGGCGCCAAGGGCTGTGGTTTCGCGCATTTGCGGGCGCTCCACCTGGGTGCCGAGGATGTCGGCCTGGAACTGCATCAGGAAGTTGTTGGCCACCGCGCCGCCATCCACGCGCAGGGCTTTGAGGCGTTCGCCGGAATCCTGCTGCATGGCGTCCAGTACGTCGCGGGTCTGGTAGGCAATCGACTCCAGGGCGGCACGAATAATGTGATCCACACGTACGCCACGGGTCAGGCCGAACAACGCGCCACGGGCATAGGGGTCCCAATACGGTGCGCCCAGGCCGGTGAATGCCGGCACCAGGTACACGCCGTTGCTGTCCTTGACCTTGCCGGCAAAGTATTCGGTGTCATGGGCATCGTTGATGATCTTCAGCTCATCGCGCAGCCACTGCACGGTGGAACCGCCGTTGAACACGGCGCCTTCCAGGGCGTAGGCCACTTCGCCACGCGGGCCGCAGGCGATGGTGGTGAGCATGCCGTGCTTGGATTTCACGGCCTTGTCACCGGTGTTCATCAGCAGGAAGCAGCCGGTGCCATAAGTATTCTTGGCCTGGCCGGCTTCCACGCACATCTGGCCGAACAGCGCGGCCTGCTGATCACCGGCGATGCCGCCGATGGCGATGCCGCTTTTGGTGCGGCCGTAGATTTCCGACGAGGACTTCACTTCCGGCAGCATTTCGCGCGGGATGTCGAGGATCTCCAGCATCTTCGCGTCCCACTCCAGCGAGTGGATGTTGAAGAGCATGGTGCGCGAGGCGTTGGTGTAGTCGGTGACGTGGGTTTTGCCGCCGGTAAATTTCCAGATCAGCCAGCTGTCGACGGTGCCGAACAGCAGTTCGCCGTTGCGTGCACGCTCGCGGCTGCCTTCGACGTTGTCGAGGATCCACTTGAGCTTGGTGCCGGAGAAGTACGGGTCGGTGACCAGGCCGGTAGTGTCGCTGATGTACTGTTCGTGACCGTCGCGCTTGAGCTGTTGGCAGATCTCGGTGCTGCGACGGCACTGCCAGACGATAGCGTTGTAGATCGGGCGGCCGGTGACTTTGTCCCAGACCACCGTGGTTTCCCGCTGGTTGGTAATGCCGATGGCGGCAACCTGGTCATGGTGCAGGCCGGCCTGGGCCAGCGCTTCGACCATCACCGCGCTCTGAGTGGCGAAGATTTCCATCGGGTCGTGTTCGACCCAGCCCGCCTGCGGATAATGCTGGGCAAACTCGCGCTGGGCGGTGCAAACCACGTTGGCGTCACGATCAAAGATGATTGCCCGCGAACTGGTGGTGCCCTGGTCGAGGGCAATGATGTAGTTCTTATTCTGAAGGTCGGTCATGTCGATTGCCTTGAACGAAATAGGAAGTCAGAAACCAGCCTGGGCCGCGAAGGGCAGGGGCGCCAGGCCGGCGCTTTCAGGAAATACGGGTATTACCGTTGACAGCCGTGTCAGGTGTTTCAATTACCGCAGGCGCGGCGCTTGGCAGATGGCGGGCAATCAGCCCGCGATAGGCAGCGGCACCGAGGCATGCACCCACAATCGGCGCGAAGATCGGCACCAGGAAGTAAGGAATATCGCGTCCGCCAGTAAGGGCCATTTCACCCCAGCCGGCGAAAAAGGTCATCAGCTTCGGCCCCAGATCCCGCGCCGGGTTCATTGCGAAACCGGTCAGTGGTCCCATGGAGCTGCCGATCACCGCGATCAACAAACCGATCAGCAGCGGCGCCAGCGGGCCGCGTGGCAGGCCATTGTTGTCATCGGTCAGGGCCATGATCACGCCCATCAGGATGGCGGTGATGACCATTTCCACCAGGAATGCCTGGGCGGTACTCAGCAGGGCGTGGGGGTAGGTAGAGAACACCGACGCCAGTTCGAGGCTGGCTTGAGTGCCGCGCACCAGGTGATGGGTTTGTTCGTAATCGAAAAACAGATTGCTGTAGAGGGTGTACACCAGGGCGGCGGAGCAGAAAGCGCCGGCGATCTGGGCGAGGATATAGAACGGCAGTTTGCGCTTGTCGAAATCAGCGAACAGGCACAGGGCGATACTGACCGCCGGGTTGAGGTGGGCGCCGGAAATCCCGGCGCTCAGGTAGATCGCCATGCTCACGCCGACCCCCCAGATGATGCTGATTTCCCACAAGCCAAAGCTGGCGCCCGCAACCTTGAGCGCAGCGACACAACCGGTACCGAAGAAGATCAGAAGCGCAGTGCCCAGAAACTCGGCCATGCATTGGCTTGAAAGTGAAGGCTGTTGAAGAGCAGTTGTCATGGAAAACCTCAATTGTTTTTCTTGTCTGGCGTTTGGCCTCGTTGGGCCTGGCGCGATTTTCACCGTGGCGGGGATCCCCATCTCCGTCACGGCTTACTGCTCGAATGCGTAGGATTATTTCCACGGTATTCGGAAACGAAAAAATATAGACAAGAATGACCGCTGTCAAAGGTCGAAAGTGAACTGCCAGTCACTTTCAAACTATTGGTCTGATGAATGATCACGTCGGCGTAGCGTGGCGGGTGCCAAGGCAGGCGGCGCACTAGAGCGTTTTGTGCGGGGTTGGCTTAGAATTGGCCATCCGTTCGCCACGCCTGGAGCGTCCATGACCCCTGCATTGGATCTGTTGAAAAAAGTTCGCGCCGAACATCGCATTCACAGTTACGAACACGACCCCAAGGCCGCCTCCTATGGGCTGGAGGCCGCAGAGAAATTGGGCCTTGACCCGGCGCAGGTGTTCAAGACGCTGCTGGCCAGCAGCGAGAAAGGCGAGTTACTGGTGGCCGTAGTACCGGTCGTCGGAAGTCTGGACTTGAAGGCACTGGCTCATGCGGCGGGGGTCAAGAAAGTCGAAATGGCCGATCCTGCGGCGGCGCAGCGTTCGACCGGTTATTTGCTGGGCGGCATCAGCCCGCTGGGGCAGAAGAAACGCTTGCGTACGTTTATCGATGTGACGGCGCAGCCGTTCGCGACGATTTTTGTCAGTGCGGGCAGGAGAGGGCTGGAAGTGGAGTTGCCCGCCGCGGTGCTGGCGGAACATACCCAGGCCAAGTTCGCCGAGATTGGCCGGACGTAATTCAAGTAGCCGGGAATCCAATGTGGGAGGGACTTTCCGCCCTCCCCCCTATTTATCAACTGACAGGGCTGTAGCGCCGTACGCCGGATTCGACTTGCGGAATCTGCGCCGCAACGCTGCCTGACGCCTGGAACAGCACCAGGTGTTCAGCCGCAACACGAATGCCCACCTCCGCGCCCACCTGATGATCGGCATGGCTGGGAAAAATCGACTCCAGTTGTGCGCCGGTCGGCAGTTGCAGGCGGTACAACGTCGATGCACCGAGGAAAGTCTTGCCGACAATCCTTGCCTTCAACGCGCTGTCCGGCGCGTAGACGATGTCATCCGGGCGCAGCAACACATCCACCGCGCCTCCGGTGGGCCACGTGTAGGCACGGTTGCCACGCAGGTCGCCCAGTTCGGTACTCACGGATTCCGGCGAACTCAACTGCCCGCGAATGAAGTAGCCCTGCCCGATAAAGCTGGCCACATAAGGCGTCTGCGGTTCGTGATAGAGGTTATAGGGCGTGTCCCACTGCTCGAGGCGGCCTTCTTTGAACACTCCCACCTGATCGCTCACGGCGAAGGCTTCTTCCTGGTCATGGGTGACCAGGATTGCACTGGTGCCGCGCGCCTTGAGGATATCGCGCACCTCATGGCTGAGTTTGCGGCGCAATTCGCCATCAAGGTTGGAGAACGGTTCGTCCAGCAGCAGCAATTGCGGCTCCGGCGCCAAGGCGCGGGCCAGGGCCACGCGTTGTTGCTGACCGCCGGAAAGCTCGTGGGGGAAGCGCTTGCCCAGGTTTTTCAGATTGACCAGTTCCAACAGCTCGGCGACCACGCGTTCTTTGTGCGGATGCTTGCGAATGCCAAAGGCAATGTTGTCGGCCACGCTCAGATGAGGAAACAGCGCGTAGTCCTGGAACACCATGCCGATGCGACGTTTCTCCGGAGCGAGTGTGAAGCCGGCACTGGAGATGACCTCGCCCGCCAGGCTTATTTCGCCCTCGTGCACCGGCTCGAACCCGGCGATTGCACGAAGCGTGGTGGTTTTGCCGCAGCCAGAGGAGCCTAGCAGGCAGCCGATGTCACCGGCATTGAGGTGCAGGTTGAGGTTCTGCACCACCCGTTGGTCTTGATAGCCGCATGCCAGGTTGCGCAGGTTCAGCAGTAATGCATGGCTCATGCGTGGTGGTACGCCGGCTCGACCAGGAATTCGAGCAGGGCCTTTTGCGCATGCAGGCGGTTTTCGGCCTGGTCCCAGGCGACCGAACGCGGATCGTCGAGCAGGTCGAGGCTGATTTCTTCGCCACGGTGCGCGGGCAGACAGTGCATGAACAGCACGTCCGTCGCGGCCAGATCGAGCAGGTCGCGGTTGACCTGATAGGGCGCGAACAGGGCCATGCGCTTGGCTGTTTCGTCTTCCTGGCCCATGGAGGTCCAGACGTCGGTGGTCACCAGATGGGCGCCGACCACGGCGTCTTTCGGATCGCGCAGCAGTTGTACGCGCCCATCGGCCTTGGCCAGGAACTGGGCATTGGGTTCGAAACCTTCCGGGCACGCGATGCGCAGATGGAAGTCGAACTGGATCGCCGCTTCTATATAGCTGTTGCACATGTTGTTGCCATCGCCGATCCAGGCCACGGTCTTGCCCTGGATTGAGCCACGGTGTTCAAGGAACGTTTGCATGTCGGCCAGCAACTGGCAGGGGTGCAGGTCATCGGACAGTCCGTTGATCACCGGCACGCGCGAGTTGGCGGCGAATTCGGTCAGGGTGCTGTGGGCAAAAGTACGGATCATCACCGCGTCGAGCATGCGCGACATGACGATGGCGCAATCGCTGATCGGCTCGCCACGGCCCAGTTGGGTGTCACGCGGCGACAGGAAGATCGCCTGGCCGCCCAGCTGAATCATGCCGGCTTCGAAGGACAAGCGGGTGCGGGTGGACGACTTCTCGAAAATCATCCCGAGCACGCGGTTTTTCAAAGGCTCGAACAGTACGCCGCGGTTACGCAGGTCTTTAAGCTCAATGCCTCGACGGATCACACTGACCAGCTCTTCGGGCGTGCAGTCCATCAGCGAGAGAAAGTGCCTTGCGCTCATCATTAACTACCTTTTGCAACAGACCGCAGATTCTCAAAGCCTTGTTTATTGTGACAACGGGCGAGACCTGCGGCGGAAGCCGCACGGGGGCGACGAAATAGGGGAAGGCGCGATATTGACATTAAATGTCGCGTCTTACCAATAGGGGCTACGTTTTTAGGGGTGTTCAAGCAGGACGCCGAGGCGCGTTTGAAGACAATTTCCTGACAGCAGCGGGCCATTTGTACACTGGCGCTGCAACCTTTTGCAATGTGCGGGGGCGGGGCTGGGGCAGGCCGCGTCGGTTTCAGTGGGCCTGTGCCAGGTTCTGTAACATTTGCTCATGCTTACTCCCGCATGGCCCGGCCTGATGCCTGTCGATTCACGGCACGAACGATGCTGGCGCCTGCCGCGGCCACGGCCCATAGTCTGGCCAAAGCCCCTATAAAGAGACTGGCCATGACCAAGACTCTCCATCACCGTGCCTGCCATCTGTGTGAGGCCATCTGCGGCCTGACCGTGGAAACCACTCGAGCCGACGACGGCAGTCTGGCGATCACGTCGATCAAGGGCGATCCACATGACACGTTCAGTCGTGGCCATATTTGCCCCAAAGCCGTGGCGCTGCAGGATATCCAGAATGACCCCGATCGCCTGCGCCAGCCGATGCTGCGGGTGGGGAGCGAATGGCAGCCGATCCCTTGGGATGATGCGTTTGCCCTGGTGGCAGAGCGATTGGCGGGCATCCAGGCGCAGCATGGGCAGAATGCGGTCGCGGTTTACCAGGGCAATCCCAGTGTGCATAACTACGGACTGATGACCCACAGCAATTACTTTCTAGGCCTGCTCAAGACGCGCAACCGGTTTTCCGCAACGTCCGTGGATCAATTGCCCCATCACCTCACCAGTCACCTGATGTACGGGCATGGGTTCTTGCTGCCCATCCCGGATATCGACCATACCGACTTCATGTTGATCCTGGGTGGCAATCCGCTGGCTTCCAACGGCAGCATCATGACGGTGCCGGATGTGGAAAAGCGCCTGAAGGCGATCCAGGCCAGGGGTGGCAAAGTGGTGGTGGTCGACCCGCGACGCAGTGAAACGGCCGCGATTGCCGACCAACACCTGTTCGTACGGCCTGGCGGCGATGCGGCATTGCTGTTTGGCGTGCTCAATACCTTGTTCAGCGAGAATCTGACCCGCACCAGCCATTTGCCCGTTGAAGGCCTGGGTGAGGTACGCGATGCGATCAGCGGCTTTACCGCCGAAGCGATGAGTCGCCAGTGCGCTGTACCGGCCGCGCAGATCCGTCAATTGGCGCGGGATTTCGCAGCGGCGGACAAGGCGGTCTGTTACGGGCGCATGGGGGTGTCGACCCAGGCGTTCGGCACCGTGTGTCACTGGCTGGTGCAATTGATCAATCTGGTGACGGGCAACCTGGACCGTGTCGGCGGCGCAGTATGCACCTCGCCTGCGGTGGATCTGGTGGCGTCAACCGGCGGCGGTCATTTCAACCGCTGGCAAAGCCGGGTTTCCGGCCGGCCGGAGTACGGTGGCGAGCTGCCTGTATCGGCTCTGGCGGAAGAAATGCTTACCGAGGGCGAAGGACAAATCCGCGCCCTGGTGACGGTGGCCGGCAACCCGGTGTTGTCCACGCCAAACGGTCGCCAACTGGAGCAGGCGCTGGAGGGCTTGGAGTTCATGGTCAGCGTCGACCTGTACATCAACGAGACCACGCGCCATGCCGACCTGATTCTGCCGTCTACGTCGGCGTTGGAAAACGATCACTACGACACCACGTTCAATATGTTCGCGGTACGCAATGTCACCCGGTTCAATCGCGCGATCCTGCCCAAACCCGAGGGCGCGTTGCATGACTGGGAAATCTTCGTGGGCCTGGCCCAAGCGTTCGCGGCAAAGACCGGCGCCGCCCTGAAGCCGACCCTGCCGCCCGCGCAGATGATCGACTTCGGGCTGCGTGCCGGGGCGTACGGCGATGGCTCCAGCCATAAACTGTCGGTGGCAATGCTGGCGGACCACCCCCACGGCGTGGACCTGGGTCCGCTGCGGCCCAATCTGGCCACGCGGCTGAAAACGGCGGATGGCAAGGTGCAGGCCGCGCCGGCGGTAATTCTTACTGACCTCGCGCGCTTCGCGGCGCAGCCGGTGCCGACCGCCGATGAGTTGCTGCTGATCGGGCGTCGGCATGTGCGCAGCAATAACTCCTGGATGCATAACTACCATCGCCTGGTGAAGGGCAAGCCGCGCCATCAGTTGCACATGCACCCCGACGATCTGGCCCGTCGTCAATTGCATGATGGCCAGCGGGTGAAGGTCAGCTCGCGTATCGGGATGATCGAGGTGGAGGTGGTCGCCAGTCTCGACATGATGCCGGGCGTGGTCAGCCTGCCTCACGGCTGGGGACATGGCCGTCCCGGTGTGCGGATGAGCATTGCCAGCGAGCAGCCAGGGGCCAGCGCCAATGACCTGACCGACGAGCGGCAATTGGACGAGTTATCCGGCAATGCGGCCTTGAATGGCGTGCCCGTGCAGGTAGCGGCGGCGTAAGCTTGCCTGAGCACCGTGCTGGAATTTTGCGTTACAATGCGCCAAAGTGCCGACCTGTGAGTCGCAAAGTTCCTGCAGAGGTGTTCCATGGATATCATCGAAACGATCAAAGAGCAGATTGCCAACAACACCATTCTGCTTTACATGAAGGGTGCCCCGAACGCTCCTCAATGCGGTTTTTCCGCGAAGGCGTCCCAGGCCATCATGGCGTGCGGCGAGAAATTCGCTTACGTGGATATCCTGCAAAACCCTGAAATCCGCGCCAACTTGCCCAAGTACGCCAACTGGCCAACGTTCCCGCAACTGTGGGTTGCTGGTGAGTTGGTCGGCGGCAGTGACATCATCGTCGAGATGGCGGCTGATGGTTCGTTGCAAACGCTGATCAAAGACGCAGCGGCAAACGCGGCGGCCAAGACAGACGCTTGATTCGACCGCATTAAAAAGCCCCGCTTCTCGAAAGAGAGCGGGGCTTTTTTGTATCTGCCAGCGAAGGGTTACTCACCCATTTGCGATTGCAGATAGTTCTCCAGGCTGACTTTGTCGATCAGGCCCAATTGGGTTTCCAGCCAGTCGATATGCTCTTCCTGGTCTTCCAGGATGTCTTCCAACAGTTCACGGCTGCCGAAGTCAGCGCTCGCTTCGCAGTGAGCGATGGCGGCCTTGAGGTCGCTGTGGCTCTTGCGTTCAAAGCCCAGGTCGCTGCTGAGCATCTCCTGGCTGTGCTCGCCAATGGTCAACTTGCCCAGGTCCTGTACGTTAGGCAGGCCTTCCAGGAACAGGATGCGCTTGATCAGCGCATCGGCGTCCTTCATGGCCTTAATGGACTCTTTGTATTCACGCTTGCCCAGCTTTTCCAGGCCCCAATCGTCATACATGCGCGCATGCAGGAAGTACTGATTGATCGCGACCAGTTCATTGGCAAGGATTTTGTTAAGTTGCTGGATGACTGAGATGTCGCCTTTCATGACTGGGGTCCTGCCCTGTAATAGCTGTGTATAAGGCGGAGTTTGAGCGGCGAACTCTTTGGTGTCAAACCTAAGTTATTGAATAATAAATGAAAATTAATCGGAATAAGAATGTTTGTGTTCCGCGTCTTGGCGCTAACTGTTTGAATTACAGACATAAAAAAACCGGACATCAAGTCCGGTTCTTTAAAACACGTCTGATCAGGCGTGTGTAAATTCTGCTGAATAGGGGAGTGCAGCCTGGGCTGTCTGTAACTGCGTCAGGGTTTCCCTTACCACTTGCTTGGCCAGGCAGGCGCATTTGCCGCACTGGCTGGCGACGCCGGTGGCTTCACGCACTTCCTTGTAGCTGCAGCAACCTTCGTAGATTGCTTCGCGGATTTTTCCGTCGGTGACGCCGGTACACAGGCACACATACATAAGGGAGAACCGTCGCGGGTTTAGGGCTTAAGTGCGTTGGATCTTAATGTTAACGAGAATGATTGTCAAAGTAGAATCGTGCACTTTTCGCGGGGCGGCCCTCGCGCTGACGAACGGTTTTTTCCGTGTATGATGGTCGGTCTTCACGAAGCGTGACCGCGTCACAGGCCTGTCGCTTGAACACGGCAGACTTTGTCCGGTCCCATTACTTCAATCTTCACCTATCAGGAGATACCCCATGAGCGTACTCGTCGGTAAACAAGCCCCGGATTTCGACGTACCTGCCGTCCTCGGTAATGGCGAAATCGTTGACAGCTTCAAGCTGTCTGAAGCCATCAAAGGCAAATACGGCCTGGTGTTCTTCTATCCGTTGGACTTCACCTTCGTCTGCCCTTCCGAGCTGATCGCCCTGGATCACCGCATGGACGATTTCAAGGCGCGCAACGTGGAAGTGGTTGCGGTGTCCATTGACTCCCATTTCACCCACAACGCTTGGCGCAACACTGCCATCAACGATGGCGGCATCGGCAAAGTCAAATACACCATGGCAGCCGACATGAAGCACGAGATCGCCAAGGCCTACGACGTTGAGTCCGAAGGCGGCGTGGCTTTCCGTGGCGCGTTCCTGATCGATGACAAGGGCGTCGTGCGTTCGCAGATCATCAACGACCTGCCGCTGGGCCGTAACATGGAAGAGCTGATCCGCCTGGTTGACGCGCTGCAATTCCACGAAGAGCACGGCGAAGTGTGCCCTGCCAACTGGAAAAAAGGCGACAAAGGCATGACTGCTTCCACCGAAGGTGTTGCGGCTTACCTGACCGAGAACGCTGGCAAGCTGTAAGCCAGGGTTGAGGTACAAAAAAACCGGTCTGTGAAGGCCGGTTTTTTTATGCGCAGGGTCTGGCTTCAGTCGCTGAAGTCTTCCCAGCCGCCCATCTGCTTCCAGCGATTGACGATGCCGCAGAACAGCTCGGCGGTCTTCTCGGTGTCATAGCGTGCCGAGTGGGCTTCGCGACCGTCAAAGTCGATACCGGCGGCCTGGCAGGCTTTCGCCAGTACCGTCTGCCCATACGCGAGGCCGGCAAGGGTGGCGGTATCGAAGCTTGAGAACGGGTGAAACGGGTTGCGCTTCATGTCCAGTCGCGCCACGGCGGCATTCAGGAAACCCAGGTCGAAGCTGCTGTTGTGGCCAACCAAGATCGCGCGTTTGCAGCCATTGGCCTTCAACGCTTTGCGCACACCGCGGAAGATATCGGTCAGCGCCGCTTCCTCACTCACAGCCATGCGCAGCGGGTGATCAAGCTTGATCCCGGTGAATTCCAGCGCGGCGGCTTCAATGTTGGCGCCTTCGAACGGCTCGACACGGAAGAAGTGGGTATGTTCCGGGAACACGAAACCCTGCTCGTCCATGCCGATTGTCGTGGCAGCGATTTCCAGCAAGGCATCGGTGGCGCAATTGAAGCCACCGGTTTCTACGTCGATGACAACCGGCAGATAGCCACGAAAACGCTCGGCCATCGGGTGACGGGAACCGCCGCCATTGTGCTCGTGTTCGTCGTCGTAATGGTCTTCACTCACTTGCTTTCCTCCAGCAGGCGCCAGCGCAGTGTTTCACCGGCGCGCAGCGGGATGACAGTCAGCTCGCCGAACGGCAGGCTGGCAGGGGCGGTCCAGTCTTCACGGACCAGGGTGATGCGGTCGGTGTTGGCCGGCAGGCCGTAAAAACGCGGACCGTTGAGGCTGGCAAAGCCTTCGAGCTTGTCCAGCGCATTACGCTGGTCGAACGCTTCGGCATACAACTCGATCGCGGCATAGGCGGTGTAGCAACCGGCACAGCCGCACGCGGCTTCCTTGGCGTGCTGGGCGTGAGGTGCCGAGTCGGTGCCGAGGAAGAACTTCGGATTACCGCTGGTGGCGGCATCCAGCAGGGCGACCTGATGAGTGTTGCGCTTGAGGATCGGCAGGCAATAGAAGTGCGGCCGAATCCCGCCCACCAGCATGTGGTTGCGGTTGTACAGCAGGTGATGCGCAGTGATGGTCGCGCCGACGTTGGCCGGGGCCTCGGTGACGAACTGCACGGCATCGGCCGTGGTGATGTGCTCGAACACCACCTTGAGCGTCGGGAACAACTCGACCACGCGGCGCATATGCTCGTCGATAAAGATCTTCTCGCGATCGAACACGTCCACATCGCCACGGGTGACTTCACCGTGGATCAGCAACGGCATGCCGACTTCAGCCATGGTTTCGATGGCCGGCAGGATCTTGTCGATGCTGGTCACGCCGGAATCGGAGTTGGTAGTGGCCCCGGCCGGGTAGAGCTTGGCGGCGTGTACGAAACCGCTGGCCTTGGCCTGGCGAATTTCTTCGGGCTGGGTGCGGTCGGTCAGGTAGAGCACCATCAGCGGTTCGAAGCGGCTGCCGGCCGGGCGTGCCGCGAGGATACGCTGGCGATAGGCGTCGGCTTCGGCGGCATTACGCACCGGAGGAACCAGGTTAGGCATGATGATGGCGCGGCCAAACGTGCGCGCAACATCGGCCACGGTATGGGGCAACGCGGCACCATCGCGAAGATGAATGTGCCAGTCATCGGGACGCAGCAGGGTCAGGCGGTCGGACATTGGGGATTCCAGGCGGGTCAATCTGGTGGGAATGCTACCGGAAAAGACTCGTGCAGGCACTCGCTATCAAGTTTTGCAGGATGCGACCGATAGCTCTGGGTATGCCTTAACGATGTATGACGCTTTGAAGTGTTGTAGAAACCAGTGGAGCCTCCCGTGCGCCAGCATTATCTAGCCCTGCTCAGTGTGTTCGCCAGCCTGCCTGCGATGGCACTCACGTTCCAGACCCGTCTGGAGAACATTGAGTGGAAGGTGGAAGGCGATCAGTTCGAGTGCCGCCTGACCCAGCCGATCACGGATTTCGGATCGGGTGAGTTCGTGCGCCGGGCCGGCGAGCAGGCAACATTTCGACTCAAAGCCTATAACGGTTCCCTGGGCGCAGGATCGGCCACTTTGCTGGCCGCTGCGGCTCCGTGGCAGCCGGGGCGCGGCGATATTAACCTGGGAGCGGTGCGCGCCGGCAGCGGCGATGTCCTGTTCAACAGCTCCCAGGCCCAGGCGGGGCGTCTTTTTACGGGCTTGCTTGAGGGCCGCTCACCCACCGTACGGCATTACGGGCGCGAAGGCGGTTATTCGGAAATCCGTTTGCTGCCGGTGAAATTCAACAAGGCCTATAGTGACTACCAGCTGTGCACAGCCAAATTGCTGCCGATGAATTACGATCAGGTCAAGCAGACCGAGGTCGGCTTCCCCGGCGGTGGCATCGAGCTGGATGCGGCGGCCAAGCAAAAGTTGTCGGTGATTCTGGCGTTCATGAAGGCGGACCCCACCGTCAACCATATCGAGTTGAACGGCCACTCGGACAACAGCGGCAATCGCCTGACCAACCGCGATGTCTCGCGCCGACGCGCGTTGGCGGTCATGGACTACTTCAAGGCCAATGGCATCGCGGAATCTCAGATTACCTTACGCTTCCATGGCGAAAGCTATCCCTTGGCCCCCAACACCAATGCGGCCAACCGTGCTCGTAACCGCCGCGTGAATATTCAGCTGGAAAGGGTGGCCGCGCCGGAGAAACCGGCGCCCCAAGCGACCGCTCCGAGCAACCCGGCGCATACTTCCTGAGGTGCGACCATCGGTCGCCCCTTCGACATAATCTGTCGCTTTATCTTCATTTGCTGTCGCGCCCCTGTAAATTCACGGTTTTGATCGGTAGAATCGACGCCTTTCCGTACAACCCCGTGGAGTGATGGCATGGCCGACGTAAACAAGGTCGTTCTCGCGTATTCCGGCGGCCTGGACACTTCGGTGATCCTCAAGTGGCTGCAGGATACTTATAACTGTGAAGTGGTGACCTTCACCGCTGACCTGGGTCAGGGCGAAGAGGTCGAACCTGCACGTGCCAAGGCGCAAGCCATGGGCGTGAAAGAGATCTACATTGACGACCTGCGCGAAGAGTTCGTCCGCGATTTCGTTTTCCCGATGTTTCGCGCCAACACCGTCTACGAAGGCGAGTACCTGCTGGGTACCTCCATCGCACGTCCGCTGATCGCCAAGCGCCTGATCGAGATCGCCAACGAAACCGGCGCCGACGCCATTTCCCATGGTGCTACCGGCAAGGGCAACGACCAGGTGCGTTTCGAGCTGGGCGCGTATGCGCTCAAGCCTGGCGTCAAGGTAATCGCGCCGTGGCGTGAATGGGACCTGCTGTCCCGTGAAAAGCTGATGGACTACGCCGAAAAGCACGCGATCCCGATCGAGCGTCACGGCAAGAAAAAATCTCCGTATTCGATGGATGCCAACCTGCTGCACATCTCCTATGAAGGTGGCGTGCTGGAAGACACCTGGACCGAGCACGAGGAAGACATGTGGCGCTGGACCGTCTCCCCTGAAAAGGCGCCGGATACCCCGCAGTACCTGGAGCTGACCTACCGTAACGGCGACATCGTGGCGCTGGACGGCGTGGAAATGACGCCTGCCACCGTACTGGCCACCTTGAACCGCATCGGCGGCGAACACGGTATCGGTCGTCTCGACATCGTGGAAAACCGTTACGTGGGCATGAAGTCCCGCGGCTGTTACGAAACCCCCGGCGGCACCATCATGCTGCGCGCTCACCGTGCCATCGAATCCATCACCCTGGACCGCGAAGTGGCTCACCTCAAAGACGAGCTGATGCCCAAGTACGCCAGCCTGATCTACACCGGCTACTGGTGGAGCCCTGAGCGCCTGATGCTGCAACAGATGATCGATGCGTCCCAGGCTCACGTAAATGGCGTGGTACGTTTGAAGCTCTACAAGGGCAACGTGATCGTTACCGGGCGTAAGTCCGACGAGTCGTTGTTCGACGCCAACATCGCCACCTTCGAAGAAGATGGCGGCGCTTATAACCAGGCGGATGCGGCGGGCTTTATCAAGTTGAATGCGCTGCGCATGCGTATCGCTGCCAATAAGGGCCGCTCGTTGTTCTGAGTGAACCCGTTGTGAAAATGGCCCCTTTTTCAAGGGGCCATTTTTTTTGAGCTTTTTTAGCCATTGTTCGATGTTTATTCCTGTTTAAAAACAAGTCCTTGGTTCAAATAACGCCTATCAGACTAGAGGGCGTGTATGAGCTCCATAAGCTTTTTGTAGGAATTAATTATTTTTTTATGTCCATGTAGGAACTGGTCTTACAGGAAATTCACTCATGTAAACGTAATGACCTGTAAGTCATAGAAAGTTCTGTAGGAAAAATGGATGTAAATAAATATGTTGAATGGAACTGAAACAATCAGATATTTGCTGCGTGCCGCAGCTTCCCGTGCCTGCGGGCAAGGGGCATTTGCTGAAAGTCCTGTGCGCCGCGTTTACCTCAAGCCCCTCTCTCAAAGGAGATTTCACTCGAAATATGTAAAACCCCGGAAAGGTCTGAAAGGCTCCATAAAACTGGATACATCCGAGTTGGTGTTTTTTTGTAGGGCAATTCCTTTATCGTTGTGGGTTGGGTCTCTGCTTGCTGTTGCTCGGGGGGGAGCGCTATGCCAACTAGGAAACGACTAGGCTATTGTGCTTGCTCTGAATAATTCGAACAGCGAAATTGGACTTTCTCATGAATAAAGTGCTGATCGTGGATGATCATCCTGTCATTCGTCTTGCTGTGCGTATGCTAATGGAGCGTCATGGTTATGAAGTCGTTGCCGAGACTGATAACGGTGTCGATGCGTTGCAACTTGCACGGGAACATATGCCGGATATCGTCATACTGGATATTGGAATTCCCAAACTGGATGGGCTGGAAGTTATATGCCGCTTGTCTTCCACCAAGCAACCTTCACCGTTCAAGGTGCTGGTACTCACCTCTCAGGCCCCTGGCCATTTTTCAATGCGCTGCATGCAGGCGGGGGCCGCCGGGTATGTATGCAAGCAACAGGACCTGACCGAGTTGCTCAGTGCGATCAAGGCTGTCCTGTCGGGCTACAGCTATTTTCCGAACCAGGCGCTCAACTCGGTGCGCTCCACCATAGGCAACGCCAGTGAAGCCGACATGGTCGAACGCCTGTCCGGGCGCGAGATGATGGTGTTGCAGCAATTGGCCCGCGGCAAGACTAACAAAGAGATCGCCGACGGCATGTTCCTCAGTAACAAAACTGTCAGCACCTACAAGACTCGCCTGCTGCTCAAGCTAAATGCCCGTTCCCTGGTGGATCTGATCGAGCTGGCTCAACGCAACGGTCTGGTCTAGAGGAGGGCGCAACACCCTGCGTGCTCAGGGTGTCCGGCAGAAAAAAGCCTCCGTCAGGGAGGCTTCCGGTCGTCGACCGCTTGATCAAAGGTCGAAGTCGTAATCGGCCAATTGTTTCTGCAAGCGTCGCTCTTCCAGAAGATTGTCGATGGTGCGGCGTTTGCTCAGATTGGTCTTGGCCACTTCCGCAACAGGTGCATCAGTTCCATCTTCCTCCGACTCCACAAGGTCGTCTTCGATTTCCAATTCTTCTTTGCCAGTGCTCATAAGGTTAACTCCAGGCTAAGACTGCCGTTGGCGCTCCTTATAGCGATAATCTGCGAATGGGTAAAAAAGATTTTTTCAATCGAAGGATATGGAAAATCAATAATTCCTCAATCGTCAGAAGTCTTGTCTTTGTATTCACACAAATCTTCGATCTTACAGCTGCCGCAGCGCGGCTTTCTGGCCTGGCACACGTAACGCCCGTGCAGGATGAGCCAGTGGTGGGAATCGAGCAGGTAAGGCTTGGGCACGAACTTCATCAGCTGCTTCTCCACCTCCACTACGTTTTTCCCGCGAGCGATACCGGTGCGGTTACTGACCCGGAATATATGTGTATCCACGGCCATGGTCAGTTGTCGAAAGGCGGTGTTGAGCACCACGTTGGCGGTCTTGCGGCCTACGCCTGGCAGGGCTTCCAGCGCTTCACGAGTCTGCGGTACTTCGCTGCCATGCTGTTCAACGAGCAAACGACAGGTTTCAATCACATTCTTGGCCTTGCTGTTGTAAAGGCCGATGGTCTTGATGTATTCCGACAGCCCTTCAACCCCCAGGGCATAGATGGCTTCGGGGGTATTGGCCACGGGAAATAACTTGGCTGTGGCCTTATTGACCCCCACGTCTGTGGATTGGGCTGACAGAATCACCGCAATCAGCAACTCGAACGGTGACGAGTAAGCCAGCTCCGTCTTGGGTTCCGGATTGTCTTCGTGGAGCCTGCGAAAAATTTCCAGGCGTTTTGCGGCATTCATGGGGCGAAGTGTTCCTTACAGGCGGTCAGCGGGATGTCGAGTGGGGCACCCCTATGTGGGGGGCCTATGGGCGACAGTTCAAGCAGAATAAACCCGACGGGCATCAATGTGATGTCGGAGGCTGCGCGTCGAAAGGCCAATAGCGCCAGGTTCAGTGCCTGTTACAGCTCAGTCGCCATGGCTATCGACCTGGCGTTGGGCTTCATCGAGTCTGTGTTGTGCATCCGCCAGTCGCTGCGCGTCGGCCTGTTGGTCCTGGGCCTTCTTCAACTCGGCGCGGCGCATCGCCAGCTGAATCTTGGCGCGTTTAAGGTCAGCGGTTTTGCTGTTGGGTTGTTCGGCTGCCGGAGCGCTATTGATCTCCAGTGCTGTCAGGGCCTGTTCCGCTGCCTCGAACTGCTGTTGCAGGACAACCAGCTGCGATTGTTGCTCAAACGTCGGCGGATGCCCAAAGGCTTTCAAGGATTTGTGCAGTTGGGCGCGGCTCATGGTTACATTGATCCTGGCCTTTTTCACCGCCGCATCGCGTGCAGCGTTTGCCGCGTCTGTCGGCATTGCTTCTACCGGCGCCGAACGCTTGGAGCGGGCCAGGCGTTCGGCGAGTTTGTGTGTTTCTTCGCGCTGCAGACGCGCATTGCGCTGCTCGAAGCGGCGACGGGCGCGACTGCGTTTGGCGTCGCGCTCAAAGCGTTCTTTATCATTGCTCGCCACACCACCCACAAGCGCAACGGTGCCGAGCGGCGGACGCATCTCGATGCAATCAACCGGACAGGGCGCCACGCAAAGGTCACAGCCGGTGCACTCGTCGATGATCACCGTGTGCATCAGCTTGGCGGCGCCGACGATGGCATCCACCGGGCAGGCCTGGATGCACTTGGTGCAGCCGATGCATTCGGCCTCGCGGATGTAGGCGATCTGGGCTGGAGCGTTCCCTCGGCTGGTGTCCAGTTCCAGCACCGGCACGCTCAGCAATTGCGCAAGCCCAGCAATGGTTTCCTGACCACCAGGCGGACACTTGTTAATTGCTTCGCCCTTAGCAATGCCTTCTGCGTAAGGCTTGCAACCTGGGTGGCCGCATTTGCCGCATTGGGTCTGAGGCAGCAGCGCGTCGATACGTTGAATGAGGTTCATGCTGAGATCGTTTGCATGCCGGTTGATTGAACCAAACAGAGCCTGATTATCCGGCAGGCAAGAAGGGGGGACCTGCTCTATAGCCCCGTCGCCGAAACGACAGGGCTGTTGTGCACACTTACTTGATGCGCTGACCCGGCTTGGCGCCACTGTCGGGGCTCAGCAGGTAGATTTCTTCCCCGCCAGGCCCTGCCGCCATCACCATGCCTTCGGAAATACCGAACTTCATTTTCCGCGGCTTGAGGTTGGCGATCATCATGGTCAGGCGTCCATCGAGCTTGGACGGGTCCGGGTAAGCACTCTTGATGCCCGAGAACACGTTGCGCCGCTCGTCACCGATATCCAGCGTCAGGCGTAGCAGCTTGTCGGCGCCCTCAACGGCTTCGGCCTTGACGATCAGGGCAACGCGCAAGTCGATGGCGGCGAAGGCGTCGAAATCGATTTGCGGGGCAAGTGGGTCCTTGGTCAGTTCGCCATTGCCGGCCGGAGTCGCTTCGCCGGTATCGGTCTGGCTGGCGGCCAGATCTTCTTTCGACGCGTCGGTCATCGCCTGCACCTTCACGGGGTCGATTCGGGTCATCAGGGGCTTGAACGCATTCAACTGATGGTTGCCGAGCAAGGTGGCGTGGTCGTTCCAGGTTAATGGCGCAACGTTGAGGAACGCTTCGGCATCGGCGGCCAGCAGGGGCAGTACCGGCTTGAGGAAGATCACCAGTTGGCGGAACAGGTTGACGCCGGTGGCGCAGATCGCCTGCACCTCAGCTTCTTTACCTTCCTGCTTGTTCAGCGACCACGGCGCCTTGTCGGCGATCCAGGCGTTGGCGCGGTCGGCCAGGCCCATGATCTCGCGCATGGCGCGGGCGAAGTCACGGGCTTCGTAAGCATCAGCAATGCTTGGCGCGGCGGCCAGGAAGGCGTCGGTCAGTTCCGGCGCGGCATTCTCGGCCACCAGCACGCCCGCATTGCCCTTGTGGATAAACCCGGCGCAACGGCTGGCGATATTTACGACTTTGCCTACTAGGTCCGAGTTGACCTTCTGTACGAAGTCTTCCAGGTTCAAGTCCAGATCGTCGACGCCACGGCCCAGTTTGGAGGCGTAGTAGTAGCGAAGGTATTCCGGCGACAGGTGGTCCAGGTAGGTGCGCGCCTTGATAAAGGTGCCACGGGATTTGGACATTTTTTGCCCGTTGACGGTCAGGTAGCCGTGTACGTTGATGCCGGTCGGCTTGCGATAGCCCGAGCCTTCAAGCATCGCCGGCCAGAACAGCGCGTGGAAGTTGACGATGTCCTTGCCGATGAAATGGTAAAGCTCGGCGGTGGAGTCTTTGCCCCAGAACGCGTCGAAGTCCAACTCCGGCGTGCGGTCGCAAAGGTTCTTGAAGCTGGCCATGTAGCCGATCGGCGCGTCCAGCCATACATAGAAATACTTGCCCGGCTCGCCCGGGATCTCAAAGCCAAAGTACGGCGCGTCGCGGGAGATGTCCCACTGCTGCAGGCCGGCATCCAGCCATTCGGCAATCTTGTTGGCCACGGCGTCCTGCAAGGTGCCGCTGCGGGTCCAGGTCTGCAGCATCTGCTGGAAGTCCGGGAGCTTGAAGAAGAAGTGCTGAGAGTCCTTGAGCACCGGGGTGGCGCCGGAGATTGCCGACTTCGGGTCCTTCAGGTCGGTGGGGGCGTAGGTGGCCCCGCATTTCTCGCAGTTGTCGCCGTACTGGTCTTCGGTGCCGCACTTGGGGCAGGTGCCCTTGATGAAGCGGTCGGCCAGGAACATTTTCTTTTCCGGGTCGAAATACTGGGTGATCGAGCGCGTGGCGATGTGCCCGGCGTCCTTCAACCGCAGGTAGATCTGGCTCGACAACTCACGGTTTTCATCGGCGTGGGTCGAGTGGAAGTTGTCGAAGTCCACCAGGAACTCGGCAAAGTCGGCGCTGTGTTCAGCCTGCACGTTGGCGATCAGTTGTTCCGGGGTGATGCCTTCCTTTTCGGCGCGCAGCATGATGGCCGAACCGTGGGCGTCGTCCGCGCAGACATAGATGCATTGGTTGCCGCGATGCTTCTGAAAGCGCACCCACATATCGGTCTGGATGTACTCAAGCATATGGCCAAGATGGATGGAACCATTGGCATAGGGCAGGGCGCTGGTGACGAGGATCTTGCGTGGCTCGGACATGGGGCTCGGCTACTTGATGAAACGGAGGTCGGCCACTATAAAGCGCCGGCAAATTTATTTCACCCCGTGGTGCTGTTTCAGCCTCCTGCAAACTGTCGAAAGCATGCCGTTAAGCGCCTGGAACGGTTAGGATAGCCGCCTGTTTCAGTCAGTCTTTTTCGGGAGTAGCCCATGAGCGCCGTGAATCGCGCAGCGGTGGAAGCCGTTCTTCGCCAGTACACCGACCCCTATTTGAACCAGGACCCGGTCAGTGCCGGATGTGTGCGTTCCATCGAGGTCCTGGGAGATCAGGTCTCGGTCCGGTTGGAGCTGGGCTACGCCGCCGGCCTGTTCAAGAACGGTTGGGCGCAGATGCTGCAGATGGCCATCGAAGGCCTGGACGGCGTGCGTTCGGCCAGCGTCGACATCCACTGCGTGATCGCCGCTCACAAGGCCCAGGCACAGATCCCTGGCCTCGCCAACGTCAAGAACGTGGTAGCGGTAGCGTCGGGCAAGGGGGGCGTGGGCAAGTCCACCACGGCGGCGAACCTGGCCCTGGCCCTGGCTCGCGAAGGTGCGCGGGTGGGCATCCTCGATGCCGATATCTATGGTCCGAGCCAGGGCGTCATGTTCGGCATAGCCGAAGGCACGCGGCCGCAGGTCAAGGATCAGAAGTGGTTCGTGCCCATCGAGTCCCTGGGCGTGGAAGTGATGTCCATGGCGTTCCTTACCGATGACAACACACCCATGGTGTGGCGTGGGCCGATGGTTTCCGGCGCCTTGCTGCAATTGGTCACCCAGACCGCCTGGGGCGACCTGGATTACCTGGTTATCGACATGCCGCCCGGCACCGGCGATATCCAGCTGACCCTGGCGCAAAAGGTACCGGTAGCCGGCTCTGTGATCGTTACCACGCCCCAGGACCTGGCGCTGCTCGACGCGAAAAAAGGCGTGGAGATGTTCCGCAAGGTCAACATCCCAGTGTTGGGGGTCGTGGAAAACATGGCGGTGCACATTTGCTCCAACTGCGGCCATGCCGAGCATTTGTTTGGCGAGGGTGGTGGCGAGAAGCTGGCGACTCAGTACGGTGTCGAGTTGCTGGCGTCGCTGCCGCTGTCGATGCTGATTCGCGAACAGGCCGACGGCGGCAAGCCGACGGTGGTGGCAGAGCCCGACAGCCAGATCGCAATGATTTATCAGGAGCTGGCCCGTCACGTGGGCGCGCGGATTGTCTTGCAGGAAGCCGCAATGCCGGCCATGCCGACAATTACCGTCAGCGAAGATTGAAGCGTGTAGGGAGTCGTTACGCTTTTGCCCAATTGCACGTGTAAGCATTCGCTTACTTTTTCGTAAGCGAATGGTTTTTTTAGCCGAACCAAGACGCTAAAAAACATGCAGTCTTTTTCTATCTAGTTGAAAAATAACAATTATTTAGGTGCGCTTGAATGCTGCCGGGTGCTGGTGCGGATGTAGCATCCCGTTGAACTTCCCTTGGAACTCTCTAACATCAGCCCTGTGTCCACGGATTGGCACGGCCATCACGGAACGATGGTTTAAGGAATATCGCAGGACGCGATTCATCAGGATGATGAAAAGGAATACAGGGACTAGGGAAAAAATGTGGGCGGGTCATACCGCCCCTTTTTTTGCCTGTAGAAAAGTAAAAACAGATGCCAATAAATGCAAAAAGGCCCGCAACAGACTGTGTGAAAACACACTGACAGGCCTTAGACCAAACGCCCCGACTTGTTCGGGGCGTTTGTTTTTGTGCTGAAAAAGGCTCTTCAGCCCATCAGTTGCATCATTTTCTTGGCTCCCAAGACACTGATCGCCCGCTTGAAGTTGTACGCGGTCACGGCCAGGGCCATTTCAGCTTTCGTCCCTTCAAGTTGTCGTAGCAAGAACCGCCCGTTCCCAAATAGCCATTGTTTGAGATTGCCAAACGGGTGCTCCACGATGGATCTGCGTCGCTCCATCATCTCTGGATGCAGTTGCATCCGCTGTGCCATACGCTCAAAGGCTTCCTCTTGTGCGTGACGTGAGACATAGCGGCGCTGAGCCTTTGTACATTGGGCTTTCAGCGCACATCCAGCGCAGTCGCTGACTGCCGCCTGGTAGATCCGGTCGCCTTTGCAACGCTGCTTCAGGGTTAGCCATTGACCTGCCGGGCACTGGTATCGATCCTGTTCAGCGTCATAGGTAAAGTCCTGGCGCTCGAATAATGTCTCTCCGCCTGGGTTCGAAGTTCGGTTTGGCGGCACGTACACGGTAATGGAGGCATCCTCGCACGCCTGGAATTGCTGGCCATTTGAGTAGCCCATATCGGCTGTCACGGTCAGCGTGTCCTGCCCCAGTTCGGCCTTGGCAGCTTTAGCTATGGGTTCAAGCTGTTTGCGGTCGTCACCATCTTGCGTCACCTCATGGTGCAAAATCAGACAGTGCTCTGCGTCCACGGCTGTTTGCACGTTATAGGCAACACGAGCCCCCTTTGGCGTGCGCATCATTCGGGCATCGCTTTCGTGCGTGTTGAATTGCTCCAGCCCCATCGACTTCATCAAAGCTTGGCAACTACGGTTGTCTTGCTGCTTGGCCTCAAGCTTCGCCAGTGCCGCCTTGATCGCAGTGCGATCGACCACTTGCTCGCCCTCTGCTTTATCAACGGCATCCAGGTCAGCCAGGTATTGGGCGATCCGTTTATCCAGCTTCTCCTCCTGACGCTTGAGCTGATTCAAATTCAGGTGGCGTCGCGAGGAAGCGACTGCCTGAAACTTACTGCCATCGATCGCAACCAGATCGCCCGCAATCAAGCCGACGGATCGGCAGAACTGCACAAAAGCTCGGCACGTCGTAACGAACGCTACTTTGTTGTTCTTGCGAAAGTCGGCGATGGTCTTGAAGTCGGGTTTAAGCCGGTTGATCAACCACATCACTTCGATGTTGCGTTGGCACTCAGCTTCTAGGCGCCGCGACGATCGAATGCGCTGAAAATAGCCATAGAGATAGAGCTTGAGCTGATCGGCGGGGTCGTAAGCTGGGCGCCCAGTGGCCTTGGGCTGAGCCTTCTCAAAACCGAGCTGGCCCAGATCGAGCTTGGTGACATACAGGTCGATGACCCGTACGAGGTGATCTTCAGGGATCAGTTCCTCCAGCGAGACCGGGAACAGGCTGGTCTGGCTGCGGGACTCGCCTTGTATGTAGGCCATAACGAAAAATGCTCCGTATCTTTCGATACGGAGCATTCTCTTAAAGGGCCGGACAGATTGCTAGGTTTTCACACAGTCTGGCAAGGGGCCTTTTGACGAACGGTGACGCTGTCAGCGTTCGAGGTCGGCGAGTTTGCCTGGCTTGCCATCCCACTCTTCGGCGTCAGGCAGCGCGTCTTTCTTCTCGGTGATGTTGGGCCAGATATCAGCCAGCTCAGCGTTCAACGCAATGAAGTTCTCCATGCCGGCAGGCACCTCATCTTCAGAGAAGATCGCGTTGGCCGGGCATTCTGGCTCACACAGGGCGCAATCGATGCACTCGTCCGGGTGGATGACCAGGAAGTTCGGGCCTTCGTAAAAGCAGTCCACCGGACAGACTTCTACGCAGTCGGTGTACTTGCACTTGATGCAGTTGTCGGTGACGACGAAGGTCATTTCTAATTTTCTCCTCAGGCGGCGGCAGCGAAACCCTTTATGGCAGGGCTCGCGAGGTTCGGGAGCGATAGTCTGCAGGCCAGGCTAAGAGTCTGCAGCATCCCAAACCGCGCGAGAGTCTACCAGCTTGCACGCGTATGCGTTATATCCGAGTCTTCAGTGCATATAACATTTCGAGCGCTTTACGCGGCGTCAAGTCATCCAGGTCAAGCTTGGCCAACTCATCCAGCACTGGATGGGGCAGGCTGGCGAACAGATCGCTCTGATGCGGTGCGCTGGGTTTGCTGGCGGCCTTGGATGGGCGCGCGACCACGGTTTCATGAGGCAGGGCCGTGGTTTCCAGGCGACGGAGGTGTTCGCGCGCGCGGGTGATCACATCGTTTGGTACGCCGGCCAGTTGCGCTACGGCCAGACCGTAACTCTGGCTAGCCGGCCCAGGCAGTACGTGGTGCAGGAACACGATGCGCTCGTTGTGCTCGGTCGCATTCAGGTGCACGTTGGCGACCAGAGGTTCGCTTTCCGGCAATACCGTCAGTTCGAAATAGTGGGTGGCGAACAGCGTGTATGCGCGCAGATGCGCCAGGCGTTCGGCCGCTGCCCAGGCCAGGGACAGGCCGTCGAAGGTACTGGTGCCTCGACCCACTTCGTCCATCAGCACCAGGCTGCGGTCGGTTGCGTTGTGCAGGATATTGGCGGTTTCGCTCATTTCCACCATAAAGGTCGAGCGGCCACCGGCCAGGTCGTCGCTGGAGCCGATCCGGGTGAAGATCCGGTCTACCAGCGACAGCTCGCAACTGGCCGCCGGCACGAAACTGCCGATGTGCGCCAGCAGCACGATCAACGCGGTCTGACGCATGTAGGTGGATTTACCGCCCATGTTCGGACCGGTGATTACCAGCATGCGGGTATCGTCATCCAGCGACAGGTCGTTGGCGACGAACGGCGTGGTCAGCACCTGCTCCACCACCGGGTGACGCCCTTGCACGATGCGCATGCACGGCTCGCTGACAAACCGCGGGCAATTGAGGTCAAGGTTCAGCGCCCGCTCGGCGAGGTTGCTCAGTACATCCAGCTCGGAAAGCGCGGCGGCAGTGTCCTGCAGCGGTGCCAATTGGCCGATCAGGTCTTCGAGCAACGCCTCATAAAGCATTTTTTCCCGCGCCAGGGCTCGGCTCTTGGCCGACAGTGCCTTGTCCTCGAACTCTTTGAGTTCCGGGGTGATGAAGCGCTCGGCGCCCTTGAGCGTCTGGCGCCGCTGATAGTCGATCGGTGCCTGCTCGGCCTGTTTGCTCGGCAACTCGATAAAGTAGCCATGCACCCGGTTGTAGCCGACCTTCAGGTTGGCCAGGCCGGTGCGGGCTTTTTCGCGGGCCTCCAGGTCGATCAGGAACTGCCCGGCGTTTTCACTCAGCGACTGCAGTTCGTCCAGTTCGCTGTCGTAGCCGCTCTTCAGCACGCCACCGTCGCGGATGATTGCCGGAGGATTGTCGATGATGGCTTTTTCCAGCAGCGCCGCCAGTTCAGGGTATGTGCTGGTGGTGACGGCCAACTGCTGCAGGTGCGGCGCGTCCAGTTCAGCCATGGCGGCTTGCAGTTGCGGCAGGGCGCCAAGGGCGTCGCGCAGTCGTGCCAGATCGCGCGGGCGTGCGTTACGCAGGCCGATCCGCGCCAGGATGCGCTCGATATCGCCGATTTCCTTGAGCTGCGGTTGCAGCTTTTCAAAACGGTAACCGTCCAGCAGGCAAGTAATGGAGGACTGGCGCGCTTGCAGCACCTTCAAATCCCGCAGCGGGCGGTTCAGCCAACGGGTCAGCAGACGGCTGCCCATGGCGGTCTGGCAGCGGTCGACCACCGATTGCAGGGTATTGTCGCGTCCGCCGGATAGGTTGGTGTCCAACTCCAGGTTGCGCCGGCTGGCGCCGTCGAGCACTACGGTATCGTCCAGGCGCTCGTGGCGCAGGCTGCGCAAGTGCGGCAGGGCGGTGCGCTGGGTTTCCTTGGCGTAGCTGAGCAGGCAACCGGCGGCGCCGATGGCCAGTGTCAGGGTTTCGCAGCCGAAGCCTTTAAGGTCTTGCACCGAGAACTGCTGGCACAGACTTTTCAATGCCGAGTCACGCTCAAAATCCCACGGCGCGCGACGCTTTGTCCCACGACGTTTTTCCGCAGGCAAATCCTTGGGCCAATCGTCCGGGATCATCAGCTCAACCGGGTTGATGCGTTCCAACTCCGCCAGCAGGTTCTCCCAGCCCTTGATCTCCAGCACCGTGAAATTACCACTGGTGATATCCAGCACCGCCAAGCCGAACAGACGCTCATCGCCCAGCACCGCCGCGATCAGGTTATCGCGACGCTCATCCAGCAGCGCCTCGTCACTCACCGTGCCCGGCGTAATAATGCGCACCACCTGGCGTTCCACCGGGCCTTTGCTGGTGGCCGGATCGCCGATCTGCTCGCAGATCACCACCGACTCGCCCAGCTTCACCAGCTTGGCCAGGTAGCCTTCCAACGAATGGTAAGGAATCCCACACATCGGAATCGACTGCCCCGCCGACTGCCCGCGCGCGGTCAAGGTGATGTCCAGCAGCTTGGCGGCCTTCTTCGCGTCTTCGTAGAAGATCTCGTAGAAGTCGCCCATGCGGTAGAACATCAGTTGATCAGGGTGCTGGTTTTTCAGGCGCCAGTACTGCTGCATCATTGGAGTGTGACTTGAAAGGTCTGTCATACGGGGCTTTCGGCTCTACCTGTCTATTTGACAATTCACATCTGTCTAATACTACAGGGATTTTTTAGGCATTGTTGGCGGCAGGCCTACGTTGATTTTGCGCAGGCGCAGATAACGTTGCGTCATCTTGGCGTCGGTGTGGCCACCGAGCTTCTGTGCATCGTTTCCCTGGTCATCCGTGTCCGAAAGCGACTTGGCGCGCAGGTCGTGGAGGCTGGCATCCTCGACGCCAGCCTTCTTGCAACTGATCGCAAACGCATCTTTAACCGAGCTGTAGTGCACCGGCTTGCCGCCGCGCGGCGAGCAGAACAACGTGAGCCCGCGGATCTTCCGTGGCAGCGCCTTTGCCCGGGCTACCAGGTCTTCCAGGTCTGGCGTCATCTGCACCAGCAGCCTCGCGTTCGTCTTCTCTTGTTTGAAGGCGATGCCCTCGGGGCTGATGTCGGCCAACCGGATGGCCAGCACGTCACCGATACGCTGGCCGGTCAGGTAGCACATCTCGTAGATGACGCGCATGTTGTCGCTTGAGTTGGCGCAGATCGCCTGGAACTCGCCGTGAGTGATGTACCTGTCGCGCTTGTGCTCCAGGTGCCGGCGCACGCCGATGCATGGATTCGAGTCGACAATCTGCTGCTCCAGGGCATAGGTGAAGACTGCCCGCAGCACCGAGATCACCCGGTTCGACATGTTCGGCGTGTCTGCCATGTGCAGCTTGAGCGCTACGACGTGCCGCTGAAGCACCTCGCGCGGCTCGAAGTCGGCGAAGTTTTCCTTCAGTCGCTCGGCCGCTGCCTCGTATTGCTTGAGCGTGTTCGGCTTCAGCGCCGGCTTCGTCCTGGTGCGCATGTGCTCGAGCGCGTCGTCGATCAGTTTGGGCATCCCGCCCAGGCTGCGCTTGTCCAGCAACATGGCGTATTCGGCGAGAGACGCCTGAAACTCAGTGCCGAGGCGCATCCACTTGCCCTTGCGGACCAAGTAGTACGCGCCGTGCTTCTGGTACATGCACGCCGGCAGGTGCCGGTCCTTCTTGCGCGGTCGCATCTATCTCACCTCAGCACAGCCGCAACTCCGGCCCCTTCCTTGATTGAATACCACCCAGCCGCCCGATGACAACCTGGCGCAGCACCTTTGGGTGCCCATCACCACCTACCGCGAAACCGTATCGTTCGGCGGTCAGCCACTTTATCTGCGCCCCTGGTTTTTTGTATCCGGTCAGGTCGGCAACTTCCTCAGCTGTTAAAAACATAACTACCTCCCGCCGCCCGCCGTGGGCCGCGCTGTCTTGATGATGTGAATGGCAATGCCGAAGCTGACCAGCAGCCAGGCGCAGGTGCCGGCGAAGGCGTAGAGAATGTCGGCTACCTCGCCGTCCATGAGCAGCACCGGGGCGAGCCAGAAGAACCAGCAGACCGTGGCTGACACGTACAGCACGGCGCCCAGCATTAGCAGGGTGAGTTTTATTGAGTGCATGGGGTGTCCTTGCCGCGCTGGGCGGCAGAAGGTGGGTTATTCGGAGGGGTCGACGATGCTGTGCGAGATTGAGACCGTCTTGCGCGCGGCGTCTCCGAGATAGATCTCGTTCATGACTTTGTCATGCTGAATGGATACGGAATCGGTGGCGTCCTCGTCATCGCCAAGCTCAGAAAGGCCCAGTTGGCGGACACGCAAAAGATCAACGCCGTCCGGAACCTCGAATACGGTCGTGATCGCGCTCGTTATCATGATGAAGGGCATAGGAATACCTCGCCCGCCGCTCACCGGCAGGCATGTAGGGGGATTGGGGTTAGGGGTAGTTCTTGCTGATGCGCTGGGCGATGGCTTCGAGCTTTTCGGCCATGCTCCACATGTCGTTGTTGTCGCGGCGGGACACGACTGCCGCGCGCTGTACATTGCGATCGATCAGGATCTTTGCAGCCAGCAGGATCAGCCAGGCCTCGGCCTTGCGGCGAAGGAACTTACTCATGGCCTGGGCCCCTTGTAGATGAAGACGTAGGCGAACCAGAGGGTGGCGATCATGGCGTCACCGCCAGCTTCTGCCATTCCTTGTAGCCGTCGGCGTACTCCCAGCAATAGGTGGCCGGCCAGGCGCCTCGCGTGCCTTCCTTCACGATGTTGTAGTTCCAGCCCCCTTTGGTTGGTGTGGTCTTAATCCAAACGTGCTGCGGTCCGCCCAGGAACCACCCGTGGTACTGGGTAACGGCCTCAGTCATAAACTCGGTGAAGTCGTGGTGTCCTTTGCTCATGACGATGTAGGTGTCACTGCCTACGCTCTCCACGTCGAGCGGATACTTTTCTTCAGGCATGCCGGGTTCCTTGCCGCTATAGCGGCTGACTTTGAAGGGGGTTGGGTGGAGGTTTCTCTTTCAGGCTTTCAATTACAGAGTTACATTCGTAAATCCTAGAAAAGGCGGCCAAAAAATGGATGTAGAGGCGACAAATCTGGCGATCAAACGTGCCCAGCAAGTGCTCGATACCGCTTTTTTTGGGCTTAAGGTCCTCAAAAGTGGCGACCCTTCAGAGCGGTCAGCCGGCTTGAGAAACGTATTAGTTTTCGGACGATCTGTGACGTTTGTTATACAAAATCTTCGATCCATTGTTGGTGAGTCGAGATTCAATAGCTGGTATGCACCATTTCAAGATGAGATGCGTGCTGATCCTCTTATGCGTTACTTCGTAGAAGCGAGGAACAATTTAGAGAAGCAGGGGCGTTTAGACGTAGCTGTTTCCGGAACGGTCCACAGCTTCAACGGCTATGACATGGAAAGGCTTGAAAAGCCGCCTTTTGAATCCACATCTTTTTTTATGGGGGACCAGAACGGCGGATCCGGCTGGGAGATGGATTTGGGGGGTGGCGAATCGGTCAAGTACTACATAAGCATCCCCAAATCCATTGGAGAGTTTCGTCAGGTATTCCATAGCCTGCCGGATAATATTCCGCAGGAACTCAGAGAGCTAAGTACGGATGAGCTTTGCTCAATCTATCTTGAGAAATTATCGAAACTGCTTGCTGCGACAAAGAAGGAGTTTCTTTTAGGGCCTAAGGAGCGACCGTATCTTCGATTGGTTAAATGACGGGATTACTGCGCGGAATGGAAATTTAGGCATTGCTTACAACCTCCCTCGTTATCAGATCATGGGCATCCACAACGGTCATGCCGAGGCGTTCTGCGATCAGGACTTCCAGGCGGGCGCCTTGCGACTTATCCCGCTCGGGGAGCAGGGCGATCATTCCGCAAAGGCCCAGGCGTGTCAGGTCGTAGGCCATGTAGTCGGCCCGCTGGGCGCCCTCGACGATGCCATGCTCTGCGGGGTTCTCGACTTTGTAGCCCAGGCCGCGCAGCTGATCGGCCACGGCGTTGAAAGCCGGGTAGTTGAAGTCAGCTATTCCGGTCATTGGCCCGGCCACGTAGACGCGGTTGGCGCGGGCGGCCTGGAGGGTTACTCCTGGCTTGCTGGCGAGCTTCTTGCCGCGCTCCAGGCCCATGGCGTACGCGGCATCCTGGAACACCATCAGGTCATCGGAAAATCGCTCTACTTTGCCCACATAGTGCTGGTGTAGGCGCTCGATGGCATCGTGATCGTCTGGGTGGTTTCGGTTTTCTGTGGGCATGGATAATCCTTGCCGGGCCAGGCCCGGCAGTCGTGTGGGGAACTTAGGCGGCTCGCACCTGGCGCTCTTCTGCGCGCCATGGATCGTTGGCATTCGCGATAGCCGCCATGGGTGGTGGGCTGACGCTGTTACCGCACATGTGCACCTGCTGGGTCTTGGTGAACGGCTTGCCGTCGGCACCGTGGCTGATGATGTAATCGGCCGGGAAGCCTTGCGCTTTGTACAACTCGGCCGGCTTCAGCATCCGCAAGCAGATGTCGACGATCACGTAGGGCGTGCCCTTGACCATAACGGTCACCATGGCCAGGCGGTCCTTGGTGGTGATCGTCGGGGCCGGCGAGTCGCAAGCGCTGATGTTCTCTGTTCCGTAGTAGCTGATCAGGAAGGCGGCAACGCGCAGGGCGCCCGCTTCATGCTCTGGCGAGAGGGTGAGCGACACAAGCGAGCTCTTGCCACCGCCGCCAGCGGTGATGGTCGGCGCCGGCTCTTCCAGGCCCTGGCCAATGCTGCCGCCGAATGCTCGCTCCATGAATGCGCTGACCAACCCGTGGTGCTGGCCGCCGGCGCTGATGGTGTGCAGCGGATCATTTACGTCCCGCGCATCGCAGTTGCCGCGCATGTGCACCAGGTTTGCTGCAACCAATGCATGGTGTTGACCGGTGGTCACCGTCGGCACTGGCCC
Organism: Pseudomonas sp. FP2254; assembly: GCF_030687695.1. Taxonomy (NCBI): domain Bacteria; kingdom Pseudomonadati; phylum Pseudomonadota; class Gammaproteobacteria; order Pseudomonadales; family Pseudomonadaceae; genus Pseudomonas; species Pseudomonas sp. FP2254. The sequence continues at coordinate 1,297,988 of NZ_CP117444.1, forward strand.
GGCAAGATCGCTGGGAGCATGGCCCGTAGTGTTCGTGATCAAAGTCGCGCTGACCAACTGCTGCTGGCTGCCGGTGTTTGTCACCGTGGTCATCGGGTCTTCGATGCTCTTGGCGACCGTGGTGTTGAAACCGCCATTCATCTGGGCCATGAACACCGTGGATATGCCCATGGCGTGGGCTGCGCCGGCCGGGCGCTGATAGTTGCCACCGCTGGTGATGGTCGGCAGTGGCTCGTCCAGCGCCTTGCCCGCGTCATCGAAGCGGAACTTCACCAGGTGCGCCGCTGCAATCGCGCGGTGGTTCTGGGTCGTGACCGTACCAGTCGGCTGGTCGACGCTCACCGGCTTACCGGAATACTCGGGGCCGCCGGCCCCAATCATCAACGGGCTGATCAGCGTCAGCTCGCCGCGGTTTGCGCAGGTCACCGTCGGCAACGGGTCGAGCGGGTCGTTGATTCGGTCGCTGCCCTGATGGGTAGCCGGGGCAATGATCGGGCTGACCACCGAGAAGGCGCCGCCCTTCGGGTAGGAAGTGACGGTGCGCAGCGGCTCATCGGCTGACTGCACTGCCTCGCCGGACCAGTTGGCAATCGGCACAATGAACGGCGCCGCGCTATCGATGACGAATTTCTTCATGCCCTTGGCAACGCGGCGCAGGGTGGCTGGGGCCAGGTCCTTCTTGCGACCGAAGATGCTTTTGCCCAAGTCGGTGAAGTCGATGCAGTCAGCGGCCGTTTTCCACTTTTGTTGGCCCTTGGCGGGGTTCTTGGCGTGGGTCGCCTCAGGCCACACGATTGGCTGACCGTCGCATCGGGCGATCATGAACAGGCGTTCCCGGCTGGTCGGCGCGCCGAAGTCGCACGCCTTGATCACCTTCCACTCAACGACGTAGCCTATGGCTTCGAGCAGGGCAACGAAGCGGCGCCAGGTGCGGCCGCGCTGTTTCGGGTCAGGGATCAGGAACTGCTGGCCCACCGGCACGACCTCGCCAGGTGCCGCGATGTTGCCGTCCAGCTTCACCACTCGCCCGGTGGCCTTGTCGCGCTTGGCGATCAGTCGGCCCCACTGCAAGATCTGCTTCACGTTCTCCAGGCTGATCACCCGGGGCCGCTTCATACCTGCCCACTTGAGCCCGATCCATGAAAGGTTCCGGATCTCGCGCTTGCGCGGTTGACCGCCGGCGGCCTGGCTGTGGTGGGTGCAGTCCGGCGACATGTGGAACCAGCCTACGGCCTTGCCGCCGCATTCGGTGTCCGGGTCACCCTCGAACACGTCGGTGGTGAAGTGCTGGGCGCCCGGGTGGTTCATGGTGTGCATGCTGATCGCTTGCGGGCTGTGGTTCTTCGCCACATTCACTGCGCGGCCCAGGCCAATCTCCAGGCCGGTACCGGCGCCGCCACCACCACAGAAGAAGTCGACAACGATCTCATCGTCCTGAGGGGTGAAGCCGAGCCCGTATTGGGTTTTGAAATCGAAGGGGTGTTTCTTCTGTTGTGCGGACATAGGGAGATCCTCGCCGGCTGGCGTTGTTGATTGATATGAGTTATATGCTGCAAACAAAATCGGTTGCTTGGGGGCTCTGAAATGAAAGTAAAAATAGTTTCGACATTGCGCTGGCTCAACGTAGATGCGGAGCCGGGTATATACGAAATGATGCCTGGGATCTCTATTGTTAATGATCCAAAGCTTATAAGAAGTGTTCTTGATGCACCTTTCAAGTATTTTGTCGGATATATTGAACACGATCATCTGCTTCGTGCTGATCATTTAGTAGTATGTAGGCCGGAAGAGGTTTCTATTTGGAAAGAGTATGACCATAGTGAACCTTTGCTACTTACATGGCTAATATGGCTCTCTATGATTATTGAGGACTCATGGCTGGTGAAAGATAATGCGATAGGGTGTGAGCTGGCACACTGTCACCTCAACAACAGAGGTCAGGATTTCTGGACCAGTAACGGATTGTATTCAACGCTGTCTAAGGCTAATGGCGACGCCTTGATGGATACTACGTTCAACGCGTTAGAAATAAATCAGTGGCGGGATGTCAGTTTTGAACTTAGAAGTCACCTCCATGACAGGGGGTTTAGCATGTCCCAGTCACCTGTTTCGAAAAAAAGCACGCGGTTTGACCGCTTCCTAAGCTTCGTAACTTCTTCTCGGAAAACTCAATATCCATCCCTGAAAATTGCACAAATATGCAGTGCGCTAGAAAGTCTTTTTTCAACTAGTACCGGTGAATTAACTCACAGACTTTCTGAACGAGTTGCTCACTTTCTAGGTGGTTCAGCAAAGGATATGGAAGCGCGATACCAATTCATGAAAAAAGCCTATGGAATTCGCTCTCAAGTCACTCACGGTTCTCATATAAAACAAGCAGATATTGACGCTTCACTTTCTATAAGCCAAGGCTTGCAAGATATTTGTCGGGAAATTGTATTTGTGATTTTGCGGGACTTGAAAAAACAAGAGGTTGTGTATGGGACGAGTGAGTTTATTGAGGATTATTTTAGAAAAGAACTATTCAGATGAGGTAATACTGCATTGCCTGAGTCAGTACCGTAACCTTGTACTTGCGATTTTGTAATAATTTAGGTATTTCAGGTGACCGGCATGGAGCCGGATCAAGGAGTGTTGCTTGCCCCGCAGTTCCGGCAGTCTTCGCGATAGGGTTGAGCGTCACTGATGAACCGGCCGCAGCCATCACAATTGAACATCATCATTTTGGGCTTCTTCGGCTTGGCCAGCTTGATGCCGGTGCCGCGCAGGGCTTCTTTGATATTCACGTCGTCGCGCTCAACAAGGCGCCGGGAGTGGGCGTCGATGTAGGGCTTGGGCCAGACCACCGCGCCTGATTGACCGAGCTTTCCGATCCAGGTGACGGTGTGGGCCCTCGGCACCACGACAGCCTTCGACAGATCGCTGGTGAATACTCCGTCGTCACAAAGCCAAATCAGGTTGTTGCCGTTCCAGCACTGCGGCTTCTGGATGTAAAAATCGGCTGCGTCGGGGTACTGGTCCAGCGCCTCGCTCAAAGTGACATTCTGGCAATCAACTCCGACGCGCGCCCGGGCATCGACATAGGCCTTGGGCCACGGGATGTCAGTGTCGCGGTGATTACAAGCGCCTTCACGGGTGAACACCTGGGCCTTGCTCAGATCGGTGACATACCCGGAGCCACCAAAGCCCCAGAACGACAGCCCGTCGCCGACGTAGGCGTAGCTGCGACTGTCTTGAAGGTAGAACTGGTCGTCCATGGATTGCCTCCAGTCAGGCGCTGCCGCCCACCGTGATCGGTGGTGGCAATTCGCCTCAATTTAAGGTATGAACTCAGATAAATAGGTATGGTGAGATGTCATAATGAGCTGGTTTGATATAAGTGCTGACAACCTGCGCTACGTTGTCAGTTCTGGTGGTGATTCTGAAGCGATATATGACGGTATTGCTGCTTCAACTTTTTCAAGTTTGGGATGGTGGATTTACGCTGTTTCTATAGTAGGTATTCTATTGGTCGGGTACTCTATATTTTCGAGTATGAAGAAGGTAGAAGTAAATCTTGGTAGCTACTGGAAATTTGCGATTGTTTTGTCTTTGGTTTTTTGCACCTATTCAGCTTTTTTCGTAATGCTTTTATGGGATGTTCCTTTTGGTCTCATTGCTTCAAAAATGAGGGATGGGACTTTCGGTGACAGCTTTGGTACTTTAAATACATTGTTTTCAGGCATGGCATTTGCTGGTGTGCTCATAACCCTTTTGTTTCAGCGAAAAGATTTGTCCGAAACCCGTGCGCAAATTGCACATCAACAAATTGAATCCCAATTTTATAGCATGCTGGACTTGCAGCAGGAGGTCGTAAGGAACTTCGATTTACAGCAAAGAGGTGCTAGTGAGATAGTGTCCAAGGGTCGGGACTGCTTTAAACATTGGGCTCGCTGGATCCCACATCATTATGACCGGGAGGAGGGGTCTCATGAAGAGAAGATGGCGAAATCTGTCGCGTCACTCATTGAAAAGCATAAAGCCGATTTAGGGTTGTATTTTAGAAGTCTCTACTCCGTATTTAGGTTTGTCCATAGTTGCGAGCATAAAGATAGAGCGCAATTCGGCTTGGTTGTCCGCTCCCTATTGTCAGATTATGAGCTGATAGTTCTTTTTTATAACTCGTTAAGTCCTCGCGGAGAGAAATTCAAGAGGTTTATTTATGAGTTCGCGCTGTTTGATAATCTCGAGATTGACCTTCTGTTGAGAGATGAGGATATTAATCTGTTCGAGTTTCAAGCGTACGGCAGCAACCGAAAGATTCTGGAAGAACTTTTAGTAAGCCCTTCCGGAGACTGATTATTTCGAGCTTCAAGTGCCATGATCTCCGCCTAAGCTTCTTCAGAGTCGAGCCGTGATGCTTGGCGCTGGCCGTGGCTGTAGAGTTGGTGCGCCACGTTTTCGTCAACAACGATTTCGTGGCGCGGATAACGCAAGAACTCGATCAGCTCGTTGTCGCACATCAAGTCCATCTTCATGATCGCGATCTGTAGAATTTCGCTGATGATTGGAACCTTGCCGCGCAGCCGGATACGCTCCATGGCCTGCTCGATGCCCGGCCTGACCTTGTGCCGCAACTCCTTTTCGGCGACCGCCAGGCGTTTCTGCGCAGCCTTGGCTGACCGTTCCTGTACTGATTTGGCCATGGCCTACCTCTTCTATTCCGCTGGCCGGCAGTGCGGCCAGGTTTGTCGTTTGCGTTGCTGGGTGCGGGCTATGCGGCGCATGAGTCGACCTTTACCTGGCGCCAGGCGCCGACGGCTTCGAATATCCGCGCGGCGTGCGCCTCGTCCAGCGATATCGCTTCGGGTATAGCGATCCAGCCCGAGGCCACCATCTGGCTCTGGTTGGCTTCGTTGCGCAGTTGCTTGTAGCAATGCTCGATCACGTCGGCCAGGTGGTCGGATAGATAAACGCCATTGGGTGCGATCTCCACCGACTTGCTGTAGCGGTCGCCGCGGGCGTCAATGCAAAGCGCTCTGAGGTAGATCGTCCACCGGTGGGGGATACCGCAAACGGCCTGGCCGATCTTCCCCGGTGCGATGTTCTTCAGCGACTTGTAATTGATCATGCCCTGGCGGTCGCTGGGGTCGATGTTCACCACTGCGACGTGGTTGGCGGCCAGCAGCGACCGGCAGGACCGGTCAATGCGTGCTTTGAGATTGTGGGGTTTGCGCTTGCTCATAAAGCCTCCGCGAGTTTGCGCAGTGCTTCACGCTCGGCCCGGGTGATGGGCGGCTTGCGGCGCTTGAGGATGGTTGTCGGGTCGATGAATTCCGAACGCTTCGCCGGGTCTGGATTCATCGGCGGACTATCGCCTATGGTGAGCTTGCCGCCGGCGGCCAGATGACGCCGGACCTGACTGGAAAGCTCCAGCGCTTTCTCGCGCCGAAACTCGATGTCTGATTTCAGGTTGCTGATCATGCTGCCGCCTTGGCCAGCGTCACCCCGGCCATGCTGAAGGTTGATCCCTGCTCGGCGACCATAGCGTCGAGCACTTCCCAGTTGACCAAGAGAACGGTGATCGGCGCCTGACCATATGCCACGGCTTTCACCAGGGCCTCGAAGTCAGTCACGTTGGCCTGCAGCGTTACCTGCTCGACGGTATGGCTCGCCACAGGCTTTGTGGTCTGTCCAACGGGTGCCGCTGCCTGGACCGGAGCAGTGCGGACAGGCTCTGGTGTTGCCACCTTCTCAACGACCGGCTCCGGCTTGATGGCCGCCAGGCGCTGGGCTTCCTGTTCTTCAGCAATGCGCTTCGCGTCGGCCTTTTCCTTCTCCGCCTTCTGGTGTTCGGAGATTCGGAATTTGATCAGCGTCACCAGGTCATCGTTGGCTTTGGTGACCAGCTGCTGCACGTCGCTGAACAGGAAGGCGTAATCAACGGCGAGCTCCGCCAGGCTGGTCAGGTTCAAGCGAATACTGTCCGCTGCCTGACTTGCATCTATCTTCGCCCGGGCCAGTTCGGTATCAACTGCATCCTGAAGGCTGGCGATAGTGCGCTTGCTCTTCATGGCGCCGGCGAAGTCCGAAACGACATGAGGCAGCGTGACTTTGCCAAGGGTCTTGTTGATTGCGGCGATGTGATCCGCCAGGGCGAGCTCGGCTTTTTGCTTGATGTTGGTCTTCACCAGCAGCTCTTGAGCCTTCACCAGCTTGTCGACTTTCAGTCGAGTCTCGCGAGCATGGGCACTGATGCGATCCAGCGACGAAAACAGCTCGTCGATGCTTTGGGTCTGCGAGAGAGCCTGTTTCTTGGCGACCGACACGGCCTCTTCGACATCACCGCACCACTTGACCGCCTTCTTCGCATCGGCGAAGTCCTGGTCGGTGGAGAGCGTGGTTTTCACCGAGTCGATGACGGCCAGAGCCGAATCTTCAAACACCTTCAGGTTGCTGGCGGTAACCATGCCGGTCAGCTCGATGCGCAGGGCTGGCAGTTCGTCAGGTGCCTTGCCGACGACGATTGAAGGCGCGTCGGCCATCTCGAAGTGGGCCAAGTCTGCCTCGAACTGTTTCCAGCCTTCGATCAACTGGGCCGCGCGCCCGGCGACGGGCCGGTACTCCATGTGCACGAAGTTCTCCGGCGTGCCGTCCGAGCAAACAAAGATGACCCGCTCAGCGCCGCTCACCAGCAGTTGCTGCTCAAGCTGCCAGTAATAGTGCGGAGCCAGGTCGCCGGCCCTCACCTGGGCCACGACCGACTCATTCCACAGTTTGTGCTCGAACAGTGTCTCGCCGAGCATCGTGGCGCCGTCCATGGAGGCGAGCAGGTTGCCCTCCGTGGCGACGATCGGATAAAGCTCTTCGCCGATCAGTGCTTCGGCCAACGGCCGGGCCATGGCTTCGGTTGCGTGGCCTTTGTCGAAGATAAACTGCTGCGAGGGCGTTACGTCCGGCGTGATACCGGTCTTCTTGGCCATCAGCAAGTCGGTGCGGGATTGGTACTTCGACGCGCCCATCATTGCCGGGGCTTCGGAGGCGGTGCGGTACTTGGCGCGAAGGGCAAGCCACTCGGCGGAGCCTTGAGCTACGTTGTGAATTTTCATGCTGCGTCTCCATCGAGGGCTTTGAGGTTGGTGATCTTTTCAATCTGCGCCGGGCTCAGCGTGTACTTGCTGCTGATGGTCGCAATGAGGTGTTCAGGGCTGGTTCGGTTCGAGTCGATCAATGGCTGCCACTTCACGATGTTCTCGGTCAGCAGGTCGTCGGAGTAGGCGGGCAGCGCTTCCGGTTCAGACTGGGCTTGCTGTCGTGGGCTGACATCGCGCGCCGGCTCCTCGAATGCCTTGCCCTCCATCTCATCCGCCGTTGGCGCCGATCCAACTTCAGGGAATGCTTTGCGCAGGGCCTGTGCCTCGGCGCATTTGGCGAGCTGGGCAAATGCTCGACGCTTCCACATGGCGTTGGGCGCCGCAGTGTCCTTGCTGGCTGTTGCGTAGTTTTCGATCCAACGCTCGTTGGCCGTGTATTCGGCAACCAGGCCGTTGCTCATCTGCCGCTTGACCGTCACGCGGCACCATTCGGGATACGTGACTTCAACGCCGCTCAGCTTCGCCGTTACAGGAGGGCCATATTCAGGCTCGCTGATACCTGCGTACTGGCCGGTGCGCGCCGCCTGGATGCGGTACAGGCCGATGCCTGGCATCACCGTGTCCTGCATCTTTTTCGTCTTGGAGTTCCAGATCGGAACGATGTGCACAGGCTTCAACATCGGATCCAGGTGCGCGGCCTGGCAGTAGGCCAGGACCATCACAACCGAGTTCTTTTCTGCGCCGGGGTAGAGGCTGCTGCTCAGCACTTCAACGAGCGCGGCCTCCGACAGTGCAGGAAAGTTTTCGTCCTGCTTCATTATTGCGGACATGGGGAATCCTTGCCGCGATGCTCGCAGCGATCGAGATGAAAACTAGTGAGAAAAGACTGCTGGTATTCAGATATACGAGGTTGATAGGATCACAGGCCGATAACTCACAAAGGGACTTGTCATGGCCAAGAAAAAGGCGCCTCCATCCTTCCTAATTAAATTTGAACCGATGCGGGTTTCAATCGAACATCGCGGGAAAGGGAGTAAGTTTGGAAAAGCTGATTCACTTTATATTCGGACCGAGCACGGCGTGGCGTCCATTCAATACGCCGGTGATATCGCGGAAGATGCTTACAATCTGATCCAAATGCCGAGCGAACCTGAGTTTTTACGAAAGCTGGCCAAACAACTGAAGGCTTTAGCGAAGAAACTCGACCCTACTGAGTGATTCGATCAGCGAGTGCGCTGAGCAACATCAGGAAGGTGAAGAGTGCGAGGGCAGAAAAGGAGCCGTGCCAGATGAGCAGGCGCCGGTTGCGCTGGCGGGTTGTCAAGGCCGAATCCTCACCGCAATCCGACCACCTTTCATGGTTGGCGCTAGGCGCTGCGGCAGATCCCGCACCAGGTCCTCACGCTTGCGACCTATCAGCTCGTTGAAGGGAAGGCCGAAGCCCAAAATGGCGATGCGGCGCTCAACTTCATCGAGCTGCTCGTCTATCAGTGATTTAACCGGTGCGGTGGTCATGCGGCCTCCTTGCGGAGCCTGGTGATTTTCAGCAGGCGCTGGCAGTAGTGGTTGAATTCGTCGACGGTGATTGCGTCGCCGGTGAGCATGTTTGTGATCATCCGTACCACGACGGCTTGGGCGCCTGGCTCGCTGCTGGGATGCTCAAGCGCTTCAAGCGCCTCATCGATCAGGATGTGCGGGCTCATACATCGGCATCCACGTCGTCTTCGCGCTCTTCGCGTTCCGCCGCTACAGCGTCTTCGGCGTAGGGCCGCAGCAGCGCTACAGCGAGCTTCTCGACTGCTTCAATGGGCTTTTGCTGGCCCAGCAGGTCGGCAGCGTGGGATCGGGCATCGCTCTGGCTGCCGAGCATTGCCGACAGCAGTAGGCGGGCGAACGAATCACGCTGGTCCAAGCCGTCGATCTGGCGCTGGTTTAGGTGACCCTGCAGGACAGTGCAGAACCGGTCGAACGTCACCACCTGCGGCTGGCCGTAGCGGCGCCTCCACTTGATGTCGACGCCGCACACCAGGCGCTCTGCCGAATGCTCAAGCCAGTCCGTGACCTCGTCGCTGTCGCTGACCTCTGGAGGCAACCGAGCGTCGTAACGCTCCTGGCATATCTTCAATGCTGCGTTCATGGTCGCCCCCAGGCTCACCTGATTGATTCGTAACCGCCGCCATCGCTGGCCCCGTAGTCCATATCGGAAAGGCCATCCATGGCGTCTTCATATTGATCGCGGTTGTTTTTCTGGAACATGGCTCCAGCCAGCACGCCACGAATCCACTTAGGCGGCTTCTTTTTCTTTTTGCCGGACGGGTTTATCAGGGGCATTGATGGGAGAGCCCCAAGCCGCTGTGAATACCGGACGATGTTCGGTATGCGCCTCGGTGCCGGTGCGTCGCTGCGGGCAACGCCGAACTCTCTGAACTTGGCAGCGCACGACTTGTTGCAGCACTTCGCCCAGCCGCGCGCGCGGTCTGCCGTGCGCGCGGTAAACGTCTCAGCGCACCATGCGCAACTCACTTCAACTGTTGCGCTCATGGCGACCTCCAGTGTTTGGGGTTAGGCGGAAACAACGACCGGAACAGCTTCACGAAAGCGCGATGGGCTCCAGTCGCACGATTCGTCAGCCGGGATATGGCCGAACATCGCGGTGCAGCGCTTGCAGTGCACGCAGTCGCCGCAGGTTTTGCCCTCGGGCAGGTTCATCTGGTCAGCGTTGTTCGCCGACCTTGGGTAGGGCGCTCGTTGCTCGCTCATGACTCTCTCCATTCGTTGGTTCACCTGTATTCGTTCAACACTCATTCCTCCCGCTGGTTGCCGATGGGCGCGGGGGAGGAGTGCTGACGTAATAGAGGTGGAATAAAGAAAGCCCGGTTGGACGTCCGGGCTTTCGGATGCAGTGGTTTGTATTTTTTGGGCGGGGCCATCAGCGCCAGAACGCAGACAGACCCGATCTAGAACGCCAGCGCTCACGATGGAAGCGCAAGGGACCGGTTGGCAGGCCGTCATCAGGTGGCGGTTCTGGCCGCGCATGGCTGAGCGCTGCGCCGATCAGGAACAGTAGGAGCATGGTGATCTCCGGTTGGGTTGGGTGATGCAGGTGGGCGGTTATAGGCCGTAGTTTCGTCCGCATCGGGGTGTGAACTGCATGACGTTTGTCTGCCTTTGCTCTCGCGCTGGCCGGCGGTACTCAGTTCACACTCCGATGCGGCCTGGTGCTTGGGAGTACCAGGGCCTCGGGCAGTTAACGACAGGCTGTCGTGGCGCTGGTTGTTCAGTCGTAAAGCCCGTAGCTCAGGTCATCCGTATCGCAATCGATCAAAAGTATTGCGTTGCCGAAGTACAGGGCTGCCAACATGCGCTCCCACTTCGAATAAACCTGCATGTTGATGGCTAACTTTTTGTCATCCAGCTTTGCGCTGTAGACCTCGCCGAAGGCGATGGTTGGTTTCCACCGATCGCCGGTTTCACGTTCGCCTTTGATGCTCACGTGCAGAGCATGTTTTAGGCTGTAGTTGCTGCGTGAGGATGACGAGTAGTGGCTGCTCCGGTAACTGCCTTCTGGCTCCGGATCGAAGTAGATGTGAAGTATTTTGTGTGAGTAGCTGCCGTCTCCTTCTTCAACACGGATTTCCGGGCGCTCCCATTGGCCTTCTGCTGCGCTGTCCTTGTGATGCTCGATGAATTCGTCGAGCAGGGCCTTCAGCGATACCTCGCCAGCTATCAGGCCATCGCCGGTAAGCACCTCAGTGATCGACTTGTCCGCCTGCTCCAAGATGATTGCACCCAGGCCAGCCGCTTCCCACCGCTGACGAAGCGCATTCGCCACGACTGCGTTGTAACGCTGAAGGTCGAACACGTCGGAGACGTTGGCCGGCAATGCAGCCTTGACAGCCTCCTTGATGGCTCCGCCGAAATCGCCGTAGGAGCGGAAGGTGTCGCTAACAACTTCTTTGAACAGCTTTTCGATACCCTCGTCGATCAGCTCGCGCGGGCGGTCTGACTGGGCGTATGCAGTGACGCGCTCGGCAAGCAGCGCTTGAAGGGTTTGTTCGCTCATTTGAGGCTCCGTGCTTGATCGGTTGTTTTCCCGATGCCCACCGCTCTGGATGGGCATCAGTGAAAAGGTCCGTCATACCAAAACGTTGTTGTCGTACTGCCTGGCGCCTGTGTCGCAGTGGCTATGCCCTTGGGCAGCGGCGTCATAGTGGTAGAACAGCGAACCAGTAGCGCGGCACTCTCCACTGTCTTCGTCGGCGATCACGACAGCCGTGATCCGAGTGTTGCGAGCGCTGCTAGTGAAGTGAGCGGTGTATTCGCCCAGGCGTGCGATGGTCTTTCCGTTTTCTTCAGTGCTGGTGAAATTGAACATTGCATCGCCCCCCAGGGCTCGGCTGTCATCCCAAGCAGCCCTCGCGAGAAGGCTGCTCAGTGATGCTTTCCGCCGTGACCCGCTACTGGCGTCAGTCACCGGCTTAAATCAAATGCTCTTCCAGCCGCGGGCCTTTCGGCTTGTTCTCCCGCTGGATAACTGTTCTTGGCGCTTTACGCTGCACGCCCGGGTCAGTTGCCAACCCTCTGAACCGTTTAGGCCGGTTCATCGCTGCCTTTGAATCTGAGCCGGTGGTGATCCGGCAAGGGTGAAGCTGTGTGGCTAAAGAGCTGGTCAGGCCCTGAGGCCCTGGCGAGTCCCTGTTGGGTGACTCGATGGAGTTAATTTAGCCCCAAGCTAAAATATCGTCAATAGCTCCAAGCTAAATATTTAGCGATAGGCGAAATTTAACAAGGCTTGGCTCCTCTGAAAAGCCTGATGAATGGCCGTTTGAGCGCTTTACGCAACGCTTAGCAGTGCGCTATGATTTTTCTTAATCTGTATGTATATACAGTATTTGTGGGAGGGATAAATCGTGGCGAAGACGGCGAATACAGCAGTACGGCAGGAAATGAGCGGCATGGCACGCTTGGGGTTACGCGTCTCATCGATGATCAATCACCCCGTGGCGCAGGCGCAGCGCTGGGTGACGATTCATCGCCTGGACACGGATGGGGATCGGGAGTGGGAAGAGGTTCTGAGCGTGATCGCTGATACCGACGAGCTCGAGCTGACGCTCAATGACGATGGCAGCGTGACGGTGAGGTGGGAGCAGCAGGAAGTCGAGGTGGCGGGGAGGGGAGAGGTCGAGTTTGAGCCAGAAGAAGAGGCAGCGCCTTTCTGACTGACAAGAAAAAGCCCGCGCTTTGCGGGCTCACTTAAGAATGGTTAGTCAGTCTGTAATCGGCGGGTACTTGCCGCTAACCGAGTCCCTGTAAACAATCTCGCTGAACAACCTGGGGCCGTCGCGCATTGCGACCAGGGCCTTCTTTGCCTCTTCCTTCGTTTCAAATGGGCCGGCACCCACTGCCAGGCCGATCATTGGAACAACCGGAAGTCCGGTGCTGGTAATTGCCTCAATGGTTCGCAGCTGTTCTTCTTCGTCACGGCAGGCAGTTGATGCGACCCATCCATTTTTAAGGCGCGGGGCGGCTACTGGCTCAACATCGGCGCCGCAGTGCTTGCACTTGACCGCAGCAGTCTTGATGCTCTCGGCACACATAGGGCAGGGGCGAGTATCTTTCTCTACCTGGACGGCAGCAGGGGAGCTTTTACCGCCCAGCAAAACCATGAGAAGGCCTGCGAGCGCAATCACTCCGCCAACAATGGTGTGGATCTGGCGGTCGGCCATGAGCCCTAGGTTATTCACTCGGCCGCCGGCGCCGGTAGGTACGGATACATCCATGCTCAGCGCGAAGATCAGCCAGCACGCGCCGACGATCAGCGCGAATATCCCAAATCCTTTCATTGGATCCCTCCCGTAATTGAGCCCGCACTTTACCATCCGTGGCGTACGGCCACCATTGGAAGGCAGGGAAGGGTAGGCGCAAGAAGCCCGGCCCAGTTGAAGGCCAGCAATTCGTTTTCAGAGGGAAGTTGCGATCGCCCGGGCGAGTTGGGCGTCTGACATCAGCGGCGGTGCGGCGTTGGAGCGGTAGTATCTGGAGGCTTGCTCAAACTGCGCGCCGCGGATCTCGCCATCCGAACCAATGAACGCCAGAGCGTCGGTCTTCGCCGATTTGAAAACCTTTGGCGGCTCGGTCGTGAGTGATGTGGTCGCCCCAACCAAAATGGTTGGCGCGGAGATTGTGAGAAATATCGCGGCAGCGATAGGGTTGGCGCCATCACCTGATACGGCCTGCGTGCTGACCGATGCCAGCAGTGCGATCGCTAGAGTCTTCCATGAGTCCATTCTTCTTTACTTCCATTGCATCAAGAGGGCGCCACAATAGCAGAGCAGAGCGTTCGCCAGATACAAGAAGCCCGGCGCAGGGCCGGGCTTATTCAGTAGCTAAATACTATGCCGTTTGCGCTGGGCGCGTCGCCTGGGTTTTAGGCTTTACCACGTCCCTTGCGGTGACCACGAATAGGACAATGCCCGCGATAAAGAACGCCCACGAAACCCCCTCCATTTTTGTGATGTACTCAGGATAAAAAGAGCACGCCACAAATGCTATGCCGTTCGGCACCCCCGCCGCTGAAACCAATTTACCTAATGAAATCTGGAGGTTGTCTTCGGAGTGTCGAGCCCAGAACATGTGTAATGCGAAGATAATCAGGCAAAAGCCCCCTGTGATTTTCCACAGGTTCTGAAAATAAAACTCAAGGTATTCAATCATTGCGCTTGAGCCTCAGCCATCCAGATAGGTAGCGACCAGCCACGAAAGCTGCAAGGACTATCACCAATGATGCGGCGTTGGCTGGAGGGGTGCCAAATAGTGCTTTTGAAATTTCGCCTGATGCTGCCCCGGCGATCGATGCCAATCCCACCATCATAGATAGGTCTCGATTGTCGAATTTCAGAAAATTGATCACGATTCCCCTCCTTGCACTAGCGTTGCGTACCGTTACAGTGTAACCCGAAAAGACGATACTATCGACTGATCGAATATAAGCATGGTCACAAGCGATTTCAATCCGGTGGCGAACTTGACCCTGCTGCGTGAAGTGGACAGGCCTAGAAATTCCCGAGCCCGCCTCAATCGACTCCAAAAACTGAACGGCAATGCTCATCAGATCCACCCCATCAGGCGCGACACTACGGTTTGAGCAGAAAACGTTTCCATTCCGCCGCATCGAGCACAGGATATATAGAAGGAGTTTATACCTCCCGAATGCTGATAAGGGGTGGATAGGTTTAGTACAATAGGCATTCCGTCGTGGGATGGAATGTCCCAGGTCTCACTACCACAAAACCTACACCCAGCGCTGTTGAGATTGTTTTTTAAAACAAAATCACGAAGCTCTTCCAAAGAAACGTCTTGCGCGTAAGCCTTGCCGTCTTCCCTTATTTTCAATTTAAAACTCCATTATTCAGATATACAGCTTCTCGCCGCGTCGAACCATGCGCCTACTCGGGCTTGCTCCGGATTATTTGCCCCGCCTTCACCTCTTCCGCATAACCCGCCAGTCGATCCTCGTCCGCATGAAGCACCGTGCACATCTTCAGCACGGCCTGAGCGTCCGCCTCATTCCCGGCAAGGCTCAGTCGCTCTGCAATCCTCATCAGCTCTACGGCTGACCACTTGAGGTCGGAGGCGACGCCTTGCAGGTCGCGCTTTAGGTCTTGGTTTGGCTTGGTCAGGGACATAGCGTCACACCGGTTGTCCGTTCCAGACATAAAGCACCCGGGCCAGGATATGGGTGTCATCCACTCGAATGTCCTCTGGGGCGTGATGCTTGTTGTCCGAAATCATCTTGAAGCGATCCTTGCCTTTCTTTTGAAGGCGCTTCACGTACAGCATCTCGTCGTGGGAGAAGAGGTAGATGCCATCGCCGGAGAACTCCCGGATCGTGATGTCGACCAGTAGCGGGTCGCGATCCTTGATGGTTGGAGCCATCGACTGACCCCAGCCGGTGATCATCTTGAGATGGAAGTGTTCTTTGAAGGTGACGCCCAGGTCACGCAGGTGCTTAGGGCTGACCCGTATGTCCTGGAGCATTTCCGGGTATTCGTGCGGGATCTGCCCGCCGCCCATCGCTGCTCGTACGTCGTAGTGCGCAATCCACACCTCGTCACCGACCTGTCCGGGGCGAGAAAAGTCGACGGTTATGACGTTGCTCGTCTCGTCCGCCGCCGCGATGATCCGGTCACGAGCGGTACTGGTTAATCCTTTGACCTTCGAAAGCATCCGCTTTATCTGCTCTGCCGCAGTTTGTGCTGACTGCGCGTCCGGCTGCTCGTCAGGAAAAGTTCCGTCAACTGACTCCATCGACTCGCCCGGCGATATGGAATCGAACCAACCTCTGGGCAGCTTTTCGATCGCCTCAATTCTCCTCGCTACATCGTCTCCCAAATTTTTCGCAGTCTTGTCCGACAAAATTTGACTCAGGTGAGCAGGGGCCATCCCCCAGCGCTCGGCGCACGCGCCTTTCCGCTGGGTTCCTATAAGGCTGATCAGTTTCTGCTTGCGAATCGCATAGATATCCATGCGGGCAAGAATGCCAGCGTTTAGCTCAATGCTAAATGTGCTCAAAGCTAAATATTCCTTGCTACGATATTAGCCATAAGCTAAATTTCTCCTATGTTTAAGGAGAGATCCCATGAATGACCATCTGCGTGACTGGCTCGCCAGCGCTTCAAACGAACGGCGCCAGTCAGTGGCTGCTGCTGCCAAGACGACGGTAGGGCACCTGTGGCAGCTGGCAGGCGGTCACCGAAAAGCCTCGGCCGACCTAGCAGAGCGCCTTCAGGACGCATCAGGTGGAGAGATCACCATCGCAGGTTTGCGACCGGATCTTCTCGACCTGGCGCACAAAGTCCTACGCGGCGCCGCCTGACATCCCTGCCCGCCGTTCCATTGAGCAAATGATCGCCTCTGCACCTGCAGGGCGCCACGTAAAGAATTTCGAGGTGTTACATGCAGGAATTGATGAAGGCGATCTATGACGTGGTGGACGACCACGGGGCAGGGCGGATTGCGGACGGCGCCAGCTTCTCTTCGAAGACGCTGCTTTCTCAAAAGGCGAACCCGGACTACGACAGCCACAAGCTGAACGTCCAGGAGCTGCACCGAATTATGAAGTTCACCCAGGACTTCCGCCCACTGAAGGCATGGGCTGAGGCTTTTGGCTTCGACTTGGTGCCGAAGGAAAAGCCCGAGGGCATCAACCTCAACACAGCACTGCTGCGCCTGCACGCCGACCTGGCCGATGTGACCCGCCTTGCGTTCGACGCCCAGGCCGATGGTCGCGTTTGCTCTCGCGAGAAATCCGAACTGCTCAAGGAGGCTGAGGAAGTGATCGTCAGCCTGGAAGTGTTCAAGCAGTCCGTGAAGGCGGCCTGAATTACAGACACAAAAAAGCCACCGGACGAGGGTGGCTTTTTCTACAGCGGTAAACAACTGGAGCGAATCATGCACCAACACACAGAATCGATCAATAGCCACAACAATCTCGCGCCACGTTTTTCGCAATCTGAAAACGTGGCGCGCAATTCAGCAGTAATTCCGTTCGACTTCGACGGGGCCGCAATTCGGGTCATCACCGACAAGCTCGGCGATCCGTGGTTTGTCGCGCGCGATGTCGCTGACGCCCTCGGCTACTCCAAGCCAGAGAACGCCGTGTCCCGTCACTGCAAGGCTGCGACCACTACCCCGAAACAGGGTGGTGGTTTCATGACCATCATTCCTGAGCGGGACCTGTACCGGCTGGTGATGAAGTCCAAGCTGCCGGCTGCCGAGAAGTTTGAAGAGTGGGTGGTGGGCCAGGTCCTGCCGAGCATTCGAAAGACCGGCACCTTTTCCACCCAGGGCCCGAACAACTCCAAGATCGTCGGCGAGCTCGCCATCTTGGAATGCTTCGACCGCCTGCTGAAGCCTGCGAACTCCAGCAAGATGATGATGCTTGCGCAGATCGCCGCCAACAACGGCTTGGATGCCAAGTTCCTCCCGGGCTATGCCGTGGACGCTGCGCCTGATGCTGCTGGCGGCTCTTCCATGCCGACCAAGGCAATCACCGCCCTTATCAAAGATCACGCCATAGCTAGCACCGCGCACGCCTTCAACATTGCACTGGAGGCCCACGGCTTCCTCAGGATTCTCCAGCGCAAAAACTCCAAGCAGGAAATGGTCGATTTCTGGTCCGTGACCGAGAAGGGCATGGCCTACGGCAAAAACCTCACCAGCCCTCAATGCCCCCGCGAGACGCAACCTCATTGGTACGTGGATCGCTTCCTTGAATTGGCCGCTAAGGTCGGGAAGGCCTGACATGCAATACACCGTCACGATTAACCAGGTGAAGGCGCTGGAGTGGGGGCTGAATTCTCAGCAGGCCCTGCTGTTTGCCTTCGTCTACGGCTGCCCGAGCTGGACCAAGCCAATCAAGACCGATGACGGGGTCTTCTTCGCGCTGAGCAAGGCAAAGATCACTGAGGAGCTGCCGCTGCTCACAGACAAGCCAGACACCGCTTACCGCATGCTGAAGGCCCTTGAAGAGGCCGGGTTGATTGAGCTTTCCAGCACTTCGAACATCACGCTTTTTCGCCTTACCGAGAAGGCCATCGAGTGGAACCAGAAGCTCGACGGGTCGGAAAAATATCCGACCCCACCAAACAATAAGGGTCGGAAAAAAATCCGATCTACCTCGGATAAATCTCCGAGCAAGGTCGGAAAAAAATCCGAGCAAGGGTCGGATAAATCTCCGACAAATCAGGATACCACTCATCAGGGTACCAATCAGGACACCAGTCAGGACTTGCAGGACGCCACCGGCAAGCCGGCTCAGTCCCGCGGCTTGGTGCTGGTGGTTGACCGCACCGATACTCCCCGGGTCGAGATCCCCGCTGACATGCCGGGCCCCAAAGACCAAACCTGCAAAACCTTCAAGGTCTGGGCGAACTACGCCATGGCTTACCGCAAACGCTACGGCGCCTGGCCGGTGTGGAATGCCAAGGTCGGCGGCCAGCTCGGCCAGCTGGTTGACCGCCTCGGCGCCGATGTTGCCCACCACGTTGCCGCCCACTTCCTGAAAACCAGCGATGCCGCTGTACTGCGCAAGTGCCATAGCCTCAACGAGCTGCTGGCCAACGCCGAGAGCTATCACACCCAGTGGGTAACCGGGCAGCGCATCAACGGCACAACCGCCCGCCAGATGGAACGGACTGAGGCAAACCTATCCGCCGCCGAGCAGGCCGCCCAGATGGTTCTGGCCAAACGCCAAGCAGGTGACCGCAATGAATACCTCTGAAATGAACGACCAGCAGGTTGCCGGGCTGGCCGCCGCCATCTGCGCCACAGCCGAGGCCATGGGCCAGGAAATGAACCCGGGGACCGCCGCAATGATGGCCGAAGACCTTTGCGCTTACCCGGTGCCCGTCGTCAAAGCAGCGCTGAAGGCCTGCCGCTTTGAGGTGAAGGGCAAGCTGGCGATGGCCGACATCCTGCAGCGCGTCCAGTCCTCCGATGGGCGCCCGGGCAAGGACGAAGCCTGGGCCATTGCCATGACCACCAACGATGAATTTGAAACGGTGGTGCTCACCGACGAGATTCAGCTGGCCCTGGCCGCTGCGAAACCCATCTTGGATGGCGGCGACAAAATCGGGGCACGCATGGCGTTCATCGACGCCTACCAGCGGTTCGTGGGCCAGGCCCGCGAGGATGCGAAGCCGGTCAACTGGCACGTATCCGTAGGCTTCGACGCCAACCTCCGTATCCAGGCTGTGACCAAGGCGATGGAGCTGAAGCGCATCCCCCGCGAACACGCACAGAAGTACCTGGCCGACCTGAGCATTGTTCCGATCACCGAGGATGGGCGCGCTATTGCTGGCCTGCTCACTGGTGCTGTGACTCAGCCTGCGCCGGTGCTGCGCAAGAAGCTGGAACTGGTGAAGAACTCAATGATGGAAATGCGGATGGCCAGCGAAGAGCGAAAGCTTGAAATGCGCATTGAAGCGGCAAACGAGTTGGCGGATCGCCGGGCGTTGCTGATCAAGCAGGCACAGGAATTGGAGTCACGAGCATGAAACGAGCAAACCCAGCACAGCTACGCCAATCCCTTGAGATGGCGAACACCATGGTCAAGCACGGCATTCGTTTTGTGTGCATGCCGGTGGTGGATGAGGCGGACATGGCCAATCTCGCCAGCCAGGCCGCTGAGCGCTTTGATCGCCTGGCATTGATCGCAGAAGCAGCGGAGCGACGGACATGACCGACAAGATGCGTGAAGAGTTTGAAGTCTCGGTGCTGAGCGAATACCCAAATCAAAACATGGGCAGGTTTGCCACTGGGGATTACCAAAGCACCACGATTGAGCATTGCTGGTGGGCGTGGAAGAAATCCCGCGAGGCTCTGGTGATCGAGCTTCCAGAGCACTATCAATACGACAGCCCAGGCGAAGTAATTCCAGTCCTCAAAGATTGCCGCGCAGCTATCGAGGCCGCTGGCGTGAAGGTGTCCCAATGAATCTCTCGGCAGAGAACATCGGGCAAATCCGAGAACTGGTGCGCAGTGGCTACCCGCTCAAGGCGCGCGATGCCAAGGATTTGCTGGGTCACAACGACCACCTGGTCGAACTGCTGGAGGCTCGAGGCCGTTTGATGCTCGGCGTTGAGATCGAGCGCGACCAGCTCAAGGCCGAGAACGAGGCGCTGCTTGAAGAAGTCGCGCTGGACGACAAGCTCATTGCTGACCGTGATCGCCTGCTGAATATGTTCGAGTGCCCTGTTCACGGGCAGTGCATCCCTTACGCGATGGGCCAGGTCGAGGCGCTGCGCAAGGATGCTAGTCGGTGGCGTGCATTCATCACCTGCGCCCACATCAAGTTCTTCGGATGGGTCGGGTACGGGGAGAAAGACCCCTATGGAAACAGCCCTGGCAACTACCGGCACTTCGGCGGTGAGTTCTGGACGATCCACGACGCGCCAACTGCCGACAAGGAGAAGGCCGCCGAGATCCTGAACGGTTTCGCTGACGCAGCGGTCGCCGCCATGGGCAAGGGAGAGCAGTCATGAGCCTCAGCTCAATCGCTTTGTGGTTGGGCTACGGCTCAATGATCGTTGGCGCCGTGCTGCTGATCACGTCGATGCTCTTCGTTGTCGGTTGCGCGCTTGCCGCGGTCGCCAACAAGAACCTTCGCGCGCTGATCCGTATTTATGACTTGAAGACCCTGCGCGCGACCATGCGTCAGCTTGAGGCAGAAGGAAAAGTCAGCAAGAAGACGGGGGCTCAGTCATGACTGACAAGATCAGCGTCAACTGCCGCTCCATGCTCACTGAGGCCATCACCCGCATGTCCAAGATGTTCGAGGACAAGCACTTCGTGGTGGTCTCGCTGCGCCCGGGCAAGGATCGCACCCTGGACCAGAACCGCCTGTGGTTCGCCATGTACAAGCGCATTGCCGAGATGACCCAGTTGGGCGATCCGGCCGAGGCGCGCAAGTACTGCAAGCTGCACATCGGCGTACAGATCCTGCTGAACGAGGACGCCGGTTTCCAGGCTGAGTGGTACCGGGTAATGCGCCACCTCCCGTACGAAACCAAGCTGGACATGATGGGCGAGTGCCACCTGTTCGGGCCGGACGGCTTCCCGGTGACCAGCCTTTTTAACCGTGCCCAGGGCATCGCTTACACCGACCGTATCGTCGCACGCTTTGCTCCGCAGGGCGTGTACTTCTCTGACCTGCTTAGCCAGGAGGCCGCATGAGCCATAACTTCAAGGCGGCCGATCTGGCGCTGACGCTGGTAGGGAATGATCTGTACCCGGCGATGACGCAGGTCGAGCTGGTCGAGACTCTGAAAGCCGGGGATGTATGGATCTACAAAGGCTTAACGCTTCCATTGGCGAAAACAGTTTGGGTGTGTCGATCCCGTCACTGGGAAATGATTTATCAGGCTAGCGATTTGATGCCCCTGCGCGGCGACTTCACCCCAGAGCAGCAGAAAGCCAAGGAGGCTGTATGAAGCGCACACCGCTGCAACGAAAGACTCCCCTCGCGTCCGGTGGGCCACGCCGCCGGCGCTGCCCAGAGTGCCGGGTGATGTTCGTGCCATTGCGCGATTCGCAGGCCGTGTGCGGTGAGATCGAGTGCGCGATCGCACACGGCAAATCCGAGAAGGGCCGCGCGATCGCCGGTAAAGCCCTGGCAGAAGTAGGACGCCGCGAGATCAAGGTCCGCAAGGAGAAGCTGAAGAGCAGGGCGGATCACCTCCGCGAAGCCCAGGCCGCGGTGAACGAGTACGTGCGCCTCCGTGACGCGCACCTGCCGTGCATCAGCTGCGACTCCACGCCGAACGACAACGACCTCATGACCGGCAGCCGCTGGGACGCCGGGCATTACCGCTCCGTCGGCGCCTGTCCGGAGCTGCGCTTCGAGCCGCTGAACATCCATCGCCAGTGTGTGAAGTGCAACCGCAACCTTTCCGGCAACGCCGTGGAGTACCGAATCCGACTGGTACAGCGCATCGGTGCCGAGAATGTCGTATGGCTGGAAGGGCTGCACCCTGCCTGCAAGTACACCGTCGAAGAGATCAAGGCCATCAAGGCCAAATACCGCGCAATGACCAAAGAACTGAAGAAGGGGCTCGCAGCATGAAACTGATCAATGCAAGGCAGGTATGGACTGAGGCTCAGCACGAATCGAACGCGTCGATCAGCGCTGTAGCCATCGACAAGGCCCAGTCAGCACCCATCAAGAAAGGTCAGCGCATGCGCCGCGCCGAGGCGGTGTTCGCTGCACTGGGCGATGACAAGGAGGAGCGCATTCAGGTCGTGCGCCAGAAGATCAGCATCAGCGAGACGCGCGGGACGCCCCTTGGCCGGTCCACTGCCCGCGCCGCACACCTCGCGACCATCGGCAAGGTGTTGCGCGCCATCGACACGCTGCCTTTCCAGGTGCAGCAGTTCGGCCACTATCTCTACCATCCAGCGATGAACATGCGGCATCTGCTTAATGCAGTGCTGCTGATCACCGCCAAGGCAGCATTGCCTGACCTCACTTCGGCCAAGCGAGTGAAGGCGCAGTACCTGGTTACCCTGGCCCTGCAATCTTACAAGGGGGAGGTAGCCGGATCTGCCGAATGGGGCCCAGCGCGGGTTGCTGCCGAGATGAACGCCTTCTTCGGCGTGACCATTGATCCGAAGAACTGGACGCGCGACTGGCTCGACCTGTGGGAATCCCTGAAAGAAGTTATCAAGGAAGTGGATATTCAGGCACAACAGCCGCTTTGGCAGGTGATCCACTCGGAAAAAGACCAAGAGGCGGCATAATCATATTGACATGACGGGGTTTTGCGCGTACTTTTCCCATAGTGCACAAGTAACGCGAAACGCACACGAGACCCTGAACCCGGCCAATCGCCGGGTTTTTGTTGGCTTATGCTGTGGAGATGCTTTCGATTCTGAGTATGCTGAGGTGTCGCAATCCGCGATGCTTTAGCTAAGGAAGCAGAGATGAGACGTAATTTGGATAGGGTTAAGCATTTACTTGATTTGGTTCAAGCCTATGCGGATCATGATGGCATTCTAGTAAATGAGCTGAAAGTGAAGTGGGCAGAGTCGGGCGGTGGCCAGACTCTGCCAGAAGAAGAGCTTCTCTATCTCAGTGCCCTGTGCGTGCACGAGGGTCTATTGAACATGTCGGAAAAGACGTATGCAGGCGGAAGGCTGATCCAAATGACCTGGAAGGGGCACGATTATCTTGATTCCAAAACTGTGAGCCCCCAAGGCTAGTTTTATTTTTTCTAAAAGCCCCGCCAACGTGCGGGGCTTTTTCGTTTTTGGCTCCACCACACCCATTGCTCCGAGCTGGGAGTGCTGCTGGAGCTGACCTATTTCAAACATGCCCCACGGAGTCGAGCGCATGGAGTATCTACAGCGCCTGCTCGACAAGATCGACAGGTTCGAATTGTTGATTGCGGGCCTGATTGGGGCTGTTGTTGCGAGCTGGTGGCACAAGGACGACTTGTCCGACTGGCGCGCCTGGATGGTGTTCTTGATCACAGGAGTTGCCTGCTCGCTGTACCTGACGAGCATGGTAAGCGCGTACCTGAATGTCACTGAGCCAAAGATCGTCGCCGGGATTGGTTTCCTCCTGGGCACCTTCGGCGGCTCGCTCCTGGCAGCAATCAACCGAGCCATCAAAGCCGCTGACCTCTGGGCGCTCATTCGCCAGCGGTTCGGGGGAGGCAATCCACCATGAATCTTGAACTGATCAACTCCATCGCCTGCGGCCTTATCGCGGCCTGGGCGACCTGGTGCGTACTGAGCGGGAAAGTGAGGGACGGCATCCTCGGGAAGCTGATCTACTCGACGATCGCGATCAGCGGTTTCGTCGTTATGGCTCGCAGCCAGAACATCTTCTTCGGCCCGACCAGCGCCGGCCTGACGCTGCATGTGTCCCTGGCCCTGGCCGGTGCCCGGCACGTCTTCATGGTCACGTACTGGCAGCCGGTTAAAGCCTGGCTGTGCCGGACGCTGAACTGCGAGCACTGCATGAGCTGTGACAAGGCGCCAGGTGGTGTCGAGCGCCGGGGTAAGTAATCCGCGCCACGTTTTCGCAACTCACCAAATTGTGGCGCGGAATGCGCCGAGGGCATCGCCATGGCTTCGAATACCAATTCCTCCAAGACTGTCACCCTGTTGGGCGGGATCGCGCTTGTGATTATCGTCCTGGCAGTGGCGGCCTTCAGTTTCGTGTGACGCCATGAAAGTAATCGTAACCAAGCTCTTGGGGTCGGCTGAGGTCGAGTTCCTGCGTGAAGGTGTGGTCGTCCACCGTGAGCGCTTTACCGGCAAGACAGATTCCGAATACCGCCGCACGATCGCCACAAAGGAGCCGTTCGACAGCCACCGCTGCCGGTTTGTGACGGCAACGCCTGCTGATCGCGCATTCCAGTACGAGGTTGCACCGTGAGCAAAGTGACTCGCCTGCGGCACGTACTGCCGATGAGCCCGGACATCAACGCTGCGGTAGGCGCTCTCGACAATGCGATTGCCGATGCAGTGGACGCCGCCAAGGCTGCCGGGCTACCCCAGGGCCTGATCGTTGGACTGCTCCACGGCCACGCCCATGCACAGACGCATCAGATGGTGACCGTATGACCGTCAAGGTTCTTGAGTTCAAGCGGGAAGACTGGCGCGATGCCGCCAAGACCCTGCGCAAAATTGCCGATGACCTTGATGCTGGCGAGCATCCCGAGTGCGCTGTAGGCGCCTTGACGCTGATCGGCGCGAAGGGAGAGGTGACCGTGTTCGGTCTCGGCCCGAAGTGCGACGACCTGCAGTGCCTCGGTGCGATGCGTCTGGGTGAGCAGAAGCTGATTGATGTGCTGCTGGACAGCCTTGATGGTTGAGTAATCATTTCTCGGTTCGAGCCCGTTTTGCGATCAAGGCTTCTCTTTTCAAAGCTACTGCAAGCATGGCCGTTGCGGTGAGGGCTGGCATCAGAAAAATGTATGTTGTGTTCGCAATCTCTTGGGCAATGCACGCCCAAAGCACGCCCCATATCGCAGTGGCTACAACTCCGACTATCAGAATGCTCTTGTTCTGTATTTTTGGAGCGGAGGACATTGAGATCTTATAGATCTTCCAATTTGTCCATAGGCAGAAGACTGAAATCGATATGGCGCCGAGTACCGGGGGCAACATGGTCCAGCCTTCTGGCAGGGAGCCTATCGTTCCGGCGAGGAAAAAGAAGGCGCCCCAAATAAAAATCAAAGTTACCGGCAACATTCCCGCAATTGCGCTGATGGTCAGAAAGATTCGGAGTTTCGTAAGGCTATTCAACGTTCCCCTCCAAGGGCTTCTGTGCTCCAACTACTTATTCGTAATCTCTGCATATGGCCATTATTTAACTTTAAGGTGAATTATGGACCGGCCGATGCCGCCAGCGTCAACGCTTGAGCTGTCCGACTTCGGTATCCGCCTGACACCGGCTCCTGAAGTATGGGAATGGCTCCAAGCCGAGATCCTTGCCGACACAGGCAGCATCCATAACGAAGATCATGCCCACTTACTGGATGCAGACATCCGGGTCATGTGGGCGTCGTCAAGCTTCGAGAAGCAAGGCCGCACCGTCCTGGGCCAGGCCGAACAGGTAGCGTTCCGCGCTGGTGGCTGGCAGAAAGCGCGAATGGAGCAGCAGATGCGTGATTGGTTCGGCGATGTGCCGGCCTTCATCATCACCCTGGCGGCTGACTACTGCTCCCAGTGCAGCGACACCGACTTCTGTGCCCTGGTAGAGCATGAGCTGTACCACATCGCACACGCCATGGATAAGTACGGTCAGCCAGCCTTCAACAAGGAAGGCGCACCCAAGCTGGAGATGCGCGGCCATGACGTCGAAGAATTCGTCGGTGTGGTCCGCCGCTATGGTGCGAGCCCTGACGTTCAAGCGTTGGTGGATGCTGCAAACAGTCCTGCTGAGGTGGGGAAATTGAACATTGCGAGGGCCTGCGGAACCTGTCTGCTCAAGTCGGCCTGATTCCATGACAGGTATTGACGGATGACAACCATATGGCAGTACTACGAAGCGAGGTCAAAGCCTTCATCGTTCAGGCTCTGGCCTGCTTCGATACGCCGTCCCAGGTGGTAGCAGCGGTCAAGACAGAATTCGGGATTGAGATCACCCGACAGCAATGCGAAACGCACGACCCGACAAAGTTTGCCGGGCAGAAGCTCGGCAAGACCTGGGTGGACCTGTTCCACGCTGCTCGCAAGCGATTCCGTGAAGAGACAACCGATATCCCCATTGCCAATCGCGCGTACCGACTTCGCGGTCTTGGGCGGCTGGCCGAGAAGGCTGAGAGCATGCGCAACCTGGCGCTGACTGCTCAGTTGTATGAGCAGGCCGCCAAAGAAGTGGGCGATGCCTACGTGAATCGCCGCCTTGAACCTGAAAAGCCTTTGGGCTCCCACGCTGACCAGCAGCACGCCGTTGCTGAGTACACCCTGGAGCCTGATGAGAATGTCCCCGCTACCCCGTACCTATGACCCGCCGGTAAAGCTGACGCCGAAACAGGCGAACATTTACTGCTGGGGTTTTCAGCCTGAGGCCCGCTTTCGCGATGCGGTGTGTGGTCGCCGGTTCGGTAAGACGTTCCTGGGTAAGGCTGAGATGCGCCGCGCTGCACGTCTGGCTGCTGAGTGGGGCGTGAGCGTTGAGGACGAGATTTGGTATGGCGCGCCGACCTTCAAGCAGGCCAAACGCGTGTTCTGGCGTCGGCTGAAGCAGGCCATCCCCGAAGCATGGCGCGCCCACCGTCCGAACGAGACGGAATGCTCGATCACGCTCAAGTCCGGCCACATCATGCGCGTGGTTGGGCTCGACAACTACGACAATCTGCGGGGCTCAGGTCTTTTTTTCGTCCTGGTGGATGAATGGGCGGACTGTCCATGGGAGGCATGGGAAGAGGTCCTGCGTCCTATGCTCTCGACCTGCCAATACTCGATACCGGGCATCGGCATGCGAAAAGGTGGCCACGCGCTGCGCATCGGCACGCCAAAGGGCTTCAACCATTGCTACGACACGTTCCTCGATGGCCGACCAGGTCATGAGCCCGATCACAAGAGTTGGCTGTACACATCGCTCGACGGCGGAAACGTTCCGGCCGAAGAGCTGGAAGCTGCCCGCCGCAAGATGGATCCTCGGACCTTCCGGCAAGAATACGAGGCCAGCTTCGAGAACTACCAGGGCGTCGTCTACTACACGTTCAATCGTGAGGCGAACCGAACCAGCGAGACGATCAAGCGCGGCGAGGCGCTGCACATCGGCATGGACTTCAACGTCATGAAGATGGCCGCCGTGGTGCATGTCATCCGTGACGATCTGCCATTGGCCCTCAGCGAGTTCTCCGAGGTGCGCGACACGCCGGAGATGATCGAGAAGATCAAGCTTCGCTTCCCTGATCACAGCATTGCGATCTACCCAGACGCCAGTGGCCAGAACACAAGCAGCAAGAGCGCGAGCGAGTCTGACCTGTCACTGCTCAGGAAGGCCGGGTTCACCGTGGTGGTGGATTCGACTAACCCAGCGGTGAAAGACCGGGTCAACGCCATGTGCGCGATGTTCGCCAACACGTACGGCGAGCACCGTTACTTGGTCAACGTCGATCAATGCCCGAAATACACGCAGTGCCTGGAACGCCAGATCTACACCGACAAGGGCGAGCCCGACAAGAAGGCCGGCTATGACCACCTCGTGGACGCCCCTGGCTACTTCATTGCCAAGCGCTACCCGATCAAAACACGCACAGGCGGAACACGCCGAATTGGAGGCTTGGCCTGATGCCAGTGCAATCGACAAACCCTGACTACGACGCGCACATCGCTGAGTGGGAGATGATGGACGACGCGCTCGAGGGTGAGTGCGCCGTGAAGCGCAACGAGCGCAATCTGCCAAAGCCAAGCGGCATGGTCGAAGCCGAAAAGATCGACGGCGCCGGCAACAAGTACCTCTACGAGAACTACACGAACCGGGCTCAGTACGAGCACTGGGTGCGCGACTCGCTGCGTTCGATGATGGGCCTGGTCTCGCGGCTTATCCCGGAGATTGATCTGCCTGCCGGGCTGAAGGGGCTGGAGGACAATGCCACAGCCGACGGCTTCGGCCTGAAGCAGTTGTTCTTCCGCCTAGTGCGCCAGGCAATTTCCCATGGCCGGGTACCGCTGGTGGTGAACATCGACGATAGCGGCGAACCATACTTCTCGACGTACGCCACGCGCAACGCGATCAACTGGGACACGGCTGATCAAGGCGGCCGGCAGGACCTGGTGCTTTCTGTGTTCCGCGAGTTCCGCAAGAAGGGCGGCGATCGCTACAGCCATGACTGCATCACGGTTTTCCGTGAGTTCTTCATGCTAAACGAGGTCTGCTACACCGCCGTGCGGAATGAAGGCGGTGAGCTGATCGAGGACGAGAGGCCGCTGGGCACCACCGGTACCGACAACCGCCTGATCAAAGGCCTGCCATACCTGCCAGTTATCTACTGCGGTTCCACCGACAACTCCCCGGATGTCGATGAGGTGCCGCTGCTCACCATGGCGCGGGCCGCGCTGAAGTCCTACCAGTTGAGCGCTGACTACTTCACCTCGCTGCACCAGACCAGCCACCCGCAGCCGTGGGTCTCTGGTTTGGATGAGGCGGTGGAGCTGAGCGTCACCGGCCCATCGGCGGCATGGGACCTCGGTCCGAATGGCGAGTGCGGTTACCTGGAATTCCAAGGCGCCGGCATCGAAGCCGTGCGCAAAGCCATGGATGACCAGAAGAACGCCGCGCTTGAGGCAGGCGCCAAGGTCATGGACGTGGCCGGCACCGAGTCGGGCGAGGCGCGTAAAACACGCCAGAACGATCAGCACGCCACGCTGCACAGCATTGTCATCACGGTGGCCGAGGCAGTGGAGCAGGGCCTGCGGTACGCCGCAGAGTGGAAGGGCTACGACCCCAAGCAGGTCAAGTTCAAGGTGAACCCTGAGTTCGTCACCCCCGTGGTTGATGCCCAGGTGCTCGCCGAACTGCTCAAGGGCGTGATGGCCGGCACGCTCAGCGCCGACACCTACTGGCAGTACCTCACCACCGGCAAGCTGCCGGACCGCCCATACGAAGAAGAGGCCGACCTGATCAGCGATGAGCGCGAGTCGGCCGGCATCAACCTGGACAACGACGATGCCAACGACAACCCTGGCGCAGGCGGAAAGCCAACTGCTGGAGCAGACGACCCGCCACTCAGTAATGCTGGAGCGACTTAAGGCCGGTGAGGTCAAGAAGTTCGAGAAGTACCTGCGGCAGATCGACAAGCTGGTGCGGGAGCAGCTCACCCGAAAGGAACTTACCACCTACAGCCGGGACCGGCTTGAGCAGTTCCTGGCCCGGGTGGACGGAAAGCTGCTGGAGATATACAAGGCCTACGGCGACCTGGTGCAGGCAGATCTGGTCGATATCGCGCTGTACGAGTCGAGCTTTGAGGCCAAAAGCCTGAGCAATGCACTCTCCATCGATGCGGTGGTGCCGACCAACACGGTGATCCGGGCGGCGGTGTTCTCCTATCCGCTTCAGGTAAAGGGCGTCGACGGCGGCAAGCTGCTGAAGAGCTTCGTCAGCGGCTGGACGCGGACCGAGACGATGCGGGTTACGAACACGATCCGGCTCGGCTTCGGCCAGGGCCAGACCAATGCCCAGATTATCCAGGCGATTCGCGGTACCGCGGCGCAGAACTTCACGGACGGCGTCTTGGCGGTGAGTAACCGCAATGCTGCCTCTGTGGTGCAGACGGCAATCCAGCATGTGGCCACGACGGCACGGATGGAGACGCTAAAGGCCAACAGCGACGTGGTGCTAGGCTATCGCTGGGTGTCGACGCTCGACCGCAAGACCTCGCAGCAATGCAAGGGCCTGGACGGTATGCGCTTCGACTTGGGCAAGGGGCCGCTACCGCCGGCGCACATCAACTGCCGGTCAACCACGGTGCCGACCACCAGGCTTTCGGAGATGTTCGCCAAGGACGCCACGCGCGCTTCGGTGGGCGATAACGGCGGGGCCCAGGTCGACGCAGGCCTGAATTATTACGAGTGGCTGGCAACGCAACCGGCGAGCTTCCAGGATCATGCCCTCGGGCCTGTCCGGGGCAAGCTGTTCCGTGACGGCGGGCTGACGCCGGAGAAGTTCGCCAAGCTGCAGCTCGACAAGTCGTTCAAGCCGCTGACCCTGGCGCAGCTGAAGGAAGCCGAACCTGACATGTTCACCCGAGCAGGCGTTACACTTGGCACTCAACCAGGTTGAGATAGCACATGCAGATCATCGTTGAGGACGGGAACGGCAGGCCAGACGCGAATAGCTTCGTGCCGCTGGAGAAGCTGACCTTCTACCGCGACTACTACGGGTTCCGGATACCTGAAGCAGAGGCTGAGCAGGTCGAACTGCTGCTGCGCGTTGCGGCCGACATCAACGGTCGCCAGTGGAAAGGGCGCAAAGCCAATCCTGAACAGGCAATGGCCTGGCCCCGACGTGACTGCAAGATCGAATACCAGACATTGTCTGAGACGTTCGTGCCCTTTGAGCTTGAATGGGGTCAGGTACGGCTGGCGATCGAGCTGTATGCAGCAGAGCAGGGCTTTCAGATCGAAGAGCCGACCCACTGTACCGAGCCAAACGGGCGGCGGACTCGATTGAATCGAGATACGCCAGGCCTGCGTATGCGACCGCCGCCATATGCGCCGAGCAGGACACAGTTCGCCGATTACCTGGTCATGCGCGGGCTTTCGATAGTCCGATAAACCACAGAATTCACACCAAGCCGCCCAATGGGCGGCTTTTTTATGCCCGTCAGGCGGGCCAACCAAGTCCCCAGGGGATACCCATGCCATTTGAATTTGACCCGGCCGCCGCTGGCCTCACCCTCGACGCAACTCAGACCGCAGCCCTTCAGGAGGCGCTAGGCGGAAAGGTTCAGGAGTATCTGGACAAGGAAGTAACCGGCCTCAAGTCCAAGAACCAGGAGTTGCTGGGCTCGAACCGGACCATCAAAACCGAACTGGACAAGCTGAAGGGGCAGTTCGAAGGCCTGGACATCGAAGCGGTCAAGGGGCTGCTTGCGAAGGTTGGCCAGGACGAAGAAACCAAGCTGATCGCTGAAGGCAAGCTGGACGAGGTGATCACCCGCCGCACCGAGCGCCTGCGCAGCGACTACGACACCAAGCTGAGCGCCGAGAAGACCCGCGCCGACAAGGCCGAGCAATTCGCCGCCAAGTACAGCGACAAAGTGCTGGCCGATTCCATCCGCGCTGCTGCCATCAAGGCCGGCGCGCTCCCTGAGGCTGCCGAGGACATCATCCTGCGCGCCCGGGGCACTTTCAAACTCAGTGAAGACGGCGAGGCGATCGCAACCGACCGTGACGGCGAGGTCGTTTACGGAAAGGACGGAAAAACCCCGCTGTCGCCGCTCGAGTGGGCGGAATCTCTGCGTGAAACAGCAACACACCTGTGGCCAAGGGCTCAGGGTGCCGGGCAGACCGGCGACAACGGTGGCAAGGCCACGAAAAAGTGGGGTGAGTACACGGAAACCGAGCGCGCAGCGATCGCCCGTGACAACTCTGAGCTCTTCAAGAAAATCCAGGCCACCAAAGGAACCTAATCCATGCCTACTACCCAATTGACCGACATCTTCGTCGGCGACTACTACGCCTCCCTGGCACCGGTTAACAGCCCGGAAAAGACCGCTGTGTACGAGTCGGGCATCGTGACTCGCTCGCCCGTGCTGGACGCGATCGCCTCCGGCAGCCAGGGCACTGCCGAGATCAGCTACTGGCAGGATCTCAACGCCGATGAAGCGCCGAACATCAGCAACGACGACCCGAACGACCAAGGCGAAGTCGGAAAGGTCACCCAAGACAGCATGCGTGCCCGCGTTCTGTACCTCAACAAAGGCTACGGCGTCACCGACCTGACCGCTGAGCTGGCGAACAGCGAGCCTCAGCAGCAGATCCGCAACCGCTTCGGCACCTACTGGACCCGTCAGTGGCAGCGTTACACCCTGGGCGCGGCCCGCGGCATCATCGCCTCGAACATCGCGAACAACAGCGGTGACATGGTCATCGACGCGGGCGCGACCATCAGCGCGAACGCCTTCCAGGATGCTGCGTTCACCGCCGGCGATGCCGCTGACCAGTTCGGCGCGATCGGCGTGCACTCGGTCGTGATGAACCAAATGGTCAAGCAGGACCTCATCGAGTACCTGCGCGACTCCGACGGCAAGATCATCCTGGCCACCTACCTGGGTAAGCCGGTGTTCATGGACGATGCCCTGGTATATGGCGCGGGCAAGTACCTGTCCGTGTTCTTCGGCCAGGGCGCTTTCGGCTACGGCGAAGGCACTCCGAAGGTGCCGGTAGAGCTGGAGCGTAAGCCGGGCGGCGGTAACGGTGGCGGTGCCGAGGTGCTGTGGGAGCGTAAAACCTACATCCTCCAACCCGCCGGCTTCAGCTGGAAGGGTTCCGAGGCTCAGAACCTCAGCCCAACCGCGACTCAGTACGCCTCCGCAGGAAACTGGGAGCGCGTGTTCAACCGCAAGCAAGTTCCGTTCGCCGCCGTCATCAGCGGTACAACCACGCCGTAATCCGGCCCACACAACCTGGCGCCTTTATGGGCGCCGGGGTGCTTTTGAGGTGACTCATGAAAGTGATCTACACGAACAATCCGGGCAATGAGCGCGGCGTGTGCTACCGCCTGCTGAGCGAGTTCTTCGGCGTGATCGGCACCGCTACCGAGGTGGTGGTTGATGGCGATGCCCCGGACATCTTTGACGCCTACCAAGCGGCCGGCATCAAGGTGTCCGACGGCAAGGAGCCAGAGATCAAAGAAACCGACCCTCTGAAAATGAAGGTCCCCGAGCTGAAAGAATGGCTGACTGAGAAGGGCATTGTCTTCGACCCGTCCGCCAAGAAAGAAGACCTGCAGGCCCTGGTGCCAGCGGAATAAGGACAAGCACATGACCGACTTCATCACCGTTGCCGATGTTGACGCCCAGCTCGGTCCTGACTGGGCCGGCACCGGTGATCCGGTCCTTGCTGTGACCATGGCCAACGCCTGGCTCACAGCCAAGATTAAGCGGGTTGTTCCTGATCCGGTTCCGGCCGAGATCAAAACAGCCGGTGCCCAAGTCGCCAAAGAGGCAGCAGCGGGCAAACTGTACACGGCCACCCAGAAGGAAGTGCAGAGCAAAACGGTCTCGGCTCAGTCCGGCACGTCCGTGAGCAAGACCTACGTGGCAGGCTCTACCGATCAGTCGGCGGGCGTCAACTTCGCCCTGGCGCTGCTGGCACCTTGGATCACGCGCTCCGGCGTGATGATGCTGAAAAGGATTTGATCATGGGCATGCGCGAAGAGATCCAGGCCGAACTGGCTGAAGCGTTCGATGATCCTGATGGTTTGGCCGATGCAGTCAAGCCGGTGACAGGCGCGCGCAAGGTCGCTGGCGAGTATGACCCCGATCTGGGCGGCGAAACGCCGGAGACCACTGTAACGTACTCGGGGCGCGGCGTTCTTGGCAGCTACTTGTCCAAGGAAATCGACGGCTCTCTGATCCAGACCACCGACAAAAAGTTGTTGTTGCTGCAAAACGAGCTGTTCGTATCGGAGGCTGGCGTTCCTACGGCGGTACCGGCTGCCCCGGCTATTGGCGATATCGTCAACGGTTTGCGGGTGATGAACGTGTCTGCGGACCCTACTGACGCGACGTGGACGGCGCAACTGAGGAAATGATATGGCGACCCAATCCGGCAGCTTCGCCCTGAGCCTGGCCGAGTTCGCCGCCCAGACCGGTGAAGCCATCGATGCCAGCGTGCGTGAAATCATCATCGAGGTCGGAAGCAGCCTGATCCGCATGTCTCCCGTGGGTAACCCGGAGATCTGGGCGCAGAACGCAGTGGCCACCCAGTACAACAAGGCCGTCGACGATCACAACAGCGCGCTGCGTAGTGACCCGGCCAACCTCACGAAGGGCGGCAGGCTCAAGAAGGGCCGCAAGCTCAACGACGGCATGGACATCAAGGCGCCTGAAGGCTACGTCGGCGGCCGGTTCCGTGCGAACTGGCACATATCGCTCGGCGTGGTCGAAAGCGTCACCTTTGACGAGGTAGACCCGAGCGGCGCGGAAACCACGGCCGCGCTGGTCGCTGCAATGAGCGACTTCACCGCCGGCCAGATGGCCTACATCATCAACAATTTGCCCTATTCCATCCCGCTGGAGTTCGGCCATTCCACCCAAGCGCCCGGCGGTATGGTTCGGGTAACCGTGGCTCGCTTTCAGCAAATAGTGCTGGAGGCCATTAGGAACAACCAGGTATGAGTCACGCACGCGCTCGTCAGGCCATAGAAACGAAGCTGGCCGCATGGGCGGCTGCGCGCCCAATACGAGTGGCCTATCCAAATCAGCCGTTCACACCGAATTCGTCTGAAACCTATCTACGGGCTTTCCAGTTGCCGGCCAGCACCACCTGCCGCTATCTCGGCGGGGATGCCTACGAGTACTCAGGTGTGTACCAGATCAGCATCGTGTGCCCCTCTGCCCAAGCCATGGCCATAGCCGAGTCACTTATAGACGAACTGACCTGGCTGTTTCGCGTCGATACGCCACTAGCACGCAACGGGTTCGAAGGCTTGATCACCGAACCAGTAGACCAGGGACCAACTATCACAGAGTCGGCGACCTACACGGTCCCGGCCAGCTTCACCTATCTGGGTGTCGCAGACCAACTGCCCGCTGGGGCATAACCTACCGCCGTCAGGCGGGCACTCAAGAGGAAATACATCATGGCCGCACGCTTCCCGCTGCCGAACGGCGCTGTGCTGGAGATCGCCAGCGTTTTGGGATCTGCCGTACCGTTCACTGCCCTGACAAATGCCAAGCCGCCAGTCGCCGCATCTGTCGGCCATAGCATCGAAAACGGTGATGTCCTGCTGATCAATTCCGGCTGGGCTTTGATCAATGATCGCGCAGTAAAGGCATCTAGCATCACCGCTGACGCTTTTTCTCTGGCCGGCCTAAATACCACGAACACCGACAAGTACACAGTCGGTGCTGGGGCTGGCTCGGTGATCCCTGTTTCCGGCTGGACGCAAATCTCGAAGGTCACATCTTTCACATCCTCCGGCGGCGAGCAGCAGTATCAAACTGTCGGCTACCTGGAGGATGACGACGACAAGCAGTTTCCAACCAACCGCAACCCGACCACGATCACCATCGTGGTAGAGGATCAGCCAGCGGCGCAGTACGTCGAAACCGTCGAAGGCTATGACGATACCAAGGAACTGGCTGTGGTCCGCATGAAGCTGCGTAACGGCGATCAGATCCTCTACCCGGGTTACGTGAGTATCACTCCGGATCCGACCATGGAGCGAAACAACGTGATGACGCGCACCATCAGCATTGGGCTTTCGGCTCGCTCGCTCCGCTACTTGGCTGGCGCATAAGGAGCTCCCATGGCAAAGATCAGGATTGCCCAGAACCCAACATTCAAGGCATTTGTATTGATCCCGATTGTTGGGGAGGAGCCCGAGAAAATCGAGTTCACCTTCAAGTACCGGGATCGCCCAGGGCTCGCCGCGCTGTTCGATGATTGGAGCGCAAAGGGAAAGGAGATGCGCGCCAGTTTTGGAGTCGACACCACATTGTCCGATGTCGTCGCGGCCGAGACCGAGCTTCAAGTGCAGCAGATCAAGGATCTGGTCGTTGGCTGGGGCTTCGATGACAAGTTCGACGATAAGGGCATCCAGGCCCTTGTTAAGTCCTGTCATGGAACCGCCGAAGCGGTTGTTAACGCTTATCAGAGCGCGTTCAGCCAGGCTC
The DNA here is from genome assembly GCF_030687695.1 of Pseudomonas sp. FP2254. Taxonomy (NCBI): domain Bacteria; kingdom Pseudomonadati; phylum Pseudomonadota; class Gammaproteobacteria; order Pseudomonadales; family Pseudomonadaceae; genus Pseudomonas; species Pseudomonas sp. FP2254. Next base: position 1,333,428 of record NZ_CP117444.1, read on the forward strand.
GCTTGGGAAACTGAGGGCGGCAGCCAGCGCGATGTATGCAAGCGGTCAATCTGCTGAGCAGTTGGCTGCTCTCGGGCTTACGGCTGCCGACCTCGATGAGGAAGATGTGGAAGTTTGGCCCTGTAACTGGCCGGCCTTTCTCTTGTTCAACCGCATGTCCACCCAATGGCGAGTTGGCACTGGCGGTGCAGTCGGTCTCGATTACAGCAGCATTCGCGACGTGGCCGGCTTCCTCGGCATCAAGAAAAAGAAACTAGCTGAAATCTTCCCTGACCTTCAGGTGCTGGAAGGCGAAGCCCTGCGCGTCATGGCGGAGGAAAGGGAAAACAGCCCGTGAAGACGGGCACTTATTCAAGGTGAGTCGATGAACATTGCAGAACTCGGCGTCAAGATCGACTCGGCCGATGCAATCCAGGCAAAAACGAGTCTGGATGAAATGGCGAAGGCCGGCGGCCGGGCCGAGCAGTCCGCCGTTTCGCTGATGAACGAAATGCAGGCGCTGGAAAAGTCTCTTTCCACCAGCGCCAAAACCACCCAGGACCTGGCAAAGCAGCGTGACGCTCTCGCTAAGCTGACCAAGACCGGCGCCTACGGTGAGGCCGAGGCGGCGAAGATCTCGGCTCAACTCGATAAGCAGCAGGTGGCTTTGGCAAAGTCCGCTATGGACGAACAGAAGGCCCTCAACAGCCTGCTGGGGGCTATTGATCCTGCCCGCGCGGCGCTGGCAAAGCTGGACACGCAGGTCGAACAGCTCGGCAAGCACCTCGACGAGGGCCGGATCAGCCAGGACCAGTACAACAGCGCTCTGAGCAAGATCGACAAGGATTACGGAAAGCTCGAAAAGACCGCCACCGGCTTCGACAAGCTGCGGCTCGGTACTCGCCAGGCCCAGGAAAACGTCGTACAGCTGGGTAATGCGCTGTCGTCCGGTGATTGGGGTAGCGGCGTTCGTGCTGTCGCACAGTTGGGTGCCGGTGCGGGTGCAGGAGCTGCCGGCCTGTTGGCTATCCTGGCTCCTCTGGCGCTGGCTACCGCCGCCGTTGGCGGTTTGGCCTACGCCTACCACAAGGGTAGCGAAGAGCAGGATAGCTACAACAAGTCGCTAATCCTCACCGGCAACTACGCAGGGGTGAGTGCTGGGCAGTTGGGCGACATGGCTCGGCAGGTCAGCGCAACCATGGGCACAACCGGTCAGGCTGCCGCCGTTCTGGCAATGCTGGCGGACAACGGCAAGATTGCAGGCGAGAGCTTTGCCAGCATCGCCCAGGCCGCCGTGTCGATGCAGGAAGCCACCGGCAAGGCCGTCAGCGAGACGGTATCCGAGTTCGTCAAGCTTGCGGATGAGCCAGTCAAGGCATCTGCGGCGCTGAACGAGCAGTACCACTATCTGACAGCCTCGGTGTTCTCTCAGATCGCCGCCCTGGAAGAGCAGCGCGACCACGCCGGCGCTGTGAAGCTTGCAACCGAGTCCTACGCTGACGCCATCAACGAGCGCACGCCAAGAATTCTGGAAAACCTGAGTTTCTGGGAGAAAGGTTACAACGCTGTCGCGCGGGCCGCCGATAGCCTCAGCAATATCGGGCGCCCGGATATCGGCGCCGACATTGAGCAAGCTCGTCGAGACCTCGCGAGCGCGCAATCCGGCGACGTCGGCTTGTTCCAAAACAAGCAGGAGATGATTGATCTCTATCAAAATCGCCTGAACATGCTCGAGGACCAGAGGGCGGCTCAGGCTGAAATCGCCAAGCTAGAAGGCGATCAGGCGAAGGCTCAGCAGTCCGCAATCACTTCGATGCAGAAGGTTGACGCACTCACCAAGTCGTCGTGGACGAATGAGCAGAAGCGGGCTGACGCGCTCAAGGACTACAAAAAACAACTCGACGATATCCGCAAGGTAGCGCCGAACGATCCTCGCCTGGCTCAGGCAGCGGTCGATAAAAACATCGCCAACATCAACGACAAGTTCAAGGACCCGAAAGCTGCCGGTACGCAGGTCGATCTGACCAGCTTCAACAACGCCAAGAACGACCTGGCGGCGATCACCGACACCTACAAGAACTATCAGAAGGAACTGGAAGCTGCTCAAAAAGCCGGCCTGCTGTCGGAGGAAGACTACCTGCTCCGCCGTCAGGCCCTGATCGGCAACGAACTCGACCAAACGACGGCAGCATACGAGGCAGAAATTGCAGCGCTTGAGGCAGCCAAGGGCAAGAAGTCCACTTCGGCTGCGCAGAGCATCCAGCTGGACCAGAAGATCGCCGACGCGCGCGCAGGGCTGGTCAAGGCGCAGAAGGATGCCGACAGCCAGCTTGAGGTGTTGGCGACCAACGAAACCGGGCGCCTGGCAAAACAGGAGCGGGCGATCAGCACCTACGTGCAGGCGCTGGGGCAGCAACAGCGGGCTTTGGAACTTGCAGGTCAGCGTGCAGTGCTCGGCGTGGGGCAGGGCGATCGACAGAACGCGCTCAGCGGCGAGCTGAACAGCCAGCAGGACCGGTTTGCGCAGCAGTCGCTGGAGTTGGCCAGCCAGAAGTCTGATCCCTCGCGCAACATGTCGGAGGAGGAGTTCACTCGTAAATCTCAGGCTCTCGCAGACGCGAACAAGGCCGCGACGGACCAGATCCGGCAGAACTATGCGGATGTGGAGAATGCCCAGGGCGATTGGACGAAAGGCGCGACGGCAGCCTGGGATAACTACCTGGATTCGGCGCGCAACATCGCCGGGCAAACAAAAAGCCTGTTCGGCAACGCCTTCAGTTCCATGGAGGATTCCATCGTCAACTTTGCCATGACCGGTAAGGCGTCGTTCTCGGACTTCGCCAAATCGATCCTGGCCGACATGGCGCGCATAGCGACCCGCCAAGCCAGCTCCGCATTGCTGGGCAGTCTGGTTGGTGCGGCGGCGAGCTACCTCGGCGGCAGCGCTGCTGGAGGTGGCAACGGAATGGCCGCCGGCTCTGCCGGTGCTACATCTTCGAACTTGGGCGCGTCCTCGGCCGGCTACTCCAGCACCTACTTTCCGCAAGCCAAGGGCGGCGCGTGGTCTGGCGGCGTCCAGATGTTCGCCGACGGCGGTGCATTCACGAACTCCATCGTCAGCAAGCCCACCGCGTTCGGTATGGCCAACGGCAAGACCGGCGTCATGGGTGAGGCTGGAGAAGAGGCGATTATGCCTCTGACCAGGACGTCGAGCGGCAAGCTGGGCGTTATGGCGATGGGCGGCGGTGGATCTGGTGGCACACAGATCAGCGTCGAGGTGCATATCGATGGTGACGGTAACGCGATGTCTACCGCTGACACGCCAGGCTATGACCTGTTCGGCAAGGAGCTGGCGACCTTTGTAGAGCAGAAGTATCAAGAGCTGCGCTCGAAGGATATGCGCCAGGGCGGCGTCATCAACAAAGCAATCAAGGGGCGCTAATGGCTATCGAACGATTCACCTGGGCGACGGAGAAGGGCGCGGAGGGCGATATAGCCCAGCGCGTCCGCTCCAAGAAGTTCGGCGATGGATACGAGCAGTCGGTCGAGGATGGCCTCAACAACCGGTCGCAATCCTGGCCGGTGACCTTCACTGGCTTGAAGCCTCGCATCAAAGACATCATGGCGTTCCTCGATCGACACAAAGGGGCGAAAGGCTTCCTCTGGGAGCCGCCCCTGGGTGAGCTTGGCCTCTACAAGTGCAACGGCTACAAGCCAGTGCAACGTGGTGGCCAGGTCTACGCCATCACCGCCACCTTCGAACAAACCTTTCACCCCTGAGGCCTGCCCATGGCACTGATCACGGACATCCAGAAACTGGAGCCCGGCGGCGAGATTCGCCTATTCGAAATTGACGGGACCGAATACGGCGCGGACTACCTGCGTTTCCACGGTCACGCGATACCGCACACGCCAGAGGAATTGCTGGCCTATGAGGGATCGGAAGAGGATCTGCCCACCAAGTCGATTATCTGGCAGGGCCAGGAGTACGCGGCCTGGCCGGTGCAGATTGAGGGTATCTCCTCGAGCAGCGACGGCACCGCCTCTCGGCCGACGTTCGCCGCGGGCAACGTGAATGGGCGGGTTACAGCTTTGTGCCTGGCCTTCGAGGACATGCTCAAGTTCAAGCTGACGGTCCGCGAGACTCTGGCCCAGTACTTGGACGCGGCAAACTTCCCTGACGGCAACCCAGCTGCCGACCCGACTCAGGAGGCGCTCGAAATCTGGTACATCGACCAGAAAACCAGCGAGGACGGCGAGGCGGTGGTCTGGGAGCTGTCCTCTCCGGGCGAAATCGATAACCACGGGCTGCCCGGCCGGCAGATGACAACGTTCTGCCACTGGGCCATGACCAATGGTTACCGCGGGCCAGATTGCGGCTACACCGGCGCCGCCATGTTTGACGACGAGGACAACCCAACGGACGACCCCGCGCTGGATCAGTGCAAAGGCTGTCTGTCGTCGTGCAAATTGCGCTTCGGCGAGAACAACGAACTGTCCTTCGGTGGATTTCCTGCCGTTTCCCTCATAGCCCGGAGCTGATCATGCGCAAGAACATCATCGCGGCGATCCAGGCGCACGCGGCGGCGGAATATCCGCGCGAGTGCTGCGGCCTGCTTCTGGCCGTCGGGCGCGCACAGAAGTACTTCCCGTGCCGGAACATCGCCACGGAGCCGAACGAAGAGTTCCGGCTGGATCCCGAGGACTACGCCGCTGCGGAAGACCTAGGTGAAGTGATCGGCATCGTTCACTCGCACCCGGACGCTACCAGCAGGCCGTCACCGCATGACCTGGCCATGTGCGAGGCCACGGCCTTGCCCTGGCACATTTTGTCGTGGCCCGAGAGCGACATGCGCACGATCATGCCAACGGGCAGCACGTCGTTGCTCAAGCGTCCGTTCGTGCACGGCGCCTGGGACTGCTGGCAGGTCTGCGCCGATTGGTACCAGCGCGAATGGGGTTTGGAATTTGAAGCCTTCAAGCGCACTGATGGCTGGTGGGAGAGCGCAGAAAGCACCAGTCTGTACGAGGCGAACTACGCCGCCGCTGGCTTCGAGCGGGTCGACACCCCTCAGCGCGGCGACATGATCGTTATGCAGGTCGGGCGCACGGCTCACCCGAACCATGCCGGGATTTACCTGGGTACCGATCCGGCGTTACCAGAGGAAGAGTCGGGCGCCTTCGGGCCTGGCCCCTTCTTGCTGCACCACCTGTACGGCAGGCCGTCCGAGATCATCGTCTACGGCGGACCATGGCATGACCGAACACGCCTGATCCTCAGGCACAAAGACAGGCGTGCATCATCTGATGTGAAGGAGGTACTTCAGCAAGTTAATGGACGGTGAGCAGCAGTGGGTTCTCTTCTTCAAAGATGTTTTGCTCAGGCATATTTCTGGAGAAAAACCCCTCAAATACCACCTGGAATCTCTCCCGACAGTCGTATAGCTGTGCTCTCTTGAGGTTACGTATTTTGTAGCCGTCATTCCGATCGAGGTGGCAGCCAAATGAAAGGAAACAGTGGCTGAAGATGCGAAACACCTGCCAGTAGAGCTGAGGGTCGATTTCCTCTTCCTTGGCCAATTGGTAGAGAGCCCACTCTAAGAGCCAGTATTCATCTTGTGCCCAGAGCGCGTGCTCGTGTAACTGGCCATTGAATGAGTTTTCGTCGTAGTCATCGCACCGCGGGAAGTTTCTTTGAACTACAAATCGAGGGTCCATCACGAGGTTCCTTATGTCTGCGTGGCAGACAGTTCTTTATCCACGACGATGATCTAAGCTCGGAGGGCCACATGCAAATCATACACCGCTACATGCTGACCATTCATGACCTCTTCACCATCACCGGTGGCGGTATCTGCGGCGCTGAAGCCGAAGTCGCCATTCTTGATGGCGGTGTCGAGATGGATCGCGTGAAATTTTCCGGCAAGTGCCAGAGCAAAGGCGGCTACAGCCGCAGCTACCATGGCAAGTCAGGGCTTCAGGCTGCGCTTGTATCTGGTCCGGGTAGAATTGATTTTGGCTTGGCGCAGGCAGCCGCTATCTAGGCTCTTCGCCACCGCCCATGAACTCATCGGTTCCGAGCCTGTGCGACCCATACCTCACAGTGTGGCCATTACCCAGGCGCTCGGCCTCTATCTCCGCGACATGCTTGTCGGCGTAGATGTCAATAAAGCTCCATGGATCATTACGGCCCACTGCCCATCCCAGTACCCACCCAGGCATGTCTGGGTCTGCAGGTAGATTCTTTGCGAGGCTTCTGATTGACATGCCCTATCCCTGGCTGCTGTATATGAAGGCGCAAAGCTACTACGGCTGAATCCAATCCCGTTACTGGGTTTGCGTCCAGGCTGGATGGGTGGACAGGGGGCTTTCCATCGCTCTGCTGTATAGTGCTAAAGTGCCATCTTTTGCTAGGAGCACTGAAATGGTCAGCGGAACTTTGCTGCGGGTTGCCACGGAGATTGAAATTGCGAGGCTTCAAAATCTGTTAGAGCAAGACACCAATAACAGTATTCGGGCGGTGCGCAATGGATCTGAAGTTCTGGGCGAAACTGTGCTTGCGATCTTGCATGGTGGCAAATATGCCGGTTTCTGCACGTTCAGAGCTGGCGGCAATGAAATCTTCCCACTAGTTGTCTTCGGCCCATTTCGCGGAATCGGGGTAGGCTTCTCCGCTATGCAGCAGCTGATCGGGATGTTGCGGGAGGACGGGATCCGAGACGTGAGCATTGAGGTGCTACCAGGGGCCGAAGCTTTCTGGAAGAAGGTATTTGCCGGCTTCCCAGAGACAGCTCACTTTGGTGGAAAGAACTTTACATACGCCATTTAATGTTTCACTTAGGAAGCCCAGCCCCGCGCTGGGCTTTTTGCATCTGCCCCTCAGTGCTACAGTCCAGCCAAACCAAAGAGGGAACGACATGGACATGGCGTCAAGACTTACCCCGTACGGGTTGACACATGGATAAGCTTGATCGCTTAAACGATCTGCTGCGTGGGCATGACTGCGTAATGTCGGTCGACATCAAATTCGACGAATTCAAATACGATTTGGTTTTGACGCTGTCTGCCACTGCGCCAGGCTTGAATGCGGTGTCGCTCATTTTTCATGATATCAGCGCTCTTGAGTTGAACGGATTCGGTGGTGGCCTGACCCAGTTCATGCGCCTTGAAGCATCTCGGGTGGATAATGGGCTCGACAGAATTCGCTTTGAAATGAGAGATGTCGGTGACGATAAAATATCGTTCAAATTCTCCACTTTCGGCGAGTCAAATTTTTAGGAGTGGGCATGCGGATTTTGATAGCGGCTGTAGCGGTGGCGATGCTGGCGGGATGCGCCTCATCGGCGATTTCGGTGCGTGATGCGAAGCCGGTCCCGTCGGACGAGGTTTATGCCTTCCAGACTAAACCAGCTGGCGAGAGCGGAAAAATCACCGTGGTGCGCGACTCCGGCGCGGTCGGTTCTGGCTGCGACATCGTTGTTTATGTCGACGGGCGCAGGGCTGCAAAAATCGGAACTGGTCAGCGGGCCACATTCTACCTTCCGCCGGGGTCGCCCAATCTCGGCGCAGGCCTGGCTGGCTCTGGCTTGTGCGCGGGCGCTGCAATTCGCACCATCGCAGCAACGGTGCAGCCAGGCAAGGAAAGCCTGTACCGTATCAGCGGCGACATGGCCGGGTTCTACATAGGGCCTTATGTCGATTACAACTGAATCAAGAAAACTTTGAATTCGCCTCCGGGCGGTTTTTTTATGCCTGGAGAAAGTTGTGCATAGCTCAGCCATCAACTACCAACCGATGACCACCATTCGTCTGCATGGGCAACTCCGGCAGTTTGGGAAGTCCTTCAGGCTCGCGGTAAACTCGCCGGCCGAGGCCATCAAGGCACTATGCGTGCAGATCCCTGGGTTCGAGCGGTTCCTGTCTAACGCCAAGTCGCGCGGGCTTGAGTTCGCGGTGTTTCGCGACAAGCGCAACATCGGTGAAAAGGAGCTGAACTACAGCGGAGCCGGCGACATTCGTATTGCACCCGTGGTGGTGGGGAGCAAGCGAGGCGGCATCCTTCAGACCATCGTTGGCGCGATACTGATCGTTGTGGGCGTCATTTTTTCCGCGACCCCCTTCGGCACACCGCTTATTGGCGCCGGCATCGGCCTTGTCGCCGGCGGCGTTATCCAGATGCTCAGCCCCCAGGCCGGCGGCCTCAAGACCAGCGCAGCGCCCGAGAACACCCCCGGCTACGCCTTCGGCAGCGCCAAGAACACCACGGCCTCCGGCAATCCTGTGTCGCTGTGTGCCGGTCGCCGGCGCTGGGGTGGTGCGATCATCAGTGCCGCCATTTACGCCGAAGACCAGATGTAGGGATGTTACGGAAGATTGGCTGTGGTCGGCCTTGGCTGTTTCCTAAAGTTAGATGTTCGAATGTATCTAGCGAGCTTCCATAGTCCGTTACCGATAGCCGCCAATACGACAACCACGAAGAAGTCGAAAATTCGTGCTCCGATGAGTTCAGGCGTCATAAATGTGGTAAGCATTTTCACTGTGGTGACGAACATATATACGGTGAAAATCCAAAAACCGACTGACACTGCGTAAACCGGTATCGAAAAAGTTGTGCGTAGCCAGGTGGGGGCTTTATTCATCAGCGGTTACTTCCTTGAAAGCTGAGTGGAGCTCCCATGGTAAGGGCTTCTCGCGCCAAGTCCAGCACCGTTGCCGACATACAAATGCCAACACACCGCCCACGAGGCGGTTTTTTATTGCCTGGAGAAAAGCATGGGCGCAGCACGCAAAATCGATGTTTATGGCGCCAAGGGCGGTTCCGAAAAGCCTAAAACCCCAACCGAGGCACCAGAGAGCCTGCGCTCAGTCGCCATTGCGAAAATGCTTATTGCTGTGGGTGAGGGCGAGTTTGACGGTGCCCCTACCGCGAAGGACATCTTTCTCGATAACACGCCGCTGCAAGACCCGCAGGGAAACATGAACTTCCCGAACGTGAAATGGGAATGGCGCAGCGGGGCTGTGGACCAGTCCTATATTCAGGGCATCCCATCGGTCGAGAACGAAACAACCATCAGCACCGAACTGCGCAGCGGCACACCTTGGGTTCGAGCAATCAACAATACCCAGCTCTCAGCTGTACGTGTGCGCTTTGCTTGGCCTGCGCTCCAATCGGTTGATTTAGGCGGCAACATCAACGGCTACACGATCGGGTATAAAGTCGAACTCGCAACGGATGGTGGCACGTACCAGGAGGTTTTGAACGAGGCCGTGTCCGGCAAGACAACCAGCCTGTACGAGCGAACACGCCGCATCAATTTGCCGCGCGCGACAACCGGGTGGCTGCTGCGCATCACTCGACTGACGGCCAACCAGAACAACAATAAAATCTCCGACACCATGCAGATTGCCGGCTTCACCGAGGTGATCGACGCGAAGATTCGATACCCGAACACCGCGCTGCTTTACATCGAATTTTCTGCCGAGCAGTTCCGCAGCATCCCTGCGGTGACGATCGAATGCGATGGTCGTAAATGGCAGGTCCCGAGCAACTACGACACCAGGTCGCGCACCTACACGGGTGTCTGGGACGGAACGTTCAAAGAGGCCTGGACCGATAACCCTGTTTGGCACACTTACGGCATCACCACGAACGACCGTTTCGGCCTCGGCCGTCGCATCAAGCCGTGGATGGTGGATAAGTGGGAGCTCTACCGCATCTCCCAGTACTGCGATCAAATGGTGCCGGACGGAAAGGGCGGCCAAGAGCCGCGCTTCATCTGCAACCTGAACCTGCAGAGCAAGGCTGACGCTTGGTCGCTATTGCGCGACATCTCCACCATCTATCGGGGCATGACTTATTGGGCCCAGGGCCAAGTGTTCACGCTGGCGGATATGCCGCGCGCTACTGACTTCGATTTCGCCTACACCCGTGCGAACGTCATCGACGGCAAGTTCACCTATTCGAGCGCATCGGAGCGAACCCGTTACACGCGGGCTCTGATCAGCTACGACAACCCCCTGAACAACTACGACACCGACGTTACTGTGGTAACCGACCAGAAGCTGCAGCGGCGCTACGGCGACAACCCGCTGGAGATCAGTGCCATCGGTTGCACCCGCGAATCCGAGGCTCAGCGCCGCGGTAAGTGGGCGCTGCTCACCAACTCCAAGGATCGAGCGGTTACCTTCAGGGTCGGTATGGACGGGCGTATCCCGCTGCCTGGGTATGTAATCCCGATCGCTGACGAGCTTATTGCCGGCCGGCCTGTGGGTGGGCGCATATCGGCGGTGAATGGCAAGGTCATAACCTTGGACCGCGACACCCAGGCCAAGCCCGGCGACCGGCTGATCCTCAACCTGCCCGACGGCAAGTGCGAGGGTCGCACGGTTCAGCTTGTCAGTGGCCGGCAGGTCACCGTGACCGTCGCCTATTCCGTGCCGCCTGAGCGCGAGTTGGTGTGGGCGCTGGATGCTGACGACCTGGCCATTCCGCTCTACCGCGTGGTGAGTGTGGCCCGGCCAGAGCCAGGCGTGTTTGAGATCTCGGCAGTTCAGTACGATCCGAGCAAGTTTGCTCACATCGACACCGGCGCGCGTCTGGAAGAGCGCCCGATCAGCGTGATTCCGATCACGGTGGTACCGGCACCGGCCAGCGTCACGTTGACGTCGAGCTACTCGGTGAATCAGGGCATCGCCATCAGCACCATGAACATCTCGTGGCCGGCCGTCACCGGCGCCGTCGCGTATGACGTGGAGTGGCGCAAAGACAGCGGAAACTGGATCAAGGTGCAGCGCACCGGCTCCACGAGCGTCGACGTCACCGGCATCTACTCGGGCGCCTATCTGGCCCGTGTGCGCGCGGTGAGCGCGTTCGACATCTCGTCGGTGTGGAAAAACTCCGTCCTCACCGACCTGCAAGGGAAGGTTGGCCTACCGCCTGCGGTGTCATCCCTGACCACTAAAAGCGAACTCTTCGGTATCAGCATCAAGTGGGGCTTCCCCGCCGGTGCCGAGGACACCCAGCGTACCGAGCTTTGGTATGGCCCGGCGAACAACCTGGCGGCGGCGACCAAGCTGGCCGATCTGGCGTATCCGCAGGCCGATTACCGCATGCAGTCGCTGCTCGCTGGCGCAACCCTGTTCTTCTGGGCGCGCCTGGTGGACCGCACCGGCAACATTGGGCCGTTCTACCCGGTGGTCAATGGAGTTATGGGTCAAGCCAGCTCGGACGCTGGGCCGATTCTTGAGCAGATCAAAGGGCAGATTGACGAAACCGCCCTTGGTCAGCACCTGAAGGACCGAATCGACCTGATCGACGGAAACGGTCCAGGCTCTGTGAATGGTCGCATTGACGCGGCCAAGGATGAGCTGGAGCACCTGATCGGGGAGGTTGTCGATGCGCTGGAGTACGTGCCATCCAAGGCGTACGCGCTGAACGACATCGTTCGCGTGGGCCAGCACCTGTACCAGGCCAACGGCCCGGTGCCGGCGAATAACCCGCCGCCGAACGCCACCTATTGGACCGACATCGGCACCGTCACGCAGACTGTCAACGCCCTGGTGACCCAGGTTCAACAGAACTCGGCGACGATTAACCAGCACGGCCAGGACATCACCGCCCAGGCCTCGCAGCTGAACGCCGTGAAGGCCACGGTAAACGATCCTGTCACCGGCGTCACCGCAACGGCCAGCGGGCTTAGCACCCTAAAGGCCACGGTGACCACGCTCGACGGCAAGGTCACCACCACGGCGCAGCGGGTCGACGGCATTTACCTGCAGGTCAACCCGCCGCTCCAGGGCGACGACAGCGCGCTGATGGGCTCGGAGGCCAGCTACGTCGGTGTGTGGTCCACTCAGTCCGCTCTCATTGAGGGCGACCTGGCGCAGGGCCAGCGCACGGATGTGGTGGAGGTTAGCGTTGCGGCTAACGCTGCGGCGATCGTCAGCGAGCAAACCGCACGCATCAATGCCGACGGCGCCCTGTCGTCCAGCATCGAGACGGTTAAAACGTCCGTGAACGGCAACACTCTGGCCATTCAGACCAACACCACGGCCATTCATACGGTCGACGGCAAGGTCACTGCGAACTGGTCGGTGCGCATGCAGTACGAAACCGCCACCGGCCTTTACAAGTACGCCGGGATCGGCCTGGGCTTGGAGAATGGGCCTGGTGGCCTGCAGTCGCAGTTCATCATCGACGCCGACCGCTTCGCCATTGGGCAGGCCGGCACGGTGCCGTTCGCTGTGCAGGGCGGGCAGACCTTCATCAAGGCCGCGTTTATACAGGACGGCACGATCACAAATGCGAAAATCGGTAACTACATCCAGTCGAACAACTATGTTGCCGGGCAGACGGGATGGAAGTTGTTCTTCGACGGAACGTTTGAGATCAACAGTTCATTGGGGGCCGGTCAGGCGCGGCAGGTTATTAACAACGCTGGCGGCACGGTATTTGACGAGAATAACCAGCGCCGCTACCAGTGGGGGTATTTCCCTTCATGAGCTATGGGATAAGGATTTGGGGGCCTACTGGTGTTCTAGAGCTTGATGAGAACTCCTTTACAGTCGGAGTTATCTATTCTGCCCTGGTCCCAAAGTCGGCTGGTAGATTCATTGATATATCAGTGTCTGGTGTTGAACCTACCAAGTATTCGGCAGTTTGCATTCCAGTCGGTGCTTACGATACCGGCGCGCAGTTCAATAGCGCTATCGGTTTTATTCCTGAGGTATTAAATGGAATAGTTAGGGTTTGGTTCGGCAATAGACAAAGCTCAAACGGTCCTCTTGGTACTACTACGCAAAGACTACTTGTAATGAGGTATAGGTGATGCCTTACGGAATGAGGTTCACAAATGGCTCTGACGTCGTAACGCTTGATTCTGAGTTCTCCAGGCTGACCGTCTTGGAAAAGGGCGCGTGGAGCGGTACAGGCGCTGGAGTTTATGTGCCATTCGCCAAAACCATTACCACCGATGAGCCTCCCTTAATATTCGTTCGACCAAGCCAATCAAACACATTTTGTTTTTGTTTGGTTCGTGGCTCTCAGGGAGCATGGACTGGTTTTTCATTTTCTGGGGTAGTTGGTCAAGCCACCTCAGGAAGCTGGTTTGCTGCCGCTTTCAAGTCGGTGCCAACCGCAAAGTACGGTTTTCGTCTTTGGGACGGCAGCGGGAAGTTGCTTTTTGACAATGGTACTCCGTGCGCGCAATTCACGAGGACTATTAGCAGTTGGTCTTATCTTGGGGCAGTTCAAGATCCTCAAGGACAAACGCGACTAAGTTGGACGGCTCCATCCAGCCTGGCAACTGGCGACTATATGCTCTTGAACAACATTGCTATGGATGTTGCTGGGCTCACATCTAGACAAGGGAATATGTATGCAGTCTGGCAGTACAACAATGACCGATTGGTGATGCAAGTCGTCGGGGTTGATATATCAAGTACGCTCTATAATCCGGTGGTTTTCGCCAAGCCGGTTAGTTGAATTTTTAATTAATTTGAAGAGGCTTTAATTTATGGCAAGACAAGAAATCAACCTCGGCACGGCGCCAACCGGTGCCGGTGGAGACACCACGCGTACCACTGGCGTGAAGATCAACGCGATGACGACAGAGCTGTATGCGCGCAATGCTTTGTTGGGTACAGCTTCAAATCGCAACGTGGGTCTTCTGGTAGGCAATATTCAGGACGTGGGCTCGCCCGCGCCAATGGCTGGTAACTCTGCGTTTGCCGAGCAGGGCAGCCATTTTATTAACTACGGCGACAATACTACCGTGGTGCCGCCAGGAGGCGCCTATTGGTCGGGCATTCGAGCGCAATACCCATTCCAGAATTGTGCGATGGACCTGGTGGCTCAAGTGGTCACAGGAAACAGCATGAACCTGATGTTTCGCACGATTGCTCAGAACGGTGGTGGCGATCCATGGCGCAAGATCTACCACGACGGCAACACTACCAGAGGCTCGGGTGGCGCGCTTTCAGCAGCATCGCCAATCGTGCGCATCGCAAACGTTGCTGACAGCAATCGCCTTGATTTGCAGGAAAGCACCTTTGAGCCCGCTGGCAGCTGGGGAGTGGCGAATGATCAGGCTTACGGCGTTTCGGTTGAACGATTGAGCGTCGGTGAGTACCGCGTAACCGGAAGCCTGGGGCTTGCCCTGGAAGGCTGGCGAACGCACGACCCAAGCTCGCCAGATGGCGGCCGCATGCTGGGCATCACGGATAGTCAGCAAGCGGACGACGGTTCCATTGTGGTCCGGCTATTCAAGCAGCGCTGGACGCTTAGCGATGACGGCGAGATGGTTCCAGGTCGTGGCGCACCTATGGACGTGCCCCTCAACAGCTGGATCGATGTGCGGCTCGAGATGCCCAAGGCTGAATCGCCACCGCCCATGACCGCAATCGAAGAATAGTAGCCCGCCACCGAGCGGGCTTTTTTACGCCTGGAGAAGGCCATGCCGATCACCGAGCAGCAGTTGCTGCAGATACTCCCAAACGCCGGCCGCAATGCCGGCGTTTTTGCTCCTGTGTTGAATGCGGCCATGGGCCGGCACGCGATCGTGATCCCGCTGCGCATCGCAGCATTCATCGCTCAGGTCGGGCATGAGTCGGGCCAGTTGCGATACGTGCGAGAGATTTGGGGGCCGACGAAGCAACAGGCCGGGTACGAAGGTCGTGCCGATCTGGGCAACACCGTGAAGGGAGACGGCTCCAAGTTCCGCGGGCGTGGCCTGATCCAGGTCACCGGGCGCGCCAACTATGCCGCGTGCGGCGAGGCCCTGGGCCTGGACCTGATCAACAAGCCTGAATTGCTTGAGCTGCCCCAGCACGCCGCCATGTCAGCGGCCTGGTTCTGGTCGACCAAGGGCTTGAACACGCTGGCGGATCAGGGGCAGTTCGCGAAGATCACCCGGCGGATCAATGGTGGGCTGACCGGCCAGGACGACCGACAGGCGCTGTACGACAAAGCGCTGAAGGTGCTGGCATGACGCCGGTGCAGAAGCTGGCTGGCCTGGTGCTGCTGGTATTGGTGCTAATGGCTGGCGCCGCGGGCGTGACCTGGCAGGTGCAGGACTGGCGGATGGGCAAGAAGCTATCCGAGCAGGCCGGCCTGCATCAAGAAGATCTGACCAGGATCAGCATGGCCGCTGCCGCCCAGGCCCGCGCCGATCAGAGCAAGCGACTGGCCACCGAGCAACAGCTCGCCATCCAGGACCAACAACACACCAAGGAATTATCCGATGTCCAACGTACCCAAGCTGCTCTGCGCGATCGCCTTGCCACTGCTGATGTGCGGCTGTCAGTCCTTGTCGACGCAGCGGATACAGCCAGTGGCTGCAACATGCCTACCGCCGCCGGCGCCGTCGGCGTGGTTCATGCAACGCGTCGAGCCCAACTTGACCCAGCGCATGCTCAACGAATTATCGCCATCACCGATGCCGGCGACCAAGGATTGATCGCGCTGCGGGCGTGCCAGGCGTATGTCAGGGCCATTGCGCCCTGACATAGATTCCCGGTCGCAAAAATTAGCATGACCCCAACAAACACCCACTTTGCAAAGGATTGCAAAAATGACAAACCCAATTGTTCCATGGATGGGCGGCAAGCGTCGCTTGGCTGATCGCCTTATTCCTCTGTTCCCACCGCACGAATGCTACGTTGAAGTGTTTGCTGGTGGTGCTGCGCTTTACTTCATGCGCCCTCAGGCCGCCCCGGTCGAAGTTCTCAACGATATCAATGGCGACCTGGTGACGTTGTACCGGGTTGTGCAGAACCACATGGAGGAGTTCGTACGCCAATTCAAATGGGCCCTGAGCTCGCGCCAAGTGTTTGAGTGGCAGAAAATGACCCGACCGGAAACCCTCACCGATATCCAGCGAGCTGCCCGTTTTTTCTACTTGCAGCACCATGCCTTCGCCGGGAAGGTCAGCGGCCAGACCTTCGGCACTGCCACTACGGGCCCGGCTATTAATCTGTTGCGGATCGAAGAGAACCTTTCCGCAGCCTGGCAGCGCCTCTCCGGAACCTATGTCGAAAACTTAGGATGGCTCGAATGCGCCGAACGCTACGACCGGCCCCACACCTTCCACTACATGGACCCACCTTACTGGCAGACCGCGGGCTACGGGGTGGACTTTCCGTTCGAAAACTATGAGCGAATGGCCGACTTCATGCGTCGTTGCAAAGGCAAGGTCATGGTGAGTATTAACGATCATCCTGATATTCGGCGGGTGTTTGAAGGGTTCCACTTTGAAACGCTGGAAATCCGCTACAGCACCGCCAATCAGCGCCAGGGAAAAGCCGAGGTCAGCGGCGAGCTTGTGATCATGAATTGGAAACCCTCCGACCTCGGCGGGCTGTTCTAGGGTGCAGGCTGTATCAGGTTGGGCCCCTTGTTCCGCACATTGCCCACGGCCGGGTCGACCTTGAACCATTCGAACACCTCGGACGGCTCGCCCTGGTGCAGTACCATCTGCTCGGCGCGTTCCTTGGGCGTGGCCGGGGCCAGCCATTCACGGGCCAGTTCAGGATTCAGCACTACGGGCCGCCGGTCGTGGATGTCCACCATTCCGCCCGCGCTGTCGGCGGTGATGATCACGAAGCCGTCATGCTCACCTGCGCCTTCGTCAGCGTTGGGCAGCTGGCCGATAGCTGCGCAGTAGATCGGAGCCCCGTCGCGCCGGCGGATCAGGTAGGGCTGCTTCTTCGGGCCTCCTTCATCGACCCATTCAAACCAGTTATTGATCGGTGTGATTGCCCGGTGCGGCCAGATCGCCCGGAAGAACGGGCCGTGGGCGACTTTCTCGACGCGCGCATTGATCGGCGCCGCGCGGTCCTTGGCCCAGTGCGGTCGCCATCCCCAGCGCACTGGATCAGCAAGCAGCAATTCGCCCTGTACATGGAGCAGGGCGACTTGGGTGGTGGGGGCGACGTTGTATCGTTCCAAGGGCAGCTCGCCAACCGAGTTGACCATGGCGTTAGGCATGCTGAGGGCCGCAACGAAGTCATGAATGCCGCTGTACTGTGAAAGGCGTCCGCACATAACTGTCTCCGCTCGTCGGGCTTGATGAACAGCCGCTCCCCGGCCGATCTCTACACTGTAGACACCGGTACCGGAGATTCGTCATGACAACCGATATACAGCAGGTCAACGAAATGGAGGCGTGGCATGCGCTGCTCAACGACGCCGAATTCACAGCAGGCGGCCCCGAGTATCGCTATGAAACGCGTCTCTCACTGGCGGACAACATGCTGGAGCGAGGCGTGATCGACAGTGGAGAATGGCGCGAGCTGGTCGAGGAAGCGTCCGCCGCCTATTCCGACGAATTAGGCTGAGTGACAGCTGTACTGACAAAGCCGTTACCTGCGCAGTTGCTGCAATCCTCGCGTTGTCCGAATCGGTCCAGGCAGGCACCACACTTGGCGAACTGCGCGGAGAGCAGTAGAGGACGGGCCTTGCGATAGCTCTCAAAATCGCGGACTTCCAAGGCGACCTGTGCGCAATCTACCAATGCACGATAGGTGTCGGCATCGCAGATGACTGGGTAAACCTGCCCATAGATAAATTGCGCAGTCTGTACCAGGTCGTACAGCTCGCCAGATGGCGCGGTAAGGACCAACCCATTTATCGCCCAAGCCTGGTTGTCGCTGCGAAACACCAAACGCAAGTCAGTCTTATCGCGAAATACCTTTCCATCAAACCCAGCAGCACCTGGGCCGATGGCTGAGTAATATGTGTTGCTACGGATGTAACCGACACACCGCGCTGTCGCTCGTTGAATGACGTCATAGTAGCCGCCGTAGGTGTACCCCGCGGGAGTGGTGGCAAGCTCTTCAACGGCATGCCAGTAAGCCGCGTCGGCCAGCTCATCCATCTCAAATTTTTCCATCTCATCAATGACGCCTGCCTCCAGCATGTCGCTAGTCTCCCATCGGCACATCGTTCGATGAGCTTCGGGGTTATCCATGCGGGATGCGTTGTCGTCGAGGATTCTTCGCCATTTGGCGAGCCATTCCTTCCTGAGTTCTGTAGGGGCCATTTGAGTGACTGCTTATTTATACTGTATGCGCATACAGTAATCGAGGCTTCGCGGATTGGGGAGTGGTGTTCGTCGGCAGGACGCCGGGGAGGGTGGTTCACTGTCTAATACTGCCTAGTGTTAGCCCGGTTTTATTGCTCCTAAAGCGTCCAAAATGACGCTAGAGTTTTAGACAGAGGAACCTTAAAAGCCCCGCGTAACGCGGCTTGCGCATCGATCAAGCCCATACTGCTGCATCATCGGGGTGTGGGAGGATAGGTCTGAAATTGCTTTGTTCATCAATGGTTTAGAGTGGTTCTGATAAAAGAGTGGGGCAGAAATGGGGCGAAATCCAAACAGGTATCGACCAGATTTCTGTTGAGTTGAGTGAGGTTAACATAGGGGCTGGTAGAGATCGCCAGTCGAGGCTATGTTGAGGTGGACGCCATCACCTAGCTATCACCCAAGGCTAAAGCAAAATGAAAAGCGAGTTCCCAGTGTAGTGGTCTAATGAAACCGGACACCCATTTAGGCGAGAATGCTCGCCAGATCGAGGTGTCAGATGACCAAACAACGCCGCTCCTTTACTCCTGAATTCAAGCGCGAGGCTGCCGACCTTGTGCTCAAACAAAACTACAGCTACATCGAAGCCAGCCGTTCGCTCGGCATTGGTGAGTCGGCATTGCGTCGCTGGGTTGACCAGATTCAGAAAGAACATAAAGGCGTCACCCCGCAGAGCAAGGCACTGACTCCGGAACAGCAAAAAATTCAGGAGCTGGAAGCCCGGATTGCTCGGCTTGAGCGAGAGAAATCAATACTAAAAAAGGCTACCGCGCTCTTGATGTCGGAAGATCACGAGCGTTCGCGCTGATTGACCAGTTGAGGGCACATGAGCCGGTTGATTGGCTGTGCAAGGTGTTTGACGTCACTCGCTCGTGTTACTACGCCCAGCGCCTGCGGCGCCGCACGCCGGATGTTGAACGGCTTCGATTGCGGAGTCGCGTCAGTGAGCTGTTCTCGCAAAGTCGCAGCTCTGCGGGCAGTCGCAGCATCCTGTCACTGATGCGTGAAGACGGTGAGCAACTCGGTCGATTCAAAGTGCGTAGCTTGATGCGCGAGCTTGATTTAGTCAGCAAACAACCCGGCTCCCATGCCTACAAACGAGCAACAGTAGAAAGACTGGATATCCCGAACACATTGAACCGCGAGTTCGGCGTGCCTGCGCCCAATCAAGTCTGGTGCGGCGATATCACCTACATTTGGGCGCAAGGAAAGTGGCATTACCTGGCTGTCGTCCTGGATCTTTGTACGCGTCGGATCGTGGGCTGGGCGCTGTCGGAAAAGCCAGACGCTGAACTGGTGATCAAAGCGCTGGATATGGCTTACGAGCTGCGTGGCAGGCCTTCGGATCTGCTATTCCACTCTGACCAGGGATCGCAATATGCAAGCCGACTCTTTCGCCAGCGGTTATGGCGATACCGCATGCGCCAAAGCATGAGTCGACGAGGAAACTACTGGGATAACGCACCGATGGAGCGCGTATTTCGCAGCTTGAAAACAGAATGGATACCGACCGTGGGCTATCGAACTGCGCAGGAAGCACAGCGCGATATCAGCCATTTTTTGATGCATCGGTACAACTGGATTCGGCCTCATCAATTCAACGATGGGTTGGCACCAGCGCGGGCCGAGGAAAAACTTAACGTCGTGTCCGGGATTAGTTGACCACTACATAAATGAGGCTACGTAGGAGCTATGGCGCGAATCTACTTGTTGTTGGTTGTCCGAAGATTTTGTTTTTGTGCCGAGTCCTTTTTAGGCTAGTACGCGGCTGGCTTTTAAGTCAATGCTTGTTGCTGTTTTGTTTTGCGGGCGTAAGTTGGGTAAGTGACACCCACTTACGCACGTGCTTGGGATCGATGCCCTATAGTGGCCGTTTTTGTTGGGGTTGCTCCCGTAGGCGTTGTCATGCTCTCCGCTAGCAGTGCTTTAGCGGTCTAGCGATAGCATAATGGGTTTTAACGTTTTAACTGCAAGGTACATAGGTACATAGGTACATAGGTACATAGGTACATAAGTACATAAGTACATAAGTACATAAGTACATAAGTACATAAGTACATAAGTACGTAGGTACGTAAGTACGTAAGCGCAAAGGTACAAAGGTACAAAAGGGCATTGTAGTGAATCGACGAAATAACGAAATAACGAAATAACGAAATAACGAAATAACGAAATAACGAAATAACGAACTAAAGGGGTTATGAGTTTATGAGGTTGTGAAGTGACGAAATGACGGAATGACGGAATGACGGAACGACGAGGTGGCGAAGTGACCATAACGAAATAGCGAGTGAGTAATGCTTCATTAAAATCACATGAGGGTGGATCCTTCCAGGTTGCTCGTTTTGAGCAAAACCCCAGAATTTTAGCAGCTAAAATTTCCTCGAACCGTATTGCTGCTGCGGCAGCCTATTTCCCGCGTAGCTATGCCCCAAGGACATACGAATGCTTCATCGTGCGCTAGGTATCCGAAAGCCTTGAAGCTGCATCTTTCGGCGCAGTGTTACTGTGAGTCGCTGAGGACCTGACCTCTACGTGATCGTGTTGCCATTTCAAACCCCTTTCGCCAAACGAGCTGTAAGGTCTAGCGCCTTCGCGCGCAGTACCGTGCAAAACAAATCTGCTGCCGCTGAACTCGGTCTATGTTCGGGCCGTATCAATATGACTGAATAGGGGACGCTAACGCCCAGACGTCGAATCGACAGCCCGTTGTGCGCTGCTTCCAGGCCACTCAATGGGTTGATAATCGCCACTCCCAGCCCTTGTTTGACCATGGCACATACCGATGCCGCGCTGGTCGTCTCGATGACCGTGCGCCTGTTTACCCCCGCAGCTCTGAAGTGCTGATCCAACCGTTGCCGGTAGGTATCCAGGCTCGCTAGATTGATGAAATTCACCTCGTGAAAGTCGCTCAACTCTAGTTGTGGCTTGTTCAACAAGGGGTGTAGATTCGGTAACACGCAAACCAAGCTAGAGCTAAATAGAAGCTCTCCCTGAGCACCTCGTGGCACTTGCTCGACTTCAGTCAAGCCAAGGTCATGCTGTTGTGCCAACAGTGACTCTTCCAGCAATGGCGACTCCTGTGCAGTGATGCTCACGCTGACTCCCGGGTGGCTCTGATGAAACTGCTGACACACCTCGGGGAGCAAGGTGTGAGAGAACAGCGGCAGGGAAGTGATAGCCAGCCTGCCATGTTCAAAGTTGCGGATTGCTTGGGCGAATCGATCAATGCGCTCCAGGCCGACGTAGGCCCGCTCGACTTCCTTGATCAGCAGTAACGCCTGCGCTGTCGGCAGCAGGCGTCCCCCCTCACGGTCAAAAAGGCGCAACCCAACAACCTGCTCCAATCGAGCCAGTTCACGGCTAATAGTCGGCTGTGAGGTGAACAGCAGTCGCGCAGCATTGGTAACGCTGCCGGCCGCCATGATGGCTCGGAATATTTCGATGTGGCGCAGCGATAGCTTCATGGTAAGACCTAGAAAGAAAAAAGCTGGGTATATCAGATATGAATAGAATAAAGACAAAAAGCTATTTTTATCATGCTTTCACCCGGTTCATGCTGGTCGCATTCTTGTAACGAGGCACGCTCATGAATGCTAATGCACCTTTTGAATTGTTAGCCGCTGCGGTCCGCCGTCATGGTTCACCACTTTGGGCGTATGACGCTCGGACGATTATTGATCGAATTGAAAAACTGCACGGCTTCGATACGGTGCGCTACGCCCAGAAAGCCAATTCCAATCTGCATATTCTTCGCTTGATGCGTGAGCGGGGGCTAGTTCTCGATGCGGTTTCTTGGGGGGAGGTGGAACGTGCCCTCGCGGCGGGAGCGGCGGTGGATGGCGATCCCGCTGGTGTTGTGCTGACATGTGACCTTCTGGATCAAACGACCTTGGCCCGCGTAATCGAGTCAAAGATCGAGGTCAATGTAGGCTCGATCGATATGCTTCACCAGTTGGGGGAACGGTCGCCAGGGCATCGGGTTTGGCTCCGTATTAATCCCGGATTCGGCCATGGCCACAGCCGCAAGACCAACACGGGCGGCGAAAATAGCAAGCATGGTATCTGGCATGCACAACTGGAAGAGGCACTCGACTGCATTAGCACTTGGGGGCTGCACCTGGTAGGTGTCCATATGCACATTGGCTCGGGCGTGGATTACCCCCACCTGGCGCAGGTAGCTAGGTCGATGACTGACCTCATCGCTCGGCTGGACCGGGATATAGAGGCCTTCTCCATTGGTGGAGGTTTGGCTACACCCTACACAAATACCGACAAACCCGTCGACATCAATCAGTATGCCGGGATTTGGGATACTGCCCGGAAAAAAATTGAGGAAATTCTTGGGCATGCTGTACGCATGGAGATCGAACCGGGACGCTTTCTGTTGGCTGAATCGGGTTACCTCGTGACCGAGGTTCGCGCTGTGAAGCAGGCAGGCCGAAATACGTTTATTCTGGTCGATGCCGGCTTCAATGACTTAATGCGTCCGGCCTTGTATGGCTCGTATCATCATATGACTTTGCTCGACGTTGATGGCCTACCAGTGTCTCGTCCTCTGCAACCCACCCTGGTGGCCGGCCCACTCTGTGAGGCTGGTGATGTGTTCACCCAGAATGAACACGTGATGGCTCCCCAGGACTTGCCCCATGCAAGAGTCGGCGACTTGTTGGTGATTCATGATACGGGCGCCTATGGTGCTTCCATGTCTTCGAACTACAACAGTCGCCCCCTGTTGCCGGAGTTCCTGATCGAGAACCAAAGCTACCGCATGATAAGGCGGCGGCAGACCGTCCAGGAACTCTTGAATCTAGAGTTGTGACAATGAAGCGGCCACTCCATCTCGGATAGGTGCTCGCTTCACGCCCTTATGAAACTAGCCAATGCTAGTGATGTCGACATCAGATCCAGATGTTATTCACCGCAGTTCGCTCGCTTCCTTCATGACTGGTATTCAAAAAAACTTACGGCTCGTAGTGACCTTCAAGCTTCAGATGTCTCAAATGCGCGCAGCTACGACGCGAAGCCGTTCATCAAGATGGGCGGTAAGCGTCCGGCGAACACATCCCCTTGACGCTGAAATGGAGCCATCGCCTCCATTGAGCCGAGGCAGTAGTGGTTATGCGGATTCTGTTCTCTATAATGACTGACCGGCCATGTTTAGGGTGCTTGTTATGCCAGCCTCCGCTGATCAAAACTCCGCTGTCGTTTTATGCGCAGCTTCCACTAACGACCTGGAAGATCTGGTAGCCATCAGGATTGAGGCCATGCGCGAGAGCCTTGAACGGCTTGGACGATTTAATCCAGATCGTGCGCGCGAACGATTTCTTGGTGGGTTCGACGCTAACAGCACACGCCGCATAGAAGTATCAGGTGATCTGGTCGGTTTTGTCGTTATCAAAGACCATCAGAGCGAGCTTCTGCTTGACCACTTGTATGTGATACCCAGTGCTCAAGGAGCAGGAATCGGCTCTGAAGTTCTTACTCAGATTTTCAGAGAGGCTGATCAAATCGGGCGTCCCATTAAGGTTGGTGCTCTCAAAGAAAGCGCTTCAAATCGTTTTTACACTCGCCATGGCTTCGTGTTTGTCGAAAGCGGTGAATTCGATAATTATTACGTCCGGATTAACGGCAATGCCGTTAATTTGGGCGACTAGGCAGATCTTGATACGGTGCCCCGTCAGAGGTTGCACCGTTAGATGGGCATCCACCTGTGCGGCAGTAGGTCGGTGATCGCATTCGCTCGCTGCATCGGCAACCGCGTCAGCACATCTTTGAGATAGGCATACGGATCATGCCCATTCATACGCGCTGACTGGATCAAGCTCATGATCGTGATGAGCTTGATCGGGGCGTTGGTGCCGGCAGCTGGTAAGCGTCTGGGGAATACACCTGTCCCAAAACCCGGTCTTGGTGCGTTCACCGGCGATGGAAAGGTACAATCTATCTCTTATATTTCGCTGAGACGGATTTCATGCATTTATACATCGTGCGGCATGGTGAAACCTGGGCTAATGCCGAACATCGATACCTTGGATCTCTTGATCCAGAGCTTACCGCGCTGGGCCGCCAGCAAGCTCAAACGCTTTGCGAGCAATTGCCCGCAAGCCTTGATGTACTTGTCGTTTCTCCACGCCTCAGGGCGGTACAAACCGCGAGTATTCTGAACGAACGCCTCAAGCTCTCGCCTGAAATAATGGACTGTTTCAGAGAGCGGGATGTCGGCGTTTTCGAGGGGCTGACCCAAGGCGATGCCAAGAAGCGCTATCCGCAACTCTGGTCGCAGAACATTACTCGACTTTGGGATGCTGGGCCGACCGATGGTGAGTCGATCTCTGACGTTGTGAAACGAGTGCGAGACGGTTTAGCTGAGCTGGAATCGAAATACCCCTCCAAAACTGTTTTGCTTGTAGCACACGGCTTCGTTGCAAAAGTAGTCAGAGCACTGGCCATAGGAGACTTTTCAGACTTCTACGAATGGCAGCTTTCAAACGGTAACATGCTGTTTTTGCAAAGCTTCAATATACCTACACAAGATCTTGAAACTCTGAGGCGCTCTCTACCCATAGCGTGATGTGGGCTGCTGCCAGTTTTGCGGCAGCAACTCCTTAATCTCACTTGCCCGCTGCGTCGGTAGACGAGCCAGCACGTCCTTCAAATACGCATACGGATCATGACTATTCATACGCGCCGACTGGATCAGGCTCATGATTGCCGCCGCCCGCTTGCCGCTACGCAGCGACCCGGCAAACAACCAGTTCGACCGCCCAAGCGCCCATGGCCGGATCAAGTTCTCGATCTGGTTGTTGTCGATGGGCACAGCACCGTCTTCCAGATAGCGCGTCAGCGCTACCCAGCGTTTGAGGCTGTAATCCAGAGCGTTGGCCGTGGCCGAACCCTCAGGCACAAGTCCACGCTGGGCCAACATCCACTCATGCAGCTTTTCAGCGATGGGTACGGCTGTTTCCTGGCGTAATCGCCAACGATCTTCGTCGCTCATTTCCTTGGCGTGTCGCTCGACTTCGTACAGCCCGCCAATCGAGTGAAGCGCCTGCTCCGCCAATTGGCTTTTATTGGCTACATGCAAGTCAAAGAACTTGCGGCGTGCATGGGCCATGCAGCCGATCTCGGTGATGCCCAGCTCAAAGCTGGCCTTGTAGCCGGCAAAGTCATCACAGACGAGCTTGCCGTTCCAGGTGCCCAAGAAGTTACGCGCATGTTCGCCAGCACGGCTGGGGCTGAAGTCGTAGACAACAGCCTTTAAGGCCGAGAACGGCGCAGTGCTGCAGTCCCAGACATAAGCGCGGTGGGTTTTCTTCTCGCCGGGCGCCAGCATTTGTACCGGCGTTTCATCGGCGTGGACGACGCGCTGGGCCAGCACTGCTTCTCGCAACGCATCGACCAGCGGCTGAAGCTGCACGCCGGTTTGGCCCACCCAGTGCGCCAGTGTCGAGCGCGGGATGGCCAGGCCGGCGCGGCCGAAGATCTTTTCCTGTCGATACAGCGGCAGGTGGTCGGCGAACTTGGCCACCATCACGTGTGCCAGCAGGCCGGCAGTGGGGATGCCCTTGTCGATCACCTGCGGCGGTACCGGCGCCTGGATCAGTGTTTCGCACTTCCGGCAGGCCCATTTCCCACGCACGTGGTGTTCGACGGTGGCAAACCACACCGCTAAGCGTCTGCAATCGCAGACCGGGGGTGTGGTCAACATTACCGACCCGGTTAAGCGCGACTGGGTGCTGCGTAATACGGACGTGGCGGAGGTGTGGGGCGTTGGCCTTAAGATGAAGCTTCACCTCGATGCGATGGGCATTAAGTCTGCAATGAATTTGGCTAAGGCCGACCCATGGACGCTCCGCAAGAAGTTCAGCGTTGTGATCGAGAAGACGGCCAGGGAGCTGGGCGGCACGCCTTGCTTGGAGCTGGACGAGCCGGATCCGCCAAAGCAGGAGATTTGTTGCAGTCGCATGTTCGGCCAGCGACTGACGGAACTGCCGCCTATCAAGGAGGCGGTGGCCACCTACATGATGCGAGCTTCTGAGAAGCTTCGCGCCCAGAACTCGCTGTGCAAGAAGGTTCGCGTTTGTATCCGCGCCGGGATGTTCAATCCTGGGGAGGCGAAATACGCCAATGGTGTAGTGGTAGACATGCCTTACCCCACTGACGACGTTCGCCTGCTGACCCAGGCGGCGGTGGGAGCACTTGATCGTATATTTCGATCTGGCTTCAAATATAGCAAGGCCGAGGTAATGCTGATCGACCTATGCCAGCCAGGCGAGTACACCGATGATCTGTTCGCTAAATCACAGTCGGTAGAGGCAACTCGGGTGATGACTATTCTGGACCAAATCAACGAACGGTGGGGTAGGGGGACACTGCGATCAGCCAGCGTGCCCGTCAACCCTGAATGGGGTATGCGGCGTGAGATGATGAGCCAGAGCTATACAACCGGGCTTGATCAGCTTTGGTCGGTTGTCTGCGATTAGTCTCAGTTTTCGGAAATCCCTGATCTAGGATTTGTCTGAATCGTGTGATCTACACAGCCCCATCATTGGAGCTGGCTTGTAGTGGCACGGCCACTTGTGTAGGCGCTACAGGTCGCGGTTGGGGGAAAATTGAGGTCCGGCGACCATGCGGGTCGTCTACGGTAATTCCCCACCTCCTTTGGCCGTTTTCTGCGCAATTATATTGCATAGCCTTGATGCGTTTGGAGTATCGCTGAACAATCGAGTCGTAATTTGGATGGGTGTGGACGTTGTTGAAAGTACCATCACAAACAATGCGGCCAGCGATAGGGTAAAGGATAGTTGAACAGATCAAGTCCGCAATTTGCAGACAGGCGTGGTTGTCGCTGATACCGAAGACTGCGGCTTCCTCAATAGAGGGGTAGGCATCTCCTCCTTTACCCAGCTTGTGCTTTTGAGTAAAGATTGAGTGAGCCACATACCGGTTGCGCGCAGGGTCACGAAAATCCGCGATGATCATGCCACGGGATTCTTGGTCAATTAGAAAATGCTGGAACCGCTTCGCAATGTTTTGAGCGGTGATGGTGTAGACAGACCGGTCATCGAGAGCTTGACCGTACTTCTTGACCCAAACCCGCGCTACTAGCTTGATGCCGTGAGCTTTGCATATGCTCAGAACGCCATCGATAAATTTGAAGTGATGCTCGATCCGTGGATTGGTCACAGGGTATCGTCTTACATCGCTCCTCAAGTCCGACCCTTTAATCTCTTTGAGTAGCACGTTAAGGGCGTGCCGCTCATCTTTGAAGAGCTTGGGATAGAACCGGCGTTTGAGGCTTATGAACTCATCGGTGATTCTGCTGATGCGTTGCGCATCCACAAAAAGCCCCGCAACGATCAACATAGGCTGCTTATCGTCTATGTTGCTTTGGACGGGTTGTGAATCGCCGGACTCGTCGATATAGCAGATATGCATTCACAACCCCCAGAAATAGAACAGCCACCTTAAAGGTGGCTGTGGTCTGCATGCGCAGTATGTTGCATCGGACTTAACCGACACTTTGGTCAACCGTTCGACGGCTGTGCGCGTATATTGAGCACAGCAAATCACCTTGTCAACCCTTGTAGATGCTTGTAAATCAGAACTGGATAGGCGGCCGACTAACAACCTTCAACCCAGGCTAGCGGTGTTTCGGGGTACGACTACGATCAACATCGGACAGATCTTCCTGTCGAGCCTTGCCCACCGAGAATGGGGCAAAGATGGGGCAACCTGTACGCCAATCTATGCCAACCAATGCCACTTATGCGTTTATGCATCCTGATGCAATCTCTCATCGCAGCCAGCAATTACGGGCCTATCGCCTGAAATCCCTCGCATACTCCTACACAATCGGGGTGTGGGAGGACAGGTCGGACGTGTTTTTACTCATTGGGTAGTATGCAAATTCGTTGAAAGTGATGGGGCAAAGGGGGCGCTTGGCCCAGCATTTTTTGCGATGGGCGCAAGGTTAACACGCGAGGTCGGCCCTTCGCAGGTCGCAAACGGCCGGGTAAAACACAAACTCGGCGCTACGGGTTATCTGCCCTTTATGCATAAAATATGCAAAATAGCATTTGCCAACGTTAAAAACTCCGTTCACTATCCCGGTTATGCAAAAACGCAACGTTTCTATCGTACTAAGAGAGCTGCTGGACCGCGACCGGATCTCCCCCACGGAGCTTCACCGGCGCACCGGCGTGCCTCAATCCACGCTGTCCCGGATCCTCAGCGGCAAGATCGTCGATCCGTCGGACAAGCATATCTCCCGCATTGCCGAATACTTCGGCGTGAGCACCGACCAACTGCGCGGGCGCATGTCGGTGGGCGCGGCGCGGGACGAAGGGCGCGACCCGATGCATTCGGAACTCAAGGACATAAGCCTGTGGGACGACGACACCCCTATCAATGACGATGAGGTGTCGATCCCCTTTCTGCGCGAGGTTGAATTGGCTGCTGGATCAGGAAGATTCGTCATCGAGGAAAGCGAGAAGGCCAGCCTGCGCTTTGGAAAGCGCAGCCTGCGGCACAATGGCGTGCAGTTCGACCAGGCCAAGTGCGTGACGGTGCGGGGCAACAGTATGTTGCCGGTGCTGCGCGATGGCGCGACTGTCGGGGTGAATGCCGGTAAGAGCGGCATTGGCGACATCGTTGATGGTGACTTGTATGCCATCAATCACAATGGTCAGTTGCGTGTGAAGCAGCTCTACCGCCTGCCTTCCGGCATTCGTCTGCGCAGTTTCAATCGTGACGAACATCCGGACGAGGACTATAGCTTCCAGGACATCCAGGACGAGCAGATCAGTATCCTCGGCCATGTGTTCTGGTGGGGCATGTACGCTCGTTAACCCAGTTCAATAGGACAAAACCCGCCAAGCTGCGGGTTTTTTTTCGCCTGCAAAAAGCTGGCAACCCCTTGAACACCCACGCAAAAATGCATTTGAGCATATTTTGGGCAAAAATAAATGCATTTACGCATTGACTGTATATGCATGCATGCATATTCTGTGTCTCAAGCCAGCCGACAAGGCCTGGTGGAGGCGGCAAGGATGCTGCCAAGGAAGACAAGGAAGACACGCAACACTGGCAAGGACGCCATCCGAGCGATGGCAGGGAGGCCAGGCAACACCGGCAAGGATGCCGACGCTCTTTAGTGGCACCGCTTTACAAGAACAGGCAGCGATGAACCGGCCTTAACGGTTCAGAGGGTTGGCAACTGACCCGGGTGTGCAGCGTAAAGCACCAGAAGCAGTTATCCGGCAGACAGGGATCGTGGTCGGAAAAACATTGAGGAAAGAACCGTACCGCGCCAGTAGCGCCGAACGTTCGAGGACAGCATTACTGAAAAGCCCGGGCGACCGGGCTTTTTGGAATGCCTACCTATAAATGGATTTACCCGGAAAACCGGCGTTCAGCCGGCATTGCTCAGCCAGGAGGCGTGACATGACAAACGAGCAGCAAGCGTTAGCGGAAATGCCTATCTGGCTGGTGATCGCACTGGCCCTGATCGGCGGAGTGTCCGGCGAAATGTGGCGCGCCGACAAAGAGGGTGCCCGCGGCTGGTCGTTGATTCGACGTCTGGCCTTGAGGTCCGGAGCGTGCATGGTCTGTGGGGTTTCAGCCCTGATGCTGTGTTATGCCGCCGGTATGTCGATCTGGACCGCCGGCGCCATCGGATGCCTCACCGCTATGGCGGGGGCCGACGTGGCTATTGGTCTTTACGAGCGTTGGGCGGCCAAACGAATTGGGGTCAACGAGACGCCTACTTCACGCCCGGATCAGCAGTAATCGCTGCAAGGAAGCAACGACATGACACTTATCGAAAAACCTTCCCAGTTGCCTGCCGCGATCGCAGCGGTATTGAAGCCGGTGTTCCCGCACTTGAGGGTGGGCAATCACCGGGACTTTGCGGGCGCTGCGGATACAAGCGGCATCCTGATCAACGTGGAGCGCAACGGCTCCGGCACTCGCACCCTTGAAGGTCGCAAGGCACATGCCTTGCTGGTCTCGCTCACGGCCACCATCACCAACGCTTCGGCGCCTTTCGATACCTGTGACCTGGCCAGTCAACTGATGGACCTGGCCCTGGACAACCGCTGGGGCTTGCCGCCCGAGCATTGCGACCTGCCCATGTCCATCGTTGCAGCGCCCTCGATATCCGTCAGTAGCGAAACGGACTACGACACCTGGACGGTTTCCTTTACCCAAAACCTCTACCTCGGCCCGTCGTTGCTCGACGATCCCACGGGCATACCGCTGGTTGCCCGCACCTGGGAAGTCTCGAATATCGACGACCCCGATCAATACCGCCCACTGCAGGAGTAGTCCATGTTCGAAGCACTGCTACGCATGCAGCTGGGGCCGATCATCGAACGGCTGGCGGAAATGGAAACCCAGCTCGAGGACCTGTACCGCCGCGCCGACAGCTTCTGCCGCATCGGCACATGCCAGCAAGTCGACGCCGCCAGTCATACCTGCAAGGTCAGCCACGGCGATCTGCTCACCCCGGCCATTCGTTTTTTCAATCCCAGTGCCGGTGCGCAGACGGAAACCCGCATTCCTTCAGTGGGCGAACAGTGCCTGCTGCTTAACTACGGCAGCGGGGAAGGCGGCGCGCAGTCCGTAGCCCTGTTCGGCCTGAACAGTAGTCTGTTTCCACCGGTCTCCAGCCTTGCAACCTTGACCCGTCGCCAGCATCAGGACGGTACTCAAAGCGAATACGACGACGCCAGTCACGTATTCAATTGGCGTAATGGTCCCACCACCGTCACAGGCTCTCGTGAGCAAGTGATCGTAAACGTCGGCGCCGCCAACCTGGTGATGATGGCCGACAGCATCACTCTGCAACTCGGCGCTGCCGGTCTGCGATTGGATGCCGGCGGCGTGCATTTAAGCGGCCCGGTGGTGGATCACCAGGGCCGCGTGATCAGCAGCGCATAAGGATTTGCCATGATCGGAATCGATAGGAATACCGGGGCAGCCGTCGATGACTGGCTGCAGTTTGTGCAGCGTGCCACCCGAGCGCTGACTACCCCCGTGGGCAGTCGCCAGAAACGTCCGTTGTACGGCTCGCTGATCCCGCAGTTGCTCGGCCGGAACCTGGGCGACGACCTGCTGATCCTCGCCCAGAGCCACGCGGCCCAGGCGTTCTACAACACCCAGAACGGCATCGCCGACTTTCAACCCGACGTCATCGTCGCCACGCGGCAAGGCGCCGGCCTGTTGCTGCGCTTTGCCGGCACCTGGAAAAACCGTCAACAAACCTTCGAGGTCGTGACATGAGTATGTTGATCCCAGGCCAGAACCAACTGGCGGAGCCGGCCCTTATCGCCGTGGATGCGTTCGAACCCTTGCTGGCGGAGTTCAAAGCGTTCGTCATCGACTACGTTGCCAGCCGTGCGCCGCAGAGCGCGGCCAAGCTCAAGGTCAGCCTGGACAATGAAAGCGAACTGCTGACCCTGGCCCTGGAAGCGTTCTGCGTGCGCCTGCAAACCCATGAACGCAAATACAACGCCCGCATCAAGCAGATGCTGGCCTGGTGGGCCAACGGCAGCAACCTGGATGCACGCCTGGCCGACATGGGGCTGGAGCGCCAGGTGCTCGACCCCGGCGACCCGGCGGCATTCCCGCCCGTGCCGCCGACCCTGGAAAGTGACGACGATGCCCGCCTGCGCTATTACCTGGCGCCCCATGCGCCGGCGGCGGGTTCGCGGATGCAGTACCGCCGCGAGGTCTTCACCCTGGGCGAGCGGCCGTCGGTGAAGGTGCAAAGCGCTACACCAGGGCTGGTCACAGTCAGCTACACCTTTGATCCGGACGGCTATGCAGCCCAGGTCAAGGACGGCAATGGACGACGCACCGCTCCAGGCGAAGTGATGGTCACCGTGCTGTCCCGAGAGGGTGATGGCACTGCTTCCGCCGATTTGCTTGACGGTGTACGACGACATTTCGCACGGCCGGATGTGCGGCCGGAAACCGACCTGGTCAGCGTGCAGAGTGCGCAGATCCTTCCCTACAAGATCCGCGTAGTGGCCAGGATCAACGCCGGTCCGGACTCCGGCTTGACCCAGGTCGCGGCGCAACGTCTGCTGCAAACATATGCGGAATCCTGCCATCGCCTTGAAGGACGCGTCGACCCCAGCTGGATCGACTACGCCATTCACAGCGCCGGCGCGGCGCAATTGCAGATTCTCGAACCCCTGGAGCCTATCGTCACCACGGCCTTCCAGGCCCCTTACTGCACCGGTGTCGAGGTGGAGGTACGCACGCTATGAGTGACATCACCGCGAGCCTGTTGCCGGCCAATAGCTCACCGTTGGAGAAGGCGTTGGACGTAGGCTTCGGCACATTGCTCGACCGCGTTATACCGCCGTTTCCCGCCTTAATGAACCCGCTGCTGACGCCCGTCGAGTTTCTTCCCTACCTGGCGGCCGACCGCGGTGTCAGCGAATGGGATGCACACGCTACCGAAACAGAGAAGCGCCTGACCGTGGGCCTGTCCTGGCAGATTCAGCGTCAGGCGGGCACACCCAAGGCGTTGAGCCATGCGGTGGAGTCACTGGGTTTTACTCCCAACATCAGCGCTTGGTACCAGCAGCGGCCTTTGGGTGTGCCCTACACGTTCGACGTGCAGGCCATTATTGGGCGCAGCTGGTCCAGTGGCGACCATAACCGGTTGATCCGGCGTATCAACGCTGCCAAGAGCGAGCGGGATCAGGCGACGATCACCATCGTGCATGAAACCGCAGGTCAGCTTGCGTTTGCGCAAGTCCTCGAGGCCCCCTTAAGCGACGGGGAGTTCTCGCTCAGCGGCGCATTGCCTGAATTGGCGCTGGTTGCTGGGCTAAACAGTGCAGGCGTCGCCCGGCACTACACCATTAACGACTACGACCTCAGGGCGCAGCCATGACAGATGACATTACGCGCCTGGTGCGCTTCACCTCCAAGGGATTGGATGAAGTGCTGCAGGCAAAGAACCAGGGTTTGAAAGGTGAAATAACCCACATTGGCGCCGGCACCGGGCGCTACAACCCGGACGGCAGCGAAGTGGCCTTGCGCGACGAACGCCAGCGGGTCGCCATCGTGGATTATGAAGACCTGGGCAACCACCAACTCAGGATGGCCGCGCTGTTTGATGGCGACGGTGAATATGAAATTGGCGAGTTTGGTTTTTATCTCGCCAGTGGGACGTTGTTGGCGGTGTATTCCGTCGCCGGGAAGTTGCTGACGTATAAAGCGGCGGCGGCTCGGGTACTGCAGAAGTTTACGCTGGATGTTTCGCCGTTGCCGGGGGATAGCTTGGTGATTGTGGTGGGGAGTGAAAATCTGAATGTGTTGTTGATCGATGAGTTGGCAGCGTTGTCCGCAGCCAGTGTAGACAACATGGCCAGAGGGGTAGGGCTCATGTTTCGAGTAATGAAACTCGAAAGTGTTGGCGGCGGCATCTAGTTTTGTCGGCTTTCTAAATTGAGAAACTGTCTGGTCATTGTAAAAGATAAGGAGATCATATTTTGAGTACAGAACAACAACTGGCCGCCGTGGTCAGTGCAGCGAATAACCTTACCCAAGTTATCACCGGAAAGGTCGGAGAGATTGATAAAGCGATTGCTGAGGCACGACGTGCCTATGAAGCGCAATTGTTGGATCTTAAAAATCGCTTGCCAAGGCTGGCGGTGACTAAAAATTTCAATTTGTACCCCAGCGCCGACGGGAAATTGATTGATAACTGGGGTATTCATGGTGAAGTAACTTGCAACAAACTTCGTTCGATAACTGCTACCTCTCAAGCCACGGGACGCCCGCAGGCGGATGTGGACTTCATGTTGCAGGTACAGGCGGACGTGCGTGAACAGTTTCCTGAATTTGATATTAGGGCCAGTGAGTACTGGCGAACTATCGTCAACGTGTGGCAGTTGAAATGGGCAACCGCCGGTGTGAGTCCGTGGCTGGCTTTCCCCTACACCGTAGATACGGCGCTTGCAAATGGGACTGGCGCGGTGCCGCTTAACTCTTACATTACATTGGGGGCTTTTGTCCGAGTTGTAGAGGGGGCAATTGCTGGTGCTTGGAGCACAGGGGTAGAAAAAGGCAAATGGCGCTGGTGCTCTGCGGTTGTAGCACCCACCGAGCTCTTCGGTGCTTATTATCATCTGCACCCAATGCGCAACTCCGCATCCGGGGTTGTCGAGGTGATGCTGGCAGGTGCATGTACGGGTGTTGTTACTAGTCCAGGTGACTGGGGAACTATGTTGGCGTTGAATTAAGGAGAAATTATGAAACCGATTTTTGTACCTGCTGAACTTCATCCGCTAATCAAGTGGCAGGTAATTCGTAGTGCTCGCGACCAGGATCTGGCTGCCAGTGATTATGCGGCTATGCCAGATTATCCAATGGAGGAGTCAAACAAGGCTGCGTTTTTAACCTATCGTCAGGGCCTGCGAGATATCCCGGACCAAGGCAGCGACCCGGACGCGGTCGAGTGGCCATCTAAACCTCCCTTTCTCAAATAACCTCACCGCGAAAGCGGTTTTTTTTCGCCTCCCCAAAGCCCCTCGCCGCAGGGGCTTTGGCGTTCTACACCCGGAGAATTCCACTCATGTCTGACCGCCAAACCTACACCGTCCTCATCCCATTCCCCACCGGCAAGGGCCATTGGTCCACCGTCGGCGAGGAGCTCGAACTGTTGGACGTCGAAGCATCCGCCCTGCGCACCGCCGGCCGTCTGGAACTGACCAGCGTCCTCAACTCCACCCCCAAGAAGGCTGAATAACCATGGCTGAGGTTCTTAACTTCGAGCACAACGGCATCACCGTGAATGCCACCGAATCCCCCGAGGCCATGGGTGGCCTGGGTGACAACGTGATCGGTCTGGTCGGCACCGCGCCGAACGCCCATGCGTCGATTCCGAAAAACGCACCGTTTCGCATCAATAGCTTCACCACCCAGGCGCTGCTGGACCCCACCGGGGCCGAGTCGGGCACGCTGTTCCACGCCGTCTACCAGATTCTCAAAGTCGTAAAGGTGCCGGTCTACGTGGTGATTGTGGAGGAGGGCGCGACGCCCGCTGACACCCTCAACAAAGTGATCGGCGGCAACGAGCCGGTGACCGGCCGCAAACTGGGCCTGGCCGCCCTGAGCAGCGTCCCCGAAGACTTGACCATCATCGGCGCTCCAGGCTTCACCGGCACCAAGGCCGTGGCCGGCGAGTTCGCCGCGTTCGGCAAGCGCGTCAAGGCACGTGTCGTGCTCGATGGCAAAGATGCCAGCGTCGCCGACCAAGTGGCCTACAGCGGCGAACTGGGCGGCGCCGACCTGGGTTTCGACCGTTGCCTGCTGGTGCACAACATGCCGTCGGTGTACTCCAAGGCGGCGAAGAAAAACGTGTTCCTGTCGCCGTCGTCCCTGGCCATCGCTGCGCTTGCTAAGGTCAAACAGTGGGAAAGCCCTGGTAATCAGGTGACGTTCGCCGAGGACGTTTCCCGCGTCGTCGAGTACAACATCCTCGATACCTCCACCGAAGGCGACCTGCTCAATCGCTATGGCGTCAGCTACTACGCCCGCACCATCCTTGGCGGTTTTTCGTTGCTGGGTAACCGTTCCATCACCGGTAAGTTCATCAGCTATGTGGGCCTGGAAGATGCCATCAGCCGCAAGCTGGTCAAGGCCGGCCAGAAAGCCATGGCCAAGAACCTCACCAAGTCCTTCATGGACCAGGAGGTCAAGCGCATCAACGATTGGCTGCAAACCCTGGTCGTCGACGAAACCATTCCCGGCGGCAGCGTGTACCTGCACCCGGAGTTGAACAGCGTCGAGAAGTACAAGAACGGCACCTGGTTCATCGTCATCGACTACGGCCGCTACGCGCCAAACGAACACATGATTTATCAACTCAACGCCCGCGATGAAATCATCGAGCAGTTCCTGGAGGACGTTCTCTAATGTTTACCAACCGAGTCAGACAGGCCATTGCGGCCACCCTCCAAGGCCTGCCGTTGTCCGCGACCGTGGAAGAGTTCAACCCGCCGAAGATCGAGTTCGAGATGGAACCCATGTCCGGCGGCCGCTTTATTGCCGAGGAAATGGCCAAGAGCGGCAAGGTGCTCGGCGCCACGCTGGTGCTGCAAGGCGCCGGCCCGGAAATCATGCTGGCCCTGGGCGTGCGCATGGGCGACGACATCCTGCTGAACGTGCGTGAGGCCGGCCAGGACCAGGACGGCAAAACGTATTTCACTTACCACACCGTCGGCGGCAAGCTCAAATCACTCGATGAAGCGAAGCTGAAAATGGGCGACAAAGCCCTGACCACGCTGGAGTTGTCCTGCCGCACCTACACCCGACTGGAGAATGGCATCCCGGTGATTGATATCGACGTGCGCACCCAGAAATTCGTGCTCAACGGTGTCGATATTCTGGGCGATGCCCGCCGCGCCGTGCTGATGCCTTAAACCCCTTGGGGCGAGCACGCTCGCCCCTTGTTTGAACAAGGAATTGCCTCATGGCCTGGATGCCACCGCTGCATCACCTGCTGTCTCCGATCACCGCCGACACCGGTGCAACGATCGAGCAGGTGCAACTCAAACCGCTGTACTACGCCGCGCAAAAAGATGCGCTGGCCCGGGCCGGTGACGACGAGGACGACCAGTTCTTTGAACTGGCGAAACTCGCCACCGGCCTGTCGGAAAAAGAGCTGGATCAGCTGAAACGCCCGGACTACGTAAGCATCGCTCAATACGTGCACGATATGTCGACACGCCCGGCGTCGTTTTTCCTGAATGCCCACGAGGCGCCGCCTTACGACCAGCCCGTGCAACTGCTATTGCCCCTGGAAGCAGCCGGCCGAACCCTGACCGAACTGCCTCTGGAGATGCCGGCTCTGCGCGCCACCAAGGTGATGAAAAAGCTCGCCACCAATAAAGAGCGCGCCGAGTTTATTACCGCCCATTGCACAGGGTTGATGATCCCTGACCTGTCGGGGTTGACCGTGCCCGACTGGACCGAGCTGCAGGAGCGGATCGACGATTTTTTAAATCAACCGGCGGACTTCTTTCGGAACGCGACATCGAGGTAATCCTCGACGTGGTGCCGCTGATCTACTCGGTCAACGAGGCGGAGATCCTCGACTGGGACGCCGGAAAAGCATTGCGCCGCTACGACATTGCGATCACTCGCCTTGGCGTTAAACAGGAGTAAGCGGGATGCAGGACAAGTATTCGCTCGCGTATGCCGTGGTCAAGGATGGCCAGGGTGTATTTCGCCACGCAGACGGCGCGCAGGGTGCCGACAGTGTTAACCCAGGCCCTCTGGCGTCTGGAAGTCACGCAGAGGCGGCGCCGTTGTTTTCGATGAGTCTGGCGCTGACCAACGCCGGCGTGCAACTCAACGGTCTTTCGCTGGCCCTGGGGTTACTGCGTGACAGTGTGGACGCGCTGCAAACCTCCTTGTCGCAGCTTAAGGCGGTGGACAGTGAGGCGTCTAAAATCGGCAAGGGGACCGAACAAAAGGCAACGACTGAAGTTAAGTCGAGTACATCGAAAGACCAGCATCTGGTCCGTGAGACCATGACGCTGCTCGACGTAAAGGCCCTCGATCCCGTTGCCGCTTTTCAACAATCGTTCGCTGCGCCGGCCGTCAAGGAAAAAACAATAGCGCAACTGCGGGAGTCGTCGGCAAAGAGTGAGGAGCGCCTCTCCACGACGCTTAAACCCGCACCGGTACTCTGGGAAGACGTGTGGCTGCGAACCAAGACCGCTGTGACCGACAAAGCCAACGTCTGGGCCGGCGAGTCGCCAGCCGCCGCCACCACTGTCAAAACCGCGGAGGCCGTGGTTCTGCCGATGTTTTCACCGGTGGTTACCGGCTTTTTCTCGGGCATGGGAGACACGATCAAAAGCCGGGTGACAGGCAACGTGCTCGATCTGACGCTGGGCAAACTGCCTGGCGGGCTTGGCAAACTGTTCAAAAGCGATGGCTTCAAAAAGAGCCAACCATGCTGCTGCGCCACCGCGACCCAAGCCCCGGTGAGTAGCCGCCGCCCTGGTCGCAGAGGCCCGTCCGCCGGCAAAAAGCCTACCTCCAAGCCTAAGTCCCAGAAAAACCGCAAAGCGCAGAGCACGCCGAAGAAACAGGGCCCTCAGAAGAAACCGGCATCTGGGGCGCGGTCGCCTGCCGCAAGGCTTGCACCCCTGAAAGGTCGCGGCGCGATGTCGATGCTGCGTGGTTTGCCTGAGCGCCTGATGCAACCGTTTTTCCCGGCTCAGTCCACAGGTTTCCATGCCGTTGCCCCGGTGCAGGGCCTGCAGCCGCGCGACGCGCAGGTCAATAGCCGAACGAGCCACGCCGACCTGCGCCAACCGCTCCCAGCCAGAGCCCCTGGGCTGATTGAAACCCTGGAACGTGGCGGCGTGCCTCTGCCTGCCGACGCGCGCGCAACTGCCCAGCCGCACACGCAGAACTCCAGTCACGAGCGTTCAACCGTACCTGGGGTGACTCACGCGCCCAAAATACCGGCCTCCGAGCTGACCGGAGTGATGAGTAAGCTGGAGTCCGCCGGCGCCCGCCGTCTCGGGCCGCTGAAGTACGTCGACGCCGCCATTGACGTGGTCCAGGGCGTGCGCAATGGCGACGCGAAGGCTGTCGGCGCCGGTCTCAGCACCGCCGGTGGCGCCTGGGCCGGGGCTTCCGCCGGCGCGGCGATCGGCACCTTGATTTTTCCCGGAGTCGGCACCGCGGTCGGCGGCGCCATTGGCGGCTTGCTGGGCAGCGAAGCGGGCAGTTGGATCGGTGACAAACTGTTCGGTTCGAGTGATCGCCTGCCCGCGCCGAATACGTTGAGCGAGGAACTCAACAGTGCTCGCACCGATAACGTCCAGGTCACGATCTCACCGAGTATCCAGATCACTGGCGTCAACCCCGCCGAGGCCCAGCAGGTCGTCAACCAGGTGATGCAAGCCCTGCAGTTTCAATGCATGCCCATGGTCACCGATTCCCTGGGCATTCGACGCAACGCGGCACTGACCGATACAGGAGGTGATTGATGCGACAACAGATGGTACTGGGCGATTTTATTTTTGGCCTGTCCCGTGGCTTCGCCTACGCCTCGCTCATCCATAGCAGTTACGGCGGCTGGAGCAACCTGGAAATCATTGCCAGCAAGCCGCAGTCAAGGCAGAACGGCCAGCAACTGGAAAAGCTCTCGTTCAGCGGCATGGCGATGTACGCCGTGGGCATGCAGCGCCTGGACGAATTGCGCGCGTTGCAGGATGCGCGGGCGCCATTGCCCCTGGTCGATGGCATTGGCCGTAACTGGGGCTTGTGGCGTATCAATTCGTTGGTGGAAACCCAAAGCAACGTGATCGATGACGGCACCGCCATGGTCGTGGCCTGGACCCTTGAATTGGAGGAATTCGTCAATGCGTAGAGTGCGA
This sequence comes from Pseudomonas sp. FP2254, assembly GCF_030687695.1. Taxonomy (NCBI): domain Bacteria; kingdom Pseudomonadati; phylum Pseudomonadota; class Gammaproteobacteria; order Pseudomonadales; family Pseudomonadaceae; genus Pseudomonas; species Pseudomonas sp. FP2254. The sequence continues at coordinate 1,372,915 of NZ_CP117444.1, forward strand.
AGTATTGCCGGCGATTCGGTCAACCTGTTGCTTTACCGCGAGTTGGGGCGCTGCGACGACGCAGCCGAAGAAACCCTCTGGCGCTTGAACCCCGAGTTGGCCGAGCATGGCCCGGTGTTGCCGGCCGGCGTGTGGGTGGTGGTGCCGGAGATGCCCGCGCGGCCGACGGTGTCGCAACCTGTTTCAGCGTGGGATTGAGGAGGCTGCATGGCACAGGGATTCACCCCGATCGTCGAGTTCTACGGCGCCAATGCGGCGCTGCTCAATCAACGCTTGATGCACTGGAGCCACACCGACGCCGCCGGTATCAAAGCCGACAGGCTCGAACTGACACTGAACATCGAGGGCCTGGAAGGGTTGCCGAGCCTGAGCGGCAAGATCGGCCTGCGGGTCGGCTATCAGGAGTCGGGATTGGTGGAAAAAGGCCAGTTTGTCATCATGCAGCGCACTCCCGTGCTGTTTCCGATGCGCCTGCTGATCGTCGCTACCGCCGCACCTTTCAGCGCGGCGGACCCCAGCCATTACCGACAGCGCCGCTCCGCCAGTTACGGGCCCACCACCCTGGGCGCGCTGTTTCGCCAGGTCATCGGTCGACATGGCTATTCACCCCGCGTCGCGCCGGCACTGGAAAGCATTCCGATCCCCCATATCGATCAATCCAACGAAAGCGACATGGCATTTATCACGCGCCTGGCCAGTCGCTACAGCGCCGTCACCAAACCGATCAACGAACTGTACGTGCTGGCGGAAGCCGGCAAGGTCCATTCGCTCTCGGGCCAGCTGCTGCCGGAGGTGACGCTATCCGTGACCCAAGACAACCGCCCCGGCGACCGGGCATTCATCACCGCCAAGCTCGACGAGCAGTCGCGCTCCAAATATATGGGCTGCCGCGTGACTTGGTGGGATGCCGTGGGGGCTAAGCAGCATGTCGTGGAGTTGGGCATCGCGCCGTTCAAAAACCTGCGCCAACGCTGCCAGAACGAAGCCGAAGCCCGTGCCGTGGCCGAAGCCGAACTGCGACGCGTGGGCCGGGAAGATTTGAAACTGCAGATCGAGTGCCCTGGCAACCCGCTGCTCGCCGCCGAAGGGTTGCTGCGCCTGGATGAAAGCTGGCCCTCGTATATGCAAGGGCGCTGGTCGATTATCCAGGTTACCCATGTGGGCGACCCGGTGACGGGGTATCGCAGTTCGATTGTGGCGGGTGGGTTGTCGATCTAGACCTTTTGCAGAGTAGAAACCATGCTGATTACGCTTCCCCAGCTTGTCCACGTCATGCCAACGGCCCGCCTCACAGCGGGTCTTTTTTTGCCTGCCATAAATGCGGCGATGGCCCGGCACTCGATTACCAGCCCCCAGCGCATCGCTGCGTTCCTCGCCCAGATCGGTCACGAATCCGGCGAACTGCAGTACCTGCGCGAACTGGGCAGTGATCGCTACCTGAGCAAATATGACACCGGACCCCTTGCCGCCAGACTGGGCAATACCCCTGAAGCGGATGGCGACGGCCAGCAGTACCGGGGCAGGGGGCTGATACAGATCACCGGGCGTCGCAATTACCTGGCGTGCAGTCGGGCGCTGTTCGGTGACGAACGGTTATTGGCCCAGCCTCAACTGCTGGAACAACCCCAATGGGCATGTGAATCCGCCGCCTGGTTCTGGCAGAGCAATGGCCTGAACGAGTTGGCCGACAAGGACCAGTTCACCACCATTACTCGACGTATCAATGGCGGCCTCAATGGCCTGGATCATCGTATGCAGCTATGGGCGAGGGCGAAGGCGGTGTTATGCGCTTCCTAGCGTCCTACCGCTTGCTCGGTTATTTCCTGCTGCTGGTGATGGCGGCGGGATTGACCTGGCAGGTTCAGGCCTGGCGATATGACGCACAGCTTGAGCGGTTGTCGGCCGTGCACGCGCAGGCGCTCGATCAACAAACCCGGCAGGCGTTGCACCAGCAGCAGGCCGAACAAGACAGGCGCCTGGCTCTTGAGCAACAGCTCAATGCCAGCGACCGACAGCATGCTCAGGAGTTAAGCGATGCCCAACGTCATCAAGCGGTTTTGCGTGATCGCCTGGCCACTGCTGATGTGCGGTTGTCAGTCCTTCTCGACGCCACCGAACCCGCCAACGGCAGCTCGGTGCCAGCCCCCGCCCCCGCCGGCGGCGTGGTTCATGCAGCCCCTCGAGCCCGACTTGACCCGGCGCATGCTCAACGAATTATCGCCATCACCGATGACGGCGATAACGCCGTGATTGCCTTGCGTGCGTGCCAGGCGTATGTGCACGCCGTCGCGCGTTAGCATCCTGATGCAGCCTGTCGCTTGCGTGTGCGATTTGCTCCTGTAGGGTAGGCGAACGCCCGCTCATTCCCGGAGACGACCGTGAACGAAATCACTCAACTTGCCGCTGAACTGGGGCGCCGACTCCAGGTGCTCAATGCTCATGTCACCACTGCCGAGTCCTGTACCGGTGGCGGTATTGCCGAGGCTATCACTCGGATTCCCGGCAGTTCGGCGTGGTTCGAAGCAGGTTACGTCACCTATTCCAACCGGCAGAAGACTCGACAGTTGAATGTACCGGAGGGCTTGTTCAACAACGTGGGCGCTGTCAGCCAGGAGGTGGTGGAGGCGATGGTGCGTGGCGCGCAGGAGAAAAGTCTGGCGCGGTTCGCCGTGGCGGTCAGCGGCGTGGCAGGGCCGGATGGTGGTTCGCCGGAAAAACCGGTGGGCACGGTGTGGCTGGCGTTCGGCGTGGGGGAGGCGGTCACGGCACAGCGCGAACACTTCTCCGGCAACCGTGACGAAGTCCGTCGACAAACGGTAAAAGCTGCGCTGGAGGGCTTGTTGCGACGAGCTGCACTAGAAATAGAAAATCAGGGGTAGGCGATCTCCGATCTTTGTGGAACAATACTGTCTACTTATACAGGTGTTGGCCGTCAGGCCTTATTGATTACGTGAGGACTTTAATGGACGACAACAAGAAGAAAGCCTTGGCTGCGGCCCTGGGTCAGATCGAACGTCAATTCGGCAAGGGTGCCGTAATGCGTATGGGCGATCACGACCGTCAGGCGATCCCGGCTATTTCCACTGGCTCTCTGGGTCTGGATATCGCACTCGGCATTGGCGGCCTGCCAAAAGGCCGTATCGTTGAGATCTACGGTCCTGAATCTTCCGGTAAAACCACCCTGACCCTGTCGGTGATCGCCCAGGCGCAGAAGATGGGCGCCACCTGCGCATTCGTCGACGCCGAGCACGCCCTGGACCCTGAGTACGCCGGCAAGCTGGGCGTCAACGTCGATGACCTGCTGGTTTCCCAGCCGGACACCGGTGAGCAGGCCCTGGAAATCACCGACATGCTGGTGCGCTCCAATGCCATCGACGTGATCGTGGTCGACTCCGTGGCGGCACTGGTGCCCAAGGCTGAAATCGAAGGCGAAATGGGCGACATGCACGTGGGTCTGCAAGCCCGCCTGATGTCCCAGGCACTGCGTAAAATCACCGGTAACATCAAGAACGCGAACTGCCTGGTGATCTTCATCAACCAGATCCGTATGAAGATCGGCGTAATGTTCGGCAGCCCGGAAACCACCACGGGTGGTAACGCGTTGAAGTTCTACGCATCGGTCCGCCTGGATATCCGTCGTACTGGCGCGGTGAAGGAAGGTGACGAGGTTGTCGGGAGCGAAACTCGCGTCAAGGTTGTGAAGAACAAGGTGGCTCCACCATTCCGTCAGGCTGAATTCCAGATTCTCTACGGCAAGGGCATTTACCTGAACGGCGAGATGATTGACCTGGGCGTGTTGCACGGTTTCGTTGAAAAATCCGGTGCCTGGTACGCCTACAACGGCAGCAAGATTGGTCAAGGCAAGGCCAACTCGGCCAAGTTCCTGGCGGATAACCCGGACATCGCCGCTACGCTTGAGAAGCAGATTCGCGACAAGCTGCTGACCGCAGCACCAGATGTGAAAGCTGCCGCCAACCGTGAGCCGGTTGACGAGATGGAAGAAGCCGATACCGACATCTGAAGCCAGCGATGACTGTTGTACTGGATACACTCGTCGCCGTTCGGCGCACTGCAATGGACCTGCTCGCTCGCCGCGAGCATGGTCGAGTCGAGCTGACGCGTAAGCTGCGTCAGCGCGGCGCGGAGCCCGAAATGATCGAAACCGCCCTCGACCGGTTGACGGAAGAGGGTCTGCTTTCCGAATCCCGTTACCTTGAAAGCTTTGTGTCCTATAGAGCCCGTTCCGGCTACGGCCCCGCGCGAATTCGCGAGGAGTTGAGCCAGCGCGGTTTGCAGCGTGGCGATATCGACCTCGCGTTGCGCGAGTGCGGTATCAATTGGCAGTCGCAACTGGAGGATACCTGGCGCCGCAAGTTCTCTGGTCATTTGCCAATCGATGCCAGGGAACGTGCGAAACAAGGACGCTTTTTGAGTTATCGCGGGTTTCCGATGGACATGATCAGCCGCTTGCTCAGCGGTCGAGAGATGGACGACTGAGAGCCGGAGATTTGTTCCGACAAACTGTGACGTAACCCATAGCCACTCAATACGATCCCCTGATACACCCAAAAAGGCCCGCTATGAAAATAGCGGGCCTTTTTTGCGTTTAGCGTTTATGGATTCACGCCGGCTCCGGTGCCACCCGCTGCTGCGCCGTGCCTTGGGCGTGCGCCCAGTTCTCCGGCAGGTTGATGTAGTCCACCAGCTCCCGCAACCGACCTTGATCCCGTCCATTGAAGTTGAACACCAATCGCGTCAGGTGGCTGAACTTTGCCTCATCATGTTCCTCCCCGGTATATGCCAGTTGCTGGAACTCCCCGCTCAAACGCAGGCTGGCAAATTCCGTCTGCAAGTGGGTGAGGGCGCGCTCGCTGAGCGGATGGTTCATGCGCATCACGAACTCGCGTTTCAGCCAGCGCGTGGAGTGGAAGTTGGCGTAGAACTGATTGATCTCCTCTACAGCCTCTTCGGCGCTGTACACAAGCCTGACCAGCTTAAGGTCGGTCGGCAAGATGTAGCGATTGGCCTCCAGTTGATTGCGGATAAAGTCCAAGGCGCCTTGCCAAAACCCGCCACCCGGTGCGTCCAGCAACACCACCGGCACCAGAGGGCTCTTGCCGGTCTGGATCAGCGTCAACACCTCCAGCGCTTCATCCAGGGTGCCAAAGCCGCCAGGGCACAAGACCAGCGCATCGGCTTCCTTGACGAAGAACAGCTTGCGGGTGAAGAAGAAGTGGAATGACAGCAGGTTTTCCGTGCCATCAATGGTGGGGTTGGCGTGCTGTTCAAACGGCAGGGTGATGTTGAACCCCAGGCTATGCTCCAGGCCGGCACCCTCATGCGCTGCCGCCATGATGCCGCCGCCACCGCCGGTGATCACCATCAGGTCAGAGCGCGCCAAAGCTGCGCCCACCTCGCGAGCCAAGGCATACAGCGGGCTTTCTACGGGGGTACGTGCTGAGCCGAACACCGTGACTTTGCGTCGGCCCCTGAACTGTTCCAGAACCCGGAACGCATGATCCAGTTCGCGGATGGCCTGCAGGGTGATTTTGGCGTTCCAGCGGTCGCGGTCGTCCTGGGCCATGCGCAGCACGGTGAGAATCATGTCGCGATAAAGAGGGGTATTCGGGCTGTTGGGGGCTATCTGCTCGAGCTGCGCGTCGACTTGCTGTGCGAGCTGGGGCCCGTGTTCTTCAAAATGGCGTAGCAAACTGTCATTCGATTGGTAAGGCATTCAACGTCTCCTTCTTCACAGAGGTTGGGCCGACGGCAATCGATCGTCCGCAGGCCACGACACTGCATGTGTCGCTGCATGCCATAGGCGTTGCACCTGTTTGCCTGTCGGCAAAGCGCGCTCTGTATAGTCCTTGTGATTTAAAAACCTTTGCACTTCAAGTCCGCGGGAGGGCAACCCTCTTGTGCCCGGGAAATGTTACAGGACGGCGTGAGCGCCGTTGTGCAAGGGGGGCTGGGATGGCCTGATCATGGGCCGAAAAAGCCTTGGCTGGCAACCGCTTATTGGTTGGTCAGATGGGCGAGGAACAATGGCAAAGCGGGGGAGCGCGCCGCGGGACCGCGGCGCGAGGATAAGGCCAGATTACTTTTTCTTCTTCGATGGCGCCGGGCAGTCCGCTTCCGCAAACTTCACCGAGGCCACTGGACGGTTGCTCTTGTTCTCGGTGATTTCATAACGCATCACCGCGCCCTTGGCCATCAATTCGCGGTAGCCCGCGTTCGTGCAAACGCTGCGGCCCAACTGAAAGTACACAGCCTTGGGATTGGCGCGCATCTGTTCGGCGCGGTCAGGCATCACGCTCAGGTGGTCAATTAACTGCATACCTTCAACGGTGTAGGCCACTTCGAGGGTTTTTTCGTCGATTTCCCGCGGCAGGCCCTTGTTGCTTTCAGCAGCGACACTTTGCAGCTTCCTGTTCATTTGAGCCTCCAGCAGCGAGGCCGCCTGGGCGCCGATGGGCAGGACCAGCGCAAGCGCGACGGATGGGGCGACAAGACGCAGCATGGAACGCAGCATGAAATTCTCCTGATTCGGTTACAGGTGCATAGACCCGCCACTGCGCTGTGCGTTCAGTGGCGGGCGATTATAGGTGAGGCGTCGCCACTACAGCCAGGCGTATCGCTGGTAAACTGCCGCCACTTCAACCCATTTTGAGTGACCCTGTGTCGATTTACCCGTCCATGCGGCGCATCCGATGAGCCACGCCGTCTCCCGCCTGCGTGCTCAGCGTCTGGCGCGCGCCATCAAACCCTTCGTTAATCGTGGCTCGCGCGCTGAACGCTGTTCCGGCTGCCGCGTGATTGCGCAATATTGCCTGTGCGCCTGGCGTCCCGAGGTCGCCGCCAGGTCCGCCATGTGCCTGCTGATGCACGATGTCGAACCGATGAAGCCCAGCAACACCGGCTGGCTGATCGCTGATGTCATCAAGGACACCACGGCGTTCGCCTGGTCGCGCACCGAAGTGGATCCGGAGCTGCTGCTCCTGCTGGCCGACCCGCAGTGGCAGCCCTATGTCGTGTTCCCCGGCGAGTTCGTGGCGCCGGAGCGGGTCGTCAGTGCCGTGACGGTGGGAGAGGGCAGACGACCGTTGTTCATCCTGTTGGACGGCACCTGGAGTGAAGCGCGCAAGATGTTCCGCAAGAGCCCGTATCTGGAGCATCTGCCGGTGCTGAGCCTGGCGCCTGAGCAGCTGTCGCGCTACAAACTGCGGCGCTCCAAGCGCGATGATCATTTCTGCACCGCCGAAGTGGCGGCGCTGTGCCTGGAGTTGGCCGAGGATGCGGTCGCCAGTGAGGTGCTGGACGCTTACCTTGACGTATTCAGCGCCCACTACCTGGCCGCCAAGTTCCAGCTGCCGCTGGACCCGACGGATGTCGTGCACACGCGTCTTGCGCCCTATGTCCCAGCGCTTTAGCCAGACGACGTTTGCATGATGGCACCTTACCCGCTCCCCCGCTAAACTGCCCACGGGCGTAGTGCTTGACCCCCCAGGCTACGCTGGGCATGCTGTGCGCCGATTGAGGCGCCAGCATGGAGATTCGACGTCGTTTTGCGTCGAGCACGCCCTCTGGCGATGGCTGCCTGGTCGCCGCCTTGTGTATTGGTGAACCCTGAACCCATTGGGGCTCCCATAAAAAACAGGATCATTTAATCAATGGCCACATACGAAATCCTGATAGCCGACGATCACCCGCTGTTTCGCAGTGCGTTGCGTCAAGCGGTGACGCTGGGCCTTGGGCCGGATGTCCGCCTGGTCGAAGTGGCCAGCATTGCCGAGCTGGAAAGCTGCCTGACCGATAAAACCGACTGGGACCTGGTGTTGCTTGACCTGAACATGCCCGGTGCCTATGGCTTCTCCGGGCTGGTGTTGCTACGCGGCCAGTACCCGCAGATTCCGGTGGTGATGGTCTCGGCGCAGGAAGAGGCCGATGTGGTGGTGCGATCCAGGGAATTTGGTGCCAGCGGGTTCATTCCCAAGTCCAGCGCCATGGAAGATATCCAGAAGGCGGTGCGTGCCGTGTTGGACGGCGATATGTCCTGGCCGCCCCAAGCATTTGAACACATCAATGTATCCGACGAAGCCAAGGCCGCTCGTGATGGCTTGGCCAGCTTGACCCCTCAACAGTTCCGGGTATTGACCATGGTCTGCGAGGGCTTGTTGAACAAGCAGATTGCCTACGAGTTGAAAGTTTCGGAGGCAACCATCAAGGCGCACGTCACTGCCATTTTCCGCAAGTTGAACGTGCGCACCCGCACCCAGGCGGCGTTGCTCCTGCAACAACTTGAGTCAATTTCGCAGCATTAAGATCTCACCGATTCACGCTTTTTTGACTTTGCGTGATCTAGTTTCCCCACTCCTTTGGTTCAGTTGCCTACATCTATGTCGCCTTTCAAGGGTCAAACCGGTATCAAACGTATCTTCAATGCTGGGGGATATTCCCTGGATGGCCTGCGCGCAGCGTTCACCGGCGAGGCGGCATTCCGGCAGTTGGTGTTGCTCAATGTGATCCTCATCCCACTGAGCTTTTTCCTCAATGTCAGCCGTGTCGAGCGGGCGTTGCTGATTGCCGTATGCCTGCTGGCGTTGATTGTCGAGCTGCTCAACTCGGCGGTGGAAGCGGCCATCGATCGCATCTCCCTGGATCGCCATCCTTTGTCGAAAAACGCCAAGGACATGGGCAGCGCCGCGCAATTCGTGGCCCTGACCATGATTACCCTGGTGTGGGCCGTCATCCTGATCTAAGCCTCAGGCAATGTTGGGCAGCACGATTTCGTCGCTGCGCTGCACGCCGGCGGTGAATGCGCGGCAGAGTTCCAGGAACTCGCGCATCGCCGAGGTCTGGTATTTCTGCTTGTGCCAGATGAAGTAAAACTGCCGTGCCAAGTCCAGATCAGGGGTTTCCACCGGCACCAGGCTGCCACGACGAAACGCGTCACGCAGCGCCAGCCTTGAGATACAGCCGATCCCCAGACCCGACTCCACCGCACGCTTGATCGCCTCGGTGTGTTCCAGTTCGAGGCGGATGTTCAGTGCGCTGCGGTGATGGCGCATGGCTTGGTCAAACGTCAGGCGTGTGCCTGAGCCTTGTTCGCGCAGGATCCACGCTTCATGGGTCAACTCGTCCATGCTCGCCACGCCACGTTTGGCCAGGTGGTGCTGTGGGGCGCAAAACACCACTAACTCGTCTTCTACCCAGGTCTGTACTTCGATATCCGGGTGGCTGCAGTCGCCTTCGATCAGACCCAGATCAATTTCGTAATGCGCCACTTGATGCACGATATTTGCGGTGTTCTGCACGTGCAATTTCACCTGGCTTTCGGGGTGCTGCTGCATGAAGCTGCCGATCAGCAGCGTCGCCAGGTAATTGCCGATCGTCAGGGTGGCCCCGACCGCCAGGGAGCCGAAGCCGGACTTGCCGTTGAGCAGGTCTTCGATCTCCTTGGCCTGGTCCAGCAGCGCGACCGCCTGGGGCAACAGCTGATGGCCCAGGGCATTGAGACTCAAGCGTTTACCGGCGCGGTCGAACAATTGGCAGCTGGATTGACGCTCCAGTTCGGTAATCGACGTGCTGGCGGCGGATTGGGATAAAGCCAGAAGGCCAGCAGCGCGCGAAACGCTTTCCTGCTGGGCGACGGCGACGAAGACTTGCAGTTGACGGAGAGTAAATCGCATATCGATATAACCGATAACCCTTATCTTAATAATCCAGTTAACAGATATTGTCGCCGCCATTAGAATGCGCTGCAATTGCGCATTTCACATTTGGCGCAGACCCATTTCCAGGAGTTCCCCGTACATGAGCAACATGAACCACGAGCGTGTCCTCAGTGTTCATCACTGGAACGACACTCTGTTCAGCTTCAAGTGCACCCGCGATCCGGGCCTGCGCTTCGAGAACGGTCAGTTCGTGATGATCGGCCTGCAGCAACCCAACGGCCGCCCGCTCATGCGCGCTTATTCCATTGCCAGTCCGAACTGGGAAGAGCATTTGGAGTTCTTCAGCATCAAGGTGCCGGATGGCCCGCTGACTTCCCAATTGCAGCACCTGAAGGAAGGCGATGAGGTCCTCATCAGCAAGAAACCGACAGGCACCCTGGTGCTGGACGACTTGAAGCCCGGAAAACACCTGTACCTGCTCAGCACCGGCACTGGCCTGGCGCCGTTCATGAGTGTGATCCAGGATCCGGAAACCTACGAGCGTTTTGAAAAAGTGATCCTGTGCCACGGCGTGCGCTACGTCAACGAAGTCGCCTACCGCGAGTTCATCACCGAGCACCTGCCGCAGAACGAATTCTTCGGCGAGGCCGTGCGTGAGAAGTTGATCTACTACCCCACCGTGACCCGCGAGCCCTTTGAAAACCAGGGCCGCCTGACCGACCTGATGCGCAGCGGCAAGCTGTTCCGGGACATCGGCTTGCCGCCGATCAACCCCGAGGACGACCGCGCCATGCTGTGCGGCAGCCCAAGCATGCTGGACGAGACCAGCGAAGTGCTCAACAGCTTCGGCCTGAAAGTTTCGCCACGCATGCGCGAGCCAGGTGATTACCTGATCGAACGCGCATTCGTCGAGAAATAAAGCAGCCAAACCATCTGCTGACTGGACAATACAGAAGACCTGAATGTGGGAGGGGGCTTGTCCCCACCCACAGTTGGTTTGCGGTTTATCCCGCTGTCACCACTTCCAATACGCAAATCACCCCAGCCTCGGGATAGTGCCAGCGCACATCCACATCCCAGAAGCGCACCCCGTACTCGCGCTCCGGCCCAGGCGTCTGGTACGCGGGCCGGGGGTCCTGCGCCAAACACTGATCAATCAATTCCACCAACGGCTCGCCGAGACGCTGGGCATGGCCTTGTGCTTGCTGCAGCGCAGTCTTCAGCCACTGTACGGGAATCAACGCCGGCGCCCCGCTGGCGATGCGGTTGCTGGCCGTGTCGATGATGTCGGCGTAAGGCACGTAAGGCTTGATGTCCAGCACCGGCGTGCCGTCGAGCAGATCGATCCCGGAGATCCACAACCGACCCGGCTCGACCCTGTCCAGTTTCACCACCGACTGGCCGATGCCATTGGGCCGATGGGTCGCACGGGTGGCGAACACCCCCATGGACGTATTGCCCCCCAGGCGTGGCGGGCGCACTTTCAGGCGCGGCTTGTCTTCCAACGCCTGATGGAACAGAAACAGCAGCCACACATGGCTGACTTGCTCCAGGCCTTGAACGGCCTCGCCCTGGTCGAACGGCGCCACCAGCTCCAGCACGCCGCGGGCGGCCGGCGCCAGTTGCGGTTGGCGCGGGATGGCGAACTTCTCCTTGAAACAGGAGCGCACGAAACCGACGGGGGAGACCAAGTGACTCATGGCTTACGCACGCACCCGCAGAGTCAGCCCCTTGAGGAAGTTACGCAGCAACTGGTCGCCGCACGGGCGATAGTTGGTGTGGCCGAATTTGCGAAACAGCGCGCTCAATTCCGGCTTGGACACCGGGAATTCGGCGGCCTTGAGAATGGCGTGCATATCATCTTCCTTCAGTTCGAAGGCCACGCGCAGCTTCTTGAGAATGATGTTGTTGGTGACCGGCGTCTCGATCGGCTGCGGTGGACGGCTTTCATCCTTGCCACGCTTGAAGATCACCAGGCCATCGAGAAAGTGCGCCATGACCTCGTCCGGGCAGAACACGAAGCCTTCTTCTTCGTCCTTCTTGAGGTAAGTCAGCAGGTCATCCTTGGTGATGTCCATGCCGCCGAGCTTGGTGATCTCGACCATCTTGTTGTCGCTGATATCGAGCATGTAGCGCACGCTGCGCAGTACGTCGTTGTGAATCATGGTGGGCAATCCTGGTTTTCAACGGTGGACAACGCCCGGCGGGGCGCTGTCGAAAGGGGGAGCAGCTTAAAATTTCTCTTTGCCGGACAGGTAACGCCATTGGCCCACTGGAACCTTGCCAATGGACACCCCGCCTATGCGGATGCGGCGAATAGCCACGACCTTCAGGCCGACCGCCTCGCAGAACAGCGCGATCATGCCGGGTTGCGGATTTTTCAGCGCAAAGCGCAGGCGATTTTCGTTCTGCCAGCTGGCTTTTACGGCTGGCAGCTCTTTGCCTTTGTAGGTCAGGCCGTGGTTCAGGCGGTTAAGGCCGTGGGCAACCATCTCGCCTTCGACCTCCACGACATACTCCTGCTCGATCTTGGCGGCATCGGCGGTCAACTTGCGCAGAATCTTCCAGTCCTGGGTAAACACCAGCAGGCCGCTGGCCTTGGCCTGCAGGTCGGCGCTGGCGCTCAGGCGCAGGAAGTGGCCTTTGAGCGGACGCTTGCCGAAACGATGTTCGTCCGACAGGGTTTCGGCGCTGATCATCGCCATCGCGGTATCAGCATCCACACCGGCCGGGGCGTGCAGCAGGATGGTCACCGGTTCCGGCGCGGTAGCCTTGGCCTCGGGGTCGAGTTCGACTTTCTGGGTGGTGACCTTGAACTGCGGTTCGTCGATCACTTCACCGTCCACCGAGACCCAGCCGCCTTCGATAAACAGCTCAGCCTCCCGACGGGAGCAACCGACCAGTTCGATAAGGCGTTTGGAGAGGCGTATGGGGTCAGTCATGACAAGGGCCGTAACAAAAGGGGGCGGCTATTGTACCTGCCTGGCGCCGGTTAATCCCGGCCCCATTTCATTTAGCCCTGGCGCGCCTGTGACGACAGCTGGCGCAAGCGCATGCGCAGCAACGGATAAGGCTGGCCGAGGCCGTCATGCTCGGTGCGTCCGATCACCTCGAAACCTTGCTTGAGGTAAAAGGCCAGGGCCTGGGGATTCTGTTCGTTGACTTCCAGCTCGTCGGCGTTCATGCACTCCACCGCGTAGCGCAGCAACTGGCGGCCCAAGCCTTGGCCACGGTGTTGCGGATCGATGAACAGCATCTCGACTTTTCCCGCCGCTACCCCGGCAAACCCAGTGATGCGCTGGCGGGCGTCCTTGGTGCAGACCAGCATCACCGCATCCAGGTAGCGGGTCAGCACCAGGTCTTTGAGTAATACGATGTAGCTGTCGGGCAGAAAATCATGGGTGGCGCGCACCGACGCTTCCCACACCCGGACCAGTTCCGGGTAATCGCGGGTGTTAGGTGTATGAATGACCGAATGCTGCCGCATGCCCGTTGCCTCTTGCCGATGTGTGCGCCGATGGGCAAAACAATAGACCGAAAAAAGCCCCGCATCTTGTCCAGAAGCAGGGCTTTTTCAAGTTTCCAGCGATCAGTCGCGTTTTTCGGCCCACAGGTCGTATTCATCGGCGTCGGTCACGGTGCACCAGACCTTGTCGCCCGGCTTCAAACCGCTGGCATCGTCGATAAACACATTGCCGTCGATCTCCGGCGCATCGAAGAAGCAACGGCCCACGGCGCCTTGTTCGTCGACTTCGTCGATGAGCACTTCGATTTCCTTGCCGATGCGCAGTTGCAGGCGCGCCGAGCTGATGGCCTGTTGGTGCGCCATGAAGCGTTCCCAACGGTCCTGCTTGACGTCGTCCGGCACCACGGCCAGGTCCAGCAGGTTGGCCGGGGCGCCTTCCACCGGCGAGTACTGGAAGCAGCCGACGCGGTCCAGTTGGGCCTCGGTCAGCCAGTCCAGCAGGTACTGGAAGTCTTCTTCGGTCTCGCCGGGAAAGCCGACGATAAAGGTGGAGCGGATGATCAAGTCCGGGCAGATCTCGCGCCAGTTCTTGATGCGCGCCAGGGTTTTGTCCTCAAAGGCCGGGCGCTTCATGGCCTTGAGCACTTTCGGGCTGGCGTGCTGGAACGGGATGTCCAGGTACGGCAGGATCTTGCCGGCGGCCATCAGCGGGATCAGCTCGTCCACATGCGGGTAGGGGTAGACGTAGTGCAGGCGCACCCACACGCCCAAGCTGCTGAGGGCTTCGCAGAGTTCGGTCATGCGGGTTTTTACCGGCGCGCCGTTCCAGAAGCCGGTGCGGTATTTCACATCGACGCCGTAGGCACTGGTGTCCTGCGAGATCACCAGCAGCTCCTTCACGCCAGACTTGACCAGGCGCTGGGCCTCGTCGAGCACGTCGCCCACCGGACGGCTCACCAGCTTGCCGCGCATTGACGGGATAATGCAGAAGCTGCAGCTATGGTTACAGCCTTCGGAGATCTTCAGGTACGCGTAGTGGCGCGGGGTCAGCTTGATGCCTTGGGGCGGCACCAGGTCGATCAACGGGTTGTGATCCTGGCGTGGCGGCACCACGTCGTGCACAGCGTTGACCACTTGCTCGTACTGCTGCGGGCCGGTCACCGCGAGCACGCTGGGGTGCACATTGCGGATATTGCCTTCTTCCACGCCCATGCAGCCGGTCACGATGACCTTGCCGTTTTCCTTGATGGCTTCACCGATCACCTCCAGCGACTCCGCCTTGGCCGAGTCGATAAAGCCACAGGTGTTGACCACCACCACATCCGCGTCCTGATAAGTGGACACCACGTCATAGCCTTCCATGCGCAGTTGGGTCAGGATGCGCTCGGAATCGACCAGCGCCTTGGGGCAACCCAGGGATACAAAGCCGACCTTGGGGTTGGCCGTTGCGGGAGTGGTGGACATGTCTAACCTCGGTATTGAATGACGCCGCCGCCGCAAAGGGCAGGGCAGCGGACGGGCGCTTGGCGCGCCTCTGATCAAAAAGTGCGCAATTCTAGCGATGGGCAACGCACTTGACCAGCTTTATGCAGGGAAATACGACGAGCGCTGCGCTATGCTTCGCGCCGTTACGCATGGGTAAAACCCTTGGGTCAATAAAACGTCTGTTACGAGAAGTAAAACGGCGCATGCTAGCGTCGGCTTAGACGCGTTGTTCATATAAGACCTCAGGTCAAAGGGCAGGAGTGGTTGATGGGTCAGGCAAGTAGTCAGGCAGTAGGTGCCGAGCATTCAAACGCCAAACCGATTGGCATGCTGGTGGCAGCGGTCGGGGTGGTTTATGGCGATATCGGAACCAGCCCGCTCTATACCCTTAAAGAGGTGTTCAACGGCGGTTATGGGGTTCAGGTCAACCACGATGGCGTGCTGGGGATTCTGGCGCTGATCTTCTGGTCGCTGATCTGGGTGGTGTCGATCAAGTACATGCTGTTTGTACTGCGTGCCGACAACCAGGGCGAAGGCGGGATTATGGCCCTCACCGCGCTGGCGCGGCGGGCGGCGGGGGAGCGCAGACGGCTGCGCAGTTTCCTGGTGGTCTGTGGCCTGTGCGGCGCGGCATTGTTCTACGGTGACAGCATGATCACCCCGGCAATTTCCGTATTGTCGGCCGTGGAAGGCCTGGAACTGGCGTTCGATGGCCTGGAAAAATGGGTAGTGCCGATTGCCCTGGTGGTGTTGGTGGCGCTGTTCCTGATCCAGAAGCACGGCACCGACCATATCGGCAAACTGTTCGGGCCGGTGATGGTGACCTGGTTTCTGGTGCTGGGCGGCCTGGGTGTGTACGGCATCACCCTGCACCCTGAGGTACTCCATGCCCTGAACCCGATCTGGGCCGTGCGTTTCTTCGAGGCCCATCCAGGCATCGGCGTGGCGATCCTCGGCGCGGTAGTGCTGGCATTGACCGGCGCCGAAGCGCTGTATGCCGACATGGGCCACTTCGGTCGCAAGCCGATTGCCCGTGCGTGGTTCATGCTGGTGTTGCCGGCGTTGGTACTCAACTATTTCGGCCAGGGCGCGATGCTGCTGGGCGATCCCGAAGCCGCGCGCAACCCGTTTTATCTGCTGGCGCCGAGCTGGGCGCTGATCCCGTTGGTGGTGTTGTCCACCCTGGCCACTGTGATTGCCTCCCAGGCGGTGATTTCCGGTGCGTTCTCCCTGACGCGCCAGGCGATCCAACTCGGTTACATCCCGCGCATGCATATCCAGCACACCTCCAGCGCCGAACAGGGCCAGATCTATATCGGCGCGGTGAACTGGTCGTTGATGGTCGGCGTGATCCTGCTGGTACTGGGTTTCGAATCGTCCAACGCGTTGGCCTCGGCCTACGGCGTGGCGGTAACCGGCACCATGCTGATGACCACCATCCTGGTGTCGGCGGTGATGCTGCTGCTGTGGAAATGGCCGCCGGTGCTGGCGGTGCCGGTGCTGGTCTGCTGCCTGTTGGTCGACGGTCTGTACTTCGCCGCCAACGTGCCGAAGATCATCCAGGGCGGCGCGTTCCCGGTATTGGCGGGCATCGTGCTGTTCGTGCTGATGACCACTTGGAAGCGCGGCAAGCAATTGCTGGTGGAGCGCCTCGACGAAGGCGGCCTGCCGCTGCCGATCTTTATCAGCAGCATCCGCGTGCAACCGCCCCATCGGGTGCAGGGTACGGCGGTGTTCCTCACGGCGCGCCCGGATGCGGTGCCCCATGCGCTGTTGCACAACCTGCTGCACAACCAGGTGCTGCATGAGCAGGTGGTGCTGTTGACCGTGGTCTACGAAGATATTCCACGCGTACCGGCCACCCGACGTTTCGAGGTGGATGCCTACGGCGAAGGCTTCTTCCGCGTCATCCTGCACTTCGGGTTCACCGACGAGCCGGACGTACCCCAGGCGCTGAAGCTGTGTCATCTGGACGAACTGGATTTCAGCCCGATGCGTACCACCTATTTCCTCAGCCGTGAAACGGTGATTGCCTCGCGCATCAAGGGCATGGCGCGCTGGCGCGAAGGCTTGTTCGCGTTTATGTTGAAAAACGCCAACGGCAACCTGCGCTTCTTCAAACTGCCGGTTAACCGGGTGATCGAGCTGGGTACCCAGGTCGAGATGTAAGCCCACGCAGCACGGGCGCCGGCCATCGGCGCCCGTGTTGTGCTGAACCCTGTGCGATCGCGCGTTGTCGACTAGGCTCTAAGCACGCTTTGAAGAGTGCCCACAGAACCCAGAAGAGGTGCGCCATGAGTCAACTGCTCGAATCCTACACCCTGCGCCAATTGACTTTGCCCAACCGCATCGCCGTATCGCCGATGTGCCAGTACTCCAGCGCCGATGGCCTGGCCAATGACTGGCACTTGGTGCACCTCGGCAGCCGTGCGGTAGGCGGCGCTGGCCTGATCTTCACCGAAGCCACTGCGGTGAGCGCCGTTGGTCGCATTACTGCCCAGGACCTGGGGCTGTGGAACGACCAACAGATCGAACCGCTGCAACGCATTACGCGCTTTATTGCGGCCCAGGGTGGGGTGGCCGGAATCCAGCTGGCGCATGCCGGGCGCAAGGCCAGCACTCACCGCCCGTGGCTCGGCAAGCACGGCAGCGTCAAGCCTGAAGACGGTGGCTGGGTGCCGGTCGCGCCGTCGCCGATTGCCTTCGACCCCCAGCACACCCAGCCCAAACCATTGGATGAAGCCCAGATCCAGCAGGTGATCGCCGACTTCGTCGCGGCCGCCAGACGCGCCCTGACGGCCGGCTTCAAGGTAGTGGAGATCCACGCGGCGCACGGCTACCTGTTGCATCAGTTCCTCTCGCCGCTGAGCAATCAGCGCCAGGACGCATACGGTGGTTCGTTCGAAAATCGCATTCGCCTGGTGCTGCAAGTGACCGAGGCCGTGCGCGAGGCGTGGCCACGGGAGCTGCCGTTGTTCGTGCGGGTATCGGCCACCGACTGGGTCGAAGATGGCTGGAACCCGGATGAAACCGTGGAATTGGCGCGCCGCCTGAAGGACCTTGGGGTGGATCTGATCGACGTCTCGTCCGGCGGCACCGCCGCCAACGCCGAGATCCCCACCGGGCCGGGCTATCAGACGCGTTTCGCCGAACGCGTGCGCAAGGAGGCGGGCATCGCCACCGGCACCGTCGGCATGATCACCGAGCCGGCGCAGGCCGAGCACATCCTGCGTACCTGCCAGGCCGATATCATCTTCCTGGCCCGAGAGCTGCTGCGCGATCCGTATTGGCCCTTGCATGCCGACGACGACCTGGGCGGGCGCAAGGCGACCTGGCCGGCGCAATATCAGCGCGCGACCCATCGGGATCAGCCGATCCATGAGTCTGACTTGAAGAATTAGCCTTCGTCGCTTCAAAACCCACCCTGACCCGGTCAATGCCGGTCAGTTAAGAGACGGAACGGGCAACCAGTACCCTGTGGCGAGCGGGCTTGCCCCGCGTTGGGCTGCGAAGCAGCCCCAAAACATAGTCCCGGAGCTGCCTCGCATACTGCGACGCTCCTATTGGGGCTGCTGCGCAGCCCAACGCGGGGCAAGCCCGCTCACCACAGTTACAGTGTTCCTCCTTAACTGACTGGCATTGCCCTGGCCCGGTGGGTTTTTTTACGCCTCGCGATGGGGAAAAGGCTGTAGGTATTTGTTACCCAAGTATTTTTTTAAGTGAATACTCTAAAAAAATCCCACGCGCTGCGAGATTGTTTCTACGCTTACGGTAAGCCTGATTTCTGGCCCAGGAAGTCAGTCGGCTTGCCGTCGGGGCGTTGCGCTTCACGGGACGCAGGTGATGGGCGCAAGGAGTAGTTGTTCGATATCAGGAGAAGCAGTCCATGGCCAAGTCCTATGGTGTAGCGGGTGTGGTGACGTCATTTCTGACGCGCAGGGTGTCTTTGCGGGGGCGAAGGTTGAGTTCGGACGAAGTGGAACTGCTGGCGCAGTATCGCGCATTGACGGAGGACGATCAGGTGGCCATGCGCTATTTGATTGGCGCGATGAAAAGCGTGTCGCGGTTCTGATCCGCCCTCCAGTCAGGGGGAGCGGGTGCTCCCCCTTGTTATCACGTGTACTTGCGCTGCTCCGGTGCCGGCGGAAAGTACTGGTACAGCCAGGTTTCGCTCAAGGTGCGGTCCTGGGTGCGAATGAACAGGCGCAATTCCACCGGCTCCACGCTGTCGCTGGTCGGGTACCAGTCAAACAGAATGCGGTAGCCCTTGATGTTGTCGAGCACCAGCACGCTGAAATCCTTTACCTCGCCGTGGGAACAGGTGACCACCGGTTCGATCCCGGTGCCGGCCGGCAGGCGGTCCAGGCCGCCGCCTTTGAAGTCCACGGCAAAACGCCGTGCCCATACCTCCGGATAATGCTCGCCCGGTGCCCAGCCCTCGGTAAAACCGCCCATGCCGGAGCGGGTGGCATCCACCTGCGCCAGCGGCGTGCTTACCGGCGGCAGGGCGCTCCAGTACAGTTTGTAGCCGTAGTTGAGCGAATCGCCGGCGGCCACCGGTTTTTTCGGGGTCCAGAAGGCCACGATGTTGTCCAGGGTTTCGCCGGTGGTGGGAATTTCCAGCAAGTCGATCGAACCTTCACCCCAGGCTGTCGTGGGTTCTACCCATAGGCTTGGGCGTTTGCTGTACCAGTCCACGGTGTCCTGGTAGCTGGCGAACTCATGGTCGGTCTGCACCAGGCCGAAGCCTTTCGGGTCGGTGTCGGCGAATGCGTTGAATTGCAACTTGGCCGGGTTGTTCAACGGACGGCAGACCCACTCGCCGTTGCCGCGCCACATGGCCAGGCGGTCCGAATCGTGGATCTGCGGGTGGATGGTGTCGCACATGCGGCGCTCGTGGGTGCCGCAACTGAACATGCTGGTCATCGCCGCGATGCCCAGTTGCTCGATTGCGGTGCGCGCATTGATATGCGCGTCGATGGCCATCACGACCTGGTTGGCCTGGCAGTCGATATCGAAGCGATAGGCACCCGTGGCGCTCGGCGAATCGAGCAGGGCGTAGACCACAAAGCGGGTGGCGTTCTTGTCCGGGGTCTCGAACCAGAACTGCGTGAAATCGGGAAACTCTTCACGCTTTTTCGCGTAGGTGTCGATCGCCAGACCGCGGGCGGATAACCCGTACTGACCGGTGGAATCGACCGCGCGGAAGTAACTGGCGCCGAGAAACGACAGCACGTCATGACGGTCCAGCTCCGGCGCCTTGAACAGTTTGAAGCCGGAGAAACCCAGGTCGCCGGTCAGCTGTTTGGTGTCGACCGTGGTTTTTTCATAGTTGAACAGTGAAGGGCGGAAATGCACCTCACGCGCTTCACGCGTCTTGGGGTCGACGCTGTGCATGCGCACCGGCGTCTTGAAACCCATGCCGACGTGGAAGAATTGCACGTCGAGCTGGCCATTGAGTTCTTTCCACAGCGAATGGTTGCCGTCGTAGCCGATCGCGTTGAAGTTCTGCGGAGTCATGGTCGCCAGCGTCGGCGGCAGTACTTGTTTGGTGTCTTTGTAGGCGGTTGCGGCCAGTTGTTTGGCCTGGGCCTTGAGCGTTTCGAAGTCGAACGCCACGGCTTTGCCATCGGCGGCGCGGTTCCCGGCCCAGGCCTGGGCAGCGAGCAGGCCACTGGCCGACAGACCGGTATAAGCCGCAATGGCCATGGACGCTTTGAGCAAATTCCTGCGATGCATAGAGACAACCTGTCGTGAGCAAATCCCGCGCCGTTCCTGGCACGTGCTGGATCAGAAAATACGGTTCGGACATGCCTTCGGCCAAACGCTACGGACATTAAACAGACGCCGGATAGCTTAAGCGGTTCGGTGGAGGAGGAAAATTGATTGGTGGCGGGGTGATGGCATTGCAAATGCGACAAGACATTTCCGGGGCTGTGGACGAACACATTACTCAAGAATTATGAAAATCCAATGTGGGAGCAGGCTTGCCCCCTGATAGCGGTGTATCAGCCAACTATTTCAGTGCTGACCCACTGCTATCGGGGGCAAGCCCCCTCCCACAAAGAGTTTTGTATTGTCTGTCAGAGGTGTGTTTCAGGCCACTTCGCCCACGGCTCGGTACGCCTCGTCGATCGCCGCATGGGCGTACGCACTCCACGCCGCGTCCGAGTTGGCGATGCTCACATGCCCCAGGGGTTTGCGCGCCAGGTTCATCAGCGCTTCGCTTTCGTCGGCGTCATCGAACAGGCTGTTGGAAAAATACGCATAGCCGTGGGACCAGCGATTCACTGTGATCGCCAGAATATCCGTCTCATGGTTGAACCCGCCCGGGCCGAGCATGCGTTGCAGTTGGTCACGCAACTGCGCTTCCAGTTGCTCGAATGTCTGCCCATACAAGCGGCCACGTCCGGCGCGGGCCTGATCGCGGGCGTTCATGCCGCTGTTGGGGCTGGTGGGCACGTAGACCATATGCAGGCCGATGGGTTGCGTGGGGTCGCGCGGGTGGTCGTAACCGCCCATGCTCACCGGGTAGTCCAGTTTGATGCGGCTGTACGGCTGGGTGGCCGCGTAGATTTCATGCACCCCCAGCTTCTGAAACGCTTGCCAATTTCGGATCACTACCTTGGTGTACACCAGCGGGAATTTCACGTTCTGGCTCAAGGCGTGGGCCTGAGGCGCGGGCAGGCCTTTGAGCAGGTAAGGAATCATCATGTTGTAGCAGGCCAGGATGCAGCGTTTGCCGCGCACCTGTGCGAGTTGTCCGCCTCGGCTGTAGCCGATATGCACGCCATCGCCGACATTGCGCACGCTCACCACCGTGCTGTTCAAACGCAGGCGCACCGGTGCCTTGGGTTGATCGAGCCTGGCGTAGTCGAAGGCCGCCAGCACGATATCGTCCATGCTGTGCCCTGGCGCCACCCCGGGAATCAGGCTGCGCACCAGGAGGCGTGCGAGCGACGCATTGCCGTCCGGGAAATGATAGATGTAGGGCTCTTCCATTTCTGCGGCGGCTTCTTCGCTGATAGGCGCCAGATTCATTCCGCCAAAACCTGGGAAACCCACATTGTAGGCATCGGAAGCAGCCACGGCATCGATGCTCAAGGCCATGAAGTCGTTGGTACGGCTCTGAAAATACTTCACCGCGCCTTCCGACAATCCCACGTTCTTGAGCAGGAAATCCCGGTAGCTGGTGGCTGCCAGGTAGTCAGCCTTTTCCTTGGCATTCTTGCCGGGCAGGTAGTCCCTGGGGGCGGTGTGCAGCTCGATCAGCGCCTGGCGGTCGGCGGTCGGCAGTGGGAAGTCATTGATGAAGTCACCGAGGGCACGCGCATGCAACTGGTCCGGGGCGATGTCGTCAGCCACCATCGGCGTCGGGTCGCCGGTCACCAGTTTGTCTTCGCCGAAATTCTCCTTGTCGAAGAACACCCCGCGCGACAGCCCCAGGTTTGGGTAGAACTGGCGGTCGAAGGCCGTTTCGAAGCGCTTGATAGTCACCCCGAGTTTTTTCAGCAGGCCGTTCACCGGTTTGCTGAACAGGTGGTTGGGCGACTGGAAGGCCTCACTGCCGCCGTAGCCGATGATCATGCGGCCGCCGGCCTGGAACTCATTGCGCTTGGCGTGGCCGCCGAAGTCGTCGTGGTTCTCCAGGATCAGGATTTTCGCATTCGGATGTTTCTCGCGGTAGAACCACGCCGCCGACAAGCCGCTCAGGCCACCGCCGATCACCACCAGGTCATAGTGCTCGGTGATGGGCAATTTATCGGTGTCGAAGACTTTCTTTTCCCAACCCATCTGGTGCGCCACTTCGAAGGCGCCGACATGGCTGCCGCGCAGGCCGGTGAGGGCGGGTGGGTAATAGCGACCGTCGGGCGCGGCCCGAAGGATCTGCAGCGGCGTCATGCCGGCAGCGACGGTGATGGCGACGCCGTTGAGGAAGTCGCGGCGGGTGATGTCCATGGGCAATCCTGAAAATTATTGTTATGAGCCCCCTGCAAGCGCCTGCGTGCAGGGGGGGGCGGCGAATCAGTGCTTGAACATCACATGCCGGACCGTGGTGTAGTCCTCCAGGCCATACATGGACATGTCCTTGCCATACCCCGACAGTTTCTGACCGCCGTGGGGCATTTCGCTGACGAGCATAAAGTGGGTATTTACCCAGGTGCAGCCGTACTGCAGGCGCGCGGCCAGGCGATGGGCGCGGCCTACGTCGGCTGTCCATACCGACGAGGCCAGGCCGTAGTCCGAATCGTTGGCCCAACCCAGCACCTGGGCTTCGTCGTTGAACTTGGTCACTGACACCACTGGCCCGAACACCTCGCGGCGCACGATTTCGTCGTCCTGCTGGGCGTCGGCCAGCACGGTCGGTTCAAAGAAGAACCCATTGCCCTCCACGGCCTTGCCGCCGGTGATCAAACGGATATGCGGTTGTGCCACGGCACGTTCGACAAACCCGGCCACGCGGTCGCGGTGTTGCGCGGTGATCAATGGCCCCAGCTCGGTGTTCGGGTCATCCTGCAAACCGTACTTGATGCTGGCGACCGCCGCGCCGAGCTTCTCGACAAACGCGTCGTAGATGTCCGCCTGGGCATAGATGCGGCACGCCGCCGTGCAGTCCTGGCCGGCGTTGTAGAAGCCGAAGGTGCGGATGCCTTCAACGGCGGCGTCGATGTCCGCATCGTTGAAGATAATCACCGGTGCCTTGCCGCCCAGCTCCATGTGCATGCGTTTCACGCTGTCGGCAGTGTTGGCGATGATGTTCGCGCCGGTGGCGATGGAACCGGTCAGTGACACCATGCGTACTTTCGGGTGCTGCACCAGTGGGCTGCCCACGGTCGGGCCACGGCCGAACACCAGATTGAGCACGCCGGCCGGGAAGATCTCCGACGCCAGTTCCACCATGCGCAACGCCGTCAGTGGGGTTTGCTCCGACGGTTTGAGCACCACGGTATTACCGGCGGCCAGGGCCGGGGCGATTTTCCACGCGACCATCATCAGCGGGTAGTTCCACGGCGCGATGGACGCGATCACGCCTACCGGATCGCGGCGGATCATCGAGGTATGGCCGGGCAAGTATTCGCCGCCGGCCGAACCGCTCATGCAGCGGCTGGCGCCGGCAAAAAAGCGGAACACGTCGGCAATCGCCGGGATCTCGTCGTTGAGCGCGGCGCTGTAGGGTTTGCCGCAATTGTCCGACTCCAGTTTGGCCAGCTCTTCACCGTGGGCTTCGATGGCGTCGGCCAATTTGAGCAACAGCAGCGAGCGGTCCTTGGGCGCGGTCTGCGACCAGTTCTCAAACGCGGCATCGGCGGCCCGCACGGCGGCGTCGACCTGGGCTTCGCTGGCTTCGTTGATTTCCACCAGCACACGGCCCAGGGCCGGGTTGAACACCGCTTGTGCCGGGCCTTCGCCTTGTACCAGTTGGCCGTTGATCAGCAGTTTGGTTTGCATGATTGAGTCCTCCAAAAAACGCGTGTTATTTCCCTGAAGAAACCGGATTTAAATGTGGGAGGGGGCTTGCCCCCGATGCCAGTGGTTCAGTGACAGCTGTGTTGGCTGTCACACCGCTATCGGGGGCGAGCCCCCTCCCACATTTGAACCGCGTTCCTTCAGTGGCCAAGTTATTTACCGCCACTCCCCGCCACGCTTTCACCGCCGCGGGTCAAGTAATAAGCGCCCAGGATCGGGAACATCGTCACCAGCATCACCAGCATCGCCACCACGTTGGTCACCGGCACATCCCGTGGCCGGCTCAACTGGTTGAGCAACCACAGCGGCAAGGTGCGTTCATGCCCGGCGGTGAAGGTGGTGACGATGATTTCGTCGAACGACAGCGCAAACGCGAGCATGCCGCCGGCCAGCAACGCCGAGCCCAGGTTGGGCATGATGATGTAGCGGAACGTCTGCCAGCCGTCGGCGCCCAGGTCCATCGACGCCTCGATCAGGCTGTGGGAGGTGCGGCGCAGGCGCGCGATGACGTTGTTGTAGACAATCACCACGCAAAAGGTCGCGTGGCCGACGATGATGGTGAACATCCCCGGCTCGATGCCCAGGGTCTTGAACGTCGCCAGCAGAGCGATACCGGTGATGATCCCCGGCAGCGCAATCGGCAGGATCAGCATCAGCGACACGCCCTGTTTGCCGAAGAACTCCCGTCGATACAAGGCCGCCGAGGCCAGCGTGCCGAGCACCATGGCGATCAGGGTGGCGATGGCAGCGATCTGCAGCGACAACTTGATCGCTTCCAGCACGTCGGACCGTGCGAACGCCACGCTGAACCACTTCAGGGTAAAGCCCTGGGGCGGAAAGCTGAACGCGGCTTCTTCGGTGTTGAAGGCGTAGAGGAAGATGATCAGGATCGGAAAGTGCAGGAACAACAGGCCGCCCCAGGCGGCCATGCGCAGACCAAGAGTGGCTTTTTCAGAGTGCATCGAAGGCCCCCAGGCGTTTGACGATGGACAGGTAAATCGCGATCAGCACGATCGGCACCAGGGTGAACGCCGCCGCCATGGGCATATTGCCGATGGCACCTTGCTGCGCGTACACCATGCCGCCGACGAAGTAGCCCGGCGGGCCCACCAGTTGCGGCACGATAAAGTCGCCCAGGGTCAGCGAGAACGTGAAGATCGACCCGGCGGCGATCCCCGGCACCGACAGCGGCAGAATCACCTGCTTAAAGGTCTGGCGCGGCTTGGCCCCCAGGTCGGCCGAGGCTTGCAGTAACGACGGCGGCAAACGCTCCAGGGACGCCTGAATCGGCAGAATCATGAACGGCAGCCAGATATAGACGAACACCATGAACCGTCCCAGGTGCGAGGTGCTCAAGGTGCTGCCGCCCACGCCGGGGATGCCCAGCACGAAATGCAGCAGCGGCTCCAGCCCCAGGTGCTGCACAAACCACTGCGCCACGCCGCCCTTGGCCAACAGCAAGGTCCAGGCGTAGGCCTTGACGATGTAACTGGCCCACATCGGCATCATCACGGCGATGTAGAAAAACGCCTTGGTCTTGCCGGTGGTGTAGCGCGCCATGTAGTACGCAATCGGGAAGGCGACAATGGCGCTGGCGATCGACACCACGATCGCCATGCTCAGGGTGCGCAGGATGATGTCGAAGTTCGACGGCTGGAACAGCGCGGCGAAGTTGGCCAAGGTGAGGTCTGGAGTGACCGCCATGGTGAAGTCATCGAAGGTGTAGAAGCCTTGCCACAGCAGGGTCAGCAACGACCCCAGGTAGATCGCGCCGAACCAGATCAGCGGCGGCACCAGCAGCATTGCCAGGTACAGGTTGGGCTTGCGGTACAGCAGGTTGGAAAACCTGCGCATCGGCGCGTGTTGGGAAAGGGCCAGGCTCATGTCACACCTCGCCTGCGCTGTCAGTCAGCGGCGTCATGGCTTCCCGCGCCCAACGCGCGGTGAGGGGCTGGCCGACCTGATGGGCGCCGCTGGTGTCCAGCCACTGGTTGTTGGCCTGGCTGATGTTCAGGGTCTGGCCGTTGTCCAATTTCAGCTCAAAGCGGGTGGCGCTGCCCTGGTACTGGATGTCATGCAGCACGCCGCTGATCTCCACATCACCGGCGCCCAGCGGGCCTTCGGCAAACCGCACGTGCTCCGGGCGGATCGAAAACGGCTGGGCGCTGCCGCCCAGGCGCCGGGCCAGTTCGCCGCGGATCACGTTGGAGGTACCGACGAATTCGGCGACGAACGCCGTGGCCGGTTTCATGTACAGGTTGCGTGGAGTATCGACCTGTTCGATACGGCCCTTGTTGAACACCGCCACGCGGTCGGACATCGACAGCGCTTCGGTCTGGTCGTGGGTCACGAAGATAAAAGTGATGCCGAGCTGGCGTTGCAGCTTTTTCAGCTCGCTTTGCATTTGTTCGCGCAGCTTGAGGTCGAGGGCGCCCAATGGCTCGTCGAGCAACAGCACGCGCGGACGATTGACCAGCGCCCGGGCCAGGGCTACCCGTTGGCGTTGGCCGCCGGAGAGCTGCACGGGTTTGCGCTCGCCGTAGCCGCCCAGCGCCACCATGCCCAAGGCTTCCTCGGCGCGGTTGAGGCGTTCGGCCTTGCCTACGCCCTTGACCTTCAGACCGTAGGCCACGTTGTCGCGCACATTCATATGGGGGAACAGTGCGTAATCTTGGAACACGGTGTTTACGTCGCGCTGATACGGCGGCAGGCCGGCGGCTTCCTCGCCATGAATGCGGATCGAGCCGGCGCTCGGTTGCTCGAAACCGGCAATCAGGCGCAGGCAAGTGGTCTTGCCCGAGCCGGAGGGGCCGAGCATGGAAAAGAACTCGCCGTCCTGGATATCGATGGACACCCGGTCAACGGCCTTCACTTCGCCGAATTGACGGGAAACGTGGGTGAATTGGACTGCAAGCGTCATGGTGCGGTGCTCCAAAAAGGCGCGGGTCGTCGCAGCGGCCCGGCCTGGACTTCTGAAAAAACAAAACATCTGTGAGTGCGGTCAACGTGGGAGGGGGCTTGCCCCCCCCTCCCACAGGAGACCTTCAAATAACCTGAAGGTCGTTACCGGCCGCCCATGATCGCGATGTAATCCTGGGTCCAGCGGCTATACGGCACGAACTTGCCACCCTCGGCCTGCGGGGTTTTCCAGAAGGCGATTTTGTCGAATTGGTCGAAGCCATTGGTCTTGCAACCCTCGGCGCCGAGCAGTTCGCTCTCCTTGCACGCGGCCGGCACCGCCGGCAGCGAGCCGAACCATGCGGCGACATCGCCCTGCACCTTCGGCTGCAGCGACCAGTCCATCCACTTGTAGGCGCAGTTGGGGTGTTTGGCCTCGCTGTGCAGCATGGTGGTGTCGGCCCAGCCGGTGGCGCCTTCCTTGGGAATAGTCGAGGCGATCGGTTGTTTCTCGTTGACCAGCCCGTTGACCTGATATGGCCAGGCGCTGGAGGCCACCACGCCCTCGTTCTTGAAGTCACTCATCTGCACGGTGGTGTCGTGCCAATAGCGGTGAATCAACGGTTGCTGGGCACGCAGCAGGTCAAGCACGGCCTTGTACTGGGCTTCGGTCAGTTCGTAGGGGCTCTGGATGCCCAGCTCCGGCTGGGTGGCCTTGAGGTACAGCGCCGCATCGGCAATGTAGATCGGGCCGTCATACGCCTGCACGCGGCCCTTGTTCGGCTTGCCGTCCGGCAGGTTCTGCGGGGCGAACAGCACGCTCCAACTGGTGGGTGCGGTCTTGAACACGGTGGTGTTGTACATCAGCACATTCGGCCCCCACTGGTACGGGGTGCCGTAGGTCTGCTGGCCGACCACGTACCACGGCGCATCCTTGAGACGCGGGTCGATGTTTTTCCAGTTGGGAATCAGCGCCGTATTGATCGGCTGCACACGCTTGCCGACGATCAACCGCAGCGACGCATCGCCGGAGGCGGTCACCAGGTCATAGCCGCCTTTGGCCATCAGGCTGACCATTTCGTCAGAGGTGGCGGCGGTTTTCACATTGACCTTGCAGCCGGTTTCCTTCTCGAAACCGCTGACCCAATCGTAGGCTTTGTCGCTTTCGCCACGTTCGATATAGCCGGGCCAGGCGACGATATCCAATTGGCCTTCGCCGGCGCCGAGTGCTTTGAGCGGTTCGGCGGCCTGCAGGCTGGCGCTGGCCAGCAGCGCGGTGGTCAAGGCACTGAGCAGTGCGGTCTTGTGCGCGGACATGGGGGTTCCCTCTTCTTTAATTATGGTCGGGGCAGTGTGTGAAGCCGTGACGCATGAGCTTAGTTGTTGTTTTAAAGGTGCTGACCGTGACGCGCCATGATGTGGCGCACCACGCTGTAGTCTTGTAGTGAGTCGCTCGACAGATCTTTCCCATACCCCGAACGCTTCAAGCCGCCATGGGGCATTTCGCTGACCAGCATGAAATGGCTGTTGATCCAGGTGCAGCCGTATTGCAGGCGCGCGGCCACTTGCATGGCTTTGTCCAGGTTCTGGGTCCACACCGACGAAGCCAGGCCGTATTCGGAGTCGTTGGCCCAGTCCACCGCTTGCTCCAATTCATCGAAGCGGGTCACGGTGACCACCGGGCCGAACACTTCGCGCTGGACGATTTCATCGCCTTGCTTGCAACCGGCCAGCAGCGTGGGTTGGTAGTAGAAACCGGCACCGGAATGCACCGCGGCGCCAGTGACCCGTTCGATGTGGGGCTGGCCGAGGGCGCGCTCGACGAAACTGGCGACGCGGTCGCGCTGGCGTGTGCTGATCAGCGGGCCGAGTTCGTTATCGGCATCGCGTTTGCCGGCAAAGCGCAGGCTGCTGACAGCGGCGCCCAGTTCGGCGACCAATTTGTCGTGAATCCCGGCCTGGGCGTAGATGCGGCACGCGGCGGTACAGTCCTGCCCGGCGTTGTAATAGCCATAGGCGCGCACACCCTCGACCACGGCCTGCAGGTCGGCGTCGTTGCACACGATCACCGGCGCCTTGCCGCCCAGTTCCAGGTGCGTGCGTTTCAGGGTCTTGGACGCGGCTTGCAGAATCTTCTGGCCAGTGACGATATCGCCGGTCAGCGACACCATGCGCACCTTGGGGTGGCTGACCAGATGGCTGCCAACGCCTTCGCCGCCGCCGCAAAGAATGTTGATCACCCCGCGTGGCAACAGCGCTTTTAGCACGGGCGCCAGGGCCAGGATCGACAACGGCGTGTGTTCCGACGGCTTGAACACCAGGGTATTGCCGGCGGCCAGGGCCGGGGCGATCTTCCACGCGGCCATCATCAGCGGGTAGTTCCACGGCGCAATCGAGGCCACCACGCCAATCGGGTCGCGCCGCACCATGCTGGTGTAGCCCGGCAGGTATTCGCCGCTCAGTTGGCCGGTCTGGCAACGCACCGCGCCGGCGAAGAAACGGAACACGTCCACCGTCGCGCTCAAATCATCCTGGCGCGCCAGATGCAACGGCTTGCCGCAGTTCAGCGATTCCAGGCGGGCCAGGTAGTCGGCTTGTTTTTCGATGGCATCGGCGATGCCCAGCAGCAGGTTGGAGCGTTGCTGCGGCGTGGTGCGTGACCAACCGGCAAATGCACGATGGGCGGCGAGGATGGCGCTTTCGACTTGCTCGGTGCTGGCTTCGGCGATGTGAGTCAGCACGTCACCGGTGGCCGGGTTGAGGATCGGCTCGACAAATCCTTGGCCCTGAACCAATTCGCCGTCGATCAGCAACGCAGTGAGCAGCGGGGTGGGCGCGCCGGACATTTTTCGCGATCTCTTTTCTTGTGTGGCCATGGGCGTTCTCTTACAAGGCGCCCGGCTTTCTCTTATGGATGAGCCGAGAGTAGAGCGCGGGCGCGAGGTCAACAAATACTAAATACTGAATGCAGCATTCGATTAAATAGATGGCTTGCGTGGGTGTGGCTGTTCGCGCGCCACGGTGAGGAACGGGTCCACTAGGGTTGGCCGTGCGGTGCCACGGCGCCAGGCCAG
Source organism: Pseudomonas sp. FP2254 (assembly GCF_030687695.1). NCBI lineage: Bacteria > Pseudomonadati > Pseudomonadota > Gammaproteobacteria > Pseudomonadales > Pseudomonadaceae > Pseudomonas > Pseudomonas sp. FP2254. The sequence continues at coordinate 1,402,980 of NZ_CP117444.1, forward strand.
GCCCACGTCGAGGGTCTGGCTGAGGTCGGCAATCGACCGCGCTTCGATGATGTCGCCTTCCAGCGACCATGGGCGGTAGGTCATGTCCGGCTGGATCGACACCCCCAGGCCCGCCGCCACCAGGCTGCGCACCGCTTCGGTGGAGGCCGTGCGCAGGGTCACGCGCGGTTGCAGGCCGGCGCCGGCCCACAGGCGCTGGGCGTTATGGTCCATTTCGTCGACGTTCAGTTGAATCAACGGTTCGCGCGCCACGTCGGCGAGGTTGATGCTGTCGTGTTCCAGCAATGGATGCTGCGCCGGCAGCCACAGGCGATGGGGCGAATGGGTCAGGACTTCGGTCTGCAGGGCGTGACGATCTTCAAGGTTGGAGAGGATCAGCACACCCACGTCGATTTCGCCGCTGACCAGTAAGTGCTCGATATACGGCCGCTCGTCTTCCATCACGCGGATTTCCACATTGGGGTAGGCGCGTTGGAAGCGAGTCAGCAGGTCGGCCAGATAATAGCCGGCCACCAGGCTGGTCACGCCGATGATCAATTGCCCGGCTACCTGGTCGGTGCTCTGTTGCAGGCTGCGCTTGGCGTTGTCGACGGTGGCGAGAATCAGGTGCGCCTGACGCAGGAACTGATGGCCCTGGTGGGTCAGGGTCATGCCCTTGGCGTGGCGATTGAACAGGTTGACGCCAATCTCCTGTTCCAGTTGCTGGATCGCCAGGGTCAGAGTCGACTGGGAAATGAACGCAGTCTGCGCTGCGGCGGAGATCGAGCCGGTCTCGGCCACCGCAATGAAGTGGCGAATTTGACGCAAGGTCATCATGCGGGAATTACCAGAAGGCTGTTTTTATAGATGTGCGCGAGTGTATATCGGTTTTAGCGAAGGGCAGCGGCGTTACATCTGGAAGCACTCTAGATCCAGGCTTTTTGGCACTTAGTTTTACGCTGGCGGCCTATTGGTCCTATGAACTCAAGTATCTGGAGGCTGTTATGAACACCCGTGGATTGCTCGATCAGTTGCTCAAGTCCGGCCAGGACATGTTGCAGAACAAGGCCGGCGGCCAGCGTAAACAGGAAGACAAGGGCGCCTTGGGCGGTCTGCTCGGCGGTGGCGGCCTGGGCAGTCTGCTCGGTGGCTCCGGTGGCGGGGCCCTGGCGGCCGGTGCCATGGGGCTGTTGCTGGGCAACAAGAAAGCCCGCAAATTCGGCGGCAAGGCGCTGACCTACGGCGGGCTGGCCGCCTTGGGCGTCATCGCCTACAAAGCCTACGGTAACTGGCAGGCGCAACAGGCCAGCGCGCCCCAGGGCGAGCCGCAGACCATCGACCGTCTGCCACCGGCCCAGGCCGAGCAGCACAGTCAGGGCATCCTCAAGGCATTGGTCGCGGCCGCCAAGGCCGACGGGCATGTGGATGAGCGCGAGCGCGCACTGATCGAAGGCGAATTCACCAAGCTGGACAACGACCGCGAATTGCAGCATTGGCTGCACGCCGAACTGAACAAGCCCTTGGACCCTGCCGATGTCGCCCGCGCCGCCGGCACCCCGGAAATGGCCGCCGAGATGTACATCGCCAGTGTGATGCTGGTGGATGAGGAAAACTTTATGGAAAAGGCCTATCTGGATGAATTGGCGCGCCAGCTCAAACTGGAGCCGGGCTTGAAGCTGGAACTGGAAAAGCAGGTACGCCTTAACCCATAACCACCGGTTTCAAACAAAGTATGGGAGGGGCCTGCCCCTCCCACCGACGTTTTAGTGTTTATGTCGGTACCCCACCAAAACCCATTCATAAATGAGCGCTGCTGCTCAGCTATACTCCCCCCCATTTGAATGGGCCTTCGAGGAATTACTGTGAAGAACTGGACCTTGCGCCAACGGATCCTGGCAAGTTTTGCGGTCGTTATCGCCATCATGCTGTTAATGGTCGTGGTCTCTTATTCACGGTTAATGAAAATCGAAGCCGGGCAAGAGGCCGTGCGCGATGACGCGGTGCCGGGGGTGTATCTCAGTTCCATGATCCGCAGCGCGTGGGTCGACAGTTATCTGCTGACCCTCGATATCATCGGCATGCGTGAAGACAAGACCCTCACCAGCGCCGACAAGAGCGATTATCAGAGTTTTGAAAAGCGCATCGAACAGCAGATGGCCAACTACGAGAAAACCATCGGCAACCAGGCCGACCGCATGGAGTTCGATAACTTCAAGGCTGCGCACATCAATTACAACAAGGTTCTGGCTCAGGTGATCGAGCGCATCCAGGCCAATGATTTACCGGCCGCGCACGACCTGCTCGAAGAGCAACTGACGCCCGTCTGGACCGAAGGCCGTATGAAGCTCAATGACATCATCACCGAAAACAAAGGCGTGTCCGACAACGCCACCTCCGCTATCGATGAAGCCGTAGCTGCCGCCAAAGTCAGCATGTTCGTGTCCCTGGCCGTGGCGATCCTCGCCGCCGGCCTGTGCGGCCTGCTGCTGATGCGCGCGATCATGTCGCCGATGCAGCGTATCGTCGAAATCCTCGAAACCATGCGCACCGGCGATCTGAGCAAACGCCTGAACCTGTCGCGCAAGGACGAATTCAACGCGGTGGAAACCGGCTTCAACGACATGATGACCGAGCTGACCGCCCTGGTGTCCCAGGCCCAGCGCTCGTCTGTGCAGGTGACCACTTCGGTTACCGAGATCGCCGCCACCTCCAAGCAGCAACAGGCCACCGCCACCGAAACCGCCGCGACCACCACCGAGATCGGCGCCACGTCCCGCGAAATCGCCGCCACCTCCAAGGACCTGGTGCGCACCATGACCGAAGTCTCCACCGCCGCCGACCAGGCATCGGTGGCCGCAGGTTCCGGCCAGCAGGGCCTGGCGCGCATGGAAGAAACCATGCACTCGGTGATGGGCGCCGCCGACCTGGTCAACGCCAAGTTGGCGATCCTCAACGAGAAGGCCGGCAACATCAACCAGGTGGTGGTCACCATCGTCAAGGTCGCCGACCAGACCAACCTGCTGTCGCTCAATGCCGCCATCGAAGCCGAGAAGGCCGGTGAGTACGGGCGCGGCTTTGCCGTGGTGGCCACCGAGGTGCGGCGCCTGGCCGACCAGACCGCCGTGGCGACTTACGATATCGAGCAGATGGTGCGTGAGATCCAGTCGGCGGTGTCGGCCGGGGTGATGGGCATGGACAAATTCTCCGAGGAAGTGCGTCGAGGCATGTTCGAAGTGCAGCAGGTGGGCGAGCAGCTGTCGCAGATCATTCATCAGGTCCAGGCGCTGGCGCCGCGGGTGCTGATGGTCAACGAAGGCATGCAGGCCCAGGCCACCGGTGCCGAGCAGATCAACCATGCGCTGGTGCAACTGGGCGACGCCAGCAGCCAGACCGTGGAGTCTCTGCGTCAGGCCAGCTTCGCCATCGATGAACTGAGCCAGGTTGCGGTGGGTCTGCGCAGCGGCGTGTCGCGTTTCAAAGTCTGATGAGCGACCTCGCGGCTAAACGCGGCGCCGTCCCGGCAGCGAAAAAAGCGTTGTTCCTGGTATTTCATATCGGCAGCGAACGCTATGCCCTGCGGGCCACCGAAGTGGCCGAAGTGCTGCCGCGCCTGCCGCTCAAGCCCATCGCTCACGCGCCTGCGTGGGTGGCGGGGATTTTTGCCCATCGGGGCGCGCTGGTGCCGGTGATCGACCTCAGCGCCCTGGCTTTCGGCACACCGGCCCAGGCCCGCACCAGCACGCGGCTGGTACTGGTGCACTACCAGCCGCAGCCCTGGGTTGCGGCGCGCCGGCTGGGGCTGATTCTGGAGCAGGCCACCGACACCCTGCGTTGCGGCCTTGAAGAGTTCCAAGCGTATGGCCTGGACAACCGCGAGGCGCCGTACCTGGGGCTGGTGCGTGAGGATGCACAGGGCTTGATGCAGTGGATCGGCGTCAACGATCTGCTCACCGACGACGTGCGTGCCCTGTTGTTCGCCGACGAGCAAAGCCTATGAGTAACGACCCGCGCTTTTTCGCTTTTCTCAAGGAGTGCATAGGCCTGGACGTTGCGTCGGTGGGCGAGGCCATCATCGAGCGCGCGGTGCGCCAGCGCAGCAAAGCTGTCGAGGCGCGCACGCCGGATGATTACTGGCAGCACCTGCAGCGCTCCCACGACGAGCAGCAGGCGCTGATCGAAGCGGTGATCGTCCCTGAAACCTGGTTTTTCCGTTACCCCGAATCCTTTGCAACCCTGGCGCGCCTGGCCTGCACGCGCCTGGCCGAGATCAACCAGATGCGTGCGCTGCGCATCCTGAGCCTGCCGTGTTCCACCGGCGAAGAACCTTACTCGATCGCCATGGCCTTGCTCGATGCCGGCCTGGCGCCGCATCAGTTCAAGGTGCAGGGCGTCGACGTCAGCCCACTGTCGGTGGAGCGCGCCCGGCGCGGCGTGTACGGCAAAAATTCGTTTCGCGGCGGCGACCTGGCGTTTCGCGAACGCCACTTCACCGAGCATGGCGACGGTTACCACATCGCCGAGCGCGTGCGTGAGCAGGTGCGCCTGCAAGTGGGCAACCTGCTCGACCCGGCGCTGCTGGCCAGTGAGGCCAGTTATGACTTCGTGTTCTGCCGCAACCTGTTGATCTACTTCGACCAACCGACCCAACAGCAAGTGTTCGACGTGCTCAAGCGCTTGACCCACGTTGACGGCGTGCTGTTCATCGGCCCGGCCGAGGGCAGTCTGCTTGGACGTCATGGCATGCGTTCGATTGGCGTGCCGCAGTCCTTTGCCTTCAGCCGACATGTCGAGCCGACCAAGCCGGCGCCGACCTTTGTACCGACGCCCAGGCCGCAACGCAGCGCGGCACCGATTCCCGCCAAGCCTCGGCCGTTCAGCACGGTGAGTGCCCAGGTGATGCCGATCCAGGTGCCGCCGTCCGAGGCGGGCACCTTGCTCAGTCGTATCGCGACCCTGGCCAACGAAGGCAAAAGTGCCGAAGCCCGTGCTGCGTGCGAACAATATTTGAGCAACCACCCGCCGGCCGCCCAGGTGTTCTATTGGCTGGGGCTGCTCAGCGATGTGGAAGGTAGCGCCCTGCAGGCGCAGGGGTATTATCGAAAAGCCTTGTACCTGGAACCCCAGCATCCGCAGGCCCTGATGCAGTTGGCCGCGTTGCTGGAGTCCCAGGGCGACCGTGCGGGGGCGCGTCGTTTGCAGGCGCGGGCCGTGCGCAGCGAGCGAGCTGACAGTGAGTCCAAACCATGAGTAGTGACGCGCTCGACACCACCGGCCTGGACCTGACCCTGGCCGACACCCAAGCCATCGACGATTGCTGGAATCGCATCGGCATCCATGGCGACAAATCCTGCCCGCTGCTGGTGGAGCATATCCACTGCCGGAACTGCTCGGTGTATTCCGCCGCCGCCACGCGCCTGCTGGACCGCTATGCGTTGCAGCAGGGCGATCATCGCGCCCACGTCGCCGAGACGGTCGACGAGGACGTGGTCACCCGTTCACTGCTCATGTTCCGCCTTGGCGAGGAGTGGCTCGGTATCGCTACCCGTTGCCTGGTGGAAGTGGCACCGCTGCAACCGATTCACTCCTTGCCCCACCAGCGCTCACGCGCCCTGCTCGGCGTGGCCAATGTGCGCGGTGCGCTGGTGGCGTGCCTGTCGCTGGTGGAACTGCTTGGCCTGGACGCCGCCGGCGCTGGCCCCGTTGGCGGGCGCAGCATGCCGCGCATGTTGATCATTGCCGCCCAGGATGGCCCGGTGGTGGTGCCGGTGGATGAAGTGGACGGTATCCACGCCATCGACGAGCGCATGCTGAGCGCGGCGTCGGTGTCCGGCACCCAGGCCAGCGCGCGCTACACCCAGGGCGTGCTGCAGTGGAAAGGCCGCAGTCTGCGTTGGCTGGACGAGGCACAATTGCTGTCTGCCGTGACCCGGAGCCTTACATGACCCCCGACCAGATGCGCGATGCCTCGCTGCTGGAGCTGTTCAGCCTGGAAGCCGATGCGCAGACCCAGGTGCTGAGCGCGGGGCTGCTGGCGCTGGAGCGTAACCCGACCCAGGCCGACCAGCTTGAGGCCTGCATGCGCGCGGCCCACTCCCTCAAGGGCGCGGCGCGCATCGTGGGGGTGGATGCCGGGGTCAGCGTGGCCCACGTCATGGAGGACTGCCTGGTCAGCGCCCAGGAAAGCCGTCTGTACCTGCAACCTGAACATATCGATGCGTTGCTGCAAGGCACCGACCTGCTGATGCGCATCGCCACGCCTGGTAATAACGTAGGGCCGGCGGATATCGAGGCATACGTGGCGTCGATGGAGCGCTTGCTCGACCCCGCGCAACCGAGCGCCGCAATCGCGCCGCCGACGGTACCCGAGCCGGCGCCCGAAGCACTGGCGCGGGAAGCCGAGCCGGCACCGCCCGTCGCCAGCGACCCGCCGCGCCAAGGCAAGCGCATGACCGAGGGCGGCGAGCGCGTGCTGCGCGTGACCGCCGAGCGCTTGAACAGCCTGCTGGACCTGTCGAGCAAGTCCCTGGTGGAAACCCAGCGACTCAAGCCGTACCTGGTCAGCCTGCAGCGCCTCAAGCGTATTCAAAGCCAGAGCGTGCGCGCCCTCGACACCCTGGACGGTCAGCTCAAGACCCAGCACTTGAACCTCGAAGCCCAGGAGGCCCTGACCGATGCACGCCGCCTGTTGGCAGAAGCCCAGGCGCTGCTCGCGGAAAAAACCGCCGAGCTCGATGAGTTCGGCTGGCAGGCCGGGCAGCGCGCCCAGGTGCTTTATGACACCGCGCTGGCCTGTCGCATGCGTCCATTTGCCGACGTACTCGGTGGGCAAGTGCGCATGGTGCGCGACCTTGGCCGCAGCCTGGGTAAGCAGGTGCGTCTGGAGATCGAAGGCGAGAAAACCCAGGTCGATCGCGACGTGCTGGAAAAGCTCGAAGCGCCACTCACGCATTTATTACGCAATGCCGTCGATCACGGCATCGAAATGCCCGAGCAGCGCAGACTGGCGGGCAAGCCGGCCGAAGGGCTGATCCGCCTGCGCGCCTCTCACCAGGCGGGGTTGCTGGTGCTGGAACTGAGCGACGACGGCAATGGGGTGGACCTGGAGCGCCTGCGCGGCACTATCGTCGAGCGCAAGCTGTCGCCGCTGGAAACCGCATTACGCTTGAGCGAGGAGGAGTTGCTGACGTTCCTGTTCCTTCCGGGGTTCAGCCTGCGCGACAAAGTCACCGAGGTCTCCGGGCGCGGCGTCGGGTTGGACGCGGTGCAGCATATGGTGCGCCAGTTGCGCGGCGCGGTAGTGCTGGAGCAGACGGCGGGGCAGGGCAGCCGCTTCCATCTGGAGGTGCCGCTGACCCTGTCGGTGGTGCGCAGCCTGGTGGTGGAGGTCGGCGAAGAGGCGTATGCGTTCCCGCTGGCGCATATCGAGCGCATGTGCGACCTGGCGCCCGAGGACATTGTGCAATTGGAAGGGCGCCAGCATTTCTGGCACGAAGGCCGGCATGTCGGCCTGGTCGCCGCCAGCCAGCTGCTGCAGCGCCCGGCGGGGCAGAGCCCTTCAGAAACGCTGAAAGTGGTGGTGATCCGCGAGCGTGACGCGGTGTACGGTATCGCGGTGGAGCGTTTCATCGGCGAGCGCACGCTCGTGGTGTTGCCGCTGGACGATCGCCTGGGCAAGGTTCAGGACATTTCCGCCGGTGCGTTGCTCGACGACGGCTCGGTGGTGTTGATCGTCGATGTCGAAGACATGCTGCGCTCGGTGGACAAGTTGCTCAATACCGGCCGCCTGGAGCGCATTGCCCGCCGCAGCCAGCAGACCACCGAAGCACCGCGCAAACGCGTGCTGGTGGTCGATGACTCGCTCACGGTGCGTGAACTGCAACGCAAATTGTTGCTTAATCGTGGCTACGAAGTGGCCGTGGCCGTCGATGGCATGGACGGCTGGAACGCCTTGCGTTCCGAGGACTTCGACCTGCTGATCACTGACATTGATATGCCCCGCATGGACGGTATCGAATTGGTCACACTCTTGCGCCGTGACAGTCGCCTGCAATCGTTGCCGGTGATGGTGGTGTCTTACAAAGACCGCGAAGAAGACCGCCGGCGCGGGCTCGACGCCGGGGCCGACTATTATCTGGCCAAGGCCAGTTTCCACGACGACGCCTTGCTTGATGCGGTGATGGAACTGATCGGAGGCGCGCGGGCATGAGGATCGCCATCGTCAACGACATGCCCCTGGCGGTCGAGGCCTTGCGCCGTGCGTTGAGTTTCGAGCCGACGCATGAGGTGGTGTGGGTGGCCAGCAATGGCCTGGACGCGGTGCAGCGCTGCGCCGAGCTGACCCCGGACCTGATCCTGATGGACATGATCATGCCGGTGATGGACGGCGTGGAGGCCACGCGCCAGATCATGGCCGAGACCCCGTGTGCGATCCTGATCGTGACCGTCGACCGCCAGGCCAACGTGAGTCGTGTGTTCGAAGCCATGGGGCATGGCGCCCTCGATGTGGTGGATACACCGGCGCTGGGCGTGGGCAACCCCAGGGATGCGGCCGCGCCGTTGCTGCGCAAGATCCTCAATATCGGTTGGCTGATCGGCCAGCGCGGCAGCCGTGTGCGCGCTGAAGTCGCGCCCCCGCGCCATGAGGGTAAACGCCAGCGCCTGGTGGCCATCGGCTCATCGGCGGGTGGTCCTGCGGCCCTGGAAACCCTGCTCAAGGGCTTGCCCCGGGATTTCCCTGCCGCCATTGTGCTGGTCCAGCACGTCGATCAGGTATTCGCCGCCGGCATGGCCGAATGGCTCGGCAGCGCTTGCGGCCTGCCGGTGCGCCTGGCCCGTGAAGGTGAGCCGCCCCAGAGCGGGGTGGTGTTGCTGGCCGGCACCAACCATCACATTCGTTTATTGAAGAACGGTACGCTGGCCTATACCGCCGAGCCGGTGAACGAGATCTATCGCCCTTCGATCGACGTGTTTTTCGAGAGCGTCGCCAGCCACTGGAATGGCGATGCCGTCGGCGTATTGCTGACCGGCATGGGCCGTGACGGGGCCCAGGGCCTCAAGTTGCTGCGTGAACAAGGTTATTTGACCATCGCCCAGGATCAGCAGAGCTCGGCGGTGTATGGCATGCCCAAAGCGGCGGCGGCAATCGATGCCGCTGTTGAAATTCGCCCACTGGATAGAATTGCGCCTCGTCTGCTGGAGGTCTTTGCACAATGAGCAAGGCCTTGCGCGGTGCTGGTTTGCAGGTGGTAATTCAGGTGACTGCAGATGAATGACTTACAGATCGACGACATCAAGACCGACGAAAACGCCGCCATGGTGTTGCTGGTCGACGACCAGGCCATGATCGGCGAAGCCGTCCGGCGTGGCCTGGCCCAGGAAGAAAACATCGACTTCCATTTCTGCGCCGACCCGCACCAGGCGATTGCCCAGGCCATCCGCATCAAGCCCACGGTAATCCTGCAGGACCTGGTGATGCCCGGCCTCGACGGCCTGACCCTGGTGCGTGAGTACCGCAATCACCCGGCCACGGCGAACATCCCGATCATCGTGCTCTCCACCAAGGAAGACCCGCTGATCAAGAGCGCGGCCTTTGCAGCCGGCGCCAACGATTATTTGGTCAAACTGCCGGACAATATCGAGCTGGTGGCGCGCATCCGCTATCACTCGCGTTCCTACATGACCCTATTGCAGCGTGATGCGGCGTACCGTGCGTTGCGGGTCAGCCAGCAACAGTTGCTGGACACCAACCTGGTGCTGCAACGGTTGATGAACTCCGATGGCTTGACCGGGTTGTCCAACCGCCGCCACTTCGACGAATACCTGGAGCTGGAATGGCGCCGCGCCATGCGCGACCAGACCCAGTTGTCGCTGCTGATGATCGACGTGGATTTCTTCAAGACCTACAACGACAGCTTCGGCCACGTCGAAGGCGACGAAGCCCTGCGCAAGGTGGCCGACACCATTCGCGAAGCCAGCAGCCGCCCGTCGGACCTGCCGGCGCGCTACGGCGGCGAAGAGTTCGCCCTGGTGCTGCCCAACACTTCGCCGGGTGGCGCGCGTTTGGTGGCGGAGAAACTGCGTATGGCCGTCGCCGCGTTGAACATCCCGCACAACGCCCCGACCGAGGGTTCGTGCCTGACCGTCAGCATCGGCCTGTCGACCATGACGCCGCAGCAGGGCTCCAGTTGCCGGCAGGTGATCATGGCCGCGGACAAGGGGCTGTACACGGCCAAGCACAATGGGCGCAATCAGGTCGGTATCGAGTGACCTGAGGCTATGCTCAACTCACTGTGGGAGAGGGCAAGCCCGCTCTTACAGTGGATTTTCATGGGAGTTGAAACCGCCTTTTCGGCTCAGCGGGCTGCCGTTTCCAGCTGTTTGCCGTTATACTCGCCGGCTTTCAAAAGTTCGCCAACGAGTGCTGCCCGCCATGGAAATCAACCCGATCCTTAACACCATCAAGGACCTGTCCGAGCGCTCCGAAACTATTCGGGGGTATCTTTGACTACGATCAAAAGCATGAGCGTCTGACCGAGGTCAATCGCGAGCTTGAAGATCCGAGTGTCTGGAACAAACCTGAATACGCCCAGGAGCTGGGTCGCGAGCGCGCTGCGCTGGCGCAGATCGTCGACACCCTCGATGAGCTGAACACCGGCCTGGCCGATTGCCGTGATCTGCTGGACATGGCCGTTGAAGAAAACGACGAAGGCGCAGTGGGCGATGTGGTCGCCGAGCTGGCCCGTCTCGAGGAGAACCTCGCCAAGCTCGAATTCCGCCGCATGTTCAGCCACGAAATGGACCCGAACAACGCCTACCTGGACATCCAGGCCGGTTCCGGCGGCACCGAGGCCCAGGACTGGGCCAACATCCTGCTGCGCATGTACCTGCGCTGGGCCGACAAACGCGGCTTCGACGCGACCATCATGGAGCTGTCGGCCGGTGAAGTCGCCGGCATCAAGGGCGCGACCGTGCACATCAAGGGCGAGTACGCCTTTGGCTGGCTGCGTACCGAGATCGGCGTGCACCGCCTGGTGCGCAAGAGCCCGTTCGACTCCGGCAACCGTCGTCACACCTCATTCTGCGCAGTGTTCGTCTCGCCCGAGATCGATGACAAAGTGGAAATCGAGATCAACCCGGCGGACCTGCGGATCGATACCTATCGCTCCTCCGGTGCCGGTGGTCAGCACGTTAACACCACCGACTCGGCCGTGCGGATTACCCACGTACCGACCAACACCGTGGTCAGCTGCCAGAACGAACGCTCCCAGCACGCCAACAAGGACACCGCCATGAAAATGCTGCGGGCCAAGTTGTACGAGCAGGAAATGCAAAAGCGCAACGCCGCGTCCCAGGCGCTGGAAGACACCAAGTCGGACATCGGCTGGGGTCACCAGATCCGCTCCTATGTGCTTGATGCCTCGCGGATCAAGGATCTGCGCACTAACATCGAACGCAGCGACTGCGACAAGGTGCTCGACGGCGATATCGACGAGTACCTGGAAGCCAGCCTGAAGTCCGGCCTGTAACACCCTCTGTGGGAGCGGGGTTGCCCGCGATCCCCAGGCCGAAGGCCTGGGGGCAACGAACCTGTGATGGAAAATCTAAAGACATGAGCGACGAACAACTCGACCCGCAAGCCCTGCAACAGGAAGAAAACTCCCTGATCGCCCTGCGCAAGGAAAAGCTTGCTGCCGAGCGCGCCAAGGGCAACGCCTTCCCCAACGACTTCCGCCGCGACAACTACTGCGATGCCTTGCAGAAACAGTACGCGGACAAGACCAAGGAAGAGCTGGCTGAAGCGGCGATCCCGGTCAAGGTGGCAGGTCGCATCATGCTCAACCGTGGCTCGTTCATGGTGATCCAGGACATGACCGGGCGTATCCAGGTCTACGTCAACCGCAAGACCCTGTCCGAAGAAACCCTGGCCTCGGTGAAAACCTGGGACATGGGTGACATCATCGCCGCCGAAGGCACCCTGGCCCGTTCCGGCAAGGGCGACCTGTACGTGGAAATGACCAACGTGCGCCTGCTGACCAAGTCCTTGCGCCCGCTGCCGGACAAGCACCACGGCCTGACCGACACCGAGCAGCGCTATCGCCAGCGCTACGTCGACCTGATCGTCAACGAAGACGTACGCCACACCTTTCGCGTCCGCTCGCAGATCATCGCCCACATCCGCAGTTTCCTGATGCAGCGTGACTTCCTGGAAGTGGAAACGCCGATGCTGCAAACCATCCCCGGCGGTGCCGCAGCCAAACCGTTCGAAACCCACCACAACGCGCTGGACATGGAAATGTTCCTGCGTATCGCGCCTGAGCTGTACCTCAAGCGCCTGGTGGTCGGTGGCTTCGAAAAGGTCTTCGAGATCAACCGCAACTTCCGCAACGAAGGCGTCTCGACCCGTCACAACCCTGAATTCACCATGTTGGAGTTCTACCAGGCGTACGCCGACTACGAAGACAACATGGACCTGACCGAAGAACTGTTCCGCGAGCTGGCGCAGCTGGTCCTGGGCAGCACCGACGTGCCGTACGGCGACAAGGTGTTCCACTTCGGCGAGCCGTTCGTGCGCCTCTCGGTGTTCGATTCGATCCTCAAGTACAACCCCGAGCTGACCGCCGATGACCTGAACGACATCGACAAGGCTCGCGCCATCGCCAAGAAAGCCGGCGCCAAGGTGCTGGGCTTCGAAGGCCTGGGCAAACTGCAGGTGATGATTTTCGAAGAGCTGGTGGAGCACAAGCTGGAGCAGCCGCACTTCATTACCCAGTACCCGTTCGAAGTGTCGCCGCTGGCCCGTCGCAACGATGACAACCCGAACGTCACCGACCGTTTCGAGCTGTTCATCGGCGGCCGCGAAATCGCCAACGCCTACTCCGAGTTGAACGACGCTGAAGACCAGGCCGAGCGCTTTATGGCCCAGGTGGCCGACAAAGACGCTGGCGATGACGAAGCCATGCACTACGACGCCGACTTCGTCCGCGCCCTGGAATACGGCATGCCGCCGACCGCCGGTGAAGGGATCGGCATCGATCGCCTGGTGATGTTGTTGACCAACTCGCCGTCGATCCGCGATGTGATCCTGTTCCCGCACATGCGGCCACAAGCGTAACCGTCGCGAAATCCAGAGCCGCCTTTTATAAGGCGGCTTTTTTATGTGGCGTTTATAAGCGTCAAGCAAACAGCGCCAGGTTTTGATCTGTTCAAGGATGTAAGTCGTGAACCGCGTAACCCCACAAGAAGGCGCCGCCGGCATTGCTGCTGCCGTGGTTGAAAGCGTCCAGTACCAGGGCCGCAAGGCCAGTCGCCAAGGCAGCGAGCAGCGCCGGCAAGATATTCTGGATGCCGCCATGCGCATCGTGGTGCGCGATGGCGTGCGGGCCGTGCGCCATCGCGCGGTGGCGGCCGAGGCGGGGGTGCCGCTGTCGGCGACCACCTATTACTTCAAAGACATTGACGACCTGCTCACCGACACCTTCGCCCAGTACGTGGAGCGCAGCGCCGCGTTCATGGGCAAGCTGTGGGTGCGTAACGAAGGTTTGCTGCGCGAGATGGTTGCCTATGGCGATGGCAGCCCGCAGTCGCGTTCGCAGTTGGCGGACGACATCGCGCGCTTGACCGCCGATTACGTCATGCGCCAATTGACCAACCGCCGTGAGCACCTGATGGCCGAACAGGCGTTCCGTCAGGAAGCCTTGCTCAACCCGCGCCTGGCGCAACTGGTGCGTTCCCATCAACAGATCCTGCTGCAGGGCACCGGGCAGTTTTTCCAGGTACTGGGTTCCCGCGAGCCGCAACAGGATGCCAAGGTGTTGACGGCGATTATCGGTCGGATGGAATATCAGGGCCTGCTGGGCGGCCCGGAGCCTCTGACCGCTGACGAGATGCTTGAGATTCTCAAGCGTTATATGCATTTGGTGTTGGCCTCGGTCTGACACCGGGGGAGTCCGATGAAAACCTGGCGTGTGGCGGTAATCGCCGTGTGGTTCCTGTTGCTCGGGGGTTGCCTGGTAACGTTCAAGGACCCGTTGCCCGCCCATGAGGCGGCGCCGGATGAATTGCTGGGCCATTGGAACAGCAGGAATGCCTGGGGCGAACCGCTCAATCTGCAAATCAGCCGCGCCGGTGAGCACCGTTACAAGGCGGTGAGCTACCCTAAAGCCTCGCCGACGCAGCGCGATGAGTACCTGTTTACCGTGACGCGTCATGGCAGCCGCTGGTACCTGTCGGCACCGTTGCCGGCCAGGTTCGGAGGGCACTATTTTCTGGCGGGATTCGAGTTCGACGATAAGCACGAATTGGTGGTCTATAACCTGGACCTCGAGCAGATTCGCCAGGCCATCGGGCAACAGCTACTGCAGGGCAGCCCCGTGGACACCGTCGAAGGCGCCGGTGTATGGGTCGACAGTGCCATGAACCAGGTGTTTGCCTACCTGGATGATCCGGCCAATGCCGATGTGTTCGTTGAAGCCGTGCGCTACCGGCGCGCGGGTCAATAACGTTTAAAGAGGAAATACCGGGTGGACGATTACCAGCAGACGATACGCACCTTGTCCGATCGCATTGTGCTGGCGCAAACCCCGATCCGCGTCCTCGACGCCGTGAAGTGGGACGAGAACATCCGTCAGGGGTTTCTCAAGGCCAAGGGCAAAGCCATGCCGGCCGTGGATCGCGACTATTACCTGAACCGGCCGCTGTCCTTCGACTCCAGCGCGGTGAAGCTGGAATTTCAGAATATCGAGCGTGACATCACCCGCCGTCTCGGCCAATTCAGCCCGGTCGGGCAGATCATGCGCCGCATGTGCAAGGAATACCGCATGGTGGTGCGCATGCTGGAGGCCCGGGGCACCGAGGATTTCGGCCTGATCTCCCAGGAACTGTACGGCGCTGCTTCCGATGCGTTCCACGCCGGCGACCCGACCCTGGCGGACCTGGGCCTGATGCTCTCCGATTACTTGAACAATATCGATGGCCGTGGCGACCTCAAGGACGAAGCAAAGACCCTGACCGCCAAGGACGCCGTGGCCCTGCTGCAGACCCGCCTGAACAAGGTGTTTGGCGAGGCCGAGGAAACCATCCGCGTGTTCGAGTCCGACGGTATCGTCGCCGACGCGGCGGCGGGAGCCGACTACATCAAGATCCGCGCCGACGCGATGTTCAACGACCGCGATGTGCGCGCCTTGGAAGTGCATGAAGGCCTGGTGCATGTGGGCACCACGCTCAACGGCCAGAACCAGCCGATCTGCACGTTCCTGTCCAAGGGCCCGCCGTCGTCGACCGTGACCCAGGAAGGGTTGGCGATCCTGATGGAGATCATCACCTTTGCCTCCTACCCCAGCCGCTTGCGCAAATTGACCAACCGCACGCGCGCCATCCATATGGTGGAGGAGGGCGCCGACTTCCTGCAGGTGTTCGAATTCTTCCGTGAGCAAGGCTTTGAAATGGCTGAAAGCTACGGCAACGCCAGCCGCGTGTTTCGTGGCTCGGTGCCGACCGGTCTGCCGTTTACCAAGGACCTGTCTTACCTCAAAGGCTTTATCATGGTCTACAACTACATCCAGTTGGCCGTGCGCAAAGGCAAGCTGGAACAGGTGCCGCTGCTGTTCTGCGGCAAGACCACCCTGGAAGACATGCGCACCCTGCGCCAACTGGTAGACGAAGGCCTGGTGGTGCCGCCCAAATATCTGCCCGACCAATTCCGTGACATGAACGCCCTGGCGGCATGGATGTGTTTCTCCAACTTCCTTAACCACCTGAGCCTGGATCGGATCGAGGCGGACTACTCCAATATCCTTTAAATGCTGTTATTTACGAGGCTTCAACGGATGAGAATCCTCGGCATTCTGTGCCTGCTACTCACATTGAACGGCTGCAGCTCGCTCTTGTTCTATCCCGAACCCGGCCTGCCGTTCACGCCGGAAAAAGCGCGCCTGGACTACCGCGACATCACCCTGACCACCGCCGACGGCGTCCAGCTGCACGCTTGGTGGTTGCCGGCCAAACCCGGCGTGCCGCTCAAGGGCACGGTGCTGCATCTGCACGGCAACGGTGGCAACCTGGCCTGGCACTTGGGCGGCAGTTGGTGGTTGCCGGAGCAGGGCTACCAAGTGCTGTTGCTGGACTACCGTGGTTATGGGTTATCGCAGGGCAAACCGTCGCTACCGGCGGTTTATCAGGACGTGGACGCGGCGTTCCGCTGGATCGATAAGGCCCCTGAAACCCAAGGCCAGCCCTTGATAGTCCTGGGTCAAAGCCTGGGCGGCGCGCTGGCCGTGCATTACCTGGCGGCGCACCCGCAGCGTCAGGCCCAGCTCAAGGCGCTGGTGCTGGACGGCGTGCCGGCCAGTTATCGTGACGTAGGACAATTCGCCTTGAGCACCTCCTGGCTAACATGGCCGTTGCAAGTGCCCTTATCCTGGCTCGTGCCCGACGCGGACAGCGCGATCAATGCCATGCCCCAGTTGAGCGGCGTGCCGAAACTATTGTTTCACAGCCTCGATGACCCGATCGTGCCCGTGGCCAATGGCATCCGCCTGTACCAGGCCGCACCGCCGCCCAGAGTCTTGCAATTGACCCGGGGCGGGCATGTG
The DNA here is from genome assembly GCF_030687695.1 of Pseudomonas sp. FP2254. Lineage (NCBI taxonomy): Bacteria > Pseudomonadati > Pseudomonadota > Gammaproteobacteria > Pseudomonadales > Pseudomonadaceae > Pseudomonas > Pseudomonas sp. FP2254. Next base: position 1,419,548 of record NZ_CP117444.1, read on the forward strand.
CAGACCTTTGCCGATAAAACCTGGCAAACCGTGATGCTGCGCTATCTGGACGACCCGCAACATTTCAATGGCCTGCGGCGCCTGGGCGAAATTCCGAACTATCCGACTCCTAACGTTGATCCATCAGAGAGCCCGCAATGAGCGAAGAACGCAACATGATCCCGCTGATCCTCACCGGCATCGGCACCATCATCGGTACCGTCGGTTGCCTGTGGTATTACGGCTACCTGCACTTCGCCAAACCGGAAGACGCGCTGTTGCTCAGCGATTTCACCATGCTCAAGACCGTGCCGGGCGAAGACTACAAGATCTCCCTGACCCTGGCCGCCCAAGTGGCACAGTGCGTGGATGGTGTGCTGGTCATGTTCGATACCGAGCAGAAAGGCCTGAGCGGCGTGCTGGTGAATAATAAAAAACAGGCGGTGCGTTGCATGGGCCAGGAAACCCCGCAATTGCAGCAATAGTTGGCTCGATGCCCACGCTTTGCAAATAGCTGGAACCCTTGCGCCTCAGTCGCCACTCACGGGGCAGTCAGCCTGGCTGACTCACCCTTTGGAAACAGCGAGCGCAGGAGAGTCGCGATGCAGATTGGTGCGATCGTTAAATGGCTGGAGATGGCAAGGGCGCAGGCGAGCCTGGATCTGTACCAGGAATGCGATGAGGAGCGGTCGCAACGGCAGCCTGAAAAGTTGCAGCAATCGACGGAGCCTGAGCCGGTGGGCTACGAAGAGAGCAAAGGGCCGATCCCGTTCTGAGGGCAAAAAAAACCACCGTTTCCGGTGGTTTTTTTGGGTGCATCAATCCATCAGTTAGCCATGGACGAACGTGGCTTGACCGGCTGGTTATCGTTGGAGATGGTCACTTCAACGCGACGGTTCATGGCACGGCCCGAAGCGCTGCCGTTGTCGGCAACCGGGTATTCCTTGCCGTAACCCTGGGTCACGATGCGCGAGATATCCACGCCTTGCTGGGCCAGTGCACGTTGCACGGAAGCGGCACGGCGCTCCGACAGGCTCTGGTTGTACGAGTCCGAACCGGTGCTGTCGGTGTAGCCTTCGACGATCACTTTACGGTCCGGGTTGTCGCGCAGGAACTGAGCCAGCTTGGTGATATTAACCAGGCCGCTGGATTTCAGGTCGGACTTGTTGGTGGCGAACAGCACATCACCGAACGTGACCAGTGTGCCGCGATCGGTCTGCTTGGCGTTCAGGCTGTCCTGCAGCTGCTTGATCTGCGCATCGCGAGCATCCAGCAGGGCGCGGGCACGTTCGTCGCCGGCGTTCTTCAGCTTCGCTTCGGATTCGCGCAGCACGATGGTGTCTTTGGCCACTTCAACGCGCTGGTTGGTCAGGTAGGCCAACTGGTCGACCTTCTTCTGGTCTTCCTTGTCGCGATAGGCTTTATCGGCTTTGTCCAGCCACTCCTGAGCGTCTTTGGTTTCCAGCGCCGCAAGCTTGGTGGCCTGTGGGTTGGTCTGCAGAGAGGAGAAGTTGGTGCGGGCGTTTTCCAGGTTCGCGTTCGGCGGGGTGGAGCAGGCCGCCAGGGCAACGCTCATTGCCAACAGGGCAGGGATCATCAGTTGTTTACGCATAATCGTGTCGTCCTTTCAATTCGATATCGGGTGCGGTGCAGTCAAGGGGCTCGGATTACTTCTGCTGGATAGCAGCCGGGCGCATGCCTTCTTTACGCAACTCGTCAACGGCCTTCTGGGAATCCTTCACCGCTTGCTCAGCTTTGGCAGCCTGGGCTTTACGTTCTGCGACACGGGCGTCCCACTCGGCTTGTTCAGCCAACATACGAGCCTTGTCGTAGTTTTTGTCGTGCATCGCGATTTCAGCTTCTTTGAGCTTGTCCTGGGCCGACTTCATTTCCACGGCTGCGAACTCGGTGCCGCCGGCGCTGACAGCGCTGTTGACCGCAGACTGGGTCACCGCATATTGCTCAGTCGGCGGGTTGCCGGCGCAGCCAGCCAGTACGAAGCTGGTGCCGATTGCCAGCGCGGCCAATTTGAGCCCGCGCAGGTGGTTAAACGAGGATTTGGCAGTGCTGGTCTTCATCGTCTTCAACTCCATTGGATAACTCCTGAAAAAATCAAAATCCATCTCAGTCAGTGAACGGCTGCGAGCCCGGTAATAAAGCGCCTGGTGCCCTTTCAAACGGCCGTTCCAAGTGATGGCTTACTGGCTGTGACCGGAGGCTTTTTTCAAAAGTTCAGTAGAGATGGCGATTTGCCTAAAAAAATAATTGACTGACTGGTCAGGGAAAAAAATTGGAACTTTTGCAGTGCCGGATAGTATTTCGGGCCTGCGTCAGGCCCGAAATACATAGGAAGGAGTGGATTAAACGACAGTACCTCAGTGCTGGGATTCGTCCGCACTGGTAGATAAATCATGCAGATAGCGACGCGACAGCGACAAAAAGCGTGGGGTGGGGCCGACGTCTTCGTACAGCGGGTCGCCCTCCTCATCGGTCGCAATCACGTGCTGACCCTTGATGTAGGGAAAGCTGGCTTCAAGTTCTTCAAGCGCGGCGCCGATCAGCTCGCCCAGTAACTCTTCGGTGTTGCGCTTGGGGTACATCTCGGCGATGGCCGCCAGCCGGGCGGCGGCTTCTACATCCAGGTGAATCGCGTATTCGGTCTTGGTCAGGCGACCCTTGGCATTCTCTTCCCAGTGCTGGGCCAATTCTCGGATTTTCATGGCAACCTCAATAAAGCCCACGGTGGGCGGGCGGTGATGAGTGACCAGCCGCTCGCGTATCGCGACGGCTTAACGTTGAGACTAGCTGCAACCCACAAGGTTTAAAGTCTTGTCATAAAACAATGCGGGCGGCACTCTGGCAGGTCTGCGCGTCCCGGATTTCTGGCTGGAGAGTGGCTGATGAGTGATATCGATGCACGCTTGCGAGAGGATGTTCACCTGCTGGGTGAGCTGTTGGGCAACACGATTCGAGAGCAGTATGGCGACGATTTTCTCGACAAGATCGAGCAGATCCGCAAAGGCGCCAAGGCCGACCGCCGTGGCACCGACTCGGAGAAAACCGCTGGCGATGAACTGAGCGCCAGCCTCAACCAGTTGCAGGAAAATGAACTGCTGCCGGTGGCCAGGGCTTTCAACCAGTTCCTCAACCTGGCCAACATCGCCGAGCAGTATCAGTTGATTCATCGGCGCGATGAATCGCAGCCCGCCCCCTTCGAAGCCCGTGTGTTACCCGAGTTGCTGGCGCGGCTGCAAAGCGAAGGCCACAGCGATGAGTCCCTGGCCCGCCAATTGGCGAGCCTTGAGATCGAACTGGTGCTCACCGCCCACCCGACCGAAGTGGCGCGCCGTACGCTGATCCAGAAATACGACGCCATTGCCGCGCAGTTGGCCCTGCAGGACCACCGCGACCTCACCAGCGCCGAGCGCGAGCAGATCCGCGAGCGCCTGCAACGTCTGATCGCCGAAGCCTGGCACACCGAAGAGATCCGTCGCACCCGGCCCACCCCGGTGGACGAGGCCAAATGGGGCTTCGCGGTGATTGAACATTCGCTGTGGCACGCCATCCCCAATTATCTGCGCAAGGCCGACCAGGCCTTGCATGCCGCCACCGGCCTGCGCCTGCCCCTGGAGGCCGCGCCGATTCGCTTTGCATCGTGGATGGGCGGCGACCGTGACGGCAACCCGAACGTGACCGCGCCGGTCACCCGAGAAGTCCTGCTGCTGGCGCGCTGGATGGCCGCCGACCTGTACCTGCGCGATATCGATCACCTGGCCTCCGAGCTGTCGATGCAACAGGCCAGCCCGGCGCTGCAGGCCAGGGTCGGCGACAGTGTCGAACCCTATCGCGCCTTGCTCAAGCAGTTGCGCGAACGCTTGCGCGCCACGCGCCAGTGGGCCCACACCGCATTGAGCAGCAGCACGCCGGCGCCCGCCGAGGTGTTGCAGGACAACCATGACCTGCTCGAACCGCTGCAGTTGTGCTACCAGTCGCTGCATGCATGCGGCATGGGCGTGATCGCCGATGGACCGCTGCTCGATTGCCTGCGCCGCGCGGTGACGTTCGGCCTGTTCCTGGTGCGCCTGGATGTGCGTCAGGATTCCACTCGCCATTGCGCGGCCATGACCGAAATCACCGACTACCTCGGCCTTGGGCGCTACGAAGAGTGGGACGAGGAGACCCGTATCCGTTTCCTGATGCAGGAACTGGACAACCGTCGACCGTTGCTGCCGGGTTATTTCCAGCCGTCGGACGACACGGCCGAAGTGCTCAATACGTGCAGGGAAGTGGCGGCAGCCCCGGCGGCATCGCTGGGTTCCTATGTTATTTCCATGGCCGGCGCGGCCTCGGATGTGCTGGCGGTGCAGTTGCTGCTCAAAGAGTCGGGCGTGCAGCGACCGATGCGCGTAGTGCCGCTGTTCGAAACCCTGGCCGACCTGGATAACGCCGGCCCGGTGATTGAACGATTGCTGCTGTTGCCGGGCTATCGGGCCCGGTTGCAAGGCCCGCAGGAAGTGATGATCGGCTACTCCGACTCGGCCAAGGACGCCGGTACCACCGCCGCCGCCTGGGCGCAGTACCGCGCGCAGGAGCGTTTGGTGGACATCTGCCGCGAACAGCAAGTGGAGTTGCTGTTGTTCCACGGCCGCGGCGGCACCGTCGGCCGTGGCGGCGGCCCGGCGCACGCGGCGATCCTGTCCCAGCCTCCGGGCTCGGTAGCGGGGCGCTTTCGCACCACCGAGCAGGGCGAAATGATCCGCTTCAAGTTCGGCCTGCCGGACATCGCCGAGCAGAACCTTAACCTCTACCTGGCCGCCGTCCTGGAGGCGACGCTCTTGCCGCCACCGCCGCCTGAACCGGCCTGGCGCCATTTGATGGATGAATTGGCGGCGGACGGTGTAAGGGCCTACCGCGCCGTGGTGCGGGAAAATCCGCAGTTCGTTGAATATTTTCGCCAGTCCACCCCCGAGCAGGAGCTGGGGCGCCTGCCCTTGGGCAGCCGCCCGGCCAAGCGCCGCGCGGGTGGTATCGAGAGCCTGCGCGCCATCCCGTGGATCTTCGGCTGGACCCAGACGCGCCTGATGCTGCCGGCCTGGCTCGGCTGGGAGGCCGCGTTGAGCAAGGCCCTGGAACGGGGTGAGGGCGACTTGCTGGGGCAGATGCGCGAGCAGTGGCCGTTCTTCCGCACCCGTATCGACATGCTGGAAATGGTTCTGGCCAAGGCGGATGCGGATATTGCGCGGCTGTATGACGAGCGCCTGGTGGAGCCCGATCTGTTGCCATTGGGTGCGCACTTACGCGACCTATTGTCGCAGGCGTGCTCGGTGGTGCTAGGGCTGACCGGCCAGTCGCAACTGCTGGCCCACAGCCCCGATACCCTGGAGTTCATCCGCCTGCGCAACACTTACCTCGACCCTTTGCACCTGCTGCAGGCCGAATTACTGGCGCGCTCGCGTCGCCAGCAAGCCGCGCAGGACAGCCCTCTGGAACAGGCGCTGCTGGTGTCCGTGGCCGGTATCGCGGCAGGCCTGCGCAACACCGGCTGAGGTTTTTCGCGTGTTCTCAATAGCTTGCGGGTAAACCTCGACGACCGCCCCGAATGGGGCGGTCGCTGTTCAAGGGCCAGGGTTGCACGTTGGCATACCCTACCTATGACGCATGCGCGGCGCGGGTTCCTCCGACTTTCGGCGGCTTGTGTGGGCAGGGCCTGCTGTGTATCTTGATCAGCCTTTGGCCGTTTGGTCGGCCCGAATCACATTTTTACGAGATTGGCCCCATGCGGCGAATCCGAGCGTCATCTCTATAAAAAATTGAGGAGCACATCGATGCGCGTCATTCTGCTGGGAGCTCCCGGGGCCGGTAAAGGTACTCAGGCAAAGTTCATCACTGAAAAATTCGGCATTCCACAAATCTCTACCGGTGACATGCTGCGCGCCGCGGTAAAAGCAGGCACCGACCTGGGCATCCAGGCCAAGAGCATCATGGACGCCGGCGGCCTGGTTTCCGATGACCTGATCATCGCCCTGGTCAAGGACCGTATCGCGCAGCCTGACTGTGCCAACGGCTTCCTGTTCGACGGTTTCCCTCGCACCATTCCCCAGGCCGAGGCGCTGGTAACGGCCGGTGTCGAACTGGATGCGGTGGTGGAAATCGCGGTTGATGATGAAGAGATCGTCCAGCGTATCGCCGGTCGTCGCGTTCACGAAGCCTCGGGCCGCGTGTACCACACCGTCTACAACCCGCCGAAAGTTGAAGGCAAGGACGACATCACGGGCGACGACCTGGTACAGCGCAAGGACGACACCGAAGAAACCGTGCGTCATCGCCTGTCGGTCTACCATTCCCAGACCAAGCCGCTGGTGGATTTCTACCAGAAGCTGTCCGCTGCCAACGGCAAGCCCAAGTGCAGCCACATCCCGGGCGTTGGTTCGGTGGAAGCCATCACCGCCAAGGTCATGGAAGCCCTGAGCTGATCACCCGCTCGGCGTTACACACAACGGCCCGCTTGCGGGCCGTTGTTGTTTATACTGGCGCACTTTTTTCCGACTTGGACACCGACACCGATGAGCACCCTGCTGGCCCTGGACACCGCAACCGAAGCTTGCTCCGTTGCCTTGCTGCACGACGGCAAAGTAACCAGCCACTACGAGGTGATCCCACGCCTGCACGCGCAGAAGCTGTTGCCGATGATCAAGCAACTGCTCGAAGACTCCGGCACCACATTGGCGTCGGTGGACGCTATCGCCTTTGGTCGCGGCCCCGGCGCATTTACCGGTGTGCGCATCGCCATCGGCGTAGTACAGGGCTTGGCCTTTGCGCTGGAGCGCCCGGTGCTGCCGGTCTCCAACCTTGCCGTGCTGGCCCAGCGCGCCTTGCGTGAACACGGCGCCGTGCAGGTGGCCGCCGCCATCGACGCGCGGATGGATGAAGTCTACTGGGGCTGTTATCGCGCAGCCGAAGGCGAAATGCGCCTGGTCGGCACGGAGGCCGTGCAGCCTCCCGAAGCGTCGGCGCTGCCGCAGGACGCCAGCGGCGACTGGTTCGGCGCGGGCACCGGCTGGGGCTACGGCGAGCGCATCGCGGTCAAGCTGGCTGGCCAGGATGCGGCCATGCTGCCCCATGCCGAAGACCTGCTGACCCTGGCGCGTTATGCCTTCGAGCGCGGTGAGGCGATCCCCGCCGATCAGGCGGCACCGGTGTACCTGCGCGATAAAGTCGCGCAAACCAAAGCCGAACGCGGGCTGATTTGACGCCAAAGTGATGGCAATCTGCGCCAATCGTCAGAATTTGCCCCAGGATTTAAACCTTTTTCAAATTATGTGTTCTAGTTATCACCAGAGCATTTGCGCGCAACGGAAGTCGCCACTAAAATGCCATCACTGATAGCGAGTTCGCATCGATGCGTATAGACGGATTTTCCTCACAGTCCTACCCCCTCAAACGTAAGCCGCGCAAGGCGAACGTCACGGTAGACGATTCGGTCGAAGATTCGCCGGACTTCATCGAAGTCCAGTCCGAAGCAGCGTCGTCGGCCCAAAGCGCCGGCAGTGCGCGTATCAGCGGCCTGCCTGCCCGTCAGCAGGATATGGTGTTCCCACGTTCCATGAGCAAAAGCGTTGCCACGGCCCTGGCCAGTTACCTGACTACCGCCGGCTTTGTCGAATGGGATATGGAAGTGCTGGGCCTCGACGTTCACATCTGATGCGTCGGCCTTACTACCTCGGTTGCCCGTCCTGGAGTGAAAACGCCTGGCGTGAGTATCTTTACCCAGCCGACGCCCGCGCCAGCGATTACCTCGCCCTTTATTCCCAAGTTTTCAACGCCGTTGAAGGCAACACCACTTTCTACGCTCGCCCCTCGGCCGCCACGGTGCAGCGCTGGGCCGAAATCATGCCCGAGGATTTTCGTTTCACCGCCAAATTCCCCAGGGATATCAGCCACGATGGCGATCTGCGCGAGCAACTGCCGGCGGCAGAGAGCTTTGTGGGCCTGATGAGCCCGTTGGGTGAGCGCGTCACGCCGCTATGGCTGCAGTTGTCGACCTCGTTCTCACCGCAGCGCCTGGCGGAACTGGCCGGTTTTATCGACGGGCTTGAGCGTCCGATGGCGGTGGAAGTCCGTCATCCCGAGTTCTTCGCCAAAGGCGATGCCGAGCGCAGGCTTAATCGCCTGTTGCGTGACCGGGGTGTCGAGCGCATCTGCCTGGACCCGCGTGCGTTGTTCAGTTGCACCTCGACATCGCCGGCGGTGCTGCACGCGCAATCGAAAAAGCCCAAAGTGCCGCCGCGGCCGGCTGCGCTGACTCAGTTTCCGCAGGTGCGCTTCATTGGCCATCCGGAGCTGGAGGCCAACGACCCGTTTCTAGTGCCTTGGATTGAAAAAGTCGCCGGTTGGATCGAAGAGGGCCGCACTCCCTACGTGTTTCTGCATACCTCGGACAATCGCCTCGCCGCCCAATTGGCCATGCGCTTTCATACCCAACTGATGGCACGCTTGCCCGGCCTTGCGCCGTTGCCCATGTTGGATCGCGAGCCCGAAGCGGAGCAACTGGGGTTACTCTAAGGTTCCTTTTCCCGCCTGGAGCCTGCCATGGATGCTCAAACCCTTCGCGCCGAAACCTTCAAGCTCCTGCATGAACGCGACCGCGCGTTCGTGATGCCCAACCCGTGGGACGCCGGTTCCGCCGTGATGCTTGCCAGCCTGGGGTTCGAAGCCTTGGCCACCACCAGCGCGGGTTATGCCTTCAGCCTTGGTCGGCCGGATGCGGAGGGCGCTTTGTCTCTGGACGACACCTTGCTCAACGCGCACCAGATCGCCCAGGCCACGACACTGCCGGTGGCGGCCGACCTGGAAAACGGCTTCAGCGACAGCCCGGATGGCTGCGCCCAGACCATCCTGCGTGCGGCGGCCACGGGGATTGTCGGCGGTTCCATCGAAGACGCCACCGGACACTCTGGCGATCCCATTTATGCCTTCGACCTGTCTGTGGAGCGAGTACAAGCGGCGGTAGTCGCGGCCCGCAGTTTGCCGTTTGCGTTCACGCTCACCGCCCGCGCGGAAAACCTTCTGCATGGACGTCTGGATCTGCCCGACACCCTCCGCCGTCTGCAGGCCTACGCCGAGGCCGGTGCCGATGTGCTTTACGCACCGGGCCTGCGAACTGCCGATGAGGTGTTGGCGGTGGTCAAGGCGGTCGCGCCCAAACCGGTGAATGTGTTGATGTCCGGTGCGCTGAAACTCAGCGTCGCGCAATTGAGCGCGATGGGCGTCAAGCGCATCAGCGTCGGCTCGGCGATGGCGCTGGCCGCTTACGGCGAGTTCTATCGCGCGGCTCAGGAAATCCGCGAGCTGGGCACCTTTACCTTTACCGATCGCTCGATGCCGTTCAGCACGGCCAATCAGTTTTTCAAGGTCTGACCCATGCGGTTTATCAAGGTGATGGGCGTGCTGCTGGTGCTGGGCGGCGCGGTGGTTGTTGGTGTGTGGCGTGGCTGGGTGCCGTTGCCACCAGAGTGGAATCCATGGGCGCCGCTGGATGTGCGCGCCAGCCCGAACCTGTTGACGCGTTTTAAGCTGGGACGTCTGCAGGACGACCCGGCGCTGTGCGATCAGGTGCTGAAGACGTCAGGCTTGCGCGTGAGCCATCAAGCTGATTCACCCGCCGATGCCGCCTGTCCATTGCGCAACACCTTGCGCGTGCAGGGTGCAGAGGTGGGATTGAGCAGCAGCTTTCTCGCCAGTTGCCCGCTGGCCGTGGCGTTCGCGCTGTTCGAGCGCCACAGCCTGCAACCGGCGGCCCAGGCGGCGTTTGGCCAAGCCGTGACGCGGGTCGATCACCTGGGCAGTTTTGCCTGCCGCACGATGTATAACCGTGCCGGCGGGCGAATGAGCCAGCATGCATCGGCCAATGCGCTGGATATCGCCGGCTTTCGCTTGGCCGACGGACGCAGCATCAGCGTGCTCCGGGATTGGCCGGGGGAGGGCGCCAATGCGCGGTTCCTTCGCCAGGTGCGCGACAGTGCCTGCGATGATTTCAATGTAGTGTTAAGCCCGGACTACAACGCCGCGCACCGTAATCACTTTCACCTGGATATGGGGCGCTGGTGGGTGTGTCGCTGAGGATCAGGCGGCCAGGCGCAGGTTATGGGTGATCAATGGGCGCGCCCAGTAGTAGTCGAAGTCCAGGGCTTTTTGCTGCTCCACCAACGCTTCTTCGGGGTAAGGCGTAGGCGGCGGTGGCAACAGGTCCAGTTCGAACTCAGCGATCGGCAAGTGCAGGGCGCGCGGTTCCGGCGCGGGGGCTGGCTCCGGCAATGGCTGCCCGGCGCTCAGTACGATGGGGCGTACCCAGCCGCTTTCGAAATTCTGCTGACGTTGCTGGGCGACGATTTCCTCTTCCGGGAATGGCGTGGCGGCCGGTGGCAACAACTCGGTTTCGAATTCAGCGATGGGCAGGAACAACGGTTCTGGCGGGGCGATTTCGGTGTCTTTGACGTCGCACTCGCGCTGAGTGAGGATCTGCGACAGCAGGTCGGCCCCGGCGCTGGGTTCTACCGCCGGGTCCATCGGTGCCGGCGCCTGGGCCGCCAGCGCGTCCGGCGTGTCGCCGAGCTGCTCGGCCAATGCCCGGGCGAAGAAGTCCTGCCACACATGACTCACGCCGGCCAGCGCTTGTGTATTGCGCAGGCCGTAGTGGTTGTGGGTCGGCAGTACACCGATGGTTAGGGGGAGAATGTCTGACATTTTCTTCGGTCGACGCTCAGCTCTGGCAAAATACCTGACTGTTGGTTTTATCGGCCGGTATTGGCCGATCCTTAATATTTTTGAGCGTAGCGATTGATGAGCGAACAACCAGCGGCCAGCCGCATCCGGGTCGAGGCCTTGGCCGACGCTTTCCAGGCCCGCGCCGAGCAGTGGGCTGCCCAGCTTGGCTTGCCGCTAATGCTGGCGGATGCGGATTTTTCCTTGCAGGTCGGCGAACACGGCCTGCAATTGCAGCAACTGAGCCCTGACGCGCCGGGGCCGGTGCGTGTGGACTTTGTTGAGGGTGGCGCGGCGCACCGACGGTTATATGGCGGAGGCAGCGGGCAGATGATTGCCAAGGCCGTGGGCATCGCCCAGGGCGTACGCCCGCGAGTGCTGGATGCCACGGCCGGTTTGGGCAAGGATGCCTTCGTGCTGGCCAGCCTGGGTTGCGATATGAGCCTGATCGAACGCCAACCGTTGATTGGCGCTTTGCTTGAAGACGGCCTGGCGCGTGGCGCGGATGATTTCGAGGTGGCGCCGATCGTGGCGCGCATGCAGTTGCTGAAGGGCAACTCCATCGAGGTGATGCGCAACTGGGAAGGCGAGCCGCCTCAGGTCATCTACCTCGATCCGATGTTTCCGCATCGTGAGAAAACGGCCCTGGTGAAGAAGGAAATGCGCCTGTTCCGTCCACTGGTGGGCGATGACCCGGATGCTCAGGCCCTGCTCGCCGCAGCATTGGCCCTGGCCAGCCACCGCGTGGTGGTCAAGCGCCCGCGCAAGGCGCCGTGCATCGATGGGCCCAAGCCAAGCCATGCGCTGGAGGGTAAATCCAGTCGCTATGACATTTACCCCAAAAAAGCACTCAAGCCCTGAAATCCTTTAAGGCTTATAGGCCCGCATAAACAATCCCACCACATCCTGCACATGGGCTTCGGCGGCGTCCTCACTCAATTGGCCGCCGCAGCCATACAGCAGGCAGAAGTTCGCCGTGCCTTTGAGCAGGCAGAAGAAATGCTCGGCCGCCTTGAACGGCTCGTCGATGCTCAGGGCGCCACTCCGGTTGATTGTGCTGAGCAGACGCTCCATGCCCTGCAGCATGCGCATCGGGCCGGCCTCGAAAAAGATCTGTGAGAGTTTCACGTCCTGGCTGCCGGTGGTCATCATCAGCCGGTGCAGGTTCACCGATTCTTCGCTGTTGATCAGCCGATGGAAACCCCGGGCGATGGTCAGCAGTACCGTTTCCACCGGCACGCCTTCGGGCATCTCGAAATACATCACCGGCAATTGTTCCTCGCACTTGGCCACGACGGCTGCGGTGAACAAGGTTTCTTTGTCGGTGAAGTGGCTGTAGACCGTAAGTTTCGACACGCCGGCCTCCAAGGCCACCGCGTCCATGCTGGTGCTGGCGTAACCATTGCTCAAGAACAGGAATTTGGCTGCTTCGAGGATTGCCTGGCGTTTTGCCATATCCTTGGGACGCCCGGGGCTATTGATGTTGAGAGGATTGTCGGACATTTTCACCTTTAATACTGGACTGGCGAGTTTGGTATTAATAACATACTGGCCAGTATAATTATTCCTAGCATCATTTGCGAAAGGTCCTTCAGCATGCGCAGCACTTTCCTGCCCCTTGCGTTGCCTGCGTGTCTGGCCCTCCTGGTGGCCGCCTGCGGCCATGAAGAGACGGCCCAGACCACCCTCCGCCCGGCCATGGTGGTGCAGCCGCAGCCGTCGGCGCAGTCGATGGACAGCTACCCCGGTGAAGTGCGCGCCCGCTATGAACCGGACCTGGCCTTTCGCATCGGCGGCAAAGTCAGTAAGCGCCTGGTGGACGAAGGCGAGCGGGTCAAGGCCAACCAGGCCCTGGCTGAACTCGATCCCCAGGATGTGCGTTTGCAACTGGAGGCCAGCCGCGCCCAGGTCGCCGCCGCCGAGGCCAATCTGAGCCTGGTGCGCGCCGAGCGTGACCGCTACAAGACGCTGCTGGAGCGTCAGATGGTCAGTCGTTCCCAATACGACAATGCCGAAAACCTCTACCGCTCAGGTGAAGCCCGCCTCAAGCAGATCAAAGCCGAATTCGATGTGGCGAGTAACCAGGCTGCCTACGCGGTCCTGCGCGCGCCGCAGGATGGCGTGGTGGCCAAACGTGCCGTGGAGGTCGGTCAAGTGGTGGCAGCAGGACAAACCGTATTCACCCTGGCCACCGATGGCGAGCGCGAAGTGCTGATCAGCCTGCCCGAACAGGGTTTCGGTCGCTTCAAGATCGGGCAGCCGGTGTCCGTGGAGTTGTGGAGCCAGCCGGACCAACGCTTCGCCGGGCGCATCCGTGAGTTGTCGCCCGCTGCCGACCCGAAGTCGCGCACCTTCGCGGCACGCGTGGCGTTTACCGGGGGCAAAGTCCCGGCTGAGTTGGGGCAGAGCGCTCGCGTGTTCATCCAAGTTGATGGTGATATTCCGCTGTCCGTTCCGCTGTCTGCCCTCAGCGCGGAGAACGGTGCGTCCTACGTCTGGCGTGTGGAGCCGGACTACACCCTCAAGCGCACGCCTGTGCGTATCGGCGCCTTCGGCGAAAAAACCGTGCCGGTGCTGGAAGGCTTGAGCGCCAGTGATTGGGTGGTGGCGGCGGGTGTGCATGTGCTCCACGAGGGGCAGCAGGTGCGCCCGGTGGATCGCTCCAACCGTGTGGTGAATCTGGCGGCCAAGGAGTAGTCCCGATGGGTTTCAATCTTTCCGAATGGGCGTTGCGTAATCGCCAGATCGTGCTGTTCCTGATGATCCTGCTGGCCGTGGTGGGCACGTTGTCCTACACCAAGCTGGGGCAAAGCGAAGACCCGCCCTTCACCTTCAAAGCCATGGTGATCAAAACCAATTGGCCGGGCGCCACGGCCCAGGAAGTCTCGCGGCAGGTAACCGAGCGCATCGAGAAGAAACTCATGGAGACCGGTGACTACGAGCGCATCGTCTCGTTTTCCCGGCCCGGCGAGTCACAGGTGACCTTCATCGCCCGCGACGCAATGCACTCGGCGCAGATTCCCGAACTGTGGTACCAGGTGCGCAAGAAAATCAGCGATATCCGCCAGACGCTGCCGCCGGATATCCAGGGGCCGTTTTTCAACGACGAATTCGGCACCACCTTCGGCAATATCTACGCCCTGACCGGCGACGGTTTCGACTATGCAGTGCTCAAGGACTACGCCGACCGCATCCAGATACAACTGCAGCGGGTGGCCGATGTGGGCAAGGTCGACCTGCTCGGGCTGCAGGACGAAAAAATCTGGATTGAACTGTCCAACCTCAAGCTCGCCACCCTCGGCTTGCCGCTGGCCGCCGTGCAGCAGGCTTTGCAGGAACAGAACGCGGTGTCCACCGCCGGTTTCTTCGAAACCCCGAGCGAGCGTGTGCAGTTGCGCGTCTCGGGCAACTTCAAGACGGTCGAGGAAATCCGCAATTTCCCCATTCGCGTGGGTGACCGCACCTTCAGGATCGGCGATGTGGCCGATATCCATCGCGGTTTCAACGATCCACCCGCACCGCGCATGCGCTACATGGGTGAAGACGCCATCGGGCTGGCCGTGGCGATGCGCGAGGGCGGCGATATTCTGGTATTGGGCAAGGCGCTTGAAGGCGAATTCGCACGCCTGCAAAAGAACCTTCCGGCGGGCATGCAACTGCGCAAGGTGTCGGACCAGCCCGCCGCAGTAAAAACCGGTGTCGGCGAATTCGTCCAAGTGCTGGCCGAGGCATTGGCCATTGTGCTGCTGGTGAGTTTTTTCTCCCTCGGCCTGCGCACCGGCATGGTGGTGGCGCTGGCGATCCCGCTGGTGTTGGCAATGACCTTTGCCACCATGTATTACCTCGGCATCGGTCTGCACAAGATCTCTCTCGGCGCTTTGGTATTGGCCCTCGGCCTGCTGGTCGATGACGCCATCATTGCCGTAGAAATGATGGCAATCAAAATGGAGCAAGGCTACGACCGGCTCAAGGCCGCCAGCTTCGCCTGGACCAGTACCGCCTTCCCGATGCTCACCGGCACGCTGATCACTGCGGCGGGCTTCCTGCCGATTGCAACCGCGCAGTCGAGTACCGGCGAATATACCCGTTCGATCTTTCAGGTGGTGACCATTGCGTTGCTCGCTTCCTGGGTCGCCGCCGTGGTGTTCGTGCCCTACCTGGGGGAAAAACTCCTGCCGGACCTGGCGAAAATTCATGCCGCCAAGCACGGTCACGATGGCCCGGATCCCTACGGTACGCCGTTTTATCAACGTGTAAGGCGGGTGGTGGAGTGGTGTGTGAAACGGCGCAAAACCGTGATCGTGCTGACACTTATGTTATTCGTCGGCTCGGTGGCGTTGTTTCGCTTCGTGCCGCAGCAGTTCTTCCCCGCGTCCGGTCGCCTGGAGCTGATGGTCGACCTGAAACTGGCCGAAGGCGCGTCCCTGAGCAACACCGCCGACCAGGTCAAACGCCTGGAAACGCTGCTCAAGGAACATGCCGGTATCGACAACTATGTGGCCTATATCGGCACCGGTTCGCCGCGCTTTTACCTGCCCCTGGACCAGCAATTGCCGGCCACCAGTTTCGCCCAGTTCGTGGTACTGGCTAACAGCATCGAAGAGCGCGAAACCCTACGCACCTGGCTGATTGGCACGCTCAACGAACAGTTTCCCGACCTGCGCTCGCGTGTCACTCGCCTGGAGAACGGTCCTCCCGTGGGCTACCCGGTGCAGTTTCGCGTAACCGGCGAGCACATCGAGCAAGTCCGCGCCCTGGCACGCAAGGTCGCTGCGAAGGTTCGCGAAAACACCCACGTGGTCAACGTACACCTGGACTGGGAAGAACCGAGCAAAATCGTCTCCCTCAATATCGACCAGGATCGCGCTCGGGCCTTGGGCGTGAGCACCGCCAACCTGTCGAAATTCCTGCAGAGCTCGTTGACCGGTTCCAGCGTCAGCCAGTACCGCGAGGACAACGAGTTGATCGAAATCCTCCTGCGCGGCACTCGCCATGAACGCACCGAACTGTCGCGGTTACCCAGCCTGGCAGTGCCCACCGACAATGGCAAAAGCGTTGCGCTGTCGCAGATCGCCACCCTCGAATACGGTTTTGAGGAAGGCGTGATCTGGCACCGCAACCGCTTGCCCACCGTGACGGTCCGCGCGGATATCTACGGCAAGGAACAACCTGCGACGCTGGTGCAGCAGATCCTGCCGACCCTCGCCGACGTGCGCGCTGAACTGCCCGACGGTTACCTGCTGGAAGTCGGCGGCACCGTTGAAGATTCCGCGCGCGGCCAGAATTCGGTGAAGGCCGGGGTACCGCTGTTTATCGTGGTGGTGCTGACGTTGCTGATGTTGCAGCTGCGCAGTTTCTCACGCATGGCGATGGTTTTTCTGACGGCGCCGTTGGGTCTGATCGGCGTGACCTTGTTCCTGCTGGCGTTCCGTCAGCCTTTTGGCTTCGTCGCCATGCTCGGCACCATTGCCCTGTCCGGGATGATCATGCGCAACTCAGTGATTCTGGTGGATCAGATCGAGCAGGACATCAAGGCCGGCCTGGCCCCCTGGCAGGCAATCATCGAAGCCACCGTGCGCCGCTTCCGGCCGATTGTGCTGACGGCACTCGCGGCGGTGCTGGCGATGATCCCGCTGTCGCGCAGCGTATTCTTCGGGCCGATGGCGGTGGCAATCATGGGCGGGTTGATCGTGGCCACGGCATTGACCCTATTGTTCCTGCCGGCCCTGTATGCTGCGTGGTTCCGAGTGAGGAAGGACGTCGCGTAATCATGCTGGCCACCGTTTCAGCCCTGATGTTGTTGTTGCTTGCCCCTGGCCCGACTAACACGCTGTTGTTCCGCGCCGGTGTGTTGTTCGGCCTGCGGGCGTCGTGGAAGCTGGCCTTTATCGAATGCCTGGCGTACCTGCTGCAAGTGTCGGTGTGGGGAGTGGCGCTGCTCTACCTGGCGGCTTACTCCCCTTGGGCCGTCAAGCTGATCCAGTTGGCGGCGGGCACCTACCTGCTAGTGGTGTCCTGGCGCTTATGGCGCAGCGTAAAAGCTCTGGAAGACGTGAACCAGGACCGCTTCACCGGTGGGTATTTTTTCTGGATGACGGTGATGAACCCTAAAGGGCTGTTGATCGCCTCGTTGATCGCGCCACCCGATACGTTTATCCACTGGACCGGTTACCTCGCCTTCATGGGCACGCTGGCATTGGTCGTGATACCGGTCGGGGCGGCCTGGATCGTGTTCGGCGCCGGCGTCGTCGGACGCGGGCGGCACTGGCTGACGCCGCGTGTCATCAACCGGACCGCCGCGCTCGCCATTGGTTGTTTTGCGACGGTGCTGCTTGGCCGCCTGGCGACCTCGATTCTCACCTGACACATTATCGAATCGTCCCGCCTGGCTTTGTGCGCGGTGAAAAACAAAAAAGCCCTGAGGAGATCAGGGCTTTTTTGTGGTTCATCGGTACTGTTCTGTGCTTCGTTTAAAGGGTGCCGAACACTTTCTTCGCCAAACTGGTGGCAGCCGCCGCAGGGTTCTGGCGAATCGTCTCTTCCTGCTGCGCGATCATCTTGAACAAACCATCCAGTGCCTGTTCAGTCACGTAGTTTTCGACGTTGGCGCTCTTGGCGTCCAGGGCGCCGAAGGCTGCGGCCTTGCCGGCCAGGGCGTTGTATTGCTGCGCGACGCCGACCTTGTCGGTCGCGGCCTTGACGATGGGCAGGAACTTGGCGCGAATTTGTTCGCGGCTGCTTTTATCCAGGTATTGGGTGGCCGAATCCTGGCCGCCGCTGAGGATGCCTTTGGCGTCGGTGACGCTCATGTTTTTCACGGCATTCACCAGAATCGGCTGGGCCTGGGTCACGGCCGTTTCGGCGGCTTTGTTCATGCTGGTTTCCAGCTGGGTGACCTGGTCGCCCATGCCGAACATTTTCAGTTTGTCGGCGACTTTGCCCAACTTGCCCGGCAGGCCGATCTTCACTTCGGGGTTATTGCTGAAACCACCGGGCACGCCCAGCTGCTTGACGGCGACCTGAGCGCCTTGGGTCAGGGCATCCTTCAGGCCGCCGGCGGCGTCGCTCTGGGACAGGCTGCCCAGATCCAGGGCCAAGGCGTTGGCGCCTAGCAGCAGGCCGGCACACAGGGCAGTGAGGCGAAGGGAGTTGCGGAGCATGAGCGCTTCCTTATGTTCGAATTCAGGGGGCCACGGCATTGACGCGCAGGCGCAGCGGCTGTGGATCCTGGCCGTCGAGTCGCACTGTGTGGCGTTCAGTCGTGGTAAACAGTAGCTTGCCCTCCAGCTCGATACGAGCACTCACCGCATAACTGTGGCCAGGCTTGACCTGCGCCGGGTCGTAGCTCAAGTGAAATGCCAGCGGTACCTGACCTTTGACCGGGCCTTTCTGCTCGGCCAGGACCGCTGCGGGCGCGTCCGCCAGGGACACGTCCTGCAGGCTCACGCTCAAGGTCGCCGTTGGCGGCAGGGCGATACGTTGCAGGTAGAACACTTCGCCGTCGAGGCTGGCCTTGGGCGCGGGACTCATGGATTGGCAGGCTCCGAGCAGGGCGGTGAGGCCCAGAAGAATGATCTTTTTCATGGTGCAGCTCCTTTTCAACGGGGCCGGAGGCTCTCCGGCGCGTTATTCAATCTAGTGGCTTTCTTGCGCTTGCACCGGCGCATCCCCGGCACCGTCCACACGGTGCAAGGCCACCTGGCGGATCGACAGGCGAATCTCGGCCGGCAGTACGCGTTTGGCCGCGCCTTCGGCCAGCTCGCCGAGCAGGTCGTGATAGCTCAACTTGCCGGCGTCATCGCGGCGCAGCACATCTTGCTCCAGCAACGTCTGAATGAAATGTCGGAAAAGACTCTTGTCGAAGAACTCCGGCGCGTTGAGACCATGCAGGATCGACAGGCGCTGGGCCATGATCGTGCACAGGTCTTCCAATTCTTCGGCGCTGATGCTGTTCTGGCCGCTGTTGAGCAGCAGCGAGATCGCCATGTAGAAGCGCTGCAGGGTCTGGGCGATGCTTTTGGACAGCAGCGTCAACAGCACAAAGTGTCGCGAGCTCGGGGCCGGGCGCAGGTACACATCGTTTTCGAAACGCAGCAGGCCTTGTTCGACGAACGCTTCCAGCCATTGATCGATGACGGCGTCCAGCTCGTCCAGGGACCAGCGGATAAACAGCTCCGATTGCAGGTACGGATACAGCGCGTGGGTGTACCGCAGGATCTGTTCGCGGCTCATGCGCGAGCTGCTCTGGAAGAAGCTCGCCAGCAGCGCCGGCAGAGCGAAGATGTGCAGCACGTTGTTGCGGTAGTAGGTCATCAAGACCGCGTTCTGCTCGTCCAGGTACAGAATCTTGCCCAGAGCGTCACTTTGTTCCGACAGCAGCTTCATGTCTTTGACGTGCCGGATCAGCGCCATGCCATCGCCTTCCGGCACGGTGGTATGGGGCGAGTACGGCACGCGGCGCAACAGCGTCAAGTACAGATCCAGCTGACGGGCCATGGCCTGTTCATCCAGGGCCAGGCGCGTAGTGGACAGCAGCGCCAGGGCCACCAGGTTCACCGGGTTCACGGCGGCGGCTTCGTTCAAGTGGCGCGCCACCTGTTCGCCCAGGCGATGGGTGGTTTCGTTGAGCCATGCCGGCTTGTAGTTCGGCCCCAAATCCTGGGCGCGCCAGTCCGGTTGCTCGGCGTCGAGAAATTCCGCCAGCTTGATCGGCTCGCCGAAGTTGACCGCGACCTGGCCGAAGCGCTGCTTGAGCGCACCGACCACCTTGAAAATATCGAAGATCGACTCTTTCTTCTTGCTCGCCCCGCGCAATTCTCCGAGGTAAGTGCGGCCTTCGAGCACGCGCTCATAACCGATGTACACCGGCACGAACACAATCGGCATGCGCGATGAGCGCAGGAAGCTGCGCAATGTGATCGCCAGCATGCCGGTCTTCGGCTGCAGCATGCGCCCGGTGCGCGAGCGTCCGCCTTCGACGAAATACTCCACTGGGAAGCCCTTGGTGAACAGCGTATGCAGGTATTCGTTGAACACGGCGGTGTAGAGCGGATTGCCCTTGAAGGTGCGGCGCATGAAAAACGCACCGCCACGGCGCAGCAGGCTGCCGATCACCGGCATGTTGAGGTTGATGCCGGCGGCAATGTGCGGCGGGGTCAGGCCGTTCTTGAACAGCAGGTAGGACAGCAGCAGGTAGTCGATATGACTGCGATGGCACGGGACGTAGATCACCTCGTAGCCCTGGGCGACCTGTTGCACACCCTCGATGTTATTGACCTTGATGCCGTCGTAGATCTTGTTCCAGAACCAGCTCAGCACCACTTCCAGAAAGCGGATCGCGGTGTAGGTGTAGTCCGAAGCGATTTCGTTGCCATACCGCAGGGCCTGGGCTTTGGCTTTTTCCGGCGAGATCTTTTCGCGTTCGGCTTCGTCGGCGATGGCCTGGCGCACCAGCGGCATATTGACCAGACCCTTCACCAGATTGCGCCGATGCGACAGGTCGGGGCCGATCACCGCAGTCTTCAGGTTACGAAAGTGCACACGCAGGATGCGCTGGGCCATGCGCACGGTGCGTTCGTGACCTTTATTGTGCTCGATCAATTCACGCAGGTTGATAGGCGCGGAGAATTGCACACGGGTCTTGCGTCCCAGAATCAGAATGCTCAACAGCCGACGCAGACGCCCGGTGACCGCCCAACTGTCGGCGAAAAGCAGCTTCCACGGGCTGGACTCGCTCTCGGGGGACTGGCCCCAGAACACGCTGACCGGAATGATTTGTGCATTCTCTTCGGCATGGTCGCTGAGGGTGTTGACCAGGCGGGTCAGGGTCGGTGGCGCGCCGCGCTTGTCCTGGCGACCCAGCCAGTCCGGTTCCGGCGTGAGGTAGAAGAACGCCGCCGGCTCCATCAGCGGGCCTACCGACACCGGCAACACCGGGCGTGGCAGGCCGGCCTTGGTGCACTCGGCGTCGACTACGGCCAGTTCGGTGAGGGAGGGCGATTGCAGGACGTAGAACACCGGCCGGCTGCGGTCCAGGTTAAGGGTAAGGGACGACTGGTTGATCGTCTCCGAGCGAACCCAGAGGTACAACAGTCGGCGCAAGGTGCCAAACACCAGACGGCGGAACGGGGAGCGGGTCATAGGCGAGCTGCTTCAAGTGAGAAAAACCGAGCAGGCGCTCGGGCGGGTAGTGTGCCGTATTCGCCGAAAATCGGCAAAAAAGCAGCGATGTAAACTTGAGTTGAAGGCTTTGAACCTGCCATATACCCGGCAGTTCAACGCGAACCGGCTCAATAATAAAAACCGAAGTGGGAGTAAAACAGATGGCAACGCGTGAAACCGGCAATGTGAAGTGGTTCAACGATGCAAAGGGCTATGGCTTCATTCAGCGTGAGGACGGCCAGGATGTGTTTGTGCACTACCGCGCCATTCGCGGTGAAGGCCACCGCTCCCTGGCCGAGGGCCAGCAGGTGGAATACGCCGTGGTGAGCGGCGAGAAGGGTTTACAGGCCGAGGATGTGGTCGGCCTGTAGGCTGAGTGGCAGGTTTTAAGCTGCAAGCTGCAAGCTACAAGCGCTTTGGCTTACAGCTTGCAGCTTGAAGCTGCTTTTTCAACCCGTCCTCCAAGTAATCTGCTCTTCACCGTCTGCACTGATGCGAATCCAGGTGTCGGCGCTTTCTTCACCTTCTTCCTCGACCCACGAGCCCGGCGCGCAGCGCACTTCAACGTTCAGCGCGGCAAACGCGGCGCGGGCGCAGGCGATGTCGTCGTCCCATGGGGTCTGGTCGCTTTCCAGGTACAGGCTGTTCCATTTGCCGACGGCCTTTGGCAGCCAGGTGACAGGCACGTTGCCGGCCGTGCACTTGTAGGTCTGGCCTTTCTGGACCCAGTCGCTGCACGTCCCCAGGGCGGTGCCGAGCCAGGCAGCAATGGCCTTGTGGTCGACGTCGGCGTCCTTGAGGTAAATCTCGATATCGGGTTGGCGCATGGATGTTCCTCGTTGCGGGATTCGAAAATCCATTCGCGAAAATAAAGTCGGTTATTGAAGCACGAAATAATCGTAGCGCATCGACACCGTGACCTTAAGCGGCTCAACCGCTTCGATCACTTCGGCGCGGCGTTCGGCGCTGGCCCGCCAGCCGTGGGGCGTCATGGCCAGCAGGTTGGCGCGGTCCCGGGGATCGGCCAGGCTCAGTGTGAATTCGAGGATTTCACTGTGTGCCAGGCTCATGCCCGATGGCACCAGGGCCAGGTGCTTGTCGTCGGTGTATTCGCGCACTTCGTCATACAGACGTTCGCGCAGCTCCATCAGGTGGCCGCGGGTAGGGCCGACCTTCATCAAGCCGCCGCCGGGGCTGAGCAGGCGCTTGGCTTCCTGCCAGTCCAACGGGCTGAACACGCTGGCCAGGAACTGGCAACTGGCGTCGGCCAACGGCACGCGAGCCATGCTGGCGATCAACCAGGTCAGCGCCGGGTTGCGCCTGCACGCGCGTTTGACCGCTTCCTTGGAAATATCCAGCGCGTAGCCGTCGGCATGGGGCAGCGCCTCGGCGATCTGCGCAGTGTAATAGCCCTCGCCACAGCCGATATCCACCCAGCGCTGCGGTGCACGTTCAGCGGCCAGTTCAGCCAGGCGCCTGGCCACCGGGGCGTAGTGCCCGGCATTGAGGAAGTCGCGACGGGCCTCGACCATGGCCAGATTGTCGCCGGGGTCGCGGCTGTTCTTGTGCTGCACCGGCAACAGGTTCAGGTAACCCTGGCGCGCACGGTCGAATCGATGTCCGGCCGGGCACGCCACGCCATTGTCCACTGCGTTGAGCGGAGCGCTGCAAATGGGGCAGGCGAGCATCAGGCGAGCAACTTGATCAGGGTCTGGTAATAGATTTCGGTCAGTACATCGAGGTCGCTGGCCAGAATGCGTTCATTGACCTGGTGGATGGTCGCGTTGACCGGCCCCAGTTCGACCACTTGGGTGCCAAGGGTCGCAATGAAGCGGCCATCGGACGTGCCGCCACTGGTGGACGCCTGGGTGTCGCGACCGGTGATCGCCTTGATGCTGGCCGACACCGCGTCCAGCAACGCTCCCGGTTCGGTCAGGAACGGCAGTCCCGACAGCGCCCATTCCACGTGCCAGTCCAGGCCGTGCTTGTCGAGAATCTGCGCAACTCGTTGCTGCAGACCTTCCACGGTGGACTCGGTGGAAAAGCGGAAATTGAACACTGCCGTCAGCTCGCCGGGAATCACGTTGGTGGCGCCGGTGCCGGAGTTGAGGTTGGAAATCTGGAAACTGGTAGGCGGGAAGAACGCGTTGCCGTCGTCCCAATGCTCGGCGGCCAGCTCGGCCAGTGCCGGCGCGGCCAGGTGGATGGGGTTCTTCGCCAGGTGCGGGTAGGCCACGTGGCCTTGCACGCCGCGCACGGTCAACGTGGCGCCGAGTGAGCCACGGCGCCCGTTCTTGACTACATCGCCGACCAGGGTGGTGCTCGACGGTTCGCCGACGATGCACCAGTCCAGGCGCTCCTTGCGCGCGGCCAGGCGCTCGATCACGGCCTTGGTGCCATGGTGCGCCGGGCCTTCTTCATCGCTGGTGATCAGGAAGGCCACCGAGCCCTTGTGGTCCGGGTAGTCGGCGACGAAGCGCTCGGACGCTACAAGCATGGCCGCCAGGCTGCCTTTCATGTCGGCTGCGCCACGCCCGCAGAGCATGCCGTTCTCGTCGATCAAGGCGTCGAATGGGTCGTTCTGCCAGGCCTGCACGGGGCCGGTAGGGACCACATCGGTGTGACCGGCGAAGCACAACACCGGGCCGTCGTGCTTGCCATGGGTGGCCCAGAAGTTGTCCACGTCCTCGATGCGCATCGGCTCCAGCGCAAAACCGGCGTCGCCCAGGCGCTGCATCATCAGCTTCTGGCAATCGGCGTCGATCGGCGTGACCGAGGGACGACGGATCAGGTCGATGGCAAGTTGAAGGGTCGGCGAAAGGTCGGCATGGGCCGTCATGGGGAAAACTCCGGAAAGCGTGTTTGGAAGAGCAGGGCGGGCGGACAAAACGGCCGTTATCTTATAGCAAAACGGCGGCCAGAGGCCGCCGTTTAGTGCATTGCGCAAGTTTTTACGCGGCCGGCGCGGGCTCCACCGCCGGCGCCGGTTTGGGCAGCGACGACAGGAACGCCATGATCAGCGCCGCCACGTACGGCAGCGACTGCACCAGCAGCATCACCACCCAGAAGCGCATGTCATTGCTCGGCAGGCCCTGCACCAGGTAGATCCCCAGCGCCGCGCCCCACAACAGCAGCATGATGAACATTTCTTCGCGGGCTTCGGAAATCGCCACCCAGAAACCGTGGTTATCCGCGTTTTTCGGTGTACGAAAGAACGGAATACTGGTGGTGAAGAAGCCATACAGCACCGCCTTGGCGATGGTGTGGGACAACGCCAACCCGGCCAGGGCTGCGCAGAACGCATCCTTGAGGTTCACGCCCACCGCACGGCGGTACAGGAAGATGATCTTGCCCACCTTGAACACGAACAACGCCAATGGCGGAATCGCGAAAATCAGTAATGGCGGGTCGACCCGCGTCGGCACGATGATCATCGCCGCCGACCACAACAGCGCGCCGACGGTGAAGAAGATGTTCATGCCGTCCGCCACCCACGGCAGCCAGCCCGCCAGGAAGTGGTAACGCTGGCCACGGGTCAGCTCGGTGTCCTTGCCGCGCAGCAGGCTGGCGGTGTGGCGCTTGATGATCTGGATCGCACCGTAGGCCCAGCGGAAACGCTGTTTCTTGAAGTCGATGAAGGTATCGGGCATCAAACCTTTGCCGTAGCTGTCGTGGTAATACGCCGCCGACAGACCTTTCTCGAATACCCGCAGGCCCAGTTCGGCGTCTTCACAGATGCACCAGTCGGCCCAGCCCAGCTCTTCGAGCACCGAGCGGCGGGTCATGGTCATGGTGCCGTGCTGGATGATCGCATCGCGGTCGTTGCGGGTGACCATGCCGATATGGAAGAAGCCTTTGTATTCCGCGTAGCAGAGCTTCTTGAAGGTGCTCTCGTTCTGGTCGCGATAATCCTGCGGCGATTGCACCACGGCGATTTTCGGGTCGGCGAAGTGCGGCACCATGTGCTTGAGCCAGTTGGGCGATACGCAGTAGTCGGAGTCGATCACCGCGATCACTTCGGCGTCCTTGGCGGTGTGCGGGATCAGGTAGTTCAGCGCGCCGCCCTTGAAGCCGGCCAGTGGCGCGACATGGAAGAACTTGAAACGTGGACCGAGGGTCTCGCAGTAATCGCGCACCGGCTCCCAGACGGCCGGGTCCTTGGTGTTGTTGTCGATGATCAGGACTTCGTAGTCCGGGTAATCGAGGGCGGCCAGGGCGTCCAGGGTCTGTTTGACCATCTCCGGCGGCTCGTTGTAGCACGGCACGTGGATCGATACTTTCGGGCGGTAGTCCGAATCGCCGAGCACCGGCAGGAATTCACGCCGACGCTTGTGGGTCCACACCGCTTCGGCCAGTTCGTGGGCTTCGGTCAGCAACACGATGAACACGCCCAGTGCACCGAGCGCCAGCAAAAAGCCGACGGTCAGGCTGAACCAGGTGCTGTATTGCTGGCTGTAGTCGTAGCCGATCCATACCAGCACCGAACCGCACAGGAACGCGATAAAGGTCAGGAACGTCCGGCCGCGCTGGCGCAGGGCCGAGCCGTCGATCATCAGCAGGGTCAGGGACAGCAGTGCCAGCACCACCGAGCCGATGGCCAGCACGCGCCATTGCGGAATCGCCACGACCGGCCCTTCGAAGTTGAATTTCTGTTGGCGCGCGGCGTTGAACACGCCCCAATAAGCGCCGACCGAGCCTTCATCACTGGCCTTCCACGGCTGGTCGAACGCCTCGATCACAAAGTAGTTGTAGCCCTGGCGATTGAGCTTGTTCACCAGCGTACGCAGGTAAATCGCCTGGTCAGCGGGCGATGCGTCAGCCCCGCCGCGCATGCGGCCGTTGCTCGGCCAGCCGACTTCCGACAGCAGCAGCGGTTTTTTCGGGAAGGTTTTCTTCAGGTCCCTGGCGCGGTCGAGTACGAATTGGCCGGCTTTATCCACCGGAATATGTTCCCAGTACGGCAGGATGTGCGCGGCGATCAGGTCAACGTGCTTGGCCAGTTGTGGGTTGTGTTCCCAGATGTGCCATTGCTCGGAAGTGGTCACCGGAACTTTGACGGCACCGCGCACGCGGTCCAGCAGCACGATCAGGGCCTCAGGGGTGATCTCCTCGCGGAACAACGCTTCGTTGCCCACCACCACGCGCACAACGCTGCGCGAGCCGTTGGCGATCTCGATGGCGCGCTGGATTTCGCGTTCGTTGCGCTCCAGGTCTGGGCTGATCCAGATCCCCAGGGTTACTCGCAGGCCGAACTCTTCGGCCAGTTTGGGAATATCCCCCAAGGTGCCGTCGACCGAGTAAGTACGGATGTTGTCCGTCAGCTTGCTCATGATCGCAAGGTCCTGACGCATCTGTTCATCGGTGGGGTATTGGTCTTTTTGCGGGTACTGGCCTTGCTGGAACGGCGAGTAGGAAAACCCGGAGATTTGTTCAGGCCAGTTGGGTGCGGAGACCGGGCGGTTGATCAGCGCCCAGAAGCCGGTGAACAGCGCGGCAATTGCCAGCACCACCACCAGGTTGAGTCCAAATTTACGCGATGCCATGGTTATGCGGGTTCCAAAGGGTGTGGAACGAAATGAGGTGCCGGCCTGCGCCGAACGGCGCGCATCCTACACCGGCCTTTCCCTGACCGTACAGCAAGCCGAGAAAAACCGGACATTGGGCAGCGAAAGTACATCTAAGTTCTTAACTTGTAGCTTAAAACTTGTCGCTGCGTAGCCCTATAATGCGCGCCGGTTTTTGAGGTGGTGGTCATGAGTACAGAAGATCCGCGGTTTGCAGGCGTTGCCCGTTTGTATGGCATTGAGGGCCTGGAACGCTTGAAAGCGGCCCATGTGGCGATCGTCGGCATCGGCGGCGTGGGCTCGTGGGCGGCTGAGGCCATGGCCCGCTGCGGTGTCGGCGAGATTTCGCTGTTTGACCTGGACGACGTCTGCGTCAGCAACAGCAACCGCCAGTTGCACGCCCTCGACAGCACCGTGGGCAAGCCCAAGGTCGAGGTCATGGCCGAACGCCTGCGCGGCATCAACCCGGACTGCACGGTGCATGCGGTGGCGGATTTCGTGACCCGCGACACCATGGCCGAGTACATCACGCCGAACATCGATTGCGTGATCGACTGCATCGACGCCGTCAACGCCAAGGCCGCGCTGATTGCGTGGTGCAAGCGCCGCAAGATCCAGATCATCACCACCGGCGGCGCGGGTGGGCAGATCGACCCGACACTGATCCAGGTCTGCGACCTGAACCGTACTTTCAACGACCCGCTGGCCTCGAAAGTGCGCTCCACGTTACGCCGCGACTATGGTTTCTCCCGCACCGTGACCCGTCACTACAGCGTGCCGTGCGTGTTTTCCACCGAACAACTGCGCTATCCCAAGCCGGATGGCAGCATCTGTTTGCAGAAAAGCTTCGTGGGCGATGGGGTGAAACTGGACTGCGCCGGTGGGTTTGGCGCGGTGATGATGGTCACCGCGACCTTCGGCATGGTGGCGGCGACCAAGGCGGTGGACAAAATTGTGGCCGGGGTGCGCCGGCCGTCGGAGCGGGTCAAGCCCACCTGAGTCTCGCCGCGCCTCCCACATTCAGTTCTGTGTTTGGCTTAGTGTTCGCATGCGCTGCAGGACTGCATTCAAGCCATTGCTGCGCGACGGCGACAGTTGGCGGGAAAGCCCGAGTTGATTGAACCAGTCGGGCAAGTCGACCACCTGCAACTGCGCGCTCGATAATCCGTTGACCCGCGCCAGCAGCAATGCCACCAACCCACGAATCATCCGCGCATCGCTGCTGGCGGCGAACTGCCAGTGGTCGCTCTCCAACCGGCCAACCAACCACACCAGGCTCTCGCAGCCCTGCACCAGGTTGGCATCGACCTTGTCTTCATCCGCCAAGGCGGGCAGGCGTTCGCCCCACTGCATCAGCATTCGGGCGCGTTGTTCCCAGCTGCCGACGGCTTGAAACGCTTCAAGCGCACTCGCGGCCTGCGTGGGCAAGTTCATCGCAACATCTCCAGCGCCTGATCCAGCGCGCCGAAGAAGCGTTCCAGGTCATCGGAATCGTTGTACAGCGCCAGGGATACACGGACCGCCCCCGACAAGTGCATCGCCTTGAGCAGCGGCATTGCACAGTGATGGCCGGCGCGTACGGCAATCCCTTGCTCGGTGAGCAGGTGCGCGAGGTCGGCGTTATGGATGCCGTCAACCACAAAGCTGACCAACGCGGCCTGCGGCGAGCCCAGCACGCGCACGCCGTTGCGGGCTTTCAGGCCGCGCAGCAGGTAATCATGCAGCGCGGCTTCATGGGCGAGAACCGCCTGAGGGTTCAGCGAGCTGAGGTAATCCAGGGTCGCGCCCAGGCCGATCACGCCGGCGATCGGCGGCGTGCCGGCTTCGAAACCCAGCGGCGCGGGGCGGAAGCTGGCGCTGTGATAGTCCGCCTGCTGGACCATCTCGCCGCCAAATTGCCAGTGGCGCAGGCCATGCAGGGCCTCATTGCGGCCAAACAACACGCCGACGCCATCCGGGCCGTACAGTTTGTGGCTGGAAAAGGCATAGAAGTCGCAGCCCAGGGCCTGCACGTCATGGCGACCATGGACGATACCCTGGGCGCCATCCACCACGGTCAGGGCGCCGTGGGCTCGGGCCATGGCCAGCAAGGTTTCCAGCGGTTGCCAGGCTCCCAATACATTGGACAACTGGCTCACCGCCAGCAGGCGCGTGCGGGGGCCGATCAATCCTGCGGCGGCTTCAACATCGATCACGCCGTCATCATTGAGTGGCAATACCACCAGCTCCAACTCGCGACGTTCAGCCAGTTGCTGCCACGGCAGTAGATTGGCGTGGTGTTCCAGGGCGCTGATAACGATTTCATCGCCCGCTGTGAATAAGTGCTCAAGGCCATAGGCCAGGAGGTTCAGCGCAGACGTTGCGCCATGGGTAAATACGATTTGCCCGCTGTCACCTGCATTCAACCACTGTGCGACCTTGCTGCGGCTGTCTTCGAAGGCCTGGGTCGCATGAGCGCCGGGCAAGTGTTGGGCGCGGTGTACATTGGCTGCGCCGTTGGCGTAGTAATGGCTGATCGCGTCCAGCAGCGCCTGGGGTTTCTGCGTGGTGGCGGCGTTGTCCAGATAGGTCTGGTCCTGCCGTTGCAGGGTGGCGATCGCCGGAAAGTCCGCGCGCCAGGGGGAGGGCACAAGCATGATGATCAAGACTCGTATAAGCGGGCCGCACCGCGAAGGTAAGGCCCGCCAGTGGCATCGAGTGGCTGCTTAGTTGTGAGCGTGCAGCGCTTCGTTCAGTTCGATGGCCGATTTGTGGGTTTTGCACTCCACGGCACCGGTCTCGGAGTTGCGACGGAACAGCAGGTCGGGCTGGCCGGCCAGCTCGCGCGCCTTGACCACCTTCACCAGTTGGTTCTGCTCGTCGAGCAGCGCAACCTTGGTGCCGGCGGTGACGTACAGGCCCGACTCCACGGTATTACGATCGCCCAGCGGGATACCGATACCGGCATTGGCCCCGATCAGGCAGCCTTCGCCGACCTTGATCACAATGTTGCCGCCGCCCGACAGGGTGCCCATGGTGGAGCAACCGCCGCCCAGGTCCGACCCCTTGCCGACGAATACACCGGCCGATACGCGGCCTTCGATCATGCCCGGGCCTTCGGTGCCGGCGTTGAAGTTGACAAAACCTTCGTGCATCACGGTGGTGCCTTCGCCGACATAGGCGCCCAGGCGCAGGCGCGCGGCGTCAGCGATGCGCACACCGGCCGGGACCACGTAGTCGGTCATTTTCGGGAACTTGTCCACCGAGAACACTTCCAGCAGCTCGCCACGCAGGCGCGCTTCCAATTGACGCTCGGCCAGTTCGCCGATGTCGATCGCGCCCTGGCTGGTCCACGCCACGTTCGGCAGTTGCGGGAATACACCGGCCAGGTTCAGGCCATGGGGCTTGACCAGGCGATGGGACAGCAGGTGCAGCTTGAGGTAGGCCTCAGGCGTGGAGGTCAGCGCGGCGTCGTCGGCCAGCAAGGTGGCGACCAGCGGCGTGTGGCTTTCGGCCAGACGGCTGAGCAGCGCGGCCTGGGTAGCATCGACGCCTTTGAGCGCATCCGCCATTTGCAGGGCCTGAGTGACGGTAAACGTGATGGCCTGGTTGCCTTCGCTGTAACCGAGGATCGGCGCGATGGCCGCGACGATTTCAACCGAAGGGTTGAGCAACGGCTGTGCGTAGAACACTTCCAGCCAAGCGCCTTGGCGGTTCTGAGTGCCGACGCCGAAGCCCAGGCTGAACAGGGAATGGGACATGCTGTTACCTCTACAAAAATAAAAGGGCTGGCCTACTTGAGGGCCGCCGAATAAATGTCTGGCTTGAAGCCAATCAGGGTTCTGTCGCCGAGATCCAGCACCGGGCGCTTGATCATCGAGGGTTGCGCGAGCATCAATTCAATGGCTTTCGACTGATCGAGATCGGCTTTGCGTTCGTCTTCGAGTTTGCGAAAGGTGGTGCCCGCGCGGTTCAACACCACTTGCCAGCCGTGCTCGTTGCACCATTGGGTCAAGTGTTCGCGGTCGATACCGGCCGTTTTGTAGTCATGGAACTCATAATTCACCGCGTGCTCATCGAGCCAGGTACGCGCCTTTTTCATGGTGTCGCACGCTTTGATACCGAAAAGGTGCAACGTTTTGCTTGAAGCGGTCAAGGAATTGCCCCCCTCTGATCCAATGGAATGGGCTGATGAAAGCCAAAGGTCTGGGATTATGCCACGCCCAGCGCATTTGGGTGCCGCTCGTCAGCGCCGTGCGACTTTTGTGCAAACGCCAGCGCGCAGCATAGGCGGCTAATATGGCACTTCAACGGCGCGTTGTTGCCAGAGGGGTGTCGTTGCTTGTTGATTGTCCGGGAACCCGCGTTATGCAAACCGCCTACACCGTTCTTATCCTGCTGATGCTGGTCAGCGTTTCGCGCCTGGTCGGGCGTGTCATCCCGTTGCCGTTGCCTTTGGTGCAGATTGCCGCTGGCGCCTTGCTGGCCTGGCCCACCTTGGGGCTGCACGTGGCGTTGGACCCTGAGTTATTTCTGTTTCTGTTCTTGCCGCCGCTGCTGTTCTCCGATGGCTGGCGCATGCCCAAGCGTGAATTATGGCGTTTGCGCGGGCCGATCCTGACGTTGGCGGTAGGGCTGGTGCTGTTTACCGTGGTGGGTGCCGGTTACTTCATCCACTGGATATTGCCCGCGACCCCGCTGCCGGTGGCCTTCGCCCTGGCGGCCGTGTTATCGCCGACCGATGCCGTGGCGGTGTCGGCCATTTCCCAGAATCGCTTGCCGACGCCACTGATGCACATGTTGCAGGGCGAGGCGTTGATGAATGACGCGTCGGGTCTGGTGACCTTCAAGTTCGCCTTGGCCGCGGCGTTGACCGGGGTGTTTTCGTTGGCCGATGCCAGCCTGACCTTCGTGCTGGTTGCCGTCGGTGGCCTGGCGGTGGGCGTGGCATTGAGTTGGCTGGTCGGGCGGTTGCGCGCTTGGATGATCGCTCGCGGCTGGGACGATCCGGCGACGCATGTGGTGTTCATGTTGCTGCTGCCGTTCGCCGCCTATGTGCTTGCCGAGCGCTTGGGCGCCTCGGGCATTCTCTCGGCGGTGGCGGCCGGCATGATGCAAAGCTGGCTCGACCTGCTGCCACGCCAGACCAGCACACGCCTGCTTAATCGCAGCGTATGGTCGTTGCTGGAGTTCGCCTTCAATGGCCTGATTTTCCTGCTGTTGGGCCTTCAGTTACCGGACATCATCAAGGCAGTGGTGAGTCATGAATCGACGCTGTGGCCGACCTTGCTGTATCGCTGTCTGGAAGTCGTCGCAATTTTCCTGGTCTTGGTGGTGTTGCGCTTCGTCTGGGTACAAAGCATCTGGCGCCTGTCGGGGCTGCTGCGACGGCTGCGTGGCAAAAGCGAACTGACATTGGTCCCAACCGCGCGCTCCTGCTGGCTGTTGACTGTCGGCGGTGTGCGCGGTGCCGTGACCCTGGCCGGTGTCATGTCAGTGCCGCTGCTGCTCGCGCCAGGCCAGGATTTTCCCGAACGTGATTTGCTGATCTTCATCGCGGCCGGGGTAATCCTTCTGTCGTTGATCGCCGCCTGCATCGCCTTGCCGCTACTGTTGCGCGGTATCGAAAAGAGTCCTGACGAAAAGCGCCATAAAGAGGTGCGCGAGGCTTGGAAAAAGACGGCGGTGGCCGCTATCCATGCGTTGGAAATCGAGGAGTCCAACGAGACACAGGATGCGGCACAGGCGGCGTTGGCCACCGAACTCAAGGCGCGAATCATGTCGGAGTACCGCCATCAATTGGAGGTGTTCAACGACTCCGCCGAAGCACAGGCGTTGGCGTTGCAACTGGATCAATTGGAAAGCAGGTTGCGGCTCAAGGCATTGAGGGCCCAGCGATTGGAGCTGTATCGGCTCAGCCGCCAGCACCAGATCGGCGACGATGTATTGCGCGAGGTGCTGGCAGACCTGGACATGAGCGAGGCCAACCTGGGGCCGCGAAAGTGAAGGGAGTCGCTACTGGGGTCACTCGGCGGTCGCCGGCGCCCTGGGGTAGGCCTTCTTCGCCCAGGCGATATCGCCCTGGCTGAGCATCGCGTTCCTTGAGTGCACGACGGTGTCGGTGGTCCACCCGCTTGGAGTGGAATAGTGCATGACCGAGTCCGGGTCATAGGGCAAAAGGTCATACGTACCGCTGCGCGGCACCTTCAGGAAGTTGTCTTGCAGCATGCTCTGCGTGAACTGTCGACTCAGAGCGGGCAGGTTCCACGAGATAGTTGCGTCGGGGTGCTGATGGGCGTGGAGGGCGCCGAGCATGTGCCCGAATTCGTGAATGACGGTGTACTCGAAGTTGGCAGCCGTATGGTCCAGAGGCAACAGCATGGTTGGGGTACCGAATGTGTTCACGGCATCGGTGCCTATTTCAGAGCTGCCTCCGCTTTTGTTGCCGTGCTGCGTGATGCGCACATCACCCGTGTCTCCCGAGACGAACTCGAAGCGTAGATTGATATGCGGCAACCACTGGCTGGCGGCGTTTTTGACGGCCACCACATAGGGATCATTCATTTCGTAATCGGATAGTGCGATCTTGAGGGTGCTGTTCTGTGGCCAGTATTTGGCAGGCTCTCCCACATTGCGGCGGGTTCTTGCGCCTCTTTCGGATGGGTGTGCGTTTTCGACGCTGCAGTCAGTGATTGACGGATAAATCGGGGTGAAGTGCGTGGGAGAAATCATGCGGGCTGACCTGTGGTGTTGAAGGACAAGGGTGTGCCTTGAGTCGTCCTGACCACAGGGTGGTTCCAGCATCAGGTATGAGGGCGTGTAAGTTTGGCCCGTATGCGTTGTGGCGCGTACGGGCCGCAGGCCTCAAATATTGCGTTGGACAAAGGCGCGCACGCGTTCGGCCGCTTCCACGCACTCCGCCAATGGCGCCACCAGCGCCATGCGCACACGCCCTGCGCCTGGGTTGAAACCGTCCACCTCGCGCGACAGATACGAGCCGGGCACTACGGTCACATGCTCCTGCACGAACAGGTCGCGACAGAACGCAGCGTCGTCGCCATTCACCTTCGGCCATAAGTAGAACCCGCCGTCCGGGGCCTGCACATCCAGCACCGGCTTGAGGATCGCCAATACGGCGTCGAATTTCTCGCGGTACAGCTCACGGTTAGCCTGGACATGAGCCTCGTCCTGCCAGGCCGCGATGCTGGCCAGTTGCGTCTGCACGGGCATAGCGCAGCCATGGTAAGTGCGGTACAGCAGGAAGGCCTTCAGAATCTCGGCATCACCGGCCACAAAACCTGAGCGCAGACCCGGCAGGTTGGAGCGCTTGGACAGGCTGTGAAACACCACGCAACGCTTGAAGTCCTGGCGACCCAGTTCAACGCAGGCGCTGAGCAGGCCCGGCGGCGGGGTTTGCTCGTCGAAATACAGCTCGCTGTAGCACTCGTCGGCGGCGATCACAAAGTCGTATTCGTCGGCCAGGGCGATAAGTTTTTTCAGGGTGTCGATTGGAATCAACGCGCCGGTCGGGTTGCCGGGGGAGCACAGGAACAGGATCTGGCAACGGTTCCAGATGTCCGGCGAGACCGCGTCGAAATCCGGGTTGAAGCCGTTGCTGTCCAGGCACGGCAGATAATGCGGCTGGGCGCCGGCGAGGAACGCGGCGCCTTCGTAGATCTGGTAGAACGGGTTCGGGCTCACCACCAGTGCGTCGTCACCGCGATTGACCACGGTTTGAGTGAACGCGAACAGGGCTTCGCGGGTGCCGTTGACCGGCAGGATATTGCGCGCCGGGTCCAGCCAGCCCTTGGGCACGCTGAAGCGACGTTCGCACCAGGCACCTATGGCCTCGCGCAGCGCCGGAATGCCCAGTGTGGTGGGATATACCGCCATCTGATCGAGATTGCTGCTCAACGCCTCGGCCACGAATGTCGGCGACTTGTGCTTGGGTTCGCCGATGGACAGGGCAATGGGGCGCTTGTCCGGGTTTGGCGTGACGCTGCCCAGCAGGGCGCGCAGTTTCTCGAACGGGTAGGGCTGCAGCTGGTTCAGGGCGTTGTTCATCGGTGGATCTCGTGCAAGGCGTTAAAACTGCAAAAGGAGCGGCGGGCCGCTCCTGATATCAAATTGTCAGGCGCGTCAGCTCGACTCCGGGCTCCTGTGTCACGCTCAACTGCTGGACGATGGCTTCCTGCAAGCGCCGGCACAGTTCAGGGTCCGACAACGGTTGGTTATCGGCATCGGTAATGAAGAATACGTCTTCGACCCGCTCGCCGAGCGTCGCAATCTTGGCGTTCTGCAGCGACAGGTCGAACTCCAGGAAGATCCCGCCGATGCGTGCCAGCAGGCCAGGGCGATCCGGCGCACTGAGCTCCAGCACGGTGACCGGGCGTTGCGCATCGTTGGAAATAGTCACCTGGGGTGCGAACGCAAAGTGCTTGAGCTGGCGCGGCACGCGGCGCTGGATGATGGTCGGGTAGTCGTCGGGGTTGCGCAGGGCCTCGGTAAGGCCTTCGCGGATCTTCTTCACGCGCGCCGGGTTATCGCCGATCGAGTCGCCATCGGTGTCGAGCACGATATAGGTGTCGAGGGTGAACTGGCTGCTGGAGGTGATGACCCGAGCGTCATGAATGTTCAGGTTGAGCTGGTCCATGGCAGCCACGGTCACGGCGAAGAAATCATGCTGGTCCGGCGCATAGATGAAAATCTGCGTGCCGCCCTCGAATTCCCGCTGGGTGGTTTCCTTGATCAACACCAGCGGGCCGCCGTCGGCGGGTTGCTGCAGGATCGCGTCGGTGTGCCAGGCCACATCGCCGGCGGTGTGGCGCAGGAAGTAATCGTCACCCAATTGCGACCACAATTGCTCGACATCGTCGGGGTCGTTGCCGCCGCGCACCAGGATATCCAGGGCGGCACTTTGGGTGCGGCGGATCTGCTCCTCGCGGTCCACCGGGTTTTCCAGGCCACGGCGCAGGGCGCGCTTGGTCTCGGTGTACAGCTGGCGCAGCAGGCTGGCGCGCCAGGAGTTCCACAGAGTGGGGTTGGTGGCGTTGATATCGGACACCGTGAGCACGTACAGGTAGTCGAGGCGGGTTTCATCGCCGACCACCTGGGCGAAATCGTGGATCACCTGCGGGTCGGACAAGTCCTTGCGTTGGGCGGTGGTCGACATCACCAGGTGGTTCTGCACCAGCCAGACGATCAGGCGGCTGTCCCACAGCGGCAGTTGATGACGCTGACAGAAGGCCTCGGCGTCAACGGCACCGACTTCCGAGTGGTCGCCATGCCGACCTTTGCCGATGTCGTGATACAGCCCGGCCAGGTAAATCAATTCGGGCTTGGGCAGTTTGGCCATGAGCTTACTGGCCAACGGGAATTTTTCCGATACTTGGGTGTACTGCAACTTACGCAGGTGTTTGATCAGGTTGAGCGTGTGCGCGTCGACGGTATAGATGTGGAACAGGTCGTGCTGCATCTGCCCCACGATAAAGCCGAACTCGGGCAGGTAGCGCCCGAGGATGCCGTAGCGATTCATGCGGCGCAGGTTGCGGTGGATGCCGATCTTGCACTTGAACAGCTCGATGAACAGGCTGGTGTTACGGATATCGTTGCGAAAGTCGTCGTCGATCAGGTGGCGATTTTCCCGCAGCAGGCGAATGGTGTCGGCGCGCACGCCTTTGATTTCCGGCTGCTGGGCCATCAGCACGAAGATTTCCAGCATGGCGAAAGGCGTGCGGCGAAAGACATTGTCGCTGCGTGCTTCGATATAGCCGTCGTGCAACTGGAAGCGCGCGTTGATTGGCTGCGGCGGTGCTTCATCTTCGGGGGCCAGGATGACCTCTTCGAAGTGCTGAATGATCAGATCGCTCAGTTGCGCGATGCTCATGACCACGCGGTAGTACTGCTGCATGAAGCTTTCGATGCTGGTCTTGGCGTCTTCGCCTTCGAAGCCGAGCAATGTGGCGATGGAGCGCTGGTGGTCGAACAACAGGCGGTCTTCGGCGCGCCCGGCGAGCATGTGCAGGGCGTAGCGCACTTTCCACAGGAATTCCTGGGAGGAGGCCAGCAGCGCATTTTCGCTTTCCACCAGGAACGCTTCGCCGGCCAGGGCGCGCAGGTTCAGGGTGCCGTACTGGCGACGGGCAACCCACAGAATGGTCTGGATGTCCCGCAGGCCGCCGGGCGAGCCCTTGACGTTGGGTTCCAGGTTGTACTCGGTGTCGTTGTACTTGTGGTGCCGGGCTTTCTGCTCGGCGCGCTTGGCCAGAAAGAAGTCCTTGCTCGGCCACATGTGCGCGGTGCTGGTGACGTCGAGCATGCGCTGGCGCAGGCGTTCGGGGCCGGCGATGGTGCGGCTTTCCATCAGGTTGGTGATCACGGTCAGATCGGCACGGGCCTCTTCGGCGCATTCGTCCACCGAGCGTACACTCTGGCCGACTTCCAGGCCGATGTCCCACAACAGTGTGAGAAAACGCTCGATGGAATCGCGAAAGACCTCATGATCGGCGCTGCCCAGCAGGATCAGCAGGTCGATGTCGGAGTAGGGGTGCAATTCGCCACGACCGTAGCCGCCGACCGCCACCAGGGCGATATCGGCGTCGGTGCTCCAGGTGAACTGCTCCCAGGCCTTTTGCAGAATGTTATCGACAAACCAGGCGCGGTCCTCGATCAGGCGACGGATGTCGCGCCCACTGCGAAAGCGCGCGTCGAGCACCTCGCGGGCCTGGCGGATGGCTTTTTTGAAGGCGGCGATCGGGCTCGCCTTCAATGCCAGTTCGGCCTGGAACTGGCCGCGGTCGAAGAGTTCGGGATCCACCTGGGGCATCGTTCGGCTTTCCTTTCTATCTATGAATCAGTCACAACACCGTTTGGGAAAACCAACGCAGCCTTGGATTACGCCGAAACGCGCGGGATGGTGTCGTCTGCGCGCAAGGTAAAGATCTCGTAGCCCGTCTCGGTGACCAGCAAGGTGTGCTCCCACTGGGCCGAGAGCTTGCGATCCTTGGTGATGGCGGTCCAGCCGTCGCCCAGCACCTTGGTGTCGGCCTTGCCCTGGTTGATCATGGGCTCGATGGTGAAGGTCATGCCCGCCTTCAGTTCCATGCCGGTGCCGGCGCGGCCGTAGTGCAGGATCTGCGGTTCTTCGTGGAACACGGTGCCGATGCCGTGGCCGCAGAATTCGCGCACTACCGAAAAGCCGTTCTTTTCGGCATGCTTCTGGATCACTTCGCCGATATCGCCCAGGCGGCAGCCGGGTTTGACGATCTCGATAGCCTTGTACATGCATTCCTGGGTGACCTGGGACAGGCGCTCGGCCCATACCGGAACGTTACCGACGTGGAACATGCGGCTGGTGTCGCCAAAGTAGCCGTTCTTGATCACGGTCACGTCGATGTTCAGGGTGTCGCCGTCCTTCAACGGCTTGTCGCCGGGAATACCGTGGCAGACCACATGGTTGACCGACGTGCAGATCGACTTGGGGAAGCCTTTGTAGTTGAGGGGAGCAGGGATAGCCTTCTGCACGTCGACGATGTAGTCGTGGCAGATCTGGTTCAGGGTTTCGGTAGTGACGCCGGGCTTGACGTGTTCGGCAATCATTTCCAGCACGTCGGCAGCCAGTTTGCCGGCAATGCGCATGCCGGCAATGTCTTCGGCGGTTTTCAAACTAACGGTCATACAGGCTCTCTCTAGCGCGACGCGCTGAAATCAATACGGTTTACGGGTGTGCGACAAAAGGCTGCAGAATTCGCACAAGCCCCAAAAAACGCGATTCTAACAGACCAGGGTCTCAAGTCATGAACGTCTGGTGATCGCTTCTCTCTATAGGGTGGGGCTGTTTCGGCTGGTTTCAAAGGCTTGCGTTGAGACAGCTGACGGCAACTGTGATTGCGGGTTTCGTTTTCGCCCTTCGTGTGGTATAAAATGCGCCGCTTTCCGGGGATACCCCGAAAAGCTTAAATCCACACACGTGTCGACACGATGACCTGGGTGCCGGAGGCCTTGATGCCGCTGGTTGGTCATTGGGATACGTGGAGGCCAAACCCGACTTATTAAGGAACTATCATGTCCCAAGTCAACATGCGCGATATGCTGAAGGCCGGTGTGCACTTCGGTCACCAGACCCGTTACTGGAACCCGAAAATGGGTAAATACATTTTCGGCGCGCGCAACAAGATCCACATCATCAACCTTGAAAAAACCCTGCCAATGTTCAACGAAGCTCTGACTTTCGTAGAGCGCCTGGCCCAGGGCAAAAACAAGATTCTGTTCGTCGGCACCAAGCGTTCCGCCGGCAAGATCGTTGCTGAAGAAGCAGCACGTTGCGGTTCGCCGTACGTCGATCACCGCTGGTTGGGCGGCATGCTGACCAACTTCAAAACCATCCGTGCTTCCATCAAGCGTCTGCGTGACCTTGAAGTGCAAGCCGAAGACGGTACCTTCGCCAAGCTGACCAAGAAAGAAGCGCTGATGCGCACTCGTGACCTGGAAAAGCTCGATCGTTCCCTGGGTGGTATCAAGGACATGGGCGGTCTGCCTGACGCACTGTTCGTTATCGACGTTGATCACGAGCGCATCGCGATCACCGAAGCCAACAAGCTGGGCATCCCTGTTATCGGCGTAGTCGATACCAACAGCAGCCCGGAAGGCGTTGACTACATCATCCCAGGCAACGATGACGCTATCCGCGCTATCCAGCTGTACATGGGTTCGATGGCTGACGCTGTAATCCGTGGTCGTAACCACGTTGCTGGTGGTGCCGAGCAGTTCGTTGAAGAAGCTCCGGTAGCTGCCGCTGAGTAATTGACGCCCTGGCGTTGACTCAGTAAGCAAAAAGGGGGCTTGGCCCCCTTTTTGCCCCCTCGAAAACCATTTGTCGGCAGCGCAGCTACATCATCTGTAACGTGCAGCGGCCTACAAGGGTGGTTCGAGAAGAATTGATCGCCCGTTTGCTCGGGTGGAATGGTTGAAAACCTATCCAAGAGGATTTTGAAATGGCAGAGATTACTGCAGCGTTGGTTAAAGAACTGCGTGAGCGTACCGGCGAAGGCATGATGGATTGCAAAAAGGCCTTGACCAAGGCCGGCGGCGACATCGAAAAAGCCATTGATGACATGCGTGCTTCCGGCGCCATTAAGGCTGCCAAGAAAGCAGGCAACGTAGCTGCTGAAGGCGCCATCGCTCTGAAAGAAGACGGCAAGTCCGCTGTTCTGCTGGAAGTGAACTCCCAGACCGACTTCCTGGCTCTGCAGGACGACTTCAAGGCATTCGTTGCGGCCAGCGTCGAAAAAGCGTTCGCTGACAAGCTGACCACCGTCGAGCCTCTGATCGAAGCTCAGGAAGCTGCCCGTCTGGTGCTGGTCGGCAAGGTTGGCGAAAACGTCAACATCCGTCGCCTGGTCCGTGTTGAAGGTGACGTGGTTGGTGGTTACCTGCACGGCAACAAGATCGGCGTTGCGGTAGTTCTGAAGGGCGGCAACGTTGAGCTGGCCAAAGACATCGCGATGCACGTCGCAGCCAGCAACCCTGAGTTCCTGCTGCCTTCGGAAGTATCCGCCGAAGCCATCGAGCGCGAAAAAGCGGTGTTCCTGCAGCTGAACGAAGAGAAAATCAAAGGCAAGCCGGAAAACATTGTTGAGAACATGGTCAAAGGCCGTATCAGCAAGTTCCTGGCAGAAGCGAGCCTGGTTGAGCAGGCGTTCGTCAAGAACCCTGAAATCAAGGTTGGCGAGCTGGCCAAGAAAGCCGGCGCTGAAATCGTTTCCTTCACTTACTTCAAAGTAGGCGAAGGCATCGAGAAGCCGGTCGACAACTTCGCTGAAGAAGTTGCTGCCCAGCTGGCTGCCGCCAAGCAATAAGACAGTTTCAACTGTCGCCCGAAAGAGGCTGCCCGCTCACGCGCGCAGCCTCTTTTCAAATGGGAAGGCCGATTTTATTTGGCTTCCCGTCGGAACTGGCTTACAAAGCCGTGTTCCGATGGCGCTGTGATAGCGTCCAGCTAGAGTGAACGCAAGCCGTAAACGGCTCGCCAAGAATTTTTGAAAATACGCCGCAGGAGAGATTCGCAATGGCTCAGCAGGGCAGTGGTTATCAGGCTCGCTATAAACGCATTCTACTCAAGCTCAGCGGCGAGGCCCTGATGGGCTCGGAAGAGTTCGGGATCGATCCCAAGGTGCTCGACCGCATGGCGCTGGAAGTCGGCCAACTGGTCGGCATTGGCGTGCAAGTGGGCCTGGTGATTGGCGGTGGCAACCTGTTTCGTGGCGCGGCACTGAGTGCTGCCGGCATGGATCGGGTCACCGGTGACCACATGGGCATGCTGGCCACTGTGATGAACGCCCTGGCCATGCGCGACGCCCTGGAGCGCGCCAACATTTCGGCCATCGTAATGTCGGCTATTTCCATGGTCGGCGTGACCGATCACTATGATCGTCGCAAAGCCATGCGTCACTTGAACTCCAAAGAAGTGGTGATCTTCGCCGCAGGCACGGGCAACCCGTTCTTCACCACGGACTCGGCGGCTTGCCTGCGTGCCATCGAGATCGATGCCGACGTGGTGCTCAAGGCCACCAAGGTGGACGGTGTGTACACCGCAGACCCATTCAAAGACCCACATGCCGAGAAGTTCGATCATCTGACCTACGATGAAGTGCTGGATCGCAAGCTGGGCGTGATGGACCTGACGGCTATTTGCCTGTGCCGCGACCACAAGATGCCGCTGCGCGTATTTAACATGAACAAGCCCGGCGCCCTGCTGAATATCGTCCATGGCGGTGCGGAAGGGACTCTGATCGAGGAAGGCCAACAATGATCAACGAAATCAAAAAAGACGCCCAAGCGCGTATGCAGAAATCCCTGGAGTCTCTGAGCCATGCATTCGGCCAGATTCGTACCGGCAAGGCGCACCCGAGCATCCTGGGCAGTGTCATGGTGCCTTACTATGGCGCCGACACCCCGCTGAGCAGCGTGGCCAACGTCACCGTCAAGGACTCGCGGACCCTGCAAGTCGTAGCCTTCGAGCGCAACATGCTCGCTGCGGTCGACAAGGCGATCCAGAGCGCCGGTCTGAACCTCAACCCGACCAACCTGGGCGAGTTGTTGCTGAT
The DNA here is from genome assembly GCF_030687695.1 of Pseudomonas sp. FP2254. NCBI lineage: Bacteria > Pseudomonadati > Pseudomonadota > Gammaproteobacteria > Pseudomonadales > Pseudomonadaceae > Pseudomonas > Pseudomonas sp. FP2254. The sequence continues at coordinate 1,461,096 of NZ_CP117444.1, forward strand.
CTCCATGCCTGCCCTGACCGAAGAAACCCGCAAGGGCTTCACCAAGCAGGCGCGCAGCGCGGCGGAAGACGCGCGCGTTGCAGTGCGTAACATTCGTCGCGATGCCCTGGGTGAGCTGAAGAAGCTGGTCAAGGACAAGGAAATCAGCGAAGACGAAGAGCGTCGCGCCGTTGCCGATATCGATAAGCTGACCAAGGAAGCCGAGGCGAAGATCACCCAGGCAACCGAAGAAAAAGAAAAGGACCTGATGGCCGTATAAGGGGTCAGGACGCCTTCATGGAAAAGACCAAGCAGACTGTACCCTCCGTGGTGCCGCGCCATGTCGCGATCATCATGGATGGGAATAATCGCTGGGCGAAGAAACGCTTCATGCCAGGTGTTGCCGGGCATAAAGCGGGTGTCGATGCAGTGCGGGCGGTGATTGAGGTGTGTGCCGAGGCCAAGGTGGAAGTACTCACCTTGTTCGCGTTCTCCAGTGAGAACTGGCAGCGGCCCGCCGAAGAAGTCAGCGCTCTGATGGACCTGTTCTTCAAGGCCCTGCGTCGTGAGGCCAAGCGCCTTAACGACAACAACATCAGCCTGCGCATCATTGGTGATCGCTCGCGGTTCCACCCGGAACTGCAGGCGGCCATGCGTGAAGCCGAGGCGATTACCGCCGGCGCCGACCGTTTTGTGTTGCAGATCGCAGCCAATTACGGCGGCCAGTGGGACATCGCCCAGGCCGCGCAGCGGCTGGCCCGCGAAGTGCAGGCCGGTCATCTGCGACCGGACGACATCACGCCCGAATTGCTGCAAACCTGCCTGGTGACCGGCGATCTGCCATTGCCGGACTTATGCATTCGCACCGGTGGCGAACACCGCATCAGTAACTTCCTGTTGTGGCAGTTGGCCTATACCGAGCTGTACTTCTCCGACCTGTTCTGGCCGGACTTCAAACACGATGCCATGCGCACTGCGCTGGCCGATTTCGCTTCCCGTCAGCGTCGCTTTGGTAAAACAAGCGAGCAGATCGAAGCTGGAGCCCGGGTCTAAATGCTTAAACAACGAATCATCACCGCCCTGATCCTATTGCCGATCGCCTTGTGTGGGTTTTTCCTGCTCGACGGTTCCGGCTTCGCCTTGTTTATTGGCCTGGTCGTGACCCTGGGCGCCTGGGAGTGGGCGCGCCTTGCCGGTTTTACTGCCCAGTTGCCGCGCGTGGCCTACGCAGCGGTCGTGGCGGTGTTGCTGTTTTTGATGCATACCCTGTCGAGCATCGTGGTGCCGTGGGTGTTGGGGGCGGCCGTGCTGTGGTGGGCGCTTGCGACCTTCCTGGTGCTGACCTATCCGCGTACCAGCGGCCATTGGTCCAGCGTCGCCACCAAGCTGGTGATTGGCCTGTTGATTTTGCTGCCGGCCTGGCAAGGGCTGGTGGAAATCAAGAATTCGCCGATGGGCAACTGGCTGATCATGGCGGTGATGGTGCTGGTCTGGGGCGCGGATATCGGCGCCTACTTCTCGGGCCGGGCATTCGGCAAGCGCAAGCTGGCGCCGGCCGTGAGCCCGGGCAAGAGCTGGGAGGGTGTTTACGGTGGCCTCGCAATGACACTGGTTATCGCGCTGGTGGTCGGTCTCGTGCGCGGCTGGACAGGTAAGGAAATTATTCTGGCCCTGCTGGGCACGGCCATCGTGGTGTTTATTTCGGTGGTGGGTGATCTCACCGAAAGCATGTTCAAGCGCCAGGCCGGTATCAAGGACAGCAGTAATCTGTTGCCTGGACATGGCGGGGTGCTTGACCGTATCGACAGCCTTACCGCCGCCATTCCGATCTTTGCCGTATTGCTGTGGATGACCGCTTCGTGAGTCGCCTGCAGCAGGTGACCGTGCTGGGGGCCACCGGTTCGGTGGGGCTGAGCACGCTGGATGTGATCGTGCGTCACCCGGACCGCTATCAGGTGTTCGCGCTGACCGGCTATACCCGCCTCAGCGAGCTACTGGCATTGTGCGTGCGCCATGCGCCGCGCTTCGCCGTGGTGCCCGAGGCGGCTGCGGCGCGCGCCTTGCAGGATGATTTGCGCGCAGCCGGGCTCGCCACCCAGGTGCTGGTGGGCGAGGAGGGACTGTGCCAGGTTTCGGCGGATGCCGAAGTCGACACCGTGGTTGCGGCCATTGTCGGTGCGGCGGGCCTGCGGCCTACCCTGGCGGCCGTCGATGCGGGCAAAAAGATCCTGTTGGCTAATAAAGAAGCACTGGTGATGTCCGGTGCACTCTTTATGCAGGCTGTGCGCAGGAGCGGGGCGGTGCTGCTGCCGCTCGACAGCGAGCACAACGCCATTTTCCAATGCATGCCCGGTGACTTCGCACGGGGTTTGAGCCAGGTCGGCGTACGTCGGATCCTGCTCACGGCCTCGGGCGGTCCGTTCCGGCAAACGCCGTTGGCCGAGCTGGAGCAGGTCTCTCCCGACCAGGCATGTGCCCATCCGAACTGGTCGATGGGGCGCAAGATCTCCGTGGATTCGGCAAGCATGATGAACAAGGGTCTGGAGTTGATCGAGGCCTGCTGGCTGTTCGACGCGCGGCCTGAGCAGGTCGAGGTGGTGATTCACCCGCAAAGTGTGATTCATTCCCTGGTGGATTACGTGGACGGCTCGGTATTGGCGCAGTTGGGTAATCCCGATATGCGTACGCCGATCGCCAATGCTCTCGCATGGCCTGAGCGCATCGACTCGGGCGTGGCGCCGCTGGATCTGTTTGCCGTGGCTCGCCTGGATTTCGAAGCGCCCGACGAGCAGCGTTTTCCCTGTCTGCGCCTGGCGCGCCAGGCGGCGGAGGCGGGTAACAGTGCGCCGGCGATGCTTAATGCGGCCAATGAAGTGGCCGTGGCGGCGTTTCTCGAGCGGCGCATCCGTTTTCCACAGATCGCGAGTATGATCGAGGACGTCTTGAGCCGTGAGCCTGTCGTAGCCGTCAATGATCTGGGCGCAGTGTTCGAGGCGGACGCCAAGGCCCGGGCCCTGGCCGAAGATTGGTTGAGCCGCAGCGCGCAATAGTCTGCAGGCGCGTTGAGCCTTCAGGCACTGGATTGGAATGCGGAGAAATTAGATGAGTGCGCTTTATATGATTGTCGGCACCCTGGTTGCTCTGGGTGTGCTGGTTACCTTCCACGAATTCGGCCACTTTTGGGTGGCGCGTCGTTGCGGCGTCAAGGTACTGCGCTTTTCCGTCGGTTTCGGCATGCCGTTGGTGCGTTGGCATGACCGCCACGGTACCGAGTTCGTGATCGCGGCCATCCCTTTGGGTGGCTACGTCAAGATGCTCGACGAACGCGAAGGCGAGGTGCCGGTTGATCAGTTGGATCAATCCTTCAATCGCAAGACCGTTCGTCAGCGTATCGCCATAGTGGCCGCCGGTCCGATCGCCAACTTTCTGTTGGCCATGCTGTTTTTCTGGGTGTTGGCCATGCTGGGCAGCCAGCAGATCCGCCCGGTGATCGGCGCGGTCGAGGCAGACAGTATCGCGGCGAAGGCCGGTCTGGTAGCGGGCCAGGAAATTGTTTCCATTGATGGCGAACCGACCACGGGTTGGGGGGCGGTCAATCTTCAGCTGGTGCGCCGCCTGGGTGAGAGCGGCACCGTCAACGTCGTGGTGCGTGAGCAGGACTCCAGCGCCGAAGCCTCACGTGCGTTGGCCCTGGACCACTGGCTCAAGGGTGCTGACGAGCCCGATCCGATCAAGTCGCTGGGCATTCGTCCGTGGCGTCCGGCGTTGCCGCCGGTGCTCGCCGAACTCGACTCCAAAGGCCCGGCCCAGGCCGCAGGCCTGAAAACCGGCGACCGCCTGCTGGCGCTCGATGGTCAGCCGTTGAGCGAATGGCAGCAGGTGGTTGATCTGGTTCGTGTGCGCCCTGATACCAGAATTGTGCTGAAAGTTGAGCGCGATGGTGCTCAAATCGACGTCCCGGTAACCCTGGCGGTGCGCGGGGAAGCCAAGGCGGCCGCAGGTTACCTGGGTGCGGGTGTCAAAAGTCCCGAGTGGCCGCCTTCGATGATGCGCGAGGTCAGCTTCGGTCCATTGGCGGCAATTGGCGAGGGTGCGAAACGCACCTGGACCATGAGCGTGCTGACGCTCGAATCCCTCAAGAAAATGTTGTTCGGCGAGCTCTCGGTAAAAAACTTGAGTGGGCCGATAACCATTGCTAAAGTGGCGGGCGCTTCTGCCCAGTCGGGTGTCGCGGATTTCCTGAATTTCCTGGCTTATCTGAGTATCAGCCTGGGGGTTCTGAATTTGTTGCCCATTCCAGTATTGGATGGGGGACATCTGTTGTTTTATCTGGTCGAGTGGGTGCGTGGTCGCCCCTTGTCGGATCGTGTGCAGGGTTGGGGGATACAGATCGGTATCAGTTTGGTGGTCGGGGTGATGTTGTTAGCCCTGGTCAACGATTTGGGTCGACTGTAACGCTTCGCTGAATTGCGAATCTGCCGCATTTTGCGGCAGTTTGTTTATTGCCAGTTGGAATAAGAAAGGACTTCATGAAACGTCTGCTGCTAACTGCGGTTCTCACCGTATTGATGATCGCCGAAGTTCACGCCGAGTCCTTCACCATCTCCGATATTCGCGTCAACGGCCTCCAGCGGGTTTCCGCCGGTAGCGTCTTTGGTGCCTTGCCGTTGAACGTCGGGGAACAGGCTGATGATCGTCGCCTGGTGGAATCCACTCGTGCGTTGTTCAAAACCGGGTTCTTTCAAGACATCCAACTGGGTCGAGAAGGCAACGTCCTGGTCATCACCGTCGTCGAGCGACCATCCGTCGCCAGTATCGAGATCGAAGGCAACAAAGCGATCTCTACTGAAGACCTGATGAAAGGCCTGAAGCAATCGGGCCTGGCCGAAGGTGAAATCTTCCAGCGCGCCACCCTTGAAGGCGTGCGTAACGAGCTGCAGCGCCAGTACGTCGCCCAGGGTCGCTACTCCGCGACCGTGGAAACGGAAGTGGTTCCGCAGCCGCGTAACCGTGTCGGCCTCAAGGTCAACATCAACGAAGGGACCGTGGCCGCCATTCAGCACATCAACGTGGTAGGCAATACCAAGTTCCCGGATGAAGACCTGGTCGACCTGTTCGAACTCAAGACCACCAACTGGTTGTCGTTCTTCAAGAACGATGACAAGTACGCCCGTGAGAAACTCTCCGGTGACCTGGAGCGCCTGCGTTCCTACTACCTGGATCGCGGCTATATCAACATGGACATCGCCTCCACCCAGGTGTCCATTACGCCGGACAAGAAGCACGTCTACATCACTGTCAACGTCAACGAAGGCGAGAAGTACAAGGTTCGTGACGTCAAGCTCAGCGGTGACTTGAAAGTGCCTGAAGACCAGGTCAAGTCCCTGTTGCTGGTGCAGAAAGACCAGGTGTTCTCGCGCAAGCTGATGACCACCACCTCCGAACTGATCACCCGCCGCCTGGGTAACGAAGGCTACACCTTCGCCAACGTCAACGGCGTGCCGACCCCCAACGACGAAGACCACACCGTTGATATCACCTTCGTGGTCGACCCCGGTAAGCGTGCTTACGTAAACCGCATCAATTTCCGTGGCAACACCAAGTCCGCCGACGAAGTGCTGCGTCGTGAGATGCGTCAGATGGAAGGTGGCTGGGCTTCGACCTACCTGATCGACCAGTCCAAGACCCGTCTTGAACGCCTGGGCTTCTTCAAGGAAGTCAACGTCGAAACGCCGGCTGTGCCAGGTGTGGACGACCAGGTTGACGTGAACTATGCCGTTGAAGAGCAGGCCTCGGGCTCGATCACCGCCAGTGTCGGTTTCGCGCAGAGCGCCGGCCTGATCCTGGGTGGCTCGATCACCCAGAACAACTTCCTGGGTACCGGTAACAAGGTTTCCATTGGCCTGACCCGCAGCGAATACCAGAGCCGCTATAACTTCGGTTATGTCGACCCCTACTGGACCGCCGACGGTGTGAGCCTGGGCTACAACGCCTTCTACCGCACCACCGACTACAAAGATCTCGACGTAGACGTAGCTAGCTATGCGATCGACAGCCTGGGTGCCGGCGTGAACATCGGCTATCCGATCAGCGAAACCTCGCGCCTGACCTTCGGCCTGACTGCGCAGCAGGATGAGATCAAGACCGGTATTTATACCGTGGACGAGATCTTCGACTTCACCCGTCGTGAAGGCGACAAGTTCCTGAACTTCAAGGCGTCCGCCGGCTGGTCCGAGTCGACCCTGAACAAAGGCGTGCTGGCAACCCGTGGCCATTCCCAGAGCCTGACGGCCGAAGTCACCACGCCGGGCAGCGACCTGTCGTTCTTCAAACTCGACTATCGCGGCCAGTTGTTCCAGCCGTTGAGCGACAACTACACCATGCGCCTGCACACCGAGCTGGGCTATGGCGACGGTTACGGTTCGACCAATGGCTTGCCGTTCTATGAAAACTACTATGCAGGTGGTTTCAACTCGGTACGTGGCTTCAAGGACAGCACTCTCGGCCCGCGCGGTACCCCGAGCCGCGGTGTTGCGCAAACCGGTAACATCGGCACTCAACCTGACACTGACAACGACCCACTGCCGTTCGGTGGTAACGTGTTGATCCAGGGTGGTGCTGAAATTCTGTTCCCACTGCCGTTCGTGAAAGATCAGCGTTCCCTGCGCACATCCGTATTCTGGGACGTGGGTAACGTGTTCGATTCCAAGTGCGAGCAGATCAAAAACCCAAGCGGTTTGAAGTCCAATACCCAGTGCAACGACGTGAGCCTCAGCAACATGGCGAGCTCCGTGGGTGTGGGTGTGACGTGGGTGACTGCGCTGGGCCCGTTGAGCTTTGCGCTGGCCATGCCAATCAAGAAACCGGATAACGCTGAAACCCAGATTTTCCAATTCTCCCTCGGCCAGACGTTCTAAGCGTCTGACCTAAGATAACGACAACGGATTCTGTAGGAGTGCATCGTGCGTAAGTTGACTCAATTGGTTCTGCTGGCAACCGTGCTGGTAGCCACCCCGGCCTTCGCCGAAATGAAAATCGCCGTTCTGAACTATCAGATGGCCCTGCTGGAATCCGATGCGGCCAAAAAATACGCCGTGGATGCCGAGAAAAAATTCGGTCCGCAACTGACCAAGCTCAAGACCCTGGAAAGCAGCGCGAAGGGCATCCAGGATCGTCTGGTGGCCGGTGGTGACAAGATGCAGCAAGGCGAGCGCGAGCGTCTGGAGCTGGAATTCAAGCAAAAGGCCCGTGACTATCAGTTCCAGTCCAAAGAGCTGAACGAAGCCAAGGCTGTGGCCGATCGCGAAATGCTTAAGCAGCTCAAGCCGAAACTCGACAGTGCTGTGGAAGAAGTGATCAAGAAAGGCGCCTTTGACCTGGTGTTCGAGCGCGGCGCCGTGATTGACGTCAAGCCTCAATACGACATCACCCGTCAGGTGATCGAGCGCATGAACCAGCTGAAGTAAGCCATGACCGCGACTATCAAGCTCGGCGAGTTGGCCGAGTTCCTGGGGGCCACTTTGCATGGCTCCCCGGAGAAAGAAATCACTGGGCTAGCCACCTTGCAGGAGGCTGGCCCAGCTCAGTTGAGCTTCCTCGCAAACCCTCAATACCGTAAATACCTCGTCGACAGCCGCGCCGCAGCCGTATTGCTCAAAGCCGCCGATGCCGAAGGTTTTGCCGGGGATGCGCTGGTGGTGGCCGACCCGTACCTGGCGTACGCCAAGGTGTCGCACCTGTTCGATCCCAAACCCAAGGCAGCCGGCGGCATTCACCCGTCAGCGATGATCGCCGATGACGCCCAGGTCGACCCTGCGGCCAGCATTGGTGCCTTTGCGGTGATCGAGAGTGGTGCGCGCATTGCCGCAGGCGTCACGGTGGGGGCGCACTGCTTTATCGGTGCGCGATGCGAGATCGGTGCCGATGGCTGGCTCGCGCCGCGCGTGACGCTGTATCACGATGTGCGTATCGGCCAGCGTGTGGTCATTCAGTCGGGCGCGGTGATCGGAGGCGAAGGCTTCGGATTTGCCAACGCCAAAGGCGTCTGGCACAAGATTGCCCAGGTCGGCGGCGTGCTGATTGGCGACGACGTGGAAATCGGCGTGAACACTGCAGTTGATCGCGGGGCCCTGGCCGATACCGTGATCGGCAATGGCGTCAAGCTCGACAACCAGATCCAGATCGCCCACAACGTACAGATTGGCGATCACACCGCCATGGCGGCGTGCGTGGGGATTTCCGGCAGCACCCGTATCGGCAAGCATTGCATGCTCGCCGGCGGTGTCGGCCTGGTAGGGCATATCGATATCTGTGACAACGTCTTCATCACCGGAATGACCATGGTGACCCACTCGATTACCGAGCCGGGTGCCTACTCTTCCGGTACCGCCATGCAACCTGCGGCTGAATGGCGCAAGAGTGCGGCGCGTTTGCGCCAGCTCGACGATATGGCCCGACGGCTCAAGCAGCTGGAAAAGCGTGTTGGAGAAGTGACCCCTGGCGGTAATGCTTCATCAGAAGGCTGATACCATTTTCATATCAAGTGTGCACAGCCGCTAGACTGCCTCCTTGATTTGCTAGCGGGGCGTGCCTTTAGTCCGCCCGCCCCCAATCTTTATTACAGGCTTCCCCCCGAAATGATGGACATCAACGAGATTCGCGAATACCTGCCCCACCGTTACCCGTTCCTGCTGGTGGACCGTGTAGTGGACCTCAACGTCGAGGAAAAGCGCATTCGCGCCTACAAGAATGTCAGCATCAACGAACCGTTCTTCAACGGTCACTTCCCCGCGCATCCCATCATGCCGGGCGTGTTGATCATTGAAGCGATGGCCCAGGCTGCCGGTATCCTTGGTTTTAAAATGCTTGACCTCAAGCCTGCCGACGGCACGCTCTACTATTTCGTGGGCTCTGACAAGCTGCGTTTCCGCAACCCGGTCACCCCGGGTGATCAGTTGATCCTCGAAGCCAAATTCATCAGTTGCAAGCGCCAGATCTGGAAGTTCGAATGCCAGGCCTCGGTGGATGGCAAGCCGGTATGCTCCGCCGAGATTATCTGTGCGGAACGCAAACTATGAGTTTGATTGACCCTCGCGCAATCATCGATCCGTCGGCCGTACTGGCCGCCGACGTTGAGGTCGGCCCCTGGTCGATCGTCGGCGCAGGTGTGGAAATCGGCGAGGGGACTGTCATCGGGCCGCACGTGATCCTCAAAGGGCCGACCCGTATTGGCAAACACAATCGCATCTACCAGTTCTCCTCGGTAGGCGAAGACACACCGGACATGAAATACAAGGGTGAAGAAACACGCCTGGTCATCGGTGATCACAACATCATTCGAGAAGGCGTGACCATTCATCGCGGCACCGTGCAGGATCGCGCCGAAACCACCCTGGGTGATCACAACCTGGTGATGGCTTATGCCCATATCGGCCACGACAGCGTGATCGGCAACCACTGCATACTGGTCAATAACACCGCCTTGGCCGGGCATGTGCACGTTGACGACTGGGCGATCCTGTCGGGGTTCACGCTGGTGCACCAGTACTGCCATATCGGCGCCCACAGCTTTTCCGGCATGGGCACCGCTATCGGCAAGGACGTTCCGGCGTATGTCACGGTATTCGGCAACCCCGCCGAAGCTCGCAGCATGAACTTCGAAGGCATGCGTCGTCGTGGTTTCAGCGACGAGGCCATTCACGCCTTGCGTCGTGCCTACAAGGTGGTTTACCGCCAGGGGCTGACCGTGGAGCAGGCATTGACCCAACTCACCGAGCCGGCTGCGCTGTTCCCGGAAGTTGCGGTGTTCCGCGACTCTATCCAGATGTCGACGCGCGGCATCACTCGCTGATCATGGCCAATATGCGTATAGCGCTGGTAGCCGGAGAAGCTTCCGGCGACATTTTGGGCGCAGGTCTTATGCGGGCGCTAAAGGCACAGCACCCGGCCGTGGAATTCATCGGTGTCGGTGGTCCGTTGATGCAGGCTGAGGGGCTTGTGTCCTATTTCCCTATGGAGCGCTTGTCGGTCATGGGGTTGGTAGAGGTGCTGGGGCGCCTGCGCGAACTCCTGGCGCGCCGCAAGCTGTTGATTCAGACGCTGATCAAGGAAAAGCCCGACGTCTTCATCGGCATCGATGCACCCGATTTCACCCTCAATATCGAACTCAAGCTGCGCCAGGCGGGCATCAAGACCGTGCACTACGTCAGCCCATCCGTGTGGGCGTGGCGTCAGAAGCGCGTGCTGAAGATCCGCGAGGGTTGCGACCTGATGCTGACCCTGTTGCCCTTCGAAGCCAGGTTTTATGAAGAGAAGGGCGTGCCGGTGCGGTTTGTCGGACATACCCTGGCCGATGAGATACCTTTGCAGGCTGATCGAGCCGCGGCCCGTGCCGAACTGGGCTTGCCCGATGGCCCGCTCGTGGCGCTCATGCCCGGCAGTCGAGGCGGTGAAGTCGGGCGCCTGGCCAGCGTCTTCTTTGATGCCGCCGAACGTCTGCAAGACCTCAAGCCTGGCGTGCGGTTTGTGTTGCCGTGTGCCAGCCCGCAACGCCGTGCTCAGATCGAAACCTTGCTTCAAGGCCGCAACCTGCCGCTAACCCTGCTCGATGGTCAATCGCACCTGGCCCTTGCGGCCTGTGATGCGGTGCTGATTGCTTCGGGCACCGCTACGCTGGAAGCCCTGCTGTACAAGCGCCCCATGGTCGTGGCCTATCGTCTGGCGCCGCTGACCTTCTGGATCCTCAAGCGCATGGTCAAAAGCCCTTACATCTCCCTGCCCAACCTGCTGGCCCAGCGCCTGTTGGTGCCGGAGTTGTTGCAGGACGATGCGACGCCTGACGCCCTGGCGCAAACCCTACTACCCTTGATCGACGGCGGCGAAGAGCAGACCCGTGGTTTCGATGCGATTCACCGCACACTGCGTCGTGATGCCTCGAACCAGGCGGCTGACGCCGTGTTGACCTTGATCGGCAAACAACAGGAAGCTTTATGAGTACGCAAATGGGCCTGGATTTCAGCCTGGTTGCTCAAGTCCATGAGCTGGTGGCCGGCGTCGACGAAGTCGGCCGCGGCCCGCTGTGCGGCGCAGTGGTCACGGCGGCGGTGATCCTGGATCCGAACCGTCCGATTCTGGGGTTGAACGATTCGAAAAAGCTCACTGAAGCCCGCCGTGAAAAGCTGTTCGACGAAATCTGTGAAAAAGCCTTGAGCTGGCATATTGCCCGGGCTGAAGTCGAAGAAATCGACAAGCTGAATATTCTGCACGCCACCATGCTGGCCATGCAGCGTGCCGTCGAAGGCCTGCACATCACCCCGAAAATGGCCATGATCGACGGCAACCGTTGCCCGAAACTGGGGATGCCGTCGGAAGCGGTGGTGAAGGGGGATAGCAAGGTGCCTGCAATTGCGGCGGCCTCGATCCTGGCCAAAGTCAGTCGTGATCGCGAAATGGCCGCGTTTGAATTGATCTACCCCGGCTACGGCATTGGTGGGCACAAAGGCTACCCGACGCCCGTTCATCTGGAAGCTCTGGCACGCCTGGGTCCCACGCCGATTCATCGGCGCTCGTTCGCCCCGGTACGCCAGGCCTACGAGCTGCGCGAGAGCTTCATCGAGGTTTAGTCGCGAAGCTGATGTTTTTGCCAAGGCCCGGTACAATCCGGGCCTTGTTGTCTTCACGTATTGGAACAGGATCACTATGCCGGCTTCATTCGTTCACCTGCGCCTGCACACTGAGTATTCCCTGGTCGACGGCCTGGTACGGATCAAACCTCTGGTCAAAACCCTGGTGGGCATGAACATGCCTGCGGTTGCGGTGACTGATCAGAACAACATGTGTTCTCTGGTCAAGTTCTATAAGAATGCCATGGGCGCTGGCATCAAGCCGATCTGCGGCGCCGATCTGTGGCTGTCCAACAAAGACCCGGACAACCCCTTGAGCCGTATAAGCCTGCTGGCGATGAACGGCGTGGGCTATCGCAATCTGACCGAATTGATTTCCCGTGGTTTTATCGAGGGTCAGCGCAACGGCTCGATCATCATCGAGCGTGAATGGGTCGCCGAGGCCAGCGAAGGTCTGATCATGCTGTCCGCCGCCAAGGAGGGCGAGATCGGTATTGCGCTGCTGGGCGGCAACCCGCAGGAAGCCGAAGTGCTGGCTCGCGAGTGGATGCAGGTCTTTCCCGACCGTTTCTACCTGGAAGTGCAACGCACCAACCGTCCCAACGATGAAGAACACCTGCACGCCGCCGTGGCGCTGGCCGATAAGCTCGGCGCACCACTGGTGGCGACCAACGATGTGCGCTTTATCAAGCGAGAGGATTTCGAGGCCCACGAAACCCGCGTGTGCATCGGCGAAGGCCGGGCCCTGGACGATCCGCGCCGTTCGAAGAACTACAGCGAAGAGCAGTACCTTAAAAGTGCCGAAGAAATGGCCGAGCTGTTCAGCGACCTGCCCGAGGCCCTGGAAAACTCCGTCGAGATCGCCAAGCGCTGCAATATCGAGGTGAAACTGGGCAAGCACTTCCTGCCCAACTTCCCGATTCCCGATGGCATGACCATCGATGAGTATTTCCGCAAGGTGTCGTTCGATGGCCTCGAGGAGCGGCTGGCGGTTCTGCTGCCCAAGGACACCACCGAAGACTACGAAGCCAAGCGCCAGGTCTACGTCGACCGGCTGAATTTCGAGCTGGATATCATTATCCAGATGGGCTTTCCCGGCTACTTCCTGATCGTGATGGACTTTATCCAGTGGGCCAAGAACAACGGCGTGCCGGTTGGTCCGGGCCGAGGGTCAGGTGCTGGCTCGCTGGTGGCCTATGTGCAAAAGATCACCGACCTGGACCCGCTGGAATACGACCTGCTGTTCGAACGCTTCCTGAACCCGGAGCGGGTTTCCATGCCCGACTTCGACGTCGATTTTTGCATGGACGGTCGCGACCGCGTGATCGAATACGTGGCCGAGAAGTATGGCCGCAACGCCGTGAGCCAGATCATTACCTTCGGTTCCATGGCGGCCAAAGCGGTGATCCGCGACGTGGCGCGGGTGCAGGGCAAGTCCTACGGCCTGGCCGATCGCCTGTCGAAGATGATCCCGTTCGAAGTCGGCATGACGTTGGAAAAGGCTTACGAGCAGGAAGAAATCCTGCGCGATTTCATCAAGGTCGACGAAGAAGCCGCCGAAATCTGGGAGATGGCCCGCAAGCTTGAAGGTGTTGTGCGTAACGTCGGTAAGCACGCCGGCGGCGTGGTCATTGCGCCTACCAAGCTCACCGACTTTTCGCCGATCTATTGCGACGAAGAAGGCGACGGCCTGGTGACCCAGTTCGACAAGGATGACGTGGAGGCGGCCGGCCTGGTGAAGTTCGACTTCCTCGGCCTGCGCACCCTGACCATCATTGATTGGGCGCTCAAGACCATCAACCGCGACCGCGCCAAGGTGGGCGAGGAACCGCTGGATATCGCCTTTATTCCACTGGATGACAAGCCGACGTACACCCTGCTGCAAAAAGCCGAAACCACGGCGGTGTTCCAGCTCGAGTCGCGCGGGATGAAAGAGCTGATCAAAAAGCTCAAGCCCGACTGTCTGGAAGACTTGATCGCACTGGTGGCCCTGTTTCGTCCGGGGCCGCTGCAATCGGGCATGGTGGATGACTTCATCAACCGTAAGCACGGGCGTGCCGAGCTGGCGTACCCGCACTCCGATTACCAGTACGAAGGCCTCAAGCCGGTATTGGCGCCGACCTACGGCATCATCCTGTATCAGGAACAGGTGATGCAGATCGCTCAGGTGATGGCGGGTTACACCCTTGGCGGAGCGGATATGCTGCGTCGGGCCATGGGTAAAAAGAAACCCGAGGAAATGGCCAAGCAGCGGGGCGGTTTCATTGAAGGTTGCGCCACCAACAATATCGATGCCGACCTGGCGGGTAACATCTTCGACCTGGTGGAGAAGTTCGCCGGTTACGGCTTCAACAAATCCCACTCCGCCGCCTACGGTCTGGTGTCTTATCAGACCGCCTGGCTGAAAGCCCACTATCCGGCGCCGTTCATGGCCGCGGTATTGTCGGCGGATATGCACAACACCGACAAGGTCGTGACCTTGATCGAGGAAGTGCGCACCATGAAGCTGCGCCTCGACGCGCCGGACGTGAACGCCTCGGAGTTCAAGTTCACGGTGAACGACGAAGGTCGCATCATTTATGGCCTGGGCGCGATCAAGGGCGTGGGCGAAGGCCCGGTGGAAGCCATCACCGAAGCGCGTCAGGACGGGCCTTTCAAAGACCTGTTCGATTTCTGCGCGCGGGTCGACCTCAAACGCATCAACAAGCGCACCCTCGATGGCCTGATCCGCAGCGGCGCACTCGACCGTCTCGGCCCGTATTTCCACGATGAGCCCAAGGCTTACCAGGCCAATATCGACCGCAACCGCGCCGTGCTGCTGGCCGCGATGGAAGAGGCGATCAAGGCAGCGGAACAGACTGCCCGTACCCACGACAGTGGGCATGCCGACCTGTTCGGTGGCTTGTTCGTCGAAGAAGACGCGGATGTGTACGCCAACCACCGCAAGGCCAAGGAGTTAACGCTCAAGGAGCGTCTCAAGGGCGAAAAAGATACCCTGGGGCTCTACCTTACCGGCCATCCGATTGACGAGTACGAAGGCGAAATCCGCCGTTTCGCCCGCCAGCGCATCATCGACCTGAAACCGGCGCGGGATACCCAGACCGTGGCCGGCATGATCATTGCGCTGCGGGTGATGAAGAACAAAAAGGGCGACAAGATGGGCTTCATTACTCTTGATGACCGTTCGGGGCGGATCGAAGCCTCGTTGTTTGCCGATGCGTTCCATTCTGCTCAGTCGCTGTTGCAGACCGACGCCATGGTGGTGGTGGAAGGGGAGGTCAGCAACGATGACTTCTCCGGCGGCCTGCGCCTGCGGATCAAGCGGGTGATGAGCATGGAGGATGCCCGCACCAACCTGGCCGAGAGCCTGCGCCTGAAGGTGAAAACCGAGGCCCTGAAAGGCGATCAGCTACGCTGGTTGGGTGATCTGCTCAAGCGTCACCGTGGCGCGTGCCCGGTGACCATGGAGTACACCGGTAACGATGCGAAGGCCATGCTTCAGTTCGGCGAAAGCTGGCGAATTGATCCCGCCGATGGCTTGATTCAAGCATTGCGTGACCAGTTCGGGCGAGACAACGTCTTCCTCCAATACCGTTGATGGCTGGCCCGGTAGTGGCGTTCAGCTTGATCGACAAAACATTTAATCTCGACCTAAACGCGCCTCTCCCTTAAGGTAGGGCGCGAATAGACAACCGGCTGGCCAGGCACTCCCTGGCCGTCGACCCAAGACGGACGCTTATGAACCCGAATTTTCTTGATTTCGAACAGCCGATCGCTGACCTGCAAGCCAAGATCGAAGAGCTGCGCCTGGTCGGCAATGACAATTCGCTGAACATCGGCGATGAGATCGCCCGCCTGCAGGAAAAGAGCAGCACGCTCACCGAGGACATCTTCGGCAAGCTGACCAGTTGGCAGATCGCGCGTCTGGCTCGCCACCCGCGCCGTCCGTACACCCTGGACTATATCCAGCACATCTTTACCGAGTTCGACGAACTGCACGGCGATCGTCACTTCTCCGACGACGCGGCTATCGTGGGTGGTATTGCACGTCTGGACGACCAGCCGGTCATGGTTATCGGCCACCAGAAAGGCCGTGAAGTGCGCGAGAAGGTGCGTCGCAACTTCGGCATGCCGCGTCCGGAAGGTTACCGCAAGGCCTGCCGCCTGATGGAAATGGCCGAGCGGTTCAAGATGCCGATCCTGACTTTTATCGATACGCCGGGCGCGTATCCAGGCATTGACGCCGAAGAGCGCAACCAGAGCGAAGCGATTGCCTGGAACCTGCGTGTCATGTCGCGCCTGAAGACCCCGATCATCGCCACCGTGATTGGTGAAGGCGGTTCCGGCGGTGCGCTGGCGATTGGCGTCTGCGACCAGTTGAACATGCTGCAATATTCGACCTACGCGGTGATCTCGCCCGAAGGTTGCGCTTCGATCCTGTGGAAAACCGCCGAAAAAGCACCGGACGCCGCCGAGGCCATGGGTATCACCGCCGACCGCCTCAAAGGCCTGGGTATCGTTGACAAAGTGATCGCCGAGCCCTTGGGCGGCGCCCATCGCGACCCGGCTGCCGCTGCCGCCACCATCCGTGCAGAATTGGGCTCGCAGCTGGCGATGCTCAAGAAGCTGGATAACGAAGCGCTGCTGGCTCGTCGCTACGAGCGCCTGATGAGCTACGGTCTCTAAGGTCGCAACAGCATTAATGTGGGAGGGGGCCTGCCCCGATAGCGGTGCATCAGTCAGCAAATACAGTGACTGACACTCAGCAATCGGGGGCGAGCCCCCTCCCATATTTGCTGTGTGTATGCTTGGTCAACGTATTTCAGATTTGCGGCGGTAACGTTTGATGAAACCGACTTTGCCCGCCAAGCTCCTGCACGCCCTGGCCCCGTGGCGCAACGCCCCGGCTTGGCATATCGCCTTCTCTGGCGGCCTTGATTCCACTGTTCTGCTGCATCTCCTGGCCAACTCCGAGTCAATTCCGCCTCTAAGCGCTGTGCATGTCCACCATGGCTTGCAAGCCGCCGCCGACGCATGGCCGAGCCATTGTCAGTCAATCTGCGACCACCTGGGCGTGCCCCTGCGTGTCATGCGCGTGCAGGTGCAGCCCGGCGCCAGTTTAGAAGGTGCGGCGCGTGAGGCGCGTTATCAGGCGTTTACCCAGGTGATGGGGGCAGGGGCGGTGATGCTCACTGCCCAGCATCGTGAAGACCAGGCCGAAACGCTGTTGTTTCGCCTGTTGCGCGGCGCGGGCGTACGTGGGTTGACGGCAATGCCCGTGCATCGTCCGTTGGCGGGTGGTCACTTGGTGCGCCCTCTGTTGCATGTCTATCGGGGCGAGCTGGAAGCCTATGCCATGGCGCATCAGCTCCAGTGGATCGCCGACCCTTCCAATACGGACACTCAGTTCTCCCGCAATTACCTGCGCCACCGCGTATTTCCGAGACTGACCGAGCGGTGGCCGCAAGCCGTCAGCCGCCTGGCCCGCAGCGCGGAACACTTGAACGAAGCCCAGGGCTTGCTCGATGAGTTGGCCCGGATAGATCTGCAGGCAGCCGATCAGCCCTCGCCATTTCCCTGGCTGCCCTTGCCATCCCTGATGCTTGCTTGTCTGCGAGAGCTTTCCGATGCCCGGCAGCGCAACGCCTTGCGCCATTGGCTGAGTCCGCTGACACGCCTGCCCGACAGCGATCACTGGGTCGGCTGGCAGTCCTTGCGTGATGCCCGGCACGACGCGCAGCCGTTATGGCGTCTGGCTGATGGGCAATTACACCGTTGCGGCGAGCGCATCTGGTGGTTGCCTTCCTCATGGTCGGAATTTTCCGACACCGCAGTGAGCTGGCCTGATGCGCAACACCCGCTACCGTTACCCGGCAATGGCCTGCTGACAATTGTCGGCAAGGCGCCGGCAGGTCCGTTCGAGGTCCGTTATCGCCAGGGCGGTGAAACCCTTGACGTGCCGGGCCGCGGTCGACGAGATCTGAAGCGTTTGCTCAACGAAAGCGGCGTGCCGGGCTTCGTCCGTGGCAGATTGCCGCTGCTGTATCAGGGCGAACGATTGCTCGGCGTGCCCACCCTCGCTGGACTGCGGGTCGCACCGAGTGAAGGCTGGCAATTGCATTGGGTGCCACAGACCTGCGATCAAGGTTTGAGCTGATAGAGCCTTTCCGGTAGACTACGCTCCCTTCTTGATACAACTTCTGTGGATTCGCCTGAATCGCAGCAGTTGCCGATTACCAAGCAGTCTTTGCTGGGCGATTCCAAAAAATGTGTAGCGATCAACGTACCGGTGTTCCATTGCTGGTCTGTCACCACGCGGCGGTTTTTTTGAAAGGTGCACTGTGATTAATGCAGGTGATCGGGGGCTTCGGCCTCTCTTCGCTTTCCCCGGCGGCTCGGACCGCTTTAACGCAGACTTCTAGGGTTTTTCATGACGCGCTACATATTCGTCACGGGCGGTGTTGTTTCTTCATTGGGGAAAGGCATTGCCTCCGCTTCATTGGCGGCCATCCTGGAGGCGCGGGGGCTTAAAGTCACCATGCTCAAGCTGGACCCGTACATTAACGTCGACCCGGGCACCATGAGCCCGTTCCAGCACGGTGAAGTGTTCGTCACACACGACGGCGCCGAGACCGACCTGGACCTGGGCCACTACGAGCGGTTCATCCGCACGACCATGACCCAGAACAACAACTTCACCACTGGCCGTGTCTACGAGCACGTGCTGCGCAAAGAGCGCCGTGGTGACTACCTGGGTGCAACCATCCAGGTGATCCCGCACATCACCGACGAAATCAAGCGCCGCATCATCAAGGGTGCGGGCGATGCCGACGTGGCGATGGTCGAGATCGGCGGTACCGTGGGTGACATCGAGTCCCAACCGTTCCTCGAAGCCATCCGCCAGTTGCGTTTCGAAGTCGGCGCCAAGCGCGCGATGCTGATGCACCTGACCTTGGTACCGTACATCGCCACTGCCGGCGAAACCAAAACCAAGCCAACCCAGCACTCGGTCAAGGAACTGCGTTCCATCGGCCTGCAGCCGGACGTGCTGGTATGCCGCTCCGATCACCCGATCGATATTTCCTCGCGTCGCAAGATCGCGCAGTTCACTAACGTTGAAGAACGTGCGGTGATTGCCCTGGAAGACGCCGACACCATCTACAAGATCCCGGGCATCCTGCATTCGCAGGGCCTGGACGATTTTGTGGTCGAGCGTTTCGGCCTGCAGTGCAACGGCGCGGACCTGTCCGAGTGGGAAGCGGTGGTCGACGCCAAGCTCAACCCCGAGCACGAAGTCACCATCGCCATGGTCGGCAAGTACATGGAATTGCTGGACGCGTACAAGTCGCTGATCGAAGCGATGAGCCACGCCGGTATCAGCAACCGCACCAAGGTCAACCTGCGCTATATCGATTCCGAAGACATCGAGAACCAGGGCACCGCGCTGCTCGAAGGCGTGGATGCGATCCTCGTGCCTGGCGGTTTCGGCCTGCGTGGCGTGGAAGGCAAGATCACCGCCGTGCAGTACGCCCGTGAAAACAAAGTGCCGTACCTGGGTATCTGCCTGGGCATGCAAGTGGCCGTTATCGAGTTCGCCCGTAACGTGCTGGGCTGGAAAGACGCCAACTCCACCGAGTTCGACAGCAAGAGCGGTCACCCGGTCGTGGGCCTGATCACCGAGTGGGAAGACGCCACCGGTGCGGTCGAAGTGCGTACCGAAGCCTCCGATCTGGGTGGCACCATGCGCCTGGGCGCGCAGGATTGCCTGCTGGAGCCGGGCTCGCTGGTTCACGATTGCTACGGCAAGGACGTGATTGTCGAGCGTCACCGCCATCGTTATGAAGTGAACAACAACCTGCTGCCGCAGATCAAAGAGGCCGGCCTGAAAATCTCCGGTCGCTCCGGCGATGGCGCGTTGGTTGAAGTGGTCGAGGCGCCGGATCATCCGTGGTTTGTGGCTTGCCAGTTCCACCCTGAGTTCACCTCGACTCCACGTGATGGTCACCCACTGTTCAGCGGTTTCGTCAAAGCTGCACTGACGCAACATCAGAAAAAGGCGTAAACCTGATGGCCCAGAAGATCATTCGCGTAGGCGACATCGAGATTGCCAACGACAAGCCCATGGTGCTGTTCGGCGGCATGAACGTGCTGGAAAGCCGTGACATGGCGATGCAGGTCTGTGAAGAATACGTGCGGGTTACCCAGAAACTGGGTATTCCTTATGTGTTCAAGGCCAGCTTCGACAAGGCCAACCGTTCGTCCGTAACCTCCTATCGTGGCCCGGGCCTTGAAGAAGGCATGCGGATCTTCCAGGACATCAAGCAGGCCTTCGGCGTGCCGATCATCACCGATGTCCACGAGCCTGAACAGGCTGCCGTGGTCGCCGAGGTGTGCGACATCATCCAGTTGCCGGCCTTCCTGTCGCGCCAGACCGACCTGGTCGTTGCGATGGCCAAGACCGGCGCTGTGATCAATATCAAGAAAGCCCAGTTCCTCGCGCCTCAGGAAATGAAGCACATCCTGAGCAAGTGCGTGGAGGCGGGTAACGACCAGTTGATTCTCTGCGAGCGCGGTTCGAGCTTCGGCTACAACAACCTCGTGGTGGACATGCTCGGTTTCGGCATCATGAAACAGTTCGAATACCCGGTGTTCTTCGATGTGACCCACGCGCTGCAAATGCCCGGCGGTCGCTCGGACTCCGCCGGCGGGCGTCGTGCCCAGGTCACCGACCTGGCCAAGGCGGGCATGAGCCAATCCCTGGCCGGCCTGTTCCTGGAAGCCCACCCGGACCCCGACAATGCCAAGTGCGACGGTCCTTGCGCCCTGCGCCTGGACAAGTTGGAGCCGTTCCTGGCACAGCTCAAGCAGTTGGATGAGCTGGTAAAGAGTTTTCCGACGGTAGAAACCGCATAACTGCGCTTTCTCCGTGCAGGAGCCGAGCTTGCTCGCAATGAGCCCTGAGAGGGCACTATGACTGGCAAGTTTGTTCCAAATATTGCAATGTGCGCGACAAGTTAAATCGAGCGGTATAGAGCGTTTTCGTCAACTTTGGAGTGTTTACAACAATGGCAAAAATCGTCGACATCAAAGGTCGTGAAGTTCTCGACTCCCGTGGCAACCCCACCGTCGAAGCCGACGTGCTTCTCGATAACGGCATCATCGGCAGCGCCTGCGCGCCGTCCGGTGCTTCCACCGGTTCGCGCGAAGCGCTGGAACTGCGTGATGGCGACAAGAGCCGTTACCTGGGCAAGGGTGTCCTCAAGGCAGTAGCCAACATCAATGGCCCGATCCGTGACCTGCTGTTGGGTAAAGACCCGCTGGACCAGAAAGCGCTGGATCACGCGATGATCAAGCTCGACGGCACCGACAACAAAGGCAGCCTGGGCGCTAACGCCATCCTCGCCGTGTCCCTGGCCGCCGCCAAGGCCGCTGCCCAGGATCAGGACCTGCCGCTGTACGCGCACATTGCCAACCTGAACGGCACTCCAGGTGTCTACTCGATGCCGGTGCCGATGATGAACATCATCAACGGTGGCGAGCACGCCGATAATAACGTCGACATCCAGGAATTCATGGTGCAGCCGGTTGGCGCCAAGACCTTCTCCGAAGGCCTGCGCATGGGCACCGAGATTTTCCATCACCTCAAGGCTGTGCTAAAGGCCCGTGGCCTGAGCACCGCGGTCGGTGACGAGGGTGGTTTCGCCCCAAACCTGGCCTCCAACGAAGATGCCCTCAAGGTTATCTCCGAAGCCGTGGCCAACGCCGGCTACACCCTGGGCACCGACGTGACCCTGGCGCTGGACTGCGCGGCCAGTGAATTCTACGAAGACGGCAAGTACAACCTGTCCGGCGAAGGCCAGGTGTTCAACTCCGAAGGTTTTGCCGAGTACCTGAAGGGCCTGACCCAGCGCTACCCGATCATCTCGATCGAAGACGGCCTGGACGAGTCCGACTGGGACGGCTGGAAAATCCTCACCGACAAGATCGGCGAAAAAGTCCAACTCGTGGGCGACGACCTGTTCGTGACCAACACCAAGATCCTGAAAGAAGGCATCGATAAAAAGATCGCCAACTCGATCCTGATCAAGTTCAACCAGATCGGCACCTTGACCGAAACCCTGGAAGCCATCCAGATGGCCAAGGCCGCCGGCTACACCGCCGTAATCTCGCACCGTTCCGGCGAAACCGAAGATTCGACCATTGCCGACCTGGCCGTGGGCACCTCGGCTGGTCAGATCAAGACCGGTTCGCTGTGCCGCTCCGACCGTGTTTCCAAGTACAACCAATTGCTGCGTATCGAAGAGCAACTGGCCGGCAAAGCCAAGTACAACGGTCGCGGCGAGTTTCGCGGCTGAGCGTCACATGGTAAAAAGTCGGCGGATTGCGTCGGAAAACTCACGGCAATGTGAATTTCGGCGTTAATCTGGTGACTATCTAGCACAAGCCTGGTTCTTCCAGGCTTCGTGCTATCAGTTGCTCCAAAAGTGATGCATGGCTGTCTTTTTCCACTGGATACCCGATATTCGATGCGCAGTCCCAATTGGTTGTTTCTCGTCTTGCTCCTGCTGCTGGCTGGCCTGCAGTACCGCCTATGGGTAGGTAACGGCAGCTTCGCGCAGGTAAAAGACCTGACCCAACAAATTGCCGACCAGCACGCCGAAAACGAACGCCTGCTGGAGCGCAACCGCGTCCTCGACGCCGAAGTGCTTGAGTTGAAAAAGGGCACGGAGACCGTTGAAGAACGGGCTCGCCATGAGTTGGGCATGGTCAAGGAGGGTGAAACCCTCTACCAGTTGGCCCAATGAGCTATCGTTTGCCGGCCTTCTGGGCCGTGATTCCTGCCGCGGGCGTCGGTGCCCGTATGGCCGCGGACCGTCCCAAGCAGTACTTGCAATTGGGCGGGCGCACTATTCTTGAACACAGCCTGGGCTGTTTTCTTGACCACCCTCTGCTCAAGGGCCTGGTGGTCAGTCTTGCTGTTGATGATCCGTATTGGCCCAACCTGGCATGTGCCGCTGACCCGCGTATCCAGCGTGCGGACGGTGGTTCGCAGCGCTCGGGCTCGGTGCTCAATGCACTGCTGCACCTCAATGCCCTGGGCGCCAGCGATGACGATTGGGTGTTGGTGCATGATGCGGCGCGGCCTAACCTGAGCCGTGATGATCTCGATAAGTTACTGGCTGAGTTGGCGGACGATCCGGTCGGTGGCCTGCTGGCGGTGCCGGCTCGCGATACCCTCAAGCGCGTCGACAAGCAGGGGCGGGTGGTGGAAACCGTCGACCGCAGCTTGATCTGGCAAGCCTATACGCCGCAGATGTTCCGCCTCGGAGCCTTGCACCGCGCGTTGGCCGACAGCCTGGTGGCGGATGCGCTGATCACCGACGAGGCCTCGGCCATGGAATGGTCCGGGCAGGCGCCGCGCTTGATCGAAGGGCGCTCGGACAATATCAAGGTGACCCGGCCGGAAGACCTGGAGTGGCTGCGGCTGCGTTGGGCCAATCGCCGGTAGTCAGTTGCACCGGGTCGAGTTCATCGCAGGCAAGCCAGCTCCCACATTCGATCACGTTCTCCCCCAGGCAACTCGGTCAACTGTGGGAGCTAGGCTTGCCCGCAATGAGGCCCGCCCGGACACCCAATACTCAACCGCTGTACTCCGGCCGCTCGGCCAACCCCTCCTTCAAAAAATCCACCAACTTCCTGACCTTTGGCGACAAATGTCGTTGCTGCGGATACAGCGCCCACACCGCGGTATTCGGTGGTTGATACGCCTCCAGCAGCGACACCAACGCGCCGCTGTGCAAGTGCTCCAGCACGTAATAGTCCGGCAGTTGGCACAACCCGACCCCTTGCAGCGCCGCATCCAACACGGCTTGCCCACTGTTGCAGCGCCAGTTTCCCTGTACCCGTTGGGAAAATTCGCGCCCGTCCTGGGCCAGTTGCCAGATGTCCGAGCTGCCGATCAGGCAATTGTGCCGACTCAATTCCGACAAGCTATGCGGCCGGCCGTACCGGGCCAGGTAGGACGGTGACGCACACAGGTACATTCGCCGAGGCGCGAGGCGGCTGGCGACCATGCTTGAGTCTTGCAGGCGCCCCAGGCGAATCGCCAGATCGAGGCCTTCGTGCACCAGATCAAGTTGGCGGTTGCTCAGCTCGATATCCACCCGCAGTTGCGGATAAAGCCCCATGAATCGCGTCACCAATGGCACGATAAAACGCTCGCCGTAAGCCACGGCACAGGTCATGCGCAACATGCCCTTGGGTTCGCTGGTCAGGTCGCCCACCGCGCGCAAGGCTTCTTCGCGTCCATCCTGCAGGCGCTGGCAGTGTTGCAGAAAGGTCTGACCGGCCTCTGTCAGTGTGACCTTGCGGGTGCTTCGGTAGAGCAGCCGCGTCTGCAGCCGGTCTTCCAGGCGCGCAACTTGCCGGCTGATATGGGACGACGAAACCCCCAGGCGTTCGGCGGCGGCGGTGAACTGGTTGCATTCGGCGACCGCGACGAACTCATCGATGCCTTCCCAGCGGTTGTCCTGCATGGCGATTATCCCTGTACAGCAATAAAGTTTTGCTTTTGGTCGGATTATTAATCAGCCGGTCATGTTTTACACTCATCGCTTCAGTTTTCAACCCGATGGAGATTTCCGGATGATCAAGTCCCGCGCCGCCGTAGCCTTCGAAGCCAAGAAACCCCTTGAGATCGTAGAAGTGGATGTCGCCATGCCAAAGGCCGGCGAAGTACTGTTGCGCGTGGTCGCGTCCGGCGTGTGCCATACCGACGCCTATACGCTGTCGGGCGCCGACCCGGAAGGCATCTTCCCGTCCATCCTTGGCCATGAGGGCGGTGCGGTGGTCGAGGCCATCGGCGAGGGCGTGACTTCAGTAGCGGTGGGTGACCATGTGATCCCGCTGTACACCCCGGAATGCGGCCAGTGCAAATTCTGTCGCTCGGGCAAGACCAACCTGTGCCAGGCCATTCGCGCCACCCAGGGCAAAGGCTTGATGCCCGATGGCACTACGCGTTTCTCCTACAAAGGGCAGCCGATTTTCCACTACATGGGCACCTCGACGTTTTCCGAGTACACCGTGCTCCCGGAAATTTCCGTGGCCAAGATTCCTAAAGAAGCACCGTTGGAAAAGGTCTGCCTGCTCGGTTGCGGCGTCACCACCGGTATCGGTGCGGTGATCAACACCGCCAAGGTCAAGCCAGGCGACACCGTGGCCATCTTCGGCCTGGGGGGCATTGGCCTGTCTGCGGTGATCGGGGCGGTCAAGGCCAAGGCCGGACGTATCATCGCCATCGACATTAACCCGGCCAAGTTCGAAATCGCCAAGCAACTGGGTGCAACCGACTGCATTAACCCGAAAGACTACGACCGCCCGATCCAGGACGTGATCGTCGACCTGACGGATGGCGGCGTGGATTTTTCCTTCGAGTGCATCGGCAATGTCCAATTGATGCGGGCCGCGCTTGAGTGCTGCCACAAAGGCTGGGGCGAATCGGTGATCATCGGCGTAGCCGGGGCCGGCCAGGAAATCGCTACCCGTCCGTTCCAACTGGTCACCGGTCGCGTCTGGCGCGGTTCGGCGTTTGGCGGCGTACGCGGTCGCAGCGAATTGCCAAGCTACGTGGAAATGGCCCAGACCGGCGAAATCCCCCTGGATACCTTCATCACCCACACCATGAGCCTGGAAGATATCAACAAAGCGTTTGACCTGATGCATGAAGGCAAGAGCATTCGTACCGTCATTCACTTTTGAAGCAGCGGCAAGCGGCAAGCTATCAGCAGCAAGTGGGTGCACGCCTTACTTGCCGTTTGAAGCTTGCCACTTGCAGCTGGGAGTACTCCCATGACCCTGGAAAATATCTCCTGCCAGAAGAGTTTTGGCGGCTGGCACAAACGCTACAAACACAGTTCCCACGTGCTCGGTTGCGACATGACCTTCGCCGTCTACCTGCCGCCGCAAGCGGAGCAGGGCGGCAAGCTGCCGGTGCTGTACTGGCTGTCCGGCCTGACCTGCACCGATGAGAACTTCATGCAGAAAGCCGGTGCCCAGCGCATGGCGGCGGAACTGGGGTTGATCATCGTGGCGCCGGACACCAGCCCCCGCGGCCCCGGCGTGCCGGGTGATCCTGACAACGCCTGGGACTTCGGCCTCGGCGCCGGCTTCTACCTGAACGCCACCCAGGAACCCTGGGCCAAGCACTATCGGATGCATGACTACGTGGTGCAGGAATTGCCGGCGTTGGTGGAGGCACACTTCCCGGCGTCCGATAAGCGCGGCATCAGCGGCCACTCCATGGGCGGACATGGCGCATTGGTGTGTGCGTTGCGCAACCCGGAGCGTTACCTTTCAGTGTCGGCTTTTTCGCCGATCAGCAACCCCATGGACTGCCCATGGGGCCAGAAAGCCTTTTCCCGCTACCTGGGCGAAGAACGTTCCAAATGGCGTGAGTGGGATGCCTGCGTGCTGATCAGCGAAACCTCGCACAAACTTCCATTACTGGTGGATCAAGGCGATCGCGACGATTTCCTCGCCGTGCAGCTCAAGCCTGAAGCGCTGCGCCAGGCCGCGAAGGCGGCCAACCATCCGCTGGAACTGCGCCTGCAACCAGGCTACGACCACAGCTACTTTTTCATTGCCAGCTTCATCGAAGATCATTTGCGGCATCACGCACGTGCTTTGCTCGGTTAATGTGAGAAAAAAGTAGGTAGAATCACGCCCTGAATTAAATCGGGGCGTTTTTTTATGCGTATTGGCCACGGCTACGATGTGCACCGTTTCGCTGAGGGCGATTTCATTACCCTGGGCGGTGTGCGCATTGCGCACCACCACGGATTGCTGGCGCATTCCGACGGCGATGTCGTCCTGCATGCCTTGAGCGATGCATTGCTCGGCGCGGCGGCATTGGGTGATATCGGCAAGCACTTCCCAGACACCGACCCCACTTTCAAGGGCGCCGACAGCCGCGTGCTGCTGCGCCATGTGGTCGGCCTGATCCATGCCAAAGGCTGGAAGGTCGGCAATGTCGATAACACCATTGTCGCCCAGGCACCGAAAATGGCGCCCCATATCGAATCGATGCGTGCACTGATAGCCGCAGACCTGCAAATTGAAGTGGATCAAGTCAACGTGAAAGCCACCACCACCGAAAAACTCGGGTTCACCGGTCGTGAAGAGGGCATCGCGGTGCACTCCGTCGCCTTGTTGCTGCGCGCATGACTGACCTGCAACTGCTGGGCCCGCGGGCCTATGGCGAAGCGCTGGGCTGCGCGGTACTGAAAGCCACGGCCGAAGATTTCCAAGTGGACGAAGTGCTCGACATCCCGCTGACCGGCGAGGGCGAGCACCTGTGGCTGTGGGTGGAAAAGCGCGGCTTGAACACCGAAGAGGCGGCGCGGCGGATAGCAAAGGCGGCCGGCGTGCCGTTGCGCACTGTCAGCTATGCCGGACTCAAGGATCGCCAGGCGCTGACCCGACAGTGGTTCAGCGTGCAATTGCCGGGCAGGGCCGACCCGGACATGAGCGCGGCGCAAAACGACAGCCTCACCATCCTCAAAACCGCGCGCCATAAACGCAAGCTGCAGCGCGGCGCGCATTCGGCCAACGGCTTCACCTTGCGTCTGACTCAATTGGCCGCGGATACCGCCGCGATCGACGCCCGCTTGCAGCAGATCGCCAAGCACGGCATCCCCAACTATTTCGGTACCCAGCGCTTTGGGCATAACGGTGGCAACGTCGTCGACGCTCGCGACTGGGCGGCGCGCAAGGCCTTGCCCGAACAGCGCAATGTGCGCTCGCGGCTGTTGTCCACCGCGCGCAGTTTCCTGTTCAACAAAGTCCTGGCGGCGCGAGTCGCCGACGGCTCCTGGCAGCGCGCCCAGGTGGGCGATTTGCTCGCCTTTACCGACAGCCGCAGTTTTTTTCCGGCCGGTGAAGCCGAGTGCAGCGATCCGCGCCTGGCGATCCTGGACCTGCACCCGACGGGGCCGCAGTGGGGCGAGGGCGATTCACCTGCCGCGGGTGCCACCTTCGAGCTGGAACAGGCGGTCGCCGCCAGTGAGGCCGACCTGCGCGATTGGCTGGTCAAGGCGGGCATGAGCCAGGAACGTCGCATTCTTCGACTGCCCATTAGCGGGTTGACGTGGCATTATCCCCGGCCTGACATTCTGCAATTGGAATTCGTCCTGCCGGCCGGATGCTTCGCCACTGTCTTGGTGCGCGAGCTTGTTGATCTGGTGCCGGTGGGGCAGACGGACAGCCCATGCGTATTCTGATATCAAACGATGACGGTGCCACCGCACCCGGCCTTGCCGCGCTCCATGCCGCGCTGCAGGATTACGCCGAGTGCATAGTGGTCGCCCCCGACCAGGACAGGAGCGGCGCCAGCAGTTCGCTGACGCTCGACCGTCCCCTGCACCCGCAGGTTCTGGCCAATGGCTTTATCAGCGTGAACGGCACCCCTACCGACTGCGTGCACCTGGCGATCAACAGCCTGTTGGAGCAGGAGCCGGATCTGGTGGTGTCGGGCATCAACCTCGGCGCCAACCTGGGCGATGACGTGCTGTATTCCGGCACCGTGGCCGCTGCCCTGGAAGGGCGTTTCCTGGGGCGCACCTCGTTCGCCTTCTCCTTCGCCTCGCGCCAGCTCGACAACCTGCCGACCGCCGCCCATTTTGCGCGCCTGATGGTGGAGGCCCACGCTTCCTTGGACCTGCCGCCGCGCACGGTGCTGAACGTCAACGTTCCCAACCTGCCGTTGGACCATATTCGTGGTATCCAGCTCACGCGCCTGGGCCACCGCGCCCGCGCGGCGGCGCCGTTGAAGGTGGTGGACCCGCGTGGCAGGGAGGGTTATTGGATCGCGGCCGCCGGCGATGCCGAAGATGGCGGCCCCGGCACGGATTTTCACGCGGTAATGCAAGGTTATGTGTCGATTACACCGTTGCAACTCGATCGCACCTTCAGTGATGCCTTCAGTGGTCTCGATGGCTGGCTGGAGGGGTTGCGCTGATGGCACGTGAACAAGACGATCTATTGCGTCGCGGCATCGGCATGACCTCCCAGCGTACCCGCGAGCGGCTGATCCAGCGTCTCTACGAAGAGGGGCTGTCCAACGCCCAAGTGCTGGAAGTGATCCGGCGCACGCCGCGGCACCTGTTTGTCGATGAGGCCCTGGCCCATCGCGCCTATGAAGACACCGCGCTGCCCATCGGGCATAACCAGACGATTTCCCAGCCGTACATGGTGGCGCGCATGAGCGAGCTGCTGTTGGCGGCGGGCCCGTTGGACAAGGTGCTGGAAATCGGCACCGGTTCCGGTTACCAGACGGCGGTGCTGTCGCAGCTGGTGGAACGGGTGTTTTCGGTGGAGCGCATCAAGGTGTTGCAGGACCGCGCCAAGGAGCGCCTGGTTGAGCTGAACCTGCGCAACGTGGTGTTTCGTTGGGGGGACGGCTGGGAAGGCTGGCCGGCGCTGGCGCCGTATAACGGCATCATCGTCACCGCCGTGGCCACCGACGTGCCGCAGGCCCTGCTCGACCAATTGGCACCGGGTGGGCGCCTGGTCATTCCGGTCGGCTCCGGCGAAGTGCAGCAACTGATGCTTATCGTTCGTGAGGATGAAGGCTTTTCCCGGCATATCCTGGGAGCCGTGCGCTTTGTGCCGTTGCTCAACGGCCCGCTGGCCTGATCTATTTGCGCGGCCAGTGAATTCTGCTGGCGCGGATGTGTCTTACGGCGGGGTCTATCAAGTCAGCATGATGGGTGGATGCATTCGGCACGCTCAAAGATTCGTTTCGCACGTGTGCCGGTAAAACTTCAATGCCCAGTTATACTTGCGTCATCTTTCCAGCCTGATACAGGCGTCCATGTTCAGCCACCACAAAGGGAGCGGCGGGTGAGTCTCACAGGTCTTGCGCAGCGTATGAGTAAAACAAGTTTTCAGCGACTGGTGCTTGGCCTCGTCTTCAGTTCCGTGTTGGTCGGCTGCTCCAGCTCGCCAAGCAGTGGCGCACGAGTCGTTGACCGCAACAGCTCGGTACCGCAAAAACCTACCGTCACCACTGGACAATACGTGGTACGCAAGGGCGATACGTTGTTCTCCATTGCCTTCCGTTATGGCTGGGACTACAAGGCGCTCGCAGCTAGAAACAATATTCCCGTGCCGTATACGATTCATCCAGGCCAGACCATTCGCTTCGATGGGCGTAGCGGTTCTGCGCCTACGACAGTTGTGACAACCTCTGGATCTTCGGCCTCGTCTTCCAGCAAAACCACCATCACTACGCGGCCTGCGGGCACGGCGGTGCCGACCCCCGCAAACAAGCCGGCGCCCGCGCCGTTGCCACCTGCGGGGCCTGCGCCGACCGGTTGGGGATGGCCCTCAAACGGAGTGTTGATTGGAAAATTCTCTTCAAACGGTAGTTTGAATAAAGGCATTGATATCGCCGGGGATTTGGGACAGCCTGTTTTAGCTGCGTCTGATGGGACAGTGGTGTACGCCGGGAGTGGTCTACGGGGTTACGGCGAACTCGTCATCATCAAACACAGTGACACCTACGTCAGTGCTTACGGTCACAACCGCAGGCTGTTGGTTCGGGAGGGACAGCAGGTCAAAGTCGGACAGACAATTGCCGAAATGGGGTCAACTGGTACGGACCGGGTGAAACTGCACTTTGAGATTCGCCGTCAAGGGAAGCCTGTAGATCCATTGCAATTCCTACCCCGTCGTTGATGTGTTGCCAGCCTGTTCCTAGCGTAGAAGGAACAGGCTCCAGCGTTGCCAAGGATAAAGGCGTCGCTTGAGCTTGAGGTCGAACTCACCAAAGGACTATAACAATGGCTCTCAGTAAAGAAGCGCCGGAGTTTGACATCGACGATGAGGTTCTCCTTATGGAGACCAGCATCGCTATGGAATCGATGTCGAATGAGGGACCTGCTACACCTTCAGTTCGAACCAAATCCAAGAACTCCTCCGCGTTAAAGCAACACAAATACATTGATTACACCCGGGCGCTTGATGCGACCCAGCTGTACCTCAATGAAATCGGCTTTTCCCCTCTGCTTACCCCTGAAGAGGAAGTCCATTTTGCGCGCTTGTCGCAAAAAGGCGATCCGGCTGGGCGCAAGCGCATGATTGAAAGCAACCTGCGGCTGGTAGTGAAAATTGCCCGGCGCTACGTCAATCGTGGGCTGTCCCTGTTGGACCTGATCGAGGAGGGCAATCTTGGCCTGATTCGAGCAGTGGAAAAGTTCGATCCTGAACGCGGCTTCCGTTTTTCGACCTACGCCACCTGGTGGATTCGTCAGACCATCGAACGGGCGATCATGAATCAGACCCGCACGATCCGGTTGCCGATCCATGTGGTCAAGGAGCTCAACGTCTACCTGCGGGCGGCGCGTGAGCTGACACAAAAACTCGATCATGAACCCTCACCCGAAGAAATCGCCAACCTGCTGGAAAAACCAGTAGCGGAGGTCAAGCGCATGCTTGGTCTTAACGAGCGCGTGTCTTCGGTCGACGTCTCGCTGGGTCCGGATTCGGATAAAACCCTGCTGGACACCCTCACGGATGATCGCCCTACAGACCCTTGTGAGCTGTTGCAGGACGATGATCTGTCCCAAAGCATTGACCAGTGGTTGTCTGAACTTACGGACAAACAGCGTGAAGTGGTGATTCGCCGCTTCGGCCTGCGCGGCCATGAGAGCAGTACCTTGGAGGATGTAGGCCTGGAGATCGGTCTGACCCGCGAGCGGGTGCGGCAGATCCAGGTTGAAGGGCTCAAGCGCCTGCGTGAGATCCTGGAGAAAAATGGCCTGTCGAGTGAGTCGCTGTTTCAATAGCGTCTGCTTGAATGCCTGAATGTGGGAGGGGGCTTGCCCCCGATAGCGGTGTGACAGTCAATGCAAATGTGACTGCTGACCCGCCATCGGAGGCGAGCCCTCTCTCATATTTTTTTATGTCAGGCATCAAGTGGGTTTGGATACCAAATCCCAGGCATAAAAAAACCCCGCTTTTAAGGGCGGGGTCTTTTCGACTAAGTCAGTACAAGTTAGATAACTTGAACTTCTTCAGCTTGCATGCCTTTCTGACCGCGGGTAGCGATGAAAGAAACCTGTTGGCCTTCTTTCAGGCTTTTGAAGCCGTCGGATTGGATAGCTTTGAAGTGAACGAACAGGTCGTCACCGGATTGTGGAGTGATGAAGCCGAAGCCTTTTTCATCGTTGAACCACTTAACGGTACCAGTTTGGCGATTAGACATGGTGTATCTCCTTGGACAAAGTTAACTGCGACTCAGGAAAAGCCCTGGCCGAGACTGAGTGCAAAGAGCAGGAAAAATTCTTGGAGATGGTTGGATCGAAATTCAACATATCGTGTAGAGATTCTCAGTGACACAAGCAGCACAGTGGCGCCACCTTAACCCTTTTTCCGGAACGTGCCAATGGTATTTCCGAAGGTTTCTCTATTTTCGTGACTGGCGGTGGTATTTACCGACACCCCACGCAGCGCGATGGCTCCCGGCCCCGCTGGCTGCGGCTCCAGGTCCAGGGCGCATTCATCAAGAAAACCCCCACGCCCTTTGAACCCCAACGCCGGCCCCGGTAAGATGCCTCACAGAATTTTTCCACCTCGCTATTCAGGACACCCGCCATGAGCATCAAATCGGACAAGTGGATTCGCCGCATGGCGCAAGAGCACGGCATGATCGAACCCTTTGTCGAGCGCCAGATGCGTGGAGAGGGCGCCGAACGCCTGATTTCGTACGGTGTGTCCAGCTACGGCTACGACGTGCGTTGCGCCGATGAATTCAAGGTGTTCACCAATATCAATTCGGCAACCGTCGATCCGAAAAACTTCGATGAAAAAAGCTTCGTCGATATCAAGAGCGATGTGTGCATTATCCCGCCGAACTCGTTCGCGCTGGCGCGCACCGTGGAGTTCTTTCGTATCCCGCGCGACGTGCTGACCATCTGCCTCGGCAAAAGCACCTACGCCCGTTGCGGCATCATCGTTAACGTGACCCCCCTTGAGCCGGAATGGGAAGGCCACGTGACGCTGGAGTTCTCCAACACCACCACGTTGCCGGCGAAAATCTACGCCAACGAAGGGGTGGCGCAGATGCTGTTCCTGCAATCCGATGAGGCCTGTGAAGTGTCCTACAAGGACCGTGGCGGCAAGTATCAGGGCCAGCTCGGCGTCACGCTGCCGCGCGCTTGATCGAAAGCTCCGACACGCAAAGGGAATTAGTCTGAAGAAAGTGACTCTATTGGGTGTACTGCCTCGGCACGTGTAAAACGTGTCGAGCCACGCTTGAGGAGTACCTTATGAAGATCGACCCCCGAATCAGCGCAGAACTCGCTCGCCTTGAACCCAATCAGATTGGCGTTCTGGCATGGTCTCTGATGGCCGATCCTGCCTATGCGGGCGGCATCCCCGGCCAACCCGAGCCGGATTACCCGCAGCCCACCGAGCCCGGTGAGCCTACCCTGCCGGACGAGCCGCCACCCGCGCCCGTTGCTTGAGGCCTTTAGGGTTGGCCTGCATCACCTGACAGGCCATACCTCCTGATCGCCAATCACCAGAATCCGATGGTTGGCGTCCGGCTCGACCGCATAGCCCCCTGTAAACGCCCCGAACGCCGGTAGCAGGCTGACCCGTGGCCCGAGCTGAAAGCAGGGCAGGCGCAGGCTCTGGCGCCCCTTGCCGCGCAAGCGGTACACCGGATGCACATGACCTGCCAGCACATGGTGGCTGGGATGAGCGTCGGGTTCGTGCTGCAAGGCAAACGGGCCCATCAACAGCGGTTCTGGCACCACGTCGATCCCGAGGTCGCCAGGCGGGTCACCCGCACGCTTATCGTGATTGCCGCGAATCAACGTCAGCGGCAGGTCACGATGCTGTTCGCGCCACGCTCGCAGGGCGCCCAACGTGCCGCTGGCATGGGAGCCTGGGCCGTGCAGGAAGTCACCCAGAAACACCACTCGCGCACAATCGAATGCCTCCAGCACCCGGTCCAGGCGCGCCAGGTTGTCGGTGGTGGTGCCCTGGGGCACCGGCTGTCCCAGGCTGCGATAGGCCGATGCCTTGCCAAAATGCGCGTCGGCGACCAGCAAGCACCGGCGCGCGGGCCAGTAGATGGCCTTCTGGGCCAGCAGCCATAGCTCTTCGCCTTCCAATTGAACTGAGCAATACATCAAGCTTTTCCGTTATCCGCGACTTTTTCCAAATCCTTGACCATCCGCGCGATGCGCTCCGAGAGTTTTTCCGAGCTCATGCTTTCGCGCATGCGCTCCACCAGCAGCGGAAATGCCAGGGGCGTGGGCCGTTCAATCTGGTGCAGCTCCAGTGTCAGAGTGGACAGGTGCCGTAGCGCCGCTTCCAGTCGACGAATGTCCAATTCGTCGCGCAACACTTCTTCGCCGGCCTGAGCCAGTAACAGGTTGTGCGGGTCATACTGCTTGAACACTTCAAAGAACAAGCCGCTGGAGGCCTGCACTTGCCGGGTGCTTTTCGGCGCGCCGGGGTAGCCGGCAAACACCAGCCCGGCGATGCGCGCGATTTCGCGAAAGCGCCGCAGGGCCAGTTCACCGGCGTTCAGGCTGGCGGCGACGTCCTCCAGCAAGCGGTCCGGGCTCAGCAGCGGGGCGTTCAACAGCGCGGGCCAATCCACCGGAGTGGCGCTGAGCAATTCGAGGCCATAGTCGTTGACCGCGATGGAGAATGTAACGGGTTGCCCCTGGCTGACGCGCCACGCCAGCAAACTGGCCAGGCCCAGGTGCACCTGGCGCCCGGCGAACGGGTAAAGGAACAGGTGCCAACCCTCGCGGGATTTCAGGGCTTCGGCCAGCAAGTGCGCGCGGGTCGGCAGGCCGGACCAACGCAGCTGCGTCTGCAGGAGTGGTTGTACCGCCTGCATCTCCGGGCCGTCGAAGTGACCCTGGGCAGCGGCATCGAAGCGTTCCACCACGGCCTGGGCCAGTTCGTTGGAAAGGGGCATGCGCCCGCCATTCCAACGCGGCACTGCGGCCTTTTTGGCGGTACTGCGGCGTACGTAGGCGGTCATGTTTTCCACCCGCACCAGCTCCAACAAGCGACCGGCAAACAGGAAACCGTCCCCCGGTTTGAGTCGCGCAATAAAGCCTTCTTCCACACTGCCCAGGTTCTTGCCGCCACCGCCCTTGCTCCAGAATTTAAGCTGGATGCTCGCATCGCTGACGATAGTGCCCACGCTCATGCGATGGCGCCTGGCCAACCGTGCATCCGGCACCCGCCAGATGCCGTGCTCGTCGGGCTCCACGCGGCGGTAATCCGGGTAAGCGGTCAGTGATAAGCCGCCGTGGCGCACAAAGCCCAGGGCCCAGGCCCAGTCGGCGTCAGTGAGGTCGCGATAGGCCCAGGCGCCGCGTACTTCCTCCAGCAACGATGCGGGCATAAAGCCGCCACCCAAGGCCATACTCACCAAGTGTTGTACGAGCACATCCAGTGGTTTGTAAGGAGATTCCCTGGCTTCGATGCGTCGCTCGGCAATCGCATCCTGCGCCGCTGCGGCTTCGATCAGTTCCAGGCTGTGAGTCGGCACCAGCGTCACCCGCGACGGCCGCCCGGGTGCGTGGCCGGAGCGCCCGGCGCGCTGCATCAGGCGCGCCACGCCCTTGGCCGAACCGATCTGCAGCACGCGCTCGACCGGCAGAAAATCCACCCCCAGGTCCAGGCTCGAGGTGCACACCACCGCCTTGAGTTGCCCGTCTTTCAGCGCCCGTTCGACCCAGTCGCGCGTCTCCCGGGACAACGAACCATGGTGAAGGGCTATCACTCCGGCCCAATCCGGCCGCGCATCGAGCAATGCCTGGTACCAGATTTCCGACTGTGCCCGGGTGTTGGTGAACACCAGGCAACTGCTGCTGGTGTCCACCTCGGCCACCACCTGCGGCAGCATTTTCAAACCAATATGTCCGGCCCAGGGGAAGCGCTCGGCCACGGGTGGCAACAGCGTATCGACGTGCAGCGCCTTGGCCGTTTGCCCCTGCACATTGATTCCTCCGCCTTGTGGGACCAGTACCTCCAAGGCGTGGGATTGATTGCCCAGCGTCGCGGAAATCCCCCACACCAGCAATTCAGGCTGCCAACGTCGCAAGCGCGCCAGGGCCAGTTGCAACTGCACCCCGCGTTTGTTGCCGATCAGTTCGTGCCATTCATCCACTACCACCATGCGCACATGGGCCAGGCTGGCTTCGCTGTCGGCGCGGGCCAGCATCAGGGTCAGGCTTTCCGGGGTGGTGACCAGTGTGGTCGGCTGGCGACGGGTTTGTCGGGCGCGTTCGGCACTGCTGGTGTCGCCGGTGCGCAGGCCGACACTCCACGGAATTTGCAACGCCGGCAGCGGCGCTTCCAAGGCGCGCGCGGTGTCGGCGGCGAGGGCTCGCATCGGCGTGATCCACAACACCGTCAGCGGCTCGGCCGGTGGCTTGCGTTTGCCGGTGGCCGGTGGGCGCGTGATGGCGAAGCGATTGAGCGCGGCAAACCACAGTGCGTAAGTCTTGCCGGCACCGGTGCTGGCATGCAGCAAGCCGGAATTTCCCTCCTTGACCGCCGTCCACACGGCTTTTTGGAAGGCGAACGGTTTCCAGCCTTTGGCGGCGAACCATTGCCTGGCGAAGTCGTGGGGTTTTGCCATGCGGCGGCTGACGCTCTGGAGGGCTTATTCCACAGACCCCCCAGGCATCACAAAGGTTTACTTCAAATTACCGCTCAGGAACTGTTGCAGGCGCTCGCTCTTGGGCTTGCCCAGCACGTCTTCCGGCGCGCCTTGCTCCTCCACCAGGCCTTTGTGCAGAAACAGCACCTGGCTGGACACTTTGCGCGCAAAGCTCATTTCGTGGGTGACCATGATCATGGTGCGGCCTTCCTCCGCCAGGCCCTGGATCACCTTCAGCACTTCGCCCACCAGTTCCGGATCGAGGGCCGAGGTGGGCTCGTCGAACAGCATCACCTCCGGCTCCATCGCCAATGCGCGGGCGATGGCGACGCGCTGTTGCTGCCCGCCGGAGAGAAACGCCGGGTACTGATCGGCCACGCGAGCCGGCAGGCCGACCTTGTCCAGGTAACGGCGGGCGCGGTCTTCGGCGTCCTTCTTACTGCAGCCCAACACCCGGCGCGGAGCCATGGTGATGTTCTCCAGCACGCTCATGTGGCTCCACAGGTTGAAGTGCTGGAACACCATCGCCAGCCGCGTGCGCAAGCGTTGCAGTTCGGCGTCGTCGGCCACGCGCATGCCGTGGCGGTCGCTGACCATGCGGATCGGCTGGCCGTCGAGGGTCATGGCGCCATCGTTGGGCGTTTCCAGAAAATTGATGCAACGCAAAAAGGTGCTCTTGCCCGAGCCGCTCGCGCCGATCAGGCTGATCACGTCACCGGTCCTGGCCTTGAGCGAAACACCTTTGAGCACCTCATTGTCGCCATAGCTTTTATGCAGGCCTTCAACGGTCAATTTGTACATGGGGCGTGCATCCTCAAGGCGAAAGTAGATAGCCGCTGCGGTAGGCTTCGGTGCCTGCGACATGGCCGATGACCATCCCGGCAGTGGCCATGCGGCGCAGCGAACGGGCGTAAAGCAGGCCGGCCGTGCGGCAGCGCACGGGCGTTACGCGGTCGGTAATGGGGTCGATGATTTCAGCGAGCAATTGCCCGGCTTCCAGGTACTCGCCGGGCAGGGCGGCAAACACCAGCAAGCCGCCCACCGGCGTGGCCACCGGCTCCACGCCGGCCAGCGGGGTGGCCGGGTAGGGCAGTTCGGGCAGGGGCGGTGCGTCGCCGGCGATGGCGCCGAAGCGGATCAGATAATCGATGATCGCCTGGCTGTCGAGGCTCGCCAGGCCATGGTTGACGTCGCCCTGGCCGCGCAGTTCGACGGTCACCGACAAACTGCCCAAGGGGATCGGAAACCGCGCGCCGAAGCGCTGCTGCAACTGCCACCACACCAGGCTGAAGCATTCGTCGAAGGACTGGCCGCCCGAGTCCGTGGCCAGCAGGTTGGCCTCCGAGCCAAGGTAGCGCGCCAACGCTTCGACCTGGGGCCAGGCTTCAGGTGTGGTGTACAGATGCGCCACCGCTTCGAAATCGCAGTGCAGGTCCAGCACCAGATCGGCGTCGCAGGCCAGGCGTTGCAGCACCAGGCGCTGGGACTGCAACTGGGTCGTTGCGCTTTGCCCGGCCAGGGCGCTGACCAGGGCGGCACGGATCACTCGCACGTTGTGCTGCGGATCGTCGCCGAGCAACGCTTGGACCTGATTGCCTACCTCGTCGCTGAGGTCGACGAACAGCCGATTGAAGTTCTGCCCGCTCTCCAGTTCATAGCGGCCCAGCGGGGTGTCCATCAACACCTGTTCCAGGCCCGTCGGGTTGGCCACCGGCACCAACACGATTTCGCTGCGCAGGCGCCCGGCGGCGGCCAGTTCGGCCAGGCGCGCCTTTAAATGCCAGGCCACCAGCATGCCCGGCAATTCGTCGGCGTGCAGCGACGCCTGGAGGTAGACCTTGCCGTGGCTGTGTTCCGGGCCAAAGTGAAAACTGTGGATCTGCCGCGCGGTGCCGGGCACCGGCGCGATCAGTTGATGAATCCGATGACGCATGAGCGCTCCTTAGTGGCTGGGGCCGAGAAACGCCAGCCAGCGCCGCTCCGCCAGGCGAAACAGGCCGACCAGGGCGAAGGTCACGGTCAGGTAGATCAGCGCGGCAATACCGAATGACTGAAAGGTCATAAAGGTGGCCGAGTTGGCGTCCCGAGCCACCTTGAGGATGTCCGGAATCGTCGCGGTAAACGCCACTGTGGTCGAGTGCAGCATCAGGATCACTTCGTTGCTGTAGTACGGCAGCGACCGGCGCAGCGCCGAGGGCATGATCACGTAGGCATATAGCTTCCAGCCGCTGAGCCCGTAGGCCTTGGCGGCTTCGACCTCGCCGTGGGCCATGCTGCGGATCGCGCCGGCGAAGATCTCCGTGGTGTAGGCGCAGGTGTTGAGGGCAAAGGCCAGGATGGTGCAGTTCATCGCATCGCGGAAAAACGCGTCCAGCACCGGCTGCGCGCGCACGGCGGCAATGCTGTAGATGCCGGTGTAGCAGATCAGCAGCTGTATATAGAGCGGCGTGCCGCGAAACAGGTAGGTGTAGAACTGCACCGGCCAGCGCACCAGCGGGTTGCGCGAGACGCGGGCAATGGACAGCGGGATCGATACCAGAAACCCGATGACCAGTGCGGCGCTGAGCAGCCACAGGGTCATGGCCAGGCCGGTGACGTGCTGGCCGTCGCTATACAGAAACGGGCGCCAGTATTCCTGCAGGAGTTCGATCATCGCACGGCCTCCCGGGCGCCAGCGGAGTAGCGGCGTTCAAGACGGCGCAGGACAAAGTTGGAGGCACTGGTGATCAATAGGTAGATCAACGCGGCCAGTACCAGGAAGTAGAACAGCTGATAAGTGCTTTTGCCGGCATCCTGTGCCGCCTTGACCAAGTCCGCCAGGCCGATGATCGACACCAGCGCGGTGGCCTTGAGCATCACCATCCAGTTATTGCCGATGCCCGGCAGGGCAAAGCGCATCATCTGCGGGAAAGTCACGTAGCGAAACCGCTGGCCGCGCTTGAGCCCGTAGGCGGTGGCGGCTTCCAGTTGGCCACGGGGTACGGCGAGAATCGCGCCGCGAAACGTCTCGGTGAAGTAGGCACCGTAGATAAAGCCCAGGGTGATTACCCCGGCGCTGAATGGGTCGATCTCGATGTACTCCCATTCCATCAAGTCGGTCAGACCAGTGAGCCAGGTTTGCAGGCTGTAGAAAATCAACAGCATCAGCACCAGGTCGGGTACGCCGCGGATCAGCGTGGTGTAGAGCTGCGCGGGGATACGCAGAAAGGGCAGGCTGGACAGTTTGGCGCTGGCGCCGAGCAACCCCAGCAATACGCTGACGGCCAGGGACAGCACCGACAATTTGATGGTCATCCAGGTGCCTTGCAGCAACAGCGGGCCGAAACCCTTCAAGCTGAGTGCGCTCAGCCCGAGGGTTTGCAACAGTTCTTCGAACATAAATCGGGACCTATGGCGATAAAAAAGCGCCCCTGAATAAACAGGGGCGCCCAGGCATTATTTGCCGCTGTACAGGTTCAGATCGCCAAAGTGTTTCTTCTGAATGGTGGCGTAGGTGCCATCATCGTGTAACGCTTTGATACCTTTATCCAAAAGGGCCTTCAACTCAGTGTTACCTTTTTTGATACCGACGGCGGTTTTGGACGGCAGCAAAGGGTCGTCGATGGCCGCGCTGACTTCATAGCCGGCGCCGGCCGGCGACTTCAAAAAGCCCAGTTCGGCTTGCAGCATGTCTTGTACCGAAGCGTCGAGGCGGCCGGAGGTCAAGTCAGCGTAAACCTGGTCCTGGTTCGCGTAGGCCTTGGTGGTTACACCGGCTTTATCCAGTACGGCCTTGGCGTAGGCTTCCTGAATGGTGCCTTGCTCGTAGCCAACGGTTTTGCCCTTGAGCGACTCCGGCGTGGAGTAGCCCGCGCCTTTCTTGAACACCAGCGAGGTCGGGCCGGAGAACAGCTCGTTAGAGAAGTCGATGGCCTTCATGCGGGCATCGGTGACGGTCATGGACGAAATCACGCCGTCGAATTTGTTGGCCTTGAGACCCGGAATCATGCCGTCGAAATCGCTTTCGACCCACTTGCACTTGACCTTCAGCTCGGCGCAGATGGCATTGCCCAAGTCGATATCGAAGCCCACCAGGCTGCCGTCGGCCGCCTTGGATTCGAACGGGGCGTAGGACGGGTCGACACCAAAACGCAATTCCTTGTATTCCTTGGCCAGCGCGGTACCGGCGGCCATGCACAGAGCCAGTGCAGAAAGGGTCAGCAATGCTTTTTTCATTATGTAATCCCTTGAAACCAAGATAAGCGCTTGTGGCGCGATTAGGACTGTTACTGAACGGTGTCAGACGGATCCCAAGTAGCAATTTC
Source organism: Pseudomonas sp. FP2254 (assembly GCF_030687695.1). Classification (NCBI taxonomy): domain Bacteria; kingdom Pseudomonadati; phylum Pseudomonadota; class Gammaproteobacteria; order Pseudomonadales; family Pseudomonadaceae; genus Pseudomonas; species Pseudomonas sp. FP2254. The sequence continues at coordinate 1,501,697 of NZ_CP117444.1, forward strand.
TGCACCATAGTTCCGAATGAGCGTTTTAAAAGGTAGGAAGGTAGCGTCGAGAGTGTAGGAGATGCCCAAAAATGGGCACCGATTTTTCAATGCACCATTTGGGGGATTTGTCTCAGGCCAACAGGTCCTGCAAGGTCGCGAGGTTGTCGGCGTCTTCCACACTTTTATCCTGGCGCCAGCGCAACATTCGCGGGAACCGTACCGCAATCCCGCTTTTATGGCGCTTGGACAGAGCGATGCCCTCAAACCCCAACTCGAACACCATGCTCGGCGTCACGCTGCTGACCGGGCCGAATTTTTCCACGGTGGTCTTGCGCACGATGGCATCGACCTTGCGCATTTCCTCGTCGGTCAGCCCGGAGTAGGCCTTGGCGAACGGCACCAGCGTGCGTTCGCTGCCCGGCGGGCCATCCCACACCGCAAAGGTGTAGTCGCTGTAAAGGCTGGCGCGCCGCCCGTGGCCGCGCTGGGCGTAGATCAGCACCGCGTCGACGCTGAACGGGTCGACCTTCCATTTCCACCACACGCCCATGTCCTTGGTGCGGCCCACGCCGTAAAGGCCGTCGCGTGCCTTGAGCATCATGCCTTCCACCCCCAGCCTTCGCGAATCCTCGCGCTGCTGCGCCAGATCCTGCCAGGTCGCGCCCGTCAGCAGCGGCGAAGGCAGCAGCACGGGTTGGTTGCACTGGGCGATCACCTGTTCCAACTGTGCCCGGCGCTCGGCCTGGGGATGGTTGCGCCAATCGTGACCCTGGTGTTCCAGCAGGTCATAGGCGAGCACTGCCACTGGCGCGTCTTCCAGGACTTTTTTGCTCAGGGTCTTGCGACCGATCCGCTGTTGCAGCAGGGCAAAAGGTTGCACTGCGTCCTTCCACACCACGATCTCGCCATCGATCACCGTGCCGTCGGGCAGGCCGCTCACCAGGCTGTGCAGTTCAGGAAAACGCTCCGTCACCAGCTCCTCGCCTCGGGACCAGACCCACAGGCGGCCCTCGCGCTTGACCACTTGCGCGCGAATGCCGTCCCACTTCCACTCCACCTGCCAGTTGCTGGGTGAACCAAGCAGGGTGTCGAATTGCTCCACCGGTTGCGCCAGGCCATGGGCCAGAAAAAACGGATACGGCTGCCCGCCACGCTGAGCGTGTTCGTCCGACGATTCGGCGGCGATCAGCTTCAGATACCCTTGCGGCGTAGGGCGATTGGACAGATCGGTGTAGCCCACCAGCCTTTGTGCCACTCGCTTGCTGTCCAACCCGGCCATCGCCGCGAGGGCGCGGGTGACCAGCAGTTTGGACACCCCCACACGGAAGCTGCCGGTGATCAGCTTGATACACACCATCAGGCTCGGTTGATCCAGTTGCGCCCACAGCGCCGGCAAGCGTTCGGCCAGCTCCGCCGGCGGCAGGCCACGCAAGGGCAACAGTTTTTCCTCCAGCCACACGGCCAGGCCGTCCTCCGAGGTGTAGGGCGATTCCGGCAGCAGCAGGGAAACTGTCTCGGCCAGGTCGCCCACCGATTGGTAGCTTTCTTCGAACAGCCACGGCTCGATGCCCGACGCCTCGGTGGCCATGTCACGCAGCAGGCGGGTCGGCACCAGTTGCCGTGGCCGCCCACCGGAGAGGAAATACACCGCCCACGCGGCGTCGGCCGGCGGGGCCTGGCGGAAGTAGGTCTGCAAAGCGGCAAGCTTGGCGTTGCTGGAGGTGGTGGCGTCGAGGTTGGCGTACAGCTCGGCGAAGGCCTTCATGCCGAGACCTCTTCTTCGTCGTCCCCGTATTCGGTGGTGAAGCCCTGTGCATCCAAGCCTTTTTCGCGCAGATGGCGAACCAGGACGCCGACGGAGCCGTGGGTCACCATCACCCGCTCGGCGCCGGTTTGCTCGATGGCCCACAACAGGCCCGGCCAGTCGGCGTGGTCCGACAGGACAAAACCGCGATCCACTCCGCGCCGCCGTCGGGTGCCGCGCAGGCGCATCCAACCGCTGGCGAAGGCATCGCTGTAATCGCCGAAGCGGCGTATCCATGTGCCGCCGCCGGTGGAGGGCGGCGCGATGATCAGCGCCTGGCGCAGCAGCGGGTCGTTTTTCTTGAAATCGCCGGCGTACAGGGTTTCGGGGATATAGATGCCGGCATCGCGATACACCCGGTTCAACGGCTCGACCGCGCCGTGGCAGAGGATCGGGCCGATGCTGGCGTCGATGCCATGCAGGATGCGCTGGGCTTTGCCGAAGGAATAACAGAACAACACGCTGGCTTTGCCATTGGCGATATTCCCACGCCACCACTCGTTGATTCCCGCAAAGATCTGCGCCTGCGGCTGCCAGCGGTAGATCGGCAGGCCGAAGGTGGATTCGGTAATAAACGTGTGGCACCGCACCGGCTCGAAGGGCGCGCAGGTGCCATCGGGCTCGACTTTATAGTCGCCGGACGCTACCCAGACTTCGCCCTGATATTCGAGGCGCACCTGGGCCGAACCGAGTACATGCCCCGCCGGATGGAAACTCAAGGTTACCCCGTGGTGCACCAGACGTTCGCCGTAGGGCAAGGTCTGCAGGTTGATGTCATGCCCCAGTCGCGAGCGCAGGATGCCTTCGCCGGGCGCGGCTGCAAGGTAGTGGGTGTTGCCGGTGCGGGCATGGTCGCCATGGGCGTGGGTGATTACGGAGCGTTCCACCGGGCGCCAGGGGTCAATGTAGAAATCCCCGGCGGGGCAATAGAGGCCTTCGGGGCGGGCGATGACAAGGTCCATGGGATGACCGCAAGAGGGGCTTGTTACTTATGAGGCAGGGGCGAGCGCAGAAGTTCTATCTGAATGCATGTGGATCCTGGTTGTTCCAGCAGGCTACCGATGATCAACGGCGAAACCGGCTGATCGTACTTCAATAGACGTTCGACACTGGCTGAAAAGGTGGGAGGGGCATAGGCATCTGCATCAATCTAAAGGCAGACACCTGACTCTGTGGTGAGCCGGTTTACCACAACAAGCCCCTCCTGCATTTTCCAGCGTTTACTTGCCTGGGGTCAGGGTCAGGCGGGTCTTGCCGTACACCTTGTCGAAGTTCTGCGGCTGCATCGGGAAGCTCAGGTATTGCGCCTTGAGCGACGGGTCGATGCCATTGGCATAGTTCGGACTGGCCGGGTTACCGGATTGGCCGATACCGCCCTGGCCCATCATCGGTTCCGCCTGGCCGAAGTCGACGATCATGCGCAATGCCGGCACCTGGGTAGTGTTGAAATCCTGGCCCCAACTGTAAGGCGCCGAGTTCAAGGTGTTGTGGTCGCCGCCACTGGCCAGCGGCCCACGGATCACTTGGCCTTGCGCGTTTTTCCAGGTGGTGCTGTGCAACTTGCCCCACTGCCACGCCTTGTGGTCCGTACCCAGTTGGCTGTCGCCAGCGGTAATGGCGGCCGCCAGGCTGCGTGCGAGGATCGTCGGCTTGTCTTCCTTCTGTGCGGTGCGCACGTCGTCCCAGAACGGGCTGTCTTCACGGCCCAGCAGGTGGTCGGCCTGGGCGGCGTAGGAGAGGCCGGCGTTGCTCACGAAGGCTTTCCAGCTGGCGCTGTTTTCCGGGCCGAGTTCGTCGAGGAAGATCTGTCGGGTGCTCTCCTGCAGGAACAGTTCGTAGAGCGCTGCGTCCGAGGACGTCGATACCAGGCGACCATCGAATGCCATCAAGCGCTTCAGCGCTTCCCGTGCCTTGGCCTGCTCGGCGGCCGGCAACCCATCCATCGCCTGCTTCAATGGCTGGGCCATGCCCGGCGCCTGGAACATGCTCTTGAGCTTGGCGGCGAAGGCCGTGGTCTGGTCGTATTGCATGGCGATCACGCTGCGGCTGTCGTGTTTGCCGGCATTGGCCAGTTGCGCCAGGCGTTCGCTGCGCTCCGGCGCATCCCAGGAGTTGGATAGCTGCATGCCATAGCCGCGTGGCGCGGTGCGCTGGTTGGCGGTGCCGATCCAGCCCTGGGGCGGGTCCTGATCATAGGGGTGCAGCATCGCATCGGCGTAACCGTCCCAGTCAAAGCGACCCTCCCAGCCCGGCGACGGCAACAGGCCTTCACCTTCACGGCGGTTGGGAAAGCGACCGGTGACCTGCCAGCCGATATTGCTGGCGTCGGCGAAGATCATGTTCAGGGCGATCGCGCGGATTTCCCGGGTGGCGTCCGAGGCTTTACCGGCATTTTGCGCGCGGGACAGGTCGAAGAACGCGTCCAGGCTCTTATCATCTTTGAAGTCGGCGCTTTGCAGGGCCAGGCCCAAACCGCTGGTCAAGGCCTGGCTGCTATTGAGCAGAGCACCGTGGCGGGTTTCGTAGACGACTTCGCGGATTGAGCGTTGGCCCTTGATAAAGAAGGTTTCGTTACGCACGCCGGCCGGCAGCCATTTGCCGTTGTTTTCGTAATACAGGGCGGAGCCCTGGCGTTTGACCTTTTCCAGGAACAGGTCCTGGGTGTCGCCCTTGACCGCGCTCATGCTCCACGCCACTTTGCCGTTGAACCCGGACAGCAGTGTGGGCAGCCCGGCAATCGAGGCACCCACGGCCTGGTATTTCGGGGCGCGGATCTGCACGTAGCTCCACGGCGACGGTGCCTGTGGCTGGGCTGCGAGATCGCTGGCCAGCAGGCTCTTGCCGGCGCGGCTGCGCTGCGGACCGATGGCCCAGTTGCTTGACGTGGTGACCGCCAGCGCGTTGAGGCTGCTCAACTGCTGACTGACCGCGTCGAGTCCCGCCAGGCCGGTGATCTGGCCCAGATTGATGCCTTTGAGTTTGTCGGCTTCGGCCAGTGGGATCGGCTCATCCGGCGCGCTTGGTGTAAGCCAGGCGAGCTTGTCGACGCCAACTTTCTGCGCCAGCACCAGGGACGCCAATTCCTCCTGCAGGTTGGCCGACTCGCTGAAATTGAGCAGGCAGAACAGCAGTGCGGAATCTTCCGGTTTCCAGTACTCGGGCGTGTAGCCGGTCTGGGCCAGATCCGGCGGCAGCTTGTCGCGGTAGCGGAACAGATAGGCATTGACACCGCGGGCGTACACTTCGAAGAACCGCTTGAGGCGCGGCGACGAGGCGTTATACAGCTCGCCGGCACTTTTTTTCAGGTTGACCGCTCGCATAAAGCGGTCCACGTCCAACACCTCAGGGCCCGACATTTCCGCCAGACGGCCCTGGGCCAGCAGGCGCAGGGTGACCATCTGCTGGATCCGGTCGCTGGCGTGCACGTACCCAAGGCTGAACAGCGCATCGTGGAAGGTGTTGCTTTCGATCAGCGGCATGCCCTGGGCATTGCGGCGCACCGACACATTCTGGGCCAGGCCCTTGAGCGGCTGTACGCCGGCCACCGGCGGCAGGGTGTCCTGGGTGCTTTGGAGTTGGCAACCGGCCAGGCTCAATGCACTGGCCACTGCCGCGGCAACGCCGAACCGGGGAAGAAAATGTGAAAGGGCTGGCGAGGCCATGGCAAAGCTCCTGCGGGGGGTAGCGTCAGTAAAGGCGCTACGTTAGTGAACGCGGTGAAACGACGCAAGCAGGAGTTGTGTAATTGCGTAAGCCTTGGGCAAAACAGTGTGGGAGGCGGTTGGAATCCTCCCACGAGGGTCAAGTGAATGTCAGCGGTCGCGATCAGGCGCCGTGGCACTTCTTGAATTTTTTCTCGCTGCCGCATGGGCAAGGATCGTTGCGACCAACGTCCTTCAGCGCATTGCGCACCGGCTCCTGGTGAGCATGACCGCAGTTCGGGCCGTGGACATGGCCGTGGTCATGATCATGGTGAACGTGATCGTGATCGTGGTTGCAGTCAGGACCATGGACATGGGGTTGTTGAGTCATCGATGTCGCTCCGGAATAAAATCGCCGGGGATTATCTGCCCATTGTGCGCGACCTGCACGTCATAACCGATGAATAATCCGGTTTTCAGCTCGCCTTCCAGACGGTAAGGCACGGGCTTGTCGGGTTTTTTCAGCATCTGCACCACATCACGTATCTGCGGCCACAGGTTGGTGCGCACCGTGACCTTGAAAACGGCGTGGCCGTGCGGCGCCACAGTCAGCCATTCATTGGACTCGCCTTCGGTCAGCACGAAATCGCCCAGGCTTACCTTGTAGACCAAGCCGCGCACGGTCAGGTCGGCGTCGTCGCGGTTGTCTACACGAAAGTACAGCTTGAATTTCTGCTCCAGCAATTTGGCGCGCACCACCTCGACCTTCACCAGCGACACGTGAGGCGGTGGCGTGTCGTCTTCGAACCACGACGCGCAGCCGCTCAGGCCGAGGGTTAACGCCAGCATCAAGCTGTATATCCGAAGCATGGCGCGATTCCTGGGGGTTAGAGGTAGCTGGAACAACACTTCTTGAATTTCTGCCCGCTGCCGCATACGCAGGCATCGTTGCGACTGGCCTTGACTTGCACTGTAGGGTCAATGAAGTACCAGCGCCCGTCATTCTGTACGAAAGAGGACTGTTCGCGGTGGCTATGTTCGCCGGTGCTGTCATGCCAGCGTGCGGTGAAGGTCACGAACGCGTGTTCCGGCTGGCCGCCGAACACCTCCGAACTTTCCACCTCAAGGCCCAGCCAAGTGCTTTGGGCGCTCCACGCGGCGATGGCGTCGCGGTCCAGGCCGGCCTGTTGCGCGGGCAGGGTGGTGGCCACCAGATAATCCACCAGGCCCAATACGTACGCGCTGTAGCGCGAGCGCATCAACGCGGTGGCACAGGGCGCCGGGTGGCCGGCGTGATAATGGCCGCAGCAGGCATCCAGCAGGTTGCCACTGCCGCAGGGGCAAATGGATGTACTCATCGGGATCACCACCAGTACTTTCCGAAGTTTTCCGGGTTGGCCCAGAACCGGGCGTTGAGCCAGTCGGGCACCTGTTTATAGTCAAGCAGATCGTAGGTGAACAAGGTCAGGACCTGCTCGTCGCGCTGGAAACGCTCGCCGGCCTGCAGCGCCAGGGAGTAGAAGTCGGTGTCCTTCCAGTCGCAGGCGCCCAGGTCGACCAGCACGGCAATGCGGCTGGCATTGAGGTTGCGGATGCCGCCGAGCAGCGTCAGGCCCTGGGGTTTTGACAAGTGTTCCAGGCAGTCGACCACCAGCGCCAGGTCAAAACGCTGGGCCGCCAGGTCTGCCGGCAACGGGCCGGGCCCGGCACAGCACACTTGGCTGTCCGGGTGCGCTTGTTCAAAGGCCTCCAGCGCCGGGAACCGACCGACGCTCAACACCAGCAAGCGTTTGGGCGCGTGCTGGTCAAGGAGGGCGGCCAGGGCTTGCTGGGGTGTACGGGCAGAGTTACCGGCGGTCATCACAGATCCTCACATCAGGACCATAGAGACTAGCGCGGCTGAGCGTGCGGGCCTAGAGCGGGTGGTGGCGAAAAAGTCCTGTGAAGCGGTCAATCCCAATGAATCCGGGGCTGGTACAGTTGAAAAGAGCGCGCTTTATGCTGCGGCCCCGGCGCGAGAAGTCGCGCGCTGAAACTGTACTACGCAAATCCACAACAACCGCTGACCGCCGTTGCCCCAGTGGAATCCGCTGGGGTGTTGCCGCCAGGCCTCCTGCATCGTTCCCTTCTCAAGTTTTTTGATCCTTCACTGGCAAACCGTCCGTAGAAGTCGTTACTGTGCGTCCAAAGAAAAATTCGAAAATACTCAGGAGCCCCATGATGCGTAAGGTTTTTCTGTTGGCCCTGTTGGTCAGCCCCATTGCCCTGGCCCAGAGCGTCAGTGTGGAAACCAACTCGTTGATGCGCCTGCCCAGCAGCACCAGCGTGTTGCAACTGGAACGCCTGGACGTGGCGGACTACGGCACCTTGCTGGTGCCGGCCACCATCAGCCAGGTCACCGTGGAAGAGTTGCATCTGGGCCGCGACGCGCGCATCGCCATTGTTCCCGGCAGTACCGCGCTGCAATTGCAGGTGCGCCAGGCGCAGCTGGACCCTGGCAGCCAGATCACCTCGCGTGGGGCTCCCGGCACCCATGAAAAACCGGCCAAGGCCGGGCGCGACCTGACTTTGCGCATCAATGCCCTGACGGCCGAAGAACTCTCGGTGGACGCCCGTGGCGGCGCCGGTGCCCAGGGCTACGCCGGTCTGGATGGCGCCAACGGCGAAGACCCGGGCTGCACCTGGGGCGCGGCCGGGCGAGGCGCCAACGGGGATAATGGCGGCGATGGCTTGCCAGGCGCGGCGGGCGCGCAGGTGCGGGTCGAGTTGCCGAAAGACTTCCCGGCCGAACGGATCAAGGTGTGGGTGGATGGCGGTCCGGGCGGCCTTGCCGGAACGGCGGGCAAGCCGGGTAAAGGTGGGCAATCCAAGGGCTGCCTGGTGTACCGCACCGAGGGCGGCGAAAAAGGCCGCCCAGGTTTGGAAGGGCAGCCAGGGCCTGCCGGGCCGGCGGGTGCCGTGACTATTCAGCGGCTCTGAAACGCCGCAGCGTCAAGCTGCAAGTCAAGGCTTGCAGCTTGCCTGACCCTCAGAACATCGGTCGCGCCGAAGCAATAGCCACCACCACCAGCCCGATGATCAGGTTGCTCCCCACCAACCTGCGAATCTGTCCCAGGGCCGCCGCGCCCGCCGGCCAGTCCTCGGCCACCACCGCCGCGCGCAGCGCCGGGAATTTCAACGCCTGGATGCGGATAAACAATGCGGTCATCACCAGATACAAGCCCATCATCACCTGCACATAACGCGGCGCGGTTTCAAAGCCGTTGAAGCGCAGGTGCAGCAGGCCGACACCGCTGATCGGCAAAATCAGCACCGCCACCCAGATCCACACAAAAAAACGTTGAAACACATTCGCCCACAACCTGAGCCGGGCAGGGCCTTCAAGGGCCGCCACAGCGGCGGGGCGCAGGATCATCCAGGCGAAAAACATACCGCCGACCCATACCAGGGCGGCCAATACATGCAGGGTGTAAGCGAGGCTGAAGACGGTCATTGCGGTACTCCGTTCTGCGCGGGATTAATTAGCGGGGTATGATAGCCGCCGATCCGAACCACTGAAAATTTATCCAGCGTTTTTTGCGCCCGACTATTCATGATCAGCACTGAACTCAAAACCACGATCCAGGGCGCCTACACGCGTTTTCTCGAAGCCAAGAGCTTGAAACCGCGCTACGGCCAACGCCTGATGATTGCCGAAGTGGCAAAAGTCCTCGGGGATATCGACACCGACGACGAAGGCCGCCGCGAAGGCGAGCCTGCGGTCGTGGCCGTCGAGGCGGGCACCGGTACCGGCAAGACCGTGGCCTACAGCCTGGCCGCGATCCCGACCGCCAAGGCCGCCGGCAAGCGCCTGGTGATCGCCACCGCCACGGTCGCGCTGCAGGAGCAGATCGTCTATAAGGACCTGCCCGACCTGATGCGCAACAGCGGCCTGAACTTCACGTTCGCCCTGGCCAAGGGCCGTGGCCGCTATATGTGCCTGTCCAAGCTCGACGTACTGCTGCAGGAAGGCCACGCGCAAACCGCCACCGCGCAGCTGTTCGAAGAAGAAGGCTTCAGGATTGAAGTCGATGAGGCCAGCCAGAAGCTGTTTACCAGCATGATCGAGAAACTGGCCGGCAATAAATGGGACGGTGACCGCGACAGTTGGCCCACCGCCCTGGAAGATTCCGACTGGGCGCGCCTGACCACTGACCACAGCCAGTGCACCAACCGGCATTGCCCCAACTTCGGCCAGTGCGCCTTTTACAAGGCCCGCGAAGGCATGGGCAAGGTCGATGTGATCGTCACCAACCACGACATGGTGCTGGCCGACCTGGCGCTGGGCGGCGGTGCGGTGTTGCCCGATCCGCGCGACACGCTCTATGTCTTCGACGAAGGCCACCACCTGCCCGACAAGGCCATCGGCCACTTCGCCCATTACACGCGCCTGCGCTCTACCGCCGATTGGCTGGAGTCCACCGCAAAAAATCTGACCAAACTGCTGGCCCAGCACCCGCTGCCCGGCGATCTGGGCAAGCTGATCGAGCAGGTGCCGGAGCTGGCGCGGGAGATCAAGACCCAGCAGCAGTTCATGTTCAGTGCCTGCGAGCAGGTGGCCGACTTCAAGCCCGGCGAAGACGTGGAAGGCCGCGAACGGCCACGCCACCGTTTCGTCGGCGGCCTGATCCCCGAGCACATGCGCGAAATGGGCATCGAGCTGAAGAAGGGTTTTTCACGCCTGACCGACCTGTTCACCCGCCTCACCGACCTGCTCAAGGAAGGCATGGATGGCGAGGTCAACATCGGCATCGCCAGCAACCAGGCCGAGGAGTGGTACCCGCTGTTCGGCAGCCTGCTGTCGCGCGCGCAGGGCAACTGGGAGCTGTGGACCGCCTTTACCGTCGAAGACCCGGAAGACAACCCGCCCATGGCGCGCTGGCTGACCCTGGCCGAAAGTGGTGCGCTATTCGATATCGAGGTCAACGCCAGCCCGATCCTTGCCGCCGACATGCTGCGTCGCAACCTGTGGAACGTGGCCTATGGGGCCTTGGTGACGTCGGCCACATTGACCGCGCTGGGTACGTTCGATCGTTTCCGCATGCGCGCCGGGCTGCCGAAAAAAGCCGTCACCGCCGTGGTGCCGAGCCCCTTCCACCACGCCGACGCCGGCGTGCTGAGGGTGCCCGACCTCAAGGCCGACCCACGGGACGCGGCGGCCCACACCGCGGCAATCATCCGCGACCTGCCGGAACTGGTCGAAGGCTCGCGCGGCACCCTGGTGCTGTTCTCGTCGCGCAAGCAGATGCAGGATGTGTTCGACGGCCTGGATCGCGACTGGCGCAAGCAGGTGTTTATCCAGGGCAACCTGTCCAAGCAGGAGACCCTCAACAAGCACAAGGCGCGGGTGGACGGCGGCGACTCCAGTGTGCTGTTCGGCCTGGCGAGTTTCGCCGAGGGCGTGGACTTGCCGGGGGCCTACTGCGAACACGTGGTGATCGCCAAGATCCCTTTCTCGGTTCCGGACGATCCGGTCGAAGCGGCGCTGGCCGAATGGATCGAAGCGCGTGGCGGCAACCCGTTCATGGAAATCTCGGTGCCGGATGCCTCGCTGAAGCTGGTGCAGGCCTGCGGCCGCCTGCTGCGTACCGAACAGGATCGGGGCACCATCACCTTGCTCGACCGCCGACTGGTCACTCAGCGCTATGGCAAGGCTATCCTTAACGCATTGCCGCCGTTCCGGCGCGAAATTTCTTAATCCACCGTGGGCGAATTCGCCCACTTTGTGGTCTATCTCATCACCGTCATCACAGGCCATTCACCGGCCGTCTGGGAGAACCTTGCTCGTATGATTCGCACGCTGCCTGCTCTTTTTGCCTTGCTGTTCGCAGCGCCCTTGATCGCCGCGCCCGCCGGGCAGCAAACACTGTTCAACTTCGTCCGACCTGCCGATGTGGTCAAGGTGGCGACCCAGGACGCCAGCCTGCCGCAATACAATGCCGAGCAAACTCCCGAGGGCGAGGTGCTGCGGCGCATCACCTTTAACCCGGCGGCCGAACCGAGCCTGGTGCTCAGCCCGCAAAGCGGTGCATGGGACTGGTCGCAGTCCGGGGCCGTGAGCCTGCGCATTCAAAGTGCCATGGACTGGGCGCTGACCTTGTATGTCAAGGTGCAGAGCAATGACGGCCGCACGTTGACCAGCCGCATCGACCTGCCGGCCGGCCCGGCCCAGACCTTGCTGATCCCGCTGCAAGCCAACTCGGCGCTGAGCCAGGGCATGAAGGCCGGCCCGCCGATGCCGATCACGGTGGACGGCCAGCGTGTACTGTTGGCCAGCAGCGCCGGCGAGATCGACCGCAGCCAGGTGGTGTCGGTCAGCGTGTCGATGCTCAATCCCAATGTGGCCCAGAGCATCCTGCTGGAGCGCTTCGGCGTACAGGACGTGGAACCGGTCATCAAGGCAGCCTACAGCGAACTGGTCGACGCCTATGGTCAATCCACTCGTGCGCGCTGGCCGGAGAAGGTCAGCAGCGATGAGCAACTCAAGGCTGGCGCCGCCAGGGAGCAGCAGCAACTGCAGGCATGGCTGGCCACGCGGGACAAATCCTCGCTGGACCCTTACGGCGGCTGGAACAAAGGCCCTGCGTTCACCGCCAGCGGCTTTTTCCGCACCGAAAAACGCGACGGCCGCTGGTACCTGGTGACCCCTCAGGGACATCCGTTCTATTCCCTCGGCGTAAACACCGTGGCTGCGGACAATAGCCAGACTTATGTGGCCGGTCGTGAATGGATGTTTGCCGCCTTGCCCAAGGCCGGCGAGCCCTTCGATAAATATTACGGCAGTGCTGATCACCGCACCGGCAACGGTTCGGGCGAAGGCCGCAGCTTCGGCGCCGGGCGCTGGTACGATTTTTACCGCGCCAATCTGGAACGCGCCTACGGCACGGCAGGGTTCGACCAGAAACGCTGGGTCAACCACACCCTCGACCGTTTGCAGGCCTGGGGCTTTAACACCGTAGGCAATTGGAGCGACCCGGACCTGGCCACCGCCGACCGTGTGCCGTACACCTTGCCGCTGTCCATCGTCGGCGACTACGCCAGCATCAGCACGGGCACCGACTGGTGGGGTGGCATGCCTGACCCGTTCGACCCACGCTTTGCCATGGCCACCGAACGCGCCGTGGCCATCGCCGCCCGCGATCATCGCGACGACCCTTGGCTGATCGGCTTCTTCGCCGATAACGAACTGGCCTGGGCCGGTCCTGGCGATGACCCCAAAGCCCGCTATGCCCTGGCATATGGCACCTTGCGCATGACCACCGATGTACCGGCCAAGCGTGCGTTTCTTAAGCAATTGCGCGACAAATACCGCAACGAGGAGGGCCTGTCGAAAGCCTGGGGGATCGAGCTTACAGGCTGGGAGCTGATGGAAGATCCCGGTTTCGAGCCGCCGATGCCCAGCCCTGCGCACCCGGAAATCGAGGCCGACTTCAAATACTTCCAAAAAACCTTCGCCGATGCGTATTTCAAGACCATCTCCGACTCGCTCAAATGGCACGCCCCCAACCAGTTGCTGCTCGGCGGCCGCTTTGCGGTGAGTACGCCGGAGGCCGTGGCGTCCTGCGCGCAGTATTGCGACGTGCTGAGCTTTAACATGTACACCCTCAAACCCCAGGATGGTTATGACTTCGCCGCCCTGCGTGCGCTGGACAAGCCGGTGCTGATCACCGAGTTCAACGTTGGCTCGGCCGACCGTGGTCCTTTCTGGGGCGGTGTGACGCAGTTGGCCAGGGAAGAGGATCGCGGCGCGGCGTATGCCAACTTCCTCAAGCAAGCCATGGCCGAGCCGTCCATTGTCGGCGTGCATTGGTTCCAATATCTGGACCAACCCGTGACCGGCCGTTTGCTGGACGGTGAAAACGGCCATTTCGGCCTGGCAGGCATCACCGATGTGCCATTTCAGGGCTTCGTCGAGAGCGTGCGCAAAAGCAACCTGGCGGCGGTCGAGCAACTGGGCAAGGAAGCCGAGAAAGCCAATGCGGCCGCGGCAGCGCAGGAAAAGGCAGGCGGTCGCTCGGCCCATGACGGCAAAGGCGCTGCGCAGGGCGCCGGGCACGCGGGTGGGCATTCTGGAAATGGTCATTGATTCAGCGCTGACGGGTTCACAAACCCCACAAGGGCTGGAACAATGTCGCCCACTTTTCATGGTGCTTCACGAGGGGGCTTAGGTGCAGATTCAGGGTCATTACGAGCTCCAGTTCGAAGCGGTACGTGAAGCCTTCGCCGCGTTGTTCGATGACCCGCAGGAGCGTGGAGCGGCGCTGTGCATTCAGATCGGCGGTGAGAGCGTGGTCGACCTGTGGGCCGGCACCGCCGACAAGGACGGCGCTCAAGCCTGGCACAGCGACACCATCGTCAATCTGTTCTCCTGTACCAAAACCTTCGCCGCCGTCACGGCCCTGCAACTGGTGGCCGAGGGCAAGCTGCAATTGGACGCACCGGTCGCCCAGTACTGGCCGGAATTCGCGGCGGCCGGCAAGCAAGACATCACCCTGCGCCAATTGCTGTGCCACAAGGCCGGTTTGCCGGCGATCCGCGAGGCCCTCCCCGCCGAAGCCCTGTATGACTGGAAGCTGATGGTAGACACCCTGGCTGCCGAAGCCCCGTGGTGGACACCGGGGCAGGGCCATGGCTATGCGGCGATCACCTATGGCTGGCTGGTCGGCGAGCTGCTGCGGCGTGCCGATGGCCGTGGGCCAGGCGAATCGATTGTGGCGCGGGTCGCGCAGCCGCTGGGGCTGGACTTTCATGTAGGCCTGGCCGATGACCAGTTTCATCGGGTTGCGCATATAGCCCGCAGCAAAGGCAATATGGGCGATGAAGCCGCGCAACGTTTACTGCAAGTAATGATGCGTGAACCGGCGGCCATGACCACGCGGGCTTTTACCAACCCACCGTCTATTCTGACCAGCACTAATAAACCCGAATGGCGACGTATGCAGCAGCCAGCGGCAAATGGTCACGGTAATGCGCGCAGCCTGGCCGGTTTTTATAGTGGTTTGTTGGACGGTAGTTTGCTGGAAGCTGACATGCTCGAACAATTGACGCGCGAACACAGTATCGGGCCGGATAAAACATTATTGACCCAAACCCGCTTCGGCCTGGGCTGCATGTTGGATCAACCCCACTTGCCCAATGCCACATTCGGCCTTGGCGCCCACGCTTTCGGGCATCCGGGGGCGGGCGGTTCGGTAGGTTTTGCCGATCCTGAACATGATGTAGCGTTTGGGTTCGTCACTAATACACTCGGCCCTTATGTACTTATGGACCCGCGTGCGCAGAAGTTGGTCGGAATATTGGCCGGTTGTCTGTAAAACCCTTGCCGTTTCACAATTTTTTGTTACAAAGGCAACTATAAAAGGCGCTGAACGAAATCATGTAACTTAAATGTTCTGTAAGCGTCTGTTTAACGGGTCGCTCAGACCCCCGTTTCTTTTCTCATTTTGTGGATATCTCATGTTATCGAACAAGTCCTTGGCTCTGGCGCTTTGCCTCACTGTTACCGGCTGTGCACAAACTCCACAAAATGATGCCGAAGGTGGGCATTGGTGGTCATTCGGATCGGACAAGGCGGCTACCAAGGACGTTGTGAGCCAGGCCGATGCCAAGCCGGAGGCTAAACCCGCCGCTGGCGCCAAGCCTGCCGCACCGGCCACCGCTGCTGCTCCTGCGGCGACGCCTGCCCCAGCGCCTGCGCCGGTGGCCAAGGCCGACACCGGCTCCAGCTGGTGGCCGTTTTCATCCAAGAGCGCCGATGACAAGGCCGCCGACGCCAAGGCCGATCTGAAAGCCGATCTCAAAGCCGCAGACCCGGCCCCAGCCGTGGCCAAGACCGACACGGAGACCCATTGGTGGTGGCCGTTCGAAAGCAAGCCAAAGCCATTGGCCAAGGTCGACGTCGCCAACGTGCAAATGCCTGACCCGAAAATCACTCAGGCCTGGCTGGACGACTACGAGCCGCGCCTGCGTGCTGCCATCAAGGACAGCAACCTGCAATTGGAACGCCGCGACAACGTGCTGGTGGTGATTGCCCCGGTCGACGGTTCCTACAACCCCAAGCGCCCGGCGATGTTGTTGCCAGTGACGCTGGGGCCGTTTACCCGTGTGGCCAAGGCGGTTGAGTCCGATCCCAAGACCGCCGTGCTGGTCCTGGGGCATGTCGACGCTACCGGCAGTGCCCCGGCCAGCCAGGCGTTGACCAAGGAACGTGCGCAGTCCATCGCCTCGATTTTCAGCCTCAGCGGCCTCAAGCAAGACCGCCTGATGCTGCGTGGCATGGGTGACCTGATGCCGCGTGCGGCCAACGACAGCAACCAGGGACGCGCCCTGAACCGTCGCATGGAAATCATGTTCACCCAGCGCACCACCATGCTGGCGTTGCTGAACAAGTACAACTCCGGCAAGACCCCGCCCGTGGCTGAAATGGTAGCCGTGCAGAACGTGCCGGCCCCTGCGCCGGCCGCCAAGGCGCCGGCAAAAAAAGCCGCTGCCGCCAAACCTGCCGCCAAGAAAGCCGCCGCCAAGCCGGCTGCCAAAAAGGCGCCTGCCAAGCCTGCCGCGAAGAAACCTGCTCCGGCCAAGGCCAAGGCGGCAGATCCGGCTGCAAACGACCAGGCGAAAAACTGACCCGCTGAACCAAAAGGATAAAGCCGCATGACCCAGGCACTGGCCGATATGCGTCGTGACTACACACGGGACGGTTTGAGCGAGGCCCAAGCCCCGAGCGAGCCGTTTGCGTTGTTTCACCAGTGGTTTGCCGATGCGGTGAAAACCGAGCAGCCGCCGGTGGAGGCCAATGCCATGACCCTGGCCACGGTCGATCAGGACGGTCGACCTCACTGTCGTATCCTGTTGCTCAAGGGCCTGGATACCCAGGGCTTTACCTTCTTCACCAACTACGAAAGCGCCAAGGGCCAGCAGCTCGCGGCGCGGCCGTTCGCGGCCATGACCTTCTTCTGGCCGACCCTGGAACGCCAGGTGCGCATCGAAGGGCGGGTGGTCAAGGTCACGCCTCAGGAGTCGGACGCTTATTTCCAGGTTCGTCCACTGGGTAGCCGCCTGGGCGCCTGGGCCTCACCGCAGAGCCGGGTGATTCGCGACCGTGAAGCGCTGCAGGAGCTGCTCAAGGCCACTGAACAACGCTTCAGCGACAGTCAGCCCGACTGCCCCGAGCATTGGGGTGGCTACCGCCTGTTGCCCGAGCGCATTGAGTTCTGGCAGGGCCGCGCCAGCCGCCTGCATGACCGCCTCAACTATCGTCTGCAAGACGACACCCAGTGGGTCCGCGAGCGCCTGGCGCCCTGAGCTTCACCTTTCGTCACTTCAACTGAATGATGCCCTTCACCCCGCGGTCTCTGTTCAAGAGACTGCGGGCGTGTAGTGCTGCGCGGCGTCTTTCAGCCAGCCTGGCAAGTCCCTGCGTTTGATCCTCAGGGCGCGCGCCGTCTCCAGTTGTTGCAGCATGAAACTGCGTTTATGCGGGTCATCACCTGCCAGTGACAGCGCGAGGTCGCGATCCACCCAGCGGCGGATGCGCACGTAGAGCCAGCCGTGGAAATACAGGCCGGCGAGGGTTGTGACTACAATGATGAAATAGTCCATGGATGTCCTGATGACGACCGGGGTGTTACTGTTCGTCGAGTTGTCGGGTACGGGCTGTCTGTACTGGGGCTGAATGAAAACAGTTTTCTGCCGGGCTTGCCGTGACAGGCGTCAAGCGGCAGCGTTTAATGAATACCTGTCCTTTGGAGTTGATGCTATGCGTAAGTCTGTTTTACTGGTTGCCTGCTTTACCACCTTGTCGTTGCTGTTGGGTGGCTGCGCCTCGAGTCTGACCGGCGACTCGTACTCCCGTGACGAAGCGCGTCGTGTACAGACCGTTCGCATGGGTACCATCGAATCCCTGCGTCCGGTGAAAATCGAAGGCACCAAGACGCCTATCGGCGGCGCTGCCGGTGCAGTCGTCGGCGGCGTGGGTGGCAGTGCCATCGGCGGCGGTCGCGGCAGCATCGTCACGGCGGTGATCGGTGCGGTGGCCGGCGGCCTGCTGGGTTCGGCGACCGAAGAAGGCCTGACTCGTACACAGGGTGTTGAAATCACCGTACGCGAAGACGATGGCAGCATGCGCGCCTATGTTCAGGCCGTGCAGGAGAATGAAATCTTCCGCATCGGCGATCGTGTGCGCATCATGACCGTTGACGGTACCAGCCGCGTTACCCGCTGAGGGTTAATCGACGGGTAAAGAAAAACCCCAACCGGGTGACCGGTTGGGGTTTTTTGTTGCGCCGTTTACGCGCGTAGTCAGACTTTTTTGCGGCTCGCCATCGCGGTGACGGCGTAACCGATGCAAGCCGCCAGTATCGACCCGGTCAGGATACCCATGCGATCTTCACCGGCAAACTCGCTGGCCCCCGGCACAAACGCCAGGGAGCCGACGAACAGGCTCATGGTGAAGCCGATACCGCACAGGATCGCCACACCGAACACCTGGCCCCAGTTGGCGCCGGTCGGCAGAGCGGCAAGGCCGGTCTTGATGGCCAGCCAGGTCAGGCCGAACACGCCGATAGTCTTGCCGAACAGCAGGCCGGCGGCGATGCCCATGGGCACATGGTGGGTAAAGCTTTCCAGGCTGACGCCGGTGAGAGACACACCGGCGTTGGCGAAGGCAAACAACGGCAGAATGCCGTAGGCCACCCACGGGTGAAGGGCGTGTTCCAGGGTCAGCAATGGCGAAGGCTCGGCATTTCTGGTGCGCAGCGGGATGCAGAACGCCAGGGTCACACCGGCCAGCGTGGCATGCACGCCGCTCTTGAGCACGCACACCCACAGGATCAGCCCGACGATCAAGTAGGGAGCCAGCTTGATCACGCCGAGGCGATTCATCGCGATCAACGCCACCAGGCAGGCGCCCGCACCGGCCAGGGCGGCACCGGACAGGTCGGTGGAGTAGAACACGGCGATCACAATGATCGCGCCCAGGTCATCGATGATGGCCAGGGTCATCAGGAACAGCTTCAGCGACACCGGCACGCGCTTGCCCAGCAGGGCCAGCACGCCGAGGGCGAAGGCAATGTCGGTCGCCATCGGGATCGCCCAGCCGGACAGCGCGGCAGGGAAGTCCTTGTTGATGGCCCAGTAGATCAGCGCCGGCACCACCATGCCGCCAATTGCCGCCGCGCCCGGCAACACCACTTGGGACGGTTTGGACAGATGGCCATCGAGCAGCTCGCGCTTGACCTCCAGGCCAATCAGCAGGAAGAACAGGGCCATCAGGCCATCGTTGATCCACAGCAGGGCCGGCTTGGCGATTTGCAATGCGCCGATCTGCGCCACCACCGGCACGTCCAGAAACGCGGCGTAGAGGTGCGACGACGGTGAGTTGTTGATGATCAGCGCCAACGCTGCGGCGGCGATCAGCAGCAGGCCACTAGCGGCTTCGAGCTGAAAGAAACGGGTAAACGTGCTACGCAGAGGCAAGGGATGCTCTCCAATCCAGGTTCAATAGGTGGGTACCCTAACCCGTACCGTTAGTTGTTAAAACAAAAGTTATATTCTTATTTGTTATAAGTGGCAGGTGGCAGAGGCGTTGCGCCAAAGACTAGCAATTGTGTGTCCAATTCAGTCTTCACTGTATCTGTGTGGAGTGTAGGAAACATCCTAAGATTGCGTTCAACATCCTTAGAGATATCCCCGATGAGCGACCACCGTCCCTGGGCCCGCGAAGCCATTCGCATCATTGAAGCGGACTTCCAGCGCAGCGCCGACACCCACCTGATCCCACTGCCATTACCGGGCCTGCCGGGTATCGAGTTGTATTTCAAGGATGAGTCCAGCCACCCCACCGGGAGCCTGAAGCATCGGCTGGCGCGCTCGTTGTTTCTGTATGCGCTGTGTAACGGCTGGCTCAAGCCGGGCGCGCCGGTCATTGAAGCGTCCAGTGGCTCCACGGCGATTTCGGAGGCGTACTTTGCGCGTCTGCTCGGCCTGCCGTTCATTGCGGTGATGCCCGCGACCACGTCCCAGGAAAAGATCGCGCAGATCGCGTTCTATGGCGGCAAGAGCCATCTGGTGCAGGATCCGACGCGGATTTACGCCGAGTCGGAGCGTCTGGCCGAGGAAAGTGGCGGTCATTTCATGGATCAGTTCACTTATGCCGAACGTGCCACCGATTGGCGAGCGAACAACAACATTGCCGAGTCGATCTTCCAGCAGATGCGCTTTGAGCAGCACCCCGAACCAAGCTGGCTGATCTCCAGTCCGGGCACCGGCGGCACGACCGCCACCCTGGGACGTTATGTTCGCTATCGCCAGCATTGCACCCGCGTGTTATGCGCCGATGCCGAGCGTTCGGTGTTCTTCGACTTCTACCAGAGCGGCGACGCCACCCTGCGCCTGGACTGCGGTTCGCGCATCGAAGGCATCGGCCGACCACGGGTCGAAGCGTCGTTTCTGCCGAAGGTCATCGACGCGATGGTCAAGGTGCCTGATGCGCTGTCCCTGGCCGCGATGCATTACCTGGCCGAGCGCCTGGGACGACGCGTCGGCGGGTCCAGCGGGACCAACCTGATCGGCGCGCTGATGGCCGCGCAGCAGATGAAAGTGGCGGGGGAGTCGGGCTCGATCGTGGCGATTTTATGTGACGGTGGCGAGCGCTATGCCACCACCTATTACGATCACGCGTGGCTCGCGGGGCAGGGGTATGAACTGGGTGCTTTGATATCGGCCGTTGCCGCCAGCGTGGAGCGCGGCGAACCGCTGCCCGCCAACGTACTGCGGGCGAATATTTAAGAGGGCAGCGGCAAGTCAGAGCAGACGCACTTGCCGCTTGCCGCTTCAGCCCCGCCTGGCCAACATGTCCCGCGCCAATGCCTCGGCGATCCGGATCCCGTCCACGCCCGCCGATAGAATCCCGCCGGCATAACCCGCACCTTCGCCGGCCGGGAACAGGCCCTTGACGTTCAGGCTCTGCATCGATTCGTTACGGGTAATCCGCAGCGGCGACGAGGTGCGGGTCTCGATACCGGTCAAAACCGCATCGTGCAGCGAGTAGCCCTTGATCTGCTTTTCGAACGCTGGCAACGCTTCACGAATCGCTTCGATGGCGAAGTCCGGCAGCGCCAAGGCCAGATCGCCCAGGGACACGCCCGGTTTGTAGGACGGTTCCACGCTGCCCAAGGCGGTGGAGGGCTTGCCTGCAATAAAGTCACCGACCAGTTGCGCCGGTGCCTCGTAGTTGCTGCCACCGAGAACATAAGCGTGGGATTCCAGACGCTCCTGCAGCTCGATACCGGCCAGCGGGCCACCGGGGTAGTCCACTTCCGGCGTGATGCCGACCACGATGCCGGAGTTGGCATTGCGCTCGTTACGCGAGTACTGGCTCATGCCGTTGGTCACCACGCGGTGCGGCTCGGACGTGGCCGCGACTACGGTGCCACCCGGGCACATGCAGAAGCTGTAGACCGAACGGCCGTTCTTGGCGTGGTGAACCAATTTGTAGTCGGCGGCGCCGAGTTTCGGGTGGCCCGCATACTTGCCCAGGCGCGCGGCATCGATCAACGACTGCGGGTGTTCGATGCGAAAGCCTACCGAGAACGGCTTGGCTTCCATGTACACGCCCCGGCTGTGCAGCATGCGGAACGTATCGCGGGCGCTGTGGCCGAGGGCCAGGATCACATGCCTGGACAGGATCTGCTCGCCGCCATCGAGCACCACGCCGTTCAGTTGGCCGTCTTCGATCAGCACGTCGGTTACCCGTTGCTCGAAGCGCACTTCACCGCCGAGGGCGATGATCTGCTGGCGCATATTTTCCACCACGCCGGTCAGGCGGAAGGTGCCGATATGGGGCTTGCTGACGTAGAGGATTTCTTCCGGCGCACCGGCCTTGACGAACTCGTGCAGCACTTTGCGGCCGTGGAACTGCGGGTCTTTGATCTGGCTGTACAGCTTGCCATCGGAAAAGGTCCCGGCGCCGCCCTCACCGAACTGCACGTTGGACTCGGGGTTGAGCACGCTTTTACGCCATAGGCCCCAGGTATCCTTGGTGCGCTGGCGCACTTCCTTGCCGCGTTCGAGGATGATCGGCTTGAAGCCCATCTGCGCCAGCAATAGCCCGGCAAAGATGCCGCATGGGCCGAAACCGACCACCACCGGGCGCTCCACCAGATCGGCCGGCGCGTGGCCGACCACTTTGTAGCTGACGTCCGGGGCCGGGTTGACGTTGCGGTCATCGGCAAACTTGCGCAGCAGCGCGGCTTCGTCACCTTTGACGGTCAGGTCGATGGTGTAGATAAAGCACAGCTCCGACGATTTCTTGCGCGCGTCGTAGCTGCGTTTGAACAGCGTGAAATCGAGCAGGTCATCACTGGCGATGCCCAGGCGCTGCACGATGGCGGGCCGCAGGTCTTCTTCGGGATGGTCGATGGGCAGCTTGAGTTCGGTGATTCGTAACATGACGGGATCCGGTGTGCGGCGCCTGGTAAGGCCGGCGGTTTTGCAAACCGGCGATTATAAGCCCCAACGCGGGTGTCCCGTCATGTTAAAACAGCGCGGGCGCCGATCAATCGTCCCGCGAGCCGCCGAACGCCGCGCAGCCACGCTGGACTTTACCGTTGATCCGCAATTCGGCGCTCATGTGCTGCAGGCTGCCACTGACGCTGTCCACGCAGCGTTGCGGGGCCACCCACAGTTCGATGTGTTCGTTGTTGGCTTCGGTCATCAGGTTGAAACGGCCGTCTCCGAGCTGCTCCTCCACATAGGGCACTGCCAACGGCGGCAAGCCTTCGCGCTCGAGCACCATGCCCTTGGCCGCGACATTCAGGGCCCACGCAGGCTTGTGGCCATTGGCGCGCAGGATCATGCGCTTGAAGTCGGGATCGTCGCAGGCGGAGGTGGACCGTTCGACGCGGTACAGCTGCTGCAACTCCACTTCGCCCTGGGTACCGCTGGCGACGCCGGAGAACTTGCCGCGCAGGTCCGCAAACAAGGCGCCCTGCTGCCCGGCCAGGGACGCGGCTTCCTGTAGGATGCTGGTGCCGCCGGTGTCCTTGACCACGTAGTTGCGTTTGTCGTTGCACGGCTGGAACAGCAGCTTGTCGCCTGCCGCCGTCAGCTCGCCCTGCATGCGGGTCAACCCGGCGAGGGAGGGCTTGGCCGGCTCGCTTTCGAACAGCTGACACGCGGCGAACAGGGGAAGCAAGGCGAACAGGGCGAGGGTACGGGCGGCACGCATAAAGGGTCTCCAGGCAAGTGCCGCCACGTTACGCAGGCTGGCGTCGCATCACAAGCCCACCCGCCAGCATCAGGCAATTCTTACGGAATGGACTTTCACCCCACGATAAACGTCTGGCCGGTTTGTAGGCCTTCTACGCTTTTGGCGTAGGCCAGTGCCACATCGGCAGCGCTGACCGGTTTGTAGCCACGGAAATACGGCGCGTAGCTGTCCATCGCTTCCACCAGCACTGTGGGGCTTACCGCGTTGATGCGCAGCCCGCGTGGCAATTCGATCGCCGCGGCTTTGACAAACCCGTCGATGGCACCGTTGACCAAGGCGGCCGACGCGCCGGTACGAATCGGATCGCGGTTGAGGATGCCGCTGGTGAAGGTGAAGGAGGCGCCGTCATTGGCGTACTCTCGGCCGATCAGCAGCAGGTTGACCTGGCCCATCAATTTGTCCCGCAGGCCCAGTTCGAAGTCACCCTCATGCATCTCACCCAAGGCGGCGAACGTCACGCTGCCGGCGGCGCAGACCAGCGCATCGAACCTGCCGGTCTGTTCGAACAGGCTGCGGATGGACGCGCTGTCGCTGATGTCCACCTGGAAGTCGCCGCGGGTGCGGCCGATGCTGATAACGTCATGACGTTGGGCGAGCTCCGCCTTGACCGCCGAGCCGACCGTGCCGTTGGCGCCAATCAATAGGATTTTCATGGTGCTGTTCCTTCAAGGGTGAATGTCGACCCAGTCTAGGGTGGCTTTTGAACGGGATAAACGCGCTAATAGGCAACCTTTGGTTTTCATTTGGAAACAATCCATGAGCGAGATGGATGACCTTGCGGCCTTCGCCGTGTTGATCGAGGCCGGCAGCTTTACCGTGGCCGCCGAGCAATTGGGCTGCAGCAAGGGCCAGTTATCCAAGCGCATCAGCCAGTTGGAAGCACAGTTCAGCGTGGTGTTGTTGCATCGCACCACGCGGCGGCTCAGCCTCACCGCGGCCGGCGCGGCGTTACTGCCCCAGGCTCAGGCGTTGGTGGCGCAGGTGGAGCGGGCGCGCCAGGCCCTGGCGCGGCTCAAGGACGACCTGGCGGGACCGGTGCGAATGACGGTGCCGGTGTCGCTGGGCGAAACCTTCTTTGATGGCTTGCTGCTGGAATTTACCGAGCAGTACCCCCAGGTGCAGATCGAGCTGGAGCTCAACAACCGCTATCGCGACCTGGCGCGGGACGGTTTCGACCTGGGGGTGCGATCAGGCGCGGTCGAGAACGAGCGCCTGGTGGCCAGACCGCTGCTGGCCTGGCGCGAAATGACCTGCGCCAGCCCGGCCTACCTGGAGCAGCATGGCGAACCTCGGACCCCGGCGGATCTGGCCCTGCACCGTTGCCTGCTCAACAGCCACTACAGCGGGCGCGAAGAGTGGCTCTACCACCAGCAGCACGAACTGTTGCGGGTACGGGTCAGCGGCACGTTCGCGTCCAATCACTACAACCTGTTGAAAAAAGCCGCACTGGTGGGCGCGGGGATCGCGCGGCTGCCGTCCTACGTGTTGCCGGCGGAGCTGGCTGACGGACGTTTACGCTGGCTGCTGCGCGATTACCAGACGGCCAGCCAGCCGATGTACCTGGTTCATCCCTATCAGGGTGGCCTGCCGCGTCGCACCCAGGTGTTGGCCGATTACCTGGTGGATTGGTTCAAGCGCGGCGGCGAGGCCCTCGATCGGCTTTAACGGTAGCGACGGGCAATCAGGTGATCGATGGACAGACGCCCCGGCCCTTTGGCGACTAACAGCAATAACAGGGCAAGCCAGGTGCCGTGGGTCGGATAAGCGTCCGGGTAGACGAACAGCTGAATCACCAGGGTCATGCCGATCAGGGCCAGCGCCGAGAACCGTGTGGCCAGCCCCAGCAGGATCAGCAACGGGAAAAAATGCTCGGCGAATGCGGCCAGGTGCGCGGCCACTTCCGGGGTCAGTAACGGCACCTTGTATTCGCTGCGAAACAGCGGCAGCGTCGAGGCTGCCAAGCGCGGCTCCCCCAGCTCGAAGGTGCCGTTGACCAGGTCAATGGCAAAGCCCTGGACCTTGGTCTGCCCGGATTTCCAGAACACCGCGGCGATGGAGAAGCGCGCGAAAAACCCGATCAGGCTGTAAGGCATTTGTTCAAAAAGCTGGATGGCCCGTTTGATCAGGCACTGTGCGTGGGTGTTCATGGCGATACCTTTGAGTCCAGGTGTAAATAAGTGATGGCGTGGTGGCTGATCAACAGCGTCAGGCATTGGTGCAGGTCGAAGTCGTTGCTGGCGTCCAGGGCCCGTTCTACGGCGGTCTGCAATGTTTCGCCCCAGACGAGGCGCTGGATGAAGGTCACGGAGCCGGCGTCGATGGCGAACACCTTGACCCCCAAGCCCTGGCGCAGCACCAACGCGCCTTGCGCGTACCCGGGATCGAGGGTGGCCAGGCCGCCTTCGGTCTGATGCGCCGCCCATACTGTGACTACGGCATACGGTGACATCAGCGTGGCGACGCTGGGATGCAGCTGCAGGCGCACCGCGCCGAGGTCGGCGCGACCTTGCAAGGCGTCGAGCACGGCCTGTGGCGCCAGCGGCTGGTCATCGGCGGCGTGGTAAGCACGTACCCGCAGGCGCTCCAGGCGTGCGATATCCGCCAGGTAGGGCACGCCGGCCGCCGGTTCGAAGTCTTGGATAAACCCGGCGAAGGTGCTGCCGTATTCGCCGATCAATGGGCTGGTGGGCGGATGCGCCTGCACGTAGAGGCCGGCCATGGCGCGAAAGAAGGCATCGCCCACCAGTTGCAGAGTGACCGGGTACGCCGATGCCAGCGCATTGATCAAGCCGTTGTGCACGTTATTGCGGTATACCGCAAAGCGGCTGGCCGGATCGGCACCGTTACGGCTGAACAAACCAGCCGGGCAGGCCCGGTCGGGTTCCAGCAGTGCGCGGGCAAATGTGCCGTGGGTAGTCATGGGCGCACCTGCGACAGCTGCCATTCGGCCTGCCACGCTTGGGCCAACAACACCGATAAGGCGGGCACCTGGTTGTCCCGCTCGATCAGCGTCGGTACCGCGCCGATCCGCCCCAGCACCCGTTGATACAGCTGCCATACGGCGTTATCAATGGGGGCGCCATGGTCGTCAATCAGCAGGCGATCGCCCAGGCTGTCGGTGTCTTCGGCAAAGCCGGCCAGATGTATCTCCCCCACGGCATGCAAGGGCAGGGCGTTCAGGTAGGCATCCGGATCACGCTGGTGGTTGGTGCACGTCACATAGACATTGTTCACGTCCAGCAGCAAACCGCAGCCAGTGCGCCGGATGACCTCGCTGATGAAGTCAGTCTCGTCCAGGGTCGAACGTTCCAATAACAGGTAAGTCGACGGGTTCTCCAGCAGCATTGGCCGCTTGAGCGTGCTCTGGACCTGGTCGATGTGATCGCACACACGGTGCAGGGTGGCGCTGTCATAGGCCAGGGGCAGCAGGTCGTTGAGAAACACCGGGCCATGGCTGGACCAGGCCAGGTGTTCGGAAAAAGCCTGGGGTTGATAGCGCTCAAGCAGCGCAGCCAGGCGTGCCAGGTGGTCACGGTCGAGCGGGCCTTCGCCGCCGATGGACAGGCCCACGCCGTGCAGCGACAGCGGGTAGCGTTCACGGATCAGCCCCAGGTAGTGATGAAACGGGCCGCCGGCCATCATGTAGTTTTCGGCATGCACTTCAAAAAAACCGAGGTCGGGCGAGGTTTCAAGCACTTCGACAAAGTGCTCGTGCTTGAGCCCCAGCCCGGCCCGATCAGGCAAGCCGGGCGCCTGAGCCGGTGAGCATGTGGGCGGGAATATAGGTGTCATCGTCGATACTCAGGCGCGGCCGGGTGGGGGTTCAGGATTTGGCGGCGAACGCGGCTTCCTGGCCGAAGCCGGTCGGCGAGGTAGTGCTGGGGGTCTGGGTGCACGTACCGGCGGGGACCAGTTTCCAGGCATCGGCCTGATCCTTGGTTTTCGAGGTGCCCGCACAGGAAGTGCCGGGGCCGGCGGCGCAATCGTTCTTGCCGGCTTCAGCAACGCCGAAGCACTTTTGCATGTCATCGGCCGCGTGGGCGCTGGTGGTCAGGGCGGACAGGCTCAAGGTCGAGCCCAGGGCGAGGATGAGGGCGGTGGCGGACAGTTTGGTCGTCATTGAGGTAACTCCAGCAGTGGGTTGAGAAGCGGGCTTGAATGCCTGCTTGCACCACTAGAGGTAGGAGGACGCGGTTCGTTACAGGGGCGGGAGAAATAACCTCAAACAATGCAAAAAAAATGGGAGGGGCTGCCCCCTCCCACATTTGGATCCGGTTCGTTCAGCAACCTTCTCTTAACCGCCCAGGTACGCCTCGCGCACTTTCGGGTCGGTCAGCAGTTGCTCGCCCGAGCCTTGCATCACCACCCGGCCGTTCTCCAGCACATAGGCACGGTCGGCGATCTTCAGCGCCTGGTTGGCGTTCTGCTCCACCAGGAACACGGTTACACCGTCCTTGCGCAGTTGTTCGATGATGTCGAAGATCTGCTGGATGATGATCGGGGCCAGGCCCAGGGACGGTTCGTCCAACAGCAGCAACTTGGGCTTGCTCATCAGCGCTCGGCCGATGGCGAGCATTTGCTGCTCGCCGCCGGACATGGTGCCGCCGCGCTGGCTGAAGCGTTCCTTGAGCCGTGGAAACAAGTGCAGCACCTTGTCCATCTGCTCCTGATAGTCGCCCTTGTCGGTGAAGAACCCGCCCATTGCCAGGTTTTCTTCCACGGTCAGACGCGAAAACACCCGACGGCCTTCCGGCACCACAGCAATGCTCTTGCGCATGATCTGCGACGACGGCTGGCCCACCAGTTCCTCACCCATATAACGGATGCTGCCACTGTAGGCCTGGG
This sequence comes from Pseudomonas sp. FP2254, assembly GCF_030687695.1. NCBI lineage: Bacteria > Pseudomonadati > Pseudomonadota > Gammaproteobacteria > Pseudomonadales > Pseudomonadaceae > Pseudomonas > Pseudomonas sp. FP2254. The sequence goes on from NZ_CP117444.1 coordinate 1,529,277, forward strand.
GCGAACCGCACAAGGTCATCAGCAGGGTCGACTTACCGGCACCGTTGGCACCGATCAGGGTGACGATCTCACCCTGGCGCACTTCCACATTGACGCTGTGCAGGGCCTGGATCTTGCCGTAGAAAGTGGAAACGTTTTCGAATTGCAGCATTTTACGCTTCCCCCAGATAGGCTTTGATCACTTCGGGATTGTCGCGGATCTGCTCCGGGGTTCCGTCGGCCAGCGGTGTGCCCTGGTTGATCACCACGATATGGTCGGAGATGCTCATGACCAGTTTCATGTCGTGTTCGATCAGCAGCACCGTCACGTTATTTTCCTCACGCAGTACGCTGATCAGCGCCTTGAGGTCTTCGGTTTCCTTGGGGTTCAAGCCGGCGGCCGGTTCGTCGAGCATGAGGATCCGTGGGCGGGTCATCATGCAGCGGGCGATTTCCAGCCGACGTTGCTGACCATAGGCCAGGGTGCCGGCGGGACGGTTGGCAAACTCGGTGAGGTTGACCTTGTCCAGCCAGTACGCGGCGTATTCCATGGCCTCGCGCTCGCTCTTGCGGAACGCCGGGGTCTTGAACAGGCCGGCGAAGAAGTTGGTATTCAGGTGCCGGTGCTGGGCAATCAGCAGGTTCTCGACCGCCGTCATGTCCTTGAACAGCCGCACGTTCTGGAACGTGCGCACCACGCCCTTGCGCGCGATTTCGTGACCGGCCAGGCCCTGGATCGGCTGGCCGTCCAGCAGGATGCTGCCGCCGCTCGGTTTGTAGAAGCCGGTGAGGCAGTTGAACACCGTGGTCTTGCCGGCGCCGTTGGGGCCGATCAGCGCCACAACCTGTTTCTCTTTCACAGTCAGGGCCACGCCGTTGACCGCGAGCAGGCCGCCGAAGCGCATGCTCAGATTTTCGACTTTCAGGATCTCGCGGCTCATTTGCGCAGCTCCATATGTGGACGTTGCATGGGCAGCAGGCCTTGAGGACGCCAGATCATCATCAGCACCATCAGGGCGCCGAACATCAACATGCGGTATTCGCTGAACTCACGCATCATTTCCGGCAGCAGGATCATCACGATCGCCGCCAGGATCACGCCCAACTGCGAGCCCATGCCACCCAGTACCACGATGGCGAGGATGATCGCCGATTCGATAAAGGTGAACGATTCCGGTGTCACCAGGCCCTGGCGCGCGGCAAAGAAGCTGCCGGCGAAACCGGCGAACGCAGCGCCCAGGGTGAAGGCGGAGAGCTTGATGATAGTGGGGTTCAGGCCCAGGGCGCGGCAGGCGATCTCATCTTCGCGCAGCGCTTCCCAGGCACGGCCGATCGGCATGCGCAGCAGGCGGTTGATCACGAACAGCGCAGCCAGCGCCAGCAGCAGCGCGACCAGGTAGAGGAACACCACTTTGCTCACCGGGTTGTAGTCGATCCCGAAGTATTCGTGGAACGTCTGCAGGCCTTCGGCAGCGGTGCGGTCGAAGGACAGCCCGAAGAACGTCGGCTTGGGGATGCTGCTGATGCCGTTGGGGCCGCCGGTGATGTCGGTGAGGTTACGCAGGAACAAGCGGATGATTTCACCGAAGCCCAGGGTCACGATGGCCAGGTAGTCACCGCGCAGGCGCAGCACCGGGAAGCCCAGCAGGAAGCCGAACGTGGCCGCCGCCATGCCGGCCAGCGGCAGGCAGATCCAGAAGCTCCAGCCCAGGTAGTGCGACAGCAGCGCGTAGGTGTAGGCGCCTACCGCATAGAAGCCCACATAACCGAGGTCGAGCAGGCCGGCCAGGCCCACCACGATGTTCAGGCCCAGGCCCAGCAACACGTAGATCAGGATCAGGGTGGCGATGTCGACTGCGCCGCGCGAGCCGAAGAACGGCCAGATCAACGCGGCCACGATCAGGCCGATGATGATGTAGCGCTGGGTACGCGGCAGGGTCAGGAATTGGCTGACCTTGGGCGACATCAACGGGCCACGGTTGCTTTTGAACAAAGCCCCGACCTGCTGGCTGAACAGCACCCGCAGGAACATCAGCACCGAGCACAGGGCGATGATGGTCAGGGTCACGGGACCGGTGCCATGCACTTCCAGGTTGATGCCGACAATGCTCAGTTTGAGGCCGAGTACTGGAAAGGCCACGGCCCAGACCAGCAAGGCGCTGAAGAACGCCGATTTAAGATATCTGCTCATACTTTCTCAACCTCCGGACGGCCCAAAATGCCGGTCGGACGGAACAACAACACCAGGACCAACAGGCCGAACGCCACGACGTCCTTGTACTGGTCGCCGAAAATATCGGCGCCAAACGCTTCGGCCACACCCAGCACCAGCCCGCCGAGCATGGCGCCCGGGATACTGCCGATACCGCCCAAGACCGCCGCGGTAAAGGCCTTGAGGCCTACCAGGAAACCGGCGTTGGGGTTGATCACGCCGTACTGCATGCTCAGCAGCACCGCCGCGACGGCAGCGAGCGCGGCACCGATCACGAAGGTCAGGGCGATGATGTTGTTGGTATTGATGCCCAACAGGTTGGCCATCTTGATGTCTTCGGCGCAGGCCCGGCAGGCGCGGCCCAGACGGGAGCGAGAGATAAACACGGTCAGGCCCAGCATCGCCACCAGCGTGACCACGAAGACCAGGATCTGCATGTAGGAAATCAGGACTTCTTCCGCGCCGCCTGGGCCGAAAGAGATGCTCCCCGGGATCAGGTTGGGGATGGATTTATCCTTGGAGTCCTGGGACAGCAATACGGTGTTCTGCAGGAAAATCGACATGCCGATGGCGGAAATCAACGGGATCAGACGGTTGCTGCCGCGCAGGGGACGGTAGGCAACGCGTTCGATACTGTAGCCATAGGCACTGGTTACGACGATCGATGCAATGAAGGCAGCGGTCATCAACAGCGGCAGGGAGTGGATACCCATCATGGCCAGCCCGGCAAGGGCGATGAAGGCCACGTAGGAACCAATCATGTACACCTCGCCATGGGCGAAGTTGATCATTCCAATGATGCCGTAAACCATTGTGTAGCCAATGGCTATCAAGGCATAGGTGCTGCCAATGGTCAGGCCATTAACCAGCTGTTGGAAAAAATGATAGATCTCAGGCATTACAGCGCTCCTAAAAACCCGATACGCATTTCACTGGTGGAGTCATGTTCCGGCCCTGCGCTGTGTTCTGTGAGCACATTTGCACAAAGCGTTTGCCAGCGAACCGCTGGTGACGGTTTTAAGATTTTCAGGTGAGCCAGCGCCCGGATCGCGGGTGACATGGCCCATAAACCTCGTAAAACAAAGCCCACTGCTTTCACAGTGGGCTTGTTGACCAGTAATGCCTGGCTTACTGAGGAGAAACTTCGGTTTTAGGTTTGCCGAAGTGCCATTCGTAGACCACGAACTTGAAGTCTTTCAGGTCGCCCTTTTTGTCAAAGCTCAGGTCGCCGGTAGGGGTCTTGAAGGTGCCGGCGTGGATGGCTTCGGCCACTTTGGCGGTGTCTTCGCTCTTGGCGGCTTTGATACCGCCGGCGATGACTTCGATGGCCGAGTAGGCCGGGAACACGAACGGACCGGTCGGGTCCTGCTTGTTCTTGGTGAACTCTTCCACGATGGCTTTGTTGGCCGGATCGGTGTCGAAGGATTTCGGCAGGGTTACCAGCAGGCCTTCGGAAGCGTCCTGGGCGATCTGGGAGATCGAGTCGTTGCCGACGCCTTCCGGCCCCATGAACTTGGCGTTCAGGCCTTTTTCCTTGGACTGGCGCAGGATCAGACCCAGCTCAGGGTGGTAGCCGCCGTAGTAGACAAAGTCGACGTTGGCTTGCTTGAGTTTCTGGATGATCGAGGAGAAATCTTTGTCACCGGCGTTCAGGCCTTCGAAGACGGCAACTTTTACGCCTTTCTTCTCAAGGGTCTGCTTGACCGCGGTGGCGATGCCTTCACCGTATTGCTGTTTGTCGTGCAGTACCGCAACGACTTTGGGCTTCACGTGGTCGGCGATGTAGTTACCGGCCGCGGGGCCCTGGGCGCTGTCCAGGCCGATGGTGCGGAAGATCAGCTTGTAGCCACGGGCAGTGATTTCCGGGCTGGTGGCTGCCGGGGTAATCATGATGACGCCTTCGTCTTCATAAATATCCGAGGCGGGTTGAGTAGAGCTGGAGCACAGGTGACCGACCACGAACTTGACGCCGTCGTTCACCACTTTGTTGGCCACGGCCACGGCTTGCTTGGGATCGCAGGCGTCGTCGTATTCCTTGGCTTCGAGCATCTTGCCGTCGACGCCGCCCTTGGCGTTGATGTCGGCGATGGCCTGCTTGGCGCCCATGAACTGCATGTCACCGTACTGGGTCACAGGGCCGGTCTTCGGACCGGCGATGCCGATCTTGATGGTGTCGGCAGCGAACGAATGGCCCGCAACCCCAGCCAGGACCATAGCGGCAAACAGTTTGGAAATCTGCTTAGTAGCCTTATTCATAGTGCTCCACTCTTACTGTTGTATTTTTTATAGTTCTAGCGGCCTGATCGGCAGCTGAACCGGATCGGATATCTGGAATATCCCCCCGGCAACCGCCTGGCAACTGTACCGGTACAGTGTAGAGCGCCGGTTGATCGCTTGAAAAGCTGGCTGCCAGGGGCAAATTCCGTGGGTGTCGCTTTAACGACAGGAAAAGACAGAATTGCGGCGCGGGTGGTGACAGACGCTTCGGCAATCCTTGGCTTTCCTGACGTTTTTCTCGATGACTCAATTGCAACCGGGTTTTTCTGCCTTGGGTTTTTCTAAACGAGACGTGACGCTATGATTGCGCCGACTTTTTCCAAGGTGGACTCCCATGACGCAAGAACCTAGCACCCTCTATGCCAAGCTGCTCGGTGAAACCGCCGAAATCTCCTGGAAGGAGCTTGAGCCATTCTTTGCCAAGGGTGCCCTATTGTGGGTCGATGCCAGCCTGGATCTGATCGAGGCGGCTGAGGGCATGGCCGAAGATAACCGCGACAAAGTCGCCGCCTGGCTGGCCTCCGGCAGCCTGGGCGAAGTGTCTGCGACGCGGGCGCTGGACTTGGTCGAGCGTGACCCGAGCCTATGGGCGGTTGTGGTTTCGCCGTGGATTCTGATCCAGGAAAGGGCGGCGTGAGGAGCGGCGCACTAAAAGGGTGCATGTATTTTTGCGCGTCGAGTGTGTAGCGGAGTAACCGCTGCGCCGGTGATGGCACCTTGCCGTGAAGAAAGGTCACAGATCAGGGTGACGTAAACGTCACGGGAACAGTTTTGCGTGGGAAGGAATGCGTGGGGAATTGTTTCCGGGTGTGGCAATAAAGGTTGTGATTTGTGAGTTAGTGGGTCGGGGGGGCGCGTCGTCTGGAATGGGGCCGCTTCGCGGCCCAGCGCGGGGCAAGCCCGCTCACCACAGCAAGCCCGTTCACCCAGTAAGCCCGCTCACCACAGCGTCAGGGGGCTGCCCATGGATTTCCAGGCCGCGATGGCCGCGCCTCAACCTAGCCGGTCTTGCCGGTGTGGTTGTTCAGTGAAATCACCTTGGTCTTGCCGATGCGGTGACGGTAAATCTCGCGCAGGTACTTGATCGCCTTTTTCACGCAGTCCCGTGACAGGCGAATGTCATTGATGGACACGAACTTCTCTTTGTCGTTGATCAGCTCGCGGTACTTCTTCTCGTACATCGGTTTGATCGCGTACCAGTTGGTATCGAGGATTTTCGCCGGGTTCTCGAACTCGTTGAGCAGTTCGTCGATGCGCTCCTCATCGAAATCCTCGTGGATGATGAAGTCCAGGATCGAGTTGTCCAGGGTGTCATCGAATCGGTAGGGGTTACGGGCGAAACAGCGTTTGATAAATGCCACGATCAGCGTCAGGAAGTCGTCCGACAGGCACGGGCTCTTGGCGATCAGGGTGGTCAGCGATAGGTTGGCCGACGCGCCGATCACCAGGGCATAACGCTTGAGCGTGGTGTTGGGGAACAGGCTGTTGAGGTGCGTCTTGAGCCGATTCAGGTCCATGTAGGACAGCTTGTAGTCCTTGGGCAATGAGACGATCGACACCACCGACGAGCAGTTCTTGAAGAAGTGCAGGTCGTGCAGCGCCGCTGCGTCATAGCCGGAGTTCTTGTATTGCTCCAGGGATGCCTTGTAGCGCTTGGACTCGATCGGCAACAGGCTGATGCCTTCGATGGCCTGGGTGACCTTGTTGAAATGCGGCAGGTCGATGGACCGGAAGAACAGGTCGTCGATGTTCAGGCGCTGAGGTTCTTTTTCGAACACCTTGAATTTGTCATTCGAGGGCGCCGGGGTTTCGGGGACGACGGATTCAGCGTACGCAATCGCCACAGGGCCGGCCAGGCTCATAAACAAGTCGTTGGCATCCAGGCGAATGGTCTCGCCGATGTCGATGCCGGCGCGTCGGAAGTAGTTCTGATCGTAGTCGGTCGTCACGGCCTGGGCCGTAAGAATGTTGAAGATCTGCTGTGAGATGTATTGGTTGGCGTGTTTTTCCATGGCATTGACATCAATGTTCTGGATGTTGCCGTCATCGCTTTCTTCGGCATAACGCATGATGTCGTTGGAGATCAGCATCATGGCGTTCCAGGGCCGGATACGCCCTTTCACACTGGCTTCGCTGCTGTCTTCATTGGCGAAGTTGTAAGAGAAATCCCATTCTTCCGACAGGTATTTGCATAGCAGACGCCCGGCGTTGATGTGCAAGGCCTCGGACATCTCGCTGCGATGGTCGGAAATATTCGGCAGCACGCAAATGCCGCTGGTAAAGATCGGCTCGAACACGAAGGCGTGGCCGCTCTTGCTGTCGTGCTCGTCGGCGGGCTTGGTGTCGAATGTCTTGTTCATGTACGAATGCTGCTGGGCCAGGCCGAACTCCGAAGCCATGCCCGAGCCGGTGCCACCGCCGGCGCTGAAGATCGAAAAATACAGGCGCGACTGGTTGGCCTTGATGCCGCATGAATCGATGAGGTACGAGTGAATCATCTTCCAGTCGGGGCTGGAAAAGCGCTGGGTGTCTTTATTGAGGATGATCTTGGCCAGGTACTGGCCCAGGATTGGCGCGTTGCCGGCGCCACCGGCGTGCACTTCCGACAGGTCCATGATTTTCATTTTGCTGTAGTCGCGCAGGAACCCGCTTTTTTCGTTCTTGCGCGAGAAGCGGATGCGCCCGGCGATGTCCTTGTCCAGATCGCCCAGCATGACCAGCGGCTCCACCAGGAATACCGGTTTGCTGGCCTTGCCATTGCCCAGGCGCAGGTTGTTGCGGATCCACTGGGCCGGGCTGTAACCCTTATCGATCGACTTGTCTTCAGTGCTGAACTCGTTCAGGTAAAACTTGCGCGCGTTGTACACCAGCTCTGCCACATCCAGGGCGATGTTCGAACCGCAACGACCCAGGCCGATCAGGCACACCGAGGGGAATTCCTGGTCGCTGTGCTGTTCGCCATCGCCCTCGGCGTGAGGCGGACGCGGGAACACCATGTCACGCAGACCGTCGAGATTGTCGAGGATGCGGTCGGTATTGGTCTCGGTGAAGTACAGGTATTGCTGGGTGGCCAGCGCGGAGGTGGAGCTCAATGACTTGGAACCTGAGGGTTTTTCCGCAGGAGCTGTGAGCAACACGTCGGATACCACGGTGGCAGAGTTATTTTTAGAAGTCATTGTGCGCCATGTGCCTGGGCGGATGGCTGGAAAATCTCAAAGGGCCATCACGGATTGGGTTGTTCGCGACTTTGCAGTGCGTCCTTGTCCTGAACCATTGGCCTTAGGCTTGATGGGCTCGGCAAAACCTGGCCGGACGTTCATGGATCGGCCGTTCGTCGGACTTCTTTAGATAAATGATGGCTAACTGCCAAGGATTCGACGTCAGCGGATTGGCCTCACGGTTGAGCCGGCGCTGCCGCGGTTTGGCGACACCGCTTTGGACGGTGCAGGCTCTTTGTTCGCCGCAGGTGTGAAGGTGTGCAGCGGATTATGCCGCTCAATGCCTTGTACTACGCCGATGATCTCGCCGATGCCCACCGCCGGGCTCAACAGGTAGCCCTGGATGAAGTCGCAATCAAGGCTATGAAGCAGTTCGAACTGGGTGTGGGTTTCCACGCCTTCTGTCACCACCTGCAGGTGCAGGGTATGGGCCATGCCGATGATGGCTTGGACGATTTCCAGGTCGGCGGTGGATTTGGGAATGTCCTGGATAAAGGAGCGATCGATCTTCAGCGTGTTGAGCGGCAAGCGCTTGAGGTAGGCAAGGGACGAGTAGCCAGTGCCGAAATCGTCGATGGCCAGCGATACCCCGAGCGAACGTATTTGCCGCAACAGCGCCAGGGTGCTGCTGATATTGCCCATCAGCGCATTCTCGGTCACTTCCAGTTCCAGGCGGTTGGCGGCCAGGCCGCTGAAGCGCAGGGCATCTTCGATTTCATCCGCCAGCTCGTCGCGCGCCAGGTTCAGGGCCGAGCAATTCACCGATAGCGTGAGCTGGGTGTAGCCTCGGTCGGTGAGCTGGCTGAGGTCATGACAGGCCTGGCGCAGTACCCAATGGTCCAGCTCGGCGATCAGGCCGTTGCTTTCGGCGATCTCGATAAACCGGTCGGGTGCGAGCAGCCCGTGCTGTGGGTGCTGCCAGCGCACCAGAGCCTCCAGGCGGCTGACCTTGCCCAGTTTCATGTCGAAGATCGGTTGATAGAACAGCACCAGTTGGGTGCCGGTGCGCAGGGCGTTGCGCAGCTCTTCTTCCAACTGCAGTTCGAGGGTGGCGCGGGTCTTTAAGTTGGAGCTGAAAAAATTCAGGCTGTTGCGTCCCGCATCCTTGGACTGATACAGCGCCAGGTCGGCGGTTTTCAACAGTTCTTCACAGGTCATGCCGTCATCGGGAAACAGGCTGATGCCAATGCTGGTGGTCATCACCATCCGACGGCCGGCCAGTTCCACGGGCTCTTTCATTTTTTGCATGATGCGCTGGGCCAGATGGCGCGCTTCGTCGCGGTGATGGATGCTGATCAGGATGCAGAATTCATCGCCGCCAAAGCGCGCGACTACGTCGGCATGACTGCGCACCGAGCCTTTGATATGGCTGGCCAGTACGGTCAGCAGTTGATCGCCGGCGTCGTGCCCGAGGCTGTCATTGATGCGCTTGAAGTGGTCTATATCGAGGAAGATCACCGCCATCATGCCGTGGGTGGCGGTCTTTTCCGCGACTTTTTCCGCAAAAATCTGGTTGAACCCGCGACGATTGAGCAGGCTGGTCAACGCATCGTAATGGGCCACCTGCTGCAGGGACGCGCGGGCCTGGTCCAATTCGCTGAGCAGCGCGTTGACCCGACGCAGGTCGCGTTCCTTGTGTTGCAGTTTCTTGTCCGCCAGCGCCGCGCTGATGCTGCTGCCGATTACCAGCAAGGTGATCACCGCCACCGACAGGCCCAGCTGCATGGGGTTATTGTTGGGCGCAACCGAGAGGTCAGCACCGGTAGGCACTACCATCTGCATGGCGGCCATGCCAGTGAAATGCATGCTGATAATGCCCGCGCCCAGGACCAGGCTGGCGGCATATTTAAGCAGTTGGTGGAAGATCCCGGCCCCAGTGCGCAGATAATTCGACAGCAACAACGCGGCGAGGCTGGCACCGATGGCAATGCCGATCGAGGCCAGCAGCAGCCATGAGTCGAAGTACATCCATGCCTGGGAGCGTATCGCTGACATGCCGACGTAATGCATCAAGGCGATGCCAAGTCCCATCCACACCGAGGCCAGCAGGTATTGAAGCAGCCGCAGCTTGGGATGGCTGAGGGTTTTCATGGCAAATAACGACGCAATCAGCGCGATCAGCAATGACACGAAGGTCATCGTCAGTTCGTAGTGAATTGCGATGGGCGCCTGGAAGGCCAGCATGCTGATGAAATGTGTCGACCAGATGCCCCCAGCCAGGCAGCCGGCCCCCAGCCAGCGCCAATGTCGGCGCGCGGTGGGGTCCTCGACATGGCCGACCCGCTCGGCCATGTCCAGCGTGCCGAACCCTGCCGCGCAGGCCACCAGATAAGCCAGCAGCACCAGAAACGGGTTATGACTGCAATTGAGTAATAAATGCCCGTTGGTGGGGAGGTCGGTAAAGAAATGCAGACCCAGCCATTCCATAGCATGTCCTGTCATAGCGTCACGTCACGGCCTAAGGCGATGACCTATGAGGTCGAGTATAGAAGCCTCGCGGAATTTGCCAGGGATAATGGCACTTTGCTAAGAACCTTTTCGGCATGCTGCCCATAGCGTTTGATGCTAAGCGCTGATGGGCAGCTCGAATTCAAACGGTGCCTGCAGGGGCGGCAGGCCGAAGGCGGCGCGCGCGGCATCGCAATCGACGTTCTGCACGCCCTGGCTCCAGGACGATTCGAACTCGCGGCATACACTGGAGCGCTGCTCATAGATCGTGCAGCGCGTCCCTTCGCCCACCGTGCCTTCAAGGCTGCAGCAGCGCGCAGGTTTGCGGTCGGTGCCGATCATCGCCACGCGAGTGGGATTGATCTGTTCCACCAGATCATCGGGCACCGTACCACCCGACGAGGCGCACTCGCCCCAGAAGAACGACACGCGAAAATAGGAACAGCAGGCACCGCAACTCAGACACGGACTGGCTTCGGACATGGGCGTCATCGATAAGAAAAGTGGGATAGGGGCACTGCAGGAAGGCTCGCCATTCTATCCACGCCAACGCCATTGGGAAGAGGGGGGCACACATATATTTTGTGTAGGCGAAGTCCCGCAGTGCCGGGTGAAATTACGTCCTATCAGCTTTACGAATCATTACAGACAACCACCGCCGGCGTGACTATGTTGCAGTTACCTGAGCGGGATGCATCGGGCATCGCAGCTCTCATAACAATAAAAGAGACGGACCCATGCAGAACTCGACCCAAGCGGCGAATGCCTGGCGCATTCTGTTCCTGCTGTTCCTCGCCAACCTGTTCAATTTCTTCGATCGCACCATTCCGGCAATCATCATCGAACCCATCCGCATGGAATGGCACCTGAGTGACTTTCAGCTCGGCATCATCGGCACCGCCTTTACCATCGTCTATGCCATCGCCGGCCTGCCCCTTGGGCGTCTGGCCGACACCGGCTCGCGCAGCAAGTTGATGGGCTGGGGGCTGTTTGCCTGGAGCGGGCTCACGGCGATCAACGGCCTGGTAGGCAGTTTCTGGAGTTTTCTGCTGGTGCGCATGGGGATCGGCATCGGTGAAGCGAGCTACGCGCCGGCGGCCAACTCGCTGATCGGCGACTTGTTCCCGGCGCACCGCCGCGCCCGCGCCATGGGGATTTTCATGCTCGGGCTACCGTTGGGCCTGCTATTGGCGTTCTTTACCATCGGGGCGATGGTCAAGGCGTTCGACAGCTGGCGCGCGCCGTTCTTTATCGCCGCGGTGCCGGGGCTGATCCTGGCGGTGTTCATGTTCTATATCAAAGAACCCAAGCGTGGCGCGGCGGAGGCGGTGCAGGTGTCCCAGGCGCGCGTCGACCGCCCGATCCGCCGCGTGCTGGCGGTGCCGACGTTCCTATGGCTGGTGCTGGCCGGGTTGTGCTTCAACTTCGCCACCTATGCCTGCAACTCGTTCCTGGTGCCGATGCTGCAGCGCTATTTCCTGTTGCCGTTGCAGGACGCGGCGGTGGCCACCGGTTTCATCGTCGGTGTCACAGGCCTGATCGGCCTGACACTGGGCGGCTGGATCGCCGACAAGATCCATCAGCGGATCGCCAATGGCCGGCTGCTATTTGCCGCGTGCAGCCTGATTATTTCCACCGTCACCACCGCTTGGGCCCTGCATGCCGGGCGCATCGAGATCGGCGTGTTTGTCGCGCTGTTCAGTGTCGGCTGGCTGTTTGCGTACAACTTCTACACCTGCGTCTACACCGCGATTCAGGACGTAGTGGAACCGCGCCTGCGGGCTACGGCGATGGCGCTGTTTTTTGCCGGGTTGTACCTGCTGGGCGGCGGCATGGGGCCGATTGTGGTGGGCGGTTTGTCCGACCACTTTGCCCATTCGGCGATGTACGCCGACGGTGCGCAACAGATGACGGAAGCCTACAAAGCCGTGGGCCTGCACGACGCCATGTACCTGATCCCGGTGGCGCTGTTCTTGACGATGCTGTTTCTGTTCCAGGCCTCGCGCAGCTTTGTGCGGGATGCCAAGCGCATGAAGGAGGGGTTGAGTGCGGTTGAGGTGCCGGCTGTTGCCGCGACCGCTTGAGACTGGGGTGAAGCCATCGGGGGCAAGCCCCCTCCCACATTGATCAGTGATCGACATGACAACTCGGTCAACTGTGGGAGGGGGCTTGCCCCCGATAAGGTCAGCAGGGCAGGAGGGTCATCAACCCGCCACCAGCACCCGAATCGCCTCCAGGCGCAGCGCAGCCTTGTCGAGCATGGCCAGGCCCTGTTCGCGTTGCTGGCGCAAGGCAATCAGTTCACTGTCGCGCACGGTCGGGTTGACCGCCTGCAGTGCCGTCAGGCGAGCCAGTTCTTCATCGGTGTCCGCCGCCAGGCGCCGTTTGGCTTCGGCCACGCGTTCGGCATGGCGAGGGCTGATCTTTTCTTCGCCGGCATTGATGCGCGGCGTGAGTTGATCGCGCTGGGCCTGGACGAACTTGTTGGCGCTGGCCCGTGGCACGCTTTCCAACTGATCATTCAGGGTTTCGAACGACACGCGGCCGGACAGGTCGTTGCCGTTGGCGTCCAGCAGGCAGCGCAGGGCGGCCGGTGGCAGGTAGCGGCCCAATTGCAGCGAGCGCGGCGCCACCACTTCACTGACGTACAGCAGTTCAAGCAGCACGGTGCCCGGCTTGAGCGCCTTGTTCTTGATCAGCGCCACGGCGGTATTGCCCATGGAGCCGGACAGCACCAGGTCCATGCCGCCCTGCACCATCGGGTGTTCCCAGGTGATGAACTGCATGTCTTCACGCGACAGCGCCTGGTCACGATCGTAGGTAATGGTCACGCCTTCGTCGTCGCCCAGGGGGAAGCTGGCGTCGAGCATTTTTTCGCTGGGCTTGAGGATCAGGGCGTTTTCCGAATGGTCTTCGCTGTCGATGCCGAACGCATCGAACAGGGTTTCCATGTAGATCGGCAGCGCGAACTGATCGTCCTGCTCCAAAATGGCCTCCACCAGCGCATCGCCTTCGCCTGCGCCGCCGGAGTTGAGCTCCAGCAGACGGTCGCGACCTGTGTGCAGTTCCTCTTCCAGGCGTTCGCGTTCGGCACGCGCTTCGTCGATCAGCGCTTGCCACTCGCCATCGTCGGCGTTTTCCAGCAGCGGCAGCAGGCGCGGGCCGAACTGATGCTGCAAGGCGTTACCGGTCGGGCAGGTGTTGAGAAAAGCGTTCAGCGCTTCGTGGTACCACTGGAACAGGCGCTCCTGCGGGCTGGTTTCCAGGTAGGGCACATGCAGTTCGATTACATGTTTCTGGCCGATCCGGTCCAGGCGGCCGATCCGCTGTTCCAGCAAGTCCGGGTGGGACGGCAGGTCGAACAACACCAGGTGGTGGGAGAACTGGAAGTTGCGGCCTTCACTGCCGATTTCCGAGCAGATCAACACTTGGGCGCCGAATTCTTCGTCGGCGAAGTAGGCGGCGGCGCGGTCGCGCTCAAGGATATTCATACCCTCGTGGAACACCGTGGCTGGAATGCCGGAGCGCACGCGCAGTGCATCTTCCAGGTCCATGGCGGTTTCGGCGTGGGCGCAGATCACCAGGACCTTGGTGCGCTTGAGCATTTTGAGCTGATCGATCAGCCACTCCACGCGTGGGTCGAAACGCCACCAGCGATGTTCTTCTTCGATGTCCGGCTGCGACTGGAAGCTGACTTCCGGGTACAACTCGGCGTGCTCGCCCAGCGGCAATTCGAGGTATTCGTCCGGGTTCGGCAGCGGGTAAGCGTGCAGCTTGCGCTCCGGGAACCCTTGCACCGCGGCGCGGGTGTTGCGAAACAGCACGCGGCCTGTGCCGTGACGGTCGAGCAGCTCGCGCACCAGGCGTGCACTGGCTTCGGTGTCGCCATCGTTGACGGCGGTGAGCAGCGCTTCACCTTCGTTGCCGAGAAAACCCTGGATGGTCTTGTGCGCGGCAGGCGACAGGCGACCTTTGTCCAGCAGCTCCTGCACGGCTTCGGCGACGGGGCGATAGTTCTCGCTCTCGGCGCGGAAGGCCTGCAGATCGTGGAAGCGGTTCGGGTCAAGCAGGCGCAGACGCGCGAAGTGGCTGTCCTGGCCCAATTGCTCCGGGGTGGCGGTGAGCAGCAATACGCCCGGAATCACTTCGGCCAGTTGCTCGACCAGCGCGTATTCCGGGCTGGCCTTGTCTTCATGCCAGACCAGGTGGTGAGCCTCGTCGACCACCAGCAGGTCCCAGCCGGCGGCGAACAGCGCGTCCTGAGCTTTCTCGTCGTCCACCAGCCATTCCAGCGCAACCAGGGCCAGTTGAGTGTCTTCGAACGGGTTGGTGGCATCGCTTTCGATAAAGCGTTCTTCGTCGAACAGCGCCACCTGCAGGTTGAAGCGGCGGCGCATTTCCACCAGCCACTGGTGCTGCAGGTTTTCCGGGACCAGGATCAATACGCGGTTGGCGCGGCCCGACAGCAGTTGGCGATGGATCACCAGGCCGGCTTCGATGGTCTTGCCCAGGCCCACTTCGTCGGCCAGCAATACGCGCGGTGCGATACGGTCAGCGACTTCACGGGCGATGTGCAGTTGGTGCGCAATGGGTTGCGCACGCACGCCACCCAGGCCCCACAGCGAGGATTGGAGTTGACGGCTGGTGTGTTCCAGGGTGTGGTAACGCAGCGAGAACCAGGCCAATGGGTCGATCTGCCCGGCGAACAGACGGTCGCTGGCCAAACGGAACTGGATGAAATTGGAGAGTTGGGTTTCCGGCAGGGTGACCTGCTCGTTCTGCCCATTGAGGCCGTGGTACACCAGCAGGCCGTCGACGTCGTCGACTTCCTGCACGGTCATTTTCCAGCCTTCGAAATGGGTGATGGAGTCGCCCGGCGAGAACCGCACGCGGGTGAGGGGCGCATTCCGTAGCGCATACTGGCGGGTGTCGCCAGTGGCCGGATAGAGCACGGTCAACAAGCGGCCGTCCTGTGCCAGAACGGTGCCTAACCCCAGCTCTGCTTCGCTGTCACTAATCCAGCGTTGCCCCGGTTGATACTGCTGCGCCATGCTGCCTGACTCCCGCCGTGAAAAAGCCGACTATCTTAACGGAACAAGGTCCACCGCCCAAGGACTCTGACAAAAACTACGCCGTTCGCGGGCAGCGATGCGTGTCGAGTCGACGGGTGGCGGGCACTTGCGAGTGTCGACTGGGTCACAGGTTCCAACCTTGGTGCTCAAGTCGCTCTGCGCCGCGCCGACAGCCTGAGATCAGGAGAGAAAAACTTATGCTGCCACCCATGCTGCCCGTCAGCGTCGTGCCGGTCACGTCACAACTTGACCCGGTGCGCCAGAAGCCGGATATCCCGCCCGTGGTGCCCGTGCAACAGGGCTCCAACGAAAGTACGATCGATCTGAAAAAGGGCGACGCCGAGCAATCCACCTTTCTGCTGCGCGAGGAACAGCGTCGCCAGCAGGAACAGCAGAAGCGTCGGCGGGAGGCGGATGAAGACCCGGAGCAGCACCTGGCCATTCCTGGCGATGTGCTCAACGCCGATAACACCGTGCCGGTCGTGCCGCTGATTGAAGATGCGCCGCGCCAGGGATTGTGGGTAGACGTCGAAGTCTAGCCACGCAGTGCGCGCAGGGCGTTCAGCAAGACCTCGATATCGCCCTCGTCGTTAAGCGGGCTGACGGAGATGCGCGCGATGCCGGGCAGGCTCCTTGCCTGCATGTCCAGCGGGGTATAGGCCACGTTATTGGCGCCGATATTGATGCGTTGCAAGGCCAGTTGCCGTTTGAGTTCGAACCCGTCCCAGCCTTCCAGGTTGAAGGCGATCAAGCCCGATCGATGCTCGCCCAGGTCATGCAGCGAGATGCCCTCGATCTCACCCAATGCCTGGCGAATTCTCGCACTTGTCTGCGCAACCCTTTCCCATACTCGCTCGATCCCAAGCTGATTGATCTCGTGCAATGCATTGCCCAATCCGGCCAATAGGGCGTAGGACACTTCGCTGGTTTCAAAACGCCGGGCGTCATTGCGCAGGTCGAAACCATGCGCGCTCCACGGTGCGGAAAACACATCGCGCTGGGCCGGGTCGAGGCGCGGCAGAAACGCCGGCCGCACATACAGCAGTGCCGTTGCGCGTGGCCCGCGCAGGTGCTTGCGCCCGGCGCACTTGAGTACATCGCAGTGCAGCGCCTGCACATCCACCGGGATCTGGCCGACGGCTTGGCCGGCATCGATAAAGTAGGCAATGCCATGGCGCCTGGCCACTTCGCCGATGGCCTGGGCCGGGTTGATCAGGCCACCGTTGGCGGGCAGCCAGGTCAGGTCGATAAGCTTGACCCGCGCGTCGATCATCGCCGTCAGCGCCAGCGGGCATACGGCGCCGCTGGCATCGCAGGGGATCACTTCCACACGGGCGCCCGCTTTTACGGCCACTTGCATGCTCGCCAGGTTGCCGCCCCATTCATGGCGCCCGACCAGGATCCGGTCCCCCGGCTGCCAGGGACCAAGGGCCTGGAATGCCAGGTTCCAGGCGCTCGAACCGCTGCCGGCGAAGGCGATGGAGGAGGGCGGGGCGTTGAGCAACCGCGCGGCGGCGCGCCTGGCATTGTCCGCCAGTACGGCGCCGTGCTCGCCGGCTTCCATTGGCCCGTCGCGCGCCTCGCGCTGCAGTTGCTCGATGATGGCATCGACGGTCGCCTGGCTCGGCAGGGAGGCGCCGGCATGATTGAAATGCACCAACCCCGACTGGCAGCCCGGCGTGGCCGCGCGCAATTGCCGAACCTCCAGCGGGCTCACGGCTGCACCTCGAACACCGCATCAACCTCCACCGCCACGCCGGCGGGCAGGCTGGCCACGCCTATCGCAGTGCGGACATGCCGGCCTTTTTCGCCCAGGACGTTGACCAATAGGTTCGATGCGCCGTTGGCCACCATGCCCTGGCGTTGAAAATCGCTGCTGGCGGCAATGAACACGCCCAGGCGCAGCGTTCGTACCAGGCGCGACAGGTCATCGCCCAGGGCATCGCTCAATTGCGCGAGCAATCCCAGGGCCGCCAGTTCCGCGGCCCGAACGCCTTCTTCATCGCCGAGGGTCTCGCCCAATCGGCCCACATAAGCAGGCTTGCCGTCCACCAGCGGGATTTGCCCGGAGATAAACAGTTGATGGTGGCTGGCGACATGGTTGATGTAATTGGCAATCGGCTGGCTGGGGGAGGGCAGCGTCAGGCCCAGAGCATTTACGCGGGCGCGGAGGGAGTCCATGGTCAAACCTCTTAAGAGTGGGAGGCGTGAGCATGTTGGCCTTGAGCGGCGGCGACAAACGGATAGATCTCACCCGACGTATCGAAATAACTCACGCGTCAGTGCAGGCGTCCTTCAGCCACTCAACGAAGCATTCGGCCGCTGGGCTGATACCGCCTGGCGGGGCGATCAGCCAGTAACCGATATCGCTGTGATAAGGCGGCCAATCGAAGGCTGGCACCAGGCTGCCATCCTGCAAACGCCTTTCGATCAAACGATGCCGGCCCATGGCAATGCCCTGGCCGGCCACGGCTGCTTCGACGACGATGTTGTAGTCGTGCAGCAGCACGCGGGGGTGGTGCTCCAGATCGACCTGGTAATGCGCGGACCAATCGCTCCACTCGAACGGCCGGTGCGAAGTGGCCATCAGCAACGGCCCCTTGTGCAATGGGCCGGCCTTGAACGCAGGGCTGCACACCGGGGAAATCACCTCCGGCATCAATCGTGTGGCATGTACATCGGGCCAGTCGCCTTTGCCATAGCGGATCGCCAGATCGACTTCGGCGGCGGCGACATTGGCCAGTTGAATGGCCGGCAGCAACTCAACCTGAATAGACGGGTAGCGGTTGAGAAATCCGGCCAGGCGCGGGGCCAGCCACAGTGTGGCGAACGAGGCCAGCAGACCGATGCGCAAGACCGTCGTACTGGGCGCCGCCCGTTGCGCACGGGTGGCGACGGCGATCGCGTCGAGGGCCGGGCGAATGTCGTCGTAATACTGTCGGCCATCGGCGGTCAGATCAATCGCACGTGTGCGCCGGACAAACAGTGATTTACCCAGATGCTGCTCCAGTTTCTGCACTTGATGGCTCAACGCGCTCTGGGTCACCGACAATTCAGACGCTGCCTTGATAAAGCTCAAATGTCGTGCCACGGCTTCGAAAGCGCGCAGGGCCAGCAGCGGTGGAAGGTCTTTGTGCAGTGCCACCTGGGGACGCCTCAAAAGGTTGGACAGACGCGTCGATTTTGGTCGATGGCCTGCCTTTTGTCGCCCGCTGATTTGCCGTCGGGCGGGCGAGGCCGCATTATTGAGGCCTTCCCGCCACCACGTAAGCCAAGCCATGAGTGATGAACCCAAGCTGATCGACCTGAATGCCGAACGTGCCAAGCGCGTGCATGACCTGAACGACAAGCGTCTGAACGAAGTGCGCCAGGCGTTTGAACAGGCCATGCCGCTTGGGAAAACCAAGAAAAAACCGAAAAACAAACCCAAAAAGCGTTGAAATGCCCTGCATCTATTGATGCAGGTCAGTTATTGCCCTTCTTTACGCCCCGTTGCGGGCGACATTGATCCTCGTCAATTTTCCCCTGCACCATCTCCGTTAACTTAGCCCCATCGCAACAGGGCAAGCACGGGAGGGCGGTCATGTTCATCGATAATGTGGTGTTTGCCGGAGTGCTGACCGTCAGCCTCATGGTGATGTTCTTTGTAGGGTTTGGATTTTTTATCTGGAAAGACGCGAATAAGCGTAAAAAACCATAGGTCTTTCTGGATTACATGAGCACGCAAGGCATTTTGGGCGACTTCGGTCGCCCTTTTTTTTACCTGCGATTTGAGCTCTTCGCTAATGCCCAGTCATAAAAAAAGGTGCGGTCCTCTTGCGAGGCCGCACCTTCTTTTTTCAGCGTAGGGCGATCAGCTGCCCAGCGCCTTGGACGCCAGCCAGAACAACCCGGCCGACAGCGCAACGGTCGCCGGCAGGGTCAGCACCCAGGCCATCAGGATGGTCTTGACCGTGCCGCCTTGCAGGCCGCTTTTGTTGGCAACCATGGTGCCGGCGACACCCGACGACAGCACGTGGGTGGTCGATACCGGCAGGCTGAAGATGTTGGCCAGGCCAATCATGCTCGCCGTGGTGATCTGCGCCGACATGCCTTGTGCGTAGGTCATGCCCTGTTTGCCGATCTTCTCGCCGATGGTCAGCACTACGCGCTTCCAGCCCACCATGGTGCCCAGGCCCAAGGCCAATGCGACGGCCAGGATTACCCAGAACGGTGCGTATTCGGTCGTGGCGGTCAGGTCTTTGCGCAGCTTGTCGAGGTCCGACTTCTCGCGCGCATCCAGGCCTGGCAGCTTGCCGACTTTCTTCGCGGTATCGTCCAGGCAGAGCAGGTAGCGACGCACTTCGATGCGGTGATCGGCGCTCAGCGAGTGGTAGTCGGATACACCTTTCAAGGTGTTGACCAGCGCATTGATCGTCGGCTCGGTCTGCTGCGGGTTGCACTGGAACTTGCCCGGCAGGTCATCTTTCACGCTTTTGCCCAGGGCCAGGAACTCGCCGAGGGTTGCGTTATTGCGCTCATAGAACTGACTCAAATGCACAGTGGCGTCGCGGGTGCGTTCGATCTGGTAAGTGGTGCTGCCCAGGTCGAGAACGAATTGCGCCGGCACGATACCGATCAGCACCAGCATGATCAGGCCGATACCTTTCTGACCGTCGTTTGAACCGTGCACGAAGCTCACGGCCATGGCCGAGATCACCAGCACCAGACGGTTCCAGAACGGCGGGTGCTTTTTGTCGTCGAGCTTGCGGCGCTGGTCCGGAGTCTTGTGCATCTTCGACAGCGGGCGCCACCACTTCAGGCCGATCAGCACCAGGGCTGCCACCAGGAAACCGGCCATCGGCGAGAACACCAGAGAGGCACCGATATCGACTGCCTTTTGCCAGTTCACACCGTCAGCCAGGGGGATATCGTTGATCAGTGCGTTGGCCAGGCCGACGCCGAGGATCGAGCCGATCAGAGTGTGGGAGCTGGACGCGGGGATACCGAAGTACCAGGTGCCCAGGTTCCAGGTGATCGCCGCCGCCAGCAATGAGAAGACCATGGCTAGACCATGACCGGTGTTCACATTGATCAACAGCTCCACCGGCAGCAGGTGCACGATGGCGTAGGCGACACCGACACCACCGAGCAACACGCCGAGGAAGTTGAACACCCCGGAGAAGAACACGGCCAGGTGCGGCGGCATGGCTTTGGTATAGATGACTGTGGCCACCGCGTTAGCGGTGTCATGAAAGCCATTGATGAACTCGAAGGCGAGGACAAAGGCCAGGGCGAGCAACAGGCTCACTAGAACCCACGCATCCAGTCCGCTGAATAAATCGATCATGAAGGTTTTCTGACCCGGTCGTAAGGGGGCGCGATTATGCCAGAAAACCTCAGTAATCGATGCACTAGCTGCTCATCGGTAACAATCTTCACTGGAAAAACACCGGGGAGCGCTGTGCATCCCAGGGTTTCCGGGGCTTTGACAAGTCATTGATTTATATAGCCGCGGCCCCTTTGCGAGGGCGATTGTCGCCAAAACGTCATCTCTGAAACATTTGTATGAAATTTTACCGAGGGCGCAGAGAGGCGGATTGGCTCGAGCTGGCTATGCGCCATCCTTTTGTGCTGCGCCTACGGCTCTTCGGTCTTGAGTTCCTCTTCAATCTTCTGGATTTCCTGGGCAAAGGCCTGGTCCAGCAGGCTGGCGCGCTTGCGCCATGGCTTACGCTCAGGTTCAGGCTGGGCGGCGTAGGTGGTGACTTCCCCGCCGTAAACGTCCTTGTAACGTTGTTCCTGGCGCTCTAGTTCCGCGCGCAGTTCATCTTTCGTCACATCGTTACCTAATTGAGTTGGGTGTAAGTAAGTTAAAGCGTTATGCCTGGATGGCGTCTCAAGGCGAACAGAGTTGACCCCTTGCAACGCCAACTTATGAAACACAGGTGCCTTTGCATGCGACGTGCGGGTCATTTCAGGCTGATAGTGCGCTTGCCCCGCACTCCTGTGCAGTGGCGGCAGGCGTGGTCGGCGAACCTGCAGACCGCGATCCGGGCGCAGGGTGCATTATAGCGGCGCATTTGTATAACACTATCGGCATAGAGTTAAAAAGCTTCAACTTTGTATGAGGCTTTTGTTACATCGGTGTGTGAGCATTTAATAAGTGCCTGCGCTTCACAATTGGTTAAACGCTGTTAATGCATTTGTACAACTTTCCCTTGGCACACTCACGGCTAAGCACTCTGCGGTGTGCTCGCGCTAAATTGCGATTATCGAATCATCGTCCGATAATCGCACAGTGATGTCGGCGCAATCTTGTATCCCGCAGCCGGCGCGGCTTGTAATACCTGGCAAACCTCCCCAGCGGCTGACAATAAGAGAAGGCATCGAGATGAACGATCAATTGCGCAATTCCTTCGCGTCCGTGGCGCCTCCGATCGTTGCCTCGCCGGCCAAGCGCATCCAGGCGTTCACCGGTGACCCCGACTTCATGACCTCCCTGGCTCGCGGCCTGGCGGTGGTGCAGGCGTTCCAGGAGCGCAAGCGCCACCTCACCATCGCCCAGATCAGCCACCGCACCGAAATCCCGCGTGCCGCCGTGCGCCGTTGTCTGCACACCCTGATCAAGCTCGGCTACGCCACCACCGACGGGCGTACCTATTCGTTATTGCCCAAGGTGCTGACCCTGGGCCATGCGTACCTGTCGTCCACGCCACTGGCGGTGTCGGCCCAACCTTATCTGGACCGCATGAGTGAGCAACTGCACGAGGCATGCAACATGGCTACCCTCGAAGGCGACGACATCCTCTACATTGCGCGTTCGGCGACCACCCAGCGGCTGATCTCGGTCGATCTGTCCGTCGGCGGGCGTTTGCCGGCCTATTGCACGTCCATGGGGCGCATCCTTTTGGCGGCGCTGGACGACGCTTCGCTGCAGGACTACCTCGATCATGCCGACCTGCAAACCAAGACCAGCCGCACCCTCACCACCCCCGAAGCGTTGTTCGAATGCCTGCAGCAGGTACGCCAGCAAGGCTGGTGCATCGTCGACCAGGAGCTCGAGCAAGGCCTGCGTTCCATCGCGGTGCCGGTCTATGACGCTTCCGGGCAGGTGCTCGCGGCGCTGAACGTCAGCACCCACGCCGGGCGTGTCAGCCGCAGCGAGCTGGAGCAGCGCTTCCTGCCGAGCATGCTCAGCGCCAGCCGCGAGCTGAGTGCGCAATTATTTGCGTAAGCTGTTCGGTGACCGCACAGATCCCGAGCTGATCAATTGACGCTGTTTCCCCCGGCTTATTAATGTGCGGCAGCGCTGTTCAAGCGCCACTTAATAAGAATGACGGCCCCAGGCCGTCCGCCCGCCATCGGTGTGGAATAAAAATAATGAATCAGCCTTCTGTCGGTACCACCCTGGACGTGCAGTCCTTTATTAATGCCCAGCCGCTGTCACGCTATCAGTGGCGCGTGGTTATCCTGTGTTTCCTGATTGTGTTCCTCGATGGCCTCGATACGGCAGCCATGGGCTTTATTGCACCGGCGTTGTCCCAGGACTGGGGCATTGACCGCGCCAGCCTCGGCCCGGTGATGAGCGCCGCGTTGATCGGCATGGTGTTCGGCGCCCTCGGCTCCGGCCCGCTGGCCGACCGCTTCGGGCGCAAAGTCGTGCTGGTAGGCGCGGTGCTGGTATTCGGTGCCTTCAGCCTGGCTTCGGCCTACAGCAGCAACGTCGATCAGTTGCTGGTGCTGCGTTTTCTCACCGGGCTGGGCCTGGGGGCGGGGATGCCCAACGCCACCACCTTGCTCTCCGAATACACTCCTGAACGCCACAAGTCGCTGCTGGTGACCAGCATGTTCTGCGGCTTCAACCTGGGCATGGCCGGCGGCGGGTTTATTTCGGCCAAGCTGATTCCGGCATTCGGCTGGCACAGTCTGCTGCTGATCGGCGGCATCCTGCCGTTGATCCTGGCCGTGGTATTGCTGGTGTGGTTGCCGGAATCGGCGCGTTATCTGGTGGTACGCAACCGTGGCGCCGACAAAGTGCGCCGGACCCTCTCGCCCATCGAACCCAACCTGGTCGCCCAGGCCACTCATTTCAGCGTGCCCGAACAAAAAACCGTGAAGGCCCGCAACGTGTTCGCGGTGATCTTCTCCGGTACCTACAGCGCCGGCACCTTGCTGCTGTGGCTGACGTACTTCATGGGCCTGGTAATCGTGTACCTGTTGACCAGTTGGCTGCCGACGCTGATGCGCGACAGCGGCGCAAGCATGGAGCAGGCCGCGTTTATCGGCGCGTTGTTCCAGTTCGGCGGCGTGTTGAGCGCGGTCGGCGTAGGTTGGGCGATGGATCGGTTCAATCCGCACAAGGTGATCGGCACGTTTTACCTGTTGGCCGGGGTATTTGCCTACGCGGTCGGGCAGAGCCTGGGCAATATCACGCTACTGGCCACCCTGGTGCTGGTCGCCGGCATGTGCGTCAACGGCGCGCAATCGGCGATGCCTTCCCTGGCGGCGCGGTTCTACCCGACCCAGGGCCGCGCCACAGGCGTGTCGTGGATGCTCGGCATCGGGCGTTTCGGCGCGATTCTCGGCGCCTGGATGGGCGCCACGCTGCTGGGCCTGGGCTGGAACTTCGAGCAAGTGCTCAGCGCCTTGGTGATTCCCGCCGCACTGGCCACCACTGCCGTGGTGATCAAAGGCATGGTCAGCCACGCCGACGCGACCTGATCGATAGCCTGCCAACAATCGGTTCGATAATCGAACGCTTAGTCGATTATCGGATTGTTTGGCCTATTTGCCCGGCTTAATCTGCAAGCACTTCGGCGCCCCCTCAGCGCCTTTTTCGATCAACACCGGGAGCCCGACCCCATGGCTGAAATCCTCGCGCTGCGTGATGCGGTAAAGCAATTCGTCAATGACGGCGATACCGTCGCATTGGAAGGCTTTACCCACCTCATACCTACGGCAGCGGGTCATGAAATCATCCGTCAAGGCAAGAAAGACCTGACGCTGGTCCGCATGACGCCCGACCTGATCTACGACCAGTTGATCGGTGCCGGTTGCGCCCGCAAGCTGATTTTTTCCTGGGGCGGCAACCCCGGCGTAGGTTCCTTGCATCGTCTGCGCGACGCGGTCGAGAAGCAGTGGCCGCAGCCGTTGGAAATCGAAGAACACAGCCACGCCGACCTGGCCAATGCCTACGTTGCCGGCGCCTCCGGCCTACCCTTTGCGGTGCTGCGTGCTTACGCCGGTTCCGACTTGCCCAAGGTCAATCCACTGATCAAGAGCGTGACGTGCCCGTTCACTGGCGAAGTGCTGGCGGCCGTGCCGTCGGTGCGCCCGGACGTCACGGTGATTCACGCGCAGAAGGCCGACCGCAAGGGCAACGTACTGCTCTGGGGCATTCTCGGTGTGCAGAAAGAAGCCGCGCTGGCCGCCAAGCGTTGCATCGTCACCGTGGAAGAAATCGTCGACGACCTGAATGCGCCGATGAACAGCTGCGTGCTGCCGACCTGGGCCCTGAGCGCGGTGTGCCATGTGCCCGGCGGCGCGCACCCGTCCTACGCCCATGGCTACAACGAGCGGGATAACCGCTTCTATCAGGCGTGGGACCCAATCGCTCGCGACCGTGGGACGTTTACTGCGTGGATCGACGACTACATCCGCGGCACTGCCGATTTCACTGCGTTCCAGGCCAAACTGGCCGCCGCCCAGGAGGCCAAGCAATGACTTATTCGACCCATGAAATGATGACCGTCGCCGCCGCGCGTCGCCTCCAGAACGGCTCGGTGTGTTTCGTCGGTATCGGCCTGCCTTCCAAAGCCGCCAACCTGGCGCGCCTGACCTCGTCGCCGGATGTGGTGTTGATTTACGAGTCCGGTCCGATCGGCGCCAAGCCGTCCGTGCTGCCGCTGTCCATCGGTGATGGCGAGTTGGCGCAAACCGCTGACACCGTGGTGCCCACGGCCGAGATTTTTCGCTACTGGCTGCAGGGCGGGCGCATTGACGTCGGGTTTCTCGGCGCGGCCCAGGTAGACCGCTTCGGCAATATCAACACCACTGTGGTCGGCGATTACCACCAACCCAAAGTGCGCCTGCCGGGGGCCGGGGGCGCGCCGGAGATCGCCGGTTCGGCCAAGAGCGTGTTGATTATCCTCAAACAATCGGCGCGCTCGTTCGTCGACAAACTGGACTTCATCACCTCGGTCGGCCACGGCGAAGGTGGCGACTCGCGCAAACGCCTGGGTCTGCCGGGTGCAGGTCCCGTAGGGATTATTACCGACCTGTGCATCATGGAGCCGGAGGAGGGCACCCATGAGTTTGTGGTCACCACGCTGCATCCCGGCGTGACCCGCGAACAGGTGGTGGCCGCCACCGGCTGGGCGATTCGCTTCGCCGAGCAGGTCGGCACTACCCCCGAACCCACCGTCGTCGAGCTGACCGCGTTGCGCGATCTTGAAGCCCGCACCGCCGCCGCCCACGGCCAAACCCCGGGAGAAGCCTGATGCGCGAGGTATTTATCTGCGACGCCGTTCGCACCCCCATTGGCCGCTTTGGCGGTGGTTTGTCCAGCGTGCGTGCCGATGACCTGGCGGCGCTGCCGATCAAGGCGTTGATGGCGCGCAACCCGTCGGTGCAATGGGACGCGGTCGATGAGGTATTCCTCGGCTGCGCCAACCAGGCCGGCGAAGACAACCGCAATGTCGCGCGCATGGCGCTGCTGCTGGCCGGCCTGCCGCAGAGCGTGCCCGGTGTGACCCTCAACCGTTTGTGCGCCTCGGGCATGGAAGCCATCGGCACCGCGTTTCGTGCCATCGCCAGCGGCGAAATGGAGCTGGCGATTGCCGGTGGCGTCGAGTCAATGTCCCGTGCGCCTTTCGTGATGGGCAAAGCCGATGCCGCGTTTTCGCGCAACATGACGCTGGAAGACACCACTATCGGCTGGCGTTTTATCAACCCGTTGATGAAAGCCCAGTATGGCGTGGATGCGATGCCGCAGACCGCCGACAACGTGGCCGACGACTACAACGTCTCCCGTGCCGACCAGGACGCGTTCGCCCTGCGCAGCCAGCAACGTGCGGCTGCCGCGCAAGCCGCCGGCTACTTTGCCGAGGAAATCGTACCGGTGCGGGTCGCCCATAAAAAAGGCAACACCGTGGTGGAGCGCGATGAGCATCCACGGGACACCACCCTGGAAGCCCTGACCACGCTCAAACCCGTCAACGGCCCGGGCAAGACCGTCACCGCCGGCAATGCCTCGGGAGTCAACGACGGCGCGGCGGCGCTGATCCTGGCGTCCGCCGAGGCCGTGCGACAACACGGTTTGACCGCCCGTGCACGCGTATTGGGCATGGCCAGTGCCGGTGTGGCGCCGCGCGTGATGGGTATTGGCCCGGTGCCGGCGGTGCGCAAATTGTTGGCGCGTCTGGACCTGGCGGTCAGCGACTTCGACGTGATCGAACTCAACGAAGCCTTCGCCAGCCAAGGCCTGGCCGTGCTGCGTGAACTGGGCCTGGCCGACGATGCGCCGCAGGTCAACCCGAACGGCGGCGCCATCGCCCTTGGTCATCCGTTGGGCATGAGCGGCGCGCGGCTGGTGTTGACGGCCCTGCATCAATTGGAAAAAACCGGCGGCCGCAAAGGCCTGGCAACCCTGTGCGTGGGCGTCGGCCAAGGCCTGGCCCTGGCGATCGAACGCGTCTAAGCCTAATAAGAGAGGATGGCTCCATGAGTGATAAGCCCGGTTACCGGCGCCCCCAGGCGGGCACCCAGCCTGACTACCTGCACCCGGCATACCAGTCGACGAACCTGCGTTCGCCGTCCAAGCCGTTGGTGTTTCTGCCTCATTCCTTGTCGGAAATCACCGGCCCGACCGTCGGTGCCGAGCGGATCGGCGAGCAGGACAACGACCTCACCGCCCAGCACGACGGTGAGCCCCAGGGCGAACGCATCATCATTCATGGCCGCGTGCTGGATGAAAATGGCTTGCCGGTACCGGGCATTCTGGTGGAGATCTGGCAGGCCAACGCCGCCGGGCGCTACCACCACCCGCGCGACCTGCACGACGCGCCGCTGGACCCCAACTTCACCGGCACCGGGCGCACGGTCACCGACGCCGAGGGCTGGTACCAGTTCCAGACCATCAAGCCCGGCGCCTATCCGTGGGGCAATCACCACAACGCGTGGCGCCCGGCGCATATCCACTTTTCGCTGTTCGGCCCCAGTGTGCTGACGCGGTTGGTGACGCAGATGTATTTCCCCGGCGACCCGCTGCTCGAATACGACCCGATCTACAACTGCGTGCCGGACACCCGTGCCAAGGAACGTCTGATCGCGCGTTTCGACCTGGAAAAAACCATCCCTGCCTATGCCCTCGGCTACCGCTGGGACATCGTCCTGCGCGGCCGCGACGCCACGCCGATGGAGAAATAAGATGACACTCAACGCGACCACATCCCACACCGTCGGGCCGTATTACCACATCGGCCTGACCTGGCTGAACCGCGAGGACCTGACCACCGCGGCCACCCTCGGCGAACGCGTGGCGATCAGCGGGCAGGTGTTGGATGGCAATGGCGAGGTGGTCAACGACGCCATGCTGGAAGTCTGGCAGGCCAATGCCGCCGGCAAGTACGCCCACCCCGAAGACGAGCAGGACAAAGCCCTCGACCCGAACTTCGACGGCTTCGGCCGCGTGCCGGTGGACGCCGAAGGGCGCTTCCGGTTTACCACCATCAAACCGGGCAGCGTGCCCGGACTGAAGGGCACCACCCAGGCGCCGCATCTGGTGGTGCTGGTGTTTGCCCGTGGGTTGGTGAAGCACCTGCTGACGCGGATTTACTTCGACGGTGAGGCGCTGAATGGGGATGACCCGTTGCTGGCCTGTGTGCCGGCAGAGCGACGGGGCACGTTGATTGCCACGCCGGGTGAGCACGGTGTGTATCAGTGGAATGTGATTTTGCAGGGGACCGATAAGGAAACGGTGTTCTTCGATTATTGAGTTGCTTGTTGGGGCCTCATCGGGGGCAAGCCCCCTCCCACAGTTGATAGGTGGTGCGATCAAAATGTGGGAGGGGGCTTGCCCCCGATGACGCCGGCCCAGGCACTGCCTGCCTTCCTGAAAGTCTGCTTGCGGAACATGGTTGTTGAGAAGTATGTCTAGGCTATAACCGTTCCCATTGAGTAAAAAAATCATGACCACAAAAACCAGTCATTACACCGGAGAAGAACGCAGCAAACGGATCTTTGCGATTGTGGGGGCGTCCTCCGGCAACCTGGTCGAATGGTTCGACTTCTACGTCTATGCCTTCTGCGCCATCTACTTTGCCCCGGCGTTTTTTCCGTCGGACAACCCCACCGTGCAATTGGTCAACACCGCCGGGGTATTCGCCGCCGGTTTCCTGATGCGTCCCATCGGTGGCTGGCTGTTTGGCCGCGTGGCGGACAAGCACGGGCGCAAGAACTCAATGATGATCTCGGTGCTGATGATGTGCGCCGGCTCGCTGGTCATCGCGTTCCTGCCGACTTACAACGACATTGGTGTGTGGGCGCCGATCCTGCTGCTGCTGGCGCGCCTGTTCCAAGGCCTGTCGGTGGGCGGCGAGTACGGCACCACCGCCACCTACATGAGCGAAGTGGCGCTCAAGGGCCAGCGCGGGTTTTTCGCTTCGTTCCAATACGTAACGCTGATCGGCGGCCAGTTGCTGGCGGTGCTGGTGGTGGTGATTCTCCAACAGTTCCTCACCGAAGAAGAGCTGCGCGCCTGGGGCTGGCGCATCCCGTTTGTGATCGGTGCCATCGCGGCGGTGATCTCGCTGCTGCTGCGTCGCACGCTCAAGGAAACCACCAGCAAGGAAATCCGCGAAGACAAAGACGCCGGCAGCATCGCCGCATTGTTTCGCGACCATAAGGCGGCGTTCATTACGGTGCTGGGGTACACCGCCGGCGGTTCGTTGATTTTTTATACCTTCACCACGTATATGCAGAAATACCTGGTGAACACCGTCGGCATGCACGCCAAGACGTCGAGCTACATCATGACCGGCGCGCTGTTCCTCTATATGTGCATGCAGCCGGTGTTCGGCATGCTGGCGGACAAGATCGGCCGGCGTAATTCGATGCTGTGGTTCGCGGGCCTCGGCACATTACTCACCGTTCCTATCCTGCTCACCCTCAAGACCGTCGCCAGCCCGTTCCTGGCGTTCGTGCTGATCACATTGGCATTGGCCATCGTCAGTTTCTACACCTCGATCAGCGGCCTGGTGAAAGCCGAAATGTTTCCGCCACAGGTGCGCGCCCTCGGTGTCGGCCTGGCGTATGCGGTGGCCAATGCGGTCTTTGGCGGTTCGGCGGAGTTCGTCGCGCTGGGCCTGAAATCCATGGGGATGGAAAACACGTTCTACTGGTACGTCACGGCGATGATGGCGGTGGCGTTCCTGTTCAGCCTGCGCCTGCCCCGGCAGGCGGCGTACTTGCACCACGATCTGTAATCGGAAGTAGGAAAGCCTTATGACATTGCGCACGAGCAACCAACTGTTCGACGCCTATTTCACCGCCGACAGCATGGCTGAGGTGTTCTGCGACCACGGCCGCTTGCAAGGCATGCTCGACTTTGAAGCCGGCCTGGCCCGGGCGCAGGCTCGCGTGGGGTTGATTCCGCCAGCGGCGGTGGCGCCGATTGCCCAGGCATGTCTGGCGTCGCTGTACGACGTTGACGCCCTCGGCGTAGCCATCGCCTCGGCGGGCAATTCGGCGATCCCGCTGGTCAAGGCCTTGGGCAAACTGATTGCCAGTGAAGACGCCAACGCCGAGCGCTATGTGCACCTGGGGGCCACCAGCCAGGACGTGATGGACACCGGCCTGGTGCTGCAACTGCGGCGCGCCCTGGTATTGATCGAAAGCGACCTGGCGCAATTGGGTGAAGTGCTGGCCGCGCAAGCCCAGCGCTATGCCGCCGTGCCGTTGGCCGGGCGCACCTGGTTGCAGCATGCGACGCCGGTGACCCTGGGTATGAAAATCGCCGGTTGGCTGGGTGCGGTGACCCGTTCCCGGCAACGTCTGGCCGAACTCAAACCGCGCCTGCTGGTGCTGCAATTGGGCGGCGCATCCGGCACCTTGGCCGCCCTGGGTGAACAGGCCATGCCGGTAGCCGAAGCCCTGGCCGCCGAATTGCGCCTGACGTTGCCCGAACAACCCTGGCACACCCAGCGCGATCGCCTGGTGGAGTTCGCCAGTGTGCTGGGCCTGATCGCCGGCAGCCTCGGCAAACTGGGCCGGGATATCAGCCTGCTGATGCAGACCGAGGCGGCGGAAGTGTTCGAGCCTGCGGCGCCGGGCAAGGGCGGTTCTTCCACCATGCCGCACAAACGCAACCCGGTCGGCGCCGCCGTACTGATCAGCGCCGCCACCCGCGTACCGGGCCTGGTGGCCACAATGCTCAGCGCCATGCCCCAGGAGCACGAGCGCAGCCTGGGCCTGTGGCATGCCGAGTGGGAAACCCTGCCGGATATTTGCCGGTTGGTCTCCGGCGCGTTGCAACAGGCGCTGCTGCTGGGCCGAGGCTTGGAGGTCGATCCGGCGCGCATGGCCCACAACCTTGATTTGACCCAGGGTCTGGTGCTGGCCGAGGCGGTGAGCATGGTCCTCGCCCAGCGCCTGGGCCGCGAAACCGCGCACGATTTGCTCGAGCGCTGCTGCCGGCGCGCGGTTGCCGAGGGACGCCATCTGCGCGCGGTATTGGCCGATGAGCCGCAGGTGAGCGCCGAACTGTCCGCCACCGAGTTGGATCGCCTGCTCGACCCGGCCCATTATCTGGGCCAGGCGCACACCTGGGTTACCCGCGCCGTGACCGACCATTTTGCATTGAGTGCCTGAGGAGACTGCTGTGGCTTTTGTACAACTCGCCGAGGGCGACCTGCATTACCAACTGGAAGGTCCTGTCGATGCGCCGGTGCTGGTGCTGTCCAATTCATTGGGCACCAACCTGCGTATGTGGGATATCCAGATCCCGGCGTTCACCGAGCATTTTCGCGTGTTGCGTTACGATACCCGTGGCCATGGCAAGTCGCTGGTGACCGAGGGGCCTTACCGCATCGAGCAGTTGGGGCGCGATGTGCTCGCGCTGCTGGATGCGCTGCAGATTCCCCGCGCGCATTTCTGTGGCCTGTCCATGGGCGGCCTGATCGGCCAATGGCTGGGGATCAACGCCGGCGAGCGCCTGCAGCGGCTGGTGGTGTGCAACACCGCCGCCAAGATCGGCACGCCCGAGGTGTGGAACCCACGCATCGAGACGGTGCTGCGCGATGGCCCGGATGCGATGGTGGCCTTGCGCGATGCATCGATCGCGCGCTGGTTCACCCCCGACTTCGCCGCCGCCAACCCGCACCAGGCCAAACTGATCACCGATATGCTCGCCGCCACCTCGCCTCAAGGCTACGCCGCCAACTGCGCGGCCGTGCGCGATGCGGACCTGCGCGGGGCGTTAGCGTCGATCCAGGTGCCGACCCTGGTTATCGCCGGCAGTGAAGATGCCGTCACCCCGCCTGCCGGTGGCCACTTTATCCAGCAACAGGTCAAGGGCGCCGAATACGCCGAGTTCTATGCCGCGCACCTGTCCAACGTCCAGGCCGGTGCTGCGTTCAGTGACCGGGTGATTAAATTCCTGCTGTGCCGCTAAGGAGCTTTTCGTGGACGAGAAACAACGTTATGCCGAGGGTCTGCAGGTGCGCCGCGACGTGTTGGGGGACGCCCATGTCGACCGCAGCCTCAATGCCCTCACCGAGTTCAACAGCGAATTCCAGGAGATGATCACCCGTCATGCCTGGGGCGATATCTGGACCCGTCCCGGTCTGCCCCGGCACACCCGCAGCTTGATCACTATCGCCATGCTGATCGGCATGAACCGCGGCGAAGAACTCAAGCTGCACCTGCGCGCCGCCGCCAGCAACGGCGTGACCCGCGCCGAGATCAAGGAAGTGTTGATGCAGAGCGCGATCTATTGCGGGATTCCAGCGGCGAATGCGACTTTTCATCTGGCCGAGTCGGTATGGGACGAGCTGGGTGTTGAATCCCGCCAGGGCTGACAGATGGGCGCCACGCCGGGTCAGTGGGAATCCGAGTCCCATACCCAGTTCCACACACCCGGCAGGTGCACGGCTTCATTCACATCCTTGACGGTACGGGCCAGTGCGGCGCGTTGCAGTGCGGCGTGGTCGGTGTAGAAAGGCTCGGCGGCGGTGTGCATGCCGTTGATGCGGGCACTGTCCAGCAGGATCTGCAAGTACTCCTGCAGGTGCCGCGCGGTGTAGCGGTTGATGTCGTGGAAGGTCACCACCACCGGGATCACGCCGTCCACCGTAGGCAATTCGCCCAGGGCGATACGCTCGCGCACCACCGACAGTTGCCGGTACAGGTTGGCGCGCCGCCTCGGGCTGGCGTTGAAGCCCCAGATCTTGCCGTCATTGGCGCTCAGGTCCGTGAGCAGTACCTGCATGCCGTGGCGCTGGTAGGCGGCGAAGGTGCGGCGGTCGTAATTCCAGAACGGCGGGCGTACCAGGCGCGGCGGTGCGCCGGTGATGGCGGCGATATCGGCCGCGCCCTGGATGAGGGTACGTTCCAGCTCGGTGTCGTTGAGCCAGCGGTGATTGGTGTGGAAGGTGGTGGCGGTGTGAAACGCCAGCACATGCCCGCCGGCGTACTCGCGTTCCATGGTCTTGCGACCCCGCGAACTGCCGCCTGCGCGCGCGGATTCGGTCTGCAGGAAAAACACCGCCTTGATGCCCGGCAATATCGGGTTGTGTGCCAGGTCGGCGATCACCGAGCGGGTCGGATTGTTGTAGCCCGAAGCGCTGGGGCCGTCATCGAACGTCAACAGAAAGCGGATCGGCGCCTGGGCTTGCAGGCGTTGCTCAGTCTGCGGCGTCAGGGCGATGGGCGCGCCGATGCAGCCGCCGAGGCTCAGGGCCAGGGCCAGCACGGCAGCGGCGAAAGCATAGAGTTTCATGGTGGGCACGGGCTCGGCAAAGAGGCCGCTGCTGGGCGAATCAGCAGCGGCAGGCGCGCACCATACAGCAAGTGCCGCGCCGGTTTACAGCAGACTGATCGGGTAACTGACGATCAGCCGGTTTTCATCGAACTCGTTGTTGCTGTAGTCGCGGCGCATGCTGGAATTGCGCCAGCGTACTGTAAGGTTTTTCGCCGCACCGCTTTGCACGGTGTAGCCCACTTCGCTTTCGCGCCCCCATTCCTTGCCATCGGTAACGGTGCCGCTGTGCACATTGCTGCCGCTGATATAGCGGTTCATCAGGGTCAGGCCTGGCACGCCGAGGGCGGCGAAGTTGTAGTCGTGGCGCACTTGCCAGGATTTCTCCCGGGCGTTGTCGTAGCTTGAGTTGTAACTGTCGTTGGCCAGGGTGCCGCCGCTGGTGCCGTTGACGCGCATCCATGCACTGTCGCCGCTGAGCTTTTGCAGGCCCACATAGAACGTGTTGCCGCCGTATTTGGCCGAGAACAGGCCGGACCAGGTTTGATTGTCCAGCTCGCCCGCGCGGGCGCTGCCGTCTTGCTTGCCGTAGAAGAACCCCAGGTTGGCGCTCAGGGTCCAGTCGCCCACAGGCTGGCTGTGGATCAGGTTGACGAATTGCTGGCGGTAAATGTCCTTGAGCTGGGCGTTCCACAGGCCGATCTGGGTGCGCTTGTCGTTGAATGCGTATTCGGCGCCTTGGAAGTTGAAGCGGTCCGAGGTGAAGGCCGTTTTGCCCACCATCGACATGTCCGACAGACTGCTGTCGTCGCGCGGGCTGTTGGCGCGGAACTGGCCGCCATAGAGGGTCAGGCCGTCGATTTCTTTCGACGTGATCTGCCCGCCGCGCAAGGTTTGCGGCAGGGAGCGGCCATCGTCGGCGCGCAGGATCGGCAGCACCGGCATCCACTCGCCCACCTTCAGCTCGGTCTTGGACAGCCGTGCCTTGAACGCCACGCCCAAACGCCCGAAGTCATCGGCCGGGCGACCGTCGTGATCCAACGGCAACAGCTGGGTGCCGCCGGTGCCGCGTCCGCCGTCGAGCTTGAGCGAATACAGCCCCAGCACGTCCACGCCGAACCCCACCGTGCCCTGAGTGAAGCCGGATTTGGCGTCGAGAATAAAACTCTGCGTCCATTCCTGGGCGCCGCCCTGGGTTTTGCTCGGGTTGGTGAAGTTACGGTTGAAGAAGAAATTACGCAGATTGAGGTTGGCGCCGGCGTCTTCGAAAAAGCCGTGCTCTTGGGCGACGGCAGGCAGGGCAAGACTGGCGACAGCGATGGCCAGCAGCAGCCGGCGCGGATGGAAAGTGCTCATGGTGGCGGACCTGTTGTTATTGGGGTTATGCAGGTGGCGGCCATGGTGCGCGGGGCTGCGGGCGCGCTTCAATCGGGGGAGGGCGGGTTGTGGGCGGTGATCGAACGCAAGTTGCCGGGCGCTGGGGCCCGGCAGGCAGGCTCAGCGTTTGGGCAGGTCGATGTGGGTCCAGGGGAACGCCGGCAAGTAATGCTGGGCCGCGACGATCACGGCCACCATCACCACCAGGAACACCACTTGCCACGGGCTCCAGAACGCCCAATGCAGGCCGTTGAGCCACGGGTAGCCTTCGCTGAAGCGTTGGCTCATATGACCGATGCGTTTTTTGTGCAACAGGTTGATCAGCACCATGCCGGCATAGGTGAACGCGCCGAGTACGCCGAGCATCAAGCCGCAGGCCACCAGCATGATCGCCTGCGGCACGCCGTGGCGGATCACCAGCCAATAGTCGTTGGGGTTGAGTCGCTTGGGGATCAAGCGCTGGCTCAGCCACAAGTCCAGCACTCTGTAGGTCGAACTCATCCCGGCCCAAAACTGCGTGACGCGAAAACCGATACCGGCCGGCACCAGTGCCATGAACATAAAGATCGACACCGACATCAAGTCCAGTTTGTCGGGCCTGGAGTGGGCGATGCTCAGGCCGATACCCAGGGCGAACACGGCCCACAACCGGATAAATACTTGGGTGTAGATCGGCCGTGGCACGAATTTGCGCCAGAAGAACAGGTCAGGTTGAGGCAGCCGCTCGATCAGTTGCGGGTAGCGCCAGGTCAACGTTTCGGCCAGGTGCTGGCAGGCGTTCCATTCGTTGTCGCCGAAGGTATCAATGATGCGTTTTTGTTGCGTGGCGGACATCGGCGTCAGCAGCAGGCGCGCGGCCAGGGCGTCGGCGGAGTTGCGTCGGGTGTCCTGGGCTTTCTCCTGCAGATGAGCGAAGAAACTCTCCTGCTCGCAGCGCGACACCAACTGGCGCCACATCCACGCCGGTTCCGGGTAAACGCCTTTCTGGTCATCCCAACCAAACGCCTGGCACACCCGTTCGAACAGCGGCACGCTCCACTGGGTGTCATGCAGCAATTGCAGAACGATGCGTTGCCACTGTTGCTGCAGGTCGAATACCTGCAACCAGGCTTGGCTGTTGTACTGCGTCAATTGGCGGATGAACTCGCGTTCGGCCTGCTGCTCCAGCAGCTCTTGCAAGGTGCGGCGGTAGTCCTGCAACAGTTCGCCGGTCAGCGCCTCGTACTGCCAGGCGGTCATCGCCACCTGCTGCCACGGCGTCAGCCATTCCAGGTGCTGCGCGGCCCATTGGGCGATGGCGCTGCGTTCGCCGGGGGCAGTGAAACAATGGCGCAACAGGCCGGCCTGGAACGCGTCGGCGCAACCCTGTTGCCGAGCCTGCGCCCAGCGTTCATCGAGGTTATGGGCATTGAGGCCGCAGATCAGCGCCTCGGCTGGGTCTGGCGCGGGGGCGTCGAACGGCGCCGGGCTGAGGGGGCGCACGTCCATCAGTCCGGCCAGGTCGCTGAGATTGCCGGGGGCCGCTTCGGCCGGCGGTGCGTCGACGGCCACCTGCTCGTCGTTGTCCACGCGCCAGCGCGCTTCGCTCAGTGCCTCTTCATAGGCCTCGCGCAGGCGCTGGAAGCCGACGGCATCCTCGTCCGGGCGGCAGCTTTTGAGCAAGCGTGCATAGCTGCGCTTGATGGTGCGCTCGTCGGCATCTTCCGGCAGCTGCAATACGGTCCAACAATCCATGGGAGGTTTCCTCAGCGCCAGAACCCGTTATCGAGCTGCTCCAGTTGCCGGGTCAGTTCGCTGCGGGCTTCGCGGATGCGGCGTTCGTCCTGGGTATCGAGCACCTGCTGGAACTGCGCGGCCCAATGCCCGAGCTGTTCGCGCAGCTCACCCAGGCTTTCCTGATAGAGCCGTTCAAGGCGCGCGGTCAGGACGGTGTTGACCTGCTGGTCGCGCGGATGAATTTTCAGCAGCGCCAGGGCTTGCAGGCGTTGCTGGATTTCCTGCGCGCTGAGCACGCCGGGATTGTTCTCGATCACCAGGGAGTGCTGCTCGCCGGTCAGCGGGATATTCACCTGGGCTTCGAGCAGGCCGTTGTTGTCGTAGGTGAAGCGCACGTCCAGCGAGACTTCGCCGGCCTTGCGCTTGGGCACGGCGATTTCCAGCTGGCCCAGTTCGATGTTGTCTTTTACCAGGCGGCTTTCGCCCTGGTAGATCTTCAACAGGACGCGGCTCTGGTCGTCATGCAGGGTGACCACGCTTTTGACCCGGCTCACCGGCACGCTGCTGTTGCGTTCGATCAAGGGCAGGTACAGCCCGCTCTCGATGTGGCCGCCGTACTGGTTTGAGGTTTCGATGCCGAGGGTGTAGGGGCACACGTCGGTCAGCACGACTTCTTCCAGCGCGGCGGAACGCGCCTTGAGCGCGGCCTGGATCGCGGCGCCGTGGGCGACCACCTGGTCGGGGTCGAGGCTGATGGACGGGAAGCGCCCGAACAGCCCGGCGGCGAGTTTGCGCACCAGCGGCATCCGCGTGGTACCGCCCACCAGCAGGATTTCATCCAGGTCACTGACACGGATGCGCGCATCGCGTAGGGCACGCTCGATCGGTGCCCGCAGGCGCTCGAGCAGTGGCGTGTAGAGCTTGGCCAGTTCCTGTTGGCTGATGGTCTTGACCCACTGTTGGCCGTCGACGCGCAGGGTGAAGTCGGCGCTGTCATCCTGGCCCAACGCCTTGCGCACACGCTCGGCCTCGCGGCGCAGGGCCTGCAGCACGCTGCTGGTGGGTGGAAAACCCTGGGCGTTGCGCTGGCTGTCGACGAAATGCTCCAACAGCAGCGTGTCGAAGTCTTCGCCGCCCAAAAAGTTGTCACCGGCGCTGGCGCGCACCTCCATCACCCCGTCGAACAGCTCGATGATCGACACGTCAAACGTGCCGCCACCGAGGTCGAACACCAGGAACGAGGTTTCTTTGTCGCGTTGATGCAGGCCGTAGGCGAGGGCGGCGGCGGTGGGTTCGTTGATCAGTTTTTCAACGTTGAGCCCGGCCAGTTCACCGGCAATGCGCGTGGCTTTGCGTTGGCCGTCGCTGAAGTAGGCAGGCACGCTGATCACGGCTTCGGTGACGGCGTGGCCGTAGGTGCGTTCGATGTCTTCTTTCAGGCTCTTGAGCACCAGCGCCGAGAGTTCTTCCGGGCGAAACGAACGGTCGCCCAGGCGCACCTCGGTGGCACTGCCCATATAGCGCTTGAACAGCGACGTGGTCAGGTGCGGGTGCGTGTGCAGGCGCTCCTTGGCGGCCTGACCGACCAGCACGTGGCCCTGGTCGTCCAGCCCAACCACGCTCGGGGTCAGTAACTGGCCGAGGGCATTGGGCACCAATTCGGCGGCATCGCCGCGCCAGACCGCTGCGAGACTGTTGGTTGTCCCCAGGTCGATTCCTACGATCATTACGACAAGCTCCCTCTGTGGTCTGTAAGAATCTGTGACAGATTTTACCGCGAAAGGTTGAAGGGAATGCAAGGCGGATGGCTGACGGGGCGAGTGATGCGGCGATTGGGCAAAGCGCCGTCGCCAAAAAAAACCGCCTCCTGTGAGGGAGGCGGTTTTTTATGACAACGCCGTTATCAGAACGCCTTGAACGCCGGCGCTTCTTCTTTCAGCGGTTCGTTCTTCGCGGTCTGCTCATTCCAGCCACCGCCGAGGGCCTTGTACAGGTTGACCTCGCTGGTCAACTGCGCCAGACGGTCGGTGATCAGCGATTGCTGAGCGCTGAACAGCTGGCGCTGGGCATCGAGGAACGTCAGGTTGCTGTCGACACCGATGCGGTAGCGACGCTCGGCCAGGCGGTAGTAATCCTGGTTGGCCTCGACGAAACCGCGCTGGGCTTCCAGTTGCTGCTTGTAGGTCGCCCGCGCGGCGAGGCCATCGGAGACTTCCTGGAAGCCGGTCTGGATCGCCTTCTCGTAGTTCGCCACGTTGATCTCTTTCTGGATCTTCGAGTAGTCCAGGCTGGCACGCAGGCTGCCGGCGTTGAAGATCGGGATGTTGATCTGCGGGGCGAACGACCAGGTGCCCGAGCCGCCCTTGAACAGGCCGCCCAGGTTCGGGCTGGCGGTGCCGGCGCTGGCGGTCAGGCTGATGCTTGGGAAGAACGCCGCGCGGGCCGCGCCGATATTGGCGTTGGCGGCCTTGAGGTTGTACTCGGCCTGCACAATGTCGGGGCGACGTTGCAGCAGGTCCGAAGGCAGGCCGGCCGGTACTTCGCTGAGCAGGTTATCCGACAGCGGCTGGCTGGCCAGATTGGCCGGCAGGCCGGTACCCAGCAGCAGGGTCAGGTTGTTTTCGTCCTGGGCCACCTGGCGGGTGTAGCGCGCCAATTGCACGCGCGCGTTCTCCACCGAGGTGCGCGCCTGGCTCAGGTCGAGGGCCGAGGCCACGCCGACTTCGTTGCTGCGCGAGGTGAGTTTGAAACTTTGCTCGAACGCGCCAAGGGTGTCCTGGGTCAGCTTGAGCAGTTCCTTGTCGGCCTGCCAGGTCAGGTAGGCGTTGGCCACGCTGGCCACCAGGCTGATCTGGGTGCTGCGCCGCGCTTCTTCCGTGGCGAAGTACCTTTGCAGGGCTTCTTCACTCAGGCTGCGCACGCGGCCGAACAGGTCCAGCTCATAGGAACTGATTCCAAGGCCGACCGAGTACTGGCTGGCGATCCTCGATTCGCCGGTCTGCGACAGGCGAGCCGGGGTGCGCGAGCGTTCGCCGCTGCCCGTGGCCGATACGGCCGGGAACAGGTCGGCGCGCTGGATGTTGTATTGCGCGGCGTAGGCATCGATGTTCAGGGCCGCGACACGCAGGTCGCGGTTGTTCACCAGTGCGGTCTGGATCAGTTGCTGCAGGGCAGGGTCATGGAAAAACTGCTTCCAGCCTTGCTCGGCGGCAGCCTGGCCCGGCGCCTGGGCCGACGAATAGGCCGGCCCCTGCGGGTATTGCGCCGCTACCGGCGCTTCGGGGCGCTGGTAGTCAGGGATCAGCGAGCAGCCACTGAGCACGAATGCTGTGACGGCCAGGGAAAGTAGCGACTTGCTCATTGGCCAGCCTCTTTAGAAGTTTGCTTGGTTTCGGGTTCTTTGCGGTTGCCGATGGCCGACACGGTGGCGAAGAACAGCGGCACCCAGAAGATCGCCAGGACAGTGGCCGTGATCATACCGCCGATCACGCCGGTACCGATGGCGTGCTGGCTGCCTGAACCGGCACCCGAGGAGATCGCCAGCGGCAGTACGCCGAGGATGAACGCCATGGAGGTCATGATGATCGGACGCAGACGCATGCGAGAGGCTTCGATGGCCGACTCGACGATGCCCTTGCCTTGTTCGTGAAGCTCTTTGGCGAACTCCACGATGAGGATGGCGTTTTTCGCCGCCAGACCCACCGTGACCAACAGGCCCACCTGGAAGAACACGTCGTTGGACAGCCCGCGCATGCTGGTGGCGATCAACGCACCCACCACGCCCAGCGGCACCACCAACACGACTGCGATCGGAATCGACCAGCTTTCGTACAGCGCCGCGAGGCACAGGAACACCACCAGCAGCGACAGCGCGTACAACGCCGGTGCCTGCGAGCCGGACAAGCGTTCTTCGTACGACAGGCCTGTCCACGCATAGCCCACGCCCGCCGGCAGTTGCTTGGCGATGCGCTCGACTTCGGCCATCGCTTCACCGGTGCTGTGGCCCGGTGCCGGGGTGCCGAGGATTTCCATCGCGGCCACGCCGTTGTAACGCGAGAGCTTCGGCGAGCCGTAGATCCACTTGCCGGTGGCGATGGCCGACAACGGCACCATCTTCCCGGAGTCGCTGCGCACGTACCACTTGTTCAGGTCTTCTGGAGACATGCGGCTGGCGGCGTCACCTTGCACGTACACCTTCTTCACACGACCACGGTCGATGAAGTCGTTGACGTAGCTGCCACCCAGGGCAATCGCCAGGGTCTGGTTGATGTTGGACAGGGAAATGCCCTGGGCGCTGGCCTTCTCGTCGTCAACGGTGAGCTCGTATTGCGGCTCGTCGTTCACGCCGTTGGGGCGCACGCCGGCCAGGATCTTGCTCTGTGCCGCCATGCCCAGGAACTGGTTGCGCGCGGCCATCAACTTCTCATGACCGACACCGCCCTGGTCCTGCAGGAACACGTCGAAACCGGTGGCGTTACCCAATTCCAGTACCGACGGCGGCACGATGGCGAACACCATGGCGTCCTGGAACGTCTGCATGAAGTAGCCCTGGGCACGTTTGGCGATCTCGAACACCGAAGTGGACGCATCACGCTCGTCCCACGGCTTGAGCATCACGAACGCCAGGCCCGAGCTTTGGCCACGACCGGCGAAGTTGAAGCCGTTCACGGTAAACACCGATTTGACGCCTTTGCCTTCGCCTGGCTCACCTTCCTTGTCGTTGAGCAGGAAGATGCGCATGTCGTCGATGACTTTCTGCGTACGTTCCGCGGTGGAGCCGACCGGTGTCTGCACCTGGGCAAAGATTACGCCCTGGTCTTCGTCGGGCAGGAACGCCGCGGGGATGCGCATGAACAGCCAGATCATGCCGGCGAAGATCAGCAGGTAGACCAGGAACGCCGGGATCTTGTGCTTGATCATGTTGCCCACGCCGCGCTCGTAGCTCACCACGCTACGGTCGAAGGTGCGGTTGAACCAGCCGAAGAAACCACGCTTGGGCTGGCCGTGCTTTTCGGGGTCGATCGGTTTGAGCATGGTGGCGCACAGCGCCGGGGTGAAAATCAGGGCAACCAGTACCGACAACGCCATGGCCGAAACGATGGTGATGGAGAACTGTTTGTAGATCACACCGGTGGAACCGCCGAAGAACGCCATTGGCAGCAGTACCGCCGACAGCACCAGGGCAATACCCACCAGGGCGCCCTGGATCTGGGTCATGGACTTGACCGTCGCTTCTTTAGGCGACAGGTGCTCCTCGGCCATCACCCGCTCAACGTTCTCCACCACCACGATGGCGTCGTCCACCAGCAGGCCGATGGCCAGGATCATGCCGAACATGGTCAGGGTGTTGATGGTGAAACCGAACGCCGCGAGGATGCCGAACGTGCCCAGCAGTACCACCGGAACGGTCATGGTGGTGATGATGGTGGCGCGGAAGTTCTGCAGGAACAGGAACATCACCAGGAACACCAGCACGATCGCTTCGACCAGGGTGTGCACCACACCGGAGATCGATTCGGTCACTACCGGGGTGGTGTCATACGGCACCACTGCCTTCATGCCTGGCGGGAAGAACGGCTCCAGGGACGCCACGGTGGCGCGGATGGCCTTGGCGGTGTCCAGGGCGTTGGCGCCGGACGCCAGCTTGATCGCCATGCCGGAGGCCGGTTTGCCGTTGAACTGCGCGCTGATGCTGTAGGTCTGGCCGCCCAGCTCGATGCGCGCGACGTCCTTGAGGCGAACCTGCGAGCCGTCGGTGTTGACCTTCATCAGGATGTTGCCGAACTGCTCTGCGGTCTGCAGGCGTGTCTTGCCGATGATGGTGGCGTTCAGCTGAGTGCCGGGCAGGGCAGGCAGGCCGCCCAATTGGCCGGTGGCCACCTGCACGTTCTGTGCGGAAATGGCGGTGCTGACGTCGACCGGAGTCAACTGGTAGTTGTTCAGCTTGGCCGGGTCGAGCCAGATACGCATGGCGTACTGGGAACCGAATACCTGGAAGTCACCCACGCCGGCTGTCCGCGAGATCGGGTCCTGGATGTTGGACACGATGTAGTTGGACAGGTCGTCCTTGGTCATGCTGCCGTCTTCGGACACCAGACCGATCACCATCAGGAAGTTCTTCACCGACTTGGTCACGCGGATCCCCTGCTGCTGTACTTCTTGCGGCAGCAGCGGGGTGGCCAGGTTCAGCTTGTTCTGCACCTGAACCTGGGCGATGTCCGGGTTGGTACCCTGGTTGAACGTCACGGTGATGGTCATGCTGCCGTCGGAGTTACTGTCCGAGGAGACATAACGCAGGTTGTCGATACCGTTGAGCTGTTGCTCGATCACCTGCACCACGGTGTCCTGCACGGTTTGTGCGGACGCGCCTGGGTAGGTCACCTGGATATCGATAGCGGTCGGCGCGATGGCCGGGTATTGGTTGATGGGCAACTTCAGGATCGACAGTGCCCCGACCAGCATGATCACCAGGGCAATCACCCAGGCGAAAATGGGACGGTCGATAAAAAATTTCGACATGGGTTACTCCCCTTTGCCAGCAGCGGCAGCAGGAGCGGCGGTACCGGCGGGCTTGGCGTTGTCCGCGTCCTTGACCTTGACCTCGGCGCCCGGCTTGACGTACTGCAAGCCTTCTGTGATGACACGGTCACCGGCGTTCAAGCCTTTCTCCACCAGCCAGTAGGCACCGGCGGTACGGTTGGCCACCAGTTCACGTTGCTCGACCTTGTTTTGCGCGTTGACGATCAACGCCGTCGGAGTGCCTTTAAGGTCGCGGGTCACGCCTTGCTGCGGGGCCAGGATCGCCTTGCTGTTCACGCCGGCTTGCAATTGGGCGTGTACGAACATGCCCGGCAGCAGGGTGTGGTCAGGGTTGGGGAACACAGCGCGCAGGGTCACGGAGCCGGTGGTCTGATCGACCGACACTTCGGAAAATTCCAGTTTGCCGTCGTGTTGATAGTCGCTACCGTCTTCCAGGGTCAGCTTGACCTTAGCCGCATTGGCGCCGGCTTTTTCCAGTTGGCCGCTTTCCAGGTCGCGGCGCAGCTTCAGCATTTCGGCCGAAGACTGCGTGACGTCGACGTAGATCGGGTCCAGTTGCTGGATGACCGCCATGGCATCGGCCTGGCCATTGCTGACCAGCGCGCCTTCGGTCACCGAAGAACGGCCGATACGCCCGGAGATCGGCGCGAACACTTTGGTGTAGCGCACGTTGATCTGGGCGGTTTGCACGTTGGCTTCGGCGGTCATGCGATTGGCGACGGCGGTGTCGTATTCCTGGCGGCTCACGGCCTGCTCATCCACCAACTGCT
Organism: Pseudomonas sp. FP2254; assembly: GCF_030687695.1. NCBI lineage: Bacteria > Pseudomonadati > Pseudomonadota > Gammaproteobacteria > Pseudomonadales > Pseudomonadaceae > Pseudomonas > Pseudomonas sp. FP2254. The sequence goes on from NZ_CP117444.1 coordinate 1,572,842, forward strand.
TGTAGCGGTCGCTGATGGATTTGGTCTGGCTCAGGGTGGCCTGGGCGCTTTTCAGAGTGGCCTCATAGACCGACGGGTCGATCTGATAAAGCTGCTGGCCTTCCTTCACGTCCGCGCCTTCTTTGAACAGGCGCTTGAGAATGATGCCGTTGACCTGCGGGCGAACTTCCGCGATGCGAAAGGCCGTAGTGCGGCCAGGGAGTTCGGACGTCAGGGTAAAGGCTTGCGGTTGCAGGGTGACCACGCCGACCAGAGGGATTTGAGCGGGCGGAGCCGCTTCTTCCTTTTTACATCCGCTGAGCAGCGATGCCAGGGCGACGGCAGTGACCAGAGCGGTAACAGCTGGCTTAAGTTGCATGAAGATCCTCGGGTCAGGCGCGCAGAGTGCGCACAAGAAGTGTGGAAGGGTAAAAAACGAGCCGTGAGTAGATAAGTAGCTTGCTACGCAATATACTTACGTTCATGGTTGTTTGTAAACTCTTGACAGGTTTCGCGCGTTGTTGACAAAGCAGCGGCCAAAGCCTCGATTTTAGTACGTTCGGTGCCCATGACGGCGTCGTCCCACAATTATTCAGATGATCGATACCGTCTATTAACACAGCATTATCGATAGTCCTAAGTGTTCTGATTGAGGTTTTACTGCCATGGTTCGTCGCACCAAAGAGGAAGCTCAGGAAACGCGCAGCCAGATTCTCGATGCCGCCGAGCAAGCCTTTTACGAGCGTGGCGTCGCGCGGACCACGCTGGCGGACATCGCCGCACTGGCCGGCGTAACGCGAGGCGCTATCTATTGGCATTTCAGTAATAAATCCGATTTGCTCCAGGCGCTGCTCGATACGCTGCACGAGCCCTTGGACGAGTTGGCCCGGGCCAGTGAAAGCGAGGATGAACTCGACCCGCTGGGCTGTATGCGCAAGCTGCTGATTCGTTTGTTCCATCAAGTGGCCCTGGACCCGAAAACCCGACGCATCAATGAGATCTTGTTTCATAAGTGCGAATTCACCGACGAAATGTGCGACATGCGCCGCCAGCGCCAAACGCATAGCCTGGAATGCAACCTGCGCATCGGCCTGACACTGCGTAATGCGGTCCATCGCGGGCAACTTCCGGAAAACCTCGACACCACGCGTGGCGCGGTGTGCATTCATGCCTACATCAATGGGCTGATCGGCCAATGGCTGCTGGTCCCCGACAGCTTCCAATTGCAGCAGGAAGCCGAACGCTGGGTAGAGGCAGGGCTGGACATGCTGCGCTTGAGCCCAAGCCTGCGCAATTGAGACAAAATGCGTAATTGCGTCCAGTTGTGTCAACAGTAAAGCCTAAGGACGGTCAATCGTCCTTCTGACTTATTCGTGGGGTGACTTTATATACGGGCTGGCCGGCGCTTGATAGGTAGCCGCCTAAGTATTTTGTAGGGAATTTGTTGCAGGGCTGTGAAGGAATGTTACACAGGCAACGACGGGGCAAACATGTGGGAGGGGACAGACCCCTCCCACATTTGGTTTGTGTCTCAGGCGATTACAGCGGCAGGGTCGGGTAGTCGATGTAACCCACCGGGCCTTTGCCATAGAACGTCTCCGGATGCGCTTCGTTCAGCGGGGCATCGGCCTTCAGGCGAGCCGGCAGGTCCGGGTTGGCAATGAACGGCACGCCAAACGCCACCGCATCCGCCTTACCCTCGGCCAGCCATGCGTTGGCGCTGTCTTTAGTGAAGCGTTCGTTGGCGATATACGCGCCGCCGAAGGCTTTTTTCAGCTGTGGACCGAGGCTGTCGGCGCCTTCTTTCTCGCGCGAGCAGATAAACGCGATGCCGCGCTTGCCCAGCTCAGTGGCGACGTAGGTAAAGGTTTGCGCCAGGTTGGCGTCGCCCATGTCGTGCGCGTCGGCGCGGGGTGCCAGGTGCACGCCCACGCGGCCAGGGCCCCACACGTCGATGGCCGCATCGGTCACTTCCAGCAGCAGGCGTGCGCGGTTTTCCAGGGAGCCGCCGTACTGATCGGTGCGCTGGTTGGTGCTGCTCTGCAGGAACTGGTCGAGCAAGTAGCCGTTGGCGCCGTGGATTTCCACGCCGTCAAAGCCTGCAGCCTTGGCATTCTCGGCGCCGGTGCGGTAGGCGTCGACGATGTCGGCGATTTCAGCGGTTTCCAGGGCGCGCGGGGTCGGATAGTCGGCCAGCGGACGCACCAGGCTGACGTGGCCCTTGGCCTGGATCGCACTCGGTGCCACGGGGGTTTCGCCGTTCAGGTAGGACTCGTGGGAGATCCGGCCGACGTGCCACAGTTGCAGGAAAATCTTGCCGCCCGCGCCGTGTACGGCCTTGGTCACGTTGGCCCAGCCACGCACCTGGTCGTTGGACCAGATGCCCGGGGTGTCCGGGTAGCCCACGCCCATTGGCGTTACGGAGGTGGCTTCGCTGAGGATCAGCCCGGCGGAGGCACGCTGCACGTAATACTCGGCCATCAGCGCGTTGGGCACGCGGCCGGCGTCGGCGCGGCAGCGGGTCAGCGGGGCCATGATGATGCGGTTCGACAGCTCCACGTCACCCAGTTTGATCGGATCGAAAATAGTCGTCATCGCACAATACCTTCTTTATTACATTGATCAGTTGGTCGCAGGGGCCAGGTCGGCATCGCCGCTCTGACGGAAAGTTATCAAGGTCACCACGAGGGCAAGGATCGCCAGGGCAGCGGCCGCCAGCGGCACACTGGTCAGGCCGAAACCATGGGCGATCACGCTGCCGCCGACCCAGGCGCCGAGGGCGTTGCCGATGTTGAACGCGCCGATGTTCAAGGTGGACACCAGGTTCGGCGCGGCCTTGCCAAAGGTCACCACGTTGATCTGCAGCGCCGGTACGGCGGCGAACGCGGCGGTTGCCCAGAGGAACAAGGTGATTTCGGTGGGGATCACGGCGACGCTGGTCCAGCTCAGCGCGGTGGACACCACGGCCATGCTGATAAACACGCCGATCAGAGTGGCTGCCAGGCGCTTATCCGCGAGCTTGCCGCCGATGATATTGCCGACGGTCAGGCCCAGGCCGATCAGCAGCAGGGTCCAGGTCACGCCTTTGGGCGATACACCGGTGACATCGCCCAACAGCGGCGCCACGTAGGTGAAGAGGGTGAACATGGACGCCGCGAACAGGGCGGTCATGCTCAGCGACAACCAGATACCGGCGCCTTTGAGGGCGGCCAGTTCGGCGCGCATGTCGAGCTTTTCTTCGTCGCGCTTGGCCGGCAGGAAACGAATCAGGCCGATCAACGCCACCACGCCGATCACCGTCACCGCCCAGAAGGTCGAGCGCCAGCCGGCTTGCTGGCCCAGCGCAGTGCCCAGGGGAACACCAAGCACGTTGGCCAGGGTCAGGCCGGTAAACATCAAGGCCACGGCCGAGGCCCGCTTGTTGGCCGGCACCAGGTTGGCGGCGACCACCGAACCGATCCCGAAGAAGGCGCCGTGGCACAGCGCGGTGACCACGCGAGCGAACATCAGCACGTTGTAGTCGCTGGCCAGGGCGCAGAGCAGGTTGCCAATAATGAAAATCCCCATCAACGCTACCAGGGCGGCCTTGCGCGGCAATTTAGCCGTGGCCAGCGCCATAAAGGGCGCACCAATGGCCACGCCCAGGGCATAACCGGTGACCAGCCAGCCGGCGCCCGGGATCGATACGCCGAGGTCCGCCGCCACATCGGGCAGCAGGCCCATGATGACGAACTCGGTGGTGCCGATGGCGAAGGCGCTCAGGGCCAGGATGAGGAGCGAGAGGGGCATTTGCGGGGTCCTTTTACAGCGGTTCGGCGCTGAGTTCAGTGATGAGCGCTGTGAGGAAGGCTTGGATCACTTCCTCATTGCGTTTGAAAAAGTGCCACTGCCCGGCCTTCTGGCTGCTGATCAGACCCGCGCGTTGCAAGGTGGCCAGGTGGGCCGACACGGTCGACTGGGACAAGCCGCAGCGTTGGTCGATCTGCCCGGCACAGATGCCGTACTCGTGGTTGTGCAATTGCTCGGGGAATTGCACCTTCGGGTCTTTGAGCCAGGTGAGGATGTCTCGCCGTACCGGGTGCGCCAGGGCTTTTATTATTTCGTCGAGGTCGATGGACATGGCAGTGTGCTCGGTGTTGTAAAGCGTTATATCGCGATGAGGCGAACTTTAAATCGGTATATTCCGATATACCAATACGATTTTGCTCTGAGGTCAGACTGAATCGGTATATCGGGTTATAACGATACGTTAAGCGCAGTGCTAGACTGCGCGCCATGAATTATCTCGCACATCTGCACCTGGGCGGCCAGTTGCCTGCGCAACTGCTGGGCAGCCTGTATGGCGACTTCGTTAAAGGCCGCCTGCAGGGCCAGTTCAGCCCATCCATTGAAGCGGCGATCCAGTTGCATCGTTCGATCGACCGTTTTACCGACAGCCATCCGTTGGTAGGGCAGGCGTTGTCACGCTTCAGCCTGACCCGTCGGCGCTATGCCGGGATCGTTCTGGACGTGTTCTTCGATCACTGCCTGGCGCGGGATTGGGCGTTGTATGCCGACCAGCCGCTGGAAGACTTCACTTCGCGGGTGTACCGGGTACTGGCGGCCGAACCGGCGTTACCCGGGCGGTTGGCGCAGATTGCGCCTTATATGGCAGCGGACGATTGGCTGGGCTCATACCGCGAGTTTGCGGTGATGGAGCACGTGCTGCGCGGGATTTCGCGGCGGCTGACGCAACCTGAGGAATTGGGGCACGCGATGCAGGAGTTGCGACTTTTATATGAACCGTTGAGTGAAGACTTCCGGCGCTTCTACCCTCAATTGCAGGTGTTCGCACAGGCTCAACTGACGCCATAAAACTAAATGTGGGAGGGGCTTGCCCCTCCCACATGGTTTCAAGCAGCGAACGCTGGTCGCGCCGCTACCGGTTCAACTTCAGCGATCGGCCCGAACAACGCCTTCTGCACCGCCTGCTGCGCCTGGAACGCCAGGGCGGCACGCTCCTGCCCGGCGCAGGCAATCGGTGTGAGTACGTGGATTTCCACATCGCCCTGATCATTGGCAAACAACCGCATCAGGTGCGAGAGCAAATCGTCATCGCCAATGAACGGCGCCAGCGGGTCCACCTGCCCATCGCGCAGGTAACGGATCGCCACCGGTTGCAGCGACACATCCGCATCGATCGCGCTGGCCAGCAGGCGGCCGTGGAAGGTGCGCAGGCTGCGGCCGTCGGTGGTGGTGCCTTCGGGGAACATCAACAGTGGATGTTGCTGCTCCAGATGCCGGGTCATCTGCTTGCGGATCAATTGGCTGTCGCCCGAGCCCCTGCGGATAAACAGGCTGCCGGCCTTCGCCGCCAACCAGCCGGCGACCGGCCAGGTGCGCACTTCGGCCTTGGACAGAAACGACATCGGCGCAACCATGCCCAGCAGCGGTATGTCGGTCCAGGACACGTGGTTGCTCACCCATAGCATCGGTTGCGTCGGTAACTGGCCATGAACCGTCACGCGAAAGGGCAGGGCGTTGGTCAGCCGGGCCATGAAGAACCGCGACCAGCGCTGGCGGCGCACCATCGAATTGGCCACGCCCAAGCGTTCGAAAAGGCCAAACACGCTGGCCATGCTCAAGCCCAGCGCCACCACCAGCAGCACGCGGGCGATGCGCCCGTATACACGCAGGCGGCTCATCACATGGCCGCCTTGAAGTGGCGCGCATAGCGCGGGCACAACTCGTCGCGCTTGAGCAGGATAAACACGTCGGCGACCTGGAAGTCTTCGTCCCAGCATGGCTCGCCGCAGATCTTCGCGCCCAGGCGCATATAGGCCTTGAGCAGCGGCGGCATTTCGGCGATCACGTTGGACGGCAGATCCAGGGCCGGCAGCGGCTTTTTCGGCTCGGCGCGCAGGTGTTCGTTGCACAGGTAGCGTTCGCGCAGGCGCTGCATGATCGCATGGGCCTGGATGCCGCCGTCGTGCATCGGAATGCTCGCACAGCCCATCAAATAGCTGTAGCCGCCCTGGTTGAGCACCTCGGCCAACTCGCCCCACAACACCGCGATGGTGCCGCCGTTGCGGTAGGCCGGGTCGACGCAGGTGCGCCCGATTTCCAGGATCGGGCCCTTCAGGTGGAGCAGGCCATGCAGGCTGAATTCTTCTTCGCTGTAGAACCGGCCCAGGGTGCTGGCGGCCTGGTGGTCGAGCAAGCGAGTGGTGGCTACCAGTCGACCGGTGTTCAAGTCCCGCACGCCGATATGGCTGCAGTGCACATCATAGTCATCCATGTCCAGGCCGTGTTCCGCGCCTTTCAGCTTGGCGTTGAACTCGCCGCTGAATACGTTGAACCGCAGGGCCTGGGCTTCCTGCAAGGCCTGGGCGCCGATCAGGCGTTCGGCTTGCAGACGGCGTTCATTGCCGGTGTCGCTGATGCGGGCGATCTGAGTCATGGCGAGTCTCCGAGTGCCGGCCACGTTTCGGCCGGTCGACTTTGTTGTCCGAAGTCAGGCTATGGAGGCCCGGTGTCATCTCCATGAAGTTATGGTGACGCTTGGATGACAGGCCCTTTGTCGTCAATCTGTCATGCGCCTGGGCTAGCCTCGCGGGTTTGAATGCCCCGTCGAGTTCGCGTCCATGGTCAGAGGCCTGTTGTGCGTTGCGCTGTTGTTGTTCACCGTTAACGGCCACGCTGAAACCTGGCCCGACCCGCAATGGGCCGAGGGCACGCGGCTCACCGGTCCCGCGCTCCAAGCCCTGGACGCCTATGCCTTTCCCCCGCGCGACGACAGCACCCGCCAAGGCATTCGCACCGACGCCCTGCTGGTGATACGCGACGGTGAAGTCATCTACGAACGCTATGCCGCACCCACTACCGCCAGCACGCCGCACTTGACCTGGTCGGTCAGCAAAAGCCTGATGGCCTGCGTGCTGGGGGTGGCCTACGGCGACAACCGCTTCAAATTGAGCGACCCGGTGGCGCGGTTTTACCCGCCGATGAAACAGCATCCGACGGTCACAATGGCCGATCTGCTGCACTGGGCCTCGGGGCTGGACTGGCAGGAAGACTACGAATTCGCCCCGCTGAAATCCTCGGTGGTGGCCATGCTCTACACCCGTGGCCGCACGGACATGGCTGAGTTTGCCGCGAACACGGAGGCCTCCAGCGCGCCGGGCCAGGCGTTCCGTTACTCCAGTGGCGACAGCAATCTTTTATCCGCCGCACTGAAAGGCATGCTCGGTCACAAGGCCTATATGAGTTACCCGTGGGATGCGTTGTTCAAGCCATTGGGCATTCGCAATGCCACGTGGGAAACCGACGGCGACGAGACGTTTGTCGCCTCGTCCTACGCTTACCTCACCGCTCGCGACCTGGCGCGGGTCGGCCTGCTGATGGCGCGGGAGGGGCGTTGGGGTGACCAGCAACTGCTGCCCAAGGAGTGGGTGGCCTTCAATCGGCAGCCGTTCAACCGATACCAAACCGGGCAGGACGAAGCTGTCCCCGGCGGCCATTGGTGGCTCAACCAAGGCACGCCAAGGCCTTGGCCCGACGCTCCCGCCGATACCTTCGCGGCGCTCGGCCACTGGGGCCAGGCACTGTTCGTATTGCCCGATGAACGCCTGTTGATCGTGCGCTACGGCGACGATCGTGACGGCAGCTATCGCCACAACGAATTGCTCAAACGCGTGCTTGCGGCGGTGCAGCCATGATCCGTCGTCGGCCGTTGACCGGTTTTTTTCTGCTGTTATTGCTCGCGCTGTTGGCGTGGGTCTGGCACGAACGCGTCAACCTGCAAGCCTTCCCCGATATCATCGCGGCGTACACCGCCAAGGAATATTGCTCGTGTCGGTATGTGGCGAATAACCCGGCGCAGTACTGCAAGGGGTATGTGAAGCAGTACGTGCCGACCAGCGCCTTCAGCGACAACCCGGAGCGCAGTGAAGTGACGGCGAGCGGGCTGGGCCGAACCCACAGCGCAAGGTGGCTCGGCGACCGTCAAGGCTGCCGCCTGAATCCCTGACACGGCACACTTCCCCTGCGGGAGCTGGCTTGCCTGCGATGACGACGGCACAGGCGACAGTGATGTTGACTGACCTGCCGCTATCGCAGGCAAGCCAGCTCCCACAGTTGATCTGCTTCGTCAGTTACATTGCGCCCGGCAGGCGGCGCAGTTAAGGTTCGTCCAGGTTTTTTGCCCCTCGAGTCTTTATGTTCAATGCTTCTCTGATAAAACCCCTGGCCTTCGCCTTGCTGGCGGTCGCTGCTGTGCCCGCCCATGCCGACTGGTACTTGGATAACGAATCCTCGCGCCTATCCTTCGTCGCCACCAAAAACACTGAGATTGCCGATGTGCATCGTTTTCTGGTGCTGCACGGCAAGGTCGACGACAAGGGCGCGGCGCAGGTGCAGGTGGAATTGGAGTCGGTCAACAGCGGCGTGCCGCTGCGCGATGAGCGCATGCGCAATCAGTTGTTTGAGATCAAGACGTTCCCCGAGGCGTTGATCAGCGCGCAGATCAATCTGCAGCCCATTAACGACCTGGCCCCCGGCGCGCAATTGGAGTTGCGCCTGCCACTGAGTGTGACCTTGCACGGCAAAACCCAGGCCTACAGCGCCGAGCTGCTGGCCACGCGCCTGGATGACCGGCGTTTCCAGGTGGTGACCCTGGAGCCGGTGGTGCTGCATGCCGAGGATTTCGACCTGGCGCCGGGGGTGGCCGCGCTGCGCAAGGCGGCCGGGCTGAAGTCGATCAGTTTGTCGGTGCCGGTGGGTGCGGTACTGATCTTCACGGCGCGCTGACATGGGCGGCGCGGTGTTTCCGTGGCGCAGCGCCAACCGTTTCGAGTTGTTGATCGACGGCCCGCAGTTTTTCCCGCAGATGCTGGTGGGCATTGCCCGTGCCGAACAGCAAGTGGACCTGGAGTTGTACCTGGTGGAGGCCGGTGCGTGCGCCGAGGCCATGGTGCAGGCACTGGTGCTGGCCGCCGAGCGCGGTGTGCGCGTGCGGTGCCTGTTCGATGACTACGGCAGCCTGGCGTTTACCCTGTCGCTGCGCAAACGCCTGACTGACGCCGGGGTGGAGCTGCGCTTCTACAATCGTCTGAGCTGGCGTCGCTGGATGCGTAACCTGTACCGCGACCATCGCAAGCTGTTACTGATCGACCAACAGCTCGCCGTGGTCGGCGGCACGGGCGTGACGGATGAGTTCTGGACGCCGGGCCAGGACACGGCCGAGTGGCACGAGGTGATGGTGCAGGTCAGCGGCCCGCTGGTGCTGGACTGGCAGGCGCTGTTCGACCGCCAATGGCACGCCAACGCGGCGCGGCGCGCATGGAAACCCGCCACGCATTTCGGTTTGCCGCGTCTGCCCAAGGTGCCGGCGACGGGGCCGGGGCTGGGCCGGGTGGCCTACGCGGATTCCCGACAGCACCGCGACATCCTGCAATCGTTGATCCGCGCGCTGAACAGTAGTCAGCAACGTATCTGGTTCGCCACGCCGTATTTTCTGCCCACGTGGGGTGTGCGCCGCGCATTGCGCCGGGCAGCAGGGCGTGGGGTGGATGTGCGTTTACTGTTGACCGGCCCGCGCACCGATCACCCGTCGGTGCGTTACGCCGGGCACCGCTATTACCCGCGTCTGCTGCGCTCGGGCGTGCAGATTTTTGAATACCAACCGTGCTTTCTGCACCTGAAGATGGTGCTGGTGGACGACTGGGTGAGCATCGGTTCGTGCAATTTCGACCACTGGAATCTGCGTTTCAATCTGGAGGCCAATCTGGAAGCGTTGGACCCTGAGCTGACCCAGGCGGTGGCGGCGAGTTTTACCGCGGATTTTGCCCAGAGCCAGGTGGTCAGCCTGGAGGCGTGGAAGGCGCGGCCATTGTGGCGGCGGGTGAAGCAGCGGGTGTGGGGCTGGATTGATCGGTTGGTGGTAAATCTGCTGGATCGACGCGATTAACGATCGTTCCCACGCTCTGGGTGGGAATGCCTCTTGTGACGCTCTGCGTCACGCTTTGGACGCGGAGCTTCCTGGGGCTGCATTCCCACGCGGAGCGTGGGAACGATCATTGAATCAAAGCAGCTCGAAGGTCTGCTGCTGTACATCCTGGGAATCCAACCCGATCTGCACATTGAACTCACCCGGTTCGGCCGCGTACTTGAGCTGGGTGTTGTAGAACTTCAAGTCTTCTTCGGTGATGGTGAAGTGCAGCGTGCGCTCTTCACCGGCCTTGAGCATGACTTTCTGGAAGTTCTTCAACTCCTTGATCGGACGGATCATCGAACCGGCCACGTCCTGGATGTACAGCTGCACCACGGTTTCGCCGTCGACCTTACCGGTGTTTTTCACGGTGACGCTGGCGTCGAGCTTGCCGGTCTTGTTCAGGGTCGTGGACGACAGCGCCATATCCGACACGCTGAACGTGGTGTAGCTCAGGCCATAACCAAACGGGAACAGCGGCCCGGTGGTGTCATCGAAGTACTGCGAGGTGTAGTTGCCCGGCTTGCCTGGGGTGAACGGCCGGCCGATGGTCAGGTGGTTGTAGTAGGTCGGAATCTGCCCAACGGAGCGCGGGAAGGTGATCGGCAGTTTGCCCGACGGGTTGTAGTCACCGAACAGCACATCGGCGATGGCGTTGCCGCCTTCGGTGCCGGCGAACCAGGTTTCCAGGATGGCGTCGGCCTGTTGGTTCTCGTCGAGGATCGACAAGGGGCGGCCGTTCATCAGCACCAACACCAGCGGTTTGCCGGTGGCCTTGAGCGCCTTGATCAGGTCGCGCTGGCTTTGCGGGATGTTCAGGTCGGTGCGGCTGGAGGACTCGTGGGACATGCCACGGGACTCGCCCACGGCGGCGACGATCACGTCGGCCTGCTTGGCCGCTTGGACCGCCTCATCGATCAATACCTGCGGCGAGCGCTTGTCATCCACCACTTCCGGCGCATCGAAGTTGAGGAAGTTGAGGTAGTCGACCACCGCCTTGTCGTTGGTGATGTTGGCGCCACGGGCGTAGAGGATTTTGCCTTTTTCACCGATCACGGCGTTGAGGCCGTCGAGCAGGGTCACCGATTGCTCGGGTTTACCGGCAGCCGCCCAACTGCCCATCATGTCGATCGGCGCCTTGGCCAGCGGGCCGACCAGGGCGATGGTCGCGGATTTTTTCAGCGGCAGGGTGTTGTTCTGGTTTTTCAACAGCACTAGGCTGCGGCGCGCAATATCACGCGCTTCGGCGCGGTGCAGGCGGCTGTCGGCGTAGGTGTCGGCCGGGTCGTCCTCGGCCTTGCCGATACGCAGGTACGGGTCCTTGAACAGGCCCATGTCGTATTTGGCGCCGAGGACTTCGCGCACGGCGTTGTCGATGTCGCTTTGCTCGATCTCGCCGGACTTGAGCAGCCCCGGCAGTTCCTTGCCGTACAGCGAGTCGTTCATGCTCATGTCGATGCCGGCCTTGATCGCCAGTTTGGCGGCTTCACGCCCGTCCTTGGCCACGCCGTGCTTGATCAGTTCGAAGATCGCGCCGTGGTCGCTCACGGCCAGGCCCTTGAAGCCCCAGTCCCTGCGCAGCAGGTCGTTCATCAGCCAGGTATTGGCGGTGGCGGGTACGCCGTTGATCGAGTTGAGCGCCACCATGACGCTGCCGGAACCGGCCTTGATCGCCGCGTGATACGGCGGCAGGTAGTCCTGGTACATCTTGACCGGGCTCATGTCGACCACGTTGTAGTCGCGCCCGCCTTCCACCGCGCCATACAGGGCGAAGTGCTTGACGCTAGCCATCAGGCTGTCGGCATTGGCGGGGCTGGTGCCCTGAAACGCCTTGACCATCACGTCGGCGATGCGCGAGACCAGGTAAGTGTCTTCGCCGAAGCCTTCGGAGGTGCGGCCCCAGCGCGGGTCGCGGGAGATGTCGACCATCGGCGCGAAGGTGATGTCCAGGCTGTCGGCCGCAGCTTCCTGGGCGGCGATGCGGCCGGAGCGGCCGATGGCGTCCATGTCCCAGCTGGAGGCCAGGGCCAGGCTGATCGGGAAAATGGTGCGGTGGCCGTGGATCACGTCGTAGGCGAAGAACATCGGGATCTTCAGGCGACTGCGCATGGCCGCGTCCTGCATCGGACGGTTTTCCGGGCGGGTGATGGAGTTGAACGTGCCGCCGATGCGGCCGGCGGCGATTTCCTTGCGGATCAGCTCGCGGGGCATTTCGGGGCCGATGCTGATCAGGCGCAACTGGCCGATCTTTTCATCCAGGGTCATCTGCTTGAGCAGGTCGCTGACGAAGGCGTCCTTATCCTTAAGCGCAGCAGGCTTTGTTTCTGCCCATACGGGGTGAGTGGCCAGCGTGGCAACAAGGCCGAGCAAACACAGCTTTTTCATGAATATCCTTTTTCGGCTCACTGCACAGCGCTCGCGCTGACGGCCAAAATGTGGGGAGCGTCTATTGTTGTTCGGGCGTTGTTCAGAGAAATACCGCACACTTCTGAACTCTTATTCGCGCTGGGCATCTTTGTAGCTGATTGGCTCGATGCATACCAGTGGTGGCGGATTATGCCCCAAGCGCGCGGTTTATAGGGCAGGTCATCCAATTCCATCCAGTTTGGGCAGGAGATACATCATGCAAGCAGCACACGTTAACCGCTGGGGCCTCAAAGCCGCGGCTCTGCTATTGATCAGCACGGTGCTGAGCGGTTGCGGCATCAACACCATTCCCACCCTCGACGAGCAAGCCAAGGCGGCTTGGGGCCAGGTGCAGAACCAGTACCAGCGCCGCGCCGACCTGATCCCCAACCTGGTGGAAGTGGTCAAGGGCTATGCCGCCCATGAGCAGGACACCCTGACCGCCGTGATCGAAGCGCGGGCTAAGGCCACCTCGATCCAGGTCGACGCCAGCACCCTGGACAACCCGGAAAAACTCAAGCAGTTCCAGCAGGCCCAGGACGGCTTGAGCGGCGCCCTCAGCCGCTTGATGGTGGTGTCCGAGCGCTACCCGGATCTCAAAGCCAACCAGAACTTCCTGGCCCTGCAATCCCAGCTGGAAGGTACCGAAAACCGTATCGCCGTGGCGCGCCGCGACTTTATCCAGGCCGTGCAGGCGTACAACACCGAGATCCGCACCTTCCCAGGCCGTTTGTGGCACAGCGTGATGTACAGCGATTTGCCGATTCGCGCCACGTTCGAAGCCACCAGTGCCGATGCCGATAAAGCGCCGCAAGTGAAGTTCAAATAAGGCTGCACTGAGGTGTCGATGCGTTTATTAAGGATAGGCCTGGCGCTGTGGCTGTTGGCCTGCGCGGGCGCGGCCCAGGCAGCGTTGACCTTCCCGGCGCTGACCGGGCGGGTGGTGGACAACGCCCAAATGATCGACCCGGCGGTGCGCGCGCAGTTGACCCAGCAGTTGCAGGCGCTGGAGCAGACGCGCGGCGCCCAGATCGTGGTGGTCACCGTGCCCGACCTGCAAGGCGTGCCGATCGAGGACTTCGGTTATCAATTGGGGCGCCAGTGGGGCATCGGCCAGAAGGGCAAGGACAACGGCGCGCTGTTGATCGTCGCCCGCGATGAACGCAAGTTGCGCATCGAAGTGGGTTATGGCCTGGAAGGCGTGCTCACCGATGCACAGTCATGGGTCATCATCAACCAGGTGATCGCGCCCAAGTTCAAGGCCGGCAATTACAGCCAGGGCATCAGCGACGGCGTGGCCGCGATGGTCCAGGTGGTCGGCGGTGAACCCCTGGCGGTGCCGGCCCATGTGGCGGACGGCAATTTTGCCAAGGATAATCCCGGCCTTTCCATTGGCCTGTTCGTGCTGCTGATCGGTGTGCTGTGGCTGTGCAATCGCCTGGGCCTGCCGGTGGGCGCGATCCTGCTGGCGATCCTCAGCAGCAGTGGACGCGGCGGCGGTGGCGGGGGCGGCGGCGGTGGTTTCCGGGGCGGCGGGGGTGGCTTCGGCGGGGGCGGGGCCTCGGGCGGCTGGTAATGACAATAACGATAAAAGAGCATCTATAACCATGACACTACTGAGTGAACACGAACAACGCCAGGTCGCCGAAGCGATCGCCCGGGTCGAGCAGCAGACCGACGCCGAGCTGGTGACAGTCCTGGCCGCCCGTGCCGATGACTACGCGTACATCCCGTTGTTGTGGGCCAGCCTGATCGCCCTGGTGGTGCCGGGGGTGGTGCATTACCTGTCCGGCTACCTGACCATGTACACCTTGCTGCTGGCGCAGTGGGCGACGTTCATTGTGTTGTGCCTGGTGTTCCGCTTGCCCAAGGTGACGACCCGCCTGATCCCGCGTTCGGTGCGGCATTGGCGCGCGTCGAACCTGGCGCGCCGGCAGTTTCTGGAGCAGAACCTGCACCACACTGTGGGCAGCACCGGCGTGCTGATTTTTGTCAGCGAGGCCGAGCGCTATGTGGAAATCCTGGTGGATGAAGGCATCTCCAAACGCCTGGACGACAGCAATTGGGACGCCGTTGTCCAGGCCTTCACCCAGCAGGTGAAACAGGGCCAGACACTGGCCGGTTTCATTGCCTGCATCCAAGCCTGTGGCGAGTTGCTCAAGGTGCATGTGCCGCTGACCCAGGCGCGCAATGAACTGCCCAATCGCCTGGTGGTACTTGAGTAGCCCGAATACCTCGATCAAACCGTGTGGGAGGGCTTGCTCCCTCCCACATTCAGCCCCGGTCTGTTCAAGCGCCGTACCGTTGATCAAATAACTCCGTGCCCTGAACCCTCATCCCCCCTAAAATGCCCGGCATTCCCTGCCCGAGGCGTTTTTGTTCATGTCCGTCACCGCTCAACCCGCCCGCCCTGCGCCGGATCATCACGCCCAGTTCATCGAACTGCTCGGCGAAAGCCTTGCGCACAGTGCCTTTATCAAGCTGGTGCTGGCCAAGTACGTCGGTGACGAAGCCGAGCTGCAACGGCTGATCATCAAGCCGGTGACCGTCAAGGAGCAGGCGTGCCTGTCCTTCGTGTACCGCTACAAAACCCGCGACATCACCAAGAACCTGCCCGTGGCCGAAGGCGTCGCGGCGATTGCCGCGCTGTTGCCGGCGTCGTTCAAGAACGCGCACTTGCTGGCGCTGACCGACGAAGCCCAGCTGGAATACAGCAAGAAGAACAAAAGCTCGCTGTTCAAGAGCAAGCCGCAGCAACTGCGTGAGGCGCCGTCGGCCGAGCACAACCGCGAAAAGCATCGTTTTCTCGACCTGAGCCGACCGTTCCTTGCCGACCTGGGCGTGACCGACGCCAAGCAGACGCTGATCCCGTCGATGTCGCGCAAGTGGAAACAGATCAACAAATTCATCGAGGTGTTCAGCCATGCGCTGACCTCGTCGCCGCTGAAACTGGACCAGCCGGTGCGGGTCGCCGATTTTGGTTCGGGCAAGGGCTACCTGACCTTCGCCATCCACGATTACCTGCGCAATACCCTCAATGCCGAAGCTGAAGTGACCGGCGTCGAGCTGCGTGAAGACATGGTGACCCTGTGCAACAGCGCCGCCGCGCGTCTGGATCACCCTGGGCTGGTATTCAAATGCGGCGACGTGCGCAGCGTGGCGCCCAGCGAACTGGATGTGATGATCGCGCTGCACGCCTGCGACATCGCCACCGACTATGCGATCCATACCGGCATCCGCTCCGGTGCGTCGATCATCATGTGCTCGCCGTGCTGCCACAAACAGATCCGCCTGCAGATCCAGAGCCCGGCGCTGCTCAAGCCGATGCTGCAATACGGCCTGCACTTGGGCCAGCAGGCGGAAATGGTCACCGACAGCCTGCGTGCGCTGTTCCTGGAAGCCTGCGGCTACGAGACCAAAGTGTTCGAGTTCATCTCACTGGAACACACCAACAAGAACAAAATGATCCTGGCCGTCAAGCGTGCCGAGCCGGTGGATAACGCGTCGTTGCTGGAGAAAATCCAGGCGCTGAAAGCGTATTACCACATCACTGAACACTGCCTGGAAACCCTGCTGCGCGCGGATTTATCCGTACACCTGCTCAGAAAAAACGCGTGACGCTGATCTTCGCATCGCGGCCCTTGGTGTAGGCCCGGTCGCCGCTCAGGGCCGGGCGATAGTTGTTGTTGAACATATTGTCGAGGGTGAAGTTGACCTCGGTGCCCTTCAGGTAAGCCTGCTGCGGCTTCCATTTGGCGAACAGGCCCTGGGTGTTGTAGCGCTTGTTGTTGTATTGGTCGTAAAAGGTGTCGCCGACGCTGCTGCCGGGGCCGCCGGAGTATTTGTCGCTGGGCAGGCGGTCGGTGGCGCCGACGAACTGGCCCATCCATCCCACTTGGGCGTCCCAGGCCGGAATATGAGTGCCGAGCACCAGCACCCACTTGGTCGGTGGAATGTCCCGCGCCGACACATCCGGGCCCCACGGGTTGGTGTACGCGCCTTCGTGCTGGCCGGTGGTATAGGCATACGACACCGAGCCGAACAGGTAGGTGGAGTTATAAAACGATTCCACCTCGAAGCCTTTGATGGTCACGCCGCCGATGTTGCGGTAGTTGGCCATCGGCCCCGGCGGGCAGGCCGTGGAAATCGTGCCGCCATTGATTGCCTGGTTCTGGCAGCCGACGCCGGTGGCCTTGAAGATTTCGTCTTCGACTTTGTTGTGGAACAGCGTCGTACGCACTTGCAGGCTGTCGTCCTGAGCAACCAGGTTGTCGAAGCTGGTGATATTGCCCACGGTGATCGACGTGATGCGCTCCGGGTCGAGGTCGACGCTGGTGGCGGTGCGACTGCCCACGCCCTGCACTTCATATTGTTCGTCGATCACCGGGGCGCGCCAGGTCTGGCTCCAGTTGGCAAACAGCCCGACCTGCGGGGTGACGGTCCAGAACAGCGCCAGACGGGGCGACCATCCGGTGTAGGTGCGGTCGCTGTAATCATGGCCAACCGCCGGATCGGGATTGCTGTAGTACGGCGCATCGTTGGCCTCGCCACGGTTGCGCACGTGGTCGTAGCGCAGCGACGGAGTGACCGTTACGTCGCCCAGGGTGACCGCATCCTGAATGAAGACACTGTTGGTATCGACCTTGCCGTGGGGCATGAAGCCCGGCTGGAAATGCCCGTAGTTGTAGCGCGGCGTGTTGTAGGTGGCGCCGGGCATCCACATCTCGGTTTCCCGCGTATGCCTGCGGATCTGCGTGCCGACGGTGACCGCGTGCTGCAGCGGCCCGGTGTCGAACAGGCTGACGTTGCGGATATCGAGGTTTTTGTCGGTGTAGGCGGTGTCCATCCGGCGGCCGCCACTGGCCAGTTGGAAAAACGCCGTGTCGGTGCGCTCGTCGGTCTGCTCGGTGTTGGATTGCGAATATTTGACGGTCAGGTCCACCAGCGGGTTATCCAGCGGCTGGTATTCGTACTTGCCGGACCAAGTGGTGTCGACCGTATCGCGGTTGGCCAGGAAACGCTTCAACGCGCCTTCGTAGCCGTAGCGGTCGATATTGGCCTGGGTCGGTGGCGTGGGGTAGCTGGCGGCTGAAAACGGGGTCCAGCGGTCGCTGTGGGAACGCGAGTACGACAGGCCGACGCTGTGCTCATCGGTGAAGTGCGCATTGACCTTGAACAACTGGCCGTCGACGTTCTGGGCGGAGTTGGGCAGGCGCTGAGGGTTGATCGGGTACTGGTTGTTCTCGTTGGGCAACTTGGCGGCGACTTTCATGTCGTCACCGTCGCGCTTGGTCAGGTAGGCCAGGGCATCGAAACGACCGTCGTCGGTGCGACCGAACACGGCACTGCTGTAGACCTGCTCATGGTCGTTGCTGGAGTAGCCATATTTGAGCATCGCGCCGCTGTTGCGGCCCTCTTGCAGCAGGTCGGGGGCGTCCTTGGTGGTCATATTGACCGTGCCGCCAAAGCCACCGTTGCCGGTGAAGGGCGAGTTAGGGCCTTTCTCCACCTCAATGCTCTTGATCAGTTCCGGTTCGATAAACACCGTGCCCTGCTGGTAGCGCTCGAAGCCGCTCTTGGTGGCGCCGTCAACGGTCAGCGGCACGTCTTCGGCATCGCCGAAACCGCGAATGTTAATGGTCTGGCCGCCGGGTTTGAGCGAGCCGCCCTGGCTGACCCCGGGCAGGGTCTGCAGCAGGCTGGGAATATTGTTGGCTTGATAGCGCTCGATGTCGGCCTGGCTCAGCGTGGAGCGGCCGACGGTGCTGGAGTCGACTTCATTGCCGGTGCCGATCACGCTCAGGGCCTCCAGCTGGATCGTGCTGCTGGAAGTGGTCCTGGCCGCTTCGGGTTTGACCACGTAAGTGCTGCCGACCTTGATCAGGATGAACTCGCCGTTGTTCAGCAAGTTGCGAATCGCCGTTTCCGCGCTGTAGTCGCCGTCGAGCGCCGGGGCCTGCAGGTTCTTGAGTTGGGCCTCGTCGAACAACAGCTGGATTTTGGTCTGCTGCGCCACTTGGCTCAAGGACGCGGCCAAAGGCTGGGCGGGCAGGTGCAGCGTGAACGACTCGGCCTGGGCGCCCAGGCTGAAGGCCAGGCAGGTAAAGGCAAGGGTCGGTCGAAACATCGGCGAAGCGAGGCAAGGCGCGCGAAACATGAAATCCCCCAGGGTGGCTGAAAGGCCGAAAAGGTGTGCGTATCAAACGCAGACGGGAGGAAGACGGGGCTGGAAAAAAAATCCACACATGCGAATGCAAAATATTCTCATGTGTGGGGCCTGGGATTATTGGTTCGGTTCGATCCTGATCGCACCGTCGGCCGCGCTTACGGTTTTCACCGGCAGTAACGCAGGCAGGGCGTTGAGCAGGGCGTCGGGGTCGTTCACATCCAGGTTGCCCGATACTTTCAACTGCGCCACGGCTTGACTGACCTGCAACGGTGCCTGAGGCCGGTACAGGCTCAACTCATCCACAAGGCTGGCCAGTTCGCGATTGCGAAAGGCCAAATGCCCGCTGCGCCAATCGGCGACCGCTTCGTCGGAGAGGGTCTGCTGGACCAGCGTGCCCTTGGCGTAGGTGTAACTGGCGCGCTGTTGGGCATGGAGCTGGAGAGTCGGGCCTTGGGGCGTAGGTGCGAACGCGACCTGGCCGTGGGCGACGCTGACTACCAGTTGCCGGGGACCACGACGTACATCAAACCCGGTGCCGACCACGCGCACACTGGCCTCACCGGCGCGCACGAAGAGCGGGCGTTCCTTGTCGGGCGCCACGTCGATATACAACTGGCCTTCCTCCAACTGCACGATGCGCTGCAGGGCGCTGAAATCCACGCGCAGACGAGTGTTGGCGTTCCCGTAGAGCGTGCTGCCATCCGGCAGGCTGAGCGTGCGCGCGCCCTTGGCCTGGGCCGACACCTGGAGGTGATACAGCTCGCGGGGCGCGCCGAGTTGCGTGGCCATCAAGGCGCACAGGACCGCCGCCGCTACCGCCAGCGCCGGGCGCCATACCGATGCCTTGCGCGGCGGCAGCGCCACGGGTTTGTTCAGTTGCTGCAACTGCGCGAGATCGGCCCACAACTGCTCGAATTCGGCATAGGCGCGGGCATGGGCCGGTACGGCGTGCCAGGCGGCGAAAGCCTTGCGGTCGGCACGGCCGGTGTCTTCACGGTTGCGTGCAAACCAACTGGCGGCCTGGGCATCGATGGAATCGCTGGCTTCGATATCCAGAATGTCGGTGTCGCTCAGGCGGTTCATTCTGGCTGCTCCGTGCCGGGTTCGTGTTGAAGGCGTCGCTTGCAATGCAGCAAGGCAAAGGCGATGTGTTTTTCCACCATGCTGATCGAAATGCCCATGCGCGCGGCGATCTGCGCCTGGCTCAGGCCTTCGAAGCGGTGCAGCATAAGGGCTTCTCGCCTGCGGGGCGAGAGTTCGGCGAGGACTTCTTTCAATTGTTCCAGACGCTGCAGGCGCAGTGCGGCGGCCATGGGTTCGTTCTGCTCCTCGGTGACTGCTTCGGCGTCCTTGTCGACCTGCTCGCACTGCACGGTCTGGCGCACCTTTTGTTTGCGCCAATGGTCACGCAGCAGGTTGCGCGCTACCTGAAACAGAAACGCCCGAGGCTGCTCGACGTTGGCCCGGTCGCGGTAACCCAGCCATTGGGCGAACACATCCTGGGTCATGTCCGCCGCGTCGCTGACGTTATCCGTGCGCTTGCGCAGAAAATGCAGAATGTCCGCATAGAATCCGCGAAAAGCATCGGCCGACAACGGGTCGGGCTTGGGACGAGACATGGATATCCTTCCTGACGCAGAGGGGGTGTGAAAACGTCGCGGATGATATCGAGAATTATTGTCATTTGTCTCCAGGTAAAGCTGGCTTTCCTTATATCGTTAGGTCTCGACACATGTTCAGCGGAAATAACACCCGAGACCACAACCCGTGTGTCCGCCGCTCCGCCTGTGGTGTCTGCCTTTCGATGGGTGTCGTGACCTATGGCTCCACAGGGACCGACAACGCCGGATTGCCCAGCGCATGGGTGCGTGCCGCAAAGAACCTCAGCGCCACTCCGGTGCCGTCGAACAACTGCGAATACCGGCGCTTCTGCTGACGAATGAAGCCATCACTGCGCCCTGAAACCGAGATCGCCAACAGGCTCGGCCTGGCGTGACGAATCGCGTCCACCAAATGACTGTCCTGCGTGCCCAGCTCATGGCCGAAGATGCACAGCGCGCCCTGGTGAGCGAGCAGTTGCGCGTAACAGAACGACAGGTAGTCCGAACCGCGGATGGTCTTGAGCTTCTCCTGCACCGTGCCTTCGCTGACGAACAGCGGCACATCGTCCAGGGTCTTGAGCGTGTTGTTGATCGCGAAGCTGCTGAGCAGCGTGCTGTCGGTGGTCGGCAGTTTGCGTGCGGTGCCGTCCAGGTTGCGCACCAGGTGCAGCCCGCCGTGCAGGTACAGGATACGCGTGGCCTCGCTGCGGGTGTCGCGCAGGTCGAAGCGGGCGTCGGCGCCGCGGAACAGGTCATCGATGCCGGGGGTGTGCAGGATCGCCCAGTAGTTGAGCAGGTCGTAATTGCTGGTGAACACCGTGGGGTAGCGGGCCAGTTCCGCATTGATTGTCGCCAGCGTCGACGGCTGCACCAGGCGCCAGGGAATATGCACGGCGTGAATCGTATTGATCAGCGCCTCCTTGATCGCGTAGTAGCGATTGCGCGGCGCGGCCGAGCTGACCGCCAGCGCTTTGTTGACCCGGCTGGTGGTTTTCAATGCGCTCAGGGCTTGCTCGAAGCTGCGGGTCTGCAACGCATCAAACACACTCAGTTCGGAGGCGCTTAAGGGTTTTTCTTCAACGGTGCGGGCGTTTTCGAACAGCGAGTCGTAGGCAAAGTCTTCCCAGATCGCCCGGCTGGCGCCGTTGCCGATCAGTATCGCGCTGAAGTCGTGGGTGCTGCGCAGCGCGCTCCAGTCTTCAAGGTGGGCGTCAATATCCTGGAAATCCTTCATTGCGGCGGGTCTACTCGAAATCGGCTGGGCGGTGACTTTATCACGAGCCGGCGTTGATCCTGATCAAGGTGCGCCCTGCGGCTGAGGTTGATGCTGTACGTATAACGTCATCCGAGGATTCGCCATGAGCAGCACTTTCTTCATTCCAGCCGTCAACATCATGGGCACCGATTGCCTCGACGAAGCCATGAACGCCATTCGCAACTACGGCTTTCGCAAGGCCCTGATCGTCACCGACGCGGGGCTTGCCAAGGCCGGCGTGGCCGCGATGATTGCCGAGAAACTGGCGATGCAGGACATCGACTCGGTGATCTACGACGGCGCCAAGCCCAACCCCAATGTGGAAAACGTCGAAAAAGGCCTGGCGCTGTTGCAGCACAGCGCCTGCGACTTCGTGGTGTCCCTGGGCGGCGGCTCGCCCCATGACTGCGCCAAGGGCATCGCGCTGTGCGCCACTAACGGCGGGCATATCAGCGACTACGAAGGGGTCGATCAATCAACCAAGCCGCAGTTGCCGCTGGTGGCCATTAACACCACCGCCGGCACCGCCAGCGAAATGACCCGGTTCTGCATCATCACCGACGACACCCGCCACGTAAAAATGGCCATCGTCGACCGCAACGTCACGCCGCTGCTGTCGGTCAACGATCCGTCGCTGATGGTCGGCATGCCCAAGGGCCTCACCGCCGCCACCGGTATGGACGCGCTGACCCACGCCATCGAAGCCTACGTGTCCACCGCCGCCACGCCGATCACCGACGCCTGCGCGATCAAGGCCATCGAATTGATCAGCGCCAACCTGCGCCTGGCCGTGCGCGACGGCAGCGATAAAGCCGCGCGGGAAAACATGGCCTACGCACAGTTCCTCGCCGGCATGGCCTTCAACAACGCGTCCCTGGGCTTCGTGCATGCCATGGCACATCAGTTGGGCGGTTTCTACGACCTGCCCCACGGCGTGTGCAACGCAGTCCTGTTGCCTCATGTACAAAGCTTCAACGCCAGCGTCAGCGCCAAACGCTTGAGCGACGTCGGCCGCGCCCTGGGCGCCGATACCCAAGGCATCAGCGATGAAGAGGGCGCCCAGGTCGCCATCGCCGCCATCCGCAGCCTGGCCCACGACGTGGAAATCCCCGCCGGCCTGCGTGAACTGGGCGCCAAGTTGCAGGACATCCCCCTGCTGGCCACCAACGCACTCAAGGACGCCTGCGGGCTGACCAACCCACGCCGGGCCGATCAGCGTCAGATCGAGGAGATCTTTCGCAGCGCGTTCTGACAGGGGCGGGCATCGGCCGCAAGCGGTAAGCTACAGGTTGCCAAAGTGTGGAACTTCCACTGCGATCAACTTGCGGCTTACCGCTTGCGGCTTAATGCTGAGGTCCCTTTTATGAGAGTCTTGTTATTCGGCGCCACTGGCATGGTCGGCCAGGGCGTGTTGCGCGAGTGTCTGCTGGCGGTGGATGTGCAGGAAGTCGTCGCCGTTGGCCGCACCCCGCTGCCGCAGGTGCATGGCAAGCTGCATCAGGTGTTGCACGCCGATATGCTGGATTTCCAGGCGTTGGAAAATCTGTTGCAGGGCTTCGATGCGTGTTTCTTCTGCCTGGGTGTTTCTTCGGCGGGCATGAATGAAGCGCGCTACACCCATCTGACTTACGACTTGACCCTGGTCGCTGCCAGCACCCTGGCGCGGCTCAATCCGCAGATGACGTTTATCTACGTGTCCGGCGCCGGCACCGACAGTACCGAGACGGGCAAGTCGATGTGGGCGCGGGTCAAGGGCAAGACCGAGAACGCTTTGCTGCGCTTGCCGTTCAAGGCGGTGTACCTGTTCCGCCCCGGGGTCATTCAACCGTTGCACGGTGTGCGCTCCAAGACGCCGCTGTATCAAGCGTTCTACAGCGTGTTCGGGCCGCTGCTGTCGCTGGTCCGTCGGGTAAAGCCTGAATGGGTGGTGAGCACCGAGTCGGTTGGTCGCGCGATGTTGGCGGCGGTGCGCCATGGCGCGCCGCAGGCGGTGGTGGAACAGGCCCAAATCCAGCGTCTGGCCGGCGAGCGTGTGTGATGTTGCACAAGAGTCTGGTACGGCGCCTGGACCTGATCACCCTGCAACTGTTCGTCGCGGTGTTCGAAGAAGGCACGCTGACCCGCGCCGCCACCCGTGAAGCCATTGCGGTGTCCGCTGCCAGCAAGCGCCTGATGGAACTGGAACAGGTGCTTGGTGTGAGCCTGTTTGTGCGCCGGGCCAAAGGCATGGAGCTGACTGCCGCCGGTGAGACCCTGCTGCACCATGCGCGCAGGATGCTGTTCAACGTCGAGAAAATGGGCCTTGAGCTGGGCGAGCACAGCCATGGCGTGCGCGGCTATGTGCGGATGCTGGCCAATCTGTCCGCGATCATTCAGTTCCTGCCCGAAGACCTGCGGGATTTTTCCGAGCTGCACCCCGAAGTCAAAACCGATCTGGAAGAGCGCCCCAGCAACGGCGTAGTGCAGGGCGTGCTGGACGGGGTGGCGGACCTGGGAATCTGTTCCTGCGACACCGACACCAAGGGCCTGCCCAGCGTGACCTATCGCCACGACAAACTGGTGGTGCTGATGCCGCCGGACCATCCTCTGGCGGGCCGGCCGAGCCTGGCGTTCGCCGACACCCTGGGCAGCGATCACATCGGCCTGCACGCCGCCAGCTCCATCAACATGCGCACCCATGCCGCCGCGCGCGAGGCGGGCCAGATGCTGCGCCTGCGCATTCATGTGCCGGGCTTCGATGCGATGTGCCGCATGGTTCAGGCCAAGATGGGCATCGGTATCTTGCCGCGCAAGGCCTATGAACTGTTCGGACGTCCCCTGGGCCTGCATGCCGTGGCGCTGACGGATGCCTGGTCGGACCGCAGTCTGATTCTCGTCGTACGGGATGAAGCACAATTGTCGCCGGTCAGCCGTTTATTGTTCGACTACCTGAGCCTCTCAATGCCTTCCCTGGAGCGGCCTGACAGCCTGGTCCTACGGAAAAATTCATGAGCGTTCGCGTTTAGCGAACGCTCCTTGCCCACTGACGGTTGGATTTCCCGCGCGGTGCTCCTCTAGCCTTGGTCACTATTCCAAGAATAAGAGGTGCACCCGATGACAGCTCCCCTGAGCGGAATCAAGGTGATCGAGATCGGCACGCTGATCGCAGCGCCGTTCGCCGCACGCCTGATGGCCGAGTTTGGCGCCGATGTGATCAAGATCGAATCCATGGGCCAGGGCGACCCGCTTCGCAAGTGGCGAAAGCTGCATGAAGGCACGTCGCTGTGGTGGTACCTGCAATCGCGCAACAAAAAGTCCCTGGCGCTGGACCTCAAGTCCCATGAAGGCCTGGGGCTGATCAAGCAACTGCTCGGCGATGCCGACGTGCTTATTGAAAACCTGCGCCCCGGCGGCCTGGAAAAGCTCGGTCTGGGCTGGGAGGTGCTGCATGCCTTGAACCCCAGGCTCACCCTGGTACGCATCTCCGGCTACGGCCAGACCGGCCCTTATCGGGACCGTCCGGGTTTCGGTGCGATCGGCGAGGCCATGGGCGGCATTCGCTACACCACCGGCAACCCCGATTCGCCCCCGGCGCGGGTCGGAGTGAGCCTGGGCGATTCCCTGGCATCGCTGCATGGCGTGATCGGTGCGTTGATGTCGTTGCTGCGGGTCAAGACCGGCCAGGGCGACGGGCAGGTCGTCGATGTGTCCCTGGCCGAAAGCGTGTTTAACGTGATGGAGAGCCTGGTGCCGGAGTACGACATGCTCGGCCATGTGCGCGAGCGCAGCGGCGGGGCGTTGCCCGGCATTGCGCCGTCCAATACCTACCCGACCGCCGACGGTGCCTACGTGGTGATCGCCGGCAACAGCGACCCGATCTACAAACGGCTGATGCACGCCATCGGCCGCGCCGATCTGGCCGATGCGCCGCAGTTCGCCCACAACGACGGCCGCGCCGCCCAGAGTACCTTGCTGGATGCGGCCATTACGCACTGGACCGCCGGCCAACCGATCGACCGCGTGCTCAGCGTCCTGGAGGCTGCCGAAGTCCCGGCCGGGCGCATCTATTCGGTGGCGGATATCGTCAATGACCCGCACTACCAGGCGCGCGACATGCTGCTCGATGCCCAGTTGCCCGGCGGTGTGTCGGTGAAGATGCCGGGCATCGTGCCCAAGCTCTCGCAAACCCCCGGCGGCGTGAAGTGGCAGGGCCCTGCGCTGGGCCAGCATACCGACGAAATCCTCGGCAACCTGGGCCTGAGTGGCGCCGATATCCAACGCCTGAAAAACGCGGGGGTGGTGCAATGATCCATAACTATGGCGACCCGCTGATCGTGCAGGAAGTCTCGCCGCGCGACGGCCTGCAGATCGAACCGACCTGGGTCGAGACCGCCGACAAAATTGCCTTGATCGACCAGTTGTCCCTGGCCGGTTTTTCCCGCATCGAAGCCGGCTCGTTCGTGTCGCCCAAAGCTATCCCGGCGTTGCGTGATGGCGAGCAGGTGTTCCGGGGCATCGAACGTCGGCCGGGGGTGATCTACGTGGCGCTGATCCCCAACCTTAAGGGCGCCCAGCGCGCGATCGAGGCCCGCGCCGATGAATTGAACCTGGTGATGTCCGCCAGCCAGACCCACAACCTGGCCAATATGCGCATGCGCTGCGAAGCCTCATTGGCGGCTTTCGCCGATATCGCGCGGTTTGCCGCCGAGCATCCGGTGCGCCTCAACGCCAGTGTCTCTACGGCGTTTGGCTGCCCGTTCGAAGGGCGCATCGACGAAGACCGTGTGCTGCAGATAGTCGAGGCGTATCAGGCCATGGGGATTGAAGGCATCAGCCTGGCCGACACGACCGGCATGGCCAACCCGCGTCAGGTGCAGCGTCTGGTCAAGCGCGTGCTGCAGCGGGTTTGCGCAAGTGACCTGACCCTGCATTTTCATAACACCCGTGGCTTGGGTTTGTGCAACGTGCTGGCGGCTTACGAAGTGGGCGCGCGTCGGTTCGATGCGGCCCTCGGCGGCCTGGGTGGCTGCCCGTTTGCACCGGGGGCGTCGGGCAATATCTGCACCGAAGACCTGGTCAACCTGTGCGACGAAGTGGGGATTCACACCGGCATCGACCTGCCGCACCTGTTGCAGCTGTCCCGGCGCTTGCCGGTCTTGCTGGGCCATGAACTGCCAGGGCAGGTGGCCAAGGCCGGGCGTAATTGCGATCTGCATCCGCCACCGGCGCACACCGCCGCGCTGTAACGCCATACCAGACAACAAAAACAATCGGACGCCTTGGAGCGGTCCGCTGGGAGAAAAACAATGAGCACCAACACAGTAGAGACCGGCGCGCGCCCGGTCGGTGAAGTCGATCCGGTCAAGGCGGTGGTCCGCAAGGTTGCCTGGCGCCTGATGCCGTTGATCATGGTCTGCTACCTGTTCGCTTTTTTTGACCGCATCAACATAAGCTTCGCCAAGTTCCAGCTGCAGGCCGACCTGGGCCTGAGCAACACCGCCTACGGCCTGGGCGCGGGATTGTTCGTGATCGGCTATGTGATCTTTGAAGTGCCGAGCAACATGATGCTGTACAGGGTCGGCGCCCGCCGTTGGATCGCACGGATCATGGTGTCCTGGGGCCTGGCCACGGCGGCCATGGTGTTCGTCACGGCCGAATGGCAGTTCTATGCCCTGCGCTTTCTGATCGGGGCCATGGAGGCCGGGTTTGCCCCCGGTGTGCTGTATTACCTGACGTTGTGGTTTCCCCAGGACTTCCGTGGACGCATCACCTCGATGCTGTTCCTCGCCTCGGCGTTTTCCGGGCTGGTGGGCGCGCCGTTCTCCGGCCTGGTGCTGGAACACATGGACGGGGTGCTGCAGATGCGCGGCTGGCACTGGTTATTCCTGCTTGGCGGTCTGCCGTGCGTGGGGCTGGCGTGGATGGTGCTGACGCAATTCAAGGACCGCATCGAAGACGCGCCGTGGCTGAGCGCCGAGGAAAAAACCCTGCTCGCCAGCCGCATTGCCGTGCACGAGGTGCACAAGAAAGGTTCGCTGCTCCAAGCCCTGCGCATCCCCGGTTTTCTGATGCTGGGATTGATCTACTTCCTGATCCAGGTAGCGTCTTACGGACTGAACTTCTGGGCGCCGCAATTGATCCGCAGCGCGGGCATCGAAAGCGCGGTGGTGATCGGTCTGTTGACCGCCATCCCGTATATCTGCGGCGCGATTACCATGGTCGTGGTAGGACGCTGGTCTGACGCCACCGGTGAGCGGCGTAAGTTCGTCAGTGGGTTGGTGGTCATGGGCGCTGTAGGGTTTTTCTGCGCGGGTATCTTCGATGACCAGCAGGTGTTTCTGATCATTGCCTTGGGCCTTTTGGGCGCCGGCATCATTGCTTCGATCCCGACGTTCTGGACCTTGCCGCCCAAACTGTTGGCGGGCGCCGGAGCAGGGGCGGCAGGCGGGATAGCGCTGATCAACACGCTGGGGCAATTGGGCGGGATCGTCAGCCCGGTGATGGTGGGGCGCATCAAGGACATTACCGGCAGCACCACGCCGGCGTTGTATGTGATTGCCGTGTGCGCCTTGATCGCCGCCGCACTGTTGATGTGGGGCCTGCCGCACAAAATGCGCACGTCCGACAAGCGCTGACGCGGGTTCATGCGGACGCCAGCGCTTTGCCTGGCGCGCCGCCGAACTGAATCAACGCCACGCCCCCCATCAGCAACAACGCCCCGACCACCCGGGGCGTTGTCAGCTGACGCTCTGCAAGACCGAACAGGCCGACTTACCTGGCACGCCCCCACGTGCTGCTGGAAATGCGCGGCAGCGGCACCCCGGAAATCGAGCGGGCACTGAGGGCGATCCGCCAGCGCCGATATGTGGCGATCAGCGTGCCGCACTGGGGCGTGGCGCCACAGTTGATCCTGAGCACGGACCTGATCCTGACGATGTCCGCCCGTGGCGTGCAGAACGTTGATCATCGGCAATTGCTCACCCTGCCACCTACAAGCGGTGGTGGGTTGAGGTCCGCTCGCTTCATAATCTGCGCTCGCACTGTTGGATCTTGCTCACGCTATTGCGCCGAGGAAATATCATGCTTTCTGGTTTCAACCACCTGACTCTGGCCGTCACCGACGTGCCGCGCAGCGTCCATTTCTACCATGATGTGCTGGGGCTTCAGCTCGACGCCACGTGGGATAATGGTGCGTATTTATCATTGCCGGGGTTGTGGTTGTGCCTGTCCCTCGACCGCTCATGCGGGTCGGAGCCGGCTGCGGACTACACGCATTACGCGTTCACGGCTGAGCCGCAGGGGTTCACCGCGCTGGTCGAACGTCTGCGTACCGCCGGTGTGCAGGAATGGCGCGATAACCGCAGCGAGGGCGCCTCGTTCTATTTTCTCGACCCCGACGGCCATAAGCTCGAAGTCCACGTCGGCGATCTGGCTTCGCGCCTGCGAGCCTGTCGCACCCGGCCTTATACCGGCATGACCTTTTACCCATAACGCCGGAACGTGCAAAATCCTTGCACCGCTCACTTATCAGAGTCGCGCCATGACCCCTTCGTTGCTGCTCGCTGTGCTTGCTTCGGGTTTTATCTACGGGATTACCCCTGGCCCCGGTGTACTGGCCGTGTTCGGCATCGGTGCCGCTCGTGGTCGGCGGGCCGGAGCGGGGTTTTTGTGCGGGCATTTGCTGGGGGACGTGGTGTGGTGCAGCACTGCGTTGATTGCCATCGTCGGTGCGCGAGAGGTGGGCAGCAGCGCGTTCGATGTGCTGGGCGTGCTCAGCGGTGCGTATCTGTTCTGGCTCGGCTGGCGCGCGATTCGCACCCGGCGTCGCAGCAGCGATGCTCCCGAAGGCGCGGCGCGGCATCCGTTCTGGCACGGCATTCTGTTTGGCTTGACCAACCCCAAGGCCTACCCGGTGGCGGTGGCCACCTTTACTGCGTTGTTGTCCAGCCGTGCCGAGCTGCTGACCTGGTCGATGCTGCCGTGGTTGATCGTGTTGAGTTTTATCGGCGGGTTGCTGGCTTATGGGATTCTGATCGGCGTAGTCGGCGCTCATCGGGTGCGCACCCTGTACCAACGGCATGAAATTCTTATCACCCGTCTCTGTGGCCTGATGTTTATCGGTTTCGCCATCAACGCACTGGCCCATGCCTTGCCCGGCTTGTTTGGCAGCAAAGCGGCCTGACGAGCCGATGACCGTTCGTCGCACTGGTAAGTTTTTTCTAAACCTTTACTCCTGTGAAAATTCGAATTCAGGGCGAGGCCTGTGCCCCGCCCTAATTTTTGCTCTGGAGGAACCCATCATGAGCCGCATGGCTATCCGGTTACGCACCGCCAGTTTCGCGATGCTGCTGGGCCTCGGCACCAGCAGTGCTTTCGCCCAGTCGCCCGCTGAGTTCATCGAGCAGGCGTCGGCCAAGGGCATGGCCGATATCGAGACCAGCCGCATGGCCCACTCCAAAACCTCGTCCCAGGAAATCAAGGACTACACCATCGAGGTGATCAACGAGCGCACCCTGGCCAACCAGCATCTGGCGGCCATCGCCAAGAAGCTCGACCTGCCGGTGGCCCCGCGGGAAAAAATCGTCGATAAAGCCGAAACCCTGATGCCTGAACTCAAGGACGGCGACTCCTTCGATGCGGCCTACGCAGCGCAGCAGGTCAAGGAAAACGAAGAGGCCATCGCACTGTTCAAAAAAGAAGGCGCCGCTTCCGATGTGCCGGAGATTAAAGCGCTGGTGGATGAAACCTTGCCGCGCTTGGAAGAACGTCTGCAAAAGGCGCGTGCGTTGGCATCGACCTATGGCAAAGGCCACCAAGGCGACGGTTGAACCGGTGGGTTGAATAACGAAACGGCGGTTGGATAAGCTCCAACCGCCGTTTTTTTCAGGCCTGGTTCAAGTCGGTTTTCGTCGGCGCCGCATCGTCGGCGGCATGCCCGCAACTGCTGTTGAGGTTGACCGTCCCGGCCTGGCCAATGCTGCGGTATTCCTGACGCAGTTTTTCCAACTCCTTGCGGTCCAGGCCATCAAGGCTGAGGACGGCGTTCTGAGCGTCCTTGGACACGCGCAGCAGCTCATCGATCTTGATATGCAGGATGTCGTTGTCACGGTTCTGCGTGTTCTGGATCAGGAACACCATCAGGAACGTGATGATGGTGGTCGAGGTGTTGATGATCAGTTGCCAAGTGTCGTTGAAGTGAAAATAAGGCCCGCTCAGGCTCCACGCCAGAATCAGCGCCACCGCTGTGTAGAACGTCCGGGGGCTGCCTGCCCAACGGGACAGGGTTTGTGAAACAGCGGAGAATTTCATGACCGTTTTCCTCAAAGAAGTGGGTGATGAATAAACTGACCGCAGCTGAGCTTTGAAATTTCTTTTTACAAATACACAGGCGGACGAGATGAATGTTCAAGTCCGCCGATACCTTCGAAAAAACCAGCCATTAAAAAAGCAGCCCCGCCTGACCAGTGCCTTCCAGCGCCAGCAGATACTGTTTGGCTTGCAGCCCTCCGGCGAACCCGGTCAGTCCGCCGGACGCGCCGATGACGCGATGGCAGGGCGCGATGATTGAGATCGGGTTGCGCCCATTCGCCGCGCCCACGGCACGCACGGCTTTCGGGTTGCCGATCTGCTGGGCGATCTCACTGTAACTACGGGTTTCGCCGAAGGGGATAGTCAGCAGCGCCTGCCACACCAGCTTCTGGAAAACGGTGCCGGTGAAGTCCAGTTCCAGCTCGAACCTGTTGCGCCTGCCGGCGAAGTACTCGGTCAGTTGACGTTCGGTCTCCAGCAGTACCGGGCTGTCATTGGCCTCATTCAACTGCCCCAGTCGGACGCGGTTGGCGCGCTCGGTTTCCCAGAGGATGGCAGCGAGTTTGTCATCGCGCGCCACCAGAGTGAGCACGCCAACGGGTGAGGGCATAAGCTTGTAGTGGCAGGGCATGAGCGGTGTCCTCGACTGGGTGGGGTTAAAAGCGACAGGCCCATTCTAGTGCCGCCCGTCTCAGTGGAAACTACGTTTCTTGCGGTGCAATTCCCAGCCGTTTAGAAGTACCCATAGACCCAGCTGGCGTGGTACTCGTACCAGTAATACCAGGCGATCAGATACGGCACCTTGAGCAAGGATGCAGTCCCCAGCATGAACATCGAAAAGGCATTGAACACGGTGACGATCAGCGCGAACAGGGTCACGCGCCGGCTGGCATGGCGGCTGGCGAACCACACGCCATAGGCCGAAGCAGCGATGCTGCCCAGCCCCAGCAACAGCCCGAATGGGAATGGCAGCCGCAAAAACGACACCAGCAAGGGCAACACCAACACCCAGCCGATGACTTGACGCCGGATGTGGCGGGGAGTGGTTGGGGCGTATCCAGGCATTGCGTCATTCCGCTCTCGGGCTCAAGGGATGGTCATCATCACTATAGTGAACCCTCGCGCGCATTCGGATTTTACTGAGTATCCACCCGCTTCCCGCCGCTGCGTTTCTGGCCGCTCATCGCATTGATCGGCCGAAAGGCCCTCAAAACGTGGCGCCCAGCGAAAACGGCACGCGCAACGCTGCGATGGGCCCATCGCGGACCCCGCACATCTCGTCATGTGCGCACTGTTGCACCAGCACACAGGGGAAGGGCGTCACGCCCAGCAGCAGGTCTCGCAGGTGCGTGGTAGAGCGGATGCGCAGCGGCTGACCATCCTCTCCCAGCAGCATCGCTTCCCCATGGTCAAAGCGGATGCGCGCCACATAGAAACCGCCTTCCAGCGACAGCAGTTGCAGCTCGCGGACTTCACCTTTTGCAGCCCGATCCGACAGCATTTGCTTATTCATCATTCACCCCAAGCCTGTTGACAGGCACGACAAGCGCTTTATTGGCGACGGAAAAACAACGTGACCTGGCCCCACTCGACACCGAACTTGGACATGCTCGAACGGTTGATCAGTGTGTCTTCGTCCATCAGGTACATCCAGTCGTCGAAGCTGACCTCATACACCGAACCGTCCACTGGTAGGTTGAGGCGGTAGCGCACTCCATGATCGTGCGGGGAAAGACACCCCGATAGGGCGTAATACTTGTACAAAAATATAAATTTGTACAGGTTTTTGCGGCAAGCAGCGGAGTGACCAAGCGCTGTGATGGCTGAATCGCATGCATAAAAAAACCGGCCACCAAGGACCGGTTTTTCAAGCGTTCCCGTCGGTAACTGCGTGACGGGAAGCACATTTGAGTGGAGCGGGTGAAGGGAATCGAACCCTCGTTATCAGCTTGGGAAGCTGGAGTAATGCCATTATACGACACCCGCTCAGAGCGGCTGACTTTGTACCAGATGTGCGCCGGGATTTGAAGTTTTTCTTTGGGAAATGTACGGGTTGCGCGCAGTGGCCGATCCGGCGAACGCACTCAATGCGCGTGCTGGCTTACGGTGGCGAGCCGGTTCGCTCGTCACCGTAAGCCAGCACTGAGCCTGTGTTTCACAGCGCGAAGGCGTGCTGGGTCTGGCCCTGGTCATAGCGCAAGCGGCTGGGGCGGCGTGTGTGTGTCAAGAAGCCCACCACGGCTTCACGGCTGTCCCTGCATGCCGCCTTGTGCTCCATGTCCAGGAAGTGCCCGGTGGCCTGGATGACGCTGAAGCTGCTGTGGGGCACGTAGTGCCCGAACTGCCTGGCGTCTTCGGCGCTGGTGTACTCGTCCCATTCGCCGTTGACGAACAGCACCGGTATATCGATTTGCCTGGCGGCCTTGAGGTAGCACAGTCGATCGCTGTTCAGTACCTGGCTGATGTGGAAATGCATTTGCCCGTATTCATGCTCGGCCAGGCTGCTCACGTGCTTGTAGTTGAAGCGCTTGAACAACGACGGCAGGTGTTTGCCGATGGTGGTATTGACCAGATGGCCGACGCGATCGCGGTCCAGGTTGCCCAGGTAGTCGACGCCGCGTTCGAGGTAGTCGCGCATGGGCGCGTTGATCACCGGTGAGAACGAGCTGATCACGGCCTTTTCCACCCGGCGCGGGCGCTGGGAGAGGGCCACCAGGGTGGCGGCGCCGCCCCAGGAAAACGACAGCACGTGTTCGGCGGCGAAATGGTCGATCAGCTCCAGCAGGATCTGGCCTTCAACGTCCTTCGTCAGCATATGCTCATGGCGGTTGTGGATCTTGGAGCGGCCGGCGTAGGGCTGGTCGTACAAAACCACATTGAACTGCGGGTGCAGGCTTTTCACGGTTTGGGCGAAGGATGCCGTGGTGGCCATCGAGCCGTTGACCAGGATGATGGTCTTTTCAGCAGCGTCCGCGCGATAGAACTCCGTGTAAACCCGATACTGACCCTGTATATCCAGCACAGCGATTTCTGGCCTCATGTCGTAAGACTCCTGGCAAGCGGGTAGGGCGCGCAGAACACTCTGCACGCGCTTTGTGACAGGCAGGCATACGCCTGGAAAAGGAGGGCCCATGTCGGTCCGATAACGGCTGGCCGGCGGGTGTTGTTATGGCGGGCGGTTTGCCTGGAAGGCCCGTGGATCAAGCGCGGGCGGGGCAAGGTAGGTCTTGGAGGTTATAGGCGACTCATCAGTCATAGTGCGGCTGACGTGGTGATTCAAGCAGCAGACCCGGGATGCCGCAAGGCGCTCGAACCGGTTTTTGCCTGCACCGGCTGAACGGTGGTCAGACCTGGCGGATTTCCGCGTCGGTCAATGCCCGATACTCGCCCGGCGCGAGGGTCGCATCCAGCTCCAGCGGCCCCATGCGCTCGCGGTGCAGATCGATCACTTTATTATCGAAATGCCCGAACATCCGTTTGACCTGATGGTAGCGGCCTTCGACGATGCTCAAGCGTGCAATCCTCGGTCCCAGCAACACCAGCTCGGCGGGCTGGGTGGTGAGGTCTTCGAAAGCAAAGTACAGGCCGGCGGCGAACGTCGCCGCGTACTCAGGGCCGATGTCCTGTTGGGTGTGGACCCGATACACCTTGGGCAACTTGGTCTGCGGTTGCGTCAGGCGGCGCGACCATTGGCCGTCGTTGGTGATCACCAGCAAACCGGTGGTATTGAAGTCCAGCCGCCCGGCGATATGCAGCTCGCCTTTATCCGGCTCGTCCAGCCAGTCGAGCACGGTCGGATGCCGGGCGTCCGCCGTCGCGCTCACGCAGCCCTTGGGCTTGTGCAGCATGAAATAACGCGCCGGTCTGCCCGCCTGCAGCACTTGCCCGTCCACGCACACCCGGCTGAATTCGCGCACGTTATGATGGGGATCGCTGACGGCCACGCCGTCGACGCTGATCCGGCGTTCCACCAGGAGCAGGCGCACTTGCTGGCGATTGAAGCGCGGCAGGTTGCTGAGGAAACGATCGACACGCATCAGGACGGGCCGGCGTCGCGCAGTTGCTGGTCGACCTGGGCGCAGCGCGGGCACAGGCAGGCCTGGTTGCGCAGTGCATCGGGCAAGGCTTGCAGCACTGCCGGATCGATGGTGACGCGGTAACACCAGCAGGGCTGGTCAACGCGGCGTGGGTCGGCCAGGGCGCAGTCGTTGCGGGCACCACAGGCGGGGCAGAGGGTGGGCGTGGTCATCGGTGGGTTCAGACGGTATCGGGCAAGGAGCCGGTCAATTCCGGCGTGCCTTGCACGATACAGGGCCGACCTTGCGTCGGCTACTCAGAGCTTGAACTTGCTCACCAGCACATTGAAGGAGGTGGCCAGGCGCGACAGGTCCTGGCTGGAGGCGTTGGTCTGGTGCGCACCGGCCGCGGTCTGGGTGGACAGGTCCTGGATATTGAGCAGGTTGCGATCCACTTCACGGGCCACCTGGGCCTGTTCCTCGGAGGCCGAAGCGATCACCAGGTTGCGCTCGTTGATCCTCGCCACGCTGGCGGTGATGCGCTGCAGCGCTTCACCGGCACTCTGCGCCAGGGTCTGGGTGTTATTGGCCCAGGTCAGGCTCTTGTTCATTGCCGCCACCGCGCCATCGGCACCGACCTGTACTTCGCCGATCATTTTTTCGATATCGACCGTGGACGTCTGGGTGCGATGGGCCAACGCGCGTACTTCGTCGGCAACCACGGCAAAACCACGGCCTTGCTCGCCAGCGCGCGCCGCTTCGATCGCAGCATTGAGGGCCAGCAGATTGGTCTGGTCGGCGATGCTGCGGATTACGTCGATCACCTTGCCGATTTCGCGCACCTGGTTGGCCAGGTCGGCGACCGATTGCGTCGAATCGTTGATCTCCAGCACCATCGACGACATGCCCGACACCGCCTGTTCCACTTGCTGGCGACCCTCCTCGGCTTCGGTGGTGGCCTGGTGCGAGGCTTGCGAGGTCGATACGGCGTTGCTCGCCACTTCGTCCACTGCGGCGGTCATCTGGTTTACGGCGGTGGCCGCCTGTTGGATCTCATCGTTCTGGCGGGTCAGGCCGCGGCTGCTTTCATCGGTGACCGCGCTCAACTCTTCGGCGGCCGAGGCCAGTTGATCAGCCGCATTGGCAATTTCCACCAGAGTGCTTTTCAGGCCGCCCTGCATGTCGGACAGCGCCATCAACAGTTGCCCGGCTTCGTCGGTGCGCTCGGTGAGAATGGCGTGGGTGAGGTCGCCGTCGGCAATGCGCTGGGCGCTCTGTACCGCCTGTGCGATGGGGCGCGTGATCAGACGGGTGATCAGCACGCCCACGCTGATGGCGATGATAAAGGCCAGGACGATGCCGCTGATCATCCACGTCAACGCGCTGTCGCGCAGTTGCTCGGCAGCGATGGCGCCTTCCTTGATCTGGCGGTTGTTGGAATCGATGATTATGCGGATCAGTTCGCGCGCCTGGCGGAACAGCTCGTTGTTGGTGGTGTTGAGCTCCACGCGGGCCTGGTCGATCTTGCCGCCGTCGAGCAGCGTCATGATGCGTTCGGCACTGCTGATATAGGTTGGCCAGATCTGATCGAGCTTGTCACCGGCCGCCCGTTCGTCGTCTTCCAGCGGGGTTGCCCGGTAGGTGGCGTAAGCGCTCTGACTGCGCTTGAGTTCGTTGCCGATATCCTGGCGTACGCGGTCGCGGTCCTGCTGCGCCACATCGCCTCGGCTGGCGTCCATCAGGCGGTACAAACCTCGGTTGTGCGCCACCAGCCCATTAAGGGTGGCCGCCGTATTACTCACGGACACCAGGTTGTTGGAAAACGTCAGTTCCAACGCCGTGGCGAGCCGAACGACCCCCTTGATACCCAGCAGGCCGACCCCAAGGGTGACCAGCGCACACAGTAGAAATGAAAGCAGCAGCTTGGTTGAAATTTTCATGGCTCGAATCCGGGGATGTTAGCGAAGGATGCACGCTAGAGCCTCCCTGGCGTTGCGCGACATCATAATGACATCATCGTAAGCCGAAGAGTTTCGGTGTTTCAAAATTAACTGAAACGTTAAAGCTGAAGCCGCCGTGGGAGCCGCTGGCGACGTGGCTTCGTCGGCCTTGCCGCCGGTCGACATAGATGTATCAATGTGTTGCCGGAACGCACCAGATTCCGTTTTTGATGTCAGATATTTCGTCATTCGGTGAAAGCTGAATGCCGCCCTTCAGCGTCGCTGAAGGTGCTCCCTCGCGGTCCAGGAGGCCGCCATGTATCGACGAATGCTGCTCAGCGCTTTACTCGGTCTGACCCTTACCGCTTGCGTGCCTTATTACGATGGAGGCCAGAGCTATTACCGTTCCGAGGTCTACACCTCACCTGCACCGGCGTACTACTACGGTGGCGGTTCGGTGTATCAATACCGGCGCGACTACTACCCGGCACCGCGTTACTACACGCCTGCGCCGCGCTATTACTCCGCCCCGCGTTACTATCAGCCGGCACCGCGCTATTACCCTGCGGGCCCGCGCGCCGGCTACCGGCCTTATCCAAACCCCGGTTGGGGTGATCGTGGAGGGCATGGTGGCTATGACCGGGGCGACCGCGGCCATCGAGGTGATCATGGACAAGGCCGCGGCGGTCACCGCTGAAGGTCCTGAATGAGCAGCGGCGCATCGAGCGCCGCTTTTTTTGCAACCGTTTATCGGGACTGTCATTTATAACAGGTTTCTTTTTTGCCCAGGATGTCCTTCACTCACAGGATAGTGAGTGCCTTTTGGGGGCGTCCTTTGACCAGATCCATGTCCTGTCTACTTCTGCTGTTGAGCTATGCAGTCATACAGACGAGCGCCGCGCAGGGGTGCCCGTACCCATCGACCGTTCGCTACGAAAAAAACCGGTTCCAGGGGCTTGATGGAAGGACCCTCTGGCGCAGCCCCAGCGTTCCGTACGACGGTTATGTCGAGCGTTTCGTAGGCGCCGTGTTTATTCCGAAGGAGGGGGACTCGCGCGACGAGGGGTATTTTGAACAGTGCATTTACAGCACTAATCGCGGCCAGTCGGTCGCATTACGCTACAGCGCGAAGAACGGCCCCTACAGCTTTTCGCTGACCACGACTTCGCACTGGCGCCTGGTCGAGGATCCCTTCGGCCGGGACGTGTACATCTGTGAAGACCGCCAGCCGGACAACTGCTCGTTTACCGTAAAGCAACTCCGAAGATAGCTGTCAGTAATCAGAAAGATCTGCCAGAGGATTCCTACCTTCCCACGCTTTGCTGAAATGCGCGTGCACCACGGCGTCGGGCACCGTGTTGATATCCGGCCAGTGCCAGTGGGGCGTCTGATCCTTGTCGATCAACCGCGCCCGCACCCCTTCGGCGAACTCCGGGTGGCGGCAGCAATTGAGGCTTAGGGTGTATTCCATCTGGAACACCTGAGCCAGGGACAAATGACGCGCGCGCTGGATCTGTTCCCACACCAGATGCGCCGTCAGCGGGCATCCTTCGCTCAACGTCTTGCCGGCGCGGTTGAACAGCGGATCGGCATGCTCGCGCAGGGCACTCAGGGCCCGCCATGCACAGCGCACATCGCCCACGTCCAGCCAGGCGTCGATCTGTGCACGCCGCGGCAGCCACTGTGCTTCGGGCTGTTGGTCCTGCGCCTCCTGGGCCAGGGCCTTGAGCAGGCTGTTGAGTTGCATCGCGGTCTGTTCCTGCCAATTCAGTTGCAACAGGCCCTCGACCAGCTGATCTTGTTGGTCATCGCGCAGAAAACGGTCGGCCAGCCCCAGGTCCAGGGCATCACGCCCATTGATATGCGCACCGGTCAGGCCCAGGAACACACCGAGTTTGCCCGGCAGGCGCGACAGGAACCAACTGGCGCCTACATCCGGGTACAGGCCGATGCTGATTTCCGGCATGGCCAGCCGGCTGCTCGGCGTGACGATACGCACCGCCGCGCTTTGCAGCAGGCCCATGCCGCCGCCCAGCACGTAGCCATGGCCCCAACAGATCAGCGGTTTGGGATAGGTGTGCAGGCGATAGTCGAGGCGATATTCAGCGGCGAAAAACTGCGCGCCCAGCGCGGGCACTTCACCTGGGTGCTCAAGGCACGCCTGGGCCAGGCTGCGTACTTCGCCACCGGCGCAGAACGCTTTGGGGCCATTGCCGCGCAGCAACACACAGACGATTTGCGGGTCTTTGGCCCAGGCTTCCAGGCGGTCGCCAAGGGCCAGAATCATCGGCAGGGAGAGGGCATTGAGCGTTTTTTCCGCGTCGAGGCTGGCGATGCCGATACGGGCGCCGCCGCTGCCGGTCAGTTCTTCAAAGTGCAGATTCATCGTGACCTCAATCGAGAAAGTGAAGGATCAGTATGATCCTTTGGTGGGAAAGTGCCGGTGGTGTGTCAGATCAATTGACAAGCGGAGTCGGCTTTCCTAGGGTTCGCCTCATTCTTTTTTTTACAAGACACTTCAACGATGACCGACGGCGACCGCATCAAACTCGAACCCAGCTGGAAAGACGCCCTGCGCGACGAGTTCGACAAGCCCTACATGGCCCAGTTGCGCGAATTCCTGCGCCAGGAGCATGCCGCCGGCAAAGAGATCTACCCGCCCGGCCCGCTGATATTCAATGCGCTCAACTCGACGCCCCTGGACAAGGTCAAGGTGGTGATACTCGGCCAGGACCCCTACCACGGACCTGGCCAGGCCCATGGTCTGTGCTTCTCGGTGCAACCGGGCGTGCCGGCGCCGCCGTCGTTGGTCAATATCTATAAAGAACTCAAGCGCGACCTGAACATCGACATCCCCAACCACGGTTATCTGCAGAGCTGGGCCGACCAAGGCGTGCTGATGCTCAACACCACCATGACCGTGGAGCGCGCCAACGCCAATGCCCATGCGGGTAAGGGCTGGCAGTTTTTTACCGATCGGATCATCGAGGTGGTCAGCGAGCACCAGCCGCACCTGGTATTCCTGTTGTGGGGCGCCCATGCGCAGAGCAAGCAGAAGCTGATCGACGCCACCAAGCACCTGGTGTTGACGTCGGTGCATCCGTCGCCGCTGTCGGCGTACCGGGGGTTTATCGGCTGCGGGCATTTCAGCCGCGCCAACAAGTTTCTCGAGCAGAACGGCGAGACGCCGATTGAGTGGCGCCTGCCGCCTCTTTAAGGCCAGGCCTGCTAAAAACGGGGAGGGTCTAGAGTGTTTCCGGCTGACGATTCCACCGCCTGAACAATGGCTCGGCCAGGAACAACACAAACAACAAGCGCATCACCTGCATCGCGGTCACCAGCGGCACCGACAGTTGCAAGGTCTCGGCCGTGAGGCTCATCTCGGCAATGCCTCCGGGCATCATGCCCAGGGTCAGCGAGCGCAGGTCCAAGTGGGTGAGGGCGCTCAGGCCCACGGCGGCCAGCGTCGCCAGTACCATGGTCAGGGCGGTGCCGATCAAGGTACGGGCCATGAACGATGGGGCGCGGCGGAAGAACTGGCGGTTGAAATGGCAGCCCAGGCCGCTGCCGATCAGCCATTGGCCAATCTGGCTGCCGCCGTCGGGCAGGCCGATATGCAAATCCCAGACAACGCTGGCGGTCGCACTGACCAATAACGGGCCGAACAACCACGGGTTTGGCTGACGCAGGCGCTGCCAACCCCAGGCCACCAGAGCCCCGAGTGGAAACAGCAACGCCAGCCACGCCCAACTCACCGGTGCCGGATGAAACTGCGGCGCGCCGCCCCCCAGCAAATACTTGAAGATCGCCGGTACGCACAGCACCACCGCCAGCACGCGCAGACTCTGCCCCGCCGCGACACGGCTGAGCACCGCGCCATTGCGTGCGCCGAGGTTGACCATCTCACCGGACCCGCCCGGCATGCTGGAGAAAAACGCGGTGGCGCGGTCTTCACCGCTGCGGCGCATCAGCCACACGCCCACCACGCTCGACAGGCTGGTGACCAGCGCGCCGAAGAAGATCAGGCCGAAGTGGCTCATCACCTGCTCGATCACCACCGGGGTGAAGTGCAGGCCGATGCCGATCCCCACTACCCACTGGCCGCATTTGCGCCCGCCGGGAATCTCCGCCAACTGCCACGGCGTGAGGCAGCGCACCAGAATGATCGCCAGCAACGAGCCAACCATGTACGGCAACGGCCAGCCGATCAGGCTGGCCAGGTAACCGCCGGCCAGGCCGACCAGCGGCGTTCCCCACCACTGTTTAAAGGTGACCTCAGACATCGGCCACGGCGCGACGCTGCAGGGCGCGTTTGCGGTAGATGCGGATCAGCGGAAAGACCAGCATAAACGCCGTCAGCACCCAGACACCGAAGGTGATCGGGCTCGACCACAGAATCTCCAGCGCACCGTTGGAGATCGACAGCGCGCGGCGCAGGTTCTGCTCCATCAGGCCACCGAGGATAAAGCCCAGCAGCACCGGCGACAGCGGGAAGTCCAGCTTGCGCAGGATATAGCCGAAGATGCCGATCCCGACCATCAGGAACAGGTCGAACGTGGTGGCATGCACCGCGTACACACCGATCGCGGTAATAATCGCAATCACCGGCACCAGCGCCC
Source organism: Pseudomonas sp. FP2254 (assembly GCF_030687695.1). NCBI lineage: Bacteria > Pseudomonadati > Pseudomonadota > Gammaproteobacteria > Pseudomonadales > Pseudomonadaceae > Pseudomonas > Pseudomonas sp. FP2254. Next base: position 1,614,082 of record NZ_CP117444.1, read on the forward strand.
AGTTCGGCACGGCGAGGATGCGCGTGAAGATACGGATCATTGGGATGTTGAGGATCACCAGCATGATGTTGGCGATAAACAACGAGGCGATCAGGCCCCAGACGATGTCCGGTTGCTGTTGGAACAACAGCGGGCCGGGGGTGATGTTGTACAGCGACAGTGCGCCGATCATCACCGCTGTGGTGCCCGAACCGGGCACGCCCAGCGTCAGCATCGGCACCAGAGCGCCGCAGGCGGAGGCACCGATTGCGGTTTCCGGGGCGGCGAGGCCGCGCATATCGCCCTGGCCGAACTTGCCGCTGGCGCCGGCCATGCGTTTCTCGGTCATGTAGGCCACGGCCGAGGCCAGGGTTGCGCCGGCACCCGGCAACACGCCCATGATGAAACCCAGCAGACCGCAGCGGATGTTCACCACGAACACCGACGCCGCTTCCTTGACGTTGAACATCATGCGTCCGGTGGCCTTGACCGCTTCCTGGCCACGGTGGGTTTTTTCCAGCAGCAACAGGATCTCACTGATGGAGAACAGGCCCAGCACCAACACGACGAACTGGATGCCGTCGGTGAGGTGAATGTTATCGCCGGTAAAACGGTACACGCCGCTGTTGGCGTCGATGCCCACCGCCGAGAGGAACAGCCCGATCAATGCCGCGACAAAGGTCTTCAACGGCTTGTCGCCGGCCATGCCGCCCAGGCACACAATCGCGAACACCATCAGGACGAAATATTCCGCCGGGCCGAAGGCAATCGCCCACTTGGCCAGCAACGGCGCAAACAGCACCATGCCACAGGTGGCGATAAACGCACCGATGAACGAACTCCACGCCGACAGCGACAGCGCCACACCCGCCAGGCCCTTACGGGCCATCGGGTAGCCGTCGAGGGTGGTCATTACGGTGGAGGCCTCGCCCGGAATGTTGAGCAGGATCGAGCTGATCCGGCCACCGTATTCGCAGCCCAGGTACACCGCCGCCAGCAGGATCAGCGCCGATTCCGGCGGCAGGCCCAGGGCGAAGGCGATGGGGATCAACAGCGCCACGCCGTTGATCGGGCCCAGACCCGGCAGCAGGCCGACCACGGTACCGATCAAGGTGCCGCACAGGGCGGTCACCAGGTTGTAAGGAGACAGCGCCACGCCGAAGCCCTGGCCCAAGTAGCCGAAAGTATCCATATCAGTTCTCCAGAACGTCGAGCAGGCCGAGGGGCAGCGGCACATCCATGGCTTTATCGAACAGCAGGTACAGCCCGATGGCCATCAAGGTGACGATCACGATGCTGGGCACCCAGCGACCGCCGTACAGGCGCGCCATGGGGATGCCGATCAGCATGCTGCTGAGGATGAAGCCCAATGGTTCGAAGGTGGCGGCGAACACAATCAGCAGCGCCACGCAGAAACCGATCTTGACCAGGGTTTCGCGATCCAGCGCCGGTTCTTCTTCGGTGTGCTTGGTTGGTTGCGGGCGGAACAGCATGTAGATCAGCGCCAGGCTCATCAGCCCGAGCATCAGCAACGGGTAGGCGCGAGGCCCTACGGGTTCGTAGGAAAACGACGCCTGATACGGCCAGGCCATCAGCGCCAGGCCGGCGCAGGCCAGCAGCAGCGCGGCGGCGAATATGCGTTGTAAGAGCATGGTGAACTCCTGGGCCATGCCTGGGGTTTGCCAGGCATGGCCGCGCGACAGAGGGGCGTTTACTGAATCAGGCCGAACTCTTTGGCCAGCACTTTGTAGTCAGCCACCTGTTTCTTCACATAGGTGTCCAGCTCCGGGCCGGTCATGGCGAACGGGAACAGCTCGCGCTGGTCACGCAGCTTGGCGAACTCTTCGGACGCCAGCAGTTTGTCGAAGGCGTCTTTCCACCAGGCGTAATCGGCATCGCTGACTTTAGGCCCGAGGTAGAAGCCGCGCACCACTGGCCACACGATGTCGTAGCCTTGCTCCTTGGCGGTTGGGATGTCCTTCATTTCCGGCTCGTCCAGGCGCTGCTCGGAGAACACCGCCAGCAGGCGCATGTCGCCGCTGAGGATGTGGGGCATGGAGTCGGAGATGTCGGTACTGCCCACCTGAATGTGGCCACCGAGCAGCGCGGTGGCGATTTCACCGCCGCCTTCAAGGGCCACATAGCGCAGCTCGCGCGGGTTGATCCCGGCGGCCTTGGCGATCAGGGCGGTTTGCATCCAGTCCTGGCTGCCGACGGTGCCGCCGGAACCGATTACCACGCTGCCTGGATCTTTCTTCAGGGCTTGAACCAGGTCGTCGAGGGTCTTGTAGGGCGAATCGCTTTTCACTGCGATGGCCCCGTAGCTGGTGCCAACCGCGGCCAGCCAACGCACGGCGCTTTCGTCGAAACGCCCGAACTTGCCCTGGGCCAGGTTCAGCAGCGAGCCGCTGGACCAGGCCACCAGGGTGCCGGCATCCGCCGGGCGCTGGGCGACCACGGCGTTGTAGGCCACAGCGCCAACGCCGCCGGGCATGTAGGTCACGCGCATGGGTTTGGTCAGCAGTTTCTCGTTGACCAGTGCGCTTTGCGCCAGTTTGCAGGTCAGGTCGAAACCGCCGCCGGGGGAGGCGGGGGCGATACATTCCGGACGCTTGGGCTCGTCGGCGGCCAGCAGTTGGCCGGCGAACAGCATGCAGCCGGCGGCGAGGGCCAATTTACGCAATGAAAGAGTCATGGGTATCTCCGTCTTTTTTGTTATGAGGTTCTACTACCAGGCACTGCTTATCAGCGTGCGGCGCCTTTGCGGACCAGCAGGCGCACTTCATCGGCATCAGCGGCCGTGCCGCGGTCTTCGAGGACGACGGTTTGGCTGAACGACGAAATAACGCCGGCGAGAGCGGCGTGGTTCAAGCGAGGAAAACGAACAGGCGGGCGGTTCTGGCGCTGTGTCGACAGCATGGTTGTGCACTCCGTTATTGTTCTTATTGTGACGAAAACGCATCGAGGCGTTTTGCGGGCGCTGCGGCTTGGGCAACTGGGTGGGCAAGGCTCACCGTGAGCTGGATGCTAATGGGCGAAGCTTTCACTAACCTTTCAGCAGTCTTTCAATGTTTCCGGGCTTCACAGGGCCTCGGGCGCCTGTAAACTCCCCGCCAAAGCGTGGCGTCGACCACCCCTGAACGAGGCAGAAAACCATGCGTGTCCTTCTGGTTGAAGACCATTTGCAACTTGCCGACAGTGTGGCCCAGGCGCTCAAGAGCACGGGTCTGACGGTCGACGTGCTGCATGACGGCGTGGCCGCCGACCTGGCCTTGAGCAGCGAGGATTACGCGGTCGCGATCCTGGATGTGGGGCTGCCGCGCATGGATGGTTTCGAGGTGCTCGCACGCTTGCGGGCCCGTGGGAAAAACCTGCCGGTGTTGATGCTGACCGCGCGCAGCGACGTGAAGGACCGCGTGCATGGCCTCAACCTGGGCGCCGACGACTACTTGGCCAAACCCTTTGAGCTGACGGAGCTGGAGGCGCGGGTCAAGGCCCTGTTGCGCCGCAGCGTGCTGGGCGGCGAGCGTCAGCAGGCCTGCGGCGTACTGGTGTATGACCTGGATACCCGGCGCTTCACGCTGGGTGGCGAACTGCTGACGTTGACCTCCCGCGAGCAGGCGGTGCTCGAAGCGCTGATCGCGCGCCCGGGCCGGGTGATGAGCAAGGAGCAACTGGCTTCGCAGGTCTTTGGCCTGGACGAGGAGGCCAGCCCCGATGCAATCGAAATCTATGTGCATCGCCTGCGCAAGAAGCTCGATGGCCAACCCATCGCCATTGTGACTTTCCGCGGCCTCGGCTACCTCTTGGAAGCTCGCGATGCATAAGCCCAGCAGCCTGCGCTGGCGCCTGGTGTGGAACCTGGCCCTGTTGCTCGTATTGTTGATGCTGGCCAGCGGCATGAGTGCCTACTGGAACGGCCGCGAAGCCGCCGATACCGCTTACGACCGCACGTTGCTCGCGTCGGCGCGCACCATCGCCGCAGGCCTGACCCAGGTGGACGGCACCCTCAGCGCCAATGTGCCCTATGTGGCCCTGGACACGTTCGCCTACGATAGTGCCGGGCGCATTTATTACCAGGTCAACGACATTGATCGCAAGCTGATCTCCGGCTACGAGAACCTGCCCGGTCCGCCTCCCGGCACGCCGCGCACCGATGATTACCCGGCGCTGGCGCGGTTCTACAACGCCAAGTATCAGGGCCAGGAAGTACGGGTGGTGAGCCTGCTCAAGGCGGTGTCCGAGCCGAACATGAACGGCATGGCGGAAATCCGTGTGGCCGAAACCGACGAAGCCCGCGTCAGCATGGCTCGCAGTTTGATGGCCGATACGCTGCTGCGCCTGGGCATGCTGGCGGTCGGCGCGTTGCTCCTGGTGTGGTTTGCCGTGAGCGCCGCGCTGCGCCCGCTGGAGCGTCTGCGCAAGGCCGTGGAAGAACGCCAGCCCGACGATCTGCGGCCGCTGCCATTGGTGGAAGTGCAGCACGAATTCGGCCCGCTGGTCAGTTCGCTCAACCACTTTACCGAGCGCCTGCGCGGGCAGTTCGAACGCCAGGCACAGTTTATCGCCGATGCGTCACACGAACTGCGCACCCCTTTGGCCGCGCTCAAGGCGCGCCTGGAGTTGGGCCTGCGCGCCGAAGACCCGGCCACCTGGCGCAGCACATTGGAAACCGCTGCGCAGGGCACTGATCGCCTGACCCATCTGGCTAATCAATTGCTGTCTCTTGCGCGTATCGAGAACGGCGCACGGGCAATTGCAGAAGGCGGCGCGCAGTTGTTGGATCTGAGCCAGTTGGCCCGTGAGTTGGGGATGGCGATGGCGCCCCTGGCCCATGCGCGTGGCGTGGCGCTGGCATTGGAAGCCGATGAGCCGGTGTGGTTGCGCGGCGAGCCAACGCTGTTGAACGAACTGCTGAGCAACCTGGTGGACAACGCCCTGGCGCACACGCAGCCCGGTGGCAATGTAATCCTGCGGGTGACGGCACCGGCGGTACTGGAGGTGGAGGACGACGGCCCGGGGATCCCGCAGGATGAGCGGGAGCGGGTGTTCGAACGCTTTTACCGGCGCAGTCAGCAGGGCATGGGTTCGGGCCTGGGCTTGGCGATTGTCGGGGAAATCTGCCGGGCGCATCTGGCCCAGATCAGCCTGCACGATGGCGAGCGCGCGGGGCTGAAAGTAAGGGTGAGTTTTATCGCCGGTTGATCAGTAGAACATCGAGCGTGCTTCATCGAGCTCCGCGCGCAGGCGGTCGCTGTAGGGGTCGACCTTGAGCTTTTTCATCGCCGGCACTTCGGAAACCACCACGCCTGCCAGTGGGTGATCGGTGCCGCGATAGCAATACAGCACCGCCAACTGCACCAGGTCGATGTAGTCAAGGCGGCTGGAGTCGCGTTCAAGGTTCAGGTATTGGCCGGGCAGTTTCGCCAGCATCTCCGGAAAGTCCCAGCGGCCGAGCAATTTATCACCCAAGGCTGGATGGATAGTGTCGATCAGGTGGTTGAGGCTGACCGGGTCGGACAGCAACTCGTAGTGATCTTCGGCGTAGGTCAGGATCGGCAGCACGCCGATCTGGTGCACCAGACCGCCAAGCGCTGCCTGGTCCGGCTTGAGCTGGCTGTGGCTGCGACACAAGGCGTAACTCACGCCGGCTACTTCCAGGCTGCGGCGCCACACTTCACGCATTTTCTGATCGACCGTTTCAGAGCGGGCATGAAAAATCTGCTCCATCACCAGGCCGATCGCCAGGTTGCTGCTGTAGTTGGTGCCCAGCCGTGTGATGGCGGTGTGCAGGTCGGTGACTTCCTGGGTGGCGCGCAGCAGCGGACTGTTGACCACTTTGATCAAGCGTGCGGACAGGGCGGTATCGCGACCGATCACTTTGCTCAAGTGGCTGATGCTGATTTCCGGGTCCTCGGCGGCCTTGCGAATATTCAGGGCCACTTCCGGTAATGTCGGCAGAACCAGGTCATCGTTTTCGATGGCCGTGACCAAAGCCTGTTGGACTTTTTCCGCCAGCTTGTTCATTCATGTTCTCTAGGGTGTTGCAAAAAAGTACGGCGACTAACGCTGGATCTCTCGATCGCGGTCCAGCGTGTAGGGTAAGTCAAGCAGTTGCAGGCCGGGGCCTTCGAGCGTGCCTAAATGCACATCGCCACTATCGGCAGCTTCGGCTTGCAATACGGCCAGAAGTTCAATCACCGGACCCGCATTGGCCGCGATTACCACCTCACCGATCGAACTGTTATGGCTGGGCGAAAACAGCGGGGTGCCTGGCTCGGGCATTTGCGTCGATTCAAGGCTCAAGCGGTACAGGCGGCGCTTGAGTTTGCCCAGGTACTGCATGCGCGCGACGATTTCCTGGCCGGTGTAGCAGCCTTTCTTGAAACTCACGCCACCGACGGCTTGCAGGTTAAGCATCTGCGGGATGAACAACTCGCGGGTCTGGGGCATGACCTGGCCGATACCGGCACGGATCTGGCCCAGTAGCCACTCGTTCAGATCGGCTTCTTTCAATTGCGCACTCAACTGGCCATGTACCGCGTCGGCCTGTTCCGCCGGCACCCAGAGTTCGCTGCGATCAGGTGACACGCGAATCGCGATCAAGTGTTCGTTGCGGGCAACGCTGTCGGTGTCGGCCGGCAGTTCAAGCCCGAGGCTGGCCAGGGTTGAATCCGCGTTGTACAGGCCCAGGCGTGCCCACGCGGCGCTTTCGTCGGTGAGCTTGGATTTGGAGAACACCGCGTATTTCTTCAGATCGGCCAGTTGCGGTTCCAGCAGCTCGGTGGCCATCGCCAACAGCACACCGTCGCCTTGCAGCAGGATGCGAAAGCTGGACTGCATGCGCCCTTTTTGTGTGCAGCGCGCGCCCAGGCTGGCCTGGGTGTCGCTCAGATAGTTGAGGTTGCAGGTCAATTGGCCCTGCAGGAATTTGGCAGCGTCGGCACCGCGCACGGCAAGAACGCCTTCGTGGGACAGGGGGCAGAAAAAAGCAGAGTCGGCCATGGGTCATCGCAGGTCAAAAAGTCTTGGGTGCATCATAGAGGGGCGCCCGGCAAATGGATAGTTTCCGTGGGAGCACGACCAAAGCCGACTGTTGCGCTGCCGTCGGGCCTGTATACTTGCGCTCTATTTGAGGAGCGCTCCATGGTCGAAGATGTAGAACTCAATCGCCTCTATTGGCACAGCCGTCGCGGCATGCTTGAGCTGGACGTGTTGCTGGTGCCATTCGTCAAAGAGGTTTATTCCACGCTCAATGAGGTGGATCGCAAGGTGTATGTGCGACTGCTGGAATGCGAGGACCAGGATATGTTCGGCTGGTTCATGGAGCGCGCCGAGTCGGACGATCCGGAACTGCAGCGCATGGTTCGGATGATCCTGGACCGTGTCCAGCCCAAGTAACCGTTTCGAATGCCGCTGGCAGCCTTCGCGCAGGCTGCTGGTGGCGTATTTGCTTGCCCAGGTGTTCGCGCTGGGTGCCTTGTCGGCAGTGGATGTGCCATTTTCAAGCCTTTGCATGCTGCTGTGCCTTGCGCATGCGGGTTGGGTGCTGCCCAGACATATTCTGTTAACCCATCCTTCATCGGTCTGCGGCCTGCGCCGAGATGAAGAGGGTTGGCAGTTGTTCAGTGAACAGCGTGGCTGGCACGCCGTGCAGTTGCGCCCCGACAGCCTGGCACTGCCACCGATCGTGGTGCTGCGCTATCGCGTGCGCGGGCAATGGTGGTCGCGTTCGATCTGCGTGCCGAGGGATTCGCAGGCCACCGATACGCATCGGCGCCTGCGGGTACGCCTGAAGTTCAGCCGCCGTAGGTGGTTGGCACCAGGATAGTGTCGCGGGCCTCCGGCAGCATCTGCGGGTAGTCGAGGGTGTAATGCAGGCCTCGGCTTTCCTTGCGCTCCATGGCGCAGCGGATCATCAGCTCGGCGACCTGGGCCAGGTTGCGCAGCTCGATCAGGTCGCGGCTGACCTTATAGTTGCTGTAGAACTCGTCGATTTCATCGAGCAGCAAGCGCACTCGGTGCTGCGCGCGCTGCAGGCGCTTATTGGTGCGCACGATCCCCACATAGTCCCACATGAAACGCCGCAACTCGTCCCAGTTGTGGGCAATGATCACGTCTTCATCCGAGTCGGTGACCTGGCTGGCGTCCCAGCGGGGCAGGGCGGCCGGCACCGGGATTCGCGGCAATTGCTCGAGTATGTCCGCCGCCGCCGAACGCGCGTAGACGAAGCATTCAAGCAGCGAGTTGCTGGCCATGCGATTGGCGCCATGCAGGCCGGTGAAGCTGGTCTCGCCAATCGCATACAGGCCCGGCACGTCGGTGCGGCCATGCTGGTCGACCATTACGCCGCCGCAGGTGTAGTGCGCGGCAGGCACTACCGGGATCGGGCCTTGGGTGATGTCGATATTGAAGGTCAGGCAGCGTTCGTAGACGGTGGGGAAGTGGGTCTTGATGAATGCTTCAGGCTTGTGGCTGATGTCCAGATACACACAGTCGATGCCCAGGCGCTTCATTTCATGGTCGATGGCGCGTGCGACGATATCGCGCGGTGCCAGTTCGGCGCGCGGGTCGAAACGCTGCATGAAGCGTTCGCCGTTCGGCAGTTTCAAGTGTGCGCCTTCGCCACGCAGGGCTTCGGTGATCAGAAAGCTTTTGGCCTGCGGGTGATACAGGCAGGTGGGGTGGAACTGGTTGAATTCCAGGTTGGCCACCCGGCAGCCCGAGCGCCAGGCCATGGCGATGCCGTCGCCGCAGGCGCCGTCGGGGTTGCTGGTATAGAGGTAGACCTTGGCTGCGCCACCCGAGGCGAGGATGGTGAAGCGCGCGCCATAGGTGTCGACCTCGCCGCTGCCGCGGTTGAGCACGTAGGCGCCAAGGCAGCGTTCGCCGTCCAGGCCCAGGCGCTTTTCGGTGATCAGGTCGACCGCGACGCGCTGCTCCAGCAGTTCGATGTTCGGGCGCTGTCGAGCCTGGTCGAGCAGGGTCTTGAAAATGGCTGCGCCGGTTGCATCGGCGGCGTGGATGATGCGCCGGTGGCTATGGCCGCCTTCACGTGTCAGGTGGAACTCGAAGCCGCCGTCGTCGGCGCGTGCGTGCTCGTCACGGGTGAAGGGAACGCCCTGGTCGATCAGCCATTGGATCGCTTCGCGGCTGTGCTCGACGGTGAAGCGCACCGCGTCCTCGTCGCACAGGCCGCCGCCGGCGTTGAGGGTGTCTTCGACGTGGGACTGCACAGTGTCGGCGTCATCCAGAACCGCCGCCACGCCGCCTTGGGCCCAGAATGTCGAGCCGTTGGCCAGGTCGCCTTTGCTCAGCACCGCGATGCGTAGGTGGCTCGGCAGGGTCAGGGCAAGGCTCAATCCGGCTGCGCCGCTGCCAATCACCAGAACATCGTGTTGAAACTGTTGGCTCATTTATAGGATTCCGCAAAAAGCGATCCGCAAGGGTGGCGCTGACAGAACGCCGGGATCGGCGAATCAAAGGGTCACACGGCCCACTAGTATATAGAGGGGGGTACCGGCACAATAGCCAGGCATGCGTGGCAATATGAGATTACGGTGCGTGGCTTGGGTATAATCAGCCGGTTATCGAATCGGGAACTTTTTGCATGGCTCCCGACTCAATAGCAGGTTGCCCGAAAGCTGGGAAAACGTTGAGTTTATTGGCCCGTCGGGAGCATTGGACGCGTCAGAAAACCGACGACAAGATTATTCGCGCAGCCGGCGTTACCCGCGCTGCGTTTTTCGTGTGTGCCAAATCAGTGCATGCCGGAAACTTGCTTGGAGGGGGAGAACTTTTGCGAAAAGACCGAGTCTATGTTTGCAAGCCTGATCGTTTAGTTATGCAAGCCTCCTTCAAGTACTACGAGGAGTGTTCATGCTAACCCAGGAAGAGGATCAGCAGCTGGTTGAGCGCGTACAACGCGGCGACAAGCGAGCATTTGATCTGCTAGTGCTGAAATACCAGCACAAAATTCTCGGGTTGATCGTGCGGTTTGTGCACGACACCCATGAAGCGCAGGACGTTGCACAGGAAGCTTTTATCAAGGCTTACCGTGCACTCGGCAATTTTCGCGGTGACAGTGCGTTTTATACGTGGCTGTACCGAATCGCCATTAACACGGCGAAAAACTATCTGGTGTCTCGCGGCCGCCGCCCACCGGATAGCGATGTAAGTTCAGAAGATGCTGAGTTTTATGATGGTGATCACGGCCTCAAAGATCTCGAGTCGCCGGAGCGTGCATTGCTGCGCGACGAGATCGAAGGAACCGTTCATCGCACAATTCAGCAACTGCCGGAAGATTTGCGTACCGCATTAACTTTACGTGAATTCGATGGTCTGAGTTACGAAGACATTGCGAGCGTCATGCAATGTCCGGTGGGGACTGTAAGGTCACGGATTTTCCGGGCCCGGGAAGCCATCGACAAAGCCTTGCAACCGTTGTTGCAGGAAAACTAAAGACAGCGGCGACAGCCAAGAGAGGAACCGCCATGAGTCGTGATGCCCTGCAGGAATCGCTGTCCGCAGTGATGGATAACGAAGCGGATGAACTGGAACTTCGTCGAGTGCTCAACGCATTTGATGATGCCGAAACCCGTGATACCTGGTCTCGTTACCAAGTCGCTCGGGCGGTGATGCACAAGGATCTTCTAATCCCTCGTCTGGATATTGCTGCGGCTGTTTCTGCCGCGCTGGCTGATGAAGCCGTTCCGGCTAAAGCTGCTCGTGGTCCTTGGCGTAGCCTGGGTCGCCTTGCAGTGGCAGCCTCGGTAACTGTTGCCGTGCTGGCGGGTGTTCGCCTGTACAACCAGGACGAAATTGCCGGTGCCGAATTGGCCCAGCAGACCCAGCAGCCGGTTATGGCTGGCCCGCAGGTCAAAGGTCCGGCCGTACTTGCCGGCTACAAGGAAAGCTCCGACACGACCGGCCCGATGGCTAACGGCGTGCTTCAGGGGCAATCCGGCTGGCAGGATCAGCGTCTTCCAGGTTACCTGCGCCAACACGCTCAGGAATCGGCCTTGAAAGGCACTGAAAGTGCTCTGCCATACGCTCGCGCTGCAAGCCTGGAAAACCGTTGAACCGTTAAGGAGCTTTATGCGCGCCATACCGCTCCTTACGCTGTTGATCAGTGGTTGGTTTGTACTCCCCGCCCATGCCGATGAAGCGCAGGACTGGCTTAATCGACTTGGGCGTGCAGAGCAGACCCAAAGTTTTGAAGGTACGTTCGTCTATGAACGTAATGGCAGTTTTTCCACCCATGACATCTGGCATCTTGTCCAGAACGGTCAAGTCAGAGAGCGCCTTTTGCAGCTCGATGGCTCTGCCCAGGAAGTCGTGCGAGAGGATGGCCGTACCCAATGCGTAAGCGGCACTTTAGTGCCCGGGCTTGGGAATTCCCGCGATGCACCTTCGCGCGCGCTTGATCCGCAAAAACTCAATCAATTTTATGAACTGGCCGTCATCGGAAAATCCCGTGTGGCTGGTCGTAATGCTGTGATTGTGGCCGTTACACCGCGTGACCAATACCGGTATGGGTTCGAGTTGCATCTGGATCGCGAAACCGCACTCGCGCTCAAATCCCTGCTGCTTAACGACCAAGGGCAACTGCTGGAGCGATTCCAGTTCACGCGCTTGAACACCTCGGTCCAGCCGGATGATCGCAACTTGCAGCCGAGTAAGGACTGCACGCCCATTGCCCTGGCTAATAGCAGTGCGCCTGAGGTGCAGCCCACCCACATATGGCGTTTGGATTGGTTGCCGCCGGGGTTTCAGCTCACCCGCACTAGTGCGCGAAAGGATGTCCACACCAAAGCCATCGTCGACAGCATGATGTATGACGACGGCCTGGCACGGTTCTCGGTGTTTCTGGAGCCGATCAGCGATGGCAGTGTCACGGAAGCTCGAACGCAGCTGGGCCCGACCGTCGCAGTGTCCCGGCGTCTGAATACCGTTGATGGCGAAATGATGGTGACGGTGGTAGGAGAAATCCCCATAGGTACTGCCGAACGCATCGCGTTATCGGTGCGCGGTGAAAAAAAGGCATCCGCCAAACTTGCACCGTGAGTTGTTAATCCTATGTTCATCTTGACCTTTCAACTTACGTCCATGCCCGCCTGGCTGCCGAGAGCATGAAATGTCTGGATCAGGATTTTCACTTGCAAAAACCTTCCATGTTTTTTATAGGTCAGGGCTTGTCGGCTCTGGCCTTGTTTTGTTCGCGGAACAAAGACGTCGGTCGCGGTTTTCCGGCGTTTATTGAACCCTGTCGCTCAACCCTGCTCGTCGTAACGGGAGCTGTATGTCGATACCACGTTTGAAATCCTATCTATCCATAATCGCCACGGTGTTGGTTCTGGGTCAGGCCGTGCCTGTGCAAGCGGCCGATCTGCCTGACTTCACCCAACTGGTTGAGCAGGCCTCGCCAGCCGTAGTGAACATCAGTACCACGCAGAAGCTGCCGGATCGCAAAGTGTCGAACCAGCAGATGCCGGATCTCGAAGGCCTGCCACCCATGTTGCGTGAGTTTTTCGAGCGTGGCATGCCACAACCCCGGGCGCCTCGGGGTGGCGGTGGTGGCGGTCAGCGTGAAGCGCAATCGCTGGGTTCGGGCTTCATCATTTCCCCGGATGGTTACATTCTCACCAATAATCACGTGATTGCCGATGCGGACGAGATCCTCGTGCGCCTGGCTGATCGCAGCGAACTCAAAGCCAAGTTGATAGGCACCGATCCGCGCTCCGATGTGGCGTTGTTAAAGATCGATGGCAAGGATCTGCCGGTGCTGAAACTGGGCAAGTCCCAAGACCTGAAGGCCGGTCAGTGGGTGGTCGCCATCGGTTCGCCTTTTGGCTTTGACCATACGGTAACGCAAGGTATCGTCAGCGCCATTGGTCGTAGCCTGCCCAATGAAAACTACGTGCCGTTCATCCAGACTGACGTGCCGATCAACCCGGGTAATTCCGGTGGGCCGCTGTTCAATCTGGCGGGTGAAGTCGTAGGGATCAACTCGCAGATCTATACCCGTTCCGGTGGCTTCATGGGCGTGTCGTTTGCCATTCCGATCGACGTGGCCATGGATGTTTCCAATCAGCTCAAAAGCGGTGGCAAGGTCAGTCGTGGCTGGTTGGGCGTGGTAATCCAGGAAGTGAACAAGGACCTGGCTGAATCCTTCGGACTCGACAAGCCGGCGGGCGCACTGGTTGCGCAGATTCAGGACAATGGTCCGGCCGCCAAGGGTGGCCTGCAGGTCGGTGACGTGATCCTGAGCATGAATGGCCAGCCGATCATCATGTCGGCCGACCTGCCGCATCTGGTCGGTGCATTGAAGGCGGGCAGTAAAGCCAAGCTCGAAGTGATCCGTGATGGAAAGCGTCAGAATGTGGAGCTGACCGTCGGCGCCATTCCTGAAGAAGGCGCCACCCTGGATGCGCTGGGTAACACCAAGCCGGGCGCCGAGCGCAGCAGCAATCGCCTGGGCATTGCGGTGGCCGAGCTGACTGACGAGCAGAAGAAGAGCTTCGACCTCAAGAGCGGTGTGGTAATCAAGGAAGTGCAGGATGGGCCTGCCGCGTTGATCGGTCTGCAACCGGGTGATGTGATTACGCACCTGAACAACCAGGCGATCGACACGACCAAGCAGTTCACTGACATTGCCAAAGCGCTGCCGAAGAATCGTTCTGTGTCGATGCGTGTACTGCGTCAAGGCCGTGCCAGCTTCATTACGTTCAAACTGGCCGAGTAACGCGCCAGCTCAATAAAAAGCCCCGCTTTCCTTTAGAGAGAGCGGGGCTTTTTTGTGGGCGATGGATTCAGCTCATCATCCCTTTGACCAGTCGTTCCTGTTCGATCAACTCACGCTGGCGCGCATCGATCCGCGACGACAGCGGGAAGTTGTTGCCGGCACGGCGCTTGGCAAAGTCCAATTGCTGGATAGCCTGCTGGAAGTCGCCTACCAGCGCGAAGTATTCGGCGCGGGCCTGGTGCAGGCCGATGATGTTGCCGGACAAACCGCGCGTCTCGGCGACCTGATACCACACGTCCGGATCATCCGGGCGGGATTTGAGCAGCGCATCCAGGGCCTTTTCCGCATCGGCGGTGCGATTCTGCTTGAGCAGCAGGTCGACCCGGACCTGATTCAGCGGGTAGTTACTGGGGTATTGGGTGAGCATCTTGTCGGTGCGTTGCTGGGCATCGGGCAGGCGGTTGTTGATGATGTCTAGCTCGATCTGCGCCAGGTTGTAGGTGATATCGTTGGGAGCCTTAGCCAGCAGCGGCGCCAGGTTTTCCCGTGCTTCCTTGAGTTTCGTGCCTTTGATCTGAGCAATGGCGAGGCCGTAGCGCGCCACATCGTTTTTTGGATTTTCGTCGAGCTGTGCCTGGAAGCGTTTCGCAGCCAGGCCTGGGGTGTCTTCGTATTTCAACTGCACCCTCGCGCGAATCAACTGGTAGCGCAGGCTGTCTTCCTTGCCGCCGGGCTTGGCTTGTTCGGCGCGGTTGCGGGTGTCGGCGATCCGGGACTCGGTTACCGGGTGAGTCAACAGGAATTCCGGTGGCTTGGCGTCGAAGCGGTATTGGCGCATCAAGCGCTCGAACATGGTTGGCATTGAGCGTGGGTCGTAACCGGCTTTTTCCAGATTGACGATGCCGATGCGGTCGGCCTCTTGTTCATTCTGTCGGGAAAAACGACGCTGCTCCTGGATCGCTGCGGCCTGGGTGCCGGCAATCGCTGCAATACCAGCGTCGCCCGCGCCTGCTGCGGCAGCGATGATGCCGCCGAGCAGTGCGGCCATCATCGGTACCTGCATGCGCTGTTGTGCTTCAACGCCTCGTGCGAAGTGGCGCTGGGACAAGTGAGCCAGCTCGTGAGCCAGCACCGAGGCGTATTCGCCTTCGGTCTGGGCATTGAGGAACAGTCCGCCGTTGACCCCGACAATCCCGCCCGGTGCGGCAAAGGCGTTCAATTGCGGGCTGTTGATCAGGATGAATTCCAGGCGCCGGTCGTTGACCTGGCTGGTCTCCACCAGCTTGTAGACGCTGGTTTCAACATAATCCTTGAGTTGGGGGTCGTTGAGCTGCGAGACCTGGCCCCGCAGGTACGCCAGCCAGGCACGACCCAGTTGGTATTCCTGTTGCGGCGAGACAATGGCAGAACTGGCGTCGCCCAGCGACGGCAAGTCATCGGCGAAGCCGGGAGAGGCCAGCAGGCAGGCCAGCGTCAGCAGGGAAGGGCGCAAAAAATTCATGCACGAGGCCTTTCGACAAAGAGCTTACTGTAGCCGGACACTGAGCTTCGGACCAGATATTCTAAGCGCCCCGAATGCTTGTCCCGGAGTAAGACATGACCGACCCCATCGCCTTCGACGCCGAGCTTGATGCCAGCGGCCTCAATTGCCCGTTGCCCTTGCTCAAGGCCAAGCTGGAGCTCAATCGATTGGCCAGCGGTGCGGTGCTCAAGGTGATCGCCACCGATGCAGGCTCGCAGCGCGACTTCCGTACCTTCGCCAAACTGGCCGGGCACACCTTGTTGCGCGAAGAAGATGCCTGCGGTGTGTACCGGTATTGGTTGCGCAAGGCCTGATCTGTCTGGCCCGCTGCCGCTGCAGGCGAGAGCAGGCCCTCGCCTGCCGATGCCGGTTCAGGCCTTGTTCAAGGCCTGGGCGGCGGCCAGCACCGCATCCACATGCCCTGGCACTTTCACGCCGCGCCATTCCTGGCGCAGCACACCGTCTTTATCGATCAGGAACGTGCTGCGATCCACGCCCAGGTATTCCTTGCCATACAGCTTCTTCAACTTGATCACGTCAAACAGCTGGCAGACCGCTTCGTCCTTGTCGCTGAGCAGCTCAAAGGGGAATGCTTGCTTGGCTTTGAAGTTTTCGTGGGACTTCACGCTGTCGCGCGACACGCCGAACACTTCGGTGTCGGCAGCCTGGAACGCCGCGTGCTGGTCGCGGAAGCCCTGGCCCTGGGTGGTGCAGCCCGGCGTGCTGTCCTTGGGGTAAAAGTAGAGCACCACCTGCTTGCCCTTGAGGGCGGCCAGGCTGAACGTCCGGCCGCTGGTGGCCTGGGCTTCGAAGTCGGGTACGGGTTGGTCGATGACTACCGCCATGGGTACATCCTTACATTGGGTTCTGTGGTCGCCACGGTTCGATCAGGGCGTCGAGGTTCAGCGCATCGGCGAAATCCAGGAACTGGTCGCGCAGCCAACTGATCTGCACGCCGGCCGGCAACGTCACGGTGAATGTGGCGTTGAGCATGGTGCCGCCGGTCTGGGGCGCCTGGTAGGTGTCGCACGTCAGGTTCTCCAGCTCGACGTTATGGTCGATGAAGAACTGGCACAGCTCATTGACGATGTCCGAACGGTAGGCCGAGCTGACATAAGCTACGTAAGGCAGGGCCTGGGGACGGTTCTCCAGGGCCGCGCTGCGTACCACGTTAACGGTGAAGTCATGCTTCTTGGCCAGGCCCGGCAAGCCGGTCTCAAGGCGCGCCAGGGCGTCCCAGGTCCCGGAAATCTGCAGCACCAGGGCGCTGCACTCGCCATGGCGGGTCAGGCGAGAGGTTACGACGGCGCAGCGGTTCTCATGGCTGGCGCGGCACAGGACGTTGGTCAGCTCCATGGGGTTGGCGCCGAGGGCACTGATAACAAGGAATTGTTCGCGAACTGTGGGGGTGGACATGCAGCCTTCCTAAAGCGATGAGCGGTCGATACCGAGAGGGCCGTATCGATCAAAGGATCAAGGGTAGCGAAAAGCGTCGCCAAGGGCTAGGAGGTGGCGATTTCATTGCGTCATCGGCCCGATTCCAGCGGTCCTCGAATCGCCCTTTGGCCCGATGATGGCATCGATCGCCGTTTAGTTGCGTCAGAACGCATCCTCACGCGGTACTTCGCTTGTGCAAGCATCTTGGCGCCAGTACCATTACGGCTCTCTTTTTCCGGCAGGAGCGGTTGCATGATTGCGGGCAGTATGGTGGCACTGGTCACACCCATGGATGCACAAGGTCATCTCGACTGGGACAGCCTGGGCAAACTGGTGGACTTCCACCTGCAAGAAGGCACCAATGCCATTGTTGCGGTCGGCACCACGGGTGAATCGGCCACACTCGATGTGGAAGAACATATCCAGGTCATCGAGTTCGTGGTCAAGCGCGTGGCCGGGCGTATCGCGGTCATCGCCGGCACGGGCGCCAATTCGACGCGTGAAGCGATCGAACTGACCAAAAACGCCAAGAAAGCCGGTGCAGATGCCTGCCTGCTAGTGACCCCGTACTACAACAAGCCGACCCAGGAAGGCCTTTACCAGCACTTCCGCACCATTGCCGAAGCCGTCGACATTCCGCAGATCCTCTATAACGTGCCGGGTCGTACCGCCTGCGATATGAAGGCCGAGACCGTAATCCGCCTGTCCACCGTGCCGAACATTGTCGGCATCAAGGAAGCCACCGGCGACCTGCAGCGCGCCAAGGACATCCTGGCCGGCGTGAGCGCCGACTTCCTGGTGTATTCCGGTGACGACGCCACTGCCGTCGAGCTGATCCTGCTGGGCGGCAAGGGCAATATCTCCGTGACCGCCAACGTGGCCCCCCGTGCCATGAGCGACATGTGCGCCGCCGCTCTCGCCGGCGATGCCGCCAAAGCCCGTGCGATCCACGTGAAGCTGATGCCGCTCAACAAGACACTGTTTATCGAATCCAACCCTATTCCCGTGAAATGGGCGCTGTTCGAGATGGGCATGATGCCGGACGGTATCCGTCTGCCGCTCACCCGTCTCAGCGAAGCCTGTCACGAACCGCTGCGACAGGCCCTGCGCCAGTCCGGCGTCCTGGTTTAATTGAGGAAGCACTACGCATGAAGCGATTGGCCGGACTTTCCGCACTTGCCTTGATTATCTCCAGCACCAGCGGCTGCGGTTGGATCTGGGGCCCGGAAGGCTACTTCCGTGACCGCGGCAGCGATTATCTGGAAGCACAAGCAACCAAACCGATGCAATTGCCGCCGGACGTCAATGTCGCCAAGCGCCTTGACCCATTGCTGCCGATTCCACGCAACGTCGCCGATGACACCACCAAGGGTGAGTACGTGGTGCCACGTCCACAGCCGATCGCGGCCGTGGCCGATGCCAGCGACTACAGCCTGCAGAAAAGCGGCGACTCGCGCTGGATCGTTGCTCAACGTCCACCTGCCGAAGTCTGGCCGGTGGCGGTGCAGTTCTTCCAGGACAACGGTTTCCGCATTGACGAACAACGTCCGCAGACCGGTGAATTCACCACTGCGTGGCAGCAGGGCAATGAATTGTCCGCCAGCATGGCCAAGCGCCTGCAAGCCGGTGGCGTCGCCGCCGATAGCGAAACGCGTGTGCGCGTGCGGATCGAACCCGGCGTACAGCGCAATACCAGTGAAGTCTATGTGGTGAGCGCCGAGCGCCCTGCCGGCAGCACGTCCAACGTCGAGTTCACCAATCGCTCGGTCAATACCGGTGTCGACTCTGCACTGGTCGATGAAATGCTGGCCAGCATGAGCCGGATCTCCGAGAAGGGCGGTTCGGTCTCGCTGCTCGCGGCCCGCGATTACGACACCCCAAGCCGCGTCAGCCTCACCGAGGACGGCAGCGGCAACGTGGTGCTGAACCTGGGTGAAGACCTGGATCGCGCCTGGGCCAGCGTCGGCCGTGCCTTGGAGCAAGGCCCATGGCGCGTTGAAGACATCAACCGCAGCCTGGGTCTTTACTACATCAACGTCGCCGAAAAGGCCGAGCGCAAGGATGACGAGCCTGGTTTCTTCGGCAAGTTGTTTGGCAGCACACCGACCAAGGAAGAAGTCGAGACCCGCGCCGAGCGTTATCAGGTCCGTTTGAGCAAGGTTGGCGAAACCGTGCAAGTCACGGTCGAGAAGAACATCAATACCGTAGCGCCAGCTGAAACAGCGCGCAAAGTGTTGGGAGTGATTCAGGACAACCTGGGCTGATCCGATGCGTTTTGCCGTTCTCGGCAGCGGTAGCCAAGGGAACGGCACGCTGGTCGCCCATGACGACACGTATGTGCTGGTCGATTGTGGTTTCTCGCTGCGGGAAACCGAGCGACGCCTGCTGCGCCTGGGGGTTCACCCCACGCAGTTGAGCGCGATTCTGGTGACCCACGAACATGCCGACCACGTGCATGGCGTGGGTTTGCTGTCTCGGCGCTACAATCTTCCGGTGTACTTGAGTCGCGGTACCTTGCGCGGGATGCGCAAACCCATTGAACCCGCAGGTTTCCTGGCCGGTGGCGAGACGTTGCAGGTCGGTGCCTTGAGCATCGACGTGATTGCCGTCGCGCACGACGCTCAGGAACCGACGCAGTATGTCTTCAGCGATGGGGAGCGGCGTTTCGGCGTGCTCACCGACCTGGGTTCCTACTGTGCCAAGGTGCTGGACGGTTACCGCAACCTCGATGCGTTGATGATCGAGTCTAACCACTGCCGAGACCTGCTGGCGCGTGGTCACTACCCGTATTTTCTCAAGCAGCGGGTGGGCGGCGAACGGGGGCATTTGAACAACCACCAGGCGGCGTACCTGGTGTATGAGTTGGGCTGGCAAGACCTGCAACATCTGGTCCTGGCCCACCTGAGCAGCAAGAACAACCTGCCGACGCTTGCCCGGCAATGTTTTGTCGACACCCTCGGGTGCGACCCGGACTGGCTGCAACTGGCCGATCAAGATTCAGGGCTCGACTGGCGACATATCGCCTAGCCCACCTCACTCAAAGCGGAGCCCATCATGGAAAAACGTGAAGAACTCTACCGCGGCAAAGCCAAGTCGGTGTACAAGACCGACGACGCCAACCGCCTGATCCTGCTGTTTCGCAACGACACCTCGGCGTTCGACGGCAAGCGCATCGAGCAACTTGATCGCAAGGGCATGGTGAACAACAAGTTCAATGCCTTCATCATGCAGAAGCTCGAAGCGGCCGGTATTCCGACCCAATTCGACAAGCTGCTGGGCGACAACGAATGCCTGGTGAAGAAACTGGACATGATCCCGGTCGAGTGCGTCGTGCGTAACTACGCCGCCGGCAGCTTGGTCAAGCGCCTGGGTGTGGAAGAGGGCCTCAAGCTCAACCCTTACACCTTCGAACTGTTCCTGAAGGACGATGCCAAGGGCGACCCGTTCATCAACGAGTCCCACGTTGTGGCTTTCGGCTGGGGCACCGCCGAGCAATTGGCGCGCATGAAGGAATTGTCCCTCAAGGTCAACGACGTGCTGAGCAAGCTGTTCGACGACGCCGGCCTGCTGTTGGTGGACTTCAAACTGGAATTCGGCGTATTCCATGACGGCTCCATCGTCCTGGGTGACGAGTTCAGCCCGGACGGCTGCCGCCTGTGGGACAAGGACACCAAGAAGAAGATGGACAAGGACCGCTTCCGCCAGGGCCTCGGTGATGTCATCGAAGCCTACGAAGAAGTCGCCAACCGTCTGGGCGTACCGCTTTAATCGACGCAAGCATCTGATAGCACGGAAAAAATCTCGCAAGAGCTTTGCTTCCACGAAACAGGCTGTTATGATGCGCGCCGTTGGAGAGATGCCAGAGTGGCCGAATGGGACGGATTCGAAATCCGTTGTACCTTCACCGGTACCTAGGGTTCGAATCCCTATCTCTCCGCCATTATTTAAAAAGCCCTGTAATTCAATGAGTTACGGGGCTTTTTGTTTTCCGATTCTACCCAGTATTTTTACCCATCTTTTACCTCTGTTTACTCTGTGTAGAAGATCTTTGATGCAGTTGAATTTTGCATCAGATTGATGGAATGCGTGCAGTCTGAACGATTCACGTAGCTCTCACAGCTCCGAGCGATTTCCTCTCCATTCTTGGCGTAATCGATCCAGTACCACTGCCTAGAATTGTCTTTTTTCTGCCAGTAGCACGGATATGTAACCTCACCCATTTCCTGCTCCCTTTATTCAGGCGGACACCATGTCCAGCGTGAAGCGTAGGCGAGCATTCCCGTTCTACAACCATTCCACGCCCCTAATTCTTGGCAGGCTGCTATACCTCCCGGAAGGCGTGACGCCGTATCTTGAAAATATGGAGCAGGGAATGATTCGGAATATCGTCGTGGTCGGATTGCTGGGTTTTTCAGGGTTGGCGTTAGCTCAGTGGGGTGACGTGGAATACAATGCCACGTTGAAAAAGGAATACATCTACTGCGCTAGCCAAAAGTCGCTAGACGAATTCGGGGCCTTTGCTCAAGACGGGGATGAGGACGGCGCGAATAAGATGGTCAGTGACGGCAAGTGCCGCATCAGCTCCGGAATGAAGGTGCGGGTGTTCCAGGAAAACGAATACGCTGCAAGCTTCCTTTCACCCAGCGGGAAGGTGTTCTACACGTTTAAAGCATGGTTGAAGAAGTAGGAAAAAAGCTGCTGAATCAGCGAAGGCGGATGCGCTTAGTACTCGTATAAAAAACCGAATTTGCACCCTTTTTAAATCGGCAAATATTGGAGCTCTGGGGTGGCTTACTGCCTGCCCCTGAATCGCCCCGGATTCTTTAGACACCTTGCAAGCTCATTGCTCAACCCGCCAATGCGTTCAGCACATGTACTGGATCGTTATGAATGGCCTTAAGCAGTGCTTTTGCTGGGCCAGTAGGCTCGCGCCGTCCCTGCTCCCAATTGCGTAAGGTTCCGAGTTGCACATCAATCAGTGCGGCAAACTTGGCTTGAGTCAGGCCCGTTGCTTTGCGAATCTCTTTGACCTGTAGCGCATCAACGTGGAATTCGCGCGAAGGCTGACGCTCACCTCGTAGGATTTCGTTCATTTCCTGCACGCTTCCCATCAGCTCGTCAAAAAATTTGCTCATGATTATCTCCAGTGTTCGATTGCAGCCTTCAACGCTTTGCGTTCGTCGCTGGTCAGGTCGTGCTGTTCATTCTTCGGGTAGATCATCAACAGAATAATCTGCGACATCGAGACGAAGTGGTAGTAGATCACTCGGGCTCCACCTTGTTTGCCATGGCCCTTCGCAGCAATTCGAGCTTTACGAATTCCACCGGTGCCTTCGATCACGTCACCTGCGGACGGGTTAAGCATCAATGCACGCTGAAAAACAGTGTAGGCATCGTCATCAATCAATTCTTTCACACGGCGCGTGAAGGTTGGGGTCTCAATGAAAATCATAGCTAATGTACGCCATTGGCTTAGTTTTCGGCAATGCTAAGCCCGTATACGTCAGCGTGCAGCCGATGAGTTGTAACTGGTTTTTTTTACGAGTCTCGATGTATCGCAGGACTGTCGATATGCCATCCAGTAAAGACCCTACCGCTTGGGCCGTTGCCCTCGCATGGCGGGCTCAACTGTGGCTGCACCACTCTGGCAATCCTCTCTGGGCTAAGCCTGCTAGAGCTCCCACAAGAGGCGGCAGCGTTCGTGGGGGCATGGTTGGGCTACCGGCGTCGACAAGGCGCGCAATCTGGCTGAACGCTTCGCCGGTGCCAAAATCCCCCCGACGCGACGAGGATGAATTAACACACCCCCCCAGCGCGGCTACGGCTACCGTTGGCAGCAGGCTCGCCTCGGCTGGTTAAGACATCACCCGCTGTGCGCCGAATGCGAGCGCCACGGCCGTATCACCCAAGCATCGGTCGTCGACCACATCCAACCCCATAACGACGCCCACAAACAACGCTTCGAAAAATCCGGCGTAATTCTCGGCTGCACAATCGACGGCCAACTCTGCTGCTGTCCTGGCAATCCTTCGTTGTCGATAGTCTATTTGGCTGGAAAGGCTCAGACGGTTTCCGCCGCTTCCGCACCGCCTACATCGACCGCCAAAGGCTCCGGCAAGTCGCCGCTGGCCACCGGCATCGGCCTCTACGGCATGACCTCGGACGCCGCAGCCCGCGCCGAGATCTACGCAGCCTCGACCAAAAAAAACACCAAGCGATGATCCTGTTTCGCGACGCGGTTTCGATGGTCGACCAATCCGCATTGCTGGCCGAGCGCCTGGAGAAATCCGGTCGCGGCGAAAAGGTCTTGAGCCTGGCCCACTTCGCCTTTGGCAGTTTCTTCCGCCCAATCAGCGCCGACGACGGCGCGTCCGCCTATCGCGTTGCTGGACGAAATCCACGAATACAAAACCCGTGTCGTGGTGGACATGATCCGCGCAGCACCAGAAGTCGTCGCCACACGCCTCGGCGAACTGGCCGCACGGTTCAACATCGTCGGCGTGGCGTTCGATCCCTATCTCTCCGCCATTATTGAATAACCAAAAGCCCCTGAAAGGTTTAACCCTTTCAGGGGCTTTTGCGTTTCCGATGGCTTCATCGTAGAGGTGGGTTGTGTCCGGTGCGGGTACCGGCGTCCTTCACTCAAACACTAACCCCTCACTCTCCAAAGCCTCCACCATCTGCGCAAACTCCGGCAGCCGCGCCACATATTCCGTTTCGAACGCCAGATACCGATCCTGCGCCGCTACGTAACGAATCTGCGGTTTCACTCGCGGGATGTCTTTGGAGGACAGTTTCAGCACGTCATTGCTGCGCTGGTTCCAGAACCACGCCAGCGTGTGCGTGCCGAAGGTTTGCGTGTGGTAATTCCACACCCACCAATCGCCATGGCCGCGGGCGACGTGCAGTTGCCCATGAAAGGTGCGCAGGGTGATGACCTGCTTGGGTTGCGTGGTCAGCAGGCGCGTGTCCTGGCGCAGTTCGCTGCCGAAGCCGTCCATGACTGCACGGGTGCTGGCGCCGGTGATGAAATTGAAGCGCCACGCCAGCAGCACGGTTTCCTGATAGCCCGTGTGTTCGCGGTTGGGCCGTGTGCCTTCGCTGAACAACAGTACCTCGTCGCCTTCCAGGTACGCTGTGGCTGCGCGCAACTGATAACCCTCAGCCGGCATCGGTTTGGCGGCGATGACGGCGTGTTGCGCGGGGGCTTGGTTGCAGATCCAGCACTGCGGGCCGTTGTGCTGCATAAACAGCAAACGGTTGGGCCCGATAGGCAAGAGGGTCAGTTCATCCGGGTGTTCGAAAATGACCTCGCTGGTCTGCGCGGTGATGCGCCAGATCCGCGTCAACGGCTCGGGGTCGTAGAGGCGTTGACGCTCGTATATCTGCCCATCGACCACCACGCAGGGCTCTTCAAACGCCGGCCATTGGATCTGGGCAGGCCCGAAACCCTCCACAGCATCACCCTGGCGGATCTCGTACTGATAGCGGTCATCCGAATCGTACGCGCCGCGCGTCACCTGACGCTTCCACAGGCTGTGTTGAACGTTGGCATCGATAAGT
This sequence comes from Pseudomonas sp. FP2254, assembly GCF_030687695.1. NCBI lineage: Bacteria > Pseudomonadati > Pseudomonadota > Gammaproteobacteria > Pseudomonadales > Pseudomonadaceae > Pseudomonas > Pseudomonas sp. FP2254. Next base: position 1,638,327 of record NZ_CP117444.1, read on the forward strand.
TGAAGATCGGCGCCGTCCACGCCGTCATCGCGGGCTTCGAGCATGTCCTGCTCGGTGGGTGGCCAGGGGTTGTAATCAATCAGGAAGCACAGCCAGCGGTCTTCGTCCTGCTCGGTAATCGCGGCCCAGCCGTTGCGGTAGTTGTACGCGTGCACAGAGGTCGGGCCGGGGTAGTCGTGCACGTCCTGCAGCCACTTGAGCTTGCTGCGCCTGGGTGGGCGCGCGGGCGGTGTTTGCGCTTCGATCAGCGTGGGCGTGAAGCGTGGCGCTGCGTTGTGCTCGCGCCAATGCCGGGCAAACCGCTCGCGCTGATCGGTCGGGACAATCACCGGGCGGTAATCGTCGCCACCGGCGTCGAGGTTCCACAGGTCGAAGCCCTCGCGCGCCAATGCAGTGGCCAACGCATCGAAGCACACCTCGGGCATTTCATTGCACAGCTCGTCCAGCAGCGCCTCGAATGCCGGGCCGCACAGCACAGGGATATGGGGGTAGGAAGGCGGCAACAGGGCCAGCCATTCGCCGCCGGGAGTTTTCCAATCGATATGCACCAACGGATCGAAACCAGCTGTCATGACGCCTGCCTGCCCTGGGATTGTGTACCACGCCTCTTAAAGCCCGAATCAAACCTCCAGGCCGTGGCGGATTTTTTCCAGCAATTGATCGATATGAAACGGCTTGGTGATCAGGTCCATGCGTTCGCCGAGAAAATCCTGGCGGTTCGCCGCATTCTCGGCGTAACCGGTCATGAACAGGATCGGTAATTCCTGGCGCAGATCCCGCGCATGATCGGCCAGCTCGCGGCCGGTCATGTACGGCAGCCCGAAATCGGTAAGCAGCAGGTCGATCGTCGGATCGGCTCGCAGCATGACGATGGCTTCGTCACCGTCCGCGGCCAGGCTGCAGCGATAACCAGCATCCACCAGCACTTCAGCCACGAAACCACGCACCGAAGGCATGTCTTCGACCACCAGAATGTGCTCGCCGTTGCTCACCCCTGGCACGGCCTCGACTTTCGTGGCCAGGGCGGCCGGGCCGTCGGCGGCGGGCAGCATGATGGTCACTTCGGTGCCTTGGCGGGTCACGCTGCGGATCTGCGCATCGCCGCCGGACTGGCGGGCGAACCCATAGATGGTCGACAGGCCCAGGCCGGTGCCCTGGCCCACCGGTTTAGTGGTGAAGAACGGGTCGAACACTTTGTCGATCACGCCGGGCTCGATACCCACGCCGTTGTCGCGTACCGACAACGCAATGTACGGGCCGTTTTCCAGCTTGGGGTTGCCGGTGGAATGCGCAGGGTACGTGGTTACCCAGATGACGCCACCCTGGGGCAGGGCGTCTCGGGCGTTGATCACCAGGTTGAGCACCGAGCTTTCCAGCTGGATTGGGTCGACCAGCGCCACGGCGGGGTGGGTGGTCAGCTCCAGATTCAGCACGATGTGTTCGCCGATGGTGCGCATCAGCAGCTCTTCCAGAGAGCGGATATGCGCATTGATATCGGTGGGGCGGGTGTCCAGCGGCTGCTGGCGTGCGAACGCGAGCAAGCGGTTGGTCAGGCCGGCGGCGCTCAGGGCGGAGTTCAGCGCGGCGTCGGCATAATTGAGCACCTTGTCGGTGCGCTGGCTCTGAATGCGTTTCTTGATCAGCTCCAGGCTGGTGATGATCCCGGTCAGCAGGTTGTTGAAGTCGTGGGCGATGCCGCCGGTAAGCTTGCCCAATGCATCCATTTTCTGCGCCTGCAGCAACTGCGCCTCGGTGCGGGCCAACTGGCTCGCGGCATTGGCCAGTTCGGCCTGTTGATGACGTTCGCGATGACGGTGCTCGGTGACGTCCTCCACGAACACCAGGCTGAGGCCGGCGCTACGGTAAGGCGAAATCTGCCATTCGGTCTCGCGCAGCTGGTCGTCGACCTTCATCAATAACGTGCCTTTCCAGCGTTCACCGGCGGCCAGGCGCAGGCATAGCTCCTGGATCACGGCCAATTGATCGGTGGCGAAGCATTCCAGCAGGGCGTCGGGGTTGAGGTTGGCGTGGATCAGCTGGGCGAAGGCATGGTTGCATTCGTGGACTTTGAGGTGCGCGTCCATCACCGCGATGGGCGCGCTGATGTTGAAGAAAATCTCGCGAAAACGCGCTTCGCTTTCGCGCAAGGCGTATTCAGTGTCGCGTACGCGCAACAAGGTGCGCAGCGTAGCGAGCAGCACCTCCGGGTCCACCGGATGGATCAGGTACGCATCGGCGCCGGCGTCCAGGCCGGTGATGATATCGCCGGTCTCGATCGACGCCGCCGAGACATGCACCACCGGCAGTAACGCGGTGGCGGGGTCGGCGCGCAGGCCGCGCACGATATCGAAACCGCTCATGTCCGGCAGGTTGACGTCCAGGATCAGCGCATCGATGGTGCGACTGGCGATCAGGTCCAGACCGTCCTGGCCGGTGCCGGCTTCCAGTACCCGATAGTGATGGTTTTCCAGGCGCCGGCGCAGGGCGTAGCGCGTGGCAACGTTGTCGTCGACGATCAACACTTGGATGTCACGTTTCATCGACGATCTCGTTGGCGATGGAAAGAGGAATGACCACATAGAACAGCGAACCCACGCCGGGCTTGCTCTCCACGCCGACCCGGCCACCCAGCAATTGAGCGAAGCGCTTGCACAGTGACAGTCCCAGCCCGGTGCCGCGCAGGCGCTTCTGCAGCGGGGAGTCGATCTGGGAAAAGTCCTCGAACAGATTGCTGTGCAGTTCGACCGGGATACCCAGGCCGGTGTCCTGCACCGCGAAGCGGATCTCCCGCTCGTTCTCCATGCACGCCGACACGCGTACCTCACCCTGCAGCGTGAACTTCAGAGCGTTGGAGATAAAGTTGCGCAGGATCTGCGCGAGCTTCTTGTCATCGGTGTACAGCTTGGGCAGGCCGGCCGGCTCTTCGAAGATCAGGTCCACCGCCGAGGCATCGACAATCGGCCGGAACATGCCGCGCAGCGCCGAAAACAGGTCGAACATGTCGAACCAGGCCGGGGAGATACTGATGCGCCCGGCCTCGATCTTGGCCAGGTCCAGCAGGTCATCGACCATCTCGCGCAGTTCCCGCGCCGAGCTGCGGATAAAGCCCACCTGGGTGTGCTGCTCAGGGCTGAGCGGGCCGTCGAGTTCATCGTCCAGCAGGCTGGTGATACTCAGGATCGAGCCCAACGGCGTGCGGAACTCATGGCTCATGTACGACAGGAAACGGCTCTTGAGGTCCGAAGCCTGGCGCAGTTGGTCGGCCTGGGTGTCCAGCTCGGCATACAGCGCCAGCACGCCCTGGTTGGTTTCATCCAGCTCGGCGCGCAAGGCGTCGGCTTCCTGGCGCAGGCGTTGCACCTCAGCGGCGAGCGAGGCAGTGGTGTCAGCCATCGATGGCCTCCAGGGCAATCACGAAAACGGTGACGTCATCCCGCCCGCGACAGAAGTCACGGTGCAGGATGGCGGCGATCAAAGCCGGGTGGCGGTGCGTCAGCCCAGGGTAGTCGGCCAGGTTCCAGCGTGACTGCAGGCCGTCGCTGTACAGGATCAGCAACTGGCCGCCGACCTCAGCGTAGTCGAACGGCTGCGCCTTGCGAAACTGCACGCCGACGATGCCCGGGTGGGACGCCAGGCCACGGGACTTGCCGGAGCCGATCAGGCTGGCGCCGATATTGCCCACGCCGGTGAAGCGCAGGCTGCCGGTCGCGGCGTTGTATTGCGCCACGGCCACCGCACCGCCACGGGTGCCGGTCATGCCGACATGCATGTCGGCCATCAGCCGCGTGGCTTCATCAAAGGCGCTGCGTGCAAATACCTGTTCGCCGTCCCGCGCGGCGCGTTCGGCTTCGCTGCCATGGCCCAGCCCATCGGCCACCATCACGCTGAAACGGCCGGGTTCGATTGCCAGGTGCCAGGCGTCGCCGCAGGCCGGGTCGTCATGCAGCGAATGCTGGCTGACCCCGTAGCGAATGTCGCTGACCGTGGAGGCTCGTGGATACAGACGCGCGAGCATCGCCGTGCCGCGAGGGTCGGCATATACATCGAACACCTGGGCCACCCGTGAAATGGCGCCCATGCCGATGCCCTGGGTGCCGCCGGTGGAAAACCCGTCCACCAGACAGCTGTCCAGGTCAAAGCCCTGGCCGCGGTCCACGGCGATCATCTCCACACCGCCGTTGCCGGTGGCGCGCAGGTGCAATTGGCCGTGAGCCGCATGCTTGAGGATGTTGCTGCTCAGCTCGGTGGCCACCAACGCCACTCTGCCGGCGTCGGTTTCGTCGAAGCCCAGGTGTTCGGCGAGTTTCTGCGCGGTGCGTCGGGCGTGGCCAATCTGGCTTACATCCTCGATCAACAACACCTCGGTGAGGGCGCTGGGAATATTCAGGCCCATCGAGTGATCGTCACGCGGGTGCCCTGGCCGGGTGCGGTGTCCAGTTCGAATTCGTCCACCAGGCGCTTGGCGCCGGTCAGCCCCAGGCCGAGCCCGCCGCCGGAGGTCCAGCCGTCGGTCATCGCCAGCTTGAGGTCGGGAATGCCCGGGCCTTCGTCGCGAAACGTCAGGCGAACGCCGGGGCGCAGGTCCTTCTCGACTATTTCCCAATCCATATACCCGCCACCGCCGTAGACCACCGTGTTACGCGCCAGCTCGCTGACCGCCGTGACCAGTTTGGTCAGGTCGATCAGGCGCATGCCGCAGTCCTGGGCCAGTTTGCGGACCAATTGCCGAGCCAGCACGACGTCCTGTTCGATCAGCACGGGGTGCGTGCCATTGCTGGCCACGGTCATGAGTGGTCCACCCGTTCTCGCAACAGCTTCATGCCTCGTTCGACATTCAATGCGGTGGCGACGCCGGGCAGGGTCATGCCCAATTCCACCAGGGTAATGGCCACCGCCGGTTGCATGCCCACCAGCACGGTCTGCGCGTCCATGATCCGCGACAGGCCGGAGATGGTGCCGATCATGCGGCCGATAAAGGAGTCGACCATGTCCAGCGCCGAGATATCGATCAATACGCCACGCGCCGAGGTGCGATTGATGCGTTCGGACAGGTCGTCCTGCAGCGTCAACGCCAACTGGTCGTGCATGTCCACCTGGATGGTCACGAGTAGAAACTCGCCCATCTGCAAAATCGGGATGCGTTCCATAATCAGACGGCCTTGGTCACGGTCACGCCCAGGCGCTTGAGGGACAGGGCCAGGGCGTCGGCCAGATTGGCCTTGGTGACCACGCCTTGCAGGTCAAGGCCCAGGTGCACGATGGTCTGGGCGATCTGCGGGCGCACGCCGCTGATGATGCAGTCGGCACCCATCAGGCGAATGGCGGTCACGGTCTTGAGCAGGTGCTGGGCCACCAGGGTATCGACGGTCGGCACACCGGTGATGTCGATAATTGCGATTTCCGCGCCGGTGTCGACGATGCGTTGCAGCAGCGACTCCATCACCACCTGGGTGCGCTGGGAATCCAGGGTGCCGATCATCGGCAGGGCCAGTACGCCATCCCACAGTTTGACCACCGGCGTGGACAGTTCGAGCAGTTCTTCCTGCTGGCGCTTGATCACCAGTTCACGGGACTTCTGGAACGTGCGAATGGTGTGCATGCCGAGGGCATCGAGCAGCTCGGAAATTTCCCACAGCTGTTCGGCCAGTTGCGCCGGCTGTTCGACGTATTCGCGTTGCAGCAGGGCGAACAGCGGGCCTTTGAGCGCGAAGATGAAACTGGCGGTCTGTTGCGAGTCCTGGCCGACCAGCGCGCGGCTATGGGACAGCTTTTCCAGGAGCACGCGGGTTTCGGCCCAGTTCTCGTGGTTGACGTTCTGCGAACCGCCTTGTTCCAAGGCTGCAATCAGTGTGCTCAGGAAGTCGTTGGCCTGTTGTTTCAGCTCGGCTTCCTTGACGTTACGGGTGGCACCCGAGGCCTCGAGGCTTTCGATCCATGTGCTCAACAGGCTGAGTTTGTTGGTTTGCAGCGCCTGAACGGTGTTCGCGTGAAGTGTCGCCATGGGAAAGCTCCTGGATGCCTGATATATGCTGCGCGCAATCTATACCAAAATGTGTCGTTTGAAACTGTTTACACGGATTATTGCGGGGGATGTCTACAAACTGCGTCGCCCCACGTTCATGGGCCTCGGGTACTATAGATCGACCCTCTCAGTCGGCCAGTGCTTCCCGTGATTATCAATTTCGACCTCAACGACCTGCAGGCCTTTCGTGCCGTGGTGGACAAAGGCAGTTTTCGCGGCGCCGCCGAAGCGATCCGCATCTCGCAACCGGCCTTGAGCCGACGCATCGAAAAGCTCGAATCGGCGCTCGATGTGAAGCTGTTCGAGCGCACCACCCGACGTGTCAGCCTGACCATGGTGGGGCGCGCGTTTCTCCCGCAGGTCGAACGCATGCTCGACGACCTCGACCTCGCGCTGATGGGCATCAGCAATGTGGCGTCCACGCGCATGGGCAATGTCACCATCGCCTGCGTGCCCTCCACCGCGTACTACTTCATGCCTCATGTAATCTCCGAGTTCCACAAGCTCTACCCGAAGATTCGCCTGCGCGTGCTCGACGCCAGTGCCGGCGAGGTGTGCAGTGCGGTGGAAAGCGGCGAGGCGGATTTCGGCGTGAGTTTCAGCGGCAGCCTGGCCGATGAGGTGGAGTTTGAACTGTTGCTGCAGGAACGTTACGTGCTGGCGTGCCGGCGTGACCATCCACTGGCCGGGCGCGACAGCGTGACCTGGGCCGAAGCCTATGAGCATGACTACATCACCGTAGATAAAACCTCGGGCAACCGCTTCCTGCTCGACCAGGCCTTGCGCGGCGTGCGGGTAAAGAAGCCGAGTATCTGCGAAACCCACCACGTGACCACCATGATCGGGTTGGTAGAGGCGGGGCTGGGCGTGGCCATGGTGCCATCGATTGCAATGCCGGCGTGCGAACACCCGATTCTGGTGAGTGTGCCGCTGGTGGAGCCGCAGGTGATGCGCAATGTGGGCTTGATCAAACGCCGCGGGCGGACGTTGCCGCCGGCGGCGTTGGAGTTGGAACGGTTGGTGCGCGAGATGCCGTTTCGGTCAGTGTGATACCGAGTCCAGGCCGGTGGCGCGCACCGCCGGTTGTACCTCGGGAGAGGCGAGGTACTGCAGCAGCGCCTTGGCCTGCGCTGGGTGATCGGCGTTCACCGGGATACCCGCGGCGAAGCGCGTCACCGATTGCACGTCCTCGGGGATTTTGCCTACGTAGGTCACGCCCGGCACCGGTAACAGTTCTGCCACCTGCTGCAAGCCCACTTCGTAGTCGCCCTTGGCAACCTGCTCGGCCACCGGCAGGCGTTCGATCATAGTGCCCTTGGCCGGCATGCCGAGTTTCTTGAACAGCTCTTTCTCGACATACACGCCACTGGCGCTGTCCGAGTAAGCCACGGACTTGGCCTTGCTCAGTACGGCCTTGAGCTCGGCATCGGTGCCGATCGCCGGTTTCGGCTGGCCTTGCCTGACCACCAGGCCAATGCGCGAATCGGCCAATTCCACCCGCGAGGCCGGGTCGACCTTGCCTTGCTTGATCAACTCATCCAGGGCGTAGCCGACCATGATCACCACGTCGGCGTGTTCGCCACGGGCCAGGCGGTTGGGGATCGCTTCCGGCGCCTTGCCCATCGACGGGCCGAGAATGGTGTCGAGGGTGTCGCCGCTGCGCTGGGCATATTGCGGGCCCAGCACTTTATAGGCTGCCGTGAAGCCACCGGAGGTCATGACCTTGAGCTGCTCGGCCTGGGCCGTCAGCGCCAGGGCGCCGAGGGCGAGGGCGGTCAGCGTATTGAACAGCGGCTTCATCATGCGGCCCCCTGCATCACTTGGCCACGGGCGTTGGCGCGGCGGTACAGCGCCAGGGTCGAGCACAGTGCACACAGCGCGGCGAACATCATCCAATAGGCCGGCGAAGCTTTGTCTTCAGTGATGTGAATGAACCAGGTGGAGATCGCCGGGGTGAAGCCACCGAAGATCGCGGTCGCCAGGCTGTAGGCCAGGGAGAAACCCGCCACGCGCACTTCCACCGGCATGATTTCGGTCAGGGCCGGGATCATCGCACCGTTGTACATGCCGTACAGGAAGGAGAACCACAGCAGGGTTTCCAGCATATGTGCAAAGCTCGGCGCGTTAACCACGTAGGACAGGGCCGGATAGGCCGTAAGCACGGTCAATGCGGTCATGGCGATCAGCACCGGTTTGCGCCCGAAGCGGTCGCTGAGGGTGCCGCCGATGGGCAGCCATACGAAGTTGGAGATGGCCACCAGCAAGGTCACCAGCAGCGCGTCGGAGGTGCTCAATTGCAGGACGGTCTTGCCGAAGGTCGGCGCGTACACGGTGATCAGGTAGAACGCGGTGGTGGTCATGGCCACCATCAGCATGCCGCCGATCACCACGGTCCAGTTCTTCACCAGGGTTGCGAGCACTTCGCGCATGGTCGGGCGATGCTTGCGATTGGCGAACTCTTCGGTTTCCTGCAGGTTGCGACGCAGCACAAAGATAAACGGGATGATCACGCACCCTACGGCGAACGGAATGCGCCAGCCCCAGTCGGCGACCACCGACGGTTCCATCCACACGTTCAAACCGTAGCCCAGCGCGGCGGCGACCACGATGGAGATCTGCTGGCTGCCCGACTGCCAGCTGGTATAGAAGCCTTTGCGGCCCGGCGTGGCCATTTCGGCCAGGTACACCGACACCCCGCCCAGTTCCGCGCCGGCCGAGAAGCCTTGCAGCAGGCGGCCGAGCAGCACCAGCAACGGCGCCCATAGGCCAATGCTCTGGTAGCCCGGCACCAGCACGATCAGCAGCGTACCGCTGGCCATGATCGACAGCGTCACGATCAGGCCTTTGCGCCGGCCGACGTCATCGATATACGCCCCCAGAATGATCGCGCCCAGGGGCCGCATCAGGAAGCCGGCGCCGAATACGGCGAAGGTCATCATTAATGATGCAAACTCATTAGCGGCGGGGAAGAACGCGGCAGCGATATAGGTGGCATAGAAGCCGAACAGAAAGAAGTCGAACTGTTCGAGGAAGTTACCCGATGTAACGCGCAATACCGCACCCACTTTGGAGCGGGCAGAGTCAGGCCGGGTTGAGCTAGTCATGGTTTTGTGTCTCCAGCGTTCTTTTTAAAGTGCTTGTTTCGCTTAAGACCTGGGATAGTGGCTGACACATTTAGAAATGATAAGTGAAAATTTTGGATTTATTGATGCGTCATGGCTATCAATCGGCGACCGCATCCGAAACCCTTGTCCTGTTCTATGCTGATAACGATGGTCAATGCTTACGCAAGGGAGGTGACAATGGGTAACGAACCGAAGCACCACGATGAGCCGGCGCAGGAGCAATCCCGGCGTCACGAAGAGGAGAAACCACAAACCTGGAAGCATCCGGACGATGGCACGGAGTTGTCCGAGCGCGATCAGGAAATGCCGCTCAAACCCTGAGCGCCAGGTCTGACAGGCACCGGTGGGCCATGGCCTACCGGTGTATCCGGCGCTGTCGCGCGTAGACGCCGCTCGCGGCGCTTTCTACACTGCGGTTCGTCTTGGGGAAAGGGCAGGCGCCGATGAATCGCAACGAATTACGCAAGGCCGACATCAATCTGATGGTGGTCTTCGAAGCACTGATGCTCGAGCGCAACGTCACGCGGGTGGCGGAGAAACTATTTCTGGGCCAGCCCACTATCAGTTCGGCGCTCAACCGTTTGCGTACCTTGTTCAACGACCCGCTGTTTATCCGCGTCGGCCACCGCATGGAGCCCACCGCGCGAGCCGAAGAGATAATCCAGCACCTGTCGCCGGCCCTGGATTCGCTGTCGTCGGCCTTGAGCCTGACCCACGATTTCGACCCGTCCATCAGCACCATGACCTTCCGCATCGGCCTGTCCGACGATGTGGAGTTCGGCCTGTTGCCGCCTTTGCTGCGCGCCTTGCGCCAGGAAGCGCCGAAGGTGGTGTTTGTGGTGCAGCATGTCGATTACTGGCGCATCCCCGATCTGCTGGCATCCGGTGACATCACCGTCGGCATTACCCAGACCCGCGGCCTGCCGGCCAATGCCAAGCGCAAATTGCTGCGTCATATCCGTCCGCGCCTGTTGCGCGCCGATGCGTCGGACACGCCGTTGACCCTCGATGAATATTGCGCACGGCCCCATGTGCTGGTGTCTCACACCGCCAACGTGTCGGGGTTTGCCGATGAATGGCTGGCGGAAATCGGCCGCAAGCGGCAGGTGGTGTTGTCGGTGCCGCAATACAGCGCCTTGCCGGCGCTGTTGGCCGGCACCGACCTGATCGCCAGCCTGCCGGACTACACCGCAGAGGCCATGGCCGTGTCAGGCCAGCTGTTTTGCGAGCCGTTTCCGTTCGAGACGCCGACCCTGGATTTGTCCATGGTCTGGCTCAGCCACGTGGATACCGACCCGGCCGAGCGCTGGGTGCGTTCGCGGTTGGAAGCGTTTATGAGCGATCGCGGGCCGCTGAATCCTGCCTGACGGTTTTTTCCGTGATATATCTAAGAGCCTTCCTACAAATAACTCGGAGCGATCCATGCCGCACTTGCACCTGGAGTACACCGCGAACCTCACCGGCCTGGCCGTCGAGAAAGCCTTGTTGCGGCTCAACAATGTGCTGATGGCATCCGGGCAATTCGGCTCGGAGTTCGATATCAAAAGCCGCGCGGTGAAAGTCGAGAGTTTCCAGGTGGGCACGTCCTTCAACCCACGCGGTTTCATTGCGGTGAAATTGTCGCTGCTCAGCGGACGCTCGCCTCAAGTCAAGAAACAGCTGTCGGAAGGCCTGTTGGCGGCGTTGCACGATATGGGCGACTGGCCGGCGGACATGCAGGTGCAGCTCAGCGTGCAACTGCTCGATATGGATCGAGAGTGCTACAGCAAGGTTGTCATCGGCTGATCACCGCCCCGCAAAATCACTGCAGAGCCTGCGTCAGAGCAGCCCTTGTTCTGCGCAGACTTTCACCACCTGTTCCCTGAACCAGGTATTGGCGCGGTCCTGCTCGCTGCTTTCGTTCCACTGCATATCCAGAGTAAAACCCGGCAAGCCGTTCGGCGCTTCGCAGTGACCGAAGGTCGAGGCCGGTGCCAGTAGCTTTTGCACACGGCGGGGCAGGGTGACGACATAGTCGGTGCCCGTGATCATCTTTAATGCCGCGCTGTAGCTGTTGGCCCGCGCCACCACGTGGCGTTTATGCGCCAGGCGGCCCAGCCAACCGTCGATCATATTGGTATCGGACGTCCACGGTGTGGGAAACACATGGCGTCGCTCCACAAACGATTGCAGGCTGAACGCCGGTTCCTGTGGCGCGGCGCGTTTGTCGAACACGCACACCAGATCATCCTCCAGCAGCATCTGGGTTCTGAAGTCTTTGTGGGTGCGATGAAAGTGCGGGCCGAAGCAAATCACCAGGTCCAGGCGACCTTGGCGCAGGTCCTCGGCGGGGATATCGGCTTCCAGCTTGCGCACATTGACGATCACCGGCAGGTCGGCGCGGTCGAATTGCTTGAGCAGGCGCGGCAGGATCAGCTGTTCGAAGTATTCCGGGGCGCACACATTGAAGGTCACCGCCTGCTGGGTCGGGTCGAACGCCTGGCCACCGGCATGACACAGGTTGATGCTTTCGAGAATCTTCTGCACATGCCCGTACATGGTGGTGGCCTTGTACGTCGGTCGCATGCCCGCACGGGTGTTGATAAACAGTTCATCCTCGAAACTGGTACGCAGTTTCTTGAGGCTGTAGCTCACGGTGGACTGGCTGACGAACAGCGTTTCTGACACATCGGTAACGCTGCTCTGGTCATAAACGGCGATAAACACCATCAAGTCCTGCATATCGAGCTTTCTGAGCAAGTTACTGTTTAACATCGGTTTCGTCCGTAAACCCCATGTACCGAATTCAGTACAAGACAGCGCAAAAGATTAACGGAACGGGCGTCCCAATAGGAAGCTTCGTAGGCTGTTTCTATGTTGGGTGTGGGACAAAAACTGTTGGCGACACGACCTCAGCGAATTTGCTGCGCGTAGCGCTTGGGGTCGAAGCGCGTCACGATCAGCAGCATCACACCGATCACGGCAGTCAGCGCCCACCAGGCCCATTCGAAACTGCCCAGTTGGTCGCGGATCACGCCGGCGATCAGAGGCGACAGCCCCGCGATCAGGTAGCCGATGCCCTGCACAAAGGCCGTAAGACCACCGGCGCGGCGGGGGTTGTCCAGGTGGTCGAGGGACAGGATCAGGCTCATCGGAAACAGCCCGCCGATGCCCAGGCCGAGCAGGCAGGGCCATAGCAGGCTCAGGTGCTGTGGCGCGAGGATCAGGCCGCAGAACCCGAGGATGATCAGCACCAGCAACACCGCCACTACGCCGCGTTTATCCCGGCGACGGTTGGCGATGGCCGGCGTGACCAGCCCCGACACCACTTCCATCGCCGTGAGAAAGCCCAGCAGCAGTCCGGCGTTCTGTTCACTCCAGCCTTGCTCTACGTAGTACGGCGCCAGCCACGCGAGTACACAGGTGTAGGACGCCGTGCCAAGACCAAAGAAGATCGCCAGCAACCAGGCGCGTGCGTTACCGAAAAAGCTTTCCTGCGCGCCGGAGCCGGCCTGGGGCACCGTCGGCAGCGTCGCACGCTGGGCGCACCAGAACACCAGCGCCAGCACGGCGAGCGTTGCCCAGATCGCCAGGCCGATGCGCCAACTGCCGGTCCGTGCCTGCACGAACGGCGCGAATGATGCGGCCAACGCGGCACCGCCCATGATTGCGGTGACATACAGGCCCATGAACAACGACACATTCTGATTGAAGCGGGTCTTGATCAGCGTCGGCATCACCGCCTGAATCAACGCGATCCCCACCCCGGCGGCGATGGCGCTGACGATCAGCTCCAGCGCCGAATCCAGCCACAACCGTGACAGCGTCGCCACGCCGATTACCCCCAGCGACAGCACGATGCTGCGGTGTTCGCCAAGCCGCTTGGCCAGGCCCATACCGAAAAACATCGCCAGCCCCATGGCCATCACCGGCAGCATGGTCAACAGTGCCGCGCTGCTGAAACTCAACGGCACATCGCCGCGAATCGACGATAACAACGGCCCGACTGCCGCCATCGACGGACGCAGGTTAAGGGCGACCAGCACAACACTGAGCATCAGCCAGACGGCCGTAGTGGGTTTTGCGTGAACGTTTTCCATGGGCAAGCCTTGAGTGAACAAGCGCGAATCAGGCCACGGCGGATGCAGGCGGAGCAAATGAGAAAGTCGCAGGGGTTATTGAAAAAATTGCGCGGGGGTTGATGGGCTTGCAACAGACTGCTCGCTCACCACAACCAGTGTGTACGCCGCTCCCCTGCGGTGACTGGGCTCACACCGCCACCTCCTTCATCCACAGCCCCTGGTCGATTTCAATCAGGGTCGGCCCCTGCCGTTGCGCGGCGGCATCCAACGCCCTACGCAGCTGCGTAACGCTGTGCGCACTGGCGGTGGCGCTGCCGAGGGCTTTGGCCACGCCGATAAAATCGGGCGTGTAGATGTCCACGCCCACCGGCTCGATGGCGCGGTTGAGCATATAGCGCTTGATCTCTTCATAGCCCTGGTTGTTCCACAGCAACACGATGATCGGCGTACGAGCCTCCACCGCGCTCGCCAGTTCCGGCAGGGTGAATTGCAGGCCGCCGTCGCCGATCAGGCACACCACCGGCCGGCCGTCGCCGCGTCCAAGCCAGGCGCCGATGGCGGCGGGCAGGGCGTAGCCCAGGGTGCCGTAGCCGGTGGAGGCGTTGAACCAGCGGCGCGGTTGGTCGAGGTTCAGGGTCAGGTTGGCGCTGTACACCGGCTGGGTCGAGTCGCCCACCAGCACGGCGTCCGGCAAGGCGTGCAGAACCGTATTGATGAACAGGCTATGCGCGCGCGTGGCGGCGTCCCAGGTGGGCGTCAATTCAGCCCACAACCGCGCCACGCGTAGGCGCCCCCAGTGGGGTTCACGCGCAGGCAGTGGCCCGCGCAAAACGTCGGCCAGCAGGGCGTCGGCGGCGATCCGCGCGTCCGCCACCAACGCCACCTCGGGCCGGTAGTTGCGCACGGTCTGGTCCGGGTCGATATCGATGCGCAGCAAGACACCGGGGATTTCGAAGCCGCCGGCGAAGGTGGTGTCGTAGTCGGTTTCCGCAAGCTCCGTGCCGATGGCCAACACCACGTCGGCTTCGGCCACCAGGGCGCGGGTGGCGGGCAGGCTCTGGGTCGAGCCGATCAGCAGCGGATGTGCGGCCGGCAATAGGCCCTTGGCGTTGATGGTCAGCGCGACCGGTGCGCCGAGGGTGTCGGCCAGTTCGGTCAGCGCAGCGGCGGCGTCAATGGCACCGCCGCCGGCCAGGATCAGCGGGCGCTTGGCCGCGACGAGCAAACGGCTCATCTGTGCGATCGCCGCCGGTGCCGCGCCGGCGCGGGCCACGTTAACCGGTGCGCAGGGCAGCAGCGCATCGGCGTTTTCCACCAGCACGTCCAGGGGGATTTCGATATGCACCGGGCGCGGCCGCCCGGCCTGGAATAACGCAAACGCCCTGGCCAGCACGCCCGGCAGCTCCGCCGCCGACATCAGCGTGTGGGAAAATGCCGCCACCCCAGCCACCAGCGCGCTCTGGTTCGGCAGCTCATGCAATTTGCCGCGTCCACCGCCCAGCTGGCTGCGCGATTGCACGCTGGAAATCACCAGCATCGGGATCGAGTCGGCATACGCCTGGGCCATGGCCGTGGTGATATTGGTCATACCGGGGCCGGTGATGATGAAGCACACGCCCGGCTTGCCACGGGTGCGTGCGTAACCGTCGGCCATAAAGCCGGCGCCCTGTTCATGGCGCGGGGTGACGTGGCGGATACCGGAGCGGGCCAGGCCGCGATACAGCTCCACGGTGTGCACCCCGGGTATGCCGAACACATGGTCCACGCCGTAGCCTTCCAGGAGGTTGACCAACACTTCGCCGCAGGTCGCCATACAGGTCGCTCTTGTGAATGAGAGAAGGCGGTATTGGAACGGTTGGCCCATGGCGCCCACAATCGATAAAACGTCATACTCGCCATGTCCTCACGTCATGGCTCATCGCATGAAACGCCTTCCGCCGCTGCCTGCGCTGCACACGTTCTGGGTCACGGCCCAGTGCTGCAACTTCACCCGCGCCGCCGAGCGCCTGCATATCACCCAGGGTGCGGTGAGCCGGCAGATCGCCGGGCTGGAGCGCCACTTGGGCTACCCCTTGTTTGTGCGTCAGGCGCGCGGTTTGAGCCTTACCGAGCAAGGGCGTGAATGGCAGCAGTGCACGCAGCAGGTGTTTGGCCTGGTCGGTGCCGCGGTGGAACAGATCGGCCGTCGGCGTCAGGCCCTGCAACTCAAGGCTTCCACCTGCGTGATGCGCTGGTTGCTGCCGCGCCTGATGCAATGGCAACGGGAACGCCCTGATGTGCCGGTTGAGCTCACTACCACCGTGGCCAACACCGTGGACTTTCGTCGCGAGTCTTTCGATGCGGCCGTGATTTACGCGCACATCGCCGAACAGCCCGCCGAGGCCGTGCATCTATTCGACGAACGACTCACCCCGGTCTGCGCGCCGGCCTTGCTCGCGACGCTGCGCGCGCCGGCAGACCTGCAACACCAGGTGCTGCTGCACCCCACGCGCGACGAACGGGATTGGACGCTCTGGCTGAATGCGGCGGATGTGCGCTTGAGCACCGTGAGCCAAGGCCATCACTTCGAAACCCTGGACCTGGCGATGACAGTGGCGTCCCAAGGCTCCGGCGTGGCGATCGGCGACTGTGCGCTGATTGGCGAGGATGTGAAGGCGGGGCGGCTGGTCATGCCGTTTGAACGGCGTGTGCCGACGGGGATGGGCTATTACCTGGTGTCTGCGCCGGGCGCGCGGCCCCTGCCGGAGCTTGAGGCATTGATGGCTTGGCTGCAGAGCCAGGCGCACTCTTCAGATCAGGGGTGGGGCAGCGGTACTTGAACTGACCGATCGATCGCCATCGGGGGCAAGCCCCCTCCCACAGTTTGATCTGGTTTCCTCAGTTCATGTGGGAGGGGGCTTGCCCCCGATAGCGATGGATCAGTCACTCCACCAATCAGTAACCGACCGTAAAACGCTGGCGCGGGTGCTGATGCTTTTCCACTTCATCGATCAGCGCGATGGCGTAGTCGGCAAAGCTGATCCAACTGCGGCCTTCGGCGCTCACCAGCAAATTGTCGTGACCCAGGCGGAAGCGGCCGGTGCGTTCGGTCTCGACGAATTCCGCCGACGGTGACAGAAAGGTCCAGTCCAGTTCCTGTT
This sequence comes from Pseudomonas sp. FP2254, assembly GCF_030687695.1. Lineage (NCBI taxonomy): Bacteria > Pseudomonadati > Pseudomonadota > Gammaproteobacteria > Pseudomonadales > Pseudomonadaceae > Pseudomonas > Pseudomonas sp. FP2254. The sequence continues at coordinate 1,654,675 of NZ_CP117444.1, forward strand.
CCTGGCGCAGGGCTTCGAGGAACTCAGCACCGGCACTGGCTTCGGCTTTGTATTCAGCCGGGAAGCCCGGACTGTCGATCACGCGGCTGCCGTCCGGCAGCAGCAGCGAACCCGCGCCGCCCACCACCAGCAGGCGCTTGACCCCAGCTTTTTTCACCGGGCCGATCACGGCGGCAGCGGGCAATGTGGCAAAGTGCGCCGCGCTGATCACCACGTCGCTGCCGCTGATGGCCTGTTGCAAAGCGTCGGCATTCAGGGCATCGACCTGTTCGACGGTGACGCCGGCGCGCGCCGCCAGGGTATCGGTATTGCGCGCGATGGCGACCACGCTATGCCCGCGACGCAGCGCTTCTTCCAGCAGTTGGCTGCCGGCACGGCCGGTGGCGCCAATGATTGCGATCTTGCTCATGATGTCCTCCAGTAAAAGTCAGGGTTTACAGCGGTTCACCACTTCATTTCGCCCTTGGCGACTTTGGCGCTCAGCTCCAGCGAGCTCTCGTCGGCGAGGGTCGGGTAGCGCTTTTTCATGGCTGCGATCAGCGCGGCGGCGTCCTTGGCCTTGGCGGTTTCCAGGTCAAAGGCCTTGATGTAGTCAGCCGTGAAGGCCACCGACGCCAGCGACGGCGTGCCCAGGTAATGGCCCGGAATCACGGTGCGCGGCTGCAGCTGTTGGATGCGTTGCAAGGTCGCCAGCCAGTCTTTGTGGGACTGTGCGCTTTGGGTGTCAGCCATCCATACATGAATGTTCTGGGCCACCACCACGCCACCGACGACCGCCTTGATCGACGGGATCCACACCACGCTGCGATCCGGCTGTGGGCCATCCAGGCCGACCACTTCCAGTGTCTGGCCCTCCAGGCTCAGGCTGTGGCCTTCAAGTACCTGCGGCACGATGGTTTTAGCCGGTTTGTCGGCGCCCATTTTCGGGCCCCAGAATGCCAGTTTGTCGGCCACGGTGGCCTTGATGTGCTCGACCACCGGTTGCGGCGCCAGCACCTTGGCGTCGGGGAAAGCCGCAGTCAGGGTGTCGAGGCCGAAGTAGTAGTCCGGGTCGCCATGGCTGATGTAGATGGTGGTCAGGTGCTTGCCGCAGGCGCGGATGTTCTGCACCAGTTGCTCGGCCTGGCTTTTGCCGAATTGCGCATCCACCAGGATCGCGTCCCTGGCGCCGCTGACCAGCACCGAGGTGACTGGGAAGATTGCCGCTTCGCCGGGGTTGTACACGTCGAGCTTCAGCTCGGCCGCGGCCGCATGGGCGGCGAAGGCCAGGGCGGCGGTGGCCAGGCTCAGGCGCTTGAAGGTTGAGAACATTGGGCAGCTCCAGCATCGATTCAAAGGATGCACAGAGCTTAGTTGCACCAAACCAGACTAAAAATGCGATGCTGGAACATAGTTTGTTTCTAAAAGCGGGCAGATCATGGATCGTCTTCAAGCAATGCGCGTGTTTGTCACCGTGGTCGACCTGGGCAGCCAATCCGCCGCCGCCGATCATCTGGACCTGTCACGCCCGGTGGTATCGCGCTATCTGGCCGAGCTGGAGGACTGGGTCGGCGCGCGCCTGCTGCACCGCACCACACGCAAGCTCAGCCTGACCGCAGCGGGCAGCGAAACCCTGCCCCGTTGCCGGCAAATGCTGGAATTGGGTGCCGACATGCAGGCCGCCGTGAGCGAACCGGACGACGCGCCTCGCGGCCTGTTGCGCCTGAGTGTGAGTACGTCGTTCGGCCAGGTGCAATTGGCCGAGGCCATCGCCGAATACGTCAAGCGCCACCCGTTGGTGACGGTGGATCTGCAACTGCTCGACCGCACGGTAAACCTGGTGGATGAGCGCATCGATCTGGCGATTCGCATGAGCAACGACCTGGACCCCAACCTGATCGCCCGGCGCCTCAGCGTTTGCCGCTCGGTAGTGTGCGCCACGCCTGAGTACCTGCGCGAGCATCCGGCGCCGCGCAAAGTCGAAGACCTGGCGCGCCACAATTGCCTCACCCACTCCTATTTCGGCAAGAGCCTGTGGCATTTCGACGAGCGGGGTGAGCATGTGTCGGTACCGGTGAGCGGCAATATCACCGCCAACGAGGCCAGCACCTTACTGCGCCTTACCCTGGCCGGCGCCGGGGTCGCCATGCTGCCCAGCTATCAGGCGGGCGACTATGTTCGTCGTGGTGAACTGGTACGCCTGCTGCCTGGCGCCGATCCCCGGCAGATGAACATCTACGCGGTCTACGCCTCGCGCAAACACATGCCCTCGGCGTTGCGCAGCCTGCTGGATTTCCTGGTCCTGCGCTTTCCCGAGGAGCCGGCGTGGGATGAGGGCTTATACGCGACATAAACGGGTTGAATGGCGGCCAATAATGGCAACCTGCCCTGACTGACCTATGCTTTAAACAGCACCGTGTAGAACCGTGCAGAGGTCAGTGCCATGAGCATCAAAACCCGCAAGTACCTGACGATTTTCGCCCTCAGCGTCTTGGCCAGCGCGCTTTACGCAACGGCCGCCTACCGCGTCGAGCAAACCCGTATGCAGCCGACCTTTGCGATCAGCTGCCATCAGGATCTGTGCGTTCCGCGCAGCGGCAGTTTCAGCGCGCTCAGGTAGGCTGCCTGGATTTAAGCTGCTCGCGAAAGGCCTTGGGCGAAAAGCCGACCCGGCGACGGAACAACCGCGAGAAATTGGTCGGGTCGGAAAAACCCAACACCTCAGACATCTCATTGATGGTCATGCTGGTGTACGTCAGCAAGCGCTTGGCTTCCAGCAACTGGCGGTCATGCATGATCTGCAGCGCGGGCTGGCCGCCCAATTCACGGCAAGTGCCGTTCAGGTGCGACACCGAGATCCCCAGTTTGTGGGCCAGGTCTTCGATCTTCGGATGCTCGCGGTAGTGCTGTTCAACCAGTTGGGTGAACCGCCGGAAATACTCACGCCCGCGTGGCGCCCGAGGGTGACGACGCTGGATTGCCTGACGACTGATCCACACCAGCAACACGCTGACCAGGGCATGCATCAGCATGTCTCGGGCCGGTTGCTCATCGGCGTATTCCTCCTGCAGGCGGGCGAACAGGCGGTTGAGGTACTCGCTGTCCTTGCCCGCCGGGTAACTGCCCGGCATCTGCAACGCGTCGGCCGTGGCGCCCAGTTGCGCCTGTAGATGGTCCACCAGCGGGGCCGCCAGCGTCAGCACGTAACCTTCGACATCCTCGGCAAAGTGGAAGCCATGCACGCACAGCGGTGGCAGCACCTGCAACGTGGCTTCATTGAGGGTGGTGCGCTGGCCTTCGATTTCCAATTGGGCCTGGCCTTTGTGCACATAAAGCAATTGGCACAGATCCGCGTGCCGGTGGGGCTGGATTTCCCACTGGTATTCCCGACTGCGCCGGGAAATGGTTTCGCAGTGCAACAAATCGGGCGTCGGCCATTGCTGGCTTTCCCCGTAAAGCTTGAAGACCGGAATCGCGGTTTTGGTCATGGTTTAAATCCGATACTCGGGATAGTTGTGCGGTAATCGCCCCGATTGGCAAAAAGCGCAGGCTTTGGCGCAGTTTTCACCTTCTTATGCTGGGCGCTCAAGTGAAAAATGTCAGCTACAAGACCAATGACAACTCTTTCACTCGATCCGTTCGGGTGGAACTTGCGGGCCATAAAAATAATGAAAACGCTGAACACCCAAGTCGCCATTATCGGCGCCGGTCCATCCGGACTGCTCCTCGGCCAGTTGCTGCACAACGCCGGCATCCAGACTCTGATCCTTGAGCGCCAGAGCGCCGATTACGTGCTCGGCCGCATTCGTGCCGGCGTGCTGGAGCAGGGCATGGTCGATCTGCTGCGCGAAGCCGGCGTGAGCCAGCGCATGGATCGCGACGGCCTGGTGCACGACGGCTTCGAACTGGCGCTCAACGATAGGCTCGCCCACATCGACCTCAAAGCGTTGACCGGCGGCAAATCCGTGATGGTCTACGGCCAGACCGAAGTCACCCGTGACCTGATGGCGGCGCGTGCCGATGCGGGCGCCATCACTCTGTATGAAGCACGTGACGTCCAGCCCCACGACCTCAAGAGCGATCGGCCCTGGCTGACCTTCGAACATCAGGGCCAGACGTTTCGCCTGGAGTGCGACTACATCGCCGGGTGCGACGGTTTTCACGGAGTCGCCCGCCAATCGATCCCGGCCGATGCCTTGAACATTTTCGAACGGGTCTACCCGTTCGGCTGGCTGGGCATCCTCGCCGACACACCACCGGTGCACGCGGAACTGGTGTACGCCAAGCACCCTCGTGGCTTTGCCCTTTGCAGCATGCGCTCGCCCACCCGCAGTCGCTATTACCTGCAGGTGCCGGCGGATGAAGCACTGGAGCAATGGTCGGATGCGCGGTTCTGGGAAGAGCTCAAACAGCGTCTGCCCGCCGCATTGGCCGAGCAGTTGGTGACCGGGCCGTCGATCGAAAAAAGCATCGCGCCGCTGCGCAGCTTCGTGGTGGAGCCGATGCAGTACGGGCGCCTGTTTCTGCTGGGTGACGCCGCGCACATCGTGCCCCCTACCGGCGCCAAGGGCCTTAACCTGGCGGCCAGTGATGTCAGTACCTTGTTCAGGATTCTGCTCAAGGTGTATCGCCAGGGCCGGGTGGATTTGCTGCAACAGTACTCGGCGATCTGCCTGCGCCGGGTGTGGAAGGCCGAGCGGTTTTCCTGGTGGATGACTTCCATGCTGCACACGTTTGATGAAGCCGACGGGTTCAGCCAGCGCATCGCCCAGAGTGAGCTGGACTACTTCATCGACTCCGAAGCCGGGCGCCGGACGATCGCGGAAAATTACGTCGGACTTCCTTATGAGGCTATCGAATAGCCTGCTATCGTATTCGCCATTGTCGTGGGGCGCCTTTCCCACGACCTTGTTCGAAGGTTCCTGCGTGACTCAGCTTAATCATCCCACCCCGCCGTTACCCGCCGTGCGCAGTATTCTGGTCGCGCTGATGATGGCCATCTTTCTTGGCGCCCTTGACCAGACCATCGTCGCGGTGTCCATGCCGGCCATCTCGGCGCGTTTTCACGACGTCAATCTGCTGGCCTGGGTGATTTCCGGCTACATGGTGGCCATGACGGTGGCGGTGCCGATCTACGGCAAGCTCGGCGACCTGTATGGGCGTCGGCCGATGATGCTGATCGGCATGGGCGTGTTCACCGTGGCGTCGCTGTTCTGTGGCATGGCGCACAGCATGGAGCAACTGGTGCTGGCGCGGGTGCTGCAAGGGATCGGCGCCGGGGGCATGGTTTCGGTGAGCCAGGCGATCATCGGCGACATCATCGCGCCTCGCGAACGCGGGCGTTACCAGGGCTATTTCAGCAGCATGTACGCGGTGGCGAGTGTGGCCGGGCCAGTGCTGGGCGGTTACATGACCGAGTACCTGTCCTGGCGCTGGGTGTTTCTGATCAACCTGCCTCTGGGCGCCGCTGCGTGGTACGTGGCCCACCGCACCCTGGTGGGGCTGCCGGTGCCTCAGCGCAAGCCGATCATCGATTACCTCGGCACTGTGCTGATGATCATCGGTTTGACCGCCCTGTTGCTGGGCGTCACTGAAATCGGCCAGGGCCATTCCTGGCGTGACTCGCAGGTGCTGGGCCTGCTGGCCGGCGCGCTGGTGGTGCTGACGCTGTTCGTGTGGCATGAACGCCGCGCGCGCGAACCGCTGCTGCCGATGCATCTGTTTGCCAATGCCAGTGCGGTGTTGTGCTGGTGCACGATTTTTTTCACCAGTTTCCAGGCGATTTCCCTGACCGTGCTGATGCCGTTGCGCTTTCAGACCGTGACCGGCGCCGGTGCCGACAGCGCCGCCCTGCACCTGCTGCCGCTGGCGATGGGCCTGCCAATCGGTGCCTACTGCGCCGGGCGTCGGACCTCGGTGACCGGGCGCTATAAACCGATGATCCTCAGCGGTGCATTGTTGAGCCCGCTGGCCATCTTCGGCATGGCTTACAGCGCGCCCCAGGATGTGTTGCTCACCGCCATGTTCATGCTGCTCTGCGGGATCGCCGCCGGCATGCAGTTCCCGACCTCCCTGGTGGGTGCGCAGAATTCGGTGGCGCAGCCGGATATCGGCGTGGCCACCAGCACCACCAACCTGTTCCGTTCGCTGGGCGGTGCGGTGGGCGTGGCCTGCATGTCGGCGTTGCTGCTGGCGCTGCTGCAGGACTCCGGCTTCGCCCACCTGTCCAGCGGCGCGCTGGTGGCCGAGGGCAGTTCGGGCAACGTGCTGCTCGACGGCCTCAACGCCGCCCCCGGCCCGGCGCAGGATGCCCTGCGCGCCGAACTGGCAGTGACATTCCGACACTTGCTGCTGGTGAGTGCGGCGGTGTCGCTGCTGGGGCTGGCGGCGGCCATGGCCATGCCCAACCGCCTACTGCGCGGGCGCGAGGACAAGGCGAAATAACCGGCACCATGAAGACTAAAACTGGGGCGGGGGCAAGTCTGCCACCTGAACGCATTCCAATGCCGATCAGGGGCTGTAGTAGCCGACCGCAACCATGTAATGCCCGCTCTTGCGGATATACGCATGTTTGTTCTCGACCTTGTCGGTGATCGGGTTTTTCCAGCGGTATTTGTATTCGCCCTGGTCCTGCTCCGTCATCAGTTTGAGTATCGGCTCGCCCACCGGTTTGCCGTCGGGATCCTTGATCTTGCTGAAGTCGGTGTTGATCAACCGCAGCGTGGTGCCATGGGCCACGTAGCGCTGGGTATTGAGGTCCACCACGAACACGTACAGGTCATCCTGCAGAAAGCCGCCCTGCAGTGAGTTGATCGCCTTGAGCGTACCGGCTTCGTCCTTGACCAACGCATTCACCGCTTTGTTGCGCAGCGCCCGGGCCTGTTCCGGGGTGGCCCGTGGCAGGTAGTAACCCACCGCCAGGATGCGCTCGCCCACGCGCTGGTAAAACACGTGCTTGTGTTCGACCTTGCCGTCGTTCCAGTTCTGCCAGCGATAGTCGGCCTGCTGCATGCCCTGGCCCTCGGGCACCTTGAGCGCCTGCTCGAATGACTCGCGCAGTTCCGGCCCGAGCACCTCGGATACGTCGCGGCCGATCAACGCGGAGGAGGGGCCGCCACTGGCCAGCAAGACACCCTGGGTGTCGACCACGAACACATAGCGGTCATGGTCGACAAACTCCCCCTGGCGGCTGAAAGCGGCAAAGGCCTTGTCGCCATTGCTCTGGTAATAAACCAGGGCTTTTTCCAGCAGCGCCTTCGCGGCCTGGGCATCGTCATCCTGAGCGGTATCGGCATGCACCTGGCTGAATCCCAACAGCAGCAGCCAGGTCATTCTCAGCAGTCCCTTCATGAACCCTTCCTCGTTCTTGTTGATGTGAGCACAGCGTAGACGCCTATGGCTCAGGGCGCCGCCAGCCATTGATTGACGATGCCGTCGTACACGCCGGTGGCCACGCTCAGGTGCAACCACTGGTCCACATAGCTTTTCCACGCCACGTCGTCCCGGGGCAGCAGAAAGGCTTTTTCGCTGTACTGCATTTGCTTGTCCGGGTTGACCGCGCACAGCCCCGGCTTGAGCTTTTGCTGGAAGCGCGCCTCGCTGGCATCGGTGATCATCACGTCGGCCTTGCCCGCCAGCAACTCGTCGAAAATCGTCACGTTGTCGTGCAGGCGAATCTGCGCTTTGCCCAAGTGCGTACGGGCGAACACTTCGTTGGTACCGCCTGCCGGTTCGATCACTCGTACCTGGGGCTGGTTGATCTGTTCGACGCTCTGGTAGCGCTGCACGTCGACGCAGCGAACCAGCGGGATCTTGCCGTCGACACCAAGGGACTGACTGAAAAAGGCCTTTTTCTGACGCTCCAGCGACACCGAAATGCCCCCCACCGCGATATCGCAGCGCTGGGCCAGGAAGTCCGGCATCAGGGTTTTCCACGTGGTAGGCACCCATTGGATCCTGGCGTTGAGGCTTTTGGCCAGGGACTCGGCCATGGCAATGTCGATGCCTTCATAGCGGCCATCGGCGCGCAGCGAGGTGTAGGGCTTGTAGTCGCCGGTGGTGCACACGCTGAGGGTGCCACGCTGCAACACCTCATCGAGGCGCGACGCACCGGTGTCGGCCAGGGCCGACGTGGCCAGGCTCGCCAGTACACAGAGGGCTAAAGGAGCTTTCATGCGGTCGAGTCCTTGGGGTGAGGGCGGGTGGCCATTATTTCCAGCGCGGGGCAGGGTGGCAAGGCGTGACGATTGTTTAGCCGGGCTGCAACCACACTCCGCCAAGCGTGAATTTAACCGGCGGTCACCGCGTGTGAGGCTGGCGCGCATCCCACCAGTGTGATTGCCCATGGCCGCTTCCCCCGACGCTCACCTCGCGACACTGCCGTCCGCGCTGGCGTTCTGGGCGCTGTTCCACTGCCGTCACGCGCGCCCGCCGGATACCGCTCTCCTACGTTGATTGTCCCGTTGGATGACGCACACCTGTGCGCATCTGCCCGGTGGCGCCCGCGCGCCTGCCTGACGTACCCGTATGAGAGCCCCCATGAGTATTTTTGCCAGCCTGCACGAAGCCCAGTCCTTTCTTGAACACAACCCGGACATTGAACTGTTCGAGCTGTTTATCCTCGACAACAACGGCGTGCCACGCGGCAAGCTGCTGCACCGCGATGAACTGCTGGCGGTGTACGCAAGCGGCCGCCCGCTGCCCAGCACCATTCTGGGCCTGACCATCAACGGCGATGACGTGGAAAATTCCGGCCTGGTCTGGGACGTGGGCGATATCGACTGCCGCGCCTACCCGATCAGCGGCAGCTTGCAACGCATGCCGTGGAGGTTGATCCCCACCGCAGCGGTGCAGGTGAGCATGCACCCCCGCGAAGGCCTGCCCGCCACCGTGGCGGACCCGCGCCAGCTGCTGGCCAAGGTGGTGGACGCGCTCAAGGCCGACGGCTATTACCCGGTGATGGCGGCCGAGCTGGAGTTCTACCTGCTTGACCAGACACCCGACAGCCACGGCCGCCCGCAACCGGCGCGCGACCAGGACGGCGGCCGTCCGCGCGCGACCCAAGTCTATGGCCTGCGCGAACTGGAGCAGATCGAACCGTTTCTGGCCGACCTTTACAGTGCCTGCAAGCTGCAAGGCATCCCGGCGCGTACGGCGATTTCCGAATACGCCCCCGGCCAGGTCGAAATCACCCTGGAGCACCGCGCCGATGCTCTGCAGGCCATGGACGAAGCCGTGCGCTACAAGCGTCTGGTCAAGGGTGTGGCCCACAAACACGGGATGACCGCCTGTTTTATGGCCAAACCGTTCGACGACCTGGCGGGCACCGGCCTGCACATGCATGTCAGCCTGGCGGATGCCGACGGCCACAACCTGTTCGCCAGCGACGCAGCCGATGGCACGCCGCTGCTGCGTCATGCGGTGGGCGGCATGCTCAGTACTTTGCTCGACGCGTTGCTGCTGTTTTGCCCCAACGCCAACTCGTATCGGCGCTTCCAGGCCAACAGCTACGCACCGCTGGCCGCCACCTGGGGGGTCGACAACCGCACCGTCAGCCTGCGCGTGCCGGGCGGGCCGGCGCCTTCGCGGCATATCGAACACCGCATCTGCGGTGCCGACGCCAACCCCTACCTGGCTGCCGCGGCGATCCTGGCCGGCATCCATCGTGGCCTGCGCGAGCAGCGCGACCCCGGCGCTCCGGTGCAAGGCAACGGCTACGCCCAGGCCAAAGAGCTGCTGCCCACCGACTGGCTCACCACCCTGCGCGCGCTGGAAGGCTCCCAATGGGCGCGCGAAGCGTTCGGCGAAGAATTTCTCGGCGTGTACCTGGCGGTCAAACGCGCCGAATACCGCCAGTTCATGGGCGAAGTCGGGGAGCAGGATTGGCGTTGGTACCTGCATCAGGCATGACGGGATTAACGGTAGAAAGTCTTCGACCTTTTTTTCACGTGGCGGCCGTTAAGCTGCCAATCAAGGTCGTTCACTACCGTTTCGCCCAGATGAGCCCATAGATGTCGTCACAACCACCATCCTCCATCGAGATCGAATACGCCGAACGCTGTGGCCGTGAACACGCCAGCGTCTGCGGTGACACGCGCCCGCCAGGGCTGCGTCGGCGCCTGGTGGCGTGGCGCGATGCCTGGCTGGTGCGCCAGGCATTGAAAGTGGCCGGCGAGCCGGGGCTGATCCTCGACCTGGCCTGTGGCTCGGGGCGCTTCTGGCCGGTGCTGGCCGAGCACGTCAACCGCGTGATTCTGGCGTCGGACAACTCCCAGGCCATGCTCGACCATGCCCGCACCCATCACCCGGCATCCTTGCTCAAGCGGGTCAAGACGTTCCAGGGCTCGGCGTTTTCCATCGGCCTGTCGGAAAACGCGGTGGATTGCATCTTCTGTCTGGAATTGTTTCGTCATGTACCCGACAGTGAAGGACGCCTGGCGCTGCTGCGCGAGTTTCATCGGGTCAGTCGCGACACCGTGATTATCTCGGTCAACTCCCGCACCGCGGTTGAGGGCGAGTTTCGCCAGGCGGGTTTCAAGGTGCTGCACCATCAGGAATTCGTACCGGGCTCCGCGGTATGGCGTGTCTATGTTCTGCGTAAGAGATGATAACTCCCGCCTGTCGGACTATTCTTCAATGCCTGTCTGAGTTTTCATGATCGGCTGTGCACTGCGGATGCTCGCAAGGCTCTTTCGCGATATATACTGCGCGCCATTCTTCAAGGGAGAGCCGTGTGGCCATCGATATTCACTGGATCTGCGACAACGATAGCCTCGGCCAGCATTGCGCCGAATGGCAGCAGTTGCCATTCGTCGCCCTCGACACCGAATTCATGCGGGTCGACACCTTCTATCCCATTGCCGGGCTGATCCAGATCGGTGACGGCGTACGCGCTTACCTGATCGATCCCCTGACCATCGACAATTGGCAACCCCTGGCTGCTTTGCTGGAAAACCCGGCGGTGATCAAGGTGGTGCATGCCTGCAGCGAAGACCTCGAAGTGCTGCTGCGCCTGACCGGCAGCCTGCCGGTGCCACTGTTCGACACCCAACTGGCGGCTGCGTACCTGAACCTTGGCTTCTCCATGGGCTACTCGCGCCTGGTCCAGGCCGTACTGGACATCGAGTTGCCCAAGGGCGAAACCCGCTCGGACTGGTTGCAACGCCCGTTGTCCGAGACCCAGATCAGCTACGCCGCCGAAGACGCGGTGCACCTGGCCGAAGTCTACGAACGCGTGCGTCCACGCCTGTCGGACGACAAATTCGCGTGGGTGCTGGAGGATGGCGCCGAACTGGTGGCCAACCTGCGCCGCGAAGTCGACCCCTACGAGGTGTACCGCGACGCCAAGCTGGCGTGGAAACTGTCCCGCGCGCAGTTGGCCGTATTGCGTGAGCTGTGCGCCTGGCGCGAGCAGCAGGCCCGTGCCCGGGACCTGCCGCGCAACCGCATCATCCGCGAACATTCGCTCTGGCCCCTGGCCAAGTCCCAGCCGGATAACCTCGCCGCCCTGGGCAAGATCGAAGACATGCACCCGCGCACCGTGCGCCAGGACGGGCAGTTCCTGCTGGACCTGATCAAGCGTGCCGGCAGTGTGCCCGCGGACCAATGGCCGCCGGCCGTGGCCGAGCCCTTGCCGGTGGATGCCGCCGCGCTGATCAAACAGCTGCGCGCCCTCGGCCAGGCCGAAGCCGAACGCCTGGACATGGCGCCGGAACTGATGCTGCGCAAGAAAACCCTCGAAGCCCTGGTTAAAAGTGGCTACCCCGATGGACCTTACCAATTGCCAGACTCGCTGCGTGGCTGGCGCCGCGAGTTGATGGGCCAGGCGCTGCTCGACAGCCTGGCCACTGCCGGAGAACAGCCTTGAAACGTATTTGCTCCATCTACCGCAGCTTGAAAAAAGACGGCATGTACCTCTATGTGCTCAAGAGCGATGCCCTTGAGCGCGTGCCCGAGCCCTTGATGGTGGCGTTCGGCAAACCGCACCTGGCCTTCGACATGGTCCTGACACCAGAGCGTAAGTTGTCGCGCGAGGACATCGCCGTGGTCCTGGAAAACCTCGATAAACAGGGCTACCACCTGCAAATGCCGCCGGCCGAGGACGAGTACATCGAACACTTGCCCGAAGAGCTGCTGCGTCGCAATGACCCGATGTGATCGGTAGGTGCCCTGTCCGGGGCACATTCTCAATGAAATCGTTTGAGTTGGCGGTGGCCGTAAGGATACGGGCGGCCGTCTGCACTGTTTTTGAAAGGTTTGAACCATGCGTGTTCTGATTGCTGAACAGGATCACCCGCTGTATGCCCGACTGCTCAGCGAAGCAGCGCCGGAGCTGGAAGTGCTGACCAGCGGCGACTCCGCCGAGCTGTCGCGCCTGGCCGCCGACTGCCCGGTGTGGCTGGGCCAGCCGGACCTGCTGGCGACCCTGCTGCGCCAGGGCCACCACCCGCAATGGCTGCAGTCGACCTGGGCCGGCATCACGCCGCTGCTGGCCGACGGCTTGCCGCGCGACTATCGCCTGACCCGTGCGGTGGGGATTTTCGGCCAGGTGATGGCCGAGTTTGTGCTGACCTACATGCTCGGCCATGAGCGCGAGGTGCTGGCGCGCCTGGTCAGCCAGGTCGAGCGCAAGTGGGACAACCGCATGGGCCAGAGCCTGGCCGGACGCAAGGTGTTGATCGTCGGTACGGGGGATATCGGCCAGAGCGTCGCCCGATTCCTCGTGCCGTTTGGCGTCAAGCTGTACGGCATCGCCAGCACTGCACGTGAGCAGGAGCCCTTTATAGAAGTGGCCGGGCCGGACCAACTGGGCCGGTTGGTGGGGGAGGTGGATTATGTGATCAACCTGTTGCCCAACACACCCAACACCCATGACCTGTACGACGCGGCGCTGTTCAAGCAGTTCAAGCCCACCGGCCTGTTCATCAACGTCGGGCGTGGCGTGGCGGTGGTCGATGCGGATCTGGTCGAGGCGTTGAAAGAAGGGCACCTGGCCGGTGCGGTGATCGACGTGTGCCGCCAGGAACCGCTGCCGCAGCGCCATCCATTCTGGACCGCCTGGGGGCTGTTGTTGACTGGGCACAGCTCTGCGCCGACGTCGCCGCCGATGATGGTGGAGTTGTTTCTGGACAACGTACGCGCATACAAGGCAAAGCAAGCCTTGCGCGGTGAAGTGGATTTCGAGCGCGGTTACTGACCGCCGCACCCGGCCATCGGACGCGTTTTGATCTACGTTCGGTCGTGTACACAAAACCTGACAGTCCGGTTGGAACCGCCCTGGCGGGCCTGCCACCCAGTGATCGCAAAGGCGCAAGGTTGCGTCTTTTAAAGGATATCCACTGGATTAAGGACAGGTACTGTCATGACTACACCCACACCGCCTGCTGTTTATGTGCGCCACAGGGAGTATTTGCACTCCGCTATCGCCTCCGCTGACGAACCGTCTGAAACGCTTGCCACCCCTGTGCCCCGACCTATTTCGGCATTCAAGAACGCCTTGGGCGACCACTGCGACCGACGAACCCTGAGTCGGCGGCTCCAGACCGTCATTCAGCAACTCCCGGGCCAGCTCGTGCCCGATGACACGTTAACTCCTGCCAAAGCCAGAGAAAGGATGGAGACCGCGCTCGCCTCGCTCTTGAGCAGCACAACGATGTATGTGTGCGAGGACGCCTCCTATCAACCACCCCAGCCGCTGCCGCCCAACCGTCTGGTCAGTCTTGATGCGTACCTTCAAGGCTGTGCGCTGCAGGTGCCCAAAACCCTGGAAGCGCTGGTCGAGCTGAAAAATGCGCTGTCCGCGCAAGCTCAGGCCCATCCGCTGGGGAACCTCGGCGGTGCCCTGTCCTGGCCGCGAGCGATGCCCGGTGAAGACCAGAACACCCTCGTCCACCTGCTGCACAGCAATGAAACCGGCTTACAAAGTCTGCCTTTGCCTGAGGGCGGGAAGGGGGCCTTGGGCTATCTGCTCAGTGGCAGCTCGGTGGTTGAGGCCGACCTCAAACACCCGATGGTCGCGATGGAGAAGCTGCTCGCCTCCCCCAAGGCGCGGGCTTTGGAGCAAGCCCTGCGGGCGCGGCTGGGCGGTATGCCTGCCGTGGGCTGTAACAGCGATTATGTGATGACGGCGATCCAGTTGGGCCTTGATCCGGAGTCTTTGGCGGCCCCCGCTCGCAATCACGTTGCCGGTTTTGACTTGGCGAGCAGCCAGTATTGGGGGCAACCGGCCTCAACGGTGGTTGAGGCGCTAGGCAAACTTTTGATCGAGCAAGGCCGTGTCAGCGCGACGACCGCCCATTTAGGAGCCTATCTGCTGCTGGCCAAGGCTGCTCCTCACTACCTGGTCAAAGACATTCCCCAAAGCATGACCTACGGTAGCGTCCTGTGGGCACAATTGACGATGGCCGTGGCCAGGATCGAGGTGCAGACACCCGGACGCACCCTCGCCATGGGGTACGCCGAGATTCTGCTGGCTGCCGAACAGCTCGATAGCGATGAAACGGTCAGCCAGCCTATCGATTACCAGGCGCTGAGGGATTGGGGCATCGCCAGTGGCTTTCTCGTCGGCGCGGAACAAGTGCCTTCGGCCAGCGATATGGAGCGCGTGCGAACAGCGTATAACCATCACCTGAGTTCGCTCAAAGACGCCAGTACGTTGCTGCAAACTGACATTCCCAGTCGCAAGGCGATGGCACTTACCCAGCTCAAGGCCGCGTTTCCCGACCTGGACAGCCACCTCTTTGAGGTGCGCACGCTCCACAAAGCACGCTTGAAGGAAGGTCGGCCAGGCCTGTATCCCGGCGAGCGCTCAATGCTGGACGTCGTCATGGAAGGCGGCGCGCTGGGGCCTGAAGATCATTGGATAAGCACTGACAAACGGCTACCCGTCCAAAGGTTCTGCGCGCTTTACGAGAAGGGTGGATTGGGGGTTGCCGCGCCCTCCAGGCTTCATATGACGAGGCCCTGAGCGCACTGGAGGACGGTCAGCAACGCCTGGTTCGGCACCTGATCTCCACGTTGCCTTTGGAGGACCGCAGGAACCTGGAAGAGGGCAAGCTGGAATTCTTCCATACCAACCAATACACAATTGCCGGTGATCTACTCACCCCTCCCGCCCTGCATGTCAGAGGCCACACATTGGAGGTGAAGACCACCACCCGAGATGGCCCAAACCTCTACACCATCGACACGCGCAGAGGTGTCATCGAAAAAGAGAACTTCCTGCTACGCCGACGTACCGAGCCGTATACCACCCGCAAAATGGAACAGCGCGAGGCCAATATCCTCTCGCGAACGGCAGTGTTTGACCCCTATGACGGTAAGCGCGCCGCGCATTATGCGCAGCAACCGCAGGGGACGGGGCAGCCTGATAGTTTTAATTCCCCTCGCAGCCAGTTGATCGCCGATGTTTTCGTCAAATCACTGGACCTGAACAACGCCGATCTACTGCAGGAGGCCAGAGGGGTTACTTCATATGATCAAGACCGCAGCCGGAACCACGCGATTTCCGAGTTCTTTCTGAACCTCATCCCTTTACGCTCGGCCATCGTCAACTTTCAAAACGGCAGTGTCGGGCAGGGCCTCTTCGACTTGGGCATGGATGTGGTCGGCCTGGTCACCCTGGGTGCCGGCAAGGCTGCGCAAGCGGGCAAGGCATTGGGTAAAACTCTGTCAACGGCGAGCAGGCTGGCCAAGGCCGCGCGGTTCGTCGGCGCGACTGTGGTTGAGGCGTTCAACCCCTTGAGCGGTCTGGGCGATCTGGCATTGGTCGGTGGCCGCTTGGCGTTGAGAGGTGGTCGTACTGTGGTGAATCACCTCAAGGGTGCCACCGGTAGCTATGACCTGCTCAAAATTGCCAGCAAGCAATACGGTGACGTGGCAACGGGCAGCTTCAAAGTGGCTGGTGAACGTGTTGAAGGCGCAGCGACGCTGCACAATGGCAAATGGTATGCCCTGGACGCGCAGGCCATGCGGCCTTATGGCCGTCCGCTCGAAGATTTTGTACCGGCTGCCCGCGCAGTGGAGGGCAAGGTGACCCTGTTGCCGAAGGCGCCGGACGCTGAGCTGAGTAATGCGTTGTTTGGCTCATTCAACGTGCCCGAAGCGAAGATCGCCGGGTGTCCACGCAACAGCCAGGGGGTGTATGTCGCCGCCGATGGCCACGTATCGCATATTCGCCACACCGACAGCACGGGCCGGACAGCTGTTTACGAAGTCCGACAGGTCACGCGCACCGAGGATGGCAGGGTGCAGGCGCGGGTTTATCACAACAATCGACAAACGTCGTTGCTGGTTGAGCATGTCCAGGGTGATCAATGGCAGCGACTGGGAGCCCGTGGGGGGAGTCCGGCTTCAGTGAAAGCGGACCTGGGACGTGAGATTGGGCGAGGTACCGAAGGCGTCGTCTATGAGAGTCTCGATGGGCGTAGTGCCTATAAGGACATGGGGGCTACGAGCTCCGACGTTCTGCCCGACTACACGAGGCATAAAACCCGAGCGCTGAACCAATATTACGGAGAGGGTTTTGCCACGGCGATTCTTGAGGATGGCCGCTCATATATCAAAATGCCGAAACTGGACGGCGTCAGCATGGCGAAAATTGAAAAGCGCAGTTTGCCCCCAGAGGTTCGAACCTTACTTGAGGACGCATTGAACGGGATGGAAGCCAAGGGCGTTTATCACCAGGATCTGCAGTTGAAGAACCTTTTATATTCCTCCAGAGACAACAAAATCTATCCGGTTGATATTCAGTCGCTACCGCCTGAACTGATGGTGCCGGGCGAGGCGCTTTATGAGATGGAAATCGCGGCGTATACGCGCAGCAAGAACGATCTCAAGAGACGCTTGAGTGAGCTGCTTGCCTAGTCGACAGGGGCAGAAAAGCCCGTGCACTTGAATGCGCCGCACATTCAAACGTGTGCCTGCCGGGGAGGGGCAGCGCTGACAAAGTATCACCTGGCCCATCCCCGACACGCTTAGCCTTAATGGCTGAAATCGCCCTCCGATACCAACTCGCTCAACGGTTTGCGCGGGCTGGGCGCTTCACGGCCTTGCAAGTACTCCGGCAAGGTCGCCTTGTCCCCCAGCTTGCCGATCGCCACCGCCGCATGCAGGGCATAGCCTTCTGGGATCTTCAACTCGTTGCGGGTCAGTTCCTGATCGAAGCCGGCCATGCCGTGGGTGTGCCAGCCACTGAGGCTGGCTTGCAGCGCCAGGTGGCCCCAGGCCGATCCGGTGTCGAACGTATGCCACAGTGCCGGCGTTTCTTCGCTGGCGCCGGGAGCGACAAAGTCGGTTTTCGAGGCAATGATCACTAAGGCCGAGGCGTGCTGTGCCCAGCTGCGGTTGAATTCATTGAGCAGGCCCAGGAAGCGTTCCCAGTCCGGCGTGTCGCGGCGAGCGTAGAGAAAACGCCAGGGTTGCGAGTTGTAGGCCGACGGCGCCCAGCGTGCGGCTTCGAAGAAACTCAGCAGGGTTTCCTTCGAGATGCTTTCGCCGGTGAACGCGCGCGGCGACCAGCGGTCGGTGAATTGGGGATGGATCGGGTAGTCGGCAACGCGGGTCATAGGTGGTTCCTGATCGTCAATTCGATGCTCAAAGCTACTGCGCGCCCGCTAGACTGACAAGTCTTGCAACACCGCCAGTCGTAAGCGCTTGGCCGCGGACGGCCATCGCACTAGACTGGCGGCCCTTTTACCGACCGATACCCACGTAGAGCCATGGCCGCCAAAGTCGAACCTTTCTGGATACGCAAGACCCTCGAACAGCTCGACCAGGAGGAATGGGAGTCGCTGTGCGACGGCTGTGGCTTGTGCTGCCTGCAAAAACTTGAAGACGAAGACGACAACAGCGTTTATTACACGCGCATCGCCTGCAAGTTGCTGGACCTGAAAACCTGCCAGTGCACCGACTACCCCAATCGACGCGCGTCGGTGCCGGACTGCATCCAGCTCACCCCGGGCCAGGCCGACCAATTCAAATGGCTGCCGCCCACCTGCGGTTATCGCCTGGTGAGCGAACGCAAGGATTTGCCGCTGTGGCACCACCTGGTGTGCGGCGACCGCGACGCCGTGCATCACGAACGTATTTCCCAGTCCGGACGCATGCTCAGCGAAGGCAGCGTGCCCGAAGACGACTGGGAGGATTACCTGATCTTCCGCGCTGGCTGAGAGGAATGTGTATGAAGGTTGCAGCCAAGCTGGCGGCGGGCCTGATGGTGCTGGCCATCAGCAGTGCGGCGTGGAGCGCCCGAAAAGTCGACCTGGATTACCACGTCAAACTGTTGCCCCAGACCGAACAGGCCGAAGTCCGCGTGAGCCTGTCCCAAGGTTCGGCGGTGCGTAGTCTGGATTTCGACCTGGGCCACGACGGCACCTACAGCGATTTCAAGGCCGACGGGCAATGGAAAGTCACGGGCCACCGCGGCCTGTGGCAACCGAGCGCCGACAAGGCCAGCCTGACCTACCGGGTTCGCCTCACCCAGGCGCGTAAACCCGGTGTGTATGAAGCGCGCGTGACCCCAGGTTGGGCGATGTTCCGTGGTGAGGACCTGGTGCCCACCGCGCGGCTCGA
Source organism: Pseudomonas sp. FP2254 (assembly GCF_030687695.1). Lineage (NCBI taxonomy): Bacteria > Pseudomonadati > Pseudomonadota > Gammaproteobacteria > Pseudomonadales > Pseudomonadaceae > Pseudomonas > Pseudomonas sp. FP2254. The sequence continues at coordinate 1,673,224 of NZ_CP117444.1, forward strand.
CCAGCAGGATGGCGTCGAGCTGGTCTCGCGCCTGATGTTCGAGTTGCCGGCCGGCTGGAAGAGCATCGAAACCGCCTGGCCGCGCATCGGCAAACACAAGTTCCGTGTCGACAACGTTTCGCGCCTGTTTGACCGTCCCACCGGCTGGATGCTTGCCGGCAACCTCGGCAGTCGCCGCGTGCGCCTGGGTGAAACCGAAGTCACGGTGGCATCGCCCAAAGCGCAGGGCATGCGGCGCATGGATGTGCTGACGTTGCTGACTTTCGTCTGGCCCCAGGTCGAAGCCGCCTTCCCGCGCCATCCGGCCAAGCTGCTGGTGGTTGGAGCCAGCGACCCGATGCGCCGCGGCGCGTTTTCAGCGCGCGATTCGATCTTTCTCAACAGCCGTACGCCGCTGGTCAGTGAAAACGGCGGCAGCCCGTTGATCCGTGAGGTGGTACAGGCGATTGGCCGTTTCAATGACCATGACAGCAGTGACTGGATCAGCGAAGGGATGGGCGAGTTCTACGCCATCGAACTGTTGCGCCGTGCAGGCGGCGTGACCGATGAGCGGTATCAGGCGATACAGGCGCGGTTGGCCAGGGAAAGCAAGGACGTCACCAGCCTGCGCGGCGAACACGTCAGCGGCGCGACGGTGTCACGGGCAGTGCTGGTGCTGCAGGAACTGGATCGGGAGATCCGGGTGAAAACCCATAACAAGCGCTCCCTCGATGATCTCGCGCAGGCGGTGATGCGCGCCGACCGCATCACCACGGCGGAATTTGTGCAGCTGGCTGAAAGCATCATCGGCGAATCGTCGGTAGTCCTCGATTCCAAGCTTCTGCGCTGATCCTCAACCCTGTACAGATCCCACTGCAGGAGGAGGCTCGCCACCTCCTGCATTCATTTGTAACTCCAGCAGCTCAGCTGTCGGGATCAGCCAGTGGTTTTAACCGCTTTTTCGGCCGCCACTTCCGCACGGGTCTTGAGATTCTTCAACTCTTCCCCGGCACGTTCGATCTTGGTGCGCACGCTGTTCATTTCACGGCGGCCCTGCTCGAGTTTGTCCTTGAGCGAGCTGTGCCCGGTAAAGCCACGGGCCAGCGCCACGCCGCCAATCGCCACCTGAATCAGACCAAAAATGCCACCACGGCGCAGGCCTTTGCCGACCATCATCACGCCGCCGGCCACCGAGCCGATGCGTTCCCAACCGTGCACATTCTGCGTCGGCTGAGTCTGGAACGGCGTGTGTTCGATGACGGGGCGCAAGGTTGTGCTGTCGCTCATGATCTCTCTCCAACAAGGGCAAGTGTCTGCAGATGACTGCCGGCAGGCGCCGGATGTTCCGAAAAAATCAGTACTTGGGGCCCGAACGGGTGTTGTTGCCCTTAGCCAACCGGTCGTAGAGCACCACGTTGACGGTGGCGGCAAGGTTCATGCAACCGGTGGTGGGGATGTACACCACGTCTTCGCACCAGTCGCGGATATCCTTATCCAGCGAGCCATCTTCCGGGCCGAAGATATACAGCGCACGGTCGGGGTGAGTGTACTCGGGCAGCGGGCGGGCGCCGTCCACCAGTTCCACGGCCACCGGGATGCAGCCCAGCGGCAGGATCTTTTTCAGGTCGTCGATGCCGATCAGCGGAATATCGTGATGGACCTTCTTGGTGTCGGTGATAAAATCCCGCGCGCGTTCGTAACGCACCCCGGTGTAAAACACCGACGCCACGCCATAGCAGCCGGCGGCACGCATCACCGAGCCGACGTTTTCGGGGGATTTTGGGTTATACAGACCGATGCAGCTGTAGCGTTTATTGCCCACGGGGAAGGGTGCCTTGAAGAAAAGCGGCGATTATACGGCCTGAGGGGGATGTCGTGCTTGGGCCAGCGCTATCGGGGGGGGCAAGCCCCAATGCCGGTCAGTTAAGAGACGGAGCGGGCAACCAGTAACCTGTGGCGAGCGGGCTTGCCCCGCGTTGGGCTGCGAAGCAGCCCCAAAACATAGTCCCGGAACTGCCAGGCATACTGCGACGCTCCTATTGGGGCTGCTGCGCAGCCCAGCGCGGGGCAAGCCCGCTCGCCACAGTTACAGTGTTCCTCCTTAACTGACTGGCATTGGGGCAAGCCCCCTCTCACCTGTCTATTGTGAGCCCCTTCATCTGTGGGAGGCAGGCGCAACGGACGACGACAATCTTCAGTCGTCTTTCTTCATCAACCCCGCCAATGCCGCGAACGGGTTGTGGGTGGCCTTGGCAATCGTCGGGCTGCTGGTGGAGCCTTCGCCGAAGTACTGCTGGTCGGTGTAGCGCGAGTGCTCGTTGTCATGGCAATACAGACACAGCAGTTCCCAGTTGGAGCCGTCCTGGGGATTGTCATCATGATTGTGGTTGCGGTGGTGTACCGTCAGTTCACTCAGGCGCTTGCCGGAGAATTCGCGGGCGCAGCGGCCGCACACGTGGGGGTACATCTTCAGCGCTTTGTCGCGGTAGCCCATTTCGCGGTCGCGCTGGGCATCGGCGAGGATGCGGTCCAGCTTGGCGGTGTGGGAGGGCGGGTTGCTCGAGCTCATCATGGCTCCTGGCTATTAGGTGGGTCACGGACAGTGTTGATTCTAGCCGCTCGCGCCGCAAATGACCGCTAGGTTCGATTCACTTTATCGATAAGGAATGGGAAGTCATGCGTTGGCCATCATGGACTGTTGCACTGCTGCTGTGTGTGGTCGCCGCTCAAGCTCAGGCGTTGTCGGTGCCCAAGCCGGGGCAGGTGATCGAAGTGACCCTCGAACAGCTGCACCCGACCCAGGCGGTGGTGGGGTTCGATCAGATCCATTACAGCCTCGGACTGTTTGCAGCCAAGCCCGCCAAGGCCTTCGATGAATACTGCGAAACCAACGGCCAGGGCGAGGCCGCCAACGTGCCGAAAAACGCCGACCTGCGCCAGCCCGCCAGTTTCAGCTGCGCCAGCCCGGTAGGCACCCATGCGTCCGACATGAAAACCGTGGTGGTGGGCCTGGGCGGTCAGTTGTACCTGACCGATGGTCACCACAGCTTCACCACACTGTGGGAAACCCCAGGCGGCGGGCCTCGGTTGAAAATGTGGGTCAAGGTCACCGACGACTTCAGCGACAGCCCGAACCTGGCTGTTTTCTGGCAGCGCATGGAGGCTGCACGCAAGGTCTGGCTCAAGGATAACCAGGGCCAGCCCCTGCGGCCCGACCAGTTGCCGGCCCACCTGGGCTTCAAGTCCCTGCAGGACGACACCTTCCGCAGCCTGGTGTACTTCACTCGCAAGGCGGCCTACGGCAAACCGGACGAGGGTGAAGTGGCGCCGGAATTCCTGGAGTTCTACTGGGGCAACTGGCTGCGTACCCAAGTGGATTTGACGGCGTACAACCTGAACAAGAAGGGCGGCTATCGTGACGCGATTGAAGCGGTCGCCAAACGCATGGTCAGCCTGGCGCCGGGCGCGCAGGTAGGCGACAGCGGTTTCACGGCCCGTCAACTGGGCGGCATGCCCCAGTTGGACCGCGATGAGCTGGAGAAAACCTTCGAGAAAAAAGTGCCGTACGTGATCGACTACCGCCACTCCCATCACTGATATGGGAAGGGCGGTGTGACGATTCCACGTGCCCCCGATAGCCACGACACAGCGTGATTCAGCCCTTAAGCTTTTCCGCTATCCATATGGTGTGCCGGGTGCCCTTGTTGCCATGGGCGAATACCTGCACTTCCTCGGCCTTGAAGCCGGCCTTGCGCAGTTTGTCGCTGAACAGCTTATCCGCGCTGGCCGACCACACGGCCAGCACGCCCTTGGGGCGCAGGGCCTTGGCGCAGGCGGCCAGGCCACCGGCCGAATAAAGCCAACTGTTGGCCTTTTGCGTGAGACCTTCGGGGCCGTTGTCGACGTCGAGCATGATCGCGTCAAAGCCCTGGGGCTCGGCCTGCAGCACCTTGGCCACGTCTTCCTGGCGGATCACCGTGCGCGGGTCCAGCAATGGCCGACCGGATTTTTCCCCCAGCGGCCCTCGGTTCCATTCCACGACGCCAGGCACCAACTCCGCCACCACCACTTCGGCGCTCTTGCCCAGGTGCTTGAGGGCCGAGGCCAGGGTGAAGCCCATGCCCAGGCCGCCGATCAAGACCCGCGAGCCCGGCCGGCCGGCGACCTTGCGGCAGGGAATTTCGGCCAGTGCGTCTTCGGAACCGTGCATGCGCGTATTCATCAACTGGCCACCGTCGCCGCCCTGGATCTTGATGACAAAATCCTCGCCATATTCGAACAGGCACAAAGCGCCGCCGTTGTCGGGGATCGGGGTGGTGTCCAGCAGAACGAAACGTTTCATGGAAATCTCATTGGGAAGGGCATTCTTGCGCGGTTGGGAGTAGCCTTAGGACATTCCGGTCAGGCCATGGAGCCATCGATGAAGTGCAGCATTCTAACGGTCATTGTGTTGAGCGCGCTCACATTGGGTGCGGCGCAGGCTCAGGAGTTGCAAACCGTACCGGTCGCCCCCGCGCCCACGCCTGGCGCACCGGGCACCCCAACGCCCACCCTCTACCCTCAGGTCACGCCGCCAGCGGTGCCGAAGACAAACGGCTCGCCGCCCCTGGCGCCCATTGTCTTGCCGACGCCGCCCAAGGATCAGCCGGTGCCCGGCCTGCAGCAGAACGACAGCAAGCCGAAGACACCCGGCGGCTAGAACTGCTGGGCCAGCAGTTGCCCGTCGGCCATGCGCAGGCGCTTGGACAAGGCAATCGCAATGGCGCGGATGATCTTGGCGGCCACCCGCGGCGCTTCGTTGAGCATTTTCTCCAGGGAGTCCTTGCCCAGGTTCAACAGCACGCAGTCGCTGGCGGCCATGCAACTGGCCGAGCGCCGCTCGCCGTCGAGCACCGCCATCTCGCCAAAGGTGCGGCCGCTGCGCAGGGTGGCGATGGTCACGGGTTGACCTTCGTGAGGTGTTTTCTGCACCGCCACCTGGCCGCTGTGGATGATGCACATGAAGGTGCCCGCATCGCCCTCGAGAAAAATCACTTCGCCCTGGGCAATGCTGCTGATGTTGAAGTAGCCGGCGGCGATATGAAAATCTTCCGGCAGCAGCGGATCGAATAATCCGCAGTCCATGAGCATGTCGCGGATTTCATTATTGAGTTGGGTAGGTGGTGGCATAGCTGCAATTTGGTCCATCAAACAGTGGCGGTCCTGTGTTCAGACCGAACCGCCGCACTAAGTTCCTAAATCAGCCCGAGCGCCTTGAATACAAATGCATATTCGAGCGCTACATCACGTAATCCCTGATAGCGGCCGCTCATCCCACCGTGGCCGGCGCCCAGTTCGGTCTTGAGCAGCAGCAGGTTATCGTCGGTCTTGGTGTCCCGCAGCTTGGCCACCCACTTGGCCGCTTCCCAGTACTGCACGCGGCTGTCGTTGTAGCCGGCGATCACCAGCAGGGCAGGGTAAGCCTGGGCCCGTACATTTTCGTACGGCGCGTAGGCCTTGATCCGTGCGTAGACCTCCGGGTCTTCGGGGTTGCCCCACTCGTCGTACTCAGTGACGGTCAGCGGCAGTTCCGGGTCGAGCATGGTGTTGAGCACATCCACGAACGGCACTTCGGCAATCGCCGCCTGGAACAGCTCGGGGCGCTGGTTGAGAACGGCGCCGATCAACAGGCCGCCGGCACTGCCGCCGCTGATGGCCAGTTGCTTGGAAGTGGTCAGGCCCTGGGCGATCAAGTGTTCGGCGCAGGCGATAAAGTCGCTGAAGGTGTTCTGCTTGTGCTCCTGCTTGCCGTTGCGATACCAGGCTTCGCCCAACTCGCCACCGCCGCGCACATGCGCAATCGCAAACGCAACGCCTCGGTCCAGCAGGCTCAGGCGCGCGTGGGAGAACCACGGGTCCAGGCTCGAACCGTAAGCGCCGTAGCCATACAGATACAACGGCGTCGGCTTGCCCAACTGATCGCGCCTGACCACCAGGCTGATCGGCACTTGAGTGCCATCGGCCGACGTGGCCCACAGGCGCTGGCTCACGTAGTCGTCGGCATTGAATACGCCAAGCACCGGGGTTTCCTTGAGCACCTGCTGCGCACCGCTGGCCAACTCCAGCTGGCGCACCTGGGCGGGACGGTTCAGCGCTTCATAGCGCAGGCGGATCCTGTCGCTGGGAAATTCCAGGCTGTTCTGTACGTAGAGACTGTAGGCGGCGTCGGGCAATTCGACGCGGTAGGCCGCCAGGTCCTGGGGATGCACTTCGATCACCGGCAAGCCGCCGATGCGCAGGCTCAGGGTCATGGCGCTGGCGTTCAGGCTCACGCCGTCGAGCATTACGTCGTCGCGGTGCGGGATCAGGTTGCGCCAGTGGGCTTCGGTGGGTACCTCGCCGGTATCGGCGGCGACGAACAACGCGTAGTTGATGCCATCGCGGTTGCTGCGGATAAACCAGGTCCACTCGCCATCGAGCTGGCCGTGGTCCACATCGTATTCGTGATCCTCGACCCGTGGCGCCAGGCAGGTGAAGTCCAAGTGCGGCTGGTTGGCGTCCAGCGCCCAGATTTCGCTGGTGGTCTTGCTGCCCAGGGCCAGCAGCAGCTGGCGTTCGGAGCTTGAACGGTAGCAATGCAGGAAGAACCGTCCGTCAGGCTCGTGGAAGACTTCCTGCGCCGCCGTACCATCCAGGCGATAGCGATACAGTTTGTGCGGGCGATGGGTATCGTCCAGTTCGCCGAAGAACAGCGTCAGGCTGTCGTTGGCCCAGGTCATGCTGCCGTCGCAATTATCGAATACCAGTTCGCTGACCTTGTCGGTGGCCAATTCCTTCACGTACAGGGTGTAGATCTCGTCGCCACTGGTATCGAGGCTGTAGGCCAGGCGCTGGTGGTCGGGGCTGATGCTGAACGCGCCGAGGGAGAAGAAGCCGCCGTTGGCCAGTTCGTTCGGGTCCAGCAACAATTCCTCGCTGCTTTCATCCACCTGGGTGCTGTCGTCGGCCGGGCGACGGCAGCGGTAGTGACGCGCATATTCGTCACCGGCGGTGGTGCGCGTGTAATACAGGTACGGGCCCCAGGGTGAGGGCAGTGACAGGTCGGTTTCGAGGATGCGCCCCTTGATCTCTTCGAACAGGCTTTCGCGCAGCGCGGCTTGGTCGGCGAGCTGGGCTTCCTGCCAGGCGTTTTCGGCCTTGAGATAATCGAGCACTTCGGCGCTGTCACGTTCTTGCAGCCAGGCGTACGGGTCCTGGCCGGGGGCCTTGCGGGCAATCGGGGCGGCAGTGATGTGGGTCGATGACGGCATGGATCACTCTCTGTCTGGCGGAAGGTGGCCGGCATTGCAGCCGCGACACGCAAAAGCCGTTATCATAGCCGCCTGTTTGCCTACCTTGCCATGGACACCATGACCGAGAACGACTATCTGACCGCTTGGGGCCTGTACGCCTTCGCCGCTTTGGGCTGCCTGTTGGTGTGGTGGCGCATGACGCGCTGGATCTGGCGCTGGCTGCGCGAGCCGCTGCAATTGCTGATGGCGGTGCTGCTGCTGAGCCCCACCATCGTCGACCCGGTCAAGACCCAGTTCGCGCCGGCCGTGGCCATCACCGCGCTGGACCTGGTGCTCAAGGTTGGCAATAACGCCTGGCGGGCCATTTCCGATTTGTTCATGTACACCATGATCGCATTCGGCGTGTACCTGGTCTTCGTGTTGATCCGCTGGCCCATCGAGCGCGCCGCCAAGGCACGCCGTGAACGCAAGGCCGCCACCGACGCCGCCCTGGCCGCCGAAGACCCGGAGGATGACGAACCCTTCCGGCGTCCGGCGCCCGTCAGCGGTATGCGGGTCGAACCGCGCCTTTAACGTTGTAAGCCCTGCAGCGAGAGCCCTGGCATGTGTGAATTATTGGGCATGAGTGCCAACGTCCCCACCGATATCGTGTTCAGCTTTACCGGGCTGATGCAGCGTGGCGGGCGCACCGGGCCCCACCGCGACGGTTGGGGCATCGCGTTCTACGAAGGCCGTGGCCTGCGCCTGTTCCAGGACCCGGCCGCGAGCAGCGAATCGGAAGTTGCGCTGCTGGTGCAGCGTTACCCCATCAAGAGCGAAGTGGTGATCGGTCATATCCGCCAGGCCAACGTGGGCAAGGTGAGCCTGGCCAATACCCACCCGTTCGTGCGCGAGCTGTGGGGGCGCAACTGGTGTTTTGCCCACAACGGCCAACTGGCGGACTTCGCCCCGCGCGCCACGTTCTATCGGCCGGTGGGCGATACCGACAGCGAAGCGGCGTTCTGCGATTTACTCAACCGCGTGCGCGAAGCCTTCCCAGAGCCGGTGGACCTGGAGCAGGTGCTGCCGGACCTGATCGCGGCCTGCACCGAATACCGCAGCAAAGGCGTCTTCAACTGCCTGCTCAGCGATGGCGACTGGCTGTTCTGCTATTGCTCGACCAAACTGGCCCAGATCACCCGACGTGCACCGTTTGGCCCGGCGCGCTTGAAAGATGTCGACGTGATCGTCGACTTTCAGGCCGAAACCACCCCCAACGACGTGGTCACGGTGATTGCCACCGAACCCCTGACCGACAACGAAAACTGGACCCGCTACGAACCGGGTCAATGGAGCCTGTGGCGGCGCGGTGAATGCGTCAGCCAGGGCATTACCGAGTAAGGACATCGACTATGTTGCTCAGCTATCTGCGGTTGGTGCTGTTTGCCATTGGCCTATTGGTCGGTGTGCAGGTGCCGGGGTTTATCAGCGATTATGCCAAGCGCGTCGAGGCCCACCTGATCGAGGCCCAGACCAGCCTGCGCGGCTTCGAAACCACGGCGCAGCAGTTCTTCAAGGGAGATATGCACGCCCTGGTCGAGCATTACCGCGCCAGCGATGACCCGGTGTTCCAGAGCGATGCCAGCAGCCTGGGCGCCTTGCTTGATCGCCAGGTGGCGTTGGACAAGCAATTCCAGGCCATGCAGGGCCCGTGGTACATCCGCGCGCTGCAAGTGGCGGTGGCCGCCGATCCGGATATCCGCCTGGAAACCTGGAACGGCTACAGCTACCAGATCCTGCTGACTCCCGAAGCCATGGGCTGGGGCCTGGGCGGGGCGATGCTGTTGTCGTTCGGCCTGGAATGCCTGTACCGGTTGATCGACTGGATCGTGCTGGGCGGCAAGCGCCTGCGCCAGAGCCGGCCGATTGAGGAGCGGGACCTCAAGGGCCTCTAACGCCCAACTCGGTCAACTGTGGGAGGGGTGCCCCTCCCACATTCATATCCGGTTTATTCAGCTGCCAGCACCATCCGTTCTTCGCCGACTTCCTCGGCATACCGGGCCACCACCTTCTGGCACAACTCCACGATCTCCTCCACCAATTCCACCCCAACGCGCCACGACACCACCACCTGCAGGTTCGGCAAACGTTGCTCCATGGGCAGCATCAACAGTTCGCCGCGCGCCAGTTCTTCGCTGACCAGCACCGGCGGCAGGGCGCCGATGCCGAAGCCGTCGCGCAGCAGGCGGGTGATCGCCGACACCGAGTTCACGCAGTTCATGCGCGGCGCGGCGACGCCGTTGGCCTGCATCAGGCGGATAACGTCCTGGTGCGGGTGGGAGTTTTTCGAATAGGTGATGATGCGCTCCTGGGCCAGGTCGGCGAGGGACGCATAGTCGCGGTTGTAGATCGACTGGCTGGCGACGATCCAGGCCATGGGGTGGCTGCCCAGCTCCAGGCTGCGCACGGTTTCCAGGCGCAGCAGGTCGGTTTGCAGAATCAGGTCGAGGAAGCCTTTTTGCAGCTGATCGCTGAGGTTCAGTGCGGTATCGGCGACCAATTCGATTTCCACCAGCGGGAAACGGTCCATCAATTCCGCCACCAGCGGGCTGAGCCAGGTGTGGATCACCGTGTCCATGGCGCCGATCCGAATCCGTCCGACCTTGCTGCTGGTGGTCTCCAGTGACTGCTTCAAACCTTGCAGGGTCACCATCATCTGTTCGGCGTAATCGAGCACCTTGACGCCTTCCGGGGTCAGGCTCACACCCCGCGAATCGCGCAGGAACAGCTTGACCCCCAGTTCGCTTTCCAGCACGGCGATGCGGCTGGAGATCGATGCCTGGGTGGTGAACAGTTTTTCGGCGGTCAGGCGAAAGCTCTTGAGCCTGGCGACCCAGACGAAGGTTTCGAGGAACTTCAAATTCATGGGATCAACTTTTTCTTATGCTTGGATCGGTTTTTATTAGTTGGACGCGGCACGGGGCCAGCGCCAAAAATCGGTTCGTTCCACGATAAGCGGCGTGGGGGTGCCAGGACAAGTTGCGTGTCCTGCGGTAAAAATCCCACACTACAAAATAACAAAGCCTACAGGAGCGACCACCGTGAGCCGCCTGCTACTGAACTGTGATATCGGCGAAAGCTTTGGCAACTGGACCATGGGTCTGGACGCCGAGGTCATGCCGTTCATCGATTGCGCCAACGTGGCCTGCGGCTTCCATGCCGGCGACCCGAGTATCATGCGCAAGACCGTCAGCCTGGCGCTCACGCATGGCGTGCGAATCGGTGCACATCCGGCTTATCAGGATCTGCAGGGGTTCGGTCGTCGTTCGATGGCTTACAGCCCTGAAGAAATCCAGGACCTGTTGCACTACCAGATCGGCGCCCTCGACGGCATCTGCCGGACCCAGGGCGCGCGCGTCAGCTACGTCAAACCCCACGGCGCGCTGTACAACGACATGATGGCCAAGCCGGCGCAGCTGCGCGCAGTCATGCAGGCCATCGCGGCCTACGACGCCGGCCTGCCGCTGATGCTGCTGGCCACCCGCGACAACAGCGCGGCCCAGGCGATGGGTGACGAATACGGCCTGACCCTGTGGTTCGAAGCGTTCGCCGACCGTGCCTACGACAGCCACGGCCACCTGGTCTCGCGCCAACTGCCGGGCGCGGTGCATCACGACGCCGACACCGTGCTCCAGCAAGCCCTGACCATCGCCCGCGGCGAGCCGCTGACCGCCAGCGACGGCAGCGCCCTGGTGTTGCAGGCCAATACGTTGTGCGTACACGGCGACAACGCCAGCTCCATCGCCGCGGTGCAACGCATTCGCCAAGCGTTGAAGTCAGCATGAAGCCATGTATTGAAGTGGTGGCCATCGATTGCCTGATGGTGCGTCTGTTCGAGGTCATCGCCGAAGCCAATATGCCGTGGATGCTCGCCGCTACCCAGCAATTGCGCGGCGCATTCGGCCCGGCCTTGGTGGACCTGGTGCCGTCCTATACAACACTGATGGTGCATTACGACCTCACCGCGTTGAGCCCGGCCGAGGCGCGACAACGCATCGATCGAGCCCTCGCCGACCTGCAACCCCAGGCCCAGGGCAGCGGCCAGTGCCATGTCCTGCCGGTGTGGTACGACCTGCGCGTCGGCCCCGAACTGGGCTTGCTCAGCCAGCGCAGCGGCTTGACGGTGGATGAGGTGATCCGCCGCCACAGCGCTCACGAATATCAGGTGTTCGCCCTTGGGTTTGCTCCCGGATTCGCCTTTATGGGGCTGGTGGATGAAGCCCTGGCCACCCCGCGCCTGAGCACCCCGCGCAAACGCGTGGCGGCCGGCAGCGTGGGCATCGCCGAACGCCAGACGGCGGCCTACCCGGTGGTGTCGCCGGGTGGCTGGAACCTGATCGGCCGCACCCCGGCCAAACTCTTCGACCGCGAGCGCGACGGCTACAGTCTGATGCAGCCCGGCGACACGGTGCGTTTCCATGCGGTGGATCACGCCGAATTCATCCGGTTGGGTGGCGATGACGCACCGCTGGAGGCGCATGCATGAGCCGTTTATTGATCCAGGCCAGCACGCCGCTGTGCCTGTTGCAGGACGCCGGGCGTTTTGGTGTGCGCCATCTGGGCGTAACCCAGGGCGGTGCGTTGGATTGGGTGTCGATGGCCTGGGCCAATTGGTTGCTGGGCAATGCGCTGAATGCGCCGGTGGTGGAAATCACCCTCGGCGGCTTTACCGTGAAGGCCGAGGACTATTGCCTGCTGGCGTTGGCCGGTGCCGACCTGGGGGCCTTTATCGACGAGCGCGCGATCAGCCCCGGGCGCAGTTTTGTCCTGCAGAAGGGCCAGCGTCTGCGCTTTACCCAGCCATTCAGCGGTGCGCGGGCGTACCTGGCGGCACCGGGCGGGTTTGATGCGCCGGCGGTGTTGGGCAGTTGCGCCACGGTGGTGCGTGAAGCCCTCGGTGGCGTGGAGGGAAGGGGTAAGGCGCTGGCCGAAGGCGGTCGGTTGGCCTATTCCGGTACGGGCGGTGCCCTGCAGGAGCTTAGTCAGCCCGCCTTGCCGACCGGCGGCTCGCTGGACGTGATTGTCGGCGCGCAGATCGGCCGGTTCAGCGGGCAGAGTCTGTTTGACGCGTTCAACACCGACTGGACGCTCGACAGCCGTGCCGACCGCATGGGCATGCGTCTGCTGGGCACGCCGTTGCAGTATCAGGGGCCGTCGTTGATCTCCGAAGGGATTCCCTTGGGGGCGATCCAGGTTCCGCCGGATGGGCAGCCGATCGTGCTGCTCAATGATCGGCAGACCATTGGCGGTTACCCACGGCTGGGTGCGCTTACACCCTTGGCGTTGGCCAGGCTGGCGCAATGTCTACCGGGGGAGACCGTGCGATTGGCGCCGGTGGTGCAGGAAACGGCGCATCGGCAGCACATCGAGTATTTGCGCCGCTTCCAGACGGCGGGAAGGGCTTGCACCCGATAGCGGTGTATCAGTCCATCCGTCGGTGACTGCACCATCGGAATCGGGGGCAAGCCCCCTCCCACATTGGATGTCGGTGTACTTGTAGAGAGTATTTGCACCGCTTCCAATCTGTGGGACCGGGCATTATTTGGAGAGAAAGCGCATGCCTTCTTCCAGCCCGCGCAGTGTCAGGGGATACATCTGGTCCTCCACCAACTCCCGCACAATCCCGGTGGAGGCGGTGTACCCCCAAGTGTCCTTGGGATACGGGTTAATCCAGATCAGCTTCTTGTACTTGGCCATGAAGCGCTGCATCCACACATACCCCGGCTCTTCGTTCCAGTGTTCGACGCTGCCGCCGGCCTGGGTGATTTCATACGGCGCCATCGAGGCATCGCCGATAAAGATCACTTTGTAATCGGCACCGTACTTGTGCAGCAGGTCCTGAGTGGAGGTGCGTTCCGAGGTGCGGCGCTGGTTGTTTTTCCACACCGATTCGTACACGAAGTTATGGAAGTAGAAGTACTCCAGGTGCTTGAACTCGGTCTTGCACGCGGAGAACAGCTCTTCGCAGATCTTCACATGGGCATCCATCGAACCGCCGATATCGAACAGCAGCAGCAACTTGATGGTGTTGCGCCGTTCCGGGCGCATCTGGATATTCAGCAAGCCGGCATCGCGAGCGGTGTGATCGATGGTGCCGTCGATGTCCAACTCTTCCGCCGCGCCCTGGCGCGCAAATTTGCGCAGGCGACGCAGGGCGATTTTGATATTGCGCGTGCCCAGTTCCACCTGGTCGTCGAGGTTCTTGTACTCGCGCTGGTCCCAGACTTTGACGGCCTTGCCCTGGCGCTTGCCGGCGTCGCCGACGCGGATGCCTTCGGGGTTGTAGCCGCCGGAACCGAACGGGCTGGTGCCGCCGGTGCCGATCCACTTGTTGCCGCCGGCGTGGCGTTCTTTCTGTTCTTCCAGGCGTTTCTTGAATTCCTCGATCAGTTTGTCCAGGCCGCCGAGGGACTGGATCTGCGCGCGTTCTTCGTCGCTGAGGGAACGCTCGAATTCTTTGCGCAGCCAGTCTTCGGGGATCAACGCCTGCAAGTGATCGTCGAGCTTTTCCAAGCCGTTGAAATAGGCACCGAAGGCGCGGTCGAACTTGTCGAAATGCCGCTCGTCCTTCACCAGGATCGCCCGCGCCAAGTAATAAAACTCGTCCATGTCGGCAAAGGTCACGCGTTGTTTGAGCGCGTTGATCAGGTCGAGCAATTCGCGCACCGACACCGGCACCTTGGCTGCGCGCATTTCATTGAACAGGTTGAGCAACATCAGCGATTACCGCGACGGCTCATGAACGCCAGACGCTCCAGCAACTGCACGTCCTGCTCGTTCTTCACCAGGGCACCGGCCAACGGCGGGATGGCCTTGGTCGGATCGCGCTCGCGCAGCACCGCCTCGCCGATGTTGTCGGCCATCAGCAGCTTGAGCCAGTCCACCAGTTCGGATGTGGAGGGTTTTTTCTTCAGGCCAGGGACTTTGCGCACGTCGAAAAACACGTCCAGCGCTTCGCTGACCAGGTCTTTCTTGATGTCGGGGTAGTGCACGTCGACGATTTTCTGCAGGGTGGTGCGATCGGGGAAGGCGATGTAATGGAAAAAGCAGCGGCGCAGGAAGGCGTCCGGCAGCTCTTTTTCATTGTTGGAGGTAATGATGATGATCGGGCGCTTTTTGGCCTTGATGGTCTCGTCGATTTCGTAGACGTAGAACTCCATCTTGTCGAGTTCCTGCAACAGGTCGTTGGGGAACTCGATGTCGGCCTTGTCGATTTCGTCGATCAGCAGAATCACGCGCTCCTCGGACTCGAACGCCTCCCAGAGCTTGCCTTTTTTCAGGTAGTTGCGCACGTCGTGCACCTTGTCCACGCCCAGCTGCGAGTCGCGCAGGCGGCTCACCGCGTCGTACTCGTACAGACCTTGGTGGGCCTTGGTGGTGGACTTGATGTGCCAGGTAATCAACCTGGCACCGAAGGACTCGGCCAGTTGTTCGGCGAGCATGGTCTTGCCGGTGCCGGGCTCGCCCTTGACCAGCAGCGGACGCTCCAGGGTAATGGCAGCGTTGACGGCCAGTTTCAGGTCATCGGTGGCAACGTAAGCCTGGGTGCCTTCGAACTTCATCGGTCATTCCTCGAATTCATCAATGCCCGGACTATACCGCGCGGCCCCGGCGACTGTGAACGCAGACGGGCTATTCAGTCTCTGAATGGCCGGTCACGCCGAGCGCTCAATCGGCACTGGGCTTGGGCTGTTCATAGCGGGCATTGAATGCCTGGATGAACCCGTTGCGCAAAATGGCAATCACCGCCGAAAACGCGCTGACATTTTGCTGGTGCACGCTGCCGCTCAACTCGACGCGGGTGGCGAACTGGTTTTTGCGCTGGTTCTTCAATACCGTTTCGCTGGCGCCCACCACGGCCTCCCAGATCGAACGGAAGATGTTTTTGTCTTTGTTTTCCACGTCCTGCTGCCAGTCGAACACTTCCACATCCCGCAGTAACGGCTTGATGTAGCCGGACAGCTGGCCTTTTTCGGCCTGGGCTTCAATGACCAGGTCGCCGGTGCCTGCCTTGAAATCGAACTTGCCATAGGCCGAGGCGAAATCGTTCATGCGCTTGAGCTGCAAGTCGCGGGCACGGAAGCGGAATTCGAAGTCTTCGAAATCGCTCAAGGGGTCGAAGGTGGCGTTGGCCTCCAGCGGGGCCTGGCCCAGCAGCAGTGCTTTACCTTCAAAGCGCGCATCGCGCCTGCCCTCGGTGTCGACCACGTTGGTCAGGTTGTAGAAGCTGGCGTTGACCCCGGTGGCATTGATGTTCACCGCCGGTTTGGAATTGAAGTTATGGAAGGCGATCTTGCCGTCTTCGATGCGCACTTCGTTGAGCGTGATCGGCAACAACTTGCCCAGTTGCTCGCGCCAGTCGGTGCCCTTACCGGTCTGGGACGCCTGTTTGTTGGCGCCGCCGTCGACAAAGTTGATTTCCGGCCGCACAAAGTGGCCTTCGGCGACAACGGCATGGTCGTACCACAGCGAATGCCAGCTCACCGCGAACTCGATCACTGGCGCCTTGACGAACGGCACCGGCACCTTGCCGTCCACCTTGACGATCTGCAGGCCGTTGATGCGGTACGCGCCGCGCCACAGGGCCAGGTCTACGTCGGCGATTTCGCCACGGTATTCGCCCATATTGGCGAGCTTGTCATTCAGGTAGTTGCGTACCAGGTAGGGCAGCGCGATGTTCAGGGCGATCAGCACCACCACCAGCCCGGCGATGGTCCATAGCGGCCAACTGTAGCGACGTTTCATGGGGCAGTTCTCCTTGCTCGTAAGCAGATGGACTCCCGCGCCGGCCTCAACGTTCCTCCGACTGGACGCCCCGGAAGACCAGGCATACCCTTGAAACCTTTCGCAACCGCCCAATAGGACTCGCCATGAGCCGCATTTTTGCAGATAACGCGCACTCCATCGGTAATACGCCCCTGGTTCAGATCAACCGCATCGCCCCGCGCGGCGTGACCATCCTGGCCAAGATCGAAGGGCGTAACCCCGGTTACTCAGTGAAGTGCCGCATCGGTGCAAACATGATCTGGGACGCCGAAAGCAGCGGCAAACTCAAGCCGGGCATGACCATCGTCGAACCCACCTCCGGCAACACCGGCATCGGCCTGGCGTTCGTCGCCGCGGCCCGTGGCTATAAATTGCTGCTGACCATGCCGGCGTCCATGAGCCTGGAACGGCGCAAGGTGCTCAAGGCCCTCGGCGCCGAGCTGGTACTGACCGAGCCGGCCAAAGGCATGAAAGGCGCTATCGAGAAAGCCGGCGAGATCGTCGCCAGCGACCCGGCCCAGTACTTAATGCCGGCCCAGTTCGAAAACCCGGCCAACCCGGCGATCCACGAAAAAACCACCGGCCCGGAAATCTGGAACGACACCGACGGCGCCGTGGATGTGCTGGTGGCGGGCGTGGGCACTGGTGGCACCATCACCGGGGTGTCGCGCTATATCAAAAATATCCAGGGCAAGCCGATTCTGTCGGTGGCCGTCGAGCCCATCGGTTCGCCGGTGATTACCCAGACCCTGGCCGGTCAGGAGGTCAAGCCCAGCCCACACAAGATCCAGGGGATCGGCGCCGGCTTTGTGCCGAAGAACCTCGACCTGTCGATGGTCGACCGCGTGGAACTGGTGAGCGACGAGGAATCCAAGGCCATGGCTCTGCGTTTGATGCAGGAGGAGGGGATCTTGTGCGGGATCTCCTGCGGTGCCGCGATGGCGGTGGCGGTGCGGCTGGCGCAGAAACCGGAGATGCAGGGCAAGACCATCGTGGTGGTGCTGCCGGACTCCGGCGAGCGCTACCTGTCGAGCATGTTATTCAGCGATCTGTTCACTGAGCAGGAAAACCAGGCTTGATGCAGGTCAGCTGGTCGGGGCGGGCCTTCTGCATAATGGCGCAACTGTTTATCATGGCCGGCTGCTACGTCTGGCATCCCGCCCAGGGGGGGCTGTCGGCCAGACGCTTATTTCCAGGAGTTGCCGCATGACCTTTTCTCTGACCGCCAAACTGTCGGTGCTGCTGTTGTTTATCGGCAGCACGCTGTACGTGCACCTGCGCGGCAAGGCCCGTTTGCCGATGTTGCGCCAGTTTGTCAACCATTCGGCGCTGTTCGCCCCGTATAACGCCCTGATGTACCTGTTTTCGGCGGTGCCGTCCAAGCCCTACCTGGACCGCAGCAAATTCCCGGAACTGGATGTGCTCAAGGACAATTGGGAAGTGATCCGCGAAGAGGCCATGCACCTGTTCGACGAGGGTTACATCCGCGCCGCCGAAAAGAACAACGACGCCGGTTTCGGTTCGTTCTTCAAAAAGGGCTGGAAGCGTTTCTACCTCAAGTGGTACGACAAACCGCTGCCGTCGGCCGAGGCGCTGTGCCCGAAAACCGTGGCGTTGGTGAGCAGCATTCCCAACGTCAAAGGCGCGATGTTCGCGCTGTTGCCGGGCGGCAGCCACCTCAACCCGCACCGTGACCCGTTCGCCGGTTCCCTGCGCTATCACTTGGGCTTGTCCACGCCCAATTCCGACGACTGCCGCATCTTTGTCGACGGCCAGGTGTACGCCTGGCGCGACGGTGAAGACGTGATGTTCGACGAAACCTATGTGCATTGGGTCAAGAACGAAACCGAGCAGACCCGCGTGATCCTGTTCTGCGACATCGAGCGCCCGCTGAGCAACCGCCTCATGACCCGCGTCAACCGTTGGGTCAGTAAGCAGCTGGGCCGCGCCACCGCACCGCAGAACCTCGACGACGAGCGCGTGGGCGGGATTAACCAGGCGTATGCCTGGAGCAAGCGTTTCAGCGATAAGTTCAGTGGCGTGGTCAAACAGTGGAAGCGCAAGCATCCGAAGGCTTACCGCATTGCGCGACCGGTACTGGCGGTGGTTGTGCTGGTGCTGCTGTGGAAGTGGCTGTTCGGCTGATCGAACAAACTGTGGGAGGGGGTTGCCTCCTCCCACATTAGATCTCCTATGTTCTTAGGAGGCGATCAATTGGCGTAGCACGTAGTGCAGGATGCCGCCCGATTTGAAGTATTCCACTTCATTGAGCGTATCGATCCGGCACAGCACTTCGACCTTCTCCGTACTGCCATCCTCCCGAGTAATCACCAGCGTCAGGTTCATACGCGGCACGATCTCCACGTCGCTCAGCCCCAGGATATCGATCTTCTCCTTACCGGTGAGTTTGAGCGCCTTGCGGTTCTGGTCCAGCTTGAACTGCAACGGCAATACGCCCATGCCCACCAGGTTGGAACGGTGGATACGCTCGAAACTCTCGGCAATCACCGCTTTGACACCCAGCAGGTTGGTGCCCTTGGCCGCCCAGTCGCGGCTGGAGCCGGTGCCGTATTCCTGCCCGGCGATCACCACCAGCGGCGTGCCCGCGGCCTGGTATTTCATCGCGGCGTCGTAGATCGCCATCTTCTCGCCAGTGGGGATATACAGCGTATTGCCACCTTCCTCGCCGCCGAGCATTTCATTGCGGATACGGATGTTGGCAAACGTGCCGCGCATCATGACCTCATGGTTGCCCCGGCGTGAGCCGTAGGAGTTGAAGTCACGCGGTTCCACGCCCTGTTCGCGCAGGTAGCGGCCGGCGGGGCTGTCGATCTTGATATTACCGGCCGGGGAGATGTGGTCGGTGGTCACCGAATCGCCCAGCAGCGCAAGCACGTTGGCGCCCGTGATGTCTTTGATCACTGGCAACGGGCCGGCGATGTCATCGAAGAAGGGTGGGTGCTGGATGTAGGTCGAGTCCTTCTGCCACACGTAAGTCGCCGCCTGCGGCACTTCAATGGCCTGCCACTGTTCGTCGCCGGCAAACACCTCGGCGTATTCCTTGTGGAACATGCCCGTGTTGACCTGGGCCACGGCGTCGGCAATTTCCTGGCTGCTGGGCCAGATGTCCTTGAGGTAGACCGGGTTGCCCTGCTGGTCGTTACCCAACGGCTCGCTGCTGATATCGATGCGCACGGTGCCGGCCAGGGCGTAGGCCACCACCAGGGGCGGCGACGCCAGCCAGTTGGTTTTTACCAGGGGGTGCACGCGGCCTTCGAAGTTGCGGTTGCCCGACAACACCGACGCGACGGTGAGGTCGGCTTTCTGGATGGCTTTTTCGATCGGCTCGGGCAACGGCCCGGAGTTGCCGATGCAGGTGGTGCAGCCATACCCCACCAGGTCGAAGCCGAGCTTGTCCAGGTACTGGGTCAGGCCCGCGGCCTTGTAGTAGTCAGTGACCACTTTGGAGCCGGGCGCCAGGGAGCTTTTGACCCAGGGTTTGCGCGTCAGGCCTTTTTCCACGGCCTTTTTCGCGACGAGGCCGGCGGCCATCATCACGCTGGGGTTGGAGGTGTTGGTGCAGGAGGTGATCGCGGCGATCACCACGGCGCCGTTTTTCAGGCGATAGGTCTGACCTTCGAAGTCGTAATCGGCTTCACCCACGAGGTCGGCATTACCCACGGCGACACCGCCGCCGCCTTCGCTTTCCAGGCGGCCTTCTTCTTTATTGGTGGGCTTGAATTGCAGGTCGAGGAAGTCGCTGAACGCCTGCCCGACATTCGGCAGCGCCACCCGGTCCTGCGGGCGTTTCGGCCCGGCCAGGCTGGCCTCGACGCTGCCCATGTCGAGCGCCAGGCTGTCGGTGAACACCGGTTCCTGGCCAGCGTTGCGCCACAGCCCCTGGGCCTTGGTGTACGCCTCGACCAGTTTCACCGTTTCTGTCGGACGGCCGGAGAGGCGCAGGTAGTCCAGGGTCACTTCATCGACCGGGAAAAAGCCGCAAGTGGCGCCGTATTCCGGGGCCATGTTGGCGATGGTGGCACGGTCCGCCAGGGGCAGGTCAGCCAGGCCGTCGCCATAGAACTCGACGAATTTACCCACTACGCCTTTCTTGCGCAGCATCTGGGTCACCGTCAGCACCAGGTCGGTGGCGGTGATGCCTTCCTTGAGCTTGCCGGTGAGCTTGAAGCCGATCACTTCGGGAATCAGCATCGACACCGGCTGGCCGAGCATCGCCGCTTCCGCTTCGATACCGCCCACGCCCCAGCCGAGCACGCCCAGGCCGTTGATCATGGTGGTGTGGGAGTCGGTCCCCACCAGCGTGTCGGGGAAGGCATAGGTGCGGCCGTCTTCGTCCTTGGTCCACACCGTGCGGCCCAGGTATTCGAGGTTGACCTGATGACAGATACCGGTGCCCGGCGGCACCACGCTGAAATTGTCGAACGCGCTCTGGCCCCAGCGCAGGAAGGCGTAGCGTTCGCCGTTGCGCTGCATTTCGATGTCGACGTTCTGCTCGAAGGCATCGGCGTTGCCGAACTTGTCGACCATCACCGAGTGGTCGATCACCAAATCGACGGGGGACAGCGGGTTGATGCGCTGCGGGTCGCCGCCGGCCTTGGCCACGGCGGCGCGCATGGCGGCAAGGTCGACCACGGCGGGTACACCGGTAAAATCCTGCATCAGCACGCGGGCGGGGCGGTACTGGATCTCACGGTCGGACTGGCGCTCTTTGAGCCAGGAGGCGATGGCCTTGAGGTCGGCGCCGGTGACGGTCTTGTTGTCCTCCCAACGCAGCAGGTTTTCCAGCAGCACCTTGAGCGACATCGGCAGCTTGTCCAGGTCGCCCAGGCTCTTGGCGGCTTCGGGCAGGCTGAAGTAGTGATAGGTCTTGCTGTCTATTTCGAGGGTTTTAAGGGTTCTCAGGCTATCAAGCGATGACATGACACGACTCCTTATGGTCCGCACGGTCACGGACCTGACGGGACGAACAGAGCTATCACGTTAGCCCTGTTTTGATTAGCAGGCTAATAACTGGACTCTATGGTTAAGTCCAAGGTTCCGAACTCGGCTATCATGCGCGCGTTTTCATGACAGGCATTGCGATAGCGCAATGTCGGTCGAGTCACCAGGAGAGTTGATGAACACCCTTTTTATGCACTGCCGCCCAGGGTTTGAAGGCGAAGTCTGTTCCGAGATCGCCGAGCTTGCCGCGCGCCTGAACGTATCCGGCTACGCCAAGGCCAAGACCGGCAGCGCCTGCGCCGAATTCGTCTGCACCGAAGAAGACGGCGCCCAGCGCCTGATGCACGGCCAGCGTTTTGCCGAGCTGATCTTCCCGCGGCAATGGGCGCGTGGAGTGTTTATCGACTTGCCGGAAACCGACCGCATCAGCGTGATCCTTGCCCACCTGCGCGAATTCCCGGTGTGCGGCAGCCTGTGGCTGGAAATGGTCGACACCAATGACGGCAAAGAGCTGTCGAACTTCTGCAAGAAATTCGAAGTGCACCTGCGCAAAGCCCTGCTCAATGCCGGCCGGCTGGTGGATGACCCGAGCAAACCGCGCCTGCTGCTGACCTTCAAGAGCGGCCGCGAGGCGTTTATGGGCCTGGCCGAATCGAACAATTCGGCGATGTGGCCGATGGGCATCCCGCGTTTGAAGTTCCCACGTGAAGCGCCGAGCCGCTCCACGCTCAAGCTGGAAGAGGCCTGGCACCACTTTATTCCTCGCGACCAATGGGACGAGCGCCTGCATGGCGACATGACCGGCGTCGACCTCGGTGCCGCGCCCGGTGGCTGGACCTGGCAATTGGTCAACCGTGGCATGCTGGTGACCGCCATCGACAACGGCCCGATGGCCGAGAGCCTGATGGACACCGGTCTGGTGCAGCACCTGATGGCCGACGGTTTCACTTTCGTGCCCAAGCAGCCGGTGGACTGGATGGTCTGCGACATCGTCGAGAAACCCGCGCGTAACGCGGCGCTGCTGGAGACCTGGATCGGCGAAGGGTATTGCCGCGAGGCGGTGGTCAACCTCAAGTTGCCGATGAAACAGCGCTATGCCGAGGTCAAGCGCCTGCTGGAGCGCATCGAGGAAGGCTTCAAGGCGCGTGGCATTCGTGTGGAAATCGGCTGCAAGCAGCTGTACCACGACCGTGAAGAAGTGACGTGCCACCTGCGTCGGTTGGAAAGCGTAAAGAAACCCAAGGCCCGCTGACTCACCGCTCAAAATGTGGCAGCGGGCTTGCCCGCGAAAGCGGTATAACTGTCGAAATTTATGTTGAATGTGCCCGCGTCTTCGCGAGCAAGCCCGCTCCCATAAAAGATCGGGTTGGTTTTAGGAGTGAAATATGAGTCTTGAATTGCCCGTCGACGCCACCCTCGACGCCACCGGCCTCAACTGCCCGGAACCGGTGATGATGCTGCACCAGCACATCCGTGACCTGCCGGCAGGCGGCTTGCTCAAGGTGATCGCGACCGACCCGTCGACCCGTCGCGATATCCCCAAGTTCTGCGTGTTCCTGGACCACGAACTGGTGGAGCAACAGGAGCAGGCCGGTACCTATCTGTACTGGATCCGCAAGAAAGCCGATTAGCCCCGTGCCTTGTCGGCCCGAATGCGCCGGCGTGCACTGCGCGCCAGGCGCACCAGCAGCATCCCCGCCGCACAGCTCAAGCCTACGATCAGCCCTTGCCACAAACCGCTCGGGCCGCTGGGTTCGCCGAGCCAATCGGTCAGCCCCAGGGCGTACCCCACCGGCAGCCCCACGCCCCAATAGGCAAACAGCGTCAGTACCATAGTCACCCGCGTGTCCTGGTAGCCGCGCAGCGCACCGGCGGCGGTGACCTGGATCGAGTCCGAGAACTGGAACAGCGCTGAGAACACGATCAGCGTGGACGCCAGGTGAATCACCACCGGGTCCGGGGTGTAGATACTTGCGATCTGTTCGCGCAACAGCAGCATCAGGCTGCAGGACAGGCAGGCGTACGCCAATGCCGTGCCCATGCCGACCCCGGCGGCGAAGCGCGCTTCACGCGGCTCGCCACGTCCCAGGGCCTGGCCGACGCGCACGGTGACCGCCATGCTCAGGGAGTAGGGGATCATAAACACCAGGGAACTCACGTTCAGCGCGATCTGATGCCCCGACACCACGGTGGCGCCCAGGCTGCCGAGCAGCAGGGCGATTACCGCGAAGATGCTCGATTCGGCAAAGATCGCCACGCCAATCGGCAGGCCAATGCCCAGCACGCGCTTGATCACCGCCCACTGCGGCCAGTCGAAGCGTTTGAACAGTTCGCTGCTCTGGTAGGCGGCGCCCCAGCGCGTCCAACCGGCCAGGCCGAGCATCATCACCCACATCGCGATGGCCGTGGCCCAGCCGCAGCCCACGCCGCCCATGGCCGGCACGCCAAAATGACCGTAGATGAAGATGTAGTTCAGCGGAATATTCAGCCCCAGGCCGACCAGGCCCATGACCATGCTTGGCCGGGTGCGGCCCAGGCCGTCGCTGAAGCAGCGCAGCACGTAATACAGCGCCACCGCCGGCATGCCCGCCGCGATGCCATGCAGGTAGCCCATGGATGGCGCGATCAGGTCGGGTTCGACCTTCATCGCATGCAGGATCGGTTCGGCGCACAGCAGCAACAATGCGCCGATGGCCCCGACGACCACCGCTAACCACAATGACTGGCGTACCAACGGGCCGATCTCACTGAACCGGCCCGCTCCGTAACGCTGGGCGACCTTCGGCGTGGTGGCCAGCAGCGTGCCGGTCATCAGCAGGTACACCGGGATCCAGATCGAATTGCCCAGGCCCACCGCCGCCAGATCCTGCGGGCTGACGCGTCCGGCCATCACCGCGTCGACAAAGCTCATGGCGGTGGTCGCCAGTTGGCCGATCATGATCGGCAGCGCGAGCGTCAGCAGGTCGCGCACTTCCCGGCTGATGCGGGCGGGGCGGGTGAGGGGAGCGGTGGCAGTGTTCACGTACAGGTGTCCAGTCGAGAGGTGCGCAAGGACCGCGGATTCTACGCCTTGACGCAACGGTCAGGAAAAAACCTGTGTTAGGGATTTGTAAGCGATGCCCGCGATCCCTGTACACTGCCTGTCCGCCAAAGGAGCCCGCCATGCTGATTGTTGCCGACGAAAATATCCCCCTGCTCGACGCATTCTTCCAAGGGTTCGGCGAGATTCGCCGTGTGCCCGGCCGTTCCATCGACCGCGCGACCGTCGAGCAGGCCGATGTGCTGCTGGTACGCTCGGTGACCAACGTCAACCGCGCTTTGCTTCAAGGCACATCGGTGCGGTTTGTCGGCACCTGCACCATCGGCACCGACCATTTGGACCTGGATTACTTCAAGCAGGCCGGTATCCAGTGGGCCAGCGCCCCCGGCTGCAATGCCCGCGGCGTGGTGGACTATGTGCTGGGCAGCCTGCTGACCCTGGCCGAGATCGAAGGTGTGGACCTCACCCGGCGCACCTACGGTGTGGTCGGCGCCGGTGAAGTGGGCGGGCGCCTGGTTCAGGTGCTCAAGGGCCTGGGCTGGAATGTGCTGGTGTGCGATCCGCCGCGCCAGATCGCCGAGGACGGCGACTATGTCAGCCTGGCGCAGATCATCGAGCAGTGCGACGTGATCAGCCTGCACACACCGCTGATCAAGTCCGGCAACGGCTCTACCTGGCACCTGTTCGACCGTCAGCGTCTCAACCAGCTCAGGCCCGGCGCCTGGCTGATCAACGCCAGCCGTGGCCCGGTGGTGGACAACGCCGCGCTGCGCGAGGTGCTGTTGGCGCGCGAAGACCTGCAAGCCGTGCTGGATGTGTGGGAAGGCGAGCCTGAAGTCGACGTGGCACTCGCCGACCTGTGCGTGCTGGCCACGCCGCATATCGCCGGTTACAGCCTGGACGGCAAACAACGCGGCACGGCGCAGATCTATCAGGCGTTCTGTGCCCATCTGGGCCAGGCACCGAGCATTCAGCTGAGCGATCTGCTGCCGCCTCCGTGGCTGGCCGAAGTGCACCTGAACCCAGCCACGGAACCGGCCTGGGCGTTGGCGACCTTATGTCGCAGCGTGTACGACCCGCGCCGTGACGACGCGGATTTTCGCCGTAGCCTGGTCGGCACGGTGCAGGAGCAGCGCCTGGCCTTTGACCGGCTGCGCAAACATTACCCGCAGCGTCGCGAGATCGAGGGGCTCAAGGTGCGAATCAACGGCGAGTCGGCAGAGCTGGCGCGCATTGTCAGTGCTCTGGGCGCCCAACAGCTGTAGGAACGCGGCGCATAAAAAACCCGGCCACCGGGGCCGGGTCTGAAAGAGCGTGGGCGTTTCAGCCTTGCTGGGCAGGCTTGACCAGTCGCTGTTCCAGCTCGCTGCAGGCGCGCTGGATCATTTCTTCGGTAATCTGCACTTCGTCACCCTTGGCGTCGATGTACGAGCAAGGCAACGCCTGTGGCTGGCGGATTACGTCAATCTTGGCATCGCTGCTGTGTTGCAAGGACATGGCCTGTCTCCTCATCAGGTTGTGTACCTACTTTAATTCCCCCGCGTGACCGAGCTATTACAACTCCTTACAAGATCACCGGTTCGAACGACCAGTCCACCAGAAACCGCCGAGGATTTCCAGCCGGGCGTTAGACCGATAGCATCTAGTGGCCAGTATCGGCGGGCATAATTAACCTGACTCATTGTTATTCGCCCAAGTTCCCCCCATGTGGGTGTGTACAGGTTCCTCATCGGTGACGCCCTCCATGCTCTCAGTCCGACAACGCCGCGCGATTCGCCTGGCCAGCCGCTTCATTGCGCCCTACCGCTGGCAGGCCTTCGGTGCCTTGGTGGCGCTGATCGTCACCGCCGGCATTACCCTGTCCATGGGGCAGGGTATCCGTCTCCTGGTGGACCAGGGTTTCATGACCCAGTCACCGCACCTGCTCAACCAGTCCATCGGCCTGTTTATGCTGTTGGTTGTGGGGCTGGCGGTCGGCACCTTCGCGCGGTTTTATCTGGTGTCGTGGATCGGCGAGCGAGTGGTGGCGGACATTCGCCGGCAGGTGTTTAACCATTTGATCTATCTGCACCCCGGTTTCTACGAGAACAACCGCAGCTCGGAAATCCAGTCGCGGCTGACCACGGACACCACCTTGTTGCAGTCAGTGATCGGCTCGTCGCTGTCGTTGTTCCTGCGCAACGCGTTGATGGTCATCGGCGGCATCGTGCTGTTGTTTGTCACCAACCCTAAACTCACCAGCATCGTGGTGGTGGCACTGCCGCTGGTGCTGGCGCCGATCCTGATCTTCGGTCGGCGTGTGCGCAGCCTGTCGCGCCAGAGCCAGGACCGCATCGCCGACGTGGGCAGCTATGTGGCTGAGACCCTCGGCCAGATCAAGACGGTTCAGGCCTACAACCACCAAGTACAGGATGAGCAGCGTTTTGCCGTCACCGTCGAACAGGCGTTCAACACCGCGCGCAAACGCATTGCCCAGCGTGCCTGGCTGATTACCCTGGTGATCATGCTGGTGCTCGGTGCCGTGGGCGTGATGCTGTGGGTCGGTGGCATGGACGTGATCAGCGGGCGCATCTCCGGCGGCGAACTGGCGGCATTCGTGTTCTACAGCCTGATCGTCGGCAGCGCCGTCGGCACCCTGAGTGAAGTGCTCGGCGAGCTGCAGCGCGCCGCCGGTGCGGCGGAACGCATCGGCGAGCTGTTGCAGTCGAACAACGAAATCCAGGCGCCCGCCACGGGCCTCGTAACGCTTCCAGAACGGGTCAGTGGCCGCATGGAGCTGCAGGATCTGCGTTTTGCCTACCCTTCGCGGCCGGACAGCTACGCCATCGATGGCCTGAACCTGACCATCAACCCCGGCGAAACCCTGGCGCTGGTAGGCCCCTCCGGTGCAGGTAAATCGACGCTCTTCGACCTGTTGCTGCGCTTCTACGACCCCCTGCAGGGCCGCATCCTGCTTGAAGGCCAACCGTTGACCAACCTCGACCCAACGGACCTGCGCCGCCACTTCGCCCTGGTATCCCAGAGCCCGGCGCTGTTTTTCGGCAGTGTCGAGGAGAACATCCGCTACGGTAACCCGGATGCCACCCGCGAGCAGGTCGAAGCCGCCGCTCGGATCGCCCACGCCCACGACTTCATCCTGCAAATGCCCGACGGCTACCAGACCCACCTCGGTGATGGCGGCCTGGGCCTCTCCGGCGGCCAGCGTCAACGCCTGGCCATCGCCCGCGCGCTGCTGGTGGACGCGCCGATCCTGCTGCTGGACGAAGCCACCAGCGCACTCGACGCCCAAAGCGAACACCTGATCCAGCAAGCGTTGCCGCAGTTGATGCAGGGCCGTACCACGCTGGTTATCGCGCATCGGTTGGCGACGGTGAAGAACGCTGATCGCATCGCCGTGATGGACCAGGGCAAGCTGGTGGCGGTGGGCACCCATCAGCAGTTGATTGCGAGCAATCCACTGTATGCGCGGTTGGCGGCGTTGCAGTTCAGTGATGGGGAAGAGTCGGCCAGTTAGGCGATTGTTGGCGGTGATCAGCTCCCCTGCCACAGGATGGGGAACGTGTGGAATCGACCCTCCATAAAAAATGCCCGCATAGTCCAATGCGGGCACTTATCTTGGCGCTTCAGCGGGTGACTGCTTCAGCGTTCACTGATCATCAAAATACCGCTCATGCCAATCCACCAACGGCTGCGGCGAGTTGAGCTTCTGCCCGTATATCACCGAATAAGACAGCACGTTCTGCACGTATTGGCGGGTTTCGTCAAACGGGATGCTCTCCACCCATACGTCGAAACTCAGGTGATCGGCCCCGCGCAGCCACTGGCGTACTCGGCCGGGGCCGGCGTTGTAGGCGGCGGAGGCGAGCACGCGGTTGCCATTGAACTGGCTGTGCACTTGGCTCAAGTAAGCGGCGCCCAGTTGGATGTTTTTATCCGGGTCCAGCACTTGGGCCGGTGAGGCCAGCGGGATGCTGAACTTACGCGCGGTGTCCTTGGCGGTGCCGGGCATCAGCTGCATCAGGCCGCTGGCGCCGACGCCGGAGCGGGCGTCGTCCATGAAGGCGCTTTCCTGGCGGGTAATGGCGAACACCCAGCTTGAATGCAGCCCCCGTACCTTGGCCTCACGCACCAGGGTGTCGCGGTGAGCCATCGGGAAACGAATGTCCAGGTCGTCCCAGTACTGCGCCTGGCTGATGGTGCGGATGGCCGGGAAGTACCACTTCATGTCGTAGGCCAGCTTGGCCTGGGCGACCATTTCGTCGCGGTTGAAATGACGGCTGACGTGGTACCACTCGCGGCGCCCGTCGACCACCTGGCCTCGCGCATAGAATTCCAGGGCGCGGCGTACGCCGGGGGTGTTACGTACCTTGTTGACCAGCGCCTGGCTCATCAACAGTGGCTTGTTTTTCAACTGGTAGGGGGCCTTGGAGCGATCGGCGGCAAGGAAGCCGTAGAAATCCCGTTCCTGAGCCAGATTTTTATACAGCACCAGCGCTTGCGGGTTTTTCGGCTCGGCCAGCTCCAGGCTGCGGGCCTGCCAGTAGCGCCAGCGGTTGCTGGTGGCCAGGTCCTGCGGGAGTTTGCGGGTCAGCTGGTAGGCATCTTCCCAGCGAGCCAGGCGCAGCAGCAGGCGCAGGCGCCATTCGGAGACGGTGTTGTCGCGCAGCTCCGGGTCGTATTGGGTCATTACTTCAAGCGCGCGAGGGTCGAAGCGTTTGGCCAGGGTCAGCCCGATTTCGCGGGCGATCGCCACTTTTTCGTCACGTGAGAAGTGCATGCTGCTGGCATAGCCATCCAGCAGCGCCATGGCCTTGTCCGGGTCTTGACGGGCCAGGCGACGCAGGCCCAGGCCCACGGCGTCGGACATCGCCTCGGTGGCCGGCAGGAAGCGCGACGGGTCGCTGAGCATGTCCGGCTTTTGGGCCACGTCCACCATCAGACGCCCTTGGGCGCCGAGGGTCGGCAGGGTTTTCACCAGGCTGTTGGCCAGGGCGTAGTTGCGTGCTTCGGCGGCCAGCTTGGCGCGGTCCCAGATTTTCTGTTCGGTAAGTTGGCCGTCGGCGGCCCATTGACCAAAGGTGACATCGCAGGCGGCCGGCTGGGATTTGCCGGTCATCCACAGTTTTTCGGCGGTTTTGTAACCTTCCGCCTTCAAGTTGTGTGTGAGCTGGTACTGGCCGTGCAGGCAGTCCAGTTCAACGAAATTGAGTTTGGGGTCGTAGTACTTTTCAAACGTCTGCCAGTCGCCCCGATCGGCCAGCCAGCGCAACCAACGCAACTTCATCCAGTTGGCCTGGGGCAGGTCGCCGTTCTTGGCCAGGAACTGTTCGATTTCCTCGTTACTGGCGGTCTTCAGGCGTGCGGTCAGCTCGTCGTAGGCCAGATATGGCGTCAACGGGTAATCGGCCAGGGCCTGGCTGTATTGCATGTAGGGGCCGGTATCGCCTTTGGCCAGGGCGCGTTTGGCTTCATCGTAATATTGACGTTGGGTGGTGAGGTCCACGGCCTGGGCGGATTGAACGGCGGTGGTGGAAAGAAGCAGACAAGATAAAAAGTTGAAAAGGCGACTGCGCATGAGACGTCCGTGCAAAGAAATCACGACTAGCACCGGCACCGCCGACACTGATTGCCCCTAGCTTAGCCTTTTGCCAGCGGCCGGTGAAAGCTTTGCCGGGCGCTTCCTGCAAGTTCGCCGGAAATGTCCTACAGAACGTGTCGACAGCGAAAATGCCGGCCGCATCCCACCCTCAACTCAGGTAGAATGCGCGCCCAGTTTTTGGAGAAGCGTATGACCCTGCTCAAATTCAGCGATGTGTCCCTTGCTTTCGGCGCTATGCCGTTGTTGGACAAGGTGTCCTGGCAGATCGCCCGTGGTGAGCGGGTGTGCATCATCGGCCGCAACGGCACCGGCAAATCCAGCATGATGAAGCTGGTCAAGGGCGATCAGAAGCCCGATGACGGCTCCGTTTGGCGCGCGCCGGGCCTCAAGATCGGCGAATTGCCCCAGGAGCTGCCGGTGGCCGACGGACGGACTGTGTTCGACGTGGTTGCCGAAGGCCTGGACGGTGTCGGTGAGTTGCTTGCGCAATACCATCACCTGGCGCAGAACTGCGTCACCGAGGAAGACCTGGACAAGCTGATGCACGTCCAGCAGGACCTTGAAGCCCGTGACGGCTGGCGCCTGCAGCAGTTGGTGGACAGCACCTTGAGCCGCCTGCAACTGCCGGCCGACAAGACCCTCGCCGAATTGTCCGGCGGCTGGCGTCGCCGCGTGCTGCTGGCCCAGGCGCTGGTGTCCGAACCCGATCTGCTGCTGCTCGACGAACCGACCAACCACCTGGACATCGGCGCCATCGCCTGGCTGGAAGAAGCCCTCAAGGATTTCCAGGGTGCGGTGCTGTTCATCACCCACGACCGTTCCTTCCTGCAGAACCTGGCGACGCGCATCCTGGAACTGGATCGCGGCGGCCTGATCGATTGGAACGGCGACTACGCCAGCTTCCTGGTGCACAAGGAAGCCGCGCTGGCCGCTGAAGAAACTGCTAATGCGTTGTTCGACAAGAAGCTGGCCCAGGAAGAAGTCTGGATTCGCCAGGGCATCAAGGCGCGCCGCACCCGTAACGAAGGTCGCGTGCGTGCGCTCAAAGCCTTGCGCGTTGAGCGCAGCGAACGTCGCGAGCGTACCGGCAAGGCCAATATCCAGTTGGATACCGCCGACAAGTCCGGCAAGCAGGTGATGGTGCTGGAGAACGTCAGCTTCCATCACCCGGACGGCCCGTTCCTGATCAAAGACTTCTCCATGGTCCTGCAGCGCGGCGACCGTATTGGCCTGCTCGGCGCCAACGGTACCGGCAAGACCACCTTGCTCAAGCTGATGCTCAATGGTCTTAAACCGACCAGCGGCACGGTGGAAGAGGGCACGCGCATTGACGTGGCCTACTTCGACCAACTGCGCCATCAATTGGACCTGGAAAAAACCGTGATCGATAACGTGGCCGAAGGCCGTGACTTTATCGACATCGACGGTCAGAGCCGCCACGTGCTGAGCTACCTGGGCGACTTCCTGTTCAGCCCGCAGCGCGCACGTACCCCGGTAAAAGCGCTGTCCGGTGGTGAGCGTGCGCGTCTGCTGCTGGCCAAGCTGTTCAGCAAGCCGGCCAACCTGCTGGTGCTCGACGAACCGACCAACGACCTGGACGTGGAAACCCTTGAACTGCTGGAAGAGGTGCTGTTGACCTTCAACGGCACTGTGCTGATGGTCAGCCACGACCGGGCATTCCTCGACAACGTGGTGACCAGCACGCTGGTGTTCGAAGGCGAAGGTAAGGTGCGCGAGTACGTCGGGGGTTACCAGGACTGGCTGCGCCAGGGCGGCTCTGCGCGTCTGCTGGGCGTGACCGAAAGCAAATCCGGCAAAGCCGACCTGACCTCCGCTGTGGTGGCTCCCGTGGAAGCTGCTGCCCCGGTGCAGGAAGCCGCACCGGCCGCCAAGAAGAAACTCAGCTACAAGCTGCAGCGTGAGCTGGAAGCCTTGCCCGGTGATATCGATGCCAAGGAACAGCAGATCGCCGCAGTAGAAGCGCAAATGGCTGACGCGGGTTTTTATCTGCGGCCTGCGGCGGAAACCGCCAAGGTCATCGCTTCGCTGGAGACGTTGAATCAGGAGTTGGAGGCGTTGGTCGAGCGTTGGGCTGAATTGGATGCCTGATTGATCTACAGGCCATAAAAAGCCTGGTGTTCATCTGATGAGCACCGGGCTTTTTCATGTGAAATACGGTTTAAATGGGGGAGGGGGCACGTCGCACCGCCCCGCCCACATTTCGTCTTCAGCGTCCTTAAGTATTTTTAACCAGCTTCACCGCCAACACATCGCACGGCGCGCCGTGCAACACATCATTGGCAGTAGAGCCGAGCAGCAACGCCAGGCCGTGGCGGCCATGGCTGCCGACCACGATCAGGTCACAGCCGTGTTCCTTGGCCAGGTGGTGGATCTCCTGACGCGGTTGGCCGTAAGTGAGGTGGGAGTTTTCCTTGGTCACTTCGGGATATTTGACGATCAGGCGA
This sequence comes from Pseudomonas sp. FP2254, assembly GCF_030687695.1. NCBI lineage: Bacteria > Pseudomonadati > Pseudomonadota > Gammaproteobacteria > Pseudomonadales > Pseudomonadaceae > Pseudomonas > Pseudomonas sp. FP2254. The sequence goes on from NZ_CP117444.1 coordinate 1,705,345, forward strand.
TCGAGACGCTCCTTGGCCTGGTCGAATTGTTGCTGCTGCAGTTGGGAAAGGTCCATGGGAACGTCGCCGCCGAAGGCCATGGCCATGGGTTCGACGATATGCACGAGGGACAGTTTGGCGCCGCTGGCGACTGCGAAAGCTCGTGCGCGCTTGATCACTGGATCGCACTCTTCGGTCAGATCTACAGCGACCAGAATATGTTCGTACGACATGAGGCGTTCCTCCAGGGGGACTGCAATAAATTAAGTATGGCTGGTTTCAAGCGGATGGGGTTGCGTCAGGTCAAATCCGCTCATCAGAAAAATCGGGAGTACAGATATGACGGTCTGGATAGTGGTGTCAATCCTTGTAGTGGTATTGAGCCCCCTGGCATGGCTGCGCCCGTCGCGTCATCAGAGTGGGCGCATGGCCTTGCGCATGGAGGCTCGCCGCATGGGGTTGGCCATGCAATTGGCGCCCCAGGAATGGCCGCACTGGCTCAAGCAGGAGCCGCCGAGCCCTTGCGCCCAGTACTGCCGGCCACGACGCGGCGCTACGCCGGCCATTTGGAGTTACTGGCAACTGGAGCCGGGCGTGTGGGTTAATCAATGGCGAGAAAACTGCGTGGATGAGAAGTTGTTGCCGCATTTTTCAACGCTGCCGGCCAATGTCTACAAAGTCCAAGCCGACAAGCAAATGATCGCCTTGTATTGGGGCGAGAAGGGCGACGCGAAGGTTTTGCAGGACATTGATGCGCTGCTTAAAGCGTTGGCCTGATGCTCAAGTTGGCATTTTAAGCGGGGAGCTTACTGCGCGCCCCTTCGCGCCCTTGCCGACTATTGATTTCGTGAATAATTGAATATTGACGAGGCGCAGGCCTAAGGTTGGGGTTCTGAAATGACTGGAAAGTCGCGTTTTTCCTAGCCTTTGGAGCGATTGACAATTGCCCGGAATTGGATGAAGGTGGCGTACCCAAATCAAACGGGCGTATGAATTGAGCGTTTGTCTGTCAGACCGCTCGTACAGAATCCCGACTATCGCATTGGCGGGTGTGCCTGGCGGATTGGCATGAGCATTGACCTCACCGTCAGTGTCCAACCAGAGGCCAGCGTCCGATGTGTACTGTTCAGCTTCCATATCGTGGAGATCAGTTGATGATTTACGAAGGTAAAGCCATCACGGTTAAGGCTCTTGAAAGTGGCATCGTCGAATTGAAATTCGACCTCAAGGGTGAGTCCGTCAACAAGTTCAACCGTCTAACCCTGAACGAACTGCGTCAGGCCGTAGACACCATCAAAGCAGATGCTTCGGTCAAGGGCGTGATCGTCTCCAGCGGCAAGGACGTGTTCATCGTCGGCGCTGACATCACCGAATTCGTCGACAACTTCAAGCTGCCCGATGCCGAGCTGGTGGCTGGCAACCTCGAAGCCAACAAGATTTTCAGCGATTTCGAAGACCTCAACGTCCCGACGGTTGCCGCGATCAATGGCATCGCGCTGGGCGGCGGCCTGGAAATGTGCCTGGCGGCGGACTTCCGCGTCATGTCGGCCACCGCCAAGATCGGTCTGCCTGAAGTTAAGCTGGGCATCTACCCAGGTTTCGGCGGCACCGTGCGTCTGCCGCGCCTGATCGGTGCGGACAATGCCATCGAGTGGATTGCCGCCGGCAAGGAAAACCGTGCCGAAGACGCACTGAAAGTCGGTGCCGTGGACGCTGTGGTTGCCCCGGACAAACTGGCCGAGGCCGCGCTGAACCTGATCAAAGGCGCCATCAGTGGCGAATTCGACTACAAGGCCAAGCGTCAGCCCAAGCTGGAAAAACTCAAGCTCAACGCCATCGAACAAATGATGTCGTTCGAAACCGCCAAAGGTTTCGTCGCTGGCCAGGCGGGCCCGAACTACCCGGCGCCGGTTGAAGCCATCAAGACCATCCAGAAAGCCGCGAACTTCGGTCGCGACAAAGCCCTGGAAGTGGAAGCGGCGGGCTTCGTCAAACTGGCGAAGACCTCGGCTGCCCAGAGCCTGATCGGCCTGTTCCTGAACGATCAGGAGCTGAAGAAAAAGGCCAAGGCCTACGACGAAATCGCCAGCGACGTGAAGCAGGCTGCCGTACTCGGCGCCGGTATCATGGGCGGCGGTATCGCCTATCAATCGGCGTCCAAAGGCACGCCGATCCTGATGAAAGACATCAACGAACACGGTATCGAGCAGGGCCTGGCGGAAGCCGCCAAACTGCTGGTGGGCCGTGTGGATAAAGGTCGTATGACCGCAGCGAAAATGGCTGAAGTGCTTAATGGCATTCGTCCTACGCTGTCCTACGGTGATTTCGGCCACGTCGACCTGGTGGTCGAGGCGGTCGTCGAAAACCCGAAAGTCAAACAGGCCGTATTGGCTGAAGTGGAAGCGCAGGTCAAGGAAAACACCATCCTGGCCTCCAACACCTCGACCATTTCCATCTCGCTGCTGGCCAAGGCCCTCAAGCGTCCGGAAAACTTCGTCGGCATGCACTTCTTCAACCCGGTACATATGATGCCGTTGGTGGAAGTGATCCGTGGCGAGAAGTCCAGCGAGCATGCGGTGGCCACCACCGTTGCCTACGCCAAGAAAATGGGCAAGAACCCGATCGTGGTCAACGATTGCCCGGGCTTCCTGGTCAACCGCGTGCTGTTCCCCTACTTCGGCGGTTTCGCCAAGCTGGTCAGCGCCGGCGTGGACTTCGTGCGCATCGATAAAGTCATGGAAAAATTCGGCTGGCCCATGGGCCCGGCGTACCTGATGGACGTGGTTGGCATTGACACCGGCCACCACGGTCGCGACGTGATGGCCGAAGGCTTCCCGGACCGTATGAAAGATGACCGCCGCTCGGCTGTTGACGCGCTGTACGACGCCAAGCGCCTGGGCCAGAAGAACGGCAAGGGCTTCTACGCCTACGAGGCGGACAAGAAGGGCAAGCAGAAGAAAGTCGCCGACCCTTCGGTGCACGAAGTACTCGCCCCGATCGTCTACGAGCAGCGTGAAGTGTCCGACGAGGACATCATCAACTGGATGATGATCGCCCTGTGCCTGGAAACCGTGCGTTGCCTGGAAGATGGCATCGTCGAGACTGCCGCCGAAGCCGATATGGGCCTGGTGTACGGTATTGGTTTCCCTCCATTCCGTGGTGGTGCGCTGCGTTACATCGACTCGATCGGTGTGGCCGAGTTCGTTGCCCTGGCTGATCAATACGCTGAGCTGGGCCCGCTGTACCACCCGACCGCGAAGCTGCGTGAAATGGCCAAGAACGGCCAGAGCTTCTTCGGTTAAGCGCCCAGACGACTAGAGCGAGAATATTTATGAGCTTGAATCCAAGAGACGTCGTGATTGTCGACTTCGGTCGCACGCCGATGGGCCGCTCCAAGGGCGGCATGCACCGCAATACCCGCGCCGAAGACATGTCGGCGCACCTGATCAGCAAAGTGCTGGAACGTAACACCAAGGTCGACCCGAACGAAGTCGAGGATGTGATCTGGGGCTGCGTCAACCAGACCCTGGAGCAGGGCTGGAACATCGCGCGCATGGCGTCCCTGATGACTCAGATCCCCCACACTGCGGCCGGCCAGACCGTCAGCCGCCTGTGCGGCTCGTCGATGAGCGCGCTGCACACCGCCGCCCAGGCGATCATGACCGGTAACGGCGATGTATTCGTGGTCGGTGGCGTGGAGCACATGGGCCACGTCAGCATGATGCACGGCGTCGATCCGAACCCGCATATGTCGCTGTACGCGGCCAAAGCCTCGGGCATGATGGGCCTGACGGCGGAGATGCTCGGCAAAATGCACGGCATTACCCGTGAAGCCCAGGATGCCTTCGGCCTGCGTTCCCATCAACTCGCTCACAAGGCGACCGTGGAAGGCAAGTTCAAGGATGAAATCATCCCGATGAACGGCTACGACGAGAACGGTTTCCTGAAACTGTTCGACTACGACGAGACCATTCGTCCGGATACCACCCTGGAAAGCCTGGCGGCCCTCAAGCCTGCCTTTAATCCGAAGGGCGGTACCGTCACGGCGGGCACGTCGTCGCAAATCACCGATGGTGCCTCGTGCATGATCGTGATGTCGGCGCAGCGTGCCCAGGACCTCGGGATCCAACCGCTGGCGGTGATTCGTTCGATGGCGGTGGCGGGTGTGGACCCGGCGATCATGGGCTATGGTCCAGTACCGGCGACGCAGAAAGCCTTGAAGCGCGCGGGTCTTTCCATCAGCGATATCGACTTCTTCGAGCTCAACGAAGCATTCGCCGCACAGGCTCTGCCGGTGCTGAAAGATTTGAAAGTGCTCGACAAGATGAATGAGAAGGTTAACCTGCACGGCGGTGCGATTGCCCTGGGCCACCCATTCGGTTGCTCCGGTGCGCGAATCTCTGGCACGTTGCTCAATGTAATGAAGCAAAATGGCGGCAATCTCGGGGTAGCCACCATGTGCATTGGTCTTGGCCAAGGCATTTCCACCGTCTTCGAACGCGTCTAAGCGTTGGGTTGACGGAAGCCGGGGCCCAGTGCCCCGGTTTTTGTTTTTTGGAATTTTTAAATTTTTTTTATAAATTTTGTAAGGGGGCCAGAGCATGAAAGTCGAACCAGGGCTCTACCAGCATTATAAAGGTCCGCAGTACCGGGTTTTCAGCGTGGCGCGCCACTCCGAGACCGAAGAGCAAGTCGTGTTTTACCAAGCACTGTATGGCGATTACGGCTTTTGGGTGCGCCCCTTGAGCATGTTCCTGGAAAGCGTCGAGGTTGACGGCGAGCAGGTCCCACGCTTTGCTTTGGTCCAGGCCGAACCCAGTCTTTTTAAAGGGCAATAACCGTAGGCCGCGCAGAATGCTGCGCTTGACCTCACCCGGTTGCCACTATATATAGCGTTGCCGCGTCAGGCGCCAACTGCCTTTCACTTCTCGAATTCAGGAATTTTCCGATCCATGGGCAAATCGCTGGTCATTGTGGAATCCCCGGCTAAGGCCAAGACCATCAACAAGTACTTGGGCAACGAGTACGTGGTGAAGTCGAGTATCGGCCATATCCGAGACCTGCCCACCAGCGGTTCGGCTAGCGCCAGCAAGGAGCCTGCCGCCAAGCGCGGCAAGGCCGCCGCAGGCGAAGGTCCGGTACTCAGCCCCAAGGAGAAAGCGCGCAAGCAGCTGGTCTCGCGCATGGGCGTCGATCCGGATCATGGCTGGAAGGCCAAGTACGAAATCCTTCCGGGCAAGGAAAAGGTGATCGAAGAGCTGCGTCGGCTCGCCAAGGATGCTGACACCATCTATCTCGCGACAGACTTGGACCGCGAAGGGGAAGCCATTGCCTGGCACCTGCGGGAAGCCATCGGCGGTGACGACAGCCGCTACAAGCGCGTGGTGTTCAACGAGATCACCAAGAAAGCCATCCAGGAAGCTTTCTCCAAGCCCGGCGAGCTGGATATCGACCGCGTCAATGCCCAGCAGGCTCGGCGTTTCCTTGACCGCGTAGTGGGTTACATGGTTTCGCCGCTGCTGTGGGCCAAGATCGCCCGAGGCCTGTCCGCCGGCCGTGTGCAGTCTGTAGCCGTGAAGCTGGTGGTGGAACGTGAGCGCGAGATCCGTGCATTCATCCCTGAAGAGTACTGGGAAGTCCACGCCGACCTGGGCACCGCCAAGGGCGCCAATGTGCGCTTCGAAGTGGCTCGTGAGAAAGGCGAAGCCTTCAAGCCGCTGAACGAAGCCCAGGCCATGGCCGCGCTGGAAAAGCTCAAGGCATCCAGCTACAGCATCGTCAAGCGTGAAGACAAACCTACCAGCAGCAAGCCGTCGGCACCGTTCATCACCTCCACCCTGCAACAGGCCGCGAGCAACCGCCTGGGCTTCGGTGTGAAGAAAACCATGATGATGGCCCAGCGTCTGTACGAAGCCGGTTACATCACTTATATGCGTACCGACTCCACCAACCTGTCGCAGGATGCGGTGGCGATGGCGCGTACCTATATCGAAAGCGAGTTCGGCAAGAAGTACCTGCCGGAAAAGCCTAACGTCTATAGCAGCAAGGAAGGCGCCCAGGAGGCTCACGAAGCGATTCGTCCTTCCGACGCCAACACCGAGCCAAGCAAGCTCAGTGGCATGGAACGCGACGCTGAGCGCCTCTACGAGCTGATCTGGCGCCAGTTCCTGGCTTGCCAGATGCTGCCGGCGCAATACCTGTCCACCACCGTCAGCGTGGGCGCCGGGGATTTCGAGTTGCGCGCCAAGGGCCGTATCCTCAAGTTCGACGGTTACACCCGCGTGATGCCGCAGATCGCCAAGCCTGGCGACGACGATGTGCTGCCGGACATGGCCCAGGGCGACACGTTGAAGCTGATCAAGCTTGACCCGTCCCAGCACTTCACCAAGCCGCCGGCGCGTTATTCGGAAGCCAGCCTGGTCAAAGAGATGGAAAAACGCGGCATCGGTCGTCCGTCGACCTACGCGGCGATCATTTCCACCATCCAGGACCGTGGCTACGTGGCGCTGCATAACCGTCGTTTCTATTCGGAAAAGATGGGTGACATCGTTACCGAGCGTCTCTCCGAGAGCTTCTCCAACCTGATGGACTACGGCTTCACCGCCGGCATGGAAGAGAACCTGGACGATGTGGCGCAGGGCGAGCGCGACTGGAAAAACGTGCTGGACGAGTTCTACGGCGACTTCAAGAAGAAACTCGAAGTGGCCGAGAGCCCTGAAAACGGCATGCGTGCCAACCAGCCGGTGATGACGGACATTCCATGCCAGACATGCGGTCGTCCGATGCAGATTCGCACGGCGTCCACGGGTGTGTTCCTCGGCTGCTCGGGCTATAGCCTGCCGCCGAAAGAACGCTGCAAGGCCACGGTCAACCTGGTGCCGGGCGATGAAATCGCCGCCGACGACGAAGGTGAATCCGAATCGCTGGTCCTGCGCGGCAAGCATCGCTGCCCAATCTGCAGCACGGCGATGGATGCTTACCTGTTGGATGAGAAGCACAAGCTGCATATCTGCGGTAACAACCCGGATTGCAACGGCTACGAGATCGAAGAGGGCACTTACCGCATCAAGGGCTACGAAGGTCCGAGCCTGGAATGCGACAAGTGCGGCAGTGAGATGCAGCTCAAGACCGGCCGTTTCGGCAAGTTCTTCGGCTGTACCAACCCGACGTGCAAAAACACCCGCAAACTGCTGAAAAGCGGCGACGCGGCGCCGCCGAAGATGGACCCGGTGAAAATGCCGGAGCTCAAGTGCGAGAAGGTCAACGACACTTACATCCTGCGTGATGGTGCCTCGGGCTTGTTCCTGGCGGCCAGTCAGTTCCCGAAAAACCGCGAGACCCGCGCGCCGTTGGTGATGGAGATCGTGCCGCACAAGGACGAGATCGATCCTAAGTACCACTTCCTGTGTGAAGCACCGAAGAAGGACCCGGACGGTCGCCCAGCGGTGATTCGCTACAGCCGCAAGACCAAGGAGCAGTACGTGCAATCCGAAGTGGATGGCAAGCCGACCGGCTGGAAAGCCTTCTACGAAGGTGGCAAGTGGAAGGTCGAGGACAAGCGCCAGGGCGCTTGATCTTTCGCATGCACTGAAGATCCAGTGTGGGAGGGGCAAGCCCCTGCCACATTTGGATTTTTTTGGTTTCTGAAAGTAGAGTTCCGACCTGCACAAGCAGCGGTTATTGCACTTGCGGTCGATTCGGCTGATCCGTGACACTGTTCAGCCAGCATCACGCCTAATTCGTTGTGGAGATTGCCGTTATGGCCCACGAACTCTATACCCGTACCAATCAGAAAATTTACTTCGCGGGTTTGTCCCTGGAAGCCCTCGGTCGTGCCGAGGAAGGGAAGGAGATGAACGCCATCGCGCTGGTCCAGGCGGGGCGAGAAGCGGCGTTGTTCCACTTGTACGGCGCCTTGCTGGGGCTGTGCCATGAAATCGCCGGGTTCTACCGCTTACCCCAGGCGGGTTCGCCGCGTGCCGAAATGATCATGAACAGTGAAGTGCTGGCGTCCATGGCCATTCCCGAATTAGCCGAGCTGGTAGAAATGGCTCAGAGTCCCGACAGCTGGGTGGCGCGTTTGCTCAAGGCCCATGCTGATATGTTCCAGCCGCCCCGCGTCCCCCATGTACCTAAAGGCGACGTCACTCAACCGCTGATCGTAGCGGTCGCGCTGGAAGAGGAGGAGCCCAAGCCCCTGAGTCGGGAAGAGCTGGAAGGCTGGCGGCAAGCGCTGAAAAAGATGGCACTGCGCTTTCGTGAAGGGCTCAACGAGTGTTAATAGCGGCTTTTACTTAAAAAGCACCGTTCATCAAGCCGTAAAGAAACCTGTTCAGATCCGCAGCGAGGCCGGGCGGATGACTGATATAATCCCGGCCTTTCGTGGAGAACAGATTTTATGCCGACGTCCTTTCTGGAAATTGTTGAACTGCCTGACGGCCGAATCGAACTGCGCCGGGCTGAGGACGAGGGCTCTCTGGTTATTCTGGATTTTTCCGAGGACGCCAAGGTGTTTCTGCAAGGTCAGCATGTGGAAGTGGCAAAAGCCATGTTGAGCGTCGGTGTGCAGATGGCGGGGCGACTGGCCGAAGGCGAGCCGGAGAAAGAAGACGGACCGCGAGTACTTCACTGATTGTTCAAGCCGTATGGTGTTGTGGTGGGGTATTAAGCAGGCTCACCACTCACGTCGTTTCACGCCTACCTTCACCCTCCACCACAACGAGCCTCCTCCTGAGGATGGCCCGCGTGGGGGAATCTTCATCCCAATCGAATATTCAGGCTCTGCGCATCGCCGACGCGCGCGGCGTTGACCAGTTGTTGCCTGGAAGCGGCACTCAATGGGTTCAGCCAGCTGACCACGGTGTGGCTGCGGCCCAGGCGCAGTGCCTCGCACGTCAGCTGTTGAGCGCTTTGTGTGCCGCGCGGTTGCAGCAACAGGATACGTTCGCGGTTGAGGCCGGCCTCCCGCAGCCAGGCCTGGGTAAGGCTGGCGGGCGGGGCGATCAGGGTCAGCCAGCGGGCGTCCTGCTCTTCGCTCAAGTTGCGCAGGATAGGCGCCAACAGGTTCAGGCAGCTCTCGGCAGCACCGCGCAACGACAGCTCACTGAACGCCTCGGGTTCGACGTTCCAGGGCGCCTCGACCGTTTCCTTGAGGATCGGCGCAAGGGGATGGGCCATGAAGGCCTCGAACAGCGACAGTTGGGTGTGTTGTGGGGTGTGTACGAGCTGCATGGTGCCTCCTCTAGCGGCGAATGACGCCGACGCTCAAGCCTTCGATCACCAGGTCCTGATCTTTCAGGTTCACTTCAATCGGGGCGAACTCAGGGTTCTCGGCCAGGAGCCAGACCTTGCTGCCTTCGCGCTTGAAGCGTTTGACGGTGACTTCATCGCCGATACGGGCCACGACGATCTGGCCATTGCGGGCCTCACGGGTGGTGTGCACGGCCAGTAGATCGCCGTCGAAGATGCCGACGTCCTTCATGCTCATGCCATGTACTCGCAACAAATAGTCGGCGCGAGGATGGAAGAAGGTCGGGTTGATATTGCAGGACTCTTCGACGTGTTGCTGCGCCAGGATCGGCGCACCGGCGGCGACGCGCCCGATGATCGGCAATGTCGACTCGTCGGCCTTGGCCTCGAAGCCTGGGATGCGAATGCCTCGCGAAGCACCTGGGGTCATCTCGATCGCGCCTTTGCGTGCGAGGGCCTTGAGGTGTTCTTCGGCGGCGTTGGGGGACTTGAACCCCAGTTCCAGCGCAATTTCCGCTCGCGTCGGCGGGTAGCCGTTGTCATCGAGGCAGCGCTTGATAAAAGCCAGAATCTCAGCTTGGCGTGGCGTCAGTTTTAGCATGTTGATCGCTCTGTCTTTTTATACAGTGACTGGGATTATATACAGTGAACTGCGCTTGGCAATCATCCTTTTTCAGCACTCCGCTGGACGGTCGTGATGCATCCTTCCTACAAGTGCTGGATAGCGCTACCTACAGACCCGTTCGGATGTGATTAAATGGCGCTTGGAGCGATGACTGCCCGGCCGGAAAACGGCCTGCCAGGCTTGACAAGACACAACCTGAAACGTATGTTTCAAACAAGTGTTTGTCAGGCGGAGTAGCCATGGCCCAGTCGGAAACCGTTGAACGCATTCTCGATGCCGCCGAGCAATTGTTCGCGGAAAAAGGATTTGCTGAAACTTCATTGCGGCTGATTACCAGCAAGGCCGGGGTCAACCTCGCGGCAGTGAATTACCATTTCGGCTCGAAAAAGGCCCTGATCCAGGCGGTGTTCTCGCGCTTCCTGGGGCCTTTCTGCGCCAGCCTCGACCGTGAGCTCGAGCGCCGCCAGGCCAAGGCCGATCACAAGCCTAGCCTGGAAGAACTGCTGGAAATTCTTGTCGAGCAAGCGCTCGTGGTGCAACCGCGCAGCGGCAATGACTTGTCGATCTTCATGCGCTTGCTCGGCCTGGCGTTCAGCCAGAGCCAGGGCCACCTGCGGCGGTACCTGGAAGATATGTACGGTAAGGTTTTTCGCCGCTATATGTTGCTGGTCAACGAAGCCGCGCCGCGTATTCCGCCGATCGAATTGTTCTGGCGCGTGCATTTCATGCTCGGGGCCGCGGCGTTCAGCATGTCCGGCATCAAGGCGTTGCGTGCAATTGCCGAGACTGATTTCGGCGTCAATACCTCCATCGAGCAAGTCATGCGCCTGATGGTGCCGTTCCTTGCCGCCGGCATGCGCGCTGAAACCGGCGTGACCGACCCGACCATGGCCGCCGCGCAACTGCGCCCACGCAGCAAAACCGTGCCCACCCCCGCCAAGGTTTGATCTCCCTGGGTGTGCGCGGCCACTGGCATCCGCTAAGCTAGCCGCCATGTTCATGTCTGCTGATTATTCGCAACCCGTTGTGCTCACCGCGTGCCTTGCACCGAGTGAGCGCAACGGGTTGTGTGCGTTATTTAAGGAAGGTTTATGACAGTTGCCCTGCAAGGTTCTTTGATGGTCGACGTGGCCGGTACTTGGCTCACGGCTGAGGATCGCCACCTGTTGCGCCAGCCGGAGGTGGGCGGCTTGATCATTTTTGCGCGCAATATCGAGCATCCACGCCAGGTCCGTGAGTTGAGCGCGGCCATTCGGGCGGTGCGCCCGGACCTGCTGCTGGCGGTCGACCAGGAAGGCGGGCGCGTGCAGCGCCTGCGCCAAGGCTTCGTGCGCCTGCCGGCCATGCGCGCGTTGGCGGACAACCCCAACGCCGAGTACCTGGCCGAGCAGTGCGGCTGGATCATGGCCACTGAAGTGCTGGCGGTCGGTCTCGACCTGAGCTTCGCCCCGGTACTGGACCTGGACTACCAGCGCAGCGCCGTGGTCGGCACCCGTTCCTTCGAGGGCAACCCCGAGCGCGCCGCCGTGCTCGCCGGTGCCTTTATCCGTGGCATGAACAGCGCCGGCATGGCCGCCACCGGTAAACACTTTCCCGGTCACGGCTGGGCTGAGGCTGATTCCCACGTCGCAATTCCCAATGACGAACGCAGCCTGGAGCAGATTCGCGCGAATGACCTGGTGCCTTTCGCACGCCTGAGCAAGCAGTTGGCGGCAGTGATGCCGGCGCATGTTATCTACCCGCAGGTGGACGCCCAGCCCGCCGGTTTCTCACGCCGCTGGTTGCAGGACATCCTGCGCGGCGAGTTGCAGTTCGATGGGGTGATTTTCAGCGATGACCTGTCGATGGCCGGTGCCCATGTGGTCGGCGATGCGGCCAGCCGGATCGAGGCGGCGCTGACCGCCGGTTGTGACATGGGGCTGGTGTGCAACGATCGTGCGGCGGCTGAGTTGGCGCTGAGTGCGGCGCAGCGGATGAAGGTCACGCCATCGGCCCGCATCGCGCGTATGCGTGGGCAGGCGATTGCTTCGACTGACTACAAACAGGATCCGCGCTGGCTCACCGCACTTGGCGCTTTGCGGGATGCACAGCTGATCTAGCGCTTTTCCTGCTTATTGGGCAACGGCGCAAACAACGCCTCGATATCCTCGTTGCCCAACTGCCAATCTCCCGTGGTCCGTCCATCCAGCACCCCCGCCGCCAGGTCGGATTTTTCCTTCTGCAGGTGCTGGATTTTCTCTTCCACGGTGCCGCGCGCGATCATTTTGTACACGAAGACCGGTTTTTCCTGGCCGATGCGATAAGCACGGTCGGTCGCCTGGTTTTCCGTGGCCGGGTTCCACCACGGGTCATAGTGAATCACTGTATCGGCCTCGGTCAGGTTCAGACCCACACCGCCGGCCTTCAGGCTGATCAGAAAAATCTGCAACTTGCCGCTCTGGAAATCCTTCACGGGTGTGCGTCGGTCGCGAGTCTGGCCCGTCAACAGCGCGTAAGCGACACCGCGTTTTTTCAGCTCCACTTCGATCAGGCTCAGCATCGAGGTGAACTGGGAAAACAACAGGATCCGGCGGCCTTCCTCAAACAGTTCTTCGAGCATTTCCATCAGGCTGTCGAGCTTGCCCGAGCTGCTGCCGCGAGTGGGCAGGGTCGCATCGTTGATCAGGCGCAGGTCACAGCACACCTGGCGTAGCTTCAACAGTGCTTCAAGGATGATGATCTGGCTGCGCGCCACGCCTTTGCGGGTGATTTCATCGCGGACTTTCTTATCCATGGCCAGGCGCATGGTTTCGTACACGTCGCGCTGGGCCTCGTTGAGGTCGACCCAGTGAATGATCTCGGTCTTGGGCGGCAGCTCAGTGGCCACCTGCTCCTTGGTGCGGCGCAGCAGGAAGGGTTTGATCCGACCGTTAAGGTGCTGCAGTCGTACCTCGCTGGCGCGTTTTTCGATGGGAACGCGGTAGTCGCGGTTGAAGCTTTTGACGTCGCCCAGCCAACCCGGCAGCAGAAAGTGGAACAGTGACCATAGTTCGCCCAGGTGGTTTTCCAGCGGTGTGCCGCTCAGGCACAGACGCTGCCGGGCATTCAGCTCCCGCGCGGCCTGGGCAGCCTTGCTGGAAGGGTTTTTGATGTACTGGGCTTCATCGAGGATCAGCACATGCAAGGGCAGGGCGGCCAGGTGCTCGATGTCCTTGGGCAGCAGCGCATAAGTGGTCAGCAGCAGATCGTAGTCCTGCAGGCTGGCGAAGTGTTTTTTACGCGTGGCGCCGTACAGCGCCAGCACCTTGAGTTGCGGGGTGAAGTGCGCCGCTTCGTCCAACCAGTTGGGGATCAGGCTGGTGGGCATGACCACCATGCAAGGCCGGTCCAGGCGTCCGGCGGCTTTTTCACTGAGGATATGCGCCAGGGTCTGCAGGGTTTTACCCAGGCCCATGTCGTCCGCAAGAATGCCGCCCACCTCCAACTGGCGCAGCGACTGCATCCAGCTCAAACCTTCCAGCTGATAAGGCCGCAAGGTCGCGTTCAGGCCTTCGGGCGCCACACAGGTGAAGTCCTTGATGTCCCGCAGGCGCTGGGCAAAGTTGCGAATCTTCTCGCCGCCTTCCCATTGCAAAGGCAGGTCTTCCAGCGGGTTGAGGCGAATCGCATCGGCCTTGGCCAGGCGCAGCGCGGTGGTGCCGGGCTCCTGCAGGTAAAACTCACCGAGGGTAGCCAGTACCGGTTTCAGGCGGCCGTAGGGCAGTGCCACTTGCAGCGGGCCATGCCCGCCATTGGGCAGGCCGGGGATATTCACCAGGACCAGCTCGTCATCACGGCGCCGAGCGATTTTCTCCGGGTTGAGGAGCTCGGTGTGGGAGCGCATCAGGTTCAGCAGGATCGGCAGCAGGCTCAGCCTCTCGCCATTGACGATAATCCCCAGCTCAAGGTCGAACCAATCCCGTTCGGGACCTTCATCGACGGTGGCATACCAGTCGTCCACCGCGCTGAGGTCGAAACCGAAGTCGTCGTCAATCTGCAGTTCCCAGCCGTCGGCGCGCAGGGTCGGCGCGGCGTTGAGGGTGAAGTTCAGCCAGGCGCTGTCATTGACCATCTCGAACAGTTCGCCGGCGCTTTCCGGCAAGGCTTTGCTCTGGCGTGTGGCGATCTTGAAACCCAGCAGGCGCAGCTGTTCGCGGTAGGCCTGTTCCACCTCGGGGTGGCGCTTGATCCGCAGGCTCTGGGTGTCCTGGCGCACAATGATGTCGGCGTTTTTCTGTCCGCTGACATAGTTGCCCAGGTAGTTGAAGGATAACGCCGCGCGGTGCTGGATATAACGCTGCATCTTGCCGTTGCGCGGTTCGAACGCGCTGAACTCGGCGCTGGCCAGCCACAGGCGCGGCACCGGTTGGACGTCGTCCATCGGCACTTGCGGCAGTACGACGCGGTTATCCAGTACGGCCTGGAGTTTTTCCAGCAGTTCGGCGTCCTGGGCGGCGGCGGGGTAGGCCAGGGTTTCCTGTACCTTGAGCAGTACCGCCGCGATGTGTTTGCAGTTGCTGTGCACCGGGCAGGTGCAGCGGCTGTCCACCAAAAGCAGCGCGCCTTTGGCCGACTCGCGCAGCGAAATGGTCTGACGGTACACGTTGCCGCCCGAGCCTTCGCAACTGGCAATAATGGTGCTGTCGCCGGCCTCGACGATGCGTACGCGGTTTTCCAGCGCGTAACGCCGGCCACGCTCCAGGCTTTGCTCTTTAAAGCGATTGGCCCACGAAGGGGCCAGGGGTTTGGTAAGCGACGACGTCGGGGGCATGGCGCTGGATCAGTCCTGCAGCTCGGGCGGCGGCGCGCTGGGTGGTTTGGCGGTCAGTGAAGTGATCTTGATCAGCAGTGCCAGATGGCCGCCGTCAAGGTAGTTGAGCTGGTTGTTCTTGGTGCGCACGTCCTTCTGCGACAAGTGCTCGCTGGCGACGACGCTGCCGTTGCTGTCGAACTGGTTGATCCAGAAATCCGCATCGATATCGGTGAAGCGCCCCAGTTGCAGGTTCAGCACGCCCTGGATGGGGAATTGACCGAACTGCTCCTGGCCATCGGTGACGGCGATTTTTACCGGCTGTTCGCCGAGGTTCTGCTCCCAGGCCTTGTGCGCCAGCACGGTGAAGCTGTTATCGGCGTTCAGTTTGTCGACAATGTTGTTCAGGCGCGGCGGGCTCATGGTGTCAGTGCCCAAGCGCGAGGCGCCGGCATCCCAGTTTTCCGGCGCGGCGCGGCTGTGGATT
Organism: Pseudomonas sp. FP2254; assembly: GCF_030687695.1. Taxonomy (NCBI): domain Bacteria; kingdom Pseudomonadati; phylum Pseudomonadota; class Gammaproteobacteria; order Pseudomonadales; family Pseudomonadaceae; genus Pseudomonas; species Pseudomonas sp. FP2254. The sequence goes on from NZ_CP117444.1 coordinate 1,720,453, forward strand.
ACCGGCTCCGCATTCTGGCGCACCAGGATCATTTCTACCTGGTACGGGCTGTCGGCGAACGCCGCGGGCGCGAATACCACTAACAACAGGCTCAGAATGCGGAACAGGCGCATTGGGGCGTCCTTCAAACAGGTGTCGGAATGAGGCGCTCAAACAGCGCCTCCAGGGTATTGAAGCGTTCTTCGGCGCGTTCCATCGGCACCATGAACTTGAACAGCGTAGCCCCTTCGAATTTATAGCGGTTGGGCTGGCCCTGGATCAGCTTGATCAGCACCAGTGGGTCTACCGGCGTCTGCGCTTCGAACTCGATCCGCCCGCCCTGCGGCCCGGCGTCGACCTTCTTGATGCCCAGCTGCTCGGCCTGCAGTTTGAGCAGGGTCAGGCGCACCAGGTTCTTGGTCGGTTCCGGCAGCAGGCCGAAGCGGTCGATCATCTCCACTTGCAGGTCCTTGAGGCCCTCTTCGTCGGTGGCCGAGGCGATGCGCTTGTACAGGATCAACCGCGCGTGCACGTCCGGCAGGTAGTCTTCGGGAATCAACGCCGGCAAGCGCAGGTTGATTTCCGGACCGCCGCCCAAAGGCTGGTCAAGGTTCGGCTGCTCGCCCTTGCGAATGGCTTTCACCGCGCGCTCAAGCATTTCCATATACAACGTGAAGCCTACAGCCTGGATTTGCCCGCTCTGGCCGTCGCCCAGCAGTTCGCCGGCACCGCGGATTTCCAGGTCGTTGGTGGCCAGCACAAAGCCGGCGCCCAGGTCCTGGGTGTTGGCGATGGCTTCCAGGCGTTTTTCCGCGTCGCCGGTAATCTGCTGGCGCGGCGGCGTGAGCAGGTAGGCGTAAGCCTGGTGATGGCTGCGTCCGACCCGGCCGCGCAACTGATGCAGTTGCGCCAGGCCGAATTTGTCGGCGCGCTCGATGATGATGGTGTTGGCGCTCGGCACGTCGATGCCGGTCTCGATGATGGTCGAGGCGATCAGCACATTGAAGCGCTTGTGATAGAAGTCGCTCATCACCTGTTCGAGCTCGCGCTCGCGCATCTGCCCGTGGCCGATGGCGATCCGCGCCTCGGGCACCAGTTCGGCGAGATCGGCGGCGCATTTCTCGATGGTCTTGACGTCGTTGTGCAGGTAATACACCTGCCCGCCGCGCAGCAATTCCCGCAGCAGCGCTTCCTTGACCGTGCTTTTATTCTGTTCCATCACGAAAGTGCGCACCGACAGGCGCCGCGCCGGTGGGGTGGCGATGATGGACAGGTCGCGCATGCCCGACACCGCCATGTTCAACGTGCGCGGAATCGGCGTGGCAGTCAGGGTGAGGATGTCGACTTCGCTGCGCAAAGCCTTGAGTTGTTCCTTTTGCCGAACACCAAAGCGGTGTTCTTCGTCGATGATCACCAGCCCCAGGTTCTTGATCTTCACATCGTCCGACAGCAGCTTGTGGGTGCCGATCACGATATCGATCTTGCCTTCGGCCAGGTCGGCAACGGCCGCGTTCACTTCCTTGGCGGACTTGAAACGGCTCATCACTTCCACGGTCACCGGCCAATCGGCAAAGCGGTCGCGGAAACTGTTGTAGTGCTGCTGAGCGAGCAGGGTGGTGGGCACCAGGATTGCCACCTGTTTGCCGCCGTGCACTGCGATGAAGGCGGCGCGCATGGCCACTTCGGTCTTGCCGAAGCCGACGTCGCCGCAGACCAGGCGATCCATCGGTTTGGGCGCGAGCATATCGGCGCGCACCGCTTCGATGGTGGTTTGCTGGTCCGGGGTTTCTTCAAAGGCGAAACCGGCGCTGAAGGTCGCGTAGTCGGCCTTCGGATCGGCGAAGGCATAACCTTCACGCGCGGCGCGGCGGGCGTAGATGTCCAGCAGCTCGGCCGCGACATCGCGCACTTGTTCGGCGGCCTTGCGCTTGGCTTTCTGCCAGGTCTCGGAGCCCAACCGGTGCAACGGCGCCAAGGCGTCGTCGCTGCCGGTATAGCGCGCGATCAGGTGCAGGTTGGCCACCGGCACGTAAAGCTTGGCACCTTCGGCATATTCCATCGTGAGGAATTCGGCGGCCTGGTTGTCGATCTCCAGGGTCTGCAGGCCCAGATAGCGGCCCACACCGTGGTCGATATGCACCACCGGCGCGCCTTCGCGCAGTTCGGTGAGGTTCTTGATCACCGCGTCATTGTTGGCGTCGGCGCGTTTTTCACGACGCCGACGCTGCATCACGCGCTGGCCGAACAGCGGGCTCTCGGCAATCAGTGCCAGGGCCGGGTCATTCAACAGCAGGCCTTCGTCGAGCGGTGCGATGGTGATCGCCAGGCGATCCTTGCCCGCGACAAAGTCTGGCCAACTGTCGACGGTTTTAGGTCGCAGTTTCAGGCGTTCGAGCAGCTCCAGCAGCACTTCGCGGCGCCCGGCGGATTCGGCGGTAAACAGCACGCGGCCCGGGAAGTCGCCAAGGAATGTGGACAGCGCTTCCAGCGGCTGAGTGGCCTTGGCCTGGATCGCGAGGTCGGGCAGTGCTTGCGCGGGGAAGCGTTCGCGACCGCCACCGGCGTCCACATCCTGCTGACTGGCCACCACACGCGGCCAGTTTTTCAGGCGCGCGAAGCAGTCTTCCACCGGCAGGAATAATTCGGCGGGCGGCAATAAAGGACGCGAGGGATCGACGCGGCGCTCCTCATAACGGTTGCGCACGTCGTTCCAGAAGTTTTCCGCCGCCTGTTCGATGCCCGGCAGCGAGAACACTTGCGTGTCCTGGGGCAGGTAATCGAACAGGGTGGAGGTTTCGTCGAAAAACAGCGGCAGGTAGTACTCGATACCGGCGGGTGTAATCCCGCTGCTCAGGTCCTGGAAGATCGGGCAGCGGCGGAAGTCGACGTCGAAGCGCTCACGAAAACGCGCCTTGAAGCGGGTCACTGCGTCTTTTTGCAACGGGAATTCCCGCGCCGGCAGCAGCTTGATCGATTCGACCTTGTCGATGGAGCGCTGGTTTTCCGGGTCGAAGGTGCGCAGGGTTTCGATTTCGTCGTCGAACAGATCGATGCGATAAGGCAACTTGCTGCCCATCGGAAACAGGTCGATCAGCGCGCCGCGTACCGCGAACTCGCCGTGCTCGTACACCGTGTCCACACAGCGATAGCCGCTGGCTTCCAGGCGCGTGCGCATCTGCTCCACGTCAAGCTTCTGGCCCACATCCAGCACCAGGCTGCTGCCCAACAGGAACCTGGTCGGTGCCAGGCGGTGCAACGCCGTGGTGATCGGCACCACCAGCACGCCGTGGGCCAGTTCCGGCAGGCGGTACAGGCTGGCGATGCGTTGGGAGATGATGTCCTGGTGCGGCGAGAACAGATCGTAGGGCAGGGTTTCCCAGTCGGGAAAATGCAGCACCGGCAAATCGGGGGCGAAGAAGCTCAGCTCCTGCTCCAGCCGTTCGGCGCTTTGGCTGTCGGCGGTAAGCAGCAGGGTAAAGCGCTTGGCTGCGCTGGCAGCCTCGGCGATGGCCAGGCTCAGGGCGGCACCGGGCAGGTTGCCCCAGTGCTGTTTACCTGCCGCGGCAGGGAGTTGCGGTAGACGCAGAACGGGCACGGAAGGTTGAGCTCCAAGCGTTGCGACAAAGTCGGTAATTGTAACGGCCCCAGGTGCCGCCTGTCAGTTGCTGACTGTGCCTATTACGGTTTGTAGGAAATGTAGTGGCTAAGACAAACAATGCAGGGTTTTGACTCAATATGTAGTGCCGAAAAGCACGTATGTTTCGGAGGGTTACGGACAAGTCGGCGCAACCGTCTCAATGGTGGCCTTCTGGAACCCGCGTGTTTCCTGGCCTGTAGCGTGGTGGTAGTTTTTTGCAAGGGCTTTTTGTTGGTGTCGGCGCATTGCTCAACGGGCAGTCGGGCGACATAATGTAGCCCCTTTTTTCAGCCCCTACATGTGGAAGGTTCCCGTGACTCAGAAGCCCGACCAGTGTCTTGGTGAATGGATCGACCGTGAAGCACTCGCAGAAGCGATGATCCCGCTCATCGGTCAGCTGTACCGCAATAACAATGTGGTCAGCTCGATCTATGGCCGCAGCCTGATCAACCAGTCAGTCATCGCGATTCTCAAGGCGCACCGCTTTGCTCGCCATCGCTCCGCCGACGACAGCGAACTCTCCGTCCACGAAACATTCCCCCTGCTCAAGGCCATGAGCGAGCTCAAGCTCGGCGCGGCATCGGTAGACCTGGGCAAACTGGCCTACAAATTCCGCAATGAAGCCAACGGCCGCAGCGCCGAGCAGTTCGTGCGTGAAGAAATGGCCGATGTGGTCGGCCAGCAGAGCGCCGCGGCCCGCAAGGGCACCGACGTGGTGCTGTACGGCTTTGGTCGTATCGGCCGCCTGCTGGCACGCATCCTGATCGAAAAAACCGGTGGCGGCGACGGCCTGCGCCTGCGTGCCATCGTCGTGCGCAAAGGCGCCGAGAATGACCTGACCAAGCGCGCCAGCCTGCTGCGTCGCGATTCGGTACATGGTTCGTTCAACGGCACCATCACCATCGACGAAGAAAACAACACCATCACGGCCAACGGTAACCTGATCCAGGTGATCTACGCCAAGAACCCGACCGAGGTGGACTACACCCAGTACGGCATCCAGGACGCCCTGCTGGTGGACAACACCGGCGTATGGCGTGATGCCGAGGGCCTGGGCCAGCACTTGCAGTGCCCGGGCATCGCCCGCGTTGTCCTGACCGCGCCTGGCAAGGGCAAGCTCAAGAACATCGTGCATGGCATCAACCACGCTGACATCACCGCTGACGACAAAATCGTGTCGGCCGCGTCCTGCACCACCAACGCCATCGTGCCGGTGCTCAAGGCCGTGAACGACAAGTTCGGCATCGTCAATGGCCACGTCGAAACCGTTCACTCGTACACCAACGACCAGAACCTGATCGACAACTTCCACAAAGGCGACCGCCGTGGCCGCAGCGCCGCGCTGAACATGGTGATCACCGAGACCGGTGCCGCCACTGCCGCTGCCAAAGCCCTGCCTGAATTGGCCGGCAAGCTGACCGGCAACGCGATCCGTGTTCCGACGCCTAACGTGTCGATGGCAATTCTCAACCTGAACCTTGAGAAAGCCGCTACCCGCGAAGAGATGAACGAGTACCTGCGCTACATGGCGCTGCACTCCGACCTGCACAAGCAGATCGACTTCGTCAATTCGCAGGAAGTGGTGTCCACCGACTTCGTCGGCTCGCGCCACGCCGGTGTGGTGGATGCGGAAGCGACCATTACCCAGGACAACCGCGTTGTGCTGTACGTGTGGTACGACAACGAGTTCGGCTACAGCTGCCAGGTGGTTCGCGTGATGGAAGACATGGCCGGGGTCAACCCGCCGGCGTTTCCGCGCTAAGCCTCTGCGCTGAATGAAAAAGCCCCGACTGGTTCGGGGCTTTTTTGCGGCTGGGATTTTGTGTTGTCTGGGATACCTCATCGGGGGCAAGCCCCCTCCCACGGTTTGATGTGGGAATAGATTCAAATATGGGAGGGGGCTTGCCCCCGAAGGCGATCGTTCAGCCGTCGCATCACTTCAGCAACCGGCCGCGCAACTCATCCGATAACCCCGCAGGCGCGAGCCAGATGCCCAGGTAGGCCCGTGCCAGTTCGTCATCGCGACTGATGAACACCACTTGCCCATTGATCTCCAGCTCCAAACCGCGATCGGGATGAAAGTCCAGGGCATAACGGTCACCGCTGCGGATGTCGCGAAAGCTGGCGTGCAACTTATCCAGCTCAGGCTTTAATCGAGCATTGGCTTGTTGGCGCTCAAGGGTGGCCGTGGCGGCCTTGATCACGTCGTTGCGGTCGATGTCGCGAAAGTAATACAGCGTCAGGCGCAGTGCAGCCTGCTGGTCCCAGGCGTGCCTGGCGCTGAGCGCTGCCGGGGCATACAGCGCTGCGGCATACACGTCCGCCCACAGATAGGTGAGCACCGCTTGGTTTTTCAGGATCAGTTCCCCAGCCTGCGCCGGGAAGGCCGCTTGCTTGAGCCGCTGAGCATCACTGGCGTGCGCGGTGATCGACACCATCAGCATCAAACAAAAAAATAGTTGTCGCATAATGCTCATCCTGAAATCGACGCTGATTTGCGTCCTGTAGTATGGCAAGGTTGGCCTACGACGCGACCAAGGGTTAATGTGCGCGGCGTTGAGCCTTCTATAGACTGTGCCCCGGTTCACACACTTGAGCCAAATTGTCCTTCATGACCGCTGGCCGCGGCATGATTTAGCCCGGCGTCCAACCGTACGCCTGGCCTGTTCTGAGGAGTACGCATGGCTGTCTACAACTACGACGTGGTGGTACTGGGTTCCGGCCCGGCTGGAGAAGGTGCGGCGATGAACGCCGCGAAGGCAGGGCGCAAGGTGGCGATGGTCGATAGCCGTCGCCAGGTCGGCGGTAACTGCACCCACCTGGGTACCATCCCGTCCAAGGCCTTGCGTCACTCGGTGCGCCAGATCATGCAGTTCAACACCAACCCGATGTTCCGGGCCATTGGCGAGCCGCGCTGGTTTTCGTTCCCGGACGTGTTGAAAAGCGCCGAGAAAGTCATCTCCAAGCAAGTGGCGTCGCGCACCGGTTACTACGCACGCAACCGTGTCGACCTGTTCTTCGGTACCGGCAGCTTCGCCGACGAGCAAACCATCGAAGTGGTGTGTTCCAACGGCGTGGTCGAAAAACTGGTGGCCAAGCACATCATCATCGCCACCGGCTCGCGCCCGTATCGCCCGGCCGATATCGACTTCAACCACGCGCGTATCTACGACAGCGACACCATCCTGAGCCTGGGCCACACCCCGCGCAAACTGATCATCTACGGCGCCGGCGTGATCGGCTGTGAATACGCCTCGATTTTCAGCGGCCTGGGCGTACTGGTGGAGCTGGTGGACAACCGCGACCAGTTGCTGAGCTTTCTGGACTCGGAAATTTCCCAGGCGTTGAGTTACCACTTCAGCAACAACAACATCACCGTGCGCCACAACGAAGAGTACGAGCGCGTCGAAGGCCTGGACAACGGGGTGATCCTGCACCTCAAGTCCGGCAAGAAGATCAAGGCCGACGCCTTGCTGTGGTGCAACGGGCGTACCGGCAACACCGACAAGCTGGGCATGGAAAACATCGGGGTCAAGGTCAACAACCGTGGCCAGATCGAAGTGGACGAGAATTACCGCACCTGTGTGGCGAACGTCTATGGCGCCGGCGATGTGATCGGTTGGCCGAGCCTGGCCAGCGCCGCCCATGACCAGGGGCGTTCGGCCGCCGGCAGTATTGTCGACAACGGCAGCTGGCGCTATGTGAACGACGTGCCCACCGGTATCTACACGATTCCCGAGATCAGCTCGATCGGCAAGAACGAGCACGAACTGACCAAGGCCAAGGTGCCTTATGAAGTGGGCAAGGCGTTTTTCAAGAGCATGGCGCGTGCGCAGATCGCCGGTGAGCCGCAAGGCATGCTGAAGATTCTGTTTCACCGTGAAACCCTGGAAGTCCTCGGCGTGCATTGCTTCGGTTACCAGGCGTCGGAGATCGTGCACATCGGCCAGGCCATCATGAACCAGCCGGGCGAGCAAAATACCCTCAAGTATTTTGTAAACACCACGTTCAACTACCCGACCATGGCCGAAGCCTATCGGGTAGCCGCCTACGACGGCCTCAACCGGCTTTTTTGAGCGGCTCCGGCCGGTGGCCTGAGCCGGCCGGGGAGACCGATTTCAGCCATTCCCGAGGGTGGCAGTGGCCAAACCGGGAAAGTCTGTAATCAGGCTATCGACGCCGAAGTCGGCGAGCCTGCGCATCAGCGCGGGTTCGTTGACCGTCCACACGGACACGTGCAACCCCTGGCGCTGGGCTTTCTGCAAGCGTTCAGGGGTGCACAGCGTCCAATTCAATGCCAGGTACTCACAGCCGTAGTTCTGCGCGACTTTCAATGGGTCGAGCCAGGCGTATTCGGCCACCAGCCCGCGTGACAGGTCCGGCGTGAGCTCCACGGCGGCCTTGAGCACTTCCCGCGAGCTGGAGGTCACAGTGACCTTGTCCATCAGGCCAAAGCGCACGGCCATTTCACGGATTGCCAATACGGTGGTCGCCGCGCGAGTGCGCGAGGCGCTTTTGACTTCCAGTTGCCAGTGATCGAAGTCGCACTGTTCGAACAACGCCTCCAGGCGTGGAATGGGGCAGGGCGTGAGCCAGCCGGGACCGCCCTTGCGCGCGTCCATTTTCACCAGGTCGGCTGCCGAATAGTCGACCACCTTGCCGCGACGGTCAGCCGTGCGTTTGAGGGTCGGGTCGTGGATAACCATCAGCTCGCCGTCCATGGACAGGTGCAAGTCCAGTTCGCAGCGGCGTACACCGTGCTTGAGGCATTGTTGAAAGCTGGTCAGGGTGTTTTCCGGTGCTTCGCCTTTGGCACCGCGGTGGCCGTAAATCAGGGTCACAGTTGCTCCTTTTCGCCGGATCGTCCGGCGGGGTGTATACGAATTCAGGTGGCCTGGGCGTCGCTTTTTTCCCGCGCCAGGCGCCGTTCCTGGGCTTGCTTCTGCAGGATGTAGCGCGCCAGCAACTGGCGTTGGGCATCGGTCATGGATTCGAATTCCGTGCCCACATCGAAGCCCTCGCCCTTGGCGTCGCAATGGGTAACCTTGGCGCGCAGCAGCAGGCCCAGGGCCTGGGGCATCAGCACCAGCTTGACCGCCAGGTGCGCGCCGACAGGCAACGATGAGGGGTGCTGGAAGTCGATACCGCCTTCGGAGATGATCACCGGCTGCGGGGCGCCGACTTCGTCCAACAGGCCACGGGCCATGATTTGGCTGAGCAGATCCAGGCGTTTGTTCTGGACTTTGAGGAACGCCGCCAGGCTGCGATCTTTCTCGCTGATCTGGCGCAACAGGTGCTGGGCTTCGAATTCGCTCAGGTGCAATTCACTGAGCAGGTTGAACAGCGGTGAATCATCCAGCAATACTTCCTTGCTGGCTGCTTCAGGGGCAGACAGGCTTTTGATTTGAAGTGCGATCATGTCATCGATACGGTAGTATTCGCGGCGCTCTTCTTCATCTAATGTCGTCATGGCGAACCCCAGCTGGCGGTAATGGTCTGAGTGTAAAGCTGCTTACCAGACCCCGCCACCGGGACGTCTTCTTTTCCTCCGAACAAGCCCCGACATGTTCAGACCTCTCTTCGTATTTATCGGCACGCGTTATACCCGTGCAAAGCGCCGCAATCATTTTGTGTCGTTCATTTCCTTGACCTCGATGATCGGGCTCGCCTTGGGCGTGGTTGTGATGATCGTGGTGCTGTCGGTGATGAACGGCTTCGATCATGAGATGCGCACCCGCGTGCTGGGCATGGTGCCCCATGCGACCATCGAAGCCAGCGAGCCCATCGGCGACTGGCAAAGCCTGGCCGACAAGGTCAAGCAGAACCCCAAGGTGGTGGCCGTTGCGCCGTTCACCCAGATGCAGGGGTTGCTGACCAATGATGGCAAGGTGCAGAAAATCCTGCTCAACGCCATCGACCCGGCTCAGGAGCGCAAGGTCTCGATCATCGACCGGTTCATGCTGCAGGGCAGGCTTGACGACCTGGCGCCCGGCAGTTTTGGCATCGTCATCGGTGACAAGGCCGCAGCCAAGCTCGGCGTGGGCATCGGCGACAAGCTCACCTTCGTCGCCCCGGAAGTCACGGTGACCCCGGCCGGTATGTTCCCACGCATGAAGCGCTTTACCGTGGTCGGCACGTTCCACGTCGGCGCCGGTGAAATCGACGGCTACCTCGGCCTGACCAATCTCACCGACCTGGCCCGCCTGCATCGCTGGCAGCCGGATCAGGTGCAGGGCCTGCGCCTGAAATTCAGCGATCTGTTCGACGCGCCGCGCGGTGCCTGGGAAATCGCCCAGCACTTGGGTGAAACCGAGTATTACGCCCGCGACTGGACACGCACCCACGGCAACCTGTACCAGGCCATCCGCATGGAAAAAGCCATGATCGGCCTGTTGCTGCTGCTGATCGTCGCCGTTGCAGCGTTCAACATCATTTCCACCCTGGTGATGGTGGTCAACGACAAGAAAGGCGATATCGCCATCCTGCGCACCCTGGGCGCCACGCCGGGGCAGATCATGGCGATCTTCATGGTGCAGGGCACCGTGATCGGCGTGGTCGGCACCTTGATCGGCACCGCCGTCGGCATCCTCGCCGCGCTCAACGTCAGCGCGGCCATCGCCGGCCTGGAAACTCTGATCGGCCACAAATTTCTCAACGCCGACGTGTATTTCATCGACTACTTACCGTCCCAGGTTCAGGCCCAGGATGTGTTGATGGTGGGCGGGGCGGCGTTGGTCCTGAGTTTCCTTGCCACCCTGTATCCAGCCTGGCGCGCGGCACGCACCCAGCCAGCACAGGCCTTACGTTATGAGTGAATCGGGCATGAGTGAAAAAGCAATTTTGAGCTGCCGTAACCTGGGCAAATCCTATGAGGAAGGCCCGGAATCCGTGGTGGTGCTCTCCAACCTGCAGCTTGAACTGCACCCGGGCGAGCGCGTGGCGATTGTCGGCAGTTCGGGTTCCGGTAAAAGTACGTTGCTCAACCTGTTGGGCGGCCTTGATACGCCGTCCCAGGGCAGTGTGTGGCTGGCCGGTGAAGAGCTGTCGGCTCTCGGTGAGAAGGCCCGTGGCCAGCTGCGCAATCGGTCGCTGGGTTTTGTCTACCAGTTTCACCACCTGTTGCCGGAATTCACCGCCCTGGAGAACGTGTGCATGCCGTTGCTGATCGGCAAGACCGCGATCCCCGAGGCCCGCCAACGCGCCACGGCGCTGCTGGAGCGTGTCGGCCTCGGTCACCGTCTGGAGCATAAACCGGCGGAGTTGTCCGGGGGCGAGCGCCAGCGCGTAGCGATTGCCCGCGCCCTGGTGAACAACCCCGGCCTGGTGATGCTCGATGAGCCCACCGGCAACCTCGACTCCCACACCGCCCAAGGCATCAAGGACTTGATGCTGGAGTTGAGCACCCAGATGCGCACCGCGTTCCTGGTGGTGACCCATGACATGAGCATGGCCCGGCAGATGGACCGCGTGCTGCATCTGCAGGAAGGTCATCTGGTCGCCATCTGACCCGTTTTCCAGCCCGGCGCCTGGCGTCGGGCTTTTTCATTTTTTCAGGCGGTGCACGCGAATGTTCAGACCGTTATCGATTTTCATCGGCACGCGCTATACCCGCGCCAAGCGCCGCAATCGCTTTGTGTCGTTCATCTCCATGACGTCCATGATCGGGCTCGCCCTGGGCGTGCTGGCGATGATCGTGGTGCTGTCGGTGATGAACGGCTTCCAGCGCGAAATGAGTTCGCGCATCCTCGGCATGGTGCCCCATGCGACCGTCGTCGGCGTAAAACCGATCGACGATTGGCAGCCGGTGGCGGCCGCTGCGATGAAGAACCCGCAGGTCACGGCTGCGGTGCCTTTCACGCAAATGGACGGCATGTTCTCCTACAAGGGCGCCATGCAGCCCATCGAGATCAGCGGCGTCGATCCGGCCCAGGAAGGCAAGGTGTCGATCGTGGCCCAGCATATCGTGCGCGGCAAACTGGAAGACCTGAGGCCCGGCGAGTTCGGCGTGGTGGTCGGTGAGATCACCGCGCGGCGTTTCCGCCTCAATGTGGGCGACAAGCTGACCCTGATCGTGCCGGAACTCAGCAGCGCGCCTGGCGGCATCACCCCGCGCATGCAGCGGTTGAATGTAGTGGGGATCTTCAAGGTCGGCGCCGAGCTGGATGGCTCCATGGCCCTGATCAACATGGCCGACGCCGCCGAGATTCAACATTGGCAGCCGAACCAGGTGCAGAGCGTACGCCTGGCGGTGAAAGACCTGTACGCCGCGCCCAAAGTGTCGGCGGACATTGCCGCCAGCCTGGGCGCGGGCTACAAGGCCGATGACTGGACCCACACTCAGGGCAGTCTGTTCAGCGCGATGAAAATGGAAAAGACCATGATCGGCCTGTTGCTGCTGATGATCGTCGCCGTGGCCGCGTTCAATATCATCGCTACGTTGATCATGGTGGTGAACGACAAGGGCGCGGACATCGCGATCCTGCGCACCATCGGCGCCACGCCGCGCCAGATCATGGCGATCTTTATGGTGCAGGGCACGGTAATCGGGATCGTCGGCACCTTGATCGGCGGCGTGCTCGGCGTGATCGCGGCGTTGAACGTGAGTGAACTGGTGGGGTGGCTGGAGCGCGTGACCGGGCAGCATATCTTCAGTTCGGATGTGTACTTTGTCAGCAACTTGCCGTCCGAGCTGCAAGGCGGGGATGTGCTGTTGATCTGCTCGGCCGGCTTTGTACTGAGCTTTCTGGCGACCATTTACCCAGCGTACCGGGCGGCGAAGATCGAGCCGGCGCATGCGCTGAGATATTCGTAGTCATTGAGATCGCTATCGGGGGCTTGCCCCCGATAGGGCCGGCCCATCTTGCATCAGTTCACCCTGGGCAACTCAATCACAAACCTTGTTACTCCAGCTGCGGATTCACAAAAAATCCGCCCCCCATGGGCCCGCACGATCGACTGGGTAATCGCCAAGCCCAGTCCGGCATGCTCGCTGCTGCCTTCGCGTCGCGCCGGGTCTGCTCGGTAGAAGCGGTCGAATAATTTCGATAACTGCTGCGCCGGGATGCCTTCGCCGGTGTTCTGCACTGCCGTCGTCACTGCGCGCCCATCCTCGGTCAGCGTCACTCGCACTTCGCCGCCGGGCGGGGTAAAACGCAGCGCGTTATCCAGCAGATTCGACAGCGCCCGGCGCAACATGCCGCGATCACCGCGTGTATCGGCCGTGCCCTCGCGAACCAGATGCACCGTCGCGTCTTCGGCCAGCAGGGCGAAGAATTCGAGCACGGCGTCGACTTCATCCGCCAGCGCCAGGGGCTCGCGCTTGGGCATCAACAAGCCATGGTCGGCCTTGGCCAGGTACAACATGTCGTTGACCAGCTGCGCCATCCATTGCAGCTCTTCAAGGTTGCTGTGCAGCGCCTCGCGGTAATCCTCCAGCGGGCGCGGCTGGGTAAGGATGACCTGGGTGTGGGTCAGCAGGTTCGACAGCGGTGTGCGCAATTCGTGGGCGATATCGGCGGAGAACGCCGAGAGGCGCTGGAACGCGTCGTCCAGGCGGCCGAGCATGGCGTTGAAGGCCTGGGCCAGTTCCGCCAGTTCGGCCGGCATCTGTTGCTGGGGCAGGCGCTGGGTGAGGGAGTTGGCCGACACGCTGGCCGCGACTTCCCCCATGCGCCGCAGAGGCCGTAGACCGCTGCGCGCGGCCCAGGCGCCGAGCAGGGCGGTGGCCAGCGCCGACAGGCCGACGGTGAGCCAGATCAGGTGCTGCATGCGCTGCAGGAAATGCTGGTGATGGGTGATGTCGAGCACCAGGCTCAATTGCGGCGAATCGGGCTGCTCTGCAATTAACGGCGCGTTGTAAACCCGGTAATCCGTACCGGCGTGTTGCAGGCTATGCAGCCCGGATGATTGCGGCAAACTAATACTCGTCGCGCTGTCGAACCAATCCTGCCCGGCAGCCGTGATGCGCAGGGCCAGATCGGGTTGGCGGCTGAGTTCGGCCTGCAGTTGGGGTGCGCGTTGAGCCAATGCCTGCTGGGTGTCGACGCCTTGCAGGGCGGCGCGCAGCGCAATCAGCTTGCTGTCGAGCAACTGCTGGTCAAGTTCAAGAAAATGCGCCTCGCTGGCCTGATTGAACAGCACCCCGGCCAGCAGTGAAACCACCGCGGTGCAGGCGGCAAACAACAGCGCCAGGCGGCTGGCCAGGGACAGGCGACGGATCAATTGCACCGCTCCTCCAGCACATAGCCCATGCCGCGTACGGTGTGGATCAGTTTAGTGGGAAAGTGGTCATCGACTTTCAGGCGCAGGCGGCGGATCGCGACTTCGATGATGTTGGTGTCGCTGTCGAAGTTCATGTCCCACACCTGGGAGGCGATCAGCGACTTGGGCAGCACTTCGCCCTGGCGTCGCAGCAGCAGTTCGAGCAAAGAAAATTCCTTGGCGGTGAGGTCGATGCGTTGGCCGTCACGCTCGACGCGGCGGCGGATCAGGTCCAGGCGCAGGTCGGCCAGTTGCAGCGCGGTGTCCTGCGGCAAACTGCTGCCACGTCGCAACAGGCTGCGCACGCGGGCCAGCAGTTCGGAAAAGGCGAACGGCTTGACCAGATAGTCGTCGGCACCCAGCTCCAGGCCATGCACGCGGTCTTCCACGGCGTCGCGCGCGGTGAGAAACAGCACCGGCACATCCAGACCGGCTGCACGCACCGCCTGCAGGATTTGCCAGCCGTCGCGGTCCGGCAGCATCACGTCGAGGATCAGCAGGTCGTAATCACCGGTCAATGCCAGGTGCTGCCCGGTGAGCCCATCGGCCACCCACTCGGTGATGAAACCTGCCTCTGCCAGGCCCTGGCGCAGGTATTGGCCAGTCTTGGGTTGGTCTTCGACGATCAGCAGTTTCATGGGCGGCTCTGGGTAACAGGTGACGACGGGCTTTATACCGCGGGTATCAGGCAAAGGGCGCAACCTGACAAAGTTGTAATCCAGCAGTCAGCTGGCTGGCAGCCGCTTCATCTTAGAGTGCCGCTCAAAGCAGTGACACATTTTTGGAGAAGAGCGATGACGTTACGTACACCCCTGTTGCTGGCGGGCTGCCTGTTAGCGTTGAGCGTCAATGCACTGGCCGAAGGGGCGCACACCTACGCCTTCGGACAGCCGGCACCGGCCGACAAGGCCACACGCACGGTGGAAATCACGTTGCAGGACATTGCCTTCTCGCCCACATCGCTGGACGTCAAAGCCGGTGAGACCGTGCGCTTCGTGTTGGTCAACAAAGGCCGGCTGCTGCACGAATTCAACCTGGGCGACGCGGCGATGCATGCACAGCACCAGCAGGAAATGTTGCAGATGCAGGCCAGCGGCATGCTTACCCCCACGGGAATGGGGGAAATGGACCACAGTGCCATGGGCCACGGTGAGGTCATGAAGCACGACGACCCCAACAGTGTGCTGGTGGCGCCGGGCACGACCGCTGAACTGACGTGGACTTTCAAGCAGGCGACGGGGTTGGAGTTTGCCTGCAACCTGCCGGGCCATTACCAGGCGGGCATGGTGGGCAAGCTCAACGTCAGCCAGTAAGCGGCGGGTGCGCAAACGCGGGGCCAAAGGCTGTTAGACTGGCGCGGTTTATTCAGTCAGGTTTCCGCCATGCATCCCGCAGCCGAACATTCGCCGCTGGGCAAGTCCAGTGAATACATTTCTACCTACACCCCGTCGTTGCTGTTCCCGATTCCCCGTGCCGCCAAGTGGGCCGAGCTGGGATTGAGCGCCGAGACACTGCCCTATAAGGGCGTGGATTTCTGGAACTGCTTCGAACTGTCGTGGCTGCTGCCGTCGGGCAAGCCGGTGGTGGCCATTGGTGAGTTCAGCATTGCGGCCGATTCGCCGAATATTATCGAATCCAAGTCCTTCAAGCTGTACCTCAACTCGCTGAACCAGACGGCGTTTGCCGATACGGCCAGCCTTGAAGCCACCCTGCGCACCGACCTCAGTTTTGCTGCCGGCAAGCCAGTGAGCGTGCGCATTCGTAGCCTGGCCGATATCGAAGCCGAAGGCGTGATGGCGTTGCCGGGCGTGTGCATTGACGACCTGGATATCAACGTCAGCAGTTACGAACACCCGCGCCCGGAACTGCTGCGTTGCGATGACTCGCGTGTGGTAGAGGAGAGCGTGCACAGCCACCTGCTCAAGTCCAACTGCCCGGTGACCAGCCAGCCGGACTGGGGCAGTGTGGTGGTGGAATATCGTGGTGCGGCGCTGGATCATGCCAGCCTGTTGGAATATATCGTCAGCTTTCGCCAGCACTCGGACTTCCATGAACAGTGCGTGGAGCGGATCTTCCTGGACCTGCAGCGCTTGCTCAAGCCCGAGAAGTTGACCGTGTACGCGCGGTATGTGCGCCGGGGTGGATTGGACATCAACCCCTACCGCAGTACCGAAAACACTCAGTTCCTGAACGTGCGGCTGGCGCGCCAGTAAGCCTTTACCCAACAATACTGTGGGAGCTGGCTCCCACATTTGGTTGGTGTTCGGCTTGGGCTCGGTTTAGATGCCGATATTGCCCAGGGTAGTGACTATATTGCGAAACGCTCCAGCCAACCCGGGATGACTGGACTCAAACTCGATCGCCGCTTTGTTGAAATCGTCGGCAATGCTGGGTGACTGGGCACCCGGTTCCATTTGAAGTTGAAAATTCAAATCGGCAACCAGTTTTTCCAGGGCTTGGCGCTTTTCAACGGGCAAATCCGGATGCTCTTCCAGTTGTTTGCTCACAATATCGGCCTGCTGTTTTAACTTTTCGCGATCAGGCATGACGTTCTTTCCTTTTATCGATAGGCACTGGCATAGACCGCGGCACGCCGTGAAAGGTCTACGGGCTGACCTGTAGATTAATTCACTGCGGCCAACTGTGCATGATCTCGATCAGGGCTTCTCGCCCTTGAGCCGGCGCAGGCTGATGTCGGCCAGGCAAGTGCCGAGTTCGCCCAGGTGATCGATCACCGAGTGCACCCCCAGCCCGTACAGCGCCACTGTTGCCTTGGCGCGCTTGTGCTCGCGTTCCTTTTCGCTCAGCGCTTGCCAGGGTTCGGGCGCCAGGCCGCACAGCGAACCACAGGAGGCCAAACCGATGGTCCACAATCCGGCGTTGAGCCCGGATTGCAGGAGGCGCGGCTCGCCGCTGACCAACACGCAGCCTTCCAGACGCTCGATGTTCAACTCCATCAAGGCTTGCCAACAGGCGTGGGGCGCGGGCCAGCGGATCGGGGAGGGCGATATGGCCTTGACCCAACGCGGCAGCACGGCGGCCAGCGCAGTGGTCACGGTGGGTGGGAGTTCATCCAGCCAGGCGCAGGGCACGCCTTGTTCTTTGAGGTGGCGCAGGATGTTCAGGGCGCCTGGAGTGGCCTGAGAGTCGGGCGCCGAGGAATCGGTACGCGCCTGGGAACCAAAGTCCACCAGGCAACCACTCAGGCCGAACAGCACCGCAGTCAAGGTGGGGGCGGTGGCGATGGCGATCTCGGCGTGTGGCATGTCGACGTCCCTGAAATAGCTCCGACGCTATCGGCGCGGGATGACAAGGCGATGACAGCTGTATGCAATTGTAGGAATTTTGTGCATTTTCCGTATGTCGTTTCCTAGGAGCTGCCTAAAAGGACACTTCCGTCATATACTCACCGCCTTATTCAGGGCATAGCGCCCATGACAGACCATTCAAGGAGCAAAAGCTATGCGCTGGAGCCACTACTTCGCTCAGCTGTCGGTGTGTGCCACTGTGATGTTGGCGCCGTTCGCCGTACAGGCTGCAACCGAAGACGATCCATGGGAAAGCGTTAACCGCCCGATCTTCGCGTTCAACGATACCATTGATACCTACGCCCTCAAGCCTCTGGCCCAGGGTTATGAGTGGATCACCCCGCAATTTGTCGAAGACGGCATCCACAACTTCTTCCGCAACATCGGCGATGTCGGCAACCTGGCCAACAACGTGCTGCAGCTCAAGCCACACAATGCGGGTGTCGATACCGCGCGCCTGCTGGTCAACACCACGTTCGGCGTGCTGGGCTTCGTCGATGTCGGCACCAAAATGGGGCTGCAACGCAGTGATGAAGACTTCGGCCAGACCCTGGGCTACTGGGGCGTGGGCAGCGGTCCGTACGTGATGATTCCGTTGCTGGGCCCAAGCACGCTGCGGGATGCGCCTTCCAAGTACGTGGACAGTTACACCCAGCCGTACCGCTATATGAATGATATCGACTGGCGCAACAGCACGATGGGCCTCAACATCATCGACACCCGCGCCAGCCTGCTGGATAGCGAGAAGCTGATCACCGGCGACAAATACACCTTTATCCGCAATGCTTACCTGCAGAACCGTGAGTTCAAGGTCAAGGATGGCAAGGTCGTCGACGACTTTTAAGCCGTGATGTTTTGAAACGAAAAAGGCGACCCGTGCAGGTCGCCTTTTTTGTGCGCGTCTTTCAGCGCATTTTCAGGATCTTAAGGCCCAGCCGCTGGTTCTCGTGCTGCTCGCCGTCAGCTTTGACCCAAACCACCTCGGTCTCTGCTTCCAGGCCCTTGAGGGCCGCGTGCTCGGAATCAATGCGCACGCTCAGCAGGTCGCCCACGCTGAACTGGCGGGGTACCTGCACTTGCATGCCGGAACTGGACAGGTCCAGGCACACGCCTTCAATCTCCTGGCCGGCGTGGATCAGGGACACATTGGCATCCACCCGCATGCGGATGAAATCGCGTTTTTCGGCGTAATCGCGCTCGTGTTCGCTCACAGCATCCGTCCTTACTTTGTGTTGGGGTAGTGACCGTTCTTATAACTCCCGGTGATTTGCGGTGTAAAGACGCCCGGCGACCATCGGCATGAGCTTGAAACACCTGACGGATGGGAGTACCGTCTGCGCCTTAGAAGGGCACCTCTGCATTACAGTTGTGCGTGGGCAAAAAGCCCATGCTTTGTAGGACAGAGAGGCTAGAAAGCGAATCCAGTAGTATGAGCCCGGCCATTGCCGCGCCGCCTACGCCAACCTAATTCTGGCGCCGTTTGCCCACATGCAAAAAACCAGTGCCACGCTGCTGATAATCGATGACGACGAAGTAGTGCGCGCGAGTCTCGCGGCCTATTTGGAAGACAGTGGCTTCAGCGTCCTGCAGGCCGGCAACGGCCAACAGGGTCTCCAGGTGTTCGAGCGCGACCAGCCCGACCTCGTGATCTGCGACCTGCGCATGCCCCAGATGGGCGGCCTGGAGCTGATTCGCCAGGTCACTGAGCGTGCGCCGCAGACGCCGGTGATCGTTGTGTCCGGCGCCGGTGTGATGAACGACGCCGTCGAGGCGCTGCGCCTGGGCGCCGCCGATTATCTGATCAAGCCCCTGGAAGACCTGGCGGTGCTGGAGCACTCGGTGCGTCGTGCCCTGGATCGGGCACGCCTGCTGCTGGAAAACCAGCGCTACCGTGAGAAACTCGAAGCCGCCAATCGCGAGCTCGAAGCCAGCCTGAACCTGCTGCAGGAAGACCAGAACGCCGGTCGCCAGGTGCAGATGAACATGCTGCCGGTGAGCCCCTGGACCATCGATGAGTTCCAGTTCGCGCACCAGATCATCCCGTCGTTGTACCTGTCGGGGGATTTTGTCGACTATTTCCGCGTTGATGAGCGGCGCGTTGCGTTTTATTTGGCCGACGTATCCGGCCACGGTGCGTCTTCGGCCTTTGTGACCGTGTTGTTGAAATTCATGACCACACGGCTGTTGTTCGAATCCAAGCGCAATGGCACCTTGCCGGAGTTTACCCCGTCGCAAGTGCTGGGCCACATCAACCGAGGCCTGATCAGTTGCAAACTGGGCAAGCACGTGACGATGGTCGGCGGCGTGATTGACGAAGAAACCGGTCTTTTGACCTACAGTATTGGCGGTCACCTGCCGATGCCTGTTTTATACACTCCTGACAGTGTGCGTTACCTGGAAGGCCGGGGCCTGCCCGTAGGCTTGTTTAATGAAGCGACCTACGAGGACCACATTCTGGAACTGCCGCCGACGTTCAGCCTGACGCTGATGTCCGATGGCATTCTGGACCTTCTTCCAGAACCTACACTCAAAGAGAAAGAAGCCGCCTTGCCCCAAAAGGTCAAGTCGGCGGGCGGCAGCCTGGATGGCTTGCGGCAGGTTTTTGGATTGGCCACGCTGGGGGAGATGCCGGATGATATCGCCCTACTGGTGTTGAGCAGGAATCTTTGATGAGTACCGGAAGAATCCAATTCGCCGAGCAAGACGGGACCTTTGTCCTGAAGTTTGTCGGTGAAGTGCGCCTGACCTTGTGTTCGGCGCTGGATGCGACGATTGAGCGCATCTTTACTGCGCTGAACTTCTCGGCGATCGTGATCGATCTGACCGAAACCCGCAGCATCGATAGCACCACGCTGGGCCTCTTGGCCAAGCTGTCCATTCTGTCTCGGCAGAAGGTTGGCCTGTTGCCGACCGTGGTCACTACCCACGACGACATCACCCGGCTGCTGCAGTCCATGGGCTTCGATCAGGTGTTCAATATCGTTGGTCGCCCGATTCCATGCCCGGAGTGCCTTACCGATTTGCCCTCCCAGGACCAGTCCGAGGAAGTCGTGCGGGTCAAGGTGCTGGAAGCGCACAAAATTCTGATGGGCCTCAACGAGTCCAACCGCGAAGCCTTCCACGACCTGGTCAACGCCCTCGAGCGTCACTGAGCCTCTGGCTAACATTCGCCCCATTGTGGGAGGGGGCTTGCCCCCGATAACGCAGTGTCGGTCAATGTATCTTCCACTGTTGAAATGACATTGGCTTGAGACATCGACACAAAAAAGGGCGGTACCCTCACAGGTACCGCCCTTTTTGTCGCCTCCGCCGTTTACAGCTTAGCGGACAGCAGCGCCTCCAGCTTCTCCTGGTCCCGCGCAAACTGGCGAATACCCTCGGCTAGTTTCTCGGTTGCCATCGCATCCTCGTTGGACTCCCAACGGAACTGCGCTTCAGTCATGTGCACGCGCGCCTCGCCGGCATGCCCTGGCGACAACTTGCGCTCCAGCGTGCCCTCATCCGCCGCCAACTTCTCCAGCAGGTCCGGGCTGATGGTCAGGCGGTCGCAGCCGGCCAACTCTTCGATCTGGCTGAGGTTGCGGAAGCTCGCACCCATGACCACGGTTTTGTAACCGTTGGCTTTGTAGTAGTTGTAGATGCGCGTCACCGACTGCACGCCCGGATCATCGGCGCCGGTGTAGTCGTTGCCATTGGCTTTCTTGTACCAGTCGTAGATGCGGCCCACGAACGGCGAGATCAGGAACACGCCTGCTTCGGCACACGCCACGGCCTGGGCAAAGGAGAACAGCAGCGTCAGGTTGGTCTGGATGCCTTCTTTTTCCAGCTTCTCCGCCGCGCGGATGCCTTCCCAGGTGGAGGCGATCTTGATCAGCACGCGGTCACGGCCGACGCCGGCTTTGTCGTACAGCTCGATCAGACGGTGCGCACGCTTGAGGATCGCGCCTTCGTCGAACGACAAGCGGGCATCCACTTCGGTGGAAATGCGGCCCGGTACCACTTTGAGAATTTCTTGACCGACCGCCACCGCAAAACGGTCGCTGGCCAGGCCCACGTCACCGTTGCAGTCCTTCACGCACTCATCCAACAGATTGGCATAGCCCGCAATCGAAGCGGCCTTGAGCAGCAGCGAAGGGTTGGTGGTAGCGTCTTGCGGCTTGAGCTTGGCGAGGGTGGAAAAGTCGCCGGTGTCGGCTACGACGGTGGTGAATTGCTTGAGTTGTTCCAGCTTGGAAGTCATGAGCGTGCTCTGTCCTATGGGTCTGTTGACATTACCCGAGCGCCGACAGGCGCTCAAGGGCGCAAATGCGTTCGATCGTTTGCGGGGGCAACAACCTGAAAACAGCCGTTTGAATCACCGACTGTGGTGCTTATAGGAGGGCAAAACTGACCGCAGGTTCAACCCAACTGGCATGTGGGCAACGCTCGCTCCGATAGCAGCAGCTCGATCGTCCCCACGCAGAGCATGGGAACAATCAGCGACCCTCCAGCAACTCCGCGGCCTGATCCAGCAATGCCAGCGGATCACTCGCCTTATGAATATCCACCGACAACAACTTGCGAAACTTCCTCGCCCCCGGAAACCCCGTGCCCAAGCCCAGCACATGCCGCGTTATATGGTGCATCGTCCCACCCGTGGCCAAATGCTCGGCAATATAAGGTCGCAACTGCGCCAGCGCCTGCGCCCGACTGATCACCGGCGCTTCACTGCCAAATAGCTGCTGATCCACTTCCGCCAGCAGATAGGGATTGTGATATGCCTCACGTCCGAGCATCACACCATCAAACGTCTGCAAATGCTCGTGGCACTGTTCCAACGTCTTGATCCCGCCATTGAGCACAATCTCCAGCTCAGGGAAATCCTGCTTCAACTGCGCCGCCACGTCATAGCGCAACGGCGGAATGTCGCGGTTCTCCTTAGGCGACAACCCCTCCAGAATCGCAATCCGCGCATGCACGGTAAAACTGGTGCAGCCGGCGTCCTTCACCGTGCCGACGAAATCACACAACTGGCCATAACTGTCCCGACCGTTGATCCCGATACGATGCTTCACCGTCACCGGAATCGACACCGCATCGCGCATCGCCTTCACGCAATCGACCACCAGGGCGGGGTGTGCCATCAGGATCGCGCCGATCATATTGTTCTGCACACGGTCGCTGGGGCAGCCGACGTTCAGGTTCACTTCGTCGTAACCCGCGGCCTCGGCCATGCGCGCGCAGCCAGCCAGGTCAGCGGGGACGCTGCCGCCCAACTGCAGCGCCAGCGGGTGCTCGGCTTCGTTGTGGCGCAGGAAGCGCTCGTGATCGCCATGCAGGATCGCACCGGTGGTGACCATCTCGGTGTAGAGCAGGGCGTGCTTGGAGAGCAGGCGCAGGAAGAACCGGCAGTGGCGGTCGGTCCAATCCATCATCGGGGCGACGGAAAAGCGGCGGGAGAGGGCTTGTGTTGGAGGTATGTTTGAGGACATTGGGATCTGGGATGGAGGATGCGTAGGGCGGGCAGTTTATCAGGAACGGGTGAGAGTGGCTGGTGTTGACGGTGCGACACGAGACTCAGCGTTAAATAATCCTCCTTTTTTGGTCTGCCTCCTACAGACTTGTAAGTTCAACTCCAAGTTACCTTCACGCGCGCTTATCTACGTCGTAGTAGATGCTAGTCTTGATACAGAGTGTCAGAGTTGAAGCAAGACCCATACACAGCGGACCTAGTCTGGCGAGGGTTCTATTAGGGTGTGGGGCAAAAATTTTTGCGAGATTTAAGGTGCTCATAAACTATTATTAAAACTTTTATAAGTGTGTCGTGAAAGTTTAAATTTAATCTTTACTTGTCGCGTGCTCAATTGGGGCAGATTGAACACGCGGGACATCAAGCTATTGATACAGCTATCTACGTCCTCAGGCCATCAATCGCTGCGCTTCAGCTACTAATAGATCAGCCCTTGCGGCTAGAAAGTCTTCATAAGAAAGTTCGGCAGAATCTAATGGGCAAAACGCGCTTTCCAAATATTGCTCAATGTTATCGTGCCCGGTCTGTTTTAGATAATTCTCAGGAGCTTTTGCACGTATATGGTTATTGTCGGCGCGCGTCAGGAAGCAAATGTTTGCAAGAACATTAATTTCATTGGGCGTTTTGCCTCGGTTTAGTAAATATTTTTGGGGAAAAATATGATGAAACTCATGCTTGCTAGCTTTCTTCAGGACTTTAGAAGGATCGATCTTAGCTCCGCTGATAAATGAATAAGCATTAACTCCGCTGAGCAAAAGTATGTGGACTCTGGAGTTGGCATTAGCAGTTGAAAAAAGGTTTTTCGTGAAGTCGAGTTTGATTTCGGCTTTAGGGTGCTTAAAGGGATGTTGGGGATCCGCTGCAAGCCTTTGCATCTCTACGATGTCGATTGCTTGCCTCTCATTGACATCTGAAGAAAATCTCCTGCTGAATAATGATCGCCAAAACCAGCGTAGCAACTGCTCCTTTTGGGTTGCATTGTAATTTCTGCCTTCCGGATTATCGGTAGCAAAATAAGCGCTCAGCGGTACAAGAACTCCTGGAAATGGCAGCATTTTGTAATGCTTAACGTTGGCTTCTCTGCTAAGAAAGTCAAGGGCTCCAATGATTCCGTTTTCAATCTCTGAAAATCTTGCTCTTATTTCTTCACCTTTTAGTTCCAAAATTCGCTTCGGAGTAGTTTCGCCACAAATTATTCCTGCGCATATTCTCAGTTGAAGATCACGATCCTCGCCTAAATCTTCGAAGCCATGATCAGTAATAGCGTCTTGTAATAGTCCGAATTTTTCGACAAGGTCGAATTCTTCTGACCAGCTCCATGCCGAAAGAAGTTCAAATACATTTAAGTCTGTGCCAGCTCTGTTGATTCGTTCAAAAACAATGGCGACTTTATTCTGGTCATCGGATTCAAATACTTCATTTGGAATTAAGTATTCTTTGAAGCGAGATTGAAGGTCGTCAATGCGTTGAAGCGTAGCATCATCCGTAAATGCGCTTGTAGCTTTACGGTAAGCAACAGTGTCGAAAAGCGTCTTCGCGGGGAAGTGGCGCTCTGGATCAACCTCGCTTTCTTCTAGTGCTAAAAATAAAGACTCTTGAACATTGTCTACAGCATGCATGTCGAAATATACGTCGACCCACTCCCTGCTTGAAGGCTCTAGGTCTGTTTGAAATACACTAAATAAGCTGGTAAGTCTCTGCTGTCCATCTAATACATAATTTACTGGATAGTTTTTTTGGGGCTCAGGCAGAACAAAGTGGCCCATCTTTTTTTCCGCTTTCAATCGGGTATCTGTTTTCCAAAGAATCACAGTTCCTATTGGAAAGCCTTTAAAAATGCTATCGAGTAGAAAAGCAACCTGATCCGGTTCCCAAACGAAATTCCTTTGAAAGGCAGGGATACGTATGTCTCCCGAAGATATCCGGTCTATTAGTTTTCTGATGGTCAGTGCTTCGCTCATAATTTCCTCCATGGATGGGAACATAATCTGAATGAATGGCATCATGCCACTGCGGTGCGTTTTTTGGGAAGCATCCAAAAAAGGTGGAGACTGTCGGTCGATTCAATGAGGACGAATATTGGGATCAACGCCCGAGATTTCTTGGGAAATTTCCCACATCGTTCTCAGCTTGCCCCTCATACTTCCCATAGCTAACCTCCACAAGCCGCTACAAACCCAGTGGCCGGAGGTGGAAGTCCGTATCGCTAAGGCGTTTTAACTCCCGAAAATATTTGGAGCTCCGCCCATGCCTAACAAATCACGTAATGCTTATGTTGACTGCAACACCGCGCCCATCGATGACAAGCTTCACGCAGCAGGCCAACGCGCTATTCATCATTATCTGCCCTCATCTGACGCCGCCGCTAACCAACCTTCCGGCAACCTCTTCACCGTTACCCCCAACATCGACACCGAAACCCTCCTGGCCAACGCCGCCGAAAACCTGGCGTCCGCCAGCCAAATGGCCGCAACTCTGGCCTTCGACCTCGAAGAACCTCACCGCGCCATCGTGTTGGGCATCCAGCAACTGACCGAGCTAAGCGCGCTTCTCGTCGACCGCGCCCAGGACCAGGTCGCACCTGCGCTCGGTACGCCAGTCGCCTGATCGACTGTCTGCCGCCTTGCGCCAGGGCGGCAACCTGAACCCATCCTGTCCCCCGTCAAAGTTTCATCATCGCCCGCGGCCGGGAGGTCTACGATCCCTCCAGCGAGGACCGCCGTGCCTCCCGCCCACAGGGAATCGAAAAATGACTTCAAACCTCTTCAAAGTTGCGTTGATCGCGGGTGCGTTGCTGTTGAGCGCGTGTTCATCTTCACCCACCGTCAACAGCGACCCATGCTTTTCAGGCGGATGCCAAGCCTTCGGCGACCACAGCCCGAGCAAAGCCGCCAAGATGAATTTTGGCGGCAGTGGGCTGGGTAGCAGTTATGGGGAGTATGGTTCGGGGTTGTTGCATGATGATTGATGGGGTGGTGGGTCAGTCAGTGGTGTGTTGACTGGCCCATCGCTATCGGGGGCAAGCCCCCTCCCTCAGTTTGATCTCCAGTGGAGCGGGTGGCGTCAGTGGCCGCCTGGCATGCGCCGGGCGATCAAGTAGATGCCCAGGCCGACCAGCGCGGTAGCGGCGCCGATGTAGCCGGTGCTGGTCCAGCCGTACCCGGCGCTGATTGCCATGCCGCCGAACCACGGCCCCAGCGCGTTCGCCAGGTTGAACGCGGCGTGGTTGGACGCCGCCGCCAGGCTTGGGGCTTCGTGGGCGATGTCCATCAGGCGGATCTGCAGCGGCGCGGCCATGGCGATCATGGTGCCGACCAGGCCGATGCCCAGCAGTACGCTCCACAGCGAGCTGGCGGCGAAGGTGAAGAAAATCAGTACGGCCATCGACCACACCATGATCCCGCCCACCGCGCGAAACTGCAGGCGGTCAAACAGCTTGCCGCCGGCGATGTTGCCGATGATCCCGCCCACGCCGAATGCGGCCAGGCCGAAGGGGATCCACTGTGGCGACACTTTGGTCACTTCCAGCATGGTCGGCGCCAGGTAGCTGAACACGCAGAACATCCCGGCAAACCCGATCGCGCCGATAGCCAGAGCCATCCAAACCTGGGGCTTGGTGAAGGCGCGCAGTTCCTTGCGCGGGTCGCTGCGTTGTTCGTCGTGGCGGTGGGGCACGAATTGCCAGACCAGGGCAATGGTGCACAGGGCGATGGCGCTGACCAGTACGAACGCCGAGCGCCAGCCCAGGTGTTGGCCGAGGAAGGTGGCGATGGGGTTGCCCAGCAGCATGGCCAGCGTAAGGCCCAGCATCACCCGCGCCACGGCGCCGGCGCGTTTATCGCTGGGCACCATGCTGGAGGCCACCACGGCGGCGATGCCGAAGTAGGCGCCGTGGGGCAGGCCGCTGATAAAGCGAAAGGCCACCAGCGAGCCGAACGTCGGGGTAAAGGCGGTGGCCAGGTTGCCCAGGGCGTACAGTCCCATCAGCAGCAGCAACATGTGTTTGCGCAGCAGCTTGGCGCCAAGGATGGCCAGCAGCGGCGCGCCGACCATCACGCCCAACGCGTAGGCGCTGATGGCGTGGCCAACCTGGGGTTCGCTCAGGCCCAGGTTCTGGGCGATATCAGGCATCAGGCCCATGATGGCGAATTCGCCGGTGCCGATCGCGAAGGCGCCCACGGCCATGGCCGCTTCCATTTTGGCGGCGCTGCGCGCGGGCAGTACGTGCCCGGGTGTTGGGTGGATTGACATGGATCGCTCTTAGTAAAGGGGGTACGTGGAGGCGCCGCCGATGCTACGCAAGCAACGGCGAAGGTGTCTAGAACAGTCGTTTTGGTCAGAGTTCCATCACAGTGGCCAGCCTGTGACCCCACGTCGCGCCCGCCAGGCTTGACACTGAGGCCGATCAGG
Organism: Pseudomonas sp. FP2254; assembly: GCF_030687695.1. Classification (NCBI taxonomy): domain Bacteria; kingdom Pseudomonadati; phylum Pseudomonadota; class Gammaproteobacteria; order Pseudomonadales; family Pseudomonadaceae; genus Pseudomonas; species Pseudomonas sp. FP2254. The sequence continues at coordinate 1,747,556 of NZ_CP117444.1, forward strand.
CGCGTGAAAACCCTCGTTTTGGAGCTGTCAATTGGCCAAACAGCGCATAAAGGCCTTTTGCCGTGATATTCTGCGCGCCGTCCTGGTCTGGCCTGCTCCCCAAACGTACACCTGTATACGTTGCGGTGGGCGGCTGTCGCCAGGCAGCTGAAGCCAATAATGATAAGAAGTCAGCGCAGAAGGGACATAACAGTGAGGTCGATCCATCGGCCTTGTGTGCCCACCCTGCGGCCCTGAAGTGACTGTGCACACCCCGCGGTGCGTTGCCTGGCGCAGCGTGATGGAGGGGTGCCCAGGCTTGGGAGCAGTGGGGCGGATGGCGTTTTATCATAGGTGCTACGGATGTTTAAGAAAGTAAACACTGCCCTGCTGGGGCTGGCGTTGTCGATGGGGATCACGACCGCGCAAGCGCAAGAGGCAAAGAAAGTCGATGTGCTGCTGATCGGCGGCGGCATCATGAGTGCGACCCTCGGCGTATGGCTCAACGAGCTGGAACCGGATTGGTCGATGGAAATGGTCGAGCGTCTCGACGGCGTCGCCGAAGAAAGCTCCAACGGCTGGAACAATGCCGGTACCGGTCACTCGGCCCTGGCTGAGCTGAACTACACCCCGGAAGACAAGAACGGTAACGTTGAAATCCCCAAAGCGGTCGAGATCAACGAAGCGTTCCAGATCTCCCGTCAGTTCTGGTCCTGGCAGGTCCAGCAGGGTGTGCTGAAGAACCCGCGTTCGTTCATCAACTCCACACCGCACATGAGCTTCGTGTGGGGCGATGACAACATCAAGTTCCTGAAAAAGCGCTACGAAGCCCTGCAGGCGAGCCCGCTGTTCGCCGGCATGCAGTACTCCGAAGACCCGGCGCAGATCGCCAAGTGGGTGCCGCTGATGATGGAAGGGCGTGACCCCAACCAGAAAATCGCGGCCACCTGGAGCCCGATCGGCACCGACGTGAACTTCGGCGAGATCACGCGCCAGTTCGTCGCGCACCTGCAAACCACACCGAAGTTCGACCTGAAACTGTCGAGCGAAGTGCAGGACATCACCAAGAACGACGACGGTTCGTGGCGCGTCAGCTACAAAAACCTGAAGGACGGCACCCAGACTGAAACCGACGCCAAGTTCGTGTTCATCGGCGCTGGTGGCGGTGCACTGCACCTGCTGCAAAAGTCGGGCATTCCTGAAGCCAAGGAATATGCAGGCTTCCCGGTGGGCGGCTCGTTCCTGGTGACGGATAACCCGACCATCGCCGAGCAGCACCTGGCCAAGGCCTACGGTAAGGCTTCGGTCGGCGCGCCGCCGATGTCGGTGCCGCACCTGGACACCCGCGTGCTCGATGGCAAGCGCGTGATCCTGTTTGGCCCATTCGCGACCTTCTCCACCAAGTTCCTCAAGGAAGGCTCGTACCTGGACCTGCTGACCAGCACCACCACCCACAACATCTGGCCCATGACCAAAGTCGGTATTCGTGAATACCCGCTGGTCGAGTACCTTGCTGGCCAACTGATGCTGTCGGATGACGACCGTTACAACGCCCTGAAAGAGTATTTCCCGAACGCCAAGAAAGAAGATTGGCGCCTGTGGCAGGCCGGTCAGCGCGTGCAGATCATCAAGCGTGACGAAGAGCAGGGCGGCGTCCTCAAACTCGGCACCGAAGTGGTCAGCTCCGCCGACAACACCATCGCCGGCCTGTTGGGTGCATCGCCGGGCGCGTCCACCGCGGCTCCGATCATGCTGACCGTGCTGCAGAAGGTCTTCAAGGACAAGGTCGCCACCCCGGCCTGGCAGGAAAAACTGCACCAGATCGTGCCGAGCTACGGCACCAAGCTGAATGACAGCCCGGAAGCGGTTGCCAAGGAATGGGCCTACACCGCCGGTATCCTGCAACTGACTCCACCGCCTGCGATTCCACAGCGGACGGCACCAACGGCTACCGAGGCTGCCAAGCCTGCGGCCCAGCCAGGCAAGCCGGCGTCTGACCTGGCGCTGTAAAAAATGCTGTAAGACACAACAAAGCCCGCTGAACCGGTAACGGTCAGCGGGCTTTTTTGTGGGCATCTGTCAGAGGGTGAAGCCCTGCTTTAACTGTTCATGCAGATCGAGCGCCAAGTAGTTCGCGCTATCGGACAGCAAGTAGAGATGGTGGCGTGGCAGTTCGGGCAGTTGCACCCCTGGAATGTTTTTAGTCAGCCCGGCGGTGATGCGACTTTCTTCGATCATGCCCACGGCCAGGCCACAGCTGATGGCCGCCTCCACTGCCGTGGAGCTCGCGCTTTCCAGTAGCACCCGGTAGTAGGTTCCGTTGTCCTTGAGCACCCGCATGGCGGAGGCGCGGTACGGGCAACCGTTCAATTGCACGGCGATCGGCAGCGGCGCCTGTTCGGGTGTCTTGAAATTTTCGGACGCCACCCACACCGGCTGTATCGACCCTAACAATTCCCCTTGTTCCAGCGGCTGGGCGCTGACAATCAACGCCAGATCGATCTGTTCACGGCTGAACATGGTGAACAATTCGCCACTGGAGCGGGCTTCCACTTCCAGTTCGAGCAGCGGGTTATCGGCGATCAGTCGAGGCAGGAAGTCGCGCATAAAGGCGGGCGCGTAAGAGTCCGGCAAACCCAGGCGAATCTTCCCTTGCATGCGCTGCGGAGTCAGCGAGGCCAGCAGTCGGTCATGGCTCTTGAGGAAGTCCGTGGTTTCGCTGAGCAGCTTCTTGCCATACATCGTCAGTTCCACGCCTTGATTGCTGCGAATGAACAAGCGCTGGCCGACCAACGCTTCGAGCTTCTGGATCTGCGTGGTGACTGTCGAGGCGCTGCGGTGCACATGTTGGGCGGCTTCATTGAAGCGTCGGAAACGCGCCACCGCATGAAAAGTGCGCAGCAGGTCGACATTCAGTTGTTTACTCATGATTCTTCTTTTAAGGATCAGTTGTGCAGATTATTCAAATATACAAAATCATGCTCGCTCCCTAGGCTTTGGGTCAAGCAGGTACGCCGGTCGTGCCTGAGAACAATAAGAAAGGGAGCGCTTATGGATATCAATGAGCTGGTGGTGTCGTCGTTGAAGAACAACCACGGCTTCGAAAGCCCGATATGGACGGTTGAAAATGCCGCTAAATACGCGGCCACAGGCGCTGATTTATCGGAATGGGACCGGTTGGTCAGCGAAGAAATCCTGCACCTGATGACCTCGCTGAATCAGGAGGGCGTCGACCGCGTGGATCTGTGCGCCGCACCCTGTGGCCAGGGCGCATTGGGTCAACTGTTGCGCGCGGTGGCGGATGATCTTGTGGAGCTGGTCGGTCAAGACCGCTTGCACTATGTGGAGTTGGGCCCTGAGCCGATCAAAACCTGCGCGCTGATGCGACACCTGCTGGAGAACGGCGCTGAGCCCTTGCATTACACCGCCGTTGATATCAACCAGGCATCACACGGGGTCATGCGCCGATCGGTCGAGCCATTGCTCGCAGCGCCGCAAGGGTTTCGCTACTTGTCGACGGATTTTCGCTCCCTGTACAGGCGCCACATCGACTGCGGGCAGGATGTGACGCTGATCACCATGCTGGGGTTTCAGGAAGGTAATGAACTGCCCGACACCATCGGACAGATCCTACGGCGTATTGGTGGCGCGCGAACCTACGTGCTTTCGGAGATGCAACTGTCCACTGCCCAGGGGGACGAACACATCCAGCGCTTTTACCGGCACGACTGTATGTATCGATTCTCCGACCTGATCGGCATCAAGCTCGGCTTCCAGAAAACCGGCGAGCACGAAGTGGTTGTTTCAGAAATCGAGCACGGGGTGGATCGCTATCGCGTTGCCGCCACCTTGTTGCCCGTCAGCAAAGGTTCGGCACAGGGCTACCTGTTGACCAATGTCTGTTTGAAGTACACCCGCGAACAATTTACCCGCGTACGCCAAGAATACGGCGGTTGCCGCGTCATCGGCGAGTACTGCAGCGGTGACGGCAGCGTGCTGTTTCAGCTGTCGGAATATTGCGCGGATCACGCGGCCGTCAATTGAGTGAGGCAATCACCATGAAAAGACAAAGTGAGCTACCGGTATTCGCCCAAGGCTTCGCGCGCGTCAGATCAGCCTTGCAGGCGTCATTGGCCCCCACATCCCGTTGTAAACATCCGGGCGCATTGCTTGATACGTTGCAACCTTGGCGCGACAGTTATTTGCGAACGGATGGGCCCAGTCTCATCGGGAGCCGCACCCTTGCGGACTTGGGTTATGTGGACTCGCCCTTAGCGGTTTCCACGCCTCAACAGTTGACGGCCTTGGCCCAGGTATCCGGGCTGTTCAGCGAGCAGGGCCTCCTCCAACTGCGACGTGCCTGTTATCAGTTGGAGGCGGGTTCCAGCACCAGTGACTGGATCATTTCGAACCGCACCCGCGGCGTCACCGAGTCGTCCACACTGATACGCGAGATGATGAACAGTCGCGCCTTTCTGCTGGCGGTATCGCGCATTGCCGGGGTTCCGTTGGTGCCCCATCCGTTCCCGCGGGCACGTTCCCAGGTCAATTATTTCTATCCGCCTCAGGCACACCACGACAAAGCGCAGATCGGCATGTGGCACACCGACGGCACCAGTTTCGTGTTGAATATTCTGCTGTCTGAGGCCGATGAATATGACGGTGGAGAGTTCGTCTACTTCGATGGCACCGCTGAACGGTTCGATGTCGAGGAGCTGGATCAGCGTGTGCGCAGTTGTTCGGTCAAATCCAGTGGTGATGCGGTGTATATCTACGGCAGCCGTGTGTTCCATGGAGTGCGTCCGCTTACGCGCGGTCGTCGTATGTCGTTGGTGCTGTCGTTTCATTGCCCTTATAGCCAGGAGGATGTGAACAAGTTCTGGCACCTGGCTTCGGACGACGGGGTGTTGAGGACGATATGCCCGTGGTTCCGGCTTCAACGCGACCTGGCGCGGTCGGCCCACGAGCAGTATCAGCGACTGGGCATCGAGCCGATTACCTTCGCCGATCTCGATCCGTTGAGCGTATCGCCGTGAGCGCGCCGCGCATGGGTTGTGTGAAGCTGGTACTCCTGCAGGCGGTGTTTGTCCTGTCCTGGAGTTCGGGCTTTATTGGCGCCAAATTGGGCGCGCAGAGTGCCGGTGCATTCAACCTGCTGTTCTGGCGGTTTCTATTGGTCTCGCTGTGCCTGGGCGTGTTTTTGAATGTACGGTTACTCAAGGTTTCCTGGGCGCAGATACGCCATCACGCGGTAATCGGGTTTCTCTCGCAATTCCTCTACTTGAGTTGCGTTTACGTGGCGATCCAGAACGGGTTGCCGCCGGGGATCGCGGCCATTATCGCGGCCTTGCAGCCGTTGATGACGGCGGCGCTGTCAACGGGGAACGCTGGGGAGCGCAGTGGTGGATGGCAGTGGCTGGGGTTGCTGATCGGGTTTGTCGGCGTGTCGATCGTCATCTCGGGGCAATACGGCAGCAGCGGGCAAAGTGTCGGCCTGGTCATGTATCTGTTGCCGCTGGTGTCGGCGTTGGGGCTGACCCTGGCAACCCTGTATGAGCGCCGTTCGGCGCAACAACACAGCACGGGCCTGGTCTTGCCGCTGTTTATCCAATCGCTATTGACGCTGATCGGGTTTACCGCTGCGGTGTTGTATACCGACACCCTGAGCATTCCCCATGAGCCTGAGGTACTGATCTCGATTGTCTGGCTGACGGTGTTCTCGACCTTCATTGCCTACTTGAGTCTTTGGATGCTGCTGCGGTTCATGACCGCGACCCATGTGGCAGTGCTGGTTTACCTGGAGCCGCCAGTGACCTTGGTGTGGGCGGCGTTGATGTTTGGCGATGCGATTCTCGCCTCCACCTATGCCGGCATTGCGGTGGTTGTCGCCGGTCTGATTCTGGTTCGACTCAAGCGACCGACCGTCGCCTGCACATCGTGATGCCCTCAGCTTCAGCAAGCTGACAGATACCGCCTGTTACAAATTGTCCATGGCCACGCAGGAGCATGGTTGCGGCAACGGGGGGATTTTTGACAGCGGCAGGTGTTGGGCGCTAACGCCCGAGGGGTTTGTATGTTGCTACGTTATGCGGCATTGGCGGCGGTGGTCGTGGCTGCGTCCGGGTGTGTGCAAGAGCGTGTGGTGCATGAGCGCCGACCGGTGCAACGGGAATATGTCGAGGTGGTGGCGCCGCAGCCGCCGCCGGTGCAAGTGGTCGAAGTCGAACCGCCGGCACGTTATGGCTATATCTGGTCTCGCGGTTATTGGCGTTGGGAGGGCGGTCGCTACGTGGCGGTCCATGGCCACTGGGAGCCAGTGCGCGAAGGCTATCGCTATGTGCATCCGCATTGGGTGCAGCGCAGTGATGGCTTTCACTGGCAGATTGGTGGCTGGGTGCGTTGAGCCCGGCTCAGCCCAGGCGCTTCATGCCGGCTGCCTTGGCGGCATCAGCGTCAAAGGTCGCAGTGTATTCACAGCCGGCTCCATGGGCGCACCGCTCAATCAGGCAGTCGGCGAAATCGGCCTTGCCGGCGCTGAACTTGCGTAGCGCCTGCCAGATGACTTCGGCATGTTCCAGGGTCAACTCGCGGGTGCGCAGCAGGGTTTCCAGCACGCTGACCACGTCACGCTTGGCGCAGGCGTAGCAGCTCTGCAGGACCCACACCAGTTCCACTACCGACACCAGGCTGACAAACCCTGGAGACACCGTAGTGAGGGATTCGATCAATTCGGATGCCTGGGCGGATTGAACTGGGTCGTCCTGGGTGATGTAGCGCACCAGGACGTTGGTATCCAACCCGATCATCGAGCGCTCGCTCCCTGCGCGGCAATGGCCTGGTTCATCTCGTCGAGCGAGACCGCGTTGGCTGGCGTCGGGATCAACCCCTTGAGGTCGCGGACGCTCTTGCTTGACGCAACAATGGAAAACCTGCCGTCTTCCATTTCGACGAATTCCACGCGGTCGCCGGTTTCCAGGCCTAGGGCGGTGCGGACCTGCACGGGGATGGTGATTTGTCCTTTAGAGGTGAGGGTGGCGGTGGCCATAGCAAATATCTCCATCGGGGTGTTCCTTACCCTAAGGTAAGGAGCGATGGAGGACAAGGTCCGTTGGTCCATAGGTCGTTCTGCTCATGTAAAAGTGGGTAAGTAAAAAACCTAGCCCGAACTTCTATTTCTCGCACACCTGGCCTGGCGCCAAAGCAATACAAACTATGAACGCATGCCGGCTGCCTACCGCACCACGCGGTAGCACGGCACATACGCCGCGCCGCCCGGCAATTTCATGCGGTGCTGCGCGACGAACGCCTTCAACAGTTCATCCAGCGGTTTCATGATCGCTGGATCGCCATGGATCTCATATGGGCCATTTTCTTCGATCAGGCGGATGCCCTTGTCCTTCACGTTACCCGCCACGATCCCCGAGAACGCCCGGCGCAGGTTGGCCGCCAGTTCGTGGGGCGGCAGGGTGTGGCTCAGTTGCAGGCTGGCCATGTTCTCGTGCGTCGGATCGAACGGGCGCTGGAAGCCTTCGTCGATCTTGAGCAACCAGTTGAAGTGGAAGGCGTCGTTGCGCTCGCGGCGGAACTGCTTCACCGCCTTGAGGCCGGCGGTCATCTGGCGGGCCACTTCGGCCGGATCGTCGATGATGATCTGATAATGCGCCTGCGCCGCTTCGCCCAAAGTGGCGCCGACAAAGGCGTGCAGTTGCTGCAGGTACGGTGCGGCCTGCTGCGGTCCGGTAAGGATCACCGGGAACGGTACGTCGCGGTTATCCGGGTGCATCAGGATGCCCAGCAGGTACAGGAACTCTTCGGCCGTGCCGGCGCCGCCGGGGAAGATGATGATGCCGTGGCCCACGCGAACAAAGGCTTCCAGGCGCTTTTCGATGTCCGGCAGGATCACCAGCTCGTTGACAATCGGGTTCGGCGCTTCGGCGGCGATGATGCCCGGCTCGGTCAGGCCCAGGTAGCGCCCGCCGGTGATACGTTGCTTGGCGTGGGAAATGGTCGCGCCTTTCATCGGACCTTTCATCACCCCCGGGCCGCAGCCGGTGCATACATCCAGACTGCGCAGGCCCAGTTCATGCCCGACTTTCTTGGTGTATTTGTATTCTTCGGTATTGATCGAGTGTCCGCCCCAGCACACCACGATCTTCGGTTCCACACCAGGGCGCAGCGTGCGCGCGTTGCGCAGCAGGTGGAACACGTAGTCGGTGATGCCTTGGGAGTTGCTCAGGTCGATGCGCTGGCTGTCCAGCTCGTTCTCGGTGTAGACGATGTCGCGCAGGGCACTGAACAGCATTTCGCGGGTGCTGGCGATCATCTCGCCATCGACGAAGGCGTCGGCCGGCGCGTTGAGCAATTCCAGGCGCACACCGCGGTCCTGTTGGTGGATGCGCACTTCAAAGTCTTTGTAGGCGTCGAGGATGGTCTTGGCGTTGTCGATGTGCGCGCCGGTGTTGAGGATCGCCAGGGCGCATTGGCGGAACAGGGTATAGATGCTGCCGGTGCCGGCTTCGCTCAGTTGCTGCACTTCGCGTTGGGAGAGGGTTTCGAGGCTGCCCTTGGGGCTGACGGAGGCGTTGATGACTTGACGTTGGGGCATTCTGATTCCTTGAAAGCACAGCCACCGCAGCCGCTGAGGCGCGATGGCTTGGGAAAGGTGGGCGCCGATGAGGGGCGCACGAGACGGTTTTTTAACTCAGGCACACGGCCCAGCGCAAACACCGCTCAACACCATCATGCCGCAGAACTCACTCGATCAGCTTCCAGTTTTTGTAGAAAACCCGACGCAGGGTAAAGACCAGCGCGGCAAACCCGGCGATCACGGCATTGAGCACCGCCGGCAGCGGGGTCGGCCGCACGATATCGATGAACAGGCAGTAGCGCTTGGCATCGTTCTTATTGAAAGACGCGTGCATCAGCGTGTCATCGAAGATAAATAACGGGTCGTCATGCCAGTAGTGTTTGTGCTCGCCCACCTGGATATACACGCCGTCGTGATGGGGCGCCGGCGCCATGTTGTAAAGCACGCGGAACATCATGCGCAGTGGGCCGAAGTGAAAGGACGTGGAGCGGTTTTCGTTGAACACCGACACCCCGATGGTTTTTACGAACGGCAGTTTTTTGCGCAGGGCCGGGATGTCCAGGTGGGTCTCGATCGGCCGCCCGTACCATTGGAAAAACAACATGCCTCGCTTTTTTTCGGCCATGCGTTCGTCGAGGTAACCGATGATTTCGTCCTTGTGGGCCATGGCCTCATCAATGACCCGTTGCAACTCTTCACGCCAGGCGGGTGGCAGGTCACGCATCGTATAGATGTGGCGATTGCGCGAGCTCAGCAGGTCGAACAGGGTATTGAACGGCGCCAACAGCCAGGTGTTGCGGCCGCTGCCGATAAAGTACTTTTTGATGGTGGACGCATCGTACAGGCCGTTGCGCAAAAAATCGTAAAGGCCGCACAGCAGCACCAGGCACAGAAACACCAGCGTGGTCTCGGGGAATACATCGATAAACAGCAGGCCCGCGAGCACCCAGGCCAGCGAGATGGCTTTTTTACGCACAGCAGGCTTGTTCATGAACTCAGCTCCACAAGGACGCCATTCGACAGGTCCGGACCGGTGGCTGCGAGTGGTGGGTTTGAAACATGTTGAAACAACTACGTCATAATAAGGCGTTTGACCCCGTGTCTGCAGTTTAAATAGTGCGAAAAAGTGTGCAGGCCACTCACAGTTTTTAACGGTTGCCGGGGTGTGTGCAGCGAATTTTGTAAACACGAGATTTACGACTATCGTGACGCTTCGGTTTTTCGGACGTCATAGACCGGTACGATTGAAGCTGAATGGCCACCACTGGCCCTCGGCACCTTGGAAGAGGCAGAAACTTTATGATCATCAAACCGCGGGTTCGTGGCTTTATCTGTGTGACCGCTCACCCTGTTGGCTGTGAAGCGAACGTCAAGGAACAGATCGATTACGTGACCCAGCATGGCGCCATCGAAGGCGGCCCGAAGAAGGTGCTGGTACTCGGCGCTTCCACCGGTTACGGCCTGGCCGCGCGCATCAGCGCTGCGTTTGGCTGCGGCGCCGACACCCTGGGCGTGTTTTTTGAGAAAGAAGGCGAAGAAGGCAAGCTGAGCTCCGCCGGCTGGTACAACAGCGCTGCGTTCGAGAAGTTTGCGGTCGAAAAAGGCCTGTATGCCAAGAGCATCAACGGCGACGCGTTCTCCGACGAGATCAAGCGCCTGACCATCGAAACCATCAAAAAAGACCTGGGCAAGATCGACCTGGTGGTCTACAGCCTGGCCGCGCCACGCCGTACCGACCCCAAGACCGGTGAGGTCTACAACTCCACGCTCAAGCCGATCGGCAAGGCCGTGACCCTGCGCGGTATCAACACCGACAAAGGGGTTGTGGTCGACACCACCTTGGAGCCGGCGACCCAAGAAGAAATCGCCGGCACCGTGAAAGTCATGGGTGGCGAAGACTGGCAACTGTGGATCGACGCGCTGCGTGACGCCGATGTACTGGCCGAAGGCGCCAAGACCACCGCCTTTACCTACCTTGGCGAAAAGCTGACCCAGGACATCTACTGGAACGGCTCGATCGGTGAAGCCAAGAAAGACCTGGACAAGAAAGTCCTGACCCTGCGCGACAACCTCGCCGCACTGAAGGGCGACGCCCGTGTGTCGGTGCTCAAGGCCGTGGTCACCCAGGCCAGCTCGGCGATCCCGATCATGCCGCTGTACCTGTCGCTGCTGTTCAAAGTGATGAAAGAGCAGGGCACTCACGAAGGGTGCATCGAGCAGGTCTACGGTTTGTTCAAGGACAGCCTGTACGGCAAAGAGCCGAAGCTCGACACCGACGGCCGCCTGCGCGCCGACCTGGCCGAGCTGGAGCCGAAGGTCCAGGACGCCGTGGCGGCGCTGTGGAACCAGGTCACCGACGAGAACGTCAACGAGATCAGCGATTTTGCCGGTTACAAAGCGGAATTCCTGCGCTTGTTCGGCTTTGAAGTCGATGGCGTGGACTACGAGGCTGATGTAAATCCGACGGTGAAGATCAACGGTCTGATCCAAGCCTAAAGCGCGGTTAAAAATGTAGGAGGGGGCTTGCCCCCGATGGCTTCGCGTCAGACAGCTCAGCTGTAGCTGAGCTATCGCCGTCGGGGGCAAGTCCCTCCCACTTTGATTTGCGTGCGTTTCAGAGGTTTCTTGCGCTTCAGCGCGCCTTTCCCTCTCTTCAAATCTGCCAGACTCCTCCCGCTATCAAGCCAAGCCAACGGAGGATCTGATGACGATTCGTGCAGTAGTTTTTGATTTCGGCGGTGTTCTCTTCGATTGGAGCCCGCATCACCTCTACCGCAAACTGATTGCCGACGATCAAGAACGGCAGTGATTCCTGGATAACATCTGCACCCAGGCCTGGAATACCGAACAAGATGCGGGGCGGCCGCTGGCCGAAGCCACGCAAATCCTGATCGATCAACACCCCCACCCTAGAGACTCGATCACGGCCTATTACGAGATGACGTGGCCGACAACGCCGATGCCGCCAGCGCTCTGGGTTGGCAGGACATTCATCATGTATCGGCCGAGCAGACATCGGCACGATTGCGTGAAGTGGGCGTGAGCCTCTAGCGCGCCCATTTCTCCATCACAAAATCGACAAACGCTCGCAACTTGGGCAGGCGATAACGATCCTGGCCGTACAGCACATGCATGGGTCGGCTGGGCAATTGATAGTCGGTCAGCAACGCCACAAGTTTGCCGCTGTGCAGATCGGGCTGGACCAGCGCATCGGGCAGCATCACGATGCCCATGCCTTGCACCGCCGCTTGGCGCAGGGCTTGTGAGCTATTGATGGTCAACGATCCCGACACCGGGATTTCCACTTCGCCGTCCGCTCCCGTCATACGCCAGAGCTTGTCGGCGTTGCGCCAGTCGTCGGTGGACGGATAAGCGAAGGCCAGGCAGTCGTGTTGTTGCAGGTCTTCGGGCCTGGTCGGCGTGCCGCGTCGCGCCAGGTAGCTCGGCGAAGCGCAGAGGGTGATGGTGTAGTCCTGCATGGGCCGTGCGATCAGGCTCGACGGTTCCAACTCGCCCAAGCGGATCGCCACGTCGAAGCCACTGTCGACCAGGTCCATGCGCTGGTTGCTGAGCACCACATAGAGCTTGATCTGCGGATAACGTTGGGAGAATTCGCTCAACGCCGGCGCCAGGCGCTCGGTGCCGAAGGCGGGTGGGGCGGTGATGCGCAAGGTGCCTCTAGGCACGTCACTGTGGGCTTGTTCGGCCAGTTGTTCGGAGTCGGCCACTAGTCCCAACACCTCCAGACAGCGTTGGTAATACTGGCCGCCGAACTCCGTGAGACTCTGCTTGCGCGTGGTGCGCTTGAGCAGACTGACTCCCAGGCGCTGTTCCAGGGCGCGCAGGTGGTTACCGACCATCGTGGTCGACAGGCCGCAGGCGTGGGCCGCCGCCGTCATGCTGCCGGTCTCCACCACTTTTACGTACACCGACATTGCCTGGAACAGATCCATTATCAAGCCCTGGTTTAAAGTCATTGCAGAAATGTGCAGTTTATCCAGCTCAGGTGGCTAACGATACTGAGACCATCAACCTGATGACTTGGAGCCCGCACCATGACCGCCGCCTGCCTGATGACCACCTACCAACCCTTGGCCCTGAGCTTCGCCCGTGGCCTGGGCACGCGTCTGTGGGACCAGCAGGGTCGCGAGTACCTCGATGCGGTGGCGGGTGTGGCGGTGACCAATGTCGGGCATTCCCATCCGCGCCTGGTGGCGGCCATCAGCGAGCAGGCTGGCCTGTTGCTGCACACCTCCAACCTCTACAGCATTGACTGGCAACAACGCCTGGCCCGGCGCCTGGCGCAGCTGTCCGGCCTGGATTGCGGATTTTTCAACAACTCCGGCGCCGAGGCCAACGAAACCGCCCTCAAGCTGGCGCGCTTGCATGGCTGGAAAAAGGGCATCGAAGAACCGTTGATTGTGGTGATGGAGAACGCCTTTCACGGGCGCACCCTGGGCACCATGGCGGCCAGCGACGGACCGTCGGTGCGCCTCGGGTTTCAGCGCTTACCGGGGAATTTTCTCAAGGTCCGGTTCGGTGACCTGGCCGCCATCGAAGCGATCACCCGCACCCATGGCGCGCAGATTGCGGCCGTGTTGCTGGAGCCGATCCAGGGTGAAAGTGGTGTATTGCCGGCGCCGCCCGGCTATCTGCGTGGCTTGCGCGATCACTGCACAGCCCACGGCTGGCTGATGATGCTCGATGAAATCCAGACCGGCATCGGTCGCACCGGTGCGTGGTTCGCGTTCCAGCATGAAGGCATCGTGCCGGACGTCATGACCCTGGCCAAAGGCCTCGGCAACGGCGTGCCGATCGGCGCCTGCCTGGCACGGGCCGGTGTGGCGCGCTTGTTCACGCCGGGCAGTCATGGCAGCACGTTTGGCGGTAACCCGCTGGCTTGCCGGGTTGGCTGCACGGTGCTGGACATCATCGAAGAGCAGGGCTTGCTGCACAACGCCGCGCAACAGGGCGAACGCTTGCTGGCGCGGCTGCGCGTGGAACTGGCGGAACACCCCCAGGTGCTGGCGATTCGCGGGCAGGGCTTGATGATCGGCATCGAACTGGTCAGCCCGTATCGCGACCTGGCCCAGCGCGCCGCCCAGGAGCATGCGCTGCTGATCAATGTGACGCGCGGCAAAATCATCCGCCTGCTGCCGCCGCTGACCCTGGACGGCAAGGAAGTCGAGATGATCGTGCGGGCCATCAGCCGCTTATTGGATCAGGGCCATTGAGCCATTCTTGGTTGAGGGTTTCGGTGTCGCCCAGGTATTCGAGTAACCACGCCATGGCCGGGGACAGCTTGTTCTGCGCCCAGGCCACGCAGGACGGGCTGGCGGGGAAGGGGCGGGTCAGGTGCAGCGCCACCAGCTCGCCGCGTTCGATCCAGGGCGCTACCTTATGTGCTGGCGCCATGCCGACGCACAACCCATCGCGCAGGCAATCGATGGCTGACGCCCAGTTAGGCACCACCAGGCGCAGTTGGTTGTCCAGGGTCCAGGTGTCGCGCTTGGGCAGGTTACGCGAGGTGTCGGTCATGCACAGCGAGGCGAAGGGGCGCAATTGGTCGTCGCTGAGCAGGCCTTCAACGCTCGCCAGCGGATGCCGCGCGCTGACCACGCACAGCCAGTTCAACAACCCCATATCGCGAAAGGTAAAGTGGCTGGCCACCGGCACCGCGCTGGTGGCCCCGATCACAATGTCGGTGCGCTCGTCGGCCAGGGCATCCCACACACCGTTGTACACCTCGTACTCCAGCAGTAATTCCACCTCGGGGAACCGTCGATAGAAATCCAGCACCAATTGCCGGCAGCGCTGGGGTTTGACGATGGAGTCCACCGCCACCTTCAACTGGCCGCTCCAGCCATTGGCCACTTGCTGGCACAAGCGTCGCGTGCCGAGCATTTTCTTCATCACGCCCCGGGCTTCGTCGATAAACAGGCGGCCGGCGGGGGTCAGTTCCACGTCGCGGTGACGCCGCACGAACAGCGGCACCGCCAACCATTCTTCCAGCTGACGCACCGTATAGCTGATGGCCGACGGCACACGGTGCAATTCCTGTGCGGCGGCGCTGAAGCTGCCGTGGCGCGCCACGGCGTCTACCACATCCAGGGAATATTCGGACCACATGATCGGTGCCTTCAAAATTATTGATAGCTTTGGCCAATTATTATCGCTTCACATGAAAACTGTCAGCTTCATAATGGGCGCCAGTCAGCAAATAGTTTGATGGCAAGGTCAACAAGGCTTCAATGAAAAATTCGTTTGGTTTTACCTGGTATCTGGCGGGCCTGAGCATGCTCGGTTATCTCGCCATGGACATGTACTTGCCGGCGTTCGGCGCCATGGGCGAACACTTGCAGATCAGCGCGGGCGCGGTCGGCGCCAGCTTGAGCGTCTTCCTCGCCGGGTTTGCGCTGGGGCAGTTGGTGTGGGGGCCGTTGTCCGACCGCCTGGGGCGCAAGCCGATTCTGCTAGCGGGCCTGAGCCTGTTTGTGCTGGGCTGCGCCGGCATGTTTTGGGTCGACAGTGCTGCGCAACTGTTGGCGCTGCGCTTTATCCAGGCGATCGGCGTGTGTTCCGCCGCCGTGAGCTGGCAGGCGCTGGTGATTGATCGCTACCCGGCCGACAAGGCCCATCGTGTGTTCGCCAGCATCATGCCGTTGATGTCGCTGTCGCCGGCCCTGGCGCCACTGTTGGGCGCGCTGGTGTTGAATCACGTAGGCTGGCAGGCGATCTTCGGCGTGTTGCTGGCTGTGTCGCTGGCGCTGCTGTTACCCACCTTATTCCTGCGCAGTGCGCCGAAACGACTGACACAGGCACCGGCGCGCCTGGGGTATGGGCAGTTGCTCAAGTCGCGGGTATTCAGCGGCAACGTAATGATTTTTGCCGCGTGCTCGGCCAGTTTTTTTGCCTGGCTTACAGCGTCCCCGTTCATTCTCGGCGGTATGGGTTACAGCCCCAATGATATTGGCTTGAGCTATGTGGTGCCGACCCTGGCATTCCTGATAGGTGGTTACAGTTGCCGCAGCGCCTTGCAGCATCTGCAGGGTAAAACCTTGCTGCCGTGGCTGCTGCTTGCCTACTGCGTGAGCATGGGAGCGCTGTACCTGGTCGCCACGTTGACCGTGCCGACGCTCACCACCCTGTTGATTCCGTTCTGCCTGATGGCGCTGTGCAACGGTGCCAGTTACCCCATCGTGGTGGCGAACGCGCTGATGCCCTTCGCGGAAAATTCCGGCAAGGCTGCGGCGCTGCAAAACACCCTGCAACTGGGCTTGTGCTTTGTGAGCAGCCTACTGGTGTCATCGATGCTCGAACATCCGCTAATGATCACCGTGATCGTGATGCTGGCAACCGCGCCGCTGGCAGTGTTGGGATATTGGCTGGCCCGGCCGAAGGCCAATCGTGCCGAGCTGATGACAGAGCTGAACTGAAGAACACCTGCGTAGCGGCTGCCCCAAAGTCTGCAAACTGTTTAAGCCTGGCACACCGCAGTGTCTGGAGACAGTGCCGCTTCGCGCCCCAGCGCGGGGCAAGCCCGCTCACCACAACTGCGGGGGTGCTGCTTCCCTGTGGTAAGCAGGCTTGTCCTGCGCTGGGCTGCGCAGCGGCCCTAATGGCTGCGAATGCGGTGTGTCCGACTCACAGCAGCACCCGTGATTAAAAGGTGATTTCCATATTCACGGTCGGCGTGGAGGTGCGGCTGCCGCGGCCGCCGTCGACGCCGAATTTGTTATGCCAGTACTCGTAACCCACGCCCAGGTACAGGTTCGGTTTGACGCTCTTGCCCGGTCGCACGGCCACCATCAACGCGGTGCGCATCAGCGCTTCGGCAGCGGTGTCGCGGCCGTGGTAGTCCTCGCCTTTAGCCCCGACGTAATTGATGAACCCTTGGAATTTCGCCCCGTGGTTGGCGATCTCGAACGGGCGCATCCACGTCAGGTTAAGCATGTAGGTGTCGTCGAAGGTGTGGTCGGATTCCTGGGCGCCGGGAATGCCAGTGTGGTTGCGCTCCTTGTAATACAGCAGGCTCAGGTCCAGCACCCCGACCGTGTTGAATTTCACGGTCGGGCCAAGCACCAGCGCGCGCTTCCTGGCGGAGGCGAAGTTGTTATTTCGGTTGGCGTCGAAGCCCAGGGTCAAGGCGTAATCCTTGACCGCACCCGTGCCCAGCGGCCTGTCGAATACCCGCGAGGCATACAGCTGGTGCCGGTACACCGCGTACACCTCGCTGCCCCCGTGATCGGTGCCCTTGCGTGGGTCGCGGCTGTCGGACAGGAACACATCCAGGTTGAGAAAATTGCTGCCGTATCGGTAGCCACTGGCGTGGGTGAAGCTGTAGATGCGCTTGCTGAATTCATCGGGGTTGTTCGGATTGGTGAACTGCTGGCCGTAGCGAAACCCTACGCTGTTGTTCATCCATTCCACCGCGACAGCCTCCCCGCCGCCCAGCAGAGTGAGTGCGACGGTAGCGCCCTGTAGTGCCTTTTTCATTGTTTTAGTGTCCTTGGCGTTGCGGCTCATCACGGCCGAATGGTTTTTGTAACGCCGGCGGAGGGTATCTTGTCTGGTTGATTGTATACAACTCTATGGACATCCAGTCCAAAGATTGCATACAGTGGCCGCACAACAAAAACAGAGAACCCCTCACCATGACTACCCCGAAGGCGTCACCGCAGCGGCCGGAAGATGAGAATCTTGGCATCGCGGCCAACATGGCTTACGGCCTGCAGCATGTGCTCACCATGTACGGCGGCATCGTTGCCGTACCGTTGATCGTCGGCCAGGCGGCCGGGTTATCGCCGGCGGATATCGGCCTGTTGATCGCCGCGTCGCTGTTTGCGGGCGGCCTGGCGACCTTGTTGCAAACCCTCGGCCTGCCGTTTTTCGGCTGCCAGCTGCCGTTGGTGCAGGGCGTGTCGTTTGCCGGTGTGGCCACCATGGTGGCGATTGTCGGCAGCGACGGTGCCGGTGGTTTACCGGCGATTCTCGGAGCGGTAATGGCCGCGTCATTGATCGGCCTGTTGATCACCCCGGTGTTCTCGCGGATCACCAAGTTCTTCCCGCCGCTGGTCACCGGTATCGTCATCACCACTATCGGCCTGACCCTGATGCCCGTCGCGGCGCGCTGGGCCATGGGCGGCAACAGCCGCGCGGCGGATTTCGGCAGCATGCCCAATATCGGGTTGGCGGCCTTGACGCTGGTGCTGGTGCTGCTGCTGAGCAAAATCGGCAGCGCGACCATTTCGCGCCTATCGATCCTGCTGGCGATGGTGATCGGCACGCTGATCGCGGTGCTGCTGGGCATGGCCGACTTCTCCAGCGTGACCCAAGGGCCAATGTTCGGCTTCCCCACGCCGTTTCATTTCGGCATGCCAACCTTTCACATCGCTGCGATTATTTCGATGTGTATCGTGGTGATGGTGACCTTGGTGGAAACCTCGGCGGATATCCTCGCCGTGGGTGAAATCATCGACACCAAGGTGGACTCCAAGCGCCTGGGCAACGGCCTGCGCGCCGATATGCTGTCGAGCATGTTCGCGCCGATCTTTGGTTCGTTCACCCAGAGTGCCTTCGCCCAGAACGTCGGCCTGGTGGCGGTCACCGGGGTGAAAAGCCGCTTTGTGGTGGCCACCGGCGGGCTGTTCCTGGTCATTCTCGGCTTGCTGCCGTTCATGGGCCGGGTGATTGCCGCAGTGCCCACGTCGGTGCTGGGCGGCGCCGGGATCGTACTGTTCGGCACGGTGGCGGCCAGTGGAATTCGCACCTTGTCCAAGGTGGATTACCGCAACAATATGAACCTGATCATCGTCGCCACCTCCATCGGTTTCGGCATGATCCCCATCGCCGCGCCAAGCTTCTATGACCACTTCCCCAGCTGGTTCGCGACCATTTTCCATTCGGGGATCAGTTCGTCGGCGATCATGGCGATCCTGCTGAACCTGGCGTTCAACCATTTCACCGCGGGCAACTCGGACCAGCAGTCGGTGTTCGTCGCGGGGACCGAACGCAGCCTGTGCTTCCACGATGTGGCGGCGCTGCGTGATGGGGATTACTTCAGGGGCGGCAAGTTGTTCGATGCCGAGGGCAAAGAGATCCCGGTGACGGCTGAGCCGGCACGGCAGGCATCAAAGCCTGAGACCTCCGAGGTCTGAAGGAGTGGGAGGGCGCGTGCTTCCTCCCACACTGAACTCAACCGGCCTTGAGTGCCGCGCGCGGCACCGCGCACGCCTCATCCAAAAACTTCACCACGGTCCCCATGCACGCCTGGCGTTCTTCCACATGGGGCATGTGGCTGGAGTCCTCAAACAGCGCCCAGCGCACATCGGCGATCTCATCCAGGAGCGGCTTGACCACCAGTGGCGTGGCCTCGTCGTGGCGGCCGGAGATCACCAGGGTCGGCACGTTGATCTTCGACAGACGGCCAATCGATTTCCAATCCTTCAGGCTGCCGATCACGTGGAACTCGGTAGGCCCGCTCATGGCGTGATACACCGTCGGGTCTGAATCGACCTGAGCAAAGGTGCGCGCGACCTCTTCCGGCCACGGGTTGACCCGGCACACGTGGTGGTCATAGAAAATCCGCGAAGTGGCGAGGTATTCCGGGTCCTGGTAGGTACCGGCGGCTTCGTGCTTGAGCAGGGTTTCATGCACGCCTTCGGGCAGCAGCTTGCGCAAGCGATTGGCTTCGCTGACCCAGGTGCGCATGCAGGTCGGCGAGTTGGCCGGGATAAACGCCCGCAGGCCCTTGGGCTGGCGGATCGCGTGTTCGCTGCCGAGCATGCCACCCCAGGATTGGCCGAGGATCGCGTAGTTATCGCTGATCTGCAGGTGGTCCAGCAGGTTGTCCAGCTCGGCGAGGAACAGTTCGACGGTCCAGAAGGACGGGTCTTTGTCGGGCAAGTGGGTGGAACGGCCGTTGCCCAATTGATCGTAATGGATTACGGCATGGCCGCTGGCCGCGACGTCCTTGAAGGCGTCGACATAATCATGGGTGCAGCCGGGGCCACCGTGGATAATCACCAGCGGGGTGCGGCCGCTGTTCAGGTCGCCGGTGACGCGGTACCAGGTCTGATAGGCGCCGAACGCCGCATACCCTTCGCGGATTTTTTCGATGAATTCCATTTCGTACCCTGCTCTTGAAAAAAGGATCAGGGTCACGATAAGCCGCCGGGAAAATTTAGGTAACTAGCAAAACAGCTAGGTTTTACTGGTGGATCAGTCTTCCAGCAGGCGGTAATGGGTGGCGCGCACCACCGCCTGCACGCGGTTTTTGGCCCCCAGTTTGTGCATCGCCGAGGCCAGGTGCAGGGTCACCACAGCCAGTGAACGGCTCAACTGGGTGGCGATTTCAGCCGCAGTCAGCCCTTCGGCGGCCCATTTGAGGCACTCGCGTTCGCGTTTGGTCAGGCGGATATGCGGGTAGCTGCGCAGCTCTTTGCCGAACAACGGATAGGCCGCTTCCTGCAACGCGTGGGTGATCAGGCTGAAATCCGCCAGCGTGTGGTGTGCGTCCCGCAGCACGCTGCGGCTCTTGCCGGTGCGCAGGCCGGTCAGCGAGGCGAAGCCGCCCCGTGGCAGGTGGATCGGCACGCTGACGCCGCAGGTGAGCTGCTGGTCGTGAAGGTAGGAGGAGACCGGTGCGTGGCACGGATCGATGACTTTTTTCAGCGGGGTATCGACCTTGACGTCGTAGGACCATACGAACGGTGACACCGTGGCCAGCGCAAGATGCTGCACCGGGTCGATCTGGTAGAACCCTTCGCTGCACCATAAGGCGTGCCAGTCCGATGGGGTGTTGCGCAGTTCGAGCACCGACGGGGTGATCAGGGCGCCATTGGGGTCCATCGGCACCGGGGTGTAGTCGTACACCAGCGCGTCGAAGCCCAATTGCCGGGCGAGGACGAAAGTGTTGTCCATCTGTTCTTCCAGGCTCCTGCCCGGCATCAGACGGTCGTTGAAGGCAGTAAGCTTGGCCAGCATCCGTTCTGCTCCCGATTTCATTTGAATCTCGACTTGCGGCAAGTAGAATGCCACGCCCCGGCGAAGGACTGCCAGGCCAAACCTATAAGAAATACTAGGTTATGGACGCGCGGCATCCTCGGTAGTGTTGGCCTGATAAACGGCCGCTGCCCGCCAGGCCGATACAACACAAGGAATGTATGCATGTGGCGTGAAATTGCCCCCGACCAGCGGTACAACGTGCAAGTCGACGGCCACACACTCGTGGTCTACAGCTTTGGCCAAGGCGATGAGGTGCTTCTATGCCTCAACGGTGGCCCTGGCCTGCCGTGTGACTATTTGCGCGACGCCCATGGCTGGCTCAAGGAGCATAACCTGCGAGTGGTCGCATTCGACCAGCTCGGCACGGGGGCATCAGCCAGACCGACCGATGTTTCCCTGTGGGAAATCGGCCGTTATGTCGAAGAAGTCGAAACCGTGCGCCAAGCCCTGGGCCTGGGCCGTGTGCACCTGCTAGGGCATTCCTGGGGCGGGTGGCTGGGCATCGAGTACGCCATTCATTATCCCGACGCGCTCAAAAGCCTGATCCTGGCAAACACCGTCGGCGATATTCCGCACCTTTCCCAGGAACTGGAGCGCCTGCGTGGCGCGCTGGGCAGCGAAACCGTGGCCATGATGCAACGCCACGAAGCCATGGGCACCCTCGACCACCCGCAGTACCAGGCCGCGATCACCTTGCTCAATTATCGCCACGTGTGCCGCCTGGACGAATGGCCCGAGCCGGTCAAGCGTTCCCTTGGCGACTGGAACATGGGCCCTTACGAAACCATGCAGGGTCCCAATGAGTTTCTCTACGTCGGCAACCTCAAGGATTGGAACCGTATCGCCGAGATGGCCGATTTCAAGATGCCGATGCTGATTACCACCGGCCAGCACGATGAACTGACGCCGGCGTGCGCCATGCGCATGAAAATGGCTGCCCGGCACGCCGAATTGCATGTGTTTCCCAACAGCAGCCATATGCCGTTCTATGAAGAACCCCAGGCGTATTTTCCGGTGCTGCTGGACTTTCTCGCTCGCCACCGAGGCTGACGCATGAACCTGGCGCGTTACCGTTTCGTCCTGTTCCGACCGTTGCAACTGCTGCCGGTACTGTTCGGCATCAGTGTGATTACGTTCGTGCTGGTGCGATCGATCCCCGGCGACCCGGCGCGGGCGCTGCTGGGATCGCGCAGTACGCCTGATGCACTGTTGAAAATCCGCGCCCAATACGGTCTCGACCAGCCGCTGTGGCTGCAGTACTTCTACTTCCTGAAAAACCTGCTCAAGGGCGACCTGGGTCAATCGCTGTTGTACAAGGTCGATGCACTGAAGCTGATCGTCACCCGTATCGAGCCGACCCTGATGTTGGTGCTCGGCAGCGTGTTGCTGGCGCTGCTGATCGCGCTGCCCCTGGCCACACTGGCCGCGCGCCACAAAGGCGGCTGGGCGGATAACCTGGTCCGCGTCTTCACCACCGTCGGCCTGGGCATGCCGGCGTTCTGGCTGGGCTTGATGCTGATCCTGCTGCTCAGCGTGCAATGGGGCCTGTTCCCGGTGTCCGGGTATGGCCGCACCTGGCTGGACAAGGCGCACCACATGGTGCTGCCGTGCCTGACCATCGCCCTGGCGCTGTCGGCGGTACTGGTACGTAACCTGCGCGCGAGCATGCTGATGGAACTGCAGGCCGATCACGTCACCGCCGCCCGTGCGCGCGGGCTGTCGGAAGCCGAGGTGTTTCGCCGGCACGTATTGCCCAACTCCCTGGTCCCGGCGGTCAACCTGCTGGCGGTGAATATCGGCTGGTTGATCAGCGGCACGGTGGTCATCGAAAGCCTGTTTGCTATCCCTGGCATTGGTCAGTTGCTGGTGCGCGGCATCTTTACCCGCGACTACATGGTGGTGCAGGGCGTGGCGATGGTGTTGGCGTGCGCCACGGTGCTGGTCAACTTCATCGCCGATGTGGTGACGGTGGCGCTCGACCCGCGGGTGAAGATGCAATGAGCACTCGACCCTTGGTTGCGCCCTGGCGCCTGCGCCTGCGACTCGGTTTACGCAACGGCCGGCTCACGGCGGCGTGGGGGCTGCTGATCCTGCTGGCGTGGCTCGGCCTGGCCTTGTTCGCGCCGTGGATCGCGCCGTATGACCCGATTGCGCAGAACACCGACCTGAGCCTGCTGGCCCCCAGCCTTGCCCATCCATTCGGCACGGATAACTACGGCCGAGACATCCTTTCGAGGGTGATCTGGGGGGCGCGCATCGACCTGCAACTGGCGGTGGTCGGGGTAATCTTTCCGTTTATCATCGGCACGTTTATCGGCGCGGTCTCAGGCTATATCGGCGGGCGTTTCGACAGCGTGTGCATGCGCGTGATCGACGTAATCCTGGCGTTCCCGTTTCTGGTGCTGATGCTGGCGATCATGGCCATCCTCGGCCCAGGCTTGAAGAGTTTCTATATCGCCATGGCGCTGGTGGGCTGGGTGTCGTATGCGCGGCTGATCCGCTCGCAGATCCTGGTGCTCAAGGAAAGCGACTTCGCCCTGGCCGCCAAGAGCCTGGGCTTCGGCCACGGGCGCATCCTGTTTCGACACCTGCTGCCCAATGCAATGTTCGGCTCGATTGTGTTTTCCATGTCCGATGCGGTGTTGGTGCTGCTCAATGGCGCGGCCGTGAGCTACCTGGGCCTGGGCGTGCAACCGCCGACCGCCGAGTGGGGCACCATGGTCGCCGAGGGCCAGGCGTTTATCACCACGGCCTGGTGGATCTGCACCTTTCCCGGCCTGGCCATCGTCACGCTGGCCATGGGCTTCAGCCTGCTGGCCGATGGCGTGGCGCAAGTACTGGGAGACCGCACATGAGCCTGTTGCAAGTGCGCGACCTGAGCGTGATCGCCCACAATGCCGGGCGTGACGTGACCCTGGTGGACCGTGTGTCGTTCGACCTGGCCGAAGGCGAGATCCTCGGCCTGGTGGGCGAAAGCGGCTCGGGCAAGACCATGGCCTGCCGTGGCCTGATTCGCCTGCTGCCATCGCCCAACCTGCGTGTGCAGGGTGGCGCGGTGCGCCTGGCCGGCCAGGACCTGCTCAGCCTCGACGCCGCCGGCATGCGTGCGGTGCGTGGCGGGCAACTGGGGATGATTTTCCAGAACCCCAGCAGCCACCTGGACCCCTTGATGCGCATCGGCGAGCAGATCGCCGAGGGCATTCGCCTGCATCAAGGCGTATCGAAAAAGGATGCGCGTCTGCAGGCCGTCGAGGTGCTGCGCCAGGTCGGCATTCCCGACCCTCAAGCGCGCGCCGACAACTATCCCCACGAGTTTTCCGGCGGCATGCGCCAGCGCGCGATGATCGCCGTGGCGCTGGGCTGCAACCCCAAGGTACTGATCGCCGACGAGCCGACCACCGCCCTGGACGTGACCGTGCAGGCACAAATCCTGCGCCTGCTGCTGGACCTGCGCGACCAGCGCGGCCTGTCGATCATCATGATCACTCACGACCTTGGCGTGGTGGCGCAGACCTGCGATTCCATCGCGGTGATGTATGCCGGGCGTCTGTGCGAGCATGCGAGCAAGCACGAGGTGCTGGCGCATCCGCAGCATCCGTACACCGCCGGCCTGATCGACTGCCAGCCGGCCCACAGCAGCGGCCACGCCTTGCTGCGCACCATCCCCGGCCAGCCGCCATTGCTTGATGCATTACCCGCCGGCTGCCGCTTCAACCCGCGTTGCCCGCAGGTTGGCGCGTTGTGCACCGAGCGCTTGCCTGAAGGCGCGCGGGTGGCTTGTCACTATCCGTTGGGAGTGCGCCCATGAGCCTGTTGCAGATCAAGGACCTGGAGGTACGTTTTGCCGCGTCCGGCAGTGGCTTGTTCGGTCTGAACAAACAGTGGGTGAGGGCGGTGAACGGTGTATCGCTGAACCTCGCAGCAGGCCAAACCCTTGGGTTGGTGGGCGAGTCCGGCAGCGGCAAAAGCACCCTCGGGCGGGCGATTCTGCATCTGAACCCGATCAGTGCCGGGCAGGTGCTGTTCGATGGCGTCGACATGGCCCAAGGCAGCGCCATCGACATCGCGCGCCTGCGCCATGAAACGGCAATGATTTTTCAGGACCCGTACGCCGCGTTGAATCCGCGCCATACCATCGGCGAAACCATCGCCGAAGTCTTGCGCGTGCAGCGCAAAGTCGACTCGGACCACATTCCCGCCCGGGTCAACGAACTGCTCGATCTGGTGGGCCTGCGCCCTGAGCTGGCCACGCGCAAACCCAGTGCCCTCAGTGGTGGCCAGTGCCAGCGCGTCGGCATTGCCCGGGCCCTGGCGGTAGAGCCGCGCCTGATCGTCGCCGATGAATGCGTGGCGGCGCTGGATGTATCAATTCAGGGCCAGATCATCAATCTGCTGCTGGAACTGCAACAGCGTATGAACCTGGCGATCCTGTTTATCGCCCATGACCTGGCCATCGTGCGGCGCCTGTGCGACCGCGTGGCGGTGATGTACCTGGGCAAGATCGTCGAGGAAGGCCCGGTGGAAGCGGTGTTCACGTCGCCGCGCCATCCGTACACGGCAGCCTTGATCGAGGCGATCCCGCAGATCGACCCGCAGCGGCCATTGCCGGCCGAACCCCTGCCGGGCGAGCCGCCAAGCCCGCTGAATTTACCGACCGGCTGTGCCTTCCACCCGCGTTGCCGGCATGCGCGGGCAATGTGTTCCGTAGCGTTGCCGCCTACCCACCACCTGCACGAGCACCGGTACAGTTGCGTGCTTGAAACGCCTTTGCTTTAACCCTCTGCCATTCATGAACAAGGAGTTATGACATGCAATCCCGCCACTTGAAGTTACTCGCCGCCGCCACGCTGACCGCCTGGTCGCTGACCGCCGGTTTCGCCCAGGCCGCCGGTGTACTCACCATCGGTTGCCGTGAAGACAGCACCACGTTCGACCCGATCAAAAGCGCGCAGAACCGCGATACCTGGGTGTTTGCCAACGTCTACGACACCCTGGTGCGCGTAGACAACCTGGGCACCAAGATGGAACCGGGCCTGGCTGAAAGCTGGGAGATATCCAAGGACGGCCTGACCTATACCTTCAAGCTGCGTGACGCGAAATTCTCCGATGGCTCGCCGATCACCGCCGCCGACGCCGCTTTCAGCCTGTTGCGCATCCGCGACAACAAGGCTTCGCTGTGGGCTGACCCGTTCAGCCTGATCAACACGGCCACGGCCGCCGACCCGAAAACCCTGGTGGTCACGCTCAAGACCCCGGCGGTGGCCTTCCTCTCCCAACTTGCTTCGCCGACGGTGTCGATCCTGTCCGAAAAAGCCATGACCTCCATGGGCGAAGACGCCTACTCGGAAAACCCGGTGACGTCCGGTGCGTTTACGGTAGAAGAGTGGCGCAAGGGCGATCGGGTGATCCTCAAGAAGAACCCGAACTTCTGGCAGGCTCAAAAGGTAAGCCTGGACGGTGTGGAGTGGGTCTCGGTGACCGATGACAACACCCGTATGCGCATGGTGCAGAACGACGAACTCGATACCGCGATCTTCGTGCCGTTTTCTCGAGTTGAAGAGTTGAAGAAAGACAAAAACGTGGTGGTCCACGCCGACCCGTCCACCCGTGAAGATCACTTGTTGATCAACCATGCCCACGGCCTGTTGGCCAAACCCGAAGTGCGCCAGGCGCTGGACATGGCCATCGATAAGCAATCGCTGGTCAAAACCGTCACGTACGGCCAGGGCACCGTGGCTTATTCCTACATCCCGAAAGGCTCGCTGTACCACTACCCCAATAACCTGCAGCGCCCCTATGACCCCACCGCCGCCAAGAAGCTGCTGGAACAGGCCGGCGCCAAGGACTTGAAACTCAACTATGTGGTCAATGCCGGCAACGAAGCCGATGAGCAGATCGCGGTGATTATCAAGGACCAGTTGGCCAAGGTCGGCGTGACCGCCAACCTGCAGAAGGTCGACCCGACCCAGAGCTGGCAGATGCTGGTGGACGGTGAGTACGACATTTCGGTGATGTACTGGACCAACGACATCCTCGACCCGGACCAGAAGACCACCTTCGTGCTGGGCCACGACACCAACCAGAACTATATGACCCGCTACAAGAACGACAAGGTCAAGGACCTGGTCGCCGCAGCCCGCATCGAAGCCGACCCGGCCAAGCGCGAGCAGATGTATGTGGAACTGCAGAAACTGGCCAAGCAGGATGTGAACTGGATCGACCTGTACTACAGCCCTTACATCAATATCTCACGCAAGAATGTGAGCAACTTCCTGCAAAACCCGCTGGGCCGTTTCACCCTGGAAGAAGTCGTGAAAAACTAAGCATTCGGCAACCGCGCAATACAAGTGTGGGAGGGGGCTTGCCCCTCCCACATTTTGTTCCAGTTGTGTCAGTTGTTACTGGGCATCGAATGCCTGCCCATTCACGCCGGCACTGTCCGGCCCCATCAAGTACAGGTACACCGGCATGATCTCTTCCGGTGCCGGCCTTTCCATCGGGTTTTCCCCTGGATAGGCCTGGGCACGCATGCTGGTGCGGGTGCCGCCTGGGTTGACGCTGTTGGCGCGTACCGCCGCCACATCCTCCAGTTCGTCGGCCAGGGTCTGCATCAGGCCTTCAGTGGCAAACTTGGACACGCCATACGCGCCCCAGTACGCGCGGCCTTTGCGCCCGACGCTGCTGGAGGTGAACACCACTGACGCATCCTGGGACAGTTTGAGCAATGGCAGCAAGGTGCTGGTCAGCATAAACATCGCATTGACGTTCACATGCATCACACGCATGAAGTTCTCGCCGGACAACTGCTCGATCGGCGTGCGGGGGCCGATGATCGAGGCGTTGTGCAGCAGGCCGTCGAGGTGGCCGAACTCTTTCTCGATCATCGCCGCCAACTCATCGTATTGATGGGGCAGGGCGGTTTCCAGGTTGAACGGGATCACCACCGGTTGCGGGTGGCCGGCGGCTTCGATTTCGTCATACACCTGGGCCAGGTTGGCTTCGGTCTTGCCCAGCAACAGTACGGTGGCGCCGTGGGCGGCATAGGTTTTCGCCGCTGCCGCGCCAATCCCGCGACCGGCGCCGGTCACCAGGATGACCCGGCCTTTGAGCAGTTCTGGACGTGCGGAGTAATCAAACATAAATAGCCTCGACAGAATTCAACATGTTTCAGCACAAAACTTGAGACCGGTGGAGATACCCTGTGGGAGGGGGAGCTTCATAGGTCAGCTGGATCGATGAGCCATCAGCAACTGCATAGCGCGTTATCCAGCACCTTGCGCAGTTCCAGCGGGTGATCCACCACCACATCCGCACCCCAATGATGTGGGTTGTCGTCCGGGTGGATATAGCCATAGGTGACCGCCGCCGTGCGCGTGCCGGCGTCGCGGCCGGATTCGATATCGCGCAGGTCGTCGCCCACGAACAGCACGCTGGCAGGGTCGAGGTCGAGCATCTTGCACGCCAGGATCAGCGGCTCCGGGTCCGGTTTGCTGTTCTTTACATGGTCCGGGCAGATCAGCAGCGCAGAACGCTCGGCCAGGCCCAGTTGCTGCATGATCGGCTCGGCAAAGCGCACCGGCTTGTTGGTGACCACGCCCCAGATCAGGTTGGCCTTCTCGATGTCCGCCAGCAGCTCGCTCATACCGTCGAACAGCTTGCTATGGACCGCGCAGCCCTTGAGGTAGCGCTCAAGGAATTCCTGGCGCAGCTCCTCGAAACCCGGCGACTCCGGGTCCATCGAGAACGTCACCGCGACCATCGCCCGCGCACCGCCGGAGATTTCGTCGCGAATGTGCTGGTCGTTGATCGGCGCCAGGCCCCGATCGGCGCGCATGGCCTGGCAGATGGCGATAAAGTCCGGCGCCGTGTCCAGCAGGGTGCCGTCCATATCGAAGAGAACCGCTCGCAGCTTCACAGGCTTACTCCTCGCGCAGGGTCTGGATCATGTAATTGACGTCGACGTCGTTGGCCAGCTTGTAGTGCTTGGTCAGCGGGTTGTAGGTCAGGCCGATGATGTCCTTGACGGTCAGCCCGGCCTGGCGGCTCCAGGCCCCCAGCTCGGAAGGGCGGATGAATTTCTTGAAGTCGTGGGTGCCGCGCGGCAACAGCTTCATGATGTACTCGGCGCCGATGATCGCGAACAGGTACGCCTTGGGGTTGCGGTTGATGGTGGAGAAAAACACCTGGCCGCCCGGCTTGACCATACGGAAGCACGCGCGGATCACCGAGGACGGGTCCGGCACGTGTTCGAGCATTTCCAGGCACGTGACCACGTCGAATTGCCCGGGCATTTCCTCGGCCAGGGCTTCGGCGGTGATCTGGCGGTATTCAACGCTCACGCCGGACTCCAACTGGTGCAGCTGGGCCACGGCCAGTGGCGCTTCGCCCATGTCGATGCCCATCACCGTGGCGCCGCGCTGGGCCATGGCTTCGCTGAGGATGCCGCCGCCGCAGCCGACGTCCAGCACCTTCTTGCCGGCCAGATTGACGCGCTCGTCAATCCAGTTGACTCGCAGCGGGTTGATGTCGTGCAGCGGTTTGAACTCGCTTTCGCGGTCCCACCAGCGGTGAGCCAGGGCTTCGAATTTGGCGATTTCGGCGTGATCGACGTTGCTCATGGTGCATCCTCTGAATCTGATAAATCGGTTGGCCGGTGCTGAACGCGCGGGTTCAACACCGTCGTTATTCGTGCTGCCCGCTGATGCGCCGGCCCCAGGCGATGGCCGTGGCGGTCAACTGTTGCTCATCCATGCGGGTCAATTGCCGGTCGTCGAGCAACTGCTTGCCGGCGACCCAAAGGTGTTTCACGCTGTCACGTCCGGTGGCATATATAAGCTGTGAGACCGGATCGTAGATCGGTTGTTGCGCCAGCCCCGACAGATCGAAGGCGACGATGTCCGCCGCCTTGCCCACTTCCAGCGAGCCGATCTCATTTTCCAGGCCCATGGCGCGCGCACCATTGAGCGTAGCCATGCGCAGCGCGCGATGCGCATCCAGAGCGGTGGCCGAACCGGCGACGGCCTTGGCCAGCATCGCAGCGGTGCGGGTTTCGCCGAGCAAGTCCAAGTCGTTGTTGCTGGCGGCGCCGTCGGTGCCCAGGGCCACATTAACGCCAGCCTGCCACAGACGTTCCACCGGGCAGAAGCCACTGGCCAGTTTCAGGTTCGACTCGGGGCAATGAATCACGCTGGTATTGCTTTCTACCAGCAAAACCAGGTCGTCCTCGCTGATTTGGGTCATGTGAACGGCCTGGAAGCGCGGCCCCAGCAGCCCCAGGCGACCCAGGCGCGCCAACGGTCGCTCGCCGGTCTTTTCGACGGCTTGCTGCACCTCGAAGGCGGTTTCGTGGACATGCATATGGATGGCGGCGTCGAGTTCTTCGGCGATGACCCGGATTTTCTCCAGGTTGGCGTCGCAGACGGTGTAGGGCGCATGGGGGCCGAAGGTGATCTTGATGCGCGGGTGGTGCTTGAGGTCGCCGAACAGCTCGATGCCCTGGCGGATCGCTTCATCGGCGCTGCCGGCGCCGGGGATCGGGAAGTCGAGGATCGGAATCGCGATCTGTGCGCGCATGCCGCTGTTGTGCACGCAGTCGCTGGCGACCTTGGGGTAGAAGTACATGTCGGAGAAACAGCTGATCCCGCCTTTGAGCTGTTCGGCGATCGCCAGGTCGGTGCCGTCGCGTACGAAGGCCTCGTCGACCCACTTGGCCTCGGCGGGCCAGATGTGTTTTTCCAGCCAGGTCATCAGCGGCAGGTCGTCGGCCAGGCCGCGAAACAGGCTCATCGCCGCGTGCCCGTGGGCATTGATCAAGCCGGGGCTGAGCAGCATGCCCGGCAGCTCGCGCACCTCGGTGGCCTGCAGCTTCAGTGCCGCCGCCCGCGGGCCGATAAAGGCAATGCGCCCGTCGCGAATCCCCAGGCCATGTTCCTTGAGTACCACGCCGGCCGGCTCCACAGGCACCAGCCAGGTCGGCAGCAGCAAGATGTCGAGCGGGGCGGCAGTGGCGGTCATCGCGGGCTTCTTCCTGGGCAGCTATAAAAGAAGCGCGAAGTATACCCGAGCGTCCTGGCTGGCGGATCGCTATAATCGGCGGCTTTTGTTCATGAGTGCGGAGTAAGGGATGCGCGATCGACTGTTGGCAGCGGAGAAAGTGAAGGCCATCGATTGGCGCGACGGCACGCTGCACCTGCTCGACCAACGTGCCTTGCCGTCCCGGGAGAGTTGGATAGCCTGCGCCACGGTGGATGAAGTGGCGCAGGCCATTCGCGCGATGGTCGTGCGTGGCGCGGCAGCCATCGGTATCAGCGCCGCCTATGGCCTGGTGCTCGCCGCTCGGGCACGCATCGCCGAGGGCGGTGACTGGCAGGCCGGTTGGGAAGAAGACTACGCACTGCTCGCCGATACCCGTCCAACCGCGTCGAACCTGTTCTGGGCCCTCAAGTGCATGCGCGAGCGCCTCGACCGTCTCAAGCCGCACGCCGATCCGCTGGTTGCGCTGGAAGCCGAGGCCGTCGCGATTCACGAGAGCGACCGCGAAGCCAACCTCACCATGGCGCAATTGGGCGTCGAACTGATCCGCAGGCACCAGGGCAATGCCCAGGCCATTCTGACCCACGGCAACGCGGGCGCGCTGGCTACCGGCGGCGTCGGTACGGCGTTGGGAGTGATCCGCGGTGCCTTCCTGGAAGGCATGGTCGAGCAGGTTTATGTCAATGAAACCCGCCCGTGGCTGCAAGGCTCGCGCCTGAGCGCCTGGGAGTTGGCTGGCGAAGGCATCCCGGTACTGGTGAATGCCGACTCGGCCGGCGCGCATATCCTCAAGACCAAAGGGGTGACCTGGGTGATCGTGGGTGCCGACTGCATCGCCGCCAACGGTGATGTGATCGGCAAGATCGGCACCTATCAACTGGCGGTCTGCGCCATGCACCACGGCGTGCGTTTTATGGTGGTGGCGCCGAGTTCAACCCTGGACCTGATGATGGCTACCGGCGATGACGTTGCGCTGGAACAGCGCGATGCTGGCGAGTTGCTGGAGGTGGTGGGGCAGCGCTTGGACGTGGGGGCCTACAACCCGGTGTTCGACGTGACCCCTGCCGACCTGATCGATGTGATCGTGACCGAAAAAGGCGTCGTCGAGCGGCCGGACACCGCGAAATTGGCCAAGTTGATGTGCCGTAAGCGGCTGCACTGAAGTTTGTGTGGAGGCTGAAATGGTCATCGGGGGCAAGCCCCCTCCCACACTTGAAGTGTGAACATCGTCAAATGTGGGAGGGGGCTTGCCCCCGATTGGCCCTGAAAGTCAATAAAACCCTCGGATCCGCCCTCGAAAAACACCACCACCCCACCTCTGAGCCCCTCTCGTCGCCCTCAAGCCTGTCATCCGTCAACTTACTATGCTCCATGCCCATCAAGGGGATAGGTGCGTGGCGGCGATTGTGATAACATCCGGCGGTTTCCAAGGCCACCCCGAGGGGTGTCCTATAACGTGCAGATCCGTGTCATAACTCGTTGATTTGTCGTAAGTCGTTGCCAGGCACTCTGCCGGCAGCGGCGAGCTTCGTTCGTCCCGAATGGATGTGACGAAGTTTCACCCGAAAAAGGAATCAGGCTTCTCATGGGCGAACTGGCCAAAGAAATCCTCCCGGTCAATATCGAAGACGAGCTGAAACAGTCCTACCTCGACTACGCGATGAGCGTGATTGTCGGTCGAGCACTGCCTGATGCGCGCGATGGCTTGAAGCCCGTGCACCGGCGTGTGCTGTTCGCGATGAGCGAGCTGGGTAACGACTGGAACAAGCCGTACAAGAAATCTGCCCGTGTTGTCGGTGACGTGATCGGTAAGTATCACCCTCACGGCGACACTGCGGTGTACGACACCATCGTACGTATGGCCCAGCCGTTTTCCCTGCGCTACCTGCTGGTAGACGGCCAGGGCAACTTCGGTTCGGTCGACGGCGACAACGCCGCGGCCATGCGATACACCGAAGTGCGCATGACCAAGCTGGCGCACGAGCTGCTGGCCGACCTGCATAAAGAAACCGTGGACTGGGTGCCGAACTACGACGGCACCGAAATGATCCCGGCCGTCATGCCCACCAAGATCCCCAACCTGCTGGTCAACGGCTCCAGCGGTATCGCCGTGGGCATGGCCACCAACATCCCGCCGCACAACCTCGGTGAAGTCATCGACGGTTGCCTGGCCCTCATCGACAACCCTGAGCTGACCGTCGATGAGCTGATGCAATACATCCCCGGCCCGGACTTCCCGACCGCCGCGATCATCAACGGCCGCGCCGGTATCATCGAAGCCTACCGCACCGGTCGCGGGCGCATTTACATGCGCGCCCGCTCGATCATCGAAGACATCGACAAGGTCGGTGGCCGCCAGCAGATCGTCATTACCGAACTCCCATACCAGCTGAACAAGGCGCGCCTGATCGAGAAGATCGCCGAGCTGGTCAAGGAGAAGAAGCTCGAAGGCATCACTGAGCTGCGCGACGAGTCCGACAAGGACGGTATGCGCGTCGTGATCGAGCTGCGTCGCGGCGAGGTGCCGGAGGTGATCCTCAACAACCTCTACGCCCAGACCCAGCTGCAAAGCGTGTTTGGTATCAACGTGGTGGCCCTGATCGACGGTCGCCCGCGCATCCTGAACCTCAAGGATCTGCTGGAAGCCTTCGTGCGTCACCGTCGCGAAGTGGTCACCCGCCGTACCGTGTTCGAACTGCGCAAGGCCCGCGAGCGCGGCCACATCCTGGAAGGCCAGGCGGTTGCGCTGTCGAACATCGACCCGGTGATCGCCCTGATCAAGGCCTCGCCAACCCCGTCGGAAGCCAAGGAAGCGCTGATCAGCACGCCCTGGGAATCCAGCGCGGTTGTCGCGATGGTTGAACGTGCCGGTGCTGATTCCTGCCGTCCGGAGACCCTGGACCCGCAATACGGTCTGCGCGAAGGCAAGTACTTCCTCTCGCCGGAACAGGCCCAGGCGATCCTGGAGCTGCGTCTGCATCGCCTCACCGGTCTGGAGCACGAGAAGCTGCTGGCCGAGTACCAGGAAATCCTCAACCAGATCGGCGAGTTGATCCGCATCCTCAGCAGCGCCGTGCGCCTGATGGAAGTGATCCGCGAAGAACTGGAAGTGATCCGCGCCGAATACGGCGACGTGCGCCGCACCGAGATCCTCGATGCGCGCCTCGACCTGACCCTGGGTGACATGATCCCGGAAGAAGAGCGCGTGGTGACCATCTCCCACGGCGGCTATGCCAAGACCCAACCGTTGGCGGCCTACCAGGCCCAGCGTCGTGGCGGTAAAGGTAAATCGGCTACCGGCGTGAAGGACGAGGACTACATCGCTCACCTGTTGGTCGCCAACAGCCACACCACGCTGCTGCTGTTCTCCAGCAAGGGCAAGGTGTACTGGCTCAAGACCTACGAGATCCCGGAGGCCTCCCGTGCCGCCCGTGGTCGCCCATTGGTCAACCTGCTGCCGCTGGACAGTGATGAGTACATCACCACCATGCTGCCGGTCGAGGAATACACCGAAGGTCACTTCATCTTCATGGCCACCGCCAAGGGCACTGTGAAGAAGACCCCGCTGGAATCCTTCAGCCGTCAGCGCAGCGTGGGCCTGATCGCCCTGGAGCTGGACGAAGGCGACGTGCTGATCTCGGCCGCCATCACCGATGGCGCACGTGAAGTCATGCTGTTCTCCGACGGCGGCAAGGTCACTCGCTTCAAGGAATCCGACGTTCGCGCCATGGGCCGTACCGCTCGCGGTGTGCGCGGCATGCGTCTGCCGGAAGGGCAGAAGCTGATTTCGATGCTGATCCCGGAAGAAGGCAGCCAGATCCTCACCGCTTCCGAGCGTGGTTATGGCAAGCGCACCGCCATCAGCGAGTTCCCGGAGTATAAGCGTGGCGGCCAGGGCGTGATCGCCATGGTCAGCAACGATCGCAACGGCCGTCTGGTTGGCGCGGTGCAGGTGCTCGACGGCGAGGAAATCATGCTGATTTCCGACCAGGGCACCCTGGTCCGTACCCGCGTGGCCGAAGTGTCGAGCCTGGGCCGTAATACCCAGGGCGTTACCTTGATCAAGCTGGCCAAGGACGAAAAACTGGTAGGCCTGGAACGCGTCCAGGAACCATCGGAAGTCGAAGGCGAAGAGCTGGAAGGTGAGGAGTTCGAAGGCGAGGTGATCGCAACGGGCGATGACACCGTCGACGAGCCAACCCTCGACGCTGCCGCAGACGAAGAAGAACCGCAGGAATAAGCGGACACACAGGGGGCGGATGAAGATTCGCCCCCTTGTTGTTTGTCCCTTATGAAATAACACGTCCTTTGGCTGGACGCGGTCAATGTGGGAGCTGGCTCGCCTGCGATGGTGGCGCCGCGGTATCACTACGCTACCGAGGTGCCCTTATCGCAGGCAAGCCAGCTCCCACAAGGGTTCGCTCCGGAGAAAGGTTGTTACCGAACATGATTGCAGCCCCACCAGATCAGAGTGAGATTGGATGTGAGCAAGAGAGCCTATAACTTCTGTGCCGGTCCCGCGGCGCTTCCTGAAGCAGTCCTGCAGCGCGCGCAGGGTGAACTCCTCGACTGGCATGGAAAAGGCCTCTCCGTGATGGAAATGAGCCATCGCAGCGATGAGTTCGTGTCCATCGCCACCAAGGCCGAGCAGGATCTGCGCGACTTGCTCGACATTCCATCCAACTACAAAGTGCTGTTCCTGCAAGGCGGTGCCAGCCAGCAATTCGCCCAGATCCCGCTGAACCTGCTGCCGGAAGACGGCACTGCGGACTACATCGACACCGGCATCTGGGGGCAGAAAGCGATTGAGGAGGCCTCGCGCTACGGCCACGTCAATGTGGCGGGCACCGCCAAGCCTTACGATTATTTCGCCATTCCCGGCCAGAACGAGTGGAAGCTGTCGAAAGACGCGGCGTACGTGCACTACGTCGCGAACGAAACCATCGGCGGCCTTGAATTCGACTGGGTACCGCAAGTGGGTGACGTTCCGCTGGTGTGCGACATGTCCTCGGACATTCTCTCGCGTCCCATCGACGTGTCGCGCTACGGCATGATCTACGCCGGGGCCCAGAAGAACATCGGCCCGAGCGGCATTCTGGTCAACATTATCCGCGAAGACCTGCTGGGCCGCGCCCGGTCGGTCTGCCCGACCATGCTCAACTACAAGGTCGCGGCCGATAACGGCTCGATGTACAACACCCCGCCGGCCTTCGCCTGGTACCTCTCCGGCCTGGTGTTCGAGTGGCTCAAGGAGCAGGGCGGCGTGGCGGCCATGGGCAAGCTCAATGAAGTGAAGAAGCGCACCCTGTACGACTTCATCGACGCCAGTGGCCTCTACAGCAATCCGATCAACAAAACCGATCGCTCGTGGATGAACGTGCCATTCCGCCTGGCCGACGATCGCCTGGACAAGCCGTTCCTGGCCGGCGCGGACGAGCGCGGTCTGCTCAACCTCAAGGGTCACCGTTCGGTGGGCGGCATGCGCGCCTCCATCTACAACGCTGTCGACATCAACGCGATCAACGCGCTGGTGGCCTACATGGCAGAGTTCGAAAAGGAACACGGCTAATGTCTGAACAAGAACTCAAGGCCCTGCGCGTGCGTATTGACAGTCTGGATGAGAAAGTCCTGGAGCTGATCAGTGAGCGCGCGCGGTGCGCCCAGGAAGTGGCGCGGGTGAAGATGGCGTCCCTGGCGGAAGGCGAAGTGCCGGTTTTCTACCGGCCGGAGCGCGAAGCCCAGGTGCTCAAGCGTGTGATGGAGCGCAACAAAGGGCCGCTGGGTAACGAAGAGATGGCGCGGTTGTTCCGTGAAATCATGTCGTCGTGCCTGGCCCTGGAGCAGCCGCTGAAAGTGGCCTACCTCGGTCCCGAGGGCACCTTCACCCAGGCGGCGGCCATGAAGCACTTCGGCCACGCAGTGATCAGCAAGCCAATGGCGGCGATCGACGAAGTGTTCCGTGAAGTGGCGGCCGGTGCGGTGAATTTCGGCGTGGTGCCGGTGGAAAATTCCACCGAGGGCGCGGTCAACCACACGCTGGACAGCTTCCTCGAGCACGACATGGTGATCTGCGGCGAAGTCGAGCTGCGTATCCACCATCACCTGTTGGTGGGTGAGAACACCAAGACCGACAGCATCAGCCGCATCTATTCCCACGCCCAGTCCCTGGCTCAGTGCCGCAAGTGGCTGGACGCCCACTACCCGAATGTCGAGCGTGTGGCGGTGTCCAGCAACGCCGAGGCGGCCAAGCGGGTCAAGGGCGAGTGGAACTCGGCGGCGATCGCCGGTGACATGGCGGCGGGCCTGTATGGCCTGACGCGCCTGGCCGAAAAAATCGAGGACCGCCCGGACAACTCCACGCGCTTTTTGATGATCGGTAACCAGGAAGTGCCGCCGACCGGCGACGACAAGACCTCGATCATCGTTTCCATGAGCAACAAGCCTGGCGCGCTGCATGAGCTGCTGGTGCCGTTCCATGACAATGGGATCGACCTGACGCGTATCGAGACTCGACCTTCGCGCAGCGGTAAATGGACCTACGTGTTCTTTATCGATTTCGTCGGCCATCACCGCGACCCGCTGGTCAAGGGCGTGCTCGAGAAAATCAGTCAGGAAGCCGTGGCACTCAAGGTGCTGGGCTCTTACCCGAAAGCGGTTTTGTGAGGCGTTAACATGAGTGGCAACTTCCTCGCCCTGGCGCAGCCGGGCGTGCAACAACTGTCGCCTTACGTTCCGGGCAAGCCGGTGGACGAGCTGGCGCGTGAGTTGAATCTGGACCCGGCGAGCATCGTCAAGCTGGCCAGTAACGAGAACCCCCTGGGCCCGAGCCCGAAGGTACTGGCGGCGATTCGTGAAGAACTGGCCGAGCTGACCCGCTATCCGGATGGCAACGGCTTCTCGCTCAAGTCCCTGTTGGCGGAACAATGCCGGGTGGAGCTGAACCAGGTGACCCTGGGCAACGGCTCCAATGACATTCTGGAGTTGGTCGGCCGCGCTTACCTGGCGCCCGGCTTGAACGCAGTGTTCAGCGAGCACGCATTTGCGGTCTACCCGATCGTGACCCAGGCTGTCGGCGCCGAGGCGCGGGTGATTGCGGCCAAGGAGTGGGGGCATGACCTGCCGGCCATGCTGGCGGCTATCGATGCGCAGACCCGCGTGGTCTTCATCGCGAATCCGAACAACCCGACCGGCACCTGGTTCGGTGCCGAGGCCTTGAATGACTTCCTGCAGGACGTGCCCGAGCATGTGCTGGTGGTGCTGGACGAGGCCTACATCGAGTACGCCGAAGGCAGCGACCTGCCGGATGGCCTGGATTTCCTCGCCGCGTATCCGAACCTGCTGGTGTCGCGTACGTTTTCCAAGGCCTATGGCCTGGCGTCGCTGCGGGTGGGCTATGGCTTGTCGAGCGCGGTGGTCGCCGATGTGCTTAACCGGGTGCGCCAACCGTTCAACGTCAACAGCCTGGCCCTGGCCGCGGCCTGTGCGGCGGTCAAGGATGTCGACTACCTGGAGGAAAGCCGTCGCCTCAACGAGCGTGGTATGCAGCAGTTGCAGGACGGCTTCCGTGAGTTGGGCCTGGGTTGGATCCCGTCCAAGGGTAATTTCATTTGCGTCGACCTCGGCCAGGTAGCCGCGCCGGTATTCCAGGGGTTGCTGCGCGAAGGCGTGATCGTGCGCCCGGTGGCCAATTACGGCATGCCGAACCACCTGCGAGTCACCATCGGTCTGCCGGCTGAAAACAGCCGCTTCCTGGAGGCGCTGGCCAAGGTTCTGGCTCGTGGTTGATGTCACTGCATTGCAACCTGTTGTGCCTATGATCGGTCGCCTGGTGGTGGTCGGCCTGGGGTTGATCGGTGGTTCATTCGCCAAGGGCCTGCGTGAAAGCGGGCTATGCGGCGAGGTGGTAGGCGTCGATCTGGACCCGCAATCGCGCCAGTTGGCGGTTGAGCTGGGCGTAGTGGATCGCTGCGAAGCCGACCTGGCGCTGGCGTGCCAGGGGGCCGATGTGATTCAGCTGGCCGTACCGATCCTGGCCATGGAGAAGTTACTCGCGGTGCTGGCGCGGATGGACCTTGGGCAAGCGATTCTTACCGATGTCGGCAGTGCCAAGGGCAACGTGGTGCGCGCGGCGCAACTGGCCTTTGGCGGCATGCCGGCGCGCTTTGTGCCTGGGCATCCGATTGCCGGCTCCGAGCAGAGCGGGGTCGAGGCGTCGAATGCGCAGTTGTTCCGCCGCCACAAAGTCATCCTAACGCCGCTTGAGCAAACCGATCCGGCGGCTCTGGCAGTGGTGGATCGTTTGTGGCGCGAGCTGGGGGCGGATGTCGAGCATATGCAGGTCGAACGCCACGACGAAGTGCTGGCGGCGACCAGTCATCTGCCGCACCTGCTCGCGTTTGGTCTGGTGGATTCGCTGGCCAAGCGCAACGAGAACCTTGAGATTTTTCGTTATGCCGCCGGTGGTTTCCGCGATTTCACGCGCATTGCCGGCAGCGACCCGGTGATGTGGCACGACATCTTCCTGGCTAATCGCGAGGCGGTGTTGCGCACGCTCGACACCTTCCGCAGCGACCTCGACGCCCTACGCGACGCGGTGGATGCCGGGGACGGCCATCAATTATTGGGGGTGTTCACCCGTGCGCGGGTGGCGCGTGAACATTTCAGCAAGATCCTGGCTCGCCGGGCCTATATGGAAACCGCTGTGGACGCCCAAGCGCTGACGTTTCTCGCCAACCCGGGTGGCCGCTTGAACGGTCGCATCCGGGTGCCGGGCGACAAGTCGATCTCCCATCGGTCGATCATGCTGGGCTCGTTGGCTGAGGGCGTAACCGAGATCGAAGGTTTCCTGGAGGGCGAAGACGCCCTGGCGACCTTGCAGGCGTTTCGCGACATGGGGGTGGTGATCGAGGGGCCGCACCATGGTCGCGTGACCATCCATGGTGTGGGCCTGCATGGCTTGAAGCCTGCACCCGGGCCGATTTATCTGGGTAACTCCGGTACGTCCATGCGGCTGCTCTGCGGGTTGCTGGCCGCGCAACGCTTCGACAGCGTGTTGACCGGCGATGCGTCGCTGTCCAAGCGCCCGATGAACCGCGTGGCCGAGCCGCTGCGGGCGATGGGCGCGCTGATCGAGACCGGCCCGCAAGGTCGCCCGCCGTTGACCATCCGTGGCGGCCAGCCATTGAAGGGCTTGACCTACACGCTGCCGATGGCCAGTGCCCAGGTTAAATCCAGCCTGCTGCTGGCCGGTCTGTATGCCGACGGCAGGACTGCGGTGACTGAGCCCGCGCCGACCCGCGATCATACCGAACGCATGCTGCGTGGTTTTGGTTATCCGGTGACGGTGGAGGGCGCGACGGCGTCGGTCGAGTCCGGCCATGCGTTGGCGGCGACCTCGATTGAAGTGCCGGGGGATATCTCTTCGGCGGCGTTCTTTCTGGTGGCTGCTTCGATTGCCGAGGGTTCGGAGTTGGTGCTGGAGCACGTTGGTATCAATCCGACGCGGACTGGGGTGATCGATATCCTGCGGTTGATGGGCGCGGATATCCGCGTGGAAAACCTGCGCGAAGTAGGCGCGGAGCCGGTTGCCGATCTGCGGGTACGCGCTGCGGCGTTGAAAGGTATCGAGATTCCCGAGGCTTTGGTGCCGTTGGCGATCGATGAGTTTCCGGTGTTATTTATCGCAGCTGCGTGTGCTGCGGGGCGCACTGTGTTGCGCGGTGCCCAGGAGCTGCGTGTGAAGGAGTCCGATCGCATCCAGGTCATGGCCGACGGTCTGGCGGCGCTGGGTGTGAAGTGTGAAGCCACCCCGGATGGGCTTATCATTGACGGTGGCCCGATGGCCGGTGGTGAGGTTCATGCCCATGGCGACCACCGCATCGCGATGGCCTTCAGTGTGGCTGCTCTAAGGGCGGCGGCGCCGATTCGTATCCATGACTGCGCCAATGTTGCTACGTCTTTTCCGAATTTTCTTACACTGTGTGCCCAAGTCGGCATCCGTGTTGCCCAAGAGGCTCAATTGTGAATATCAAAGCACCGGTGATAACCATCGACGGGCCAAGCGGTTCGGGTAAAGGCACGATCGCCGGCATCCTGGCCAAGCGCCTCGGCTGGGGCCTGCTGGATTCCGGCGCGCTGTATCGTCTGCTGGCATTTGCTGCGCGCAATCATGGCGTCGATTTGACCAACGAGGAATCCCTGAAACTGCTGGCGGCGCACCTTGATGTGCAGTTCGTCGGGGCGACGGAAGGCCATCCCCAGCGCATCATCCTCGAAGGCGATGATGTGACGGACGACCTGCGTAACGAACAGGTAGGCTCCTTGGCCTCCCAGGTTGCCGCGCTGCCGGCGGTGCGTGACGCGTTGCTGCAGCGTCAGCGGGCTTTCCAGGAAGCGCCGGGGCTGGTGGCCGACGGCCGCGACATGGGCACCGTGGTGTTTCCCGACGCGCCGCTGAAGATTTTCCTGACGGCCAGCGCCGAGGAACGGGCGCGCCGCCGCTACTTGCAGTTGAAGGGCAAAGTCGATGGTGTTAGTCTGTCGAGTCTGCTAGATGAGATCCGTGCACGCGATGAGCGTGATACCCAGCGCGCAGTAGCCCCGCTCAAACCGGCGGCTGATGCCATCCAGCTGGATTCCACGGAGTTGTCCATCGATCAGGTGCTGGAACGCATCATGAGCGAGATCGCCATTCGCGACATCGCCGGGTGACCAAGAAGGCTGCAGGGGACCAGTCATAGTCCTGTGGTGCTTCTTTTAATTGAAACTGACCCACACCGTCTGGGGTGTGGAGATGGGCGTATTCTTCGCCCTTATCAACAGGAATTAAAATGAGCGAAAGCTTTGCGGAACTCTTTGAAGAAAGCCTAAAAACCCTGAACCTTCAGGCAGGCTCCATCATCACCGGTGTTATCGTTGATATCGATTACCAAGCTCGCTGGGTAACCGTTCACGCTGGTCTGAAGTCTGAAGCTCTGATCCCGCTGGAACAGTTCTACAACGATGCTGGTGATCTGACAATCAATGTCGGTGACGAAGTTCACGTTGCTCTGGACTCGGTTGAAGACGGTTTCGGTGAAACCAAGCTGTCCCGTGAAAAAGCCAAGCGCGCTGAATGCTGGATTGTTCTCGAAGCAGCCTTCGCAGCTGAAGAAGTGGTCAAGGGCGTTATCAACGGTAAGGTTAAAGGCGGCTTCACTGTCGACGTTAACGGCATCCGTGCGTTCCTGCCAGGTTCTTTGGTCGACGTTCGTCCAGTGCGCGACACCACGCACCTGGAAGGCAAAGAACTCGAATTCAAGGTCATCAAGCTCGACCAGAAGCGCAACAACGTTGTCGTTTCCCGTCGCAGCGTCCTGGAAGCAGAGAACTCCGCCGAGCGTGAAGCTCTGCTGGAATCCCTGCAGGAAGGCCAACAAGTCAAAGGTAT
Source organism: Pseudomonas sp. FP2254 (assembly GCF_030687695.1). Classification (NCBI taxonomy): domain Bacteria; kingdom Pseudomonadati; phylum Pseudomonadota; class Gammaproteobacteria; order Pseudomonadales; family Pseudomonadaceae; genus Pseudomonas; species Pseudomonas sp. FP2254. Next base: position 1,789,588 of record NZ_CP117444.1, read on the forward strand.
CGTCAAAAACCTCACCGATTACGGCGCATTCGTCGATCTGGGTGGCGTCGATGGCCTGCTGCACATTACCGACATGGCTTGGAAGCGTATCAAGCATCCTTCCGAAATCGTCAACGTTGGCGACGAGATCGATGTCAAGGTTCTGAAGTACGATCGTGAGCGCAACCGCGTTTCCCTGGGCTTGAAGCAGCTGGGCGAAGATCCATGGGTTGCTATCAAAGCACGTTACCCAGAAGGCACTCGCGTGACCGCGCGTGTTACCAACCTGACCGACTACGGCTGCTTCGCTGAGCTGGAAGAAGGCGTGGAAGGCCTGGTACACGTTTCCGAAATGGACTGGACCAACAAGAACATCCACCCTTCGAAAGTCGTACAAGTCGGCGACGAAGTGGAAGTTATGGTTCTGGACATCGACGAAGAGCGTCGTCGTATCTCCCTGGGCATCAAGCAGTGCAAATCTAACCCATGGGAAGATTTCTCCGGCCAGTTCAACAAGGGCGATAAAATCTCCGGCACCATCAAGTCGATCACCGATTTCGGTATCTTCATTGGTCTGGACGGCGGCATCGACGGCCTGGTTCACCTGTCCGACATCTCCTGGAACGAAGTGGGCGAAGAAGCTGTTCGTCGTTTCAAGAAGGGCGACGAGCTGGACACCGTTATCCTGTCGGTTGACCCAGAGCGCGAGCGCATCTCCCTGGGTATCAAGCAACTGGAAAGCGATCCGTTCTCCGAGTACGTTCAAGAGAACGATAAAGGCGCAATCGTTAAGGGCACTGTGAAAGAAGTTGACGCTAAAGGCGCCATCATCACTCTGGCCGACGATATCGAAGCGACTCTGAAAGCCTCCGAAATCAGCCGTGACCGCGTTGAAGACGCGCGCAACGTACTGAAAGAAGGCCAGGAAGTAGAAGCCAAGATCATCAGCGTTGACCGCAAGAGCCGCGTAATCCAACTCTCCATCAAGTCGAAAGACGAAGTTGAAGAGAAAGAAGCTATCCAGAGCCTGAAAGAAGCTCCGGCAGCTGCAACTGGCGAGACCACCATGGCCTCCCTGCTGCGCGAAGCAATGGCTAAGCAGAACTAAGTTCTGTAAAAGCTGTAGGAAAAGGGCGACTTCGGTCGCCCTTTTTTGTGCCTGAAATTTGTTGAATCAACAACTTAGAACCAGCGCGTTCAGCTCAGTGTCGGAAGTGACTATAGTCTTCAGAAAGGCTTCACCAACGCTGTTGTTTCAATAAGGATTCGGATGAACAGGCTTATCGTAGTGCTCGCCCTGGTAATGCTGGCAGGGTGCGCAAGCACCAGTGCAAAAACTTATGTGAAGCGCGGCGTCAGCGGTGTAGAGATCGACTGCTCGGGCTTAGGCAACAAGTGGGGGAAGTGCGAGAAGCGCGCTGCACGCGAGTGCAAGATGCAGGGCTACAAGGTCATCACGCGCTCCAGCGACGCCACGGATGAAGAGGGCGACTACTTGTTCGGATGGAACCCGGCAGGAGCCGTCACACGCAAGATGCTCGTAATCTGCAAATAGCCTGAGGAGCTTTGTTCGTCAGTGTTTATTCAGTCGTATATTAGTTTATGCACGGGCTGTTCAAATTCATCAAGTCATGCTAAAACCTTTGAAGCGCTTTTCCTAGCTGCTTGAAAAAGAAGGGAAAAATATGACGAAGTCGGAGTTGATCGAACGAATTGTCACCCATCAAGGGCTGCTCTCATCCAAGGATGTGGAGCTGGCTATCAAGACCATGCTTGAGCAAATGTCCCAATGCCTTGCCACCGGAGATCGCATCGAAATCCGCGGCTTCGGCAGTTTCTCCCTGCACTACCGCGCACCGCGAGTAGGCCGTAACCCAAAAACCGGCCAATCCGTCAGCCTCGACGGAAAGTTCGTTCCCCACTTCAAGCCGGGCAAGGAATTGCGCGACCGGGTGAACGAAGAAGAGGAAGAGGGCGTCTGAGTGTTTTTGGGGTAGGAGAAGGTTATGCGTGGGGTTAAGCGCGTTTTTGCAGTGTTCATTGTGCTGGTTATTGCGTTTGGGGTTTTGGCGTTCGCACTGGAAAACCAACAAAAAACGGCGTTGTCGTTTGTCGGGTGGGCTACGCCATCCCTGCCTGTCTCGTTGTTTATAGTAGTGGCTTTGATCATAGGTCTGTTAGTGGGGCCTGCGCTTTTTTTGCTCAGCGGGTTAAAAAACAGTCGGCGAATAAGGCATAAAGTTTAGTATCTGGCCATTTTGGTTTGGCCTTGATCGAAGGGGCTCTTCATTGCGCAGGGTTGCTCACCGCAATTTCGCTTAGCCGTGGTGTCGCTGATCGCTTGGCCTTCAGCGCTCCCAACGGGCTCATCCGTTCGTCGGAAAACCTACTGCATCGGTTATCAATTTGATCGATAGCCTCTCTCAAAAACCTCACGGCATCTCATATTTGCGCGCATCGGAAAGCTCCCTACGCGCGCGAGGAAATGTCCTGCATACTTGTCAAGGCTTGTAATGTAAGCGATAGATGGCAAAATGCGGGCATTCTCGATAACAGGCATTTTTGTGTGTTCCTGACCTAGCAGCGACGCCGGGTTTTGAGCGGTATTAACATAATTATAAATAAACACAGCAAATCGTCTGCATAACGAGCCCGCAGTTTCTCCTTGAAGGCAGGTTTTTGTTGTGAGTAGTAATTTCCGTGCGCCCTCGGTGCCCTCGTCCGACGACATCGACCTCGTCGCGCTCTTTCAATCCGTTATGCACCAGAAAAAACTCATCGCGCTATTCGCCGCAGGCGCTGTGCTGGTGGCGGCCATTTACGCCTTTTCGGCTACCCCTGAGTATCAGGTCAGTAGTGTCTTGCGCCCCGCCGCTATTAACGAGTTGGATGCACTGAATCGGTCTGAGCTTTATAGGCTGTCTTCCCGTGAGGCGCTTTTGAAAGTGGGCGCTGCGCTGGAGTCGTACGAGACGAGGTTGAGGTTTTTTCGTGAGAATCAACAGCTCTTCAAGAGCTTTGTTCGTCCAGGGCGCAGCCTTGAGCAGAGTTTCGAGGCGTTCAATCAAAACTCGATCAAGCTCATTTTGCCCGATGCCAAGACGTCTGACTCCATAAGCACTTTCATCAGGCTGGAGATGAATTATCCCCAAGGCGTTGATGGCGTTACAATACTTAACAATTTTGTCGGCTATGCTATCGCGTCTGAGCGAAAGCAAATCGCGGCTGACTTGAATGTCATCATACAAAATAGTCTCAATGAGCTATCTGTTAAGCTAGACGCCGCACGGGCTAATTATTTAAATAGCAAGGAAGCTAGGATCGCTTCTTTGCAAGAAGTAGACAGCCTTCGACGCGCTAAATTGACGGACGAACTGAAAGCACTCCGTGAGCAACTGAAAATTCAACGCGCTGACCGGATCTCTCAATTAAATGAGGCGATAGGCATTGCCAAGTCATTAGGTATAGAAAAACCCTCCTCGCCTACATCGTTGGGCGAGTCGCGCCGTGAAAGCGGTAGCATCATGCGAACAGAAATAAACAATCAACAAATCCCGCTCTATTTTATGGGGGTTGAAGCGCTTCAAGCTGAACGCACGGCGTTGCAGGCACGTAAGTCAGATGACTTTACCGAAGGGCGTATCGCTCAAATTGCCAAAGAGCTGCAGTTGCTCAAGGCCAACCGTGAGGTTGAGGTGCTGGGGCAGCGTAAAAATGAAGATATTTTTCTTGCGGGTGTAGAGCCGTTGCGTGCTGAAGTCGTAAGGTTGAAGCTTTTCAATACAAATATGGATGAGCTGAAGCTCGTCGTCGTAGATCAGCAGGCTCTACAGCCGCTGCGACCGATCAAACCGAAAAAAATGCTGATCATCCTGATCGGCTTGCTTGCGGGGCTCGCGCTGGGAGGGGCAGTTGCCGTCGCGCGCAGTTTGCTGCGTCGCCGTCCGAGTTTTTTTAGCTCTGAACAGGTTCTCACGGAGGATAAATCTACTCCGGCGCTGGTAAGCAAGCTTTAGGTAGCCTTGAGCATTTCATCCTCGATTGCGCGTCGTAGCGTGAACGAATTTTCAGATGACTAATCGGGTAATCTCTTCCATGCGAGATCTTCATATTTCGGTACTGATGCTGTTGCAGGAGCCCTGACTGTGAAGGGGTAATAAATGCCAATTTTCGGGCGTCTTGCTCAAGTTTGCTTTATGGGTCGTTGAGGTTTTTATGACGGTTTGCCAGAGCTGAGGGTTTTGATACGGTAACCCGAGAACGGCAGGAAAAATTCTTCCAGTTTGCGTCGTGATGAGTTGAGAAATGGAGTTGTATCGGATGGGTTTTACGTTGAAGCCAATTATCTCTTCAGGGGCCCCTGAATCTGCGCGTACGCTATTTTGGGAGGTTTTTTTTGCTTCCAGAGGGCGAGGTATCGATTTGGTTACCCATTTTCCGTGGCTGGCGGATGATGAAAATGTGTCTTGCATTGAATTCATAAACCCTGAAGAACAGAACGAAACGCTCGCCGCTCTGGTCGTAAGGTATCTGGATATAGGTTCAGGCAATTCCATCGGTCTGATAGGGCTTGTGTGTGTCGCTGAACAGTGGCGCGGAAAAGGTCTGGCTTCACGTTTAATGTCCCGCGCTATCGAGTTTGCCGAGCGCGAAAATTTGGGCGCATTGGTGCTCTGGACGCAAAAACCCGAGGTTTACGTCAGTCAAGGGTTTGTCATCGATCAGGAAGATCGCTTTGGTTCTGTTGAATGCGTTATCGAACATAGTGTCAAGGTGGATTACGCGACAAACGATTGGCCTGATTCAACCCGTCTTTTGACGCGCGGGCTGCCGCCTTTCGCGATTCGCGGTCAAGTGATTTCAAATGAAAACGCCCGAATTATTGTATTGGCTTCAAACAGCGGACTCACCGTCGCAGAGTGGGAAGGGGACAGTAGAGATGTCGTCGACCTGATGATGGCTTCCATGCCCGCAAGGTGGTCTCTTAATAGTGCTCAAGATGACCCCTTGCTAGCTGAATTGGAAAAAAGCGGAGTGGCGCTTAATTTGCAGTCTGCTGCCGTTAGAATGGTTAAATATTTAAGCGGCCGCACGGCGGTTGAGCTTCCGAACATCAAATTTCTTGATCGGGTCTGAAAAATGTCCAACACAACTCCACCGCTACCTCTCGTGAAAGTCGCAATGCCTCCACGCGATATTCTGCTCCCTGCGTTGGAGTCGGTACTCTACAGTGGCATGATTTCTGAAGGGGAGCATGTCTATCGTTTTGAACAAGTATTTGCTGAAACCTTCAAACTGCAAAATGTGTTGGCAACCAGCAGCGGCACTGCAGCCCTTCACCTGTCGATGCTGTTGGCAGGCGTGGGCGCCGGTGATGAAGTCATCACGACTTCCATGACGGCCGAGCCGACCAATACGACTATTTTGCAAATGGGCGCGACGCCGGTATTTGCCGATGTTGAGCGCAAAACAGGTAATCTTTGCCCTGACGCTGTAAAAGCTGCAGTAACCGAAAAGACCAAGGCCATCTGTGTCGTACATTACGCCGGTTACCCTGCACGCCTCAAAGAACTCAGAGATATTGCGGACTGGCACAATATCTCTCTGATTGAAGATTGCGCCCATGCATTGGGTGCTGAGTATGGCGGCGAGCCTGTCGGCTCGATGGCCGACTACGCGATTTATTCATTCCAAGCAATTAAACACATGACCACCGTCGATGGTGGGATGCTGGTAATGAAAGACCCGGCCCAGATGGCGGAGGCGCGGAAGCTGCGCTGGTTTGGTTTGGCGAAAGGCGTGCCTCGTACCGAAGTCGATATTACGACCGCAGGTTACAAATACAATATGCACAACGTCGCTGCTGTGATTGGATTAAAGCAGCTGGAGGGCATATCGCCATTGTTGAAAAAACACCACGATAACGGGCGTTATTTTGATCAAGCGTTAACCGGGATAACCGGTATTGCGCCGGCGACCGTAGAAGCACAGGCCACACCGGCCTACTGGCTGTACACGCTATTGGCAGATGACTCGGACGACGTTGAGAAATTATTAGCCGCGAATGGCGTGATGGCGTCAAAACTTCATAGGCCCAACCACTTTCACTCCGTATTTAAACCGTTTGCCGGCGCAATGCCAGGCTTGGACGAGTTTTACAAGCGCCTGGTGCATATTCCATGTGGGTGGTGGGTGTCCGATGACGACCGCGAGCGGATCGTCCATGTACTCAAACGTGGTTGAGCGGAGCCTAGTTGATGTCTGAAGTTATCCCCCTATATGGCGTCGTCAGTCTGCCTGAGATGGAGGCTGTAGCGCTGGACATATTGCGCTCCGGCAGGATCGCTGGAGGAGAGTGGGTAACAAAGTTTGAGGAAGGCCTGAAACAAATCATCGGGCTGCCGCATGTTGTATCGACGGTCGATATGACCAGTGCGTTATTCCTTGCTTTGCATCTGGCGGGCGTCCAGGAAGGCGATGAGGTGTTGACCACTCCCTTTGCATGCCTTTCAACCAACTCGGCCATTGCACAACACAAGGCGCTGCCCGTTTGGGTTGATGTGAGCCCTGGCACAGTGTCGATGGACCTTGCAGACCTTAAATCGAAAATCAGTAAAAAAACTAAAGCGGTGATCTTGTATCACGTTGCCGGTTATCCTGGGCCTGCGAAAGAGATCAGCGAATTATGCAAGAAGCACAATATCGCGTTGATTGAAGACTGCGACAACGCCCTGCTTGCCGAGCAAGAAGCTGTGCCAGTCGGTTCATATGGGGATTTTGCGATTTACTCGTTTTACCCGAATCGACAAATCAACACCACGGAGGGCGGTGCTTTGGCCTGCCGTAGTGAATCAATGGCTATCAAAGCGCGTCAGTTAAGGCGATTTGGTATTGACTTCACGACCTTCAGAAGCAAAAGCGGTGAAATCAGCCCCGCATCGGATATACCCGAGATTGGTTGGGGGATGACTATGAATAACTTGTGTTCAGCGCTGGGCTGCGCGCAAATTCCGACGCTGCATGCCAGGCATGAGCGCACGACCAGGAATGTGCGAACCTTGCGCGCGTTGCTGGAGGACGTAGAAGGTCTAACACCCGTTCCGGTGCCGCAGTTTAGTAAACCTGCGTACTGGGTGTTCTTGGTATTTGTCGATAACCGAGAGCACGTACTCAGTGAGTTAAAAAGCAAGGGGGTAATGGCTTCCATCGTGCACCAGCGCAATGACACCTACAGTGGCTTCAAAGCGGATGCTAGTGCGTTGCCTAATACAGATTATTTGCAGGGCAGTGTGATCGGCGTGCCATGCGGTTGGTGGCTTAACGATGTTGATGTCATGCATGTCGCAAGCGCGTTGAAAGAAGCCGTCTGCGTTAAAGTCACCAGTAAAGTCGACAGCGGCGCATGAAGTTGCGCGTGCCTGCGATTGGGCGAATGTTAATGCTTTACGCGGGCAGGTCTTCCAGCTTGCTGGTGGCCTTCCTTTTTTTACCCTGGTATAGCCGGTTATTGGGCAGCGCGCAGTTTGGCGTCGTGGCAGTCATTCTGTCGCTTCAAGCACTTTTGGTGATGATGGACTTGGGCATGTCGACCCTGACCGGGAGGGAGGTTTCCGTTGCCTCCGACGACAGTCGCTCTCTGCGCACTTTGCTACAGACGGCCGAGCTAAGTCTTTCGGGTTTTTACGCCATTCTATTAGGCGTCGCAGTGGCACTTAAACTCGCCTTTTTTGGCGATTCGGCCTCCTGGCTGGTGGTGATCGGTGCGGTGGTGTTGTTTTGGCTGCTCGTTATGCAAAACCTCTATTACTGCACTTTGATAGCGTGGCGAAAATACACACTGGGCAGTGGTATACAGATCGTAGGCGTCGCCGTTCGCGCGGGTGTAACAGCCGCCGCGCTGATGTATATAGCCGCTACGCTTGAAGTGTTTATTATCACTCAGTTGCTTATCACAGCCGTGCACTGGTGGTGTTCACGGTTTGCTGTAATGAGGCGAGTCTCCGCTCACGTTACGGCGGGTGTTGAAGAAAAACGGCCGACACTTAAGGACGCTATAGCACTGACCAGGACCGGTGGCGCGCTGGTTTTATTTTCCGCCGCGGGCGCCGCGGTAACTCAGCTGGACAAGCCTATAATCTCCATATTCGCCTCTGCCAGCAGTGTAACGCCCTACTATTTGGCCAGCTTGTTGTGTATGACGCCGATTTCTATTTTGGCAGGCCCAGTCAGTCAGTATTTTCAGCCGATACTGTTGCGCGAGGCGGCGCAGGGGAGGCTGGGTCAAGCACACAAGACAGTGAAGCGATTTGTCCTGTCCGTTTTTTTCGTCACGGCTTTGCCCACCTTCATTCTGTGGTGGTTCCGCGCTCCCATTATCCAGCTATGGGTTGGGCCAAGTGAAAGTAACCGCTTGATTGCAAGCTATATCGCGATATTGCTGCCCGGTCTTGCCATTGGCGCGTTTGGGTTTATCCCTTATAGTTTGTTGATTTTTTCCAAGGACTATCGTTTTCAAGCCTCAATGTCTGCATGCCTGACAGCAGTGACTCTGGTGTTGGCTACCGTTGCTGCCGCTGAGAAAAATATCGAAGCCGTCTGCTACGCCTACTCGGCCTACCACATCGCTTCGACTGTGGTTTCGTGGATCAGGGCGTCAAGACTTCCTGAGGTCGGTGCCTACGCAAAAAACGCGGCGCTACTGATGTCGGTGTTGATTTTCACATCTGTCTCGGTGTTTGGCGTTGCGCTATATATATTTATTTAATAGGTGGATTCAACGATGTTTGACAATAAAGTTTTGATGATCACGGGCGGTACCGGCTCGTTTGGTAACACCGTGCTGAACCGGTTTTTGAACACGGATGTTAAAGAAATCATCGTCTTCAGCCGTGATGAAAAAAAACAGGAAGACATGCGGATTGCGTTGAACAATCCTAAAGTCAAGTTTCATATTGGTGATGTCCGAAATTATGAAAGCATCAATCGCGCTATGGCCGGCGTTGATTTTGTTTTTCACGCAGCTGCCTTGAAGCAAGTACCGTCCTGCGAGTTTTACCCAATGGAAGCGGTTCTGACAAACGTCACAGGTACCGAAAACGTCCTGAATGCCGCGATTGATAACAATGTAAAACGTGTTGTACTCCTGAGCACCGATAAAGCCGTGTATCCGATCAACGCCATGGGTATTTCGAAGGCCATGGGTGAGAAGATTCTGATCGCCAAGTCGCGCACCGTTCGCGAAGGCGGCCCTGTCTTTTGCGCAACCCGTTACGGCAACGTGATGGCTTCGCGCGGCTCGGTAATTCCTCTGTTCGTCGATAAAATCAAAGCCGGCGTTCCACTGACAGTTACTGACCCGAACATGACACGCTTTTTGATGAGCCTGGAAGATTCGGTCGATTTGGTACTGCATGCTTTTGAACATGGCGAACAAGGCGATATCTTCGTACAGAAAGCGCCGGCCAGCACCATCGGTGACCTGACCGTTGCATTGAAAGAGCTGTTTGCCAGTGAAGCTGTGGTCAATATCATTGGTACACGCCATGGCGAAAAACTGTACGAGTCGTTAGTGTCTCGCGAAGAAATGGCCAAGGCCAAGGACATGGGCAGATACTACCGTATTCCTGCGGATAACCGCGATCTGAACTACGATAAGTTTATTATCGAAGGGCAGCCTGAAGCAAATGCGATTGACGATTACACTTCTCACAATACAGAACTATTGAGCGTAGAGCAGATCAAGCAGTTGCTGCTGACGCTAACCTATATTCAACAGAATATTGGTTGATCAGCATGACCTTATTAAGCGTCATTATACCTACACATAACCGTGCCCAGTACGCGGTGCAATCGATTAGTTCAATTTTAGAGCTGTCGCCCGATATTCAAGTGGTGGTGTGCGACTCCAGCCCTGTTGACGAGATCTCTGGCCACTTCGTGGACAGTTACTCAGCCTCGCGTTTAAAGTTAATCAGGTCGGGCCATGGCATTAGTGTTGTCGATAATTTTAATCTCGGGCTTGATTCTGCGGACGGTGAGTACCTGGTGTTCATCGGGGATGACGACTTTGTTGGCAAAGAGATCGTGCAGGTCGCTGAGTGGGCGCGAGGCAAGAAAATTGATTCTGTGAAATTTAATTTTCCGGCTTTGTATTACTGGGATGACTTTAAGCACTCCACTCAAGGCGATGCTTATTCCGCAACCCTGCGCATCACGCCCTTTGACGGCTCGGTGAGACCTCATGACTTAAAAGCATCCATGCGCCATGCGCTTGATAATTTTGGGGGGGGAGTTTTTGATATGCCTCGCGCCTATGCCGGGATGATTTCTGCGGATTTGGCGCGGAGAATCAAGCTGAAGTACGGTCAGGTATTTGGCGGTGTAAGCCCTGATATATACAGCTCTTTTCTTATTGCCAATGAATCGAATGCCTGCGTACTGGTAGATTATCCTGTTATTATACCGGGTGCTTCAGGTATGAGTACTTCTGGGCAAAGCAGTTCAGGTGAGCATTACGGCAAGCTAAGGGAAAACGCTCATATTGCTCCGTTTAAAAATCTGGTATGGGATGAGCGTATCCCGGAATTTTATTCGGTTCCGACGGTGTGGTCCTACTCGCTGTTGAAAGCCGTTGAAAAAGTAGAAGCGTCTGACGGCCTTAATCTACATCCAAATTTTGGCCGGGTGCTGGTAAAGTGCTTCGTTTATTTTCCTCGTTCTTACAAAGAAACGTTTAGTTCTTTTCGAAGAACCGCAGCGCACTATGGTTACGCGAAAGTAATCTATCAAGTGGTTCGCTCGGTGGGGGCGGAGTTTGTGTGGGTACTGTCACGCATTTCTACAAAGCTGTTTAAGTCAAAAGTGTCACTTGATAGCTCAGTGTTGAAGGGGCTTGATACGACGTACAGCGCGAGTCACGGCTTGCAACTTTTTTTAGCTGATTACCCTGCAAAGCTTAGGCTTCCGGTGTGAGCGCGCGTGCAGAGGGTAAGGCGTTAGTTTTGATTTTTATTAAGGTTTGCGCCGTTTGCCGTGAATCAAAATAGCAAGAGGTATATGGTTCGCCGTTAAATTTTTACAGATGGATCTCAATAGTAACGCTTTTAGGTGAATAGGTTTTTAATGGAATTTTATGTTTCGAGTACCTTGTTTTTTGTGATGGCGAGTTTGTTTGGTAGCTACACAAGGTGGCCGCGTACATTCTTTTTCATAGGCCTGCTCCCTATGATTTTGATCGCATTGCTTAGAGGTAACGTCGGTATCGATACGGCCGTCTATTTGCAAGAAATACAACGCATCGCGGAGGCCGGCGAGTATACCCGCACGTTTGAGCCTTTGTTTGAAAAACTGATCCTGTTTTTTTCGAGTTTTTTTGACTCGCCAAGAGCTGTATTGGCCGCATTAGGCGCAATAACGACGGTTTTTTTGGTAATGGGCGCGATTCAAAAAAACCAATCATTGCTGGTTTTTTGCGCCTTTATAATTCCCGTTTATTATTTTGATATGGTGATGAATGGGGTCCGCTATGGACTTTCGTTTGCTATCGTTTTTTGGGCGTTAATTTACTTAAGAGATGGCAAAGAGAAAAGGTTCATCGCTTGGGTAGTGGTGGCCAGCCTGATTCAAAGCTCGGGTGGGCTGCTTGGCCTGATGTTGTATGTTCTGCACAGTCGGCGCTGGAGGGTATTGATTGGTTGCACGGTTCTATTCGCCGTGGGGTTCGTCGGCGCCTACCCGTATTTCATCGCGAAATTTCAGAATTACTCTGAGATTTACACCGCTTCTATCTTTTCGGGTCTGTCTACTTTAATCGTCACTGTTGCGGCGCTCTTAATATGGATGCTTGATCCTGGCACACGCAAAAATACGTTCTCGGCCTGCTGTATTTTGTTAAGTATTGCATGCTTGATGTTCGGTGTTGCGCAAATTTCATACGCAGGCTTAAGGTTTTTGCAGTTAGTCAGTTTCGCGACGTTTCTCTACTTTATCATTTCGATGTCGAGCAATCGTGTCACACTTTCCAACGTGTCTAAAGCAGCACTGTTGGGCGTGGCGGTTATTGCGTTCATTCTAAAAATGAAGAATTTTTCGGACAGCTTTAACGAAGGTCCATCGCCCTTTGTACCATATTTGTTTTTCTGGGAGTGAACCCGATGTCGGAAGCGATGTGCTCAATTATTGTTCCCGTGTTCAATGTGCATGAATTTTTGCAGAGATGCTTGGTAAGTTTAAAGGCTCAGACTTATAAAAATATCGAAATTATAATTGTTGACGACGGCTCCACCGACGGATCTCTGGAGGTCTGCAAAGAATTTTTTGCGCATGACCTAAACGTAAAATTTTTAGAACAGCTCAATAGTGGACAAGGCGTGGCGCGCAATCTGGGTGTGCGCGTCGCCTCGGGGGAGTACATTGTTTTTGTTGACGCAGATGACTGGATTGATAAAGACCTGTGCTTAGACTTAGTTTCGCGCATGACAGAGGAACGGTTGGATTTCATTAGTTTTGGTCTTGACTTTGTCACGCAAGACGAGAAGATTGTGCACGAGATCAGGCGTTTCCGCTTTGAAACACTGTCGGGGGATGCCATCTTCAAAGCGGCAATGTTAGATGATGCGGTTTTATCAAGTCCCGTCAACAAGATGTACCGTCGTTCATTTTTACGAGAGCACTCAATTGAGTTTCCAGCGGTCCGCGCCTGTGAGGACATGTATTTTTCCAGGGCGGTCTCTTTTTTCTCATCGCGTACAGCATTTGTTTCTAAGGTTTATTACCACGCCTTGATTAGAAATAACAGTACTAGCCGCTCTATTAGTTGGGTATTTTTTAGCTCGCTGATAGAGGTCATTCGATTGGAATCTATCTTTCTTGAAAAAAATGGTGTGGCGCAACAATACTATCATTTATTCCTTGCTCATGTGTCCAAGCAAATTTCTCATGCGTTGGTGCTCGCCGCTTTTCGTATGCCGGTGTATGCGGAGTACAATAGCGTAGCAGTTAAGCTAATGGGGCTGCCTGAGATGAATCTGGCCAATAGCCCAGACGTTCAGGCATTACTTGGAATTAAACACAAGGCGGTGTTGAGACTGGCCACGTATCCGCGGCTGCTGCGTTTAATTGCTAAAAGTTTGAAGCTTATTAACTATTCTCCTTACTAATTTATAGGTTAACTATTGTGCTGAAAGTATATGGTTTTAGAGGGCTTTTGAAGCTGCTCTGTGACGTAATGTATAGCAGGCTATTTTACCCAAGCGCGCGTATTGTGCGACGTCCGTTTTATATGCGTGGTGCGCGGCATGTTGCGATCGGTAAGGGGTTTACTACCGGGGTAAGCTGTAGGATTGACGCTTTCCCCGAAAAGGCTGGCACTTGTATCCATATTGGTAAGGATGTACAAATCAATGATTACGTGCACTTGGGCAGTGTTGAGTCGATCACAATCGGCGACAGGGTATTGATCGCGAGCAAGGTCTTTATCAGTGACCACAACCACGGGGTGTATAAAGGCAGCGAAGCCCATTCCTCGCCTTTTGAGAGCCCTATAGAGCGCAAGCTCGTGTCTGCTCCTATCGTTATTGAAGACGATGTGTGGCTTGGTGAGTTCGTGTGTGTGCTGCCGGGTGTGACTATCGGAAGAGGCAGTATTATCGGTGCCATGTCGGTAGTGACGCGCAGCATTCCGCCAATGTGTATTGCGGTGGGATCGCCTGCTAAGGTGATAAAATCCTATGATATCGTCAGCTCATCGTGGGTGGAGGTATGAGCACATTGAGTACCGCGCCCACCAAGGCGCGCGTGGCAGTATTAATGGCGGCCTATAACGGCACCCAATGGCTGCAAGAGCAGGTTGACTCAATTCTTGGTCAGCAAGGTGTCGACGTTACATTGTTTGTAAGTGTCGATATATCGTCAGATAACACTGAGCAATGGGTGACTTCACTCAGCGAGGCTGACGCACGCGTTATTCCATTGCCCTACGGTCTTAAGTTTGGAGGGGCGGCGAAAAACTTCTTTCGTTTGATTCGTGATGTGGATTTCAATGGTTATGATTATATTTCCTTCGCTGATCAAGACGATATCTGGGTCGCCGACAAACTTGTATCAGCTCATCAAAAGCTTTCCAATCCCGGTGTGTCGGCTTACTCGGGTAACGTCACAGCGTTTTGGCCTGACGGCCGCCAAGTGGTCTTGAATAAGGCGCAAGCACAACAAACGTATGACTTCATTTTTGAGGCTGCAGGCCCAGGCTGTAGTTATGTATTGAAGGTGGCAGAGGCTAGTGCCTTCAAACAGTTTCTTTTGGATAATTGGTCCGCGGCGAATAATGTATCTCTGCATGATTGGTTGATGTACGCTTGGTTTCGTGCCAAGGGCTTGGTGTGGTTTATCGATCCTTGCCCAAAGATGCTGTACCGTCAGCACTCTAATAATCAGGTAGGCGCAAATGAGGGTTTAAAAGCGCTTATGGCTCGCCTGTCGTTGATGCGTTCCGGTTGGTACAGAGCTGAGATAGCCAAAATTACCCAGCTGTTGTCGGCAGATCTGCCGCAACTGCCTGCCGAGTTAAAAGCTTCCGGTAAAGTTTCGTTAAGTTTCCTGGTGAAGAACTTCAATTGCACACGGCGTCGACTTCGTGATCGTTTTCTTTTAGCGATCGTGATCATTTTAGGAATTTATTAGTAGCGAGGCTACGCTTATGAATAGCATATTTGTGACGGGCGCGTCTGGTTTTGTTGGCCGGGCATTAGTCGAAAGATTAGTCGCCGATAATATTCCCTGTGTGGCGGCGGTACGACGACACGTTGATTCAATTCCTGCGTCTGTGAAAACGGTAAATTTTGACTCGTTGGAAGAATTGGTTGACTGGTCGACGGCGTTGGTTGGCCAAGATGTTGTCGTTCATTGCGCGGCGCGCGTGCATGTGATGAACGATACTGTGATGGACCCGCTTGCCGAATTTCGTAAGGTCAACGTTGACGGCACTCTGCACCTCGCGTCACAAGCTGCGGCGGCAGGCGTTAAGCGGTTTGTGTTTATCAGCTCGATCAAAGTAAACGGCGACGGCACTCTGCCGGGCATCCCTTATAAGGCTGACGATGCGCCTTGCCCCACCGACCCGTATGGCGTGTCGAAGAGGGAAGCCGAAGACGGGCTTCGTGCCCTGGCTGAAAAGACCGGCATGCAGGTCGTCATTATTCGCCCGGTACTGGTATACGGCCCAGGCGTTAAGGCCAATTTCCTAAGCATGATGCGTTGGTTGGACAAGGGCGTTCCTTTACCGTTTGGCGCTATAGGTAACCGCCGCAGTCTGGTCGCGATCAATAACCTGGTTGATCTGATCGTGACGTGTATTGCGCACCCGGCAGCGGCTAATCAAACCTTTTTGGCCAGTGACGGGCAGGATTTATCAACCACGGGCCTGCTGAAAAAAATGGCAAAAGCGTTGAATAAACGTGCTTATCTTCTTCCTGTGCCTGGTTGTATGTTGAAAGTTACTGCCGCGGCGGTCGGAAAAAAGGACCTGTCGCAGCGACTATTGGGTTCGTTGCAGGTCGATATTGCTAAGACCAAGACGGTTCTGCAATGGCAGCCTCCGGTGACGGTTGATGCAGCGCTTAGAGCGACGGCTTTACATTATTTGGAACTTAAAGAACAATGATTTACGGGTCTCTAGCTATCGTCGTTGTCCTGCTGTCGCTCGTGCTGACCGGCGCGTTAAGGCGTTACGCTTTGTCGAGAAGCATTATGGACATCCCCAATGCAAGGAGCTCGCATTCGGTCGCGACCCCGCGCGGTGGAGGCGTGGCCATCGTGCTGGCGTTTCTTTTATGCTTGCCAGTACTCGGGTACTTAAACCTAGTTGGCCTAGAGGTGCTGATTGGCTTGGGGTGTGCGGCCGCGTTAATCGCGATTATCGGGTTTATGGATGATCATGGTCATATCGCGGCACGCTGGCGTCTGCTCGGTCATTTTTGCGCTGCAACGTGGGCGCTTTTTTGGCTCGGTGGGCTTCCGCCGCTTCAGTTAATGGGTGTCAGTGTTGATTTTGGCTGGGTAGGCCACATCTTGGCAGCGTTCTATTTAGTCTGGATGCTGAATTTATATAACTTTATGGATGGCATTGACGGTATAGCCAGTGTCGAAGCTATATTTGCCTGTTTTGGCGCTTGTTTACTGTACTGGTTTGTCGGGCTGCCCCAGCTGATTTGGTTGCCTTTTTTACTAGCTATGTCTGTTATAGGGTTCCTTTTTTGGAACTTCCCCCCCGCGCGAATTTTTATGGGCGACGCTGGCAGCGGTTTTTTGGGCATTGTGCTGGGGATTATCTCTATTCAGGCGGCCTGGACGTCGTCACAGCTCTTTTGGTCTTGGTTGATTCTGGTCGGGGTATTCGTAGTTGATGCGACCTACACCCTAGCTCGTCGCTTAATGCGCGGTGATAAAATTTACGAGGCTCATCGCAGCCATGCCTATCAATACGCTTCTCGGCGTTTCGGGCATCATCGCCCGGTGACGTTGGCTGTGGCTGCGATCAACATGGCATGGCTTATGCCTTGGGCAATCGCCGCTGCGGTTTATCAGGTCGACGGCCTTGTGTGTCTGTTGCTGGCCTACCTGCCGCTTGTCGCGTTGGCGGTGAAGTTTCATGCGGGTAAGCTTGAAAACGCTTCTTAGCAGCACGGTGATATTTGCAGTCAAAAATTGCTGAGAGCCGTACAATCAGGGCTGGCGCTTAATTAGTAGGAGCAGTCTGGGTGGACGAAGGGGTTATGGAGAAATTACGGACGATGCTTGTGGGCCTACCACGGCGTCAGAAACGCCTTATTCAGGTATCCACTGATGTAATCGTCGTGTGGGCGGCTTTATGGCTGGCATTTGTCGTAAGGCTTGGCATTGATGATATGGTCAATCCTCTGCGAGACCATTTGTGGCTGTTCCTTGCCGCGCCGATAGTTGCGATCCCTTTGTTCATTCGTTTTGGTATGTACAGAGCGGTCATGCGCTATTTCGGTAATGATGCGTTAATTGCGATTATCAAGGCCGTCAGCCTTTCGTCCCTGATTCTGGGCGTATTGGTGTATTGGTACAGCAATCACCAGACGGTCGTTCCGCGCTCGATTATTTTCAACTACTGGTGGCTCAGCCTGATCATGGTTGGCGGCCTGCGTTTGGCGATGCGTCAGTATTTCCTTCGTGACTGGTTTTCGACGGTTCAGCATGTTCCTTTCACCAGTCGTGAAGATGGTCTGCCGCGTGTGGCCATCTATGGTGCCGGGGCTGCGGGTAACCAACTGGTTGCAGCGTTACGCATGGGCCGCGTGATGCGCCCGGTAGCCTTCATCGACGATGACGCGAGTATTTCCGACCGCGTGATCTCCGGTTTGCAGGTATATAAACCGAAGCACATCCAGCGCATGATCGATATAACCGGTGCTCAAGAGATTCTTTTGGCACTGCCTTCTTCAAACCGGGCGCGTCGTCGCGAAATTCTCAGTTTTCTGGAGGTTTTTCCGCTGCACGTCAGAAGCGTTCCAGGCTTCATGGATCTGGCCAGCGGGCGTGTGAAGGTTGACGATATTCAAGAAGTCGACATCGCCGATCTCTTAGGCCGCGACGCCGTACCAGCTCAGCACGAATTGCTTGAACATTGCATCAAGGGTCAGAGCGTACTTGTGACTGGCGCAGGCGGTTCTATTGGTTCCGAGCTGTGTCGGCAGATCCTATCGCTGCGCCCGACGACCCTGTTACTTTTCGAGCACAGTGAGTTTAATCTCTACAGTATTCTGTCTGAACTTGAACAGTGTGTCGTCCGCGAGTCGCTGCCTGTGAAAGTGTTGCCAATCCTGGGGTCTGTACGTAACAAGGCCAAGCTGTTGGATGTAATGAAAACCTGGCATGTTGATACTGTTTATCATGCGGCGGCTTATAAGCACGTACCGATGGTAGAGCACAACATAGCCGAAGGCATATTGAACAATGTGATCGGTACGCTGAATACAGCTCAGGCTGCGCTTCAGGTAGGTGTCGCAAACTTTGTGTTGATTTCAACCGATAAAGCCGTTCGCCCGACTAACGTGATGGGCAGTACAAAGCGTTTGGCCGAGTTGACGCTTCAGTCGCTCAGTCGCGAAATCGCACCTGTTTTATTTGGCGAAAAATCAAACGTTTCGCACGTTAACAAGACCCGTTTTACAATGGTGCGCTTTGGCAATGTGCTGGGTTCCTCAGGTTCTGTTATTCCGCTTTTTCACAAACAGATCAAGTCGGGGGGGCCGCTGACGGTGACCCATCCGAAGATCACGCGATACTTCATGACCATTCCCGAGGCGGCTCAGTTGGTCATCCAGGCGGGTTCCATGGGCCGCGGTGGTGATGTATTCGTGCTGGACATGGGCGAACCGGTCAAAATTGTCGAGCTGGCCGAAAAAATGATTCACCTTTCAGGCTTCAGCGTGCGCTCTGAAAAGAACCCGCATGGCGACATTTCTATCGAGTTCTCCGGCTTGCGACCTGGTGAAAAGCTGTACGAAGAGCTGTTGATCGGTGACAACGTGGTGGCGACTCAACACCCGATGATCATGAGCGCTAACGAAGACTATCTGCCGTGGGATGTGCTTAAAGCCAGGTTGACCGAGCTGCTCGCAGCGGTGGATCAGGATGATTACACGCTTGTTCGTCAACTGCTGCGTGACACCGTGAGTGGCTACGCACCTGATGGTGAAATCGTTGACTGGATTTACCAGCAACGTCGCCTGGAACCCTGAGCACAATTGCGCTAAGCCTCTCATACTAAAACGTTGTGGAAAAACAAGGCCGACATAGATCGGCCTTTTTTTACATCATGAGCGCTGAGTGATGTAGCGGCTTTTCTCTGGTATTTAGCCGAAACTCATGAAAAGTGTCGGCCTGAAAATCCTTGGCAATCGCGTTTAGTATGATTGAACAATTGACTTTAAAGGAAAATTTTGATGAATAATTGGGCCGTGGCGTTGCTGTTGAGCGCCGTTCCGTGCGTTGTAATTGCCGACCCTATCCCGGAAGTTACCGCCCACCATGTAAATATCGTCACTGATGACTCGGTGGACAAGCCAAGTTCTTTGCGCGTGGTCAAGGATACGCACGGCGTATCTGATGCCGTGTTTGCTTACCACAATGCAATTGGCCCGCTTGCATCCGGCTACGGTTTTCATGCGTTGGACGAGGGTGACGGTGGGGCGGGCGGTGGTGCCATAGGCGGTGCCACCACCAGGACGACTATGGCGGATGCGATTGTCGGCAATCGACGTGCTGCCGGCCCGGGTAATGGGGTAATCGGGACTCGTTGGGAGAATGGTGACGGGTCAGGCGTTTACGGGCTGATGCGTGGAACAGGTACCGGCAGCGGTGTCACCGGTTACAAAATCCTGACCGGCGATGGTCATGGTGTTTATGGCAAAAATGAATCAACTGACGGCTCCGGCGTTTATGGTGAGCGCTTGAACGGCGCCGGGCCTGGTTATGGCGTGCTGGGTTATGCGAAAGGCGCGGTGGGCATTGATAATGCGTCAGTTGCCGGCCTGAAAAAGTCGGGAGATTGGGGCTATTCGATCTTGGCCGACTCCAGAGGGCGAGACTCTGCACTAAGGGCATTCTCGGCAGCCAACGCAGCCAAAGCGGTTGACTCGCTCACTGACGCGACAAACAACTCGCCAGTATCAAACGCTTTCGAGCGCGCTAACGGCGCAATGGGCGTCGTCACGTCTGACTTGGTCTCAGGGGGTGGTTCACGCAACGCGCCGCTCGTGGCTAGCGAGTCACGCATTGAGCCGAACGCTGCGTCAACAGGCTCCGCGCGCGTGACCGCTATCGATGCGCGAGTGAGTAATGCAGTGAGCGGCTCCGATGACGTACGCGGTGCCAGCTCGACAGTGCTCGCAACCGATGGTAAACAAGCTATTGGCTACCGTGCGATCGTAGATGGACGAAACGACGCCAACTATGGCGTTTACGCCAACGCAATTGGCGGCAAGAGCAACTATTCCGGTTACTTTGTAGGCGATGTGCAGGTGGGCCGTGTCATGACCCCGACCGATAGCAAGTTGCAAGAGGTGCATGGTGAGGTCGATTATGCCAAAAGCATGCAGCGTGTGCTAGCCAACAAAATTTATGTGTCTGACCGCTACATTGTGTGGAAAGAAACCGACGCAAAAGGCGTCGTAACAGAGAAGCGGCAGAAGATAACCAGTAATGAGACCGGTAACTTGGCTCAAGATGTTCAAAAGACTAACCCGGATGCCGTGGTGGTCAATCCTGAAGGCTACCTGTCGGTTTCGGATCGTGAAGAACTTTATCAACTCAAAGCGGCAGTGATCTATTTGACCCGCCAGCTTGAAGCCAAAGGTATCAATGTAGCACCACATTAACCCGCCGACAGCTTTTTGGCCGCTATAATGAATGCCCTCTTCATAACGGGTAAGAAGGCATTGCGTGGGTGTTTATCACTTAATGTTGAAAGTATTGAACTCATGTTTTGTAACTTAGCTGTTTTTGACTAATCCATGCAATTGCCTAGATTTGAGAGGCAGCTTCGAAAAGCTGCTTTCTTATTAACGATGTCATGGAGCGTCACCAATGCATAACACTTACTTGTCGTCTCTGGTCTTCGCCTTGCTAACTACTCTCTCTGCTGTCGCCAACGCAGCCCCGTCTATCAAGCCGGAAACCGCAGCGCCTATCACCGTTCAGATGAACAAAGTCGAACAGTTCACCAAGGTCAACCTGAACTCCGCGGACGCCGAGGTGTTGCGCCGTGACCTGTTTGGCATCGGTGCCGCCAAGGCCAAGGCGATCATTGCCTACCGCGAAAGTAATGGCCCGTTCACGGCGGTAGATGAGTTGCTTGAGGTAAAGGGTATCGGCAAGGCATTGCTGGAGAAAAATCGCGACAGGCTTATTATTAATTAAGGATGTAAAAAGTCGCCTAGAAGACCGGTCATTGACCGGTCTTTTTATTTTCTGAACCCCGTGACGTTGGCACGAATACTGATTACGTTTGGAGTGAAAATGGTTCAACCATTACGCTCTGATAAACAGGCGGGAGACGAGGTCATTAGCTTGTACTTGAATGATTCGAAGCTCCAGTGTTGGCGCTGTTTACCTAGCCCTGATTGAGGATCTGCAGCATGTACGAAGACTATCCGGCCGCTTACCAAGTCAGTAAAGGCTCAGCATTGCAGGTTGATACGGCGTTCTATACGCGTATTCGCGATCACAAGGATCAGCGTACGTTGATCGAGCAGTTCGAGGTACCGATTCGTACGGGGAGGGCGTGGAAAGTGCCGGCCGGGCATGTATTCCGTGTCACGACACCGGTAGGACCGCAGGTGGGTGACTTCAACGTGTGGAATGCCAATGACCCGCGCGAACGTCTGTGGGCGGCGCGTACGCGTCAGTTGCAGGGAGCCCATGTCAGCACTCACGACCGTCTATGGTCGAACCTGCCCTTTCTAAGGCCCTTGGTCACCATCACGGACGACAGCCTGGCCAACTACGGTATCGACGAGCACGGCGGCCGCCTGCACGATCTGCTCGGTACGCGCTGCGACCCCTATGTGAACCGCATGCTCACCGGCGAAGACTTCCACCACCACTGCCACTCGAATCTGACCCGTGCGGTTTTACCCCACGGCCTGACGGAGTTCGACGTGCACGATGTGCTGAATATTTTCCAATGCACGGGCCTCAATCATGACGACATGTACTTCATGAAAGCCTGTCCGGCGCAGAAGGGCGATTATCTGGAGTTCTTTGCCGAGATCGATCTGCTGTGTGCGCTGTCGACCTGTCCGGGTGGGGATTTGTCGCTGCCGATGTGGGGGCCTGATGCGCAGGACCCGCTGACGGTGTGTCGGCCGTTGGGGGTTGAGGTTTACAAGCTGGAGGACGAGTTGCTGAGTGGCTGGAGCCAGCCGGAACGTGCTGCCTATAAGGGACAGCACGGTTTGGAGATCGCCAGGGCGGCTTGGGAATAACCCAAGGTTCAGCGATCCTGCGCATCCTTGGCATCCGCCTGCGCATTTCGCTCGGCCACGCGCTTGCGTTGTTCGTCGGTGAGTTCAACCTTGTTGGCGCTGTCGCGCAGCATCATCAGGCCACCGACGATCGACCCGATTGCCACCACTAAAATCAACCATGCATACCACGGCATAACGCTCTCCTTGAGGCAGATTGCCGTGGGAGAGTTTTCCCACGGTAATAACTGCTTTGAGTTACAGGCTTTCTGAGTAGTTCAGTGTAGGCCTGTTCCGCCTCAGAAACCTTAAAGCCCTGTCAGCATCGCATCCGCTGGCGCATCGGCGCGGTCCTGGGCTGTCAGTTGGAAGTAGATGAAGCCGGCGAGCATAAAGCCCAGGAAGATCAGCCCGATCAAGGCATTGAACCAGGCCATTGCCACCAGGCACACCACCGCCAGTACCAGCGCAATGCCCGGCACGATGGGATAACCGGGTGCGCGGAACGTGCGCTCCAGCAGCGGTTCGGTCTTACGCAGTTTGAACAGGCTGAGCATGCTCATGATGTACATCACGATGGCGCCGAATACGGCCATGGTGATCATTGCCGCGGTCAGGGTCATGCCGCCCAGGTTGATCAGGCCGTCGCTGTAGATGGCGGCGATACCGACCACGCCGCCGGCAATGATGGCGCGGTGCGGTGTCTGAAAGCGCGACAACTTGGCGAGGAAAGGTGGCAGGTAACCGGCGCGTGCCAGGGCGAAGAACTGGCGCGAGTAGCCCAGGATGATGCCGTGGAAACTCGCCACAAGACCGAACAGGCCGATCCACACCAGCATGTGCAACCAGCCGGAGCTGTCGCCCACGACGGTTTTCATGGCTTGTGGCAATGGGTCGTTGATGTTCGACAGGGCGCGCCAGTCGCCCACGCCGCCGGCGAAGAACATCACGCCCATGGCTAGGATCACCAGGGTCAGGATGCCGCTGATGTAGGCTTTTGGAATGGTGCGCTTGGGATCTTTCGCTTCCTCGGCGGCCATGGCCGCGCCTTCGATGGCAAGGAAGAACCAGATGGCGAAGGGGATTGCCGCGAACATGCCGGCAATCGCCGGGGCGCCAAAGGTGTCGGAGCCGGCCCAGCCGTTGAGGGCAAAGTTACTGAAGCTGAACGCCGGCGCGACCACGCCCATGAACACCAGCAGTTCGGCGACGGCGAGTACGCACACCACCAACTCGAAGGTGGCGGCGAGTTTCACGCCGAGGATGTTCAGACCCATGAACACGATGTAGGCGCCGACGGCTGCGTGTTTCGGGTCCAGGGCCGGGAACTGCACGTTCAGGTAGGCGCCGATGGCCAGGGCGATGGCGGGTGGCGCGAAGACGAATTCGATCAAGGTGGCCAACCCGGCGATCAGGCCGCCTTTCTCACCGAAGGCTCGACGGCTGTAGGCAAACGGCCCGCCGGCATGGGGAATCGCGGTGGTCAGCTCGGTGAAGCTGAAGATGAAGCAGGTGTACATCGCGGCCACCATCAATGAGGTCGCCAGGAACCCCAGGGTTCCGGCTACACCCCAGCCGTAGCTCCAGCCGAAGTACTCCCCGGAGATCACCAGCCCGACGGCGATGCCCCAGAGATGCAGGGTGCCCAAGGTGGGTTTGAGTTGTGTGTTCATCGTGTGGCGCTCCTTGAACGGGTTGGAATGGTTCAAGGTGTTGCAGCGGCCATGCCATGGCGCGCAACCGTGTCGTAAAGAGGCGCAACTGTCGTGTGGGGGATGGTTTGGCGTTTGAAGTTTTGTGGTGTTGCACCAGTCAGGTGCGGCGGTGGCCGGGCCGGCGCTATCGGGGGCAAGCCCCCTCCCACAGGTTGACCTAGGATGTACCCGGGCAAATGTGGGAGGGGGCTTGAACCCCGATAGCGTCCACCCCAGCACCCGCATAAACCCACTCTTTACGCCGTCTTTACGCCCCGCCCACGCCCTCGCTCTCGTTCCTTTACACCATTCCTGCCGACAATTGCCCCACACGCGGCACTCGCCGCTAAACGGAGAGACTTCCATGAGCGTTCTGGACGGGGTGTCACTGCTATTGGCCGTGGCGCTGTTCATTTATCTGCTGGTTGCGCTGTTACGCGCGGATCGGAACTAGGAGCAGGCTATGCACAGTTATGACTATTGGCTGATCATCGCCTTCTTCGCCGTGGTGCTGGTGCCGGCGCCGTTTCTGGGGCGGTTCTACTACAAGGTAATGGAAGGCCAGCGCACCTGGCTGAGCCCCGTGCTGGGGCCTGTCGAAAAAGCCTGTTATCGCCTGTCGGGCGTGGACGCGCAGCAGGAGCAAAGCTGGCAGAAATACATGCTGGCCCTGCTGGCGTTCAACCTTGCGGGTTTTTTGCTGTTGTTCGCGATCCTGTTGTTCCAAGGTGCTCTCCCACTGAATCCGCAGAATTTGCCAGGCCAGGAATGGACGCTGGCTTTCAATACGGCGGTCAGTTTCATGACCAATACCAACTGGCAGTCCTACAGCGGTGAGGCGTCCCTGAGCTACCTCAGTCAGATGGCCGGCCTGACCGTGCAGAACTTCGTCAGTGCAGCCACCGGCCTTGCCGTCTTGGTCGCGCTTTGCCGTGGGATCGGTCGCAAATCCGCACGCACCTTGGGTAACTTCTGGGTCGATATGACCCGCGCCACCCTCTATGGCCTGCTGCCACTGTGCCTGGTACTGGCGCTGTTCCTGGTGTGGCAGGGTGTGCCGCAGACCTTCGCCCATTATGTTGATGCCGTGACGCTGCAGGGCGTGGATCAGGTGATTCCCCTCGGCCCGGCCGCCAGCCAGATTGCGATCAAGCAACTGGGCACCAACGGCGGTGGTTTCTTCGGCGTCAACTCGGCCCATCCGTTTGAAGACCCGACTGCCTGGGCCAACCTGTTCGAAGTGGCGTCGATCATCCTGATTCCGGTGGCGTTGGTATTCACTTTTGGTCACTACGTCAAAGACCTGCGTCAGAGCCGCGCGATCCTCGGCTGCATGCTGGCGCTGTTCCTGATCGGTGGCGCGACCTCGCTGTGGTCCGAGTACCAGCCCAACCCGACCCTGAACAACCCGGCGGTGGAGCAAACCGCACCGCTGGAAGGCAAGGAAGCGCGCTTCGGTACCACCGG
Organism: Pseudomonas sp. FP2254; assembly: GCF_030687695.1. Lineage (NCBI taxonomy): Bacteria > Pseudomonadati > Pseudomonadota > Gammaproteobacteria > Pseudomonadales > Pseudomonadaceae > Pseudomonas > Pseudomonas sp. FP2254. The sequence goes on from NZ_CP117444.1 coordinate 1,814,717, forward strand.
CACCGTGCTTTGGTCGGTGACCACCACCGCCGCGTCCAACGGCTCGGTCAACGGCATGCAGGACAGCCTCAGCCCCCTCAGCGGCATGGTGGCGCTGGTCAATATGATGGTCGGCGAGGTGATCTTCGGCGGCGTCGGTGCCGGCATGTACGGCATGTTGCTCAACGTGTTGATTGCGGTGTTCCTCGCCGGCCTGATGATCGGCCGCACCCCGGAATACCTGGGCAAAAAACTGCAGGCCAAAGAAGTGCAACTGCTGGTGGTGACCTTGCTGGTGATGCCGGTTGGCGTGCTGGTACTGGGTGCCATCGCCGCCAGCCTGCCGGGCCCGGCCTCCGCCATCAGCAACCCCGGACCCCACGGTTTCAGCCAGTTGCTCTATGCCTACACCTCCGCCAGCGCCAACAACGGTTCGGCATTCGGCGGCCTGAGTGCCAACACGCCGTTCCACAACCTGATGCTGGGCCTGGGCATGTTGATCGGCCGCTTCGGTTACATCCTCCCGGTACTGGCCCTGGCCGGCAGCCTGGCGATGAAGAAGAGCGCACCGATTGGCCAGAACAGCTTCCCGACCCACGGCCCGCTGTTTGTGACCCTGTTGACCGTGACCATTCTGCTGGTGGGCGGCCTGACTTTCCTGCCGACACTGGCGTTGGGGCCTATCGCTGAACACTTGAGCATGGGCTTCTAGAAAAGGGATATGAAAATGAATATGCCTGTAAAAAATGCCGCCCCGGTCAAACCCCAGGAGCCGGCCAAGACCGCCATCTCCGCGCTGTGGCGCCCGGCACTGGTGCAGTCCTTCGTCAAGCTGGATCCGCGTCAACTGCAACGCTCGCCGGTCATGCTGGTGGTGGAACTCACGGCGATCCTCACCACGGTACTGTGCTTCGTGCCGGACACGGCGGTGCCCACGTTCGTCGCCGTGCAAATCGCCGTGTGGCTATGGTTCACCGTGCTGTTTGCCAACTTCGCCGAAGCCTTGGCCGAAGGGCGTGGCAAGGCCCGCGCCGACAGTCTCAAGGCCGGCAGTGAAGGGCTCAGCGCGCGGCGCAAGGAAGCCGATGGCAGCTTCAAGGTCGTGCCGGCCACCAGCTTGCGTAAAGGCGATGTGGTGCGCGTTGCCGCCGGGGAGATGATCCCCGGTGACGGTGAGGTTATCGAAGGCATCGCGGCGGTCAATGAGGCGGCGATCACGGGCGAATCCGCGCCGGTAATCCGTGAGTCCGGCGGCGACCGTTCGGCTGTGACCGGCAACACGCGGCTGGTTTCCGACTGGCTGCTGGTGCGGATCACCGCCAACCCCGGCGAGTCCACACTGGACCGCATGATCGCGCTGGTGGAAGGCGCCAAACGCCAGAAAACTCCCAACGAAGTCGCGCTGGACATCCTGCTGATCGGCCTGACCCTGATCTTCCTGCTGGTGGTGGTGACGCTGCAGCCGTTCGCCCACTTCGCCAATGGCAGCTTGCCTCTGGTGTTCCTGGTCGCACTGCTGGTAACGCTGATTCCTACGACCATTGGCGGTTTGTTGTCGGCCATCGGCATCGCCGGCATGGACCGTCTGGTGCGTCTGAACGTGATCGCCAAGTCCGGCCGCGCCGTGGAAGCGGCGGGGGACGTGCATGTGCTGCTGCTGGACAAGACCGGCACCATCACGTTCGGTAACCGTCGTTGCGCGGCAGTGCTGGCGGCGCCTGGCATAAGCGGCCGCGAGCTGGCCGAGGGCGCGCTGCTGGCGTCCCTGGCGGATGACACCGCGGAAGGCAAATCCATCGTCGAATACCTGCGCGCCCTGCACCCACAGGCTGAACCGACCCCGGATGAACTGACCGGCGTGCCGTTCAGCGCCGAAACCCGCTTGTCCGGTGTCGACTACCAAGGCCGCGTGTTCCGCAAAGGCGCGGTGGATTCGCTGCTGGCGTTTATCGGCCAGCAACGCGGCGACCTGCAACCGGCCATGTCGCGGGAGATCGACAAGATCGCCCAGAGCGGCGGCACGCCTTTGCTGGTGTGTGCCGATGGCAAATTGCTCGGCGCGATTCACCTCAAGGACGTGGTCAAACCGGGTATCCGTGAACGTTTCGCCGAGCTGCGCAAGCTGGGGATTCGCACCGTGATGGTCACCGGCGACAACCCGCTGACCGCCGCCGCGATTGCCGCCGAAGCCGGCGTGGATGACGTCCTCGCCGAAGCCACTCCGGAGAAAAAACTCGCGCGCATTCGCCATGAGCAGAATGACGGTCGCCTGGTTGCGATGTGCGGCGACGGCGCCAACGACGCCCCGGCGCTGGCTCAGGCGGATGTCGGCATGGCCATGAACGACGGCACCCAGGCCGCCCGCGAGGCCGCCAACATGGTCGACCTCGACAGCGACCCCACCAAGTTGCTGGACGTGGTGCAGATCGGCAAGGAACTGCTGGTGACCCGCGGCGCGCTGACCACGTTTTCCATCGCCAACGACGTGGCCAAATATTTCGCGATCCTGCCGGCGTTGTTTGCCTCGATCTACCCGCAACTGGGCGTGCTCAACGTGATGCACCTGCAGAGCCCGCAGAGCGCGATCCTGTCGGCGATTGTGTTCAATGCGCTGATTATCGTGGTGCTGATCCCGCTGGCACTGCGCGGTGTACGGGTGCAGGCGGCGAGTGCGGCGGCCTTGCTGCGCCGCAATCTGTTGATCTACGGGCTGGGCGGGATTCTGGTGCCGTTCGTGGGCATCAAGGCCATCGACATGCTGCTGACCGCCTTGCACCTGGTGTAACTCCAAGCCTGTTTGCGTGGTGAGGGCGCTTGCTCGGGCAGCGGCCCCGGCGCCCTCACCACCGGGTTTCTCAACTGATTGAGGATATGAACATGACCCCTATCATTCGCCCAGCCATCAGCCTGTTGGTTCTGATGACTCTGATCACCGGCATCGCTTACCCGTTGGTGGTCACCGGCGTGGCCCAGCTGGCATTCCCCGACCAGGCCAACGGCAGCCTGGTGCGCGACGCCAGCGGCAAAGTGCGCGGTTCCAGCCTGATCGCCCAGGAATTTACCGGTGACCGCTGGTTCCACCCGCGTCCGTCCGCCGGCGCTTTTGCCACGGTGTCGAGCAGCGCCAGCAACCTCGGGCCGAGCAACCCGGCGTTGGCTGCGCGCGTATTCGACGATGCCACTAAACAGTTGGTGCCCAGCCAGGGGCCGGTGCCATTGGCCTCGCTGACGACCTCTGGCAGCGGACTTGATCCACACTTGCCACCGCAGGCGATTACCTATCAACTGGCGCGCGTGGCGGCGGCGCGGAACGTGCCGGTGGCCACGTTGCAGCGGTTGCTGGATGAACACATCGAAAGCCCGCTGGTGGGCCCGCCGGTGGTGAATGTGTTGGCATTGAACATGGCCCTGGAAAAATTGTAAGCAGTGAAACCGCCTTCGCGGGCAAGCCCGCTTCCACAGGAGTATGCATTCCAAATGTGGGAGCGGGCTTGCCCGTGAAGGCGGCCTGAAGCGCAACCAATAAACACCGTAAGGAACCAACGAGCATGAGCGACTCCGGCCGCGCCGACGCCCTGTTAGCCGATCTGCCCCGGGACGGCCGTGGCCGGCTCAAAGTCTTTCTTGGGGCCGCGCCGGGTGTGGGCAAGACCTACGCAATGCTCCAGGCCGCCCATACCCAGCTGCGCCAGGGCGTGAAATTGATCGCCGGTGTGGTCGAAACCCACGGCCGCGCCGAAACCGAAGCCTTGCTCGGTGGCCTGCCGCAGCAACCCTTGGTGCGCCGCGAGTACCGTGGCGTGACACTTGAAGAAATGGACCTCGACGGCCTGCTCGCGGCCAGGCCCAAGCTGGTGCTGGTGGACGAGCTGGCCCACAGCAACGCCCCCGGCAGCCGCCATGAAAAACGCTGGCAGGACATCCAGGAACTGCTGGCCGCCGGTATCGACGTGTTCACCACGGTTAACGTCCAGCACCTGGAAAGCCTCAACGACCAGGTGCGCGGCATCACCGGCGTGCAGGTGCGTGAAACCCTGCCGGACTGGGTGTTGCAGGAGGCCGACGAACTGCTGCTGATCGACCTGCCATCCCGCGAACTGCTCGAGCGCCTGCGCGACGGCAAGGTCTACGTGCCGGAGCAGGCGCGCGCGGCCATCGATGCGTTCTTCACCCAGACCAATCTGATGGCGCTGCGCGAGTTGGCGATGCAGACCGCCGCGGCCCACGTCGACGACGATCTGGCCCAGGGCTACCGCCAACTCGGCCAGGCCGCGCCAGCGGTGCGCGGGCGTTTGCTGGTGGGCGTGGATGGCGATGCCCAGGCCGAACGCCTGGTGCGCCACGCCAGCCGCGTGGCGCAGCGTCGGCATCTGCCGTGGAGCCTGGTGCACATCGACAACGGTCGCGCACGGGACGAACAATCGCGCCTGCGCCTGCAAAACGCCCAGCAATTGGCCGAGCGGCTGGGCGGGGAGGTGGTGCTGTTGCGCGCCGGCGAGGTGGCCAAGACCTTGATCCAGCACGCCGCCGAGCGTCGCGCCAGCCTGCTGCTGGTGGGGCAGTCGCGCAAGCGTTGGCATCGCCAGGTGTTCGGGGGCGGCCTGGCCGCACGGCTGCTGCGCAATGCCCGGGGCCTGGAAATCAACGTGCTCGACAGCGACGATACCCCGGCTGCGCCACGTCTACCGGAAGTGCGCGGCCTGGTGTGGTTCGATTACGCCCTGGCGGTGGTAGCCACCCTGGTGGCCGCTGGCGTGGCGTGGGCGGTGTCCAGTGTGTTGCCGCTGCCGAATATTTCGCTGGTGTTCCTCGCGGCGGTGTTGCTGGTGGCGGTACGCAGCAGCCTGGGACCGTCCCTGGTGTGCGCGGCGTTGTCGTTCCTGACCTATGACTTTCTGTTTATTCCGCCGAACTTCTCATTTGCCATCCAGCGTGAAGAAGACGTGCTGACCCTGTTGTTCTTCCTGCTCATGGCGGCGCTCACCGGCAACCTCGCCGCGCGCCAGCGCCGGCAACTGCAAGCCTTGCGCGATACCCAGGAAGAGACCAGCGAACTGCTCGACCTGTCACGCAAACTCACCGCCGCCACCGACCGCCAGGCGGTAATCAGCGCGGCCGCGCATCACTTGGAGGGCTGGAGCGATCTGGACTTGTGCCTCGTCAATCGCGACGGTCAGGGCGGCTGGACGGTGGAGACCGGCGGCCCGCTGACGTTCACCGAAGCTGAACGCGCCGCCGCCGACTGGGCCTGGCAACACGACCAGCCGGCGGGCATGGGCACCGGCACCTTGCCGTTCGGGCGTTGGTGGTGGTGGCCGCTGTCGGGGGAGGAGGGGCCGCTGGGTTTGCTGGGCGTCAGCGCTAAACCCGGCCTTGAGTTGAGCGGCCAGCGCCGTCGCCTGCTCACGGCCTTGAGTCAACCCCTGGCCCAGGCGTTGGCCCGCGCCCAATTGGCGCAGGAGCTGGAGTCCGCACGACTGCACGGGGAAACCGAACAACTGCGCAGCGCCTTGCTCGCCTCGGTGTCCCACGATTTGCGCACGCCGTTGACGTCCATGCGCGGCAGCATCGACAGCCTGTTGGCGCTGGGCGAGGCCATCCCTCTGGAAGATCGTCGCGAACTGCTTGAGGGCACCCGCGATGAGGCCGAGCGCCTCGACCGCTATATCCAGAACCTGCTGGATATGACGCGCCTTGGCCACGGCGCGCTCAAATTGGCGCGTGATTGGGTGTCGCCGGGCGATATCGTCGGCAGCGCCCTGGGCCGTCTGCGCGCGGTGCTGGCGCCGTTGCAGGTGAGCACCGATGTGCCGCCGGAGTTGCCGCTGCTGTATGTGCACGCGGCGTTGATCGAACAGGCGCTGGTCAATGTGCTGGAAAACGCTGCGCGCTTTTCACCGCCCCACGGGCGCCTGCAATTGAAGGCCGGGGTCTCGGACAACCAGCTGTTTTTCGCCGTGGCTGACGAAGGGCCGGGGATTCCCGAGGAGGAGCGCACGAAAATTTTCGATATGTTCTACACCGCTGCGCGCGGTGATCGCGGCGGGCAGGGCACTGGCCTGGGCCTGGCGATCTGCCAGGGGATGGTTGGCGCGCACGGTGGGCATATTCGCGTTGGCGACGGCATCGACGGGCGCGGCACCTGCATCAGTCTGTACCTGCCGCTGCCCACCCAGCCTGGCCTGGAGCGTGAGCCGTGAGCTACCCTGTTTTCTCCCCGGATTTTGATGGAACACCATGAGCCAGACCGCGACGATTTTGGTCATTGATGACGAACCGCAGATCCGCAAGTTCCTGCGCATCAGCCTGGCCTCCCAGGGCTACAAAGTGATCGAGGCCGGTACCGGCAACGAAGGCCTGGCCCAGGCGGCGCTGAGCAAGCCGGACTTGCTGGTGCTGGATCTGGGGCTGCCGGATATGGATGGTCAGCAAGTGCTGCGCGAATTCCGTGAATGGTCGACGGTGCCGGTGCTGGTGCTGTCGGTACGCGCCAGCGAAGGGCAGAAGGTCGAAGCCCTCGACGGCGGCGCCAATGACTATGTGACCAAGCCCTTTGGCATCCAGGAATTTCTCGCGCGGATACGTGCACTGTTGCGCCAGGCCCCGGCGGGTGAGGCGCAGGAAGCCGCGTTGTGCTTCGGCCCGTTGACCGTCGATCTGGCCTATCGCCGCGTGCTGCTGGACGGCGCCGAAGTGGCGCTGACCCGCAAGGAATACGCGGTGCTGGCGCAACTGGCGCGCCACCCCGGTCGGGTGATTACCCAGCAACAACTGCTCAAGGACATCTGGGGCCCGACCCATACCGAAGACAGCCACTACCTGCGCATCGTGGTGGGCCATCTGCGCCAGAAATTGGCGGATGACCCGACGCAGCCGAGGTTTATTGTGACCGAGGCCGGGGTGGGGTATCGGTTGCTGGGGGCGTAAATACGTTTCCGGCGTTTGAGTAGAGGGTATGCCCCAAATCCAGGCGCCTTGGTTTGTCGGGTAAACCACATTGTCTGAAGTGGGGCCGCTTCGCAGCCCAGCGCAGGGCAAGCCTGCTCACCACAACAAGCCTGCTCACCAGGACAAGCCTGACTCCGGCGCCTTCAAGGCTGTTCACTCTCATACCGATCCAGCGTATCGCTGGCAATCTCCCGCCCAAGGGCGATCAACTCCGGTGCCTTGTAGAACTCAAAAAAACGGCACACCCGCTTGGGCACGTTGATCAGCACATCCGGCGGATAGCCGGCGATCTTGTACTGGGCCAGCGACGTTTGCATCACCTCGAAGCTCTGGTTGATCAGGTCCAGCAGCGACGCCGGGCCGACATTATCGATGATGAAAGATCCGGTCGCCGACTTCGGCGCACCGGGTTTTTCCGGCGCGGCGGCCGGTTGCTGCGATTCGGGTTCGGCCGACTCCAGCCACGGATTGATATCCGCTGCCTGGGCCTGCAGCGCTTCCTGTTCAAGCTTCATTAACTGCTCGGCCTGTTTGCGGCGAAAGGGCAAGTGCGAGCCCAGTGACTTGGCCAGGCTGTTGAAACGACTCTTGAACGCCGGCGGGCGAGGAATGACCGGCAGCTGATAGTGCTTCTGGTTGGTCGCGTTGAGGTTGACGGCGATGATCAAGTCGCAGTGGCTCGAGACGACGGGTACGATCGGTAACGGGTTGAGCAGGCCACCGTCCACCAGCATGCGGTTGCCTTGCATCACCGGTGTGAACAGGCTGGGAATCGCCGCCGAGGCGCGCATGGCCTGATGCAGGCAACCTTCCTGGAACCAGATTTCCTGCTGGTTGGTGAGATCGGTGGCGACGGCGGTGTAGGGGATGCGCAGCTCTTCGATATTCAGTTCGCCGACGATCTTGCGAATCTGTCCGAAGACCTTCTCGCCGCGGATCGCCCCCAGGCGAAAACTCACATCCACCAGGCGCAGCACATCCAGGTAATCCAGGCTTTCGATCCAGCGGCGATATTCGTCCAGCTTGCCGGCGGCGTAGATGCCACCCACCACGGCCCCCATGGAACATCCGGCGATACACGCGATGTCATAGCCGCGCCGCTCGATCTCCTCGATGACGCCGATATGGGCGTAGCCACGGGCCCCGCCGGAGCCGAGCACCAGGGCAACACGTTTCTTCATGGTCCATGTCCTTTCCAACGCAGACGCCCACAATGCACCTATTGAGGGGGCCGCTTCAATGCTCGGCGCCGACCTGCACAATTTTTCCAGAATAGTCACGCCGCTCGGGTATGCTCTGGCAATCGGCGGGCGTGATTTCCCCTTGGTGGACAAGGCACTTTTCCCCGTGGGCAACGTCTACTCCCTACGACTGTTTCTTCCTTTTGAGGTGTCATCAATGAAAGCCTGGATGTGTGTACCTGTGATCGTGCTGGCCCTGGCCGGTTGTGCCGGGAAAACCGCCTACCGCGACAGCTGCGGGTCGCAATTGGATGCCGCCTGGAAAGAACTGGACCTGGCCAAGGCCGAAGGTTTCGCCGGCACCGTGAGCTATTCCAAAGCCTTGTCGCTGTTGACCGGCGCGAAAACCCAGCAGCAATTCGAAGCGTTTGAAGGTTGTGCCAACAAGGCCGAAAAAGCACGCTTCTATATTCGAGAATCACGCGCCGGCCGTTGATCCGCACCGCGCATCTTGAGCCGTCAGGAAACATACCTTTTCAGGGGAGTCAGTGATGTCAGCGTTGGTTGATCAGTTAGTCGCTCAGGTCATTGGCCTGGAAGTAGGGTTACTGAGCTGCCAGGCTCGGCTCGCTGCAGTCACCGACGATGAGGCCCTGCATGACCTGCGCACTACCGTGCGCCGGCTGCGCAGCCTGCTGCGCCCGTTGCGCGGTTTACCCGGCGTGGAGCAGTTGGAGGACGCAGCGCGGGCGGTCGGCCAATTGACCACGCCGTTGCGTGATCGAGAAGTGCTCGCCACTTATTTGCATCAGCATGGTCATCACGAGGCGGCGGATCGACGCCTGCGGCCGCAGCCCGATGCCTATCGTCACGTGGCTCAATCACCTGAGCTTGCGCAGTTGTTACAGATACTGGACGCTTTTCCGCGCTTCATACGAGCGTCCGGACACCAAAAGCTGCTCAAGGGTTTGCGTGCGCGTATCGAAAAGCGCTTGGCCAAGCAATGGCATAAGCTCGGTGCAGCGCTCAAAGAGCCTGGCCACGATCGGCATCGCCTGCGCTTGTTGATCAAACGCGTGCGCTACGCCGCCGAGGCGTACCCGCGGTTGGACAAGCTCCCCGCCAATGCCATCTCGCGTCTCAAGAAAGCCCAGGCTGTGCTTGGCGACTGGCATGATTGCTTGCAGTGGTTGGCCCAGGCCGAACATCAGGTAGACCTGCAGCCCTGTGTAGTGGTGTGGCAGCGCACCCTGGACAAAGCCGAGGGCCAGTCGGATCGCGTGTTGGACAAGCTCAGCGCGCGTTGCTTTTGACCGGTCCGGTTTTTGGCCGGAATAGGCGCTGTACCGCGTAGGCAGGATCGTTAAGATCTGCCTTCTGTCTCTCGCTTTGAGGTCACCATGCACTTCAGTGATTTGCTCGACGCTGCCCGTCATCACCCTCTGGACGTGACGATTCCCGCCGACTGGGGCCAAGGCCGAGCGACTTTCGGCGGCCTGGTAGCCGCTTTGCAATACGAAGCCCTGCGCGCCCAAGTTCCCACCGATAGGCCCTTGCGCTCATTGGCGGTGACGTTTGTTGGCCCGGTGGCGCCTGAGGTCGCCGCCAGTTATCAAGTCGAAGTACTGCGTGAAGGCAAGGCCGTCAGCCAGTTGCTGGGGCGCGTGGTGCAGAACGGTGAAGTGGCCACGCTGGTGCAAGCCAGTTTCGGCGGCGCCCGCGAGTCGGAAATCGACGTAGCCAGCGAGCCACCGCCGACGTTCAAACACTGGGACGATTGCCAGGAGTTGCCCTACATCAAAGGCGTGACCCCTGAATTCATGCGCCACCTGGCGATGCGCTGGAGCGTTGGCGGCCTGCCGTTTACCGGCAACAAATCCCGCGAGATGGGCGGATGGGTCCGACTGCGCGGCGATGTGAAAGAGGAGCCGCTGACCGAAGCGCATATCCTGGCATTGGTCGACGCCTGGCCCCCGGCGTTGCTACCGCACCTCAAGAAGCCGGCGCCCGGCAGCACCCTGACCTGGACCATTGAGCTCATCCAGCCGCTGGCGAAGCTCACGACCCTTGATTGGTGCCAGTACTACGTCAAGATCGAACACGCCCGCGACGGCTACGGCCATGCCGCTGCCGCACTGTGGGGCCCGACCGGCGAACTGATCGCCATCAGCCGCCAGACCGTGGCGGTGTTCGCCTGATCCTCAATGCCGCTGGCGCTGCCGCCAGGCACGCCACCAGCCGCCGCTTACCACAAAGCGCGGAAAGGTCACGAACTGCTCGACCACCAACCGTTGCACCGCATCTTTGCGATCACTGAACGGCTCACTGGCCTGAGCTTCCAGGCTATGCCCATGACGCTGCAACGCCAACCCCGCCAGGATACCGACCACTCCTACGGCAAAACTGGCCACGCTCAGGCTGAACACCCCGGACACGATCAACAGAAACCCGATGATAAACAGCGGCACCGCGATCAGATGCAGCGCCAGATTGGTCGGGTGCTGATGGTTCTGCGGGTAGTGGCGCCATTGCCAGGCGGGGAGATTAGGATGACGTTTGCCCATGGTGATGAATCCTCTGTCCGTTGAAACAACTTGAATAGAGTTTAGGCGGGGCAGGGCGGGGCGGCGAATTGGGGTTGGCTATGGGGGTGATAGTGAGTATGTACTTACAATCACAGATTATTTATTTAATAGGTATTTTTTTTTTTTTTTTTTTTTTTTTTTTTTTTTTTTGGGGGGGGGGTTTCTTAAGCGGAAGCAGCATAGCTTTCAGGGGGCGCAGACTAAGTACATTTTTTATGTGGCGTTTTTTTGAATTTTTATAGATTTGGGGTATCAGTTAGTTAGTCTTGCTTGGTCTGGATTTTTCTTGTTTTGTGCTTGTGAGAATTTTCGTCGGGTTTGTGCGAATCATAGTGTTAGATAGTTAGCGGTTATTTTGTTTTCTTAATTCTTCATTGATTTTATTTTGCGCGAGATCAAGTAGTGAGCATGTGCTGTCAATTGATTTTGAAGTCAGGCTCAGGATGGGAAAGTCCCAGTCAAAATCCTTAATAATTTTTACTTGAAAGCACCCTTCTGTATCGAAAGACGGATACCAGCCTACGTCAAGCAGGAACCCGCTAGGATATTCAACCTGAAGCATATCTTCTTTTAAGTTTTGGAGTTGATGCTCTATGGAAAAGTTTTGCAGGGATGAAAACTCATCATAAGTAATTTTGCCGTGTAAGAAATCTAATGAGATCACTTAGTTAATCTCCTGAACTCACGTTCTGAAATAGGATGGCCGTGAATTGTGTTTGCACTTAGCTCTATGCGAATCCAGCGACTCGGGCTTCCCTCGCTTGCTCCGATACTATCAGGATACTCCATCACTTTCCAAGGTTTGCCGTTAGTAGTAATGCTGCCGTTTCTATAGGCGTCTTTTTCTGTTTTTTCGATGTCAATGCCTGGTTTGTACTTAGCTGGTCCAGATTTTGTTGCGGCTACAATATCTTTCCAGGGTGTTCTCTTTGACGGGCTGTGTTTGTAGCCATGAGCGGTCCACTGAATATTTTCTGGTGCGGGTAACTTTGGTTGCTCTTCGTTTGTCTTTGCACTGTTTTCAGGGTCGTCAGCACTTTTAGCAGGGTGGCATTTACCCGGACACCTACTCAACCCCAGCGGATCCACCCATCCCGTCGGATTAGGCACATACCGATACCCATTGATCCCACCCGCTAACTTCACCGGGTCCGGCGTCAGGTAGCGACCAATATCCGGATTGTAGTAGCGATGGCGGTTGTAATGCAGACCGCTTTCTTTGTCGAAGTATTGGCCCTGGAAGCGCAGCGGGTTGTCGAGTTTGCCTACGTCGAGGCGGGCGATTTCGCCGTAGGCGCGGTAGTGGGCGGACCAGACGATATCGCCCTCGGGGGTGGTGAGTTCCTGGGGTGTGCCGAGGTGGTCGAGTTGGTAGTGGTAGGGTTTTGTCTCTTTGGGGCCGAAGCCTTCTAAAAGTGCCAACGGCCGAAAGCTGTCGGGTTCGTAGAGGTAACTGCGGTGGCGGTCGGCCTGGTGTTCGGCGATCAGCTTGTCGCCTTGCCAGAAAAACTCTGTCGTTATGCCATCGACGGTCTTACTGATGCGTCGCCCAAACGGGTCGTATCGGTAGCTGGCGGTTTGGCCGTTAGGCTGGGCGATTTCGATCAGCCGGTGCTGGCAGTCGTAGCGGTATTCCGTGACGAGTTGCCGGCCCTTGCCACGCCGTTCCTGGATCAGGTTGCCGAAGGCGTCGTAGGTGTAGTGGCGGTCGCCCTGGATCATCAGGCGGTTGCCGGCGACGATGTCGGGGCCGGGGCGGTTTTGCATCAGCAGGTTGCCGGCCGGGTTGTGGGCGAAACGTTCCTGTACGTCGTGGGAATGGTCGGCGCGGGTCAGGCGTTGGAGCGGGTCGTAGCGGTAGTGGTGTTCGCCTTTGCGGGTGTCGAGCAGGCGGGTGAGGTTGCCGGCTTGGTCGTAGTCGTATTGGCGCTGGTAGAGCGGATGGGTCTGATGGGTGACGGCGTGGGCGTGCAGGCGCTGCTGGTCGTCGTAGTGGTAGTGGCTGAGCAGTTGGCCTTGTTGGCGCTGATGCTCCCGACCGGATTTGAACAGGTGTGAGGTCAGCGGTTTGCCGTTGAGTTCGACGGTGGCGAGATGCCCGCCCTTGTCGTGGTTGAACACCACGCGGTTGTTGTCCGGCAGGCGCAAATGTTTGAGCTGGCCGCAGGCGTCGTAGCCGTAGCGCAGGGTGCCCCAGCCCTGGTGTTCGGCGGTGAGGCGGTTTTGGCGGTCGTATTCGTAGGCCAACGCCCAGTGGCCGTCGTCGACGCTGAGGAGATTGCCCTGGCGGTCGTAGGCATATTCAACGACGCTGCCATCGGGCAGGGTTTTTCGTACGAGGCGACCGGCGTGGTCGCGCGCATAACGGGTAATGCGCTGACTGCCGTCGTCGCCGTGTTCGGTCTTTTCCTGCAGGTGGCCGTTGAGGTCGTAGGTGTACGCGGTGCGTTGGCCGTCGAACCCGGTTTCCTGCCGGATCAGGCCGTTGGGGTGGTAGTCGAGTTGGTAGGTTTCGCCGACTTCGTTTTCGATTTCGGTCAGCAACAACCGCACGTTGTCGTAGCGGTAGTTGACCTGAGTGCCATCGGCGTTGAGGCGGCGGCTGATCAGGTGCAGGCCGTCGGCGTAGTCGTAGCGGGTGACGTGGCCGAGTTCGTCGCGTTCGGCGGTGATTTTTCCGTAGGGGTTGTAGCTGTATTCCCTACAGGCACCCCCTGGCAGTGTCAGACGAATCAGCCGGCCCACACCGTCCAACTGATACTGGGTCAGCGCGCCGAACTCATCCTCGCGCGCCACCTCGCGGCCCAGGTCGTCATAGCGATAGCGCTTGATCCCGCCATTGGGTAGTTGCTCCTCAATGAGCTGACCGCGTTCATTCCACACCAGCCGATGGCAGCTGTGATCCGGGTACCAAACCCCGGTCAGTTGTCCGTATTTGTTGTAGCTGTAATCCGTGACATGCCCATCGGGATCGATCTTACGAACGACATCGCCCTGGTCATTGCGCTCGTACTTCCAAACCGCCCCACCCCGGCGCACCACGCGTACGAAACCGTTGTCATGCTCGTAGGTTGTTGGCTCATCATCCCCAGGAAACAACGCCACCAAGCGTCCGGCTTCGTCGTACTGATACGCCGTCACCGCCCCCAGCGGGTCCTGCTCGACTGTCAGCCGGCCTTTTTCGTCGTAGGATTTGAAGTGCTGCGCGCCATCGGGATCGATACGTTGCACCAGGCGTGCGCGTTCATCGTGGACATACACTTCCTGGCTGCCATCGGCGTTATGCACCGTGACGCGGCCGTCATCACCCCAGGCATAGCGCGTGTCCATCTGCGAGAAGCTGGCCCAATGCCGGATGCATCTCGCCGCCTTGCCGGCCCGTTCCCACGCCCAGAAGAAACTCGCCCCACCGGCCAGTCCACGCTCAAGAATGACGTGCTGCTCGTCGTAGCGGTACACCTCGCTTTCGCCTACCGCATTGGTCGCCGAGACCAGTCGGCCCAGGTCGTCATAGGCGTAGGAAACAACGTTCTGCTCGGTGAGCCATTCGTAAGGCTCATGCTCCTTGGCGCGCTGAATCTGGTAGTCCACAGCGACAATGCGACCGGACGAGTAGCGCAGAAACAACGAGCGACCAACCCCGTTATCCACTCGCTCGATACGCCCGGAAAAATCCCGGGCAATCCGCAGGCGGTTGTCATACGCATCGCTGATCGAGACCAATGCGCCATCGCGAAAGTGATAAAACCGTGACGCCTGCGCCAGCACCAATTCATCCGGCGAAGCCCCCAGATAGATCGCCGCTTCGGCCAAGCTATTGGTGATTGCAGGTCGAGCAACCGTGGGCAAGGGCAGAGTGATCGACCGGTTCTCATGATCCGTCCACACCACTGAGTCGCCGTCGACCACCAGCCGCTGCGCCAGCGAATGACTCCACCCAAACCCCAACCCAACATCCACTTCCACCGCACTGGTGCGATACAGCCGTGTCCATTCAAACGGCAAAATCCCATCCAACGTGCCGTCGGTCAGGGTCAGCAGTTCCTCCCCGGTAACCATCGACACCGGGCAGCCGTTGGTGACGGTCTTATCCGAAGAAACTGCCGCATCCCCGTTCGGGTTTTTCCCCGAAACAGGCACATCGTCCACGGGCTCCTGCCGCACCAACACCGTCCTCTGCGTCTTGTCGCGCGCCGCTATCACCGGGTTGGAAACCCATTGGTCCCCAACCTTCAGCGGCCCCACCAGTGGCGTGTTGATCGCTGTGGCCTGACTGCCGAGCAACACCGGCCTGGCCACCTCGGCGTGCTCCTCGACGCGCACCTTGCCAAACTGCTCGGCCAAATGTTCCAACCACTCGCGCGCGCGTCGCGACTTGATCCCACCCAGCACCTGCGCGCCCAGGCGAACCACCACGCCCATACCCGCCGTGGTCCAGATCAGCAACAGGTTGATCAGCACCTCGCCGGTGATTTCACCGAGCAGCTCGTTCATATACGGCGGTGGCAGCAGGCGCATCCAACTGACCATCGCCGCCAGGTAAATGAACAACAACGGCTCATCGCTGAGCATCAGCAAGCCCGTCGCAATAGCGTCGGCACCGAGCGCCAGCAACTGGTCAAACTCGGCCTGGGACAGATACCGCAGCCATTGCTCGGCATGGGCCACCGGGTCCGACAGCCACTGGAACAGTTGCTTGAGGTTGTCCCACAGCGAGTACAGCGCTTCGCCGAATCCGCGCGCGTAGGCGGCGTGGAGCGAGAGGTAGCGCTTAAGGAAGTTCGCCTCGGAGTAGCCCTGCCACAGCGGTTCGAAGGTGGCGGACCATTCGCTGCGCAGCCACGCCTCCAGCGGCGTGATGACCGCCTGATAAGAGGCGTACAGCGCCTTGAAATGCGCGGCGGATACATTCGGGTAGAAGTGGATGCGGTAGCGCTGGTTACGCTCGCATTCCTTGACTTCAAGAATGCCGTTGGACCCGATGGTTTTATGAATCGGCTCGCCCAGCAGCGTGCCGTCTGCACCGACGCGCTGGAGGATCACCGGTGTATTGCCGATGGGTACGAACCGTGAACTCTGGAACCGATGCACCAAGGTCAAGGTGCCGTCGGCCCGGCATGCTGCAACGGTGCTGCTGGGGAACAGCGAGCGGTTGATCGGCGCGACCCGCTCCGCTTCATCTCCGGCCTTGAACACCTGCTCGATATTCAGCGCCGAAAAGCTGAGGACACTCTCGGCCCAGGCGTCGTAACTATTGAGGCATCCGCGAAAATCCCTGAGCACGGACTCGACGTCGCGGGTCTTTGCATCCAGGGCGGCGAGTACCAGAAAGCCAATGGCTTCGCTGGTCGCGCCCATCATGAGGCGGCCCCGTCGACCGGGGCCTTTATCGGAAGAACCATCTGCAATCCCTCGCACTGTGTGATCAGGCGAGAGACTTTGGAGGGATTGTCAGAGCAAGGAAGTCGGCGTTATTCGCCGGAAGAGCGAGGATATTTCGCCAAAAATGCGGGCAAATTGTGGTGTTGTTGTAGGTAGAGGATTACAGCTTGAATACTCCTACAGCTTCAGTTGCCCAATCGCCTTGCTCAACTCCCCAGCGAGGGTGGCCAGGTCATTGCTGGTGGTGGCGGAGTCCACGGTCTGTTGCACGGTGTTTTCGGTCACATCGCGGATGCTCACCACGGCGCGGTTCATCTCTTCGGCGACATGACTTTGCTGTTCGGCCGCGACGGCGATCTGGGTGTTGCTCTCGCGCATCTGCGCCACGGCGTCGGTGATGTCGGCGAGGGCGGCACCGGCGTCCTGGGCCTGTTGCACGCAGTCGTCGGCCTTGAATGAGCTTTCCTGCATAAAGTCCACCGCGTCGCGGGTGCCGGCTTGCAGGGCCGAGACCATGCGGGTGATTTCGTCGGTAGAGCTTTGCACGCGTTTGGCCAGATTGCGCACTTCGTCGGCGACCACGGCGAAACCGCGGCCCATTTCGCCGGCGCGTGCGGCTTCGATGGCGGCGTTGAGGGCCAGCAGGTTGGTCTGTTCGGCAATGCTGTGAATCACGCTGACCACGCCGTTGATTTTTTGGCTGTCTTCGGCGAGTTTCTGGATCATTTCGGCGGTTTGCTGCACACCGGTGGACAGCCCGGCGATCGAGCGTTGCACACGGGTCACTACCTCGCGGCCGCTGCCCGCCAGGGTGTCGGCGGTTTTAGACAGGTCGCGGGTAGCGCCGGCATGCTGGGCGATATGGTGCACGGTGGCGGTCATTTCATTGATTGCAGTGGCGGCCTGGTCGGTTTCGCTTTGCTGGCCGAGCATGCCGTGCTGCACGTCGTTCATGCTGCTGGCCAGGCGCGCGGCACCCTCGTCGAGCTGCCGGGCGGTGCGCGCCACGGTGTTGACCACGCGTTGGTAGCCGGCCTGCATGGCGTTGAATGCGCTGGCCATCTGGCCGACTTCATCCTTGCCCACCAATGGCACGCGGGCCGAGAGATCGCCGGTTTTCTCCACATGCAGCATGACGTCCTTGAGGGTGTTGAGCTGGCTGAGCAGGAAGCGGATCAACAACTGGGAGGCGCAGAGCATCGCCAGCATCAGGATCAATACCGCCACGGCGTAATGGGTGAAGCGTTCGCTGAACACCTGGCTCAGGCTGGGCGCATAGGCGAGCGCGGCGAGTTGTTGGCCGTCCGCGCGGGCCACGACTTGCGCGCCGATCAGAACATTTTCACCGAACAACGGCAGGTGGTTGAGCTCGACCCAGCCGCTGGCGTCGTTCAGGGCTGACAGATCCTGATCAGCCAGCTGTGGGGCTTTGCCGCGCGGGAACGTCAGCCATAGTTCACCTTTCGGCACCGCCTTATCGGCCGGCCAGGCGCTGAGCAATTGCGCCTGGGCTTGCGCGGACGCGTAGGATTGCGCGCTACGGGCCTGCTGTTCGAGGTGCACGGCATATAGCACCAGCAGCAGGGTGGTGACAAAAGCGACCGCGTTGACGGCCCAGAATTTGTATTTCAACGAGATATTGCTAAGCCAGGCACCCATGGAAGGTTTTCTCTGATAGCGAAAGCAGCATTGGCAAGGTGCCAGTATTGTGCCGCTATTCAGGAAACCGGTTTTGACATGGGTCAATGCGCCGCATCAATCCAGCGTAGGCAACCCGAAAAACCTACGGGCGCTGGCGGTGCTGTGTTGGGCCAGGTCTTCCACGCTTTCCTGGCGGTGCAGGGCGACTTCGCGCAGCACTTCCCCTAGATACGCGGGCTCGTTGCGGCCGTTTTTCGGTTTGGGTCGCAGCGTGCGTGGCAACAGGTAAGGCGCGTCGCTCTCCAGCATCAGACGGCCTCGGGGGATTTCTCTGACAAGCGGATGCAAATGGGTCCCACGGCGTTCATCGCAGATCCAGCCGGTGATACCAATGTGCAAATCCAGATCGAGATAGCTGAACAGCGCCTGCCGTTCGCCGGTGAAGCAATGCACCACGGCGGCGGTAAGGTGGTCGCGGTAGTCCTTGAGGATCTCCAGCAGGCGCTGGTTGGCGTCACGCTCGTGCAGGAACACTGGCAATTTCAGTTCGACGGCCAGGGCCAGGTGCGCCTCCAGGACCTTTTCCTGTTGCGGGCGTGGGGAGAAATCCCGATTGAAATCCAAGCCGCACTCACCCACCGCACGCACTCGCGGCTCGCTGAGCAGACCGCGTAGACGCTGAGCGCTGTCGCCATTCCAATCGCTGGCAGAGTGAGGGTGTATGCCGGCCGTGCTGAACAGGCGTTGGCCATCTGGATCGAGTTTTACGCACAGTTCCAGGGCTTGCTCGCTGCCGTCGACGCTGGTGCCGGTGAGGATCAATTGCTGCACGCCGGCGGCATAGGCACGGTCGAGAACCGCCTGGTGTTTATCGTCGAAACTGGCGTTGGTCAGGTTGACGCCGATATCAATGAGTTGCATGGTGCTATCTCCGCCTGCGGCCGGAAAGCATATCAGAGCTGTAGATTTATAAGAAAAACCAAGAACTACAACGGTTTAAAGCTGTCTTTGAACGTTGCGACCGACATGGTTGATGGCTAAGTGCCTTATCCGTGCTCGCGTTGCACGCGAAGCCTGCGCTGAAAGCGCTCTGTTTCTGACCCCCAGCCCCTCGTTTTCCCGAGTGCGCTGGGCAGTATTCTTTCCGGAGAGCGGATGATCCGACCCTCAGCATTGTTGATGTTATGCCTCGCGCTGCTGCTGCCCATGGCGGCGGTCGCGCGTCTGGACGGCCCGTTGGAGGTGACTAAACCCGGCAAAGTCCGCGATCTGGCCGAGATCCGCTCAAGCCGTACTTTGCGCGTGCTGGTCAACCAGAGTCGCAACAGCTCCGGCGAAGTACAGGGCCAGGCGATCGGCGTGGAATATCACCGCCTGCGCGCGTTCGAGCAATACCTCAATGGCCATGCCCGCGATGGTCAGGCAATCAACCTCAAAATCATTCCCAAGGCCAAGGACCAGTTGCTCGGCGCGCTGGCCCGTGGTGAAGGCGACCTGGTCGCGCCCGGTGAGCTGCTGGATATAAAGGCGGCGCATAAGATCAGCCCCAGCGACCCGATCGCCAGCGATGTGCCGCTGTGGCTGGTGGGGGTCAAGGGTGAGCGGCGCTTTACCAAGCTGGAGCAATTGTCCGGTCGGACGTTGGCATTGACCACCGGCAGCGCAGCGGCGGATGCCATCAGCCAGGTCAACCAGAAACTGGCGCTGCATAAGCAGCCCCCTATCAAAGTGGAGTGGGTTGACCCGACCCTCGCCGTGGAAGACGTGCTGGAGATGGTGCAGGCTGGGATCTTCCACCTGACCATTGTCGAAAAACCGATTGCCGAGCGTTGGTCGAAGATCCTGCCCAAGTTGCGTTTCGACAAGCAGGTGGCCATCAGTGAATCCGGCGACGAGTACTGGTTTGTGCGCCAGGACGCGTCAATGCTGCGGGCCAGTATCGATCGATTCCTTAAAACCTATCGCACGCCGGCTGACCAGGACGTGGCGTTTCAGCGCATTTACCGGCGTCTCTACCAGGTGCGCAACCCTTTGGCCCGCGTCGACCGACAGCGCCTGGAAAAACTGCGCCCGATCCTGCAAAAGCATGCAGGTGAGCAGGGCATGGACTGGCTGAACCTGGCGGCGTTGGCGTTCAAGGAGTCCGCTCTGGACCCCAGCGCGCGCAACAGCGGCGGCCCTACCGGGCTGATGCAAATCACGCCTTCGGCGGCGCAGCGGGTGGGCGTCAATAATATCGAGAACCTTGATGGTAACGTGCAGGCCGGCGCGCGTTACCTGGCGATGATCCGCCGAAAATTCTTTGCCAGCCCCAAGCTTAACGAGCGCGAGCGCATGGCATTTGTGCTGGCGGCCTACAACATGGGGCCGGAGCGCGTTCAAGGGATGCGCACCGAGGCCAGGCGCCGTGGGCTCAACCCCAACCAGTGGTTCTTCCAGGTCGAGCGCATCGCCATGGAGCAGGTCGGCATGGGGGCTGTCAGCTATGTCAACAGCGTCAATAAGTACTACCTGGCGTTTGATCGGGAGCGGGAGTCCCTGGAGCCGACCGCAACGAAAGTCGCCTCACGCAAATAATCGATTTTATCGATATCAATGGCGCACTTTTTCGGCTTTTATCATTGCCTAAACTGATTAATATGGCGGCCAACCAACCCTACTTCCCGAAGGATGCGTACCATGAGCCCACTGATTAAAAGCCTGTTGTCCACCCGCGCCGGTTATGGCCTGACTGTCCTGCGTATTGTTGTCGGCATCATTTTCGCCGCCCATGGTTCGCAAAAACTCTTTGGCTGGTTTGGCGGCTACGGCCTGGCAGGCACCGCCCAGTGGATGGAAAGCATCGGCCTGGCACCGGGCACCCTGATGGCATTGCTCTCGGGTGGCACCGAGTTCTTCGCCGGCCTGGCCTTGATCATCGGCCTGCTGGTGCGCCCGGCGGCGCTGGGCTTGACCATCCTGACGCTGGTGGCGATCTTCTCGGTGCATATTCATAACGGCCTGTTTATGGCCAACAACGGTTATGAGTTTGCACTGGCCTTGCTGGGCGGCACGCTGGCGGTATTGCTGGAAGGTGCCGGCAGGCTCTCCGCTGACCGCGCCATCGCCCACTGACCTACCTGCAAGTCTCTGAAAAGGCCCACGCTCGCGTGGGCCTTTTCGTTGCTCGGGATTCTTGACACTGCCCCTCCGGCTTCTCTAGGATGCCGTTCATGCGCCGATTTAAACAGCTAATTGCGGGGCGCCACCGGGACTCAATGCAGCCCGACAGAAGTGTGTTCTCCCTCGTGAGGTACCTTCGAAATACCGCTAAAGCGCTGGTTCGGTGTTGCCTCTCACCTGCCCGCAGACTTTTGAGGCAGAGACACGACACGATGAATGCACTACGCCCCCTTATACGCCTGGCCCCGATCACCGCGGACCTCACTCAACGTAATCCGAAAATTCTCCTTGGCGGCAAGCACCAGCCGACGCTCCTGCGTTATCTGGATGGCTGGCCGCGTCGCAGCGGGCGCCCGTCTGCGTTCCTGATCCAGTTTGTCGAAGATGGCGACTCGCTGGCTCGGTTTGCCAGTGACAGCTTCGACCTTGCAGTCATCCAGGCGCCCAACGCCGACGACGCCGAAGAAGTGATCCGCCAACTGACTCGCATTGCCCGGCAGGGCCTGATCGCACGGCGCTGAGCCCTCAGCGGACCTGGTTGTCAAACGCCACGCGACGGCGACGCTGCACGCCGTGGAGCAGCCAGGCCACCAGGCACAGCATCAAGGGCACAGCGAGTATCACTACCAGCTTGATCGTTCGCTCCAGGTGGCGCACCTGCGCATAGGCGTCGGCTCTCAAGGCGTGCAGCTCTATCGGCAGGCGCAGCCGTTCCTTGTTGAGGGCTTGCAGTTGGGTGCTGGTGTCCACGGCCTGGGAGCCAAGCGTGAGCGTCGCCGGGTTCAGTCGCCGCCATTGCTGTTCCGTTTCCTGCAGGCGGCGCTCCCGTTCAATCGCTTTGGCGCGATAGGCGTGTTCGGCGTCTTCGCGCATCTTGCCGAGCAGGTTCGCCGATGGGGGTGGGGGCGCACGTGGACGCAGGCTTGCAAGCGGCTCCAGGGCGGACAGGTTATCCAACGTGTTCAAGATAAACAGTGCGTTGTCAGTTGGCGCCTCGCCGGCGTCCTGGTCCATCAGCAGATCAGTGTCGGCGACTACCACGACCTGTATCTGCGCGACTTTCTGCACACCCGGCGGCTGGCCCTTGAGGCCATCGGGAAAAATCGAATACGCCGGCCCTTCGATGCGGGCGGCGATCACAGGGGAGGCCACTCTGTCCGTTGATGAAGCCATCGGGGTGATGGGCTCCAAGAGCGCAACCTCCCGCAACACGGCCTGCCAGGAGCCTTGCAATAACGGCGTGAAGGTTGCAGCGCTGCCGTTGAGCGGCGAGAGGACGCCGCTGCTGGAAACCGCAACGGTGTTCAATCGCCAGGTGCTGACGTCGTTTTTGTTCATGGCCTGGCGTGGCAAGTTGAGTCGCGCCAGCGCAGGTATGCCGGGCTTCATGAGCCCAGGTGCCGGCGTGGACCCGTAAAGACTGTCGATCAGCACCTTTCTTTCGGGCATGTGCAGGCCCCAGGCAGCCAGCAATTCACCGACCCTGGGATTATCGGGTGCTGCTTGCGTACGCTGTTCGCTCAACGGGTCGATGAACATCAGCAATTTCCCGCCTTTCAACACAAACTGTTCGATCTCATACAAGGCGCTTTCCGGCAGCAGGCTTGGCTGCACGACCATCAGTGCCTTGAGCTGTTCGGGCACGCGTTGGCCGGTCGGTTGCAGGTCGATAAACGCGAGATGACGCCGCAGCTCACCCAGCAATCGACCCGCGGGTTCGCCCAGCGGTATCCCGGACAGCAGCCCCACGCTGGGGCGTTCTGGATGCTGCAACTTATAGATCAGGTGGCTGATTTCGTAGTCAAGCAACGGTTCGTGGTCGAGGCGCAATGATTCGATACGCTGTACGCCCACTCCCGCGCGCGTACCGATAAGGCCGAGGAAACCCATATCTTCGCTCAGGCCGTACAGACTTGCCTTATAGGCATCTTCCGAAAAAGGCCGTGGATCAATCACGTGCAGATTGATCATACCCTTGGCCCGTTTCTCATAGTCTTTGAGCCGCTGTTCAATGCGCTTGCCGTGTCGGTTCAGCGTCTGAGTTCGATTTGGGGCGTTGTGCGCGTTGAAGTAGTACAGGTCCACTGGATGTTCCAACGTACTCAACCAGCGTTTTATCGAGGCCGGTGGGGAATGAATGCCCTGTTGGGAAAAGTCCCACTGGGGATTGGGAAGTTTTTCAAGCCAGACCAGGTTGAACGCCAGGAACGTCAGTGCGATGACAATCAGTGTCATGCCGGTGCGCAGCAGGGATCCCATGTTGAGCTTCCTTCTCAGCGGTACTTCGAATTGAGAGTGACTGTGGTAGCAGTCAGGAAGGCGAAAATCACGCTGATGAAATACAGGCTGTCATGGAGCAGATACTGACCATTGTCGATCAGCGCGAATCTTGAAAATGGGCTAAGCGCACTCAAACTTTCCAGCACTTGAATAGGCAATTGATGTTCCAACGCATCTACGACATAAGAAAGCCCACTGGCAATCAGTAATAAGCCCAGTGTGAGTACGAAAATAACTATGCGGTGACGTGTTAACGTGCAAATAAAACCGCCGATCGAAAGATAACTGCCTGCCAGCAGCCAGCTTGCGGTCAGTTGCGAGGCGATAACACCGTTGTCTGCGTTGCCGAGGTAGTTGATGGCGATAACCACCGGGAACATAAGGCTCAAGGCCATGCCTGCCACGCACCAGGCTGCGAGGAATTTGCCGATGGAAAGTTCGGCCGTGGTGATGGGAAGTGTGGGTAGAAGTTCGATAAAGCCGGCGTTGGACTCGTCCGACCATAGTTGCGTGGCCAGGGCGGGTATCAGCAATAAGTGCAACCACGGATGTAACTGAACGAATGCCCCCAGATCGACAATCTCCTGTCCGGGCCACTGGTTGATGTGGACGCCTCCGGCCATGGACAGTGCTAGAAACAGGGCGACACTCAAGTAGGTGGCGGGTGTCGAGAGGTAGCAGCCCAACTGTCGTTTGAAAATCACCGGGATCAACTTCACAGGGACCCCAACTGGCGCAGGTTTTGCCGTGGATCGCTCAGGCGGCCGGGTTCCAGGCGCCATGTGTTTATTTTCCAGTGACGGTTGGCGATCAGCGTATTGATATGCGGGTAGATCGAGTGCCCAGGCATGGCCAGTACGGTCACTGTACCGGGAGCATGACGGTGTTCTTCGATGCCGGCGACACCTGGCAATACGGCCAGGGACAATAAATCCAGTGGCGTGTCGGCGCTGAGCGTCACCGCCTGGTAGTGCCGGGAGTTGTGCTGCAGGTCGAGCAAAGGGGCGTCAGCCACCAGTTGCCCATCGTTAATGATGAGCGCGCGCGTGCACAGTTCACTCAGGTGCTCGGCATTGCGCGACGCGATGATGACCGTCATCTCTTGCGTCAACGCCTGCACGGTCTCTTTGAACGCGTATATCTGGTCAGGGGCCAGCCCTTGCGTGGGTTGATCAAGCAGCAACACGGTGGGGGTATGCAGGATGGCCTGCGCAATTGCGACTTTGCGTTTCAGGTCTATGGGCAATGCGTCGAGCGGCGTATTCAGCACCGCCAGCAATTCCAGGCGCGCAACAGCTTCGGCTACCCGCCAGCGTTTTTCATTGCCGCTGAAGCCGCGAATGGCGGCCATGTAATGAAGCACTTTATTAACGGTTATGGTGGGGTGGCTCAGCCCTTGTTCGACTTGATAGCCGATTAGCTTTCTAGCCTTGATGGAATGGGTACGTGTATCCAGCGTGTCGATTTTAATATGTCCGCTGCACGGGGGGATTGCCCCTGCTATCAATTTCAATAGCGTGGTCTTGGCGCTGTCGTCATCTCCGAATAAACCCAGGCATTCCTTTTGAATGGAACTGAATGACAAGTCATTAATTATCTTTCTGTTGCCTAGGGTTTTATTGAGCTTGCTTATTTCAATCATTTTTATTGTCGAATAAGTGTGGCGGAGAGTGAGGGGGCAAGGCGAAAAAAGGTTACGGTGATTATCTGGTTTTGGGAACGGTGCTCAGGACTAATAAGACAAGTCCTACGTTCCTTCTTGGGGCTTCGCTGAAACAATTGATGTGTATCTAGATATCCATGTGTCAGATGTTTATATAAACCTTCGTCCTTTGAAATCAGGCCTGATTACTATGATGCTTCTACGTACTCTTGTTCTTGAACGTAACGGCCAGGATGCTCCGGTCAACGGTGCCTTGCTCTGTGGGTTTGCGGTGACTCAGATCGCTTCCAATTTTCTTGTTTACAGCCTGGACGAAGAAGTCGAGCCCGGCAGCTCCAGGGTCTACATCGCGGCATTGCACAAAAAGACCGAACGGTATTTTCTGGATCGCATCGAGTCCAGGGAGCACCTGCAAATCGCGATGCAAGCGTTCAAGCAGATCCTGATGCTGGCCGCTGCATCAAACAATAAGCTGGAGGAGGGGACCGAACCCCAGGTGCCCTACCATTTTGTCGACCTCAAAGGTTGTAAGTTGCCGCCTGCCAGGCCTGAAGATCATCACTCGGTGATCATCAAGAAAGCGCTGGTGATGAAAGTGATTACCCTGGGGATATCGGCCCCTGCGCTGGCGGCGATTGAAAGCGCGTCGCTGATTGTTCCATCCATTCGTTTTTCATCGCAGATGGTCTCGCCGCCCCGGGTCGCGAGCCCGCCGGATCGTGCGCGGCAACCGGTTGTGCAGGATCCGGTTGAGGCGGGACCTGCGGCGCCGGATGGCCCGCCGTCGGCGGTTGAGGCGCAGGCCGAGCTTTGCAGCCCGCAGCTGCTGGAGGCGCCCGACGCGGTGCCCCAGGCGGCTCCCTCCGTTCCCATGGAGCGCCATACCTTGGCGCAAGTGGACAGTACGCTGACAAACCTGGCTCGGGTGGCCCAGGATTTGACCCAGCAAAAGCTCGCTGTCGTCGAGCGGGAGGCGGAACTCGAGCGCTGGCAGGCGCGGTTGCAGCAGGAGCAGCAGCAAATGGATGAGAAGAGGCGGGAGTTGGAGCTGCTCGAGACGCAGCAGCAGGTGCAGGCGCATGCCATGGAACAGAAGGCTGAGGCGCTGAACCTGACTAAATCCCACCTATCGATTTTGCGTCAAAATCTGCAAAGAGCACTGCAGGAGATGGACCAGGGGCTGGCGGGTTGAGGATTGGCGACGCTGGCTACTTTGCGCGGTTCATTTATCATCCACCTCAGTCAGTCGACACCAGGGCCGAGACTCTGGAGCATCGGCGTTCATGGACATTGCCGGGGATGCAAGCGTTTGAGTACCAAGCTGATTACCAAAGAAGGTCATGAGGCGCTGAAGAAAGAGCTGGATTACCTGTGGCGCGAAAAGCGCCCGGACACCACGCGTAAAGTCACCTGGGCGGCCTCGCTGGGAGACCGCAGCGAGAACGCCGATTACCAGTACAACAAGAAACTGCTGCGCGAGATCGACCGCCGGGTGCGTTACCTGCGCAAACGCCTGGAAGACATGCGTGTGGTGGAGTACTCCCCTGAGCAGGAAGGCAAGGTGTTCTTTGGCGCGTGGGTCGACATTGAAAACGAGCAGGGAGAAACCAAACGGTTTCGCATCGTCGGCTATGACGAGATTTACGACCGTATGGATTACATCTCCATCGATTCGCCGATGGCCCGCGCACTGCTGCGCAAGGAAGTGGACGACGAGGCGATTGTGCAGACGCCAACCGGCGAGGTGTGCTGGTGGATTACCGCTATCGAGTACGAAAAGTGAACGCTGCAGGCCCGCCGCCCTTGAACGGGGCGGGCCTGTGGCGAATCAACCTTCGCGCAGCACGGTAAGCGGGCTGGCATTGAGCGCACGGCGTGTGCCGAATACGCCGGCCCCCCCGATCAACACAGCACCTATCACCGGCAGCAGCAATAGCCACGGGTGAGGGTGCCAGGCCAGGTCGAACGCATAGCGGTACAACACCCAGGTCACCAGCTCGGTGCCCAGCGCCGCCAGCAACCCGCTGACGGCACCCAGCAGGCCGAACTCGATGCGCCTGGCCGTCACCAGCAATGTGCGCTCGGCACCCAGCGCCCGCAACAGCGCGCCCTGGCGGATGCGTTCATCCAGTGTCGCTTGCAGGCCGGAAAACAGCACCGCCATGCCTGCGGCCAATACGAACAACAGCACGTATTCCACGGCCAGGGTCACCTGGGCAAGGATGCTGCGCAACTGCTCCAGCAGCGCCTCCACCTGCAGGATGGTCACGGCTGGAAACGCGCGGGACAGGTCCACGATCTGCTGATCATGACCCGGTGCCAGGTAAAAACTGGTCAGGTACGTGGTGGGCAGGTTCTTCAAGGTGCCGGGTTGGAAAATCATGAAGAAGTTGGGCTGGAAGTTGTCCCAGTTGATGGTGCGTAGGCTGGTGACCCGCGCCTCGCGATTTTCCCCGCCTATCGTGAAGATCAGATGGTCGCCGAGCTTGAGCTTGAGGCTTTGCGCTACCTTGGCCTCGACCGAAACGCCGGGAATATCGTCTGAAGGTTGCGGCGGCCACCATGTGCCTTCCGTCAGGGCATTGCCCGGTGGCAGGTCGGCGGCCCAGGTCAGGCTGAGATCGCGCTGCACGGCGCGATCACCGCTGGAGTCCTTGCTGACGATTTCCTGCACCGGTTCACCATTGATGCTGATCAACCGTCCGGGCACTACCGGGTACAGGGGAGCCGATTGCGCCTGGACTTCGAGCAGGCGTGCGCCGAAAGCCTCCTTGTCGGCCGGCAGGATGTTCAGGGCGAAATAATTGGGCGCGTCCTTGGGCAACTGGTTCTGCCAGGTGTCGAGCAGTTCGCCGCGCAACAGAGCGATCAAGCCCATGGACAGCAGGATCAGGCCGAACGCTAACGCCTGGCCAGCCGCAGCCAAGGGGTGGCGCAGCAGTTGGCCCAGGCCCAGGCGCCAGGGCAGGGTTGCACCGGCCAGCAGTCGACGCAGGCTTTGCAACAGCAGCAGAAGCAGGCCACCCAGCACCAAAGCGGCCACCACGCCACCGCCGAGCAGGGCGAAGGTCAGCACCAGGTCGAGGCTCAGACGCCACATGATCAGGCCCAGGGCGAATAATGCGGCGCCGTAGACCACCCAGGTGCTGGACGGGATCGGCAGCAGGTCGCGGCGCAACACCCGCAGCGGCGGTACGCGACCGAGTGCAGCCAAGGGTGGCAAGGCAAAGCCGGCAAGGGCGACCAGGCCGGTGCCGATCCCCGCCACGGCCGGTAACAGACCGCCCGGTGGCACATCCGCCGGCAACAGATCATGCAGGAAATAGAACAGGCCAAACTGCGCCAGCCAGCCGAGCAGGGCCCCGGTGAGGCTGGCCAGCAGGCCCAGTACGCTCAGTTGCAGACTGAACAGCAGCATGGCCTCGCGGCGTGACAACCCCAGGCAGCGCAACAGCGCACTCGCGTCAAAACGGCGCGTGGCGAAGCGGTTGGCCGACAGGGCGACCGCCACCCCCGCCAACAGCACGGCCACCAGGCTGGCCATGTTCAGGTAACGCTCGGCCTTGCCCAGGGCTCCACCGATCTGTTGGTTGCCGTCCCGTGAGTCCTGCAGTCGCTGGTTGGCGGCAAGGCCGGGTTTGATCAGGTCGCGATAGGTTTGCAGCGCGGTGCTGCCCTGCGGTCCGCGCCACAGTTCGCGGTAGCTGACACGGCTGCCAGGCTGTACCACGCCGGTGGCCTCCAGGTCGGCGAGGTTGATCATCACCCTGGGCGTGAGGCTGTAGAAATTACCGGCGCGGTCCGGCTCATAAGTGAGCACGCGCGCCAGGCGCAGGGTTTTCATACCCACATCGATGCTGTCGCCGACGTTGAGGTCAAGCGCCGTCAACAGGCGCGCCTCCACCCAGGCTTCACCGGGTTTCGGACCGCCCCCCGGCGTTTCTTCGGCAAAGGGCGCGGCTGCGCTTTTGAGCGCACCGCGCAGCGGGTACTGTTCGTTGACGGCCTTGATGCTGGACAGCTGGATGCCGTTGTCGGTGGCAATCACGCTGGAGAATTCCACCACGCGCGCATGATCCAGGCCCAGTTCGGTGCCGGACCGGACCTGTTCGGGTCGCGCCGGGGAGCTGCCTTCGAGAACCAGGTCGGCGCCGAGAAACTCGGTGGCACGCAGCAGCATGGCGCCGTTGAGGCGCGCGCCGAAGTAACCGATGGCGGTGCTGGCCGCCACGGCCACCAGCAGGGCGAAGAACAATACGCGCAATTCACCGGCACGGGCATCGCGCAATAATTGGCGCATGGCAAGGCTTAACAGACGCAACAGCGGCAAACGTGCCATCAAGGCTCCAGGGGCGCGACCATCAGGCCGGCTTCAAGGCGGATCAGGCGTCGGCAACGATGGGCCAGGCGCTCGTCATGGGTGACCAGCACCAGGGTCGTGCCGCTCTCTTTATTGAGTTCGAACAGCAGGTCGCTGATGCGCTCGCCGGTGTGGCTGTCGAGGTTGCCGGTGGGTTCATCGGCGAACAGCACGTCCGGCTCGGCGGCGAACGCGCGGGCAATCGCCACGCGTTGCTGCTCGCCACCGGATAACTGACGTGGCGAGTGGGTCAGGCGCTGGCCCAGGCCCACGCGCTCCAGCAGGTGCCTGGCGCGTTCGCGGGCGTCTTTACGGCCGTCCAGTTCCAGCGGCAGCATGACGTTTTCGAGGGCGTTGAGGCTGTCGAGCAGTTGAAAGGATTGGAAGACGAAGCCCACATGCTCGGCGCGGATGCGCGCCCTTTGGTCTTCGTCGAGGCTGCTTAAGGCACGCCCGGCGAGGGTGACTTCGCCACCGCTGGGCAGGTCGAGGCCGGCCAGCAGGCCCAGGAGCGTGGATTTGCCGGAACCTGAACTGCCGACGATAGCCAGGCTGTCGCCCTTGTTCAGTTCCAGGCTCAGTTCGTGCAGGATAGTCAGTTCACCTTCCGCGCTGGGAACCACTTTGCTAAGGTTCCGCGCGGTGAGAATGCTTGCGCCCATGGAGAATCCGATGCGAATGTGGTTTTTGAGTGCTGGCCTGGCCTTGATGTGCATGGCGCAGAACGCAGCGGCGGGTACAGTCCTGATCGTTGGCGATAGTATCAGTGCCGGTTTCGGCCTGGATACCCGCAAAGGGTGGGTGGCATTGCTGGAGCAACGCCTCAAGAAGGAAGGTTTCGACGATAAAGTCGTCAACGCTTCCATCAGCGGCGACACCAGTGCCGGCGGCCTCGCGCGGCTGCCGGCGGCGCTTGCGGCGCATAAGCCGCAGGTGGTGGTTATCGAGTTGGGCGGCAATGACGGCCTGCGCGGCCAGCCACCTGCGCAATTGCAACAAAATCTTGCTTCGATGATTCAGCAGTCTCAGGACAGCGGAGCGAAGGTGCTCCTGCTGGGCATGCAGATTCCACCCAATTATGGAAAGCGCTACGTCGAGGCTTTCAACAAAGTCTTCGGCGATGTGGCGCAGCAAAAAAAGGTGCCGCTGGTGCCGTTTTTCCTGGAGGGGGTCGGCGGTCATCCCGAGCTGATGCAGGCCGATGGCCTGCACCCGGCTGTGGGTGCCCAGGACAAGTTGCTGGAAAATGTCTGGCCATCGCTCAAACCGCTGTTATGACGCTTTTCTACCGGCAGGCTTTCGGCTAAGGTGGCGCCCCCCTGATTTGGAGCCCTCGATGTCGCGTCCTGCCTGGTCCCTGTTTAATTACCAACTGATCGAGCCGGACGAGCAGCTGGATCTGTTCGCCTGCCAGGAAGTGCGGGTGCATCTGGTGACGCGTCAATTGGAACTGGGTGGCTCCATCGACCGTACGCTGTGCGGCACTTTATTGCCGGCCCAGCCACGCTGGTCGCTGGTGGATCGTTCGATCTTCCAGGATCAGCGCCTATGCCCCCTGTGCCGGGCTATCCTTGAATCCCAAAAGCGCGGCACCCCGCCGATCTGGCCGGAACTGCGGTTTGAGCTTTAGAAGCAGCTGCAGGCGTGGAGCTATAAGTTGTAAGCTAGCGATTCGCCTTTAACCTACCCGTCGTTCTGCGAAGGATTTTTCGGATGTTCTCGCGCCTTTCCGTCGTTACCTGCTGCCTGTCTCTTGCTGCCCTGTGTGCGGCCGGCCCGGCGGCGGCCCTGCAGTTGCCCTTGCCACCTCCGGGCGAAGACATCGTCGGCCAGGTCCAAGTGATCAAGGCCAAGTACGAAGACACCTTTGCCGACCTGGGCACCACCTATGACCTGGGCTATTCGGAGATGGTTGCCGCCAACCCTGGCGTGGATGCCTGGTTGCCGGGCGCGGGTACGGAGATTGTGCTGCCGACGCGCTTCATCCTGCCGCCGGGGCCGCGCGAGGGTATTGTGATCAACCTCGCGGAATACCGGCTTTATTACTACCCCAAGGGGCAGGACGTGGTGTACACGTTCCCGCTGGGGATCGGTCGTGAAGGATGGGGCTCGCCGATTGCCCACACCAGTATCATCGCCAAGACGCCGAACCCGACCTGGACGCCGCCGGCCTCGATCAAGGCCGAGCATGCCGCCAATGGCGACCCGCTGCCCAACGTGGTGCCCGCCGGGCCGGACAACCCGTTGGGTCCGTTCAAATTCACCCTGGGCACGCCGGGTTACCTGATCCACGGCTCCAACATGAAGTTCGGTATCGGCACGCGTACCAGCCATGGCTGCTTCCGTATGTTCAACAACAACGTGCTGGAGATGGCCGGCATGGTGCCGGTGGGCACATCGGTGCGCATCATCAACGATGCCTACAAGTTCGGCAGCAGTGGCGGCAAGGTGTACCTGGAGGCGCACACGCCCTTGAACGATGACGGTACGCCGTCGGTGGTCGACAAGCACACCGCTGTGATCAACGCCCTGCTCAAGCGTGAAGACCTGGCCAATAACCTGCGGGTGAACTGGGATCAGGTGCGTGATGTAGTGGCGGCGGAAGACGGCTTGCCCACCGAAATCGGCGTGCCTGGCGCGGCGCCCATGGTTTCCAGTGCGCCGATCGATCTGCAGCAGTAAGCCTGCGTCCTTCTGAACCCGCCGCGGCGGGTTTTTTATTGGCCGGGTTCATGGGGAACTCCAGGCAATAAAAAGCCGATCCAAAAATGGATCGGCTTGGTAACAACCCCGAGGGACTATTACTTGCGGCTAGCTTTTTCAAGCATGCGCAGAGCGCGCTCGTTAGCTTCGTCAGCAGTCTGTTGTGCTTTTTGAGCAGCAGCCAGAGCTTCATCAGCTTTACGGTAGGCTTCGTCTGCACGAGCCTGGGAGCGAGCTGCTGCGTCTTCAGTTGCAGTCAGACGAGCTTCGGTTTCTTTGGAGACGCTGCTGCAACCGGTAGCCAGAACTGCGGCCAGAGCCAGAGCAGAGAATTTCAGAACGTTGTTCATCGTGTTCCCCTTCAAGGACTTTCTGTTAAATGGCTACTTCTCAGATTGAGCTTATAGCCGGCGTACATACTACCCATTACTTGTAGTAAGTAAACTGACGTTGCGCAAGAAGCAAAAAAAATTCTCGCAGCGAATCTGTTTTGGCTAACCTTTCGTAGGGTTGTATAAAAACTGTTCAATTTTTTGCCCGTGCACACCGCTGAAGGTCAGCTGAGAGGGCCGGCCGGCATGCGTTGCGCCTTGTACACAGATGAAAAATTATATAACTACCCAGGCACTTTCGTTGCGCCTCATGGCGTCTGGACAGGCATCTTTTTAAGCATATAGAGGTGACTTTAAGAGCGCCTGTTCGTCTCAAGGTTCAACTGCCGGCAATGTTCAGGCTTTCGATCTTCCAGAGGTCGAAGCCCTTTCTATATCCGCCAGCGGCGGGGGATGGTGCATGCGCCTTGAGCAATTGCAGGATTGGTGCCTACTATTCCCTACGGGCTGGTTGTGAGCGCTATAGGTTTCTCGTTGTCGAAACCGGCACGGGTTGGCGTAGATGTTCCTTCGCCGGAAAAACATCGGTAAGGTAAGGGTCACACACCAAGACCCGCGAGGAGTAGTGATGAGCGAGGCGTTGTCCATCCACCATGACCAGACAGGTCATCAGTTCGAGACCACTGTGGACGGTCATCGTGCCTACCTGACCTACATGGATCTCGGCAAGCAGACCCTGGATATCTATCGCACCTTCGTGCCCAACGCGCTAAGAGGCCGTGGCATTGCGGCGGCGTTGACCGAGGAGGCGTTGAAGTTCGCAGAAAAGGCGGGCTACACGGTGATCCCGTCCTGCTCCTACGTGGAGCGCTACATGGAGCGCCATCAGCGCCATGCCGCAAAGCTGTAAGTTTTAGGCAACTGCACACAAAAACGCCGGGTTCAGCCCGGCGTTTTTGTGTGCACGATACGAGGCGGGTTCAGCCGCGTGTGCGCTTGGGCAATACGTCCCTGAGCTTGGCGTGCATGCTGCGCAAGGTGTTTTCGGTGGCGGCCCAATCGATGCAGGCATCGGTGATCGATACACCGTACTGCAAATCGGCCAAGTCCTTGGGAATGGCCTGGCAGCCCCAGTTCAAGTGGCTCTCGACCATCAGGCCGATGATCGACTGGTTACCTTCCAGGATCTGATTGGCGACGTTTTCCATTACCAGCGGCTGCAGGGCCGGGTCCTTGTTGGAGTTGGCGTGGCTGCAGTCAACCATGATGTTCGGCTTGATCTTGGCCTTGTTAAGCGCCTGCTCGCACAGCGCGACACTGACCGAGTCGTAGTTGGGCTTACCGTTGCCGCCCCGCAGCACCACATGACCGTAGGCATTGCCCTTGGTGGTGACGATGGAGACGCCGCCTTCCTGGTTGATACCCAGGAAACGGTGAGGGCTGGACACCGACTGCAGCGCGTTGATCGCCACGGTCAGGCCGCCGTCGGTGCCATTCTTGAAGCCCACTGCCGACGACAGGCCGGACGCCATTTCGCGGTGGGTCTGGGATTCGGTGGTGCGCGCACCGATGGCCGACCAACTGATCAGGTCCTGCAGGTACTGCGGGGAAATCGGGTCCAGCGCTTCGGTGGCGGTGGGCAGGCCCATTTCTGCCAGGTCCAGCAGCAATTGACGGCCGATGTGCAGACCGTCCTGGATCTTGAACGAGTCGTCCAGGTACGGGTCGTTGATCAAACCCTTCCAGCCAACGGTGGTGCGCGGTTTCTCGAAGTAGACGCGCATGACCAGGTACAAGGTGTCGGACACTTCCGCTGCCAGCACTTTGAGACGTTCGGCGTATTCGTGGGCGGCCTTGAGGTCGTGGATCGAGCAAGGGCCGATTACCACAAACAGGCGGTGGTCGGTGCCGTCAAGAATGTTTCGAATGACTTCGCGGCCCTTGGTGACGGTCTGCAGGGCAGACTCGCTCAACGGGATTTCGCGCTTGAGCTGATCTGGGGTGATCAGGGTCTCGTTGGATTCGACGTTTAGGTCATTGATCGGTAAATCAGCCATCGTGTTACTCGTCAGGGTCACGGGTGCCGGCCGCCAGCCATTCCCGTGCGGCGGTGCACAGCATGATTTGGATGCAGGGGGGAGGAACCTTAGCGCGTAATACGGGCCCGCGACAATGGGCTGGGCGGGTTTAATCCCGCGCCGGCTGCACAAACGCTTCGTGGGAGAACTCCAGAGCATGACGCGCCACCCACTCTCGGGCCAGGGCCTCGAACTGCAGCGGTGTCGGCTGTGCATCATCGTGCTGGCGGCAGTAGCGTTCTATCCGGCATGCTTGTTCCCCCATTCGCGCGCCGAACAAGGCATGTTCGTCGGTAAACGAAATGCCCACGCGATAGCCGCTTTCCACCTTGCGGCACCAGGCCACGTACCCTGGATAGCGCGCACTGGCGCCCAGTGAGGGAATATGCAAGTCAACTGCGCTGCCCTGGCGCCAGGCGCGGGGCGACTGGCAGGCGACACCGCCCAGGCCGACGGCGTGCAGGCGTTGGCGGGGAATGGCAGGGGAGGGACGTTGGATTAACTCGACAGCGACATCATCAGGGTGAGGTAAAAAACGACCCATGTACACGGACTCCGAGCACCGTCCCGTTGACGGCGGTGGCAGCAGTATAGTGAAGGAACTGGAATTGACCGACCTGGATATTGACCAGCAATTGCTGGTATTGCCAGGGGTTTCGCTGCTGGTATTCGTCAGCGCCGGTTGTGCCAGTTGCCGCTGGGCACGCCAGCAATTGCCGGGCTGGCGCTTGGCGGTGGACCGTGTGTGCTGGGTGGATGCGGGGAATAATGGCGGCGCGGTGGAGCGATACCAGATCTTTCATTTGCCGGCGCTGTTTGTGGTGTGCGAGGGTCGATTCCTTGGGCAATTACAGACACGTCTTACACCCGCGGCCATTACCGAGGCCGTAAATGAAGCGCTAACCCGTCTACCTGAGGAATTGCCATGACAGCAGTTGCACCCCACTCGCCGCGTATCGGCATCATCGGCACCGGCGCCATCGGTGGCTTCTACGGCTTGATGCTGGCGCGCGCCGGGTTCGATGTGCACTTCCTGCTGCGCAGTGAATATGCCGCAGTGAGCGCCCATGGCCTGCGGGTGAACAGTAAGGTGCATGGCACTTTGCACCTGCAGCCGGTGCAGGCCTATGCCCGTGCGGCCGATATGCCACCCTGCGATTGGTTGCTGGTGGGCACCAAGTCGACCGGGAATCTGGAGCTGGCTCCGACCCTGGCCCAGGTGGCGGCCCCGGACGCCAAGGTGGTGTTGCTGCAAAACGGCCTCGACGTCGAAGACAGCCTGCGCGAACACCTGCCCCCGTCGCTGCACTTGCTGGGTGGCTTGTGCTACATCGGCGTACACCGCTCCGGCCCCGGCGTTGTCGAGCATGAGGCGTTGGGGCGGGTTAATCTGGGCTACCACAGCGGCGCGGCAGCCAATGATGAGGGGCGTCGGACAGCAATAGTCGAAGCCGGTGCCGCGTTGTTTCACCAGGCCGGGATCGAATCCCAGGCCATGGCCAATGTGCATCAGGCGCGCTGGCATAAGTTAGTGTGGAACGTGCCGTTCAACGGGCTCTCTGTGCTCTTGAAAACCGGCACCACCGCCATGATGGCCGACGAATCGAGCCGCGAGCTGATCCAGGCGCTGATGGCCGAAGTGGTGCAGGCTGCCCACGCCTGCGGCCATGACATCCCGGCAAGCTACGCGGGGCAGATGTTCGCCATGACCGAAACCATGGACGATTACCTGCCCAGCATGTATCACGACTATATGCACAAACGCCCGTTGGAACTGGCGGCGATCTATGCGCGCCCGCTATCGGCCGCCAGGGCCGCCGGGTGCGAGTTGCCGCGCATGCGGGCGCTCTATCAGGCCTTGAGCTTTATTGATCGGCACAACCGCTGATTCGGGGGGACGCACATGGCAAAGGGATTGGGCGACAAGCTGGTGCTGGCGATTTCATCGCGGGCGCTGTTCGACCTCGGCGAAAGCCACAGGATTTACCTGGCCGAAGGTGTGGAGACCTACCGTAAATATCAGATCGACCACGAAGAAGAGATTCTCGAGCCCGGCGATGCCTTCCCGCTGGTCAGGAAACTGCTGAACCTCAACGCCAGCCTGGGCCGCGCCCGGGTCGAGGTGGTGCTGGTGTCGCGCAACAGTGCCGACACCGGACTGCGGGTGTTCAACTCGATCCAGCATTACGGCCTGGATATTTCCCGCGCCGCTTTCGCCGGAGGGCGTAGTCCATATCCTTATTTGGCAGCGTTCGGTTGTCATCTGTTTCTTTCCACCCATGCTGAAGATGTGCGCAGTGCCCTGGATGCCGGCTTCGCGGCGGCGACGATTTTGTCGGGCGGTCCACGGCGGGCGTGCAGCGAGGAGCTGCGGATCGCCTTTGACGGTGACGCGGTGCTGTTCTCCGATGAGTCCGAGCGCGTGTACCAGGCCGGTGGGCTGGCGGCGTTCCAGGCCAGCGAGCGCGAGTCGGCGCGCCAGCCGTTGCACGGCGGGCCGTTCAAGGGATTCCTCGCGGCGTTGAATTTGCTGCAGCGTGAGTTTCCCGATGAGGCGTGCCCGATCCGTACGGCCCTGGTTACCGCGCGTTCGGCGCCTTCCCATGAGCGGGTGATTCGCACCTTGCGGGAATGGGACATCCGGCTGGACGAATCGCTGTTTCTCGGTGGCCTGGAGAAGGCCGCGTTCCTTGAGGCGTTTGCCGCCGATGTGTTTTTCGATGACCAGGCCGGTCATTGTGAGAAAGCCAGGGAGGTGGTAGCCACCGGGCATGTGCCCCATGGCATCAGCAACGAAGTCGGAACCCAGGTCTGAAGCAGTCGAAATCAATGCGGCGCTGCTAAGCTGATTTGATCTGCGCCATCCTGGCCGTCCAGGAGGTTTTTATGATTGGTTCGATGCTGTACGCCACGGACCTTGGTCTGTACGCGCCGTACGTGATGCAACATGCATTGGCGCTGGCGCGAACGTTCAAGGCGGATCTGTATGTGATTCACGTGGTGGAGCCGATCGGGCTGTTTGCCGAATCGGTGCTGCACAGTTATCTCGATGAACAGAGCCTGAATGAGTGGCGTAGCGAGGGCCTGCGCACAATGATTGCCACCATCGAACAGCGGGTACTGGACAGTTTTCGTGAGGAGTTGGGGGAGGGGGGGCAGGATTTGCAATTGATCCGCTCGGTGCGCGTGATCCAGGGCGATCCTTGCGAGGTGATACTCGACCAACTGCGTAAACTTTCCGTGGACCTGTTGATCGTAGGAAGTCACAGCTGCGCCAGCGCGGCGGCCACGCCACTGGGGCGCACGGCTTCGCGGGTGGTGCAGCTGTCCACGGTACCGGTTTATCTGGTGCCGTCGCTGCAACGTCGACGAAGTGATGACGTGTGAGTGGAGTAAAGGATAAAAAGTTCTAGATTTATCCTCCAAACCTTTAATATAGTTATATACCGTCGCTGATACCCGTGGCGTCTATCTGCTTTGAGGGATTGATATGAAGCTTCAACAACTGCGCTACATCTGGGAAGTGGCGCACCACGACCTCAACGTTTCCGCTACTGCTCAAAGCCTTTACACCTCGCAACCCGGTATCAGCAAGCAGATCCGCCTGCTCGAAGACGAGTTGGGCGTCGAAGTGTTCGCGCGCAGCGGCAAGCATCTCACCCGTGTCACGCCGGCCGGTGAGCGCATTATCACCACCGCCGGCGAAATCCTGCGAAAAGTCGAAAGCATCAAGCAGATCGCCCAGGAATTTTCCAACGAGAAAAAGGGCACCCTGTCGATCGCCACCACCCACACCCAGGCGCGCTATGCGCTGCCTCCAGTGATCCGCGATTTCATCAAACAGTACCCGGACGTGGCGCTGCACATGCATCAAGGCTCGCCGATGCAGATCGCCGAGATGGCCGCTGACGGCACCGTCGATTTCGCCATCGCCACCGAGGCGCTGGAGCTGTTCGGCGATCTGGTCATGATGCCCTGCTACCGCTGGAACCGTTGCGTGGTGGTGCCTCAGGGCCACCCGTTGGCCAAGCTGCCGAAGCTGACCCTCGAAGCCCTCGCGGAATACCCGATCGTGACCTATGTGTTCGGGTTCACGGGGCGTTCCAAGCTCGATGAGGCCTTCAGCCATCGCGGCCTCACGCCCAAAGTGGTGTTTACCGCCGCCGATGCCGACGTGATCAAGACTTACGTGCGCCTGGGCCTGGGCGTGGGCATCGTCGCCAAGATGGCGGTGGACACCCAGCTCGATAAAGACCTGGTGGTGCTGGATGCCAGTGAGTTGTTCGAGTCCAGCGTGACCAAGATCGGCTTCCGTCGCGGAACCTTCCTGCGCGGGTTCATGTGCGATTTCATCGAAAAATTCGCCCCGCACCTCACCCGTGAAGTCATGGCCAAGGCTATCCAGTGCCACAACAAGCAGGAACTGGAGGAGCTGTTCGACGGTGTGGAGCTGCCGGTTCACTGATTGGCCCGGCCCGTGGTGGCCGTTTTGCGATAGCGCGCCGTTCGAATCAACTTTGCGTCCTTAGGTGGTGATTCGAGCGCGCGCTCAAGTTATTTGGCCTCGGTAACCGTGAAGTGTTGCCGAGCGCCTGCCACCAGAATCTCCACGTCATCCCCTTCGAATTTGCCCAGCAGGTTTTTGCCCAGAGGCGAGCGCGGGGTAATGACGGTGACCGGCTGGCCCACCACGTCCACTTTCAACCCCGCCCCATCGGGCGCCAGGAACAGCCACTGCTGGCGCCCGTTGTCATCTTCCAGGCCCAATAGCGCGCCGACTTCTATGCCGCGCTGGTCATCGTATGCCCGCAGTTGTAGGTTCTGGCACAGCGTCAGCGCCTGTTTGATTTCCTCAACCCGTTTAGCCTGCCCGGCTGCCAGGTAAGAGGCCTCCAGCCCCAGCGTGTCGTATTTGTTCTCGGCGATGTTTTCTTCGTGGGTCGCGGTTTCGTACGCGGTCTGCGCGGCCCGTTGGGCGATGTCGAGATCATCGCCGAGCTTTTCCAGAATGAGTGTGTGGACAGCGTGTTTATTCATAGTCATCAATCGCAGAATTGCAGGACATTGGCCCGGGACTTCTCGTTCGGTGCGTTCTGGTCCTGTTGCAGCCAGAACTGGCATTTGGGGTTGGACAGATTGCGCGCGTTATTACGCGCCTGATCAAGCGCCTGCTGTTGTTCCTGTTTCTGCAGGTTCTGCTGATACTGCTCGAACATTGGGTTGGGCGGCTGCGGCGCGGCGGCGGCGGGCTTGCCCACCTCTTGCACCGCCTGGGCGACGGGCGCCAACGCTTGGGGGAACAGGTAGCGCGAAGCCAGCCAGGTGGTCAGCGCAATGGCGACGAACCCCAGCCAAAGGCCGAGGGCAATGGCGAGTATCAGCTTGAACGGCGATAACGGACGGTCAGACATGGCGGCCTCCTGGCAGGCATTGACGGCGTGACGGCGATTGTCGCACAGCCACTGTGCAGAATAATCGCGATCAAGCCTTCTGCATCCGCGCATTTATGCGGACAATCGAGCCTTTGATCGATGGAGCCCGGAATGAAAGCCCGCTGGGATATTTTTTGCAGCGTTGTCGATAACTACGGCGACATCGGCGTGACCTGGCGCCTGGCCCGGCAATTGGTGGTTGAGCACCGTTGTGACGTGCGCTTGTGGGTCGATGACCTGCGCGCCTTCGAGCGCATGTGCCCGGACATTGATGTGCGGCAAGGCATGCAATGGCAGGAAGGCGTCGAAGTGCGTCATTGGCCGGCCGAGTGGGTGGACGCGCCTGCGGCGGATGTGGTGATCGCCGCGTTCGCGTGCCAGTTGCCGCCTGACTACATGGAAGGTATGGCCGCACGTGAACGCACGCCATTGTGGATGAACCTGGATTACCTCAGTGCCGAAGAGTGGGTGGTAGGGTGTCACAAGCTGCCGTCGGTGAAGTTCAAGGGCGTGCAGAAGTACTTCTTCTTTCCCGGGTTCCGGCCCGGCACGGGCGGTCTGTTGCGTGAGGCGGGATTGCTGGAGCGACGTACGGCGTTTCAGCAGGATGTCAGTGCGCAGCAATATTTCCTACAGTCCCTCGGCGTGTATCCCGCAGTCGGTGCGCGGCTGATCTCTCTGTTTGCCTACGAAAACGCCGGACTGGGCAGTTGGCTGGAAGTGTTATCGACGGACGGGCGTGCCACTCATCTGTTGGTTCCCGAGGGGCGCATTCTTGGCGATGTGCAGCGCTGGCTGGGCCTGGACCGGCTGACAGCGGGAGACATCCAGCAGCGCGGATCACTGACCGTGCAGGTCATTGCGTTCGTGCGCCAGGAGCAATATGACCGCCTGTTGTGGTGCTGCGACTTCAATGCCGTACGCGGCGAAGACTCGTTCGTGCGCGCCCAATGGGCCGGGCGCCCGCTGCTGTGGCACATCTACCGTCAGGACGAAGACATTCACCTCGATAAGCTCGATGCCTTCCTTGAGCTGTACACCGCCGCCTTATCGGCGGCGGCAAGGGCGGCGTTGATCGGGCTTTGGCAAGCCTGGAACGCGGAGGCCGATATGGCTCAAGCGTGGAAAATGCTGCTGGAACATTGGCCGGAGGTGAGCCAACACGCCCAAACATGGTGTCTGGAACAGGGGTTGCAGACCGATCTTGCGACGGCGCTGGTACAGTTTTATGAAAGTTGGATATGATACGCGACCTTGATTTTTGTAAATCCCATCCAAATTTCGGATATACGTAATGAAAACTGGTAAAGAACTGAAACCCGGTACAGTGATCCGTCTCGAAAACGACCCTTGGCTGGTTCAGAAAGCTGAGTTCACCAAGTCTGGTCGTAACAGCGCAATCATGAAGACCAAGCTGAAGAACCTGCTGACCGGTTACAAGACCGAGATCGTCTACAGCGCCGACGACAAACTGGACGACGTGATCCTCGACCGCAAAGAAGCGACCCTGTCCTTCATCAGCGGCGACACCTACACGTTCATGGACACCACCGACTACACCATGTACGAGCTGAACGCTGAAGATATCGAAGCCGTTCTGCCGTTCATCGAAGAAGGCATGGAAGACGTCTGCGAAGCGATTTTCTTCGAAGAGCGCCTGGTTTCCGTAGAGCTGCCGACCACTATCGTGCGTAAGGTTGCCTACACCGAAGGTTCCGCCCGTGGCGACACTTCCGGCAAGGTGATGAAGCCTGCCAAACTGAGCAACGGCACCGAACTGCAAGTGGCCGATTTCATCGAAATCGACGACCTGATCGAAATCGACACCCGCGAAGGTGGTTCGTACAAAGGTCGCGCCAAGAAGTAATTCTGGCTGTGCCGATACGAAAAAAAGCCCGACCTAGCGTCGGGCTTTTTCGTGGGCGCTGCTTGATTACTTCAGGTGTTGCTTAAGCTCATCCGACGCCTGCAGCAGTGCCGAACGCACCGCCGGCACCTGGCTGACTACGTTGAGCAACCCGTAATCGTGGATCATGCCGTTGTAGCGCACAGCCGTCACCGGTACCCCGGCTTCATCCAACTTACGGGCATAGGCCTCGCCCTCGTCGCGCAGCACGTCGGCGCTGGCGGTCTGCACCATGGCCGGCGGCAGGCCTTTAAGTTGTGCGGTGGTGGCGCGCAGCGGTGAGGCGTAGATCTCGGCGCGCTGTTTAGGGTCGGTGGTGTAGTTGTCCCAGAACCACTTCATCATGTTCCTGGTGAGAAAGTACCCTTCGGCGTATTGGTTGTACGAAGCCGTCTCGAAGTTGGCATCCGTCACCGGCCACAACAGCAGTTGGAACTTGATCGCCGGCGTGCCCTTGTCTTTGGCCATCAGGCTGACCACTGCAGCCATGTTGCCGCCGACACTGTTGCCCGCCACTGCCAGGCGCTTGCCGTCGACATTAATTTCCTTGCCGTGCTCGGCCACCCACTTCGTGGCCCCGTAGGCCTGATTGATCGCCACCGGGTAATGCGCTTCGGGTGACGGTGTGTAGTTGACGAACACCGCCGCGGCTCCCGAACCTGCCACCAGGTCGCGTACCAGGCGCTCATGGGTCGGATAATCCCCCAGCACCCAGCCGCCACCGTGGAAGAACATAAACACCGGCAATGTGCCCTTGACCCCGGCCGGACGCACGATGGTCAGGTCCAGCGGCTGGCCGTCGACCTGGATGGTTTTGTGGCTCACGTCCGCCTCGGGCAGCGTCAGCTTAACCCCGGCCTGAGCTCCGGT
This sequence comes from Pseudomonas sp. FP2254, assembly GCF_030687695.1. NCBI lineage: Bacteria > Pseudomonadati > Pseudomonadota > Gammaproteobacteria > Pseudomonadales > Pseudomonadaceae > Pseudomonas > Pseudomonas sp. FP2254. The sequence continues at coordinate 1,857,219 of NZ_CP117444.1, forward strand.
CAGCACCGCGCGGGCTTCCTTGGGCGTCAGTTGTTCGATCGGCTTGCCGGTGCCGCTGTTCAACGCATCCAGAAAGGCCTGGGTGCTGTGTTCCACATCGCCGGTTGCGGCAAATGCGTTGCCGATGGACAGGGCGAGCAGTGTGCCGGTGAGCGCTTTACCAATGGTGTTCATGTGCTTCTCCTTGGGCGGCAGAGGTGATCAGACGGTTACGTGCAGACGTACATCAACGTTGCCACGGGTGGCGTTGGAGTACGGGCAGACCTGGTGAGCCGCGTCGACCAGGCTTTGCGCGTCATCCTGGGCCAGGCCGGGCAGGCTGATATGCAGATCGATGTCCAGGCCGAAACCGCCGGGGATCTGGCCGATGCCCACGTGGGCAGTGATTGCCGCGTTGTCCGGGACCTTGCGCTTGGTCTGGCCGGCGACGAACTTCAACGCGCCGATGAAGCAAGCCGAATAACCGGCGGCAAACAATTGTTCAGGGTTAGTGGCCTGGCCACCGGCACCGCCCAATTCTTTGGGGGTAGAAAGTTTGACATCGAGAATGTTGTCGCTGGAAACAGCACGACCATCACGGCCGCCGGTGGCGGTGGCTACTGCGGTATAGAGTGTTTGCATGGTAAAGCCCTCGATTTGTTTAGCGCTAAAAGTTTGCGCGCTAAGTAGTTGGTGAGAGCAAATGTATAGCGCTAATGTTTAGTGCGCAAGATAAATTCACAACTATTTTTTGAGGCGCTGCAAACCGGGGGTACGAGAGGGCTTATGTCGATGACGGTATGACATGACAGGCGGGCTGGCGGACCCCAGGCTATCGGGGTCGCGAGCCCACGCTCACCTGGGTGTGGCGGTGTTCAGATCGCGTTCTGCAGGTTGCCGCGCAATGCCAGCAAGTCAGCCTGTAGCTTGCGCAGTTGCTCAAGCTCCAGACCACTGGCGCCAAGAATGCACTGAGGAATGCCCATGGCCTTATCCTGCAAGGCGCGGCCGGCGTCGGTAAGCTCCACCACCACTACGCGTTCATCCTCACGACTGCGGGTACGGCTGAGCAGGCCCTCTACCTCCAGGCGTTTGAGCAGGGGGGTCAGAGAGCCCGGATCGGTCAGCAGACGGCTGCTGATTTCACCGACGGTCAACCCATCTTCTTCCCACAACACCATCATGGCCAGGTACTGCGGATAGGTCAGGCCAAGCGCTTGCAGCAACGGTTTGTAGACCTTGGTCATCAGCAGCGAGGTGGAGTGCAGCGCGAAGCACAGCTGGTTGTCCAGCATCAAGGATTCGCAGGGTGCGGGATTTTTGCTCATGGGTGGTGCCTTAAAAAATAGGTCTGATTTTGAATCTAGCGGGCAAATCTTTAATGCGCCAGGTAATTCTGACCCGCCGTTCAGACCAGCCCGCTTTGCAGCGCCAGGTCCCAGGGCGGCACCGGGCTGAAACGTGACTTGAGGTATTCAAGCAACAAACGACTGCGCGCATTGGGCTGCTGTTCCAGGCGCAGCGCGTAGATCCCGGTGGTTTCCGGGTTGGGCAGGCCTTCCTGGCAGAACAAGGGCAACAGTTCGCCGCGCACCAGATATTCACTGGCCAGCCAGGTCGGCAGGTGAGCGATACCTAATCCGGCCAACGCGCCGCAAAGCAGAGCCTCTGCGTTGTTGGCACTCATGCGGATACGCTGCGGGCGGTAAGTGGCACGGCGCCCGTCGAGTTCGAAGCGCCAGGCGAACATCGGTGCCAGGCCATCCCAGTCCAGGCCGTCGTGGTTGCTCAATTCACGAGGGTGGGTCGGCGTGCCGCGACTTTTCAGGTACGCCGGGCTGGCGCAGGCGATGCGCACGATACTGGCCAGAGGAGTGGCGATCAGCCGCGTATCGACGATATGGCCGGCGCGCAGCACCAGGTCGACTTTGCCCAGATGTGCGCCCTGCATGTCCACGAAGCTGTCGATCAGATGCAGGTGCACATCCAGTCCGGGGTACACGTTGAGAAAGTCGGCGATCACCGGCGCCAGGTGACGTCGACCGAAGGCTGCCGGCGCGTCCACCCGAATCAGGCCTTCCGGCGCGTGACTCAGGGACACCGCTTCGGCTCTCGCCAGTTGCAGCTCGCTGACAATCCGCCGCGCGCGCTCGGCAAACGCCATGCCCGCCGGGGTCGGCACCACCGCGTGGGTGCTGCGTTGGAACAGGCGACTGCCAACCGAATTTTCCAGACTGTCGATACGCCGGGCCACTGCCGACGGCGTGATCGGATGGCGACGCGCGGCGGCGGAAAAACTGCCGGTCTCCAGCACATCCAGGAAAAGACTCAGTTGATCGGTCAGGGTATTGGGATTCATGGCGGCTGCTTGTGCGAGATCGGCATAGCCATTGTGCGTTGCTGTGCGTTTCCGCGCCAGGCACGACTGCGTAGCATGCAAGGTCTTGGGGTATGCGGAGTCACACACGGTGTTGGATGTAGCGATTTACCTGGTATTGGGCGCGGCCCTCGGCACGGTCGGCGGGCTGTTTGGCATTGGTGGCGGGCTGATTGCTATCCCGGTGCTGGGCGTGCTGTTCGGCCTGGATCAACAGATTGCCCAGGGCACGGCGCTGGTCATGGTGGTGCCCAACGTGATGCTGGCGCTGTGGCGCTATCATCAACGCAACCGTATCGAATTGCGCCACGCCTTACCGTTGGGCGTGATGGGGTTTATCTTCGCCTGGCTGGGATCGATCTGGGCGGTTGGTCTGGATGCCGGGGCGATGCGCATTGGCTTTATCGCGTTTTTGCTGGTGCTGTCGGCTTACAACGTGCTGCGCATGTTCACACGCAACGCGCCGCCTACGGCGCACATGCGCTACAGCTGGCCGTGGCTGGGCGTGTTGGGTGCGGCGTCCGGTTCCATGGGTGGTTTGTTCGGGGTCGGCGGCGCGGTCGTCGCCACACCCGTATTGACCAGCGTGTTCGGCACGACCCAGGTAGTCGCGCAAGGCTTGTCGCTCGCGCTCGCTCTGCCCAGCACCAGCGTGACCCTGGTGACCTATGCCTGGCATCACGAAGTGGATTGGATGATCGGTATGCCGCTGGCCATCGGCGGGTTGCTCAGCATCAGCTGGGGCGTGAAAGTCGCCCATGCGATGCCGGAACGGCTGCTGCGCGGCTTGTTCTGCGGCTTTCTGGTGGCGTGTGCGGTGATGTTGATGTTCAAAGTCTGAAGCCTTCACGGATGTAATCGGCCAGGCACTCGGTGATCGGCGAGGTCATCGTTGCGTTGCGCAACAAATGCAGGTTCATCGACGGCAGCGGCGGGAAGCCTTCGTCGCTGCCGAGCACGCGCAACTCCTCGGTCACCAGGCTTTCCATGCAGATCATCACCGCCAGCCCGGCGTTGACCACCGCCTGGATCGCCGCGACGTTGGTGCTGTGATAGGCCAGGCGATAGTCCCGTCCGGCCGCCTCCAGCGCGGCGCGGGTCCATTGGGTATAGACGCAATCGTTGCCGGACACCGCCAGTGGCAGCGCGTCGTGTTCGTCCGCGCAAAAGCACGGGGACGCGGCCCACACCATGCGCTCGGTACGCAGCAGCTCGCCGAGTTCGTTGCCCGGCTCGCGGCTGACCACGGTTAACGCCAGATCCCGTCGCTGCATCAGCACCGCTGACGACTCACAATGCATCTCGATCTGGATCAACGGATACGCCTTGGAAAATGGCTTGAGAATACCCGGCAGGAAGCGCATCACGTAGTCGTCAGGCGTGCCGATGCGCACCAGCCCGACCATATGCGGCTCACGCAAGGTGTTGAACACTTCGCTGTGCAGCTTGAGGATGCGCCGCGCATACCCCAGCAACACCTGGCCCTCCGGCGTCAATCGCACCTGGCGACCCTCGCGCTCAAACAGCTTGCGCTGCAGCACATCTTCCTCCAGGCGCTTCATCTGCATGCTTACCGCCGACTGAGTGCGGTTGACCGACTCACCGGCGCGGGTAAAACCGCCATGATCGGCAATGGCCACGAAGGTGCGCAGTACGTCTGTATCGATACTTGGGTAGCCGGACAATTGATCAATCTCGGAGATGTGTTGCATAAGAAACATTCGTTGGATTGATCATAGCCCCGCGCACACACTGGCGTCATCCCCAAGGGAGGGTGACAGGATGAAAGGTCAGAAAGGTTTTGTGCTGTTGGCGAAGCGCCCGTTTGCCGGGCTGTTTCAGGTCGTGAGCCGGTGGCAGGCATTGCATCAGGAGCGTCAGTTGCTGGCCACTTTGAGCGACGACGCATTGAAGGACCTTGGTCTCAACCGCGCTGACGTTGAGCGCGAGCGTCATCAGCATTTTTGGCAGGACCCGCTGCGAAAATAGCCATGGATGCAGTAGGGTAGGCGGCGAGGCCCGATGGAGACTGACATGCCCGCCGACCCGTGTTTTTCACTCAAGCAAGCGCGCCGCCTGGTGTTGGCGGCCCAAGGCTTCGCCGGGCGGCAGCCGCCGGCGCTGATCAAGGCCGCTCATGTAAACCGCTTGATCGAGCGTCTGGGGGTACTGCAGATCGACTCGGTCAACGCGTTGGTGCGTGCCCATTACCTGCCGCTGTTTTCGCGCCTGGGCAGCTATTCCCCGTCGATTCTCGAACAAGCGGCCTGGAGTCAGGGGCGGCGGCGTTCGTTGTTCGAGTACTGGGGGCATGAGGCCTCGTTGCTGCCGATGGCGCTGTACCCATTGATGCGCTGGCGCATGGCGCGCGCGCAGCAGGGGCAGGGCATTTATGCGCAGATGGCGCGTTTCGGTCGTGAACAACAGGCGGTGATCCAGCGCGTGCTGAAGACCGTGGAGCAACAGGGAGCGCTTGGCGCGGGCAGCCTGTCGACCCGAGCAGAGCGCGCCGGGCCGTGGTGGGACTGGAGTGACGAGAAGCACGCGCTGGAATGGCTGTTCGCGGCAGGCCTGGTCACTGTGGCCGGTCGACGTGGCTTCGAGCGTCTGTACGATTTGCCGGAGCGGGTCATCCCCAGCGATATCCTGCGCATCCGCGTAAGCGAAGCCGAGGCTCAGCGCGCGCTGTTGTTGCACAGCGCCACCGCCTTGGGCGTGGGCACCGAAAAAGACCTGCGTGATTACTTTCGACTGGATCCCGCCGACAGCCGCACTCGCCTCGCCGAGCTGGTGGATGCGGGCCAGTTGCTCAGTTGTCGGGTGCAGGGCTGGAAGCAACCGGCGTACTGCCTGCCAACCCCAACCGTGCCGCGCAAAGTGCTGGCCAGTGCCTTGCTGTCGCCGTTCGATTCACTGATCTGGGAGCGCAGCCGCACTGAACGTCTATTTGATTTCCGCTACCGGCTGGAGATCTACACCCCGCAACACAAGCGGGTGTACGGCTATTACGTGCTGCCGTTCCTGCACAATGAACGCATCGCCGCGCGGGTTGACCTGCGCGCCGAACGTGCCCACTCGCGCCTGGCGGTGCATGCGGTGCATGAAGAAGAGCCGGGCCTGGACGAGGAAGGGATGCAAGCGTTGGCCGTGAATTTGCGCCAGATGGCCGACTGGCTGGGGTTGCAGCAGATACAGCTCAATTGCCAAAGGCCCAGTGCCGATCGATTGCGCAGCGCGATGATCGGCTTGGATGTTGGCCGTTAGGGCCTTATCGCGGGCAAGCCCGGCTCACACAGGGAATGCTTTGCATCGAACCCTGCATTCCCTGTGGGAGTGGGCTTGCCCACGAGGGCGTCGGCCCAGTCTCAGCGTTTGACCTGCTTCAACGTCTCGGCAATCAGGAACGCCAGTTCCAGCGATTGATCGGCATTCATCCGTGGGTCGCAGTGGGTGTGGTAGCGGTCTGACAAGCCATCCTCGGTGATCGGCCGGGCGCCGCCGATGCATTCGGTGACGTTCTGCCCGGTCATCTCGATATGGATCCCGCCGGCATAGGTGCCCTCGGCCTGATGCACCTGGAAGAACGCTTTCACCTCCGCCAGGATCTGCGCAAAATCCCGAGTCTTGTAGCCGCTGCTGGCCTTGATCGTATTGCCGTGCATCGGGTCGGAACTCCACAGCACCTGCTTGCCCTCGCGCTGCACGGCGCGGATCAGGTTGGGGAGGTGGTCGCCGACCTTGCCGGCGCCCATGCGGGCGATGAGGTTGAGGCGGCCGGGGTCGTTGTCCGGGTTGAGGATGTCGATCAGGCGGATCAGATCGTCCGGGTCCATGCTTGGGCCGACCTTGACCCCGATCGGGTTGTTCACCCCGCGCAGGAATTCGACATGGGCGCCGTCCAATTGGCGGGTGCGGTCGCCGATCCACAGCATATGGGCCGAGCAGTCGTAATAGTCGTTGGTCAGGCTGTCCCGGCGTACGAAGGCCTGTTCATAATTGAGCAGCAACGCTTCGTGGGCGGTGAAGAAGCTGGTTTCGCGCAGTTGCGGCGAGCTGTCCATGCCGCAGGCACGCATGAAAGCCAGGGTTTCGTCGATGCGGTCGGCCAGTTGGCTGTACTTGTCGGCCAGCGCCGAGTTGGCAATGAAGTCCAGGTTCCATTTATGCACCTGGTGCAAATCGGCAAAGCCGCCCTGTGCGAACGCGCGCAGCAGGTTGAGGGTGGCGGTGGACTGGTGGTAGGACTGCAGCAGGCGGTCCGGATCGGGCACGCGGCTTTTTTCGTCGAAGCCGATGCCGTTGACGATGTCGCCGCGGTAGGCGGGCAGGGTGATGCCGTCGATGGTTTCATCATTGGCGGAGCGTGGCTTGGCGAATTGGCCGGCCATGCGTCCGACTTTCACCACCGGGCACCCGGCGGCAAAGGTCATCACGATGGCCATCTGCAGCAGCACCTTGAAGGTGTCGCGGATTTTTGCGGCGGAGAATTCGGCGAAACTTTCGGCGCAGTCGCCACCCTGCAGCAGAAAAGCCCGGCCCTGGGTCACTTCGGCAAACTGGCGGCGCAACTCGCGTGCTTCCCCGGCAAACACCAGCGGCGGGTAGCTGGCCAGGCTCTGCTCCACCTGCAACAGGTGCGCGGCGTCCGGGTAGTGGGGTTGTTGCTGGATCGGCAGGGCGCGCCAGCTCTCGGGGCTCCACGGTTGGCTCATCTTGAACTCGATTGGCTGATTGACGGTCGGGCGCCAATGTTATCAGCAATTAGTGCGTGACCTGCTGCCGCCGGTTGGCCGACAATCGCGCCTTTGCCTCACGGTAAACCCTTTAGGAGCAGTGATGACAGAGGAGCGTGTCGAGCGCGTGCTGGCCGAGGTCCATGATGACTTCGGCATGATCCGTGTGCTCGAAGTGGCCGATTACCGGTTTCTCGAATTCGGCGATGCCATTGAGCAGAGCTGTGTGTTCACTGCCGACCCAAGCTGGCTGGAATACGACTACACCCGCGCCATGCTGATTGGCGCTTTGTGCCACGAGCAGCCGGAGAGCGCGCTGTTCCTCGGCCTGGGTGCCGGTACGCTGACCCAGGCGTGCCTCAAGTTCCTGCCGCTGGAAGACGTGGAGGCCATCGAACTGCGCCCGGATGTACCACGGCTGGCCATCGAGTACATGGGGCTGGACGACGATCCGCGTCTGTATATTCGCATCGGCGATGCCCTGCAGTTGCTGGAAAGCGCGGAAACGGCCGATCTGATTTTCGTCGACCTGTACACGGATGTCGGCCCCGGCGTTGGGCACTTGGCCTGGGCGTTCCTGGAAAACTGCCAGAAGAAGCTCAACCCCGGCGGCTGGCTGGTCATCAACCAATGGGCCACCGACGATGGCAAGCCATTGGGCGCGGCGTTGCTGCGCGGCTTGTACCACCGCCACTACTGGGAATTGCCGGTGAAGGAGGGCAACGTGATCCTGTTGGTGCCATCGGATCTGGATCAAACGTTGGACATGCAGGCGCTCGCGGGCCGCGCCGAAGCGCTGGCGCCGCGACTGGGTTACTCGTTGCAGCCGTTGATCAAGGCGATTCGCCCGGCCACCTGAGCGTGCCTTAAAGCCGACAGGCCCGATGACTTAACGGTGCGGTGCGCGAGCAGGTTTCGGACCTAACGAACGTGCAGGATAGGTGAACCGTTTAAGCGCCTTGACCAGCGGGGCCGGGCCTTTGAAAAACCAAGCCCGTGGCCTGGCGTTGAAAAAGCTCTGGCGCAACGCGCTTTATCGGCGCCCGGCGATAAAAAAAGCTCCCTTTTTCAGGTATTTCCGGTATAGTGCGCGCCGGCCTTTAAGCAGGCCGCGTTTAGGTAGCGCAATTCCCCGAAGTCAGCTTCGGCTGCACGTCCGCACAGCGGACTCTTCCTTGACGAATCTTTTTCATTCATTCGTTTTCGCAAATCCCCGCCGACAAAGCAGCCAGGGCGACTCTTGAGTCTCAACACGGCATGCGCAGCTTTGGAGCATGGGTCTTTGCGGATGCACTCAGAGGCAGACCCATGACCCAGGAAACCGGCGGCTTCGCCGCTTTTAATCTTAACCCGAACATTCTTGCAGCCGTCGCAGCGACCGGCTACGAAGAACCTTCGGCTATCCAGCAGCAATCGATCCCGATCATCATGGCCGGCAAGGACATGATCGGCCAGGCGCAAACCGGTACCGGTAAAACCGCCGCGTTCGCCCTGCCTATCCTGCACTGCATCGATCCTGCCAAGCGCGAACCGCAAGCCCTGATCCTGGCGCCAACCCGCGAGTTGGCGCTGCAAGTAGCAACCGCTTTTGAAACCTACGCCAAGCAAATGCCGGGCGTTACTGTCGTGGCCGTCTACGGCGGTGCGCCGATGGGCCCGCAGCTCAAGGCCATCCGCAACGGCGCGCAGATTGTTGTCGCCACTCCAGGCCGTCTGTGCGACCACCTGCGTCGCGACGAGAAAGTCCTGTCGACCGTAAACCACCTGGTGCTCGACGAAGCTGACGAAATGTTGAAGCTGGGCTTCATGGATGACCTGGAAGTCATCTTCAAGTCCTTGCCGGCGACCCGTCAGACCGTACTGTTCTCGGCCACCCTGCCACAGTCGATCCGTGCCATTGCCGAACGCCACCTGCGCGATCCGGAGCACGTGAAGATCCAGACCAAGACTCAGACCGTGACCGCGATCGAACAGGCTCACCTGTTGGTTCACGCTGACCAGAAGACCTCGGCGGTATTGAGCCTGCTGGAAGTCGAAGACTTCGATGCCCTGATCATGTTCGTGCGCACCAAGCAAGCGACCCTGGACCTGGCCAGCGCCCTGGAAGCCAAAGGCTACAAGGCCGCTGCGCTGAACGGCGACATTGCCCAGAACCAGCGTGAGCGCGTGATCGACTCCCTCAAGGATGGCCGTCTGGACATCGTTGTGGCGACTGACGTTGCCGCCCGTGGCCTCGACGTTCCACGTATCACCCACGTGTTCAACGTTGACATGCCTTACGACCCCGAGTCCTACGTTCACCGTATCGGCCGTACCGGCCGCGCCGGTCGCGAAGGTCGCGCACTGCTGCTGGTGACGCCACGTGAGCGCCGCATGCTGCAGGTGATCGAACGCGTCACCGGTCAGAAAGTTGCCGAAGTCCGCCTGCCGGATGCCCAGGCCGTTCTCGATGCCCGCATCAAGAAACTGACCAACAGCCTGGCCCCCCTGGTGGCTGACGCTGAATCGACCCACGGCGACCTGCTGGATCGCCTGACCGCCGATATCGGTTGCACTCCACGTGCCCTGGCCGCTGCGCTGCTGCGCAAAGCGACCAACGGTCAGGCCCTGACCCTGGCAGCCATCGAGAAAGAACGTCCACTGGTACCGAACAGCGCGCCACGCGGTGATCGTCCAGAGCGTTCCGGCGACCGTCCAGACCGTGGTGATCGTGAGCGTCGCGCTCCGGTTCCATTGGCTGAAGGTCGTGCCCGTTGCCGTACCGCCCTGGGCGCGCGCGATGGTATCGCTGCCAAGAACCTGCTGGGCGCTATTCTCAACGAGGGTGGTCTGGCACGTGAAGCCATCGGTCGTATCCAGGTCCGCGACAGCTTCTCCCTGGTGGAGCTGCCGGAAGACGGTCTGGAAAAACTGCTGACCAAGCTCAAAGACACACGCGTTGCCGGTAAGCAGCTGAAGCTGCGTCGCTACCGCGAAGATTGATCCGCCCCCTGGGTTGATTGATCGCACATAAAAAATCCCCGACCGGTTCGGGGATTTTTTTTGCCTGGGTTTTGCGCTCAGTCGAAGCGGTAGATGTCCATGCCCAGCGCGCCCATCGTAAAGCCCTGGTGGGCCACACTGAACGCGCCGCCGGCCCCGCGTGCGAAGTACAAGGGCAGCAGGTGCTCGTCGCTGGGATGGTTGCGTACGGCGTGCGGTGCCCGCAGGCGATAATCGTGCAGCGCGGCTTCGTCATCTGCCACGAGCTTTTCCACGATCCAGTCGCGGAACGCGCCAGCCCAGGGCTCTATGCTTTCCGGCCCGGCGTGCCAGTCCAGCTCACCCAGGTTGTGGGTGATGCTGCCGGAGCCGATCAGCAGCACGTGCTGTTTTCGCAGGTCGGCAAGGGCACGGCCCACGCGGGTTTGCAGGGCGGGGCCCATGCGACTGGGCAACGACACCTGCACCACCGGAATATCCGCCGCCGGGTACATCAGCGACAGCGGCACCCAGGTACCGTGGTCGAACGGGCGCTGGTTGTCGATGCGCGCGCTCAGGCCGTCGGCCTGGAGCAAGTCGACGATGGCGTGGGCCAACTCCGGGGCGCCGGGGGCGGGATACTGCACGGCGAACAGTTCGCGAGGGAAGCCGCCGAAATCGTGCCAGGTTTCGGGAGCTGCATTGCCACTGACCAGCAACTCCTGGCTTTCCCAATGCGCCGACACCACCACAATCGCTGTTGGTCTTGGCAGGTGCGCCGCCAATTGCCGCAGCGCCGGCCCGGAGGCGCCGGGTTGCAGGGCCAGCATGGGCGAACCGTGGGAGATAAACAGGCTGGGGAGCATAAAAGGGGTCCTGAGCGTTAACATGGGCCCATCTTTAATCAGATCATTGATCTAAATCTAATATAAGTTTTAGCTCCATTTGATCGAATTTTCGGGGGGAGTAATGGAACCTGAATTCTGGCTTGACCGTTGGGCGCGCAATCAGATCGGCTTTCACCTGGCCGAGGTCAACCCTTACTTGCAGCGGCACTGGCCCTCACTGGGTCTGGCTCACGGTGCGCAGGTGTTGGTGCCGCTGTGCGGCAAAAGCGTGGACCTGATATGGCTGGCCAGCCTGGGGCATCGCGTGCTCGGAGTGGAGCTGTCGGAGCAGGCCGTGCAGGCCTTCTTCAGTGAGCAGGGCCTGCAGCCGCGAATGGCAAGGCACGGTGCGTTCACGGTTTATCGGGCCAGCTCGATCGAGGTGTGGTGCGGGGATTTCTTTGCGTTGGACGCCGAGGCATTGGCCGATTGCACAGCGCTGTACGACCGTGCCGCGTTGATCGCTTTACCGCCGTTGCTGCGGGCGCGCTATACCGAGCACTTGAACCAGGTGCTGCGCCCTGGCTGTGAGGGCCTGTTGATCACCCTGGATTACGATCAGGCACTCAAGGCCGGGCCGCCGTTTGCCGTGGCCCATGACGAGGTGCAGGTTTTGCTGGGCTCGCATTGGACGGTGGATGTGCTGGAAGAGCGCGACATCCTCGACGAGAGCTGGAAGTTCGTGCAGGACGGTGTCACGCGCCTGGACGAACGTGCCTACCGGCTGACCAGGATATAAACCGCGCCCGCAAAAAAGGGGCGATCAGATCGCCCCTTGTACGTGTCGCCCGTTGACCTCAGCCGCGACGGCGCAGTGCGTCGATACGCTCCTCCAACGGTGGGTGGCTCATGAACATGCGAGCCAGGCCCTGCTTGATGCCGCCATTGATACCAAAGGCGGTCAGGCTGTCCGGCATATGCACCGGCAGGCCCTGCTCGGAGCGCAGGTGTTGCAGTGCCGCGATCATCGCCCCCGTACCGGCAAGGCGCGCACCGGCTTCGTCCGCGCGGAACTCGCGTTTGCGCGAGAACCACATCACGATCGCGCTGGCCAGGAAGCCCAGCACCACTTCAGCGAAAATGGTCGCCACGAAGTAGGCGATGCCGCGGCCCTCTTCGTTTTTGAAGATCACCTTGTCGACAAAGTTGCCGATGATCCGCGCAAAGAACATCACGAAGGTGTTCACCACGCCCTGTACCAGCGCCAGGGTGACCATGTCGCCGTTGGCCACGTGGCCAATCTCATGCGCCAGCACGGCCTTCACTTCATCGTACGAGAAGCGTTCGAGCATGCCCTGGCTGACGGCCACGAGCGCGTCGTTCTTGTTCCAGCCGGTCGCAAAGGCGTTGGCTTCATACGCCGGGAAAATCCCGACTTCGGGCATCTTGATGCCCGCCTCGCGGGACAACTGCTCGACGGTCTGCAGCAACCATTGCTCGTGCCGGGTGCGGGGCTGGGTGATGATCTGGGTGCTGGTGCTCATCTTCGCCATCCATTTGGAGATGAACAGCGAGAACAGCGAGCCGGCAAAACCAAAGACCGCACAGAAAACCAGCAGCTGATTGAGGTTCAGGTCAACCCCATTGGCCGCCATGAACCCGTTGAAGCCGAAAAGGCTCAGGGTGACGCTGGCAATCAGTACGACCGCCAGGTTAGTGGCCAAGAACAGCAGGATGCGCATCATGGTTGTAGAGTTCTCCTCATGCTTAATATGTTGCGTACTGCGGGGTATATAAGGTGCGGCATAGGGTGATTCAACCGAGCGACTATTTCAAACTGTGTCCTACAGCCTGAATGTAGACCCTTGAAGGGAATTTCCCACATGGAACATCGCCCGATATCGGCCTTCTTTTGCCTTGCGGCCCTGTAATTGTAGGGGGATAGCGGCAAGCGCGAGGCTGGGGCAGTGCGCAGCAGGGCAATCGATATAGAAGTGTTGCCAGATGCTCGCCGTACGACTGAATGGAAGTCGCACGGCGGCATATTCGTTACTGGCGATAGGACTTCAGGAAGCTGCCGATACGACCAATGGCCATTTCCAGGTCATCCACGCGCGGCAAGGTCACCACGCGAAAGTGATCCGGCCACGGCCAGTTGAACGCCGTGCCCTGCACCACCAGCAGCTTTTCCGACAGCAACAGGTCGAGCACGAACTTCTCGTCGTTAAGGATCGGGCAGACCTTTGGATCGATACGAGGGAAGGCGTACAACGCGCCCATCGGCTTGACGCAGCTCACGCCCGGAATGTCGTTGAGCAACTCCCAGGTACGGTTGCGTTGCTCCAGCAGACGGCCTTGCGGCAGCACCAGGTCGTTGATGCTCTGGTAGCCCCCCAGGGCGGTCTGGATCGCATGCTGGCTTGGCACGTTGGCACACAGACGCATATTGGCCAGCATGTCGATGCCTTCGATATAGCTCTGGGCGTTGTGCTTGGGGCCGGAAATGGCAATCCACCCGGAACGGAAACCCGCCACGCGGTAGGACTTGGACAGGCCGTTGAAGGTCAGGCACAGCAGGTCCGGCGCCAGGGACGCGGTGCACACATGCACGGCGTCGTCGTACAGGATCTTGTCGTAGATTTCGTCGGAGAACACCACCAGGTTGTGCTGGCGCGCCAGTTCGAGCATGCCCAGCAGCACTTCCTTCGAATACACGGCGCCGGTGGGGTTGTTCGGGTTGATGATCACCAGCGCCTTGGTGTTCGGCGTGATCCTGGCCTTGATGTCCGCCAGGTCAGGAAACCAATCGGCGCCTTCGTCGCACAGGTAATGCACCGGGTTGCCGCCGGCCAGGGTTACTGCGGCGGTCCACAACGGGTAGTCAGGCGCCGGTACCAGTACTTCGTCGCCATTGTTGAGCAGGGCCTGCATGGACATCACGATCAGTTCGGACACACCGTTGCCCAGGTAGATGTCTTCGATGCCGACGCCTTCCACCTGCTTTTGCTGGTAGTACTGCATCACCGCCTTGCGTGCGCTGAACAGGCCCTTGGAGTCGCTGTAGCCTTGGGCGGTGGGCAGGTTGCGGATCACGTCCTGGAGGATTTCGTCCGGCGCTTCGAAACCAAACGGCGCCGGGTTGCCGATGTTCAGCTTGAGGATGCGATGACCTTCCTCTTCCAGGCGCTTGGCGTGCTTGAGCACTGGGCCGCGAATGTCATAGCAGACGTTGGCGAGCTTGTTCGATTTGCTGACCTGCATGGCGATGTGATCCTGAAAATGAACGATCCAGACGGCGCGGGCACTACCGTACTGTGAAGGCTGCGAGGTCCGCACCCGGAAATACGTTTGAATGCCGGTAGCGCGGGTGCCAGACTGGCGTTTTGAAGAGGCGCAATCATACGTGCCGCCTGATCCACGGAAAAGACACAGATCAGGGTTTTTCAGTTACCGAGGTGTACCGATGGAAAAGTTGCAGAAAACCGTTGAAGAATGGAAAGCGATGCTGGATCCGGAGCAGTACAACGTATGCCGGCTCAAGGGTACCGAGCGACCGTTCAGCGGCAAGTACAACGGCACCAAAACGGACGGCGTGTACCACTGCATTTGCTGCAATGCACCGCTGTTCGATTCCAAGGCCAAGTTTGACTCCGGCTGTGGCTGGCCCAGCTTCTATGAGCCGATCGCCGACAGCGCGATGGTCGAGATCCGTGACGTCAGCCACGGCATGATCCGCACCGAAGTCACCTGCGCCAAGTGCGACGCGCACCTGGGCCATGTGTTCCCGGACGGCCCGCCGCCGACAGGCTTGCGTTATTGCATCAACTCGGTGTGCCTGGACCTGGTGCCCCGTTGAAGTGAGCGGGCGCGTTGTTCGCGCCCCATGATCCGGCCTGATGGGACATGATCAGTGCGCTCAATTAAATTGTGTGCAATTGAATTGCTCGCTACTTTAAAACCTTCAACTTTAATAATCCGAGGCACTGCCATGAGTGACAACCTGCTGAGCATCCCCTGCACGACTATCAAGGGTGAGCAAAAGACCTTGGCCGATTTCGCCGGCAAGGCCGTGCTGGTGGTCAATACCGCCAGCAAATGCGGCTTCACGCCTCAGTACAAGGGGCTTGAGCAACTGTGGCAGCAGTACAAGGACCAGGGGCTGGTGGTGCTGGGCTTCCCTTGCAACCAGTTCGGCAAGCAGGAGCCGGGCGATGAAGGCGCGATTTCCGAATTCTGCGAGTTGAATTACGGCGTCAGCTTCCCGCTGTTCAAAAAAATCGATGTCAACGGTAGCGATGCCCACCCGTTATTCGTGCAGTTGAAAAACCAGGCGCCGGGACTGCTCGGTTCCAAGGGCATCAAGTGGAATTTCACCAAGTTCCTGATCGGTCGCGAGGGTCAGGTCGTCAAGCGCTTCGGCCCGACGACCAAGCCGCAGGACCTGGCCCCGGAGATCGAAGCCTTGCTCAAATGACCGAGATGCCGGCCGTATCACTGGCCCTGGACAACCAGCTGTGTTTCAAACTGTATGCCGCCTCGCGGGCGGTGACCCGTGCCTATAAACCGATGCTCGATTCATTGGGCCTCACCTACCCGCAGTACCTGGTGATGCTGGTGTTGTGGGAGTGGCACGCCCTCCCGCCGGCGCAGCCCACGGTCAAGAGCCTGGGCGAACGCCTGATGCTCGACTCCGGCACGCTCACGCCCTTGCTCAAGCGCCTTGAACAACGGGCCTGGGTGCAGCGTCGGCGCAGCGCCGGGGATGAGCGCGAAGTGCACCTGAGTTTGAGCGAAGCCGGCATGGAGCTGCGCGACCATACGCACCGCCTCAAAGCACGCCTGTTGTGTGACAGCGGCATCGACCTGAACCAGGCGGATGCCCTGTGCGATGGCCTGGACCAATTGCTTGGGCAGCTCAGAGAGGGTTCGTCATCGGCACCCATAGGTCCAGCAGGGCGTTGAGCTCTTCGCGACGGAACGGCTTTGCCAGGTAGTCGCTCATCCCGGCGGCCCGACAACGCTCACGCTCTTCGGACATGGCATTGGCCGTCAGGGCAACAATCGGCAGGTCCGGCCAGCGCCCGCTGCTACGAATCTGTCGGCTGGCTTCGTAGCCATTCATCACCGGCATATTGCAGTCCATCAACACCATGTCGAAGGTCTGCTGCTCCAGGCATTTAAGCGCTTCGCCCCCGTGGGCGGCCACGATCACCTCGCATCCCAGTTTGCTGAGCATGCCCTTGGCCACCAATTGGTTGACCGGGTTGTCCTCCACCAACAGGATGCGCGCCCGGTGGGCCAGCGGGGGGGACTCCAGTTGGACCGGATCAAGGATCAACTGGCCATCGCTGCGCAAAGTACGTTGCAGGATCTGATACAGCGCGTTGCGGCTCAACGGGCGTGCCTGTTGCTGCAGGGGGGCGAGGGCTGCCACTTCTTCGCCGGGCATGAAATTGCCGTAGGCCGTCACCACCAGGATCGGCGCGGTAATCCCCGGCCGCAGACGGAACAGGCACTCCGGGCAGTCGGTGATCAGCAGGTCGGGGGTTTGCCCGGTCAGATCCTGGTCCTGAGGGTAGCAGCGCGGGGTCAGGCCCCAGTGGGGCAACAGGGTGTTCAGTAACTCTGTCAGGCCACTGCTGGCGTTAGTGATGGCGATGACCTCGCCGCTCAATGGCGGTGGCTGCACGGCGGGCGAATGGGGCGGCAGAGGCAGTTCGGCGCAGAATTGGCTGCCAAAGCCGACTTCCGAACTGATGCTCAAGCGGCCGTGCATGGCTTCGCACAGGTTGCGCGTGAGGGCCAGGCCCAGGCCCGTGCCACCGAACTGACGGGTAATGCCGGCGCCGGCCTGGGTGAACGGTTGGAAAATTTTTACCTGCGCTTCCTGTGCGATACCGATACCGGTGTCGCAGACTTCGATGCGCACCTTGGCGTCGCAGCTGCTCAGCCGCACATCCACGCGACCAAAGCGCGTGAACTTGAGGGCGTTGGACAGCAAGTTGCTGACGATTTGGCGCACACGCGTCGGGTCGCCCAGCACTTGGGACGGAAACAGAGGGTCGATCAGGCAGGTCAGTTCCACGCTCGGCGCGGCGTTCTGCGATAACAGGTTGGCGGTGTCCTCCACCAGCGCGCCCAGGTCGAACGGGATGCGCTCCAATTCCAGCTGGCCGGCATCGAACTTGGACAGGTCGAGGATATCGTTGAGCAACTCCACCAGCACTTTGCCCGAGTCATGGGCGATGGAGAGCTGCTGGCGCTGCTCGGCGTTCAGGGAGCTGTCCAGGGACAGCGCGATCATCCCCAGCAGACCGTTGAGCGGGGTACGGATTTCATGGCTCATGTTCGCCAGGAAGGCCGCACGGGCCTGGGCCATGCCCAGTGCATTCATCTTGGCCGCCTCCAACTCGTCGTTGGACTGGCTCAAGCGCTGGTTACTGGCTTTGAGCTCAAGGGTGCGGGCGGAAACGATGTCTTCCAACTGACCCAGATATTCCGTCAGGCGGTCTTCGGCGTGGCGGCGCTGCTGGATCTCGGTCTGCATGGTTTCAAATTGCTGGTTGGCCACGCTGACCAGAACGCCGATCTCGTCGTTTTCGTGCCCGGGCGGGCAGTCCACGCGGGTATGTCTGCGCTCGCTCAACTCGCGAATGATCCGAACCAACGGCTGGGTCAGCATCACGTAGAACAGGCCCAGCAGGATCCCGGTCAGCAGCAGGCTGCGTACAAAGCCGTTGAGCAGGGTGATCTCGGCCCGTCGCAGGAAACGGCTGCCGAAGGCGTAGGTGTCCACGTCCAGGCGCAGCACCCCCAGGGCATCGTTGGGCATGTGGCTTAAGTACAGGCGGTCTTCAAACTGGCGGTTGGCGCCAAACAGCAGGTCGCTCACGGTGCGGTACGTGCTTTCGCTGCGTGGCCGGCCGACGTCCGCCAGCACCAGGCCATTGTTGTCGATCAACTGCGCACGGATGATGGCGGGGGAGTGCAGCAGGCCCAGGGTCAATTCCTGCGCCAGCTCGGCGTCAATGTTGTAGGCAATGCGTGAGGCCGGGTTATGGCTGATTTCGATCAGCGAACGTATTTCACGGTTGATGGATGCGTCTTCACTGGCATAATCAATGCCGATTTGGATCAGACTGAGCAAGGTTCCCAAGACGAAACCGACCAGCACAGTCAATCGGGCTTGTTTATAAGACAAGCGGTTGGCGAACTTGATATCCATCGAGTGTTGAACCACTTCACGTTTCCCTTCGCCCGGCAAGCATAGCTGAACATCCACAGGCTCTGGCCTGCCCGGCATGAATCGTTTTATACGCAGCCTTTTGCGGACCGTCGCAGGGTTGCCAATACGCCATCTTTTGCAAAAACTTGCCAGAGGAATAATCGTGGATTCTCGATTGAACGCCTTTCTTGAGCGGGCCGACGCCGTACTTGCCCGCCTCGAACCCCTGTTGCCAGCGCCTCGCCAGCCTATCGACTGGACGCACTGCCTGGCCGCGCGCTGGCAGCGCGAAGGCCGCGCGGGGTTCCTGTTGCCGCTGGAGGTCAGCCTGGACATGCGTTTGTCCGACCTGATCGGCGTCGACAAGCAACGTGAGCAACTGGCCCGCAACACTCAGCAGTTTCTCGATGGCCTGCCCGCCAACCATGCGCTGTTGTGGGGTTCGCGCGGCACCGGCAAGTCGTCCATGGTGCGCGCCTTGCTGGCCCAGCATGCCGCGGCCGGTTTGCGCCTGATCGAAATCGAACGTGACCACCTGGCCGACCTGCCCCGCGTGGTCGAGCAACTGCTCAAGCTGCCGCAGCGCTTTATCCTGTTTTGTGATGATCTGTCGTTCGAGGCCGGTGAAAGCGACTACCGCGTGCTCAAGAGTGTGCTGGATGGCTCCCTGGAACAGGCGCCGGAAAATGTGCTGCTGTATGCCACCTCCAACCGCCGCCACCTGGTGCCGGAAAACCAGAGCGACAACGACAATTGGGCACGGGTCGACGGCGAACTGCACCCCAGCGAAGCCGTGGAAGACAAGATTGCCTTGTCCGACCGGTTTGGCTTGTGGCTGTCGTTCTATCCGTTCACCCAGGAACACTTCCTGGACGTGGTGGAACACTGGATCGGCGAGCTGGCGGGCAAGGCCGGGTTGCAATGGCAGCGGGATGAAGCACTCGATATTCTCGCCGTGCGCTGGGCTACCGGGCGCGGCAACCGCAACGGACGTTGCGCGTATCAATTCGCCCGTTATTGGGTGGGCCTCAAATTGCTGGAGCGTCAATCATGATCGATTTGCAAAATGCCGGAACCGGCCTCGATGGCTACGGCATGCTCTGCGCGCAGCTGGAGTCGCTGTTGGCCGATGAACGCGACTTCATCGCCAACAGCGCTCAGTTCTCTGCGTTCCTGTTTCACCAACTGGACGACTTGAACTGGGCCGGCTTTTACCTGAACCGTGATGAAGAACTGGTGCTGGGCCCCTTCCAGGGGCAGATCGCCTGTGTGCGTATCCCGTTTGGCCGGGGGGTGTGCGGTGCGGCCGCCGCGTCGCGGCAAACCCAGCGCGTCGACGATGTGCATGCCTTCCCTGGGCATATTGCCTGTGACAGTGCTTCCAATAGCGAGCTGGTGGTGCCGCTGGTCAAGAACGGCCAGTTGATCGGCGTCCTCGACCTCGACAGCCCCAGGCTGGCCCGCTTTACCGAGCAGGACCAGCAGGGCATCGAGCAACTGGCGGCGATCTTTCTGCGCTTGACCGACTGCTGATTCGTTGGGAGCGTCCGCCCGTTAAGGGTTATCCAACTCGTGGAGCTGCACCTGCAGCATTCTTTCCAGCTCCAGCATCAGCTTTTCCAGGGCTTTTGCGCCCGCGTCAACCAACGGCCGGTCATCGCCCCGGCCGCAGGCCTGTTCGAGGGCTTCGCACTGTGCCGCCAAGGCGCGGGCTTGGACAATGCGCGCGGCGCCCTTGATTTTGTGGGCCTGTTCGATGATGTCTTTGTAGGGGGCCTGCGCGCTCGTCAGGGCAAGCAGTTCCTGGCGATCCTGACGACTGCTGTTGAGCAGCTCTTCCAGCAGGCGGCGGCTCAGGAGCGGGTCGCCGCCGGTCAGGGCGTCGAAATTGCCCAAGTCGATGAGCTGCTCGGCATGACGGGGGCGGATCTTCGCCAGTTGCCGTTCCAGCGCCGTCAGGCTGATGGGCTTGAACAGGCAGTCGTTCATGCCGGCCTGGGTGCAGCGTTGCTTCTCTTCGGGCTGGGCGTTGGCGGTAAAGCCCAGTACCACGCAGGGAGGCAGTTGTTCGCGCTGCTCGTATTCGCGGATGGAACGACTGAGTTCATAACCATTCATGATCGGCATGTTGCAGTCGGCGATCACCAGGTCGAAATGCTCCTGGCGCCAGGCCTGGAAGCCGGCTGCGCCGTTCTGCGCAGCGCTGAACTGATGCCCCAGGTAGCCCAGTTGCTGGCACATCAACAGGCGGTTCGCCGGGTGATCGTCCACTACCAGCACATTGAGTACCGGCGCGGTCGAGGGCCTCTGTGGCTTGTGCTCTTCCACCGCCAGTTCCGGCTGCAGGCGCGTCATCTTCAGGTTTATATGCACCTGGGTGCCCACCATGGGCACACTGCTCAGGCTCAGTTGCCCACCCATCATGGCGCACAGGCTGCGGCAGATCACCAGCCCCAGGCCTGCGCCGCTCCTGGCCAGTTGCCCGGAGTTGTCCGCCTGGGCAAAGGGCTCGAAGAGGCGCAACTGATCTTCGCGACTGATTCCGATGCCGGTGTCTTCCACCACCAGTTTCATCTCGACCTGCTGTGCCAGGTCGGTCGGCAGTACCTCCACCTTGATCTTGACCTGGCCACGCTCGGTGAACTTGATTGCGTTGCTGATCAGGTTCGACAGCACCTGCTTGAAGCGCAGCGGGTCGATCAGCACTTCGGTGTTATCCAGGTCAGGCTTGAATTCCAGCAGCAGACTCAGGGTTTTCTGACGCGCCAGGCCATCGAAGACGCGCACCACCGACTCGATGACGTCCCGCAGGTTCACGCGCTCCGGGGCCAGGCTCAGGCGACCGGATTCAATTCGTGCAATGTCGAGAATATCGCCGATCAGTTCCAGCAGGTCCTTGGCCGAGTTGTAGGCCACTTCGATGGCCGGGCGATCCAGGTGGCCCTGGTCCGCGCGCTTGAGTGTGAGCTCGAGCATACCGATCACGGCGTTCATCGGGGTGCGGATTTCATGGCTCATGGTGGCCAGGAATGTGCTCTTGGCGCGGTTGGCTTCATCGGCGCGCTCCTTGGCGGCGCGCAGCTCATCGAATAATTGGCGTCGCTCGCTGATGTCGATCCAGCCGCCGATGATGCCCTGGACTTCGCCGTCGGAGTCGCGATAGGGCAGGATCCAGTGATAAATCGTGAGTTTTTTACCGCGGATGTGCAGGGTGCGATCCAGGATCAGCGGGTTGCCTTCGGCCACGACGCGCTGGTAGTCGGCATGGTATTGCGCCGCTTCCTGCGCAAGAGCGGTACTGATCTGCACCGCGCTCTTGCCGATCACGTCCTCGCGCTTGACGTCGAATACCTGCAGGTAGCTGTCGTTGCATGTCTGCAACAAGCCCTTGCGGTCACGTACGTAGATCGGATGCGGCGTTTCGTTAACCAGCGCGCGCATGAATTCGAACTGGTCATTAAGCGCACGCTCGGCCATTTTGCGATGCCTGATCTGGCGCCGCATGTAGGCGTTCCAGGTCAGCGAAATCAACAGCAGCAGGCCGGTGCCGATAATGATGCGGGCGATCAGTTCATGGTAGTTGCGCCAGTAGCTGTCGGACGCGGCGGTATAGCCTCGCCAGCGGCTGTTGATCACGCCCAGCTCATCAGGAGCGATGCTCAGCAGCGCCTTGTCGAGAATCGAACTGAGTTCGGTGGCGCCGCGTGAGGTCGCCAGGGCAAACGCTGCGGGCGTCGTGCCTATGCTGAAGCTGGTTTGAACCTTGTCCTGGAACATGGACGAGGAGAGGGAATAGTTGGCGACCACCAGCGTATTCACGGCGCCATCGACGTGTCCTTGAACCAGCAACTCAGTGGCCTTGAAGGTATCCCCGGTTTCAACCAATCGAATCTGCGGAAAGTGCTCGCGCAGGAATTTTATCGGCGGGCTACCTTGGGTCACCGCCACCCGCTTGCCCGACATTTCCTCCAGTCCCATAGGGGCGTCCTCCTCCTTGCGCGTCAACATAACGTAGGAGTTTTCCAGATAGGGGCGGCTGAAGTTCAGTTGGTCCTCGCGTTCGGCGCTGGGGGCGATAGCGCCGATGATGTCGGCGTTACCGGATTCGACCTGCTCGATCATCTCGTTCACGTCACGCCCGCGCTGGACCTCGAAGCGCAGCCCGGTGCGCAGTCGAATCAGTTCCAGCAGGTCGGCGGTGATACCGCGAAAATTACCCTCGGCATCGAAGAATGTCAGGGGCGCGAAGGTTTCGTTCACGATCACCTTGACCACCGGGTTTTCCTGCAGCCAGCGTTCTTCGCGCGAGGTCAGTTGCAACTTCTTGTCGGTCAGCAGGATATCGCTGCCGGCGCTCCAGCGCTTGGCGATGGTTTCTCGTTCGCTGGTGGGCACCGCCATCAGCGCAGCGTCGACGATGCTCAGCAGAATGTGCTGGTGCTGGGCAATGGCAAAGCTGAAACCGTAGGCTTCGTGTTTGCCGAAATTGGCCATGTGGACGTTTTTCAGGTAGCCCTTGTTGATCATGTAATGGGTGGAGATAGTGTCGCCGAGGAACACGTCGGCCTGTTCGAATGCCACGGCATTCAAGGCGTTCTGGTAGGACGGGTAGGCGCGGATGATTGCGTTGGGATACAGCTTCTCGACTTCGCCCAGGGGGAGGTAGTGATACACCAGGGCCAGGCGCATTCCCGCCAGGCCGTCGCTGAGGCTGCGGGTTTCGCCCTCGCGGGTCACCAGTACGGGCTGATCCACGGCGTAGGGTTCCGACAGACTGAGATTGGGATTTGCAGCTTCGAAACCGTTGGAAGAGCCCAGGAGGTCGACGTCGCCGGTTTCAAGGGCGCGGATGGCCGCCTCTCGAGTGGGGTAGCGCACCACTTTGATCGGCAGGCGCAGTGCCTTGGCCAGCAGCCCGGCGTAATCGGCGGTGAGGCCTTCATAGTCGCGTCCGCTGGAGGTGAGATCAAAGGGCGGGTAGTCAGGGGCCGATGTGCCCAGCACCAGTTCGCGTTTGTTCTGCAGCCACTGGCGCTGGGCTTTGTCCAGGTGGGTTTCCAGTTGTACCGAGCCTGCACGACTCAGTAAGTTGAAGTATTCCGGGCCGGTTGGAGGGGCAGCAGGCACGGCAATGCTGAAGCACAGACCGGCACTCAATATAATCAGATAGTCCTTTATACGCCTGGGCATCCGTCTTCTCACACTAACGCGTTTCGTTTTGCCATCTCGATAAGTTCTACCAAGGACTTGGCTTGAAGTTTCTGCATCAGCCTTTTCTTATAAGTGCTTACTGTTTTATTGCTGAGAAACATGCCTTTGGCAATTTCCTTGTTGGTGCGGCCTTGTGCAAAAAGTTGCAATACCATCAGCTCCCGATCATTTACCGCTTTGAACAGTTCAAGTTCCTTGGATACTTCGGCATCCGCGCCATTGCCGTTCAAGGCCTGACTGGGGAAGTAGTTGTAGCCCGACAATACGGCGCGGATGGCACTGAGCAATTCGCTCAGGTCGCCTTCCTTGCAGACATACCCATCGGCGCCGGAGCGCATGCAGCGGGTAGCGAACAGCGTGGGCGACTGGGCCGTGAGTACCAGGGTCTTCATCGAGGTATTCATGGCGTTGAAACGGCACAGCACTTCAAGGCCATCGAGCTTCGGAATGCTGATATCCAGGATGATAAGGTCCGGCAAGCATTCGCGGACCATTTGTATGGCATCGCATCCGTTGTCCGTTTCGCCCACTACTTTGTAGCCCTCATGTTCCAACAACATTCGGATGGCAAGCCTTATAACCGGATGGTCATCAATAATAAAAACTGTGTTCATGATTACATTTCCATGCAGGTGCAAATAAAGCGGGCACATTAGCTCAGAAGCGGAGCGAGGAGCATGAAGCCTGGGGTGGCTAGATATAAAACAGGAAAATTCCTACATTAAAAAAGGTAAAGGCCTACCGGTTGCTCAGGCTTGGTGAAGGGAGATAAGCGGATTTCGTAGATCGCCAGGCGAAATCTTGGCGCCAGGTGTTTCAAGGCTGCGCTGCGGAAAATTTTCCACGGGTTTATATGTTTTTAGTCCTACATTTATAACTTTGGCAGGGCCTTGATTAAATGTGTAAGTTCGTCCTTGTTCAACGGTTTTGGCAAGTAACCCAGTAACGGCAGGCCGCGCTGTCGAGCCTGGTCGTACAACGTTGCCAGTTCTGTTGCGGGCAGTCCGCTGAGCAGGATCGCGGCGCTGATCAGGCGCTGCTGGCTGGCGATTTCAATCAGCTCGAGGCCCGGCAGGTCAGGCAGGCATTGGTCGCACAGCAAAATATCGAAGGGCTTTTCGGCCAGGGTCATCAAATGGATCGCCTGGGCGGCGTTTTCGGCCGGGGTCAGCCGTTCGAAGCCGAAACTGCGCAGCAAACACTGGGCGGCGATCAATTGAAAGGGATGGTCCTCCACCAACAGGATGCTAAGAGAGTGACTGGGCATAAAAAGTACACGATGAGTCGAGCGTCGAAGGGGGGCATGTAGGAACAGTTGGTAAACAATATGCCCGAAGCGTGAGCGATTATTCTTCGAGGGGCTGTGCGAATTCGATCAGGCCGCTCTGTTCCCGTCGTAGGCAGATTCTGGTCGGGGAGCAGGCGGCTTGGTGGGGCATGATTATTGAGGGCTCGAACGCCCGGTCATTTCTCGCGCCATCTCGGTGGCATAGCTGTCGGTCATGCCGGCGATAAAGTCGATCATGCGCAGGAACGAAGTGTGCAGCGACCACGCCGGATTCGGGGCGTTATTGCCCAGCAGGTCGAGAATGCGCCGGTTCTTGAACGACGGCGTGCGCCCGCCATGTTGCTCGAGTGCCGCCCCGCAGAACGCATTCAGGAGAATTTCCAGAGTGGTGTAAGCGCCGATCTCGTGCAATGTCTTGCGCTTGTCCTGGAAGATCTTCTTGCGCGCCATGTCTTTGGCATCCAGCACGCAGCGCTTGGCCGGACCGTGCATATGTTCGACCAGATCGCCGGGCAGGGTGCCGGCCAGCAACGCATCCTGCTGTTCGACAAATGCTCGCGCCGCGGCGTTGGTCAGGTGCTCGATGGCCTTGCCGCGCAGGATCGCCAGTTTGCGCCGGCGAGAGTCCAGCGGCCCCAATTGACGATAAGTCTGAGGCAGGTCGTCGCCCACCAGATCGAGCAGCAGCGACTCGACTTCGGCGTACTCCAGCAAGTCCATTTCCAGGCCGTCTTCAAGGTCGATCAAGGCGTAGCAGATGTCGTCCGCAGCCTCCATCAGATAGACCAGCGGGTGACGCGCCCACCGTTGCTCTTCCAATTGCGGCAGGCCAAGTTTGTGGGCGATTTGCTCCAGAATCGGCAGTTCGCTCTGGTAGCAGCCGAACTTGTGTTTCTTGTAGCCCAGGGAATCGGCGTGGCGGGCGGTCCAGGGGTATTTGAGGTAAGTGCCCAAGGTGGCATATGTCAGGCGCGTGCCGCCGTCGAACTGGTGATATTCCAATTGAGTGAGCACGCGAAAGCCTTGGGCGTTGCCTTCGAAATTGAGGAAGTCATTGCGCTCGGCGCTGCTCATGTCATCCAGCCAGCCGCGTCCGGCGGCCTGCTGGAACCAGTGGCGAATCGCATCTTCGCCGGAATGCCCGAACGGCGGGTTGCCGATGTCATGGGCCAGGCAGGCCGACTGCACCACCATGCCCAGATCGCTGGGGTCGCACCAGTCGGGCAGGGCGCTGCGCAAGGTTTCGCCGACGCGCATGCCCAGGGAGCGGCCGACGCAGCTGACTTCCAGTGAGTGCGTCAGCCGGGTGTGGATGTGATCGTTGCTCGATACGGGGTGTACTTGGGTCTTGCGGCCCAGGCGGCGAAACGCGCCGGAGAAAATAATGCGGTCGTGGTCTTTGTGAAACGGGCTGCGGCCCAACTCTTCCGGGCTGTGCAGTGGTTTTCCAAGACGTTCGCGGGTCAGCAGGGTAGGCCAATCCAAGGCGGGTACTCTCCGTGCGGTGAATGACCCTCCCAGCTTCCCGGTTCCTCTGTGGCGGGGCAAGCGAAAATCTACAGGCCGGCGGCGTCGATATCGATTAACAGCAAGCGCTGACCGTTATCGAAGAATTGTCCGGCGGTGAGGCAGTACTGGTTGGTCGTGGCATCGCGGTAGGTCGAAGACAGCGTCAAGCGGCGCTCCTCCCAGCCCTCTGCGAGCAAATGGTAAAAGTACGGGCGCCACGACCAGTTGTGGCCCAGGTAGCGGCTGTCGGCCTGCCAGGCGTCCTGGCGCCACTCGAAGTTGGGCGTCAGCTGGGTGCCATGAGGATCGCACTGATAAAAGCGCAGCAACCACGGGAACGCCGGCAATTGCGGTAATTGACTCAGCGGCGCCTCGGCCAGGGCCCAGTGCTGCAGAATATTCATCAACTCGGCCATTTGCTGGCGCAACTGCATGATGCGCGCGCGCTCCGCCAGTTTCTGCTTGACGTAGGCGCCGCGCAGTTGCGCAAAACGTGGCACGAAAGCGTCGGCGGCAAACCAGTCCAGCTGCGCCTGGGCGAACAGGTAACCCTGTACGTAACGGGCACCGCACTCCAGGGCAAAGCTCAACTGCGCTTCGGTCTCCACACCTTCGGCGATGATCCAGCAACCGGTCTTTTCCGCCATTTGCGCCAGTGCCCGTACCACCTCGCTGCTCGGTCCGCCGCGTGCGGCTTCCTGGAACAGGCGCATGTCCAGCTTGAGAATGTCCGGCTGCAACGCCAGTACCCGGTCGAGCTGGGAATAGCCGGCGCCGAAGTCATCGATGGCAATGCGCGCGCCCGCCTCGCGATAACGCGCCACCACCTCCGTCAGGCGCTGAATGTCGCCACCCAGTTCGGTGATCTCGAACACGATGCGTTGTGGGTCGACGCCGTGGCTGTGGATCTGTTTCAAGCTCGGCAGCGGCTGGCCGGCACGCAGGCGATTGATCCAGCGCGGCGAGATATTCAGGCTCAGGAACCAGTCCTCAGGCGCTTCATGCAGGCGGCTCAGGGCGTTGTCGCGCAGTTGTCGGTCAAGGCGCCGCAAGGCCACACCCGGCGTGCGCGGATCGGCGAACAGCGGGCCCACCGACTGCAGGCGACCATCCGCCAGGCGCAGGCGGCCGAGGGCTTCCACGCCGGCGATGCGGCCGGTGGCGGTGTCGATGAAAGGCTGGAAACAGGCGAGCGGTTGCCCGTCGATCACGGGGCCTCCTTAGAAGCGTCGGCGAAAAAAGGCCCGGCCCTCTAAAACGAGGGCCGGGCCGATTCTGTTAGCAAGAATGCAGCCAGCACGGGCGGGTGCGGCTCAGGGTTTGCGCGAGCGGCCCTGCATGGCCAATTTGATCAGAGGGATTAACCCGGCCCCCAATCGCACCAGGCGTGTCACGCTGCTGATACTGCCGCCCTTGGCGCCCTTGCCGGTGAAGAAACCCATCAGCGTCACCGCCGCCATGCCCCACAGCGGCGCGTGCTTGATGCCCAGGTTGTCCTGCCAGTTATGCCGCATGTCGCGCATCTTGTGCAGCGGCGCCAGGAGTTGATGGGACTCGTGGCGGATTTCCTGGCGGTGCATCTCCATGCGCAGGCGAATCAACGCCTTGCGCATTTCCCGCCGTGTGGTGGATTGCGGAACTTCAGTCAGGCTCATGGCAGCAGGCGCTCCCGGTCATTGGCCAACTCTTCGAGGGTGGCATGGAACGGCGTGGACTCATCGAACACCGCCGCTTTCAGGCGCACGCCACAGAAGGCTGCGGCCAGGCTGTAGAACACGCAGAGGCAGATGATACCGGTCAGACGATAGCCGGTGTCCCACACCAGAATCATCACCAGGGTCGACAACCCCACCAGCAGCAACAGCGCAAACACCAGGGCCAGGCCCGCAAACAACAGCAGGCTGACGGTGCGGGCTTTCTGCTCCTGCAACTCGATGCCGAACAGTTCGACGTGGCTGTGCAGCAAGCCCAGAACGGCCGCGCCCAGGCGTCGTGAGGTAGAACTTGCGCCCGTAGACGAGCCGTTTTCGCCGATAGACATAATTTAGCGCCTTGTAGCCAGCAGGCCGATCAGAAAGCCTACACCTGCAGCGATGCCGATCGACTGCCAGGGGTTGGCCTGTACGTAATCTTCAGTCGCCGTCACCGCCGCCTGGCCGCGCTCGCGTAGGGAGTCTTCGGTCAGTTGCAGGGTTTCGCGGGCCTTGAGCAGGCTCTCATGAATCTTGCTGCGCAGTTCATCGGCCTGGTCGCCGGCGAGGATTGCGGTGTCGTCCAGCAACTTCTCGGTGTCGCTGACCAGGGTTTGAAAATCCGCCATCAGTATTTCTTGAGCAGTCTTTGCAGTGGTTCTGGCCATGGGTATCTCCGTGATTGGCTGAGCGGTGCGTGTGGTTTCGAGTCACCGGCGTCGGTGAAGGTTCAGTGCAATTGTCTGGTACAGCTTTTGCTTTGCCTTGGTGCGCAGGCTCCGGGCCTGCGCTGAAGACGGGCGGGCGAGGCGCAAACCTCGAAAAACCTTACCCTAAAACACTCTAACTCGCGGAAAAACCCTGTCGGCAATGGCCTGCTGTGCTGTTCGTTGCGCTAAAGCGGTTCACGCTCCCTTCAGAGGGGTGGTGCCGGTGGTGCCAATTTAGTGCGCGAACCTCTGGCTTGAACCGCTTTGGTGCTTTTTGCCCTGACTACAGGCCTGCCAATTTCCATGGACAATCTGCAACGTGCGGTGGACACCCTGGTCCATAGCTCCAACACCCTGTTTATCCTGATCGGCGCGGTCATGGTCCTGGCCATGCACGCCGGCTTCGCATTCCTGGAAGTCGGTACGGTGCGGCAGAAAAACCAGGTCAACGCGCTGTCGAAAATCCTCAGCGATTTCGCCATCTCGACCCTGGCGTATTTCTTTATAGGCTATTGGATCTCCTACGGTGTGAGCTTCCTGCAACCGGCGGCGGTGATCAGTGCCGATCATGGCTACGGCCTGGTGAAGTTCTTTTTTCTGCTGACGTTTGCCGCGGCGATTCCGGCGATCATCTCCGGGGGCATTGCCGAGCGGGCCAGGTTCGCGCCGCAGTTGTGCGCCACCGCGTTGATCGTGGCTTTTATCTATCCGTTTTTCGAGGGGCTTGTCTGGAACGGCAATTTCGGCCTGCAGGCCTGGTTGCTGGCCTCTTTCGGTGCCAGTTTCCACGACTTCGCCGGCTCGGTGGTGGTGCACGCCACGGGCGGCTGGCTGGCGCTTGCGGCGGTGTTGCTGCTGGGGCCGCGCAACGGTCGCTACCGCGAGGGGCGGCTGGTGGCGTTCGCGCCGTCGAGCATTCCGTTCCTGGCATTGGGTTCGTGGATCCTGATCGTCGGCTGGTTCGGCTTCAACGTGATGAGCGCCCAGACCCTGGACGGCGTCAGCGGCCTGGTGGCGGTCAACTCGCTGATGGCTATGGTGGGCGGCACCGTCGCCGCGCTGGTGATCGGTCGCAACGACCCCGGTTTTCTGCATAACGGGCCACTGGCCGGTTTGGTGGCGATCTGCGCCGGTTCCGACCTGATGCACCCGGTAGGCGCATTGGTCACCGGCGTGGTGGCCGGTGGTTTGTTCGTGTGGTGCTTTATCGCCGCCCAGGATCGCTGGAAGATCGACGATGTGCTGGGTGTGTGGCCGCTGCACGGCCTTTGCGGCGTGTGGGGCGGCATTGCCTGCGGGCTCTTTGGTCAGACGGTTCTTGGCGGATTGGGCGGCGTGAGCCTGATCAGCCAGTTGATCGGCACCGCCCTCGGTGTGGCCGTGGCGTTCGGCGGAGGGCTGGTGGTGTATGGCACGATCAAGCGCGTGCACGGGTTGCGGCTGAGCCAGGAGCAGGAGTACTACGGCGCGGACTTGTCGATCCACAAGATCGGCGCGGTCAGTCAGGATTGATCGGCGCCTCATCGTTGTCGCTGGGCGGCGCGTGAAAACCGTGCAGCAGGCGATAGCGGTTCTGTCGGACTTCGTCGACCCGCGCCTGCACTTGTTGGTCCGGCAGGCCCAGCAGGAGCAAGGCGTGGGCGGCCAGCATCAGGCTCGACTCCAATAGCTCGGGCACCACTTCAGTGGCGCCCGCGGCCTTCAGTTCGGCCCACTGGCTATCGTCGCGGGTGCGCACCAGGATCGGCACCTGGGCGTTGATGCGGCGCGCCTCTTTGAGTACTACCAGCGCGACATCACTGTTATCCACGGCTATCACCACCAATCGCGCGCGCTCCACGCCCACGGCGCTGAGCAGGGCACCGCGCCGGCAGTCGCCGTAGTGCACGCTGCTGTCTTCGGTCGCCACTTCCTGCACCCGTTCCGGGTCGTCATCCAGCGCGATGAATGCCTGTTGCTCGCGCCGCAGAAAGCGCCCGATGGATTGGCCGACACGGCCGTAACCGCAGATCACGGCATGGTTGCGCAACTGCGCATTGAGCGCGGTGATGGTCTCCAGTTGCACCTGTTGATTGGGTTTGCGGTGCAGGCGCAGGGCTATCGCCGGGGCGGCGCGCAGCAGCAAAGGGGTCAGGAGCATCGAGCAGAATGTCGCGGCGAGCAGCAGGCCGTTGAATTGCTGCGGGATCAATTGGCTCTGTTGCATCTGCGCCATCAGGGCGAAGCAGAATTCACCGCCCTGGGCCAGGGCCAGGCCGCTGCGCCAGGCGGTTTCCACATCGCTGCCGCGCAGTTTGACCAGCACGGCCACCACACAGCCCTTGATCAGCATCAGCGTAAGGGTCATGCCGAGGATCAGCAGGCTGTGGCTGACGAACAGCTGCAGGTCGATGAGCATGCCGATGCTGACAAAAAACAAGCCCAGCAGGATGTCGCGAAACGGCCGAATATCCGCTTCGATCTGATGGCGGTAATGGCTTTCGCCCAACAGCATCCCGGCCAGGAACGCACCGAGGGCAGGGGAGAGGCCGAGCAGGTGAGTCAGCCAGGCGGTCAGCAGCACGATAACCAAGGCCAGCAATACGAACAGCTCCGCCGAGTGCGACGCGGCCACTTCATGGAACAGACGCGGCAGCAGCCAACGGCTGGCGAGCAGCAGGCCGAAGAACAACACCACGGTCTTGCCCAGGGTCAACGGCAACGCCACGTACCAGGCCTGGTCACTGCTGCCGGCGAACACCGGCACCAGGGTCAGCAGCAGTACCGCGACCACGTCCTGAAACAGCAGCACACCAATTGCATTCTGGCCATGACTGCTGAAAATTTCGCCAAGGCTGCTCAGCTCCTTACTGACAATGGCCGTGGACGACAGCGCCAGCCCCGCGCCGAGCAACAGCGCAATGCCCGGCGCTACCCCCAGCGCCATCAAGGTCGCCCCCAGCAGCACGCCGCAACCCAGTACCTGCAGGCTGCCCAGGCCGAACACTACATGGCGAAGGGCAAGCATTTTGGTCAGGGAAAATTCCAGGCCCAGGGAAAACAGCAGAAACACCACGCCCAGCTCAGCGAGGTCCGGCAGCTCTTCGCTGTCGTTGACCCAATCGAGCGCGGTGGGCCCCACGGCCAGGCCCACGCACAGATAGCCCAGCACGGGCGGCAGCTGCAGCCGGCGAAACAGGGCAATCACCACCAGGGATGACGCCAGAATGATCAGCAGGTTGGCGAACACAAACCTCTCCGTTGCAGGGTAAGCGGACAAAAAGCCGCGAGAATGGCTGAATCAGTTATAGGCCATGGTGACGTGGGTCAGCTTTTTAATGATGTGCAGCGTTTTTTTTTGGTGAGCGGGCTCATCACAAACGCTCGCTCACCGCCAACAATGCGCAACTCGCCACCGTCGGCAGGCGGGCTTAGAATGACCCACCTTATTCTGATCAGGCCTTCCGTCATGCGTCCTGAATGCCAGCTGTTCGGCACCCTGGGTTGCCACCTGTGTGAGATTGCCGAAGCCGAAATCATGCCGCTCGTCGAACATGGGTTGCAGGTTGAATTGGTGGATATCACCGATCCCGATGACCTCACCGAGGTCTACGGCCTGCGGATTCCGGTGCTTCGACGGGTGGATACGGGGGCGGAGCTGGACTGGCCCTTCGACACCGAACAGGTGGTCGCCTTCCTTCTCTGACGTCAGGCGATGGCGAGTTTCCAAATATTAAGTTACTGTATGTTTGTACAGCGATTGAATAGAGGGAACGCCCGTGGTGAATGTTGAACAACTGAAAAGCAGCGTCAATCGCATGTCCGCCGACATCGTGCGTGATGCGGTGAACGAGCTGCGCCTGGACGGCCTGGTCACGGAAGGCAAGACGCCGTTCAACAAAGTGCATTTCAATACCTGCTTTGCCGAAATCGAAGCGTTGTTCCAGCGCGCCGGCTATCACAAGCAATTGGATGTGGTGGGTTATCAGGGCCTGCTCTACGCACTCTACGATCCGGGGCGCTGGGAGGCGGTGGACGTCCTGCGTTGGCTCAAGGAATTCACCGAGGCCGCCAGCGCCTCGCCGATCCTGCGCGCCGAATTGGCCAAGGCCTGAGATCCGCCCTAGGCTCGATCCCGCTCCATGCGGGATAATGCCCGCCGGTTTTCCCAGGCTTCGAGCGTCGTCATGTCCACTTCCGGTTTTTCCGCGTCCCAGCACCAGGCCAGCACCTTGTATCTGCCACCCGGCCCTTGGGCCACGGTGCTTGACTGCCTGTGCGCGCACTTCCCCGCGATCAGCCGCGACCACTGGCTGGACCGCATCGCTCGCGGTCGCGTGCTGGACATCGATGGCAGCCCCATCGACCAGGGCCTGCCCTACAAGGAAGGCTTGTGCATCTACTACTTCCGCGAGGTGCCGAATGAAAAGGTCATCCCTGTGGAGGAAACCATTCTGTATGCCGACGAACACTTGGTGGTGGCCGACAAACCGCATTTCCTGCCCGTGACTCCGGCCGGTGAATACGTCGAACAAACGCTGCTGCGCCGTCTGATTCGTCGCCTGGATAACCCGTCGCTGGTGCCCCTGCACCGCATCGACCGGCACACGGCGGGGCTGGTGCTGTTTTCGGCCAACCCCCACAGCCGCGCGGCGTATCAGCAACTGTTTCCTACGCGCAGGATCGATAAGTTTTACGAAGCCATCGCGCCCGCGCTGCCGGATCTCACCTTTCCCTTGGTGCACAAAAGTCGTCTGGTAGACGGTGAACCGTTCTTTCGCATGCAGGAAGGTCCCGGTGTCAACAACACCGAAACCGCGGTGGAGGTTCGTGAAAAAAACGGCGAGCTATGGCGTTACGGCCTGTTCCCGGTCACCGGCAAGAAGCACCAGTTGCGCGTGCACATGACCGCGCTGGGGGCGAGTATCTGCAATGACCCGTTCTACCCCGACGTACTCAAGGACGCCGTGGACGACTACGCCAACCCGCTCAAATTGCTGGCCCAGGGCGTGCGGTTTGCCGATCCGGTCACCGGCCAGACGCGCGACTTTCGCAGCCGCATCACCCTCGATTGGTAAACGGCGAAAACGACAAGGCCCGCGCGAGGCGGGCCTTGTGGGCAGACGTTTAAGACTTACAGGTCTTTAACGGTGCGAACCTGGTCTTTGTTGATCCGGGTGTGCTTGCCGTCCAGCTGTTCGAATTCGTAGAAGCCCGAGTCTTCATCGTATTTCGGGGTGTCGACGGCCTGGATTTCACGACCGTCATTCAGGGTGATCACGGTAGGCGAGGCGCAACCGGCGAGGGTAGCGAGGCCCAGTGCGAGCATGAAAGCGGCGATGGTCCGTTGAGTCATGGGTGTGTCTCCGAGAGAATTCTTTGAAATTGCTGACCTTGTGACGCGTAAGGCGTCGCCAAAGTTCCTTGTACGAAAGTTCATTCTGACACGTCAGACTTCTGGTGCAACAGTTCGGGTGTGTTCAAGTTGGCCAGGCGTGGATCATTGGCCGGGCATTCCAGGCCCACGCCGCCCAGCTGCAGCAGAATTTTGCGCGGGCTGCGCTCGCCGGCCTGCCAGGCCTGTTCTACCGCGTTCTTGAGGTGAGTCGGGATGATGCAGATCAACGGCTCCCAGAATTCCCCATGGCGCACCATCACCGGCGACTGCGGGGTGCGTCGTGCCGTGTCACGCAGATCGGTCAGCAGGCGCGCGTCGAGGTGCGGCACATCGCAGGGCAACACCAGCAGGTGCCCGTGGCGCGCAGCGGCGAGCCCGGCGCGGATACCGGCGAGCGGGCCGGGGAAGTCCGCGCTGTCGTCGTTCACCAGTCGATCGGCATAGGCCGCATAACGGTCCTGGTTGCGATTGCAGGAGATGATCAAGTCATCGGTCAGCCCGCGCACCAGCCCGTGCACATGCGCGATCAGCGGCTGGCCGCGCCAGGTCAGCAGGCCTTTGTCCTGGCCGCCCATGCGCTGGCCGCGGCCACCGGCCAACAACAGAATCGAACAGGGCAATGGGCAGCAATCAAGGGACATGGTGGTTCCACAGCGGCAGGCAAAGGAGGGCCTGTGATATAACACTGGGCTGTTTCTTCGACAACCGGACCGTGCCATGAAAGCCAAGGTTGATGCGCCTTTTGTACCCCTGAATATCGCTGTATTGACCGTCAGCGACACCCGCACCCTGGACACCGATACCTCGGGCCAGGTCTTCGTCGACCGCCTGACCGCCGCCGGCCATCGCCTGGCCGAGCGTGTGCTGCTCAAGGACGACCTTTACAAGATCCGCGCCCAGGTTGCCCACTGGATCGCCGAAGACGTGGTGCAAGTGGTGTTGATCACCGGCGGCACCGGCTTTACCGGCCGCGACAGCACGCCAGAAGCGGTGAGCTGCCTGCTGGACAAGCAGGTCGACGGGTTCGGTGAACTGTTCCGCCAGATCTCCGTGGCCGATATCGGCACTTCCACCGTGCAGTCCCGCGCCCTGGCCGGCCTGGCCAACGGCACCCTGGTGTGCTGCCTGCCGGGCTCCACCAACGCGGTGCGCACCGGGTGGGACGGCATCCTCGGCGAGCAGTTGGACAACCGTCATCGCCCGTGCAATTTCGTTGCGCATCTCAAGCAGGCTGAACCTTGTGAATCCCGTGGGTAAGCCCGGCAAGACCGGCGCCCTGATGCCCGTAGAGCAGGCCCTGCAACAGTTGCTGGACATGGCCGACGCCACGCCGATCCGCGCGCAGGAGACGTTGCCCCTGGGCGAATGCGACGCCCGCGTGCTCGCGCAGCCGCTGATCTCCACCCTCGACCTGCCGCCCTGGCCCAACAGTGCCATGGACGGCTATGCCGTGCGCCTGTCGGACTGGACCGGCGAGCCGCTGGTGGTGAGCCAGCGCATCTTCGCCGGTCAGGCGCCGCAGCCGCTGGCGGCCGGCACCTGCGCGCGGATTTTCACCGGTGCGCCAGTGCCGGCCGGCGCCGACTGTGTGGAGATGCAGGAAAATGCGCTGGTCCACGCCGATGAGCGCGTGAGTTTCAGCGAGCCCTTGCACCTGGGCCAGAACATCCGGCCTCAAGGCCAGGAAACCACGGTCGGCGAAACCGTGCTCGACGCGGGTACGCGCCTGGGCCCGATCGAGCTGGGCCTGGCCGCGTCCCTGGGCTGCGACCGTCTGGCCGTGGTGCGGCGTCCACGGGTGGCGGTGCTGTCCACCGGCGACGAACTGATCGAGCCGGGCCTGCCCCTGGGACCGGGGCAGATCTACAACAGCAACCGCCGCGTGCTCTGCAGTTGGCTGGCGCGGATGGGCTGTGAAGTGATCGATGCCGGGATTCTTCCCGACGATCTGGAGCAGACCCGAGGACGCCTCGCCGGGCTGGGCAGCGTAGACCTGATCCTGTCTACCGGCGGCGTGTCGGTGGGGGAGGCTGACTTCCTGGGCATCGCCCTGCGTGAAGAGGGCGAACTGGCGCTGTGGAAGCTGGCGATCAAGCCAGGCAAGCCGCTGACGTTCGGGCATTTTCGCGGCGTTCCGGTGATCGGGTTGCCAGGCAATCCAGCCTCGACTCTGGTGACGTTTGCACTCCTGGCGCGACCGTACATCCTGCGGCGTCAAGGCGTGGTCGACGTGGAGCCGTTGCGCGTCGAAGTGCCGGTGGGTTTCGAATGGCCCAAGCCGGGCAACCGCCGCGAGTACCTGCGCGGGCGCATTGAGCAGGGCCGCGCGGTCATCTATCGCAACCAGAGTTCCGGTGTGCTGCGCAGCGCGGCGTGGGCCGAGGGATTTGTGGAGGTAGTGGAAGGCACGACGCTTAACGTGGGGGATCGAGTCAACTTCATCCCCCTGAGCGAAGTCCTCAACTGAATAAAAAGGCAGATGTGGGAAGGGGGCCTCAGATAGAGGAGCATCAGTGACTTATGGGTGGCTGAATCATTGCCATCGGGCAAGCCCCCGATGACGGCTTGCTATTCAGTAATCGTCGCCACGCTCGGTCACATCCCGCTCCACCGGCCCCGCATGCGGGTCAAATCCCACCGGGAACTTGCCTTTCAATGTCCAGGCAAACGCGATGATCTCGGCAATCGTGCGGTACAACTCCTCGGGGATGCTGTCGCCCAGTTCCATGCGCGCCAGCAGTTTTACCAGCTCGGCGTTTTCATAGATCGGCACTTCGTTTTCCCGCGCCAGCTTGAGGATGGCTTCGGCCAGCGCATCGTCGCCTTTGGCGGTGAGCGTTGGCG
This sequence comes from Pseudomonas sp. FP2254, assembly GCF_030687695.1. Taxonomy (NCBI): domain Bacteria; kingdom Pseudomonadati; phylum Pseudomonadota; class Gammaproteobacteria; order Pseudomonadales; family Pseudomonadaceae; genus Pseudomonas; species Pseudomonas sp. FP2254. The sequence continues at coordinate 1,893,951 of NZ_CP117444.1, forward strand.
CCTGCTGGCCGTCGTACTTGAGGGCAATCGCCTGGCGTGATGATTCGGTGTTTTTCATGCGGTTTCATCCACCCAGCGTTGCTCCAGTCCGGTTTTCGGCCCCCGTGGTGGCGTGCCCAGGTGGCAATCGAGGTCGCCGACGTTAAGACCCGAGCTCACCAGACGCTCGCGCAAACTGCCCAAATGGCTTTCGATCAAACTCGCCGTGAATGGCCGTGTTGCCCAGAGTTGGCTGGACAGCTTGCCCTGGGTCAGTTGCGCCTGCACCTGCAACGGTCCCAGTGGTTCCATATCGAAGGCCAGCTCGACGCGCCAGAGCATCTGCTTGGCGTCCTTATTGGCTTTGCGTTCGGGCTGATCCTTGTCCGGCGCCGGTTCTTCACGCTGGAACTTGACCTGCAACGGCACGATGTCCTGCAGAGTGCGCATGGGGATCTCCAACTGCCAGGTGGTTTGCAGGCGGCCATCGGCGGTGGTGCCGGTTTGCTCCAGGCTCGACAACTGGTGGCTCTGCAAGCGGGAAATGGCCCCTGCGGCCAGGCGCAGCAGGTTTTCCAGGTCGCCTTCGCCTTCCAGTTTGCCCATCAGACGCTCGGGCAGCGGGAAGCTCACCGGTGCCTGCCGTGCGCTGAGCTGACCCAGCGTGTTCAGCGGGCTGCGCACAAAGTTCGGCAGCACCTGGGCCAGGGTGTTGGCTGCCAGGATGGCATTCAGGTTGGTGCTGGCGGGCAGGGCGGGGACCAGGTCGGCGACCAGCCGCAGCAGCGCACCTTTCATATCCAGGGGCGGCACCTGCGGGTTCTGCCCGGCCAGCAGCTTGGCCTCCAGGAAGGCGCCGCTGTTCTGAATCACCTGGGCAAGCACCTTGGGATTGCTCACCTGCGCCAGGTCCGGCAGGGCGGCCAACAGGCGGTCGGCGGCGGCGCGCAGGTCGGCGGAGGTGCTGTCGCCGCGCGGCAGGCTCTGCAATGCCGTGAACAGCACATCCAACGAGCCTTGGCGATTTTGCTGGACCGACAGCTGCTGCGTGACGGCCAGTTGATCCTTGAACTCGCTCAAGGGCACGAAGTTAAGGGTTTGCGCGTTCTGCACCACCGCGCTGAGCAGACTGCCCACTCGCAATGGTTGAGGACTTTCCACCGTCAGCGTCGCACCGGCCATGGCGCTGCTGAGCACCGTGACCAGCGAGCGGTAGATCGCCGGCTGCGTGGTGCCCTGCGGCAGCACCTGGGTGGTCAGTACTTTGGCCTGCAGCAGGGTGCCTTCGGGAATTTTGCTGGTATCGATGCGCGTCAGCGCCGCAACGTTGGCGCTCAACGCTTGCTGCAGACTCAAGGCCAGGTTGCCGGCAGAGGTCTGGCTGACCGCCACATTGCTGCCCAGCGGCAACGGTTGCGGGCTGCTGGCTTGTACCAGGGTCTGGCGACCGCCATCGAGGGTCAGCTTGAGCAGCAATTGAAAAGCCTCGCCGCCTTGCTTGAGGGCGATCACCTCGGCGTTCGCGGTCTTGCCCGGATCGATCAAGCCGATCTGCGGCTCCAGCAGTTTCAGCAATGCCCCGGCGGCCGGCGGCGATGCCGGGCCGGTCGCCGTGGCAGGAGGTAGCGTAGGAAGGTTGATCTCGCCGGTCATTGCACGCATCGTCTCTAAGGGTAATTGCCCTCTTTAGCCTAGGGCATCGCATGTATAATGCCGCCCGTCTTCAAAGAGAGCGGTAAAAACCTCACAACTATTTGATCCAGCTCTCTAAAATCGGTCGCCAAAGCCGCTATTGTGCATTCCTCTTTAACGGCCGCAGCACCGCCGACTTGAACCGTAAAGGCCCGCGATCTCTTGACCAGCCCTCTTCTTGAAACCGTAGCGCTTGCCTGTGAGCGCGACCTGCGCCTGCTGTTTGAACGCCTCGATCTGCGGCTGGCGGCCGGCGATATGGTGCAGGTCAGTGGCCCCAATGGCAGCGGGAAGACCAGCCTGCTGCGCCTGCTGGCCGGGTTGATGCAACCCACGGCCGGTGAAGTGCGCCTCAACGGCAAGCCTCTTAACGCGCAGCGCGGCGAATTGGCGCGCAATCTGATCTGGATCGGCCATGCCGCCGGTATTAAAGATGTGCTCACCCCTGAAGAAAACCTCAGTTGGCTCAGCGCGCTGCATCACCCCGCGTCCCGCGAGGCCATCTGGCAAGCGTTGGCCGCCGTCGGCCTCAAGGGTTTCGAAGACGTGCCATGTCACACCTTGTCCGCCGGCCAGCAGCGCCGTGTCGCATTGGCGCGTCTGTATTTGCCGGGCCCGCCGCTGTGGATTCTCGATGAGCCCTTCACTGCCCTGGATAAACAAGGCGTGGCCCAGTTGGAAGAACACCTGGCCCGGCATTGCGAGCAGGGCGGCCTGGTGCTGCTGACCACGCACCACAGCTTGACGCGAGTGCCTGCCGGTTACCGCGAGCTGGACCTCGGGCGGTGGTCGCTATGAGCGTGTTCGCCCTGCTGGTCGCGCGCGAAGCGCGTCTGTTATGCCGTCGCCCGGCCGAACTGGCCAACCCGCTGGTGTTCTTTGCCATCGTCATTGCGTTGTTCCCGCTGGCGGTCGGTCCGGAGACTAAACTGTTGCAAACCTTGTCTCCGGGACTGGTGTGGGTAGCGGCGCTGTTGTCCGTCCTGCTCTCGCTGGACGGGCTGTTTCGCAGTGATTTCGAAGACGGCTCGCTGGAGCAGTGGGTCCTTTCGTCGCACCCGTTGCCACTTCTGGTGCTGGCCAAGGTACTGGCACACTGGGCTTTTTCCGGCTTGGCGCTAGTCTTGCTCTCGCCGCTGCTGGCGATGATGCTGGGCTTGCCCGTCGAATGCCTGCCGATCCTGCTGCTGAGCCTGTTGCTTGGTACACCTGTCCTCAGCCTGCTGGGGGCGGTGGGCGCGGCGCTGACGGTGGGATTGAAGCGCGGCGGGCTGTTACTGGCGCTGCTGATTCTGCCCTTGTACATCCCGGTATTGATCCTCGGCAGCGGCGCCTTGCAAGCCGCGCTGATGGGCATGCCGGCGACCGGTTACCTGCTGTGGCTTGGCAGCCTGACCGCCCTGGCGGTAACCCTGACACCTTTTGCGATAGCCGCCGGCCTGAAGATCAGCGTCGGTGAATAATGAGGTCTGGCTCAGCCAGTAAAGACCCTACGCTTCTTGCAACGACAAGAAGCAACCGTGAGAAACAGCAATGAACTGGACCTGGTTTCACAAGCTCGGCTCGCCCAAATGGTTTTACGGCATCAGCGGCAAGCTGCTGCCGTGGTTGAGCCTCTTCGCCGCCGTGCTGATCGGCATCGGCCTGGTCTGGGGCCTGGCCTTCGCGCCGCCGGATTATCAGCAGGGCAACAGTTTTCGCATCATCTATATTCACGTACCTGCCGCGATGCTGGCCCAATCCTGCTACGTGATGCTGGCGGTGTGCGGCATCGTCGGGCTGGTGTGGAAAATGAAACTGGCCGACGTGGCCCTGCAATGCGCCGCGCCCATCGGTGCGTGGATGACCGCCGTGGCGCTGGTCACCGGTGCGATCTGGGGCAAACCCACCTGGGGTTCGTGGTGGGTGTGGGATGCACGCCTGACGTCTATGTTGATCCTGCTGTTCCTGTACTTCGGTCTGATTGCACTGGGCAACGCGATCAGCAATCGTGACAGCGCTGCCAAGGCCTGCGCGGTGCTGGCAATCGTCGGCGTGATCAACATCCCGATCATCAAATACTCGGTGGAGTGGTGGAACACCCTGCACCAGGGCGCCACCTTCACCCTCACTGAAAAACCGGCGATGCCGGTGGAAATGTGGGCGCCGCTGCTGTTGATGGTGCTGGGGTTCTACTGTTTCTTCGGCGCGGTGTTGCTGATGCGCATGCGCCTTGAAGTACTCAAGCGCGAGGCCCGCGCCAGTTGGGTCAAGGCCGAAGTACAAAGCTGCCTGGGGGCGCGGGGATGAGTTTCAGTTCTTTCGGCGATTTTCTCGCCATGGGCCATCACGGCCTGTATGTCTGGACGGCCTATGGCATCTGCCTGGCGGTGCTGGCCCTCAACGTCGTCGCGCCGATCCTGGCGCGCAAGCGTTACCTGCAACAAGAGGCGCGTCGTCTGCGCCGGGAGAGCGAAAAGTGAATCCGCTGCGTAGAAAGCGTCTGTTAATCATCCTTGCCATCCTGGTCGGCGTCGGCATTGCCGTCGGCCTGGCTTTGAGCGCCCTGCAGCAGAACATCAACCTGTTTTACACGCCGACCCAGATCGCCAATGGCGAAGCGCCGCTGGACACGCGCATCCGCGCCGGCGGCATGGTGGAGAAGGGCTCGCTGAAACGCTCCGGCGATTCCCTGGACGTCACTTTTGTAGTCACCGACTTCAATAAAGCCGTGACCATCACCTACCGCGGCATCCTGCCGGACCTGTTCCGCGAAGGCCAGGGCATCGTCGCCCTGGGCAAACTCAACGCCGACGGTGTGGTAGTGGCCGACGAAGTGCTGGCCAAGCACGACGAAAAGTACATGCCGCCGGAAGTCACCAAAGCCTTGAAAGACAGCGGCCAGTCCGCCCCTGCACCCGCAAAGGAGGGCTGAACCATGACGTCCGCATTGTTTATTCCGGAGCTTGGCCAATTGGCGATGATCCTTGCGCTGTGCCTGGCTATGGTCCAGGCCGTGGTGCCGTTGCTCGGCGCCTGGCGCGGTGATCGCCTGTGGATGAGCCTGGCGCAGCCGGCTGCGTGGGGGCAATTTGCATTCCTGCTGTTTGCATTTGGCTGCCTGACCTACGCCTTTATGACCGACGATTTTTCCGTCGCGTATGTGGCGAATAACTCCAACAGCGCGCTGCCTTGGTACTACAAGTTCAGCGCCGTGTGGGGCGCCCACGAAGGATCGTTGCTGCTGTGGGCGCTGATCCTCGGCGGCTGGACCTTCGCCGTGTCGGTGTTTTCGCGCCAGTTGCCGCAAATCATGCTGGCCAGGGTGCTGGCGGTGATGGGCATGATCAGCATCGGTTTCCTGCTGTTCCTGATCATGACCTCCAACCCGTTCAGCCGCATCCTGCCGCAGGTGCCGGTGGATGGCCGTGACCTCAACCCGCTGCTGCAGGACATCGGCCTGATCGTGCACCCACCGATGCTGTACATGGGCTACGTGGGCTTCTCGGTGGCCTTCGCCTTCGCCATCGCCGCCTTACTCGGTGGGCGCTTGGACGCGGCCTGGGCGCGTTGGTCGCGGCCGTGGACCATCGTCGCCTGGGCCTTCCTGGGCATTGGTATCACCCTCGGTTCGTGGTGGGCCTACTACGAACTCGGCTGGGGTGGCTGGTGGTTCTGGGACCCGGTGGAAAACGCCTCGTTCATGCCCTGGCTGGTGGGCACCGCGCTGATTCACTCGCTGGCGGTCACCGAAAAACGCGGTGTGTTCAAGAGCTGGACCGTGCTGTTGGCCATTGCCGCATTTTCTCTCAGCCTGCTGGGCACCTTCCTTGTGCGTTCGGGCGTGTTGACCTCGGTGCACGCGTTTGCGTCCGACCCGGCGCGCGGCATTTTCATCCTGATATTCCTGCTGTTCGTGGTCGGTGGTTCGCTGACCCTGTTCGCCCTGCGCGCGCCGGTGGTCAAGAGCCAGGTGGGCTTCAACCTGTGGTCGCGGGAGACCTTGCTGCTGGGCAATAACCTGGTGCTGGTGGTGGCCGCGTCGATGATCCTGCTCGGCACGTTGTACCCGCTGGTGCTGGATGCCTTGAGCGGCGCCAAGCTGTCCGTGGGACCGCCGTACTTCAACGCCTTGTTTATCCCATTGATGGGCCTGTTGATGGTGGTGATGGCGGTCGGGGTACTGGTGCGCTGGAAAGACACCCCGGTGAAATGGCTGCTCGGCATGTTGATGCCGGTGCTGCTGGGCAGCGTGGCTTTGGCGGTGATCGCCGGCATCGCCTACGGCGACTTCAACTGGGCGGTGCTGGCCACGTTCCTGCTCGCGGCCTGGGTGCTGCTGGCCGGCGTGCGCGACATCATCGACAAGACCCGCCACAAAGGCCTGATCAAAGGCTTGCCGGCGTTGACCCGCAGCTACTGGGGCATGCAGGTCGCGCACCTGGGCATTGCCGTATGCGCCCTCGGCGTGGTGCTTTCCAGCCAGAACAGCGCCGAGCGCGACCTGCGCCTGGCGCCGGGCGAGTCCATGGACCTGGCCGGTTACCACTTTATCTTCGAAGGCGCCAAACACTTCGAAGGGCCGAACTTCACGTCAGACAAAGGCACCGTGCGCGTCGTCCGTAATGGCAAGGAAGTCGCCGTGCTGCACCCGGAAAAACGCCTCTACACCGTGCAGAGTTCGATGATGACCGAGGCCGGTATCGACGCCGGTTTCACCCGCGACCTCTATGTGGCGCTGGGCGAACCTTTGGGTGACGGCGCCTGGGCGGTGCGGGTGCATGTCAAACCGTTCGTGCGCTGGATCTGGTTCGGCGGCCTGCTCACCGGTTTCGGTGGGTTGCTGGCCGCGCTGGACCGGCGTTATCGGGTCAAGGTCAAGAGCCGCGTGCGTGAAGCGCTCGGCCTGCAAGGAGCGGCGGTATGAAGCGTTGGTTGATGGTGTTGCCGCTGGCGGCGTTTCTGGTGGTGGCGGTGTTCCTGTATCGCGGCTTGTACCTCGACCCGGCCGAACTGCCGTCAGCGATGATCGGCAAGCCGTTCCCGGAATTTTCCCTGCCCACCGTGCAGGGCGATAAAACCCTGACCCGTGCCGACCTGCTGGGCAAGCCCGCGCTGGTCAACGTGTGGGGCACCTGGTGCATCTCATGCCGCGTGGAGCATCCGGTGCTGAACAAACTGGCCGAGCGCGGTGTGGTGATCTACGGCATCAACTATAAGGACGACAACGCGGCGGCGCTCAAATGGCTGGCCGAGTTTCACAACCCCTATCAGTTGGATATCCGTGATGAAGACGGCAACCTCGGTTTGAACCTGGGCGTCTACGGCGCCCCGGAAACCTTCTTCATCGACGCCAAGGGCGTGATCCGCGACAAATATGTCGGCGTGATCGACGACGTGGTATGGCGCGAGCAACTGGCCGCCAAGTACCAGGCCCTGGTCGATGAGGCCAAGCCATGAAGCGCCTGTTAGCCGCTGCCGTATTGGCACTGGGGTTGGCCGGCGTCGCCCACGCCGCCATCGACACCTATGAGTTTGCCAATGACGCCGACCGCGAGCGTTTTCGCGACTTGACCAAGGAACTGCGCTGCCCCAAGTGCCAGAATCAGGACATCGCCGACTCCAATGCGCCCATCGCCGCCGATCTGCGCAAAGAGATCTTCCGCATGCTGGGAGAGGGCAAGGACAACCAGCAGATCATCGACTTCATGGTCGACCGCTACGGTGACTTCGTACGTTACAAACCGGCGCTGACCGGCAAGACGGCGCTGCTCTGGTTTGGCCCCGCCGCGCTGTTGCTGAGCGGTGTGGTGGTGATGGCCGTGATCGTCCGCCGCCGCCGCGCCGCACCTACCGATGGCTCCGACGCGCTATCCCCGCAAGAGCGCCAACGCCTCGACCACCTGCTGGACAAAACCACTGATGATTGATTTCTGGCTCGCAGCAGGCTTGCTGCTTCTGGTTGCCCTGAGTTTCCTGTTGATCCCTGTGCTGCGCGGCCGTCGTGCCCAGCGCGAGGAGGATCGCACCGCACTGAATGTGGCGCTCTACCAAGAGCGCGTGGCCGAACTGCAGACCCAGCAGGCCGAAGGCGTGCTCGACGCCGCACAACTGGACACCGGCCGCGCCGAAGCCGCCCGCGAATTGCTGGCCGACACCGAAGGCGTGGAAACCCCCCGCGAATCGCGTCTGGGCAAACCGCTGCCGTTGTTGGCCGCGTTTCTGGTGCCGGTGCTGGGCCTGGGCTTGTACCTGCACTTCGGTGCCAGCGACAAGGTGGAACTGACGCGCGAATTTGCCCAGCCGCCGGTGTCCCTGCAAGACATGACCCAGCGCCTGGAACGCGCCGCCGCCGCCCAGCCGGATTCGGCCGAAGGCCTGTACTTCCTCGGTCGGGCCTACATGGCCCAGGACCGCTCCGCCGATGCGGCCAAGGTCTTCGAGCGTGCCGTCGCCCTGGCCGGTCGCCAGCCGGAACTGCTCGGCCAGTGGGCTCAGGCCCAGTATTTTGCCGACAACAAACAATGGTCGCCGAAGGTCCAGGCGTTGACGGACGAGGCGTTGAAGCTCGACCCGAAAGAAGTCACCAGCCTCGGCCTGCTGGGTATTGCCGCGTTTGAAGGCCAGCGCTATCAGGAAGCTATCGACTACTGGAGCCGTCTGCTGGCGCAACTGCCGCCCGAAGACAATTCCCGCGCTGCGCTGCAAGGCGGTATCGACCGCGCCGCGCAAAAACTCAAGGAAAGTGGCGGCACCGTCGCCCAGGCGAAGCAGGCAGCGACGTTGAAAGTGCGCGTGGCTGTGTCCGCCGAGGTGAAGGCCAAGGCCCAGCCAGGTGACAGCGTATTTATCTTCGCCCGTGCCGTGAGTGGCCCGCCGGCGCCGTTGGCGGCCAAGCGTGTCACCGTAGCGGAGTTGCCGATCACCGTCGAACTGGGCGATGCCGATGCGATGATGCCGCAGTTGAAACTGTCCAACTTCCCCGAAGTCCAACTGGTTGCGCGCATATCCCGGGCCGGTCAACCGACCGCCGGCGAGTGGATCGGCCGCAGCCAACCCCTGGCCAGCTCCACCACTGCGCTGCAGCAGCTGACCATCGACAGTCCGGACAAGTCATTCGAGGAAACGCCATGACCGCATTCGCACGTATCACCTTGCTCAGCCTGGTATTGGGCCTGAGCGCCTGTGCGGTCCACCGGCCACCGCCTGGGCCGACCGGGCCGACCATCCCACCGTCGGGCCCGTCGACCCAGCCCAGCACCAAACCGTCCGGCCCGGTCACCCCACCGCCGAAACCGCTGCCGACCAAGTCGCCGACCTTCGCCCCACCACCGGGCGCCGCCAGCCATTGGGACGGCAAGATGCAGGTGTATGTGCTGGACGAACAACCCGACACCTTCTACCGCCAGCGCACCTACTACCGCTGGAACAACGGCTGGAGCCGCTCCATCAGCCCCAATGGGCCGTGGGAAGAAACCAATGTACAAGGCGTGCCGCCGGGGTTGAGTAAGCAGTACGCGCAGTGACAAAAGGCGACCTTCGGGTCGCTTTTTTTTCTCTTGGAATCCATTCCTCCAAACACCTGAGATCCATTGTGGGAGGGGGCTTGCTCCCGATCACGGTACGTCAGTGGTAGGTGGGCTGACTGACCCACCGCTATCGGGGCAAGGATCCTGGCAAGGTGCGCTCTCGTACCGCCGGTTTACCTATCCGTTCGGTCAGTACTGACCTGCTTGCTGTTTTGTTAAGTTGAAGCACTTGCTGCCTCCCAGGTGAAGTGCGATGCAAAAGCACGGTGTTTTTCTCGGATTGCTGTTCTGCCTGCTAAGTGCTGCGTTCGACGTATACGTGGGCTTCGTCACGCAAACGCTTAACACGTTGCTGGTGATTTTCTATTGCTTTATAGCGTCTGCTGCGTTGTTCCTGGCAGTCGCGCTGTTTCATGACTCGGCTTCTTTCTGTTCCAGAGTCAAAGCCGATTGGAGGCGCGTACTGCTAGTGAACGTCGCAGTTTTACTCAACTGGGGCGGCCTTTTTTACGCCCTGCGTTATCTGGAGCCGGCCGTTGTCGGTGTCGCTTCGGTGGCCTGCGGGCCGGCGCTTACGTGATCGTGGTGTGCCTGCTGGCGCTTCCTCTGACCGGAACAGGTTTTTACCTCGAGTCCGGGTTGATCGCGCCCATGGTGGTTCTGGTCGTCGCTGGGCATTTGCTGCCGATCTACCTGATCCAGAAAACCATCTATTGCCTCTCGCCGATCCACGTTTCCCTGGTGTTGCTGACCCTTCCTGTGTTCGTGCTGTTACTTCAGTACCTGGACGATCGCGTGTTTTTTTCGCTGGCCAGTGTCGCGTCCGTCTGCATCATCGTGTTGTTGCTGTCGGGCCGGGCCTTATATGCAATGAGGAGGGAGGCAGCATGATCACGGTGGTCGTCGTGGATGGTTTTTCATCCGGGAAATGTGTAGCAAAAGGCTTGTTCGAGAGAGGCTGCAGGTTGATGCATGTGGCGTCGTCAGCCAGTCTCGATGATTACTACTACAGGGGCTTCGATCACTCGCTGTATGACCGCATGATTGTGCATACCGACTTCGCCACGACGCTCGCCAGCGTTGAGCATTTCGCGCCCCAGTTCATCATCGCCGGTGCCGAAACCGGTGTGCTGCTCGCCGATCAGTTGAACGAGCGCCTTCAGTTACCGTATCGCAATGACTTCGACAACACCCATGCCCGTCGAAACAAGTTCGCCATGATCGAAACGGTTGCCCAGGCGCACTTGCCCGTAGCACGACAGTGCGTTGCCGACAGTTGGGCGCTTGCACATGCTTGGATCAACGCCCACGGGCGTTTTCCTGTGGTGGTCAAGCCGCTCGACAGCGCGGGGGCCGATGGGGTGTTTATCTGTGAGGATTTGCCGGCCTGCGAGGCGGCGGTACAAACGCTGCTGGGCACGGTGAACCGGTTGAACGGCCGCAATACCCAGGTGTTGATTCAGGAGTATCTGGCCGGCCTGGAGTATGTGGTGAACATGGTGTGCGTCGATGGCCAGCAACTGGTCACCGAGGTGGTGCGCTATCAAAAACAGCGGGCCCCGGGCGGCGGCATTCTTTATGACATCGATGAATTGATCGGGCCGGACTCGCCACTCTACTTGCCGTTGGTGGAATACACCCGCGCCGTGGTGCAGTGCCTTGGCATCCGCAACGGCCCCAGCCACGCGGAAGTCATGTTCACCGACGAAGGGCCGAAACTGGTGGAAATCGCCGCGCGTACCGATGGCATTCTTCGTCCTGGCGTATCCCGCCAGACCACCGGGCTGGGGCAAATCGAGGCGGTGGTGTTGTCCATCACCGAACCCCAGGCATTCGCGCAGTTGCTGGCCAGGGACTTCGATTATCAGCGCCTGCAGCGCACCTACAATGTGTGCCTGATCAATCGCACCGACGGCTACTTCCACAAGGCGCGGTTTGTGGAGGAACTGCTCAAGCTGGCGTCATTCTTTGAAGCGGTGTTCTACGTTGAGGAGGGACAACCCCTGGGCGTGACGCAAGATGTATTCAGCCAGCCAGGTACGGTGTACCTGGTGCATGCTGATCCAGCAGTGATCGCTGCGGATTATCAGCGGATCCGATTGCTGGAGGCTCAAGGTATCTACCTCACCGCACACTGATGCGTTGCTTTGAGCCTCTGCGCACCCTCTATACTGTCCCGCGACAATTCCCCAGGTGCTGCCAGCCGCTCAATACGGCTGGAGATAAACGCAGAGGCTGTTCAATGGCAGGCAGGTTGATCTATCTCATCGGCCCATCGGGCTCGGGCAAGGACAGCCTGTTGGACGCAGCGCGTGCGCGTCTGGCCGAGCGTGGCTGCCGCATTGTGCGTCGCGTGATTACCCGCTCGGCGGAAGCAGTGGGTGAGGCCGCGCAGGGGGTGAGCCCCGAGCAGTTCGCCGCGATGGAGGTGCAAGGGGCATTTGCGCTGAGCTGGCAGGCCAATGGGTTGTGGTATGGCATTCCAACAGTGATCGACGACTGGCTGGCGGCAGGAGAGGACGTGCTGGTCAATGGTTCGCGCGCGCACCTGGCGGTGACCCGCGAGCGTTATCCTTCTTCGCTGGTACTGCTACTGACGGTTGATCAGGCGGTGCTGCGGCAGCGTTTGAGCGCGCGCGGGCGTGAGTCTCTGGTTGAGATTGAAGAGCGGCTGGCGCGCAATGCACGGTTTACCGAAGAATTGATCACCGGCAACAGCGCGCCATTATTCGTGCTGGATAACTCAGGGCCGCTCGAGCATACGGTCGAGCGTTTACTGTGCTGCCTGGCGCATGGCTATTCAGGCTGTTGCGACGGCTCCTCGGCGTGATGCGCTCAGAAACCGCAACAACGCCACCAGTGGAAACGCGCTGCCCACCAGCATCACCCCCTGCCAGCCGCCGTGTTCGTACACGCTGCTGGCAATCGCCGAGCCGAAGGCGCCACCGATAAAGATGCTGGTCATATACAGCGCGTTCAAGCGACTGCGGCTGTTGGCGTCCAGGGCGTAAATGGCGCGCTGGCCGAGGACCATATTCATCTGCACGCAGAAGTCCAAAACCACGCCGGTGACCGCCAGGCCAATCACGCTGTACAGCGGATGTACGAAGGCCGGCAGGAAGCTCAGCGCTGCGAACAGCATGGCCAGCAATGACGCGCGATGGGTGTGACCGGCATCGGCGAGGCGCCCGGCGATCGGCGCGGCGATGGCGCCGATGGCACCGACCAGCGCGAAGATCGCGATCTGGGTCTGGCTCAGGCCGTGGTTGCGCACCAGCTCCAGCGGGGCCGCGGTCCAGAACAAGCTGAAGGTGGCGAACAGGCAGCCCTGGTAAAACGCGCGTTGACGCAGCAGCGGTTGTTCACGCAATAAGGTGCCCAGCGAGCGCAGCAGTTGGCCGTAGCTGGCGCTGTGATCGGGCTGGCGCTTGGGGATGGTGAGCATCAGCACCACGCTGATAAACGCCATCAACGCCGCTGCGGCCATAAACATCGCGCGCCAGCCGAAGTGGTCCGCCACGACGCTGGACACCGGCCGCGCCAGCAGAATGCCCAGCAGCAGTCCGCCCATGATGCTGCCGACCACCCGGCCGCGGGACTCGGCGGGCGCCAGGTGCGCGGCCAGGGGAATCAGGATCTGCACCGACACCGAGCTGAAGCCGATCAACAGCGACACCAGCAGGAACAGGTTCGGTTGCTCGGTAAACGCCGCGCCCAGCAGGCTGGCAATGGCCACCACCGTGGTGGTGATCATCAGTTTGCGGTTTTCCAGTAAGTCACCCAGGGGCACCAGGAAAAACAGGCCCAAGGCATAGCCGATTTGCGTGAGCGACACGATCAGGCTGGCCATCGCAGGCGTGAGGCCAATGTCCGGCGCGATCAGTTCGATGATCGGCTGCGCATAGTAGATATTGGCGACGATGGCGCCGCAGCAAAACGCAAACAGCATCACCATGCCTCGGGTCATGGTGCTCGTTGGGTGTGGGGTAGCGTTCATGGTGTTCTCATAAAGCGAAGGAAGATGGCCTGCGAGGGTAAATGCAAGGCTTAGCGACGAGTAGGCCGCTTGGGATGATAGTACTTATGTCGGCTGATGATACATTCAGAAACATCTACCCAGCCCCCCGCGCAAAACCAATGTGGGAGGGGGCTACACAAGTCTCAAAGGCTGAAATAACTCTGCGGGAGGGGGGGCAAGCCCGTTCACCACAGCAAGCCCCCTCCCGCAGGTTTACTGCATGTGTTCAGTTATTGACCGGAGTAGATCTGGTCAAACACACCACCATCATTGAAGTGGGTTTTCTGCACGGTGCGCCAGTCACCGAAGGTCTTTTCCACCGACAGGAAGTCGACTTTAGGGAAACGGTCGGTGTACTTGGCCAGCACCGCCGGATCACGTGGGCGCAGGTAGTTGCTGGCGGCGATTTCCTGGCCTTGCGGCGACCACAGGTACTTCAGATAGTCCTCGGCGGCGGCACGGGTGCCTTTTTTCTCGACCACTTTGTCCACCACCGACACCGGCGGCTCGGCTTCGGCGGACACGCTTGGGTAGATCACTTCGAACTGATCGCGGCCGAATTCACGGGCGATCATTTCCGCTTCGTTTTCAAAGGTCACCAGCACGTCGCCGATCTGGTTGGTCATGAATGTGGTGGTGGCGGCGCGGCCGCCGGTGTCCAGCACAGGCGCCTGTTTGAACAGTTTGCCGACGAATGTCTTGGCTTTCTCTTCATCGCCGCCGTTCTTGAGCACATAGCCCCAGGCCGACAGGTAGGTGTAGCGGCCGTTACCCGAGGTTTTCGGGTTGGGCACGATCACCTGCACGCCGTCCTTGAGCAGGTCCGGCCAGTCTTTGAGGGCTTTGGGGTTGCCTTTGCGCACGATAAACACCGTGGCCGAGGTGAACGGCGCGCTGTTGTTGGGCAAGCGTGTGACCCAGTTGTCCGGCACCAGTTTGCCATTGTCGGCCAGGGCGTTGATGTCGGTGGCCATGTTCATGGTGATCACGTCGGCCGGCAGGCCATCGATCACCGAGCGTGCCTGTTTGCTCGAACCGCCGAAGGACATCTGCAAGGTCAGCTTGTCGTCCGGGTGCTCGGCCTCCCAGTGCTTCTGGAACGCCGTGTTGTAGTCCTTGTAGAAATCGCGCATCACGTCGTAGGACACATTAAGCAGCGTGACGGGGGCGGCCTGCACGGCGCCCGCCAGGGCAAGGCCGGCGGCCAGGAGGGAGGCGCTAAGGAGTTTTTTCACTGCTCATTCCTTGTTGTTCGAAAAGAGGGGACAGGCACAATGCCAGCGACTATAGCCGGGGCCGCATAGTCGCTTAAAGATTAAAAAGAACTTTGCTTATTCCACTTTCTTAAAAAGATTGCTGCCACAGCGCGAGCAGAATGCTGCGTTGGGTTCGTGGGTGTCTTTGTGGCACACCGGGCAGTCGGTGTGCAGTTGCTCGCCGCGCATGGCACTGGCCAGTTCGGCGGTAAAAATCCCGGTGGGCACCGCAATGATCGAGTAACCGGTGATCATCACCAGCGACGAAATCACCTGGCCCAGCGGGGTCTTGGGCACGATATCGCCAAAGCCGACGGTGGTCAGGGTCACGATGGCCCAGTAGATACCCTTGGGGATGCTGGTAAACCCGTGTTCCGGGCCTTCGATCACATACATCAAGGTGCCGAACACGGTCACCAGGGTGCACACGCTGACCAGGAATACCACGATCTTCTGCTTGCTGCCGCGCAGTGCCGACATCAGGTAATTGGCTTGCTTGAGGTAGGGGCTCAGCTTGAGCACGCGGAAGATCCGCAGCATGCGAATGATGCGGATGATCAGCAGGTACTGCGCATCGCTGTAATACAAGGCGAGGATGCCGGGCACGATGGCCAGCAAATCCACCAACCCATAAAAGCTGAACGCATAGCGCAGCGGTTTGGGCGAACAGTACAGGCGCAGGCCGTACTCGATGGCGAAGATCAGCGTGAAGCCCCATTCGATATAGGCCAGCACGTCGGCGTAGTTCTGGTGCACCTGGTCGATGCTGTCGAGCATCACGATCACCAGGCTGGCCAGAATGATCAGCAGCAGGATGCCGTCAAACCGCCGCCCGGCCACCGTGTCGCTTTGGAAAACCATGACGTAGAGCCGCTGACGCCAATCGTTGTTGCTGTCCATAAATCCCGCCTGACTCGATTTTCGAGCAAGCCTAGGGGGATTCGAAGGGGCTGTCCATGCGCGGTTTCCGAAGCATCCTGCGGCTGGCGCGCACCAGCCAGCACGCGAGGATGAACGGCGCGGTGAGTGCCGGCAGGTGCAGGGCGGCAAAGCCCGGCGTCAGCAGGATCGCCAGCAGGATACCGGCCAGCGGCAGCCAGGTGCGACGACTGATCTGGCTCAATGCCAGGGCCGCCAGCGCCGGGTTGTAACTGTGCAGGCCGAGCAGGGCGTGAGGGGTTTCGCCCAACCCCAGGGCGAGCAATGCGCCGCTGCTGGCGCCGGCTAACGCCCACAGCGCGGCGCGGCGACTGGCCAGCCACAGGCCCAGCGCAATCAGGCCGCCGGCCAGCGGCTGGTCCAGCAGCATGACCTGTGCCAGACCGGTGAAGGGCGCGCTGAGCAAACCCAGGATGTCGGCGCCGATCCTATCCACCTCGCCGGGCGGCGCGCTGCCGAGCAGCAGCCAGCCCAGGCCGACAAAAGGCGCGGTATAGGCGGGCAAATCATCGGGCTGGCTGGCATGTTTCAACCACTGCCGCGTGAGCATCGCGCTGACGCCGCCGCCCGCCAGGATCAGCGGTGGCAACAACGCCGACCATGGGAAGGACTGGCTGATCAGCAACCCCAGCAGCACAGCGTTGTAGCTATACAGCCCGGCCTGGCGCTCAGCTTTTGGATACCCTCGGCGCTGGGCTGTGAGCAAGCCGGCGACGCCACCCAGCAACGCAGCGCCGAGCAACGCCGGGGCGCTGGTCAGGATCGCCAGCAGGCACAGCAGGCCGCACAGCGGGTGGCGCTGCAGGAAAATCTGGCTGAAACCGTTGAGCAGGGCTTCGGCCCAGTCGGGGCAGGTTGGGTTGTGCATGGTGGGTATTCAGTTGGACCGGGGTGAAACCCATCGGGGGCTTGCCCCTTCCCACACTTGATTGGGTTCACAGAGTCATAGCTGTGAATGCAGTCCAATGTGGGAGGGGGCTTGCCCCGGATGGGGCCGCTACAGACGCTAGATCAACACCTCTATGCGCAGTGAGTTGGTCGACCCGGGCTGCCCGAACGGCACCCCGGCAGTAATCACCAACGTATCCCCGCGCTCTGCCATCCCCTGGGCCTGGGCAATCTCCAGCGCCGTCGAACACACCTCGTCCACCTGGCGCAGTCGATCGTTGACCACCGAGTGCACGCCCCACGCCACACTCAACCGCCGTGCGGTGGACAGGTTTGGCGTCAGGTTGAGGATCGGCGCCACCGGCCGCTCCCGTGCCGCGCGCAGGCTGGAGCTGCCGGACTCGCTGTAGTTCACCAGCACCGCCACCGGCAGGATGCTGCTGATACGACGAATCGCACAGCTGATGGCGTCGGAAACCGTGGCTTCCGCTTTAGGCCGGTTGACCTCCAGTTGAGTCTGGTAGTCCGGGCCGTTTTCCACCTGGCGGATGATCTTGCTCATCATCTGCACGGCTTCCAGTGGGTATTCGCCCGACGCGGTTTCCGCCGACAGCATCACCGCATCCGCGCCTTCGGCCACGGCGTTGGCCACGTCGGTGACTTCGGCGCGGGTCGGCGCCGGGGAAAAGCGCATGGATTCGAGCATTTGCGTAGCCACCACCACGGGTTTACCCAGCTCGCGGCAGGTACGGATGATGCGCTTCTGGATCTGCGGCACGCTCTCGGCCGGCACCTCCACCCCCAAGTCACCGCGAGCCACCATGATTGCATCGCTCAGTTGCGCGATTTCCCGCAGGTGTTGCACGGCCGAGGGCTTCTCGATCTTGGCCATCAGGAACGCCCGGTCGCCGATCAGCTCGCGGGCCTCGCGGATATCTTCCGGACGCTGCACAAACGACAGCGCCACCCAGTCCACGCCCAACTCCAGGCCGAAGCTCAGGTCGCGGCGGTCCTTGGCGGTAAGGGGACTCAGGTCCAACAACGCTTGTGGGACGTTCACCCCTTTGCGGTCGGATAATTCGCCGCCGTTCAGCACCGTGGTGTCGATGGCATCCTTGTGCCTGGTGACCACCCGCAGGCGCAGCTTGCCGTCGTCAAGCAACAGGTCCATGCCTGGTTCCAGGGCCGCGATGATTTCCGGGTGGGGCAGGTTGACCCGGCGCTCATCCCCCGGGGTTTCATCCAGATCCAGGCGCAGCGCCTGGCCGCGCACCAGTTGCACGCAGCCGTCGGCAAAACGCCCGACCCGCAGTTTCGGCCCTTGCAGGTCCATCAGAATGCCCAACGGGTAGTTGAGCTGACGCTCAACCTGACGGATCCACTGGTAGCGCTGGGCGTGGTCGGCATGCTCACCGTGGCTGAAATTGAGACGGAAGATATTCACCCCCGCTTCAACCAGCTCACGGATGTCATCGATCCCGTCGATGGCCGGGCCCAGGGTGGCGAGGATTTTGACCTTTTTGTCAGGCGTCATGGTGGGCAGTCTCGAGGATCAGGATGGCGCGGAAGTCGTTGACGTTGGTGCGCGTCGGCTCGGTGACGATCAAATCGTTGAGGGCGGCGAAATAGCCGTAGCCATTGTTGTTATCCAGCTCATCGCTGGCCGACAGGCCGAGGGCTTCGGCGCGCGCGTAGCTGCTCGGGGTCATCAGCGCGCCGGCGTTATCTTCGGAGCCGTCGATGCCGTCGGTGTCACCGGCCAGTGCGTAAACGCCGGGCAGGCCTTTGAGGCTGTCGGTGAGGCTCAGCAGGAATTCGGCGTTGCGACCGCCACGGCCGTCACCGCGTACGGTCACGGTGGTTTCGCCGCCGGACAGGATCACGCACGGCGCCGCCAGCGGCTGGCCATGCTGCACGATCTGCCGGGCGATACCGGCATGTACCTTGGCCACGTCCCGCGCTTCGCCTTCCAGGTCGCCGAGGATCAGCGGGCTGAAACCGGCCTGGCGCACTTTCACCGCCACTGCTTCAAGGGATTGCTGCGGGCGGGCAATCAATTGGAAATGGCTGCGGGCCAGCACCGGGTCGCCGGGCTTGACGGTTTCCGACGCCGGGTTCTGCAACCAATGGTGCACCGAGGCGGGCACGTCGATGCGATAACGTTTGAGGATCGCCAGTGCCTGTTGCGAGGTGCTCGGGTCGCCCACGGTGGGTCCGGAAGCGATCACCGTGGCCTGGTCGCCCGGCACATCGGAAATCGCGTAGGTGTACACCGTGGCCGGCCAGGCGGCCTTGGCCAAGCGCCCGCCCTTGATCGCCGAGAGGTGCTTGCGCACGCAATTCATCTCGCCGATGGTCGCGCCGGACTTGAGCAGGGCTTTGTTGATGGCCTGCTTGTCGGCCAGGGTAATGCCTTCGGCGGGCAAGGCCAGTAAGGCTGAGCCGCCGCCGGAGAGCAGGAAGATCACGCGGTCGTCTTCGCCCAGATTGCTGATCAACGCCAGCACGCGCTGCGCCACGGCCTGGCCGGCGGCGTCGGGCACCGGGTGAGCCGCTTCGACGACTTCGATTTTCTTGCATGGCGCGCCATGCCCATAGCGGGTGACCACCAGGCCGGTGACTTCGCCTTGCCAGCAGTTTTCCACCACCAGCGCCATGGCTGCGGCGGCCTTGCCGGCACCGATCACAATCACGCGGCCGCTGCGGTCGACGGGCAGAAAAGGTTCGAGAACTTGGCGCGGGTGGGCAGCGTCGATGGCTGTGGCGAATAGCTCGCGAAGCAGGTGTTGCGGATCGACCGACATAAGCGGGCTCCCGGATATTTTTGTTATTAGACGTGCAGCTATTTCAGCCTTGGCCTTGGAAAAGGCCAACTGTGGGAGGGGACAAGCCCCTTCCCACATTCGATCACGGCGTTACTGATCGCGAATCGAGAAATTAGCCATATGCTCCAGGCCCTTGACCAGCGCCGAATGGTCCCAATTCCCGCCACCCAGGGCATTGCACGTGCTGAACACCTGCTGAGTACCGGCAGTGTTCGGCAGGTTGATCCCCAATTCCTTGGCACCGGCCAACGCCAGGTTTAAATCCTTCTGGTGCAGGTTGATGCGGAAGCCCGGATCGAACGTGCCCTTGATCATGCGTTCGCCGTGCACTTCAAGGATTTTCGACGAGGCAAAGCCGCCCATCAGCGCTTCGCGCACCTTGGCCGGGTCGGCACCGTTTTTGGCGGCGAACAGCAACGCTTCGGCCACCGCCTGGATGTTCAGCGCCACGATGATCTGATTGGCGACCTTGGCGGTCTGGCCATCGCCATTGCCACCTACCCGCGTGATGTTCTTGCCCATGGCCTGGAACAGCGGCAGGGCGCGCTCGAAGGTCTGTGGCTCGCCACCGATCATGATGCTCAGGGTGCCGGCCTTGGCGCCGACTTCACCGCCGGACACCGGCGCGTCGAGGTACTGCGCGCCGTGCTCGTTGATCCTGGCGGCGAAGGCCTTGGTGGCGGTGGGCGAGATCGAACTCATGTCGATCACCACCTTGTTCGGCGACAGCCCGGCGGCCACGCCGTCGGCACGGAACAGCACGTCCTCGACCTGCGGGGTGTCCGGCACCATGACGATAATGAACTCGGCTTCCTGAGCCACTTGCTGCGGGTTGGCCAGGGCCACGGCGCCGGCATCGATCAGCGCGTGCGGAGCCTTGCCGTGGTGCTCGGAGAGGAACAGTTGATGACCTGCTTTCTGCAGGTTCGCGGCCATGGGTTGGCCCATGATGCCGGTGCCGATAAAGCCGATTTTAGCCATGATGAATGCCTCTTCTTATTGTGGGAGGGGGGTGGCCCCTCTCACAGGGTTTTGAGCCAGCCAAGGCCCGCTTCGGTGGTGGTCAGCGGCTTGTATTCACAGCCGACCCAACCCGTGTATCCGATCCGGTCCAGATGCTCGAACAGGAAGCGATAGTTGATCTCCCCGGTCCCCGGCTCGTTGCGCCCCGGGTTATCCGCCAGTTGGATGTGATTGATCTCACCCAGGTGCGCGGCCATGGTGCGGGCCAAGTCACCTTCCATGATTTGCATGTGGTAGATGTCGTATTGCAGGAACAGATTGTCACTGCCCACCCGCTCGCGGATCGCCAGGGCCTGGGCGGTGTTGTTCAGGTAGAAGCCTGGGATGTCGCGGGTGTTGATCGCCTCCATGACCAGCTTGATGCCTGCCGCTTGCAGCTTGTCGGCGGCGTACTTGAGGTTGGCGACGAAGGTCTCTTCCAGCAGCTTTTCGTCCACGCCGGCCGGACGAATACCCGCCAGGCAGTTGATCTGCGTATTGCCCAGCACCTGGGCGTAAGCGATAGCCAATGTGACCCCGGCGCGGAATTCCTCGACGCGGTCCGGATGGCACGCCAGGCCGCGCTCGCCCTTGGCCCAGTCACCGGCCGGCAGGTTGAACAGCACTTGGGTCAGGCCATGGGTGTCGAGTTGCGCCTTGATCTCGGCAGAGCTGAATTCGTAGGGGAACAGGTACTCGACCCCTTGAAAACCGGCATCGGCGGCCGCTTTGAAGCGGGCGAGAAAGTCCTGTTCGGTGAACAGCATGGACAGGTTGGCGGCAAAGCGCGGCATAGGGTTCTCCTTAATCGAGCAGGGAAATGGCAGTCGGCGCGTCGTTGCCGACCAGGGCCAGGTCTTCGAATTCATTGACGGCGTTGATCTCGGTGCCCATGGAAATATTGGTCACCCGTTCCAGAATAATCTCAACGATCACCGGCACCTTGAATTCTTCGATCATTGCCTCGGCCTGGCGTAAGGCCGGCGCGATCTGGCCTGGTTCGAACACGCGCAGGGCCTTGCAACCCAGGCCTTCGGCCACGGCCACGTGGTCTACGCCATAGCCGTTGAGTTCCGGGGCGTTGAGGTTGTCGAAAGACAGCTGCACGCAGTAGTCCATTTCAAAACCGCGCTGGGCCTGGCGGATCAGACCCAGGTAGGAATTGTTCACCACCACATGGATGTACGGCAGCTTGAACTGCGCGCCCACCGCCAGTTCTTCGATCATGAACTGGAAGTCGTAGTCGCCGGACAACGCCACCACTTTGCGGCTCGGATCGGCCTTGACCACCCCCAGCGCCGCCGGAATCGTCCAGCCCAGCGGGCCGGCCTGGCCGCAATTGATCCAATGGCGTGGCTTGTACACATGCAGGAACTGCGCGCCGGCAATCTGCGACAGGCCGATGGTGCTGACGTAGCAGGTGTCTTTGCCGAACACCTGGTTCATCTCTTCGTACACCCGTTGCGGCTTGACCGGCACCGCATCGAAGTGCGTCTTGCGCTGCAGGGTGGCTTTGCGTTGCTGGCAATCATGCAGCCAGGCGCTGCGGTCTTTGAGCTTGCCGGCGGCTTTCCATTCGCGGGCCACTTCAATGAACATCGTCAGGGCCGAGCCGGCGTCGGACACGATGCCCAGGTCCGGTGTGAAGACGCGGCCGATCTGCGTCGGCTCGATGTCCACGTGGATGAATTTACGGCCTTCGGTGTACACCTCGACCGACCCGGTGTGGCGGTTGGCCCAGCGGTTGCCGATGCCCAGCACCACGTCCGACTTGAGCATCGTTGCGTTGCCGTAACGGTGCGAGGTCTGCAGACCGACCATGCCCACCATCAGCGGGTGATCGTCGGGGATCGTGCCCCAGCCCATCAGGGTCGGGATCACCGGAATGCCGGTCAGTTCGGCGAACTCCACCAGCAGCTCGCTGGCGTCGGCGTTGATCACGCCGCCACCGCTCACCAGCAACGGGCGCTCCGCCTGGTCGAGCAGGGCCAGGGCTTTCTCCACCTGCACGCGGGTGGCCAGCGGCTTGGCCAGGGGCAGGGGTTGATAAGCGTCGATGTCGAACTCGATCTCGGCCATCTGCACGTCGAACGGCAGGTCGATCAGCACCGGGCCGGGGCGGCCCGAACGCATTTCGTAGAAGGCTTTCTGAAACGCGTAGGGCACCTGGCCCGGCTCGAGCACCGTGGTGGCCCACTTGGTCACCGGTTTGACGATGCTGGTGATGTCCACCGCCTGAAAGTCTTCCTTGTGCATGCGAGCACGCGGCGCCTGGCCGGTGATGCACAGGATCGGAATCGAGTCGGCCGAGGCGCTGTAGAGGCCGGTGACCATGTCGGTGCCGGCCGGGCCCGAGGTGCCGATGCACACGCCGATATTGCCGGCCCTGGTGCGGGTGTAACCCTCGGCCATGTGCGAGGCGCCTTCAACGTGGCGAGCAAGGACGTGATCGATGCCACCCACTTTCTGCAAGGCCGAGTACAGCGGGTTGATCGCGGCGCCGGGGATACCGAAGGCGGTGTCCACGCCTTCACGGCGCATTACCAGGACAGCGGCTTCGATTGCTCTCATTTTGCTCATGGTTTTGGTGCCTCTTGCGTTTTGTAATTGTATACAAGTGGTGTTTGGTCAAAGTGTATTCACGGGGAGCTTCGCAGGTCAACGCATTTTATTCGTGACTGATCGAGCTCGCCGGAACGCCTTTTTTCGACGTATGGTGGGTTTGTGGAGAAATATTGTATACAAAATAATAAATCATTGTGTTCTATTTGTGTGATCGAGCATCTGATCAATCAGACCACCATCGCTTTCCCAATAACAAAAGAAGGACGGCACCATGAGCGCTTTAACCTTGAAAACCGCCACCCAACTCGCCAGCCAGGCCCTTACCGCCGGCCGCACGATTTGCGCTGCGCCACTGACCATCGCGGTGCTCGACAGCGGCGGCCACTTGATCACTCTGCAACGTGAAGACGGCGCCAGCCTGCTGCGCCCGCAGATCGCCATCGGCAAGGCCTGGGGCGCGATAGCGCTGGGCAAGGGTTCGCGCCTGTTGGCGCTGGATGCGCAACAACGCCCGGCGTTTATCGCCGCGCTGAACAGCCTGGGGCAGGGCAGCGTGGTGCCGGCACCGGGCGGGGTGTTGATTCGCGATCAGGACGGTGTGGTGGTGGGGGCGATTGGGATCAGTGGGGATACGTCGGATATTGACGAGCAGTGTGCGATCACGGCGATCGAGGGGGTGGGGTTAATGGCGGATGCGGGTGTGTCGGCTTAAACAGTGTGTGACTTTCAGGGCCTCATCGGGGCAAGCCCCCTCCCACAATGTTGATTGTGGGAGGGGGCTTGCCCCGATGGGCACCGGCTCTGCGGTGTATCAGTCCGGCTCGCAGCCCCTGAGCACCAACCGAATGATGGTCTGCGCCGCCGCTTCATAATCGGCCTCATCCAGCTTGGCTTTTCCGGTCACCGCGGAAATCTGCCAGTCGAAGTCGGCATAGGTCTGGGTCGCGGCCCAGATGCTGAACATCAAGTGATTGGGGTCGATAGCCGCGATCAATCCGCGATCCACCCAGCTTTGGATGCAGTTGATATTGTGCTTGGCCTGGGCGTTGAGTTGCTCGACCTGCTCGGCGCTCAGGTGCGGGGCGCCATGCATGATTTCGCTGGCAAACACCTTGGAGGCGAAGGGCAGGTCGCGGGAGATACGGATTTTCGAGCGGATGTAATTGCTCAGCACCACCGCCGGTTCACCTTCGGGGTTGAACGGCGTGGACGCGGCCAGGATCGGCTCGATGATGCTTTCGAGCACCTCGCGGTAGAGGTTGTCCTTGGACTTGAAGTAGTAGTAGACGTTGGGCTTGGGCAGCCCGGCCTTGGCGGCGATGTCGCTGGTTTTGGTCGCGGCGAAGCCCTTGTCGGCAAACTCCTCGCTGGCCGCCCGCAGGATTTTTTCTTTATTGCGCTCGCGAATGGTGCTCATAAACCAGGGTTTTCCTTGCCAGGACAGGCGGTCGGGCATGGTAGCACCGGCTATCCGCGAGTCTCAACAAGGCTCCCGCAAAGCGTTGTGCCGCGCTATGCTCGCGCCAACTTTTCTTTTACGGATGCGCGTTTCATGGCAGGAAGCAGTTTACTGGTATTGATCGACGATATCGCCGCAGTCCTCGACGATGTGGCTTTGATGACCAAAGTCGCCGCGAAAAAGACCGCCGGTGTGCTCGGCGATGATCTGGCGCTCAACGCCCAGCAGGTGTCCGGGGTGCGTGCCGAGCGGGAAATTCCGGTGGTGTGGGCGGTGGCCAAGGGTTCGTTTATCAACAAATTGATCCTGGTGCCTACCGCGCTGTTGATCAGCGCCTTCGCGCCCTGGGCGGTTACGCCGTTGCTGATGCTGGGTGGCGCCTACTTGTGCTTCGAGGGGTTCGAGAAGCTTGCGCACACGTTCCTGCACAGCAAGGCCGAAGACCAGGTCGAGCATGCGCAGTTGACCCAGGCCGTGGCTGACCCGGCCACCGACCTGGTGGCCTTTGAAAAGGACAAGATCAAAGGCGCGGTGCGCACCGACTTCATTCTCTCGGCCGAGATCATCGCGATCACCCTGGGCACTGTGGCCGATGCGCCGCTGATGCAGCAGGTGGTGGTGCTGTCGGGTATTGCCATCGTCATGACCATCGGCGTTTATGGGTTGGTGGCGGGCATCGTCAAGCTGGACGACCTGGGCCTGTGGCTGAGCCAGAAACCCGGCCAGGTCGCGCGTGGCATTGGTGGTGCCATCCTGCGCGCGGCGCCGTACATGATGAAAAGCCTGTCGGTGATCGGCACGGCGGCGATGTTTCTGGTCGGTGGCGGCATCCTCACTCATGGCGTGCCGGTGGTGCATCACTGGATCGAGGCGGTCGGCCAGAGTGCGGGCGCGATGGCGTGGCTGATGCCGACGCTGCTCAATGCGCTGGCGGGAATCATTGCGGGGGCTGTGGTCTTGGCGCTGGTCAGCGGAATCGGCAAGGCTTGGAAGGCCCTCAAGGCTTAAATCGCAGGCACAAAAAAGGCCATTCATGAATGGCCTTTTTTGTGAGCGTTATTTATTCCGCGATCTGCAACTTGCGCGATTCGGTATAGATATAGCGCACCTTTTCATATTCGAAGGGTGAGTTCATCTGACCGTAGCGGAAGCTGGTCTGGTAGCGCTTATCCACCGCGCGCAGGGCCCAGATCTCCGGGTGGTTGGAGCTGACCTCGGAGACATTGAGGAAGTTGATCTGCGACTCGGCGGTGTAGTCCACCAGCAAGCCGGTGGTGTCACGCAGGTTCGACGGGCCGAAGATCGGCAGCACCAGGTAGGCGCCACCCGGCACGCCGTAGAAGCCCAGGGTCTGGCCGAAGTCTTCGCTCTGGCGCGGCAGGCCCATGGCGGTGGCCGGGTCCCACAAGCCGGCGATACCGATGGTGGTGTTGACCAGCAGGCGCCCTGTGGTCTCCAGCGAGCGATGCCCCTTGAGTTGCAACAGGCTGTTCATCAGGTTGGGCACATCGCCCAGGTTGTTGAAGAAGTTACTCACACCAGTGCGCAGGAAGCTTGGGGTGACGTAGGTGTAGCCGTTGACCACCGGCAGGAACACCCACTGGTCGAAGCGGTAGTTGAAGTGGTAAACGCGGCGGTTCCACGACTCCAGCGGGTCATACACGTTAAGTGCGGTGAGCGAGGAGCGTTCGAACTCGCGCTGGTCCAGGCCCGGATTGAACTTGAGCTTGGTCAGCGGTTGTTTGAAACCGTCATCGCCCAATTGCGTCGGCTCGTGAGCCTTGCTGTTGTCGGCATTGGCCACGCCTGCGCACATCAGGGCGGCGAGCAGCAGAAGATATTTAGCCACGGAAGAACTCCAGCATGGCGTCGGCGTTGACGCGGTAATTGAGGTTGCCGCAGTGGCCGCCCAGTGGGTAGACGGTCAAGCGATCGCCGAAGGTTTTACGCAGGAAGCCCAGGTCGCCCGGGCCCAGGATCACGTCGTCGGCGTTGTGCATGACGGCGATTTTCGGGCTGGCGTGCAGATAATCCTTGAGCGCATACAGGCTGACCTGGTCGACCAGTTGCAGCAGGCTGCCGCCGTCGGAGCGCGCGCGCCACATCGGGATCACTTGTTCGGTGAGGTAGCAGTCGAAATCGCATTGCAGTGCGCGCTTGAGGAACGGTGTAAGGCTGGTGCCTTCGGTGATCGGGTACTTCGGCGGGATGATCAGGCCGCGGCGGTTGATCAGGTCCGAGGTAAAGGCGATATCGGCCGCGGAGAAGCGGAACGAGGTGCCGATCAGCATGGCCATTTGTTCATTGGTCAGGTGCTGCTTGGATTGCTGGAAATCGTAGAGCAGGGCGTCGTTCAGGTCGATATAGCCCTTTTGCTGGAAGTAACGAGTCAGCTTGTTCAGCACCAGCTCATAGAACGTCGTGGTGTTGTTGATGCCCTTGACCTCGGTCTGGACCAGCTTGTCGAGGTTGGTGATCGAGGTGTACAGGTTGACCGGCGGGTTGAGCAGCAGCACTTTCTTGAAGTTGAAGCTGCGACGGGTCTCGTCCAGTTTGCTGACGAAGGCCGCATCCAGGGCACCGAGGCTGTAGCCGGTGAGGTAGAAGTCGGTGACCGGCAACGAAGCGTTCTGCGCGCGTACCGCCTGCATTACGCGGTACATGTCCTCGGCGTCTTCCTGGGTGATGCCTGGGGTGGCGAAGCGCGAGGCGGCGCTGATGAAGTCGAAACTGGTGGGCGACGACAATTGCACCACGTGGTAGCCGGCCTGGTAATACAGCTTTTTCAAGTACTCGTTGAGGCTGCTGTCATAGCGCGCGCCGGTGCCCGCGATCAGGAAGATCAGCGGCGCGGCGCGGTCTTGCTTGGCGATGCGATACGTGAGTTTCTTCACCGCCCAGAAGTTGTCCGGCAGGCTGAACTCGCGCTCGGGGCGCATGTTCAGGGTGTAGTCGGATTGGTTGATCTGGTCGTCGGTCGGCAGCGTAGGCCGAAGGTCCGGCGGCGTCGTGGCAATGGTCGCTTCGAACGGGTTGGTCAAAGGGTAGCCATAGCTGGCTTGGTCGATGTCGACGGCCAGTGCTGACGCACTCAAAAAAAGGCTGCCCAGTAAGGCAGCACAGCGCAAGGAACGGAGCATGACTTAATCCCTAAGAGGAAACGTGCTGAATGAAGTTCGCAGGCTATGACCACCGCCGTACCACCGAAGTGCCAGCACTCAGTGCGAAAAGTCGGAAAAAACGTCGGAATCGGGGTAATAGTCGCCAGAAGATACACTCTGCAACGTCCGGGTGAATACTAATTGTGTGTATGTACCTTGCTAACGGCCGTCGGCGCATTAAGCTGAGCGCCGTTTTTGCCTATCGGAGTCCTCCATGTCCCGTCGTTTGCCATTGATTTTGCTGCTTATTGCCTTGCCACTTTGGCTGGCTGCCAGCTATGCCGCGCGTTACGGGTTTATGGAGGATGGCCGGTGGGTCGGTATTTGCGTTGACGAGGCCAGTCGCTGGGAATGCCAGCTGCGCTCGAACCTGGGCTTGATGATCCATTTCAAAGCACTGGGCTGGGCGGCGCTGGTGACCTCGGTGCTCGCATTTTTCGTAGCGGGCCGCACTGGCTGGGGCCTGGCGGTAGCGGCGCTGGTGTTCGGCCTGCCGGCGCTCGCGTTGTACAACACCACCCTTGCGGTGTTTGCGGTGGTGATTGCGGGGTTGCGGTTGGTCAGGCAGCCTCGGGGCGTTTGATCGGGCCAATCGGCGGCAAGCCCCCTCCCACATTTGCCGGTATTCACAATTGGAAATGTGTAAACCCAATCAACTGTGGGAGGGGGCTTGCCCCCGATAGCAGTCTTAAGCCCTGCGCATCCGCAGGCAACGCCACAACGCAACCACCATCAACCCGCTGACCACTGCCCAACCCCACGCCTGCTGGTTCAGCAAACCTTCACGGTACAACTGCGGCGCAATGCCGGCGCCGATAATGAAGGTGAGCAGCGCAATCTCCCGACGCGGGCCGGTGACCGGGCGCACCAGGTACACCAGCGCCGGCAACACCAGTGCGGCGCTGGGAAAACTGCGGTAGCGCGGGTCGAATACCAGCGCCAGCATCATCACTGCGCCAGCAAAGCCGGCGAGCGCCACCCACCAGCCCGCGCGGTGTTCCAGCCAGTTGAACGCGCGCTCGCGCCACCCCTCGCGGGGGCTCAGGGCCAATGCGGCATGGGCCAGCACCAGCAGATTGAGCGCTATCAGCAGGCCGGCCCATACCCATTCATCGTTGAAGCGTGCAGTCAGGCGGGTCAGCTCGGCCCAGCTGCCTATCGAGCACGCCGCCACGGCCCCCAGCAACGGCAGGGCCAGCGCAGCGCGGGTGCTGCGAACACGTCCGCCGAGTACCAACGTACCCAGCAGGATCACACCGCCTACGCCCAGCCACAGTGGCCAGTACGGCACATTACTGACCGGGCCGGCAAGGATGCCCTTGTCCTGGCGATCGGCATCGAACAGGCCCCAATACCCGCCCACGGCGCCCTCGCTGGCGCGTTTCCAGGGTTGGTCGAACGCTTCGATCAGGTTGTAGTGCCAGCCGTTGGCTTCGGCCATGGCCACGAAACCGCGCATGAACTTGGCCTCGTTGACCCGGCTCGGCAGCGCCGTTTCGCGCTGGCGGCCTTCGCTCGGCCAGCCGGTTTCACCGATCAGCACGTCTTTGGGCGCAAATTTGTTGCCGAACGTCTGCCGTACGTCGCCCACATGCTGGAGTGCCTGGTCGATGCCGGACGGGTCGTCTTCCCAATAGGGCAGCAGGTGAATGGTCAGGAAATCCACGGCCGGGGCGATTTCCGGGTGTTGCAGCCAGAATTCCCAGACGTCGGCGTAGGTGACCGGCTGCCGGATCTGGCTTTTGACTTTCTGGATCAGCTTCACCAGTTGCCCGGCGGTGACTTCCTTGCGCAGCAGCGCCTCGTTGCCGACGATCACGGCGCTGACCACATCCGGGTTGGCGTTCGCCGACGCGATCAGCAGGTCGATTTCCTTTGCGGTGGCCAGCGGGTCGCTGCTGACCCAGGCGCCGATCATCAGCTTCAGGCCGTGTTTGCGCGCCAGGGCCGGCAAGCCTTCCAGACCGGTCATGGAGTAGGTGCGAATGCATTCGAAGCGCGTGGCCAGCAAGGCCAGGTCGGCGTCCATGCGCGCCGGGCGCAGTGTGAACGGCTGGTCGAAGGGGGATTGGTCCTTGTCGAATGGCGTGTAGGACGCACATTGCAACTTGTGACTGGCACTGGCGACATCCGGCAACACCACGGGGCGGCCGAGGCCGTACCAATAGCCGATAAGAGCCAGCAGGCCGAAAAACAGGGCGAACACATAGGGCAGGGCAGGGAAGCGGGCAGTCGCGGGCATGGTCGGCTTATCTGGGAGAGCAAAGGCGCGCATCTTACCTGCAAATGTGCGGCTCAAGGGGAGCCGCACGATTTTGACATGCAAAGTTCGGGCGGGTTTTTGAACGAGCGTTCAGTAAAGCGTCCTACTGGCTATGTGATGTCGTTTCCTGCTTGTACGAGGTCGCTGACAGAGCAGGTCGATGGATGCTGCAGGCCGATGATCCAAGTGTCAGCACTCCACTGATGGATCAGCAGCCGGATTCAGCGCGTGAAGGGGGCGCGGTGCACCACATAACAACAGGTTGACGTCGCTCGGCATTCGCCGGGCGCAGCACTTTCGGGGAAGTACGATGAAGATGCGACGACTCTTGGGCGCAGCTGCCACTCTGGTGGTTGCGATGAGCTCCACACTGGCCAGCGCCGACAGCAAAACCCTGAGCATCGGCTACGTGGACGGTTGGTCCGACAGCGTTGCCACCACCCATGTGGCGGCTGAGGTGATCAAAGAGAAGCTCGGTTATGACGTGAAACTGCAGGCGGTCGCCACCGGGATCATGTGGCAGGGCGTGGCCACCGGCAAGCTCGACGCGATGCTCTCGGCCTGGTTGCCGGTGACCCACGGCGAGTACTGGGCCAAGAACAAGGACAAAGTGGTCGATTACGGCCCCAATTTCAAGGACGCCAAGATCGGCTTGATTGTGCCGGAGTACGTCAAGGCCAAGTCCATTGAGGACCTCAAGACCGATACCACCTTCAAGAACAAGATCGTCGGCATCGATGCCGGTTCAGGCGTGATGCTCAAGACTGACGAAGCCATCAAGCAGTACGGCCTCGATTACAAACTGCAGGCCAGCTCGGGCGCGGCGATGATCGCCGAGTTGACTCGTGCCGAAGACAAGCAGGAATCCATTGCCGTTACCGGTTGGGTGCCGCACTGGATGTTCGCCAAGTGGAAACTGCGCTTCCTGGACGATCCAAAAGGCGTCTATGGCGCGGCTGAAACCGTCAACAGCATCGGCAGCAAAGGCCTGGAGGCTAAAGCGCCGGAAGTTGCGGCCTTCCTGAAAAAATTCCAATGGGCGTCCAAGGATGAAATCGGCGAAGTCATGCTCGCCATCCAGGAGGGCGCCAAGCCTGACGCCGCGGCCAAGGATTGGGTCGCCAAGCACCCTGAGCGCGTTGCCGAGTGGACCGGTAAGTAACCCCCCGATGTCTTGATACAACCCCTGTGGGAGAGGGCTTGCCACCGATAGCGGGGTGTCAGTTGTCAGTGATCTGACTGACTCAACGCCATCGGGGGCAAGCCCTCTCCCACATTAATTTCTGTTTCCTGCAAATCTTCATTCGCGCCGCCAATCCCTCGCTACACTCGATCTACTACTAAGGTCGTCTGGAACCTGTTCCAGAGCCGCATACAGTGGCTACGTTCCAATAATAAAAAAGCTGTGCTGCGAGGATAAAAACAATGAACGACAGCATTTACCTATCGATTCAAAACAGCCCCCGCTTCAAGGAGCTGGTGAGGAAAAGGGAGCGATTCGCCTGGATTCTCTCGGCCATCATGCTAGGGCTCTACTCCGGTTTCATCCTGTTGATCGCCTACGGGCCTCAAGTGCTGGGGGCCAAACTCAGCCCTGGTTCGTCGATTACCTGGGGGATTCCCCTGGGTGTCGGGTTGATCGTCTCCGCCTTCGTCCTCACCGCCATCTATGTGCGTCGGGCCAATGGCGAGTTTGACGACCTGAACAATGCGATTCTCAAGGAGGCTGCGCAATGATCCGTCGTCTACTGGCAGTATTCGGCGCTTCGCTTTTTGCTCCCGCCCTGTGGGCGGCCGACGCATTGACCGGTGAAGTGCACAAGCAACCGCTGAACGTCTCGGCCATCGTGATGTTTGTGGTCTTCGTCGGTGCAACTCTTTGCATTACCTACTGGGCCTCCAAGCGCAACAAGTCGGCGGCCGACTACTACGCGGCCGGCGGCAAGATCACCGGTTTCCAGAACGGCCTGGCGATCGCCGGTGACTACATGTCGGCGGCCTCGTTCCTGGGGATCTCCGCGCTGGTGTTCACGTCTGGCTACGACGGGCTGATCTACTCGATCGGCTTCCTGGTGGGCTGGCCGATCATTTTGTTCCTGATCGCCGAGCGCCTGCGTAACCTGGGCAAATACACCTTTGCTGACGTGGCGTCCTACCGCCTGGGCCAGACCCAGATCCGCAGCCTGTCGGCCTGTGGTTCGCTGGTGGTGGTGGCGTTCTACCTGATCGCACAGATGGTGGGGGCGGGCAAGCTGATCCAGCTGCTGTTCGGCCTGGACTACCATGTGGCGGTGATCCTGGTGGGTATCCTGATGTGCCTGTACGTGCTGTTCGGCGGCATGCTCGCGACCACTTGGGTGCAGATCATCAAGGCGGTGCTGTTGCTGTCGGGTGCCTCGTTCATGGCGCTGATGGTGATGAAGCACGTCAACTTCGATTTCAACACGCTGTTCTCCGAGGCGATCAAGGTTCACCCTAAAGGTGAGGCGATCATGAGCCCCGGCGGCCTGGTGAAAGACCCTGTCTCCGCATTCTCCCTGGGCCTGGCGCTGATGTTCGGCACCGCCGGCCTGCCGCATATCCTGATGCGCTTCTTCACGGTGAGCGACGCCAAGGAAGCGCGCAAGAGCGTGCTATATGCCACGGGCTTTATCGGCTACTTCTATATCCTGACCTTTATCATCGGTTTCGGCGCGATCCTGCTGGTCAGCACCAATCCGGCATTCAAGGATGCTGCAGGCGCCTTGCTGGGCGGTAACAACATGGCGGCGGTGCACCTGGCCAACGCGGTGGGTGGCAGTATCTTCCTGGGCTTCATCTCGGCCGTGGCATTTGCCACTATCCTGGCGGTGGTGGCCGGTTTGACCCTGGCGGGTGCATCGGCGGTGTCTCACGACCTGTATGCCAGCGTGATCAAGAAGGGCAAGGCCAACGAGAAAGATGAGATTCGTGTGTCGAAGATCACCACCGTGGCCCTGGGTGTGTTGGCGATCGGCCTGGGTATCCTGTTCGAAAGTCAGAACATTGCGTTCATGGTGGGCCTGGCGTTCTCCATAGCCGCCAGCTGTAACTTCCCGGTGCTGCTGCTTTCCATGTACTGGAAAAACCTCACCACCCGTGGCGCCATGATCGGCGGTTGGCTGGGCCTGGTCAGTGCCGTGGGCCTGATGGTCCTGGGGCCGACCATCTGGGTCTCGATCCTGCATCATGAAAAGGCCATCTTCCCGTACGAGTACCCGGCGCTGTTCTCGATGATCATCGCGTTCATCGGCATCTGGTTCTTCTCCATCACCGATAAGTCGGCGGCGGCAGAGAAAGAGCGTGCGCTGTACTTCCCGCAGTTTGTGCGTTCACAGACGGGCCTGGGGGCGAGTGGGGCAGTGAATCATTGATGCAGCCGCAAGTGGCAAGCCTCAAGCTGTAAGTTAGAAGCGGTGGTGTATAGAGAGATACCCCTGTGGAGATACAGGGGTATTTTTTTGCTTGCGGCTTATAGCTGGAAGCTTGCAGCGCACTAAATTCCAGCCAAAAAAAACGGCCTCATCAGGAGGCCGTTTTTTCTGGCTGGGATTTAGTGCCGATCTTCCAGCTTGGTGATGTCACGCGACTCGTAGCCGGTGTACAGCTGGCGCGGGCGGCCAATCTTGTACGGGCTGGAGAGCATTTCTTTCCAGTGGGAGATCCAGCCCACGGTCCGCGCCAGGGCGAAGATCACGGTGAACATGCTGGTTGGAATGCCGATCGCCTTGAGGATGATCCCCGAGTAGAAGTCGACGTTCGGGTACAGCGAGCGTTCGATGAAGTACGGGTCGGTCAGGGCGATCTCTTCCAGGCGCATGGCCAGTTCGAGTTGCGGGTCGTTCTTGATGCCCAGTTCCTTCAACACTTCGTCGCAGGTCTGCTTCATCACGGTGGCACGCGGGTCGCGGTTCTTGTAGACCCGGTGACCGAAGCCCATCAGCTTGAACGGATCGTTCTTGTCCTTGGCCTTGGCGATGAAGGTGTCGATGTTCGAGACATCGCCGATTTCATCGAGCATGGTCAACACGGCTTCGTTCGCACCGCCGTGGGCAGGGCCCCAGAGCGCGGCGATACCGGCGGCGATACAGGCGAACGGGTTGGCACCCGAAGAGCCGGCCAGACGCACGGTGGAGGTGGAGGCGTTCTGCTCGTGGTCGGCGTGGAGGATGAAGATCCGGTCCATGGCCTTGGCGAGTACCGGGCTGATCGGTTTGATCTCGCACGGGGTGTTGAACATCATGTGCAGGAAGTTTTCCGCGTACGTCAGGTCGTTGCGCGGGTACATCATGGGTTGGCCCATGGAGTACTTGTAAACCATTGCGGCCAGGGTCGGCATCTTGGCAACCAGGCGGATCGCGGAGATTTCGCGATGCTGCGGGTTATTGATGTCGAGGGAGTCGTGATAGAAGGCCGACAGGGCGCCGACCACGCCGCACATGACGGCCATCGGGTGGGCGTCGCGACGGAAGCCGTTGAAGAAGGTCTTCAACTGCTCGTGAACCATGGTGTGGTTCTTCACGGTGCTGACAAACTGGGCTTTCTGCTCGGCTGTTGGCAATTCGCCATTGAGCAGCAGGTAGCAGGTTTCCAGGTAGTCCGATTTTTCAGCCAGTTGCTCGATCGGGTAGCCCCGGTGCAGCAGGATGCCATTGTCGCCGTCGATATAGGTGATCTTCGACTCGCAAGAGGCGGTCGACATGAAGCCTGGGTCGAACGTGAAACGGCCCGTGGCCGTCAGGCCCCGTACGTCGATAACATCGGGACCAACGGTGCCGGTTAAAATGGGCAGCTCGACGGGGGCTGCGCCCTCGATGATCAACTGCGCTTTTTTGTCAGCCATGTGGCCTCCTATTTATGCTTCAAATCATCAGACAGACCCCCCACGCAGGGCCCGCACCACTATAGTGAGATAAATTCAGATGTCAATTTGCCTAAAGTCTTGCTCCAGAAGGCTTTAACCATACTTTTTCGTCGAAATTAACTGCCATTTACGCCTTTTATCCCGTCAGCGCAATCCGCTATTAGGGTGAGGAGCGCGCGTTGTCATTAGTAACCTAACTGTCTATACTCGGCCACCGACCGCCAAGGGCTTTTGGGCTTGCTTTCATTGGGGGTCGCACTCCCTGGGTGGTGCTTACCTGACCAGTGCACTCCCCTACAACTTTGCCCTGATTGTTAGGGGCTCTTCAGTGTGAAAAAAAGCCGTGAAGAATAGCCAACGACCTGTAAACCTAGACCTAAGGACCATCAAACTCCCCATCACCGGCGTTACGTCGTTCCTGCACCGTGTTTCCGGCATCATCCTGTTCCTGGGCTTGGGCATCATGCTTTACGCATTGAGCAAATCCCTGGGTTCCGAGGAAGGTTACGCCGAGGTGAAGGCATACTTGACCAGCCCGCTGGCCAAGTTCGTAGCATGGGGCCTCCTGTCCGCTCTGCTGTATCACCTGGTTGCCGGTGTGCGCCACTTGATCATGGACATGGGCATCGGTGAGACGCTGGAAGGCGGCCGCCTGGGCTCGAAAATCATCATCGCCATTTCCGTGGTGCTGATCGTTCTGGCAGGAGTTTGGATATGGTAACCAGCGTTACGAACCTATCGCGTTCGGGCCTCTACGACTGGATGGCGCAGCGCGTGTCTGCGGTTGTTCTCGCGGCTTATTTCATTTTCCTGATCGGATACCTCGTCGCAAACCCGGGCATCGGCTATGAGCAATGGCACGGCCTGTTTGCCCACAATGCGATGCGAATCTTCAGTCTGCTGGCACTTGTGGCCCTGGGCGCTCACGCCTGGGTCGGCATGTGGACCATCGCGACCGACTACCTCACGCCAATGGCGCTGGGCAAGTCCGCGACTGCAGTACGTTTCCTCTTCCAGGCAGTATGCGGCATCGCGATGTTCGCTTACTTCGTCTGGGGTGTGCAGATTCTTTGGGGTATCTGAGTCATGGCTAACATTCCAACTATTTCCTTCGACGCCATCATTATTGGTGGCGGCGGTGCCGGCATGCGCGCTGCGCTGCAGCTGGCCCAGGGCGGTCACAAGACTGCCGTGATCACCAAGGTGTTCCCGACGCGCTCTCACACCGTGTCGGCTCAGGGTGGCATCACCTGCGCCATCGCGTCCGCCGACCCGAACGATGACTGGCGCTGGCACATGTACGATACCGTCAAGGGTTCCGACTACATCGGTGACCAGGACGCGATCGAGTACATGTGTCAGGAAGGCCCTGCGGCGGTGTTCGAGCTGGACCACATGGGTCTGCCGTTTTCCCGTACCGAGCAAGGCCGTATCTACCAGCGTCCGTTCGGCGGCCAGTCGAAGGATTACGGTAAAGGCGGGCAGGCTGCCCGTACCTGCGCCGCGTCCGACCGTACCGGCCACGCGCTGCTGCACACCCTTTATCAGGGCAACCTGAAAGCCGGTACCACGTTCCTGAACGAGTACTACGCGGTTGACCTGGTCAAGAACTCCCAAGGCGAGTTCGTCGGTGTGATCGCCATCTGCATCGAAACCGGCGAAACCACCTACATTCGCGCCAAGGCTACCGTTCTGGCCACCGGCGGTGCGGGCCGTATCTATGCTTCCACCACCAACGCCCTGATCAACACCGGCGACGGTGTAGGCATGGCCCTGCGTGCCGGCGTGCCGGTGCAGGACATTGAAATGTGGCAGTTCCACCCAACCGGTATTGCCGGCGCCGGCGTACTGGTGACCGAAGGTTGCCGTGGTGAAGGTGGTTACCTGATCAACAAGCATGGCGAGCGTTTCATGGAGCGCTATGCGCCGAACGCCAAGGACCTTGCCGGTCGTGACGTTGTTGCCCGTTCGATGGTTAAAGAGATCATCGCCGGCAACGGTTGCGGTCCGAATGGCGACCACGTGATGCTCAAGCTCGATCACCTGGGCGAAGAAGTGCTGCACAGCCGTCTGCCAGGCATCTGCGAACTGTCCAAGACTTTTGCGCACGTTGACCCGGTAGTTGCTCCGGTTCCGGTTGTTCCGACTTGCCACTATATGATGGGCGGCGTGCCGACCAACATCCATGGCCAGGCGATCACTCAGGACGCCGATGGCGTTGACACCATCATCCCTGGTCTGTTCGCAGTGGGTGAAGTGGCATGCGTATCGGTTCACGGTGCCAACCGCCTGGGCGGTAACTCGTTGCTCGACCTGGTGGTATTCGGTCGTGCGGCAGGCCTGCACCTCGAGAAGGCGCTGACCGACGGTATCGAGTACGACGACGCCACCGACGCCAACATCGAGGCCGCCCTGGCGCGCCTGTCCGCTCTGAACGAGCGCACCGATGGCGAAGACGTGGCAACCCTGCGTCGCGAGCTGCAAAGCTGCATGCAGAACTACTTCGGTGTATTCCGTACCGGCGAATACATGCAGAAGGGTATCGCCCAACTGGCCGACCTGCGTACGCGCATCGCCAACGTCAAGATCAACGATAAGAGCCAGGCGTTCAACACCGCTCGTATCGAAGCCCTTGAGCTGCAAAACCTGCTGGAAGTGGCCGAAGCGACCGCGATTGCCGCCGAGGTTCGTAAAGAATCCCGTGGTGCGCACGCGCGTGAAGACTACGAAGACCGCGACGACGAGAACTGGCTGTGCCACACCCTGTACTTCCCGGGTGAAAAGCGCGTTGCCAAGCGTGCCGTGAACTTCTCGCCGAAAACGGTTCCGACCTTTGAACCGAAGATTCGGACTTACTAAGGGTGGCTGCCATGTTGAAAGTCAGTGTTTATCGCTACAACCCTGATCAGGACGCTGCGCCGTTCATGCAGGAATTCCAGGTCGATACCGGTGGTAAAGACCTGATGGTGCTGGACGTGCTGGCCCTGATCAAAGAGCAGGACGAGGGTTTCTCCTACCGTCGCTCCTGCCGTGAAGGTGTCTGCGGCTCCGACGGCATGAACATCAACGGCAAGAACGGCCTGGCGTGCATCACGCCGCTGTCCGCCGTGGTGAAAGGCAACAAGCTGATCGTTCGTCCACTTCCAGGTTTGCCGGTTATCCGTGACCTGGTTGTCGATATGAGCATCTTCTACAAGCAATACGAGAAAGTTAAGCCGTTCCTGCAGAACGACACGCCGGCCCCGGCCATCGAGCGTCTGCAGTCCCCGGAAGAGCGCGACAAGCTCGACGGTCTGTACGAGTGCATTCTGTGCGCCTGCTGCTCGACCTCCTGCCCGTCCTTCTGGTGGAACCCGGACAAGTTCCTGGGTCCTGCTGCCCTGCTGCAAGCGTACCGCTTCCTGGCAGACAGCCGTGACACCAAGACGTCCGAGCGTCTGGCTTCGCTGGATGACCCGTTCAGCGTATTCCGCTGCCGCGGGATCATGAACTGCGTCAACGTATGTCCCAAGGGCCTGAACCCGACTAAGGCCATTGGTCACATCCGTAACATGCTGCTGCAGAGCGGCGTGTAACTGACGTTGTAGTAAAAGCAGGACCGTTGTGCCCGTAAATGCTGCGGCGCAGGCTTCAACCGGCGCCGTAGTTTTAACTTGAGCAGCGACTTACAAAGCCGCAGCTCTTATTTTGAAGAAATGAGACAAGCAGGGGCATTCGGGTTGGTACCCGAACTATCAGCGTGATCCTAAGTGGCTTGTTTTGGTCGCTGCACTTGGCCTTTTGCAAGCAAACTCGGTGTTTTCGCCGGTGGTGTCCCCAAATCGAGGGTGACCAAGCATGCAAGAAAGCGTGATGCAGCGCATGTGGAACAGCGGCTATCTTTCAGGTGGTAACGCTGCCTATGTGGAAGAGCTTTATGAGCTCTACCTGCACGACCCTAACGCTGTGCCAGAAGAATGGCGCACCAAATTTCAGACGTTGTCTTCAGACGGCAACGCTGCCACCGATGTATCGCATGCAACAATTCGCGATCAGTTCGTGCTGCTGGCAAAGAACCAGCGCCGCGCCCAGCCGGTTTCCGCCGGCAGCGTGAGCAGTGAGCATGAGAAGAAGCAAGTTGAAGTACTGCGACTGATCCAGGCCTACCGGATGCGTGGCCACCAGGCGGCCCAGCTTGACCCGCTGGGGCTCTGGCAGCGTCCTGCACCGGCTGACCTGTCGATCAATCATTACGGCTTGACCAATGCCGATCTTGATACGACCTTCCGTGCCGGCGACCTGTTCATCGGCAAAGAGGAAGCGAGCCTACGCGAAATTCACGAAGCGTTGCAGCAGACATATTGCCGCACCATCGGCGCTGAATTCACGCACATCACCGATTCCGAGCAGCGCCAGTGGTTCCAGCATCGCCTGGAAGGCGTGCGCGGCCGCCCGGCGTTGTCCGCTGATGTTCGCAGCCACCTGCTCGAGCGCGTGACTGCTGCTGAAGGCCTGGAGAAGTACCTGGGGACCAAATACCCGGGCACCAAGCGTTTCGGCCTGGAAGGCGGCGAAAGCCTGATCCCGATGCTTGATGAGCTGATCCAGCGTTCCGGTTCCTACGGTACCAAGGAAGTCGTGATCGGCATGGCCCACCGTGGTCGCCTGAACGTGTTGGTCAACACCTTCGGCAAGAACCCGCGTGAGCTGTTCGACGAGTTCGAAGGCAAGAAGAAGGTCGAGCTGGGTTCCGGTGACGTTAAATACCACCAGGGCTTCTCGTCCAACGTGATGACCACCGGCGGTGAAGTTCACCTGGCCATGGCATTCAACCCATCCCACCTGGAAATCGTTTCGCCAGTGGTCGAGGGGTCGGTGCGTGCTCGCCAGGACCGTCGTAACGACACCACCGGTGAAAAGGTTCTGCCGATTTCCATCCACGGTGACGCGGCATTCGCCGGTCAGGGCGTGGTTCTGGAAACCTTCCAGATGTCGCAGACTCGCGGCTTCAAGACCGGCGGTACCGTTCACATCGTCATCAACAACCAGGTGGGCTTCACCATCAGCAACCCGCTGGACGCGCGTTCCACCGAGTACGCCACCGACGTTGCCAAGATGATCCAGGCGCCGATCCTCCATGTGAATGGCGATGATCCGGAAGCCGTGCTGTTCGTGACCCAACTGGCTGTCGACTACCGCATGCAGTTCAAGCGTGACGTGGTGATCGACCTGGTCTGCTACCGTCGTCGCGGTCACAACGAAGCGGACGAGCCAAGCGGCACCCAGCCGTTGATGTACCAGCAGATCGCCAAGCAGCGCACTACCCGTGAGCTGTATGCCGAAAGCCTGACCAAGGCCGGCGTGGTGGACGAAGCGCGTGTTCAGGCGAAAGTCGACGAATACCGCAACGCGCTGGACAACGGTCTGCACGTAGTGAAAAGCCTGGTCAAAGAGCCGAACAAAGAGCTGTTCGTTGACTGGCGCCCTTACCTGGGTCACACCTGGACCGCGCGTCACGACACCTCGTTCGACCTCAAGACCCTGCAGGAACTGTCCGCCAAGCTGCTGGAAATTCCGGAAGGCTTTGTGGTTCAGCGTCAGGTCTCGAAGATCTACGAAGACCGTCAGAAGATGCAAGCCGGCGGCCTGCCGATCAACTGGGGTTACGCCGAAACCATGGCGTACGCGACCCTGGCATTCGAAGGTCACCCGATCCGCATGACCGGCCAGGACATCGGCCGCGGTACGTTCTCGCACCGTCACGCGGTATTGCACAACCAGAAAGACGCCAGCACCTATGTGCCGCTGCAGAACCTGTACGAAGGCCAGCCACGTTTCGACCTGTACGATTCGTTCCTGTCCGAGGAAGCCGTACTGGCATTCGAATACGGTTACTCGACCACCACGCCAAACGCGCTGGTGATCTGGGAAGCCCAGTTCGGCGACTTCGCCAACGGTGCCCAGGTGGTGATCGACCAGTTCATCACCAGCGGCGAGCACAAGTGGGGCCGCCTGTGCGGTCTGACCATGTTGCTGCCACACGGTTATGAAGGTCAGGGCCCTGAGCACTCCTCGGCGCGTCTGGAGCGTTACCTGCAGCTGTGCGCCGAGCACAACATTCAGGTCTGCGTACCGACCACCCCGGCCCAGATCTACCACTTGCTGCGTCGCCAGGTGATTCGTCCTCTGCGCAAGCCGCTGGTTGTGCTGACGCCGAAGTCGCTGCTGCGTCATAAATTGGCCATCTCGACCCTGGAAGATCTGGCGGACGGTTCGTTCCAGACCGTGATTCCGGAAATCGACACGCTGGACGCGGCCAAGGTGACTCGCCTGATCCTGTGCAGCGGCAAGGTCTACTATGACTTGCTGGAAAAGCGCCGTGCCGAAGGCCGCGAAGACATCGCCATCGTGCGTATCGAGCAGCTTTACCCGTTCCCGGAAGACGACCTGATGGAGGTCATCGCGCCTTACACCAACCTCACGAATGTGGTCTGGTGCCAGGAAGAACCGATGAACCAGGGCGCGTGGTACAGCAGCCAGCATCACCTGCGTCGCAGCATCGGCAACCATAACAAGGCCCTGGGCCTGGAATACGCCGGCCGTGATGCGTCTGCCGCACCTGCGTGTGGTTATGCCTCGATGCACGCCGAGCAGCAGGAAAAACTGCTGCAAGATGCTTTCACTGTTTAACGCCTTCGCGCTGACTGAAACCGAATTTTAAGGACCCACAGATAATGGCTATCGAAATCAAAGCCCCGTCATTCCCGGAATCGGTTGCCGATGGCACCGTTGCCACCTGGCACAAGAAACCAGGCGAGGCCGTCAAGCGTGACGACCTGATCGTCGACATCGAGACCGACAAAGTCGTGCTGGAAGTGTTGGCTGAAGCTGACGGCGTGCTGGGTGCAATCGTTGCCGAAGAAGGCGCTACCGTTCTGTCGAACCAGGTACTGGGCTCGATCGAAGAGGGCGGCGCTGCTGCTGCCGCTCCAGCAGCGTCCGCTGCTCCGGCTGCCGCCCCGGCCGCTGCTGCCGCCGACGCGGGCGAAGATGATCCTGTCGCCGCCCCGGCCGCTCGCAAGCTGGCTGAAGAGAACGGCATCAACATCGCTTCCGTCGCCGGTACCGGCAAAGGCGGTCGTGTGACCAAGGAAGACGTGGTTGCCGCCATCGCCGCCAAAAAAGCTGCGCCGGCCGCCGCACCTGCCAAGGCTGCCGCTCCGGCTGCCGCTGCTCCAGTGTTCGCCGCCGGCGATCGCACCGAGAAGCGCGTACCGATGACCCGTGTACGGGCCACCGTGGCCAAGCGTCTGGTTGAAGCCCAGTCGAACATGGCAATGCTGACCACCTTCAACGAAGTCGACATGACCGAAGTCATGGCCCTGCGTTCGAAGTACAAGGACCTGTTCGAGAAGAGCCACAACGGCGTGCGCCTGGGCTTCATGTCGTTCTTCGTGAAAGCGGCCACCGAAGCGTTGAAACGCTTCCCGGCCGTCAACGCTTCCATCGACGGCAACGACATCGTCTACCATGGCTATGCAGACATCGGCGTTGCCGTGTCCAGCGACCGTGGCCTGGTGGTTCCAGTCCTGCGTAACGCCGAACTGATGAGCCTGGCTGAAATCGAAGGCGGTATCGCCACCTTCGGCAAGAAGGCCCGTGACGGCAAGCTGACCATCGACGAGATGACCGGTGGTACCTTCACCATCACCAACGGTGGTACCTTCGGTTCGATGATGTCGACGCCGATCGTCAACCCACCACAGGCCGCGATCCTGGGCATGCACAACATCATCCAGCGTCCGATGGCCGTCAACGGTCAAGTCGTGATTCGCCCGATGATGTACCTGGCACTGTCCTACGATCACCGCCTGATCGATGGTAAAGAAGCCGTGACTTTCCTGGTGACCATCAAGAACCTGCTGGAAGATCCGGCTCGTCTTCTTCTGGATATCTAAAAAGCAGCGGCAAGCTGCAAGCGACAAGCCCCAGGCTCGAGAGCGGGTGGGTTTCAAACTTGTGGCTTGCGGCTTGTAGCTTGTTGCTAAAAGGGAACCTTTTATGACACAGAAATTTGACGTTGTAGTGATTGGCGCGGGCCCTGGCGGCTACGTGGCCGCCATCAAGGCCGCACAACTGGGCCTCTCGACTGCTTGCATCGAAAAATACACTGACAAGGAAGGCAAACTGGCGCTGGGCGGTACTTGCCTGAACGTTGGCTGCATTCCTTCCAAGGCGCTGCTGGACAGCTCCTGGAAATTCCACGAAGCGCAGGACGGTTTTGCCATCCACGGCATCAACCACGCCGGCGTGACCATGGACGTCCCTGCGATGGTCGGCCGCAAGGCCAATATCGTTAAGGGCCTGACTTCCGGCGTTGCCACCTTGTTCAAGGCCAACGGCGTGACTTCCCTGCAGGGCCACGGCAAATTGCTGGCCGGCAAGAAAGTCGAAATCACCAAGCCTGACGGTTCGGTTGAAGTGATCGAAGCCGAAAACGTGATCCTGGCCCCAGGTTCCCGTCCGATCGACATTCCACCTGCCCCGGTAGACCAGAACGTGATCGTCGATTCGACCGGCGCCCTGGAATTCCAAGCCGTGCCTAAGCGCCTGGGCGTGATCGGCGCCGGCGTGATTGGTCTGGAGCTGGGTTCGGTGTGGTCCCGTCTGGGTGCTGAAGTCACCGTTCTGGAAGCATTGGATACGTTCCTGCTGGCTGCCGATACCGCAGTCTCCAAGGAAGCATTCAAGACCCTGACCAAACAGGGCCTGGACATCAAGCTGGGCGCTCGCGTAACCGGCTCGAAGGTCAACGGCGAAGAAGTGGTCGTGACCTACACCGACAAGGATGGCGAACAAACCATCACCTTCGACAAGCTGATCGTTGCAGTGGGCCGTCGCCCGGTGACCACAGATCTGCTGGCGGCCGACAGCGGCGTGAACATCGATGAACGTGGCTTCATCCATGTTGACGATCACTGCGCTACCACTGTTCCAGGCGTGTATGCCATCGGTGACGTGGTTCGCGGCATGATGCTGGCGCACAAGGCTTCCGAAGAAGGCATCATGGTGGTCGAGCGCATCAAGGGCCACAAGACCCAGATGAACTACGACCTGATCCCTTCGGTTATCTACACCCACCCGGAAATTGCATGGGTCGGCAAGAACGAACAGCAGTTGAAAGCTGAAGGCGTTGAAGTTAACGTCGGCACCTTCCCGTTTGCCGCTTCTGGCCGTGCCATGGCAGCCAACGACACCGGTGGTTTTGTCAAAGTCATCGCTGATGCCAAGACTGATCGCGTATTGGGCGTGCATGTGATTGGCCCAAGCGCAGCAGAACTGGTTCAGCAGGGCGCGATCGGTATGGAATTCGGCACCAGTGCCGAGGACCTGGGCATGATGGTCTTCTCCCATCCGACCCTGTCCGAAGCGTTGCACGAAGCAGCGTTGGCAGTGAA
Organism: Pseudomonas sp. FP2254; assembly: GCF_030687695.1. Classification (NCBI taxonomy): domain Bacteria; kingdom Pseudomonadati; phylum Pseudomonadota; class Gammaproteobacteria; order Pseudomonadales; family Pseudomonadaceae; genus Pseudomonas; species Pseudomonas sp. FP2254. The sequence goes on from NZ_CP117444.1 coordinate 1,937,825, forward strand.
TGGCGGCGCCATCCACATCGCCAACCGCAAGAAGCGCTAAGCGAGATAATAAGAAACCACGGCGGAGTTGCCCGTCGTGAGCCTTGCGCGCAAGACTCACCGCGGAATATCCGCTGGACGCAGCCTTGCGCAGCTTTACGGGCCTTAAGCCCCGCAGGTTGCGCAAGCAGCAGTCACAGGTGGCGCGGCACTCATAATGAGCGCAGCGCCGAATGCGCAGTACCTAACGAAGACGGTAAAAAGCATGAATCTTCACGAGTATCAGGGTAAGCAGCTGTTCGCTGAATACGGCCTGCCAGTATCCAAGGGCTACGCAGTAGACACCCCGGAAGCAGCAGCAGAAGCTTGCGACAAAATCGGTGGTACCGAGTGGGTTGTCAAAGCCCAGGTTCACGCGGGTGGTCGCGGTAAAGCGGGCGGCGTTAAGCTGGTTCGCAGCAAAGAAGACGCCAAGGCCTTCGCACAGCAGTGGCTGGGCAAGCGTCTGGTGACTTACCAGACTGATGCCAATGGCCAGCCAGTCACCAAGATCCTGGTTGAATCGTGCACTGATATCGCTAAAGAGCTGTACCTGGGCGCTGTCGTTGACCGTTCGAGCCGTCGCATCGTGTTCATGGCGTCCACCGAAGGTGGCGTGGACATCGAAAAGATCGCTCACGAAACCCCAGAAAAAATTCTGAAAGCCACCATCGATCCACTGGTTGGCGCTCAGCCATTCCAGGGTCGCGAGCTGGCTTTCCAGCTGGGCCTGGAAGGCAAGCAAGTTGCCCAGTTCGCCAAGATCTTCGTAGGTCTGGCCAAACTGTTCCAGGATCACGATCTGGCCCTGCTGGAAGTGAACCCGCTGGTGATCAAGGCCGACGGCGACCTGCACTGCCTCGATGCCAAGATCAACATCGACGCCAACGCCATGTACCGTCAGCCTAAGCTGAAGACTTTCCACGATCCGTCGCAAGACGATCCGCGCGAAGCGCACGCTGCCAAGTTCGAACTGAACTACGTAGCGCTGGAAGGCAACATCGGTTGCATGGTCAACGGCGCCGGCCTGGCCATGGGTACCATGGACATCGTCAACCTGCATGGCGGCAAACCAGCCAACTTCCTCGACGTGGGCGGTGGTGCTACCAAGGAACGCGTGACCGAAGCCTTCAAGATCATCCTGTCCGACGCCAACGTCGCCGCAGTACTGGTCAACATCTTCGGCGGCATCGTTCGTTGCGACATGATTGCCGAAGGCATCATCGGTGCAGTGAAAGAAGTCGGCGTTAAAATCCCGGTTGTTGTTCGCCTTGAAGGTAACAACGCTGAACTGGGCGCTAAAGTACTGGCAGAAAGCGGTTTGAACATCATCGCGGCTACCAGCCTGACCGACGCTGCTCAACAAGTTGTCAAAGCTGCGGAGGGCAAATAATGAGCGTCCTGATCAATAAAGACACCAAAGTTATCTGCCAGGGTATTACCGGTTCGCAAGGTAGCTTCCACACCCAGCAAGCCATCGAATACGGCACCAAGATGGTTGGCGGCGTAACACCGGGCAAAGGCGGCACCGAGCACCTGGGCCTGCCTGTGTTCAACACCGTGAAAGACGCTGTAGCCGCCACTGGCGCCACCGCCAGCGTGATCTACGTTCCGGCTCCTTTCTGCAAGGACTCGATCCTGGAAGCGGCATTCGGCGGCATCAAGCTGATCGTTTGCATCACCGAAGGCATTCCTACCCTGGACATGCTGGACGCTAAAGTTAAGTGCGACGAGCTGGGCGTGGTCCTGATCGGCCCTAACTGCCCAGGCGTGATCACTCCAGGCGAATGCAAGATCGGCATCATGCCAGGTCACATTCACTTGCCAGGTAAGGTCGGTATCGTTTCCCGTTCCGGCACCCTGACCTACGAAGCTGTGAAGCAGACCACTGACGCCGGTTTCGGTCAGTCGACTTGCGTCGGCATCGGCGGTGACCCGATCCCAGGCTCCAACTTCATCGACATCCTGAAGCTGTTCCAGGAAGACCCGAAGACCGAAGCGATCGTAATGATCGGTGAGATCGGCGGTTCGGCTGAAGAAGAAGCGGCTGCCTACATCAAGGCACACGTGACCAAGCCGGTTGTTTCCTACATCGCTGGTGTGACTGCCCCTGCGGGCAAGCGCATGGGCCATGCGGGCGCAATCATCTCTGGCGGCAAAGGCACTGCAGACGAGAAATTCGCTGCGCTGCAGGACGCAGGCGTTAAAACCGTGCGTTCGCTGGCAGACATCGGCAAGGCCCTGGCCGAGCTGACCGGTTGGGCTGTCAAGTAAGCTCCGCGCTTAACTGACGCTCCACCCACAAAGGCCACCTTCGGGTGGCCTTTGTGCGTCTTGGATGTACACGATCCAATGTGGGAGGGGACTTGCCCCCTCCCACAGGTGGTCGTATTGCCAAATTAAGTATGAAAACGCGACATCAAGATGTCGCTTATCGGACAGTACGCCCCGCAACAGTGCGTTTGTCAGCCTAATTCTGTACCCTGACCGCCTCTTTATGCGCCCGCATCCCAAAAGGACGCTGCGCGCTGGAACGGTCGGTCCCCAAAAGGGCCGCCGGTATTTCCCTCATCCACAGGGAATCCCTCTCTAAATTCCGATTCAGCAGTGTGGTATTTCCTTAAATGAAAGTGTTGAAAAGCCAGGACATCCTGGCGTTGGGCTTCATGACTTTTGCCCTGTTCGTGGGCGCCGGCAACATCATCTTCCCGCCTATCGTTGGATTGCAGTCCGGGCCTCACGTCTGGATGGCGGCGCTGGGCTTTCTGATCACGGCGGTCGGCCTGCCGGTGGTTACCGTAGTTGCCCTGGCAAAGGTCGGTGGCGGTATGGACGCGTTAAGCAGCCCGATCGGCAAGATCGCCGGTGGCCTGCTCGCGGCGGCGGCGTACCTGGCGGTAGGCCCGCTGTTCGCTACCCCGCGTACCGCGACCGTGTCCTTTGAAGTGGGCCTGGCGCCCTTGACCGGCGAAAGCCCGCTGGCGCTGTTCCTGTACAGCTCGGTGTACTTCCTGGTGGTGTTCTTTGTCTCCCTGTATCCCGGGCGCCTGTTGGACACGGTGGGGCGTTTTCTCGCGCCGCTGAAGATTATCGCGCTGGCTATCCTCGGCATCGCTGCGTTCGCCCTGCCGGCCGGCGATGTGGGTGTCGCTACCCCGGAATATGTCGCTGCGCCATTCTCCCAAGGGTTTATCAATGGTTACCTGACCATGGATACCCTGGGTGCGCTGGTATTCGGCATCGTCATCGTCAATGCGATTCGCTCACGAGGTGTCGAGTCTCCAAAGCTGATCACTCGCTACGCGATCATTGCCGGCCTGATTGCCGGTGTGGGCCTGGCGCTGGTATATGTCAGCCTGTTCCGTCTCGGCTCAGGCAGCCATGCCGTCGCAGCCGGTGCCAGCAACGGTGCGGCAGTGCTGCATGCCTATGTGCAACACACCTTCGGTTCCCTGGGCAGCGGCTTCCTGGCCGTGCTGATCTCCCTGGCGTGCCTGGTGACGGCGGTGGGCCTGACCTGTGCCTGCGCCGAGTACTTCAGCCGCGTGCTGCCCTTGTCCTACAAGACCCTGGTGGTAATCCTGGCGTTGTTCTCGCTGTTCGTATCGAACCTGGGCCTGACCAAGCTGATCGCGTTCTCAATCCCGGTGCTCACCGCGATCTACCCGCCGTGCATCGTGCTGGTGGCACTGAGCTTCTGCAAAGGCTTCTGGCAGGAGCAGGGGCGGATCGTCGGCCCGGTGATGCTGGTGTCGTTCATCTTCGGTTGCATTGATGCGCTCAAGGGCGCGGGCCTGGCGGATTGGTTGCCGGCGCAGTTGGCGAACCTGCCGTTGAGCGAGCAAGGCCTGGCCTGGCTGGTGCCGTCGGTGATGATTCTCGTTGTGGCGGTAGTGGTAGACCGTCTGCTCGGCAAGCGTAGCGAAGCGATCGCATAACGCGCCAGGTTCGAGGTTTACTGAAATGCCCCGTATCAATCGATACGGGGCATTTTTTATGCTTTATGAAACTACACCCTCTAGAGTTGGAAGGGATCAGTGTGGGAGGGGCTTGCCGCTCCCGCCGTCATAGCGCATTACGCCATCATTCACCCTGTCATAGGCTCCGCATGTCGTTCGTCGAAACCAATCAGATTCACCTGCTTGCCGCCCTCTGGTTCGTCCTGTGCTGGGGCGGCTATACCCGTTATGCCACCTGGAAAGCCCGAGACACCGCGTGTCTGGCCAGTGTGCTGCATCTTTACCGTGAAGACTGGATGCGTCGCATGTTGCTGCGTGACAACCGTATCGCCGACGCCAGCGTGATCGGCAACCTGGAGCGCAATGCCTCCTTCTTCGCCTCCAGCACCCTGATTATTCTCGCCGGTATTCTGACCGTGCTTGGCGCTTCCGAGCGCGCAGTGTCATTGCTGGCGGATATTCCCATGGTGCAGCAGGCCTCCCAGGGCATGTCGGAAATCAAGTTGCTGTGCCTGGCGCTGGTGTTTGTCTACGCGTTCTTCACGTTCAGCTGGTGCATGCGCCAATACAACTTCGCGGCGGTGCTGGTAGGGTCGGCGCCGATGATCGGCGAGCGGCATGTGTCTGAGCAGGAACGCAAGGCGTTTGCTTTGCGCGCGGCGCGTGTCATCTCAATGGCCGCCAATCAATTCAACTTCGGACTGCGTTCTTATTACTTCGGCATGACCATGCTTGCCTGGTTTGTCAGCCCCTGGTTGTTCATGTTGATGAGTGCCGGCGTGGTGTTCGTGCTGTATCGCCGCGAATTTCATTCCGACGTGCTGGAGGTGATGGTTTATACGCCAACCGACACGCCGTTAACGGAGCCGGTGAAGGACGCGGTGTCTTAACGCTGTAACCACTGGCGTTAAATACCAGGCAAAGTAAAGCCCGCTATATGAGCGGGCTTTCTTTTTGCAGCACGATTACTTCAAGCCAGGTCTCAGGAACCGGTGGCAGGTGCTGCTTCTTTTGCGGCGGCAGCGTTGGATTCGGCCTGAGCTTTGGCAGCATCGGCGTTTTCTTTCGCAGCGTCGTTCACTTTATCCTGAGCCTTGGCCATATCTTTCTGAGCTTGCTCAGAATGGGCAGCGGCGTCTTGGGCTTTGTCTTCGGATTTCTTGTCGCAGGCAGCCAGACCGAGAGCAGCGGCCAGCATCATGGAAATAGCTAAAGTCTTGCGCATGGGGTGTTTCTCCTTATTGAAGATATCTACTGGCCTTTCGAGCCTGAGGGTTCAGCATTAGTTCCTTTAATTACGCAGATATATAAACAGCACCCTGCCAGGAACTTTCGCCCGCACCCCGTACTCCGCGGATCAACACTAATAAGAGTCTGGACCGAATGAGCGAAAATCCATTGTTAGAGCGTGCCCGACGCTTCGTTTCGGCATTGCGCCATTGCCAGCTGTTGGGCATTACCGTTCATGAGGCCAATACCCAAGGCATGACGCTCATCCTGCCGTACGGCCCGGCGATCGTCGGCGACCCCCTGACCGGCGTGATACACGGTGGCGCGTTGACCTCGTTGATGGACACTGCCTGCGGCATGGCGACCCTGTGTGTACTGGCGGACTTCGAGGTATGCCCGACCCTAGACCTGCGCATCGACTACATGCACCCGGCGGCGCCTCACCAGCCGGTCTACGGCTTCGCCCAATGCTATCGGGTGACCACCGATGTGATCTTCACCCGTGGCGTTGCCTACCAGGAGGACCCGCAGCACCCCATCGCCCATGTAGTCGGTACATTCATGCGCATGGGCAAGCGTCTCAAGGGCACGCAGGGGCTGGGCGATACCCTCAAGGGAGCGCAGGCATGACCCATCGATTCAAGACCCGCCTTGAACAGGCCCATGCGCGCGGTGACTATACGGCGCTGCTCGAGTTGGTTCCGTATGCCCAATTGATCGGCATTGAATGCACGCGCCTGGGCGATGAATTGTTGTTTCGCCTTCCGGCCAACAAAGACAACATTGGTAACCCCATTTTACCGGCCCTGCACGGCGGCGTGATCGCAGGCTTCATGGAGTTGGCTGCGGCGCTGCACCTGCTGGTGTTTACCGGTGCGCCGGGACTGCCGAAAATCATCGACTTTTCTCTGGATTACCTGCGCGCCGGCCAGTTTCGCGACACTTACGCCACTTGCCAGGTGTGGCGTCAGGGGCGTCGCGTGGCGAATGTGGCGATCACTGCGTGGCAAAGCACCGCCGCAGAGCCAATCGCCACTGCTCGAGCGCATTTCAAGATCGAGGACACGAGCCGCTCTTGAAATCCTGCTGTTAGCCCCCAACTTTGATGACAACCCGCCGCCAACCCGCAAGGGCGCGGCCACTGCCATCCAATTGGAGTTTGATGACCATGAGTGTGGAAACTCAAAAGGAAACCCTGGGCTTCCAGACCGAGGTGAAGCAACTGCTGCACCTCATGATCCATTCGCTGTATTCCAACAAGGAAATCTTCCTTCGCGAATTGATCTCGAACGCCTCTGACGCTGTCGACAAATTACGTTTCGAAGCCCTGTCCAAGCCCGAGTTGCTGGAAGGTGGCGCCGAACTGAAAATCCGCGTGAGCTTCGACAAGGACGCCAAGACCGTCACTCTCGAAGACAACGGTATCGGCATGAGCCGTGACGATGCGGTCACCCATCTGGGGACCATCGCCAAATCCGGCACTGCCGATTTCATGAAGAACCTGTCGGGCGATCAGAAGAAGGATTCGCACCTGATCGGCCAGTTTGGTGTGGGCTTCTATTCAGCCTTCATCGTGGCTGACAAGGTTGAAGTGTTCAGCCGTCGCGCCGGCCTCGACGCCAGCGAAGGCGTGCATTGGGCGTCGAAAGGCGAGGGCGAGTTTGAAATCGCCACGATCGACAAGCCAGAGCGCGGCACTCGTATCGTGTTGCACCTGAAGTCCGGTGAAGAAGAGTTCGCCGACGGCTGGCGCCTGAGCAACATCATCAAAAAGTACTCCGACCACATCGCGCTGCCGATCGAGCTGCCTAAAGAAAAGGCCGCCGCCGAAGGCGAAGAAACCCCGGCCCAGGAATGGGAAGTGGTCAACCGCGCCAGCGCGCTGTGGACCCGTCCTCGTACCGAAATCAAGGACGAGGAATACCAGGAATTCTACAAGCACATCGCTCACGATTACGAAAACCCGCTGAGCTGGAGCCACAACAAGGTCGAAGGCAAGCTGGAGTACAGCTCGCTGCTCTACGTGCCGGCTCGCGCGCCGTTCGATCTGTACCAGCGTGAAGCGCCCAAGGGGCTCAAGCTGTACGTGCAGCGCGTGTTCGTGATGGACCAGGCGGAATCCTTCCTGCCGCTGTATCTGCGCTTTATCAAAGGCGTGGTCGACTCCAATGACCTGTCGCTGAACGTGTCGCGGGAAATCCTGCAGAAAGACCCGATCATCGACTCCATGAAGTCGGCGCTGACCAAGCGCGTGCTCGACATGCTGGAAAAACTGGCGAAAAACGAGCCTGAGCAATACAAAGGCTTCTGGAAAAACTTCGGCCAGGTCATGAAAGAAGGCCCGGCGGAAGATTTTGCCAACAAGGAAAAAATCGCCGGCCTGCTGCGTTTTGCCTCGACTCAGGGCGACGACGGCGAGCAGGTTGTGTCGCTGGCCGACTACCTGGCGCGCGCTAAGGAAGGCCAGGACAAGATCTACTACCTGACCGGCGAGACCTACGCGCAGGTCAAGAACAGCCCGCACCTGGAAGTCTTCCGCAAGAAAGGCATCGAAGTGTTGCTGCTGACCGATCGTATCGACGAGTGGCTGATGAGCTACCTCAGCGAGTTCGACGGTAAGTCCTTTGTCGACGTGGCCCGTGGCGACCTGGATCTGGGCAACCTGGATTCCGAGGAAGACAAAAAAGCCGCTGAAGAGGTGGCCAAGTCCAAGGAAGGCCTGGTTGAGCGGATCAAGACTGCCCTGGGCGATGCCGTCAGCGAAGTGCGGGTTTCCCACCGCCTGACCGATTCCCCGGCGATCCTGGCCATTGGCGAACAGGACCTGGGCCTGCAGATGCGCCAGATCCTCGAGGCGAGCGGGCAGAAAGTACCGGATTCCAAGCCGATCTTTGAATTCAACCCCGCGCACCCGTTGATCGAGAAACTCGACGGCGAGCAGAGCGAAGAGCGTTTTGGCGACCTGTCGCACATCCTCTTCGACCAGGCGGCCCTGGCCGCTGGTGACAGCCTGAAGGACCCGGCCGCCTATGTGCGCCGACTGAACAAGCTGTTGGTTGAACTGTCGGTTTAACAACGTCGCAGGAAAAACCCGCTTCGGCGGGTTTTTTCGTTCTAGTGCACTTCAACTGGAGTAAATGATGAGCCAAGTCACCGTGCGTTCCGTGGTCTATCAGATAGATGGGCAATCGTATGAGAGTCGCCTGGCGTTCGATGCCAGCCACGTGGGCCCGCGACCGGGCCTGCTGATGGCGCCGAACTGGATGGGGGTGAGTGCCGGTGCTGAAGAGATCGCCAAAACCGTCGCCAGTCACGGCTACGTAGTGCTGATCGCCGACCTGTACGGGCAAACTGTGCGTCCCTCCAATGGCGATGAAGCCGGCGCGGCGATGATGCCGTTGAAGAACGACCGACCGCTGTTGAACAAACGCATGCAGGCAGCTTTCGAGCAACTGCAGAACCAGACGGAGGCGGCGGTTGATACATCGAAGCTGGCAACCTTCGGTTTCTGCTTTGGTGGCTGCTGCTCACTGGAATTGGCGCGTACGGGCGCACCTTTGAAGGCGGCGGTGTCCTTTCACGGCACCCTCGATACGCCGAACCCGGCGGATGCACGGAATATCAAGGGTTCCGTGCTGGTGTTGCACGGCGCTTCCGATCCCTTGGTCCCTAAAGAGCAACTGCCGGCGTTTGAAGATGAAATGAACGCCGCCGGTGTGGATTGGCAATTGCTCAGCTACGGCGGTGCGGTGCATTCGTTCACCGACCCGCACGCCAATGTGCCGGGCAAGATGATGTACGACGCGAAGACTGCCGCGCGGGCCTTCCAGTCGATGCACAACCTGCTGGATGAAGTGTTCAAGGGCTGAGTGTTCAGCGCCTGTTCCGGCGTCATCGGGGCGAGCTCCCCCTCCCACACATGATTGGATTCAGATCGTCAAAATGTGGGAAGGGGCTTGCCCCCGATGGCTATCTCCCAGGCAACTCAATCCTTTCCGATTCCCCCGGAACCGTTGGCCAATCCCCAGCCGCCCAGCGCTGCCTGGCCTGCTCGATCACCGCAGGATCACTCGCGACAAAATTCCAATTGATCCGCCTCGGCCCATCCAGCGGTGCTCCGCCCAACACCACCAGATGACAGTCGGATTCGGCTGACAACGTCATCGTCTCTCCCTTCGGCAACACTACCAGGCTATGGGCCTGTAACGGTTCGCCATCGAGTTGCGCTTCGCCCGCCAGCACATACACCGCACGTTCCTCATGCTCATCCGGGATCAGCAAGGTGGTGGCCGTCTGCATTCGCACCTCGGCATACAGTGTGGGCGACAGCACCGGTACCGGCGATTTGAGGCAGAAGCCAGTGCCGGCAATCAAGCGGATCTGCACGCCCAGTGAGTCGCTGAGCGGTAGGCTCGCCGCCGCGTGGTGGCTGTAATGCCCCGGCCCGGTTTCGTGGTCCCTGGGCGACGCCAGCCACACTTGCAGGCCATGCAGCGTAAAACCGCTGGCCTTGAGCGCCTCCGGCGTGCGCTCGACGTGGGCAATCGCGCTGCCGGCTGTCATCCAACTGACCTCGCCGGCTTGCACTACCTGATCGGAGCCCAGGCTGTCCTTGTGCTGCAAGGCGCCCTCGAACAGGTAGGTGAGGGTCGATAACCCGATATGCGGATGCTGGCGGATATTCATGCCGGTGCCTGGCGCGTAGCGCGTAGCCAGCATGTGGTCGAAGAATACGAAAGGCCCGACGCTTCGGCATTCGCGCGAGGGCAGCGGGCGCAGGATAGGCTGGCCCTCGACATCTTCCTGGCGAGGGCGGATCACGGTGAGGGTGGTCATGGTGCATCCCTGTCTGAGCGGGTTGGAATGCGCTGAGCATAACCCGCTCGACGGGAGGCTGCCGCTATTGGCTGAAAGCACCTTCGGAGAGGGTAGTCTCGATGTTGATGTCGGCGGTGGTCATCAGTTTGTGTACCGGGCAGCGGTCGGCCACACGATGCAGCTCATCGCGTTGCGCATCGGTGAGCACGCCCTTGAGCGTCAACTTGACGTTGAGCGTATATCGGCCTTTTTGCTCGTCGGTGGCATCGTGGGTCACTTCCACCGTCACGCCTGTCAGCGGAATATCTTTTTTCTGTGCGTAGAGCCTGACCGTCAGCGCCTTGCATGAGGCCAGCGCGGCGTCGAAATAATCGTGGGGGGAGGGCGCCGAATCGTCACCGCCCAGGCTTTTGGGCAGGTCGGTGAACAGTTCGTGGTGGTTGATATTGACGCTGTGGCGATAGTTTTCGGTGTTCAGCGTATTGACGATGACTGGCATGGCAAACCTCACAGTGACGGCAGGATAAAGGTCATGCAGTTATAGAGCATGCTGGCACTTAGGTGTTCCTGCTTTTTTCGCCGGATGAACCCGGCGAGGCACGCCAGGGTCTACCTGTATTCCCTGCCTGACGAGAGATCACCGTGCCCTGGACCCGCTTGAGCCTTGCCCTGCTATTGGCCGCAGGTAGCTTCACCGTGCAGGCCCGCGACTATGCCTACAGCGATGCGCACCTGCACTACGTGGACTTTTTCCAGGAAACCGCGGGCATGGACAAGCTGCTCAAGGCCATGGCGGAAAATCGCATCGACCATGTGATGATTTCAGGCGTTCCGGTCGCCAAGAAATGGCATGAAGACGAACCCAAGCGCCCACGCTACTACGCCGGTGATGACGCCGATGCGTATTGGTACAGCGCCACTGACGTGATTGTCGCGGCCGCCGTAAACACACTGAGCCCGGAGCAGCGTCGCCATTTTCATCCGTTTCTGTCCGGTTTCAACCCCAATGACAAGAACTCCGACGCGCATATCCAGCGCATGCTCGACCTCAATCCGGGCTTGTGGCAGGGCATTGGCGAGGTCTTCACCCGCCACGACGACCTGACCGCGCTGACCTCTGGCGACACCCCGCGCGCCAACAACGAGGCCATGACGCGCATTTATCACCTGGCGGCCGAAAACGACCTGCCGGTGCTGCTGCATTCCAACATCACCTCCAAACGCGAGCGCAACCCGCTGTACCTGGCCGAAGTCGAGGAGCCACTGCGCAATCATCCGCACACGCGGTTTATCTGGGCCCATGCCGGCGCCAGCAAGGAGATTCATCGGCATCAGGTACAGATGGATTTTTTGCTGCCCACCTTGAGCCGTCTGCTGGAGGCTTACCCCAATCTGTACATCGACCTGTCATGGAGCATGCTCACGCCTTACCTGCTGGACGAGTCGGGTAAACCGCGGCCGGAGTGGCTGGCCCTGGTGGAGCGCTTCCCGGAGCGCTTTATGCTGGGCTCTGACGTCGTCGGGCGCTTCAATAAACTGGGCAAGGAAATGCACCGCTTCGATCCCTTTCTTGACGCGCTGCCTGAAACGGTTGCCCGTAAGGTGGCGCGGGATAATTTCCTCGCCGTGCTGCCCAGGCACCTGCGTGATAACAGCGCTCCTTGAGCCCGCGCCCCTGCCAGGATTTTCCGTGGCCCATGAAAAAGCCCCGAACCAGTCGGGGCTTTTTCATGGGGAGCAACCTACAAGGCTTACTTGCCCTGCCAGCGCTTGAGCACCAGGGTAGCGTTAGTGCCACCGAAGCCGAAGCTGTTGCTCATCACGGTGTCGATCTTGGCGTTCTCGACGGTCTTGGTCAGGATCGGCATATCGGCGACGACCGGGTCGATCTCGTCGATGTTGGCCGAGCCGGCCATGAAGTTGCCTTCCATCATCAGCAGGCAGTAGATCGCTTCGTGAACGCCGGCGGCACCCAGGGAGTGACCGGACAGGCTCTTGGTAGAGCTGATTTTCGGTGCCTTGTCGCCGAATACCGCACGTACGCCTTCCATTTCCTTGGCGTCGCCGACCGGAGTCGAAGTACCGTGGGTGTTCAGGTAGTCGATTGGGGTGTCGACAGTGGACATCGCCATCTGCATGCAGCGGATCGCGCCTTCACCGCTTGGCGCAACCATGTCGTAGCCGTCGGACGTGGCACCGTAACCGACGATTTCCGCGTAGATCTTGGCGCCACGGGCCAGGGCGTGTTCCAGCTCCTCGACCACCACCATGCCGCCACCGCCGGCAATGACGAAACCGTCACGCTTGGCGTCGTAGGCACGGGAGGCTTTTTCCGGGGTTTCGTTGTACTGGGTGGACAGCGCGCCCATGGCGTCGAACAGGAACGACTGGCTCCAATGTTCTTCTTCACCGCCGCCGGCGAATACGATGTCCTGCTTGCCCAACTGGATCTGCTCGACTGCAGTGCCGATGCAGTGAGCACTGGTGGCGCAGGCGGAGGAGATCGAGTAGTTCACGCCCTTGATCTGGAACGGAGTGGCCAGGCAGGCCGAAACGGTGCTGCCCATGGTACGGGTCACACGGTACGGGCCGACACGCTTCACGCCTTTTTCGCGCAGGATGTCCAGCGCTTCCATCTGGTTCAGGGTGGATGCACCGCCCGAACCGGCGATCAGGCCGGTGCGCACGTTCGACACCTGGTCTTCGCTCAGGCCGGAGTCGGCAATCGCGTCTTTCATGGCCAGGTAGGCGTAGGCGGCGGCGTGGCCGACGAAGCGGTAGATCTTGCGATCGATCAATTCTTCGAGGGGCAGGTCGATGGAGCCGGAAACCTGGCTACGCAGACCCATTTCGGCATATTCCGGGTTGAAGCGGATGCCAGGGCGACTTGCACGCAGGTTAGCGGTGACGGTCTCTTTGTCATTGCCCAGGCAAGAAACGATGCCCAGACCAGTGATAACGACGCGGCGCATGCGGATAACCCTTAAAAGTTGTCAGTGGAAGTGAATACGCCGACCCGAAGGCCTTCGGCAGTATAGATCTCGCGACCGTCGACGCTCACCGAACCATCGGCGATGGCCAGGTTCAGCTTGCCCTTGAGGACGCGCTTGATTTGAATGTTATAGGTGACTTTCTTCGCGGTCGGCAGGACCTGTCCGAAGAATTTCACTTCGCCCGAACCCAGGGCACGGCCGCGACCCGGCAGGCCTTGCCAGCCGAGGAAGAAACCGACCAACTGCCACATGGCGTCGAGGCCCAGGCAACCTGGCATCACAGGATCGCCTTCAAAATGGCAGGCGAAGAACCATAGGTCCGGGGTGATATCCAGCTCGGCGACCAATTCACCTTTGCCGTACTTGCCACCTTCTTCGCTGATATGGGTGATGCGATCCACCATCAGCATGTTGGGGGCGGGCAGTTGCGCGTTACCTGGGCCGAACAGCTCACCGCGACTGCAGCGCAGCAGGTCTTCCCGGGTAAAGGCGTTTTGTTTGGTCATGCGAGCTCCTCAATAATCCCATGCGGCAGGGTAGGGTAGATCTTCCCGAACCGAATGAAGCGTTCATGCCTCATGTCGGCAGCCTACACATAGACTATTGCGTTGTAGTGAAAGTCACAGCGTCAAGGTACTCAATGTACACATGTTCACTGAAATGTTAAACCGGGCCCGTTCAAGGGCCCATTTGGGTGCCTAAGACTGCCGCACTTTCGTCTTTCACGCCAGTCGCAGTTGGCTCATCGCGCGGCATTACTGCACCCAGCGCTGCAGGATTTGCTGCAGATCGGTACGTTTGAACGGCTTGGCCAGGTAATCGTTCATTCCCGCCGCCAGGCAAGCTTCACGGTCGCCCTGCAAGGCGTTGGCGGTCAGGGCAATGATGGGCAGGTCGGCGCAGCCGGGTAACCGGCGAATCTGCCGAGTGGCTTCGTAACCATCGATCAGCGGCAGGCGGCAATCCATCAGGATCGCCGTGAAAATCAGGCTTTCGGCGCTGCGGATGGCTTCGGCGCCGTCGGTGGCCAGGCTCACCTCGTACCCGAGGCTGCGCAGCATGGCTTCCACCACGGTGCGGTTGACCGGATTGTCCTCCACCAGCAGCACGTGACGGCCTTCGCCGGCGGCGCCTTTGCGCTCGGCATCGGGGGGAGCGGAGGGCAGGCTGTGCTGGTCGATGGCCAGCGGGAGCTCAAGGGTAAACACCGAGCCACGGCCTTCTTCACTCTGGGCGCGCAGTGTGCCGCCCATGCGTTCGGCCAGCGTACGCGCGATGGGCAGGCCCAGGCCCGTGCCGCCGTAGCGCCTGGATATGGAGCTGTCGGCTTGCTGGAACGCATCGAACATCAGTTCCAGGCGTTCGGCGCAAATTCCGATTCCGCTGTCGCGCACGGTGCAGGTAAACCACACCAGCTCATGGTCGAGGGTCTGCCAATGGGGTTCGACGCTCACGCTGCCCTGCTCGGTGAACTTCAATGCGTTGCCGATCAGGTTCACCAGAATCTGCCGGATACGCGTGGGGTCGCCCCGCACCCGCAGCGCCTCCATGCCCGGCGGGATCGGCAGTCGCAGCGCCAGCCCGCGCTGCTGGGCGCTGTGCTGGAAGGCTTGGGCGCAGCTGTTGATCAGGTCGGCCAGGTTGAAGGGGATATGTTCCAGCTCCAGGGCCGCCCGTTCGATGCGCGAGAAATCGAGGATGTCGTTGATCACCTTGAGCAAATGCTCGGTGGATTCGGAGGCCAGCGCCGCATATTCGGTCTGTTCCTCGGTCATCTCGGTGGTTTCCAGCAACTGCAGCATGCCCAGCACGCCGTTCATCGGAGTGCGCAATTCATGGCTCATCATGGCCAGGAAATCCGATTTGGCGTTATTCGCGCGCTCGGCCTCTTCGCGGGTCTGGATCAATTGGGCCATGGCCTGCTGTTGTTCGCGACTGGCCTGGTTGAGGCCTTCGGCCAGGTTGTTGATATGCCGCGACAGATCGCCCAGCTCCGAGTCATCCACGATCGGCAGCGCGGTCTTGTAGTGGCCCTGCTGGATAGCTTTTACCGCAGTGCCCATGGCGCTGATCGGCTGTGACAGGCTGGCGGCCAGGCGCCGGGCCAGCAGGAAGGTAAACAGCAGCGTGAACAGCGCCAGGATGCCGGCCTTGAGCAGGATCTCCTGCTGGCGCTGGCTGAACGCATCGTTGGACATACCGACGATGACCCGACCCAGGTAGTCGGCACGCGGCGCCTTGGTTTCGTTGAGGTTGTCCTGGAAAAAGTCGTTGCCCAGCTGGATATGCTGCAGGCGAATCGGCGCCTGGAACACTTTTACCGACAGCGAGCGATCATGTTTTTCCGAAGGCTGTTCGACGTACACCAGAATATTCTCGGTGCTGTCCTGAATCTCCAGGAAACGTACATGAGGCGTCGCCAGCGTGGCGCGCAGCAGGCTCTCGAGCACGTCGGTGTTGCCGGAAATCACCCCATATTCAGTGGCCGGCGCCAACTGGTTGGCGATCAGTTGCCCGGTGTGGTCCAGCTCCTGGCGCAGGTCCTGGATGCGCACGAAGGTAAAGAAGCTGATCAGCAGCAATGTCAGCACCAGCGCCGGGCCCAGGGTAATGAGCTGGGTGCGGGTATTGATGTCCCAACGACGGCGCAGGGTCATGGGCGTTTTTCTCCTTCGGCCAGTTGCGCCGCGACCTGGGCTTCATCGACCTGTTCGATCCCCAGCGAGCGCGCCACTTGGGCATTGCCCACCACTTTGAAATGGTCCGGGTACACCGAGCGCGGCCAGTTGGCGGGGGCATGGTCGAGCAAACGGTCGAGTACCGCCAGCCAGTCGGTCTGGTCGCTGTAAGTGCTGGCCAGGCTGCCGGCCCGCACAAAGCCGGCGTTGGGGCCCACCAGCGGCAGTTGCTGGGCGTAGCTGCTCAACAACAGGTTTTTTGCGGTTTTCGGGTTGTACAGCTGTGGGTCATCCAGGCCCAGCAGTACGTCGCTGTTCCTGAACAGGCTTTGCAGAGGGCGACTGTCACTGGTGTTGTCCCAACGCTGGGGCACGATTTCCAGGTTCAGGGGGGCGGCATGCTGGCGCAGTTCGGACAGCAGGAACTCGCTTTCGGCGCCATACAGAACGCCGATCCGGCGTGCCTGGGGCAGGATGCGCGTAATCAGGCGCAGTTGGCGCGCCAGCGGCGGGTCGCTCCATAGCAGGCTGACATGGGCATGTTGCGCAGCGCCCGGGTGCTGATGTGCCTGCAGCCGGCTGATGCGCAGCACCAGCGTCGGTGGGCCCTGATCGTCCTGCAGGCGCCAGTCGAGACTGGGCAGGTCGAGCAGGATCAAGCGTGTGCTGGCGGGCAGGCGGCCGGGCGCGGGTAAGTCTTTGAGCGGGGTGAACGTCACATGGTCTTCGGGGCGTTGCCGCGCCAGGGCCTGAGTAAAGGCCTGCACCCCGTCACTGTCTTCGGCGGCCGTCAGCAATACCTCGGCGGCCCATGCCGGTGCAGCCAGCAGCAGGCACGCCAGCAACGAACAGCGGCGCCAGAGCGCGGAGATGAAGGAGAAGGTCATCCGTGACGGGGCGGCCATGCTAGAACTCCAGCTCCGCACTGAAGTACAGCACGTGGCGCTGGTCGTAGGTGTTGTCGGCCCATGTGGTGGGCTGGTCGTCGAGGCGCTGCTGCAGCATGCCGGCCAGTTCCACATTGGCTTTGCCCAAGGCAATGCGTTTGGCCACGCGCAGGTCGACCCGTTCGAAGCGGTACTGGTTGAGGGCGTCGTCGCCATAGTAGAACAGCGCGCTGGACCAGCCGCGACCCCATTCACGCAGCCAGCCGGCCGAGCCACTGTTGCGTGCGGTTTGCGCCTTGTCCCTGGGGTTGCTGGCGGTGGCGTCGACGTACGCATAGGTCAGGCGCAGGCGGTCGGCGTTGCTGACGCGCCAGTCCAATTGGGTTTCGGCGCCGGTGAACCGCGAACTGTTGGCGTTGCTGGCGATGTATTGGTTATTGCGCAGCGGCGAGCTGATCATGTCGGTGATCTCGTCATAGAACAGCTTCACGTCCATGTTCAGGCCGATGTCGGCGAAAAACCCGTTGTAACCCAATTCCCGTGAGCGCATCAGCTCTTTATCGAGGTTGCCGGGGCCGCGTGTTTTTACGAAGTATTGCGCGGAGCTTTGTCCGAACGCCGGCGAGCTCAAGTTAGTGACGCGGTAGCTCCAGTTGACGTTGTTCTCGAACATGTCCGGCGAGCGGATCGCCTCGGAGTACACCGCGCGCAGGCCGTGACGCGGGTTGATCAGGTAGTTGACCGCCACCCGGGGCGTCAGCGAATTGCCGCTCAGGTGAGTGTCTTCATACATGGCGCCACCCTGCAGCAACCAGTGTTCGCTGGCGCGCCATTCCAACTGGCCGAACAGGCGCCAGGTGGTGTCGTCCAGGGTGCCGTTGAAATAGGTGTCGGAGTCGGCACGGTCATAGCGATAGTTCATGCCACTGACCAGGCGCAGGCTGTCGGACAGGCTGAGGGTGTCCTGAATCTCCAGGTCGTAGCGGCTTTCCCGGGTGCTCTGGTCGATGTCGCCGCATACGCTCTGGTTGGCGCCGTTGCGCCATTGGTCCAGCACCTGGTTGGCCAGCGCTTGCTCGGCGGCGCTGCCTGGCGGGGCGCTGCCCTGGCTGTAGGTGTCCATATGCCGGGCCAGCTTTTCCGCGTAATTGGGGTTCAGTTGCCACAGCTGGGTCAGTTCCGGGCTGAACGAGACCTTGGCGTCGCAGGCTTTCCAGATCTGCCGGCGGTCCCACCGTTGAGCGGAGCCCTGGATATACAAACTGTGTTCCGGGTTGAAGTCGAAATTCCAGCGCAGGGAACCGGCGTAGTCCTTGGACGTGACGTCGGAATTGGTACCGCCCTCGGTAATGCCGGCGAAGACCGGGCTGTAGGTGTAAGGGCGCTGGTTGGTGCCTTCCTTCGCATCCAGTTGCCAGTCGATGCTCTGCTGCGTATTCAACGTCTGGCTTACGGCCAGGCTGAAGCGGTTGAGGCGACGGCCATCGCGGCGGTCGGCACCGGCGGCATCGCTGTCGAAACCATCATCTTGTTGCCCGGACAGCGACAGGCGCAGGTCGCCGGTTTCCCAACCCGCGCCCTGGCTGGCATAGAAGTCGTTGATGCCGCGCTCGCCGCGAATCACTTTGACCCGCGAGCCATGGCTGTTGGCCGGTGAGCGCGTGAGGATATTGACCACCGCCATCAAGGCGTTGGCGCCGTAGCTTACGGTGTTGGGGCCACGGAACACCTCGATGCGCTCGATATCTTCCATGGCCACCGGAATATCGCTCCAGTCCACTGTGGCCAGGCCTGCGCGGTATACCGAGCGGCCGTCGATCAACACCTGCATGCGCCGGGCGTCGCTGGCGCTGGTGCCGTGGTAGTTGACCGCCGCCTGGTTGCCGGTGGTGTAGCCGACCATCATGCCGGGCACCAGGCGCAGCAGCTCGCTGATGTCGCGCGCACCGCTGGCCTTGATCAATTCGCTGTCGATCACCGTCATGCTGCCGGGCACGGCGGCGGCCGACTGCTTGAGGCGCGTGGCGGTCAATACCTGCGGCAGCGGCTGGCTGTCGAGGAACAAGTCGTCAGCCAGTGCAGCACTGCTGCACAGCAGCATCAGCAGAAGAGACGAACGGGGAGGAGGGCGCAGATGCACGGTGCGGCCTTGATCATGACGGATAGCCGCCCATGTTAACCGAGGCGCGGCCATTTGCCAGTCGTCGCCCCTGCAATTACTTCACCTACCCGTGGCATTTTCCGACAAGCGCGCGAATCGACAGGGGGGCTGGCCGCAGGCGGGTCGCTCCGTATAATGCCGCCATCGCCACTGGTATGGATTAACGGATTGCATATGACTCAACAGCGCCCTATTGCGGTCCTGGGAGGCGGAAGTTTTGGGACCGCCGTGGCTAACCTGCTGGCCGAGAACGGCCATGCGGTGCGCCAGTGGATGCGTGATCCCGAGCAGGCCGAGGCCATTCGTGTACACCGCGAAAACCCCCGTTACCTCAAAGGCATCAAGATTCACCCGGCAGTCGAGCCGGTCACCGATCTGCTGGCTACCCTCACGGACTGCGAGCTGTGCTTCGTCGCGCTGCCGTCCAGCGCCTTGCGCACGGTGCTGGCGCCCCATGCCGAGCGTCTCGCGGGCAAGTTGCTGGTCAGCCTGACCAAGGGTATCGAGGCGCAGACCTTCAAGTTGATGAGCGAGATCCTTGAAGAAATCGCGCCCCAGGCGCGCATCGGCGTGCTGTCCGGGCCGAACCTGGCGCGGGAGGTGGCCGAGCACGCGCTGACCGCTACCGTGGTGGCCAGCGCCGACGAAGCGCTCTGCGAGCGTGTCCAGGCGGTGCTGCATGGTCGCACGTTCCGCGTTTATGCCAGCAGCGACCGTTTTGGTGTCGAATTGGGCGGCGCGTTGAAAAACGTCTACGCGATCATCGCCGGCATGGCGGTGGCGTTGGGCATGGGGGAAAACACCAAGAGCATGCTGATCACCCGCGCCCTGGCGGAAATGACCCGCTTCGCGG
Organism: Pseudomonas sp. FP2254; assembly: GCF_030687695.1. NCBI lineage: Bacteria > Pseudomonadati > Pseudomonadota > Gammaproteobacteria > Pseudomonadales > Pseudomonadaceae > Pseudomonas > Pseudomonas sp. FP2254. The sequence continues at coordinate 1,957,422 of NZ_CP117444.1, forward strand.
TGAACCAGGGCGCCAACCCCATGACGTTCCTCGGGCTGGCCGGCGTGGGCGATCTGATCGTCACTTGCTCCTCGCCCAAAAGCCGCAATTATCAGGTGGGGTTTGCCCTGGGCCAGGGCTTGAGCCTGGATGAGGCGGTCACGCGCCTGGGCGAAGTGGCCGAAGGGGTCAACACGCTCAAGGTTCTCAAGGCCAAGGCTCAGGAGGCCGGGGTGTACATGCCGTTGGTTGCCGGGTTGCACGCTATCCTGTTTGAAGGGCGCACCTTGGACCAAGTGATCGAGCTGCTGATGCGGGCCGAGCCCAAAACCGATGTCGACTTTATTTCCACCAGTGGTTTCAACTGAGGAACGCACCATGAACGATCCCAAAGCTGCTCCCAAGTACGAATCCATCGGCCTGCGCATCCTGTGGATGCTGGTGTTCGCCCTGGTCTGGCAGGTGGCGCAGTTCCTGCTCGGTGCGCTGGTAGTGGTGCAACTGGTTTATCGCCTGATCTACGGCGCGCCGAACCTGGGCCTGATGAATTTTGGCGACAGCCTCAGCCAGTTCCTTGCACAGATCGGCCGGTTCGGCAGCTTTCATACCGAGCAAAAGCCCTGGCCGTTCGCCGACTGGCCGGCGCCACGCGCACCCGAAGGCGAGGCGCCCCACAGCGTGCCGGCGGCGCCGCACCCGGTGCGCGATGAAGAGCCGAAATTGTGAAGCTGTGGATCCTGCGTCACGGTGAGGCCGAAAGCCAGGTGCGCACCGACGCCGAACGCAACCTCACCGAGCATGGCCGCGCAGAGGTGCTGCGCAGCGCCGCACGGTTGATCGGCCAACCCCTCGACGCGATCATCGCCAGCCCTTACACACGGGCGCAGCAAACCGCTCAGCTGGTGCGCGAGGCGCTGGGGTTTGAGCCGGATATTGACACCGTGCCGTGGCTGACGCCCGAAGGCGATCCGCGGCAAGTGCTGGCCCACCTCGACGGCGAGCAGAACGTGCTGCTGGTCAGCCATCAGCCGTTGGTGGGCAATTTGATCAGCTTCCTCCAGCACGGCCATTGGCGCCAACCGCAGCCGATGTACACCGCCAGCCTGGCGCAGTTGGAAGGCGAGTTCTTGCTGGCGGGGTCGATGAGGCTGGTGAGCGTGCAAAACCCCTAGCGGTGCGCCTTCCTTGCGTTAACCCGCATCATCGATGCGACTTATGGCGCACATTTACACGCCGGGAGCGCGCGCATCGAGACGATTGTGTGGCAGGATTAGGGTCATCATAAAAACACCAAAGGACACCTGCATGAGCCTGTGGCGCACCCAACCGAATATCGAACACCTCAACGCCAGCCAGAAAAACACCATCGGTGAATTGCTGGATATCCGCTTCGAAAGTTTCGACGACGAGTCCCTGACCGCGAGCATGGTGGTTGACGCGCGCACGCATCAACCTTTCGGCCTGCTGCACGGCGGCGCGTCGGTGGTGCTGGCCGAGAGCATCGGCTCGATGGCGGCCTACCTGTGCGTCGACACCAGCAAATACTACTGCGTGGGCCTGGAAGTGAATGCCAACCACCTGCGCGGTGTGCGCAGCGGCCGGGTGACGGCGGTGGCCAGGGCTGTGCATATCGGGCGCAGCACCCAGGTGTGGGACATTCGCCTGAGCAACGAGGAAGGCAAGGCCACATGCATATCGCGCCTGACCATGGCGGTGGTGCCGCTGGGCGAGAACCCACCGGCCCGATAGGCGTGGCGTGAGTGTCACCATTCCTGGCAGTTACAGTCATTGCTGTGCCGGCCGTGCGTGATGACAATCAAGTCCTGATATTGCAGATGGATCCGGTATGTCGCAGCACGTGTTTTTCGCTCACGCCAATGGCTTCCCTTCGGCTACCTACGGCAAGTTGTTTGCCGCGCTGGCGCCGGAATATACCGTGGCGCACCTGCCGCAGCATGGTCACGATCCACGGTTTCCGGTGGACGATAACTGGCACAACCTGGTGGATGAACTGATCCACCATTTGGAGCAACAGCCGCAGCCGGTATGGGGCGTGGGCCATTCCCTGGGGGGCGTGCTGCATTTGCACGCCGCCCTGCGTTGCCCGCAGCTGTATCGCGGGGTGGTCATGCTCGACTCTCCGGTACTGACCCGCGCCGACCGCTGGGTGATCCGCGCCGCCAAGCGCTTCGGGTTTATCGACCGCCTCACCCCGGCCGGGCGCACCCTGGGTCGGCGCGAGGAATTCGCCGACCTGGACGCCGCGCGCAGCTATTTCTCCGGCAAGACCCTGTTTCGTGGCTTCGACCCGGACTGCTTCGAGGCCTACCTGCAACATGGCCTGCAACCGGTGGGCGACCGCTTGCGCCTGCGCTTCGACCCGGCCACCGAGATCAGCATCTACCGTGGTGTACCCCATACCAGCCCCGGCCAGGTGCGCCAGATGAAAGTACCGCTGGCGGTGGTGCGCGGCCGGCAGAGCCGCGTGGTGATGCGTCACCATGCCAGCGGCGTCGGCCGCCTGCCCCTGGGGGAAATGCTCACCATGCCCGGCGGCCATATGTTCCCGCTGGAACGCCCGCAGGACACCGCCACCCTGATCAAAACCCTGTTTGCCCGCTGGGACGCCCGTGAGCGCAGCTGCGCATGAGCTCGCCGGTCGAAGAAGTGCGCCTGAGCCTGCCTCATATCGAGTTGGCCGCCCATCTGTTCGGTCCCGAGGACGGGGTGCCGGTCATCGCCCTGCATGGCTGGCTGGACAATGCCAACAGCTTCGCGCGCCTGGCGCCGAAGTTGACAGGGCTGCGCATCGTGGCCCTGGACATGGCCGGCCACGGGCACTCGGCGCACCGCCCGCCGGGCGCTGGCTACGCCCTGTGGGATTACGTCTACGATGTGCTGCAAGTGGCCGAACAGTTGGGCTGGAAACGTTTTGCATTACTTGGCCACTCCCTCGGTGCCATTGTCTCACTGACGCTGGCCGGCGCCTTGCCTGAGCGCATCACGCACCTGGGCCTGATCGACGGCGTGATCCCGCCCACTGCCCCTGGCGAGAACGCGGCCGAGCGCCTGGGCATGGCGTTGCAGGCGCAATTGAACCTGCGGGACAAACGCAAACCGGTGTACGGCACCCTGGAGCGTGCAGTCGAGGCCCGGATGAAGGGCTTGGTGGCTGTGAGTCGTGAAGCTGCACAATTGCTGGCCCAGCGTGGGTTGATGCCGGTACCGGGCGGTTACACCTGGCGCACGGACAGTCGCCTGACGCTGGCTTCACCGCTGCGTCTGACCGACGACCAGGCCATGGCCTTCGTACGGCGAGTCAATTGCCCTGCGCAATTGGTGGTGGCTGCCGACGGCATGCTGGCGAAACATCCCGAATTGCTTTCCCAGCTACCCTTTACAGTGACGACGCTGCCGGGCGGCCATCATTTACACCTGAATGATGAGTCCGGCGCGGTCCTTGTTGCAGACTGTTTCAATCGGTTCTTCTCCGCGCCTTGACTTGGGGCGGTCAACTGCCGAGGCTGGGCGGATTGAAAGGGAGTCAACCATGCGCAATTTCAACACCGAGCTTAAAACCGCGGCAATCTTCAATGGCCAGGGCTTACCTGTCCGATGAGCCTGCGTAACGACTGCATCCGTCTGCTGGGGTTGTGCGCGTTCAGCCCACTGGTGTTCGCCGCCGACGTACCGGGCAGCCAGGACTTACCCGCCGTGGCCCGCCAGGTCGACGCGCAGATCGTCGATTATCGCCCCGCTGAAGAAAAGGAACGCATCTATCCCCTGGGCGCCATCCGCAAGATCAGCGGCCAGCTGCGTTACGAAGGCCAGGCCATCGCGCGGGGCCGGGCCACTGCCATTACCTATGAATTGCCTCCCGAACACTCCTCCAGTGCGGCCTTCACCGCCACGCGCGAGGCGTTGCAGGCCCAGGGCGCGCAGTTGCTGTTCTGGTGCCAGGCCCGTGACTGCGGTGAAAGCAGCCTATGGGCCAATGAGATCTTCGGCAACGCCAAGCTGGTGGGGGCTGACAGCCAGCAGGAGTACCTGCTGCTGCGCCTGGCCGAGCCACAGGCCAATTCACTGGTGGCCCTGTACGGCATCACCCGTGGTAATCGCCGCGCGTACCTGCATGTGGAGCAACTGGACGCCGGCAACCCGTTGGGCAACCTGCTGCCCACGTCGGCCACCCTGCTGCGCGAGCTGAAAAGCACCGGCGAGCTGGACTTCCCCGCATTGAGCGATGAGCCGGACGATACCTGGCTGACCCTTATTTCCCGTGGCTTGAACCTCGACACCACCCTACGCGTGAGCCTGAGCGGACCGAACGCCGAAGCCTGGCGCCAGGCGCTGGTCGACAAGGGCGTGCGCGCTGCGCGCATGGAGAGCGGCAGCAGTGAAACCAAAGGTCTGCATGTGCATCTGATACGCTGACCGGTACCGGGCGAACGGACCCGCGCCGTTCGCCTAAGCTTTCTTCCTACAGCCTCCTTTTTTCAGAGATACCCCATGCTCAATAACGATCGCCTGCTGGTGCAAATCCTGCTGCTGGTGCTATTTGGTGCCAGCTTCTGGGTGATGGCGCCGTTCTGGTCGGCGCTGTTCTGGGGCGCGGTGCTGGCGTTCGCCAGTTGGCCTTTGATGGTGTTGTTGACGCGCTGGCTGGGCGGTCGTGAGTCGCTGGCCGCCGCCATTCTGACCTTGGGTTGGATGCTGCTGGTGGCAGTGCCGCTGGTGTGGCTGGGGTTCAATCTGGCGGACCATGTGCGCGATGCCGTGGCGTTGATCAAGGATATCCAGGTCGATGGCTTGCCCGAGGCGCCGACATGGCTGGGTTCGATCCCTTTGGTGGGTGAGCGGCTGGTGGCGATGTGGGACAGCATCGACCAGCAGGGCGCGGCGCTGATGGTCAGCCTCAAGCCGTACCTGGGACAGGTCGGCAACTGGCTGCTGGCACGCAGTGCGCAGATCGGCGGCGGGATTCTGGAGCTGACCTTGAGCCTGGTCTTCGTGTTCTTTTTCTACCGCGACGGGCCGCGCCTGGCGATGTTCGTCCACCGTTTGCTGGAGCGCCTGATCGGTGATCGCGCCGGCTACTACATCGAATTGGTGGCCGGCACGGTGCAGCGTGTGGTCAATGGTGTGATCGGCACCGCTGCCGCCCAGGCGGTGCTCGCACTGATCGGCTTCCTGATCGCGGGCGTGCCGGGCGCGCTGGTGCTGGGCATCGTGACCTTCCTGCTCAGCCTGATTCCCATGGGCCCGCCGTTGGTATGGATTCCGGCCACGGCCTGGCTGGCGTGGAAGGGCGATTACACCTACGCGGTATTCCTCGGCGTGTGGGGCACGTTCGTCATCAGCGGCGTGGACAACGTGCTCAAGCCTTACCTGATCAGCCGTGGTGGAAACCTGCCGTTGGTGATCGTGCTGCTGGGCGTGTTCGGCGGCTTGATCGCCTTTGGTTTTATCGGCCTGTTCATCGGCCCGACCCTGCTCGCCGTGGCCTACAGCCTGTTGATGGACTGGAGCGCGACCCAGGCACAGGGTCGTCGGGACGACAAGGCGCTTTAAGCCCTGGGCAACCGCATCACTGCGGTCAAGCCGCCGCCGGGTGTTTCCTCCAGGCTCAAGCGGCCGCCCAGGCGTTCCACGGCCTGCTTGGCAATCGTCATGCCCAGGCCGACGCCGCCGGAGTTGCGGTTGCGTGAGCCTTCCAGGCGAAAGAACGGTTCGAACACCGCTTCGCGTTTGTCCGTGGCGATTCCGGGGCCGTGGTCGATGACGCGGATGACCAGCGCTTCACGGCTGTCCTGCAGGTCCACAAGCGCCGTTCCTGCGTAGCGCAGGGCGTTATCGATCAAGTTGTTAAGGCAGGAGCGCAAGGCCATCGGTTGCACTTGAAGCGGCGCGCAGGTGCCGGCAAATTGCACGTCGCAGCCCTGGTCCTGGGCGTTTTCGCTGATCGATTCCACCAGCGCCTGCACGTCCAGCCAGTGCCGGGTTTCGCTGGTGCGTTGTTCGTGCAGATAACTCAAGGTCGCATCAAGCATACCGATCATGTCGTCCAGGTCCTGGCGCATCTGGCCCTGGAGCCGGGTGTCTTCAATCTGCTCCAGGCGCAGCTTGAGGCGAGACAACGGCGTGCGCAGGTCATGGGAAACGGCCCCGAGCATGCGCGCGCGTTGGCTGACCTGCTCGCGGATACGCCGCTGCATCAGGTTGAAGGTCGACGCGGCTTGTTGCGCTTCCAGCGGGCCGGATTCGTCGAGCGGCGGGCTGTCGAGGTCCAGGCTCAAGCGTTCGGCGGCTTCACTCAGACGCTGGATCGGCCGACTGAGCAGCTTGGCGCCGTACCAGGCGGCGACGATCAGCGAAATGAATTGAAACGTCAGCGGCACCACCGGGCCGCCGAACCAGGAGCGTTTATGCCTGGGCAGCGGTTTCATCGTGCCGTCAGGCTGCTCTACAAAAGTCTCTTCGGGCGGCGGCGGGGGCGGGCCATAGTGGTGGAACCAAAAGAACCCCAGCACGTGGGCCAGCACAATGGCCACCAGCAACACGCCGAACAGCCGACCAAACAGCGTATTGAAGGGGCCGCGCATCAGCCGATGTCCCGCGCGTCGAACAGGTAGCCTTCGCCCCGCACGGTCTTGATCAACTGCGGCGCCTTGGGGTCATCCCCGAGTTTCTGCCGCAGGCGCGAGACCAGCAGGTCGATGCTGCGATCGAATGCCTCTATGGACCGCCCGCGCGCGGCATCCAGCAGTTGTTCACGGCTCAGTACCCGGCGCGGACGCTCGATGAATACCCAAAGCAGGCGGAATTCGGCGTTGGACAGCGGTACCACCAACCCGTCGTCGGCCACCAGCTGGCGCAGCACACTGTTCAGGCGCCAGGTGTCAAAGCGAATATTGGCACGCTGCTCACTGCGGTCGTCGCGCACGCGGCGCAGAATGGTCTGGATGCGCGCCACCAGCTCGCGCGGCTCGAAGGGCTTGGACATGTAGTCGTCGGCTCCCAATTCCAGCCCGATGATGCGGTCCGTGGGTTCGCAGCGCGCGGTCAGCATCAGAATCGGAATATCCGACTCTGCCCGCAGCCAGCGGCACAGCGACAGGCCATCCTCGCCCGGCAGCATCAGATCGAGCACTACCACGTCAAAGGTTTCGGCGTGCATGGCCTGGCGCATCTCGGCACCGTCGTTGACGCCGGTGGCCAGAATACTGAAGCGCGCCAGGTAATCGATCAGCAGTTCACGAATCGGCACATCGTCGTCGACCACCAGCGCGCGGGTGGTCCAGCGCTTGTCATCGGCGCTCGCCGGACCTTTTTGCTCGTCGTTCACAGGGGCGCAAGGGGTTTGCATAATGCGGTCATCTGCCAGGTGGTTGCGGTCAGCATAGGCGCCCAGCCCCATGGCTGGTAGTGCAAGTCGCAGGGTCGTGCGAGCGAGGCTAGCGGCGGGGCGTGTTGGGGGCGTGTCTTGAATGTATCGACTTTGAAATATATGCCCCGAATGCCCGTCAGAGCACGCTTGGTCAGTATTTACCGATCATCGGATCCCGCAATGGCGTCGCTTGCGCTACAATCCGCGCCGATTTCGACTTGCCTGAGAGCCTATTCCAATGTCCGCCTGCCAGACTCCTATCATCGTCGCCCTGGATTACCCCACCCGTGACGCCGCACTGAAGCTGGCTGACCAGTTGGACCCAAAGCTTTGCCGGGTCAAGGTCGGCAAGGAATTGTTCACCAGTTGCGCTGCGGAAATCGTCGGCACCCTGCGTGACAAAGGCTTCGAGGTGTTCCTGGACCTGAAATTCCACGATATCCCCAACACTACCGCCATGGCGGTCAAGGCTGCGGCTGAAATGGGCGTGTGGATGGTCAACGTGCATTGCTCCGGCGGCCTGCGCATGATGAGCGCGTGCCGTGAAGTGCTGGAACAGCGCAGCGGCCCCAAACCGCTGCTGATCGGTGTGACCGTGCTGACCAGCATGGAGCGCGAGGACCTGGCCGCGATCGGCCTGGACATCGAGCCTCAGGAGCAGGTGTTGCGCCTGGCGGCCCTGGCGCAGAAGGCCGGCCTCGACGGCCTGGTGTGCTCGGCGCTGGAGGCCCAGGCGTTGAAGGCCGCGCACCCGTCCCTGCAACTGGTTACCCCCGGCATCCGCCCGGCGGGCAGTGCCCAGGACGACCAGCGCCGCATCCTGACCCCGCGTCAGGCACTGGACGCCGGTTCCGACTACCTGGTGATCGGCCGTCCGATCAGCCAGGCGGCGGATCCGGCCAAGGCGCTGGCGGCAGTGGTTGCCGAGATCGCCTGATCACGCCGAGCGCGAGTCACTGACGAGAACGCCTGCATCCTGAATCAACGGGATGCAGGCGTTTTTTTTGGCCAGTGCGCTTAGACCTTCAGCACCAACTTGCCGAAGTTCTCACCGTTGAACAGCTTCATCAGTGTTTCCGGGAACGTCTCCAGCCCCTCGACGATATCTTCCTTGCTCTTGAGCTTGCCCTGCGCCATCCAGGCGGCCATTTCCTGCCCGGCGGCGGCGAAGTGCGCGGCGTGATCCATCACCACAAAGCCTTCCATTCGCGCGCGGTTGACCAACAGTGACAAGTAGTTGGCCGGGCCTTTGACCGCTTCCTTGTTGTTGTACTGGCTGATTGCGCCGCAGATCACCACGCGAGCCTTCAACGCCAGGCGGCTGAGCACCGCGTCGAGAATGTCGCCGCCGACGTTATCGAAATACACATCCACGCCCTTGGGGCACTCGCGCTTGAGGGCGGCGGGTACGTCTTCGTGTTTGTAGTCGATGGCCGCATCGAAACCCAGCTCATTCACCAGGAAAGCGCACTTGTCGGCGCCACCGGCGATGCCCACCACCCGGCAGCCTTTGAGCCTGGCGATCTGGCCGGCGATGCTGCCCACGGCACCGGCGGCCCCGGAGATCACCACGGTCTCGCCGGCCTTTGGCGCGCCGGTCTCCAGCAGGGCGAAGTAGGCGGTCATGCCGGTCATGCCCAGGGCGGACAGGTAGCGCGGCAACGGCGCCACTGTCGGGTCGACCTTATAAAAACCACGCGGCTCGCCGAGGAAGTAATCCTGCACACCCAGGGCACCGTTTACGTAATCGCCGACGGCAAATTTCGGATGGTTCGACGCAATCACTTTGCCTACGCCCAGTGCGCGCATCACTTCGCCGATGCCGACCGGGGGGATGTAGGACTTGCCTTCATTCATCCAGCCGCGCATGGCCGGGTCGAGGGACAGGTATTCGTTATGCACCAGCACTTGGCCGTCCTGGGGCGTGCCCACCGGGACTTCCTGATAAGTGAAGGTATCCCGCGTGGCGGCGCCGACCGGGCGTTTGGCAAGCAGGAACTGGCGGTTGGTCTGGGCGGTCATGGCAGGGACTCTTTGGAAAGGAAGCCTCAGTGATAGACCTTGAATGGCCGGTGGGCAAGCGCAGCGAAGTGTGCGAATGCTCCTCGATAGGCTGCATTGATGGTGGATACACAGGCTTTATCACTGCGGTTCATACAGCGCCAACCGGCCTTTTGATAGTGCTGACGCAGGCTGCGCAACCTTGGCTAGACTCGAGCCACGCTTAAATCCTCCAGAAGGACACCCCTGCATGAGCATGACGTTTTCCGGCCAGGTCGCCCTGGTCACCGGCGCCGCCGCGGGTATCGGCCGCGCCACCGCCCTGGCGTTCGCCGCCGAAGGTTTGAAAGTCGTGGTGGCCGACCTGGACGTGGTGGGCGGCGAGGAGACCGTCTCGCTGATCCGCCAGGCCGGTGGCGAAGCATTGTTCGTGCGCTGCAACGTGACCCAGGAAGCCGAGGTGCAGCAGTTGATGGCGCAGACGCTGGCGGCCTATGGGCGTCTGGACTACGCGTTCAATAACGCCGGTATCGAAATCGAAAAGGGCAAGCTCGCCGACGGCAGCCTGGATGAGTTCGACGCCATCATGGGCGTTAACGTCAAAGGCGTATGGCTGTGCATGAAGCACCAGTTGCCGCTGCTGCTGGCCCAGGGTGGCGGTGCCATCGTCAACACCGCGTCAGTGGCGGGCTTGGGGGCGGCGCCGAAGATGAGCATTTATGCCGCGTCTAAACATGCGGTGATCGGCCTGACCAAGTCGGCTGCCATCGAGTACGCGAAGAAGAAAATCCGCGTGAATGCCGTTTGCCCGGCGGTGATCGATACCGATATGTTCCGACGCGCCTATGAGGCCGACCCGCGCAAGGCCGATTATGCTGCGGCGATGCACCCGGTGGGGCGTATCGGCAAGGTCGAGGAAATCGCCAGCGCGGTGCTCTACTTGTGCAGCGATGGGGCGGCATTCACCACCGGCCAAGCATTGGCGGTGGACGGAGGCGCGACCGCCATCTAAGACCGCATGCCGCACACGGTTCGAAAACGTCTGGGGGTGCTGTGGGGCTTTTCCAGAGCTGGCACAACGCCGTGTGCGAATGTGTATCACAAGGTAAATTATCCAATAAAATCAATAATTTAATAAATCTTAGCGGCCGGCCATCACCTGCTTCTGTGCTTAACTCGTTGAGTTGAAAACAAACAGTTGAAGTGAGTGGCTCATGGATTTAGGGATCGATCGACAAGCCCTTGTACCGGTGGTGCAGCAAATCGTCACGGCCGTGGCTCAATGGATTCGTAACAACCAGGTCAGCCCCGGGACACGCTTGCCGTCCGTTCGGCAGTTGGCCCTGGATAACCTGCTCAGCCAGTCCAATGTGATCGAAGCCTTCGAGCGCATGGTCGCTCAAGGCGTGCTGGCGCATCGGCAAGGCGCGGGGTTCGTGGTGGCACAGCCACCGGTCACCACTGAATGCCAATGGTATGAAGGTGCCGAGCTGACGTGGGGCGCGTTTGCCGACAACCCGTTGGGTGAATTGAAGCTGGGCTGCGGCTGGCTGCCGGATGCCTGGCATGAAAGCGATGACATCAGCTACGCGATTCGTGAAGTGACCCGCACCGACACCGCCGGCCTGTTCAACTACAGCACGCCCCTGGGCCTGCCTGCGCTGCGTGAGCAATTGCTCAGGCGCCTGACCCGGATTCACATCGCCACTCGCGTCGATTGCATCCTGACCACTGCCGGCGCCAGCCATGCCCAGGACCTGCTGATACGCGTGCTGCTCAAGGCCGGTGACAGTGTCGTGGTGGAAACGCCCGGATACGGCAACCTCTACCGACAACTGGCCTTCCACGGCGTGCAACTGCTCGAAGTTCCGCGTACCCCAGGCGGGCCGGACATCGCGGCGCTAGAAGCCCTATTGCAGCATCACCGGCCCAAGTGCCTGTTCGTCCACAGCCTGTATCACAACCCCACCGGCTCCAGCCTGTGCCGTGCGGTGGCCGAGCGCTTACTGGAACTGGCCCGCCGCGAGAACTTTCTGATCATTGAAGAGGACGTCTTCGGCGACTTGCAGCACCCCAGCTGCACGCGACTGGCGGCCTTGCCCCACGAGGGGCGGGTGATTTACGTCGCGAGTTTTTCCAAGACCTTGAGCAGCGCTTTGCGCGTGGGCTACCTGTGCGCGAGTGCGACGCTTGTCACCCAACTGGCCAGCCTCAAGACCTTGACGGGCTTGGGCACTTCGCGGTTTGCCGAAGCGGTGGTGGGCACTCTGCTGGCCAATGGCACGTACCGCAAATGGGTGCAGCGCCTGCGCAAGCGTCTGAGCGCGGAGATGGCCGCCACACTGCAGGTGCTCGAAGACGAAGAGTGGGAGGTGTTCGCGGTGCCCGCCGGCGGCATGTTCGTATGGGCGCGGCCCGGTGCGGCGGACCACTCGCGGCTGCAGGCGTGCGCGCGTCGGCTCGGCGTGTTGCTCTCGCCTGGGGCACTGTTCAACCCCACGGGCGAATACAGTGAGTGGCTGCGCATCAATGTGGCCTATGCTGCTGATCAGCGGGCGCTGGCGTTGCTGCGCGCCATGGGGCCCGCCAGATCGACCTCGACGGTTCTGAAAACGACGGGTTTGTAGCTTTTTGCCATTATTGCGGCGTCAGTGACTTGTGTTCAGGCCTCAGTCGTTGCGACTCTCGCTTCCAGTCAACCGGGCTTGATGGCATCTGCCATTGCAAGAGGATCACGTGCAATGATTTCGGGCGTGCAACGACGTTTCGCCAACCTGGGCATGGCGAAAAAGCTAGGCTTGGGTTTCATCCTGGTACTGCTGCTGACGGCGGTGGTGGCAGCCATTGGCGTGTGGTCGCTGCAAACCGTCGGGCAACGTTTCGAGGGGCTGAAGGCTATGTCTTCGCTCAACAGCGGTTTGCTCAAGGTGCGCTTGATCGAACAGGACTACGCCTTGCATGCCGACCCCAAAGCGGTCGACGCGTTGCATGAGGCCGTGGATGCGCTGGCCGCTCAGGCAACCAGTCTTAAAGCTCAATCCGCCGCCAACGTGCCGGCCATGACCGACGTCGAGCAGGCACTGGCGGCGTATCGCAAGGCGTTTGACGAATTTGTCGAGCTGACCCAGGCCAAGGACCTGGCGCTGGAAATGGCGAGTTGGTCGGTGTCCAGCGTCGCCAATAACCTGGATGTGCTGCAGGCCGGCCTGGCCGATGACGGCGCTTATGGGCTCAAGGAAAGCCAGGGCAAGGAGGGCGCCGAATTCATCGAGCAGGCGGGGCAGGTCAGCCAGGTGTCGCGCCTGATGCTGCAAGCCATGAACGAAGCCCATGTGCGCCTGGACCAGAGTCGTAAAGTCGACGAAGACAACACCGAGCAAGGCAAGATCGAGCAGGCCGATCAGGCACTGGCCCAGGCCGAGCAATTGAAGGCTTCGGTCAAGGACCCGGGTTACCAGACCGTACTCGGCGAAGTCTCGGGGCATATCGCCGCCTTCACTGAAAAACTTGGCGAGTACACCGGCCTGCTGGCTCAGGAAAAGACGGTCTACAAGCAACTGCATGATCGTGCGGAGCAAGTGGTCAGTCGGGTCGACCAGGCCTATGGTGCCGAGGACGTGTCGATGCAGGCGCAGTTGAAGAAAAGCGCGCTGCTGATCATCGGCTCGTCGGCCTTGGCGTTGCTGGTGGGGTTGGTGGCCGCCTGGGTGATTACCCGCTTGATCGTGGCGCCTCTGCGCAGCGCGATCGCGGTGGCACAGCGCATCGCCGACGGCGATTTGAGCGGTCGAATGGAGGTCGACCGCCGCGATGAAATCGGCCAACTGATGCAGGCCATGCAACAGATGAGCAGTGGGTTGAGCCACATGGTCAGTGGGCTGCAGGCTGGTATCGAACAATTGGCCAGCTCCGCGCATTCGTTGTCCAGCGTTACCGAACAGACCAACATCGAGGTCAGCAGCCAGAAGGAAGAAACCGAGCAGGTTGCCACGGCGATGAACCAGATGACCGCTACCGTGCATGATGTGGCACGCAACGCCGAAGAGGCAGCGCAGGCTGCCCAGACCGCTGATGAAAAAGTCGACAGTGGGCAGCAGGTGGTGCGCCAGAGTTTGCAGCGCATCGAATTACTGGCCACCTCCAGTACCGGCGCCAGCGCCAGCATCGAAAGCCTGAGTGCAGAGATCCAGCACATCGGCACAGTGTTGAGTGTGATCAAAAGTGTGGCCGAGCAGACCAACCTGCTGGCGTTGAACGCCGCCATCGAGGCCGCGCGCGCGGGCGAACAGGGCCGGGGGTTCGCGGTGGTGGCCGACGAAGTACGGGCGCTGGCCAAGCGTACACAGCAATCGACGGAAGAGATCGAGCGGCTGGTCAGCACCTTGCGCAGCGCCGCGCAGGCATCGGTGCAGCAGATTCAACACAGTGGCGAGTTGGTGAAGCTGGCGGTCAGCGATGCGTTGGAAACCGAAAGCGCCCTGGGCAGCATCGCGGTGGCGGTGTCGCTGATCCAGCAGATGAACCAGCAGATCGCCGCCGCCGCCGAGCAGCAGAGCTCGGTGGCCGAAGAGATCAACCGCAGTGTCACCAGCATTCGTGCGAGTGCCGATCAATCGGCGTTGAGCATGCAGGGTAACGCCGCGTCGAGCATCCAGTTGGCGCGGTTGGGCGCCGAACTCAAGGGGATGGTCGGGCACTTTCGGCTTTGATCGCGGCCACGGCCACGATCAAAGCCAAGGGCACTCAGGCGTGGTTGGCGAGGAAGGTCAGCAGCGCTTCGTTGACGAACTCCGGGTTTTCCCGCGAAGAGATATGCCCGGCGTGCGGAATCAGGATCACGCTGCAACCGATCAGATCGGCCATTTCTTCAGACTCCGCCGGGGGGCGCGGCGTGTCCTGCTCACCACACATGACCAGCGTGGTGTCACTGTCCAGCTGCGGTAACTGGCTGAGAATATCCTCGCGACTGAAGATCGCTCGACCCAGCGGCACGATGCTGTCCAGCAGGCGCTCCCTGGGAAACGTTTGCAGCGACTCGCGAAAATTGCGGTACAGCGCTGATTCGCGATCGATACCCGGACGGAAGAAGATCGGTGCGATTACATCCAGCAACGGCTCGGGAATGGCGCCGGCTTCTTCGATCATCTTGAACAACGAGAAATAGTATTGGCGCGTGGCCTCGGGCTCGGCGCCCAGGTAGGTGTCCATCAGCACCAGGCTGTTGACGCGCTCAGGGGCCAGCAATGCCAGGCGCGCGCCCCACATGCCGCCGACCGACAGGCCCGCCAGGTTGACGCGTGGGATGTCCAGGTGGTCCAGCAGTGCCAAGCCCTGGCGCGCGAGGTCGTCGAGGGAATGGGTTTGAGAGGGCAATGGCCCGGAATCGCCATGGCCCCATAGCTCGGGCACGATCACGCGGTACTGTTGCGACAGGGCTTCGATCTGCGGCGCCCACATGTCGAGGCTCCACAGGTAACTGGACCCCAGCAGGACGACGGGCCCCGAGCCCTGGTCGAGATAATGCAGCGCTTGTCCATCAATCACGGCAACAGGCATAGCAGGCCTCTAACTTCGTGGAGTGAGGGGCACTTTTTTACGCGAGTCAGGGGTGCAGGGATAGATGCAAAGTGATGGCATCTGGCGAACAGGCGTTCGCCAGGCGGGGAGGGGAGATCAGTCGTAGATGACTTTCTTTTTCCACTCGGCATCGGCGTCGACCACTTTCAAGCCTTCGGTCAATTCATTGACCTCGTCTTCGGCGGGCTTGCTATTGGTCAGCACGGTGGAGTTGGCGCGGGCCAGCTGCGATTCCAGCATCTGCAGCTGTGCGCTGTAGAACGCCGGTTCCGGCTGTTTGCGCAGGTACTGCACGCCACGCTCGAAGGCCAGGCGCGCCTGGCCCGGCTGGCCTTGCTGCAGGGCATGCTGGCCGAGGTTATTGAAGAATTCGATGTGCAGCAGCACCAGAATGTGGCGGATTTCCCTGATCCAGTGCTTGGCTTCACTGGCCGGCAGGTAGCCGTCCTGAGCGGCGCGAGTGACCTGGCCGTGCAGGGCCTCGAGCAGGAAGCGGACATCCTTGGCCTTGGCTTCGGTCTGGATCGGCGCGGGCGGGTTATTGACCGGAATGGATTCGCCCTGGGCTACCAGTGCACTCAACTCGGCGATGCGTGCCTTGAGCGCTGCATTGGTTTTGTTGAGGTTCAACAAGCGCTGGTTGACGTTGAGCTCCAGGCGGGTGAGCAGCAGTTTGAGCGCCGGATTCATCAACTGGCCAGGGAACGTCTCAGTGATCTCACCGCAACGACGCAGACGATCATTGAGTTCGATCTCGACGCGCTTCTTTTCCAGCTTGTTGTTTTCCACCACGTGGTTCATATAGCCAATGGCGATCAGTATTGCGATCCCGGCTATTACCAGCAGGGTGATCATGAGTGGTGTCACCGGTGTGACCTCTTTATAGGGTTTACAGTGGAGTGTAGTGACTGGACCTTGCGGCGGATAGGTCTTATCGACCAGTTGTCGCCTCGTTCCCTGGATGAGTGCTTCCTATATAGATGGATGCTCGCCGCATGGATGCACATTGCCATCATTTGTTCAGGTGAACTATAGCGTTTTGTCGAACGCCAGAATATAGGCGTCAAGGCACGGACGCGCCAAATCCCCTCGCGGGGCGCTAAAGGGGGGCGAAGTCATTGATTTAAATAAATTTATGCTTGGGGGTTGACGACCTTTCAATCCATCCATAGAATGCGCGCCACTTACAGCGTAAAGCACACAGCGATACGCGGTAGGGAGTGAATGTTGTACGTGTGTCCCCTTCGTCTAGTGGCCTAGGACACCGCCCTTTCACGGCGGTAACAGGGGTTCGAGTCCCCTAGGGGACGCCAATGCGGGAATAGCTCAGTTGGTAGAGCACGACCTTGCCAAGGTCGGGGTCGCGAGTTCGAGTCTCGTTTCCCGCTCCAATTTTTAAGCAGTGTTGCCCTCGGGTGGCACTGAGTGAAACCAGGACCGATCTTCGGATGCGGCCTCTGGGCACTGGAACACACACCATGTGTTTCAGTAGCGTGTCCCCTTCGTCTAGTGGCCTAGGACACCGCCCTTTCACGGCGGTAACAGGGGTTCGAGTCCCCTAGGGGACGCCATTTGCGGGAATAGCTCAGTTGGTAGAGCACGACCTTGCCAAGGTCGGGGTCGCGAGTTCGAGTCTCGTTTCCCGCTCCATATTCAACAAAAACGCCGATCAGCGATGATCGGCGTTTTTGTGTGCGCTTGATTTTTACTCAGTCTGAAAAGCCCGCCAATACACGGCGGGCTTTTTGCTGTCAGAGCTTAGGCAACTGCCCGACGCGGCCCATCATTTCGGTCACGATCTGCAAGTCCAGCAAGAACTGATCGACCGTCTTGAATTCGTTGTCGGTGTGCCCTGTGTATTTAACTTCCGGACGCGCCAGGCCGAATTGCACGCCGTTGGGCAACTCATGCACCGAGGTCGCGCCGGCCGACGTGCCGAATTTGTGCTCCATGCCCAGGTTTTCAGTGGCGACCGCCAGCAGCGCTTTCACCCATTCGCCTTCCGGGTTGCGGTACATCGGCTCGGCAATCGAATAAGTGAAATCCACCGCGACGTTACTGGTCTTGTCCCAGGCGCTCAGTTTGTCGGCGATTTGTTTTTTCAGCGTTTCTGGTGACTTGCCCTTCGGCACGCGCAGGTTCACCGCCAGTTTGAAGGCTTTTTCATCCTGGCCGACAAACGTCAGCGAGGTAGTCAACGGACCCATAAAGTCGTCTGCGAAGCCGACGCCCAATTTGCCGCCCAAGTAATCCAGGCCCCAATTGTCGGACGCATAGTGCGCAGCATCGGTGATGTGGTTGTGCTTGAGGGCAATCTTGCCGTCGACGCTGTGGATCAGCTCCAGCATGCGCGCCACCGGGTTGACGCCCGACTCCGGCTCGGACGAGTGCGCCGACACGCCGGTGACGGTCAGTTTCACATCCTTGCCCTCGACCTTGGCGGCCACCTCGAAGTCGCCGCCGTTGCGCTTGGCATACTCCGCGCCGGCTTTCTGCAGGCTCGCCGCCAGTTCGGCAGGCTGGTCGGTGACCAGCGTGGCAACCGACGCCGACGGAATCTGGTTGGTGGCCATGCCGCCGGTCATCGCGATGATTTCCGCGCCGTTGCCTTCGCCTTTGCGACGCGGGAAAGACGCCATAACCGTGCCGTAGCCTTTCTCGGCAATCACCACCGGGTAACCGCCATCCAGCGCCAGGTTGTACTGCGGGGTCGGGTTGTGTTCGAAGTAATACGGGATGGCGTCGCCGGAGGTCTCCTCGGTGGTGTCCACCAACAGTTTAAAGTGGCGTGCCAGCGGCAGCTTCTCTTCCTTGATCACCTTCATGGCATACATCGCCACCACAATCCCGTTCTTATCATCCTCGGTGCCGCGGCCATACATGCGGTCGCCGATCAGCGTGACTTTGAACGGGTCGAGCTTGGTGCCATCTTTGAGCACCCAATTTTCCGGAGTCACCGGCACCACGTCGGCGTGGGCATGGATGCCGACTACTTCATCGCCGCTGCCTTCCAAAGAAATTTCGTATACGCGGTTGTCGACGTTACGGAAATTCAGATTGAAGGCTTTGGCCAGGGCCTGGATCTTATCGGCGATTTTGAGGAATTCCGGGTTCTTGTACTGCGGCACACCGTCGACGTTGAACGTTGGGATTTCCACCAGCTCGCGCAGCGTCTCCAGCGCGGCCTTGCCGTATTTGACCCTGGTGTAAATACCCAGCAAACGGTTGATTTCGTTCTGCTGGTCGGCACTCAGGGTTTTGTTGGAGAGAAAGGCGTTGATTGCCGGGCCTACATCGGCGGTTTTACCCACATCGCCCTTGGCCAGGGTGGCGAGGAAACCGCGGAAATCGCTGGCCGGCGTTTCGCCGAATTGCTTGAGAATCGCCGTGCTTTGCTCAGCGGTGATGTTCGCGAAAGCGGGTGTGGTAACGGCCGTAAGGCTGGCCGCGAACAGACTGGCAGCCACGATTTGCTTGAGTGGAAAGTGCATGGAAAGTCGCATTCCTTTGCAGGTAGTGAGTAGGAAGTTTCTGATCAATGTGTCAGAAACATTTCCACACACTACCACCACTCAGGTGCTGCCGGTCAATGCTGGCCAGGATGCGGCTCGGGGTATTCATCGGTAGCGTTGAGGGCTCTGGCATAGGGTCCGTCCCACAATTGCCGGTGCAAATCCCCTACGCGCCTGGCCATCGCTTCGTTGCGCATCACCACCTCCAGGTTGCGCGAATTATCCAGATAGCCGCCCAGCCAATTGCTGGTGCCCACCCACGCGACCTGCCCATCGATCTCCAGGGTCTTGCTGTGGATCACCCGTGCATAGGGGATAAATCCTTCTTTGGCCTGGGGCAGTGTGACGATTTTGACCTGCACATTGGGCAGCACTGCCAGGCTTTTCAGATAGGGCAGTTCCAGCGCGTCGGTGTTCCAGTCGGACACCATCAGCTTGATCGCCACGCCACGTGCTGCGGCGGCGCGCAGGGCGTTGTCGATGACTGCGTAATAGGGGCGCGTGTTGTCCGGCCCGTAGGACAGCGGTGCGTAGTCGAGCAATTGCACGCGTATCTCTTTTTTCGCCTCCGCCAGCAGACGCGGCAGTTCCAGTTGGGAGTCACCCACTCCGGGCGGGTTGTAACGTTGCGGGCTGGCAACCAGGTAGTTACCCGTACGCGCCGGCAGCTGGCCGGTCGCCGGCAGTGGCACCGTCCGGTGTTCGGCCAGTGCCTGCTGGGCTTGCCAATCCTGATCGAAAATCGCCTGTACCTGGCCCACCACCGTGGCATCGCTGATGCGCAAGCCCGTTTCATGGATATGTTCCAGGGAGCGCCAGTCGAAATTCTGGCTGCCGACAAACGCTTGTTGACCGTCCACGATCATGTACTTGGCGTGGATGATGCCGCCACTCACTTGCGCGTAAGGCAGTACGCGGAACGTCAGGTTGGGGATGGCGCGCAAGCGCTGCAGTGTGGCGGCGTCCGACAAACGCAGACCCTTTTCTTCCAGCAGAAAACGTATTTTCACACCGCGTTTGCCGGCTGCTTCCAGGCGTTCGATCACGCGATCCATCACGGAGCCCGGATGATCGACGGCATAGAACTGGCCGATATCGATGCGGCTCCTGGCACCGTCGAACAGTTCGATCCACACCGGCCCGGGCTCGCGCAGATCGTCGGTACCCAGGGTTGTGTCCACCGGCACGGTGTGCACCAGTTCGAAGCCCGGAATCGAAAAGTCCGCCTGGGCCAGCGGACTGATCAGTACGCCGGCCAGGCCCATGATGCGCAATTTCAAGAAAACAGACATTCAGGACCTCTGTGGCAAAAGAACGGCGGGCGCATCAAGCGCCCGCCGGGAACCTCAGGCCGTGCGGGTGTGCAACGGCGCCGGTACCAGGTGCGGTGCTTCGTTCTGCACGCGGGCGCCGGTGGCGGCGCGGATCAGCAGGATTTTCAGTTGGTCGTTGATGCGTTCCAGGCTGTCCTGGAAGAAGTTGTGGAACACCACGCAGAACAGCGCAATGGCGATCCCCAAACCTGTCGCGAACAGGGCCGTGCCGATGCCGCCGGAAATCTGCCCCGGGTCCGACACACCCGCCGTGGCCAACGCCTTGAAGGTGTCGATGATACCGAGGATGGTACCCAGCAACCCCAGCAGCGGCGCGGCGGTGGTGATGGTTTCGATAATCCACAGGCTGCGGGCCAGGGGCGCGCGGGTGCTTAAATATTGGGTTTCGATCACATCGTCCAGGTCTTTGCGCGAGCCGTGGGAGGCTTTTTGCGCCAGCACCGGCAGCACCATGTTCAGGGGCAGGCTGGGGCGACGGGTCAACGCCTGGGGCAGGTCGCGTTCGCTGTGCACTTGAGCGCCCAGCGCTTGGTTCAACGCGCGCGCCTGGCGCCGCACATAGGCGAAGTAGATGCCGCGTTCGATGGTGATGAAGATGGCTATCGCCATCGCGGCGTACATCACATAGAAGGTGATGTCGTGGAGCAGATTCATGTCCATGTTCGCTTACCTCGCAATTAGAAATTGGCTTCCAGGGAGACCGTCACGGTGCGTTCCAGGCCCACGATGTAGGCCGGGTCGCCGTCACGGAAACCGCTGTAGCTGGCGGCGTTGGTCTTGGTGGTGTAGACGCCGTCCAGGTACTTCTTGTCGAACAGGTTGTCGACGTTCAGGCGCAGGGTTGCGTCCTTCACCACTTTCTTGTCCACCGGCAGGTAGATGCCGGCACCGGCGTTGAACACGGTACGGCCGGAGATGGCTTCGTCGTTGGTCAGGTCGCCGTAGAGCTTGCTGGTGTATTTGCCGCCGAAGGTGCCGTAGTAGCGGCCATCGTCATAACCGATGTTGGCCGCCAGCATGTTCTTCGGCACGTTGGCGAACTGCTTGCCGCTGGTGGGCAGCAGGATGGCTGTGCCGGCGTTATAGACGGTGAGATCGTCCTGTTGCTCGGCCTTGGTGTAGGTGTAGGAGGTGTAGTAGTTGAAGTGGTTCGGCAGCAGGCCGCTCCATTCCAGTTCCAGGCCACTGTTGTTGACGGAGCCGGCGTTGATGTCGGCGAAATCGCCGTTGATGTCCTTGGAAGAGACCTGGCGATCCTTGAACTGCATATAAAACAGCGTGGCGGCCACGGTCATGTCTTCATCGGTGTAGCGCCAGCCCAATTCGTGGTTCCAGCTGGTTTCCGGCTTGGCGTCGATCGAACCGGCGCCTTTGTCATACAGCACGTAGTTCTGCGGAATGCGCATGTTGCGCGAGAGGCTGTAGAACAGCTGGTCACGCTCATCCAACTGGTATTTGAGGCCGGCGTTGGGCAGCAGTTTGTTATACGTCTGGCTGCGTTTTTCCGCCTGCTCGGTAAGGCTGCCGTGGTTGGTGCCGTCACGCTTGACGTTCATGTAGGCCAGGCCGGCCACCAGGGTCCAGTCCGGGTTGATGTACCAAGTGTCCTGGGCCCAGACCTTCTGCGCCGGGGTCACGGTGAATCGGTCGCGACCCTGCACGGTGTTGCCGTTTGGCATCCACCACGGCGTCGCCGTCCGGCCAGGTGTCGCTGGGTTTACCGCTGTTTTTCAGGGCAATGAACGGCTGGGTCTGGCTCTGGCGTGCGCGCTCGTACCAGTAACCGAATTGCAGGCTGTGTTCTTCCAGGTCCCAGTTCAGTTTGGTGGTGATGCCCGGACGCCAGGTCTGCGTACGCGAAGGGCGGTAGTAGACGCCGGTGGTGGACGAACCGTCGGCGTTGTACTGGGCGGCGGTAGGTAAGTTGCTCAGGTCGAACACACCGCCCACGTTGGAGCCGCGGTTGAGTGCATAACTGGATGAGCCGACGCCGCTGCCGTTGCCCCAGTAGTAGTACGGGATCACCGACAGGGCGAGGTTGTCGGCCAGTTTGAATTGGGTGTTGAGCACGCCGGTAAAGGTCTGGAATGGGTTCTGCGCCAGCGCGTAATAGCTGTTGACCTTGCCATTGCTGCCCACGGCCGGCGTGGCGGGGTAGGGGTCGAACTTGCGACCGTTCTGCTGGAACTGGCTCTTGGTCAACTGGCTGTAACTGTTGTTGTCCTGCTCGTGGTACTTGAGGATCAGGTTGGCGGTGTTGCCTTCGCCGGCGTCGAAAAAGCTGTTCCACTCCACCTTGTCCGCGCGCACGGCGCCGGAGCCACGCCACATGTCGCCTTCGGTATGCGAGGCCGACAGCCAGTTGCTCAGGCCGTTGACTTCGCCGGTGTTCAGTCGCGCGAAAGTCTTGCGGGTGGCGTTGCTGCCGATGATCTGTTTGACGAACGCGCCGGTTTCCTTGGTTGGGCGAATGGTCACGATGCCGATATTACCGCCGCTGGAACCGATGTGCGGACCGTCCGCTTCCGCCGATCCCTGGGTGACGAAGATCTGCTCGATGTTTTCCGGATCGCCCAGCAGGTTGGAATACAGCGCGTAGTTGCCTGAGTCGTTGATCGGCATGCCGTCCACCGACATGCCCACCTGGTCGGAGTTGAGCCCGCGCATGGTGAAGCGAAAGCCCGACAGACCGGTGGCGTCTTCGCTGGAGATGTTCAGGCCCGGGGTGTATTTGAGCTTGTCCACGGCGTTACCGGTGGCGGTCTGTTTATCCAGCGCTTCCTTGGTTACCGTGGAGCGGCCCTTGATGCTTTCTTCCTGCACCATATAGCCGCCGCCCGCCGTGGCCTTGCCTTGCACGCCGATGGTACCGACGTCGCTGTCGCGGGTGTCGGCCATGACCATGCCATGTCCCATGCTTGCGGCAACGAGTGCCAGATGAATCCGTGTGAACCTCATCAGTGTCGTCCTGGTGTCGGGTGCTTATTGCACGCTGTAGTTGAAGGTGGCGGTGAAGCGCTGCTCATTGCGGCCCCCGAAGGCTTGCTCGGGGAACGGCTTGACTTGCTTGATACGCCGCAAGCTGTTGGTGGCGGCCCGGTTGAGCAACATGCTCGACGCCTGGGTCTGCAGGCCGGAATCCAGAACACGGCCCTGGCGATCCACCAGCAGCCAGACCACTACCTCGCCGCTGGGGCGTTCGAGAGACGCCTGGCGGCCGGTGGGGTACTGCTTGTACGTGTCCAGCTCGTTGCGCAGGCCCTTGAGATAGCCACCCTCCAAGGCTTGGCCGTCGACTTTCGGCGGCGCGGGTGGTGCCGGTGCAGCTGCCGCGGGGGCGGTTACCGCTGGCGCCGGTTTGGCGGCGGCAACCGGGGGCGGAGCAGGCGCGGCTTTCGCCACTACCGGTTTGGGCAGCGGTTTGGGCTTGGGCTTGGGTTCGGGTTTTGGCAACGGTTTAGGCGGTGGAGGCGGGGGCGCCGGCTCGGCGTCCGCTTCCTCGATCACCGGCGGTGGCGGCTCAGCCACCGGTTCCGGGATCACTGGCGGCTCTGGCTCCGGTTCGGGTTCGACCAGGGCCAGCTCGACTGCCGACTCGTCATACACCGGCTCGACCTTCAAGGTCTGGGACTGAATACCCAGGGCAATCAGCACCAGGGCGATCACGGCCGGGACACTGCCCAGCAGTTGGCGCGCACGAAACAGAACGTACATAGTCAGGACTTACGCGTGGCAATGGACACGGAGGTGAAGCCACCCAGGCGCAGGGTGTCCATCACCTCCACCAGGCGCGCGACGTCCACGCCCTTGTCACTGTTAACGATGATGGTCGACTTCGCGTCGGGCTTTTGCGCAGCTTTGAGCGCCGGCACCAGGGCATCCACCGCAATGGCCTTGCCGTCGAGTTGCAACTGACCTTCCAGGCCCAGGGTCAGGATGAATTTATTCTGCGGCTTGAGCTGCTGCGAGCTACTGGCGCTGGGGAGTTGAGTCTTCATACCGAGGGCCGGAATCACGTTCAGACTCACGAGTACGAAAAACACCAGGAGGAACATCATCACGTCGATCATCGGGATCAATTCGATGTGCGCCTTGCGTTTTTTCGGTTCGTCCCAGGTTCTCATTCCCTTACCCCGTTATTGAATTAGGGGCGACACGCTAACAAGCAAAAATGACCGAACGGTTAACTTTAATTGACGTTTTGACGGCTCTAGGACGCGTCTTACAGAAGACTTACCGGTCATTTTCAGAGCTTCACAGAATTGAAATACAAGCTGCGCATTCTCAGAAAATTTACATCGAGGGCCTCTGGGAATGAGTAACCAATTGCCACACCTGTCGACCCCGCGCTTACTGTTGCGTGTGCTGAAACCGCACCAGGCCGAGCGGTTGTGCGAGCTGGCCAACGGGCCGAACATCGCCGAGAACACGGCGAGTATCCCGTCGCCCTATACGCTGCAAACCGCGCAGGAATTTATCGAGGGGATGCAGGAAAAATTTCGCGCTACGGGGTTGCTGAGCCTGGGCATGCATCGGCGCGACGACGATGGGTTGATCGGCGTCGTCAGTCTGCGCATCAACACGGCCCACGGGTATGGGCACTTGGGCGGCTGGGTAGCGGCGTCTGAGCGTAACCAAGGGTTTGCGGCTGAGGCTGCCAGCGCGTTGATGGCGTATGGCTTCGAGGCATTGGGACTGCACCGCGTGGGCAGTCAGTGCTTCAGCCGTAATAAAGAATCGGCGCGGGTCATGGAGAAAATCGGCCTGTGCTACGAGGGGTGCCTGCGCGGCGCGTTTCTCAAGAACGGTGTGCATGAAGACATGCTGGTGTTCGCTACCTTGCGCGCTGACTGGGAGGCCAAGGTATGAGTGGCTCGGTCGATCACGGCCGACGTCGGGTGCTGACCGGGCTCGCGGTTGCTACTACATTTTCGATCCTCAGCCCGTATACACGAAGCGCCGGGGTGGATTATCCGTTTACCCTCGGGGTGGCCTCGGGTGACCCGCTGCCGGATGGCTTTGTGATCTGGACGCGGCTGGCCCCGTTGTTCAATGCTGTGGACGGCCGTGGAGGGTTGAGCCGCGCGGTACCGGTACGTTGGCGAGTGGCCAGCGATGCCGCGATGACGCGCATTGTGCGGCAAGGCGAGGTCATGACCAGCGAACGGTTTGCGCATTCGGTGCATGTGGAGGTCGCCGGGCTGCAGGCGGGGCGACCGTACTGGTATCAGTTCGAAGGGCTGGGGGCGCAAAGCCCGGTTGGGCAGGCGCGGACCGCCCCGCCGGTGCAGGCAATGACGTCGGCGCGTGTGGGATTTGTCTCGTGCTCCCATTGGGAGCGTGGCTATTTCAGTGCGTATCGCCACTTGGCCGCCGAGCAGCCGGACCTGGTGTTTTTCCTGGGCGACTATATCTACGACAGTTCCTACGCGCCGGACTCTGGCAAGGTGTTTCGCGCCCATGGCAGCGGTAATGCGGTAAGCCTCAGTGATTATCGCAACCGCTACGCGTTGTACAAAACCGACCCTGACCTGCAGGCCTTGCACGCCGCCGCGCCCAGCGTCGCCACCTGGGACGATCACGAGGTGCAGAACGACTACGCCAACCGTTGGTCCCAGGACCCGAAGATTGCGCTGGAGCAATTTCTGCAGCAGCGGGCGGCGGCCTACCAGGCGTATTACGAACATATGCCATTGCGTACCAGCAGCCTGCCCAGGGGCGCCGACATGCGCATATATAGGCGCCTGGACTACGGGCGACTGGCACGTTTCCATGTGCTCGATGGCCGGCAATACCGCTCCGAGCAGCCCTGTGTGCTGGCCAATGGCAGTCATCAGGGCCGGGTAGTGACCAATCCGTGCAGCGACTTGCGCGATCCCGGTCGCACAATGCTGGGTTGGCAGCAAGAGGCGTGGCTGGATCAGGGCTTTGCCCAATCCCGGGCGCAGTGGAACGTGATTGCCCAGGATCTGCTGGTGGCCCCCTTGATCCAGCGCGACCTGACTAACCACAAGCCGGGGCGCTGGACCGATGGTTGGGACGGTTACATGGCCAACCGCTCAAGGATGCTGGCGTCTATCCAGCGCCACCGCGTGAACAATCCGGTGTTTTGGGGTGGTGATATCCATTCGTTCTGGGCCAACGACCTGCACGTCGATGGCAACGACCCGGATTCGCCGGTGGTTGCCACCGAATTCGTCGGCACCTCGGTGACGTCCGATGGCCCGCCGTACGAGGCGTTCAGCAAGATCCTGCCTATGAACCCTCATGTGAAATTTTTCGACAGTCGCCAGCGCGGCTACGTTTCGGTGGAGGTCCAGGAGCGGCAGATGCTCACGCACCTGCGCGTGATCAGCGACCCGCGCGATCCGGCGGCAACGGTGTCGACCCTCAAATCGTTCGCGGTGGAACCGGGGCGGGCAGGGGCGATCGCGGTTTGAAGGGTGTCACGCAAGAGCGCCGCTTGAGGCGGCATGTGCAGCACGCGCGTTAATCCAGGGTGTAACGTACTGACAGCGCGCCCTTTTTCTCGGACAGGGCGAGGATCTTCACTTGGCCCAATTCGCTCAATGTCTGCACATGCGTGCCGCCGCAGGCGTAGGCGGGCAGTTCGCCGAAGCCGACTTCGCGGGTGCCGTTGTCCACGACCATATGACGGGGATAGTCGGCGGCGATCCACTCGCTGAGTTGCTGTTGAATCGCTTCGGCCTGCATGGCTTGCGCCGCTTCGCCCCGGATAAACGTCACTTTGCCTTCGCCCGGCCAGTGGTGGGCTTTGATCGGCATCCAACCCAGGGTTTCGCCGACGTTGCCGATCAGGTGACCGGCCGAATGCAGACGCGTGTGCAGGGCGCGGCGCTGTTCATCGACCTTTGCGGTGATTGGACCCGTCTCCACAGGGCGGTCGACATAATGCACCACGCGCCCGGCCTCCTGGGTGACACGCAGCACGTGGCTTTCGCCGAGCCAGCCGGTGTCGAACGGCTGTCCGCCGCCTTGGGGATGGAAGAGGGTCGATTGCAGGATCACCGCGAAGTGATTTTCGTGGGGCGTGCAGCTCAACACTTCAAGCTCGGCGCTCAGGTGGTCGTGGGTAAAAAACAGGCGTTCGGTCATCATCTGCATCCGCATCAAGGTTCTGCTGACAGTATAAATACCGCAGGAATGGGTGATAATCCGTTCAATTATCAATGGACCTGTGCGTCATGAGCATTAATCTTCCGTTGCCCCTGTTGGGTGAAATGGCGATGTTCGTCAAAGTGGTAGAGGCCGGCAGCTTTTCCGAAGCGGCACGCCAACTGAGCGTTTCGCCCTCGGCGGTGAGCCGAAGTATTTCGCGCCTTGAACAGGCACTGGCGACCCGCCTGCTGCAACGCACTACGCGCAAGCTGCGCCTGAGCGAAGGCGGTGAAGAAGTATTCAAGCGCTGCCAGGAGATGGTCAACGCGGCGCGCTCGGTGATGGAGATCAGTGGCCAGTTCACCCATGAGGCCGAAGGGCTGGTGCGGGTCAGCGTACCCAAGGCGGTGGGTCGGTTTGTCGTGCATCCGCACATGCCGGAATTTTTGCGACGCTATCCCCAGGTAGATGTGCAACTGATCCTTGAGGATCGGCATGTGGACCTGATCGATGACAACGTCGACCTGAGTATCCGCATTACCGACAGCCCGCCGCCGGGGCTGGTGGGCCGGCAGTTGTTGCCGATAGAACATTTGCTCTGTGCGACACCGCAGTATCTGGCCGAGCACGGTACGCCGGGCCACCCCCATGATCTGGCGGCGCATAGCTGCATTTATCTGGGGGAAACCCCTGCTGACTCACGCTGGAAATTTCGCCGGGGCACCAAGGCCGTGACCGTTGCGGTGCGCGGGCGCTATGCGGCGAACCACACCGGCGTGCGTCTGGATGCGGTGTTGCAGCATGTGGGTATTGGCAGCCTGCCGTATTTCACGGCGCGCCATGCCTTGGAGGAGGGGCATCTGGTGCAGGTGTTGCCAGGGTGGGATTTTATTGCGTCGTACCACGGCGAGGCGTGGCTGCTGCATTCGCCGACGCGCTATTTGCCACCCAAACTGCGTGTATTTATTGATTATCTGGTGGCGTGCATGGCCAAGGAGCCGACCCTGAAAAAACGTTAGGAGCGAGCGGGCTCGCTCCTGGAAAGGTCAGTGCTTGCTTTGGTCTTCCGGCATGGCCAGCAGTTGTTTTTCCTGGTTCCAATCGAACGGCTCATCGTTCTGCTCGGCTTCGTAGCGACGTTCTTCCAGCGCTTGGTAGAGGTCCAGTTCTTCGTCGGGCATGAAGTGCAGGCAATCGCCGCCGAAGAACCACAGCAGGTCGCGCGGTACGAGGTGGGCAATTTGCGGGTAACGCAGGATGACCTGACTCATCAGGTCCTGGCCCAGGTACTGGCTTTCGATCGGGTCGATGGGCAGCAGGGCGCGCAATTCGTCGAAGCGCTCCAGGAACAGGGCGTGACTTTCCTCGGGCACTTGTTCGGCTTCGCCGACAGCAACCAGGATGCTGCGCAGGTGGTCGAGCAAGACAAGATGATCGGCAACGACGTTGGACACGAGATAAGTCCTCAAAGCAAAAACGGGCGCGAGAGTATATAGCTCATGCGCCCGTAATTATATGACCGCTCGTATCAGCGGACTTTGCCCTCGGCCTGGGCCAGTTCTTCCTTGCTGAAATCATCCACATCGATCACCTTGCGGCGTGCCGCTTCGGCGTCGCGCAGTGTTTGCGCTTCAGCCGCTTGCAACACGCCGGCATTGAGTGCCGCGTCGATGGCGTGCTCGCCGGCAGCCGGCTTGAGCTGGCCGCTTTTGAGCGCGGTGTGCAGTTTCTTTTGCAACGGGTGGCTGGCGCTCAGCAGGTCGTAGGCGTGTTGCAGGGCGCCCACCGGATCTTCCGCCGATTGCGGGCGATAGCAGCCGGCCAGCAATTCTTCCAGGGTCGGGTCGCCTTTGGCGCGGCCGATCACTGCGGCCACCTCGGCATCCAGTGCATCCGATGGGCCGGTATGGCGGCGCCCGAACGGGAATACAATCACCCGCAGCAGGCCGCCCAGTACCTTGTTCGGGAAATTGCTGAGCAATTCATCCAGGGCGCGCTCCGACTCACCGAGGCTTTCTTCCATGGCCCACGCGAACAGCGGTTGCAGGTGGTCCGGCGAGTCCAGGTCGTGGTAACGCTTGAGCGCAGCCGATGCCAGGTACATGTGACTCAGCACATCCCCCAGACGCGCCGACAAGCGTTCGCGACGTTTCAATTCACCCCCCAGCAGCATCATGCTCAGGTCGGCGAGCAGGGCGAAGGCGGCAGCCTGGCGGTTCAAGGCACGGAAGTAGCCCTGGCTCAGACGGTTACCCGGCGCTTTTTCGAAATGGCCGATACCCAGGTTCAGCACCAGCGTACTGGCGGCGTTGCTGACGGCGAAGCCGATGTGCTGCATCAGCAGGCTGTCGAACTCCTTGAGTGCCTGGTCTTTGTCTTCACGTCCGGCCAGCGCCATTTCCTTGAGCACGAACGGGTGGCAGCGGATGGCGCCCTGACCGAAGATCATCAGGTTGCGCGACAGGATGTTTGCGCCCTCAACGGTGATGAAGATCGGCGCGCCTTGCCAACTGCGGCCCAGGTAGTTGTTCGGGCCCATGATGATGCCCTTGCCGCCGTGCACATCCATGGCGTGGCCGATGCATTCACGACCACGTTCGGTGAGGTGATACTTGAGGATGGCTGACAGCACCGAGGGTTTCTCGCCCAGGTCGACCGCGTTGGCGGTCAGCATCCGCGCGCTGTCCATCAGCCAGGCATTGCCGCCGATGCGGGCCAGGGCTTCCTGGATGCCCTCGAAGGCCGACAGCGGCACGTTGAACTGTTCGCGCACCTGAGCATACTGGCCGGTCACCAGGCTGGTGAACTTCGCCGCGCCTGTACCCACCGCCGGCAGCGAAATCGAACGGCCTACCGACAGGCAGTTCATCAGCATCATCCAACCCTTGCCGAGCATTTCCTGACCGCCGATGAGGTAGCTCAGGGGGATAAACACGTCCTTGCCGGAGTTGGGGCCGTTCATGAACGCTGCACCCAAAGGCAAATGGCGACGACCGATTTCAACACCGGGAGTGTCGGTGGGAATCAGGGCCAGGCTGATGCCCAGGTCTTCTTCCGCGCCCAACAGGTGGTCGGGGTCGTACGCCTTGAACGCCAGCCCCAGCAGGGTCGCGACCGGGCCAAGGGTGATGTAGCGTTTTTCCCAGTTCAGACGCAGACCGATGGTTTCCTGGCCTTCCCATTCACCTTTGCAGATCACGCCGGTATCGGGCATGGCGCCGGCGTCGGAACCGGCCAGCGGTCCGGTCAGGGCGAAGCACGGGATATCGTCGCCTCGCGCCAGGCGCGGCAGGTAGTGGTTGCGTTGTTCATCGGTGCCGTAATGCAGCAGCAATTCGGCGGGGCCGAGGGAGTTGGGCACCATCACGGTGGACGCCAGATCGCCACTGCGGGTGGCGAGCTTCATCGCGACCTGGGAATGGGCGTAGGCCGAAAAACCCTTGCCGCCGTATTCCTTGGGAATGATCAGGGCAAAGAAACCGTGAGTCTTGATGTGCTCCCAGGCGGCGGGCGGCAGGTCCATGGCCTGGCCGATTTCCCAGTCGCTGACCATTGCACAGAGTTCTTCGGTGGGACCGTCGATAAAGGCCTGCTCTTCTTCGGTCAACTGCACCTTGGGGTAGGCCAGCAATTTGTCCCAGTCGGGACGCCCGCTGAACAGCTCGCCGTCCCACCATACGGTGCCTGCGTCGATCGCGTCGCGCTCGGTTTCGGACATCGGCGGCAGCACTTTCTGGAACCAGCTGAACAGCGGCTTGGTGAAATATTGGCGACGCAGGTCGGGTAGCAGCAGCGGCGCCGCGACCACGGCCAGCAGCACCCAAAGGATCACCAGCAACCAGCCTGGTGCGTGGCTCCAGGCGCCCATCGCCAGCAGGTAAACGGCGACCACGCCCAGAGCGGGCAGGGGCGCGGTGCGGCGGTGTGCCAGGTAGGCGATGCCGACCACCAGAACCAGTATCCACAACAACAGCATATTCAATCCTCCGTGAAACCAGGGCGAAACCACCAGGGAGCTTAGTCGGCATCCGAGAAAGCGCGGTGGTCAGGGTGTAACGAGTTGTGCTGAAAGCACCCTGCGGCGGGCGCCGACATTTGGCCGAATCGTCGTTATCCGTGGGCTGGGCCTGTGGTTAAACTCCAGGCTTGCCTCGGAGATCAAACATCATGAATGCGTACTTGAGTCCCAGCCGCTTCATCGATAGTGACCACCCTGCCGTGGTGGAGTTCGCGGTAAAACATCGCGGAACCAGCGCGGATTTAAATGACCAGGCGGTCAGCCTTTACTACGCGGTGCGTGAGCAGATTCGCTACAACCCTTATACCTTCAGCCGCGATCCGCGCACCCTCAGTGCCAGCTTCGCCCTGGCCAGCCGTGAGAGTTACTGCGTGCCCAAGGCCACTTTGCTCGCCGCCTGCGCCCGGCATTGCGGCATCCCCGCACGCATCGGCCTGGCGGACGTGCGCAATCACCTGTCGACCCCACGTCTGATCGCGTTGCTCAAGAGTGACGTGTTCGCCATGCACGGGTACACCGAGTTGTACCTGCACGGTCGCTGGGTCAAGGCGACGCCGGCGTTCAACGCCCAGTTGTGCGAACTGTTCGATGTGCCGCCGCTGGCGTTCGACGGCATCAATGACAGCGTTTTCCAGGCCTACAATCGCCAGGGCCAGCGGTCGATGGAGTATCTGGTCGACCATGGGCAGTTTGTGGATGTGCCCGAGGAATTTTTCTTCGCCCACCTGCAGAAATGTTACCCGCACCTGTTTGACGATGCGCCGCCTCCCTTGCTGGGCGACCTGCGGACGGATTTAAGCCGCCTGTGAACCGGCGTATGCTGCTGCGTCCACCCATCCACGAAGGCGCGGTCATGCTGAAAATCTGGGGTCGTAAAAATTCATCGAATGTCAGGAAGGCACTGTGGTGCGCCGAGGAGCTCGGCCTGGAGTATGAAGCCATTGATGCAGGCGGGGCTTTCGGCGTGGTCGACACGCCGCAGTATCGGGCGCTGAACCCCAACGGCCGAGTGCCGATGATCGAAGACGGTGACTTCGTGCTGTGGGAGTCCAACACCATCGTGCGCTACCTGTGCGCCAAGCACGGGGCGAGCTGGTATCCGACCGATCTTCAGGCCCGCGCCAACGCGGAAAAGTGGATGGACTGGACCACCTCAACCCTCGCCGAGCCATTCAAAGCAGTGTTCTGGGGCATCGTGCGCACGCCGGCGGAGCAACGGAACTGGGACGCCATCAATGCCGGGCGCAACGCCTGCATCGACGCGCTCGGTATGGTGGACAAGGCCGTGGCCGAACAACCCTACCTGTCCGGCAACGCCATCGGCATGGGCGACATTCCCTTGGGCAGCTTTATCTACGCGTGGTTTGAAATGCCCATCGAACGGCCTGCCATGCCCCATCTGGAGGCGTGGTACCAGCGTTTGCAGCAACGCCCGGCCTACCGAAAAGCGGTTATGACCGCGTTGACTTAATACCCACTATTAATACGGGTGACTGTACTTGTACGGCGCGGCCAAGCACCATGCCTGTCCTGCGCCGTCGTTGAACTAAGGGCGGCGTGCCCTCATCTACTCTTTCTATTCCCTTCTCTGGTGCGTAATCCGATATGAGTTCCGCTCTGTCCATCCGGCAGCTAACCAAAACCTACGGCAACGGTTTCCAGGCCCTGAGTGGTATCGATCTGGACGTTGCCGAAGGTGATTTCTTCGCCTTGCTCGGCCCCAACGGTGCCGGCAAATCCACCACCATCGGTATCCTGTCCACCCTGGTTAACAAGACCAGCGGCACGGTAAATATCTTCGGCCATGACCTGGACAAATCCCCGGCGGCGCTCAAGCGTTCCATCGGCGTGGTGCCCCAGGAATTCAACTTCAACCAGTTCGAAAAGACCTTCGATATTGTCGTGACCCAGGCGGGCTACTACGGTATTCCAGCGAAAATCGCCAAGGAACGCGCCGAGCAGTACCTCACGCAATTGGGCCTGTGGGACAAGCGCGACGTGCCTTCGCGCTCGTTGTCAGGCGGCATGAAGCGGCGCCTGATGATCGCCCGCGCACTGGTGCACGAGCCGCGCCTGCTCATTCTCGACGAGCCTACCGCCGGCGTGGACATCGAGCTGCGACGTTCGATGTGGACCTTTCTCACCGAGCTGAACGAGAAGGGCATCACCATCATTCTCACCACGCATTACCTGGAAGAGGCCGAGCAGTTGTGCCGCAACATCGGCATCATCGACCACGGCACCATTGTTGAGAACACCAGCATGCGCAACCTGCTTGGCCAGTTGCATGTGGAAACGTTTCTGCTGGACCTGAAGAACACACTGACGACCGCGCCGCAGTTGCTAGGCTACCCCAGCCGCCTGGTAGACAGCCGCACCCTGGAAGTCCAGGTGGATAAAGCCATGGGTATCACCGCGCTGTTCGGCCAATTGGCCACCCAGAACATCGAGGTGCTGAGCCTGCGTAATAAAACCAATCGCCTCGAGGAGTTGTTCGTGTCCCTGGTGGAGAAAAATCTGGCGAAGGTGGCGGTATGAGTTCCGAACTGCAACCCAACCTCGTCGCGCTGCAGACCATCGTCTATCGCGAAGTGAAGCGCTTTACCCGGATCTGGCCGCAGACGTTGCTGCCGCCGGCGATCACCATGGTCTTGTACTTTGTGATCTTCGGGAACCTGATCGGCCGCCAGATTGGCGACATGGGTGGCTTTACCTACATGGAGTACATCGTGCCTGGCCTGATCATGATGTCGGTGATCACCAACTCCTACGGCAACGTGGTCTCGAGTTTCTTCGGCAGCAAATTCCAGCGCTCCATCGAGGAGCTGATGGTGTCGCCAGTGTCGCCGCACACCATCCTGATCGGCTACACCCTCGGTGGTGTGCTGCGCGGCTTGATGGTCGGGGTGATCGTAACGCTACTGTCGCTGTTCTTCACTCACTTGCAGGTCCATCACCTCGGGGTGACGATTCTGGTGGTGGTGCTGACGGCGACTATCTTCTCGCTGCTAGGCTTTATCAACGCCGTGTTTGCACGCAACTTCGATGACATCTCGATCATCCCGACCTTCGTGCTGACGCCACTGACCTACTTGGGCGGAGTGTTCTACTCCATCAGCCTGCTGCCGCCGTTCTGGCAGACCGTGTCGCTGGCCAACCCGGTGCTGCATATGGTCAATGCCTTCCGCTACGGCATCCTCGGCGTGTCGGATATCAAGATCAGCGTGGCGATTACCTTCATGGTCGTGGCCACCGTGGTCCTGTATATCGGTTGTGCGCGGCTGCTGGTGAGTGGGCGCGGGATGCGCACCTGAGCCCCTGTGGGGGGGGGTAAGCTCCCTCCCACCTTTAGTTTTGCGTCACGCCTTCAGTGCCAGCTCGATCAACGCGTGCAGCTCTGCAACTGTCAAAGGCGTGTTCGAAAACAGAATGCGAAACACCGTGGGCGCGGCCAGAAGGTTGATCAAGCGGTCCACGCTTGGCGCCGTGTCGGCAGGGTAGCGGTCAACAATCGCCTGCAGCTGCGCGCTCAGAATGCTCACGCAATAGCCTGGGGTCTGGCTGCACTGCACATCGCGCATCATCATGCGCCCCGGCTCCGAATTCATTTCATCCAGATATTGCTCGGCCCAGGCCCGCAGGTCACCGCGCAGGCTGCCGGTGTCGGCCGGCTCGCTGTCCGGTCGCATGCGCGCCAGGGCCACGTCGGCGAGCAGGGCGCCGAGGTCTCCCCAGCGTCGGTAGATGGTCGACGGGGTTACCCCGGCGCGCGCAGCAATCATCGGCACTGTCACGCTGGAACGCGCATGCTCTTCCAGCAGTTCACGCACCGCGCTATGTACCGACGCTTGTACCCGGGCACTGCGGCCTCCCGGGCGTAGGCCTTCTTTAATCACCATGGGCGTGACCTTAACACAAAGAATTTGCTTTAAGCGCCAACGGATAGCACACTCCACAAAAGCAAAATATTAGCTTTAACGGAGCGTGCGCATGTCCAGCCTTACTTCCCATCGTCCCAGCCTGGTGTTTCTGGCGATCACCTTGCTGACGTTTCTTGCCGCGTCCAGCGCGCCGACGCCGTTGTACCACCTGTATCAGCAACAATTGGATTTCTCCCCGGGCATGCTCACGCTGATCTTCGGCGTGTACGCCCTGAGCTTGTTGGCGGCGCTGCTGACGGTGGGCTCACTGTCGGACTACCTGGGGCGCAAGCCGATTATTTTCGCTGCGCTGATTCTGGAAATGCTGGCGATGCTGCTGTTTATCAATGAAAGCAGCGTGGCCTGGCTGATCGCTGCGCGCACGTTGCAAGGCTTTGCCACCGGCATGGCCACCGCCGTGCTCGGTGCGGCGCTGCTGGATACCGATCGCGAGCACGGCCCACTGATCAACAGCCTTGCGCCTTTGCTGGGTATGGCCTGTGGTGCGATGGGCTGCAGCCTGCTGGTGGAGTACGCGCCGTCCCCGACCCGGTTGATTTACTGGGTGCTGTTCGGCGGCCTGCTGTTGCAGGCCTTGGCGGTATGGCGCCTGCCGGAAACGGTCAGTCGTATTCCAGGAGCACTGGCGTCGTTGTGGCCAACCTTGCATGTGCCTGCCCAGGCCCGCCGCGCGCTGTGGATCGCGTTGCCGGTGGATATCGCGGTATGGGCCATGGGCGGTTTTTATTTGTCCCTGGCGCCGTCATTAGTGCGCGCGACGACCGGCTCGACATCGAACCTGATCGGGGGAGCGCTGGTGGCGGTGCTGACCGTCAGCGGAGCGTTGATGATTTATGGTCTGCGCTATCGCGCCGCGCATAAGGTTCTGCGCCTGGGCGCAATGCTGTTGGCCATGGGCGTGGCGCTGATCCTCGGGGCCGTGCACACCGCCAGCCTGGCGCTGTTCTTCATCGCCACCCTGATCGCCGGCAGCGGGTTCGGCGCCGGGTTCCTGGGCGCTGTGCGCAGCGTGGTGCCACTGGCGTTGCCCCATGAACGGGCCGGCCTGATGTCGGCATTTTACGTGCTCAGTTATTTGGCTTTCTGCATACCCGCGCTGTTGGCCGGCACACTGACGCGCACGTTCGGTCTGATTGCCACCACGGATGGGTATGGCGCCTTATTGATCGTGCTGGCCCTGAGCGCCTTGCTGGCGCTGCTGCTGCAAGGTCGCGCCATGACCAGAGCAATGTCCAGCCCCACCAAGTGCGTGCGATGAATTGAACACAGTCTGCCGTCGTTATCTGCAAAACAGATAACAGTTAGAGATATTACCCGTTATATAGATATTCGATCAGGTTCTACCATGGTCTCACCCTCATACGAGGAAGAGGATTTCACCATGACCTGTTCCGCTGTTCCCAGTTACAAACCCTTCAGTCACCTGACCCGGCCTCGGGAAGTGATTCGCCAGTTCACGCCCAACTGGTTCGCCGCAACCATGGGCACCGGCGTGCTCGCCCTGGCCCTGGCCCAATTGCCGGTGGCACTGCCGGGCATGCATGCCCTGGCCGAAACGCTGTGGTTGTTCACCATCGTCTTGTTCATAGTGTTCAGCGGCTTGTACGCCGCGCGCTGGGTGATGTTTTTTCACGAGGCGCGGCGGATCTTCGGGCACTCCACGGTTTCGATGTTCTTCGGCACCATTCCGATGGGCCTGGCCACGATCATCAACGGTCTGCTGCTGTTCGGTCTGCCGCGTTGGGGCAATGCCGTGGTGCCGTGGGCCGAGGTGCTGTGGTGGTTGGATGTGGCCATGGCCCTGGCCTGCGGCGTGCTGATCCCGTTCATGATGTTCACGCGCCAAGAGCACAGCATCGACCAGATGACCGCCGTGTGGCTGCTGCCCGTTGTCGCCGCCGAGGTCGCCGCCGCCAGTGGTGGGCTGTTGGCGCCGCACCTGGTCGACGCCCATGGGCAACTGGTGATGCTGGTGACCAGCTATGTGTTATGGGCATTTTCCCTGCCGGTGGCGTTCAGCATTCTGACCATCCTGATGCTGCGCATGGCCTTGCACAAACTGCCCCACGCCAATATGGCCGCGTCAAGTTGGCTGGCCCTTGGCCCCATCGGCACCGGTGCTCTCGGCATGTTGCTGCTGGGAGGCGATGCACCGGCTATCTTCGCCGCCAACGGCGTGCCTGGCATCGGCGACATTGCCAACGGCCTGGGCCTGGTGGGCGGTGTCACGCTGTGGGGTTTCGGCTTGTGGTGGATGCTGATTGCGGTGTTGATCACACTGCGCTACCTGCGCGCAGGAATCCCCTTCAACCTGGGCTGGTGGGGCTTTACCTTTCCCCTGGGCGTGTACGCGTTGACCACGCTCAAACTGGCAAGCGTGTTGCACCTGGCGTTCTTCAACGTGGTGGGCAGCGTGTTGGTGGCGGCGCTGGCGTTGATGTGGTTGATCGTGGCCAGACGCACCGTTGCCGGCGCCTATAGAGGTGAGCTTTTTGTTTCACCGTGCATTGCAGGATTAGGGAATAAGTAAGCAGGATTAGGTAAAGTCGTAGCCTGATAATCGATAAGCCTTCAGGCCACGCAGGAACACGGACGACGATGAGCCATCCTTCTCAATTCACCTTGCTGCGCACGCGGCGCTTTCTGCCGTTTTTCATCACCCAGTTGCTGGGTGCCTTCAACGACAACATCTTCAAGCAATCGCTGATCCTGGCGATTCTCTACAAACTCACCATCGACGGTGATCGCGCCATTTGGGTCAACCTGTGCGCGCTGCTGTTCATTCTGCCGTTCTTTCTGTTTTCGGCGCTGGCCGGGCAGTTCGGCGAGAAATTCAACAAGGACGCCCTGATACGCGCGATCAAGATCGGCGAAATCGTGATCATGGCCGTGGGTGCCACCGGGTTTCTGTTCAATCATTTGGAATTGATGCTGCTGGCGCTGTTCGCCATGGGCACGCACTCGGCGCTGTTCGGCCCGGTCAAATATTCGATCATGCCCCAGGCGTTGCGCGACGACGAATTGGTCGGCGGTAATGGCCTGGTGGAAATGGGCACATTCCTGGCGATCCTGGCCGGCACTATCGGCGCCGGGATCATGATGTCGTCCACTCATTACGCACCGGTGGTGTCGGTGGCGATCGTCGGCGTGGCGGTCCTGGGTTATCTGGCCAGCCGCAGCATTCCGCGTGCGGCGGCCTCCACGCCGCAACTGCGTTTGAACTGGAATATCTTCAGTCAATCCTGGGCCACCCTGCGCATGGGCCTGGGGCAGACGCCGGCAGTGTCGCGCTCGATTGTCGGCAACTCGTGGTTCTGGTTTGTCGGCGCGATCTACCTGACGCAGATCCCGGCCTACGCCAAGGAGTGGCTGTACGGCGATGAAACCGTGGTCACTCTGATTCTCACGGTGTTCTCGGTGGGCATCGCGCTGGGTTCGATGCTGTGCGAAAAGCTGTCCGGGCGTAAGGTTGAAATCGGCCTGGTGCCGTTCGGTTCATTCGGCCTGACGGTATTCGGCCTGCTGCTGTGGTGGCACTCGGGTGGCTTCGCGCAGAACGTCCAGGCCAACGATTGGCTGGCGGTGCTCAGCTACGGCCAAGCGTGGTGGGTACTGGGCGATATCCTCGGCCTGGGTGTGTTCGGCGGTTTCTATATCGTGCCGTTGTACGCGTTGATCCAGTCACGCACGGCTGAACACGAGCGCACGCGGGTAATCGCCGCCAACAACATCCTCAACGCGTTGTTCATGGTGGTGTCGGCGATGGTGTCGATCCTGCTGCTGAGCGTGGCCAAGCTGTCGATTCCGCAGCTGTTCCTGGTGGTGTCGCTGCTCAATATCGCGGTCAACGCCTACATCTTCCGGATCGTCCCGGAGTTCACCATGCGCTTCATGATCTGGCTGCTCAGCCATTCCATGTACCGCGTGGAGCACCGCAACCTGCAGGCCATCCCCGATGAAGGCGCCGCGTTGCTGGTGTGCAATCACGTGTCGTTTGTCGATGCGCTGCTGATTGGCGGCGCGGTGCGTCGGCCGATTCGCTTTGTCATGTACTACAAGATCTACCGTTTGCCGGTGCTCAACTTTATCTTTCGCACCGCCGGGGCGATTCCAATTGCCGGGCGCAACGAAGATATTCAGATTTATGAGCAAGCCTTCAAGCGCATAGCTCAATACCTTAAGGACGGGGAGCTGGTCTGTATCTTCCCGGAGGGCAAGCTGACGGCCGATGGTGAGATGAATGAGTTTCGGGGTGGCGTGACGCGCATCCTGGAAGAGACGGCGGTGCCGGTGATCCCCATGGCGTTGCAGGGGCTGTGGGGCAGTTTCTTCAGCCGGGACCCGAACAAAGGCTTCCTGCGCCGGATCTGGTCGCGGGTGGTGCTGGTGGCCGGCGCGCCGGTTGCAGTGGAGGCGGCTACGCCTGCCCGGTTGCAGGAAGCGGTGGCGGGGTTGCGTGGGACGGTTCGCTAGATTGGTACGAGTAGTCAGCCCTTATCGCGCTCAAGCCGCCCGCGATAAGGGCTGGCGGCCTAGGTGCTGAGCTTGAGGCCAATGAGCCCGCATATGATCAGCGCGACACTGGCCAGCCTGAACAACGCCATGGATTCGCCGAACAGGATTATCCCGGCAATGACTGTTCCGACGGCGCCCACGCCCGTCCATACGGCATAGGCAGTGCCCAGCGGCAGCTCTTTGACGGCCAGGCCCAGCAGGCCGAGGCTGACGGCCATGGCGGCAAGCGTCAGGACGGTGGGCAGCGGCTTACTGAAACCGTCGGTGTACTTCAAGCCGACGGCCCAGCCGACCTCGAACAACCCGGCAAAAAACAGAATGATCCAGGACATGGGTAACCCTTCTGCAGATGGGGTCGTCCCCGGAATTGGCGCTTGAAAGCGTCGCGGGGTCGTCCCCGCGAAGTCCGTCAGAGTGCCGAACATCGAGCCGGCGATCAAGTTGGTGGGGTGTGTTCCACTGCGCGGCGGTCTTGCTCTTCGCTCATGCGGCGGAAGTAAGTCGACAGCAACGCCCCCGAAATATTGTGCCAGACGCTGAATAGCGCGCTCGGCACCGCCGCCAATGGCGAGAAGTGCGCGCTGGCCAGCGCGGCGCCCAACCCGGAGTTTTGCATGCCCACCTCCAGCGCCAGGGATTTGCGTTGCGCCAGAGGCAGCTTGAACAGGCGACCGGTGAAGTAGCCCAGCAAGTAGCCGAAGCTGTTATGCAGCATCACCACCGCCATGATCAACAGGCCCGACTCGGCAATCTTTGCCTGGCTCGCCGCAACTACCGCGGCGACGATCATCACGATGCTGATCACCGATACCAGCGGCAATACCTCCACCGCATGGCGCACGCGCTCACCGAGCACGCGTTGCGCCACCACGCCGAGGACGATCGGCAGCAGCACCACTTGCAGGATCGACCAGAACAGCTCCATGAACGACACCGGCAACCAGGCTGACGCGAGCAGCCAGATCAGTGCCGGCGTCAGCAGCGGGGCGAGGAGGGTGGTGACAGCGGCGATGGCCACCGACAACGCCAGATCGCCACGGGCCAGCCAGGTCATGACGTTGGACGAGGTGCCGCTTGGGCAGCAGCCCACCAGTATCACACCGACGGCAATTTCCGGCGGTAGATGAAACGCCTGGCACAACAACCAGGCCACGCCGGGCATGATCACGAAGTGCGCCACCACGCCCAGTGCCACGCGCCATGGATGGCGCGCGACTTCGGCGAAGTCATCCAGTTTCAGGGTCAGCCCCATACCGAACATCACCAGGCCCAGCAACGGCACGATGGCGCTTTTGAGGCCGATGAACCAGGTCGGTTCGAAGAACGCCACAACGGCGAAAATCAACACCCAGTAGGCGAAGGTATTGCCGACGAAGCGGCTCAAGCTGGCGAGGGCGCGCATGGGGATGTCCTTTTTTGTTGGTCTTTTTTGAAAGGTTGATGCGGTCAAATGTGGGAGGGGGCTTGCCCCTATCGCACTGTGCCGGCCAATGAATAAGTTGACCGACACCGCGCAATCCAGAGCTCGCCCCCTGCCACATCCCGATCCTCACACGGCTTAGATGCCCTGCGGGGTCTCTTCGCCGCCCAGTGCTTCGATCAACGCCGGCAGGAAGTCGCCGAATGTCAGCATCATCAGGGTAAAGCTGGCATCCAACTGGCCCAGGGCTTCGTCGCCGCCGTCCTGTTCGGCCTGGTCCTGCAGCAGGTCTTCGAACTTCAGGCGCTTGACGGTCATTTTGTCGTCGAGCATGAAGGAC
The DNA here is from genome assembly GCF_030687695.1 of Pseudomonas sp. FP2254. Taxonomy (NCBI): domain Bacteria; kingdom Pseudomonadati; phylum Pseudomonadota; class Gammaproteobacteria; order Pseudomonadales; family Pseudomonadaceae; genus Pseudomonas; species Pseudomonas sp. FP2254. Next base: position 1,998,565 of record NZ_CP117444.1, read on the forward strand.
AGCTTGTCCTGCCAGGCCAGGGCCAACTGCGTTACCACTTTGCCGGTGGTCAGGTGCAGTTGGATTTCTTCGCTGGTCAGGTCCTGACGCTTGCAACGGACGATGCCGCCGTCTTCGTGAGTGTCGCGCAGTTCGCATTCGTCGAGAACGAAGAAATCATCGGCCGGTTTCTGGGTGGTGACCCAGTCGGTCATGATGGCGGTCGGTGCGGTTTTAACCGTCAATGGGCGTACCGGCAGGGTGCCGATGACTTCACGCAGGGTCGAGAGCAAGTCTTCGGCGCGCTTGGGGCTGGCTGAGTTCACCAGGATCAGGCCTTGTTTCGGCGCGATGGCGGCGAAGGTCGACGAGCGACGAATGAACGCGCGGGGCAGGAAGGCCTGAATGATCTCATCCTTGATCTGGTCGCGCTCCTTCTTATAGACCTTGCGCATCTGCTCGGCTTCGATTTCTTCGACCTTCTCTTTGACTGCGTCGCGCACCACGCTGCCCGGCAGGATACGTTCTTCCTTGCGCGCTGCGATCAGCAGGAAGTCACCGCTGACGTGAACCAGGGGGGCATCTTCGCCTTTGCCGAACGGTGCGACGAAACCGTAAGTGGTCAACTCCTGGCTCGCACACGGGCGTGCCAGTTTGGTGGCCATGGCCGCTTCCAACGCCTCGGCATCAACAGGCAGATCTTGGGTCAGGCGATAGATAAGCAGGTTCTTGAACCACATGGGGTGAGTCTCTCCTTTATACAAAGGGGGCATTATTCTCTTCATATTGGCGCAGGCCAACCCTGCCTAAGCCATTGGAAGGCATGAAAAAAAAGATTTAAGAAAGTGCTTGCCAGACCTGAGGGCGCTCCGTAGAATGCGCGCCACACCGAAACGAAGGGTGATTAGCTCAGCTGGGAGAGCATCTGCCTTACAAGCAGAGGGTCGGCGGTTCGATCCCGTCATCACCCACCATTCGCTTCACGTGTTACGCGCAGCGGTAGTTCAGTCGGTTAGAATACCGGCCTGTCACGCCGGGGGTCGCGGGTTCGAGTCCCGTCCGCTGCGCCATATTCGGTTACCTGGAACACTGAATGCCAGGTCGCCACAGAAAGCCCGCTTAATCGCGGGCTTTTTGCTGTTCGACATACGGCAAAAAATCGCGCACTGAATTTTTTTAAAATAAAGTGCATTTAAATCAAGACATTACGATTTTTTGGTGTATGATGCGCCCACACCGAAACGAAGGGTGATTAGCTCAGCTGGGAGAGCATCTGCCTTACAAGCAGAGGGTCGGCGGTTCGATCCCGTCATCACCCACCATTCGCTTTACGTGTTACGCGCAGCGGTAGTTCAGTCGGTTAGAATACCGGCCTGTCACGCCGGGGGTCGCGGGTTCGAGTCCCGTCCGCTGCGCCATATTCGGTTATCTGGAACGCTGAACGCCAGGTCGCCACAAGAAGCCCGCTCATTGAGCGGGTTTTTTTTCGCCCGGGATTTGCCTACTCGACTTTTTTCTTGTGTGTCTGACGCGTAGCCAGGTGTTCAAAGCAAAACGAGGCAGTGCCGAACACCGCGATCAAGGTGAGTACGATCATGCCGAGGGTTGAGCTTTCCACGTTGATTTCCTACGTGATGGGGTAGGCGCTCAAGGTAGATTCGCGGCAAACATGTCTCAATAGACCCGACGCAATCCTTACGGCACCGGGCCCGTTGTTATGCACTCTTTACGGTGCGTTGCGGCTATGACGGTAATCGCTGACCGCTTCGTACACCGCCTTGCGCAGACGGTTGATACCGCCGATGGGGCGGTGCTCCGCGACGCCGAACCAGGGATTGAACGACTGGTTGTCACAGGCCAGGTTCTGCGCCGGCGTATCGAAGTCCTGAGCAGGAATCCGTACGGTGGCCACGGTTTCATAGGGCGCATCGCTCTCCTTCCACTCGATGCTGGTGTCTTCGATAGGCATGAATTTCTGCGGGTTCTGCCGCTGGATCTGCAATTCGAAGCACGCCGGCACCCGGTCCGTGGACAACTGCTGGCTCAAGGCGCTGCGCAAGAAATTCGGCAAGTCCTGGTTCTGTTTGGGCAGCACGTACTCCGGGCAACTCTGAGGGGCGGGCGCCACGCGGAACTTGGCATTGGCCGTACCGAACTTGTAGGGCGATACCGAAAAGTAGGTGGTCTGCGTCGGGCTGGCGGGCGCCGGCGCCAGGGTTGCGAGGGCGATAAACAGGTGACGCACTTGCCAACTGCGTGGGTCGATACCGGGAAAGAATGCCAGGACTTTCTTACCGTCCGCCTGGGCGCGGATGTTCTGTGCGTACTCCGCTACGTCGCTGACGAAAAAGTTGGGATGACTGAACATCACAAAGTCTTGCTCGGTACGGGCTTGTTGGTCCGCCAGCAGCTGTTTGCCGGGCACGTCGAGCAGCTTGAGGGCCATGCCCCGCGCGTCGCGGATACTGTCGAACTGGGGGTAAGCGTTGCCATTGGACAGTCGCATCAGCGCCTGCCAGGTCTTGCCCGGTTCGGCGAATACACCCTGGCGCAGCGCAGGATCCAGATCGGACAGCACGCTGACTTCGGCCTTCACGCAGCCGTGCGCCTTGGCGTGGGCGTCGCGCAGGTAGCGTGTACCTTCGCGATGCTGATCGACGATGCGCACCGCCGTTTGAATGATGCCTTGGGTCATCGCCGCTTCGCCCGGCGGCACCTGCTCATCCGCCGGCACCGGGCCGCTGTGTTGCCAGGCGTACCAGACGCTACTCGCCAGCCAGCCAATCAGGCCCAGCGCCACCAGCCAGAGCAGGGTCTTGCCGACAAAGCGGCCAAGGCGCAGCCAGAGGCGTGCGAGCAGGGAGGGGCGATCGTATTGAGATCGAATCATCATGGCAGTTGTTGCTCCAGAGGGCCGCCCAGTACTTTGAGGTATTCCAGCAGTGCCCAGCGCTCCTGCGGCAGCAAGCTGCGGCCAATCACGCCATTGCCTCGCTGACCGGCTCGGAATTCGTGGCCACTGTTATGGTTGCCGGTCACTCGGGTATCGAACAGGAAGGCATTGTTGAATGCCGCGGTTTCAAAGCCCAAGTGGCGCGGGTCGTAGTTGAAGGTGCCTTTATAGAAAGTGGTGCTGCGCTCATCCTGAGGCGAGAGCAACTGGTAAATGGTCGGCACCGAGCCGTTATGCAGGAATGGCGGCGTAGCCCATACGCCGGCCAGCGGGCGCGCCTTGTAAGCGCGCAATTCGCGCACGCCGATCGGCAGGCCGTATCCATCCAGGCGCGGGCGCTCGGCCGGGGTCACGCCGGCGGCGCGGTAGGCGTGGTCTTCGACGAGGGCGGTGACGTAGGCCAGGCCTTTGGCCACGGACATATTCTTCAGATCCAGCGGCTCGGTAGGGCTGGGGTGCAGTTCGACATTCAGTCTGGCCAGCTCGGTCGGGTCCCATTGCAGGGCGCTGAGATCGTAACGTCGATCGGCAATGTTGGCGGCGGTGCCGGGGTCGGTGCCGATGTACTCAACCGGCAGCATTTTCAAGTGCTGCACCGGACGGCCGTTTTCCTCGGTGACATTCGGTACGTGGCAGCCTGCGCAATTTTCCGCGAACAGTGCGCGACCCTGCGCCGCCAGCGGCTTGTCGATGGCACCGAACAGGTCTTCGGGCCAGGTGGGTGGCTTGAGGCGCTGCAGGGTTTCTTCAATCAGGTTGAGGTCGCGCACCCTTACGCTGGAAGGGTAGCGCGCATCGCCTTGCAGGGGCTGACCGGCGCTGTCGAAAAAGGCCAGGGTCGCGCCCACGCCCAATGCTTCGCCGATATTGCGTGCCATGGGCTGTTGGGCCGAGCCGTTCCATTGCACCCAATCGAAGGTCCAGATATCCCACAGTTGTGGGTAGTCCACCGGCGCGTTGGCCACGCGGTAGTTGTCCGGCGAAATGGCATCGCCAAAACTGGCGTTGGCGATACGGCCAAAGGCGTCTGTACGGCCGGGGCCTTCTTCGGTGGGGTAGAGGCCCCGGTGGGTGTCGTTCCAGGCGACTTTGAAAAACTGATTCAGCGACTGCTTGAAGTCCTCGCGCAGTTGGCTGTGTTCGGCGTCATAGCGATCTTTGAGCACCTGGCGGGCGAACCGTTCGAATTTCCAGGGGTTGTAATAAGTGGTGGCCAGGCTGGCGACCAGGGCCTGGCCGAAGCTGCCACCGCGCAATGTCGGTACGCTGGAGGGCAATACGTGCTGGGCCGAGCCGCCATCGATACGCAGCGCCTGGCCTTTGAAGTGCAATTCGCCGGTGTGGCACGCCGCGCAGGTGATATCCAGGTATTCGACGTTGCTGTCGGCATTCTTGTGGCGGGCGAACCCTACGGGCAGGTTGCCGGGATTTTGCGCGGAGGGTACTTGCCTGGGGTCGACCAGGAAACCGAAGCGCGCCAGGTACTCAGGCGTGGCAAAGCGTTGCTCGGAGAACGGCAGTTCAAGGGCGGTGAACCACTCATAATGCAGCCCCTTTACCTGGGTACCTTGGGGCGTGAAATAGTAGATCTGGCGGTCGGCGGCGCTCCATTGGTCCTGGTAGTGCACGTGCTTGACGGGCACGTAGGCCGGCAACCTGGGGTTGATGGTGTAATAGATCACCACGGCCACCGCCAAGCCCAGCAGCAGCCCGAGCAGCAGCAAAATACGGGAAAATAGGCGCAAGATAACTATCCTTGTCTAGGGGTTGCGTTGTTATGCCACTACGCCAGGAGTGCGGCAAGTGGCCATGAGCCTGGATGAAGGCGGTCCCGCGGTCCGTCGCGGGCCCTCATGATGAATGAAAATGCTTTTAAACACGTGAACTTATCGGAAGTTTCCTGCTCACATGCCGGTAGCCATTGGTCGTGGCCGCCTGATAAGCTCGCGACTTTATTCAAATGCCCTATTGGCGCATGAACAAGGAAATAGCATGAAACAGCATCGGTTGGCGGCGGCGGTGGCCCTGGTTAGCCTGGTACTTGCGGGTTGTGATTCGCAGACCAGCGTAGAGCTGAAAACCCCGGCGCAAAAAGCTTCCTATGGCATCGGCCTGAACATGGGCAAGAGCCTTGCCCAGGAAGGCATGGATGACCTGGATTCCAAAGCGGTAGCCCAAGGCATTGAAGATGCCGTCGGCAAGAAAGAGCAGAAGCTCAAAGACGACGAACTGGTTGAAGCGTTCGCCGCACTGCAAAAGCGTGCTGAAGAACGCATGACCAAGATGAGCGAAGAGTCGGCAGCCGCCGGCAAGAAATTCCTCGAAGAAAATGCCAAGAAAGACGGCGTCGTGACCACGGCTTCCGGTCTGCAGTACAAGATCACCAAGAAAGCCGATGGCCCGCAGCCTAAGCCTACCGACGTGGTGACTGTTCACTACACCGGCAAGCTCACCAACGGCACTACCTTTGACAGCTCCGTGGATCGCGGTAGCCCGATTGACCTGCCGGTCAGCGGCGTGATTCCGGGTTGGGTCGAAGGCCTGCAATTGATGCACGTTGGCGAGAAGGTCGAGCTGTACATCCCATCCGACCTGGCCTACGGCGCGCAAAGCCCGAGCCCGGCGATCCCAGCCAACTCCGTGCTGGTATTCGACCTGGAGCTGCTGGCCATCAAGGATCCGGCCAAGGCTGACGCACCTGCCGCACCTGCCGCCAAGAAGTAATCGGCGCCTGAACACACAACGCCCCGTCTCGACGGGGCGTTGTTGTTTCTGCGGCCTGCACACATTCAACCGAACGTCCAAAGCCTGTAACAGTCTGATATAACACTCGAGCACGGGTAACCGCACGGCAACGCCAAGTCAATGAATTCTTGGGTTTTTTTGATGTGCGCAAAAAACGCCCGATCTGACTGCAAGCCTTGTAGTTCGTGGCTTTCAGCCCGCAAAACAGGCTCTGTTCACAAGGTTATCCACAATTTGTGTGGATAACCTTGTGTGTCGACTGGAACTGGAGTGACCCATGAAACCACCTTTCAATTTCACCCGATTCCTGCCCATGGCGGCTCGCTTGCTGGGACGTGGACGCTTGCCGACGTTGCTGTTCGCGGTGGCGGCCAAGGGCTCCAGCCAGGGCAACCGCCTGGGCAAACTCAAGGATGATCTCAAGTTGCTTCAGGCCCTGTGCCTGGCCTACTGGCGTGGTGAGTACCGCGCCATCAGCCCCAAGGCGCTGATTTCGATAGTGGCCGGTCTGATGTATTTCCTGAGCCCGATTGATGCGATCCCGGACTTCATCCCGATGTTCGGCATGTTCGATGATATCGCCGTACTGGCGTGGGTGATGAAGACGTTGGAAGGCGAATTGAGCGCCTTTCGCGCCTGGCGTAATGCCCAGCGCCCGGAGAAGCTGGCGGTGGTGGAGCGTCTGCCTGCAACGCCGGCGCTGCTGGCTGAGGAAAACCCGCAAAAAAACTGAACCCATGGCTATCCCCCTGCGACCTTTGTGGCTGTTAGGATTACACTCCTAAGGAAAGTGCTTACGCTGTAAGTGTTGTTATCCTACGGGGCGGTCATGGATATTCAGATAATTTCACGCAATGGCGAACCCGAATATGCGGTGTTGCCATGGGATCAATACCAGGCGCTGCTCATCGCGGTCGGTCAGCAACAGCCTCCGTCACCTTCTTCCCCTGTTGCCCGAGCGGTTGCCGAGCAGGACCTTCGGCCGCTCGCCGACTTGCGTGGGCTGCGTGAAGCCAAGGGCCTGGCTATTGAAGGACTGGCCCGCACCGTGGGCATCAGCCCCTCGTATCTTGAATTGATCGAAAAGGGTGAGCGCCAGCCGGATGCCGCGATCCGCCGCAGCCTGGCCTGGGAATTGGGCGTTGCAGGGTGGAGGGATGAATCTTGAGTTTACGTATCAGCCGCCAACACTGGGATGGGTTGCTCAACGAGCTGGACCAGGCGCGCCGCCAGCGCCATTTGCTGACCTACCGCGCGCTGCTTGAGCGCCTGCAATTCCCCTCGCCAGCCATGCAGACCCTGGCCGCGGCCCTCGAGCACTTGGCGGCGCTGGATGCCAAAGCCGAGCAGCCATTGCGCAGTTCCCTGGTGATCAGCCAGGGCGCCAGCCGCCTGCCGCGTACCGGTTTCTTCGAATGCGTGGAGCGCCTGGGGCGTTTCAGCGGGCCGTCCGATGGCGTGGCCGCGGCTTCCTGGCATGCGTCCGAGGTGGTGCGGGTGTTCGAGTACGAGTACCCGGAATCCGCCGAGGCCTAAAGTGGCTGGGGCAGCATGTCCATGCTGTCGATGACATGGATGCTGTAGCCGGACACATCTTTTGCGTGGTGCTTGGCCTGCGACGCCAGCTCTGCCAACTGACTGGCATCCAGGTGCCCGCAGGCCTGTGGGTATAAATGGACCACGCCGATCGACAACGACAGCAATGCGAATTCCTGACGTATGCCCTGGCGGTTCAACGCCACGAAGCAGCCGGCATCCAAGTGTTCGGCGCGGTAGAAGCGTCGGCACTGGGTGTGGAAATCATCCAGCAACTGATTTAGCCGCCTGCGCCAGTCCTGCGGCCCCAGCACCAGTAGAAAATCATCCCCACCGATATGCCCGACGAAGTCGCGGCTGGGGTCGACCCGGTCGTTCAGGCACTGCGCCAGGCACAGCAACACCTCGTCCCCACGTCCATAGCCGTAGATATCGTTGAAGGGCTTGAAACTGTCGATGTCCACGTAGCAGATCACCGATTCACGCTGTTGCTGCAACAGCCGTGCGAGGCACTGCTGAATCGGCACGTTGCCCGGCAGCAGGGTCAGTGGGTTGGCGTAGCGCGCCTGTTGGATTTTCAGTTCGGTAATCAATTTCAGCACATCGATCACCCGCCCCAGGCCCAAGTAATCACCATTGAGCGTGATGATGAAGTCTTCCTCGATTCGTTGCCGTGCGCGGCTGGTCAGCAAGCGGCTGACCTGTTGCAGCGACTGGCTCAGTTCCACCGCCAGGAAGTCGTTGCTCATCAGGCGGCTGATGGGCTTGCGCGCGAACAGGTCGGTGGCGAACGGCTTGAGCAGCGCGTCGGACAGCGAATGCCGATGCACGATACCCACCGGGTGGCCGCGCCCATCGAGTACCGCCAGGGAATTGAGATTGGCCTGGCGGCGAAACGCCTCCAGCACCTGGGCGGTGGCAGTATCCTGGTCCACGGCCGGTTGTTCGTTGAGCAGGGCGCTGAGGTCACTGCCTTCATCGTTGAGGGTCACGCTGGCGCTGTCAGGCTTGGGCAGCATCAGGCGTGCTTCCTGCGGCGGCTGTTCCTGCGGGCGGCAGAGCAGGTACCCCTGGACCAGGTCGACGCCCATCTCGGTCAACACCGCCAGCTCCTCCGGCAATTCGATCCCTTCGGCGATGACCTGCGCGCGCGACGCCCGAGCGATCTGCAGGATCGAGCCGACAAACTCGCGCTTGAGCGCATCCTGATGGATGCCATCGATAAAATGACGATCGATCTTCACATAGTCCGGGCGCAGCTCCGACCATAGCCGCAGGCTCGAATAGCCGGCCCCCAAATCGTCCAGAGCAATCGAAAAACCCATGTTGCGATAGTGATGCAACGCGGTCTGCAAGAGGTTGAAATCGTCGGTGGGCGTCTGCTCGGTGAGCTCGATCACCACCTGGCTCGGCGGGATGCCAAAGTCGTGCAGCAGTTGCAGGGTGCGCCCGGGTTGGTGTGCGGTTTCCATCAGCGATTCGGGTGAGATGTTCAGAAACAGCTTACCCGGCAGCTTTTGCTCGCTGAACCGGCGGCAGGCGCTCTCGCGGCAGGCAATTTCCAATTCGCTGAGGCGGCCGGTTTGGCCCGCGATGGCGAACAAGGCGACGGGCGAGTGCAGGGGGCTGTTGGATGGCCCGCGACTGAGGGCTTCATAACCAAGAATCCGCCGCTCGGACAAGCAGATGATCGGCTGGAACAGACTGTGCAAACTGCCTTGAGCCAGGATTGAGCTCAGTGCATTCAGCTGTTCGGTCGTGGTCATGGCGGTCTCGGTCAAAAAAAAGGACCCCAGGCCTGAAGCCTGGGGTCCCTCATTTCACGACAGAATGATGTCTATTTGATGACACTCCGGGGAGCGTTTACATTAAATTGCCATCAGTTACTGCTTGGCTACCTGCTTGCTGATCTTCAGGTAATCCAGCAGGATCCGCCCGGTTTCAGCCAGGTAGGCATCGTCTTCCGGCTTGGTTTTATCCGCCTCGGTCGGCAATGCATCTTCGTCTTCTTTCTTCAACTCTTTGAGCGGATCCTCGCCCTTGGCCTTGCGACGGATGTTTTCCAGGGCCAGTTGCTTGTTTTCGATATCGCTGTGCTGTGCGCGACGGTCCACTTCATTAAGGCTGACGGTTTTTTCTTCCATCAGTTTTTTGGCCAGGGCCAGTTTGTCGCGGATGAAGACGAACTCGGCATCTTTGGCAGAGCGAGCGTCATGGTCAGCTTTCAACTGTACGAGGAATGGTTTGAACGGGTCGGAGGCCGGCTTGATCGCGGGACGAATGGTGTCCCACGGCATGGCTTCCGGCAGGGCGCTTTCGCCGATTTCCTTGGTGTCGATGACCGACGGGAAATCAATGTCAGGCAATACGCCCTGATGCTGTGTGCTTTGCCCGGACACTCGGTAGAACTTCGCCAGTGTCAGCTTGAGCTCGCCATGGTTGAGCGGCTGGATGGTCTGCACCGTGCCTTTGCCGAAGGTCTGGCCGCCGATAATCAATGCACGGTGATAATCCTGCATGGCACCGGCGAAAATCTCCGACGCCGACGCCGAGAGACGATTGACCAGCAGTGCCATCGGCCCTTTGTAGAATGCGCCTGGATTCTCGTCTTCCAGCACGTCGACACGGCCGTCGGCGTTGCGTACCAACACGGTCGGGCCCTTGTCGATAAACAGGCTGGTCAGTTCGGTGGCTTCCTGCAGCGAGCCGCCGCCGTTATTGCGCAGGTCGATGACCACGCCGTCGACTTTTTCCTTCTGCAGTTCTGTCAGGATTTTCTTAACGTCGCGGGTGGTGCTCTTGTAGTCCGGATCACCGGCACGGAACGCCTTGAAGTCAAGGTAGAACGCTGGGATCTCAATCACCCCCAGTTTGTAGTCCTTGCCATCCTGCTTGAGGTTCAGGACTTTCTTCTGCACCGCCTGGTCTTCGAGTTTCACCGCTTCGCGGGTGATGGACACGATCTTGCTGGTCTGGTCGTTGGGCGCGTTGGTGTGCGGGATTACTTCCAGGCGCACCACGCTGCCTTTCGGCCCACGGATCAACTTGACCACTTCGTCCAAGCGCCAGCCGACCACATCGACCATCTCTTTGTCGGCCTGGGCCACGCCGATGATCTTGTCGGCCGGGGCGACCTGCTTGGTCTTGTCCGCCGGACCGGCCGGCACCAGACGCACGATCTTGACCTGGTCATTATCGCTTTGCAGGACGGCACCGATGCCTTCCAGCGACAGACTCATATTGATATCGAAATTTTCCGCATTATCTGGCGACAGATAATTGGTGTGCGGGTCGTAGGACATCGCGAAGGTGTTGATGTACGCCTGGAAGATATCTTCCGCGCGGGTCTGGTCCAGACGCGCCAGCTGATTCTTGTAGCGCTTGGTCAACAGCTCCTGGATGGCCTTGGGTTCCTTGCCGGCGATCTTCAGGCGCAGCACTTCGTCCTTGACGCGTTTGCGCCACAGGTCGTCGAGGGCGGCGGTGCTGGTCAGCCAAGGGGCGTCCTTGCGGTCCACCAGAAGGGTTTCCTTCTGGGTGAAGTCAAGTTTGTCGACGCCTTTGTCCAGTTCAGCCAATGCGAAGTCCAGACGCGCTTTGACGCGGTCCAGGTAGCGCTTGTAGATGGTGAAGCCGGGTTGCAGGTCGCCGCTCTTGAGGAAGTCGTCGAACTGGGTCTTCCACTTGTCGAACTCAGCGATATCGCTGGCCAGAAAGTAGCTGCGCGACGGGTCCAGCAGCTTGAGGTAGCTGTCGTAGATGATCACCGAGCGCGCGTCGTCCAGCGGCGGCTTGCTGTAGTGATGACGCTTGAGCAACTCGACGACGTTAAGGCTGGCAATCACCTCATCGCGATCCGGCTGAAGGTTGTCCCAGCTGTTGGCTGCGAACGTATTGGTCGACATCGACGCAAAGCCGAGACCAATGAAAAGAGCGAGGGCGGTGCTGGGGAACAGATGCTTCATGCTGGTTCGACGCGGGGGCAATTGATAACGCATATTAGGCCGTCTTTGAAGTCGCCGGTTCCGTGTGGGCCGGTCGCATAATGCAAAAAGCCCGGCGCTACTGCTACGGGCTCAGTCCAGAGTCACTATGGAGGCACTGTGAAAGCATTGCAAGGCGTTGAAGGTCATGTGATGTGCTTGGCGCTCGGAGTCCTACACACGATGTAGGCTCGTTTCGCATTCCAATGACGACTTCCGGCCTTGATCGCGCCGATTTATGGCATCCCGCAGGGCTCTATTCACCATCCGCTGACAGCGTGCGCCCTGGCGCGGAGTTCACGCGCATCAAACCCAGTGATGAATCGGCCAGTTCGCCTGCTCGGCATGTGCCCGCAACACCGGGTCCGGGTTTACCACCTGCGGATGATCGACCTTCAACAGCAATGGCAAATCATTGCGCGAATCCGAATAGAAGTACGCGCCGTCCAAGGTTTCATTTTCCTGCGCCAACCAGTCCTGCAAACGCGTAATCTTGCCTTCACGGTAGGTGAGTACGCCCACGATCTTGCCGCTGTAAACGCCATGGCTGACCTCCAGCTCAATCCCCAGTACCTCATCGATACCGATGCGCGCCGCAATCGGCTTGACCAGATGCGTGCCCGAGGCCGAGATCACCAGAATCCGGTCGCCCTGAGCGCGGTGGCGGGCAATGGTTTTGGTGGCGTCGCTGTAGATCAGCGGTTCGATCACGTCTTCGACCCACGGCTCCACCAAGTGCTCGATTTCTTCCGGCGTGCGGCCGATCATCGGCTCAAGGCTGAAGTCCATAAAGTCTTCCATGGCCAGTTTGCCCTGGCTGTAGGCGTCCATCAGTTCGTTGTTTCTGCGCATGAACGACTCGGGGTCGACCCAGCCCAGACGGCCCATCTGCTCGCTCCATAAGGTGGCGCAGTCGCCGTGGATCAGGGTGTCGTCCAAATCAAAAATTACCAGTGCCATCCGTTACGCTCTCTCAATAAATCGCTGCTCAGGCTACTTCACATAGCGCGCTGGGGTCGATGGAAAGTGCCAGGCGCTGGCCATCGGGGTGCAGATCGTCCGCCGAGCGGTTGAGTACATCCACCACCAGTTCCACGCCCCGGGCCTCGATGCGGTAGCGGATCACGTTGCCCAGCAGGCTGTGGCTGCGTACCTGCGCGTCGAGTTCGCCGTTGCGGCTCAGTTCGATGGCTTCCGGGCGGATCGCAATGCGCCCGCTGATCGGGCGTTGCAGCAAGCGGCTGGCCTTGTCGGCGTCCAGCAGGTTGTAGTTACCGATAAAACCGGCGGCGAAAACATCCACCGGCGCTGTATAGAGCGTCTCCGCATCGCCGCTCTGTACGATCTTGCCCTGGTTCATCAGGAAGATGCGGTCGGACATGGTCAGCGCTTCTTCCTGGTCATGGGTCACGAAAATCGTGGTGAGCCCCAATTCGCGCTGGATTTCGCGGATCTGTTCGCGCAGATGCTTGCGAATCCGCGCGTCGAGCGCCGACAGCGGTTCGTCAAGCAGCAGCAGGCGCGGCCGGGTGACCAGGGAGCGGGCCAGGGCCACGCGCTGGCACTGGCCGCCGGACATCTGGTGCGGGTAACGGCCGGCCAGCTCAGTGAGTTCGACCAGTTGCAGCACTTCCTGCACGCGCCTGCGGCTGTCATCGGCGTTGACCTTTTGCATGCGCAGGCCGAAGGCGACGTTCTGTTCCACGGTCATGTTGGGGAACAGCGCGTAACTCTGGAACACCATGCCGATGTTGCGTCTTTGTGGGCTCAGCGGAACGATGTCCTGGCCGTCCAGCAGGATCTTGCCGCTGTCCACCGCGGTCAGCCCGGCGATGCAGCGCAGCAGGGTTGATTTGCCGCAACCGGACGGTCCGAGCAGGGTGACGAATTCGCCCTGGGCGATGTCGCAGTTGATATCGCTGAACACCGGCGTGCCGGCGTAGCTTTTCTGCAAGTGTTGCACGCTGACGAAGCTCATTGGCTTTTGTCCTTGTTCAAGAAGGTGGCGGCCCAGGTCAGTACCAGCACAAAGAAGAAGTAGGAAATGACCACGGCGCTGGTGAAATGGCCGCTGCTGTTGCGCATGTTGTTGAGGTAAACCTGCAGGGTTTCGTAGCGGGTGCCCACCAGGATGTTGGCGAACACGAACTCGCCGAACAGGAACGAGAACGACAGCAGCAGCGCCACCATCAGGCCTTTGCGCAGGTTGGGCAGTACGACCAGGATCGCGGCCTGCCAGGTGCTGGCACCGAGCAGTTGGGCGGCGTCCATCAGGTCACGCAGGTTGATGGCCTGCAGGTTGTTGGTAATGGCCCGGTACATGAATGGCAGCGCCACGGTGAAGTAGCAGCCGATCAGGATCCACGGCGTGCCCACCATCGCCATCGGCCCGGAGCCGTAGAGCTGCAGCAAGCCGACCGACGACACCACCGGCGGCACCGCAAAGGGCAGCAGGATCAAGATATTCATCAGCGCGTCGAGCTTGGGGAAGTGGTAATGCACCACAAACAGCAGCGGCAGGATCAGCACCACCGACAGGATCAACGCGCCCACACACACCAGCAGCGACTGACCGAAGGCCATCAGGAAGCGCGGGTCGCTCCACAGCTGCACATACCATTTCACGGTAAAACCGGCCGGCAGAATGGTCGCCGACCAACTGCTCGCAATCGAATAGATAAACGTGCCGACCAACGGCAGTACCAGAATGGCAAATAGCAGGTACACCACCACGCGATGGTAGAGCGAGGCCGGGCCGGCTTCAGCGCGAGACATGGTAGCTCCTCTTGAGCAGCAATTGATGGGCCACGGTGATCACGGTCATCAGCGCCACCAGTACCACAGCGAGTGCGCTGGCCATGTTCGGGTCCAGGGAGATATCCCCTGACACCATCGCCGCGATACGGATCGGCAAGACATTGAAATTGCCGGTGGTCAGCGCGTACACCGTGGCATAGGCGCCCAGGGCATTGGCCAGCAGGATCACGAACGTGCCGAGCAGCGCCGGTGTCAGTACCGGCAGGCCGATGTGCCGCCAGAATTGCCAGCTGCTGGCGCCCAGCAGCGACGCCGACTCGCGCCAGTCTTCGCGCAGGGCGTCGAAGGCGGGGTAGAGCAGCAGCACGCCGAGGGGAATCTGGAAATAGGTGTAGAGGATGATCAACCCGGTTTTCGAGTAAAGGTTGAAGTCTTCGATGATGCCTGCCTGCTTGAGCATGATCGTGATACTGCCGTTGAACCCCAGCAGGATGATGAAGGCGAAGGCCAGGGGTACGCCGGCGAAGTTGCTGGTCATGTTGGCGAAGGCGGTGACGAAGTTGCGCAGGGGCGAATCCACCCGGCGCAGCGAGTAGCTGCCCAGCACGGAAATGATGATCCCGAACACGCTGGAGTAAAAGCTGATTTCCAGGCTGTATTGGATGGCCTGCAGGTAGAACTTGGAGCTGAAGATCCGCGTGAAGTTGTCCACGCCCCAGCCGGAGTCTTCGGTCTGCAGGCTGTTGATCAGCACCCACACCAGCGGTGCGATTTCGAACACGATAAAGAACAGCGTGAAAGGCACCAGGCATAGCAGCGCCAGCCATTTGCCGCGAGTCATGGCATTCACTTCAATAGCTCCCGGCACACAGGTTTGTCGTGGGGCACGCCCAACAGTTCGCAGACGGTACCGCACAGGTCGGTTTGTTTCGGTGCGGCCTTGGCATCCAGGCTGAAGGCATCGCCGAGGACAAACAGCGGCACTTCGCGCTCCTCCGGCAACAGGCCGTTGTGGGAGCGGTCGTTGTTCATGCCGTGGTCGGCGGTCACCAGCACTTGGTAGCCGGCGTCGAGCCAGCCTTGCAGGTAGTCGGCCAGGATGATGTCGGCCGAGCGTGCGCTGTTGCGGTATTGCGCGGTGTCGAGGCCGTGCTTGTGACCGGCATCGTCGATGTTCATCGGGTGCACCACCAGGAAGTCCGGCGCGTGCTTGAGGCGCAGGCTTTCGGCGTCGGCAAACAGGTGGGAGTCCGGGTAGTGGTCATTCCAGTAGAAATGCCCGTGCTGGATCGCCAGCGTCTTGTCGTCGGTATGACGATCGCGGGCGGCGAGAAAGGGTGTGCGGTTGTATAGCTCGCTGACCCAATGGTAAGCCGCTGCCGCCGTGGTAAGACCGGCGTCGCGGGCGTAGTGGAAAATGCTGCGCTGGTTGGACAGGCGCGAGACGTTGTTGTGCACGATGCCGCTCTGGATCGGTGGCACGCCGGTGAGGATGCATTCATACAGCGGGCGGGACAGTGAGGGCAGTTCACATTCCAGTGTGTAGAGGGCTGCGCTTCCTGCGCCGACATAGGCCTGCAAATGCCCCATGGCGTGCCTTGCAACCTCGAAGTTAAGGCCGTCGAGCACGACAAGGATGACGGGGTGCTTCATGGGGGCTGGCGCTCCGCAACAGGTTATTTCCGGTAAAAACGCGGTTCAGGTGTGGGAGCGGGCTTGCTCGCGAAAGCGGCGTATCAGAACAAGTGTATTGGCTGACATACCGCATTCGCGAGCAAGCCCGCTTCCACATTGGATCTCCAATGCGGAATAAACCCTTATTTCATCTCTACGATGACCTGCTCATTCCACAGCTGAGGCAGTTTCTTGGAGGTTTTTTCCCAGGCATCGGCATCCTTGATCGGCTGTGGATTGGCCTTGGTGTACTGCTCGCCCGGGATCAGGTTCTTGGCGATATCGGCCGGCAGTTTCAGGTCGGTTTCGGCACGGATGGGGCGCGCATTGCCACGGGCCAGGTTGAGTTGGCCGGCATCGCTGAAGATGTATTCGCGGGTCAGCTTGGCCGCGTTCGGGTGCTTGGCGTATTTGTTGATGATGGTGGTGTAGCCGGATTTCACCGAGCCGTCCGATGGGATCAACACCACGTAGTCATCCGGATTGGCCATCTTGGCTTTGTAGCTCAGGCCGTTGAAGTCCCAGACGATGCCCACTTCGACTTCGCCTTTTTCCATGGTGGCGATGGTCGGGTTGGACAGCGAGAGGCGACCTTGCTGGGCAATTTTGGTAAAAAACTGCAGCCCGGGGGCAATGTTCTTCTCGTCGCCTTTATTGGCGATGGCCGCTGCCAGTACGCCGTTGGCCGCCTGTGCCGCCGTGCTGACGTCGCCCACGGAGACCTTGTACTTGCCGGTTTGCAGGTCGGCCCAGCTGTGGGGCACTTCAGATCCATGCAGCAACTTCTTGTTGACGATAAACGCAATCGTCCCGGTGTATGCCAGGGCCCAGTGGCCGTCCTTGTCTTTTGCCCAATCCGGCACCTGGGCCCAGGTGGACGGTTTGTAAGGCTGGGTCACTTCCTGTTTCACCGCAATCGGGCCGAAGGCTGCGCCGACGTCGCCGATATCGGCGCTGGCGTTGTCTTTTTCGGCCTTGAACTTGGCGATTTCCTGCGCCGAACTCATGTCGGTGTCGATGTGCTTGAGGCCATAGGTCTTGGCCAGATCGTCCCAGGTGCCTTTCCAGTTGGCCCAGTCATCGGGCATGCCGACGCTGTTGACGGCGCCTTCGGCCTTCGCGGCGGCTTCCAGCGTTTTTAGATCGGTATCGGCAGCCATGGCGGCGGTGCACATGGCAATGGTCGAGCCTAACAGTGATGCCAGGAAAAGCTGTTTCATCCGAAGCTCCTATGGGCGTTAACAACGCTGCGTTTTTATGAACGATTGCGGTGGTGTGGTCTAGGTCAGCAATACCTGAGCCAATCTAGGCCCGATGGATGACAGTTTCATGTCGATGTCGTTTTCAACGCGTCGATGTCGCTCCGCGCAGACTCAGCGTAGACCACGCCAAAGGGCCCGCATTGGCGGGACTTGGCCGATGTATTGCAGGGTGTGGTAGGCCGCATCCAGGGGGCTGTCATCTCTCGGTCATTTGTCCTGCCTACGCTTGCACGCAATAGCAAGGGCCCGTTTACCCAGCGCTTTGTGCACCTGAACGGTGCTGGTCTAGTCCAGAAAGGTAACGTTGATGCGTGATGAAGCAATCAAGGCGGTGACCTCCATCGGCCTGGCGCTGCAGGAGCAGATCGACCACGGTCTGTTGCCGCCCGGTCGCAAGTTGCCTGCCGAACGTAAGCTCAGCGAGTTGTTTGGTACCACTCGCATTACCGTGCGGGAAGCCTTGTTACAACTGGAGGCGCAAGGGCAGATCTATCGTGAAGAGCGCCGTGGCTGGTTTGTGTCGCCGCCGCGCCTGGCCTACAACCTGATGCAACGCAGCCACTTTCACGCGATGGTCAGTGACCAGGGCCGGGTGGCGTCCACCGAAGTGCTCAGCGCGCGCTTGCAACCGGCCTCGGCGGCGGTATGCGCCTGGTTGCAGTTACCGGCGTTGTCCAGCGTGATCCAGATCTGCCGGGGGCGGCGCATTGATGGGCGGTTGGTGCTGTATGTGGAGCACTACCTGAACCCGCAGTATTTTCCGGGGATCCTGGCGTGTGATTTGACCCAGTCGATGACCGAGCTGTACGCGCGCAAGTACGACGTGCACTACGGACGGGTGCGTTTCGAGATCGTCCCGACCTCATTGCCGGTGGAGGCTGCCGCCGCGTTGCGCGTCTCGGTGGGCAGCCCCGGCCTGCGCATTGCCCGGGTCAACTATGACCAGCACCAGCGCCTGATCGATTGCGATCTGGAATTCTGGCGGCATGATGCGATTCATGTGGGAGTAGATGTCGTCTGAGTGACAGGGGCCAATTCGGGTCTCACTAAGGCCGTTGGCATTCAGCCACTTGGCGTCAGGCTTTTGATCACCTGATCCACGTTGCTTTCCAGCTCCGCCACCGGGTCTGCGCCGTCGACGTTGAGTACCAGAAGCTGTGCACCACCTGCCGCCACCGCGGCTTTTACCGCCTCACTTGGCTGACGATGATGCAGCACCACGGCGACGTCATTGTCCTTCAGCTCGGCGGTGAGTTTGCCCAGTGCATCGGGCGTCCACTCGGCATCGGGGCGGGCGTCGGTGCTGAGCGCTTCGAGGTTCAGGCTGCTGATCAGATACGCGAAATGATCACTCAAGCTCACCACGCTCAGGTTATCGGCCTTGGCCAGGCGTGCCTCGCTGTCGGCGTTGAGTTTGAGCAGGCGTTGTTTGAGGGCTGCGAGGTTGCCGTCGATCCTGGTTTTGGCATCCGGTGCCAGGCGGCTCAAGTCGGCGGCCATGACATCGGCCATGCGCCCCAGGTTGTTGCTCGATTGCCAGGGCTGGCTATTCAAACCGTCGATCGCGCCGGGTTGCACGGCGATCCCCGGCAAACCGCCGTCGACCGGGCGTGCGGCGTCCACTTCGACGATGCGGATATTACTGCGGCGCGCCACCGGATAGAGCGGGTCATCCGGCCACAGCGAGCGCAGGCCGATGGCTGCGTCGGCGCCCTGGGCCAAGGCGCTGAGCGCCGGCGCGCCACGCCCCGTGAAATACGCCACCTGCCGCGAGCCGGGCAGGTTGGCCGGCGCGGCGCGTTCCAGTTGCACGTCGGTGCCTTTGAGCAACACGTCCGCCAAGCCATAGGTGATGGGCAGCGAGGCCAGCACTTTCACGGGTTTGGCGGCATGCACCGCAGGTTTTACCAATTCGACCGCCATCAGCGGTGCGGCGATCAGGCAGGCAAAGGCCAGGGTCAGAGGGCGTAGAGCGAAGCGCATTATCCAAGATTCCCTTTCAGACTGGGGACGACGCCACGTGCAATGGCGGCGCAGGCGAAGGCGATACCGGCGACGAGGATGATCGCGGCACCGGAGGGGATGGGCAGGTCGAATAGAATCGGCAGCAGAATCCCGCAGAGTGTGCTGACCGTGGCGATCACCACCGAGACCCAGAAGAACCCTTTGAGCGACTGGCTCAGCAGGCGCGCCGCCGCCGCCGGAATCACCAGCAGCGCCCCCACGAGGATCGCGCCGATGACCTTGACCGCGGCCACTGTGATCAATGTCACCAGGATCACGAACAGATAATCCAGGGTCTTTACCGCTACGCCGCGCACCGCCGCCAGCTGCGGGTTGAAACTGGCGAGCATGATGCGGTTGTACAGCGGCAGCGCCAGGGCCATCACCAGCGTGCCGACAATCGCCAGCACCAGCAGGTCGTTGCCGTTGACCGTCAGCACCGAGCCGAACAGTACGTTTTCCAGAATGTGCACGTTGATCTTGCCCGCCAGGATCAATAACAGGCTCGCGCCCAGCGCCAGGGACACCGAGAGAAACACGCCGATCAAGGTGTCGGGTGCCAGCCCGGTGCGGTTGCGCAGGTAGTTGAGCAGGATGCCGAACAGCAGGCAGTAGCCGAACAGGCTGCCGTACGGTCCGGTATAGGGCTCGCCGAGCAGGATGCCCACCGCTACGCCGGTCAGCGCGGCGTGGCCGACCGCTTCAGAAAAAAACGCAAAGCGCTTGACCACCACTAGCGTACCCAGCCCACCCAGTACCGGACCGATCAACAGACCCGCGAGCAGCGCATTGACCACAAACCCGTAGGCCAAGGCTTCCGGCAGGTACCCGGAAGAGGCCCAGCCCTGGACCATCAGGCGAAAGGCTTCATAACTCATGGTGCCGTGCTCCGAGGATGAGTAGAAAACAGGGTCAGCAGGCGGTCCGGAGTCAGTGCTTCCTTGGGCGTGGCATCGAACAGTACGCGGCGGTTAAGGCCGGTCACTCGATCGGCCAGGCGGCCGACCGCTTCCAGATCGTGTTCGATCCACAGTACGGTAATGCCGGCCAGGCGCCAGTCATTGAGAAGGCGCTCGAAGACCTGGATGCCGGCTTCATCAAGGGCCGACATCGGTTCGTCCAGCACCAGCAGGTGCGGGGCCGGAATCAGGCCTTGGGCCAGCAGCACGCGCTGGCGCTCGCCGCCGGACAGCGCGCCCATGCGGCGCTTGCGCTTGTCCTGCATGCCGACCCGCTCCAGCGCTTCGCCGATGGCGGCCGTGTAGTGCCGGGACAGGCCCAGAAACGCCGGACGCCGCTGACACATCGCAGCCATGAAATCATCCACGGTCATCGGCAAGCCTCGGTCGAACTCCAGCGCCTGCGGTACATAGCCGACGGCGCCGGGCGAAGCCGGCCACGCCAGGCTCAAGCGCCCCTGATGTGGGGTCTGCCCCAGGAGGGTCTTGATCAGCGAGCTTTTACCGCCGCCGTTGGGGCCGACCAGGGCGTGGATGCTGCCCGGCTGTACCTGGAAACTCACGTCGACCAGGATTGCGGTGCGGCCCAGGGTCAGCGACACCTTGTCGAAGTCCAGGGTCGGCCCGATGCTGGCGACTTTCAGCTGTTCTGCGGCGGTCATGCCCCCGACTCCTGGATGGCCCGGACGACAGTGTTGAGGTTGCCGGTCATTTCCACTTCGTACTTCTCAGCGCTGTATTCGCCGTAGGAAATATGCGACAGCGGGTACAGCTTGACCCCTGATTCGCGCTGGATGGTATCGACATAAGTGGACGGGAAATCCATCTCCGAAAAAATCACCTTCACATCCAGGGCGCGCAGTTCATCGATGGTTTTCTTCAACTGGCTGGGGCTGGGTTCGATGCCGTGGGCCGGCTCGACCACTGCGGTGACCTCCAGGCCGAATTCACGCAGCAGGTAGTCGTAGGCCGCGTGCACGGTGGCGACGCGCAGGTCGGGGTTGGGCGCGCGGGTGAGCTTGGCCAGGGCGTCGGCGCGCATCTGGCGCAGGCGCTTGCCGTAGGCGCGGGCGTTCTGGGTGTAGGTCCTGGCGTTGTCGGGGTCGAGCTTGCCCAGCTCGCGGGCAATGTTGTTGACCTGGGCAATCGACGCGCTGATCGACAAGAACGTATGCGGGTTGACCACTTTGCCCGCACCGCGCGCGGCATTGCCGGTGGCGGCCAGCAGCGGCACGTTGGCGTTGGCCTCGATCACCGGGATGTCCGGGCGTTCGCTGGTGGCGATCATGCGGTCGGCGAAATCGTCATGGCCGACGCCATTGAGCACGATCACATCAAGGGTGCCGATGCGCTTGATGTCTTCGGCGCGGGGCTCGTAGGCGTGCGGGTTGAAGCCGGCCGGAATCAGCGGCACTACTTCGGCCTTGTCGCCGACAATATTGGCTACGTAGCTGTAGTAAGGATGCAGCGTGATGCCGATGCGCAGACGCTTTGCCGCATCGGCGTGGGCGAAGGGGGCGAGTACCAGGCTGAGCAGTCCAACCAGCAACAAACGCAACAGGGGAGGTGAAATAGGCATGGGCAATCGGTCTTCTCGTTCAGTGACGGTGCTGGCGGGTCACGCCGGCATCGAATTGCGCGACCACCTGCTGCCAGCCGGCTGCGATCAGCGCCTGGTCAGTGAGGTCGGAAGGGGCGCCAAGGTCTTGGGTGCGGTTGAGCCAGATATCCGGCTCGCTGCCTTGCACGCGCATCAGCAATGAGCCGCTCACGCTTGGCACTTGGCTCAACCCCAGGTAAGCGGCTGGTGCCAGCAACTGCCAGCGGTGATCGCCGCGGCTGACCGAGCTGGCATCCTGAGCGAACGGCGCGAAGCCTTCCTCGGCCAGTTGCTCGGGCGTCGGCAGGGCGCTCTGCTCCTGTTGCAGCAGGTGGATTTCATCCAGGGTCACGCGCAGGTCGGCGTAGATGCCTTGCTCGGCGGCGCTCAGGTCGCGTCGCGCATCCAATTGATGGCTGGGCAGGACCGCAACCTGCTGGGGTTCGCCGTGCAGTGCCACCACTGTCCCGGCGACCGCCAGGATGATCAGGCACAACAGCAGCACATACAGAGTTTCGTGTCCGGCACCGGCGGGGCGTACAACCTGTGTCGTACTCATTGGGGCTGGATATCCGCTTGGTCGATTTCCACCACATGGCCGGGGCCGGCATCGAACAACACGTAGAACTCGGCCGAAGGCTTCTTGAAGGTCAGGGTCGAATCGGCGCCGAGCTTGCCGGGCATCAGGACAGTCTCGTCGTAGCCGATCACGTCCAGGGTCACGCCGGGAGCGCCGCTGCCATCGGAGAAGCCGCCTTTGCACTGAATTTGCTCGCCGGGTATTTCCTTGCATTCGCACATCGGGTTATGGGCCAGCGCGGTGGCACTGAAGCCCACGCATAGCAGCGCGGTAAAGGCGCGCAGGATCGAGGTCATGGTTTGACTCCTTGCTTGTTCAGCCAGGCAATGGTGGCGGGCGACGCCTGGCTGAGCGGGATGGAACCCTGGTGCATCGTGCCGTCCCAGCCTTCCATGGTGATCCACAGTTCGGCGTCGGGCGGCGTGCGCGCAGGCACCGGCAGGCCGGCACCCATGCGATAGGGGGTACCAAAGAAGATCACCCCGGCGGCGCGCAGGCTGCGGGGTTTGCCGATGCGCAGGTAAGTGGCCTTGACCTGGTCGGCACAGGCGGCGCACAGGGCGGCGTTGAAGAATTTCATCGGCCCGGCGGGATCGGGGCTCGGGCCCTCGTTGCGGAATTCGGCGAGGGTCAGGCTCCAGGGGCCGACCTGTACGTCGCCGGCCACCCGTTCGCCGATGCCGGTGTCTCCACGAAACAGTGCGGCGTCGGCGAAATACCTGGGCATGAAGCCCAGAGGCACCAGGACCAGCAGGAGGTTGAGGTGAAAACGCCATTTCAGCCAGAACGTCCGCAGCGGCGACGGTGCGGCAGCGACCTTGCTCATGGATTGGCCTCCTGGGTTTCAGTCTGCATAACGGGAATCGATGCAGCCTGACGCTGTACTTTGTGGCTGCGCTTGAGGGCATTGGCGGTGGCCAGGGCGGTGCGTTTGGTCCAGATCAGCAGGCCGCTCAGCACCATCATGCTCAGTACGAGGCCGAAAAACGCCCAGATCAACTTGATCCATAGGCCACCGAAGTCACCGGTGTGCAGCGGGCGCATGGATTCGGTGAAGAACTCCAGGGGCGTGCGGTCGGAGAGCAGGTGCGAGACCGCGATATCTCCGTCATAGGGGTTCAGTTGCGCGGTCTGGAACATCAGCGGGTACCAGCCCCGGCCACCGATCTGCAGGTGGCTGTAGGCGTTGAGCGGCAGGAACACGAAGCTGGCCTCCAGCCCCGGAATGCGCTGGGTGGCGATCTTGATGGCGTCGTCCAGGGGGATCATCGGTGCCGGAACGCCGGCGGCCGAGGTCGGCACTTTATCGCGGGCAATCACCGGCACGATGGGCTCGCTGGAGATGGAGATCTGGTTGTCCCCCAGGAATGCCTGAATCAGGAACCAGGTGCCGGTGATGGAGATGACCGCGATGAACCAGATCGACCAGATACCGCTCAGCCTGTGGAAGTCGCCCCAGAAGATTCGCGCCCCATGGCGAATACGCAGGGTAGGGCGCAGGAAGCCTTTCCAGAAGCGCTTGTACACCACCAGGCCGGTGACCAGCGATGCCAGCAGCGGCAAGCCGAGGAATGAAACCAGATACCAGCCCCAGCTGTAGCCATTGGTAAACGGCACCAGCCACCAACCGTGCAACGCACGGGTAAATTGCTGGAAATCGAATGCCGGGCTGATGCCCTGGATTGCGCCGGTATAAGGGTTGGCATAGGCCTCTACCGAGCGACCGTCGGGGTAGCTGAGGCCGACGCTCAAGGCGAAGTGCGATTCATCGGGGCGGATGATGGAGCGCACGATCACTTGGGGATCGTCGCGCTTGATGGCGGCAATTACCTGGTCGAAGCTCAGCGGTTCAGCGTCATCGGACGGTTTGCTCGCGCGGATCTCGGGGTTGGCCAGCCAGACGATTTCCTGGCTGACCACCGCCAGGGTGCCGGTGACGCAGACGATCAGTACGAAGAACCAGATGGGCAAGGCCAGCCAGCTGTGTACGAGAAACCAGAGTTTGGAGCGTGACTTCTTCGACATGTGAATGAGGGTCTTGATCGGAAGGGCGATGGGCGCCCGGAAAAGGCCGGTCGTAGCTTTTGCTGACGCGACAGGCTGTATCTAAATTAAGACGGATGAGAATGAGAAATCCCTAAGGCGCAAATGAAAGAAAATGTTTCAGGGCTGCGCTTTGCCTTGGATCAACCGTACGTTGGGGGTCGGCAGGCTGGCCTGAGCGATGGAGGCCTTACGGCCGCCAGGGGTTAATCCCTGAAAAAAAGATGGGTATTTTTTTGACATCGGCCAAACCATCGTCTTAAGTGTAGGCGGACTTGGAAGTCAAACGCTTATTAAAAGGATGTAATGAGATGGTTAAGTCCCCAACCTATCTGCTGGAAAGCAGCCCGCGCGCATCACTTCTTTGTTATTGATAAACACGTTAATAAGTTGATCTCATGTCGCCGTTGCCTGGCGCCGGTATTGTCATGAGTCAACGAATTACTATTCAAGAACGGCGCGCACTCAAGTTAAAACAGAGAGACAGCACGGATGTCTATTTTCGATCGCTCAATCAATAGTTCGGTGCAGTGGCAAGACTGGCGCTGGCAGCAAAAGAACGCCATTCGCGATGAATATTCGCTTCGTGTTGCGTGCGGTGGCTGGAGTGAAGAAACCTCTGCGCACATCGAGCATAACTTGCAAGATCGCAAGATGCAGATCACGCCTTATTACGTTGATCTGATCAATCGTTCACTGACCGGCGGCGAGGTCATGGACCATCCCTTGTGGCGGCAAGTCGTGCCGTATTGGAGTGAGCAGGTCAGCGGCGATTATGACGGTACTTCCGAGAACTGGGAGTTGAGTCACGAGATGAAGACGCCTATTTGCCAGCACAAGTACGATAATCGCGTCATCCTGCGCATGACGAACACCTGCAATGCCTATTGCCAGTTTTGCTTCGAAGCGCTGCGCACGCTGCAGGTGGATACCGCCAAAGCCAACGCCAGCACGGACTCCTTCAAGGAATCCCTGGCCTATATCCGCGCGAACCCGGCGATTGAAGAAGTGATCCTCAGCGGTGGCGACCCCCTGATGCTGGCTGATCGAAAGCTTGAAGAGAATTTGGCGGCGCTGCGTGGCATCAGCGACGAACTGCTGATACGCATACACTCGCGCGCCTTGAGTTTTAATCCGTTCCGGGTCACTGATGCCTTGGTGGCGATGCTGGAAAAGTACAACGTCAATGCATTCGGCGTGCATGTTTGCCATCCCTTGGAACTCAGTACTGAATTTGCCGCCGCGGTCAAGCGTATTCAAAGTGCAGTGCCGATTGTCTTTTCCAATATGCCGCTATTACGCGGTGTAAATGATGACGAGGCGACGCTGCATAAACTGTTTATCGATCTTTATCGCCTGGGTGTGAAACCTTATTACCTATATCATTTCATGCCGTTTTCGCCGGGGGCTTCGCAATATAAAGCTTCAATCCCTCACGCTATCGATATTATGAATCGACTCAAGCGCCGCGTATCCAATATTGCCCTGCCCGAATATGTGCTGCCGCACGCTCAAGGCAAGTTCACGGTGCCTTTGTTGGACCTGGAAAAACCTGAAGACCTGCCATACTTCGACGTGGTTGGCGGGCAGCGTTATTACTGTTTTCGCAACTGGGAGGGCCATTGGTGCCGTTGGCAGGATGCCTGATTAACTTACGGAACAAGGTCGCACCCATCATGAACCAAGACGCTATTTTATTTATTGATGTCGATGACAGCGCTTCTGTTCGCTATCACTACCGTGAGCCGCACTTCGCCGTTGCTCGCGCCCGAGGGCTGCGGTGTCTGACCGCCGGCGTGGCGGGGCGCAGACACCTGCAGCGGCTGCTGGATGACAGCGACGAAGTGTTCCTGCTGGACGCACTGAGCGAGCTGAGCATTCTGGAACTGGTCGGCGAACTGGATGGGCGTTATCGCATTCTGGCGATTTTCTGCCAGGCCGGTCATCCGTCCGCCCAAGGCGAAGTAGGTCGTATCGTCGCGCAGGCGTGTCGGCGGCTCGGGCTGGTGCATAGCCAGCCGGATGCCATCAGCGCGTGTAATAACAAGTTCCTGATGCGCCGAATGCTGAAAAAGCAAGGGCTTCGCTCCGTGCCGTTCGCCCTGTGCCAGGACGAGCGAGAACTTCGCGAAGGTGCCGAGCGGGTCGGGTATCCGCTCATTGCCAAACCGCCCTTCGGCGGTGCGTCGGCGTTTATCAGGAAATGTTCGAATTGGACTGAGCTGCAGGACCATTACCGGCATTTCGTCGAGCAACACGGCGCGGCTGCCTACGCGGATTTCTATGGTTGTGCCCACGCGTTGCCGGAAGAGGACGGTCAGAGGCATGAGTATCATCCGGGTCGCAGTGTTCTTTTAGAAGGCTATATACCCGGCATCGAAGGCAGTGTGGAATGTGTGATGCTCGGCGAGCGCGCCCACGCGGTGCTGATCAACGAGAAACTGCTGCTCACCGAGCGCAGTGGCACTGTGCTTGAGAACCTGTTGATTTCGCCGCCGACGTCGTTCACCCAAGCCCAATGCGAGCAGATCCGTGCTTATGCGGTGGATTGCCTGAAGGTGGTCGGCCTGACCAACGCCGTGGTGCATTTCGAATTCCGAATGACCGCCGAGGGCCCGGTGGTGATAGAGATCAACCCCCGCGTGGGAGGCCTGTATGTGAGCGCGGCGTTCCGTGACCTGGCTGCGATCAACCCCTTTGAACTGTATCTTTCGTTGCTGCTGGGCGACCAAACGCTTGACGCAAAACTGGAGGCAGGCGCGCGCGAGGTCCTCGAGGCCCGGCAACACTACGCAATGCTGGCGATTTATCCGCAGCACAGCGGCCAATTCAGGGGCATCGAAGGTTCGGCGTATCTGGATCGACACCCCTCGGTGCTGGAGTACGCGCAGCAGGACCCCGGCAATACCATTGACGCGGATATCGAAGAGCACTATCTGCTCAAGTGCTGGGCCCAGGTCGACGATGCCGCCCATGCCTATGCCCTGCACGAAGCCCTCGTGCACAACCTGCGCGTGATCATTGATCGCCCTGCTGAAGGATAGAAGCGTGAATACCCAGCAGATTTCAGCGCGCTTGCTTGAGCAGCGGTATTGTCATTACCGCGACTTTGCCGCGTTGGTTGCGGCTGGGCCAGGCGAAGTGCAGAGCTTTTGTGCTTACTGGGCAAACCTGGTCCGGGACGAGGCGTTCAAGGAATACACGCATCGCGAACGTCGCATCCTGCGCTATCGTTTATCGCCTGGGCGTCAATTGCAGATCGACCGGAACGCCGCGTACACGTCCACCGTCACTTACGCCGTCAACTACCGCCAGGGCGTGAACCATTTGAGCTATTGCGAGGATGGCTTTATCGAGCATCCGCTGATGCGTAAAGTGTTGGCCACCGACCTTGCGATCATTGGCCCGTGCCTGGATGAGCAGGCGTACACCATCGATATCCACCAGTTCCGGATCAGGGCGGAGGCGTACTCAAGCAGCCCCACGACGTCAGGCATTCATCAGGACGGCCTGGACTGGGTGTTCATGCACTTCATCGGCGAATGCAACACGGTGCCTGTGGTCTCGGAGATTTTTACCCATGAGACAGAACAGAGCCGGGTGTTCAGCCTGCCAATGGCGCATTTCCTGGAAACTATCGTGATCAATGACCGTGGTCTCTACCACCGCGCTGCTGAGGTTCGACCGCAGACGCAATCCGCGCCAGCCTGGCGCGATGTGTTATTGGTCAGCCTGCGTCGCCAGAGCGTTGATGATGAGGCCGCGTCTTCATGAGCCAGGATGTTCAGCAGGGCCTGTCGACCCGAAACGCGCGGCTGATTGTCTTTGCCCGCGGCGTTTCGGACTTCGGTGCGTTTCTCAACATGGTGGCGTTATCCACCTATGTTTATTGGCTTAGCCAAAGCGTGGTGTTTGTCAGTGTTTTTCTGGCGTGCCGGGTGACCGGCGGGATTGTCGCCAGTCTGTTCGGTATCCCGTTTTTTCGGCGCTTTGCCGGGCGCGGCACGCTGGCCGGGCTGGACCTGGCGCGGGCACTGCTGTTGGTGCCGCTGCTGGTGCTGATACCCGCGCATCAGTTGAGCGTCCTGCCCTTCATCGCGTTTGGCATCGGCTTGTGCAATTCGCTGTTTGCCATCGGCCTCAACAGTCAACTGCCCACGTGGGTGGCGCTTGAGCAGCGGGTGGACACCAACGCGTGGATCACGTCTGCGGCCGCCACGGGGGCGGTCTTCGGCAGTTTGCTTTCAGGGTTGCTGATCGCCACCGGCGGTTTCGAAGCGGTGTTCGCGGTCAACATCGGCACCTACGGGGTGGCCGCGTGCCTGATCCTGCCATTACGCGCCTTGTATTCGGTTGCCATGGCCGAGCATCGCAGCTTCGCTGCCGAGTGGCACGCATTGACCAAAGGGCTGCGAGGCGCGCCTGTGCTGGCGGCCATGTTGCTGATCAGCATGCTCGACACCCTGGGCAGCGCCGCGCATAACGTGGGCTGGCCGGTACTGTCTCAATACATTTCGCCGGATACTGCGAAAACCGTCATGGGTTATCTGCTGGCGGTCTGGGCCTGCGGTAAGTTCGTCGGCGCACGGCTGGCCAGCGCGGTGTTGAAAGGTCGCGGTCTGCACGCCATGGAGCGCCTGTTCATGCTGGGTGTGGCGCTGATGTCCAGCGGCTTTATCCTGACGTTTCAGCAGACCCAGTTGTGGCTGGCGCTGCTGCTGGTGGTGTGGGCCGGGCTCGGGGACGGGATATCGGAGGTGGCCCTGGTGTCCCGTGCACAAAGTGAACCCGATCGGCTGCGCCTGCCGCTCTTCAGTTTATTGACGCTGATTCAAATGGCCGGTTTCGGCGTGGGGATGCTGGTGGTGGGGCCGTTCTACCTGACGTGGACACCCGCCCAAGTGATTATTCTGTTCCATGGGCTGCCGCTGAGCGCGCTGCTGATCATGACTGTGTGGATAGGCGCCCGCGCAGCACGGCAGGTCGAGTCGACCCCCCGATGAACTGCGCGGGTATAAAACCGATAGCCGACCTTCATCCCTGCCTGAACAGCTCTTCGGCGCGCTGGTGGATTTGTTCAGGAGTCAGGTCTTCCTTGCGGGTCGCCAGGAACCAGAGGTGGCCATACGGATCTTTCACGGTTGCGCTGCGATCGCCATAGAACTGGTCCTGCGGCTCGGACACGACCTTCGCGCCGGCGGTAACGGCTTGCTTGAATTGCTCGTCCACGTTTTGGACATAGAGATGCAGGCCGACACTGGCGTGTTCGCCTGGATTGCGCAGGGCCGCTTCATCGCAGGGCGAGCCCAGCATGATCGCTGAACCACCCATGCGCAGTTCCGCATGGCCGACCCGGCCGTCGGGCATATCCAGGCGCATGATCTGTGTGGCGTTGAACGCTTTCTTGTAGAACTCGATGGCTTCGGCGGCCTTGTCGATGCCCAGATAGGGCGTGATGCTCTGGTAGCCCTCGGGTATTGGGTTGACGCTCATAGCGTTCTCCTTGATTGGCGAGTGGATAAAACCGGAATGACCGGTTTTTTCACTATAGGCGACGTCAATCAAGGCTATGGCGCTTCCGACGAGGGGGATTGGGTGTCGAGCCAGTCACTGCGCGTGGCGCTGTCGACTAAATGGATAGATGCAGCATTCGCTCGCCTTGAAGGGTTTCCCCAGGCCGGCGTTTGTTAACCGCCAGTTCGCCGATCTTGATCAGGCGGGTGCGTGTCACATTACGGCTCAGCCCCAACAGATTGGCGGTGTGCACCTGGTTGTAATGACTGAACCGGTACGCGGCGCGCAGCAGGGTGTCTTCGACTTTTTCATGCAGGGCGCCGGCCTGTTCTTCGAACAGCTTCTGGAAGGCTCGCTCCAGCAGGGCTTCGGCACTGTTATCGGCAACGTGCCCCGGGTCGTCCTGGCGCTCGATACGCAGGTTTGAGAGGCGCAGGTCATCGCGCTCGATCACGCCGTCGCGGCAGATCAGCAGGGTGTGGTGGATCACGTTTTCCAGCTCGCGAATATTGCCCGGCCAGCTGTAGCTTTTGAGCTTGAGTTCCGCTTCACGGCTGATGGCGATCGGGCCGTAGCCCAGGCGTTGGCTGTAGGCTTCGATAAAGTGGCGAACCAGCGGGAGGATATCGCCTGGGCGTTCGCGCAGCGGGCTGAGTTCGAGGCTGACCACGTCGAGGCGATAGTAGAGATCTTCGCGAAAATGCCCGGCGTTGATGGCCTTTTCCAATTGCACATTGGTCGCCGCCAGCACGCGCACATCAATCGCAATACTTTTGCGAGAGCCCAGGCGCACCACTTCACGCTCCTGCAGCACCCTTAGCAATTTGACCTGGATCGCCATGGGCAGATCACCGATTTCGTCCAGGAACAGGGTGCCGCCGTCGGCTTCTTCAAACCAGCCTGCCTTGGCGCTGAGTGCGCCGGTGAATGCGCCTTTCTCATGGCCGAACAATTCCGCTTCCACCAGGGATTCGGAGAAGGCCCCGCAGTTCACCGCCACGAACGGACGATTACGCCGCGCGCTGAGGTTATGAATGTGGCGGGCCACCAGCTCTTTGCCGGTGCCGGTCTCGCCGATGATCAACACACTGGCTTCGCTGGGCGCCACTTGCTGGATATGGTCGAGCAGGGCCTGGGACTTGGGGTCTTCAAAGACCTGCGCGGTGGCCCGGATGGAGGTCGCCAGGGCCGGTGAGGGCGGTAGTGTCAGAAGCTGCATGAGGCACCTCTCAGGAGTAGAACGTTGGAGTCGGCAGGGACTGGTTCAACGCCCAGTCCCCCAGTTCGTGGAGCTTGTAGTCCACCGGGTCGTGCAGGGTTTGCGTGCGCAGGTTGCGCCAGTGTCGGTCCAGGCGCAGCGATGCGTGGGTGGACCGCGCGCCGGTGACTTCGAACAGACGACTGCACAAATCCAGGCCTTGGCGAGTGGCGGCGACTTTGGCGGTGGCAATGGCAATCGCTAATTGACCCCGTTGCTTTTCACCCAAGGCCGGTCCTTTGGCCCAGGCCTCATCCAGTAAATCGGCGGCGCGTTCGACCAGCAGGCGTACGCTTTCGAGCGCCACCCAGAACTCGCCGTAGTGATGCAGCACGTAAGGGTCCTGGTCTACGCCTTGGGCGCCGGACTTGTGCCACGGGCGGCTCTCGGTGAGGGTGTAGTGGCGTGCCTCTGCAAAGGCGCCTTCTGCAATGCCGAGAAACATATGGGTAAAGGTCAACTGCGCAATCAGCGGCCGCAGGCAGGCAAAAGGGGTACTCAGTGGGCCCGGGTCGAGCAGCAATTCCGATTCCTCCACACGTACCCGTTCGAAGCTCGCGCTGCCGCTGTCGGTCTGGCGCTGGCCGATGTTGTTCCAATCATTGTGCAAAGTAATGCCGCTGCGGCCGCTGGGGATGGCGGCAATCAGCAATTTGCCGCCAGCGTTCTCGTCCACTGCGGAGGCGATCAGCATTTGGGAATCGCTGGCTCCGGAGCAGAAACTTTTCTTACCGGAAAACTCTCGCCAGCCGCCGAAATCCTTTACCACGGTGCGGGTGTCCAGCGGGTTGAGGGCGTTGCCCCAGAACCAGTTCTTGCGTGCGGTCTGTTCGAACCACGGCTGCCATTGGTCCGGCCGTGAAAACAGGCGCACGGTGGCGAGCATCAGGTGGTGGAAGCCGAAGACGTGGGCGATGGAACTGTCGACCTTGGCGAATTCGCGCACGACCGCCATTGTGGTGCTCCACGTTGCTCCCAGCCCACCGTATTGCGCAGGGATGCTGAGTGCCAGCAGGCCGCTCTGGCGCAGGGCATCACGTTCGGTTTTGGGCGTGCCACCGTGTTCGTCGCGCTTAACCGCAGTGAGAGCGAATTCGGCGGCCAGCAGTTTGGCGGTCTGCAACGGTGATGGCGGGACGCTGTGAGGTTTAGCTGTCACGGGTATTCCTCTTTATCGAGGTGGGAATGGCCGGCGCCGCTCCCACCGCTGCGTCGATCAGTGCTTCGCGGGCAATACATCGTTGGCAATCATTTCGCCGAACGGGCCGGTGAGGTTGGTGATGCCACGCCCCGCCAGGCTGGCGTAGGGCTCGGGCAGCAATGGAAATACCTGTTCGGCAAAGCGATACGCCTCTTCCAAATGGGGGTAGCCGGAAAAGATGAAACTCTCGATGCCCAGGTCCGCGTACTCCTTGATGCGCTCGGCCACTTGCTGTGGGTTGCCCACCAGGGCAGTTCCGGCGCCGCCGCGCACCAGGCCGACGCCGGCCCACAGGTTGGGAGCGATTTCCAGGTTGTCGCGGCGGCCGGCATGCAGGGCGGCCATGCGTCGCTGGCCTTCGGAGTCAAAGCGCGAAAAGGATTTTTGCGCGGCGGCGATGGTCTCGTCGCTGATGTGCTCGATCAATTTGTCGGCGGCTTTCCAGGCGTCTTCTTCGGTCTCGCGCACGATTACATGCAGGCGGATGCCGAACTTCACGGTGCGCCCGTGGCGAGCAGCGCGTTCACGCACATCGGCGAGTTTTTCCGCGACGGCGGCAGGTGGTTCGCCCCAGGTCAGGTACACGTCGACCTGCTCGGCGGCCAAGTCATGGGCCGCGTCCGAGGAGCCGCCGAAGTACAGCGGCGGATAGGGCTTCTGCACCGGTGGGTAAAGGGCCTTGGCGTTCTGTACGTGCAGGTGCTTGCCTTTGAAGTCCACGGATTCGCCCTGAAGGACGCGACGCCAGATTCTGAGGAATTCGTCAGAGACTTCGTAGCGTTCGGCATGGTCGAGAAAGCTGCCGTCGCCGCGGTTTTCATCCGGATCGCCACCGGTGACCACGTTGATCAGCAAGCGCCCGTTGGACAGGCGATCCAAGGTCGCCGCCATCCGTGCAGATACCGTGGGCGAGATGATGCCTGGGCGAATCGCTACCAGGTAGCGCAGGCGCTCGGTCAATGGCACCAGCGCCGAGGCGATTACCCAGGAATCTTCGCACGAGCGACCGGTGGGAATCAGCACGCCGTGGTAACCCAGGCTGTCAGCGGCCTGGGCGACCTGCTTGAGGTAATTGAGGGTCACCGGCCGTGCACCTTGAGTGGTGCCCAGGTAATGACCGTCGCCGTGGGTGGGCAAGAACCAGAAAACATCCATGACTCATTATCCTCAGGCAATTTTCAACAGTGAGGGCGCATGCACGGCCAGCAGCGGCGCAGCGCGCTCGGCAGCCAGTTGGATACGGCCTTTCAGTAGCTCGCTGGTGATCTGGTAGTCAGTAAAGTCGGCTTCAGTGGCGTACACACCGATGGGCAGGGTCAGTGCCTGGAAGAAGCTGAACAGCGGACGCAGCTGATGATCCAGCACAAGCGCGTGCCGTTCGCTGCCGCCGGTGGCCGCCAGCAGAACCGGCGTGTTGACCAGCGCGTTGAGACCTATCAGGTCGAACAGGTGCTTGAGCAGGCCTGGGTAAGAGCCGCGATACACCGGCGCGGCAACGATCAGCAGATCGGCCTGTTCGATACTCAGCAGTTGAGCTTCGATCTCGGCGGGTAACTCGTCGCGCGACAGGGCCGCGCCTAATGGCCGGGCGATGTCGCCCAGTTCGATCAGCGTGGACTGGATTGGCAATCGCGTGGCCAGTTCATTCAGCAGCGCTTGGGCCAGTACACGTGTTCGAGACGGGCGCCAGGCTCCCCCGGAGAGGGCGACAACGTTTAGAGGGCGGGTCATGCACAGTTCCTTTTTCAACAGGGTTCGTAACAGGGTGTGCACCGGGTTGAGCAAGAGCTGTACCAATAGCCGCAGGCCTCGGCTGGCGGGGCTTGCGGGCTTAGCGTTGCGAAGCGGCTGTTGCCTGCCTGCTGTTTTGTTGAAGAGCTGTTGCCTGGACAACAGTTGTGCAGCAAACAGTTTCGGCGTGTTGAGCGCATTTATAGAAGGTCATTGTTATTCCGTCAATGACTGTATTTTTATATTTAT
The DNA here is from genome assembly GCF_030687695.1 of Pseudomonas sp. FP2254. Taxonomy (NCBI): domain Bacteria; kingdom Pseudomonadati; phylum Pseudomonadota; class Gammaproteobacteria; order Pseudomonadales; family Pseudomonadaceae; genus Pseudomonas; species Pseudomonas sp. FP2254. Next base: position 2,032,593 of record NZ_CP117444.1, read on the forward strand.
AGATCAATAAGGAATATTCGTGATGGCTATCGAAGGTGCCGGAAAGGTTGATAGCAACTATCACGGACGATGATTTTTCACTCTGCAGGGGCGGGAGTAGCCTGTGTTCATTGACTTGAACCTCTCTCTCAGGACCGCCGCCATGCACCGTTTTCTTGCTGTTTCCTTATTACTTGTCGTCTCTGTACTCGCCGGTTGTGCGAACCATCCTGCCCCTGAGTTGCGTCCTTACTCAGCGGAAGAAACCAAGCAACTGGCGCTGGAATCGTTGAGTCGTCGTGGACTGTCTTTTGACGAGTATCAACGCCAGCGCGCAGCGTTGACCGGCCAGCCGGCCAAACCCTTCGGCTTTGATAGGCAGGGCGAAATGAATGCCGAGCGCAGCATCACGTTGCACGGGCGCCCCAGTTGACCCCCGTTCGGCGGCAAAAAAGCCCGAGGTTTCCTTCAAGAATCCTCGGGCTTTTTGTTTTCCTTGGGGCCGCTTCAGCCTGTTAAGCTGAATTTCAGGAGCGTTCCTACGCACAATTAAATAAAGTGGTCCTTCTTTAATGGCATCCGATCGGGTAAACCTGATGACCTCTTGTTCCGGTCAATGCCCCTGAGACACTGCTCTCGGGAACCTGCTCTGCGAGTGTTTGAACGTCATGACTAAACGTCCGTTGTATTTCGACTACGCCGCCACCACACCGGTGGATGAGCGGGTCATCCAGGTGATGGTCGAATGCCTGGGCTTCAATGCCAATTTCGGTAACCCGGCGTCCAGCTCCCATGCCTTCGGCCAGGCGGCCAGGCACACGGTCGAGCAGGCGCGACGTCAGGTCGCCGAGTTGGTGGGAGCGCAGCCTGAGCAGATCGTCTGGACTTCCGGGGCGACTGAATCCAACAACCTCGCGATCAAGGGCGTGGCCCAGGCGCGTGGCATCGCGGGTGGGCACATCATCACCAGCCAGATCGAACACAAGGCCACCCTGGATACCGCGCGGCAGCTGCAGGAGGCCGGCGTGGCCGTGACCTACCTGGTGCCGGACGCCGATGGTTTGATCAGCGTCGAGGCGGTCAGCGAGGCATTGCGCGATGACACGTTCCTGGTGTCGCTGATGCTGGTGAATAACGAACTGGGCACCCTTAACGACATCCCCGCCATCGGCGCGCGCGTGCGTGAACAAGGGGCCTTGCTGCATGTGGATGCGGCGCAGGGGGCGGGTAAGGTCGCGATTGACCTGGCGCAGTGGCCGGTGGACCTGATGTCGTTTTCCGCGCACAAGCTGTATGGCCCCAAGGGCATCGGCGCGCTGTACGTAGGGGCGCGTGCGCAGCAGAAGGTATCGGCACAGATTCACGGCGGTGGGCATGAGGGCGGCTTGCGCTCCGGCACTCTGGCGACCCATCAGATTGCCGGCATGGGAGCGGCGTTTGCCTTGGCGTCCGAGTCATTTGTCGAGGAGAACGCCAAGGTGATGACGTTGCGTCAGCGTTTGCTCCAGCAGTTGGACGGCGTAGCCGGCGTGCGCCTCAACGGCAGCCCCACCGAACGTATCCCCCACACCCTGAGCCTTACGTTTGGCGAAGGTGAATTCAACTCGGCTGCGTTGAGTGCGGGCATCGCGTTCTCTGCGACGTCGGCCTGCAACTCGGCCAACAATGCGCCGTCCCATGTACTTCTGGCATTGGGCCATGACGCCCGTAGCGCCGGTCGTACCATTCGCTTGAGCCTGGGGCGGTTTACCACCGAGCAGGACATCGACCAGGCGGTTCAGTTGATCAAGGCGGCACTCGCCACTGCACCGGCGTTCTGGGCGGTCTGAGTTTTCAGTCGCAACACATAACAATTATTCGTGGTTAGCAGGAGACACAATGAGCACGCAGCCTTTGATCCATGGAACGGTTCCGCAGCGCCTGGCGCATACCCGTGAGCTGATGAGCCGCGAAGGCATTCATGCCCTGCTGGTGCCGTCGGCCGATCCGCATTTGTCGGAGTACCTGCCGGGTTACTGGCAAGGGCGACAATGGCTGTCCGGATTCCATGGCTCGGTGGGCACGCTGGTTGTTACCGCCGACTTCGCCGGTGTTTGGGCCGACAGCCGTTACTGGGAGCAGGCAACCAAGGAACTGAAGGGCAGTGGTATCGAGCTTGTGAAGTTGCAGCCGGGCCAGCCCGGCCCCTTGGACTGGCTTGCCGAACAGACACCTGAAGGCGGCGTGGTTGCGGTGGACGGCGCGGTGATGGCGGTCGCGTCGGCGCGAACCCTGAGTGCCAGGCTGGCAGAGCGTGGCGCGCGCCTGCGCACCGACATCGACCTGCTCAATGAGGTCTGGAAAGATCGCCCGAGCCTGCCCGAGCAGCCGATCTATCAGCACCTTCCGCCACAGGCGACTGTCAGCAGAGGCGAGAAGCTCGCTGCGCTGCGCGCCAGTTTGAAAGAGAACGGCGCCGATTGGCATTTCATCGCCACGCTGGATGACATCGCCTGGTTGTTCAACCTGCGTGGCGGTGACGTGTCGTTCAACCCGGTGTTTGTGTCTTTTGCATTGATCAATCAGCAAAAGGCCACGTTGTTCGTGGCATTGGGTAAAGTCGACGCCGAGTTGCGCGCTGCGCTTGAGCAGGACGGCGTGACGCTACGTGACTACAACGAGGTAGCGAACGCGCTACGTGGCGTTCCGCCGGGCGCCAGTGTGCAGGTTGACCCGGCTCGCGTGACAGCCGGTCTGCTGGAAAACCTGGATGCCGGCGTCAATCTGATCGAAGGGCTTAACCCGACCACACTGGCTAAATCGCGCAAGAGCCTGGCCGATGCAGAGCATATCCGCCGGGCCATGGAGCAGGATGGCGCTGCGTTGTGCGAATTCTTCGCCTGGCTGGACAGTGCGCTGGGACATGAGCGCATTACCGAGCTGACGATCGATGAGCGCCTGACGGCTGCGCGTGCGCGTCGTCCCGATTATGTATCGCTGAGTTTCAACACCATTGCGGCATTCAATGCCAATGGCGCTATGCCCCATTACCACGCCACCGAAGAAGAGCACGCGGTTATCGAAGGTGATGGCCTGTTGCTGATCGATTCGGGTGGCCAGTATCTGGGCGGCACTACGGACATTACACGGATGGTGCCTGTCGGTACGCCGAGCGATGAGCAAAAGCGTGACTGCACTCGTGTGCTCAAGGGGGTGATTGCGTTGTCCCGTGCGCATTTCCCCAAGGGTATCTTGTCGCCGTTGCTGGACGCGATCGCTCGTGCGCCGATCTGGGCCGATGGCGTGGATTACGGACATGGCACGGGCCACGGCGTAGGTTATTTCCTCAACGTGCACGAAGGCCCGCAGGTGATTGCCTATCAGGCCGCGCCTGCGCCGCAGACTGCGATGCAACCCGGAATGATCACGTCTATCGAACCCGGCACCTACCGCCCTGGACGTTGGGGTGTGCGAATCGAAAACCTGGCGTTGAATCGCGAGGCGGGCAGGACTGAGTTTGGTGAGTTCCTCAAGTTCGAAACCTTGACCTTATGCCCAATCGACACCCGTTGCCTGGAGTCTTCCATGTTGACGGCGGATGAGCGCGCGTGGCTCAACGCTTACCATGAACAGGTGCGTGAGCGCTTGAGCCCTTTGCTCAGCGGTGCGGGGCTTGAATGGTTGCAGGTGCGTACGACGCCGATTTGATGATTGCCATTTCAAGTGGGCGTCGGCCAGGCAGTCGACGCACGCTTTGAGCCCGACTACTTGCAAATCACGATCATGCTGCGACTGGTATAGCCGGCAGGGTTCAGGCCGAAAGGGTAGTCACCTGGCTCTTCGGAATTGTCACCGGACTTCGCGATGACCCGGTAGCCCTTGGTGCCGCAGGAATGGGTTGCGCTGGTGTAGCACTGATCCCAGGAGGAGGACAGGCCGGAGCAGTTGATGTGCAGTCCTTTTTTGCCTCTTTTCACTTCTGTTTTTGTGGTCGCCGCACAGCCAGCAATCGCTACGACCATCAACAGTATCAAAATTCGTTTCATTCCCATCCTTAAATAGCCGCTTCGCAATGTTTGAAGTCGGCTCTATTCGCTCTCGAGCGTAGCGTTCGTGCTGTCCTTGTCGAAAAACTCCATGAATGCGATTGGTTTGCTGGCTAAACATGGCCTAAATGCGCTGCAAATACCAGATCTACATGCGTTGATGACTTAATCCGCCGGGACCAGCGGTTTGGACTCCTTACGCATGGTCAATGTGGCTCCGATGGATGCCAGAATGATGCAGGTGATGGCCATCCACTGCGCTATGGATAAGTGCTCCTGAAGGAAAAACAGCCCGGACAGCGCGCCGAAAGCCGGCTCGATACTCATGAGCGTGCCGAAGGTGCGGGCGGGCAGACGCGTGAGCGCAATCATCTCAAGTGTGTAGGGCAGGGCGGTGGAGAGAATGGCCACTCCAATGCCAATCGGGATCAGCGCTGGCGTCAGAAGGGCGGTGCCTGCGTGGACAATGCCGATAGGTGCCACGAACAGTGCGGCGATCAACACCCCCAGAGCAGCGGTTTGGACGCCATTATCGTTCCCCGCCTTCTGCCCGAACAGGATATAGAGTGCCCAGCAGATCCCCGCGCCCAGGGCATAGCCGGCGCCGAGCAAATCAATTCCGTGGCTGGCTTCACCCAAAGGAATCAAGAGCAGCAGGCCGACGATCGCGAGGGCTATCCACAGGAAATCGACCGCTCGGCGCGAGGTATAGATGGCGACGGCAAGCGGGCCGGTGAATTCAAGCGCTACGGCGACACCCAGTGGGACGCTGCGCAGTGACATATAAAAGAGGAAGTTCATTCCGCCCAGGGCCATCCCGTAGATGATTACAGTACGCAGCGATTTGGCTGTCAGCCTTGCGCGCCATGGGCGCAGTAGAAGCAGCATGATCACGCTGGCGAAAATCAAACGTACGGTCGTTGTTCCTTGCGCACCGACGATAGGAAACATACTTTTGGCCAATGAGGCGCCGGTTTGAATGGACGCCATGGCGATCAACAGCAGGCCGACGGGAAAGAATGTCGATACCAGGCTGCGAGAAGAGGAGGTCATTAGTAATGGGTCCGGGTCATGTTCGGGAGGCAGGCCCTATATGATGCTCAAATGAACATGGCTGAGCAATATATTGCTCAGTTTAGAGTGTGTGGGCCTGCTTTTAGATAACGTAAGGTACTTTTTCAGACAGTTGATAGAAAAATCAAATTAACGCTTGACGGCAGATTCCAGAAGTCTATAATTCGCCCCACTTCCGGCGCAGTCGAAACGGAAAACTCCTTGGTAAACAAAGAGTTACGCAGAATTCGATAGCGGATCGCTTCAGTTCATCGAAGCTCAGAAGGAGTTGATGGGGCAAGGTTGTTTGGCTCTATTAACGTTTCGATCTTCTCGGTCGAAAGCGGAGAAAAAGAGGTGTTGACAGCAGCGTGTAACGCTGTAGAATTCGCCTCCCGCTAACGAGAGATCGGAAGCGCAAGTGGTTGAAGTTGTTGAAGAAATCTTCGAAAACTTCTGAAAATAATCACTTGACAGCAAATGAGGCTGCTGTAGAATGCGCGCCTCGGTTGAGACGAAAGATCTTAACCAACCGCTCTTTAACAACTGAATCAAGCAATTCGTGTGGGTGCTTGTGGAGTCAGACTGATAGTCAACAAGATTATCAGCATCGCAAGTTGCTCCGCGAGAAATCAAAGATGTAACCAACGATTGCTGAGCCAAGTTTAGGGTTTCTTAAAAACCCAAAGATGTTTGAACTGAAGAGTTTGATCATGGCTCAGATTGAACGCTGGCGGCAGGCCTAACACATGCAAGTCGAGCGGTAGAGAGAAGCTTGCTTCTCTTGAGAGCGGCGGACGGGTGAGTAATGCCTAGGAATCTGCCTGGTAGTGGGGGATAACGTTCGGAAACGGACGCTAATACCGCATACGTCCTACGGGAGAAAGCAGGGGACCTTCGGGCCTTGCGCTATCAGATGAGCCTAGGTCGGATTAGCTAGTTGGTGGGGTAATGGCTCACCAAGGCGACGATCCGTAACTGGTCTGAGAGGATGATCAGTCACACTGGAACTGAGACACGGTCCAGACTCCTACGGGAGGCAGCAGTGGGGAATATTGGACAATGGGCGAAAGCCTGATCCAGCCATGCCGCGTGTGTGAAGAAGGTCTTCGGATTGTAAAGCACTTTAAGTTGGGAGGAAGGGCCATTACCTAATACGTGATGGTTTTGACGTTACCGACAGAATAAGCACCGGCTAACTCTGTGCCAGCAGCCGCGGTAATACAGAGGGTGCAAGCGTTAATCGGAATTACTGGGCGTAAAGCGCGCGTAGGTGGTTTGTTAAGTTGGATGTGAAATCCCCGGGCTCAACCTGGGAACTGCATTCAAAACTGACTGACTAGAGTATGGTAGAGGGTGGTGGAATTTCCTGTGTAGCGGTGAAATGCGTAGATATAGGAAGGAACACCAGTGGCGAAGGCGACCACCTGGACTGATACTGACACTGAGGTGCGAAAGCGTGGGGAGCAAACAGGATTAGATACCCTGGTAGTCCACGCCGTAAACGATGTCAACTAGCCGTTGGGAGCCTTGAGCTCTTAGTGGCGCAGCTAACGCATTAAGTTGACCGCCTGGGGAGTACGGCCGCAAGGTTAAAACTCAAATGAATTGACGGGGGCCCGCACAAGCGGTGGAGCATGTGGTTTAATTCGAAGCAACGCGAAGAACCTTACCAGGCCTTGACATCCAATGAACTTTCTAGAGATAGATTGGTGCCTTCGGGAACATTGAGACAGGTGCTGCATGGCTGTCGTCAGCTCGTGTCGTGAGATGTTGGGTTAAGTCCCGTAACGAGCGCAACCCTTGTCCTTAGTTACCAGCACGTTATGGTGGGCACTCTAAGGAGACTGCCGGTGACAAACCGGAGGAAGGTGGGGATGACGTCAAGTCATCATGGCCCTTACGGCCTGGGCTACACACGTGCTACAATGGTCGGTACAAAGGGTTGCCAAGCCGCGAGGTGGAGCTAATCCCATAAAACCGATCGTAGTCCGGATCGCAGTCTACAACTCGACTGCGTGAAGTCGGAATCGCTAGTAATCGCGAATCAGAATGTCGCGGTGAATACGTTCCCGGGCCTTGTACACACCGCCCGTCACACCATGGGAGTGGGTTGCACCAGAAGTAGCTAGTCTAACCTTCGGGGGGACGGTTACCACGGTGTGATTCATGACTGGGGTGAAGTCGTAACAAGGTAGCCGTAGGGGAACCTGCGGCTGGATCACCTCCTTAATCGACGACATCAGCTGCTCCATAAGTTCCCACACGAATTGCTTGATTCATTGAAGAAGACGATAAGAAGCAGCCCGAAATTGGGTCTGTAGCTCAGTTGGTTAGAGCGCACCCCTGATAAGGGTGAGGTCGGCAGTTCGAATCTGCCCAGACCCACCAATTTTGTGTGGGAAACGCCTGTAGAAATACGGGGCCATAGCTCAGCTGGGAGAGCGCCTGCCTTGCACGCAGGAGGTCAACGGTTCGATCCCGTTTGGCTCCACCACTACTGCTTCTGTTGTATAAAGCTTAGAAATGAGCATTCCATCACTGCGATGGTGAATGTTGATTTCTAGTCTTTGACTAGTTCGTTCTTTAAAAATTTGGGTATGTGATAGAAAGATAGACTGAACGTTACTTTCACTGGTAACGGATCAGGCTAAGGTAAAATTTGTGAGTTCTCTTAATTGAGAAATTCGAATTTTCGGCGAATGTCGTCTTCACAGTATAACCAGATTGCTTGGGGTTATATGGTCAAGTGAAGAAGCGCATACGGTGGATGCCTTGGCAGTCAGAGGCGATGAAAGACGTGGTAGCCTGCGAAAAGCTTCGGGGAGTCGGCAAACAGACTTTGATCCGGAGATGTCTGAATGGGGGAACCCAGCCATCATAAGATGGTTATCTTGTACTGAATACATAGGTGCAAGAGGCGAACCAGGGGAACTGAAACATCTAAGTACCCTGAGGAAAAGAAATCAACCGAGATTCCCTTAGTAGTGGCGAGCGAACGGGGACTAGCCCTTAAGTGGCTTTGAGATTAGCGGAACGCTCTGGAAAGTGCGGCCATAGTGGGTGATAGCCCTGTACGCGAAAATCTCTTAGTCATGAAATCGAGTAGGACGGAGCACGAGAAACTTTGTCTGAATATGGGGGGACCATCCTCCAAGGCTAAATACTACTGACTGACCGATAGTGAACTAGTACCGTGAGGGAAAGGCGAAAAGAACCCCGGAGAGGGGAGTGAAATAGATCCTGAAACCGTATGCGTACAAGCAGTGGGAGCCCACTTTGTTGGGTGACTGCGTACCTTTTGTATAATGGGTCAGCGACTTATTTTCAGTGGCGAGCTTAACCGAATAGGGGAGGCGTAGCGAAAGCGAGTCTTAATAGGGCGTCTAGTCGCTGGGAATAGACCCGAAACCGGGCGATCTATCCATGGGCAGGTTGAAGGTTGGGTAACACTAACTGGAGGACCGAACCGACTACCGTTGAAAAGTTAGCGGATGACCTGTGGATCGGAGTGAAAGGCTAATCAAGCTCGGAGATAGCTGGTTCTCCTCGAAAGCTATTTAGGTAGCGCCTCATGTATCACTGTAGGGGGTAGAGCACTGTTTCGGCTAGGGGGTCATCCCGACTTACCAAACCGATGCAAACTCCGAATACCTACAAGTGCCGAGCATGGGAGACACACGGCGGGTGCTAACGTCCGTCGTGAAAAGGGAAACAACCCAGACCGTCAGCTAAGGTCCCAAAGTTATGGTTAAGTGGGAAACGATGTGGGAAGGCTTAGACAGCTAGGAGGTTGGCTTAGAAGCAGCCACCCTTTAAAGAAAGCGTAATAGCTCACTAGTCGAGTCGGCCTGCGCGGAAGATGTAACGGGGCTCAAACCATACACCGAAGCTACGGGTATCACGTAAGTGATGCGGTAGAGGAGCGTTCTGTAAGCCTGTGAAGGTGAGTTGAGAAGCTTGCTGGAGGTATCAGAAGTGCGAATGCTGACATGAGTAACGACAATGGGTGTGAAAAACACCCACGCCGAAAGACCAAGGTTTCCTGCGCAACGTTAATCGACGCAGGGTTAGTCGGTCCCTAAGGCGAGGCTGAAAAGCGTAGTCGATGGAAAACAGGTTAATATTCCTGTACTTCTGGTTATTGCGATGGAGGGACGGAGAAGGCTAGGCCAGCTTGGCGTTGGTTGTCCAAGTTTAAGGTGGTAGGCTGAGATCTTAGGTAAATCCGGGATCTTAAGGCCGAGAGCTGATGACGAGTCATCTTTTAGATGACGAAGTGGTTGATGCCATGCTTCCAAGAAAAGCTTCTAAGCTTCAGGTAACCAGGAACCGTACCCCAAACCGACACAGGTGGTTGGGTAGAGAATACCAAGGCGCTTGAGAGAACTCGGGTGAAGGAACTAGGCAAAATGGCACCGTAACTTCGGGAGAAGGTGCGCCGGTGAGGGTGAAGGACTTGCTCCGTAAGCTCATGCCGGTCGAAGATACCAGGCCGCTGCGACTGTTTATTAAAAACACAGCACTCTGCAAACACGAAAGTGGACGTATAGGGTGTGACGCCTGCCCGGTGCCGGAAGGTTAATTGATGGGGTTAGCTAACGCGAAGCTCTTGATCGAAGCCCCGGTAAACGGCGGCCGTAACTATAACGGTCCTAAGGTAGCGAAATTCCTTGTCGGGTAAGTTCCGACCTGCACGAATGGCGTAACGATGGCGGCGCTGTCTCCACCCGAGACTCAGTGAAATTGAAATCGCTGTGAAGATGCAGTGTATCCGCGGCTAGACGGAAAGACCCCGTGAACCTTTACTATAGCTTTGCACTGGACTTTGAATTTGCTTGTGTAGGATAGGTGGGAGGCTTTGAAGCGTGGACGCCAGTCTGCGTGGAGCCATCCTTGAAATACCACCCTGGCAACTTTGAGGTTCTAACTCAGGTCCGTTATCCGGATCGAGGACAGTGTATGGTGGGTAGTTTGACTGGGGCGGTCTCCTCCTAAAGAGTAACGGAGGAGTACGAAGGTGCGCTCAGACCGGTCGGAAATCGGTCGTAGAGTATAAAGGCAAAAGCGCGCTTGACTGCGAGACAGACACGTCGAGCAGGTACGAAAGTAGGTCTTAGTGATCCGGTGGTTCTGTATGGAAGGGCCATCGCTCAACGGATAAAAGGTACTCCGGGGATAACAGGCTGATACCGCCCAAGAGTTCATATCGACGGCGGTGTTTGGCACCTCGATGTCGGCTCATCACATCCTGGGGCTGAAGCCGGTCCCAAGGGTATGGCTGTTCGCCATTTAAAGTGGTACGCGAGCTGGGTTTAGAACGTCGTGAGACAGTTCGGTCCCTATCTGCCGTGGACGTTTGAGATTTGAGAGGGGCTGCTCCTAGTACGAGAGGACCGGAGTGGACGAACCTCTGGTGTTCCGGTTGTCACGCCAGTGGCATTGCCGGGTAGCTATGTTCGGAATAGATAACCGCTGAAAGCATCTAAGCGGGAAACTAGCCTCAAGATGAGATCTCACTGGAACCTTGAGTTCCCTGAAGGGCCGTCGAAGACTACGACGTTGATAGGTTGGGTGTGTAAGCGCTGTGAGGCGTTGAGCTAACCAATACTAATTGCCCGTGAGGCTTGACCATATAACACCCAAGCAATTTGAGTCGAAAGGCCAGATTGCGGTGTGTGAAGACGCAATGAACCGAAAGTTCGACGCTCACAAAACACCGACAGCTGTCACATACCCAATTTGCTGAAGCGAGGCCATCTGGTCACGACTCAGTACCCGAATTTCTTGACGACCATAGAGCATTGGAACCACCTGATCCCATCCCGAACTCAGCAGTGAAACGATGCATCGCCGATGGTAGTGTGGGGTTTCCCCATGTGAGAGTAGGTCATCGTCAAGATTAAATTCCGAAACCCCAATTGCGAGAGCAGTTGGGGTTTTGTTTTGCGCGCTCGAAAAGCGCCACGGGCGTCAGCGCGAGTACTGTTATCAGCCATTGCGCCTGCACACGCCTCGTCATTGCTGCGGCTTTACCGCTGTGGTCGACGTACGGTTCTCGGTCACGGCGATACACTGGTTTTCTCGTCTGATGAATAGGCACCGCCGAGTACCGTTGAAGAAATCGATGCAAAGTGTTTCTGCATTTTTGGTATGGTGCAGCACATTTTCACAGGGATTGATCTTTATCCGCAGGACGCGGCGTCGACCTTCTTCAAACGAGATGCTGTAGAAATGCCTGAACCCATACCTATCAAAGACCATGAAAAAGAGAATCGACTGGTCAACAAGCGCCTGCTCGCCTGCGCAGTGTTGGTCATGGGTATCACCTGCGCTCTGGTGGGGCGCATGTACTTCCTGCAAGTGGTGCAGTTCGACTACCACTCCACGATCTCTGAAAATAACCGTGTCCATGTGCTGCCCATCACTCCGACGCGTGGGTTGATTTACGACCGAAACGGCGTAGTGCTTGCCGATAATCGGCCCAGTTACAACCTGACCATTACTCGCGAGCGCACCACTGACCTCAAGAGTGAACTCGATGCCATCGTCAATTTGTTGCATCTACCCACTGAAGACCGTGCGTTGTTCGATAAGGCGCTCAAACAGGCGCGCCATCCTTTTGTCCCGGTGACACTGTTTTACGAGCTCACAGAAGAACAGATTGCCGTTCTGGCAGTGAATGAGTTCCGCTTGCCTGGGGTCGACGTCGAGCCACAGTTCGTCCGGCATTACCCCCTGGGGCCGCACTTTGCTCATTCCATTGGTTATGTAGGACGGATCAATGAGAAGGAGTCCAAAGCACTCGACTCGGTGGAATACCGCGGCACGCAGTCGATCGGCAAAACCGGGATCGAGCGCTTCTACGAGTCCGAACTCCATGGCCATGTAGGCTATGAAGAAGTCGAGACCAACGCTCAGGGCCGGGTGCTTCGCGTACTCAAACACACCGACCCGATCCCTGGAAAAAATATCGTCCTGAGCCTCGACGTCAAACTTCAGGAAGCAGCAGAGCAAGCTTTGGGTGATCGCCGAGGTTCGGTGGTTGCGCTGGACCCGCAAACGGGCGAAGTGCTGGCCATGGTCAGCAAGCCCAGTTTCGACCCGAACCTCTTCGTCACCGGCATCAGTTTCAAGGAATACGCTGCACTGCACGACTCCATTGACCGACCGCTGTTCAATCGTGTCCTGAGAGGCCTGTATGCGCCCGGCTCGACCATCAAACCCGAGGTGGCCATCGCCGGTCTGGACAGCGGGGTCGTCACCGCTCAAACGCGCGTGTTTGACCCTGGGTACTACCAACTGCCCGATTTTGACCATAAGTACCGCAACTGGAACCATAGTGGTGATGGCTGGGTTGATATGGATGCCGCCATCATGCGCTCCAACGACACCTACTTTTACGATCTGGCCCATAAGCTGGGCATCGACCGCTTGCATGACTATTTGGCCGAATTCGGCCTGGGGCAGAAAGTATCTCTGGATATGTTCGAAGAGTCAGCCGGTCTGATGCCGTCCCAGGCCTGGAAACGCGCCACTCGACGCCAACCATGGTTCCCGGGTGAAACCGTGATCCTCGGCATCGGCCAGGGCTATATGCAAGTCACTCCGCTGCAACTCGCCCAGGCAACTGCCTTGATCGCCAACAAAGGTGTGTGGAATCGCCCGCACCTGGCCAAAACCATCAACGGTGTACCGCCGGTAGACGAAAACCCCATGCCCAACATCGTTCTCAAGAATCCGCGCGACTGGGAACAGGTCAACCATGGGATGCAACTGGTCATGCACGACCCACGCGGCATTGCGCGCGCGGCTGCGCAAGGCGCGCAGTATCGTATTGCTGGCAAGAGTGGTACTGCGCAAGTGGTGGCGATCAAGCAGGGCGAGCGCTACAACCGCGAGAAGACGCTTGAACGCCACCGTGATAACGCCTTGTTTGTAGGTTTTGCCCCGGCCGAACATCCGAAAATCGTCATTTCGGTCATGATCGAAAACGGTGAGGCCGGTGGTCGCGTTGCAGGCCCTGTGGTGCGGCAGATCATGGACGCCTGGTTGCTCGATCAGGAAGGGCACCTCAAGCCGCAATATGCGACACCGACAAAGGCCCCTGGAGATCCACGCGTCTGACTCATGCTTGCCATGTTTCCAATCTCTACGTCCTCATAGGCGAGCCATGGCCAGATGTGCGAAGTGGGCCTTACGCCTGGATCGTCGCTCCACCTTCAGATGTGACTTTTCAGGCTCCGCACTCGATAACGAATCCCCTTACAAAAGCAACTTCCATTCAGTGCGTCAGTCATATCGTAGAGTCAGGTAATGGACGGGTCATCATCATTGCTTACAACTTGAGGTTGCGCATTGTTTGATGTCACCTAGGGTCAATGGAGGAGGTGACTTATGCACGTATTAGATCGCATAGAGCGAAAAATCCTGCTCAACGCTTCACGTAAAAAAGTATGGGACGCGCTGACGAACGCCGAGCAATTCGGCAAATGGTTCGGTGTCGCCCTCGAAGGCAAAACCTTCGTCGAAGGTCAGAGCATCGAAGCACCTATCACCTATCCCGGTTATGAACACGTGGTCTGGAAGGCCAGCATCGAGAAAATCCTGCCACAAACGTTGTTCGCGTTCAGGTGGCATCCCTTCGCCGTGGATAAAAATGTCGACTACGACAAGGAAACTCCGACCCTGGTGGAATTCACCATCGAGGACCGTGCGCCGGCGATTCTGCTGCGGGTAGTCGAGTCCGGCTTCAATGCCGTACCTGAGGCGCGCCGGCAGAAGGCGTTCAAGATGAACTCCCGTGGCTGGGACGAGCAAATGGGCAATATCGAAAACTACCTCAAAAAATGACGCCGGCCATCGAGCCAACTACTCAAGCGTCTGACTAGGCAACCGTGAGCTATTGCCGGAATGATCACGACGGTCAACTGCGTTTAACAATGCGGGAACACCGAGTGGATGCGGCTTTAAGGCGAGGTCAGGTATAAAACCTGCTCGTCATGAGCATTACTTCACGCCCTGAGCCCTGTGCCGCGTAGAATCACCAGCTAAAAGCGATTCCTGAGGTGCGGCACGGTGGAGTTACAGCAGGGTTTTGTCCTGACCCGGCATTGGCGTGATACCCCGGCGGGCACGGAGGTCAGCTTCTGGCTGGCCACCGACCAGGGGCCACGGTTTATTCGCCTACCCGTGCAAACCTCGGTGATGTTTATCCCCGAGGCGCATCGCAAACCGCTGGATTGGCTGCTCAAGGGCGAGCGCGATATCGAATTGCGACCACTGCAACTGTGTGATTTCCATCATCGCCCCGTCCTCGGACTGTATACCCGCCAGCATCGCCAATTGATGGACCTGGAAAAACGCCTGCGGGCCGCAGGTGTCGATGTGTACGAAGGCGATGTACGCCCGCCGGAACGCTACATGATGGAACGTTTCATTACCGCGCCCGTCTGGTTCGACGGTACGCCGGACGGCACAGGCGCTCTGTCGGACGCGCAGATGAAACCCGCGCCGGACTATCGTCCGCCACTCAAGCTGGTGTCCCTGGACATCGAGACCACCGCCCAGGGCGACCTGTATTCCATCGCACTCCAGGGGTGTGGAGAGCGCCAGGTATACATGCTCGGGCCGCCCAACAAAAACGATGCGGTGGACTTCAAGCTCGACTATTGCGACAGCCGCGCCCAATTGCTCGAGCGTCTTAATGAATGGCTGGCAACCTTCGACCCCGACGCCATCATCGGTTGGAACGTGGTGCAGTTCGATTTGCGGGTGCTCCATGAGCACGCCCAGCGCCTCAATGTGCCATTGCTGCTCGGGCGCGGTGACGAGGCCATGAGTTGGCGCGAGCACGGCAGCCGCAACCATTACTTCGCGGCGGCGGCGGGACGCTTGATCATCGACGGGATCGAGGCGTTGCGGTCGGCGACCTGGAGTTTCGAGTCCTTCAGCCTGGAAAACGTTGCGCAAACCCTGCTCGGCGAAGGCAAGGACATCTCCACCCCGTACCAACGCATGGACGAAATCAACCGCATGTTCGCCGAGGACAAGCCTGCCCTGGCACGCTACAACCTCAAGGACTGCGAACTGGTCACACGGATTTTCGAGAAGACCGAGCTGCTCAAGTTCCTGCTGGAGCGCGCCAGTGTCACCGGCTTGCCGGCTGACCGTAACGGCGGTTCCGTCGCCGCGTTCACTCACCTCTACATGCCGCTGATGCACCGCCAGGGCTTCGTTGCGCCGAATCTGGGCGACAAACCGCCCCAGGCCAGCCCCGGCGGATTCGTCATGGACTCTCGCCCCGGTCTTTACGAGTCGGTGCTGGTCCTGGATTACAAAAGTCTCTACCCGTCGATCATCCGCAGTTTCCTGATCGACCCCGTGGGCCTGATCGAAGGCCTCAAACACCCCGACGACAGTGATTCGGTCGAAGGCTTTCGCGGTGCACGGTTTTCCCGCACACGTCATTGCCTGCCGTCGATAGTCGCGCGCGTGTCGGAGGGGCGTGAAGTGGCCAAGCGCGAACACAATGCACCGCTGTCCCAGGCGCTCAAAATCATCATGAACGCCTTCTACGGGGTGCTCGGCTCCAGTGGCTGCCGGTTCTTCGACACCCGCCTGGCCTCATCGATCACCCTGCGTGGTCACCAAATCATGCGCCAGACCCGCCAGTTGGTTGAGGCCCAGGGTTATGAGGTGATCTACGGCGACACCGACTCCACCTTTGTCTGGCTCGGCCGCGCGCACTCACAGGAGGACGCCAGTCGCATCGGCCAGGCGCTGGTCAGGCACGTCAACGATTGGTGGCGCGCGCACTTGAGCGCCGAGTTCGGCCTGCAGAGCGCCCTGGAGCTGCAATATGAAACCCACTTCACGCGTTTCCTCATGCCGACCATTCGCGGCGCCGAGGAGGGCAGCAAGAAGCGTTACGCCGGCCTGGTCGTGCACGGCGACGGCCGCGAAGACATGGTTTACAAGGGGCTCGAAACCGTGCGCAGCGACTGGTCGCCGCTGGCCCGACAGTTCCAGCAGGAGCTTTACCGGCGCATCTTTCACCGTCAGCCGCACCAGGCGTATATCCGCGATTACGTGCAACGAACCTTGAGCGGCGAATTCGATGAGCTGCTCATCTATCGCAAACGCCTGCGACGCCGGCTGGACGATTACGAGCGCAATGTGCCGCCCCACGTGCGTGCCGCGCGCCTGGCGGACGAGTACAACGACCGCCTGGGCCGCCCGCGCCAGTACCAGCGCGGTGGCTGGATCAGTTACGTGATCAGCGTCAACGGGCCTGAACCGCTGGAGGTGCGTCGGGCGCCCATCGACTACGATCACTACGTCACCCGCCAATTACAGCCGGTGGCCGATGCGATTCTGCCCTTTGTGAATGACGACTTCAGCACGTTGGTCGGCGGGCAGATGGGACTGTTCTAAAGCGCTTGCACTGAGCGGTCGCATGTCTGCACGCTTGGCCTTCTTCGACGCGCAATCAAGGAGAATTCCCGATGTACACGCTCTACGGCACCGACGAGTCCGGCTCATGCATGATCGAAATTGCCCTGCAGCGTTGCGCAGTGCCGTGGCATCGGGTGGACGCCAGCTCCTGGCACGAAGGTGAGGGCAGCGATGCCTTGGCGCGCATCAACCCCCTCAAGCAGATCCCCACGCTGGTCACGCCGGACGGCCAGGTGTTAACGGAAAGCGCAGCCATTCTGATCCACCTGGGCCTGGCATTTCCCGATGCGCACCTGCTGAGTGGCGACCGCGCGCAGATCATCCGCGGCCTGGTGTACATCGCGGCCAATTGCTACTCGGCGATTGGCATCATCGACTACCCGCACCGTTGGTTGGGCGACGCGCCGGACGCAGTGCAGGCGCAACTGGTCAGCGGCACACGGCGTCACCTGCATCAGGCCTGGGTGATATTTGCCGAGCAGTTTGCCGAGCAGTTGTTTGCCGACAACGGTGAGCCGAATGCGCTGGGCCTCATGGCGGCGACGGTGTCGCGCTGGGACTCGGCGCGAGAGGCGTTGAGCGCCCTGGCGCCAGGCTTTGCACAAACGCTGGCGCGCGTGGATGCCGACCCCGTCGTGGCACCCGTGTTTGCCCGGCATTGGCCGCAGTGGAAGGTGTCGTAATGTTTCTGCAATCAAGCGAAACAATCGTCGTGACCCTCCTCAACCCCTTGCGTCGCGGACGTCCTGACCTACGCTTTCTCAAAGTGCTGTAGGAATCATCCTTGAATTTGACGGTCGCAGACATGAAACTCAAGAACCCTGCATGGAATTCAAAGGAGGTGCGCATGCTCATCCGGTCGCTGACCCTGGCTACCTTGATGGCGTTTACGGGGCCGCTGTTGGCGGCTGACGATATCAACCCGCTCAAACAGGACCTAGGCAAGGCCCGCCCGCTGGTGGTGGTAGAGCTTGATTCCGGCAACGATACGTTGGCCAAGCTCAAGAAGGCGCTGGACGAGCCGGCCACCAAGCAGTCCTTTGAAGAACGCAGCATGGTGTTCTACACCGTCAAGTTCGGCAGCATCGGCGCCGAAGGCGAAAAGTTCGCCAAAGACCCTAAAGACAACAAAAAACTCACCCCGCCGGAAACCAACGCCTTGATCCGCGCCCTCAAACTTGGCGCCGGCAGCGGTACCAAAGTGATCCTGGTCGGCAAGGACGGCGACAAGAAGCTCGAGAAGACCGTGCCACCGGATACCCTCGACCTCAAGGAATTCTTCAGCGCCATCGACCAGATGCCCATGGCCGAAAAGGAAGCCGCGGCGGCACCTGAGCCGCAACCAGCGGCACCTGCCCCGACGCCGGCCAAGGGCGCCAAGCCTGCCAAGCACGGTAGCAAGCCAACTGCGCAGCCATTGGACGATTAACCTCGCCAGGAGCGAGCACGCTCGCTCCCCACACCTATTCCTAGCGCCTGCGCACCGGAAACGGAAAATAGAAAAACCGCAGGGCCGCCACCCGCTTGATCACTTCCCCGATCAGCAATGGCACCACCACGGCCACCACAAATCCGATGCACGCCGCGGCAAAGTCATGCAGCCCGAGGCGCACCAGCAGGTCCACTGTCTTGTGCTGGATCTCGCCATGGAAGATCAACAGGATCAAGGTGGACTGGCCAATGTAGGTCATCACCCGCGTCAACAGTAGCGACGCCATGATCACCTTCGCAAGTGCCCAGCACAGATACACGCCGATCACCGCCAGCAGGCTGGTCCACAGCCAGTGATCGTAGCGACGCTGCGCCAGGTCCATGGTGGCATGGCTGTAGAGGAACACCGCGGCGAACAGCACCACCGACACCAGCAGTGTCAGCCAGGAACCGCCGTGGGTCCGCAGCCAATCGCGAAGTAGGTAACCATAAACAAAACACGCACTGCTGATCAGCGTGATGTCCAGGCTGAACGGCAGGCCGGGCAGCACCCAGGTGTGCTCGCCGATCGTGACCGGCAGTTGCCAGAACCAGGGCAGCATCCAGATGCCCAGCAGCAGCGGGACGATCATTACGGTGCAGCTCAGCGCCAGCGACAGGCGCTGGATCAGCCGCAGCAGCACCCAGCTGAACACAATCGCTACCCAGAAGTGCGGCAGGAACCATAGCGCCTGCCACGGTATGGTGCCCACCGTGGCATACAACACGCCACCGATGTCCGGCAGCAAAGGTTGGCCGCGCAGCACATCGCGCACGATCACATACACCAGCATGGTGAAAAAAAATGGTTTGAGCAGGCCGTCCGCCTTGCGCACCGCCATTTCCATAAACGGCTGTTCCGGTTTGAAAAACACCCCGGACAGGAAGAAAAACAACGGCAGCACAAACGATGCCAGGATCGGATACAACACGTCCGGCGATGTGGCGACGAACCAGCTGTGGGCATACACGATCACCAGGATGCCGATGCCTTTGGCGATGTCCATTTGAATCCAGCGATGTTTCACCTCAGTGCTCCCGTTCGATGACAGCAACTCATGCTTTACGCCACGGCTTGAGCCACAGCCCCATACCCAGCATCACTCCCGCGCCGGCCAGCGTGCTCAGCCCCAGTTGCAGCCATACCCCAGGCACCGGGAACAGCAGCAGCGCCGCCAGGCCCAGCAGCAGCGCACTGAGCAGCCAGTGACGAGCCCAGGGCAGAGCGTCGAGCAACGCCTGGCGCTGCATCAACAACAACGCCGTGCAGATCACGCCCGCCAGCGCGGCCAATGGGATGCCCGCCAGGCCAACCATAAACGGCAGGGCGCCCAGCAGCAGTACATTGACCAGGCTGCCCAGCAGCTCGCAGCGCAGCGGCTGGCGAGTGTCGCCGGCGGCGTAGGCGTAACGCGCGAGCAGGGCATTCCATGCGCCGAACACCAGCGGTACGGCAAACCAGGCCAGCAGCAGCGGCAGCGGCGAATCCAGCGATTGGCTGGGCAGCAGCAGCGCCACCAGGCTCGGCGCGGCGGCGACCAGGCCGACGCCCGCCGGCAGGGTCAGCACGCTGGCGGTCTGCAGGCCGCGCTTGAGCAGGGCCAGGCGCTCATCGCCCTGGCGTCGGCTCATCATGCCCAGCAGCACCTGATTGAGGCTCATCAGCGCAATCAGCGGCAGGTTCATCAGCTTGCGCGCCAGGTTGACCCACGTCACCGCGCCTTCTCCCAGCAGCGACGCCACCAGGCGCTCGATCAAGGCCAGGCCCTGGCTGGCGCCGTTGCTCAGCAGCAGCGGGCCGATGCGCTGGCCCAGTTCCCGCAGCGGCGCAGCGCTCAGTTGCCAACGCCACGGGCGCCAACCCTGGCGCCAGATCGACGGCAGTAGTGCCAGCGGCATCAGCAGGCTGCCGGCCAGGCACGCCAGCGCCAGTGAGTGCGGCTGTGTGGCGCTGCCCGCGACGGCGAGGTAAGTCACCGGCGGCAGGTTGAACAACAACGAGCCCAGCCCCGCCAGCACAAAGCGTTCGCTGGCCTGCAAGGGAATGCTGAACAGGGCGTGCAGCAGTAATCCCGGCACGCACCACGCGACGATCTGCAGGTTATTGGCGGCCAGAGCCGTGGCGCTGTTCGCCAATCCAGGCCCCAGCACCTGCACCAGCCAGGGTGCCAGCCACATCAACAGCAGGCTGGTCAGCAGCGCAATCAACAGCAGGGCCGGAAACAATACCGCCAGCCAGTCCAGTCGCTCGCGCTCCTTACGCGCCAGGTACAGCGGCAGTGCGGCGGCGCTCAGCACGCCGCCGGCCAACGACATGCGCAGCGCTTCGGGCAGGAACAACGCGATCAGGAACGCATCGCTGCGCTCGCCGGCGCCCCACGCCGCCACCAGCAGCCACTCGCGGGCAAATCCCAGGCACAGGCCCAGCAAGGTTGCCAGGGTCAGCCACGCGGCGGAGCCGAGCATCAGAAGGGCGCACCATCAATCAGCGGTTTACCGTGCGCCACCCGCTTGACCTGCGGCACGCGCGCCGGGAACAGCCGCCGGGCCTCCAGCACATTGATCCCCACCATCAGCCAGAACAGCGCCACCATCACCACCGCGAAACTGAAGTAGTGGTCGAACAGGCCGCTGACCAGCGCCGACAGGATGCCGGCGGTGGTGCCGAGCCACAACGCATTGTCCTTGGTCAGGCGGATCGGGCCTTTATCCGGGCGTGCCTCGCGCCACCAGCGTACCGTCACCGCAACAAACAACAGCATGCCGGCCAGGCCGATCTTGTAGATGTAGTTCAGCCACAGGTTGGAGATCCCCAGCAGGTGCGAACCGGGCACCGGTGGGTCTGCCTTGAACCCGATGCCCAGGGGATAGGAGGCCACCGCCTGCGGGAACATGCGGTACTCGTCGAAGCGCACCTCGGTACTCGCATTGCTCGAGGAAAAGATGGTTGCCAGTCGGTCCTGCAGCGGTGGATAGGCGAGCACCAACGCCACGGTCAGCGCCGCGCCGATCATCAGCAGGCGCCCGGTGTACGGCACCCGTCGAATGGCCATCCACATCAACACCAATGCCAGGCTCACCATCGCCCCACGGCTGCTCGCCAGCAGCAACGCCGCCGCACCCAGACATGCCACGCCCAGGCCGAGCGCGCGTCTCCAACCTTGCTCGGTCATGCCGAAGCAGAACGCCAGCGGCAGCAGCAAGGCCATGATCCCGCCGATGGCGTTCGGGTGGGTCCAGGGCGAACCCATGCGCGAGGACATGGCTTCCAGGCCGAACTTGAGCATGTCGAAGTTGGCGTAGTTGAACATTGCCAGAATCGGCGCAATGCCGGCGCCGGAGCGGGTGCGCACGAACACTGCGATCGACAGCAGCAGCATCGCCAGGGTGCCCAGCAGCAGGGCGATCACCAGCGCCTCGCGGTGTTTACGTTCCACCAGCAGCCTGGCGGCGAGAAACACCCCTGACAGGTTCAACAACCAGCGCAGCCAGTTGGCCACGCCGCTGGTGTCGGCCTGGACGGTGACCTGCCCCACAATGAAGGGAAACACGCTGAACAGCATCAGCCACAGCAGCATCTGGTCGGTGGGCCGCGTCGCCAGGCTCGGCGTGGCCGGCAGGCGTGACAGAAAGCTGTGCCACACAATCGCGCCCCAGGTCAGGGCCAGGATCGCTTCGCTGACCGTGCTGCGAATGCCGAGATTGACCGTGGAGTACGGCATGAACGTCGCCATCCCCGCAAACAGCAGCAAGCCCCACAGCGGGAACCGCAGGATGGTCACCACGCCCGCCAGGCCGATCACCGCCAGGAATGCCTTGGCCGGGGACAGCAGCAGGGCCAGGGCACCAAACAGCAGGCCGAAGAGAATCGCGACGAGACTGGCCAGGTTCACTTTCACTTCAGTTCCTCGATCAGTTCGCCCAGGCGCTGGCGATAGGCGTGGTGATTGAAGTGCTCGGCCCACAGGCGGCGTTGTTCGGGCGAGTCCTCGGCGGGCCGCTCGCTCAGGGTGAGCATCAACTGCATCAGCGCCGGACCGTCGGTGGGAGAAAAGCGCGGCGCAGTGGGTGGCGTGATTTCATCCAACGAGGTGCCGCTGGCCACCGCCACCGGGGTGCCCACGCTCAGCGCCTCGATCACCGGCAGGCCGAAGCCCTCGGCGTACGAGGGTTGCCACAGGCGTTCGGCGTGGCGATACAGCGCATGCAACTCGGCATCCGACACGCCGCTCAACGCCCGAATCCCCGGCAGTGCGCGCTGGGCTGGCGGCAAATGCTCAAGGCTGCCCACCAGCACCAGTTCCGGTACCGCAGGTGACTGGCGTCGCGCCTGCTGCCATGCCTCCACCAGAAACGGCACGTTCTTGCGCAACTCGCGGGTGCCTACCAACAGCCAGTAGCGCGCGGGCAGTTGGCGCGCCGTGAGGTCGGCGGCCAGCGCGCTAAACCCGTCGACCTGATTGGGCAGCACGCGAATCTTGCCGGTGGCCTTGGGGAACAGCCGCGCGGTCTCGTCCGCGCTGTACCGCGACGGCGTCCACACGCGGTCGGCACTGTGCACCGCGTAGGCAATCGACAGGCGATCGCTGGTCTTGTAGATCAGCGCCTTGAGACGATTGGCGTGATAGTTCTGCAAGGTGATCTGGAACAGGTCGTGCAGCAGCACCACGGTGCGCAGGCCTTGTGGCTTGGGCGGCAACGGCAGGCCCATGTTGAACGTGCTGATATACAGGTCGATATGCTGCTCGCGCAGCGCACGCGGCAGAAAGCCGGCCTCGAAGCGCAGGCGATTGTGCGGCTGGTGCATCGCGGTCTTCGCGCAGCCCCAGACCGGGCAGTGGGCCTGCAAGCGGGTTTCATCGCCCAGGGGCGCGACGGTGAAGCGCTCCAGTTCGATCTCCGGCAGCGTGTACAAGGCGCTTTCCAGCGCATACACCTGGCGACTGATGCCCGATTGCGGCGAGGTGCCAACGGTGCGGTAATCCAGGCCTACACGCATGCGGGCTCCTCGTGGGGGTGCGGCGCCAGGGCGGCATACACCTGCTCCAGCTGGCTGGCGGCAACGTTCCAATCATGGGCGCGGCGCACATAGGCGCGGCCCGCTTCGCCCATCGGCACGGCGGCTTCGGGGTGCTGCAGCAGACGCACCACGGCATTCGCCAGGCCGCCGGCGCTTTGCCCGCCGAGATAGTCCAGACCTTCCACCAGATCCAGCCCCGACACACCTTGCTCGGTGCTCGCCAGCGGCAGGCCGGCGGCCAGGGCTTCCAGCACCTTGAGCTTGGAGCCGCCACCGTGGCGCAGCGGCGCCAGGAACACCGAACAGCGAGATTGCAATTGCAGCAGGTCGGGCACAAAGCCTTGCCATTCGATACGCGGGTCCGGCCAGCGCTCGCGCCAGCTGCCGGGCATGCCGAAGCCGCACACGCTCATGCGCGCCTCGGGGCAGTGCTCCCAGACCTTCGGCAGAATCTCTTCCAGCGCCCACTCGATAGCATCCACATTGGGTGCATATTCATAGTTGCCCAGGAACAGCACACGCTGGGTCGCAGGGTCCGAACGCGCGCCGGCGAAGTGCGCGCAGTCCACGCCGTTGACCACCACCGACAGCGGTTTGCCGGCGATGGTTTCCAGCACTTGGGCGTCGCTGGTGGTAACGGCCACCACCTGGGCGGCCTGGCGCATCACCCGTTGTTCCCAACGCTGGTAGCGCCATTGGTCATAGCGGATAAACGGCAGCGACCAGCGCGGCAGCCGGTCATAGGTGGCGGCACCGAGGGCCGACTCTACGTTGTGCTCGGTCAGCACGAAGGGTTGGCGCTGACGCGCCAGCGCCTGTTCGTAAGGCTGGAAGGTGTAGGAATGTTCGATCTGCACCACGTCCCAGTGCTCGCTCAGTAACTGCTCGAAGCGCGCCTGCAGCGCTGCCGACAGCCCGTTGACACTGGCCAGCAGCGGGTAGGGTGCGAACAACCCTGCCAACAGGGTCGTGAAGCTGCGCAACGGGCGGCGGGGCAGGATGATCACCTGTTCAAGAAACGCCTCCAGCACCTGGCGGTCGGCGGGCGCCACCGGGTGTTTGTCGTGCAGCAGCAGGGTGATCCGGTGTCCGCGCGCGGCCAGGCTGCGCAGCAGGTGGAACTGGCGCGTCTTGCCGCCGCTGGTGGCGGGCCAGGGCGAGTAGGGCAGGATCCATAAAATGCGCATGGCCGTTTCTAATCCCATAACAGAATTTGCAGGTTCGGCTTGACCGGTACGGTCAGCCCTTGAGCGCCGGTGACCGGGGTTTGGGTGCCGCGCAGCGGGTCGTATAACGTGGCGCGGGCCAAGCCGGGCAAGTGCGCGTTGCCGCCCTGG
Source organism: Pseudomonas sp. FP2254 (assembly GCF_030687695.1). NCBI lineage: Bacteria > Pseudomonadati > Pseudomonadota > Gammaproteobacteria > Pseudomonadales > Pseudomonadaceae > Pseudomonas > Pseudomonas sp. FP2254. Next base: position 2,056,934 of record NZ_CP117444.1, read on the forward strand.
GCCGACCAGAAAAACCACAGCCTGCGCCCGTCGGCGCGCGTCCAGGCGATGCTGAACAGGCCGTCGGGCAAGCGGTCGGCGCCGGGCGGGTCGGCGGGAGTGAGCCTGGGCCCGCTGACGTCGAGGAAATTTTTCAGTGCGGTGTAGACCGGCTTGGGATTGGCGTCGATGTCCAGCAAGCCGTAGGACTGGTCCCGCACGCTGGCGCGTTGGTCGAGGTCGCTCAGGGTAAACAGGAAGATTCTGTCGTAGTCCAGCGCGCTCATCAGTGCCAGGCGCCGTACCACGTAGTCGGCCTGGGCCTGCGGGCTGATGATGTCCTGGGCGTCCTTGGGCCCCTTATAGGTCGACCAGCCCCACTCGGTGCTCCATAAAGTCTGGACCCCGCTGCTCCGCAGGGCCTGGTTGAGCTGGGTAGTCTTGGCGATAAAGTCGAGGTTGGCGGGGTCGTTGCCTTCGGGCAATTGGGTGTAGGGGTGGTAGGACATCACCGTGTTCAGGCTTGCCACCCCCAGCGCACCGAGCGCCTCGAGCATGGACTGGCCGTTGGGCATTTCACTGAAGAACGCCATGCCGGCGGCCACCACCGGTTTGCTCGGGTTGACCGTGCGCAGCGCCGTGGCGGTGACCGTCAGCAGCCTGGCATAACCGGCAGGGTCCGCCACCGGGCGCCAGAAGCCCAACAGGTTCGGTTCGTTCCACACCTGCCAGGCGTTCACGCTGGGGTAGCGCTGGGACAACAGCAGCATGCGGTTGGCGAATACGTTCGGGTCTTTGGGCGGGTATTGGTCCTGGTAGGGCGCGCCGGCCGGTGCAGTGGTCGCGAACGGCGCGGACCCGACGAGGTAGAACACCGACTTGAGCTGATTGGCCTGCAGCTTCTGCACCAACTGATCCAGGGTAGCTACCTGATATTGGCCCTCGACGGGCTCCAGCTGGTCCCAGTGCAGATCCAGGCGCACCCACTCCAACCCCAGCGCCTTGAGGCGATCGATCTGCTTCTGATAGCGCTCGGGGCTGAACCACAGGAACTGCGCGTTCACCCCCAGGAAATCCTTCCATACCACCACCTTGCCGGCCTTGAGCACATGGCTTTCGGCGTCCGCCTGGCGGCCCCAGAAAAACCCCGTCAGGCCAAGGGCGACGATCACGGTCAGCGTGGCGAAGTAGGTGCGTTTACGCGCCATGGCGAACTCCTGCGATGGCTTGGTCAAACAGTTCGATGAATGTGCCGGCGGTCTTGGGCCACAGGCGCTCGCGCCCGATTTCGCCGGCGCGCTCGGCCCAGTCCCTGGCCAGCAGCGGTTGGCGCGCCAGTCTCAGGAGCTGCTCGCCCAGCGCGGCTACATCGCCTTCGGGGTAGATGGCGCCGTTGCCGCTGGCGACTTCCTCGGCAAACGCACGGGCATCGGAGGTGATTGCGCCGCGCCCACAGGCCGTGGCCCAGGACAGCGCGCCACTGGTGCCGCGCTGGCGCCCCAGCAGGCCGAGTTTTTTCGATTCGCGATAAGGCAGCACCATGACGTGGTGAGCCTGGATCGTCTGGGCGATCTGATCAGCCGGCAGGTTCAGTTGCCAGTCGACGGCATCGGCCAGGCCCAGTTCGGCGATCTGTCCCTTGAGCTGTTCCAGGTAGTTGCCGCCCGCGCCGAAGGCCATTTCCGGCGCCGTGCCACCGGCCAGGGTCAGGCGCACCCGCTTGCGCAGCTGCGGGTCTTGATTGAATACGTCCGCCAGCGCCTGAACCAGGTCTTCAATGCCCTTGCCTCGGTAGATAAACCCGAAGTACAGCAGGCGCAGAGGCTCCAGAGGCGGCAGCGCAACCGGGTCGATGGCCAGATTGGCATGGTTGATCACCGCCACTTTGCCGGCGGGCAGTTGCATGCGCTGGCTCAGGCATTCGGCCCCCAGGCGCGTAAGGGTGATCAGCCGCGTCAGGTCCTGGGCGACCTGGCGTTCTTCGCGCAGGGTCAACGGATCGGCCAGCACCACCGCTGCCTGGGGCATCGGGCTGGGCAGGCGTTCGAGCAGGTTCAACGGAAACGGCAGCTGTTCGCGTCGCCACACCATCCGCTCGGGGTCGTGCACGGTGGCGGTCAGCGGCAATAGCGGACAGGCCTTGCGCAGTTCACGCAAGGCCAGGAATTCCCCCAGCCGGCCGCCGCCCAGCTCGGCATGGACCAGGTTCACGCTGTGCCAGTCAAAGGCGGCGATGGCCGACCTGATGGCCTCGCTGTTGCCCGCCACGCCCGCCAACGGTGTCAGCACCGTCACGCCGAGTGCTTGGAGTGCCGTGCGAAAATGGTTCGCGTAGTCGGCGATCCCGTTTTTCTCCGGCGGCAACGGCGCGAGCAGGGCGATACGCATCAGAACGCTCCCCGGTATTTGGCGATGGTCTTGAGCACCTTGGACGGCACCTCGAACTTGCGCCGGTTGATAATGATGCCGTCGACTTTGCCAAACGCAGTGTTGAGGATCGACAGCGCATGCTCGACCACCGGCACCGTGCTTTTCTGGGCTTCCACCACCAGTGCAATCAGGTCGGCGCGGCGCAGGGCGACAAACGCATCACGGTTGTCCAGCAGGGCCGAGGCGTCCAGCAGCACCACTTCACCGGGCGCCGCCGGTTCAGCACCGCCGACCCGCGCGTTGATGCCGTTCTCGTCCAGCAACTGACGCAGTTGTTCAACCACGAACGTCACCCCTTCGCCATGCCGTGCCGAGGTGAGCCCCAGGGTCAGGCCCTGTTCGGCGATGCGGTCTGGGCGCAACAGGCTGTACAGGCGGTAGATGCTCGCATTGAAGGCGTTGGTGCTTTGCGCGGTGCTGGTGTCCAGCTCCGGCAGGGTCGTCCACAGCGGCAGGCCGAACTTGCGCTCCACCAATCCGCCGTCGTGGATGCGTTGGTCCAACAAGTAGCACAGGTAGACCACCAGCAGTCCTACAACGATGGCGAATGGAATCGCCAGCATGAGCATTACCAGGGTTTTGGGAAAAATGCGCCCGGGGTTGAGGGTGGCTTCTTCGATTACGGCGATATTGCTGATCTGGCTGTTGTCCAGCTCACGGTCGATACGTGATTTTTCCAGATTGTCGACGTACAGCGCGTAGTTACGCTCGGTGGCGCTCAGTTCGCGGGCCAGACGGGTCAGTTCCGGTTCGATTTCCAAGGCTTGCTTGCGCTGGCCTTCGAGGTTGGCCAGTTGTTTCTGTTGCTGAGTCAACTGAGTGCGCAGGGCGCGGTTGTTGCTCGACTCATCCAGCAGCACCCGCTGCAAGTGAATTTCCAGCGTGTTCGGCGCGCGGTTCTCGGAGCTTTGCACCGTGTTGCTTTCGCTGGCGACCTGGGCCTGCATCGCCTTGATCGACGCATCCAGAGCTTTGACCGGCGGCGCGTTGTCGGTGTAGGTGCGCATCATGTCGGCTTTTTCCAGCAGCTTCTGATTGAGCAGGCGGCGCAGGTCCTGCTGCTGCGGGTTCAGTGCGATCTGGCGTACCGTGGTGACTTCCTTGGGCTGGCTCTTGAGCTGGTTGCGGGTGCTCTCGATGGCGCTGTCGGACGAGGCGATCAGGCGCGTGGTATTGAACACTTCGCCACGCAGCACGTTGATGCGCTCGGACAAATCCTCCAGGCGATCGGTGATGCTCGCCGCGCCAATCTCATTCAAGTGCGTGAGAATCTGCTGTTTGTAGCTCTTGATTTCGGTGGCGCTGTTGGACACCTGCCCCTCGTAGAAGGCATACAGGCTCTTGCGTCCCAGGGCCTGGGTGCGTTCGTTGATGTAGGTTTCGACCCAGTGCTTGACCACCTCCTGTGCGACCTGGGGGTCGCCCCAGGTGAAGGTAATGTCCATCACCGTGGAGCCGGCGGCATGGCTTACGTCAAAATTTTTCTCCAGGCTGGCGGCGAGGCGCTCGACCGGCGTGGTTTTCTCGACGACACCGACGGTTTCCAGCACCACGCGCAAACCGTCGAACACCGCGCCGATGGCGCTCTTGACGTAGTACTTGATGCGCTTCCAGGCACCTTCCGGCGGCGGCGCGTTGTCGAGCACTTCCAGGTAGTGCTCGGCCACGGCGCGCACGATCGGGCGGCCGGTCAGCAAGCGCTCTTCGTCGACGATCGGGTCGCGCTGGGTGCTGGGCATCACCAGGGCCTGGCGATTGCTGATCTCGATCGGCAACGTCGAATCACGCCCGGGCTTGACCAACAGGCGCGCGGTGGATTCGTACTTGGCCGGCAGCAGGAACGCCCCCAGCAGAATGATCACCAGCGCGGCGATGGCCGCCAGCTTGAACTCGTGGCGGAAAATGAAGAACAGGCGCAGAAGATCGCGAAAAGAACGGATCTCGATCATGGGATGTCGCTCCTTTTAATTGCTGCCGCCGCTGGTGCGCGTGTAGTTGTAGCCGACGCCAATGGACTTGGTGAACGGAATCAACTGGTTCAGGTAGGTATCCACGCCCTGGATGCGCTCGCCCACATTGGACTTGGGCACGAACACCACGTCGCCGCGTTGCAGGTGCACCGGTTTGCGTCCATTGGGGCCGGTCTTGAGCAACTGGCTGAAGTCCAGGAAGTACGCGCGGTAGGCGCCCTGGGCGTCTTCGCGCAGCAGGGCGACCATGCTGGCGTCGCCCGCCGGGTTGATCCCGCCGGCACCGACGATGGCCTGCTCCAGGGTGTTGGCCGTGGCGATCTGCACCGCGGTCGGGTTGTTCACCGCACCGCCGACGATCACCGAGTTGCCCGGCGCCTGGTTGATATTCACCGTCACGCGCGGCTCGCGATAGGTCGGCGCGAGCTTGTTGGTCAGCTCGGTGGCCAGCTCCGACGGTTGGCGCCCGGCGACCTGGATCGGCCCCAGGAACGGGTAGTTGATCTTGCCGTCGGTTTGCACGGTGTACAGCGTCAACTCGTAGATAGTGCTGACATTGAACGCCGACAGCGTGGGCATCTCGCCCGCGTCGCGCACGATGCGCAACTGGTCGCCGATGCGGATGCGTTCCACCGCCGGCGGCAACTGCGCCAGTTGATCGAGGGCGCGCTTGCCGTCCTCGACGGTCTTGTCATCCGGGGGCTCGATGCGTGCCGGTGTATTGCAGGCGGCCAGGGCCATCACGGCCAGGGCGAGCACGGTGCTTTTCATCAAGGGGGACGTCCTGTGGGTCATGCTGCTCACCTCCAATACCCGGGAAACATGCTGATGCGTCGCTTGAGGGACACAGGCAGGTGCCGCTCAAGATGGCCCAGCCGGTAACCCAGCAATTTGAATGCACTGCGCACCAATACCTCGGGCGCTCTGTGAAGCGCACCGGCCTTGCGCAAGGCGGTCAGTTCCGCCATTACATAGCGCTTGCCTTCGCCGCCGGCGTCGCCAAAAGCTTGCCGGATCCATGGCTCGCGGCCATAGAACACGCCGATGTCGAAGTAGCGGTGAAACTCGTCCATGAGCGAGTAGTCGTGGGAGTGATATACCAACGACGTGGCCGCATAGCGCACCTTGTAGCCGTCGAGCAGCAGGCGCGCCGCGACGTAGGCATCTTCACTGCCGATGACGTCGACGGGGAAACCGCCCACGGCGTGCAGCGCACTGCGTCGGTACACGGAAAACGAGTCGGAGCTGAAGCAGGTCTTGATCCCCAGCTCCGGCGCGTCGGCCAGGCTCTTGCTGCGACTCAGGGGCGGATAGTTGAAGTGCCGCGACTGCGCCCCCAGCACACCGGCGGCGGGGTGCGGCAACTGGCGACCGTAGGCAACACCGTTGAGCGGATCCTGGTGCAGCTCATCGAGCAGGTTGGCAAAGGTTTCGGCAGACGCGGGGATGGCGTCCTGGGTCATCACGATCAATGCATCGCCGCCTACCTGTTCGCTGGCCCAGCGCCGAGTGCCGCCGTGATTGAAGGTGCGCGCATCGATCACTTCGACCCGCGCGCCGAATGCGCGAAAGCGCGCCACGGTGTCATCGCTGGAGGCGCTGTCCACCACCAGCATCTCGTCCGGTTGCAGCGTCTGCATCTGGAGCGCCGGCAGCAACCGCGCCAAGTGACCGGATGCGTTACGGGTCGGAATGATCAGTGCGGTGCGCATGTCATTTTTTCACGTCGGCCGGGGCGCGGCCGTAAATATCATCGAAGCGCACGATGTCGTCCTCGCCCAGGTATTCGCCGCTCTGTACCTCGATCATCACCAGGTCGATGATGCCGGGGTTGGTCAGCCGATGTTTGTGCCCGGCGGGGATGTAGGTGGATTCGTTGGCGTTGATCAGGAATTCGCGTTCGCCATTGGTAATCTGCGCAGCGCCGCTGACCACCACCCAGTGTTCGCTGCGGTGGTGATGCATTTGCAGCGACAGCGAGGCCAGGGGCTTGACCACGATGCGCTTGATTTTGAAGCGGCTGCTTTCCTCCAGCACCGTATAGGTGCCCCACGGCCGCGTGACGGTACGGTGCAGGCTGTACGCCGGATGATTCTGGCGCTTGAGTTCGGCGACGATGTAACGCACATCCTGGCTGCGGTGGGCGTCGGCGATCAGCAGCGCGTCGGGGGTGTCGACAATGATCAGGTCGCGCACGCCGACTGCCCCGAGCACACGCTTGGGCGAGTCGATGTAACAGTTGTGTACGTCATGCAAAATCGCTTCGCCATTGACTTGGTTGCCATGGGCATCGTTGGGCGTGAGCTGACGCAACGCCTCCCAGGAACCGATATCGCTCCAGCCGATATCACAGGGGATCACGGCCACCTTGGTGGACTTTTCCATCAGCGCCACGTCGATGGAAATATCCGGTGCATTGCCGAACGCGTCCGCGTCCAACTCACGCTGGCGCGAGGTGGTGTTCTGCAAGCTCTGGCTGTGTTCCAGCGCGGCGCGACCGGCGTGCAGCACATCGGGCGCGTGGGTGGCCAGTTCTTCCACCAGCGTGCTGGCGTTGAAGCAGAACATGCCGGCGTTCCACAGGTGTTGGCCGCCGTCGAGGTAGGCCTGGGCGGTAGCCTGGTCGGGTTTTTCGACGAAGCGTTTGACGCGGTTGCCATAGGTGAGCGCTTCGCCTTGCTCGATATAGCCAAAGCCGGTTTCCGCATGGTCGGGCTGGATGCCGAAGGTCACCAGGTAACCGGCGGTGGCCAGCTCGCGGGCCTGGACCACCGCCTCGGCGAACGCGACTTCATTGAGAATCAGATGGTCCGCCGGCATCACCAGCAGTTGCGCCGCATCGCCGAAATGCTCTTGCACATGCAACGCCGCCACCGCAATGGCCGCCGCCGTGTTGCGCCCGAAGGGCTCCAGCAGCAGGTCCAGGGGCAGGCGGGCTTTGTTCACCCCGCGATAGTCATCAAGGGTGCGAAACAGCAGGTCGCGGTTGGTCACCGTGAGCACGCTTTGCACGTCGGGCAGCCTGGCGGCGCGCTGGAAAGTTTTCTGCAGCAGGCTCTGGCCGTCACGCATGCGCATGAAGGGCTTGGGCATGTTCTGCCGCGACACCGGCCACAGCCGTGTGCCCGAACCACCGGAAATGATGCAGGGGATTAATCCGTTGAGGGTATTCATCAATAGACTTCCTTGGTGGAAAGGACGGCCGGGACCGTCATGAAAACGATGTACAGGTCAAACCACACCGACCACTTGGAGATGTATTCCAAGTCGTACTCGACACGTTTCTGGATCTTGAACAGGGTGTCGGTTTCCCCCCGATACCCATTGATCTGTGCCCAGCCAGTGATGCCCGGCTTAACGCGATGACGCGAGCTGTATTCGCTGACCGCCACTTCGAAAGGAATGCCCGCCGCCTTGGTCGCCGTGGCATGCGGGCGCGGGCCGACCATGGACATGTTGCCCAGCAGCACATTGAACAGCTGCGGCAGCTCGTCGATGCTGGTCTTGCGGATGATGCGCCCCACGCGGGTGATGCGCGGGTCGGCGCGGGTGGTCTGGCGCTCGGCGGTGAAGTCGCTCTGGTCGGTATACATCGAGCGGAACTTGAATACCCGAATCTCGTTGTCGTTGTAGCCGAAACGGTTCTGCCGGAACAGCACCGGGCCCTTGGAGTCGAGCTTGATCGCAATCGCGGTTACCAGCATCACCGGCGACAGCGCCACCAGCGCCAGGCTGGCCAACAGCACATCCTCGCAGCGCTTGATCACCGGCGACCAGCCGCGCAGGGGCAATTGCGAAGTGTTGAACATCAGGATACCGCCCACGTCGGTGATGCGGCTGTGGCCGTAGCGCAAGGCCGCCATGTCGGGCACCAGCATCACATTCACCGACATTTGCCGCAGACGGTTGACCAGGCCGTGGATACGTTGCTCGGCGGCCCACGGCAGGCAGATCATCACTTGGTTGACCTGCTCGGCGCGGATCAGTTTTTCCAGGTCGCGGGTATTGCCCAGCAGGGGCAGGTTGCTCAGTTCCTTGGGGATGCGCTCGGTGCGGTCATCGATAAAACCCACCAGGCCGGAGCGAATATCGCCGTTGCGCTGCAGGTGCTCGGCCACATGCACAGCGGTGTCGGTAAAGCCCAGGATCACTGTGCGTTGCAGGTATTTGCCCTTGCGCATCAGGTTGCGGTACAGGCGCAGCATCAACAGGCGTTCCAGGCAGAACAGCCCCAGGCTGGCGATGTACCACGTCACCAGGTTGCGCGGCGTCAATTGCGGAAACATCTGCAGGATCTGGTACATGAACAGCAGGATGCAAAAGGCCGCCGACCAGGCCTTGATCTTGGTTTTCAGGCGCATGCGGTTGCTGAACAATTCTTCGGAGTAGATACCCAGCGCCTGGAACAAAATGATGGTCAATGCCGCGAAGAACACCAGCAGGCCCAGAAAGTGCGTGCGCAGTTCAGGCGCCATCGGCTCCAGGAACAGCACCAGCACCAACGGCGGCAAGATGGCCGACAGACCATGGATCAATTTGACGAAAACAACAAAAAACTCAACGAAACCGGCACGCGTTAAAAACAGGCTGTCGACGGACGACTTCTCTCGCATAAAACATCCCTCATTGCACACCAGACGCAAGTATTCGGTGTTGAAGCAATGAGCTGCTTCAATGCAAAAACCGAACAACTGAACGCTGGTTAATACGCAACTATCAATTCAAACGAGGCTATCCATTTGAAGGGAATTTGCGGGCGTAACGACTAAAGGATTAATTCCAAAATATGCTGGTCAATGAATTGACGGTGGTGCGGAGCGGCATGCTAGACGTGTTAAGCAGTCTGATTTTCGACATTTTATTGACTTTCCTTGTCCGAAACACTTCGTCTACTGGGTGTGTTTTTGAGTGTAGAAACAAATGTGGGATTTTTCCTGCTTAACGGTAAAAGCTTTTTTAAGAGGAGGGGGGAAGGGGGACAGAGGAAGGTTATCTACACCGTTCTAAAACACTGAGACATAACTCTGTGGTGAGCCCGCTCACCACAAAAACGTCATTTTTCCTGGTCATGTTTTCACGGGTGGGTATATAGCGAAGGTGTCATTAAGAGGCTCGCTCGCCATCTTCGCGACAAGCGAGCCTGAGACACGCTGAGACACCCTCAGCCCAGACGCGCAGCCGCGCGCGCGGTGATTTCGGCGCGGGTCTTGCGCGATTCGACGGTGCGTTTGTTGGCTTCGTCCAGCACCGCCTGCGGGGCGGTGTCCGGGCGGCCGGCGTTGAAGGGCGGGGCCGGGGCGTATTCAAGCTGCAACTGCACCAGTTGTGCAGCCGCCGGGCTGTACAGTTCTGCCGCCAGGGTCAGGGCGAAGTCGATGCCGGCGGTGATGCCGCCACCGGTCAACAGGTTGCCGTCGCGTACCACGCGACCCTGCACCGCAATGGCGCCGAGCGGGGTGAGCAGGTCGTGATAGGCCCAGTGCGTGGTGGCCTTGCGACCGCGCAGCAACCCAGCCGCGCCGAGCACGAGCGCGCCGGTGCACACCGAGGTCACGTAACGTGCGGTATCGGCCTGGGCCTTGAGGAAGTCCAGGGTCACCGGGTCTTCCATCAGCGCACCAACACCCGAACCGCCGGGCACGCAGATCACATCCAGGGCAGGGCACTCGGCATAGGTCATGGTCGGAGTGAACACCAGGCCGGTGCTGGAGGTGACCGGTGCCAGGTCTTTCCACACCAGGTGCAGCTTCACGTCCGGCAGCGAGCCGAGTACGTCATACGGCCCGGTGAGGTCCAATTGCTGGATGCCGGGGAACAAAACAAAACCGATGTGCAGGGTCATCAAAAGCGCTCCGAGATAGGGGTGGACGGCTTCACTGTAGAGGCCTAGGCTTTGGCGAATACGCCATTGAACCCACTAATCACGCCAATCATGTCCAGAACCGTTCATGTTCTCGCTTTCCCCAATGCCCAAGTGCTCGATGTCACCGGGCCGTTGCAGGTGTTCGCCTCCACCAATGACCTGGCGCGCCAGCGCGGTTTGCCGTTGCCTTATGCCGTGTCGGTCGTCGCAGCTCAAGCGCAACCGGTGGTGACGTCCGCGGGCCTGGCGCTGGTGGCCGAGCCGTTGCCCGCCGCCGATGCACCGTGCGACACCTTGGTCATTGCCGGCGGCTGGGGGGTATACAACGCCGCCGATGACCCCGCGCTGGTGGCGTGGGTGCGCGACAAGGCGCGGCATACCCGGCGCATGACCTCGGTGTGCACCGGCGCGTTTCTGTTGGCTGCCAGTGGACTGCTCGACGGTTGCCGCGTGGCGACGCACTGGACGCGTTGCGAGGAGTTGGCGAAGCGCTTCCCGTCGCTGACGGTGGAGGCCAATCCGATTTTTATCCAGCAAGGTTCGGTATGGACCTCCGCCGGCGTCACCGCTGGCATCGACCTGTGCCTGGCGTTGGTGGAAGAGGACCTGGGGCGCGCCGTGGCGTTGGAAGTCGCGCGCCACCTGGTGGTGTTTCTCAAACGCCCGGGCGGGCAGTCGCAATTCAGCGCGACCCTGGCCCTGCAAGAGGGCGGCAGCCGTTTTGCCGAGCTGCATGCCTGGATCGCGGAAAACCTCACCCTCGATTTAAACATCGCGACCCTGGCCAGCCAGGCGGGCATGAGCGAGCGCAGTTTTGTCCGTCACTACCGCGCCGAAACCGGCCAGACTCCCGCACGCGCCGTAGAACTGATCCGCGTCGAAACCGCGCGCCGACAGCTGGCCGACAGCAACGCCTCGATCAAACGCATCGCCGTGCAGTGCGGTTTCGGCTGCGAAGAGACGCTGCGCCGCAGCTTCCTGCGTGCCCTCGACGTGACGCCCCAGGCTTATCGCGAACGGTTTTGTGCTGCCATCGACACAAGTCTCAAAGGCTGAATTAAGTCTGTGGGAAACAGGCTTGCCGTGGTGAGCAGGCTTGCCCTGCGCCGGGCTGCGAAGCGGCCCCAAACACAGACACCTCGGAGTATCAGCTGAAACCGCATCGCCTGGAATGGGGCTGCTTCGCAGCCCAGCGCGGGGCGAGCCCGCTCACCACAAGATTCAACGGCTTGCCTTCCAGAGGGCCATCGGCAGGCAGGGCTGCCCACCCTCGCCGGGTCTTAGGGTTGCCACACGGTCTTTGCCCCACTCAACTTGCGGTCCAGGAATGTCGCCGCGCTGATCAAGGCCAAGTGGCTCAACGCCTGGGGCGTATTGCCCAGATGCCGCGCCTGGCTGTCGAACTCTTCGGCGTACAGACCCAAGGGATTGGCGTAGCGCAGCAGTTGCTCGAACTCCAGATGGGCCTTTTCCACCTGGCCGGCACGGGCCAGGCATTCGACGTACCAGAACGAACAGGCGGCAAAGGCGCCTTCGGTGCCCTGCAGGCCATCGATCTGGCTGTCGTCGTTGCGGTAGCGGTACACCATTCCGTCACGCACCAGACTTTTCTTGATGGCTTCCAGGGTACTCAACCAGCGCGGATCGGTGGCCGCGACGAAGCGCACCAGCGGCATCAGCAGCATCGAACCGTCCAGCGCGGTGCTGCCGATGTACTGCACAAAATGCCCGCGCTCTTCGTTCCAGAAGTTGCTCCAGATATCGGCGTAGATCGCCTGGCGGGTCTGGTCCCAACGCGCGAACGGCGCCGGCAGCGAGCGCTTGGAGGCCAGGCGTATCGCGCGGTCCAGCGCCACCCAGCACATCAGCCGCGAATGCAGGAAGTGATGTTGTTCACCACGCATTTCCCAGATGCCGACGTCTTTGCGATTCCAGATTTCGCAGACCTGATCGGCGACCTCCACCGTGTGTTTCCAGCCCTCATGGGAAATGGCTTCGCCGTACTTGTTGACCAGGTACACCGCATCCATCAGCTCGCCGTAGATGTCCAACTGAATCTGGTCGAATGCCTCGTTTCCGATACGCACCGGGGTGGCGCCGCCATGACCGCTGAAGTGCTCCAGTTCGCTCTCGGGCAATTGCTGGCGACCGTCGATGCCGTAGAGGATATTGATCTTGGTCGGCTGCCCGCAGCAATCGCTGACCCGCCCCTTGAGCCAGCGCATGTAGGCATTGGCCTCGTCGACAAAACCCAGACGCATGAACGCATAGACCGTAAACGAAGCGTCGCGGATCCAGGTGTAGCGGTAATCCCAGTTGCGTTCGCCGCCGGGGGTTTCCGGCAGGCCGAAGGTCGCGGCGGCGATGATTGCACCGTGTTTGCGCGACGTCAGCAGCTTGAGCGCCAGGGCGGAGCGGTTGACCATTTCGCGCCAACGCCCACGGTAAGTCGATTGCGCGATCCAGCCGCGCCAGAACTTGAGCGTGTGGGCCAGCGCCAGGTCGGTGCAACCGCCGTCCACCCGTGGATCGTCCCGGCCACCGAGCACGAACTCGGCGCTTTCTTCCTGGTTCAGCGTAAAGCTGGCCACGGCGATGTTGTCCTCCAGTTGCAGCGCATGGCTGCCGGCCAAGCGCAGGCCCGGTTGGCCGTCAGCGGTAAAACACACCGTGCGGTTGTCGAAGGAGGCGTGGGTCGGGGCGCGTGCGTAGTCATGGCGCACCGCGCAACGCAGATGCAGGGTCGCGGTGCCGCTGACCACGCGCACGCGGCGTATCAGCAGGGGCAGCTCGTCGACTTCCTCGCTGATCGCCAGCAGATCGGTGATCTCCACCACGGCTTTGTCGCTGAGCCAGCGGGTTTGCAGCACGTTGGTGTCGGGCAGGTAGATCTGCTCGCGCCGGGCGTCGGGCAGGTCCGGAGTGAGCTGGAAGGTTCCGGCTTCGGGCGTGTCCAGCAGCGCGCAGAAAATCGACGGACTGTCGAATTCCGGCCAGCAGAAAAAGTCGATGCTGCCTTTGTCGTTCACCAGGGCTGCGCTGCGCATGTCGCCAATGATGCCGTGGGCATCGATGGCGCTTTGGGGTTCGTTCTTAAGATCAACCATTGCCGCGAAACTCCGGGTAAAGGCTCATGCCGCCATCGATAAACAGGGTGCTGCCGACCACGTAGTCGGAGGCATCGCTGGCCAGCCACACCACGGCATTGGCCACATCCTCCACGTCACCTACGCGACCGTAGGGAATCAGTTTGAGCAGCTCTTTTTCGGCCGCGCCTTCGGTGGCGGCGCGGTTGATCGCCGTACGAATCGCCCCCGGCGCGATGCCGTTGATGCGAATGCGCTGTTCGCTGACTTCCTGGGCGAGGGTGCGCATCAGCATCTCCACGCCGCCTTTGGAAGCGGCATAGTTCACATGCCCGGCCCAGGGGATCAGTTGGTGCACCGAGCTCATATGGATGATTTTTCCGGCGGCCCGCGACACGCCTTCACGCACGCCCTGACGATTGAAAATCCGCACCGCCGCGCGGGCACAGAGGAATTGGCCGGTGAGGTTCACGCCGATCACGGTGTTCCAGTCGTCAAGGCTCATGTCGACCACGGCGGCGTCCTTTTGCATGCCGGAGTTGGCGACCAGGATGTCCAGGTGCCCGAAGGCATCGAGGGTCTGGGCGAACAGGCGCTCGACGTCAGCCTCCTTGGACACGTCTGCGCCGACGGCAATCGCACGTCCGCCCTCAGCATTGATCTGCGCCGCCAAGGCTTCAGCGGGGGCTGCCTGGGCGTTGTAGTTGAGCACGACCGCAGCGCCGGCCTGCGCCAGGGCCTTGGCGGCACCGGCACCGATTCCGGAACTGGCGCCGGTCACCAGCGCCACTTGTTGTTCCAACGAGATATGCATGGACAGCCAGCCTCTGATTCGTGAGTTCAAGTAGCTGACTGGCGGCGCATTGGGGAAGTTCAGATGCCTGACGGCGAGTGCACGCGGCCGCGACGGCCGACGGGAAGCAATTGCCGCGCTTAATGGGAAACATTACTATTCACGCCCCGCCTAACAGTGCTCCCGCGATGATCCCTCCGCCGCCCCGCAGAACAGGCTTTTTCGAGCACTACGAAGAGTTGATCGGGACGTGGACACGTCGTCTGAAAAATCGTCAGCAGGCCGAAGACCTGGCCCATGACACATTTGTGCGCGTGCTCGAATCTGAACCCGCTCAGGTTCAGCAACCCCGTGCATATCTGCATCAAACCGCGCGCAATATCGCAGTGGACGCCTACCGTCGCGACGATCGACGCGACGCTATGCTCCAGGACGCCGGCGATCAGCGCGCCTCCCACACCGGCGACCCTGAGCACCTCATGCACGCGATACAGTTGGCGGAGGCTATTGAACGGGCGCTGGCCGAATTGCCGCTCAACTGCCGGCGGATTTTCATCTGGCAGAAGATCGAAGGGCTCACCCAGCAGGAGATCGCCGATCGCCTGGGTTTGTCTAAAAACATGGTGGAAAAGTATATGATCCGCACGCTGCGGCATCTGCGTGATCGCCTGGACGCGCCGGCACCATGACTCGTATCGAAACAGGATCTGCCACGATGGATAACCGTGTCCGTGATGAGGCTGCCCAGTGGTTCGCGCGCCTGCAGGACGGCGAACTGAGCCCCGAGCAAACCCGGCGCTTCGAGGCCTGGCGCGCGGAACACCCGTCCCATCAATACGAGTTCGATGTGCTGCAAGGTCTGTGGCGCGCCGCCGACCTGCTGCCGCGGACGCGCTGCCAGGTGTTGCGCCAAGCGCCCGCCGAGCGGCCGCGCCGGTCTGCCGCCTGGCGTTATGCGGTGGCGGCGAGCGTGGTGGCAGGCGCGCTGGGGTTGGGATTGTTCAGCAGGCTCGATCATCCCAAGACCTTCCATGCCCAATTCAGCACCCGCCTGGGCGAGCATCGTCAGGTGACCCTGCCCGACGGTTCCTTGATGGATCTCAACAGTCGCAGCGTCGTCACGGTGACGTACGAGGGCGGTCGGCGCGGCGTGGCGCTGCAGCAGGGCGAGGCGATGTTCAGCGTCGAGCATGACGGCAGCCGTCCTTTCGTGGTCGATGCCGGCGTCGGGCGGGTCACGGTCACCGGCACACGTTTCGATGTGCGCCGCGATATCGATCAGACCCGTGTTGCCGTCGAGGCAGGCACGGTCAACGTCCAGGGGCGAGGGCCGGGCCAGCACGTCGTGCTGACCGCCGGGCGGGGCACCCATATCGACAGCCAAGGCGCGGTGGCGGCGGCCTACGCGGTGAATGCCGAGGAACTGACGGCCTGGCGCAGCGGCAAACTGGTGTTCAACAATGCCACCCTCGGCGAGGTCGCCCGGGAAGTGTCGCGCTACCGCGAGCAGCCGCTGCGGGTCAATCTGCCCGCTGTGGCAAACCTGCGCTTGACCAGTGTGTTCAAGGCCAACGACACCGATGCCTTGCTCAAAGCGTTGCCGCGCATTTTGCCGGTGGCCCTGCGCACCTTGCCGGACGGTAGCCAGGAAATTATTTCGCGCTGAAATTCAGGTTTTTATCGAGTTCTTCGTCTTCTCCTGCAACTGCAACTGGTTTGCATTAACGGCCGCCTACTTTTGGGCTCACAGGACAAGGTTCGACGTGAACAATTTCTCCCGCCACAACAATAAGAACCGCCGCTGGGTACCGCTGGCCCTGGCCTACGCTGTCAGTGCCTCTGCCTATGCCGACGACGCGATTCATATCCAGGCCCAGCCCCTCGGCACTGCGTTGAGCCAGCTCGGACAGCAGACGTCCCTGCAACTGTTCTTCAGCCCCGAACTGGTTGCCGGCAAACACGCGCCCGCGGTGGACGGCAACCTCAGCGCCGAGCAGGCCCTGCGCCAAGTGTTGCAAGGCAGCGGCCTGGACTACCAGATCGAGGCGGGGTCAGTGACCCTGCGCCCGCACCACAGCGGCAGCGGTGAAGCCGGCTCGCCGATTGAATTGGGCGCCACCGATATCAAGGTGGTCGGCGACTGGCTCGGCGATGCCAACGCCGAAGTCGTGCAGAACCATCCCGGCGCACGCACGGTTATCCGTCGCGAAGCCATGGTGGAGCAGGGCGCGCTGAACGTCGGCGAGGTATTGCGCCGCGTGCCAGGCGTGCAGGTGCAGGAAGCCAACGGCACCGGCGGCAGCGATATTTCCCTCAACGTGGGTGTACGCGGGCTCACGTCACGCCTGTCGCCACGCTCTACCGTGCTGATCGATGGCGTGCCGGCGGCCTTCGCGCCGTATGGCCAGCCGCAACTGTCGATGGCGCCGATTTCCGCCGGAAACCTGGACAGCATCGACGTGGTGCGTGGCGCCGGTTCGGTGCGCTACGGGCCACAAAACGTCGGTGGCGTGATCAACTTCGTGACCCGCGCAATCCCCGAAACGTTCTCCGGCGAGGTCGGCACCACCCTGCAGACGTCCGCCCATGGAGGCTGGAAACATATCGAAAACGCCTTTATCGGCGGTACCGCCGACAACGGCATCGGCGCCGCCTTGTTGTATTCCGGGGTCAACGGCAACGGATACCGCAACAGCAACAACGGCAATGACATCGACGACGTGATCTTCAAGACCCACTGGGCGCCGACCGACCAGGACGACTTCTCGCTGAATGTTCATTACTACGATGCCAGCGCTGACATGCCGGGCGGCTTGACCCAGAAACAGTTCGACGCCAACCCATACCAGTCGGTGCGCGATTGGGACAACTTCAGCGGCCGCCGCAAGGACGTGTCGTTCAAGTACATCCGGCAGATCGATGACCGTACCCAGGCCGAAGTGTTGACCTATTATTCCGACAGTTTCCGTGGCAGCAACATCGCCAACCGCGACCTGAAAACCATCAGTTCCTACCCGCGCACCTACTACACCTTCGGCATTGAACCGCGGGTGTCTCACGTCTTCGATCTGGGGCCCAGCACGCAGGAAGTCAGCGTGGGGTTTCGCTACCTCAAAGAAGGCATGCACGAGCAGGCCACCAGCCTCAACCTGGTCAACAACGTGCCCACGCCCGGTGGGCAGAACGACGGCCATGTGTACCAGGACCGCACCGGCGGTACCGAGGCCAACGCGTTCTATATCGATAACAAAATCGATATCGGCAAATGGACCATCACCCCAGGTATTCGCTTCGAAAACATCCGCACCGAATGGCACGACCGCCCGGTGATCGCCCTCAATGGCACACGCACTCCGGAAAAGCGTCGTGAGGTGCACAACAACGAGCCGCTGCCGGCCCTGAGCGTGATGTACCACGTTTCCGACGCCTGGAAAGTGTTCGCCAACTACGAGACCTCATTCGGTAGCCTGCAGTATTTCCAGCTGGGGCAGGGGGGGACCGGCAACCAGACCGCCAACGGCCTGAACCCGGAAAAGGCCAAGACCTACGAAATCGGCACGCGTTACAACGACGCCGTCTGGGGCGGCGAAGTGACGCTGTTCTACATCGACTTTGCCGATGAGCTGCAATACGTCAGCAACGACGTGGGCTGGACTAACCTCGGCGCCACCAAGCACGCCGGTGTCGAAGCGTCGGCGCATTACGACCTGGCCAATCTGGACCCGCGCCTCGAAGGCCTGACCGCCAATGCCGGGTTCACTTACACCAAGGCCACCTCCGAGGGCGATGTGCCCTTCAAGGGTCGCGACCTGCCGCTGTACTCGCGCGAAGTGGCGACCCTGGGCCTGCGTTACGACATCAACCGCTGGACCCACAATCTGGATGTGTATACCCAGTCCGGCCAGCGTGCCCCCGGTACCACCAGCACCTACGTCACCCAGGGCACCGCCGATGGCCAGTTCGGCGATATTCCCGGTTATGTGTCGGTCAACGTACGCAGCGGTTATGACTTCGGCGCGTCCTTGTCGAACCTGAAGTTGGGCGTGGGGGTAAAAAACGTCTTCGACCAGCAGCACTACACGCGCTCCAGCGACAACAACGCCGGGTTGTACCTGGGCGAACCGCGTACGTTCTTCGTACAGGCCAGCGTCGGATTCTGATCCTTGATCCCTTGGGAAAATGTCGCAGCTCTGTCCGGGGCTGCGATTTTTTTTGCCCGTTTCCTACAGGCTCGGCGTGCATCTTATTGCCCGAGCAGGAACCGATTCCGACATCCCCGCCACAGATGAGCCAGCTGTCGCGCTTCGACGCGATGTCGCAGCGGCAGGCTGACTATCACGCCCATTGTGTTGGAGAACACTATGTCGTTATCGACACCCGATACATCCTCAGCGGCTTCGTCTGCGCTTGACCGTTTCCAGGACAGTGCCAAAGCCGAATTCAAGGCTCGTCGCCCGGCGCCTGGTGCCTTGTCTTTCAACGACGCTAATACGGCAAACGTCAGTTTCTCTGTGCGAGAAGACAAGGCCGGTCCCGTGTTCGGCGATCTGCACGCACCGACAGAGCGCCATCATCCTGCTTATCCCGGCATGCCTGCCAGGCATCCAGGTTTTATGGACACGTTCAGGCAGTGGATGAACGCGCACTTCGGTTGGCACCGGCCGCCTCGGCCTCATCCGTGCTGCAGCAACCCTCCGCCAAGGCCGCAGCCTGGGTACGGTAACCCGCCGCCTCGTCCCGATCCCACTATCGGCAAACCCTATCCCACGCTGCCAGGCAGGCCCGATCCGCAGTACTCGCTGAAGAACAATGAACAATTGGCGAGCCAGTTGAGCAAAAACTTCGACGCCTTCATGGACCCCAAAAAACCCGGTTACGTCAGCATCGACAGTATTTATGCAATGGCAAATAAAGGGTGGTCGTCGGATCCGCGCGTTAACGAAAACATTCGCCTGGCCAAAGAAATGCTGCGCCGTCCGGACCTGCTCGGCGCCCTCGACCGGCACAGCTCCACCGGTGCGCTGGATGGCCTGATCGATCGGCAGAATGTGAACCGGGTCATCCATGGCGACAATTACTTCAAATACAACACCGATAAAGAACTGGTCGGGGAGCTGTATGAGCATTTCAGCGTCTTGAAAGACGGACCAGGGTCAGCGGACATCAGCATTTCCGATTTGAGGAACCTGGCGCGTGAACCTCTGACAGGCGATTCGCCCAAAGACCACCTGGTGCAGTTGGCGCAGGAACTTCTCAAACGCAGCGACCTGGTCACGAAGCTGGATAACCTGGCAAGCCAAAACGGTGACGGGCGGATCAACCTGCGCGCGCTTTTACTATTGCTTCGCTGACAGAACGGCACCGCAACCCGGTTGCGGTGCCTTCCACAACCTTGTAAGGAACTGATTACGTTGATTTGCCACATAGGAAATACCTGCCGGTGTTGATCGAACCGGCTGCATTTGGGGCTCCGAGCCAGGGCAAATACAATGACTTCGACCTCGTTTCAATCTCCTCGTCACGGTTGTCCTGAACCGTTTCACAGCGTCCGCGATGCTGATCCGGCGCTCTCACCGGGCATCTCGGCATCGCAGGATGTGCAGCCGCCCCCGGATTTGCATGTCGCCGAAGCTCGGCGCATGAAAGCCTTCGCCGGTCAGCGGCAGTTTCAGGCGCCGGTCGCCGATGATTTTTCCCGTGGCATGCACGCAGCCGGGCAGCCTGCCAATGATGCCTCCAAGCTAATCAAACCTGCGGGGCTGTTCGATGGCTTGGCCACGTGGTGGCGCCGCAGGCTCGGTTGAGCCGGTCGGGTGGTAGGTTCCTCAACTCCAGTGGTTACAAACGCTCAAATTTTACTGCGCTCGACGCGGCGTCCTTGCTGGAACCAGGGTTTTCCAAGCGCCACTCACTCTGCGCCTGTTGATTCAGGTGCGTGACTGATCGACCCGGCAAGGCTCGATCCACGCAATCTAACGCTGCTGGAGAGAAACAATGGCTGACTGGCTGAATAATTTGAGGCACATGCCGCCTGGACTGAACCTGAACACAGGCGATGGCCATGCCCGTCTCGGCGTTGCTGAACGCGCGGTGGGCAAGGCGCTTCCCCCGCAAGGGCGTCAGCTTTTCGATAGCCGATTTCCGAACAATGGGCAGGTGCATTTTGACGCCCAAGGCTTTTATTCAGGTGGTTCGCAGGTAGGCAACCCGTTTATCAGCTCGGATGACCACCTGCTGGCGACCCAACTGAACAACGTTTTTTCAATGCTGGGGGATTTCAAGAAGGATGGCCGCCTGACGCTCGCCTCCTTGGAAACGATAGCCAAAGAGGACCCCAAGGAGAGCAAGGTACTTGAGCGCACAATCATGCTTGCCCGAGAAGTACTCAATCGGCCGCGGCTGGCCGATGCGATTGTTGCAAAGGGCGGTGAGATAACACCGACCAGTCTCGAAAAAGTCGCCAGTTATACCATTGGCAATACCAACCCCAACACGCAGAGTGCCGACCCTTTTCATTCCAAAACCGACGCCCAGGTGGTGCAGGCGTTCAAGGGCATGTTTGATGACTTGCGCGACAAGTCGGAAGACTCCACTTTCTTTTTTGAAAAGCACCGCTATGTCAAAAAAGACACGATTATCGAGATGAGCAAGGACCCCGACGAAACAGATAAACACGGTCAGGTAGTACGCGACGCATCCAACGGTTTTCCCAAGAAAAAATACAGCGAGCTGCAGGTCTACATGGCCAAGAACCTGGTCGAGCGGCCAGGCCTGCTGGCGTCGCTGGACAGCACCAAGGCAAACGGGACTAACATCTTCGGCAGCCACAACGATGACGGTTGGTTGAAGAACTACAGCATCGACCGCTGGTTGAAAAACGATAAGGAAGAAAAGGGCAGGTAACGTTACCTGCCTTCTATTGGGCTTCTTGATGCACGCTGGAAGCCCATGATGCAGTCATTCACACCCGCAATATTTTTCCGCCGGCGGCCACCGCCACCAGCAATATGCCAATCAGCAAGAAGGCCGTGGCCAGGCTGCTGCCATGGGCAATAAAACCGATTGCGGCAGGCCCGGTCAGGATACCGGCGTACCCCAGCGTGGTAATGGCCGGCACCGCAATGTGCTCCGGCATGACGGTCTGCTGGCCGACGGCGGTGTAGAGCACCGGTACGATATTCGAACATCCCGCTCCTACCAGCGCGTAACCGAGCAATGCAATCTCCCAGGCCGGCGACAGCGTAGCCAGGAAAATACCGCTCGCGGCCAGCGCGCCGCCCACGATGATCACCTTGGTCGCGCCGAGGCGCCGCACGATGGCATCGCCGGTCAGGCGTCCGGCCGTCATCGTCAGGGCGAAGGCGGCGTAGCCCAGGCCGGCGTATGCTTCGTCCAGGCCGCGCTCGTCACTCAGGAACACCGCGCTCCAGTCCAGCACCGCGCCCTCGGCCAGAAACACCACGAAGCACAGGCAGCCGATAAACAGCACCACGCCATGAGGTATCGCAAACGCGGGTCCCGAACTTTCGCTGCCGTAAGGCAGTAGATGCGGGCCGGCTTTGAGCAGCGCCGCGAGTGTGATCACGATCACCACCAGTGTCGCCTGAAGAGGCGACAGGCCCATCCCCAGCAAACCGGCAACGCCTGCCGCGCCGACGATCCCGCCCAGGCTGAACAACCCGTGGAAGCCCGACATCATGGTTTTGCCGCTGGCCCGTTCGACGATAACCGCCTGCAAGTTAACCGTGGAGTCCACCGTGCCCAGCCCGGCACCAAACAGGAACAGCCCGACGATCAGCAACGGGATCGAGCTGACCGTAGCCAGCAGCGGCAAGGCCAGGCAGATCATCAGAGTGCCGGCCGTGAGCACGCGTCGGCAACCAAACCGCGATGCCAGCGCACCTGCCGCCGGCATCGCGATAATCGAGCCCACCCCCAGGCACAACAGCAGCAGGCCCAGCGTCCCTTCACTCAGCCCTGCGCGAGCCTTGGCATACGGCACCAGCGGCGCCCAGGCGGCGATCCCGAAGCCGGCGATGAAAAAAGCGATGCGGGTCGACATTTGCTCCAGTCGCCCGGGAACCACGGGGGCTGAGGTAGGGATGGCAGTCATGAACAAATCCTTGGTTTTGCGTTCAACGAACGATGTCCGGCGCGACATCCTTGCACATCAGGCCTTGGTGAGCGAGCCGGGTTCCCTTGGTGTGATCGGACGTGAAGTTTATTTTTACAATCCTGGAACCCATTCGGCGCAGGCAACCACAGAGGTGCAATCGCCTGTGTGTAGGAGGCGGTCTGGAAGGTGCGTAATCCCTGTGGCAAGCGTTGAACCCCAGGGTTTCTGCGGCGGATTACCACCTTCCAGGGCGCTTTCCCCAAACAGGGCGTTCTGTAATACGCTGCTCACCCAATGTGTAGGCGCGCGGGCGGGCAAACCGATGAAAATGTACAGGCAGGCGACGCAATGACCCTGTTCTATGACGCGCGGGGCAATATTTACGGGGTGGTCAGCCCGGCATTTCTGCGAGACCAAGGCATCCCCGTGCCAGAGAGCGCTGCCCAGGCCGCGCTGACGCGTAAAGCCTGGGCCGTCGACGCTGTCGCATCCGAATGCGCCTGGGAGCCGACGCAACGCCCGGTCAATGCCAAGGCCCATCGCTGCGATGGTTTGTTGGTCGGCCCGTTTCAGTTCGAGGCACCGTTCGACCTGCTGATCGTCAACACCGACGGCTCATTGGCCGAGCGCAGTGGCAATGGTTTGACGATTTTTGCCCAGGCCCTCACGGACCAGGGCTTGCTGAGCGCGGCTTGTGAATTACGCGTGCACCATGACCAGCCCCAGGGGCCATCGCCGGTGGCGACAGGGGTCGAGCCTGCCGTGTACGAGCACCTCGCAGGGTTCTGGCTGGACCTCGGGTTGCCGGAGTTCGGGCCATCGGCCGTCGGCGCGCAGGGGGTGGAACACGCCTCGCTGGGCCGCGCCGAACTGAGCCATGTGCGCGAGCTGGCGGCGATCAATCCGCACTGGGCGCACAGTCAGTTCGTGCGGGTCGGCAACCCCCATTGTGTGACGTTGGTCGAGCAGGTCGCAGCCCTGCCGGATAACCGGCACATGCAGCACTTGGCACTGTTCGACTCGCTGCGGGCGATCGCCTTTGCGCCGCCGGTGGGGGGCGGTAAACCCTGCACGGCCGGGGTCAATTTGCAATGGGCCACAATGCTCGGCCACAACCGCATCGCGGCGCGGGTGTTCGAGCGCGGAGAGGGGCCCACTGCGTCTTCCGGCACCAGCGCGAGCGCCGTGGCCTGCGCCGCTTGGCGTGTGGGCTGGGTCGAAGGTGGCGAGGTGGCGGTGGTGATGCCGGGTGGCACGGCGCCGGTGCGTCTGCATGTCCAGGACGATGCGCTGCTGAGCGTCAGCCTGTTCGGGGCCGCACACCTTCAGGGTTGAGTCTCTTGGATGCTGGCGTCCCCATATAGGCGTCAGTTGTTTCTTTATCAAGTAACTATGTATTCGCAAGTTTTCGTAGGGCATTTCATATGTTTATGAAATAGCGCTGTGCCTCGATTTTTATTTTTTAAAAGACGCTTCCATTATCTTCGTACGAAACTTCTTTTTTATTTTTCAAACATCGATTTTCTCCCGTAATCGCTAAGCTTCAGGGCGCGAGTTTGCACTTTGCCTGCCTGGATTTTGCCGATGTTGCGGCGGCGGGATAAAAGTTCGATCACTATTTCAGCTGGGTAATAAAGGGCGGGTAACAACGGATGGTTAACGCGTTTGCGTCGTCAAGTTTCAAGTTAATACTTCCAGGCATCCATAACGACTTCAAAGTGCTGGCATTCAAAGGTCAGGAGGCTCTGGATCAACCGTTTTTCATTCAGGTACAAGTGATCAGCGAAAACCCGGACCTTGACCTGGAGGCTTTTCTTCACCAGGCGGCTTATCTGGATCTAGGCGACGCCGAAGCGGGAGTGCATGGCCAGGTCTATGCCATTGGGCGCGATGACCCCGGTCGACGTTATACCCGCTACCATCTGACATTGGCGCCGCGCCTGGCCTGCCTGGCCCATCGCCGCGACCAGCGGATTTTTCAGCAACGCAGCGTTCCGCAGATTGTTGCCGCCGTGCTCGAACACCACGGCATCCTCGCCGATGCCTACGTCTTTGAGTTGGGGCCGGTGATCTACCCGCCGCGCGCGTTCTGCGTGCAGTACGCGGAAACCGATCTGGACTTCATCCAGCGGTTGTGTGAAGAGGAGGGCATTCATTACCACTTTCGCCACAGCGAAACCGCCCACGTGCTGGTGTTCGGCGATGACCAGACGGTGTTCAATCGTCTGCCGGCGCAAGCTTATTGCGCTGCCGGTGGGCCGCAGGCGCCGATGCGCAGTGTGCAGCGGTTCGATGTGCGTTTTTCCATTCGCAGCCAGCGAACGGTGCGCCGTGACCATGATTTCGAACATCCCTCCCTGCGGCTGCAGGACAGCGCAGACGCAACCCGCGCCCAACCGCTTGAGGATTATCGCTACCCCGCCGGTTTCAGCACTCGTCTGCGCGGCCAACAGCTCGCGCGACGGGGGCTGGAGCGTCATCAACGGGATCGGCATCGAGCATTGGGCAGGAGCGATCAACCGCTCCTGCGCAGCGGATATTTTCTTGAACTGCACGATCATCCCGACCCTGTCTGCAATGACCTGTGGTTGATCACCTCGGTACGTCACGAGGGCTATCAGCCCCAGGTGCTGGAAGAAGCGGTGGTCGAGTCCGATCGACTCCAGGGCTACCGCAACCGGTTTACGGCGACCCCCTGGCGAGCGACGTATCGACCGCCGCTCAAGCATCCCAAACCGACCATCAACGGAAGCCAGACCGCTACCGTCACCGGCCCCGCTGGCGAAGAGGTGCATTGCGATGCGTACGGCCGCGTCAAGGTGCGGTTCCATTGGGATCGCCGGGATCAAGCCGACGACAAAAGCAGTGGTTGGGTGCGAGTGGCGTCAAGTTGGGCGGGGGATGGGTTCGGCGCCACGCTCATTCCTCGGGTGGGCATGGAAGTGCTGGTGACCTTTCTGGAGGGCGACCCGGACCAGCCATTGATCAACGGCTGCTTGCCCAACGCGCTGCACATGCCCAGCTATCCATTGCCGCAGCACAAGACGCGCAGTGTGCTGCGCAGCCGCAGTTCCCCGGACGGCGGGGGCTTCAATGAACTGCTGGTGGAGGATCGTCGCGGCGATGAACTCATTTACCTGCGCGCTCAACGCGACTTCGAGCAGCATGTCGGCCATGACAGCCGCCTGGAGGTGGCGGGCGAGCGGCACGAAACCATTCGCGGCTTGAGTTCAAGCCGCTTGGGTGACCAGGCGCACCAGCACATTGCCGGCGAACGCAAGGTGGTGCTCGAGGCCGATGACCACCTGCGCGTGCACGGCGGCAGCCAGGTCCATATCGGCCAGAGCCTGGTGATCGAAGCGGGGCAAGAGGTGCACGTCAAGGCGGGAGCCAGCCTGGTCATCGATGCCGGGGCACAGTTGAGTTTCAAGGCCGGGGGGGAACATCTGTTGATCCAGGCGGGCGGCATATTCAGCAGTCGCCCCATTACCGTCGGCGGCAGCCCTGCCGCCGTTCGTCCCGCCTTGCCCCTGGCGCCGGGTGATAACGTCGCGGCAGTTGCAGAGCGCGTGAATAACGTGCAGCTATCGACCGTCCAGAGCCAGATCATGGATGGGGCCAGGCAATGGGGGGCGGACTTCTGCCCGCTGTGTGAATGCTGTCGAGACAACGCGTGCGCTATCGATGGGAGGGCGGCGTGATGGACGACCTTGCTCATCACTGGATGGCCAGGCAACAGCAGGCCGGTCAGCGGTTGTGCTTGATACTCGACGGCGGCCATCAAGCGTGCGAGCGGCTATTGGCGGTGCGCGGCGTACCGCAATATCGCAGCCTTTATGCCCAGACACCGTTGGCGCAATTGGTGGCGGGGCCTTTGATTCTGCTGCTCGAGCACGCCGGCGAGCCCGCGCTACTCAGCCTTCTGCAGCATCCGCAGACGAACTGGGGGTGGCTGGGCAGCCTGGCAACCCCCGACCTGACGGGCGTGACGCAGCACTGGCGCGATCGGCTGCTTGTGGGGCCGCAGGGGGATCAGGCGCTCTATCGCTTTCACGACAACCGTACCTTTGCACGCGCCCTCGAGCATTTGGCGCCGCAGCATTGGCCGTCGTTTCTCGGGCCGCTGGTCAGCGTGTGTTATTGGCACGCGCAACGCTGGCACAACGTGGACAACCCGGCACCCGGCGAGTACCCGGCCCCCGATCCCGCTCCCTGGCTCAATACACCCAACCCCCAGGCCAACGCGATCCTGCATGCCAATATCCTGCGTTACCTGCTCGCCAGGCACAGCGAGGACCTCGCGGCATTGGTCGAATTCCAGGATGCGAGCGCCTGGCTTGCCCATGTGCTGGAGCAGGCACGTGCCTGGCAATGGAACCGGACGCAACAGCTGGAATTCCTGGTGGTCCGCAGGCTGGAAGAAGCCACTCGCACCAGCGTGATTCGCTGGCCGCCCATGACCGGCGAGGCACCTGAAGAACACTTTCAACGCGTGGTCGAACAATGGCGCTCAGTGGAGAAGATCGATGAATAAACGAGGGTGGCACGCAGGGTTCTTACTGGGCATGGCGGGGTTGACGGGGTGCACGTTGAAACCAGTGGACAGCTTTACGCTGGAAGTGGATTTGCCCGCCCAATTCGAACTCAAAACCGCGGCCAACTACGGACCCGCGACGGGCGAAACCTGCACCTTGCCCAGGCGTCGAGGTAAACGGCCTGAGCGAAAGGTATTTTTTACGGAATACAAGGCTGTGGCCAGCCGGGTCAGTTATGAGCTGCCGTTGAGTGAAAGGGTGCAGGGGTGCCCGTTGGTATTGCGCAGTGTGGAGTTTGGTTTTACTGCGAAATGGGGGGCGAGGAGTACGGATGTCGGGTTGGATAGTGGAGTCATTGGTATTCGAGACCGGTTGGAAGGAAACATGCCGGGTATGCCTGACTCGGGTGTTCAGGAACTGCGAGGGGAATGTCACTGGCTGTTTCGAACGGCAGGTTCGCAGCACGCAATTATAAAAATTCTCAAATGCAACGAGTTGGACGCCAATCATCAACTGTTGCAGACGCAACCTGGAGGCATTGCGCAACGAGATCATTTAAGGGGAAGAACACTGAGATTTGGGATGACGCTGAGTGAGAAGGAACTGCCGGCGATTAGTGACAACTGGGTCGCTGTACCCGGCGGTTGGAAACGGTGCAGAGGGGTTAACTTCGAAGATCGTTACGCTTTCTGCAATGGTGATTTCACTCATTTCAAACCTATAAAGATGCCGGATGGCCGCACATGTGATGTGTATCCATCTTGCAATTAACCAAGGAGCCGGCTCATGAGTCTGGATGCACGGAAGCAACCATTTTTTAATAACAGCAGACCTGCTTGCCCGTTGCGAGGCGACTGGGTGAGCTTTCGCCTGGTCGATGAATTCGGAGTAGGAAGTGGCTATGGCGGGTTGCCCTTCACATTGCATGACAGCGCAGGGCAAAGATACGAAGGCAGACTTGACGCCGACGGATTCGTCAGACTGGAAGATATTTATTGCGGCCCCGTGGTTGTTGTTTTCGACGCTCTCTATACAGGCGTTGATCAGCTGTATCGGCGGTTAATGGCGCGAAGCAGCTATCCGTTGCCTATTACCGAACTTCAGTTTCGGGCGGAACACACTCGATTCGCCACACCTGGCGGTAGTCGCACTGACAATAATCCTGCTCGACAGCAGGCGAACAAGTTTTATCAAGTTGAGGTGCGCGATTTAGTTCGACATGTTGCTCATTTACCACCGCCGGCCCTTCGGGCGCATCATCCCCAACGGCATGCTCTGAAAATGTTGTCTGATCTGGGGTTTGGTGCGCCCCAGCCTGTTTTGTCCGGGATCGTATTATTTCCCAACAACTACACGGTGTTGGAAGTGCGCCCGCTGCGCGCTTTACGTCCAGTCCTCTCCAGCGACGACAGCTTTAGTGCTTTGAATCTGTATCAGTTGTCATTGATGGCCGCTCTGAGTTATTGCGATTTTGGTCAGGAACCGCCAGTAAAACCCGTAGATCAGGTCCACTTCCCTCTGAGTCCAAGTGTCGGCAATCTGTTTGCGGAACAGCTATCCAACTACGCAGAAGCATGGAAAATCGATCCAAACCAGACACAACGTTTTTACCCGCTGTATGAAGACGTTCCTTATTCGCGACGATTTGAGAT
The DNA here is from genome assembly GCF_030687695.1 of Pseudomonas sp. FP2254. Taxonomy (NCBI): domain Bacteria; kingdom Pseudomonadati; phylum Pseudomonadota; class Gammaproteobacteria; order Pseudomonadales; family Pseudomonadaceae; genus Pseudomonas; species Pseudomonas sp. FP2254. The sequence goes on from NZ_CP117444.1 coordinate 2,085,358, forward strand.
TCTTCCTTTTGACCCGCAGTTGTATCCACAAAATCGTCCCGAGCTCGGCAAAGAGCAGCAGCACCCCGCAAGTTTGCACTTCTTTGATGACGAAAAATTTGGGACTGACACACAGGCTTTCATCACTCACCATGACGAGGTGATCTTGATTTCCGTGCGAGGGACGTTCAGTAATGCTGATGCGTTACGGGACGCAAATGCCCACCAGGTGCCTTTCGGGGATGGTATCGGTAAGGCGCACGAAGGTTTTTATCAGGCCTACCGGGCGATGCGCGACTTTGCGCTGAGCTACCTCAGCCAGTTTCATATGGAGCAGCGAATAGTTATTTGCGGACACAGCCTGGGCGGTGCAATTGCATTGCTGCTGGCGGAGGGCTTACGCCGTACTGCTGATCGTGACTACAACATCCTCCTCTACACCTACGGCGCCCCCCGCGCCGCCGATTCCGAATTCGTCGCCGGTGCTTCCGCCCTGGTCCATCACCGTATCGTCAACCACAACGACCCGGTCCCCAGTGTTCCGGCACCGTGGATGAACACCACCGCCAAGCTGTGGGTTCCCGGTGCGGTTACCGTGTTCAGCGCGCCTATCCCCGGTGGGCTGTTGTTCGCCACGGGGTTGGTGCGCGTGGGTGGCAATCCTTACCAGCACCACGGCGAGCAGCAACACTACATGCCGATCACGTTGGCCGATGGCACCCAGTCTTCGGTGCTATGGAAACCTGGTTGCGAGTCCATCCAGGAGGCTGGAGCCAACCGTGCACTGCAACTGCAGGGCGATACGCCCTTGCGTGAGAACTTCCTGAGGCAGTTGTTCCAGGCGAGTCAGCACTTTATGACTGCCAGTTACATCCCGGCCGCCTGGGCCACGCTGCGGCGCTGGCAGCAGACCCTGGAGCACCAGAGCTCGCTGGTGACACACAGCGAATACGAACAACTGGATCGCGCGTTGGAAAGCATGCGCCAGCAATTGCGCGACAAGCGACGTGAGCTGGACCGTCGTCCCGCGCCGAATGAGCGCAGCCATGTGCCTGAGCACTATCATCAGGCGTTGAATGCTGAGATCGATCGTTTGCATACCAGCCGCCGGCGCCTGGAAAGTCTGCGCTGGCGCCGCCTGGATGCGCGGGATGTGTACGGCAGCCACGCCCAGGCCGCGCACCTGCAACCCAGCCTCAAGCGCTGGTTCAGTCATCGCGAAAACCGCGAGACGCCACCGGCGGCGAGCATTCCACCCGCCACGTCCAGTGAGCGTGGGAAGGCGCAGCCACTGGATATCGACTCGATTGTCTGAACCGCCCGCTTACATGAACGCCACCTGCGCGGGCTGGCGTTTCATCAACACCTTGCCGTTGCGGATCGAATAGAGCGGCAGGCCCTGGCTGCGGATCACCTCGTAGTCGCTGTCTGCCGAGAGGATCAACAGGTTGGCCGGGCGCCCCGGCTCCAAGCCATAGCGCTCGCCCAAGCCCATCGCCTTGGCGCTATTGTCGGTGACCAGGTCGAGGGCGCTTTGCAGGTTGCGATAACCGAGCATATGGCAGATATGCAGACCGGCTTCCAGCACGCGCAGGATGTTGCCGTTGCCCAGGGGGTACCACGGGTCGACGATGGAGTCCTGGCCGAAGCACACGTTCATGCCGGCTTCCAGCAACTCGTTGACTCGCGTCACGCCACGACGCTTCGGGAAGCTGTCGAAGCGTCCTTGCAGGTGGATGCTCTCGGTAGGGCATGAGACAAAACTGATACCGGAATGCCCTAGCAGGCGGAACAGTTTGGCGCAGTAGGCATTGTCATAGGAACCCATCGCGGTGGTATGGCTGGCGGTGACGCGTGCGCCCATGTCGCGGCTGCGGGCTTCTTCGGCGAGCACTTCAAGGAAGCGCGAGTGGGGGTCATCGGTTTCGTCGCAATGCACATCCACCAGGCAGCCGCTGCGTTCGGCCAGGTCCATCAGGAATTTCACCGAACTCACGCCCTGATCGCGGGTGTATTCAAAATGCGGAATGCCGCCGACGACATCGGCGCCCATGCGGATGGCTTCCTCCATCAGTTCGCGGCCATTGCGGTAAGACTCGATGCCTTCCTGGGGAAAAGCCACGATCTGCAGATCGATCAGGTGCGCGCTTTCTTCGCGCACCTGCAGCATGGCCTTGAGCGCGGTGAGCTGCGGGTCGGTAACGTCGACGTGGGTGCGTACGTGCTGAATGCCGTGGGCGGCCAGGGCCTGGATGGTCTTTTGCGCGCGTGTGCGGGTGTCTTCCTGGGTGATCGTGGCTTTGCGTTCGCCCCAGCACTCAATGCCCTCGAACAGCGTGCCGCTCATGTTCCAGCGTGGCTCGCCGGCGGTCAGGGTGGCATCGAGGTGGATGTGCGGTTCGACGAAGGGTGGGATCACCAGGTTGCCGGCGGCGTCCAGGTCGTCGGGCCCCAGGGCCGGCACGCTGGTTTGTGCGGTGATGCTGGCGATCCGGCCGTTTTCCAGGTGCAGATCATGCAGGCCTTCACGGTGGCGCAGGCGAGCGTTGATGATGTGCATGGGCTAGTTCCTCTTGGCAAAAAATATCGGGCAGATTGCCGCCGGACTCTCGGGTCGGCGTTCAGGCGGTCATGGCGATTGGTCCGCGTCAGGCCGCGAGGCTCTGGCGCGGTGTCGCAGCGGGTTCTGCCGGTGAGGTTAGCATTCCTGTGAAAGCAGGTTCATGCCTGGGCGTCAGCCAGCGGCGCACGCACACGCAGGAGGGCGATCAATAGGATGTAGGTCAGCGATGCCGCACCAATTCCCACCAGCGGCGCGACCCACGGCGAATTGAACGCCAGCACGGTGCCCACCCCATAGGCCAGCAGCCCCGGCCAGTTGAACGCGGGCAGGCGTGCATCCGCCAGGCGCGGGTAATGACCGCGGTAGCGGTAGAAGAAGTCCGCCATGATCACGCCGCCTATCGGTGGGATTACCGTGCCCAGCAGAATCAGGTACGGCACCAGCATGTCGTACATGCCCAGCAATGCCAGCAGGGTGCCGATCACCGCGCCGGCCAGGGTCACGGTCTTGCGGCGTCTGGTGCGCAGGAGGTTGCAGCCGGCCACGGCGAAGTTGTAGATGGTATTGTCCTGAGTGCTCCAGATATTGAGCAGCAGCATAGCCATTGCGGCCATGGCAAAGCCCTGCAGCAGCAACACTTCCACAACATCGGGCTGTTGATAGACGATCGCGCCATACGCCCCGATCAGCACCATCAGCCCATTGCCGATAAAGAAGCCGATCAGGCTGGCCAGCACCGCGACCTTGGCCGAGCGGGAAAACCGCGTCCAATTGGTGGCCTGGGTCGCGCCGCTGACAAAGGTGCCGAACACCAGGGTAATCGCCGTGGAAAGGTCCAGTTGGCCGGTCGGCTTCACGGCCAGCAGGCCATCCAACCCACCGATTTTCACCGTAGCCACCCACATCGACAGCACCAGCAGGATGCCCATGGCCGGCACCGCGATGTAGGACAGAATCTCCAGCCCGCGATAGCCCACGTAGGCCGTGGCGCAGAACACCAGCCCGAACAGCACCATCAACCCCAGCACGCTGCCCTGGCTCAGTTCGAAATATTTACCGAGCACCACGGCGGCGGTGGCGGTGCCCCAGGCGTACCAGCCGATCTGGGTAAACCCGAGGATCAGGTCGCTGAGCTTGCTGCCCACCTCGCCAAAGCAGAAGCGTCCCATCAACACCGAGTTCAAGCCGCTTTTAAAGGCGATATAGCCCAGGCCTGCGGCGTAAATACCCAACAGCAGGTTACCCAAGGCCACGACGCCGAGCATCCCGGTGAAGCTGAACGCCACCCCCAGTTTGCCGCCGGCAAACATGGTCGCGGTAAAAAAGGTAAAGCCCAGCAGCACCATGGCGGTGGACGCCAAGCCTTTACGTGCATGCATCGGGACTTCGCTCAAGGGGTAATCGTTGCCCGGTTCGTGCTGCGTCATGTGCCTTGCTCCCTGAATGAGTGACGCAGGCCTGCTGCACCACGCGTGCCAAACGGGCAGCAGTGCGTAAATCGAGGCAGGAACGGAGCAAAACAGGCGGTTCGCGATGCCCTTGAGGGACGAAAGCGGTGCAGCAGTGACACAAAATAGATCAGCCGGACGGCCCTGTGACGAGGGAGCGGGTGTCCTCGCCACAGTGTGTGTTTACTGGCGGTTATTCACCGCGATAGATGCAGCCGCTGGTGCAGGTTTCGTGGATACGAATCGCGCTCAGCTCCGGCAGCAGCGGTTTGAGTTCAGTCCAGATCCATTTGGCCAGCACTTCGCTGGTGGGGTTTTCCAGGCCGGGAATGTCGTTGAGGTAATTGTGGTCGAGGCGTTCGTAGAGCGGCTTGAAAATCGCCTTGATCTCCGAGAAATCGCGAATCCAGCCGGTGTGGGGATCCAGGTCGCCGCTCAGGTGGATCGCCACCTTGAATGAATGCCCATGCAGGCGCCCGCATTTATGGCCGTCCGGTACGTGCGGCAGGCGGTGGGCGGATTCGAATGTAAATTCCTTGAAGATTTCCACAGTATTTTCAGCTCGGTCAGGTATCTGGCAGCCGGCGAGTTTAACAGCTTGCTCCCTCGCCGCGCATACCGCTCGGTCAAAGCGCCTGCAGGCGCTCGCCTAGCCCACCGTTATCGGCCAATTGCAGAAACTCATCCCCCAGCCGCCGGCTCTCGCTCATTGCGGCCTGCCAGTACTTGTTGCGACTCGGATCGTCGCCCATGAAACGCTTGAAGTCGCTGCGATCCGGCAGTTTGCCGTGGGGCAGGCGCGCCAGATACTCCCTGGAGGGCGCGAGCAGCAACACATCCTGCAAGCCTTGCGGATTGCTGCGCCGCCAGGGCAGACCTTTGTCGAACCAGCCGGGGATGACCCGATCGGTGAAGTGCGGGTACAGCACGATGTCGTCGCCGTGGTAGGGCAGGTCGAGGTGGTAGTCCAGCAGGCCGCCGTCGCGGTAGGTACCCTGGCCGGCGCCGGGCAGGTCGCGCACGCCTTGCATCACCATCGGGATCGAGCCGGATGCCAGCAATGCCTGGCGCAGGTTGCCCACGTCCAGATCGAGAAAGCGCGACGTAAAGTCCTTGAGCGGATGCACCGGCGGCGGCTGGCGCGGGTCGTGGACGATCAGGCGTTCGAAGTGCCGCGCCAGCCGCGCGCGGCCGCGCAGGTTGTCGGCAATCACCGACGAAAGGCCCAATCCCAGGCGCCCGCGATGGTCATCGGCGAGCAGCCCATGGGTCTTGACCACCATGATGTTGAGCCGGTAATCGGGGTTGTCCAGCACCCGTGCATCGCGCCCGGCCAGTAGATCGTCGAGCATGCGCACGCAGCTCTGGCTCACCTGGGCCATGGTCACGCCCTTGGCGAAACGTTGCTCGTTGTACAGGCGGCCGAGGTCCAGCAGACCTTGCACCGGGTCCGGCAGGCAGGCGCTGGCGAAGCGCCAGGAACCAATCGACGCACCGATCAGCGCGCGTTGCCGTGGTGCGCGGGGCAGCCAGTCGCCGAACAGCGCCAGGTCAAGGCCCTGGATGCCCAAGGCCTTGGGCCCGCCGGCCGCGCCTGGGAGTATGCCGACATCCGCAGGTGCAAGGCCCCGCTCACGAATGCGCGACAGGGCGCGTTTGCCGGCTTTGAGGGTCAGCGCGGGGAATTTGATATGGATGGCTGTCATACCGATCTCTGGTCAAGCGAGGTGTAGGCGCACATGCGCTCGCGAAAAGTGTTAACCATACCGCGTGAATCCTGAATAAACACCGTTGTTTGTGGCGCCGGCTCGGAATTGCCATGGTGGCAATTCAGTTTCAATTAAGTTGCGACGGCTACCGTGACCGACGTAGGAAAACATCGTGTTACGGAGACTCATCATGAAGAGCCTCACAGCTCTATTCGCCGTCGGTATGATCGCCTGCATGGCGAACCAGGCCGGCGCCGTGGATCCCGACAAACCACTGACTGTGCCCGCCACTGTTACAATCGTCGCTTTTGATCAACTGGAAGCTGCGGCGCTGGCCCTGCATCCCGGTTCGACGTTGCTGGACACCGACCTGGACGAGGAATACGGCAAATACCTGTATCAAGTCGAACTGGAAGATGCCCACGGCGTTGAATGGGACATTGAATTGGACGCGCTCACCGGGCTGGTTCTCAAGAATCATCAGGATACGTAATGAAGGTAAATTTACGCGCCGGCGGCCGATGGGCGCTGGTGCTCATGGTGTTCTGCTCAGGCCTGGCGGCGCGCGATCTCAACCAGGATGAAGCCCTGGCGCTGCGCCAGCAGGGGGTGATCCTGCCGCTGGAGCAATTGCTGCAGCAGGCCATGGCGCGGCATCCCGGCTCGCGTCTACTGGAAGCCGAGCTTGAAAAGAAACACGGGCAATATGCTTATGAAGTGGAGCTGGTAACCACCGACGGCGTGGTGCGCGAAATCAAGCTGGACGCCACCAGCGGCGTGCTGATCAAAGACGAGGAAGACTGATGCGCCTGCTCCTGGTGGAAGACAACGTACCCCTGGCCGACGAACTGCTGGCCGGCCTGCAGCGGCAGGGCTATGCCGTCGATTGGCTGGCCGACGGGCGCGACGCCGTGTATCAGGGCCGCAGCGAACCTTACGACCTGATCATTCTCGACCTTGGCCTGCCCGGCCTGCCGGGGCTCGAGGTGCTGGCGCAATGGCGCGCGGCGGCACTGGCCACCCCGGTGCTGGTGCTGACCGCCCGTGACTCCTGGGCCGAGCGTATCGAAGGGCTCAAGGCCGGTGCCGACGATTACCTGAGCAAACCCTTTCACCCCGAAGAGTTGCACCTGCGCATTCAGGCGTTGCTGCGCCGCTCCCACGGCCAGGCCAACCAACCCACCCTGCACGCCGCCGGCCTGCACCTGGACGAAGGGCGCCAGTGCGTACTGCGCGACGGCGACGAAATCCAGCTGACTGCCGCCGAGTTCCGCCTGCTGCGTTATTTCATGTTGCACCCTGAGCAAATCCTGTCCAAAAGCCATCTGGCCGAGCATCTGTATGACGGCGAAACCGAGCGCGACTCCAACGTACTGGAAGTGCACGTCAATCACCTGCGTCGCAAGTTGGGCCGCAGCGTGATCGAAACCCGACGGGGCCAGGGCTATCGGTTTGGCGCCGGCGCGGCATGAAGTCGATTCAACGACGCCTGAGCCTGGGGCTGGTCAGCGTGATGGTGATCGTCGGGGTAGTGCTGGCGCAAACCAGCCTGTGGTTGTTCGAAGCCGGGCTGCAACGTTACCTGGAGGCGGGCTTGCGCAATGACGCTGAGAACCTGCTGGTGGCGTTGGTGCGTGGGCCCAATGGCGTACAACTGGACGAACACCGTCTGTCGCCGGCCTATCAGCGGCCATTTTCCGGGCATTATTTCCGTATCGATTTCGCCGACACCCATTGGCGCTCCCGCTCCTTGTGGGATCAGGAACTGCCGCGCCTGTCCGAGGCCGGTCTGAAAGGCAATCTGCAACTGGGGCCTGAAGGCCAGCAATTGCTGGTCCTGCGCTCGGACTACAAGCGCTTCGGTCATTCGATCTCTATCAGTGTGGCGCAGGACTACACACCCGTGCGCGAAAGCTTTCGCATGATGCGTCGGATCGGTCTGGTGCTGGGGCTGGCGGCGTTACTGCTGGTGCTGGCGCTGCAGCGCATCACCGTGCGCCGCGCCCTGCGCCCGCTGGAAACCGCGCGCAACCAGATCGCCCAATTGCAGCAGGGCCAACGCTCGCAGCTCGACACCCAGGTGCCGCTCGAACTGGAACCGCTGGTGGCGCAGATCAACCACCTGCTGGCCCACACCGAAGACAGCCTCAAACGCTCGCGCAATGCCCTGGGCAATCTCGGCCACGCCTTGAAAACCCCGTTGGCGGTGTTGCTGAGCGCGGCGTCCAGCGAGGCGCTCAAGGACCGCCCCGAGCTGAGCCAACTGCTGCGCGACCAGTTGGAGCACGTGCAACAACGCCTCAACCGTGAACTCAACCGCGCGCGCCTGGCCGGTGAAACCCTGCCGGGCGCCTTGTTCGATTGTGAACAGGAACTGCCGGGTCTGCTCGCCACCCTCAATATGATCCATGGCGAGCACCTGGACCTCAGCTACCGCACACCTCCCGGTCTGCATTTGCCATGGGATCGCGAAGACCTGCTGGAATTGCTCGGCAACCTGCTGGACAACGCCTGCAAATGGGCGGATGCCGAGGTGCGCCTGACCATCAGCGAAACGCATACACATTACCTGCTGGCGGTGGAAGACGACGGCCCCGGCATTCCCGAAGCCCAGCGCGACCAGGTATTGAGCCGTGGCGCGCGTCTGGATGAACAGGTCGACGGTCACGGCCTGGGATTGGGTATCGTGCGCGATATCGTCGAGGTGTGGGACGGCGTGTTGCAGCTGCAGCAGAGCGAGTGGGGCGGTTTGAAGGCGCTGATCGAATTACCCAAACGCCATGCGTGACGCATGGCGATCGGGAGTACGCCTCGTTGAAAGGTCTTCAACCTTCACACCCGGAACTGATCCATCAACCCCTGCTGCTGGTTGGCCAGACTGTTCAACGCCTGGCTCACCCGCGCCGATTCATTGGCCTGCTCCGACAGCGACTCGGTCACATCGCGAATGGTCGCCACGTTGTTGTTGATCTCCTCGGCCACCGCGCTTTGCTCTTCGGCGGCACTGGCGATCTGCAGGTTCATGTCGCTGATCACGGTGACCGCGTCGCCGATCTGGCGCAGCGCGGTAACGGCCTGGCCGACCTGTTCGACACTGCCCTGAGCCTGGCGATAGCTGTTGCCCATGGCGCCCACTACGTCGGTGGTGCCGCTCTGCAGGTGTTCGATCACCAGGCGGGTTTCTTCCACCGATTCCTGGGTGCGTTGCGCCAGGTTGCGCACTTCGTCGGCTACCACGGCAAAGCCACGGCCGGCCTCACCGGCACGGGCGGCTTCAATCGCAGCGTTAAGCGCCAGCAGGTTGGTCTGCTCGGCGATGCCGCGGATCACCTCCAGCACCGAACCGATTTTTTCGCTGTTGGCTGAAAGGCCTTCGACCCGCGTCATGGCCGTGCTCATGTCTGCCGCCAATTGGTCGATATTGGCGGTGGTGCGGTCGATCACGGTGAGGCCGGCGCGGGTGGCCCGGTCGGCATCGCGCGCGGCCTGGGCCGCCTGTGCCGCGCTGCGGGCCACGTCCTGGGCGGTGGCGCTCATTTCATGGGAGGCGGTGGCCACCTGGTCGACCTGGCGATACTGCTGCTCCATGCCGGCGCTGGTCTGGGTGGCGATCGCGGCGGATTGGTCGGCGGTGCCACGGGCGTCCTGCACCGAGCGTTTGACCTCGGCGATGATCGGCTGCAGTTTGTCGAGGAAGCGGTTGAACCAGCCGGCCAGTTGGCCCAGTTCATCGCGTTTGTCATAGGCCAGGCGCCGCGTCAGGTCGCCTTCGCCGCTGGCGATGTCTTCAAGCATGCGCGCAACGTCCAGGATCGGCCGGGTCACGCTGCGGGCCATCAACCACACCAGGATCAGGCCGATCACCGCCGCGAGCAGGCCCAGGCTCAGTTCCAGCAGGGTGCCACGGCTGTTGTGCGCGTCCATCTGCGCCTTGAGGATTTCGGCGGGGCCTACCAGGACTTTTTCCGGTACTTCAAGCAACACCCCCCACGGTTTGCCGCCGGGGATCGGCGCAAACGGCGCCAGTACCTTCAGCTGATGCTCGGTGCGCAGGCTGCTGATGCCCGTGCTGCCGGCCAGCGCACCGATCAGCTGCGCGCCGCTGTTGCGGTCGACCTGGTCCAGGCGCTGGCTGAGTTTGCCGGCGTCCGCGCTGTGGCCGGCGAGCAAGCCGGTGGGGCTGAGGATGCTGACCTGGGTCTGGCCGTCGTACAGCTTGTGGCTGGCCTGCTGGCTCACGGCCTGCAGACTGTTGAGGTTGATGTCCACCGACAGCGACGCGATGACCTTACCGTTGACCATCAGCGGGAACACGATGCTGGTCATCAGCACGTTCTGCCCGTTGATCACATAAAAATAGGGTTCGATCACGCACGGCTTGAGGGTGGTGCGCGGGCAGGTGAACCAGGCGTTGGCCTTTTCACCGCTGGGGCCGACGGCGGTGTCGGTCATGTCACTTTCCGGCAGCGCCATCGAGGTCAACTGGCCGGGCGTCGGCTGCGACCAGTACAGGGCAAAGCGGCCCTTGTCGTTGCTGCCCAGCTCGGCTTGGCTCGCGAACAGTTCGTCCTTGCCGTCCAGCGCATTGGCTTCGAATACCAGCGAAAGGCCCAGCAGGTCCGGGTTGGCCTGCAACGCGGCCTTGACCTGGCGGGTCAGGTCTTCGCGGGTGTCGAAGGCGTCCAGAAAGCGTTTTTCGGCCTGTTCGCGCAAGAACAGTACCTGGCGGGCAAAGCCATGACCATATTGGTAGGCGTCCATGAACTGCCGGCGAATCCCCAGCGCCTGCACCTCACCCTGGGCTTCGATACGCGCCTGGGCGGCTTCGTCGAGCATTTGCATGCTGGACGCTTTGACCTGCTCGGAATTCTGCGCCATGCGGTACAGCGACAACCCCACCAGCAGGCTCACGATTCCCAGCAGGCAGAGGCCGGCGAGCAGGGTGATTTTCCATTGAATGGAGAGTTGTCTAAGCGACATCGGACATCCTTACCTGAAAACACGAAGAGCCTGTTTATCGGCGGCTCTGACGGTTTCTTTATTCAAACGATCAATTTAAATCTGCCGGGAGCGCCCGTGCCTTCGCATCGGTTTTTGACATGCGGCCGCGCCTGCTGCAAAGTGCCCGCCCTCTAATAAGACCTCCTTGAAGCCTGCACGCCGGCCGCCCTCCCAATGGGCCGCCGGGGCGCGGGCATGCCTGTTTTTCTGTTTCTGCTTGAGGTAACCATGATTAACGCAGTCATCGCCGCGGTCGGCACCATGCTGGTGCTCAGCCTGTCCCGCGTGCATGTGGTCATCGCCATCATCGTCGGCGCGGTGGTGGGCGGTCTCACCGGCGGCCTGGGCATCGAGGCCACCCTCAGCGCTTTCAACGGCGGCTTGGGCGGCGGCGCGACGGTGGCGTTGTCCTACGCCTTGCTCGGTGCGTTCGCGGTGGCAATCGCCAAGTCCGGCCTGGCCCATGCTCTGGCGGACAAGGCGCTGCTGCTGGTGGACCGTCAGGAGGCCACTGGCGGCAGTCACGTCAAATGGTTGCTGATCGGCCTGCTGTGGGTGGTGGCGATTGCGTCGCAGAACATCCTGCCGATCCACATTGCGTTTATCCCGCTGCTGGTGCCGCCACTGTTGTACGTGTTGACCAAGCTGCAGCTGGACCGCCGCTTGATCGCCTGTGTGATGACCTTCGGTCTGATCACGCCGTACATGTTCCTGCCGGTGGGCTTCGGCAATATCTTTCTCAACCAGATCCTGCTGGGCAACGTAGCCAAGAGTGGGGTGGATATCAGCCAGGTCAACGTGACCCACGCCATGAGTCTGCCGGCGCTGGGCATGGTGGTCGGCCTGCTGGTCGCGGTATTTATCAGCTACCGCAAAAAACGCGTGTACGACCTGGAAAAAATCGAGCGGGTCGAGCAGGTGGCGGTGCAGTACAACCCGCTGACCCTGCTGGTGGCCGGTGTGGCGATTGCCTCGGCGTTTATCATTCAGTTGTGGCTGGACTCGATGATCATCGGCGCACTGGCCGGGTTCCTGATTTTCTCGGCTTCGGGCATCGTGCGCTGGCGCGAGACCGACGACCTGTTCACCGAAGGCATGAAGATGATGGCCATGATCGGCTTCATCATGATCGCCGCCTCCGGGTTCGCCGAAGTGCTCAAGGCCACCGGCGATGTGCGTTCGCTGGTGGAAACGTCGGCTGCGTTCATCGGCCACAGCCGTGGGGTCGGTGCGCTGTTGATGTTGCTGGTGGGGCTGCTGGTGACCATGGGCATCGGCTCGTCGTTTTCCACGGTGCCGATCCTGGCCGCCATCTTCGTGCCGCTGTGCGTGCAACTGGGCTTCAGCCCAATGGCCATCGTGTGCATCGTCGGCACGGCGGGGGCGTTGGGGGATGCCGGTTCGCCCGCGTCGGATTCCACCCTCGGCCCGACCTCCGGCCTGAATATCGACGGCCAGCACCACCACATCTGGGACACCGTGGTTCCCACGTTCCTGCACTACAACATCCCGTTGCTGGCGTTTGGCTGGCTGGCGGCGATGACTCTTTGACCCTGTCACTGTAGGAACGGGCGCGCTCGCTCCTACAGATAGTTTTCCATCGGCCGATACGCTCTCAAGTCGCCCAATAAGAGAGAAAAGCCATGCGTCTGAGCCTGAAGGCCAAAGTCCTGTCCCTTGCCGTCGTGCCGGTGTTGCTGTTCGCGGTGGTCATCAGCCTCACCACGGTGTGGATCCTCCAGGGCCAGGCGCGCAGTGAGGTGGATGAAACCCGCCAGCGCCTGCTCAATAACGCCAAAGCCACCCTGCAAAGTTATGTGGAAGTGGCCATGAGTACCATCAAGCCGCTCTACGATGCCGCCGCGCCCGGCGATACGGCGGCGCGGGCCGAGGTGGTCAGGCTGCTGTCCAACACCAGCTATGGCAAGGACGGTTATTTCTTCGGCTACGACTCCGAAACCATCCGCCTGTTCAAAGGCAACAGCCCCGACGGCGTGGGCAAGAGCTTCAAGGACAACCGCGACCCCAACGGCGTCTATGTCAATCGCGACCTGGTCAAGGTCGGCAAGGACGGCAGCCATTACCTGCAATACAGCTCGACCCAGCCGGGGCAGACCGAACTGGTGCCCAAGCTCGGCTACACCGAGTACCTGCCCAAGTGGGACATGGTCATCGGCACCTCGGTCAACCTCGACGGCATCGAAGCCCAGGTGGCGGTGGTCGAGGCCAAGGTCGAGAAGCGCATGGAAGGCGTGCTGCTGAGCATCCTCGGCGTGGCGGTGGTGGTGTTGCTGGTGATTGCCGCCGTGGGCATGGTGCTGGCCAATACGATTCTGCGCCCGCTGCATTTGATGAAAGCCAACCTCGACGATATCGCCGCAGGCGAGGGCGACCTGACCCGACGCCTGGCCATCACCAGCCAGGACGAACTGGGCGAGTTGGCCGGCGCGTTCAATCGGTTTGTCGACAAGATCCACGGCCTGGTGCGCCAGATCACTGAAATGACCGCGCAGCTCACCGGTCTGGTCAGTCAGGTGTCCGACCAGGCCCAGCGTTCGGAGCAGGCCATGGAGCGTCAGCGTCACGAGACAGATCAGGTTGCCACCGCCATCAATCAAATGTCGTCCGCCGCCCAGGAAGTGGCGCGCAGTGCTCAGGGCGCCTCGGTGGCCGCGCAGCAGACCGACGCCGAAGGTCAGGCGGCCAAACGCGTGGTAGACGGCAGCATCGTGCAGATCCACGCGTTGGTGAACGATATCCGCAGCAGCGGCGTGTCCCTCGACAGCCTGCAACAGGACGTGACGTCGATTGTCAGCGTGTTGAGCGTCATCCGCTCGATCGCCGAGCAGACCAACCTGCTGGCCCTCAACGCTGCCATCGAAGCCGCGCGGGCCGGGGAGGCCGGCCGTGGTTTCGCGGTGGTGGCCGACGAAGTGCGCGCCCTGGCCAGCCGCACCCAGACCAGCACCCAGGAAATCCAGGGCATGATCGACCGCCTGCAAACCGGCACCGAGGCGGCCGTGCAAGCCATGCGCCGCTCCAGCGACGCCGGCGACGGCACCTCGGCCCAGGCCAACCAGGCCGGCGCATCGCTGGATACCATGGCCCAGTTGATCGCCACCATCAATTCAATGAACGCCCAGATCGCCAGCGCCGCCGAAGAACAGACCGCCGTGGCCGAAGAGATCAACCGCAGCGTGCATCAGATTGCCTCGGCGGTGGACAGCGTGGCCGATGAGACCCAACGGGGCGCCCAGACTTCGCGCAGTCTGGCGGAGCTGGGCCAACGCCTGGGGCAACTGGTCGGCCAGTTCAGGATCTGATCAGACGTCGCGCATCAACAAGCCAAAGCGCAGGTCCATCTCAACGGGCAGCGGTAGATACACCGTATGCCCGTCCCCCGGCGCCACGTCGATGGCTTCGTCCTTGGCGTTGCGCAGGCCGGCCAGATCGAAGTGAAAATTGCCGGTGGGCGTCATCAATTCCAGGTGATTGCCCACGGCGAAGCGGTTCTTCACCTTGACCTCGGCCAATTCGCCCCGGCGCTCGCCGGTCAGCTCACCGACAAACTGCTGGCGCTCGGAGACCGAGCTGCCGTTCTGGTAGTTCTGGTATTCGTCGTGGACGTGGCGGCGCAGGAAACCTTCGGTGTAGCCGCGCTGGGCCAGGGACTCGAGGTCCGTCATCAGGTTGCGGTCGAACGCGCGACCGGCCACCGCATCGTCGATGGCGCGGCGATACACCTGGGTGGTGCGCGCGCAGTAGAAGTGCGACTTGGTGCGGCCTTCGATCTTCAGCGAGTGCACGCCCATATGGGCCAGGCGCTCCACGTGCTGCACGGCGCGCAGGTCCTTGGCGTTCATGATGTAGGTGCCGTGTTCGTCCTCGAAGGCGGGCATCTGTTCGTCGGGGCGGTTGGCTTCCTGCAACAGGAACACCTGATCGGTGGGCGCGCCGATACCCAGGGTCGGTTCCGGCGCGTATTGCTGGACGATCTCGCCGTTGGCGTTTTCCACCGCCGGGGTGGCCTGGTATTTCCAGCGGCAGGCGTTGGTGCAGGTGCCCTGGTTGGCGTCGCGCTTGTTCATATAGCCCGAGAGCAGACAGCGCCCGGAATACGCCATGCACAAGGCGCCGTGTACAAACACTTCCAGCTCCATGGCCGGCACGTGCTCGCGGATTTCGCCGATCTCTTCCAGTGACAATTCCCGCGACAGGATCACCCGGCAGATCCCTTGCTGCTGCCAGAACTCGACACTGGCCCAGTTCACCGTATTGGCCTGCACCGACAGATGAATCGGCATCTGCGGGAAGTGCCGGCGCACCAGCATGATCAGTCCCGGATCGGACATGATCAGCGCATCCGGGCCCATGGCGATCACCGGCGCCAGGTCCTTGAGAAAGGTTTTGAGCTTGGCGTTGTGCGGCGCAATGTTCACCACCACATAAAAGCGCTTGCCCTGGGCGTGCGCTTCCTGGATGCCCAGGGCCAGGTTGGCGTGGTCGAACTCGTTATTGCGCACCCGCAGGCTGTAGCGCGGTTGCCCGGCGTACACCGCATCGGCGCCGTAGGCAAAGGCGTAGCGCATGTTTTTCAGGGTGCCGGCGGGGGCGAGCAGTTCGGGGGCGATAACAGTGGGCATGGCGTAGGGTCGCAAAAAGGCGCGAGGGTAGTGCAGGGCGGATGAGGGCTTATTGACCCAGGTCATTTTTGTATCGCTGTGTATCTCCAGGCGCTGTGGATACGTACCGAGGGGCGCGCGGCGATTTTCGACACAGGCGCGATACCTGCGGCGCTTTTAATCGGTTCCAACGAGGCACACCGCCTCGCTTCGACCCGAACTGGAGCCTATCGCCATGAACCACAGCAAAGCCCTCTACGCCGCTTGCCTGTTCGCCGCCCTCAACCTCTGCACGCTGTCGGCGCGCGCGCAAGCCAGTGCCAACGAGCAGACCTACACCTACGGCACGCATCTGGACATCCGCAAAGTGCTGTCGATCACCGAAGACGCCGGGCCGTCCTGCGGCGTGGTGGGCGCGCGGATGACCTACCTCGACTCGCACGGCACCGCACAGGTTCTGAACTACCAGAAAGTGTCCGACACCTGCATCGGCGACAACTGAGTTCGCCACGCGCGACCCGAGGTGAACATCATGCTATTGATCGCATTCCTGGGCGGCGTCCTGACCGTCCTCAGTCCTTGTATCCTGCCGGTGGTGCCGTTTCTGTTCGCCGGTGTCGACCGCACCCGCCGCTCAATCCTGCTGACCCTCGGCGGCATGGCGCTGACCTTTGCGCTGATCGCCAGCCTGGCGGTGGTCAGCAGCGAGTGGGTGGTACGCGCCAACGCCACCGGACGGCAGGTGGCGTTGATCGTGATGGTGCTGTTTGCGCTGTCGTTGATCAGCGCGCGGATCGGTGGCTGGCTGGCGCGCCCGTTCGTGCTGCTGGGTAACCGCATCGCTCCCGACGGCCGCGCGCTGTCGGGGCCGCTCAAGTCACTGCTGATCGGCATCGCCACGGGCCTGTTGTGGGCGCCGTGCGCCGGGCCGATCCTCGGGGTGATCCTCACCGGTGCGATGCTGCAGGGCGCCAATGCGCAGACCAGCCTGTTGCTGCTGGCCTATGGCATGGGCAGCGCTCTGTCCCTGGGCACATTGATCTTCGCCGGGCGCGGCCTGGTGAACCGGCTCAAGGCGTCGATTCCGCTGACCGGTTGGCTGCGTCGGGGCGCCGGGGTGGCGGTATTGGCGGCGGCGGCGGTGATTTCCACTGGTGCCGACCGAACCCTGCTGGCTGGTACCTCGTCCGAGGTCGTCAGCCGCCTGGAGAGCGGGGTGCTGGAAAACGTGCCCAAGGTGGCGGATTACCTGGTCAGCAAGGTCAAGGCGGCGCCGCTGGCCGCGAACGACCAGGGTGCGATGCCGTCGCTGTCCGGTGCCGTTGAATGGCTCAACTCGCCGCCGCTGACCCCGCAGGCGCTCAAAGGCAAAGTGGTGCTGGTGGATTTCTGGACGTATGACTGCATCAACTGCCAGCACACCCTGCCGTATGTCAAAGCATGGGCTGAGAAGTACGCCAAGGATGGATTGGTGGTGATCGGCGTGCACACCCCGGAATACGGGTACGAGCGCATCATCGACAACGTCAAGGCCCAGGTGCACAGATTGGGCATCACCTACCCGGTGGCCATCGACAATAACTACGCGATCTGGCGCAATTTCGACAATCAGTATTGGCCTGCCCATTACCTGATCGATGCCAAGGGGCGCATACGCGGCAGCCACTTCGGCGAAGGTCGCTACGAGGCCCAGGAGCGGATGATCCGGGCACTGTTGGACGAGGCCAAGGCAGACGATTCGCACCCGTGAACAGGGCGGTTTACCGGTGTGCGATAAATAAGGGCACTCCCAGGTTTCGCAGCGGACTAAGCAACAGGGCCTACACAGGCCCGTTGCTTTTCTGACATGGACCGGACATGAACCAAACCACCCTGCAATTCAAAACCCTGTTGTTACTGCTGGTCCTGGTGACCGTCGCCTTTATCTGGATATTGCTGCCGTTTTACGGCGCGGTGTTCTGGGCGGTGATCCTCGGCATCATCTTCGCGCCCATGCAGCGCCGCGTGCAGCTCAAGTTTGGCTGGAACCGCAATCTCACGTCCCTGACCACCTTGGCCGCATGCCTGGTCATCGCGATTTTGCCGGTGATTATTACCAGTGCGTTGCTGGTACAGGAGGGCGCCACGCTGTACAAGAACATCGAAAGCGGCAAGCTGGATGTGGCCGGCTACATCGAACAGTTCAAGAACTTCCTGCCGCCGTATTTCCAGCACCTGCTGGATCGCTTTGGCATGGGCAACCTGGAAGGGCTGCGCGAGAAAATCGTCAAGAGCGCGATGCAGGGCAGTCAGTTCTTTGCCACCCAGGCGTTCAGTTTCGGCCAGGGCACGTTTGATTTCCTGGTGAGCTTTTTCATCATGCTGTATCTGCTGTTTTTCTTTTTGCGCGATGGCCCGGAGCTGGTGCGCAAGGTGCGCACGGCGGTGCCGTTGGCCGAACCGCAAAAGCGTCGCCTGCAGCTCAAGTTCAACCGCGTGGTGCGCGCCACGGTCAAGGGCAACGTGCTGGTGGCGGTGACCCAGGGCGCGTTGGGCGGGTTGATTTTCTGGTTTCTGGATATCCCCAGCGCGTTGCTCTGGGCGGTGCTGATGGCGTTCCTGTCTCTGTTGCCGGCGGTGGGCGCGGGCATCGTGTGGGGGCCGGTGGCGGCGTATTTCCTGCTGAGCGGGGCGATCTGGCAGGGCGTAGTGCTGGGCCTGTTCGGCGTATTCGTGATCGGCCTGGTAGACAACGTGCTGCGCCCGATCCTGGTGGGCAAGGACACCAAGATGCCCGACTACCTGATCCTGATCTCGACCCTGGGCGGCTTGTCGGTGTTCGGCCTGAACGGGTTTGTGATCGGGCCGCTGGTGGCGGCGCTGTTCATGTCCAGTTGGGCGCTGTTTGTCGAGAGCAAGCCGCGGGTCAAGTTGCCGTTGCCGTAAACCGGCCGCTTCACGCTTGCAATTGGTAGGTGGTGGCTTGCAACTGGTGTTCGGCGGCTTTCAACGAGGTGAGCGGGCCGGTAATGGGCTCGCCTTCGCGTACCAGGTACCAGCAAGCCAGCACACCCGAGGCGCGCAGAGGGGCGGGGACGGCACTGCCGATGACGGACATGATCTGAACACTGGGCATAAGGACCTCCAATCGTGGTAGGGGTCACCTTACGGGCCATGGCGGCTGAGGAAAAATCAACTGGCTCGATAGTCAACATCGATGCCAGGCGTCAGTCCACCACTTGATCGAGCATGCTCACCACTTCCTGCTCGTTGAGCAGACCCTTGCGCACCAGGTTTTCCGCGAGCAGGGCAAGGAACTTCGCGCTGCGGTGGCCTTCGAGGTGCTTGAGTTCGGTCAGGGCGCTGTACACCTTGCTGGAGGTGCAGAGGCCGGCGGTGCGGTGCGGGTTTTGCGTGGGCATGGTCAATCGTCCTTATTGTTATTGGGTGGACAGGCTCGATAGTGAGAGGGTTGTGTGACGCAAACATGACAGCGCGAGCCCCGTCCGGGCAAGTAGACATTGGTGTCAATCATGTGTGAATACGCGCCCGGCATTGTCCCCATAGCGACCTTGAAGCGATAAAACCGGACGTCGTCGCAAAAAAAAGGCCCCGCGTAACCGCGAGGCCTGATTCAGGCTGGACGATGCATTATTACCAGCCGTGACGGTAGTAGCCATGGGGCGGGCCATAGTAGTAGCCACGCGGTGGGCCGTAATAAACCGGTGCCGGGCGGTAATACACCTGCTGTTGTACATAAACCGGTGGCGGCGGCGCGTAGTAAACCGGCGGCGGTGCGGCGTAGACAGGCTGGGGCTGCACATACACCGGTTGCTGCACATAGACTTCACGGGGTTGGCTGGCAACCACGGAGCCCACCACGGCGGCGCCGACCAACGCACCCAAGGCGGCCGGACCAGCCCATCCACCACCGTGGGCGGAAGCTTGGCCTGCCATAGCGAGTGCACCCACCAGCAGGGCGATCTTGGGGATTGTACGAATCATGGTCATTCCTCGGTTAGCCCCAGCGCTCGTGTCCTGCCTTCAATGGACTCAAGTCATGTCGCGGGGATACTTTTAAGACAACGTATTTCAAAAAAACAGCACGGCCGCTAGGTAAAGGTTGTGTAAGGTCTGTACCGATTTGCTTACTCAAAGGAGTTTTCCATGCAGATGCACCCCAACAAGGACACCCAGCTGTGCATGTCACTGTCGGCGCGCCCCGGTAATTTCGGCTTGCGATTTCATAACCATCTGTACGAACAGTTGGGTCTGAATTTCTACTATAAGGCCTTCAGCAGCCAGGATTTGCCCGGCGCGATCAGCGGCATTCGGGCGCTGGGCATCCGCGGATGCGGTGTGTCCATGCCATTCAAGGAGGCGGCCATTGCCTTGGTGGACGAACTCGACGATTCGGTTCAAGCCATTGATTCGTTGAACACCATCGTCAACACCAACGGCCATCTCAAGGCTTACAACACCGACTACATCGCCGTCGAACAACTGCTGAAAAAGCACGCGGTTCCACAGGATTCGACCTTCGCCCTGCGCGGCAGCGGCGGCATGGCCAAGGCCGTGGCGAGTGCTTTGCGTGACGGTGGCTATGCCAACGGTGTGATCGTGGCACGTAATGAGAGGGCGGGGCGAGCACTGGCCCATCACCTGGGGTATGCCTGGCAGGCAGATATGGCCGACCTTCGCCCGGACATGCTGATCAACGTTACCCCCATCGGCATGGCTGGCGGCGCTGAGGCGGATGCGTTGGCGTTTGACGCAGACATTGTCGAGACTGCGCGGACTGTCTTCGATGTGGTGGCGATTCCAGCCGAAACACCCTTGATCGTGCACGCACGAAGCCAAGGCAAACAGGTGATTACCGGGTTGGAGGTGATCGCCATTCAGGCGCTGGAACAGTTCGTGCTCTATACCGGTGTGCGGCCTACCCAGGAACAGTTCGAAAAAGCCGTGGCGTTTGCCCGTCTCTAAAGCTCGATCAGGCGATGAGGGTATTGACCGACTCACCGCCATCAGGAACCACCCCCCGACTCAACTTTTACGGGGTCAAGCCTGTTCCAACTGCGCCAAGCGTTCTTCCAGCGCGGCGATTCGCGCTTCCAGCTCTTCCATACGTTCGGCTGACACCCCGGCGGCGCCACGCTCCACCGGGGTGCCGCGCGCGGAGATAATCGCTTCGATATCCGCCGGATCACCCAGCGCATGGGTGTAACGGTCTTCCCGCTGCCCCGCCTGGCGCGGCACCAGTACCGCCAGCCCGCGCGCGATGAGGCGTTCGAGCTGGTGCACGACCTGTTCGGCGTCCTCGAAATCGTGCATGCGCCCGCTGCGGGTCAGCAACTCACTCACCGTCTGCGGGCCGCGCAGGAACAGCAGCCCGATCAGAATCACCTGGGCCGGCACCAGTTCCAGCGCCTTGTCCACCCGGTGCTCCCAGCGGTCGGCACGGCTGCCCATCACCAGGCGGGTAAAACCCTGGCCTTCCAGCGCACGCAGGCTCTGGCCCACCTGACCCTGGCTGAGGTTCATCACCGGTTCGCGGCTGGTTTTCTGGTTGCAGGCCAGTACCAGGGCGTTAAGGGTCAGCGGGTAGGTTTCCGGGTTGGTCGCCTGTTTCTCGATCAGGCAGCCCAGGACGCGTATTTCCGTGCTGTTCAGGCGCGGCTCGGGGGTATCGGTGTCGTGCTCGGCGGTCATCGCGCGTTCCCTATGCAGTGAAGGCCATTAGCCTATCCCTGAAAAAATAAAAGACAAGCAGCGGGCATGGCTATAATCGCCGCTGGTTGCAACCCTGCCATTACCGATGAGACTGCCATGACTATTTCCCTGTACGCCGCCTCCGTCCCTGTGTTCAAGCAAATGCTCAACGCCCTGAGCGATGTGCTGAACAAGGCCGAAGCCCACGCCGCTGCCAAGAACATCGAGCCCAATGCCTTGCTGCAGGCGCGTCTGTTTCCCGATATGTTCCCACTGGTGCGCCAGGTGCAGATCGCCGTTGACTTCGCCAAGGGCGTTTCCGCGCGCCTGGCCGAGATCGAAGTGCCTAAATATGACGACAGCGAAGTGACCTTCGCCGACCTGCAGGCGCTGATCGCCAAGGTGCTGGCCTTTATCGACACCCTCAAGCCCGAGCAGATCGACGGCAAGGAAGGCATCGAAATCGTCACCCGCCCAGGTACACCTAAAGAGAAGCGCTTCAGCGGCCAGTCCTACCTGCTGACCTACGGCCTGCCGCAGTTCTTCTTCCACGTCACCACCGCGTACGCGTTGCTGCGTCACAACGGTGTGGAAGTGGGCAAGCGCGATTACATGGGCGCCTTCTAAGCCCAAGGGTCAAAAAAAGCAGCCCGGTGCCGTTCCTCGTTGAACGGCACCGGGCTTTTTAATGGGCGGCCGTTGTGAATCCTGCGTCTTGTCGCTAAAAGTCACACAGGCGTGTGAACCAGAGCTTGCTGCAGCGGCACTCACGAGGCGATGAGGCATATGCCCCGTCCCCCTGTTCCCTTGAGTGCATGAGAGGCCTAGATGATCACAACGCCCAACCCGTCGACTATTGAATCGCGTTTTTTTCCGTCGGGCATGTCCTCGCCCGTGCTGGACAGTCAGGACGCCTCTTCAGCTTTACCCGCCCCGATCACCCGACCCCGGCGAGAGGTGTCCGACGCCACGACAGCGGTGGGTCAAACCCTGTCCCCTGAAGCCGACGAAGCACGCGCTGAACAAGCGAAGAGCGCCGAAAAAACTGCCGCGGGCAATCGACGTGATCTCGATAAGCTATTGAATTCGTTACAACTATTGTACATAAGGGCGCCTAAGGTCTTGGATGGAGAGGCGGCCAGGCATGCCCACCGCTACCCGGGGTGGCGATCTTACGACCGTGCCGAAGGGTTTATTAACTATCTGGACCGGCAATGGATCCAGCTGGACCCTGATTCGGACTTTCAACTCGATGGTGAGCCAAAGGCCGGGCAGAGGGTAAAGCTTTTAGACTTCATCGACGGCCTTGGCTGGGAACGACCTACCACGATGTTCGAGGTACAGAATATGGCCATGGCCGTGTTTCGCCTGCTTCGGGCATCGCCCCCGCCGCCATTCGGTGACCTGGGGGGTGGGTTGTCCTGGCCGATTCCTCTCGATCAAACCACTCAGCAGGCCATTTACAAGGCTTCTTGCTCAGAAGCCGAGGGTCTGTATAAAACCGGTGGGCTGCCATCGTCGAATAACGCCGCTGTGCAGATGCTTCAACGCTATCACTGGTCGGATGCCGATCTGAAAGACCCGCGTGCCGCGCTGTTGAAAATGATAAACACACCGGCCGCGCAAGCTGCAGGCGAGCAGATGCGCGCCCGGTTCGACGGGGCAGGCAGTGCTGAGGACTGGCTGCTCACATTGCTTCAGGTGGGCGCCAATGGCCATTCGGTGATGCGCCCAAACGAAAAAAATAAGCTGGCCGGCTACGATCTGTCGCAGCGCGACAACTGGGGCAAACCCCTGTCGTCGGTGGTGAAGGGCCTCACTGACCATCTGGCGGCGACCTACGGCCGAAACGCCCCGGTGGTTGCACACTTGTTGTTGTCGCACCACGCCCCGGAATTGCTGGTCAAGGACGTGCCGGATACGGTGACGTATGGTTCGCCGGCATGGGTCGGCCTCAAGACTATCGTAGCCAAGGCCAATTTCCATACGCCGGGGGCGGCGGCAGGCCAGACTTACAAGCTGTTGGTCGAGAACGACCTCGAACCTGTTTCCAACGCCGAAAAAGACGTTGAAGCGTTGGCGGGGCGGGAGGGGTTGATCCATTGGGCCGTGGCGGACGGTGCCATCGAAAAACGCGATGACAACAATTATACGGACGAAGAGCTCGAAAAGGCCCGCGCGCGCTCCAGCGAACGCTTCGACACCCTGAAAAAAGCCTCGGACGCGCAGCGCGCTCCCTTGGTGCCCCTCAAGGAAAAGGCGCTCGAGATCCTCAAAGAGCGTTTTTCGGGGACATTCGGTCATGTCGATTTTGAAGCCAAGGTACTGATGCCCACCCAGAATCATCAGGACTTGCGAGGCCCTTATTCAATTCTGGACATTTACATGAGCCCCCAAAAGCATGTCCGCTGGTATTCCACCGACCCGGCCGTGCCCTTTGACGATATGTTCGAAACATTCCGGCGCATTCCCCCGATTAACCAGGATTTTGAAAAAAACATCACCGATTATCAGGACGCCCTTACGAACGCCCTGGGCGTCACCGTCAAGCACTTAATGTCGCTGTTGCCTGCGCAAGATAGAGAGGCCTTGGAGTATGGCGAGCTGAGCGTCTATGCAGAGGAAACCACCACTCGCAGCAGTCAGTACTCGGGAAGGCATCGAGGCCCCGTTACGACGGTCGCGGCGCAACCCGCCGATAGCCGTTCGTTATTGTTCAAGACGAAGTACGGGGCAGCCACGACGGTCTATGAGATTAACCCTCAGCAGGGTTTTATCCGTAAACGGCCCGATTTGTCGGATGACCTGAAGCCTGGCCTGCAAGGTGAATGGTCGAGCCCCTCGAGGTCGCGTGTCGGGCTTTCGGTCAAGACAACGCACACTCGCCCTTCGATTCGTGAAGTGGTGGCGGACAGCACCGAGGAACAGCAGAAGCGAAGTGCAAGGGTTAAGGCTCCTGGGGCGCTGCAAACCTTCACGTCTGCAAGGACCCAGTACATTGCCGATACGGTGTTGAACAATATTTTCAAACCGGGGGAGCGCGAGGCGTTCGCCAAGAACGCCAGGGGCATCACCACCTTCGATACCGAAGTCACTGTGTTTGAAGAGATACAGGCGGTGACCCGTACCTTGGTACCTTTTGCATCAGCCATTGATAGGTTTCAAAAGGGCAAGGTGGGCGAGGGGCTTGGGTTCCTGGCGCTTGATGTGTTGGGTTTTGTGGCGGGAGGCGTGTTCGCGGGCGTTAAAATCGCGAAGCTGGGCCCTGGGTTGGCGGGCAGGGCGGGCGGCATCGTGACACGGGCGGTGATCAGCGCTGCCAACCCGTTTGCCGGAGGAAAAGCCATCGTTTCCAGAAGCCTGCCTTGGTGGCAATCGGCATGGGGTAAAGGCACCTCCGCCTGGCGCGCCGTTTCGGCGAATCGTGGCGTGGACCGGGCCCACCGGGATACAACGGAGGGGCTCAGCACCGGCACGTACACCATTCCCGGTGGTAACTCAGCGCGGATCACGGCTCAACTGGATGACGTTACCGGGAAATGGTACGGCTATGATCGAACAACTCGTACGCGGTTTGGGGTACCGCTTGTAGGCTTCAGTCCTGATAGCGCCAGTGCCTGATTCTTTCCAGGCCGACGCCGGACTGCCGCCCTGGGACGGACCTTGAACAGACCGCCCCGGGGATAGTTGATGGACGGCAGGTCGGTTATCTTTGTTTGTCCAGACACGCAGCCGCGGTGAACAGCACATCGGTGGACGAATTCAGCGCGGTCTCCGCCGAATCCTGCAGCACACCGATGATGAAACCTACGGCCACCACCTGCATGGCGATCTCACTCGGAATGCCGAACAGGCTGCACGCCAGGGGAATCAGCAACAAAGAACCGCCGGCCACGCCCGAGGCGCCGCAGGCGCAAATAGCCGCGACCACACTGAGCAACACGGCGGTCGGCAGGTCGACACTGATGCCCAGGGTGTGCACGGCGGCCAGGGTCAGCACGGTGATGGTAATCGCGGCGCCGGCCATGTTGATGGTGGCGCCCAGCGGGATCGACACCGAGTAGGTGTCTTCATGCAGGCCCAGCCGCTCGCTCAACGCGAGGTTGACCGGGATGTTCGCCGCCGAGCTGCGGGTGAAGAATGCGGTGATGCCGCTTTCGCGCAGGCACAGCAGCACCAGCGGATACGGATTGCGCCGCAGCTTCCAGAACACGATGGCCGGGTTGATCACCAGCGCCACAAACAGCATGCAGCCGATCAGCACCATCAGCAGGTGCGCGTAGCCGAGCAGGGCACCGAAACCGGAGGTGGCCAGGGTCGAGGCCACCAGGCCGAAGATACCCAGCGGGGCGAAGCGAATCACCACGCGCACGATCAACGTCACGCCGTTGGAGAGGTCATCGAGCACGGTGCGGGTGGTTTCGCCGGCATGCCGGATGGCCACGCCCATGCCGATGGCCCAGGCCAGGATGCCGATGAAGTTGGCGTTCATCAGCGCACTCACCGGGTTGTCCACCACGCTCAACAGCAGGCTTTGCAGCACTTCGCCGATGCCGCCGGGTGCGCTCACGGTGGCGTCATGGGTGGCGAGCACCAACGATGACGGGAACCACATGCTGGCAATCACCGCGACCACGGCAGCAGCAAACGTGCCCAGCAAATACAGGAACAGGATCGGCTTGATATGGGTTTCCTGGCCGTGCTTGTGGTTGGCAATCGAGGCCATCACCAGCACAAACACCAGGATCGGCGCCACGGCCTTGAGCGCAGTCACAAACACTTTGCCGATAAACCCGGTGGCTTTGGCCGCCTCCGGCAGCAGCAAAGCCAGGAGAATGCCGGCGATCAAACCGATGACGATTTGCGTGACCAGGCTGACGCGGGTCAGGCGTTGAAGAAGGGAAGGGGCAGCAGTCATAAGCAGGTTGTCTCTGGTTTTTTTTAAGTGCGCAGCCCAGCGATCAGAAAGGGCTGTAGGAAGCAGGTCGCGGAGTCTAGCATGCCGTGGCCCGCGCTCCGGCGGCTGTGGCATCGGGTCGCCGGGGTTCGCCTGGGCCGTCAGGGCAGGGCGGTAAACAATTCGCGCCGTGCGCCTTCGGTAATCGCCACGATGCCGGGGTGCTTGACCTTGCGCTCCACCGAGATGGCGTAGAACGACTCGGTGACTGCGTCGGTCTGGCCAATCAACGCTACGCCGTACTGGCGCACCACCTCGTCGGCAATCACGCTGGGGGCGATGAAAATCCCGCTGCCGGACTGACCAAACGCCTGCATCAAGGCGCTGTCGTCGAACTCGCCGATGATCTTCGGCTGGATCTGCTGCTCGGCGAACCAGCGCTGCAAGCGGCTGCGGACCACGGTTTCCGCGCCGGGGATGAGCAGCGGTGCGCCGTGCAGGCAGTGTGGGAATGTTCCGGCGTGCCGATCGGCCAATTCCTGGGTGGCGAAGAAACTGATGCCGCATTCTCCCAGTTTCTGGCTGTAGCCTTTGATATCCAGATGCGTGGGCATGGGGCTGTCGGAAATCACCAGATCCAGGCGCTGGATCGCCAGGTCCGCCAGCAGCCGTTCGAGTTTGTCCTCGCGGCAAGTAATGCGCAGCGGCTCGCTCAATTCCATGGTGGGTGCGATCAGCCGGTAGACGATGGACTTGGGCACCACATCCGCCACCCCGACGCGGAACACAATCTGCTGCTCCTTGGGCTGCGCGCGCAGCATGGCCTCCAGTTCATTGCCGGTCTGAAACATCTGCTCGGCGTAGGGCAACGCCTGGCGGCCGGCCTCGGTCAGTTCGAGCTGACGGCCGACCCGCTGAAACAGCGCGATACCGAAGGTTTGCTCGAGCAGGCTGAGCTGGCCGCTGATGGTCTGCGGCGTCAGGTTCAGCTGCTCGCAGGCGCGCACGATGCTGCCGGTCTTGGCCACAACCCAGAAGTAGTGCAGTTGTCGGTAATTGAGCATGGTCAGCCGTCACTTCGTAAAAGTCGAAGTATATGCCAGAAAAATACGAATTTTCCTGAACTGTTCGTCTGCATAGAATGCGTCGCTATCGCGGGGCCACTAGTAGAGCCTCAATGTTCTAACGAGGGATACAGCATGACACTCAAATCTTTCGGCGCGGCCTCGTTGCTTGCGCTTTCATTGGTGGTCAGCGGTTGTGATCAGGTCGAAAAAAGCGCGCAGCAAGTGATCGGCAAGGCCTCGGAATCGGCCAAGCAGGCAATTGATGACACCCAGAAAGCCGCTGAGCAGGCGCTGAGTGAAGCCACCCAAGGCCTGATCACCCCTCGCCAGAAGGACGATCAGGCCGATAAAGAGGCTGAATCGAACAATCAAGAAACTTAATTCTCCAGCACACCACCAGGACTGACCTATGGATTACCTTGTACAACTGGCCGCCAGCCCCACCGCGTGGATTGCCCTGGCGACTCTGATCGTGATGGAAATCGTGCTGGGCATCGATAACCTGATCTTTATTTCGATCCTCACCAATAAATTGCCGGAAAAACACCGGGCCAAGGCGCGGCGCATCGGCATCAGCATGGCGCTGGTCCTGCGCCTGGGCCTATTGAGCACCATCGCCTTCATCGTGCAGCTCACCGCGCCGGTGTTCGAAGTATTCGGCCAGGCGTTCTCCTGGAAGGACATGATCCTGATCGCCGGTGGCCTGTTCCTCGTGTGGAAGGCCACCACCGAGATCCATCACAGCATGGACCCTGAGCCCGAAGAGAAAGAGAGCACCAGTAACGCCGTGAGCATCGGCTTTGCCGCGGCCATCGGGCAGATCCTGTTGCTGGACCTGGTGTTTTCCATCGACAGCATCATCACGGCCGTGGGCATGACCGAGCACTTGCCGATCATGATCATTGCCGTGGTGACCTCGGTGATTGTGATGCTGGTCGCGGCCGAACCGCTGGCCAAGTTCATCAACGACAACCCGACCGTGGTGATGCTGGCCCTGGGCTTCCTGATCATGATCGGCATGACCCTGATCGCCGAAGGCTTTGGCGCCCATGTGCCCAAAGGCTACGTGTACGCGGCCATGGCATTCTCGGCGGCCATTGAGTGCCTGAACATCGCCCGGCGCAACCGCCACAAGCGTTTGCTCGCCGCGCGCCGGTAAACCCTGAAACAAACCGGCCGGCTGCGCTCATAAGAGCCCAGCCGGCCTTTTGCTGTCTGCTAGAATCGGCGCACTTGATAGCTTGAGGTCCAGCATGAACGAGCCGATTCGCCTTACCCAGTACAGCCACGGCGCGGGTTGTGGCTGCAAGATTTCGCCCCAGGTTTTGGAAGTGATCCTCGCCGGCAGCGGCGCACAGAACCTCGACCCCAACCTGTGGGTGGGCAATGCCTCGCGGGACGACGCGGCGGTGTATGCCATCGACGACGAGCGCGGCGTGGTCTCCACTACCGACTTTTTCATGCCGATCGTCGACGATCCCTTCGATTTCGGCCGGATTGCCGCCACAAACGCCATCAGCGACATCTACGCCATGGGCGGCGATCCATTGATGGCCATTGCGATCCTGGGCTGGCCGGTAAATGTGCTGGCACCGGAAGTGGCCCGTGAAGTCATCCGCGGCGGCCGCTCGGTGTGCGATGCTGCGGGCATCCCCCTGGCGGGCGGGCATTCGATTGACGCGCCGGAGCCTATTTTCGGCCTGGCCGTGACCGGTATCGTGCAAAAGCGCCATATGAAGCGCAACGATACCGCCACCGCCGGCTGCAAGCTCTACCTGACCAAACCCCTGGGCATCGGCATCCTCACCACGGCCGAGAAGAAGGGCAAGTTGCGCGAGGCCGACATTGGCCTGGCTCGCGACTGGATGTGTACCCTCAACAAGCCCGGCAGTCGCTTCGGTAAATTGGCCGGCGTCACGGCCATGACCGATGTCACCGGTTTCGGTCTGCTGGGGCATCTGGTGGAAATGGCGGACGGCAGCGGCCTGACGGCACGCATCGAATACGCCAAGGTCCCACGCCTGCCGGGGATTGAGGACTACCTTGAGCAGGGCTGTATGCCCGGCGGCACTTTGCGCAATTTCGACAGCTATGCCAGCAAGCTCGGACGTCTGCAGGAATTGCACAAGCGCGTGCTGTGCGACCCGCAGACCAGCGGCGGCCTGCTGATCGCGGTCACCCCTGAAGGCGACGCCCAATTCCACGCCGTGGCCGCTGAACTGGGCCTGAGCCTGGCGCCCATCGGTGAACTGGTCGAGCGACAGACCCACGCGGTAGAGGTGGCTTGATGGCAACTGACGTCACCGACTATCGCAGCATTTTCCTCAACGACCGGCCGATGATGGATACCCGTGCGCCGGTCGAGTTCGTCAAAGGCGCCTTCCCCGGCGTGGTCAACCTGCCGCTGATGACCGATGACGAACGCCAGCGTGTCGGCACCTGCTACAAGCAGCAGGGCCAGCAGGCCTCCATTGTCCTGGGGCATGAACTGGTGTCCGGGGCGATCAAGGCCGAGCGCATCGAACGCTGGGCACAGTTCGCCCAGGCTCACCCTGATGGCTATCTGTATTGCTTTCGTGGCGGGCTGCGCTCGCAGATCGTGCAGCAGTGGCTCAAGACGGAGGCCGGTATCGACTACCCCCGCGTCGGCGGCGGCTACAAGGCCATGCGCACGTTTTTGCTCGATACCCTGGAACACGCCACCCAACAGTGTGATTTCGTGCTGCTTGGCGGCATGACCGGCACCGGCAAGACCGAAGTCCTCGGCCACTTGCGCAATGCCCTGGACCTGGAGGGCCACGCCAACCATCGCGGTTCCAGCTTCGGCAAGCGCGCCACGGCGCAACCGTCCAATATCGACTTCGAAAACCGCCTGGCCGTGGACCTGCTGAAAAAACGCGCGGCCGGCATCGAGCAGTTTGTGGTCGAGGACGAAAGCCGCATGATCGGCAGCTGCGCGCTGCCATTGCCATTGCACAAAGGCATGCAGACGTTTCCGATGGTGTGGCTGGAAGACAGCCTTGAAGGGCGCGTCGAACGCATCCTGCGCGATTACGTGGTCGACCTGTGTGCCGAGTTCATCGCCACGTTTGGCGAACAGGGCCAGGCGTTGTTCGGCGAGCGGCTGACCCAGAGCCTGGCCAATATCCACAAACGCCTGGGCGGCGAACGGTTCCAACGCTTGCAGGTGATCCTGCAGGACGCCCTGGCCGAACAGGCGCGCAGCGGCGCCGTGGACCTGCACCGGGGCTGGATCGAAGGCCTGCTGCGTGAGTACTACGACCCGATGTACGCTTTCCAGCGCGAAAGCAAAGGCGCCCGCATCGAGTTCGCGGGCGAGCAGGGCGCCGTGGTGGAGTATTTGCGCGAGCGGCGTACGCGGCGCGAGTGAGGGCGATACCGGGGCCTATCGCGCTGCGTTGCCTGTGGCAGGGGGCTTGCCCCCGATAGCGCCCTCAGCCCCCCGCCGCGTGTTTAAAGCACCACCACCGCAATCAACCCGCACACCACGCCCATCAGCATGGTCAGCCCGGCTACCGTCACCAGCACCCGCGCGTCGAAATCCTTGCGTAGCATCAGCAGCGACGGCAGGCTCACGCTCGGCAACGTCATCAACAAGGCCACGGCCGGGCCGGTGCCCATGCCCAGGGTCATCATGGTTTGTACGATAGGGATCTCGGCCGCCGTAGGAATCACGAACAATGTGCCGACGATCGCCAGCGGCACCAGCCACACCAGGCTGTTGGCCATGGCCCCGTCCACATGAGGGAACAGCCATACCCGCGCGGCACCGAGGATCAGCACAGCCAGGATGTACACCGGAATGGTGCTCCAGAACAACTGCCACAACGTCCGCATCCAGCGGCTGAAAAAGGGTTGGGCTTCGACCTGGCTCACATCGGCCACCGCTTCCAGCGCGGCGTCCGGCACCTGATCGGGGCGGGCGATGCGCTGGGCTACCAGCGACACGCCCACCACCAGCACAATACCCGCCACCAGGCGCAGCGCGGTAAACCCCCAGCCCAGCACAAAGCCCATGAACACCAGGGTCGCCGGGTTCAGCACCGGGTTGGCAATCCAGAACGCCAGCGCCGCGCCCACCGACACTTGTTGCCGGCGCATGCTCGCCGCCACGGGCGCCGCGCAGCAGCTGCACATCATTCCCGGCAAGGCAAACAGACCGCCGCGTACGGTTGAGCCCAACCCGGCCCGACCGAACAGGCGCAGCAACCAGTCACGCGGGATCAGCACCTGCAGCAGCGAGCCGAGAATCACCGCCAGCACGGCGGCTTTCCAGATCGCCAGGAAATACACCTGGGCGTAGGCCAGCGCCGCCGCCAGGGGCGAGCTTTGCTGATCATTGAGAATCGAGGCGCCGATGCTGTGGTTGTCGGCGGCCACAAACGCCTTCACATAGTAGGGCGACCACTTTACGTAGTAGAGGCCGACACAGGCCACCAGCAGGAACAGCGCCGGTTTCCACCAGAACGACCAGCCCCGGACGGGCTGGGTGGAGAGAAGGTTGGACATGGGGATGATCCGCAGATGAGACGATAGCCGCGCATCATACGCTGTCAGCTGTCGGCGCTCACCTGTGTCGGTTCCGGGCAAGTCTGATCGCCGTCGTTCAGGCCCTGCTGGTAGTTGCGGCTCAACAGCGAAGCCTTGCCGTTGTGCCAGGTCAGCGTCAGCACGTAGAGAGTGTCGTAGTCGCTGCCGGACCAATCGTCGGTGATGGTGTGTTTCTCGCCCGACGCCTCACTCGCCACCTTGTTGATCAACTCCGGCAGATAGCCATGGGACCAGGCGGTGTAGATGGTGGCGTTGTGGTATTTGTCTTCGACCAACTCATCGGCCAGGTCGCTGGTGTCATTGGCCGAGAAGTTGATGTTGACCGGCAGGCCGAGCTTGATGGCGCTGGGGCTGATGGTCATCAGGGGACGAATGTAGCTGTAGGAATTGTCCCGCTCGCCTTCCTCGACATTGCGCGTTGGGTTGGGAGCGAACACAAAATTGGCCGGGCCGAATTTTTCCGGCAACACGGTAGCCAGGTTCATCGCGCGGTTCAAACCCTGGCAGTTGAGTTGGCCCAGGCCGCCGGCAGGTTTTTCGCCATGGCGCAGGAACACCAGGGTCTGTACGCCATCCACCGGCTGGGCGCGACTTTGCGGCGCATCGAGGATGGCTAACGTTGCGCCGCTGACCAGCAGCAGCGGCAACATCATGTAGGAATAGCGTTTGAGTCGTTGCACAAGGCGTAAAGGCTTGATCGTCATCAGTAGGTTCGAGTCTTCATGCGTCGCGTTAAGGCGGACAAGCCTGGCCCCAGTGACGCCGTTTGCGTCCTGCGGTGTTCCCTGTCGATATAGCCAGGTGCCTCCATTCACCGTGTGAGCGCTTTTAAGAGTGCAGCGGGGCGCATTGGTTCTCCTCGGCGGGATAATAGCCAGACGATGTTGCGCATTGATGACCCATGCACGACTGCGCGGGGATGACTATCATGGGGGCTTTCCGTCCCTGGGGCCGTCCCGATGAATGCACTTGCCGCTTTCCCGATCAACAGCAAATGGCCTGCCCGGCACCCTGAACGTCTGCAACTGTATTCGTTGCCTACGCCCAATGGCGTCAAAGTCTCGATCATGCTCGAAGAGCTGGGCCTGCCGTATGAAGCGCACAAGGTCAGTTTCGAGACTCAGGACCAACTGTCTCCCGAATTCCTGTCCCTGAACCCCAACAACAAGATCCCCGCGATCATCGACCCCAACGGCCCCGGCGGTCAGCCGCTGGCGTTGTTCGAGTCGGGGGCGATCCTGATTTACCTGGCGGAAAAAACCAGCCAGTTGCTCGCCGAAGACCCGGCCACCCGTTATGAAACGATTCAATGGCTGATGTTCCAGATGGGCGGCATCGGGCCGATGTTCGGTCAATTGGGGTTCTTCAACAAATTCGCCGGTAAGGACTACGAAGACAAACGCCCTCGGGACCGCTACGCCGCCGAGTCGCGGCGCCTGCTGCAGGTATTGGAGAAACGCCTGCTGGGCCGCACCTGGATCATGGGCGACGACTACAGCATCGCCGATATCGCCACCTTCCCCTGGATTCGTAACCTGATCGGCTTTTATGAATCCGGCGATCTGGTCGCAATTGCGGACTTCCCCAACGTCCTGCGTGCGCTCGACGGTTTTGTCGCCCGCCCGGCCGTGATCCGTGGCCTGAATATTCCGAGCTGATCCATGCCGACTTTCGATTTCAAACAACTGGATGTATTCAGCAGCGTATCGCTCAAGGGCAACCCGCTGGCCGTCGTCCTCGGTGCCGACAGCCTCAGCGACCCACAGATGGCCGACTTCGCCAAGTGGACGAACCTCAGTGAAACCACGTTTTTGCTGACTCCGCGCGATCCTCGTGCTGACTACCGGGTGAGGATTTTTACGACGTTGCAGGAGTTGCCCTTCGCCGGTCATCCGACCCTGGGCAGTTGCCAGGCGTGGCTCCAGGCCGGAGGCAGGCCCAGGGGCGAGGAGATTATCCAGGAGTGTGAAATCGGCCTGGTGCGTATCCGTCGCCAAGGCGCCGAGCTGGCATTTATTGCGCCGCCATTGTTACGGTCAGGCACCGTGGACGCGGCGCTGCTTGAGCGGGTACGCCTGGGGTTGGGGCTGCCGCCGGACAGCATCGTGCGCAGCCAGTGGGTCGACAATGGCGCAGGGTGGCTTGCGGTCATGCTGGCTGATCGTGACCAGGTCCTGGCGTTGCAGCCGGACTATTCACAGCTATTGGGGTTGGCCGTCGGCGTGATCGCCCCCTGCGACCCGGCGCGCGACGATGTGGACGCGCAGTTCGAGGTGCGTGCCTTTGTCGCAGGCGATGGCGCCCAGGAAGATCCGGCCACCGGCAGCCTGAATGCCGGCGTTGCACAATGGCTGCTCGGCGAAGGGCTTGCGCCGCCGTGCTACATCGTCAGTCAAGGCACTGCCATGGGGCGCGCGGGGCGCATCCGGGTTGAGCGTCAAGGCGATGAAATCTGGGTCGGCGGCGCCGTCGCCGTGTGCATCGAAGGGCGTCTACAGCTCTAGATCAATACATTATTGCGTGCCTCGCAATACACTGTTCGCCCCTTGGCGTTTGTGCTGCCGGGGCCAAGGGGCATAAGCTTTCGCCCCAAAGATTTCTGCCATTTTTTCAGGAAAGCCATGACCAGCCAGTTCCCCCAAGCCCGCCCACGCCGCCTGCGCCGCTCCCCGGAGCTGCGTGGTCTGTTCCAGGAAACCGAATTCACCCTCAACGACCTGGTGCTGCCGATTTTCGTCGAGGAAGAAATCGACGACTTCGTGCCGATCACCAGCATGCCGGGTGTGCAGCGCATCCCTGAGAAGAAACTGGCCGGCGAGATCGAGCGATTTGCCCGTGCCGGGATCAAGTCGGTGATGACCTTCGGCGTGTCCCACCACCTGGACGCCAGCGGCAGCGACACCTGGAAAGAGCGCGGCCTGGTCTCGCGCATGTCCTCGATCATCAAGGACGCTGTGCCGGAAATGGTGGTGATGTCCGACACCTGCTTCTGCGAATACACCGACCACGGCCACTGCGGCGTGATGCACGGTGCCCACGTCGACAACGACGCGACCCTGGTCAACCTCGGCAAACAAGCCGTGGCCGCCGCCCGTGCCGGTGCCGACGTGATTGCACCCTCGGCCGCCATGGACGGTCAGGTCCAGGCCATCCGCCGCGCCCTCGACGACTCCGGCTTCACCCACATCCCGATCATGGCGTACTCCACCAAATTCGCCTCGGCCCTCTACGGCCCATTCCGCGAAGCCGGTGGCAGCGCACTCAAGGGCGATCGCAAAAGCTACCAGATGAACCCCATGAACCGCCGCGAAGCGGTGCGCGAATCGCTGCTCGACGAACAGGAAGGCGCCGACGCGCTGATGGTCAAACCGGCGGGTGCCTACCTCGACATCATCCGCGACATCCGTGAAGCCTCGCGCCTGCCGGTGGCGGCGTATCAGGTGAGCGGTGAATACGCGATGATCAAGTTTGGGGCTCAGGCGGGGGCGATTGATGAGGATCGGGTCGTGCGCGAAACGTTAGGGTCGATCAAACGTGCGGGGGCGGATTTGATTTTTACGTACTTTGCGATGGATTTGGCGTTGGCGGGGATCTAAGAACAGCGCAAAAACCTGTGGTGAGTGAACGCTCGCCACAGGAGTGGGTTGTGAGAGGGAGTGGTGGTGTTACCACGTTGACTGGTCTTCAAGGCTGGCTTTTTGGAGGTCGTCCTTCCAGACCTCGTTGGCGAGCCTATAAATGTCGGCGAAGAAACCTCGTGGGTTGACGATTTCTGTTTCATTCCAGGCCATAGTTATATATTCGTCGTAATCGCTTTCGAATGGTTTCGAGAAGTCAAATTCGGAGTTGTCTAATGCATCGCGAAGTGCAGATATCAGTACAAAGCGATGTCTGTATGATAGATACATAAGCTCTTTCAAAATATAAGAGATTATAATTTTTTCTCTATCTTTTTCATTGTTTGGATCGTATTTCCATAATTCCTTTCCAACTGTGCCCTCAAGGTCGTATATCGATAAGGCTCCGATTATGTGAGAGATGTTCGGAGTGTAAGGCGTGTTCATGAATGGGCATTTCAACATCGTGAGCTCACTTAGGGAATGCGGTAAATGGTTTAGTTGTATTGTTTCTATCAAATCTGATCTCTGCTCTATTCATATTTTCAATGTACCTTGGGTTGTTTACGTCCCTGCTGTTGGGTTTGTAGCCCCGTCCTGCACCGGGTAGCTCTACCACAACCACAGGGTTACCTCTTCCATCGAAACCTGTAGGAGATGGCGCATTCCCCTGCACTCTACCCATCGTCTTATTTATGGCGTGAAGCTGCATTTTCCAAGACTTAAATTGTGAGCTGGAGGCTACAGGCCCTATTTCCCCGGTGGTTGGGTTTGTTCCATCTATAGAACGTTGCTTTAAGGCCCTGTCAGTTATATCAGGCCCATGCTTTTCAACCGAATGCATGTTGTATTCCTGCTCCCAACCCAGCACTCTTCGTTTTGCATTTTTTTCTGTCAGTTCATCTATTCTCGTCTTTCGCTCAGTGCGCGCCAGTTGAGGTAGAGCGGGCGCGCCTTCGTTAACGGTAGGATTCGCAAGGATAGGAGGAGCGTTAGGCTTACATTCTTCACCTGGGCAGGTGCTTAAGCCTAACGGATCCACCCATCCCGTCGGATTAGGCACATACCGATACCCATTGATCCCACCCGCCAACTTCACCGGGTCCGGCGTCAGGTAGCGGCCGATATCCGGATTGTAGTAGCGATGGCGGTTGTAGTGCAGACCGCTTTCTTTGTCGAAGTATTGGCCCTGGAAGCGCAGGGGGTTGTCGAGGTTGCCTACGTCGAGGCGGGCGATTTCGCCGTAGGCGCGGTAGTGGGCGGACCAGACGATATCGCCCTCGGGGGTGGTGAGTTCCTGGGGTGTGCCGAGGTGGTCGAGTTGGTAGTGGTAGGGTTTTGTCTCTTTGGGGCCGAAGCCTTCTAAAAGTGCCAACGGCCGAAAGCTGTCGGGTTCGTAGAGGTAACTGCGGTGGCGGTCGGCCTGGTGTTCGGCGATCAGCTTGTCGCCTTGCCAGAAAAACTCTGTCGTTATGCCATCGACGGTCTTACTGATGCGTCGCCCAAACGGGTCGTATCGGTAGCTGGCGGTTTGGCCGTTAGGCTGGGCGATTTCGATCAGCCGGTGCTGGCAGTCGTAGCGGTATTCCGTGACGAGTTGCCGGCCCTTGCCACGCCGTTCCTGGATCAGGTTGCCGAAGGCGTCGTAGGTGTAGTGGCGGTCGCCCTGGATCATCAGGCGGTTGCCGGCGACGATGTCGGGGCCGGGGCGGTTTTGCATCAGCAGGTTGCCGGCCGGGTTGTGGGCGAAACGTTCCTGTACGTCGTGGGAATGGTCGGCGCGGGTCAGGCGTTGGAGCGGGTCGTAGCGGTAGTGGTGTTCGCCTTTGCGGGTGTCGAGCAGGCGGGTGAG
Source organism: Pseudomonas sp. FP2254 (assembly GCF_030687695.1). Taxonomy (NCBI): domain Bacteria; kingdom Pseudomonadati; phylum Pseudomonadota; class Gammaproteobacteria; order Pseudomonadales; family Pseudomonadaceae; genus Pseudomonas; species Pseudomonas sp. FP2254. The sequence continues at coordinate 2,122,376 of NZ_CP117444.1, forward strand.
GTTGCCGGCTTGGTCGTAGTCGTATTGGCGCTGGTAGAGCGGATGGGTCTGATGGGTGACGGCGTGGGCGTGCAGGCGCTGCTGGTCGTCGTAGTGGTAGTGGCTGAGCAGTTGGCCTTGTTGGCGCTGATGCTCCCGACCGGATTTGAACAGGTGTGAGGTCAGCGGTTTGCCGTTGAGTTCGACGGTGGCGAGATGCCCGCCCTTGTCGTGGTTGAACACCACGCGGTTGTTGTCCGGCAGGCGCAAATGTTTGAGCTGGCCGCAGGCGTCGTAGCCGTAGCGCAGGGTGCCCCAGCCCTGGTGTTCGGCGGTGAGGCGGTTTTGGCGGTCGTATTCGTAGGCCAACGCCCAGTGGCCGTCGTCGACGCTGAGGAGATTGCCCTGGCGGTCGTAGGCATATTCAACGACGCTGCCATCGGGCAGGGTTTTTCGTACGAGGCGACCGGCGTGGTCGCGCGCATAACGGGTAATGCGCTGACTGCCGTCGTCGCCGTGTTCGGTCTTTTCCTGCAGGTGGCCGTTGAGGTCGTAGGTGTACGCGGTGCGTTGGCCGTCGAACCCGGTTTCCTGCCGGATCAGGCCGTTGGGGTGGTAGTCGAGTTGGTAGGTTTCGCCGACTTCGTTTTCGATTTCGGTCAGCAACAACCGCACGTTGTCGTAGCGGTAGTTGACCTGAGTGCCATCGGCGTTGAGGCGGCGGCTGATCAGGTGCAGGCCGTCGGCGTAGTCGTAGCGGGTGACGTGGCCGAGTTCGTCGCGTTCGGCGGTGATTTTTCCGTAGGGGTTGTAGCTGTATTCCCTACAGGCACCCCCTGGCAGTGTCAGACGAATCAGCCGGCCCACACCGTCCAACTGATACTGGGTCAGCGCGCCGAATTCATCCTCGCGCGCCACCTCGAGGCCCAGGTCGTCATAGCGATAGCGCTTGATCCCGCCATTGGGTAGTTGCTCCTCAATGAGCTGACCGCGTTCATTCCACACCAGCCGATGGCAGCTGTGATCCGGGTACCAAACCCCGGTCAGTTGTCCGTATTTGTTGTAGCTGTAATCCGTGACATGCCCATCGGGATCGATCTTACGAACGACATCGCCCTGGTCATTGCGCTCGTACTTCCAAACCGCCCCACCCCGGCGCACCACGCGTACGAAACCGTTGTCATGCTCGTAGGTTGTTGGCTCATCATCCCCAGGAAACAACGCCACCAAGCGTCCGGCTTCGTCGTACTGATACGCCGTTACCGCCCCCAGCGGGTCCTGCTCGACTGTCAGCCGGCCTTTTTCGTCGTAGGATTTGAAGTGCTGCGCGCCATCGGGATCGATACGTTGCACCAGGCGTGCGCGGTCATCGTGGACATACACTTCCTGGCTGCCATCGGCGTTGTGCACCGTGACCTGGCCGTCATCGCCCCACACATACCGCGTGTCCATCTGCGAGAAGCTTGCCCAGTGCCGCACGCAGCGGGCGGCCTTGCCGGCCCGTTCCCACGCCCAGAAGAAACTCGCCCCACCAGCCAGGCCGCGCTCCACAATGACGTGCTGATCGTCGTAGCGGTACACCTCGCTTTCACCGACGGCATTGGTCGCCGAGACCAGTCGGCCCAGGTCGTCATAGGCGTAGGAAACAACGGTCTGCTCGGTCACCCACTCGAAGGGTTCATGCCCCTTGGCGCGCTGGACCTGATAGTCCACCGCGACGATGCGGCCAAATGCATAGCGCAGGAACAGCGAACGCCCGACACCGTTATCCACTCGCTCGATACGCCCGGAAAAATCCCGAGCAATACGCAGGCGGTTGTCATACGCATCGCTGATCGAGACCAATGCGCCATCGCGAAAGTGGTAGAACCGCGAGGCCTGCGCCAGCACCAGCTCATCCGGCGAAGCCCCCAGATAGATCGCCGCTTCGGCCAAGCTATTGGTGATTGCAGGTCGAACAACTGTGGGCAAGGGCAGGGTGATCGACCGGTTCTCATGATCCGTCCACACCACTGAGTCGCCGTCGACCACCAGCCGCTGCGCCAGCGAATGACTCCACCCAAACCCCAACCCAACATCCACTTCCACCGCACTGGTGCGATACAGCCGTGTCCATTCAAACGGCAAAATCCCATCCAACGTGCCATCGGTCAGGGTCAGCAGTTCCTCCCCGGTAACCATCGACACCGGGCAGCCGTTGGTGACGGTCTTATCCGAAGAAACTGCCGCATCCCCGTTCGGGTTTTTCCCCGAAACAGGCACATCGTCCACGGGCTCCTGCCGCACCAACACCGTCCTCTGCGTCTTGTCGCGCGCCGCTATCACCGGGTTGGAAACCCATTGCTCCCCAACCTTCAGCGGCCCCACCGGTGGCGTGTTGATCGCTGTGGCCTGACTGCCGAGCAACACCGGCCTGGCCACCTCGGCGTGCCCCTCGACGCGCACCTTGCCAAACTCCTTGGCCAAGTGTTCCAACCACTCGCGCGCGCGCCGCGACTTGATCCCGCCCAGCACCTGCGCGCCCAGGCGAACCACCACGCCCATGCCCGCTGTGGTCCAGATCAGCAACAGGTTGATCAGCACCTCGCCGGTGATTTCACCGAGCAGCTCGTTCATATACGGCGGTGGCAGCAGGCGCATCCAACTGACCATCGCCGCCAGGTAAATGAACAACAACGGCTCATCGCTGAGCATCAGCAAGCCCGTCGCAATAGCGTCGGCACCGAGCGCCAGCAACTGGTCAAACTCGGCCTGGGACAGATACCGCAGCCATTGCTCGGCATGGGCCACCGGGTCCGACAGCCACTGGAACAGTTGCTTGAGGCTGTCCCACAGCGAGTACAGCGCTTCGCCGAATCCGCGCGCGTAGGCGGCGTGGAGCGAGAGGTAGCGCTTAAGGAAGTTCGCCTCGGAGTAGCCCTGCCACAGCGGTTCGAAGGTGGCGGACCATTCGCTGCGCAGCCACGCCTCCAGCGGCGTGATGACCGCCTGATAAGAGGCGTACAGCGCCTTGAAATGCGCGGCGGATACATTCGGGTAGAAGTGGATGCGGTAGCGCTGGTTGCGTTCGCATTCCTTGACTTCAAGAATGCCGCTGGACCCGATGGTTTTATGAATCGGCTCGCCCAGCAGCGTGCCGTCTGCATCGACGCGCTGGAGGATCACCGGTGTATTGCCGATGGGTACGAACCGTGAACTCTGGAACCGATGCACCAAGGTCAAGGTGCCGTCGGCCCGGCATGCTGCAACGGTGCTGCTGGGGAACAGCGAGCGGTTGATCGGCGCGACCCGCTCCGCTTCGTCCCCGGCCTTGAACACCTGCTCGATATTCAGCGCCGAAAAGCTGAGGACATTCTCGGCCCAGGCGTCGTAACTATTGAGGCATCCGCGAAAATCCCTGAGTACCGACTCGACGTCGCGGGTCTTTGCATCCAGGGCGGCGAGTACCAGAAAGCCAATGGCTTCGCTGGTCGCGCCTATCATGAGGCGGCCCTATCAATCAGGGCCATAACGAAAAAAACCATCTGCAATCCTTCGCACTGTGTGATCAGGCGAGGGACTTTGCAGAGGTTTATGGGGCAGGGGAGTAGAGCTTATCCGGCGCTTGCGTGGGATGTTTCGGCAGCTGTCACATCCGGTCGTAACGGACGAGCCTACCGAACCCACGAACCCTGGTTAGACTTACCTGTCGAAACGTGCAACTCACGGCCCGCCGTCACTCAAGGAATCTTCATGTATTCAAGCCGCCTGATCCTCTGCCTTTTGCCCTTGCTGGTACTGGCGGGTTGCTCCACCGCCCGAGGTCCGCAGCAACCGGAACGCAGCGAAGCCGAGGTCAAGGCGCAGATCGTGCGGTTGCTGCCGGCCAAGGTTACGGACCGCAATGGCTGGGCCCAGGATATCTACACGGCCTTTGATACCCAGAAAATTTACCCGAGCACCGAAAATATCTGCGCGGTGCTGGCGGTGACCGAGCAGGAGTCCACCTTCCAGGTCGACCCGCCGGTGCCCAATATGGGCAAAATCGCCCAGGATGAAATCTTGCGCCGTGCCGGCAAGGTGCATGTGCCGGCCTTTGTGGTGCGCAGCGCATTGCAACTGAATTCGCCCACCGGCAAGAGCTACGCCGAGCGCCTGAGCGCCGCGCGCACGGAGAAAGACCTGAGCGGTATTTTCGATGACTTCATCAGCATGGTGCCGTTGGGCAAGACGCTGTTCGGCGGTTTCAACCCGGTTCACACGGCCGGACCGATGCAGGTGAGCATCGACTTTGCGCAGAAACAGGCGCGGAATTATCCCTACACCGTGGACGGTTCGATCCGACGTGAAGTGTTCACCCGTCGCGGCGGCATGTACTTTGGCATTGCCCATTTGCTGGGCTACCCGGTGAACTATGATCAGCCGCTGTACCGCTTCGCCGACTTTAACGCCGGGTGGTACGCCAGCCGCAATGCGGCGTTCCAGGCGGCGGTCAGTCGGGCTTCGGGGCTCGAACTGGCACTGGATGGGGATTTGATACGCTACGGCTCATTGCTGCCCGGCACCACTGAGCTGGCGGTGCGTTCGTTGGGCGCGAAGCTGGACATGCGCAACCCCAGCATCCGCAGCCAACTGGAGCAAGGTGAACAGTTGGATTTCGAGGAAACCACCCTGTACCAACGTGTGTTTGCGCTTGCCGACAAGGCCGCCGGCAAACCCATGCCGCGCGCGATTCTGCCGGGGATTGTGCTCAAAAGCCCGAAGATCACTCGCAACCTGACCACGGCGTGGTTTGCCAAGCGCGTGGATGAGCGTTATCAGCGCTGCATGAAGCGCTGAGGGCTGGTCATTTCAATCCCGTCAGGTGTTTTTGCGCTTCACCACAACCCGGCGCCACAGCCACACCCACAGCCACACCACCGGGAATGCCAGGATCAAGAACGGCAGCACATAGCTGGCGCGCTCCAGGGCGTCTGCGGTGCCGTCCACCAGGTTAGTGCCCAGGTTGCTGAACATTCGACTCAAGCGTGACGACTGGTTCGCGCCGTCGTAAGAGCGGAAGTTGAGAGTGACGCGGTTGGTGTCCAGGCGGCGCTGCTGGCCGGCGGCAACCTGGGCGAGTGCCTGCAGTTCATTTTCAATGCTCGCCTGTTCCTTGCTCAAGGCGATCAGGTCGCTGACGCTGATGTCCTTGCGCTTGGCCAGTTCATCGAGGCGCTGTTGCTGGGCTTGCAGGCGATCCCGGCGGCGACCTACATCAGCCACCGCGTCGGCCAGATCTTCGGCCGTGGTGACGCGCTGTCCGAGCGTTCCACCTTCGGCGGCCAGCCTGACCATCGGTTCCACACCTGTCGGCGCGATCCGCAGGATGATTGCCCCGCCATTGCCGTCTTCGGTAATGCCGAGGATATTGCAGGCGCCGAACCGTGCCGATTCACAAGCCTCACGGGTGGCCTGCATGCGCGGCGCGAGCAGGGCGCCGGGCAAGGCCAGGGTCAATTCATGTTCGTAGGCCAGTTGTGCCCCGGCTTGGCCCTGTTCGCCATTGATGGCGGCGGCGCGGGAATGCTCTTTGGGCGAGCAGCCGACCAGTACCAGGCCAGCCAGCAGAATCAATAACGGGACGCGAAGCGGGCGAGGGTTGCCGTCCAGATGGCGCATTGCGGTTCCTTGGGGCGGAGACGTTGGCGGCGATTAAAGCGGGTCCGGCGTATTAACGCAAAGCCTCGTGCAATAGGGCTGACGGTGATGGCTTGGAATGCGGAGTTCGCAGTGCCTCACCCTGACCAGCCATGACGATCTAATGTGGGAGGGGCAGCCCCTCCCACACGTGAGCTGCGCTGCGCTTTTATCAGCTGCGTTCGAGCGCCAGGGCTACGCCTTGGCCACCACCGATGCACAGGGTCGCCAGGCCTTTCCTGGCATCGCGCTTGATCATTTCGTGCAGCAGGGTCACCAGCACACGGCAACCCGAGGCGCCAATCGGGTGGCCGATGGCGATGGCGCCGCCGTTGACGTTGACCTTGTCCGCATCCCACTCCAGCTCCTTGCCCACCGCCAGGGATTGCGCGGCGAAGGCTTCGTTGGCTTCGATCAGATCCAGGTCGCTGAGCTGCCAACCGGCCTTGTCCAGGCAACGGCGGGTGGCCGAGACCGGACCGATGCCCATGATCGCCGGGTCCACGCCCGCATTGGCGTAGCTGGCGATTCGGGCCAATACCGGCAACCCCAGGGCCTTGGCTTTGTCGGCACTCATCAACAGCACCGCAGCGGCGCCGTCGTTGAGACTGGAGGCGTTGCCCGCCGTAACGCTGCCGTCTTTCTTGAAGGCCGGCTTGAGCTTGGCCAGGGACTCGGCCGTGGTGCCGGCGCGCGGTTGCTCATCCACGGCGAAGGTAATCGGGTCGCCCTTGCGCTGAGGGATCAGGATCGGAGTGATCTCATCGACAAACCGCCCGGCCTCGATGGCGGCAGTGGCCTTTTGCTGCGAGGCGGCGGCAAAGGCGTCCTGGGCTTCGCGGCTGATACCGTATTTGTCCACCAGATTCTCGGCGGTAATGCCCATGTGATAATCGTTGAACGCGTCCCACAGGCCGTCGGTGATCATGCTGTCGATCATCTTGGCGTGGCCCATGCGCAAGCCCGTGCGCGCGGCAGGCAGTACGTAGGGGGCCAGGCTCATGTTCTCCATGCCGCCGGCGATGATGACCTCGGCGTCGCCGCAGCGGATGGCCTGGGCACCGAGATGCAGCGCCTTGAGGCCCGAGCCGCAGACCTTGTTCAAGGTCAGGCTCGGCACCGCGTGGGGCAGGCCGGCGAGTATCGAGGCCTGGCGTGCCGGGTTCTGGCCCGAACCTGCGGTGAGCACTTGGCCGAGGATCACTTCATCGACCTCGGCCGGGTCCAGGCCGGTCTGCTCCAACAGGCGACGGATCACGGCAGCGCCCAGTTCCGGAGCCGGGATGCTGGCCAGCGAACCTTGAAAGCTGCCCACGGCGGTGCGGGTGGCAGCAACAATCACGACGTCTTGCATGGAATCTGTCCTCACTGGAAGTGCATTTCTGGAACGTGGTCCGGGACGATCAGTTTACCGGCGGTCTTGCTCACAATCTCTTCAACGCTGACGCCAGGTGCGCGTTCCTTGAGGACAAAAGCGCCATTTTCGATTTCCAGGTACGCCAGGTCCGTTAGCACGCGCTTGATGCAGTGGGCACCGGTCAGCGGCAGGCTGCAACGATCGAGCAACTTGGATTCACCGTCCTTGGACGCGTGGGTCATGATCACAATGATGTTTTCCGCGCCGGCCACCAGGTCCATGGCGCCGCCCATGCCCTTGACCAGTTTGCCGGGGATCATCCACGACGCGATGTTTCCCTGCACGTCCACTTCAAACGCGCCGAGCACGGTGAGGTCGACATGGCCGCCGCGAATCATCGCGAAGGATTCGGCGGAAGAGAAAATCGACGCACCGATGCGCGCGGTGACGGTCTGTTTGCCGGCGTTGATCATGTCGGCGTCGATGGTGTCTTCGGTCGGAAACGGACCCATGCCGAGCAGGCCGTTTTCCGATTGCAGCATGACTTCCATGCCATCTGGGATGTAGTTGGCCACCAGGGTCGGAATGCCGATACCGAGGTTGACGTAAAAGCCGTCCTGCATCTCGCGGGCGACGCGCTGGGCCATTTGTTCGCGGGTAAGAGCCATTTTGTGTGTCCTTATTGTTCGGGCTGGAGGCGGATTATTTGCGCACGGTGCGCTGTTCGATGCGCTTCTCGAAGGTGCCGCAGATGATCCGATCGACGTAGATGCCAGGAGTATGGATCTGCGCCGGGTCCAGCTCGCCCGGTTCGACGATTTCCTCGACTTCGACCACGGTGATCTTGCCGGCGGTAGCGGCCAGCGGGTTGAAGTTCTGAGCGGTGTGGCGGTAGATCACGTTACCGAAGTGGTCGGCTTTCCAGCCTTTGACGATGGCGAAGTCGCCGGTGATGGATTCTTCCATCAGGTAAGGGCGACCGTTGAACTCGCGGGTTTCCTTGCCTTCGGCCACTGGGGTGCCGACGCCGGTGGCGGTAAAGAACGCCGGGATACCGGCACCGCCTGCACGCATTTTTTCGGCGAGAGTGCCTTGGGGCGTCAGCACCACTTCGATTTCGCCGCTGAGCAACTGCTTCTCGAACAGCGCGTTTTCACCGACGTAGGACGCGATCACTTTGCGAATCTGTTTTTCTTCCAGCAGCACGCCCAGGCCAAAACCGTCGACGCCGCAGTTGTTGGAGACCACGGTCAGCTCACGGGTGCCTTTGCGCTTGATTTCGGCAATGAGATTTTCCGGGATGCCGCACAAGCCGAAGCCGCCGGCGAGTACCGTCATGCCATCTTCCAGGCCTGCCAGCGCCTCTTCATAGGACGCCACGCGTTTATCGAAACCTGCCATATGCACCTCTTTTATTGTTTGTGGGCCAGCCAATGGCCCGAGTGTTGCGCTGATGAATTGATTTGTTAAGTTGTTTTTTAAGGTTGATTGATTTAGAAAACAGCATAGTCGAAGCGTCGCTCGGAGAACCGTCATGACCGTGAAACAGCTGCGTGCCTTCCTCGCCGTGGCACAGAGCCTGAGTTTCGCTGCCGCCTGCGAGCGTCTGCACCTCTCCCAGTCGGCGCTGAGCCTGACCATCAAAGGCCTGGAAGAGGGTTTGGGCGGGCGATTGTTCAGCCGCAATACACGCAACGTGGCGTTGACCCCGGAGGGTGAATCGCTGCTGCCCCTGGCGCGCCGACTGATGGCCGATTGGGATAACGCCGAGGATGAGTTGCGCCAACGCTTCACGTTGCAGCGCGGGCGCGTCACAGTGGCGGCGATGCCGTCGTTTGCTGGCAACCTGTTGCCACCGATCCTGAAGATATTCCGCGCGCGTTACCCACAGGTGAACGTGACGGTGCACGACTTGATCAACGAGCAGGTATTGGAGATGGTGCGCGATCGCCAGGTTGAGCTGGGCGTGGCGTTCGAGCCGTCTGAAGGATCGTCGCTGGCTTTTACTCCGTTGTATCTGGATCGTTTCATTGCGGTCGTGCCGGGGGATTCGCCGCTGGCGCAGTGCGACGAGATCGGTTGGGAAACCTTGTTGGAACACCCCTTCATCACCTTGCAACGGCCTTCCACGGTCCGGGTGATGCTGGAGGAGCATTTGGGTGCGCTACGGATGAAACTGCCGGTCGCACTGGAAAGCCATCAATTGGCGACTGTGGGCAAAATGGTAGCCAGCGGCTTGGGCGTCAGTGCCGTGCCGGCGTTGTGCGCCAGGCAGATGGAGGAGGCTGGCGCGCATTGCATTACCTTGCGTGATCCGGTGATCGAACGACCGATTGGTGTGCTGACCAAGCCAGGGCATGAATTGTCGGCGGCGGCACAAGTGATGTTCGATATTTTTCGCGATGAGGCGGGCAAGGGCCGATTTCCAACGTTTTGACCCGCGGCGCAAACAAGTGTGGGAGATGGCTTGCCTGTTATAACGCCTTAACTTCAACACTGTCGTTGAACGTTAATGGCTATCGCAGGCAAACCAGCTCCCACATTGAACGAGGTGTTTCTAGTAGTAGCGATCAATAACTTTTACTTGAGAGCTGTCTTTGAAAGACTCCCAGGCATTGTTAAGTGTGTCGAATACTTGTTCGATAAAGTTGCGATCGGCAGCGGCCTTCTTGCCGACATAACCCTGGCCGCGGCGATACATCTTCAAGCGCGCCGCCAGTTCACGGTTGTTACGGTCGAACTCGGCTTCTTCGGTGTGGGGCGCCAGGCAGTCGATCTTGACTTCGCCCGATTTGCCAATCCACAGGATATGGTCGTCGAGTGTGTCTTTCTGCGCTGCGAACATCTCAGCCAATTCATCGATAGTTGGTTGGTTGTTCAGATTCATGTGTAAGCCCCTTGACCAGTTGGCGATCTATCAGTTGGTTCCGTTAAAACTGCTTAGTTGTCTCCGGCTTCAATAACCGGGCGTCAGTAACTGTCTGCCGAATACGGGCAGGGTCTTGAACCTGATGCATGTAGTCTTGCTGATGAACTGCTACGCAATGCTTTCATAACGAAGACAAGGAGCATTCGAGCTTCTTGTACCGTGCTCTTTCGAGGTCGGTCAGCTTCATCAATCTGCCTTGTGGGCAGTGCACATCCGGAAAAAACAGCTCGGCGGTCAGACGAGCTCTTTCAAAACGCTTGTTACCAACGCTCCCGATCCGGGAGACGCCTTGATCATGCAAGGACAAAAAGGTTACGTCAACGGTTATGTAGTGATTATTTTTGCTCACTACATAATTCGTCGTGGGGACGGGGAGATACGGCAGGGGCGTGACTCAAGCGTCATTTTTTGCGCTGGTCGGTCGCTGCGGTGGAGAAGGGGAGCTACTGCAAACGGTCCGCCAGCAAGGGGAGAAGCTGCTCGCACGAGCCTTCGATCTTTACCTGCAACAACTCATCGCCTCGGGTCTTACCCAGGTTGATGGCGATGACCGGTTTGCCTTGCTCGACCATGGCCTTGCACAAGCGAAACGCCGAATAGGCCATCAGCGAGGAGCCCACCACCAGCAATCCTTCAGCCTGTTCCACCGCCGCCATTGCCTTGGCGGCAGTAGGCGGGGCGACGTTCTCACCGAAAAACACCACGTCCGGTTTCAACCGTTCGCCGTTGCAATGCGGGCAGTGGGGCACCTCAAAGCGCGCTTCGAAGGCCGGGTCGAGCAGCGTGTCGCCATCGGGCGCCTGTACGGCATCGACGCCCGCCAGGTAGGGATTCTGGGTTTCCATCAGATGCTGGATCGCATCGCGCTGGCTGCGCTGCTGGCAGTCCAGGCACAGCACGCGGTGCAGGCTGCCGTGCAGTTCGATCACTTCCTGGCTGCCGGCCTGATCGTGCAGGGCGTCGACATTTTGCGTAATCAACCCGCTGATGCGCCGGCGTTGTTGTAGCGTCGCCAGCGCCCGATGCGCTGCATTCGGTTGTGCGACGCGTACGCGCGGCCAGCCCAGCATGGCGCGCGCCCAGTAACGCCGCCGCGCCTGCGGGGTGGCCAGGAATTCCTGGTACATCATCGGCGCCTTGCCTCGGCGCACGCCTTCGCGGTCGCGGTAGTCCGGGATGCCTGAGGGCGTGCTGATGCCTGCACCGGTCAACACCAGAAAGCGCCGATCGGCCATGGCCCGATACAGGGTGTCGAGGTGGTCCTGCTGATGCGCCAGGGATTCGAGCATGGTTTCTCCTATTCGCCGCGGATGTACTGCTCCAGTTGCCTGATCAGGTCAGCCTGCTCGGCGATGGCCTCCTTGACCAGATCACCGATAGAGAGCAGGCCCAGCAATTTGCCGTCTTCGACCACGGGCAGGTGACGCAGGTGACTGTCGGTCATGATGTTCATGCATTCTTCGACGCGTTTATGGGTATCCACCGTGATCACCGGCGCGCTCATCACCTCGTGCACCTTGGTGGTCAGCGACGACAGGCCCTTAAGCATGATTTTGCGCGCGTAGTCACGCTCGCTGATGATGCCCACCACTTCGTTGTCTCGGACGACCGGTAATGCCCCCACGTTTTTTTCCGACATCCGCATCAGGGCTTCAAACACAGTGTGATCCCATTGGATGGTGTGGACGTCCTGGTTTTTCTGGTCTTTGGCTTTCAGCAGCTGTGCAACGGTTTTCATGGCGGCCACTCCGGTGTTGTTGTTATCAGGAATTCAGTGCAACCCCTACAGAATCCTAGACGGCCTGCGTGCTAGCAAGGACCAATGCGGCGTTAAACCTGTCGAAAAACGTCACTGGCCCGCTTTTTTTGGTGTTTATCCGCTATTTACCGGTTTTTTTGCCCGTTTTGGGCTGGTCGATGTCTTGCGAGCGGCTGCCTTGCGTTTGTTTTTCCACGGCGTCGCTCCTCGGCCTGCCGGGCTGGCCGGGCCGGTGATGGTCATGCGCAGGCCATTGCAACGCGCCACCTGCTTGCTCATCCAGGCCGCCTGTTTGGCGACGAATTCCTCCAGACTCATTTCACCGCTTTGCACCATGTCCAACGCTTGTTCCCAGATGGCGGTGGTGCCGGGGTCGGCGATGGCGCGGGGCACCGCGTCGATCAGGCTGAATGCCGCTGGCGTGGCGGCCAGCGCCTTGCCGTTCTTGACCAGGTAACCGCGGTCGAGCAGCCCCTGGATAATACCGGCGCGAGTGGCTTCGGTGCCGATGCCGGTGGTGTCCTTGAGCTTTTGCTTGAGCAGCGGGTCCTCCACCAGTTTGGCCACGTTTTTCATCGCCTTGATCAGGTCGCCTTCGGTAAAGGGTTTGGGTGGCTGGGTCCACAGGTCCTTGAGCGTGACCTTGGCTACTGCGTAATCCTGGCCCTGCACCAGCGCCGGTAGGGCCTGGGGCGCTGGCGCTTCGCGGCCCTTGGTGGGTGCGAGTGCTTCGGGCAGGGCGCGTTTCCAGCCTGGCTCGATCACCACTTTGCCCACCGCGCGCAGGGCAAAACCGGCGCAGTCGAAATCCGCCTGAGTGCGATCGTATTCGTGGTTGGGCAGGAACTGCGCCAGATAGCGTGCGCGAATCAAGGTGTACACCGCGCGGTGCTTGCCGCTGAGCTGGCCCACATCCTTGCCGGCCCCGGTGGGAATGATGCCGTGGTGGGCGCTGACTTTGGCATCGTTCCATGCCCGCGAGCGTCGCTGGGGATCGATATGCGGCATCAGGTCGCCGACCACCGGATCGGCACGTCCCAGCGCGGCGAGAATCTTCGGTGCCTCGCCGTGCTGGCTCAGCGGCAAGTAGCCGCAATCGCTGCGCGGGTAGGTGATGACCTTGTGGGTTTCGTAGAGGGATTGGGCAATGTCCAGAGTTTCCTGTGCGCCGAGGCCGAGTTTCTTCGAGCAGATTTCCTGCAGAGTGCCCAGGTCGAAAGGCAAGGGCGCCACCTCGCGCATGCGTTCGGTGCGCAGCTTTACCAGGCGCGCGCTGGTGGCGTTGCCCATGGCATCGGCGGCGGCCTGCGCCAGTTGCGAGTTGAGACAGCGGCCCTGGTCGTCGCAGGCATCCTCGGCGGCGCGCCATTGGGCCGTGAAGGTCATGTGTGCGTGGCGCAGGTCCACATCGATGGCCCAGTAAGCCACCGGCACGAAATCGGCGATGCTGCGGTCGCGGTCCACCACCAGGCGCAAGGTGGGCGTTTGCACCCGGCCTACCGGCAACACGCCTTGGTAACCGGACTGACGCCCCAGCAGCGTGAACAGACGACTCATGTTCATGCCGATCAGCCAGTCGGCGCGGGAGCGGCCCAGGGCCGAGTGGTACAGGCTGAAGGTGTCGGCGCCGGGCTTGAGGGCGGCCAGCGCCTTGCGAATCGAAGCGTCGTCCAGCGCCGACAACCACAACCGCTGGATCGGCCCCCGATAGCGGCAATGCTCCACCAGCTCGCGGGCGATCATCTCGCCCTCACGGTCGGCGTCGGTGGCGATCACCAGTTCCTGGGCTTCCCCCAGCAAGCGCTTGACCGCCTTGAACTGGCTGGCGGTCTTGGGTTTGACCAGCATCTTCCATTTGTCCGGCACGATCGGCAGGTCGGCCAGCACCCAGCGTTTGTACTTGGCGTCGTAGGCATCGGGCGGGGCGGTTTCCAGCAGGTGCCCAATGCACCAGGTGACCGTGACCCCATTGCCCAGCCAACACCCATCGCCACGACGACTGGCACCGAGCACCGCCGCAATGTCCTTGGCCTGGGAGGGTTTTTCACAAAGGTACAGCCGCATGGTCATCACATCAGATCGGGTAGATGCTTTGCAGGATGCTCAGTCGGATGGATTTGAGCAACCATTATCTGTATGGATGTACAGCTGGAAGTTTCAAGCGGCAAGCTGCAAGCGGCAAGAAAGAGCCGATTGGCTTTTACTTGCAGCTTGAAGCTTGCCGCTTGCCGCTTATTCAGTTGCTATCGATATCCACGTACCGCGTTTCCTTAAGGCAGAACAACCCGACAATCAGGCTCACCCCCGTCACCACCACCGGGTACCACAGGCCGTAGAAGATATCGCCGGTGTATACCACCAGCGCAAACGATACGGTCGGCAGGAACCCGCCGAACCACCCGTTACCGATGTGGTAGGGCAGGGACATCGAGGTGTAGCGGATGCGTGTCGGGAAAAGCTCCACCATCAACGCCGCCAGCGGGCCGTAGCACATGGCCGCGATCAGGATCAGCAGCACGATCAGCGCCACCACCATGACTTTGTTGACCTGCGCCACATCCGCCGAAGACGGGTAACCGGCCAGGGTCACGGCGCCACGCAGGGCCGCTTCGTCAAAACCGTCGATGCGCACATCGCCCACGCTCACCTGTACCGGGCTGCCGGCCGGCGCGGCGGCGCTGGTGTAAGGCAGGCCTTGTTTGACCAGAAAGGTCTTGACCTTGTCGCATGGGCTGTCAAACCGCGCCTTGCCCACCGGGTCGAATTGGAAGGTACAGGTGGCCGGGTCGGCCAGCACGATGATCGGCGCCTGGCGGCTGGCCTGGTCCATCGCCGGGTTGGTGTAGTGCGCCAGGCCCTTGAAGATCGGGAAATACAGCGCAGTGGCAAGCAGCAGGCCGAGCATCAGCACCGGTTTGCGCCCGATTTTGTCCGACAGCCAGCCGAACAGGATGAAGAACGGCGCGCCAATTACCACGCTGATAATCAGCAGCATGTTGGCCAGGGCCGGGTCCATCCGCAGGAACTGGGTGAGGAAGAACAGCACGTAGAACTGCGCCGCGTAGAAGGTCACGGCCTGCCCGCCGTTGATGCTGAACAGCGCGATCAGCACCACTTTGAGGTTTTCCCATTTACCGAACGACTCGCGGATCGGCGCCTTGCTGGCCTTGCCTTCCTCTTTCATTTTCAGAAAGGCCGGCGACTCATGCAGGCTCATGCGGATCCAGGTGGAGATGCCCAGCAGCACGATGGAAAACAGGAACGGAATCCGCCAGCCCCAGACTTCGAACTGGTCGCCGGTGAAATAGCGGCATGCCAGTACCACCAACAGTGAAAGCAGCAGGCCGATGGTGGCGGTGGACTGGATCCAGCTGGTGTGGAACCCGCGCTTGCCGAACGGTGCGTGCTCGGCGACATACGTGGCGGCACCGCCGTATTCACCGCCCAGCGCCAGGCCCTGCAGCATGCGCAGCACGATCAGGATGATCGGCGCGGCAATGCCGATGCTGGCGTAGTTGGGCAACAGCCCGACGCAGAAGGTCGCCACGCCCATCAGGATGATGGTCACCAGGAACGTGTATTTGCGCCCGATCATGTCGCCCAGGCGGCCGAACACCAGTGCGCCGAACGGCCTCACCACAAAGCCGGCCGCGAAGGCCATCAAGGCAAAGATAAACGCCGTGGTGTCGTTGACCCCGGCAAAGAACTGTTTGCTGATCACCGCCGCGAGGGCGCCGTAGAGGAAAAAGTCATACCACTCGAACACCGTCCCCAGGGACGAGGCGAAGATGACTTTTTTGGAATCGTTGCCGGTGCTCGCGTTTATTGCCGAGCCCAGGGGTTGAGCGTGGTCTGACATCGGGTAGCCCTCACAGTGATTATTTATTGTTGTTCCACTGTCGGCGCCGGGTGTGGCGCCGCTATTCAGATTGCGTGAACCGGTTCTTTCTCCGGTGCGAAGCTCCTTGTGTTCGGCGAAAGGATCAGCTGCGCGGCTTTTTCCGCGATCATCAGCGTGGGTGAGCAGGTATTGCCGGAAGTGATGCGCGGCATGATCGAGGCATCGGCGACACGCAGGCCGGGGATGCCATGCACGCGCAATTGGGCGTCGACCACCGCGTCTTTATCGCTGCCCATGCGGCAAGTGCCCACCGGGTGGAAAATCGTCGTGCCGATGCGCGCGGCGGCTTCGTGCAGTTGCTCTTGGGTTTGCAGCGACTCGCCCGGCAAGTATTCCACCGGTTTGAACTGGCTCAAGGCCGGCGCCGCGACGATGCGCCGCGTCAGGCGGATGGCATCGGCGGCCACGCGCAGGTCTTCGGGGTGGCTGAGGTAGTTGGGCTGGATCAGTGGCGCGTCCGCCGGGTTGGCCGAGCGGATATCGACCCGGCCACGGCTGTGCGGGCGCAGATCGCACACCGAGGCGGTGAACGCGGGAAAGCCGTGCAACGGTTCGCCGAAGCGCTCCAGGGACAACGGCTGCACATGATATTCGAGGTTGGCCGAGGCCTGCTCCGGCCCCGAGCGCGCAAACGCGCCGAGCTGACTGGGCGCCATCGACAACGGGCCGCTGCGGTCGTACAGGTAACGCAGGCCCATGCCCATCTTGCCCCACACGGTGCCGGCGATCTGGTTGAGGGTGCGCGCGTTTTCCAGTTTGTAGATCAGCCGCAGCTGCAAGTGATCCTGCAGGTTGCCGCCCACGCCGGGCAATTCGTGCAGCACATTGATGCCCAAGGGTTTGAGCACTTTGGACGGCCCGATTCCCGAACGTTGCAGGATGCCCGGCGAGCCCACCGAACCGGCGCACAGGATGATCTCCCGGCGGGCTTTCCAACTCACGGGCTGGCCGAGCCGGCGCCCGACCACTTGAGAGGCACGCCCGTTTTCCAGCAGCACACGGTCGACTTCCACTTCGGTGATCACGGTGAGATTGGGGCGTTGGCGGACGGGTTTGAGGAACGCCTTGGCCGCATTCCAGCGCACCCCGGCCTTCTGATTGACCTGGAAGTAGCCGCAGCCTTCGTTATCGCCCTGGTTGAAATCGCTGACATTAGCGATGCCGCTTTGCGCTGCCGCTTCGCGAAAAGCATCCAGGATCGGCCACGACAGTCGTTGCTGTTCGACGCGCCATTCGCCGCCATTACTGTGAAATTCCGAGCCACCGGCAAAGTGGTTTTCGCTGTGCTTGAACAGCGGCAGTACGTCCTTCCACGCCCAGCCGGCGTTGCCTTCGGCGGCCCAGCCATCGTAGTCACGGGCCTGGCCGCGCATGTAGATCATGCCGTTGATGGAGGAGCAACCGCCCAGCACTTTGCCTCGGGGATAGCTCAACGCGCGCCCCTGCAGGCCCGGCTGGGCTTCGGTTTTGAAGCACCAGTCGGTGCGCGGGTTTCCGATGCAGAACAGATAGCCGACGGGGATGTGGATCCAGGGATAGTTGTCGCGGCCGCCGGCTTCCAACAGCAGTACGCGGTGGGCGGGGTTGGCGGACAGTCGATTGGCCAGCAGGCAACCGGCGGGGCCGGCGCCTACTACGACGTAATCATATTCAGCAGCTGCAGTGGGCATCTGAAGTCTCGCTTGTTTTTCTTATTGCCCCCATCCTAGTTGTTAGTTTTCGTCTTAAAAATGTTAGTTTTTACCCAGCTGCTGTGCGTTTATAAACAGCGCTGCGACGGCCCACGCACAGGAGGCGACATGTTCGACTGGAATGACTTGCGGTTTTTTCTCGAATTGCAACGCAGCGGTCGTCTGCTCACCGCCGCCCAGCGCCTGAAGACCACCCACGCCACGGTGGCGCGGCATATCGAGGCCATCGAGAAGAGCCTGGGCACCGCACTGTTCGTGCAGCACGCCCACGGTTACGAGTTGACCCCTTCCGGCGAAGCCCTGCTCAAGCACGCCGAAGCCATGGAAAACGTCGCGCTGCTGGCCGAAGACGAACTCACCCACACCGCCGCGCCCCTGGGCAAGATCCGCCTCGGTGTGGCTGAAGGCCTGGGTGTGATGTTCCTCGCCGGACGCATGGGCGGCCTGTTCGAACGTTATCCGGGGCTGGAAGTGGAACTGGTGGCTGTGCCGCGCTTCGTCAGCATCCTCAACCGCGAAGCGGAGATCAGCATCCACCTCGAACGCCCCAGCGTCGACCAACTCGTTACCCGCAAACTCACCGACTACCGCCTGGCCCTCTACGCCAGTCGCGCTTATCTGGACCGCCACCCGCCCATCGAAAAACGCGAAGACCTCGCCACCCATGCCTGGATCGATTACGTCGATGACCTGCTGTTCAGCCAGGAACTCAAACTGCTCAGCAGCTTTTGCCGCAACCCCAAAGTGGTGTTCCACAGCACCAGTGTCATTGCCCAACACCACGCCGCGCGCTCGGGGCTGGGGATTGCAGTGTTGCCGTGCTTTATGGCGGCGTCCGACCCGCAATTGGTGCCGTTGCTGCCGGGGGAGCGGATTCAGCGCAGCTACTGGATCAGCTCGCGTCGCGAGTTGCACAAGTCGGTGCGGCTGCGGGTGTTGTGGGATTACGTGGTGGAGCTGTGCGCGCGGGAGCAAAAGCTGTTGCTCGGTGAGTCCAATTGAGCGCCGGACTGCGAAGCGGCCCTGAAACTGGACGCTGACCCAACACAAAATCTCAGCGCCTGTATTGGGGCCGCTTCGCGGCCCAGCGCGGGCGGTGCGACGATTCGACAAGCCCCCTCACCACAACCACTGTGTGCGCCGTTCCCCCTGTGGTGAGCCGAGGTTAAAGAAACCAGCGGTATTCCCGCGCGTTGATTTCTTGTTGAAAGGCCAGATGATCCTGGCGCTTGTTCTCGCAATACACGTCGACAAATTCGGCGCCCAGCTTATCGCGCACGCTGGCGTGCTGCTGCATGGTGCGTACGGCGTCGAGCATGTCCAATGGGAAGTCGGCGCCGCTGTTGCGGTCTTCGTTCAGCGGGGCGATGGGCTCGCGCTGGGCGTCGAGGCCATGTTCCAGGCCGGCGAGGATCGCCGCCAGCACCAAATACGGGTTCGCATCGGCGCTGGCCAGACGGTGTTCGATCCGCAGGTTGCGCGGGTCGGAGTCGGGGATGCGAACGCACGCATCGCGGTCCTCGAAACCCCAGCAGGCGCGGGTGGCGGCGTTGACGGTGCCGCCCAGGCGGCGGAAGGCATTGTGGTTGGGCGAGAAGATCGGCATGCAATGGGGCAGCAATTCCAGGCACCCGGCCACGGCGTGGCGCAGCGGTTGCTGCTGATGCGCCGCCAGCAGGTTGTTGCCCGCGCCGTCATACAGGCTGACGTGCACGTGCATGCCGCTGCCAGGGTATTGCAAGTACGGCTTGGCCATGAAGCTGGCGCGGTAACCGTGCTTGAGGGCCACGCCGCGCGTGCTGCGGCAGAACAGCGCGGCCCAGTCGGCGGCGCGCAAGCCGTCGTCGAGGTGGCCGAAATTGATTTCGAACTGGCCGGGGCCGAGTTCGGCGGTAATCACCGTGATGTCGATGCCCTGGTCCTTGGCCGTCTGCGCCATGTCGTCCAGGACGCCTGAGAAGCGCGACAGTCGATCAATGTGCAGGGTGGGCTGGTCGTCGGCGTCGTCGCTCAGCGGGTCACGGGCAAATTGCGGCAGGCCATGATCGAGGGTTTTGTCGAACAGATAAAACTCCAGTTCGAACGCCACCACCGGATGGATGCCCTTGTGGTGCAGGCGCTGCAGCACCTTGGCCAGCACTTCGCGGGGTTCGAATTCGATAGGGGCTTCGGTGCCGTCGGAGGTGATCAGCATCTGGCCCAGGGGCTGCGATTCCCAGCTCACCGGCTTGAGCGTGCCCGGCACCAGACGCCGATTCGCGTCCGGGTCGCCATCGTGGAAGCAGTAGTCGCCAATCTTGAACAGGCCGCCTTGAGCGCCGAGCAGCACGGCATTCTGCGGCAGCTTCAACGGGCTGCCGGCGGCGACCTTTTCGAGCATCTCGATCGGGTAGCGTTTGCCATAGAAATGCCCGGGAATGTCCAGGGCGATCAAGTCGACATAACGCACGTCCGGATGGTGCTGGCGAAAGGTCCGTACTTCGGCCAGCAGCGTGGCGGATTGGCTTTTCACGGGTAATGCTCCTAGTTGTAAACCCACAGCACGCGGGCGGGCAGGTCGGTGAGGTTGGCGTAGCGGCAATGGGCGAAACTGGCCAGGTGAAAGCTGTCGCCGGGGCCGAGCGTGACCGCGTCGTTTTCACCGTCTACCCACAGCGTCAATTCGCCTTCCAGCACAAAACCGGCCTGTTCGGCGCGGTCGCTCATGGTCTGTTCACCGCTGTTGGCGCCCGGCGCCAGCAGACTGTCGAGGATGGAAAAAGCGCCGCTCATGCTCGGCGACACCAGGATGTCGGTGATGCCATTGGCGTAATACACCGTGCGCCGCTCGCTGGGGCGGGTTACCCACTCAATCGCCTTGGGCTTGGGCTGGCTGTAAAAGTAGGTGGTGGGCACGTCGAGGGCGTGGCTGATGGCGGTCAGGTCGGCCACGGTCGGGCGCGACAAACCGCGTTCGACCTGAGAGAGAAAGCCTACCGAGCGCTCGATTTTCTGCGCCAGCTGGGCGAGGGTGAGCTTCTTGTGCTTGCGCAAGTCATGGATCAGCGCGGCAAGGGTGGCGAGTTCTTCTTGTGGGGTCATGAAATTTATTTCGTAAAATTTCATGAAAAATTACAGGATTAATTTCACGATAGCAATCGACACATCGGTGGGCGATCCCGGTGGCGAGGCCCGTGATGAAGTGCCCGTCAATCAGGTAAATAGGCAGAGAGAGCCACCTGTTCTAACCTCGACATGGCGAAACGTTAAGTTCTTGGCTAATTTTCCTAGACATCACTCACGCAGTCGGGTCAGCGGTACCGCCCAGTCACAACGATCAGGCATATTGCTATGGACCCATTTTCGGCTGCCCCACCGTCGGTTATTCCGCCTTTTAAGGTGCGTGCGCTTCGTTGCCCATCTCCCATGCGCATAGATAACGCATTGGGGCGGGTGGTGAATGAACGACTGATGGAATGGATTGAACACATCGGCATTTTCCCTGGCAAGTGGGACAACATCCGCGCCTCGGATTTCGGTCGCTATGCCATGTTGTGTCATGTGGACACCGACGATCCCGACCGCCTGTTGTTGCAAGGCCAGTGCCTGGCGGCGCTGTTTGCCGTCGACGACCATTACTGCGATGACCGCTCACTGGGTTGCGACCCCGGTCAGGTCGCCCCGCGTTTATCGTTCGCGATTGCCGCCATGGACCCCGCTTACCTGCCCACGCCCTTCGACGCCCAACTGGAGATCCAGCTCAACGGCGATCCGGTACTGGTGGGGCTGCGCGCCTATATGCAGCGCGTCGGCCAGTTTTGCACGCCGTCCCAAGTCGCCAGGGTGCGTCAAATCAGTATCGCGATGTTTGTGGCAATGGCCGCCGAGGGGGCGTGGCGTGTTTATGACTCCCGGCCGACCGTCGCTGAGTACCTTGCCAGTCGTCATATCAACAGCTTCTGGCCGTGCCTGGTATTGATTGACGCCATCGGTGGCTATGAAGTCCCGGCTAATCTGTATTCGCAGCCGCAGGTCCACCGAGTCACTGCGCTGGCGGCGCTAGCGACCACATTAGTCAACGATTTGTACTCGGCCTATAAGGAGCATTTGAACGAGGTGGGTACGTTCAAACTGCCGTATCTGCTTGCGGCACAACACCAGTGCTCGCTTCAAGAGGCGATAGACAGGATTGCTGATATCCATGACGGCGTGATGCTGGAATACGAAGCGGCGGAGCGTGTACTGCTCAAAGAGGCAAGTCCGTTATTGAAGCGTTATCTCAACGGGCTCAAAGCCTGGATCGCGGGGAACCTGGAGTGGCACAAGCACAGTGCGCGATATCAAGCGGATTTCATGCGGTGAATGATTGCGCGCGCCAGGGGTCTGAACCTGGGTACGCATCATTCATTGAAGGAGCACCCATGAAATCCAAAATTCTAACCGCCTGCCTGCTGGTCGCCGCCAGCCTGTCCACCGCCAGCTTTGTCGCGCAGGCCGGTGATACTCCGCAGGAAACCGTGCAACCTTCCAACATTAACGCCCGTGATTTGAAAGAGGGCGATCGCGCGCCGGATATGCTGATGCGCAAGGAGTCCGCGGTCACCGACTGGAAAAAACGCGGCCTCAAACAACCAGAGGAAGAAAGCCAATGGACGCGTGTGGGCGACAAGTTTGTGCTGCTCAAAACCACTAACGGTACGATCCTCGAGATTACCCCCGTCAAGAAGTAACCCGCTGGTAACGTCAAGTGCCTCGGATAAAGGTAACCGGCCGCAAGGGCCGTGTTACCTGCCGCAGGAGAGCGGGTTTTATTACGTGGTCGATAAAGGAAGGTCGTCCAGCGTGAGCTTGCCCACATTGTTGCTTTGCAACTCGTAGCGCAGCTCTTCCACCATTTTTTTCACTTGCTCTTGGGTCTGCAGCCGGTTGGTGCTGATCCCGGTCACTACCAGGTCCACTCGGCCGGTTTCGGCGTCATAGACCTTGAGGGTCAATGAGGCATCCCGACACAGAGTAAATTCGCAGGTCAGTGGCGACAGGCCTTCTTCGATGCAATTTCGCAGTTGAGCGAGGGTAAACATTCGGGTTCCTTCAGGCATCCAATTCGACGCCTGAAAGGTTATTGATTGCACCGCTGCGCTATAAGGCGAATTCGCACTAGCTGCACTAGTGCATTTGCATGATCAGCGCCTTTTTTTAAGGCGTAATTCCCCGGCAAACAGCCCGCGCTCACGGGCCCAGACGATTGCCGCGCTGCGGCTGTGCACACCCAGCTTGGAATACACCGTCGCGACATGGTTGCGCACCGTATTGGGCGCCAGTTTCAGACGCAGAGCGATCTCCTTGTCGGCCAGGCCTTCGCAGATCAGGCCCAGCACGTCGCGCTCGCGGGCGGTGAGGTCGGTAAACGCCACGTTCGGCAGGTCGGGGCTGTTGACGCCCTTGGCATTGGCCAGTTTCTCGATCAACGTCTGGCTGAACCAGGACGCGTCCTGCATCACTTCCTCAATGGCCGCCACCAGTTCCAGTTCGGAGCGTTTGCGCTCGGTGATGTTCATCATCACCAGCAGATAGCACGGCATATCCTGAATGACTACGGTGTCGGCCCACACCACGCAGTCGATGACCTCATTGCCTTTCTTGCGCACCTTGAGGTCCTGGCCGTCGAGATTGCCGGCTTTTTCCAGGGTGGCGAAGAGCTGGGCGCCCGCTTGCGGGCTGTCGATGAAGTGGATGTCTTCGATGGATTTGCCGATCAATTCTTCACTGGTGTGCCCGGTGATAGTCATGAAGGCTTCGTTGATATCCACCACTTGCCGGTTGGCGGCGTTGCACACCAGCGTCGGCACCGGCGTCAGGCGGAACGATTTGGCGAAGCGCTCTTCACTCTGGCGCAAAGCGATTTCCGCCTTGCGTCGCGGTTCCAGGTCGGTGAAGGAGAACAGCATGCAATCTTCTTCATTCATATCCAGCGGCTGGCCAGCGACGATCACCAACTTGCTGCCGCCTTCGGGCAGTTTCAGCTCGGCCTGCATCTGTGGAATAGTCGCACCTTCGCCCAGGCGCTGAATGGCCAGGTCCCTGCGCTCGGCGTGTTCGAGCACGTCGAGCTCGTACACCGAGCGGCCGATGACCTGGTCGCGGTTATAGCCGGTCATTTCCAGGAAGCCCTGGTTCACCTTGATGTAACGCAGGTCGCTCAGGCGGCAGATCACTGCGGGCGCCGGGTTGGCATTGAAGGTTTTTTCGAAACGCTGCTCGGCGCTGGCCCATTCAGTGGCGTCGCTGAGGATCAGCACCAGCAATTCAGGCTCACCACGGGCATCGCTGATCACCAGGCTGCGTAGGCGGTGAACCCAGGTTTTCTCTTCGCCGGCGGTGGGGGTGACCTCCACCACCACATCGCTGAATTCATCACCAGCCGCCGCGCGGGCGAGGGGGTAGTTTTCCAACTGCACGGGATGATTATTGCGATAACGCAAGGCAAAGCGTTCAGCATATTCCCGGGTATTGGCGCCCAATGCCGCGACATCATCCACCCCGTGCATGGTCAGCGCGGCTTCATTGGCCCAAAGGATTGTCTGGTCGACTTCGGCCAGGATGATGCCGTCGGAGAGTCCGGAGATGATCTGCTGCAGCTGGCGGCGGTTGGTTTCTTTGGCAAGGACATCCTGGGGCATGGTTTCTCCTGAGTATGGGCGCATGCAAATTACGACACCCTGGCCTCATGATAGTGCAGAGCCATTTCCCAGTGCGGGAGGCGAATGCACGGGCCGATTGGTTCGGCCCGTGCCCGCGAAACGTTAACTCGCCAGCCAGCCCACGATCGGCACGATCATCAGCGTGCTCAACGCCATTGAGATCACGTTGCCGATATAGGGGTGAAAATGCCCGGGTAGCCTCGACGCAATCGCAAAGGCCAGCGGTGGTGCGATCAGCGCGCCAAGCAGTGCACTGGCTCCCATTACCGTCCAGCTTCCGCCATGGGTCAACACAGCCGCCGGGACCACTGACACCAGCGGAACGTAGGTGGGATACCAGCCGTGCCGTATCCATTGCCGGCGCCATATCACCACCCCAGCTGCCGATGTCATTGCCTGTGCGCCGATCATGTACAAGAGCAGGCCCGAGCCATACGCCGGACTTATCGGGTTGAGCGCATAGGCGAGCAACACACCCGCCAACAGACCGAGACTGGCCAGTTCATTGCCGAAAAATGGCGCTTCGGAAAAGTCGGCCAGCACTCGACGCACGCTCCAGACCACACCATAGCGAGCAGGCGCAACAGGGGCCGGCCTCTCTGGGGCGATGCAGTTCGAACGCACCAGCGAGGGCACCCGATGGCACAGTATGAATGCAAGGACGCTCCCGATTGCCATGCCCAGCACGTTGCCGATTACAGCGGGCAAGCCCATCGGTACGCACACCAGGTTCACGATCAGCAGGCACATGGGCGTAACCAGCAGCGCGCTCAGCACTGCGCCGTTGAGGGTGACCTTCCAGCCACCGCCAAACATCAGCACCATCGCTGCCGGCAATGAAACAAACGCCGCGAAGGTCGGCTGCCAAGTGTCTGCCGTGACACTCCAGCCCCACAGCAGGTTACTGAGCAATAGGCCGATCAATGAGCTGGTCACCAGCCAGGGCCATAAGCCAGTGCCATAAGAGATGGAAAAGCCCTGCCAGGCTTTGCCCTGTCGGCTTGCCCACCAGGCGTGAACGCGCGGACGTCTTCTTGGTCAGTAAAGGCTCCATGAATGGCCCTCCGCTCAGCGAGGCAGGGCAGGATGATGGGCATAGCCCAGCATCTGATCGTATAGATCATTGCGTCGGTCGCGTTGCAGGTCATTGAGGCTGTTCCAGATCGGCGCGCTGCGGGCGCTGGTGACGTCGATGTCGGCAAATAGAATTTCCTGGCGATTGGCCGACGCCACTTCACCGATCGGCCAGCCATTGGTTCCGGCAATCAACGAGCAGCCGAGGTAGCGTGCATCCCGCTCTTGGCCAATGCGGCTGGCGGCGGCGATAAACACGTTGTTCACATGCGCGGCGGTCATGGTCAGGTACGAGGCCATGCACTTGCCGGCTTCATCGAACAGCGGCGGCGGCGTCCACACCCAGTTGTTCAGGCTGCAGATAATATCGGCGCCTTGTTGGCTGAGGATACGTGGCACTTCCGGGAACCAGATGTCCCAGCAGATCAACAGGCCGATGCGGCCTATGGGCGTTTCAAACACCGGAAACCCGGTGTCGCCGGGTGTGAACCAGAGCTTTTCCAGGTTCCATAGATGGGCTTTGCGGTACTTGCCTATGAACCCATCGGGTCCCAGCAACACTGCTGTGTTGAACAGCTGACTGCCGTCTATCTCGTTCAGACCGGCTGCCAGGTACACCTGGTGCCTGCAGGCAAAGTCCGTCCATTCGCGAACGCTTGGTCCGTTCGGCACAGGCTCTGCGTGATCGAATGCGTCCTGCCGGCTGCTGAAGAAATATCCGCAATTGGACAATTCCGGCAGCACGATCAGATTGGCGCCACCGTTTGCCGCTTCGGCTGCGAGCGCGAGGCTTTGACGCAGGTTGTCTTCTCGATTGGCTATTCCAACCTGTGGGTCGAACTGAATGACGGCGACGCGGGCGGGGCTTATTGGAGAGTTCATGAGGTAAACCTCTTATTGTTATGCAACCGGAAGTGGTTGAATGTTCAGTAAGAGGCGGGCCGATAATTAAATGGAAGTCAGGTGATTCCTGTCACGTTGTAGCCCATTTCTTTTCTCTGTTTTCTTAGATCTCTGGTAGTAATTTTCAACGAGTTGCGGCGCTGCGCGTCGCAGTTTTGCTGCCAGCCCCAGGAGGCATGGAACATGCTCCCGGGCCACTGGGGCTGGCGTTGTTTCAGCGCTGTTGTACATACTCCAGCGATCGATCCACCATCACGCTCGCCATGTCTATCAAGTGCATGACCGAAAGCACCAGCGTCCTCGATGTGCCATCCAGTTGCTCGCCCGCCGTCTGTGCCGCCACGGCTGCGCAACGCAGTACGCTCCTGGCGTGGGCCAGGGCATCTTCGAAACTGAGGTCCGGGGTTGTGGTGAAAAATGGCGGTTCTGAGGCCGGTGGGGCGGGGACAAGTTTGTCCATGGGTTCAACTCCTAATCTAAGTTGGAAAGCCACCACCATCGCTACCAAACGATTTTAAGGCGGTGACCGTACGCAGATTGGTAGACCGGTGATTAGGACCCGGCGCACCCGAAGGTGCCCTGCGCACGGCCACCATAACGCAGGGCCGAAAAAAGCGCCTTGCAGAAGGGGGCGCTTTGCGCCTAATCATTCGTGGTCTACCAAACCCGAGTCACTGAATTGGCAGTGACCGGCGAAGACTAGCCACGTGATTAGAGCGGCGCAAGCGGCTGGGATTCTCTCGGAAACGTCCTGCAAATTAAAGGGAAATGTCACGACTGCGACACTTCCTACACTTGCCAATCGCCCTCAATTCTGGGAAAACCCCAGCCTTTGTCCCAGCAACGAGCCCTCCATGAACTCCAACGAACTCCAGATCACTGACATCCGCCCAGGCTCCGGCAAGGCCGCGGTCAAAGGCGCGCTGATCACCACTCAATACACCGGCACGCTGGCGGACGGCACCGTGTTCGATTCCTCCTGGGAACGCGGCAAGCCCTTCCAGTGCGTGATCGGCACCGGGCGTGTGATCAAGGGTTGGGATCAGGGCCTGATGGGGATGCAGGTGGGTGGGGTGCGTAAATTGTTCGTGCCGGCGCACCTTGCGTATGGCGAGCGTTCGATGGGTGCGCATATCAAGCCCAACAGTGATTTGTACTTTGAGATCGAGTTGCTGGAAGTTCTGACGCGGGATGATTGACGCCTACTCACCTAAGGGAGGTTGGGAAAGCGAGACCGACCGGATATCTCTGGATTGCGATTGTCCGCTGCCCAGGGGACGCTTCCTGAACCCATCCTGAAGAACTTTCTTATTCATCATGCGGAAACTTTCCTACGGTTTACTCGGCAGAAATCGGGGCGTAAGCTTCGCGCGTTTTCATCAATTGCGGAGACCCTCAGTGGGTACTTGTTCGAGTGACAGTAGTCGGCCGGTTCCGGTAACCGGCACATACTTGGCAAGGTAACGCGCATTCTTTCGATGCCGTTGTCTCGCCATTAACGCGAGAAGCGGCATCCCGGCCGCAGCCCATTCCGGCTGTGCCTCGATCCTCTCTCTTCGACGCTGACCAGCACCCGACTCACCTCGGGCTGCCACGGACGCGCCTGCCTCTTACGGCGGGCGGGCCATGTTTGGCTGTGCCTGTTCCAGGGCGCGGTGCGGACGGGCCGTACCTGCACGACGGTTTCCTCGCGCAGGAGTAACAATCATGAACCTCGCTCTGCTTAAAGAGTTCTTCGCCGGCTTCCTGCGGACCCGGCACATAGCCCGGCACTTCCGTCGCCTGGCCATGCTCGAAACCGTGACCGACGCCAGCGTCAGCCGCGAAGTGCCACCGACTTTGGCGCAAACCCTGGTGGGGGCGGCCAACAGCAGCGCCGTGCCGTTGCTCGGCACGCTGGGCAGCCACACCGACGGCCTGACCACCGCCGAAGCCGACGCCCTGCGTGTGCAATACGGCCTCAACGAGGTCGAGCATGAGCAACCGCTGCCATGGTGGGTGCACCTGTGGCATTGCTATAAGAACCCGTTCAACCTGCTGCTGACCCTGTTGGCGGTGATCTCCTGGCTGACCGAGGACATGAAAGCCGCCACGGTGATCTTCTCCATGGTGGTGCTCTCGACCCTGCTGCGCTTCTGGCAGGAAGCCAAGTCCAACAAGGCCGCCGATGCGTTGAAAGCCATGGTCAGCAACACCGCCACGGTGCTGCGCCGGGATGACGGCAAGCGCATCGAACTGCCGATCAAGCAGCTGGTGCCGGGCGATGTGATCGTACTGTCGGCCGGTGACATGATCCCCGCCGATTGCCGCGTGCTCAGCGCCAAGGACCTGTTTGTCAGCCAGGCGGCGATGACCGGCGAATCGATGCCGGTGGAGAAATTCGCCCACCAGCAGGACGCCGCGACCCGTAACCCGCTGGACCTGGAAAACATTCTGTTCATGGGCACCAACGTGGTGTCCGGCGCGGCCACGGCGGTGATCCTCACCACCGGCAACAGCACCTATTTCGGCGCGCTGGCCCAACGGGTCACCGCCACCGATCGCGCCACCACTTCGTTCCAGCATGGGGTGAACAAGGTTAGTTGGTTGCTGATCCGCTTCATGTTCGTGATGGCGCCGCTGGTGCTGTTCATTAACGGCTTCACCAAAGGCGACTGGACCGAAGCGCTGCTGTTCGCATTGTCGATTGCCGTGGGCCTGACCCCGGAAATGCTGCCGATGATCGTCACTTCCACCCTGGCCAAGGGCGCAGTGTTTCTGTCGCGCAAAAAAGTCATCGTCAAGCGCCTGGACGCAATCCAGAACTTCGGCGCGATGGATGTACTGTGCACCGACAAGACCGGCACCCTGACCCAGGACAAGATTTTCCTGGCACGCCATGTCGACGTGTGGGGCGAAGAGTCCGACGACGTCTTGGAAATGGCCTACCTCAACAGCTACTACCAGACCGGCCTGAAAAACCTGCTGGACGTGGCGGTGCTCGAACACGTGGAAGTGCACCGTGAGCTGAAGGTGGGCACGGCGTTCCAGAAAGTCGATGAGATTCCCTTCGACTTCAACCGTCGGCGCATGTCGGTGGTGGTGGCCGAGCAAGGCTTGCCGCACCTGCTGATCTGCAAGGGCGCCGTGGAAGAGATCCTGTCGGTGTGCAACAGCGTGCGTCATGGCGAGACCAATGAAGCGCTGACCGATGAACTGCTGGCGCGCATCCGCCAGGTCACCGCCGCGTTCAATGAGGAAGGCCTGCGCGTGGTGGCCGTGGCCGCGCAACCGATGGCGGCGGGGCGCGATACCTACAGCCTGGCCGATGAAAACAACCTGACGCTGATCGGTTACGTGGCCTTTCTCGATCCGCCCAAGGAGAGCACCGCGCCGGCGCTCAAGGCGCTCAAGGCCCACGGTGTCGCGGTCAAAGTGCTGACCGGCGATAACGAACTGGTCACCGCCAAGATCTGCCGCGAAGTGGGCCTGGAGCAACAGGGCCTGCTGATGGGTAACGACATCGAAGCGATGACGGACGCCGAATTGGCCGCGGCGGTGGAGACCACCAATGTGTTCGCCAAGCTCACCCCGGCTCACAAGGAACGCATCGTGCGCCTGCTCAAGGCCAACGGGCATGTGGTGGGCTTTATGGGCGACGGCATCAACGATGCGCCGGCGCTGCGCACTGCGGATATCGGCATTTCGGTGGACAGCGCGGTGGACATCGCCAAGGAAGCGGCCGACATCATCCTGCTGGAAAAGAGCCTGATGATCCTGGAGGAGGGCGTGCTGGAAGGCCGGCGCACCTTCGCCAACATGCTCAAGTACATCAAGATGACCGCCAGCTCCAACTTCGGCAACGTGTTCTCGGTGCTGGTGGCCAGCGCGTTTATTCCGTTCCTGCCGATGCTGCCGATGCACCTGCTGGTGCAGAACCTGCTGTATGACATTTCGCAGATCGCCATTCCGTTCGACAACGTCGACGCGGACATGCTGGCCAAGCCGCAACGTTGGCAGCCAGGGGATGTGGGACGTTTCATGCTGTTTTTCGGGCCGATCAGTTCGATCTTCGACATCACCACGTTTGCACTCATGTGGTATGTGTTCGATGCCAACACACCGGACCATCAGACGCTGTTCCAGTCCGGCTGGTTCGTGGTGGGCCTGCTGACCCAGACACTGATCGTGCATATGATCCGCACCCCGAAGATCCCGTTCCTGCAAAGCCGCGCGGCGATGCCGTTGATGGTGATGACGGGCGTGATCATGGCGGTGGGCATCTTCCTGCCGATGGGGCCGCTGGCGCATTACTTCAAATTGCAGGCGCTGCCGTCGCTGTACTTTGTGTTCCTGCCGGTGATTCTGCTGGCGTACATGGGGCTGACCCAGGCGGTGAAGGGCTACTACATCCGTAAGTTCGGCTGGCAGTGAAACGGGACGATTTACCATGCAGGCAATCAACAACATCAACCTCGACTCCCTGGTCGATACCCTGGTCAGCCTGACCGCTGCGTTTATCCTCGGGGGCCTGATCGGCTTCGAGCGCCAGTACCGCCAGCGCACGGCGGGGCTGCGCACCAATGTGCTGGTGGCGGTGGGCGCGGCAATTTTCGTCGATATGGCCAACCGCCTCGGTGGTGCGGACGGTGCCGTGCGCGTGGTGGCGTACGTGGTATCGGGCATCGGTTTCCTGGGCGCCGGGGTGATCATGCGCGAGGAGGGTAACGTGCGCGGGCTCAACACCGCAGCCACGCTCTGGGCGTCGGCGGCGGTGGGAGCCTGCGCCGGCGCCGACCTGATTCTCGAGGCGCTGCTGGGGACCTTGTTCGTGCTGGCGGCCAACACGTTGCTACGGCCGATCGTCAACAACATCAACCGCCAGCCGCTGGATGTGGTGTCGGCGGAGGTCACCAATATCCTTTACGTCATCGCCCGGCGTACCCAGCAAAAGGCTGTGCTGGCTCTGCTCGAAGCCGAGCTGGCGCGCTGCAACTACCCGGCCAGCGACGTGGATGTGCGCCCGTTTGGCCCGGAGGAAGTCGAGATCGAGGCCACCCTGGCCGTGACATCGGTGGACGGCGATGAGTTGGATGCACTGGTGGCGCGTATCTCCCTGTCCACCCTGGTGGTGCAGGCGTTCTGGAGCCCCAGCACCACCGAATAGGGCCTTGGACCTACGCTTTCGCGCGCAAGGTCGACCCGGCCGTAGTGAGGAAAAATCCTACAAGCATTCGGGACTAACCCTTCATTTGCACACACGCTCCATTGCTATGGTTGCGCGCTTGCGCCTGCCCAGCCATTCAAGGCGCAGCTCTACGTTGTCACTGTGTTTCAAAGGAGGGGCCTGAATGGCCTGAAGGGGGCGCTGAGCAATCAGTACCGTCTGTCGGAACTGTTACTTTTCACAGGTAGATAGGCCCCGCGTGATATGTAAGCGTACTGATCTCCCAGGGGAGTCTTATGAGCAACAAAGCTTTAATTGTGGACGATCATCCTTTTATACGTGCCACCGTCAAATATCTGTTGAGGCAGGAAGGCTTCGACAAGATCTATCAGGCGGGCAATGGCGCCGATGCCATGCAGATCGCGCGCGAGGAACGCCCGGACTTGATTATTCTCGATCTTGCGATGCCCAAGCTTGGTGGGTTGGAGGTGATCAGTCGGATCAAGGCCCTGGAGCTGCCCTGCAAGATCCTGGTGCTGACCTCATACCTGGCAGTGTTCTTCTCAACGCGCTGCATGCGCGCCGGTGCAATGGGGTTCGTCTCCAAGACGGGTGAGCTTGATGAACTGCAAAAAGCCATCAGGGCGATCCGCTCCGGCTACAGTTGCTTTCCCAGCCTGCCTACCAGTTCGGTACGTCGCGACGATCTGCAGTCTTCCGAGCAGGAGCTGGTGGACTCGTTGTCGGACCGCGAGCTGGCCGTGCTGCAAAAGCTGGCGTTGGGTCTGGGCAATAAGGAGATCGCCGAGGACATGCTGCTGAGCCACAAGACCATCAGCACTTACAAGACCCGCCTCAAGGAGAAACTGCGCATGTCTTCGGTGGTGCATTTGTCCAAGTTCGCCCAGCGCAACCACCTGATCTGAGATGAACACGTCCCGGCTGGTCACATTCACGGCCATCCTGCTGACAGGGCTGTTGCCTCTGACGACGATGGCCCTGGACGAGCCGCACCACCTGCGGCTGCTGGGTCACTCCACCCTCGAAAACCCTTCCGTGCCCCTGGACGAATCTGACTGGCGCTGGTTGCGCGAGCGGCGCACGTTGGTCATGGGAGTGTCCGGGCCGGATTACGCGCCGTTTGACCTGAGCAACAACAAGCACGAGCTGGAAGGCATCACGGCGGACTATGCCTCGCTGATCGCCATGGCACTGAACGTCAGTGTCGAGGTGCGTCGCTACGATACCCGCGATGAAGTGATTGAAGCCCTCAAGACCGGCGCCGTGGACTTCGTCGGATCGGCCAACGGCTACGAGGCGGCCGACCCGCAATTGGTGCTGTCGCGGTCCTATGCCAATGATCAGCCGGCCCTGGTTACGCGCGCCGGCGACAGCCACGCGCTCAGTGCCGACCTGGCGGGCAAGCGCGTGGCGATGCTCTACCACTATATGCAACCCGCCGCGGTCCAGGCTTTTTACCCGCATGCGCAGTTAATGCTGTTTGCCTCGACCTTCGAAGCCATCGGCGCGGTCGCGTTCGGCCAGGCGGATGTTTACCTCGGCGACGCTATCAGCGCGCGCTACCTGATCAACAAGAACCATCTGAATAACGTACGCCTGGCGGACTTTTCCGCGCTGGAGGTCAACCCGTTCGGGTTTGCCTTCGCCAAGGGCGACGCGCGGCTGCTCAATATCGTCAACACCGCCCTGGCCGCCGTGCCCGCCAACCAGCAGATGGAAATCCTGCGGCGCTGGAGCGCGGGCGGCAGCGGCTTCCTGGAAGCCGACCGGCTGCGCTTGAGCGAAAGCGAGCAGCGCTGGCTGGAAAAACACCCACGGGTCAAAGTGGCGGTCCTGGACAAATTCGTACCGCTGTCGTTTTTCAACGAGCAGGGGCAATTCGAAGGCTTGAGCGCCGAGGTGCTGACGCGCATCAGCCTGCGCACCGGCTTGAAGTTCGATATGGAGCGGGGCAGCTCGCTGCCGCGGCAGATCGACGAGGCCGGTACCGGGCGTGTGGACATGCTGGCGGTCGTCACACCGAGCGTGGAGCGGTCCGAGAAGATTCGCTTTACGCGACCCTATTTGTCCAACCCCTATGTGCTGGTGGTGGCCTCGGGCAATGAACCCTTGGTTACCCTGGAAGACATGCCGGACAAGCGTCTGGCGCTGATCGCCGGCGACGGCCTGGCTGCGCAGATCAGCCGCAACTACCCGCGGATCGGCTTTGTCGACGTGGAGAACCCCGAGCAGGCCCTGGCGCTGGTGGCCAACGGCAGCGTGGACGCTGCGGCGGTATCGCTGATCAGCGCGCGCTATATGATTGCGCGCCATTACCGTGACCGTCTGCGTATCACCAGCACTGTCGGCACCGAGCCTGCGTGCATTACGTTCGGCGTCAATCGTGGCCAGCTGGAACTGTATTCGATTCTCGACAAGGCGCTGTTGAGTATTACCCCGGAAGAGATGGATGAGCTGACCAACCATTGGCGCAACGAAATCATCCTCGAAGACAGTTACTGGAGCCGTCATCGCAGTGTGATTATCCAAGGCTTCGGCCTGGCCGCTTTGCTGCTGCTGGTGACGCTGGGCTGGGTGTTCTACCTGCGTAACCTGATCCGCAAGCGCGCCCAGGCCGAACGGGCCTTGAGCGACCAGATGCGGTTCATGAGCGTGCTGATCGACGGCACGCCGCATCCAATTTACGTGCGTGATCGCCAGGGACGGCTGATGGCCTGCAACAATGCCTACCTGGATGTGTTCGGTTTTAAACTGGAGGACGTGATCGGCAAGACCGTGGTGGAAACCGACACCGGCAACCCTCCGCAGGCTCAGTCGTTCCACGCCGATTACCTGCATTTGATGGAGCGCGGCGAGCCGCAGGTCCACGACCGGGTGCTCAAGGTGCCCAGCGGCGAAGTGTTGACTATTTATCAGTGGATGCTGCCGTACCGTGACGGTGACGAAAAAGTCGTGGGCATGATCGCCGGCTGGGTCGACGTGAGCGAGCGCCAGCGCTTGCTGGGTCAGTTGCAGGAGGCCAAGGAGGACGCCGACGCCGCCAACCGTGCCAAGACCACGTTCCTGGCAACCATGAGTCATGAAATCCGCACGCCCATGAACGCCGTGATCGGCATGATCGAACTGGCCTTGAAGAACGCCGAGCAGGGCCGGGCCGACCTCGATGCGCTGCAGGTGGCGTCGGTGGCGTCGCGCAGCATGCTGGAGCTGATCGGCGATATTCTCGATATTGCGCGCATTGAATCCGGCCATTTATCCCTGGCCCTTGGCCCGGCCAACCTGCACGAATTGCTGACCTCGGTGGCACGGGTGTTCGAGGGGCTGGCGCGTGACAAAGGTCTGCTGCTGCACGTTGAGCTCGACCCCTTGATCGATTGCGCGGTGCTGATTGATCCGCTGCGTTTCAAGCAGGTGGTGTCGAACCTGCTGGGCAATGCGATCAAGTTCACCCCCCGTGGCGAGGTGCGCCTGGGGGCGCAGGGTACCGCGGCCGCCGACGGCCACTTGAACCTGCGGTTGTGGGTGGAAGACACAGGCATCGGCATCAGCGCCGAGGACCAGCAGCGTTTGTTCAATCCGTTCATCCAGGGCGGCAATCACGAGCAGTCGGCGCGCAGCGGCTCGGGCCTGGGCCTGGTGATCAGTCGCAACCTGTGCGAGATGATGGGCGGTCAGTTGCACCTGAGCAGCATGTTGGGCAAAGGCACACGGGTGGATGTGACGGTGACCGTGGCACTCACCACTGCCGCACCGGTTTCTTCACCCGTGGCGCACATCCCACCGGCCCGTGCGCTGAGCATCCTGGTGGTGGACGACTACCCGGCCAACCGCTTGTTGCTGGCGCGGCAGTTGAGCTTTCTGGGGCATCGTATTGTGACGGCCGATAACGGCGTCCAGGGGCTTGCGGTGTGGCAGGCCGGGCATTTCGATGGGGTGATTACTGATTGCAACATGCCGCTTAAGGATGGCTATGCGCTGGCGCGCGATATCCGCGCGCAGGAGCGCCAGCGCGGCCTGGTGCCGTGCCTGGTGCTGGGCTTCACTGCCAATGCCCAGCCCGACGAGGTCGAGCGTTGCCGCCAGGCCGGCATGGACGGCTGCCTGTTCAAGCCGACCGGCCTGGAGGACCTGCGCGCGGCCTTGGCGTCCCGGACGGCCTGTGCCACGGGGGGCGACCTCGACGCGCTGTACGACTTAAGTGCACTGACCGCACTTACGGGCGGTGACATCGATGAGCTGCGGGAATTGCTCGGGCCATTGCTCGACAGCCTCAAAGAGGATCGCGCCGAGCTGCCAAGCCTTTGCCAGCAGGCGAATTTTTCCAAGCTGCATGACCTTGCCCATCGGGTCAAAGGGGGCGCGCGCATGGTCAAGGCCCAGGCCCTCATCGCCTGTGCCGAGGCGCTGGAGAACGCCTGCGAATGCCAGGCGCGCGATGCCCTGGGCACGGCGGTCGACGCATTGGGCGCAGCCATCGATGCTTTGCAGCACAGCCTCGAGCGTTA
Organism: Pseudomonas sp. FP2254; assembly: GCF_030687695.1. Taxonomy (NCBI): domain Bacteria; kingdom Pseudomonadati; phylum Pseudomonadota; class Gammaproteobacteria; order Pseudomonadales; family Pseudomonadaceae; genus Pseudomonas; species Pseudomonas sp. FP2254. The sequence continues at coordinate 2,157,979 of NZ_CP117444.1, forward strand.
CTGCAATCAGGTATGACTGCGAGTCAGCGCCATTCGGTGGATTTGGGACAACTCCTACGCGAACCGGGAACATGCCTGATTTTGTCGTCGGAATATGTCTGGAGAATGGGCCATGCTCAACGACGAGCGCTGCCTGCCCATGGGGGTCGCCATGCCGAACAAAGCACTGACTATCCTGATTGCCGATGAACAGCACCTGCAACGACTGTACATCGAGAAAATGCTCAATCAGTTGGGGTACCACCGGATTGTCCCGGTACAAACCTTTGACGAGGTCCAGATACTCACGGCCATCCCGGCCGAGCCGTTTGATGTGCTGATCATCAATGCGGGGCTGCTGGTGCAGGCGTGCGAGCCGCAACCGCAGGTGCGTCATGTACTGGTGTACGACCACCTGGACCCATGCGCGCCTGCCGGTGCCGCGCCCACGGTACTGGTGCGCCTGCCGGGCGTGCCGGACAACGTCAACCTCGAACACTTCATGGATATCATCGACCCACCCGCGGCCGCCACCGGCCTGCGAGTGTTGCCGTGGCTGCGCGAGCTATCCCGCCAGCCGGTGGCCGGCATCTAGTTCCCACTGCGCAGCGCTGCACGGCGCACGATACGGCTGCAATGCGCACTTGCCCGCGAGTTATGCCCGCGAGCAAGTTCGGTTGAGTCAGCGGGTCTGGCGCAAGCGTTGTGCTGCGCTGCGCAACAGATGCTCGGTAGTGTCCCAGCCCAGGCAACCGTCGGTGACCGACACGCCGTAGCGCATCGATGCGCCCAAGGGTTGGCAGCCTTCGAACAGGTGGCTTTCGAGCATCATGCCGATCAGCGACGTATCGCCCTGTAAACGTTGCTCCAGTACATCGTTGAACACCGCCGGCTGACGCAGTGGGTCCTTACCACTGTTGGCATGGCTGCAATCGACCATCACCCGTGCCGCTACCTTGGATTTGGCCAGGTCGTGTTTGACCTGTGCCACGCTTTGCGCATCGTAGTTGGGGCCACGGTGGCCGCCGCGCAGTACCAGGTGGGTGTCGGGGTTGCCTGGCGTCTGGATGATCGCCGGGTGCCCCTGGCCGTCGACGCCGAAGTGACGATGGGGGTGGGCCGCCGAACGCATGGCGTCACAGGCAATCGCGACACCGCCATCGGTGCCGTTCTTGAAGCCCACGGGCATGTCCAGGCCGCTGGCCATCTCGCGGTGAATCTGCGATTCGGTGGTGCGCGCGCCAATCGCTACCCAACTGAGCAGGTCATCGAAGTAGCCGGCGGCCATGGGCTGCAGCAGCTCGGTGGCGACCGGCAGGCCCAGGCGCAGCATTTCCCGCATCAACTGGCGCGACAGCGTGAGGCCTGCGGCCATGTCATCGCTGCCATCCAGATGAGGGTCATACGCCAGGCCTTTCCAGCCGATGGTGGTGCGCGGTTTCTCGACATAGGCACGGATCACCAGCAGCATTTGATCGCTGACTTCAAGGGCGAGTTTCTTCAACTTGCGTGCGTATTCCATGGCCGACTCGGGATCGTGGATCGAGCACGGGCCGACGATCACCAGCAGACGCGAATCGTCGCCATTAAGGATGGATCGCACGGCCTGGCGATGGGCGTGGACCTGTTCGACAAGGAATGGGCTGAGCGGCAACTGGTGCTTGAGCTCAAGGGCACTGGGCAGGCGCAGGGTAAGGGCTTCATTGGCGCTGATCAGGCTGGAAACGGGCAGGGCGGTGACGGAGGAGTTCATATTCAAGGCTTCCTGGGCAAGCGGCGGGCGATTCCCGCGCTCAGCCCTACTGGGGTGTTCGACAATTGGCCGTATCGGCGATGTGTGTAGGTTTGCCACCCATGGGCGACCGATCGGAGGCGGCAGGCTGTCCCGAGCGGAGCTGGCTAAATCGCCATGCAGTGAAGGTGTCGTAGCGGTAATAGGTGGCGTCGTTCATGGTGTGATTCCTGTTAAGTGTTGGTGATCAAGCAAAAAATGTAGGCCTGGAAAAACAAAACCCCCGGTCGGGGAGCCGACCGGGGGTTAGATTTCTCTGGCAGGCGACCCCTTGAGTAGTGGCCGCCGATTTCAGGTATCAGGCGCGCCAGTGGCTAAACCAATACCCAAAATAAAAGCTGACAGCTGCGCTCGAACCGCTCACACAGGTAGCCGACAGCGAGCGCTGGGCGCTTGCGGCAGGGCAAATCTGATTGTGGGAAAGGCGCAGCATGTTGTGTCTCCAAAAGATGGAGCGAGCTTACTCGAGGCGCGCGGTTGGATTCAATCGGTAATTTCTATTGCGTAAAGGGACTTACGACTATGGGGCGAGTGCCGATATGCTGTTTACATGTTGATACGCGATGCCCGGACATCCTCATGACCGCCTTGACCCTTGCTGCCGCTCAAACGATTTCCATCCCCGGCGATGTGCCTGCCAATATTCAGCGACACTTGGCGTTCATGCAGGCGGCAGCGCAGCAGGGCGTGCAGCTGTTGGTGTTTCCGGAGCTGTCGCTGACCGGCTATGAACCGACACTCGCGGAGCGCCTGGCGATCACGCCAGACGCCGTGCAGTTGAGGCCATTGCGTGAGAAGGCCAGGGATCTGCGCTTGACTGCCGTGGTGGGGATGCCGATCCGACCGAGCCCCGACGCCGACGTGATGATTGGCGCGCTGGTGCTGGGGGCGGACGGTTCGCTGGCGGTCTATGCAAAGCAGCATCTGCACCCTGGCGAAGAGGTGGCATTCGTCGCGGGGCCGGGCGGCGAAGCCTTGAAGCTCGGCGGCGAGCAGATTGCGTTAGCGGTGTGCGCAGATTTTACCCATGCCAGCCATCCGCGCGCCGCCGTTCACGCAGGCGCGAGTGTGTATGCCGCCGCAGTGCTGATCAGCGAGGGCGGGTATGCCAAAGACTGCGCGCAGCTTCAAGGCTACGCCGCCGAGCATGGCTTGCTGGTGTTGATGGCCAATCACGGAGGCCCGTCGGGCGGCTGGGCCAGCGCCGGGCGCAGCGCGGTATGGGCCGCCGACGGTCAACTGCTCGCCGCTGTGCCCGGTGTGGGTGAGGCGTTATTAGTGGCGCGTCGTGACAACGGCGTATGGGCCGGTCAAGTGGTCGTGTTTTGATGACGTTCAGCCTGCGCGCGGCCACCGACCTCGACCGAGCCTTCGCCCGAACCCTGACGTATGAGGCAATGCGCCATTACTACGTGCAGTACGGGTTACTGTGGTCCAGCGATGGCTTCGACGTGGCGTGGGGCGGACGAGAGAACTGGCTGATTTGCCAGGACGCGGCGGTGCTCGGCTTTATCAGCCTGAGTCGCGACAGCAAGGCGCTCTATATTCGCGAATTGCATATGCTCGAGACGTTTCGCGGGCTTGGCGCTGGCAGTTGGGTGTTGCAGCAGATGGCCGTCAAAGCGCAATCGCGCGGGCTTTTGCGATTGACTGTGTTCAAGACCAACCCGGCGCGCAGGCTCTACGAGCGTATGGGTTTTAACATCGTCGGTGAGGAGGACTGCTTCTGGCGCATGGAGCGGGTTTGCCGCCCAAGCTAAATCATGCGCAACAGTCTAATAAGCGCATACTGGTCTCAGGAGACAACTTCCTGATCATACATCCAAATGAGTGGAATCGGTTCGCGTTTGAGGCAAGAAAGAGAGCGACTTGGCCTGTCGCAGAAAGTTTTCGGTGAAATAGGAGGCGTCGAAGCCAACGCGCAGGGTAAATACGAAAACGGCGGGCGGGCGCCTAAGGCCGACTATTTGTCACGCGTCGCCGCACGGGGCGTGGATGTGCTTTATGTGTTGACCGGCACGGCCACGCCGATTCAGCTCGACAATCTGAGCCAGATTGAAGAGAAAGTATTGGGTGACTATCGGGCGATGTTCAAGGAGGATCAGGATGCAATTCGTCGCCTCACCTCCACCCTGGCCGAACATTGCGCTTCAGTGAACGGAAAACTCAAGGTTCAGCCTTCGGAATCCTGACCTTTCGCCCAGCAAATCCGGCCATCCGCTCCTAGGCGGATGGCGTCTGCTTATTCAAACTCCATATATATGACGCGTGCAGCTAGGTCTGCGCCTTGGTTTTTTGCTAAGGTGTTCAGCAACCTATAAGACCATATCGCGAGGTGTCTGCTTGATTAGGGTGCTAGTAGTCGATGACCATGATCTCGTTCGTACAGGCATTACACGAATGCTGGCTGACATCGACGGCCTGCAAGTAGTCGGTCAGGCCGAGTCAGGGGAAGAGTCCCTGATCAAGGCCCGGGAGTTGAAGCCCGATGTGGTTTTGATGGACGTCAAGATGCCCGGCATCGGCGGCCTGGGCGCGACCACCAAATTATTACGCAGCCATCCTGATATCAAGGTCGTGGTGGTTACGGTGTGCGAGGAAGATCCCTTCCCCACGCGTTTGCTGCAGGCGGGGGCGGCCGGTTACCTGACCAAGGGGGCCGGCCTTGCCGAGATGGTGCAGGCCATTCGCCTGGTGTTTGCCGGCCAGCGTTATATCAGCCCGCAGATTGCCCAGCAGTTGGCGATCAAATCGTTCCAGCCCACCAGCGACTCGCCCTTCGATGCCTTGTCCGAGCGGGAAATCCAGATCGCCCTGATGATCGTCGGTTGCCAGAAAGTGCAGGCGATTTCCGACAAGCTGTGCCTGTCGCCCAAGACCGTGAACACCTACCGCTATCGCATTTTCGAGAAGCTCGCCATCAGCAGTGATGTTGAATTGACCCTGCTCGCGGTGCGCCACGGCATGGTGGACGCCAGCGCCTGACATGACCACGCCGTTTGATCCCAGTGCCTTTCTCTCGACCTGCAGCGGCCGCCCCGGCGTATACCGCATGTTCGACAGCGAGGCGCGCCTGCTTTATGTAGGTAAAGCCAAGAACCTGAAGAACCGCCTGGCGAGCTACTTTCGCAAGAGCGGCCTCGCGCCGAAAACTGCTGCCCTGGTAGCCCGTATCGCCCAGGTCGAAACCACCATCACCGCTAATGAAACCGAGGCGCTGCTGCTTGAGCAGACACTGATCAAAGAGTGGCGGCCGCCCTATAACATCCTGCTTCGTGACGATAAATCCTATCCGTACGTATTTCTTTCCGACGGCAACTTCCCACGCCTGAGTATTCATCGTGGAGCAAAGAAGCAGAAGGGCAAGTACTTCGGGCCTTATCCCAGCGCGGGCGCGATTCGTGAAAGTTTGAGCCTGCTGCAAAAGACCTTCTTTGTGCGTCAGTGCGAAGACAGCTTTTTCAAGAATCGCACACGGCCCTGCCTGCAATACCAGATCAAACGTTGCAAAGCGCCCTGCGTGGGACTCGTTGATCCTGCGGAGTATGCCGAAGATGTACGCCATTCGGTAATGTTCCTCGAAGGTCGCAGCAATGCGCTGACCGATGAGTTGTCCGGCGCCATGGAGCAGGCTGCCAGCACCCTGGATTTCGAGCGCGCGGCTGAACTGCGCGACCAGATCTCGCTGCTGCGTCGCGTGCAGGACCAGCAGAGCATGGAAGGCGGCAGCGGTGATGTCGATGTGATCGCCGCGTTCGTCAATCCGGGCGGCGCCTGCGTGCACCTGATCAGCGTGCGCGGCGGGCGCGTATTGGGCAGTAAGAACTTCTTCCCGCAGACGGGTATCGACGAGGAGGTGGCCGAAGTCATGGCGGCGTTCCTTGGCCAGTACTATGTCAGCAGTCCGGAGCGCGACCTGCCTTCGGAGTTGATCGTCAACGTAGTGCATGAAGACTTCCCGGCCTTGATTGAGGCGATTCACGAACTGCGCGGCCGCGAATTGGACATCAGCCACCGCGTGCGTGGCACCCGTGCGCGCTGGCAACAACTGGCCGTGACCAATGCCGAGCAGGCCCTGAGCGCGCGCCTGGCCAATCGACAGCACGTCGCCGCGCGCTTCGACGCCCTGGCTGAAGTGCTCAACCTGGACGAGCCGCCGCAACGTCTTGAATGCTATGACATCAGTCACTCCAGCGGTGAGGCCACGGTGGCTTCCTGCGTGGTATTCGGTCCGGAAGGGCCGATCAAATCCGATTACCGGCGTTACAACATCGAAGGCGTCACCGCAGGCGACGACTACGCCGCCATGCACCAGGCGCTTACCCGGCGCTTCAGCAAATTGAAGGACGGCGAGGGCAAGCTCCCGGACATCCTGCTGGTGGACGGTGGTAAGGGGCAGCTATCGATGGCCCGTGACGTACTCAACGAACTGGCGGTGCCCGACCTGATCCTGCTGGGCGTGGCGAAGGGCACCACGCGCAAAGCAGGCTTCGAAACGTTGTACTTGAATGATGCCGCCCATGAGTTCACCTTGAAGGGCGACTCGCCTGCCTTGCATTTGATTCAACAGATCCGCGATGAAGCCCACCGTTTCGCCATTACCGGCCATCGCGCCCGTCGTGGTAAAACCCGGCGAACCTCAACCCTGGAAGGGGTAGCGGGGGTGGGGCCGACGCGACGCCGCGACTTGCTCAAACATTTTGGTGGCTTGCAGGAGCTGTCCCGTGCCAGCATTGACGAGATAGCCAAAGCACCCGGTATCAGTAAAAAGCTCGCTGAGTTGATTTATGCGAATCTGCACAGCGAATAGAATGCCTTTCCACCTCGTAGCCAGTTGTGCCGATGAATATCCCTAATCTGATCACCGTTCTACGCGTCCTGCTCATCCCGATTTTCATTTTGTTGTTTTATTTGCCGTACCAGTGGAGCTATGTGGCCTCAAGTTCGGTGTTCGCGTTCGCGGCCGCGACCGACTGGCTTGACGGTTACCTGGCACGCCGCCTGGAGCAGAGCACGCCGTTTGGCGCATTCCTAGACCCCGTGGCCGATAAGCTCATGGTGGCCGTCGCCCTGGTCCTGCTGGTGCAGGAACATGGCAACCTCTGGCTTACGCTGCCAGCCGCCGTAATCATCGGTCGCGAGATCGTGGTGTCGGCACTGCGCGAATGGATGGCCGAAATCGGCGCCCGCGCCCATGTTGCTGTATCGAACATGGGCAAGTGGAAAACCGCCGCACAGATGCTCGCCCTGGTGATCCTGCTGGCGAACCCGTCGGACTTCACGTTCTGGGTCCTGCTGGGCTACGCATTATTGCTCATCGCCGCCGGCCTGACGCTGTGGTCAATGCTCCAGTACCTACGCGCCGCCTGGCCTCATCTGCGCACCACCGTTGAAAAGAAATAAAACTTTTTTGAATCAAGGGGTTGACGGGTGCGGGAGAATCTATAGAATGCGCACCACCAAGACGCGGGAATAGCTCAGTTGGTAGAGCACGACCTTGCCAAGGTCGGGGTCGCGAGTTCGAGTCTCGTTTCCCGCTCCAAACACAAAGAAAAAGCCACTCAATGAGTGGCTTTTTTTTGCCTGGAATTTAGGCTCACCACCCGACCTCACCGGCAATACATCACCACCATCACCTCGCCCGTCCTGCTGCCACCGACGGCCCATCAGTAAAGAAACTGCCGTCGCGAGGGCGGTGGGTGGCTATTTATTTCCTGGCTTGATGGATTCAGAGGGTGCCACCGAGTGTGCGCCCGTGCCTGGCGCAGGCGGCACCGCGCAGCGGCCGTCATGGCAGCGGCGGCTGCCATCCGGGTGAGGCAGCCGCGCCAAATATGGGCGCGAGCGGGCGAACATACGATAGCCGAGGTTGAACAACGGCCGAAGCGGACGCCATGACAGCGGTGCGGCCCAGATTCCCATACCGGCCGCGCGCCAGCTCCAGAGTGTCGCGTCCAGGCCGGTGACCCAGGTGCCATCGCTGAACCGGGCGTGCAGGGCGGCGCCCATTGCGTCCAGGCTCACGCCCAGCGATTGCCCGTCAAAGGCAGGGTCACTGATATCTACGAACAACAGCCGCGCACAAGAGGCTCGGCGGCGTAGCAGCTTGATTTCTCGCGCGCAGAGTGGGCAATCGCCATCAAAATAAAGGGTCAGCGGCCATTGCTCATTCTTGTACATATGGTAGTTGCCTGTATAAGTTTTTAACACCCTAGGCGTGAAACCGTCCGATGACAAGAGGCTTCGCGCCTTTCATGTCATGGGCGGACTCGGCTCTTGCCACGGCAGCGCTCCGAGCAGTAACGCACCTGTTCCCAGCACCGCGCCCATTTCTTTCTCCAAGTGAACGGCAGGCCACACGTCACGCAGGTCTTGACTGGCAGTTCACTCTTTTTCACAAGCATGCCCTCGGTGCAAACGCTCAAAGCGTGATGGGATCGCTGGCCGGAAACGTTCTTCCAGTGCTTCGTCGAGTCGGCCTTCATTGGCGGCGCAATCCTCATTGTCCAGAGCAGGCTCAGGTTCCGTTTCGCTTGGCGGCAAGGGCATGACCACTGGTCGCCATACGCGCGTTGGTTTTGAAATTTTACAGTGCATTTTCGCTTCACATGCAGGGGAGGCGAGCATCAGTACAAGGGGCCCGTTCCGATGAGTTCCGGCTTGGCCAACTCGCCTGCTTTTTTCTCATATTCAGGAGGATTAACACCATGGCGACACCACAAGAAAACGTACTTGACTGGTTGCGCGATGCCCACGCGATGGAGCAACAGGCCGAAAAGATGCTCAAGGCACAATCCGAACGCCTGGAGCATTACCCGCAGCTCAAGGCACGAATAGACCAACATATCCAGGAAACCCTCGGCCAGCAGGCACTCATTGACCAGTGCCTGACCCGCCTGGGTGGTTCAGCTTCGACGCTCAAAGACATGGGAGGCAAGCTGATGGCCTTCGGGCAGGCCGTTGGTGGCTCTTTAATGAGCGACGAGGTGATCAAGGGGGCGATGGCCGGCTATGTCTTCGAGAACATGGAGATCGCCTCCTATACCGTGCTGATTGCGGCAGCGCGAGAGGCCGGAGACGCCGAGACTCAGGCGGCGTGCGAGCAGATTCTGCCCCAGGAGATCGCCATGGCTCAGTGGTTGCTGGAGCATTTGCCGCAACTGACCCAGGCATTTCTGGAACGCTCCGCAGACCCGGATAAAGAAGCCAAGAAGTAACCCTGTTCCAGGTGCTCGGCGCGTAAAGCAGGGCACCTGCTCACCAAACGGTTGGCCAGGTGTGAGTTAAATGAACTTTGTCCGCGCTGGTCGCTTCCATTGTTAGACAACTTGCCTGCAGAGCCGCCCATGACCGAATCCAGTTTCAGCCCCGCTTCATCCGCCAAACCGTCGCTGCGCCGCGCCGTGACCGGGCCAATGCTGTTTTTGTTCATCCTTGGCGATGTCCTCGGTGCCGGCGTGTATGCGCTGGCCGGCACTATCGCAGGTCAGGTAGGCGGTGCGATTTGGGTGCCATTGCTGGTGGCATTGTTCTTCGCCATGCTCACGGCCGGCTCGTATGCGGAACTGGTAACCAAGTACCCGCATGCCGGCGCAGCGTCGGTGTTTGCCGAGAAGGCGTTCAAGTCGCCGCTGGTTTCGTTCCTGGTGGGCTTCAGCATGCTGGCGGCTGCGGTCACCAGTGCGGCGGGGCTTTCCCTGGCATTTACCGGCGACTACCTGGCGGCGTTTCTCAAGGTTCCACCGACCCTGGCTGCTCTGGTGTTCCTGACGGTCATTGCCCTGCTCAATGCACGCGGGATCAAGGAGTCATTGGGCGCGAATATGGTGATGACCTGCATCGAGCTCTCCGGATTGTTACTGGTGGTGGTCGCTGCGGTTTGGTGTTTCCACGCGGGTGAGGCGAACCTTGGGCGTGCCGTGGAATTCAAAGCCGGCGTCAACCCGATGCTCGCGGTGCTGGGCGCCGCGTTATTGGCGTTCTATTCGTTCGTTGGCTTTGAGACATCGGCCAACCTGGCGGAAGAAATCCGTGGCGTACGCACGGTCTACCCGCGTGCGCTGTTCGGCGCGCTGATCACCGCCGGTGTTGTGTATATGGCGGTCGGTGTGGCCGCCTCCGTGGTGCTGCCGATGGATCAACTGATGGCGACCTCGGCGCCGTTGCTGGAAGTGGTACGGGCCTCGGGCCTGAATATTCCGCCGCAGTTGTTCGCCTTTATTGCCCTGGTGGCGGTGGCCAACGGCGCACTGTTGACCATGATCATGGCCAGTCGCCTGGCCTATGGCATGGCGCGCATGGGGCTGTTGCCGACTCCGCTGTCGCGGGTGCTGTCCAAACGCCGGACGCCGCTGTTTGCAATCATCGCCACCACCGGGGTGGCCATGGCGCTGACCCTTACCGGTACCCTCGCAGCCCTGGCCGAAACCGTGGTGCTGTTGCTGCTGTTCGTGTTCCTCAGCACCAACCTGGCGGTGCTGGTGCTGCGCCGCGACCCTGTCGACAAGGATCACTTCCGCGTCCCGACCTGGGTGCCGGTGCTGGCCATCGTGTCGTGCCTGATTCTGCTCAGCCAGCAGAGCCTCGACACTTGGCTGCGCGGTGGCGCGCTGATGCTGCTGGGTGTCGTGCTGTATGGCTGTAACCGCCTGGCGACCCCCGTGGCGGCGCCGAGTTAAAGGCCGCCGCCACGGTCTTGCGCATGCGCTAGACCGTGGCGGTGGTTAATGCGGCGTGCCACGCGGCGTAGGGCGTATTCGCGACCTTATGCCGGTTAAAGTCACCAGCCCCGTCATCCCACCACACCGGGCCGCGCTCACCCAAGCCAACCTTGGCCTGCTGCACCTTGGAGCGCGCGTCTTTTAGCGCGTCGTCATCGCCGCTCGCCTTGGCGGCTTTTACCTCGCGACGCGCAGTCATCAGTTGCTTGACCAGATCCTGGCGGACCGTTTCCGGCAACTGCGGATTGCTGCAGCGCCACAGAATGCCTCTGATTACGAAATAGCGGCCATCGGGCGTGGTCGGGTAGCGGGAGGAGGCCTGGAGCGGGACGGTACGCTTACCCATGGCGCGTTTCAGGCGCGATCTCGACCCACACGGGCGCATGGTCGCTGGCATGTTCTTCGTTGCGTACCCATGCATCCACGCCCGCATTGCGCAGGCGCGGCGTGAGTATCGGGTTCAGCAATAGGTGGTCGATACGCAGCCCGGAATTTTTCTGCCAATGCTGGCGGAAATAGTCCCAGAACGTGTACACGCGTTCGTCCGGATACAGATGCCGTATCGAGTCGATCCAGCCTTGCTCCAGCAGCTTTTGGTAACACGCACGGCTTTCCGGCTGCAGGAGGGCGTCCTTGAGCCAGGAGCGTGTACTGTAAATGTCCAGGTCGGTGGGCACCACGTTGTAGTCACCCGCCAGCACCACCGGGTGTTCGCTGGCCTGTAGGCGCTGCGCGTGCTGGATCAGCCGTTCGAACCATTGCAGTTTGTAGTCGAATTTCGGCCCGGGCTGCGGATTTCCGTTAGGCAGGTACAGGCAGCCGACCACCACCCCCAATACCGCCGCTTCCAGATAGCGCGACTGGGTGTCGTCCTCGGCGCCCGGCAGGCCTCGATGAATCAGCAGCGGTTCGGCGTCGCGGGCCAGAATGGCGACACCGTTCCAGGAGGCCTGACCGTGGTGCACAGACCCATAGCCCGCCGTTTCCAGAGCCTTGGCGGGGAACGCTTTGTCCGCCGCTTTCAGTTCCTGCAGGCAGACAATGTCCGGGCGTTCTTTCTCCAGCCAGCGCAACAGGTTCGGCAGGCGCGCGCCGATGCCGTTGACATTGAATGTGGCGATCTTGAGCGAGGGCATGGGGCGGTTCCTCAATCGGTAAATTCAGTGCTGATGGGGCGTGTTGGTCGGGTCCGCAATCTGGAACACGTTGCCATGGCGCCACGCATCCGCGCCCGGCGCCACAGTGGGGGTCGGTATGTCGGCACGGGCCTTGCGCTTCTGCGCGCTGTCGATGCCGAACCGACGATCGCGCTCGGCTACCTGTTGCGGGTTGACCTGGCCATCGGCCGTGAAGCCCATCATCAATTGGGGCACGCCCAGAGGCAGGTCTTTATTGAGGTCGGTGTGCCAGGTGTGCCAGGTCTTGCCGTAGGTGTGTACGAGCTTTTCCATCAAGGCATGCTCGGCCACCTCGGGAATTCCAGGCGCGATCAACTGGCCGGATTTCACCTCGTGCACATGGCTGTGCCACAGCGCCTGTTCGGCCTTGGGCAGGCCGCTGAACAGGCGCTCGCTGATGATGTATTCCACGCCCATCAACTTGGCATCCTTGCGATTGCCGTCGTAAATCACGCACTGAATCACTTCTTCATTAAGAATCGCGCAGTAGTGGTGCGCCTCCATTTGGGCGTCCATGTGGCCGTTGTAGAAATGGAAACCGTCGAGGTACGCGTTCAACGCTTCAACCGGCGGGCGTGATTGCAACAGCGCCGCACCGGCCTCTAAAGAGCGCGTGGTGGGCGAGGGCGCATCGCCCGGTGCAACCACGTTGGAGGCTGAATTGTCGGCGGCGCAGGCGCCGAGCAGCAACGCCACTGCCGTAGCGCAGGCCGCTCTGACGCCAGGGATTGTATGAATTGCACCCATGCTGGAGTCCCTTCTGTTGGTGATCGAATGCCTCCTATGGATAGCTTGCGTGCCGGGAAAGTTTGTTTTTATCGCTCGATGGGCCGACGACAGGTGCCATACCCGTGCTTGCCGAGCACGTAGGTCAAAACGTTGGAACTTCAACGCAAACACTCAAATCCTAAGACAGTTGATTCAATCGCCCGGTCTGCAAGAGCACCCCCATGGAGTCACTGATGCCCGACCCCTCTACGTCATCCGCTCCAGCACCGTCGCGTCGCTGGCTGCACCGGGCCTCAAGCCTAGGATGGACCGGCGCATTGTTCTGGTCCTGCACAGTCGCGGTGACGCTGTGGTTGCTGGCCAGCGGCTACAACGCCGTCGTCGAGGGCGACACGACCCATTTGCACTACGCCCTGCTGGGCGGGTTCAGCGGTTTCGCTGCCACGGCCCTGGGCGCCATTGCGGCCATCGTGCTGCGTCAGATCAGCGCGCGGACCCAGGATGTCATGCTGGGTTTCGCGGCCGGCATGATGCTCGCGGCCAGCTCGTTTTCACTGATTCTGCCCGGTATAGAGGCCGCACAATCGATTACCGGCCATCAGTTGTCGGCTGCTTGCACCGTGGTGTTGGGGCTGGCGTTGGGCGTGGCGCTGATGGTCGGCCTGGATCGCTTCGTGCCCCACGAGCATTCGAAAAGTGGGCGTAAAGGCCCGCAGACTGAACGTTTCAATCGTGTCTGGCTGTTCGTGCTCGCCATCACCCTGCACAACCTGCCGGAAGGCATGGCCATCGGTGTCAGCTTTGCCGATGGCGACTTGCACGTCGGCATGCCACTGACCACCGCCATCGCCATCCAGGACATTCCCGAGGGCCTGGCGGTCGCTCTGGCGCTACGGGTCACCGGCGTCTCGGCGCTGCGTGCGATGCTGATCGCGGTGGGTTCGGGGCTGATGGAACCGCTGGGCGCCGTGGTGGGGCTGGGGATTTCCAGCGGCTTTGCCCTGGGTTATCCGATTGCCTTGGGGCTGGCGGCAGGCGCGATGATCTTCGTCGTCTCCCACGAAGTGATTCCGGAAACCCACCGCAACGGCCACGAAACTCCGGCCACCCTCGGGTTGATGCTGGGTTTCGCGGTCATGATGTTTCTCGATACAGCCTTGGGCTGAGCCCCGTTTTATTCACCGACGAGCAGGTTTACCAAAGGAGGTTTGTTTGGATTTGATGGATTGGGTGCAGTGGCCTGCCATGGTGGTGACGGTGATTTCGGCCTGGTTTATCGGCTCGCAACGACCGCGTCGCCGCATGCTTGCATTCTGGGGGTTCATCCTCAGTAATGCCTTGTGGATCGTGTGGGGCTGGCACACCCAGGCGTTCGCGCTGATCCTGCTGGAGGGCATTCTTTTGGGCATGAACGCGCGAGGATTTCGAAAAAACCAGCGCAGCCGGAACGCGGGGTGAAGCGTGCTTGCTAGCGATTCAGAAAGTTCTTTCTGAACCCGCGCAGGTTCATCAGGCACAGGCAGATTTGCAGCACGATCAGCGCGTAGGCCTGCGCGTACGCGCCCCAGATTACCCACAGCACGTTACTCGCGATAAAGCAGCAGAAACCCGTCATTCGTCGCGCCGGTCGTTGCGATCCAATCAGCCAGGCCGCGATTACCGTCACCACCATGGCAGGCCATTGGACCCAATTCAGCTCACTCAAGACCCCTCCTTCAACTACCTGCGGTTTGAAAAACAGAGGGCGCATCGGGCAAATAATTCAGATTTTCAACGCCGTGTTGCCGTCACCGCTCGTCAGGCCTGTGCCGAATTTGTTGAACGTATCGCCGGTGCTCCCGGCCAGACTAAACAAGGGCTGGCGCAGGCAACGCGCTGGCGTCGGGGCCATTTGTTTCATTACCTGGTGAACGATCATGAAAAAGTTATCGATGTGCCTGGGCTTGTGCAGCCTGTTCCTGCTGCACGGCTGCTTCGACAATTCGGACAACGCCACAAAAGGCAATAGCAGCTCCACCAAGTCCTCCGTGCAGATGCAGGAAGGCAAGGCGGATGAGCATAAGTGATGTGCGAGGCACGGTGCTGGCTGGCATGAAGGGGGCCTGTGACGATGGAGAAAACCGACAAGGCAATGGCAATTCGAGGCTGGCACTTGCTGCTCGAGGACGACAGCTATCGCCTGGATCATCCCGATGACTTCCACCAGACCTTGATCAGCCGAGCCGATGAACTAGTGCTGCGCGACGTCATCAGCCTTGAAGAGTGGCAACGACTCAAGGACGCCGCGGACGCCGTCCACGCAAAAACGTTGCAGAGTCTGGCGACCCTGCAACGTGACCGTCTAGATACCGTGGCGATTGATCTGTGCATCGACGCCGAGGCTCAAGCATAGGCCCCGGCCAGGCTATAGGACTCAGGCCTGCGCCTGATAACGCTCGGCGGCGTGCGCCTGGCGGATATCCGCGAGCAGCCCCTGGCGCGCCTGGTCCAGTTGGTCCCAACGGCCTTCGACGTGCAATGGCGGGATGGTCACCGGCTCGCGACGGTCGAAACCCAGCAGGGCCGCGTCCACCAGCTCATCCACGTCCATCACTTCCGGCAGCGCATTGATATCGATGCCGGCGCGTTCCCAGATTTCGGTGCGAGTGGCGGCGGGCAGGACGGCCTGGATGTACACGCCCTTGGCCGCCAATTCCACGCTCAGTCCCTGGGACAGGAACAGCACGAATGCCTTTGTCGCGCCGTACACCGACATGCCGAACTCGGGCGCAAAACCCACCACCGAGCCCAGGTTGATGATCGAACCGCTGCCGGCCTGCGCAAAGCGCGGCGCCACGGCGGCAGCCAGGCGTGTCAGCGCCACGACGTTGAGGGCGATCAGTTGATCGACGGCTTCGGCGCTCTGTTGAACAAAGCCTCCGGACTGCGCCATGCCCGCGTTATTGATCAGGATGCCGATGCGTGCATCGTCGCGCAGGCGGGTTTCCACCGACGCGAGGTCGGCGGCCAGGGTCAGGTCGGCCTGGAACACCTCCACGGCCACGTCGTTTTCCTCGCGTAACTGTACGGCCAATGCCTCCAGGCGCGCGTTGTCTCGAGCGACCAGCACCAAGTCATGGCCACGACGGGCGAAGCGCCTGGCATAGGTGGCGCCGATGCCGGAGGAGGCGCCAGTGATCAGAACAGTGGGGAGCGTGGTCATGGTGAGTTTCCTGAAGAGTGTCGCGGGTGATGGAGAGGGCTTAATGATTACGACCGAAATCTAAAATGTCAATGTTTTGATGTTGGTCGACATCAATGTATGCTTGCGGCACGTATGTAAAAGATTCAGGTGAACCATGAAAGTCTCTAAACAACAGGCTCAGGCCAATCGCGCGCACATCGTGGAAACGGCCTCGGCGCTGTTTCGCGAGCGTGGGTATGACGGTGTGGGCATCGCTGACCTGATGGCGGCGGCAGGTTTTACCCAGGGCGGGTTCTACAAACACTTCGAGTCCAAGGCCGACCTCATGGCACAAGCATCAGCCTGTGGCCTGGCGCAGTCGGCTGCGCGCACGGCGGGGGCTTCGACCGAGGCGTTCGTAAACGTGTACCTGTCGCGCGAGCACCGCGATCAGCGCGCCACAGGTTGCACGCTGGCGGCGTTGTGCGGTGATGCCGCACGTAAGGAAGACGAGGTTCGCGTTGCATTTGCCGCCGGCATCGAAGCCCAACTGGGTGTGTTGCATGCGGCCAAAGCAGAGGCAGAAGCGCAGGACCCGACCGCTTCGCGTGCCGGCACGCTTGCATTGATGGCACAGGTGCTGGGTGGGTTGATCATGTCCCGTGCATGCCCGGACGACTCGGCGTTGGCCGATGAAATCCTGGCCGCGTGTCGCGCCGCGATCCTGGGAGGCGAGGACAGGCCGCAGTGAGGCCTGCCCCCGTAGCTGTTGTTACGGCTGCTTCGAGGCACCCAAATCTGCGCCCGTTACCGGGTCGCTGAGCGGGTCGGACAGGGTGCGGGCTTTCATTTGATCCAGCCGGGCTTCGTCTTCGGCGCTCAGGTGCACGCTGGCAAGGCCGTCGCCGCCGTCCACGGCCGGGAGCGGGTTTTCCACAAACTCCCACGCGTCCCCTTCGTTCCATGGGCCGCGTTTATCCTCCGTGCCTTGCGACATATTGAAGTAGACGTGACTGAACTCAGGCATGCCCGGCAGCTTGCCCTGGGGAAAGTTGGGTTGAATCGCATGCAAGGCTTTTTCGAAGGACAGTTGATGGGCGATTTCCCGCGTCATCAGAAAACCCAGTGCTTCTTTCACGCCAGGGTCGTCCGTGACGTTCATCAACCGCTCATACACAATCTTGGCCCGCGCTTCGGCGGCAATATTGGAACGCATGTCGGCCGTGGGTTCGCCGATGGTGTCGATATAAGCCGCCGTCCACGGTACGCCCGCCGAGTTGGTCAAGGGTGAACCGGCGCCGTACAACAGGCTGGTGATATGAGAGTCATTGCCCGCGCCATTGAGTGAGCGGTACAGCTCACCTTCTTCTTCGACGCCTTCGGCGATGCGACCCTTGGCGCCTTTGTTGAGCATGACGATGATCGAACCGATGACCTCCAGATGGCTGAGCTCCTCGGTGGCAATGTCCATCAGCAGGTCTTTGCGACCTGGATCGTCCTCGGCCAGCGCCTGGGTGAAGTAGCGCGAAGCCGCTGCCAACTCTCCCTGGGCACCGCCGAATTGTTCCAGCAGCAGGTTCGCCAGGCCCGGGTTGGGTTCGGCGACACGGACGGTGTATTGAAGTCGCTTGTTATGTAAAAACATCACACATCTCCTCAGGCAATGAACGGCAACGCGTACATCCAGGCCGCGTATGGGCAGGTCTGGCGCTGTGGGCGTGAGCCATCAGCAGCGTTAAAAAAACAGGGGAGCGGTGCCGCTCCCCTGCATCGGCGCCTCAACTGTTGCGCCCGCCACCATGGCTGTGCTCGCCGCCTTTGCGCCCGGCTTCCGAGGCTTTTTCGCGGTCGTTGGCAAAGTTTCCTCCACTGCTTTGCCCACCTTTGCTGCCCGCCTCGGCGGCGCGTCCGGGATCGTTCTTGAAGTTTCCACCACTGTTCTGGCCGCCTTTGCTGCCGGCTTCGGCGGCGCGCTCAGGATCATTCTTAAAGTTGCCGCCACTGTTCTGGCCGCCTTTACTGCCAATCTCTTGATAAAACTCCTTATCGTGGCTGGCGGAAGTTGCCTCGCCACCTTTTTTGCCCGCTTCGCTGACGCTCATTTCGCCTTGTTTATCTTGAGTGCTCATTGTCGCTTACCTCATGTTTATAAGGGTGACGCAACTTTCACTGAAGCGCTTAAGTTATCTGCGCTGCACGGCCTCACGCACAACCTGCGTCGAGCTGAGATGCGCGAACATTGCTTAAAAGTGTCACGAAAGTTGCGATTACATAGCGCTTTGATCCTGGCGCATTTACGACTTGCGGCCGCCGCCGTGGCTGTGCTGGCCGCCTTTACGCCCAGCCTCCGAGGCTTTCTCGCGGTCGTTGGCAAAATTGCCGCCAGACGCCTGGCCGCCTTTGCGGCCTGCTTCGGATGCGCGTTCGTGGTCGTTGGCGAAGTTGCCGGGGTTTTTATTACTGGTAGGCATGATGCATCTCCACATTAATCAAGTTAGGTATGTGAATGCCCATTGCAACAACGGACACTTATTCCGATAACGCCAGTGGCAGAAATGCTTGAAGAAATTTTTAAAATAGCGATAAACGGTAATGAGTGGGAAAAACTTATACAAAATGCCGGTTGTTAACACCGCTTCGTATAAGTTTTGGCGCGCTGAAGTGCAGTGCTTGATATTAACTTGCTAGCTGTTTGCCGCTTCGCTTAGTTGCCGCTTCGCTTATCAGCAAAGTGAACCTCTGGACTTGGCGTGCAGCCTAACAGTGCATCACTCACTAGGAGGTGTCGTATGCAAGCTACTTACTTCTGGGCAGGGCTGGCCGTGATCCTGGTGTTGCTCGACCTGTGGATCATCAACAGCGTCTGGCGCAGCAGCAAAACCTCGCGCACCAAGCTGGGATGGACCGCATTGGTGATCCTGCTGCCGTTTGGCGGCGCGGTGATCTGGAGCGTCGCCGGACCGCGTGGCATAACCAAAGGGCCATCGTCACCCGAACACAGCAAGGGCTGAGTCCGATAGGGAGCGGTCCGGTACCGAATTTTTACCCGGCGCTCGCTTTCCAAGGAGTAGCGCACGCTGTCTATCCAGAGGAGGGAAGTTCATGTCAATCGCCGCAGCTACTGTTGATTGCCTGAAACAACATCGCCTGCTGCTCACCACCGCCGAGTCGTGCACGGCCGGCAAGATCATTTCGCTGCTGTCGCAGGTGGAGGGCAGTGGTGCGTGTATCGAGTGCGGGTACGTGGTGTATTCCGAAGAAGCCAAGCAACGCTTGTTGGGTGTCAGTGCCTACACCATCGCGACGTTCAACCTCACCAGCTGCGAAGTGGCCCGCGAAATGGCCCAGGGCGCCTTGCGCGATAGCCCTGCGCAGGTGGCCGTCGCCACCACTGGGCTGCTGGGACCTGACAGCATCGATGGCATCCCGCCGGGCACCGTGTGTTTTGCCTGGGCGTATCACCTCAATGGCGCAGTCAAGGTATTCAGCCGCAAGGAACGCTTCATCGGTTCGCGCGAACAGGTGCAGGTACTCGCCGCTGAATATGCGTTGAAAGGCGTGATGCGTTTTCTGGATGAGGCGGCAGGCCGTTAGGCGCGGCCGTGCTGCTTCCCTGGCGGGCAAGCTCTGCGTCTGCAGAGCTTGCCCGCTCGTTGGTTTGACGCCGCAGGTCAGCGCATCTGCAGGATGATCGGCGTGCTGCTCGCCGGGTCAGTGTGCTCGCGCAGTTTGCCGACGGCCTTGGCCTCGACCGCGCCGCCGTGGTTACCCCAGGAGCTGCGTACGTAGGTCAGCACTTCGGCGATGTCCTGGTCGGACAGTTGCTCGCGCAAGGCCGGCATGCGATAGGCGTCCGGAACGCCGGCGGCTACTACGCGCTGGGCGCCGTTGAGGGTGATGTTAATGGCCGAGGCGGTTTCTGTGGCCAAGGCTGAGGTGGCCCCCGCCAGCGGCGGCATCCAGTCGGGCTGGCCTTTGCCGTCCAGGCCATGGCACGAGGCGCAGCGGGTAGCGTAGGTGTGGGCTCCGGGAGCATCCGGGCGGCCGTTGGCGGCAACGGCCTGGTAAGCCCAGGGTGCACCGTCGCGCTGTGGGTCACCAGGCAAGGACTTGAGGTAGCGGGCGATGGCGGCCAGGTCATCGTCGTTCATGAACTGAGTCGAGTTGTTGAACGCTTCCGTCATCGAACCGTACACCACCGCGTGCTGGTTGCGACCGGTCTTGAGGAACTGCACGATCTGCGCCTCGCTCCAGCGGCCCAGGCCGGTATTGGGGTCCTGGCGCAGGCTGGGAGCGTACCAGCCGTCGAGCAGCGCGCCGGCGAGGAACGGCGTACCGGCTTCGTCCAGGGCCTTTTCGTTGAAGGCCAGGCCGCGCGGCGTGTGGCAGCTGCCGCAATGGCCGGGACCCTGGACGATGTAGGCACCCCGGTTCCACAGCGCGTCCTGCGCGGGCTTGGGCGCATACGTGGCGTTCGGCGCGAACAGCCCGTTCCACAGCGCAATCGGCCAGCGCATGTTCAGCGGCCAGGGGATGTCGCTGGGGATGTTGGCCTGGTTCGCCGGTTGTATGCCCTTCATAAAGAATGCGTAGAGCGCCCGCACATCATCGTCACTGAGCTTGGCATAGGAGGGGTAGGGCATGGCCGGGTACAGACGCCGCCCGCCGGGCGCTACGCCGTGGCGTACCGCGCGGTCGAAGTCGGCGAGGCTGTAGCGGCCGATGCCGTGGGTGGGGTCCGGCGTCACGTTGGTGGCGTGGATATTGCCCAGTGGCGTGGCCATTTCCAGGCCGCCGGCGAACGGCGCCTTGCCGGGCAGGCTGTGACAGGCCACGCAGTCGCTCAGGCGCGCGACGTACTCGCCACGACTGACCAGCGCAGGGTCGAACTCGGCAGCTTGCGGCTGCTCGAACGCGGTAACAGGCTGACGGGTGACGTACCACGCCAGCGCGCCGGCGGCGACCAGGCAGGGCACGGCCAACCAGCCGAGGGTTCTTGCGAATCGGTTGTTCATGGGCGGTCTCGGTCGGTCAGCTGAAAGTGTGTCGGCTCAATGGCAGGCTGCGCACGCGCTGGCCGGTCAGTTGCGCCACGGCGTTGACTACCGCCGGCGCCACGGCCGGCAGGGGTGGTTCGCCGATGCCGCCCATTTTTTCGCCGCTCTCGACGATCTTCACATGCACCTGGGCCATCCGCGAAGGTGGCAGGATCGGGTAAAGGTCGTAGTTGCGCGCCCGTGGCTTGCCGTCCACGTACACCGCTTCTTCCAGCAAGGTTTGCGACAGGCCCAGGGCCACGGCGCCGTTGACCTGCGCCTCTACGATGGCCGGATTGACGATGCTGCCGGGGTCAATGGCTTCCCAGATGTGATGCACCTTGACCTGGCCTTTATCGATCGACACCTCGGCGATCACTGCCGCATGCGAGCCAAACGGCGAGGCCATGGCCACGCCCCGCGCGCGGCGGGTGCCGTCTTCGGCGGTATAAGGGCCGCGCTTCCAGCCGCCGGACAACTCAGCCGCCGCCTTGAGCAGCGTGGTCAGCCGCGGGTTGTCGCGCAGCAGGTGCAGGCGCAGGTCGTACGGGTCGCGACCGCCTTTGTCGGCCAGCTCATCAAGGAACGCTTCATAGAAAAAGTCGTTGAGCGAATTGCCCACCGACCGCCAGTAGCCAAGCATGGCCGGGCCTTTGACGTAGATCTGTGCGATGCGCTTGTTGGGGATCGCGTAGCTCTTGCCCGACAGCCCTTCAAGGGCGGTGGGGTCGAGTTTGTCGCCCTGTTTGCCGGCGATGGCTTCGGTGGGGCCTTCGGTGGCGCTCACCGCTTCGATGGCCACGGGCAGGCCGTCGGCGTCCAGCGCGGCGCGGAACTTGACCACCGCCACCGGGCGCAAGACATCGCGCAGGAATTCTTCTTCACGACTCCAGATCAGCTTGATCGGGCGACCCACCGCCTTGGCCAGGGCAATGGCCTGCGGGTAAGGGCTGGCTGAGTCGTACAGGAAGTGCCGACCGAAAAAACCGCCCAACAGCGGTGAATGCAGGTTGATGCGCTCGGGCGCCAGGCCGGTGCGTTTGGCGATGTCGGCGCGGAACATGTCCGGCGCCTGGTTGGGCAGCCAGATGTCCAGCGAACCGTCCGGGTTGAAGCGCGCCAGTGCCGATGGCGGCTCCAGTTGCGCGTGGTTGACGTATTGGTTGTGGTACGTCGCTTCGACCTTGGTTTTGGCGCTCGACAGCGCACCGGCCACATCGCCTTCGTTTTCATCGTCACGGGCCGGGCCTTGCTGGGCCGCGAGGAAATCACGGTAAGCGTCGCTGGAAAAATCCGCCGGCATCGCCCGCACGGTGGAATCGGCGGTCGGTTCCTGCCAGTCCACCTGGATCGCTTCCACCGCGCGTTTGGCATGCCACCAGCGCTCGGCCACCACCGCCACCGCGCCGGGCAATTGATGCACGGAATGCACGCCCTTCATGGTCTCGACCTGAGCCTGGTTGCGCAGGCTGCCGACGGTCATACCCAGGCGCGGCGCATGCTGCACGGCGGCATGGAGCATGCCGTCGACTTTCAGGTCGATGCTGTACAGGGCCTTGCCGGTGGACTTGTCGTAGGCGTCGACGCGCTTGACCGGTTTGCCGATCCAGCGGAACTGGCTCGGGTCGCGCAGGGTGACGCTGGCCGGATCGGGCACCGGCATGTCCAGAGCGCGGCTGGCCAGCTCGCCGTACCCCAACGAGCGGCCGGACGCGGCATGCACCACACGGCCCGGTTGGGTGGTCAACTGCGCCACCGGCACGCCGAGCTGTTGCGCGCCGGCCTGCAGCAGCATGGCGCGGGCAAGGGCGCCGAGGCGGCGCATGGTCGGGTAGCTCATGCGCACCGACATACTGCCGCCGGTGATGCGCATGCCGTTTTCCATCACCACATAGGCGTCGCCGGGTGGCGCCGCTTCAACGATGAAAGTGGCGGGGTCGGCGTCCAGCTCCTCGCCGACGATCTGCGCCATGGCGGTGTGCGTGCCTTGGCCGCCTTCCATGAAGGGGCTGAGCAGGCGCACGCTGCCGTCGGGACGAATTTCCAGGAATGCCGGCACCTGGGTGCCGCGTTCGGCGGTCGCACCGGTAGCGGCCTGTACCCTGGACGCGCCCAGCGGCAGGCCGAAGCCGATGACCAGCGCGCCCACGGCGGTGCTGGCCAGAAAACGCCGGCGGGACAGGTTGATCGGTTCGCCCAGGGGCAGGCCGGGAATCAGTTCAGGCTTGTTCATCAAGCGTGCTCCTTCCCGGTCGCCAGGTCCTGCACGGCGGCATGAATGGCGTTGTAGGTGCCGCAACGGCACAGGTTGACCATCGCCGCGTCGATCTGCTCCACCGTCGGCGCCGGGGTGTGCTTGAGCAGCGCAGTGGCCGCCATCACCTGCCCGGACTGGCAGTAACCGCACTGCGCCACCTGATGCTCGACCCAGGCGCTGACCACGCGTTTGCCGATTTCATCGGCTTCGATCGCTTCGATCGTGGTGACCTCACGGCCCACCACACCGGCCACCGGCGTCACGCACGAACGCACCACGTTGCCGTCAACCAGCACCGAGCAGGCGCCGCATTGAGCCAGTCCGCAGCCGTACTTGGTGCCGGTCAGCCCCAAGTCATCGCGGATCACCCACAGCAACGGCGTGTCGGCGTCGGCATCGACCTGATAGGTCTTCTGGTTGATTCGTAGCTCCATGACTGGCTCACCTGCTGATCTTCGGTTAGGGATACTGTTTTCTTATAGGGAGGGCGATAGGTCGCCCATCGTCGAACTCTAGTCGACTGCGCAAGGGCTATCTATGCGATTACCTGCAAGTTCGGAGGATCAGGCAAGTATTCGAGAGAATCGGATGACTGCGCGGCGGTCACCCTGATCGTTCAGGCGGGCCGCGCTCAAGCCCAGCCGTCCCGCACGGCGTTGCGAATACCCTCCAGCAGCATGGCGAAGGCTGGGTTGTCGTTGCCTTCACGCCAGATCAGGTGCAGTTCGCTCTGCGCTCCTTCGCCCAGGTCAATGTCGCGGAACACCACGTTTTTGAACACCACGCTGCTGGCGCAGCGCGGCACCAGGGCCAGGCCCATGCCGGCGTTGACCAGCGCCAGAATGGTCAGGGACGAGCCCAGCCACTGCACGTAGTCCGGCGCCACGCGCGCCGAGCGCAGCAGACCGGTAAGCAGCTCGTTGAACGGCGGGTACGCGGCATGGGCGTACATCAGGAAGGGTTGCGCGTCCAGGTCCTGCACGCTGACCGCCTCGGCATCGGCCAGGCGGTGCGCACTCGGCACCGCCAGCACAAAGGGCTCGCGCACCAGGCATTCGGTGGCATAGCCCGGTTCCAGCAACGGCGCGCGCACGATGCCCAGGTCGATGCGCCGCGCGCGCAGGGCTTCGTATTGCTGGTAGGTGTTCATCTCCGACAGGTCGATCTTGACCTGAGGCTGCTTGAGCCGCGCTTCGGCAATGACCTTGGGCAGAAACTCATACACCGCGCTGCCGACGAAGCTGATATTGACCGTGCCGATATCGCCCTCGGCGAAGCGGCGCGCGGTGATGGCCGCCTGCTGGGCGCGTTCGAGCAGGTTCTGCGCTTCGATAAAAAACGCCCGGCCGGCGGCGGTGAGTGCGACGCTGCGGGTAGTGCGCGCAAACAGTTCCACGCCCAGGTGATGTTCGAGCAACTGGATCTGTCGGCTGAGGGGCGGCTGGGTCATGTTCAGCCGCTCGGCGGCACGGCGAAAATTCAGCTCGGTGGCCACGGTGGTAAAGCAGCGCAGCTGGGTCAGCTCAAACATTGATCTAATCCTGGTATCAATCGAATGCCAAGTTAGATTAGACGGGATCAATGCCAGGCGTCCATGATCGAGGCGTCCCTACAAAAATAATGATCGGGAGTCGCCCTTGGATACCTTCCACAACCCGCCGGACCCCACCGTGCTCGCGCGTGCGGCCGCCAAGGTCAAACGTCACGTGCTGCCGCTGTTCGTGGTGATGTTCATCGTTAACTATATCGACCGGGTCAATATCGGTTTTGTGCGCAGCCACATGGAAACCGACCTGGGCATTGGCGCGGCGGCCTACGGCCTGGGCGCCGGGCTGTTTTTTATCGGATACGCGATTTTCGAAGTGCCCTCCAACCTGTTACTGCAACGCTACGGCGCACGGGCCTGGCTGACGCGCATCATGTTCACCTGGGGCGCGGCCGCGATGGCCATGGCCTTTGTACAAGGCGAAACCAGTTTCTACGTGCTGCGCTTTGTTCTCGGCGCCGCCGAAGCGGGGTTTTTTCCCGGCATCATTTATTACTTCACCCAGTGGCTGCCGGCCGCCGAGCGTGGCAAGGCCATGGCGATTTTTTTGAGCGGCTCGGCCATCGCCTCGGTGATTTCCGGGCCGGTGTCGGGCGCGCTGCTGGGCGTGAGCGGCCTGAGCCTGCACGGCTGGCAATGGATGTTCCTGATCGAAGGGTTTGCCTCCATCGTGCTCTGCGGGTTCGTGTGGTGTTGGCTGCAGTCCCATCCCCGCGAGGCGAGCTGGCTCAGCGCGCAGGAAAAGCATGCATTGGTCAGCGCCATCGACCATGAGCAGCAGGCCCGTGAAGCCGCCCAGATCAGTCGTCCATCCCTGTTCAAGCTGCTGGCCGACAAACAGATCGCGCTGTTTTGTTTCATCTACTTCTCGATCGCCCTGACCATCTACGGTGCCACGTTCTGGCTGCCGAGCATGATCAAAAAAATGGGCGACCTGGGGGACTTCCAGGTGGGCTTGTTCAATTCGATTCCGTGGTTGATTTCCATCGTCGCCATGTACGGTTTCGCCTCCCTGGCCAGCAAGTGGAAGCACCAGCAGGCCTGGGTTGCGCTGATGCTGGTGATCGCGGCGGTCGGCATGTTCATGTCCACCATCGGCGGGCCGGTGTTTGCCTTTGTCGCCATCTGTTTTGCCGCGATTGGTTTTAAAGCCGCCTCGGCGCTGTTCTGGCCGATCCCCCAGGGTTACCTGGACGCACGGATCGCGGCGGCGGTGATTGCCTTGATCAATTCGGTGGGCAACCTCGGTGGCTTCGTCGCGCCCACCACGTTCGGATTGCTCGAGCAGACCACCGGCTCCATCGAGGGCGGCTTGTATGGCCTGGCCGCGACTTCGCTGGTGGCGGCGGTGCTGGTGTTTTTTGCACGCACCGCGCCGCGTTCCGGTGCGCCTGTTAACGCGGTGAGCGCCAAGCCTGCCGTTGCCGAACCTTCCACCGATCATCACGCCATGCGCTCAGGCCTGCAGGGAGCCGTCTCTTGAAAATTGTCCGCGTTACCGTCACCCCGATTGCTTTTCGCGACCCGCCGTTGCTCAACGCCAGCGGTATCCATGAACCGTTCGCACTGCGCTCGATCATCGAGGTGGAGAGTGACACCGGCTACATCGGCCTTGGCGAAAGTTACGGCGATGCGCCGGCACTGGCGATCCAGCAACGGATGCAGCCGCAGCTGATCGGCCTCGACCCGTTCAATCTCAACGGCTTGCGCGCTATCGTCCAGGCTACCGTCGCGGCCCATACGCCGGCGAGTCTGCCCGGAGCGGAATTGGCGCCGGGCTCCCATGCCAGCAAAGCAGTCAGCAATGCGTATTCGGCGTTCGAGGTGGCCTTGCTCGACCTCCAGGCCCACGCCTTGAACGTGCCGTTGGTGGACCTGCTGGGCGGGGCGATCCGCGAGCGCATCCCGTTCAGTGCCTACCTGTTTTTCAAATATGCCGAGCACGTTGGTGCACCCTACGCACCCGACCCCTGGGGCGAGGCGCTCAATGAGCAGCAGATCGTCGCGCAGGCGCGGCGCATGATCGACACCTATGGTTTCAAGAGCATCAAACTCAAGGCCGGGGCGCTGGACCCCGAGCATGAAGTGGCGTGTATCAAGGCGCTGAAAAAAGCCTTCCCGGGCGTGCCGCTGCGCATCGATCCGAACGGCAACTGGTCCCTCGACACGGCAATACGCATGGCCGAGTTACTGGGCGACGACCTGCAGTATTACGAAGATCCGACCCCCGGCCTCGACGGTATGGCCGACCTGCACAAACGCACCGGGTTAGCGCTGGCGACCAACATGGTGGTCACCGACTTCGATGAGTTCCGCCGCAGCGTGGCGCTGAACAGCGTGCAGATTGTGCTCGCCGACCACCACTATTGGGGCGGCCTGCGTGACACTCAGGTGCTTTCGAAGATGTGCCAGACCTTCGGCCTGGGCGTGTCGATGCATTCCAACTCGCACCTGGGCATCAGCCTGATGGCCATGGCCCATGTGGCGGCCGCGGTGCCCAATCTGGACTACGCGTGCGACACCCATTACCCCTGGCAGGCGCCGGACGAAGAGGTGATCAAGGGCGGCAAAGTGCCGATTGTCGATGGTTGTGTGCAGATCACCCGCGCTCCGGGGCTGGGCCTGGAACTGGACCATGACCAATTGGGCAAGCTGCATGATCAATATCTGAGCTGCGGTATTCGTCAGCGCGACGATGTGAAACAGATGCAGCGTTATCAACCGGATTGGAAGGCCGTCAAACCGCGTTACTGAAGCTGGTCGCTTCGTTTGCCCGACGACGCAGTCATGCGCCGGCGGGTTTTTTTTGCTCTGCGGATTTTGGCGCCGGCGAACGCTCCTGCTCCATGGCGCGCCGGATGCGCATCAAGTCCTGATACGCCTCGGTGCGCTTGGCGTCGGCGACCTGCTTGGCTTCGGTAAAGCGCAGCCACGCGGCGGCATCCGCCAGGCTGGTGCCGATGATGTCGTAGGCCGCCTGTTCCAGGCGGTCGGCTTCGAAGAACAATTCGGTGTTTCTAGCCAATTGCGCATCCAAATCGGATGGTTGCGACGCTTCACGCTTGTTTGCTGCCATGGCGCTTGCCTCCAGGTCGTCCTTCAGTATTGAGGGAGCGGGGCATGCGAACGTTCAAAATAGTGCATGGGGAAACGTCGCAGCGGTGTGTAATTGACGTGATATACATAAAAGTCCAGTATGGATTTATAAGTACAAAAAACTGCGTTGCATTTTTCTTCACTCTTGCCAAACCAACAACAACCTGCGAGACACCCCCATGAAGAAACGCTTGCTGATCCCCGCCCTGGCCTTGAGCATGCTTGCCGCCAACCATTTGCTGGCCGCTGAGAAAACCCTGCGCATCGGCATCGAGGCGGCTTATCCGCCGTTCGCCTCCAAGACCGAAGAGGGCAAGATCGTCGGCTTCGACTACGACATCGGCAATGCGTTGTGCGCGCAGATGAAGGTCAAGTGTGTGTGGGTCGAAGGTGAGTTCGATGGCCTGATTCCTTCCCTCAAAGTGAAGAAAATCGACATGGCCCTGTCGTCCATGACCATCAATGAAGACCGCAAGAGGTCGGTGGACTTCACCCACAAATACTATTTCACCTCCTCGCGTCTGGTGATGAAGGAAGGCGCGGTGGTGGATGACCAGTACGCCAGCCTCAAGGGCAAGACCGTCGGCGTACAGCGCGCCACCACCACCGACCGTTACGCCACCGAGGTGTTCGAGCCCAAGGGCATCAACGTCAAGCGCTACGGCAATAACGAAGAAATCTACATGGACCTGGCGGCCGGGCGCCTGGATGCGATCTTTGCCGACACCATCCCGTTGAACGATTTCCTGCAGATGCCACGCGGCAAGGGCTACGCCTTCGTCGGTCCGGAACTCAAAGACCCGAAATACGTGGGCGAAGGCGCGGGAATCGCGGTGCGCAAGGGCAATAGCGCGTTGGTCAGCGAACTCAACAGCGCCATCGACGGCATTCGCGCCAGTGGGGAGTATCAGAAAATCTCACAGCGGTACTTCAAGTCGGATATTTACGGCGACTGAAAGGGCGCCATCGGGGGCAAGCCCCCTCCCACAGGTAAGCCACCTTCCACGGGGTATGGCTGATGCCCGTTGCTCCAAGTGTGGGAGGGGCTTGCCCCCGATAAATGTCAGTCACTACTGCAATCAGGCCCGTGACCCCATTCGATCAGCCCTTGAGTTCCTTCAAGTGCTTGTAGACCGTCGCCCGCCCCATGCCCAGCACATTGGCCACGTAGTTCGAGGCACTCTTGCCCTTGAACGCGCCTTCGGCATGCAGCGCCAGTACCAGTTCGCGTTTGTGGTCACGGGTCAGCAGGTTCAGGCTCAGTTGGCGTTCGCGCATCCAGGCGTGGAGGAAGGTGTTGATACGCTCCTGCCAGTCATCGCGAAACAGCGCATCCGGCTGTGGAATCAGTTTGCTCGGCGACAGGAACAGGTCCAGCGCGGCCTTGGCGTTTTCGAACAGCGAGATGTTCAGGTTGATGCACAGCACCGCCAGCGGACGATCCTGGGTGTCACGCAGCACGGTACTCAGGCTGCGGATTTTCTGACCGTCCCAGTTGAGCTTTTCGTACGGGCCGATATTTACTTCGCTGACGTCATCGCTGAGCAGGTCCTCCAGCGCCGAATCATCGCCGATGGCGCGCTTGGACAGGTTGTTGGCGATGTAATCGACGGTCTGCGTGCGCAAGTCATGCAGCACCACTTCGGCATGTGGGAAAAACAACGTGGCGATGGCATCGGCAATCGCGCGGAAATTCTGCAGGGCCTTGTCGTGTTCGGCGGTATTCATCAATGGGGCTCCAGGCGGGCGGGGGAGAGCATACCAGCGTCCAGCCCGAAGCTGGTCAGTGCCTGCGGCAGCGGTGCTCCGCGCACCAGTGCCGCGCTGGCCTGGCCCATCGCCGGTGAGGTCTGAATGCCGTAACCGCCTTGTGCCGCGACCCAGAACAGCCCCGGCACCTGGGGATCGAAGCCGCTGAGCAGATCGCCATCGTGCACAAAACTGCGCAGCCCGGCCCAGGTGCGGTTGGGGCGGCGGATGCTCAAGGTGGTGGCTTCTTCGATCTGGTAGATGCCCATGGCGATATCCAACTCTTCAGGCTGCACATCTTGAGCCTGCACCGGGTCGGCATTGGCTGGCGAGCCGAGGAACATACCGGCGTCGGGTTTCATGTAAAAGGCTTCGTCCAGCGCTACGAGCATCGGCCAGGCATGGCTGTCCACGCCTTCGGGGCCGGCGAAGATAAATGCCGAGCGGCGCTTGGGTTGCAGGCCGATAGACGCGGCGCCGGCCAGTCCGCCGATATGGTCGGCCCAGGCGCCAGCGGCGTTGATGATGATTGGCGCGGTGAAGGTGGCGTCCTGGGTGCTGACCTGCCAGAGCCCGGCACTGTCGCGACTCAAGCCTAGCACCTCGCTGTCGGTGCGCACGTCGCCGCCGTTGCGCCGGATACCGCGCAGATAGCCTTGGTGCAGGGCGTCGGTGTCGATGTCGCTGGCGGTCGGGTCGTAGAGTGCGCCGTGGACTTTTTCCCGCCGCAGGATCGGTAACATCTCACAGGCTTCATCGACGCTCAGTTGCACGACCTGGGGCACGGTGGCCTTGGCGCTGAGGTATTGCGCGTTCAATTCGGCCGTGTCGCCGGTGAAGTCCACGGTCATTTCGCCCCGTGGCGTGAGCAACGGGTGTTCACAGAAACCGGCGGGCGGGTGGTCGAAAAAGTCGCGGCTGGCCAGGGTCAGCGCGCGCACCTGCGGGGTGCCGTAGGCGGCGGTATAGAGCGCCGCCGAACGCCCGGTGGAGTGATAGGCCGGGTGGCTTTCACGTTCCAGCACGATCACCTTGCCGTGCGGCGACAGCCAGAACCCCGTGGACGCTCCGGCAATGCCGCCGCCGATGATGATGTAGTCCGCGTGGTTCATAGCTGTCTCCAGAGGGCATTGGCCAGGGCAATGTCTTCCAGGCCCAGGCCGATGGAGCGGAAGAAGACGTGGCGATCATAGGTCGGGCGTGGCGCCAGGTCGCTGAGCAGCTCGGGCAGGTCGCCGAGCACCATGCGGGGGTGCCAGCCGTGCTGTTCGGCGGCGATCAACATTTCACCGGCCGCGGCGGGGGTGGTCTGGCGATAGTCGCAGAACACCTGCATGTTCGTGAGGCTGTGGGGCGGCACTTCATGGGCGCGCGGTGCGTTGGTGCTGATGGAGGTGATCAGCGCCGGCTTACTCAGGCGCGCCGGGTCGAGTACGGGGCCTGCCGAGGAAGTGCACAGCAGGATCACGTCGGCGTCGTCCACCGCCGCCTCGCAGCTGGCGGCGACGCTCAGGCGCGGGTCAAGGCAGTGGAGGGTGTCGTGATTGGCCGTGACCGCGCTCGGCGAAAACACACGAATGCTCTGCCAGTCCCGCAGGTTCTTCACATACTGCACATGGGCCTGGGCTACTTTGCCGCTGCCGATAATCGCCAAGCGTTGGGCCTGCGGAGCGGCCAGTGCGTCCACCGCCAGCGCCGTGGTGGCGGCCGTGCGTGCGGTGGTCAGTTCGGCGGCGTCGCACAGCAGCAACGGCTGGCCGGTGTGCATCGACATCAGCAGCGTCCACGCCGTCACCAGTGGCCCTTGTTCGCGCACGATGTAGGGCGAAGTCTTGACCCCATACACCCCCTCATTGGCCAGCACACCGAGGTAGTTAATGAAGTCACCGGCGCCGTGGGGGAATGCTACGAGCTGTTGCGCCGGCTGCACCGCGTGCCCGGCGGCCAGGTCGCGGAACAGCGCCCGCAGGATCTGCGGTACGTCGAGGCGGTCCAGGTGTTGGCGGGCCTGGGTCTGGTCGATCACAAAAGGAGGGGTGAGCATGGATGTCTCCGGCGCAAACTAATTTGTCCATTATGGACTTTTAGTTCCGGCTGGCAATGGGTAGATGTCAGTCTTTGAAGACAAACCCGCCGGATAACGTGTCTTTCAGGTACCCCACCAACGCACTTACCGACTTGGGCACATGGGGTGAGTACGGGCGGATCAAATAGATCTCATCGGCAAACGCGCCCTTGAGCGTCCAGCCTTTAAGCACCTGTACCAGTTTGCCGCTGGCCAGCGCGGCGTGGGCGCTGAAATCGGGGAGCAGGGCGATGCCCAGGTGGTGCAGGGCCGCATCGCGCAAGGCTTCGCTATTGTTGGTGGCGAAGCTGCCGGCGATGGGCACGGTGATGCGTTCGACGTTTTTGTGGTTGCGTTCGAAGGTCCAGGCCGGTTGGTCGCTGCCGCGCGGGTAGAACAGGCAGTTGTGCGCCGACAGCTCGCCGGGCTCGCGCGGTTCGCCGTGGCGTTGCAGGTAATCCTGGGTGGCGACCAGCACCGATCCGGTGTCGCACAGTTTCCAGGCCACATGGGTTTCCGGCACCTGAAAACCATGACGTACCGCCAGGTCATAGCCCTCGGCGGCGAGTGAACTGAGGGCATCGGACACGTCCAGTTGGATTCGCACCTGCGGGTATTGCTGCAGGAACCCCGACAGGTGCGGCACCAATTGCTGGCGGGCAAACGCCACCGGCGCGGTGAGGCGCACCAGGCCGCGGATTTCCCCGGCGGCGTCGCGCACCGACGAAAAGCTGCGAGCGATCTGCTCATAGGCACTGCGCACGTCGCGGGTCAATGATCGCCCGGCCTCGGTCAGCCGCACGCTGCGGGTGGTGCGCGTCACCAGGCGGGTGCCGGTGGCTTTTTCCAGGTCGGAAATCCGCTGGCTGACGGCGGACTTACTCACCCCCAGACGCGCGGCGGCGGCGGTGTAGGTGCCGTGTTCTTCCAGCACGGAGAGCCAGTGTATGTGGGTCCACAAGCCTTCGATCTCGGATTTTTCCATGCCTGGATTGTTCATCTGTAAGGACAATAAGTTCTGGATTCTGCTCTGGTTCGAAACAAAGCGAAAGCCTAAGGTGTGTCCCAACGCTACCCACCGGGATCGACTGCCATGACCAGCACCATCGAGCACTACATTAACGACCAGCGCGTTTCCCGCGATGATCGCTATCAGGATGTCTACAACCCGGCCACCGGCGAGAAAACCGCTCGCGTTGCGCTGGCCAGCCAACAGACTGTGTCCGAAGCCGTCGCCGCCGCCCAGGCCGCTTTCGCCGGCTGGGCCGACACCCCGCCGATCCGCCGCGCCCGCGTGCTGTTCCAGTACCTGCACCTGCTGCGTGAACGCAAAGACGACCTGGCGCGCATCATCGTCGCCGAACACGGCAAGGTGTTCACCGACGCCCAGGGCGAGGTCGACCGTGGCATCGATATCCTCGAATTCGCCTGCGGCATTCCCAACCTGCTCAAAGGCGAGCATTCCGACCAGGTTTCCCGGGGCATGGACAACTGGACCATGCGCCAACCCCTGGGCGTTGTGGCCGGCGTCACGCCGTTCAACTTCCCGGTGATGGTGCCGATGTGGATGTACCCCATCGCCATCGCGGCGGGCAACACCTTCATCCTCAAACCCAGCCCGACCGACCCGAGTGCGTCGTTGTTCATGGCCGAGCTGCTGCGTGAAGCCGGCCTGCCCAAGGGTGTGTTCAACGTGGTACAGGGCGACAAGGAAGCGGTGGACGCGCTGATCGAACACCCCGACGTCAAGGCCGTGAGCTTCGTCGGCTCCACGCCGATTGCGCAGTACATCTACGAAACCGGCGCGCGCCACGGCAAGCGCGTGCAGGGCCTGGGCGGTGCGAAAAACCACATGGTGGTAATGCCCGACGCCGACATCGAAAAAACCGTCGACGCCTTAATGGGCGCCGCCTATGGCAGCGCCGGCGAACGCTGCATGGCGATTTCCGTGGCGGTGCTGGTGGGCGATGTGGGTGACAAAGTCATCGCCGCCCTGACCGAACGCGCCAAGCACCTGCGCATCACTGATGGCCGCGACCTTAAAGCCGAGATGGGCCCCATCGTCTCTCGCGCCGCCCTGGAACGCATCAGCGGCTACATCGAACAAGGCGTGCAGGCCGGCGCACAGTTGCTGCTGGACGGGCGTGACTACGTGCCCAGCGAACCGGGCCTGGAAAACGGCTTCTGGCTCGGCGCGACACTGTTCGATCACGTGACCAAAGAGATGAGCATCTACCGCGAAGAAATCTTCGGCCCGGTACTGGCCTGCGTGCGCGTGAATGACTTCGCCGAAGCGGTAAAGCTGATCAACGACCACGAGTTCGGCAACGGCGTCAGCTGCTTCACCCGCGACGGCCACATCGCTCGCGAATTTGCGCGACGCATCGAAGTGGGCATGGTCGGCATCAACGTACCGATCCCAGTGCCGATGGCCTGGCACGGCTTCGGTGGCTGGAAGAAGAGCCTGTTCGGCGACATGCATGCTTACGGCACTGAGGGCGTGCGCTTTTACACCAAGCAGAAGTCGATCATGCAGCGCTGGTCGGAGAGCATCGAACAGGGCGCGGAGTTTGCGATGCCGGTTTCCAAATAACGGTTGGAAGAGTTTTGCAGAACCAATGTGGGAGGGGCCTCCCACATCGCCAATACAAGAAAACGGTCATTCACTTGGAAAGGGTGGAGAGGAACTATTTATATAAAAGTAAAAGGAAGCCTAAAAACTCTGGTTTCGCGGGTTAAAATATAACTACCAACAGTTAGGTATCGATTGGTTTTCTCATATTTCTAACTCACAATCTTCAACCATTTGCAGGCAGCCATTATAAATTTCTTGGCCGTAGATCGTGAGTTTTGCATTTTTCGAAATAATGCTGGCGGTCTGTAAGAATTTAGTTCTGAATGAAGCGGGGTTTCCACGTTCATTATAGTTTGTTTTAATGTTTTTGAAGTTTAGGCTGTGCGGTGAGCTACGATGAATTTGATCAAAGATGTATACCGTTCTCGCGAGGACAAACATAGCGTGAAATATTGCGCTTAAAAGGCCGTTTGTCATTCCTGAAAGGGGTGTAATAGAGCTGTTCTGAATGATTGTTGAAAATTGGATCGATTGTCCAGTGTGCGTACAATAAGTTATGAGCTGATTCGTGAGTGACATGTTCAATATACCTCGACACATCATCTGTTTCTTCTTGCTGGCTGATGTAGATGAGGCCTAGTGTATTAAAGTTTGACCCGGCTCTAATGTTTCCAGAGCTGAATATTCTTATTTCCTCAATGATAAATTCAATTTCATCATAAAGTGAGGGTGCGGCGGTTTTTATGATGTCGATGGCTGACTCAATCATGAGCTTTGTAGGATAGGACTGCTCGGGACTGTCAAACGCAATAGGCAAGAAGTCATCATTTCCATAAGTATGTCTAATGTCGGAAAATATCGCGTTAAGGCAGATTGACTCTTGAGAGCTAGTTGATTTCAAGAATGGGTTTATGGACAGTTTTTTGTAATTGGTGTGAGCATTAATTTTAAGTAATTCAGATGCTGCAGAGTTGTAGATGGGATTTCTGTTTGTACAATGATTTAAAATAATATGGTGAGCGGCAAAGAAAAATGGAGGTGCTTTTTTTGAGTCTCGAAATTGATTTATTAATGCCGCAAAAGGCGTATCGTTTAGACTGTTTTTCTTTAGTAAATAGTCAAAGCTTTTCCACAAACGTTCTGAGATGTTTAAAAATAGTTCTTTGGCGATATTTATATTTGGAGTTGTGATGGCGTTCATGGATTGCTCCCCAATGCCTATGAAAAGTATTTTAACTCTATACCTATCGCTACAATATTTGGATATCCGATTTTTATAAGCTGTAATGTGCTTCCATGGGCCAGTAGTAGTCTAGTTAGGTTGTCATTAATTCCTTTGTGAGTTAATGCTTCGTAACCTTGTGAAAAAGCCTTGGCTATCCCGTCGTTTATGGTCGATCCGACGCCCATAAAATACACGAGGTTATCTACAGTGACGTGTAGGCCCTTGTGTATGGGGGCACTGCAGACCTCTGCTGAAAATGTTATTTCAGCTGTAACTTCTATGCCCGTTCCGCCGACTTCGCCATCGGATTGGCAATAATGAACGTCTCCTATATAAAACTCAGCATTGTCATTTCTAATGGGTAGAAAAATTAATGCGTCCTGTTTAAAAAGCTTGCAATCAAAGTTGCCGCCATATTGGTCCGCATCCAACGAGCTTAAGGAGGCTTCACCAAGATTTTCAGCACTTCTTAAACAACCGATCATTAGAGACTTTCTCAAAGCGATTGAGCGATCAATTTGGCTGCCTTTAATGGGATAGCAAAATTCATCTTCAATTTTCCAAAAAATGACTGGCTCACCGAGAACATCTTTTTTTAGTGTTTCATCTAAATGGGTAGGTAGAAGTCCACAAGATGAAAGTCCAATATCACGAGTATGTATAATGCCTTCTATATTTAGCGCAATGGTTTCACCAAATTTTGCTCCTTTCAAGCTGAACGGACCAGAAAGGGGGTTCAGAAAATCACTGCATTTATTTAGGTTTTCGTCATAGCCTAAGTTGTCTATGGTTTTTATCGTATAAGATTTTTTCTGTTCTAAAATTATCGCATTCTTTGAGTTTTCGCCGAAGGATGAGAAATGAGATTTTTGTTTAAGCCGGCAAGTTTTAGAATATTTCATGTTCAGAGGTCACTATTTTGTGGACCAGTCCATATTTTACTGACTCTTCGGCGCTTAACCAAAAGTCGCGCTCTGTATTTTGTCTGATTATTTCTATGGGTTGCCCAGTGGCGTCTGAGAATATTTTGTTTAGTCGCTCTTTCATAAAGCTAATTTCTTTTGAGTAGGCGCCGAAATCTTCTGCTCTACCGTGAAAGCCACCAGATGGTTGATGGAGAAGAAAGCGAGTGTTGGGTAGGGAGTATCTATTTTCCTTATCAGCCGCTACATATATCAGTGCGCCAGCGCTAGCGACCCACCCGGATCCTATTGTAAAAACTTTTGGTTTTATGAATTTTATAGTGTCATAGATCATATCCCCTGACTCAACGTGTCCGCCTGGAGAACTGATAAAAATAAATATTGGATCGTCGCTAATATGAGATAACGCATGAAGTTCTCTAGCTGTATTGTAGGCTAGGTTGTGGTTTATTTCTCCCGTTATAAATATTTTTCTTGATGCAACTAGGCTATCTGTAATTTTAATTGATTCTTTTATTTTTAAAATTGATTCATTTTCAGGTTTTTCTTGCTCTGAGTTAAATGGGTCTTTCATTTTCTGAGTTTCCGTTCAGGTTTTAGTTGTAATTTATTTTTTGCGCTATTTTGGCTAAATATGTATTTTCGTCACTGCTTGATTTGATGCATGTATTTGTGAGATTGGATATAAGTGACGCATATTCCGAGAGATAATTTGAGCCAAATTGATGGTCGTGAATTTTTAAACAATGAGCTGAGAAGTCGTAGGATTTATACAGGTTATGAAAGATACAGGCGAGTTTTATTAGTTTTCCAGGTTCTTTCCAAAAGTCTATATCATATAAATTGTGAAAATAGAAAGCGTCTGCCCAAAGCCACTGGTTTATTCCATTTATGGGAGAGTTATCTATTTCAATTCCCCGTGGGGACCTCGTGCCGTATCCTGTAAAGCAATGGAAGGAAAAATCATTGCCGGCTAAAAAAGTATCGACGTCACGAAATAAGGGTTGTCCTTTATATTTTTCAATAAACGACACCTCAATATGAATCCCCAGAAGGTTGGATAAGTTTCTCCTTCCATTTTCCAGGACATTTAACTCGGCTCCTTGGACGTCTATGCTGAGGAAATCAAAGATTTCATCCTGGAAAATGTCGTCCATTTCATCTACATGTAGGCTGACGCGGTCTATGACGTTGTAAAAGTATTCCATGCCTGAGTATTTGGATAGTGTTTCTGTATCTGGCTCTAGGAGCGATGAACACGAAGGTAGTTGGCAGATGTTCAGATAAGAAAGCCCTTTTGTACCTAGCGCTAAATTATAAATTTTTGCATTTGATAGTTTGACTAGTAGCTCATTCGTGCTGGTGTCTGGCTCTACTGCAGTAATCGTACATAGATTATTTTTGATCAGGTTTTGATATATCGGTGCTTCCCCTGGCGTCATCCGAGCTCCGATATCAATGATGTTTATTTTTTCTCCGCATAACCAGTTTGTAAAATCGATCATGTCGCACTCCTGGTAAGGAAGAGCGGCACCTTCCTTAAGCATGCCGCTCTTGTTATAGGCGATGCAGATTAGTTGACCACCGCCAATACTACTTTTCCATTTTCGCCGTTCAGGCTAAATACTTTCGCCAGATCGACTTTGGTAACAGTTTTTTCATTACTCATACGTTGTCTCCTTTGCTTAAGTACAGGGAGTGCGCTGCGCCATTAATCTATAATCCCAAAACAGAAATCGGTCAAAGATTTTTAAAAAAATCCGAAATTTCCTAGGAATATTTTTTATTGAAGGAAGCATCCTACTTTTCGAGGATTTTTCTTACATTCCTTTAGGCGCGAGAGTTCAGAATTTTCGTTAGTAAGGCTAACGTTTGTAAGGCCAGTAATCGGAAAAATACATTCTGGTATTAGAGCGTGGAAGTGTGTGGGTAGTTTTTAAATTCTTCAACGACGACAAAGCGCTGACATCGGGCAGGCGTAAGTAAGCTCGCGCCTAACCTGGGCTTGGCTGTTTAAGTCCAGGGCTTCACTGCACCGAAATATCCAATTAACGATTCACCGTGGTCTTCGTTACTGGTTGGCACGCTGCTATCGGAGCAAAGCCCTCCCACCTCTGGATATTTTCACTCAAGGGTTGACGCCCAGGCGAACGCCGAATACTGTATATAAACACAGTGTTTAAGCACTGATTGTCCAGGAAGGACGCTTCAGCCCCGCTGGGCACTGTGTGTAGGTCAATGGATCAACTCAATACGCTGGCTCGCCACGACGGGCCGTATCCAAGCGTCAATGAAAAGGACTTCATCATGAAACACGCCACTATTATCCCCACTCGCTGGACACGCGCAGATGCGCTCAAAGTGAATGAAAATGACCCCACCACGACTCAACCGCTGGTGCCTGCCGACTTCCCGGTGATGAGCGACACGGTGTTTATCTGGGACACCATGCCCTTGCGCACGCTGGACGGCACGGTGGTTTCGGTTAACGGCTGGTCCGTGATCTTCACCCTGACGGCCGACCGTCGCCCCCATGATCCGCAATTTATCAATGCCGATGGTCGCTACGACATCAAGCGCGATTGGGAAGATCGCCATGGTCATGCGCGCATCTGCTACTGGTACTCGCGCACCGGCAAAGACTGGATCTTCGGCGGCCGCGTGATGGCCGAAGGCGTATCGCCGACCACGCGTGAATGGGCAGGTACACCGATCCTGCTCAATAACAACGGCGACATCGACCTGTATTACACCTGCGTCACTCCGGGCGCGACGATTGCCAAGGTCCGAGGCCAGGTGGTCACGTCCCAAAGCGGTGTCGAGTTGCGCGGTTTCACTCAGGTCAAGGCCCTGTTCGAAGCCGATGGCACCTATTACCAGACCGAAGCGCAGAACGCGACCTGGAACTTCCGCGACCCCAGCCCGTTTATCGATCCCAAGGACGGCAAGCTGTACATGGTGTTCGAAGGCAACGTAGCAGGTGAGCGCGGCACTCACGAAGTGGGCGCGAACGAACTGGGCCTGGTGCCGCCAGGGCATGAACATGTGGGCGGTGCGCGTTACCAGGTGGGTTGCATCGGCCTTGCGGTGGCCAAGGACCTCAATGGCGATGAATGGGAACTCCTGCCGCCCCTGGTCACCGCCGTCGGGGTGAATGATCAGACCGAGCGGCCGCACTACGTGTTTCAGGACAACAAGTACTACCTGTTTACCATCAGTCACAAGTTCACCTATGCCGATGGCATAACGGGCCCGGATGGGGTCTACGGGTTTGTCGGCGATCATCTGTTCGGCCCCTACACACCGATGAACGCTTCGGGCCTGGTACTGGGTAACCCGCCGTCGCAGCCGTTCCAGACCTATTCGCACTGCGTGATGCCCAATGGCCTGGTCACATCGTTTATCGACAGCGTGCCCACCGCCGGCGGCGACTACCGCATCGGCGGCACCGAAGCGCCGACGGTCAGGATTGTGCTCAAGGGGGATCGTTCGTTCGTGCAGGAGGCGTATGACTACGGTTACATCCCGCCGATGCGCGATGTGGTGTTGAGCCAATGACAGCAGCGCAACGGTCAGCCTGATTCATCAGGTGTAAACCAACCCGACTGTAGGAGGGGGCTTGCCCCCGATGGCGGTGGATCAGTCAGCTTCTGTGTAGCTGACCCACTGCTATCGGGGGCAAGCCCCCTCTCACATTTTCTAACCGTGTTTCAGGCAGTTGATTGAGCGATCTACCGTGGTTTTGGCAATTTCAAGCAAGTGCCACACTGCCAGGATTTTCGCTCGCTCTGGGCTCGTCAGTTGCTCGCCACAATCCAACGCCGTCGCCGATGCGCTATCGAGCAAACTGGCGGTGTAGAGCAGGGCGTCTTCGAAGCTCAGGTCTTCGTTGATGGAGTGAAAGCCTTGGGTCGGTAGGTAATGGTCGATGGCGCGGTTGAAGGCGGCGCGGTCTTTGGCGGGATCGAAGGGTGGATCGGGGACGACTTTGTTCATGGTGTAGTTCCTGTCTGATCAAGGAGCCGACACGCTTTGCGACTAAACGAAGGTGGCGGCTGTACGCAGGTTAGTCGACCGGTCAGAACAGGAACCCGGCGCACCCGAAGGCGCCCTGCGCACAGCCACCATAAAGCTTCATGGGAGACATGCGCCTGTTCTGAATCCGGGCGACTAAACCCGATCACTGATGAGCAGTGACGGACCGCAGACTAGCCATCGATTCCAACAGGCACAAGGCGGCGAGGATTGTCTAGGAAACGTCCTGCAATTAAAAGGGATGTGGCTTGCTGGCCCTTTACAAACCATGACCAAACGCCACCAAGCCTCCAATGGAATGCGGTCAATGTGGGGCCGGTGAGAACGGGTTCAGCGCCGACCCGCCCGCGTACTCACATCCACCCAAACCGCCAACACCAAAATGCTGCCCTTCACAATCATCTGCCAGTAACTGTCCACGTCCAGCATCGACATGCCGTTATCCAGGCTGGTAATCACCAGCGCCCCCAGCAATGCGCCATACACCGTGCCGGACCCGCCGCGCATCGATGTGCCGCCGATAAAGCAGGCGGCGATGGCGTCCAGTTCGCCCATATTGCCCGCCGACGGTGAACCCGCCGCCAAACGTGCGGTGTTGACCAGGCCGGCGAGGGCGCACATGACGCCCATGATGCCGAAGATCCACAGTTTGACCGCCTGCACGTCGATGCCCGACAGCCGCGTGGCTTCCATATTGCTGCCCACCGCATACACGCGGCGGCCGAATACGGTCTGGCTGGTGACATAGCTGAATACGCCGAGCAGCGCCAGTAACAGCAACACCGGCACGGGGATGCCATCGTAGCTGTTGAGGGTGCTGACGAAACCGGCCAGCACTGCGCCGATCACCACCACGCGCAGCACGTCGCGCATCAATGAGTGCGCGGCCAGCCCGTGCAGCGCGCGGTTGCGTCGTTGTTTCCAGGTCAAGAACAGTGTGAGGGCAAACAGCAAAAGCCCAAGCCCAATCCCCACCGAATGCGGCAGATACCCCTGGCCCACATACACCAGCGATGGCGACACTGGCGCGATGGTGGTGCCGCCGGTGATCCCCAGCAGAACCCCGCGAAACGCCAGCATGCCGCCCAAGCCGACAATGAACGACGGGATGCGCAGGTACGCCGTCATGTAACCGTTGGCCAGGCCGATCATCAGGCCGCACAGCGCCACCAGGCTCAAATTAGCCAGCAGCGGAATGTGGTAGACCACGTCCAGGATCGCCGCCAGCCCTCCCAGCAACCCCAGCAATGAGCCCACCGACAAGTCGATTTCGCCGCTGATGATCACCAGCACCATGCCGCAGGCCAGGATGCCGGTGATGGACATCTGCCGCAGCAGGTTGGACAAGTTGCGCGGGGTGAGGAAACCGCCCTCGGTCTGCCAGCTGAAGAACAGCCAGATCACCGCCACGGCAATCACCAGAGCGAGCATTTTGTAGCGGGTAAACAGCTGTTTGACCTGATTCATCTACGCGGTCTTCCGATTATTATTGTTTTGGCTGAGCGCGGCGGCGAGTACCTGTTCCTGGGTGAGCCCCTCGTTGACGAAGTCGCCGCGCAACTGGCCGTCGCCGATCACCAGCACGCGGTCGGACACCCCCAGCACTTCGGCCAGTTCCGAGGAGACCATGATGATTGCCACGCCTTCGGCGGCCAGGGCGCCCATCAGCTTGTAGATTTCATACTTGGCCCCCACGTCCACCCCGCGCGTGGGCTCGTCGAGGATCAGCACTTTGGGCTTGGCCATCAGCATTTTCGCCAGCACGGCTTTTTGCTGATTGCCGCCGGACAGGCTGGTGATCGGCAAGAACGGGCTGGCGGTCTTGAGGTGCATGCGCGTGATCTGCCGGTCGATACTGCCCAGCTCGGCCTCGGCGTCGATGCGGGTCAGGTGCGCATAGGTGTCGAGTACCGCCAGGGTGATGTTCTGGCCCACGCCAAGATCCGGGATGATGCCTTGACGCTTGCGGTCCTCGGGCACCATGCACAGTCCGGCGCGGATCGACTTGAGCGGCGTGCGCGTATCGATCACCTCGCCGTCCAGCCACACCTCGGCGCTGCAGCGGCCGGGGTAGGCGCCGAACAGGGCCGACACCAGTTCCGTGCGCCCGGCGCCCACCAGCCCGGCGATGCCGAGGATTTCGCCGCGCTTGAGCGCAAAGGAAATATCGTCGACGCGTTTGCGCTTGGGGTTGTCCACGTCGTAACAGGTGACATGGCGCGCTTCGAACATCACCTCGCCGATGTCATGGGGCTCAGTGGGGTAGAGGTTGCTCATCTCGCGACCGACCATTTGGGTGATGATGCGCGGGATGTCCATATCGGCCATGGCCGTGGTCGCGATGTGCTTGCCATCGCGAATCACCGTGATGGTATCGCACACCGC
The DNA here is from genome assembly GCF_030687695.1 of Pseudomonas sp. FP2254. Lineage (NCBI taxonomy): Bacteria > Pseudomonadati > Pseudomonadota > Gammaproteobacteria > Pseudomonadales > Pseudomonadaceae > Pseudomonas > Pseudomonas sp. FP2254. Next base: position 2,200,432 of record NZ_CP117444.1, read on the forward strand.
CGCCACTTCATCGAGCTTGTGGGAGATGTACACGCAGGCCACGCCTTTGGCCTTGAGGTCGCGGATGATGTCCAGCAGCACCTCGATTTCCGAGCGGGTCAGGGCCGAGGAGGGCTCGTCGAGAATCAGCAGGCGCGCTTTTTTATTCAGGGCCTTGGCGATCTCCACCAGTTGCTGGTAGCCGCCGCCGTACTGCGACACCGGCAGCGCCACGTTGATGTCCGGCACCTTGAGTTCACGCATCAGCGCTTCGGCGCGGTGCAGCATCGCCGGGTAGTTCATGCGGCCGCCGGGCAGGATCAGTTCGTGGCCCATAAAAATGTTCTCGGCCACCGAGAGGTCAGGCACCAGGGTCAGCTCCTGGTGGATGATCACGATGCCGGCGGCCTCGGTTTCGCTGATGGACTGCGCCCTGAGCGGCTGCCCGTCCCAGAGGATTTCTCCCTCCCAGGTGCCGTGGGGATAGACCGCCGACAGCACCTTCATCAAGGTGGATTTACCGGCACCGTTCTCGCCGCACAGGCCGACGCATTCCCCCGGCCGCACCGTGATGTCGATGCCGTTCAGCGCGTGGACACCGCCAAAGGTTTTGACGATGCCGTTCATTTGCAGCAGGTAGTCGGCAGCCATGACGGTCATTGCCCGCCGATCTGCTCTTTGGTGTAGAAACCGTCCTTTTCCAACAGGTCGATATTGGCCTTGGTCAATGGCGTCGGGGTGAGCAGGATGGTGTCGACCTGCTTGCTGCCATTGTCGTACTGCGAGCTGTAGGTGGGTTTCTCGTTACGCGCCAGTTGCACCGAAAGTTTGGCGGCTTCGGTGGCGATCAGCTTGAGCGGCTTGTACACGGTCATGGTCTGGGTGCCGTCGATCACGCGCTTGACGGCGGCGAGGTCGGCGTCCTGGCCGGAGATCGGCACCTTGCCCGCCAGCTTCTGCGCGGCCAGGGCCTGGATCGCACCGCCGGCGGTGGCGTCGTTGGAGGCGACGATGGCATCGATTTTGTTGTTGTTCCGGGTCAGGGCGTTTTCGACGATGCTCAGGGCTTCGGTAGGGTTCCATTCCTTGACCCACTGCTGGCCGACCACCTTGATATCGCCCTTGTCGATGGCCGGTTGCAGCACCTTCATCTGGCCTTCGCGCAGCACCTTGGCGTTGTTATCGGTAGGCGCGCCGCCGAGCAGGAAATAATTGCCCTTGGGCGCCGCCTGCAGCACGCCGCTGGCCTGCATCTCGCCGACTTTTTCGTTATCGAAGGAGATGTAGGCATCGATGTCGGCATTGAGAATCAGGCGGTCATAGGACACCACCTTGATTCCGGCCTTCTTCGCTTCGGCGACCGCGTTGGTCAGCACCGTGGCGTTGAACGGCACGATCACAATCACATCGACGCCGCGCGAGATCAGGTTTTCGATCTGGGAAATCTGCTTCTGCTCGTTGGCATCGGCCGATTGCACAAAAACCTTGGCATCGAGTTTTTCCGCCGCCGCCACGAAGTAATCGCGATCGCGGGACCAGCGCTCCAGGCGCAGGTCGTCGATGGAAAAACCGATTTTCGGATGGGCGGAATCGGCCATGACCGGCAGGGCGAACAGGGCCAGGGCGGTGGCGAGCAGGGTGCGTTTGAATGATTTCATGGTGGTGCGTCCTTTTATTGTTGTTGGAAAGACACAGCGTGATGCGGGTAAAACTGTAGAGCGTCCTTCGACGCTCCGTGCAGGGATTTGTCGTGCAAATGTCACCGATAAATAAACCGGTTGACCACCCCCTCCAGCATCTCCTGCCGACCGCTCACGGCCTGGGGGTTCAGTTCATGGGCAAACGCATGTTCGGCCAGGGATTCCAGGCTGAACTCGCCGCTCAGTACCGACTGGCCCAAGGGTTGCTGCCAACCGGCGTAGCGTTGGTCCTTGAACTGTTGCAACCGGTCGTTCCGCACCATGGCCGCCGCGCGTTCCAGCGCCAGGGCGAGCACGTCCATGGCGCCGACGTGGCCGTGAAACAGGTCGATTTCGTCGAGGCTTTGGCGGCGCACCTTGGAGTCAAAGTTATAGCCGCCATTCTTGAAGCCGCCAGCCTTGAGGATTTCATAGGTGGCCAGGGTCATTTCCTCGACGCTGTTGGGGAATTGGTCGGTGTCCCAGCCGTTCTGCGGGTCGCCGCGGTTGGCGTCGATACTGCCGAAGATGCCGAGGGACACGGCGGTGGCGATTTCGTGGTGAAAGCTATGCCCGGCCAGGGTCGCGTGGTTGGCTTCGATGTTGACCTTGATCTCATGTTCCAAACCATATTCGTGCAGGAAGCCGAACACCGTGGCGCTGTCGTAATCGTACTGGTGCTTGGTCGGTTCCTGGGGCTTGGGTTCGATCAGCAGGTCGCCCTTGAAGCCGATCTTGTGCTTGTGCTCCACCACCATGCGCATAAAGCGCCCGAGCTGTTCGCGCTCGCGCTTGAGGTCGGTGTTGAGCAGGGTTTCATACCCTTCGCGACCGCCCCACAGCACATAGTTGGCGCCTTTGAGCCGCAGCGTAGCGTTCATCGCGCTGAACACCTGAGCCGCGGCGTAGGCAAATACCTCCGGGTCCGGGTTGGTGGCGGCGCCGGCCGCAAAGCGCGGATTGCTGAAGCAATTGGCGGTGCCCCACAACAGCTTGATGCCGGTCTGTTCCTGATGGCGCTCCAGGTGGTCGACCATCTGCGCAAAGTGGTTGCGGTACTCCTTGAGCGAACTGCCTTCGGGCGCCACATCGGTATCGTGAAAACTGTAATAGTCGATGCCCAGCTTGGAGAAAAACTCAAAGGCCGCCTCGGCCTTGCCGATGGCCACATCCATCGGCTCACCGCTGCGCTGCCAAGGGCGCTTGAAGGTGCCCATCCCGAACATATCGGCGCCCGGCCACACGAAGGTGTGCCAATAACACGCAGCCATGCGCAAGTGCTCGCGCATCGGTTTGCCGAGGATCAGCTTGTTGGCGTCGTAATGGCGAAAGGCGAGGGGAGCATCGCTGTCGGGGCCTTCGAAGCGAACCTTCTCGACACCGGGGAAGTACGTCATGGCGTTTTCCTTATTGTTCTTGGCGGTGTCTGGATACTAGCAACGGCACCGCGCCCGCCGATTATGAAAATCACCAAGGCAGGGTGCGATTTTGAGTGGTGAGGGCTACTCTGTGCCGACTGGCCCCAGGACAACAACAATGAAAACCCTACCGCCCGTGCACCGCATCGCCTTGCTGTTCAACGGCAGCAAAATCTACGACCGTGGCATCATCGCCGGCATCGGCAATTACCTGAGCAGCACCCGTGCGTCCTGGGACTTGTTCCTGGAGGAGGACTTTCTGTGTCGGCTCAAAGGCATCGAGCGTTGGCAGGGCGACGGCATCATCGCCGACTTCGATGACCCGCTGATCGGCGAAGCGTTGGCCCACAGCAAGGTGCCGGTGGTGGCGGTGGGCGGTTCTTATGAGGATGCACGCGCCTATCCCAAGGGCATTCCCTACGTGGCCACCGACAACCATGGGTTGATGAAGCTGGCTTACGAGCACCTGATCGAGGCCGGGCTGACCCGGTTTGCCTGTTTCAGCCTGCCCGAGGCCCAGGCCAACCGCTGGGCCCAGGAGCGCGAAAAAGCCTTTCGTCGCCTGATGCAGCGCGATGGTCTGCACGTGGAGGTGTATCGCGGCCTGGGCACCAGCGCGCCATTGTGGGACAGCGCGGTGGAGCAGCAGATCGCCTGGCTGCACAGCCTGCCCAAGCCCATCGGCATCATCGCCGTCACCGACGCCCGCGCCCGGCAATTGCTGCAAGCCTGCCTCACCGCTGGTATCGCGGTGCCGGAGCAAGTGGCGCTGATCGGCATCGACAACGACCCGCTGACCCGCACCCTCACGCGGGTGCCGCTCAGTTCCGTGATCCAGGGCACCGAAACCATGGGCCGCACCGCCGCCGCGCTGTTGCACCAGATGCTGCACGGCAAACCCGCCAGTGGCACGCAGATCCTGGTGCCCCCGGAGGCGATCAACGTGCAGGCCTCCAGCCTGCATCAGCCTTTGGGCAACCCGTACGTGATGCAGGCGCTGCTGTTTATCCGCCAGTACGCCTGCCAGGGCATCAAGACCGCGCAGGTGGCGGCCTATGTCGGCGTGTCGCGTTCATCCCTGGAGTCACACTTTCGCAAGGTGCGTGGTTGCAGCGTGCATGACGAGATCCTGCGCTTTAAACTCGCCGCCGCCGCCAAGGGCCTGGCAAACCACGAACGGCCGATTGCCGACGTGGCGACACAGTGCGGCTTCAAGTCGGCGCAGTACCTGCACACCGTGTTTCGCCGTGAATTCGGCTGCACGCCGCGTGAGTACCAGCAAGGTGAGGAGTGTGCGTTGCCCGTGCCTGATTAGGGCCTTACATGCGCTGCTGTGTGGGAGGGGCTTGTTCCCTCCCACATGTTCAAGCAGTGCCGGAGCGCACGCTGGGGTTACGGCAAGGCGTAGGCGATTACATAGTCGCCCCGGTCGGTGGACTGGCGTGCACCGCCGGCAGTGATCACGATGTATTGCTTGCCGGTTTTCGGCGACACGTAGGTCATCGGGCCGCCCTGGCTGCCGACCGGCAGGCGGGCTTTCCAGATTTCTTCGCCGTTGCCGCTGTTGAAGGCGCGCAGGTAGAAGTCCTGGGTGCCGGCGATAAAGATCAGGCCGCCCTGGGTCGATAGCGTTCCGCCAAGGGTCGGCAGGCCGATCTTGATCGGCAGGTGCATGCGAACACCCAACGGCCCGGTGTCCTCGACGGTGCCGACCGGCACTTGCCACGCGACTTTCCGGGTCTTCATGTCGATGGCGGTGAGGGTGCCGAACGGCGGCGCCTGGCATGGGATGCCGGCCACCGACAGGAAGCGGTTTTTGTTCACCGCATACGGCGTGCCCTTGAGCGGGACCGCGCCCATGCCGGTGTTCAACGCCTCGCCACCGGACGCGGCCAGCGCCTTGTTCTGCGATGGGATCATCTGGATCCACAGGCCCAGGCGCATGTCGTTGACGAAGATAAACCCGTGCACCGGGTCAGTGGAGATGCTGCCCCAGTTCATGCCGCCCAGAGAGCCTGGGAAGCTCAAGGATTTGTCCGTGCCCGGCGCGGTGTACAGGCCGTCGTAGCGCATGCCCTTGAAGTCGATGCGGCACAGCAATTGGTCGTACGGGGTGGCGCCCCACATGTCCGACTCGCTCAGGGTTTGCGCGCCAATCTGCGGCATGCCCACCGATTCAGGCTGGGTCGGCGAGTAGGGTTCGTTGGGGATATTCGCGGCCTTGACCGGTACTTCCTTGACCTCGGTCAGCGGCCGGCCGGTCGCGCGATCAAGCACATAGATCTGCCCGGCCTTGGTGCCGATCACCACTGCCGGTACAGCGGTGTCGCTGCCCGGTGGGGTGAAGTCGATCAGGCTCGGTTGCATCGGCAGGTCGAAGTCCCACAGGTCATTGTGAACGGTCTGGTACACCCACTTCTCGGCACCGGTTGAGGCGTCCAGCGCCAATACGGACGCGCCATAGGTGTGATCGAGCTGGGTGCGCTCCACCCCGTAGATGTCGGTGGACGAGCTGCCCATCGGCAGGAAGACCGTATTCATCTGCGGGTCGTAGGACATCGGCGCCCAGCTGTTGGGCGTGCTGCGCACGTAGGTGTTGCCATCGGCCGGCGCGTGTTTGTCCTCAGGGTTGCCCGGGTCGAAGGCCCAGCGCATTTGCCCACTGATCACATCGAAGCCACGGATGACGCCGCCTGGCATATCGGCCTGCACGTTATCGGCGACGCGGCCGCCGACCACCACGGTAGTCCCGGCGATCAGCGGGGCGGAGGACAGTTGGTAGTAACTGTCCGGCACATTGCCCAGGCCAGCTTTGAGATCCACCTGGCCATGGGTGCCGAAGTCTTCGCAGAATTGGCCGCTGTCGGCGTCCACCGCAATCAGGCGCGCATCGATGGTGTTGGTCAGCAACCGACGCTGACACTGTGCGCCGGGGGCAACGCTGGCGGCGATGATCGGCGAGCTGCCGGGCTGGGTCGGCTGGACGATCGGCGCGCCGGCGTCGAAATACGCCAGGCCCCGGCAACGTTGCCATACCGCCGACTGGGCGTTGACTTGGTTCTTCCACAGCTCTTTGCCGGTGTCGGCGTCCAGGGCGATCAGGTTGTTGTGCGGCGTGCAGATAAACACTTTGTTGCCGATCTGCAGGGGTGTGAGTTGGTCTTCGGCACCGTTGCCGTCGCTGATGGCCACGTCACCGGTGCGATAGGTCCAGGCCACTTTGAGCTTGCCGATGTTGTCGCGGTTTATCTGATCCAGGGCGGCAAAGCGGCTGCCGCCTTCGGTGTTGCCGTAGTGCGCCCAGTCTTTCTGCGCCTCGGCCGCCACCACCGGCGTAACGCCCGGGCCTGCACCGGTAGGCGCCACGCTCGGATGCGCGACAAACATGTTGCCTGCGGCAATCGCCACGCCCGCTGCCAGCACGGCGGCCACGCCATACGCGCCGCGGGCGGGCTTGCCCGCCAGCAGCGGGTACACCAGCGCCACCACCAGGCCGATCACCGCGAACATGAACAGCCGCGAGAACAGCGGCCAGAACACCAGGCCAACGTCCGCCACGGCCCACACCGCCGTGCCCAGCAGAAACCCCGCGAACAGCCACGCGCCGGCCGGTTTTCGACGGGCAATCAACAGCCCGGCAACCGCCATGGCCACGCCGCCCACCAGGAAGTACCAGGAACCGCCGAGACTGACCAGTTTGGCGCCGCCGACGGCCAGCGCGAGGCCGAGCAGGGCGATGATCACACCCAGGCCCAGCAGGATAAATCTAGAGACGCCAGTGGCGCGCGATGCTCGTTTCATATCGAAAGGACTCGAGTGAGAGAGGGCAAAGGCGCAATGTTAGCAAGACAAGTAACTAGTTAGTACATTTTTGCCGGGCGGCCGACTTCAACGGCCGTGGTGAGTGCGGGCGCATGAAAAAGCCGCTTGTTCCGTCAGAAACAAGCGGCTTTATTGATCGCCTTCGGTTGTTTGGCTAGAACTTGAAGCGCCCCACCAACCCCTTGAGCTGAGCGGAAATATCAGTCAGACGACCCGAGCCGGTCTGCGCCGAGTGGGCAAAGCCTTCGACCAGTTGCGCATCGGCATGGATCTGCGCGATGTGCCGGTTGATCTCCTCGGCGACCTGGTGCTGCTCTTCGGCGGCGGTGGCGATCTGGGTGTTCTGGTCGCGGATCGAGTCTACCGAGCTGCGGATCTTGTCGAAGCTGTCACGGGCCTGCTGGATGCGTTCCACGCTGGTGTGGGACACCAGCAGGCTGCCCTGCATTTGCTGCGTGACTTCCTGGGTGCGGCGGGCAAGGTTGCCCAGCAGGCTGTCGATCTCGCCGGTGGAGTCGGCGGTGCGGCGGGCGAGGGCGCGCACTTCATCGGCAACCACCGCAAAGCCACGGCCCTGGTCACCGGCCCGCGCGGCTTCGATGGCGGCGTTGAGCGCCAGCAGGTTGGTCTGTTCGGCAATCGAGCGGATGGTATCCAGGATGGTGTTGATGTTTTTACTGTCCTGCTCCAACTGCTGCATGGTTTGGGTCGACTTCTGCAAGTCTTCGCTGAGCCGCAGTACGCTGCCGGTGGCTTCGCCGATATGTTGCTGGCCGTCGTGCACGTCACGGTAGCCTTCGTCGGCGCTAGAAGCGGCGGCGCTGCAGGAGCGCGCGACTTCGTTGGCGGTGGCCACCATTTCGTTGAAGGCGGTGCTCACCAGTTCCACCGCTTCACGCTGGCGTCCGGCGGCCTGGTTCATGTTGTTGGCCACTTCGCTGGTGTCGGCGGCGGCGCTCTGCAGGTCGGAGGATGCGCTGCCGATGCGCTGCACCAGTTGCGCGATCATGCCCAGGAACTGGTTGAACCAGCCGGCCAGGGTGGCGGTTTCGTCTTTGCCCTGGACCTTGAGTTGCCGAGTGAGGTCACCTTCGCCCTCGGCGATTTCCTGCAGGCCATCGGCCACGCCGCGAATCGGCCGCACGATAACGCTGGCAAAGCTGGCACCGACAATCGCGAACACCACGGCCAGCGCCGCGGCGATGGCGGCGATCAACCAGGTCAGGCGGGTGGCGCCGGCCATCACTTCGTCGCGCTTGATCAGGCCGATAAAGCGCCAGCCCAGGTCTTTGGAGCTGACCACGTTGGCCATGTAGGCCACGCCGTCGATGTCGATCTGGGTTACGCCGTCGCCGCGCTTGGCCAGTTCGGCGTAGTTGGGGCCCAGGTCGGCGAGGGGTTTGAAATTGTGCTTGGCATCGCTGGGGTCGACCAACACGTTGCCGTTGCCTTCCACCAGCATCAGGTAACCGCTGTCACCGAGCTTAATGTTCTTGACCAGTTCGGTCAGTTGCTTGAGCGACACATCCAGGCCGATCACGCCCAGCACATTGCCGCTGGGGTCGGCCACGGTGTGCACGGTGCCGATCAGCACCACGTCGTCCGGTGCCCAGTAATAAGCACCGGTGCGCACGGTGGTACCGGGCGCGGCAATCGCCGCTTTGTACCAAGGGCGCACGCGCGGGTCGTAGTTGGTCAGCTTGGCGTCGTCGGGCCAGCTGGCGTAGCCGCCGTCGGCCAGGCCGAGAGACAGGTAGGCGGTGGTGGGGTGGCTTTTGGCGAACTGATCGAAAATCGCCAGCAGCTCTTTATTGGTCGGCGTGAGCGGGATCTGCGCGGCGTCGGCGCTGGCGTAGCTCTTGAGCTCCTTGGCCGCGACCACGCGCGGGTCCTTGGCCACGTACTCGACGTTCTGGCTGATGCCGTCGAAGAACTGCTTCATGCCGTTGTCGATCTGGCGGATTTCACGCCCGCTGCTGTCGAGGAAATTAGCCTGGGCCCCCTCGCGCAGGTTCAACACTACCAGTACCGCTACCAGGATGACCGGCACGCACGCGATAGCCGCGAACGCCCAGGTCAGCTTCTGCTTGATATTCATGACTTTCACCCGCGGGTATTTATAGTTTTGGCAAGGCAAACGGTAGTGCTGAGCGTCGCAGGGGTTGTTATGAAGGGTAGGGTCCTTGCGTACGTACCCTCGTTATCGACCGAGAGGGCACGCACTTTAGGACGTGGGGGCGGTTTCAGCCGATCACGGTCTCGGCCAGGGTGTCGCGGCGCATCGATTGCAGGTTTTTCTCGATGGTTTCGCAGATGGCTTCCATCTGGATCTGATGTTCGCTGGAGCGGAACGGGCTTTGCAGGTCGGTGCCGATGCGTTCGATGGCCAGCAGCATAAAGCCCACCACCGTGGAGGCCAGCGGGGTGAACCAGCCCAGGGATTCCACCAGGCCCACCGGTACGATCAGGCAGAACAGCGTGATAAACAGGCGCGGGAAATACACGTACGGGTAGGGCAGCGGCGTGTTGGCGATGCGCTCCATGCCACCCTGGGCGTTGGACAGGTCTACCAGGGTCGACTCCAGCCGCGCCAGGCGAATGCTGTCCAGGTGGCCGGCCTTGTATTCGCGCGCCAGTAACGCCGCCGAGCCGGTGAGGAGGTCGTTGGCGAAATTATTGGTCGCGCCATTGCGCGCAAACTCCTCGGCGGGGATGAACGCGCGCACTTCGTCAGGGCATGGTTGGCCCCTGAGGTGGGCGGCCAGGCAGTTCACATACGCCACATGCCGGCGCAACAGCGTGGATTTGACCGGGTTGACCTCACTGCCAGGGTCGTCCAGCAGGGTCAGCACCTGGCGCGCAAAACTGCGCGAATTGTTGACCATCGCTCCCCACAGCGTGCGGGCCTCCCACCAGCGGTTGTACGCGCTGCTGTTGCGAAAACTGATCAGCACCACCAGAGCCGAGCCGAGCAGGGTCAGGGGCATCAGCGGCAGGTTGATCTTGGTGGTGAGAAACAGCATGAAGTCCACCGTGACGGCCACGTCCCACAGCAACAGCCAGAACAACGACCAGCCGACGTAGCCCATGGTCTTGATGACCAGGCGGTACTTTTTGATGATGGCGGCTTTCAAATGACAACCTCGCGACGAGCGTTAAGCGACAGTGCCTTAGCTCGGACGCCGACGAACCCGTTAGGTTCGCCGCAACCTGAAACGTTTAAGCCGTCGGGCGGAACAATTTTGGCAGCGATGGCAGCAGGTTTGAGAATCGTGGCCTGGCTGAATGTATGGCGGCCTCAGAGTTATGTGTCAGCCTTTAAGACTTGTGCAGATACCTATGCATCCAGAATCAAACCCTAGAGAGTGAACCCTATGAAGATCGGCGTGATTTCCGATACCCACGGCCTTCTTCGGCCCGAAGCCGTGGCGGCCCTGCAAGGTTGCGAGCAGATCGTCCATGCGGGCGACATTGGCAGTGCCGACATTATCGAGCAACTGACCGGCATTGCGCCGCTGCACGTGGTGCGCGGCAACAATGATCAGGATGCGGCATGGGCACGCCAGGTGCCGGACCACCTGCACGTTACGCTCAACGGCCGCCAGGCGTTGCTGGTGCATGACATCGCCGATGTCCCGGCGTTGCTCACTCCTCACACGCGCCTGGTCATTACCGGGCATTCGCATAAGCCGTTGATCGAGTGGCGCGGTGACATTCTGTATGTAAACCCCGGCAGCGCGGGGCGCCGACGTTTCAAGTTGCCGGTGACGCTGGCGCTGCTGGAGATGGGCGAGGGCACTATCGACGCTCGCTTGGTGTCACTGCTGGAGTGAATAGACTTATTGCTGGGCAAGAATGGACGCGAGTAATCCCGGAAAGCGGCTTTCAAGTTCATCGCTGCGCAACGAATTCATGTGGGTGGTGCCTACGCTGCGGCTGTGCACCAGGCCGGCGTCGCGCAGTACGCGGAAGTGGTGGGACATGCTCGACTTGGGCCGTCCGCCATCCAATTCGCCGCAGGTGGCTTCCGGCACGGCGGCCAGGCACCGGACGATCTCCAGGCGCACCGGATCACTCAGGGCGTAGAGCACGCGTTCGAGTGTGAGGTCTTGCAGGGTAGGGTGTTTGAAGGCTCGCATGAAATGAATGATAACAGGGGGGTATCGCTCAATACTATTGTTCGATTACCATCGAACTATCGAATCAGTCACCTGCTTCTGGAGTTCACGATGTCCGCTTTGTTCGAACCCTTCACCCTCAAAGACGTCACCCTGCGCAATCGCATCGCCATCCCGCCGATGTGCCAATACATGGCCGAAGACGGCGTGGTCAACGATTGGCACCACGTCCACCTGGCCGGCATGGCGCGTGGCGGTGCCGGTCTGCTGGTGGTGGAAGCCACCGCCGTTGCCCCGGAAGGCCGTATCACCCCAGGCTGCGCCGGTATCTGGAGCGATGCCCACGCCGAAGCTTTTGTGCCGATGGTGCAGGCTATCAAGGCGGCGGGTTCGGTGCCGGGTATCCAGATCGCCCATGCCGGGCGTAAGGCCAGCGCCAATCGCCCGTGGGAAGGCGATGACCATATCCCTGCCTCCGATGCCCGCAGTTGGGAAACCATCGCGCCGTCTGCGATTGCGTTCGGTGCCAACCTGCCCAACGTACCGCGCGCCATGACCCTGGAAGACATCGCCCGCGTACAACAGGATTTCGTCGATGCCGCCCGCCGGGCCCGCGACGCCGGTTTCGAATGGATCGAACTGCACTTCGCCCACGGCTACCTGGGCCAGAGTTTCTTCTCTGAACACTCCAACAAGCGCACCGATGCCTACGGCGGCAGCTTCGACAATCGCAGCCGTTTCCTTTTGGAAACCCTGGCCGCCGTGCGTGAGGTCTGGCCGGAAAACCTGCCGCTGACCGCGCGTTTCGGCGTGATCGAGTACGACGGCCGTGACGAACAGACGCTCACCGAATCCATCGAACTGGCGCGCCGCTTCAAAGCTGGCGGCCTGGACTTGCTGAGCGTCAGCGTCGGTTTCACCATTCCTGACACTAACATTCCGTGGGGCCCGGCTTTTATGGGCCCGATTGCCGAACGCGTACGCCGTGAGGCCGGTATTCCGGTGACCTCGGCCTGGGGCTTTGGCACCCCGCAATTGGCTGAGGGCGCGTTGCAGGCCGGTCAGCTGGACCTGGTGTCGGTGGGGCGCGCGCACCTGGCCGATCCGCACTGGGCGTATTTCGCCGCCAAGGAGCTGGGTGTGGAGAAGTCCGCCTGGACCTTGCCGGCCCCATACGCGCACTGGCTTGAGCGCTATCGCTGAGCCCATGCCGAGGTAACGAAAGCCACTCCATCGAGTGGCTTTTTTACGGCTGGCGTTTGAGGTGGATACACACGGGATACATAAAAGATAACGAATGAGAACAGATATCAAACACGAATGACTTGATATACCATTCGCGGCGAATTCTTGGCAGGTTTGCCGTCCCATCTGGCTCATTCACTAGGTCAACAACCATGCGTCGTACGCTGATTTCCCTGTGTGTCCTTCAGGCGTTTTCCCCTCTTGGCTGGGCAGAGGAGGTTTCCACAGCGCCCGCGAGCCTTGAATTGCAAGCGACCACTGTCACTGGCGATGGCGATTACGAGACGGCGCAAGGTCCCGTCAAGGGCTACCATGCCACGCGTTCGGCGAGTGCGACGCGCACCGACACCTCTATCCACGAAACCCCGCAATCCATCAGCGTGGTGTCCAAGGACGTGGTCGAAGACCTCGGCGCGACCCGTCTGCAGGATGCCCTCGACTACGCTGGCGGCGTAGGCCGTGCCAACAACTTCGGCGGGCAGGGCCTCACCACGTTTACCGTGCGCGGCTTTACTACCGGCGAGTTCTACCGCAACGGCTTTCCGATCAACCGTGGTTACCCGAACATGCCGGACGCCAACACCATCGAACGTCTGGAAGTGCTGCGCGGCCCGGCCACCATGCTCTACGGCCGTGGCGATCCGGGCGGCACCTTCAATGTGGTGTCCAAGCAGCCGCTGGCCGAACCGACGGTGACCCTCGGCAGCCAGTTGAACGACCAGGGCATGCAGCGCGGCACCCTTGACGCCTCCGGCCCGCTGGACGACGAGGGGCGCCTGGCCTATCGCCTGAACGTCGTGGGTGAGGGCGGCGACACCTTCCGCGACCATGTGTCGACCGAGCGCTACGGCGTGACGCCGGTCATCACCTGGCAGGCCAGCGATGACACCAAGGTGATCTTCGAAGGCGATTTCATGCGCAATAACCATCCGCTGGACCGTGGCCTGACGCGTTTCGCCAACCAGGCCGGCACGCCGTCGCGCGATACCTTCTGGGGCGACAAGGACGTAGGCAAGCTGCACAACGATAACAACATGGCCCAGCTGCGTTTCGAGCATATGCTCAACGACAACTGGACGTTGGGCGGCGGGTTCCAGTGGCTGGATGGGACGTTGCAGGGGAATGCCATCGAGGCCAACGGCCCAGGCAGCCTGGGCGCCGACGGCCGCACGCTGCAACGCAACTTCAACTACCGCAAGCTGGAATGGACCGACAAGGACTACCAACTCAATCTGACCGGGCACTTCTCCACCGGCGGCCTCGATCACACCTTGCTGACCGGCGTCGAGTACGAGGACTACGACTATCAGTCGATCATCCAGCGCTCCAGCGCCGCCGCCGGCACCTACCCCATCGATATCTTCAATCCGGTCTACGGCCAGGCGCGTCCACCGCTGACACGCACGCCGACCCACGATAAAGAAAATCTCAAGACCTACGCGGCTTTCGTGCAGGACCAGGTGGCGCTGACCGAACGCTTGAAAGTCCTGGCCGGTGCGCGTTTCGAGCGGTTCGAGCATAACTACGAAAGTTATGTGGCGGGTGTGAAACCCTGGCAGGCCGCGGACAACGCCGTGACGCCACGGCTGGGCGTGATCTACGACCTGACCGACACCGTCGCCGTCTACGCCGACGCTGCGCGTTCGTTCAAGCCCAACACTGGCGCCAGCCGTGAAGGGGGAGGTTTTGCGCCGGAGAAGGGCAAATCCTATGAAATGGGCATCAAGTGGGAAGCCTTGGACCGCCAACTCAGCGTCGACGCGGCGATCTACCAGATCGACAAAAAGAACGTGCTGACCACCGACCCGGTGGACTCCACCTTCAGCGTCGCCGCCGGCCAGGTCCGCAGTCGCGGTTTCGACCTCAACGTTGCCGGCAACATTACCCCCGAATGGCGCGTGATCGGCGGCTATGCCTACGTGGATGCCGAAGTCACCCGCGACAACACCCTGCGCAGTGGCACGCGCTTGCTGAATATCCCGCGCAACAGCTTCAGCCTGCTCAACGTCTACGAATTCCAGGACGGCGCACTCAAGGGCCTGGGCCTCGGCGCCGGCGGCAAATACGTCGATGAACGCGCCGGCCAGACCGCCAACACCGCGTTTTCCATGGGCGCCTACACCGTCATCGACCTGCTCGGCTATTACAAGGTCAACGACAAAATGCGCCTGAACCTGGACGTTAAGAACCTGTTCAACCGTGAGTACGAAGAGGGCGCGTTCGGCAATATCTACGCCTACCCAGGCGCGCCGCGTACGGTGCAGGTGGGCATCGCCTACACCCTGTAACGCGCCTTATCGGCTTGCAATGGCCTCGCTGCGATTGCAAGCCACGTCACAGCCGCGACGGAAAACCGCGCGTCCCCGCAAATAAGCGTTTACGCGCCCATCGATAGATGAGAAAAGCTTGCCCATTTCCCCGCAGATGGACATCCCATGCCTCGTTCAACCCTTATCGCTCGCCTGGTCGTCGCGCTGCTGATCGGCGCGGCGCTGTGGTACATCTGGATCATCACCAGCGCCAAGCTGGGTATCGGCGGTGCCAGCCCGGATCAGCAGCAGATAGGCGTGCTGCCGGGGCTCAGCCCGCGTCACGTCAGCGAGTCCTGCACAGGTGTTGTCGTGACCAGGCAAGGTACCTGGCTGCTGGGGCGGGTCGAGGACGAATATCACACGTTTACGCCGTCCCCCGGGCAGGTCAACCTGAACGAGCAGCTTTACGGCAAGACGCCGAAGGCGCAGGAAGAGGAGGGTGGCTATTCCGGTTTCTTCCCGCGCGATACACCCGAGACCACCTTCGTGTCGCGGCTGGATGCCGACGGCGCGTTCAAGCCCGTGGCGCAGGTCAGTGGCACCGCATGCCTGGTGTCCAGCGCCGATGGCGAGCGCGTGTTCCTGCTCACCGACCTCAAGCGACCCAAGGAAGCCGAGGGCCAGGAGGTGGTGTTTCGCAGCGATGACCAGGGTAAGACCTGGACCTGGTTGGCCGAAGGATTCTTCCCCGAGCTGGGCGGGGTGCTGACCCAACTCGCGCCGTACTTTTACAGCCAGAACGAGGTCTGGGCCTGGCGCAGCCCCGACGAAATCGAGGAGGAAGGCCGTAGCGTGCAGACAGGGGTGTCGTACTCACTGGATGGCGGGCAGCACAGCACGCCGATCGCCACGCCACACTCTCTGGTGGTGGGGTCCGAATTCGTGAGCAGCCAGCACCCGCAGATCAAGGAGTGGCACGATTCCAACGATCAGGTGACCCATGTGCTGCAACTGGATGCCAGGCGCGCTTATATCTGGGTGTCCCAGCGCTTCTGGGCCAGCAACCCCGACGGCAAGGGCGACAACCTGGCGTTCAGCGTCACCACCCGCGTCGAGCTGTCGCGCGCGGCCGGAGCGTGGCAGGTGGGGGCGGTGCAGCGTGAAGAAGGCCTGTACATCAACGACCTGGCGAACAACGGCGACGGCCGTGTACTGGGCCTGATCGACCAGGGCCCCCATGGCCACGCCGTCGTCGCTGAAATGAACACCACCACGCTGGCCTGGCAACCCCTGGGCGAGGTGCCCAGCGTGTTCTCGCCACTGGCCTCCAGCACCCAGGCCCAGCAGTTATGGGTGGGACGTAACAGTTTGATGATCAACACCTACAGCGAGCACCGCCCACCGCGCTGGCTGTACTGGTGGGGCGACGCCAACATCTCGGCGGGAGCGGTATTTTATTCCAAGGACTGGGGCCAGTCCTGGAAACGTCTGGCCGTGGACGGCTACCGAGGCGTGATCGGCTTCGACGGCGCCGGCGACCGGGTGTTCTGGGCCAAGGAAAGTCACCTGTACGATGTGGGTATTCAGGCCTACGGCTTATAGATAGGTAGGAGGGGCTTGCGCCCTTCCACCTTTTCTTTCACTCGGTTTTAGAGCGGGGTGAGCACGTTCATCACCGTATCCAGCGCCACCCGCGTGTCATCCAGCTGCACCAGCGACGCATGCCGCGCGCCCAGCGCGTCGCGGTTCTGGATCGCGGTGAGGATGGCTTTATGCCGAGGCAGGCTCAGGCCCTGGATGTCCGGGCGGCGGTTGGTGATGTTGATCGATTCGCGCAACGGCAGCGATAGCATGTTGCACATATACGCCAGCAGGTCGTTGCGCGTGGCGTCGGCGATGGCACGGTGGAAGTCCAGGTCGGCCTGCAGCAGCTGTTCGTGAGTCTTGGCGGTTTCCATGCCGCAGTAAGCCTTTTCGATGATAGCGATGTCTTCATCGGTGGCGGTGGTCGCGGCCATGGCGGCGATTTCCGGTTCGAGGATGCGCCGCACACCGGCCAGAGTGTTGAAAAACTCGCTATGGGGCGTGGACTGCATCAACCAGGACAGCACGTCCGGGTCGAGCAGGTGCCATTTGAGCCGTGGCCGCACCACCGCGCCCACCCGTGGCTTGGAATACACCAGGCCCTTGGCGCTGAGCACGCGGGTCGCCTCGCGCAATACCGAACGGCTGACCTTGTACTCCTCGCAGAGCGTGGCCTCCATCGGCAGGCGTTCTTCTGGCTTGAAGCGACCGGAAACGATGTGCATGCCCAAGTCCTGGACGATCTGGGCATGCATGCTCTTGCGCGGTTTGGACGGCTGTTGATCCATAACGACAGGGATGCTCTGGCTTAAATTCGCGGCATCATAGCATCCCAATTAGTGGGAATGCCGTGGGACTTCCGCCCCACGGCACCCCACCAGGAAGTCGAAGTCACAGCCCTGGTCGGCCTGCAGCACATGGTCGATGTACAGCTGGCGATAACCGCCGACGATCAAGTTCTGCGGTGGCTTGAGGTCGGCCATGCGCGCCGCCAGCTCGGCGTCGGAAATGTCCAGGTGCAAGCGGCCGTTGGCGCAGTCCAGCTCGATCCAGTCACCTTCCTGCACCGTGGCCAGCGGCCCGCCGGCGGCGGCTTCCGGTGCCACATGCAGCACCACCGTGCCGTAGGCCGTGCCGCTCATGCGCGCATCGGAAATCCGCACCATATCGGTCACGCCTTGGGCCAGCAGCTTGGCCGGCAGACCCATGTTGCCGACTTCGGCCATGCCTGGGTAACCCTTGGGTCCGCAGTTTTTCATGACCAGGATCGAGTTGGCGTCCACATCCAGCTCCGGATCATTGATGCGCGCCTTGTACATGTCGAAGTTCTCGAACACCACCGCACGGCCGCGATGCTGCATCAGTTCGGCGCTGGCCGCCGATGGCTTGAGCACCGCACCGAGTGGCGCCAGGTTGCCGCGCAGCACGCAGATGCCGCCGTCGGCGCGGATCGGGTTGTCCAGGGTGCGGATCACTTCGTCCTGGCCGTAGATCGGCGAATCCTGAGTGTTTTCCCCCAGGGTCTTGCCGTTGACGGTCAGCGCGTTCGGGTGCGGGATCAGGTTGGCTTCACCCAGGCGACGCAGCACTGCAGGCAGGCCGCCGGCATAGTAGAACTCTTCCATCAGAAAGCGCCCCGACGGTTGCAGGTCGACGATGGTCGGCATGCCGCGACCGATGCGGGTCCAGTCATCCAGGTCCAATTCCACGCCGATACGCCCGGCGATGGCTTTAAGGTGAATCACGGCGTTGGTCGACCCACCGATGGCGGCGTTGACGCGGATCGCGTTTTCAAATGCCTCTTTGGTGAGGATCTTCGACAGCTTCAAGTCCTCGCGCACCATCTCCACCGCGCGCATGCCCGACATATGCGCCAGCACGTAACGACGCGCGTCCACCGCCGGGATCGCCGCGTTGTGCGGCAGGGACGTGCCGAGGGCCTCAGCCATGCAGGCCATGGTCGACGCGGTGCCCATGGTGTTGCAGGTGCCCGCCGAACGGGACATGCCGCCCTCGGCCGCGAGGAAATCGTCCAGGGTGATGGTGCCGGCCTTGACCTGCTCGCTCAGTTGCCACACCACCGTGCCCGAACCGATGTCCTGGCCCTTGTGCTTACCGTTAAGCATTGGCCCGCCGGTGACCACGATTGCCGGCACGTCGCAACTGGCGGCGCCCATCAGCAGGGCCGGGGTGGTTTTGTCGCAGCCGGTCAGCAGCACCACGCCGTCGATCGGGTTGCCGCGAATGGCTTCCTCCACATCCATGCTCGCCAGGTTACGGGTGAGCATGGCGGTAGGGCGCAGGTTCGATTCGCCGTTGGAGAACACCGGGAATTCCACCGGGAAACCGCCGGCCTCGATCACACCGCGCTTGACGTGCTCGGCGATCTGGCGGAAATGCGCGTTGCACGGGGTCAGCTCCGACCAGGTGTTGCAGATGCCGATGATCGGCTTGCCATGGAACTGGTGGTCGGCAATGCCCTGGTTCTTCATCCAGCTGCGGTACATGAAGCCGTTCTTGTCAGCGGTACCGAACCACTGGGCGGAGCGTAGGCCGGGCTTTTTATCAGACATGATGGTTTCTCTTATTGTATGACTATATGTTCTCTCTGCGGCTAAACATAAGCGCAAAATCTTCCATTTGGAAGTGTTGTTTCGTAAATAGTACTACTATATAGTCGATCTCACCTGAGGTATGACCCTGCGAATTTTCGCGAGAGGCGTCCCCCGAGCTTCTATAAAAACAACAATCGGAGATCGACCCCATGAGCCAGGAACTGCGGCTTGTTCGGCGCATCACGCTGAAACTGATTCCCTTCCTGATCCTGCTGTACCTGATCGCCTACGTGGACCGTTCCGCCGTGGGTTTCGCCAAGCTGCACATGGGCGCCGACGTCGGCATCGGTGACGCCGCCTATGGCCTGGGCGCGGGCCTGTTCTTTATCGGCTACTTCCTGTTCGAGATTCCCAGCAACCTGATGCTCGACCGCTTCGGCGCGCGGCGCTGGTTCGCGCGCATCATGATCACCTGGGGCACCATCACCATCGGCATGGCCTTTGTGCAGGGGCCGCACAGCTTCTATGTGATGCGGTTCCTGCTCGGCGCGGCGGAAGCCGGGTTCTTCCCCGGCGTGCTGTACTACATCACCCAATGGTTCCCGGTGCGCCATCGCGGCAAGATCCTCGGTCTGTTCATCCTTTCCCAACCCATTGCCATGATGATCACCGGCCCGGTGTCCGGCGGCCTGCTGGGCATGGACGGCATCCTCGGCCTGCACGGTTGGCAGTGGCTGTTCATCGTGATCGGCACCCCGGCGCTGCTGCTCACCTGGCCGGTGCTGCGCTTCCTGCCGGACGGCCCCAAACAGGTCAACTGGATGAGCGAGGACGAAAAAACCTGGCTGACCGGCGAGCTGGCCAAAGACCTGCAAACCTACGGCCAGACCCGTCACGGCAACCCGTTGCATGCACTCAAGGACAAACGTGTGTTGCTGCTGGCGCTGTTCTACCTGCCAGTGACTCTGAGCATCTACGGCCTGGGCCTATGGCTGCCGACCCTGATCAAACAGTTCGGCGGCACTGACCTGGTCACCGGCTTTATCTCTGCCGTGCCGTATATCTTCGGGATCATCGGCCTGCTGATCATTCCGCGCAGTTCCGACCGTTTGAACGACCGCTACGGCCACCTTGCCGTGCTCTATGTGCTGGGCGCCACCGGCCTGTTCTTCAGCGCCTGGCTCGGCGCGCCGGTGCTGCAGATGGCCGCGTTGTGCCTGGCGGCGTTCGCAATGTTTTCCTGCACCGCGGTGTTCTGGACCTTGCCGGGGCGTTTCTTCGCCGGCGCCAGTGCGGCGGCGGGCATTGCATTGATCAACTCGGTGGGCAACCTGGGCGGTTATATCGGTCCGTTCGTGATCGGCGCGCTCAAGGAATACACCGGCAACCTGGCCTCGGGCCTGTACTTCCTGTGCGGCGTGATGCTGTTCGGCCTGGTGTTGACCGGCGTGGTCTACCGCGTGCTGGAGCGCAAACATGTGCTGCCGGCCGACCAGTTCGCCGCCAGCGCCCGTGGCGCCACCCGTACTTAATTCAAGGAGAAACCTGATGCGTCTAGTGCAGTTCGAACTCAATAACGGCGAGCGCCGGGTCGGCGTTGTCGATGGCACCCGGTTGCGTGAAGTGCAGGGCGCCCATAGCGTGCGCGAACTGGCCCTGGCCGCCATCCAGGCCGGCACCTCGTTGCAGCGGCAGGTCGACAGCCTGGGCCTGGGCGACAGCCATGACTACGCCGCGTTGCTTGCTGAACAGAAGATCCTGCCGCCCCTGGACCACCCGGACCCGGCCCACATGCTGATCAGTGGCACCGGCCTGACCCACCTGGGCAGCGCCGCCGCCCGCGACAAGATGCACCAGCAGGCCGGCGACGAAGCCACGTTGACCGACACCATGCGCATCTTCAAATGGGGCGTGGAGGGCGGCAAGCCCGCAGCGGGCCAGGCGGGCGTGCAACCGGAATGGTTCTACAAAGGCGACGGCAGCATCGTGGTGCGCCCTGGCCAGGCGTTCCCGGTGCCACCGTTTGCCGAAGATGCCGGGGAAGAGCCGGAGATCGGCGGCCTGTATGTCATCGGTCACGACCGCAAACCCTATCGCCTGGGTTTCGCGGTGGGCAATGAGTTCTCCGACCATGTCATGGAACGCAAGAATTACCTGTACCTGGCCCACTCCAAACTTCGCAGTTGCAGCTACGGCCCGGAACTGCGCGTGGGTGAGTTGCCCCAGCACCTGGCCGGCACCAGCCGCCTGCTGCGCGACGGCCAGGTGATCTGGGAAAACGAATTTCTCAGTGGCGAGGCCAACATGTGCCACAGCCTGGAAAACCTTGAGTATCACCATTTCAAGTACAGTCAGTTCCTCACGCCGGGCGATGTGCACATTCATTTCTTCGGCACCGCCACGCTGTCATTCGCCGACGGTATACGTACCCAACCGGGGGATGTGTTCGAGATCAGCCAGGCCGAATTCGGCGCGCCGCTGATCAACAGCGTCAGCCAGGCCGATGGGGTGTTCGAACCCGGTCACGTCATCACTCTTTAAGGAGCTCCTCATGAGTCAGTTTCTCGGCCACAACTACATCGGCGGCCAGCGCAGCGCCAAGGGCAGCATCAAGCTGCACAGCGTCGACGCCGCCAGCGGTGAAACCTTGCCCCAGGACTTCTTCCAGGCCACCCCGGAAGAAGTCGACGCCGCCGCCCAGGCCGCCGCCACCGCCTACCCGGCGTACCGCGCCCTGAGCGCCGCGCGCCGTGCGCAGTTCCTCGACGCGATTGCCGACGAACTGGATGCCCTGAGTGATAACTTTGTCGAGCTGGTGTGCCGCGAAACCGCGTTGCCGGCCGCCCGCATCAAAGGCGAACGCGGCCGCACCAGCGGCCAGATGCGCCTGTTCGCCACGGTGCTGCGTCGCGGTGATTTCTACGGCGCGCGCATCGACAAAGCCTTGCCGGACCGCCAGCCGCTGCCGCGTCCTGACCTGCGTCAATACCGCATCGGCCTCGGCCCGGTGGCGGTGTTCGGTGCGAGCAACTTCCCGCTGGCGTTCTCCACCGCCGGCGGCGACACCGCAGCCGCGCTGGCGGCCGGGTGCCCGGTGGTGTTCAAGGCGCACAGCGGGCACATGGCGACGGCCGAATGCGTGGCCGATGCGATCATCCGTGCGGCCGAGGCCACCGAGATGCCCGCCGGCGTGTTCAATATGATCTTCGGCGGCGGCGTCGGTGAGGCGCTGGTCAAGCACCCGGCGATCCAGGCGGTGGGCTTTACCGGCTCGCTCAAAGGCGGCCGTGCCCTGTGCGACATGGCGGCGGCGCGTCCGCAGCCGATCCCGGTGTTTGCCGAGATGTCGAGCATCAACCCGGTGATCGTGCTGCCCCAGGCCCTACAGGCACGGGCAGACACCGTGGCGCGCGACCTGACCGCCTCGGTGGTGCAAGGCTGCGGCCAGTTCTGCACCAATCCGGGCCTGGTGATCGGTATCGCCTCGCCCGAATTCAGCGCATTCACCCGGCAAGTGGCGCAGTTGATCGGCGAGCAGCCGGCGCAAACCATGCTCAACGCCGGCACCTTGAGCAGCTATGGCAAGGGCCTGGAAAAACTCCTGGCGCACCCCGGCATCCAGCACCTGGCGGGCAATGCCCAATCCGGCAATCAGGCGCAACCCCAGCTGTTCAAGGCCGACGCCAGCTTGCTGATCAATGGCGATGAGGCACTGCAGGAAGAAGTCTTCGGGCCCACCACGGTATTTGTCGAAGTGGCCGACCAGGCCCAGCTCAGCGCGGCCTTGCACGGCCTGCATGGGCAGCTCACGGCAACCCTTATCGGCGAGCCGGGCGACTTGCAGCAGTTCGCCGAACTCACGCCGCTGCTGGAGCAGAAGGTCGGGCGCATCCTGCTCAACGGCTACCCGACCGGCGTGGAAGTCTGCGATTCGATGGTGCATGGCGGTCCGTACCCGGCGACGTCCGATGCCCGTGGCACCTCGGTCGGCACCCTGGCCATCGACCGCTTCCTGCGTCCGGTGTGCTTCCAGAACTACCCGGACAGCCTGCTGCCCGACGCGCTGAAAAATGCCAACCCGTTGCGTATCCAGCGTCTGGTGGATGGCACGCCGTCGCGCGATCCGCTGTAACCACATAACCGGCGTCCAGGAGGTTTCATGTCGTTGAGCGCAGTGACCGCACACCGTGCGCAGTTGGGGGAGGGCCCGTTCTGGGACGGCCCGACCCAGGCGTTGTATTGGGTGGATATTGCCGGCAAGCAGGCGCTGCGCCTCAAGGACGGGGAGTTGCGTACATGGCGGATGCCCGAGCATGTCTCGGCGTTTATCCCCTGTGAACGCGGCGATGCGCTGGTGACGTTGAGCAGTGGCGTCTACCGCCTGGACCTGGCCACCGACGCCCTGACCCTGCTGTGCCAGGCCGATCCGCACCCTGGCAACCGTGGCAATGAAGCGCGTTGTGATGCCCAGGGCCGGCTGTGGTTGGGCACCATGCAGAACAACATCGGCGAGCACGGCGAGGACCTGCCGATCACGCGGCGTTCCGGCGGCCTGTTTCGCGTGGACGCCGACGCCACGGTCACGCCGTTGCTGCAAGGGTTGGGGATTCCCAATACGTTGCTGTGGAGCGACGACGGCAGCCAGGTGCACTTCGGCGACAGCCTCGACGGCACGCTTTATCAGCACGGTATCCAGGCCGACGGCGGTCTGGCATCGCCCACGGTGTGGTTTGGTCCGCATCCGCGTGGCGGGCCGGACGGCTCGGCCATGGACGCCGATGGCTATATCTGGAACGCCCGTTGGGACGGCAGTTGCCTGCTGCGCCTGACGCCCACGGGCGAGGTGGATCGAGTCATCGAGCTGCCGGTCAGCCGCCCCACCAGTTGCGTGTTCGGCGGGCCCAGGCTCACCACCTTGTTTATCACCAGCGCGGCCAGCCCTTTGGATCACCCCTTGGACGGTGCCGTGCTGGCTATCGATGTCGATGTACCTGGCAAGCCTTGCCATCGCTTTGCCGGTTAACCCAAGCCCTAAAAACAATAACAAGGAGTCACCCGTATGAATCGTCGTCGTGGTATCCGTTCCCTGTGCTGCGCCGCTGTAGCGGTATCGGCCATGAGCTTGAGCGGGCTGGTGCTGGCCGCTGATGCAGTCAAAATCGGCTTTCTGGTCAAGCAGGCTGAAGAGCCGTGGTTCCAGACCGAGTGGGCTTTCGCTGAAAAGGCCGCCAAGGACAAGGGTTTTGAATTGATCAAGATCGCCGTGCCCGACGGCGAGAAAACCCTGTCGGCCATCGACAGCCTGGCCGCCAACGGCGCCAAGGGTTTTGTGATCTGCCCGCCGGATGTGTCTCTGGGCCCGGCGATTGTGGCCAAGGCCAAGCTCAACGACATGAAGGTCATGGCGGTGGACGACCGTTTCGTCGACGCCAAGGGCAAGTTTATGGAAGACGTGCCGTACCTGGGTATGGCCGCCTTTGAAGTGGGTCAGAAGCAGGGCGCCGCCATGGCCGCCGAAGCGAAGAAGCGCGGTTGGGACTGGAAGGATACCTACGCGGTGGTCAACACCTTCAATGAACTCGATACCGGTAAAAAACGCACCGACGGTTCGATTGATTCGCTGAAAAAAGCCGGTTTCCCTGCAGACCACATCCTTACCGCTGCGCTGAAAACCCTGGATGTACCGGGCAGCATGGACGCCACCAACTCGGCCCTGGTCAAACTCCCAAGCGGCGTGAAAAACCTGATCATCGGCGGTATGAACGACAACACCGTGCTCGGCGGTGTACGCGCCACCGAAGCGGCCGGTTTCAAGGCGGCCAATGTGATTGGCATCGGCATCAATGGCACCGACGCCATCGGCGAGCTGAAAAAACCCGACAGCGGTTTCTTCGGCTCGATGCTGCCTAGCCCGCATATCGAAGGCTACAAAACCGCAGAGATGATGTACGAGTGGGTAACCAAAGGCACCGAACCGCCTAAATACACGGCCATGGACGAAGTGACGCTGATCACCCGTGAGAACTTCAAGCAGGAACTGGAAAAGATCGGCCTGTGGAAATAAGGCAGCTCGCTTTCCTCGGCGGTGCCGGTAACGGTGCCGCCTGATCGGTGTGATGAGGTGGTTATGCACGCGCAAGTCAATCAACAACATACGGCCGGAGTCAGTCTGCGCTTCGACGGCATCGGCAAAACCTTCCCCGGCGTCAAGGCGCTGGACGGTATCTGCTTCACCGCCCACCCGGGGCAGGTACACGCCTTGATGGGCGAAAACGGCGCGGGCAAGTCGACGCTGCTGAAGATCCTCGGCGGGGCCTATATCCCGAGCAGCGGCACGGTGCAGATCGGCGCGCAGACCATGGCCTTCAAATGCGCCGCCGACAGCATCGCCAGCGGCGTGGCGGTGATTCACCAGGAGCTGCATCTGGTGCCGGAAATGAGCGTGGCCGAGAATCTGTTCCTCGGCCATTTGCCCACGCGCTGGGGCGTGGTCAACCGTGGCCTGCTGCGCAAGCAGGCCCTGGCGTGCCTCAAGGGCCTGGCCGATGAGATCGACCCGGACCAGAAGCTGGGGCGCTTGTCCCTGGGCCAGCGCCAATTGGTGGAAATCGCCAAGGCGTTGTCCCGTGGCGCCCATGTGATCGCCTTCGACGAGCCGACCAGCAGCCTGTCGGCGCGGGAGATCGACCGCTTGATGGCGATCATCACGCGCCTGCGCGACGAGGGCAAAGTGGTGCTCTACGTGTCGCATCGCATGGAAGAAGTGTTCCGCATCTGCGACGCGGTCACGGTGTTCAAGGACGGCCGCTACGTGCGCACGTTCGAGGACATGAGCGCGCTGACCCACGACCAGTTGGTGACCTGCATGGTCGGTCGCGACATTCAGGACATCTACGACTACCGCCCGCGCGAGCAGGGCGAGGTGGCGCTCAAGGTCGACGGTCTGCTTGGGCCAGGCTTGCGCGAGCCGGTGAGTTTCCAGGTGCGCAAAGGCGAAATACTCGGCTTGTTCGGCCTGGTCGGGGCAGGGCGTACCGAGCTGTTCCGTCTACTCAGCGGCCTGGAGCGTGCCCGCGCCGGCAGCCTTGAGCTCTGTGGTGAGCCATTGCAACTGCGTTCGCCGCGCGACGCCATCGCCGCCGGGGTACTGCTGTGCCCCGAAGACCGCAAGAAGGAAGGCATCATCCCGCTGTCCAGCGTGGCCGAGAACATCAACATCAGTGCCCGTGGCGCCCACTCGCGCTTCGGCTGGCTGCTGCGCGAGGGCTGGGAGAAGGGCAACGCCGCGCAGCAGATCCAGGCGATGAAAGTCAAAACCCCGAACGCCGCGCAAAAGATCCTGTACCTCTCCGGCGGCAACCAGCAGAAGGCCATTTTGGGCCGCTGGCTGTCGATGCCGATGAAAGTGCTGCTGCTCGACGAGCCGACGCGGGGCATTGATATCGGCGCCAAGGCCGAGATCTACCAGATCATCCATAACCTCGCGGCCCAGGGCATTGCGGTGATTGTGGTGTCCAGCGACCTGATGGAAGTCATGGGCATTTCCGACCGCATCCTGGTGCTGTGCGAAGGCGCCCTGCGCGGCGAACAACTGCGCGAACACGCCACTGAATCCAACCTGCTGCAGCTGGCCTTGCCGCGCCGCGTGACGAACTGAGAGAAGACCATGACCATTCAAAACAACGCGCTGCCCCGCGCACGCAAACCCCTGGACATGCGCGCCTTGCTCGACAACTGGGCGATGCTGCTGGCGGCCATCGGCATCTTCGTGCTGTGCGCTTTGCTGATCGACAACTTCCTCTCGCCGCTGAACATGCGCGGCCTGGGCCTGGCGGTGTCGACCGTGGGCATCGCCGCGTGCACCATGCTGTTCTGCCTGGCGTCGGGGCATTTTGACCTGTCGGTGGGCTCGGTGATCGCCTGTGCCGGCGTGGTCGCGGCCATCGTCATGCGCGATACCGACAGCGTGATGTTGGGCATTGGCGCAGCATTGCTGATGGGCCTGGTCGTCGGGCTGATCAATGGCATCGTCATCGCCAAACTGCGGGTCAACGCGCTGATCACCACGTTGGCGACCATGCAGATCGTGCGCGGCCTGGCCTACATATTTGCCGACGGCAAGGCCGTGGGCGTGTCCCAGGAGCAGTTCTTCATCTTCGGCAACGGCCAGCTGTTCGGCGTGCCGGTGCCGATCCTGATCACCCTGGTGTGCTTCCTGTTTTTCGGCTGGCTGCTCAACTACACCACCTACGGGCGCAACACCATGGCCATCGGCGGCAACCCGGAAGCGGCGCTGCTGGCGGGCGTGAACGTGGACCGCACCAAAATCCTGATCTTCGCCGTGCACGGCCTGATCGGCGCACTGGCCGGCGTGATCCTCGCCTCACGCATGACCTCGGGCCAACCGATGATCGGCCAGGGTTTTGAACTGACGGTGATCTCCGCCTGCGTACTGGGCGGCGTGTCGCTGAGCGGCGGCATCGGCATGATCCGCCATGTGATCGCGGGCGTGCTGATCCTGGCGATCATCGAAAACGCGATGAACCTGAAGAACATCGACACCTTCTACCAATATGTGATTCGAGGTTCGATCCTGCTGCTGGCCGTGGTCATCGACCGCATGAAACAACGCTGACTCCAGGCCATGTGAGGACTGAGTGTGGGGGGCGCTTGCCCTAATGCCAGTCAGTTAAGAACTCAGTTGATCCAGCCCAGGCAATGACCATCAAAAGTGGGAGGGGGCTTGCCCCCGATAGCGGTGTATCAGAAGCAAAAATGCAGACTGACACTCCGTAATCGGGGGCAAGCCCCCTGCCACGGTAAGGCGGTTTTAATCAGCGCTGAACTTGAAGACAGTGTTCTGGGTATACGTCTGCCCCGGGTTCAGACGGGTCGAGGCAAACTTGGGCTGGTTAGGTGCGTCCGGAAAGTGCTGAGTCTCCAGGGTGAACCCACTCCAGTGCAGGTAGGTCTTGCCGGCCTTGCCCTTCACCGAACCGTCGAGGAAGTTGCTGGTGTAGAACTGCACGCCCGGTTCGCTGGTGTACAGCTGCAGGCGTCGGCCGGATTCGGGGTCGTGTACCTCGGCGGCCAGTTGTTTAACGTCACCCTTGTTGTCCAACGCCCAGTTGAAGTCAAAGCCGCCTTGTTTCGGCTCGGCGAATTTGAGTTGCGGATGGTCTTCCTTGATGTGCTCACCGATAGGTGTCGGTTTCAGGAAATCCATCGGCGTGCCTTTGACCGGTGCCAGTTCACCGGTAGGAATCAACGTGGCGTTCACTGGGGTGTAGTGGCTGGCGTGCAAGGTCGCGACCTGCTTGAGAATGTCGCCATTGCCCGCGCCGGCGAGGTTGAAGTAGCTGTGGTTGGTGAGGTTGAGCACCGTCGGTTTGTCGGTGCTGGCCTTGTAGTCGATGTGCAGTTCGTTCTTGTCGTTGAGGCGGTAAGTGACCTCGGTGGTCAGGTTACCGGGGAAGCCCATCTCACCGTCCTTGGACAGGTAGCTGAGCTTCACACCGACCGAGTCCTTGTCCTTGACCGATTCGGCTTTCCACACCTGCTTGTCGAAGCCCTGGGCGCCGCCATGCAGCGAGTTGGGGCCGTCGTTGAGGGGCACTTGGTAGCGCTTGCCGTCCAGTTCGAAAGCACCGCCGGCCAGGCGATTGCCGAAGCGTCCGATGGTGGCGCCGAAAAACGCGGTACCGCTCTGATAGCCTTGCACGTCGTCGAAGCCCAGCACCACGTCATCGACCTTGCCATGCTTGTCCGGCACTTTGAGCGATTGCAGCACGCCACCGTAGGTAATCACCGTGGCTTGCATACCGTGGCTGTTGCGCAGGATGTACTGTTCGACCGGCGTGCCGTCGTTGGTTTTACCGAAAGGTTTGTGCTCGCTGGACAAGCCGGTCGCCTGAGCGCCGCCACTGGCAATCAGCATCGACAGCGCCAGGCCGGAGAGCAGGTATCGAGGGTGCTTCATGATCGAACTTCCTTTTGTTGTTTTGAGTGGAATAGTTCTACTAATAGCGATATTTTGTCGTTGTGACAGCGAATTTATAGCCTTTAACCATCGTTTCGTAAAATAAAATAAGACTAATTAAGCGAGGCATCACTGTATGAGTACTGAGCACGCCGTTTACCCCGACCTCAAGGGCAAGACTGTACTGGTGTCTGGAGGTGCCTCGGGGATCGGCGAATTCATGGTGCGTGCGTTTGCCGCACAGGGCGCCAGGGTAGGTTTTGTGGACCGCGCGCAAAGCCAGGGCGAACGCCTGGCGGCGCTGTTGAGTTCACGCGGGCATGCGGTGGAGTTCGTCTGCTGTGACATTACCGACGAGATCGCCTACAAGGCCGCCATCGGTCGCTTTGAACAGTCCCTCGGCCCGATCACCGTGTTGGTCAACAACGCCGCCAACGATGTGCGCCACACCCTGGAAGAAGTCGACTCGGACACCTTCGACCGACTCATCGCGGTCAACCTCAAGCACGCGTTTTTCGCGGCCAAGGCCGTGGTGCCGATGATGAAAAGCGCAGGCGGCGGCTCGATCATCAACCTGGGTTCGGTGGGTTGGATGATGGCCTCCGCCGGTTACCCGGTATACGCCGCCAGCAAGGCCGCCGCCCACGGTATGACCCGCGCCCTGGCCCGCGAACTGGGCCCGAACCGCATCCGCGTCAACACGTTGGTGCCGGGCTGGGTGATGACCGAAAAGCAACTGGCCATGTGGGTCGATGACGCCGCCAAGGACCTGATCGCGCGCAGCCAGTGCCTGCCCGGCAGCGTACTGCCCGAACACATCGCCAATATGGCGTTGTTCCTGGCCTCCGACGCGTCGGCGATGTGTTCGGCGCAGAACTTTATTGTCGATGGCGGCTGGGTCTGAGCCGAACACCTTAAGTTCAGGCAGCCCAGATTAATGTGGGAGGGGGCTTGCCCCCTCTCACATTTGAACTGCGGCGCTTAGGCGATCGGGTAACGCTTGAACGCGGGATGCTGCTCCAAGCGCTCGGCATGCCGTTGCAGATGGGGAAACGCATCCGCCTTGACCACCGAGGCCACAGTGAACTGACTGAACGACCAGGCGACGGCGGCTGTGATCGACGCCTGGGTCAGCGCTTCGCTGTCGCCCAACTGTTTGTCCAGCAACCCATAGGCCGCGAGCAACTGCCCGCTGACGCGTTCAAGCCACGGCGCGTGCAGTTTCTCGGCCGGGCGCAAGTTGTGCTCATAAACGATCTGCACGCTTTTCTCACAAGCTGCCAGGGCCAAGCCAAGGATGTGCAGGTCGCGGGCAAGTGCGCCAGGCTTCTGGGGCAACAGCTTCCTGTCGGCAGGGGCCAGGGTTTCGAGGTATTCGAGGATCAGGCTGGAGTCCATCAACACCGTGCCATCGTCCAGCACCAGGGTCGGCGCCTTGACCACCGGGTTGATCTGCGCGAATTCATCGAAGGTGCGGAACACGGACAAGGGCTCGTGCACAAAATCCACCCCATATAACTCCAGGGAAATAGCCACGCGGCGCACGTAGGGCGAGTCCAGCATGCCGATCAGTTTCATGAAGCCTCCATTGCTGTCAGGGTGAGGGATTCAGAGATTAAGGTTCCTCGGCCGCGCCGCGCAATGGCTGATCGGCCTCCATCCACCGCTAAACAGCTCGACGGGTCGGGCCTTTATGCCGGGCTTCTGAATCCCTGGCGGCTGGCGCCCGGCGGTTGCCCGGTGATGCGTTTGTAGGCGCGGCTGAAAGCGGCCTGTGAGGTATAGCCGAGGCGGTACGCCACTTCCTCGATGGGCAGGCGCTCCAGGGTCAGCCACTGGCTGGCCAGGCGCATGCGCAGCTCGGTCACGTAACGCAGCGGTGGCACCCCCAGGGTAGCCTGGAAACGATCGGCGAACACCGAGCGCGAGGTATGACAGTGCGCCGCCAGTTCGGCCACGCTCCAGTCGCGGCCCGGTTGCTGGTGCAGGGCGAGCAGGGCGCCCGCCAGGCGGTTGTCGCGCAAGGCGGCCGCCAGGCCCGACGCGTTGGCGCAAGCGCATTCGACCCAGCCGCGCACGATCATCGCCGCCACCACATCGGCCAGACGCGCCAGGATGCCGGCATACCCGACGCGCGCGCTGGAGACTTCGCGTTCCATCACCGCCAGGATCGGCATCAGGCCGGGGTAACGCTGGCCTCCCGCATCGATCAGCATCAAGGCCGGCATCAGGTTGCCCAGGCCCTGGATACTGTCGAGTTCGAACTCCATGCAGGCGCTGAACAGCAGGGTATTGGCAGGCTCGTCGGGCGAGGCGTTCACGGCACACACGGTATCGCCCAGCGGGGCGGCGTCGAAGCTGGCGATGTCCTGCACGGGGTCAGCCGGGTTGGATAACAGCGCATGCGCGCCACCGTGGGCGATAAACACCGCGTTTCCCGCCGATAGCTCAAAGAGGCTGCCGTCTTCCATTCGCAAGGTCGCGCAGCCGGCAGCCAGGAAATGGAAATACGCATGGCCCGGCTTGGCCGCAAAGCCGATGCCGAACACCGGCCCGGCCTGGATGCGCCGGTACTGCACGCCGCGCAGGCGCATGCTGCGCAGCAGTTCGTTGATCAGTTCGGAAGACAGCGTGAATGCAGTGTCGGTTGGCATGCTCGGGGTTTCAGTCAAAAACTCAAGGGTTTGAATCATAGATCATCCAGGTAGTGAAACCTAGACTGGCCGTCACGCTAATACCTGAGGATGGTTTGTGATGAATGATTGTGTGTGCCATGCCCCTGCCCATGACAGGGTCGAGCCGACCACCCCGGCCTGGATGGCGGTGTTTTCCCTGGCGATGGGCGTGTTCGGCCTGCTCACGGCCGAATACCTGCCGGCCAGCCTGCTGACACCGATGGCCCTGGACCTGGGCGTATCGGAAGCGCTGGCCGGCCAAGCGGTCACGGTCACGGCGGTGGTGGCCTTGTTCGCCGGGTTGCTGGTGCCCGGCCTGACGCGCGGCATCGACCGGCGCCTGGTGCTGTTGGGGTTCTCCACGCTGATGATTGCGTCCAACCTGCTGGTGGCGTTCTCGTCCAGCCTCGTGGTGCTGTTGTTGATGCGCATCCTGCTGGGCATTGCCCTTGGCGGTTTCTGGAGCATGGCGGCGGCCGTTGCCATGCGCCTGGTGCCGGCGGCGTCGCTGCCACGGGCGCTGTCGATTATCTTCAGCGGCATTGCAGTGGGTACCGTCGTCGCGGTGCCGCTGGGCAGCTACCTCGGCGGCCTGTATGGCTGGCGCAGCGCCTTCGTGGCTGCGGCCGCCGTCGGCGTGGTGACTCTGGCGTTCCAGCTGTTCACGCTGCCGCGCCTGGCACCCAGCGGCACCGCGCGGCTGCGCACCGTGCTGGACGTACTGCTGCGCCCCGGCATTGCCATTGGCATGTTCGGCTGCGTGCTGGTGCACACCGGGCACTTCGCGCTGTTTACCTACATTCGTCCGTTTCTGGAAAGCACCACCGGGGTCGGTACTGAATGCCTGGCCCTGATGCTGCTGGGGTTCGGCGCGGCGAATTTTGTCGGCACGCTGTTGGCCGGCTGGTGGCTGGTGCGCAACCCGCGCGGCACGTTGGTGTTGATGCCGGCATTGGTGGGGGCGGCGGCGTTGGCCCTGGTGTTGCTGCCCGCGTCGCTGCCGGGCCAGGCATTACTCCTGGCGTTGTGGGGCATGGCGTTTGGCGGCGTGCCGGTGGCGTGGTCGAACTGGGTGGCTCGTGCAGTGCCCGATCAGGCGGAAAGTGCCGGTGGCATGGTGGTGGCGTCGGTGCAATCGGCCATCGCGGCGGGTGCGGCCGGCGGGGGCGCGATGTTCAGTGCCACGGGCATCGACGGAGTGTTCCTGGGCGCAGGCTGCCTGATGCTGCTGGCGGCACTGTTGATCGCGCTGCGTGTGCAGGTGCCTCGGCATACGTCGGCAGGGAGTGTGACGCACGCCCGGTCTTTGGTTTAGTCTGAAGCGCTCAGCTGTTCGCAAACGCCTCTGGAGTAGTAAGCATGACCGATTACGTACCCCCTAAAGTCTGGACCTGGGACACCGAAAGCGGCGGCACCTTCGCCAGCATCAACCGGCCGATTGCCGGCCCCACACACGACAAGGCGCTGCCGGTTGGCAAGCATCCGTTGCAGCTGTACTCCCTGGCCACGCCCAATGGGCAGAAGGTCACGATCCTGCTCGAAGAACTGCTGGCCCTGGGGCACACCGGTGCGGAATACGATGCCTGGTTGATCAAGATCGGCGACGGCGACCAGTTCGGCAGTGGCTTTGTTGACGTCAACCCGAACTCGAAAATCCCGGCCCTGATGGACCACAGCGGCGCCACGCCGATTCGGGTGTTCGAGTCCGGCGCGATCCTGCAGTACCTGGCCGAGAAATTCGGCGCGTTCTTCCCCACCGAACCGGCGGCCCGCGCAGAGTGTTTGTCATGGTTGTTCTGGCAGATGGGCAGCGCGCCGTACCTGGGCGGTGGTTTCGGGCATTTCTATGCGTATGCGCCAAGCAAGATGGAATACCCGATCAATCGCTTTGCCATGGAGACCAAGCGCCAGCTGGATGTGCTGGATAAGCGCCTGGCCGTGAGCGAGTACATTGCCGGGGACGAATACACCATCGCCGACATCGCCATCTGGCCCTGGTACGGTGGGTTGGTCAAAGGCCGCTTGTATGGGGCGGCCGAGTTTCTGGCGGTGCACGAGTACCCGCACGTACAGCGCTGGGCCGAGGCGATTGAAGCACGCCCGGCAGTGCAGCGTGGGCGGCGGGTGAACCGGATCTCGGGCGAGCCCCATGAGCAGTTGGCTGAGCGGCATGACGCAAGTGATCTGGATTGAACCGCCGATGATCGTTCCCACGCTCTGCGTGGAAACGCCTCCTGGGACGCTCTGCGTCCCGCCGGCCGCTGCAAGTCTTGGCGGCTGCGCACAGGTGACGCGGAGCGTCACGGGCTGCATTCCCACGCGGGAGCGTGGGAACGATCTTTGATAGCGGTGGATCAGTCACAGATGTATCAACTGACCCACCCTTATCGGGGGCAAGCCTCCTCCAACATTGTCTAACCGTGCTTCAGGCAGTTGATAGAGCGATCCACCGTGGTCTTGATCGTTCCCACGCTCTGAACTGACCCCCAAAGGTTGGACACAACCTTTGGGGGCGTCATGGGTAAGTACACAGAGCAAGCAAAACTCGCAGCCGTGCAGGACTATTGTTCCGGTAGCGCGGGTTTGAGGGATGTTGCACACCGTCACAATGTGGACTTTTCATCCCTTCGTCAGTGGGTCTCGGCCTATCAAGTGCATGGCGTTGCTGGACTTAAAGAGAAAAAGCTGCAGCGCTATAGCAACGACTTCAAACTGTCTGTTTTGAACCGTATGCGTGAGGAACAGCTGTCCTATCGGCAGACGGCGGCCTTGTTCGACATCCGTAAGTTCGACATCATCGGCCTCTGGGAACGCCGCTTTGATGAGGGCGGTTTTGATGCCCTTACCAAGCAGCCTAATAGAGCCGGACGTCCGAAAAAAATGCCGACCACCATTTCTCCTGTTCAACCCAGCTCAACCGATGACGAATCGCGCTCACGCGATGATTTGCTTGCCGAGGTGAAGCAGTTGCGGATGGAAAACGACTACCTAAAAAAGCTCGATGCCTTGGTTCAGGAGAAGAAACGAATAGCGCAGCAGAAAAAGCGCAAATCGTAATAGGACTGAGGCCGCTGCACTCTCTCGAAAGCCTGCTGAAATTTGCCGGTTTGGCACGCAGCACCTTTTACTATCAGCAAAAGGCGCTGCAAGCGGCTGATAAGTACGCAGAGCTGAAAGACAAGATTCGCTCGACGTTCGACGAGCACAAGGGCCGGTATGGCTATCGCCGCATAACGGCTGCTGTACGGAGCGCTGGTCATCTCGTCAATCACAAGACTGTTCAGCGACTGATGGCGCAGCTTCAGCTCAAGAGCTTGGTGCGGGTGAAGAAATACCGGGCCTACAAGGGAGAGGTAGGCAAGGCAGCGCCTAATCTTTTGAAGCGTGAGTTCGAAGCTCCGTCACCCAATCAAAAGTGGGTAACCGACGTTACAGAGTTCAAAGTTGGAGGTCAGAAGCTTTATCTGTCTCCCGTTTTGGATCTGTACAACGGCGAAATCATTTCCTACGAGGTTGCCAGAAGACCGTTGTTCGATATGGTCGGGAAGATGCTCAAAGGTGCATTCAAGCGGCTTCAGCCGCATGAAAAACCGGTTTTGCACTCAGACCAGGGCTGGCAGTATCGAATGCCCATTTACCTGCGGGCTCTCAAAAAATGCTCCGTTACGCCGAGCATGTCGCGCAAGGGTAACTGCTATGACAACGCGGCCATGGAGAGTTTCTTCGGCACACTGAAGTCCGAATTTTTTTATCTGAAAAAATTTAACGACCTGGATGAGCTTCACGCAGGCATCGACGAGTACATCCAGTATTACAATCACTCGCGTATCAGACTGAAGCTAAACGGCCTGAGTCCTGTTGAATACAGAATTCAGGCCGCTCAGGCATAGATAGAAAATCGTCCAACTTTGTGGGGTCAGTTCACTCTGCGTGGAAACGCCTCCTGGGACGCTCTGCGTCCCGCCGGCCGCTGCAAGTCTTGGCGGCTGCGCACAGGTGACGCAGAGCGTCACGGGCTGCATTCCCACGCGGGAGCGTGGGAACGATCTTTGATAGCGGTGGATCAGTCACAGATGTATCAACTGACCCACCCTCATCGGGGGCAAGCCTCCTCCCACAGGAGATTTATGCAGGTTTTAGAACGAGTTATATCAACTCAGCAGCCCGGTGCTGACCGCCACGATCAGGAACACCCCCAGCAGCGCGCGGTAGATCACGAAGGGCCAGGTGGAGAACCGCTCCAGGAATTTCATCAGGCCCCAGATGGCAAAGAACGCCGAGATGCTGGCAACCACCAGGCCGAACAGCAGATGTGGCCAGGCGTGGGCGGGCAGGTCGGCGTGCAACAACACCCACAGCTCCTTCAAGCCGGCAAGGGCGATGGCGGGTAACCCCAGCAGGAAGGAAAAGCGTGCGGCTTCTTCGCGTTTGAAGTTGAGGAACAGCGCGGCGGTCAAGGTAGAACCGGAACGTGATACGCCTGGAATCAAAGCGCCAATCTGTGCGACGCCCACGATCAACGCATCACGCAGGCGCATCTGGCTGACCTCGCGGGTATGCCGCGCACGCAACTCGGCCACCGCCAGCAACACCGCCATGACGACGCAGGAAATACCAATCACCATCAACCCGCGCAATGGTGAGTTGCAGGTATTCAGTGTCGACGACAAGGCCAGGCCGGCAATCCCTATCGGGATGGTCGCCAATACAATCGCCACGGCCAGCTTGAACCATTGATCGTTATAGTCACCCCGGCGCACCGCATTGATGCTGCCCGTGGTCACCTGGCGTACATCGCGCCAGAAATAACTCACCACCGCTGCCAGCGCCGCGAGCTGCATGGCTGCCGAAAATGCCGAGCCGGGGTCCTGCCAGCCGAGCAGGGCGGGTATTACGCGCATATGGGCGGTGGAGGAGACCGGCAACAGTTCAGTAATGCCCTGGATCACGCCCAGGATGAAGATCTGCAGGTAATCCAGGGAGGCGAAGCCCACATCCAGGCCGGCGGTACAGACGTTGCTCAAAGTGCGTGTCCTTGAAAAAGTGGCGAACCGGCGAAGTTTATTCGAAATGTTTCAAGAATTCGGCCGAGGCCATGGCTAACTGCAATCCGTTCAGCCAGTAGAAAGGTTCGCCGCGCTCTTGGCCGCTGCCGGTGTTTTGTGAACAATGGCGCCCTGTTTTTTCTGATCGAGCGCCCCATGCCTGAAACCACCGTGGAATGATCCAGACCGGCCCCGAAGAAGCCGAGCTGATCCGCAATCTCTACCAGTACTACGCCTATGAGTCCTCGGACTGGGAACAGGAAGATGTCGAGGCCGACGGCCGCTTCTACATCCACGACGAACACCTGGCCCGCTACTGGCAAGACCCGCAATGGAGCGCCAACCTGCTGCTGGTCGACGGCTATATCGCCGGCTTCCTGCTGATCGAAGGGTGTGAGTTACCGGGCATCGAGGCCCTGGAACTGGCCGACCTGTTTATCCTCAAGCGCTACCGCCGCAAAGGCATCGGGCGCGCCATTGCCACCCAGGTGCTGTGCAGCGGCGAGGCGGATTGGCTGGTGCGGTTTTATGATCAGGACGAAGTGTCCCAGGCGTTCTGGCGCGTGGTGCTGGATAACCTGCCGCGTCCGGTGCAAGCCCTGGAGCTGGCGGATGATCCGCAGTTGATGAGTTACCGGGTTACGCGGGCGGTGCTGCATTAAACGTTTGTTGCATCGCCTGCGGCGGCTGTCCGAACGCCCTTAGAAATGCCTGGCGCATGCGCTCGCGATCACCGAAGCCGGTCTCGCGCGCCACCACTTCCACCGGGTGCCGGCTGGTTTCCATCATTGCCCGGGCGGCTTCCACCCGCAGAGCTTCGATGGCCTTGGCCGGGGTTTGCCCGGTTTCCTCGCGGAATACCCGACTGAACTGACGCGGGCTCAACCGTGCAACCTCGGCCAACGCCTCCACGGACAGGTCGTGGGTCAGGTTCTCGCGGGCGTAGGCCAGGGCCAGTTGCACGCGGTCGGATTTGGGGTCCAGTTCCAGCAGCGCCGACAATTGCGACTGCTCGCTGCCACGGCGCTGGGCGATCACCAGCTTGCGTGCGATGCGCCGGGCGAGGTCGACGCCCAGGTCGTTCTCCACCATGGCCAGGGCCATGTCGACGCCGGCGCTCATGCCGGCGCCGGTCCAGACCTGGCCGTCCACTACAAACAGTTTGTCGTCTTCCAGGCGGATGTCCGGGTAGCGTTTGCGAAAGGCCGGCGCGTGAATCCAGTGCGTGGTGGTGCGCTTGCCCGCCAGCAGGCCGGCCTCGGCCAGCACGAAGATGCCCATGCACAGCGAGGCCACGCGCCGCGATTGCGCGGACGCGGCCTTGACCATGTCCAGCAGATTGGCCTCCGGCAGACGGAATTCCAGGTAACCGCTGACGATCAGCGTGTCGTAGCCCTGTGCCCGAATCGGCGAGGTATTTACCGAAAACCCCTGGGAGGTCATCACCGCGCCGCCGCTTTCCGATACCAGATGAAACTCATAGGCCGGCTCGCCGCGCAGCAGGTTCGCGCACTCGAACACCGAGCCCAGGCTGAGGCTCAGGGACTGGAAGTTCGGGTAAACCATCAGCGCAACGCTGTGCATCGTTATTTCTCCAAGGGGCGCGGGAGGTGGGATTGTCGGCGTGTGCCGGGTAAACGGCAACTGGCGCAGCGCTATGTCCGAAATCCTTGCGGATCTGACATTGTGAGCCGCCGGCCCGCCTCCTACCATGGCTCCACGCACTAGACGACTGGTCTAATCGCAAGGAGCCAAGCATGCACAACCCAAGTAAAAGCGCGCGCCGCACGATTCTGGAGACCGCGCAAGCGATCGTTGGCCGTAAGGGTTTTTCCGCGGTTGGGCTCAATGAAATCCTGCAGAGCGCCGACGTGCCCAAAGGCTCGTTCTACCACTACTTCGGTTCCAAGGACGCGTTCGGCGTGGTGTTGCTCGACACCTACTTCGACCACTACGTGCACGGCATGCAGCAGTTATTCGACCAGCCGGGGCTTAGCCAGCACGCCAAATTGATGCGCTATTGGCAAGCCTGGATCGACAACCAGACCGGCTGCACCGATGCGGGCAAATGCCTTGCGGTCAAACTCGGCGCCGAGGTGTCAGACCTGTCAGAACCGATGCGCCTGGCGTTGCAACGTGGCACGTCACGCACCATCGCGTTGCTGGCGGTGGCGCTGCAACGCGGGATTGACGACGGCTCCCTGAGTTTCACACAGCCCCCGCAGCACCTGGCCCAGCGTCTTTATGCGCTGTGGTTGGGCAGCAGCGTCATGAGCAAGATCACCCGTACACCGGCGCCGTTCGACGAGGCGCTCTGGCTGACCCAACAGCTGTTGGGCGGCCCCGAACACACCGATAACCACACCGATCGAGGCACTGGAAAATGAAAGTATTAATGGTACTGACCTCCCACGACCAGCTCGGCGATACCGGGCGCAAGACCGGCTTCTGGCTCGAAGAGTTTGCCGCGCCGTATTACGTGTTCAAGGACGCCGGCGCCGAGCTGGTGCTCGCATCCCCAGCCGGTGGCCAGCCGCCGCTGGACCCGGTCAGCGATGCGCCGGATGCACAAACCGAGCAGACCCGCCGCTTCGCCGCCGACCCCGCCGCCCAACAGGCGCTGGCCAACACGGTCAAGCTGGACTCGGTCAATGCCGCCGACTTCGACACGGTGTTCTACCCAGGCGGCCACGGCCCGCTGTGGGACCTGGCGGAGTCGCCGACCTCCATCGCGCTGATCGAGGCCTTCGAGCGCGCCGGCAAGCCCATCGGGTTCGTCTGCCATGCGCCGGGTGCGTTGCGCCACGTCAAGGCAGTCAATGGCGAGCCGCTGGTCAAGGGGCGTCGCGTCACCGGTTTCTCCAACTCCGAAGAAGCTGCCGTGGGCTTGACCGAGGTGGTGCCGTTCCTGATTGAAGATGATTTCAAGAAGCTCGGCGGCCGTTACGAGAAGGGGGCCGACTGGTCATCCTTCGTGCTTGAAGACGGCCTGTTGATCACCGGCCAGAACCCGGCCAGCTCCGCCGATGTGGCCAAGGCCCTGCTGAAACTCACCGCTTAAGTTAACCCCCCCTCACGCTGTATTCATTGGCGACTCCAACGAGTCGCCAATGCTTGTGTTCGCCTTGAATTTGGAATATCGCAATGACTGACAGTCTCTTGAACACCCCGGTAAAGCTCGGGCATCACACGTTGAACAACCGCGTCGTGCTGCCGCCCCTGACCCGCCAGCGCAGCGCGCAACCCGGCGACATTCCCACCGCGCTGATGGCCGAATATTACCGCCAGCGTGCCGGCGCCGGATTCATGGTCAGCGAAGGCACCCAGATCGAACCACGCGGCCAGGGCTATGCGTGGACGCCGGGTATCTACTCACCGGCCCAGATCGATGGTTGGCGCAAGGTGACCGATGCGGTGCATGCCGACGGCGGGGTGATCTTCGCCCAACTGTGGCATGTGGGGCGTGTGTCCCATAACGCCTTGCAGCCGGACGGTGCGGCTCCGGTGGCCCCGTCCGCGCTGCCGGCCTTGCAGGCCAAAGCCTTTATCGAAACCGCGCCGGGCGTCGGCGAGCTGAAGCAACCGCCGGTGCCGCGCGCCTTGAGCGTGCTGGAAATCGAAGCGTTGGTCGGCCAGTACGCCCAGGCTGCGCGCAACGCGCTGGATGCCGGTTTTGATGGGGTGGAGATCCACTCGGCCAACGGTTACCTGGTCAACCAGTTCATCTCGGCCCATTCCAACACCCGTGACGACGAATACGGCGGTTCGCTGCACAACCGCCTGCGCTTCCTGCGCGAGATCGTCGAAGCAGTGTGCAAAGTCGTCGGCCCGCAACGCCTGGGCGTGCGTTTTTCGCCACTGTTCAGCGGCACCGATCAAGACCGTGTGTACATCGGCCTGGTGGAAGAAGATCCGCATCACACCTACATCGAAGCGATCAAGGTGCTGGAAGAGTCGGGGATTGCCTACGTGTCCATCGCCGAAGCCGACTGGGACAACGCGCCGGACCTGCCTGACACGTTTCGTGAGGCGGTGCGCAGCACCTTCAGCGGCCGCATCATCTACGCCGGGCGCTACACCGCCGAACGCGGCGAGCGCCTGGTGCAGGCGGGGCTGGTGGATTTGATTGCGTTCGGGCGGCCATTCATTGCCAACCCGGACCTGCCCCAGCGCCTGTTCAATGGCTGGCCGCTGAACCCGTTGCGGGAGGAGGGGATGTACGGTGGCGGTGAGGCGGGCTATATCGACTATCCCACCTATTGCGAATAATCACGCAATCAATGTGGGAGGGGGCAAGCCCCCTCGCACATTGATTTGTAGTGTTTTTGAATCAGGCGACCTGCAACACGATCTTGCCGATATGATCGCCGCCTTCCATCCGCGCATGGGCCTGGGCGGCGTCGGTGTAGGGGTAGACCTTGTCGATGATCGGCAGGCAACGCCCGGCGCTCAGGACCGGCCAGATGTATTCACGCAGTTGGTCGGCAATGGCGGCTTTTTCGGCCCCGGTGCGCGCGCGCAGCAGCGAGCCGGTGATCACCGCGCGCTTGCTGAGGATGCTCAGCAGGTCGACATCATGGGCCTTGCCGCCGCCAAGGAAACCGAGCATCACC
This sequence comes from Pseudomonas sp. FP2254, assembly GCF_030687695.1. Classification (NCBI taxonomy): domain Bacteria; kingdom Pseudomonadati; phylum Pseudomonadota; class Gammaproteobacteria; order Pseudomonadales; family Pseudomonadaceae; genus Pseudomonas; species Pseudomonas sp. FP2254. The sequence continues at coordinate 2,241,396 of NZ_CP117444.1, forward strand.
AGGTGCCCGTCCATGGCCAGTGACTTGAGGTTATTGTTCAGGTACGAGGCGCCCATGATGTCCAGGATCACATCCACGCCATGGCCGTCGGTCTGCTCGGCGATGACGTCGGCAAAGTCCTGTTCGCGATAGTTGATCGGTTCGCCGCCGAGTGTGGCGATGGCCGCGCATTTATCGGCGCTGCCGGCGGTGGCGAAGGCGTGGATGCCGAACTCGCGGCACAGCATCAGCGCGGTGGTGCCGATGCCGCTGGTGCCGCCGTGGATCAGCACACGCTGGCCGGTGTGGGCGTCGCCCAGGCCGAACAGATTGGCCCAGACGGTAAAAAAGGTTTCCGGTACGGCGGCGGCCTGGATCCAGTCCATGCCTTCGGGGATCGGCAAGGCCTGGCCGGCCGGCACGGCGCAGAACTGCGCATAACCGCCGCCGTTGGTCAGGGCACAGACCCTGTCGCCCAAGGCGTATTCGGTCACGCCGTCACCCAGGGCGGCCACTTCACCGGCCACTTCCAGGCCTGGGAGCGGATTCATGCCGGGTTTCATCGGGTACTTGCCGGCGCGTTGCAGGGCATCGGGGCGGTTGACCCCGGCCGCGTGCACGCGAATCAGGATCTCGCCGGGGCCAGCCACCGGCACCGCCGCCTGGCGTGGTTGCAGCACCTCGGGGCCTCCGGGGGTGGTGATTTCGATAAGGGTCATTTCGGTGGGAAGCGTCATTTGAAGTTACCTGCAACGATGAGCGTATGGGTTGGGACCGCATCAGACGGTTTGCGGTTCAGCAGGAGCATGCCTAGTTCCAGCAGCAACGCGATCACAATGGCGCCGGCGGCGATCGTGAACAGCACTGCATGTTGACCGCCGCTGGCGTTGAACAGCGCGGAATAGGCAAACCCTGCGACCGCCTGGAACGTCGCGAAGGACACCGTAGCACGGCTCCACGCTACCTGTTGTTGGTGATGAGTGGGGACCAGTTCGTGAACCCGCGCCAGCGCCAGCGGCACGATACCCGGCGGGAATGAGCCGAGGATCACGGCCAGTACGGCCAGCGCCGTGAACGAACTGGAGACGGCCAGCAAGCCGACGGCAATCGCCTGCACTGCCAGCACCAGGCGGATACTCACCCGAGCACCGAGCTTGTCGGCCAGGAAACCGTACGTGACCGGTCCCACAATCGAGCCCAGGCCGTACATCACCCAGATCATCGCACCTATATGGGCCCCGGCGCCCAGCCCTCGGGCGACGTAATCCACCAGAAAGACCATGGCCGGTACCAGGCCCGCGGCCATAAAAGCGTATTGAGCAAACAACAGGTACACCCCCGGCGGCGTTGGCACCGCCGTGGCCGATTGCGCCGGGGCTTCGTACAGCGTGCCTGTGGGCCAGGCAAACCAGCTGGCGGCGGTCAGCCCCAGCGCCAGCAGACCCAGGCCGAACCAGGTCTGTTGCAGGCCCAGGCTCAACAGGGGCGGCACCAGGGTGCCGGAACCGGCGATGCCCAGCCCGATACCGAGGAAAATCGCACCACTGGCCACGCCTCGACGCGCGGCCGGAACATGGGGCAACACGGTCGCCGCCACCAGCACCATGATTGCGCCACCGGCGATCCCCGACAGCAGGCGCCAGATGAAGAACCACACCACCGACAGCGGGAAGCCGCAGGCAAAAAACGCCAGGGTCACCGCCACCATCATGCCGCGCAGCGCCGTCGTGTTCGAGGTGTGCCGGGCGAGGGGCCGCCCGATCAGCGCGCCGACCAGGTAACCCACAAGATTGGCCGCACCGAGGTACACCACGTCATTGGCGCTGAACCAGTGCGCCTGGATCAGCGACGGAATCAGCGGCGTGTAGGCAAACCGCGCGAGGCCGATACTGACCAGGCTGGCACACAGGCCGGAGAAAATCGCCAGCCATGAAGGGCTGTGGGAGGGAAGGTGAGTGTCGAGCATGATGACAATCCTGGGTATTTTGTCCGGCGCCCAGCATATCCAGATTTATCGATGCAATAATGCAGCGATTACACGTCATAATGATGCATATATGCAGCATGGGAGCGCACATGAATTGGGATGATGCACGCGTGTTCCTCGCGGTCTGCCGTGAGTCGACCCTTCGCGCAGCCGCGCGGGTACTGGGTGTCGACCAGGCCACGGTGGGGCGCCGGGTCAATGCCCTGGAAAAATCCCTGGGTGCAACCCTGTTCCTGCGCACCTCGCAAGGCTATGCCCTGACCGCCGTTGGCGAGGCCGCCTTGCACTCGGTGGAAAAAATGGAGCGCTCGGCCCTGGAGCTGGAGCGTCAGATCCAGGGCCTGGATGATCGCCTGACCGGCACCGTGCGGGTCAGCACCACCGACTCCCTGGCGATCGATTTCCTGATCCCGGCGATTGCGCGGCTGCACGACCGGCACCCGGATGTGCGCGTGCAGCTGGACGCGTCTACCCAGCTCCTGAGCCTGGCCAAACGTGAAACCGATATCGCCGTGCGCAACACGCGTCCGGACAACCCCGACCTGATCGCTCGTCGCATTGCACGCTGGCCGGTGGGGCTGTTTGCTTCCCAGGCTTATATCGATCGTCATGGCTCGCCGCAGCCGGGCGGCCTGTTTGAAGGGCATGACCTGGTGGTCTATCAACCGTACCTGCACAGCCAGAAAGACATGACCCTGGTCTGCGAACCCCTGGGCCGTGGGCGCATCGTCGCGTCCCTGAGTTCCAGCCTGCTGGTACGTCGCTCCATCGCCGCCGGGATCGGCATCGGCGAGATCCCCATCCTCACCGGCGAGCGCGACGGGCTGGTGCGGTTGTGGCCGGAGCGCACCCGGCCGCTGCCCTACGATGTCTGGCTGGTGACCCACGCCGACCTGCGTCACACCGCGCGCGTGCGGGCGGTGATCGATGAAATTGTCGTGGGGTTTGCGGGAACGGGAGACTAGTCAGCACAGGCTTGCAAGCGTGCGTGCAGCGCTGCCCGGACAATGGATGGCGCTAGAGGCCATCCAACAGGGAGCACGCATGAACGAATCAAAATGTCAGGATTTGGGGCTGTTGTTTTTGCGCGGCAGCGGGGCGCTGTTCCTGCTGTGGGTGCATGGTTTGCCCAAACTGCTCGACTACAGCGGGCAATTGAAGCTGATCGAAGACCCGTTTCACCTGGGGGGGCAGGTCACTTTGCTGCTGGCGATTTTTGCCGAGGTGCTGTGCCCGCTGCTGATCATTGCCGGCGTGCTGGTGCGCCTGGCGTGCCTGCCGATCCTGGCGGTGCTGTTGATCGCCATGGTGGTGGTGCATCCGGAGTGGACGTTGTTTGAGGGGCAGTTCGGTTGGCTGCTGCTGGTCATTTTTTCCAGCGTGCTGATCGCAGGGCCTGGGCGCTTGGTGCTGAGCCGGCGTTTTCCCTGAGCAAAAAAACGGCCGGGCAAGCCCGGCCAAAATAAGGAGAGGGTGATTCACGGGTGATGATCGCTTGCACGCAGAACGTGCAAGCGATCATCAGGTGCGGGTGTTTCAGCGATTCAGGAAGGCCAACAGGTCTTCGTTCAACTGCTGGGTATGGGTGGCCGCGAAGCCGTGAGGTGCATCCTTGTACACCTTCAATTCAGCGCCCTTGATCATCTCGGCCGCCACCTTGCCGGTGGTTTCGAACGGCACGATCTGGTCGCCGTCGCCGTGGATCACCAGGGTCGGTACATCGATCTTGGCCATGTCCGGGCGGAAGTCGGTTTCGGAGAACGCGGTGACGCAGTCGACCGTTGCCTTGAGGGAGGCCAGCAGGGCGATTTGCAAGGTCTGGGTCTGCACGCCTGCGGATACGCTCTGGCCCTTGTTGAGGCCATAAAACGGCGTATTGAAATCGCTGATGAATTGCGCGCGATCCTTGAGCAGTTCGGCTTTGAAACCGGCGAACACGTCGAGCGGTACGCCCTGCGGGTAATCGGATTGCTGGCCGAAGATCGGCGTCACGGCGCCCAGCAACACCAGGCCGGCCACCCGTGCGCTGCCGTGGCGTGCGATGTAGCGCGCGACGTCTCCGCCACCCATGGAGAAACCCACCAGGGTCACGTCCTTGAGGTCCAGGTGCTCGATCAACTGCGCGATGTCGTCGGCAAAGGTGTCGTAGTCGTTGCCGGTCCACGGCTGGTCCGAACGGCCAAACCCGCGACGATCGAAGGCGATGGTGCGAAAGCCGCGGCTGCTGAGGTACTCCATCTGGTATTCCCACATGTCGGCGTCCAGCGGCCAGCCGTGGCTGAACAGCACGGGCTTGCCGCTGCCCCAATCCTTGAAGTAGATCTGGGTACCGTCTTTGGCAACGAATGTGCTCATTGAAAACTCCTTGATTGAGGGACTGAAAAACCCGCCTCACTATTGCCCGAAACCGGGCCTGGGGCTTGTACGGGTGTGCTTGCCTGGGTTCACCAGCTGAACTTGAGTTCCACCCCCAGGTAATTGCTGTCATCGCCGCCGGCGTCGCGCAAGGTACGGCCCACGGCGTAATGCACTGCCTCAACGGCGCCGGTGAGGTTCGGTGTAAACCCATAGTCGGTACGTAGCTGACCATAGGCACCGGTCCAGCGTTCACCCTGGCCTGCGGTGCCGGCGACCGGCAGATTCGGTTGCGTGTACACCGCGTCGCTGGTGGTCTGGCGCCACAGCAGACCGACGGCGGTCTGCACGCTGAGCTTGTCGATGGGCTTGACGGTGATCGACGGTTTGACGTGAATCAGGTTGCTGTAGCCCGTATAGCCGGCCAGGGAAAAGTAGTAGCCGTTGGGGAACAGCGGATTGAACGTGCCGACTGTGCCGTCCCCGGTTTTGCGGTCGCCCGAGGCGATGTCCAGTTGCAGGCCGATGCGCGGTTTCCAGGCCAGGCTGTCGAAGGTGTAGCCGGTGCGACTGCCGCCGGCCCAGGCGCGAATGTCCTTGCTGCCCACCGAGCCGCTTTGCAGCATCGCTTCGATGTCCCAGTCAAAACCCATGGCCGCGCCGCCCAGGCGTGCGTCGAACAGGTGGCGGGTCTCGTCGCCGTCTGCATCCAGATAGTGCGCGGCGCTGCGTTCATACACGCCGTAGTAGGCCGACAACTCGTTCTTGCCGCCCACCAGGCGCTCGACCCTCAGCATATGGAAGCGCGCGTCACTGTTGGACTTGTCGTCGAAATGCCGGCCGTCCTGATACTGCACCGGTTGGCTGGCGATTCCGATAAAGCGCCAGTCAGACGTCTCCCAGTCGGCCCACAACGCATCGAATGACTGACGCACATTCGGCCCGTCGCGCGATGAGATGAAGCGCTGCAGGTCGAAGGCGAAATCCTGGCGCCCCGCGCGGGCCTTGAGCGTGCCGCTGTCGAAGGTGTTGACGTACTCGGCGAACGCCAGACGCAGATCGACACGGTTCTGGTCGGCGCCGCCGACCGTGGTCTTGTCGTAGGCGCGCACGTCCTCAAGCTGGGTGAACACCCGCCAGTGCTCGTTCAGGTGCAGGTCGGCGTGGACCTGCAAGCGCTGGATCAGGTAACGATCACGGTCCACGTTCTTCACACCGAAGCCACTGGCATCGTTCATCTCGAAGCGCTCGCGCAAGGTCGCTCCCAACGACAGATAGGTGAACGGGTTGGCGCTGGACAACGGCAGGTACTTGAGATTGTCCAGCGGCTGCGTGCGCAGCGCCGGGTCCTTGAGTACCGACCAGTCTTCCTGCCAGCGATTGGCCTTGATGGTCGGGCGCATCGGCTGCTCGTCGGCGTGGACGCCGCCTACGAGCAGCGGCCACAGCACGGCCAGGCTCCAGCCTGTGCGACGAATCATTGGGCCGCGTTGAGTTGGTGGATCTCGGCGACGTAACCGCCGGGGAATTCAACCAATGCACTGCGACGGCCCTTGCTGTCGAACGTCGGCACCAGCACTTTGGCCCCTGAACCGGTGGCATTGCCCAGGGTGGCGTTCAGGTCGGCGACCTGGTAGCCGGTGGTTTCATGGCCGAAGGGGTAGGGCAGTTGACCGTTGGTAACCAGCACGGCCATGCGGCCGAACGAAGACTCGATGTCCACGCGACGGTAGGTGCCATTGCCTTGCCCTACGTCCACGCCGGGTGCCTGTTGGTTGTCGGCCAGGATTTTGCCGTGGGAAAACCCCAGGAAGGCCTTGATAAACGCATCGGCGCGGTCGGCTGACAGGTACACGCGGTTTTCCGGCACGGTCTGGAACGCCGCGTAGTCCGGAGTCTTGGTGTGCCAGTAGAGCTGCATGTTCACACCGCCCGGCCATTGCACCACCGCATCGCGCCCGATGGGGTCGGGGAAGTCGCTGACGATCACCGCCGCGCCATTTTCGCGGGCGGCCTTGAGCGCCACGTCCATATCCTTGACCAGATAGCCGTTACGTTCCTGGCCGAACGGATGCGGGATCGGCGTGGTAAAGCCGAACAGCGACACGGTGCCGGCCGGCGTCTGCAGCAATTGCGAGGTGGTGCTGCTCGGCACCGGCAACACGTTGACCACCACCTGGGGTGTACTTTTGCCGCCAAAGGTAGCGAGGAAACTCTGGGCAAACCGGTCGACATCCGCCGGAGCGACATACACGTGGCTGGTGTCGTACTGCGGGGCCACCGCTACGCTCGGTGTCGCCGCGACTGCAGTGCCCATCACCGCGCCGGCCAGCAGCGTCACTGCCAGGCTTACCCTGATTGCTCTGTTAACCATGCCTGCTCTCCGTGTTCCAGATGATCGAAAGTCGTGAGGTTAGGCGGCGTGGCGCGAGGGGAATTGTACGGGCGTGCTCGGTTGAACGTTTCAGCGTCTATGCTGGTCCACTGACCTCAACGTCAGATCACACAGGTGAACGAAATGGCCAAGACTTACAGCTACGCCGCTCGGGACTCCAAGGACTCGCTCAAGCCCTTTACCTTCGAGCGCCGCACCCCAGGGGCGGATGACGTACAAATCGACATTCTGTATTGCGGCGTCTGCCACTCCGATTTGCATACCGCGCGCAACGAGTGGAACAACACCCTTTATCCATCGGTGCCGGGGCATGAAATCGTCGGCCGCGTAACGGCGGTGGGCGCCAATGTGAAGAAATTCAAGGTCGGCGACCTGGCCGGCGTCGGTTGCATGGTCGACAGTTGCCAGCACTGCGCGTCATGTGCCGAGGGCGAAGAGCAGTACTGCGAGAACGGCTTTACCGGCACCTACAACGGCCCGGTGTTCGGCGGTGAAAACACCTACGGCGGGTATTCGGACAACATCGTAGTCAAGGAAAAGTTCGTGCTGCGCATCTCCCACGATGACAGCAACCTGGCCGCGGTGGCGCCGCTGCTGTGCGCCGGCATCACCACCTATTCGCCGCTGCATCACTGGAAGGTCGGGCCGGGCAAGAAAGTCGGCGTAGTCGGCCTTGGCGGCCTGGGCCATATGGCGGTGAAAATCGCCCATGCCATGGGCGCCCATGTGACCTTGTTCACCACCTCGCCCAACAAGCGCGAAGACGGCCTGCGCCTGGGCGCCGACCAGGTCGTGGTGTCAAAGAACCCGGATGAAATGGCCAAGGTTGCCAACAGCCTGGATTTCATCCTCAACACGGTCGCCGCGCCCCACGACCTGGATGCCTTTCTCAACCTGCTCAAGCGCGACGGCACCATGACCCTGGTCGGTGCCCCCGACAGTCCGCACCCATCGCCCACGGTATTCAACCTGATCTTCAAGCGCCGCAGCCTGGCTGGTTCGCTGATCGGCGGCATCCAGGAGACCCAGGATATGCTGGACTTCTGCGCCAGACACGGGATCGTCTCGGACGTGGAAATGATCGACATCCAGGGCATCAATGAAGCCTACGAGCGCATGCTCAAGGGCGACGTGAAGTACCGCTTCGTGATCGATATGGACAGCTTGAAGAAAGAAAGCCACGCGGCCTGACGCCGGGCGGTGTGAGGGTGGCTTTGTCAGGCGTTGCATCGTTGCGCCAACTGCGCCAGGCTTGCGGGCCTCGACTGCTGCGTTGGAGCGACCTGCGATGCGGGCCACCCGTTTGACCCTGATCTGCCATGCCGTCACGCCCCTGCAAAAGCAGGGGCGCTTTGCCGATGACGAATCGGTAGCGATGGACTGGCAGGGCGCCGCGCTGTCACTGGCCGCTCGTTACCAGCCAGGCGCGCGGCTGCTGAGCGGGCCGGAGGCGCGGACCCGGCAAACGGCGCGGTTGTTCGGCGCCCATGCCGAGATCGACGAGGCGCTGCGCGACATTGACCTGGGCCAATGGCGGGGGCGCGATATCCGCACACTTGACGCTGCCGCGCTGGACCGCTGGCGCGCCGACAGCGCCAGTTCGCCCCACGGTGGCGAGTCGGTCGATCAGCTCTGCGCCCGTGTCGCGTTGTGGGTGAAGTCTCTTGAGTGCCAGCCGGGCCATAGCGTGGCGATCACTCATCCTTTTGTGATCCGTGCGGCGATGCTGTGCGTCATGCAGTTTCCGGCGGCGATGTTCTACCGCATAGACGTGGAGCCGCTGTCCGCCGTCGAGTTGCGCTTCAACCAGGTGTGGCGCCTGCGCCTGGAAACTCACGCTTGAGTGGGTGAACATGGCAAAATCCACGCCCCGCACTGAGAGCACCCCATGAAACGCATCCTGATCATCGGCATTGGCGCCGGCAACCCTGACTACATCACGATGCAGGCCGTAAAGGCGCTGAACCGCACCGACGTGTTTTTCCTGATGGATAAGGGCCAAAGCAAAGACAAGTTGATCGACCTGCGCCGCGAGATCTGCCAGACCTACATCACCAAGCCCGGCTACCGCTTTGTCGAGGCCGATTGCCCCGAGCGCGTGCGCGGCGATATCGACTACACCACCGCCGTGCAAGACCTCAACCGCGACAAGCAAGCCACCTTCGAACGCATGATCAACGAGGAAATGGCTGACGGCGAAGTCGGTGCGTTCCTGGCCTGGGGCGACCCGGCGTTGTACGACAGCACCATTCGCATCCTGCAGGCGATCCTGGCCAGTGGCCGTTGCGTGTTTGAATTCGAAGTGATCCCCGGCATCACCAGCGTGCAGGCCCTGGCGGCCCAGCATAAGGTCGCGTTGAATCGCATCGGCAAGTCTGTCGAGATCACCACCGGGCGCCGTCTGGCGGCAGGGCAGGCCAGCGACGCCGATACCCTGGTGGTGATGCTGGATGCTGAAGATTCCTACCGCAGCGTGGCCGATCAAGACCTGGAGATCTACTGGGGCGCTTATTTGGGCACGCCGGATGAAATACTGATCAGCGGCAAGGTCGCCGAAGTCGCGGACGATATCCAGCGCGTACGCAAGGCGGCGCGCCAGGCCAATGGCTGGATCATGGATACTTATTTGCTGCGCAAACCCTGAGGTAACGCCTGATGTTCAAATGGTTCGCTCTGACGCTGACACTGGTGGCGGGTGCCGCGCATGCCGATACTGCGTTGCACACTGATTTGCCGCTGGCCTACCTGGAGCAGGCCCGGAGCGAGTCGCGTAACCAGCCGCTGGTGATCTTCCTGCATGGGTTCGGCAGCGACGAGCAAGACTTGTTCGGCATCAAGGACGCGCTGCCGTCGACCTGGACCTACCTGTCCGCACGCGCCCCGATGCCGGTGGCGCCCAGCGGTTACCGCTGGTTCACCAAGACCCCGGGGGATGGCGAATACGACGGCGAGCCCGCCGACCTGCAGCGCAGCGCCGGGTTGATCAAAGACTTTGTGAGTCAGGCCACCACCAAATACCACACCCGCAGTGACCGGGTGTTCCTGGTCGGGTTCAGCCAGGGCGCGATCATGACGTACGAAGTAGCGTTGCGTGACCCGCAACTCGTACGGGGCATCGCGGCGTTGAGCGGCAGTGTTTTGCCGGCGCTCAAGGCCGAGCTGAAACCGGATCCGCGCTTGAATCAGCTGGCGATCTTTATCGGCCACGGCACCCTGGATCAGGCGCTGCCGTACGCATCGGCGACGCGGGCGAACGAGGTGTTGAGTGGGTTGGGGCTTGAACCGACGTTTCATGGCTATCCGGGGATGCCGCATACCATCAGCGAAGCAGAAGTGCAGGACATTAAGGTTTGGTTGGAAGACAGCCTGAAGTAATGCCTGATCCAACTTTTGGGGCGCAATTCACACCGCCATCGGGAGCAAGCCCACTCCCACGGTAGACCGGAAATGTGGGAGGGGGCTTGCCCCCGATGGGTCGATACTCATCTTCTGCACAACTAGCGAGTCGGGTTATTTGCCGCCGGTAATCTGCTTGACCAGCGCCGCGTGACCCTTGACATCGTCCGCCCGCGAGATGGCCTGGATCACCAGCAAGTGATTGCCTGAACCGCCAAGGAACGTGGAGTTAAGCGTCTTGCCGCCGCCCTGGGTGGCGGTGCTGTCGACCTGGCGCAGGCCGAGGCCCTTGAAGGTGAGTTTTTTCTCGCTCAGTTTCTTGAAGTCGGGCAGGGCGGCGCTCTGATCCTTGACGAAACCGGCCACGGCGCCATCAAGGAACTGCGGGTCGTTGTCCTGGACGTCGATGCCATCGTTGCGCACGGTTTCGGCGACGATCACCACACTTTTGCTGGTCTGGTTGGCGTACATCGTGCCTTGGGTGACACCGGTGCCGTCCTGGGCCTTGTCGACCGGCAGGGTGTCGGCGACGTAGGCCTTGGGCAGCGTGAAGTTGAATTTGCCGCCCAGGGTGGAGATGGTTTGCGTGGTCGGCTTGGCGGCGGCGAATACGCTGCCGGCGGTAAGCGCAAGGGCCAGCAGGATGGCGGTCTTGGTGAAGGTGGCCATGAAGCGCTCCAGGGATAAACGAAATTGCGCCGTATTCTGTCAGAAATTTCGCAATATCGTTCATCCCTTACCTCACACCTTGTCGGACTCTTCCTCAAGTCGGTCCATCTCAAACAACCGCGCCAGCTCCGCCCGAGCTTCCTGGGCGGTCTGCATCACTTTGGCGGCGTCGTCGTACACCGCGTGTTGGGCGGCGAGCACTTGCTGGTCGTGGTTCTTGAAGCGCGTGATGCGTGCATCGGCCTGAGCCTGGCTGAGCCCCAGGCCGACCAGGGCGCGGCGGCTCATTTCCAGGCTGGAGTAGAAGGTCTCGCGCACCGGCGAGGCGTCCAGGTCCACCAGGCGATGGACGTGCTGACGGTTTCGGGCGCGGGCGATGATCTTCATGTGCGGGTAGAGGTTGCGTACCAGCTCGGCGGTCTTGATGTTGATCTCCGGGTCATCCATGGCGATCACGAAGAATTCGGCCTGATCCACCTTGGCCGCGTGCAGGATTTCCGGGCGCTGCGGGTCGCCGTAAAACACCGGCATGCCGCCGAAGCTGCGGGTCAGCTCGATGGTTTCCACCGAAGTATCGAGGGCAATGAAGGAGATGTTCTGCGCACGCAGGATACGGGCCACGATCTGGCCCATGCGGCCCATGCCGGCGATCACCACGCGCGGCGCGTCGCTTTCGATGGCGCGGTACTCTTCGGGCACTTCCACCGGTTTGACCTTGGGCCTGAACAGCTTCGGGCACACCAGTAACAAGAGCGGCGTGACAGCCATGGACAAGGTGATGGTCAGCACCAGCACATCGTAGAGGTGCGGCTCGAACAGGCCTTGGTCGCGGCCGATCTTGAACACCACGAACGCGAACTCACCGCCGGCCGCCAGCACCACGCCCAGGCGCAGGGCGCTTTCGCGATTGAGATCGCCCACCAGCCGACCGACTGCGTAAAGCAGCGGCAATTTCAGACCGATCAACAGCAGGGTCAGCCCGATCACGATCAACGGCGAACTGAGCAGCAGGCCGAGGTTGGCGCCCATGCCCACGCTGATAAAGAACAGCCCCAGCAGCAGGCCCTTGAACGGTTCGATCTGCGCTTCCAGTTCGTGGCGGTATTCCGAGTCCGCCAGCAGCAGGCCGGCGAGGAACGCGCCGAGGGCCATCGACACGCCCGCCAGCTCCATCAGCCACGCGGTGCCGATCACCACCAGCAGCGCGGTGGCGGTGGACACTTCGCGCAAGCCGGTCTTGGCGACGATGCGAAACACCGGCCGCAGCAGATAGCGTCCGCCGATGATTACCACGGCGATGCTGCCCAGGATCTGCAACACATGCTGCAGGCCCTGAGCTTCGGTAGTGGGGTGATCGCTGCCGGCCAGCAGCGGCACCATGGCGATCAGAGGGATCGCGGCGATGTCCTGGAACAGCAGGATCGCGAAAGCCAGGCGACCGTGGGGCTGGTTCAGCTCCTTGCGTTCGGCCAGGCTCTGCAGGCCGAACGCCGTGGACGACAGCGCCAGGCCCAGGCCCAGCACGATTGCGCTGTTCCATGGCTGGCCAAATAGCCACAGTGCCACCACGCCCATCACCAGGCCGGTCAACAGCACCTGAGCCAGGCCTACGCCGAACACCGCCTTGCGCATCACCCATAACCGCTTGGGCGACAGTTCCAGGCCGATGATAAACAGCAGCAGCACCACCCCCAGTTCCGAAAACTGCGCCACGCTTTGCGGATTGCCGATCAGGCCCAGTACCGACGGGCCGATGATCACCCCGGCGAACAGATAGCCCAACACCGCGCCCAACTGCAGGCGCTTGGCCAGGGGCACGGTGAGCACGGCCGCCAGCAGAAACACCACGGCCGCTTGTAACAGGTTGCCTTCATGGGGCATTGCGAACTCCAAAATCTTCAAAGCCAATCAACAGGCGGGTATTAGAGCGCTTTTTACAGGATGAGAATTGTGTTTTTGCTGCGTGGCAGGTCGCGATCTTCCCCGATGGGCAGGTGAAAATCGATAACTTCGCCGGTTGAGCGTTTTGCCATCGCCCGCCTGTCTCGGGCTTATGCGTTGAGGCCGAGCATCATGCCTTTACCTGGAGACTGCCACGCCGGTCAGGATTCACCTTGCCGTCGCTCACAGTTTGTTACTATCGGCGTCCCTCGTTACCCGGAGTCCTTGCCCATGCAGCACCAGTGGGATGATATGCACCGCACCCGCAAGCCCACGTTTCTGCTGTGCGGCGAACCCCAGGGCGAGGTGCTCAATCTCTACGTGCATGGGTATTCGGCATTCTTCAACCGGCAGCAATTGGGCAATTTCAAGCAGCAGTTGGCCGGTATCGAAGGCTCGACCAACCTGATGCTGTTCTGGCCGGCGGGGCATTTTCTGGAAAACCTGTTCGCGCCATTCAAGGACGTGATCGCGGCCATGCTCGGCGGCGGCAGCCTGGGCGCGGCGACGGTTGGGGTGGGTAAGGCAATCGCCTATTTCCTCGACCACTACAAAAGTGTCGAAGCGCGGGTCGATGAAGTGGCCAAGACCTTGCTGCCCGAATTGACCCGCTACCTGCGGCAGGAGTCGCTGCCGGTGCGACGTATCAACCTGATCGGCCATTCCCTGGGTGCACGGATTCTGGTCAAGAGCCTGCTGGCCAACCCCGGCACCGCCCGCCAATTGCCGCTGGACAACCTGCTGCTGATGGGCGGGGCGATCTGCACGTCGAGCCCGTGGGAAGAGGTGTCGGCCCTGCTGAGCGGCCGGGTGATCAACTGTCATTCCAGCAAGGACTGGGCCCTGGCGATAAAACCGGACACCGAGCGATGCATCGGCCGCTATCCGATCCCGGTCACGCCGGCGCTCAAGGCCAAGGTCTGTAATGTGCACCTGGCCACCTTCGATCACGCGGCCTATTGGCCGCAATTGCAGACGGTGGTGCAGTACACCGACCTGCTGCACGAGCGGCGCGGCATGATCCGCGCCGACCAGCGCAGCAGCGAGGTGCGGTTTGCCGAGGAGGACGTGGATCTGTTTGCGGCCCTGGTGCAGGCGCGGCCGGAGGAATTGAAGTTTCTGGCCGAGCTGATGGCGCAAAAACGCAGTGCCTCGATCGACCCCACCGTGCGTGAACCGCTCAAGCTGACCATCGCGTTGCAACGCATGGGCGGTGACAGCTTGATGAACCTCGCCCGTGGTCACGGCGTCACCTACCGGCAGATCGCCGAAGATGTGGCGCGGCGATTGGGCCTCACATTTGACGCGCCGCTCGAAAACCTGGCGTTGATAGACCTTGAGGCTCTGATCGCGGAAAAACTGATCGAGCAGTACAAGGGCAAACTCAGCAACGCCGACCGGCTGGTGTTCGATGCGGAACTCCAGGTGGCCGCGCAGAAAGAGCAGGGCGTCTTCCGTCGTTTCGACAAGGGGCGTTCGGCCACCGCAGCGTTGAGCGGCACTGCGCTGGCCGGGTTGACCGGTTTTATCCTGCGCCGTGGCGCCGCCTCGGCGATCCCGGTGGTGGGCCAGGCGTTGGCTGCCGCGATGTTGCTGGTGACCGGAGTGCGGGCGTTTTCCGGCCCGGCGTATTCAGTCACCACCCTGGCGGTGCTGGTGATCGGCGCGATTCGCCAGCGTATGGAGCGTGAGGCGCTGAACCAGGAAATGGACTTGGTGGTGCAGGTGGTGGAAGCCTTTGACCTGCCACGGGAGACGGTGATGCGCACGGTTGCATCCGACTGATAAGCTGCGTGCCTGTCGAGTGTGTTTGCCTGGGATATCGCGTGAAATTCAGCCTGCCAAAAATCGCTACCGCCCCGTTCTGCCCGCCGGAAGTGGCCGGCTCCGTCATCGTTGACCCCAAGGCCTCGTTCTTCAAGCGCGCCCTGATGTTCGCCGGTCCCGGCCTGTTGATTTCCATCGGCTATATGGACCCGGGCAACTGGGCCACGGCCATCGAAGCCGGTTCGCGTTACGGCTACAGCCTGTTGTTCGTGGTGTTGCTGGCCAGCCTGGCGGGCATGGCGGTGCAGTGCCTATGTTCGCGGTTGGGCATCGCCACCGGCAAGGATCTTGCGCAACTGTGCCGCGAACGCTACAGCCGACGCTCGGCGCGCACCCAGTGGGTGCTGGCGGAAATTTCCATCATCGCCACCGACCTCGCCGAAGTGCTGGGCTGCGCCCTGGCGTTTCATTTGCTGCTGGGGGTGTCGCTGACCACCGGCATTGTGATCACCGCGTTCGACACCTTACTGGTCCTGGCCCTGCAAAATCGTGGTTTCCGTCGCCTGGAAGCGATCATGCTGGCGTTGGTGGCGACCATTGGTGTGTGTTTCTTTGTCGAGCTGGTGCTGATCAAGCCCCATTGGCCCGAGGTGTTCAGCGGCTTTGCGCCGTCACTGTCGGCCATCAGCGATGCGGCGCCGCTGTACTTGGCCATCGGCATCCTGGGCGCCACAGTGATGCCCCATAACCTCTATCTGCACAGTTCCGTGGTGCAAACCCGCCTGATCGGTAAGGACCTCGCCAGCAAACAGGACGCGGTGAAACTGGCGCGCATCGACACCATCGGCTCCCTGGCCCTGGCCCTGCTGGTGAACGCCGCGATTCTGGTACTGGCTGCCGCTGCGTTTCACCAGACCGGCCATACCGATGTGGTGGAAATCCAGGACGCCTATCACCTGCTTGACCCTCTGGTCGGCGGCGCCTTCGCCAGCGTTCTGTTTGGCATCGCCCTGCTGGCGTCGGGCCAAAGTTCAACCTTTACCGGCACCATCGCCGGGCAGGTGATCATGGAGGGCTACCTCAACCTGCGGATTCCCTGCTGGCAACGTCGCCTGATCACTCGCGGGCTGGCGCTGATCCCGGCGTTTGTCGGCGTGTGGCTGATGGGCGATGAGGCGATCGGCAAGCTGCTGGTGCTCAGCCAGGTGGTGCTCAGCCTGCAATTGCCGTTTGCGCTGTATCCGTTGATTCGTATGACCGGTGATAAACAACTGATGGGGCCGTTTGTGAACCGGCTGCCGACGCGTTTGCTGGCGTGGATGTTGTTCGCCCTGATCAGTGGCGCCAACGCGTGGTTGATTGGACAGTGGTTGTTTTGAGTCAGCGATCCCAATACGGCACTGTGCCAAAACACTCCACAAAGTAATCGATCACCGTACGCACCTTCAGCGACAAACGCCGGCTGCCCGGCCACAACGCCGCGATCTGCTGGGGCTCCAGTGTGGTCGCTACGTCGTAGTCGGTCAGCACCGCCTGCAAGGTGCCGGCGCGCAGGCTGTCGCCAATCAGCCAGGAGGGAAACACCACCAGCCCCAGGCCTTGTTCGGCGGCGTGGGTCAGGGTGTCGGCGTGGTTGCCGGTGATGGGGCCTTTGACACTGTAGGGCGTCCAATCGCCCTGGGCGCGGCGGAAGAACCAGCGTTGCTGGCCGGTGACGCCTTTATAGGCCAGGCACTGGTGTGCGGCCAGTTCGTCCGGGTGACGGGGTGTGCCATGTCGGGCCAGATAAGCGGGGCTGGCGGCGATGCGAAAGCGTTGCGGCGCGAAAATGCGCGCCTGCATGCTGGAATCGTTGAGCACGCCGATGCGAAACAGCAGGTCGGTACCGTCCTGTAATGGGTCGACGTAGGTGTCGGTTTGCTGGATATCCAGTTGCAGCTTCGGGTAGCGCCGACATAACTCGCCAAGCCACGGCGACAAGTGGCGCTGGCCGAACACCATCGGCGCGTTAATGCGCACCAGGCCGCTGGGTTCGCTGTCCTGCTCCTGCAGGGCCTGGCCAGCGGCTTCCAATTGCTCCAGCATCAGGCGCGCGTGCCGTCCGAGCAGGCGCCCGGCCTCGGTGGGGCTGACCGCGCGAGTGTGGCGATACAGCAACTGTTGCCCGAGGGCGTGCTCCATCAACTGGATCTGGCGCGAAATCGAAGAGGGCGCCAAACCTTCGCGGCGCGCTACTTCGGAAAAGCTGCCGTAGTCCAGCACCGCCACAAACAGGCGCAACGCCTTGAAACTCAATTCATTCAAACCCTGCATTACGGCTCCATGCTGTGCGCATTGCGCAAAGGTGTTGTCCGCATGCTGCCATTTATCGCACAGCACAGCTACCGGATAATGCGCGCCATTCTTCCAACGTTGAAACGCAGGTGATGTATGCAGGCAAGTTCCATTGAGGGCGTGGCGCAGGCCAGGCCGAAAAGAAATCTGTTGCGCTTGCTGCTGTTGCCGCTGGTGATCCTGGCCGGCATGGGTTTATCGGTGGAAGCCGGTCTGCTTGGGCCGCTGGGGGTTCAGGTGGGGCATTTGTGGGCGACCTTGAGCATTTTCGGCGTGGGTTCGGCGATTCTGTTCCTGTTGCTGTTATTCAGCGGTCCGCAAAAGGGTCCGGCGCTCACCGATTTGCCGCGCTGGCAGTTGATCGGCGGGTTCCTGGGGCCGATGTATGTGGTGGTGCTGACCCTTGCCACGCCGCACATCGGCATTGCGATGACGATGATCGCGATCCTGTCCGGGCAAGTGGGCAAGAGCGTGCTGATTGACCATTTCGGCTGGTTCGGCACGGCGCGCAAGCGGGTTAATGGCGAGCGCTGGATCGCGCTGGCGTTGATTGTGGCGGCACTTGTTCTGATTGCACGAGGGTAAGGCGATGAATCTGATTTTTTTACTGATAGTGGTGATTGCCGCCGGCGCGGTTCTCAGCGTGCAGGCGGCGATCAATGGCCGCCTGGGGCAGACAGTCGGCGTGCTGCGCAGCAGCCTGTTGACCTTCGCGGTCGGTGCATTGACCACCGCGCTGTTGATTTTCTTCTTTGAGCCGGCCCAAGCCGTAAGCCTGCTGGACGTGCCCAAGTGGCAACTGACCGGGGCGTTGTTCGGGGTGGTGTACATGATGGTGATGGTGGGCGCGGTGCCGGTGGTCGGCACGGCGGTGGCCACCGTGGCGGTGATCGTCGGGCAGTTGGGCATGGGCATGCTGATCGATAATTTCGGCTGGTTGGGCAACCCGGCCATCGAATTGTCGGGCAGTCGCCTGGTGGCCATGGTGTGCCTGGCCCTGGCGCTGGTATTCATGTACCGCAGCAATACGCGCAGCGACTGAAGGTTTGAACGATCGGCGCGGGCTCGCAGTCAGTGCTAAAGGTGCCGGCGCTCGCCGCACCTTGACGACCATGAACGAGGAGTCTGACCATGCCAGATCAAACCTGTGCCTGCCCGCACTGCAAATGTGTACTGGGCGTCGATGCGGTAATGAAGGACGGTAAGGGTTATTGCTGCCCGGGCTGTGCCGAGCACCACGCTCATGGCGAGCCGTGTGCTTCAGCCACGGGATGCGAGTGCGCCAAGTCGGCTAAAAGCTGAGGTAGGGCAAGCGCGGGCGTTGTGGCGGGCAGGCCGGCCCGCCACACGCTTCTTCAGTACGGGTTACTGCGCTTCAAGCTGCAGTTGCAGGCTCTGGTCGGCCAGGCGCCGGCTGTCTCTGACGACCGCACTGGTACGTCGGCCTTGCAGCGCAAACACTACGGTCTGTGCATCCTGCAAATCTTCCGGCAGCGGTTGGAACACCTTGAGCACCAGCCGCTCGGACGTGTGCTCCAGGCTCACTTGACATTCGGCCTGCTTGGCCAACGGCCCGAACAAGGTGTTCTGGGTATAGTCGATGTGTGCCTTGCCAGTGACGTGTTCGGGTAAAGCCATGCTGTTTTCTCCTCTTTCATGCCTGCGCGCGTGCGTCCGAGCGGCGCCATTGCACGTTCTGGATGCCGTACTTTTCGGCCTGGGCCGGGCTGGTCTTTTTCACCTGCTCGCGTGCGAAGCGCCCAATACGGCCGACGCCCGCGTCGCAACTGGCCCAATGCCAGGCTTCCAGAGTGTCGAGTTTTTCCAGACGAATAATGAATGACTTGGCTTCGCCATGAAGGGTGTAGTCGATTACAAACAGTTTTGCGTTAGTCATGGGGCCATCGTCCCTGGTGGTATAAGCAAGTGATCCCCGGCGGCGCTGAAAATTCACTCGGATTGTCGAGCGGTGCTCATTACCATGGCCGCTCATCCACCCAAGACGACCGCCCATGGCCCTGGCAGCGCCCCCCGACCTGACCGATCCCGCCGTCCCCGTGCAGCCCCTGGCGCGCACGTATCCGCGCGGGCTTTACATCGAGCCCCATCGCCATGACTGGGGCCAGTTGCTCTACGCCATGAGCGGCGTGATGTGGGTTGAAACCCCGCGCGAGGCCCTGGTGGTACCGCCCCAGCGCGCGGTCTGGCTGCCGCCGGGGGTGGAACACGGGATTCGCGTGGTGTCGGATTTGCAGATGCGCAACATCTACCTGCGCCCGGCACTGGCGGCCACGCTGGATGCCGAGGTGCAGGTGATCGATGTCGGTGGGCTGCTGCGCGAGCTGATCGTCACGCTGGTGGAGCAGGGCGACAGCGGCGATGGCGCCTACTACGACGCGGTGGTCGGCCTGGCCCTGCTGGAGTTGCACCGTGCGCGCCGCTCGTCGATCCGCATCGCCATGCCGGTGGGCGCCGACCGCCGGCTGATGAACGCGTGTCAGGCGGTGATGGCGGCGCCGTCCCTGGCGATCCCGTTCGAGCAGCATGCCGAAGCGGCCGGTGCCAGCGTGCGCACCCTGGCGCGGCTGTTCCAGGGTCACCTGGGCATGGGTTTCGCCGAATGGCGGCGCCAGGTGCAATTGGCCACGGCGGTGGCGGCGCTGATCCAGGGCCAGTCGGTCAGTGGCATTGCCCGCGCACTGGGTTATTCGCCGAGCAGTTTCAGCGACATGTTCCGCCGCGAGCTGGGGGTAGCACCGTCGCAGTACGTGGGTTGAAGGGTTGGCCGATATCCTGAAGCTCTTGGCCGATGTCGGCGCGGCGCGCTGCCTAGACTGGCGCTCTCAACTGACACGGCGTAACCCCCATGGATTATCTGATTTCCCTGGCCATTGGCCTGCTGGTCGGCGTGCTCTACGGCGCCCTGGATTTTCGCTCGCCCGCACCGCCGGCCATCGCCCTGGTGGGCCTGATGGGCATGCTGCTCGGCGAAAAACTCTGGCCCATGGGCCGGCAACTGGTCAGCGGCTGGCTGTCCTGAACCCTTTTTTTCTGCGGGAGAGCACGCATGAACGCATTGCAATTTTCCACCACCGGCGACCTCGCCGCGCTGCGCCTGGTTGACGTCCCCACGCCGGTTCCGGCCTTGGGTGAAGTGCTGGTGCAGATCAAAGCCGCCGGCCTTAACCCCAGCGACGTCAAGAACGTGCTCGGGCGTTTCCCCTACACCACGTTGCCGCGTATTCCCGGCCGCGACTTTGCCGGCGTGGTGGTGCAGGGCCCCCAGGCACTGCTCGGCCAGGAAGTGTGGGGCACCGGTCGGGACCTGGGCTTCTTCGCCGACGGCTCCCATGCGCAGTACCTGACCGTCTCGGCCAAGGGCGTGGCGCGCAAACCCGCGCAATTGAGCTTTGCCCAGGCGGCCAGCCTCGGGGTGCCGTACACCACTGCATGGGATGCCTTGGAGCGCAGCGGTGTGGGCAGCGGCACGCGGTTGCTGGTGATCGGTGCCAATGGCGCGGTGGGCAGCGCGGCCCTGGCTCTCGCGAAAATCCGCGGTGCCCAGGTGCTGGCGGCGGTACGCCGCGCTGAGCAGGTCGAGTCGTTACAGGCCGAGGGTTTCGCCGCGATTGCCCTGGGCCAGCCTGAAACGCTGGGCGCGCAGGTGCATGAGGTGTTCGCCGGCGGTGCGGATGTGATCTTCGACACCACCGGCTTCTGGTTGCCGGCGGCCGTGGCGGGGCTGGCGGCGTTCGGGCGCATCGCGATCATCGCCGCACCGGTGGACGGGCACGTGCAATTGCCGGCCCTGGCGCTGTATCGCAAGGGCGGCTCGGTGGTGGGCATCAACTCATTGCTCTATGACTGCGAACAATGCGCGGCGATGCTGGAGCAGTTCGGGCGTTTCTTCGATGAAGGTTCGCTGCCGCTGCCGACTGGCCTGCGCGAGGTGGCGCTGGCCGAAGGGGTCGGGTGTTATGAAACGGTGAACCAGGGCAGCGCGGATAAAATCATTCTGGTGCCCTGATAGGTGCAGAGGGGCGCCTGCTCAGCACGGCAAGCGCCCCGTCGCAAGCCTAATGGTCTCAGGCGTCCGGCACCCCGTTCTCCCACGCCGACCAGTTGTTCAGGATCGCCAGCACCAACGGGTTGCCCGTGCGATACAGGTTCTCCAGCGCCGGTACGAAGCCGCCCTGATCGGCGTACTTGAGCAGGTTATCCACTTCGCTGTAGCCAGGGTAAGGACGGTCGAAGTCCGAGCCGGCGCGCACCACCGCCAGGCGCTGGATATCCACCAGACCTTCGCGGCTGGCGCGCAGCAGGGCTTCGTAGGTGGAATTGTCTTCCTGTTGAGTGGTGCAGTACTCGCCTTTATTGTCGGTCAGCAGCTTGGTCCATACCTCGGCGCGCTCGCTCAGCCGCGTGCCGGAGAACCAGGTATTGCCGGCCAGCGTGTCACAGCGAGTGACCCGCGGCGGCTGGTTGGCGGGCGCGGCGGGGTAGTGTTTGCGCCAGGCGGCCGACTCCTTGCTTTCGCTGAGTTCGACCTGGTGCGACAAAGCGAAGGCCTTGGCCTGCAATTTGGGGTTGAGCTCGAACACCTCGGTTTTGTAGTCCAGCGGCGGTTTCTCGTTGGGCCCCTTGGTGTTGATGCCCAGGTAACCGGTCGGCCATTGCTTGGGCACATCCCGCGAATCCAACTCCCACTGCGTGCCGAACTCCACCAGATAGTGAGCCCACGCAGCGGTGCCGAGGGTGCCGTGCTTGGGGCTGATACCGGCGATGCCCGCGACCAGAAAGTAGCTCTGGCGCAGATCGAACTGCGGTGACAACGCCAGGGCCAGGGTGGATGCGGCGGCATTAGTCTGGCCCATGCCGGTGACCAGCAGGCACACGTCCTGGGTGTTGCAGCGGATTACCGGGTACTCGGCGGACAGGCCCGGCACGCGCACTTCCTGCTTGAGCGCCAGGCGGTCTATCCAGGTTTGCGCCTCGGGGGCGAACATGGTGACCAGCATTACCTTGGGCTTGATCGGCGCCTGTGCCAGCGCCACGTGGGGCAGCAGGGCGAGGCTGATGGCAATCGAAAGACGGTTGAATGCGTTCATCTGTTGCTCCTTGATCAGAATTGGTAGCCCACGCCGGCGTAGTAACCCCAGCCGTCGGAGCGCGCGCGGAAGTTGCCGTCGCCGAAATTCAACTCGCTGCCGTCTTCCCAGTTGCCGCCGTTGTGAAAGTAACGGCCAACCAGAGTGAAGCGCAGGTGCGTGAACGAATACAGCAGCACGTTGGTCGCGACCAGGGCGTTGGCGGTACGCGCCGGGTTGTCCTTGTGCAGGTCCGAGCCAAAATCGTAGTTGGTGAAGCCGATGTAGGTCAGCGAGGCACCGTTGTCGAACTTGCCGATAGGCACGATGTACTTCATCTGTGCACGGTAGCCATCCCAGGAATACTCGTTGCTCGCCCCGTAGTTTTCCCACTGGTAGCGTCCATAGAAGTTGGCCGACAGGTTGACCCGCGAGTGGGTCTCGATGTCGGTGCCCAGGCCGCTGTACAGCGTATTGGCGCGGTTTTCCTTGTTGCTGCCGTGATCGTAGATCCAGTCGAACGCCACGTACCATTCCTTGAATGGCCCGATGGCCAGGCTGCGTCCGGCCAGGTAGTCGATGGAAATGCGCGGTTCATGCTCCATGAACACCGGCGAGCCATGGTCCCACACGCCTTTGTCATTGCTGTTACCGATGGTGAGGATCTTCGGCACATCGATATAGCCGTACAGCTCGAACGGGCCCTTGCGACCGAAATACTCGTATTCCAGGTAGACATCGTCCTGTGGCTTGGGGCCGAAACTGATGTCTTTGCTGCCGATCAGCGTCAGGTCCTGGTTGAACCACTCCGACAGGTACGCGCCTTTCTTCGGCGGGCTGGCTTCGGGGGCGAGGGTTTCGCCCTGTGCTGAGTCATCGGATGGCGTGGTCTGCGCCAAAATGGGTGCGCTGAGTAGTCCCGTAACGGCGGCCAGTAGCACGGAAACAGCAAAGGGGGCGGGGAGCCTGGAGGTGGGTTGCATTGAAAATCCCTGTTCTTACGCGGTTTAAACCCGATTGCTCGGGCAGCGAGGAGCTTGGCTGGCAAGTTCGTATCGCAAACGTTTGCACAGGATGTACCAACTTCGTTTACAGGACTGAAATGGCTGGAAAATTCAGCCAATAGTCGACCCATTGATCAACATTGGCTGGGTGTCATTTTGTGCTGCGGTTGAACAGGTGAATCGCCGTCTCGCGTCGATATTCGCTCGGCGTCTGCTGCATCTCGATGCGAAAGTGTCGGTTGAAATTCGACAGGTTGGCGTAGCCCACTTCAAAGCAGATATCCGCCACCGACATCTGGCTGTGCAGCAGCAAGCGGCAAGCGCGCTGCACCCGGAATTTGCGCATCAAGTCGATAAACCCATGGCCGGTGTTGCGCTTGAAGAAACGTGAAAACCCCGGCTCGCTCATGTCCAGCTGGCGGGCGATCTCCGACAGGCGCACATCGCCGGTCAGTTCGCGCATCAGGTAGTCGAACGCCTTGTTGATGCGCTCGGCACTGCGCGCATCCAGGGTGGGGGCGTAGCACGGGCTGGCCAGGGCCTGGGCCTGCGAGGGCGGGGCGTTCTTGAGGGTGTCGAGCAGCTGCAGGAACAGGATCAGCCGCTGCAGGCCCTGGGCGCGACCAATGTCTTCCAGCAGGCTCGCGGCCCGCACGGCGGTGTCGCCGCTGAAAGCCAGGCCGCGCCGCGCCTGTTCGAACAAGCGCTGCACGTCGCCGAGTTCCGGCAGGGTATTGCGCAGAGCGAGCAGGGCGGCGCCGTCGAATTGCAGCACCACGTCACGGCCGGCCAGGTACTCGCCGGGGGCGAGGTCGCCGATCCAGTCGTGGGGCAGGTCGGGGCCGATCAGTGCGACGTGCCCGGCGCTGAACGCGCCAATGTAGTCGCCCGCCACCAGCTTGCCGCTGCCCTGGCGGATCAGGTGGATCTCAAACTCGGGATGGTGGTTCCAGCGTGCCAGGTCATAGGGATAGTCGTGTTCAAACCAGCGAAAGCAGTGGTCGGGCTCGGGCAGGATTACTTCGCGCTCGGCAGGGCGGTGTTCGAACAGAGCGGCGCGGCTGACGGGCATGGCGATGCCTCTTGTCGTTGTGGGAACGCCTAAAAATACGCCGCTGAGCACCCGCGCGCTACCCGCGCTTGCGCCCGCCGCCGATACTTTTTTGCAGCGTTGCCAAGGGTTAAAAAAGTACCAGCGGCGCATCCGCCACGGGTTTGTGAGGGCGTAACCAAGCTGCTGTAATCGGCGCTCAACAACAAAAACAACAGGTGGAAACCGTCATGCTCCTAACCTGCAAAACCACGCTTGCACACGTGCTGTTCGGGCTTACCGGTCTGGCCTTGGCTTTGCCCAGCCAGGCCGCCGACACCGTGACCATCGCCACGGTCAATAACAGCGACATGATCCGCATGCAACGCCTGTCCAAGGTGTTCGAGCAACAGCACCCGGACATCAAGCTCAACTGGGTGGTCCTCGAAGAAAACGTCCTGCGCCAGCGCCTCACCACCGACATCGCCACCCAGGGCGGGCAGTTCGATGTGCTGACCATCGGCACTTACGAGACGCCGCTGTGGGGCGCCAAGCAGTGGCTGGAGCCGCTGACGCAACTGCCGGCCGATTACGACGCCGACGATATCTTCCCGTCGGTGCGCCAGGGCCTGTCGGTCAACAACACCCTGTACGCCTTGCCGTTCTACGGCGAAAGCACCGTAACCTACTACCGCACCGACCTGTTCCAGCAGGCCGGCCTGAGCATGCCCGCGCACCCGACCTGGAGCCAGCTTGGCGAATTCGCCGCCAAACTCACCGTCAAGGACAAGGGCCAATACGGTATGTGTTTGCGCGGCAAGGCCGGTTGGGGCGAAAACGTCGCGTTGCTCAGCACCCTGGCCAACGCATTCGGGGCGCGCTGGTTCGACGAACAGTGGAAGCCTGAGCTGACCAGCCCCGAGTGGACGGCGGCGGCCAACTTCTACGTCAACACCCTCAAGCAATACGGCCCGCCGGGGGTGTCCAGCAACGGCTTCAACGAAACCCTGGCGCTGTTCAACAGCGGCAAGTGCGCGATCTGGGTCGATGCCAGCGTGGCCGGCTCGTTCACGACCGATAAGAGCCAGAGTAAAGTCGCTGACAGCGTCGGCTTTGCCGCGGCCCCGACCGAAGTCACCGACAAAGGCTCCTCCTGGTTGTACGCCTGGTCGCTGGCAATCCCGGCCACCTCCAGGCACAAGGATGCCGCCAAGGCCTTTATCGCCTGGGCCACGTCCAAGGACTACATCCAACTGGTCGCCGACAAAGAAGGCATCACCAACGTACCGCCGGGCACACGCCAGTCCACCTATAGCGCGGCATACCTCAAGGCTGCACCGTTTGCCCAGGTGACGCTGGAGATGATGCGCCATGCCGACCCTGCGCACCCATCGCTCAAACCGGTGCCGTATGTGGGCATCCAGTACGTGACCATCCCCGAGTTCCAGGCCATCGGCACCTCGGTCGGCAAGTTGTTCTCGGCCGCGCTCACGGGCGGCATGTCGGTCGATCAGGCCCTGCAGCAGGCGCAGACCAGCACCGAGCGCGAGATGAAGCGCGCCGGCTATCCCAAATAATCCTCAGGACATCACCATGAAACGACTCGACGGTAAGAGCGCGCTGATCACCGGATCGGCGCGAGGCATCGGCCGTGCCTTTGCCCAGGCGTACATCGCAGAAGGCGCCACGGTGGCCATCGCCGATATCAACCTGCAAAAGGCTCGTGAAACCGCCGCCGAACTGGGGCCCCAGGCCTACGCGGTAGCGATGGATGTGACCGACCAAGGCTCCATCGACGCCGCGATCGATGCGGTGGTGGCCCATGCCGGCAAATTGGACATCCTGGTCAACAACGCGGCGTTGTTCGACCTGGCGCCCATCGTCGACATCACCCGCGAAAGCTTCGAACGGCTGTTCTCGATCAACGTCGGCGGCACGCTGTTCACCTTGCAGGCCGCTGCGCGGCAGATGATCCGCCAGGGCCACGGCGGCAAGATCATCAACATGGCCAGCCAGGCCGGTCGACGCGGCGAGCCGCTGGTGGCGGTGTACTGCGCGACCAAGGCGGCGGTGATCAGCCTGACCCAATCAGCGGGATTGAACTTGATCAAACAGGGCATCAACGTCAACGCCATCGCCCCCGGCGTGGTGGACGGCGAGCACTGGGACGGCGTGGACGCGCTGTTCGCCCGGCATGAAGGCCTGGCGCCGGGCGAGAAGAAAAAACGCGTAGGGGCCGAGGTGCCGTTCGGGCGCATGGGCACCGCGCAGGACCTCACCGGCATGGCGATCTTCCTGGCGTCCAAGGAAGCTGACTACGTGGTGGCCCAGACCTACAACGTCGACGGCGGTAACTGGATGAACTGAGCCCTGCCGGGCAGCAAGGCTACTCGGCAAAACTGCGATCGAAAAAATACACCGACCCAGGCTTCAGCTGTTCCAGCGTGGCCTGGGGCCGGCCGCCTTCACCCGGCTTCTTACGCCCGGTCTCGCGCAGGTATCCCGCCTCGGTCAGCTTCAGTAGACGCTGACGAATACTGGTCTTGAGCACCGGCCTGCCCAACACCAGGGAAAAGATCGACGTCGCTTGCGGCGCGCTGAATTCATGCCCGAGGAACATCAACGGCAAGCTGCTGTATAACGACTTGGACAAGAGCCGCTCGAGCACGGCTGCAACGATCAGGTTGTGATCGAACGGCAGCCTGATCCTGCCATCCGCCACGGCATTCAACGAGAACCAGCCCTGACGCTCGCCCAGGCTCACTTCCTGCGCCACGATTGCCAGGTAATACGTCGACGACGACCAGCAGCGCGGGTCGCGGAAGGCATCGCCCACCGTGCCGACCTGTTCGCACCAGGCCAGCTCCAGGCCGACCTTGTCACTGGCGCGCAATCGCTCCACCGCATCCTTGAGGCTCAGATCTTGCACGCCGCCATTGACCACCACCCCCGGCAATGCCCAGTGACCGGCGAACGGTTGCGCATCGCGCTGGTTGAGCAGCAGTTTGAGTTCTCCCGAGGCGCGGCAGTAAAACAGCACGCACAGATCGACGGTGTGCAGGTACGGGCTCAGTGACATGGGACATCCTTCCTAACAACGATGGGTACAGTCTAACGGATCGAAGCGATATGTCATGTACTCGCGTTGGCACATATAAATAAATGTTTCTTGCTTTGAAAGTACATGACGTGTACTTTTGTTTCCAGGCCACAGGAGAAACGCCATGACCCTTTCGAAAACTGCCATTGCTTCATTCGACGTCGATGCCCAGAAGAGCTTTACGCCGCTGTGCCCCAACGAGTTGCCTGTGGCAGGCGGTGACCGGATCGGCGCCGAACTCAACTACATGGCCAGCCTGGCCGGGCACCGCATCGGCAGTAAAGACGCGCACACCCCCAACGCTCCGTGGGTGGTCCGGGAGCAGGCCGAGATGATGCAGGCCACCGGCCTGGTCCACGCCGATCTCACCTGGGTCAGCCACTGCGTGCCGGGCACCGAAGGGTTTACGTTGCTCGACGAATTGCCCACTCCCTATGACTACGATTACTTCGTCTGGAAAGGCGTCGAGCCTGACCTGCACCCCTACGGCGCCTGCTACCACGATCTGCACGACAAACTGTCCACCGGCGTCATCGAGTATTTGAAAGCCCACGGTGTGCTGCGAGTCATCGTCGGTGGCCTGGCCCTGGACTTCTGCGTCAAGACCACTGCCTTGCAACTGCTCAGGGCCGGCCTGGAGGTGGTCCTGCACCTGCCGGCGTGCCGCGGGATCAGCGAGGAGGGCGGCGAGCAGGCCGTCAATGAGTTACTCAAGGCCGGTGCCGCTGTCAGCCGCACCCGCGAAGAACTGGCCGCGATGGCCACGCGTTAAGGAGAGACACCATGGAAAGTGCATACGACTACCAAGCCCCGGTGATCCAGGGCCTGCTCGACACCGATTACTACACCTTCACCATGATGCAGGCGGTGTTGCACCAGCACCCCAACGTCGATGTCGAGTACAACTTCATCGTGCGGTCCAAGGAAAAACTCGGCCACCTGATCCCTGAACTGCGCGCCGAGCTTGAGAAACTCGCCGACCTGCAGATGCGCGAGGGCGAGCTGCGCTTTCTGTTCAACCCGCGCTTTCGCGAGTACCTCTCCCCGGATTACGAGCGCTTCCTCGGGCTGTTCCGCTTCAACCTGCGTTATATCCACGTCAGCGAAGTGGACGGCCAGCTCAACGTCCGCGTGATCGGCCCGATGCTGCACTGCATCATGTTCGAACAACCGGTGCTGGCGCTGGTCAGCGAACTGCGCAATCGCGATAAATACCCCGACGTGACCCTCGAAGACGTCACCCGCAAGCTCTATCAGAAATTCGACTGGCTGGAGAAAAACCTCAGTCGCGACGAACTTGCCGATTTGCGCGTCTCGGACTTTTCGACCCGCCGGCGCCTGTCGTTCAAGGCCCAGCGCGAAGTGGTCGACATCATGCGCCGCGATTTCCCCGGCCAGTTCATCGGTACCAGCAACGCACACCTGGCCTATGAGTTCGACTTGCCGCTGATCGGCACCATGGCTCACCAGTGGCTGATGGTGCACCAGCAACTGGGGCGCCTGCGCGAGAGCCAGAACGCCGCCCTGGAAAACTGGGTGCGTGAATACCGGGGACGCCTCGGTGTCGCCCTGACCGATTGCATCAGTACCGATTTCTTCCTCAAGGATTTCGACCTGTACTTCGCCAAACTCTACGACGGGCTGCGCCAGGACTCCGGTGACCCCATTGTGTGGGCCGACAAAGTGCTGGCCAGATACAAGGAACTCGGCATCGACCCGATGACCAAAGACCTTATGTTTTCCGATGGGCTGAACTTCGAAAAATGCGTGCCGATCCTGCGCCACATTCGTGGCAAGGCACGGTTCGGTTTCGGCATGGGCACCAGCCTGGCGTGCGATGTGGACGGCGTGGAGCCGCTGAGCATCGTGATGAAACTGGTGCGGGTCCATGGCGAACCGGTGGTGAAGTTCTCCGATGACCCGGTGAAAAACGTCTGCGAAGACGCCTCGTTTTTGCAGTACGCCGCGCAAGTCTTCAACGTTGGCAAAGTGGAGGTGTGACATGCAAACCCAGGACCGCATCGCTCAGGAACTGAACATCAACCGCGCGCTGGGCCAGGGCGGCGAGCCCCAGGAAATCCAGCGGCGCATCGATTTCATCAAACACACGCTGCGCCAGTCCGGCTGCACAGCGCTGGTGCTGGGCATCAGCGGCGGTGTCGACTCGCTGGTCGCCGGCCGCTTGTGTCAGCTGGCCGCCGAGCAACTGCGTGACGATGGCTATGCCGCGCGTTTTATCGCCATGCGCCTGCCTTACAAGAGCCAAGCCGATGAACACGATGCCCAGGCCTCCCTGGACTTTATCCAGCCGGACCAGATCGACACGCTGAACATCGCCGCCAGTGTCGACGGCTTGATGGCCAGCCTGGAGGCCAGCGAAGCCAGCGCCGCTCAGGTGGATTTCATCAAAGGCAACGTCAAGGCCCGCGCCCGCATGATCGCGCAGTACGCCGTGGCTAACCTGCACAACGGGCTGGTGGTGGGCACCGACCATGGCGCCGAAGCGCTGATGGGGTTCTTTACCAAATTCGGCGACGGCGCCTGCGACCTGGCGCCGCTGTCCGGTCTGACCAAGACCCAGGTACGCCTGCTCGGCACCGCGCTGGGCGCGCCGGCCAACCTGGTCAAAAAAGCCCCCACCGCCGACCTCGAAGAACTGGCGCCGGGCAAACTCGACGAAGTGGCTTACGGCTGCACCTACGACGATATCGATGCCTACCTGATGGGCGAACCCGTCAGCGAGCAGGTACGCACGATAGTGGAGAACGCCTACCACAAGACCGCACACAAACGCGCGCTGCCCATCGTTCCCGTCTAACCTCGCACCCTGTCCGGGACGAGTGGGCTTGCTTATGGTGAACAGGCTCGCAGGTGGTGAGCGAGCCCGCTCACCACGAGAACCTCATCTTCTCAGGCTATGTTTCACCGAAGATGTGCAGCCACCAACCCTGACCACGATGCGAAGCGAGCCGCACTTGCTCTCGCTTTTGCTTTTGATCTCAGGCGCCCCGTTAACCACGCTGGCCGGAATTCGGCATTGATTTGGGGGGTAAACCGGCAGGGATGCCGGTTTAGCCGCCCCGCGCCATGGATGGCGCGGGGCGGCGGCCCTCCAAATCAATGTCGGATTACGGGTACACCGAGCCTAGGCGAGGTGCCGAGTGGTGGGGCAAAGCGTTTTTGGTTACTTTTGGCGCTCTTCCAAAAGTGACCCGCCGTAAGGGCGGAACCCATAGCCGCCGTAACCGCAGCAACGGATATGTACTCGGTTTAATCCAACATTCTGGTCGGCTGTCAGGCCGCCATCGGGGGCAAGCCCCCTCCCACAGTTAAATTCCTCTGGGCCACCGCCCGGCAACTCGGTGCATCTGGCTCCGGTAGCCATAGATCTCTACACACGTTTCAAAGGCTGAAATAACTCTGTGGTGAGCGGGCTGGCCCCGCGCTGGGCTGCGAAGCGGACCCATTCCAGGCGATGGGGTTTAGCTGACACACCGAGGTGCCTGGGTTTGGGGCTGCTTCGCAGCCCAGCGCGGGGCCAGCCCGCTCACCACAGCAAGCCCGCTCACCACGAGAACCTCATTTTCTCAGGCTATGTCACCGAAGATATGCAGCCACCAACCCTAACCACGATGCGAAGCGAGCCGCTCTTGCTCTCGCTTTTG
This sequence comes from Pseudomonas sp. FP2254, assembly GCF_030687695.1. Lineage (NCBI taxonomy): Bacteria > Pseudomonadati > Pseudomonadota > Gammaproteobacteria > Pseudomonadales > Pseudomonadaceae > Pseudomonas > Pseudomonas sp. FP2254. The sequence continues at coordinate 2,272,105 of NZ_CP117444.1, forward strand.
CTTTTGATCTCAGGCGCCCCGTTAACCACGCTGGCCGGAATTCGGCATTGATTTGGAGGGTAAACCGGCAGGGATGCCGGTTTAGCCGCCCCGCGCCATGGATGGCGCGTGGCGGCGGCCCTCCAAATCAATGTCGGATTACGGGTACACCGAGCCTAGGCGAGGTGCCGAGTGGTGGGGCAAAGCGTTTTTGGTTACTTTTGGCGCTCTTCCAAAAGTGACCCGCCGTAAGGGCGGAACCCATAGCCGCCGTAACCGCAGCAACGGATATGTACTCGGTTTAATCCAACATTCTGGTCGGCTGTCAGGCCGCCATCGGGGGCAAGCCCCCTCCCACATTTAAAATCCTCTGGGCCACCCCACGGCAACTCGGTGAATCTGGCCCCGATAGCCATAGATATCTACACACGTTTCAAAGGCTGAAATAACTCCGTGGTGAGCGGGCTGGCCCCGCGCTCTACCGCTCAATCGACCGGCTCCACAGCGCATTCCACTCCGGCCGCGCCTGGTTCACCTGGTCCCAGTCAATTGAAATCGCCGTTTGCAAATACCCCTGCATCGCTTCCACCCGCGCGCGGGTCTTGTCGGTGGTCGGCGTGGTCGGGTTCGAGGGGATCTGGTCACCTTCCTCCAGCGCCGGTGCCTGGGCTTCGGCGGTCAGCAGGTAGGCCGCGAGTTTCTGCGCCAGCTCCGGCTGGTCGTTGCGGGCGATTACGCATTCGGCGACGTTCAGCACCACCGCGCCTTCCTTCGGTTGCGCATATTCCATCGGTACGCCGAGCAGTTTCTGCGTGGCGACCTGGGTTGGAGTGAGGGGAAAGATCGCGGCTTCGTCGGTCTGCACCATCTCGGAGATTTTCGCCGAGCTGGCGATGTATTCCAGCACGTTGGGCCCGATGGTTTTCGGCCAGGCCTTGAAGCCGGGGTCGACGTTGGTCTCGTCGCCGCCCTGCAAACGGTTGAACATCAAGAAACCGTGCAGGCCGAAGGTGGAGGAGGCCAGGGACTGGAACACCACTTTGTCCTTGAAACGCGGGTCGGCCAGGTCCATCCATGAAGTGGGCGCGGCCCAGCCTTTTTCCTTGAACAGCCTGGCGTTGTAGCCAAGGCCGGTGACGCCCAGAGTCACGGCCACCGCTTCGTCCTTGATTTTCGCCTTGGGCGGAATCTGCTCCAGGGTCGGGCTGGGGGCCAATTTGTCGCACAGGCCCATGGAAATGGCGCGGTACATGATGCCGTCGTCCAGAAACATCACGTGCATCTGCGGGTTGTCTTTGTTGGCCTGGACCTTGGCGAGAATGTCCGACGAGGTGCCGGGCACGATCACCACCTTGACGTTGTTGGCCTTCTCGAACGCAGGCAGCACTTTGTCGGCATACACCCGTTCCATGGTGCCGCCGTTCATGCCCAGGTACAGCGTCGGCGCGGCATGGGCGCCGGCGGCGAACAGGGCGAGGGTCAAGCAGGACAGCGCATTGCGTGGGTTCATGGTTGTTCCTCTCAGGCTTGGAAACGACGGATGGAAAACGCTTCGATGGGCTGGCGGCTGCGGCCGGAGCAGACGAGCTCTGCCAGGGCTTCGCCGACGGCGGGACCGAGCTGGAACCCGGCGCCGGCAAAGCCGAAGCCGTGGAGCAAACCCGGTGTGCTGCTGCTGGGGCCGATCACCGGTTCGTGGTCGGGCAGGTAACCTTCGGTGCCGCTCCAGGTGCGGATCGCCTGGGCGCCCTGGAGAAACGGGTACAGCTCGGCGGCATTGCGCAGAATCTCCAGCACCGCCGCCTGTCCGGGGCGAGCCTGGCGCGGGCCCAGGGCAAAGCCGCGCCCGCCACCGAGGATGCAATTGCCGCGCGCGACCTGGCGCGCGTAGATTCCGCCGCCTTCAACGCCGGTGCTGACGTTCATCACCACCGGCAGCGGCTCGGTGACCAGCATCGCCGGGTGCGCCGAGGTGATCGGCACCGGCTCGCCGAACTGGGCGGCCACGCTGCCGGCCCAGGCTCCGGCGCAGTTAAGCAACCAGGGTGCGCGTAGCTGCAGGCCGTTGGCGCAGTGCACCTGGAACGCCTGCCCGTCATGCTCGATGTGCACCACCTCAGCCTGCTCGTGCACCACCGCGCCGTGCCGTTGCGCGGCGCGGGCAAAGGCCGGTGACACCAGGCGCGGGTTGGCATGCCCGTCTTCCGGGCAGAGCGAGGCGCCGACCGCCACGTCGCCCACCCACGGGAAACGCGCGCGCAGTTCGACGCGGTCCAGCAGTTGCAGGCCCAGATCAAACTCGCGGGTGCGCTCGGCGTAGGCGTGCAGCGCGTCGAAATCGGCGGCGCTGCGGGCCAGCTTCAAATGCCCGCAGCGCACGTATTCGCCGTCGATGCCGATCAGCCCCGGCAGCTCGCCCCACAATTGATGGGCGCGTTGCGACAGCGGCAATTGATGCAAGGGCCGACCCTGGCGGCGCACGCCGCCGTAATTGACGCCGCTGGAATGCGAGCCGCAAAAGTCGCGCTCCAGCAGCGCCACGCGCTGGCCTTTATGGGCGAGCATCATTGCCGCCGAAGCGCCGACAATGCCGCCGCCCAGTACGATCACATCGGTCATGGCTGCACCTGCACGCCGAACGGCAGCGGCTTGATGGGGGCCTGGCCACGCAGGCGGCCCACGTCTTCAACGTTGCGGCCACTGCGCTCGGCGACAATCTCCGCTGCCGCCAACCCGCACATTCGGCCCTGGCAACGGCCCATGCCGACCCGGCAGTGGGCTTTGACCCGGTTGATCTCCCAGTGCCCCTCATCCACCACCGCGCGAATATCGCCGGCGCTGACTTCTTCGCAGCGGCACACCATCAAGCGGTCCGGCGCCTGCGCCGCCCAGTGTTCAGGAAAGGGGAATGCGCTTTCCAGGCCCTGGCGAAAGCGCTGGATGCGCGCCAATTGGCGTTCCAGAACGGCGGGGCGTTGTTGATCGATGGCAATACCGGCGTCCTCCAGCAACGCCAGCGCCGCGCGTTCGCCGGCCATTTGGGCAGCATCCGCGCCCATGATCCCGGCACCGTCGCCCGCCAGGTAGACGCTTTCCACGCTGCTGCGCCCGGCGCTGTCGCGGGTGGGCAGCCAGGCACGGTTCAAGGGGTTCCAGGCGAAAGCGCAACCGAGCAGGTCCGCCAGTTGGGTTTCGCTGCGCAGGGCATGGGCGAAAGCGACCGCGTCGCAGGCGAGGGTGTGCGTGCCCCAGCGAATGCCGCTGACGCGTTGTTCACCGTCGATCTGCGCGAGCGTCGCGCCTTGGTGTACGGGCACTCCGTGAGCCGTCAGCCAAGCGCGGTAGTACAAGCCCTTGGCCAGGGTCGCCGGTTGCCCGAGCAGCGCCGGCAACGCCCGGCATTGAGCACTGAACGGCGCGCTGTCGAGCACCGCCACCACCGTTGCGCCGGCCTTGGCGTATTGATACGCCACCAGATACAGCAACGGCCCGCTGCCACAGAGCGCCACCCGCTCACCGATGGCGCAGCTCTGGTACTTCAAGGCGATCTGCGCCGCGCCCAGGCTGTACACGCCGGGCAAGGTCCAGCCACGCACCGGCAGGATACGGTCGGTGGCGCCGGTGGCGACGATCAGCCGTGAGTACTCGAGGCTGTCGGCGTGGTCATCCCTGAGCAAGTCCAGGCGCTGGTCCTCGGCATTCCACACCAGGGTACGTGGCCGATAGTCGATCAACGGCGCCAGTTCATCCAAGGTGCGATGCACGGCTTCGGCCTTGCTCGCTTCGAAGCCATAGAGTTGCCGGGCGGTGCGCTGGAAGCCCTCGGGTTGGCGCCGATAAATCTGCCCGCCACCGCGCAGGCCTTCGTCCACCAGGCAGGCTCGGATGCCATGGTCGAGCAGGGTGCGCGCCGCGCTGATCCCCGCCGGGCCTGCGCCCACAATCACTACCGGCTTCATGCTGTGCGCCCCGGATCGCGGCGGATCGCCTGGCCCGCTTCCAGCAGCGTCGAACAGGCGCGTACGCGCCGACCGTCTTCCAGCCACACCCAGCAATCCTGACAGGCGCCCATCAGGCAGAACCCTGCACGGCGTTCGGCACTGAAGTCGCTGCCGCGCAGATGTTCGCCGCAGGTCAGCACGGCGGTCAGCAGCGTGTCGCCGAGCAGGGCGCTGGCCGGTCGACCGTCAAGCGTAAACGCGATGGCAGGGCGTGCGGTGTCGGCCAAGCGTTTGAACAGGGCCATCAATGTTTCCCCACCAGCACGCGGTCCAGGCCGTAGACCCGGTCGAGCAGAATCATGGTCGCCGCCGTCAGCGCGATCACCAGCGCCGACACCGCCGCCATCATCGGGTCGATGGATTCGGTGGCGTACACGTACATGCGCACCGGCAGGGTTTGCGTGGCCGGCGAGCTGACAAAAATCGACAAGGTCACTTCATCGAAGCTGTTGATGAACGCCAGCAGCCAGCCACCGGCCACGCCGGGCAGGATCATCGGCAGGGTGATCAGGCGGAACAGCGTAAAGCGACCGGCCCCCAGGGACTCGGCCGCCTGTTCGGCGCTGCGGTCGATACCGATGGCCGCCGCCAGCACCAGCCGCAGCACGTACGGGGTGATGATCACCACATGGGCCAGCATTAACCAGGTGAAGCTGCCGTTCACCCCCATCAGGGCGAACAGGCGCAGCATCGCCACCCCCAGTACCAGGTGCGGGATGATGATCGGCGACAGGAACAAGGCACTGAAAAAGTTGCGCCCCACAAACGAGTAGCGACTGATCGCCAGCGCCGCCGGCACCGCGATCAGCGTGGCCAGGGTCGCAGCGCTGAACGCCAGGATCAGGCTGTTGTAGAACGCCTGGATAAAGTCGGCGCGCTCGAACACCGCGCGGAACCAGCGCAGGGAGAACCCCTGGGTAGGCAGGCTCAAGGTGTTCTCCGGGGTGAACGCCACCAGGCATACCACCACCAGCGGCGCCATCATGAACAGCACCACCAGGCCATGGAAACCGAGCGCCAAAGGACCGTTTCTGGACATGTGTCTAAACCCCCAGGGACTTTTTGTAGCGACTTTCGAGCAGGCGGTTCCAGCTCAACATGATCAGCAGGTTGACCAGCAGCAACACCACCGCGATGGTCGCGCCCATGGGCCAGTTGAGTTCCGAGAGGTACTGGTCGTACACCACGGTGGCGACCATTTTCAGACGCCGCCCGCCGAGCAGGCCGGGGATCGCAAACGAACTGGCGGCCAGGCCGAACACAATCAGGGTGCCGGACAGCACCCCGGGCATCACTTGGGGCAACACGATCCTGCGCATCACCGTGGCCTGGCTGGCGCCGAGGGACAGCGCCGCCTGTTCGGCCGACGGGTCGAGTTTTTGCAACGAGGTCCACACCGGAATGATCATGAACGGCAGCATCACATGCACCAGCGCGATGATCACCGCGAACGGCGTGTACAACAGCTTCACCGGGCGCCCGCCGAGCACTTGGATCAACTGATTGATCAGGCCGTCGGCGCCGAGCAGCAGGCTCCAGCCAAACGCGCGCACCACCACTGAAATCAGCAGCGGGGTGAGGATCAGGATCAGAAAGATCGAGCGCCACGGCGTGCCCATGCGGCTGAGGATGTAGGCCTCCGGTACGCCGATCACCACGCACAGCAGGGTGACCAGCGCGCTGATCCAGAAGGTGCGCCAGAAGATTTCGTAAAAGTACGCGTCGCTGAAAAGCGCCAGGTAATGGGCCAAGGTCCACTCGCCGGCTTTCACCCCTACCTGATAATCGAACACGTTGAACGACAGCACCAGGGTCAGCCCCAGCGGCAGGATCAGCAGCCCGCTGAACAGCAGCAGCGCCGGCAGCGACAGCAGGTAGCCCCGACTCATGGGCGCACCTCGTCGGTGGCCAGCACGCGCAGCAGCTCAGCCGGCCATTCCAGGCCGACCACCGCGCCGTTGGCCAGCGGCGCGCTGCCGTCGTTGGCGCGCACCACGGTGATTTCACCCAACGAAGTGTGGATGCGGTAAAGCCATTGGCTGCCAAAGAAGAAGCGGTCGAGCACCTGGCCTTGCAGGCGCCCGCTGCCGGCGTCCACCAGTTGGATTTTTTCCGGGCGCAGACTGAGGGTCAGTTCGCCGTCGCCGCTTTCATGCCGCACTTGCGGCATGCCGAGGGTGTCGTAATCGCCGGGCAACAGGTTGGCTTTGCCCACGAAGTCAGAAATAAAGCGTGTGCGTGGGTGTTCGTAGAGGGTGTAGGGCGCGTCGATCTGGGTCACGCGGCCGGCCTGCATCACCACCACGCGGTCGCTGATGGACAGCGCTTCGGCCTGGTCGTGGGTGACCATCAGCGTGGTGATGCCCACGGCGCACTGGATGCGGCGGATCTCGAACTGCATCTCTTCGCGCAGGTTGGCGTCGAGGTTGGACAGCGGTTCGTCCAGCAGCAACACCGGCGGTTCGATCACCAGGGCGCGCGCCAGGGCCACGCGTTGGCGCTGGCCGCCGGACAGCTCACGCGGGTAGCGCTCGGCGTGGGGGGCCAGGCGCACCAGATCGAGCACGGTCTTGACCTTGCCGGCGATCTCGGCGGCGGGCACGTTGCGCATCTTCAGGCCGAAGGCGACGTTGTCGCGCACGCTCATGTGCGGGAACAGCGCGTAGCTCTGGAACACCACGCCCAGGCCACGGCTGGCGGGCTTGGCATGGGTAATGTCGCGCCCATCCAGCAGGATCTGGCCGCTGGTCACCTCGACGAAGCCGGCGATCATTTGCAGGGTGGTGGTCTTGCCGCAGCCCGATGGGCCGAGCAGGGAAACGAACTCGCCTTTTTCCACGGCCAGGTCGGTGGCAACCACTGCGTCGACGGCGCCGTAGCGTTTGCTCAAGGCGATGAGTTGGAGAAATGCCATGTCTGCGTTCCACCTTTTTCAGTCGCGTCGAAACGCGCTTTTTTTGTTTTGGGCAGATGCGAAAAGAATGTTGCGGGTGCGTTGGCGCTCGATCTCAAGTCGGCTGCCGTGTGTTGTTCGTTTTCGCCCCTGTGGACGCAGATTAGGACGAAGACTAGGATGCGTGGAAGATGGAATTTCACTGAACGGACTACTTTTTTCAGTTTTATTCACTCACCAAAATTAAAAGAGAGGACAGGCGATATGGATTCCACTGAGCGGAATGAAAACCTCAAGGAAGTCGGTGCTGGCGGCGTATCACGGTTGTTTGCGCTGCTGCGTACGTTGGGCGAGGTTTCGCAAGACGGCGAACGTGTGACCCAGCTTGCGCAACAGGTCGGCCTGTCCCAACCCACCACCCACCGCCTGCTGCGCAGCCTGATGGAGGAGGGGATGGTGGAGCAGGACGCGCGCAGCAAGCGCTATCGCCTGAGCCTGGAGTTCTTCGCCCTGGCGGCCAATGCGGGCAAGACCGGTAACCTGCGCGATCTGGTGCGCCCCAGTCTGTTGCGCCTGAGCGCGTCCCTGGGCGATTCGCTGTTTCTACTGGCGCGCAGCGGCTTCGATGCGATCTGCCTGGACCGCAGCGAAGGCCCGTACCCGATCCGCACCTTCACCGGTGACATCGGTGGGCGCGTCGCGCTGGGCGTGGGGCAGGGCAGCCTGGCGATCCTCGCGTTCCTGCCGGAGGAAGAGCGCGAAACCGTCATCCGCTACAACCTGCCCCGGCTCAAGGACTTTCACCTGTACGACGAAGTGCTGCTGCGTTCGGAAGTGGAGAATGTGCGCAACCTGGGCTACGCGGCGCGTAACACCGGGGTGCTGGAAGGCATGGCGGGCCTGGCGGTGCCGATCCTCGATCGCGATGGGCACGCGGTGGCCGCATTGAGTGTGGCGACCATCAGTGACCGGTTGGGGCCGAGCCGCCTGCCGATGGTGGTGGAATTGCTCAAGCGCGAGGCCGTGGCCATCGGGCCGAGGATCAATCCGTTTGATCCGACGTTGCGCAGGCCGTCGAAGACGTTTGGCGATTGACCTGGGGGCTGAATCGGAGGGCAAGGCCTACTTTGGCGGGGATACTTTTCTCACTGCGTTCGGGCCGTGGTCCGAGCATGCAAATGTCATGTTCTTTCAGGGGGTTGTACTGTTACTGCGGGGTGCTGGAACCGTTAAGTCGTAGGCCGCCACACAGGGAAAGTGATCCAGTGCAGGGTTTGCCTGGGTTGACAGTGTAGGACTCCATTAACGAGGAATGATGATGAGCATGTTTTATCCGCCTGCGCCAAATTGCATGAGAAACGAGGCTTCCTATAACGCGATGCCAGTCAGCCAAGGTCAGTGGCGTGGTGCAGGTCAACCTGCACTGAGCGGTGGAGCGCTTCCTCCTGTGCGTATTTTGGGAGAGTTTGCAAACAACTTCGACTATTTCAGAACCCCAGGTTCTCCTTTCGTTTCGCGTGACACGCTTGAGCATGTGGCCGAACGTCCCATGACCGGCGACCCTTACCATGACCGGATGACCATGCTCGCCAGGGAGATTTCCCGCAATCCTGAAATGGCTGACATGCTGGATGGCATCACCAATGGTGGTCAGCAGGATGGTCTTATCAGTCCGGACGATGTGCTCGAGAGTATGGCGGTGTACGGCGCCCCAAATACGTCCTCTCTTATGAACGCAGACGATCAGCTCGCGAATACGGTTCTGTCCAGCGCGCGAAACGCGTCCACCGCCTTCTCGTCAGCCATGCGGGAGGTCGGTCCTGCAGGCATGCCCGGAGGAATGCGGCAACAACGAATGAACCAGGTTTTTGCGCCGTGGCCTTCCTCTACAGGCGACACCTTGGGCGGTAAGGCTTCGGGATATGACGCCAAGCCTTATGCCAACGACAGCAACGAAGCCCTTTCCAATAAAGTACTGGCCCGTTTCAGCGCGCTGGAAGATCCGGATGCCCCAGGGTTTATCACGGATAAATCACTGAGTTCCATCGCCGGCGGCTTTCACTTGGATGGGCGGCCAGCGACCCGGGATGAAGTGGACATCGCCAGGGAGGTGCAGAATCGGGGTGACTTGTTCAAGTCGCTCGACCGTGGTCAAAGCGGTTCGGTGGATGGCCGCTTCTCCCGAGACGACCTTGTTTACCTCTCCGATAACGATAAGGGAATGAGCGATTACGACCTGCTTAAAGGTATCAAGGATAACTTCAGGCAATATACGGCGGGCGCCAACGACAGGTTCATCAACGTCACCGAACTGGAAGAGGCAGCAGGTAAGAGGCCGTCAACTCGAACGTTCACTCCAGAGGCGCGCCAACTGGCGGCTGAACTGCTGAGACGCCCAGGCTTGTTGCGTGAAACGGATATCGGCATTGGCGACAACGGTCCGGGCGCTGAAGACCGCCGATTCGATATGATCAACATCGACTACATGATGGGAAAACGAAAGCCGGACGCCAACTGAGATCGCGTGGTCTGGTCAGCTCGAGCCGCTATGGCGGTTAGCAAGGCAGCTCGGCTGATCATCATCTCGATAAAGGACAAACCTCGGGAAGGTCGGATCCAATTACGGTATAACCCTCGAACGCTTTTGTGATCCGAGGCCCCGTTTTTCATGCAAAGCCCTTTGCAACGCCCGCTGTGGCAGGTCTACCTGATCTTTCTCGCACCCATGGTGCTGTCCAACTTCCTGCAGAGCTTTTCCGGCACCCTCAATGGCATCTATGTCGGGCAGATGCTCGGTACCCAGGCTTTGGCAGCGGTCTCGGGGATGTTTCCCATCGTGTTCTTTTTCATTGCCCTGGTGATCGGCCTGGGCGCTGGCGCGTCGGTATTGATCGGCCAGGCCTGGGGTGCCCAGGAAACGGGCATGGTCAAGTCGATTACCGGCGCCACGTTGACCCTGGGCGCACTGGTGGGGTTGATTGCGGCGGTGCTTGGCAGCCTGTTCGCGCGCTCGGCGTTGCAGGCACTGGGGACACCGCTGGATGTGCTCGACGATGCGGTCGGCTATGCGCGGATGATGATGCTGATCATGCCGTTGCTGCTGGTGTTTATCCTCTACACCCAACTGTTGCGCGGGGTCAGCGACACGATTTCACCCTTGCTGGCGCTGATGGTCTCGACCCTGGTCGGCTTGCTGCTGACTCCGGCATTGATACGCGGCTGGCTCGGCCTGCCACCGCTGGGCATCCAGAGCGCGGTGTACGCCGGCCTGGTGGGTAACGCTGCGGCGATGCTGTTTTTGATCCTGCGCCTGCGCGGTAAAAATCATGTAATGGCACCGGACCGCGAGTTGTTTGCAGCGTTACGCCTGGACCGCGCGATTCTCGGCAAAGTCCTGCGTATCGGCTTGCCCACCGGCCTGCAGATGGTGGTGTTGTCGTTGTCGGAATTGGTCATCCTGGCCCTGGTCAACGGCCACGGCTCCCAGGCCACGGCGGCTTATGGCGCGGTGACGCAGATCGTCAACTACGTGCAGTTCCCGGCCTTGTCCATTGCCATCACCGCCTCGATCCTCGGCGCCCAGGCCATCGGCGCCGGGCGCCTGGAGCGCATCGGGCCGATCCTGCGCACCGGGCTGCTGATCAATACCTGCCTGACCGGCGGGTTGATTGTGCTGGGTTATGCACTGTCGCACTGGCTGCTCGGTCTGTTCATCACCGACGCGGCGGCACGGGTCAACGCCGAACACCTGCTGCACATCATGTTGTGGAGCATCCTGGTGTTCGGCTTTCAGGCGGTGGTGGGCGGCATCATGCGCGCCAGCGGCGTGGTGCTGATGCCGGTGGCGATTTCGATTTTCTGCGTGCTGTGCGTCGAGTTGCCGATGGCCTACCTGTTCAATGCCCATTTCGGTCTGGAAGGGGTGTGGATGGCGTTCCCGGTCACCTACTTGGCGATGCTCGGGCTGCAGACCGCGTATTACCGGTTGGTATGGCGGCATAAGCAGATCAAACGGTTGGTGTGATAGAAAAAATGCGCACATTCGGCACCGGCGGCGTCTGAGTCATGGCAAACCCTTACGCGGATTTATTTCAGGTTCCCGGCGCCCGCGCCTTTGTGCTGGCGGGCATGTTTGCGCGCATGACTGGGGTGTCGGCGGTTGGGGTAGTTTGCTATGCGCTGGGGTGAAGTTCTGCGAAGTGATGTTGCAGGAACTCATTCAGCGCCTGACGCGTCAGGTCATTGAGCGTGACTTTCCTGCGGGTCGCCGCCAGCGCCGCAGCTAAATGCAGGTCATGTCCGACCCGCACATTGAAAGATCCCTTGCAGGGTTTTTCCGGGGTTTGACCAAGGTGCTGGCACGTCACGAGATAGTCGTCCACGGCCTCCTGAAAAGCGGCATCCAAATCAGCCACGGTTTTTCCTTCGTAGCTGATCAGCGCCTTGATGAATAGGATCTTGCCGAACAGGCAGTTGTCTTCAAGGCTGGCCTCGATAGAGCCGATGTAGCCTTTGTGTTTGAGTTGGTTGTTCACTGAATCAGTTCTCCTGATTTCAATTGTTCGATGATCTGGCGTCGAATGTAGTGCTTCAGTTCGTTGCCAGGGTGAGGCTTGTGCAGCGTGATCATTGCAGTGGGGTCGCCACTGTCGAACTTGACGCGGCTTCCAGCCCCTTCGATCTGTGTGTAGCCCAGGCGACGCAGCAGCGTGACGAGTTCGGGCCATGTAAATGCCATTTGCTCATTGAGCAGTTTGGCCAGCAGCTTTTCATTTTTGGACACGGCGTTCCTTGCGTGTAACTAAATGTAGTTGCATAAAGTGGTTTCCGTCAATGCTAGCTCGGTTACGTGCATCTTTCCCGTCACAGGTGTAACCCTTGATGACGCTCGGTTTCGCGCCTGCATCCCCTCGCTAATTTTTCCTTTCGCGATTCGTTTTATAGGGACGACGTGCCTTTGTGCTTCCTGCCTATTGCTCCGGATCCCAAGAAATGAATGCTGAAGACTCCTTGAAACTTGCTCGCCGGTTTATCGGGTTGCCCCTGGAAAAACGCCAGAGGTTCCTGCAGGCCTTACAGACAGAAGGCGTGGAGTTTTCGCGGTTTCCGATTCCGGCCGGGGTGCAGGCGGAAGATCGCCAGGCGTTGTCCTACGCGCAGCAGCGCATGTGGTTTCTTTGGCAATTGGACCCGACCAGTGGCGCGTACAACCTGCCGGGCGCGGTGCGGCTCACGGGGGCCTTGAGCCTGCGGGCCATGGAACAGGCGTTCGCCAGTCTGGTCGAGCGCCACGAAACCCTGCGCACAGTGTTTCAGCGCCAGGCTGATGAACGCTTGTCGCAGGTGGGCATCGAGCCCTCGGTGGCGGTGGAGCAGCTCGACCTGAGCGACCTGCCGCTGGCCGAGCGGGAGCAGGCGGTGAGCGACGCGGCGGTGCGCCAGTCGCTGTTACCGTTCGATCTGGAACACGGTCCGCTGCTGCGCGTGCAACTGCTGAAGCTCGCCGAGCGGGAGCATGTGCTGCTGCTCACCCTGCACCATATCGTCTCCGACGGTTGGTCGATGAACGTGCTGATCGACGAATTCATCCGCAGCTACGACGCCTACGAACGCAACGAAACACCCCGACTGCCGCCGCTGCCGATCCAATACAGCGACTACGCCCTGTGGCAGCGCCGCTGGCTGGAAGCGGGGGAGCAGGCGCGGCAACTGGATTACTGGCAGGCGCGCCTGGGGGATGAGCACCCGGTGCTGGAACTGCCCACCGACCGTCCGCGCCCGGCCATGCCCAGCTATCAGGGCACTCGCCATCACTTCGCGATTGATGCGGACCTTGCCGCGCAATTGCGTCGCTGCGCTCAACAGCACAACGTGACCCTGTTCATGCTGCTGCTCGGTGCGTTCAACGTGCTGTTGCATCGCTACAGCGGCCAGGGCGATATCCGCGTCGGCGTGCCGATCGCCAACCGCAACCGCACGGAAGTCGAAGGGCTGATCGGCTTCTTCGTCAACACCCAGGTACTGCGCACCGAATTGACCGGGCAAACCCGCGTCGCCGAACTGCTGCAAGCCATCAAGGAACATGCCCTCGGCGCCCAGGCCCACCAGGAATTGCCCTTCGAACGCCTGGTGGAAGCGCTGCACGTCGAACGCAGCCTGAGCCATACGCCGCTGTTCCAGGTGATGTACAACCACCAACCGGTGGTGGCCGACATCGCTTCGGTCAGCACTGCCTCGGGCCTGGAGCTGGCCCTGGTGGAATGGCAAGGCCGTACCACCCAGTTCGACCTGACCCTGGACACCTATGAAAAATCCGGCACCCTGCACGCCGCGCTGACCTACGCCAACGACCTGTTCGACGCGCCGTCCATCGAGCGCATGGCCCGCCACTGGATCAGCCTGCTGCACGCCATGGTGGGCGATGGCGAGCAGCGTATCGGCGAGTTGCCGATGCTGGACGCCGACGAACTCCAACGCGTGACTCACACCTGGAACCAGACCGCGCAAACCTATCCCACCGAGCGCGGCATCCACCACCTGATCGAAGATCAAGTACGCGCCACCCCTGATGCGCCGGCCTTGCAGTTCGGCGATACCACCCTGAGCTATGCCCAGCTCGATGGCCGCGCCAACCAGTTGGCCCACGCGCTGGTCGAGCAGGGCGTCGGTCCCGATGTGCTGGTGGGGATCTGCGTCGAGCGCTCGATGGAAATGGTCATCGGCCTGCTGGCGATTCTCAAGGCGGGCGGCGCCTATGTGCCGCTCGACCCCGAATACCCCCAGGAGCGCCTGGCCTACATGCTTGAAGACAGCGGCGTCCAACTGCTGCTTACCCAGCAGAGCCTGCTGCCGTCGTTGCCCACTGCGGGTATCCGAGCGATTGCCCTCGATCAGCCTGCCGAGTGGCTGGAGGGCTACAGCAGCGCATCGCCCGAAGTGAGCGTGCACGCGCTGAACCTGGCCTACGTGATCTACACCTCCGGCTCCACCGGCAAACCCAAGGGGGCCGGTAACAGCCATCGCGCGTTGGTCAACCGTCTGTGCTGGATGCAGCAAGCCTACGGGCTGGATGGGAGTGACGCGGTCCTGCAGAAAACCCCGTTCAGTTTTGACGTGTCGGTGTGGGAGTTCTTCTGGCCGCTGATGACCGGCGCGCGCCTGGTGGTCGCGGCTCCTGGCGAGCACCGCGAACCGGCGCGCTTGATCGAAACCATCGGCCGTCACGCCATCACCACGGTGCACTTCGTGCCGTCGATGCTGCAGGCGTTTATCCACGAGCCGGGCGTGCAGGCCTGCGCGAGCCTCAAGCGCATCGTGTGCAGCGGCGAAGCCTTGCCGCTGGAGGCGCAGCAACAGGTGTTCGCCAAGCTGCCGGCGGCCAATCTGTACAACCTCTACGGCCCGACCGAAGCCGCCATCGACGTGACCCATTGGACCTGCGTCGATGAAGGCGCCGACTGCGTGCCCATCGGCCGTCCCATCGCCAATCTCGGCACCTATGTGCTCGACGCCCAACTCAACCCGGTGCCCGCCGGCGTGCCCGGCGAGCTGTACCTGGGCGGCACCGGCCTGGCCCGCAGTTACCATCGCCGTGCGGCGCTGACCGCCGAGCGCTTTGTGCCCAGCCCGTTCGGCGACGGCACGCGTCTGTACCGCACCGGCGACCGCGTGCGCCAGCGTGCCACCGGGGTGATCGAATACCTGGGGCGTCTCGACCATCAGGTCAAGCTGCGCGGCCTGCGGATCGAACTGGGGGAAATCGAAACGCGCCTGTTGCAGCACCCATCGGTGCGTGAAGCCGTGGTGCTGGTGCAGGGCGGCAAGCAATTGGTGGCCTATCTGGTTCTCCAAGGCGACGCGCCGGACGATCTTAAGGACTGGTTGCTCAACAGCCTGCCGGAGTACATGGTGCCGACCCACTGGGTACACCTGGACAAGCTGCCGGTGACCGCGAACGGCAAGCTCGACCGCAAAGCCTTGCCGCAGCCGGACGCTGCGCCGCAGCAGGCCTACAGCGCGCCGGAAAACCCTCTGCAACAGGCGCTGGCGGCAATCTGGAGCGACGTGCTCGGCGTGCCCCAGGTCGGCCTGGACGATAACTTTTTCGAACTGGGCGGCGATTCGATCATCTCCATTCAGGTGGTCAGCCGCGCCCGTCAGGCCGGCATCCGCCTCAGCCCGCGCGACCTGTTCCAATACCAGAGCGTGCGCAGTCTCGCGCGCGTGGCGAGCTTTGAGCAATTGGCGCTGATCGACCAAGGGCCTGTCAGCGGCGACGTGATCGTTACCCCAGTGCAGGCCGGCTTCTTCGAGCAGGCGATCCCGGCGCGTCATCACTGGAACCAATCGCTGCTGCTGACCCCACGGGAAGCCTTGGCACCGGCACGCCTGGAAGCGGCCCTGACCCAGTTGATCAATCACCACGATGCCTTGCGCCTGCGCTTCGTCGAGCGGGACGGCCAGTGGCTGCAATGGCATGCCGCGCCGGTCACTGATGCGGCGCTATGGCAAACCCAGGTCGCCGACGACAGCGAACTGGCCGCCGTGTGCGATGAAGCCCAGCGCAGCCTGGAGCTGGAACACGGCCCTTTGCTGCGCGCCACCTTGGCGACGCTGGCCGATGGTACGCAGCGGCTGTTGCTGGTGGTCCATCACCTGGTGGTCGATGGCGTGTCCTGGCGCGTGCTGCTGGAAGATCTGCAACAGGCTTATCGCCACGCCGCACTGCCGGCCAAGACCAGCGCCTACCAACGCTGGGCGCAGCAATTGCAGGCCCATGCACTGACCCTCGACGCGCAACTGCCGTACTGGCGGGCGCAGACCATGGCGGCGGATCTGCCCTGCGACAACCCTCATGGCGGCCTGCAGAACCGCCTGGGCCGCACCCTCGAAATCCGTCTCGACGCCGAGCACACCCGGCGACTCCTGCAGGATGCCCCGGCGGCCTATCGCACCCAGGTCAACGACCTGTTGCTGACCGCTCTGGCGCGGGTCATCAGCCGCTGGAGCCAGCAGCCTGCGGCGCTGATCCAATTGGAAGGTCATGGCCGCGAAGACCTGTTCGACGATCTCGACCTGAGCCGCACCGTCGGTTGGTTCACCAGTCTGTTCCCACTGCGCCTGCAGGCCGGCGGCGAGTTGTCGAGCGCCATCAAGGCAGTCAAGGAGCAACTGCGCGCCGTGCCGCACAAAGGCATCGGCTACGGCCTGCTGCGCTACCTCGGCGCCCCGGATGCCCGTGCAAGCCTGGCGAGCCAGGTTGCGCCGCGCATCACGTTCAACTACCTGGGCCAATTCGACCGCCAGTTCGATGCGTCGGCGCTGTTCGTCCCTTCGACGCAGGGCGGCGGTCAGGCCCAGGACCCCGAGGCCCCGCTGGCCAACTGGCTGACCGTGGAAGGGCAGGTGTACGGCGGTGAGTTGGCGTTGCGCTGGGGCTTCAGCAGCGACATGTACGACGTGGCGACCATCCAGCGTCTGGCGAACGAGTATGCCGTCGAACTCAAGGCCGTGATCGAACAATGCTGTGCCACGCCGGCCGGGCAGGTCACGCCGTCCGACTTCCCACTGGCGCGCCTGAGCCAGGCGCAACTGGAGGCGTTGCCCGTGGCGGGGCCGCAGATTGCCGATCTCTACCCGCTGTCGCCGATGCAGCAGGGCATGCTGTTCCATACCTTGTACGAGCCCCAGGCCCAGGCCTACATCAACCAATTGCGCCTGGATATCCAAGGCCTGGACCTGCTGGCCTTCGGGCGCGCCTGGCAGGCCGCTCTGGACCGCCATGACATCCTGCGCAGCAGCTTTCACTGGCTGGGCCTGGACAGTGCTCATCAACTGATCCAGCGTCAGGTCGACCTGCAGTTGCAGGTGATCGAAGACACGGGCGCCGACCTGGATGCATTGGCCGATGCTGAACGCGACAGGGGCTTTGCCCTCGACGCGGCGCCGCTGTTTCGCCTGATGCTGGTGCGCGGCGCCGGCAATGCGTGGCACCTGATTTTCACCAGTCACCACATCCTGATGGATGGCTGGAGTAACGCCCAATTGCTCGCCGAAGTGATCGCTCACTATGCCGGCCATGCAGTGCCTGCGCCGATGGGGCAGTTCCGCGCTTACCTCGGCTGGCTGCAGCAACAACCCAGCGGCGAAGCGTTCTGGAAAGCGGCCTTGGCACCTCTTGAGGCGCCGACTCTGCTGGCCGATGCGCTGCGTGTGCCCGTCAACGGCAGCGGCATGGCCGATTACCCCATGGTGCTGGACGCCGACTTCACCCGCGCCCTCGGCGAGTTCGCCCGCACTCATAAAATCACCCTCAATACCCTGCTGCAGGGGGCTTGGGCCTTGCTGTTGCAGCGCTATACCGGCCAGGCCTGCGTCGCCTTCGGCGCCACGGTCGCCGGGCGCTCGGCGCCGTTGCCGGGGATCGAGCAGCAGTTGGGCCTGTTTATCAATACGTTGCCGATGGTCAGCGCGGCGTCGCCGGCACAGTCGGCCGCCGATTGGCTCAGCGAGTTGCAAACCCTCAACTTGAGCCTGCGCGATCACGAACACGTACCGCTCTATGACATTCAAGGCTGGGCCGGCCAGCAGGGCGCGCTGTTCGACACGCTGCTGGTGTTCGAAAACTTCCCGGTAGCCGACGCCCTCAAGCAAGGTGCGCCCGCCGGGCTGACTTTCGGCCCGTTGCATAACCACGAGCGGACCCATTACCCGCTGACCCTGGGCATCGAGCTGGGCGCGAGCCTGCGTCTGGAGTTCAGCTACGACCGCGCGCGTTTCAGTGCCGAGCAAGTCAGCCGACTCGGCGCCAACCTGCGGCACCTGCTGGTGCAACTGCTCGCCGATGCCCGGGCACCGTTGGGCAGCCTGCACCTGCTGGCGCCCGACACCCGGCGCGAACTGCTCGCCTGCAGCCGATCGCCTGCCGCCGCGCAGTGCAGCGCGCGCGTGCACGAACGCATCGCCGTCCAGGCCGCCAGCACCCCTGACGCACTGGCCGTGCAGGCGGGCGATGTGCGGTTGAGCTACGCACAACTCAACGCGCGGGCCAACCGCCTGGCCCATCGTCTGCTGGCGCTTGGCGTCGGCCCTGGCCAGCGCGTGGGCCTGGCGTGCCGCCGGGGTCCGCAGCTGATCGTCAGCCTGCTGGCTGTGCTCAAGAGCGGCGCGGCCTACGTGCCGCTGGACCCCAAATACCCCGCCGAACGCCTGGCCTATATGCTGGCCGACAGTCGCTTGAACCTGCTGCTCAGCGAAACCGGGCTGCTGGCCGACCTGCCGCTGCCCCAGGGCCTGACCCGCCTGGACTTCAGCGCCGAAGGGGCGGAGCTGGCGGGTTACCCGGCGGTCAATCCGCCCAACCATGCCGCTGCCGCCGACCTGGCCTATGTGATCTACACCTCCGGTTCCACCGGCCAACCCAAGGGCGTGGCCATCGATCATGCCGCCCTCGGCCAGTTCTGCGACAGCGCCTCGGTCTACAGCCAGTTGCGTCGCGATGATCGTGTGCTGCAGTTCGCCACGTTCAGCTTCGACGGGTTTGTCGAGCAGTGCTACCCGCCGCTGTGCAGGGGCGCGGCGCTGATCATGCGTGGTGATGAGTTGTGGGATGCCGGACAACTGGCGCGGGAAATCGTCGAGCAGGACGTGACCCTGGCCGACCTGCCCGCAGCATACTGGTACCTGTTGGCCAAGGAGTGCGCCATGGATGGCCGCACGCTGGGCAAGCTGCGCCAGGTGCATGTGGGCGGCGAGGCGATGTCGGTGGAAGGGCTGCGCGCCTGGCACGCCGCCGGGCTGGGGCAGGTGCGCCTGGTTAATACCTACGGGCCGACCGAGGCCACGGTGGTGTCCAGCGTGCACACCTGCCACCTTGCGGATGCCAACGAAGCGTACGGCGTGCCGATTGGCCGCGCCACCGAAGGGCGCGCACTGTATGTGCTCGACAGTGCCTTCGACCTGCTCGGCGGTGAAGGCGTCGGCGAGCTGTGCATCGGCGCCGAAGCCGGCCTGGCCCAGGGCTACTTCGACCGCCCGGCGCTGACCGCCGAGCGCTTCCTTCCGGACCCGTTTTCCAGCACGCCGGGCGCGCGGCTCTACCGCAGCGCAGACCTGGCCCGCCGCAACGCAGCGGGTGACCTGGAGTATGTGGGGCGTATCGACCATCAAGTCAAAGTGCGCGGTTTCCGGATCGAAATGGGCGAGATCGAAGCTCACCTGCAGGCCCTGCCGCAGGTGCGCGAGGCCGCCGTGATCGCCCGGCCGAGCGCGACCGGTGCGCAGTTGGTCGCCTATGTGGTGCCCGCCCTGGCGCAGGCGCTGGATACCCAGGCCCTGGCGACGATCCTGCAACGGTCGCTGCCGGACTACATGGTGCCGGCGCATTGGGTAGTGCTCGACGCGCTGCCCCTGAACCCCAGCGGCAAACTCGATCGCCGCGCGTTGCCGGCCCCGGACCTGAGCCCATCGCGCCAGGCCTATCGCGCCGCGCAGACCGCGCTGCAGATGCAACTGGCCGCGATCTGGCAGGCAGTGCTGCAGGTCGAGGCGGTGGGGTTGGATGACCATTTCTTCGAGCGCGGCGGGCACTCCTTGCTGGCCACCCAGGTGATTTCCCGGGTGCGCCATGACCTTAAGCTGGAAGTACCGCTGCGCGTGCTGTTCGAACAGCCGACGCTGGAAGCGTTTGCCGTGGCGTGCGCGGGCGTGCAGGCCGATACCGCGCCGCCGATGGTTGCGGTGTCGCGTGAGCGGCCGCTGGCGCTGTCCTATGCCCAGGAGCGGCAATGGTTCCTGTGGCAACTGGACCCGACCAGCGCGGCCTACCATGTGCCGATGGCCCTGCACCTGCGTGGCCAGCTGGATACTCCGGCGCTGGAGCGCGCGTGCCTGGCCCTGGTGCAGCGGCATGAACCGTTGCGCACGACGTTTCGGGAGGCGGGCGAGCAGGTGTGGCAAGTCATCCACCCGCAGGCTGGGGTTGCAGTCGAACACCAGCGCGTTGCGCCGGCGTCGCTCGCACACAGCGTCGCGCAGGAAATTCAACGGCCCTTTGACCTGGTCGATGGTCCGTTGATGCGCGTCAAGCTGCTGCAAGTCGACCTCGATCATCACGTGCTGGTAATCACCCAACACCACATCATTTCCGATGGCTGGTCGATGCAGGTGATGGTCGACGAACTGCTCGCGTTGTATCAGGGTCAGGCCCCATTACCGGCGCTGCCGCTTCAGTATGCCGACTACGCCGCGTGGCAACGCGACTGGATGGCGGCCGGCGAAAAGCAACGTCAACTCGATTACTGGTGCCGCCGCCTGGGCAGCGAACACGCGCTGCTGGAACTGCCGCTGGACCATCCGCGCCCGGCGGTGCAGAGCCATCGCGGCGCTCGGCGCCAGGTGCCGCTCGACCGCGCGCTGGTGGCCGATCTCAAGGCCCTCGCACAGCGTCAGGACGTTACCCTGTTTGTGCTGTTGCTGGCCGCGTTCCAGGCGTTGCTGCACCGCTACAGCGGCCAATCCGAGATTCGCGTAGGCGTGCCGATCGCCAACCGCAATCGCCTGGAAACCGAGCGTCTGATCGGCTTCTTCGTCAACACCCAGGTGTTGCAGGCCCAGGTGCAGGGGCAGATGGGGTTCGACCGGTTGCTGGTCCAGGTCAAGCAGCGCGCGCTGGAAGCCCAGGCCCATCAGGATCTGCCGTTCGAGCAACTGGTGGAGGCCCTGCAACCGCAGCGCAGCCTGAGCCACAACCCGCTGTTCCAGGTGATGTTCAATCATCAGGACAGCCTGCGCGCCGGCCCGCCGCAGTTGCCCGGCCTGGAACTGCAGCCGTTGGACTGGGCCGGTCACACGACCCAGTTCGACCTGAACCTGGAAACCGAGGAGTCGGCTGCCGGGCTCTGGGCGTCGCTCACGTACGCCACCGATCTGTTCGACGCGGCCACCATCGAGCGCCTGGCCGAACATTGGCAGAACCTGCTGCGCGCGGTCGTGCGCGATGTCTCCCAGGCCGTGGACGACCTGGCGATACTCAGCGCGCCTCAATGGCAGCAGAGCATCGAGGACTGGAATCACAGCGCGGTCGACTACCCACGGACGCAGTGTGTGCATCAGTTGTTCGAAGCCAAGGCCCAGGCACAGCCGGCGGCCATCGCGCTGCAGTTCAATGACGAGACGCTGAGCTACGGTGAGCTCAATCGTCGCGCCAACCGCCTGGCCCATCGCCTGATCGCCGCCGGCGTCGGCCCGGACGTGCTGGTGGCGGTGCATGTGGAGCGCTGCGCGGAGATGGTGGTCAGCCTGCTGGCGACCCTCAAGGCCGGTGGCGCCTATGTGCCGCTGGACCCGCAATTTCCGGCGCAACGCCTGGCCTTTATGCTGCAAGACAGCCACGCCCGGGTGTTGTTGACCCAGGCGCACTTGCACGATCGCCTGGCGCAATCCCAGGGCCTGCAGGTGGTGCTGGTCGACGACGCCGGCGGTGCCGAACACAACCCGACGGTCCACGTCACACCGCAACACCTGGCCTACGTGATCTACACCTCGGGCTCCACCGGCAAGCCCAAGGGCGTGATGGTGCGACACGAGGCCCTGTGCAGTTTTACCTGCGGCATGGCCGGCACGCTGGAGATTGCGGCCGACGCGCGAATGCTGTCGCTGACCACGTTCTCGTTCGACATTTTTGCCCTGGAGCTGTACGTGCCGTTGAGCGTCGGCGCCACGCTGCTGTTGGGCGAACAGGCCCTGGCGCTCGATCCAGAGGCGATCCTCGACCTGGCGCACACCCAGCGCGCCAACGTGCTGCAAGCCACGCCATCGACGTGGCGCATGTTGCTGGAAAGCCCGCGCGCGCCTCTGCTGCGCGGCATCAAGAGCCTGTGCGGCGGTGAAGCGTTGTCGGCCGATCTGGCCCAGCGCCTGCTCGACCTGCAGGGCCCGGTGTGGAACCTGTATGGCCCCACCGAAACCACCATCTGGTCGGCGGCGCATCGCCTGCTGCAGGCGCAGCCGTTTATTGGACGGCCCATCGCCAACACCCAGCTGTTCATCCTCAATGCCGGGCTGTCGCCCAACCCGGTCGGTGCCCCTGGCGAACTGCTGATCGGCGGGGCGGGCCTGGCACGCGGTTACCATGCGCGGCCGGCGCTGACGGCCGAACGCTTTGTGCCCAACCCCTATGGTGCGCCGGGCGAACGCCTGTATCGCACCGGCGATCTGGCGCGCTATCGCGCCGACGGCGTGGTGGCGTATATCGGCCGGGTCGATCATCAGGTCAAGGTGCGGGGCTTCCGTATCGAACTCGGTGAAATCGAAGCGTGCCTGCGCGATTTCGAGGCCGTGCGCGAGGCCGTGGTGCTGGCCGATAACGACCGTCTGATCGCTTATCTGGTGACGGCGACGCCACAGCCGGCCGAGGTTTATAAGGCAGCGTTGCGCACGCGTTTGCCGGACTACATGGTGCCCGCGCACCTGGTCTTCCTCGACAGCCTGCCTCTGACCCCCAACGGCAAGCTCGACCGCAAAGCGCTGCCCAAGGCTGACGCCGGTCTGTCGGGCGGTGCCTACGTCGCACCGGTGACCGCACGCCAGCAGACAATCGCGGCGATCTGGGCTGAGGTGCTGGAACTGCCTCGGGTGAGCCTGGACGATCACTTCTTCGAATCGGGTGGGCACTCATTACTGGCCACTCGCGTGGTCTCGCGGGTGCGTCAGGCGCTGGGGGTGGAAGTGGCGCTCAAGCGGCTGTTCGAACAGCCCGTGCTGAGTGACTTCGTAAATGCACTGGGCGAGGAGGGCGTACGCGCTCCGGCGTTGCTGCCCGCCGACCGCCAGCAGCCATTACCGCTGTCCTACGCCCAGGAACGCCAGTGGTTCCTTTGGCAACTGGATCCGCAAAGCGCGGCGTACCACATCCCCAGTGCCTTGCGTTTGAAAGGCGCGCTGGACCTGGCTGCGCTGCAACGCAGTTTCGACGCCTTGCTGGCGCGGCATGAAAGCCTGCGCACCCATATACGCCAGGACGCCGCCGGCACCGTGCAGGTAATCGAGGCGCGGGTGCGGATTGAAATCGAGCGGGTCGATATCGATGAAGCCGCGCTCACGGCACGGGTCGCCGAGACCGTCGCACGGCCGTTCGACCTGCTGCGTGGGCCGCTGCTGCGCGTGCAATTGCTGCGCCTGGCGGCGCAGGAGCATGTGCTGGTGCTGGTGCAGCACCATATCGTCTCCGATGGCTGGTCGATGCAACTGCTGGTCGAGGAGCTCGTTCAGCTGTATGCCGCCTTCAGCCAGGGCCATACCGCGCAGTTGCCGGCATTGCCGATCCAGTACGCAGATTACGCCGTGTGGCAGCGCGGCTGGATGGACGCAGGCGAGAAAGACCGCCAACTGGCGTACTGGCGCGAGCAGTTGGGCGGCGTGCAGCCGGTGCTGGAGTTGCCGTTTGACTATCAGCGCCCGGCGCTGCCAAGCCATCGCGGCGCGCGCCTGAGCGTTGCGCTGTCGGGCCCGCTGCTGGCGGGCCTGCGCAACCTCGCGCAACGCAGTGCAGCGACCTTGCCGATGGTGTTGCTGGCGTCCTACCAAGCCTTGCTGCACCGTTACAGTGGCCAGGAAGATGTGCGCATCGGCGTGCCGATTGCCAACCGCAATCGCCTGGAAACCGAAGGGCTGATCGGCTTTTTCGTCAATACCCAGGTGCTCAAGGCCGATGTCCATGGGCAAATGAGCGTGGCGCAGCTGTTGCAACAGACTCGTCAGCGTTCCCTGGAAGCTCAGGCCCATCAGGACCTGCCGTTCGAGCAACTGGTGGAAGCCTTGCAGCCTGAACGCAGCATGAGCCTCAGCCCGCTGTTCCAAGTGATGTTCAACCACCGCATGAGCGCTGCCGAGCGCCATCTGCAGCGCCTCACCGAATTGGAGGTCGACGTACTGAGCTGGGACGAACACGTGGCCCAGTTCGACCTGGCGCTGGACGTGGAAGAAAGTTCGACCCTGCTGCGTGCTTCCCTGAGCTACGCGACTGACCTGTTTGCCCCTGCAACCATTGAGCGCATGGCCAGCCACTGGCTGAATCTGTTGCAAGCGATGGTGGCCGACCCGCAGCAAAGCCTGAGCCAATTGAACCTGCTGGACGCCCACGAGCGGCAGCAGATCCTGGCGTTGTGGGACCGCACCGATTCCGGCTTCTCGTCCCGGCGCCTGGTGCACGAGTTGTTCGCCGATCGTGCGCGGGAAAATCCCGGCGCCGTGGCGGTGAAATTCGCTACGCAGACCCTCACCTATGGCGAGCTGGACAGCCAGGCCAATCGCCTGGCCCACGCCCTGATCGCTCGTGGCGTCGGCGCGGAAGTGCGCGTAGCCATCGCCATGCCGCGCAGTGCCGAGAGCATGGTGGCGTTCCTGGCAGTCATGAAAGCCGGTGGTGTGTATGTGCCGCTGGATATCGAATACCCGCGCGACCGCCTGCTGTACATGCTCCAGGATAGCCGTGCGCAGTTGCTGCTGACTCACAGCAGCGCGTTGCCGCAGTTGCCGATGGTCGAGGGTTTGCAAACACTGGCTATCGACCATACCGACGCCTGGGCCGATCACCGCGCCACCGCGCCAGACGTCGCACTGGACGGCGACAACCTGGCCTACGTGATCTACACCTCCGGCTCCACCGGCCTGCCCAAAGGCGTGGCGGTGGCGCACGGCCCGTTGGTGGCGCATATCATCGCCACCGGCGAGCGCTACGAAACCGGCCCCAACGACTGCGAGCTGCACTTTATGTCGTTCGCCTTCGACGGCTCCCACGAAGGCTGGATGCACCCGCTGATCAACGGCGCCAGCGTGCTGATCCGCGACGACAGCCTATGGTTGCCGGAGTACACCTACGAGCAGATGCACCGCCACCACGTGACCATGGCGGTGTTCCCGCCGGTGTACCTGCAACAGTTGGCCGAGCATGCCGAGCGCGACGGCAACCCGCCGAATGTGCGCGTGTACTGCTTTGGCGGCGATGCGGTGGCCCAGGCCAGCTATGACCTGGCCTGGCGCGCGCTCAAACCGACCTACCTGTTCAACGGCTACGGCCCGACCGAAACCGTGGTCACGCCGTTGCTATGGAAGGCCCGCCGAGGCGACCCCTGCGGCGCGGTGTATGCGCCGATCGGCACGTTGCTGGGCAACCGCAGCGGCTACGTCCTGGACGCGCAACTCAACCTGCAACCGATCGGCGTGGCCGGCGAGCTGTACCTGGGCGGCGAGGGCGTGGCGCGGGGTTATCTGGACCGCCCGGCGCTGACCGCCGAACGCTTTGTGCCGGACCCGTTCGGCAAGCCCGGCAGCCGCGTATACCGCAGCGGCGACCTGACCCGTGGCCGCCCGGATGGGGTGGTGGATTATCTGGGCCGCGTTGACCATCAGGTGAAAATCCGAGGCTTCCGTATCGAGCTGGGCGAGATCGAAGCACGCCTGCGCGAACAGGACAGTGTCGGCGAAACCGTGGTGGTGGCCCACGACGGCCCGTCCGGTAAACAACTGGTGGCCTATGTGGTGCCGACCCGTGCCACCGACGACAGCGCATTGCGCGACACCCTGCGCCGCGCCCTGAAAGCGCGCCTGCCGGATTACATGGTGCCCACGCACTTTATGTTCCTGGAGCACATGCCCCTGACCCCCAACGGCAAGCTCGACCGCAAGGGCCTGCCGGAGCCGGACGTGAGCCTGATGCAACAGGCCTACGTAGCCCCCGAAACCGAACTGGAGCAGCAGATCGCCGCGATCTGGGCCCAGGTGCTGCACCTGCCCCAGGTGGGACTCAACGACAACTTCTTCGAGGTGGGCGGGCATTCGCTGCTGGCAATCCAGATCACCTCGCGGGTGCAGGCCGAGCTGGGCCTGGACGTGCCGCTGGTGGAAGTGTTCCAGACCGAAACCCTGCGTGCCTATGTCCAGGCCGCAGCCACCCTCCGTGCCGGCAGCGCGGAAGATTTTGACGACCTTCGTGACTTCTTGAGCGAACTAGAGGCGATTTGACCCATGCTTTCCAACCCTAATATCGATCTGGTCTCGCGCTTTCTTCGCCTGCCGCTGGAACAGCGCCAGCAGTTTTATCAGCGCCTGCAAAGTCGCGGCATGAGCTTTGCCCAACTGCCGATAGCCGCGGTTCGCGAGGCCGGCCAATACCTGCCGCTGTCTTATGCCCAGGAACGTCAGTGGTTCCTGTGGCAACTGGACCCGCACAACAGCACTTATCACATCCCAGGTGCCCTGCGCTTGCAGGGGCACCTAGACCTGCCAGCCCTGCAACGCAGTTTCGATACGCTGCTGGCCCGACATGAAAGCCTGCGCACGCATCTGGTTCAGGACGGCGAGCACCTGCTGCAGACCGCAGCGCCCGAGGCGCGCATTCACGTCCAGTGCGACAGTGTCAGCGAACAAACCCTGATGGCAAGGGTTGCCGAGGACGTCGCGCGGCCCTTCGATCTGCAGCAGGGCCCGCTGCTACGCGTCAGCCTGCTGCAACTGGCGGCGGATGAGCATGTGCTGGTGCTGGTGCAGCACCATATCGTTTCCGACGGCTGGTCGATGCAGGTGATGGTCGAGGAACTGGTGCAGCTATATGCCGCTTACAGCCAGGGCCAGGACCTGGCATTGCCTGAGCTGCCGATCCAGTACGCCGATTACGCACTGTGGCAGCGGCGGTGGATGGAGGCGGGTGAAAAAGCCCGGCAACTGGCGTACTGGCAGGAGCTGCTGGGGGGCGAGCAACCCGTACTGGAACTGCCTCTGGATCATCCTCGTCCGGCACGGCAAAGCCATCGAGGCGCGAGCCTGCAGGTCCACCTCAGTGCGCAGCGGGTGACAGCGCTCAAGCGCCTGGCGCAACAAGAAGGCGTGACGTTGTTCATGCTGTTGCTGGCGTCGTTCCAGACCCTGCTGTTTCGCTACAGCGGCCAGGCGGATATTCGCATCGGCGTGCCGACCGCCAACCGCAATCGGGTCGAAACCGAGCGGTTGATCGGCTTTTTCGTCAATACCCAGGTGCTCAAGGCCGACCTCGACGGGCAGATGACGTTTACGCAACTGCTGCAGCAGACCAAGCAACGCGCCCTGCAAGCCCAGGCGCACCAGGATCTGCCGTTCGAACAGTTGGTGGTGGCGTTGCAGCCTGAGCGCAGCTTGAGTCACAACCCGCTGTTCCAAGTGATGTTCAACCACCAGACCGATGCCCAGGGCGGGCGCGGCGGCCAACAGTTACCCGGCCTGCGTGTGACTGAGCTGGAGTGGGACAGCCCCACCACCCATTTCGACCTGAGCCTGGACACCCATGAGTCCGCCGAAGGCATCTGGGCCGCGCTGACCTATGCCACTGACCTGTTCGACGCAACCACTATCGAGCGCCTGGCGCAGCACTGGCAACACCTGCTCGAGGCACTGGTGAACGAGCCCGGCAACCGTCTGAGTGCGTTGCCGATGCTGGGCACAGCCGAGCACCAGGTGCTGCTGCGGGACTGGAACGCCCCGGCCACCGTCGGCAGCTTGCAGGCCGTGCATCATCTGTTCGAGGCCCAGGCCTTCCGGCAGCCTGAACGCCAGGCTCTGGTCCTCGACGAGCAGGCTCTCAGCTATGGCGAGCTGAACCGCCAGGCCAACCGATTGGCGCACTATCTGATCGCCCAGGGCGTGGGCCCGGAAGTGTTGGTGGGGATCGCGGTCGAGCGCTCGTTGGCCATGGTGGTCAGCCTGTTGGCGGTGCTCAAGGCCGGCGGCGCCTACGTGCCGCTCGACCCCGATTATCCCCGCGAGCGCCTGGTGCATATGCTCCAGGACAGTGGCGTACAGCGGGTGCTGACTCACTCGCACCTGCGTCAGCGTCTGCCGCTGCCGCACGGGGTGACGGCCCTGGATATCGACCAGTCCGAGGCGCAATTGGCGCACTTTGGCGAGCACAACCCCGCAGTTACGTTCGAACCCCACAGCCTCGCGTACGTGATCTACACCTCGGGCTCCACCGGCAAGCCCAAGGGCGTGGCCATCAGTCATGCGGCACTCAGTGAGTTCGCCGGTATCGCGGCCGAGTATTCGCGCCTGGTGCCGCAGGACCGAGTGTTGCAGTTCGCCACCCTGAACTTCGACGGTTTTGTCGAGCAGCTGTACCCGGCCCTGACCATCGGCGCCACCGTGGTGCTGCGCGGCCCGCAACTGTGGGACGGTGCGCAGCTGTATCGCCAGATCATCGACCAGGGCATTACCCTGGCCGACTTGCCGACAGCTTATTGGAAGTTATTCCTGCACGATTGCCTGGCGGCCGGGCCACGTTCTTACGGTGCCTTGCGCCAGGTCCATATCGGCGGCGAAGCCATGCCGCTGGACGGCCCGGCCCTGTGGCGCCAGGCCGGGCTGGGGGCCGTACGCCTGCTCAATACCTATGGGCCGACCGAGGCCACGGTGGTCTCAAGCACCCTCGACTGCAGCGCCGACAACGTTGTGATTGGCAACAGCGCCAGCCCTATTGGCCGGGCGTTGCGCGGTCGTGGCCTGTATGTGCTCGACGGCAACCTCAATCTGTTGCCGATCGGCGCGGTAGGCGAGTTGTATATCGCCAGTGCCAGCGGCTTGGCCCGCGCTTACCTGCAACGGCCGGACCTGACCGCCGAGCGCTTTGTCGCCGACCCGTTCAGCCGCCTGGGCGAGCGCCTGTACCGCACCGGCGACCTGGCGCGTTACCGCGCCGATGGCGTGATCGAGTATGTCGGGCGGGCCGATCATCAAGTCAAAATCCGCGGCTTCCGCATTGAGCTGGGTGAAATCGAAGCGTTGCTGCTGGCGCAGGACCCGGTGCGCGAAGCGTTGCTGCTGGCAGCCGATAACCAACTGGTGGCGTACCTGGTGCCGACGCAGCCCTTATCTGCCGCGCAGCAGGTTGAAGTCGCCGAGCAGCTCAAGGCCAGCCTGCGCGATCAGTTGCCGGATTACATGGTGCCGGCCCATCTGATCTTCCTCGAACGCATGCCGTTGAACCCCAACGGCAAGCTCGACCGCCAGGCGCTGCCCAAGGCTGATGCGACGTCCATGCAGCCGGCGTGGCAGGCGCCGGTGACGCCCCTGCAGCAGCAGGTAGCAGCCATCTGGGCGTCTATCCTGGGCATGGAGCGCGTTGGCCTGAACCAGCACTTCTTCGAATCCGGTGGGCATTCGTTGCTGGCGATGCAGGTGGTCTCGCGCGTTCGCAGCGAGCTGAACCTGGAGGTGCCGCTCAAGACGCTGTTCGAGCAGCCGCGCCTGGAGGGGTTTGTCGCCGCGCTCGACGCGCAGGCCCCTGCTGTATCTACAGCACCGCCGCTGGTCGCGGCCCCACGCGACCAACCGTTGCCGCTGTCCTATGCTCAGGAGCGCCAGTGGTTTCTCTGGCAGTTGGAGCCGCAGAGTGCGGCGTACCACATCCCCAGCGCCCTGCGTTTGAAAGGCACGTTGGATGTGCCGGCGCTGCAACGCAGCTTCGACGCCCTGCTGGCGCGCCATGAAAGCCTGCGCACCCATTTGCGCCAGGAGCACGCGCGTACGGTTCAAGTGATTGAACCGCGCAGGGCGCTGCAGATTGCCCGTGCCGATGTCGATGAGGACGCGCTCAAGGCCTGGATCGAGGCCGAGATCGCGCAGCCCTTCGATCTGCAACAAGGGCCGTTGATGCGCGTGTCGTTGCTGCGCTTGGCCGAGGATGAGCATGTGCTGGTGCTGGTGCAGCACCATATCGTTTCCGATGGCTGGTCAATGCAAGTGCTGGTCGAGGAACTGGTGCAATTGTATGCCGCCTGCAGCCAGGGCCAGACCCCGCAACTGCCGGCGTTGCCGATCCAGTACGCCGACTACGCCGTGTGGCAGCGTCACTGGATGGACGCGGGCGAGAAAGACCGCCAACTGGCGTACTGGCGCGACAGGCTCGGCGGCGAGCAGAGCGTGCTGGAGTTGCCGTTCGACCACCCACGCCCGGCGGTGCAGAGCCACCGTGGTGCGCGCCTGGCCTTCGAACTGGCGCCGACGCTGACCCGCGACCTCAAGGCCCTGGCCCAGCAGCAAGGCGTGACCGTGTTCATGCTGTTGCTGGCATCGTTCCAGACCTTGCTGCACCGCTACAGCGGCCAGGCGCAAATCCGCGTCGGCGTGCCGATTGCCAACCGCAATCGCAGCGAGACCGAGCGACTGATCGGCTTCTTCGTCAACACCCAGGTGCTCACGGCGGACATTGATGGCCAGATGAGCGTCACACAATTGCTGCAGCAGACCCGGCAACGGGCACTTGAAGCCCAGGCCCATCAGGACTTGCCCTTTGAACAACTGGTAGAAGCACTGCAGCCCGAGCGCAGCCTGAGCCATAACCCGCTGTTCCAGGTCATGTTCAACCACCAGACCGATGTGGGTCAGGCTCAAGCGCAGCACCAGTTGCCGCACCTGCGCGTCGAAGGGCTTGAATGGGCAAGCAAGACTGCGCATTTCGACCTGGACCTGGATATTCAGGAGTCCACCGAAGGCATTTGGGCCACTTTGGGGTATGCCCTGGACCTGTTTGAAGTCGGCACCGTGCAACGCATGGCGCGTCACTGGCAGCATCTGTTGCAGGCGATGGTGGCCGACCCGCAGCAAAGCCTGAGCCAATTGAACCTGCTGGACGCCAGCGAGCGGCAGCAGATCCTGGCGTTGTGGGACCGCACCGATTCCGGTTTCTCGTCCCGGCGCCTGGTGCATGAGTTGTTCGCCGATCGTGCGCGGGAAAATCCCGGCGCCGTGGCGGTGAAATTCGCTACGCAGACCCTCACCTATGGCGAGCTGGACAGCCAGGCCAATCGCCTGGCCCACGCCCTGATCGCTCGTGGCGTCGGCGCGGAAGTGCGCGTAGCCATCGCCATGCCGCGCAGTGCCGAGAGCATGGTGGCGTTCCTGGCAGTCATGAA
This sequence comes from Pseudomonas sp. FP2254, assembly GCF_030687695.1. Classification (NCBI taxonomy): domain Bacteria; kingdom Pseudomonadati; phylum Pseudomonadota; class Gammaproteobacteria; order Pseudomonadales; family Pseudomonadaceae; genus Pseudomonas; species Pseudomonas sp. FP2254. Next base: position 2,302,914 of record NZ_CP117444.1, read on the forward strand.
AGCCGGTGGTGTGTATGTGCCGCTGGATATCGAATACCCGCGCGACCGTCTGCTGTACATGCTGCAGGATAGCCATGCGCAGTTGCTGCTGACTCATTCGTCTGTGCAACAACGCTTGCCGATCCCGGACGGCTTGCATGTTCTTGCAATCGATCAGACACAGGTCTGGTCCGACAACCGCGCCACCGCGCCAGACATCGCACTGGACGGCGACAACCTGGCCTACGTGATCTACACCTCCGGCTCCACCGGCCTGCCCAAAGGCGTGGCGGTGGCGCACGGCCCGTTGGTGGCGCATATCATCGCCACCGGCGAGCGCTACGAAACCGGCCCCGACGACTGCGAGCTGCACTTTATGTCGTTCGCCTTCGACGGCTCCCACGAAGGCTGGATGCACCCGCTGATCAACGGCGCGAGCGTGCTGATCCGCGACGACAGCCTATGGTTGCCGGAGTACACCTACGAGCAGATGCACCGCCACCACGTGACCATGGCGGTGTTCCCGCCGGTGTACCTGCAACAGCTGGCCGAGCATGCCGAGCGCGACGGCAACCCGCCGAATGTGCGCGTGTACTGCTTTGGCGGCGATGCGGTGGCCCAGGCCAGTTATGACCTGGCCTGGCGCGCGCTCAAACCGACCTACCTGTTCAACGGCTACGGGCCGACCGAAACCGTGGTCACGCCGTTGCTATGGAAGGCCCGCCGGGGCGACCCCTGCGGCGCGGTGTATGCGCCGATCGGCACGTTGCTGGGCAACCGCAGCGGCTACGTCCTGGACGCGCAACTCAACCTGCAACCGATCGGCGTGGCCGGCGAGCTGTACCTGGGCGGCGAGGGCGTGGCGCGCGGTTATCTGGACCGCCCGGCGCTGACCGCCGAACGCTTTGTGCCGGACCCGTTCGGCAAGCCCGGCAGCCGCGTATACCGCAGCGGCGACCTGACCCGTGGCCGCCCGGATGGGGTGGTGGATTATCTGGGCCGCGTTGATCATCAGGTGAAAATCCGGGGCTTCCGTATCGAGCTGGGCGAGATCGAAGCGCGCCTGCGCGAACAGGACAGCGTCGGCGAAACCGTGGTGGTGGCCCAGGAAGGACCGCACGGCAAGCAGCTGGTCGCCTATGTGGTGCCGCTGGATGCGCATTTGCTGAGCGACGCCGTGGCCCAAGCCACCTGCCGCGAGAACCTGCGCCGGGCCCTGAAAGCGCGCCTGCCGGACTACATGGTGCCCACGCACCTGATGTTCCTGGAGCACATGCCGCTGACCCCCAACGGCAAGCTCGACCGCAAGGGCCTGCCGGAGCCGGACGTGAGCCAGATGCAGCAGGTGTATGTGGCGCCGCAGAGTGAGTTGGAGCAGCAGATTGCAGCGATCTGGGCGGACGTGCTGCGCCTGCCCCAGGTTGGGTTGCACGATAACTTCTTCGAACTGGGTGGGGATTCGATCATTTCGATCCAGGTGGTCAGTCGCGCGCGCCAGGCCGGTGTGCGGTTTACGCCTAAAGACCTGTTTCAGCACCAGACCGTGCAAAGCCTGGCTTCGGTAGCCCGGCAAGGCGAAGGCGTGACCCTGCTGGACCAGTCGCCACTGAGCGGCGAGTTGTTGCTGTTACCGGTGCAACAGGCGTTTTTTGCCGATGATATTCCTGAGCGCCAGCACTGGAACCAGTCGGTGGTGCTGCACGCGCATCAGCCGTTACAGGCTCCGCTGCTGGTGGCTGCGCTGCAGGCGTTGATCGTGCACCACGATGCATTGCGCTGCAGCTTTACCCAGGGACCGGTCGGCTGGACCGCTGCCTATCGCGAACCGCAGCAGCACCAGGCTGAACAGGTGCTGTGGCAGACCGCGTTGGACAGCGCCGATGAGCTGGATGCATTGGGCGAAGAGGCCCAGCGCAGCCTGAACCTGAGCAACGGCCCGCTGCTGCGTGCGGTGCTGGTTGATCTGGCCGATGGCACCCAGCGTTTATTGCTGGTGATCCACCATCTGGTGGTCGATGGCGTGTCCTGGCGCATCCTGCTGGAGGATTTGCAGACGGCGTATCGCCAGATCGCCGAAGGGCGCACGCCGGTACTGCCGGCCAAGACCAGCGCTACAAGGGCTTGGGCCGAACGCCTGCAAACTTACGCAGCCAGCGCCGCACTGGCGCAACAGCTGGCTTGGTGGCAGGCACAGTTGGACGGCAGCCCGGTCGGCTTACCGGGTGCCGACCCGCAGGCCAGCTTGAGCAATCGTCATGCACTGAGCGTGACCACGCACCTGGATCAGGCATTCACCCGCCGCTTGCTGCAGGACGCGCCCAGTGCTTACCGCACCCAGATCAACGACCTGCTGCTGACCGCCCTGGCGCGCGTCATCGTGCGGTGGAGTGGTGAGTCGTCAATGTTATTGCGCCTGGAAGGGCATGGCCGCGAAGACTTGTTCGACGACATCGACCTGACCCGCACCGTCGGTTGGTTCACCAGCCTCTATCCGCTGCAACTGGTGCCGAGTGATTCGTTGGCGGATTCGCTCAAGCACATCAAGGAGCAACTGCGCGCGGTGCCCGACAAAGGCTTGGGCTTCGGTGCGCTGCGTTATCTGGGCACGCCCCAGGCTCGCCAAACACTGAGCGAACTGCCGCAACCACGCATCACCTTCAATTACCTGGGGCAGTTCGACGGCAATTTTGATGCGGGCCAAGAGACCGGTTTATTCGCGCCGTGCGCAGACGCCAGCGGTGCGGAGCAAAGCGCCGACGCGCCGCTGGGCAACTGGCTGGAAATCAATGGCCAGGTGTACGGCGGTGAACTGAAGCTGAATTGGAGTTTCAGTCGGCAAATGTTTGCTGAGGCGACCGTGCAACGCTTGGCGGATGACTACACCGAGGAACTCAAGGCGGTAATAGCGCACTGCTGCGAACCGGCCAACCGCGGCGTAACACCGTCGGATTTCCCATTGGCACAGTTGTCCCAGGCGCAGTTGGACGCGTTGCCGCTGGCTGCGTCCGAAGTCGAAGACCTTTACCCACTGTCGCCGATGCAACAGGGCATGCTGTTCCAATCGCTTTACATACAAGGCGGCGGTGACTACATCAACCAGATGCGGATCGATGTTCAAGGGCTGGACGTAGCGCGCTTCCGCCAGGCCTGGCAGGCGGCGGTGGACAACCACGAGATCCTGCGCAGCGGTTTCCTCTGGCAGACCGAGCTGGAGCAGCCGTTGCAAGTGGTCTACAAGCAGGTACGCCTGCCGTTCGCCGAGCTGGATTGGCAAGGCCGCAGCGACTGTGGCGATGCCCTCGATCATCTCGCCGAATCGGCCAGAGCGCGGGGTTTCGTATTGGAGCAGGCGCCGCTGTTGAACCTGACGGTGGTGCGAACCGGCACGTCTGACTACCACCTGATCTACACCAATCATCACATCCTGATGGACGGCTGGAGCGGTTCGCAGCTGTTCGGTGAGGTGTTGCAGCATTATGCGGGTGAGCCGCTGCGTGCACCGCTGGGACGTTATCGCGATTACATTGCCTGGCTGCAGGCGCAGGACAAGTCGGTCAGCGAGGCCTTCTGGAAGGCGCAACTGCAAGACCTGCAAGAGCCCACACGCCTGGCCCGCGCGGTCCTGGCCAGCGACCCGGCCTTGACGGTGAACGGTGAGCATCGGCTGCAGCTCGATGCCGCGCGCACCGCGCATCTCAAGGCGTTCGCCCAAAGCAACAAGGTGACCCTCAATACCTTGGTGCAAGCGGCCTGGCTGTTGCTGTTGCGGCATCACACCGGGCAGGCCACCGTGGCGTTCGGCGCCACGGTGGCCGGCCGCCCAGCGGAGCTGCGAGGGATCGAGCAACAGGTCGGGTTGTTCATCAACACGCTACCGGTGGTGGCGACGCCCGATGCACGCATGACGGTGAGCCAATGGTTGCACCACATCCAGGCCCAGAATGTGCGCTTGCGCGAGCAGGAACACACCCCCCTGTTCGAGATCCAGCGTTGGGCCGGGCTGGGCGGCGAGGCGCTGTTTGACAGCATCCTGGTGTTTGAAAACTACCCGGTGTCCGAAGCGCTGGAACAGGGTGCGCCGTCGGGGTTGCGCTTTGGTGCGGTGCACAGCCTGGAGCAGACCCATTACCCGTTGACCGTGCTGCTGGGCATCGGTGACACCTTGGGGCTTGAGTTCAATTACAGTCGGCACTCTTTTCGTGCGGCGCAGATCCAGCGTCTGGCCGAGCACTTTGAGCAATTACTGCAAGCGCTGGCGCAAGACGCGTCCCGGTGTCTGGGCGCGCTGCCGTCGCTGGCCCAGGATGAACGCCAGCGCGTGGTGCAGGCCTGGAACGCCACGCACGAGACATATCCGTTGCACCACAGTGTGCATCGGCTTATCGAAGCACAAGTTGAACGTACACCCGATGCCCAGGCCCTGGTGTTCGCCGAGCAGTCTCTGACTTATACCCAGCTCAACCAGCGGGCAAACCGCCTGGCCCATCGTTTGATAGCTGCCGGGGTAGGGCCGGACGTCCTGGTCGGGCTGGCGGTGGAACGTTCCGTCGAGATGGTCGTTGGCCTGCTGGCGGTGCTCAAGGCCGGCGGCGCTTACGTGCCGCTGGACCCGGAATATCCGCGCGAGCGGCTGGCGTACATGCTGCAGGACAGCGGCGTCAAGCTATTGCTGACCCAGGCGCACCTGCTTGAGGACCTGCCGATTCCCCACGGCGTGCAGTACTGGGTGCTGGAGCCAGGCGATGCCTGGTTGCAAGACAGCCAGGCGCACAACCCGCAGGTCGTGGTCGACGGCGAAAACCTTGCCTATGTGATCTACACCTCGGGCTCCACCGGCCAGCCCAAGGGCGCCGGCAATCGGCATTCGGCGCTCACCAACCGGCTGTGCTGGATGCAGCAGGCCTATGGCCTGAACGCCGGCGACAGTGTGTTGCAGAAAACTCCGTTCAGCTTCGACGTGTCGGTATGGGAGTTCTTCTGGCCTTTGCTCACCGGTGCGCGCCTGGTCGTGGCGGCGCCTGGGGATCATCGCGATCCGGCCAGGCTGGTCAACCTGATCAATGCCCGGGGCATCACCACGCTGCACTTCGTGCCGTCCATGCTGCAAGCATTTCTGCAGGACCCCACGGCGGTGACGTGCCACAGCCTGCAACGCATCGTGTGCAGCGGTGAGGCACTGCCGGCAGACACACAACAACAGGTGTTCGCTAAGCTGCCCCAGGCCGGGTTGTTCAACCTGTATGGACCGACCGAAGCCGCTATCGACGTGACCCACTGGACCTGTGTTGATGACGGCGCGGATGCGGTGCCGATTGGCCGGCCGATTGCCAACCTGACGTGCTACGTGCTGGACGACAATCTGGAACCGACCCCGATAGGCGTACTGGGTGAGCTGTACCTGGGCGGTGCCGGCTTGGCGCGGGGGTATCAGCGTCGTGCCGGGTTGACGGCCGAACGTTTCGTGACCGACCCGTTCGGCAGCGGCGAACGCCTCTACCGGACCGGCGATCTGGCGCGTTATCGCGACAACGGCGTCATCGAGTACGCCGGGCGCATTGATCATCAAGTCAAGCTGCGGGGGCTGCGTATCGAATTGGGCGAAATCGAGGCACGCCTGCTGGAGCACGACAGGGTGCGCGAAGCCGCCGTGCTGGCGGTGGACGGCACGCACCTGGTGGGGTACCTGGTGCTGCATCAGCCGCCGCAAGACTGGAAAGCCTTGATCGGCGCGCATCTGGCGGCGCACTTGCCGAACTACATGGTTCCCACGCAGTGGGTGCTGCTGACACACATGCCGTTGAGCCCCAACGGCAAGTTGGATCGCAAGGCGTTGCCCAAGCCTGAGGTCCACGCGGCACAGGCGTTCGAGGCCCCCCACAGTGAGATCGAATGCCAGGTGGCGGCGATCTGGCGTGACGTGCTGGGGGTTGAGCAAGTAGGGCTTAACGACAATTTCTTCGAGCTGGGTGGCCATTCGCTGCTGGTGCTGATGCTTAAGGAGCGCCTGCGCAAGATCAGCGGCGTCGGTTTGTCGGTCAGCCAGTTGATGCTTAACCCGACCGTGCGTGGACAGGTCAATTGCCTGCACGGGGAGGCGCGGCGCTCCACGATCGTCAAACTCAACAGCCAGGCCCAAGGCACGCCGCTGTTTATGTTCCACCCCAGCTTCGGCGCGGTGCACTGCTACACCGCGATTGCCCTGGCCCTGCGTGAGCAGCGTCCGGTGTACGGCGTGATGTGCCGTGCCCTGGCCGAAGAGGGCACTGCGGTGCCCGAATGGCAAGCAATGGTCGAGGACTACACCGCGCAGCTGTTGATAGCCCAGCCCCAAGGGCCGTTCCGCCTGGCAGGCTGGTCCCTGGGCGGTAATCTGGCGATGGAAGTGGCTTATGGGCTGGAGCAGGCGGGGCGCGCGGTCGAGTTCGTCGGCTGGATCGACGCCGCGCCGCCGCAATGGCTCAAGGCCTACTGGGAGGCTGTAGTAGCCGAGGAGGAACGCCCGGTATCGACCCATGAACGCCGCGCCGCCCTGCTCGGTGTGATGTTCCCGGCGTATGCCGAGCAGATCCACGATGCCTGGCTGCGATGCCAGCGGCTTACCGACGATGAACACGCGCAATTGCACGCGTTCGTGGGCTGGGCCGAGCAGACATTGGGCGAGGCCTTTACTGCGATCAAGCAAGAGCTGTTACGCGGCAATGAGGCGCAGATTTCCTGGGAAGTGGACCGCGCCCTGAGTGAACGCATGCTGGCCGCCGACTTCAAGCCGATCAACGCGCCGCTCAGTTGCTGGTGGGCCTCGTTAAGCCGGGCCGGTCGTTGCAAGGACTTGATCGAGCAACATATGGCGAGCATCCACGGCCAGGGGCGCGTCGAGCGTTCAGTGATGATCGAGACCGATCATGACGGGATCGTCGACAGCGCTGAGTTCATCGCCAGCCTGGTGGCCGCCATGACGTAACGTTGCGACTGAGCCAGACACCCGGGTCCTTGGATCCGGGTTTTTTTCGTCTGGTTTGGACGAGCGCAAGGCATGAAAAAGCCCGATGAAAGCAAGGCTCTCATCGGGCTTGGTTTGACCACTGGGGGCGATCAAGGCATTACATCAGAAGTCCCAACGGGTGCTGAACATCACGTTGCGTGGCTCGCCGTAGGCGGCCGAATTATAGAAACCCACGTTGGTGTAGTAGGACTTGTCGAAAATGTTGTTGACGTTGACGGTCGCCGACAGGCTCTTGGTTACCTGGTAACGGGTCATCAGGTCCACCAGCCAGTAGGCTTTCTGGGTGATGTCCTGGTTTCGGTCCAGCGGCGAGTTGTAGATCTCATACCAGCCCTTGCTCTGCCAGCGCAGGCCACCGCCGATGGTGAATTTGTCCAGGTCGCCCTTGAGCTTGTAGGTGGTATTCAGGTTGACCTGATGTTCCGGCTCGAATGTGGAGATTTTCTTGTCGTCTTCATCGCGCACGATCTTGTGGGTGTAGCCCCCCTGGACCTGCCAGCCAGGGGCCAGCTCACCGGAGATCTCCGCCTCATAACCCTTGGTGACGGCCTTGGAGCTTTTGAATGCGTAATTCTGCGGTGACGGCGTCTGGTTGTTATAGGCGTCGTCCGGGATGGCGCGGTTGTCTTCATGCACCTCGAAGTAGGCGATGCTGGTGTTCAAGCGGCCGTCGAAGAAATCGCCCTTGAGGCCCAGCTCGTAGTTTTGCCCTTCGTCAGGTTCCAGCAGCCTCTGGTTGCGATCCTTGTAGGTGCTTTCCTGTGGCTGGAAGATATCGGTATAGCTGGTGTACACCGAGAAATTGTCATTGAGGTCGTAGATAACCCCAGCGTAAGGCACGAAACGGCCGCTTTCCTTGTAGGAAGGGTTGTTGCCGGTCACATGGTAGTTGGCCACGCGCCCACCGAGGATCACGTTCAGGTCGTCCATCACGTTGAAGCGGGCGGTCATATAGGTGCCGGACTGGCGGATAGTGTCATCGATGTACTGTTGCACCGGGCCGTAGATCGGCTTGGCGATATGGCCATTCCAGTTATAGAAATCGACTTTGTTGCCTTGTGGCCACTCCGGCGACCAGTACCCCTTGCCTTGCCAGCGCGAGGTGCCGATCGAGCCGCCCACGACCAGTTCATGTTCGCGGCCAAACAGGCTGAAGGGGCCGGTGGCATAGAGGTCGGCGGAGGTGCTCTTGGTCTCGCCGGTGTATTTCTGTCCATTGATCTCGGCGGTGCCGTCGGCTGCCGGCTGCACGAACTGAATGGAGCCGAGGTCGGCATGGTAACTGTTGATCTTGTGGTCCAGCTGGAATTTGGTTACCCAGCCGTCTCCCAGATCATGTTCGAGCATGGCAAAAGCTGTACGAGTGTTCTGTTCCCACGAACTCCAGGTGGTGCCGTTGTTGTAGGAACGGGGCATCTTGTTGATGCTGCCGTTGGAGTTGACCAACGGGAACGAACCGGACCAGCTGGAGCCTTTGGGCGTATTGTCCTGGTAGTCGAAACCGACGGTCAGCATGGTGTCGGGAGACAGGTCGAATTCAGTGATGCCGTAGTAGGTCTCGGTCTTGCGCGAGTAGTGGTCCATGAACGAGTTCTTGTCCTGGTACGCCGCGACCGCCCGGCCCCGCACGTTGCCGCTGTCGGTCAGCGGGCCGCTCACGTCCACTTCGCTGCGGTAGTTGTCCCAGGAACCGGCGCCCAGTTGCAGGTGACCCTTGAACTCCGAGGTCGGTTTCTTGCGGATCAGGTTGATGGTCGCGCCGAGGGAGCCGGCGCCGTTGAGCAGCCCGGTAGCGCCCTTGAGAACCTCGACACGGTCGTAGATCGCCATGTCGCTCAGGGTATTGCCCGCCGAATAACCGACGTTGCGCACCGTGGAGGGAATGCCGTCGTACTGGAAGCTGTTGACCGAAAAACCGCGGGAATAGTAGTTGGTTCGGTCCGAGTCATAGGCCGACACGGTGATGCCGGGTGTGTGCCGCATCACGTCATCGACGTTATTGAGACCGAAGTCCTCAATATGCTGACGGGTGATCACCGTGATCGACTGCGGCGTTTCCCGCGGCGTCAGGGTCAGCCGGGTGGCGGTGGCGATGGTGCCGGGCGTGTAGGAGCCGGACTCTTCGGTGATGTTACCCAGCACGTTACCGGTCACCTGGGTCGGGCTCAGCTCCAGCCCGGTGGTGGCGCCGGCGGCGGTCACGGTCAGGGAGTTGCCGTTGAGGCTGTGGGTGGTCGAGGTGCCGGCGAGCAGGGTATTGATCGCTTGTTGCGGGTCCAGCTTGCCCTTGACTGGCGTACTGGTCTTGCCTTGCACATCGCCCGGGCTATAGAGCACCTGCACGTTGGCCTGGCGACCGAAGGTCTGCAGCGCGCTCCCCAGCGACTGCGCGGGAATATCCAACTCGATCTCTTGTGCCTGCACATAGCCGGCGACCGGCAGCGACACTGCCAGGGCCAGGGCGCTCGGCAGGAGGTTGATGTTCAGGGCCCGACGCATGGAGAGCGCTTTGCTCAGTGGGCTGAGACCGAGTCGTGCTGGCATGGATGTCTTCTCTTCTGGAATGTTAAGTGGGCAAATTATAAGTATTTATTGAGGCTGGTTCTCATTACCACTAGTGAGACGTTCCTACCCGCGGAAACCGGAAAAACAAAATTCACGCCGGCGCCATCTCGTGCACCACCTGGCCGGCGCGCAGGCGCACCAATTGGTCGGCGATGTCGAAATAGCGGTCGTCGTGGCTGATCACGATGATCGTCTTGCCCAAGCGTTTGAGGTCCGGCAGCAGTTCGGTATAGAAGATGCGGCGGAAGGCCGGGTCCTGGTCGGCGGCCCATTCGTCGAACACCAGCACCGGGCGTTCTTCCAGCCAGGCGTTGACCAGCGCCAGTCGCTTGCGTTGGCCGGTGGAAAGGTCGGTGGTGCTGAATACGCCGTCCTTGACGCTGACCTTGTGCGCGATTTCCAAGCGCTCCAGGTACTTGGCGGCACTGTCCAGCGATTGCGCGGCGCTGCCCTGCACCAAATCATCGAACAGGTAGTAATCGGCGAAGACCGTAGTAAACAGCTGGCGGTAGTCGTCGCGCTCGGGGTCGGTCACGGTCTTGCCGTTGAGCAGGATTTCCCCTGACTGGGGCGGGTAAAGGCCCAGCAGCAGTTTGATCAGGGTGGTCTTGCCGCTGCCGTTTTCGCCGACGATGAACACGATATCGCCCTGGGCGATGCTCAGGTCGATTGGCCCCAGGTGGAACGGCTCGCTGCCTTCCACCGCCGGTGGGCTGTAGGTTACGCCGCGCAGTTCGAGGCGGTTGACCAGCGGTTGCGGCGCTTCGCTGTCATCCATCAGCAGGTGAGGTTCGGGCGAGGAGAAACGCTCTGACAATTCGCTGATTCGGCCAAAGGCAATCTTGGCCTTGCCGACCACCGGCAGATAACCCAGCAGATGTTCCAGCGGGCCTTTCATATACAGCAGCACAAGGACGAAACCGGTGATTACGGTCGGGTCAGGGTTCGGATGGTAGGCCTGCATCGTCAGCGCCAGGCCGATGACCACAAAGAACAGCATCGAGCCGAAGGTCTTGGCGAGGATGTAGATGTTCACCGAGCGCACCTGGATATCACTGATAAGGTCTGCGGTTTCCTTGATTCGGTGGGTGTTCATGCGAAACCGCCGTGGACGGTGCATGCGCAGTTCCTTGGCGCCGGAGGCAATGGCGTTGTAGTAACGCTGCAGGTCGTCTTCGTGGCTACGGGCCAGGTCGAAGCCCTGGATGCCCTTGCCGCCGGCGATGAACTGCACCGCGCTGCCAATCACCACCGCGACTACCATCATCAGGAACATCGGCACCGACAGGTAGGCCAGATAGCCCAGGCAGCCCAGGGTAACGGTGGCGGCAATGGCCAGCGGGGTGAAGGCGAAGGAAAAATCGCTGATGGTGTCGACATCGTGGGTCAGCACCGGGATCAGCCGATGGGAGCGGTAGCGCTCGATCTGACCGATTGGCGCCGACAGCACTTTCTCGCCCAGGTCCTTGCGCAGTGCGGCGATGATGCGTTGGCCGACGTAATTGGTGCCGATGTCGGAAATGATCGAACTGACCAGCGCCAGCACGCACAGCGCCGCAAACGTCAGGATCACCCCTTGGGTCATGCCTTGGGGCGAGTGCAGGGCGTTATTGATCGTTGCCAGCAGCAACGTGATAGCCAGGCCGCCGGCCATGCCCAGGGCCACGGAGATCGTGACGAGGGTGCGAAAGGGCCTGAGCAATGCGAGCAGACCGTTGAAGGCGCCGCGCTTGGGGTCGGTCATAAGTACTTCCCGGAAAGTGAAAAGAGGGCTGGGCACACAGACCCTTACCCATGACAAACGAAGCACCGGCGCGACGATTTAGCTCGTCGCGCCCGGCGGTGACGACGGCGGATAAATTGCCCGGAAGCTGGTTCGTTCTTGTTCTGTAGGCGCACGCGTAGCCGCGTCGTGCGTGAACCCTTCAGCGAGAGCGAAACAATGACGAAGAAGAACCTGGTGTATGTGTGGTCCCTGAGAAATGCCGCCGCCGACAAGGCCGGGCAGCCGGTGGCCTACAAGGACCACGAGCGCTATATGAAATCGGTGCTGGAGTTTCTGGTGGGTTCGCTCAACGACACGCCGCTGGGCGCGGCCTACAACTTGGTGGGCGTGGTGTATGACGATGACGAGCACAACCCGCGCGACCAGCAATTGATGGCCGACTATGGCTTTGCCTGCCAACCCGGTCGCCAGTGGCTGTACCCGACCGACCTGCGGGTGCAGGGCAATCGGGTCAACGACCTGCTGCTGAGCGTGCCGTCCACCTATCGCCGCCTGCCAAGGGGCAGTGCCGAGCACATCGCCGGTAAGCAGGACTTCGAACGTCGCCTGCATGACACCCTGGTGGAATTGAAGGCGGATATCGTGGTGCTTGACGGCCTGTTGGTGATTCTCGATGAACTGGTGCGGCCGGGCGCGCCGTTTGCGCGGCGGATCATGAACATTCACCCCGGTATTACCCGTATCGAATCGCCCTATGAGCGCCGGGGTGCCTACGCCACCTGGAATGCCTTGTACGGTGCCCGTGGACAAGCCGTGGTGGATTGGGCAACCCGGGAGACGCAGCCGTGTGAACCGTTGTATCTGACCGGCGCGTCGTTCCACTACGTGGACAACGGCATCGACTCCGGCGAAGTGTTCCACGACGTACTCAAGACCGAGATCTCACCGGACGACACCATCCTTGAGCTGCGCTGGAACAACTTCAACAACAGCCTGTTCCCGGCCTTGCATGAAGGCCTGGAGCGCCTGGCCAAGCAAAGCTAGACCATGATGTTTATTGGTAGTGAGCAGGCTTGCCCTGCTCACCACAACACAATCAGAGGTCGCGCATGACCCTGAAGCCGATCCAGTCCCCGCGCGTCTTCGGGTAGATGTTGTTGCGGTTGCCCGAGCGCGAGAACACCGGTGCTTCGCCCCAGTCATTGCCACGGATCTGGTAAGCCTCGCAGTTCGGCTCCATCCACGCGCTGCCGTCGGTAGGTGCGCCGACGTAATTGGAGTGTTCGCAATCGGCCACGCGCTCGTAGACGTTGCCGTGCATGTCGTACAGGCCAAACGCGTTCGGCGGGTAGCTGCCCACCGGCGAGGAGTAGCTGTAACCGTCCGCCGGACCGTAGGTGTTGGCGTGTTCGGCGATGCTGTAGCCCTTGCCCGCATCGAACGGGAAGGGGAAGGGCCCGGTGGTGCCGGCGCGGGCCGCGTACTCGCGCTGGGCCTCGCTGACCATGTGGTACTGCTGGCCGGTCTTTTTCGACAGCCAGGCCACGTAGTTTTTTATATCGTCCATGTCCATGCACACCGCCGGCTGACGTGGGCCCTGGGGGTAGCGCGGTTTACTGGCGATGCATTCGCGGCCGGGGCGGGTGTCGCCGTCGGCGATTTTGACGCCGGTCTGGCGGATATAGCTGTCCCATTCGCCGGCGGTGATCTGGAAGCGGCTCATGGCGAACGGCTTGGCGAAGGTCACTTCATGCATCGGCCCTTCGTCCGGCTCGCGGCCGACTTCATCCTCCGGCGTGCCCATGGTGAAAGTGCCGGCGGGCAGCACCACCATTTCCGGGCAATCCTTGCAGTCCTTGAACACTTTGCCGGCGGGTGGTGCGGCGGCGTGGGCCAGGCCCGGCAGGCAGGCGCCGCACGCGGCGGCCAGGGCCAGGGCGGTCAAGGGGTTGAATCGGGATGCACGCATAGGGGGCCTCGGGTTCAAAAAGTAAAAATAGGCATCACGCCCGTGCGGTGAGCAGGGTCATGAAACGTTGGATCTCTTCGCTGGAATTGAGCAGGCCGGGGGCGGTACGGATCACCGGCCCGACATCGCGGTCCACCGCATCGATGACCACGCGCTGGCGCATCATGTGTGCCGCCACGGCCTCGCAGTCCTGGCCCAGGAGCCGGAAAAACGTGAAGCCCGCCGACAGCTCCTCGCGGCGCGGCGTGACCAGTTCGATGCGCGGATGAGCCTGCAACTGCTCCTTGAGTTCGCTGTTGAGCGCATGGATGCGCGCCTGCACCGGCGCCTTGCCCAATTGCAGGTGCAGCTTGAACGCCTCGTCCGCCGCCCAGCGATGTTCGAAGGCGTGGAAGCCGCCAGGGGTCATGATGGTGGCGAAGTCTTTGTCTTCGGAAAACGTCGGCACCATGGGCGTGACGTATTTGTTCTCGGGGTCGCGGGCGCAGACCAGGCCGGTGCCGCGCGGGCCGAACATCCATTTATGGGTGCCGGCGATGAGAAAGTCGCAGTGCATGTCCGGGAAGTCGAGGTTTTCCACGCCCAGACCGTGCACGCCGTCCACTACATACAGGATGCGGTCACGCTCGTCGCGGTGGCGGTTGACGTCGGCCACCAGCGTGCCGATCTCGCCGATCGGCAGCTTCACGCCGCTGCCGGACTGCACCCAGGTCATGCCCAGCACGCGGGTATGGGGGCGGATGGCTCGCTGGATATTGCCCAGGATTTCGTCGACTGAGACCTGGCTGGGGTTCTCGAACAGGCTGATCCGCCGCACCTGGGTGCCTTGCTGGCGCGCGCGAAAATCCAGCACGTTCTGGGTTGCGTAGTGCTCGTGGACCGTGGTCAGGATCTCCTGGTCGGCGCGCACCTGAAGGCCGCCGTAAATCATCGCCAGGCCTTCGGAGGTGCTGCCGGTCAGGGCGATCTGCGGCGGCGTGGCCTTGAGGTAGCGCCCGGCCCATTCGCGCACCTGGCCTTCGCGTTTCCAGGTTTCCTGCAGGTCCCAGTCCATGGCAAGGCCCGGGTTGCGGTCGATCTGGGCACGGTAGCGTTCGATGGCCTCGCGCACCGGCCTTGGGTGCGACGCCACCAGAAAATTGGAAAAGTGCAGGTAGTCCGGGTCCTGGTTGAACAGTTGCTTGAAACCCGTCCATGGGTTGTCCGCCGGGGGGCTGGCCACGGCCTGGGGCAGAAGGGCGGCACCCAGCGGCAGGCTGGCGGCAAACACCCCAGCCTGTTTGAGAAACGTACGACGGTCGGTCATGGACTTACTTCGTGGCTGATTAACGTTGGGCCATTGGCTTGGCGGCTTGTTGTACCTGGTCCCACACCCGCAGGAAGTTGCCGCCCCACAGCTTGGCGATATCCGCCTCGGAGTAGCCGCGCTGGATCAACTCGGCGGTGACGTTGCGGATCTCGCCGACGTTGTTCCAGCCATCGATGCCGCCACCGTCATTGAAGTCCGACGACAGCCCGACGTGGTCGATACCGATCTTGCGCACGGTGTAGTCGATGGCATCGCCCAGGTCCTTGAGGCTGGCCTTCGGCTCTTCATCGAGGATGGCGTACAGCGCGCTGGCGTATTCGCCGAACTTCTGTTCGGGCCAGGCGGCAATGATCGCGTCGCCCGGCATCAGCGCCATGGCCAGGTTGGGCAGGGGCGGCAGGTCGAAGCGCGCGCGCAGTTGGTTGAGCTTGTCCTGGGTCGGCTGGCTGAGTGGGCGCAGGTAAGCCGAGAAACCGACGATCTGCACCACGCCGCCGCTCTGCTTGATCAGTTGCAGCTCCTTGTCGCTGAGGTTGCGCGGAATATCGACCGCCGCTCGCGGAGCCGAGTGCGAGGCCACCATCGGTGTGCGGCTCAGCTGTGCCACTTGCTCCAGGGCCTTGGTCGACATCTGCGACACATCGATGATCACCCCCAGGTCATTGAGGCGCCGCACGGCTTGCTTGCCGATGTCCGAGAGGCCGTCCAGCGCGTCCACCGAGTCATTGAAAAACGGCAGCGGGCGCGACGAATCCGACCAGGCGTTATTGCCCACGTAACTGAAACCGAACATGCGCATGCCGCGCGCTGCCCACAGGTCCAGCTGGTTCAGGTCGTTGCCCAGGGGGTAGGCGTTGAGCATGCTGATGAAAATCGCGAACTTGCCCTCGCCGTGCAGGCGCCGAAAGTCAGCCGGGGTGTAGGCGATCGCGACCTGGTTGGGGAAGTCGCGCACCATGCCGCTGATGATCTTGTAGCGCACTTCCTGTTCGTGTCGGGCGGCCTCGATAAATCCCTCGGTTGGCTTGTGCGGCGCGTTGGGACCGTTCCAGATTTCCGGCCAGCCAAATATCGTCAGCGCCGCGCCGGACAAGCGGCCGCGCGCCGCCTTGGCCAGGTCGAACTGGCCGCCGCCATCCTTGTCCGCCTCGTTGCCGGCGGTGCCGAAATCGATGGGCACGGTGATATGGCTGTCGAACGACAGCACGCGGTCCTGCAGCTCGTTGGCCTGCTTGATCACCGCCAGCGGGTAACCGGCGTTGCCCTTGAACCAATGATCCCAGGTCAGCCAGCCAGCCCCGGCACCGATGGCCAGCGCCAGGGGCAGGCCGATGTACAGCGCCTTGTTCGAACGTGGTTTTGTCATTGCCATCTCAGTCAGTTGAGGCCTTCGCTATCAGGGAGGAACGAGCCGTGGGCGGTGAAATTTAGGCCGGGGCCGCGTGCGTTAAATTTCCTTGGGCTGCGTACGTTCTAGCTCTGATAAAGGCGTTTCCTAAGGTAGACAATGACCCTCTCTCGACGTGGCTTCATCGCCGGCCTGGCGCTCACGGGCGCCGTGGTGCCGGCGGCTTACTATGCCCATCGCGAGTTGACGCGCGAAGATCCAGTGCCCATCACCCCCGGCGAAGCCACGGTGACCCTGGCCGACACCGCCGGGCAGCAGTTGGCCAATACCCTGCGCGGGGTGTGGGACCTGCGCCTGGACGGTCGCGATGCCGGGCTCAAGGGCCTGCCGCGGGAAGGCCTGCAACTGTTGCTGGACATCGCCCCGCGTGGCCGGGGCCTGCGCGGCTACCTGGATACCGCCGCCAACTTGCGCGCCGAGGGCGAGCCGCGCTACCGCGTGCTCGGCGACCTGGTGACGGGTGAGGGTGCCTTGCTCTACTGGCGCCTGATCGATCGCGACGCTGCCGACGGCGTGCCCGCCTACGAATTCAAAATGACCCTCGATGAAGTCTGGGCCGACTTCGCCAACGCCGGCAGCAGCACCCTCAGCGGGCAGATCCTCGACCTGAATCGCCCATTGGCGATGACCGAACGCGACAACCGTTTTATCGCCCACAAGCACACATTTCCCGAAGCCCGCCAGCGCATTGGCCTGAATCCGACCCTCCTGGCCTGGCTGATCGCCCCCGAACATCGCCTGTTCCACCAGTTATGGCACGCCACCCGTGACCAATGGCACAAACTCCCCGAAGACAAACGCGACGCCCTGCGCGGCATCGGCTGGCAACCCGGCCCGCGCGGTCAGGAGCGCGACGCGCGCGGTGACCACAAAGACCGCAACGGCTCGGGTATCGACTTCTTTTTTATGCACCGACACATGCTGGCCAAGGCGCGTTCCCTGCAGGACTTGCCTTCATGGCCGCAATTCCCCGCCCCGCAACCGCCTCTGGAACGCGACCGCCTGGGCTTTGTGCGTTATTTCGACAACCACGACGGTTTCGCACTGCCACCGACCTGGTCGGCTCCGGATGACGGCGACTACACCCAGTGGGTCAGCGACATCAAGGCCGCCGAGACCTACCACAGCAATTTCCAGGTGTGGGAATCCCAATACCGCGACCCGCGCTACCTGGCCAGACTGACCTTGGGGCAACTGGGTTCCGAAATGGAGTTGGGCCTGCACGACTGGCTGCACATGCGCTGGGCTTCGGTACCACGCGACCCGTCCAACGGCGCGCCGGTACCGTTCGCCCGCGACCCGGCGGACTTCGCGCCACGCTGGTACGCCGCGGAAAATGACTTCCTCGGCGACCCGTTTTCTTCCCACGTCAATCCCGTGTTCTGGCACTTCCACGGCTGGATCGACGACCGCATCGAAGACTGGTACCGCGCCCACGAGCGCTTCCACCCCGGCGAAGTCAGCCGATTGGACGTCAACGGCATCGCCTGGTTCGCCCAGGGGCGCTGGGTCGAGGTCGGCGACCCCTGGCTCGGCCCGGACACCCATGGTTGCAGCACCACGCCGGGGCTGCAGATGGGCAAGTCGATGGAGATGGACCCGGAAACCATGAAACTGGCGCTGCGCATCACGTTCGGCGCGGATGAAGAGGTGTTGAAAGGCTTGTTCAAACGGGTGCCGAGGCGCCCCTGGTATGCGCGGCATTTGAAGGTCCGCACGCGCGAAGTGTGACCGGCTGCAACGGCTCGCTGCCCATTAAGAACTGGCTGTCCCCTGTGTCGAGTACATCCACCGCAACAGTGAATGCCGCCCGCTGATGCCCAGTTTGGTCGATGCGCGTTTGAGGTAGCTTTCGATGGTGTTGACCTTCAACGCCAGTTGTTCGGCCAGTTCCGGTGCGGTGCGCCCGGCCAACAGGCCTACGCATACTTCCAGCTCGCGCCGGGACAAGGTCAGGCCCGATTCCACCAGGCGTTCTTCGATGCACCGGCGCAGGGTTTCGATGCCTTGATGCGCCGGCACCCTCGGCTCGTTATCGGGGCGGCAGGGGTGGAGCGCGGTGATGTGCTTTTCCACCATCGGCAGCAGCAGGCTGGAAAAGTCCTGCAGCATGCTCAGTTCCTGTGCCGAGAAAGTGTCCCGCGGATGCGCGCGATACATTGACAGCACGTAGCGCACATCATCCTTGCGCCGGGTAAGGTGCAGTTGGGCGGCGGGTTGTTCCGGTCCCAGGGCGCTGATCGAGTCGGTGTATACCGGGCTGATCCTGCGACGCGTGTGGCCTTGGGCGCTCAAGCGCAATTGAGTGATGTGCGTGGCGTCCACGGCCAGTTGGGTCAGGATCAGGTCATGCAACATGCGTGGGAAATGGCGACTGCCGGTGCTGGCAATGACTTTGCCTATCTGTGGGAACAGCTGTGAGTTCATCATTTCGTCCATGAAGAATGCAGATAATGGCCTGTAGCGACGGGATGCAGCATGCATAGCCGTTCCTGTCGCGGCCTATGCTAGTACAGCCCGGCGGCGCGATGGGGATCCAATCCGCAAAAAGCCGACCGGGCCGGTGCCGCGACAGGGTTGCGGGCGCCCCCGGCGTTATCTCATTGCAGGCATTGCCATCGCTTTGGAACGCGATGCCAGGCGGGTGCATTTGGCCAGCGCCTGCTGCACATCCGCCAGCAGGTCGGCCACGTCCTCAAGGCCGACCGACAACCGCACCAGCCCTTCGCTGATACCGTGCTGCGCGCGTTCCTGCGGCGTGTAGGTGGAATGGGTCATGCTCGCCGGGTGCTGGGCCAGCGACTCGGTATCGCCCAGGCT
The DNA here is from genome assembly GCF_030687695.1 of Pseudomonas sp. FP2254. Taxonomy (NCBI): domain Bacteria; kingdom Pseudomonadati; phylum Pseudomonadota; class Gammaproteobacteria; order Pseudomonadales; family Pseudomonadaceae; genus Pseudomonas; species Pseudomonas sp. FP2254. The sequence continues at coordinate 2,321,693 of NZ_CP117444.1, forward strand.
GACCGCGCGGGTGAATAGTTGCAGTGCGTTCATGAAGCGGCGGCCACTGTCGATGCCGCCCTTGAGTTCGAAGGCGATCATGCCGCCGGCCTGGCTCATCTGCCGTGCGGCCAACGCGTGTTGTGGGAAAGAGGCCAGCCCTGGGTAAGCCACCTGCGCCACGGCCGGGTGCGCCTGCAGGGCTTCGGCCACTGCCTGGGCGTTACTGCAATGGCGGTCCATGCGCAGGGCCAGGGTCTTGAGGCCGCGCATCAGCAACGCCGCGTCCTGGGGCGACATCACGGCGCCGGTCAGGTCCTTGAGGCCTTGCAGGCGAATGCGCCGGGCCAGGGCCTGGTTGCTCACGGCGATGCCGGCGGTGATATCGCCGTGGCCGCTGAGGTACTTGGTGGCCGAATGCACCACCACATCGGCACCGAGCTCGAGGGGGCGTTGCAGGTAAGGGGTGCAGTAGGTGTTGTCGACCACCACGGTCACATTCGGTTGTTGGTGGGCGAGGGCGGCCACGGCGGCAATGTCCACCAGTTGCAGGGTGGGGTTGGCCGGGGTTTCGCAATAGATCATGCGCGTGGCGGGGCTGATCGCGGCCTGCAGCGCGGCCAGATCGGTGAGGTCGACATGGCGCACCTTGACGCCGAACTCGCCGATGCCGTGGTGCAACAGAGCGAAGGTGCAGCCGTAGAGGGTGTGGCTGACGATCACCTCATCGCCGGGCCGCAACAGGGTCCAGAACGTCGCGGCAATCGCGCCCATGCCCGAGCTGAACGCCACTGCTGCTTCACCGTTTTCCAGGCTGGCCATGCGTGATTCGAGTAACGCCAGGGTGGGGTTGGATATGCGCGTATAGAAATGCCCGTCGGCGTCGCCGGCAAAACAGGCCGCGCCGTATTCGGCGGTGGGAAAGGCAAAGGTCGCCGACAGATAGATCGGTGGCACCAGTGCCCCATGGTGGTCCTTGGGGTCATAACCGTGATGGATGGCACGGGTGGAAAAGCCGAATGTCTTGTGTTTATTGTGCATGTCGGGCGCTCCTTGTTTCCTACAATGCTATGCTCAAAACCACGGCCGAACTTTGCAAAGTTTGCTGCCAAATCCCGTCTATGGGGATGAAATGCCGATAAAAATAACGTTCAGAGGCAAGTTATGCCCATTCCACTCGATCGTGCCGATAAAGCCCTGTTAAACGCTTTGCAAAGCAACGCCCGGCTCACCGTGGCCGAACTGGCCGAGCGCGTGTCCCTGACCACTTCGCCGTGCTGGCGCCGGGTGCGAAACCTGGAGGAGAGCGGGGTGATCAGTGGTTATCAGGCGATCCTGTCGCCCAAGGCGCTGGGGTATGGAGTCACGGCGTTCGTCAGCATCATGATGGAAAGTCACACCCAGGAAATTGCCCGCGCTTTCGAACAGCGGTTGCTCGAAATTCCCGAGATCGTGGCGTGCCATAACGTGTCGGGGCGCTATGACTTTTTGCTGGAAGTGGTGGCCAGGGACTTGGAATCGTTTGGCGAATTTGCCCGCGAGGTGCTGCAGACGTTGCCGTGTGTCAAAGAGATCTACTCGAGTTTTTCCTACAAGTCTGTGCGACCACTACGGGTAATTCCCTTACCGGACTGATCGACTTTTCGTCAGGTGAATGCGCCCGACTGACGGCTATTGTAAGAAATTTCCCACAGGAGTACAAATGTACTCCATGACAGACCTGACCCCCCGCCGTACCGCCATCCTGACCTTTATCCGCGACCGTATCGCGCAGCAAGGCCAGCCCCCCAGCCTCGCCGAGATCGCCGAGGCGTTCGGTTTTGCCTCGCGCAGTGTGGCGCGCAAGCATGTGCTGGCGCTGACCGACGCCGGCTTTATCGAGGTCAACCCCAACCAGGCTCGTGGCATTCGCCTGCTCAATCAGCCGGCGCGGCCCGAATGGCTGGATGTGCCCGTGCTTGGGCGTGTCGCCGCCGGCCTGCCGATCGGCGCCGACGCCGAGGTGCACAGCCGCCTGCAGCTGGACCCGGCCACTTTTGCGAAGATCCCGGATTACCTGCTGCGGGTGCAGGGCGACTCGATGATTGAAGACGGCATTCTCGACGGCGACCTGGTGGGCGTGCGGCGCAGTGCCGAGGCCTTGAACGGGCAGATCGTGGTGGCGCGCCTGGACGGCGAAGTCACCATCAAGCGGTTCGAACGCAACGCTGACAGCGTGCGTCTGTTGCCGCGCAACCCCGCATACCAACCCATCGTGGTGGGGCCCGACCAGGACCTGGCCATCGAAGGCGTATTCTGCGGCCTGGTGAGGCAAGGCTGATGGGCGCCGTGGTTGCCCTGGACGCGCTGTTCAATGGCGGCCGCGTCTGGAAAGGCCGGCCCGCCGCGCCGCCGGCCAGCCTGCACCCCACTGGGCTGGCGGCGCTGGATGCGGTGCTGCCCAGCGGCGGCTGGCCGGCGTCGGCCTTGAGTGAAATCCTGATGGCCAAGGACGGCGTGGGCGAACTGCAACTGGTGCTGCCGACCCTGGCGCGCTTATCGGCGGCAGGCGAGCGCATTGTGCTGGTGGCACCGCCCTATACGCCGTATCCCCATGCCTGGCAGAACGCCGGGGTGGATGTGCGTCAGCTCTCAGTGGTGCAGGCCGAGGAACGCGACGTGCTGTGGGCTGTGGAACAGTGCCTGCGTTCCGGCAGTTGCGGCGCCGTGTTGTGCTGGCCGCATCAGGCCGATGACCGTGCCTTGCGCCGTTTGCAGGTGGCGGCCGAAACCGGGCAGACCCTGGCCTTTGCCTGGCGCGCCCTGGGCGAAGCCATCAACCCATCGCCTGCCGCGTTACGCCTGGCCGTCGAGGCCCGGCCCGCCCAGGTGCGCGTGCTCAAGTGCCGCGGCGGGCTGGCCCATCCGGCGCCGATTGCGTTGGCCGGGCACTGAGCTTGCCATGCGCTGGGTGTGTATTGTCTTCCCGCAATTGGCGCTGGACGGGGTGCAGCGCCTGCACCCCGAGCCGGATGCGCCCCTGGCCTTGCTCGCCGGTACGCCGCAGCGGCGCGTGCTGCAAACCGTCAATGCCGCCGCGCGTGCGTTGGGCTTGCGGCCCGGTCAGTCCCTGACGGCGGCCCATGCGTTGGTCAAAGCCTTTGCCAGCGCCGAATACGACCCCGTACAGATTGAGCGTTGGCAGCAATTTCTGGCGGCCTGGGCCTACCGTTTCAGTTCCCAGGTCAGCGTGTATTACCCCCGCGCCTTGCTGTTTGAAATCGAATCGAGCCTGGGGCTGTTCGGGCCCTGGCCGCTGTTCGAAGCGCGCCTGCGCAAGGAGTTGACCGAGCTGGGCTTTCGCCACCGCATCGTCGCCGCGCCCAACCCGGCGGCGGCGCGGGTGCTGGCCAATCTCTACGATGGCCTGGCCGTGGCCGATGACGCCGCCTTGCTGCAGGCCCTGGCCCCGGTGCCCATCGACCGCGTGGGCCTGGAGCCACAGGCAGCCACCGCATTGTCGCGCATGGGCCTGCGCACCCTGGCCCACGTGCAGGCGTTGCCTCGGCACACCCTGGCGCGTCGGTTTGAGGCAGGGCTGCTTCAGCACCTGGATGCCTTGAGCGGCAGGCGCCCGTTGGCACTGGACTTTTACCAGCCGCCGGACCAGTTCGATGTGCGCATCGAACTGAATTTCGACGTGCATTCCCACCAGGCGCTGCTGTTCCCGCTGCGACGCTTGACCGCCGACTTGTCCGCCTTCCTCTGTGGTCGCGACAGTGGCGTGCAACGTTTCGACCTGCACCTGGAGCACGCCCAGGCCGCCGACAGCGTGATCAAGGTCGGCCTGCTCAGCGCCGAGCGCGAACCGGGCATGTTGTTCGAATTGGCCCGTGGGCGCCTGGAGCAAGTGCAGGTCAGTGCACCGGTGCGCGGCCTTCGCCTGCTGGCCGAAGACCTGCCGGTGTTTGTGCCGCAACGCCAGGACCTGTTCGACGAGCGCCCGCAACAAACCCTGCCCTGGGAGCAATTGCGTGAACGCCTGCGCGCGCGCCTGGGGGATGACGCCGTGCAGGGCCTGCGCTTTCATGCCGACCATCGTCCGGAGTGTGCCTGGCAAGCGGCGGCCGACCCGCGTGCCTGCCAGGGCTTGAACAAGGTGCAGCGCCCCGGCTGGCTGCTGCCGCAACCGAGCCCGCTGGCCGAGCAGGGCGTGCATATCCTGATGGGCCCGGAGCGCATCGAGTCCGGTTGGTGGGACGGCGCCGACATCCGCCGCGATTATTACCTGGTGCAGACCCGCACCGGCCAGCGCGGCTGGGCTTTTCGCAACGTGGGGCAGAGCGATGGCTTGTGGCTGCAAGGCTGGTTTGCATGAGCTACGCCGAGCTGCATTGCCTGTCCAATTTCAGTTTCCAGCGCGGTGCATCCAGCGCGCTGGAGTTGTTCGAGCGGGCCAAGGCCCAAGGCTACAGTGCGCTGGCAATCACCGATGAGTGCAGCCTGGCGGGCATCGTGCGCGCCTGGCAGGCGGCCAAGGCGGTGGACTTGCCGCTGATTATCGGCAGCGAGGTACGCCTGGAAAACGGCCCGAAACTGGTGCTGCTGGTGCAAGACCTCAGCGGCTACCAGCACCTGTGCCGGCTGATCACCGTGGCGCGCCGCCGCGTGGAAAAAGGCAGTTATCGCCTGCTGCAAGAGGATTTCGATCAACCGATGCCCGGCCTGCTGGCGTTGTGGGTGGCGGCTGACGACGACACCCAGGCGTCGATCCAATGGCTGCGCCGCACGTTCGCCGAGCGCCTGTGGCTGGCGGTGCATCTGCATTGCGGCCAGGACGATGCGCGCCACTTGCAGCAACGCCTGAACCTGGCCGCCAGCCTGCAAATACCGGCGGTAGCCTGTGGCGATGTGCATATGCATGTGCGTGGGCGCCGCGCGCTGCAAGACACCATGACTGCCATCCGCCATCACGTCAGCGTGGCCGAGGCCGGCACGCGCCTGCACCCCAATGGCGAGCGGCACCTGCGCAGCCTGGATGCCCTCGGCGCGCTGTACCCGCAGGCGCTGCTCGACGAAAGCCTGGCTATCGCGCGCCGCTGCACCTTCGACCTTGGCCAGTTGCGCTACCACTACCCGCGTGAATTGGTGCCCGAGGGGTATACCGCTAAAACCTGGCTGCGGGCCGTCACCGAAGAAGGCATGGCGCGGCGCTGGCCCCACGGCGTCGAGGCCAAGACGTTAAAGCAGATCGACCACGAACTGGAGCTGATCAGCGATCTGGGCTACGAAAGCTATTTCCTCACGGTACATGACATCGTGCGCTTCGCCCGCAGCCGTTCGATCCTGTGCCAGGGGCGCGGTTCGGCGGCCAATTCGGCGGTGTGTTTTGCCCTCGGCATCACCGAGATCGACCCGAGCCTGACCAGCCTGCTGTTCGAGCGCTTCCTGTCCAAGGAACGCAATGAACCGCCGGATATCGACGTGGACTTCGAACACGAACGCCGCGAAGAAGTGCTGCAGTACGTGTTCCAGCGCTACGGCCGTCACCGCGCGGCATTGACGGCGGTGGTCAGCACGTATCACGCCGCCGGCGCGGTACGTGACGTGGCCAAAGCCTTGGGGCTGCCGCCGGACCAGATCAACGCCCTGGCCGATTGCTGCGGACGCTGGAGTGACGATGCGCCGCCCCTGGAGCGCCTGCGTGAAGCAGGCTTCGACCCGCACACGCCGATCCTGCATCGCGTGTTGACCCTCACCCAGCAACTGATCGGCTTCCCTCGGCACCTGTCCCAGCATCCCGGCGGTTTCGTGATTTCCGAATACCCGCTGGACACCCTGGTGCCGGTGGAAAACGCCGCCATGGCCGAGCGCACCATCATCCAGTGGGACAAGGACGACCTCGACGCGGTGGGCCTGCTCAAGGTCGATATTCTTGCCCTGGGTATGCTCAGCGCGATCCGTCGCTGCTTCGATTTGCTGCGCCAGCATCGCGGTCGCGACCTGTCGCTGGCTGGCATCCCCAAGGATGACCCAGCCACCTACGCCATGATCAGCAAGGCCGACACCATTGGCGTGTTCCAGATCGAATCGCGGGCGCAGATGGCCATGCTGCCACGGCTCCGGCCCAAGGCCTTTTATGACCTGGTGATCGAGGTCGCCATTGTGCGGCCCGGGCCGATTCAGGGCGGCATGGTGCATCCGTACCTGCGGCGGCGTAACAATGAAGAACCGACGACTTATCCATCCCCGCAATTGAAAACCGTGTTGGAACGCACCCTGGGCATCCCGCTGTTCCAGGAGCAGGTGATGCAGATCGCCATGGTGGCCGCCGACTACAGCCCCGGCGAGGCTGACCAGCTGCGCCGCTCCATGGCCGCCTGGAAACGCCACGGTGGTCTTGAACCGCACCGCGAACGGTTGCGCGATGGGATGCTCAAAAACGGCTACACCGAGGCCTTCGCCGCGCAGATTTTCGAGCAGATCAAGGGCTTCGGCAGCTACGGTTTCCCGGAATCCCACGCGGCCAGTTTCGCCTTGCTGACCTATGCCAGTTGCTGGCTCAAATGCCATGAACCGGCGGCGTTTGCCTGCGCGCTGATCAACAGTTGGCCCATGGGGTTCTACAGCCCGGACCAGATCCTGCAGGATGCGCGGCGTCACCGCTTGCAGGTCCGCCCGGTGGATGTGCAGGCCAGCGACTGGGATTGCAGCCTGGAGCCCATCGACGGTGCGCAACCGGCGATTCGCATGGGCCTGCGCTTGATCTCGGGGTTTCGCGAAGAGGATGCCCGACGCATCGTAGCGGCGCGCCGGCAGCAGCCATTCAGCGATATCGCCGACCTGGACCGGCGTGCCGAGCTGGACTCGCGTGCCCAGGCGTTGCTCGCCGATGCCGGTGCCCTGCGCGCCCTGGCCGGCAATCGCCACCGCGCACGCTGGGAGGTGGCGGGGGTGCATAAACAACTGGGGCTGTTTGCCGGCCTGCCCAGCCCTGACGAAGCCGCGGTGGCATTGCCGGCGCCCACGGTCAGCGAAGACCTGCACGCCGACTACGCCACCCTCGGCACCACCCTCGGCCCGCATCCGCTGGCGTTGCTGCGCGCCGAGCTGCGCCAGCGTCGCTGCCGCAGCTCCCGCGAGCTGATGGCCGTGGAGCATGGGCGCAACGTCAGCGTCGCCGGGCTGGTCACCGGGCGGCAACGGCCCGGCACCGCCAGCGGGGTGACATTCGTGACCCTGGAGGATGAATTCGGCAACCTGAACGTGGTGGTCTGGCGCGACCTCGCCGAACGCCAGCGCCTGGCCCTGGTGGGATCGCGCCTGCTCAAGGTCGATGGGCGCTGGGAAGCGGTGGGCGAGGTGCGGCATCTGATCGCCGGGCGGCTGACCGATCTGTCCGCTCTGCTCGATGGCATGGATGTACGCAGCCGGGATTTTCACTGAGCCAAGTAGCGTGTGCGGCGAATTGCCCCTAACGTATGCAAATGAAACGATCCGCCCCTGGCGCGCTCCAACCGTTGCGACCGTCCTTTCTCTGCGCAGAGCCGAACGATGCAATTTTTATCCAACCCACACGGCTGTGAAGGTTGGGCCGGTGAAATGGCCCAGCGTATTCGCGCATTTGACTGGTCAACCACCGACCTTGGGCCGATCGATCGATGGTCCACCAGCCTGGCCTGCACCGTGCAAATGATGCTGGCGTCCCCCGTGCCGATGGTGATGCTGTGGGGGCGGGCGGGGTACATGATCTACAACGACAGTTACTCGGCCTTTGCCGGTGGCCGTCACCCTTATCTGTTGGGCACGCCGGTTGAGCTGGGCTGGCCGGAAGTGGCGGATTTCAACCGCCATGTGGTGGACACCTGCCTGGCCGGCGGCACCTTGTCGTTCAACAACAAAGACCTGGTGCTGTTGCGCAACGGCCAGCCGGAGACCGTGTGGCTGGACTTGTATTACAGCCCCGTGGCCGGCGATAACCAGCAACCGGCCGGGGTGCTGGCGATCGTGGTGGAAACCACTGAGCTGGTCAAATCCGAACAGGTGCGCCAGGAGCTCACGCACAACCTGGAGCAACGGGTGGCCGCTGAAGTGCAGGCGCGATCCGCCGCCGAGGACCAGTTGCGTCAATCGCAGAAACTGGAGGCCATTGGCGGCCTCACCGGCGGCGTGGCCCACGACTTCAATAACCTGCTGCAAGTGATCTCCGGCAACCTGCATTTGCTGGCCCGCCATGAACCGGACAATGTGCATGTGCAACGCCGTGTCAGCGCCGCGATTGCCGCAGTGGACCGTGGTGCCAAGCTGTCGGCGCAATTGCTCGCGTTTGCCCGGCGCCAGCCGCTGTCGCCGGCGGTGTACAACCCGCTGCGCATCTACGAAACCCTGGGCGAGCTGCTGCAGCGCGCCCTCGGTGAAACCATTCATATCGACGTACAACTGCCCCGCGACCCCTGGTGCATCCATGTCGACCGCCATCAGCTGGAAAACGCCTTGCTCAACCTGGCGATCAACGCCCGGGATGCGATGAAAGGCGAGGGCGTGATTCGCATCAGCGGCGAAAACATCATCCTCAATCCCGACGATTGCGTGGGCAAAAGCGTGAATCCCGGTGAATACGTGCGTCTGTCCGTAGCCGATACCGGGGTAGGTATGTCGCCGGCAATTCAGGCCAAAGTGTTCGAGCCTTTCTTCACCACCAAGCGCGACGGTCACGGCACGGGCCTGGGCTTGAGCATGGTGTTCGGCTTTGTGCGCCAGAGCGGCGGTCACGTGGACGTGTGCAGCGAAGAGGGCAAGGGCACCGTGGTGCAGTTGTATTTTCCGCGCAGCCTGGGCGAGGAATGCGCCGAAGTGCCGGCCGAGCCGCTCGTCACCGAATATGGGCAGGAAACCATTCTGGTCGTCGAGGACAACGAAGGCGTGCGCTTGACCGTGGTGGAAGTGCTCGAACAATCGGGCTACACCGTGCTCACCGCCGAAGACGGCGACCAGGCCATGCGCAAGCTGCAAGCGGGCCTGCAGCCGGAGCTGATTTTTACCGATGTGGTGATGCCGGGCCGGGTCAAAAGCACCGACCTGGCCGAGTGGGCCCGCGAACAGAGCCCGCCGGTGCCGGTGTTGTTCACCTCCGGCCACACCCGCGACATTCTCTCCAGCAACCATCTGCTGACTCCCGACATTCATCTACTGAGCAAGCCCTACAGCCCCGAAGCCCTGACGCAACGGGTGCGCAGCGTGCTCACCGCTCGATAAGGTTGACCATGACCTCACAACGCAACCTCCCGCCGACCACGTCCCCGCCCGCCGGCTTTGTGCGCGTGCGCGGCGCCCGTGAACACAACCTGCGCAACGTCGATGTGGACATTCCGCGCGATGCCCTGGTGGTGTTCACCGGCGTGTCCGGCTCGGGCAAGTCGTCCCTGGCGTTTTCCACCGTGTATGCCGAGGCTCAGCGTCGCTATTTCGAATCGGTGGCGCCGTATGCGCGGCGCCTGATCGATCAGGTCGGCGTGCCGGATGTGGACAGCATCGAAGGCCTGCCGCCGGCCGTGGCCCTGCAACAGCAACGCGGCACGCCAAGTGCGCGCTCGTCGGTGGGCAGTGTGACCACCCTGTCGAGCCTGATTCGTATGCTGTACTCCCGCGCCGGTCAGTACCCGGCGGGGCAGGCCATGCTGTATGCCGAGGATTTTTCGCCGAACCTGCCCCAGGGCGCATGCCCGCAATGCCATGGCCTGGGTCGCGTGTATGAGGTGACCGAGGCGCTGATGGTGCCCGATCCGTCGTTGAGCATCCGGCAGCGCGCGGTGGCGTCCTGGCCGCTGGCATGGCAGGGCCAGAACCTGCGCGACATCCTGGTGACCCTGGGGTACGACGTGGATATTCCTTGGCGCGACCTGCCGAAAAAGCAGCGCGACTGGATTCTCTTCACCGAGGAAACGCCCACCGTGCCGGTGTACGCCGGCTTCACCCCTGAGCAGACTCGCGAGGCGCTCAAGCGCAAGCTGGAGCCCAGCTATCAAGGTACGTTCAGCGGCGCGCGGCGCTATATCCTGCACACCTTCAGCCACACTCAGAGCGCGCTGATGAAAAAGCGTGTCTCGCAGTTTATGCAGGGCAGCCCTTGCCCGCTGTGCGAGGGCAAACGCCTGACCCGCGCGGCGTTGTCGGTGAAGTTCGCCGGGGTGGACATCGGTGAGTTGTCGCAGCTGTCGTTGAGCCAATTGGCCGACTTGCTGCGGCCGGTGGCGGCGGGGCAGGACCGTATGAAATTGTCGGTGGAAAAACGCCTGGCGGCCCAGCGTATCGCTGAGGATTTGCTTGAGCGCGTCGGCACGCTGATCGAACTGGGCCTGGGCTACCTGTCCCTGGAGCGCAGCACGCCGAGCTTGTCGTCCGGCGAATTGCAGCGTTTGCGCCTGGCCACTCAACTGGGCTCGCAATTGTTCGGCGTGATCTATGTGCTGGACGAGCCTTCGGCCGGGCTGCATCCGGCGGATGGAGAAGCGCTGTTTACCGCATTGGAGCGTTTGAAGGCGGCGGGCAATTCATTGTTTGTGGTCGAGCATGACCTGGAAACCATGCGCCGCGCCGACTGGCTGATCGATGTCGGCCCGGCTGCCGGCGAGCAGGGCGGGCAAGTGCTGTACAGCGGCCCGCCCGCCGGCCTGGCCGAGGTGCAGGCGTCGCAGACCCGTGAGTACCTGTTTGCCGCTCCGCGCCCGGCCGCCGCCGCGCGTCGTGAGCCCAGCGCCTGGCTGGCGCTGGAGGGCGTAACGCGCAATAACCTCAAGGACCTGAACGTCGATTTCCCGTTGGGCTGTTTTACCGCCGTTACCGGCGTGTCCGGTTCGGGCAAGTCCAGCCTGGTCAGCCAGGCATTGCTGGAACTGGTGGGTAGCGGTCTGGGGCGCGTGGTGGAAGCCGATGAAGAACCGAGCCTGGAAGACGACGCGCCGCAAACCAGCGGCGGGCGTATCGGCGCCGGGCTGGAACATATCCGGCGCCTGGTGCAGGTGGATCAGAAGCCCATCGGCCGCACGCCGCGCTCCAACCTGGCGACCTACACCGGGCTGTTCGACAACGTGCGCAAACTGTTTGCCGCCACGCCGGCGGCGAAGAAGCGCGGTTACGATGCCGGGCAGTTCTCCTTCAACGTCGCCAAGGGCCGCTGCCCGAACTGCGAGGGCGAAGGCTTTGTCAGCGTCGAATTGCTTTTTATGCCGAGCGTTTACGCACCGTGCCCGACCTGCCATGGCGCGCGCTACAACCCCCAGACCCTGGCGGTCAAGTGGCAAGGCCTGAACATCGCTCAGGTACTGGGGCTGACGGTGGACCAGGCGGTGGAGGTGTTTGCCGACCAACCGGGTGTGCTGCGCTCGTTGCAGGTGCTGCGGGATATCGGTCTGGGTTACCTGCGCCTGGGCCAACCGGCCACCGAACTGTCCGGTGGCGAAGCGCAGCGCATCAAACTGGCCACCGAACTGCAACGCAATGCTCGCGGTGCCACGTTGTATGTGCTGGATGAGCCCACCACCGGATTGCATCCACGGGATGTCGATCGCCTGCTCAGCCAGCTTAACCAACTGGTGGATGCCGGGCATACGGTGATCGTGGTGGAGCACGAAATGCGCGTAGTGGCGCAGAGTGACTGGGTGATCGATATCGGGCCGGGCGCAGGGGACCTGGGTGGGCAGGTGGTGGCCAGTGGCACACCGCACACGGTGGCCAAGAACAAGAAGAGTCGGACGGCACCGTTTTTGCGGCGCGAGCTGGTTTAGCCGGTAGCCTCGCGGGAAGGGCTGGCCCTTGATGGCTTCGGTGCACGGCCATTGGCCTCCCGTTCTTCCCCGGAATTGGCTATTCCACGGCTCACACGTCCTGACTAACCTGAGCGCCAACCCATTCTCGGAAGAACCCCATGCAAACCCGTACCGATTTCTACACCGCGTCCCCCGATGCCATGAAGGCCATGCTCGCCCTGGAGACCGCCGTCGGCAGACTCTCCATCGAACTGCCGCTGCTGGAACTGATTCGCCTGCGGGTCTCGCAGATCAACGGCTGTGCTTTCTGCCTGGACATGCACACCGCCGACGCCCGCAAGGGCGGTGAGACCGAGCGGCGTCTGTACACGCTGTCGGCCTGGCGCGAGACGCCGTTCTTCACGCCGCGTGAGCGCGCCGCACTGGCCTGGGCCGAAAGCCTGACCCTGCTCAGCCAGACGCACGCGCCGGATGCGGACTACACCGCGCTGGCGGCCGAATTCAGCGCCCAGGAACAGGTCGATTTGAGCCTGGCCATTGCTGCCATCAACAGCTGGAACCGCCTTGCCGTGGGTTTTCGCAAAATGCCCAAGTAATGCCTTAGAAATTGACCGTTGCGCTCAGGCGCGCCGTCAGTGGTGCGCCCTGGAACAGGTAGTCGTCGCCCAGGTACTCGCCGGCATCGCGCCAGTAACGTTTGTCGAACAGGTTGTCGACGCTCAGGCGCAATACGGTTTCGTAGCCGTCGAGGTGGGTGGTGTAGCGGCTGCCGACGTTGACCACCGCGTAATCGCCCACCTGCACATTGCCGCTGCGGTTGGCGTACTTCTTGGCGCTGTATTGCACGCCACCCAGCACCGCCAGGCCATTGACCCACGGCAGCGCATAGTCGGCGTATAGGCTGGCGCGCAGCTTGGGCACGTTGATCGCCTGGTGCCCTTCATAGGCCGCCGTGCCGCTGCCGCTCACCCGTGCACGAATCGCCGCCACGCTGGTGGCGATCTGCAAACGGTCGGTGGCCCAGCCATTGGCCGACACTTCCAGCCCGGTGTTTTTCTGCTCGCCCTGCTGCACATAGGTGAAGCTGCCGGCGCCGTCGGGTCGGGCGTATTGGTAGCCCTGTCGGGTCTGGAACAGCGCGGCGGCGAAGCTGATGCGGCGCCAGTCGTATTTGACGCCGGCCTCGATCTGTCGCGAGGTGGTCGGTGCCAGGGTCTCACTGGCATTGGTCGCGAACCATGGCGCGGTGCCTCCCAGAGACAAGCCTTTGCCGTAGCGGGTGTATAGCGAAACGCTGTCCACCGGCTTATAGATCAGCGCCGCCTGGGGTAGAAACACGTATTGCTGCGTGTGGCGGGACGGGTTGCCGTCGCTGTCGAACGCCTGTTCATCGAGGCGCACTTCACGCCCGCCGAGGACCGTTTGCCACTGCTCGTTGAAGCGCAGGCGATCCGTGACGAACAGGCCGTACTGGCGGCTGTCGAGGGTGCGATGGCTGTCGTTGAGCGGCACGTCGGTCGGCGCGAAGGTCGCGGCGTCCTGGTGGATGTTGCCGCTGCCGATCCACTCGTTGACGGGTTTGCGCTGGTCGATCACTCGACGAAACGCGCTGGTGCCGAAAGTCAATTCGTGGCCCAGGCCCGCGGTGTCGAACCGGCCGGTCATGGCGACCTGCACCTCGTCGTCGCGGCGCGTGTCGTCGGGGCTGCGGTAGTCGTAGATGTCGTAGTCGCCTTCGGGGCTGAAGGTGTTGGCATTGCAGCTGCCGATGTAATAGCAACCCCAGGCAAATGAGCTGTAGTCATCGATCACCACTTTGCTGCGCGCGGCGCTGATCTGGGATGTCCATTGATCGTTGAAGCGATAGTCGAACGTGCCGTTGAGGTTCAGCGAATCGATGTCCACCGGTTTGGCGCCGCTCTGGTGCCCCAGCAGTTTCTTCGGCGAGGCCCCGTGGGGCACTGCGCTGCCGCCCAGCAACTGATAACCCGGCACCGAGCGCTGTTGTTTGTTCTGGTATTCGGCGTCCAGTTGCAGCACGGCGTCGGGGCTGATGTTCCAGTCGAACGCCAGGGCCAGGAAATCGCGCTGGCCGTTGGCGTGTTCCACGTAGGAATGCAGGTCTTCATGAGCGACGTTGGCCCTCAGGCCGAACTGCTGCTCGCTGCCGAACCAGCCACCGACATCGGTGGCCAGGTAACCGCTGCCGCGATCGTCGGTGGACACGGTCACCGAGCGCACCTCTTCCGGGCGCTTGGTGACATAGTTAATCGCGCCGCTGGGTTCGGAAATACCGCTCTGCAAGCCCGCCAGGCCCTTGAGCACTTCCACCTGCTGCTTGTTTTCCAGGGCGACGTTCTGTTCGCCGGTGATGGTGCGCCCATTGATCTTGTAGCTGCTGGCCGCGTTCAGCGAAAAACCGCGCACCACGAAGTTTTCGTAGTAGCCGATGGGCGCATAGCTGTCGCCCACCGACGCATCGTTGCGCAGCACTTCACTGAGCAGGCGCGCTTGCTGGTCCTTGATCAGCGCGGCGTTGAACACGCTGACCGAGGCCGCGGTGTCGAGCAGCGGTGTTTCATGGAAGCCGCCGACCGAGGCGGTTTCGGCGCGATAGCCGGACGTATCTTCGCCCTGTACCTGCAGCGCCGGCAGTTCCAGCGCGGCCGCCAGGCTGTTGCCGATGCCGCCGCTGAGCAGCAGGCCGAGGGCAACACGTGAAGTGACGACGGGGCGAAAACGCAAAACCATGGGCTGGGCCTTAGAGCGCGGGGCAGGGGGCGCATAAGCTAGGCATTACGGCGCGGTTTTACAAGCGAGACGTCCCGTCTCAGCTCCCACGCCGAAGCCTTGCCGGCTCGACAGCCCGCGCCTGCACCTGCGATAGACACGGCTTCTTTCATCATTGCAGGAGATCGTCATGGGTATCGCTGGAAAAGTTGCGCTGGTCACCGGCGCCGGGCAGGGCATCGGCCGGGCCATTGCCTTGCGCCTGGCTCAGGAGGGCGCCGATATCGCCCTGGTGGACATCAATGGTGCCAAACTCGCCGCCGTGGCCACCGAAATCACGGCCATCGGACGCAAGGCGTCGGTGTTTATCGCCGATGTGTCCAAGCGCGAACAGGTTGTGGCGGCGGTGGAGCATGCGCACCAGACCCTGGGCGGCTTCGACATCATCGTCAACAACGCCGGGGTGGCGCAGATCGATGCACTGCTGGAGGTGACCCCGGAACAGGTCGAACGCACCTTGGGTATCAATGTGCAGGGCGTGTTGTGGGGCATCCAGGCCGCCGGCAAGAAATTCAAGGCGCTGGGGTGCAAGGGCAAGATTATCAACGCCTGCTCCATCGCCGGCCATGAAGGGTTTGCGCTGCTGGGCGTGTACTCGGCCACCAAGTTCGCCGTGCGTGCGCTGACCCAGGCGGCGGCCAAGGAGCTGGCCAGCGCGGGGATCACCGTCAATGCCTACTGCCCGGGCGTCGTGGGCACCGATATGTGGGTGGAGATCGACAAGCGAATGGCTGAGATCACTGGGGCCGAGGTGGGCGCGACCTACAAGCAATACGTGGACGGCATCGCCCTGGGCCGCGCCGAAACCCCGGAAGACGTGGCGGGGCTGGTAGCGTTCCTGGCCGGTCCGGATGCGGACTACATGACCGGGCAGGCGCCCCTGATCGATGGTGGTTTGGTCTACCGCTGATCTCGCAAAGCGTGCGTTGGTGGTGGTTCAGTTAGTATTTTTTCGCTGACCCACCGCCATCGGGGGCAAGCCCCCTCCCACATTACCTGCGACAGCGAGGTCCCACTGTGGGAGGGGGCTTGCCCCCGATAGCTTTCGCTCAGGCAACATGTGTGTCACTGACACGCCGCTATGAGCGACCTCACTGTGTCAGGGAAGCCTTGCCGGGCATATCGATGCCCAGTTGGTTGACTCGGCGGTACAGGGTGGCTCTGGAAATGCCCAGCGCCTGGGCGGTCGGTGTTGGTTTCCAGCGATGCCGGATCAGCGCATCCAGTACCACTTGCCGTTCCGGGCTGGCGCTCTGTTCGGTCGGCGCCGCGACCTGTTCGCCGCGCACTTCCACCGGCAGATCCGCCAGTTGCAGGGTTTGGCCGTCGCACACCGCGCAGGCATACGCCAGCACATGCCGCAGTTGCCTCACATTACCGGGCCAGCCATGGCTCAACAACACTTCAAGCGCCGCCTGGCTGATGCCCAGTGCGACCGCGCCGCGCTGTGATTCCTGCTCCAGCAGGCGGTGGATCAGGGCCAGTTTGTCGGTGCGATCGCGCAACGGCGGCAGGCTGACCCGGGCGCAGCCGAGGCGAAAGTACAAGTCTTCGCGAAAGCGCCCCTCGCTCACCAGCGCCGCCAGGTCGCGGTGGCTGGCGCAGATCACCTGGATATCCACCGTGCGGGTTCTGGCCGCGCCCAGGGGCGCCACTTCACCCTCGGCCATGACCCGCAACAGGCGGGTCTGCAACGCCAGCGGCATGTCGCCGATCTCATCGAGGAACAGCGTGCCGCCGTCGGCCTGCACCAACAGGCCGGGCATGCCTTTGCTGGAGGCACCGGTAAACGCCCCTGCCACATAGCCGAACAGCTCGCTTTCAATCAGGTTCTCCGGGATCGCCGCGCAGTTCACCGCCACGAATGGGCCCTGGCGGCGCGCACTGCGTTCATGCAACTGGCGCGCGAAGACTTCCTTGCCGGCACCGGTTTCGCCTTGCACCAGCACCGGCAGGTTGCGGTCCTTGACCCGTACGGCCAGGCGCAGGTGTTCTTCCACACGGGGGTCGACCTGATGGCTCGGCGCCGCGCGCGTGCGCGAACAACGTTGGGGCGTGTTGACCCGCACATGCAGCGCGCCGGGCTCGCCCAGCCAGTGCAACTGTTGGGCACGCTGGTCGGTCACCGCACGCAAGGCATCCAGGTCGAATACTTCACCGATATGCGCCGGCACCTGGCCGAAGCGTCGACGCAGGGCCTGGCGTGCCTTGCTGTTGAGGGCCTGCAGGCGCCCGTCCTGGTCCCAGGCCAGCAGCAGGTCGGGCTGGCTGTCCACATAGCCCGGTGTGCTGTGCGCCTGCAGCACCCAATGCTGGCGGGCGCTGTGCATGAAGAACGCATTCTCGATGGCCTGGGCGCTCTGGGCCACCATCTGGCGCACCAGGTGCTGGCTGCGCCGGTCATCCGGCGACTTGAGCGCCGAGGCGTCCATCACCCCCAGCAGATTGCCCTGCGGATCGAAGATCGGCGCGGCGGAGCAGGTCAGGCCGATGAACGCCGCGCGAAAGTGATCGCGTTTGTGCACGGTCACCGCTGCCTTGCTGGTCAATACCGTGGCCACGCCGCAGGTGCCTTCTTCGGCTTCCGACCAGCAGGTGCCCAGGTACAGACCGGCCTTGCGACAGTCGCTGCGAATGCTGCTGTCTACGCGGTGGTCGAGGGTCTGGCCCTGGGCGTCGGTAAGCATCACGCAGTAATCGGCATGACGCACGCGATGGTGCAGTTGCCCGACTTCTTCGCTGGCGATGCGCATGAACAGCTCGGCGCGTTCGCGGCATTCCTTGAGCAAGGGTTCGCTGAGGATACGGGGGCCCTGCAGGGAGCCTGGGTCCAGGTGGTGTTGTTCCATGGAGCGGCGCCAGGAATCGAAAATCAATGCGGGCACCGGTGCCTGGGGCAGGCGATCGGCATTGCGGACCACGCGACTGACGCAGTCGACGTGCTCCCTGGAGTTCGCGGCGAGCATAGGGCCTCCGGTTCTCGAGCTTTGTTGTTATGCCCGCCATTAAGCGCCTGCGCGCGCGGGTGGACAAGGGCGGGCTGACCAACTGCCGACGCTGAGACGCAGCGTCTCATTTGCCTTGAGACGCCATCGGCAAGCTGCGCTGCAACGTCTCATTCCGAGTGTATTGAGTGCGCACGTACAAGGGGGCGGCACTGCTCTGGATCAACGCTTTGCCAGGTTCCTGGCGGTTATGGCACAGGCTGTGCTGAGTGGCCTGTAGCTGGTCGACGCCAGCCTTTTGTGTGTCGAGACAACCTGGAGAACAACAAGATGTCCACCCACCTGTCCACTGATCAATTGCTGCATGCCTACACCGTGATGCGCACCATCCGTGATTTCGAAGAACGCCTGCATGTGGAATTCGCCACCGGCGAGATTCCCGGCTTCGTGCATTTGTATGCCGGCCAGGAAGCCAGTGCCGCCGGGGTCATGGCCCATCTTAACGATGACGATTGCATCGCCTCCAACCACCGTGGCCACGGTCATTGCATCGCCAAGGGGGTGGATGTGTTCGGCATGATGGCCGAGATCTACGGCAAGAAAACCGGCGTCTGCGGCGGTAAGGGCGGCTCCATGCACATCGCCGATCAGGAGAAAGGCATGCTCGGCGCCAATGGCATCGTCGGTGCCGGCGCACCGTTGGCGGCCGGTGCGGCGTTGGCCGCCAGGCTCAAGGGCAGCCAGGGCGTGGCCGTGGCATTTTTTGGCGATGGCGGCTCCAACGAGGGCGCGGTGTTCGAGGCGATGAACCTGGCCTCGATCATGAAATTGCCCTGTCTGTTCGTCGCCGAAAACAACGGCTATGCAGAAGCCACCGGTTCCGGCTGGTCGGTGGCGTGCAAGGACATCGCCGAGCGCGCCGTGGGGTTCGGCATGCCGGGGGTGATCGTCGATGGCAACGATTTCTTCGCCGTGCACGCGGCGCTGGGCGTGGCCGTAGAGCGTGCACGCAACGGCGAAGGGCCGACGCTGGTGGAGGTCAAGTTGAGCCGTTTCTACGGCCACTTCGAAGGCGATGCCCAAACCTATCGCGGTGTGGATGAAGTGAAGAACCTGCGCGAAACCCAGGATTGCCTGGTGCTGTTCCGCCAGCGTTGCCAGGCCGAAGGCTGGTTGGACGCCGCGCAATTCGAGCGTATCGACGGCGAGGTCGCACAGTTGATCGAAGATGCCGTGCGCCTGGCCAAGTCCGATCCCAAGCCCCAGGCAGCCGATCTGCTCAGCGATGTCTACGTCGCCTACCGCTAATAACAACAAGACCCGGAGAGAATTTCATGGCTCGCAAAATCAGCTATCAGCAGGCAATCAACGAAGCCCTGGCCCAGGAGATGCGCCGCGACCAGAGCGTGTTCATCATCGGCCAGGATGTGTCCGGCGGCACCGGGTCGCCCGGCGAACAGGACGCCTGGGGCGGCGTGCTCGGCGTCACCAAAGGCCTGTACCCGGAGTTCCCCGAGCGCGTGCTGGATGCACCGTTGTCCGAGGTCGGCTACGTGGGCATGGCCGTGGGCGCCGCCACCCGGGGCATGCGCCCGGTGTGCGAACTGATGTTCGTCGACTTTATCGGCTGTTGCCTTGACCAGTTGCTCAACCAGGCCGCCAAGTTTCGCTATATGTTCGGTGGCAAGACCACCACACCGCTGGTGATCCGCGCCATGTACGGCGCCGGCCTGCGCGCCGCCGCCCAGCACTCGCAGATGCTCACCTCGATGTGGACCCACATTCCCGGCCTGAAAGTGGTGTGCCCGGCCACGCCCTATGATGCCAAGGGCATGCTGATCCAGGCGATCCGCGATAACGACCCGGTGATCTTCCTCGAACACAAAATGCTCTACAGCCTGCAAGGCGACGTGCCCGAAGAGCTGTATACCGTGCCGTTCGGCGAGGCCAACTTTGTGCGCGAAGGCCGCGACGTGACCCTGGTAACTTACGGGCGCATGGTGCATATCGCCCTCGACGCCGCCGCCAACCTGGCACGCCAAGGCATCGACTGCGAAGTGTTGGACCTGCGCACCACCAGCCCACTGGATGAGGACAGCATCCTGGAAAGCGTGGAGAAAACCGGGCGCCTGGTGGTGATCGATGAGTCCAACCCGCGCTGCTCGATTGCCACCGACATCAGCGCCCTGGTGGCGCAGCGCGCATTCGCCGCACTGCGCGCGCCCATCGAAATGGTCACCGCGCCCCATACGCCGGTGCCGTTTTCCGATGCGCTGGAAGACCTGTACATCCCCGACGCCGCCAGGATCGAAGCCGCCGTGCTGAAGATCGCCGACAAGAGGAACGCCGCATGATCCATACCTTGACCATGCCCAAGTGGGGGCTATCGATGACTGAGGGCCGTATCGACACCTGGCTCAAGCAGCCGGGCGAGCGGGTGGAGAAGGGCGAAGAAGTGCTGGATGTGGAGACCGACAAAATTTCCAGCAGCGTCGAGGCGCCGTTCAGTGGCGTGTTGCGCCGAGTGCTGGCGCAGAGCGATGAAACCCTGCCGGTCGGCGCCTTGCTGGGGATTGTGGTGGAAGGTGAGGCCAGCGACGCCGAGATCGACGCGGTAATCGAACGCTTCCAGGCCGGGTTCGTGTCCAGTGCCGCCGAGGCCGAAACGGCGGGGCCGAGTGCGCAGAAAGTCGAGGTGGGCGGGGGCTTGCTGCGTTACCTGGACCTCGGCGAAGGCGGCACGCCGCTGGTGCTGGTGCATGGCTTTGGCGGCGACTTGAACAACTGGCTGTTCAACCAACCGGCCCTGGCCGCCGACCGCCGTGTGATCGCGCTCGACCTGCCGGGGCATGGCGAGTCGGGCAAGACGCTGCGCAGCGGCGACGCCTCGGAGTTGGCACAGGCGGTACTGGGCCTGCTCGATCATCTGCACGTGCAGCGCGTGCACCTGGCCGGCCATTCCATGGGCGGGCTGGTCGCGCTGACCGTTGCGGACCAGGCGCCTGCGCGCATTGCTTCGCTGACCCTGATCGCCAGCGCCGGGCTGGGCGCCGATATCAATGGCGACTATCTGCAAGGGTTTGCCGAGGCCGGCAATCGCAACGCACTCAAGCCGCAGTTGACCCAGCTGTTCAGCGATCCGGGCCTGGTGACACGGCAAATGCTGGAAGACATGCTTAAGTTCAAGCGCCTGGAAGGCGTCGACCAGGCGTTGCGTCAACTCAATGCTGCGTTGTTTGAAGGAGGACGGCAGAAGCTGGATATGCGCCATGTTGTCGGTCGACAGCCGAGCCTGGTGATCTGGGGCAGCGACGACGCCATTATCCCGGTCGCTCATGCCCAAGGGCTGGAGGCCCAGGTGGAAATCCTGCCGGGGCAGGGGCATATGGTGCAGCTGGAGGCGGCGGAGCAGGTTAACCCGTTGATGCTGGCGTTCCTCAAGCGCCATTGAGCTGAGATCCGTGGGGCCTGACCCACTGCAATCGGGGGCAAACCCCCTCCCACAGTACTGACTGTGTGGGAGGGGGCTTGCCCCCGATTGCGAGGCGTCAGTCACCCCCTTATCCGAGCATTCAGAAGGGATGCAATGACGCGCCAGGCGTGGCAGTCTGGGCGACGTTTTCCATGACTTCTGGAGATTGACCGTGCCAACCGCATCCGCAGTAATAGAAATCCCGGTATCGGCCGATCAGGTCTGGCAATTGGTCGGCGGCTTCAACAGCCTGCCGGACTGGTTGCCGCTGATTGCCAAGAGCGAGCCCGGCGAAGGTGGCCGCCTGCGCCATCTGACAACCGCCGACGGTGGCGTGATCGTCGAGCGGTTGCAGACGTTCGATAACGTTTCGCGTACCTACAGCTACACCATCGAGCAATCGCCGTTTCCGGTGAGCGCTTACCTGGCGACGTTGCAGGTGGAAGCCTTGACTGACGCGTCGACGAAGGTGACGTGGTCGGGCGTGTTCACACCGGCGGCGGGCACCACGGACGAGGCGGTGGAGGAGCTGTTCGCCGGTGTCTACAAGGGTGGGGTCGAAGCGCTGCGCGCCAACTTCAAGGCCTGAGTCGCAGCAGGCCCCACTCGCTCATTCGGGCATCAGTTGCTGGCGACACTCCAGGATCAGCCGCGCGCCGCCCCGGGCGCTGCTGCCTACCTCCAGCTTGAAGCCATGCAGGTTGATGATCGCCGCGACAATCGACAACCCCAGCCCGAACCCACCGGGCTGGTCGCTTTCGTCCACGCGGTAAAAACGCTGGAACACAGCGGCACGCTCGGCCGCCGGTATGCCTGGCCCCGAGTCGTGCACTTCGATACGGGTGCTGCCCGCGTCGTTGAGCCCGCGCAAAATGACTTCGCCGCCCGGCGGGGTGAACTTGATCGAATTGCTCAATAAGTTCGCCACGGCTTCAAACAGCAGCGCGCGGTCGCCGGTGATCCACGGCAGGGAGGGTGGCATGTCGAGCACCAGTTGCAGTTCGCCTTCCTCGGCCAGCGGCAGATAGAAATCGTGCAATTCCCTCAGCAGCGGCAGCGGGTCCATCACCAGGAAGCCTGAACGGCGCTGGTGGTCTTCCAGTTCCGAAATACGCAACAGCCCGCGAAAACGCGCCATCAGGGTGTCGGTTTCGGCAATCGCATCATCCAGTTTTACCGCGTAGCCCGAGTCCTGCTCGGCCTCCTGCCGGATGCGATACAACTGCGCGCGCAGGCGCGTCAGTGGGGTGCGCAGATCATGGGCAATGTTGTCGCACACGCCCTTGACCTCGTTCATCAACTTTTCGATGCGGTCGAGCATGGCGTTGACGATGGCCGCGAGCATGTCCAATTCGTCGCGTCGGTTGGACAGCGGCAGGCGATGGGTGAGGTCGCCGGCGACGATAGCTTCGGCGCTGGCCTGGATCCCGCGAATACGTCGCAGCGGACGACGGCGCAGCAAATGCCAGCCCGCGACACCGGGAATGATAGTCAGCGAGAGTGCCCAGAGCAGCGCATGCCAGATGATTCGCGTCACGCCGAACAGCGAACCGTTGGCGCGCACCAGTACCAGCCAGCGGCCATCGCCGGTGTGGGTGGCGACGGCATCGCAGCTGTCCTTGGGCAATTTGGGATCGTCGGAGTCCACGCAATTGGTCAGGGCGTGGATCTTGCCGTCCAGAGGCAGGTCCGGCGGAATTGCGCGGATCGGTCCGTTCAACGGGCGGAACTGTTCGTCGAACAGGCCGTAGGCGTCAACGCCCTTCATATCGAAGGTCATGCTGGTGGTCAGCGCCTCCACCAGTTCCTCACCGTCGAAACGTTGAAAGAGGTGCTGGCGCTGCAACAGCGAGTGGCGCGACAAATCCCCCAGGTAACCCGACACTTCGAAGTACAGCACCCCCATCAGGATGCAGCTCCAGGCCACGAACAGCGAGCTGTACAGTGCCAGCAGGCGGCTGCTGGATGAGCGCCAGCCCTTAGAGGGGTTCAGCAATGACATAACCGGAACCTCGTACCGTGCGGATCAGCGGTGTGAGGCCCGGTGGGTCGATTTTCTTGCGCAGGCGTCCGATGTGCACATCGATCAGGTTGGTGCCGGGGTCGAAGTGATAGCCCCAGACTTCCTCGAAGATCATCATCCGCGACAGGATCTGCCCGGTGTTGCGCATCAAAAATTCCAGCAGTTTGTATTCGGTGGGCAGCAGGGTGAGCGGCTGATCGGCGCGAGTGGCTTCGCGGCTGATCAGGTTCAACTCCAGGTCGGCCACGCGCAAGGCGGTCTCGAATTCCTTGACCGTACTTTTGCGGCGCAGCAGCACTTCTACACGTGCGGCCATTTCATCGGAAGCGAACGGCTTGGTCAGGTAGTCATCGCCACCGGCGCGCAGGCCGCGCACGCGTTCATCGACGTCGGAGAGGGCGCTGATCATCAGGATCGGCGTCGATACTCCAATGGTGCGCAGGGTGGTGACGATGGCCAGGCCATCCAGTTCCGGCAGCATGCGGTCCAGGGTGATCAGGTCGTAGTCACCACTCACGGCGCGGACCAGGCCTTCGCGGCCGTTGTCCACCCAATCAACCTCCAGTCCATGGCTACTCAGCTCGGCGACAATCTCGCGGGCCGTTACGGCGTCATCCTCGATGGTCAAAATGCGGGTCATAGGCATACCTGGCGAGCGATTCACACTAGAAGAGGAGCATTTTGCCAACAATTGGCTGAACGCTTCCTAAATAAAACTTCATGGAGGCAAATCCGACACCCCCCTCCCATATTGGAATGCAATACGCCCGCTCTGATTGCCAGGTTCTTGCAAGTTGCATGGTCTTAGGAAGTTCAACTTATCTAACATATTGAAAATAAAGGATTTTTATTTTTATGCCGACTGGCACGCTGCCTGCACTGTCCCTTTTGAGACTTGTAACACTATTTTTCCTGCCGGGAGCAAAACAACAATGATCACACCTTCAACCACGCTGCAAGAATCGAGCGCGCGCTCCGGGGTTTCCTGGGGGGCGATTTTTGCCGGGGCCGCTGCGGCGGCCGCACTCTCGCTGATCCTGGTGCTGCTGGGCTTTGGCCTGGGCTTTTCGGCCGTGTCGCCGTGGGCCAACAGTGGTGTGAGCGCCAAAGGGCTGGGTATATCCACGATTGTCTGGCTGGCATTTACCCAGATCGTCGCCGCCGGCTTGGGCGGTTACATTGCCGGCCGTCTGCGCGTGAAGTGGGCCAATATGCATGGCGATGAAGTGTATTTCCGCGACACCGCCCATGGCTTCCTGGCCTGGGCCGTGGCCACGTTGATCACCGCGACCCTGGTGGTCAGTTCGGTCAGCAGCGTGGTCGGTGGCGGCGTGCAGGCCAGCGCCAGTGTCGCCTCGGGTGCGGTGCAAGCCGCCGGCGGCGCAGCACAGGGCGTCAAGGGTGATGACTTCGGTTATTACGTCGACAGCCTGTTCCGCGATGACCGCCCAGCCGCAGTCAGCGATGACGCCGCCCATGCCGTGGTTGCGCGCATTTTTGCCCGCACCCTGAGCAATGACGGTCAACTGGCTGCTGAAGACCGTACCTACCTGGCCCAGTTGATCAGCCAGCGCACCAACCTCAGCCAGGCCGACGCCGAAGCGCGCATCGACAAGGTCTACGGCGACGCCCGTAAAGCCGTCGAAGACGCCAAGCTCAAAGCCAAGCAAGCCGCTGACACCGCCGCCAAAGTCGCTGCCTGGACCGCGCTGTGGATGTTTGTCGCGCTGCTGATCGGCGCCTTCTTTGCCAGCTTCGCTGCGACCTTCGGCGGTCGTCGTCGGGATGCCGTGGTGTATGTCGAAACCGAACATTACGTCCGTTAATTCAAGGAGAAAACAATGCGCTCATTACTGCTGTGGTTCCTCGGCGTGCCTATCCCGGTCATCATTTTGATCGCGATCTTCATGCACTAAACCCGAGTACTGCTCGGAACCTCGTGGGAGGGCGCTTGCGCCCTCCCCCTTTGCTTTGGGTGGAGCGTCAGCCAGGTCGCTACCAGCAAGGTGCTGGCCACACCCGTCATGATCAGCAACGGCTGCGATGTGCCGTCCGATAACACACCGGTGACCCAACTGCTCACCGCAGTGAGGAACATCTGGATGAAGAAGAACAGCCCCGAGGCCGTGCCGGCAATTGCGCCATACGGTTGCAACACCGACAACTGGCACGCCGGAATCACCATCCCCACCGACACCATGATCATCACCATCGGCAGTACGATCGCCAGCCATTGCTGCGCCCAGGCGGCCGTGCCCGCAGCGAGCAGAAGGCTGCCGACCACGTTCAGTGCGATGGCTGCGCTGATCAATCGATCCGCTTCAAAGCGCAGCACCAGCCGACGAAAAAGATTCGCCCCCAGCATATAGCCGCTGATGGTTGCCGCGAACACCAGCGCATAAGCCGTGGCGGACAAGCCAAAGCCCCGTTGCAGCAGCGCCGATGACTCAC
This sequence comes from Pseudomonas sp. FP2254, assembly GCF_030687695.1. Lineage (NCBI taxonomy): Bacteria > Pseudomonadati > Pseudomonadota > Gammaproteobacteria > Pseudomonadales > Pseudomonadaceae > Pseudomonas > Pseudomonas sp. FP2254. Next base: position 2,347,097 of record NZ_CP117444.1, read on the forward strand.
TGATAAAGGGAAAATAGGTGCTGTATACGCAGCCGATGGCCAGCGCGTAGCGCAGGAAGTAGCGGTCGCCCAGCAACCGCCCATACAGGTGCAACAGATTGCCCGGCGCTGTCGCCGCCACTTGCGTCGGGCGGGTTTCCGGCAGGCGCCGATGGACCACCCCATACAACACCACGCCAATCGCGCCCAACAGCAGAAACAAGCCCCGCCATCCAATCATTGGCAGCAACAGGCTGCCCAAGACTGGCGCGGCCATGGGCGATACCGCCATCGCCATGGAGATTAATCCCAGCAGGCGTGCCTGTTCGTCGCGCTCGAAGTGATCGCGCACGATCACCCGCCCGATCACCGTGGTGCAGCAGCCGCCCAGGGCTTGGAACAGTCGCGCGATAATCAGCACGCCGAGGCTGTCGGCCAAGGCGCAGGCCAAGGTGGCCAGCCCATACAGCGCCAATCCCGCCAGTAACACCGGGCGACGGCCGAAGCGGTCAGTCAGCGGGCCGCTGATCAGCAGCGAAATCGCCGAGCCGAGGGTATACAGCGTGAGGGTCAATTGCAGCTGACTGTCGCTGGCCTGGAAGTAGTCGGCCATGGCCGGCAGTGCCGGCAGGTGCATGTCCAGTGCGACGCGCGGCAGTCCGATCAATACGGTCAGCAGCACCAGCCAGGATCCCAGGGAAAGGGCGCGTTGAGTCATGGGCAAGCTCTTGGCAAGAAGTGGAGCCGGCACTCTAGCGGCTTTGTGGTTTAATCCTGTGAGCCACTTATGCCGAAAACGAATGGACCACTATGAGCCGAGGTAAAACTGCATCCGCCCTTGACCTGCCGCGCCCCGACACGCTGGATGCGGGCAAACAGCAGGGCGCGTACGAGGCATTGCGCGGCGCGATTCTCAACCGGCAATTGCCGGGAGGCAGCCGTTTGCCGTCCACGCGCAGCCTGGCCGAACGTTGGCAGGTGTCGCGCGGCACGTTGGAAACGGCTTACGAGCGCTTGCAGGAAGAGGGGTATGTGCAACGCATTGCGGGCTCCGGCACGCGCGTCTGCGCGGTCATCCCCGAACACTTTATCGCGGCGCCGAACGCACGCCAGACGCCGCGTCGCCCGGTCGAGCCGGACCGCCCGTACGCGGGTGTGCAAAGCCATGTGCCTTTTGTCGCACGGCGCCCGGACGCCGGTCTGTTCGACCTCAAGACCTGGGCCCGCTGCCTGTCCCGTGGGCTGCTCGCGGCAGGGCCGGGCGCGCTGGAGGCATCCCATCCGGCGGGCGTGCCGGAACTGCGCGCCCGGATCGCCGACTACCTGCGCCGATATCGCGGCCTGCAGTGCGAGGCGGATGAAGTGGTTGTTACCACCGGCATTCGGCATGCCCTCGATTTGATTGCGCGCACCCTGCTCAAGCCCGGCGACACGGCCTGTGTCGAAGACCCTGGCTACCCACCGGCACGACGCTTGTTCGAACTGTGCGGCGCTCAAGTGCAGGCGGTACCGGTCGGCGCGGACGGGCTCGACACCTCCCGGCTCCCCGATGCGGCCCGCCTGGTCTACGTGACCCCGGCGCACCAGGCACCGCTGGGCATGACCCTGTCGGTATCGCGCCGCCTGGCTTTGCTGGACTGGGCCGCACGCGCGCAGGCATGGGTGGTGGAGGATGACTACGACAGCGAATATAACTACCAGAGCGCGCCGCTGGCCGCCCTGAAAGCCCTGGACGCCGATGACCGGGTGATCTACTGCGGCAGCTTCAACAAGAACCTGTTTCCCGGTCTGCGAGTGGGCTTTATGGTGGTGCCCAAGACGCTGCGCCGGGCGTTGCTGCGCACCCTGCACCTCACCGGGCATTCGGTCGGCGCCAGTGATCAATTGGGCTTGGTGGAGTTACTTGGCAGCGGGGCGTTTGTGCGTCATTTACGCGCTTCACGCCAGGCGTATCTGGCCCGTCGCGATGCGCTGCTCGAATGCCTCGGCGGGCATGCCGTCGTGAGTGGCCAGCAGGCCGGGCTGCATTTTGTGCTGTGGCTGCCGGCAGGGGTTAAAGAAGCGGACTTCTGCGCCCGGGCGGCATCTGCCGGGCTGACGTTGCAGCCGCTGGGCGCGTTCTGCCATGAGGCGAGGTTGCCGCCGGCGGTGATCATTGGCTACACCGCGCTGACCTTGGCGCAGATTCGCTATCACGGCCGAGCATTGGCGGCGTTGTGCCTATGAGCAGGGGCGGGCCGCGAGGTCAGTCTTCGAACCCGACCTGCTCGTGAATCTCATCCACTTTCAATTCCAGGCGATACGCCACCGCAATAAACAATGCCTGGCACAGGCACAGCGTGGCGCTCAATGAGCGGAACGCAAACGAAGACCCCTCGTTCACCAGCAGCACCGCGTTGGCCCGCTTGGCCAGGGGCGACAGGTTGCTGTCGGTGATGATCAGGGTCTTGGCCTGATGGTGCTGGGCGATGCGCAGGCAGTGCTGGGTCTCTTTGCCGTAGGGCGTAAAGCTGATGGCGATCACCAGGTCATTGGCGCGCACGCTGCGCATCTGCTCGCGGTAGCTGCCGCCCAGGCCGGAGATCAGGTGGATGCGCTTGTTGGTGTGCTGCAGGTTGTAGACCAGGTAGTCGGCCACGGCAAAGGAGCGGCGCACGCCGACCACGTAGATGTTGTCGGCATTGACCACCAGGTCCACGGCTTTTTCGAACATGGCGTCATCGAGCTCCAGCCCCAGGCGCTCGATGCCGGAGAGGGTGGCGTTGACGCACTCACGTGCCAGGTCGCCACCACTGGCCTTCTGCGATTTGTTCGCGATCATGCTACGGATGCGCTGTTGGTAGTTCTGCACCGGGGTGGTCTTGTGGGTGTAGGCCTCGCGGAACAGCGCCTGCATCTCACTGAACCCGCTGAACCCGAAACGCTGGGAGAAACGCACGATGGCCGAGGGGTGCACTTCGCATTCGCGGGCGATGTCGCTGATGCGGTCGACCATGATGCGGTCGCTCTGCTGGCTCATGTAGCTGGCGATGCGTTTGAGTTGGCGCGGCAGGCTTTCGTATTCGTCGGTAATCAGCTGCAGCAGGCGTTCGGCATTGATCGGAGGGCTGGCGATCGTGTCTTCCAGGGTGGTCTCGGGATCGGTGCGGGACATGGGCAATCCTTCTGGCGTGTTCGTCTGGTGCGCTGATGGGTGGCGCCAGTCTACAGGGTAGGCGCAAAAAAATACCCCGGCATCACGGCCGGCGGGGCTGGCTGAAACGATGCACGGCGGCTGGCGTGCCATTATGCCGGCTTATTGGAAAAAATATTCCACTAAAAATAATTATGGAATAAATATTGATTGGTGCCGCCGAACGTTCTAGTCTGCTCCACCAAGAGCGTTTGCCGTCGCCACGGCGGCACAACGCAGGCTGATAAAAATAATAGGAGCCAGCATGGGCCAGACTCGTTTTGCCAGTGGGCGTCAATTGGATCTGATTTGCCTCGGGCGCCTGGGCGTCGACCTCTATGCACAGCAAGTCGGTGCTCGGCTTGAGGACGTGTCCAGCTTCGCCAAGTACCTCGGCGGTTCCTCCGCCAATATCGCTTTCGGCACCGCGCGGCTGGGGCTCAAGTCGGCAATGCTCAGCCGCGTGGGCGACGACCATATGGGGCGTTTTCTGGTGGAGTCCCTGGCCCGTGAGGGCTGTGACGTCAGTGCGATCAAGGTCGACCCGGAACGCCTCACCGCGCTGGTGCTGCTCGGCCTCAAGGACCGCGAAACCTTCCCGTTGGTGTTCTACCGCGAGAACTGTGCCGACATGGCCCTGCGCGCCGAAGACATCAGCGAAGCGTTTATCGCTTCCAGCAAGGCGCTGTTGATCACCGGCACGCATTTCTCCACCGACGGCGTGTACAAGGCCAGCATCCAGGCCTTGGACTACGCGGCCAAACATAACGTCCAGCGCGTACTCGACATCGACTACCGGCCGGTGCTGTGGGGGCTGGCGGGCAAGGCCGATGGCGAAACCCGGTTTGTCGCCGACCAGAAGGTGAGCCAGCACGTGCAGAGCATCCTGCCGCGCTTCGATCTGATCGTCGGCACCGAAGAAGAATTTCTGATCGCCGGTGGTAGCGAGGATTTGCTCACGGCATTGCGCACGGTGCGCGAGCTGACGCCGGCGACGCTGGTGGTCAAGCTCGGCCCGCAAGGGTGCACGGTGATCCACGGCGCGATCCCGGCACGCTTGGAAGACGGTGCGATCTACCCCGGCGTACGGGTAGAAGTGCTCAACGTACTGGGGGCCGGCGATGCTTTTATGTCGGGCTTTCTCAGCGGTTGGCTGAATGACGCCAGCGACGAGCGTTGCAGCCAGTTGGCCAATGCCTGCGGCGGTCTGGTGGTGTCGCGCCATGCCTGTGCGCCGGCCATGCCCACGCCTGCCGAGTTGGATTACCTGTTCAGCAGCTCGGTGCCGATCACCCGGCCCGATCAGGACATGACCCTGCAGCGCCTGCACCGCGTGACCGTGCCGGGTAAGGCGTGGAAGCAGCTGTTTATCTTCGCCTTCGATCACCGCTGGCAATTGGTGGACCTGGCTCAACGCGGTGGCCAGGCCCCGGCGCGCATCAGCGACATCAAGCAGCTGTTTATCCAGGCCGTCGAGCGCGTGGAACGCAAGCTCGCCGAGCAAGGCGTGGAGGCCGATGTGGGCCTGCTCGCCGACCAGCGCTTCGGCCAGGACGCACTCAATGCGGCCAGCGGGCGCGGCTGGTGGATCGCGCGCCCGGTGGAAGTGCAGAACTCGCGGCCGCTGACCTTCGAGCATGGACGGTCCATCGGCAGCAACCTGATCGCCTGGCCCCAGGAGCAGATCATCAAGTGCCTGGTGCAATACCATCCCGACGATGAACCCATGCTGCGCCTGGAGCAGGAAGCCCAACTCAAGGCGGTGTACGACGCGTCCCTGGTCAGCGGCCACGAGCTGCTGCTGGAAGTCATCCCGCCCAAGGAACACCCATCGACCTACCCGGATGTGCTCTACCGCAGCCTTAAGCGCCTGTACAACCTGGGCATCTACCCGGCGTGGTGGAAGATCGAGGCACAGTCGGCCGAAGACTGGAAGAAACTCGATGAGCTGATCCAGGAACGCGACCCGTACTGCCGTGGCGTGGTGCTGCTGGGCTTGAATGCCTCGGCGGAATGTTTGGCCAGCGGGTTCCAGCAGGCTAGTCAGAGCACGACGTGCCGCGGATTTGCAGTGGGCCGCACGATCTTCCAGGAACCGAGCCGGTTGTGGATGGCGGGGGAGATCGATGATGAGACCCTGATTCAGCAAGTGCAGGCGACCTTCGAACAACTGATCAACGCCTGGCGCAGCGCGCGAACCTGACCACAGCTTTGAATGTGCGCTGCAATTCCAATGTGGGAGGGGCCAGCTCCCTCCCACAAAAAGCAGAACTCAGTGATACCCGAAAATAATAAAGGTGCAGCCATGCCCGCAATCCGAATTGGCATCAACCCGATCTCCTGGAGCAACGACGACCTGCCGGCCCTGGGCGGTGAAACGCCGCTGAGCACCGCGCTGAGCGAAGGCAAGGACATCGGCTACGAAGGCTTCGAACTCAACGGCAAGTTCCCCAAGGACGCCAAAGGCGTCGGCGATGTGCTGCGGCCCTATGACCTGGCGCTGGTGTCGGGTTGGTATTCCAGCCGCCTGGCCCGGCGCTCGGTGGCCGAGGAAATCGAGGCCATCGCCGGCCATGTCGAGCTGCTCAAACAAAACGGCGCCAAGGTGCTGGTGTACGGCGAGGTGGCCGATTCAATCCAGGGCTCGCGCATTCGTCTGATCGAACGCCCGCGATTCCACAGCGAGCAGGCGTGGCAGGAGTACGCCGACAAACTTACCGAACTGGCGCGCTTCACCCTGTCCCAGGGCGTGCGCCTGGCGTACCACCACCATATGGGCGCTTATGTCGAATCCCCTGAAGACATCGATCAACTGATGCAGCGCACCGGCCCGGAGGTCGGTCTGCTGTTCGACTCCGGCCACTGCTATATGGGCGGTGGCGAACCTATCGAAGTGCTGCGCAAACACATCGCGCGGATTTGCCATGTGCATTTCAAAGATGTGCGCAAGCCGGTGGTGCAGCTGGCGCGCAACCAGATGTGGAGCTTCCCCGACTGCATCGTCAACGGCACGTTCACCGTGCCCGGTGACGGCGATATCGATTTTGCCGAGTTGCTGGATGCATTGATGGCCGCGAAATATGAGGGCTGGCTGGTGGTTGAGGCCGAGCAGGACCCAGCCGTGGCGCCCAGCTATATCTATGCGAAAAAGGGCTACGACACCTTGCGTGCGCTGCTCGACGAGAGGACTTGAGTGATGAGCTTGTTGGTCAAAAGCAGCAAACGCGGACACACCATGGTTGCCCTGGAAGCAGGGCGGCTGGAGTACGTAGGCTTCTCTGCCTACCGCCTGAGCCTGGGCGAAACACTGCCGGTCAGCGCCGCTGATAAAGAGCTGTGCCTGGTGCTGCTCAGTGGCCGGGTGAATATTGAAGGCGAAGGCTTCAACTGGCAGAACCTCGGTGATCGCCAGTCGGTGTTCGAGGACAAGTCGCCGTTCGCCGCGTACCTTCCACCGCGCACCGACGCCCAGGTCACGGCCTTGAGCGATGTGCAGATCGCCGTGTGCGCCGCACCCGGCGCGCCAGGCTATGAACCGCGCCTGATCCGTCCCGAAGACTGCAAGCGCAGCGTGCGCGGTAAAGGCGCCAACACCCGTTATGTGTGCGACATCCTGCCCGACAGCGCACCGGCCCATTCGCTGCTGGTGGTGGAAGTGCGCACGCCGTCGGGGCATTCGTCGAGCTACCCGCCGCACAAGCACGACACCGACGACCTGCCGCACCAGAGCTTCCTGGAAGAAACCTATTACCACCAGATCAACCCGCCCCAAGGCTTTGTGTTCCAGCGGGTGTACACCGACGATCGCAGCATCGACCAGGCCATGGCCGTGGAACACAGCGACCTGGTGGTGGTGCCCAAGGGGTATCACCCGGTCAGCGTGCCCTATGGCTACGAGTCGTATTACCTGAACGTAATGGCGGGCCCCAAGCGCGCCTGGCATTTCCATAACGACCCGCAGCACAGCTGGCTGCTGGATCTTTAGACGGGTTGGCGCGAGCGAGCGCGTGCCACATTGGATACCGACGGATTTGCATTCCTACAAGGTGCGAACATGACCACAACAAGATTGACCATGGCCCAGGCCCTGGTGAAGTTTTTGGACAACCAGTACATCGAAGTCGACGGCGTGCAGAGCAAGTTCGTCGCCGGCGTGTTCACGATTTTCGGCCACGGCAATGTGCTCGGCCTGGGGCAGGCGCTGGAGCAGGACAGCGGTGATTTGGTGGTGCATCAGGGCCGTAACGAGCAGGGCATGGCCCATGCCGCCATCGGTTTTGCCAAGCAGCACCTGCGCCGCAAAATCTACGCGTGCACCGCATCGGTCGGGCCCGGCGCGGCGAACATGCTCACCGCTGCGGCGACTGCCACGGCCAACCGTATTCCGTTGCTGCTGTTGCCGGGCGATGTGTACGCCAGTCGCCAGCCCGACCCGGTGCTGCAACAGATCGAGCAGTTCCACGACCTGAGCATCAGCACCAACGATGCGTTCCGCTCCGTGAGCAAGTACTGGGATCGCATCAACCGCCCCGAGCAATTGATGACGGCGGCAATTCATGCCATGCGCGTGCTCACCGACCCCGCCGAAACCGGCGCGGTGACCCTGGCGCTGCCCCAGGATGTGCAGGCCGAGGCCTGGGACTATCCGGACTACTTCCTGCAAAAGCGCGTGCACCGTATCGACCGCCGTCCGGCCACCGCCGCGATGATCGGCGATGCGTTGGAGGTTATGCGGGGCAAGCGCAAACCGCTGATCATCTGCGGCGGCGGGGTCAAGTACGCCGGCGCGAATGCGGCGCTGCAAGCCTTTGCCGAGCGCTTCGACATTCCCTTCGCAGAGACCCAGGCGGGCAAGAGCGCAATCGTGTCCGGGCACCGGCTTAACGTCGGTGGCATCGGCGAAACCGGTTGCCTGGCGGCCAACCTGCTGGCGCCTGAAGCGGACCTGATCATCGGTATCGGCACCCGCTACACTGATTTCACCACCTCGTCCAAATCGCTGTTCAAGCATGCCGAGGTGCAATTTCTGAACCTGAATATCAGCCCCTGCGATGCGTTGAAACTCGACGGCGTGCAAGTTGTGGCCGACGCCAAGGTCGCCCTCGAGGCGCTGGCCGATGCCCTCGGTGACTACCGCGCAGGTTGGGGCGAACAGATTGCCGCCGCCAAGGCGCAACTGGACGCCGAAGTCGAGCGCGTGCATCAGGTGGAGTACCACGGCGATGGCTTTGTGCCCGAGGTCGATGACCGTCTGGACCGCGCCGTACTGCGCGAATTTATCGAGCTGACCGGCTCGTGCCTGACCCAGAGCCGTGTGCTCGGCGTGCTCAATGCAAGCCTGGCCGACGACGCGATCATCGTCGCCGCCGCCGGCAGCCTGCCCGGCGATCTGCAGCGCGCCTGGCGCAGCAAGGGCGTGAATACCTACCACGTTGAATACGGCTACTCATGTATGGGCTATGAGATCAACGCCGCCCTCGGGGTGAAGCTCGCCGAGCCGAACAAGGAGGTCTACGCATTGGTCGGCGATGGCTCCTACATGATGCTGCATTCCGAGCTGGCCACCTCGATTCAGGAGCGGCGCAAGATCAACGTGGTGTTGCTGGACAACATGGCCTTCGGTTGCATCAACAACCTGCAGATCGGCAACGGCATGGACAGCTTCGGCACCGAGTTCCGCTACCGCAACCCCGAGAGCGGCAAGCTTGACGGCAGCCTGGTACCGGTGGATTTCGCCATGAGCGCGGCGGCCTATGGCTGCAAGACCTACAAGGTCAGCACTGTGGAGCAGCTTGAAGCGGCCCTGACCGATGCGCGCACGCAAGCCGTCTCGACCCTGATCGATATCAAGGTACTGCCCAAGACCATGGTCCACGGTTACCTGTCCTGGTGGCGGGTGGGGGTGGCGCAGGTGTCCACCAGCGAACGCACGAACGCGGCAGCGAAGAAACTCAACGAGCACCTGGCCAAGGCCCGGCAGTACTAATAACAAGAGGAGTGTGTGTATGTCTTTGAAGCTAGGTGTTATCGGGACCGGCGCCATCGGCCGCGACCATATCCGTCGTTGCAGCCAGACCTTGCTCAATAGCCAGGTGGTGGCGGTGACCGACATCAATCTGGACCAGGCCGCCAAGGTAGTTGCCGACTTGCAGTTGGCCGCCGAGGTGTACCCCGACGGCCATGCGCTGATCAACTCGGCCGAGGTTGAAGCGATCCTGGTGACCTCCTGGGGGCCGAGTCACGAAGAATTCGTGCTCGCGGCGATTGCCGCCGGCAAACCGGTGTTCTGCGAAAAGCCGCTGGCGGTGACCGCCGAAGGCTGCCGCAAGATCGTCGAAGCCGAAGTGGCCCATGGCAAGCGCCTGGTGCAGGTGGGCTTTATGCGCCCGTACGATGAGGGCTATCGCGCCCTTAAAGCCGTGATCGACAGCGGCCGGATCGGCGAACCCCTGATGCTGCACTGTGCACACCGCAATCCCAGGGTGGGTGAAAACTACAAGACCGACATGGCGATCACCGACACCTTGATCCACGAGCTGGATGTACTGCGCTGGTTGCTCGACGACGACTACGTGTCGGTGCAGGTGGTGTTTCCACGCAAGACCAGCAAGGCCCTGGCTCACCTGCGTGACCCGCAGATCGTGCTGCTGGAAACCGCCAAGGGCACGCGTATCGACGTGGAAGTGTTCGTGAACTGCCAGTACGGCTACGACATCCAGTGCGAGGTGGTGGGGGAGACCGGTATCGCCAAATTGCCGGAGCCGTCCCAGGTGCAGCTGCGCAGTGAGGCCAAGCTGTCGAATGCGATCCTGATGGATTGGAAGGATCGCTTTATCGGCGCCTATGACGTGGAGTTGCAAGCGTTCATCGATAGCGTGCGCGCCGGCAAGGTGGGCGGGCCGTCGGCGTGGGATGGCTTTGCCGCAGCGGTGGCGGCGGATGCGTGCATCGAGGCCCAGGGCAGTGGGCAGATCGTCAAGGTCAGCCTGCCGGAACGCCCACGCTTCTACGGCTGAACTTCTGGAGGCACGCTGAAAAAAATGGATTGGGTTTTCACTTCACGTAAGGAGTGTCGATATGCGAATCGGACTAGTCGGCTATGGCCATGGAGGGCGCTTCTTTCATGCGCCGCTGATTGCCACCCTGCCGGGTGCCACGTTTGTCGGCGTGGTGACCCGTTCGGCCGAACGCCGCCAGCAATTGAGCATGGATCTTCCAGGGGTGAAGGCCTTTGACAGCATCGGCCAGATCGTCGAAGCCGGTGTCGATGCGCTGGTGATTTCCACCACGCTGAAAGGTCGCCCGGCACTGGTGCTGGAAGCCATCGAACACGGGGTGGCGGTGGTCAGCGACAAACCCTTTGCGGCCAACGCCGAACAGGCCCAGGCGTTGATTACGGCGGCTGAACGCCAGGGCACGTTGCTCAGCGTCTACCAGAACCGACGCTGGGACTCGGACTATCTGACCCTGCGCAAACTGATCGACGCCGGCGCCCTGGGCCGCATCACCCGGTTTGAATCCCGTGTGGAACGCTACAGCCCGCAGGCGCTAGGCAATGCCAGTGGAGGCGGCTGGCTGCGTGACCTCGGCAGCCACCTGGTGGACCAGGCCCTGCAACTGTTCGGCGCGGTGGACCGGGTATTTGCGCAACTGCATTACAGCGCCGAACATCCTACGGTCGATCATGGCTTCTTCGTTTCCCTGACTCACGCCAACGGCGTGATTTCCCATCTGTGGGGCAACGCCCTGCAGAACAGCCCGGCGCCGCGGTTTCGGGTGAGCGGCACGTTGGGTTGCTACACCGTCGAGGGGCTGGACGGTCAGGAAGAAGCGCTGATGGCCGGCAAAACGCCGAAAACCGAAGGCGAGCATTGGGGCGCCGAGGAACACCGGCGCTGGGGCTGGTTCGAGCAAGGGCCGGAACGTGAGCGCGTGCCGTCGGAGAAAGGCTGTTGGACTCAGTTCTATCGCCAGTTTCAAGCGGCGGTACAAGGGCAGGGGCCGCTGCCCGTGGACGTTTATGACGCGCTGGAAACCACCCGCATATTGGACGCTGCACGCCTGAGCGCCGAGCGCCAGCAAGTGGTTTCAACAAAAATAGAATAAAATTCTAAAACAGGTTGATATGGAAATTATTTTCCAATAAAGTCTTTTCCAGGTTGCAAAAAGTACGTCGCGGGCTCGATCCGCACGGCTCAACAAAAACAAGATCAAAAACAACCAGGTACCGTCAGATGAAAATCTTCAACGCTGTACTGCGAGTTTTACGCCCCCTCTCTGCGCCACGCGCCCGGCCGTTCTACTTCTCCTTCCTTAATGTGCTGTGCGTCGAAAACAACGACGCGCTGGTGTGCTGCATCCCCGGCGCGCCGATCGTGCGATTGCCCGCCACGCTCTGAGAACGTCCAAACAAAACCAACAAGAAAGTGGAGACAGACCGTTCATGAAGACCCCGATCCGTTTTACCGCGCTGGCGTTGTCCTTGTTGCTGAGTAGTGTTGCCATGGCCGCCGATCTGAAGATTGGCGTGAGCATGTCCTCATTCGATGACAACTACCTGACCAATGTGCGCAAGTACATGGACCAACAAGCCAAGTCCTACCCCAAGGGAGATGGCGTACAACTGCAGTTCGAAGACGCCCGTGCCGATGTGGTCAAGCAACTGAGCCAGGTCGAGAATTTTATCGGCCAGAAAGTTGATGCGATCATCGTGAACCCGGTGGATACCGCCTCCACGGCGCGAATCAGCAAGGCCGCCATTGAGGCCGGAATTCCCTTGGTCTACGTCAACCGTCGCCCCGACCAGAAAGACTTGCCCAAAGGCGTCGCTGCCGTGACTTCCGACGATGAAGAAGCCGGCAAGCTGCAAATGCAGTACATCGCCGACAAACTGGGCGGCAAGGGCAAGATCGTCATTCTGTTGGGCGACCTGGCGAACAACTCCACTCAAAACCGCACAAAGGGCGTGAAAGAGATTCTGGCTAAATACCCAGGCATCGAAATCGAGCAGGAGCAGACGGGGACGTGGCTGCGCCAGACCGGCATGGATCTGGTGAACAACTGGCTGACCCAAGGTCGCGATTTCCAGGCGGTACTGGCCAATAACGATGAGATGGCAATCGGCGCAGCCATGGCGCTCAAGTCGGCCGGCAAGGAAAAGGGCAGTGTATTGATCGCGGGCGTCGACGGCACGCCGGACGGTTTGAATGCGATTACCAAGGGCGAAATGGCCGTGTCGGTGTTCCAGGACGCCAAGGGCCAGGCTGTCGGTTCAGTGGAAGCGGCGCGCAAGCTGGCCAGGAACGAGACGATCGAGCAGAACATTGTCATCCCGTTCAAGCTGATCACCCCGGATAACGTCAAAGACTTCAAGTAGCCCTGACACCACAATAATAAGCCGGCGGGGCGGTTATGCCCGCTCCGCCGATGGAGTACCTGCCTATGCTCGCTCAAGCCACCGTCCCGCAGCACCCGGGTATCCAGCCGCTTACGCTGGAGGAGCCCTACCTGCTGGAAATCGTCAACATCAGCAAAGGCTTCCCCGGTGTCGTGGCCCTGGATGATGTGCAGCTGCGCGTGCGCCCTGGCTCCGTGTTGGCGCTGATGGGCGAGAACGGAGCGGGCAAATCGACGCTGATGAAAATCATCGCCGGAATCTACCAGCCCGACAGCGGCGAAATTCGCCTGCGCGGCAAGCCGATCGTGTTCGACACGCCCCTGGCCGCCCAGAAAGCCGGGATCGCGATGATCCATCAGGAACTCAACCTGATGCCGCACATGACCATCGCCGAGAACATCTGGATCGGCCGCGAGCAGCTCAACGGCCTGCATATGGTCAATCACCGTGAAATGCACCGCTGCACCGCCGAGTTGCTGGCGCGCCTGCGTATCAACCTGGACCCTGAGGAGCAGGTAGGCAACCTGAGCATCGCCGAGCGACAGATGGTCGAGATTGCCAAGGCGGTGTCCTATGACTCCGACATCCTGATCATGGATGAACCGACATCGGCCATTACCGAGAAGGAAGTGGCCCACCTGTTTTCGATCATTGCCGACCTCAAGTCACAAGGCAAAGGCATCGTCTACATCACGCATAAAATGAACGAAGTGTTCGCCATCGCCGACGAGGTGGCGGTATTTCGCGACGGCCGCTACATCGGCCTGCAGCGCGCTGACAGCATGGACAGCGACAGCCTGATTTCGATGATGGTGGGCCGCGAACTGAGCCAACTGTTCCCGGTGCGCGAAACCCCGATCGGCGAGCGGCTGATGTCGGTGCGCGACCTGCGCCTGGACGGGGTGTTCAAGGGGGTGTCGTTCGACCTGCACGCCGGCGAGATCCTCGGGATCGCCGGGCTGATGGGCTCGGGCCGTACCAATGTGGCCGAAACCCTGTTCGGCATTACCCCGGCGGACGGCGGCCGGATCACCCTCGATGGCGAGCCGGTGCGCATCAGCGACCCGCACATGGCCATCGACAAAGGCTTTGCGCTGCTGACCGAGGATCGCAAGCTCAGTGGGCTGTTCCCCTGTCTGTCGGTATTGGAAAACATGGAGATGGCCGTGCTGCCGCACTATTCAGGTAACGGTTTTATCCAGCAAAAAGCCCTGCGTGCGCTGTGCGAAGACATGTGCAGGAAGCTGCGGGTGAAAACGCCGTCGCTGGAGCAGTGCATCGATACGTTGTCCGGCGGCAACCAGCAGAAGGCGTTGCTGGCGCGCTGGCTGATGACCAACCCACGCCTGCTGATCCTCGACGAGCCGACACGGGGCATCGACGTCGGTGCCAAGGCCGAGATCTACCGGTTGATTGCTTTCCTTGCCAGCGAAGGCATGGCGGTGATCATGATTTCTTCGGAACTGCCCGAAGTGCTGGGCATGAGCGACCGGGTGATGGTGATGCACGAAGGCGAACTCATGGGCACCCTCGACCGCAGTGAGGCGACCCAGGAAAAAGTCATGCAGCTGGCCTCCGGTATGACCGCGGTCCACTGACAAACAGCTGCACGGGCCGGTGTCTGGCCCGCGCCCAAGAATAAGAAGGTGAAGGGTTATGAACGCAATAACAGACAACAAGCCTGCCATGGCCCCGGTCAAGCACCGGCGGCGAATACCCACCGAGCTGAGCATCTTCCTGGTGCTGATCGGCATCGGCCTGGTGTTTGAGGTGTTCGGCTGGATCGTGCGTGACCAGAGCTTCCTGATGAACTCCCAGCGCCTGGTGTTGATGATCCTGCAGGTGTCGATCATCGGTCTGCTGGCCATCGGCGTGACCCAGGTGATTATTACCACGGGGATCGACTTGTCCTCGGGCTCGGTGCTGGCATTGTCGGCGATGATTGCCGCCAGCCTGGCGCAGACCTCGGACTTCTCGCGGGCGGTGTTTCCCAGCCTGACCGACCTGCCGGTGTGGATCCCGGTAGCCATGGGCCTGGGAGTAGGGCTGCTGGCGGGGGCGATCAACGGCAGTATCATCGCCGTCACCGGTATTCCGCCGTTTATCGCCACACTGGGCATGATGGTTTCGGCGCGTGGCCTGGCGCGTTATTACACCGAAGGGCAGCCGGTGAGCATGCTGTCCGATTCCTACACCGCGATCGGCCACGGCGCGATGCCGGTGATCATCTTTCTGGTGGTGGCGGTCATCTTCCACATCGCCCTGCGCTACACCAAATACGGCAAGTACACCTACGCCATCGGCGGCAATATGCAGGCGGCGCGTACGTCGGGGATCAACGTCAAGCGCCACCTGATCATTGTCTACAGCATCGCCGGTCTGCTGGCGGGCCTGGCGGGTGTGGTGGCGTCGGCGCGCGCGGCGACAGGCCAGGCCGGCATGGGCATGTCTTACGAGCTGGATGCGATTGCCGCCGCCGTGATCGGCGGCACCAGCCTGGCGGGCGGGGTAGGGCGCATTACCGGCACGGTGATTGGCGCACTGATCCTGGGCGTGATGGCCAGCGGGTTTACGTTTGTGGGGGTGGATGCGTATATCCAGGACATCATCAAGGGCCTGATCATCGTGGTGGCGGTGGTGATCGATCAATATCGCAATAAGCGCAAGCTTAAACGCTGAGCTGTAAGGCACAAGGCACAAGCTGCAAGTCCGATTGGCTCTACAGCTTGTCGCTTGCAGCTTGCGGCTTATAGCTGCTCTACGAACTTTCCTGCTATAAACGCACTCCGATAACCATTCGCCAAGCCCGTCCTGGTGTCTTTGGGGGTTATATCGGTAAAAATGCCTGTCTTTTCAGTTGCTGCGCCCTCAAGTCGGCCTTAGACTGCCGCCCCTCGTAAATTGAGTGCCGGGTGGCGCTTGGAATGGACGGCGCCCTTCCGAGACCTGCACAGGTCGGCCGGAACGCTCCCTTATTCGCCTTAATGCACGTATTTTTTATAGAGAAATCAATGACAAAGGAAAAGTTGCTGGCCATGCCGGCGGATGACTACATGAATGCCGAACAGCACGCTTTTTTCGAGAAGTTGCTGCAAGACATGAAAGTGGAACACCACGAGCGCATTGAACAGAACCGTATCGCCATTGAAAGCCTGGACACCCCGGCTGACCCGGCCGACGCTGCTTCCGTGGAAGAAGAGCGCACCTGGCTGGTCAACGCCATCGACCGCGACCAGCGCATGCTGCCGCAGCTTGAGCGTGCCCTGGAACGCATCAAGGAAGATTCCTTCGGCTGGTGCGATGACAGCGGCGAGCCTATCGGCCTCAAGCGCCTGCTGATCAGCCCGACCACCAAGTACTGCATCGAAGCGCAAGAGCGCCACGAGCAGATCGACAAGCATCAGCGCCAAGCCTGATGCGGTGAAGCCGGGGAACCGTTCCTACGGTTCCCTGGAGGAAGACCCGCTACACCCCGTCTACTATTGATCTACTGCACGGCACCCCACTAAAGGCCCATGGATAATGGCCCGATAGTGGCGTTTAATGCCGTGACAATAAAGACAAACAGTGGGGTGACGAAATGGCTGGGGACGGATCTCTGATGGGCGCAGCAGTGCCGCCACACGCGGTGGCGCGCCGCTTGCCCGGCTGGTTGACGCCGCTGTTGCAGAGCACCGCTCTGGTGCTGGTGCTGCTGGGCCTGGCGTTTGCCAATCTGCCGATCTACCTGTGCCTGACGCTGGCGCTGCTGGTGGTCTGGCTGCCCCGTTTGAAGGCGCGGGCGCCGGCCACTGTCGCTGCCTCTACCGCCGATGCGATTGGCGAACTCACCCGCGACCTGTCCTATACCACCAGCCATAACGCGCTGTCCGCGGCCGGCGTGGCCTATTCGGTCAAGCAACTGGCGGCGCGCCTGCAATCCCAATTGACGGCGGCCAAGCAGATTGTCGGCAATGCTGAAGTCATGATCAGCACCGAGCAGGTCACGTCCCAACTCAGCCGGCAGGCCCTGGGTGCCGCCAGCCAGGCCCATCAACGCAGTACCGAAGGCCGGGAAGTGCTGGTGCAATCGATCACCCGCATGCGTCAGCTCAGCCAGCGCGCCAATGCCAGCCGCGAGCTGATCGAAGCCTTGAGCCAGCGCAGTGAGGAAATCCAACGGGTGACCCTGGTGATTCAGTCCATCGCCAGCCAGACCAACCTGTTGGCGCTCAATGCCGCCATCGAGGCGGCGCGGGCCGGCGAACATGGGCGCGGGTTTGCGGTGGTGGCCGACGAAGTGCGCGGCCTGGCCGGGCGTACAGCCACGGCCACCGATGAGGTCGGGGTGATGGTGGCGGATATCCAGCAGCGCACGGCCCAGGTGGTGGAGCAGATCCGCCAATTGTCGGCAGATCTGCACACCGGTGTCGAGCAGGTGGAACACGCGGGCGAACAATTGGACAACATTGCCAGCCTGGCGGCGGATGTGGAAGGCCAGGTCAACCAGATCGCCCAGGGCACCGACACCAACCAGGCCCAGCTTGACAGCCTGTTCCATGCCGTCGAACAGATGCGCAGCGATTTAAGCGTCAGCGATGCGCAGACCCGCCAGTTGGCCGAAGCCGCCGTGCAGATGGAGGGGCAGGCCGAAATCATCAGCGAACGTCTCGCGGCGGTGGGGCTTGATGATTATCACCAGCGGGTCTATGACCTGGCGCGTGAAGGCGCGAGCCGCATAGGCGCGCAGTTCGAAGCGGACGTGCAGCAGAACCGTATCAGCCTGGATGACCTGTTCGACCGTACTTACACCCCGATTCCCAACACCAGCCCGAGCAAGTACCACACCCGCTTCGACGGTTATACCGACAAAGTGCTGCCACCGATCCAGGAGGCACTGTTGCCGCGTCACGAAGGGTTGGTGTTTGCCATTGCCTGCACGCCGCAGGGCTATGTGCCCACCCATAACGCGGCGTTTTCCCAGCCGTTGACCGGGGATGCGCAAGTGGATGCGGTACAGAACCGCACCAAGCGCAAATTCGACGACCGCACGGGGATTCGCTGCGGCAGTCATCAGCAGGCGGTGTTACTGCAGACCTACACCCGCGATACCGGCGAGCTGATGCATGATCTGTCGGTACCGATCATGGTCAACGGCCGGCATTGGGGCGGTTTGCGCCTGGGTTATAAACCGGAAAGTGCCAAGCGCTGAGGTTAGACGCGACTGTCGCTCGCATCACGCCTTGGCGGGCTCATGCAACAGAGCGTTCAGGTCATCCACCGCCGGCGCCCATTCGGCGTCGACGTGTAATTGCTCCTTGAGAAAGCTCGCTTGTTGCTCGCTCCAGAACGGCGCATCGATCAATTTCACGTCGTCCGGCAGACGGTGAGCGGCGGTGAACTGCTCGATCGCTTCCTGGGACGAGTCCAGGCCGAGTTGATCGAACAGGGTTTCCAGGGTTGGGGTCGTGGTGTCCATCGAATATCTCCATGCGGGCTGAGGGGCGTTATGCATGGGAGACTTCTGGCAATGCAGAGTTCGAATTAGTTTGTCAGGAGGTCAGCGCGCCTGCATCCACGGCGGTCTTGAGGGCCTGGGCCGACTCTCTGGCAGCATGGGCGGCCGCTTCCTCGGTCTTGAACCAGCGGTCTTTTTCTACCTGGTGGGTGCTCATCGCACTTGAAGGTGGTTTGGCGCGCATCACGATCACTGCTTGAAATTCCCCGTCTACTTCCCTGGCTTCGCCGCGAATAAAAAATTCGCCGATATCAAATTCCGTCACGTATAGCCTTCCCTTCGAGGTATTCAACTGCACTGATGAAACCTGACCCGCACAGGGGGGCAAACTTCAATGGACGGGCCAGTATGGCAGTAGTTGGAGGGCAACGGCGCGGTAAAGTCAGCCAGGTGACGAAACGATCCCGTCATACAGCATGGCTTCCAGTTGCTTGGCCAGTTCGCAGGCCTTGCCGTGGCCGCTGCGAAAGCCTCGAATCCGGCCACTGGTGACTTCCATGATATGAAAGAAATCTCTTCCGGCCGGCACCACTTGGTAAAGAACGGAATTGGAGTACCCATTCAGGCTCTGCACACAGTAATATTGGCGCGCGTCGGTACATGCTGAACGCGTATTGAAAGACGTAGCGGGGTCATGACTGCGTTGCATGGTCAGCTCCTTTCGATCAGTCTTATGAATTGAACGGCAGCGTTGCAGAGTGGTTTGGCCCTATGTGGCTGCTTTAGTATGATTGTTGTTGTCGGTCGACACTCGGTTCCATGCCGAGGTATTTTGTTAAGTGTTGAGTGTCGGAAAACGACGTTTTCCATCGGGTTTTTCTCTGAAGAGGCGCGACCGGTATTCTCCGGTCACTGAACCTGTGATTTCCTGTGAACGCCGTTGACCTGGCATCAGGTCGATCGATGTGCGCCTGCACCGACGGCGCGGCAGGATGTTTCTTCGGGTTTTCAACGAATAGGTTGTGTCATCGAGCCGTTACGGCCGTTTTGTGTGCTGCCCGTTTTTGCGGACAGCACTTTTTTTGATGTGGGGGCTTTTCCTTGGCAGTCAGTAATCTGGATATGCACGCACTGTTCGTGCTGGGTGATTTACGCGCAAAGTTGGTCAAACAGTTCCAGTCCCGTTTTGTTTACGTCACCGAGCAGACGCCTGAAGGTATCTACATCGCCGAAATCGATACTGAAACGGCGATGGTGGTGGATGACAAGCAGCATCTGGAACTTAAGGTAGGCGACCATTTTCGAGCGGCTGTATTGCCCAGTCGTGAAGGTGGCAAGTTTGAATTGAAGTTTCGCGATATCAAGTTAACGGTATATGGCCTGGGCGATTACGCCTTTGTTTCTTCGGCCGAAGGCGAGGGCATCCTATTCAAGGAAGGCCATAGCGTCATGCTGGTGTTCGCCGCCCATGAACAATTGCAGGAAGGCCTGACCAAGACCCTCAAGGCCGTGACCGCCAAGGCCGCCAAGTGGCGCAAGGGTGAGCTGGTGACGTTCAAGGCCAGTGAGTAACGCATTTATAACACCCCCTTGCGGTGTCTTTCGGAACCTCTACTACAGTTGAGTTGACTTAACTATTCAGGGGCTTCGCGCGTTCGCAGCAAAGCCATCCGCTATGGCTGCAGTAACGCGAGGTAAGGCATGAAAGGTTTGAGAACCCTGTTGGCGGCGTCACTGACGAGCCTGAGTCTGTCGATGGCCTCCTTGCCGGTTTGCGCCGCGCAGGCCCCGGTGCATTTTGCCGACCTGAATTGGGAAAGCGGCAGCCTGATTACCGAAGTGCTGCGGTTTATCGTCGAGAAGGGCTACGACTTGCCCACCGACACCCTGCCAGGCACGACCATTACCCTGGAAACCGCACTGGCGAAGAATGACATCCAGGTGATCGGCGAAGAGTGGGCCGGCCGCAGCCCCGTGTGGGTCAAAGCCGAGGCCGAAGGCAAGGTGGCGGGGCTGGGCGATACCGTCAAGGGCGCGACCGAAGGCTGGTGGGTGCCGGAGTACGTGGTCAAGGGCGACCCCGCCAAAGGCATCAAGCCGCTGGCGCCGGACCTCAAGAGCGTCAATGACCTGGCGCGCTACAAAGACGTGTTCAAAGACCCGGAATCGCCCGGCAAGGGGCGCTTTCTCAACAGCCCCATCGGCTGGACCTCGGAAGTGGTCAACAAGCAGAAACTCAAAGCTTATGGCCTGGACGACAGCTATGTGAACTTCCGCAGCGGCTCGGGCGCGGCGCTGGATGCGGAAATTGCTTCATCGATCCGCCGCGGCAAGCCAGTGCTGTTCTACTACTGGTCGCCGACGCCCTTGATGGGGCGCTACAAACTGATTCAGCTGGAAGAACCACCGTTCGATGCCGAGGCCTGGAAGACGCTGACGGATGCGGATAACCCCAATCCGAAACCGACCCGCTCGCTGGCGTCGAAGTTGAGCATCGGCGTGTCCACGCCGTTCCAGAAAGACCACCCGCAGATCGCCGATTTTTTCCAGAAGGTCGAATTTCCCATTGAACCGCTGAACAAAGCCTTGGCGACCATGAGCGAAAATCACACCCCGCCAAGGGAGGTTGCCCAGGCGTTTCTCAAGGACCATCCCGAGGTATGGAAAGCCTGGCTGACCGAGGATGTGGCGCAGAAGGTCGAGGCCAGCCTGAAGTAGGCAACGGGTTGCTGTGCGACGAAATACCGGCAAAAAAAGCCAGGGCGGCTATTCTCTTGCGCATCTTTTCATGGAGAGCCCGTCATGAGCTTTGTGATTGCACGGTGGATCGTCGGCATATTCACCGGTATCAGCGTGGTGCATTTGTATTGGGCCGCCGGCGGCAAGCTTGGCAGCCTCGCCGCCATCCCCCAGCTGCCCGGCGAATTCGCCAGCGGTCCGCGCCCGGCATTCAAGCCTTCGGCCCTGGGCACCTTTCTGGTCGCAATGGGGCTGGTGGCGATTGCCTTGCTCGTCTGCCTGCGCGCCGGCCTGTACTTTCCCCCGGTTTCCCACCGTGCGCTGCAATGGGGTATCAGTGTCATTGCCGTACTGATGTTTGCCAGGGCGATTGGCGATTCGGAACTGGTGGGTTTTTTCAAGAAAGTCAGTGGATCGACGTTTGCTCGATGGGATACATACCTTTACTCGCCGCTGTGCCTGGCGCTGGGGGTAGGGTTGCTGGTGGTGGCGTGGGTGTGAAGCACACAGACGTCTATACAGCGCTGGTACGGCGCCGAGGCCGTGATCAGAGCGCTTGCTCCCTTGTAATTCGATGTGAATTGAGGCCGTGACCGCATAACCCAATAAGGCATTTTAATGGCCCCTTTGTAACAAAATCCTCGCCAGAATCGCGTTTATTTTCAGGTGGTTAGGCGGGGATGCAAATGCGCAATGTTGGAATCATGCTGATTGCTTGCTCCCTGGCGGGCGGTGCGGCTGCGGTGCAGGCGCGGGAGTTGCGCGAAGGGGAGAAGTACATGTGCAGCTGGGGGGCGGGCACGGCCGCCAGGGCTCAAGAGTTGAAGCTGTCGGGTGTGTCGTTGTATGCCGCCCGGCAGAAGATCCAGACCATCAAGTTCAGCAAGTCCTGGATGCGCATGATGGCCATGGGGATTACCGAACAGACGTATGACAGCCGGTCACGGCTCAAACCTGAGGCCATTCGCCAGAGTTTTTATCAGGACTGTGTGCGTTATAAGGTGGCGCGCAAGTAACCGAGCGGCGCTGCGCGCGCGGGTTTACAAATCCCCCACAAACCCTGTGTTTGCATTTGCATACAATTGCGCCCGTAATTGCCAATTGAGCAGGGCGCCAGCGGTCATGCAGCAGCCACATCACCCTTCATCCAACAGCCTGCGCTACCTGATAGCCGCCGTGGTCGGCATTGCACTGATGCTTGGCGCCTATTTCATGCATATCAACGCCCGGGCTGATCGCGAGCGAGCGATGGCTGCCGAGCGTCTGGCGCTGTGCCAGCAAGTAGCGCGCGTCGCCAGTGTGACTGCGAACGGCAGCCTGGATGTGCGCGATACATGTGAGCAATTAAGCGAACAATCGCAGAAAAGTACGCCGCAGTTATAAGTAATAACCCTTGGTTATTTAAGGACTAATACTGTTAGTTGCACCAAAAAGTGGCACCTGAATGTCCTGTTGCCCTAAAAAAGATGTGGTTATTGAAGGACTTACAGCGCTTTTATTCCGACGAAAGGACTCCAGTAATCTTGTTACAGCTTTTTACTGCGGTTAAAATAGCCTCGCGTTCACCTCCCACGGTTTATGCATTTTTAAATCCCAAGTTTCCATCAGCTACTTGGGATTTTTTTTGCCTGGGATTTAACCTTGGCGTCAAACTTGATCTTCGGCAAACTCCGCGCGCATCCGTCCATTGTGTTTGGCCTGGTAGAGCAACTTGTCGACGTCTTCGACAAAACCCAACATTGAGCTGCCGGGTTTGACGATTCGGGTCCCCACGCCCAGGCTCAAGGTCAGCAGGTTCGATACCGTGGAGAACCCATGTTCGATCTGCTGCTGGCGGATCAGGTGCAGGCAGCGTTGCGCCACCTGCCGCGCTGATCCCGCGTCGGTTTCCGGCAGCAGCCACACGAACTCTTCGCCGCCGACCCGCGCGATGAAGTCCCTGGGCCGGTTCGCCGCCAGCGACAGGGTATGCGCCACCTGGCGCAGGCATTCATCGCCCTTGATATGGCCATAATGGTCGTTGTACTGCTTGAAGAAATCGATATCCAGGATGATCAGCGACAGCGGCAGTTGGCTGCGCAGAGCGCTGGCCCATTCGCGGTCCAGCACGGTGTCGAACATGCGTCGGTTGGCAATGCCGGTGAGGCCGTCCTGGTAGGAATACTCCTCAAGCTGCTTTTGCAGGCGAATCAGGTGTTCTTCGGTCTGCTTGCGCTCGCTGATGTCGAACATAAAGCCTATCAAGGCTTCCACCTCGCCATCTTTGCGCACGACATGCACCACGTCGCGAATCCATACGTAGTCGCCGTTGACCGTCAGGGCCCGATAATCCGCTTCATGGTCCACTCCCGCGCGGGATTGCGACACGCAGAAATTCACCACGTATTCACGATCGTCCGGGTGCATGCGCTGTACCCAGTCATCCACGCTGACCCAGCTCTGCGGCGTCCAGCCAAGCAACGCTTCGATCTGCGGGCCGATGTAACTGAAGGTCATGCTTTGCCAGTCGATGCGCCATGGAATGGCCTTGGTGGATTCCAGCAACGTCTTGTACACATCGGTGTCGGGTTGGCTGGAAGGGGCGATGCTCATGGCGGAGGGCTCTAAATGATGGCTAAGTGCCAAGAGCCTCTGGTGATCGAGGGGCAGAGTCAAGCGCGGGGCAAGGCAACAGACGAGAGGTCGTCGGCGCTTCCCAGGCGCCAGCGAGAAGTCATTGCCGATTTACAGGCGGCGCACAAAGGATTTGACGATGTGGCGAGTGGCGTCGGTGGTGTCCAGCTGATCCATGGCGGTATAGGCATGCCAATGGCAATCGACGATCTCATTGCGTGGACGGGCCTCTTCGATGTTCACCACGGAGGCTTCGAACACGTGATGCACGGTGTCGCGGGCCTTGAGTTCCTGCAGGTACAGCAAACCGTCCACGCTCAATCCGGTTTCTTCTTCCAGCTCACGTGCAGCCGCGCCCACTGGACGTTCGTCGCGTTCGACCTTGCCACCGGGCAACGCCCATTTCGATCGGGCCTTGCGCACAAAGAGGATATGCCCCTCATGTTCGCAAATGACCGTAGCCCTGATTTTCATCGTCTGTGCCCTTCAGGTGATGACTGTCACAAAAGTGTAATGCAATTGTCATGCTAAGTGGTTATGGCGCGTGGCCGCGGGTATGTGGATACTGCCCGATTGATCCAAAAGCACGAGGTAAACAGATGAGTACCGTACGCTGGGGCATGATCGGCTGTGGCAGTGTCACTGAAGTAAAGAGTGGACCCGCATTCTATAAAGCGCCAGGTTCGGCCCTGGTGGCGGTGATGGGGCGTCGCGAGGAGGCGGTGCGCGATTATGCGGCACGCCACGGCATCGCCCGTTTCTATACCGACGCCCAGGCACTGATCGACGACCCTGAAGTGGACGCGGTGTACATCGCCACACCGCCCGACAGCCATCTCGAATACAGCCTGATGGTGGCCGCGGCCGGCAAGCATTGCTGCGTCGAAAAGCCCATGGCGCTGAACGCCGAACAGAGTGCGCTGATGCAGCGCACGTTCGAGCGTGCCGGCCTGCACCTGTTCGTCTCCTACTACCGGCGTTCGCTGCCGCGTTTCCAGCAAGTACGCGAGTGGCTGCGCGAGGGGCGCATTGGGGAACTGCGCCACTTGACCTGGACCCTGTGCAAACCGCCGGGCGCCGAGGATGGCAGTGCCGCCAACTGGCGTACCGATCCGGCGATTGCCGGCGGTGGCTACTTCGCCGACCTGGCCAGCCATGGCTTCGATTTATTTCAGTACCTGGCCGGGGACATCGTCGAAGTGTCGGGCTTCACTGCGCGCCAGGCCGGGCGCTACGCGGCCGAAGATGCAGTGACGGCCTGCTGGACCTTCAGTTCGGGCGCCCTGGGCATGGGCTGCTGGAACTTTGTCGCCGACCGTCGCGAAGACAGCGTCGAGCTCATCGGCAGCCGCGGGCGCATTCAGTTTTCGGTGTTCGAAGACCAGCCGCTGCGCCTGCAAGGGGAGTGCGATCAAGTGCTGGAGGTGCCGTGCCATGCGCATATCCAATGGCATCACGTGCTGGCCATGAACGCGCATATTCGCGGCGAAGCCGAGCATCCGTCCTTGGGCATCGAGGCGCTGAAGACCGATCGGATTCTGGACAAGGTGTTGCAACGTAACCCCAATCATCCTGGCTAACTGCGGTACACCGGTTTTTTCCAAAGGAATACACGCATGAAATACTGGATGGTGATGTGGCTGGCGCTGACCACCGGCGCCCTGGCGGCGCCGCGTGACCCAGGGACGCCGGGGCAATTTGATTTCTATGTGCTGTCGTTGTCGTGGTCGCCGACGTTTTGCCTCACGGACCCTGACAACGAACAGTGCTCCGGCAAGGGCTATGGCTTCGTGCTGCACGGCCTGTGGCCGCAATTTGCCCGGGGCGGTTGGCCGGCCTCCTGTGCACCGCAACAACCACTGAGCCGTAAAGCCCTGGCCAAGGGCGCCGCGCTGTTCCCCACGGCGGCGCTGCTCAAGCATGAATGGGCCCGGCACGGCACCTGCAGCGGCCTTGAACCACTGGCGTATCTGGAAAAAACCGACACGGCCCTGGGCGTGGTGTCCATTCCCGCGCAACTTCAGCCGTTCCACACGCCGGCATCGCTGTCGGCCCGCGAGATCGAGACGCTGTTTCGCCAGAGCAACCCACGCATGGGCGACCATGGGCTGGCAGTGATCTGCAAAGGCAAGGTGCTGTCGGAAGTGCGGGTATGCCTGACCAAGGACCTGGCTTTTGCCGGTTGCCCCCGCAGCGTCAAGACCCAATGCCGCCAGGGCGAGATTCGCATCCCTGCGCAGCGTTAGGGCTGCATCGCCACACGAAAGCGCTCATCGAAGTCTTCGGCCAATTGCGCCAGGCTCACCTGGCCCAGGCGCTGCAGCAGCAGCGCCTGGGCCTGTTCGAAGGCATCCGTCAGTGCCGCGTTCACCGCTTGTTCCACCAGGCATTCAGGGTGGTCGGTAGACAGCCCGATGGCAAATATCGACGGCGTGCCGAGGGCGTTATGAATGTCCAGCAAGGTGATCTCATTTAAAGGCCTGCCCAGGGTCCAGCCGCCCTGATGGCCCTTCTCGGAACGCACATAGCCCTTGTCCTTGAGCAGCCCCAACGTGCGACGCACCACCACCGGATTGGTGCCGAGCATCTTTGCGATGGTCTCCGAGGTGGCGCGCTCGTCGTGGCGACCCATGTGGATCAGCACATGCAGCATGCGCGATAGCCGCGTGTCGTTTCTCATTGATCAGCCCCAAGGTGGAATGGGTCGAAAGTATCCTTCGTAACCTGAAAAGTTGCGAGATGCTTGACGCTCTATTTTCATGTAACTTATGGTGTGTCATGAAAGCGCCCGGATACCCGAGTGCATCTGACACGAGGCCATACTCATGATCTACGACGTCATTATCGTTGGCGGCAGCTATGCCGGCTTGTCCGCAGGCCTGCAACTGGCGCGGGCGCGGCGCACTGTACTGGTGATTGATGCGGGTCAGCGGCGCAACCGATTTGCCGCCACTTCTCACGGTTTTCTGGGGCAGGACGGCCAGGCGCCCGACGTTATCGCCAATGCCGGCCGCAGCCAGTTAATGGCGTATCCGACCGTCAGCTGGGTGCAGGACAGTGTGATCCAGGCCGACGCTCACGCGGGCGGTTTGCGCTTGCGCACTCAGTCGAACGGCGAGTTCAGCGCGCTGCGGGTGATCCTCGCCACCGGCGTGGTCGACGAATTGCCCGCCATCGACGGCCTGGCGCAGCGTTGGGGCAAGCGGGTGTTCCATTGCCCGTACTGTCACGGGTATGAGCTGGACCAAGGCCGCATCGGCGTATTGGCAACGTCTGCCCTGGCGATGCACCACGCGTTGATGCTGCCGGATTGGGGCACCACCACCCTGTTTACCAATGGGGTGTTCACACCCGATGCCGAGCAGCAGGCGCAGTTGGAGCGCCGTGGCGTGCGTGTGGAACCCACTAGGGTGACTCGCATCAGCGGTGAACACGCGGACCTTGAGTTGGTTGACGGTCGGGTGATCCAGATGGACGGCATCTTTACCCAGTCCCGCACCCGGATCAGCCAGCTGGCCGAGCAGTTGGGGTGTGAACGTATCGACGGTCCCTCCGGTCCTTATCTGTTGACCGGTGAAACCCGCCAGACCTCCGTGACTGGGGTGTTCGCCTGTGGTGACCTGTCCCTGGCCGCCGGTTCGGTGGCGTTGGCGGTGGGCGAGGGCGTGCGCGCCGGGGTGGGCGCGCATGTTTCGTTGATCAACGGTTGAAGCCAGGGCGCCAAGGGTGATTTTGTTCAATACTGCCGCGCGCGCACCTTTTATCGTGATGCCCTGTTTATGTACCTTCATGAAAAGGGAACCACCATGAGCCTGATCATTTCCATGGCCGCCTTCGCGCTCGCCACCTCCATCACGCCTGGCCCGGTCAATGTGGTGGCGCTCAGTTCCGGCGCACGGTTCGGGTTTGTCGCCAGCCAGAAGCACGTGTTCGGCGCCGCGGTCGGGTTCACGTTGCTGCTGGTGCTGATCGGCCTGGGCCTGCACGAAGTGCTGCAGCGCTGGCCGGTCCTGACCCAGCTGATCCAGTGGGGCGGCGTAGTGTTCCTGCTGTACATGGCCTGGAAACTGGCGGTGGACGACGGGCGCCTGGATGCCCAGGGCAGTGCGACGGCGCCATCGATGCTCTATGGCGCGATCATGCAATGGCTCAACCCCAAGGCCTGGCTGGCGTGTGTGGCGGGCATGGGCTTGTTCGTAGCAGACGGCGATGCGGCCCAGGTCTGGATATTCGCCGCGCTTTACCTGGTGATCTGCTATCTGTCGGTGGCGTGCTGGGCTTATGCCGGCACTTTTCTGCGCCGTTACCTGGGCAACCCCCGCGGCGTGCGGGTGTTTAACCGTTCAATGGCCGCGTTGCTGGTGGCCAGTGTGGGTTATTTGCTGATGGCATGAGCCGGTCGCGGTATTGGCCTGGCGTGGCGGCGAAATGTTGTTTGAAGGCGCGCTGGAAGTGGGCCTGGTCGGCGAAGCCGGCGGCAAGCGCCACGTCGGCGATCAGCTCGCCCTGGCGCAGTTGGTTGCGCGCAAACTGGATACGTTGGTTGACCAGGAACGCGTGAGGCGTCAGCCCGTAATACTGCTTGAATGCGCGGATCAGGTACGACGGCGACAGCTGCGCCGCCAGGCAGATGTCTTCCAGTTTCAACGCCTGGGTGCAGTGCGCGCGAATGTACTCGGCCGCACGCTCCAGCTTGTGGTTGACCTCGCGCATCGGCGTCGGCGAAGGGTTCAGGCGTTGCTGCACATCGCTGAAGTAGCTCACCAGCGCACTCTGCTTTTGCAGGTGTTCGGCCTGTTCATCCACCAGGGTGCGGTACAGCGCCAGCAGGCCACGATACAGCAGCGGGTCGCGGGTATAAGGCGTATTGAACGGCCGATAACCCTGGTCGGTGCTGAAACCCAATTGGTATTGCAGGTCGGTGAGCCAGGGCGTGTCGATGTACAGCATCCGGTAGGACCACGGCTCGTTGGCGATAGGATTGCAGGCGTGCACATCGCCTGGGTTCATTAACACCACGGTGCCGGCGCTGATCTCAAAGGTCTCGGCGCCGTAATGGTAATAGCTGCGCCCGGCGGTGATCGCGCCGATGGAAAAATGCTCGTGGGCGTGCCGCGCGTAGGTGACTTTGCGCCCGTCGGCAATGGCACGAGCCTCGATGAACGCCAGTGCGGGGTCTCGCCAGAAAAATGGAGCGGTTGCAGCTGTCATAAGCAGTACTCCTGCGGGCGCACATCGAAAACAGTGGACCGCATTCCGTCAGGCCGGGACCAGGAACGCGGCTTCCAGCAATTGCCGGGTATAGGCATGCTGCGGAGCGGCAAAAATGGCCTGCGCGTCGCCCTGTTCCACCACTTGCCCCTGCTTGACCACCATCAACTGATGGCTCAGCGCTTTCACCACCGCCAGGTCGTGGCTGATGAACAGGTAGGTGAGGTTGTACTTGGCCTGCAGGTTGCGCAGCAATTCCACCACTTGCCGTTGCACGGTGCGATCCAGCGCCGAGGTCGGTTCGTCCAGCAGGATCAGGCGCGGCTTGAGCACCAGGGCGCGGGCGATGGCGATGCGCTGGCGCTGGCCACCGGAGAATTCGTGTGGGTAGCGATGGCGGGACTCAGGGTCCAGTCCGACTTCCTTGAGCGCGGCGATAATCGCGGTTTCCTGTTCGGCCGGGGTGCCCATCTTGTGGATGCGCAAGCCTTCGCCGACGATCTCGCTGACGCACATGCGCGGGCTCAGGCTGCCGAACGGGTCCTGAAACACCACCTGCATTTCCCGGCGCAGCGGTCGCACCTGCTGCTGGCTGAGGGCGTCGAGTTGCTGGCCCTCGAAACGAATGCCGCCCTTGCTGGCGATCAAACGCAATATCGCCAGGCCCAGGGTGGATTTGCCCGAGCCGCTTTCGCCGACGATACCCAGGGTCTGGCCCTGGGGCAGGCTGAAATTGATGCCGTCCACCGCCTTGACGTAATCGACGGTGTTGCGCAAAAAGCCCTTCTTGATCGGAAACCAGACTTTCAGGTCATCGACCTCCAGCACCGGCGGCCCGACCGCATTATCGGCCGGGCCGCCGCTGGGCTCGGCCGCCAACAGTTCCTGGGTGTAAGGGTGCTGCGGCGTCTGAAACAAGGTCTCGCAGACGGCCTGCTCAACGATGCAGCCCTGTTGCATCACGCACACTCGATGGGCAATCCGCCGCACCAGGTTCAGGTCATGGCTGATCAATAACAACGCCATGCCCAGCCGTGCCTGCAGCTCCTTGAGCAGTTCCAGAATCTTCAGCTGTACGGTGACGTCCAGGGCGGTGGTCGGTTCGTCGGCGATCAACAGCTCCGGCTCGTTGGCCAACGCCATGGCGATCATCACCCGCTGGCGCTGGCCCCCCGAAAGCTCATGGGGCAGGGCCTTGAGGCGTTTGTGCGGCTCTGGGATGCCCACCAGTTCCAAGAGTTCCAGGGTGCGCCGGGTGGCGACCTTGCCGGTGAGCCCCTTGTGCAGGCCGAGCACTTCGTTGATCTGCTTCTCAATGGAGTGCAGCGGATTCAACGAGGTCATCGGTTCCTGAAAGATCATCGCGATGCGGTTACCGCGAATATGCCGCAGGGTTTTTTCCTTGAGCGTCAGCAGGTCCTGCCCGGCGTACTCGATGGTGCCGGACGGATGCCGCGCCAACGGGTAGGGCAGCAGGCGCAGGATCGAGTGGGCCGTCACCGATTTGCCCGATCCGCTTTCGCCCACGAGGGCCAGGGTTTCGCCGCGCCTGATATCGAAACTGACGTTGTTCACCACGCGGTGATGATGTTCGCCGGTGACAAACTCGACGCTGAGGTCGCGGATTTCGATCAGATTGTCCTGATTCATCTCATTTCCTCGGGTCGAAGGCATCGCGAGCGGACTCGCCGATAAACACCAGCAGACTCAACATGATCGCCAGCACGGCAAAGGCGCTCATGCCCAGCCACGGCGCCTGCAGGTTGGATTTGCCCTGGGCTACCAATTCGCCCAGCGACGGTGAGCCGGCGGGCAGGCCAAAGCCGAGGAAGTCCAGGGCGGTGAGGGTGCCGATGGCGCCGGTAAGAATGAACGGCATAAAGGTCATGGTCGAAACCATGGCATTGGGCAGGATGTGGCGGAACATGATCGCGCCGTTCTGCATGCCAAGCGCCCTTGCCGCGCGCACGTATTCCAGATTGCGCCCGCGCAGGAACTCGGCGCGCACCACGTCCACCAGGCTCATCCACGAAAACAGCAGCATGATCCCCAGCAGCCACCAGAAGTTAGGTTGCACGAAACTGGCGAGGATGATCAGCAGGTACAGCACCGGCAACCCGGACCAGATCTCCAGGAAGCGCTGCCCGGCCAGATCGACCCAGCCGCCGTAGAAACCCTGCAACGCCCCTGCGATCACGCCGATAATCGAGCTGAGCACGGTCAAGGTGAGGGCAAACAGCACCGACACCCGAAAGCCGTAGATGACCCGCGCCAGCACGTCGCGGCCCTGGTCATCGGTGCCCAGCAGGTTGACCGACGACGGCGGCGCGGGAGCAGGCACCTTGAGATCGTAGTTGATGCTCTGGTAGCTGAACGGAATCGGCGCCCACAGGGTCCAGGCGTCCTTGGCCTTGAGCAGTTCCTGGATATACGGGCTCTTGTAGTTGGCCTCCAGCGGGAATTCGCCGCCGAACGTGGTCTCGGGGTAGCGCTTGAGCGCGGGGAAATACCAGCCGCCGTCGTAGTGCACCGCCAGCGGTTTGTCGTTGGCGATCAGCTCCGCGCCCAGGCTGAGCACGAACAGCGTCAGGAACAGCCACAGCGACCACCAGCCACGCTTGTTGGCCTTGAACCGCTCGAACCGGCGGCGATTGAGGGGGGACAGGTTCATCTCAATGCTCCCGGCTGGCAAAGTCGATGCGCGGATCGACCAGGGTGTAGGTGAGGTCACCGATCAGTTTCACGATCAGCCCCAGCAGGGTGAAAATAAACAGCGTGCCGAATACCACCGGGTAATCGCGGTTGATCGCCGCTTCGAAACTCATCAGGCCCAGGCCGTCCAGGGAGAAAATCACTTCCACCAGCAACGAGCCGGTGAAGAAAATCCCGATGAACGCCGAGGGGAAACCGGCGATCACCAGCAGCATCGCGTTACGAAACACATGGCCATACAGCACGCGGTGGTTGGTCAGGCCCTTGGCCTTGGCGGTGATCACGTACTGCTTGTTGATCTCGTCGAGAAAGCTGTTTTTGGTGAGCAGGGTCATGGTGGCAAAGTTACCGATCACCAGCGCCGTGATCGGCAATGCCAGGTGCCAGAAATAATCGAGGATCTTGCCGCCCCAGCTCAACTCGTCGAAGTTGTTGGAGGTAAGGCCACGCAGCGGGAACCAGTCGAAATAGCTGCCGCCGGCGAACACCACGATCAGCAGGATCGCAAACAGGAACGCCGGGATCGCATAGCCGACGATGATCGCCGAGCTGGTCCACACGTCGAAATGGCTGCCGTGCCGCGTGGCCTTGGCGATCCCCAGTGGGATCGATACCAGGTACATGATCAGCGTGCTCCATAGCCCGAGGGAGATCGACACCGGCATTTTTTCCTTGATCAGGTCGATGACCTTGGCGTCCCGGAAGAAGCTGTCGCCGAAATCCAGGCGCGCGTAGTTCTTGATCATGATCCACAAGCGTTCCGGCGCCGACTTGTCGAAGCCGTACATCTTCTCGATTTCCTTGATCAGCGCCGGGTCCAGACCCTGGGCGCCACGGTAACTGGAGCCGGCTACCGCGACCTCGGCGCCGCCGCCGGCGATCCGGCTGGTGGCGCCCTCAAAGCCTTCGAGCTTGGCGATCATCTGCTCCACCGGGCCTCCGGGGGCGGCCTGGATAATGACGAAGTTGATCAGCAGGATCCCGAACAGCGTCGGGATAATCAACAGCAGGCGGCGAATGATATAGGCCAGCATTCAATTGCCTCCGCTCGCCGCTTCGGCGCTCGTCTGGGGGGCCGATGGCACGGCGGGGGGTACGTTGGGCTTGCTCCACCAGGTGGACACGCCAACATCGTACAGCGGCGACACTTTGGGATGACCGAGGTGGTTCCAATAGGCCACGCGGAACGTCTTGATGTGCCAGTTTGGAATCACGTAGTAGCCAAATTGCAGCACTCGGTCCAGTGCCCTGGCGTGAGCGATCAGGCTGTCGCGGGAGTCGGAATCGATCAGCGCCTCCACCAATTCGTCGACCGCCGGGTCTTTGAGGCCCATGTAATTGCGGCTGCCCGGCTTGTCGGCACTGGTGGATTTCCAGAACTCGCGCTGCTCGTTACCTGGCGACGAGGATTGCGGAAAACTGCCCACCAGCATGTCGAAGTCCCGCGAACGCAGGCGGGTGACGAACTGCGACACGTCCACTCGGCGAATCACCAGGTCGATACCCAGGTCGGCCAGGTTGCGCTTGAACGGCAGCAGGATGCGTTCGAACTCGGTCTGGGCCAACAGGAATTCGATGGTCACCGGTTTGCCGGTGGTGTCGACCATCTTGTCGTCGACGATTTTCCAGCCGGCCTCCTGCAAGAGTTGGTAGGCCTCGCGCTGCTGGGCGCGAATCATCCCGCTGCCGTCGGTTCTGGCCGGTTCAAACGCTTCGGTAAACACCTGCGGCGGGATTTTATCGCGCAGCGGTTCGAGAATTTTCAATTCGTCGGGGCCGGGCAGGCCGGTGGCAGCCATGTCGGAGTTTTCGAAATAGCTGCGGGTGCGCGTGTAGGCGCCGTTGAACAGCTGCTTGTTGCTCCATTCAAAGTCCAGCAGCAGGCTGATGGCCTTGCGCACTCGCACATCCTGGAACATCGGCTTGCGCGTGTTGAACACGAAGCCCTGCATGCCGGTGGGGTTGCCGTTGGGGATTTCTTCCTTGATCAGGCGGCCTTGCGCCACGGCGGGCACGTTGTAGGCGTTGGCCCAGTTCTTCGCGCTGAACTCCGACCAATAGTCGAATTGCCCGGCCTTGAGCGCCTCCAGGGCCACCGTCGCATCGCGGTAATAGTCAGTGACGCGTTGGTCGAAGTTGTACAGGCCCTTGTTGATCGGCAGGTCTTTACCCCAGTAGTCCTTGACGCGCTCATAGCGTACCGAGCGTCCGGCGTTCACCTCCGCCACTTTGTAGGGGCCGCTGCCGAGGGGGAACTCCAGGTTGCCTTTGTTGAAGTCCCGCGTGGCCCACCAGTGCTTGGGCAGTACCGGCAACTGGCCGAGGATCAGTGGCAGTTCGCGGTTATTGGTGCGCTTGAACTTGAACAGTACCCGCAGCGGGTCCTCGGCGATCACTTCGTCGACATCGGCATAGTAAGTGCGGTAGAGCGGGGTGCCGTCCTTGATCAAGGTCTGGAAACTGAACACCACGTCGTCGGCGCGCATGGGGTGGCCGTCGTGGAAACGTGCCTCGGGGCGCAGGTAGAAGCGCACCCAGCTGTTGTCCGGGGCCTTTTCGATTTTGCCGGCCACCAGGCCGTACTCAGTGAAGGGCTCGTCCAGGCTCTGGGTAGCCAGGGTGTCGTAGATCAGCCCGATATTGTCGGCGGGCACGCCTTTGCTGATAAACGGGTTGAAACTGTCAAAACCGGACAGGCTCGATTCGCGGAACGTGCCGCCCTTGGGGGCGTCGGGGTTGACGTAATCGGTGTGCTTGAAGTCCGCCGGGTATTTCGGCGGCTCGTTGTACAGAGTCAGCGCATGTTGCGGCGCGGCATGGGCTGCGGTGCACAGCAACAGGCTGGCGAGTGCAGTACGCAAGTACATCATTGGGCTTTCTCCGAAGCTTTCAGCCACCACGCGCTCAGGCCCAGGCTGTAGGGCGGCGTGGTGACAAAGGCGAACCGGTTGCGGTAGGCCAGGCGATGATAGTTGAGGTACCAGTTGGGAATGCTGTAGTGCTGCCACAGCAGCACCCGGTCCAGGGCGCGGCCGGCGGCCAATTGTTCGTCGCGGGTTTGCGCCGCCAGCAGTTGTTCCAGCAGGTGGTCGACCACAGGGTTGGCGATGCCGGCGTAGTTCTTGCTGCCCTTGATCGCGGCCTGGCTGGAGTGGAAGTACTGCCACTGTTCCAGGCCGGGGCTCAAGGTCTGGTTGAGGGTGATGAGGATCATGTCGAAGTCGAACTGATCCAGGCGCTGCTTATACTGGGCGCGGTCGACGGTACGCAGGTGCGCATCGACGCCGATGCTGATCAGGTTCTCGATATAAGGTTGCAGAATCCGTTCCAGGTTCGGGTTGACCAGCAGAATCTCGAAACGCAGCGGCTGCCCCTCCTTGTTGAGCAGGCGTTGGCCGGACAGTTTCCAGCCGGCCTCGCCCAGCAACGCCAGGGCACGCCGCAAGGTCTCGCGGGGGATGCCGCGCCCATCGGTCTGGGGCAGGCTGAAGGGCTGAGTAAACAGACTGGCTGGCAACTGTTCGCGGTAGGGCGAGAGCATCAGCCATTCATGACCCACCGGCACGCCAGTCGCTGCGAACTCGCTGTTGGGGTAGTAGCTCAAGGTGCGTTTGTAGGCGCCGCTGAACAGGGTGCGGTTGGTCCACTCGAAGTCGAACATCATCCCCAGGGCTTCACGTACCTTGACCTGGCTGAAGGTCGGGCGTCGTGTGTTCATGAACAGACCCTGGCTCTGGGTCGGGATCTGGTGGGCGATCTGCGCCTTGATCACATCGCCGCGGTTGACCGCCGGGAAGGTGTAGCCATTGGACCAGTTCTTGGCCTGGTGCTCGATATAGATGTCGAACTCGCCGGCCTTGAACGCTTCGAAGGCGACATCGCTGTCGCGGTAGAACTCCACGTCGACCTTGTCATAATTGTAGAAGCCCCGGTTAACCGGCAGGTCCTTGCCCCAGTAATCCTTGACCCGTTCGAACACCAGTTGCCGGCCCGGCGTAACCTTGCTGATACGGTACGGCCCGCTGCCCAGCGGGGGTTCGAAGGTGGTGGCCTTGAAGTCGCGGTTCTTCCAGTAATGCTGCGGCAACACCGGCAGCTCGCCCAGGCGCAGGATCAGCAGCGGGTTGCCCGCGCGCTTGAACACAAAGCGGATTCGGTGAGGGTTGAGCACATCCACCCGCGCAACTTCCTGCAGATTGGTGCGGTATTGCGGATGGCCCTCGGTGAGCAGGGTGCGATAGGAAAACGCCACGTCATCGGCGGTGATCGGCTTGCCGTCATGGAAACGTGCTTCCGGGCGCAGATTGAACACCACCCAGCTGCGGTCCTCGCTGTACTCCACCGATTGCGCAATCAGGCCATAGCTGGAGGTGGGTTCATCGCCGGACGGCGCGTATTGGCCGGTGCCGACCATCAACGGCTCGTTGAGCTCGTTGATACCGTATTGCGAGAAATTGGGCGTGGAAACCGGGCTTGAGCCCTTGAACGTGTAGGGATTGAGCGTATCGAAGGTGCCAAACCCCATCACCCGCAGGGTGCCGCCTTTGGGCGCCGCAGGGTTTACCCAGTCGAAGTGGGTGAATTTGGCCGGGTACTTGAGCGTGCCGAACTGCGCGTAACCGTGGCTTTCGGTAATCGTCGCGTTGGCAGCAAAGCTCAAGGCCAGACTTATTAGTAGAAGGAGGGGACGCTTCAAGTCAGAGATCCGATCCAGGCGGCTTGGGCTTTATGATCGGTACAGTAACAGCTTGTTCCGGTTGGAAAAAGACAGTCGCAAACACTGGAGATCAATGTGGGAGGGGGCTTGCCCCCGATGTTGGTGTGTCAGCCAGTGAATCCGGTGACTGGCACACTGCCATCGGGGGCAAGCCCCCTCCCACATGGGTTCTGCGGCGTTCTTCAGGCGTTAGCGGGGCCCGGAAACGACCAGCATCTGGCCTGGCTTCAGCGCCTGGCCGGTGCGTGGGTTCCAGCGCTTGAGATGTTGCATCTCGACGTTGAAGCGCTTGGCGACGATGTACAGAGAGTCGCCTTTCTTGACCTTGTACTGCACCGGCTTTTTGCTGTCGGCCTTGGCCACCACCTTGCGCGTGTCCTGCATCACCAGGGTCTGGCCGACTTTGAGCGCCTGACCGTTGAGCTGGTTCCAGCGCTGCAGGTCATGCACGTCGACCTTGTTGGCCTTGGCGATCAGCGTCAGGTTGTCGCCGCTGCGCACCCTGTAGCTGCGGGTACGCCCGGCCACACGTGCGGTTTCAACTTCGTCGAATACCTGCTTTTTCGGGCGCATCGCCAGCAATTCTTCAGGCTTCATCGTCGACAGGGTGCTGGTGAGCAGTTGTGCCTTGGAACTTGGCACCAACAGATGCTGCGGGCCGTCGAGGGTGGTGCGTTGCTTGAGTGCCGGGTTGAGCTGGAACAGTTCGTCTTCGTCGATTTCAGCCAGGGCGGCGACCCGGGACAGGTCCATGCTCTGCTTGACTTCCACCACTTCGAAATACGGTGTGTTGGCAATCGGGTTCAGGTTGACGCCATACGCCTCGGGCGCCAGTACCACTTGGGACAGTGCCAGGAACTTGGGCACGTAGTCCTTGGTTTCCTGGGGCAGGGGCAGGTTCCAGTAGTCCGTGGGCAGGCCGAGCTTCTCGTTGCGCTCGATGGCCCGACTGACGGTGCCTTCGCCGGCGTTGTAGGCGGCCAGGGCCAGCAGCCAGTCGCCGTTGAACATGTCGTGCAGGCGGGTCAGGTAGTCCAGGGCGGCGGTGGTGGAGGCGGTGATGTCCCGGCGTCCATCGTAGGCGCGGGTCTGGCGCAGGTTGAAGTAGCGCCCGGTGGAGGGGATGAACTGCCACAGGCCGACCGCATCGCTGCGCGAGTAGGCCATCGGGTTGTAGGCACTTTCGATCACCGGCAGCAGCGCCAGCTCCAGCGGCATGTTGCGTTCTTCAAGACGTTCGACGATGTAATGAATGTAGAGGCTGCCGCGTTCGCCGGCGTTTTCGAGAAAGGAGGGGTTGCTGGCGAACCACAGGCGCTGTTGCTCGATGCGCGGGTTGACGCCCAGGCCTTCCTGCAATTGAAAGCCCCGGCGCATGCGTTCCCACACGTCCTGGGGCACTTCGGGGCTGGGTTTCTCGGAGAGCCAGATCGGCTTTTGCTTGATCTTGGCGGCAAGGTTGGGTTTGGGTTGCACGGTGGATTGTGCGGCGTAATTCGTCGATTGGCAGCCCGCCAATGTGGCGGACACAGCCACCGCCACAGCTTGAGCCAGGCGGGTCAATGCGTCTGAATGGTTGGATTTACGAATAGATGACGACATTGGCTGGAAGTAAGTTCCGGGCAAAAATGTCGGGCGATTCTAGAAAGCACTTGGGTTGCGGTCAACCATTCAGAAATTGCGTATCAGATTGCATCGACTTAGGACTTATCTTTCCATGCCCTCAGGCTGGCAAATACCTCGGCCCCAGAGCGGTTGTCGCGTCCGTTCCGTTCGTCCGCTTTTTGTTTAACGGATGTTTCAGCGGTGCGCAGAAACGGATTGGTGCGCTTTTCCAGGGCCAGGTTGGACGGCAGCGTCATCTCGCCGCGGGCGCGCCGTTGTCGGACCTCTTCCACCCGTTCGGCAATGTCGGCGTTGTGCGGCTCTACCGCCTGGGCGAATGTGAGATTGCTTTGGGTGTATTCGTGGGTGCAATACACCTGCGTGTCATCGGGCAGGGCGGCCAGGCGTTGCAGCGAGGCGTGCATCTGCTCGGGCGTGCCTTCGAACAGTCGGCCGCAGCCGGCGGCAAACAGGGTATCGCCGCAGAACAGCATACCCCGATGGTAGTAGGCGATATGGCCGAGCGTGTGGCCGGGTACGGTGTATACATCGAAATCCAGGCCCAGCGCGGTGATGCGGGTATTGTCCTTGAGGGCGACGTCCCGGCCTGGGATGGTTTCGTCCGCCGGCCCGTAGACCTTGGCGTTCGTTGCACTTTTCAACTGCTCGACACCGCCGACATGGTCGTGGTGATGATGCGTGATGAGAATGTCGCTGAGGCTCCATTCCGGGTTTTGCCTGAGCCAGGCCAGCACCGGCGCGGCGTCGCCGGGATCGACCACGGCGCAACGCTGGGTATCCGGGTCTTGTAACAACCAGATGTAGTTATCGGTGAAGGCGGGCAGGGCACTGATCTGTATCATTCTTCGATTCGCCAAGCTGAACACATTGGTGCATCTTAGAACGTCCAGGCGAGTTGGAGAATGCAATGACTGATAAAGCGTTCGCCCAGGCCGATCCCGAGTGGCTGGCCTTGATCGGTGCGGCCCGCGAATGGTTGTCCGGGCCGATCGGGCAATTTCTGCTGGACGAAGAGCGGCGCATGCTCGAAGACGAGCTGGGCCGGTTCTTCGGTGGTTACCTGGTGCATTACGGGCCGTCGGCCCAGACGCCGCCCGCCGCGCCGCAAGTGCAGCGCAATGTGCGCCTGGGCGCACCGTTGCCCGGGGTGGAGATCGTGTGCGAGGAGCAGGCGTGGCCGTTGAGCGAGCACGCTGCCGATGTGGTGGTGCTGCAGCACGGCCTGGATTTCTGCCTGTCGCCCCATGGTCTGCTGCGTGAAGCGGCCAGCAGCGTGCGCCCGGGTGGCCATTTGCTGATTGTCGGGATCAACCCCTGGAGCAGTTGGGGCCTGCGCCATGTATTCGCCCACGACGGCCTGCGCCAGGCGCGCTGCATCGCGCCGTCGCGAGTGGGGGACTGGCTGAACCTGCTGGGCTTTGCGCTGGAGAAACGCCGCTTCGGGTGCTATCGTCCGCCGCTTGCCTCGGCCAAGTGGCAGACGCGCCTGGCGGGTTGGGAGCGCAGGGCGGGTGCCTGGCAACTGTCGGGCGGCGGCTTCTATCTATTGGTGGCGCGCAAGATCGCCGTCGGGTTGCGACCGGTACGCCAGGCGCGCCGCGAACCCATCGGCAAGCTGGTGCCGATGCCGATGGCCAAGGTCAACCGCAAGCAAAGCCAAGCGTAAAACTTCTTTTGATTTCAGACCGAGCAACCGATGACCGATAGCGTAGAACTCTTCACCGATGGCGCCTGCAAAGGCAACCCGGGCCCTGGCGGCTGGGGCGCCTTGCTGGTGTGCAAGGGCGTCGAGAAGGAATTGTGGGGCGGCGAAGCCAACACCACCAACAATCGCATGGAGCTGATGGGCGCAATACGCGGCCTGGAAGAGCTCAAGCGCCGTTGCAACGTACTGCTGGTGACCGACTCTCAATACGTGATGAAGGGCATCAACGAGTGGATGGTCAACTGGAAGAAGCGCGGCTGGAAAACGGCGGCCAAGGAACCGGTTAAAAACGCCGACCTGTGGCAATTGCTCGATGAGCAATGCAATCGCCATGACATCACTTGGAAGTGGGTGCGCGGTCACATCGGCCACCCTGGCAACGAACGCGCCGATCAATTGGCCAACCGTGGCGTCGACGAAGTGCGCGGCTACAAGCAGGGCTGATGCCGGGCGACGTGTTAAGATCGCGCGCTTTGAACTACACCACACCGTTGAGAGCTGAACCCTGATGGCCATCCGATCCGTTGTACTCGATACCGAAACCACCGGCATGCCGGTGACCGATGGTCACCGGATCATTGAAATCGGCTGCGTCGAACTCATGGGTCGACGCCTCACCGGCCGTCACTTCCACGTGTACCTGCAACCGGACCGTGACAGTGATGAAGGCGCGATTGCCGTTCACGGTATTACCGACGAATTTCTCAAGGGCAAGCCGCGTTTCGCCGAAGTGGCCGATGAGTTCTTCGAGTTCATCAACGGCGCCCAACTGATCATCCACAACGCGGCGTTCGACGTCGGCTTCATCAACAACGAATTCGCCCTGATGGGGCAGACCGACCGCGCTGATATCTCCAGGCACTGCTCGATCCTCGACACCCTGATGATGGCGCGCGAGCGTCACCCGGGCCAGCGCAACAGCCTCGATGCCTTGTGCAAACGCTATGGCGTCGACAACTCCGGCCGTGAACTCCACGGCGCCTTGCTTGACTCCGAGATTCTCGCCGACGTTTACCTGACCATGACCGGCGGGCAAACCAGCCTGTCCCTGGCCGGTAATGCGTCCGATGGCGCCGGCTCGGCCGAAGGCTCGGGCAATCGCGCTTCGGAAATCCGCCGCCTGCCGGCCGACCGCAGACCCACGACCATTATCCGCGCCAGCGAGCAGGACCTGGCCGAGCATGCGGCACGGCTGGAAGCGATTGCCAAGTCGGCGGGTGCGCCCGCGTTGTGGACCCAGCTGACCCAACAGTAATGCGGGAGGGGCTCGCTCCCTTCCACTGTTGATCGCCCTGGCCGCCAAAATCTTCATTCGCCACATCCGCTCCCAGCTTCTACCCTTGAGTGCATAGCCCTCAGGACTACAAGCCCTCATGTACAAAGACCTGAAGTTCCCCATCCTTATCGTGCACCGCGACATCAAGGCCGACACCGTTGCCGGTGACCGGGTCAGGGGAATCGCCCAGGAGTTGGAACAGGAGGGCTTCAGTATTTTCTCCGCCGTGGACTACGCCGAAGGCCGGCTGGTGGCGTCTACCCATCACGGCCTGGCGTGCATGCTGATCGCCGCCGAGGGTGCCGGAGAAAACACTCACCTGCTGCAAAATATGGTGGAACTGATCCGCCTGGCACGGCTGCGCGCGCCGAACCTGCCGATCTTCGCCCTGGGCGAGCAGGTCACCCTGGAGAACGCCCCGGCCGATGCCATGAGCGAACTCAACCAACTGCGCGGCATTCTTTACCTGTTCGAAGACACCGTGCCGTTCCTGGCCCGCCAGGTGGCCCGCGCGGCGCGCACGTACCTGGATGGCCTGTTGCCGCCGTTCTTCAAGGCCCTGGTACAACACACCGCCGATTCCAACTATTCCTGGCACACCCCTGGTCATGGCGGCGGCGTGGCTTATCGTAAAAGCCCGGTCGGGCAAGCGTTCCATCAATTTTTCGGGGAAAACACCCTGCGCTCGGACCTGTCGGTCTCGGTACCCGAACTGGGCTCGCTGCTCGACCATACCGGCCCGCTGGCCGAAGCCGAGGCCCGCGCCGCGCGCAATTTTGGCGCCGACCATACCTTTTTTGTGATCAACGGCACCTCCACCGCCAACAAGATCGTCTGGCATTCCATGGTCGGTCGCGATGACCTGGTCCTGGTGGATCGCAACTGCCACAAGTCAGTGTTGCATTCGATCATCATGACCGGCGCCATCCCGTTGTACCTGTGCCCGGAACGCAATGAGCTGGGGATCATCGGCCCGATTCCACTCAGCGAGTTCAGCCCCGAGTCGATCCGCGCCAAGATCGATGCCAGCCCGTTGACCCGTGGCAGGCCCGCCAAGGTGAAGCTGGCGGTGGTCACCAATTCCACCTACGACGGCCTGTGCTACAACGCTGAGCTGATCAAACAACAACTGGGCAGCAGCGTCGAGGTGCTGCATTTTGACGAAGCCTGGTACGCCTATGCGGCGTTTCACGAGTTTTTCGCCGGGCGTTATGGCATGGGCACCTCTCGCACCAAGGACAGCCCCCTGGTGTTCAGTACCCATTCAACCCACAAGCTGCTGGCGGCGTTCAGCCAGGCATCGATGATCCACGTGCAGGACGGTGGTGCCCGGCAACTGGACCGTGACCGTTTCAATGAAGCGTTCATGATGCATATCTCCACCTCGCCGCAATACAGCATTATCGCCTCGCTGGACGTCGCCTCGGCCATGATGGAAGGCCCTGCCGGTCGCTCGCTGCTGCAGGAAATGTTCGACGAAGCCCTGAGCTTTCGTCGCGCCCTGGCCAACCTGCGCCAGCATCTGCCTGCAGAAGACTGGTGGTTTTCCATCTGGCAGCCGCCGTCGGTGGCCGGCATCGACCGTGTTGCCACGGCGGATTGGCTGCTGCACCCGCAGGATGACTGGCATGGGTTTGGCGACGTGGCCGAAGACTACGTACTGCTTGACCCGATCAAAGTCACCCTGGTCATGCCCGGCCTCTCGGCCGGCGGCGCGTTGAGCGACTGCGGGATTCCCGCCGCGGTGGTCAGCAAGTTCCTTTGGGAGCGTGGGCTGGTGGTGGAGAAGACCGGGCTGTATTCCTTTCTTGTGCTGTTTTCCATGGGCATCACCAAAGGCAAATGGAGTACCTTGCTCACCGAGCTTTTGGAGTTCAAGCGCAACTACGACGCCAATGTCAGCCTGGCCAGTTGCCTGCCCTCGGTATTTGCCCAGGGGCCGGTGCGTTATCAGGGCCTGGGGTTGCGCGACCTCTGCAATCAACTGCACAGTTGCTACCGCAGCAACGCCACGGCCAGGCACCTCAAGCGCATGTACACGGTGTTGCCGGAAATCGCCATGAAACCGGCCGACGCCTACGACCAATTGGTACGGGGCGAAGTCGAGGCCGTTTCCATCGATGCCTTGCCAGGGCGCGTTGCAGCCGTGATGCTGGTGCCTTATCCGCCGGGCATTCCGTTGATCATGCCGGGCGAGCGTTTCACCGAGTCGACGCGTTCTATCATCGACTACCTGGCTTTTGCTCGAACATTCGATAGCAGCTTCCCAGGTTTTGTCGCGGATGTTCACGGGTTACAACACGAAGACGACGGCAGTGGTCGTTGTTACACCGTCGATTGCATCAAGGGTTAAGGATGGTTATGCAAGCTGTAATGAACCCGAAGTACCCAGGGCTCAGTGTGCGGGTCGCCGACGCAGGTTTTGATGCGTATGTGTGGGGCAATGACTTCAGTTTCGAGGTCAGCGCCTACGGCATACCGGAGATGGGCAAACGCGTGGACCAATGGTCGG
The DNA here is from genome assembly GCF_030687695.1 of Pseudomonas sp. FP2254. NCBI lineage: Bacteria > Pseudomonadati > Pseudomonadota > Gammaproteobacteria > Pseudomonadales > Pseudomonadaceae > Pseudomonas > Pseudomonas sp. FP2254. Next base: position 2,390,193 of record NZ_CP117444.1, read on the forward strand.
TGGAGCGCATCCTGCCGTATCGCAAGTGCTACGGCATCGACCCGGAAGAGTTCGCCAGTTTCCGCGATGCTCCCGACAGTGCAATTTTCATGGCCTATCTGGACGACGAGCCGGTAGGGCACATTGTAGTGAGCACCAATTGGAACGGCTTTGCCCATGTCGACGAGCTGGCGGTGGCCTTGCATGCGCGTCGACACGGGGTGGCCAAGGCGCTGCTGGATGTCGCGCAGTTCTGGAGCCGCAAGAAAAGCCTGCCGGGCATGATGCTCGAAACCCAGAACAACAACCTCGGCGCCTGCCGCCTGTATGAACGCTGCGGTTATGTCATGGGTGGAATCGACCACCTGCGCTATCGCGGCATCGATCCGCAGACCCGCGAAGTGGCGATTTTCTGGTACCGGTTGTTCAAGACCGAACGGGACGCGAGCTGAGCCCGCTCCCGTCTTCAAGCCCCGGAGCAGTCACGAATCGATCCATGAATGCGCTCCACCGACCTTGATCTGCAGCTGCTCACGGAACGTCAGGTAGTGTTGCCTGGCCGCTTGTATGCGCTGTTGAAGCCCTTCAGGCGCGCTGATGCCTTTGCTCGCGTAGTACTCAAGGATGTGGTTTTCCAGGTCGAACACCTTGCCCGGTTGAAGCCGGCCATTGATCTGCTGGGTCTCCTTGTTCACGCCATCGAAACCAATGTCATAAATGTCGGGACGTCGGGACTTCAGTACGTCGTCAAACAGCGTGGGGCCGACAGTTTCAAAAATCCTGCCTTCATACGCCAGAAACTCCGGGGTGTAGTCGACGGTACCGCTGGCGTTCCGGGTGGTGGTCGGGCGGCTGGTCTCGAAGTAGGTTTTGTTCAGGGTAAAGCGGCGATTCATCTCGGCGATCATTTCAGCGATGACCGGGTTGTCCGCTTGGGTGGCGAAGTTGCTGGTATTGAAGAACGGTCGGTAGTGGCTCAGCTTATGGGTCACCGGCCGGCTGACCATCACGTCCGAGTCTCCGGCAGTCAGGCCCGGTAGGCCCACCGCACCCTGGATCAGGTCATCGGTGTCCAGGTAGATTCCACCGTAGGTATTCATTATCGGATAGCGCGCTACGTCGGACGCGGCGGCGAGGTTCTTGCCTTGGCCGCGACGGAAATACGCATACATGTCGGTGTTTTGCAGAGATTGAAAAAAGCCTTCTTCCTGCAGGTTTACCACGGTGAGCCCCGGCGCATCCGCAGCCAACCGGCGCTTGATCGCCTGAAACTGCGCCGGGGTGTCGGCATCGACGTGCACAAGGCTGGTGAAGCCAGGCATCTTCTCGGCGTTTTTGGCCATGTTGCTCACCATTGCCGCAGGTATATCGCCACCGGCCCAGAAATAGTGGATCTGTCGGGGAATGGCTCTGACGTTTTTCGGCGCCTCCAATACCGCCGGCGACGGCGCGTCGATAAACCTGAAACTGTGGGCATCCAGCTGCCTGGCCTGTTTCATTTTGGCGAGCGTTCCCAGTTGCCACTTGTTCTTTGCGCTTCGCCAGAAATACAAGGGTGTTTTGCCGTCCGTATCGACGCCTCCGCGCCACGCGCCGACCTGGCCGTCGAAGCTGACGATATGATTGATGCCGTTGTAGTTGAGGGTGTACGGATTGGCAGAATTGGTGCGTATTTTTATGTCGTCTATCGGGACGATGTAGGTGTTCTGGTCAAGCTTCCATTTGGGCAACGTGTCCGGCTGCCCGCCGAGTAGACGCTGGGCGGTGACCGAGGGTTCCCAGCCCGCGCCGCCCAAATCCCGGACGGCAATCGAGGCGCTGCCTGCGGTGGGATGCAGGATCACGCGCTGGCCGTCCTCGAGCCTGGATTGATAGAGCCTGCCGTCGATTTTTACGTACTCTTTATTGCCGGGGCCGGCGTAGACGTTGGCCTGCAGGCCCTTGACCCGCAGCCCCGCGGGTTCGACCCTGACCTTGTAGTCCAACAGTGACGGCGGTTGAAGGACTCTGACGTCTGCGCCGGTCGCCGCGACAGCGGGTTGAAAGCGCTCCAGCGGCGCGCCATAGGGCAACCCCTTGACCACGTCGTAGGCATGCCAATGACCCTTGCGGAACACCGCTGCGCCTTCCAGGTGCAGATCGCCCGCCCGGTAGCTGCCTACGGCCGCCAGGCCATGCTGCGTGCCGGCCGCCTTGAGCATGTCGTAGCTGCCGCTGGCACCCCTGAGTGCATGGATAGCCTGCTGTCCGACGCTGGCGCCGCTGCGCACCAGCGCCCCCGTGCGCCTGAGCAGGTCGCCCGTGCCACTCAACGGGTTGAGCGCCTCGGCCGCGACCGTGCCCAGGAAGCGCGCCGCTTTTGTCGCGCCGGCCACGCTTGTCACACCTTTGGCAAACGCCTTGCCCGCTTGGCCGGCCTTGCCGATTCCCAGGGTGACCAGGCCGATCGCATCCAGGCCAAGGTCAAGCAGGCCATCGGCAACATGGCCGTGCATGAAATTGACCGTGGCCGACCTGAGTGGGATCAGGTTAAGTAGGAATTCGCCGACGGCGTCATCGCCGGCGGCGCTCAGGTCGTAGGAGTTCATGCCTCTGGCATGGTGGAGCAGGTCGTCGTTATGCAGGTCCAGGGAACGTGCGAACACCTTGGCGATGTAGTCGGTGCGCGCCGAGTCAAATACCTGTGGCGTGTCCGAAGCGGCGATCGCCTCTCTGGCGTGTTCGGTGTGTTCATCCTCGAACGGCTTGAAGGCCACGGTTTTATACAAAGTGCTGGCGTGTCTGGTTTCCAGCCCGGCGTAGGGCGGCGAGTACCTTGTCGCCAGGTAATTATGTTGGGTAATCGTGCCGGCGCGCGTGTCAATGCGATACACATTGACCTGGCCATTGCGCGTGGTTTTTACATCGAGGGTATGCCCTCGTTTGCTCAGGGTCTTGGTCGAGAAGTCCAGGCCTATCTTGTATTCGTGGGTATGAAAGAACTCGAGTGCGCCGTACTCGAGGTTTTGTCGATCCTGCGGCGGCAGTGTCGAGATCAGGTATCGGGTCAGGTCCGCGTGGCCTTGTTCCAGGGTGGCGATGGCCTGCCTGTAACCCTCGGTGAACGCATCGGCTACGGTCAGCTTGCCGCTGGCGGACTTGTCGCAGAACGCCTGGATGGGAATCCGCGGGTCGTTGGTGACCCAGTGTTCTGCCTTGTCGTGCACGACCGTGTCGCCCTGCATCACGATGTCCAGCATCGAGTGCTCGCCGGGGAAGCGAGCGGGCCGGCCTTCGCGCAAGCTGGCCTTGACGAGGCTTTGGGCCTTGAAAACGCTGTCGGCGACCCCGGGAAACTGCGCCCTGAGCAGCTCCAGCGCCATCGCTTCGCGCTCTGGAACAGGCGTTGCAAGGGCGGTGGCCGTGGCCTGCAGGTGCTCCTGCCTGGTGATAAAGCGTTGTCGGATTTGCGCGTCCGTGGGCGGCGGGTCGGTATTCAACAGGCCGTTGACCGCCGCCCAATCATTCAGCGCGTCGCGTTGAATGCGTTGGATGAGCGCCGCATCGACATCGACGGACTCGGCGGCGGCCAGCACTTCGCTGTAACTCATCGTGAGCACGCGCCCTGGCGACTGAGCTTCCAGCCTGGCCGCCGCGATTGTCAGTTGGGTCCAGGGGATACTGCCGTAAGTCACGCTCGGCGGGATGTCCTTGACCAGGTGCTGTGGGGCGACGCGGGCCAGCAATACGCGGGCCGCCAGGTCGGCCGCTGCCGCCGTCGTGCGCCCGTGCACCACCAGGTGCCGGCTCAAGCGTTCGATCACCTCGACGGCGGGTTTGCCCCAATGCTGGCGTTGCCCAAGGTCAAAACCGGCGACGCTGTTGCGCGCCGGGGTGCCGAGGGATTCGGGGTCCAGGCTCAGTTGGATGGCCGCCAGCAGGTAATCGTTGACGCTGGCAGGCGTCGCAATGCCACCCAACCTGGATTGAATGACCTTGCCCAGCGCCTGCGCCCTCGCCGAGCCCAGCAGCGCCTCGGTTGCGTTGCTGGTTTTTTTCAAGTCAATGTTCGCCAGGTCGCTGTCTGCCAGCAGATAACCCAGCACCCCTTTATTGCGCGCGGCCAATGGCAATCCGGGCAGGGTTGAGCCGGGTTCATCGAGCAGGTCGATGATGGTTTGCCGATCGTGCGTGTTCAGGGGCAACGGCCATGACAGCGCGCCGCTGAAGTTGCCCAGGGGATGGGTCTGCGCGTGTCGGGTCGCGAGCTGATACAGCGCGAGCAGGTCGTCCATGCGGGTCGGGACGGGTAAACCGCTGCCGTTGAGGTAGGTGCGAAGGTCGACGACGCTGCGGGCGGGGGGGCAGAGGGTGTTGTTGGTAGTAATCCGAGTCTTCACACACCGACAGGGTACGGCCGCTCAGCAACTGCTCGACATCGCGGTGTCGATCTCCCTGGCCGGTGTCGACGGCTTCCTTCAACAGCCCGCGCAGCACCGTCGCCAGTGCCTGCCAGTTGCAGCGTTCGGCAAAGGCTTTTTTCAGCGCGGCCGGATTGTCCAGTTCGTCAGCAGGCGACGTGTCCGTCGCACTCCCGAGCGCTTGCGGACGGGGGCCTGGACGATGCTCAGGGTGGGGCAGGGCCAATTGAGAAAGAGGGGGGGTGGCAGGTTGAATGGCGTTCATGAGAAACCGTCCCTGGGTAGTCGAATGTCGCCTGCAAGCAAGCGCGGCGAGGTCAACGACTGTGTGCGAAAAGCCGGGGATCAGGTTCCCGCCTGACTGTCAGGGGGTGTGTCGAAAACAGCGGTGGCGGGCGGGGGATTACGCTGCGGGCGTACCGCTCAGCAGTGCCTGGGCTTTGTGGGTGATGATTTCCAGCAAAGCGTTCAATGCCGGCGAGGGTGCGGCGTCTTTCAGGGTCAGCGAGTAAAGGATGACGGGCATCGGCGGCGACACCGGGCACGCGTCCAGGCCGGACTCGCGCACGCCAAGGGCGGTGAACGGGTCGACAATCGCCAGCCCTTCTCCCGCCTCGACCATGCTGCGCATCATCTGGTAGGTCTGCACCCGTGTCTGCACCACCGGTAACGGGCGTAACGCCTGCAGCTTGGCATCCAGCAGGCGGCTCAGCGGGTCATGACCCTCCAACCCGATCATGGACTGGCCGGCCAGGTCTTGCAGGGCGATGTATTTCTGCTTCGGCTTGAGCCAGCCATGGGGCGCCAGCAGCTGCAGCTTGCCTTGGGCCAGCACGGTACTGAGAATCTGCGGGTGTTCCGGGTCGTGCAGGCTCAGGCCTACGTCGGCTTCGTGCAACAGCAGGCTTCTGACAATGTCGCGGGTCGGCTGGCTTGACAGGTTGCACGGCGTGTCTTGAAAGCGACGGCGCAGCAGGGCGATGCTCTGCGGCAGCAGGTGGTTGGCCAGAGGCGGGGTGCACAGCGCGCGCAGTGTCGGGGCATGGTGATGTTTGAGGCGGCCGACCAGGCGTTGCAGCGGTTCGAGTGCTTCGTAGACAGGCGCGATCTGCGCCTGCAGCTCCAGGGTTTCGCGCGTGGCCTGCAGACGCCCGCGCACACTGGCGAACAGCATGAAGCCCAGTTGCTGCTCGGCATCCTTGAGCGTCGCGTCCACGTCGCCCACGGGAAGTTGCAACCACTCGGCGGCCGTGCCGAGGTGTCCGGTCTGCAAAATGGCCTGAATCACTTCGATATGACGTAAACGCATCGCCGGAGTCTATGTGCAGCGCGATGGGGTTTCAATGGCACCGACCTCGATGCGCAAAAAAGACTGCGCGGGTCGCTCACACCTATGGCGTTCGGCCATGGCCCCACTAGAATGGCGCGTCTGAACATCGATGACCAAAGCCGCCCACGGCACTTACAACAAAAACAGGTCGGGTCTCACATGCCAATTCCCTCGCGCTTTTTCGGGATAACGGCCAAGCAACTCCTGGTGTTGGTGACCGTGGGGTGCGTAGCTGCCTATCTCTTCAATACCCACGACGAATCCCTGCCGGAAAACCTCGCCCTTGAAACCTTCATTCGGGACCAGGAGCAGGTGGGCGAACAGGTGGGTGCGGTGCTGGGCATTGCCTTGGTGCGGCAGATACAGGCGTATCCGGCCAATGGCGCGCCGGGCTACAAGCGTTCCACGTACACGGTCGAAGGGGAGCGAGGGCGGCTGATGGTGACCCTTAAGCAGGTCGAAGGGGAGGCGGGCGCCGAAGTGACGGAGATTCGCCGGCCCTGATCGCCCAGCCCAGTCAACGCCATCAATGGCCGGGACTGAGCAGGCAGAAACGGGCGAGATATCAGGAGGCGGGCGTGGACTGCGACTCGCGGACCAGAATCGTTCCCGACTGGATCAGTTTGAATTCATCGCCTTCCAGTTTTTCTACACGATCGCCAATGGCCAGCTTGTAGGTGGTGGTAGGGGCCGAGCCAGCCAGGTCGCCGTGCGCCGGGGTGGATTCCTGGAATTCATGCACCGAATACACGCGTCCTTCTGCGTCTCTGGCATGGAATTGTCCGACAAGTACTGCTGCCATCTGTTTAGAACCTCTGGAGATAAACACTCGATTTTCGGTTGTGTAGACCGTCATTGAGCGGGGTAGTTTGCCTACCGAAAAAAAATACTATTCGTAGGGCGTTTTGAGACGTTTCCTACGCGGGAAGGCGCAAGGCAAACCCGTGGGCAACTTCAGATGCTGCTGGTGAACAGGCGGCGAAGACTTTATAACTACAACTTCCTTAGTCCAACGTCGGGAAACTTCAATGAGCAAGGTCTACACGATCGCCGTCCTGGTGGGCAGCTTGAGAAAAGACTCCATCAACCGCAAAGTCGCGCTGGCACTGGCCGACCTGGCCCCCGCCAACCTGAAGTTGAACATCGTGGAAATCGGCGATCTGCCGCTCTACAACGAGGACATCGACGGTGCATCACCGCCGGCAGCCTACAGCACTTTCCGTCAGCAGGTGAGTTCGTCCGACGCGGTGCTCTTCGTGACCCCGGAATACAACCGTTCCGTACCGGCCCCATTGAAAAACGCGATTGACGTTGGCTCGCGCCCTTATGGCAAAAGTGCCTGGAGCGCCAAGCCGGGGGCGATCATCAGCGTGTCGCCGGGTGCGATTGGCGGCTTCGGCGCCAACCACCACCTGCGCCAGTCCCTGGTATTCCTCGATGTATGGTGCATGCAGCAGCCGGAAGCCTATCTGGGCGGCGCGGGCAGTGTGTTCGATGAGGCGGGGAAGGTGTCGGAGAAAACTAGGCCGTTTTTGCAGGCATTCATTGATGCCTACGCCAAATGGGTGGAAAAACAGAGCGCCTGAATCGGTACTCGTTATCCAATGTGGGAGGGGCAAGCCCTCTCCCACAGTATTGGCTCAGCGCAACCAGTTAGTCCTCGCCAGCTCGATCACCTCATCGCCACGGCCACTCATCACCGCCTTGAGCATGTACAGGCTGAACCCTTTGGCCTGCTCCAGCTTGATGCTTGGCGGCATCACCAGTTCCTGGGTCGCGGTGACCACATCCACCAGCACCGGGCCATCATGGGCCAGGGCGCGGCGCAAGGCCGGCTCCAGGTCTTCGGATTGCTCCACGCGAATGCCGAGAATGCCCATGGCATTGGACATGGCGGCGAAATCCGGGTTTTTCAGTTCGGTGCCGGCCTCCAGGTAACCGGCCGCCTTCATCTCCATGGCGACAAACCCCAGCGACGCGTTATCGAACACGATGACTTTGACCGGCAGGTTCAATTGCGCCAGTGAGATGAAATCCCCCATCAGCATGGCAAAGCCACCGTCGCCGGACATCGAGATCACCTGGCGCCCAGGGAACGCTGCCTGTGCGCCGATCGCCTGCGGCATCGCATTGGCCATAGAGCCATGGTTGAACGAGCCGATCAGGCGGCGCTTGCCATTCATCTTCAAGTAGCGCGCGGCCCACACGGTGGGCGAACCGACATCGGCGGTGAAGATCGCATCCTCGTCCGCCAGCTCGCTGAGCAGGCGTGCGACGTACTGCGGGTGAATCGGCCGATTGGCTTTCGACGGCTGCGCGAGGTCGTCCAGGCCCTGGCGGGCTTTTTCATAGTGCTTGAGCGACGTATCGAGAAAGCTGCGGTCGGTCTTGCGGGTCAGGCGCGGCAGCAGAGCGTCCAGGGTTTCACTGACGTCGGCGGCGATGCCCAGGTCAAGGGTGGCGCGTCGGCCGAGTGCCTGGGGGTCGCGGTCGATCTGGATGATTGTGGCGTCGGTGGGGTAGAACTGGCGATACGGGAAGTCGGTGCCGAGCATGATCAGCGTGTCGCAGTCGAGCATGGCGTGGTAACCGGAGCTGAAGCCGATCAGGCCGGTCATGCCCACGTCGAACGGATTGTCCCACTCCACATGCTCTTTGCCGCGCAACGCGTGCACCACCGGCGCGCCGAGAGTGTCGGCCAGGGCGACAACTTGGTCATGGGCACCGGCGCAGCCGCTGCCGCACAGCAGGGTGACTTTCTGGCTGCTTTGCAGGATCTCGACCAAGCGTTGCAGGTCCTGCTCCGCCGGTAAGGTGCGCGGCGCGTGCAGGGCGGGCCAGGGTTTAAGCTTGTCTTCGACTTCCAGCAGCGACACATCACCCGGAATCACCACCACGGCCACGCCGCGATTGAGAATCGCCGAGCGCATGGCGCGGTGCAGCACCTGGGGCATTTGCGCAGGGTTGCTGACCAGTTCGATAAAGTGGCTGCATTCCTTGAACAACTCCTGGGGATGGGTTTCCTGGAAGTAATTCAGGCCGATCTCGGACGACGGAATCTGCGCGGCAATCGCCAGTACCGGCACATGGTTGCGATGGCAGTCGAACAAGCCATTGATCAAGTGCAGGTTGCCCGGCCCGCAACTGCCGGCGCACACGGTCAGCTCACCGGTGGCGGCCGCTTCGGCACCGGCGGCGAAGGCGGCCACTTCTTCGTGGCGCACATGCATCCACTCAATGCTGTCCATGCTGCGCAGCGCGTCGGTCAGCCCGTTGAGGCTGTCACCGGTCAAACCCCAGATGCGCTTGATGCCCGCCTGTTCCAGGGTGCTCGCCAATTGCTGGGCCAGGTTGATTTTCGCCATGAAGAACTCCAATCGTCAGTGAGGTTAAAAGCTGCTGATCAATAGGGGACAGTTCGATCACGGCGAATGCTCCGCCTTTAATGTGAAGATTGCGTCATGCTGGCGCGGTACTGGCGGGTACGCCGAGCGATAAACCACTGATCGCGCACCAGCGCCATGCACGGTGCAACCTTGGGCCTAGGCAGGCGACCACGGCTCAGGCGGCGCATCTGGTCGCGTACCACGGCCAGGGTGGCGAGGGCGGCAAGCGGCTTGCGCCGCCATTGGATCGGTTTGAGTTGCGGGTTGGGGTCGCGGCCTTCGCGCCAATGCTTGAGCAATTGCGGTTCCAGGGTCAGCGCGGTGGCGATGCCGGCCATGGCGATGCCGCTGTCCAGCACTTGCTGCACGATGGGCAGGCGACGAATACCGCCGGTCACCATCAACGGCATGGTCGCGATGCTTGCCAGCTCCTTGGCAAATTCCAGAAAGTACGCTTCGCGCGCCAGGGTCCGCCCGTCCCGCGCGTCGCCCTGCATGGCGGGTGCTTCATAGCTGCCGCCGGACAATTCGAGCAGATCGATGGGCAGCGGGTTGAGCATCTCGACCACGGCGCGTGCGTCCGCTGCATCGAAGCCGCCGCGCTGGAAGTCCGCCGAGTTGAGCTTGACTGCTACGCAGAACGACGGGCTGACACTGGCGCGCACGGCGTGGATCACTTCCAGCAGCAGGCGTGCGCGGTTTTCCAGGGAGCCGCCCCAGCGGTCGGTGCGGTGGTTGCTCAATGGCGAGAGAAACTGGCTGATCAAGTAGCCATGCGCGCCGTGGATCTGCACGCCGCTGAACCCGGCCTTTTCGGCCAGGCGCGCGCTGGTGGCGAAGCGTTGGATCACGTCCTGGATATCGTCCTCGGTCATGGCCCGAGGGGTGGCGAACATCTTTGAGAAACTGCCCAGGTCCAGCGCGATGGCCGACGGCGCCAGGGCTTGCTGGCCGAGGTTGGCCATGGTCTGGCGGCCTGGATGGCTGAGTTGAACCCAGAAATGCACACCCTTGGCCCGTGCCACCTCGGCCCATTCGCGGAAGCTGTCCAGGTGCTCTTCGTTTTCCAGCGCGACGCCGCCGGGGCCGGTCATGGCGCGGCGGTCGATCATTACGTTGCCGGTCAGCAACAGGCCCGGCTCGCCGTCAGCCCAGGCCTTGTACAGTTGCTTGAGCGCGTGGGAGGGCGCTTGGTTGAGGTCGGCCATGTTTTCTTCCATCGCGGCTTTGGCAATGCGGTTGGCGATGATCTGGCCATTGGGCAGTTGCAAGGGTTCGAACGGTGACATGGGTTGACTCCTGAGCGGGGGAGGCCTCAGGCTAAGCTTAAAGTTAACTTTAATGTCAAGCAGGTATCGCAATGAATATCGGAGAGCTGGCAAAACAGAGTGGACTGGCCGCCTCGCGCATTCGTTTTTACGAGGCCGAAGGACTGATCAGCCAGGTGGGGCGTCAGGCCAATGGCTATCGGCGCTATGCACCGGAAGCGTTGCAGACCTTGCAGTTGATACAGAGCGCGCAACAGGCGGGGTTTACCTTGCAGGAACTCAAGGCGCTCATGCCGGCGCCGGGGGAGCACAAGCGCGAGGAGTTGATTGAGGCGCTGCAGCGCAAGGTGCAGCAGATCGAAGAAATGCAGGTGCATTTGGCGCACAGCAAAGCGCAGTTGCTGGGCGTGATCGAGGCGGTACGGGCACAGCCGGAAGGCGTGCCGTGCTCGATGGGGCAGAAGCAGGTGCTGGCGTCGATCAAACTCAACCGATAAAAAAGCCCTGGCATGCCAGGGCTTTTTCACGTGCGCCCACTCAGCGGCGACGGAACAGCGGAAGCGGCTCGTCAGTGGCGGCCTGGTAGGTCACCGAGAAATCCTTCAGGCTTTCCAGCGCTTCGTACGGGTCTTTGTCGGCGCGCAAGGCGAACGCATCGAAGCCGCAGCGGTGCAGGTAGAACAACTGGTCGCGCAATACGTCGCCGATCGCCCGCAGTTCGCCCTTGTAACCGTAGCGATCACGCAGCAGTCGGGCGTTGGAGTAGTTGCGCCCGTCGGTGAAGGCCGGGAAATTCAGGGCGATGACCTGGAAGTGCTCCACGTCCGCGCCGATTTCTTCGGCTTCTTCATCGGCGTCCAGCCACACACCCAGGCCGCCGTCGCGGGCCTTGAGGGCATGGCCGTGTTCGCGCCACAGCGCCAGCGGCACGATCAGGTCGTCGCAGTTGGAAATGCCGTCGAAGCTCGCGTCCTTGGGCAGCAGGTGCCAGGTTTCGTCGACGACTTCGTTGTTCTTAATGATTCGCTGCATAGACGCGCTCCTTGAACAGGTCGATGCCGATGCGCTGGTAGGTGTCGATGAAGCGCTCATCTTCGGTGCGCTGTTCGATGTACACATCGATCAGTTTACCGATCACGTCAGGCATGGCTTCCTGGGCGAAGGACGGGCCGAGGATCTTGCCCAGGCTCGCATCGCGGCTGGCGCTGCCACCCAGGGACACTTGGTAGAATTCTTCGCCTTTTTTGTCCACGCCCAGAATGCCGATATGGCCGACGTGGTGGTGGCCGCAGGCGTTCATGCACCCGGAGATGTTCAGGTCCAGCTCACCGATGTCGAACAGGTAGTCCAGGTCGTCGAAACGGCGCTGGATCGATTCGGCGATCGGGATCGACTTGGCGTTGGCCAGGGAGCAGAAGTCGCCGCCCGGGCAGCAGATGATGTCGGTCAACAGGCCGATGTTCGGCGTGGCGAAACCGTTCTCGCGCAGCTCTCCCCAGAGGGTGAACAGCTGGCTCTGCTCCACGTCCGCCAGGATGATGTTCTGTTCGTGGGACGTGCGCAGCTGGCCGAAGCTGTAGCGCTCGGCCAGGTCGGCAACCGCGTCCAGCTGTTTATCGGTGATGTCGCCCGGGGCGACGCCGGTGGGCTTGAGCGACAGGGTCACGGCCACATACCCCGGCTTCTTGTGCGCCAGGGTGTTGCGCGTACGCCAACGGGCGAAGCCTGGGTGTTGTTGGTCGAGGGCGGCGAGTTCGGCGTCCTGATTGCTCAGGGCCTTGTACTCGGGGTCGACGAAATGCTTGGCGACGCGATGCACTTCGGCGTCGGTCAGGGTGGTCTGGCCACCGCGCAGGTGTTCCATCTCGGCCTCGACCTTCTGGGCGAACACCTCAGGGGTCAGCGCCTTGACCAGGATCTTGATCCGGGCTTTGTACTTGTTGTCGCGACGGCCGTAGCGGTTGTAGACCCGCAGGATAGCGTCGAGGTAGCTCAACAGATCCCGCCACGGCAGGAACTCGTTGATAAACGCGCCGACCACCGGGGTACGGCCCAGGCCGCCACCGACCAGGACACGGAAGCCCAGCTCGCCTGCGGCGTTGTACACCGGCTCCAGGCCGATATCGTGAACTTCGATAGCGGCGCGGTCCGAGGTCGAGCCATTGACGGCGATCTTGAACTTGCGCGGCAGGTAGGCGAATTCGGGGTGAAAGGTGGTCCACTGGCGAATGATTTCACACCAGGGGCGCGGGTCGATCAGCTCATCGGCGGCTACCCCGGCGAATTGGTCGGTGGTGACGTTGCGCAGGCAGTTGCCGCTGGTCTGGATCGCGTGCATCTGCACGGTGGCCAGTTCAGCCAGAATGTCCGGCACATCTTCAAGCGCCGGCCAGTTGAACTGCACGTTCTGACGGGTGCTGATGTGGGCATAGCCTTTGTCGTAGTCGCGGGCAATCCTGGCCATCATGCGTGTCTGGCGCGACGTCAGCTGGCCGTAAGGCACGGCCACGCGCAGCATCGGCGCAAAGCGCTGAACATACAGGCCATTTTGCAGGCGCAGAGGGCGGAACTCTTCTTCGCTCAGTTCACCTGCCAGATAGCGTCGGGTCTGATCACGGAACTGCTTGACGCGGTCCTCGATGATGCGCTGATCGTATTCGTCGTATACGTACATATAGGTCCTGTTCTCGGCAAATCTGCGCGCACGGCCGCGCACTCCCAACGGAGCCGGCGCACGATACCAGTTTGCGTTTATGCGCAAAAGTGATGTTTGAGTATATGCAAATAACCAAAATGTCTAATGCGAAGGATTCTCTCGATACCCTTATTTGTCATGCGGGCAATCATCGACTTTAATGTCATCGAGTCTTAGTGCGATCACCTATAAAACCGACAAGAGGCGATGCGATGAGCAATCCTACAAAAGCCCGTAAACCCGACAGTACCGTGGATGCATGGGCCATTCTGTTCCTGATTATCCTGGTCGTGGGCACCGCCGTTTTCTGGGTCAGCCATCAGTAACAGGCCGGTGTCGAGCGGATCGGCAGCCTGGTGGACGCGTTGCTGCGTTAAACGCCGGCCACGTGCAGCACCAGCTTGACGATGCCGAACAGGGTCAGTGCAAACACCAGCGTAAACAGGATGCCCAGGACCACAAAATGGCTGGGCTTGCCGTGGGTGAAGTCACGGGCTCGATTCTTGCCGCTTTGCACGCCGAAGGCGGCGGCCACCACGCTGTGCAGCATCTGCCAGAAGGTCGGCGGTTTGTGCTCGTCCATAGGTCCCTCCACACTCGGTGTATGAGGGACAGCATAGACAATCCGTCACGTGCTGGCGCGACGCCCAGGGATCAGTTGTCGTAGCCCAGGTTCGGCGCCAGCCAGCGTTCGGTCACGGCCAGGTCCTGGCCTTTGCGCGCGGCGTAGCGGGTGACCTGATCCTTGTCGATTTTGCCCACGGCAAAGTATTGCGCCTGTGGGTGGGCGAAGTACCAGCCGCTGACCGCCGCCGCCGGGAACATGGCGTAGTGCTCGGTAAGGAACACGCCGCTGCGCCCGGCCTGCATTTCGCGGGCCTGGGGGTCGAGCAGTTGGAACAGTTGCGCCTTCTCGGTGTGATCCGGGCACGCCGGGTAGCCGGGGGCAGGGCGGATGCCGCTGTACTGCTCCTTGATCAGCGCTTCGTTATCCAGCTGTTCGTCCTTGGCGTAACCCCAATGTTCCTTGCGCACCTGCTGGTGCAGCCATTCGGCGCACGCTTCGGCCAGGCGGTCGGCCAGGGCCTTGACCATGATCGAGTTGTAGTCGTCGCCCGCGTCCTGGTACGCCTTGGCCACTTCTTCGGCGCCGATGCCGGCGGTGGTGATAAAACCGCCGATGTAGTCGGTGACGCCACTGCTCTTGGGCGCGACGAAGTCGGCCAGGGAGAAGTTCGGCTTGCCATCGGTCTTGATGATCTGCTGGCGCAGGTGGTGCAGCTTGGCAAGCGTCTGGCCATCGTCGCCGTAGACTTCCAGGTCATCCTCGTCGACCTGGTTGGCCGGCCAGAAACCGAACACTGCACGAGCGCTGATGAGTTTTTCGTCGATCAGCTTGTTGAGCATGGCCTGGGCATCGGCGTACAGCGCGGTCGCCGCTTCGCCCACCACCTCATCGGTGAGAATGCGCGGGAATTTGCCGGCCAGGTCCCAGGAAATAAAGAACGGCGTCCAGTCGATGTATTCGGCCAGCACCCTCAGGTCGATATTGTCCAGCACCTTGGCGCCGGTGAAGGTCGGCGTCACCGGGGTGTAGCCGGCCCAGTCGAACTGCGGCTTCTTGGCGATGGCCGCCGCGTAGCTCAGGCGCTCGGTGCGCGCGCTGCGGTTGGAGGTGCGTTCGCGCACTTCGATGTAGTCCTGGCGAGTCTTCTCGACAAAGCCGGCTTTCAATTCCTTGGACAGCAGTTGCGTGGCCACGCCCACTGCGCGCGAGGCGTCGGTCACGTAGATCACCGCGTCGTTGCTGTATTTGGGCTCGATCTTCACCGCCGTATGCGCCTTGGAGGTGGTGGCGCCACCAATCATCAGCGGCAGGTGGAAGTCCTGGCGCTGCATCTCGCGCGCCACGTGCACCATCTCGTCCAGGGACGGCGTGATCAGGCCGGACAGCCCGATGATGTCGCACTTCTGCTCCTTGGCCACCTGCAGGATTTTCTCCGCCGGTACCATCACGCCGAGGTCGACGATGTCATAACCGTTGCACCCCAGCACCACGCCCACGATGTTCTTGCCGATATCGTGCACATCTCCCTTCACCGTAGCCATCAGGATCTTGCCTTTGGCTTCCGGCTTGTCGCCTTTTTCCAGCTCGATGAACGGGATCAAGTGGGCCACGGCCTGTTTCATCACGCGGGCGGATTTCACCACCTGGGGCAGGAACATTTTGCCGGCGCCGAACAGGTCGCCAACGATGTTCATCCCCGACATCAGCGGGCCTTCGATCACTTCGATCGGGCGCGCGAATGACTGTCGCGACTCCTCGGTGTCTTCGACGATATGGGTGGTGATGCCCTTGACCAGCGCATGCTCCAGGCGCTTGTTGACGTCCCAGCCGCGCCACTCTTCGGTTTCGGCTTCCTTGACGCTGCCGTCGCCCTTGAACTTGTCGGCGATGGCGAGCAGGGCGTCGGTGCCCTCCGGCGTGCGGTTGAGCACCACGTCTTCCACGGCATCACGCAGCTCGGCCGGGATCTGGTCGTAGATCTCCAACTGGCCGGCGTTGACGATACCCATGGTCAGCCCCGCACGGATCGCGTGCAGCAGGAACACCGAATGAATCGCTTCGCGCACCGGGTTGTTGCCACGGAACGAGAACGATACGTTGGACACGCCGCCGGATGTCAGCGCATAGGGCAGCTCATCGCGGATATACGCGCAGGCATTAATAAAGTCGACCGCGTAGTTGTTGTGTTCCTCGATGCCGGTGGCGACCGCGAAGATGTTCGGGTCGAAGATGATGTCCTCCGGCGGAAAACCCACTTCATTGACCAGAATGTCGTAGGAGCGTTTGCAGATTTCTTTCTTGCGCGCTTCGGTGTCGGCCTGGCCGGCTTCGTCGAACGCCATTACCACCACCGCCGCGCCGTAGCGTTTGCACAGCCTGGCGTGGTGAATGAACTGCTCGACGCCTTCCTTCATGCTGATGGAGTTGACGATGCCCTTGCCCTGGATGCACTTGAGCCCGGCCTCGATCACCTCCCACTTGGAGGAGTCGATCATGATTGGTACGCGGGAGATGTCCGGCTCGCCGGCAATCAGATTGAGGAAGGTCACCATGGCCTTCTTCGAATCGAGCATGCCCTCGTCCATGTTGATGTCGATCACCTGGGCGCCGGCTTCTACCTGCTGCAGGGCGACTTCCAGGGCTTCGGTGTAGTTGTCCTCGCGGATCAGCCGGGCAAACTTGGCGGAACCGGTGATGTTGGTGCGTTCGCCGACGTTGACGAACAACGAGCTGCGGTCGATGGTGAACGGCTCCAGCCCGGACAGGCGGCAGGCCTTGGGAATGTCCGGGATCACGCGCGGCGCGTAACCGGCCACGGCCTTGGCGATGGCCTCGATATGCCCCGGCGTGGTGCCGCAGCAACCGCCGACGATATTGAGAAAGCCGCTCTGGGCGAATTCTTCGATGACCTTGGCGGTTTGTGCGGGCAACTCGTCGTATTCGCCGAATTCGTTAGGCAGGCCGGCGTTGGGGTGCGCCGACACATGGGTATTGGCCTTGTTGGACAGCTCTTCCAGGTACGGGCGCAGTTCGCTGGCGCCAAGGGCGCAGTTCAGGCCCACGGAAATCGGCTTGGCATGGGCCACCGAGTTCCAGAACGCTTCGGTCGTCTGGCCCGACAGGGTGCGGCCGGAGGCGTCGGTGATGGTGCCGGAGATCATGATCGGCAGCTCAAGGTTCAGCTCCTCGAACACGCCTTGCACGGCGAAGATCGCGGCTTTGGCGTTGAGGGTGTCGAAAATGGTTTCGATCAGGATCAGGTCGGCGCCGCCTTCGATCAGGCCCTTGGTGGCCTCGGTGTAGTTTTCCACCAGTTCATCGAAGGTCACGTTGCGATAGCCGGGGTTATTGACGTCGGGCGACAGCGAGCACGTGCGGCTGGTGGGGCCGAGTACGCCGGCGACGAAACGCGGCTTGGCCGGGTTTTCGGCGGTCTTGGCGTCGGCAATCCTGCGTGCCAGGCGCGCGCCTTCGACGTTCAGTTCATAGGCCAGTTCTTCCATGCCGTAGTCGGCCATGGAAATGCGCGTGGCGTTGAAGGTGTTGGTTTCGAGGATGTCGGCACCGGCATCCAGATAAGCCTTTTCGATCCCGCCGATCACGTCCGGACGGGTGATCACCAGCAGGTCGTTGTTGCCCTTGACGTCGCTGGGCCAGTCGGCAAAGCGTTTGCCCCGGTAGTCGTGTTCTTCCAGTTTATAGCTCTGAATCATCGTGCCCATGCCGCCGTCGAGGATCAGGATGCGTTCCTTGAGGGCGTGGTGAAGGGCTTGCAGACGCGCGCTACGATCGGACATGGGACTACTCTGGTCAGGCATTACGGAGGGTAAGGATCATAGCAAACCTGTGCCGATTTTGAGCATGCCTGGATTTGCATGAATATCGTTCATGTTGCCCCGCTGCATGGCCCGGTAGAATCACCGCCAATTTTTCTGCGCACCCCTTGATTCGGGACCGATCCATGTCACTTCGTTTACTCGTCGGGGCCGTGCTGGCCTTGCTCGCCAGCACTGTCCAGGCGCAGGGTCCCGTACCGGCGATCTCCTACACCCGCGATATCCAGCCGATTTTCACCGAGAAGTGCGTGGCCTGCCATGCGTGTTACGACTCCGCCTGCCAGTTGAACCTGGGCAGCGGCGAAGGCGCGGCACGGGGTGCGAGCAAAGTACCGGTCTACGATGGCGAACGCAGCCAGGCAACCAAACCGACGCGTCTGTTCTACGACGCCTTCGGTAAAGCCGCCTGGCAACGCGAGGGGTTCAGCTCGGTACTGGATGCCCAGGGCAGCCAGGCTGCCTTGATGGCGCGCATGCTGGAACTGGGTCATCGCCGTAGTCCGCTGACGCCCAACGGCAAACTGCCGGACGACATAGTGCTGGGCCTCAATCGCGAAAACATGTGCCCCTTGCCGGGGGAGTTCGACGCCTATGCCGGCGCGCATCCCAACGAAGGCATGCCGCTGGCGGTCACCGGGCTGACCGACGCGCAATACCAGACACTGCAACGCTGGCTGGCGTCCGGGGCCAGCATCGATGAGCAAGGCGTGGCGCCAAGCGCCAGCGAAGCCGCGCAGGTGTTGCAATGGGAAAACCTGCTTAACGCCCCAGGCGCTCGCGAGAGCCTGGTGGCGCGCTGGTTGTTCGAGCACCTGTTTATTGCCCATTTGTATTTCGACGGTGGCGAGCCGAGGCACTTTTTCCAATGGGTGCGCTCGCGTACCCCCAGCGGCCAGCCGATTGACCTGATCAACACCCGTCGCCCCAACGATGATCCGGGCACGCGGATCTACTACCGTCTCTGGCCGGTGCAGGGCGTGATCGTGCACAAGACCCACATCACTTACCCACTCAGCGCAGCCAAAATGGCGCGAATCAAAACGCTGTTTTACGGCAGCGACTGGCAAGTCAGTGCGCTACCGGGCTACGGACCCGGTCGCCGCGCCAACCCGTTCGAAACGTTCGAGGCGATCCCGGCCAAGGCGCGTTACCAGTTCATGCTGGATAACGCCGAGTACTTCGTGCGCACGTTTATTCGCGGGCCGGTATGCCGTGGGCAGATCGCCACGGACGTGATCCGCGACAACTTCTGGGCGTTGTTCCAGGACCCGGACCATGACCTGTACGTCACCGATGCACGTTATCGCGGCCAGGCCACGCCGTTGCTGGCCATGCCGGGGCAGAACGATGACGTCGGCAGTGTGCTCAGCCTGTGGCTCAAGTACCGCGACAAGCGCAATCAATACGAAGCGCTGCGCCGCGACAGCTACGCAGACCTGCCGGCGCCCAGCTGGTCGACCCTGTGGGCCGGCAATGACAATGCGTTGTTGAGCATCTTTCGTCACTTCGACAGTGCCTCGGTCAATAAAGGCCTGATTGGAGAGGTGCCGCAGACAATGTGGCTGTTCGATTACCCGCTGCTGGAGCGCACCTATTACCAGCTGGTAGTCAATTTCGATGTATTCGGCAACGTATCGCACCAGGCCCAGACCCGTCTGTACTTCGACCTGATCCGCAATGGCGCCGAGCAGAACTTCCTGCGTCTGATGCCGGCCGACGCCCGTGAGGACTACCTCGACGATTGGTACCAGAACAGCGGCAAGCTCAAGCTGTGGCTGGACTACGAAGCGATCGACGACGACACACCCACCGGCCTGCACCTGGATAAAAAAGATCCGAAGCGCGATTTCGCCCAACAACTGCTCGCCCGCTACGGTGACTTGAACGCCAGCCCCGACCCGATCAACCGGTGTACCGGTGCCTATTGCTCGCGTGAAGGCATTGACCCGGCGCTGCAGGACGTCGATCAGGCCCTCAGCCGTCTCGCCTCACGCCCGGCGGCAGGGCTCAAGGTGATCAATCAATTGCCCGAAGCCACGATGCTGCGCGTCGAAACACCGGGCGGCAAACGTGAGGTCTACAGCCTGTTGCGCAACCGTGCGCACAGTAACGTGGCGTTCCTGTTGGGCGAGGCGTATCGCTATCAACCAGGGCTGGACACGCTGACGGTCTACCCTGGGGTGCTGAGCAGCTACCCGAACTTCATATTCAATCTCCCCGCCGGGGAGGTGCCGGAGTTCGTCTCCCGCATGGAGCAGGCCCAGGATGCCGAAAGCTTCGAGAAAATTGTCGATCGCTGGGGCGTGCGCCGCAGCCATCCGCAGTTCTGGAAGTACTTCCACGACCTGTCGCGCTACCTGCACGAGACCAGTCCATTGGAAGAGGGCGTGCTGGACATGAACCGTTATCAAAACCTCTGACGTGTGCGGTTGGGCTTTTCCGACAAAAACACTAGGACTTTGTAACTCTGTAATGATTTGGCGTAAACTGCCGGCAAGCCTGTGAGGAGTTTCCATGACTGCCATAACCATTACCGACGCCGCCCACGATTATCTGGCCGACCTGCTGTCCAAGCAGAACACCCCGGGTATCGGCATCCGCGTCTTTATCACCCAGCCCGGCACCCAATACGCCGAGACCTGCATTGCCTACTGCAAGCCTGGCGAAGAGAAGCCTGAAGACACCGCCCTGGGGCTCAAAAGCTTCACTGCGTATATCGATAGCTTCAGCGAAGCGTTTCTCGACGATGCAGTGGTTGATTACGCCACCGACCGTATGGGCGGCCAGCTGACCATCAAGGCGCCGAACGCCAAGGTGCCGAACGTCAACGCCGACAGCCCGGTCAACGAGCGCATCAACTATTACCTGCAAACCGAAATCAACCCAGGGCTGGCGAGCCACGGCGGCCAGGTCAGCCTGATCGACGTAGTCGAGGATGGCATCGCCGTGTTGAAGTTCGGCGGCGGCTGCCAGGGCTGCGGCCAGGCCGACGTGACCTTGAAGGAAGGCATCGAGCGCACCTTGCTTGAGCGCATTCCGGAGCTCAAGGGCGTACGTGACGTGACTGACCACACGCAGAAAGAAAACGCCTACTACTGAGTAAGGTGTTCACTGCAAAAAAAACGGCGCCCCGTGAGCGCCGTTTTTTTATGTTTTAAATTCAGGTGGTTACGCTATATATCTCATAATTTGGATCAGGTAGTGCGAAGGCTTGCCTGGGATTCTGGCGAGTCAGCGTCGATATTCGTTTACTCAAGGTCCTCATCGGGGGCAAGCCCCCTCCCACAGTTAATCGCGTTCACTGGACGCTGCGAGGTTGCTTCATGTGGGAGGGGGCTTGCCCCCGATAGCGCCGGATCAGCAACCAAGCCGCCCACTGATACACCCCTATAAAAATAAATTAAATCAAAAGCTTATATCCAGTTGATAAAGTTATTTATCAAGGTCGATAAAGGTGCGCATGCCCGGCCCGATACAACGAAGATTCACTGAAACCGTCACTGGCCAGCACCCGGCCCACCACAATCAACGCCGTGCGCCGAAAACCTTTGGCGGCGACTTTCTCGGTGATATCCGCCAGCGTGCCCACCGCCCAATCCTGATCCGGCCAGGTCGCGCGATGCACCACGGCGATCGGGCAATCCGCGCCGTAATGCGGCAGCAGTTCAGCGACGATCTTTTCCAGATGGTTGACCCCCAGGTGAATCGCCATGGTGGTGCCATGTTGCGCCAGGCTGGCGAACTCCTCGCCGGCAGGCATGCGGGTCTTGCCGGCATAGCGCGTCAGAATCACGCTCTGGGCGATATCCGGCAGGGTCAGTTCGGCTTCCAGCAAGGCCGCGCAAGCGGCAACGGCGGTGACACCGGGGACGATCTGGAACGGGATGCCCAGCTCACGCAAGCAGCGAATCTGCTCGCCAATTGCCCCATACAGGCTGGGGTCGCCGGAATGTACCCGCGCCACATCGAAGCCTTTGGCGTGGGCGGTCTTGATCAGTTCGACGATCTGTTCCAAGTGCAGCTCAGCGCTGTTGACCACCTGTGAGGCCTGATGCCCCTCCAGCACCGCGGCCGGCACCAGCGAGCCGGCATAGATGATCACCGGGCAACTGCGGATCAATCGCTGGCCCTTGACGGTGATCAATTCCGGATCGCCGGGGCCGGCGCCGATAAAGTAGACGGTCATGGAGCGTTCCTGTGAAAAAACGGGCGAGCATGAAGATTACTCATGATCGGGGAGGGCGATTATCGGGTTTTTAACCCGTGCAGGCCAATGCCACGGTGGCGTGGGCATTTTTGCGGCGGGTGATCAGCAGCCTGGCAGGGGCGCCGCTGATCTGTTCGGCCGCCGCCAGCGCGGCGCTCTCGGCAATGCCGTAACAGCCGGTATGGGCAAAAGCCACAAGAGATTTGTGGCTCAGGCGCCCTTCATACGCCGCCAGATGTCGGGCGTTAAAGTCCAACAAGGGCAGGTTCAAGGCTGCGGCCAACGCCAGCAGCCCTGGTTCGGCCTGTTTCAGATCGATACTCGCCAGTGCGGCGAGCTGGCGGCGCTCGACGCCTGCTTCGACCAATGCCGCATCCAGCAACGCCAACAGAGTGTGCACCTCGCAACCTCGCTGGCAGCCCAGGCCGGCGACGAGGGTCATGCCGCGTAATGACTGTCGCCATGGCGACGGAACCACCACGCGCTGATCAGGCCCAGGGCCAGCCAGAACACCATGTTGGTCAGCTGCGAGGCGATCTTGAACTGCGCTTCCAGCGCCTGCGGCGCCAGCATCGAATGCACGGCCGGCTGTGGCGCGCCAATCACATGGGGCACCGCCAGGATCGCCACGCCCAGGACTTTGAGCAGCACATTGCGACCGAACACCAGCAAGGCGATGCCGACCGCAGTGGACGCGGCGGTGCCGATCCACCAGGTCTGGCGCAGCGCCAGGTCAGCCGCTGCGGTGCCCGGCAGTTCCGGCGGCAGGCCCAGGGTCGGCGCCAGCACGAAGGTTGCGTAACCGGCCAGGCCCCACAGCAGGCCCTGGGCGGTGCGCGTCGGGGCCCGCAGGGTGTAGAGACCGGCCAGCATCAAGGCAAAACCGACGGCCACCACCAAGTTGCCGGCGGTGGTCGACAGCACGCGCTGCCAGCCGTCTTCCGGCTCCCAGGCTTCGGCGTCGTGGGTGTGCGCGGCGGTGCCGGCGGCGTGTTCATGGGCTGCCGGTGCCTGCTCGAAAGTCTCAGCCTGCAAAATCAGCGGTGCCACCCAGAAGCTTTGCAGCAGGGTCAGCAGCAAGGCGGCCAGCAGGCCGGTGAACCCCGCGGTTTGCGCAATACGCTTGATCATCTCGGCAGGCCTCAGTGGCACGGGAACGCGGCGCTGTGGCGGGTATCGTGGGCGGCGTTGTGCACCGCCTCGATGTGCGAGAAACCGGCGAAATACACCAGGCATGCGCCAAGGATCGACGCACCGATGGCGGCGGTCAGGCGTTGGCTCAGGGTAGTGGTGCCGCTGACGGCGGGCGAGGTGCTGCTGATGATCGACATGGCGCGTCCCTTTCAAGTGTCTGGGGTGGAGACGTGCGCATGAAAACCCCGCGAGCCGGGCTCGCAAGGTTTAAACAGCGCCCGCCCACCGCGGGTTTGTTATCTGATTTTTTCGGGCCGGTCTCCGGGCTTGCGAGGGGGCTCTGCCAGGAACCCTTAAAGCGTCGCCTTCCCATGCTCAAGCACAGTGGCCGTGACGCTTCGCTCGCTTACCGTTGCGGGGGCAGCACCGGACTTTTCACGCAGGCATCAACCTGGCGAATCACCGGTTTCCCGTTTCACCCTGTGAAGGGCACCCGAAACAAGATGTGTAGGAGAGCATGGGTGGCGGACGGTAGTCAAATGCGACCAGCCCCTGTAGCCTTGCACCCTCGAGGTTCTTCGGCCCAGGCCGAAGCTAAGAAGGGAACGCGGTCAAAGCCGCGGCTGCCCCCGCAACTGTGAAGGGTTCAGTTGACTGCCATGCCACTGCCATCAGGCGGGAAGGCGCAGTCGGCGCCGGTCGCAAGACCTGCACGCCCCAAGCCAGGAGACCTGCCTCGGCACCGATTTTCAATTCAACCGGGCGGGGTGATCCGGTGACGAAATCTGCTGCTGCGCGCCTGCGCAGGGCCATCGTCCCGTCTGCCCGCCCCCAAGGGCATCCGATGAAAACACTGGCCAAACTCCCCGTCACCATCGTTACCGGCTTTCTCGGCTCGGGCAAAACGACCTTGCTGCGCCATATGCTCGACAACGCCCAGGGCCGTCGCATTGCGGTGATCGTCAACGAGTTCGGCGAGCTGGGCATCGACGGCGAGATCCTCAAACAGTGCTCCATCGGTTGCACCGAAGAAGAAGCCAACGGCCGCGTGTACGAGCTGGCCAACGGCTGCCTGTGCTGCACGGTGCAGGAAGAATTCTTCCCGGTGATGCGCGAACTGGTTGCCCGTCGCGGCGACCTCGACCATATCCTGATCGAAACCTCGGGCCTGGCCCTGCCAAAACCCTTGGTCCAGGCCTTCCAGTGGCCGGAAATCCGCAGCGCCTGCACGGTGGATGCGGTCATCACCGTGGTCGACAGCCCGGCCGTGGCCGCCGGCACTTTTGCCGCGTTCCCGGATCAGGTCGACGCCCAGCGCAAGCTCGACCCGAACCTGGACCACGAATCGCCGCTGCACGAACTGTTCGCCGACCAACTGGCCAGCGCCGACCTGGTGATCCTCAATAAATGTGACCTGATCAGTCCCGATGACCTGGCCCGTGTGCGCCTGGAAGTCGCCGAAGAACTGCCGCCGGCGGTGAAGATTGTCGAAGCCAGCAGCGGTCGCCTGCCTTTGGAGGTGCTGATCGGTCTGGGCGCAGGCTCCGAGGAACACATCGACGCCCGTCACAGCCATCACGATCACCACCACGACGGTGAAGACGATCATGATCACGACGCGTTCGACTCCATCTCCATCGATCTGCCCCAGGCCGACGAAGCGCTGCTGCTCGATGCCTTGACGCAACTGGTGGTGCAACACGGCATCCTGCGCGTCAAAGGCTTTGCCGCCATTCCCAACAAACCGATGCGCCTGTTGATCCAAGGCGTGGGTACGCGTTTCGACAAGCATTTCGATCGCGCCTGGACAGCCGACGAACCGCGCATCACGCGCCTGGTGCTGATCGGTCAGGACCTGGACGCGGCGGGCCTTGAAGCGCACCTGCGCGCCGCGCTCAGCGTTTAACCCATGCACCTGCTCAGGACTCAGCCCGGTGGTTTCGTCGCGGACGACAATATCGCCGACCTTGGCCAAACGCCCGCCGAGCTGGTGGTCCTGTGCAGCGGCGATTCCAGCCTGGCGCTGCTGGCCGAAGCGGCCCGGCAGCTGCCCGACGATTACCCGAGCCTGCGCCTGGCCAACCCCATGCAGGTGCAGAACCATGCCTCGGTGGACCTGTATGTCGACGAGGTGCTGCGCCACGCCAAGGTGATTCTGATTTCACTGCACGGCGGTATCGGTTATTGGCGCTACGGCGTCGAGCGCCTGGTGGAGCTGGCCGAGCGCGGCGTGAGGTTGATCCTGGTGCCGGGGGATGATCGCCCGGACCCGGAACTCAGCGGCCTGAGCACGGTTAACGCCGAACAGCGCGACCGCTTGTGGCAGTTCCTGCGCCAGGGTGGGTTGGGCAATGCGCTGGATTTTTATCGCTGCCTGGCCAGTGCTTATCTGGGTCGCGACTATGCCTGGGCCGAGCCGCACACCTTGCCGCGCACGGCGATTTATCACCCGCGCCACGCCAGCCCGCGGTTGAGCGATTGGCAAGCGGATTGGCGCGCCGAGTGGCCGGTGGCGGCGGTGCTGTTCTATCGCTCGCATTTGCAGGCGGCCAATACCGGCTTTATCGATGTGTTCTGCCAGCGCCTGCAGGCGGCGGGGCTGAACCCGTTGCCAATGGCGGTGGCGAGTTTGAAAGAGCCGGGCTGCCTGGCGGTGGTCGAGGACTTGCTGGATGAAGTCGGCGCGGCGGTGATCCTCAATACCACCGGTTTCGCCCAATCCAGCCCGGAAGCGCCGCATCTGCGCCCGTTTCGCCGCAATATCCCAGTGATCCAGGCCATCTGCGCCCAGGACAACCAGCCCGGCTGGGAGGCCAGCGAGCAAGGCCTGGGCCCGCGGGACCTGGCCATGCACATTGCCTTGCCGGAACTGGACGGGCGCATCATCAGCCGGCCGATCAGCTTCAAGGATCTGGCCTGGCGCAGCGAGCGCAGCCAGTCCGACGTGGTGTGCTACCGCGCCGCGCCCGAGCGCATGGATTTCGTCGCCGAACTGGCACGGCGCTGGGTCGAACTGGCGCGGGTGCCGAATGCGGACAAACGCATCGCCCTGGTGCTGGCCAACTACCCGACCCGCGACGGTCGCATCGGCAACGGCGTCGGGCTGGACACTCCGGCGGCGGCGCTGAATATCCTGCGGGCGCTGCACGCCGAGGGCTATCCGCTGCCGGATGCGCTTCCCGACAGCGGCACCGCGCTGATTCACGAGCTGCTCGGCGGCGTCACCAATGACCTCGACAGCCTGGACCTGCGCCCTTGCCATCAGAGCCTGGGCCTGGACGAGTACCAGGCGATGTTCCTGCGCCTGCCCGAGGCCAACCGCCAGGCCGTATTGCAGCGCTGGGGTGCGCCGCAGCAAGACCCGATGTGCCGCGATGGCCGCCTGATGATCGCGGGCCTGCGCCTGGGCCTGACCTTTGTCGGCATCCAGCCGGCGCGCGGTTACCAGGTGGACGCAAGCGCTGTGTACCACGACCCGGACCTGGTGCCGCCCCATGGCTACCTGGCGTTCTATTTCTGGTTGCGCCACACCTACGGTGCCCACGGCGTGATCCACGTCGGTAAGCACGGCAACCTGGAGTGGCTGCCGGGCAAGGGGGTGGGGCTCTCGGAACACTGCTGGCCGGATGCACTGCTCGGCCCGCTGCCGAACATCTACCCGTTTATCGTCAACGATCCGGGCGAGGGCGCCCAGGCAAAGCGTCGTACCCAGGCGGTGATTATCGACCACCTGATGCCACCGCTGACCCGCGCCGAAACCTACGGCCCGCTGCGCGACCTGGAGCTGCTGGCGGACGAGTATTACGATGCGCAACTGCTCGACCCGCGCCGCGCCCGCGAGTTGCAGAAAGACATTCTCAAGCTGGTGCGCGAAACCCGCATCGACCAGGAACTGCAATTGGATGGCGACGCCGATGCCGCGATTTGGCTGCCGCGCCTGGACACTTACCTGTGCGACCTCAAGGAGTCGCAGATCCGCGACGGCTTGCACATCTTTGGCGAATCGCCCCAGGGCCGTCTGCGCATCGATACCTTACTGGCCTTGCTGCGCATCCCGCGTGGCGATGGCCGTGGCGCGCAATCGAGCCTGCTGCGCGTACTGGCCAAGGCATTCGCGCTGGGCTTCGACCCACTGGACTGCGCCCTGGCCGAACCGTGGACCGGTCGGCGTCCCGAGCTGTTGCAAGGCATTGATGCGCAGCCGTGGCGCACCGCTGGCGATACCCGCGAGCGCCTGGAGCTGTATGCGGCGCGGCTGATCGAACAGGCTCTGCAAGGGCCCCTGGAGGTACTGCAGGCACCGGGCTGGGAAGAGGTGAACGCGGTGATCGAGCACTTGCGCAGCATCGTCGCGCCACGCCTGGACGCCTGCGGCCCGGCGGAAATGTGCGGCTTGCTGGATGCGCTGAGCGGCCGTTTCGTGCCGGCCGGGCCAAGCGGCGCGCCGAGTCGCGGGCGCCTGGATGTGTTGCCCACCGGGCGCAATTTCTTCAGCGTGGACGTGCGCAATTTGCCCACCACCACGGCCTGGCGCATCGGCTTCCAGTCGGCCAACCTGATTCTGGAGCGGCATTTGCAGGATCACGGCGACCACCTGCGCCAACTCGGTCTGTCGGTGTGGGGCACCGCGACCATGCGCACCGGCGGTGACGATATCGCCCAGGCCATGGCGCTGATGGGCGTGCGCCCGGTCTGGGCCACCGGCAGCCAGCGGGTGGACGACTTCGAGATCCTGCCGATCAGCCTGCTCGACCGCCCGCGCGTCGACGTGACCTTGCGCGTGTCGGGGTTCTTCCGCGATGCCTTCGCCAACCTGATCCGCCTGTTCGACGCGGCGGTGCAGGCCGTTGCGGCCCTGGACGAACCGGACGATCTGAACCCACTCGCCGCCAAGGTGCGCAGCGAGCGTGAGGCGTTGCGCCAATCCGGGCTGGACGCCGAAGCGGCAGCGAAACAGGCCGGCTGGCGGATCTTCGGCGCCAAGCCTGGGGCCTACGGCGCCGGTGTGCAGGGCGCGATCGACGGGCGCCTGTGGCAAAGCCGCGCGGACCTTGCCGAGGTCTACCTGAACTGGGGTGGCTACGCGTATGGCGGGTCCGACGAGGGCACCGTGGCCCGTGAGCAGTTTGCCCAGCGCCTGAGCCAGGTGCAGGCAGTGCTGCAAAACCAGGACAATCGCGAACACGACCTGCTCGACTCCAATGACTATTACCAATTCCAGGGCGGCATGCTCGCCGCCGTGGAAACCCTGAGCGGCGACAAAGCCGCCAGCTACCATGGCGACCACAGCCAGCCGGACCTGCCGAAGATCCGCACCCTGAAGGAAGAGCTGAACCGGGTGATCCGCGCCCGCGCCGCCAACCCCAAGTGGATCGATGGGGTGAAGCGCCACGGCTATAAAGGCGCGTTCGAGATGGCGGCCACCGTGGACAACCTGTTCGCCTTCGACGCCACCACCGCGCTGATCGACGATCATCAATACGCCTTGCTCGCCGATGCCTACCTGCTCGACCCCGACACCCGGGCGTTCGTGCAGCAGCACAACCCCGCCGCATTGCGCGACATGACCGAGCGCATGCTCGAAGCCCAGCAGCGCGGCCTGTGGCAGGCGCCGGGTGCCTACCGTGAAGCCTTGGAAAACCTGTTGCTGGATATAGAAGAAGACAGCCAATGACCGATATTCCCCATTTTCCACTGTCCGCCGTGGTCGGCGCCGATGACCTGAAACTGGCGCTGTGCCTGGCGGCCATCGACCCCAGGATAGGCGGCGTACTGATCGAAGGCCCGCGTGGCATGGCCAAGTCCACCCTGGCCCGTGGCCTGGCCGATCTGCTGGCCAGCGGTCAATTCGTGACATTGCCGCTGGGGGCCACCGAGGAGCGCCTGGTGGGCACCCTGGACCTGGACGCCGCGCTGGGCGAGGGCCGTGCGCAGTTTTCCCCGGGCGTGCTGGCCAAGGCCGATGGCGGCGTGCTGTATGTCGATGAAGTCAACTTGCTGCCCGATCACTTGGTTGACCTGCTGCTGGACGTGGCCGCCAGCGGCACCAACGTGATTGAGCGCGACGGCATTTCCCACCGCCATTCGGCGCGGTTCGTGCTGATCGGCACCATGAACCCGGAGGAGGGCGAGTTGCGCCCTCAACTGCTGGATCGCTTCGGCTTCAATGTGGCGTTGAGCGGGCAGACCCTGCCTGCCGAGCGCGGGCAGATCATCCGGCGCCGTCTGGATTTCGACAGCGACCCCGCCGTCTTCTGCGCCGAGTGGGCCGAACAGCAGACGGCGTTGCGCGAGCGCTGCACTCAGGCGCGCGCGCGGCTGGACAGTATCGCGCTGGATGACCGCGCCCTGGCGCAGATTGCCGAGCGCTGCTTTGTCGCGGGGGTCGACGGCTTGCGCGCTGACCTGGTCTGGCTGCGCGGCGCCCGGGCGCACGCAGCGTGGCGGGGCGCGGATGAGATCGCCGAGGAAGATATCGAAGCCGTCGCGGAATTTGCCTTGCGCCACCGTCGCCAGGCGCCGTCCGCACCGACCAGCCCGCCTAATCAGGGGCAGTCGCCGACACCCTCGGACACCTCGCCCGCCCAAGGTCAGTGGGGCGATATGCCCGCACCGGCGCTGCCCACCGGCGCTCGCCGAGACGTGCCCGCCTGGCCAAAAAAGCCCTAGGCATCCGCCCCCGACCTGACGCGGGGACGGATGCCCGCCCCAAGGCAGGGCGACTGGACAACGGCAGGCAGGGTAAGGCGCGCAGCGCGCGGCAGGGCGCAATCAACTGGCCCGGAACCTTACTCGGCGGCCGGCCGCATTCCCGTGAAGACCTGCGCTACCATCTGCGCAGCCGTTCGGCCCATGAGTTGTGGCTGGTGATTGTCGATGCGTCGGCGTCTACCCGGCGGCATCGTGCGTTAACCGACGCGAAGGGCTTGCTCGCCCAGCTGTTTGACGACGCCTACCGGCAACGCGCGCGCATGGCGTTGTTGACCGCCAGTGGTCAGGTGCCGAAATGGCAGGTTCAGGGGTTGAAAGCTGCGAAAGGCCTGACCGGCTGGCTGGATCAGTTGGGCGCCGGCGGTGGAACGCCGTTGCTGGCGGCGCTGACCGAGGCGCAGCATTGGTTGATGGCGCGACGCAAGCAGTATCCGGCTGAGCAGCAGCGTGTGTTGGTGATTACGGATGGGCGGCTCAAGGACATCGGCGGGTTGCCGTTATTGGCGTGTGCGGGATTGCTGGTGGATATCGAGCGCGGGCCGATCAGGCTGGGGCGGGCCCGGGAGTTGGCGGCTGGGTTGCAGTTGGATTATCGGCATATCGATAAGTTGTAGTGCCGGTGTCGCCGCTATCGGGGGCGAGCCCTCTCCCACACTCGACTGCATTCCAAAAGGTGTACTCGGTCAAATGTGGGAGGGGGCTTGCCCTCGATGAGGCACTCACCTACACCACCCCCTCCATCAACCAGCCCCCGGCACATTCGGCCAAAGATCGGCCACCAGAAACAAGCGCTCGGCTTCCTCCCAACCTTCACCGGCCTGCACCATGCGCACCAGCAGCTGCGCGGGCGCCATTGGATCAAGGTCGGCCAGCCAGGCCTGCATCTGTTCCTCGCTCCACACCTCGTCCGCCGGGTAGTGCGCCGGCGCCAGCCAAGCATGGCGGGGCAGGGGTTGCCAGCGTCCGGGCGCGCTGACCGCGACAAAATCCCGCCAATCGCGCTGATGCAACCAACGCCCGCGCAGGTGCTGAGGGTGAGCGCCAGCCGGTGGTTCGGCCAGGCCGGGCCAGGGATAGAGCAAATACCCGCCCAGCCACAAATGCGCATCGAACGCCTGAATACCCAGCGCCGCCAAGGCTTCACGGCTTTCCGGGCGTGCCGAAATCGGCAGTTGGTGCTGGGCCAGGTGCGCCAGTTTGCGGTCCAGCCGGTCGTGACAGCCGGGGCCCAGCCACTGCGCACTGTCCTGGCCGTTGCCATCCTGCGGGCCGAGGTAGAGTTTGATCGCCAGTTCCAAGTGATGCACGCCGTCGCGGTCGCGCAGCAGCATGTCCAGCTCGCCGAGGGTATGCCCGGCGCGGCGGATCGGCAGGTTGGCGGCCAGCAGTTCCACGCCCGGCGCATGCTGCACGGCGAATTGCCACAAACGCTCGTAGTACAGCCCCAGGCGTCGGGTGCGTGACAGGCTCAACCAGTGCTGCAGGGCGCCGCTGTCCTGGTCGAGGCTGTGCAGCCAGTGTTCGAGCCGATCCGGCGCTTGCACCCAGTCACTGCCCGCCAGCGGGTGGCGCTGCGGCCAGGGCGCGCGCGCCAGCATCGGCGGGGCGAGGATCACCCACGCCAGGTCGCGCACCTCGGGGTGGCGCAGCAGGCGGGGCAGGTTGAGCAGATCGGGGAACACAGTCATGGTCCGAGCATAGCCTTTTCACTGCGTTGAAGGGGGCTGAGAACCGTTGTCATCAAGGCTCCGTGGCGACAAAGGATTTTGCCTGGCGCGACCTTTCGCCCATAATCGTTTCTTTTTTGCCACACCCCAACGCCCGCAGGAGCCCCATGGAGCAATTTCGCAATATCGGCATTATCGGTCGCCTGGGCAGTACCCAGGTGCTGGACACCGTCCGCCGGCTTAAGAAGTTTCTGCTCGAGCGCCACCTGCATGTGATCCTCGAAGACACCATCGCCGAAATCCTTCCCGGCCACGGCCTGCAGACTTCGTCACGCAAGATGCTCGGCGAAGTCTGTGACATGGTGATCGTGGTCGGCGGCGACGGTAGCCTGCTTGGCGCGGCCCGTGCGCTGGCGCGGCATAACGTGCCGGTGCTGGGGATCAACCGGGGCAGCCTGGGGTTTCTCACCGATATCCGCCCCGATGAGCTGGAAGTCGAAGTGGCCAAGGTACTCGACGGCCACTACCTGGTGGAAAACCGCTTCCTGCTGCAAGCCGAAGTGCGTCGCCACGGGGAAGCCATCGGCCAGGGCGACGCGCTCAATGATGTGGTGCTGCATCCTGGTAAATCCACGCGCATGATCGAGTTCGAGCTGTATATCGATGGTCAGTTCGTGTGCAGCCAGAAGGCCGATGGCCTGATTGTCGCCACGCCCACCGGCTCCACTGCCTATGCACTGTCCGCCGGCGGCCCGATCATGCACCCCAAGCTCGATGCCATTGTGATCGTGCCGATGTATCCCCATATGTTGTCCAGCCGACCGATTGTGGTCGATGGCAACAGTGAGCTGAAAATCGTGGTGTCCAAAGACATGCAGATCTACCCGCAAGTCTCCTGCGACGGGCAGAACCATTTCACCTGCGCCCCCGGTGACACCATCACCGTGAGCAAAAAGGCACAGAAGTTGCGCCTGATCCACCCGCTGGATCACAACTACTACGAAGTGTGCCGTACCAAGTTGGGCTGGGGCAGCCGCTTGGGGGGTGGAGGCGACTGATGCTCGATCCCGCGCGTAGCTACGACCTGATTGGAGACGTGCACGGATGCGCTCATACCCTTGAGCACTTGCTCGACCAGTTGGGGTACCACAAGCAGGCCGGCACCTGGCGACATCCGTCGCGCATGGCGGTGTTCCTCGGCGATATCATCGACCGTGGCCCACGCATCCGCGAAGCGTTGCATATCGTCCACGACATGGCCGAGGCCGGCCAGGCGCTGTGCATCATGGGCAACCACGAGTTCAACGCCCTGGGCTGGACCACGCCGGCGCCGCCGGGCAGTGGCAAGCAGTTCGTGCGCGAGCACACCCCACGGCACGCGCGGCTGATCCAGGAAACCCTGACCCAGTTCGAGCAGCATCCGGCCGACTGGCAGGACTTCCTGGGCTGGTTCTACGACATGCCGTTGTTCGTCGATGCCGGGCGTTTTCGCGTGGTGCATGCCTGCTGGGATCAGAGTTTCATCGAACCTTTGCGTGCCACGTTCCCGGATGGCTGCATCGATCCGCACTTCCTGCAGGCCGCCGCCGTCCCCGGCAGCTTTGCCTGCAATGCCTTCGACCGCCTGCTGCGCGGCACCGACATGCGCCTGCCCGGCGGTCTGACGCTGACCGGCGGCGACGGCCTGACGCGTTCGTTCTTTCGCACCAAGTTCTGGGAAGACGATCCCAAGACCTACGGCGACATCGTGTTCCAGCCCGACGCGCTGCCCGAGCCGGTGGCGCGCACGCCGTTGTCGCCCCATGAAAAAAATTCCCTGCTGCGCTATGGCGTCGACGAGCCGTTGCTGTTTGTCGGCCACTACTGGCGCAGCGGCAAGCCGGCGCCGATTCGCCCCAACCTGGCCTGCCTGGACTACAGCGCAGTGCTGTACGGCAAGTTGGTGGCCTATCGACTGGACCAGGAAACACGCCTGGATCCGAGCAAGTTCGTATGGGTCGATGTTGAGCGGCCGCAGGTGACGAAATGAGCAGCGTGGCGGTATTGCGCTTGCCCCTGAGCGTCGACCTCGGCGGTTTCGTCAAGCTGCTGCAACGCATGCAGGTGCCCCATCGCGTCAGCGAAGAGGCCGGCGAGCAGGTCTTGTGGGTGCCGGAAAGCATCAGCGACGATGTGCGCGTGTTGTATCAACGTTTCCCGGCGGGCGACCCGGACCGGCAACTGGACATTCCCGAGCAGGCGCCCGTGGCGCGCCCTGGCTTTGCCCAGCAAGTGCGACGCAGTCCGGTGACCGCGCTGGTGCTGCTGGCCAGCCTGGTGATGGGGGCGTTGACCCTGCTGGGCGACAACCTGCAGGCGATGAGCTGGCTGAGCTTCCTGCCATTTCGGGTGCTGGGCGAATATATCCAGTTCACCCCGCTCGCCGACAGCCTGGCGTCGGGGCAGTGGTGGCGGCTGGTCACGCCGATGCTGCTGCACTTCGGCATCCTGCACCTGGCCATGAACGGCATGTGGTACTGGGAACTCGGTCGGCGCATCGAAGCGCGCCAGGGCAGTATCAACCTGCTCGGCCTGACCCTGTTATTCAGCCTGGTCTCCAACTACGCGCAATACGCCTACGGCGGGCCCGGCCTGTTTGGCGGGTTGTCCGGCGTGTTGTATGGCCTGCTGGGGCATTGCTGGATCTATCAGCTGTTGTCGCCCAACCCGACCTATCGTCTGCCCCGTGGGGTGCTGGCGATGATGCTGATATGGCTGGTGCTGTGCCTGTCGGGGCTGGTATCGATGATCGGCTTCGGTGAAATCGCCAACGCGGCCCATGTGGGCGGGCTTGTGGTCGGCTGCTTTACCGGCTTGCTGGGCGGGCTCTACAGCCGCCGTAAAACGCCTCTTAATTAAAGGAAGAGCCTTCATGTCCTCTTTTGCTGAAATGATCGAAAACATCACCCCGGACATCTACCAGAGCCTCAAGCTCGCCGTGGAGATCGGCAAGTGGTCCGACGGCCGCAAGCTCACCGCCGAGCAGCGCGAGTTGTCGTTGCAGGCGATGATCGCCTGGGAAATCCAGAACCTGCCGGAAGACCAGCGCACCGGTTACATGGGGCCGCAGGAATGCCAGTCGAAGTCCACCACCGTGCCGAACATCCTGTTCAAGTCGGACGCGATCCATTGATTGAAATTGGGCGCGGTGCAGTCAGTAAAATGTCGGCGAAACTCGGTGAACCGACCGTTCAATATGCGTTTCGCCTGGGCGATACCGAGGTGCCGGTCAACCCGTTGATCGGAACCCACGTGCGCCTGGAATACCTCGGTGCCATTCATTGCAGCCATTGCGGACGCAGGACCAAGACCAGTTTCAGCCAGGGCTATTGCTACCCGTGCATGACCAAACTGGCCCAATGCGACCTGTGCATCATGAGCCCCGAGCGCTGCCATTACGACGCCGGCACCTGCCGCGATCCGGGCTGGGGCGAGCAGTTCTGCATGACCGACCACGTGGTGTACCTGGCCAACTCCTCCGGGATCAAGGTCGGCATCACTCGCGCCACCCAGTTGCCGACGCGTTGGCTGGATCAGGGCGCCAGCCAAGCGTTACCGATCATGCGCGTGGCCACGCGCCAGCAGTCCGGTTTTGTCGAAGACTTGTTTCGCAGTCAGGTGGCCGATAAGACCAATTGGCGGGCATTGCTCAAGGGCGACGCCGCCAGCGTGAACCTCAAGCAAGTGCGTGACGATCTATTCGCCACCTGCGCCGAGGGCCTGCTGGGTTTGCAGGAACGCTTTGGCCTGCAGGCCATCCAAACCATTGCCGACGTCGAACCGATCGAAATTCGCTATCCGGTCGAGCAGTACCCGGCCAAGATCGTCAGCTTCAACCTGGACAAGAACCCGATTGCCGAAGGCACGCTGTTGGGGATCAAAGGCCAATACCTGATCTTCGACACCGGCGTTATCAATATTCGCAAGTACACGGCCTACCAGCTCGCCGTGCATCAGTAGAAGGATGCCCACCATGCGCACCGAACAACCGAAGATGATTTACCTGAAGGACTATCAGGCGCCGGACTACCTGATCGACGAGACGCACCTGACCTTCGAGTTGTTCGAGGACCACAGTCTGGCCCACGCGCAGCTGGTGATGCGCCGCAACCCCGAGCGTGGCGCCGGCCTGCCGCCGCTGGTGCTGGATGGCCAGCAACTGGAGCTGCTGAGCGTCAATCTGGGTGACAAGGAACTGACCGAGGCCGACTATCAGCTGACGGACAGCCACTTGACCCTGCAGCCGACCCGTGAAACGTTCACCGTCGACACCAGCGTGCGCATCCACCCGGAAACCAACACCGCGCTGGAAGGCCTGTACAAATCCGGCGGTATGTTCTGCACCCAGTGCGAAGCCGAGGGCTTTCGCAAGATCACCTACTACCTTGACCGCCCGGATGTGATGAGCAGGTTCACCACCACGGTCATCGCTGAGCAGCACAGCTACCCGGTGCTGCTCTCCAACGGCAACCCGATCGCCAGCGGCCCTGGTGAAGACGGCCGCCACTGGGCGACCTGGGAAGACCCGTTCAAGAAGCCCGCGTACCTTTTCGCCCTGGTGGCCGGTGACCTGTGGTGCGTCGAAGACAGCTTCACCACCATGACCGGGCGGGAAGTGGCGCTGCGCATCTACGTCGAGCCGGAAAACATCGACAAGTGCCAACACGCCATGACCAGCCTGAAAAAATCCATGCGCTGGGACGAAGAAACCTACGGCCGCGAGTACGACCTCGACATCTTCATGATCGTGGCGGTCAACGATTTCAACATGGGCGCCATGGAGAACAAAGGCCTCAATATCTTCAATTCCAGCGCCGTGCTGGCCCGCGCCGAAACCGCCACCGACGCCGCGCACCAGCGGGTCGAGGCGATTGTCGCCCACGAATACTTTCACAACTGGTCGGGCAACCGCGTGACCTGCCGCGACTGGTTCCAGCTGTCGCTCAAGGAAGGCTTTACCGTGTTCCGTGACTCGGGCTTTTCCGCCGATATGAACTCGGCGACGGTCAAGCGTATCCAGGACGTGGCCTACCTGCGTACCCATCAGTTCGCCGAAGACGCCGGCCCCATGGCTCACGCGGTGCGCCCGGACGGCTTTATCGAGATCTCCAACTTCTACACCTTGACCGTGTACGAAAAGGGCTCGGAAGTGGTCGGCATGATCCACACCTTGCTCGGCGCCGAAGGTTTCCGTAAGGGCAGCGACCTATACTTCGAACGTCATGACGGCCAGGCCGTGACCTGCGACGATTTCATCAAGGCCATGGAAGACGCCAATAACGTGGACCTCAGCCAGTTCAAGCGCTGGTACAGCCAGGCCGGCACGCCGCGTCTGGCGGTGAGTGAGTCCTACGATGCCGCCGCCAAAACCTACAGCCTGACCTTCCGCCAGAGCTGCCCACCCACCCCGGACAAGATGGAAAAGCTGCCATTCGTGATCCCGGTGGCGTTGGGCCTGCTGGACGGCAACGGCGCCGACCTCCCGCTGCGCCTGGCAGGTGAGGCCGCCGCCGCCGGCACCTCTCGCGTGCTGTCGGTGACGCAGGCCGAACAGACCTTCACCTTCGTCGATATCGCCGAGCAGCCATTGCCGTCGCTGCTGCGTGGTTTCTCGGCACCGGTGAAGCTGAGCTTCCCCTACAGCCGCGATCAGCTGATGTTCCTGATGCAGCACGACAGCGACGGCTTCAACCGTTGGGATGCCGGCCAGCAACTCTCGGTGCAGGTATTGCAGGAACTGATCGGGCAGCATCAGGCCGGTCAGCCGCTGCAGTTGGATCAGCGTCTGATCGACGCGCTGCGCACGGTGCTGATGGACGAAACCCTGGACCAGGCCATGGTCGCAGAAATGCTCTCGTTGCCCAGCGAAGCCTACCTCACGGAAATCAGCGAAGTGGCCGATGTGGACGCCATTCACGCGGCCCGCGAATTTGCACGCAAGCTACTGGCCGATCATGTGTTCGAAACCCTGTGGCTGCGTTACCAGGCCAATCGCGAACTGTCGCGGCAAACGCCTTATGTGGCGTCGGCCGAGCACTTTGCACGACGCGCCTTGCAGAACATCGCGTTGTCCTACCTGATGCTCAGTGGCAAATCCGAAGTGCTGGCGGCCACCCTGGAGCAGTTCGAGGCGTGTGACAACATGACCGAACGCCTGACAGCGCTGGCAGTGCTGGTCAATTCTCCGTTCGAAGCGGAAAAAGCCCAGGCGTTGGCGGTGTTCGCCGAGAACTTCAAGGACAACCCGCTGGTCATGGACCAGTGGTTCAGCGTGCAGGCGGGCAGCACCCAGCCAGGCGGGCTGGCCCGGGTCAAAGCGTTGATGGAACACCCGGCGTTCACTCTCAAGAACCCGAACAAGGTGCGGGCGCTGATCGGCGCCTTTGCCGGGCAGAACCTGATCAACTTCCACGCGGCGGACGGTTCGGGTTATCGCTTCCTGGCGGACCTGGTGATCCAGTTGAACGGCTTTAACCCCCAGATCGCCTCGCGCCAACTGGCGCCACTGACTCGCTGGCGTAAATACGACAGCGCGCGCCAGGCGCTGATGAAGGCCGAACTGGAGCGCATCCTTGCGTCCGGCGGTCTGTCCAGCGATGTGTTCGAGGTGGTCAGCAAGAGTCTGGCGTAAGGGCGGGGTGAGTTGCCGCTTCGCGCCGCGCTGCGAAGCAGCCCTATCAAAAACACCCACCGACCCAGAAAAACCGCAGCCATTTGCTCCTGACATGTTCTGTCAGGAGTAAATGCTAAGCTGCGGCTTCCTTCCCCGCCTGAGTCATCAACGTGTCGCGCACCACTCGTTTATTGACCTTATTGCAGGCCCTGCGTGGCCGAAAGCGCCCGGTGACGGCTGCCGTGCTGGCTGCGCAGCTGGAGGTGTCCGAGCGCACGTTGTACCGCGACATCGCTGAGTTGACCGCGCTGGGTGCCCCCATCTTCGGCGAAGCCGGGGTAGGGTATGTGTTGCGCAGCGGCCTGTTCCTCCCGCCACTGATGCTCAATGCCGAGGAAACCGAGGCGATCGTATTGGGGTTGCGTTATGTGGATCAGCGCGGCGACGACGTGCTCAGCCGCGCCGCCGCCAACGCACTGGCGAAGATCGCCGATGTGCTGGACCCGGCCGCCCAGGAAGCCTTACGCAACCCGACCGTACTGCCGGGACCGCCGGGTTTCGGCTATCCGGAAAACCGTGTGCCGTTGAATGTGTTTCGCGAAGCGATACGCGGCCAGGCCAAGTTGCACATTGATTATGCGGACGCCAGCCAAACCCAAAGCCACCGCCTGATCTGGCCACTGGCCCTGGGCTTTCTGAATGAGGTACGGGTGATTGTCGCGTGGTGTGAACTGCGCGGCGCCTATCGCACCTTTCGCACTGACCGCGTGGCCAGCGCCGAGGCCCGTGGCAAACGCTATCCAGGGCGTCGCAGCGACTGGCTGCGGGCCTGGCGCAAGCAGATGGAAAGTAATGAGAGCGGCCAGTTCACTCCTGACAAAAACTGACACAACCACGGCTTAACATGGCCTGCAAAATTGACCAAAAGGAGTTGTGCCATGTCCATTCCCGAGTTGGCCCCGGCCATCGCCGCCTATCTTGAGGCCGCCAATACCCGCGACACCTCGACCGTTGCCCAATGGTTTGCCGAAGATGCCAATGTGTTCGATGACGGCGGGCACCTTGTCGGCACGGCTGCCATTGCGCGCTGGATGCAAGACACGGCGCACCGCTATCAGCCAAGGGTCGAGGTGCTCAATGTGCAACATCGCACCGGCAAGATACTGGTGCGCAACGTGGTGTCGGGTAATTTCCCAGGCAGCCCGTTGGAGCTGCGCTACACCTTTCGCCTGAACGAGCAGGGTAAGATTTCACGCTTGGACATTTCCGTGTAGGTCATACTGGCGGGCATGACTTTCGACTCGCCGCTCGCGGCCTACCAGCACGCCATCCACCAACAGGGTTTTGTTACCGACGTCGCTCAGCGCCGCGCGGTCGAGGCCCTGCAAGCGTGTCATCAGGCTCTGCATCAGGGCCGCTCATCCCTCAGCGGCGTTTACCTGTGGGGCCCGGTGGGGCGTGGTAAAACCTGGTTAATGGACCAGTTCCATCAAAGCCTGCGCGTACCCGCGCGCCGCCAGCACTTTCATCATTTCATGGGATGGGTGCACCAGCGTTTGTTCCAGTTGAGCGGTACGCCGGATCCGCTGCAGGCATTGGCGCGGGAGTTGAGCCGGGAAGTGCGGGTGCTGTGCTTCGATGAGTTGTTCGTCAGTGACATCGGCGACGCGATAATCCTCGGCCGGTTGTTTCAGGTCATGTTTGAGCAGGGCGTGGTCATGGTCTGCACCTCCAACCAGCCACCCGATCAGTTGTATGCCGATGGCTTCAATCGTGAACGCCTGCTGCCGGGCATTGCGGCGCTCAAGCGGCATATGCAGGTGGTGGCGGTGGACGGCAGTGAGGATCACCGTTTGCACCCCGGCGTTGCCCAGCAGCGCTATTGGGTCAACCAGCCCGAGGTACTCGCCGAGGTATTCGAACGATTGGCCGAAGGGCAGGCGCTGACTCGCGGGCCGCTCGATGTGGGGCATCGCAGTATCGCCACCGTACAGGCCAGCGAACACGTGCTCTGGTGCCGCTATGTCGACCTGTGCGAGCAACCCTTGGCGGCGATGGATTTTATGCTGTTGTGCGATCGCTTCGAGGCGATTCTGCTCGGCGAGGTACCTGAGTTGAGTGCGCAACGACGGCCGGGCCGGATTGCCCGTGGTACCGAAGACGCGGCCCAGCGCGTTCTGGCCGGTGACCGCGAACTGCCTGCTTTGTCGGTGCACGACGACAGCGTGCGCCGCTTTATCGCCTTGGTGGACGAATGTTATGACCGCAAGGTGCCGTTGTACCTCGAGGCCCGAGTACCGCTGGAGCGCCTGTATACCGAGGGCTACCTGGAGTTTCCGTTCCGTCGCACCCTGAGCCGTTTACAGGAAATGCAGCTGCGGCGTTTCGGCTGATATCCGTAGGACCCGTCCGTGACGACCCGCCATCGACGGCTTTATGCCCATGAAGCCTTTGCGCTTTCACGCAGGTATTTGTAGTTAATCTCCTTCATCTCCCGCCGACTCCATGCTTACAATCGTGCCCTCAAAGGGAGCTGATTCCCTAGTTGTTGCTATCGAGGACGGAAATGGACACCCCTGACATCCTGGTGCTGCAAGCCAGCTATACCAACGCCGTGCATGCCGAGGCGATTGCCCTGGCACTTAACCATTACGCCGAAGGCCCCATGGGTGGCGGGCACAGCCTGCCACGCGATCTGTTGGAGCAGCTGCCGGCGGAGCTGGCCAAACGGCCGCATGCGTTCAGTGTGCTGGCGTTTGTCGGCGGTGAGCCTGCGGGGCTGGTCAATTGTTTTGAAGGTTTTTCCACCTTCGCATGCCGGCCGTTGGTCAATGTCCATGACGTGGTGGTGATGGAGGGGTTTCGAGGGCTGGGATTGAGTCAGAAAATGCTGCAGAAGGTCGAGGAAATCGCCAGGCAGCGCGGGTGCTGCAAAATCACCCTGGAAGTTCTTGAAGGTAACGACGTGGCGCAATCGGCTTACCGCAAGTTCGGCTTTGAGGCAGGCATGTTCGACCCGGCCCATGGCCGCATGCTGTTCTGGAATAAATCGCTTAATTAAATTCCGGCAAAAAAAGGCGCCAATGCATGGCGCCAAAGTTCACTGTTGCCAAAGGAGCGTAATGGCAGAGCGTGTTGCGGATTAACTAAGGATTAAATCAACTCTTGGGTTGTTGCTCGGTGGTGGATTGTTCCACCGTTGCTTTTTTGAAGTCTTTGCCATCGGCGGACGCGGTTTGTTGGGTAGCGCCGTGAGCCTGCTGCTGAATGAAGGTGAAGTTGTCATAGAACGCCTTGGAACGCTCGGAGCCGCCTTCTGCGAAGGCGGCGGCGGAGGTCAGCGTCATCAGGCCGGCAAATATCAGGGTGGAGCATTTCATCGTGGTTTTCCCATTAACAGTAATCGGTATCCGGTCATGTCATGATCAGATTCATGGGGCGACTATGCCGGTAACTTATTAAGTGGGAATTAACGTAGAGCGGGCCGGAAGTTAATCTTCCCTTAACTTAGGCTTCCTGGTTTAAAGCGTCCAATCCAATGCCAGCGTGACCGCGCGCGGATCTCCCCAATAAACACCGTTATAGAAGCCGACACGCTCGTAATATTTTTTATCAAATAGATTGTTGATATTCAGCGAAGCCGAAAGATGGTCGTCGACCTGGTAGCGCGACATCAGGTTGACCACTGTGTAAGCCTGCTGGGTCATTTTGGCGCGGGTGGTGATCAGCTTTCCGTCGGCATCGCGTTCGCCCGTTGGCCGGTTGCCGAAATCATAGAAATCGCTTTGCCAATTCACTGCTCCACCGACGGTGAGTTGACGCCACGCGCCGGGTAACCGGTAGGCGCTGGAGAGCTTCAGCAGGTTCAGCGGCTGCCCGGTATTGTTGCGTTTGCTCGCGCCGTTCACCGAGTGGGTGTAGGTGTACCCGGCTGTAAGGTTCCAGTCCGGCATGATTTCACCGGCCACCTCCAGTTCGAAGCCGTTGACTTTGTTGCCCTTGCCGCCGGACGTGTAGTACTCCTCGCCGGTGACCGGGTTCGGTGCCACCGAATAGTCGCGTTCGGCAACGTTATCCTGGGTGCTCCAGAAATACGCAGCCGCCAGGTTCACGCGCTCGTTGAGCAGGCTGCCCTTGAGGCCGACTTCATAGTTACTGCCCACCACCGGTTCCAGGTACTTCTTGTTGGCATCGCGCAGGCTCTGGGGCTTGAAGATATCGGTGTAGCTCGCGTACACCGTGTACTGCGGCGTGAGGTCATAGAGCAGCCCGGCGTAGGGCGTCCACATATCGTTGTGGGTCTGGCGTGTCTTGTCGTTGGCCGTCAGCTGATCGTTGGCATCGTAGGTCGGCAACGCGCTTTCCAGCTCCCAACTGCCGTAGCGGCTGCCCAGCACAGCGTGCAGGCGGTCGGTGAGGCTCAGGCGTGTGGCCAGGTAGCCGGCTTTTTGCTTCTTGCTGCTGTGTTCGCCCTTGAGGTCGGTGACGGTGTCGCTGAACTTGGGAATGCCACCCATGTATTTCCAATCGTCGATGGTGTAGTAACTCGCGTCCAGGCTGCTGCGCATAAATGGCGAAACGTCCCGTTGCGCCGCCTCGCCGTAGCCCATCATCAGCGCATGTTCGCGCCCCAGCAACGCATAACTGCCGGCCAGATTGAGGTCAACGGCTTCCATTCTCGAGGTGCCGCGCATATGGCTGGCCCAGGCGGTCATGCCGCTGCGGTCGTCGTTGGGAAAACCGGCGCCGCCGTAGTAGACCTTGCCATCCGTGTCGCTTTGTCGGTGGGTGTAGGCAGCCTTCAGGTGCCAGTCACCCGCCAGGCGATGATCCAGGGTCGCGAAAGTGGTTTTGTCGGTCAGTGGCCAGGAGCTCCAATGCGCCGCCATGTTGGTCGAGCGCGGCAGCCTGGCCTTGTCGCCCCGGCTGTTCCAGTAGGGCACGGTGCCCCAGGAGGTGCCTTGCACCTGTTTGTCCTGGTAATCAAACCCCACGGCCAATACGGTATCGTCCGACAGGTCACCCTCCAGAACGCCGTAGCCGACCGAGCGCTGCAGCGCATAGTTGTCCCGGAACGACTGACTGTCGCGGTAGGCCAGCACCGTGCGCCCGCGCAGCCGGCCGTCGAATGCCAGCGGGCCGCCGACGTCCAGGTAACTGTAGTAATTGTCATGACTGGCACCGCTGACGCCGGTTTTCGCCTGCCAATCGGCTGTAGGGCGCTTGCGCACCATGTTCACGGTGGCCGAAGGATCGCCGGCTCCGGTGGTCAGGCCCGTCGCACCGCGCACCACTTCGATACGGTCGTAGATGATGGTGTCGGCGTCGGACTTCATGAAGCCGAACGTATTGAGCATCCCGTCGATCTGGAAATTGTTGATGCCATAGCCACGGGAAGAATACGACACGCGATCGGAGTCGTTGTGCTGCACGTTGATCCCGGTGGTCTGGCGCAGCACATCGGTCAGGGTATTGAGGTTGAAGTCGTCCATCTGCTGGCGGGTGATCACCGAGATCGACTGTGGGGTTTCCTTGACGGACAGGTTCAAGCGCGTGGCGGTACTCATGGAGCCCGTGGTGTACGCCCCGGTGTGCTCGGTGGTGGCGCCCAGGCCGTCGGCGCTGATGCGGGTGGCGGTCAGCTGCAGTGGCGCGTGGCTGTCATCGGTTTCGGCGAACGACCCGGGGCTCAGCGTTACGCTGAAGAGGCCGAG
The DNA here is from genome assembly GCF_030687695.1 of Pseudomonas sp. FP2254. Lineage (NCBI taxonomy): Bacteria > Pseudomonadati > Pseudomonadota > Gammaproteobacteria > Pseudomonadales > Pseudomonadaceae > Pseudomonas > Pseudomonas sp. FP2254. The sequence continues at coordinate 2,433,740 of NZ_CP117444.1, forward strand.
CGTGAGGGACATGGAACGGGTGAGGGGCGCGATCATCGCGGCAGTCTCCTTGTCGTCTTTGCGGCCTCTTCGGTAGGGAAAGGCCATTGCTCAAAGACGAAAGGAGCTGTCGAACTTTAGGTCTAAACGAGAATGATTGTTATCTTTTTGTTACGGTGCTGTCTTTTCCTGGAGCACTACATCCGTGGCCACCGGCTTTTTCGGCTTGATCAGGCTGAAGTCGATCAACGGCTTCTGCTGGCGCTGATACGGGTCGCCAATCAGCAGTGGACGTGGGGTGAAGCTGTCGCTCACCAGGCTCTTGCTGCGGTCCAGTTCTTTGGCGCTCAACCCGGCCAGGTCGGCCCAGGTGTGGATCAGCTGTGAGCTGCTGTAGGGCCGCTGCAGGTCGCCGGCAAAATCCCAGGTATGGCTTTCGCGCCATTTCGGCGACGCGTAGGCCATGAATGGAATGGTGTACATCGGCGCGGTGGGCTTGCCCTCGTTACGGCCCAACGTGCTGTGGCCCGCCGAGTCGAACACGTCTTCGCCGTGGTCCGACAGGTACAGCAGGAAGCCATTGGGGTCGGTCTTGGCGTAGTCCTTGATCAGGCTGGACACCACGAAGTCGTTGTACAGCACCGCATTGTCGTAGCTGTTGTAGGTCGGCAACTGGTCGTCGCTGACGCCGGCGGGTACGCCTTGGCGGTCGGTGAACTTGTCGAAGCTCGGCGGGTAGCGGTACTGGTAGCTCATGTGCGTGCCCAGCAGGTGCACCACAATGAACTTGCGTTCGGCCGGATCGGCGAGTGCCTTGGAAAACGGCGCCAGGACGTCACCGTCATACTGGCGGGCGTTCTGGTTGCGATTGTTGTTGAGGTACACCTGCTCGTCGGCCTGTTCGGAAAAGGTCGTCAGCATGGTGTTGCGCTTGGTCATGGTCTGCTGGTTGGTGATCCAATAGGTCTTGTAACCCGCCTGTTTCATCACGCTGACGATCGACGGGGTCTTGAGGTACAGGTCGGGGTTCTCTTCGTCGGCGAAGGTCAGTACCTGCTGCAGCGCCTCAATGGTGTAGGGGCGGGGGGTGATGACGTTGTCGAACACGGCCAATTGATCGCGCAGTTTGTCCAGTTCCGGCGTAGTAGCGCGCGGGTAGCCGTAAAGGCTCATGCGCTGGCGGTTGGTCGATTCGCCGATCACCAGTACCAGGGTCGAAGGCTGGCCGGCGCCGGCATCCTTGAGGTTGGTCAGGGGCGGGATCTGGCTGGCGCTGTGGAGCATGCCCTGCATGTTGTCCAACTGCTCGGTGTAGCGGCGGTAGGCGACGATCATCTGCCAGGGCACGGCGGGCTCGATACGGGTCTCGAAGCGGTCGATGCCCTCTGCCAGCGTCTCGCTGCGGGCGATCTGCTTGACCAGCGGGTAGCCGATAACGGCCACCAGGATCGCGGTCGCCGCCACCAGCGCCTGGGCACGGGGCAGGTAGACCGGGCGAATCCGGCTCCAGAGGAAGATCGCCACGGCGGTGTGGGCGATAAAGGCCAGCACGATCCACCAGGCGAAGTATTGGGTCAGGTATTCACCGGCTTCGGAGATGTTCGACTCGAACATGATGAAGATGACGCTCTGGGAAAATTCCTGCTGGTAGACAAAGAAATATCCCAGGCTGGCCATGGAGCAGGCCCACAGCACCACGCCGATCACGGCGGCCATTACCCGGGTCTGGCGTGGAAACACCAGCACGGGCGCGAGCCACAGTGCACTCATGAAGAAGGCTTGACGAAAACCGCTGAAACCGGAGGTGCCGCTGAGTTGTATCAGCAGTTGGGTAATACCGGAGAAGTACCAGAAAAACACAAACAGCCAGCCAAGACCGGCCCAATCGAAACCTTTCGCAGACTTTGTGCTGCGTTTGAACATTGCCATCCGGCGCTCCAACCCAAGAATTTTCCAGTCGACGCACAGGGCTGCACGCACAACGCAGGCCACTTTCGGTATCCGGTGGCCTTTGGGGGCGGGAGTATCGGGAACGACGTGTGAAAACTTTGTGAGATTTTTGTAGCCTTTATCTTACAAAGCAATGACCGGTCTCAGCAGAGTGCGGGCTGTGCGCCGGCTTGCTGATCCAGTTGGGCTTGAATGATGTGGGAGCGCAGGCGCATGACTTCCTGCTGCAACTGCTCGCGCTCGTCCTGCAACTGGCGCAATTCATCGCGACGAATAGTGACGTAGAGGGTCTGTGGAGGACGGGTCATCTGTACAGTGCTCATTGCTTACCTCGCAAATAGCCGGTGTGTCGCGGTGTGCCAGAACGCTTGAGTCGAGGTTCTCGGCATCAGTCGGAAGCAATTCTGAATTCTTTTTCACATCAATGGAACTTTTTTATTTTTGGTGGTCGTGTGACTTTTACCGGGGTGATGGTGAAACGATGGCATCTTTTTTAGCATGAAACTACAGGAATCCGCTCTGGACTAACCCTCATTAGCCTCATTGCGCTATAAACTATGTCACACATTTTTTAGCAGTTAGGAGCATCAGCACATGCAACTGGGGATTATCGGACTAGGCCGCATGGGCGGGAATATTGCACGGCGCCTGATGCTCAATGGGCATACCACCGTTGTTTACGACCGTAACGAAGCCTTTGTCAAAGGCTTGAGCGAAGAGGGCGCCACCGGCGTTGCCGACCTGAAGGCCCTGGTGGCCGGGTTGCAGAAACCGCGTGCTGTCTGGGTGATGTTGCCGGCAGGCGACCCCACCGAAAACACCATCAATGAACTCAGTGAGCTGCTGGAAGACGGTGACGTGATCATCGACGGCGGCAACACCAACTATAAGGATGACGTACGTCGCGCCAAGGCGCTGTCGGAAAAAGGCCTGCACTATGTTGACGTGGGCACATCCGGCGGTGTCTGGGGCCTGGAACGCGGTTATTGCATGATGATCGGTGGCGACACCGAAACCGTGCAGCGCCTCGACCCGATTTTCGCCAGCCTGGCGCCGGGCCTGGGCAATATCCCGCGCACCAGGGACCGTTCCGCCGCCGCTGATCCGCGTGCCGAGCACGGCTACATCCATGCAGGCCCGGCCGGCTCCGGGCATTTCGTCAAGATGATCCATAACGGTATCGAATACGGGATGATGCAGGCGTTCGCCGAGGGGTTCGACATTCTCAAGACCAAGAACTCGGAAAACCTGCCGCAGGACCAGCGCTTCGACCTGAATGTTGCCGATATCGCCGAAGTCTGGCGCCGTGGCAGCGTGGTGTCTTCGTGGCTGCTGGACCTGACCGCCGATGCACTGGCCACCGACCCGAAACTCGACGGTTATTCCGGCTCCGTGGCCGACAGTGGCGAAGGCCGCTGGACCATCGAGGCCGCCATGGAACAGGCCGTGCCGGTGCCGGTGCTGTCCACCTCGCTGTTCGCCCGTTTCCGCTCGCGCCAGCAGAGCACCTACGGTGACAAGATGCTGTCGGCGATGCGCTTCGGCTTCGGTGGTCACGTGGAGACTTCCAAAAAATGACGGCTAACGGCAAAAAACTGAAGGCCGAACCCGCTCCACCCACCACCTTGTTTCTGTTTGGCGCCCATGGCGACCTGGTCAAGCGTCTGCTCATGCCGGCGCTGTACAACCTCAGTCGCGATGGCCTGCTGGGCGACGGCTTGCGCATCGTCGGCGTTGATCACAACGCCATCAGCGATGTGGACTTCGCCAAGAAACTCGAAGACTTCATCCGCACCGAGGCGGCGAGCAAGGTCAAGGGCAATGTCGACAATGCCCTCGACCCGCAGCTGTGGGCGCAGTTGGCCAAGGGTATCAGCTACGTTGAGGGCGACTTTCTCGACGACAGTACCTACGCCGATATCGGCAGGAAAATCGCCGAGAGCGGTACCGGCAACGCGGTGTTCTACCTGGCCACCGCGCCGCGTTTCTTCAGTGAAGTGGTGCAGCGTCTGGGCAGCGCCGGGCTGTTGAGTGAAACCGACGACAGTTTCCGGCGCGTGGTGATCGAAAAACCCTTCGGGTCCGACCTCGCCACCGCCGAAGCGTTGAACGCCAGCCTGCTCAAGGTCATGAGCGAGAAGCAGATTTATCGCATCGATCATTACCTGGGCAAGGAGACGGTGCAGAACATTCTGATCAGCCGTTTCTCCAACGTGCTGTTCGAGGCGTTCTGGAACAACCACTACATCGATCACGTGCAAATCACCGCCGCCGAAACCGTCGGCGTGGAGACACGGGGCAACTTCTTCGAAAAAACCGGCACCTTGCGCGACATGGTGCCCAACCACCTGTTCCAGCTGTTGGCGATGGTGGCGATGGAACCGCCGGCGGCGTTCGGTGCCGACGCGGTGCGCGGGGAAAAGGCCAAAGTTATCGGTGCCGTGCGCCCCTGGTCGCTGGAAGACGCGCGCGCCAACTCCGTACGCGGGCAGTACACCGCCGGCGAAATCGGCGGCAAGGCATTGCCGGGGTATCGCGAAGAGGCCAATGTCGCACCAGACAGCAGCACCGAGACGTTCGTGGCGCTCAAGGTCATGATCGACAACTGGCGCTGGGTCGGCGTGCCGTTCTACCTGCGCACCGGCAAACGCATGAGCGTGCGCGATACCGAAATCGTGATCTGCTTCAAGCCGGCGCCCTACGCACAGTTTCGCGACACCGAGGTGGACGAAGTCAAGCCCACCTACCTGAAAATCCAGATCCAGCCCAATGAAGGCATGTGGTTCGACCTGTTGGCGAAAAAGCCCGGGCCGACCCTGGATATGGCCAACATTCAGCTGGGCTTTGCCTACAAGGACTTCTTCGAAATGCAGCCGTCGACCGGGTACGAAACCCTGATCTACGACTGCATGACGGGCGATCAGACCTTGTTCCAGCGTGCCGACAATATCGAGAACGGCTGGCGCGCGGTGCAGCCGTTCCTCGACGCATGGAAGGAAGACGATGGTATCCAGACCTACAAGGCCGGCGAAGATGGCCCGGCGGCGGCCGATACGCTGCTTGCCCGTGATGGCCGCACCTGGCACACACTCGGATGAGTGATGCCGCGATCCATCCCATCCGTTTTATCCTCAGCGACGTGGATGGCACGTTGCTGCATCCCGATCATCGCCTCAGCCAGCGTACGGTCGATGCGGTGCGTGCGCTGCGCGAGGCCGGCGTACTGTTCAGCCTGGCCAGCGGGCGCCCGCCAAAAGCCATGCGGCACCTGATCGAGACGTTCGGTATCGACGTTCCGGTGGCGGGTTTCAATGGCGGCACCTTGGTGCACCCGGACGGCAGCATCCTGGTGGCTCACCATTTGCCGGCGGAGGCGGCGCTGATCGCCCTGGCGCTGTTTTCGGCCGAGCCGGACGTGGAAGTGTGGATGTTTGCCGATGGCGATTGGCTGCGCCGTGGCGAGCCGGGCCCGATGGAACCGCGCGAAACCGCTGGGCTGGGCTATGGCCCGCAGGTCGTGGAAAGCTTTGAGCCGTACCTGGACCGTGTCGACAAGATCGTTGCCGCCAGCCTCAATACGCAGTTATTGGTGGAGCTGGAAGCGCGATTGCATCCCAAGGTCGAGGGGCTGGCCCAGGTATCGCGCTCACAGCCGGTGTATCTGGACGTGACGGCCATGCTGGCGAACAAGGGCGAGGCCTTGAAAACCTTGGCCGAACACCTGGGTGTGCCGCTGGAGCAGACGGCGGCAATTGGCGACGGCGGGAATGACCCGGCGATGTTTCACGTCGCCGGTTTGTCGATTGCCATGGGGCAGGCGGAAGAAACCGTCAAGCGCCAGGCCAATGTGGTAACCGGCAGTAATAGCCAAGAGGGCGCCGCAGAAGCATTCGAGCGATTTATCCTGCAAACGCACCCGCGGCCTTAAGTTCAACGGCGCAACTTGCGAGCATTGTTTGCAATGCTCGCAAGTGGGTGTCTGTTATTACTTTGGCATTGCCCAGGATTGCAAGCGGTAGCCGTTTTTATCCAACTCGGCACGAGCCTGCAACAGCAGGTTTTCCAATTGTGCAGGATCGGTATAGGCACTCGACGAAAGTTGCTTGCGGCCGATGTGGGTATTAGTGCGGTCGACGACGCTTAGGCTGAGGGCGCCGTTGCCATCGTGCCAGGCCACGCACTGAAAGGGCTGGAAGGCACGGTCTGCGATCAAAAGAGCTTCGTTGATGCGGAGCGGGGCGTTCATTGGGGTCTCTCTCTAAATGCCCGATCAGGTAGTGCCGTCGGTTGGGCGAGCCAGGCGGCGAGTTACTTGTACTGATGCACGATGGCGGGGTGCGGGTCACATGCTAGAGCAACAATTTTCAACTTTCTGTGATTGAGGTCATGTAAGCGGCTGTTTTAAAAGCGCATTGATTGTGTGCGCCGGTTTCAACTTTTTGTTTGTCGAAGCCAGAGGATGGCTTTTTGCCCCGACTTATAGCAAAACGATACAAGGCTCGCGTCAAGATCTTGCTAGGGTTAGCAGCAGTCGTTACAAACTGTTGTTTCTAAATAACTTTAACGATTTTTGACGCCAAGGATCAGTCATGGGTGTGCCTGCCGTTCAACGCCGTTTGCTCGTGGTCGACCCGTGCGATGACTGTCATGGGCTGCTGCCCGGTTTGCGCACGGCGGGGTGGGAGGTGGACAGCTGTGCGCTGGAAGGGGTAGGTGATCGCTCCTGCGATGTCGGCTTGCTGCGCTTGCAGCCTGAACACCTGAAGCGTCCTGAAGCGGTCAAGGAGCTGATCGGCCGCAGCGGCACTGAATGGATTGCCGTGCTCAGCCAGGATGTATTGCGTTTGCAGAACGTCGGCGATTTTGTCTGTGAGTGGTTTTTCGACTTCCATACCTTGCCCTTCGACGTCTCCCGCGTACAGGTCACCCTGGGGCGCGCGTTCGGTATGGCGCGCCTGCGCGGTAAAGGTCATACGCCGGTGGATGAGGGGCATGAACTGCTCGGAGACAGCCGACCCATTCGTGAGCTGCGCAAACTGTTATCCAAACTCGCGCCCACCGAGTCGCCCGTATTGATTCGTGGCGACAGCGGCACCGGCAAAGAGTTAGTGGCCAAGACCCTGCATCGCCAGTCTCAGCGTCATGCCAGGCCGTTCGTGGCGATCAACTGCGGTGCGATTGCGGAACACCTGATTCAATCCGAACTGTTCGGCCACGAAAAAGGCGCGTTCACCGGCGCCCACCAGCGCAAGATCGGGCGTATCGAGGCGGCCAACGGCGGCACGCTGTTCCTCGATGAAATCGGCGACTTGCCGATGGAACTGCAAGCCAACCTGCTGCGTTTTCTGCAGGAGAAGCATATCGAGCGCGTCGGCGGCAACCAGCCGATTCCGGTGGACGTGCGTGTGCTGGCCGCGACCCACGTCGATCTTGAGGCCGCCGTGACCAAGGGTGCGTTCCGCGAAGACTTGTACTACCGCCTCAATGTGCTGCAGGTGGTAACCGCGCCATTGCGTGAGCGCCACGGTGACGTGGCGATGCTGGCCAACCATTTTTCGCGTTTCTACAGCCAGGAAACCGGGCGGCGCCCGCGCAGTTTCAGCGAAGACGCCTTGGCGGCAATGGGGCAGCACCCTTGGCCGGGCAACGTGCGCGAGCTGGCCGACCGGGTACGTCGCGGGCTGGTACTCGCCGAAGGCCGGCAGATCGAAGCCGTTGATCTGGGTTTGCAGGGCGAGCAGGCAATCGCGCCACCCTTGGCTACACTCGAAGACTACAAGCACCGCGCCGAACGCCAGGCGTTGTGCGATGTGCTCAACCGTCACAGCGACAACCTGAGTGTCGCTGCCCGTGTGCTCGGTGTGTCCCGGCCCACGTTTTACCGGTTGCTGCACAAACACCAGATCCGCTAGGGCGGGTAAACCGAAAAGCCCCGCAACGACCCTTATCGTTGCGGGGCTTTTCCTTGTGTGCCGAACGCTGTGGTTAGAAGTAGTACGGGAATTTCAGGCTGAAGGTGAAATCCGGCGCATCGTCGGTCATGCCGATCGCCAGGTTCGGCACGATCGTCAGGTTATCCGACGCCGCAATCGTCATGCCCACGTTGAAATACCCGGCATTGGCATCGCTGGACACCACCGACTGCCAGTCGCCGCCGTTGGGCTTAAGCCGGCTTTTGCGCTGCACCAGATCGGACACCGAGAACGACATACTCATTTTCTCGTTCAGCGCGAACGCCACGCCCATGCCGACCTGGAAACTGTCGCCCAGGCTGACTTTGCCGCCGACCTTCTGGTTGACGTCGCTGCTGATGTCATCGAACGAGTCTTCGAAGTTATGGGTGTAGGACAGCGAGCCGAACAGCACGGCCGGGTCGAACGTCTTGACCAGGGAGATCCCCGGTGTGATCGACCACACCCCGTTGCCGGTGGGCAGGCTTTCGGGCACGAACAGGTTGTCGTTGCCGGCTGTTTGGATGAGCTTGATGCCAAACGGTTCTTTGCCCGTCGGCGCCTTGACGCGCAACGACACCACCGCATCCGGCAGGGTCGGGGTTTCGTCGAGGAACTTGTAGGCGACGCCGAAATTCACGTCGCCGATGGTCGGGTCACGGGTCACCGACGCTTCGGATGTCGCCGTACCGTTATTGCCGGCGCCTGCCGACTGGTACGTCGAGTCGCGGTACACCACCGGCACGTTCACGTCGAACTGCCAACGGTTGTCGACGTTGTAGCGCCCGGTCAGGTCCAGGGTCCAGTTGTCCGACTTGATCCGATCAAGGTTGATATTGCCGAGGAAGATCGAGTCCAGCGCCAGAAAGCCATTGAGGGTCAACTGGCGCGCGTCGTAGCGCGCGTAGGTGACGCCGGTTTCAAAGCTGAACTTGCCATTGCCGAAAAAGCCGCTGGCTTCGTTATACAGGTTGCTGACGCTTTGCGCAGGCGCTGAATCGTCCTTCAGGGACTGCCCATACGAACTGCCTCCGCCCGCACCGCCTGAAGCCGCCGCGGCACCCGTACCGGTACCGGCCACATTGGTGCCGCCTTTCTGGAAGTCGGCAGGGGATTTGGCCAGGCGTTTGGGGGCCGGCGTCGCCGGTTGATCCTCGACCTGACGCACGCGCTGTTCGAGCACGGCCAAGGCCTTTTGCTGCACTTCGTAACGTTGCTTGAGCTCCAGGAGTTCCTGTTTGAGGGTTTCGATATCGGCATCCGGCGCGGCATACAACACGGATGCGGGTAAGAGCGTACTTAGACAGACTACCGCGCGGAGCGATAACGATCGATGCATGAAATAAGCCGTCCTTTTCCAATGCGTAAGTGTCGAGGCTCAGCGTAGTTCAATAACCAAGGGTGCGTAGGCCCTTGAGTTGGTCCAGGTTGCAGTTCAACGCAGGGTTGTTCAGCCCGTTATTGCCCATCACCACGTTGAGCTGGGTCATGTTGCTGACGAAGTTGGTGTTGCCGGTCAAAACCGTGCCTTGCAGCACCGTGCCGCCGCCGATCTGCTGCAGGCTGTTGCCCTGGTTATGGTTGGCCTGGATCGCCATTTGCAGGCCGCCGTTGTTGGCCGACACGCTCACCTTGCCGGCCGCGCTGTCACCGCTCACGGTGCCGCCGGCCACCAGCACTTGCCCGGACTGCACCAGATTGGCCGGCGCGAGGCCGTCCTGGCTGACGGTGATGCCGACGTTGTTGTTGGCGGTGTTGCCGTCGCCGGCCGCCCGCACGCTTTGCGTCACGCCCTGGCCACTGCCCAGGCCGGCGCCGCCGACCACATTGCCGGTGCCGGCGGACGGGGTGGTGCCGCTGCCGGTCGAGCCGGTGGTTTGCACATAGAACTGCGGGGTAAGGGTGGTTTTGTCGACCTGCATGCTGGCCTTGCCGGTGATGCTGTCACCCACGGCATTGGTCCACGTGCTGCTCATCACAATGCCAAAACTGATAATTCGTCCCGGCATCACGTAGCGGCCTCGCAGGTCGGCCATTTCCGAATCCTTCAGTTCAATCGGCTTGAACCCCGATGAAGCGTAAGCAGGCATTGAGGCTGCCAGGCACAAGGCCGTCAGCCAGCGGGACGTGTTCATCGCTTGCTCCTGGAGCGTCCTGGCTCCTTATTGCGCTTCTTTTAAAAGAAGTCGCTCTGGATAAAACCGAAATCCATCAATTCAGCGTCGCCCACGGGCCGGAACTCGTTCAAACGGTTCCTGGCGGTCAGTGGCGCAGGTGGGTCGAGCAGCACATTGGCCTTGTCGTAACCCTCACCCAGCACGGCGAATACGATGCCATTCCAGCCTTTGACGAAGTCGTCATGGGCGTAGCGTTTATGACCCAGCACCGGATCGCCGATGTAGACCCAGTCCTTGTCGGCCTGCTGCAGCACCACGAAGTGCTTGTAGCCGCGGATCTCCAGCAGCACGACCACCGGGATCTTCACGGTCAACAGGGTGTCCGGCGAGATTTTGTAGCCCCGCGCCCGCATGCCGATGCTTTCGAGGTAGCGCTTCATGTCGAGCATGGAAAAACCCTGGGTGCGTACCAGGTTCTGGTCGGCGTTGACCAGCATGCCCTTGATGACGTGGTCTTCATCGACGTCCAGCCAATAACCCTGGCGCAGGATGGTGGCGAGTGCCGCGGCACCGCAGCTGAAATCGGTTTTCTGTTCCACCAGGTTGGCGAAGCGGCGCTCACGAATGCTTTCGACCTTCTTGTAGATCACTGCACCGCCAGGCATGGCGGAAATCGCCATGGTGCCTGCCCAGGTCGGGCCGGTGAGGAGCATTAGCAGGGAAAGGGTCGCGAGGCGCATGATCGAAGGCCGGGTGGACACTGGAATAGGAAAGGGCCTTGTCGCCAAGGCCCCGTTGGATCAGAAGCGCACGCCGCTGGCGCAGACGGTGCAACCTTGACCGATCGCCAGGCTGTTGCTGCCCTGGTTGCCCGAGCCCGATTGCAGGTTCACACCCACGTTGCCGGAGTTGCGGTTGACCGAGTTGTCGAGGCTTGCGTTGTTGGACACATATTGCGCGTTGCCGCCATGGCCATAACCATAGCCGTGGCTGGTCGCGGCCGCGTTGAGGTAGCTGTTGCCGAGCGAGTTCTGCTCGGTGTTGGCGGCGGCCGCGATGTTTTTGCCATCGGCGGTGACGATCGCCAGGTTGTTTTTACCCTGGTTGCCCTGGCCGGCCTGGCCGTTGTAACCCACGTTGCCGGAGTTACCGTTGACCGAGTTATCCAGCGAGGCGTTGTTCTGCGTGCCTTTGTTGGTGAAGCCGTTGCCCAGGCTGTTCTGGTTCACGTCGACCAGGCCGAATACCGTGGCGGCGTCGCCTTTGGCGCTGGAGATCGCCGCCGAGTTGTCGGCCTGGTTGCCGCTGCCGGCCTGCACGTTGACACCGGTGTTACCGCTGTTGCCATTGACCGAGTTATCGGCCGAAGCATTGTTGTCGGTCTTGGTGTCGTCGAAGCGGTTGGCTGCGCTGTTTTGTACATCGGTCACCACCGCGGCGATGGTGCCGGTGGGTTGAGGCGCAGGGTGCCAGCCACCTGCTTGAGCGGCGGCAGCCATGAGTGCGGCGAGAGCGAAAACCAGGGGTTTGAGAGCCATTTGAGGTTTCATGGTGTTTCTCCTTGCTTCTAATGTGTGGTTTAAGTGTTGGTACGGTCCAGCCGGTACTACCAAGCGTTCACTTGATAGTGATGCCCAGGGTGTTAGCCACTCGGTTCCCCACCCCGGCACTCTGGTTCACCTGAATCACTCCTCGGCTGCCTGTGAAGGCCTGATCGCTGGTAACGACCAGGCGGCTGCCAGTGGTGGAGGTGAGACCTGAGTCGGTCAACTGCGTCGTGTTCTGTTGCAACAGGACGCTGTCATCGATGCTCTGCGGGCCAGGATTGACGCTGATCCGCACGGCGTTGATGGTCTGGTTATTGGCACCGGCCGTCTGGTTGATACCCAGCATGCCGTTGCCATTGGTAAAAGCGCTGCCCTGGATCGCTGCCTTGGCGTTCAGGGCAGGATCGACCTGACCGTCCATTCTCTGGATATTGACGGTGGTCGCCTGGCCGCCGAGCGTGATCGCGCGGGTATTGGCCATTTGCTGCTGGTTGCCCGCGGCCTGATTGATCGAGAAGTTGCCGCGATAATCCTCGCCACTGTTGTCGATCACCGCGTTGTTATCGGCCAGGGCCGAGGCGCTGCTCAAGAGGGCGAAGATCAGCCAGGCACGGTTCATTACTTGCCCCCCATCATGCTGCCGATGTTGTTCAGGGGCGCCATGCCGCGCTGGATCGAATCGCTGATCTGCCCACCCATGCTGCTGCCGCTGCCGTGGCTGGCGGAGGAACCCGCGCCGAGGGTCGACATGCTGTTCTGGGTGGCGTGCGGGCCGGTCAGCACGCCGCTGTTTTGATTGACCTGGGCGAAACTGGCACCGCTGCTCACGCCGCCGATATCAAGGTCGCTGAGTTCGCCGGTGGCGTTGATCACTTCGCGACTGGGATTGGCGTTGGCCGTGGTGGGGTAGGGGTCTTTACCGAAAGGGGCACGACCGTACATGTGCGCCTGTACGTTGCGGCTTGTCACGATCACGCCATCACCGGCAAAGGTCGACGCACTGATGCCGAGGCTGAGCACACAGCTGGTCAGCAGTACCTTTATCGAGCGTTGTGTGAGTGTGTTCACGGCGGCATATCCTTATTCTCGGCACTGACCCTGAACAGTGCTGTGGGGAATAGAGCAGATGCCGTGCCGATTTTTAAATTGTTTTGATATTCAATGGCTTGTGACGATCGAGCGGCGCGTCGACGATGTCGGTGTCTCAGCGCTGAAACACCTGCCGTTCAAGCGCGTGTAGCCCGCTGTCCCACAAACGATTCACCCCTGTGTATCACCGGTGTAACACCGTGCATGACAAAAGCATGAACCCACGGTGTACACGGGCTTCAGCTCAGGCAGGTGTTTCAAAAATGGACACTGCGGGCGCGAACGGGCCCGCACGGATCGGCCGGGCTCAGCCTTTCGGGGTTTTACGCGGGATGGAGTTGAGTACGGGGTTGCCGTCCTGGTTCTGGGTCAGGTAGACCGGCAGCACCTTGGGCAGGGAGGGGATGAGGTTATTGACCTCGCTGAGGTTGTAAATGCCACCGATCCGAATCGCGCCGGTTCCGGCATCGGCCAGCATCACCGGTTTGCTCAGGTAGCGGTTGATCAGCGGCAGCGCATCGGCCAGCGCCAGGTTGTCGAGGATCAGCTTGCCCTGGCGCCAGGCCAGGGCGCTGTCATTCGGGCTGAACGGCCTCACGCGCGGCGTGGCATCGCCCGGTTGATAGCTGGCCTGCATGCCGGGGGTCAGTGGCACGCTGCCGTGTATGGCATCGCTGGCGATCTGCACCGAGCCTGCGAGCAGCATCACACGGACCTGATCGCCATATTTCCACACATTGAACTGGGTGCCCGTCACGCGCACCTGGCCCTCGCCGGCGCGCACTACAAACGGGTGGGCGCTGTCGTGGCTGACGTTGAAAAACGCCTCGCCTTTTTTCAGCGTGACCCGACGTTGATCCTTGTAGTTGCTATAGACCAGTTCGGTGCCCAGGTTCAGCTCTACCTGGCTGCCATCGCTCAAGGTCACCTGACGCAAGCCCTGGGTCGCCTCGAAACGTTCATAGGAATTGGGCAGCCACCCGGCCTGCCACCCGGTAAACGCGGCCAGCGGCAAGGCCGCCAGGCATAGCGCTGCCGCCACGGCATAACGACGTACGCGACTGCGCGGTTTGAACGCCAATACCGGCGCGGCGGGTGCGGTGCGCGGCAAGTGATCGGCGACGTCCCAGATTTCCAGCATCGCGGCGTATTCAAAGGCGTGCAAGGGATGGGCGTCATGCCATTGTTGAAAAGCCTGACGTTCAGCCGGTGTGCAATCGCTGGCATGCAGGCGCATGCACCACTGCGCGGCGGCATCGGTGATGGTGTCGTATTCGGCTTCTGAAACAGACTTTTCGGTCATTAACGCATCCTGATTTCCCACATTCTAACCCCCACAGGTAGATGGCGAGAACAGCCATCATGGCGATTGCACATCAATTGGAACTTATTCTTGTTTGGCGCTACCTAAAAATTCAGGACACGCGTCCGCATTTCCCCACAAAGGAGTAACGCTATGTTGAAGAAAACCTTCGTCGCCCTGTGTGCAACCTCCGCGCTGCTCGGTGCCGGCGCCGCCCTGGCCGATAAGCCAGGCGCAGGCTGGATCACCATCGACAAGGCTATTGAAGTGGCCAAGACCAAGGCCGGTTATGTCGAGGTCTACGCGGCGGAAGCCGACGACAACGGTTACTGGGAAGTCAAAGGTCGCAAGTCCGACGGTTCCGTTTATGAAGCGCGTATCGATGGCGCCTCGGGTAACGTGCTGCGTGACCAGAAAGACTGATTCACCCGCCGGGAGCCGGTTCAGGCTCCCGCATCCAGCGCCCGGCCGATTTCGCTGATCAGGAAGGTCAACGAATCCGCATTGGCCAGGATCGTATCGATACGCTTGTCTTCATTAGTCATGAACACCTCGCGTGCTTCAGCCAGGGTCCGCGCCCCCGTGGTACTCAACACCTTTTTTCTTTGTAACGAGGTTCCCTGAAGGCTGCTGAAATCCTCATAACGGCCGCCCAGGTCGTCCAACGCTTTGAACAGCATATCGGTGGGCGTCATAAGGGAAAGGGCGTTGGCACGCAGGTCGGATAATTCTGTTTTCAACGATTGCCCGCCTTGGAGGTTGCCATCAATCAAGTCGACAAACGGACGCATGCTGTCCAGATAAGCCAAGTCCTCGGTGGACGACCTGATATGAGTGATTTCATGAATTAACGTGGACGCGCGTGCATGGGCCGACAGATTGAATGGTGTCGTCATATAAGGTTGGTAGTAGCCCATTTGGGTATCGAAGAAGCGCTCCACCAAATAAATTTTATGGTCTCTGTCGTCCGGCAGCGTGAAAGCGAACGATGTGTGCGGGTTTTGGCGATGGCTGCCGCTGACAAACCGCATGGAATTCGGACTGGTCAAGGTGTGATTGGTCAATTCGTCCAGCACATCGTCGACCCGCTTCTCGATGCGCTGCAACTGGCTGAGGGTCAGGTGAGGCACGCCGAACAGCTCGGCAAAAAAAAGTCCGGTCCGGCTTCCGGGGTCGCGACGTCCACCAAAGTGCTGAATGTTGCGCTTGCAGTTCACCGCGTAATAGGTCGCGACATTCAGCGCTTCGTCGATGCACTGTGCCTTCCAGCTTGACAGTGCCCTGATCGCGGGCATGCCGACCGCTTCGATATTGATGCCCTCTCGCTCTGACAGGTACGCGCGCGCCTGGCTTGCATAGCGGCTCAACGTCTTGCCGTAGCGCGGGTTGAGGAGACCCAGGTCCAACACCCACTCGCCCCGTGGGGTGAGTCGCACATAAGGGCCCAGGTGGTCGTCGCTGCTTAAGCGCCAGTATTCGCCTGCGCGTTTTACCGAGTAGACCTTGCCCGCCACCGGTACGTAATCGCGGGCGCCGATCTTGTCCCTGTAGACCTGAGTCAGCGCGCTCTGCGTGAGTGTGTCCAAGGCAACATCATGGTTTTCGAAGACATGCAGATGCGTGCGCTCGGGCGCGGTCATGTCCAGGGCTGCAAACGTCGTGGCGGCCGGCGGTGCGTCTTGCAGCCATTGCTCCAGCGGGACTGGATATGTGGCCGGTGGCGGTTCGGGAAACAGTTTGTCCAGCGCCTTGCGCAGGGACGCCAGTTCGGCCACGCCGCCGGCAAAGGTCTTGAGTGCGTGTTGCCAGCGGTGCTGCTGCAGGTCTTCGGCAGAGGTTTTGAACAGTGCGTAGCTGCGCCACACTGTCAGCGGATAGACCAGTTTTCCCGCCATGAAACGCACGCCTGCGGCAATCCCCTTGGTCAGCAGACTGGTCACTGCATCCCAGTAGTTTTTGCCCGACGCAGAGAACTGGCTGCCGAGCATCCGCAGCAGCATCTCGCAATTGTCCTTGAATAGTTGATCAAGCACGTTACCGGCGATGGAGTTGGCGCCGAAGCGAATCTCCGAAGGACCTTGAGTCCACTGTTGACTGAGCAAGTTGCGATACGTGGCTTGATGCGCCGGTTCCAATTGGCCGATCACCCATTGCTGCAGTGTGCCGGGGGCGGCGAACGCCTGGAGCAGTGCCGTCTCGTTGGCAAACTCCTTCAGCAGGTGATCAGGGCTGTAGGGTGCATACAGCACCAGCGGCCCGGTAGCCTCGGGTTTCGGGCCGATCAGGTAGCAGCCCAATGCCCGCACGCGCGAGGCGCCCTGTGTGGCGATCAGTTCGAGGGGGCGAACCAGCGCCGTCACGCCATGCACGGTGGCGCGAGCCAGGGCGTCGGGCATATCGAAGATTTGTCGGATAAACCCCCAGGCCGATGCAGACAAGCGTTCATCCAGGGTTTGCTCATGGGCGTATTGCAACACTTGCCAGGGCAACTGCCGGCAGAACAGTTGGCGCCGTGTACGCGCTTGCTCGCCAGGGCCCTTGAGGTGGGTGTTCAGCCATTGTCCATAGAAGCTTTCCACGTCCACCTGGCGGATCAGTTGCTCAATGGCGGAGCCGTCCAGCGTCGCTGGCAGCGGGTCGCCGGTGCGTGAACGGGGGCGGATATCGTCGGCGCGCAACGTCGGCAAGTGCCGCATCGCAAAGTCCGTGAGCGTCTGGGTGTTGCCGGCCAACTCGACCCGTCCGGGAATCAGCACATTGTTCGGGTTCAGCGCTTGCCGGGGAAAACGTGCGTCGAGCAATTCCGAAAGGCGGTCGAATACATGTTCGCGCAGGGGCGTAACGCTATGCAGATAATCACGCTCGTCCGGGGCACTGATGCGGTACTGCTCCACCAGCTCGGCGTGCAGAATCTGCTCGGCGGGTGCCGCCATGCCCAGCCAGACCGGGAGTGCCTGCTGGTTGATCAGCGCCCGCGCCATCGCGATGGCCCTGGGTAAGTTGGACGGCGGTGCGCGCCGGATCAGGGCGTCCACGCACTCCTGAAAGCGCGTGGGGCTCAATCGCAGCGAGAGCAGGTGGTCTATTTCGTCGCGGGTGGCGTCGCTGTAGCTGTGTTGCCGATCGTGCAGCAAGTGCTCGTCAATCCGTTGCAGTGGCCCCAGCTGCCAGGAACGGTGGGGCACGCGCTGGGATATCGGCAGGTTTTCCAGCAGGTGCAGGCGCTGCCGGGGATCTTGCAGGCGCAGGGTCAGGATGTCCCGCAGGCGGGTGATGGATGCAAAGGTTTCGTAGCCGCGCGCGGGGGTCCATAGCACCGCCGTGCCCGAATGGTCCGGGTCCAGGCCGCCGCGCTCGGTCAGCACAAAACAGTTGGCCAGGCCCTGTAGGTCGGCCCCGTTGTCTGGGTGCAGGGTAAGGCTGAACGCATCCGGTATGAACCCGTCCAGGCCATGCCGGGTGAGCCGGCTCATGCCGTCAGGCTGGAGCGAACTGTGCAACAGCACCAGCGCGCGCGGCGGCAGGTTTTTCGCTACGCCCCGCAGTTGCACTTCGCCGTCCAGGCCTTGCAACAGGCCATGACTCAGGTGGGCCAGGTTATTTTTCACTAACATCCCAGGCAAGGCTCCCAGCGTCTGTTGCGCAAAAGTGCCAAGTGCCCGGTCGATAAGCGCATCCACTTCCACTGTCGTCAGGTTGTGCAATTGGAAGGCAGCGCCCTGGTGACGCGGGCCGTAGACACCGGTGTGCGTCGACGCGCCCACGGGCCCGGCCTGTCGCACCAGGCGTGCGATAAAGTGCTCGACCAGGCTCGATGACGCCTGGGGCAGGCGCTCTTCGCGTTCCTCCGCCGCGGAGGCGTACGTGTTGATGTACACCTCGCAAGCCTTGAGGCTAAGCAGCCCTTTGCGCAGCTCGGCCTCCAATGCTTGGGTCGCCAGGTCGCGCAGGGTCGGGTGGCTGGCCTGTTCCTCCACCAGCGCCGCCTCGACGGCCTGCAACCGCTGCAGCTGCAGCTTGGCTTTTTCAGCCTGGACCGTCGTCGGGCGCCCGTTGCCCTGGGTGATGGGATGCACCGACCAGCGCCCGCCCGCGTCCTGCTCCAACAGTTGGCTGTCGAGCATGGTGCGTACGTCCAGGGCGCTGTCGAGCAATGCCGCCAGGTTGACGCTGCCGGAGTTGCACCGATACAACCCCAGCGCGTATTCCAGGTTGTCGGCCTGCTTGGCCACGATATCTTCGACCATGGCTTGGAACACGTTGCCAAGGATGGGTTGCCCGCTGACATGCACTTGATCCATAGCGATAAACAGGCTGCGCTCATCCAGGGACAGGAAGTTGAGCAACTCATCTTCATGCCCCGTGGCCTTGAGCATCGACACGAGGGTGTCCTTGAGGTCATTGAGGTCGCCAAGCACCTGCAGGCCCCGGGACTGGGTGTACAGGTAGGCATGCGCATTGCTGATCATCAGGGTGCCGGCCAGGTCGACGAAGTGCTGGAAGGGGGCGTGGATGCGTACCTTTTCGATGCTCAAATCGCCGGAGGCGGCCTGCTGTGCAAGGGCCATGCTGCGCAGTTTCTGCATCTCGTCACTGCTCAGGATCATGCCCTGATGCTTGAACAGCAGGTCGGCGCGGAATTTCTGGCTCATCACCCGTGCACAAAAATGCAGACGGGACTGACCGCCACCGTTGAAGTCTTCGTGCCAGAAGGTCTGCAACAGATGGTTGAGCAATTTTGAAAGGATGCCGCTGGTGTGTTCGATTACGTTGTCCCAGCGTTGCTGATCCTGGGCACGCTGTGCGTCGGTCAAGGCGCGAAAGTCGCGGCCTGGGTTGGTATAGGTGTGGGTTTGGTCGGCGGGCCAGGCGTGCCGGGCGTAAAAGCGCAACAGCGCCTCGCGCAGTGGCACCGAGTCGACCCAGCGGCTGTCTTCTTCCGGCGACGCACGGCTGAAGAAATCCACCCGTGTGTCACGTTGTTCCACATCAGGGAAGTACGGGCGGGCCATGATACCGAGCAGTTTGTCGAGCATGTCAGGCAAGTCTGGCAGCTTGCGCAGCTCACCCAGCATGGCGATCACATTGTGCACTTGCGCGGCGTGGATGGCTTGCTGCTGATCCGGCATCACGGCGCCCGGGATCACGGCGGTTGTCAGCGTCAGGCGTGTGGAGGTCGAGAGTGCCTCCTGATCGCCCAGGGACACGAATTGCAGCAGGTCAGTGCGCTGCTCCGGTTGGCGCAGGCGCGCTGTCACGTCAGCGAGCAGCGCGGCGTGGTTGTCGAACACTTCCAGGCCGCCATAGGGGGTGTAGAGCACCGCCTTGTCAGCGTCGGGAGTCGGGCTCATCACGAACGCGCCGGCCAGCGGCAGGGCGGGTTGGCCCGCAGGAGTGATCAGCAACCGTTCTACGCGCATGGGGAAACCGTGGATCCTGGCGTCCATGCGCGCGTCATGACTGGCGTAGTACAGCGTGTGCAGCCAATCCAGATCCTTGAGCGTCAACCCCAGCGCACGCTCCCTTGGCGTAGGTTCCCTGCGTTTGACCGGACCCAGGAATTCATCGAAAAAATACGGCGGTGTGACGTGCGCCATGGTGCGCTCTCCAGCAATGCGGCGGTAGGAGGCGCCACGGTATGCGGCGGCGCGGCGCGGCTGGCGGTAGATAACTGGGGGCGGCCGTTGACAGCGGGCACGGGGCGCGTTGTTTAATCGACGATCTGGATCCTTGTTGTCTCTTCCAATTATAAAATCGGAGCTACAGATGTCTGCCCAGTCCCCGACAGTTGACAATGCCAGCGCGCTTATCGGTTTCGACGAACTCGTGGGGCTGCTGCATGCGGTCTTCGTCAAGCACGGCACCTCGCCGCAGGTGGCGGCGACCCTGGCCCATAACTGCGCCAGCGCCGAGCGCGACGGTGCGCACAGCCATGGAATTTTCCGTATCCCCGGTTACCTCAGCACGCTCGCCAGCGGCTGGGTCGACGGCCAGGCGCTGCCGGTGGTGACCGATGTGGCGAGCGGCTTTGTCCGCGTGGATGCCGGCAATGGCTTTGCCCAACCGGCCCTGGCGGCGGCGCGCGATGTGCTGGTGACCAAGGCGCGCAGCGCGGGGATTGCGTTGCTGGCGATACATAATTCCCATCACTTCGCCGCGCTGTGGCCGGATGTCGAACCCTTCGCCGAAGAAGGGCTGGTGGCGCTGAGCGTGGTCAACAGCATGACCTGCGTGGTGCCCCATGGCGCCGACCGTCCGCTGTTCGGCACCAACCCCATTGCCTTCGCCGCACCGCGCGCGGATGGGCCACCGATTGTGTTCGACCTGGCCACCAGTGCGATTGCCCATGGGGATGTGCAGATCGCCGCGCGCAAGGGCGAGCGCCTGCCGCCGGGCATGGGCGTGGACAGCCTCGGTCAGCCCACCACCGATCCCAGGGCGGTGCTCGAGGGCGGCGCGCTGTTGCCGTTCGGCGGCCACAAGGGGTCGGCATTGTCGATGATGGTCGAGCTGCTGGCGGCGGCTCTGACCGGTGGGCACTTTTCATTCGAATTCAATTGGGCTGACCATCCAGGCGCGCGCACGCCGTGGACCGGGCAGTTGCTGATCGTGATCGATCCAAGCAAGACCGCAGGGCAAAGCTTCGCCGAGCGCAGCCAGGAATTGGTGCGGCAGATGCATGCGGTGGGGCTACGGCGGTTGCCGGGGGATCGACGTCATCGCACACGGGCGAAGTCGCTGGAGGAGGGGATCGTGGTGGAATTGGATGCGTTGAATCAGTTGCGCGATTGGGCCAGTTGAAACCGCGTCACCGCCGACAGGCAGCGGCGACGCAGAAGCCGTTTAGTTGCGGCGCCCCAGCAACAGGCCAACCACCAGGCCGAAGCCTGCCGAGATAGCCACGGTCTGCCACGGGTGGCCACCGATGTAGGTCTCGGTCGCATCGACCACGGGTTTGCTGCGCTCGCGCACGCTGGTCACGGAGTCCATGGCTTGCTTGAGTTTGAGGGCGACCTGCTCGCGCAGAGTCTCGCCTTCTTCGCCAACGAGGCTGGCGCTGCTCTTGAGCAGCTTGTCGGACTCTTCAATCAGCGAAGCGAGTTCGCTGAAGGCTTGGTCCTTGATTTGATCGGCGGCGGTTTGGGCAGCGGTTTTGCGGGCCATGGTGTGACTCCTTGCAAGTGAATGTGGCAGTGAACAATGGAGTCCCCGACCGCCGCAAAAGTTGCAGTTTTTTTGCCGGTGGCGGGGACCGGGCGAAATCCGGATCTTGAAATAGCGACTGTCGGTGTAAGATGTCGCCTATTTGTGCAGCAGGTAATTCAACATGAGCTTCAATCTCGCCAACAAAACCCTCGCCGAGCGCGCCGAGCTGGAAGATGAAAAGTCGCGCCTCTATGACCTGTGGCAAACCAACCTGGGCAAGGCCAAGGGCGAAGCCGCGCGACTGTTCGGCGAGCGCGCCAAGCGCAAGGGCAAATGGGCCGAGTGGGTCCGCGCGGAACTGGACGGCATGTCGCCGCCGGAGTTTTCCAACATGGTGCGCAGCGAAGTCAACAAACTCATGGCGGCGGCGAAGTAAAGCTCGCCACAATCGCCTCGCGCACCTTGAGCAACAGCGGATCGAGCTGAGCCTGGGTGCGCCACCCCAGCTCCACGGGGTAGCGCGGCAGCGCCAGCGGGCAGCGCAGTACGCGCAGCCCCGTCATCTGGGCGATCGCCTGGGCCGCATGCCCGGGAATGGTCGCCACCGCCTGGCTGCCCTTGAGTAAAAACGGCAGGGCGGCGAAGTGGCTGGTCGATGCGCACACGTGGCGGCTTAGTCCCTGCGCTGCCAGCCCTTCGTCGGTAATCCCGATAAACCCTCCGGACGACACCAGCACGTGCTCGCGGCTGACGAACTGCTCCAGGCTGATCGTTTCCTGGCCCGGCGCCAGGCTGCCGGCGTCCACCAGGCAACGGTAATCGCCTTCTCCCAGCACTTGTCGACTCAACCGGCCCTGGGCGAACCCGCCGGCGGTAATCGCCAGGTCCAGCGTGCGGTCGAGCAGGGCGCCGGCGACGATCTGGCTGTGGGTCTGGCGAAAGATCACGCGCAACTGCGGCAAACGCTGTGCAATCTGCACCATCAGCCGCCGGCCATAGGCAATCTCAAAGTCATCGGACAGGCCTACCACCACGGAGCGCCCCTGATACTGCGGGTGTACCGGGTCGACCATCGCCAGGCTCTGGCGGCAGCGGTCCAGTGCTTCACTGATCACCGGCTTTAACTGGTTGGCGCGCAAGGTGGGCGCCAGGCCACGGCCGGTGCGCACGAACAGTGGGTCGCCATACACGTCGCGCAGGCGCCGCAGTCCCGCACTGATGGCCGATTGCGTCACGCCCAGGCGCAACGCCGCGCGGCTGGCGCTGGACTCATCGTGCAGGGCTTCGAAGGTTTTCAACAGATTCAGGTCGACCTGGGCGATATTCATCTGGCTCATATCATTCAGTACTGAGGTGGGCTTTATTCATGATCGGGGCTGGCGGGAGAATGGGCAACCCCAAGCCCACTTATCGGAGTGAACGTCATGCCCATTTCTACCGTCGCCGCCCTGCAAATCGGTTCCCTGCCAGGCGGCAAGGCCGACACCCTTGAGCAAATCCTTGGCTATGAAGACGCGATCCGCCGCAGTGGCGCGCAATTGGTGGTAATGCCCGAGGCGCTGCTCGGGGGCTATCCCAAGGGCGAAGGGTTCGGCACCCAATTGGGCTATCGCCTGCCCGAGGGCCGCGAAGCCTTTGCCCGCTACTTCGCCAACGCCATCGACGTACCGGGCGCGGAAACTGAAGCCCTGGCCGGTTTGGCGGCGCGCACCGGCGCCAGCCTCGTGCTGGGAGTGATCGAGCGCAGCGGCAACACCTTGTATTGCACTGTGCTGTATTTCGAACCCGCCGGCGGCCTCGTTGCCAAGCACCGCAAGTTGATGCCCACCGGCACCGAGCGGTTGATCTGGGGCAAGGGCGACGGTTCCACCTTGCCGGTGATCGACGCGGCCGTGGGCCGTATTGGCGGCGCGGTGTGCTGGGAAAACATGATGCCGCTGCTGCGCACCGCGATGTATGCCAAGGGCGTAGAGGTCTGGTGCGCACCGACCGTGGACGAGCGCGAGATGTGGCAGGTGAGCATGCGGCATGTGGCCCATGAAGGCCGCTGCTTCGTGGTCAGCGCCTGCCAGGTGCAGGCGTCACCCGCAGCCCTCGGCGTGGAGATTGCCAACTGGCCTTCAGACCGCCCGTTGATCGCAGGCGGCAGCGTGATCGTCGGCCCCATGGGCGACATCCTGGCTGGTCCGCTGGTGGGCGAAGCGGGATTGCTGACGGCACGGATCGATACCGACGACCTGGTGCGCGCGCGATATGACTACGACGTGGTGGGGCATTACGCACGGCCGGATGTGTTCGAACTGGTGGTGGATGAGCGCGCCAAGCCAGGCGTGCGCTCTATCACGGACTGAAGCGTTGGCAGGAAGGTTGGGGAGGGCTTTACCACGTCGCGCTGTCAGGCATATCCAACGTGCCTCGGTCAACGAAACGCATGGTGCCGAACAGTCCGCCGGCCAGTTTGCCCCGCAGCACATAGGGCAGGTTGTTCAAACTCTGGGTCTGGCTCAGGCCCAGGGTCTGACGCAGCACCGAAAATGCCGAAACGCTGACCGGCACCGTCAGAACGGTCTCGGAGAAGCGAGGGATGCTGCCGACCTGGTCGCTCACGCCGGAGGCCAGCGGCCGGCCGTTGACTTCCAGGTCGAGAGCCACGCCGTTGTAGTCGATCGCCGTTTCGTTGGGGTTCTGTACCCGCAGTTTGACGGCGAAGCGCACTTCCAGATCCTGGCTTTGCAGCGGTTCGACACCTACCACGTTGATGTTCACCGGGTCGCGGTTCGGGAACAGCGCGCAGGCGCTCAGGGTCAGCAGCAGCAGCGATAGCACCATGAGCTTGCGCATGTGGGGGGCTCCTATTTCGTGATGTCCGGGTCTTGCATCACCTTGAGGGTCGAGGACTCCGGATCGAATTCATCCTCTTCCAGCTCTATGAACTCTTCGGGCAGGAAAATGTTCAGCAGGATGGCACAGAACGCTCCTACAGTGATTGGCGACTCGAAGATGTTATGCAGCGCCTTGGGCAGCTCGCGCAGCACTTCCGGCACGGCCGCGACGCCCAGGCCCATGCCCAGGGAAATCGCCACGATCAGCACGTTGCGCCGGTGCAGACCGGCTTCGGCGAGGATCTTGATGCCGGCCACGGCCACGGTGCCGAACATGATCAGCGTGGCGCCGCCCAGTACCGGTTTGGGCATCAGTTGCAGCACCGCGCCGATCATCGGGAACAGCCCCAGCAGCACCAGCAGGCCGGCGATGAAGTACGCCACATAGCGGCTGGCCACGCCGGTCAGCTGGATCACGCCGTTGTTCTGGGCGAAGGTCACCATCGGCAAGCTGTTGAAGGTGGCGGCCATCGCCGAGTTGAGGCCGTCGGCCAGCAGGCCGGACCTGATGCGCTTGATATACAGCGGGCCCTTGACCGGCTGCTGGGAAATCATCGAGTTGGCGGTCAGGTCGCCGGCGGCTTCCAACGGTGAAATCAGGAAGATCACCGCCACCGGAATAAACGCCACCCAGTCGAACGAAAACCCGTACTTGAACGGCACCGGCACGCTGATCAACGGCACCTGGGGCAGCGCCGCCATGTCGACGCGGCCCATCCACCAGGCCACCGCAAAGCCCAGGGTCAGCCCGATCACGATCGAACCCAGGCGCAGGAACGGGTTATTGAAGCGGTTGAGCACCACGATGGTCAGCAACACCAGCGCCGCCAGGCCCATATTGCCGGCCGCGCCGAGGTCGCTGGCACCGAAACCGCCGGCCATGTCGGTGACCGCCACTTTGATCAACGACAGGCCCATCAAGGTGATGATGGTGCCGGTCACCACCGGGGTGATGAGTTTGCGCAATTTACCGATGAACTGGCTGAGCACCACTTCGATAAACGCCGCGAAGAAGCAGATGCCGAAGATCGTCGAGAGGATTTCATCGGTGCCGCCGCCGCGGGCCTTGACCATGAAGCCGGCACTGAGGATCACGCTGATAAACGAAAAGCTGGTGCCCTGCAGGCACAACAGGCCCGAACCGATGGGGCCGAACCGGCGCGCCTGTACAAAGGTGCCCAGGCCCGAGACGAACAGCGCCATGCTGACCAGGTACGGCACTTCGCTTTCCAGGCCAAGCACGCCACCGACGATCAGGGTCGGGGTGATGATGCCGACAAAACTGGCCAGCACATGCTGCAACGCAGCAAAGAGTGCCGCGCTGAAGTGCGGACGGTCTTCCAGGCCGTAGATCAGGTCGGATTTATAGCGGGGGCGGGGGGCTTGAGCGTCAGACAAAGTAGGGGCCCGGGGTCGGAAAAGGGAGGCGCAGGATGCCAGAAAGCGCTGGTCGTCAGAAGTGTAAAAAAATATTTATAAGTGCCCTGCATAAAATCCCGATCCTTGCCGATACTGCTTATAGGCCCACCTATCAAAAACAACAGTGGTGACCAGGCTCAGGGCAGCGCGTTGACGCTGACTGATCGTTTTGCGGCACGGACGCGCGCAGACACTCTATTCGGGAACTCTTCTATGTCGCTTCGTCATTTGAATATCGCTCCTCGCGCTTCGCTGGGTTTCGCCTTCATCGCGCTGCTGGTCGTGGTGCTGGGCGGGTTCGCGGCCAATCGCATGAGCCTGATTCGCCAGGCTTCGGTGGATATGAACAGCAATCAGCTGCCCAGCGTCACGTACCTTGGGCAGGTGACTGAGAATGTGTTGCGCATGCGCATATTGTCGTTTCGCGTGCTGGTCAACCGTGATCCCGCCGCGCTGAAAGAAGCCGAAACCCGCATCGGTGTGCTGGTCGATAAAGCAAAGACTGCCCAGGCCGGTTACGCGGCCTTGCCCGCCGGCCCGGAAGAGGCGGCGCTGTACAAGACCTTCGTGACCACCCTGGACAACTACCTCAAGGCCCAGGCCGACATGCTCAGCCTGTCCAGGGACGGCAAGATTGATGAGATGCGCACCCTGATCAACACCCGGATCAAGGACGGCACCGACCAGATGGGCGAGCAGTTGAACAAGTTGATTGCGCTCAATGGCGCCGCGGCCAAGCAAGCCAATGACGTGGCAGGCCAGAGCTACACCAGCGCGATCACCGGGATCGTGGTGGTTTCGGTCGCCGCCGCGCTGCTGACGGTATTGCTGGCCTGGCTGCTGACCCGCAGCATCGTCACGCCGCTGCGCAAAGCCGTGCAGGTGGCCGAGACTATTGCCGGCGGCAACCTCAGCAGCGTAATCGAGGACGACGGCAAGGATGAGCCGGCACGTTTGCTCGGCGCCTTGTCGACCATGCAGACCAACCTGCGCCAGACCATCCGCCATATCGCCGGCTCGGCCACTCAACTGGCGTCGGCGGCCGAAGAGTTGAGCGCGGTTACCGAGGAAGCGTCTCGCGGCTTGCAGCAACAGAACGACGAAATCGATCAGGCCGCCACGGCGGTCAACGAGATGACCGCAGCGGTGGAAGAAGTGGCGCGCAACGCGGTGTCCACCTCCGAAGCCTCGCACCAGTCCAACCAGGCTGCGCGTGAAGGCCGCGACCGTGTAGTGCAGACCGTCGACGCGATCCAGACCATGACCCACGACGTGCAAAGCACTGCCGCCATGATCGAGGGCCTGGCCACCCAGGGGCGTGACATTGGTAAGGTGCTCGACGTGATCCGCGCGATTGCCGAGCAGACCAACCTGCTGGCGCTCAACGCCGCCATCGAAGCGGCACGCGCCGGTGAAGCCGGACGCGGTTTTGCGGTGGTGGCCGACGAAGTGCGGGCGCTGGCCCATCGCACCGCGCAGTCGACCCAGGAGATCGAGAAAATGGTCGCCGGCATCCAGAACGGTACCGGCGAGGCCGTGCAATCGATGCAGCAGAGCAACCAGCGCACCCAGGACACATTGGAAATGGCGCGCGCCGCCGGCGTGGCGCTGGAGCAGATCACCCAGTCCATCAGCCTGATCAACGAACGCAACCTGGTAATCGCCAGCGCCTCGGAAGAACAGGCTCAGGTGTCCCGCGAAGTGGACCGCAACCTGGTCAATATCCGCGACCTGGCGTCCCAGTCCACCTCCGGCGCCAACCAGACCAGCGCCGCCAGCCATGAACTGTCGCGCCTGGCGGTGGACTTGAACGCGATGGTGGCCAAGTTTGTGATCTGACCCTGCCCGGTGGGAGGGGGCTCTACACCCCCTCTCATCAAAGCTGATCGGTGTTTGCCTTCAGTGTGCCTATTGCTTAAAGGCGGCCGGGTTGACCAGGTTCTTCGGCTTCTGGCCCGCCAAAGCCGCCAGCAGGTTATCCACCGCACATTTGGCCATGGCCTCGCGCGTTTCATGGGTCGCCGAGCCGATGTGGGGCGTGGCCACCACGTTGTTCAACCGCAGCAGCGGCGAGCTGTGATCCAGCGGTTCCTTTTCGAACACATCCAGCCCCGCCGCGCGGATCGTGCGTTGCTGCAACGCCTCGACCAGCGCCGCTTCATCCACCACTTTGCCGCGGGAAATGTTGATAAAGATCGTGTCCGGGCCCATCAGCGCAAACTGCTCGGCGCCGATCAGCTTTTCGGTCTCGGCGGTCAGCGGCAGGGTCAGGCAGACGAAATCGGCCTGTTGCAGCAAGTCTTCGAGACTGCGGTACTGCGCGCCGAAGCGCTCCTCGACCCGTGGCTTGGGCGAGTGGCTGTGGTAGAGCACCGGCATGCCGAAGCCGAAATGCCCGCGTTGGGCCAGGGCTTCGCCGATGCGGCCCATGCCGATGATGCCCAGGGTCTTGCCGTGCACATCGCTGCCGAAATGCGCCGGGCCAATGTTCTTGTGCCATTGCCCTGCGCGAACCATATCGGCCAGTTCCACCACACGGCGTGCGGTGGCCAGGATCAGCGCGAAACCGGTGTCGGCGGTGGTTTCGGTAAGCACGTCCGGGGTGTTGCTGAGGAGGATGCCGCGCCGGGTGAGGTAGTCGATGTCGTAGTTGTCGACGCCCACCGAGACGCTCGCCACCGCCTCCAGTTGCGGCGCCAGGTCCAGCAAGTGCGCGTCCAGGCGCAGGCTGGCGCCCAGCAGGCCGTGGGCGCTCGGCAGGGCGTCGCGCAGCTTGGCCAGGCCGGTGTCATCCAGAGCTTCGATCAAGGTGACGTCCACCTGCTCGTGCAGGCGCGCCATCAACGGCGCGGAGAGTTTTTTGTACAGCACCACAGACTTTTTCATTGGGCTTTCACCTTTAATTCAAGGGTTGGCAGCGGCGCGCGTTCACGGTCGCTGGCGCCGGGCTTGAGGAAAATCGTCAGCACCACCGACAGCAGCAGCGCGCCGCTCATCAACAGGTACGAGGCGCCCGGCGAACCGGTGCTGCTGTTGAGGTAACCCACCAGATATGAGCCGCCGAACGAGCCGAGGGCGCCCATGCTGTTGATCAGCGCCATGGCGCCGCCGGCGACATTGGCCGGCAGGATTTCCGGCACGATGGCGAAGAACGGACCGTATGGCGCGTACATGCACGCCCCGGCAATCACCAACAGGGTGTAGGACCACCAGAAATGTTCGGCGCCGAGCACGTAGGAGGCGTAGAACGCGATGGAAGCGATCAGCAGTGGCGGCCACACAAAGCGTTTGCGTTTTTGCAGCTTGTCCGATCCCCAGCTCACCACCAGCATGCCGATCACCGCCGCCAGGTAAGGCAATGCCGACAGCCAGCCGGCCTCGACCATGTCCATCTGCAGGCCTTTTTTGAGGATCGACGGCAGCCACAGCACAAACCCGTACACCCCGATGCTCCAGCAAAAGAACTGCAAGGCCAGAATGATTACCTTGGGCGAGCGGAAGGCTTCGGCGTAGTTCTTCACCGCCTTGATGCCGACCTGTTCGGCGGCCAGAGCGGTTTCCAGTTCCTGCTTTTGCCCGTCGCTCAACCAGGTGGCGTCCTTGGGACGTTCATCGGCCAGCTTCCACCAGATAAACGCCCACAGCACCGCGGGCAGGCCCTCGATGATAAACATCCAGCGCCAGCTGAAATGCTGCACCAGATAGCCCGAAACCACCGACATCCACAACATGGTCACCGGGTTGCCGAGGATCAGGAAGGTGTTGGCCCGCGAGCGTTCGGCGCGGGTAAACCAGTGGCACAGGTACACCAGCATCGCCGGCATCACCGCGGCTTCCACCACGCCGAGTAGAAAGCGGATGGCGATCAGCATATAGGCGTTGGAGACCACGCCGGTGAGGGTGGCGAGACCGCCCCACAGGATCAGGCTGACAAAAATCAGTTTCTTGACGCTGCGCTTTTGCGCGTAGATCGCCCCCGGCACCTGGAAGAAAAAGTAGCCGAGGAAGAACAGCGCCCCCAGCAACGACGACATGCCGGGGGTGATCATCAGGTCTTCGGCCATCCCGGAGGCGGCGGCGAAGCCATAGTTGGCACGATCCAGGTACGCCAGACTGTAGGTGATAAACACGATAGGCATGATGTACCACCAGCGGCGGGTGGCGAGTTTCACGGTTTCCATGGGCTTGCTCCTGAGCTTGTTGTAGTTGTGGCAACAGGTCGTTGGGGGTCAGGCGACGGATCGGCCGAGCAGGTCGGCGCGGGTGGGCAGGCCTTCCATGTCGCCGCGACTCTGCACGGCGCGGCTGCCGACCCAATTACCGCGACGCACGGCTTCGGGAAAGCTGAGTTTTTCCAGCAGGGCACTGATCATGCCCACGGCAAAGCCGTCGCCGGCGCCTACGGTGTCGACGACGTTCTCCACCGGCACGGCGGCAATAAAGCCCTGGTCAAGCTGCGTGCGGTAATAGGCCCCGTCCGCGCCGAGCTTGATCGCCACGGCTTCGGCGCCCTGGTCGAGGTAGAACGCGGCTATGTCGGCCGGATCATCGAAACCGGTGAGCAAGCGACCTTCGCCCAGGCCCGGCAAAACCCAGTCGGCCAGACCGGCGAGGGCGTTGATCTCGGCAATCATCTGCGCCTGGCTGGCCCACAGCGACGGGCGCAGGTTGGGATCGAACGACACGCTGCGCCCGGCTTGGCGCATTTGCGTCATCAGCGCGCGGGACAGCTCGCCGGTGGCTGGCGATAACGCCGGCGGAATGCCAGTGGCGTGCAGATGGCGGGCCTGCAGCAGCGCAGGGCTGATGTCGGCGACGGACAGATGGCTGGCGGCTGAGCCCTTGCGGAAATATTCCACCTGGGGATCGGCACCGGCTTCTTCGCGGGATTTGAATTGAAACCCGGTGGGGTGCAGCGGGTCGACGGCGACGTGCCGACAGTCCAGGCCTTCGTGGCTGAGGGTATCCACCACAAAGCGGCCCAGGGAATCATCGCCCACCCGGCTCAGCCAGGCCACGTTGAAGCCCAGCCGCGACAAGCCGATGGCGACGTTGCTGTCGGCCCCGGCGATGCGTTTGTGGAACTGGCGGACCTGCGCCAGATCGCCGGTCTGCTCGGCGACGAACATCGCCATGGTTTCTCCAAACGACAGCACATCGATCTCAGACATGGAGGTTCTCCGCGCCAGGTTGACCAAGCACGGCGAGGCTGGCGACCTGGCGTGCGGTGACATCGAGCAGGTCGTCGCCCTGCAGCGGGAATTCCACTGCCCGTGTAATCCCTTGAGTCATATGGGTGAGCAGTTGTTCCCACAGATGCAGGTCGGTGGCACCCGGCGGCAGCGCCACCAGTTTGCCGTCCGCGCGACGGGCCACGGCCTTGCAGTGCAGGTAGTCCACGTGGCGGCCCAGCAGGCGCGCGGCGGTGAGCGCGGACTGGTCCTGCCATTGCCAGTTGCCGATGTCGAAGGTCATTTTGATCGGCAGGCCGAGGCGTTCGACTTCGCTGAAAAAACGTTGCATGGGTTCGATACGGCCGCCGTGCAGGGTCTGGTCGTTTTCCACCAGCAATTGCACCGGGTGTCGGTTGAGCAGGGCATGCAGGCTTTGCAGGTCATTGGTGTCGGTGAAGTAGCCCAGGGAGACTTTCAGCCAGCGCGCGCCGAAGGCCTGGGCGCGGTCCAGCGTGGCGCTCAATTGGGCATTCGGCTGGGCGCGGCCGGCGACCCATAGCTCCAGCGGCGATGAGAACACGGCTTCCAGGCCTTCTGCGGCCACCGCATCAGCCAGCTCGGCGGGTTGCTCAACGGTCAGCAGTTCTTCACGCCATTCGATGCGCCGGGCGCCGGCCTGTGCCAGTAATTGGACAAAACTCAACTGTCCCTGTTGGCGGACCAGATCGGCGCCGTAGCTGGAGAGGCTGATGGAGACGGGGTATTTGTGCATTGTTTTTGTACCTCTGAAACCGGTTTCATTTTTGTTCAAAAAACAGTCATCCCTGGCGGCGCGTGGTGGAGCCTCGGATGATGAGTTGGGGCAGGAAATCCAGGGTGCGTGTCGGCTCGGTGTCGCCGCGCAGGCGCTTGAGCAGGCAGTCGAACGCACTGGCGCCGATGGCCTCGGTGGGTTGGGCGAGGGCGGTGATGCCATTGCCTACCAGCGGGTACCAGTCCAAGTCATCCAGGGCGATCAGGCCGACATCGCCGAACAGGTCGCACCCCAATGCCTTGAGCGCGCGGGTGCAGGCCAGCGCGGCGACGCCGTTGGCACAGAACAGCGCCTTGGGGCCGGGGGTGGAAAGAAAATTGCCCAGATGGGCTTCAAGCGCGTCGTCCAGTTCCAGCACGGCGCCGTTCAATGCCGGGCGGCGGGCGATCTCGGCCTTGAAACTGGCCAGGCGCTCCAGGCGCGAGCTGGTGCCGTCAGTGGCTTCGCTGATCAGCAGCAGCTCGCGGTAGCCCTGTTGCTCCAGATGGTGCACGGCCATGCGTACCGCTGCCGGGTTATCCAGGCCCACCAGGTCGCTGCGCAGCGGCTCGACTTTGCGGTCCACCAGCACCAGGGGCATTTCCCGTTGCAGTTCCAGCAGTTGGTCGAGGTGATGGCCGAGGGTGTTCACGATCAGGCCTTCGATGTTGTACGAGCGCAGTGCCGCCAGGTGCTGGCGCTCCTGCTCGTCGTCGCGGTCGGTGTTGCACACCACCAGGCTGTAGCCGTGCTGGCGGCAGGCGGTTTCGACGCCGTGCATCACGGCGATGGAATAGGGGTTGCGGATATCGGCCACCAGCATGCCGATCAGACGGGTGCGGCCACGTTTGAGGCCTCGCGCCATCTGGTTGGGGCGGTAGCCGAGTTGGTCGATGGCCTGCTCGATGCGCAGGGCAATGGCATCCGAGAGCAGGGCGCGGTCTTCACCGATGAAACGCGAGACGCTGGCCTTGGACACGCCGGCGTGGCGGGCAACGTCGAGCATGGTCACGCGACTGCGCTGGGCGGCAGAAAATGAGTTCACGGTACAACCTTTCTTATTGGATTTGGCGAAGCACTGAAACCGGTTTCAGAAAACACCAGTCTGCCACCTTCGTCAAGGAATTCCTGGCGGGGCGCACTACGGCTCGCAAGTGAAAAACGGACGAGCGGCACCTCTACCTGTTAGTTCTGACAGTATCGGACGGCATTATCAAGGTGTTCAATGACTCCCGCAGAGCCTTGAAAACGCTGATCGGTCAGCGTCGAGGCACACTCGACAGTGTTTGAGTAACGGGAGGTTTGGATGAACACTACCCATGCTGGTCAGCCGCGTGCGAACGGACCTTCCGGTCCCGGAGGCATCCTTGTGCTGGCTGAACCGACAGTCGTTGATGCGTTGCCGGATGGGCTGATCCCCGCGGAGTTTTATTTCAATGATTTACGCATTTTGCTCGAAACACCCTGGGCGGTTTTACCTGGCCCCGGAAGATTCCAATATGTGATTTTCGAGTGGAACGTACGCGGGGCCAGGCCGGTAGATACGCCGCCCTTCGAACTGCGAGGCCCCCTGACGGATGCCGACTTTCCCATAGCCCTGACGATTCCTCGGGACTTTCTATTGAGCAGCGCCGTCATCGATCTCAGGTACAGGGTCCATAACACCCGGCCGGATAGCCCCAGTATGGATACCTCTGAGACGGTGACGATCAGAATCGACCGCGATGCGCCCGGTGCTGGCGAGTTGCTCGCCCCCGCTATTTTCCCGATCGATCCGATCACGCAGGCTTACCTGGATGCCAACCCCATGGTGCCCATGGAAATCCCCAACGGTTATCGGGGACGTGAGGTTGGTGACAAAGTGCTGATGTATTTTTCTGACATGAACTTGCTGCCAACCGGCTTGCCGACGCTGACGTCGCCCCCGCTGACCGCTGACAGCGGCCGCATTTTTGTCGATGTGCCCCGTGAAGTGTTCCGCAGGTACCCAGGGGCACGCTGGTTGTTCTGTTTTTATCGGTTACAAGACCGTGCCGGAAATGTAAACCCGGCATTTTCACTGGTGGCTCGGGTCGGTTTGCAAACCGATCTTCCCCCCATCATGTATACGCGGCCCAGCTTTCCCCAAGCCGAGGCGCATGAAAACGGGTATCTGACCTGCACCACCCAGCCGCCGATCTGGTTTGGCGTCGAGGTGTATATCCCACCCGATGCGAACATCCTTCACGGCGATTTGATCACACTGAGATTTCAAGGGTATGGCCAATACCAGGATGTCGATCCAAACCCCGATATCGTGGAAACCCTTGAGCACTATTGGGACGGGATAGCGGATGCATCTGGCTACAACTTCTGGATCCGTGATGTCGAGCGCCTGATCCGGCCCCTGAAGGAAAACGCGGGCGGAGAAGCGAGCTACCTGGTGACCAGAGCAGGTACCGACGTTGGCCGCTCAGCCTCCAGGTTTGTGCAGTTCGATCGTGTTGTGCCGGTTTCGCCGGCACCGCCCGATCCCATCTACTGCTGGATTGACGGTAATGGCCCTGAGCCCTAGGCCGGGTTTCTCACCGCCTGAAGGTTGGGCTACATCGCTCCGATAGACGTTTTTCAAGTTAGTGCGGTGACTGAAAAGTTCTCGGCCGGAGTGAGTGTGCCTGGTTAAAAACACCAAGGAGAGACTGAAATGAGTAGAAAACATCGTTCGCCTAATGCACCCGCGCCTTTGGTTCTCAATGCACCCACAATCGTTGAAGCACTGGATGATGCAACCGGTCTTATTCCAGCGCCGGTGGCATCCGTTGGCATTAACCTGCGGTTAAGTACGGGGACAGCGTCAAGGGACACAGATTGGATGAGCATCGAAATTCGCGATCCCGGTGCGTTTCCACCGACGTGGAGTACCCTGGTAGCGCCTTATCAACTGACAGACATCCCTACTCCGATTCCACCCATCATCACCAGGTCTGTTCCTGCGCCACCACCCCAGTTCAGGCATGGTTTTTACGAGCTCAGAAATACACAGTACCGTAATAGCGCAGGTGTACCGGGACGCCCCGTAGACAGCTCCAATCCTGGCGCATTTCGAGTCGATACCATTGCGCCCTATGCCGTGGAGTCATCACGTGAGCAGCCGACGGTTCCGGTTTTCGTCAATGCGCCGCCGGGTACTGTAATCAACGATGCGTTCCTGGTAGCGGAGGGTGGTCTGGAGATCGGCATTCCCCCGAACACCTATCCCGCACAGCCAGGGCAATTTGAAGCAGGGGACGTGTTTTTTGTTTACTTCAGCCCGGTCATGGACCCGCGCCCCGAATATTTGGTGAGTGATCCCAACGGGATCCCGATGCTGCCTACGGGGGGCTCGTTCTTCTTGCCCAGAGACCAGATAATTTTGAGTGGGATGTACTATCTGTTCTACACCATCCGTGATCGGGCGGGTAACGTCAGCCGCCCGTCGTTCAATGATTTTCGCACCGTTTCATTGCTTGACGATCCTGTGCCGTTGGAGGTCTTCGTTCCATTGGCACCCGCCCCGCGCGACGGCAGCACCGACGATCTGCTCGATATTGCGGATTACAGGCAAGGCATTGACGTTCATATTGAAGAGTATCTGAACCATGCAGTAGGGCTGGACAAGTTCGAGCTGCAATGGGAAGCCCTGCCATTTGGCCCGCAGACCCCTGAACTTACTGGGTTTGACGTAATATTCACCAATATGAACGATGCGATCAGAGCGGCGTATACAGCGACGCTGGGGCCGCAGAGTGTGACGTTGCGCTACCGTATCGACCGAAATGGTGTGTTCTTTACCTCTCCCGTTAAAACCGTGCGACTTGACTTGTCGGTAGAAGGCCCGACTCTACCGGGCACCCTCGAACCGGGTGATGTGAACCCCGCACTGCAGCTGGCCCAGGTGTATGGCGCGGTCTCCAACCAACTGAATACACTGCGTATCGTCGATGCGGGTCAACCCGTCAGGATCGTGATTCCACTCTGGACCGTTGCGGTTGCACCTCATGCGGACAACAGGTTTTTCCTGTTTTGGGGAACTGCAAAAGAGCGGGTCGGTCCTTTTACCCTCAGCACGTTAGTGCCCGGGGATGACGCGACGTTTACCATCCCGTGGGACGTCGTGGCGCGCCACGGTAATGAAATACAGCCTGTCAGCTACGTGGTCACCGGCCCCGGTACCACGAATGAAAACCCGTCGGGTGTTACTTCTGTTGACGTGATCGATGCCGTGACGGTGATACTGCCGCCTGCTGGATTCCGGTACTTGGACGTCAACAATGAGTGGAGTTGCTTATCCTTGGTAAGCCGTGGCCCTGGGATACCGCCAACACTGTTCGCCGAGCTTATCATTCCAGCTGATCCGCGCCTGGTAGTCGGTAATAGTGTGACGGTAACCGTGACTATTTACTGCGAGGCGTTTGGTTTTCCACCGGGACCATTCACAGATGACTTCACCTATCCAAGGTTGAGCCAGGATGATGTGGACAATGGCTTTATCGTTGAAATTCCTTACGGTGCATTCCTCAAACAGTCTGTGTTTGGACCTTGCGAGGTGACCTACAGCACGGATGTAGCCGTCGGGGTGGGTACTGGAGAGCTGGCTGAGGCGTACACCGTATTCTCCAATCCGGCGTCGTACTGCGATGAAACGGAGATTGTGAGACCTTAGACCCACAGTCAGTTGCCAGCTGCACCAAAGGGAAACATAAGCTTCCCTTTGGTGTAGCTGGCAACTGCACTCTTTCCTTACTACGCCGGGTTTTTGAATGCACCCTGACAGCTGGGTCTTTTGGATCTTTATATTGCCTATCGCTACATCCAGCTCAGATTAATCCTACATCCATGGGTATATTCGCTCAGTAATCTCTGCGCCGCACAGGTAAGGCTCCATTCCAAGGGGAACGAGCCAAACCGTTTCAAAGGCTCCAGCCCAGAGAGTGAAAACCTATGTCCGTGTTAACCAACTTCGAGCTCAAGCCCTTGAGCAAGATAATGAAAGTTCCAACTATTACCTTCCTTATGTTTGCGGCGGTTCAATCGACTGCGCAAGCTGTTCAACTCATTGGCGAGTCAAGAACCATTGAAGCCGGTGAACTGCCAAATGACTGGCAACTGGACTTGAACGCCGAGCTGACCGTGAACGGTGCCAGGGCGCAGCATATTCGGGTCAACGATTCGGCGCTGATTGTCAATGCTGGCAGCCGCATTGACGACATCCATGCCACCCAGGGTTCGTCCGTCAGCCTGAACGGGGCTACTGTCGACTCATCCCACGCTGTGTACGGTGCGGTACGCCTGGTCGACAGCGATGCCCTTATTCGCAACAGCGACATCACCAGCCATACCACGGTAGGCCTGCAAGCGTTCCAGAGCTTCGATTCTGATAAAGGGGCGGTTGCCAAGGTATTCAATAGCACCATTCGTGGCCATATCGGCGGGGCGGTGGCAGAGGACAACAGTGAGCTGCACTTCAATCAAAATACGTTAGTAGAAGGCACTGGCGCCGACAGCTTCGGCGTGTTCGTCGAAGGGGCAACGGTCACTGCCAGCCAAAGCCGAATCATTGGCGGCAAGAACGGCGTGCTGTTCAACGATGACAACGGCAACGGTGGCGTTGGCAAATTGGTGCTGGATAATTCCAGCGTCGAGGGCCGCAGCGGTTCCGCCATCCTGGTCAATGGCGAGCATGGCTTGGCCTCGGGAGCTGAAATTGAGGTGCGCAACGGCTCCACGTTGATCGGTGGCAACGGCACGTTGCTGGAAGTCAACGGCGGTGCCACGGCAAGCATGAATGTCGACAACAGTCGTTTGAATGGAAACGTTATTGTCGAAGATGGCAGCACCGCACATTTGAACCTGCAGAACGCCGCCAGCCTGACCGGCCAAATGCAGAATGTCACCAGCCTTAACATCGGCGACCAGTCTTTTTGGGAGCTGACGGGCGATAGCCAGGTAGGCGCACTGAGCCTGGCGGGCGGTACGGTAAAGTTCGGTCACACCGACGCGTTCTATCAACTGGACCTGGACAGCCTTGACGGAAACGGCACCTTTGTCATGGGCACCGATTTCGCGCGTGGCATCACGGACTTCCTGAACATCGAGGGCGAGGCCAAAGGCAATCACAGCCTGTTGCTCGCTGCCAGCGGCGCGGAGCCGGTCAATCCCGAGGATATTCGCGTTGTGCATACCGGTGGAGGCGACGCGCAGTTTTCCCTGGTCGGTGATGTGGTTGACGTAGGTGCTTACTCCTACGGCTTGAAAAAGGAAGGCACCGACTGGTTCCTTGACCCTAACAATCGCGTGATCAGCCCAGGCACTCGCTCGGTCCTGGCGTTGTTCAATACCGCACCCACTGTGTGGTACGGCGAAGCCACATCACTGCGCACGCGTATGGGGGAGTTGCGCTTCGAACCGGGTCAGGCGGGCCTTTGGATCCGTGGTTACGGCAATAAGTACAAG
This sequence comes from Pseudomonas sp. FP2254, assembly GCF_030687695.1. NCBI lineage: Bacteria > Pseudomonadati > Pseudomonadota > Gammaproteobacteria > Pseudomonadales > Pseudomonadaceae > Pseudomonas > Pseudomonas sp. FP2254. The sequence goes on from NZ_CP117444.1 coordinate 2,471,561, forward strand.
GTGTCCGACAGTACCGGTGTCGGCTACAGCCAGAACCAACAAGGCTTTACCCTGGGAGCCGATACTCCACTGGCCGACAGTCAGTGGCTGGTGGGCGTCATGGCCGGTCACAGTACCTCGGATTTGAACCTCAAGCGTGGTACGTCCGGCAACGTGAAGAGCTACTATCTGGGTGCCTATGCGACGTGGCTGGATGAGGAAAGCGGCCTGTATTTCGATGCAGTCGCCAAGGTCAACCGATTCCAGAACGAGTCCAAGGTAGGTTTGAGCGACGGTACCTCGTCCAAGGGTAAGTACAACAACACCGGCGGCGGTTTGTCGGCGGAGTTCGGTCGCAACATCAAGCTGGACGACGGGTTCTTTGTCGAGCCGTATGCACAGATGTCCACCGTAGTGATCCAGGGCGCCAATTACAGTCTGGACAACGGCCTGCAAGCCAAGGGCGAGCGTACCCGCTCGATCATGGCCAAAGCCGGCGCCACCGTAGGGCGCGATATCCAGCTTGACAGCGGCAGCGTCGTACAGCCTTATCTGCGGGCAGCGATGGTGCATGAATTTGCCAGCAACAATAAAGTCTCGGTGAACAACAATGTGTTCAACAACGACCTGTCGGGCTCTCGTGCTGAGTTCGGCGCCGGTCTCGCGGTGAAGCTGTCGCAGAATCTGCAGCTGCATGCCGACCTCGAACACAGCAGTGGCGGCAAAGTTGAACAGCCATGGGGCGCCAACGTAGGTGTCCGCTACTCCTGGTAATGCCTGCTACACAAAAACGCCCGTATCGAGAGATGCGGGCGTTTTTTCATGGGGCACGGCCCATCAACTGGTCAGGTCGAAATCGACCTCGAGCGTATGCTTATTCCCGTGAGCATCGTTATCGGTTGTTGCATTTAACCTACCCTTGATTTTAATCACGCCGGGGGCCAGCCCGATAATGAGCAACTCGCCCATAATGCCACTGACCGTATAGTGGTCGGTGGGGGACTCCACCGAGTACCAGACTTCGACATCTGTAAACTCCTGCTCCTCCAGCCTGATTACCTTGCCGACTTCAACGCTATCGGGCACCTGGATAAATAGTTTTTTGAGGGTAACCGAGTTATCGGCGTGCCGGGCGTTGACTTTGAAAACTTTCCGATCGTAGTCACGGGACAGAGTGGTGGTCTGGAAAGTGACAGGAATGGAGTCGATTTTTGCATCGAAAGGACCTGATGCGGTGATTCGTTTGGGACCCAATGCTTTGAGCTGCTCAGGGGTTAAAGTGTGCGCTTGTACAGTCATGATCGCTTCTCCATCGCGGTTGGTTGTGCGAGTAACAGAGGTATCAATGGCTCTGTCCGAAGCATGTAATAGCAGGGTGTGCAATCTGTAAACTGTCAGAACTAACAGTATACGCAGGCTGCGATATATGAGTGGCCAGCCCCTTTCCAAAAAGAGCATCTCTTACCAGGCATGGCAGTCTAAGCACATATTCTTAATTCGGTTTTGTACTATCTCTAATGGAGTTTTTTGCGCCTCAGACGATGAGACTCAACCATGTCGAGCTCAGCAGTAACAACGCCATCCATTGGTTGAAGCGCCTCATTGCGTGGGGCGATGTGAACGCGTGGCTCGATGCTGCGCCCAACAATGCCCAAGCACCCAGACACGGAAGCGATATCAGAAAAAAAACCAGTGACAGGTATAGCACCTGGCTCTGTTGCTTTGTGTCGTTGTTGGCAAACACACTGACCACCGCCAACGCCATCATCCAGGTCTTGGGGTTGATCAACTGCAGGCTGGCGGCGCCGATCAGGCCGAGACGCTTATCGGCTGATTGCGAAGCCAAAGCCTGGGGCGGGGCGGTGAAGATCTGCCAGGCCAGATAGCTCAACCAGGCGATGCCGGCCCACTGCATCGTCGTTTGCACAGCCGGCAGATGGGCCAGTGACCCACCTACGCCCGAGCCCACCATCAACACAATGCCTGCCGCGCCTGCACACGCGCCGAGGATGATCGGCAGCGCTGCCTTGAATCCGTAGCGGGCACTGTTACTCAGCACCAGGATATTGGTGGGGCCGGGGGTAATCGAGGCAACGAAAGCGAACAGCATGAACGGTACGAGCGTGGACAGCATGGTGATCACTCCAATAAATAAATCGATGGAGTCGATTTTCACAAGCCGCCGGGTTATCTGTCTGGAAGATTTGAGCAGCGCCTGCGGTAGGCGGCGGGGGTCAGGCCATAGGCGCGCATAAACCAGCGGCCCATGTGGCTCTGGTCGGCGAAGCCCAGGGCAATCGCCACATCGGCGGGTTGTTCGCCCTTGGCCAGTAAATGCCGGGCACGGGCCAGGCGCAGTTGCACCAGGTAGGCATGGGGCGGCAGGCCGAACGCGCTTTTGAAGGCGCGGCTCAAGCGAAAGCGGTCGACGCCGCAGGCCAGCGCCAGTTCGTGCATGCCCACGTCGTGATGCAGGTGCGCATGCAGGTATTCCCGAGCCTTGTGGGCCACCTGCGGCAGACGCGGATCGTCGCCGTAGCGTGTGCGCCAGTGAAGGTGTCCGGTGAGGCGTTCGAGCAATTGGTCCATGGCGCGCTGGCGTACGATGCGCAACTCGCCGCGGTGCAGGGTCTGGAACGCTTGGCTGGTGGCGAAAGCCAGGCGTGGGTCGTCGGCCAGGGTGCTGACGAAACTCAGCTGGCTGTCGACCGGTGCCTCTTCGAATACGGTGCTCACTTCCCGTGTCAGCCAATGCGGGTCGAGGTAGAGCATGTGATAGGTAAAACCGTCGGCGGTCGGTGCGTCGCCGTCATGCAGCTCGCCGGGCTCCACCAGGAACACCTGGCCGGGCACGCTGTTGTGGCGGGTGCGGCGGCAATTGAATTGCTGCACGCCTTGCTCGGTCACGCCGATCAGGTAGCTGTCATGCCAGTGGGGGTCGTAGGCGTGGCCTTCGAAATGCGCGCGCAGCGTTTCGATGCCGGTGTCGGTGTCCTGGGACAGGTCGATCCAATTGTGCGCGGTCATAACCCCCTCGACGGTGTGTAAAACGGTATTAGCGGCCCGTGCGGCATGGGCGTCTAGAAGGTTTGTGCAGCCTAGCCGAACAGGCCGGCGGCGATGTTGATCGAGAAACCCAGGATCGCGGTGTTGAACAGAAACCCGATCAGCGATTGTCCCAACACCACCTTGCGCATACCACGGGTCGCCACGCCCACGTCGGAGGTCTGCACGGCCACGCCGATGGTGAAGGAGAAGTACAGAAAGTCCCAATAGTTGGGTGTGAGCAAGCCCTCGGCAAAGCGCAACGCCGGTTCCTTGCCGGTCCAGGTGTAATACAGGCGAGCGTAGTGCACGCTGAAAATCACCCCGATCAACAGCCACGAACCGATCACCGTCAAGCCGGTAAAACCGTAGTGCAGCAGGCGTGCCGAGGTTGCCAGGTCTTTGCTGCCCACCAGCTCGAAGGTGATGGTGGCCAGGCTCGCGATGGCGGCGATGCACACCGTGAACAGCACCAGCCCGGCATTCTCGTCTTCGACTTCGGCGATGCGCTTGACGTCCTCGGCCTTGGCCCGGCGCGTCAGCCACAGCATCAGCAGCAGGTAGGTCCAGACGCCGGCATTCCAGCCGATCAGAATTTTGCCGGTGACGGTTCCGGACGGCGCCAGGATACCCACCGCAAGGCCAAGGACGGCGGCGGCGGAGAGACGCGGATGGGTGCGGGCAAGGAAGGGCATGGCGCTCACGATTCGGGGGAATAGTGAGCAACATAGGTTGAGCAGCTGCAGGCTGCAAGCTTCAAGCTTCAAGCGGCAAGTTGAAGCCAGGGTGCTCTGGCTGGCCGCTTGAAGCTGACAGTCAGCGACTGCGCTTGCGCACCAGCTTCATCACCACCACAAAGAACACCGGTACAAACACCACCGCCAAGGTCGCGGTGACCATCCCGCCGATTACCCCGGTACCAATCGCCTGCTGGCTCGCCGAGCTGGCCCCGGTGGCAATGGCCAGCGGCACCACGCCAAGGATGAACGCCAGCGAGGTCATGATGATCGGCCGTAACCGCAACCGCGCCGCCTTGAGGGTGGCATCGATCAGGTCTTCGCCCTGGTCATACAGGTCCTTGGCGAACTCGATGATCAGGATCGCGTTCTTCGCCGACAGGCCGATGATGGTGATCAGGCCCACCTTGAAAAACACATCGTTGGGCATACCGCGCAAGCTCACCGCCAGCACCGCGCCGAGCACGCCCAGCGGCACTACCAGCAATACCGAGGTCGGGATCGACCAGCTTTCATACAGCGCCGCCAGGCACAGGAACACGATCAGCAGCGACAGCCCCAGCAGTATCGGAGCCTGTGAGCCGGACAGGCGTTCCTGCAGCGACAGCCCGGTCCATTCCTGACCCAGGCCCGCCGGCAATTGGCTGACCAGGCGCTGGATTTCCGTCATTGCCTCGCCGGTGCTGTAGCCCGCTGCCGCCTCGCCGGAAATGGCGATGGCCGGGTAGCCGTTGTAGCGCGTCAGTTGCGCCGGGCCCTGGGTCCACTTGGCTTGCACGAAGGCCGACAGCGGCACCATCTTGCCGGATTCGTTGCGCACATGGATCTTCAGCAGGTCCTCGACCTGGCTGCGCCGGTCGCCTTCGGCCTGCACCACCACGCGCTGCATGCGGCCCTGGTTGGGGAAGTCGTTGACATAGGCCGAGCCAATCGCCGAAGACAGCACATTGCCCACCTCGGCGAAGGACACCCCCAGCGCGTTGGCCTGCTTGCGGTCGACCTCCAACTGCACCTGGGGCGCCTCGGCCAGGGCGCTTTCGCGCACATTGGCCAGGATCGGGCTTTTCTCCGCCAGGGCCAGCAGTTCGGTGCGCGCCGCCATCAATGCGGCATGGCCGACGCCCCCGCGATCCTGCAGGCGGAACTCGAAACCACTGGACGTGCCCAGGCCATCCACCGGCGGCGGCAGCACCGCGTAGGCGATTGCGTCCTTGAGCTCGCTGAAGGCGCCATTGGCGCGCTCGGCAATCGAAGCGGCGGAATCGTCGCTGCCGCGCTGCGACCAGTCCTTGAGCGTGGTAAACGCCAGTGCCGCGTTCTGCCCCGAACCGGAGAAACTGAAACCCATGATCATGGTGGTATCGCCCACCCCCGGCTCGCCGGCGTTATGCGCTTCGATCTGCTCGGCCACCTGCACCGTGCGGTTCTTGCTGGCCCCCGGCGGCAGTTGGATATCGGTGATGGTGTAGCCCTGGTCCTCCACCGGCAGGAACGAGGCGGGCAGGCGCACGAACAGCACGCCCATGCCCACCAGCAGCACCAGGTAGATCAGCAGATAACGGCCGCTGCGCTTGAGCGCATAAGCCACCCAACCGGTATAGCGCTCGGTGAGGCGCTCGAAGCGCTGGTTGAACCAGCCGAAGAAGCCGCCCTTGGCGTGGTGCTCGCCCTTGGCGATCGGCTTGAGCAATGTGGCGCACAGCGCCGGGGTCAAGGTCAGGGCAAGAAACGCCGAGAACAGGATCGAGGTGGCCATCGACAGTGAGAACTGCTGGTAGATCACCCCCACGGACCCAGCCATGAACGCCATCGGCAGGAACACCGCCACCAGCACCAGGGTAATGCCGATGATCGCGCCGGTGATCTGGCCCATGGCCTTGCGCGTCGCTTCCTTGGGCGACAGGCCCTCGGTGACCATGATCCGTTCGACGTTCTCCACCACCACGATGGCGTCGTCCACCAGGATGCCGATGGCCAGCACCATGCCGAACATGGTCAGCACGTTGATCGAGAAGCCCAGCAGCAACATGGTGGCGAAGGTGCCCATCAACGCAATCGGCACCACCAGGGTCGGGATCAGGGTGTAGCGCACGTTCTGCAGGAACAGGAACATCACCGCGAACACCAGCGCCATGGCCTCCAGCAGGGTGTAGACCACCTTGGTGATCGAGACTTTGACGAACGGCGAGGTGTCGTACGGGATCTTGTATTCCACGTTCGCCGGGAAATACCGCGACAGCTCGTCCATCTTCGCCCGCACCAGGGTCGCGGTGTTCAGCGCATTGGCGCCCGGTGCCAACTGCACGCTGACGGCGGTGGAGGGTTTGCCGTTCAGGCGCGTGGAAAACTGGTATTCCTGGCTGCCGATTTCCACCCGCGCCACATCGCCGATGCGCACGGTGGAGCCGTCCGGGTTGGCCTTGAGCACGATGTCGGCGAATTCCGCCGGGGTCGACAACTGGCCTTTGACCAGGATCGCGGCGGTGATTTCCTGGGTGTTGGTGCCCGGCAAGTCGCCGATACTGCCGGCCGAGACTTGGGCGTTCTGCGCGGCGATGGCGGCGTTCACGTCGGCCGGGGTCAGGTTGAAGCCGATCAGCTTCTGCGGGTCGATCCAGATGCGCATGGCGCGCTCGGCGCCGTACAGCTGGGCCTTGCCCACCCCGTCCAGGCGCTTGAGTTCGTTCATCACGTTGCGCGCCAGGTAATCGCTGAGCGCGACGTCATCGAGCTTGCCGTCGTTGGAGGTGAGGGTCACCAGCAGCAGGAAACCCGCGGAGACTTTTTCCACCTGCAGACCCTGTTGCGTCACGGCCTGGGGCAAGCGCGGCTCCACGGCCTTGAGGCGGTTCTGCACATCCACCTGGGCCATTTCCGGGTTGGTGCCGGGTTGGAAGGTGGCGGTGATCGTCGCCGAACCCAGGCTGCTCTGGGATTCGAAATACAACAGGTGATCGGCGCCGTTGAGTTCCTGTTCGATCAGGCTCACCACGCTCTCATCCAGGGTCTGCGCCGAGGCACCGGGGTACACCGCGTAAATTTCCACTTTCGGCGGCGCAACGTTGGGGTATTGGGCCACCGGCAATTGCGGGATGGCCAGCAGGCCGGCGAGCAGAATGAACAGGGCCACCACCCAGGCGAAGACCGGGCGGTCGATGAAAAACTGCGGCATGCTCAGGAATCCTTCTTGGTCAGCTTGGCCGGGCTGTCGTCCACCTGGACTTTCTCACCGGGCCGCGCGTGCTGCAGGCCTTCCACGATGATGCGGTCACCGGGTTTGAGGCCATGGCTGACCACCCAGCGATCGCCGACCACCGCGCCCAGTTCCACCGGTTGCTGGCTTACGGTCTGCTCGGCGTCCAGCAGCAGTACCATGGGGATGCCGGCGCTGTCGCGGGTGATGGCGCGCTGCGGCACGCTCAGGCCTTGGGTATCCACGGCCTGTTCCAGGCGCACCCGCACGAAGCTGCCGGGCAGCAGGTCCAGGTCCGGGTTGGGGAACTCGCTGCGCAGGATGATCTGCCCGGTGCCCGGGTCGACGCTGATTTCAGCGAACAGTAGTTTGCCCGGCAGCGGGTAGAGGCTGCCGTCATCCAGGATCAACGTGGCCTTGGCCTGGTCCTGGCCGACCTGCTTCAGGCTGCCGGCGCGAAAGGCGCGGCGCAGGTCGTTCAGCTCACGGGTGGATTGGGTGAGATCAGCGTGAATCGGGTCCAGTTGCTGGATGATCGCCAGTGGCGTGGCTTCGTTCTGGCCGACCAATGCGCCTTCGGTGACCAGCGCGCGGCCGATGCGTCCGGAAATCGGTGCGGTCACGGTGGCGTAGCCCAGGTTGAGCCTGGCGCGCTCGACGGCGGCTTTGTTGGCGGCGACTTCGGCTTGGGTCTGGCGTACGGCGGCGCGGGCGTTGTCGTAGTCCTGGCCACTGATGGCGTTGCCTTCCACCAACTGGCTGTAGCGCTGTTCCTGCAGGCGCGCCTGGAACGCATTGGCCTCGGCCTTGCTCAGGTTGGCCTTGGCGCTGTCCAGGTCGGCCTTGAAGGGGGCCGGGTCAATGCGAAACAACATGTCGCCCTGTTTGACGTCGTGGCCTTCCTTGAACACCTGTTGCATCACCACGCCGGCCACCCGCGCGCGCACTTCGGCGATGCGCGGCGCGGCAATGCGCCCGCTCAATTCGCTGCTGATGGACAGGGGTTTGGCCTCAAGGGTTTCGATGCGCACTTTGGCCACGGGCATTTCCGGCGCTTCGTCGGCCGACTGGTCACAGGCACTCAGGGCCAGCGTCAGGGCCAGCAGGCAAAACGGCGCAAACAGATTCTTCGACATGCTCTTATCCCAATAATGACTGGCGCATCCTAAAGGCACCTGCGCCGTGGTGCTGTGAAGCTGTGTAGGTCGTCTGTGAAGAAATGTAAGGTGCGGCGCGCGGGGCGCCGAGGGCGTATATCCTTGCACAATCCTGCAAACATTGAAGATCCAACGTGGGAGGGGGAAAGCCTTCTCCCAAAGTGGGTTTGTGTACGACACATCACTGCATTTTTTGGAAACACCTTCATGCCCAACATCCTTCTGGTGGAAGACGACGCCGCACTATCCGAGCTGATCGCCAGCTACCTGGAACGCAACGGCTACCACGTCAACGTGCTCAGCCGTGGCGACCTGGTGCAAGAACGCGCGCGCCGCGATCCGCCGGACCTGGTGATTCTCGACCTGATGCTGCCGGGGCTTGACGGCCTGCAGGTGTGCCGCCTGCTGCGCGCCGATTCGGCCTGCCTGCCGATCCTGATGCTCACCGCGCGCGACGACAGCCACGACCAGGTGCTGGGCCTGGAAATGGGCGCCGATGACTACGTCACCAAACCCTGCGAACCCCGCGTGCTGCTGGCGCGGGTGCGTACCTTGCTGCGCCGCAGCAGTTTGTCCGAGCCCCAGGTGGCCAACGACCGGATCCTGATGGGCAACCTGTGCATCGACCTGTCGGAGCGCACCGTGACCTGGCGCGACCAGGCGGTGGAGCTGTCCAGCGGCGAATACAACCTGCTGGTGGTGCTGGCGCGGCACGCCGGCGAAGTGCTCAGCCGCGACCAGATCCTGCAACGCCTGCGCGGTATCGAGTTCAACGGCACCGACCGCTCGGTGGACGTGGCCATCTCCAAGCTGCGGCGCAAGTTCGACGACCATGCCGGCGAAGCCCGCAAGATCAAAACGGTGTGGGGCAAGGGCTACCTGTTCAGCCGTTCCGAGTGGGAATGCTGAACCATGCTGCGCGTGCTGATTCGCCTCTTCCTGATCACCATCGTCACCTATAGCGCCGCGATCTACCTGATTCCCAAGCTGGTGATCCAGCTGTTCGAACACCGTTACCTGAACTACAACATCGAGCAGACCCGCGGCCAGCAGCACCTGATCGTCAAGCAGTACCAGCGTGCACCGGTGGAGCGCTGGTCCCAGGTGACCGAGCAACTGGGGCGTGACTTCGCCCCGCTGAGCGTGCAATTGCTGCTGCGCCAGGACGCGAGCTATACCCCGGAAGAAGCGCGTTTGCTGGAGCAGGGCAGACCGGTGGTGCGCCTGGGCGAGTGGGGCTGGATGGAAGAGATCAGCTCGCCGATCAACGATCAGTTCGTGGTCAAGCTGACCGTCCCGCCGGACCCGCTGGACATGAACCTGCTGTATTGGGCGATCAACGTGCTGATCGTCGCGGCGCTGCTGGTGTGCCTGCTGGCCTGGTTGCGCCCGCACTGGCGCGATCTGGAACGCTTGAAAAGCACCGCCGCGCAGTTGGGCCAGGGTAACCTGACGGAGCGCACGGGCGTTCCCGCCCATTCCAGTATCGGCAGCCTGGCGGCGGTGTTCGACACCATGGCCGACGACATCGAGCACCTGCTCAATCAGCAGCGCGATTTGCTCAACGCGGTCTCCCACGAACTGCGCACGCCGCTCACGCGTCTGGATTTCGGCCTGGCCCTGGCGCTTTCCGAAGACCTGCCCCCAGCCAGTCGCGAGCGTCTGCACGGCCTGGTGGCGCATATTCGCGAGCTGGATGAGCTGGTGCTGGAACTGCTGTCCTACAGCCGCCTGCAGAACCCGGCGCAGTTGCCGGAGCGGGTGGACGTGGTGCTCGATGAATTTATCGACAGCGTGCTGGGCAGCGTCGACGACGAATTGGAAAACCCCGAAATTGTCATCGACGTGGTGCTCGACTGCGCCATCGAGCGTTTCAGCCTTGACCCGCGCCTCACCGCCCGCGCGTTGCAGAATCTGTTGCGCAACGCCACGCGCTATTGCGAAACACGCATCCAGGTGGGCGTCAAGGTGTGCCCCAAGGGCTGCGAAATCTGGGTGGACGATGACGGCATCGGCATTCCGCTGGACCAGCGAGAGCGTATCTTCGAACCGTTCTACCGTCTCGACCGTAGCCGCGACCGCGCCACCGGCGGCTTCGGCCTGGGTCTGGCCATCAGTCGGCGCGCGCTGGAGGCCCAGGGCGGCACGCTCACGGCGCAGGCGTCACCGCTGGGCGGCGCGCGGTTTCGGGTGTGGTTGCCCAGCAGCGCGAGCTGATCGGCCTGCAGGCAGGTGAGCAAAAGAGCATACTGTGGCCCCGTTTTACCCGAGGAGAGATTGGCCATGACTGCCGTTCACGCGTCTGCTCAACTAGGTTTCTCAACCCAGGCCGCCACCTACGCCCAGGGGCGTCCGGATTACCCCCGCCAGCTCACGGGCTGGCTCAGCGAGACGCTGGGGGTTACCAACCAGTCGACGGTGATCGACCTGGGCGCCGGCACTGGCAAGTTCACGCGGTTGCTCAGCAGCCTGGCGCCGACGCTTATCGCCGTAGAACCCGTGGCGCAGATGGGCGAGCAACTGCTCAAGGCATTGCCCGGTGTACGTCTGGTTTCCGGTACCGCCGACGCCATGCCCCTGGACACCGCGAGTGCCGACGTCGTCGTGTGCGCGCAGGCCTTCCACTGGTTCGCCACACAGGCGGCATTGGCGCAAATTCACCGTGTACTCAAGCCCGATGGGCGCCTGGGCCTGGTGTGGAATGTGCGCGACGAGTCGGTGGACTGGGTGGCGGCGATCACCGAGATCATTACGCCTTATGAAGGCGACACTCCACGGTTCCACACCGGCCACTGGCGTGATGCCTTGCGCGGCGATTATTTTTCCATGCCCGAACTGACCTGTTTTGCCTACCAGCACGTAGGCAGCCCCCAGGAAGTGATCATCGATCGTTTCCTCTCGGTGAGTTTCATCGCGGCGCTGCCGGACCCGCAAAAAGCCAGCGTCACCGCGCAACTGCGCACCCTGATCGACACCCATCCCGACCTGCGCGGGCGTGAGACCGTAGCGTTTCCCTACCAGACGCAGGCCTACCTGTGTCGGCGGCTGGCTTAAAAGGCATAAAGTCAGATCATATTGATATAAGTGGTTATAAGAAAAATCGCTATCCTGCGGCCAGAAATTTATATGGCCGCAGGTAGCTGTTAATGGAAGTGGGTAACGTTGGTTTCGTCATTGCCGGCCTGATCGTGGGTTTTATCGTCGGCATGACCGGCGTCGGTGGCGGCTCGTTGATGACGCCGATTCTGTTGTGGTTCGGCATCAACCCGGCCACCGCCGTGGGCACCGACCTGCTGTACGCCGCCATCACCAAATCCGGTGGCGTGCTGGTGCACAGCAGGAACAAAAACATCGACTGGACCATCACCGGCTGGCTGACCCTCGGCAGCGTGCCCGCCGTGCTGCTGACCCTGTGGTTCCTGGCTACCCTGCACACCGACCCCAGCGCGATGAACGCGGTGATCAAGCAGGCCCTCGGTGTGGTGCTGCTGCTGACTGCGCTGGCGATCCTGTTCAAGAAAACCCTGTTGGCCTTCGCTCAGCGTCACGCGGGCGACAGCTACCACATGAGCCCGCGCAACCTAAATGCCTTGACGGTGCTCACCGGCGCGATCCTCGGCACTATGGTTGCCTTGACGTCCATCGGCGCCGGCGCCCTGGGTACCGTGGCGCTGTTTATCCTCTATCCGTTCCTGGCCACGCGCCGCCTGGTGGGCACCGAAATCGCCCACGCCGTGCCGCTGACCCTGGTGGCGGGCCTTGGCCATGCCGGCATGGGCAATATGGACTGGCACCTGTTGGGGTTTCTGTTGATGGGCTCGTTGCCGGGGATTTACATCGGCAGCCACATGACCGGCAAGATCCCGGACGGTGTATTGCGTCCCTGCCTGGCGGTCATGTTGATGGCCGTCGGTTACAAGTTGGCGTTCTGAGGTGGGAGGGTGCAAACCCCTCCCACAGGGTTCCCCCGCTTTAGCTTTTCGCCGGGCCATTGCCGATCTGCCAAACGAACGGCGGTTCGGTGCCATTGATCACCCAGTCCCCCACAATCCGCGCCTTGTAGATCACCGGGTTGTGAGAGGACACGGTCCGCGCGTTACGCCAATGCCGGTCCAAACCCTTGCCCTGACGCACATCCGAGGCTCCCAGCGCATTGAACAGTTCGCTGGTGGCCCGCTGAATCAATTCCGACACCACCACCTGCGCCGTGGCCGATTCGATTTCGGCCGCCACATTGGCCTCACGCTCGGCCGCTTCATCCGCACCGAACCGCGCCAGGTACGCCCGCTGCGCCGGCTCCGCGGCCTTCAATGCGCTGGCTTCGGCGGCATATACCAGTGCGGCGACTTCGCCTACCACTTGTTGGATCTGTGCGTCCTGGCTCACATGGGCGGCATTGCCATGGCTGTAGATGCGCTTGCGACTGCGCACGTGGTGTGCCACGTCCTTGAGCGCCGCGCGGCCGATCCCGGCGAGGCTGGCCAGTAGCACCAGCTGATAAAACGCGGTCTGGTACTTGAAACGGGTGGCAAAGTCGATGACGTTTTCGGCTTCCACCACGGCATCGGTAAAGCGCGAAGTACCGCTGCCGGTGGTGCGTTGGCCAAAGCCGTCCCAGTCATCGCTGTGTACCACTCCGGGCTGGCGCGCGCGGGTGGCGGCAATCACGTCGCCGCCGGTGTCGCTGCGTTGGGCGTACACGTCGATCCAATCAGCGAAAATGCTCCCGGTGCTGTAGAACTTTTCGCCGTTGAGCGTCCACTGATCACCGTTCGGCGTGACCTGGGTTACCACATCGCCGATGGCGACGCTGCCAATTTCAGTCCAGGCGCAGCCGACGATCTCACCGTCGACGAAGCGCTTGAACCACAGGTCACGGCCAGCACCGGGCGCGGCATTCAGGCGGTCCTCGGCAAAGGCGAAGTGCCCGCGCAGGGCTTGGGGCACGTTGGAGTCGGCCTCTGCCAGCTCGATCAGCAGCGCGAATAACTGTGGCAGCGAGGCACCGCCGCCGCCGTACTCCACCGGCACGCGCACGGCGCCGAAGCCGGCTTCCTTCAACCATTGGATCGGCGCGTGAGGCAGGGTGCGGGTGTGTTCCCGTTCCAGCGCGCCCTCGGCGATGCGTTGGAAAGTCGGGCGAAAGCGCGCGGCCAGGGAGGCGTAGTCGACGCCGATGGAAAGCGGGTTGATGACGTGGTGTTCGGTCATGGAACGGTTCCTGGGCAGTGATCGGTGGCTTGTGTGTTTGCACAGTCCGTGCCGGGCGCCGAGCCCACTGTTTATGGGGGAGCGGGGCGCTCTGCTGTTGTTCCGGCAACAGCGATTCGACAAAACGGCCTCAACCGCGACAGTCGCGGCCAGGCGATCGTCGGGTTGAATGACCCGCGCAGCCGGCCTGGTACGGGCGTTTGCCTGGGCTGGCACACTTGCTGCTCAACCCCTTGGTACATTCCTTAGTACGAGGTGCCGTTCGATGAGTCAGCAAGCCGTGAAATTTGCCTATTGGGTGCCCAACGTCAGCGGTGGGTTGGTGGTCAGCAAGATTGCGCAGCGCACCGACTGGGGCATCGACTACAACCGTAAACTGGCGCAACTGGCCGAGGCGGCGGGCTTCGAGTATGGCCTGACCCAGATCCGCTTTACCGCCGGCTACGGCGCCGAGAGCCAGCATGAATCCGTGGCGTTCAGCCATGCCCTGCTGGCCGCCACTACCCGGCTCAAGGTGATCGCCGCGATCCTGCCGGGTCCTTGGCAGCCGGCGTTGGCGGCCAAGCAACTGGCAACCATCGACCAGCTCACCAACGGCCGTATCGCGGTCAATATCGTCAGCGGTTGGTTCAAGGGTGAGTTCCAGGCCATCGGCGAGCCTTGGCTGGAGCACGATGAGCGCTATCGCCGCTCCGAAGAATTCATTCAAGCCCTCAAGGGCATCTGGACCCAGGACAATTTCACCTTCAAGGGTGATTTCTACCGATTCAACAACTACACCCTCAAGCCCAAGCCCCTGGGCCAGCCGGAAGTGTTCCAGGGCGGCAGCTCGCGGGCAGCGCGGGACATGGCGGCGCGGGTGTCGGACTGGTACTTCACCAACGGCAACACCCCGGAAGGCATCAAGGCCCAGGTCGACGATATTCGCGCCAAGGCATCGGCCAACAACCATTCGGTCAAAATCGGAGTGAACGCCTTTGTGATCGCCCGCGACACCGAGGAGCAGGCCCGCGCCGTGCTGGCGGAAATCATCGACAAGGCCGACCTGCAAGCCGTGAACGCCTTCGGTGACGCGGCCCGGCAAGCGGGCAAAGCCTCGCCCGAAGGCGAGGGCAACTGGGCCAAATCCAGCTTTGAAGACCTGGTGCAGTACAACGACGGCTTCAAGACCAACCTGATCGGCACGCCGCAACAGATCGCCGAACGCATCGTCGCCCTTAAGGCCGTGGGCGTGGACCTGGTGCTGGCGGGGTTCCTGCACTTTCAGGAAGAAGTGGAGTATTTCGGCAAGCGCGTATTGCCGCTGGTGCGCGAACTGGAGGCCAAGGCGGGGGTCAGGCAGGTGGCGTGACGACCAGCGGCGAGCGCGCTAATCACTGCGCGGCAAGCACCTTCTCCAGCCGCAACGCCGCGCAGTTGTCCTCGTAATAGTCCGGCGTGCACGCAAGCCGTCGATAGCCCTTGCGTTCATACAGGGCCAGCGCGCCGAGGTTGTCCGTGCGCACCTCCAGCCGCAGTCGGGTACAGCGTTGTTGCACGCCGCAGGCTTCGATCCGCGCTAACAACTGCGCACCCAAGCCCAACCCTCGTGCGGGCTCGGCAATAGCGATGGAATACAACCGCGCCACGGCACTGCCGCGACGCAGCAGCACCAGCGCGTACCCTTGCAATTGGGCGTCACGTTCCGCCAGCCATAATTGGCCATTGGCGCGACGAACCATCCAGCGAAAACTGCGGGGCGACAGCCGGTCGCCGGTAAAACATTGTTGTTCCAACGCTGTTAGTGCAGGTATGTCATCGAGCGTCGCAATGCGAAAGCAAAGGGTCATATAACCACCGTAAAAGTTGCGTAATGAAACGGGACTTCTCAAAAAGATCGTGCTTAATAGAAAAGGTCCAGTTCTCTAAAGCGGATCAAATATTATGTCGGCGGTACACAGTCATTGGCGTGAAGTATCCGAGCAAAGCTGCGCGGCGACAATCACTTCCCCTCGTTATTTTGCACAAGTGCCTAAAGCCGCGAGTCAAGTCGTGATTATTGTGGAACGCAAGGAAGATTGGGCGTCTTACTTGCCCAGCGAAGAGATGATCACCGCCCAGGAATACCTGGAACAGACGCGCCCGAACGAGACGGGCAAGCGTGTACAGGTCATCAACCTGTGCCGCAGCTACAAGTATCTGGGGCATGGCTACTATTGTTCGCTGCTGGCCGAAGCGCGTGGGCACAAAGTGATTCCTTCCGTGCGTACCATCAGCGAACTGGCCAGAAAGTCACTGTATGGCTTGGCGTTGGATGATCTGGACAGAGTGCTCGATAAAACCCTGAGCCATCATCTTTACAGTAGTACCGAGGGTTTTACGCTGACGCTTTATTTCGGCCGAACGCCGATTGAGGCGTTACAGGAATTGGCCCGCCAGTTATTTGAAGCGTTCCCCTGTCCAATCCTCTTAGTTGAGTTCAAAAAGCACAACGGCTGGCATATCGTTGGGGTGAAGTCTGGTGTATTGCATAAGTTGCGCGACGATCAGGAAGATCATTTCGCCCATGCCCTCGACAACTTCAGCCGCAGGATTTGGCGCCAGCCGCGTTCGCGGCGCCTGGCCCGGTATGACCTGGCGATCCTGCACGATCCCCATGAACAGTTGCCGCCGTCCAACGCCCAAGCCCTGAACAACTTCATCCGAGTGGGCAGGGGCCTGGGCATCGACGTGGAACTGATCGAGCGCAAGGATTACGCGCGCCTGGCCGAATACGACGCCTTATTGATCCGCGAGACCACCAGCGTCGACAATCATACCTACCGCTTCGCCAAGAAAGCTGAAAGCGAAGGGCTGGTGGTGATGGACGATCCGACGTCGATCTTGCGCTGCACCAACAAGGTCTACCTTACCGACCTGCTCAACAGCCACCAATTGGGCATGCCCGCTACCGAGATTCTGTACAAGGAGCGACCGCAGGATTTTGAACGGGTCGGCGAACGCCTGGGGTTTCCGTTGGTGTTGAAGATCCCCGACGGCTGTTTTTCGCGCGGTGTCATCAAGGTCGAGAGCCAGGCCGCGCTGCTCAAGGCCACCGCTGAACTGTTCGAGCATTCGGTGCTGCTGCTGGCCCAGGAGTTTTTCTACACCGAGTACGACTGGCGTATCGGCGTGCTCAACCGCAAACCGATCTTTGCCTGCCAGTATTTTATGTCCAAGGGCCATTGGCAGATCTACAACCACAAGGCCATCGGCGCAGCGATCAACGGTGAATGCCGCACGCTGGCGGTACACGAAGCGCCCAAGGCGGTGGTGGACCTGGCGGTGAAGACCGCCAACCTGATCGGCGACGGTCTCTACGGTGTCGACCTCAAGCAGTCTGGCGACAAAGTCGTGGTGATCGAGGTGAACGACAACCCCAACCTGGACGCAGGCATCGAGGATGCCTATCTACAAGACGATCTCTACAGCCTGGTGCTGGAGGAGTTCGTGCGGCGTCTGGAGTTGAAACGCCAGGGCCAGGTCTGGTAACGAGCGTGCCACCGGTTATGGGATGGGCGATCGCTGGAGGGTCAGGACTTCGTAGCCGTCCGCTGTCACCGCCACGGTGTGTTCCCATTGGGCCGACAGGCTGTTGTCCCTGGTCACCACCGTCCAGCCATCCTTGAGACTGCGCACCTTGGCGCTGCCCTGGTTAAGCATCGGTTCGATGGTGAACACCATGCCTTCACGCAGCTCCAGCCCGGTGCCGGGGCGGCCGAAGTGCAGGATCTGCGGTTCTTCGTGCATTTGCCGGCCGATGCCATGGCCGCAGTATTCGCGCACCACGCTGTAGCCATTGGCCTGGGCATGGCTCTGAATGGCGTGACCGATATCGCCCAGGCGCGCACCGGGCTTGACCTGGCGGATACCGGCCCACATCGCCTCGAAGGTCGTCTCCACCAGGCGCCGGGCTTTGGGCGCGACAGTGCCGACCATGTACATCTTGCTGGCGTCGGCGATAAAGCCACCTTTTTCCAGGGTGATGTCGATGTTGATGATGTCACCGTCCTTGAGCACATCCCTGGCGCTGGGCATGCCATGACAGACCACCTCGTTGATCGAGGTGTTGATGCAGAACGGATAGTCGTACTGGCCGAGGCTGGCGGGGCGGGCCTGCAGGTCGTTGCGGATGAAGGCTTCGACGGCCGTGTCCAGCTCCAGGGTCGAGCAGCCGGCGGCGACGCAGCCGTCGAGCATATCGAACACCTGGGCCAGCAGCCGACCGGATTCACGCATCACTGCCAGTTGAGCGGCGGTCTTGATCATCAGCTGCGCCCCCGGATCAGCTCGGGTTTGTCCAGCAGCAGTTTGTTGATCAGGTCGTTGTAGGTCAGGGTGGGGTTCAGTTCGGCGAGCAGGCCGACCTTGATCCAGAACTCGGCCTGGGCGTTGATGGAGCGGTCCATCGTCGCGCTGGCCAGGCGTAATTGTTCGTGCAGTTGATCGGTGATCTTAACGATGCCCATGGGATTCACTGTGCGGTTGGATATACGCAGCGTATACGTTTCGTATATCAGCGTAAAGCCGCGCAGGAACGATCTACGCGCCGATGAATAGTTTCGATATGTTGCTAAAAGCCCCGGCGGACGACCGCTGCCGCTGGGTTAAACGTTTAATCGTGCCTATTCGCCGACGTTTTAAACGGCCCCAGGAAGTTCAAATTTTAGTTATATAAAACCCTGGCCTGCTTATGAGGAAAGGTTACAACGCGAAGCTGTTTTGCCAAGTACGCTTGCACAGTGATGGCGTCTTCCAAGGCCGGTAAGACGCCGCAGGCTTATACCTGGCATAACGACAACAATCTGTTGGCTATTGAAAAAAGGAGAGGTTGGCCATGTTTTCGGAACTTGAATTACGCAGCATTATTGAAGGAAGTTTCCTGCCCAGGCGGTGCGAGTGCACCAAAGCCGAAGACGCTTCGTTGACGATCAAGGTCTACGACGACAGCAACCGTGATCGGGTCGACCTGGAGGTCAAAGGGATCAAGGCGCAAGACCTCGTCAGCAGTCGAGCGATCTGCGAGTTGGTAATCGGGTTACGTAAGGACCTGGAAGAACTCCACCAGCCCACTTTGCAAAGAGCAGGCGCACGCGGCTATTACTACTAGGTCGGCGGGCGAGCGGGCAGCATGAAAACCTCGGGCCTGGATTAACTCCAGGCCCTCTACGTTGCAAATCCGTGGATCGCCGAACCCCGGATTCACAGTCGAATGCGGATGTTCAGCCCAACTGCTGGCGATACGGCAGGTCGGGGCCGGTCTTGGTGCAGGTCAGCGCGGATGCGCGAATGGCAAAGCCCAGCATGGCGTCGATCTGTGCGCGGCTCAGCTGTTGCAGGCCGTGCACCGAATCCAGGTGATGCTCGGTCAGCCAGGCAATCAATGCTGCCTGGAAGGTATCGCCGGCGCCCACAGTGTCGGCCATCACAATATCCAGCGCCGGTTGCGACCAGCTGCCATGCTGGCGACTGAACACAGTGGCCCCATCGCCGCCGCGGGTCAGGAACACCAACTGACAATGGTGCTGCAACCAGCCTTGCAGGACGCTTTCCGGCGATTGGCCGGGATAGAGCAGATGCAGGTCTTCGTCACTGACCTTGATCAGGTCGACATGCTTGACCAGTTCGGCGACGCGGTCGCGCCATAGTTGGATGTCCGGCTGGGGGTTGAGCCGTACATTGGGGTCGAGGCTGATCAGACGCTGGCCGCTTTCGCGCTTGACCAGGCTCAGCAGGGTGTCGCCGATCGGTTGCACCACCAGCGAGAATGACCCCACATGCAATCCACGCACATTGTCGCCCAGTTGTGGTAGATGGCTTGGTTGCAATTGCCGGTCGGCGCAGCCGTCGCCGCGAAAACTGTACTGCGGCGAGCCGTTGGCACCCACGGCGACCATCGCCAGGGTGGTCGGCGCGGCGAACTCCACCAGGTAATCCTCGCTGACGCCTTCGTCCCGCAGCACCTGCAGCAGGCGCCGACCGAGGAAATCGCTGGACAGCCCGCCGAACAGCCCTGCGTCGATGCCCAGGCGGCGCAGGCCCACGGCTACGTTGAACGGCGACCCACCGGCAATTGCCTTGTAATTGACCTTCGACGCCTTGCCGCTGGCATCTTCCTCGCTGAAGAAATCGAACAGCGCTTCGCCACACACCAGATACATAATCGCTCGCTCTTAAAGGGTTGCCACGAGTTGCTGATAGCGCTCGTAAGCCTGTTGATAGGCGCTGACATGGGCCGCCACCGGCACGGTACGGCTGGCCGGGTCGACGCTCACGCATCTGTCGCAGAGGCTGGCCAGGGATTCGCCGGTCTGGCTCCACGCCGCCTGGATGGCTGCGCCGAGGGCGGCGGCCTCGCTTTGTTCGGTGCAGACCACTTCGGTGTGCATGATATCCGCGACCATCTGACGCCACACCGGGCTTTTCGAGCCGCCGCCGATCAAGCGGATGCTCTGGCTTTGCAGGCCGGTCTGGCGCAGCAGGTCGAGCCCGTAGCGCAGGCCGAAGGTGGTGCCCTCGACCACCGCTCGGCACAGGTTGGCGCGGGTCAGGTTGGTCATGGTCAGGCCATGCAGGCTGCCGCTGGCGTGGGGCAGGGCGGGCACGCGTTCGCCGTTGAGAAACGGCAGCATGCTCACGCCGTCGGCGCCGATGGGCGCGCGTTCGACCAGGGCATTGAACGCCGGCAGGTCCAGCTCGAACAGCTCGCGGATCACGCCGGTGGCATTGGTCAGGTTCATGGTGCAGATCAACGGCAACCAGCCGCCGCTGGAAGAACAGAACGTCGCCACCGAAGCCTGCGGGCTGACGTTGGGCTGGTCGGCAAAGGCATACACGGTGCCGGACGAGCCCAGGCTCATGGTAATCACCCCCGGCGCAATATTACCGGTGCCGATGGCGCCCATCATATTGTCGCCGCCGCCGCTGGAGACCACGGCATGGGGGTTGATGCCCAACCGCTCGGCGATGGCCGGCAGGATCGTGCCGACGCTTTGATCGGCCTCGATCAACGGCGGCAGCGCCTGGTCCAGGCGGCCGCTCGGGTCGATGTGCCGAAGCAGCTCCACATCCCACTCACGGCGGCGCACATTGAAGTAACCGGTGCCCGACGCATCGCCATACTCGGCGACGGCGCGGCCGGTGAGCCAGTAGTTGAGGTAATCGTGGGGCAGCAGGATATGGGCGATGCGGGCGAAGAGTTCCGGGTGCTGCTCGCGCGTCCACAACAGTTTGGAGACGGTGTAGCCCGGTGCGATCGCCACGCCCAGGCGTTCCAGCGAACCACGCTCGCCGCCGAGGTGCGCCAGCAGGCGGTCATTCTCGGCGGTCGTCTCGGTGTCGCACCACAGCTTGGCGGGGCGCAGTACCTGGCCGTGCTCATCCAGCAGCACCAGGCCGTGCTGCTGGCCGGATACGCCAATGCCGAGGATGGCCTGGCCGTCGACACCGGCTTGTTGCAGGGCACGATGGGTGGCCGCAGTGAACGCATCCAGCCATTCCTGAGTGTGCTGTTCGCGACGGCCGTTGGCACCGCTGATCAGGGTATGGGGCGCAGCGCCAAGGCCCAGGACCTGGCCGCTGGACGCGTCGAGGACGATGGCTTTGGTGCCCTGGGTACCGCAATCGATGCCGAGGAACAGGTTTTGCTGGGTCATGAGGGTGTGCTCAGCATTATTGTTGGACGTTAAATGCTATCCCAATATGGGAGGGGGCTTGCCCATCCCACATTTCTAAGCCGGTTTCTTCAGTAACTGCTGCAGGGTTTTGGTCACGCCGTTATCACGCAAGCTGACAAAACACCGCTCAAACGCTGCCACAAACGCAGGCGAATTGGGAATAGCCGCGCCGAAAATCTCTTCCACCCCCAGCAGGCGCCGGCTGATCAGCGCATCGTCAGTCACCAGGCTCTGACAGAACGCCGCACGCGGATCGGGAATGTTGTAGCGCACGCCGTTCTCATCCACACCTTTGAGATACAGGGCCCAGGCGGCTACCACCAGGGCCGCGCGCTCGGTCTCGCGGCCATCGGCAATCAAGCGGTTGACGGTCGGCACGGTGAACTTGGGAAACTTCGACGAACCATCCGAACACACCCGTTCCAACTGGTCGGCGATGGCCTGGTTGGAGAAGCGATCGACCAGGGTCTGCTTGTACTCGGTCAGATCGATGCCTGGCACCGGCGCGAGATTCGGCGTGACGTCCAGGTCCATATAGGCGCGCATATAGGCCACGAATAACGGGTCGTTCATGGTTTCGTGGACAAACCGATAGCCCTTGAGAAAACCCAAATAGGTCAGGGCCAGGTGGCTGCCGTTGAGCAGGCCGATCTTCATTTCTTCGTAAGGCGTGACGTCGTCGGTGAACTGCACGCCGACTTTTTCCCAGGCCGGTCGGCCATTGACGAACTTGTCTTCCAGCACCCATTGCACAAACGGCTCGCACACCACCGGCCACGCATCGTCGATAGCGTGTTCGTCGTGCAGTTGCAGACGGTGCGCGGTGCTGGTCATCGGTGTGATGCGATCGACCATGGCGTTCGGGAAGCTTACGTTGGCCGCGATCCAGTCATGCAGTTCGGTATCGCGCAGGGCGGCGAAGGCCAGCAGCGCCTTGCGGGTGACGGCGCCGTTGTGCGGCAGGTTATCGCAGGACATCACGGTAAACGCCGGGATGCCGGCGGCACGCCGCTGGGTGAGTGCGGCGCAGATAAACCCGAACACGGTTTTCGGCGCGGCGGGATGCGCCAGGTCGTGCTGGATCTGCGGCAGATGGGCCATGAACTCGCCGTTGCTGTCGTCGATGCAGTAGCCGCCTTCGGTGATGGTCAGCGAGACGATGCGGATCGCGGGCTCGGCCAGTTTGTCGATCAGCGCCTGGGGGCTGTCTTCGGCCAGCAGCATGTCGCTGATCGAACCGATCACGCGCACTTCGGTGTCGTCGGTGTCGCCCAGCTCATACAGGGTGAACAGGTAATCCTGGCCGGCCAGGTCGTCGCGGGCCCTGCGGTCCTCGGCGCGCAGGCCGACGCCGCAGATGCTCCAGTCCAGGCCTTCGCCGGTGTTCATCAGCGCATCGGTGTAGTACGCCTGGTGCGCGCGATGAAAGCCGCCGACGCCGATATGGGCGATGCCCTGGGAGGTGCTGGCGATGGCGTAGGCCGGTACTCGGACTTCCGGCGCCAGCTGGGTGAGGTTCTGTTTATTCAGCTTCATAGCGTAATACTCGCGAAATCAGGCGGCGGCGCGCAGTGGGCGGGCCACGGCGTTGCCATCGGTATCGAACAGGTGGCAGTGCGTCGGGTCCAGGTGCAGTTGCAGCGTCTCGCCGTATTGGCTGGCCATATCGCCACGGATGCGCATGGTCAGCGGCTCGCCATTGGCGGTGATGACGTGACAGAACGTGTCACTGCCCAGGCGCTCGCCGACGTCGGCCGTCACCGTCAGGCTGGTTTGCCCCGGCGTGGCGATTTCCAGGTGTTCCGGCCGAATGCCCAGGGTCACCGCGCTGCCGACGCTCAGGCTGGCGCCGCTCAACGGCAGGGTCACCAGGGTGCCGGCGTCCAACTGCACATCACAGTCCTGACCACTCACCCGGCTGACCTTGCCCTTGAGAAACCCCATCTTCGGCGTGCCCAGAAACCCGGCCACAAACAGGTTGGCCGGCTGGTGATACAGCTCCAGCGGCGAGCCGACCTGTTCGATGCGGCCGCTGTTGAGCACCACGACTTTGTCCGCCAGGGTCATCGCTTCGACCTGGTCGTGGGTCACGTAGATCATGGTCGCTTGCAGCTCTTTATGCAGGCGCGCCAGCTCCAGGCGCATCTGCACGCGCAGGGCCGCGTCCAGGTTGGACAGCGGTTCGTCGAACAAAAAGATCTTGGGGTTGCGCACAATCGCCCGGCCGATGGCCACGCGCTGGCGCTGGCCGCCGGAGAGCTGCTTAGGCTTGCGCTCCAACAGCGGGCCCAGTTCGAGGATGCGCGCCGCTTCGCTGACCTTGCTGTCCACCAGCTTTTTATCGACGCCGGCCAGGTCGAGGGCAAACGACATGTTCTTGCGCACGCTCATGTGTGGGTACAGCGCATAGGTCTGGAACACCATGGCCAGGTCGCGCTTGGCCGGGGTTACTTCGGTGATGTCGCGCCCGTCCAGTTCGATGGTGCCGTCGCTGACTTCCTCCAGGCCGGCGATCAGGCGCAGCAGCGTGGATTTGCCGCAGCCCGACGGGCCGACGAAGACCACAAACTCCTTGTCGTTCACTTCCAGGTCGATGCCCTTGATGATCGAGAAGCCTTCGAAGCCTTTTTGCAGATTCTTGATTTTCAGGTTGGCCATGATGGGCCTCCGCTAGGAATTATTATTTAACCGCGCCGAAGGACAGGCCGCGCACCAGCTGTTTCTGGCTGATCCAGCCAAAGATCAGGATCGGCGCGCAGGCCAGGGTCGAGACGGCGGACAATTTGGCCCAGAACAAGCCTTCGGGGCTGGAGTAAGAGGCGATCAGGGCGGTCAATGGCGCAGCATTCGATGAGGTCAGGTTCAACGACCAGAACGCTTCGTTCCAGCACAGGATCAGCGACAGCAGCACGGTGGACGCCAGGCCGCCCTTGGCGATCGGCAGCAGCACGCGGACCATCTCCTGCCACAGGGTTGCGCCGTCCAGGCGCGCGGCTTCGAGGATGTCCTTGGGAATGTCTTTGAAGTAGGTGTACACCATCCATACTACGATCGGCAGGTTGATCAGGGTGTAGATCACGATCAGCGCCAGGCGCGTGTCCAACAGGCCGAAACTCTTGGCCAGCAGGTAGATCGGCATCAGCACGCCCACCGGTGGCAGCATCTTGGTGGACAGCATCCACAGCAACGTACGCTTGGTGCGCTGGGTTTCGTAGAACGCCATGGAGTAGGCCGCCGGCACCGAGATCAGCAGGCACAGCGCGGTGGCGCTGAAGGAAATCAACACCGAGTTCCACGCGTAGCTGAAGTAGTTGCTGCGCTCGTTGATGTGCAGGTAGTTCTCCAGGGTCGGCGTGAAGATGAACTGCGGCGGCGTGGCGAAGGCGTCGATTTCGGTCTTGAAGCTGGTGAGCACCATCCAGAAGATCGGGAAGAAAATCACGATCGCGATGGCCCAGGCCAGCGTGCCGAGCAGCAGGCTTTGCAGGCGACGGGATTGTTGAAGCGTCATGGCGCGGCCCTCAAGGCTTGTCAGTCAGGTTTTTGCCGATCATCCGCACCAGGATGATCGCCGCGATATTGGCGATGACCACGGCGATCAAGCCGCCGGCCGAGGCCATGCCCACGTCGAACTGCACCAGCGCCTGGTTGTAGATCAGGTAGGCGAGGTTGGTCGAGGCGTAGCCCGGACCACCGTTGGTGGTGGTGAAGATTTCAGCGAACACCGAGAGCAGGAAAATGGTCTCGATCATCACCACCACGGCAATCGGACGCGCCAGGTGCGGCAGGGTGAGGTGCCAGAAAATCGCGATGGCGCCGGCACCGTCCAGGCGCGCGGCTTCCTTTTGTTCCTGATCGAGGGACTGCATGGCGGTCATCAGCAGCAGGATCGCGAAGGGCAGCCATTGCCACGACACAATGATGATGATCGACAGCAGCGGGTAATGCGCCAGCCAGTCCACCGGCTCGGCGCCGAACAGTTTCCACACGGCGGCGAGCACCCCCGACACCGGGTGGAAAATCAGGTTTTTCCAGATCAGCGCGCCGACCGTGGGCATGATGAAAAACGGTGAAATCAGCAGCACCCGCACCAGGCCGCGACCGAAGAACTCACTGGCCTCCAGCAGCGCACTGATCAACACGCCGAACACCACGCTGATCAACAGCACGCTGCCGACCAGCAACAACGTGTTGGTGGCGCCGGGCAGGAAGCCTGAGTCGGTGATGAAATAGGTGAAGTTTTCCAGCCCGACGAATTCGTTCTCGCCGGGGTAGAGCAGGTTGTAGCGGATCAGCGAAAAGTACAGGGTCATGCCCAGCGGCACGATCATCCACAGCAGCAAGAGGGCCACCGAGGGGCTGACGAGAAACCAGCCGGGGTTGGCCAGGCGGTTTTTGGCAGGTGTTTTCATGGTAATCAAGGCCAGTGCGGAGCAAGGATCGGAGTGCGGTCAATGCAGGAGGGGCAAGCCCCCTCCCACAGTTGACTGTGGTGAGGCTCGGGTTATTTGGGGTAACCGGCCCGCTTCATTTCCCGCTCGGTGGTGGTCTGCGCCGCAGTCAATGCTGCATCAACCGTCTGCTGACCGGTCAGCGCACCGGAGAAGAACTTACCGACCTGAGTGCCGATCGCCTGGAACTCGGGAATGGTCACCAACTGGATCCCGATATACGGCACCGGCTTGAGCGTCGGCTTGGTCGGATCGGCGACTTTCAACGATTCCAGCGTGACCTTGGCGAACGGCGCAGCCTTCATGTACTCATCGCTGTAGGTCGACTTGCGCGTACCTGGCGGTACGTTGGCAATGCCGTCGGTCTTGGCCACCAACTGGCTGTATTCCTTGGATGTCGCCCAACTGGTGAACACCTTGGCGGCGTCTTTGGCCTTGGAACTGGTCGGGATCGCCAGGCTCCAGGAGTACAGCCACGAGGTGCCCTTATCGGTGGTTTCATGGGGCGCGAAAGTGAAGCCGACGTGCTCGGACACTTTGCTTTGGCTCTTGTCGGTGACGAACGAGCCGGCGACGCTGGCATCCACCCAGATCGCACACTTGCCGCTGTTGAACAGCGCCAGGTTTTCGTTGAAACCGTTGCTGGAAGCCCCTGGCGGGCCGGATTTCTTCATGTTGTCGACGTAGAAGTTCAGCGCGTTTTTCCATTCCGGGCCATTGAATTCAGGCTGCCATTTTTCATCGAACCAGCGCGCACCGTAGCCATTGGCCAGGGTGGTGATCAGTGCCATGTTCTCGCCCCAACCGGCTTTGCCGCGCAGGCACAGGCCGTATTGCTCTTTGCTCTTGTCGGTGAGTTTGCCGGCGAATTCGCCGATCTGGCTCCAGGTCGGGTGCTCGGGCATGGTCAGCCCGGCGTCCTTGAACAGGTCGGTGCGGTAGTAGGTGATCGAGCTTTCGGCGTAGAACGGCAGGGCATACAGCGAACCCTTGACGGACAAACCGTCACGCACCGAAGGGAACACATCGTCCAGGTCGTAGGACGCCGGCAAGTCCTTCATCGGCTCCAGCCAGCCCTTGGCGCCCCAGAGTGCGGCTTCGTACATGCCGATGGTCAACACATCGAACTGCCCGCCCTGGGTGGCAATGTCGGTAGTCAGACGCTGGCGCAGCACGTTTTCTTCGAGCACCACCCAGTTCAGCTTGATTTCCGGATGCTCGGCTTCGAACGTTTTCGAGAGCTTCTGCATGCGGATCATGTCGCTGTTATTGACGGTGGCAATGGTCAGGGTCTGCGCGCCGAAGCTGACGGCGCTGAGGGTCATGCAGGTGGAGACAAGCAGTGCTTTTGCTGTGAACTTCATCGCGCACTCCATTTCCGCGCCCTGGGGGCTGCAGAAGGACAGTTATTGTTGTTGTGTCTTCCTACAGGGAGTCAGGAAGAGTGTGCGTTGATTACAGCCTTCAATTGGCGGTGTGACAAATCCTTGGGAACACTGGGACTGATACTTTTTTGCACTCAGCATGATCGTTCCCACGCTCCGCGTGGTAATGCCGCCCGTGACGCTCTGCGTCCCTGGTGACGCAGAGCGTCACGGTATGCATGCCCACGCGGGGTGAACGATCTGTGTCGTGTTTGATCGTTCCCACGCTCTGCGTGGTAACGCCTCCTGGGACGCTCCGCGTCCCGCCCAGCGCCGCAAGCTCAGGCTACCGCGCACAGGCGACGCGGAGCGTCACGGGCTGCATTCCCACGCGGGTGAACTGACCCCCAAAGGTTGGACACAACCTTTGGGGGCGTCATGGGTAAGTACACAGAGCAAGCAAAACTCGCAGCCGTGCAGGACTATTGTTCCGGTAGCGCGGGTTTGAGGGATGTTGCACACCGTCACAATGTGGACTTTTCATCCCTTCGTCAGTGGGTCGCGGCCTATCAAGTGCATGGCGTTGCTGGGCTTAAAGAGAAAAAGCTGCAGCGCTATAGCAACGACTTCAAACTGTCTGTTTTGAACCGTATGCGTGAGGAACAGCTGTCCTATCGGCAGACGGCGGCCTTGTTCGACATCCGTAAGTTCGACATCATCGGCCTCTGGGAACGCCGCTTTGATGAGGGCGGTTTTGATGCCCTTACCAAGCAGCCTAATAGAGCCGGACGTCCGAAAAAAATGCCGACCACCATTCCTCCTGTTCAACCCAGCTCAACCGATGACGAATCACGCTCACGCGATGATTTGCTTGCCGAGGTGAAGCAGTTGCGGATGGAAAACGACTACCTAAAAAAGCTCGATGCCTTGGTTCAGGAGAAGAAACGAATAGCGCAGCAGAAAAAGCGCAAATCGTAATAGGACTGAGGCCGCTGCATTCTCTCGAAAGCCTGCTGAAATTTGCCGGTTTGGCACGCAGCACCTTTTACTATCAGCAAAAGGCGCTGCAAGCGGCTGATAAGTACGCAGAGCTGAAAGACAAGATTCGCTCGACGTTCGACGAGCACAAGGGCCGGTATGGCTATCGCCGCATAACGGCTGCTGTACGGAGCGCTGGTCATCTCGTCAATCACAAGACTGTTCAGCGACTGATGGCGCAGCTTCAGCTCAAGAGCTTGGTGCGGGTGAAGAAATACCGGGCCTACAAGGGAGAGGTAGGCAAGGCAGCGCCTAATCTTTTGAAGCGTGAGTTCGAAGCTCCGTCACCCAATCAAAAGTGGGTAACCGACGTTACAGAGTTCAAAGTTGGAGGTCAGAAGCTTTATCTGTCTCCCGTTTTGGATCTGTACAACGGCGAAATCATTTCCTACGAGGTTGCCAGAAGACCGTTGTTCGATATGGTCGGGAAGATGCTCAAAGGTGCATTCAAGCGGCTTCAGCCGCATGAAAAACCGGTTTTGCACTCAGACCAGGGCTGGCAGTATCGAATGCCCATTTACCTGCGGGCTCTCAAAAAATGCTCCGTTACGCCGAGCATGTCGCGCAAGGGTAACTGCTATGACAACGCGGCCATGGAGAGTTTCTTCGGCACACTGAAGTCCGAATTTTTTATCTGAAAAAATTTAACGACCTGGATGAGCTTCACGCAGGCATCGACGAGTACATCCAGTATTACAATCACTCGCGTATCAGACTGAAGCTAAACGGCCTGAGTCCTGTTGAATACAGAATTCAGGCCGCTCAGGCATAGATAGAAAATCGTCCAACTTTGTGGGGTCAGTTCAGGGAGCGTGGGAACGATTTGTGCCGTGTTTGATCGTTCCCACGCTCTGCGTGGTAACGCCTCCTGGGACGCTCCGCGTCCCGCCAAGCGCCGCCAGCTCAGGCTACTGCGCGCAGGCGACGCGGAGCGTCACGGGCTGCATTCCCACGCGGGAGCGTGGGAACGATCAGTGCAGTACTTAACCTTTAATATCAGCCAGTGAACGGTCACCCTCAGGCCAGGTTCTGCTCGGTCAAGCGTTGCACCGCCAGTCGCCGGTAATGGGACGGGGTCATGCCCTTGAGCTGTTGAAAGCGTCGGTTGAAGTTGGAGATGTTATTGAAGCCCGACTCAAAGCACACATCCGTCACGGCCTTATCGCCATCGGCCAGCAGCTCGCAGGACTTGCTGATGCGCAGCCGATTGACGAATTCGATAAACGTACGCCCGGTGGCCTGTTTGAACACGCGGGAGAAGTAGGTGGGTTTCATGCCCAGGTGCTCGGCGACTTCTTCGAGCGGCAACTCCCGTGCGTAGTGGGCGAAAATGTAGTCCACCGCGCGGTTGGTGCGGTCGATGCTGTGTTCGTCGGCCGTTTGCGGTGCGGTAACGCCGGACAGCAGTTGGTAGTCGTCACACGCGCTCAATACGTCCAACAGGATAAAGAAATGCCCCAGGCGCGCCATGCCCTGGGCGTCCTCGATGCGCTGCATCAAGGCCATGGCCTGGGCGATGGTGTGCTTGCAGCGAAACTCAATACCCGACTGCGCGCGCTCCAGCAGCGGCGCGAGGTTTTTGAGTTCGGCGAAAATATGGCTGCCCTGTTCAAGCAGTTCATCGGTGAAGTTCACCAGCATGTCGCGCTTGGGCACCACTTCGTCTTCCTCCACCTGGCTGATCCAGTTGTGGGGCAGGTTGGGGCCGGTGAGGAAAAGGCTCTCGGGGTAGAAGTTGCCGATATAGTCGCCGATAAACACTTTGCCGGAGCTGGCGACGATCAGGTGCAGTTCGTATTCCTTGTGGAAATGCCAGCGCACCAGCGGGCAGGGGAAACCATGCTGGCGATAAATGATGGACAGACCGTTGTGATCGTCCATCAGCTCGTAGGAAGGGTCGGTGATGCGCGTTGCTCGGGTCATGCTGCCGTCGCTTTATTGTGGTCGCTGCGTAGGATAATGCCCCTTGTGCACCACGTCGCCAACGTCTGTGTTTACACGTTGCGGTTTTTCGCCTCGATCCACTGTGCCATGTACTGAGTACTTTTATGCGCGTGGTGGCGCAGCATGCTGCCGGTGAAGTTGTCGCGGCGATGGGCCGCGAGGTGGTGGCGGCATTGTTGCAGGCATTCGATCAGTGCCGGGCCATGGACCGCCTGATCGTAACGGCGGGCAATCAGGTTGCGGCCGTCGTTCTGCGCCCGATTCCAGCGCCCGCGGTCTTGATACAGGGCTACGGCAGCGATGGCCAGTGCATTGGCATCTGTGGCGATGGCTCCCGGCCATGGTTGCTCGTCGCCCATGGCTTCGGCGCCGATCGGCGTGGTCACATTTGGCGTGCCACACAGCATGGCATCGACCAGCTTGCCCTTGATGCCCGCGCCAAAGCGCAGCGGCGCCAGGCAAATGCGCGCAGCGCTCATGACTTGCAGCGCATCTTCAGCCCAGTTCATGACATGAAAGCCCTGTGCCGGGTTGTGCAGGGCAGTGGCCTTGGGCGGGGTGTAGGAGCCATAAATATGTAACTGGGCGCCCGGCAGTTGCTGACGGATCAGCGGCCACACGCTGTTCTTCATCCATAGCACCGCGTCCCAGTTGGGGGCGTGGCGAAAGTTACCGATGCTGAGAAAGTGCGCGCGGTCTTCAAACGGCGTGAACGGCTCGCTCGGCGGCTCGAGCATCAGCGGGCACCAGTGGAGCAGGGTGGCCGGCACCTTGAACTGCTCGGTGAGCAGGCGGATTTCCACGTCGGAGATCATCAGGCTGATGTCGCATCGGTAGATCGCGGCAATTTCGCGCTTGGCCAGGTCGGTGTCGGCCATGTGCTGGAACTCCTCGGCGAGGGCCGGGGCGAACAGGTCGGCAAAGTCATCGCTGTCGGGCTCGGCCTTGAGGCGCGCTTTCAGGCGCTGATGGCGAGCGTCGCGCAGGCTCTGCAGGTCGGATGTCTCGAGCACGCGCAGGGCGTTCGGGCAGTGCTTTTCGACGCGCCAGCCGAACTGCTCCTCCATCATGAAACGGTCGAACAGCACGATATCCGGGGCCAGTTCGCGGACAAAGTCATCGAAACTGCTGTTATTGAGCTCGATGGCGCATTCGGCGATGCCCAGCGCCGACAGGTCGGCCTTGTGCTCGCCGAGTGCGGCGGGGCTGCTGAAGGTGATGTCCCAACCTTGCGTCAGAAAAGTTTCGAGGATCTGCATCATATGCCCGCCCGCAGCCGAGGAGCGCGGCTCCGGCCAGACGTAACCAATGACCAGGACTCGGGTAGCAGGCGACTTCATCGACAACGGTTTCCTTGCAGGGCAGGGCGAAAGGCGCGCAATTAAACCACAACCGACGACATGACAATTTGTGTCCGGCGGTAGGTGGTCACCGTACTTTGTGGTTAACTTCGGCCTCTCGAATTCGTTTAACCCAAACTCAGCATAAGGATTCTGTTCATGGCTCAAGTCACCCTCAAAGGCAACCCCGTCCAGGTTGAAGGCGAACTGCCGCACGTTGGCGCCAAGGCCCACGACTTCACCCTGACCGCCGGCGATCTGTCGGACGCAACCCTGGCGACCTTTGCCGGCAAGCGCAAAGTGCTGAACATCTTCCCAAGCGTCGACACCCCGACCTGCGCCACTTCGGTGCGCAAGTTCAACGCCCAGGCGAATGAACTGAACAACGCCGTGGTACTGTGCATCTCCACCGACCTGCCATTTGCCCAGGCGCGCTTCTGCGGCGCCGAAGGCCTGGAAAACGTCAAGAGCCTGTCGGATTTCCGTGATTCGGATTTCGCGGTTGATTACGGCGTGTCCATTGCTGACGGCCCGCTCAAAGGCCTGACCGCCCGCGCGGTCGTCGTGCTGGACGAGAACGACACCGTGCTGCACAGCGAGCTGGTAGCGGAAATCGGCCAGGAGCCGAACTACGAAGCAGCCCTGGCTGTTTTGAAGTAACTGTTTCGGCGCATTGCTGTCGCTTGGCGGTAACACGCTTGATACATGATTGCGGCCTGGCCTAGTCCAGGCCGTTTTTATTTGCGCTTCAGGTGCTTAGCTCAAATAGCCGATGAACTGAGCTGCTGAAGTCAGACGTTGTAAGCCCAAGGTAAATAGCCGGTAAAGGCGCTTTTCTAAATGCGCCCCAGTGCTTATCTTTCAGCCTCCCAAAGAAGAAGCTCTCGCGCCCAATGGTTGACCACTCAATGCAATCCTCCCCCCGTCGTTCCCGTCGCTGGCTGTTCGGCCTGCTCGTGTTGCTGGTTATCGCCGGCCTGTGCTGGAAATTCTGGCCAGGCGGCGCGGCCCATAAAGACGCACCCGCCGGGCACACCGGCAAAACCGGCATGGCGCGCCCGGGCTTCGGCGGCTCTACCGGCCCGGTGCCGGTGCGCGTGGCGCCGGCGGTGTTGGGGGAATTCCCGGTGTACTACAAGGCGCTGGGCACGGTCACGGCGCTCAACACCATCAACGTGCGCAGCCGCGTGGGCGGGGAGTTGGTAAAAATAGCCTTTGAAGAAGGGCAGATGGTCAAGGCCGGCGACCTGCTCGCCGAGATCGACCCGCGCAGCTACCAGAACGCATTGCTCCAGGCCCAGGGCACGTTGTTGCAGAACCAGGCCCAGTTGAAGAACGCCCAGGTCGACGTGCAGCGCTATCGCGACCTGTATGCCCAGGACAGCATCGCCAAACAGACCCTGGACACCGCCGAAGCGCTGGTCCTGCAATACCAGGGCACGGTCAAGACCAACCAGGGTGCGGTGGATGACGCCAAGCTCAACCTCGAATTCACCAGGATCCGCGCGCCCATCAGTGGCCGCGTAGGCCTGCGACAGCTTGACGTGGGCAACCTGGTAGCGGCCAACGACACCACCGCGCTGGCTGTGATCACCCAGACCCAGCCGATCAGCGTGGCCTTCACCCTGCCGGAAAATACCCTGGACACGGTCCTGGCCCGTTACCACGCCGGCAATAAGCTGCCCGTGGAAGCCTGGGACCGTGGCGACGCGAAGATTCAGGCCACCGGCGTGCTGCAAAGCCTGGATAACCAGATCGATGTCACCACCGGCACCCTGAAATTCAAGGCACGCTTCGATAACAAGGACCAGGCGCTGTTCCCCAACCAGTTCGTGAATGTGCACCTGCTGGCCGACACCTTGCACAACGTGGTACTGGCCCCCTCGGCGGCCATTCAGTTCGGCAACAACGGCACCTTCGTCTACAAGCTTGATGGCGACAAGAAGGTCAAGGTCCAGCCGCTGGTAGTGGGCGACACCGACGGCGACAACACCGTGATCAAGCAAGGCCTGGTCGCCGGCGACCGGGTGGTGCTGGAAGGCACCGACCGCCTCAAGGATGGCAGTGAGGTCGAAGTGGTCAATGACAGCAGCGAAGTACCGACCACGCCAACTCAACACCTGCAGGGCAAGCCCGCGGCCAAAGGGGAGACCGGCGACACCGCCGGCAAGGCGCAAAAGGTCGGTTCATGAACCTGTCGCGGCTGTTTATCCTTCGCCCGGTCGCGACCACTCTGAGCATGCTGGCCATTGTCCTGGCCGGCATCATCGCGTACCGCTTGCTGCCCGTGTCGGCCTTGCCGCAGGTGGATTACCCGACCATCCGCGTGATGACCTTGTACCCCGGCGCCAGCCCTGATGTGATGACCAGCGCGGTCACCGCCCCCCTGGAACGCCAGTTCGGGCAGATGCCCGGCCTGACCCAGATGGCTTCCACCAGCTCCGGCGGCGCCTCGGTGCTGACCCTGCGCTTCAACCTCGACATCAATATGGACGTGGCCGAGCAACAGGTGCAGGCCGCGATCAACGCCGCCACCAACCTGCTGCCCAAGGACTTGCCGGCGCCGCCGGTGTACAACAAGGTCAACCCGGCGGACACCCCGGTGCTGACCCTGGCGATCACCTCCAAGACCATGCTGCTGCCCAAGCTCAATGACCTGGTCGATACGCGCATGGCGCAGAAAATCGCGCAGATCAGCGGCGTCGGCATGGTCAGCATCGCCGGCGGCCAGCGCCAGGCGGTGCGCATCAAGGTCAACCCCGAAGCCCTGGCGGCCAACGGCTTGAACCTGTCGGACGTGCGCACCTTGATCGCGGCGTCCAACGTCAACCAGCCCAAAGGCAACTTCGATGGCCCTACGCGGGTCTCGATGCTCGATGCCAACGACCAGTTGGTCTCGCCCCAGCAATACGCCGAACTGATCCTGGCCTACAACAACGGCGCGCCGCTGCGTCTTAAGGACGTCGCGCAGATTGTCGACGGCGCCGAGAACGAACGCCTGGCCGCCTGGGCCAACCTGAACCAGGCCGTGCTGCTCAATATCCAGCGCCAGCCGGGCGCCAACGTGATCGAGGTGGTCGACCGTATCAAGGCACTGCTGCCGAGCATTACCGACAACCTGCCGGCCGGCCTGGAAGTCACCGTGCTTACCGACCGCACCCAGACCATCCGCGCATCGGTCAAGGACGTGCAGCACGAGCTGCTGATCGCCATTGCCCTGGTGGTGATGGTGACATTCCTGTTTCTGCGCCGGTTCAGCGCCACGATCATTCCGTCCATAGCGGTGCCGCTGTCGTTGGTCGGTACGTTTGGCGTGATGTACCTGGCCGGGTTTTCCATCAACAACCTGACGCTGATGGCCCTGACCATCGCCACCGGCTTTGTGGTGGACGATGCCATCGTGATGCTGGAAAACATTTCCCGCTATATCGAAGAGGGCGAAACGCCGCTGGCTGCCGCGCTCAAGGGCGCCAAGCAGATCGGTTTCACCCTGATTTCCCTGACGCTGTCGTTGATTGCGGTGCTGATCCCGCTGCTGTTCATGGCCGATGTGGTCGGGCGGTTGTTCCGCGAATTCGCCATCACCCTGGCGGTGGCGATCCTGATTTCCCTGGTGGTGTCCCTGACCCTGACGCCGATGATGTGCGCGCGTCTGCTCAAACGTGAGCCCAAGGAAGAAGAACAGGGCCGTTTCTATAAAGCCAGTGGCGCCTGGATCGACTGGTTGATCGAAGGCTACGGGCGCAAGTTGCAATGGGTGCTCAAGCACCAACC
Source organism: Pseudomonas sp. FP2254 (assembly GCF_030687695.1). NCBI lineage: Bacteria > Pseudomonadati > Pseudomonadota > Gammaproteobacteria > Pseudomonadales > Pseudomonadaceae > Pseudomonas > Pseudomonas sp. FP2254. The sequence continues at coordinate 2,506,488 of NZ_CP117444.1, forward strand.
GCTGACCCTGCTGGTGGCCATCGCCACCCTCGGCCTGACCGTGGTGCTGTACCTGGTGGTGCCCAAGGGCTTTTTTCCGGTGCAGGACACCGGCGTGATCCAGGGTATTTCCGAAGCGCCGCAGTCGATCTCCTTTGCGGCGATGAGCCAGCGCCAGCAGGAGTTGGCCAAGATCATCCTCGCCGACCCGGCGGTGCAAAGCCTGTCGTCCTATATCGGTGTGGACGGTGACAACGCCACCCTCAACAGCGGCCGTCTGCTGATCAACCTCAAGGCCCATGGCCAGCGCGACCTCAGCGCTGCCCAGGTGATTACCCGCCTGCAGCCGCAGATCGACCAGTTGGTGGGCATTCGCCTGTTTATGCAGCCGGTGCAGGACCTGACCATTGAAGACCGCGTGAGCCGCACCCAGTACCAGTTCAGCATGTCGTCGCCGGACGCCGAGCTGCTGGCGCTGTGGAGCGACAAGCTGGTGCACGCCCTCAGCCAGTTGCCGGAACTCACCGACGTGGCCAGCGACCTGCAGGACAAAGGCCTGCAGGTGTACCTGGTGATCGACCGCGATGCGGCCTCGCGCCTGGGCGTCAGCGTTTCGACCATCACCGACGCGCTGTACGACGCCTTCGGCCAGCGGCAGATCTCGACCATCTACACCCAGGCCAGCCAGTACCGCGTGGTGCTGCAGGCCCAGTCCGGCGAAACCCTCGGCCCGGACGCGCTGAACCAGATCTACGTAAAAACCACCGACGGCGGCCAGGTGCGCCTGTCGAGCCTGGCCAAGGTGGAGCAGCGCCAGGCCCAGTTGGCCGTGGCGCACATCGGCCAGTTCCCGGCGGTGATGATGTCATTCAACCTGGCGCCCGGCGTGGCGCTGGGCAAGGGCGTGGAGCTGATCAACCAGACGCAGAAAGACATCGGCATGCCGGTGGGCGTGCAGACCCAGTTCCAGGGCGCGGCCCAGGCGTTCGAAGCCTCGCTGTCGAGTACCTTGCTGCTGATCCTGGCGGCGGTGGTCACCATGTACATCGTGCTGGGCGTGCTCTACGAGAGCTATATCCATCCGATCACCATCCTGTCCACCTTGCCCTCGGCGGCGGTGGGGGCTTTGCTGGCGTTGCTGCTCAGTGGTAATGACCTGGGCATGATCGCGATCATCGGCATCATCCTGCTGATCGGTATCGTCAAAAAGAACGCGATCATGATGATCGACTTCGCCCTCGACGCCGAACGCAACCAGGGCCTCGACCCGCAGACCGCGATTTATCAGGCCGCGCTGCTGCGTTTCCGACCGATCCTGATGACCACCCTGGCCGCGCTGTTCGGCGCCGTGCCGTTGATGCTGGCCAGCGGTTCCGGTGCGGAGCTGCGCCAGCCCCTGGGCCTGGTGATGGTCGGCGGGCTGCTGGTGAGCCAGGTGTTGACGCTGTTCACCACGCCGGTGATCTACCTGTATTTCGATCGGTTGGGACGCCGCTGGCGCAAGACCGACATTGAGGACGTGGTGTGATGGGCGTGGCGAAAGCAGTGGCAAGCGGCAAGCGGCACGCTGCAAGGGAACGGCAGGGGCAGCCTACGTCTTTTGCAGGTAGCTTGAAACTTGCCGCTTGGAGCTCCCCCCCATGAACCTGTCCGGACCGTTCATTCGCCGGCCGGTAGCGACCATGCTGCTGAGCCTGGCGATCATGTTGCTCGGCGGGGTGAGCTTCAACCTGCTGCCGGTGTCGCCGTTGCCGCAGATCGACTTCCCGGTGATCGTGGTGTCGGCCAGCCTGCCCGGCGCCAGCCCCGAGGTCATGGCGTCCACCGTAGCCACGCCGCTGGAGCGCTCCTTCGGCTCGATTGCCGGCATCACCACCATGAGCAGCAGTTCCAGCCAGGGCTCGACCCGGGTGATTCTGGCGTTCGACTCCGACCGCGACATCAACGGCGCGGCGCGGGAAGTGCAGGCGGCCATCAACGCCTCGCGCAACCTGCTGCCCAGCGGCATGCGCAGCATGCCCACCTACAAGAAGATCAACCCGTCCCAGGCGCCGATCATGGTGCTGTCGCTGACCTCGGACGTATTGCAGAAGGGCCAGCTGTACGACCTGGCGTCCACCATCCTGTCCCAGAGCCTGTCCCAGGTGCCGGGGGTGGGCGAGGTGCAGATCGGCGGCAGCTCCTTGCCGGCGGTGCGCATCGAACTGGAACCCAAGGCCCTCGACCAGTACGGCGTGGCCCTGGACGATGTGCGCAACACCATCGCCAATGCCAACCAGCGCCGGCCCAAGGGCTCGCTGGAAGACAGCGAACGCAACTGGCAGATCCAAGCCAATGACCAGCTGGAAAAGGCCAAGGACTACGAGCCGCTGCTGATTCGCTACCAGAACGGCGCGGCTTTGCGCCTGGGGGATGTGGCCAGGATCAGCGACGGCGTGGAAGACCGCTACAACAGTGGTTTCTTCAACAACGATGCGGCCGTTTTGCTGGTGATCAACCGCCAGTCCGGGGCCAACATCATCGAGACCGTGCGCCAGATCAAGGCACAGTTGCCGGCGCTGCAGGCGGTGCTGCCCTCCAGCGTCAAGCTCAGCCTGGCCATGGACCGCTCGCCGGTGATCACCGCCACCCTGCACGAAGCGGAGATGACCCTGCTGATCGCGGTGGGGCTGGTGATTCTGGTGGTGTACCTGTTCCTCGGCAATTTCCGCGCTTCGCTGATCCCGACCCTGGCGGTGCCGGTATCGCTGGTGGGCACGTTCGCGGTGATGTACCTGTACGGGTTCTCGTTGAACAACTTTTCGTTGATGGCGTTGATCCTGGCCACCGGCCTGGTGGTGGACGATGCCATTGTGGTGCTGGAGAACATCTCCCGGCATATCGATGACGGCGTGCCGCCGATGAAGGCGGCCTATCTGGGCGCCCAGGAAGTCGGGTTTACGCTGTTGTCGATGAACGTGTCGCTGGTGGCGGTGTTCCTGTCGATCCTGTTTATGGGCGGGATCGTCACCAACCTGTTCCGCGAGTTTTCCATCACCCTGTCGGCGGCGATCATTGTGTCGCTGGTGGTGTCGCTGACCCTGACGCCGATGCTCTGCGCGCGCTGGCTCAGGCCCCATGTCAAAGGCCATATGACCGGTCTGCAGCGGTGGAGCCACAGGATCAACGAGCGCATGGTCGCCGGCTACGCCCGCAGCCTGGACTGGGTGCTGCGCCATCGGCGCCTGACCTTGCTCAGCCTGTTGCTGACCATCGGCGTCAATGTGGCGCTGTACATCGTGGTGCCGAAAACCTTTATGCCGCAGCAGGACACCGGGCAGTTGATCGGCTTTGTGCGCGGCGACGACGGCCTGTCGTTCAGCGTGATGCAACCGAAGATGGAAATCTTTCGCCAGGCCGTGCTCAAGGACCCCGCAGTGCTCAGCGTGGCCGGCTTTATCGGTGGCAACAACGGCACCAACAACGCCGTGATGCTGGTGCGGCTCAAACCCATCAAAGAGCGCAAGGTCTCGGCCCAGGCGGTGATCGAGCGGCTGCGCAAGAACGTGCCGCCGGTGCCGGGCGGGCGCCTGTTTCTGATGGCCGACCAGGACCTGCAGTTCGGCGGCAGTCGCGACCAGACCAGCGCCCAGTATTCCTACATCCTGCAAAGCGGTGACCTGGCCGCGCTGCGCCTGTGGTACCCGAAAGTGGTTGGCGCGCTGCGCGAGCTGCCGGAATTGACCGCCATCGACGCCCGCGAAGGCCGGGGGGCGGCGCAGGTCACGCTGGTGGTCGATCGCGACCAGGCCAAGCGCCTGGGCATCGACATGAACATGGTCACGGGGGTGCTGAACAACGCCTACAGCCAGCGGCAGATTTCCACGATCTACGACAGCCTCAACCAGTACCAGGTGGTGATGGAGGTCAATCCCAAATATGCCCAGGACCCGATCACCCTGAACCAGGTGCAGGTCATTACCGCCGACGGCGCACGGGTACCGTTGTCCACCATCGCCCATTACGAGAACAGCCTGGCGGACGACCGCGTCAGCCATGAAGGCCAGTTCGCCTCGGAAAATATTGCTTTCGACATCGCTCCCGGGTTCACGGTGGAGCAGGGCACAGCCGCCATCGAACGGGCGATTGCCAAGGTTGGCCTGCCGGAGGATGTGATCGCCAAGATGGCCGGCACCGCCGATGCCTTTGCGGCGACGCAGAAGGGCCAGCCGTTCATGATCCTCGGCGCGCTGGTGGCGGTGTACCTGGTGCTGGGGATTCTCTACGAGAGCTATATCCACCCATTGACGATCCTGTCGACGTTGCCCTCGGCCGGTGTCGGTGCATTGCTGTCGATCTACCTGCTGGGTGGCGAGTTCAGCCTGATCTCATTGCTGGGCCTGTTCCTGCTGATCGGGGTGGTGAAGAAAAACGCGATCCTGATGATCGACCTGGCGCTGCAATTGGAACGCCATGACGGCATGAGCCCGCTCGAGTCGATCCGCAGCGCTTGCCTGCTGCGTCTGCGGCCGATCCTGATGACCACCCTGGCCGCCATCCTCGGCGCCTTGCCGCTGCTGCTCGGCGCCGGCGACGGCGCGGAAATGCGTCAGCCCCTGGGCCTGACCATCATTGGCGGCCTGGTGTTCAGCCAGATCCTGACCCTTTACACCACCCCGGTGGTTTACCTTTACCTCGACCGCGCGCGCCACCGCTTCAATGCCTGGCGCGGCGTACGGACCGATGCTGCCCTGGACACTGCGCTATGACCGATTCATCCCTCGCCCCGAAAAAGCTGTTGGCAGCGGCACTCTGCGGTCTGTTGCTCAGCGCCTGCGCCATCGGCCCGGATTATCAGCGCCCGCAGGTCATCGAACCCGCGCAGTTCAAGCAAGCGCAAGGCTGGCGCCAGGCCACGCCAAGCGACTCACTGGCCCGTGGCGCCTGGTGGGAATTGTATGGCGACCGTCAGCTCAATGACCTGGTCGCGCGCCTGAACAATGCCAACCAGACCGTGGCCCAGGCCGAGGCGCGCTTTCGCCAGGCCCAGGCATTGGTGCGCAGCTCACGCGGCGCGTTCTACCCCAGCGTCGACCTCAGCGTGGGCAAGACCCGCGCCAGCCAGGGCACCGGCAGCAGCAGTGCCAGCCTCAGCAGCTCCAGCAGTGGCATCCGCGACACCCTCAACGCGCAGTTGGGCGTGAGCTGGGAGGCGGATGTCTGGGGCAAGTTGCGCCGTGGCCTGGAGGCCAACGAGGCCAGCGCCGAAGCCAGCTCGGCGGACCTGGCCGCGATGCGTCTGAGCCAGCAATCGGAGCTGGTGCAAAGCTACCTGCAACTGCGCGTGATGGATGAACAGACGCGGCTGCTGCAGGCCACCCTCGACACCTATCAGCGCTCCCTGCAAATGACCGAGAACCAGTACCGCGCCGGAGTCTCGGGCAAAGAAGCGGTGGCCCAGGCACAGACACAGCTCAAGACCACCCAGGCCAGCCTGATCGACCTGATCTGGCAGCGCGCTCAGCTGGAAAATGCCATCGCGGTACTGATCGGCGAGGCGCCGGCCAACTTCAACCTGGCCGTGAGCAAGGACATTCCGCAGTTGCCGCAGATCCCGGTCGGCCTGCCGTCGCAGTTACTCGAACGCCGCCCGGACATCGCCTCGGCCGAACGCGCGGTGATCGCCGCCAACGCCAATATCGGTGTGGCCAAGGCGGCCTATTATCCGGACCTGACCCTGAGCCTGGCCGGTGGCTATTCCAGCAGTACCTATGCCGACTGGATCAGCCTGCCCAACCGCTTCTGGTCGGTGGGACCGAAACTGGCCATGACCCTGTTCGACGGTGGCCAGCGCTCGGCGGAAGTCGACCGCACCGTGGCGTCCTATGACGAAACCGTGGCCAAGTACCGTCAGACCGTGCTGGATGGCTTCCGCGAAGTGGAGAACTACATGGTTCAACTCAAGGTGCTGGAGGACGAAGCCGTGGTCAGCAACGAAGCGCTGGAGGCGGCACGCGAGTCATTGCGCCTGACCCAGAACCAGTACAAGGCCGGGCTGATCGCTTACCTGGACGTGGTCACCGTACAGGCTACCGCTCTGAGTAACGAACGCAGTGTGTTGACCTTGCTGCAGTCGCGCCTGGTGGCCAGCGTGCAATTGATTGCCGCACTGGGCGGTGGCTGGGATGGGCAGACGCCGATCGATGCCAAGGATTAAGCCGCAGCACCCGCGCTTTCCATCGCGGACGGCTGAATACACAAGGCCGCGCACGGGCGTTTTTGAGCCGGCGGATTGACGTCAAAAAGCCCATGATGGCCTTGTGATAATTATTCAACTGTCGCCGAATATTTATCGCTACAATCCGCCGCTTTGCCACTCGGTACGGGCGTTCCAGCTCGTCGCCCGCGAGACTCGTCATGCTTATCGGTAGCTATTCCCCTTCGCTGGTCGTGATCTCGCTGTTCGTTGCGATCCTGGCTTCCTACACGGCACTCGACCTGTCCGGCCGCATCGCCACCGCCCAGGGGCGCGCTGTCTACCTGTGGATCGCCGGCGGAGCGCTGGCGATGGGGGTAGGGGTGTGGTCGATGCACTTTATCGGCATGTTGGCGCTGCGTTTGCCGTTCGCCCTGGGGTTCGACGTCGGCATCACTGCGTGGTCGCTGTTGATCGCGGTGCTGTCCAGTGGCTTCGCCCTGTGGCTGGTCAGCCAGGCCCGTTTACCCGCCTGGCAATTGCTGTTCGGCGCGCTGGTGATGGGCGCCGGCATCAGTTGCATGCATTACACCGGCATGGCCGCGATGCGCATGACCCCGGGCATCGACTACGACCCGACCTTGTTCGGCGCTTCGCTGCTGATTGCGGTGGCGGCCTCGGGCGCGGCCCTGCTGATCGCGTTCAACCTGCGGCGCAACACCCCCCATGTGCGCCTGCTGCGCGGTGGTGCCGCAGTGGTGATGGGCGTGGCCATCGTCGGCATGCATTACACCGGGATGGCGGCGGCCAGTTTTGCCGATGACAGCTACTGCGCCGCCGCGCTGGACGGTCTGAGCGGCAACGGCCTGGACAACCTGGTGCTGGTCACCACCCTGGCGGTGCTTGCCATCGCCTTGCTGACTTCATTGCTCGACGCCCGCCTGGAAGCGCGCACCGCCGTGCTCGCCACGTCCCTGACCCAGGCCAACCAGGAGCTGACCCACCTGGCCCTGCACGACATGCTGACCGGTCTGCCCAATCGCAGCCTGCTCGCCGATCGCATTCAACAGGCCATGCAGGCGGTGGAGGAACAAGGCGGTTGCTTTGCGCTGATGTTTATCGACCTGGATGGCTTCAAGCCGGTCAACGATGCCTTTGGTCATCATCTGGGCGACCAATTGCTGCGCGAGGTGGGCCTGCGCCTGCGCGAGGACTTGCGCAGCCACGACACCCTGGCGCGCATTGGCGGTGACGAGTTTGTACTGCTGGTGCAACTCAGCCAGCCGGACGACGCCCTCGGTCTTGCCGAGCGCCAGGTGCAATTGATCAACCGCGCGTTCCAGGTGGCCGAACACGAACTGAAAATCTCTGCCAGTGTCGGTATCGCGTTGTTCCCCGGCAACGGCGGCACCCCGCAGGACCTGCTGATGAATGCCGACGCGGCGATGTACCACGCCAAGGGGCTGGGCAAGAACGGCTATAGCTTTTTCGATGTGTCGATGAACACCAATGCGCGCAAACAACTGCAGCTGTTGCAGGACCTGCGCAATGCCGTGGAGCAGCAGCAGTTTCGCTTGTATTACCAGCCCAAGTTCGATGCCGCCAGCGGCATTGCGGTGGGCGCCGAAGCCTTGTTGCGCTGGGAGCATCCGCAACAGGGCCTGTTGATGCCCGCGACGTTTATCGACCTGGCGGAGAAAACCGGGCTGATCATTCCCATCGGCGAATGGGTGCTGAATGAAGCCTGCCGCCAGATGCGCGTGTGGTACGTGCAGGGTTATGAAGAGTGGCGCATTGCGGTGAACTTGTCCGCGTTGCAGTTTTGCCATGCCGGGCTGGTCGACAGCGTCGCTGCCGCGCTTGAACGCCATCAGTTGCCGCCTAACAGCCTGACCCTGGAAATCACCGAAACCACCGCCATGAGCGATGCCGACGCGAGCATGAACGTGTTGCAGCAGCTGTCCGACATGGGTGTCGACCTGTCGATTGATGACTTCGGCACTGGCTATTCCAGCCTGATGTACCTCAAGCGCCTGCCGGCCAACGAGCTGAAGATCGACCGGGGCTTTGTGCGTGATCTGGAACACGACAGCGACGACGCCGCCATCGTCTCGGCCATCGTCGCCCTCGGCCAGGCCTTGGGGCTGCGGATCGTGGCCGAAGGTGTGGAAACCGACCGGCAGCAGGATTTTCTGACGCGCCTGGGCTGTAACTCCCTGCAAGGCTACTTACTGGGCCATCCGCTGCCGGCAGACGGTTTCATGGCCGATATTCGCCGTGCCGAAGACGCCGCGGCGCCTGACAAAAACCTGGGATGAGGGGGTCTCAAAACGCTTCGCCCCACTCGGCACCTCGCTCAGGCTGGGTGTGCCCGTAATCCGGCCAGCTTGGTTAGCGGGGCGCCTGAGGTCAAAAGCAAGAGCGGCTCGCTTCGCATCGTGGTTAGGGTTGGTGGCTGCGCATCTTCGGTAAAAACATAGCCTTGGAAAATGAGGTTCTGGTGGTGGGCAGGCTTTCTGTGGTGAGGCGCTTGTTGTGGTGAGCGGGCTTGCCCCGCGTTGGGCTGCGAAGCGGCCCTATCTCAGGCGATGTGGTTTAGCTGACACACCGAGTTGCCTGGGTTTGGGGCTGCTTCGCAGCCCAGCGCGGGGCAAGCCCGCTCACCACAGCAAGCCCGCTCACCATAACAAGCCCGCTATCACAAAGTTATTTGTCAGACTTTAAGAATATCTATGCCCCGATGGGGGCCTCACAGCCGACCAGGATGCTACCAATGCGCTCATGTCCACACATAACGCAGCGCGGCATAACCTTTACTGGAAAACTCGCTGAGCAGGCTGGCTTCGGATTTTAGTCGGATGCCGTAGCCCGCATTGAAAAAACCGTCGATCTGCCCGTTGCGGGTCCGACTGTCGCTCAGATACCTGTCGTCGGCGTTGTCTATGAACCGCAGTACCTTTTCCAGGTTATACGCGGCATCGGCCCTGGCGTCCGGGTTGGGGTTCGCCTCGGTCCAGTCGCCGACCTGCCACTTGAGCGCGTCGGCGAGCGGGTAGTGATCACGGCTTTCCAGGAAGCGCGACAGGACCGCGCTTTGCTCGATAATCCTCTCTGCCGATCGATGATCGCCGTCCGGACGGCGCACGGGGCCTGTCATCTCGCGCAGTTGATTGCGTTCAGCGGTGCGCATGTAGTTGGGGGGCACGGGTAATGGCTTGATGCCTGCGGGCAGGACAGAGTTCATAGAAAATCTCGACGTTGAGCAGCAGGGGGCTTTCTTTAATGAGCACATAGCCTGGGTGGTCCGGCTGACGCTTCGGTTCCAGTCAAAACGACCGCGCAATCCTCCCCAGCGTCTCCATCGCTTTTTCCGACGCTTCTGTCCAGGGGCTGCCGTAATTCAAGCGGATGCAATTCCTGAAGCGCTGGGTTGCGGAGAAGATCGGCCCCGGCGCGATGCTGATGCCTTGGGCCAATGCCATTTGGAACAGTTTTAACGAGTCGATCTGTTCCGGCAGTTCCAGCCACAGGAAGTAACCACCGGCCGGTTGGCTGACGCGGGTTTGTGCCGGGAAGTAGCGGCCGATGGCAGCGAGCATGGCGCTTTGCTGTTCCTCCAGGGCATAGCGCAATTTGCGCAGGTGCCGGTCGTAGCCGCCGTGTTGCAGGTAGTCGGCTATCGCCGCCTGCGCCGGCATCGATGGGCACAGTGAGGTCATCAGCTTCAAACGCTCGACTTTCTGCGCATAGCGCCCGGCGGCAACCCATCCCACCCGATACCCCGGCGCGAGGCTCTTGGCGAAGGAGCCGCAGTGCATCACCAGGCCTTCGGTGTCGAAAGCCTTGGCCGGCTTGGGCGCGTGCTGGCCGTAGTACAACTCGGCGTACACATCGTCTTCGATCAACGGCACCTGGTGGCTGCGCAGCAGTTCCACCAGCGCTTGTTTTTTGGTTTCGGGCAGGGTGGCGCCCATGGGATTCTGGAAACTGGTCATGCTCCAGCACGCCTTGATCGGGTAGCGCGCAAGGCTTTGCGCCAGGGCATTGAGATCAATGCCGTCGCGCGGGTGCACCGGGATCTCCACCGCCTTGAGCTTCAAACGCTCCAGCACCTGCAGGCAGGCATAGAACGCCGGTGCTTCGATGGCCACCAGGTCGCCCGGCTCGGTCACGGCCTGCAGGCACAGGTTGAGCGCTTCGAGGGCGCCGTTGGTGATCAGCAGTTCTTCCATGGGCAGCATCAGGCCGCCGACCATATAGCGCAGGGCAATCTGCCGACGCAATTGCGGGTTGCCCGGCGACATGTCGGTAACCACCAGGCGCGGGTCCATCTCCCGGCTGGCGCTGGCCAGGGAGCGGGCCAGGCGCGGTAACGGGAACAGCATCGGGCTGGGAAACGCCGAACCGAAGGGCACGGTGTTGGGGTCTTTGATCGAGTCGAGCACCGAGAACACCAGTTCGCTCACATCCACCTCAGTGGATTCATGCACCTGCTCGCTCACCACCGGCTCGGAAAACGGGCGCGGTGCGTGGGTATTGACGAAATACCCGGAACGCGGACGGGCGCGGATCAGTCCACGGCGTTCCAGCAGGTAATAAGCCTGGAACACCGTAGAGGGACTGACGCCGTACGTCTGGCTGGCATAACGCACCGACGGCACGCGCTGGCCAGGCCCCAGGACACCGGAGCGGATCAGTTCGGCGATGTCGTCGGCGAATTTTTCGTAGCGTTTCATGGGGGCCTTAAACTTTTGTTTTTTATATGAGTGCAGATCCCACATTGGATCATCATCATTTTTCGATACCGCGCGCTCAGCGGTTGAGCGGCGCCACGAAGCGGCTTTCAGCCGCGTTGTAGACCCACGGCTCATCCACATCCGTCACCTTGAAGCGCAGCGTCTGCGAACTGCTCGCCGGCTTGTCCGCCAGCAGTGTGACCGACACCGGCACATCGACGATCTCCCCCGGCGCCAGGCTCAGTTCGGTCTTGCCTTGCAGTTGGAAACCGTAGGCTTCCACCAGCTCCACCCGGTATTGCTGGCGCTGCTGGGTCTTGTTGATGACCTTGAGACTGTAGATGTTTTCAATCAGGCCCTGGCTGTTTTCGCGGAACAGGCCACGGTCCTTGGTCACGTCCAGCGACACCATCGGCCGTTGCATCAGGGCCACCACCAGCGCGGCGATCATCACCAGCAGCACGGCACTGTAGCCGATCAGGCGAGGGCGTAGCAGGTGTGTCTTGCCGCCCTGCAGTTGATGTTCGCTGGTGTACCGCACCAGGCCGCGCGCATAGCCCATCTTGTCCATGATCGAATCGCAGGCGTCGACGCAGGCCGCGCAGCCGATGCATTCCATTTGCAGGCCGTCGCGGATGTCGATGCCGGTGGGGCACACCTGAACGCACAGCTGGCAGTCGATGCAATCGCCCAGGCCGAGGTCGGCCGGCCTGGCCTCGCGTTTACGCGGGCCGCGCTGCTCGCCACGCGCGGCGTCGTAAGAGATGGTGAGGGTGTCTTTATCGAACATCACACTCTGGAAACGCGCGTAGGGGCACATGTGCATGCACACCGCTTCACGCAGCCAGCCGGCGTTGAGGTAGGTCGCGGCGGTAAAGAACAGTACCCAGAACAGGCTGACGCCGCCCATCTGCCAGGTCAGCAGTTCCGTCGCCAGCGGGCGGATGGGGGTGAAATAACCGACAAAGGTCAGACCGGTCAGCACACTGATGCCCAGCCACAACGTGTGCTTGGCCGAGCGCCGCGCCAGTTTGTTCAGGCTCCAGGGCGCCGCTTGCAGCTTGATGCGCTGGTTGCGCTCGCCCTCGGTGACTTTTTCGCACCACATGAACAGCCAGGTGAACGAGCTTTGCGGGCAGGTGTAGCCGCACCAGACGCGCCCGGCGAAGACCGTAATGGCAAATAGGCCGAAGGCACAGATGATCAACAGCGCCGATAAGAGGATGAAGTCCTGGGGCCAGAATGTCGCACCGAAAATGTGGAACTTGCTTTGCGCCAGGTCCCATAGCACGGCTTGCCGGCCGCCCCAGTTCAGCCACACGGTGCCGAAGAAGGCCACGAACAGAAAGCCGGCACCGAACACGCGCAAGGTGCGGAACAGCCCGGTGAAGCTGCGGGTATGGATCAGGGTGTCGCTGGATTTGGCCTTGACCTTCTTTGGGTGCACAGGCTCAAACATTTCCACGGTAGGGATTCGTTCGCTCATGGTCGTTCGCTCATCAGCCTCCATCAGGCCAATGGACTATGCGCGGCAAGCTGTTTGCAGAACAGACTCAGCTGGAACGATAAAAAGCGGATCAGATGCCCTGCAGATGCAGGCCTGCGACAGTGTGCTGCACCCTAGGGCTATCAGGGTGCAGTCGGTTGCACTGCGCGTTGATACAGATCAATCAAATCGCCGATCCCGATTCAGTGACCTTTTTGTGCTGGCGCCCATCGATTGCGCCGGCCACAGTAAGAGCGTCGGCCTCCTGTTCGGTGATGTAGACGCGCTCGGCACCTACGTCCACATACGACATGGCGCGGGGCATGTCGGTGCTTACCGTTACTTCTGCGGCCGGCAGGCTGTATTCGCGACCCTCGTCATTGACCTTGAAAAAACACGTCTGGTTATCGATACGGACAGGCATGGCGTTCTCCTTTCATAGACAGTCAGCCGTTAGGGCGTCGGCACGTGCCCGACGTTCCCGGCAACTGACTGGCGGTCGCCGCTGTCAATCCTTTACCCATAATTAGAAAGGAAAGGTGTATGGACGCTTGGTGGCATGAAGTGTGGGTGACCCTGCAGGCTGAGTTCGCCGATATCGGCGATGCGCGGCAAGTGACCCAGATCACCGTGCGCTTGCTGATCGCCGCGCTCCTCGGCGGCATTCTGGGGTTTGAGCGAGAGCACAAGGGCAAGGCTGCCGGGGTGCGCACCCATATGCTGGTGGCGTTGGGCGCGGCACTGTTTGTGCTGGTGCCACAGATGTCCGGCAACCAGGCCGATGCCATGAGTCGGGTCGTGCAAGGGGTGATTGCCGGGATCGGATTCCTGGGCGCCGGTACCATTCTCAAAGGCAAGGAGGACGAGGCAGGCCAGCAAGTCAAGGGCCTGACCACCGCGGCCGGGCTGTGGATGACCGCCGCCATCGGCGTGGCGGCGGGCATGGGGCGCGAAGCGACAGCGGTGTTGAGTACGTTGCTGGCGCTGGCGGTATTCAGCGTGGTGCCGATGATCGTCAAGCGCTTCGAGAAGGACTGACAACCACGCCAGGATGTGGGGCAGGTGGCTCCTGCATGGGCGGTGGAGGGTTTTCAGGCGGTTCCTGCTCGGGGATCGGCTCCGGTTCAGTAGGCGGCAGGGTCGGGTTATCGATATTCGGGTCGGGCGTTTCAGCCGGGATCGGGATCGTCATCGGTGTGGCCTCCTTTGTGCTTTGCTCTACCGGTGGACATCCGCACGGGTGATTTGATTCCCGCCCAATGGCGGCACATCCACCTGAACTTTTAATGCAGGCGCAGGCTCGGACCTAATGCGCCAACGCTCAGGGAGAGTGCTGGCGTATTGGATTCGGATCTAGCAAAGAGCGTCCACTGGGCGTAAGGGGAAGATGCTCGATGACTGCTGAAACACAGGTTCCAGACACTGCCGTATTGCCGCTGTCCCAGGCTTTGTTATTGCCCAGGATCGCGATCGAAAGCACCAGCCCCGTGATTGACGGTGGCGAGTTCGCGGTCAAGGCCGTGGTCGGCCAGTGCATTCACGTGACCAGCAAAGTATTTGCCGACGGTCATGACAAGCTCGCCGTGCTGATCCGTTGGCGCCCGCTGCGTGACGAGAGCTGGCATAGCGTGGTGATGACCGACGTCGGTAACAATGGCTGGGAAGGCGCGTTCACGGTGGCCCAACAGGGGCCCCATGAATACTGCATCGAAGCCTGGATCGATACCTACGCCAGCTTTTGCTACGAGTTGCGCAAGAAGCACGAAGCCGGCGTGCCGGTGAGCCTGGAGCTGCAGGAAGGCCGCAGCCTGGTGCAGCAGGCCGCCGAGCGCAGCGACAACGAACTGCGCGATCGCCTGATGCTGCTGCACCATGAACTTTCCGGTTTGCTGGAAACCGAGCAAGTGGCGTTGTTTCTGCACGAAGACAGTGCACACCTGATGACCCAGGCCGACCACCGCGCTTACTTGAGCATCGGCAAGGTCTACCCGATTGACGTCGAACGTGAACGCGCGCAATTTGCCAGCTGGTATGAGCTGTTTCCGCGCTCGATCACCGACGATCCAGCGCGTCACGGCACGTTCAATGACGTGCACTCGCGCCTGTCGATGATCCACGACATGGGCTTCGACGTGTTGTACTTCCCGCCGATCCACCCGATCGGGCGCAGCCATCGCAAAGGCAGGAACAACTCACTCACCGCCGGCCCGGACGATCCTGGCAGCCCTTACGCCATCGGCAGCGAGGAGGGCGGTCACGAGGCCATCCATCCGCAGTTGGGCAGCCGTGAAGACTTCCGCCGCCTGGTCAAGGCCGCCGCCGATCACGGCCTGGAAATCGCTCTGGACTTCGCCATCCAGTGCTCCCAGGACCACCCGTGGCTCAAGGAGCATCCAGGCTGGTTCAACTGGCGCCCGGACGGCACGATCAAATATGCCGAGAACCCGCCGAAGAAGTATCAGGACATCGTCAACGTCGACTTTTATGCCGCCGATGCGATTCCGGGGTTGTGGACCGAATTGCGCGATATCGTCGTGGGTTGGGTGGAAGAGGGCGTGAAGACCTTTCGCGTCGACAATCCCCACACCAAACCGCTGCCGTTCTGGCAGTGGTTGATCAGCGATGTGCGGTCCAAGTACCCCGACGTGATCTTCCTGGCGGAAGCGTTTACCACGCCGGCAATGATGGCGCGCCTGGGCAAGGTGGGTTACTCCCAGAGCTACACCTATTTCACCTGGCGCAACACCAAGGCCGAGTTGAGCGAATATTTCACTCAGCTCAATCAGTCGCCGTGGCGCGAGTGCTACCGGCCGAACTTTTTCGTCAACACGCCGGATATCAACCCCGCGTTCCTGCACCAGTCCGGGCGCCCGGGTTTTCTGATCCGTGCAGCGCTGGCGACCATGGGCTCCGGCCTGTGGGGCATGTATTCGGGCTTCGAACTGTGCGAAGCCGCGCCGGTGCCGGGCAAAGAGGAATACCTGGACTCGGAGAAATACGAGATCCGACCACGGGACTTCACCGCGCCCGGCAACATCATTGCCGAGATTGCCCAGCTCAATCGCATCCGTCGCCAGAACCCGGCGCTGCACACGCACTTGGGCTTGAAGATCTATAACGCGTGGAACGACAACATCCTGTACTTCGGCAAGCGCAGCGAGGACGGCAGTAACTTCATTCTGGTGGCGGTCAACCTCGACCCTTATAACGCCCAGGAAGCCCATTTCGAACTGCCATTGTGGGAGATGGGCCTGCCGGATGATGCCCAGACCCAAGGCGAAGACTTGATGAACGGCCATCGTTGGACCTGGTATGGCAAGACTCAGTGGACGCGCCTGGAACCGCAGATGCCGTTCGGGATCTGGCGCATCACCACCTGATGTGGGAAGGGGCAAGCCCCTTGCACATTGAGCCTGCAAGATTTATCGAGTGTTTCAGGAGTTTTCAATGGCGAAGAAACCCAAGGCTGCCACCTTTATCAAAGACCCGCTCTGGTACAAGGACGCGGTGATCTATCAGGTGCACGTAAAATCTTTTTTCGATTCCAACAATGACGGGATCGGCGATTTTCCAGGCTTGATCGCCAAACTCGACTACATCGCCGATCTGGGCGTGAACACCATTTGGTTGCTGCCGTTTTATCCATCGCCGCGCCGCGACGATGGCTACGACATTGCCGACTACCGCGGCGTGCACAGTGACTACGGCACCATGGCCGACGCCAAGCGCTTTATCGCCGAAGCGCACAAACGCGGCCTGCGGGTGATCACCGAATTGGTGATCAACCACACCTCCGACCAGCACCCCTGGTTCCAGCGGGCGCGCAAGGCCAAGCCCGGTTCGGCCGCACGGGACTTCTACGTGTGGTCCGATGACGACCAGAAATACGACGGCACCCGTATCATCTTCCTCGATACCGAAAAGTCCAACTGGACCTGGGATCCGGTCGCCGGCCAATACTTCTGGCACCGCTTCTATTCCCACCAGCCCGACCTCAACTTCGACAATCCGCACGTGATGAAAGCGGTGCTTGAAGTGATGCGCTATTGGCTGGACATGGGCATCGACGGCCTGCGCCTGGACGCCATTCCATACCTGATCGAGCGCGATGGCACCAATAACGAGAACCTTGAAGAAACCCACGGGGTGCTCAAGCAGATCCGCGCCGAGATCGACGCCAATTACCCCGACCGCATGCTGCTGGCCGAAGCCAACCAGTGGCCGGAAGACACCCAGCTGTATTTCGGCGACAAAAAGGGCGACGACGGCGACGAATGCCACATGGCCTTCCACTTCCCGTTGATGCCGCGCATGTACATGGCGCTGGCCCAGGAAGATCGTTTCCCTATCACCGATATTTTGCGCCAGACCCCGGAAATTCCCGCCAATTGCCAGTGGGCGATCTTCCTGCGTAACCACGATGAACTGACCCTTGAAATGGTGACGGACAAGGAGCGCGACTACCTGTGGAACTACTATGCCGCCGACCGTCGCGCGCGGATCAACCTGGGCATTCGTCGACGCCTGGCGCCCTTGCTGGAGCGTGACCGCCGCCGGGTCGAATTGCTTAACAGCCTGCTGCTGTCGATGCCGGGCACGCCCACCCTGTATTACGGCGATGAAATCGGCATGGGCGACAACATCTATCTGGGCGACCGCGATGGCGTACGCACGCCGATGCAATGGTCCATCGACCGCAACGGCGGCTTCTCCCGCGCCGACCCGGCCAGCCTGGTGTTGCCGCCGATCATGGACCCGCTCTACGGTTATTTGTCGGTCAACGTCGAAACCCAGACCCAGGACCCGCACTCCCTCCTGAACTGGACCCGGCGCATGCTGGCGGTACGCAAGCAGTCCAAGGCGTTCGGTCGCGGCAGCCTCAAAATGCTCTCGCCGGCCAACCGCCGCATCCTGGCCTACACCCGCGAATACACCGGCGCCGATGGCCGCACGGAGATCATCCTGTGCGTGGCCAACGTGTCGCGCAGCGCCCAGGCGGCCGAGCTGGACCTGTCGGCATTTGCCGGCATGGTCCCGGTAGAGATGCTCGGCGGCAACGCGTTCCCGCCCATCGGCCAGCTGAATTTCCTGCTGACCCTGGCGCCCTACGGGTTTTATTGGTTTGTGCTCGCCGCGGAAAACCAGATGCCCAGTTGGCATGTGGAACCGGCGCAGAGCATGCCCGACTTCACCACATTGGTATTGAAAAAACGCATGGAAGAACTGCTCGAAGAACCTTGCCGCACCACCCTGGAACAGACCTCATTGCCGGCCTGGCTGCCCAAACGGCGCTGGTTTGCCGGTAAGGACACGGCGATCGACAGCGTACGCATTGCCTACGGCGTGCGATTTGGCGATGCCGAGCATCCGGTGTTGCTGAGCGAGCTGGAAGTCAGTGCCGGCGGCCAGGTCAGCCGTTATCAATTGCCGTTGGGCTTCCTCGGTGAAGACCAATTCACCAGCGCCTTGCCGCAGCAACTGGCCATGGCCCGGGTACGTCGAGCCCGCCAAGTGGGGCTGGTGACCGACGCGTTCAGCCTTGAGCATTTTGTTCGCGCGGTGATCCAGGGCCTGCAAGCCGGCACGCGGCTGGCCTGCAATGACGGCGAGTTGCGGTTCGACGCGACGCAACACTTGGGCGCGCTGCAACTGAACGATGAGTCGCCGGTGCGCTACTTGTCTGCCGAGCAGTCCAACAGTTCGGTGGTGGTAGGCGAGAGCCTGGTGCTCAAGTTAATCCGCAAAGTCAGCGCCGGGGTGCACCCGGAGCTTGAGATGAGCGCGTACCTGACCGAAGCCGGTTACGCGAATATTTCGCCGTTGATGGGCGCCATGGTGCGTCACGACAGTGACGGCCAGGACAACCTGTTGATGATCGCACAGGGCTATCTAAGCAATCAGGGCGACGCCTGGACGTGGACCCAGAACAATCTGGAACGCGCGATCCGTGACGAACTGGCCGAGGCCCTTTCCGAGCAGGAGCAGCACTACAACGCCCTGGGCGAACTGGCGGATTTTGCCGCACTGCTCGGCCAGCGCCTAGGCGAAATGCATCAAGTGCTCGGCGCCACTACCACCCATAAAGACTTCAAGCCCGAAGTCACCAGCGTTAAGGACACCCAGGCCTGGGCCAAGGATGTCGGGGCGCAGATCAGTCGCGCGCTGCAACTGCTCGAACTGCATCAAAACCAATTGAACCCTGCCGATCAGGCACTGGTCAGTGAATTGCTGTCGCAGAAAAAAGCCATCGCCACGCACGTGAACAGCCTGGCGAAGGCCACCTTGGGCGGCTTGCGCATTCGCGTCCATGGCGATCTGCACCTCGGCCAGGTACTGGTGGTGAAGGGCGATGCCTATTTGATCGACTTCGAAGGCGAACCGGCGCGACCGCTGCATGAGCGACGGGGCAAGCACAGCCCGTACAAAGATGTCAGCGGTGTGCTGCGCTCCTTCGATTACGCGGCGGCGATGGCTTTGAATCTGCAAGGCGTCGACCATTCGGCCCAGGCCGATCAGGCACGCCAGCGTGTGACCGAGCGCTATGTGAAGGAGGCGCGTCAGGCATTTATCCAGGCTTATCAGCAGGCTACGTCTACACTGGCGCATGACTGGCAGGATGCCAACGGCCAGGACGCCGCGCTGACTTTGTTCAGCCTGGAGAAGGCCGCGTACGAAGTGGCCTACGAAGCGGAAAACCGCCCGACCTGGTTGCCCGTGCCTCTGCAAGGGCTGCACAGCCTGTTGAGCGGGCTTATACCTATATCGAAAACTGCACGCGGTGGGGAGACGTCATGAGCTATACACATAAAGAACCGCTGCAGCCAAAGTTGACTGCAATGCCGGCGTCCAAGGACGTCGAAGCGCTGGTGCGCGCCGAGCACCACGACCCGTTTTCGATTCTCGGGCCCCATGACGATGAGCAGGGTGGCCAATTTATCCGTGCATTCCTGCCGGAGGCATTGAGTGTGCAGGTGCTGAGCCGCGACGGTGGCGAAACGCTCGGCAGCCTTGACGCGACTCAGGTGCCTGGGCTGTTTGTCGGGCACTTCTCTACTCGTCAGCCGTACTTATTGAAAATTCAGTGGGCCGGCGGCGAGCAGATCACCGAAGACCCCTACAGCTTCAGCCAATTGCTGCTGGGCGAAATGGACCTGTATCTGTTTGCCGAGGGCAATCACCGCGACCTGGGCAACTGCCTGGGTGCACAGGTCACCAGCGTCGACGGCGTGCAGGGCGTGCGCTTTGCCGTGTGGGCACCGAATGCCCGGCGTGTGTCGGTGGTGGGTGACTTCAATATCTGGGACGGACGCCGTCATCCGATGCGCCTGCGTCATCCTTCCGGCGTGTGGGAGATCTTCATCCCACGCCTGCAGCCGGGTGCCGCCTACAAATACGAGATTCTCGGTGCCCACGGTATTTTGCCCCTCAAGGCCGACCCCGTGGCGCTGGCGACCCAACTGCCGCCGGACACCGCCTCGAAAGTTGCCGCGCCGCTGCAAGTGGACTGGCAGGACCACGACTGGATGCAGGCGCGTGCCGACAAGCAAAAGTCCAGCGCGCCCTTGTCGATCTATGAATTGCACGTCGGCTCCTGGCAGTGCGAATTGGACGAGGCCGGTGAAGTGGCCCGACAGTACGGCTGGCGGGAACTGTCGGAGCGTTTGATTCCCTATGTTCAGCAACTGGGCTTCACCCATATCGAGCTGATGCCGATCATGGAACACCCGTTTGGCGGGTCCTGGGGCTATCAAGCCCTGTCGCAGTTCGCGCCCAGCGCGCGCTTCGGCTCGCCGGAAGATTTCGCTTACTTCGTCGATGCCTGCCACCGGGCTGATATCGGTGTGATCCTTGATTGGGTGCCGGCGCATTTTCCGACCGACACCCACGGCCTGGCGCAATTTGACGGCACCGCGCTGTACGAATACGCCAACCCGCTCGAAGGCTTCCACCAGGATTGGGACACGCTGATCTACAACCTGGGCCGCACCGAAGTGCACGGCTTTATGCTGGCGTCGGCGCTGCACTGGCTCAAACACTTCCACGTCGATGGTCTGCGCGTGGATGCGGTGGCATCGATGCTGTATCGCGACTATTCGCGCAAAGCCGGCGAGTGGGTGCCCAACCGGCATGGCGGGCGCGAGAACCTGGAGGCCATCGACTTCCTGCGCCACTTGAACGACGTGGTTGCGCTGGAGGCGCCGGGAGCCCTGGTGATCGCCGAGGAGTCCACGGCCTGGCCTGGCGTCAGCCAGCCGACCCAGCAAGGCGGCCTGGGCTTCAATTACAAATGGAACATGGGCTGGATGCACGACTCGCTGCACTACATCCAGCAGGACCCGGTATACCGTGCCCATCATCACAACGAGCTGAGTTTCGGCCTGGTGTATGCCTGGTCCGAGCGTTTCATCCTGCCGATCTCCCATGACGAAGTGGTCCATGGCAAGCATTCGCTGATCGACAAGATGCCCGGCGACCGCTGGCAGAAATTTGCCAATCTGCGCGCCTACCTGGCGTTCATGTGGATGCATCCGGGTAAGAAGTTGCTGTTCATGGGCTGCGAATTCGGCCAGTGGCGCGAGTGGAACCATGACCAGCAACTGGACTGGTACCTGCTGCAATACCAGGAACACCAGGGTGTGCAAAAGCTGGTGGGCGACTTGAATCGCCTGTACCGCCAGGAGCCGGCCCTGCACGAGCAGGACGACGCGCCGCAAGGTTTCCAGTGGCTGATCGGCGACGATGCGATCAACAGCGTCTACGCCTGGCTGCGCTGGAGCAAGGACGGCAAACCGGTGTTGGTGGTGGCCAACTTCACGCCGGTGCCTCGCGAGCACTATGCCGTGGGCGTGCCGTTTGCCGGGCGCTGGAGCGAGGTGATCAACAGTGACGCGGATATGTACGCCGGTTCCAATTTCGGCAATGGTGGCGAAGTGTTCACCGTCGACGAGCCGCGCCATGGTCAGCCCGTTTCGCTGTCGTTGAATCTGCCGCCACTGGGGGTGCTGATTCTGCGGCCCGAGCCGAGTTAAAGGCTCTGCGGTGCGGGATTCTGTTGTCCGCGTTGCTGGCAGGGTGCCACAATGGCGCCTTTGTCGCGGCAACGGAATCAGGCGTATTTCATGAATGGTCTTGGACACGGGCAGGATCAGGATGAGCGCATCGAGCAGCAAGTGCGGGCCGACCGCCTGCACCAGCTGTTCCGACAGTCATTCGCGGCGATATTCGGCAGCTATCTGGCGGCGGCGATGCTGTGCTGGTTGTGCTGGGACCGCCTGGATCAACCCATCATGCTGGTCTGGCTGGCGGCCCTGGGCGTTTCATCGCTGTTGCGCATCCTGATGTTCATGGAGTGGTTTCGCTGCCCCAACAGCGAGCGCCTGCCGGCGCGCTGGGAACGGCGCTATTGGATCACGCTGGTGCTTTCTGCGGGGATCTGGGGCGGCGGTGCGTTTGCGCTGATACCCACCGATGACCGCCTGTCCCAGGTGCTGGTCATGCTGTTCACCGTGGGCATGTCGGTGGCTGCGGTGTCCTGTTATTCGGCGTATCGCTACATGACGGTGGTCTCCATCAGCCTCGTGCTGATGCCCTGCACGGTGTGGCTGTTGCTGCAGCCGTCGTCGATGCAGGTCGGCGTCGCGATTGCGGTGCTGGTGTTCTCCACTTTTGTATTCAGCGCCACCCGCAAGCTGTCCGACGCCTTGGAGAAGGCTTTTCGCCTGACGCGGCAGATGGAACGGGCCCATAGCATATCCACTCGTGCCGCACAGACCGACGAACTGACCGGGCTGATGAATCGCCGGGCGTTTTTCGAGCGTGCCCAGGCGTTGTACGCACAGTGTCGACATCACCAGCAGCCGCTGTGCGCGCTGATGCTCGACATGGACCATTTCAAACAGATCAACGACACCTACGGCCACCAGGCCGGCGACCAGGTGCTGCGCCAGATCGGCGCAGTGATCAGCACCTCGTTCCGGCAGGCCGACGTGTACGGGCGTCTGGGCGGCGAGGAATTTGCGGTGCTGCTGCCCAACACTTCGCTGGAGACGGCGCGCGCTATCGCCGAGCAGTTGATTGCGTCCATCGCCGGCATGGCCGCCGAGCCGGTCAAGGGCCTGTCGGCCAGCCTCGGTGTGGCGTCCACCCACCCTGGGCAGCAGGACCTGCACGGGCTGATGAATACCGCAGATAAAGCGCTGTACCGCGCCAAGGCTTTGGGCCGCAACCAGGTCGCGGTGGCGGAGTAGGGCGCTCAATCCCTGAGCATGGCCTTGATCAGCACGCGAGAGACCTGATCGGCCGAGTAGGGCTTGGGCAGGAACTCAAATCCCTCATAGCCGTTTTCCGCCAGTTCTTCGCTGTAGCCCGAGGTGAGCACCACCGGCAGATCGGCGCGGCGTTGGCGCAACACCTTGGCCATGGCTACGCCGGTCATGCCGGGCATCACCACATCCGAGAAAATCGCATCGAATGCGTTCGCGTCCTGGCCGGCCAGGGTCAACGCCTGTTCGGCATCGGTGGCCCACGTTGTCTGGTAGCCCAGGTCCTGCAGGATCTGGCTGGCGAAGCGTCCGACCTCAAGATTGTCTTCCACGATCAACACACGGCAGTGCGCGGTGTCATGGGCCGGTGCCGGTTCGTCAGTCCGGCCGGGGTGGACCGACGCCTGAGCTTCGACCTGCGGCAGGTACAGGGTGAACACCGAGCCCTGGCCCAGGGTGCTGGCCACGTCGATATTGCCTCCCGACTGTTTGGCGAAACCGAACACTTGGGAGAGCCCCAGCCCTGTGCCTTTGCCGACAGCCTTGGTGGTGAAAAACGGCTCGAAGATACGCTCGATGGTGTCGCTGGCAATGCCGGGGCCGGTGTCGGCCAGTGCGATAGCGATATGCGCCTGGCGCGAGCCGGCATCGCCACGGATGCGCGGCAGCGGGCGTTGGCCGGTGACGCGCAGGGTCAGCGTGCCCTGGCCGTCCATGGCGTCCCGCGCATTGAGGGCGATATTGATCAATGCGGTTTCGAACTGGCTTGGGTCGATCCGTGCAAAACAGGGCTGCGTCGGCAGCTCGACGCGCACTTGAATACGTGCACCGGTGACGCTCTCGAGCATCTCGCCGATATTCTGCACGCGCTGGCCGACGTCGAAGACTTCCGGGTTCAGCGGCTGGCGCCTTGCGAAAGCGAGCAACTGGCTGGTCAACTTGCTGGCGCGTTCGACGGTATCGGAGACCGCGCCCATGTAGCGCTGGCGGCGCTCTTCGGACAAGCCCGGTTGGCGCAGAAAGTCCACCGAGGAGCGAATGATGGTCAGCAGGTTGTTGAAGTCGTGGGCCACGCCGCCGGTCAACTGGCCGATGGCCTCCAGCTTTTGCGACTGGCGAAGTGCCGCTTCGGCCTGGGCCAACGCCAGGGTGCGCTCTTCGACACGCTGTTCCAGAGTGGTATTGAGTTCGGCATAGGCGGCCAGGCCGGCGCGCACATCGGCGTCGGCGCGCACGCGCTCGATATGTGCCCAGGAGCGCTCGGTGACTTCGCGCAGCACGGCCAGGTCGTACTGCGACCACGGCCGCGCCGTTTTGTCGTGAACGGCCATCAGCGCGCTCAGGCGACCGTTGCGGATCAGCGGCATGCAGATGGTGGCGGTCAAACCCAGTGCCTGGAATTGCGCGGCTTCATGGGGCGGCAGTTCGCGCAGATTGTTATGGATCACCAGCGGCTCACCGGCGCGCAGGCACTTGACCGCGCGCTCGCCGAATGCCGCAAGGCTGTAACGGCCGACAATGCTCGGCGAACCGGGAGCGGTCCAATTGTCGCGGATGGTAAAGCCGTCTTCATCGTCGTCCATGTCGGCGTAGGCGCAGTTGCTCACCTGCAAATGCTCAGCCACCAGGCGGGTGGTGGTGGTCATGATCGCCTGGGCGTCGTTGGCGTTGGTTACCGCGCTGCCGATGGCGTCCAGCAGCGCCAGGCGACGCGCGAGGAACACCGTGGCGGTGGTTTCGGTCACGGTGTCGAGCATGCCGACCACCTTGCCCTGAGGGTCGCGTATCGGGCTGTAGCAGAACGTGAAGTACGCCTGTTCCGGCGCCGGGCCGCGCTCGATCATCAGCGGGAAGTTTTCGATGTAGGTCGCATGGCCTTCGAAGGCCGCGCTGGCGATATGACTGACCTCGTCCCAGACCTCGCTCCAGATTTCACTGAACGGGCGGCCGAGGGCATAGGGCTTGTTGCCCAGGATCGGAATGAAGGCGTCATTGTAGAGCGTGATCAGTTGCGGCCCCCAGACGATCGCCTGGGGAAAGCTCGACGCGAAACACAGCGCCACGGTGGTCTTCAAAACATCCGGCCACTGCTCCAACGGCCCCAGGGGCGTACTTGCCCAATCATGCTGACGAACCTGTTCAGCCATGTCGCTGCTGCTTTGCAGCCAATTCATCATTGGGGTAACACCTTGTTTGCCACGCTCGTTAGTTACTTGGATAGGCCAGGCAGCCAAGCTACAGACCCGAATGGCCGCCGCCAGTTCAGCGGATTATCCACGAGATGGCATTTTGATGCTCTGTTGGTTTTAAAAGGCGAGGGTTGCCGACCGCCCTCTATTGTTGTGTGCCGAACAGCGCCGTCCAATAGATGCCTGCATCGCTCTTCGGGTCCATGGCGTACGCGGCGCCCAGCTCGCGAAATTGCGGGTTCATCAGATTGGCACAGTGGCCGGGGCTGGCAAGCCAGCCGTCTACCACCTTGCGCGGCGTGTCGAGGCCGGCGGCGATGTTTTCGCCGACCGTTTTGGCGGTATAGCCGGCCAGTTCGGCACGGTCGCCGGGGGTACGGCCATCGTGGTCCAGGTGATCGAAGAAATTACCGTTGGCCATATTGCGCGTATGGCTGTTGGCCGCGCCCGCCAGGTTGTCATTCCAGGTCAGCGCGGTGGTGGCGGTAAAGGCTTGCGTACCGCACTGGTGGGGCTGCGCGCGGGCGGCGTTGATCAGGCTGAGCACTTGCTTGCCCTCGGTCTGCCAGTCGCCTCGGCCGCTGGACAGCAATGGGCGGGCCAGCACGATGCGCCAGTCCTGGCCTGTGTTGCTCACGCCGATATCGACGTATTGCGGGTCCAGCACCACACGGCAGAAGCTCTCGCTCACCGCCTTCATGGCCGCTGCCGCGTCCTTGGGACCGGACAGGCTGATGGCCTGCACGTTCACCATCGGGTACGCGGCCCGGGCCAGCGCCTGCTGCAGATCGCCGGCGCTGTTGGCCGGCAGCACCAGGCGCGTGTCGCTGGTCAGCGGCGGCAATTCCTGGGAGCCCTGGTCGCCGCAGCGCTGCACCTGGCTGCGGTAGGCGTTGATCTGTTGTACCAACTGACTTTCTTCATTCGCCATCGCGCTGGCGCAGAACACCGTAGTGGCGGCCAGCGTCGTAAGACCCATCATCAATGACAGAACGCGCATGGACGTTACCCTTGAGCTTGAAAGTGCCCATGATGCGCGATGTAACCCGGTCTGGCGCAACGCCTTTTTTGTTTTTTTGCCTCAACGGGTGTTCAGCGGGGTATTCAAAGTGGCAATGCGGCAAACTGCCATCGCAGCGGCCAGGACGATCAGGCCCACCGCGACGCGGAAGGTGATGTGCAGGCCGTGGGTGACAGATGCAGGTGTGGCGTGGATGACGTCCGGGCTGGCCCAGGCGAATACCGCGCCCAAGGCTGACGTGCCGAGAATCAGGCCCAGGTTGCGTGACAGGTTGAGCAAGCCCGAGACCGTGCCACGGCGGGCGGCGTCCACGTTGCTCATGACGGCGGTGTTATTGGCGGCCTGGAACAGGCTGTAGCCGCAGGTCAGCATCACCAGCGCTCCCAGATAGGCCATCAGCCCCGACGCCAGGGACAACAGCAGCGCGCCGCCCAGCAGTGTGCTCAGCCCGATCAGTGTGACGCGCCGGCTGCCCAGGCGGTCGGTCAGGCGCCCGGCGGGTACGCCGGTGAGCGCGGCGACACCCGGTCCGACGGCCATCGCCAGGCCCATCCATTCAGGCGCGAGGCCCAGCCCACGGGATAAATAGAACGGACCGACCACAAAGGTGGCCATGATCACCGCCGACACCAGCGCGCTCATGGCCAGGCCGGCGCGTAATGACGCGGCTTTCAAGGGTGACCACAAGCTGCCGGGCGCGCGTGCGTGCGGCAGATCCACCGGCAGATAGTGCCAGGCCAGGGCGGCAGCCAATAGCCCCAGTGGCGTGCCCACCCCAAACAACGCGCGCCACCCCCACAGGCTGAGCAGCAGGCCGCCGACACTGGGACCCATCGCCGTACCGAGTGCCGACAGGGTGCCGAGCAGCCCCATGACTCGGCCCATACGCTCTTTGGGCACGGTATCGCCCACCAGGCCCATGGCCATCGCCATCATGCTTGCCGCGCCGAGGCCTTGCAGCACGCGCGCGGTAATCAAGCCGTTCAACGACGGGGCGACACTGCACACTGCGCTCGCCACCGCGAACAGCAGCAACCCGGCGATCAACACCCGGCGCCGCCCCAGGCGATCACCCAAATGACCTGCACTGACGATAACCGCCGTGATGCCCAGCAGGTACGCCAGCACCACCCATTGCACTGCCGGGAACGCTGCGTTGAAGGTCTGTGCCAGCGTCGGCAGGCCGACATTGGCGATGCTGGTGCCCAGCGAGGCCAGCAGCATGGCCAGGCCCAGGCTGACCAGAGCGCCGCGCGAAGAAGCGTGCATGGGGGGATTCCTTAATGATTGTGACTGTCGCAACTCTACGGCCTGATCTACCATGGCGGAAGACGCAGGGATTGCATTGAATACCTGCACAAAACGCCTGTTGGGGAACGCTGATGCCCGATTTGAACCTGCTGATCACCCTGGATGTGCTGCTCGCCGAAGGCAGCGTCGAACGCGCGGCCAAGCGCCTGCGCTTGAGCCCTTCGGCCATGAGCCGTGCCTTGGCGCGCCTGCGGCACACCACGGGCGACCCGTTGCTGGTGCGCGCCGGTCGGGGCCTGGTGCCGACCCCCCATGCGCTGGCGTTGCGCGAGCAGGTCGGCCGGCTGGTGCAGGACGCCCAGGCGGCCTTGCGTCCGGCACGGGCGGTGGACATGGCCCAGGTCGAGCGCACCTTTACGTTGCGCACCAGTGAGGAGTTCGTCGCGTGTTTCGGCGCCGCGTTGCTTGCCCGCATGGCCCTGGAGACACCCCGTGTGCGCCTGCGCCTGCTGAATAAAACCGACAAGGACACCGCGCCGCTGCGCGACGCCCGTGTGGACCTGGACATCGGCGTGGTCGACGCCGACGCCGGCCCGGAGCTGTTGACCCAGGCGCTGTTCCGCGATCGCCTGGTCGGCGTGGTACGCAGCGGCCATCCCCTCAGTCGCGGCGCGGTCAGCCTGCAGCGCTACGCCGACGGCCAACACCTGTATGTCTCCCGCCGAGGCCAGGACCGCGGCCAGATCGACGATGCGCTGCAAGCCCTGGGCGTTACGCGGCAGATCCACACCATCGTCGCCGGATTCGCCACCGCCATCGCCCTGGCGCGCGACACCGACCTGATTGCCAGCGTCCCCGAACGCTACATCGCCCATCGCAGCGAGCTGTTCTGCTTTGACCTGCCGCTGAGCCTGCCCACCTTCAGCGTGGCCATGCTCTGGCACCCGCGGCTGGACGCGGACCCGGCCCATCGCTGGCTGCGCGGCTGCCTGCGTGAGGTGTGCGGACCATGACCCCGGCGTAACAGGTACAATCGCCACTGCCTTGAAGCCCGACCCCCAGGAATGTGCATGTTCAGCCTCACCCGTTACACCACACCGTGCCCCGAACCCATCAACGGCCAGATCCTGCAGATGGTGGTGGACAACCTCACCGACATCAGCAGCGTCGCGCTGCCGCCCAGCAACCTGCTGTACAACATTTATCAGTACGCCATCGGCTACGAGGTGCACCTGTACCTGGAGGCGTTGAACGGTGAGAAGGGCATCACGGTCGAGTTGGTGGTGGCGACGGATGCCGAGGACCCGGAACAGGTGATCGGGTTTCTGTTGTGTCTACCGGTCAAGGATGACCCCGAGGCCTGCGGCATTCCCTTTATGGCCGTGCAGGCCGGGTCGCGGCGCCACGGGGTAGGGCGCGCCATGATGCAGGACGTGCTGGGGCGCTATCCCCATGCGGAACTGGCCTGCTCCGTGGAAAAGGTGCCGGCCTTCCAGGCCATGGGCTTTCAGGTACGCGGTGCGCGCGACACCCAGGTGCTGATGAACACGCGCCACTACGGCACCGACGGGTTGATGGGCGTGCTGGACGTGGCCGCGATTTACCGCTCGCTGGAAGTGCAGCAGATCCACACCTACCTGCTGCAACGGCACGGCAAACGCGCCATGGTCGACGCGGAGCGCCAGCGCGACCGGCACCTGGATCAACTGGCGCGCAAGGTGCAGGTGTTCGTCACGGGCGCGGGCGATTGACCATGGCTGAAATGCTGGCCTGCAATTCCTGTTGCGCCTCTTCGCGGCTGATCTCGCCGTTGGCCGCTGCGTGGGACAACGCCTCGGCCGCCCCGAGCATTGCCCTCAAGCCGGCTTGAGACACCGTGCCGGAGGGGGCGAAGGGCGTCAGGACATCGCGGCACTTGTCGAGGAAGATCGCTTCGTACTTGCGCTTGAGGGTTTCCAGTTCCGGGGAGCTGCTCAACGCCGCGATCACGCCCGGGATCTCACGGCCCTGCAGTAACACGCAATCGACGTAGGACGAGGCAATCACACCTGCGCGGCCTTCCAGGGTGGCCTCGCTGGCGTCGAGTGCGTCGACGAAAGCCTGGTTCTGGCGCCCGTCGAAGTCTTCGTACAGCGCCGCCAACAACCCCGCGCGGGTGACGAAATGGTCATAGACCACCGGCTTGGTGACGCCGGCCAACTCTGCCACACGGCCCAGGGTCAGGGCATCGGTGCCTTCATCGCGCACCAGCTGCCAGGCCACCTCCAGTAATTGCTGCAGGCGATCTTCGCGGGACAGACGACGGCGGGGTGCAGGGGAATCGTGGCTTGACATGCTTATATACCAAAAGTAACTTACTGTTCGTAACTTAAGCCCAGAGCCTAAACCGAACCGGAGTGAATGTCATGCACGCACTGATCGTTGTTGCCCATCACGACCCACAATCCCTGACTCACAGCATCGCCGCCCAGGTAGCCGATGGCCTGCGCCTATCGGGTCACACCGCTGAAATCGCCGACCTCGCCGCTGAGGGCTTCGACCCCCGTTACAGCGCCGCCGACCATCGGGTGCACCGCGAGCGCGCCACACCACCGGCCGATGTGCTGGCCGAACAAGCCCGCATCGACCGCGCCGATGCGTTGGTTCTGGTGTTTCCCATTTATTGGTGGTCGATGCCCGGCCTGCTCAAGGGTTGGATTGACCGCGTGTTCGTCAACGGTTGGGCCATCGACTACGGCCCGGACACCCCGGTCATGAAAAAACTCGGGCATTTACAGGTGCACCTGCTGGCGCTTGGCGCGGCGGACTTCAGCGCGTTCGAACGGCATGGTTATGCCCAATCGATGCACACGCAGATTGACTACGGCATCTTTGATTACTGTGGCGCGAAGGTGCTCACATCCGAACTGCTACTGGACTCGGAAAGCGGCAGCGCAGAGGCCCATTTGAGCACCGCGAGAACCGTGGGCCAGGGCCTGTTCAAGGCCGAGACGGTGGCAGGTTGATTTACCCGTCGCGAAACAGGTCGTGGGCGTCCAGCAAGCGATAGGCAATCTCCGGACGTTTTTCCATGCCCCGGCGAATCGCCGCCGGAATGGCCTGCCGGGTTTTGCGGCACAGGCCGGGCAGGTCGTCGATGACAATCTGAATGCCGCGCATGCTCTTGACTTCGGTATGGCCCGGCGCGACGTGCACGCGGATGCCCAGCAGTTCGTACATGCGTTGCTGCATGCGCTCCAGGTCCTGCAGGTTCTGCAGGTTTTCCAGACGTTCAAGCAGGCGTTTTTCTTCCTGGCGGGTGAGACCGAGGATGCGTAAGTCGGCGTCGGGCGCTTGCAGCAATTGCTCGCGCTCGCATACGCAGGCGCCGGGTGGGCAGGGTTGGCGAATGTTCATGTTCAGTCCTCCCCATTCCGGCGCGCCGGGCTCAATAGGTCAGCGCGACACCCAGGCTGCTCAGGGCCTTCCAGTAGTCGGGATAGGTCTTGGCCACGCAGTCCGGGTCCTGGATGCGAATGCCCGTTACCTTCAACCCGGCCAGGGCAAAGCACATGGCGATGCGGTGATCGGCGTGGGTGTCGATCAGCGCCGAGCAGGCGGTGCCGGCTAACGCCGGGTCACTGGCCACCAGCAGGTCGTCGCCTTCGATGGTCGCCAGGCCCGGGCGGATTTCATTCAGGCCGTCGTGCAGCGCCTGTACCCGGTCACATTCCTTGACCCGCAGATTGGCCAATTCGGTAAAGCGCACCGGGGTGTTGTTGAACGCCGCCAGCACTGCCAGGGTCGGGATCGCGTCCTGCATCTGCGAGCCCACCACGGTGGCCTGCATATCAGGGAACTGGGCGATCAGCGCCTGCGCCTTGGCATCCGGTTGGGTGAAAGCCTGGGCGGCCACGCCAATGTCGATGCGGCCAGCGGTCAGCGCTTCGGCGGCCCACAGGTAGGTGGCGGCGGAAGCGTCCGGTTCGATCAGGTAGTCATGGGCGGTGTAGCCCGTTGGCGCGACGCGCCAGGTGGTGTCGTCGACAGCGTCGACCTGCGCACCGAAGGCGCGCATGCAATCCAGGGTCAGGTCCACATAGCCGCGGGCGCCGATGTCCTTGCCGGTCAGTGCCACTTCAATCGGCGCTTCACCGCAGGCGGCAAGCATCAGCAGGGCCGATACGTATTGGCTGGACAGCCCGCCGTCGATCTCGAAGCGCTTGGCCTGCACCTTGCCACGGCCATGCACGGTAACCGGTGGGCAACCCGTCGGGCTGTCGACCTGGATGCCGTTCCGGCCGAGGGTGGCCAGCAGCGGGCCGATCGGGCGCTTGCGCATGTAATCGTCGCCATCAAGCACCACGGTGCCCTGTACGGTGGCCACCGCGGCGGTAAGAAAGCGCATGGCGGTGCCGGCGTTGCCGAGAAACAGCGGTTGTGTCGGCAACTGCAGCTTGCCCTGGCCGGTGACCACGAACGTGGTGTCGTCCGGCTCGTCGATGGTCACGCCCATCTGGCGCAGGGCCACCGACATGTGGCGGGTGTCGTCGCTTTTCAGCGCGCCGCTCAAGCGGCTGGTGCCCTTGGCCAGGGCCGCCAGCAGCAGCGCGCGGTTGGTAATGGATTTGGAGCCGGGGGGCGCGACCTTGCCGATGAGCGGGGCGTTGGGTGGCGTAACGGTCACGGTTTTCTGCGAACTCAAGGTACAAGGCTCCTGATTCAAGGCAAGGTGGCACGGAGTGGCCGACGGGGCGGACCCGAATAATCGGGTATTGATGCCGTGCTGTCGAGGCTTAGCGCTGGCTCGACCAGTAATCATGCAGCGCCCGCGCCGCCGGTTCGATCTCGCTGGCGCGCTGCTGGTGGGCCGGGATATCCAGGTCGGCGGGCAATTCGAAGTTGTCCTGCTCGGCGCACCAGGAGATTTTTTCCAGGTTCGCCGCCTGTTCCGTCGGCAGGGGTGGCCAGTTACCGATGGCGGCGCCACGCAGGTAGCCGAAGCACCATTCTTCGGCCAGGGTCACCGTCTGGGCCCGATGCTCGGTTTCGTCGAAGCGCGGCGTAAAGCCCCGGGCGTCGCCGGCCAGTTGGGCCGCCAGGGTGTTGAGGTGGCGCACGCACAGGTCCAGAAACTGCTGCGCTTGGTCGGCGCTTTCCCACTTGGGGTTCTGGCCGCCCCAGATCGCCGGGAACCACTCGTCGATGGCCACCGGCGCCGGGCCGGAGACCAGGGCGGTGAAGTAGCCGTCGAGTTCGGCCACGTTCAATACCGAATGGTCATCGCCGTACCTGAGCAGGGTGTCTTCGAGGGCTTCGAAATCGGCGGGGGCGAGGGGCTGGGCGTGCATGGGCATATCCTTCAAACGTCGAGCGCCGCGCACTGCGCGGCTTAAAGCGCGAAGGATGGCGCGTGCGCGAGGTTTTATCCAGCGTCTTTTCGATCCCGTCGACCAGTCCCGCATTTGGCCGATGCGCCGTCGCGCAGCCTTGTTATAGTCTGGGCCTTCTCACCCGCCAGTCAGGGATCATGGCCATGTCCGAATACCAAGCCTTCGTCGTCGAACTCCACGACAACGTTGCCCATGTGCAGATCAACCGCCCGGAAAAGATCAACGCGATGAACGCCGCGTTCTGGACCGAGATCATCGACATTTTCCAATGGATCGACGACACCGACGCCGTGCGCGCCGTGGTGCTCAGCGGCGCCGGCAAACATTTCTCCTCCGGCATCGACTTGATGATGCTGGCCTCGGTGGCCAATGACCTGGGCAAGGATGTGGGCCGCAACGCGCGCCTGCTGCGGCGCAAGATCCTTGAGCTGCAAGCCTCGTTCAACGCCGTGGACACCTGCCGCAAGCCGGTGCTGGCGGCGATCCAGGGCTATTGCATCGGCGGCGCCATCGACCTGATCAGCGCCTGCGACATGCGCTACGCCGCCGAGGACGCGCAGTTTTCCATCAAGGAAATCGATATCGGCATGGCTGCCGACGTCGGCACTTTGCAACGGCTGCCGCGTATTATCGGCGACGGCATGCTGCGCGAACTGGCCTATACCGGGCGCATGTTCGGCGCCGAAGAGGCGCGCAGTATCGGCCTGGTCAACCGTGTGTATGCCGATCACCAGAGCCTGTTGGCCGGCGTGCTGGAGATGGCCCGTGACATCGCGGCCAAGTCGCCGATCGCCGTGACCGGCACCAAGGCGATGATCAGCTACATGCGTGACCACACGATCAATGATGGCCTGGAATACGTTGCCACCTGGAACTCGGCTATGTTGCAATCCAACGACCTGCGTGTGGCCATCGCGGCTCACATGAGCAAGCAGACACCCGAATTCGTGGATTGATAAACATGACCCCAGGCTGGATTACCACAACGCTGCTGGACAACGACGCCCCCGGCGGCTGGGCCGTCGCCCGCAGCCGCGAGGGCTTTTTGCATGACGCCAATGGCCCGCTGTTCCCCCGGGAATGGCTCAAGCGCCAGGACCTGTCGGTGTTCGCCGAACACGGCATCGGCCACCTCGACGGCGAGCCGGTGTACCTGCTTGAGCTCAACTCGGCCGGCGAGGTGCCGGGTTGCAGCTGGCAGGGCTTGCGCGGCTTTATGCTGCAGGGCGATCACACGCTCTACAAGGTCCTGGGCTATGCCGCGCAGATCGGCACCTGGGCCCGCGAACATCGCTTTTGCGGCAGCTGCGGCCAAGCCATGGCGCAGGTGCCGCGCGAACGCGCGATGTATTGCCAGGCGTGCGACCTGCGCAGTTACCCGCGCATCTCGCCGAGCATGATTGTGCTGGTGACCCGTGGCGACGAGATTTTACTGGCACGTTCGCCGCGTTTTGTGACCGGGGTCTACAGCACGTTGGCCGGATTTGCCGAGCCGGGCGAGTCGGCCGAAGACTGCCTGATCCGCGAGGTGCGCGAAGAGGTGCAGGTGGAAGTCAGGAATATTCAGTATGTGGGCAGCCAGTGCTGGCCGTTCCCGCATTCGATGATGCTGGGCTTTCATGCCGAATACGCCGGTGGCGATATCGTGCCCCAGGCCGACGAGATCGAAGACGCACAGTGGTTCAACATCCATGACCTGCCGCCGTTGCCGGCGTCACGCTCGATTGCGCGCTACCTGATCGATCTCTATGTGGCGCGCCGCTTAGGCCACGCTGAACCAGTGCTGCCAGGCTAGGCGCACGGTCAGGCCGAGGACCACGGTGATAAACACCGGACGAATGAATTTGGCGCCGCCGCTGATTGCGCTGCGAGCGCCAAAGAAGGCACCGCCCATCACCGAAATCCCCATCGCCAGCCCGACTATCCAGTCCACCGAGCCGTTGAAGATAAACACCGACAGTGCTGCCGCGTTGCTGACGAAGTTCATGCTGCGCGCCACGCCGCTGGCTTTGACCAGGTCGATGGGGTGCAGCAGCAGGGTGCTGACGGTCCAGAACGCGCCGGTCCCCGGGCCTGCTACACCATCGTAGAAACCCAGGCCGAAGCCTTGGGTGGCCTGCCATTTCTTCTTGATCGGTGCGTCGGCTTCCAGCGGTGCCTTGGGCGTGCCGCCGAACAGCAGGTACAGGCCGCAGGCGAATACGATCACCGGGAGCATTTTGTTCAGGGTCTCGGCCGGCAGGTAATGGGCGACCACCGCCCCGGCAAGCGCGCCGACCAGCGTACCGACGATGGCGTGCACCCACTGGCGCGGGTGGAACAGCTTGCGACGATAGAAGGTGAAGCTGGCGGTGGCCGAGCCGAACGTGGAACTGAGCTTGTTGGTGCCCAGCACCAGGTGTGGCGGCATGCCGGCGGTGAGCAGCGCCGGGGTGGTCAATAGCCCGCCGCCGCCGGCGATGGCGTCGATGAATCCGGCAATAAAGGCCACAACGGCAAGAATGGCGAGGGTGGTGAGGTCAACGCTGAGTTCGAAGGGCATGGGCAGGGCTTATGGTTGGCAGGGCGCTATGCGGAAGGTCGCCATCTTACCTGCCGAATGTATGCAGAACCAACTGTGGGAAGGGGCTTGCCCCCGATTGCGGTGTATCAGTGACAGATAAGCTGACTGACACATCGCCATCGGGGGCAAGTCCTCTCCCACCTATTTGGCTATTTGTGGGTGCCCAGCCACTCCAGCGCGGTGCGCCAGATGCAAATCCCCAGAAAGTATGCCGACATCAGCGACCACAGGCCGAATGTCCACGGATTGGTGTTGGGATAATCCACGACCATCAAAAAGCTGCACAGCAACCAGATGGTGGTCACCGCGATATTGATCGGCATAAAGCGCTTGACCCGAAACGGGTGCAAAAACTTCATCGGCGTGACGGTCAGCAGGGCCAGGCCGATGACCGTCAGCAAGGTCACCCAGGCGTCCGGCTGGATGATGTACACGCACAGGGCCACCACATTCCAGGCGGCGGGGAAGCCGACGAAATAGTTGTCCTTGCTTTTCATATTGACGTTGCAGAAGCAGAACAATGACGACACCAGGATCACCGACACGGTAAACAGGTGAGTAAAGTCCGGCAGATCGATGTAGCGGTAGATAAACAGGGCGGGGATGAACACGTAGGTGAGGTAATCGATCACCAGGTCCAGCACCGAACCGTCGAAGCTGGGCAGCACCGTGCTGACATTGAGGCGGCGCGCCAGGGAACCGTCGACGCCGTCCACCACCAGTGCCAGGCCGAGCCACAGCAGGCAGGCCTTGGGCGAGTTTTCCAGCAGGGCCAGGGTGGCGAGGAAGGCCAGGACCACACCGGTGGCGGTAAAGCCGTGGGCGCCCCAGGCTTTGATTCTGGCTACATGCAGGGTCGATATCACGGGCGGTTCTCCAAAGGTGGAACGGGGCAGCCGACAACGTGACGCCGTCGGGTCTGGCCGGGGAATGCAGGTATCGACCGGGTAGGGGGGGATAAGGTTCACCGCCCGGCGTATCGCTTAGGGTAGCAAGCGTAGGACTTTTCGGCATCAGTCCTGACGAAACACCAGGGCTTTCAGACCACTTTGCGCATCGATATCGGGAAATTCGGGCGGGTTTTCCAGACGCTGTACGAAGCGCAGACCCGGCGCCTCGCGTGTCACGCCGTCGATCAGGAAATCTTCGCCGAGTGCCGGGTCGTTCATGCACGCCAGCACCGTGCCATGGGCGGCGAGCAAGTCCGGCAGGCGGCGCAGCACGCGTTGATAGTCCTTGGTCAGCAGGAAACTGCCCCTCTGGAACGACGGTGGGTCGATGATCACCAGGTCATAGGCGCCGCTGTTGATCACCTTGGCCCAGGATTTGAACAGATCGTGCCCAAGGAACGTGACCTTGCTCAGGTCATGGCCGTTAAGCCGATGGTTATCGCGGCCGCGGCTCAGGGCGCCGCGCGCCATGTCCAGGTTCACTACCTGCTCGGCGCCACCTTCGATGGCCGCCACGGAAAAGCCGCAGGTGTAGGCAAACAGGTTGAGTACGCGCTGGCCCCTGGCCTGTTCGCGCACCCAGTTGCGCCCGTAGCGCATATCGAGGAACAGGCCGGTGTTCTGTTTTTTACCCAGATCGATCAGGTAACGCAGGCCGCCCTCGGTAATGATCAGCTCATCGATCGCTTGCCCCACCAGCCATTCGGTGGTGCTTTGTGGCAGGTAGCGGTGCTGCAGGGCGACGGTGTGCGCACCCGCGTGTGCCCAGTCGATGTCCAGCAGCATGCTTTTCAATGCCTCCAGATCTGCCGGTTCCGGCGCTTTGAACAGCGCCACCAGCACCACGCCTTGCAACCAGTCCACGGTCAATTGCTTCAGGCCCGGCCAGCAACGGCCTCGGCCGTGGAACAGACGCCGGGTTTCACTGGGCGGATCAGCCAGTGCGGTGAGCAGATGGGTGTGCAGAGTGGCAAGTGCGTCAGGGGTCATCGTTGAGCATCAGGTCATTGAGCGGGCGGCATTTTAACCACAAGCAGGGGATTGAGCGGTATGAACCGACGGGCACCTGTTTGAACCCAGGGGTTACAACGCGGCAATCAGGGCGGGCCCAAATGCGTCTTTCAGGAAGCTCGGTGCGATATACCGCTGGTAATGGGCCTCGGACAGCAGGAAAAACTCTCGGTCGATGGCATCGCGCAAGTCCGCCAGATGGCGCTCGCGAAACTCCGGCAGCAGCGCCAGGCCGTAGGCGTCCAGCCTGGAGATTACTCGTGCGCCACGCGCGATCAATTGATACGCCCAGCAATACGGCGACTGGTGCGGCATGAAACGGATCTGGCGGTCCTGCAACTGCTGGCGCAAGCGCTCGACGTCGAACACTTCGAGCTTGCTGGCCATCACCTGCACCAGCAACTGCTCCAGGCGTTGCCACACCGCCTGCTTTTCTTCGGCGGTGTAGCCGTTCCACTGGATCACTTCATGGTGATACCGCTTGCAGCCCCTGCAGACCAGGTCGCCGTATACGGTGGAGCACAGGCCGACGCAGGGGGTCTTGATGGTGTGATTGGGCATAAAAGATATCGGCAAGTAAACAACACGGCCCCCGAAGGGGCCGTCTCAATCAATCCCAGCTCAGCGCGCCGCCGGTCTGGTACTCGATCACGCGGGTTTCGAAGAAGTTTTTCTCTTTCTTCAAGTCCATGATCTCGCTCATCCACGGGAACGGGTTGGTCGTGCCTGGATACTCTTCTTTAAGGCCGATCTGCGACAGGCGACGGTTAGCGATGAACTTGAGGTAATCCTCCATCATCGCCGCGTTCATGCCGAGAACACCGCGAGGCATGGTATCCCGCGCGTATTCGATCTCCAGCTGCGTCCCCTGCAGGATCATCTGGGTCGCTTCTTCCTTCATCTCGGCATCCCACAAATGCGGGTTTTCGATCTTGATCTGGTTGATCACATCGATACCGAAGTTCAGGTGCATCGACTCGTCACGCAGGATGTATTGGAACTGTTCCGCCACGCCGGTCATTTTGTTGCGGCGGCCCATGGACAGGATCTGGGTAAAGCCGCAGTAGAAGAAGATACCTTCCAGCACGCAGTAGTAAGCGACCAGGTTACGCAGCAGCTCTTTATCCGTCTCGACGGTGCCGGTTTCGAACTTCGGATCGGAGATCGAGCGGGTGTACTTCAGGCCCCAGGCCGCTTTCTTCGCGACGGATGGAATCTCGTGGTACATGTTGAAGATCTCGCCTTCATCCATGGCCAACGATTCGATGCAGTACTGGTAGGCGTGGGTGTGGATCGCTTCTTCGAAGGCCTGGCGCAGGATGTACTGGCGGCACTCCGGGTTGGTGATCAGGCGGTAGACGGCCAGCACCAGGTTGTTGGCGACCAACGAATCCGCAGTAGAGAAGAAGCCCAGGTTGCGCATGACGATGCGGCGTTCGTCGTCGGTGAGGCCTTCGGGGTTTTTCCACAGGGCGATGTCGGCGGTCATGTTGACCTCTTGCGGCATCCAGTGATTGGCGCAGCCGTCGAGGTACTTTTGCCAGGCCCAGTCGTACTTGAAGGGCACGAGTTGGTTGAGGTCGGCGCGGCAGTTGATCATGCGCTTTTCGTCGACGGCGACGCGGGCGGAGGCGCCTTCGAGTTCGGCGAGGCCTTCGGCGACGTCGAGTTTGTCCAGGGCGGCCTTGGCGCGCACGATGGCGGCGGAGTCACTGGCGGTGACGGCGCGGGCTTCGATGGCGGCGGCGGCGCCGGCACCGTCGAGGCGGTCCATGTTGGCTTCGGTGGCGTGGCCGGCGTTGGCGCCTTTGATCACCGCTGTGCCGGTGTCTTCGTTGTCGACTTCATCCCAACTCAGCATCGAAATATTCCTTCAAGGTCTGTTCTGACGGGGTGTCAACCCCGTCCAAAAAATAGGTAATTTGCAGGCATCAAGGCATTGAAATAGTGCGCAGAGTGTGGTCAGTAAACACCGATGTCTCACACTATGTAGTGGTCTGCATTGTTAGTGGGCACACTATATGGTGTGTAACAAGGTTGGTCAACGCAGCAGGCCGGTTACGTCGTCGCACCCTGCGCGTGCAGCCTGACCTCGGCACAGAGCCCGCCCTGCGAGCGGTTGCTCAAGGTCAGCGAGCCACCAATTGCCACGGCCAACTGCTGCGCGATCGCCAGGCCCAGACCTGTGCCGCCGGTGCCGCGATTGCGCGAGCTTTCGACCCGGTAGAAGGGCTGCAGCACCTGCGGCAGTTCGTCTTCGGCGATGCCCGGTCCATCATCCAGCACCTTGATCGACAGTTCGCCGTCAGCCATGGCCGCGACTTGCACGTGGGCGGAACCGGCGAATTTGAGGGCGTTGTCCACCAGGTTCACCAGTATCCGGCGCAGCGCGTGGGGGCGGGTGTCGAGCACCGCCGCGCTCTTGCCGCTGAGGGCGACCTGTTTGTGCATGTCCTGGTAGTCGAACACCAGGCTGTCGAGAAAGGCGTCCAGGTCGATGCGCTGGCTGGTCTCGCTGGCGCCGTGGACGCTGCGCGCGTAGGCCACGCCTTCGCGCACCAGGTGCTCCATTTCCCCCAGGTCGTTCCACAGTTTGTCGCGGTCGGTGGAGTCTTCCATGAACTCGGCGCGCAGCTTCATGCGGGTGATCGGCGTTTGCAGGTCGTGGGAAATCGCCGCGAGGATCTGCATGCGTTCCTTGAGGTAGTCGGCGATGCGTTGTTGCATGTGGTTGAACGCCGCTGCGGCATGGGCCACTTCGGTGGGGCCTTTTTCGTCCAGGGGCGTGGGGTGGGCGTTGGGGTCCAGGGTTTCCACTGCGCGGGCCAGGCGCGCGAGCGGGCGGATCGCCAGGCGCACCGCGAACCCCGTACAACCCAACAACAGCGCCAGCTGCAGTACCAGCACCACCGGCAGCCAATAGGCCACGGGGACGGCGGCGGGACGCACATCAACAGTGACCGGGCTGCCGTCCGCCAGGGTCAGGTGCGCCTGGAAGTGCGGCCGCGCCCCGGGGATATTTCGAAACGTCAGCGTGTAATGCGAACCCAGCGCCTCGGCAATCGAGGTGGCGGCCATGGGCATGTCATCGCTTGAGAAGGGCTGGCCTGGTTCGCCGGCGTTGAGCAGGTAGCGGTAATTCTGCCGGTTCAGGCGGGGCAGCCAGCTGGCGCGCTCATCGGCGGGCAAGCGGTCCAGAATCGCCACCGAGGTGGCCACATCGTTTTCCAGGTTGCCCAGCATCGCCGTGCGCGCGCTGATGTAGCGCTCGTAGAACTGCGCACTGAACGATAATCCATGGGCGCACACCAGGCTGATCAGGAAGATCAGCGACAGTTGCGACGCCAGGGTGCGGGGCCAGCCCAGCCGCCAGCTCATTGGTCGGCCTCGAGGATTTTGACCGGCAGCGAGAACACGTAGCCTTCGCTGCGCACGGTCTTGATATACGCCGGCTCACGGGCGTCATCCAGCAGGCGTTGGCGCAGGCGACTGACCAGCAGGTCGATGGAGCGATCGAACAGGTCGGCGTCACGGCCCTGGGTCAGGTTGAGCAACTGGTCGCGATTGAGCACGCGTTGGGGATGGTCGAGGAACACGCGCAGCAGGCGGTACTCGGCGCCACTCAAGGCCACCAGCGTATCGTCATCGTCGAGCAGGTGGCGCGCGGTGGTGTCCAGGCGCCAGCGGCCGAAGCGGATCAGCCGCCCGGTCTCGCTGACCACCAGGTTGGGCGGCAGCATCCGCGTGCGGCGCAGCACCGCATTAATGCGTGCCAGCAGCTCTCGGGCGGCAAAGGGCTTGACCAGGTAGTCGTCGGCGCCCATTTCCAGGCCGATGATGCGGTCGGTCTCGTCGTTGCGCGCGGTCAGCATCAGCACCGGCGTAGTTTTGTGCTTGCCCACCCGCAATTCGCGGCACAGCTGCAGGCCATCGTCGCCGGGCATCATGATGTCCAGCACGATCAGGTCCACGGGAGTGGTCTCCAGAAAGCTGCGCATCTGCCGGCCATCGGCGACCACGGTGGTGCGCATGCCGTTCTTTTTCAGGTAATTGCCCACCAGTTCACGGATCTCCCGGTCGTCATCGACAATCAGGATGTGATCGACATGATCCATGCTGCCTTCCTCGTTGAATGCTCGTTGGGGCGCAGTCTAGCGACTGTCATCCGCGTTGCCTTGTACGCTTTGTATTGCAGTGTATCTGTCGCCGGATGGATACACGGTGAAGCAAAAAACCGTCTCGGCGCGATCAATCTCCGGGCTTGCCGGCTCCGCTGCGCAGCAAGGCCTCGAAGACCCGTTGCACGCGCGGTTCGTCGCTGTGGGCCACGTTGAAACGCATCGAATCGCGGTGGGCGGGGTCGTAGCCGAACAGCGCGCCCGGCGCCAGCACCATGCTGCGTTTCAAGGCTTCCTGGGCCAGCAGTTCGCCGTTTACGCCCGCCGGCAGGCGCGCCCAGATGAACATGCCGCCCTCGTAGGGCATCGGCAGTTCGCAGCCGCAGCGCCTGAGCCATTGCTCCACACGGCCGCCGGCCTCCACCAGCCGCTGGACCATGCGCTTGCGATGCTTGGCGTAGCTGCCTTCACTGAGCATGCGATAGACGATCTGCTCGAACAGCTCCGAGGTCACGCCGCCGCTCATCAGCTTCATATTGGTCAGGTTGGCCGCCAATTGCGGCGCGGCCACCACGTAGCTGACGCGGGTGTTGGCGCTGAGGATCTTGGAGAACCCCGACAGGTAAGTCACCTGTCCGAGGCCGGCGAGGGTCGCCAGGCGGGGCGGTGGGTTGGGGTGCAGGTCGCCGTAGAGGTCGTCTTCGACGATATGGCAGTGGTAATGCTGGGTCAGTTGCAGCAGACGGAACGCTTGGCTCGGGCTGAACGAATGGCCGGTGGGGTTATGCAGCACGCTGGTGGTCAGGTACAGGCTGGGGCGGTGTTCGGCCAGCAACTGTTCGAGGGCGGTAAAGTCGAAACCGTCCGGGCGACGCTGGATGGTTACCACCTTGACCCCATGCAGCGCCAGGTTGGCGTGAAAGTTGAAGTAGCACGGCGCGTCCAGCAATACCGTGTCGCCGGGGCGCGCCAGCAGGCGCATGAGCATGTCCAGGCCCTGCACGGTGTTGGGCGTGGTGATGATCTGCTCGACCGGCACCGACAGGCCTTCCCCGTGCAACTTGTGTTGCAGGGCCTGGCGCAGCGGCAGCAGGCCTGCCGGCGTGCCCAGCCCGGCAATCCGCAGCGACGGCGCGCGCACTACGCTGCGCATGGCCTGGCGAATGGCCTCGCCGTTCAGCCAGGCTTCGGGCAGGTGGCCGCCGCCGGGGCGCAGTTCGCCGCTGGCGGTGACCAAGGGGCGGCGCAGTACGCTGAGCAGGTCCTGAGGCAGCAGGTCGACCCAGGTGGCCGACGCCGGTCGCGCACTGTCCATCGCCACGAAGTAGCCGCGGCCCTGGCTGGAGGTCAGCAGGTTGCGCCCGCGCAGGCGGTCGAGGGCTTCGTTGAGGGTGAATTTGCTCACGCCCAGGATATGGGTCAACTCGCGCACAGAGGGCAGTTTGCTGCCCGGTGCCCACTCGCCGTTTTCGATGGCCTGGCTGAACGCCTCGACAATCTGCTGCACCTTCGGCGTGCCTTCCACAAAGGCGATGGCGGATACGAACATAAACCTTCCTTGTCTTTGCCGGTGGTTTTACCGGTGAAGTTAGGCCGGATTAGGCATCACTTTACCTGCCTTGTGCAACGCCACTCCCCTAGACTGCGCGCCATCTCGCCCGGATATGGCGATTTTCCCTACAAGTGAGCAATGGATTCTGCATTTCTTATGACGACTTATATGTGCGCACCCTGTGGCTTCATGTACGTAGAAGCATTGGGCATTCCGGAG
Source organism: Pseudomonas sp. FP2254 (assembly GCF_030687695.1). Taxonomy (NCBI): domain Bacteria; kingdom Pseudomonadati; phylum Pseudomonadota; class Gammaproteobacteria; order Pseudomonadales; family Pseudomonadaceae; genus Pseudomonas; species Pseudomonas sp. FP2254. The sequence continues at coordinate 2,549,372 of NZ_CP117444.1, forward strand.
GACGGAATCCCGGCGGGCACCCCTTGGGAAGAGGTGCCCGAAGACTGGACATGCCCGGACTGCGGCGTGACCAAGGCCGATTTCATGGCCATCGAACTCCCCGCTCACGCCTGACCCTCCATCAACGAAAGGAATCGCTCCATGGAAAGTAAACTGATCACGGGTGCCGTACCGTTCTGCACCGGCGTCGCCCACCAGAAATATCTGAGCGCCGAGCAAGGCCTGCAGACCGCGGTTGAAGGCGGCTGCACCCACTGGTACATCGACGGCAGCCTGTTCGGCGAAATGGTCGACGACTGGACCGAGGCGCGCATTGTCAGCCTGCAGGAACAGATCCAGGCCAGCGGGGTAAAACCGGTGTTCCACGGTAACTTCAAGGCGCCGCTGGGCAGCGATGTGCAGGCGTTCCGCGTGGCGGCGGTGGCGTACGTCAAGCAGGAGATTGACATCGCCAGCCGCCTCGGCGCGCCGCTGATTATCCACGGTGGCTGTATCGTCGAGCCGAAGATGGTGCTCAAGGCCAAAAAGGTTGCGCTGGAGCACTACCTGCAGTCGGTACAGGAGTTGGCGCGATATGCCGAGGCCAAGGGGGTGGATATCTACCTGGAAAACCTGTCCAACTACGTCAACTACCGGCCATTCCATTACATCTTTACCCATGAAGCGGAATACGCGTTCGTGTTCGAACGTCTGCAGGCTCATCCCAACGTGTTCTTCTTTCTCGATGCCGGCCACGCCAACATCGAGAACGGTCTGCCGGCCGAGGTGGTGCGCAAATATCACCACTTGATCAAGGGGATTTCCTTCAGCAACAACAACGGCGTGCAAGACCAGCATTTCGGTATTCATGACGGCAACTGTGATTACGCCGACGTGATGCAAGCCGTCGTCGAAACCAACTGGAAGGGCCTGGTGGCCTTCGAAACCCGCAACCAGAGCGCCAAGGCGGCCCTGGCTGAACTGGCGGTGATGTACCGCGAGTCCCTGACCACCGAAATCGCGGTGGCTTGATAAGGCCAGGGGCGGGCGCTGAACGGTCCGCCCCTTTGCTGTTGCTTCTCCCTAGCCAAGGTCCAGGACCATGACAAGCGCATTAACGCTCTCTTCGTTTCTCTACTTTTTGTTGTTTTGCGCCACCATGACGTTCAGTCCCGGCCCCATGACCCTGCTGCTGTTGAGCCTGGGCTTGAAGGACGGCCTGCGCAGCTCGATCCCGGCGCAGATCGGCGCCAGTGTGTCTTACCTGATTTCGATATTGATCTTTGCCGTGGGCTTCTCGGAACTGATCAAGGGCAACCTCGCCATCACCCAGACCATCCAGTTCGTCGGCGTGGCCTACATTCTGTACCTGGCTTATAAACAGTGGACCAGCAGCGGCGTGTCCATCGACAAGGCCGGCGCCGTGGAAGGCTCGCGCAGCCTGTTCGGCAAAGGGTTGCTCACGGGGTTTTCCAACCCCAAGACCATCATCATGTTCAGCGCGGTGTTCCCGCAGTTCGCCGGGGCAGGGGAGCACAGTTCGGCGACGGATATCGCCATACTGGGGCTGACGTTCCTGCTGTTGCAGTTCGCCAGCGGCTGCTTGTATTGCTACTTTGGCCAGCGCATCAAACACGTGCTGGAAAACCCCAAGCGCCGCGTGCTGTTGCAGCGTGCCACGGCCGTGCTGCTGCTGGGGGTGGCGCTGATGTTGGCGCGGGGTTTTTCCCACTGAGCAACGTCCCTGACAGCAGTAGTGGCAATTTGCCGGTGCCCTGATAGACTCCAGGCATTCCTCCAGGATTGTCCTCATCATGCCCGCCATCGGAGGAAAAGGACTTCCGCTCGCCATTCGCCTTCACAAGACTCGCGCCTTCGGAATGGCCTTGGGCGTTGTGTGCGTGGTGTTCGCCATGTACCCCCTTAACCCGCCTGCGTGGGTGTGGGCCTGGATGCTGATCAATGCATTTGTCTGGCCCCATCTGTCCTTCCAATTGACCCTTCGCGCCAGCCAGACCCTGCGCAGTGAGCGTCGTCACCTGCTGTTCGATTCGTTCTGCGGCGGTTTCTGGGTCGGCGCCATGCACTTCAATCCGCTGCCCAGTGTCACCGTGCTGTCGATGATGTCGATGAATAACGTGTCCATCGGCGGGCCGCGTTTCGTATTTGCCGGCTGGTGCGCACAGGCCTTGGGCGTCGCTGCGGCGTGGTGGTTGATTGCGCCGGCGTTCATTGCTGTAACCACCCAGGCGCAGTTGTATGCCTGCCTGCCGATTCTGATGGTGTACCCGCTGGTACTTGGCTGGATCTGCTATCGCCAGGCCCAGAGCCTGTCCCGACACAAGCGCGAGTTGCTGGCCTTGAGCCGCACCGACAGCCTCTCCGGGCTGCTCAACCACGGGGCGTGGAAAGATCAGTTGGAGATCGAGTTCCAGCGCTGCCGTGCCGAGCAGCGAGGGGCGGCGATTGCCCTGATCGACATCGATCACTTCAAGCTTATCAATGACACCTACGGCCACGTCACCGGTGATATCGTGTTGCGCCAGCTCAGCAAAGTGCTGCGCCAGAACCTGCGCATCACCGACCAGGCCGGGCGCTATGGCGGCGACGAGTTCTGCGTGATCCTGCCGGACATGCCGCTCAACCGCGCCACCGAGGTCATGGATGCCTTGCGCGACCGCTTCAACGCATTGGCCTACGCCCAGGACCCTACATTGCGCGCGAGCCTGAGTATCGGCCTGGCGCCGTATCAGCCAGGGCATGCCGACTCCATCAGTTGGCTCAACGACGCTGACCTGGCGTTGTACCAGGCCAAGAACACCGGGCGTAACCGAGTCAGCGCGGCGCAGGGGAGTTGGTTGCGGTCGGTCTAGTGGGGTAGGGTGTGGCGTGCACCCTTCAACAACAAACAAGGATCGGTTCATGCCTTTCAACTTCCCGCGCACCCTCCTGGCGGCCACCCTGGCTGTGTCCTTCGCCGTACCTGCCTACAGCGCCGAACTTTATAAGCCGATTCAGGCGGACGCCGAACAATACAAGGCCGAGGCCCTGCGACTGCTGGAGCGCCTGGTCAATATCGATTCCGGTTCAGGCTATGGTCCGGGCCTGACCCACGTCAGCGACATTGCGGTCGATGAGCTCAAGCAACTGGGCTTCAACATTGAGCGGGTGCCGGATGCCGCCGCCAACAGCAGCCATGTGATTGCGACTCTCAAGGGGACTGGCAAGGCCAAAATCCTGCTGATGGCGCACATGGACACGGTGTTCAAGGAGGGCTCGGCGGCCGAGCGCCCGTTCCATATCAAGGACGGTCGCGCCTATGGCCCTGGGGTGATGGATGATAAGGGCGGTATTGTCGCCGGTATCTATGCGCTCAAAGTCCTGAAAAACCAGGGCTTCAAGGACTATGCGCAGATCACTTTCCTGCTCGACGCCAGCGAAGAGACCGGCTCGGACATAGCGTCGGAACTGATCCGCACCACCGCCAAGACCCACGACGTCACCTTGAACCTCGAACCCGGCCGCCCGGCCGATGGCCTGGTGGTATGGCGCAAGGGCAGCGCCACGGCGCTGGTCGACGTCAAGGGCAAGGCCGCCCATGCCGGCGTCGCCCCGGAATTGGGCCGCAACGCCGCCATGGAAGCCGCGCACCAGGTCCTGCAACTGGGCAAACTTGGGGATGCCGAAAAGAAAACCACCATCAACTTTACCGTGCTCCAGGCCGGCGACCGCACCAACGTCATCCCCGATCACGCCATGGCCAAGGCGGATGTACGCGCGGCGCTGCCGGAGGAATTCGACCGTATTGAAAAAGACCTCGCGCGAGTATCGGCCGACAAACTGATCCCGGAAACCGAAGTCACCACCACTCTCAAACGCGGCCTGCCGCCCATGCCGCAGACGCCGGAGTCGGACAAATTAGTGGCGATAGCCCAGGGGATTTATGGGGAGTTGGGTAAAAAGTTGACCATTGAAGGCAGTGGCGGCGCGGCGGACGCCAGCCTGTCCGCCGGGGTGGGAACGCCGACGCTGGATGGGTTTGGTATTGTCGGCGGCAATATCCATACCCCGGAGGAATATGCGGAGGTGGAGAGCGTGGTGCCGCGCGTTTATTTGTTGAGTCGAATGATTATGGAGCTGGCGAAGCGGTGACCGGACGTTAGGCCCGCTGACACCTACAGTTGAGCTTTTTTGTGGTGAGCAGGCTTGCCCTGCGTTGGGCTGCGTAGCAGCCCTAGGCAATCGCGTCGCTGCCCGGTGCTTTGGCATCCATGGGTGCCAGGACAACGCTGGCAATGACCGGAATCAAGACACGGCCCCAACAACCAGGGCCATCACGAAACAAACCATCTGCAATCCCTCGCACTGTGTGATCAGGCGAGGGACTTTGCAGCGGTTCTTAGTGCAGAGGAGTAGAGCTTATCCGGCGGTTATGTGGGACGTTTCGACAACCTTGGTCTTCTCCCGCCCCAGCACCAGGCTGCACAGCGCCGGCAGAAACAGCAGCGTCAACACGGTGCCCACCAGCACCCCGCCGATCAGCACGTAGGCCAGGGAAGACCAGAACACCGAGAGCGTCAGCGGGATAAACGCCAGCGCCGCTGCAAGCGCGGTCAGCACCACCGGCCGGGCGCGGCGTACGGTGGCTTCGATGATCGCCTCGCGGATGGCCATGCCGTGGTCCTGGTTCTGGCGGATCTGGTCGGTGAAGATCAGGGTGTTGCGCATCAGTATCCCGCCGATGCCGATCAGCCCGAGGATGGCGTTGAACCCAAACGGCTGGTTGAACAGCAGCAAGGTCGGCACCGCGCCAATCAAGCCCAGCGGCGCGGTGGCGAAAACCATGAGCATCACGCCGAACGAGCGGACCTGGAACATGATCACCGTGAGCGTCAGCAGGATCATGATCGGGAAGAGCGCGGCCAGGGCTACGTTGGCCTTGGCGCTTTCTTCCACCGGGCCGCCGATTTCGATGCGATAGCCCGTGGGCAACTGGGCGATCAGCGGTTGCAGGTCTTTGTACACGGCCATTTCCACGTCCGGCGGTTGGACGCCGTCGACGATGTCGGCGCGCACTTCCACGGTATTGGCGCGGTTGCGGCGCTTGAGGATCGGGTCCTCCATCACTGCCTGCAAGTGCCCCACCTGGGCCAGCGGCACCGCCGTGCCGGCGCTGTTGGTCAGGGTCATATTGTTGAGGTTGCCGAGGTTTTCTCGCTGGCTGCCCTGGGCACGGGCCACCACCGACACGGTGCGGTTGCCCTCGCGCACTTCGGTGATCGGGTTACCGCTGAGCAGCGCGTTGAGCTGGGACTTGACCTCGTCAGGCGTAAAGCCCAGCAGGCGCAGGCGATCCTGGTCCAGGACCAGGCGATAACCGCTGGTGCGCTCGCCCCAATCAAGGAACGCGTCGTGGGTCAGCCGGTTGGCGGCGACGACGTTGCGCACATCTTCGGCTACGCCGCGCAGCACATCCGCATCCGGGCCGGACACGCGAAACACCACCGGGAACGGTACGGGAGGGCCGAACAGCAATTGGGTGACGCGCACCCGCGCCGCCGGGAATTCGCCGGCGGCAATACGCTCGCGCATGCGCAGTTTCAACGCGTCGCGTGCGTGGGAGTCGGGGGTTTGCACGATCAGTTTGGCGAACGCCGGGTCGGGCATTTCCGGGTTCAATGACAGAAAGAACCGAGGCGCGCCGCCGCCCACATAAGTGTCGACCATGCGGGTCTGCGGCTCCTGCAACAGCGCTTTTTCCAATTGCGCGGCGACCGCCTCGGTGCTTTTAAAGGCGCTGCCCGGCGGCATGTACACCTCCAGGATCAACTCGGAACGGTCGGAGTTGGGGAAAAATTGTTTTTTCACCACGGCCATGCCCAGCACGCACAGTACAAAGGCCGCGACCACCAGCCCGGTGACCAGCCAGCGCCGGCGCACGCAGGTCTCGACCAGACTGCGCAGCCTCTGGTAATAGCGGCCGGCGTAGATAGCGTCATGGCCGCCGGGCACCGGCTTGATCGCCGGCAGCAGTTTCACCCCCAGGTAGGGCGTGAACACCACTGCCACCAGCCATGAAGCGATCAGGGCGAAGCCGACGATCCAGAAGATATTGCCGGCATATTCCCCGGCGCCGGAACGCGCAAACCCCACCGGCAGGAAACCGATGATGGTCACCAGCGTGCCGGTCAGCATCGGCGCCGCCGTGGAGCTCCAGGCGAAGGTGGCGGCGTGGATGCGGTCAAAGCCTTCTTCAAGTTTGACCACCATCATCTCGATGGCAATGATTGCGTCGTCCACCAGCAAACCCAGGGAGATAATCAGTGCGCCGAGGGTAATGCGGTCGAATTCGCGCTCGGTGACCAGCATGATCACGAAAACAATCGACAGTGTCAGCGGTACCGCCGCCGCCACCACCAGCCCGACGCGAAAACCCAGGGCCAGCAGGCTGATGACCATCACCACCGCCAGCGCGACGAAGAATTTGAGCATGAACTCGTTCACCGCCAGGCTGATGTTTTTTGCCTGGTCGGACACCTTGGCAAAATTCACGCCCTGGGGCAGGTCGGCCTGGATCCGCGCTTCCTCGGCCTGCAGGCTTTTATCCAACTCCAGGCCGTTCCATTTTTTCTGCATGATGACGCCCAGCATCAGCGCCGGGTCGCCCTGATGACGGATGCGGTAGCTGGGTGGGTCTTCGTAGCCACGGCTGACGCTGGCCACGTCGGCGATGCGCAGCACGCGACCATTGGCGACCAGCGGCACGTTTTCGATCAGCGAAAGGCTGTCGAAGGCGCCGTCGATGCGGATATACGCACGGGCGCCGGCGGTCTCGACAAAACCCGAAGGCGCCACCGCGTTCTGCGCGGCGAGGGCGGCAAAGATCTGCGCCGGCGTGATACCCAGGGTTGCCAAGCGCTCGTAGGAAAACTCCACAAAGATCCGCTGCGCCTGTTCACCGAGGATATTGACCTTCTTCACCCCCGGCACGGTAAGCAGGTTCTGGCGCAGATCCTCGGCCATCTGTACCTGCTGGCGGTGGGGCAGGTGCTCGGCTTCCAGGGCATACAGCGCAAAGTACACGTCTGAATATTCGTCATTGAAGAACGGCCCGATCACGCCATTGGGCAGGCGAGTGGCTTCGTCGCTGAGCTTTTTGCGCGTCTGGTAAAACAAATCCTGGATTTCACCGGGCCGTGTGGATTCCAGGAATGTCATGCGCATCGACACGAAACCCGGCTGAGCGATGGTCTCGACGCGGTCGTAGTAGTCCAGTTCCTGCAGGCGTTTTTCCAGACGATCAGCGACTTGTTCCTGCATTTCCCGGGCGGTGGCGCCGGGCCAGGCGGCGGTGATGGTCATCACCTTCACGGTGAATGACGGGTCTTCGGCGCGCCCCAGTTTGCCGAAGGAGAAGACGCCTGCCGCGAGGATCGCCAGGATAAGAAACAGCGTGACGGCGCGGTGCTTGACCGCCAGTTCGGAGAGGTTGATGCCGCGCATGTTCAGTTGTCCTGTTTACGGTTGAGAGCCAGCGCCTGGGCGGGCAGCAGGCGCACGGTGTCGCCGCTGTGCAATAAGTGCGCGCCTAACGCAACGACCACCTGGCCCGGACTGACGCCGCCGGCGAGCAAAGCGTCTTCCTGGCCGAGGCTGGCCACGGTGACCGGGGCGAAGCTGAGGCGGTTGTCGGCACCGATCACCCACACGCCGGTGCCATGCCCGGCGTCGTACAGCGCGCCGATGGGGACGCGGGTCTGCTGGGTCTGACCGTTACCTTGCAGGCGCACGGTGATGGTCGAGCCGAGGGCGAAGCGCTCGACGGCGCCCTGCAGCACATAGCGGGCGCGGTAGGTGCGGGTGGTGGGATCGGCACTGGCGGACAACTCACGCAGGGTAGCGGTCACGGTCTGGTCCGGTGCGCCGAACGGGAAGGCCAGGGCTTTCTGCGCGGCCAGCTCGCGGTTGTTTTCCGGCAGGTTGACAACGGCTTCACGCGCGCCGTCATGGGCCAGCCGCACCACGATCTGGCCTTCGGCGACGACCTGGCCGCGGTCTGCACGCACGTCGGTGATGATGCCGTCGCCGTCGGCCTTGAGCACCGAGTAGGCGCGACGGTTTTCGATCTGGCTGGCGTCGGATTGCGCCGCTGCCAGTTCGGCTTCGGCAACGCGCAGGTTGGTCGCCGACTGATCGAAGATCTGCCGCGACACGGCCCCGGTGCTGGCCAGGCGCTGGTAGCGGTTGGCATCGTCACGGCGCTGGCGCAATTGGGCCTGGGCGGCGTTGACACGGTTTTTTGCCGAACGCAGGGCCAGTTCGAAGTCGCCCACATCCAGTACCAGCAAGGTATCGCCACGGGACACGTGCTGGCCTGGATCGACCTTGCGCTCGATCACCTTGCCGCCAACGCGAAAGCCCAGGTCGCTCTCGGTGCGAGCGGCGACCACGCCGGTGTAGGCGCTTTGCTGGGTGCCGGCGGCTTCGACCTTGGCGGCGAGCACCGGGCGCACAGGCGCGGCGGTGGGGGTGTCGGCCTGGCTGTTGCAGCCGCTGAGAACGGTCAGCAGCGCCAGGGGTGTCAGCAGACGCATGGGGAGAAGGGGCATGGCGGGCTCCGGAGTAACCAATGGGCAAAAAATTATGGACATAATTTTTTGCCCATATTATGGTCGAAATATAAATTAATCCAGCCCCGGATACCCCCTATGACAAACGCCCCGGTCCCATCGCGCAGCCTGCTGTTTTTACTGGTGGCCCTCACGGCGTTGGGGGAAGTTTCGACCCAATTGATCATTCCCGGACTGGGCGCGATCGAGCATGCGCTGGTGGCGCCGCCGGGCTCGGCGTTGATGGCTCTGTCGGCGTTTGTCGCGGCGTTTGGCCTGGGGCAGTTGATATTCGGGCCGTTGTCGGACCGTGTCGGCCGGCGTCCGGTTTTGCTTGGCGGCCTGGCGCTGTATGGGTTGGCGACCCTGTCGATGTTGCTGGTCAACGACATCCAGCAGTTCATTGCCGCCCGCGTCATGCAAGGTCTGGGTGCCTGCGCGGCATTGGTGCTGGCGCGCACGGTGGTGCGGGACGTGTGGAAGGCCGAGGCGGGGCCGGCACTGGCGCTGACCATGATCGGCATGCTCTACGCGATCGTGGTGGCGCCGATGGTCGGTGGGCTGCTGATCAACTATGTGGGCTGGCGCGCACCGATCCTGTTCGCGGCGGTGATGGGCAGCGTCGTGTGGCTGCTGGCGCTGCTGTTTTTCCGCGAGAGCAATCACGCCCTGGACCCCAGGGCCGGCCACTGGCGCACCCTTGGCGGGCAGTACCTGAATCTGCTCAAAGACCGACCCTACCGGGCCTACGCGGTGGCACTGGCGTGCACCTACGGCGCGATGTTTGCGGTAATCGCCGGTTCGTCGGCGGTGTTTATCAATCTGCTGGGTTTCAGCAGTCTGGCGTACGGCATCAATTTCGGCCTGATCGTGTCGATGTTGATCGTCGGCTCCACCTATACCCGACGCAATATCATGCGCCTGGGGCCCCAGCGCATTGTGACCAGGGGCGTGACGCTGGTGGCGCTGGGTGGGGTGTCGGCGCTGGTGATCTATCAAGTGTTCGGCTTGTCGGTGCTGGGACTGGATATTCCGATAGCCCTCGCCACCCTCGGCGGCGGTCTGGTGCTGCCGGGCGCGGTCACCGGCGCGGTGATGCCCAATGCTCACCGCGCCGGCCTGGCAGCAGGGCTGATGGGGTTTGCGCAGATGTTCGGAGCGACCTGCAGCGGCCTGTTGTTGAGCCACCTGCACGACGGCAGCGCGACACCGATGATCATGATCCAGGCCGGTTCTGCGATCCTGGCGGGGTTGGGGTTTTACCTGCTGCGCGCGCGTCTGCCGGCGGAACTGTCCTATACATAGGACAATCCAGGCCAGGTTTGCCGTCTAGTGCTAATGTGCCGTCGGCCGTATGGTGTACCCACTTTGGAGGTACATCATGAAAAAATTAATCGGCATCTACACCAGCCCTCGCGGCCACTGGGTGGGCGATGGCTTTCCGGTGCGTACGCTGTTTTCCTACGACTCGATGGGCAAGCACATCAGCCCATTCCTGCTGCTGGACCACGCCGGGCCCGGCGCAATTCACCCCGACCGAACAGCGTCGCGGTGTCGGCCAGCACCCCCATCGCGGCTTTGAAACCGTGACCATTGTTTACGACGGTGAAGTCGAGCACCGCGATTCCACCGGAGCCGGCGGCACTATCGGCCCAGGTGATGTGCAATGGATGACGGCGGCCAAGGGCATCCTGCATGAGGAGTTTCATTCCCCAGCGTTTGCTCGCCGCGGCGGTGCGCTGGAGATGGTGCAGCTGTGGGTCAACCTGCCGGCCAAGGACAAAATGGCCGAGGCGGGTTACCAAACCATCGTCGACGCCGATATCCCGGTGCTGCCTCTGGCCAACGACGCCGGGCAACTGCGTTTGATCGCCGGTGAGTTCGCCGGTGCCAAGGGGCCTGCGCGCACGTTTACAGCCATTGATGTGTGGGATCTGCGGCTCAATCCCGGCAAACCGGTGACCCTGGACCTGCATGCCGGGCGTAACACTGCCCTGGTGATCCTGCGCGGAACGCTGTTGATCAATGGCGAGGAAGTCGCGCGCCAAGGGCAATTGGCGTTGTTCGAGCGTGATGGGCACCAATTGACCTTGGAGTCCAATGACGACGCCAAGGTATTGCTGCTCAGCGGCGAGCCGATCGATGAGCCCATCGTGGGGCATGGACCGTTTGTGATGAACACCGAGCAGGAGATTCATCAGGCCTTTGCGGATTTTCAATCCGGCAAGTTCGGGCGGATGTGAGCGGCCCCTTTTTTGTGGTGAATGAACCGGCCTTGTGCGAGGCAAGCTCGTTCACCACCGATGCGGTTTTTTTGCGCAGAACACCGAGGGGGCGTCACGACACAATTTGTTTCCGATAGGCTCATTTCATGCGATCTTCCCGTCATTCGCCCTGGAGTCGCCTGGATGCCCTCGTTTATCGCTGACCACCCGATGCTGTGCGCTTTGGCGCTGATCCTGATTGACATCGCCGTGTGGCGCCTTATTTCTCCCAACCTGGCCAACTGGAAGTTGGCGGCGCGCTTGGTCATTTTTGCGGTGTTCAGCGCCGTGCTGTTCAACGACGGCATGAACCCTATGCAGTTGGCCCCCTATGCCGATGACACGGCGCTGCATCTGGCTGCCACGGCGTTGCAGATCGGCTGGTGGCTGTTCGCGGCGCGCACGCTCACCGTGCTGCTGGGCGCGTTGATGATGCAGCGGGTCGGTCATACCGGGCGGTTGTTGCAGGATTTGATGGGGGCGGTGATTTTCCTCATCGCAATTATCGCCGCCATGGCCTATGTGCTCGATCTGCCGGTCAAAGGCGTGCTCGCCACGTCCGGCGCGGTGGCGATCATTGTCGGCCTGGCGCTGCAAAGCACTTTGAGCGACGTGTTTTCCGGGATCGTGCTCAATACCACCAAGCCCTACCAACTGGATGACTGGATCTCCATCGACGGCACCGAAGGTCGCGTCACCGATATCGACTGGCGCGCCACTCGGCTGCAAACTTCCCAGGGCAGCATGGCGGTGATCCCCAATTCCCTGGCGGCCAAGGCCAAGATCATCAATTTCTCGCGCCCGGCGGATATGTTCGGGCTGGCGGTCAGCCTGCAGGTCAGCCCCCATGCGCGCCCGCAAACGGTGATCGAAGCGTTGGAGCGCGCCATGCAGGGCTGTCGTCCGCTGCTGGCCAAGCCGGCGCCCAGCGTGGCGTTCAAAACGTCCGCCAGTGGCGGGGTGGAATACGAGATCAGCGGGTTCGTGCCGGCGATGCCGCTCAAACGTGAGGTGCGCAATCAGCTGTATGACCTGGCTTTCCGCCACCTGCAGGCGGCGGGCGTGAGTCTGTTGTCGGCCTCCGAAAGCGCGGCCCCGGTGGTGACTTCCCGCGCACGGGCGCTGCTGGATAGCTCGACGATTTTTTCCACCCTGCGGCAGGAAGAAAAGGAAACCTTCAGCCAGAACATGACCCTGAGCACCTACCGCGCCGGCGAGATGATCCTGCCGGCGGGCGAGGTCAGCGACCATTTGTTTATCGTCGAGTCCGGCGTGGTGTCGGTGATGCTCACCAAGGGCGGGCACAAGTTCGAGGCCGGGCGCATGGGCCCGGGCGAGGTGATCGGCGAGGCGGGCATCCTGTCCGACGAGGCAACCCTGGCGGATTTCACCGCCAAAACCTTCTGCACCCTGTACCGCATCGAGAAGGAATACCTGACCCCGTGTCTGGATGCCCGACACGATATCGGCGACGCGATGAAAACCCTGCTGGATTTCCGCGTACACGCCGCCCAGGCCCTGACCCAGGAAGCGCCGGTGGTGCCGGTAAAAAAAGGCTTTTTGCAGTGGTTGCGCAAGCGCGGCTTCTAATGAAACCGCAGCGAGCTGCCTGAATGCGCAAAACCGGACCGGTTATCTCGCACGTAAAACCCGTGGCGAGCTTTTACAGAAGCACGTAGGAAAAGTTCGTGGTATAGCGGCGCGATATTAAATAGAATGAATCTCATTTGAGACTCACTCGCGCCGCGCAGGTTGCTTGCCATGAATGATGCCGTTGTCCCTACGCACGCCCCCGAACCGACGCTGTCGAGCTTGTACCGTGACCACCGCAGTTGGCTGGAAAACTGGCTGCGCCGGCGGCTGGGCAACGCCTGGGATGCGGCGGACCTGAGCCAGGATACATTTCTGCGGGTGTTGGCCAGTGCCCAGCCGATTGCGCAGGTGCACGAACCACGCGCGTACCTGGTGACGGTAGGCAAGCGTTTGCTGGTCAATTTCCATCAGCGGCGCAGCCTCGAACAGGCCTACCTGAATGCCCTGTCCACCTTGCCCGAAGCCAGCGTGCCGTCGCCCGAACAGCGCTGGCTGCTGCTGGAAACCCTGCAGGCGCTGGATGAACTGCTCGACGGTTTGCCGGTGCTCGTGCGCCGTGCCTTTCTGTGGAGTCAATTGGAAGGCCTGGGTTATCGCGAGATCGCCGAACGCCTTGATGTGTCCGAGCGAACCGTCAAACGCTACATGGCCCAGGCCTACGAACATTGTCTGCTGGTGGCGCTGTGAGCCGAGACGTAGCGCGCGCGGCGGCGCAGTGGCTGGCGTTGCTGGAGTCCGGCGCGGCCACCGAGCGCGATCATGCCGCGCTGCAACATTGGCGCGACAGCCATCCCCAGCACGAGCAGACCTGGCAAAAAGCCCAGACCTTGCGCCAGCGCTTCAGTAACTTGCCCCCGGCCCTGGCGATGGCCAGCCTTGACCGCCCGCAGCCAGGGCGGCGCGCGGTGCTCAAGCGTGCGTTGGGAGTGGCCGCCCTGGTGCCCACGGCGTGGCTGATCAGCCGTCAGTTGCCTCTCGACGCCTGGCGCGCCGATGTGCGCACCGCCACCGGCGAACGCCAACGCCTGCCATTGGCTGATGGCGCCAGCCTGCAACTCAATACCGCCACGGCAGTGGATGTGGACCTGGCACAGCGACACGTCACCCTGGTTGACGGCGAGCTGGCGCTGAACGTGCCTGGTGCGGCTGCAATGACGGTTTACACCCGTTACGGGCAACTGCGGGTCAGCCAGGCCGACGTCTGCGTGCGGCAACTGGCCGCCGGCTGCCGCGTCTCGGTGCTCAAAGGCGCGGTGCAGGTGCGTGATGCGAACGGGCAGGTGTCCACGCTGCGGGGTGGCCAGCAAGCGCCATTGAATGCCACCGGTCTGGGCGCATCGCTGCCGTTCGACGTATTGCAACTGGGCTGGCGCGACGGCGTGCTGACCGCGCAGAACCAAGCCCTGGGAGATTTTTTGCGCGAACTTGAACGCTACCGTCCCGGCGTGCTGCGCTGGGACCCCAGCCTTGAAACGCTGCGCGTTACCGGGAGTTTTCGGTTGGACGACACTGACAGCGTCCTGGGTTTGCTGGCCTCGACCTTGGGTTTTGAGGTGCACGCGCGCACGCGCTATTGGGTAACGCTGACAGCTGCCGGGGCAAACGCGTAAGCCTTGATACCTGGAAGGCGTATATTTCCTAAAGGAATAAATAAATAGTTATTTATTCCTTTTAATATATCAAGGCGTGGCGCATGTTGGGGCCCTGCGCATTCGTGCGGATTACCCAACAGCCATCAGGAAAGCCGACATGACCATCAAAGCGATCAACGTGCGCAACCAGTTCAAGGGTGTGATCAAGGAAATCCTGCTAGGGGAGGTGGTGTCGGAAATCGACGTGCAGACCGCGTCCGGTATTGTCACCTCGGTCATCACCACCCGCTCGGTGCGCGACCTGGAATTGAAAGTGGGCAGTGAAGTGATTGCCTTTGTGAAGTCCACCGAAGTGTCCATCGCCAAACTCTAGACGGCCCGACCGTGGGAGCGGCGCTCCCCACGGTTCGTTTCTCAGCGTTCGCGCAGCGCCCGCTCCATGCGTTGCAGGCCTTCTTCCAGCATCGCCCGTGGGCAGCCGAAATTCAGGCGCACGAATTGTTGGCTGTCATCACCAAACTCAATGCCTGCGCTCAAACCGACCTTGGCCTGTTCCAGGAAGAATTGCTGCGGATCTTCCAGGCCCAGAGCGCTGCAATCCAGCCAGGCCAGGAAGGTACCTTGCGGCGCATGCATCACCACGCCGGGTAAGCGGCTGCGCACCGCCGTCATCAGATAGTCGCGGTTGGCCTGCAGGTACGCGAGCAGCGCGTCGAGCCACTCGCCGCATTGGCTGTAAGCGGCGCGGGTCGCTTCCAGGCCCAAGGGGCTGACGCTGTCGACCATGCCGCAGCGCGCGTTGTTGAAACGCTCGCGGATCTCGGCGTTCTGGATCACCGCAAAGCAGGTTTTCAGGCCCGCGACGTTATAGGCCTTGCTCGCCGACATCAGCGTAATCGTGCGCTGTGCGATGGCCGGGCTCAAGCTGGCGGTAGGGATGTGGCGGCGGCCATCGAAGCACAGTTCGGCGTGGATTTCGTCGCTGATGATCAATGCACCGTTGTCCAGGCAGGCGTTCGCCACGGCCAGCAGTTCTTCGCGTGGGAATACTTTGCCGATGGGGTTGTGCGGGTTGCTCAGCAGCAGCGCTCCCGCGCCATTCAGTGCCTGACGCATCGCGGGCAACGGGGTCAGGTATTCACCGTTTTCGAATGCAAACGGCACTTCGATGCGTGGCAGGTTCCAGTGGCCCGGCGCCAGACGAATCGGCCGGTAGTTGGGGGTTTGCAACACCACCGGTTGGCCGGGCTGCACAAAGGCGTGCAGCGCCATATTGAAGCCAGGTTCGACGCCGGGCAGGAACAGCAGTTCTTCGGGCAGCACGCGCCAGGCGTACTTGGCCCACAAGTCGTCGACGATGGCCTGGCGCACCTGCGGGCCGGCCACGCTATAGCCGAGGATCTGCTGGTCGAGACGTTCGCGCAGGGCTTGCAGCACCGCCGGCGGCGCGGCGATGTCCATGTCGGCGATCCACATCGGCAACACGTCTTCCGGGTAACGGCTCCACTTGGTGCTGCCGGTGCCGAGGCGGGAGTGGATCGTGTCGAAATCAAAGCTCATGGGCGGCTCGTCTCAAAGGGCAGGGGAGCTGATTCTAACGGGATAACCGCCAGATGCCAGCAGCGGGGCCGCGCTTTGCAAGATGCAGGCATATTGATGGCTTCGTCCCGTGACCGACAAGTTCTGTAATAAAAACGCCATTGCGCTGGGGCTGGGATCTGAGTCGGGCTATTTTGGTGCATCTCAATCACCCGAGTAGCCATGGATGAAATACCAACCCTTCAGCCGCACATTGATTGCCACTGCCCTGGTGTTGACGGTCAGCGGCGTGCACGCCGCGTCCCAGGCCCCGGTGGCCGGTGAAAACGGCATGGTGGTCACGGCCCAGCATCTGGCCACCCACGTGGGCGTGGATGTGCTTAAAGCCGGCGGTAACGCAGTGGATGCGGCGGTGGCCGTGGGCTATGCGCTGGCGGTGGTGTACCCGGCCGCCGGCAACCTGGGCGGCGGCGGTTTCATGACCGTGCAACTGGCCGACGGCCGCAAGACCTTCCTCGATTTCCGCGAAAAAGCGCCCTTGGCGGCCACCGCCGACATGTACCTGGACAAGGACGGCAATGTCGTGGAGGGCCTGAGCGCCAAAGGCCATCTGGCGGTCGGCGTGCCTGGTACGGTCTCCGGCATGGAGTTGGCCTTGAGCAAATACGGCACCCTCAAGCGTGCCCAGGTCATTGCCCCGGCGATCAAACTGGCGGAAAACGGCTTCGCCCTGGAGCAAGGCGATATTGACCTGCTGCACACCGCCACCGGCGAGTTCGCAAAAGACAAAGACCTGCGCGGGATCTTCCTGCATAACGGCCAGCCGCTGCGGGTCGGTCAGAAACTGGTGCAGAAAGACCTGGCCAGGACCCTCAAGGAAATCTCCGCCAGAGGCAGCGACGGTTTCTATAAAGGCTGGGTCGCCAAGGCATTGGTGGATTCCAGCCAGGCCGGCAAGGGCATCATCACCCAGGCCGACCTGGACAAGTACAAGACCCGCGAACTGGCGCCCATCGAATGCGACTATCGCGGCTACCACGTGGTCTCGGCGCCGCCACCCAGCTCCGGTGGGGTGGTGATCTGCCAGATCATGAACATCCTCGAAGGCTACCCGATGGCCGACCTGGGCTACCACTCGGCCCAGGGCCTGCACTACCAGATCGAAGCGATGCGTCACGCCTACGTGGACCGCAACAGCTACCTGGGCGATCCGGATTTCGTACAAAACCCCATCGACCATCTGCTGGACAAGGACTACGCCGCCAAGCTGCGCGCCGCCATCGAGCCGCAAAAGGCTGGCGACTCCCAGGCGATCAAGCCCGGTGTGGCGCCCCATGAAGGCAATAACACCACCCACTATTCCATCGTCGACAAGTGGGGCAATGCGGTTTCGGTCACTTACACCCTTAACGACTGGTTCGGTGCCGGCGTGATGGCAAGCAAGACCGGTGTCATTCTCAATGACGAAATGGACGATTTCACCGTCAAGGTCGGCGTGCCGAACATGTACGGCCTGGTGCAGGGCGAAGCCAATGCGATCGCACCGGGCAAGGCGCCGCTGTCATCCATGAGCCCGACCATCGTGACCAAGGATGGCAAGGCCGTGATGGTGGTGGGCACGCCGGGCGGCAGCCGCATCATCACCGCGACGTTGCTGACGATCCTCAACGTGATCGACTACAAAATGAATATCCAGGAAGCGGTGGACGCGCCGCGCTTCCACCAACAGTGGATGCCCGAGACGACCAACCTGGAGACGTTTGCGGTGAGCCCGGATACCCAGAAAATCCTCGAGAGCTGGGGCCATAAGTTCGCAGGTCCGCAGGACGCCAACCACTTGGCGGCGATCCTGGTGGGCGCGCCTTCGCTGGGCGGCAAGCCGGTGGGCAACAACCGGTTCTATGGGGCCAATGACCCGCGTCGTAATACCGGGTTGTCCTTGGGCTACTGATCCACGCCCAGCCTCTGTCGGCGTGTTCGCTGTTACAGAGGCTGGTTGAGCAGTTTTCCCACCGCCGCGAACGCCGCTTGCCGGCGTTCCTCCCAATCGCCGCCGATCACCACGGTGGGCTGTTGATGCTGGTGCAGCCATTCCAGGCCCGCCTGGAAAAACGCCTGGCGGTCCGCCAGGCAAGGCTGGCAGCGCTGGCCGTCGGCGGTCCATTCCACATCGTCGGGCGACAGCAACAGATGCAGGTCGTAGTGACGGGCCAGCAGCTCATCTTCAAGCCAGGCGGGACAGTCGCCGAACAAGGTCTGGCTCCATAGCCGGTTGGTCAGCAGGTGGGTGTCGAGGATCAGCAGGTCCGGGCGCTCGGCGCGGGCGGCGTCTTCCCAGGCCAATTGGCCGCGGGCAATGGCCGCGATGTCTGCCAGGCAGGTATCGCGTTGGTGATGGTCGATGAAATACCGCACGTACTCGCCGACCATCAACCCGCCGAACTGCGCCTGCAATTGCGCCGCCAGCCAGCTTTTGCCGCTGGATTCCGGGCCGGCCAATACCACCACCTTCATGTGCGCAACGCCGGATCGGCGCGCCACTCGCGCCAGCCTTGCACGGCGATCACGGTGAACAGCGCATACAGCGCGGCAATGAGGTGCATGCCTTTGTAGAGGAACAGCCCGACAAAGATCACATCCACGCAAATCCACAACGGCCAGCATTGCACGCGTTTCTGCGCCATCCATACCTGCGCCACCAGGCTAAAACCGGTGAGCGCGGCGTCGAGCCAGGGTTGCGCGGCGTCGGTCCAGTGCGCCATTGCCGCGCCGAGCAACAGGCTGCCAACCGCGCCCAGCGCCAGGCTGGCCAGGACGGCCGGCACGCCCAGGCGAGTCACCTGCCGGCCTTGCTTGACTTCGCCGGCGCGGGTCCATTGCCACCAGCCATACACTTGCAGCGCGGCGTAGACCACCTGCAGCAGCATGTCGGAATACAGCTTCACCTCGTAGAACAGCCAGGTGGAGAGCAGCACCATCACCAGCCCGATGGGCCAGCACCAGGGGTTCTGCTTGACCGTCAGCCAGACGGCGATCACCCCCAGCGCAAAGGCGAATAGTTCAAGCCCGGACATGGCGGTTCCTTGGGAGAGTAAAAGAGGCGGGGATTGTAACCAGAGGGAGGGAATCTACAAAACACTCAGAGGCCGCCGGGGAGGGCGCGCGTCCCTCCCGCAGCGGGTAGCGCTAGACCTTGAACTGACGCAGCAGCCCGTCGAGTTGTTCACTCAGACCGCGCAATTGGGCACTGGCCACACTCGACTGTTCCGCCGCCAGGGCGGTGCTATGGGACAGACTGGCCGCCTGGGTGACGTTCTGGTTGATGTCCTCCACGACATGGGATTGTTGCAAGGTCGCACTGGCGATAGATGCATTAAGACCGTTGAGGTTGCGCAGCGCCTGGCCGATCGCGTTCAGGCTTTCACCCGCCAGACCGGCCTGTTCGATGGTCAGTTGCGAGGCGCTGTGGCTGTCGCTGATGACCTTCACCGCCGCTTCGGAATGACCTTGCAGGCGTTCAATCATCACCTGGATCTCGGCGGTGGATTTTTGTGTGCGCTGGGCCAGCAGGCGCACTTCATCGGCCACCACGGCGAAGCCACGGCCTTGCTCGCCGGCGCGCGCGGCTTCAATCGCGGCGTTGAGCGCCAGCAGGTTGGTCTGGTCGGCAATGGAGCGGATCACTTCCAATACGCCGCCGATCTGCGTGCTTTCACTGGACAAGGTGCGGATCACGTCCACGGCCTGGCTGATGGTGGTGGAGAGCTGATCGATGCGTTGCAGGCTGCCATCGATATTGACCTGGCCCTGCTGCGCCTGGGCCTGGGCGTCGCGCATTTCGCTGGCGGCGTGTTCGGCATTCTTGGCCACGTCCTGCACGCCATAGGTGACTTCATTGATGGCGGTGGCCACCAGTTCCATCTGCTGGGATTGCTGCTGGCTGCGGTCATGGGCCTGGCTGGCGTTATTGCCCAACTCCTGGGACGACTGGCCCAAGGCATTGGCGCACGCCTGCAACTGGCTGACCACCTGGCGCAGCTTGGCGGTAAAGCTGTTGAAGTGCTGGGACAGTTGAGTGACTTCGTCGCGCCCGTGGGTGTCGAGGCTGCGGGTCAGGTCGCTTTCGCCGCTGGCGATATTGCCCATGGCGTTCACCGCAGCCTGCAGCGGCTGCACGATGCTGCGGGCGATCAGTGTCACCAGCAGGGCCATGACCAGCGCGATCACCAGGCCGATCATCGAGGCTTTCCATACCTGCCCGTTGAACTCGGCCTGCACGTCGTCCACATACACACCGGAGCCGATAATCCAGCCCCAGGGTTCGAACAATTGGATATACGAAGTCTTGGCCACCGGCGCTTCGGCCCCAGGCTTGGGCCAACGATAGTTGACGATACCGGCGCCCTTGGCCTTGGCCAGGGCCACGAATTCGTTGAACACGGCAAAACCGTCGGGGTCGCGGATGGCCGAGAGGTTCTGGCCGTCGAGCTTGGGGTTGGCCGGGTGCATCACCATCACGGGCGTGAGGTCGTTGATCCAGAAATAGTCGTCGTGGTCGTAGCGCAGCCCCCGCACGGCGCTGAGGGCCTGTTTCTGCGCGGCTTCGCGGGTCATCGCGCCGGTGGTTTCCAGGCCGTGATAAAACGCCAGGATCCCACTGGCGGTCTGTACCACGTGCTGGGTCTGCAGGCGCTTGGCCTGGTAAAGGTCGTCATGAATCTGCTTGAGCATCAGCAAACCCAAAGCCAACAGCATCAGCACGGCGACTATCAGGATCAGCCAGAGCCGCCGGCTGATCGACATATTGCGCAAACTGTTCATCGTCCTGTCACTCCGGCTTTTTTATAATTGTGGCGTTTCATCGACTTTTACGCCTTGTCTGATAGGCTTTCGGCCTGAAATCGAAAAACCTGAGTACTGCCTGATTTTTCACAGAATTTTTGCAGACCGGCATTGACCATGGTCAACGCCGGGCCTTCAGCGCGCTCGTCGTCAGTGAACCATTAAAAGACTAACCGGGCATGCGCCAAGCATGACCTTTGGGGGAAGCATGGATTTTTGGACCGCCATACAGGCACTTATTCTGGGCGTCGTCGAGGGGCTCACCGAGTTCCTGCCGATCTCCAGCACCGGCCACCAGATCATCGTGGCCGATTTGCTGGATTTCACCGGCGACCGTTTCAACGCTTTCAATATCATCATCCAGCTGGGCGCCATTCTCGCGGTGGTGTGGGAGTTTCGCGGCAAGATTTTCGATGTGGTTACCGGCCTTCCAACCCAACCCAAGGCCCGGCGTTTCACCGCCAACCTGCTGATCGCGTTTCTGCCGGCGGTGGTGCTGGGGGTGATTTTCGCCGATGCCATTCACCATTA
Organism: Pseudomonas sp. FP2254; assembly: GCF_030687695.1. NCBI lineage: Bacteria > Pseudomonadati > Pseudomonadota > Gammaproteobacteria > Pseudomonadales > Pseudomonadaceae > Pseudomonas > Pseudomonas sp. FP2254. Next base: position 2,570,321 of record NZ_CP117444.1, read on the forward strand.
CCTGTTCAACCCGATCACTGTCGCCGCCGCGTTGGTAGTGGGTGGTTTGATCATGCTGTGGGCCGAGCGCCGCCAGCATGAAGTGCACGCCGAAACAGTGGATGACATCACCTGGAAGGATGCACTGAAGGTGGGGTTTGCCCAGTGCCTGGCGATGATTCCCGGCACCTCGCGCTCCGGCGCAACCATTATCGGCGGCCTGTTGTTCGGCCTGTCGCGCAAGACCGCCACCGAGTTTTCGTTCTTCCTGGCCATGCCGACCATGGTGGGCGCGGCGGTGTACTCGGGCTACAAGTACCGCGACCTGTTCCAGCCGGCTGACCTGCCGGTGTTCGCCATCGGCTTCGTCACCTCATTCATTTTCGCGATGATCGCGGTCAAGGGCCTGCTCAAGTTCATTGCCAGCCATAGCTACGCGGTGTTCGCCTGGTACCGGATCGCGTTCGGCCTGCTGATCCTGGCGACCTGGCAGTTCGGCTGGATCGACTGGGCGGCCGCCAAGGCATGACGATCCAGCATCCCCGCCTCAAGGCGCTGGTCTTTGTACTGCTGTGCGCGGCGCCGCTGCTGGGCGCGGGCCTGCTGTGGTATCGCGGCGAGACCGTGGTGCCGCTGGTGGCGTATGGCGTGGTCAGCGTGGTGGCGTTTTTCTTGTACTGGAGCGATAAACGCAAAGCCCGCACCGACAGCTGGCGCACCCCCGAAAACGTCCTGCACGCCGTCGAGCTGGCGGGCGGCTGGCCTGGCGCGTTAATCGCTCAGCAAGTGTTCCGGCACAAGACGCGTAAGGTGTCTTATCAGGTGCTGTTCTGGGTGATTGTGCTGCTGCACCAGGTGTTCTGGCTCGATCAGCTGTTCCTGGGCGGCACCCTGGGCTCAATCCTCTAGCTTCAACCCGATCTGCGTGCGCTTGGGCAACCTGCTCACCACCAGTTGGTGAGAGCGTTGCAACAGGCCGCGCAGTTCATCGTCGCCCAGCGGGTAGGGCGTATTCATGATGATCCAGTGGGCGCGCGCCAGGTACGGCGCGGGATGAATACCCGGACGGTCGACATGGCCGAGAAACAGGTCCTGGTCCACCTTGAATGCCAGCGAGTCGCCGCGCAGGTTCTGCAGGGCGAACATCTTGTTGCCGGCAATCGAAAACACCCGCACGCCACCCCATTTGTAATCTTCCCGCGCGCCGGGCAGGCCCAGGCAGAAATGTGCGACTTGTGTTTCAGTCAGGCTCATAACAGGCGATCTCCACAGCTTTTGAAACCTTCTTCCAGGTAGTCGATCCACGCGCGAATCGCCGGCAGCACGCCACGTCGGTGCGGGTACACCGCCTGCAGCCAGCCCCCCGGCAGTGACCACTCCGGCAGCAATTGCACCAGCCGGCCACTGGCCAGCTCCTCTTCGCAGTACATCATGGGCAACACAGTAAAGCCCACGCCCATAATCGCGCTGGCCTTGCGCACGACAAAATCATCAATGCCCAGGCGCGCCTCCATCACCAGGTCGTGAGCGTTGCCCTGCGGGTCAAGCAGGCGTTGATGCACCATGCGGTCGGCCTCCAGCGCGCCGAGGATCGGCAGTTGCTTGAGGTCGTCAAGGGTGGTGATCGACCGACCGTGCAGGAAGCTCGGGCTGGCCACCAGCGCTGTCTGTGCGGCGCGCAGGCGCTTGGTCACCAGCAGTGGGTCTTCATCGCCCAGTTCGCGCACACGCAGGGCCACATCGATGCCTTCGGCGACCAGGTCGACGCGGCGGTTGACCAGGGTCATCTCCAGTTGCACCTGGGGGTGAGCGGCGAGAAAGCCCGCCACCAGGTCCGGCAGGATGTGCTGCGCCAACCCCACCGGGCAACTGACGCGCAGGCGCCCCCGAGGCTGGCTGGACATGCTGGCCACGGCCTCGTCGGCCGCCTCCGCTTCCAGCAGCATCGCCTGGCAGTGGCGCAGGTAACGTTCGCCGACGGCGGTGAGGGTCAGTTGCCGCGTGGTGCGTTGCAGCAGGCGTGCGCCGAGGCGCTCTTCCAGCTCGGCGATGCGCCGCGACAGGCGCGACTTGGGAATGCCCAGCAGCCGCCCGGCTGCGGCAAAGCCGCCGGCTTCGACGACTTTGGCAAAGTAGTAAAGATCGTTCAGGTCTTGCATGCGTGGCCTATTGTCCTGTCAGTGGGACAAACTATCGCATTTCAGGCGTCTTATCGGCTATTGGTTTGATGCGTAGCCTTAGCACCATCTGATCGACATTCCTGATCTCATTTGGAGCATGGCCATGAAACTGTTGCATATCGATTCCAGCATTCTGGGTGACAACTCGGCTTCCCGTGCGCTCAGCGCCGCCGTGGTGCGTGCGTGGCAAGCCGCCGAGCCAGGCGTGCAGGTGACTTACCGCGACCTGGCCAGCGAGGGCATCAACCATTTCTCCGGCGCCACCCTGGGTGCCTTGGGCACCGCCGAGGAACTGCGCGACGCCGCGCAAAAGCACGAGGCCGAGCTGAGCGCTTCGTCGCTGGCTGAATTCCTCGCCGCCGACGCGCTGGTGATCGGCGCGCCGATGTACAACTTCACCATCCCGAGCCAGCTCAAGGCCTGGATCGACCGCATCGCGGTGGCCGGTCAGACCTTCCGCTACACCGAAGCCGGCCCTGAAGGCCTGTGCGGCGACAAGAAAGTCATCATCGTCTCCACGGCCGGTGGCCTGCACGCCGGACAAACCTCTGGCGCGGCCCATGAAGGCTACCTGCGGCTGGTACTGGGCTTCCTTGGCATCACCGACATCGAGTTCGTACGCGCCGAAGGCCTGGCCTACGGTGACGAAGTGCGCAGCAAAGCCCTGAGCGACGCCAACGTACTCATCAACGAACATTTGTTCGCCGCCGCGTAAGGCTTGTGTAAATTTCGCCTCGCCTCGGTTTCAATCCGAAACCGGGCGCCTAAACTCTGTATTCTGCTCGCCTGAACGCGATCGGAGTACGGAGTTTTTTCGTTTGCCCGCTGTCATTAAAATGTGGCCCGGCTTGTGCAAGCGTGGGTTCAATGCCTGGACTTTTATTCGACATGTCGGTTCTCACGCAGCAAAGGTGGACATCCCCATGATGCGTCTTTGTGCTGTTATGGTTCTTTCCCTGCTCGGCGGCCTGGTTTCAGTGCAGGCCGCGCCCGCACCGCACCCCCATTGGAGCGTGGGTTTTCATCGCATGAGTTTTCTCGACCCGCTCGACCTGCAGCCGATGAAGGCCATCGCGTTCTACCCCTCCACCGGTCTGGAGCACAGTACCCAGGTCGGTGCGTACCATGTCGCCGCTACCGAAGACTCCAAAATCGCCATCGGACGTTTCCCGATGCTGATGCTGTCCCACGGCAATACCGGTACGCCGCTGGCCCTGCATGACCTGGCGACGTCCCTGGCACGCAAAGGCTTTGTGGTGGTGGCGGTTCTGCACCCCGGCGACAACTATAAGGATCACAGCCGCCTGGGCACCGTGAGCAACCTGTATGGGCGTCCGATTCAGATTTCCGAAGCGATCACCGCCACATTGAGCGACCCGATGCTGTCACCGTTCGTGGATGTCGACCAGGTCGGTGTGATCGGTTACTCGGCCGGCGGCGAGACCGCATTGATCCTGGCCGGGGCCAAGCCGGATTTCGACCGCCTGCGCCGCTATTGCCAGGAGCGCCCCGAAGACCGCGACGCCTGCACCACCAAGGGCGAGCTGGTGGTGGACCGCGACGATCTGCAGCCCCAGGCCGACCCTCGCATCCACGCATTAATGCTGATGGCGCCCCTGAGCCTGATGTTCGGTCGTCATACCCTGGCGGACGTGCATGTGCCGGTGCTGCTCTACAGTGGCGACGGCGACAAACTGGTGGCGGTGGACAAGAATGCCGCGGCGCTGGCACGCAAGCTGCCGGAACCGCCGGATTTCAAATTGCTGGCCGGGGCCGGGCACTTCGTCTTCATGGCCCCGTGCGACAGCGATCAGTTGGCGGCCATGCCGGCGGTGTGCACCGATGCCGACGGGGTTGACCGTGAAGGCATTCATCGCGACCTGATTTCCGAGGCCGGGCGGTTTTTCAGTCATACCCTCAGCGAGCCCAGCCGTGCGGGCTTGCAGACTGCGGATCAGTAAGCGCGCCGCTTGAGCAGCACGCTCAGGCCCAGCGCCGCCACCGACAGCAGCGCCGCGCAGAAGAAGATCCAGCCGTAGCCCAGGTTCAGCGCGACAAAGCCCATCAGTGGCCCGGCAATCGCCAGGGCCAGGTCGAAGAACACCGCATAGGCACTCAAGCCGGCGCCGCGACTGCTGTTGGGCACTTGTTTGATCGCCTCCACACCCAGCGCCGGGTACACCAGCGACAAGCCCAGCCCGGTCAGCCCGGCGCCGATCAGCGCCACGCCGGTGCTGGGCGCCAGCCACAGCAGGGTCAGCCCGAGGGTCTCGATGCTCATGCACGCAATCGCCGCGCGAAAGCCGCCGAAACGGCTGATGGCTGAGATAAACAGCAGCCGCGCGAGAATAAAGCACACCCCGAACACCGTCAGGCAATACGCCGCGCCGACCCAGCCGCGATTGAGGTAGTACAAGGTGATAAAGGTGGTGAGGGTGCCGTAGCCGATGGAGGCCAGGCACAAGCTGGTGCCGAACGGGGCGATACGCCCGAACACCGCCCAGAACGGCAGACGTTCGCCGCGTACCACCGGCACCGATGGCTTGTTGCGGATCAGCACCAGGCCCAACGCCGCCAGCACCGTGAGTGCCAACCCCAAGCTGTTGTAGCTGTACTCGGCGACCATCACCACGCCCAGCGGTGCGCCAATGGCGATGGCGCCATATGAGGCGATGCCGTTCCAGGAGATCGAACGCGCCGTATGCTCGACGCCAACCTGGCCCATGCACCAACTGATGGTGCCCACGCCGATCAGCCCCTGGGCCACGCCCAGCAACAGCCGTGCGATGATCAGAATGCCCAGGCTCAAGCTGGGCAGGCTTTCCAGCAGCGTCGCGAAAAATGTCAGCACGCCACTGACCAGAATGCCGGACAGCCCCATCACAATCGCGCGCTTGGTGCCGACGTTGTCCGACATGCGCCCGGCCATGGGACGGCTGAGCAAGGTCGCCAAGTACTGCGAGCCGATGGTCAACCCGGCGACCACTGCGCTGAAACCCAGTTGCTCGTGCACATAGCCCGGGATGACTGCGATCGGCAGGCCGATGCAGATAAAGGCGATAAAGGTGTAGAACACGATGGAGACGATCTGCAAGGTGATCGACAGGGAGGAGGGGGCGGCGTTGGGCATGGGCACTCGTTCGCTGGCGGGCGGTGAGGGCATCATGGCAAGGGCCTGGGGGAAAAGGAAGCAGCCTAACGATTAATGATAGTGCTCAATCAGATGCAAAAAGCCCCGTCACAGTGGACAGGGCTCTATCTTGCCGCTTGTCGCTAACCGCTGATCGCTGCCCTTAAAACACCACACCCTGGCTGCGCAGGTAGTCGTCATAGGTGCCGCTGAAGTCGATCACACCGTTGGCGCTCAACTCGATGATGCGAGTGGCCAGGGACGATACGAACTCACGGTCGTGGCTGACGAAAATCAGCGTGCCCGGGTAGTTCTCCAGCGCCAGGTTCAGCGCTTCGATGGATTCCATGTCCAAGTGGTTGGTCGGTTCGTCCATGATCAGCACGTTCGGCTTTTGCAGGATCAGCTTGCCGAACAGCATGCGGCCTTGCTCGCCACCGGAGATCACCTTCACGGACTTTTGGATTTCATCGTTGGAGAACAGCATGCGACCCAGAGTGCCACGGATCATCTGCTCGCCTTGGGTCCACTGGCCCATCCAATCGAACAGCGTGACATCGTCTTCGAAGTCGTGAGCGTGGTCCTGGGCGTAGTAGCCCAGCTCTGCGGCGTCGGTCCACTTGATGCTGCCCGCGTCCGGCGTCAGTTCATTGACCAGGGTGCGCAGCAGGGTCGTCTTGCCGATACCGTTCGGGCCGATGATCGCCACACGCTCGCCGGCTTCGATCTGGAAGCTGAAGTCCTTGAACAGCGGCTTGCCGTCGAAGCCCTTGGCCATGCGCTCGACGATGACCGCCTGGCGATGCAGCTTCTTGTTCTGTTCGAAACGAATGAACGGGCTCACACGGCTCGACGGCTTGACCTCGGCCAGCTGGATCTTGTCGATCGCCTTGGCACGGGAGGTGGCCTGCTTGGCTTTCGAGGCGTTGGCCGAAAAGCGGCTGACGAACGATTGCAGTTCGGAGATCTGCGCTTTCTTCTTGGCGTTGTCCGACAGCAGTTGCTCGCGGGACTGGGTCGCCACGGTCATGTATTCGTCGTAGTTGCCCGGGAACAGGCGCAGCTCGCCGTAGTCCAGGTCAGCCATGTGGGTGCATACGCTGTTCAGGAAGTGACGGTCGTGAGAGATGATGATCATCAGGCTGGAGCGCTGGGTCAGGATGTTTTCCAGCCAGCGGATGGTGTTGATGTCCAGGTGGTTGGTCGGTTCGTCGAGCAACAGCACTTCAGGATCGGAGAACAATGCCTGGGCCAGCAGCACGCGCAGCTTCCAGCCAGGGGACACTTCGCTCATCGGGCCGAAGTGCTGCTCCAAGGGAATACCCAGGCCCAGCAGCAGTTCACCGGCGCGGGATTCGGCGGTGTAGCCGTCCATCTCGGCGAATTCGGTTTCCAGCTCGGCCACGGCCATGCCGTCTTCTTCGCTCATTTCCGGCAGCGAGTAGATGCGGTCGCGTTCGGCCTTGACCTTCCACAGCTCCTCGTGGCCCATGATCACGGTGTCCAGCACGGTGAATTCTTCGTAGGCGAACTGGTCCTGGCGCAATTTACCCAGGCGCACGTTCGGCTCGAGCATGACCTGGCCACCGGACGGATCGAGATCGCCACCGAGGATTTTCATGAAGGTCGACTTGCCGCAACCGTTGGCACCGATCAGACCATAACGGTTGCCGGCGCCGAACTTGACCGAGACGTTCTCGAAAAGCGGCTTGGCGCCGAACTGCATGGTGATGTTAGCTGTGGAGATCAATTACTTTACCTATCAATGGGTTGCGCGCGTGGCAGCGGGTGCCGCCAGGCATGCGTCAACAGCGACATCAAGGCGCGAAACCCGGTCGCTGAGCAGAAAATGGGGGATGTGTGTTGGAATTTGGCGCGCATTGTCGCATATGTCAGGCGACAGTTGTATGGCGCGCTACAGATGGTTTCTCCAGCGTCTCGGGCATTGCCAGCCATAGCAGCGCCAACGCCGCGGCCGCTACCCCGGCCAGGGTCAGGAACGCGGCGTTGTAGCCGGCTTGCTGTACGACGAAGCCCGCCAGGCTGTTGCTCAATGCCGCGCCCAGGCCGAATACCGTGGACAATGCGCCAAGGCTCACGTTAAAGCGCCCGGTCCCTTGGGTGAGGTCCTTGACGATCACCGGGAACAACGCGCCGAAGATTCCCGCGCCGACGCCGTCGAGCATCTGCACCGCCACCAGCCAATAAGGGTCGTTGGACAACGTGTACAACACACCGCGCAGCGGCAGGATCAGGAAACCCATCAGCAATAACGGTTTACGCCCCCATACATCGGCTTTGCTGCCCACCAGCCAGGCCATCGGCACCATGACCAACTGCGCGGCCACGATGCATGCCGACGTCAACGGTGTAGCCATGTGCAGGTTGATCTGCGACAGCTTCTGGCTGACCAGAGGCAGCATCGCCGCATTGGCCAGATGGAAGAGGGCGCAGCACACGGCGAACAGCAGCAGCGGCCGGTTCGCCAGCAACACGCTGATGCCGGACGGCTGTTCGTGGTCACTGTGATGGGCCGGATCAAAGCCACGGGCGACTTCGTGATCGATGGCGGTAGCCGAGACGCAGCTGACCGCGACGATGCTGGCCACCGCCATGAACGCCATCAGGTAGAACACCACCACGGGCCCGAACAGGTAGGCCAGGCCACCGGCCAGCAGCGCGGCCACGGCATTGCCGGCGTGATTGAAGGTTTCATTGCGCCCCGTGCGCCGGGTAAATGCGCGCGGCCCCGTGATCCCCAGGGAAATCGCCGAGATCGCCGGCGCAAACACCGAGGCCGCGACTGCGCTGGCGGCCTGGGTCAGGGCCACCAGGCTGAACGAACTGACGAAGGGCAGCATCAGGCAACTGCCGGTCACCAGCAGCGCTGCCACCGCGATCACCGCCCGCTTGCTGCGGGTGCGATCGATCAGCGCGCCTGCCGGGCCCTGGGTGAGCAGGGCGGCGATCCCGGCGAGGGTCATGACTACGCCAATGCTGGCCGGGTCCCACTTGTGCACCGCCAGCAGGTAGATCGCCAGGTACGGGCCCAGGCCGTCGCGTACGTCCGCCAGAAAGAAATTCAGGCTGTCCAGGCTCAGGGTATTGCGCAAGTCGGAAGGGTTGGCCACGGCAAGGTCTGCGGGAGGAGGCGTTCAACGGTTGAGCGCGCATTGCGTTAATGACCCGCGGCCCCTGCCTTTAGTTTCGTGGCTGCCGCGTCAGCGTCGCCGTACGAAGGTGCGCATGGTCTGGCCTGGGCCGGTCTTGAACACGGTCGGGCGGGGCATGTTTTCGTCGGCGGCTATAAATACGAATTCATCGCCCTCCAAGCGGTAGCTGGCCGGTAACGCCTTACCGGCGTCGTCGCCGATGGCGTCAACCCAGGTAATGCTCTTGGGCTGGGTGAGGCTGTTCAGGCTGAACCGGCCGGCCAGCAAAACATCGCCGGCGAGGGTTTTCACTTCGAAGCAATCCCCGCTGATGGTCGTGATCGCACCGGGCGCAGTGTGGGCATCCGCAGGGTTGAGTACGCCATTGTCCCCAAGGGAGGTTTGCTCCCACGCGCCTTGCAGCGCAAGAAAGTCCGGGTCTGGATCAGGATGCATATCAAGTCCTTTTTGGTGCAGTGAGTGTCATCAACAGGGGTTTTTTAATAAATGCCTGGCAAGTGTAGTGGTGAGAGTCTGTAGGATGATTCTCGACGCAAGCCACGCCGAAAGAAATTTCCTTGCAGTAGCAGCTATTTAACGATCTTTTGACTATTCTTGTGACAACAATAAGGCAGTCGTCTGTTTATTCTGAAAGATGGCTCGCTTAACTGAAACAGAAATGAAATCAAACTGCGTGGGATTTTTCCTCGGACTGAGTGGTCAGATCGCCATTGGTGGGCCCGTTCGGCGGGATTCAGGGCGTTGTCCCTGTGTTTCGGCGAGTTGGCCGAGTCTTCGAGATGGCTTTTTAGTGTCAATTTTAAGGTGGCTTGCATTTTGAATCGAACTTCCCCGCTTAACACGTCTTCCTCGTCAGACGAAATTGACCTGTTTGAACTGTTTCACTCGATTTGGCGGCAAAAAAAGCTGGTAGTAGGTTGTACGATTCTTGCGGGCGTACTGGGAGCGGGCTATGCGTTCCTGGCGCCGAAGACCTATGAAGTCAGCAGTGTGTTGCGCCCGGCGGCGATCAACGAACTGGACGCACTGAACCGTTCCGAAGTCTACAAGCTGCCCCCAGCCGATGCGCTGTCGAAGGTTGGCGCTCAGCTGGATTCCTATGACGCACGGCTGGGGTTTTTCAAATCCCATGAACAATTGTTTGCCGCGTTCCAGAAACCGGGCCAGAGCCTTGAGCAGAGTTTCGAAGACTTCAACCGTAACTCAGTCAACCTGATCCTGCCGGACCCGAAAAAGTCCGATTCGCTGAGCACCTATATCCGTCTGGAGCTTCAGTACCCGGCGGATATCGACGGCGTGGCGATCCTCAATGGTTTCGTCGACTATGCCATCGCCGCCGAGCGCGAGCAGGTGGGCGCTGACCTCAAGGTGATCGTCAACAACCGTCTCAATGAGCTCAAGGGTAAGATCGACGCCGCGCGCGCCAATTACGAAACCGATAAAGAGTCCAAGATCGCCAAGCTGCTGGAGGCCGATCGACTCAAGCGCGCGCAGTTGCAGGATGAGCTCAGCGCCTTGCGTCTGCAGATGAAAATGGAGCGCACCAACCGCCTGGCCGAACTGGCGGAAGCGATCGCGATCGCCAAGTCCATGGGTATCCGGACGCCGACCACGCCTTCTTCCATGGCTGATGCCGGTCGAAGTGGTTCCGGCCAGGTCATGCGCACCGAGGTCAACAACCAGAAGATTCCGCTGTATTTCCTTGGCACCGAAGCCCTTGAGGCAGAGCGTGTGGCCTTGCAGCAACGCACCAGCGATGACTTCACCAACCCCCGCATCGCCGAGATCGGCAAAGAACTTCAGATGCTGGAGACAAACCGTGAGGTCGAGGTGCTGCGCAAGCGTGGGAATGAGGACATCTTTCTGCAGGACGTCGAACCGCTGCGCGCCGAGGTTGCCCGCTTGCGCAACCTGAACATCGACATGAGCAATCTCAAGCTGGTGACCGTCGACCGCCGTGCCCAGGAGCCTCTGTCTCCGATCAAGCCTAAGAAGGGCCTGGTCATCGCGTTGAGTTTGGTCGGCGGCCTGGTACTGGGCTTGCTGATCGCACTGATTCGCCACTTCATGCAGTCTCATCGGTCAGCCGTGCCGTATGCGCAAGTTGATGACGGCCGGTTCGCCCGCCGTGAGCGCAAGGACGACGAGCTGCCGCTGTAACGCCCCTCCCGCAAGGGCTTGTCCTATGGCAAGCCCGCACTTGCAACACCGCCAGTTGACAGCTTTTCACATTTCTTAGTTAACCTTTGGTTACAAAATGTGGCTAAATAACGGCCAATGGTCACGAACCGGTTGCTCAGCCATCCGCTCGTGCCGACTATGTGAATTGTGATTTCAGGTGCTGCTATTTAATCCTCGGCCGTCGTGGGCACGCAGGAGCAGCCTGTTCTCTTCTGACGTGTGACGAAATCCCTTGAAACTCATCATTGTTGCTCTTTACGTTGCCTCCATCGCGTATGTACACCTGCGTGGCCGTGTGCGACACAAGCTGGGTCGCCAGCTCAGCGATCACTCGACCTTCCTGGCGCCAATCAACTGTTTTCTTTATCTGTTCTCCAAATTACCCAGTCGGCCTTATCTCGCGCCCGGCGATTTTCCCGACCTGAGCCCCTTGCAGGAACACTGGCGGGAAATCCGCGAGGAGGCCCAGAACCTGCTGCGCGCCGGTGAAATCAAGCGCTCCGAGCAGCACGATGACGTGGGTTTCAACTCGTTCTTCAAGTCCGGCTGGAAGCGTTTCTACCTCAAGTGGTACGGCGACAGCCACCCTTCGGCCATGAAGTTGTGCCCGCGCACCACCGAGCTGGTGCAAGGCATCGGCTCGATCAAGGCGGCGATGTTCGCCGAGCTGCCGCCGGGCGCCAAGCTGGTGCGTCATCGTGATCCGTATGCCGGTTCCTACCGCTATCACCTGGGTCTGGACACCCCCAACGACCCAGGTTGCTACATCAATGTGGACGGCGAAACCTACTATTGGCGCGATGGCGAGCCGGTCATGTTCGACGAGACTTACATCCACTACGCCGAAAACACCACGGCGCACAACCGTATCATCCTGTTCTGCGATATCGAGCGGCCGATGAAGTATCGCTGGGCGGCCGCGTTCAACCGCTGGTTCAGCCGCACCGTCATGTCTGCCGCCGGCTCGCCCAATGACGCGGGCGACAAGACCGGCGGGTTGAACCGCGCCTTTGCGCGGCTGTACAAGATTCGACTGCGCGGCAAAGAACTGAAGAAGCGCAACCGCACGCGTTATTACTTGGAAAAATGGGCCATCTTCGCCGCGCTCGCGCTGATTTTCATATGGATCTGACCCGCCCGGCGGCGCCCCTCACTGCGGTGGGCGGGCGCCTAGCTTGTCCCACATCTTGCGGGTGATCTTCTGTCGGTTGGCATAGCCTTGCCATGGATCGGCCTTCAATCCCTGCAGGCGTTGCAACAGATTGGCGACGGTCCATTGCTGTGCCCCGCGCAGACTTTTCAGCTCCTGGCGACTGACGGGCACCGACACCGGCAGCCCTGGCCGCGCACGCACGGAGTAGGCCGCCACGGTGCTGGCCCCGCGGGCGTTGCGCAGATAATCGATAAATATCTTGCCCACACGGTTCTTCGGCCCGGAAGTGGCAGTGAATCGCTCGGGCAATTGCTGGGTCATGAACTGCGCCACGGCCTTGGCGAACGCCTTGACCGTATCCCAACCGTCGCGTCGCGCCAGCGGCACCACCAGGTGCAGGCCCTTGCCGCCGCTGGTCTTGACGAAGGCCTCGAGCCCCAGCTCATCCAGCACCGATAACGTCAGTTGAGCCGCTTCCAGCATGGCTTTCCATGGCAACGCCGGGTCCGGGTCGAGGTCAAGCACGAACAGGTCCGGGGTTTCGATTTTGTCCCACGTCGCGCCCCACGTATGCAGTTCGATGGTGCCCATCTGTACGGCACCGATCAGGGCCTGAACCGTGTCGATTTCCATCAGCCGCGCGTGACCGGGGTCCAGCGCCGGGTCCAGCTGTTTGATATGCGGAATCGCCAAGCGCTCGGAGTGCTTTTGAAAGAACTGCTCGCCTTCGATACCTTCCGGGGCGCGCAGCAGTGACACCGGGCGCTGATGCAGGAACGGCATCAGCCACTGGCTGATGCTGCTGTAGAACTGCGCCAGTTGCTGTTTCTGCGTGCCGCTTTGCGGGTCTATCACGCGGTCGGGGTGACTGATCTTCACCCCGTGGTCGGCGCTTGGCGCAGTCGAAGACTGGGCCTTGCGCGGCACTTCGTGCACGATCTGAGCGGCCGGTTTGTCGGTGCGCATTCCAACAAACGCTGCCTGGCGTACCACACCCTCACGGGTCCATTCGGCAAACTGCACTTCACCGACGAGGCTCGGTTCCACCCAGTGCACGCCACGGGCCTGGGCGCTGGTCAAAGGCTTGCGCAGTGGTGAACTGTCGCGCTCCAGTGTTTTTAACTGCGCGTAGATGTTTTTCAATGCGGCCTGGTCGAAGCCGGTGCCGACACGCCCGGCATACACCAGCCCGGTATCGTCATTGACCGCCAGCAACAGCGCACCGAAGCCGCTGCGCGAACCTTGGGGCCGGGTATAGCCGACAATCACAAACTCCTGGCGCAAACGGCATTTGAGCTTGACCCAGTCGTTGCTGCGTCGCGACACGTAGGGGCTGCCCAGGCGTTTGCCGATGACCCCCTCCAGCGACAGGTCGCAGGCGCTTTCGAAAATATCCCGGTGGTTGGCGGCGAAGGCGTCGGAAAAACGCAGCAATTTGCTTCGGCTACCGGCCAGCGCAGCCTTGAGCGCGGCGCGCCTTTGTTCTACCGGGGCCTCGCGTTGATCCTGGCCGTCCAGGAATGGCGCATCGAACAGGTAATAGATAATGTCCAGGCTTCGGCCGATATCAAAGGCGTTCTGCAGGGCCTGGAAATCCGGCAGCCCATCGCTGTTGAGGCTGACGACTTCACCGTCGAGCCAGCTGTCCTTGAGCTTGAGCGCCTGAAGCGCCTTGGCCTGGCGCGGTAACCGTTCGGTCCAGTCATGCCCGTTGCGTGTAAACAGGCGTACCTCGCCATCGCGGATACGCGCCAGGATACGATAGCCATCGAACTTGATTTCGTACTGCCAATCGCCTTCGGGCGCGCGCTCAACCAGGGTGGCCAACTGAGGTGTGAATTGATCGGGGATGGGATGGGTGGCGGTCGTTTTTTTCGCCCCAGCCTTGGGTTTGGCGGGCGATTTGGATTTGGGTTTCGCGCTCGCCGGCGGTTTGATCGAGGCGGTGCTGAGTACGCTGTCAGGTTCGGCCTGCACAATGTCGTACTCCGTGGCCGGGCGCGCCTGGGGGTCTTTTTCCTTGATCAGCAACCATTGTTCCTTGTCGCCGCTGCCCTTGAGGCGAGTACGCACCAGCGTCCAATCGCCGCTGAGTTTTTCCCCGACCAGGGTGAATTTGAGCTTGCCGCCCGCGTACGCCTGTTGCGGGTCGTCGTGGGGTTGCCAGACACCGCGGTCCCACACGATGACGTCCCCGGCGCCGTACTGGCCGGCGGGGATGCTGCCTTCGAAGTCGCCATAGCTCAGAGGATGATCTTCGACGTGCACCGCCAGGCGCTTCTGGCTCGGATCCAGGCTGGGGCCCTTGGGGACGGCCCAGCTCTTGAGAACGCCGTCCAGCTCCAGGCGAAAATCATAGTGGAGGTGGCGGGCGTCATGTTTCTGGATCACAAACGACAGCGCTGACGCCTTGCGTTTCTTGGCGGCTGACTCGGTGCCCGACGGTTCGGCAGTGATCTGGAAGTCGCGTTTGCGGTTGTACTCACTCAACGGCTTTGCCATATGGATCTCCTGGCGATGGCAGGTTCAAGAGGCTTTTTTCGAGGATTTCTTCGCCGCCGGTTTCTTCGCCGACGGCTTGCCGGCCAGGCTGCGCTTGAGCAGTTCGGTCAGATCGATCACATCGGCCGACTTGCGCTCCTCTTCGCCTTCCTGGGACTCCACGTCTTCGATCTTGCCGGCCTTGGCTTTCTTCTCCACCAGCGCCATGATTTTTTCCTGGAAGCTGTCGCGGTACTCCTCGGGTTGCCACTCGGCTGTCATGTCTTCCACCAAGCGTTTGGCCATGTCCAGTTCACCTTTGGCCAGGCTGGGCTTGGTGACGTCGCTGCCCAGCTCCAGCTCAACCAGCCCGCGCACTTCGGCGGGCCAGCGCAGCAGTACCAGCACCAGCGCCGACTCCAGCGGCATCAGCGCCGCCAAGTGCTGCTTGGTGTGCAGCACCACATTGGCCAGGGCCACCTTGCCGGTTTTTTTCAGGGTTTCGCGCAACAGTGCGTACACCTTGCCGCCGCGTTTGTCGGGGGCCAGAAAGTACGGTGTGTCGATGTTCTGCAACGGGATCTGGTCACTGGCGACAAATGCGATGATCTCGATGGTCTGCGTCGACTTGGGGTGGGCCGAGCGGATTTCATCCTCGCTGAGCACCACGTAACGACCCTTTTCGTAAGCCACGCCCTTGACGATGTTCTCCTTGGTCACTTCTTTGCCGGTGGTCTTGTTGATGCGCTTGTAACCCACCGGGTCCATGCTGCGCTTGTCCAGCCAGTCGAAGTCGACGCCTTGGTGGGAGGTAGCCGAGACCAGTGAGACGGGGATATGAACCAGGCCGAAACTGATGGCGCCTTTCCAGATTGCCCTTGGCATGTGTGCGATTCCTTGAGAAGAAACTGTGTTCGGGTGACTCGATGGCGGCGCGAAAAGTTTCGCCGGGCGGATATGCGGACAGATCGTGTTACACCTCTGCGGAAACAATTTAATTACCAAAGGCGAACCCAGGGCGTAGCGTGCTATCGAAAGCACGAACGACTCGTCTCGAAGAGGTTTGCTCATGAACAGGTGCATGCGTCACGTTGCAACGCTGGTTTTGGGCCTGGCGCTGATGCCATTGGCCCACGCCCAAAACCTGCCTGGCCGCAGCGATGCCAACACCGGGCCGATTCACCGTGCCAACCCCAACAGCATGCAGGGCACCCAGCCCAATGCGCCGGTTACCCGCGGTATCCAGAGCGTGCCGACGCAACGCACACCGACCCTGGAAAACGGCGGCATCGGCAATCGCTACCCCCAGCGCCAGGCCGCGCCCACTCGCCCGGCCACCGAACCCAAAGCCCCCACTTATGATGCCAACGGCAATCGCCGGTAAGGACTCGTCTTATGTTGCTACGCAAAACCCTGCTGGCCGCGTTGTGCGCCACATCCCTGATGCCGTTGGCGGCGGTGCAGGCCGCCGATCCGCAACAGTTCCCCAGCGAGCAAGGCAGCATCACCGCCACGCCGATCGCCAGAGGCCTGGATCATCCGTGGGCAGTGGCGTTCCTGCCCGACAGCCAAGGCTTTCTGGTCACCGAGCGCCCAGGCCACCTGCGCGTCGTCAGTGCCGATGGCAAGCTGTCGGCGCCCTTGAGCGGCGTGCCGCAAGTGTGGGCCAAAGGGCAGGGCGGGTTGTTGGATGTGGTGTTGTCACCGGACTTCAAACACGACCGCCTGGTGTATCTGTCTTACGCCGAGGGCGGCGGCAAGGGCGGCAAGGCGGGCACCGCAGTGGGGCGCGGGCGCCTGGCGGCCGATCTCAGTGGCCTGACCGATTTCACCGTGATCCTGCGCCAGGAGCCCAAGCTTTCCACCGGCAATCATTTCGGCTCGCGCCTGGCGTTCGATCGTGACGGTTACCTGTTCGTGACCCTCGGCGAGAATAATGACAGGCCTACCGCCCAGGACCTGGACAAACTGCAGGGCAAAATCGTGCGTATCTACCCCGACGGACGCGTGCCGGATGACAACCCCTTCGTGGGTCAGGAAGGCGTACGCCCCGAGATCTGGTCCTATGGTCAGCGCAACCCGCAAGGTCTGGCATTGAACCCATGGAGCGGTACGCTGTGGGAAAACGAACATGGTCCACGGGGCGGCGATGAAATCAATATCATCGAGCGCGGCAAGAACTATGGCTGGCCGCTGGCGACCCACGGTATCAACTATTCGCTGACGCCGATTCCTGAGGCAAAGGGCAAGACCGTGGAGGGCACGGTGGCGCCGCACCATGTGTGGGAACAATCACCGGGTATCAGCGGCATGGCGTTTTATGACGCTGATCGCTTCAAGCCTTGGCAGCACAACGTATTTATCGGCGCCCTGGCGAGCCAGGCGTTGATTCGCTTGCAATTCGAGGGCGATAAGGTGGTACACGAGGAGCGCCTGCTCGGCGGCCTGAAGGCGCGAATCCGTGATGTGCGACAAGGGCCGGATGGCTACCTGTATGTACTGACCGATGAGGATGACGGCGTGTTGTACCGGGTGGGTTTGAATCAGGACTGACAAGGATGAGCCACCCACACGTGGGAGCGGGCCAGGCCCGCTCCCACCTGTTTGCGCGGGGCGGGCTTACAGGCCCAGCGCCGACAAGCCCGGATGATCGTCCGGCCGACGGCCCAGCGGCCAGTGGAACTTGCGGTCACTTTCCTTGATCGGCATGTCGTTGATGCACGCAAATCGATTGGCCATCAGGCCGTGCTCGTCGAACTCCCAGTTCTCGTTGCCGTAGGAGCGGAACCAGTTGCCGGAGTCGTCATGCCATTCATAGGCATAACGCACGGCGATGCGATTATCGGTAAACGCCCACAATTCCTTGATCAGGCGATACTCCAGTTCCTTGGCCCATTTGCGCGTCAGAAAGCCCTTGGCTTCTTCGCGGTTGTGGGCAAATTCGGCGCGGTTGCGCCACTGGGTATCGAGGGTGTAGGCCAGGGATACACGCTGCGGATCCCGTGAGTTCCAGCCGTCTTCGGCCAGGCGCACTTTTTCGATCGCCGACTCGCGGGTAAACGGCGGCAGGGGCGGACGCGGTTGTTCAATGGATGACATGCTGCGACTCCTTCTACATTAGTTTTAACGAAAGTTGCTCAGCCTGCGGGTTCACAGTCCCAATAACGTTCGGGCCATGCATTGCGCATTATCGGCCGCTGTTGAATCGCCCATCACCAGGGCAACGGTAATGGCGCCATCGATCAGGATCAGCAGGTGCGCGGCCTGCCGCTCGGGGTCGGGGGTGCCATGTGCTTTAGACAGTTCAAGCAAGTACTCGAACAGTTTCTGTTTGTGGGCCTTGGCCAGCAGGCGGACCGGGTTTTGCGGGTCGCCGGTTTCGCCGCTGGTATTAATAAAGGCGCAGCCGCGAAAGTCGGCCGAGCCGAACCAGGCCTTGAGCGCGCTGAACACGGCGAGCAGGCGCTCGCCACTGTCGGGCCGGCGTTCCACTTCCGTGCGCAGCCACTGCAGCCACCGCGCGTCGCGGCGTTGCAGCGCGGCCATCACCAGTTCGTCCTTGTTGGCAAAGTAGCGATAGATACTTTTTCGCGAGACACCGGCGGTTTTCACCAGGAAATCCATACCGGTGGCGGCGATGCCGTGGCGATAGATCAACTTCTCGGTGACGTCGAGAATAATGTCGCGGGTTTCACTGCTATTGATTTCATTCATGCCGCGAACAGTAGAACGATCGTTCTTCTTGGTCAATTGTTTTTTCCATCTGGGACAGCGAGACCTGAGCATCGTCATGGTGTAAGCTCGGGGCCTCTTCGGATTCGACCCTTTGCGAGCCTTATGCCGTCGTTCTTCAAACGCTCCCTGTTGCCCAAACTGCGCGGTTTCCCACTCACGCCCGACGCGATTGACGTGCTGTCCGGCGCTGCCGAATTTCGCCGATGCCTGCTGGAGAACATTGCCCAGGCGACGCGGCGTATTTACATCGTTGCGTTGTACTTGCAGCACGACGAAGCGGGGCAGGAGATCTACGACGCCTTGCATGCCGCCAAAGCCGCACGGCCGGAGCTGGAGGTCGTGGTGGTGGTCGATTGGCTGCGCGCCCAGCGCGGGCTGATCGGCGCCGGCAAGCAGCCGGGCAACAGCGCCTGGTACCAGGCCATGACGCAGGCCCACGACAGTGAAGTGCCGGTATATGGCGTGCCGGTGCAAACCCGTGAGCTATTCGGCGTGCTGCACCTCAAGGGCTTTGTGATCGATGACACGGTGCTGTACAGCGGTGCCAGCCTGAACAACGTCTACCTGCACAAATTCGATAAGTACCGGTTTGACCGTTACCACCTGATCCACAGCAAGCCGCTGGCCGACTCCATGCAGCACCTGGTGGAACACGGGCTGGTGGCGTCCAAGGCGGTGCATCGCCTCGACCTGCCGAACCCGCCGACGACCCGCAGCCTGCGCAACGACATCGGCGACCTGCGCAGTCGCCTCAAACACGCAGCCTATGACACCACGGCGGGGCAGCTATCCAATGGGCAGTTGTCGGTCAGCCCGCTGCTGGGCGTGGGCAAGAACAACCCGTTGAGCCGGGTGATCCTGGAACTGATCGCCGGCGCCCAACGGCAACTGACCATCTGCACGCCCTATTTCAATCTGCCGCTGCCGGTGACCCGCGAAATCAACCGCGCTCTGGCCCGTGGCGTGAAGATCGACATCATTGTCGGCGACAAGACCGCCAACGACTTCTACATCCCGCCCAGCGAGCCGTTCAAGGTGATCGCTGCGTTGCCTTATCTGTACGAAATCAGCCTGCGCCGCTTCGCCAAGCGTCATCAGCCGATGATCGACAGCGGCCAACTGAACCTGCACTTGTGGCACGATGGCGACAACACTTACCACCTCAAGGGCATGTGGGTCGATGAGCGCTACACCTTGCTCACCGGCAACAACCTCAACCCCCGCGCATTCCGCCTCGACCTGGAGAACGCCTTGCTGATCGACGATCCTCAAGGCCAGTGGCTGGCGCCGCGTGCGTCCGAGCTGGCGCAGATCTTCGAGCACACCACGCGGATCGAGGGTTACCAGCAGTTGCAGACACTGCCGGACTACCCCGAGGCGGTCGGCAAATTTCTGCGCCGAGTCAGCCGGGTGCGGATCGAGCGGTTGCTGTACCGGATTCTCTAAATCCCGGCTGCTTCGCTGTCGAAATCAGCGGGTGTTTAAGACCCGCCTTACAGTCGCTCTGTCTGTCGTCTCTCTACAGTGCCTCCCGACCGTTCAAGGAGGCACGGCTTTTCCCTTCATGGAATCAGCCAGAAAGAGGACGACTGCGTGCTACCGATATCCAACCACTCCCGCCTGACAGACATTCCTTTTATTCCCGCTTCACCTGTGCCGGTGCCGACGGCACCCGTACATTTTCGTTCGCGGCGCTCGACCGCCGCCGAACCGCCGGCGATTCCCGGGCCTGCCTGGACCCTGCCGGTATCGTCAGGCGAACACACCGATACCCGCGCCGGTGATGCCGACCTGGCGGCGCGGCTGGCGACGGCCCTGAGCAGCGGCCAGACCAGCCTGACCATTCCCGAAAGCAGCAGCGTGGCGGGCCTGTTGACGATCTATCGCCGGTTGCTCGACCAGCCGCAGACTCAGCAATGGTTCTTGAACAAAGGGCTGCCAACCGAGACGCTGACGTTGCGCAGGCATGGCGTTGAGGGCTTTACCACCCATGAGGGCGCACGCACGCGGGCAACGTTCAGCACCACCGACGACAGCGGTTGGTGGCAGGCCTCCCGCCATCTGCGGGCGATGCGTGATCTTCTCGACCCGGCAGACCAGGGCCTGCCCCATCTCGCGTCCGGTGAACTGCGCGTACCGCTGCACGTGGTTTTACAGGCCTACGGGCTCAATCCCGCCGAGAATGCGCAGGCGCTCACGGCACGCGTGCTCAAGGACGGCCTGACGTTATCGCCGCACGTGCCCGCAGCGGTCCTGGCGGTCAAACAGCTGGTCAGTGACCTGGATGAACGCGCCTACCTGGCAACCCTGCTGGAGCAACAGGTGCAGGGCTTGTCGGAGAACAGCCGCTGCGACTGGTCAACGCTGGCGATCCAGGTATCGCCGGCGTCAGCCCAAGGCATAGGGGAGCATCCGAGACACAACGTCGCCCAATTGTTGCAACTCAAGGGGCTCGGCACTCCAGGCACAGTCGCGCAGACGCGCCATGCCATTCAATGGTTGCGCACGGCATTGCCGCCGGCGCCGGCCCTGGGAGACTACGCGGCCCTGATCCCCGGCGCGCCCGGCGAGCCCGCAGACCAACCTCTCACGACGCTGGCCACGCACACGCCCGAGACGCTGCGTCACAACACCGAGCTCCATCTGGACAACCTCGCTAAAAGTCCTGACGCCATGGCGTTCGGCGCGCAACTGGCGGCCGCGCTGCAGGGGCCTGCTGGCACAGTCGCCGGTTACGCGCTCTACCAGCCCGCCAACGCCGGGCGCACCCTGAATGAAGTGCGCAGCGATCTGGAAGCGTACCTGCGCGACATCAAACATCTTGATCCCAAGGTTGCGGTGCTGGTGGCTCACGTGGGGCTGGCGCGTAGCGCCCCCGAATTCCTGGTGCGTGAGGTGCCTGACGCGATCAGAATCGGCACACCTGCCTGGATGGAATTGCGCTTGGGTTGCGCCATGGCCGAAGCGGTGGCGCCGGGCACATCCAGGGCGATGGATGAACAGCAGGTCAGCGCGCTGACAACGCTCACACCGCTGTCCGATGAGCAACGCACGCTGATGCAGGGGCGGGGCCTCAGCGTGCTGCTGGACTGGGCGGTACTCAATGGAGTGATCCCCGAAAGGCCCCAGGGCGAACACTCGGAGCAGGAGATTAAAAAGGCGTCGGAGCTGTTCGGTCGGCAACGTCGGCACGCGGCACGCT
Organism: Pseudomonas sp. FP2254; assembly: GCF_030687695.1. NCBI lineage: Bacteria > Pseudomonadati > Pseudomonadota > Gammaproteobacteria > Pseudomonadales > Pseudomonadaceae > Pseudomonas > Pseudomonas sp. FP2254. The sequence goes on from NZ_CP117444.1 coordinate 2,591,535, forward strand.
CGTTCAGGATCGCCAGTACACCGTTGCCGACGCGTCGGGCGCTCGCCGTGCGGGAACTGCTGAAGGTCTTCCCCGACACCAGCACCAGTCAGTTGGAGGCGATGACGGTCTTTATTGCCGATGCCGGCGAGCGCAGAAACATGCGTCTGTCCGAACCGCGCACACGCTCGCTGATCGAGGCCTATATGACCGGTGACCTGGTGCCTGGCAAGTGGATCCTGACGCGCGATATCCCCACGCAAGAGATGCGCAAGCCTTCCACTACACCCTTTCAATTCCATAACGAGGCTACGCTTCCCGTTGCGGCGCGCGAGAGGCTTGACAGCCTGATCCGGCGCTTGCCGGTAATGGATGACATGCTGAAAAAAGACATCGACACCTATCACAACTTTCAGCAGCGTGGCTTTGTCACCAAGCTCAAACTGATGTTCGCCGGGCTGCCGCTGGCCGACCGCCAGCGGCTGGAGCTGGGCGAAGTGGACCTGTTCACGTTGCGCAAAAAAACCGGAAAGCCGCAGGTAAATGAAGAGCGCGAAGACCGGGCGGCCGTCACTGGACATCAGGGCGCACTGATGCGTGTGCTGCATGACGCAGCGGTGACGTACTACGAGGTGTTGTACAGCGGCAGCATCGTCAAGCATGACGACCCGCAAGTAACCTTGGCCCTGGACCGCGTGATTCTGGATAAAAGCCATATCGCGCAATATAAATTGCAGGCCCAGAACTACATCCGTCGCGGGCATGAGGTGCCGCTGGATTTCAACGCGTATGCCAGTGGCGCCGCGCCGGACCCGCAGACCACCTCCGCCGACATCATTATTGATCGACTCGGAAGGCGGCTGCCCGCAGCTGTGCTGCCGGACGATGTGACGCCGCCCACCTTCGTCCCCGACAGTTACCAGTCCGAGCGGGTTGAGTTCATTGCCTGTGAGATCGCTGAGCACAACTTCTATGAAACCGCCGACGATATGCTCACGCGCGCCAAAGGCCAACTAAGCCTGGAAAAAAATCGCCAGGCCCACGCGCGGGACGTCAACCTGCTGGTATCCCTGGTACCGTTCGTGGGCGCGTACCAAGAGTTCAGCGACGGTAATTTTGCCAAAGGCATGCAGAGCCTGGCATTGGACGTGGCAGGCGTGGCGATTGGCGCCGGTGGCCAGGCACGCGCGCTGATACGCTCGGCGCGGGTGCTGGCGAAAAATACGGCGCGCCCCACCCTGGGCAGGCTGGGCGCGCGCGTTGCACCGATGACGCCGAAGGTGGCCTGGTCCTGGACCGAGCCGAAGGTGCGATTCAGCGATGCCGCGTTTGATTTTTCCAAGCAATCGACGGCGTTTTTCAACGCGGTGTTCAATCCGCTGGATGGCTATCCGCGCCTGCTCACCGCCGCATCCAGAGGGCTGGCGAAACTGCCGACCGCGCTGGCTACAACCAGTACCGCCTTGGGGAAGGCGATGCCCCACCTGATAGCAGTGGAGCAGAAAATGTGCTGCTATCTGTTGGTGGCCACTGGCGCTGTTCCTAGCCAGGTTCCTGGATCGAACGCTGCCGAGTGAGGCTGTCAGTTCAAGCCCAGCTTGCCCCGCAGCATGGACAGGTCTTCGGCCAGGGTGTTGACCGGCCCCACCAGCGCTTTTCGGTCGTTTTCCTTGACCTTGTCGTAGGTCTGGAAACCGCCATCGGGGGTCTTGTACTTGGCCAGGATCTTATCGACGCTGGCAAAGTTTTTGTCGACCTTGGCCAGGAACGCCTTGTCCTGTTTTTCGATCTGGCTGCGGAACAGGTCGACGATTTTCTTCGCACCGTCAATGTTGCCCTGGAAGTCATACAGGTCGGTGTGGCTGTAGCGATCTTCTTCGCCGGAAATCTTGGTGGCGGCGACTTCTTCGAGCAGTGCCGCCGCGCCGCCTACGACTTTTTCCGGCGGGAAGGTCAGGCCATCGACGCGGGTCTTGAGGTCGTTGACGTCGGTGTTGAGCTTGGCGGTCAGTGCCTCCAGGCCTTGGGTCGAGTTCTGCGAAAAAAGTGCGTATTCGATGCGGTGGAAACCGGTGAAATCTTCGGCGGTCACGCCTTTTTCGTGGTCGTCGACGCGCGAGTCGATGGAGGCGTCGAGGTCGCTGAACAGCTCGGCGATCGGCTCGATGGACTCGTAGTGCACGCGGGTCGGCGCGTAGAGTTTCCTGGCGGTGGCCAGGTCGCCCTTGTTGATTGCCGCCGTGAAGGCTTGGGTCTGGGTCACCAGCTCACCGATTTCTTCGGTGACGTAGATCTTGTAGTCCGACACCGGGCCTACCAGGTCCAGCGGCGCGGTAGCGGCAAAGGCTGCCAGCGGTGAAAGGGTCATTAACAACGACAACGCGATAGTCGACTTTTTCATGGGACGTTTCCGCTCGGGTTTATTTTAGGTGTTGGCAGTGGTTTGAGGGTGCGTGGCAGCGAGCAGCGTGCGCCCGATGAAATCCTGGGGGCCCGTGACTCCCGGCAAGGTAAAGAAGTACCCGCCGCCGACCGGCTTGAGGTATTCCTCCAGGGGCTCGCCGTTGAGCCGGGTCTGCACGGTGATGAAGCCTTTCTCCAGGTCAGCCTGGTAGCAGATGAACAACAGCCCCATGTCCAACTGACCGTTTTTGTTGACGCCGTTGGAGTAGTTGAACGGCCGACGCAGGATCAGGTTGGCCTGGGTCTGCGGGGTGCGTGGGTTGGCCAGGCGGATGTGGGCATCGAGCTTGGTCAACTTGCCTTCGGGGTCCTTGCTGTAGTCGGGCACCTGGCTTTCTTTTTCGCCGTCCATAGGCGCGCCGGTGGTTTTGACGCGGCCGATGATGCTTTCCTGTTCCTGCAGGGGCGTGCGGTCCCAGCGCTCGACGAAGTTGCGGATGATACGCACCGCCTGATAACTGCCATGAGCCGCCCAGCTGGGTTCGTCGCCGCCTGGTTGTACCCACACCACCTGGTTCATTGCTTTGTCGTCGTTGGAGTTCGGGTTGGCCGAGCCGTCGCGGAACCCCAGGAAGTTACGTGCGCTCTGTGCCGGTTCGCCGGGGCGGGCAGGGGCCTGGGGCGGCACGCTGCCTTCCTGTTTCCAGCGCACCAGCAGCAGGTCAGGCAGGTTTTTCACGATGTCGCGCAGCGCGTGGATGTTGGTGTCCGGGGTGTTCGAGCTGAACTGCAGGCTCAGATCGCCGTGGCACTGCGCCGGCTCCAGCGCATCGTTGGGGAACCCGACCATACGCATCAGGCGCTTGGGCTTGGCGGCGGCGAGGCCGAAGCGTTCGTCGAACAGCGACTCGCCCACTGACACCGTGATGGTCAGGTTATCCGGGGTGACCACCGGGCCCAGAATCCCGGAATCGGTGGGCGGCAACTTCGGATCGACCTGGGGCACCGGCCCGCCGGTCATCAGGAAATGGATGCGTTCGTTCAGGGTGCGGAACAGGCGCTCCAGGTCCTGGCGGTCGCTGGCCAATACGTCGAAGGCCACCAGCATGCCGCAGGCCGGACGAGGGGTGACGATGCCGGTCTGGTGCTGGCCATAGAAGTCGTGGTGGTCCTGGGTCTTGTCGCTGCGCGGCGCGGTGGTGACTTGTTCCGCGGCGGCTGCCATGGCCGGGCAGGCCAGGCTGCTGCCGGCAATCGCTGCGCCGGTGGCGGCCATGCCCAGCAGGACGCGGCGGCGCTGGAGGTCAAACTGTTCTGAATCACTCATGTGTGCGGTCGTCTTCACTGCAGGCCGGAAAGGCCAAGGGCGGGATCGATTCCATCGAGTACGGCGGCCAGAGCCTTGGCCTTGTCAGCGAGCTGTTTGCGCTGACCGTCGGTGACGCTGTCGTAGCGACGGTACTGGCCGTCGACTTTCAACGCGTCGAGTTCGCTGCCAAATGCGGCGAGGGCGCTGTCGACCTTGGGCAGCAGTTCGGCGGCGGACTTTTCCAGCAGCGGGCGTATCAGTTCGACCACTTTGTGGGCGGCGGCCAGGTTGGCGGCAAACCCGTTCAGGTCGAGGTGGCTGTAGCGCTCCTCCTCACCGCTGAGGGCGCGTACGTCGGCCAGGCTGTTGAGGTTGCGCACCACGATGCTGACCAGTTGCTCGGGCGGCAGCGATTGAGCCAGCAGTTGCTGTGTGAGGGTGGTGACGTCGGTGACCAGGCGTTGAGCTACCGGAGCCAGGCCCTCGATGCTGTGCTGCTGGAACAGGCTGTACTCGATGCGGTGGAAACCGCTGAAAGCCGGGTCCTGCTCGCGTTTTTCGAAGTAATCGGCCCGCGCGTTGATCGCGTTGTCCAACTCCGCCAGACGCTGCGCCGCCGGTGCCAAACGCTGGTAGGCCTCGCGCGCGGGGGCATACAACGCCTGGGCCTGTGCCAGGTCGCCGGCATCGATGGCCTGTTGCAGTGCGGTCACAGCCTTGATCAGGGCGCTGCCCTGGCTGCTCAGGTACACCCGGAACTCCGACAATGGGCCGATGAACGCCACCATCGACGGCTTGGCTTTGGCCTGGGCCTCGGATTCAGCGGTCGGCGTCACATGCAGGGTGCCGCGCGGGTTGCTCAGCAGTCCGCAGGTAATCGCATAGTCGCCGGGCTGCAGGTTGGCATTGATCACCTGGCTTAGACCGGGGGCAATGTTTTCGCGCTCTTCCACCACCAGCACGCCGTCAAGGATTTCCCACTCCACCGCACGGTCGGAGCGGTTGATGATGCGAAAACTCGCCGGCCCGGCGGGCACGGTCAGCGCGTTGGGTTCGCAGGCGTGGGCATGAATGGTCACCGCGATTTCATTGCTGTGGGTCTGGCGCTTGGCGGCGGCCAGTTGGGAGGCGTAGTAAAACAGGCCGCCGGCGGCGATCATCACGACCACCGAGCCGGCCACCGCCCAGCGCAGGGCGCGGGGGGGCGAGGCGGGTTGAGGCGTTGGCTTGGACAAAGGGCAGTCCTTACTGGCTGGAAACGGAAGAGGGTGTAGTGACGGGCTGAGTGGAAGGTGAGGGCAGGAAGAACATCACCAGCGCGACCACCAGATAAATCACATAGGCTCCCAAGGTGCTGACCGTCGGCGCTTCCTGGTAGCCGAACATGCCGGCGAGTACCGAACCCAGCGGGCTGTCCATCGGCAAGGCAGTGCTGAAATCGAACAATACGGTTTGCAGGTGATTCCACACTCCGGCCTCGTGCAGGGCCTGCACCGAGTTGGCGAGGATGCCGGCGGCGACCACCAGGATAAACAGCCCGGTCCAACGGAAAAACGCCGCCAGGTTCAGGCGCATGCTGCCGGTGTAAATCAGGAAGCCGACGATAATTGCCAGCACCAGCCCGAGCAGCGCACCGATCGGTGCGCCCGGGCCTTCGCTCTGCTGGAACACCGCCAGCAGGAAGAACACCGTCTCCAGGCCTTCGCGGGCCACCGCGAAAAACACCATGAGGATCAACGCGGTGACCTGGTGCTTCGAACCGGTCAATGCCTGGTCGAGGGAGGCGTGCAGTGAATGCTTGATCGAGCGCGCGACCTTGCGCATCCAGAACACCATGGAACTGAGGATGCCCACGGCAACCAGGCCGACAATCCCTTCAAACAGCTCCTGTTGCTTCTGCGGAAACTCAGCGCTCATCAGCTCCAGGCCACCGCCCACCAGCAGTGCCAGGGCGGCCGCGAGGAACACCCCGATCCACACCGCCGGCATCCATTGGCCGCGACCTGTCTGCTGCAGGTAACTGGCGATGATGCCGACGATCAAGGCCGCTTCGATGCCTTCGCGCAGCATGATGAGAAAGGGAACGAGCATCGGGCACCACAACGTCACTAGATAGGAAGCTAAGTTGTAACATAATGATACTCATTGCTAAACAGCAAATATTGACGTTTGCTGAACACTCGCTGAACGGTGGTGACGAATCGCCATGGCCCTTATGATGCAGGCCACCTGAATAGCTGTCGGATCGCCTGAAGTTCATGTCGGAAAAAGACACCATCTCCCTGCACCTCGTGCGCGAGGCTTTGTTGCAGAGCTGCGCGCCCGGCGCGGCCAGCGCGCAGGTGCTGGCCAAGGCCGGTATCGATCCGGCGCTGCTCGCGCAGCCTGACGCCCGCGTGTCGGCCACGAGCTACGCACGGCTATGGCGGCTGCTGGCCAGGCGTACGGACGACGAGTTTTTCGGCATGGACCCGCGCAAGCTCAAATCGGGCAGCCTGGCGTTCCTGTGCCACGCCTGCATGGCGCAACCGACTCTGGCTGATGGCCTGCAGACCGGGTTGGGGTTTCTGTCGCTGATGCTGGACCACTTGCCCGCCCAACTGGTGCGCCAGCAAAGCCTGGCGGAAATCGTCCTGCTGGAACCGGAGACGGCGCCTCGCCGGGCGTTCACCTATTTCACCTATTGGATGATCGTGCACGGTGTGGCCTGTTGGCTCGCCGGGCGCCGCATTCCGATCCTGGCCATCGAACTGCGTTGCCCATCGCCGGATTTCTGCGACGACTACCGCGTGATGTTCTCCGACAACCTGCGCTTCAACCGGCCACGCACGCGCATGATCTTCTCCGCCGACTGCCTGGACCTGCCGATCAAACGCAGCCCTCAGGAGCTTCAGCGCTTCCTCGCCCACGCTCCCGCAAACATCCTGGTCAAATACCGCGACCCCGACAGCCTGGCCACCCGCATCAAACACGACCTGCGCCAACTGCCCCCCGACACCTGGCCGGAAACCGAAGGCCTGGCCGCGAGTCTGTGCATCTCCGCGTCCACCTTGCGTCGTCGCCTGGCCGAGGAGGGGCAGACGTACCAGGGGCTCAAAGACAGCGTGCGCAAGGAGTTAGCGATTGTCTGGCTGGCCGAACCGCAGATCAGCTTTGCTGAAATTGCCGTCCGGCTGGGCTTTGCGGATGTAAGTTCATTCTATAAGGCGTTCCGTAAATGGTCGGGGTCGAATCCGGGGCATTATCGGAGTTTGATACTTAACGATATTGGCTGAAGTTCAGCCGTACAAGGAGATAGGTAATGCGCACGTCATGGTTATGGTTGATTTGCTGCGCGCTTTTCCCGCTGAGCAGTTGGGCGCAGTTGGGGATCGGTGATTTCACGCTGGGCATGCCGCGCCAGCAGGTCATGGACATCCTGCATCGCCACTTCCCTTCGGTGGAGTTGGAACACAACCTCTCCTATCCCGTGCCTATGCCTTACTACCGCGCGCGCGAACCGTCCCGTCCGTATCTTTTAAAGGATGTACCGATCCATACCGTAGCGGCCTATTTCGACGAGGCAGACCGGCTCAAGCAACTGAGCATCAATTTCGATATCACCGACCCCGAACGAATCAAGCCGTTGATACCGCTTATGCACGAGGCACGGCTGGCGCCCGACACCCAAGGACGTCATGAACTCTTCAACAGTGATGGCGAGTTGACCTATTACGTGTCGCAACCCTATGGGTGGACAGTCGTGGAGATCGCCGACAGGGCCGCGTCGAAGGTTAACATTCCGATGCGTGCGCACGTAGACCAACAGATCAGGGCATTCAAGTAGCAAAGATGGGGGCGGGGGTAGAGAAAAGTTTAAAACTACATGTCCCCGCTTGCCTGCATCACTGTTAAATATTGTCTGGTAAGTTTCTGGAATATAAAGCTCAAGCTTCTTGCTTTGTTGACGGCTTCTTTGTGCGCGCTAACAGTAGCGTCGTGATAACACCCAATAAGCCAATAAGGCAGAAGACTGCAACAACAACCAAAGTCGACGAAAAGCCATATCTATCAACTAATCCTCCGAAGGCAGTGTAGGAGGCGCCGATAATAACCGAATTGACTAGATTTGCAGCGGACAGGCATGAGGCTCGGATGCGGGAATCGACATTATCGTGAATATATGTTTCATATGACGTCTCATAGATGGCGGGGAGCGACATTATCAGGAGGAAACTTGCTGCTGAGGCATTGATGCCGATGTCCATTGATAAGATTAAAAGGAGTGGGGTGATAATAAATGTCGTGGTGAATGCAACAATGCCGAGAGAAAATCTTGAGCAAATATAACCCGCAACCATAAACACTACAGCCGATATGGCTTCTACTGCAGCATATATTCCAGCAATCAAAGTGACATCTAAGCCTTGCAGCTTGAAAAAAGGTTGGCCGTAGATAAATAAAGGTACGGTTGAAAGCTCAAATAACGCGAATCCAATGAATAAGGGTATAAGGAAAGCCCCGTTTTTTGAGCGGAAAAAGCATACCAGTGAATTGAAAACGCCTTCTGCTTCTCTATTGTGCACGCTACTTTTTGCACTGGAATTGAGTGAGGTGGAAAGAGATTTTCTTTCGGTCATGAATGAAACCACGATGGCTCCAATAAATTTTGATATCGCAAAAAATATATAAACGCTGTTCCACGACATAGCCTCTTGCAAGGCGCCGCCAAGAAGCATGGATAAGCCTAATGAAACCGCACCGATAGCACGGGCGCGGGATATTATCCTCGGGTATTCCTCTGTTCTATTTTCGGCCAGTAGATTGTCATATAACAACGCTCTGTCCGCACCGGAGCCCATAGCAATACTGGCGCCGAAGAGGCAAAAGATAAACGCGAAAGGAATAAAGTCGGAGAACAATAAAAATCCAATACCGCTTATAAATAACCCCAAAAAACTTAGTATTAGAGAGTGTTTACGTCCGTAGCGATCTGCAAGTAGACCGGATGGTATTTCCAAGGCTACACAAGAAAAGAATAAAAAAGACTGAGGAATGCCTATTTCTCCTTGGGTTATACCGAGTTGCAAAAGATAGAGTACAAATAAGCTTCTCTGGACATCCAGATTCATAAATATTGACAGGGTGTAATATGGGTTGTTGTTTTTCAAGGCGTTCCATGCTCTTTTTTATTTTAATGCTGATGTTTCGTAATTTAAAAAAACAGGCGGCTTTGGCTGTCCGGATCGAATGATGAGCGTTGACGAGGTCTTCCTGCGGCAGGAGTTTACCGATGCGATCTCTTCCCAGCAGCAGTTTAGTAAGTAGTCAGCATCAAAATCTTGAGGAAAGCGAGTCACGATTTTTTATGAAATAGTGCATGGAATGTAGTAATGGCCAGGGACTAGGAATTAACTCACAACATCTTTCTCCTGAGTATTACAGAACCTTCCTTAATGTTTTTAGGACGCGGCTGGCATACGCGCAGTGAAAAATCGTGCATGGTTTTAACCGTGATCCTACTTGGGCGTCGGGTTAAGCAAGCCACACGCTGGATCTGTAAAGGATCGCTCACTTAACTGCGAAGGTTTGCTGCGGAGGATTGAAAGCGTGGCGTGATTGCCTTCATACGTTAAGTCTCCAATCAATACTCTGACGGTGAACTTATGAAAAATTTCATTGCGTTACCTTTTGCGGCGTTGATGCTGGTGTCGGTTCAGGCGTCTGCACTGTGCCTGAATATTTCCGAGAGTTTTAGCGGCATAGTAGGGCCGGATGTTGAGGCGACCGTACACGGGCCGTTCACTATAACGGGCAGTAATGGGTGCTCCGCTGCGAATATTGAAGCAATGATTTCAGCTGGCGGTGTGGGTAGACCCCCCCAGATTTCTATTGAGCGGGAAGTGGGTTCAACTTGGACGAAAGTTGCGGCGAACCCTCTTTCATCCCGTGTATCTTGGCTGGGCCCTTTCGGTACTTATAGGATCAGGGTGCACAATTCTGATGCCGTCACGAAGGTCTTTTCAGGAACTGTAAGGTACGGGCGTTAGGCAACAATTATTGCGGTGTGTCAGGGCCCTGGCACACCGCAATATTGCTGCTTGGCCTTAGTCAGGCGTGTTCTTCCACGGATAAATCATTTTTCGGCGAGTTTGCGAAATACGCGAGAGCATTAATCGCGCGATTCGCGTCGATCATACCTTGTATATACTCCGGGATTCCCTGAGAGCGCCCTACGTCTGGGTTGCTTTTCACAAAAGCGAGGTAATCCTCCAATTTTTCGTCAAACAGGGCAATTGCATTGAACTTTACATGTGTATTCGTTTGTCTGCCGTTGGCATCTGACGCACCATCTCCTGATATGAAGATAAAGAAAGCCTGCTCATCGATTATGTTGCTCTCGAACAATCGTCTGCCAACCTTCTTAAGCTCATCCGTACTGATGGACGTCATATCATACTTCTTCAAAAAGTCCTTTAAATCCGCTAACTCGTCTTGCCGCCACATTCTCAGTTCATCAACGGCTTTCGATTCATCAGTGATAGTGAACGCGTTCGTCACCTTGTCCGGGTTCTTGATTACGATCGCATTCGTCTGCATGGAACGTACATTAGGTATCGTCACTCTCATGTCCATATCCGTCTCCTTATTGGATAAAGGTTACGTCCCGTTATCGACTTCGCATAAACGATATTTAGGCTGTTGGAAAATTTGGGAAGTGTCTGACAGATGCGGTTACCAATAAAAAAGTGTTATTCATGACTATCAGCGCAAAAAAAGCCCCATGACCGAATGGACCATGGGGCTAAAAATTGGCTGGATGCGACCAACCAAAGGAGCTCTTTACATCACTTGGCGGTAGCGACCACCGTATCCGGCTGCCAGCCACCCCCCAGCGCTTTGTAGATCGCCACTATCCCGCGATACAGATCCACTTCGGCCTGGGCCTGGGCGTCCTCGGCCGCCAAACGCTCACGCTGGGCATCGAGCAGCACCAGGAAGTCCACCGTGCCTTCGCGGTAGCGGATGGCGGCGAGGTCGGCGGCGGCGCGGCTGGATTCGCTTTGGCGGATCAGCGAGACCAGGCGTTGCTGACGCTTGCCGTAGTCGCTGAAGGCGTTTTCGGACTCTTCCAATGCCAGCAATACTTGCTGTTCATAAGTGGCCAGGGCGCCGTCGGCTTCGGCGTCGGCGCCGCGCAGGCGCGCGCGCACGCTGCCCAGGTCGAACGCGGCCCAGGTGATGCTCGGGCCCAGGGCCCAGGCGTTGGCGGCGGACGAACCGATCTGCGAGCCACGCCCGGCGGTAAAGCCGAGGAAGCCACTGAGGCTCACTCTTGGGAACAGGTCGGCCTTGGCCACGCCGATGCGCGCGGTGGCGGCGGCCAGTTTGCGTTCGGCGCTGAGGATGTCCGGGCGCCGCTGCAGCAGTTGTCCTGGGTCGCCGATCGGCAAGGCTTTGGCAATCGCCGGCAGGTCTTTCGGGCTCAGATCCACGGTCAGCTTGTCCGGGCGCTGGCCGAGGAGGGTGGCGATGCGATTACGCTCGCGCACCTGTTCGGCCTGCAGTTGCGGCACGCTGGCTTCCACCGAAGCCAGGCGTGCGTCGGCTCGTTCCACGTCGAGCTGATCCCCCACACCGGCATCCCGCAGGCTGACGGTGATGGTGCGCGATTCCTGCTGGTTCTTCAGGTTGTCCAGGGCGATGCGCTCACGCAGTTGCGCGCCACGCAGTTGGCCGTAGGCGTCCACCAGCTCGGCAATCATGCTGACTTGCAGTTGGTACAGGTCCGCCTCGGCCGCCTGTTGGTCGGCCTCGCTGGCTTCCAGGTTGCGCTGGATACGCCCGAACAGGTCCAGTTCCCAGGCCATGTCCAGGCCCAGATCGTAACGTTCGCTGTTGACGCGCCGGGTGGTCTGGCCGGGAATCTGCCCCTTGCCCAAGTCACTGCTGGCGCGGCTGGTAATGGTCGGCATCGCGTCATTGCTGGCATCGTCGCGAATCGCCCGGGCTGCCCGCAGACGGGCGAAGGCGACACGCAGGTCACGGTTGCCTTGCAACGATTGAGTCACCAACTGGTTGAGGGTCGGGTCGTCGAACTGTTGCCACCAGATGCCTTCGAACCTGGCGTGGTCATATTGCTTGGCGTCCGCGGCGGCGGCGATGTTCGCCGCCTCCGGGGTCTGGGTTTTATAGTCCGGGCCTACGGCGCAGGCGGCGAGCGCCAGTACCAGCAGGCTCGGCAGGAATACTTTCACACTCATTGCTGTGTCTCCAGCTTCAAGGCCTTGGCTGCTTTGCGCGCTTCGCTGCGCTCCACATAGCGACGGATCAGGACGTAGAACACCGGGGTCAGCAACAGCCCGAAGAAGGTCACACCGATCATCCCCGAGAATACCGCCACGCCCATGGCATGACGCATCTCGGCACCGGCACCGCTGGACAGTACCAAAGGCACCACACCCATGATGAACGCGAACGAGGTCATCAGGATCGGCCGCAGACGCAGGCGGCAGGCTTCCAATACCGCGGCCAATGGGTCGAGGCCTTCCTGCTGTTTGTCCTTGGCGAACTCCACGATCAGAATCGCGTTCTTGCATGCCAGGCCCACCAGTACGATCAGGCCGATCTGGGTAAAGATGTTGTTGTCGCTGCCCGAGATGATCACCCCGGTGATAGCCGACAGCAGCGTCATCGGTACGATCAGGATCACCGCCAGCGGCAGGCTCCAGCTCTCGTATTGGGCGGCCAGTACCAGGAACGCCAGCAGCACGCAGAGCGGGAACACGAACAGCGCGGTATTGCCCGAGAGGATCTGCTGGTAGGTCAGGTCGGTCCACTCGTAGGTCATGCCGTTGGGCAGTTCATCCTTCAACAGTTTTTCAATCGCCGCCTGGGCCTGGCCCGAGCTGTAGCCCGGTGCGGCGTTGCCGTTGATTTCTGCGGTGATAAAGCCGTTGTAGTGCATCACGCGGTCCGGGCCCGAGGTGTCGCTGACCTTGATAAAGGTCGCCAGCGGGATCATCTCGCCTTTGTTGTTGCGCACTTTCAGCTGGCCGATCTGGTCGGCGTCCTGGCGGAACTGTTGTTCGGCCTGCACGTTGACCTGGTAGGTGCGCCCGAAGCGGTTGAAGTCGTTGGCGTACAACGAACCCAGGTAGACCTGCAGAGTGTCGAAGATGTCGCTGATCGCCACGCCGTGGGTCTTGGCCTTTTCGCGGTCGATGGCCGCATCGACCTGGGGCACATTGACCGTGTAGCTGGTGAACAGGCCGAATAACTCCGGCACGCCGCGGCTCTTGGCGATAACGTTCTGCACTTCTTTGTACAGCTCGTCATAGCCCAGGTTGCCACGGTCTTCGATCTGCAGGCGGAACCCGCCGATAGTGCCCAGCCCCTGTACCGGCGGCGGCGGGAAGATGGCCATGTAGGCTTCTTCAATGTTGCTGTACTGGCCATTCAAGGCCCCGGCAATCGCGCCGGCGGACATGCTCGGGTCTTTGCGCTCATCGAAGGGCTTCAAGGTCACGAACACGATGCCGCTGTTCGGGCTGTTGGTGAAGCCGTTGATAGACAGGCCCGGGAAGGCGATCGCGGCTTCCACGCCGGGCTGTTTCAGGGCGATCTCCGACATGCGCTTCATCACGCTTTCGGTACGGTCCAGGCTCGCGGCGTCCGGCAATTGCGCGAAGGCTACCAGGTATTGCTTGTCCTGGGCCGGGACGAAACCGGTCGGGGTATGGGCGAAGCCGAAGAAGGTCAGCACCATCAGGCCGGCGTACACGAACAGGGCAATGCCACTGCCGCGAATCACTCGGCGCACAGTGCCGACGTAGCCATGGCTGGCTCTTTCAAAAAAGCGGTTGAACGGGCGGAACAACCAACCGCCGAACAGCTTGTCGAGGAACTTCGAGAAGCGGTCCTTGGGTGCATCGTGAGCGCGCAGCAACACGGCGGCCAGGGCTGGAGACAGGGTCAGCGAGTTGAAGGCCGAGATCACCGTCGAGATCGCAATGGTCAAGGCGAACTGCTTGTAGAACTGCCCGGTCAAGCCGCTGATAAAGGCGGCCGGAATGAACACCGCACACAGCACCAGCGCCGTGGCGATGATCGGCCCGGTCACCTCGCTCATGGCTTTCTCAGTGGCCGGGAACGGCTCCAGGCCCAGCTCGATATTACGTTCTACGTTCTCCACCACCACGATGGCGTCGTCCACCACGATGCCGATGGCCAAGACCAACCCGAACAGCGACAGCGCATTGAGCGAGAAGCCGAACAGGTGCATCACCGCAAACGTACCGATCAACGATACCGGTACCGCTACCAACGGAATGATCGAGGCGCGCCACGTCTGCAGGAACAGAATCACCACCAGCACCACGAGAATCAGGGCTTCGAACAGCGTGTGCACCACCGCTTCGATGGAGCCGCGAACGAAGATCGTCGGGTCATACGCGATGCGGTAATCCATGCCCGCCGGGAAGCTCTTTTTCAGCTCGGCCATCTTGCTGCGCACATCGTTGGAGATGTCGATGGCGTTGGAGCCGGGACGCTGGAAGATCGGGATCGCCACCGCCGGCTGGTTATCGATCAGCGAGCGCAGCGCGTATTGGCTGGACCCCAGTTCGACCCGGGCGATGTCCTTGAGACGTGTGATCTCACCGTTGGCGCCGGCGCGAATCACGATGTTCTCGAACTCTTCTTCGCTGACCAGGCGCCCTTGGGTATTGACCGACAACTGGAAGCTGGTGTCAGACGGCGCGGGCTGGGCGCCCAGGGCACCGGCGGCTACCTGGCGGTTCTGCTCGCGGATCGCGGTGACCACATCGGTAGCGGTCAGGTTGCGTGAGGCGGTCTTGTTCGGATCGAGCCACACGCGCAGGGAGTAGTCGCCCATGCCGAACAACTGCACGTCGCCGACACCCCCCAGGCGCGCCAACTCGTCCTTGATATTGAGGATCGCGTAGTTGGACAGGTACAGCATGTCGTAGCGCTGATCCGGGGAGGTCAAGTGCACCACCATGGTCAGGTCAGGGGAGGCCTTGTCCACGGTGATACCGATGCGTGTCACTTCTTCCGGCAGCTTGGGCTGGGTCCGCGTCACTCGGTTCTGCACCTGCACCTGCGCGTTGTCCAGGTCGGTGCCCAGGGCGAAGGTGATGGTCAGGGTCAGCTTGCCGTCGGCGGTCGACTGCGAGGACATGTACAGCATGTTCTCGACTCCGGTGATCGCCTGCTCCAGCGGTGCGGCCACGGTTTCACCGATGACCTTGGGGTTGGCGCCGGGGAAGTTGGCGCGTACCACCACGGTAGGCGGCACCACTTCCGGGTATTCGCTGATCGGCAATTGGAACAGCGAGATCGCACCGGCGATCAGGATCAGCAGCGACAGCACCGCTGCGAAGATCGGCCGCGAAATGAAGAACTTGGAAAAATTCATCTTGAGTCGTATCCCTTAACCGCGTGGAGTCGCAACACTGGCGAGCTTGGGCGCGGTTTTTTCCGGCGCCACTTGCTCAAGGTTGCTGGCTTCCAGCGCTTGTCGTTGTTGGGCCAAGGCGGCGAGGGTTTCCTTGCTGGCCATCGGAATGGTTTCCGGGGTGACCGGTGCACCTGGGCGCACGCGTTGCAGGCCCTTGACGATAATGGTGTCGTCCTTACTCAGGCCGTTGCGCACGATGCGCAAACCTTCGATCTTCGGCCCCAGCTCAACCGCGCGATAAGCCGGCTTGTCGCCTTCCATCACCAGCACGAATTTTTTGCCCAGGTCGGTGCCGACCGCTTCGTCGTTGATCAGCACGGCGGAGTAGGTACCGCTGCCCACCAGCTTCAGGCGTGCATACAGGCCGGGGGTGTATTCGCCCTTGCTGTTGTCGAACACGGCGCGCCCACGGATGGTGCCGGTGGCGGGGTTGACCTGGTTGTCGATGAAATTCATCTGGCCCAGGTGCGGGTTGCCGGTTTCATTCGACAGGCCCAGGTACACCGGGGTCGTGGCACCGCGACGGCCCTGGCGTGCCAGTTCGGTGTACTTGAGGTACACGCGTTCGTCGGCGTCGAAGTAGGCGTAGACCTTGTCGGTGGAAACCACGCTGGTCAGCGCGGTGACGTCGGCGGTGACCAGGTTGCCGGCGGTGATTTCGGCACGGCTGACGCGGCCGCTGATCGGCGAGGTCACACGGGTAAAACTCAGGTTCAGTTTGGCCAGGTCCAACTGCGCCTGAATCCCGGCGACGGCGGCGCGGGCTTCCTGGGCGGCGGTGGTACGCGAGTCCGCCAGTTCGGCGGAGATCGCATTGCTCTGGCGCAGACGCTCGCCGCGCTGGGCTTCGTTTTCGCTGCGGGTGGCGGCGGCCTTGGTTTGTTGCAGTTGCGCTTCAAGGCGGCGTACTTCGGCCTGGAATGGGCGTGGGTCGATCTGGAACAGCAGGTCGCCTTTCTTGACCAAAGCGCCTTCGGTGAAAGCGACTTGGTCAATCTGGCCGGAAACCCGTGGACGAATCTGTACGGTTTCCGGCGCTTCGAGGCGACCGGTGAACTCGTCCCACTCGTTGACCGGTTGCTCCAGCACCTTGGCTACGCTGACTTTCGCCGCCGGCATGGCGGCCGCTTGTTCCGGGGTTTTACCGCACGCGCTCATCACCACCATGGCCAGAATCGCCAGGGGCAAGCGCAAAGGGTTGAGTGACTGTTCCATAGGGTGCATCCGCCAATGTATTTGAGATGGGCGGATCATGCGCGGGGACGCGGTATGTCACGAATCGAATGAAGCGAAGGTAACTATCATTCGGAATGATATAAGCGCGGATTCAGCCCTCTAGCATGGGGCTTTCGTTAGGGAGCTATCAATGGCCTTGATGGCAAGAGTGTTTTGCGTGGCGTGCAAGGAACAGTCCCTCACCTGGCGCGGTCGGCGGATAGCCGCGCCGCGATGCTTTCCATCAAGAGGCTGACCCGGCGCGGCAGGGCACGATTGGTGGGGTAGACGATGTTCAGGGCCGTGCGCCCGAGGTCGTAGTCCGGGAACACTTCCACCAGCCGTCCGGCGTCCAGGTCGGCACGCACGTCCCACACGGATTTAAGGCACAGGCCGTGGCCGTCCAGGCACCACTGGCGCACCAGCGCACCGTCATTCGCGACGCGCCGGCCGCGCACCAGGATGCGCTGGGTGTGCCCGTGCCGGGTAAAGGTCCACTCGTGCGCCAGGTTGATGCCAAAGCGCATCACCAGGCATTCGTGCCCAGCCAGATCTGCCGGCTCCAACGGCGTGCCATGGCGCTCCAGGTAAGCGGGTGCGGCGCACACAACGCGGCGGTTCTCGCCCAGGGGTTTGGCATGCAGGCTGCTGTCGGCCAGGGCGCCGTAGCGCACGGCAAAGTCGATGCCCTGGCCGACGGGGTCGACGTAGCCGTCACTGAGGTGCAGGTCGATGCTGACCTGCGGATGCGCCTGCATGAAGTCTGTGAGGACCGGTTCAAGGTGCTGGCGCCCCAGGTCCTGCGGCGCACTGAGGCGGATCAACCCGGAAACGGTCCGAGTGCCCAGGCGAATACTGCTGTGCAACGCCTCCGCCTGATCCAGCAGGCGCCGTGCGCCTTCGGCCAGCACGCGGCCTTCGTCGGTCAGGTGAATGGCGCGGGTAGTGCGGTTGAGCAGGCTGGCGCCGTAGAAACGCTCCAATTGCACCAGCCGCTCGGACACCGAGGCCGGTGACAACCCCAGTTCGCGCCCGGCCGCCGACAGCCCACCTTTCTCGATAATCAGCAAAAACAGCTCAAGATTTTTCAACGGCATTGTTCGGGGTTTCCGAAAAAGGTTTTTGAAAGCGGCTCAATTATCAAAATAATCCATACATCTTACGGTTGCATCCGTGCTTATCCAACGGAGTCAACGCGATGACATTGATCAACACGCAACGGCGTACCTTTCTCGCCCAGGCCGGCGCAGGCGCAGCGGTGCTGGCGGCGGGGTCGCTACTCAATCCGGCGGGCGCTGCCACGGTGCCGAAGGGCCAGGCCAATAGCGCTGCGGCGATGTCCAGCCAGCGCAACGGACGGTTCTGGCCCGGCGACACGCGGCTGGTGGTGTCGATTTCCATGCAGTTCGAAGCAGGCGGGCAGCCCCCCAAAGGCACTGACAGCCCGTTCCCCAAGGTGGATTTTCCCGACAGCGTGCCGGCCGACGTGGCCACCAATACCTGGTTCGCCTACGGCTATCGCGAGGGCATCCCGCGCATGCTCGACCTGTGGGACCGGCACGGCGTGAAAGTCACCAGCCACATGATCGGCGACGCGGTGCAGCGGCACCCCGAGTTGGCCCGCGAGATCGTCGCCCGTGGCCACGAGGCGGCGGGGCACGGCCCGCGCTGGAGTTCGCAGTTCGCCATGAACCGCGATGAGGAGCGCACCTTTCTGCGCCAGGCCGCGAGCATGGTGCAGGCGGTCACCGGGCAGCCGGTCGTCGGTTATAACTGCAACTGGCTAAGGCGCGGGCCGAACACCCTGTCGCTGCTGCAAGAGCTGGGCTACGTCTATCACATCGATGACGTGAGCCGCGATGAACCCTTTATCGAGCAGGTCAACGGCAAGGATTTCGTGGTGGTGCCCTACACCTTGCGCAACAACGACATCGTGTTGATCGAGGGCCGCAACTATTCACCGTCCCAGTTCCTGGAGCAGGTGAAGCTGGAGTTCGATCAACTCTACGAAGAGGCCGGCACCCGGCGCCGCATGATGTCGATCAGCGCCCATGACCGCATCAGCGGCACGCCGCAAATGGTCAAGGTGTGGGATGAATTCCTGCGCTACGCCAACAGCCATCCCGGCGTCGCTTTCATGCGCAAGGACGCGATTGCTCAATACACCCTCAACAGCCCGCTGAGTCTTCGGGAAACCGAGACGATCTGAGGCGCTGACCCCCTTCATTCAAGGACATTACCAATGAAACCTTTTGCCCGTTCGCACTGCGCCATTGCGGTTGCCGCCTTGCTACTGTCGGGAGCGGCTTCGGCTGCCACGACCGAGTTGATCAAACCCACTGTGGTGGTGATGGATAAGAGCCTTACGGCGAATCAACAAGCGCTGATGGAAACCGTCGCGCGCCGTTATGACACCTTCTGGCACACCGGCGAAGAGCGCTTGGCCCGAGACGCGCTGGCGGATGATTTTGTCGACAAGACACCTCCCGAAGGCCGCAAACAGGGCCCGCAAGGCCCGTTGCTGGCCTCGCGCGCCTTCCGTGCGGCGGTGCCGGATTTGAGTTGCGAGATCGAACAGTTGATCATCGCCGGCGACCGCGCGGTGGCGCACCTGCATTTTCGCGGGCACTTCACCGGCACCTTTGGTCAGCGCAAGGGCAGTGGCCAGGTCGTGGATTTTATTGCCACCGATATCTACCGGATCGACAACGGCAGGATCGCCGCCAACTGGCATATCGAAGATAACCTGACCCTGATGAAGCAGTTGGGCGTGCTCTAGCGCTGGGCGGGATCGACGCGGATATAAGTGCGGAACACGTGATCCCACAACGGCGAGGACACCCCGAAGTTTTTCTCGATGCCCTGGCGGTGGTGCAGGTCGTGATTGGCCACCAGCCCTGGCACTAAACCGTAGGCCCAATGCTGCGGGCGATGCATCACGTAATGCACCGAGATGTAGAAGAAGTAGCCGGTCACCGCACCGATAAACACCGAGACCAGGCCGGTGTACCAGGCCAACAGCAACAGCGCGGCGAAGGTCGAGCTGGTTTTCCAGCTCGACACACCGATATAGGCCAGCACATCCACGTGGTGGGTCCAGTGCTCACGGCGGTACAACGAGTGGAACAGGAAGCGGTGCGCCGAGTATTCCACCAGCGTCCAGGCCAGCAGGCCCACGAGAGCCAGCCCAGGCACGAACGGCGCCAGGCAGAGCGCGAGGATCACGAAAGCCGGGACGGTGAAAAAATCGAGGTAATACGCAAGCGAAGACATCAACCATTTATTCGAAACGGCCATGTGCGGAATATCCCTGTAGTACGCGATGGAGAGGCAAGCGATAGGCGCGCGGGGCCGCCACGCGCGCCATCATGCAGGCACCTCGGCGCGAAGTCACTCTGGTCGCGGTGGATATCGGCGCCGTTTGTGGCCTGTGACACATCCACCGGCGACGGCGACCAGCTGGCGTTGCGCCGGCCAACAGCACCTCGTAACGCTGGACGTCCGGAAACGCCACGCACAAAGGCCTGTGGCGAAGTGTAGATCACTGATCTGCCAAGCTTTTTTATCCTGCTTTTATGCTTTAAAGCGGGCGCCTGACCTTGCGTCGACGCGCTTGGGTCTATATATTCCGAACCCTGTTGCACCGCGCTACCGCCCGAATGGCGAAACTGGTAGACGCATGGGACTTAAAATCCCCCGCTCGTAAGGGCGTGCCGGTTCGATTCCGGCTTCGGGCACCATCTAGAATCAAGGGTTTGCGGGCGAAAGCTGATGCAAGCCCTTGTTTGTTTCCGGTCCGCAATAATATAACTGGTCCGCAATTCACTTCGTTGGTGAGACTTTCTTGCCTTTCCGGTTGCGGATGTACTGCTCAGTCATGACTACGGTGGTATGCCCAAGTTGATCCTTGGCCTGCATGATATCGCCACTGGACTCGGCCTTGTCCGTACCGGCTTTGGCGCGCAGATCCCGCATTTGAAACTCAGGCTTAGCCACCCCAGCAGCTTCCCTCGCTATATCAAATCTCCTACGCAACATTGCCACCGTCATCGGTGTGCCATCCTCTGCAACGATCAGCCGCGTCGAGCGGACTTTATGCCCTGACTTTCGGGACATTATTCGATCAATCAAAACCTTCAGTTCGCCGGTGACCTCGATTCGACGTTTTGCCTTTGTTTTCCCCTGAAGGACCCAGATCTGCCCATCCCTTACGTCTCTTTCGTCCATCAACCGTGTGTCCGTGACTCGTTGACCAGTCAAGTAGGCGAGGTCCATTGCATCACGCAACCCAGCGTCAGCTTTGTCGTGAACTCGCTTGAACAGTTCGTCCTCAACGTAGGTGTCCCGCCCAGTCTCCTTGTTGCCTTTGATTCCGGCGCAAGGGTTCGCAAGTGATGTATAGCCCTTGTCCCTGGCGTAGTTCCATATCGCGCTGAGCAGGGCTTTTTCTCGATTGGCTCTTACCGGCGCTGACTTTCGCCAGGTCAGATACTGGCGAACATGAAGGGGCTCGATCGTCTCAAGTGGTGCGGGCGGATCATCGAAGAACGCCATTAAGTTTTTCAGTTCGCGCTGGTTGTCGAGCTGAGTCGCTGCGCCCTTGGTGGGCACAACTTCAACCAGGTACTTTTCTGCCACGTACCGAAAGGTGATCACCCTGGTGACCAGTTCGGTTGAAGTGCGATCACGCTCCAGTTTTGCGTACGCCATGATGGCCAAGCCGTAGTCACTGCCCAGGGGTATTTCCTTGCGGTCCTTTCCGCCGGTGTCGTAATAGTAAAAAACCCGGCCGCTGGCTTTCTTGCGCTCTCTTAGCCGGGCGACGGAGCCCGGCTTACTTGGTCTTCTTCCCATTTCAGCTTGCCTTGCGTGGTTTCCATACGAGTTTCTCTGGCTCGGATATGCCGACGGCAGTAACTGCCATGGCTGTCACGCTCGGCCAACCGTTCATTTTGATGGTGTGCCGGATGCCGTTTCTTTTGAGGTTCAGGATCTGGCCAGCCTTTGTCCGAGCGCCGGTCAGCTCGCAAACCTCTTCATGCGATAGGAATTGAACTCCGCTCATGGATCGCTCCGTGCGCCCGCAGTGGGCCGCGCTGTCTTGATGATGTGAATGATGAAACCGAAGGTGGTCAGCAGCCAGCCGCAGGTGCCGACGAAGGCGTAGAGGATGTCGGTTGTCTCGCCGTCGACCAGAAGGCGCGGGGCGATCCAAAAGAACCAGCAACCGCTGCCTACCAGGTACAGCAAAGCGCCCAACAGGATCAGGGTGAGTTTTATTGCGAACATGGGGGTGTCCTTGCCGCGCTGGGCGGCATATAGGGGATTGGAGTGATAGCTTTCTGCCTAGATGTCAAATAGGCCGAAAGCCGTGTACAAGAAGGTTCAATTAAGTTCGTGATGAGGCATGGACGTGTCACACAACTTCGATGCTCCGATAGCGCACGCTTACCGGGGCCACGTGATGTTTCTCAAGTTCGACTGGCGCCGCCCGAACGATGAGAGCCCTGTTGCCGCAAATATCATTGAACCAGCAGCCATCAATGGCTTGGGTGAGGTTGCAGCGAAGTTGGAAGGCCCTTGGCCAGACTATCCAGCAGCGCTTGATGACGCGATGGCGGCGGCCGAACGATGGATCGATAGTCAGTTGCCGTGACTCTGCTCACCGGCAGGCATGTAGGGGGATTGGGGTTAGGGTTATTCTTGCGTTTCAACTAAAGGAGGCATCGCATGGAAGGAAGCTTTTTTAGCGTGAAAAGAGCAATGGTGATCTTTGCGTTTATTTTGTGTGCAGGGATGCTGAGGGACGCCGGCCTAATAGGTTTTTGGGTAATGTTTTTGTTGGCGCTTTCGCCGAGTGCGATATTTTTCCTTTGGGATAAATATCGCGTTAGCAAGACCAATCTTGCGCAGCCTTGATTGGCGTGACTCCCGCCATTCATGGCCTCGGCCCCTTGTGGATAAAGACGTAGGCGAACCAGAGGGTGGCGATCATGGCGCCACCCGTGCAGCCGCGACTTCATCAAGGAGCGATTGCGGCAGAGATGCGGCGAACTTGCCCTCAGTCCACGAAAGGGGCTCGGACTGGCGAATCATCTCGTTTAGCAGTTCGAATGCTGCGACGAGCTGCTGGTCACGAATCTCGCCATCCTCCGGTAGATCGTCGCAGAAGACGTCCGAAGGATCGATCTCGCGGGGCATTTTTGGCTCGCAGATGCAAAGCTGCAGGTCTGCCAGGTCGATATCGCTGTCGATGAGGAAGTCACGTAGGCTGTCTTCGTCAAAGAAATACTGGTCGCTGTCGAATATTACCAACGGCTCGCCGGACCACTCCTTGACGGGCATCGCTGCGAACTTCGCTTGGCGGCTTTCCTGGTGACACTGCTGGCAGTAGCTCCGAATCTCGTGGATCGGATGATCCGGATTCTCCTCGCATTGGCGATGGGTGGCGCAACACCAGCGCGCCATATGCTCATCTTTGCCCCAGAAGCGGCCATCAGCGCCTACCCAGCCTGTGACGGTTTGGATGCTGGCAGCTTGTGGGGATTCGTACATCACGACTTTTTCTTCAGGCATGACTTCGTCCTTGCCGCTATAGCGGCTGACTTTGAAGAGGGAGGGGTTACAGGTTCTGCGGGTGGAGTACGGATGTACTCCTATCGGGATTTGGCAGACTCAGTCTTCACGGCGAGGCCAGATACGGCCTTGCTGTAGATGTACTTGATCTGATCCCACGGGATGGTGTGTTTCTGCCCGTACTCACCTTCACCGTCGCAGATTGAGCAACCTTCGGTTGGTTCTTCAAGCTCGCAGCATTCAGGGCATTCTTTGGTGACCAGCAGCTTGAACTCGCCGAGCAGCAAGGCTTTGGCGCCATTCTCAGCGGTAAGTTGGCGGGGCATGATGCAGTAGCCATCGGGCACCACCGCTACCGGCGCGGGCTGCTCGGCGTAGAGCGGTGAGCGATCAGGTATCTTCCCGGCTCCAGGAAGCCACTGAACGGTGCTTCCGGTTACGATTGCCACCGGTTCGCCCTGGGGCTGGGTGGCTGGCTTTTCGAGGCACGCTGTGCAGGCGCCAGGTTCGCAACCAGGCTCATGCATCCGGCCAGTGTCATTGCAGGCGCTGCACGCAGGCGCATCCAGCAGGGCGCGCAGCTCATCCTTCAATGGATCGCCGTGCCATCGAGTACGGTTGAGAATGCGCTCAATTAGCTCAAGCGATACCAGCGCGCCGTCAATCGTTTGGTTGGTGGTCATGGCTTTTGCTCCGATCCAAGGGCGTACAGTAGGCGGCCGATCATCTCGACGCGGACACCGGCCTTCTCATTGGCAATAGGCGTTCTTGCGCGCAGCTGAGCGCGGTTAGCGTTCTTGTATTCCTTTGCGACAAGGGCGGCGATAAGAGTCCATTCGTTTTTGGTTAGCTCGCGCATAAATACCTCAGCAAATCAGTTGTGCCAGTGCCAGCAGGCACCAGCAGTAGGCGGGGAGTTGGGTTTCATTCCGGAGCGCCATTGCCTGCGCCGAGAAACCCGCATCCGGCGTCGTCGCACTGTTCAACCGTGGCCCTGTCGCAGTTGGTGCACCGCGCTGGCTGTGCTGGCTTGAATAAGTAGGCGATATCCCTTTCAAGGTCCGCCCAGCCTCCACCCGCGATCACTGCGCGGGCTCGTCGAAGCAGGTCGATTGCCTCGTCATTGCGCTCATCCGCTGCGGTCAGGCGCTGTTGCAGGGAACTGATCTTGTCCATCATCCGTTTGTCGCGGAGGGCCGCATCCGCCGCGAGAACCCAAGAGCCATTTGGGTCTTCTTGCAAGTTGCCCTGAAAGTCGCGGCTCCACCTGGTGATAAATTTATTTTCTGCGGACACAGTAATTTCCTTGCCGGGCCATGCCCGGGCGGTGGAGTGGGGGAGTTATGCGCTAGCGATGATGTCCGCTTCGGCCATCTCGCAAAAAAATGAGCAGGATGGGATCTTTTCGTTCCGCCGTACCGGGCCTTCGCCGAGGTCGCGAAGGGAGAAGCGCACGTTTGTGTCGCGATTTCGGAACAGGTACGAGCCAGAGCCCAGGTCGTCCTGAATCACGCATAGCGCCTCAAACTGCTCCGGGAAATCCTCACGGATCGCCCTGAAGTAGCCTTCACCGCCTTTCACGCAGCCGATGCAGTTGGCGTTCTCGTAGCCCATTCGATACATCAGCGGAAGCTCGATTCCAGCGCGCTGGATCATCGCCTTGCAGTCTTCCTTGCCCAGCCCGCGTTCGATCAGAGGCGCGATTGCCGGCCTGTCAGGATTACGCTCAAGGAAGTCTTCAAACCTGCCAACTTCTTCGGCGGTGAAACCAAAAACCATCACGTCGCCTGGCTGCTTCCAGGTATCGAGTAAGCGGCGCTTGAGAATCTTGGTGCACGGCGCGCCGTACTGATTCTTCATATACCGCTCTCGCCTGAAGACCTCGGTTGCGTCCGCACCATACTTCTCATCGCGCAGAACAGTGATCGGCCGGCCAAACCAAGCTTCGCAGTCCTGGGCGAATCGGCGGTTGTCTGCTTCCTCGTTGGCGAGAAACGCGTTGATGATCTGCACATTGTGCGTCGCACCGTATTGCGCTAGTGCTAGCTTGGTAGCTACCGCCGAGGCGGCGCCACAACTGAACTGGCAAACGATTCGTGGTCGTTGTGCGGACATAGGGGATCCTCGCCGGCTGGCGTGATTCGTTGATATGGGGTATTGGTATGGGGTTTTGAGTTGAGTACAGAATTCGCTTAGGCTTTAGCGACTAAAATTGCGCAAGGAATTTCAAAATGTCACTTTCGATTCGCGAAGCATCCCGATCAGCAGTCGGTGCGGTAACTGAGCTCTTCGACGAACAATCAATCTCCAATGTAATGTTTGAAGAGGTTGATAAGGACGCCGCCGGTAACTGGTTAATAACCGTAGGTTTCGATAGAAAGCTTGAAAAATCATCAGTGGGTTTGGGTGGGATGCTTGGTGAGGCTTTCAGAACCGAGCGAAAGTATAAAGTTGTAAAGGTTGATGGCAGCGGCGAGGTGTTGTCGGTAAAAGACCGGCTGCTCGCTACCAAATGAAGTCGCGTGTTCTGATCGACACTAATCTTTTAATGCTGCTTGTTGTGGGTTATTACGATAAAGATTTCGTTTCCGAACACAAAAGAACCAATAAAATTACGGCCGATGATTTCGAAGTACTCGAAATATTGATCGAAGGCGCGAATATCGTGTTAACACCTAACGTGTTGACGGAAGCTAGTAATCTTCTATGGCAATGTTCGGAGCCGCATAAATCTTTGATTAGGTCAAAACTCGCTCAAATTGCACACATTTGCGATGAGCAGTTTATTGCTAGCAGCGATGTGATTTCCTGCCCTGAATTCATGAGTCTAGGCTTAACTGATGCCGGTATTCTGGAGCTCAAGAAGATGTCAGGTCTAATTCTTACTCAAGATTTAGACCTGCATTTGGCAGCACTGGCCAGGGGGCTTGAAACCGAAAACTTCACTCACTATAGAAATCTTATTTAGCTCTTAGCTAAGGAGGGCCGACCCTCTGCAGATCGGCCCTTCTTGTCACTTCGGATCGAACGCGCCCAGCGACAAAACGGCAGCCCCACCGATTTTTTCCTGAAGCACGGCTTTGAACTCTTGCGCGATGTCTTCGCGCTGAACCTCTTCGCCAACCCAGCGCAGCTTGAGCACTGGCTGCGAGCCGCTGGTAATGACCGACAGGCGCAACGTGATTACTTGGTGAAAATGAGGGAACCCGCTGCTTGCCGCCGATTCATATGGGTATTCCATATAAAAAATCAGGAAGCGATCATGGAGAGAGTTGTTCTTGTTGTAGAGGATGAGCCCGTGCTTATGGAGCTGGCCCAGGAGGTTCTGGATCTGGAGGGGCTTCAGACCATTGGCGCTCCAAACGCGGATAAGGCTCGGCTGATTTTGGAATCCACATCCAACGTTGGGCTAGTGATTACCGATATAAAGATGCCAGGGACAATCAATGGATTTGAATTGGCGTGGCTGATTTCTGAGCAATGGCCAGAGATTCCTGTCCTCGTAACATCAGGCCATCAGCGTGTTCGGGCAGACGAGCTTCCGCCAAATGCAAGATTTCTCCCAAAGCCCTGGCTGCTTGGTGATTTCATCGACCAGTCGGTTGCAATGCTTGGCGTTCAACCCTGAGCACACCGTAGCGCCTCCAGGATCGCTTACAAAAAGGCCTCCGTGTGGTCGGCTAGGCCTAGCCGGCTGGCGTGATAGTTGGATATGGAGTATTTGTGTCGGTTAGGAATGGATTGAACGGTGCTTAAAGCATGAAGCGAAGCGATGTGGGTCTGCTGTTTGTCGGTGGTGTAGGATTGTTCATGGCTGGGGTAGTTTGGCGCCCAGTATTTGGAGATTATTCAAAACTGAAAGACGGCTTAGAGTGCATGAGCTATTTGGCAACGATAGTTGCTGCTTTAGTTGCAATTTATACGTTGCGCGCTTGGAAAGATCAGTTTAGACATGCTGAACGGTTCGCCACACTGAGGGCCGTGAAAGATGCCATTACAGATCTACATTTATACCGAGGTCATCTTCTGACGGTCATAAGATTTTACAAATCGATACGAGCGAATGACGGTACGGCGGATCAAGGTTTACTCGAAGATGAAGAGGTGAAGCGAAAACAGTTGCAGGCAGCGCTTTCAGCGTATAGGAAAGCTTGGGCCGCAGCTGTGGCTTTCTTTACTCCTGAGGAGGAGCGCGATTTTCCAGGTACACCGAATACTTACATGCAGCTTTTTCTTAGCAGGCCTCTCCAGATTAAAAAGGCTCACCTTAAATTCTCGGCTATTGATCAGTCCGCTGAGTTTGATGCTGTTGTGGAATATTATAATTTAGAGGCAGTCGAGCTGTTTCGTGAAACAATTGAATCTATTGAGGCGATGATAAGGAGAAAAGTATAGTAAGTCGTTTTTTCTCTGCAGTTGCACACCCAGTTTTACGATGATGCAAGTAGGAAGTGTTATTCGCCGCCGTTGTCGTCGGCATTCATTTTGAGCGATTCGGCAAAGCCCGCTTGCCTTAATTTGCGCGCCACGTTTTCAGGTACGCTAAATTTGTGGCGCGGAATTGCGAAGTACGCTGCGCACTGATCGAGGCTCAGCGAGTAGGCATGTGCAATCACTCGCTCGATGGCTTTGGCGTCTTTCGTCTCGCCCAGGTCTGACGTCAGCTTGATCAGTCTGTCGCGCATGCCCTGCCGGAAGTAGTGGCGGATCGTTTCAGACTTTCCGGGCTGCCTGGGCGGTGCCGGCGGTATTTCCTCCGGCTTGGCATTCATCACCAGCAACTGCACCGCTTCGCTCACTTCCTCGACGCCATACCAGGCCATCCTTTCGGTGAGCATCTTGCGTATGCCGGGCTGTACCGTGTGCCGCAACTCCTGCTCGCCCAGCGCCTGCCGCCTCTCGGCAAGCTTGGCCGTGCGTTCCTTCTGTTCGGCTGCCATGGCCTACCTCTTCTATTCCGCTGGCGGGCAGTGCGAGCCAGGTTTGTCGTTTGCGTTGCTGGGGGCGGGCTATGCGGCGCATGAATCAACCTTCACCTGGCGCCAAGCACCGACTGCTTCGAAGATTCGCGCGGCGTGTTCCTCGTCCAGCGACAGGGTGTCGGGGATGGTGATCCAGCCGGAGGCCACCATCTGGCTTTGGTTGGCCTCGGCGCGCAGCTTCATGTAGCAATGCTCGATCACGTCTTCCAGGTGGTCAGACAGGTAAACCCCGTCCGGCGCCAGTTCCAGCGACTTGCTGTAGCGGTCGCCGCGGGCGTCAATGCACATTGCGCTCATGTAAATCGTCCATCGGTGAGGGATGCCGCAAACGGCCTGGCCAATCTTCCCTGGGGCGATGTTCTTGAGTGACTTGTAATTGATCATGCCCTGGCGGCCGCTGGGATCGATGTTCACCACCGCGACATGGTTGGATGCCAGCAGCGAGCGGCACGACCGGGCAATTCGCGCCTGCAGGTTATGCGCTTTGCGTTTGCTCATAATGCCTCCGCGAGTTTGCGCAGCGCCTTACGTTCTGCCGCTGTGATAGGCGGCTTACGGCGCTTGAGGATGGTTTCGGGATCGATCTTAGTGGAGCGCTTCGGCGGTGGCGGGTTGATCGCCGGGCTTTCGCCCAGGCAGATCGTTCCGCCGGCCGCCAGGAACTGCGCCGTGCGCTCCGCTATCGAGTCGGCGTGCTGACGCTGCTGCTCAACCAGGTTGAGGTGGTTGCTGATCATGCTGCCGCCTTGGCGAGTGTCACCCCGGCCATGCTGAAGGTTGTTCCCTGCGCCGCGACCATCGCGTCGAGCGCTTCCCAGTTGACCGAAAGGACGCTGATCGGCGCTTGACCATATGCCACGGCTTTCACCAGGGCCTCGAAGTCCGTCACGTTGGCCTGCAGCGTTACCTGCTCCACCGCTTGGCTCGATATTGGCTTTGCGGTCTGGGCGACGGGGGCCGTCGGCTGGATCGGCGCGGCGCGGACTGGCTCTTGTGTCGCCGCTTTCTCTACGACCGGCTCTGGCTTGATGGCTGCCAAGCGTTCCGCTTCCTGCTCTTCGGCGATACGCTTCGCTTCGGCCTTTTCTCGCTCCACTTTCTGGTGTTCGGAGATTCGGAATTTGATCAGCGTCACCAGGTCGTCATTGGCCTTGGTAACCAGTTGCTGCACATCGCTGAACAAGAAGGCGTGATCAACGGCGAGCTCAGCCAAACTGGTCAGGTTCAAACAAATGCTATCGGCTGCTTGGCTAGCGTAACGGTTGGAGCTGGTGAAGCGCATTGGCGCCGACAAAGTGGATTGGCTGGAAGGGCCTCACGAGCCCCAGCGCTACACCATCGAGCAGTTGCAGGCCATCAAGGCCGAATACCGGGCAAAGACCAGAGAGCTGAAAAAAGGGGAAGCCGCATGACCTATCGCAACGTTGTTTCAGCAGTAGTTCGAGCCCTCGCGGCCGAGACCATCAGTTCCGCCGGCGGCTGTGACTTCGAGCCCAAGGTGCAGTGCGCCAAGCAGAAGGGGGAGATCGTCGGTAAGGAGGCCGCTTTTCTCCAGGACTGCTGGGTGTTCGGCCGGCTGCACAAGGCTCTCACCCCGGCGCACTGGCGAGTACTCGTGGCGAAGTATTCCACCCATGAGGAGCGTAAGCACGGCGCAATTCTGGAGCTTCTGCACTCGGTGAAGACGCCGGCCCCGAAGCGCTTCCGTGAATGCGCCGTGCTCACTTGGGCTATCCCGCAAGTCGCCGGTGCCGAGGGCAAGCGTTCATCTGCAGTATTGCCCGCCGCATGGTACGACATCACCAATTGGGACAACGACGGCAAGCCAGAGTCAACTCGGTACCGGTGGCGTTCGACGATTCGCAAGGTGCTGGATGACCAGGTGAACGAGGCGCTAACCGCCGCTCAGGAACTACTTGATGCGGAAGGCCTAATCGAAAGTTGTGCCGCTTAGCAAATAGCCATTGCAACGAATGAGAAAGTGAGAGATTATTTATTCAATCTGTCGATCCTGCGCGTTAGGGATTCGCACTGAAAGCCCAGCAAACACGCTGGGCTTTTTTGTGGGTGCCAAGTTGATGTATAGATGAGACTCAGTTTCCAGCCGGATGGAGTCTCTAATGCACGAATCTCAAGGTCAGACCAAAACTGTCGTAGAGGAATTGGATTTACTCAACGACAAAGCCTTCACAAAAACACAGTGGGAAGGGCGCCAGACTGATTGGCTATTGCAGTGGCTTGTTAAAAGCTCCAATCGAGCATCGCTAAGCATTGGTCTCACCTTATCCGTCGGTGGGTCAGTAATATCGGGCAAATTGATCCCCCACGCAGTGTATTTTGAGAGGCTTGCCGAAAGCTTCTCCGCCCCCTTCAGGGAGAAAGGTGATCACAATGCAGATGCGATCCAAGACATAATTCTTGGTTTCAATGTGACCCCCGGAGCTGAGTCTCCCGAAGAGGACGCCCCCTTCCAGTTCCTACACCTCGAAGATGCTAGAACATACTTAGGTACATCGTCGTCAATTCCTGGCGAGACAGGCGCGCTTTGGCGCGGGAAAATTTCATCCATAGATGGCTTTACGCTTGGATTAATTAGTAATAACGATTAAGCCATATCGATATAATCGACCGTGGAACTCACCTCTTTACTTTTATCTCGGCGCAGTTGAGCTCTGCAGTATTGAAGGCCCCGCGATTGCGCGGGGCTTTTTGCATTCAGCGCCGTTGGGCTAGCGAAGGGAGGGAAGTTGAATTTGCATAGGCGACATCTGTATTTCTTAATTCAAGCGCCCTTACCCCGATAAAGCGTGCACCGGTCCTAGACCCCTTTCGCCCGCATCTGTACCAAGCGCCAAGCTTGGAAAAAGCGAAATGTAGCTGCGCTGTTTCTGCCAACGGAGGTGGCAAAAACGCTATTTAAGGAATTTTGAGAACGAATTGATGGCACATTGACTCATAGTGCCGCTGTCACTGAAGCGATCTTTCCTTAGAACTTGTTGGTCACAAAATGAAGAAAATTATCCTATCGGCTTTGCTATTTTGCGCGGTCTGTAACGGCGCTCAAGCTGTAGAACTATCAGGTGCCCTCGGCGCGACTAGCCAAGGCGGCTTGACTGCCCGTACAGCACTGGGATTCAACTGGGACAAGGCATGGCTGGAAAGCTCTACAGGTAAGCTGACCGGATACTGGGACCTGGGTTATACATATTGGGAGTCGGGAAAAGAGGCTGGTGCTCGCCACTCTGTTTCCTTCTCCCCTGTGTTCGTTTACGAGTTTGGTCAAGGCGACATCAAGCCGTTCATCGAGGCCGGCGTCGGTGTTGCAATATTTTCGGGCACCAACGCTGGCGACCAGAAATTCGGATCTTCCTTCAACTTCGAAGACCGAATTGGCGCAGGCTTGAAGTTCGGTGATACGCAGAAGGTAGGTGTCCGGGTTACTCACTATTCAAACGCCGGCATCAAAGAACCGAACGATGGCATTGAGTCTTACGCACTTTTCTACAGTCATTCGATTTGATGTGCACAGGAACCCGCCACCGCGCCGGGTTTTTTATTGCCTAAATTTCCCGAAGCCCTCAGAGCCTCTGACTTGTCACGCTGATGGGAGACCTATTCAGGGCCTCGCCATCGTGCGAGGCCTTTTCGTTTTCGGCCCCACCACACCCTTCGCTCTGAGCAGGGAGTGCTGCTGGAGCCGATTCAATTCCCAAACATGCCCCACGGAGTCGAGCGCATGGAGTATCTACAGCGCCTGCTCGACAAGATCGACAGGTTCGAATTGCTGATTGCGGGCCTGATTGGGGCTGTCGTTGCGAGCTGGTGGCACAAGGACGACTTGTCTGACTGGCGCGCCTGGATGGTGTTCTTGATCACCGGGGTTGCCTGCTCGCTGTACCTGACGAGCATGGTCAGCGCCTACCTGAATGTCACGGAGCCCAAAATAGTCGCCGGGATTGGTTTTCTCCTGGGTACGTTCGGCGGCTCGCTCCTGGCAGCAATCAACCGAGCCATCAAAGCCGCTGACCTCTGGGCGCTAATTCGCCAGCGGTTCGGGGGAGGCAATCCACCATGAATCTTGAACTGATCAACTCCATCGCCTGCGGCCTTATCGCGCTGTGGGCAGCCTGGTGCGTACTGAGCGGGAAGGTGAGGGACGGCATCCTTGGGAAGCTGATCTACTCGACGATCGCCATCACCGGTTTTGTCGTGATGGTGCGCAGCCAGAACATCTTCTTCGGCCCAACTACCGCCGGACTGACGCTGCATGTCGCTCTGGCCCTGGCCGGTGCACGGCATATCTTCATGGTCACGTACTGGCAGCGGGTGAAGGTCTGGCTGTGCCGGACGCTGAACTGCGAGCACTGCCTGAACTGTAACAAGGCACCTGGCAACGCCTGGACGCTTCCGGTCAGCTGAAGAGACCGGTGGCGACGGTCATTCTTCCCTTGGGTGAATTCCAAAAGGCGGATGAAACTCAGCAGCGATACCTTGAAAAGCACGGTGGCAGTGCCTGCTCTCTTTGAACAGGCAACAGCGTTTCCGGGTTGAACAATACAAGCGCCACTGACCCGATTCTGTGGCGTTTTTTTTCCGTCAGTTTTTTCGAACAAGGGGCTTTGCCCTCAGCGGTGATCCGCCCCGTTTAATGACTTTATTTACAGGAACCACGATGTCCGATCCAAAACCTCTTTTGTTTGCGCTCTATGAGCAAGCCAGTGTGGGCTGTGGCGGTGCGCCAAGCCTTTGGACGCACCCGGCTGACGAACGACTAGCCGTCAATTCTTTGGGCTATTGGTCGAACCTGGCGCGCATTGCCGACCAGGCTCACCTTGACATGCTTTTTTTTGGTGATGTCCTGGGTTTCTACGACGTATTTGGTGGCAACGCCGATGCGGCGATGAAATGGGCCGTGGAAGCACCCGCCAATGACCCGCTTATGATCATTCCTGCATTGGCGGCCGTGACGGAAAACCTGGCCTTTGGCCTCACCGTGACCACCAGCTACGAACATCCTTTTACCCATGCCCGACGCTTCAGCACGCTGGATCACCTGACCAATGGCCGAGTGGGCTGGAACATCGTCACCTCATACCTGTCCAGTGCCGCCCGCAACTTCGGGCAGGAACAGATGATCAAGCACGATGATCGCTACGAGCGCGCTGAAGAGTTCCTCGATGTGGTCTACAAACTCTGGGAAGGTAGTTGGGCCGGCGACGCCGTGGTCGCGGACAAGGCTCGCCAGCTCTACGCGCGGGGTGATCGTGTACGGCCAATCAACCACGTGGGTGAGCATTACCGGGTGGCCGGGCCGCACTTGACCTCGCCATCGCCCCAGCGCACACCTTTACTGATCCAGGCCGGCTGGTCAGGGCGTGGCCGGGAGTTCGCGGCCAAGCACGCAGAACTTATCTTCATCGCCAAATCCAACCCACTGGAAATTCGTCAGGGGCTGGAAGAAATCTGGGCCCAGGCTCAGGCTCGTGGTCGTCAGCCCGAGGATGTGAAGTCTTTAACAGTGCTGCGTATCGTCACAGCCAAGACCGAGATCGAAGCTCAGCGCAAATATGATGAGCTGCAAAGCAACTATCACTTGCAGGCGCAATTGGTGAGCTACGCCGGCGACACCGGCATAGATATCAGCCGCTACGCCGACAGCGACGCGCTTTCAACCCACACGGAAGGCATGACCTCTTATGTGATGCGTCCCGATGGCAGTGGCAAACCGTTGACCGCGGGCGACGTCAAACAGCGCTTTGCCAACGTTACCCGAGGGAGCGATCTAATCCTCGTAGGCACCCCGCAACAGGTGGCCGAGCGCATCGAAGAGCACGCACGCATTTCAGGCACCAGCGGCTACATGCTCAATCCATTGATCAGCCCTGGCAGTCTTGAAGACTTCGTCGAGCTGGTCATCCCTGAACTGCAAAAACGTGGCCTATTCCGCAGCCAACCGCAAAGCGGTACCTTTCGTTCGCGGTTACGGGGTGACGGTTCCAGCCATTTGCCAGCGTCAGCTTATGGCGCGTCGTTCCGTTTCGACAGTGACCTCTAGGGCGGTAGAACTACGCCTTATGCGTCCGGTGACCATTCAGTCGGGAAGGCGTAATTGATCTCCGTGCACAAACGGTCGTTCTAACGGCCGCTTGTGGATTTGAATACACCGCTGAGGACGAAGGCGTAGCGTTCAGGTCGGATGAAAAACGTCGTGCGGTCGCAGCAGCGGCCGTCAGCGAAGTACGAGGTACGTTCCATGACCAACAGCGCCGCGCCGCGTTTGATGTGCAAGGCACTGGCCAGTCTTTTGTCCGCTTCTTGAGCGCGGATCGCCAGATCGGCACGGGTGACCGCCATGCCGGTGATCGACTCCAGAATGGAGTAGATCGGTTGGTGCTCGACATCAGTCCACACCACGCTGGCCAGCTCCGCCGGCAAATAGCTGCGCCCGAGTGCGATGGGTTCGTCATCGACAAAGTGCAGTCGCTCCAGCAGCAGGCAATCGTCCGCTGCTTCAAACAATCCACGCAATGCCTCCGGGACTGGCTGCAGTGCATGGCTGATGACCCGCATGCTCGGTTTTAGACCTTGCAGCAACAAGGCTTCGTGAAAGCTGCGCAATGCATCCAGGCCGTGGCGAACCTGCTTGGCCGCCACGAAGGTGCCTTTGCCTTGCTTGCGCTCCACCACGCCGTCATCGCTGAGCTTGCCCACCGCCAGGCGCACCGTGACGCGGCTGACCCCAAAGCGTTGGCCCAGCTCCGCTTCCGACGGCAATTTGCCGGTGGGTTCAAAGTCACCGCGCTGAATTTCTTCCAGCAATCGATGGGCGATCTGTTCGTAAAGCGAGGTGGTGCTGTCGCGCAGAATGGACGTGGACACGGTCGGCTTCCAGGGTCCTTGGAGTGGGGCGGTGCGCCGTCACTTCTAAGGTTATAAAAATAGGTTATTGGGACAACTTGTATTAATACGTATTATGTCAGGCATTCCCATTGTAAACGACCTGACGACACTTGCCATGCTCAAAACAAACGCCTACCTGCAGCAGCAAGCCGACGCGCTGACGGTCGATGACATCAGCTTCAGCTACACCAACGGGCATCGGGTGTTTTCTGCTTTCAGCCTGAACGCCCGGCCTGGCGAATTCGTTGCGATTCTGGGGCCGTCGGGCTGCGGCAAAACCACCTTGTTGAACTTGTTATCCGGTTTTCAGCAACCCCAGAGCGGTCAGATCAGCATCAACCAGACAGCGGTGAAGCCGGAGCGTTCGGAACTGGGTTATGTGTTTCAGGCGCCGCAGTTGTTTCCCTGGTTGAGCGCTCTGGAAAACGTCCGCTTTGGCCTGCGGATGACGGCGCAACTCAGCGAGGCGCAACAGCGCTCTCAAGCGTTGCAGTACCTGCGCCTGGTCGGTCTGGAGAACGCGGCGCATCGATTGCCGCATCAGCTTTCTGGCGGTATGCAGCAGCGGGTTTCCCTGGCCAGGACCCTGGCCCTGGAGCCCAGCGTGTTGCTGATGGACGAGCCCTTCGCCGCGCTCGATGCCATCAGCCGCAACAGCATGAATGAAGAGACCCTGCGCATCTGGGCCGAGCTGGGCCAGACGGTGCTGTTCATCACCCACGATATCGACGAGGCGGTGTTCCTGGCGGATAGGGTGATCGTGCTCAACATCGCCCCGGGCGGTATCCATAGCGAACTGAGTATTCATCTACCACGCCCTCGCTCCAACCTGAACACCCGCCGCTTGCCGGCCTTTCTCGATTACCGCAATGAGCTGATGGAGCGCATTTCCCATGTCATGGAAGTGTCCGCAGCCACTCCCCACACCACCCGACAACCCGAGTTAACCGCATGATCAAACGTTCGCTGCTTGCCCTTTCATTGTCTGTTGCCGCCCTGGCAAGCAGCACATTTGCCGTCGCCACTGAGGAAAAGCCCCTGCGTGTGGGTTATGTCTTCGCCATGGCCAATGCCCCGGCGCTGATCGCCGACAAACAAGGTTACTACCGCGAGGAAGGCTTGAATGTCGATCTTAAGGCCTTGGGCGATGGCCCGGTTATCCAGCAGGCGTTGGCCGCCAATGAGCTGGATGTGGCCTATGTCGGCACGCCACCGGTTTACCAATGGTTCTCCCGAGGGCTGCAAAGCCGGATTCTGGCCAAGGTCAATTACGGCCAGGCGGCGGTGATTGTCGATGCCAAGAGTCCGATTGCCAGCTTGGATCAACTCAAGGGCAAAAAACTCGCCGGGGTCAAGAAGGGCAGTGGCATGGACGTCCTGCTGCGCGGTTATGTGCTGAAAGAAAAGGCCGGGCTCAATCCTGACAAGGACCTGGACATCATCGACATGCCCCCCGGCAACATGAACGCGGCGCTGGAGCGAGGCATTGTCGATGCGGCGTTTTCCTGGGAGCCCTTTGTCAGCCAGTCGTTGCTGCGGGGGGCGAGCCGGATTTTGCTCGACGTCAACCAGGCGCTGCCGAATTACCCGTGGTACGTAGTGATCGCGCTACCCAAAACCTTGCAGGAGCGCCCGGACGACGTGGTCAAGTTGCTGCGTGCGCACCGCAAGGCCATAGCGTTCCTCAATGAGCATCCCGACGAGTCGAATCGCATAATCGCCGAGGCGTTCAAGCTTGAAGCGGTGCAAGGCGCTGACGGCAAGACCATCGCGCCAGAAACCATCGTCGCCCAGGCGCGGACCCGACTGGGTTGGTCGGCGGACTTGCAGGCTTCGGATATTCAATTCATCCAGCGCCTGATGAATTACTCCCACGACCTCGGTTTTATCGATACCACGCTCAAGACCGAGCAGATCGTGGACACCTCCTACCTGCAAAAAGCCTCGCGCTGAGTCTGTTATGTCCTTGCCAAAACCGAATTGGGGATGGGCTTCGCTGCCGTTCCTGCTGTTGATCTGGATCGCCCTGGCGAGTCGTTTTCCCACTTATATCCTGCCGCAGCCATGGGATGTCGCCCGCGAGGCTGTGCGCTGGCTCAGCGATAGTTCGCTGTGGCAGCACCTCAGGGCGAGTGTCCTTGAAGAGGTCGGCGGCTTCTGCGCCGCAGTGATTATTGCGATTTTGTTGGGCACGGCCGGTGGCCTGTCATCACGCTTTCGCGATTTCATCTCGCCGCTCAATAGCCTGTTCATGGCGATCCCGCCGATCGCCTGGGCGCCGCTGATCATGATCATTTTCGGCCTGGGGTATGTCTCGATTGTGCTGGTGATTTTCATTGCCGCGGTGTTCCCCATGGCAGTGACGATTCAGGAGGGTGTGCAGAGCATTCGCGGTGGCGAAGTTCGCGCCGCACGAACCTTGGGTGCCAATACCTGGCAATTGCTGGCACATGTCTATTTGCCGGCGTCACTACCTTTCGTGACGGCGGCCATACGCATCGGTTTCAGCCAGGGCTGGCGGGCATTGGTCGCGGCGGAAATGATCGGTGCGTCCCAAGGCATTGGCTGGATGGTGTCCACGGGCGGACAGATCGGTAACAGCAGTCAGGTGTTGCTCGGCATCGTACTGATCGGCCTGATTGCCTGGCTGATGGAGAGTTTCGTGTTCCGGCGCATCGAGCGTCACTACCAGAAATGGCGCGTGCAGTAAGCATCGTCCTTTGTCTTCGATCCCTTTCAAACCTTCAGTTGACCACTGCACGAGGTGTCATGTGAGTAACGTTTTCGATCCCCGCGAAGCCGGGCATTACATTGCCCCGCAAGGCCTCTACGAACGTAACAAAAAACGCCCGTTCCTGGGCAGCATCGACTGTGACCGAGACACGTTGATTGCCGGGCAATGGGATGAAATCACCCTCGTATATGAGGTCGGCGGCAGTGGTCTGGCGGATGGCGCCTGGTTGAAACTGGCCTTCAAGTTCTACTCCGACTGGGCACTGTTCCAGACTTCGAATCCGGCCGGGCCCAACTACGTTAGCGCCGAATATCAGGCGGGCGAACTGGCGCCCGGCCAGAGTCAGGCCACGGTGCAACACTTGAAAGTGCGCTTCGACCAGAAGGGCCATGAGCGGCCGTTTCAGAAAGCGATCATCATCGACATCGTCGACGGTTACCTGAATCCCGGGGACAAAATCACCATTCGCCTGGGCGATCGTCGTCAGGGTGGCGCGGGGACACGGGTACAGAGTTTCGTTGAGAAGGACTTCCGTTTCCGGATGTTCATCGACCCGTTGGGCAGCTCGAAATTTGCCGAAGTGCCGGGCGATCCCTTGCTGAACATCGTGCCGGGAGCGGCGCAGAGCGTGCAGCTGATTGTTCCTCGACTGGTCAGCGCCGGTGAGGCGTTCGACGTTCTGCTCAGGGTGGATGACGCCTGGGGCAACACCTGCCGCAACTTGCCGCTCAAGGGTGTCCTGACCCTCGTTGATCCTGAAGGGGGCGAGCGGCAACAACCCTTCACTTTGGCAACTGAAGGTTGGGCCACTGCCCGGCTCGAAGGTTTTGAGCTCGGTGCGGTAGGCGAGTGGCGATTGTCGGCGCAAGTGGAGGCGCCTTTCGTATGTGGCACCCAGGCTTTCGTCAGCGTCGACCCGGCAGGAACGACATTGCGTCCGCTCTACGCGGACTTGCATGTGCACTCGGATGACACCGTGGGCACCAACGACACCTTGTACAACCTCAGCTACGGCCGCGATGTCGCCGGCCTCGATGTCCTCGGTTACACCGCCAATGATTTCAATATCACCGAGCAACGTTGGGATCAGGCGGTCAATCTGATTCACGAACTCAACGAACCGGGCCGTTTTGTGTGTTATCCCGGCACCGAATGGTGCGGTAACTCCTGTGCCGGCGGCGACCGCAATGTGGTGTTCCTGCACGATCGAAAGCCCGAGTTTCCTTTCGACAATCAAGGGCGGCTGGTGCGCTCTTTTGAGTGGAATGAGTTCACTGCCGGCACCATCAAACCCGGCGCCTGGCCGGTGGACGAGTTGTATGCAGCGTATGCCAAGGACCCCGAAGGCCATCTGATGATGCCCCACGTCGGTGGGCGCCGTTGCAACCTCGACTGGCATCACCCGGAGCTGGAACGGTTGATTGAAGTCGGCTCGGCCTGGGGCCAATTCCATTGGGTCTACGCCGAAGCGCTTCAGCGGGGTTATCGCGTCGGTGCCGCGGCCAACAGTGATGAGCATCAGGGCCGTTGCGGCGGCGGGGTGCCGGCCACGGCGGTGTTCGGCTCTCGAGGCGGACTGACCGGTGTGGTCGCTGAGGCGTTCGACCGCGCCAGTGTCGGCAAGGCACTTCGCGCCCGTCGCACCTTTGCCACCACCGGCGAGCGTTCGTTTGCCAGCCTGCGCCAGGGCCAACACTTTATGGGGGAAGTCTTCAGCGCCGATTCGAATGCCACGCTGGATTATCGACTGCTGGGCGAAGCGGGCTGGGAGCAGGTCGATCTGTTCGATGGCGACAAGCTGATCTGGTCGCGCAACCTGCACCAGGAGTTAGGGTTTTCCGCCCAGCGCATTCGTCTGCGTCTCGGTGGTGCGCGGATCAAGGACCGCTATCGCGGCGCTTACTGGACCGGCGAAATTCGCGTGACCGGGGCCGTCATCAATGGCTTTCGTGCCCTGGGTCTGGATCACCCCGAGCAAACCGTCTGGCGCAAGGATGCAACGGTCCTGGCGTTTCGTACCGACACCAACGGCGACACCGACAGCATCGAGATCGACCTGTCGCAATTGGCCGGCGCGACGTTGCAGATCCACAGCCGCATCAACAACTACATCAAGGTCGGCGACCCGGCTGAGCCGCAACCCTACGTGCACGCGCCGACCGTACTGATGGAACTGTCCGGTGAAGAACTGCTGGCGCAATCCCAAGTGGTTGAAGAATTGCCGGGCGCCGAGTTGAAAGTCTCCCTTGAAAGAACCACCGCTGCGCCGCTCCCTCGCGAGTTGCAAGGAAAGATCGAGCTGGCGCAACTCAAGCTGCAACCTGGCCGTGAGCATCCGCTGTTCATCTGCGCACGTCAGCGGGATCAGTCACGGGTCTGGACGTCGGCGTTGTTCCTGACGCTTACCTAATGTCGTAGTCGAGGAAAATACCGTCGTTGGATACTGCGGTGGCCGATTTCGTCAGTAGTGAGTTGACGGAGGAATGGGGGAGGTTGGGACGCCTTTTCGCTGGGAACTCATCTTCTGTTGAGCCCGCGCAATTGCCACTGCCAGCTTGCTGGTCGTTAGTTCGATTGGCTACGGGTAGAACCAGGTAGGACGCCAGATGCGAGTCTCGTTTCCCGCTCCAAATATTGCTCCATGGAGTTTGACTGAACTCCGCGAGGAGCGAAAAAACACCCGGGATATTTTCCTCTACGCGGTGCCCCACTGCGTTCCAGTCGTACCATTGGAAGCCCAGTGAGGGTACACATAGAGGTACAGAAATTTTCGAACTTAAAAATTTCCTTTATTTTCAGCGACAAAGAGGAAGGTTCGATTCCGGCTTCGACCATCTAAATCAAGGATTTTCGTGATTAATCAGGCAGGTCCTTTTTTGTTTGCGCTCCGCAATTTCAAATGTTGCTCCGCAACTCACCTAGTTGGGTGACCTTTTTTCCTATTCGTTTGCGGATGTATTTTTCGGTCCTCACCGCGGTCGTCTGCCCTGACTGATCCCTCGGAACCAGCCCTCAAAGCGGTTGCCCCTGGGCGCTCATCTGCCAGCGGTCCAGGGTCAACTCGATCGCTTGCGGCCAGCCGCTGCTTATCTTGTACAAAACTGAATTTTTTGTACAAATAAATGTCAACGGCTCATGTTTCGCACGGGTGCCCGGAGCCATGGACAACACTGAAGACTTTCGATTCGAAGCGCACAAATACCTGCTCGCAATGGATGCAGCCGTCACTGAGCTCATGATGCTCGTGGTGTCGGGAGAAACCTGCGGGGCGCAGTGGGATAAGGCGAATGCACGCTATGACAACGCCCACACGGAATGGGCCAGGTTTTTGAGACCCAGGGGGGCGGTTCCTATGTCTACGAAAATGCACCAGGCAACGTAGGCATCAGGCGGATTGCAAGGGCCTGCCGTACTTCGAGCACCGCTTATCGGATATCAATCCGGTGGTCGGCCGCGTAGTGGCAATTCATCATCATCTGCGCTAGAAATATGCCGCAGGCAGGATGTCACTACGACGGGGAGGTGTGTATGAAATGGATGCTTCGACTCATTAATTCGCAAGGCGAGATGTTCTACAGCGAAGCTGCCGACATTCAAGGCAACAGGCGCCTATGCCGTCATCCGCAGTTTGCAGAGCAGTTTGACAGCTTGCCGGACGCCGAACGCGGCTTGAGCTACTTCCAGCTCCTTTGGGAGTTTCGCGCGTACGTTATGGACATCACCGAAATGCGCGCTGGCGAATGCTTCGGTGCTCAGGGGCGCTCTATTCATGGCGCGACGGAAGGCACCGCCATTTGCTGAGCGATTCAAATCGCTCTGCGTGAAACAAATCATCTTCCAGAATGGGCTGTCAGTGCTCATCCCGCGACTCACCACGCAGTCGCGAGAGGCTTGCCGCGAGTTCATTCTTGCGAAAGGGTTTGGTAAGCCGTGGCAGATCCGGGTCAAGCCCCTCGCGCTCGGCGTAGCCGGAGACGAGCAGGATCGCGGTTCCAGGCCTGGAGGTGCGGACCACCCTGGCCAGATCGGTGCCATTGATGCCCGGCATGAGATGGTCTGTGACGAGAAGGTCAAAGGGCTCACCGGTGGCCATCAGTTGCATGGCTTCCTCGCCCGACGCGGCCTCGATCACGCGATAGCCCAGCTCTGCCAGCATGTAAGCGGTGCTGGCGCGTACCAATTCTTCATCATCGACCAGCAGCGCGATTGCGTGCGTCAATTGCGGCTCCGGCGCTTCGGCAATGCGCAGAGTCGCTGCCGGCTCACTCATGCTGCGCGGCAACCACAGCTCCACATTCGTTCCCAGGCCCGGCGAGCTCTGAATCGTGAGTGCGCCGTTCAACTGTGATGCCAGGCCATGCACCATTGAAAGACCAAGGCCCGTTCCTTTGCCCACGCCCTTGGTGGAGAAGAACGGCTCCACCGCCCGGGCGAGTGTCGCGGCGTCCATGCCCGTGCCGGTGTCCGCGACGGACAAACACAGGTATTCGCCTGGCGCCAGCTTCGCCCGGTGCCCTTCGCCGACTGAGGCGGTGCTGGCGGATATGCGCATCGTCCCGCCGGCGAGCATCGCATCGCGCGCGTTCACGGACAGGTTGAGCAGGGCCATCTCGAGTTGGTTCTGATCGGCGATGGCCGCAGGCAGGTTTGCCGGAGCATCGACGACCACCTTGATCTGAGGCCCGGTCGTGCTGGCCACCAGATCAGCCATATCGCTTATCAACTTCGCCACGTCGACCGGAGCCGTCTGAAGCGGTTGCCGGCGAGCAAAGGCAAGCAGGCGCTGCACGAGCGTCCTGGCGCGTTCCGCCGACTGCATTGCACCGCCTATAAGCCGCTGCTCTCGCTCGCCGCCCACGCCTCGTCGCTGGAGCATGTCGAGTGTGCCGACAATCGGCGTAAGCAGGTTATTGAAGTCATGGGCGACACCGCCGGTAAGCTGCCCCATGGCTTCCATCTTCTGGCTTTGGCGCAGCGCCTTTTGGGCTTCTTCCCGTTCGGCGATGGCTTGTGCGATGCGTTCTTCAAGCGAGGCGTTAAGCTCGCGTAGCTTTTCCTCGGCCGCCTTGCGGGCGGTGATTTCAACCACCGTGCCGGTTACGCGCAAACACAGGCCAGCCGCATCGAACACGCCCCGACCCTTGGCCGCGACCCAGCGAACGATGCCGTCCTCCCGGCCAATCGTACGGTAATCGACCTCGTAGAGCGCCCGACGCTCAGGGTCAACGGCGGCCGTGAAGGCTTCAATCGTTGCTTCACGATCCTCGGGGTGCAGCCCGTCATAGAAGTCCTGCAGCGTGACCGGCACGTCGGGCGAGATGCCGAACATGGCCTTGGTCTGTGACGGCCACACCAGCGTGTTCTGAACGAAATCCACATCCCAGAAACCCACATCGGCGTGATCGACCGCCAGGCGCAATCTCGCCTCGCTGATACGGATCGCCGAATCCGCGCGGGCGCGATGAACCACCAGCCCTACCGTCTGAACCACGAAGTCGATGATCTCGATATCGGCGGCTAACGGCTTGCGCAGCTCGTGGTGATACAACACAAAAGCGCCCAGCAGGACGCCTTGCGCCGAGCAGATCGGGGTTGACCAGCAAACGTGAAGGCGCTGCTGGAGGGCCAAATCGCGAAACGCAGCCCAGTGCGCATCGTTCGTGATGTCGGCCATGGCGGTCTCAGCGTCCTGGTGGCGCACTTGCGCGGCGACGCCAAGGCCTGTAACGGCGGCTTTGAACGCGTCCGGCAGGGTCGGGCCTGCGCAGTATTCCAGGTGCTCGCTGGTTTCATCCAGGAGCAGGATGCTTCCGCGCAAACCCGAGGGGGACAGCATTTGTACCTCGTGGACGATCGCATCCAGCGTGAGGTCCAAGGGCGTTTGCGCTACCGCCAGTTCGAGAATTCGATTTTGTGTGGCCCCAAGGGCCTCGCCGCGATTACGCGCCTGGGTCAAACGCGCATTCTCGATGGCGATCGTTGCCAGTCGCGCCAGGCTTTCCAGCCGTTTGATCGTATCGGGGTCGTGGTCGCTGACGTCTGACCAGTAAGCGCCCAACGCCGCAATCGGAACCGGCCTGCCGATGGGCACCATCACCA
Source organism: Pseudomonas sp. FP2254 (assembly GCF_030687695.1). Taxonomy (NCBI): domain Bacteria; kingdom Pseudomonadati; phylum Pseudomonadota; class Gammaproteobacteria; order Pseudomonadales; family Pseudomonadaceae; genus Pseudomonas; species Pseudomonas sp. FP2254. The sequence goes on from NZ_CP117444.1 coordinate 2,635,193, forward strand.
GGCTGCGCACAAAGGTGGGCGCATAAGCGTCCTGCGGAATGCGTGGATCGAGCCGAACGTCACGGATCGCAACCGTCTCGCGGTGACGCATTGACCACCCTGAGATGCAGTGATCGGCTGGAAAGCTCTGGCCCTGCCAAAGCGGAGACACCGCATCTTCAGCCACGTAAGCGCAGCGGCCTTCGTTCTCGATGATTACCGCCACGCCTTCGGCGCCAACCGTGGCACGGGCGGTGTCCCGCAGCACGCTGACGACTTCGTCTACCGAGGCTGCCCTGGCCAGCCGCTCGCTGGCATTGAGCACATGGGACAAGCGGTCATCATCGATAAGATCCACCGGAATATTCAGCAAATGGATCTCCCAATGGCCATGGAGTCGTCATCCACGGTCTGATTCAAATTGAAGGTGAAGAAAGCAGTATGGCAGCGCAGGTGTTTCTTTCGGCGCGGTCGGGTTTCAGTTTCTCAGAAAAGCATGTTTCAAGCACCACCGTGGTGCGAGCAGGCGACCGGTAGTCATCGGTCTGCTTCTGCTGCACACCTAAGACGGCACGTATGGCTTCGGTATAAAGGGCACATCGCCTGAGATACGCCACTTTACGTTTTCGATGCCATAGCGCTCAGCCAGTGGTTTGCTTATTCGATGATGTATAACAAGTTCGGCATTTTAGCTCCTTCTAAAACACCTTTGTTCTTGATTCAAAATCGAAGGTTCAGAATATTTTCTTATACTTATATGGATGATTTGTACAAGTTTGTCGCTTCCCTTTAACGGTGCCGCTCGTCGGCACTCTTGGAGAAAAATGGATCTGATGAACACTCTTTATTTTCTAAGACTGTATGCCTGTTGGTACGGGCAGACTCTAAGTCCAACTCCTGTTTCGCCCGCACATTGTGCGGGCTTTTTTTCGCGGGTGTGGCTGTCAGTTGGCGACCAGAGTCACTTATCGACAACGTCGCGTGGTCAAGGCCGTTGACCACACTTCTTTATCGCATCGCACGCAACGAGCGTGTTGCCCCTGCTGGAGATCGCGCGGCAGACCACAATTTACGCAGCAATACAGCGCTGACGCGGGAGCGATGTGGTATTCGGTGCGGTGTTCAAGGGGCAGTACAGATAATCCTGGTTGTATATCCTGCGGTTCATAAAAATACAGACTGATGTCCCCATCCGTTTCGACAAGCCCCAGCCTGACTTGCCCCAAGTGCTCTACACCCTGCTGCCGTAACTCCATCAATAACTCACTCGATGATATGTTCACCTGCTCCAAGGACTTTAATTCATAAAGGCCGTTTTTAATGACCGTTACGGGCACGCCGTCAATCCATGACTCGAATCGCTTGCTCTTTGTCATGATCAGGACGGTCATGCGATATAGAACCAGGAGGGTGAGAAATACCACTGCAACGGGTAACAGCGGCACGTCGTGATAAAAAGATACATCGCCGGCGGCCGAGCCCAGCGTCAAGATAACCACGAGTTCAAAAAGCGATAACTGCCGGATTCCTCGACGGCCGCTGGACTTCAAAAATAGAAAAACAGCCAGGAAGGCAAACGCTGCTCGAAGTACAACCTCCAGCAAAAACGACAGCGGGAACTCATCCAATAACATTCGCTGAATATCGAAGGGCGACATGTTTACCTCAGGGTTATAGATAGACCGCGAGCCGTTGTGCACGAGGCGGGGCTGATCGCCTCAGCTATGTCGAGCCAAGGCAATGGGGGTAGGCTGATACTCCGATCAATGCTCAATGCTGAGGCGCGGACCATACGGACAGTTCCTTGAGCTTCTTTTCGGTCGCCGCATCGAACGCCGACTGCAACGCTTGCGCCGTCTCATCGGTAATGCTGCCCGAACACAGCAAGCCGATAACTAAACCATTGGCCCGCGCTCCGGCCTTCACCGCCATGATCATTGATCCTGCCTTTTGAATTTCAGCCATGATTTTGTCCACCTGGCGGCTCACCGCGGCGGGCAGTTCTTTGTTGAAATCGACCATTTTTCATACTCCACACACAAGGTCTTGCTGGCTTTAAGCCTTCTCATGGAGCTTTGCGCCCTCTGCTCTAGAAGATTCCTGAAAGACGCCGGCGTTCCAATAATTTGGATCCAACTCGACCCGGTCAGGAAAGGTGCCGGTAGGATTTCGGTGTCGCTATCAGGCGATCGGATGACGCAATGAGGCTGTTTTAAGTGGCGACCGGCCGCGTACTGTGACCCGTCATTGAGAAATGATGATCGCCTGACCTTCTGGTCAGCACGTCTGAATGTCGATCACAGAGAATAAAAAAAACGATGAATAGCCTGAGTTCCAAGGATTCGAACGGCCAGCTGGCGCAAGGCTTCAAGCCGCGGCATGTCACCATGCTCTCCATTGCAGGCATTATCGGCGCTGGGTTGTTCGTAGGGTCCGGGCATGCAATCGCGGCTGCGGGCCCGGCGGTGATGCTGGCGTATTTCTTTTCCGGCCTGTTGGTAGTGCTGGTCATGCGCATGCTGGGGGAAATGGCGGTGGCCAACCCGGACACTGGCTCTTTCTCCACCTATGCCGACCAGGCCATCGGCCGCTGGGCCGGGTTTACGATCGGTTGGCTGTACTGGTGGTTCTGGGTGTTGGTAATCCCCATCGAAGCCCTGGCCGCCGGGCATATTTTGAACCAGTGGTTCCCGCAGATCGACGCTTGGCTGTTCGCCTTGTTGTCGATCTTTCTGTTGGTGGTCACCAATTTGTTCAGTGTCTCCAAGTACGGCGAATTCGAGTTCTGGTTTGCCATGGCCAAGGTCGTCGCAATCATCGGCTTTATCGGTCTCGGAGGCGCGGTATTGATGGGCTGGATTCCAGAGCACGAAGCCAGCGGTTTGAGTCGATTGATGCAAGAACATGGCGGTTTCGCGCCCAATGGCCTTTCAGCAGTGGTCGGCGCGTTCATTACCATCATGTTCAGCTTTATCGGGACGGAAGCCGTCACCATCGCGGCGGCGGAGTCCGATAATCCCGCGCAGAACATTGCCCGCGCCACCCGTTCGGTGATGTGGCGAATCGGCGTGTTCTATGTGCTGTCGATCTTCGTGGTGATTTCCGTCGTGCCGTGGAATGACCCGCTGCTGGCTTCGGTAGGTTCCTATCAACGGGCGCTGGAATTGATGAATATTCCCCACGCCAAATTGCTGGTGGATGGGGTGGTGCTGATCGCCGTGGCCAGTTGCATGAACTCTTCCATCTACATCGCTTCGCGCATGTTGTATTCCTTGGGCAAGCGCGGGGATGCGCCGACGCTGATGAAACGCACGTCCGCAGCCAGTGTGCCCAGGGCCGCAGTGATCGCCAGCACCGTGCTGGGGGCTGGCGTGACGTTGCTCAGCTACTTCATGCCGGCCGGGCTGTTCCAGTTTCTGTTGGCCAGTTCCGGAGCTATCGCGTTGTTGGTGTACCTGGTCATCGCCGTTTCGCAACTGCGTATGCGCAAGGTCATGCAGCGTCGCAAGGTCACACTGACGTTCAAAATGTGGCTGTTTCCGTGGCTCACCTGGCTGGTCATCGCATTCATCTGCGCTGCGCTGGGCGTGATGCTGTTGACGCCCGAGCATCGCCTTGAGGTGTCATCTACGATCGGGCTGGCGTTGCTGATTGCGCTGGTGGGTGTGGTCACTGCACGCCAAGCTGCGCCAGTAGGCGGGGCGCTGCCCGTGGTGTCGCCACCATGAGCGCGCGGCCTGTTACCTGCGTCCTGTTTGTGCTGCTGGATCAGTTCACGCTGATCTCATTGGCGTCTGCGGTAGAGCCGCTGCGCATGGCCAACCAACTGTCGGGGCAGGAGCTCTATCGTTGGTACACCGCCAGTATTGATGGCGCGCCCATTTGGGCCAGCGATGGCGTGCCTATCACGCCCGACAGTGCCGTCGGCACCGCGCCGTCGGCCGACAGCGTTCTTGTGTGCGGCGGCACGGGCATTCAAAACACGGTGACCCCCGAGCTGGTCAAGTGGCTGCGCACACAAGCGCGCTACGCCAAACGCCTGGGCGGCATTTGTACCGGCAGTTGGGTATTGGCTCGAGCGGGACTGTTGGACGGTTTCGAATGCAGCGTCCACTGGGAATGGTTGGCGGCCATGCAAGAGGCTTTTCCGCGCGTGACCGTCAGCCCGAGCCTGTTTACCCTCGACCGGGATCGGCTCACCAGTTCCGGCGGAACCGCGCCGATGGACATGATGCTGCAACTGATCGGCCTCGATCACGGGTACGAACTCTCAGCGGCGATTTCGGACATGTTCGTCTACGAGCGCATGCGCAATGAGCAAGACCATCAGCGCATCCCCCTCAAGCACATGCTGGGCACCCAGCAACCCAAGTTGCAGGAAATCGTGACGCTGATGGAGGCGAATCTGGAGGAGCCGCTCGAGCTGGACCATCTTGCGCAGTATGTAGACCTTTCCCGTCGACAGCTTGAGCGCATGTTCCAGAAGTATTTGCACTGCTCACCCTCACGCTATTACCTGCGGCTGCGGTTGATTCGGGCTCGCCAGTTGCTCAAGCAGACGCCGATCTCAATCGTCGAGCTGGCGTTGCTCTGTGGCTTTGTGTCCACACCGCACTTTTCCAAATGTTATCGAGAGTATTTCGGCGTACCGCCCAGCGATGAACGTCTGGCGAACCCTGAACGAGCGATCGTGCAAAAGCCGGTCATCAGCGTCACGCGCACGCCGATGCCCATGAGTGTGTTGGAGCACGCGCGCACCGAGGCGACCTTTGGCAGCGTGAGAAACCTCAAAGGCTGAATCAGCGCTTTTTGCCTCACCAACCTTGGCGTTCACGAGGCTTTGCACCGTTCGTCCAGAGCCCGGCACTCGCCGTTGCATGCCGCCTCTGATGGGTAGGCGCGGATATTCCGTGGCTCAGTCATCAACGGAGAACCAGCATGGAAATCGATGAGAACGCACCGGGCAATCTTTCACAGCAGGCCGTGACGCGGGGCACCGACAACGAGACCGGGCACGACCCGCGTAAGGGCGACGACGCAGTGCCATTGCCACCGGATGACGAGGCTCCGCTGGAGGAGGACATGTCGGATGTCGACGCGGCTGATTCGGTTGCCAGTGAGCACCCGGACAACTGATGTGTCATGTGCGGGGAGGGCGCCCGCTTGCTCCCCGCAATGGCTATCGCTGTCTAGAAGCGCCAATCCTCAGCATTGATCACCTGGCAGAACGGCCCATGCAATGTTGCATTGTGGTGGGCTACGATGTCCCTGGCCTGCATCGCTGCTGTGTCCGAGCAGGTGTGCCCGTCAGCGATGAGCACCGCATCGAATCCAAGATCACGCGTGGCGCGGCACGTGCTGTCGACGCAATACTGAGTTTTCATGCCTGTAATCACTACGCCCGTAGCGCCGTGAGCGCGCAAATTGTCCGCCAGGTCGGTCTGGACAAAGGCGTTGGGCCGCTGTTTTTCAAAAACCACCTCTGCACCTGAAAGTATCAGCTCCGGTGCCAGCCTCGTGAGCGGGTTGTCCGGCGCCATCGGCGACTCCGCAGGTCCGACGTGGCGAGCGAGAAAAATCGGAGCGCCCGCGCGGCGAGCTTGCTCCATCAGGCTGTTCAGGGTGTCCAGCAATATGCCGCAACGCCAGGGTTTTTCCGGCCCGTGAACCAGGCCGACTTGGATATCGAGTACCAACAGTGCATACATGGGTGCAGCTCCTTGCATTAACACCAGCAACACAAGGCACAAAAAAGGCCCTGTCCATTGCTGGCGGGCCTTTGAAGTTCGTTGGCTATACGCTCACGACACCTCGTACGCGCCGCTTTCAGCGGTCGTGGTAGGGGTGGTCGAGGTGAGGTAATAATTTGTCATAAAACGACACTAGCAACACAGGCACACGCTGACAAGCCATGATTCGGCTGATTGCACCGACGCAACAGAGCAGCTCAACCAACTGATCCTCAGCTCGCAGCGTATCAACCACCGATCCGTGCGTACCGCTGGACACGCACACCTCGCAGGCTTGGGATCAGTTGCTCGCGGCCATACCCGGTCGGTGAAGTAGCCGGCGCCTGCGGCTATGCCTCGGCATCACGTTTTGCGCTGCGATTGCGCGCCGTCGCAGCCGGCCGGCCTTACTTGTGCAAAATCGCCTGGTGAATATCCTGCAACGCCATGATGCGCTGGGCGGCGTTGAGCTTGATGGCTTCCTTGGGCATGCCGAACACCACGCAGCTGGCCTCGTCCTGGGCTACCGTGGCGGCGCCGGCATCAAGCATTTCCTTGAGGCCGCGGGCGCCGTCGTCGCCCATGCCGGTCATGATGATGCCCGTGGCGTTCTTGCCGGCGAATTTGGCCACCGAGCGAAACAGCACATCCACCGACGGCCGATGGCGGTTGACCAGCGGCCCGTCAATCACCTGAGCGTGATAGTAGGCGCCGCTGCGGGTGACCATCAGGTGTTTGCCGCCGGGGGCAATCAAGGCCAGGCCCGGGAGAATACGGTCGTTGTTGCGCGCTTCACGCACTTCGATCTGGCACACGCCGTTGAGGCGTTCGGCGAAGGAAGCGGTGAACTTCTCAGGCATGTGCTGCACGATCACCATGCCCGGGCACACCCTCGGCAGCGCCGTGAGCACCGCTTCCAGGGCCTGGGTGCCGCCCGTGGACGTACCGATGGCGACGATGCGCTCGGTGGTCTGCGCCATGGCCTGGCCGTTGGCGGCGGGCAGGATCGCATCGGCTGTGAGCTTGCCGGCGGGGGCGGGTGCCGGTGTCGGCCTGGCGATGCGCTTGCCCAGGTTCTTGACGTTGGAATTGGCCGCCGCACGAATCGCCGCTACCAACTCGGGGCCGGATTCAATCAGGAAGTTTTTCAGGCCCGTGGTGGGCTTGGTGATGATATCCACCGCGCCGGCCGACAACGCCTGCAGAGAGGTTTCCGCGCCTTTCTGGGTCAGCGATGAACAGATCACCACCGGCGTGGGGCGCTCGCTCATGATTTTGCGCAGAAAGGTGATGCCGTCCATGCGCGGCATCTCCACGTCCAGCACGATCACGTCCGGCCATTCGCGGGCAAGCTTGTCCATGGCGAAAATCGGATCGGAGGCGGCGCCCATGACGTGGATGTCCGGCGTGTCATTGAAAATCGCCAGCAGCACCTGGCGTACCACGGCCGAGTCATCGACCAGCAGCACGCTGATTTTTTTGGTAGGCATGTTTTTCGAGTGTTCCCATTGGTTGGTGCCGGACCCAGACGTTGCCGTTCCACAGGTCGAACATGATCGTGCGATAACCGGTACTGCCCATGTCCTGGGCCGTCAGGTGCAGGTGGTGACGTTCGGCCAGGGCCAATGCGGCGCGGATATTCAGGTTGGCCACGTTGTGGGCCGGCCGTTGGCGCGGCTGCTCGGGGAACATCTCGCCGCCGCCGAACACTTTGACCTGGTAATCCTGCGGCCGTGTACCGTTGGCGCGGGCGTGGCGCAGCAACAGTTCGAGCGCTTCGTCAGCGTACTTGCCATCCAGTGGCTGGTCCGTGCGGTTGCGCGCCGGCAGCATGAAATGACACATGCCGCCGATGCGCCGCTGGGGGTGCCAGAACGTGAACGCCACGCAGGAGCCGAGCAAGGTGCGCAACCGCGTCGGGCAGGTGGCAAAGCTGACTTGGCCAGGGGCGAGTACCACCTCGGCGGCATTGGCGGGCTTTTTCATGGCTTGCGATAGATCGACGGCGCCACCAGCTTCAACGTGTCATTGACGCCGTTGAGGCTTTCGGAGTGGCTGATGATGAAATAGCCGCCGGGTTTGAGCTGCGGCAACAGGCGCGCCACCACCTGGGTCTTGGTTGGCTGGTCGAAATAGATCATCACGTTGCGCAGAAAGATCACATCGAACTCGCCCAGGCCGGGCAGGGGTTCGTTGAGGTTGACCTGAACGAAATTGACCCGGCTGCGCAACGGTTTGTCGATCAGGAACGTACCGTCCTGGCGACCGATGCCCTTGAGGCAGTACTTGACCAGCAGTGGCTGGGGCAGGTTGGCGGCGCGTTCCATGGAGTAGTGCCCGTTTCGTGCCTTGGCCAGCACCTGGGTACTGATGTCCGAACCGACGACTTCCCACGGTGTGGTACCCAGGCTTTCGGCCAGAGTCATCGCCAGGCTGTAGGGTTCTTCACCCGAGGAACTGGCCGCGCTCCACACCCTGAACACTTTGCCGGGCGCGGCCTTGGGCAGCACCTGCTGGCGCAGGAAATCGAAGTGCTTGGGTTCGCGAAAAAAATAGGTTTCGTTGGTGGTCAGCAGGTCCAGCGCTACTTGCAGCTCGCTCTTACGCTGATCGCTCATGATCAGCTTGAAGTACTCGCCATAGCTCTTGAGTTCATAGTGCTTGAGCCGTTTGAACAGGCGGCCGGCCACCAGAGCCTTCTTGGCCGGTGACAGGTTGATACCGGCCGCGCGGTACAGCCAGGATTGAAACTGGCCGAACTCGCGGTCATCGAGCGGGGTGGTATCCGGCATGATCGCGCCTCACCTTGGGTCGAAGTCGAGGGCTGGCACCTGGCCGGCCTCGGCGAGGTTGGACATCTCATCGATGGACAGCACCTTGTCCACCTCCAGCACAATCACAAACTTGCCCTCGACCTTGGCCATGCCGCTGATGAAGTCCGCACGAATCCGCGCGCCGAAGCTGGGCGGTGGCTCGATCTGGGTGGCCGGGATTTCCTGCACGGCGGACACGGTATCCACCAGCAACCCGATATCCTGGGGCAGGCCGTCATCGGTGCTGGCTTCGATGATGATTACGCACGAGCGGCGGGTGATCTCAGAGTTGGGGCGGCCAAAGCGTGCCGACAGGTCCACCACCGGCACCACCGCGCCGCGCAGGTTGATCACGCCGCGCACGAAGGTCGGCATCATTGGCACCACGGTCAGGCTGCCGTACTCGATTATTTCCTTGATCCCCAGAATGCCGATGGCGAACATCTCGCCACCGAGCATAAAAGTCAGGTATTGCGCATCCTCGTCGACCGCGACGGCGGCCTGGCGGGTAGTCATCACTGCGCCCATCTCATTACTCCCTGTGAGCCCGGATCCATGATCTGCGATCAGAAACGGGTGAATTCCGATTCGTCCGGGGCGCTGGCCATGTTGTAGGCGAAGGCCTTGCGTGCCGCCGGTTGCGCCGGGCGTGGCGGCTGGCGAGTCGGCTTGCCGCCGGTGGTGTCGGTGCTGCTGTGTGGGGTGGCTTTGGTCGCGGCGTCGAGCACGAAGAAACTCATGGCCTGTTGCAATTGCTCGGCCTGGCTGCTCATTTCCTCGGCGGTGGCGGCCAGCTCCTCGCTGCTGGAAGCGTTCTGCTGGGTCACCTGATTGAGCTGGGTCATGGCCGTGTTGATCTGCGCCACACCGGCGGCCTGTTCCTCTGACGCCGCGCTGATTTCCTGCACCAGGTCGGAGGTTTTGTTGATGGACGGCACCATCTCGTCGAGCAACTTGCCGGCTTTCTCGGCCATGTCCACGCTGCTGGAGGACAGTTCGCCGATTTCCTGGGCCGCCACCTGACTGCGTTCGGCCAGCTTGCGCACTTCAGCGGCGACCACGGCGAAGCCTTTGCCGTGCTCGCCGGCCCGCGCGGCCTCGATCGCGGCGTTGAGCGCGAGCAGATTGGTCTGGTAGGCAATGTCATCGATGATGCTGATGCGCTGGGCGATTTTCTTCATCGCCACTACGGTCTGCTGCACCGATTCGCCGCCGTCCGTGGCTTCCTTGGCGGCCTTGCTGGCCATGCCGTCGGTGACTTTGGCGTTCTCGGTGTTCTGGTTGATGCTGGCGCTCATCTGTTCGATCGACGCGCTGGTTTCCTCGACGCTGGCAGCCTGTTCGCTGGTGGCCTGGCTCATCGATTGCGCGGTGGCGCTGACTTGCTCGGAGGCGCTGGCCAGGTTGTCGGCGGCGTTACGCACTTCGCCGATGATATGCGCCAGCTTGCCGACCATATTGCGCATGGCGTTGAGCACCATGCCGGTCTCGTCCTTGGCGCCCGGTTCGATCTGGGCATTGAGGTTGCCTTCGGCCAATTGTTCGGCGGCGCTGGCGGCCTGCCGTAACGGGCGGGAAATAATCCGCGCGATAAACAGTGCCAGGCCCAGGCCGATCAACAGCGCAACGATCAGCGCCACGATGATCGACAGACGCGAGCTCTCGTACAGCGCAGAGCCCTTGTCACCGGCAGCGGTGGCGCCGGCATCGTTGAGCTCGACCATCGTCTGCAGGCGTGTTGTCACTTCATCGAAGTGCGTTTTGGACTCGCCCCGCAGCAACCCGCGCGCCTGGGTTTCCTGATTGGCCCGGGACAATTCAAGCACCTGCTTGCTGGTGGCCAGGTAGGCGGCCCAGCCGGTTTTCACGCTGTCCAGCAACTGGCGGTCTTCATCGTTGGACAGCAGTTGCTCGTAGGTGCCCATGCGGGTTTCGAACTGCTGGCGCGCCTCGGCGGCTTCGCGCTCGGCCAGGGCTTTTTCCTCCGGAACCTCGGTACCGAGGTGGCGGTTTTCCTTCAACCGGTAGTTGGCTGCAAAAAAGCGCATACCCGCCGCCGCGCGCATCGACGGCATCCAGTTGCCGCGGATGTCCTGGGCAGCCTGGTTGACCGCTCCAAGCTGGATGATGGCGAAGGCGCCCATGGCCGCAGTGAGCGCCAGGACCACCAGGAATGAGCTGATCAGCTTGGTGGAAATCTTAAGATCGTAAAACCATTTCATTGCGGAACCTCCATGGAATTGCAAATACGTCAGCGAGCGACGACCAGTGGCGACTGTGGTGCCTGGGCTGTGCGGGCTTCCATTTGTACGAGTTGGTTGAGCAGAGCCGGTACATCCAGGATCAGGGCCACGGCCCCGCTGCCCAGGATGGTCGAGCCGCTGATGCCGCGCAGTGCGCCGAACAGCTTGCCCAAAGGTTTGATCACGGTCTGGAACTCGCCGAGCAGGTCATCTACCACCAGCCCGGCCTTGTGCTCGGCATAGCGCACCACCACCACGTTCTGGCGTCGGGCGACCGGACCTTCGTGGTTGAAGTGATCACGCAGATGCACCAGCGGCAGCACCTCGCCACGCAGGTCCAGATAACCCTGGTCGCGGCTGGACTGGCGCTGGTGCTCATCCAGTTCGATGCATTCCTGGACCATGTCCAGGGGAATCACATAGGTGGCGTGGTCGATGCCCACCAGGAAGCCATTGATGATCGCCAGGGTCAGCGGCAGGCGAATCCGCACTACCGTGCCCTGACCTGGGCGGCTGTCCAGGTCGACGGTGCCTCGCAGCAGGGTGATGTTGCGCTTGACCACGTCCATGCCGACGCCACGCCCGGACAGATTGGTCACGGCTTCGGCGGTGGAGAAGCCCGCTTCGAAGATCAGGTTGTAGATCTCCTGATCGGAAAGCACCGCGCCGCTGGCCACCAGCCCGCGCTCCTGGGCTTTTTCCAGGATGCGTTCGCGGTTGAGCCCGGCACCGTCGTCGGCGATTTCGATGACGATGCTGCCGGAATCGTGATAGGCATTGAGGCTCAGGTGGCCCTTGCTCGACTTGCCCGCCGCCCGCCGTGCTTCGGCGCTTTCGATACCGTGATCCATGGCGTTGCGCAGCAGGTGCATCAACGGGTCGCCGATCTTCTCCACCACTGTCTTGTCCAGCTCGGTGTCCGCGCCGCTGATCAGCAGGTCGATGTCCTTGCCCAGTTCCTGGCTGACGTCGCGCACCACGCGGCGGAAGCGGTTGAAGGTGTCGCCGATGGGGATCATGCGCAGGTGCAGGGCGCCATCGAGGATTTCTTCCACCAGCCCCGACACCGTCGATGTGGCCTCGTGCAGGGGGTCGTTGTTGCAGGAGCGCGCCAACAGGCTCGCGCCGGCGCTGGCGATCACCAGTTCGCCCACCAGATTGATCAACTCATCAAGCTTGTCGGCGTTGACCCGCACATAGTTGCCATCCCGGGGTTTGGCGTCGCTGGTCGTCGCCACGCGCTGGGGCGGCGCGCTCATGGTGCCTTGTTCGGGCTGAGTGACCAGTTCAGTGCTGCTGCTCGCTGTGGCGTCGAGGCCTTCATCGACGGCTGTGATGACGACTTCACACTCGTCCCGTACAAAGTCGAACACTTCGTTGAGGGTAGCGTGGCCGGCAGTCGAACGCAGGTCGATCTCAAAGTCCAGGTAGCAGCTTTCCGGGTCCCAGTTGTCCAGCGCGGGGAGGCGGTCGGTGAGGGTGGTGACCTGCACGATTTGCCCCAGCGTTTCGAGGTAGCGCAGGAACGACAGCGGGTCCATGCCGTTGCGGAACACGTCCACGCCGAAGCGCAGAGAAATATGCCAGAGCACGTCGGCCGTCGTGGCGTCGTCCACTTCAGCGGATGCGTCGTCGGTCGTGGCGGCGTGCAGCGGGTGGTAGACCCCCAGCGCCTCGCGCAATGCCTCGCCGCGCTCCAATGCGTCCGGTGTCAGTGCCTCACCGCGACTGGCAACCACGTCGATCAGTTCGAGCATGTGGTCGCCGCACTTGAGCAGCAGGGCGATCAAGGCGGCGTCCACCGCAATATCGCCGTCGCGCAGGCGGTCGAGTACGTCTTCGACGATATGCGTGAACCCCACGATCGGCGCCAGGCCGAACAGCCCGGCGGAGCCTTTGATAGTGTGCGCGGCGCGGAATATTGCGCCGATGGCGTCCTGATCGTCGGGCTCGTTCTCCAGTTGCAGCAGGGATTGCTCCATGGCCTGCAACAGTTCACGGGCCTCTACGATGAAGGTCTGCTGTGCCTGATCGAGATTGATGCTCACCTGGACTTTCCTTGTCGATCAATAAAACGGTGGCGCCGCCTACAACGCGGCGCCGCGACAGAGTTGCAGTGTGTGCGTGACGGCCTGGCTCTGACCGGTCAGGCTCAGCGCGATGCCGTTGAGGCCGGCTTCACGCTCGATCACCGCGAGCAGTTGCAGGCCGGCGCCATCCATCTCGGTGACCTGCGAAAGGTCTAGCTCAAGGCGGGCGGCGGTGCCAACCTGCGGCAGCAGGGCGGCGGCCAGCTCGGCGACGGTATAGATCGTCAGCTCGCCTTCAATGCCCACGCGAGCCGTGTCGTCAGTGGTTTCGTGGGTGATGGACATGGCAGCCTCCCCGGATCACGGCAGAATCAGCTTTGACACCGCCGCCAGCATCTGCGCGGGCTGGAACGGCTTGACCACCCACGCTTTGGCGCCTGCGGCCTGGCCCTCGGCCTTTTTTGATTCCTGGGACTCGGTGGTCAGCATGATGATCGGCGTGAACTTGTAGTTGGCCAGCTTCTTCACTTCTTTGACGAAGGTGATGCCGTCCATATTGGGCATGTTCACGTCGCTGATGATCAGGTGCACCTTCTGCCCATTGAGTTTGCCCAGGGCGTCCTTGCCGTCGCTGGCCTCGATCACGTCGTAACCCGCGCTTTTCAGGGCGATACCGACCACTTGCCGCACGCTGCTGGAGTCGTCGACCACTAATACACTTTTCGCCATGATGGGCTCCTAAAAGAAAGTGATGTCTTGGGAATTCTGCTGCGCGGCGGCGTTGCCGTGGTGCGTGCGCCGCTGCTCGTCGGTGGCGTAGGTGGCCTCCATGCTTGCCAGCCACTGTCGGGCGTCGATGCTCACCGCCTGGTCCGGTGCCTGTTTGGCCTGGTGCAAGTGGTCGTGCAACGCGTTCATGTTGTCGCGCACGTGGCTGAGGATCTGGCTGACCCGGTCCTGGAACTGCAGGTTGACCAGCACGTCGGTCATCTCGTCGCGGATGCCGTAGCTTTCCTGCTTGAGCAGGTCGGCGGATTGGGCCAGGCGCCCGGTGATGTTCTGGAAACGTTCAAGCACCAGCTGGATGCTTTGCTCGGACGCGCCCACCGAATGGCTGTCCTGGTCAGCGCTGGTGGAGGCGGCCTGCACGAGTTGGGTAATGGCGTTGTTGATGATGTCGACCTTGGCGGACATCTGCTGGCCTGTCTCGCTGGATTTGCTCGACAGGCTACGCACCGCATCGGCCACCACCGCAAAGCCGCGCCCGGCTTCACCGGCACGTGCCGCTTCGATTGCGGCGTTCAAGGCCAATAGATTGGTCTGCGCGGCAATGGCGGCAACGTCGGCGGCCATGGTGCGCAATTCGCCGGTGTAGGCGGTGAGGCTGCGCACTTGCGCCAGGGTCTGGTCGCGGCTTGATTGAGTGGCCTTGAGCGAGTCGATCACCTGGCTCAGTTCGCTGTCGCTGCGCGCCAGTACCTTAAGGGCGCCGTCGGCGGCCTGCCCATCCAGTTCACCGGCGGCGTGCTGCGAAGCCTGGACGGTTTCCTGCAAGCGTGCGGCGATCCCGGTGAAACGATTGGCCAGGCTCACAATGGCTTCTTCGGTTTGCTGGCGTGAACTTTCTACCTGCTTGGCCCAGATCGGCATGGCGCCCAGCAACACCTCGTCGAGCTGCGCCCGCGACGCCTTGCCGGCGTGTGCCGCCTCGGCCTCGGCCTGCTCGGCCAGTGCGTCGGCAGTCAACCGCAACAGCGCATCGCGCTGGGCTTTCGCGCTCCAGGCGCACGCGCCGAGGCCGATCAGCAACAGCGCCGAACAAGCAGCCAGGTTGGCGGGGGAGGTTGACTGGAAAAGTATCCAGATCACGGCGGGGACCACCGGAATGAAAGCGAACCAACGAAAACGCGGATGACCGGGAAGAGGGGTACGACTGGATTGGCGCGGGGTCATGAGTTCGATCCTTGAACAGTACTGCGGATGTAATCAACATAGGGGTTATCTGCCCTATGTGCCGCAACTTTAGGCGCTGCAGCATGCCTTCCGTCTGGTTTATTACCAGCAGGTGACGAAGGGCTGTGTCAAAAGGCCACTATCGCACTCTAGTCGAAGCAGACACGCTTGCGCCAATTGAATGGCGAGGTTTTCAATCGGCTTGGCTTTATGATGAGCTTACGTTCATGCAATGCCCTTTTAATGGCTGGATGGATACTGCCCCGATGAAAGACCTGCCACCCACCGCAACACTCCGCGCTTTTGAAGTCGCCACCCGCCACCCGACCTTTACGGCCGCCGCGCAGGAACTCCATGTGACCCAGAGCGCGGTCAGTCACCAGCTCAGGCACCTTGAGGCGCTGTGGGGGTTGCAGTTGTTCGAGCGGGGCAAGGCGTTACGCCTCACGGCCGCGGGGGCTACGCTGGCGCCTATCGTGCGCGAGTTTTTCATCAGCCTGGAGGCGACGTTGTGCGACCTGCGCGAGCAGAAGGGCCGGGTCCGACTCAGCGTGAGCACCACCTATTCGTTTGCCCTGAAGTGGCTGCTTCCACGCCTGCCGAACCTCGCTCGCCAGCACCCCGAGCTGCTGGTGTCGTTGGACACCACGGACACCATCATTCACTTCTACAACGCACAGGCCGATGTCGCGATCAGACTGGGCAAGGGCAGTTACCCCGGCCTGCATTCGGAGTTCCTGTTCGGGGAGCAGGTATTTCCCGTGGCCAGTCCCGACTTGCTGAGGCGCATCGGAACACCGCAAAGCCCCGCCGAGTTGTTGCAGTTCCCGCTGCTGGCCCGGGATGGTGCAGAGCTGGCGCCCAAATGGGAGGTGTGGTTCGAGGCCCTGGGGCTGGTGTATCTGCCGCTCAGGGAAAGCGTCAGGTTCGGCGATACCAACATGACGGTCGAGGCGGCATTGCTCGGCCAGGGTGTGGCCTTGGTGCGCAGCGGGCATGTCGAGAAGGAAATCAGCGATGGCCGTCTGGTGCGGCTGTTCGATGTGCATTTTCCATCGCCGCTGGCTTATTACTTTGTTTGCCCCAAGGGCGTCGAAACGCTGCCGCATATCGTCAGCTTTCGCCGCTGGTTGCTCAGTGAGGCGCTGAAAGTGCGAGAGGTAGAGGAGCCAATGATGAGTGTTCATTCATACCGCGATGAGGAGACTTCTCTGTAGTCCCGCCGCCGACGTACCTAGAATGGGGCATGCCTATTCATCTGGTCTGCCTCGTCCTTTTCGCCGCGCTCCTGCATGCCAGTTGGAACGCACTCCTGCGCAGTGGTGCCGATCGGCTGTGGTCGATGACGGTGATGTGCATGGCTATTGCCATCACCTGCACCGTCGCTGCGGCGTTCATGCTGCCGCCTGCGGTTGAAAGTTGGGGCTACGCGCTGCTGTCGGGGTTGCTGCATGTGGGCTACAACCTGTTTCTGGTGCGCAGTTATCGGGTCGGTGACCTGGGGCAGGTCTATCCGATTTCGCGTGGTTCGTCGCCGGTATTGATCACCCTGGGGGCCGCCTTCTTTGCCGGAGAAAGTATCGCGCCTGGCCAACTGCTCGGTATCGCGCTGGTGTCGGGTGGGATTATTTCGCTGGCCTTCAGAGGGCGCAGTCTCTCGGTGCCCAGCCTGCCCTATGCGCTGGGCACGGGCTGCTTTATTGCGGCCTACAGCGTTGTCGATGGCATCGGCGCCAGGCTCTCGGGCGCGCCGCTTGCCTATACGGTGTGGATGAGCGCTTTGTGGGGCGTACTGATGCCGCTGGTCTACATCGGTCTGCGCGACGCTCGCAGCTTATTCTGCGTGCGGCCCGGAACAGTCACCGCGTTGGTCGGCGGCCTGGTCTCTTTGCTTGCCTACGCAATGGTCATCTACGCCATGAACGAAGCGCCTTTGGGCGCGGTGTCCGCATTGCGCGAAACCAGCGTGCTGTTCGCGGCGCTGATCGGCTATGGGTTCCTCGGCGAGCCGCTCACCGCGCGCCGGATTCTGGCGTGCGTCGTGATCGCCAGCGGCGCCATCATCATCGGCTGACAAGGCCAACACTCACAGGGAGATACACCATGATCACTGATTCGCAGGCACCGCTGATTCTGATCACCGGCGGCAGTCGTGGAGTGGGCGCCGCCACCGCTCGGCTGGCGGCCAAAAGAGGGTATGACGTCGCGATCAGCTACGTCAGCAACGAGGCTGCGGCGCTGGCGGTGGTCGCGGATGTCGAAGCAGCGGGACGCAAAGCACTGGCCATACGCGCCGACAGTGCAGACCCGCAACAGGTTGCCGATCTGTTCACGGCCATTGATCGCCGGTTCGGGCGCATCGACGTACTGGTCAACAACGCCGGGGTACTGGCGCTTCAGTCACGCCTGGAAGACCTCGACTTCGCACGCATGCAGCGCATCTTCGCAGTCAATGCCATCGGGCCGATACTGTGTGCCCAGCAAGCGGTGAAACGCATGGCCTACCGTCATAACGGCCCGGGCGGTGTAGTGATCAACGTTTCCTCGACATCGGCCCGCCTTGGCAGTCCTAATGAATACGTGGACTACGCGGCGTCAAAGGGCGCCCTGGAAACGTTTACCATCGGGTTTGCAAAGGAGGTGGCCCGTGAAGGCATCCGTGTTAACTGCATTCGCCCCGGGCATATCTATACCGACATGCACGCCAGCGGCGGTGAGCCCGGGCGCGTGGACCGCGTCAAGGATTCGATCCCCATGGGGCGGGGCGGTCAGCCGGAAGAGGTGGCGCAGGCCATTCTATGGCTGGCAGGCGCGGAGGCTTCATTCGTTACCGGCACCTTTCTCGATGTGACGGGCGGGAAATAGGTCGCCAGCCACCGCGCTGGCGGACCTGGCCAGTAGTCGGTTGCCCAACACCTTTCAAAGGAACCGTCTTGCTGACGTCTGTGTCCATTTGCTGTAGCCACGGATCAGTACTGATGCCCCGAGCTACCTGGCCGTCATGGAGCAAATGAGCGCATATGTTTGAACACCTCGACCTCAACCACCTGCTGGCCACCTATGGTTACTGGGCGATTTTTATCGGTTGTCTGCTAGAAGGCGAAACGATCCTCATCCTGGGCGGCGTGGCCGCGCATCAGCAGGTGCTCAAGCTGCTGCCCGTGATCGGCTACGCCAGTCTGGCCGGCATGCTCGGGGATCAATTGCTGTTCTGGGCTGGACGCTATTTCGGCGACCGCTTACTGCCGCGCCTGCATAAAAAACAGGCCGCCATCGACAAGGTCACCGCCTTGATCCATCGGCACCCCACGGCGTCGATTTTTTCTGTGCGCTTTCTCTACGGCATGCGTTTGCTGGGGCCCATGGTCATTGGCGCGAGCAGGATTGCACCGCTCAAATTCGCCTGCATCAATGCGGTGGGCGCACTGGTTTGGGCCACGCTGTTTGCCGGCGCAGGCTATTGGGCAGGAGAGTTTTTGCAACGTGCCTTGGGCGATCTGAAACCTTATCGCCTGCCCATTGCACTGGGCGTGGTCGGCGTGGTGGTGGCTGTGGCTCTTATACGCCGTTACCGATCCAAGGGCAGACATTCCAGTCAGGGTTGACTCGCTGCCCCTGGGACTGGCTGTTGCTTATTCTTTTTATGACTAAGCATAAAAAAATTTATTCCTTGTTCGTATTGGTGATCATGCTACCTTGCTTTCACCGGACCGCCGGATGAGTTCAATCCTATTCTTATGGTACGACTATGTCCGGCGCCCGAACCTTACAAAATAGCCTTGAGGCTTTGTCGCATGACGCAGCCCCAGCAGCGATTTTTCACGCCGGCATTATCCGCTTCAATCATATCTCTTGCTTTGCCGTTCCACTTGTAACCGGCAAACCTCTCCCTTGTCAGGCCAACAGCGAAGCGTGCAGTGCAATCGGCGAAGGCTTGGCATTTCTTCTGCACGCCATGTGAATTGTCGTTATCAGGCACTTGCATACCGATAGTCCAACCCATTCTCTTTAGATAACACCCGCTTTGGGGTGAGCCTTGAAGGCTTAATGGTTGGGCGCCTGTTCCGAACAAGATCTTTCACGACTAACCACTATGCCTAACTATCTGGATGAAGCTCATCGAGCTGAAATCGTTAAACTCAGCACGACTGTAACCAGTAAAACTGAATGGCCTACCTGGCTTTTGTTAGCTGGGTTCTATATAGCCTGGGCGGCGATTATTTTTTCTGGCGAAGTCCTTGGCGAGGGTTTCACCCTAGTCTTGCTGGTTCCATTGGTTGTGCTTTGGATGTCGATTCAACATGAGCTTATTCACGGTCATCCCACGCGCTGGCCTGCCATTAATAAGGCCTTGGGATTTCTACCGTTTGCCGTGTGGTACCCCTACGACATTTATAGGGACACACACTTGGCGCATCACAACGACGACGTTCTTACATTGCCAGGCCTGGATCCGGAAAGTCGTTATGTCACCGCTGCTGTTTGGTTGCGCTCGCCTCGGTATATCAGAATGTTGTTATGGGCAAACAAGACCCTGGGCGGTCGTTTGCTGATGGGCGCGCCGTTGGCGGTAGTAAGTTTGGTGGGCAGTCAGACAGCACAATTGTTTCACCCCGGGCGAATGGCTTGGCGCATGTGGGCCGCTCATATATTGAGTGTTGGCCTAATACTGGCCGTGGTCGAAGAGTACAGCGCGATCAGTGCCATCCAGTACCTATTCCTGGTGTCGCTGCCGGCCTTATCGATCGCGATGATCAGGTCCTTTTACGAACATCGTCCGTCAACGCTTGCGGAACACCGCACGGTGATCAACGAATCGACAGGGTTGTTGAGTTGGCTGTTCCTTAATCTCAATCTTCACTTGGTTCATCACGATCTCCCCGGTTTGCCCTGGTTTTACTTACCCCGGGTGTATAGAGCCAGGCGTGAACAATGGATTGCACGAAACAATGGTTATGTCATTCATGGGTACTTCCGGTTATTGCAGAAGTATCTGATCAGCCCCGTGGATTGTCCCCGCCATCCTGCCGAGCACTAACACTATGCAAGCTAATCTGGGCGTCGGAAAATGATACGTTTTGAAGCGGTCAATAAAACCCATAAAGGCAGCCCGCGTGCGGCCGTCAGCGATCTGACGCTTAACGTCCGTGAGGGTGAGATCTGTGTATTTGTCGGGCCCAGCGGGTGCGGCAAGACCACCATTTTGCGCATGATCAACAGGCTGGATATCCAGGACAGTGGCGGCATCTTTGTCAACGGCGTGGCGACCGATCAGCTCGACGTGGTGACGCTGCGCCGCGGCATTGGCTTCATGATGCAGAGCGCTGCCTTATTTCCCCACCAGACGGTTGCAGAAAATATTGGCGCAGTCCCGCGGCTGCTGGGCTGGAGCAAACAGAAAATCCGCCAGCGCGTGAGCGAGCTCATTTCCCTGGTTGGGCTCCAGCCGGAATTTCTTCAGCGCTACCCTAATCAGCTCTCGGGCGGGCAGCAAAGTCGCGTCGCCCTGGCGCGGGCATTGGCCTCGGATCCACCGGTTGTATTGATGGACGAACCCTTTGCCGCGCTTGATCCGGTGATACGCGAGCGACTGCAGGATGAACTGGTTGCGCTTCAGAGACGTTTGCATAAAACCATTATCCTGGTGACCCATGATATGGAGGAGGCAATCAAGATCGGTGATCGGATTGCTATCTTCGAGGGCGAAGGGAAACTTGTTCAGTTCGATACACCTCACAATGTTCTTGCCCATCCCGCCAGCGCGTTTGTGAGGGACTTTATTGGCAAAGATCCGCTGTTAAAAAGGCTTTCGCTGATGAAGGTTGCTGATCTTCCGGTGGATGAAGTCAGTTGTGAATTCAAACTTCTACTGGATGATAAGTCCA
Source organism: Pseudomonas sp. FP2254 (assembly GCF_030687695.1). Classification (NCBI taxonomy): domain Bacteria; kingdom Pseudomonadati; phylum Pseudomonadota; class Gammaproteobacteria; order Pseudomonadales; family Pseudomonadaceae; genus Pseudomonas; species Pseudomonas sp. FP2254. The sequence goes on from NZ_CP117444.1 coordinate 2,655,825, forward strand.
ATCCGTTGAAGTGGGTCAGTGAGTCGGACGTGCCTGTTCCGCAACTGACGACGGTGTCGAGTAACGACTCGTTGCATCACGCGCTGGTTAAAATTCTAACGGTTCCTATCGGTGTGGTTGTGCGCGTGGACGAGGCGGGCGCTTACGACGGTTGCCTCTCGATTGCCAGCCTTCACAGCGCACTTAATAAGCCCGTTTTGGAAGTGCACCATGATTGACTGGTCCTGGATCGTTGAAAACTGGCAGCAGATCGGTCAATTGTTAGTTGATCATATTCAACTGGTGACCCTGGGCCTATGTACAGGGATGCTGTTAGCAGGCGCAATGGTGCTCTTGACGTTATGGCAGCCAGGATTGGCGCGGCCGATGATTTACGTCTGCGGCATACTCTTTACCATTCCGTCCCTGGCACTGTTTATTTTAATTATGCCTTTTACCGGCTTATCCAAAACCACGGCGGTCATTGGTTTAAGTCTGTATTCCTTGCTTATTGTGCTGCAGAACACCCTGGCGGGGCTGGCGAGCAACCCTGCGGACGTTTTGGAGGAAGCGCGGGCGCTCGGGTATACGCGCATGCAGCGATTCCTCGGGGTTGAACTTCCACTGGCGCTGCCTGCGTTATTGGCGGGCCTGCGAACAACCTCGGTTACGTTGGTGGGGCTGGTGACGGTAACCGCCTTGATTGGCCAGGGCGGATTAGGCCAGTTGTTTATCACCGGGCTGGCGCAAAGTTTCACTACGCCAGTGGCGGTCAGCCTGGTTCTGACGGTGATATTGGCGTTATGTTTTGATTTGCTGTTTTATTCAATCAATCAATGGCTGGTCCCCTGGGTGCGCTGATGAACATGATCGCAGGTGTTTGCCTTTGGTTTTCTCTTCCTGATAATTGGTTGGGTGATAACGGAATACTGACTCGGCTCACGGAACATATTTATTATGTGTCTCTGAGCCTGATTATTGCCTGTGCAATAGCGTTGCCGCTTGGCGTACTTCTGGCTAATTACCGCAAAGGCGCACAGGTGGCGATAGGCTTGTTCAATATCGGGCGAGCACTGCCTTCTCTGGGTGTCGTAATACTTGCAATTATGCTTATTGGCTATGAAACCAGCACGGTAATTATTGCGTTGGTAACCATGAGCATTCCGCCAATATTAACCAATACTTATGTTGGCATCGATCAGGTGGATTCATCTCTGAAACAAGCGGCCAGATCAATGGGCATGCGCAGATTGCAGATGTTTTTCCAGCTTGAGTTGCCGCTGGCTTTTCCGCTGATCTTCTCTGGATTCCGGTCCGCGCTGGTGCAACTCATCGCCACGGCCACCATCGCTGCTTATGCCGGCTTCGGCGGTCTGGGCAGGTTTCTGATAGATGGATTGGGCCGAAATGATACGCCGCAGATCGTTGGTGGCGCCCTGTTGGTATCGGCACTGGCGATTGTCAGTGAGTGGCTTTGTTCAATGATGGAAACACTCATGGTTCGAAAGTGGCAGGCAGGCAATGCTGAACCAAGCGCTGCATGACCCTGAGCTTTTTAAAGTGCGTATTAACTTTGCAGAGGTGCAAACCTACATGAAAAACCAACAACGTTCGAAGGTGCGCTCAGCGCAGGTGGTTTCATTATTGCTCGGGTTAGGCTTGCTGGTTGGCAGCACGTTTGTCAGTGCTCAGTCCATCACCATTGGAGGAGCCAACTTTTCTGAGCAGACGATTCTCGCCAACATTTATGCGTCAGCTTTGAAAAATGAGGGGATAGACGTCAAGACCCGACTCAACCTGGGCAACCGCCAGGTCATCGCCCAGGCCCTGGAAAATGGCGATATAGACGTCGTCCCCGAATACCTGGGGTCACTGTTGAGTTTCTATGACGACAAGAGCGCTCTGACCACCCAACAGGACATCCTCAGCGCGTTGCAACAGAAGTTGCCGACAGACCTCCAACTGCTGGAGCCCTCGTCCGCAGGCTCCATTACCGCCTGGGCCGTCACCCAAAAGACCGCAGAAAAGTACAACTTGCGCACCCTGTCCGACCTGGCGCCCGTCTCGGGTGATTTCACCCTGGGCGGGCCTCCGGAAGTCGCCACCGCTGCGTTAGGCCTGCCGGGGTTGAAGGCGGTGTACGGCATCAACTTCAAGAGCATCAAGTCGCTGGACATGGGCGGGCCCTTGTCACGGCTGGCGTTGAACTCCGGCGCTATCGACGTGGCGACGGTGGTCTCCACGCAGGGCATCCTGGCGAAAGAACCTTGGGTGGTCCTCGAGGACGACAAGCACCAGCAACCCCCGCAAAACATCACGCCACTGGGGCGCAAGGCCTTGCTGACCCCGGAGGTCGCCAAGGCACTCAACCAGGTCTCGGCAAAACTGACCGATGACGACCTTAAGCAACTCAATCGCCTGGTTGATATTGATCACAAGGACCCAACAAAAGTCGCGGCGCAGTGGGTCGCCGAACATACGGTCAAGACGGCCCAGTGAAAATGAAAGCGACGCGGGTCAGGTCGCGGAGGCGTTATGTCGAATAACAGCATGATTTTGAATTTGTTCTTTTTTAACCCCCAGGGCGATCATCGTTTTTCCTGGCGCCACCCGCTGTCACCGACCAGGGAAATATTGACGCTGGGTTACTACGTAAAACTGGTACAGGCGGCCGAAGCGGCGAAGTTCGATGCGGTTTTCGTCGCGGATCACGTCGCGGTCTGGGATTCAGTGGCAAGTGGCTTGCGGCACTATGCCAACGCCCGCCTTGAACCGATTACGCTGTTGTCCGCGCTGGCTGCGGTTACCGAGCACATCGGCCTGATGGGCACGGCTTCGACTTCCTATAACGAGCCTTTCAACCTCGCACGCTATTTTGCTTCGCTGGACTACCTCAGCGCAGGGCGCGCCAGCTGGAATATCGTGACGTCCTGGCTGGAAGAGGAGGCTTCGAATTTCGGATTGTCAGGCGTGACGAAACACGGCGATCGTTATCTGCGGGCCGAAGAATTCATTCAGGTCGTCAAGCAGCTTTGGGACTCCTGGGAGGAGGGCGCGCTTGAATTTGACAAGGGCACCGGCGACTTTGCCGACCCATTCAAAATTCACCCGATCCATCACAAAGGCGCACATTTCAGCGTGCGGGGGCCGCTTAACGTGCCGCGTCCACCCCAGGGCCACCCGGTCCTCGCCCAGGCGGGGTCTTCCGAAGCCGGCAAGAACCTGGCCGCCGCCCATGCGGACGTACATTTCTGCTTTATCAATTCGGTCGAAGAGGGACTGGCGTACAGGGCCGATTTGAATCGTCGACTCGCGTTGAAGGGCAGGCACGCCAGTGATCTGAAAATCATCACCGGCGTGCTTCCGGTGGTGCTCGAGGATGAGACTGAGGAGGCGCGGCGTCGGCAACTGGAGGACAGCCTGATTATCGATGCGGTGGCGATTGACCTGGTCTCCAGCTACACCCGTCTGGACTTGACAGGGCTGTCGCCGGACGGCCCATTGCCCGCGTTGCCGGATGAGGCTGAGTTTGATGGTATTCGAACCGAGCTGGCCCTGCTCAAACAGTACGACGCTTCCTTGTCCATTCGCGAAATAGGGCGCCGGTTGGTCAAAAGCTCCAGTACCTGGCTGCTGATCGGAACAGCGGAGCATATTGCGGACAAGCTGTCGGCGTTATACGAGTCGAATGCCGTCGATGGCTACAACCTCATGTTTCCGTTTCTACCCACTGACTTTGAAACATTCACCCGTGGCGTGGTGCCTCTGCTGCAAGCCCGAGGGGTGTTTCGCCGGGAATATGAACCGGGGACACTAAGGGATCGCCTGGGGTTGAAGACGCCTGCCAACCGTTTCCTGCTGTGATCGGCGCTGATCGCACCTTCTGAATGGATCTGATATGACCAGCGATCTATCCATGTACCTGGCCCCCGCCAGGGTTTCACAGGCACAGGACGCCTGGCTTGAGCGCATCCTGGCGATTCTCGGCGAGCGCCGAGAGCAAAAACCCATCGTTGATCTCGCGTCGCACTGGCTTTCCCCCGATCTGTTGTTATCTCAGACCTGCGGCTATCCATTTGTCACGTCACTGCGGGGAAAAGTCCGGCTGATAGGGCGCCCGAGCTATGAGCTTACCCATAGCTCGGCAGGCAGCCATTGCAGTTTGCTGCTCTGCAGGGCCGATTCGGACGTGACTGACCTGGCAGGTTTCCAGGGCAGCCATGGCCTGATAAACGCCCCGGATTCCAACTCTGGAATGAATTTATTGCGCCACACGCTGGCCGGGGTCAGCGCATGTGGTTTTTTTTCGACGCTCACCTTCACCGGATCCCACCGGGAGAGCATGCGACGGCTTAAAGAAGGCGAGGGCGATTTGGCTTCCATCGACAGCGTTACCTACGACTATCTTGCGAGAGATAACAGCGCCGAGATCGAAGGCCTCAGAATCCTGCTGCGCAGTGCGCGCAGCCCCTGCCTGCCTTACATAACCTCGATAGGGCAAACGGCGGCGGATGCCGCTTCAATCAGGAACGCAATGAACGAAGCCTTGAATCAGCTTCCTGAAGTTTCCCGCGACCTCGCGATCAAGGAGGTCCTGCCGGCCAGTGAAGCCGACTATGAGTGTCTGCTTGAATACGAACGCAGTGCGGCCAGCCGCGGCTTTTCGTTTTTAGCGTGCTGAGCGGCGGGCCGTTCGGGGATAGTTTCCTTAAACGAGTAGAACTGAACCGCCCCAACATTCTTCATGCATTAAAAACGGCGGGGCTGAACGACCATAGCGAGCGTGTAAGGATGCGTGATAGCGATGCGCTATCAACGCGGTGTGTATTGCTAACTGGATGACTGTTCTGGGTCGACGTATCGTCAAGACATCACACGTGATGGGCTGGTAATAGCGTTCGCGTCTTCCAAATCAACAGAGACCTGTAAAGGTCATATTTCCGAGTTAGCCATGCAGAAAACGCTTTCGTTGGCCACGCGCATAGGGCTTAGTTTTGCAGCCATCCTGGCGCTGCTTGTATTGATAACTGCCATTGGCATTCACCGCGTTGCGTTCATTGACTCCACCTTGGGCGACGTTAGCGAAAATGCCGCCAAGGTGCAGCGCTACGCGATCAATTTCCGAGGCAGCGTGCATAACCGAGCCATTGCCATTCGGGATGCTGTGCTGGTCAAGACTGATACGGATTTGGCAACACATTTATCGGAGGTTACAGCCTTGGAAAAGGCCTACTCCGATTCTGCCGCCCCAATGGATCAGCTGTTCAAGAGCGCAAGCGTAACAAGTGAGGAAGTTCGACTACTGAAAGCGATCAAGGATATCGAGCAACAAACCCTTAGCTCCACCCAAGCGGTAATCTCCTTGCGTAAAGCGGGTGATATACCAGGCGCTCAGGCACTGCTGATGCGCCAAACCTCCCAGGACTACAGTGAGTGGTTGAAACGCGTGAATGCGCTGATCGACTACGAAGAAGCGTCGATCAAGGCGAAGCTTGGTGAAGTTCAGGCAACCGCCAGCCATTTCAGTACGCTGATGATTATCGCGACAGGTATTGCATTGCTGCTGAGCATCACATTGTCGGCTGTCATTATTCGCTTCGTTAAGTCCACGCTGGGTGCGGAGCCCACAGACGTTGCATTGGCCATCGAGCGGCTGGCGGCTGGTGACCTGAATCAAACGATTTCAACAGATTATCCCGGCAGTGTTATGGGCGTCCTTAAAGACACGCAGGGGCATCTCGCAGAAACTATTCGCCAGGTGCGAAAGGCGGCGCAGGAAGTCAACGAGTCGGCCACCCAGTTGTCCGGCGCATCATCGGCTAATAATGAGCAGACCCGCTTGCAAACTCGCGAAGCCGAGCAGGTAGCCGCATCCATGATGCAAATGGCGGCGACGGTTAATGAAGTATCTGGATATGCCGCGCAGGCAGCTGATGCCTCACGGTTGGCTGATACTGACGTAGGAAGCGGGAACATATTGGTTGCAAGCACCACGGTTGCTATCGAACAACTGGCATTAACCCTCGAGCAAACCACTGCTACGGTGAACCAAGTGTCCGAGCATAGTGAAAATATTGCGTCGGTGATCGACGTGATCAACGCCATCGCCTCGCAAACCAATTTGCTAGCTTTGAACGCTGCTATCGAGGCTGCCAGAGCTGGAGAGCACGGGCGTGGATTTGCGGTGGTAGCTGACGAAGTACGCTCTTTGGCCAACCGGACACAGCAATCGACCGAAGAAATTCGAGCGATGATCAGTACGCTGCAATTGGGTACCGAAACAGCCTCTCAAACGATGCGCGATAGTTGTGAGCTGGCGAGCCGAACGGTTACGCAAACCCGCAGTGCGCAGAATGCCTTGGCAAGGATCAGCGAGCAGGTTGCCGCAATCAGTCATATGAACACCCAGATCGCAAGCGCCTCGTTGCAGCAGAGTAGCGTCACTGATGAAGTCGCTGAAAATATCAATCGAATTCATGGCTCGACTGTTGCGTCGGCCACGGCGGCGCACCAAGTGTCGACCGCTAGTATTGAGTTATCAGATTTGGCGGAGCGTCTTACCGCTAAAGTGGCGTTCTTCTCTGCTGCTTAGAGGGGGTTGTCCGGTCGAACACAGTAAAGGGTAACCAGCACCCGTTGAAAGTCAGGCGGCGTTTCGGCGGCGCCGCTTGGCATTTATAGAAGTGCTGGATTCATATGACTGCTATCCAGCCCTATCCGGCCAGAACTGATCCACATTCGTCGTGGGTCTTTGGCTCATCACAGGCCGCAGCACCCAACCAGCGGCTGCATGCACACTGATTAAGTCCGAGAACTCTTCTTCATCGCCTAGCTCAAATCGTGCAGGCCTCGCCCGAGGGGCTCGCTCAAAGACCATCCGGAGAAATTCACCTTCAACCCCTGTCGCTGCGGTGTGCAGCACATAGGGCCAACTCTATAACGTTCCGCCGTAGGAAATGGTGCAAGCCTGAGCAATGGCCAAATCGCGCCATCCGTTGAATACTGTAAACGCAGCGACCCCTTGGAAACGGTTAGACGAAGCCAAAAATCGTTCGGGTTGCCGAGGAAGCAGCTAGGCGCCCAGTCCGAAAGGCCTAGGGTTAACACGCTACTGATCATTGGCCTGCCGTCATTAATTTCTATGCCTGCCTTTAGCCAAGTCTCCTGATCAAGCCTGAGCATGATTCCTGCCTGATCGTACAAGTCGCGGAAGTCGGCTTTGATTCTGATCTGAGCAGTAAAGTCTCCTGAGGCTGCGAACCCCAAGAAGTGTCCGCTATCGCGTATGAATCCGTAATGGGTTTCACGCCAAAAATCAGTTTTTAAGTCGGTAATCACGTCCAAGGAACCGTCAGTAAATGTTTGGCAATTACCTGGCTTATTCAACCATTCAGCAGTTCGCCAAATCGATGCTTCAAAGTCCTGACCGACCTCAGCTATGAGGTTTTTATCCGTCATGTTACCTCCTACGCCATCAGCTGAGTCTAGATTGCATTCAGTTCCTTCTGCTGATGATCTATGGCTATCGAGACAAATCTAACCGGTAGAGGCCTATGGTTTCATGGGCGCATCAGCGGCTCAATACCGATCCATTTCCTGACAGGGTGATAGCATAGTTTGAGTTGCGGGATTTCCAATCTTTGGCCTTCAACAAGTAAAGAACCTAAGTTGATGCCCCATTTCGAGCTGGCATTGAATTCGCTTGTTTTAAAAGTGACATAAGCTGATCCATGGTCGTTTTCATTCGTGATTTTGCGGGGCCGGCGCTGTACTTCGGCACTGTTGATATCGTAGCGCGAGGGGCGAACATACTCTGCGTTTAACCTTTTTTTTTGGGGGGTCGGCACTTCGAGGATAAGTGCGTTCCTCCTGTATCGAGCCGTCTTCCTTATGGATTTTCAGCGATGCTGTTTTTCCTTCGAGAAACTCACCGGCTAGCTTTATGATTTCGGCCTTCGTGGTTGCCGTTTTCGTCGCTCGTTCTGCACCTCCCTTCTTTAAGGCCCAACCGCTGTCTGTTGGAGTGATGTGGTAGTTATCCAATACGAGCGACACGTCGCGGCGCGTGAACAACATCCTGGGCAGGTGAGCAGGCAAGTAAGATACGCTGTTCGCACGATAAGCCGTCGGTATTCGGTGGCCTGAAAACAAAGGCGTTATCAATGTCGAAGCATTTGCTGTTGGGCTGGACCCGTTCCTTGTGCATGCTTGCTGCCTTGAGCTGCGCGGCCACCATGGCAGTGGCTGCCCCGCCTGAAAAAACCGCTACGGCGGCACCGGACACGCAATCGGTATCCCTGGCAGGCGGCAAGCTGAAGTTCGTGCTGGAAGGCGTCGAGGCCCGTTCCTTGAACAGCGAGAACGGCGGCACGATGTACTTCGAACCGAAAAGCGAGCGGGCCATCATCGTTACCGAAGGCCCGGTGCCGATTGCGGGCACCACTTCGGACACTGCGTTTCGCCTCGCCGTGGATACCCTGAAAGAAAAGCAGCAGGCCGCGTCACCCAACTTTCGCATGACCAGCGAGGAGACCATTCAGGTGAACGCCTTGAGGATGTACCGCCTGGACGGCACCGACGATTTCAACGGCCTGAAATTACTGATGGCCTCGTTGATGACAATAAACGATCAAAAGATCACCGTCATCGAAGTGATGTCCAGCGTAAACGACCCGGCTGGCCATGCCGCTGCGTTGAAGAATATTCTGGGTAAGTAATCATGCCGCCATGGGTCGTGGAATCCAGTGGATCTAAACAGCTGCAGTGGGCCGAAATTAACCATAAATTCTTGTTATAAAACAGGTTGCGGAATTTACGAGGAGCTCTATTACAAGCTATCGGGGTCCCCAAAGAACATTTTGACTAGACTCTAGGACGGTAGTTTCAGGTCATAAAAAACTAATGATGCCCCCAGTTTTGCCCCCAGTTACACTGGGTGCGAAAGTGCTCGCGATCGGCGATTTCTCACGGACTCCAGTATGGCAGTGGCAGGCTTCCGGTGTAATTCCTCATTGGATGTGGAGGTAGGGTGCAGGGCTCATCAAGGACACGCTAATCCGCTCTCGCTCGAAAGCAGCAACTCCGATCGGCTGTGTTCGACCCAATATTTGCATCCGCGTAATTGGTTTACTGGGCTTGGAGGCTTCTGCGAAACCAAGGGGCGATTCACTGGGCGCCAATCATTGTTGATAGACCCCTCGTCAAAAGGCACCTGATTAGGGCGCCTTGCGGGTGATTACGCTAACTGATGTTCGAACATTGTTGTTCAACTCGGCTCATGCGACTCAGAGGGGCTCGTACCATCTGCAGATCTACGTGAATGGACGCCAATGTTCAGAGGGCCGGCAACACCCTCCAACGCGCTCCGTCCCTCTCGTGTTGCTACGAGGGCGACACCTTCGCCCCAGAACTGATCTTGGTTTACGTCCTGAGGGGCACCATCACGCCACCAGATAAGTCCTGCGACGCAGACACCGTTCCTGTCGAGGTAGTGCATCCAATTGCCTTGATCATGCCGCCATTCCAGGTAGTGCAGCCATTCGGGGCACAATACCAGCACATCATCAGAGTAAGTTGGGATACCGCTGATGGAGAGGCGGCCGACAATGCTCTCTGATGGTTCGTCTAGAGCGCATATGCCATCAATCCACAGTGCCGGGGGGAAGGGCGCGTCCTGTGCTTGCCCAATAAGCCTCCTCGACATAGAACGGAGCGCGAGCACGCTTCATCTCAAGATTTTGTCTGATAAGACGCCAATAAAAATGAGTGATTTCTGCGATAGCGGAGTCCCCGTCATCGATTATGGCCATGTGTGCGATGGATAAGTGGGGAAGTAGGGTGTTGAAGCTGGAAAAGCCCGAGTAAATTCGAGAGCACTGGAATACGGACGAAGCATCGCAGTTCATCTGGGTTGATGACGCCTTTGGGGCGATGCAGTACGAAGCCGACCTGGTGATGGAATGGAACCGGATACTCCCAGCGCTCTCGACGATGATCCGAGCGGGCCATCGGGTAGTCCTGACTAGCCGTGATTACATCTACAACAGCGCGCGGCGTGATCTTAAGAGAACGGCATTTCCTTTGATCGAGAAAAAGGGCAGGTCCGTGTTTTTGCAGAGACTCGATGTAATGCCTCATGTCATGAAGGGGGTGTTTGACGTATGGTTCCATCAGGATTGGATGACTGCTGCCTGGGATGGCTTTCAGGGGAACAAGGAGTGGTGATGAAAATGCTGTCCAAAGCTGTTGCCAGCAAGCTTGAAAATTTTGCGGCGCCAAAGCGTGGTGATGAATTTGAAGATCTCTGCCTAGATATTTTTGAGCACGTCCTGAGTAAACAAGGGTTTCCCATCATCGGGGGCCCTTACTCACGGATCGTTGCACGGGGTGTCAGTGGCGATTCACAGGGTGGTGTGGACATTTATGATCCGGCGACTCTGGCTGCAGCCCAGTGTAAAAACCAAGGAAAGGTTTACGTCTCCCATCTTGAGGATGAAGTTCAGAAGCTTCAGAGCTTTAGTAAGCCGGTTGCCCACTACATCTTTCTGTTGAGTCGCGACGGCGTGCCCAAGGCCTTGCAGGATTGGGTGGATGAGGCCAATCAGCGCAGGACGGATGCTCGTTCAGATGACGCTAACGCTGCCTCTGAGGTGGGTGTGGCTGTCCCCATGCTTCACATCATGGGGTGGAGGGAACTCAAAGGATATTTGTTTGCGAGTAATTTTTTGATGTGGAAGTGGGGGGTGGCTCACCCCGTGATCCATCAGTACCCCTATCTCCCAACGTTGGATGTGAGCTTCTTGGCTGAGACCATGGACGCGCTCAGGAACAAGCTGGATGCGCTGCCGAATAGACGAGACTCCAAAGACGCTGTTGAAGGACTCTTGCGTTCTGTTGATGCTGAGGGACTTGTCAATCTGGTCGCAGACTCAAAAGTTGAGCGAGAGGTATTCGATGGGCTCGGGGAGTTCATCGAAGAGTTTTGGCGCGCTGTACGGGTGGCCAAAACCTACTCGGTTGCGGTGAAAGACGTAGACAGTCGAGATCCCATCATCATGGAGCAAGGCTTTGCTTTGATGAATGATCTAGCACGTTACTTGCCCCGGATATCTGCTCTGCGGTACCTGCGGCCGGTGTGCAAAGCGAGCGAAGCGCTGTTGAACGTTTTCAGGGATGAGGATAGCTATGACTGGGAGCAAGTCGTTGTCGAACACCAAGGCATGGAAGTCGAGGTAGATGGCGACAGCACGATGCTGTTCAACTTCGAGCATGAGGACTGGACCAGTCCTTACTTTGTCGATCCTGAGCAAGTGAATAGCTTGATCAAGGACATCGTTGAAGGGGTTGAGCATGCAAGGCGGGCAATCGTGGACGTTAGAACCGTTGAATGAGATGTGGGAGGCCAGTGCTGCAGATACTGTCACTGGCCTTGGAGCATTAGATAAGGCTTTCCTCTGCAAACGAAAACGCTTCACCACTGCCGACAATGACATGATCCAGCACCTGTACATCCACCTGGCTGAGCAACTGCTTCAAGGTTCGAGTGAGGGTCCTGTCGGTTTCGCTGGGCTGTGATTGTCGATCAGGCGCAGTGTGGAGGTGGCCTTCAATCCGCTCCCCAAAGCCTCAGCTTTCTGGCCGTCGACGGTATGCGCCACTTGTTCGCCGGTCAAACAGCGTTGCAGGGATGGGTCAATCCAGGGTAAGCAGTCTCCGCAACCAGCCCGCGGCCATTACCCTGCGTATGCAGGTAGACCCAGACCACGGCGTCCCAGAAGCCTTCCCGGCCTTCGAGCTGGCCAACACATTCGACCAACTAGCTTCCCGACTTGCGGCTGGTTCGTGCTGGGGCAATGGCAAATGGTGCCATGCCAAGTTGACGTGATTTTTGGTGACGATCGAGCAGTTGCAACTGCGGCAGGTAACTGGGTACGTTCGATTATGGTCAATGGGGAGTGCGTTGGCGTGCTGACTCAGCACCAGAAGTTAGATCCCACACGTGGCAATCAACGTTAATAGCTGTTGAACATACTCACGTATTCTGTTCTCGGGAATGACGTGAGCATGTCTGTATCAGGGCCTTACTTCAGTGATCGATCCGGTTTCCGTAGCAACTGAATTTCGGGGCCGGGTCTGGGAGGCTAGAACTGCACCTCCGTGATTGAATCAACGCCGAACCAGTTCCGTAGAATTGCGCTTGCGGGGGCAGATATCTCTTGAGTGAACAACAACGCCAATCGGATCTGGGGCCTGGAGCAGGCCACGTAGAATAGATTGCGATTGCGCTGAAATTTCTCTTGCCTGTTCGCGAGCACAGTTGGACGGCTCGCATTCTCAAGCATTTCCCCGAAGTTGTACTTGCTCCAACCTCTACCTACAACGACAAGCACATTTTCGAATTGAGCACCTTTGACGCCGTGCTTCGTTTCGAAAGGTGAATGACCGTCCAAGTATCGGCAGAGCGCCTGTACCTCGGAATAAGGAGTCCCGTGAAGTCCCATTAGCTCTGTCAGCCTTCGTGGGATGTCTTCTTCTGCGCTATCGAAGGTTTCAAGCTCGTGCTCAAGCTTTTCGATGGCATCCGGGAGTCGAGGACGGCGTGTACTCTGTAGGTGTTTGATGACCTCTCCCCGCGCATGGATCAGTTGAGACTCCTAATTGTGAACCCCCGATCACAACCTGACTGAAAGTGATAGCATATTGCCTACACCCCAGTAACGTTGGGAGGTGGGTTCTGCGACCTCCGCTTTGAATGTCTAGGATGAGCATGCGCATAGGGATTGATTTTGGAACGAGCTACATCGCAGCAGCTGCCTACATAGGCGGTGAGCTTCGACATATTTCCTTCGGCGGCGACAGCCAGTTTCGAACTGCGGTATTCATACCGGAGAAGTCTATTGACTGGACTCTTTTCCAGCCAGACGCCTATGAGCAGCAGGTCCGCGACAACCTTAGTGCTTCGACGGCGGCGTATACGAAGGCTCTCGGAGGATACGACGAGGCAACCAGCAAAATTCGGTTCCACTATCGATCGCTAGCGAAGAATGGCGACATTACTCAAGAGGAGGCACAGGCTCGAATTTCCTTGGCTACCTCGGAGCTGAGGAAGCCTGTATTGCCTTTGGCTGCGGAAATTCGGAGAGCGACCATTTCCGCAGCTCGACGCCATTGGGCCCATGAACAGAGGGAGGCGGGTAGGGCTAGCTCGATTAACGTCGACGAATCAGCAGTTTTTGGCGAAGACGCGATTGAGGAATTCTTTTGGTACGAGGAAGGCCGACTCATCCAATCTCCGAAATCCATGCTTGGTTTCAGGTTAGCTGCTCCACAGCGCGAAGCGATTGTGAAAATCGTCTCGAATGTCCTAAAGCACGTCCGGCGTGCGGCGACTGAGCAATTGAGTGTCGATGTCACTGAAGCCACTATTGGCAGGCCTGTTGTATTTAGAAGCTCCATGGGGCCAGAGGGAAGTGACGAGGCAGTGGCGCTACTGCGCGAAGCAGCACATCGTGCGGGATTCAAATCAGTGGATTTCCTGGCAGAGCCGCAGCAGCCGCAATAACCTATCACATGGATTTCCCAGAGTCCCAGTTTGCGGTAGTCGTGGATGTAGGAGGTGGTACCACTGATATCGCCGTTGGGCATGTCGGTGGTCAGGAGGGGGCGCCGAAGCTGGACGCCAGTTGGGGCTTAGCTAAGGGCGGCACCGATGTGGACCTTGGACTTTCTCTTCGCGCGGTAATGCCACTATTTGGAAAAAATGACTGTCGCCTGCTCGCACCGTTTTACGTCGACGCTGCCATGGTCAGCGACCAGAACCGGCAAGCGGCCTTTCGAAAAGTAGACGTTGATTCGATCAAAGCTCCTTACAAGAAGCGTTTGCTTGCGCTGCAGCGGTATGGGGTCACTGTCAGGATGAATCGTGACGTAGAAAGGCTCAAGGTCGCTCTCAGTTCAGAAGCTGAAGCAGACGTTTCTCTCGATTACGTGCAGAAAGGGCTTCGAGCCAAGGCGGGGACATCTGATCTGGAGTTTGGATATGAAAGGTACATGCGCTCCTTCAACGAGTTGCTCAGTCAGGTGAGGGGGGCGACCGCTGGCCGAACTCCGATTGTATTGCTTACCGGCGGCATGTCGCGAGCGCCCTATATCGCAGAGGCTGTCAAACGTCACTTTCCAGGTAGTGAGATACACCATGGAGATGCGTCGCTAGGGGTGGTAGGTGGCTTGGCGATGCATGCGGCCACGGTGCATAAGACGCCCTTTGACACTCATGCAAAACTCTGACTGCTTCGGCCACTGCCCAACTCCCGCAATGGCGAGAGCCCCAGGTTTGTGCCAGCACATTGTTCCGTATGCGTAATTGCAAGCCAAGGAGACAAGGATGACCCCCCGATCCACCGGCCAGCGTGCCCAGATTACCTCACCCCCTATCTATCTGATTTCCCGCCTGAGCACTCGGCCAGCATCATCCTGGCCAAGAGCTTAGTTACAACTCGCGCCGGTTATCCGAGCAAAATTTATAACCATCTGAGGTCGCTTCGCGATCTTCTAAGTGAAGTTTTCCAACATCGTTGCTGCTACTGCGAGATATACGCGGATCGTACTTCTGCTGGTGTTATAGAGCGATTTAGGCCTAAATCTTCCCGGTCTGCGTTTGAATCCTTCGATCAGAATTATTGGCATCTGCAGCTTGACTGGCGCAATCTCTATTGGGCTTGTTCTACGTGCAATCGCTACAAGGCTGATCGTTTTCCTCTTTACAACTCCCTCGCAAAAAGCGGCGCTCCATACATCGAAATCGTCGAGTTTGAGAGTCCAGTGCTCCTTGACCCCTGTAGGGACGATCCCGATGAACATTTGATATTCATGTCGGACGGCTCCGTAGAGGCGCACACGGCTCGCGGCTGGGATAACATCAAACTCTTTGACCTGAACCGTCGGCAGTTGGTGCTCGCACGTTCGGAACAGGCAAAACTATTCGAGAGCGCTAGTAATGAGGAGCGGGTCGCACGAGCCGAGGGCCACTCTGCTCACTGTGCTGTTTGGCGACAGTTGCTACGCGCCGGGGATAGACCGCTTACCAGGGATCCGGTCGATGCTGGACCCAGCCGTTTTATGCCTGGTACGGCACAGATTTCCATCGATACTGAATTGGGTATCGGAGTCGAAAGCTATAAAGCCATCTCTCAATACATCACTCGAATCCAGATCAAAAATTATGGCCCCATCCACCACTTGGATCTCGACCTCAGCCAGTCGCTGTCGGAGCAAGCGCCTTGTTTTGCTCTGCTTGGTGAAAACGGGGTGGGTAAGAGCACTGTGTTACGGGCCTTGGCCTTGGCGTTGTCGGGGAAGGCCTACGCGAAACGTCTAAAAATGACCAGCGCCAAGCTACTATCTGCTGACGCCTACGAGGGCGAGGTTAGGGTGTCGGTGGTTGGTGCGGACGAAGACACGGTCGTAACGTTTCGACGATCCAAGCCTCTGAGCTTCAACACTGAGCATTCTAGGTCACTTGTATTGGCTTACGGCGCAACGAGATTACTTCCACGAGGGCGCCATAAGCCAAAGGCGGGGTTAAACCACGCAAAAATCGATAACCTTTTTGACCCGTTTTTGCCACTGACTGCCCCGGAGGAGTGGTTGGCGGAGCTTGCTCACGAGCAGTTGGATGAAGTCAACCGAGTGCTCGCCAGTCTGATGCCTGATGACCATCTTGTGAAGGTAATCCAAGGGGCTGGAGTGGGCGACCTTTCACTGGAGGTAGGTGGTGCACTAGGGCGTCGAATCAGTCATCTGAGCGATGGCTACCAGTCGATGCTAGGCATGGCGGTGGATATCATGCAAGTACTGTATCGGTTTGGCTCAGACATAGAATCAACAGAAGGAGTCGTCCTGATTGATGAGCTGGGCAATCACTTCCACCCGGCCTGGCGCTTGCAATGCTTGTCCGCTCTGCGAAGTGCATTTCCACGCACTCAGTTCATTTATAGCACCCACGATCCGTTGTGCCTGCGGGGCCTTTACGAGGGGGAAGTGGCGGTACTGAAGCGAGACAGGCTCGGTCATATCTATGCCCTGGAAGACCTCCCCCCGGTTTCAAAGCTTCGGGTAGAGCAGTTGCTGTCCTCGGAGCACTTTGGGCTACGCAGTACTGCAGATCCGCAAATGGAAGCGGACATCAAAGAATACGAAACACTGCTGGGAACACCGAATCGTACCGAAGAGGATGAGTCGAGACTCAAGGAGCTCGTCCAGGAATTGACCGATGAACGATATCTGGGGACTACCAAGCGCGAACGGCTGGCTCTCCAGCTACTTGATTCCTCAGGCACCGAAGAACCACCCGCGCTGCAGAATGTGAGCGCCGAGAAGCTCTCGAAGGCAACTGTTGCTCGACTGAGGTTTGTCATGCAGGAGATGTCGCCCAAGACATCGCCAGATGAGGTAACTCCACTATGATCAAGGTCGATCGGCCCAAGGATAGTGCGCCAAAGGGTTTTGCTGCTGCGGGGGGCAAAGAACGGCGAAGGAATCGAATCGCCAAAATCGCGAACGAGAAGCTGAAGTTTGCCGCATATTCCACCAAGAGCGTCCGAGACAAGTTGGATAAGCTTTTTGGTCGCAAGTGCGCATTTTGCGAGTCAATCCTTGCCGGCACTCAGTCGGGTGACATCGAGCATTTCCGTCCCAAAGGAGCCGTGATTGTGGAGTCGGCTGTCCCAGGGGGCGATCCGATAAAAAAGGACGGCTACTACTGGTTGGCTGCAAAATGGCCCAATTTGCTGATCTCTTGCGCCGATTGTAATCGGCCGAGAACCCAACCTGACTATGACAACCGCAAGCGAGTAATCGGCAAGGCCAACTACTTCCCGCTAGTCGACGAGTCTCAGCGGGCGACGGGACCCCGGGGGTTAAGGAATGAGGAACCGTTGCTTTTAAATCCTTGCGTCGATGATCCAGCGGAGCACTTGGTGTTCCTTGATGACGGTAGGATAGAACCCGCCATCATCGCCGGTCAGCTCAGCCCGAAAGGGGTCGCGAGCATCCGATATCTTGGCTTGGCCAGGGCTGAATTACTTCAAATGCGCGCTCGTCATCGTCGAGTAGTCATGTCAGCTATTCGTCATACATTCGCCGCCATGAAGGAAGGGCGCGATCCGGGGACTGATCTTGAAGATCTGGTGAAGTTGCTATCGCCTGATGAAGCCTATGTCGCTTACACCCGGGCGCTAGTGAGGGAACATATGAGCCCTTATCTTGAGGAACTACGGTTTGCCATTGAAGGGTAGGTTGGCGAACCGCTCATACAATTACAAAAGTTGCAAGCGTGATTCGAGCTCGGATAGACACGCCCTCCGTATTACGATCCCAACTGAAAATGTGTTGATGATGTCGGTATCGAGTGCGCTTTCGGAGATCATTGCTACGGCCTCTGAATATGCGTAACTATCGCGGCTTAGTAGAGATCCGTAACTGACTTGAGGACCGCCGATGGCAACACCAATGATTGATTTTCGAGCCATCCGCGCACATCACGGCAGCCAGCACGCCGGTTTCGAGGAGCTCGTCTGCCAATTTGCCGCGCTCGAGTCTCAGGGGGGCGTACCGTTCCACCGCAAGGGGGCGGGTGCCGACGCAGGGCTTGAATGTTATCGAGTCGAGCCCAACGGATCTGAAACTGGATGGCAGGCCAAGTATTTCTTCGAGCTCGGTAGCGGCGAAGCGGGGCAGCTCAAAGACTCCTTTGAAAACGCCGTAGCCAAACACCCCGCACTCGCCACCTTCATCGTATGCATACCTTTCGACTTGTCTGATGGCCGTGTTGAAGGCCGTAAGTCTGAGTGCGATCGCTGGGATGACTGGGTGATTGCGCGTCAAGCTTCCATCGCGCCTCGTATAGTTGAAATCCAACTCTGGGGCGGTTTCCAGCTCACAGAACGACTCTCACGGAATGA
Source organism: Pseudomonas sp. FP2254 (assembly GCF_030687695.1). NCBI lineage: Bacteria > Pseudomonadati > Pseudomonadota > Gammaproteobacteria > Pseudomonadales > Pseudomonadaceae > Pseudomonas > Pseudomonas sp. FP2254. The sequence goes on from NZ_CP117444.1 coordinate 2,673,764, forward strand.
TCCACTGTATGTGGGGCGTCGTACCTATTGGTTCGATCTCCCTCATTTTGGGTGCGAATGGTTTAAAGACCGGTTTGCGATCAGCCGTGCCGCTCTCGGTCGCCGCTACACGCCAGAACTTAATATCGAACTGCCTATTCGTCAGGCGTTAGTCGCATTCGCACGAGATCCCGATTTCGCGTGCAAGATCATTGGTTGGGCTGATGATCTCGACGAGGCGAGACATCGTTCGCTACGCAGCATCGGCACCGCACTGGGGGGAACATGTGATATAGATTTCACTGCGCTCGGCGACCAAATGGCTGCGATATCTTCAGCAATTCGCGGCGTACCACTTGGCCCAGCGAATCTCATTCCATTCGGGGAATGGAGCGCTTTATTGGCGATTGCAACTGCGGCGCTCAACCGCTGTCGGAGCGGAATCTGGGAGCTACGTCGGCAACCCGGCGCGGGTCAGTACAGTGGTCGCGACGGTCTTCATTTTGCCGAACATTTGCGCGAAGTGATCGATCGCGTTGTCGAGGAAATCAATGCCCCCTCGACCAACTTCGCTAATTCACACCGCCTGCTGCTGAGCGGAGAGGCCGGTGTTGGTAAGTCACACTTGCTGGCCGACGTCGCCGAGCATCATGTTGCGCACGGCTTCCCCGCCGTCCTAACGCTTGGTGGTGCATTCAGTGACGCGGAACCTTGGCGACAGATCGCCGAGCAATTGGGGCTGACAAATGTTCCTCCGGACGCAATTCTCGGTGCACTTGACTCCGCTGCCGAAGCAGCTGGCACCCGTGCGTTAGTGATGGTTGATGCAATAAACGAGCGTAACGGTGTAGCGGTTTGGTCCGAGCGTCTTGCCGCGTTCCTCGCTGTTGCCGACCGTTTTGAACATGTAGCGGTTCTTGTCTCCTGCCGCTCCACCTTCATTCCTTATATTGTGCGCGACCTCGATATGACCGCGTTACCTCGCTTGGAACACCCAGGTTTCGCAGGAAGGGCGGCTGAAGCCGCGCGTCGCTACCTCGACCAGCGTGGCATCGTTCGAATGGCAGCCCCGCATTTCGCGCCAGAGTTTGAGAACCCGCTGTTCCTGCGTACCTGCTGTGACATGCTTGAACGTCGTAATGAAAGCGAACTTCCGCGTGGACTGGCTGGCGTGTCGAAGGTTTTCGATTTTTATTTCAACGCGGTGGTCGAGACGCTCAATTTGCGGATGGGCTTGGCGCCAAGGCTAAAGCGTGTAGAGGCGGTCCTCACGGCGCTCACGGAAGAGATGGTAGTTGCCGGTACCGGCTATCTCTCAATTGACGCCGCGAATTCAATCATCGAATGTCTGCACAACTCAAACGGTCTCGCTGAACAAAGCCTTTTCTTCCAGCTCGAAAGCGAAGGTGTGATCGCAGTTGAGCCAGTCGGTGACGGAGAAGAGATCAACGAGATGGTTCGCTTTACCTTCGAGCGGTTAAGTGACCATCGTATAGCCCAGAGGCTACTCAATACTCATGTAGGCGACGGCGATCCTGAGCCAGCTTTCATCACTGGGGGGGCACTCGCATCTTATGTGGCGGGTCGAGGCTCCTCCAGGTTCGCGGGCATCGCCGAGGCATTGGCTGTACAGCTGCCAGAGCGTTACGGCGTTGAACTCATTGACGTTGTCGACGGCAAGTTTTCCCGCTGGGAACTTGCTCATGCCTTTCAGCTCAGTCTGCTGTGGCGTCGACAGGACGCCTTCACCAAACGGACCCTGGAGCTGGTTGAGGAATGCGCTGACGTAATCGGAGGTGACGCAGTTCTTGAGACGCTGCTTGCGATCGCCACTGAACCTGACAATCTCTTTAATGCCGACCATCTTGACCGTTGGCTGCAACCGTTACCGATGTACGAGCGCGACATTGAATGGTCGATTCGCGCGACGCACATCGCCGTGGATGGCGACGGCGACGGCGCGATAGAAACATTGATCGAGTGGGTGCTAGCCAACGGACTTGAGCCAATCGAGCTGCCGCGCGCTCGACTAGTCGCCATCACGCTCGCATGGCTTACTAGCCTCAGCCATCGTTGGGTCCGTGATATGGCGACCAAAGCGCTTGCGACACTATTAGTAAATCGCCGTGAACTCGCCGCCCAGATGATCGAGAAATTCGCCAATGTTGACGACGCTCATGTTGTCGACCGCGTTCTTGCTGCTGCATATGGTGCAGCAACGCGAAATTCCAGCGATGACGGACTGGCCGAACTCGCGCGAGTTGCCTTTGCGGCTGTGTTTACAAACGACCGGCCACCAACCCACGCGCTCGTTCGCGATCATGCGCGCGGGATCGTCGAGCTTGCCGCCAGCCGCGGCGTTTTGCCGGCGGACATATCGCTAGATTGCGCTCGGCCTCCTTATCCAGGAGGGAGGGTGCTCGAGACGGTGACCGAAGAAACTCTCGGCACGTATGTTCAGAACTATGGCAGCAGTTTATTGCGTGATGAAATTTGCAGTTCCGCGGTCGAGGATGGTGATTTTGCACGCTACAAAATCGATAATCTTGCCGGCGACTTCCTGTTACTTCCACGCTCGGAGCATGGTCGTTCCATGCGTGAGATCTACGACGCTTGGTACTTGGAAGCGATCAAACCCCATCCGGCGCGTACCACGGCGTTTGAGCGGGTACTTGAAATTGCAGCTCGCACCAATTCGATGCCTACGGGGCTCTCGCTTTTTCTTCGTAAAGATCACGGCGAAGCCAAAAAGCTGATGGAGGCGCGGCGTGCGTCCGAAAAAAAGCGTGACGCGACTATCAGCGAGTTCGAGCGTCTTTTGGACGAGGGGGAGATAGAGGAGTTTCATATTCGTGCTGCCGGCTTTGTGCGCGGCCGTATGTGGGACGAGCGAGCCGTAGCTGGGCATCCAACATATGCTGGTGATAGGTCGCGCCATTGGGTCGCTTGGCGCGCGCATGAGCTTGGGTGGACTCCAGAACGCTTCGCCGAATTCGACCGCGAGATGGCGGGCCATGACCGTAATGAGCACCGAATCGAGCGCATTGGTAAAAAATATCAATGGATCGCCTACCATGAAATGACCGGACGTCTTTCTGACACCTCGCTCGTAGGCGGTAACTATCAGGACGATCCCGAGCTCTTTCGCGGTCCTTGGCAAGTCGGGTCACGAGAGATGGATCCGACTATCCTTGTGACTCGTACGAAACAACGCGACTCGGATCGTCAAGGTCCGACCTGGTGGTGCCCTCACTTTTCTCGTTGGCGCGACGATCCGCCCGAATCGCGAGTAGCGTGGATGGAGGATCAATCGCGAGACGTGCCTGATCCAGTGCAGCAGATTGATGTAATCGACCCTGCTGGCCGACGCTGGCTCGTACTCGACACAAATGTTGGCCGTAATCATCTAGCTATGGTAGATGGCGAACGCGTGATTCATCGGATGACCTGGCACAAAGTTAAATCGATATTGGTAGCACGCGATGATGTTGAGCGTTTAACGGAGTTTCTAACCCAATCAGCAGATAATCGGGATCATTTTCCAGCATTCGATATGCCTCGGAATGGCTACCTTGGCGAGTACCCTTGGCATCCGGCATTCGACACCATCGATGGAAGTTTCGAGATGGGTTCGGACGAAGCAATTTACACGCAAGCGGCGGTAGCTGACTGGCGTGTCGAGCGCTCAGGCCATGACTATTCGATTGAGGAAAGCTTCAATCTTACGGTTCCCGCTCCAGCGCTTATGCGCGGCCTTCATTTACGTCTGGCGGAAGGACGCTCCCTTGCATACGCAACAGCAGATGGCAGAATTCTTTTTAAAGATCCGTCCGTTGACGAGCCCGGGTTCAGTGCGGCTGTTGTAGATCGCGGTGTGATGCGGGCGTTTTTGGACGCAGAAGGGTTAGAAATCGTGTGGGTTGTTACTGGTGAAAAAAGTGCCCATGGCGGATCGCGTCATGGCAGGGGGTGGGGTGGAATGCTTAATTATAGGGGGGTCTACCGGTTTAATGGCGATTCTATCCAAGGCCGACTCGAGTTCGAGAAACAGGCTCCTCGGCCTGAGCAGCTAGCGGAGCTTCTGGCCCATCCGTGAAAATGTGCTATCGGCTTCCGAATTAGGTGCGACATCACCGAGGTGATAAGCATTAATAACGGGCTTCGCTTTTAGTCTTCCCATCAACCACAAAGCTGATTCAACCGCATTCGTTTGCACGACCTCACCGCCACGTAAAAGGAATGACAATGAGTGATCAAAGTGGGTATCGGGCATTTCGTACCCATGCCTTAGAGCAAGGGCGAGACGTGGTCAAACGACTGGCCATTTCCGATTACGATGAAAGTGCCGACGTTCACTCCAGATTTACTCAGCGGATTGCCTTAAGAGCTGCGCGGCGTTGGGTTCAGAACAATGTCAGCGAGCTGCTTGCCGAAGACTCTGACCAGGCACTTCATATCCGCCGAATGCTTGGCATACCCGCTTCGCAGTCACTGATTAAACCAGAGGCGTGGCCCTGGTATGGCAAGTTGGGGATATTCTTCGTCCCGCATTGGCTGACATGGCAATACACGCGTAGGCAGTTAGCAAAAACACGCACCTACGAAGGACGCGCCTTTCTTTACGAGACCTTTTACGACCGAGTCGTGACGTGTCGCTTGAACCGCTACACCCCGGCCGTTGATCAGGCCATACAAGGCATGCCGCTGCTCTCCTATGTACGCGCAAGACAGCTCGACAGACTGGATGCTGGCTGGTTCATGGCCGTGCGTAAAGTCGGCGTGGAGTGCTTTGCGAGGATCGAACATTATGCTCGCTATGGCAGCTTCAGATTGAAGGGCCCACTCGCCAATCTGCTGGTGCTGACCAATGTGGTGCAGACAGAATCGGAGCTGGCCTGGCTAGACTATCAAATGAAAGAGCGCTATCACGCGCCCGAGATCACCCCTGAAGCCCTTCGCACCTTCAAACAGGCCATTGATCTATTGCTGGCCAATGGTGTTAAGCGCAAGCAGGTAGCGGGTATCTTTCGTCATGACCTGGATGCTATAGACCCAGATCGGCTGCAGGTAAACTTGCAACTGATTGTTGCTTCTGGCACAGCAGGCGCAGATGCCGTCTACGAGGTCATTGGAGAGTCGCTTTGGCGAGCTGCCAGCGCAAATTGGGCCTTTGTATTGGATGTGGTTAAGGCCCATTCAGCTGATCAGATTCAACACTGCAAGCGTATGCTGGACCATTACTGCGAGCCTTCTTCATTGTTGGTCGAGCACTTGATTGCTCTGGGCGCGAGCGTCGAAGACCTAGCGCATTGCCAGACGCTCATATTGGAGCTCAACAAAAAAGAGGGAGAGGGCGAACCGCTCGCCGAGATCGCGCTGTTGGCCGGTGCTCCATATTGCTTGAGCTTCGAGCAGATAGGGCAGTGTCGCACTTACCTGGCGCGCCCCGGAGCATTGCAGGAATACTTGGCAGTGCTTGAGCGACATGGGTATGGCTACCCTGAGGCAGTTCTGGGTTTTCAGCGTGCGTATACCGTCATCGGTGTCCAGAGCCTTGAGACTTGGCTTGTAATCAAAGGGCACCGTAAACCGCGTAAAGAGCGCGAGTTGGTTGACTGGATCATTCGCTGTGCTGGCACTCTGGCCGCCCAACCGTATCACTATCTGCTCACCGCCGTGCCCATGCCAGAGTTCAGTCATCTGTGCCAAGCGGAGCGCGTGGCACGGTTTGGACTAGGCACTTTGCAGTACTTAGTCGAGAACAAGGGATTGAACTCATTCAAAGCGATCATGGATTGGTACTACAAGGCACGTGGCGTACATACGCTTTGTTGCTGGGACCTGAATTCAATATCTCGTGTACTGCTGGACGATGCCTTCCGTCGTAACCACTTTGCTGCTTTCACTGAGAACCTGAGCTGTGTCATTAGAGCCATTGATGATCGGGTGGTAACGGACATCGGTTATCGCCACCAGCAACCGGACGACGCGGCACGCGAGCGCTACGACGAACGAAGGGAAGTTCTAGCTCAGGCCGAGAGCCTAAAACTTTTGTCTCGTTTACCAGCCATCCTGAACCAAACGGGCGGCGTCCTGCTGCCGAGCATGATTCGCCATGCGTGGTCGTCAGATGAGCAGCTACAAGAACAGATGGACGCATTGGTGCCGTTGGTAGAGAACCTGCTAATGGGGCGCGGACCATCAGGCGCTGAGCTGCAGCCTCAGGAGGTTGAGGCTATATCCATGATCTACAAGGCTGATAGCCACAGCGTCAGGTCACAGTGGAAGAATGTCCTGGGTTTCGAATCGCAAATGGCTGGATTGACATTGTGGGATGGTTACCCGATGCGCTGGGCGCGCTCGATTCGTCGCATGGAAAAGCGCCTTGAGCGCAGTAGTCTGCAAGCGCTGGTTCAGGCAAAGACGATCAGCGCGAAGATCTGTTCAAAAAGGGACTTTACCGACGCGTGTCAGGCCATCCGTTCCAAGCGGCTATACGACAAGTCGCGTGATCCTCAGTCTGTAGCGGCCCATCTAGGTGTACTGTTCGCGGCGAGTCGTGAGGACTCATTGATCGGATCGTGGCTCGAAACCGACCTCGGACAGATAGCTGCCTTGGAGGATTTCAGTGTTGATATCTCGGAGGGGTTGGAGCAGCTCGACACGCTTTTCACCAGCACTTTACCGGACGCTCTTGAGGCGCATATGCCGGCGTTTGTAATGAACTTCAACGATGAGCAGGCTGATAGCCTGGCCAAGCGAATGGTGGGTGAGGCTCATCTGGCTGGGGCGCAAACTGGCCGTGGAAGATTGCAGGCCGCAGTCAGACACACCCAAACAATTGTGCTCGCGACATGTGCATGCTGGTTGAAGCGCGAGCAGGGCAAGTTCACCGCTATGCCTGCTAACGACGAAGTCACTGAATTGCAGGCGTTCGTGTCAAAATATCCGGCAGCGTTTTTCGCTAGGCAAGCCGCGAACCTGTGCACGCGCGATGACACGGACATGTGGAAGGAGGAGCGGCACGCGCATATGGTGGTATTTGACCCTGTGCAACGTCGGCTTGCGGGGATGGCCATGATCTATTTCGAAACAATCCCGGCGCTCCATCCAACCAAGCGTTGCCTGATCGTTCGCGCGATCAACCCGATGGATGAGATGTTGGCTACTCATACGGTACATAGCATCGTCAACGCGTTTTTCGATGTCGCCGTCAGCATCGCTCAAGAAAATGAGCTGGCAGCGGTGCTTTTCCCGAATCCTGGCGGCATGCATCTCCTTTCCAATCAGAGCACTGTTGAGAAGTACTTCAAAAAACGCCTCATTGAGCGCGCCGAGCCTTACCGGCAGATAGAGCCAGGAGCAAGCGCTGCGAACTGGCGTACCAGACCTAGGCGTCTGAACGCACGATTTTATGCTTATGCGCAGGGACAGCAGCAGGTTTCAGAGTTATACGCCGTTTGGGCAAATGGCCAAATCACTCTGACGGCCGAGCACTCCCGATCGGTCGAGTACATGGATATCTGATTGAGGGCTGACGCTTTATTCCCTAGAAAGGGTGAGAACTCACTGGTCGTAGCGAGCAGTTCTCTGCGGGAGGTGAATGTGAGCGGGTGTACCTGACCAGCGTGTTATCCAACGTCCAACGAGATTACCTACCGATTGCGCTGACAGGCTCCGTCATATCCGGCAGCCGGTTGAATCCACAGCAGAGATAAGTGCTTGGGTCACAGACGACCATGGGAGTGCTATAAAGGTTCGGGAGTTACATGCGGAGAGGGTGTGGAAGGCTATGTCTCTCATTAATGACGTTGACAGCTTGCAATCGATCTATATCAATTGTGCCACCGGGAACGGGAACAACGATGATGAGCGGGACTACCCTCTTTACCGGCAGAGCGTGCTTGATGATCCTCGCGTAGCATCATTGGTTCCTGGGTGGGTGCGTCGTCACCGGAACTTGGACCAGTTTTGGGGGTTTATCCAGCCAAAATTTCCAACCTACGCCGAACGTAGGAAATTCATCTGGGATGAGTTCCGGACGCTTGTTGACTTCGCTGAGTCAGAGGGAGGACATCCTTCTGATATCGTTGTTTCAGAGGCGCTGGATCGCGTTGACGCTGAGCACGTTCGGATCGCATGGACCAAAGCTCTAGAAAGGCGTTCTATTGATCCTGAGGGCGCCATCACAATGGCTCGAACCCTCCTGGAGTCAGTATGTAAACACATACTTGACGAAGCTGGGACATGCGACCATGAGGCGACTCCCGACCTGAACAAGCTCTACAAGCAAACAGCTGCGCTTCTAAATCTCACGAAAGCGCAGCATGAAGAGGTTGTGTTTAAGCAAATCCTTGGAGGCTGCACAGCAGTTATAGAGGGTTTAGGTGCGCTTCGTAATCGTCTAAGCGATGCCCATGGAAAGGGAAAGGGCGGAGTGAAGGCTGCCCCACGTCATGCAGAGCTGGCAGTGAATCTAGCGGGGTCAACTGCGCTTTTTCTGCTTGCAACATGGGAAGCGAAGAACACGAATTGAGAGGGGCATCGCCCTACTTATGACGCACTTGGTGAGGGTTGTGTTTTCAGATAATGCCTTCTTCTGACCGATTACTGCCGTTCACGAGCGGCGGCTTTCAGCCAAAAGTGGACGATTAGATATATTGTTTTGAATTGGCGCGCCACCCATGGACTGGAGAGGAATCACAATGTCAGAAGCGATCGTCGCCACGCCGGTAGCCGGAAATATCGCACTTCGATTCCTAGAGCTTTGTCAGTTCCGTCGACTTGGTAAGGTCCAACTCGATGTCGATAAGAAGACTACTATTCTTGTCGGAGCCAACAACAGCGGCAAAACATCGGTTCTTGCAGCGCTACGTCACTTCCTTTCGGATGGCTCTCCCTTTGGCGCTTTCGATATAAGTCTTTCGCAGTGGCCAACGTTACGAGCGCTGGGCAAAGCTTGGGAGGTGCTAAAGGAAGACCCGTCGACAGTGACCGGGTCCGAAAAACAATGGGTGGAGCAGCTCGGAATCATCCACTCGGCTATGCCGACGTTGGACCTCTGGTTCGACGCGGAGGCTGGCATGTTCCACTATGTCGCCCCGTTTCTCTCCAAATTCAGCTGGAAAGGCGGAGCCGTTGGGGTACGGTTGCGTCTCGAGCCCGCTGCAAGCGTTGATGAGTTGAAGCAGTTGGCTTGGGCATATCACACGGCGCGACTGCCGGTGAAGGATATGGGGGCGGACTCGCTTGCCTGGCCCATTGACCTCCTCGACTTTTGGTTGCGCGAGCCGCACAAGTTGGGTCAAGTCCGTGCATACAAACTGGATGCCGATAACAACCCTCTGGAAGGGTTACAGACCTATACGACTCAGACTCTGACAGCAGACTCCAGTCCAATTGAGCGCAAACATCTACAGAAGCTGATATGCGTTGATTTCGTTGCAGCGCAGCGGGGTCTTGGCAGTGAGGAAGCTGACTCACGGTCTGCTTCTGGTCCCCATCGTGTCGGCATGTTCTCCAATCAACTTCTCAAGTTTGCTCGACAGCACCTAAATGTTGCTACAACAGGTCATGGACATCGCGCGGATCTTATTAAAGCTGTCGCTGAGGCGCAGCAGGAGCTGGATAAGAAAATTCACGAGGCGATCGCTCCGTCTGTGGAAGAGGTCAAAGAACTCGGGTATCCAGGGTTGCACGATCCCCAAGAGATTCGCTTCCGCACGCGGATACAGACAGCTGATTTGCTCGACCATGGGACCGCTGTTCAATACAGCATGCAGAAGGACTCACTGGACGAGCTTCTTCCCGAATACTCCATTGGGCTCGGATACCAAAATCTCCAATCGCTCAGCTATCAATTGGTTTCTTTTAAAGCCGCACGACTCAAGCCTGAAAAGGGCTCCCCGGTACCCGTTCATCTGGTATTAATTGAGGAGCCTGAGGCACATCTCCATGTCCAAGTGCAGCGCGTCTTCCCTGAAAAGGCCCACAAGCTGATCAGCCCGAACGACAAAGACGCATCGGGGCTTAAAAGCCAGTTAATTATCAGTACTCATTCCAGCCATCTCGCGCATGCGGAGAGTTTTGACCGATTACGGTACGTCCGCCGGATAGCGAAGAGTGCAGAAAATCTCATGCCAACCACCGAGGTGGTCAATCTTGGGCAGGTTTTCGGTGATGACAAGAAGACCCGTCAATTCGCAGAACGGTATTTCCGCGTTCAGCATACTGACCTTTTGTTTGCCAACGCTGCAATTTTCGTTGAAGGCGTTGCTGAGCGCATGCTGGTGCCGCTTTTCATCGAACGAGATTTCAAAATGCTCAACAGCCGCTATCTGTCCTTCCTGGATATTGGCGGTAGTCACGCCCATCGGCTTAAGCCGCTCGTGGAAAAACTTCGTATTCCCACGGTCATCATCACCGACGTCGACCCCGTTGAAGAGAGAGCTGGCAAGCCAACTAAGGATGGTGAGCCGACCACCACTCTAGTTGCAGTGGCTAATACTGGCCAAGCCGGCCTCCAATGCGGGAATCCGACTCTGCGCGGATGGCACCCGAAACTGCAACAGCTCGAAGATTTCAAGAGCCCGGCAGAGGTACAACTTGTTTGGAAAGAAGTCTCTGAATGCCTAGTGCGTTTCGCTTGGCAACTGCCCGTGGCTGAAGCGGGTGAACATTGGCCTAGCACCTTTGAGGACTCTCTTATTCTCAAGAATATTCCTTGGTTCAAAGGCCTTATGGATGAGAAGGTCGACGGTGATGGCAACAAAATTAAGCCGCCAAAAGGCGCGCTTGGCTCCGTAGCTAGACGGGTTGTCGACCATGAAAATATTTCGGACTTGCTCGCAGCTCTGCACAAACTCATGCACGGCTCCTTCAATAAAGGAGACTTCGCTGCAAGCATCTTTGAGATGGTCGCGACGGACGAACCGATTGCCTGCCCTAAGTACATTTCGGATGCCTTGGAATGGCTTCAAACGCAGCTGGATCCTAACCCGGAATTGATGTCATGACCGCGGTGCCGATCAGTGGCGACAACGACCGCGATGCCGGCGTAGTTGAGGAAATCTGCGGCTATCTCACCGAAGAACCGCCGCGTAGCTATTTCCTTTTTGCGGGTGCCGGTTCCGGTAAAACGCGTACTCTGGTTGAAGTTCTCCGGCGGCTTACCGGTGTCATCGAGCACGATAAAGGCGAACATCTAGCACGACGTCTGCGAATGTACGGGCGTTCGATTAGGGTGGTCACATACACAAAGAATGCTGTCTCGGTCATCAGCGGACGCCTCGGCGACAACGACTTAGTCTGTGTATCGACGATCCATTCGTTTTGCTGGGAACTCATCAACGGGTTCAACAATGACATTCGAGAGGCCCTTATTGCCATAAAAGAAGCTCAACTTGCGAAAGATACCGCCGAGGCACAAGCGAAGCCGAAAGGCATCACGCCAGCTAAACAGCGAGACCTTGACGAAATCAACGATGATATCGAGGCGTTCAGAGCGACCGATGTGTTCATCTACCATCCCGATCGCAACACGTACGGCTCCGGCGCGCTTGCTCACAACTACGTCCTCGACGTGACAGCGTGGCTACTCCGAAATAAACCTACGCTCCAAACCATTCTCAAAGATCGTCACCCCATAGTTCTCATTGACGAGTCGCAGGACACAATGAAAGGCATGCTGGATGCCTTGATGGGGCTTGCAGCACAAGAGGGGAGTTACTTAACTCTTGGGCTGCTCGGTGACCACCGCCAACGCATTTATGCGCACGGGCACGCTGATCTTCCAAGTCTTGTCCCGAAGAACTGGCCAACGCCAGAGCTGCAGATGAACCATCGCAGTCAGCGCCGAATCGTCACGCTCATTAACAAAGTCTGGGAAGCTGAGCTTGAAGGACGGACGCAGCCTACAAACGGTGCGGAGCAGCATCCTAGAACTGAAAAGACCGGAGGCGTGGTCAGGCTCTTTGTGGGTGACACCTCGCGTTCTTCGGAGGAAAAAGTGCTCGGCGAACGTTGGTGCGCAGATAGGATGCACGAAGCCACCGGGGCAGCCGCCTGGGGTCAAAGTCAATACCAATTGCTCGCGCTGGAGCACAAGCTCGTCGCCACCCGCGGTTCGTTTCTCCATGTATATGAGGCTATGGTCCTACTAGATCCTGACGCCGCAGCGCCGTCTGGTAGTGGTGATAACAAGGGGCCTTCTGCAGTACAGGTTCTCCTCAACGAGCTTACTCAATTAGAGGCGTGCGTAGATATCAACGGTGCGGTGGGCGAGTTCAAGGCTACAGAAGTATTTCGTCGGTATGGAAGCCTCGACAACATGCCGGAGGAATGTTCCGCGCGAGCGAGTCGCGTCGAAGAGATGCAGAAGGCTATAACAGCATTTGCCACTGCCTGTGTTGATCCGAAGTCAACTGTTGAGGAAGTGCTCGAACCTATCTTGAGCGCACAATTATTTGAAATCGATCATCGCCTTGCGGAAGCTTATGCCGATAAGTCGCCACGTCTTCCGGCGCCGGGTCGAGGAGAGGAGGAATCCAAGCAAGCCAGAATGCGTCGTGGGTGGTGTGCGCTGTTCGCCGCCCCCTGGAATCAACTCAGGCTGTACCGAACTTACCTCGCAGGGGGGACCGCTCTCGCAACGCATCAGGTGGTCAAAGGTTCCGAGTTCGCACACGTAATGGTTGTGATGGATGACGCGCTTGCCGGCGGGTTTCTTATCTCCTACGACAAGATTTTTGGTGGTGTGGAGCTTAGCAAGCGGGACCAAGAGAACGTTGGGCTGGGCAAAGAGACGACTATCGACCGCACCTTGCGGTTGCTTTACGTAACCTGTAGCCGCGCCCAGGAATCGCTGGCCCTTGTGCTTTGGTCGTCCGACCCTGCAGCGGCATTGGCTAAAATCAAGGTCAGCAACTGGTTTGCCAATGGTGAGTTTCAGGCAATCCCATAGGTGAAAAAAGGTACGATGGACAACGCTGTTCCAGTGAGCCGGTACTGGTTGAACGCGCCCCGTATCGGTGGATAACCGGGCTGGATCCGGATCATCCGTGCTCCCTACAGACGTTTGCAAATGGACGATAGTTGTCATGAGGATTTTCTCGGCAACCCCAACGGTTTCACTACTCAATCGGCCCGAAATGCCCACAATAGCCAACCTGGGTGAGGATCGGGCGATTAGTGCATTCGATGCTGACCTAGCCGCTCTCTACCGGCCTACCAAAAAACGCGAGATTTCGAATGGTATTTGCTTCCACATATTGGTCCCGCTCTGGATGGAGTCGACGAAGCGACAGGCCGTAGGCCGTCTCGAAAGGATGGCGCCGGTGCGAATCAGGCTGAAAAAGAACGGATAGATCACTCGGTCAAAACCAGCCACCTTTGCGGCAAGAGCAACGTCGCGGGCGATGTTTAACGGGGCTATTGAAATTTAATCTTTTTCGATTTTGAGGAAAGGATTATCGAGTGGCATCAATTCAAAAAATAGCTTCGGATCCTCAATCAAGTAGCCCTTCAAGGTTGTTTTCTTCCTAGGGCCATGCACTTGGCATGTCCAGATATTTAGACCGTTGTCTCGCTTCTTGTGAGCCTTCAGTTTTTCGAACTGCTTTTGCACCCAACGCCATTCCTCAACCTCCTGATCTGATCCCTGCGAAACGTCTGGAAATTCCTGCACGTAGCGTTGAAAGAGACCAGGCGTGACCAGAAATACGCTGCCACCCACCGTGTGGATTTTGGCCTTGCTGTCGTTGATGATCAGTTTGTGGCTCAGAATGCCTTCCTTGACCCAAGTTAGGAATGCTTGGCCTGGGGTATCCGATTGAAGCGTTGAAGTTTCGCCAGCACTTTCTGACAGTGCGTCTCTGGCCCCAGGCTCTTCCAATTCGAACATGTCCAGCAGCGTACCGAGGTAATCGGCATCCTCTAGCGACATGTGATCCGGCTGCGGTTGGCTTTGAGCTGGTCCTGCAAGGACTGTCTCGGGTGCTGGTGTTGGCACCTGGGTGTCAGTTGAGTGGTCATGGGCTGCAATGTTCACTGTTCCGCTGAAAGCCTCAGGCCGGTCTTCGTTCCCCCAAATCAACGTGGGTTGAAGGCGCAGAAAAGTGAAACTCTGCTGCCAGTTGCCTTGCGCGACAAGCGCGGTCCAGATGGCTTTGCCTTCCGGCGTGGACTCAACCAATCCATGTGATTGCAGCTCGTCGAACACCGCGAGGTTGGACGAGGGGATGCCTTCAATCGATTGCGACAGCAGATAGGCTCGCAGCTTGTCCGTGACCGTCTTACTGACTAGCCACAGTGCATCCTGAGTCAACCAACCCGCGGCACCCGGCTGGTTGAGTTTCAGTTCGTGTTGAACCAGATGACGCAGTCCACTGATCAAATGATGTTGCAGCGAATGAGTCGGCGCTTGCAGCGCCTTGCTCGGGTTACCCCCGATGTTCTGTGCGGTGGAAACACGATCGGCCTGCATCACCAACTCACCGAGCACGCCGGCACGTTCGTACTGGCCCGCCAGGACATACAGCAGACTGGCCCACAGCGACGGAAATCCACTGAGCCAATCGAGGATTGGGCGGTCGAGAATTTGGATGTAGAGCAAGCCTGCGGCGGCGCCGTGCAGGTGGTAGTCACGACCCTTGATGTAACGAAAACGGTAGGGCTGATCCAGGGAGCCCTGCCAAGGATGCCAAACACGGCCATCCTGACGTTCAATCAGTAGGTCCACAGCGATTTTGCCGATGTCATGCAGCAGGGCACCATAGGCGATGCCGGCCGACCAAGCGTCGGTCTGGGCGGCTTGGTCTTCGGGCGCGGCGCCGGTGGGGAGCAGATACGACTGACGCAGTTTCAAACTACAAGCGACCAGCTCCAACCCATGGTCAAGCATGCCGCCAAGATACGCATGATGGTGCGTCTCGCTGGCCGGGAGTTGTTGGACCAGTTCGGCGTAGCGATGGATCGGATTTAAATAGAGCTGGCTGAACTGCTGATGGGAGAGGGCGGTGTACTGCCAGATGCGATCGAGCAGCTGGCGGCGATGCTCGGCTGCTAACAGGCTCTGGGACGACTCGATGGGCAGGTAACCTTCGGCAACGTTTACGGTTGGTGGCGGAGGGGGCTTCTGCCTTTTGTGGCGAAACAGACTGAGCATCATGGCTTCCCAGAAAATGGCAGGGTCAGTGGCCTTTTAGCCTTTTCGGATAGGGCTCTTACCCTTGAGTCCCCATTCCCCTTCCAACCCTTACCCGTCCTTTTGCCGTGTGTCCCTTTGTGCGGCAATCAGAATATCGATTTGTCCTAGTGCCGTTTTGTTGGATGCGTGTGCTGGTGCGAAAAAGGGAAGTGTCGGTACACTGCGGTGCGAATTTTATCGGGTCTTGCCATGAACCTCACTGACGCCACGCTCGTGCTGCTGCTCGCAGCACGTATCCATGGAACAGACGAAACCGTCAGGGCCTCGGCGAAAAGCGTGGTCAAGAAGCTTCCGCGCAGCAAACGCGATCTGATCTACAAGGTGATCGACAGCCGAAGTCCACTCGAGCTGGTGGATTACCTGGCGGAGAATCTGGATACGTAACGGCGTACTGCGGTTACGGGATTACCTCATGTTCTTTGCGTCAGAGCTCCGCAGTGTGGGGATTTTTCTGGGCATAGAAAAGGGTCCAACTCGTGTTGGACCCTATGAAGGTTTGCATCAGTGAGGCAACAATCAAGCACTATTGTTCTTGAATTGCGTGCGATCCATTCCCGACTGCTTCCGTTGCTGCTCCAGGTTGAGCACATACTCCGAAGCGCATCGGGCCTGGCCACTGGCGCGGAAGATCGCGCGGTTGTCAGACTTCAGCAGGCCGAGCCAGGAGTCGATGTAGCCTTCGTGCCGAAGCTCTCCCTGTATACCGGCGTAGGCACATAAAAAAGCGGCACCCATTTCGGCGATCAACTCTTCAAATGCATAGTCTGGCGAGCCGAATGGGCAAGGTGTGGTCACACCTTCACGCTGCAACCGAGTGTGGTGTCCGGTCCAGTGCGTCAGCTCGTGAAGTGCGGTGGCGTAGTACCCACCTTGATCGTGGAATTGCGCTTTTGTCGGCAGTTGGATGAGATCCCTGATCGGGTGGTAAAAGGCTTCGTCGGCAAATCGATGAATGATATTCGCGCCCGAACTTAGCAACAGGCTTTCGGCAGCACTGTTGGGGAAGAAGGGATCGCTCGATTCCGTGTCGAGCACCGTTTCGTTGAGCGTTTCGAGCCCCTCCGTTTGCTCGATGTTGAACAGAAAATGCGTCCTGAGAATCCCGAAATGAGCAACCTTGGGCTGACCGTTTTCATCGAGTACGGGTTGGCCTGATTCGGTCTGTTCCTCGCGTTCCATCGGTTTGTAGAGCACCGCCAGGGTGCTGTGCTCACCCTTCCGGATGTGCCCGCCGGCTTTTTTGGCTTGATTGAAGGTCAACCAGCGATCTTGAGTGAACCCCTGCAACCTGGCCTCGGCCCAGAGCAGCGGTAAATTGATGCCCGAATAGGGACGCTGGGTGATGGCGTTGATGGGGTAGGGTTGGTGATGACCGACGTCAGCTGAGCCACTTGAGGACCAGGGTTTGATCCAGGGCGCTACGCCTTGGTCTAACGCGTTAACGATCTTGTCTGTCACGTCTTGGTAGATATTGCGCATGGCATTTTCCTCGAGAAAAAACGGAGGAACGCCTTGCCCGTCGGGGAGGGGTTCCCCGGTGGGTGTTGGGTTGGATTGATGCAGGACTGCGCGCAGTCTGAGTGTGTATGCGTTCAGCGTTGATGCTCTTCTGCAAGCGCTATCAATAAGGCGTCAGGCTGGTCCGGTGCCTGAAGCAGGCTGAGGCTCAGTTGCAGCAACGGTTCATGATTCTCATCACGTGCTGAGGCAACTTTGCCTACCTCGAACACCACGTAGGGTGTGTTTGGATCGGCCAGGTGAGCTTTGAAGGCTGCGCGTACCACGTTGCTCAGCCTATCGAGCTGCAGCTTTTCAGGATGACTTGAACCATCGAGCAATACTGCGTGTTGCCACGCGTCTGGAGTGAACACAATGGGTAAGCGCAGAGTGTTCAGTGCTTCGCTTGTGAGTGAGTCGGACATGGTGTGCCTCCGTTGATAGCGCGAAGAAACCTGTCCCATAGGGGAAAGAATTTCCCGCGGTGGGTTGAAGAAAAGCAAGAGGGGTTAGGACGAGCCGAGCTCGAAAGACGCTCGGGAGAGCAGTAGGCGTTCATCACCGTGAAGCGTGACCGTGCGAGCCACCGAACGCTAATCGCACTTGGGGGGAACCATCACCGGAGTGACGTAGCTTTGAAGGCTCTGGCTACCTGGGAAGGTGCTGTCGATAACAGCGATCCGTACCCTCTATGTAGCTGGATGATATGGATGGGTCAACGGCGTTAGAGGCGCTGGTGCACGAGCTGCGTCTTCTGTCTTCCAGTGAAGAGTTTTTCGACCGAGCAAGCTGATAAACGGTTAAGCATGGGCGGTTTTCAGTAGTAGTCTGTAATCTCGATTTCCACAGGAACACGCTCAGAAGAGGGCGCAACCATGTCTGCTCAGCAGCCACTTCAGATCTCCCGCGCACACCGCTGGGCATATGCATGCGGTATGTCCGTAAAACGTGGTTATCGCAGGTTGAAAGGATTTGAATCTCGTGTGGCTAAACGTGCGGTGGCGACAGGTATGCCTGCGGGTGGGCTATTGGTTCGTGGGAGCTTTCTGGTTACGAAGCTGGCACTCATCCTTGGGTTGCTCTTTATCGGTTTCTGGTTGGTAGCTTCTGTGGTGACGATGATCGCTGTGATTGGACTTCTGGTGTCCAAGACTGCCTTTGATGCGGATATTAATGAGGCGGCACCTGGGGCAGACTACCTTGGTGCCGACCTCTACATCGGTGACTTCGACGACAACGGGCATTACATCGGCGACAGCAAATCATCTAATTGAGCGGCTAGCCGCCCCCACTATTTGATCCGTACCTTTGCTTGCTGAATCACTTGCTGCTTTGCTGCCATTCGCCAACATGCCTTGAATCCCGTTTCCTACTGCATATCCTGTCCAGCTCATAGCTCCAAGGAACAGCATAGGCAGTACGATGAACATCGCCCCCATCACATACTCAATCACCTGCGCCGTGACGGTTCCGTCCATAAAGCCGGATGTGGGTAGGGACAACAGCACCTGATTGGACGCCGACACCTGGTTGTACAAGGTATCGAGCATGCTGGAGTCGACCCACCGGGCTAGCTCCCACCAGAAGGTCAGCATGTGCAGCGTGAACAGCGCGAACGTCACCGTCATGACGGTCTTTAGCTGGTAGGTACTGACCAGCAGGATCAGCGGCAAGCTGATGATGACGCCCATGATCAGGAAAGCCTGCACCATCGGCAGAGCGGCGCGTAGCGCGTTCATCGCCGGGAAATTGCTGAAGGAGCCGAGAGCCAGCCCAGTGTTGGTGGCCAGGTTATTAAGTCCCTGATTGATCGACCCGCCGCGAGCACTGGAGCCATAGTCTTGGTACACCTGTCCGGGCGACATGGACATCGATTGTTGGCGCGGGCTGACCAGTTCGCGCAGGGTGGCATCCTCGATCTCGTTGCTTGAGCGGCCAGTCAACCAGCCTTTCAACTGATTCAGCAGCGAAGGATCGACTTGCTCGATCAAGCGCTCTCGCAACCCGACACTGCTGTCATTCCACCACTGTTTGCAAGTGGGGTAGCCCGCCCCACTCTCTAGTCGTGGCAAGGAAACATCGCGGGTTTCATCATAGGGCCAACTGACTCGCGGTGTCCGTGAGCGATCAGTGTCGTAGTAGCCCGGAGTGTCGAGAAAATAGCTTGAGCCGATCCAGGACGCATCACGACTTTGTGCCTTGTCCAGCTGCGGACGATTGGTGAACAGCCGAGAGCGGGAATAGCCGTAGCAGTCGCGAGTGAAGTCGGCGACTTCCTGCAGCAATACCTGGCTATCGATGCGCGAACTGTCGATCTCCATGCGCATCTGTCGGATATCCGGTGCACAGGGGATGGAGGCGGTTGCTGCTGCGGTCACGCCTTTGCTCACGGCGTGTACCAGAAACCACCAGATCGGCACATTGGCAGAGCGTTCGCCGATGGTGTTGAAAGTGATACCCCAGGCGGTTTCCGCTGGCATGGCCACACTGACACCGCAGCGTTGGCTCGCTGCATCATCGAACGCCATTGAAGCGAGGTTTAGCGGAAAGACCGGCGCACAGCCGAACAATACGACGATGTAGGCCAACCAAAGCCGGTTCTCGATTCGAGGTACCGAGAGCAATCCTTTGTTGCCTTCATCCGCGCCTTGCTGACGGGCCGACAACCATTCTTGCAAGATGATTGCACCAAAGGGCGCGGCGAACAGCCCAGTATCGGACAGGACGTTCCAGATACCGTTGTTGATGATCCATGCCAGCAGGGAGAGGTAAAACTCCAGGTAGCTGTTGGTGCTCATGAGCATGGTGGTGACCTCACAATCGAGTGAGCTCGACGCAGGTAAAGAGCAAGAGCCCTAATGTCCCGGCGCGCTTCACGCGCAGTCGGTCCTGTGGTCGATGTCGGTAGCGCCTCAGCAGGTCCCACCAGAGTGCAAAGAGGACGCCGTAGAGCAGGACACGCCACCACCGCAAATAAGGCCGTATCGATTCCAAGGCTTGCTGCCAGCCCCCGAAACTACCCAGCGCAGTGCAGCCTATCCAGGCGATCAGTGCGGCGGTGAGGATCATCCCTGCGGCGATCCCTAGACTTGAAAGCAAAGTGAATAGCAGTGAGCGTTTCATGGCTCACTTGCGCCTGGCATCAGCGTCGTTGAGTCGGCCAGGTTCGGGGTCGCCTTGCTCGACGGTGCGCGACGCATCGGCACCTCCGGCATGTCGATCGAGCACGAGGCTGGCGGTATTGGTTGTGAGCATCTGCCGGACCTGCAACTCGGTTTGTAGCAGGCGTATCTCGCGCTCCAGTGTGTCGATGTTTTTCGTCAAGGCCGTTTGGGCCGGTTCGGCGGAAGCGATGTTCGGTTCGTGGCTGCCTGCCAGCAGCGTGCGCAATAGCAGGAGCGCTTTGTCGAGCACGCTGGACAGGGCCGTCTCACTGGCCAGGCGCCGCGCCAGGAGTTCCTGATCAGGATCGTCGCGCAGGGCTTCGATCACACCACGGGTCACTGGCAGCATCGGGCTGGAGGCTTTGCTCAGATTGTCAGGGTTCGGCGGCAGAGATCCGGACAGTAAGCCTTGCAGGGTCTTGAGATGTTCACCGTAGGCCTCCTGGATCAGCGGCGTCAGTCCGCTGCCAGCGGTAGCCCGCAGAGTCTCGCAGGTGTCGCAGGTTGCGACTTCGGTCTCGCCCAACACTCGAACAGCCCATTCGGATTCCTCTTGGGGTGAGGTCCATGCCTGGCAAATAGCGCCGCCCAGGCAATCACTGCGACTGATCGAGGCGCTGTCATCCACGGATCGGTTATGCAGCAGGTTGTAGCCCGCGCGCACCACATCGGAGGTTGCCCGGATGGGTGTTTGTCCGCTACCTCCAGCCTTCTGCCCGCCGACCCATGACACCCCATTATTGCCGTTACGGGCCTCGGTGTTTTTCACCGCGGCCACCGCATCACCGCCGGTTTTTTCGAGGTTGCCCTGCATCTCCTGGTTCTTGGCCAATGCGCCCCAGCCGGCTTGGCCGACCTTGTCAGCCATCTTCTCGGCCATGGCCTGGCAGGTCAGTTTGGAACGGTCGAAGTCGATGCGCCCTTGCATCACCCCGTTACTCAACAACTCATAAAGCCCGGGGTTGGCGCGCTGGATGATCAACGCAGGCAGCGACATCACCGCTTGGGTCGCGTTCTGCACAATGCTGCCCATGATCTGCTGGAACCCTTCGGTGACGCCGTTCAACTGGTTTTGCAAGGTGTTGGTGAGGCTCATGTTTCCGCACATCATGTTTGCCTGCCAGGATCCGCCAACACCGAGACCGTTGGGGCGATAGAGCGAACTCGGCGAGCCCGCTGCCGAGCCGCCACCAATGGTGTACATCACCCGGTCGTCCAGTACTTCGCCTTGAGTGCCTAGGCGGTAATCGTCCTCGGCGCTGTGGGCATGGTTGGCCACGGCGAGCAGTCCGCAGAGCAACAGACTCATCGTGCCCAACCATGGTCTTGCAATATGCCTACTCATAAAGCACCACCTTCAAAGTCGATGCTGAACAGGAAGGTCTGTCCCTCACGCTTGCAGCAGCTGTAGGGACGCCACAGCGACCAGGCGTAGCCGCCATCCGCGCTCTGCACCGAATCGCTGGGGAAGATGGCACATGTGGGTTGAACCACGGGGGAGAGCAATTGCCATTTGTGGGTTGAAGCGTCGTTTTCAACGATTGGGCCTGGCGGCCAATAACCCTCGCGTGGTACGGGTATGAGCGGGACATACACGTGCGGTTGCCAGTTGCGGGTAATGACGTCACCCGCCCGCTGCGCCATCACCGCAGCGGCTTTGAAATCGTCGGGTTGCACCAAAAATCCTTGCCGGGGATAGACGTTGCCCCACATGTTTCCCGCGAGCTGACGACCGATTTCACGGATCCCGGGCACAAGCGACTCGGGGTAAAGGCTTTCCGGGATGCCATGACGCCAGGCCAGTGAGTCCCAAGTGCTCAGGTAGTAGGGCATGAACCCCGTGGCGCCGCTGGCGCAGGCGTAGCCGGATTGCGAGGCCAGTTGCGTTGCGGCCCAGCCACCTGGATGACCGATGGCATCAACGTTTTTGAACCGAGGCAGATTATCGCGCTGGGTGTTCGGCATGATCAGGTTACCGCCTCCTTCCGCACCACTGATAGGAGAGGAGAGGGCGGCCATCTCGGTCCAAGGATTGGCACCGGTGGTGGCATAGCTCGAGACCACCAGCTCAGGAATGAAGTGACGAACCTTGGTTGAGGTTTTAACCGTGCAGCCGAAGGGGGTGCAGAGCAACCAAAAGCAGATGCCGACGACTCTGTACTCGAGGCAGTCTGGAGAAAGTACGGAGGCGGTAATGTTGCCGGTATCCAGCGCTACGCTTGACCCGGATGCCAGCAGAATGCTCAGCACCAACGGATGTAATTTCTGGGGCGAAATGTGCGGGCAGGCAGCAGACATGATCCAGGCTCTGGGTGTATGGCCTGGACAGGTTCAATAATCGAGAGAGGGGTGTCAGTGAGAAAGCCGAACGCAGGATTGTCGGTTTATAACGATCTTCTAGATCAGCAGAGGGTCATTCAGCGCTCAGCGTACGAGCAAGCGCGTCAGACTCGATGAGCAACTGATCCGTTTTGATCTCGAAAATGTTGGCGAGTTTGCAGAGGACCAATAACGACGGGTTGCCTACCCCTCGTTCGATTTGACTCACGTAGGTACGATCCACCTCGGCCATGAGCGCCAATTGCTCCTGGGTAAGGTTCTTCACGCGTCGCATCGAGCGGATATTTTCCGCGAGTTGCAGACGGAGCTGTTCGAAGTCTTGAGTCATGCGCGCAAACTGCGCCTTGAGGGACTCTCAATCCACGGGATATAGTCTACATTGGCTCTGATTCAGGCTTTTTTGATGCTTAAGCCGAGTGTCAATTTTGTTTCTATGCTGCTTAGAACAGACCGAGCATTAATAAATAATCGAAAGCTAAGGTGTCTATGGACGAAAATTACGTTTCAATTCCGGCGGCGGACGGCTGCCCGAGCCTTTTGACACCGTGGGGCAGCGAATTTGCGCCTGTGATCGAACGTGGCGTGCAATGCGCCCAGGCCTGGCTTAATACACCCGGTGACGTACCACTGTGGTGGGAATTGGCGCAGGCACGGAAGACTTGTCCGGCAGGAGAATCTCAGGATGCTTTCGAAGCAGGATTTTTATTGAGAGTTCAGCAACGGCTTCAAGGCGTTTCACCGTAGCCGTGCGGCTCCAACCCTGACGATATGGCCTACACGGGAAAATTTACTGGAAGGTATGGTTCCAGGCTCCATTCCTCTAGAATGGAGATCGACAGAAGTGGCGTTGGTCTGTGACAAACAGATTTACGTGGCTAGGACTCTGATAAGTGCAGATTCTGCACGCTCTGAGAACGTGGAGCGCGATATGAAAGCCGACCAAGTGTTGAGTGATGATCTGGTGAGTCGACTGGAGGGTAAAATCCCATCCATGGCTGAAGGCGCGATCAATACGGCCTATATCAACGCCCTGGCGGCCGGACGCAGCGTGATGGAAGTCATGGACGGTATGCTCGTTGAGACGACTGCTGATGGTAAGCACAAGGTTATTCGAGCGGCCAAGCCCAAGCATAAAGTGACCTTGGGCGGCATTATCAAGGTGCATCGCTGCTCATGACCGTCCCTCGGCTGAGGGTGTTTGCCGGTCCTAATGGTTCCGGTAAAAGCACAATGAAAAGTGCCGTCCCTTCCCACCTGATCGGTATCTACATCAACCCGGATGAAATCGAAAAGGCTGCCAAAGAGCGCGGACGCCTGGAATTCAGTGATTTTCAACTGGAAGCCGAAGGCGATGAGGTTCTCGGTTTTATCAAGGCGCACCGACTGATTCGGTCGACTCAGCTCGGTGAGGAGGCCGCCAAAATAGGCTTCAGCAATAACGGCCTGAATTTCCAGGCCGTCGCGATGAATTCCTATTTTGCCTCCGTGCTCTCTGATTTCATCCGGCACAAGCTCCTCGAAGCCCAATTGTCTTTCACCTTCGAAACGGTGATGTCTAGCGAAGACAAAGTCGCTTTTATGCTCAAGGCAAGAGCGTCGGGATATCGAACCTACCTCTACTTTGTCGCCACTGAAGACCCGGATATCAACATTAACAGGGTTAAGAACCGTGTCGCGGCGGGTGGGCACCCAGTTCCCACCGAAAAAATTGTCCAGCGCTACGGTCGTTGTCTGAACCTATTACCAACGGCCATCGCGGCCTCGAACCGGGCCTATATCTTTGATAACTCCGGCGCTGATCTGATGCTGCTCGCTGAAATAACAGACGGGACTGACCTTGAATTCAGGGCTGATGAGGTCCCTGACTGGTTTATGCAAGCCTACGTGGAGAAGGTGTTCAAGGATTTGCTACCGGGTTGATCGAAACCTAGGATCAGCTCCATTTCACTCAATTCCTCGCATCCTATCGATCCGTTCAGCTGCCCGGTAAGCTGCCTCCAATTCCGAGCAACCGGTGCTCTGCATCAGTGTCCAGCGCTCGGCCTTTTCCTCGGGCTCCGTCATGGCCAGGGCGAGGTAAAGACTAGGGGGCACGGCCCGAAACAGTGTTTCGAGCTTCTTGGATAGTACGACCCCTTCGGTGTACTTACCCGGCTCCTTGCTGGCGGACAGCAGCAAGGCTTTCTGTGCTGGCGTGAGTTTCTTGAATCGTGCAATCTCTTCGATTTCCGCGGGCGGCATGTTCAAACAAATCCACCATTCGATCATGTTGAGCATGGTCTGCGCAGCAGTGGGGAAGTCGGCAAGATTCTGCGTCGCCAGCCAGAACCAGGCGCCGAGCTTGCGCCACATCTTCGTGCCCTTGACCACGAATGGCGCCAGCAGCGGGTTCTTGGTGATGATATGACCCTCGTCGGTGACCATGATGATTGGCCGACCCAAATACTGATCGCGTTCGGCGAGGTTGTTCACGGTGTTCATCAGGCTGATGTAGCTGATGGACATTTGTGCCTCGTAGCCTTCGCGAGCGTAGGTGGCCAGATCGACAATGGTCACATCGCTCTCGGGCCAAGGCGTGCCTTCACGATCGAACAGTTCACCCTCGAAACCCTGGCAAAACAGGTCGATGGACTCTCCCATTTCCTGGGCACGCTCACGACGCTTCTCCGGCAAGTGCGGGTCGGCGGCGACGCGCAGCAACGCGTCGCGCACGCCGCGGGTCAATACCTGGCGACCCGACGCGACACAGGTCTGCGCTGCATCGAGAATGCACTCGCGGATCAGACTGCGATCGGCTCGACTCAGGCGCGCCTCTTCCTTGGCTTCGCCGCCGGTGATCATCAGCCTGGCGGTGATTTCCAGTTCTCCGAGAACATCACGTTGGTCTTCGCGACTGGTTATTACCTCATCGTCCCACTCATCGATCGACAGACTCGCCACCTGATCCGGCTGCTCGACCAGGCGCCAGGCATCGGCGAACGGGGCGAGATTGATCGCGGTACCAGGTTTCAATTGGACCTTATTGACCGACAGGCCTTGCGTTGCGAAGTAGTCGCCCTGCAAGCCGAATGAGTTGCCGGCCTCCACGATAAACAGGCGAGGGCGGTACACCGCCATGACCTGCATCAGCAGGGTGACCAGGGTGGCCGACTTACCGGCGCCGGTCGGACCGAACAGCAGCAGATGGGCGTTCATAGCCCGGTCTAGTCGAGACAACGGATCAAAGCTCAACGGCGAGCCACCACGATTGAATAGGGTGATGCCCGGGTGGCCGGTGCCGGTGCTGCGACCCCACACCGGGACCAGGTTTGCCAGGTGCTGGGCGAACATCAGGCGTGTGTACCAGTTGCGCGTGTCGCGGGCCGGGTTGTAGGCCATCGGTAACCAACGCAGATAACTGTTACAGGCGGCAACCTCGTCGCCTTCACGTACCGGCTGCAGGCCCGCACCCAGTAGTGCATTGGCCAGACTGACCGAGCGCTGGTGCAGTTGCTGTTCATCGTGACCACGCACGTAGAAGGCCAGGGTTCCCCGGTACAGCTTGTGCTGGCGGCCGATGACCGCGCGAGCCTCTTCGACATCCTGACGGGTCTGGGTCGAGGCCAGGTTTTCACCGATGGCTTTGCGCGCCAGGCGGTTCAACTGCTCCTCAAGTACATCCTGCGGTTTGACCACCAAGGTTAGACTCATGACTGTACCTTCGGGTAACTGGTCGAACAGTGCATTCACCGCGTCACCTTTGCGGGTTTCTCCGGTGAGTTGACCAATCAAGGGCGCTCGGCGCAGCTTGTCCACCACCATGACCCGATGGGGTTGATCATCGAAAAACCAGAGCCCGTGCTGGACATCCGAGCGCGGTTCGTTGAAGAACAGCCGCTCGGCGAAGTCATGATCGAAGGGCAGTTCCAGCGACTCGCCGTCGCCCGACTCCGGATAGGCCACGCGGCGGTAGAATTCCTCGGGGTCTTCGTCGGTGAGCCTGGGTGCCGGATTGAACCAGGGCAATAACCAGGCATACAGACCTCGGCCATCGACTCGCGTCGATTGCACCCCGCATGCCTGCAACGAAGCCACGATACGTTCGCAAGCCTCCTGCAGGGATTGCACTGGACTGAGTCCCATCTCCTCGGCGCCAGACTCAATCCAGCGATAGATCACCAGGCGCACCCGTCGATTATTGCCGCGCCAGTGTAGGCGCGTGACGGCCTTGTCCTCGAACAGACCTCCCGGCTTGGCGATGGTCTTCAAATGGCGACGACTGAGTTCCAAAAACGTCTCGGTGAAGACCGTGCCTCGCGCGCTGTCTTGAATATAATCGGTGAGCCGCGTCAGGTAGGGGGCGAAGTCGTTGTCGTCCTGGCAGAAAAACTGCGCCACCCAAGGTGCTTGATCCAGTTCGTCAAAGCTATCCTGTAGGGCGTCTTCGAGGGCATCGCGGGCGGCCATCAGCCAATCGGGTTCGCGCCCTTCGGTGCCGATGGGCAGCAACTCGAACACCGCACCCACCGAGTGATTGTCGTCCAGTAGAAAGCATTGTTCTGTATCGAGGTATTCGACCCAAGGCAAGTGGTCGGTGAAGCTGGGGTTGTGCGCATAGAGTGCAGCTTCATCGGCCAAGGTGGCGCGCGGGCGCAATGGGTGGCGCCAGGCTTTCCATGCAGAAGTGCGGTTGCCCGCATCGCTGGTACGCACTACAAGTCTTCCTGACGTTCACCGGGTAATGCGTACTGCACACGTTGGTAGAACGGAAAGACTGTCGAGTAACCTGGGATCGGTGCCTGCTCGGTACCACTCAGGTGCGGGTACACGTACAGCACCAGATCGGGATTGGGCAGGCGCGGGAACAGATTGTGGATCTCGTTCGCTGCGGTGCGCGTATACGGTTCCTGGAGAGACGCGGAGACATCTGCCTGAGCCAGCGGGCGGCGTAACTGCTGCCGAGCATCCAGCAGTTGCTGCTGAGTGCCTTGCGAACCGGCGTCGTTCCAGATTTCCAGCATGGTTTGTTCGCCATGGGGCAGCAGCGTCTCCTTGTCGGTGGTACACCCCGCTAGAACCCAGCAGAGCACGCTAATCCAGGTCAGGCATAGAAGCATGGTCTTTTTCATAGCGAACGCTCCGGCCCTTGGGCTCGTAGTCGATGGTGATCTCATGGTCGAGGTGCAGGGAGACTTGGGCGGCCGGTGGCACGTACACGGCAGCAAAGGCCTCGCCATAGAGTTTGTTGACCCACTCGCGGATGTCGCTGACTCCACCGCTGAGGATTGAATTTAGTGCGCTATTGCCACTGCTGTTGGTGATCCCGAGCGTGCTGTCGCCTGAACTGATCACGCTGCTGTTGTTCTGCTCATCCCCGAGCAAGGCAGCGACACCTGCGCCAGCCGCCGTGATCAAGCTCTGGCTGCCGAGGTACTGTTGAGCGTTTGAGCGGCGCTCACCGGCAATGCAAGGAATGCCATACGGATCGGACAGGTAACCGAGTCCGCCACGAATCTTGTCGGTGTTTGAGCTCTGGGTGGTGGAGGCATTGCGACTGGCTACTGCCTTCGGCTGAGGCACCGTGCGAATGGTGCCGTCGGTAAACACAAAGGTAATTGACTCGACCTGTCCGCGTACGCACGACAGGGTCCAGTCGCCGGAGGCTGTGCCGCTCATCACGGCCCCTGCGACGTCCGGCAGATCGATGCCGTTGGCTGTCAGGTTCTCCGGACCAACCAGCACCTTGAAGGGGTAGGGATCATTCACGGTGCCGTCCACCGGGACCCGGCCGATCAGCGCGGTTATGGCGACCGAGCCCATCAATGTCGCGTTTTCTGGAATGGTGTAGGCCGGCTTCGCGCCTTCGGTACGATCAGCGGAGCGTGTCAGGTCACGTTCACCCTTGGTGACCTCGCGTAACTGCTTCTGGCTGCGGTCGATGGCATTGTCCTTCAAACCCTCCAATGAGCTGAAGGCAGTAGGCAAACTCAGAGCGGACGCGGTCTTGGTTTTGCCCTGGGCGTCGGTGGGCGGAGCATCCGAAGGCTCTATCCACTGTAGTGCATCATTAGCAGAATGCTGCCCATCGAACTGAGCACCGTCGCCCGGCTCAAGCCCCAGTCCGATCGGCATATCCTTGCCTTTGCCGGTCAGCCCCGACAACTGTTCCTGCAATTGCGTCAGCAGGCCGCGAGCCTGACGATTGTCCTGTTCTGCTTTAAGTCGGGCCTCGTTGGCTTGTCGGCGACCTTCGTCGACTTGCTGGGTCACACTGCCAAGCGCCGTCTGGATACGCGAATCGACACTGTTTTCCCGCTCGCGCAGGCGATTGTTTTCCGTCTGCAGTGAATCGTTGTGTTTTTTTAGGCCGAGCATGTCGCTGCGCATGGCCTTCACCTGGCCGATCAGGGTGGCGACCGTATCGCGTGGGGTATCGCCCGCAATGCCGAGCGACTTGGCTTGCTCGGCGGATAACTGAAGATTGCCTTGATCAACCGAGCGCTCTGGAGAGGGAGTGCTACTTCCCGCGACCCAGGTTTTCAGGATGATCAGCGCCACGCCCAACAGGGCAGCCGGTACCAGCCATTTGAGCAATGCGTTAGCTTTCATCACCAGCACCTCGCGCGACGGGCGGAAGCAGCACGGCGTGTTCGAGGCCGGCACCGCGAGTGACGAGGTAGGCGATCGTGGTGTCTTCTGCACTGCCGACCTGCCCGAGGAAAGCATGCTGGAAAGCCGTGGCGAACAGCTTGGCCTGAAGTCGACGTGGATCGAGTTGCACCCTCTCTGAACCACGATTGCGCAACTTCACCGCCGTCACCCAGTAATCACCGAATCGCCAGGCGGCGATGGGTGTGCTGGACACGTTTTCGGTCGGCAGCAAGGTTGGCAGTTCGCTGCGCAGCTTGAGCGGGACGCGGCGTACGCCGGGTAGGGACTCCACGGTGCGTAGCGGCGCGTACAGGCTTTGCGCGGCGTAGCGCGTCAAAGCGACTGGGATTGGCGTACGTTCTGGAAGAGGGACGCTTTTAGATTCAGCCTCAGTAGCCTGCACCGAAGCATTCTTGAGAATACGCACGGGCTCCAGCGGTTGATCGCCAGGCGTGGCTGCGATGTCCAAGAGGATGATCTCGCCCGTTGCGACCGATTGCAGTTGCAGGCGGGTCGGAGCAATGGCTTCCGACGCACGTAGGTACAGCGTTCCGCCGGTAGATTGCACGCGCAGCTTGCCGGTCAGAGTTGAGGGTACGCCGACTCGAACATCCTCATCGATAAAGACCACCCGTTCCTGATTGATCACCAGCGGGACCGCGAGAGGGAGGCGTTCCCAGCGCATCAACTCGACGGCCTGCGCTGCAACTCCCCATAGCATCAGTGCGATGGTGAGCCCCAGGGTAGAAATCCGCGTCATGGCTCACCTCCAGGCAGAGCGATTTTTTGCGGCGTGCCCTGATAACAGTCCAGTGCCAGCCCCCACTTATTGCGTTCGGGGTCCAGATCAAAACGCACCACGCGTAATGGATAACGCACCGCCACCCGTTTCACCGGTTCGGCGGCGTAATACTCATCGGCGTTCAGGTCGAGGGTGACCAGCCAGCTGTCGCGATCGAGTTGCTTGACCCTAAGTTCCGGATCTTCGCTATAGCCTCGGCCCAGAATTTCGTAGACGCCACGCACCCGCTGGCGGAGTTCGCCAGCGGCCTTGCGGTACTCATAGTCGCCGTCGAGGAAGGCTTTGCAGGCGGGTGTCAGGTAGGACTGCAAGCTGTAGATAGCGCGGCGGTAATCCTGTTCGCCATCCGAAGGCCAGCGATTAAGTTGACCGAAGATGTACAGGGCGAAGGCATAGACATTCTCTGATGGGATGTCCCACCACTTGCGCGTGCTGCCCGAGCGCAAATCCGGCGGTACATGCACGGTCAGATCGGTCGGCGCCGAGCGCCAGCCATACCAGAGTCCGGCACAGACCAGGGCGAGGATCATTACCGCCAGACGCAGGCTGAAGATATGGGCTTGTTGGGCGTCCACCTTGTTCCGAAATCGGCTCATGGCTGCCACCGGGACAGGGCAGGGCGCAGTCGACGCGAACGACGGACCGTCCAGGCGCCGGAGTGGAGAATCAAACTGCTGCGACCCAGGCGCCAACGGCTGGCGAGTGTCCATTCGAGCTTGCGGTACAACCAGGTCTCGGGGCGAGCCCGTTTGGCCCGACGCAGTAGTGTGCCACCGGCAAATAACACCACCGCCATGCTTGCGATCATGCTGGTCGGCGCCACTGCAATGGAGGCGGTGGCGATCGCTAGAGGAACGCCCAGCAGCAGGCCAATGACGGCGCCGGTGCCGAGCGCTACCCACATCTCATCATTGGTTAAACCACGCAATACGGCGGGATCACGGTTGAGCCGCTCCGGTAGAAAAACCAAGGTGCCGTCGGCAAGGCTTTCGATAGCGTCTTTCATGCCAACCTCACAAAATCGCGGCGGCCTTGGTCAGGAACCAGATGATGATTACCACCAGTAGGGCCCCGATGCCGACCACAGCGCCGAGATCTTTCCAGGTCTTGCGCTGGTTCTGCACGTCGGCATAGACGGTCAGGGAATGCCAAGCCACACCGAGAAAAGCGAGTAGGGCGATTAGCAGACCAAGCAGGATGCCGCCGTCGTAGGCGTAGTTTTTGATCGTCTCGATCAACCCGGATCCTTCGCCGCGCGACGGGGCTTCCATGGTGGGAAGCTCGGCAAAAGCCAGGCTTGGACCGAGTATCAGGAGCAGACCGATCAAGCGTTGGCTCGCTCGATCACGCAGGTTGTTTTTCAGAGGGGTAAAGCACTTGAGCATGGCGGCGATCTCCTGGATTAGGACAGGGTGAAGAACATTAGTACGAGCAGGGCGAGCAAGACGCGCGCGGTGCTGCCGCCGAGGGCCCCAAAGCGCACACTGCCGGCGGCCCAACCCCGGTAAGCCGTCCACATCACCCAGGCACACCAAAGCAAAGCCAGGACGAGAACCAGGGACAGCCACAGTGTCGAACTGCTCTGTGCCGAAAAGCCGGAGGCGTTTTGGAATGCAGCGGTCTGGGTGTCGGTCATGCTCACGGCGAGGGCTCCGCAGGCGGAGTGTCGAGGCGGTAATCGCCGACCAGATCACCAGGATCGCGGGGTTGCGCACGGGAGGGGAACAGATAGCTCTGCACCCCTTGGCGGATGCGCTGGATGTCTTGGATCAGTTGGGGGTAGTCGAAGCGGTAGCGCTCATTCGGTTGAGCGTTGCTGGATCTCTCGGCTTGAGCGGTTAGACGTTCGATAACGTCGAGCTGCTGCCGGACTAGACTGAGTTGTGCCTCTTCATCAGCCGGTGCGGCATCACTGTTTAAATGGATAGTGGCTAGCACAAACAGCAGCGAACAGCGGATCGGTGTCGTTGGCATGATATTGGCTCTAGTAATACCTATCTAAAGAGTCTCGCCAAACAAGCCCGGATTCAGTCGGAAATATGGAATGCTACCAATCAGTTTTTCTGGGTTTGGTGATATTGTGTTTCTGAATTTTTTGGTCGGTGCGGTTTAACCGAATAGGGAGGGCGGTAGTGAATCGAATAGCCGGTGTCACCGAAGAGTATTGGGGCGCTCTTGATGAGGATCATCGTTTTAAATGGAAGCTTTTTAATCGTGCTATTACCTTTGCTGGGGCGTTAATCGTAACAAAAACCGGCTTAAATTATGTGGACTGGATATTGGCTGCTGTCGCGGCATTGCTGCCAATGCTCTTGATAGAAAGTCAACGCAGTTATAGATCATTTAGCTCTCGATTGCGAAAGCATATAGTTCGATTTTTTATATTGCTAGGAACTTGGTGTTTGGTGGTTCTTGGAATGGCTTACTTTATACAGGTGGGGCTAATTTCAATTGTGAATGTTTTTATTCCAATGGTTGGTGCTTATCAAGCTGTAGTCATTAATAATATTTCGCCTCTGGCGCTGGTATTGATATTTGCCGTTTGCGGAATCTTCGCAATGGTTAGGGTTTTTAAGGACCTAGGATTTTGGGATCTAATTTATCACTTGCCACGTCAGCAGCTGAAAAAATTGCTAGTTTACAAGGTCTTTAAGGCGGACTGTTTTGCGTTGTTTGCTTGGTTCGAGATAACGGTGGTTTTGGTGGGGTTTTTATATATAAATACGGTTGCTGAGATATTTAAGTTGTTCGTTATTATGTTTGATGCCACTGTGCGGCAGTAGTGCGAACGGGAAAGCATAGCCGTGAGGGTGTCCTTGGTATGAGGTTGTCTCATACTGTGTATAGGTTTAACTCATACTCTAAGGGGGTAGAAAAAATGAGTCTAAAGTCTGGATTTATGAGGGATGGTGGCAAAAAGTATAAAGAAGACCTTTTTTAAAAGCGGTGCCTTCTTCCGAACGCATAAACGAGGTTTTCTATGCCCATAATTTGACCGGCGCTAGGCTTGAGCTCGTTAAACAGATATGTATTGATTTTGAGAAGGAATTGTCGTATCTGAATGAGCAGCTCGCAATTCATCGGCTAGACCCCGTTGGCTGGTCATTGGTTTGTAGGTTTCTGAGTCAAGATAATTTTTACGCGGAAGTCGGTAAATGTGCGTATGTCCCCAAGAATTATGAAATCCGAATATCTTTAGGGGTACCAGCGACTGTTCTGTCCGTGGCGATAGAATTAATATCTCTACAGGTTGACAGTGAGTCAAGTCATCTTGGAAAACAATACGGTGGTTCGAGTTGCTCTGTAGAAAGTCTTTTTCCAGGTGTGACTTCCGTTTCTGAAATTGGCGGGGCTGCTACCAATTTGGCTCTGGATGTGTGCCTGCTATTATATTTCCATGAAGTGGCGCACATGGTTTTTGGGCATTGTGATTATCGTCCTAGAAACTCCAAAGAAGTGCGCGCGCTTGAATTTGATGCAGACTTTAATGCGGGATCTATTTTCGGCTCTTGGGTTATGGGCTTGCCTAGTGCAATTAGAAGGCCGTCTAGCTCCAGCGAGTTGGTTGTGCGATTAATTCGTGCGGCATTTGTTTTGGGCGTTATTTTTAAGGCTGTTTCGCGGGAGTCTGAGAATTATCATTATCCAAGTGTTAGAGTTGCAAGTTTTATGTCTGGTGGTGTGTTTTCGATGACAAAAAATGGACATGCTCCAGGGTTTAGTGACGATGGTGAGGGCGATAAGTATTGGGAGCAGATTGTGCGTGATGTACAAGCGCCTTTATTGGATGCGTTGAGGCGCTCTTCTCTTTCGCGTTTTTCAGGAACTGAAATCGAAATTCAGCGAGACTGGGATGAGTTGAATTCTGTTACGTACAAAGTGCGTAATGAACTAAAAGATGGTCCTTTGGCTACGCTCAGAGTAACTCCGTAACAGGAGAGAGTCACGACTGGAACGCGCCACTTTTAAAGTGGCGCTGGCGCTATAGGTGTTTTTTGAAGGTCGCCGCGGTGATAGCTGTGGTTATTCCGAGCATCATTGCGCAAGGCAAAAAAACGGCCATAGGATTGAGCGAAAAGGGCAGGGACAGATACATGACCCAGGGCACGAGCAGCAGGGGTATCACTGCTCGTTTAGCGCGGTGATAGACAAAACTGCTTTCACGCCCGGCTCCAAACTTGCGCAGGTCGCGGCGCATCAAGCCATCGACAAAACCGGTGAGCGTGGCCAACAAAAATAGTGGTGTGGACAGGACCAGAATGGTCAGACGCACCACGAAGGTAAAGGTCACATATACCGCCGCCAGCACGAAGTCCTCAATGCTCACGTAGAGCTGATTGGTCCAGCCCCAAGGGCCGTTGCCTTGGCTCGACACCTGCGCCTGCCGGGCAAAATCCGCAAAGCCAGTCTTGACCAGCAGCCACTGATTGAGAAAATCCAGCCACTGGACAATCGTCTGTCCAGGCTGTTGGATGATGAGTGAAGCTTTGAAGTGCTCGCTGAGCCATCCCAATTCGCTATTCAACATGGCCTGGCTGTGTCGCCAACCCTGATCGCCCCAGAACAGCAGCAGGCCGGCGAACTCTATGAAGATCGAGAACAGCAACGAGGCGATCAGCAATCCGATTATGCGCAGGATCAGGCTGATCGCCGAGATGATCAACCCCGGGCGCTGTACCGGTTGTGGCGGCGTGTGCCGGACGGAACTCGCCATCGTTCACTCCATTGCGCGCTGCAGTGTTGATGTCGTCACGACGCCTTCTGGACAGTTTTCTGCTGGATCGAAACCAGGTGGGGTAGGGCTACCCCACCTGATCCAAATCGAAGTTGGTTGTTGGGCCGCCCCCGCTGGCAGTCCACCATTGGCCCGCCTGCTCGTTGTAGGTGGCCCGCATTCGCTGAGTAAGCTCCTGCAGGTCTTTGGGCATAGCATCGTCGTTGGAGGGTTTTGGCAACGGCATGCGGACTTTCCAGAGCTGCCCACCGGCCTGGAAGGAGAACATTTGCCCCTTGGGTAAACTGACGATATGAGCGGGCTCGATCAGCGGCACACTGGTGCTACTGACACGGTCCTGTGAGGACGAGGTGAAGTCGGTGTTGGCCTCAGGATCGGAGGTGTCGGTGGCTCCCGAGACTAGGGTCTTGCTCAGTACGTTGACCTTGGGCAACTGCTGGGTGAGCAGTTCCGCGGTGGCAGTCTCGCGTACGCGGAGCATCTGCAACGTATTGAAGTTACCAATAACCTGGCCGGCCTTGGCGCGATCACCAATGCGCGCTTCGATATCACTGAGGGTCTGGGTGTAAGCCGTCACCTGGATGCCAGCGCCACCGCCCTTGTTGATCAGCGGGATGAATTCGTCGCCCATCAACTCGTTGAACTCATCGGCATGCAGGTTGATCGGCAGCTTGTCACTGCTGCTGCTCGATGCGGGCAGGCCATGGTCAATGCCATGTTTGTAGATGTGGCCCGCGACCGAGACCAAGTCGGCGAACATGGAGTTGCCGACGGCGGCAGCCACCTCGGCATCGGTCAGTGCATCCAGACCGATGTAGACGATGCCGCGTTTACGGATGATCTGCATCCAATCGAAGATTGGCCGCGGATCATCTAAATCGGTGTAGTTGGGAGCCAGTAGTTGGGCGGTCTTGCCGGTGGTAAGTTTCTCCAGCAGCGGCAGTAGCGAAGCCACGATTTTGTCAAAGTAAGTGCGGTCGTAACGCACTGCTGACCGCAGTCCATCCAGCACCGGATCGAACACCCGTTTCGCCGCCAGGTATTGTTCGATGGCCACCACGCGCTTTTCGCGTCCGATCATATGCCGGGGAATGTTTTTCTCGGTGAGTTTGCCTTCGAGCTGGACGATCACCTCCCACGCCTTAGGGTCGGTCTTGGCGAAAAACTGCTGGGCGTACTCGATGAACAGCGCGTCGATATTGACCACATGGCGCTGGATCTGCAGGTAGTCTGGGCGTCGGCCCAACTCGATCAAAGCCCGGGCAATGATATTGACGAAGCGCCAGGCAAACTCACGGAAAGCTGCGGAGTTTCCTTCGCCGCTGAGCTGCCCAGCGATGCGCGACGCCACTTCCGAGATGCGCCCGAAACGTCCCACGGCGTTGTAGCGCGCGGAGATTTCTGGCCAGCCTAGATGGAAAACATAGAACTCATTTTCTCGACCGGCGCGTTTGGCTTCGACGTACATGCGCTTGAGCAGGTCGGCATCGCCCTTCGGATCGAAGACAATCACTACCTCGTGTTCGACGCGGTGTATGTCCTGGGTGATATACACCTCGGCGAGTCGCGTCTTGCCAACACGGGTCGTGCCCAGCACGAGGGTATGTCCGACTCGTTCACCCAGCGGCAGACTGACTTCCGTTTCGTCGGGCTCAACCCCATGCAACAGCGGTGAGCCACCGACTGGGGGTAAAGGGCGCAACGGATTAAAGGCGCTGTCCCAGGCCGTGACACGGGCCAGTGTCGAGAGCGGAAACGGTGCATGTTCTAGGCGACGTTCGAGTCCACGTGCCAGGCGGTAACGGGTCGGTTGGTCGACGTAGTGAGCGACGGCAGGATCCTGGGCCTCAACCAAGCGCTGGGTGTGCAGGCGGGCCCAGCGAAAGCCGCGGCCCATGAACAGACGTTTGCGGCTCACCGGAATCTGCCGGCTGGTCAGCTCGTAGCGAGGCAGCCGGCGGATATTGCGCCGATAGCGCAACACTTCCCAGGCTTGTCGGAGGCGGATCAAACCGAGCAGGGCATAGGCCAGCGCTGCAACCAGACCGATCTCGGGTGACAGGGCCACGGCCCAGGGCGAGTACACGCACAACACCGCGGCGGCGATGCAGATCGCTACGGTGTACAGCTCCACTGCGGGGCGGAGCTTGGACTCCATCGCATGCTCGGCCATGACCTAAACTCACTGTTCCAGTGAGGTGGCGGTGATCAAGACCGGGTAGTGCTCTATCTGCAGGCGGGTGGCGATGTCGTTGCCGTTGACCGGCAGGATGGTGATGCCCGGCGCGGCTGCTCGAATTCGGGCCAGGGCTTCAGTATCGGTCACTTCGACGGCGAGGCCGGCCGCACCCATTTCTTGCAGTTCAGTCGCACGCTGATGCAGCCAAACCAACGATTGGGGATCTTCCCCGACAAGGAAAAATGGCTGCAAGCCCGGCATGTCCAGGGTGCGAGTTGTGATCTGGCCTGGGCTCAAGTGAGAGCTGCGCACGGGCAGTATCCAGGTCTCATCGGCAAATGCAGATTGGTCTGCATGTATGGCCCGAGCAGGCTGAGTCTTGTTGTTTATTGGCGGCCTGGAAGCTTCAAACTGGGGGCGGGTGAAACCGCCAGGCTGAACTTCTGCAAACGACAGTCCCGGCTGGGCGAGCGCAGCCAAGAGCACGGCGAAGTAATACCCACTGGGAAGTCGCTTCATGGTGGTGTGCCCTGTTTGAAGGAAAGCCTGCCGAGTTGGCGGGTAAAGCCGGCGCGGTAACGCGCGGCCGGCGTTCCTCCTGCCGGGCGGTGATAGCGTCCGGCCGCTGACACCCAATCACCGGTGGCGGCGTGATGCCTCTGTAGCAGCGCGGCGGTGACGGCGAGATTTCGGTCGGGGTCGAGGGCTTCACAGGGGCTGGAAAAAAGCTGTCCGTGGTAGCCCAGGTTGGTTTGCCCCAGTCCGGCATCGACCCGCTTGGCGTCATGTTGGGCAAGCGCCTGGAGCAAGGCGTGACAGGCGGCCTGGTGAGTGGCGAAGCGGTAGGGTGTTCCGGCGATGTTCAAGGTCCACGGCCAGGGCAGTAGTCGGCCACGGACGCGGATACCACTCTCCTGCAGCGCAATCGCGAACAGCACCGTAGACGGGATGTCGGCGTCATGCGCCGCCAGTTGATAGGCCGGAGGCGGAAGTTCGTCAGCCTGGACGGCGAGCACTGTCAGCAGGAGCGCAATAGCACTCACTCTAGGCGTTGCCATTGTCCATTCACCTGTTGAAATGTGGCAGGCAGTGGTCCCGGGGCACCCAGGCTAAACCAGCGACCACGGTCATGGTTCAGGGTGATCTGCCGGCGTTGAACCTTGGACGGATCGATGTCTGCTTGCCGAGCCCAGCTACGGACGCGTTCATCCTCGCCTTGGCTGCCCACAAGGTAGATATCGAACTCCGTGTCGCTGCTTTGCAGGCGTTGCGCTTCGGCGGTACACGCCGGGCAGTGGTCCTCCACAAACAAAGCAGGGCGCGGCGCGACCGATGAGCTGGCAGGGGGCGGGGACGCCATGCCCTGGATCGGCAGCAGCCCGGGAAACAGCTTGGCCCAGGCAACGGTGTATGCGTTTTGGTAAGCCAACTCGCGCTCGGCGCGTTTGGCTTCCATCGCTACTTGTAAATCGGCATAGCGCTGGCGTTCTTGGTCGGTCTCTGCCTCGACGCCGAGCGCAGTCAGCGGATCGAGGTTCGGACTCCAGAAACCGCGCGGACCGGCTTGAATCCTTTCGAAGCGTATCCACTCCTGCTCCGTGAGACCCCAGCTTGCAGCTTGTTCAGAGTGCGAGCGTCCCAAGGGAATGGACTGGGTGTCCCGGTCCTGTGACGGTGCCGTGACAGGGTTGCTCATCGCAGCGCCCATGCTAAGCAGTGAAACGAGACAGACGACGGGGGACAGTGGCGTTCGGTTCATGATCGCCTCTCAAGGGAGGTACACGGTCTGGTCTGGCTGAGTGGCCACAGCGAAGATAGCCGCGTTCGGCTCTAGCACCTTCAACTGCCATGTGCCGAGCTGCTCGCCGTTGTGCAGCAACTGGATATCCTTGAGCGAACGACTATCAGGAGGAGCTACCGCCAGAAAGCGCTCGCCACCGCGAGATTCAACACCCAGCATTGAGAATGGCGGTGAGAGCGGGGCAGGCTTGGCGCGAGCGGCTTTATTCGGCTTAGCCGAGGAGGGCGTTGGTGGTGGTGGGAGTGGTGGCTGGGTCTTGATGTCCAGGAGTTGCTGCTCGACGTGCTCAAGTCGCACGCGCAGCGCGATCATGTCGGCTTCGGTGGCGCGGTCTGCCAGACCGTCGCGTAGCTCCTGTATCTCTTGCGCCCATTGATCCAACATCGGATCGAGGGTATTGGCCTGTTGCTCACCGGTATCGACCATTTGCTTCAGGTCTTTCAGTGCGTATTGCAGCTTTTCCTGTGCGTCCATGAGCGTGTTGGAGTCACGTTGCAGGGTATCCAGTGTCTGGAAGCGTTGAACGTTCGCATTTTCCAGCTCGGTCACGCGTTGAGACTGGTTGTACAAACCACCAGTGAGCCCGGAGACCGCCAGGCAAAGTGAGCCGACAATGAGGGTTTGGAACGTCGTGGATTTCATGGGCGTGCCTCCGGCTGATGGGGCGCGCTGGGTGCGACCCGCACGACGGCAGCATCATTTTTTTGCCGTTCGAAGCAGACCGAACGGCCAACCTCATCGATCGTGAGTTGCCAGGCGGGGCCAGCCAGTACTTGTAGCGCGCTGCGCAAAGAAATCGGCCCGAGCCGGTAATGGGCAGCGGGCAGAGGCCGGGTAAACAGTATATTTACTGGTTCGGCAGCAGGGCAGAGCGAATACCCCGAGCGCTGCAGCACGTAGTGCATCGCCTCCTGTACCGAGGGATTCAGGTTGGACGGGATGCTCACGTCAATGATTTGAGCGAGAAGATCACGTTGCTCCGTGGTGGGCTCGGTGCTGACCAGCGTATAGCGGCCATAGCGGAGCTCTGACGGATGGCTTTCGCCGGCCCGGCTCCGCGATAACTGGGGCCGGTTAGAGCCGCCGTCAGTCTCTGGATTAGTCGGCAATAGGGTGGAGATTTGCGCGCTGCAGGCACTCAACAAGCCCAGCAGGCAGACAGGCGTGAAAAAACGCTCCATTGAAAAAACCTCATGTCAGATTCAATGCAGAACCTGACATGAGGTGAAGGAGCGATTCAGTGAGAAAGTTGATTCAAGGCGGCTCGTGTTAACGCTGAATGCGTTGCTATTCAAAAAACGCGAGCCCATCCAAGACGGCGGCGTCGGGGTCGAAGATCAACAATCGCACATCGGCCAATGCAGCCAGATACAGCAGGTTGACCAGGGCCTCCGGTGTGCCAGCGTCGAGCTGCTCCTGCCTCAGCGATGTGTAAGGGCCGCCTTCAATCCTCATCAGATTTTCGTCGGTCCAGGGCGTGCCGATCAGCTTACACCCGAGGCCATTGCAGTCTCTCAGGGCGAAGGGTTCAAACAACAGACCGGTTGGCCCAGCGTTGAAGCTGCTAGCCCGGTGTTCCAAGTAGCGCAATGCCTCTTCAGTGAGGTGTACGGAACTGATCTCCCAGGCTCGACTGTAGTGCCCCGTTTCGAAGTTGAAGCGATGGATCATGGCTTGGGCTTCCTCAAGGGAATACAAGTCGCCGACGTGATGTCGCTCGCCGAGCATCTCGCCAATTACGGAATAAACCACTTGGCGCACCAGCCCGGTGGACGGACAGCACTCATCCAACTCACCTGGAATGAATTGTCCTTCGCTGATCAAGGCGAAATCATCGTTGAACAAGCAGGGGAACGGTTCCAGCGCATCATCGGGTAGATGAGCTTGTGAGTCGTGTATGGAGCGAAAGCAGGGAGGGCAGGCGTTCGCGTAGGTGATCAGCAGCAGCCGTTCGATAAATAGATTGTTATAGGCGCGAACGAATGGGTTCGAGGCTCCCAGCATGGCTGGGGCTTGGGTGGTGCAGTTCATGAGTATTCTCCGGGATGAAAATGAACAAGGCGCCCGAAGGCGCCTGTAAGGGTTAAAGCCAACCGTATTCGGCAAAAGAAAGTGGGCGACCTTCACCCACGATGAAGTGATCCAGTACGTGAACCTCGATCAAGGCCAACGCCTCTTTCAACCGTGCGGTCAAGACGCGATCTGCCTGGCTGGGTTCCGTACATCCCGAAGGGTGGTTATGCACAAAAATGGCAGCTGCTGCGTTATGTGTGAGGGAGCGCTTGACGACTTGGCGGGGGTAAACGCTGGCGCCATTGATGCTTCCCTGAAAGAGGATCTCAAATGCCAGAACGCGATGGCGGGCATCGAGAAAAATCACACCGAAAACTTCATGCTCTTGTGGCGCGATATGCAGTTTTAGGTATGAGGCCACGGCGTCAGGTGACGTCAGATTGGGGCCGCGGGTGAACAGCCAACGATCCAGAATGTTCAGCGCTTCGTCGATCAGCTGATTTTCCTGGGCGATACGATTAGCCTCGACATCCGAGGTTTCAATCAGGGTGAGTTGGGTGCTCATGGGTACCTCCGAAGGGAACAGTCCGGGGGTACACACCCGAGGGAGTGGAGTCCCCGAGGTGGATATAGAGTCACGGGCATTACCCGATGACGCGCTGTTTACAGCCGAGCGAATCGGTGGCGTTGTCCGTGCAGGTGTGAATCACAAGCATCGCAGGGCAACGGGGAGAGGGGTCTTATTCCCCGGCCTGTTTCGGAATCGAAGTCGGCACTGATGGGCATTAATCGAACCAGTCCGCGATGGAGGCCGGCGATGCGTTTCTCGATCTCATCCGTCGTGTAGTAGAGCGATAACGTGCTGTAGTCCTCGTAAGCCGCAGTGAACAGGCAGGCGTCGCAAAGCCAGAAGGATTCCATGTTGGTTCTCCTGTGCTGATTGAAGAAAAGGCGCTCGATTGAGCGCCTTGATGTAAACATCGTGGATTGTTCAGGCGGACTGAACAGTACGTGTGGCGACACGGCTGGCCGTGCGGGGAGTGGGTGTAGATTCAGGCTCAATCCTGGACTCTGTTGGGTTGTCGGTATCCTCAGCTTCGACATCAGCCGACGTTGGGGATGGCTCACTATTTGGCGCTTGCTCAGCAGGTGCTGTTGCCTCCTGCCTGGCAGGCGCTTTGTATTCGAACGTGCCGTTGACCTTGATCCAGTCGATGTACAGCAGACGACCTTTCAGGCTGGCGCCCGGTTGGCCTTGTTTATCGCCTTTCTCATAGAGAAATGGGTCAATCCACAGGTCGCCGATACGGAATGACAGCAAGACCTTTTTCTCGGTTTTGACGGCGTCCATGTAGAGACGAATCAAGCGTTCAGCTTCGCCTCCAGCGACTTTGCAGTCGAAGCGGGTGTACTCGACCGCATCGGTGGCGCCGTGCAGAGCCGCGATATCGCAGGCCATGAACGGCTGGCCGCGACGGACTTGTACTTCGCGGACACGGTTGAGGTAGCCGATACCGACGGTGTGCAGGTTGAAGTAAGTGGTCGCTTCTTGGGATTGGTTGGCGTGGGCCATGGTGGTTCTCCTTTCAAGGGAAAAACGGAGACGCACAGCCCCTGACGGGGAAGTGAGCCCCGTCAGGGTGGGTAAGGTGAAGGCGAGCGATGAACGACACGCCGCCGGCAAGCCGATGACGATCCGAACGATGCGCCTGGGGAATAGCGATGCAGCAGGAGAGGATCCGCAGTAGTGGTCAGCGGATCTGGGGATAGTGGGCATTCATCACCGCTGAGGCGGTAATCGTGCGAGCCTCCGAATGCTGATCGCACTTGGGTAAACCACCACAAGCGTGGCGTAGCCTTGAAGGTTCAAGCTACCTGGGCTGGGCTGTCAACGACAGCGAACCACGCCCTTTGTATAAGCCTGTCACAGGGGGGCGTCAAGACGCCGCAAGCTGATTTTTTATAGTCGGAATACAGTGGACATTATTGGAATGAAAAAAATGAAGAGCGGGCCTGACGGGGTGCCAGGCGAGGAACAGAAAAGCCACCTTAGGCGGTCTGACGCAGTCGACAAGCTCCTCGCAAAACTTGATTTAACTGAGCCATGATTCGCCAACCGACCCTTGTCGTGGCCTGGGTCGGAACATGCTGGCACGCATCCGCGCACAAAGGGTGCCCAGTGTTTCCCCGGCGGGCTCCGGGACTGAATGCGATCGCCGTAGCGGATGACCGCTGATGCCTGGCAGAGGCAACAGTGGTCATCCGCCACATTGATCCGGTCGAGCACAAAACGGGAACGGAATTCCGCAGAAGAGAAGGCTCCGAACTCAAGGAGTTCGACCGAGCTACCCGGAGCGAATCGGTCTTGGGTCGCCGTTGG
This sequence comes from Pseudomonas sp. FP2254, assembly GCF_030687695.1. Classification (NCBI taxonomy): domain Bacteria; kingdom Pseudomonadati; phylum Pseudomonadota; class Gammaproteobacteria; order Pseudomonadales; family Pseudomonadaceae; genus Pseudomonas; species Pseudomonas sp. FP2254. The sequence goes on from NZ_CP117444.1 coordinate 2,716,489, forward strand.
CGATGATCCTGAGGCACTACAGCAGAGAGGGGGAGATGACGTCAAGGCAGAGAGCCTCCCCTCAAAGGCCCGGATATCGAATACCAGCGCATAAGCTCATTTGTTGGCGAGATGAGCAGCCAGTTGTTCGACAGTAGCCAGGATAAAGGCACGGTCGCTTTCTTTCAGTCCACGCAGCAAACCCGCGATCATCTGGCCTTGGTCATTGGGGCGATTGCTCGACTCCGTCAGCAGTTCATCCATCCGGCAGTCGAAAATATCTGCTAACTGCATCAGCTTGACCACGGAGAGCTCCACCACGCCTCGCTCCAGGCGCGAGATGGCTTCACTGCCAATCCCCAGGCGTTCAGCCACCTCTTCCTGGGTCAGATTACGCTGGGTTCGGTGCTTAGCGATCATGCGCCCGATTTGGGCTTGGGTCGGATGTTTATGTGCCAAGTGATGAGTTCTCCAGTTCAACCCGAATGGTTGAGCAAAGACCCGTTGACATGAACATCCTTAAAGGTTGTGTATAGACTTATAAGGTTGCTATATTGGCTGAAATAGCTGTGTAATGCGACGAGGGTTCTGTTCCTCCAGGGTCAGACTCCAAGATGGCCATTGAGAATGAACGGTCTGATAAGGACAAGCTGAGGATTGGTTGAGCATGGAAGAGGAGAGCAAGGATGTTATGGATCGGATCTGGGAGCGAACACTGGAGCTGTTCATCAAGATTCATGATTGCCCTGAGAATTCCGAGCATTTCGACAGCCTTGTCCATTGGCTCAACGAAGATCCTGCTCACCTGGAAGCGTTCAACGAATTGGGGCAGATATGGATTGCGACAGGTCTCGCCTTGGCCCGTGAAATTGGACAACCACTAAGTGAGTTGGAGAGGGATCAGCCGCCGTTAATGATGCACTGACCCTTACATCGCCCCAACACTCATATTGATCTCCAATGGCGCGTCACGGGCGACGCGTATCTTTTCTGATGGGCACAGTGCCCTTACAGTCCGGATAGTGCGAGCATGACCAGAACGGCCCTGATTTTCCCTTACGCCTGAGCATTGAGACATCGCAAATGGGGCAGACCGGACCGGCTTCGATAGGCATGGCTAAAGTAAGTGAGCCGCAGCTTGCGACCAGCTGCGCTATCCAATTCACTTGCTTGGCGACGAACGCATCCAGGCTCAGACGTCCCGCTTCGATTTCGTCCAGAGCCTGCTCCCAGATCGCGGTCATACCCGGATCAGTGACTGCAACGGGTACCGACTCGATCAGGGTATGGGCCGCCGCCGAGGCTATTAAGGCGCGTTTTTTCTTTAGCAAATAACCACGATCAATCAATCCCTTGATGATGCCGGCTCGTGTGGCTTCGGTACCGATACCGGTGGTTTCCCGAAGTTTCTGTTTCAGGCGTGGATCGTTGACCAACGTGGCCACATTTTTCATGGCCTTGATCAGATCGCCCTCGGTCAGCGCTTTGGGAGCGGCGGTGCGCATGGACTTGAGTTCGACGTCGTCCACGGCGCAATGAGTACCCTGTTGCAAGACTGGTAAAGCTTGGGCCTTTTGATTGGGCTCATCCTCCTCGGTGTTTTCGTAGAGCAAACCTTTCCAACCCTGAACCAGGATCTGTTTGCCAACGGCGGTCAGTCGTTCTTCACCACACTCCAGTTCTACGTGGGTCCGATCAAACTCATGATGTGGAAGAAACTGCACAAGGTAGTGGCTGCGAATCAGTTCGTAGACTTGGCGTTCTTGTTCGGACATCCGCGCAAGGTTCGCCGGCTCGCTGGTGGGGATAATGGCGTGGTGCGCGGTGACCTTGGCATCGTTCCAAACGCGGGAGTGCAATGATTGATCGAGGCTTCCGAGCGCAGGCCGTAGTGCGGGATCCGTTTTGAGCAGGGCATCGAAAACTGTGGGTACCTCGTTAAACATACTCTCTGGCAAATAGCGGCAATCGCTGCGCGGATAGCTGGTGGCTTTGTGCGTTTCATATAGGGCTTGGGCTATGTTCAGGGTTTCTTGAACGCCAAGCCCCAGCTTGCGTGAACAGACTTCTTGCAGTGTGCTCAGGTCGAAGGGTAGGGGTGGCGCTTCGCGGAAATGCTCAGTCTGCAGCGAGAGTACTGTGGCGGTTTTACTGCTGAAGATCGCTTCGACGGTCTGACTGGCAAGCGCCTGCTCTAGGCAACGGCCGGCCTCGTCACTCCCTGAGCTGGGTGGTAACCACGACGCGATGAATGGTTGTCCCATTGAGGACAGGTGCACATCCACTTCCCAGTAGGGCTCCGAGACGAAGCTGGCAATTGCACGATCTCGATCGACCACCAGACGCAAGGTGGGTGTCTGTACGCGTCCAACGGACAATACGCCCTCGTAGCCCGCTCGCCGTCCGAGAAGGGTGAACAAACGACTGAGGTTCATGCCGATCAGCCAGTCAGCCCGGCTGCGGGCGAGGGCTGAGTAGTAGAGTGGAAAAGTCTCCTGACCAGACTTGAGCGAGGACAATGCCTTGCGAATCGACGCCTCATTGAGTGCCGACAACCAGAGGCGTTGAACGGGGCCTCGGTAATTGCAGAGTTCCAGTAGCTCGCGGGCAATCATTTCGCCTTCTCGATCGGCATCGGTGGCGATGACAACGGTGCGAGCTTCGCTGAGCAGACGTTTGATGACGTTGAACTGTGCCGCTGTCTTGGGCTTGACCTCGACCTGCCATTGCTTGGGAATGATCGGGAGGTGGTCCAGTGACCAGGATTTGAGATGCTTGCCATAGGCTTCGGGTGGGGCGGCCTCAAGCAGGTGGCCGACACACCAGGTAACGGTTATTTCGGGTCCGATCAGGCAGCCATCACTGCGCCGGTTGGCTCCGAGAACCTTGGCGATGTCACGACCTTGGGAAGGTTTCTCGCAAAGAAAGAGGCGCATAGAACTGCTCCGGATTGAGTTCGGAGCAGCGTTGTTGGAAACAGTAATGGCGAGATATGGGAAACCGGATTGCTAAGTTACCCATATTAATTTTGACGGGAAGCCAAGAACCGGAAAACTGCCAGGTCAGCAGTCATCAATAAGTACAGATTTTACCAATGGCACCCTTTAAGGTTTTCGCGCAGGATCTCAAGCAATGCGGAGTCGTCGTCAGGCTCTCCTGTGATAAGAAATGCGGCTCCTGGGACCGGAAGCATTTCAAGTTTCGGGTGAGTCTCCCAAGACCAGAACCTTCTGGGTAAAAGACCGGTAGGTCGGGCAATGGCGAGAAACGCCACGTGATCAGCCAATTCAAACCTGTGGTCCAGTTCAGAATAGGATTGCGCAATACCACAGTGTGGGCAGCATGAGACGTGCTCTTTGACTCCTCTTTTTTTGAAGTGAATCAGCTTGATCCTGCACATATCTTGAATGTGCGTGGTCTTGCGATGGATCGTGGAGACGATTTTCGGCATCTGCCGTACTAGATTCTCAGTAAATTCCGGGTCTAGTAAACAGATGTGAATTTTGCAGCTCCAGCACCGCTTTCGATGGATTCTGATGTGGTGAAGGGAGGTATTCACTTCGTGCTCAATGAATCTGAGTTTTCCCGTGAGTGCTCCTTGAATAAATTCAGGGAAGTCGATGTCTTGCTTTTCGATGGATACGAGGTAGGTGCCAGTACTGTCGGGAGACTGACGCTTGCACTCAAATCGAGGAAGTGCTTTGGTTGGCTTGCTGATGTGATGACGATACGCTTTCTTGGAAATGTCGATCCAGATACAGCGAATACCTGCTTCCACGTAGACTCTCTGACGCTCCTCGTAGTCGACATCACGCTGTGTTGATCGTTGTATTTCGACAGCCACCTTGGTCTTGCCATTCGGATGAGTACAAAGAACGTCAGCCCGATAGAATTTGCCGGAAGCTGTTACCCCTGACTGCTCAGGAAGTGCAGACCAACCCGCGGCTGTGGCAGCAAAAAGCGTTTTAATTTTAAGCATGACATGATCATCGCTTTCGCCGCCTGTTTGACTGAGTTTGCGCTCACCTGGCTTGTGGGAAAAGAAACGATGCCCAAGCCGTGAGACCTTGAGCACCGCTCGGCTTTTGGTCTCGGGCATGAAGAGATCCCGGGATTTGTTCAGTGCTTCGGTTTTCCATTCTTCGTCCGTTAGGAATACCGAGACAACGGGTGTCCCATCCCACCTATAGGCAAGCAGTCCCACAGTGCGTATCCATTGCATGATGTCGATGGGGCAATGGTACCTCGTACTGTTGTATCGCGCAGGGGCGCAATTACATACCTAATTACATCATTTATTGACCAATTACTCTTTACGTTTTCTGGGTTTTGAGGTCGCTGACGAACTCTGATTGTTGGTCCGCTCTGCACTTTGCTCGACCTGTTTTGCAGCCGTCGTCTGTTCACTGGATCGTTCCCGCATGACCACGTTCTGCACGCGATGAGGCAGGATGCCGACTCGACGGGCTTCGATTTTGAACGTCACCCGGGCGTTATCTTCGGCGTCCTCCCACTCATCGCGCACTGTCCGGCCTTCGACCAACACACGCATACCTTTCTGGTACAGCGTACTCCAGTGTTTAGCCTCGCGGTGCCAGAGCTCAACTGGCGCCCAATAGCCGCCCCGATCTTCATAGCTACCCTCGCGTGGCACCGGGTTGTCGAAGTACACATTCAGCCGTAGCAAACGCCGTGGCTCGTCATTACCTGATGGAAACTCCTGAAACTCTGGCGCACTGCCAATGTTGCCTTCGCCGACAAAAAAAGTACTCATCCTGATACCTCCACTGCGGTTGTGAGTTGGCGCAGTAGTCGTTCGGCACTGGCCATTTTGATCGCGCAGGTCGATGCCTGGCGGTAGAGCGAATGCACCACGCTCATCTGCAAGTTCAGCGCAATGCGCTCGCATTCGAAACGGTGCAATCCCTCGCGTATGGTTTGCGGCAAGGCCTTGTTGGAGACTTGGCGTTCCCAGACCGCAACGCCCATACGAGAGAAGTCACGGGTGCGCCAACGCAAAAAGGTGCTGCTCGCGCTGGTGTTCTGCAGCACCAATCGAATACCCAGCAGTGAGTAAGGCGGTTGTCCGGCTTGCTGCACCACAGCCTCCATCAGGTGACATAACTTCGCCTCGATTTCCTTCGCCATCTGCGCCAGATGTTCCAACTCCCCCTTACCCTTAAATGGTTTTAAAAGGCCTTTTAGGGAGGCAGCGTGTTCGAGTTGTCGATAGGCATCCGGTGTTAATACTTCGAGGGGCATTGGTTGAGCGGGTGTCATGGGACTCATGCTTCGTCCTCCGGCCCATTCACTGCCGCAGATGGGGCTACCGCGTCCTCTATCAACGCATCAGCGTCATCCACTGCCACAGCACCACGACGAATGATGGGTGGCGCGAACTGGGAGCGGCGATGCCCCTCAAGAATGTCCATAGGAGGTAACCCAAACTTTTCCATGGCCGCCAGAGCACGAGCGTTGTTCGCCGCCATGTCATCACGGGTAACTCCAGCATGCCGATAGCGCTGCGCCTGACCGAACAGGCTGCGCAGCAGATGGGCGCCGTCGTCGATCCAGGCTTCCATGTCCCGACGACCGATCAAGGCGGTGTGATGGGCCAACAGGGTATGCCGCACCAGCGTGTCGTAGTCAGTCAGCAGGTAGACGGCGAGAAATCCCAGTTGACTGCCAATGTACAAGGGTAAGGTGACGGGGTGGATATTGAGGTTATCGCTCATGTCGATCTGCGTCGGCAGGTCTTGTCTGATCCGGTCCAACTGCTGGGTCAGTTCCAGCATCCCAGCTTTGGCCTGCATCAATTTTTCTTCGAGCTGCACGATCGCCCAATCGGCATAGGGGTCGTCCTGGGCCGCAGTTTGTTTGATCAGGTTGGTGACACTGATGTAGCCGGCCATGCCCATGATTGAGTGCACGCCTTCACGTGCGGTCCGGCCCTGCCAGATCCGGGCGGCGTGGTGGGTATGCAGGGTCAGGGTAATGCTGCTGCGCAATGAACCCAGGTTGAGTTGATAGTGATCGGCCACGGTGTTGTCCTCGCATAGGCTTGGACGGGGACGTTGCGACAGATGAGTGTCAAGGACAGCCGGAAAGCTGAATGCGGACTGTTCGTTTTGGTTCGAGACGGTTGATTTTCGGGACGCTCGACACTGATGCCAGTGGCATCAAATCTACTGACGTCCAGTGCGTTTGCCACGCAGCTGGCGCAGTTCATCCAGGCACGCTTGGGCGAGGACAGAGGCGGGTTGGCCCTGTTTTCTAGGTGGGCGTGAAGGGGCGGGTAGCGGTTCTCCCATGGGTAACGATTCAGCCTGACCTGCCCATGGGCGGAAATCGCCTTTCAGCGCTCGCTGAATAAGACCCATCAGATATGCCGCCGGTTTGCGAACGCTGCCTGCCGCACATCGCGCGCCCGCTTCGTTGAGCACTGCCTGCCGATCCGCTGGTTTAAGCTTGTTCAGCGTCATGGTGACGGCCTGCCGCTCGCTCGGACTCAGGTGCAGCGGATCAGGCCAGTGCAGGTTGTCCACCGCTGGGGTCGCGCGCGGTACAGTACAAATACTTTCTTTTAATACAGTACAGGCAGTGTTCGGATTCCGAACGGTGCCGGAAACCTTGGCGTTCAGACCCGGTTCGGAATCCGAACGAGGTTCCACACGATTCCGAACGCGGTGACCGCCACCCAGTTCTGAATCGTGTAACGCTTCATCGGTCGCCTGATCCAATCCTTGTTTTGTCCAATGGTCACTCCAACTGTCGATCCGGGTGGGGAGTCGACCCAAATCGACATCGGTGTCCTGACGAATTTCTTCCAAAACATGCCGAGCGACAATTCGCACAGCCTTGGTTGCATGGGAGAGGGCATGTCCGACCAGCTCCAGGTAGTCCTGATCCAGCTCCATGGCTTCGGCGGGCGTTAACGGTTCATCGTGCAGAACGTACAGAGAACCTTGTAGGCGCCCGTTGAGCTGATCGCGGCCACGACTCACCAAGCTAAGCCAGCGCGTCAACCTGAGCATCGTCAAGACGCGAGCGATGGTCTCACGGGAGGCTGACGCGCCGTAGGGCACGCTTGACAGATAAGGCTGCAGATCTTCATAGCGCGGTGTTACCACGCCCTGACCGTGTAGTATGAGTCGAAACACCTGCCAGGCATTCCGTTCCAATGGCGTTAGCCGACTATCCAGCAGCAAGCGACGCGGCACGACTTCGTGAGATTGGCCGCTGAACAAAAAGCCCGCCTGCAGGGCCTGGTTGGAAGGATATTCAGTGGTGGGGCGTGCGGGCCAACGTTCACTTAGTTGTTGGGTGCATTGCTGCAGAACACGCTGCCAGCGACTGGAAGCGGCAGTGTTCATTTTCCGTTGCTGTAATGGTCGATCTGCTGCCAAACGATGGTCAAGCTGATCTGTTGTTCCTCCGCCAACATCATCATAGCGTCTAGCTGATTCTCAGCACCGTCCTGATCGCGTAGTTGGCACCAACGCTGCCAGAGCGCATGCTCCTGCGCTTCGCTCAAGTTCTGGGGGCGGCCCTTGCGGGTTTCTATCTTGAGCAGACGTCGGCGCAGGGCGGTTTCCGAATGCGCCAAGCCGAAGCACTGATACATGATGGTACTGCTGGCACCGAGCTTTAGCGCTCGGTTGATTAAGTGCTCGTTCTGTTCGTCGCGTTCGGCCTGGTCGATCAACCGATGCAACACCGGAGAATCAATCTTGACCTCAACCCAGGGGACGGTGGCATGGGCCAGACGTGACAGTGTGGTGGGCGGTAAGGATTGCAACAGGTAGATGTCCTCTTCACCCAGTCCGAGTGCTTTGCAGCGTTGCATATTACCCAGGCGCAACTCGTGAAGGACCTGGGCCAGCATGGCCTGGTTGAGCACATTGAAGGACAGGTTCATGGCAGCTCCCTTGGTGAATCGTCTTCAGGGGGAAGCGTTAAGTCGATCAGGCGCCGGGCTAAGCGAATGAGGCGATACAGTTTGATTAGCAGATTGTCCGGCAGTCGCTCTAGCCCTACGTCCACGGCGGGACGATCTGTCAGCGGGAGTTGATAGACCCCCAACAACAGCTGCCCGAACAGCACTGAGGGCAATTGCTTGCGATCCTCCCAGTTCACTTTGTCTTGGGCACGCAGCAGCGCCAAGAGCAATAGGTGAACGCCGGCCGCACGAGGCGCTGCAAGATCAAGTTGCTCGATGCTGAGGTCGAAGCCCAGGCCATGCTTCTGGTCGATGATGCTCTCGGGATGTCCGGCATAGGCCGCCATTTCCCGAGCCAAGCCGGCGATGGCTAAACGCAGTTGTTCGGGGGTATCCAATGTTGGTGCGATGATCCAGATGTCGTCGATCGGGCAGGTTGCAACGGTCTGTCCTGGTTCGGAGGCATTGGCGCGATCAATCTGTTCGCGGATCTGCTGGACACGTGACGGAGGGCTGGCTGCTGATACCAGGGTCGTTTCGGGCAGTGTGAGCTGCTCCTCTCGCTCTGTTCCGGTCTGCGTCCTAGTTTCAGCTGATTTGGAATGCGGCTCGGAAGGGGGAGGCTCGGCCGCGGGCTCATCGACGCTCGGCAGAAGGTTGTTCTGCGGGGACGTGACGACCACGCCGGGCCTCTGGATAACCCGTTGGGTATCGCCCAACTCCAGGGCCAACATGCGGTAGGACTGTCCGAGTAAGCGACTCATGCGTTCGAGCAGTTCATCCTGGACTCGCTCAAGGTCGAAGGACTCTGGGTCGGCATCAAATTGCCCTAAGGTGTCGAGCCAAAACTCGGGAAAAGCGATGGCGTCAGTTGGATAACGATTCCAGGTTCGTTCAGCCTGGCTACGCAGACCGATCAGGCGTTCTATTTTGGGTTTGCCCAACCCGGCGTATAGGGTTTGTGGAATGGCTGGCAGTAAATGTTCAAGGGTGTCCAGCATCCGGCTGATGTGCGACTGCGAAATCGGATAGCCTCCAACGGCAAGACGTCGCGCCAGCTCGCGTTGCGAGAGTGTTGCTCCATCTGATTCAAGCATGGTCTTGAGTTTGGCCACTGCCAGAGCGCGTTCGATGAAGGTGAGCTGACCGTGCAGGTCGCTTTCGGCCAAATGACCGAGTAGGACGGTGATTTCATTGGCCCACGGTCGAAACAGGCAATGGATGCGGAAGAAACGCTCGTCGCGGGTTTCCTGCCACAGCTCGCCGAGAATTGCCAAGCGCGTATTACCTCCGTTGCGGATTATGAAATAGGTTTCACCCGGGCGGCGGGTAATCGGCGGCGGTTGATCCAGCCCGCGCTCACGGATCGAGGCTTTTATATCGTCATAAAGCGGATTGCGGATGAAGCGTGGGTTGTGTTCGTAGGGCCGCAACTGCTCCAGCGTGACTAGCATGGGGGTGTCGATGACTGGATCGGACAGTCGCTCCAATTCTGGCCACCGAGGAAAATGGTCCTGGTGAAGTTTGTCGGTGATCTCCTCCTGGCTGAGTTTCTTCATTTGAATAGCCTCAGTTAACGCCGGCTACGCAAATGGTCACCGACCTCGAACTTAACGATCTCGGCTGTACCCGAGCCTTCGAAATGCCGAGACAGTTCCGCGAGAAACCGACCCATGGCCGAGCGCCCACGCTGCAGGCGAAAGACCACGGTGCAATATTCCTCGCTAGGCGGATGATCTTGTCGAATGGATGGCTGAACGATGATGGGAAACTGATCCAACATCAAAAGACTCCTCGCCAAACGCTGTTGGCCTTGAGGTTGAACAAACAAAATGACCTGGCGAGAAATACCGGTTTCGGTATTCGCCTTATCGAACCTCTGCGTATCTGCTCACCCTAGAAATCGCCTCGCGCCATTCCGGAAACAACTCGATGGCCAGCGCTTGCATGGTTTTCAGCGCTGATTGCGAGCGTCGTTCATGTGACTGGCGAGTCTCGATTCGGTGGGCTGGTAGACCAAGGGAGGCGGCATTGAGGTAAGCCACTCGGTCTGGAACTGCGGTGTCTAGAACAGAAATGTTGGGAGCTCCAGCGAAGGACTCGTGCAGGCCACGGATGATCATTCGCGTGTCTACTCGGACGCTATTTACCTGGTTCAGCAGCAGTCGCAACGGTGGCAGCGTAATACCCAGGTGACGAAATGGTTCGAGTTCACTGAAAAGCCTCAAAGTGCCGCGGCGTAGTTCGCGGGCGGCTAGCATTTCCGGTGTGATGGGGGAGAGGGCGATATCGCAGGCGAGGATGGCCATCTCCAGCAGCACGCTACGTGCGCCTTGGGTGTCGATCAAAAGTAGGTCGTAACGGGGGCGAAAATCGTCGAGCAAATTGCGCAGCCGTAATCGCCCGTCAGGGGCGTGCAGCAGTAATGTACTCAACTGGCCTTGAGCGTCGTTGGAGATGATGAGATCGAGCCCTGCAATCACGGTCCTGGAAAAAATCTGTGCAGGTGCTGTTAAGTTGAGTGCAATGAGCTCGTACGTCCCGGCAACAGCTTTCTGGCTCAACGCGTAATAGCTGGAGAGGGTGGGCTGGCTATCTAAATCGAGCAATAGGACGCGTAGACCGGCATCCGCCAGCAGACCGCCGAGGTTGGCGGCTACTGTCGTTTTGCCCACTCCACCTTTGGTAGACACCACTGATACCACACGCATGGCATCAGGCCTGCTGCGCCAAACGCTGATTGATCCATTGTTCGATCTCCAGCGAGTCCCAGCCGACTGCGCGAAGTCCAATGCGTCTGGCTTGGGGGAATTTTCCTTCCTTCATCAAGCTGTAGATGTGTGCACGCTTGAAGCCGGTTTTACGCTCCACCTCCTCACGCCGCATGATGTGACGCTCGATCTGCGGTTGAGGCATTTCAGCGATGGGGAAGGCTTGGCTGGACATGCTGGTCACTCCTGGCGTTAATTGGCGCGTGAGGGAAGTGACCTGAATTGAATAGCAGAAGTGGCTGGGAGTCATTGCGTTGCAATCTGAGGGATTGCAGCGCAACGCATCGATTACGTGTGTTTTTTGAGGCTACGGTTGGCCGCGGCAAATTTTTCGTCCAGCGTTCGTTTGCTAAGACCGGGCACGTCTCTGTAGCGCGCGAGAATTGCATCGACGATTGCGGCTTGGTTTTTGAACACGGAGAGAGGCTTACCTGCGGGTGAATGGCCCAAGAGCAGGCTGACTAAAACGCCAATGATATTTTGATACGTAATTTCGCTACGCTCACTGACGTGGTCGTGCGTTTTGACCAACGCATTGAGTTCATCCCGCTCTAACCCGATCGCTTGAAGATCTCTCAAGAGGGTTTGATGGTGCTCCTGTAGTGTATTCAGCTCCCGCAGAACAGTGTCTCGATCGGCTTTAAGTGCAAGGAACGCCCCTAGGCTAACTTTTTCATCATGATCTTTGCTGGGCTCAAACAGAAAGCTAGGCTTTTGGTCGGGATAGTGAGTCTGCATCCAGCGACGCAAGTCAGAGTGGCGTATGGTTAATTGGTAGGGCTCCACGTAAGTTCCTATGGGAACGGAAATGCCAAGACACCCATAAGGCAACTCTCCATTACGCACTGCGTCGTAAATTGCTTCAGTGGTCACACGTAAACACGGCCATTGTGGAAAGAGTTTTCCAAGTTTCTCCGGGCAGAACTCATCGGCTTGAACTATCTCTGCTTCGTGATAAATGAGGTTGCACCACCGTAATGCTGCGTCAATAGGTCTATAGAAGATTTTAGTATTACGATCAAACGTATGCTCAGGCATATAGGACGGACCTCCATTCCCGTGGAGAAGGCCTCCCGCGAAGCATCTCTTTATCAACAAGCAGACGGAAGCTGCTGTTCTTTTGGATTCCTCGCTTGGTGAGGTCGTTCCACCTACCAAAAATTCCGATAAGAGCGTAAAAATTCAAGGTCGCTATATTGACTTTATTGGTCGTTAATGGCTAGCAAAAAAATGATTGTGAGCGCTTCTTTTTTTGTCTGCACATCAACGCGAAGCTTGCATCGCATGATTTTGACCGGTGTGCTGCTTCAGCAACCTTTGAGGGAATTCAAGTGCGGGAAAAGAGCAACTTCATTCCAGCAGCTCCAAAAACTATTGCGAGCGTACCCTCAATCCATCGGCGAGCCCTACGATATCCTCGAATCATCGGGGCGGTGGAGAAGACAATTGCGTAGCTACAGAAGATAGTGACGCTCAGCACGGCACAGCCGGCCAGGATGATTGCGACGGTGACAGGTGTCGCTTGCGGTCCCAGGCCGAGTGTCATTGTCGCGATCCAGCCTAATAATGCTTTAGGGTTTGTGAGGTGCATAAGCAGGCCGCGCTGGTAGAGGCTGAAGCTAGAAACAGCGGGAGCTGCTGCCATTTCGTTTTCAAACTGGGCATTGGAGGTAATGGCGGAACGGCCGGCTTTAATAGCGAGGTAAAGTAGGTACATTCCTCCCACTATCTTTAACACAACAAGTGCCTGAGCATATTGCGCCAGGATGGCTGAGACGCCTGTAGCTGCCATAGATCCCCAGAAAAACGAACCGCTGATCACGCCTGCCGCCAGCATAAGTGCAGGCTTACGGCCTTGATGCATTGCCACGCCCATAATCCGCATGTTGCTGGGGCCGGGGCTCGCAGCTCCAACGATGTAGGCCGTGAAGACGAGGAACAAGTGATGAAGATCAAATGACATGAATAACCCCTTGATAGCGTCACATACCGGTCAGCATTCTGAGTGTCGATAATGGGCCGCCAACGTGTTAGCTGTCTAGGCGCCAGCAACTCGCCGTCACTGCCTGTCCTGCAACTTCTGCTTCGAGCTGCAGTAAGCAACCTGAGTCAGGTGCGCCTCCGAGCACTTCCAGCTTTAGCTCTTGGCGGGAACTGGTGATATACAGAGTGGTGCCATTTTTACCTGCGAAGCATAGGTCGGTGGGGCTGGGTACTGGAAGGCCTATCATTCGGTCCAGATTGCCCTCTGCATCAAAGCGCGCGAGACTCCAGCCATCACGCTGTGTTGTCCACACGCCGCCCTGTGCGTCCAAAGCCAAGCCGCTTAGGCTTCCCCCTCCGCGTGGCAAGGTAGCCAGTCGGCGCACGCTGTTGCTGCCAGGCCGCATCCTGAGGATGTCGCCTGTCCCTGGTGCGATGGCGTATAACGCTGTGCCGGTAGCATCCCACCGAAAACTGCTGACTTGTTCGCTCATGGTCCAGCCATGGCGCAGTTCTCCCTCAACACTTACCTCACCAATTACGCAGCCGCTTGACGTTCTGGTACATCCCCACAGCGTGCCTGAAGGGTGGGTGCCCAAGGCCAGGAGGCGGGAGCCCAGGAGATCCTGCATGGGATGCTCCGCGCCTTGCCAATCGATCAATGACCAGCCTCCTGCGTGGGCGACCAACAACCCATCATGGTGCATCTCCATGGCGCGCACGGGGAAGTCCAGTCGGCTCAGAATGCGGCTGCTGCGACCGTCCCAGCAATGTATCGCCGGTGCGAGGGTGTCCGCCCAGTAAAGCCGTTTTTGCTCGGCGTGCCAGCGTGGGAAGGCACCATGGAAAGCCCATGGCCCGGGCACCACGTTCGTAGCGCTGGTCGGGTGGGCTGAGGGCTCACCCCGCAGCTGTTCGCCGACCCGTCGCGCGGCATCTGCCAGCTCCGGACCGAGCAATGTCAAACGCTCCAGGGTGAGTCGATAGGCCGGCCCGGCGACGCTCAGTGCACCGCGCACGCTGCCATGCTTATCGATGATCGGGGCGGCGACGCAACGCACTCCGAGCCGTATCTCTTCATCATCCAGCGCGTAGCCGCGAGTACGGGTGATCTGCAATTCGGCCAGCAAGCGCCGGCGATCGGTGATCGTCAGTGGTGTCAGCGGTTCTAGCACCAGCCCCTTGAGAATGTCGTCACGGGCGCCGGGCGCCAGCGCAGAAAGGATGGCTTTGCCCTGGCCGGTGCAGTACACCGGCTTGCCCTGGCCCAGGCTGGCGGCAGAGCGCAGGGTGTGGGCACCATCGCAACGCTCCAGCGACAACACCTGGTTACCGTCCAGTACAGCCAGGTAAGAGGTTTCGCCTGTGAGGTCACGCAATGCACGAAGCTCGGCGCTGGCGGCGGCCACAAGGTCCGGCTCCAGGTAGGCGTTACGTACCATCTCCAGATAATTGAAGCCCAGCCGGTAGACCTTGCGTGTGGGGTCGCGCCGAATCATGCCGCGCTCTACCAGCGTGGCGAGGATCCGGTACATCGTTGTGCGTGGCAATTGAACCTGAGCGGCCAATTGCGTTTGGCTGATGCCGTTGGGAGTCGCGCCAACAGCTTGCAAGACATCCAGGGCTTTTTCCAGCGCGCCCGTGCCATCTCCAGTCTTCATCGAGTATTCCCACCTTTTGGAACTGCTCTGGTTGGTCACCCATTCTGCTGCTTTTTGATTCGGTTTTCCGCCATAGAATCGAACTCAGCGGGGCAGGTTGCGGGTTGAGTTCCACATGGTGGGAATGCCTGACTGCTCATCAGATGCCGTATCGTTTGGAGAACCTATAAGAATGTCCACCATCCACACCTACGCTGACGCTCATGAAAGCGCTTCTGGCAAGCGGGTTGAAGTCAGTGATGAAGTCCTGGCCAAGCTCGCCACGTGCAGCAGTGGTTCGTTAACGACTCAATTATTCAAGCGTGGTTTTCGCCAGCCTGCGCTGGTCGGCCTGCGCGCCATGACGCGCGACACCAAGCCGTTCGCCGGACGCGCTTTCACCATGCGCTTTATCCCGGCGCGTGAGGATATCGATACCTACGCGACGATGACGACCAAACCCAATGACGACAACCTGCAGTGGCAGGGCGTCGAGCAGATTCAGCCGGGTGATGTATTGGTGATCGATAGCCGCAATGACCCGGCTGCCGCCTCTGCTGGCAATATTCTGGTTACGCGGTTGCTGGCGCGTGGCGCCAAGGCCATCGTGACGGACGGCGCCCTGCGCGACGGCAGCGAAATCGCGGGCATGAACCTGCCTGCCTACGCCCGTGAGATCACGGCAACTACTCGTATTTCTTATCACCACGTTGCCGATCTGCAAGTACCGATCGGCTGCGCCGGTGTCGCGGTTTATCCCGGCGACATCATCGTAGGTGATGCCGATGGCTTGACCTTGGTGCCAGCCCATTTGGCAGAAGAATTGGCCGTGGTCTGCAGCGTGCAGGATGACCTCGAACGTTACCTGGCCATGCGCATTGCCGCAGGTGAAGCCTTGTGGGGCGTTTACCCACCCAGCCCGGCTTCGATCGCTGATTACCACACCTGGGTCGCCAATGGCCGCCCGACCATTCCTTCAATCATTGACCGCAAGGAGGACTGACCGTGGCCGAGCACACTTACGCCCAATTGATTCGTCGCTATTTCGATGCCTGCAACGAGGCTGACTACGACAAATTGGTGTCCTGTTTCACCCCGGATGCAGTGCATTACTTCCCAGCCGGCCTGCCGGATATTCCATGGCGCACTGCTGACGCCATTGCCCGTAAGTGGCAGTGGTGCGTGGAGAATCTCGGTTCACAGTGGACCATCGAGAAAATTCTGGTCAGTCACGACAGCCATGAAGCTGTGATCGAGTGGACCCACTGGAAAAGCAAGCTGAACACCGCCCTGCGCGGAGATGAGTGGTATGTGTTCGACGAGCAGAGCGGCTTGATCAAAGAGATTCGTGCGTACTACGCCTCACCTGCGGATAAGGCAGTAGCGATCAACGAACTGGTGGATTTCGACTACGCAGGTCGTGGTTACAACCTCGGCCCTGCGCCGCACTGAACGGAGATCGACATGAGTAATCAACAAGACTGCGCACTGCTTGGCATCGATGAGGTGGTGGCTAAGGCAGTAGACGCCACGGTTACCTGGGCTGAGTCATCAGTTGCGGTACGCGCTACTTTACTGCGCGGATTTGCTGCTGCCCTTGAGCACAATCAGGCGCAACTGGTCGCCATCGCGGACCGTGAAAGCGGGTTGGGTGAAGCACGGCTCAACGGTGAAGTCGCACGTACCGCGTTCCAACTGCGTGGGTTCGCCAGTGAAGTGGAGGCGGGCGTGCCTTATCGCCGCGTTGTCGATGAGGCCGTTGCCGGCACCCCGCCGGTTGGCCGGCCGAAACTGGTACGAGTACAGCGCCCGCTGGGGCCTGTAGCGATGTTCTCCGCGAGCAATTTCCCGTTCGCTTTCTCGGTACTCGGCGGCGACACCGCCTCTGCGCTGGCTGCCGGTTGTCCTGTGGTAGTTAAGGCACACTCGGGCCATCCTGCGCTGTCCCGTGCCGTATTCGAGGTGGCTACCGCAGTCATTCGCGAGCAAGGGCTACCCGAGGGCGTATTGACCCTGGTTGAGAGTGCGTCACGTGCAGGCGGTACTTACCTGGTGCAGCACCCCGGGATTGCTGCCGTAGCGTTCACAGGCTCTTTCCAAGGGGGCAAGGCACTGTGGCAAGCGGCAAATGAGCGTGCGCGTCCGGTGCCGTTCTTTGGCGAGTTGGGCTCTATCAACCCGCTGGTGGTATTGCCGGCGGCACTGGAGCACGACAGTGAAACGCTCGCTAAGACACTTGCGGCCTCCATCACGCTCGGCTGCGGTCAATTCTGTACCAGCCCAGGCCTGATAGTTGTTTTGGAGTCGTCCCAGTCTCAGCGTTTTGTTGCGCAGTTGGCCGACGCCATTGCACCCATCGGCACGCACCGCATGCTTACAGAAGCCATGCAGAAGGGGTTCGAGGCGGCCGTTGCCATTGTGGCGCAGCATGCAACACCAGTCTTCGACAAGGCGCAGGATGGTGCGGGACCCGCGCCTCGGTTGTTAGCCGCTGATGCAGAAGCATTCATCGCCAACCCGCACTTGCGTGAAGAGATGTTCGGTCCAGCCGCTTTGATCGTCACTGCGCAGTCGTTGGCTCAGGTCATTGAGGTGCTGGACGTGGTGGGTGGGACCTTGACCACAACGTTGTGGGGCGCTGAAGAATCCAGTGAGTCCAATCGGCAATTGGTGCGTGCCGCCGAGCGCGTATCGGGTCGCGTTCTGTTCGGCGGTGTACCGACCGGTGTTGCCGTCTGCCACGCGCAGCAGCACGGCGGACCCTGGCCGTCGTCGACCGCCCCACAAACCACCTCCGTCGGTTATGCCGCGATCGAGCGTTTCTTGCGCCCGGTGGCCTTGCAAGACGCGCCGGCCTGGGCCTTGGGTTAACGGAGGGCATAACGATGATGCGACATATCGTATTGTTCCGGCGCCTGGCGGGTGTTGAGCCGCAGCCCGAGCTGGAAGCTCGCTTGGTCGCACGCATGCGTGGCCTGGAGAGGGAGATCGATTTCATACGCCAGTGGAACGTGGCGGCCAACGAATTGGACCGGCCAATCTGCTGGGACTACATCCTTGAGTCCACCTTTGATGACGGGGCGGCGGTCGAGCGTTACCTGCCGCACCCCGCGCATCAGGCCTTGGTGGCGGACCTCAAGCAGTACTTCGAGTGGGTGGCAGTGGATTACAGCGTATAGACCCCAGCAGCGCCTGGTCTGTTGCTCGGGTCAGGCGCTATAACAACAAGATCCGGCATTGCAATGCCGGGCGGAGAAGTACATGAACAAGAAAAAGAACTACCGTTGGACGATCCTGACGATGCTGTTCCTCGCCATGATCATCAACTATATCGATCGTGCGGCGTTGTCGATTGCAATGCCGTTTATTACCCAGGAATATCACCTCACGCCTTCGGAAAAAGGCATGATCTTCAGCAGCTTTTTCTTTGGCTACGCGCTGTTTTGTTTCATTGGCGGTTACCTCGCCGACCGCTTCGGCCCCAAGCGCGTACTGACTTGGTCCATGAGTTTCTGGTCGGTGCTGTGTGGCTCCACTGCGCTGGCTTTCAATTTCTGGTCGCTCTTGATCGTCCGCGCACTGTTCGGGGTGGGCGAGGGCCCGGTTTCAACCACTGCCAATAAAACCGTAAACAGCTGGTTTCCCATTAAGGAGCGGGCCCGCGCCATTGGTCTCAACCAGGCTGGGGGGCCATTGGGCGGTGCCTTGGCAGGTCCTATCATCGGTTTCCTCGCCCTATGGTTGGGCTGGCGCGTTGCCTTTGTGGTAATTGCTGTAATCGGCTTGGTCTGGGCAGTCGCTTGGTACCGACTGGCTACGTCGACGCCGAACGAGCATCCTAAGGTCTCGCCCGAGGAGCTTGCAGAGATCAACGAGGGCCGTGAGGCGCCGGTTTCTACAGTAGAAAACGCGCCACGTACCCCTGTTTTGGAAATCATTCTGCAGCGTTCGGTATTGGTCACCGGGGTTTCGCTGTTTTGCTACAACTACATACTCTACTTCTTCATGACCTGGTTTCCCAGCTACCTGATCGACGCCAAGGGCATCGACCTCAAGGCCATGAGCATAGTCACGGCGTTGCCTTGGCTGGTGGGTACCGTGGGTTTCGTATGTGGTGGCCTGCTCATTGACTGGGTATTCAAGCGTACTGGGAAGCAACTGTTTTCGCGCAAAGTAGTTCTCGTCACCTGTCTGTTGGTTGCGGCGGTTTGTATCGGGTTGACCGGTCAGGTTGAGAGCGTGACCGCGACTGTGGCGGTAATGACCGTTGCCATCGGTTTCTTGATGCTTACCGCGCCGGCGTATTGGTCGCTAATCCAGGACGCGGTGCCGGATCACCAAGTCGGCACCGCGGGTGGATTTATGCATGGGCTGGCCAACCTGTCGGGCATTGTTGCGCCGACGGTCACCGGCTTCATCATCCAATCCACAGGCACTTACAGCAGTGGTTTTGCCTTGGCAGGTGGCCTTGGCATCCTCGGTGCGCTGATTGTGGCGTTCTTTGTTGGCAAAAAGCCGCAGAAACGCGAAATGGCCATTGCCGCCGCCTGATCCTTTGAAGCGCCGGCTAACGTCGGCGTCCGTAACGAATTTGGGAATTTGTCATGCCTACGCTGCTTATCACCGGCGCTGCCGGTATCGTCGGAACCGCGCTGCGGCCCATTCTTCGTCAGCGCTACACGCTGCGCCTGCTTGATCGTAAACCTGTTGAAGATCTCGTAGCTGGCGAGACGGCGGTAGTCGGTGACCTGACCGATCCGGCGTGTGTGCAACAGGCCGTCGACGGCGTAGATGGGATCTTGCATCTGGCCTGCGCGCACGGTACTGACATTGAGTTTGTCAGGACGGTCGAGCCCAATTATCACGCCACCTTGTACCTGTTGGAGGCTGCGCTGCACCATGGCGTAAAGCGTTTTGTGTTCGCCAGCAGTCATCACGTGCTGGGCCAACACCGCAGTGACGCTGCTGAGTTCTTCGATGACATGCCCGTGGCACCTGACAGTTACTACGCTTTGAGCAAGGTATTTGGCGAAGCGGCGTGCGCCATGATCTCCCAGCGCAGCGACTTGGCCACGTTCATTGTACGTATTGGTAATGCTGACCCTAAGGTGTCCGACGCCCGCCGTCTGCGCATGTGGACCAGCGCCCGCGATTTGGCGCAATTGCTTTTAATTGGCCTGGAGCACCCGGACGTTCGCCAGGAGATCGTCTACGGCGTCTCGGAGAGTCCCAATCCGTTGTTCCACAACAAGCGTGCGCGCGCCTTGGGCTATACGCCGCAAGATAATTCGGGTGAGCACCTTGCCGAGCATTATCTTCCCTATGAGGCCATGGCTCCCGAAGGATCTGGCCGCGACCACGTGGGCGGCGCCTATGCTGGTGTGCCATTGGCCAGTGTCCTGGAGCGCATATGAAGATCGTCCGTGTCGATACGATGGTGGTGGAAATTCCGTTCCAGGATGGTGGCAAAGGGCGGGGCGGTACACCCTCAACCTGGAGCACCCTGGAAAACGTGCTTATTCGTCTTGAAGACGAGCAGGGCAACATTGGCTGGGGTGAAGCCTTCGGTTACTTCGTTGCCGACGCGACCAAGGCGCTGATCGATCGCCTGATTGCACCACTGCTGCTGGACCGAGACATCACTGATATCCCAGCATGGAGCCTGGATCTGCAGCAACGTCTGCACCTGTTTGGCCGTTATGGGTTGACGATGTTTGCCATCTCGGGGGTCGACATCGCCTTGTGGGACTTGGCGGCTAAACGTCAGGGCCTGCCGTTGCATCGACTGTTGGGGGAAACCTGTCGAGACCAGGTTCCGGCCTACGCCAGCCTGGTGCGTTATGGCGATGACAAGATCGCTCCGGCTACCTGCGAGAAAGCCTTGGCGATGGGCTTCACCGACCTCAAGCTGCACGAGGCAACCCTGCACGACATCGCCGCTTGCCGACGTGCCGTGGGCGATTCGGTGCCACTGGCCACCGATGTCAATTGTTCGTGGAGTGTGCAAGACACCCGTGATTGGCTGCCGGCGTTGGCGGACCTCAACCTGGCCTGGCTGGAAGAGCCAATCTTCCCGCCCGAGGACTTCGCCACGCTCGCCAGCCTGCGCGGTCAGGGGGTACCGATTTCCGCCGGGGAAAACTGGTGCACGGCCGTGCAGTTCGAGCAGGCCTTGACGAGTGGCGCGGTCGATTCGATCCAGCCCAGTGTGACCAAGGTCGGCGGCATTTCCGAATGTTTGCGCATTGCCGAATTAGCGCGTGAACACGATGCCGTGGTGCTGCCGCATTGTCCGTACTTTGGTCCTGGGTTGATCGCCACGCTGCACTTGGCGGCGGTCCAGCCTTGGGTTCCCCAGGTGGAGTACCTGTTTGTGGAGCCGGCGGACTGGCTGTACCCGGTGGAGTCGCTACGCCGGGGCAACCAGTTACTGATTCCCCAGGGGGCCGGGCTTGGTGTGGACATTGATCTGCAGGTGATTGAGCGTTTCCGGCGTAGTTGACGTTTCATCCCTTTGTGAATTGATAACCCGTCGTCGCCGCGCAACCGGCGGCCGGGTTTGCCGTGCCTGATCCAGGCGCAGGAGGTCCCATGCAACCTGTCGTACTGAGCAATGCCACTTGGACATTGAGTTTGCTGCCCGCCTGGGGCGGTCGTATCGCCGCCCTGCGCGCGAACGGGCTGGATGTGCTGGTTCCGATCGACAGCGAGGGTTTCGATCCGCTGAACTGGCCCAGGGCGGGCGCGTATCCGCTGATGCCGTACTCCAACCGCCTGCGTAATGCGCAACTGAGTTTCAACGGTCGTGTGCACGGCTTGCCGGCCCATCCAGCAGCGGCCCCGCATACCTTGCACGGCGTGAGTCACACGCTGGCCTGGGACGTGGTCAGCGCAACGGCCGATCAGTTGCTGATTGCCTGTGATTATGAAGGTGAGCATTGGCCGTGGGCTTTTCGTGCCGAGCAGCAATTTGCCTTGTCCGGTAATCGCTTGCGTATCACGTTAGCGTTGACCAACAACGGCGAGCAACCCATGCCCGGCGGACTCGGCTTGCACCCGTATTTCCAACGCCACCCCGGCCTGTGCGCGCACTATACGGTCGGCCGTGATTGGGCCATTGATTGCGACTACCTCGTTACTGGCGAGTACCTCGACCAACCGCGCAACGTGGTGTTCGAGGCGGACGATGCGCGAGCACTGGCCCATTACCAGTCGCGTTGGGATGGGCATTTGCAATTGGCGTATGCCAGCGGCCGGCTCGACCTGCACGCATCGACGCCGCTGAGCCATTTCGTCGCCTTCGCCCCGGCCAATGCCACCTACCTTTGCCTGGAGCCGGTGTCGCACCTTGCCGACGCCTTCAACCTGCCGTGTTCAACCTGGCACGACGTGGGCACACATGAACTGGCACCAGGGCAACGGCTGAGTGCCACCCTTGATTTCACCTGGCAAGACACCTGATGTCATCCACTGACCGCTGAATCGACACCCACCACCGAGAACAACAATAATGAAAAGATCCTCACACGAGGCGGGCTTCGCTCGCGCTGCAAAACCTCTGACACTGCTGCTCAGCCTTGGCCCCTTGGCGGCCCAGGCTGATCTGATCGATGATGCTCACGGCAATCTGACCTTGCGTAATTTCTACTACAACCATGACTTGCGGGATTCAACCAAGCCGGCACAGTCAAAGTTGGAGGAGTGGGCACAAGGTTTCATCTTCAAGGGCGGCTCGGGTTACACCGACGGCACGGTTGGCGTCGGTGTGGATGTCTACGTGGGCCTGGGGCTTAAGCTCGACTCGTCGCCTTCGCGCAGTGGCACCGGATTGCTGCCTGGCGCATACGACCGCGCCGGTGGTCCTCGTAATGCCGACCCGCGTTCGGTCGACAATTTTTCCGAGGCCACCGCCGCGCTCAAACTGAAGTACTCCAAGAGTGAACTTAAGGTGGGTGGCCTGTTTCCGAAAATCCCGCTGGTCACTTCCGGAGATTCACGACTGCTGCCGCAGTTCTTTGAAGGCGCGATGCTCGACATCCGCGAGTTCGATAGTCTCGATATCAGCCTGGGCCAGATGCGCCGCGTCAATCAGCGCGAATTCGCGGGCAGTCGCGAGATTCAGGTGGGCAATTACTACAGCGTGTTCAGCGACCGCTTCAATTACCTGGGCGGTACCTGGCGCATCAACCCGCAATGGACTGCAGGCGCGTGGGGTGGACGTCTGGAAGATGTCTATCAGCAAAACCTGTACACCGTGACTCATACGCACAAGGCCGGTGAGTGGAACCTGTCGGGTACGCTCAATTACCTCGACACAGGTGAGTCCGGCGCTGAACAGGCAGGCAAACTCGACAGCCGCATGACGTCCGGGATGCTCAGCGCCAACCTGCGTGCGCAGACTTTCCGCATCGGCTACCAGTACAACGCCGGCGACA
The DNA here is from genome assembly GCF_030687695.1 of Pseudomonas sp. FP2254. NCBI lineage: Bacteria > Pseudomonadati > Pseudomonadota > Gammaproteobacteria > Pseudomonadales > Pseudomonadaceae > Pseudomonas > Pseudomonas sp. FP2254. The sequence goes on from NZ_CP117444.1 coordinate 2,739,236, forward strand.
GCGCGTTGCCATTTATTCACGACACCGACCTGCCAGGCGTGGCTAACGCGGTGCAGGTTCTACGTTTCGACCGTGCCCAGGAACGCTCGTGGCAGGCGCGTTATGACCTGGATTTTGCGCCGCTCGGCGTGCCTGGCCTGACGGCTTTTGCTCGTTACGTGAAAGGCGACAATTTCAAGGTTGCAGGTCAGGACGCCAGCGAATGGGAGCGCAACCTGGATATCACTTATGTGATTCAGGACGGCCCACTGAAAAACCTCGCGCTGCGCTGGCGCAATGTCCAGTTGCAAGGGGATGCAACCGGGCGACGGGATGAAAATCGGGTGATTCTGGCCTACAGCTTGCCGCTGTTTTAGTCGCTGCAAATGATCACGTTGCCGCACTGCTTGCAGCGCGGCAGCTTTGTTTTTCGGAGGTGCATTTCATCATGACTCAAACCTACCAACTCGATGTCGCTATGCAAGCCTACGTCGAGGCCAGCCAGCGTTTTTCCCCAGCAGATGACAGCCTTGCTGCTCGGCGCGAAGCGTTCTTACGTGCCTGTCGAGCCTGTACGCCGCCTGCGCCTGACGACATGAGGATTGATGATCTCCAATGGCAGGGATTGCGCTTGCGATGCTACCGACCCGCCGACATCCCCCCCGTGGGAGGCTGGCCAACGCTGCTTTACATTCACGGCGGCGGCTGGGATTTGGGTAGCCTTGATACCCACGACTGGTTTGCATATGCCTTGGGCCAGCGGTTGAAGGTGGCCATTGTTGCGGTCGATTATCGGCTGGCACCTGAGCATTGCTATCCAGCTCCATTGGAGGATTGCCTGGACGTTTGGCATGGACTACGGCAGGGATTCGTCGATCCTGATCTCAGTACCGAACGCTTGATGGTCATCGGCGACAGTGCCGGAGGTACGCTGGCGGCGGGTTTGTGTATGGCCTTACGACGAGATGGGCATCCTCAGCCGTTGGCCCAGGTGTTGATCTATCCGGTCTTGACGACTACTCACCAGTTTCCATCCATGCAAGAACATGCCAATGCACCGATGATGACAGTGACCGGTCTAGGGAAGTCTCTGGAGGGGTTTCTGCCGAGTGCGCAAGACCGACGGGACCCATGCGCCATGCCTTTGGAAGCGAAAGACTTTCGTGGGCTTGCGCCGACGTTCGTCGTCGTAGCGCAAATTGATCCCCTGCGAGATCACGGAGTGTCCTATCACGAACTATTGGCGGCCCATGGTGTGGATACACAATTGCACATCGCACACGGTCTGGTGCACTCAGGATTGAGGGCTTTCGGCGCATCAATGGTGGAAGCTGCTTGGGATTCCATAGCAATGTACGTAGAAAAAAAACTGCAGCCTTAACCTTGCAAACGGTGCATTCCCAGACAGGCCCGTTCAACTTGCGGCCCTGGTGTGAGGCTAGATGCCTGCCTCAGGGCCGCTGTTGATTATTGTAGATTTTTAGCCCCGTTACGAATTACAGAGGGCCAGCCCCACTGTTTTTAAGGGCGGCAGAGACCGCTGTTGAAAGTGAGGTAGTGGCTCTGCCTAACAGCCTCGAGAGCTGGTGGCTGTCGTCGAAAAGTGCACCCTCGGATGCGCTGACATCGTATCCGGCGACGGCGCAGGCCAGTGGTTCCGGTAGACCAAAACCCGCCAGTGCATGGGCATAATCCGCCTCAGGCAAATTTTGGTAAGGGATAGCCTTTCCGGTTTGACGAGAGATTTCTGCAGCAAGCTCAGACAGTGTCCATGCAGTATCGCCAGCCAGTTCGTAAGTTTTACCCTCATGACCTTCACTCGTGAGCACAAATGCAGCAGCTTGCGCGTAGTCTTCGCGGGTTGCCGCCGCAATCTTGCCAGCCCCTGCGCTGCCAATAAAAGCACCGGCAGCAAGCGCCCCGGGGATAAAACCAGTGTGGTTCTCGGCGTACCATCCATGGCGCAAAATGGTGAACTCAATACCCGAGGCTCTAAGTTCAGCCTCTGTTTGACGGTGCTCTTCGGCGAGGCTTAATGGTGAGGTATCTGCACGCAGAAGACTGGTGTAAACGATGCGCTTCACTTTTGCCTGCTTTGCTGCATTGATGACGTTTTGATGCTGTTCCACGCGTTTGCCGATTTCGCTTGATGAAATCAATAGTAGCGTGTCAACTCCAGCGAGGGCTGCGACAAGAGTTTCAGGTTCAGTGTAGTCGGCTGCACGAGCTGTTACGCCTAGGTGGCTCGCCTTTTCTGGGCGGCGAACGAGGGCGACGATATCGGACGCGGGTGTTTTCTGTATGAGTTTTTCAACAACGAGTCGGCCGAGTTGGCCAGTCGCACCGGTGATGGCAATCATGAAGAAGCTCCTTGTACAAAAAATGTGTGTGCAGGCAGAATATTTGGCTGGCAATATTTTTGTAAGTACGCACCTGAAGGTAAGTATGTATGTCTGATTCCATACCTTATGAAGTCTTTGAGCGATCCACTACCGTGGCTAACCAATTACGGAAGGGTCAGCTATTTGACGCAGGTTGCCCTTTAAGGATCGTCCTTCAACATGTCACGAGCCGGTGGGGCGTCTTGATATTAATCGCATTAATTTCAGGCACGCACCGCTTTAGCGACTTGCGTAAAAAAATTGGAGGTGTGAGCGAAAAAATGCTTGCACAAACACTTCAGCTTTTGGAGGTCGATGGATTTGTTGTACGTAAATCATATCCGGTAGTGCCACCTCATGTTGAGTATAGCCTTACTCCTATGGGGCTTGAGGTGGCGAGCCATGTTGAAGTTCTCGCAGATTGGATTGAAGCTAATCTACAAAAAATTATGGATGAACGTAGTTCGCGGGAAGGCTAATAGGAAACTTCCATAAAGTTTTTGCTCTTAAAGCTTGGATGTCCAGATCAATTTGTCATGTTCACACGAGTTGTTGCATTTCAGTCGGGACAAGATTGATGTGGATATCCGCCACGGCACTGCGAGCTGGCCAAGTTACGAAGTCCGCACCGTCCGGAAGGAAACCTTCGCGGTGCTCGCTTCGCCGAAATTGCTCGCGCAATGCCCGATCCACCGGGCGCCAGATCTGTTGGATCTTGACCTGGTGCTTTCAAAAGCCACCCTGCTCAAATGGCCGCAATGGTTCGCACAGCATGGCCTGGCATGCCCGGAAAAGCCTTACGCATTAAGCTTCGACCGATCGTACATGTCGCTGGAAGCCGCCAGTCACGGGTTGGGATTTGCCTTGGAAAGCACCTTGCTCGCGAAGAAATACCTGGCATCCGGCAGCCTGATCGAAGTGGCACCCGAAACGCTCAGCGCGCCAGTGGCTGCTCACCATTTGGTATTTCCCAAAGCCCACTCCAGCTTCCCGCGCGTTCGGCGTTTTCTGAAGTGGATGGAGAGTGAGCTGGGGCAGGGCTTTGCGTATTGAGTGCGCAGCCATTTGCATTCTGCCGTCCAGTTACTGAACTGCTGCAACTGGCTGATCTTTTCAGTGTCCCTCTAGGTAAATTGGGAGTGACCCGAACGTAGCTGCTCGACACTACGTGTAAGTTGGCCGATGCGATGGCTTGGACTTGGGCGAGGTGAGCGATCAGAACGGATAGGTGCGAGGTTCTCCTTGAACCGTCACCCACTGGGTGGTCGTGAATTCGTTGATCGCCCATTCACCGTTGAAGCGGCCGATACCGGAATTTTTTTCACCACCAAAAGGTACGTTAGGCGCATCAGCTACAGGAATGTCGTTGACGTGTGCCATGCCTGATTCAATCTGTCGGGCGAAACGCACACCCCGAGCTAAGTCAGCGGTAAACACTGCGGCTGATAGACCAAACTCTGTATCATTGGCTAACCACAATGCGTGCTCCTCGTTGTCAGCGCGCAGGATGCCAACAATCGGTCCGAAAATCTCTTCCCGCGCCAAGGCCATTTCAGGAGTGACATCTCCGAACACGTGGGGGTGAAATAACTGGCCTTTTGGTTCGTAGCCCAGCAACAGTTTGGCGCCTTCGGCCTTGGCTTGCTCGACCTTGTGCAGGTGGCTTTGTAGCTGTTTGACGTTTATCACTGGGCCGACGGCTGTGTCGTGATCCTTGGGGTCGCCGACCTTGAGGTTACGGACTTGTTCGACGAAGCCTGTGATGAACGCGTCGTAGAGGGGAGCCTCGACAATGATGCGATTGATGGCCATGCAAATCTGCCCTTGATGCAGAAACTTGCCAAATACCGCGGCTTTAACTGCCTGCTCCAAATCCGCGTCGGCAAGCACTACGAATGGGTTGTTACCACCCAACTCAAGGACCACATGCTTCAGATGTGCACAAGCTCCGACCTGCTGAGCAATATTCTGTCCTACAGGGGTCGAGCCAGTAAATGAGATCAGCCCTGGTACCGCATGGCGGACGAAGGGCCCGCCAATTTCGCTCCCAGCGCCTACTAGGACACTCAGCACTCCTGGCGGTAAACCGGCTTCCTCAAACACTTTGGCCAGGAGTAGACCTCCTGATATTGGTGTGTCACTGGCCGGCTTGATGACTACTGCGTTGCCAAGAGCCAAGGCCGGCGCCAGAGATCGTTGGGTAAGGTGGAAGGGGAAGTTCCACGGGCTGATCAGACCAACCACTCCAAGTGGTTTGCGGTAAATCAAGCTCTCTTTGTGAGGAATGTCCGATGCCACTATTTGTCCATGCGCTCGATTGGGAAAGCTTGCAGCTTCCAAGGTGATGGTTCGAGCGGAATGCAGCTCAATTTCGGCTTTGATCCGGGTGCTACCCGATTCGCGAATGATCCAGCCAACCAGCTCCTCATGACGCTCATCAAGAATTTGAGCCGCACGCAACAATACTGCCGAGCGCGCACTTGGTCCCTGTGCTGCCCAATTTCTCTGCGCCTGGCGGGCAGCATCATAAGCTTGGTCCACATCCTTCTCGTTCGCCATAGTGATTTCACACAGCAGTTGCTGGTCGAACGGATCAGTGACACTCAGGATGCTTTTGGCCGAGCCTTCGCGCCATTTACCTGCGATGGGTTGCAGATGGAATTCTGAGTATGCTTGGGGCATGGTACTTTCCTTGCGTGAGTGCAGTGGATAATTTTCAAGTTTCAAACAAGCCGGTCATAGGGTTCAGAATGGCACGCTGAATTTCATCAACGTCTTGTCCCCCCCGAAACGATTTCTAACTTGGTACTCATGGTTCCACTGCAGGCTTACGGAAACTCCCGATTTTGTCTGGTAAGTCACGCTCGGCCCTATAGCGAATACTTGTCCCCTGCGTCCCTCGGAGGTGAATGGGGTGGCGGGTACTGCTGATCCATCGATCTCGTCGTTGTTAATTTGCTTCACCCAATAACCTGAAATACCGACTCCCATGGGACCGAAGCGCTTTCCAATCAGGTAATCGATATGAATCTCGTCACCTGATCGGTAGTCGATTGACTGAGTTCCGGGAGCAGGCTTGTAATCGTGATTCGTGGCATTCAAAAAGTAAGCAAACCTGGTGGAAAACTCCCATCCGGTATCACTCAGGTAGGTGTAAGCGAGAGACGGCTCTACGCTCCAGTATCCAGTTCCTACGCTTTCTTGTGGGCGGCCTGCTCTGTAATAACCTGTAGGGAGGTTTATACCCAGGCCGGCTGCCCAACTTGAGTTATTGTGGCGCCAAGTATTAGCCAGTCCCAGGGTCAAATCAGCGAAGCGGGCTCCAGAGACTTTTCCAGCAGGAGTTTCAGACGCCATGTGCACTGTAGGTTGAATTAGATGCCACGCAAACTTTCCGCCGAGAATTTCCACATTTGTAACGTGCGCTATTCGGAAGGCATTGAACCAGGCGTGGATGGAGCCTGGAGCCTTTCTTCCGTCGCCATCACGCAAATCGGCGGAGTAGTACCCCAGATAATCGATAAAATAAACTCCTGGAGGAGGCGTTACACCTGCCATCCACGTTTCTGAACCGTATGGATACCAATCCGCGCCTTCCTTCGCTTGGACCATTCTTGAACACATTGCTATTGCAGTAAGAGCCAATAGGAGGCAAAGATTATCTTTTGTTTTACTCATTATTATTGTTCTCTTATTATTAGAAAGTGCGCGCCATACGTTAGCTACGACTATCAGTTGGTTAGGGCTGACAGTTACCAACGGAGATCAGAATAGGCATGTGACGGGATTGCATCTGTCATCAGCTCTGCTGACATGTCGTCACACAAGGGGGCAGGTGAGCTCGATTTATTTTGTAAGCCTGGAACAGGGCAGATTTCAGCTGTGGAAGTCTGGAAGAGCTGCATGTGCCTACTTGATATCAGTATGCAGCTCCTCTCGTGCGTCACCTTTCAGAAGACTCTACGCGCCTTGTCCAGTGTACCTAGTGGGTCATATTTGTGTTTTGCGGCCTCAAAAACCGGCCACACATCTCCGAAATGCGCTACCCATTCGCTCTTGGAGTAATCAACGGCACAAACCGGATCTACAGCTCCGTGAGGGTGAGCGGCGGCTGATTGTTCAAACAACTCGCGGTTCTGCTTGAGTGTTTCAGCAATCTGCACATGATCCGCAGCATCGACACATAGAAAATTGGCCACGACGAATAGCCACTCTGCAGCCGGCACCCTCGGCAATGGCGTACGTGAGACCGCAGTCGGCACAGGATAGGTCACGATCAGATCGAACGGGCCGGACTTTGACGCATCCATACTGTTGACCAGTTGGCCAATGAGAGCGGTACTCAAGTTTTGAGAAGTCATGGTTGACCACCAGGGATGAGCATGCGGCCTTTCGGTTGGTTGGCATGGAAGCGTCTTGATGTCGCCCAAGCGGGTGGCGAATTCAGTGTAGTTCGAGTCAATCCGGGTGATTGCGTCCACCGCACCATGTAAGCCGTGCAGCACAAACGCTTCGTCAGGCTCATCCGTGTCATAGAAAATCGAAATCTCCATCAGGTTTTCCCATTTGCCTCGCGGTGCAACGATCAGCCCCTCTGCTGCATCAACACGTTGTTCTTTCACCAGTTTGAGCAGGTCCTCTTGCATGACTGCAATTTCGGAGTAGGGGATTTGAAGGCGACGAACCCGCTTGGGCGCTGCGATTAAGCGAAGAGTGACACGCATCATAACGCCGACAAGTCCCATGCCACCCAGGACAGAATAGAAAAGGTCAGCTTCTTTTTCTGGGGAGCAATGGTGGAGGGCGCCATCTGTAGTTATGACTTCAAGTTCTAGCACGTTGTCGACCTGGAGGCCCTGTCGGAAGGATGTTGCGCCCATGCCCCCCCAAGAAAGCGTTCCTCCGACGCTCAGGTCTACGAAGTCCGTTAGCACGGGAGGGGTCAGCCCATGCGCAATTGTCGCTTCCAGTACAGAGGTCCAATTAGCGCCCGCATCGACAACACACCGGTCTTGTTCGACCTTATGGACTTTATTGAAACCCGACATGTCAATTAGCACACCGCCAGGGCGCACGACGGCATGTCCGTAGACTGATCGTCCCAACCCCCTGATCGTGACCGATAGTCCCAGCTGTCCGGCCGCTATCAGTACAGTGGCGATGTCTTGTCCGGACTGCGGCCGCAGTACCGCGCAGGGGACTTCTGAGAGGATATTGCCAAGGTCTGTGGCCATCCGCTGTCGGGTTTCTAAATCTGTACACAGTCGGCCTTCTAGATCAGGCAATTGCACAGCTATCGTGTCGTTCATAATTGAAACTCTCTGAAAGTGATAGGCAGGGAGGCGCCTTCAAAGAGTAAAGAGAACGGACGATCACTTAAGTACTCAGCTCAGATGGCATGGCTCATTCAGTGAGCCCTGTGCATATATTGACTGACTATTTGAGTTGAGTAGTTCGACTGCGCAATGGAACGATCACCTAGATCCTACCTGTCAAGCCCGCAAAGTCGGCTGTGTGGACGGTATCCAAAGTCACTAGATGAGATGACCAAGCAGTTGCGCAGCGCTATTGATTCCGAGCCGCTCGTAGGCGCGCCGACGATAGGTCAGAACGGTTGCTGGAGTGATGTTGAAGTGCATGGCGATCTCCCGCGAGTTCCTTCCCAGCATTGTGAATGCACACACGCTGCGCTCGCGGGGCGTCAGGGTTGGGAAATGTTCGGCCAGTTTTGTCTCCAAGCGTGCGGCAGAGTTCAGTCCTGGATTTTGTAATTCCCAATCAGGTAGCTGAAAGTGGCGTCGTGCAACAGGAAAAGCTGCGACGGAGAATCGCATCAACTCGGAGAGCGTGCGATCGTCAGGCGTCTCACAGGTAAGAAAGAAATTGATCATCGACCACCCATTCGGGTTGGTGCGCACGAATGACACTCGTGAACGAAATCCGGGCTCATCAAAATGGTTCCAACGCAGCCAGGTGTCTTGGATTCGCGAGGCCTGATCAACCCTGACGAGCATCAATCCGGGTGAGTGTTGGGTGCGTAGCTCCTGAATGAGCGGGTCTTGTTTATGGTGATGCAGAGCATAGCTCTTGGCGCGCTGTAAGCTATCCGCCCTTCGGCCATAAGAGCCAAACGGATTGAGCGATGTATCGACTAAGTAGCCGGAAATTTCTTCCACCGGAACAAGCACATTCACTGCGCTCAGCATCGCAAAATCCATGTTCGGTGTGCCGATGCTGTCGATGAGATGCGCAAGCCATCCCATCTCCACACTGGCTATGTCAGGAACTGTGACCCATACCATCATCGTCTCCCGGCGCCATTTAATTATCTTATTTGGCTTTCTTGCTGAGTCTAGCCTTATCTTGGGCTGTAATGACTGGATTTCTAAGCTAGGGTCACTGACAAAATGACCACCCCGGGTATCGAGGTGGTCATGAGAGAGGGAGTCGCGTCCCAGCGGCCATGGCTAAAAATTGGTCAAGCGTGTGCCGTGCGCTTGGCAACTGCGACGTCGATTTCTTCGGACGTCACCCAGTTTCCGTGAAATGCGGGCCGGAAGTGGAACGGTACGTGAACCGTCGCAATCGGTCCCTGAGCGATGTTCATCGCTTCGAATACCATGTAGGCATTACCTTGTCCCTCGATCCGGAAAACTGGGGCGATGATAAAACCATCCCCCTCGGCGCACCCCGGCTGGCGCGGTACGAACAGCGGCTCACCCAGTGCCCAGCGATCGTCCGTCCAATAGGTATCCAACTCGCCCGTCAGTTCATCGCGTCGTTCGATGCCATTGAAGCTCACAACCGACAACAGGTGTGGAACCGAAGGGCGACGGAAATCCTTGCGCAGCCACCAAACATAGCGGTGCCGAACCGTTTCGAAACGAGCGTCAATGCGCGGAAATTCAATGAACAGATCGTCATCGATCAGATCCGTTTCCTCGATCCGGTCGTCGGTTTCGCTCATGTCCATCGACCAGTTGACGATCTTAATGGTGCCGTTTTTCCACTCTTTGGGCGGCTCTGCAGCATCGGCTGGAGGGAACATCGGTGGTGATTCCGGGGAGGCCATGGCTGCTTGCAATGTGATTCGCCCGTTTTCCTCCCAGGCATTGACGAAATGCATCGCAAAGCGCGCAGGCCCTTTGAACCAACGCGGTTCGCCGCTTCCGTCGCGCGGTAATACGCCGATGTAGCTAGGTTTGGTGCTGTCCCACATATAGTACGGTGCACCCTTTTTTACCCTTTCCGGAAATGTCACGGCGGGCGAAACCGGGAAGAGTGCGTAATGCTCGGTTGCAAACCAATCATGCATCAGACAAGGGTAGGGGGCCTTGAACCAGGTTTCCCTTGGTACTTGGCCATCGGCATTCACTGGCAGGAAAACCACGTCGTTGCTTCCTATTCCCTTGGCTTGATACCCGAACATCAGCAACTCGCCTGTTCGTGCGTCGGGATGTGGGTGAGCGGTGACCACTGGGCTGGTAATTGTACCTTCGGCATTCCATTTTCCGATGGTCTCTAGCGTCAGTGGATCAATTTCAATTGGAAGCGCGTCTTCCTTGAGTGTCAATAGACGGTTAGCGTGGAACACGACATTGGTATTGGCTGTGCCGCGATCCACGCCCGCAACGCTGGGGTCATCGGTGTAAGGATTACGATAGGCGCCGAACAATGATCGACCGGCTTTTTCCTCAGCTAGGAAGCGGTCAGTGCGTACGTATCGGCTGCGAAAACTGGCACGCCCGTTTTGGATACGTAGCATGGTGATCATTCCGTCACCATGCACGATTGTGTCATCGCCAAGCATCGGTGGAAATCGATTGTCTGGCCCAGCACGGTACAGGGAACCGTTCAATTGCGGAGGTAATTCGCCTTCTATCTCTAGATCGAGGATGTCGGCCTCAACACGCGAAGGGCTCATGACTCCGGAGAAGACAGGCGAGTTCTTTGGGAAACCGTGGCTCATGTCAGCTATTCCTGCAATGGTTTATTTTATTTTGTAGGCTGGCCAGGAACAGCGTACAGGTCGAATGATGTAACCCTCTGTCATCAGCTCCGATGACAGAGGGTGTGCCATGAACCTGTAGTTTTTTGAGCTGCGGGCTGATTCTGAAGCTGAGGAATATCAGCGAGAGTTTGCGTTGAACGGTGTGGCTACGTTAGCCGGAAGCTTTTAATAGTCCATGACGGGACTGTATGTGGCTGATGGTTATGGCGCTGTCGCCGATGCCAATCTGGTCAACCTGCGTGGTCCCGCAGATTAGACGCAAGGGCTTGCGCCTCGATCTATCCTGTTGCATCGACATCGCCCAGGTGGCGTTCTGCTAATGCAGGAGCTGTTGCTGGAGATTCTGTCGCTAGAGGCACTTCCGTGAACTTTACAGTGTGCCTAGCCGCGAGCTGGAAACGTTTGCACCTGACCTTGCTGAGCCGGGCGAGCCTCCATGGAGGCTGAGGTGCGAGCTTTCCTCGCACTTTGCCAGAGCGCCCACCAATAGAATACTCACCAGTGCTGATGAGTTTGAGCTCGTTTACTGGTGTATTTCAGTGACCGACATGGTGAAGATCAGCTTGGACCTACCCGCATTGGCGTAGGAGTGCGCAACATCTGTTTTTGCCACAGCAGAGCAGCCTGCCGGGATGACTAATTCTGTTTCCCCGACCACACATTTCAGCGTCCCTTTCTCCACATGAAACAATTCAAGTGTGCCCTGAGGATGCCCTTGGGATGAAAAGGACTCACCCGGAAACATTTCCCAGCGCCATAGTTCAATCATGTTGGGTCCAGTCGTTCCTGCAAGCAGCCGAGCTGTCCCACCCAGATCGCCGGTCCAGAGCGTAGGGATCTCCTGACTGTCGATAATGTGGGCGGCAGGGGCGTCTGTCACATTGACGATGTCTGCAACAGAAAGCCCCAACGCTGCGGCGATTTTGCACAGGATGCCAATGCTCGGGTTAGCCGTACATTTCTCAATTTCGACGACCATGCCTTTACTCACGCCTGAGCGGCGAGATAGCTCATCCAACGTGATCTTTTGATTCTTTCGTGCCTGTTTGAGCGTACGCGCAACGGCCAGGCTCACAGTCTGAGCATCGGCGCCGGGCGTGGTCGATATACTGTTGTTTAGGGTCATTATTGATGGTCATGAGAGAAAGTTGAAAGGATTCTCGACGCTTGCTGCTGGTGTCGTCAATCTGCTCGGTAACTGGATCTGACTGGCAGGGTCGATATATTGACTTTTTTGGTCGCCGATGGCTAGCATGAAACGACATGTAGATCACTGGAGATTTTTGATGCTGTCCGTATTGCCGTTAATTGACCAATCTGTTGCAGATTTGGCACCGGGCTTCCGGGCGCTGAGTATCGTTGTGAAGGCCGCGCCCCTCACCAACCCTGATGTCGCTCAAGCGGCCCTAGACCGCGCTTGCCAGGCAGTGTTGTCAAGCGGACCCACCTGGGGAGACGTGCATCTGGCAGCATGGGCAGAGACCTTTCGAAAGTTTGGGGCCAAGCCACAACGCACGCCTTGCTCAGCTGAGGCATTGCGCAAGCGTGTTCTACGAGACGGCAGCTTACCGAGCCTGGATCCCATCGTTGACCTCTACAATGCCATCAGTATCGAGTATGCGATCCCTGTGGGCGGGGAAAATATAGACGCCTATGTGGGCACGCCGCGGCTCGTCGTCGCAGACGGTACCGAGCCTTTTGACACCATGAAAGAAGGCGCTCCAGCTCACGAGTATCCAGACGTCGGCGAAGTGGTATGGCGGGACGATAAAGGCGTGACATGTCGCCGTTGGAATTGGCGGCAAGGTGTCAGAACCCGCCTGGGTGCTGATGCAAAACACATGTGGTTCATTCTGGAAAGTTTGCCAGCGATGCCTCTTGAAGCGCTGACAGAAGCAGGCGACAAGCTTATTGAAGGCCTGCAACTGATGATGCCAGGTGTTCAAATTGAAAGCGCACTAATTGGCCCTGGATCTAATTGATCCAAAGACGACACCCATGGAGTCATGAATGATATTTACCGGCCTTAGCGCATTTCCCTTGACGCCTATGAATGAGCAAGGTGTGGATGAAAACGCCTTTACTCGTCTTGTTGAGCAGCTGGCAGCCGCCAATGTTGACTCCATCGGTGCACTCGGTTCTACCGGAAGCTATGCGTATCTTTCTCGGGCTGAGCGCACTCGCGTTGCGCAGTTGGCGGTAGAGGCTGCGGGTAATGTGCCTGTTATGGTCAGCATTGGATCGCTACGCACGCGTGACGTGCTACTGCTGGCCGAGGACGCGCAAAAGGTGGGAGTCAAAGCTCTGTTGCTACCACCGGTTTCCTATCAGAGGCTATGTGCGGAAGATGTTTTTTCGTTGTATGAAACGGTCTCGGCTAACGTCTCCTTTCCGCTATGCGTCTATGACAATCCCGGCACCACTCATTTTGAGTTTACTGACGAGCTGCACGGGCGCATTGCCGAGCTGGCGCATGTGAGCTCAATCAAAATCCCGGGTGTTCCCGAGACACCCCATCTTGCCAAGGCACGCGTGGAGCGTCTTCGAGGGCTGATCCCAAGTCACGTTACGATCGGCGTGAGTGGTGATTTCTTTGCAGCTGTGGGCATGAATGCTGGCTGTGAGGCCTGGTACTCCGTCATAGGGGGGCTTTTCCCCAAGACAGCGCTCGCGATTACGCGAGCGGCATTGTCAGGTGATGCCCGCGAGGCTACACGCCTTTCTGAGCGCTTAAAGCCACTCTGGGCTTTATTCAGGCAATTTGGCGGTAGCTTTCGTGTCGTGGCGACTGCCGCAGAGCTTCGTGGGTTTACCCAGCACCCAAGCCTGCCCCTGCCGCTCAGAACGATAAGTGGCGAAGGGCGTAAGCAAATTGCCGCTGTGATCGACGAGCTAGAGCTGAGCTGAGCAGCGCGAGCAGTATTCTGCTGCACCTTTCAGGCTGGGTGCGGCAGAAGGAATTATGCCTACAGTTTCAGTTTCAAAAACGTCGTGAAATGGTCCTTGTGCGCCTGCAGGATCTCGCCTGGCAAGATCGTTGCGACACTCCCCCGATGTTGCAGACCATGGGAAAGCACATGCGCCAGGATTTGCTCCTTCGTCATGTTGCCTGGTTTTCCGTCCTTGAAAGTAAACGTCACGTGATCAGCCAAATCCGCTGGCGTGACGGCTTTTGTGTATCCGACAAACCATTGATTCGCCTTGGAAAACTGCTCTTCAAGCTGAATCAGATCCTGCGGTTGGTCAGTCACGACGGAGTCAAACTCGTCTGGCTCTCCTTTCAGTCTGGCGATGAACAGTTGGTCAACAATGTTGATGTGGCTGAGCCAATAACAGGCCTTTTCCATTTCCGCAGGGAAGGACTTTGCAATGGGCGCTTTCAAGCACCGGAACAGCTCTTCCTCAGACCATGCCTTGTACTGGTAAAGCGAGTGCAAAGGTTCTTGGCACACATGGTGTTCTCCCGGTTTTCTAAATCGACAGGTGCCCTGCGCTGTTTGGCGAGGTGGTGCCAAGGCTTCGTTGCGTGTAGCTGGAATCAAGCCAGTGGACAAATGCAATGGTCACTATATTGACTTTTATAGTCAATGGGTGGAGTCTGGATGACAAGCGTAAAGCGTGATGTTGGATTTCAGAGGGCTCCGCCAGAGAGGCGGCTGGCTCAGGATTGCTAGAGGGTGTCTCAGGTTATGAAATACGTCAGTACGCGGACACCCGGTAAAACATTCTCGTTCAGCAACGTCCTCATGGGGGCATACGCACCGGACGGTGGATTGTTCGTTCCTGCCAAGGTGCCCCATCTTACGGCCCAGGAACTCTCCAGACTGGAATGGCTGCCTTTCCACGAGCTCGCTTGTCACGTGATCGGGCCCTTCCTGGGAGACTGGATGCCTCGGGATCAGTTGGCCCGGATAGTCGAGGAGACATTTTGCGGTTTCAAGAGCAGGGCGGTCGCGCCGCTTTACCAAACAGCCACCAATGAGTGGGTATTGGAGTTGTTTCACGGGCCTGCCGGTGTCTATCAGGATTTCGGTCTTCAGTTGATGTCCCGCCTGGTCGATTACGCTTTGTCGAAGGAAGGGACGGAAGCCCTGATTGTGGGTTGCACCGGCGGCGACACTGGGGCTGCAGCCATTAAGGCTTTCAATGGCATGCGAGGCGTGACAGTGATTGTGCTGCATCCCTCCCGGGGCATGACGCAAGCGCATCGGCGTCGTTTGTTGAGCACGGGGCAGGCCAACGTTATAAACATCGAAGTCGATGGGGATTACGCCGATTGTCATCGGTTATGCGAACGGTTTCTCAAGGGGGGGCACCGGACGAGCAAACCGCTCATTTCCTTCAATTCGGTGAATTGGGTGCGGGTGCTGGCGCACCTGTCCTTCTTTTTCTATTCGGCGCTTCAACTGGGGGCTCCAAAGAGGGAGGTCGCCTTCAGCGTACCCACTGGCAATTTCGGTGCACTCTATGCCGGGTATGTGGCCAGGGAGATGGGCTTGCCGATCAGGCAATTGATCGTAGCGACGAACGCCAATGCGGGCCTGCATGACTTTCTGCAGAGCAACCTGTACTGCAGCAGTGAAATCCGCGCCACCCAAACGCCATGCATGAATGTGTCCGTAGCCTCGAATTTTGAGCGGCTGCAGTGGAGTGTGCTCAATGGATGTGGGACCAAGGTCGCCAGGAATATGGAGCTGTTGGAAGAAGATGGGCGGATCCAACTGGAGCAAAACGAGTGGCTGCAGGCGCGCAAGCTGTTCGATTCCCTTGCCGTGAATGACGCGCAAGCATTCAACAGTATCCATGAGGTATTCGTTCAGAGCGGCTACCGGGTCAGTGCGACTACTGCCATCGGGTTGCGAGCGGCACGTGTCAGCAGGCGCAGCTTGCTGATCCCCATGATTTGCCTGGCAACGACGCATCCGTCGATTAGCGGTGCAGGGCTCCAATGTTTATCTGATGACCGCTGTATTTCAATTCCCAATGATATTGGCGCATTGGTGCAGGTTATTGAAAGTTTGTCCATAGACACGGAGTCTCGCTTGTTATAAATCCGGAGTCAGCGATGAAACGTGTTTTAGATAAAGTTGATGAGAAAATTTTGGAAGAGCTCACGCGTAACGCGCGGCTTGCTCATAATGATATTGCAATGAAAGTTAATCTGTCTAGAAATGCGGTCAGGCTGCGTATTGAAAGATTGGAGCGTGATGGGTATGTCAAAGGTTATACAATTATTAAGGGAATACCCGCCGCCGATGCGGGTCCCATTAACGCATTAATTTTCGTTTATCGTAAAGATAGAATGCATGACGCCGAAGTTGTCCGTTCTGTTGTGGCTATGCCTGAAGTTATCTCATGCAATGTGATGAGCGGCGATCTGGATATTGTATTGACAGTCGAAGCTAAGAGCTCAGATCGTATCCATAGGGTCTGGAGTGAAATCTCAGCACTGCCTGGAGTTTTAAATACGATGACGTCCTTTGTTTTATCCTGCACCAAATAGTGTGTATGGAGCAAAGTGTGCTATCGAACGAGCATTTTGCTCGCAATAACGTTCTGTTTGCCATATTCGTGAAAGTGCGTTGACCATTTACTATTTCAGCACCAAAACATAACAATGAGATCTGTGTCGTGACTGAATATAAAATTGCTCTGCTTGGCTTCGGTGGCGTCAACCGCGCGCTTGCTCAACTTATCGCTGATAAGAATTCGCTCTGGGCAGATGAGCTGGGTTTCGAATTGAAGATCGTTGGCGTCAGTGATCTATTCCTGGGCTCAGTCATAAACAAAGACGGTCTGGACGCTTGTGAGCTGGCCGCGGTGCCTGCTGTCAGAGGCAGCCTCAAATCTTTGCGCGGCGGCAGTGCAGAACCTGCGAATGAATCCGTCATCCGATTTGCTGGTGCAGATATCGTTGCTGAAGCAACTTTTACCAACCCTGTGGACGGTGAGCCAGCCACTACGTTCTGCCGCTGGGCTCTTGAGAAGGGCGTCAGCGTCGTGACTACCAACAAAGGACCTGTGGCGCTACATGCGGAAAGCTTGAAGGCGCTTGCTGAAAGCACCGGTGCTCGGTTTGAGTTCGAAGGTTCTGTCATGAGCGGAACCCCGGTTATCCGTTTGGCCAAGGAGTCATTGGCAGGCTCGGAAATCACCGGTTTCAAGGGAATTCTCAACGGAACTTCGAACTTTGTTCTTTCCAGCATGGAGACAGGGCTGGACTTCTCAAGTGCTGTCGCAAAAGCCCAGGAGTTGGGTTATGCCGAAGCTGATCCAACAGCGGATGTGGAAGGACACGACGTGCGCTTGAAGGTCGTCATCCTCGCTAATGAACTGCTGGGTGCAAAACTCAAACCAAGCGATGTCTTGTG
Organism: Pseudomonas sp. FP2254; assembly: GCF_030687695.1. Classification (NCBI taxonomy): domain Bacteria; kingdom Pseudomonadati; phylum Pseudomonadota; class Gammaproteobacteria; order Pseudomonadales; family Pseudomonadaceae; genus Pseudomonas; species Pseudomonas sp. FP2254. Next base: position 2,755,978 of record NZ_CP117444.1, read on the forward strand.
CAAAGGGATCTCTGACATTACGGCCAAGGATATTGCCGAGGCGACGAAAGCCAATGCCCGTTGGAAGCTGATTGGCAGTGCAGAAAAACTAGGCGATGGCTCTATTTCAGCCTCGGTCAGTCCACAGCTATTGCCATCGAGCGACGCGCTCTCAGCCGTGAGCGGAGCTACCAATGCAATCACGTTCAACACCGCCATTCTCGGTCCGGTCACTGTAGTGGGGGCGGGCGCAGGTCGTTTTGAAACCGCCTTCGCATTGCTCGCCGATATTGTGAGCATTCACAACCGCATAACCACGTCAGGTAAGTAATCATGAATAGCTTGAGTCTCTCGCTCGCTGCTGATTATAAGGCCATTACGGTGCTCAGCCCGTTTGACGGTAGCAAGGTAGGTGAGGTGGCAGACATACCTGCATCATCAGCTACCACGATCGTCGACACCGCCATCTTGGGTGCCTCGATTGCCAAGGATCTCGCAAGGTATGAGCGCGCACGCATCCTGGAGACAGCTGCACACTCGGTTGAGCGTGATAAGGATGCCTTTGCCAGGCTGATCGTTGCCGAGTCTGGCAAAACCTTGACGCAGGCGCGAAAGGAGGTGCTGCGCTGCGTCAACACCTTGAAGTTGTCTGCCGAAGAAGCCAAGCGTAATGCCGGTGAAGTCATCCCTTTCGATGCTTATGTCGGCTCTGAATCTCGTCAGGGGTGGTTCACGCGTGAGCCGTTAGGCGTAATCGTCGCCATCACACCCTACAACGACCCGCTTAATCTGGTTGCCCATAAACTGGGACCTGCTATTGCCGGGGGAAATGCGGTTGTTCTCAAACCGTCTGAGCTCACACCGCTATCCGCGATCAAGCTGGTGGAGTGCTTGGTCGACGCGGGTCTGCCTCCGGTTGTCGTCACTGTTGCCACAGGCGGCGCTGCGCTGGGCAAGGCTCTTGTGGCCCACCGTGCGGTGCGCATGGTGTCGTTCACTGGCGGCTTTGTCACCGGTGAGCAGATCGCTCGCACAGCCGGCCTCAAGAAACTGGCGATGGACCTAGGCGGTAATGCACCGGTCATCGTGATGGCGGATTGCGATTTGGATGAAACAGTCGATTCATGCGTGTCGGGGGCTTTCTGGGCGGCCGGACAAAATTGTATCGGTACTCAGCGGATCCTCATCGAGGCCTCTCTCTACGAAGTCTTCAAGAGGCGCTTTGTCGAACAGACCCGGCGGTTGATCGTGGGCAACCCTGCTGATGAGCAGACGGACGTGGGGCCGATGATTACCGAGGCGGCAGCCAAGCATGCCGAAGAGGTGGTCAATGACGCCATTGCCAAAGGCGCCACTTTGTTGTTTGGCCATACACGCAACGGATCGCTCTATTCACCAACCGTGCTGGAAGGTGTCGACCGCCATTGCAAGTTGTGGTGCGAAGAAGTGTTCAGTCCGGTGGTCATCCTACAGAGCGTCGCATCTCTGGATGAAGCATTGACCCTGGCTAATGAGCCTGAATACAGCCTGCATGCTGGCATCTTCACCAGCAACCTGAATGTCGCAATGAAAGCTGCTAAGCGGCTGGAGGCGGGCGGGGTGATGATCAACGACTCTTCCGATTATCGCTTTGATGCAATGCCCTTCGGCGGTTTCAAGTACGGGAGCATGGGCCGTGAGGGCGTACGTTTCGCTTACGAAGATATGACGCAGCCCAAGGTCATTTGCATTAACGGTGCGAGTGGAAGCTAAGCAGCTGACTCGACTCAAGAATGAAACCCACAACAATAACGAGGACTCGACATGCGCCCCGATAAGCACAATCTTTCGACATTATCTGCAGCGACGCTGGCTGTTCACGGCGGGAATGTCGCGGATGTCACCAGTGGCGCTGTCCGTACGCCATTGGTTATGGCTAACTCCTATCTCTTACCAGAAGATCCGGCGACCATGGACTGGTCCAGCCCGGACGGCCTTGTGTACACGCGAAATCAAGGTCACAACCAAGTCTGCCTGGAGAAAAAGCTCGCGGCCCTTGAGGGATGTGAAGACTCGGTGGTATTCGCAACGGGTGTTGCTGCTTTGCACTCGGTGTTTTTTTCATTCTTGAAAAGTGGTGACCACGTCATTGTCAGCGACATCACCTATCAGGCGGTATGGCGGCTTTTCGCAGAACTCCTGCCTGAACGTTACGGTATTGAAGCAACCTTCGTAGACGTCGGTGACTTGGAGTCGGTGCGTAATGTCATTCGGCCCACTACCAAGCTGATCCACACCGAAACGATCGCTAACCCCACCACCAAAGTCGCGGACATTGCCGCACTGGCTGAGATTGCCCATGCGCATGGCGCGCTGATCTCTGTAGACGCGACATTTACTCCTCCTCCGTTTTTCCGTGCAAGCGAGCACGGTGTCGACTTCGTCATTCACTCACTGACCAAGTACATCAACGGGCACGGCGACGCGATGGGCGGTGTGGTGATCGGTTCCAATCACCTGATCAACAAAATCAAGAATGATGCATTGGTTGACCTCGGCGCGACCATTTCTCCGTTCAACGCGTGGATGATCATGCGTGGTTCAGTCACGTTGCCACTGCGCTTGAAGCAATTATTGAGCTCAGCCGAAAAATTGGCTCGGTTTCTGGATGGCGATGATCGTATTGCCTATGTCTACTACCCAGGTTTGCCTTCCCACCCGCAGCACGAGTTGGCGCGCCGGCAATTTGCGGGCAAGGGATACGGGGCGGTGATGGCCTTTGCAGTAGAGGGCGATCCTGATACCCAGAACCGTTTTGTTTCGAATCTGCGCATCATCACATCGGCTGTTTCATTAGGACATGACGAGTCACTGATTGTGCATGTGGGGGCAGAAGGGCGGGGCGGCTTTGACAAGTATCCTGAAGAGTTTCGTCAGTACGGGCATCTGCGTTTTTCCGTTGGGCTGGAAGATCCAGAGGACTTGATCAAGGATATTACGTTCGCGCTGGACGCGACATTCAAGTGATTTAAATACAGGCGTCATGTACCAGGGTTTGGTCAACCCGTTTTTACCCCCGTCCTCGCGGGGGTCTTTTTACAAGTGTTCACAAATAGTCTGCCAACTGCTAATCGTTCACTCGTTCGTATTACAGGAGTACCTTGTGGCTTGGATAAGTTTGATCGTTGCAGGAATACTTGAGGTCGTCTGGGCTTTTTCGATGAAACAATCTGAAGGGTTTACGCGATTAGTACCGACGGTTGTTACATTTATCACTGTGATAGCCAGTTTTGCGTTGTTGTCGTTCTCGATGAGGAGCCTGCCGCTGGGTACGGCTTATACCATCTGGACCGGCATTGGTGCGGTAGGCGCGTTTGCGGCAGGTATTTTCTTCATGGGAGAGCCCGCCACGTTGTTGCGGATCGTGGCTGCTGTTTTGATTGTCAGCGGTTTACTAATGATGAAACTGGTATCTGCTTGAAAGGCGAGCATTTTGCTCGTGATAACGTTCAATTTGCCATATTCGTAAAGTCGCTGTACTCAGGTAACGTTCAATTCAAGGCGCTGGCCTTGGTAAATAATAACAAGTGTCACGTTTTAACGCTGTCAGATGTTTACTGCCCTTAATCCAACTACAATATCTAGGGATGTACTTATGATTTCGCTAAAAAAGCTGTACTTGATTGCGTGCTTGGCGTTGTGCACAAATGCAGTGTCGGCCAAAGAATACTCTAGCTTGCGTTTCGGCGTTGATGCCAACTACGCGCCGTTTGAGTCCAAGGCAGCCGATGGTAGCCTCAAGGGATTCGACATTGATTTGGGCAACGCGATTTGCGCCAAACTTTCGGTCAAATGCATATGGGTAGAAAGCGATTTTGATGGCCTGATTCCGGGGCTCAGAGCCGGCAAGTTCGACGGCATTCTGTCATCCATGACTGTGACGGCCACCCGCGAAAAAGCCATCGACTTTTCAAACGAACTGTTTTCCGGGTTCACGTCCTATGTGTTCAAGAAAGGTTCGGGCCTGAGCGCAGATGTGGCATCACTCAAAGGCAAAACAGTTGGCTACTTCCAGGGCAGCATCCAGGAAGCCTACGCCAAGGCCGTGCTGGACAAAGCCGGTGTAAAAATTCAGTCCTATCAGAACCAGGATCAAGTGTATTACGACTTGGTAGCGGGGCGGTTGGATGCATCCCTGCAGGACACGCTTCAAGCGCAAATGGGTTTTATCAATTCCTCCCAGGGCGCTGATTATGAAATGAGCCCGCCCGTAGAGAGCCCCTATCTTCCCTCCAAAACAGCCATCGGCATCGCCAAGGGCAATACAGAGCTCAAGGCCTTGTTGGATAAAGCGATCCAGGCTCTGCACGATGATGGCACCTATGATTCGATCCAGAAGCAGCACTTTGGCGATCTGAATCTTTACAGCGGCAAATAACCACCTGACGCTCATCCGCTGGGTGGGCGTTTATCGCTATAGGTTGTTGATCATGTTCGAAACACTATTAGGCGCATTAGGGCTCTCTGCATTCAGCCTGCAAGGTTTTGGCCCTCTGCTGCTCGAAGGCGCCTGGATGACCGTCAAGCTTTCCTTGTGCTCCCTGATGCTTAGCGTATTGCTCGGGCTGATAGGGGCCAGCGCCAAGCTTTCCAGCCTTAAGCTGCTGCGTGTGCCGGCGCAGCTTTACACCACGCTGATTCGTGGGGTGCCCGACCTGGTACTGATGCTGTTGATTTTCTACAGCCTGCAAACCTGGTTGACGGTCGTCACGGTAGCGTTGGGCTGGGAGTACATCGAAATCAATCCCTTCGTCGCTGGGATCATTACCCTTGGGTTTATCTACGGTGCCTATTTCACTGAAACTTTCCGCGGGGCCATGCTGGCAGTACCTCGTGGCCAGGTCGAAGCTGCTACCGCCTATGGGTTAAGTCGCACTCAGCGTTTTCGTTTTGTTGTGTTCCCGCAAATGATGCGGTTTGCCCTCCCGGGGCTGGGCAATAACTGGATGGTGATTCTCAAAGCCACCGCATTGGTGTCAATCATCGGCCTGGCCGACTTGGTAAAGGCTGCCCAGGACGCGGGGAAAAGTACCTATCAATTGTTCTTTTTCCTGGTGCTGGCTGCACTGACCTACCTGATCATCACCAGCGTCTCCAATTTCGTCCTGCGCTGCCTCGAAAAGCATTACGCCGCAGGTTCACGGGAGGCAGTGCGATGATCGAACTACTGCAGGAGTACTGGCGGTCATTTGTCTACAGCGATGGCCAGCAAATCACTGGTCTGGCCATGACATTGTGGTTGCTCAGTGCATCGCTTTTCATCGGCTTTATCGTGTCTATCCCATTGTCCATCGCACGCGTGTCGCCGAGGTTTTACGTGCGCTGGCCGGTGCAGTTTTACACCTATCTGTTCAGGGGCACACCGCTCTACATCCAGCTGCTGATTTGCTACACCGGAATCTATAGCCTGGCCGCAATACGTGCTCAACCTGTGTTGGATGCATTCTTTCGCGGCGCAATGAACTGCACCATTCTTGCATTCGCGCTGAACACCTGCGCCTACACCACCGAGATATTTGCCGGGGCCATTCGCAACATCGCCCATGGCGAGGTCGAGGCTGCAAAAGCGTATGGCCTCTCTGGATGGAAGCTCTACGCGTTTGTGATTATGCCGTCAGCCTTGCGTCGCTCGCTGCCGTATTACAGCAACGAAGTGATCTTGATGCTGCACTCGACCACGGTGGCATTTACCGCCACGGTACCGGACATTCTCAAAGTCGCCCGTGACGCGAACTCTGCGACCTTTTTAACCTTTCAATCGTTTGGGATTGCGGCACTGATTTATCTGGCGGTGACCTTTGCGCTGGTCGGTTTGTTTCGAATTGCCGAACGTCATTGGCTGGCATTTTTAGGGCCGACCCACTGAGTCCTGTATCTGGCAGGGCTGCTCCCAATCCGCTTAGAGGATGATTGCGAACATGTACAAATTGACGGTTGACGGGCTACACAAAAGTTACGGTACCCATGAGGTGCTCAAGGGCGTTTCCCTGCAAGCCAAAACGGGCGATGTCATCAGCCTTATCGGTGCCAGTGGCTCGGGAAAGAGCACGTTCTTACGTTGTATCAATTTCCTTGAAACACCTAATGACGGTGCCATGAGCCTGGATGGCAAACCGATCTGCATGGTTAAGAATCATGCGGGATTGCGCGTAGCGGATGATCGCGAACTGCAACGACTGCGTACCCGCTTGGCCATGGTTTTCCAGCATTTCAACCTGTGGGGGCATATGACGGTGCTGGATAACATCACCATCGCCCCAAGACGAGTGCTGGGCGTCAGCAAAAAAGATGCAGAAGATCGTGCCCGGCTGTACTTGGATAAAGTTGGCTTGCCTGCCCGTGTTGCCGATCAGTTCCCTGCATTTCTTTCCGGCGGGCAACAGCAGCGGGTGGCAATTGCCCGTGCGCTGGCAATGGAGCCTGAGGTCATGCTGTTCGATGAGCCCACCTCTGCGCTTGACCCAGAGGTAGTGGGCGAGGTGTTGAAAGTCATACAGGGGCTCGCTGAAGAGGGGCGCACCATGATCATGGTGACCCATGAAATGGGTTTTGCACGCAAGGTGTCTAACCAACTGCTGTTTCTTCATCAAGGACTGGTTGAAGAGCAGGGCGGGCCTGAGATTCTGGATAACCCACGAAGCGAGCGCCTGCAGCAGTTTCTTTCCAACGGGCTGAAGTGAAACGCGTTGGCTATGACGACCGAAAGGAAAAACTACACGGCCTCTGAGTTTTTGGGACGTATCGACGAGGCCATCGTCAAAGTCCTGCGCTGCAACGGGAGCATCACCTACAAAAAACTCGCCTCACTGGTGCACTTGAGCGAGAGCCCTTGTCAGCAACGCGTTCGCAAGCTGGAAAGGCTGGGAGTTATCCGTGGTTACGGTGCGTTTATTGACGAGCGCAAGCTATCACCCGGTTTGTTTCTGGTGGTTCTGGTGACGCTGGCTGAGGGCCGGGGGTGCAACACGCAAAATGTATTTGAAGCCGTTGTCAGTACTTGCCCGCAAGTCATTGAGTGTCACTTGGTGATTGGTGCGCTGGATTACTGCCTGCGAATGCGTTGCCGGGATATGGAGCATTACCGGTCAGTCACTGAATGCTGGCTGGAAAGCACTGAACTGCACATCGAGAAACTGTCGGCCTATCCGCAGTTGGCCGTTATCAAGCCTTTATCGACGCACCTTGGTATCGAATAACAACTACAACACCCCAAGCTTATGGATAAACCATGATGATTGCGAACCTGAAGTTCAGTCATAAGGTATTGCTTGCGGCATCATTCGTTGTTGTCGCAGCGTTTTCGCTATTTACGCTTTACAACGACTTGATTCAGCGCAAAACCATCCGCACGAACCTTGAAAACCACCTTGAGGAAATGAGCAAGATCACGGCTGCAAGCGTTCAGTCCTGGCTCTCCGGACGGATACTTCTGGTTGATCACGTTGCCCAGACGGTTGCCAATGATCCAGCGCCGCAAAACATCACGCGGTTGCTGGAGCAGAGGTCGTTGGTGTCGACGTTTACCTTCACTTATCTAGGCAGTCGTGACGGTAGTTTCGTCATCCGGCCGAAGGACGATTTGCCCGCGGATTACGATCCTCGCACCCGGCCTTGGTATACGGACGCCATGGCAGCTGGAAGAACCACGCTGACCGAGCCGTACCTGGATGTGACGACGGGGCAGTTGATGATGACCATTGCAACTCCGATCAGTTACGACGGCCAAGCACTTGGGGTGGTGGGCGGGGATCTGACATTGGAGACGCTGGCGAAAATCGTCAGCTCGCTTGATCTGGGAGGCATCGGCTATGCCTTTTTGGTTAACGCTGAGGGCAGGGTGCTGGTTCATCCAGACAAAGATCGGGTGATGAAGCAATTGAGCGATATTTACCCGCAAAAAACACCGGCACTCAGCACCCATATCAGTGAGACTGAGCAGGAAGGAAAACCTCAAATTCTGATGTTCTCACCGATCAAAGGACTGCCTTCGGTGAACTGGTATGTCGGTTTGTCTATCGACAAAAGCAAAGCTTACAAGGCACTTGGTGATTTTCGTGCATCTGCCATTTTGGCGATGGTTATTGCCGTGGTGATCACGCTGCTTCTGCTGGGCATACTGATTCGCGTATTGATGCAGCCCCTGAGGCTGATGGGTAAAGCCATGCGTGATATTGCTCAGGGTGAGGGCGACCTTACCCGCCGCTTGAGTGTGCATTCAAAGGATGAGTTCGGAGCGCTCGCCGGTGACTTTAACCTTTTCGTGGAGCGTATCCAGCGCTCAATACGTGAGGTTTCCTCTGCTACCGAGCATGTCAATGAAGTGGCTAGGCGCGTGGTGCAGACCTCCAGCTCTTCTATGGCAAACTCGGACGAGCAGGTCATTCGCACCAACAGTATCGCGGCAGCGATTAATGAGCTGGGAGCGGCGGCTCAGGAAATTGCGCGTAACGCAGGTGATGCTTCCCAGCAGGCGTCAGATGCCCGACTTCAGGCGGAAGGTGGCCGCCAGGTAGTGACGCAAACAATAAACGCGATGGACGAGCTATCAAAAAAGATCCGCATGTCATGCAACAACATAGAGGCACTGAATGGCAAGACGGAGAATATCGGTCGGATTCTTGAAGTGATCAAGGGCATTTCTGAACAGACCAATCTGCTGGCACTCAATGCCGCCATCGAAGCTGCACGGGCGGGGGAGGCCGGTCGTGGTTTTGCCGTGGTGGCAGACGAAGTTCGCAGCCTGGCTTACCGCACCCAAACGTCAGCTCAGGAAATCCATACGATGATTGACGAACTGCAGTTGGGCGCGCGCGAGGCGGTACTCACCATGAGCGAAAGTGAGCGCTACAGTAAGGACGGCGTGATTATCGCCAACCAGGCCGGTGAGCGACTGGGCAGTGTCACTCAGCGCATTGGTGAAATTGACGGTATCAATCAGTCGGTGGCGACTGCCACTGAAGAGCAGACTTCGGTTATTGATTCATTGAACGTGGATATCACCGAAATCAAAACCCTCAACCAGGAAGGGGTGGAAAACCTTCAGGCTACCCTGCTAGCTTGTGACGGTCTTGAAAGACAAGCCAAACGACTCAAGCAGCTAGTGGATGGATTTCGAACCTAGCCCCTACTAGCCGGCGGGCTGCTTCTCATCTTCTGGGATAGGACTGACGGTTTTCGACCGAAATCGAGAGCGGTATTCACCGGGGCTGATAGCCAGCCGCTTAATAAAAACTCGGCGCAAGCCATTGGGATTCTCGAAGCCGCAACCGTGGGAGATTTCTTTAATTGATTGTTCTGTCGTTATCAAGATAACGGCGAGCCGCATCAATACGCGCATCTGTGAGAAATGTCATCGGCGGCATCCCCGCCTCTTTGGTGAACAGTCTCGACAGATTGCGTGGGCTCCTGTGTACCCGAGCTGCCAATGAAGTCAGGCTATGGTTCAACTCCAGATTGTTGAGCAGATACTCCTGAATCCCTTCAACCTCGGAGTTGAGGTCTCCCAATAGGTCCAAAAGTGGGCTGAACTGGGATTGACCACCTGCACGTCGTAGGTAAGCCACCAAATATTTCGCAACATGATGGCCGTTTGTTTGCAGTTAGACCCAGATATATTGCTCGACGACGTAGCTCTCCGGTCTGTATGTATTAATGTCTAATGATGATGGATTTCAGTTCGGTGTAATCATTGATAAAGGCCGAGCCAAACTCACGACCGATACCTGACGATTTGATCCCGCCGAATGGGACGGCGGGGTCAAGGAAAGTGTGCATGTTCACCCATACGATTCCGGCTTCAATGCGTGGTACATAGTTCAGCGTTTTACCCAGGTCATTGGTCCACAAGCTGGCCGAGAGTCCATAGGGCGTATCATTGAAAAGGTTAAGAAGTTCCTCCTCGTCGTCATAGGCCAGGAAAGTACCAATTGGTCCGAAGGTTTCCTCGTTGAGCAAACTGGCCCTTGCTGTGTCCACCCGGATGACGGTTGGCTTGACGAAGTAGCCGGGACGATCAATCGCTTCGCCGCCGTAGATGATTGCGTTGCCTTCGCTACGTGCTTGTTTGAAGAATCCATTGATCTTGTCGAAATGTACCTTGTTAGAGAGCGGCCCGAACTGCGTGGTCTCGTCGAGCGGGTCGCCGATTTTTAATTCGGCCAGCGCGCTGGCCACCTTTTCCAGAACCTCATCGATACGCGAACGGTGCAGGAAAAAGCGCTCCCCGGCCGCGCAGATCTGGCCTTGGTGTATGAAACCTGCCTCAAGAATGCCGGATACTGTCTTGTCTACACTCACGTCCTTGAGAAAACCGACAGAGTTCTTGCCTCCTAGCTCCAGTGTGCTACGGGTGAGTTTGGAGTCGATTGCACTATGGGCTACTGCCAGACCCGTAGGGATCGATCCGGTGAAACTTACCTTGGAAGTATCTGGGTGTGCGATCAATAGACGGCCGGCACTGCCAGCGCCGTTTAGCACATTAAGCGCCCCAGCGGGTGCACCGGCCTCAGTCGCGAGCTCGGCGACTCGTAGCATCGTTAGCGGTGTAAATTCGCTGGGCTTGATGATGCTTGTGCAACCGGTTACGAGGGCCGAGGCAAATTTCCACACAGCAATTACGATGGAAAAGTTCCACGGCACAATACCCGCCACCACACCAACGGGTTCGCGCCGAGTGAACGCGCTGTAGCACTCGCCGTTGAGCGAAGGCAGCGAGGGGCTGATGGTCTCACCATTGATGCGCGTCGCGGCGCCTGCATAGAACCGTAAGAAAACGATAGCTTGGTCTACCTCGAAGCCTCGCGAAAGCTGGATGGTTTTGCCTGACTGCAAGGTCTCGATCTGGGCTAGCTCCTCGCGGTGTTTTTGAAACAGTTCTGCAAGGCGCAGCAGGATGTTTCCGCGTTCCGCAGGTGTCGTGCGGGCCCAGGCTCCGCGGAAAGCAGCCCGACTAGATGCAACTGCGGCGTCTACATCTTCGTTGGTCGCATCGGCAATACTCGCAATCTGCTGTCCGCTGGCAGGGTTGATAACGGCGATTCGAGAACCTTGCCCCTCGATCACGCGTCCATCAATGTAGTGGCCATGTTGGCGCGCAAGAAATGCCTGGACTTCAGGCAGCAAAGAGATTGTGGTCATGGCGTAATCCTTTTAGTTACCGAGAAATGGCTGTGCCCATTTTCTATTTCGGTAGTTGCGTAAGGGCATTTCGAAGCACTAAAGTTAAAATGTTCCGGCGTTGCAACGATGTTTGGGCCCTTCATCATTCTTAGTGTCCAGTGGTGGTGCACACGTATCTATTACCAGTGGCAGAAGGTGCTGTTTTTAAATTGAATGGGGTTTTTCTGAGCCCATTTTAATTTTTCCGTCCTAGCCGATTGCTGCCTTAGCGGAAATGGGGCAGTTCTGCTAATAGAATGGGCGAAAGAGACGTCCGGCGTCTGTCGTCAGGTTTATCGACAACGTGACGGTGGTCGGATGCTGAGCGAGTAACGCCTTCATGAGGGCTAATGACAGCCTGCATATGGATTGCAAGCTTCATCGTCTGGCTCCAAGTCGGCCAGATCTTGCTATGCGCCGGTGGCTATCATATCGCCTGACTATAGAGGCATGAAGCTGAGGTATTTAATCAGCTAGGGACTCTCGAAGCTCATGTCGGAGCCCGCCTGACGGGCACCCTCATGCTATCCAACGATCCTTGGTGCCTACGCTCAAGTTGCTGTAGCTCAGGGTTTGAGCTGTCTGAATTCGTTGAGCAAGCTCAGCAACATCTGCAGTTTTTTCTCGCCAAACTGCTCGAGAATTAGAATGTAGTTGTAGTGGTCTACTAAACCCGGACACCCATTTAAGGCGAGAATGCTCGCCATAGGAGAGGTGTCTGATGACCAAGCAACGTCGTACGTTTACGCCCGAGTTCAAGCGCGAGGCAGCCTGCCTGGTGCTCGACCAAGGCTACAGCCATATCGAAGCAGCCCGTTCGCTTGGGCTCGTTGAGTCGGCCCTGCGCCGATGGGTTAGCCAGCTCCAAGAGGAGCGAAACGGTATTACCCCGGCCAGCAAAGCGCTGACGCCCGAGCAGCAAAAAATTCAGGAACTGGAAGCTCGGATCAATCGCCTGGAACGGGAAAAGTCGATTCTAAAAAAGGCCACCGCGCTCTTGATGGCCGAGGAGCACGAGCGTTCGCGTTGATTGATCAACTCCGTGCCGAAGAGCCGGTGGATCTGTTGTGCTCGGTATTTGAAGTCCCCCGTTCCTGCTACTACGCGCACTGTCGTAAGCGCCAATCTCCGGACGTTAAGCGGTTGTTTCTGCGCAGCCGAGTGAACGAGCTATTTACCCAAAGCCGCAGTGCTGCGGGTAGCCGAAGCATCATGTTCATGATGCGCGAAGACGGGATCGAAATTGGACGATACAAGGTGCGCAAGCTGATGAGTGAGATGAAATTGATCAGCAAACAGCCCGGCTCGCATGCTTACAAAAAGGCGACTGTGGAACGACCGGATATCCCGAACGTGCTGGGTCGCGAGTTCACCGTATCGGCACCGAACGAGGTCTGGTGCGGTGACATCACATACGTGTGGGCCCAAGGTCGTTGGCACTATGTGGCAGTGGTGATCGATTTGTTTGCTCGCCGCGTAGTGGGCTGGGCATTTTCGTCAAAGCCTGATGCCGACCTGGTGATCAAGGCGTTGGACGTGGCCTACGAGCAGCGTGGCCGCCCTCAAAATGTGCTGTTCCACAGTGATCAGGGCAGCCAATACGGCAGCAGAAGTTTCCGCCAGCGACTGTGGCGTTACCGGTTCAAACAGAGCATGAGCCGACGCGGAAATTGCCACGACAATGCGCCAATGGAACGACTATTTCGCAGCTTGAAAACGGAATGGCTGCCGAGCGTGGGTTACATGAGCGCTTCGCTGGCACAGCAGGATATCGGTCGATTTTTGATGCAGAGGTACAACTGGCAAAGGCCACATCAATTCAACGGCGGCCTACCGCCCGCCGTAGCCGAGGAAAAACTTAACGCAGTGTCCGGGATCAGTTGACCACTACATTGACGTACTTCGCTGTGCGGCGCGTGGGCGACGCTTTGTTGTTGGAGTGATCATCTGCAATGGAGGCGGGGAGGTAAATTAGTAAGTTTCTTGCTATAGACCTTAAAAAATATAGCTCGCCCAGGTTTTTGCTCCGGTATGTTGCATGGGCTTGAATGGATCAATAAAGCGGCGTTTTTTCGCACTGGCATGGGGCGAATTCCCGCATTTTCGGAGGCCTCGATGGCTGCCTACAACCTGCGCCAACTCAGATACTTCGTCACCACGGCCGAGTGCGGCAGCGTCGCCGAGGCGTCGCGCAAGCTGTACATCGCGCAGCCGTCGGTGTCGACGGCGATCAAGCAGTTGGAAGACAGCTTTGGCGTGCAGCTGTTTATTCGGCATCACGCCCAGGGCGTGTCGCTGACGCCCAGCGGCGCACGCTTCTACCGCAAGGCCCTTGAGCTGCTGCGGGTGGCCCATGAGTTCGAACAGAACGCCCTGGCGGACAATGACGTGGTGGCGGGGCAAATCGATATCGGCTGCTTTGAAACCGTCGCGCCGCTGTATCTGCCGCGCTTGATCGCGGGCTTCAAGGCGCGTTGGCCAGGGGTTGAAATCCGCATTCGCGATGGCGAACAGCAGGAGTTGGTGCAGGCGCTGACGGCGGGCAGTATCGACGTGGCCATGCTGTTCGAGCACGACCTGGGCGGCACCATCGAGACCACGCCGCTGATGCCGCCGCAGCAGCCGTATGCGCTGTTGCCGGCGGATCACCGTTTTGCGCAGCAGGCCAAGGTGTCGCTGGTGGACCTGGTGCTGGAGCCGATGATTTTGCTGGACGTGCTGCCGAGTCGGACTTACTTCGTGAGCATCTTTGAAGAGCGTGGGCTGACGCCGAATATTGTGTTCAGCTCGCCGTCGATCGAGATGGTGCGAGGAATGGTGGGCAGGGGGTTTGGGTTTTCGATATTGGTGACCAAGCCGTTCACGGAGTACACCTATGACGGCCAGAAAGTCGTGTGCATTCCCTTGGCGGAAACCGTCACGGGGTCTGGCTTGTCGGCGGTGTGGCTACGGCGGGCGCCGCTGACCAAGCCGGTGCAGTTGTTTGTTGATTACTGCCGCGAAGAGCTGGCGCGAATCCTCGGTTGAACCTGAAATGCAATCTGGTAAGCAACAGAGTTCCACTGTGGGAGCGGGCTTGCCCGCGATGGCGGTGGGTCAGTTGCCAAAGGCGTTGGATGATAGACCGCTATCGCAGGCAAGCCAGCTCCCACAGGTTTGGTGTTGTTTCAGTTCACGCGCGAATCGCCTCAAGCATCCGCCACAACATCGCATCACACCCCAGCAACTGCTCCACCCTCACAAACTCATCCGGCTTATGCCCCTGGTCCATGCTTCCCGGCCCGCACACCACCGTAGGAATGCCCACCGCATCAAACAACCCACCCTCAGTCCCAAACGCCACCGTGCCGAAGTCCCGCGAACCGGAAAACGCCGCAATCAACTCGGCGGCCTGGCTGCGTTCGTCAGTGACTAAGCCTGGGTAGGCCGACAACTTGGTAAAGTGAATCGCACTCTGCGCACTCACTGCCTGCATACGCGGCAGCACCTGTTGCTCGGCGTAAGCCTTCAGTTCGTCAGCCACCTTGCTCGGGTCCTGGGATGGCAACGCCCGCACCTCAAAATCAAACCGACAATCTGCCGGCACGATGTTCAATACCTTGCCACCGCTGATCACGCCGGTCTGCACGGTGCTGAACGGCGGATCAAACCGCGCATCCTGCGTCTGCCGTAAGCGCTGGCCGATGCGCCCCAGCTCACCGATCAACTCGGCCGCATGTTCGATGGCATTCACGCCAGACGGCGCGTACGCCGAATGGCAGGCTTCGCCATGCACGTCACAGCGCATGGCCAACTTGCCCTTGTGGCCAAGCACCGGCTTGAGTTCGGTCGGTTCGCCGATGATGCACAGCATCGGCTTCACTGGCCGCTCCTCCAGCACCTTGAGCAGCGAGCGTACGCCAAGGCAGCCCACTTCCTCGTCGTAGGACAGGGCGATGTGCACCGGCACCCGCAACGGTGCCTCAACCAACGCCGGCACCAGCGCCAACATGCAGGCGATATAGCCCTTCATGTCCGCCGTGCCACGCCCGTACAACTTGCCGTCACGCTCGGTCAACTCAAACGGCGGCACGGTCCACGGCTGGCCGTCCACCGGCACCACATCGGTATGCCCCGACAGCACGATGCCCGGCAATTCCACCGGGCCAACACTGGCAAACAGATTGGCCTTGCTGCGATCTCTGTTGTAGACCAGCTCGCTGGCTACGCCGAATCCGGCCAGGTATTCACGCACATACTCGATCAGGTGCAGGTTGGATTCGCGGCTGGTGGTATCAAACCCCACCAGCGTTTGCAGCAGGTTGCGGCTGCTGCTCATCGGTCGTCTCCGGCCACACCGTAACCGGGGGAGCGGTCCGGCGCGAGCGCACGGTCGATGTAGTCCTGCACTTGCGGGCGATAGGCGTCCCAGAGTGTTTGCAGCTCGCCGATCGGGTTTTGATCGGCCCAATCCACCCGCAGGTTGATGATCGGCCAGGTCAGCTCGCCGACTACTACCAGCGCGGCAGAATGCACCGGGCCGGCTTCACCGCCGGCGGCAATGGCGGCGTGCATCGCTGCTAGCAGACGGTCTGCCAACTGGCCTTCGCCTTGCTCGAAGGCCGCGACCATCGCCTCGATCACCTCACGGTCGGCAAGCATATTGCCCGCCGCCACACACTGTTCGCCCGACACGGCGTTGTGGGTGCCGAGGGTTTCGCTGCCGCTGAAATGCACGCTACGGCCCAGGTGATCAATCGCCGTCAGTTGCCGGTACTGGCTGTAGCCGTTGCGGGTCAGGGCCTTGTCGATCGCGTCGGCGGGCGTCAGGCCTTGTTCCAGCAGGTCGAGCACGTCCGGGCCCAGGGCTGGCAGCGTGATGTTCTGGGTCGACACCGCACCCACACCGGGCCGCAGCCACGGGCAACGGGCACCCACGGCGATGCTCGATGAGCTGATGGCGATGCCCAGTTGGCCGGTGTCGGCGCAACGGCCGACGATTGAAAAGGTCATGTGCGGCTCCTTACTCGGGAATAACGGCGATTACATCAATTTCCATCAACCATTGCGGCTGGCCCAGGGCCGAGACCACCAGCCCGGTGGAAATTGGGAACACGCCCTTGAGCCATTTGCCGACTTCCTGGTACACCGGCTCGCGGTAGCGCGGGTCGATCAGGTAGGTGGTGGTCTTGACGATATGGCTGAGGTCGCTGCCGGCTTCTTCCAGCAGTTGCTTGACGTTTTTCATGGCTTGTTCGGCCTGGGCGCGTGGGTCGCCAAGGCCGATCAGGTTACCGTCGAAATCGGTGCCCACCTGGCCGCGGACATACACGGTATTGCCGGCGCGCACGGCCTGGCACAGGTCGTTGTCCAGGCTCTGGTTGGGGTAGGTTTCCTTGGTGTTGAACATGCGGATGCGAGTGTGAGTAGGCATCAAAAAAACTCCGGCAATAAAATGATCAGGCGCTGACAGGGGATTGGCGAACCACCGGGGCGGCTTCGCGGTACTCGAGGTATTGCCGTTGGATGGCGATATGGTCGGCCACGTACTTGGCGTCGTGCCACACGCCCCAGATAAACGACGAGCCCCGGCGTGACTGCCACGGCAAACCGAGGAAGTAGATCCCGGCTTCGCTGCTCACACCGCGCTGGTGCTGCGGTTTGCCGGCGGCGTCGAATGCATCCACCTTCAGCCAGCTGTAATCCACGGCAAACCCGGTGGCCCAGATAATCGAGGTGACGCCGGCCTTGGCCAGATCCAGTTCCAGGATCGGCTGCTTGATGCAGTCCGCATCGGGGAACACGTGGCGTGCTTCAGGTTCCAGCGGCAAGTCCAGGCCGTTGCGCTCGACGTAGGCATCCGCCGCATCCAGCAGGGCCAGGTAGTTATCATCGCCACGCGCCAGGTTTTCCACCAGGTTAGGTTGGAAGGTTGCGACGCTGCCGTTGAAGGCTTGAGTGAGGCCGACCAGGGTCATGCCTTGCTGGGCCAGTTCGCGGAAGTTGATGGTCTTGCCGCCGTGTGCGCCGCTGACCGCAATGGTCACGTGTTCACGGCCAGGTTTCATGGCTGCCTGGTCCCACTCGCCCAGCACCCCTAGCCACCAGCAGAAGTCGCGGTTGCGATAGGCGCGCGGCGGGCGGTCATGGGCGCCGACGGAGAGGTACACCTGGCGGCCGGCGCGTTGCAACTCATCGGCGATCTGCACACCGGAAGAGCCTGCGCCCACCACCAGCACGGCGCCCGCTGGTAGTTGAGAAGGGTTGCGATAGTCGGCGGAGTGGATCTGGTGCAGCGCCGTGTCTTTGGGCGCGATGGCCGGAATCACTGGCTTCTGGAACGGACCGGTCGCCGCCACCACGCGGTTGGCTTCGATCACGCCGTCGCTGGTGTGCACGGTGAAACCGGGGCGGCCGACATTGCGTACAACGGAGGTTACGTCCACGCCGGTGCGGATCGGCGCATTGAACTGGCGTGCATAAGCCTCAAAGTAATCCGCTACGCGTTCTTTCGGCGCGAAGCCATCCGGGGCGACATCATCGAATGCCAGGCCTGGAAACCGGTCATGCCAGGCTGGCCCGTTGGCCACCAGTGAATCCCAACGCCCCGTGCGCCAGCGCTCGGCAATGCGGCTGCGCTCCAGCACCAGGTGGGGCACGCCTTGCTTGCTCAGATGCTCGCTCATGGCCACGCCAGCTTGACCGGCGCCTACCACCAGCGTGTCTGTTTTTGTTATTGCTTCAGTCATGTTTTTATCCTTGCGTAATGCAGTTGGATTCAGCTCGGGCATGACTTCAGGCTAGGGGGAGGGGGGTTATAAATAAAATATTATTAAGTTAGGAAGTGAGCATAAATTTCGGATGCAAGCTCACCCTATAGGGTGATTTCGGTGACTTCCCGGCTGTGGGACGATCATTACCGTTCTTTCAACGAGTCTTTGAAGTGGAAAACGACCAGCTTTCTTCTGCGCAATGGTTCGAACAGATGGCCCAGGTCACCGAGAGCATCGGTCAAGCGAGCTTCGCCGCCACCTTGTTCGAGGCTCTCGGTTGTATCTGGCCAATCCAGGCCACGACGCTGTACCTGTATCCCCACGGCGGCATGCCCAGCGCATTGTTCGAGTTGGAAGGGCCTTGGTTGCCCCAGGGCAATGTGCGTCAGTACCTGTCTGGCTTCTACTTGCTCGATCCGTTTTATGGCGCGTGCGTAGAGGGGGTTGGTTCGGGGTGTTACGACCTTGCGGATGTCGCTCCTGATCACTTCGAACTCAGCGAATACTTCCAGTCGTTCTACCGGCATTCGCACCTGGAAGATGAACTGAATTACATCCTGCAGTCGGGCAGCGGGTTGAGCCTGTCAGTGTCACTGGCGTTTACGCAGAAGCTGGACGCGGCCACCACCCAACAATTCAAGCGGATTGCGCCCTGGGTGCTGGCGGTGCTCGGCAAGCATTTTGTCGGTTTGGATGCGCGGGGTGCGCGCTTTGAAAACCTGCTGGAACAGCGCATCCACTCGGCGCTGAACAACTTTGGCTCGTCGATCCTGACCGAGCGCGAATGCCGGATCGCCCAGCTGATCCTGCGTGGCCACTCCACCCGCTCGCTGGCCGAACGGCTGGGCGTCTCGGAAGACACCATCAAGTCCCACCGTAAACACATCTACAGCAAGCTCGATATCGGCGCGCAATCAGAACTGTTTTCGCTGTTCATTGATTCGTTGGCCGAAGCCCAGGGCGTGCTGAGCAAAGACCCCCTTGAAAGTTACATGAACAAGATCCGCTGAGCGGATCTGCGACCCCTTGCGCGACTACTAACAAGAGAGAAAAGCCATGAACTTACCCTTCGAACCGAAACGCCAGACTCAGGACTATCAGAAGTCCGACGCGGCCCACCATATCCACGCGTTTCTGGATCAAAAGGCACTGAATGCCGAAGGCCCGCGCGTCATGGTCCGTGGTGAAGGTCTGTATCTATGGGACAGCGAAGGCAAGCGCTACCTGGATGGCATGTCGGGCCTGTGGTGCACCCAGCTCGGTTATGGTCGCAAGGATCTGACCGCTGCTGCCGCCGCGCAAATGGACCAGTTGGCGTACTACAACATGTTTTTTCACACCACCCACCCGGCGGTGATCGAGCTGTCCGAGTTGCTGTTCAGTCTGCTGCCGGGCCACTACAGCCACGTGATCTACACCAACTCCGGCTCCGAAGCCAACGAGGTGTTGATCCGAACTGTACGCCGCTATTGGCAAGTGGTCGGTCAACCACAGAAAAAGATCATGATCGGCCGTTGGAACGGTTATCACGGCTCCACCCTGGCGGCTTCTGCGCTGGGCGGAATGAAGTTTATGCACGAAATGGGTGGGCTGATTCCGGACGTTGCACATATCGATGAACCCTACTGGTACGCCCAGGGCGGCGAACTGACCCCGGCTGAGTTCGGCCGTCGTTGTGCGCTGCAACTGGAGGAAAAAATCCTCGAACTGGGCGCTGAAAACGTCGCGGGCTTTATCGCCGAACCGTTCCAGGGCGCTGGCGGGATGATTTTCCCGCCGGAAAGCTACTGGCCCGAAGTCCAGCGCATCTGCCGTCAATACAATGTGCTGCTATGCGCGGATGAGGTAATTGGTGGTTTTGGCCGCACGGGCGAGTGGTTTGCCCACGAGTACTTCGGTTTCGAGCCCGACACGCTGTCAATCGCCAAAGGCCTGACCTCCGGCTACATACCCATGGGCGGCCTAGTGCTGAGCAAGCGCATCGCGGATGCACTGGTGGAGCGAGGCGGAGTGTTCGCCCACGGCCTGACCTATTCCGGGCACCCAGTCGCGGCGGCGGTGGCGCTGGCCAATCTCCAGGCCCTGCGCGATGAAGGTATCGTGCGCCAGGTGAAGGAAGACACCGGGCCATACTTGCAGAAAATCCTGCGCGAAGTGTTCGGCAACCATCCAATGATCGGCGAGATTCAGGGTACGGGCCTGCTCGCAGCCTTGCAGTTCGCCGAGGACAAAGCTACGCGCAAACGCTTCGACAATGAAAACGATCTCGCCTGGCAGTGCCGCACATTTGGTTTTGAAGAAGGCGTGATCATTCGCTCAACCCTCGGCCGCATGATCATGGCGCCGGCCCTGGTGGCAACGCGCTCGGAGCTGGACGAGCTGGTGGAAAAGACCCGCATCGCGGTCGATCGCACCGCACGGATCGCGGGAAAGCTGTGAAGTGAGCTGTTCACCCTCTCAGGTTGAGGGGGTGGACGAAATCGCTACATCGCCCTGCGTGCGCATGGGCAATTCACTCTAAAACGGAAAACGGCATCGATCTCATCGAATGCCGCGGCGCCCTGCATTCCAATTTCCAGGAGTCAGCAATGAATACAATAAAAAATGTGGCCGACACTCCCTCCCATCACGCTTCCTCCAAAGCCACTTCTTCGCGCAGGTTCCGACAACCTCTGGGACTGGTCGGGCTGGTGCTCTTCGGCCTCGCGTATATGGTCCCGCTGGCGGTGTTTACCACCTATGGGCTGGTCACCCAGATGACCAAGGGTCATCTGCCCACGGCCTACCTGCTGACCCTGGCGGCCATGCTACTGACCGCCTACAGTTATGGCCGCATGGTCCAGGCGCATCCTTATTCAGGGTCGGTCTATACCTACACGCGCAAGGCCTTTGGCGCGTATTTCGGCTTCATCGCCGGATGGACCTTGTTGCTGGATTACATCTTCTTGCCGCTGCTCAGTTATTTGCTGATCGGCATTTACATGTCGGAGTACTTTCCTGGCGTGCCCACCGCCGTGTGGGTGCTCGGCTCCATCGCCTTGGTGACGGTGCTTAACCTGGTCGGTATCGAGTCCATCACCCGGGTCAACTGGGTGCTGATTGTTGCCCAACTGGTGTTCATTGTGGTGTTTGTGGTGTTGTCGATTCACAACCTGAGTGGGCAATCCGAACCGGTTTCGCTGCTTGCCCCGTTCCACCATGAAGGCTTCAGCATGCCGTTGATCATGACCGGCGCCGCGATACTCAGCCTGTCCTTTCTCGGTTTTGATGCGGTGTCGACCATGGCCGAGGAAACGCCCAACCCGCGTCGTACGATCCCGCTCGCCATCATGGTGGTGTCGCTATTGGGCGGGCTGTTGTTTCTTGTCGTTTCGTATTTTGCCCAATTGGTTTTCCCGGAATGGGGCAGCTTCGCTGACCCCGATTCGGCGTCCGTTGACGTGATGCGTCGTGTCGGTGGCGAACTGTTGGTGACCGGATTCACCGCAACCTATGTGGCGGGGTGTTTCGCCTCGGCGATGGTCTCCCAGGCCAGTGTCTCGCGTGTGTTGTTCGCCATGGGGCGCGACGGCGCACTGCCTCGCGTGCTTGGCAAGCTGGTCTCGAAAAAACGCGTACCGGCCTCCGCGATCATGCTGGTCAGCCTGTTCTCGCTTATAGCCCTGTTCATCACCCTGGACACCGTCGCCAACATGATCAGCTTCGGTGCACTGTTCGCCTTCTCGGCGGTGAACCTGGCGGTGATCAAACACTACATGGTCGATCAGAAGCTGCGTGGCTCGCGCAACTACCTGATGTATGCAGCGCTGCCGTCCCTGGGCTTCCTCAGCACCATTTGGCTGTGGACCAGCCTGTCCGGCATGTCCTTCACGATCGGCTTGTGCTGGATGGGGTTGGGGCTCGTTTGTTTGCTGGGTGTCACGCGTGGGTTCCGACTGAAGATGCCGGAATTGCAAATCGCGGAATGAAACACGTCATCTATTTCGGAGTACACCATGCTTGACCTTAACTACTGGCAACAGCGCGTTGCCCGCCAAATGTTCATCGACAAAGCCCAGATCGACGGGAAGGCAGTGGCCTCGGTGTCCGGGGCGACCTTCGATGCCACCAACCCCGCGACCAACCAGCTGCTTGCGCGTGTCGCCGCGTGCGGTAGCGAGGAGGTCAATCTGGCCGTGCGCTCCGCTCGCCGCGCCTTTGAGACCGGCACCTGGCGGCGTATGGCCCCTGGGGAGCGCAAGAAAATCCTGATCAAGCTCGCCGAATTGCTGATGACTCACCGCGAAGAGCTGGCCTTGCTCGATTCGCTGAGCATGGGCAAGCCGGTGATGGACGCCTACAACGTGGATGTCCCCGGCGCCGCGCATGTTTTCGCCTGGTACGGCGAAGCCCTCGACAAGGTTTACGATCAAGTCGCGCCCACCGCCCGCAACGCGTTGGCCACCATCACCCGTGAGGCCTTGGGGGTGATTGCTGCGGTGGTGCCGTGGAATTTCCCACTGGATATGGCGGCCTGGAAGTTGGCGCCTGCGCTGGCAGCCGGCAACAGCGTGGTGCTCAAGCCGGCTGAGCAATCACCGTTCTCGGCCTTGCGCCTGGCCCAACTGGCCCTGGAAGCCGGTATCCCGGAAGGCGTGCTGAATGTGGTGCCTGGCCTGGGCGAAAGCGCCGGCAAGGCCTTGGGATTGCATCCCGACGTGGATTGCCTGGTGTTCACCGGCTCCACTCAGGTTGGCAAGTACTTCATGCAGTACTCGGCTCAGTCCAACCTCAAACAGGTGTGGCTGGAGTGTGGCGGCAAGAGCCCGAACCTGGTGTTCGACGACTGCCAGGATCTGGACCTGGCTGCGGAGAAGGCCGCCTTTGGCATTTTCTTCAACCAGGGCGAGGTGTGTTCGGCCAACTCCCGTCTGTACGTGCAGCGCTCAATTCACGACGAATTTGTCGAGCGTCTGGTCAATAAATCACGCGCCTGGATGCCCGGTGATCCCCTGGACCCCGGCAGTGCTGCTGGCGCTATTGTCGACAGTGAGCAAACCGCTCGCATCATGAAGGCCATCGGTCAGGCGCGCGCTGAAGGAGCCACGCTTGTGTCGGGTGGTGAGCAGTTGATCATCAATGGCGCTTCAAATTTCATTCAGCCGACTATTTTTGGCAATGTGACCGGCAACATGCGTATTTCTCGGGAGGAAGTGTTTGGTCCGGTCCTGGCGATCAGTGCTTTTGACACGGAAGAAGAGGCGGTGCAGCAAGCCAATGACAGCATCTACGGCCTGGCGGCCTCGGTATGGAGCGATGACCTCAATCGTGCCCATCGTGTGGCGCGCGCTCTGAATGCCGGTACGGTGTCTGTAAACACCATCGACGCGTTGGATGTCTCGGTTCCATTTGGTGGTGGTAAGCAATCGGGGTTCGGCCGCGATCTGTCGCTGCATTCCTTTGATAAGTACACGCAGCTGAAAACTACATGGTTTCAGTTACGTTGAATCAAAATGCGAGGGGCGGCGAGAAGCAATTACGAATGTCGAGAATTTGGGTTGCAGATACAGCCGAGGGTTCAGGTCGAGAGAGGAGGCAGATTATCCATTTCTTGCAGCGTGCGACGTCGTGGCTGAGGGTGTGTTTCCTGGCCGGTAAGTTGCGAGATGTGGACATAAGTAACTTGGCGCAGGGTTTTGATAAAAAATCCACGGCAGGGCTTTTTAGTCGTCTCTAGTGTCTGTTCAAAATGGCTCGTAGTGGGACTTAGTGGTCGTTCTCGGAATCACTCCCTTTTGGCCCTTGATACACCTCAAAAACAAGTCCAGAATTGAGTCTTTTCCTGCTTCGGCAAGAAAGGAAACCCCTTGGATTTCAATAGGTCGGACGCCAGATGCGAGTCTCGTTTCCCGCTCCAATCTCCTGATTTGTATTCGCTGTATCCTCAATCTGTGGTTATTCGCGCCGCGTTTTGACGCAACTGATCTAGGTAGTTTGCCCATTGTTGGGCAGCCTCTCGGCGTTGCGCCAGCAATTGAGCCCTTGCATACACTGCCCCGAGCGCACCCGGCATTCGGTGAGATAAAGACAGTTCAAGCACGATAGGATCTATACCCAAATGCTCGTGGGCTATGGTCCGGTAGGTCGCGCGAAAGCCGTGAGCAGTGATGTTGTACTCCGGCCAAATACGCTGAAAGGACTTGAGCATGGAGGTCGGGTTTATGGGACGTCCCGGATAGACCGGCGAGACGAACACCCAGCCTTTGCCTTCTTCATCCACCACGCGGGTTTTATGTAGCTCGCGTAACAGAACCAAGGCTTGTTCAGGCAACGGCACGATGTGTTTGCTCTTGTCCAGATGCTTGGTCTTGCTCACCACATAACGCCAATCGGCGCCCACCAAGTCGACATCTTCCCAGCGCATCTGCACCAGTTCGCCTGGGCGGACCGGCAACATGACCAGCAGGCGCATTGCGGTGGCAACGCTGCCGTCGTTGCAGTCATCAAGGCGTAGAAGAAACCTGCCCAGGTCGGATGGCCTTTCGATCGCCGGGTTGCTGGTCACGATGTGGCGAATCTTCAACTCCTCAATGTTGCTGAGCGCCACGTTGCGCTCCACCCAGCCGCGACCTTCGGCAAAACCCAGAACGGCACGTATGATGGTGCGCACGCGCTGGGCCATGGCCATGGTGCGCTGGCGGCGCAACTCAGTGATGATCGTAGTGATGTGCTCCAACTTGATCTCGCTGATCGGTTTTTTGCCAATGGCAGGCAAGATGTGGTTGTTCAGCGCTCCGGTAAAGCCCGAGATGGATTTTGTCACCAGTTCGGCAGACTTGAATGCCAACCATTGCTCGGCCACGTAAGCGAAGGTGCGCTCTTCATTGAGCAACTGTGCCTCGATTTTGGCGGTCTTGGCCTTGAGCGGAGCGGTGTGGTTAGCCACGTCGCGGCGTGCGCCGCGGGCAATGTCGCGCGCCTCCTTGAGGCTAATGTCGGGGTAAGCGCCGATGGAGAAGCGGTTTTCCTTCCCATGCAGCCGATACTTCAATCGCCAAACCTTGGAAGGGGATTTGCCGACCTTACTCGACGCCCTCACCTCCAAGTAGAGGCCAGGAACTTCGCCATCGGCGTGTTTGCCAGGTTCGGTCAGTGAGCGGATCAAGGCATCGCTGAGTTTTCGTTTGAAAACAACCGCATTATCTGGGGGCATCGGTGGGGGCATCCTTTTTAAGGAACCGAAATTTGCCCCCAATTATGCCCCCATGAGTCGTGGAATCCATTGGATTTAGACAGACGGCTATGGACTTAAACAACCAATAACTTGTTGTTATAAAACGGTTTTATAGAATTTAGTGGAATTCCATTACAGGCTATCGGGATCCCCAAAAAACATCTGTATCCGCGACCGTAACCACCGTTCACCCGGATCGTTATCCTGCGAACCGCGCCACGCCATGTGCAGTTCAAAACTGCGCACCGGCAACGGCGGGTCTTCCGCGCGCAGCCCACCGGCAGAGGTCAGCGCCTCGGCCGCGTAGTCCGGCACGGTGGCGAGGATGTCGGTGCCGGCGAGCAAGGTGCCCAGGCCGTTGAATTGCGGCACGGCGAGTACGACGTGACGCTTGCGACCGAGTTTTTCCAGCTCTTCATCGATAAAGCCGCTCAGGTCGCCGGCGAAGGATACGAGCGCGTGGGGGCGGGCGCAGAAGTCGTCGAGGCTCAGGGAGCCGGGCACACTGTCGGCGCGCAACAGTTTGGGCAGACTGCGGCGCAGCACTTTGCGCTTGGCGTTGGCCGGCAGGTCAGCGGTGTAGCTCACGCCGATGGAGATTTCGCCGGAGGCCAGCAGGCCGGGCATCAGGATGTAGTTGACGCGGCGCACCACCAGTACGATCCCGGGAGCTTCGGCGCGCAGGCGTTTGAGCAGTTGCGGCAGCAGGGCGAATTCGACGTCGTCGGACAGGCCGATACGGAACACCGCAGTGCTGGTGGCCGGGTCGAACTCGGCGGCGCGGCTGACCGCGGTGGAAATCGAGTCCAGGGCCGGGGAGAGCAGGGCGAAGATTTCCACCGCGCGGGCGGACGGTTCCATGCTGCGCCCGGTGCGCACGAACAGTGGGTCGTCGAACAAACTGCGCAGGCGCGACAATGCCGCGCTGATGGCCGGCTGGCCGAGGAACAATTTCTCGGCGGCGCGGGTCACACTGCGCTCATGCATCAAGGTTTCGAATACGATCAAGAGGTTCAGGTCGACACGACGCAGGTCGTTACGGTTCATCTTGTGTCCTGGCAGAGTCAGCAAACTTGACGAGATCAGTCATAGGCAAGCCCTTGGGTTGCGTCTGGAAGCATGACCGGCATGAATCTTACGGGGAAAGGCTGGTACTCTGCACCGGCTAATTGAGTTTTCCTACGATACTTAAGGTCTATTCATCAGACGCGGAATCAATGACAGGCATGTCGACTATTAATGGTGACCAATGGCCTTGCCTGGAAAGCCCAGATAGAGTTCATGGCATTAGAGGTTAATTTGGCGAGGTTTGCGATGTCCCGCACGATTCGTTTTCACAAGTTTGGTCCGGCCGAGGTGCTCAAATGCGAAGAGCATGCGGCCGCGCTGCCCGCACCGGGCGAAGTGCAGGTGCGTGTCGAAGCGATCGGGATCAGTTGGTATGACATTTTGTGGCGCCAGAACCTGGCGTCTTCCCACGCACGCTTGCCCTCCGGCCTCGGTCACGAGATGGCGGGGGTGGTTGTCGCCGTCGGCGAAGGCGTGGATGACTTGGCGGTGGGCGACAAGGTTGCCAGTTTTCCGGCCGAGAGCCCCAACGATTATCCGGTGTATGGCGAAATGATCGTCCTGCCCCGTTCGGCCTTGACCCGCTATCCGGACGTCTTGAACCCGGTCCAGGCCAGCGTGCACTACACGCCGCTGTTGATTGCCTACTTTGCCTACGTGGATCTGGCACGGGTCAAGCCTGGCCAATTCGCCTTGGTGACCGATGCCAGCCACTGTGCCGGACCGTCCTTCGTACAACTGGGCAAGGCGCTGGGTGTGCGGGTAATCGCCGCGACCAAGGACAGCGCGGAACGCGAGTACCTGCTGTCCCTTGGCGCGGAGAAGGTGATCGTCACCGAAGAGCAGGATTTGCTCATGCAGATCAACAAGTTCACCGACAATCGCGGCGTAGACGTAGTGTTCGATGGCCTGGGTGGTCCGCAGATGTCGTTGCTCGGCGATGTGCTGGCACCGCGCGGCAGCCTGGTTCTGTATGGCCTGCAGGGGGGCAATCAGACGCCGTTCCCGGCCTGTGCGGCGTTTCAGAAGAACATTCAGTTCTTTGTGCACTGCATCGGTAATTTCACCGGTAAGCCGGAACTCGGGATTACCCAGGACCACATTGCCCTGCAGCGTGCCCTGCGTGATATCAATCAGTTGACCGCCGACCGCGTGCTGGTACCGCTGAAAACCACGGTGTTCGCGTTCGATCAATTTGTGGAAGCGCACCGCTATATGGACGAATGCCCGTGCCGTGAACGTGTGGCGCTGCAGGTTGAAGCTGTTTAGCGCGTAGGAAGATTCGTAAACGGCTGGCACTGGCCAACGGCGCATGGGGCAAATGTGCCATTTGTGAGGGCTTAACCCGTGCCTCTCCTGAAGTGACCGCAATAGCGCTTCAGCCCCTGATTCCTGCCCTTGCCCCCCGACGCCGCGCTGATTTCCAGCGCGGCGTTGTCGTATCTGCGCGGTCGACTCGCTGTTTGTAGGCTATCTGCACTGGTTTTCGCCCAGCTTCTGTATCTATTAATCATTGTTCAAGCACTGATAATTGCGACTTCAAATGCATCTCAAGGATTGAGCAATGATTGAATTCATGAAGCGACAAACGAGGGTGGCAGAAACTAGGTGCGTGTTATTGGACGTGACTTTTGCACACGCGAGTTTTGATCAAAAGTCTCAGGCCGCTGCGGGATCAAGTTGCTTTGACTTGTTTGTCGGACGCTTCTTTAAATGTTCGGTTAAACATGCGTAGGACATTGTCAGAGTCTTCCTAAGACGAGCGCGGCCAGGTGGTTTTTCCACTGATTTCATAAGCTTGCAAGCGTGTGGAACAGCGTTAATTGCGCTGGGTGAGTCCTGTCATTTTGTCGCGCGGTGCTAGTGTCTATTCATCGGCGTACGGCGCGAAGTGCGAATTTCCTACACGCGCAGAGGGTCAAGCACACACTGTCGGCAGTTGCTTGAAACTGATATTTCAACTCAGGTAGTAGAACTATGAGCACTATTCACGAACAGGCTATGAATCATGTTTATCAGCAAGTTCTGCAACGATTGATCGGGCACTTTACGCGCTCGGGCAGGACGGCACTTCAGTTATTGGTCCAGCGCATTGTCGTGGCCGCCGGAGGCATGGAGCAGGTCGGTGACTACAAAGTGTTGGTGGCCCATGGAGGGGGTGAAGTCAGCAGTTACACCCTGGCACTGTTACGTGCCGCCCAGCTGACCATTGCCGGCCGCGCGCCGCGCACCTTTCAGTTGCGGGTCGCGACGTTGCGCCATGCTGGAATGACCGAGGGCCAGCTGGAAACCCTCAATCAGGGCTACAGCCGTCTGTTTCTCCACGACGACCCGCGTGTCGAATTGCTGATGGTGGAAAGCCAGGAAGTCCAGCCCTTCAATCACCTGCGCCCGGCGTCAGCCCTGGGCCGTGCGGTCAGCCAGCGCAACATGTTGATGGTGGGGCACTTGAGCTCCGGCGATTGCCGCGCAACCTTGTGCAATGACACCTATCTGGCCCTCGGTGATTTTTACCTGCGCGCTACCACGTGGGGCGGCGGCGTGCACGCGGTGGTCAGCGGCGACTCACCGCGCAAGCAAAGCCAGTTTCTCGCCTGGCTGAAAAAAACCGCAGAAGGGGCAGGGGTGGCCATGCCCAAAGCCCGCGCGCGCTCGCTCAACGAGTTGTTCGCGCGCATGGACGAGTGGAGCGCCGGCTATTATCGCGACGTGTACGGCGATCACTATGTGGTGCACGAGAACCCCAACCCGCCGGGGCACAGGCACCTGGCCTATATCGGTATCGCCGACCTGCTCAAGGATGTCGACCTGGAGTCGAGCACGCTGCTGACTGAATTCATGGCCTACACCCCCGATCCGTTGGGTTTTCATTTCAGTCATCCCAGCTATTCCAACCCGCTGCTGATGGCACATTTGCGCGGCCTGCAGGCCGAGTGCCTGCGCGACCTGCGCTATGAAGACGGCGTCGACGGGTTTATCCAGCAGGCCACCCAATACATGCAGCGTCTGCACATGCCCGAGCAATTGCTCGCCGAGGCAGGCTCCAGCGAAGGGCGCGTGCTGTCGAGCACCTTTGCCCAGCAATTCTTCGGGCTGGATGAAACCCAGCTGATCTGCCTGTTATTTTCGCCGTTTATCCATCACGGACAACGGTTGGAAGGGTATCTGCGCCAATGCCATCCAGGCATGCTGGTCGCACTGCCCGAGCTGCACAAGGCGCTGCAGGGCAAGCCCTGCGCCGAGATGCTGCAACAATGGGTCAGCGACACCAGTGGTTTACCGCTGCCCTTGCTGCAGCACCTGTACCGTAAGCGGCCGTTGACCGACGCCCACGGCTGACAGCGCAACGCGCGAGCCATGGCGCAAGGCGCGATACCGGCCTTTCAACTGTCCGGGCGATGACCCTGCGCAGCGAGCGCCAGGCCGACTTCGCGTACCAGGCGGTCTATCGCTACATGATCAACCTGATTAACGAAGTCAGCACCGACACGCGGGTCAAACTGCCGTCGCTGCGGCAGCTGGCGGCGCGCCTGAACGTATCGATCTCGACCATCCAGTACGCCTACTCGTTGCTGGAGAAGGAAGGACGCGTCTACTCCGTAG
Source organism: Pseudomonas sp. FP2254 (assembly GCF_030687695.1). Lineage (NCBI taxonomy): Bacteria > Pseudomonadati > Pseudomonadota > Gammaproteobacteria > Pseudomonadales > Pseudomonadaceae > Pseudomonas > Pseudomonas sp. FP2254. The sequence goes on from NZ_CP117444.1 coordinate 2,785,789, forward strand.
CCAAATCCGGCTATTACGCCTGGCCGATGTCGGCCAATCCCATGGCCTGGATGGGTGGCGACCTGCTCGACCGGCTGTACGCCGCCGCCCGGCGTCCGGACATGCTGGTGCTGAGCGGCGATGAGCCGGCTTTGCTGGGTGCTCTGGATGCCACCTTGCTGCGTCTGGAGCGCGAACTGGTGCGCCAGTACCCTGGTCATCTGCAGCCCTGGTCGCAGCCTTGCGGTGTCTGGGAACTGCGCGCGGCGCTGGCGGCACGCTACACCTCATCGCCCACCCATTGCTGGCACGCCGATGATGTCTATATCGGCGCCGATGTGCGCGGGGTGCTGGATATCCTGATCGAAGTGCTGGGCCTCAGAGGCACCGCCGTGGTGGTCGAATCGCCGTGTGACTGGCTGATCCTGCGCCTGCTGCAAGGCGCGGGGGTGCGTGTCATCGAGCTGCCCTGGACCGCGCAAGGGCGCCTTGACAGCGCGGCGCTTGAGCGACTGTTGCGCGAAGAGCCGGTGCACCTGGTAATGCTGTCGTCCACGGTCAGCCTGCCTTCGGGCGTGGCGATGCCGGTGGAAGATCGCCTGGATGTTGCGCAGCGACTGAACCAATACGGCTGCTGGCTGCTGGAGAACGACAGCCTGGGCGAGTTAAGTCTCGATGCAGCACCTGCTCCGTTGCGCGATCTGGTCAACCCGGAGCGGCTGATCGTATTTTCCTCGTTCGAGAAAACCCTCGGCTCGGAAGCCCCCTATGGCTATCTGTTGAGCCGGCGCATGGGTCGCGAATTGCAGCGCCAGTTCCTGCTGCGTTCGTTCCGCTTATCGTCGATCCGCCAGCGCGCCATTGCGCGGCTGTACCACAGCGGCCGTATCGACCAGCACCTGGTGGCCCTGCGCGAACACCTGCGCGCACAAGCCCTGCAGATGAGCCAACGCCTGACGCAGCACTTGGGCGGGCAGGTGACATATCAAATGCCCAGGGCCGGCGCCACGTTCTGGCTGGCGTCCACGCGAGCGGTGGACATGCGCAAAGTGTTCCAGCAAATGCTGGTGCGACAGGTCGTCATTGCCCCCGGCGAACTGTTCAGCGTCAGCGGGTTGCATCACCAGCATCTGCGCTTAAGCCATACCTTCCCCGGTCAGCCCAATCTGGACATCGCGTTGATAGCCCTGAGCGAAGCCCTGCGCCAAGCGAAGACTGGTTGAAATTTCTATTGCTGCTGTAGGATCGATCCCGTCGCGCAGTAGTCCAACTCTCAGTAAACTGGCATTTTTTCCGAATTCTTCTATCCGAGGTTTATGCATGACAATCAGTCCTTTTGCGGGCAAACCGGCGCCGGCGCAGTTGCTGGTGGATATCCCGCGACTGGTCACGGCCTATTACACCGGCCAGCCTGATGCAGCAATCTCCACCCAGCGCGTCGCGTTCGGCACCTCCGGGCACCGTGGTAACTCGTTTGAACTGAGCTTCAACGAGTGGCACGTGCTTGCGATCAGCCAGGCCATCTGCCTGTACCGCGAAGCCCAGGGTATCAATGGCCCGCTGTTCGTCGGCCTGGATACCCACGCGCTGTCCACTCCCGCCGGCGCGAGTGCCCTGGAAGTCCTGGCCGCCAACGGCGTGCACGTCATGCTGGCCGAAGGCGATGAATACACGCCGACCCCGGCGATTTCCCACGCCATCATCTGCTACAACCGCGGTCGCACCAGCGGCCTGGCTGACGGCATCGTGATCACGCCGTCCCACAACCCGCCGCAGAGTGGCGGCTACAAATACAACCCGCCCAACGGTGGCCCGGCGGACACCCACGTCACCAAGTGGATCGAGGCCAAGGCCAACGAGCTGTTGGCCAACGGGCTCGCCGGCGTCAAGCGCATCAGCCACGCCCAGGCGCTCAAGGCTGACACCACCCATCGCCATGACTACCTCAACAGCTACGTGGCCGACCTGGTCAATGTGATCGATATGGATGCCATTCGCAGCGCCGATCTGCGTCTGGGCGTCGATCCGCTGGGCGGAGCAGGGGTGCGCTATTGGTCGGCGATCGCCGAGCATTACCGCTTGAATCTGGAGGTGGTGAACACCGAAGTCGACGCCACCTTCCGTTTCATGAGCGTCGACTGGGACGGCCAGATTCGCATGGACCCGTCCTCCAGCTACGCCATGCAAGGCTTGATCGGCCTCAAGGAACGCTTCGACGTGGCCTTCGCCTGCGACCCGGACCACGATCGCCACGGCATCGTCACCCCGTCCGGCGGCCTGTTGGCGCCGAATAACTACCTGGCCGTGTCCATCGATTATCTGTTCCAGAACCGACCCGGCTGGCGCGCCGATGCGGCCGTAGGCAAGACCGTGGTCAGCAGTGGCCTGATCGACCGCGTGGCCGCGCGTATCGGTCGCCGCCTGTACGAAGTGCCGGTGGGCTTCAAATGGTTTGCCGACGGCCTGTTCGAAGGCTCCCTGGGCTTTGGCGGGGAAGAAAGCGCCGGGGCGTCGTTCCTGCGCAAGGACGGCACGGTCTGGAGCACCGACAAAGACGGCTTGATCCCGGCATTGCTCGCGGCGGAAATGACCTCGCGCAAAGGCCAGGACCCGAGCCAGATCTACCGTGGCCTGACCGACGCCTTGGGCGAACCGTTCGCGATTCGTGTCGATGCCAGGGCCACTCCAGCGCAGAAAGCGCTGCTGGGTAAGCTGTCGCCGGAACAGGTGACCTCCACCGAACTGGCCGGGGAGCGCATCCAGCAAATCCTCAGCCACGCGCCGGGCAACAACCAGGCGATCGGCGGTTTGAAGGTGATGACCGAAAACGGCTGGTTTGCCGCACGGCCATCGGGCACGGAGGATATCTACAAGATCTACGCCGAAAGCTTTGTGGGTGAAGACCACCTCAAGCAACTGGTCGAAGAAGCCCAGGTGCTGGTGGACGGCGCCATCGCCGAATAACAGTGCGCGTCCCTTGTGGAGGGGGCTTGCTGTGGCAAGCCCCTATGGTTACCGGAGGCTCGGTTCTCAAGCCAGATCGACCAGTACGATTTCGCTGTCCTCGACCGCCGTAACCCGCAGCACCTGTTCATCCTCGATCGCCACCCCGTCACGGGCGTGTGCACGCACACCATTGACCTCAATCACCCCGGTGGCCGGCACCAGGTAGGCACGGCGCCCGTGCTCCAGGCGGTACTCGGCGGTTTCTCCGGCTTTCAGGTTCGCCGCTACCAGGCGGGCGTCGGCACGAATGCGCAGGCTTTGGTTATCGCCCGCCTTACCGCTGGCCAAGGTCACGAAACCCTCACGCCCCCCTTTGGGAAACGGCTTGGCGCCCCAGGAAGGCGGCAGCCCGGCTTCATTCGGGATGATCCAGATCTGGAAAATCTTGGTCGGGGTAGCTTCCAGGTTGTATTCGCTGTGGGCGATCCCGGTGCCCGCGCTCATTACCTGCACATCGCCGGCCTCGGTGCGGCCTTTATTGCCCAGGTTGTCGGCATGGCTGATGGCACCCTCGCGCACGTAGGTGATGATTTCCATGTCGCGGTGCGCGTGCTGCGGGAATCCGGTACCGGGCGCGATGATGTCGTCGTTCCACACCCGCAGGTTGCCCCAATGCATGCGCTTGGGGTCGTGGTATTCGGCGAATGAGAAATGGTGATGAGCGTCGAGCCAGCCGTGGTGGGCGCCACCCAGGGCATTGAAAGGTCTGAGTTCAAGCATGATCGTCTCCTGTGGATGCGGCCCATGATCCCAATATGGATAATCGATAAAAAGCGTAAAAAGTGCCTTATTCCTATCGGTTTAGTCGATTGAAATGCTGCGACGCAACGTTCATTTCATCGCCTAACTGCCTGACGGCACAGCAATTGGCTGGCACTGTGCGGCGATTCCGGCGACCATGGTGCACTGCTCAAAACCCAGCCCACCGCAGGAGTCCGCGTGTCGCAACAACAGCCTGATCTGCCCCCTGAACTGCTACCCCTGGCCCAAATGCCCTGGCTGAAACGCCTGGCGGCGCGTCTGTTTGGCCATGGCCTGACCCGTCTGCGCGCCCAGCACCGGTTCTCGTGGTTGCATGGGCAAGCCGACGGGTTTCGCAGCGGGCATGAAGCGGGCGTCGAGTACGGTTACCGCGAAGGCAAGGCCGATGGACTCGAGGAAGGGCGCCAGGTCCTGTTGATTCGCGACTTTCGCACCGATGCTCACCGCGCTCCGGGCATTGACGACAACCTCTTCGATGACTGGCGCCTGCCGTTGACCGCTGACCTGAAAAAACGCATCAAGGCCGACGTGGCCCGCCTGCTGCCGGCGCATGCCCAGCCCAGCGCGGCGCAGTGGAAGATGATCTTCAGCGATACGCCTTCCACCTCAGTGATCGCCGGTGCCGGTGCGGGCAAATCCACGTCGCTGGTGCTGCGCATTCTGCTGCTCACCCATTACCTGGGCTTTGAACTCAGCTCCATCACCGTGGTGACGTTTACCCGTGAATCGCGCAAGGACTTCATCCACAAGCTCGTGGAAATCATGAGTCTGTGGGGGCAACCGCTTGATATCAAAGCGGCCCAGGCGGTGGTACGCACCTTCCACTCGCGCATCCTGCCGATGGTCCGCAGCCTGCCGGGCTTCGAGCGCCTGCAAGCGTTCGAGAACCTGCATACGGGCTTGGACGACGAGGCCGACACTAACCCCTTCGACCTGCGCATCAACGAGGCCCAGCGTCGGCAACTCAACGCCTGCTATCACCGGCTGTATGGCGAGCATCCACGTTTTCGCGAGCTGATCGCCCCGTTGATGCGCCATGGGTTGCAGCTCAAGGAGCTGGAGCGCGATCACCCTGACGTGCAAAAGCGCGTGGCGGTGACGGAGCTGGCGGCCCAGCGCGACGAAGAGCTGTGTGACCTGATCGAGGATTTGTGGTTTCGCGCCGGCGCCTGGCCGATCAAGGGCGTCGAGCCCGATCGCCGCACGGTGCAGATCAACGGCGCGCACTTTCATTGCCACGGCTATATTCCCGAGCTGGATGCGTGGGTGGTATTGGGTTTTGATTCAAGCGAAAACCCGCGGCTCAGCCGGCCGAATGCGAAGCTGTCGGTGCGCGCCGAATGCGCGGTTAAGCGAACTCTGTTTCAAGCTTTCTGCCGTAAACCGCTGATTTGGATTGATAATTACCAGGACTCAAAGCGCCTGCTCAGTAGCCTGGCCGGCGACGCCAGCGCCGGCCCTGGGTTTGAGTACAAGGTCAAAGGAGAGCTGGGATCGGCACCGCTGCTCGATTGTTTTGTCACGGCTGCCGGCTTCATCGAAAACCTGGGGCTGGACGTTCCCGACGCCGTGGGCCGCATGAGTTTCACCAAGGATGATCCGGATCGCCTGTTCTTCGAAGCCCTGAGCATTTTCTGGAAAGCCCTGGAAGACCATTTGCTCGACCAGAAGCCGCCGATCATGACCTATAACCGCATGTTCTCGCTGTTCGGCGAAAATACCCCGGAAAACCTCAAGCTGCTCAGCGACCCGTTGCTGCGGCCGATGTCGCACCTGATGATCGATGAGTTCCAGGATGTTTCGCCGCAGATCGTCTCGTGGCTCCGCGCCAGCCTGCGCGAGATCCGCAGCCGTGGCCCGGCCATGCATGTGGGGCGCGGCGCGCAGCATTCTTCGCTGCTGTGCGTGGGCGATGACTGGCAGTCGATTTATGGCTGGCGCGGCAGTTCACCGAAATACTTCATGGCCTTCGACAAAGAGTTCCCATCACCGGCAACCACGCGGGTGATGCTCGGGGAAAACTACCGCAGCCATCAACACATCATCGACGCCGCCGAACACATCGTGCGCGCCGCGCCGGCAATCGCCGGCAAAAAGGCCAAGGCCAGCGGTGCGCCAAAGGCATTGGTGCCAGTCAAGGTGATGGAGCGTGACGACGCCGCGCTGGGGCGGCAGTTGGTCGAGCATTACCAGAAAGGCGATTCGGTGTTAATGCTGTATCGAAAAGGTAGCGATAAGTTATTGATTCAAGAGCATATTCAGTCTGCAGTTAATGCGGATTCGAGCTTGCCTCCCGCTACGCGCAGGCTCAAGCAACTGACCTATCACAGTGCCAAGGGCTTGCAAGCCGACGCGGTGTTCCTGCTGGGCGATTGCCAGCACGTCACCAGCTCGCCCTATAAGAACCAGGTGTACCGCATGGCCGGCCTGGGCCAGGACGGCGACAGCGAGCCCTATGACACCGCGCAGAAAGAGGAAGTATTGCGCCTGGCCTACGTAGGGATCACCCGCGCGGTCAGTCATTGCTACTGGTACGTGGAAAAGCCCGAGGGCCAGGCGGTAAATATGCCCAGGGCGTCGGAGCGGGTGGATGGCAGGAAGGCGTTTTTCGACGATCAACGTCACTGATGGCCGAGCGATCGGCCTTCAGCGATGTCGAGCAACATCACGCCCGCAACGATAAGGGCGGCACAAAGGATGCCAGTTCGATTTCCACCGCCTCGATCATGCGCTCCACATCGGCGGCGTTCATCACGGTGGCGCAGGGAATGCCGGCAATGGCAATCAGAGTCTCGCCACTGGCACGGTCGAACAGGCGGGCGACCATACTGCCGGGAGCATCCATGCTGCCTTCAAAACCCATCGGGTGAAAGTGCCAGCGCATCAATTGGCACGCGTTGGGGAATGTCACTTTGTTCATGTTGCCCACCTGGTTCATTGAGCGCTTCCTTTAGCTCGCGGCAGGGTGCCGGGACCGTCACTGGTCGAGGCGTGTAGAGCTTAAAAATAGCATTCGTTCGCAACCGCAACGTGACTTTTTTCCGCCCGTTCGGCGGTTGTTTTCGATTCGATTGACCTGGGTCATCTCCTGTCGGGGAGTTGGCATAGTGCCATTACGCGACCGAAGTGATTGCGCGCATTGAACAGCGTGGCGAATTTCGTCAATCTCCAGGCTTTATCCGCCAGAGCCGCCCATGCCCGACATTGCTCCCGACTCCGACAGCCAGCTCACGCACGCCACTGGCGAGCTGGTGCTGCGCCACCACCTATGTTGGCGCCATCGCGACCTGGACGGGGTTATGGCCTACTACCATCCGGACATCCAGTACCACGATTTCTTTCAGAACCGTGTGATCCGGCATGCCGAGCTGCGTGAGTATCTGCGCGCGAGCATGCCACGCGCGGCGGATGAGGCGATTGAACACACCGATCGCATTCGTGCTGACGGCGACACTGCGTTTATCCAATACCGTATTACTTTGCGCGGTGGTCATGGGTTGGTGTCGTTCCGCACCAGCGAGGCCATCACCGTGCGTGACGGGTTGATCTGGCGCGTCAATGAGTACGCCTCACTGGTGCACGAACAACCCGCGCAAACCCTGCGCCCCACGGTGAGCCGCCTGGGGCTTTCGCCTCAGCAATTGGGGCATATGGCCAACGATCTGCAGCAGTATTTCGAAAGCCGGCAACCGTACCTGGACCCGGAACTGGACCTGCAGCGCGTTGCCAAGGAGTGCGGCTACAGCCGCAATCAGATTTCCTACCTGCTCAACCAGGTGCTGGGGCAAAGCTTCTACCGCTACGTCAACCAGGCCCGGCTCCGGCACCTGCTGGCCGCACTGAATACCGCGGCAGCGCCGATCAAGGTCGACGAACTGGCATTCGCCGCCGGTTTCAATTCGTTGTCGGCGTTCTATAGTGCATTTCGCCAGCACACGGGGCAGTCGCCCAAGGCCTACGTCAAACAAATTTCTCTGCGTGCACGCGCGCAAGACAACCCCTGATACGGCGCTCTAGGATCCCGTCTATCGAAACGCGGTAGAGGGAAACCTGGCATGGCGGCATGGCGCAACATCAGCTTGTGGATGGATCAGTTGGACGACCCGCTGATCGCGCGGCCCTGCCTGGAGCACGACCTGGATGTGGATGTGGCCATCATTGGCGCCGGCTATACCGGGTTGTGGACCGCTTATTACCTTAAACGTCAGGCGCCGCAACTGAACATTGCCCTTATCGAAGCGCAAACCGCCGGCTTCGGTGCTTCGGGCCGCAACGGCGGCTGGTTGATGGGCAACCTGTTGGGCGAAGACCGCCTGCTCGCCGGGCTGTCTGCCGAACAGCGCCGTGCTTCATTTGATTTACTGCATGGCATTCCGGACGAAGTGGCTCAGGTACTGGCCCGAGAGGGCATCGATTGCGACTATCGCAAGGGCGGCGCGCTGTATTGCGCCGCGCGCTACCCCGAGCAGGAAATCAGCCTGCGCCGCTATCTGAACAAACTCTACGCCCAGGGCCTTAGCGAAGCCGATTATCGTTGGCTGAGCCCGGAACGACTGGCCGAGCAACTGCGTATCGCCAAACCCTACGGCGCGATCTACGCCCCCCATGTGGCAACCATCCAACCCGCCAAACTGGTGCGCGGCCTGGCGCGCGTGGTTGAAGGCATGGGGGTAACGCTCTATGAAAACAGCCCAGTCACGCACTGGCAGTCCGGCAGCGTGCGCACCGATAAAGCCTGCGTACGGGCGACGTGGGTGGTGCCGGCGGTGGAAGGCTACGCTACTACCTTGCCCCCGCTGGGGCGCTACCAACTGCCGGTGCAAAGTTTGATCGTCGCGACCGAACCACTGCCGGCCAGCACCTGGGAGCAGATCGGTCTCAGCGAGGGTCAGGCGTTCGGCGAAAGCAGCCGCCAAGTCACCTACGGCCAGCGCTCCGCCGACAACCGGCTGGTATTCGGTGCTCGGGGTGGTTACCAGTTCGCCGGTAGGCTGCGCCATGACTTCGATTTGACCGACAGCGAAGTGCAACTGCGTCGCTACTTGTTCGGCGAACTCTTCCCACAGCTCAAGGACGTACGGATCACCCATTCCTGGGGCGGCAACCTGGGGATGTCGCGCCAGTTCCGACCGCACATGCTGTGCGATCGGCGCGCCGGCATCGCGGTATCCGGCGGTTACGGCGGGGAGGGCGTCGGTGCGACCAACCTGGGCGGGCGCACCTTGGCCGACCTGATCCTGGATCGTGATACCCCGCTGATCCACCAACCCTGGGTGATCCGCGAGGGGGGCTTGGACGCGCTCAAGGCCTGGGAGCCCGAGCCGTGCCGTTGGCTGGGTTACAACGCGATCATTCGTAGTTTTGTCCATGAAGACCAAGTATTGGCTAACCCCAATACCGCACCCTGGCGTCGCAAGCTCGCCACGGGGTTGGCGGGGTTCATGGAAGGTTTCATGCACTAAGTCGTTCACACATACGGGAGCTCCCATGAGCATCACTCAGTTCAAAGACACGCTGAATGCGCACTTGCCGGACTCGTCCCCGGTCGCTGCGCCCCTGGGCGAGCCGATCGCGGTGGCGTCCACCTTGAGCGTCGAGCGTAACGACGGCGTCGAGACGGGCATCTGGCAATGCACCCCGGGCCGCTGGCGGCGCCAGATCACCGCACAGGAGTTTTGCCACTTCATCCAGGGGCGCTGCACCTTCACCCCCGACGACGGTGAAACCTTGCACATCCAAGCCGGCGATGCACTGATGTTGCCGGCCAACAGCACCGGTATCTGGGATATCCAGGATACGGTGCGCAAGACCTACGTCTTGATGCTGTAACGCTTTGATCCTTGATCGCCTGCCATAACAACAGCCCTAAAACCGCCAGGAAATCGAACCATGAAAGCCATCGCCCTGTTGCCATTGCTGTGGGTGGCCTGCGCCAGCCACGCCGCCGAAACGGTGAAAATCTACAACTGGTCGGACTACATCGCACCGAACACCACCAAAGACTTCCAGAAAGAGACCGGCATCGGTTTTACCTACGACGTCTACGACAGCAACGAAACCCTGGACGGTAAGTTGATGACCGGTAAATCCGGCTATGACGTGGTGTTCCCGTCCAACCACTTCATGGCCCGGCAGATCCAGGGCGGGGCGCTGAAAAAACTCGACAAGAGCCAGTTGCCCAACTGGAAAAACCTCAACCCGGTGCTGCTCAAGGCCCTGGAAAACAACGATCCGGGCAATGCCCACGGGTTTCCCTACCTATGGGGCAGTACCGGTATCGGTTACAACATCGATAAGGTCAAGGCCGTGCTCGGAGAGGGCGCTCCCGTGGATTCCTGGGACCTGATCTTCAAGCCCGAAAATATGGCCAAGCTGCAGAAGTGCGGGGTGGCGATCCTCGACAACGGCCCGGAACTGCTGCCGGCGGCGTTGAATTACCTGGGCTTGCCGCACCACAGCAAAAAGCCCGAGGACTACAAACAGGCAGAGGCCCTGTTGATGAAAGTGCGACCGTATGTGGCTTACTTCCATTCCTCGAAGTACACCGCCGACCTGGCCAATGGCGATATCTGCGTGGCCGTCGGCTTCTCCGGCGACATCCTGCAGGCCGAAAGCCGCGCCAAGGAAGCCAGGAACGGCGTGAACATCGGCTACAACATCCCCAAGGAAGGCGCCGCGATCTGGTTCGACATGGTCGCCATGCCCGCCGACGCCCCCAACGAAAAAGCCGGCTACGCGTTCATGAACTACCTGTTGCGCCCTGACGTGATGGCCAGCATCACCAACTACGTTCACTACGCCAACGGCAACCAGGCGGCTGACAGCCTGGTCGACCCGGCGATCAAGGCCGACACCAAGGTTTACCCGAGCGCGGAAATGATGGGCAAGCTGTTTGCGCTTGAAGCGATGCCCCTGAACATCGACCGCGTGCGCACACGGGTCTGGAATACGGTTCGTACGGGTCGTTAAGGACGTGCTGTGGCGAGCGGGCTTGTTGTGGTGAGCAGGCCTGCTGGTTAAACCTGTTAGATCCCTGTCCCGGTAAAGGGGGACATATGAAATTATTTATCTAAGTAGTGGCTGTTTAATGTCGCCAATGACACCATGACAATATATTCCCTCGCCCTCTGAGTGCATGACGCTACTTGGGTGGAGTTAACACTATTTAATATTTAAATAACGCTGTACTGCTTTTTGTCCGACAAAATCCAATGCGGCCAGCAAACACGGCCTTCGACTTGCGCCGATTGTTTGACAGGCACTTATTCACCCGGCAAATAGATGTAGACGGAAGATTTCAAGTTGTGTCAGTTTTCTTACGCCTTCAAAAGAGGCGAGTGATAGGACGATCTCGCCAGCGGGGTTCCTATCGATCAAAGACTGATGCACTTGCAAACAAGGAAGTACGTTTATGTCAAAAGTAAAAGACAAGGCTATCGTGTCAGCGGCGCAAGCCAGCACCGCTTACTCGCAAATCGATAGCTTCAGCCATCTGTATGACCGTGGCGGCAACCTCACGGTCAACGGCAAACCGTCCTACTCCGTTGACCAGGCAGCCAACCAGCTGCTGCGCGACGGTGCCGCGTACCGCGACTTCGATGGTAACGGCAAGATCGATCTGACCTACACCTTCCTCACCTCGGCCTCCTCCAGCACCATGAACAAACATGGCATCTCGGGGTTCAGCCAGTTCAACACCCAGCAGAAAGCACAGGCCGTACTGGCCATGCAATCGTGGGCAGACGTGGCCAACGTCAACTTCACCGAGAAAGCCAGCGGTGGTGACGCCCACATGACCTTCGGCAATTACAGCGGTGGCCAGGACGGCGCGGCGGCCTTCGCCTACCTGCCCGGCACCGGCGCAGGCTACGACGGCACCTCGTGGTACTTGACCAACAGCAGCTACACGCCGAACAAAACCCCGGACCTGAACAACTACGGCCGGCAGACCCTGACCCACGAAATCGGCCACACCCTGGGCCTGGCCCACCCTGGCGACTACAACGCCGGGAACGGCAACCCGAGCTACAACGACGCGTCCTACGGACAGGACACGCGCGGCTACAGCGTCATGAGTTACTGGAGCGAAAGCAACACCAACCAGAACTTCAGCAAAGGCGGGGTAGAAGCCTATGCCTCCGGCCCGCTGATCGACGACATTGCCGCGATCCAGAAGCTCTATGGCGCCAACTACAGCACCCGTGCCGGCGATACCACCTACGGCTTCAACTCCAACACCGGGCGTGATTTCCTCAGCGCCAGTTCCAACGCCGACAAACTGGTGTTCTCGGTATGGGACGGTGGCGGTAACGACACCCTGGACTTCTCCGGTTTTACCCAAAACCAGAAGATCAACCTCAATGAGACCTCGTTCTCCGACGTTGGCGGCCTGGTGGGCAACGTGTCAATCGCCAAGGGCGTGACTGTCGAGAATGCGTTCGGCGGCTCGGGCAACGACCTGATCATCGGCAACAACGCGGCCAACCTCATCAAAGGTGGGGCCGGCAACGACCTGATCTACGGTGGTGGCGGCGCGGACCAGCTGTGGGGCGGCGCAGGCAGCGACACCTTTGTGTTCGGCGCCAGTTCCGATTCCAGGCCTGGCGCTGCGGACAAGATCTTTGACTTCGCCTCCGGCTCGGACAAGATCGACCTCAGCGGCATCACCAAAGGCGCGGGCCTGACCTTTGTCAATGCGTTCACCGGGCATGCCGGCGACGCGGTGCTGAGCTACGCGGCGGGCACCAACCTGGGTACTCTGGCGGTCGACTTCTCCGGGCACGGCGTGGCGGATTTCCTCGTCACCACCGTCGGCCAGGCAGCGGCCAGCGACATCGTGGCGTGATGCACGGGCGCGGCGTTTCGGCGCCGCGCCTCCAGGAGGAAGCGTAACGATGCAGCGTTTTGTTACTTTGATCGCCTGCGCTGTGCAGGTGATGTTCGTGTCGGCAGGAGCCCACGCAATGGCGAGCAGTCTTGTTTTACCCACGCATGCCCAGTTGGCCGGCCATTGGCAATTGCGCCAGCAGGACCGGGTATGCGCCTTGGACCTGTTGGAACAGGCCGGCGCCCTTGGCGGCGATGTGGCCTGTGTGACGCAGTGGCTGGGGGACAAGCCCCTGAGTTGGTCGCCGACACCGGACGGCATCTGGCTGATGAATGCCGAAGGCACCGGAATTACCCATTTGAACCGCCAGGCAAAAGACCGTTACGAAGGTAAAACGCCAAACGGCTCAGTGGTGATATTGCAACGTAAACCTTAGTTGCAGTTATAACGCTATAACCGGAACTTATTAGTTGGCCGTACGCCTGCGCAGGGAGCGGGTCAACTCGTGCATGCAGTTTGATTCAAGGAAGATCAGAAGATATGGCAAAGCCCCATGCCGTCGCGCCGTTATTCAAAGCGCTGGGTGAATATAAGAGCATCCTGATCAGCATCGGCTGTTTTACCGCGTTGATTAACCTGCTGATGCTGGTGCCGTCGATTTATATGCTGCAAGTGTATGACCGCGTACTGTCCTCCCAGAATGAAACCACTCTGGTGATGTTGACGCTGATGGTCGTCGGCTTCTTCGCGTTTATCGGCACCCTAGAAGTGATCCGCAGTTTTATCGTGATCCGTATCGGCAGCCAATTAGAGCGACGGTTCAACTTGCGCGTATATAAAGCAGCGTTCGAACGCAACCTGCAACGCGGCCAGGGACATGCCGGGCAATCCCTGGCGGATTTGACCCATATCCGCCAATTCATCACCGGACCCGCGCTGTTCGCGTTTTTCGATGCGCCATGGTTTCCCATTTACCTGTTCGTGATTTTCCTGTTCAACGTGTGGCTGGGGGTGCTGGCCAGCGCCGGGGCGCTGCTGTTGATCGGCCTGGCCTGCCTGAACGAATACCTGACCAAAAAACCCTTGGGCGAGGCCAGCGGCTTCTCTCAGCAATCGACCCAACTGGCTACCAGCCATTTGCACAACGCCGAAACCATCCAGGCCATGGGCATGCTGGGCGCGCTGCGTCACCGTTGGTTCGCCGTGCACGCGCAATTCCTGGGCCTGCAGAACAGTGCCAGCGATACCGGTTCGGTGATCACTTCCCTGAGCAAATCCCTGCGCCTGTGCCTGCAATCGCTGGTGCTGGGCCTGGGCGCGCTGTTGGTGATTCGAGGCGACATGACCGCCGGCATGATGATCGCCGGTTCCATTCTGATGGGCCGGGTGCTCAGCCCCATCGACCAGTTGATTGCGGTATGGAAGCAATGGAGTTCGGCCAAGCTGGCGTATCAGCGCCTGGACGAGTTGCTGCGCGAATTTCCGCCTGAGGTCGAGCAGATGGCCTTGCCGGCGCCCAAGGGTCAGGTGAGTTTCGAGCAGGTCAGCGCCGGCCCGCCGGGCAAACGCAATCCGATCCTGCATCACGTCAGTTTCACCCTCGGTGCCGGGGAGGTGCTGGGCGTGCTCGGTGCGTCGGGCTCCGGCAAATCGACCCTGGCCCGCGTGCTGGTGGGCGTGTGGCCGACCCTGGCCGGCACGGTGCGCCTGGACGGTGCGGATATCCATCGCTGGGACCGTGACGACCTTGGCCCGTATATCGGCTACTTGCCCCAGGATATCGAATTGTTCAGCGGCAGCATCGCCGACAACATCGCGCGCTTTCGCGAGGCCGACCCCGAGCAGGTGGTGCGTGCCGCACAACAGGCCGGTGTGCACGAGCTGATCCTGCGCTTGCCCCAGGGCTACGACACCGTGCTGGGTGACAACGGCGGCGGCCTGTCCGGCGGGCAAAAACAGCGCGTGGCCCTGGCGCGTGCCTTGTACGGCGGACCCCGGCTGATCGTGCTGGACGAACCCAATTCCAACCTCGACACCGTCGGCGAAGCGGCGCTGGCCAGCGCCATCATGCAAATGAAGGCACAGGGCAGCAGCGTGGTGCTGGTCACCCATCGCTCATCGGCGTTGGCCCAGGCCGACAAGTTGCTGGTGCTCAACGAAGGGCACCTGCAGGCGTTCGGTCCGAGCCAGGACGTGCTGCGCGCGTTGTCCGGGCAACAGGAAGCGCCGAAGGAAAAACCCGGCGTCAGTTTCAGTCGTCAATACCAGGCCGGAAGGAATCCAGGCGCATGAGCGGCATCACTCTAGAACAACGCGACGCACGTTTCTTTGTGCGCATGGGCTGGTTGCTGACGGTTGTCGGCGCCGGTGGTTTTTTCCTGTGGGCCAGCCTGGCGCCACTGGACCAGGGCATTCCGGTGCAGGGAACGGTGGTGGTATCCGGTAAACGCAAGGCCGTGCAAACCCTCAGCCCCGGTGTGGTCAGCCGGATCCTGGTGCGCGAGGGCGAGACCGTCAAACAAGGCCAGCCGCTGTTTCGCCTTGACCAGACCCAGAGCCAGGCTGACGTGCAGTCGTTGCAGGCCCAGTACCGAATGGCCTGGGCCAGTGTGGCGCGCTGGCAGAGCGAGCGCGATAACCTGCCTGGTATAACATTCCCGCCCGAGCTGAGCGCCAACCCCGACCCGGCCCTGGCGCTGGTGCTGGAAGGTCAGCGTCAACTGTTCAGCAGCCGCCGCGAAGCGTTTGCCCGCGAGCAGGCCGGCATTCGCGCCAATATCGACGGAGCCGTGGCGCAACTGGGCGGCATGCGCCGCGCGCGCAGCGACCTGACCGCCCAGGCACAGTCCCTGCGCGATCAATTGAGCAACCTGCAACCCCTGGCCGATAACGGCTACATCCCGCGTAACCGCTTGATGGAGTACCAACGACAGTTGTCCCAGGTACAACAGGACCTGGCGCAGAACAGCGGCGAAAGCGGCCGGGTGGAGCAGGGCATTGTTGAGTCGCGCCTCAAGCTGCAACAGCACCGCGAGGAATATCAGAAGGAAGTGCGCAGCCAGCTGGCCGACGCGCAATTGCGCAGCCTCACCCTGGAGCAGCAACTGACGTCCGCCGGTTTTGACCTGCAACACAGTGAAATCATCGCGCCGGCCGATGGCATCGCGGTGAATCTTGGCGTACACACCGAAGGCGCCGTGGTGCGTGCCGGCGAAACGCTGCTGGAAATCGTGCCCCAGGGCACGCGCCTGGAGGTGGAAGGGCACTTGCCCGTGCACCTGGTGGACAAAGTCGGCGCGCACTTGCCGGTGGACATCCTGTTCACCGCTTTCAACCAGAGCCGCACCCCGCGGGTGCCGGGGGAGGTCAGCCTGATCTCGGCCGACCAGATGCTCGATGAAAAAACCGGCGCCCCCTATTACGTGCTGCGCACCAGCGTAAGCGATGCGGCCCTGGAAAAACTCAACGGCCTGGTGATCAAGCCCGGCATGCCCGCCGAGATGTTCGTGCGCACCGGCGAGCGCTCGCTGCTCAACTACCTGTTCAAGCCATTGCTCGATCGTGCGGGCTCGGCGTTGACCGAGGAATGAGCATGAGAACGGTGTTGATCGCTCTGCTCTTGACCTGCGCCAACGCCCAGGCGGCCATGGGTCCATTCGATGTCTACGAGCAGGCTCTGCGCAACGACCCGGTCTTCCTGGGTGCAATCAAGGAGCGTGATGCCGGCCTGGAGAACCGCACCATCGGCCGCGCCGGGCTGCTGCCGCGCCTGTCTTATAACTACAACAAGGGGCGCAACAACTCCCAGGCCACGTTGCCCGACGGGCGCGGCGGCAATTATCACGACGACCGCAACTACAACAGCTACGGCTCGACCTTCAGCCTGCAACAGCCGCTGTTCGACTACGAGGCCTACGCCAACTACCGCAAGGGCGTGGCCCAAGCGCTGTTCGCCGATGAAAATTTCCGCGACAAAAGCCAGGCTTTGCTGGTGCGAGTGCTGACCTACTACACCCAGGCGCTGTTCGCTCAGGACCAGATCGACATCGCGCGAGCCAAGAAGAAGGCCTTCGAACAGCAGTTCCAGCAGAACCAGCACCTGTTCCAGCAAGGCGAAGGCACCCGTACCGACATCCTGGAAGCCGAATCGCGCTATGAGCTGGCCACAGCCGAGGAGATCCAGGCACTGGACGAGCAGGACGCCTCACTGCGCGAGCTGGGCGCGCTGATCGGTGTACAGAGCGTCAACATTCACGATCTGGCGCCGCTGAACCAAGGGTTCGCGGCCTTCACCCTGACGCCGGCCAATTACGACACCTGGCATGAACTGGCGATCAGCAATAACCCTTTGCTGGCGTCCCAGCGCCAGGCGCTGGAAGTGGCGCGTTACGAGGTGGAACGCAACCGCGCCGGGCACCTGCCCAAGATCACGGCCTATGCCAGTTCGCGCCAGCAGGAGTCCGACAGCGGCAACACCTACAACCAACGCTACGACACCAACACCATCGGTGTGGAGGTCAGCGTGCCGTTGTATGCCGGTGGCGCCGTTTCGGCGTCGACGCGCCAGGCCAGTCGCGCAATGGAACAGGCTGAATACGAGCTGGAAGGCAAGACCCGCGAAACCCTGATCGAACTGCGTCGTCAGTTCAGCGCGTGCCTGTCGGGCGTGAGCAAGCTGCGCGCCTACCAGAAGGCCTTGGCGTCGGCCGAGGCCCTGGTGGTGTCGACCAAGCAAAGCATCCTCGGTGGCGAACGGGTCAACCTCGACGCGCTGAACGCCGAGCAGCAGCTCTACAGCACGCGCCGCGACCTGGCCCAGGCGCGCTACGACTACCTGATGGCCTGGACCAAATTGCACTACTACGCGGGCAACTTGCGTGACACCGACCTGGCCAAAGTCGACGAGGCCTTCGGCCCTGTGAACCCACGCCCATAACAATAAGGACACCGTTTGATGAGCACCGATTCCTTGCGTTTCAAACCCTTCACCGCCGGTTCGCTGCTACTGCTGTCCATGACGGCCCAGGCGCAGTACCTGGAGGCCGGCCAGCCCGGCAACCCGGCCAGTTGGCGCTCGGCCGAGTACCTGAGCGACTGGGGCCTGGACCGCATGCGCGCCAACGAAGCCTACGCCGCCGGCATCGATGGCACTGGGGTGCGGATCGGCGCGCTGGACTCGGGCTTCGATGCCAGCCACCCGGAAGCCGACAAAGCGCGATTCCATCCGGTCATCGCCACGGGCAATTACGTCGATGGCAGCCCGTTCAGCACCACCGGCGCGCTGAATCCCAACAACGACTCCCACGGCACCCATGTCACCGGCACCTTGGGCGCGGCGCGCGATGGCGTGGGCATGCACGGCGTGGCGTACAACGCCCAGGTCTATGTGGGCAACACCAACGCCAATGACAGCTTCCTGTTCGGCCCGACGCCCGACCCCAAGTACTTCAAGGCGGTGTACAGCGCCCTGGTGGATTCCGGCGTGCGCGCGATCAATAACAGCTGGGGCAGCCAACCCAAGGATGTCAGCTACCAGACCCTCGGCGACCTGCATGCGGCCTACGCCCAGCACTACAACCGCAGCACCTGGCTGGACGCAGCCGCGGACGTCGCCAAGGCCGGCGTGATCAATGTGTTCAGCGCCGGCAACAGCGGTTACGCGAACGCCAGCGTGCGCTCGGCGCTGCCGTATTTTCAGCCGGAGCTGGAAGGGCACTGGTTGGCCGTCTCGGGGCTGGATAAAGCCAATAACCAGAAATACAACAAGTGCGGAATCGCCAAGTACTGGTGTATTTCCACGCCGGGCGCGCTGATCAACAGCACCATTCCCGACGGTGGCTACGGGGTCAAATCCGGCACATCGATGTCGGCGCCCCATGCCACCGGCGCCCTGGCGCTGGTGATGCAACGCTACCCCTATATGACCAATGAACAGGCGTTGCAGGTGCTGTTGACCACCGCCACCCAGCTCGACGGCTCGATCACCCAGGCGCCCAACACCACGGTCGGCTGGGGCGTGCCGGATCTCGGCCGGGCGATGCACGGACCGGGGCAATTGCTCGGGGTGATGGACGTCAACCTGGCGGCCGGGCAGGCCGATGTGTGGAGTAACGGCATCAGCGACCAGGCGCTGATCCAGCGCCAGGCCGAAGACCGCGCCGAACACGCCGCCTGGCAGCAGACACTGATCGATAAAGGCTGGCAGAACGGCGTGAGTGCCGGCGCCAGCCAGCAGGACCAGACCGACTACGCGGTCGGCAACGCCCGTGATCAGGCCGCCGCGACGCGTATCTATCAGGGCAGCCTGATCAAATCCGGCGCCGGCAGCCTGGTGCTCAGCGGCGACAGCACCTATCGCGGCGCGACCACCGTCAACGGTGGCCTGCTGGCGGTAAACGGCGCACTGGCCTCGGCCGTCAGCGTGAACGACAGCGGCACCCTCGGCGGCTCGGGGCGTATTGGCGCGCTGACGGTCAATCGTGGTGGCCGTGTAGCACCGGGCAATTCCGTGGGCACCCTGCAGGTGGCCGGCGACGTCACGCTGGGTGCCGGCTCCACCTATGCCGTGGAGCTGACGCCCGGCGGCAGCGACCGCATCGTGGCCGACGGCAAGGCACGGCTCGACGGCGGCACAGTGACGCTGGCGCTGGAGAACAGCCCGACGCTGCTCAGCGGTGCGCAGGCGCAGAGCTTGATCGGTCGCCAGTACACCATCCTGCAGGCCGCCGGCGGTGTCGAAGGCCAGTTCGGCCAGGTGCTGCCCAATTATCTGTTTTTGGGCGGCAGCCTCGATTACGCCGCCGGCGGTGTGCAACTGGCGGTGGTGCGTAACGACGCCACGTTTGCCAGCGTCGGCGCAACGCGCAACCAGCGCAGTGCGGCCAGCGCCGCCGAGCAATTGGGCGCGGGTAACGCGGTGTATGAAAGCCTTGTGCGTGCCGAGTCCCTGACGGCTGCGCAACAGGGGCTGCAGCAGCTGTCGGGCGAAGTCTACCCGGCAATCGGCGCGATGCTGATCAACGACACGCTGCAGTTGCGCGATGCCGTGGGCGAACGGCTGCGCCATGTACCGACCAACGGCGAGCGCAACCTGTGGTTCAAGGCGCTGGGCGCCTGGGGCAAAAGCGACGCGCGCAGCGAAACGGCGGGCGCGACCACCTCCCTTGGCGGGTTGCTGGCCGGTGTGGACGGCGCGCTGGACGAGCAGACCCGTGTCGGCCTGGTCGCCGGCTACAGCGACAGTTCCCTGAGCCTGGGCAGCGGCACGCATTCATCGGCCGCCATCGACAGCTACCACTTCGGCGCCTATATCGGGCGAGAGTGGGGCAACTGGCGAGTAACGGGCGGCGGCGCCTACAGCTGGCATCGCGGCGATGTGAAGCGTGACCTGCAATACGGCGACGTCAGCGGCAGGCAGAAGGCCAAGCTGCAAGCGCGCACGGCCCAGCTGTTCACCGAAGCGGCGTATCGCATTGAGTTGCAACCGCTGGCGCTGGAACCGTTCGCCAATCTGGCCTATGTGCATCTGGACAGCGATGGCGTGCACGAAAAAGGCGATGCCGCCGCCCTGCAACGCGGCAGCGACCGACGTGACGCCGTGCTCGGCACCCTGGGCGCGCGCGTGTTGAAAACCGTTGCGCTCAATGACCATCAGCAGCTGGAACTCTCCGGTTCGCTGGGCTGGCAACACAGCCTTACCGCCGTCGAATCCGAAGAGCACCTGGCGTTTGATGCGGGCGGACCTTCGTTCGCCGTGCGCAGTTCGCCGCTGTTACGCGATGCCGCGCTGGTGGGCGTGCAGGCCAGCCTCGCGCTGAGTGCATCGACGCGGGTCAACCTGGATTACCACGGCCAGTTGGCCGGGCGTGAGAACACCCAGGGCGTGGGCCTGAGTTTGAACTGGCAGTTCTGAAGCGATTTACACACGTGAAATAAAAAAACTAAGGAAGGTCACCGTGAACATACGCAAATCAGGGGTCATCACCGCCGTACTGGCCAGCCTGGGAACGGCCCAGGCCGCGCCCTACGTGGAGACCGGCAAGCTGGGCGACGCCGCCAGTTGGCGCAGCAACGAGTTCAAGGCCGACTGGGGCTTGGGCGCGGTACATGCCGACACCGCCTATGCCGCCGGTTACACGGGCAAAGGCGTCAAACTGGGCATCTTCGACCAGCCGGTGTACGCCCAGCACCCGGAGTTCGCCAGCCCCGGCAAAGTCGTGACGATTGTCACCGAGGGCATTCGCCAATACACCGACCCTTATATCCCGGTCAAAGCCGGCGATGCGTTTCGCTATGACGGCACCCCATCCCTGGGCTCCAACGGCAAACTGGGCAACCACGGCACCCACGTCGGTGGAATTGCCGCCGGCAACCGTGACGGCGGGCCGATGCACGGCGTGGCGTTCAATGCGCAGATCATCAGTGCCGAAAACGGCGACCCGGGGCCGGAGGACGGGATCATCCTGGGCAACGACGGCGCGGTCTACAAGGCCGGCTGGGACGCCCTGGTGGCCAGCGGCGCGCGCATTATCAACAACAGTTGGGGTATCGGCATCGGCGACCAATACGCCAAGGGCGGTCGCGATCCGGCGTTCCCCAACTTCACCGTCAACGAAGCGCGGGCGCAGTTCGACACCATCCGGCCGATCCTCGGCACCCTGGGCGGCGGTGCCTATGACGGTGCGATCAATGCCGCGCGCAGCGGGGTGCTGACCATCTTCGCTGCCGGCAACGATTACAACCGCAACAATCCGGACGCGATCTCGGGGCTGGCGTACTTTGTGCCGGACATCGCGCCCAACTGGCTGTCCGTGGCCGCGCTGCAGCAGAACCCGGATACCAGCAGCCCCAACCCGTATGTGATCAGCACGTTTTCGTCGCGCTGCGGTTATGCGGCGAGTTTCTGCGTGTCCGCACCGGGTACCAAAATCTACAGTTCGGTGATCAATGGCACCAGCCTGGAGAACCTCACCACCGACTACGCCAATTTCAACGGCACCTCCATGGCCGCGCCCCACGTGGCCGGCAGCGCGGCGGTGTTGATGGAACGCTTCCCGTACATGAGCGGCGACCAGATCTCCACGCTGTTGAAAACCACCGCCACTGATCTGGGCGCCCCGGGCATCGACTCGCTGTATGGCTGGGGCATGATCAACCTGGGCAAGGCGGTGAACGGGCCGGGGATGTTCATTACCGCCGAGGATATTCCTGCCGAATTCCGTATCGACGGGGCGTATGGCAGCGGTCAATTTGTTGCGGACCTGCCGGGGATCGGCGCGGTGGTGGACGCCGGCAAACCGACCCAGCGCGTATGCACCGACGTGCACTGCGGGCTGGATGTGTGGAGCAACGACATTGCCGGGCATGGTGGCCTGACCAAGCAGGGTATCGGTGCCCTGGTGCTGACCGGCACCAACACGTACAGCGGCCCGACTCTGGTGAATCAGGGACTGCTGGCAATCAACGGTTCGGTGACATCGGCTGTGACCGTTGGCCAGAGCGGTGTGCTCGGCGGCTCCGGTCGCGTCGGTTCGCTGCTGGCGACTCGCGGCGGCACGGTGGCGCCTGGCAATTCCATCGGTACGCTGAATGTGGCCGGTGACGTGACCTTTGAGCCCGGCTCGACCTATGCGGTGGAACTGTCACCTACCAGCAGCGACCGCATCGTGGCCGGCGGTACCGCCACCCTCAACGGCGGCACTGTGACCCTGGCCCTGGAAAACAGCCCGACCTTGCTCAGCGCGGCGCAGGCGCAAAGCCTGATCGGTCGCCAATACAACATCCTGCAGGCCGCCGGCGGTATCAATGGCAGTTTTGCTGCGGTACTGCCCGACTACCTGTTTATCGGCGGCACCCTGGACTATGCGGCCTCGGGCGTGCAACTGGACGTGGTGCGCAACGCCAACAGCTTCGCCAGTGCCGCCGCCACCGATAACCAGCGCGCCGTGGCTTCCGCCGCCGAGCGACTGGGAGCGGGCAATGCGGTGTATGAAAGCCTGCTGACCGCGCCGAATGCCGCTTCGGCGCAGGACGCGTTCCAACAGTTGTCCGGTGAAATCTACCCGGCGTTGCAGACGGCATTGCTCAATGACAGCCGCTACCTGCGCGAAGCCGTGGGCGAGCGCCTGCAGAACGGTGAGATGGGCACCGCCAGCCAGACTGTCGACAGCCGGGGCAATGTGTGGGTCAAGGCATTGGGGGCGTGGGGCAAGACCGACAGCCGCAGCGACACCGCGGGCTACACCACCTCCATCGGCGGCATGCTCGCCGGCGTCGACGGCGCGCTGGATGACGACACTCGTGTGGGTTTGGTCGCCGGCTACAGCGACACCTCGCTCAATATGGGCAGCGGCACCCACTCGCGGGCCGCGGTCGACAGCTACCACTTCGGTGCTTACGCCGGGCATGAAATCGGTGCCTGGCGCCTGAGCGGCGGCGCCACCTACAGCTGGCATCGCGCCGATGTGAAGCGCGACCTGCAATACGGTGAAGTGGCCGGCAAGCAGAAAGCCAAAGTCGATGCGCGCAGCACCCAGGTGTTCGGCGAAGCGGCTTACCGTGTCAACCTGCAACCCCTGGCGCTGGAGCCCTTCGCCAACCTGGCCTATGTGCACCTGGACACCGATGGCGTCACCGAAAAAGGCGACGCCGCCGCGCTGAAAACCCGCGACGACCGTCGTGACGTGGTGCTCAGCACCCTCGGCATGCGCGCCCTGAAAACCTTCAACGTCAATGACCACCAGACACTTGAGGTATCCGGCACCTTGGGCTGGCAGCACAACCTGAGCAGCGTGGATGCCGAACAGCACCTGGCCTTTGCCTCGGGCGGCCCGTCGTTCGCCGTGGAAAGTGCGCCAATGGCCCGTGATGCGGCGTTGGTGGGCGCTCGCGTGAGCCTGGCGTTGAGCAAGGAGGCGCGGGTGAATTTTGACTACAACGGTCTGCTGGCGAGCAAGGACAAAGTGCATGGCGTGGGCTTGAGCCTCGACTGGGCGTTCTGAGCCGAGAGCGGGCTTGCTGTGGCAAGCCCGCTCACTACCGTGACAAGCGTTTAGAGGGTGATGGACGTTCTCGATAAATTTAACAACAAGAGAGGCAATATCATGGGTGTGTTTGATTATAAGAACCTTGGAGCCGAGGGCTCCAAAGCGTTGTTTGCCGATGCCATGGCGATCACGTTGTACACCTACCACAACCTGGATAACGGCTTTGCCGTCGGCTACCAGCACAACGGCCTGGGCGTCGGCTTGCCGGCAACGCTGGTCGGCGCAGTGCTCGGCAGTACCGATTCCCAGGGCGTGATCCCAGGCATTCCCTGGAACCCGGATTCAGAGAAGGCCGCGCTCGAAGCGGTACAGAAGGCCGGCTGGACCCCCATCAGCGCCAGCACCCTTGGGTATGCCGGCAAAGTCGACGCGCGGGGAACATTCTTCGGCGAAAAGGCCGGCTACACCACGGCGCAGGTCGAGGTCCTGGGTAAGTACGATGGCGCGGGGCAGTTGCAGGAAATCGGCATCGGCTTTCGCGGCACGTCCGGCCCAAGGGAGAAGCTGGTCACCGACTCTATCGGCGACTTGGTCCACGACCTGCTCGCGGCGCTGGGCCCCAGGGACTACGCGAAGAACTACGCGGGTGAGGCATTCGGTGGCCTGCTCAAGAACGTCGCCGAGTACGCGGCGGCCCACGGCCTGAGCGGCAAGGACGTGGTGGTCAGCGGCCATAGCCTCGGTGGCCTGGCAGTCAACAGCATGGCCGATTTGAGCGATGCGAAGTGGTCCGGGTTCTACAAGGATGCCAACTACCTGGCCTACGCCTCACCCACCCAGAGCGCCGGCGACAAAGTGCTCAATGTCGGCTACGAAAACGACCCGGTGTTCCGCGCCCTGGACGGCTCGTCCGCCACCCTGTCGACACTCGGCGTGCACGATAAGCCCCACGAGTCGACCACCGATAACATCGTCAGTTTCAACGACCACTACGCCTCGACCTTGTGGAATGTGCTGCCGTTTTCAATCGCCAATCTGCCGACCTGGGTCTCCCACTTACCCACCGGCTACGGCGATGGCATGGGGCGCATTCTTGAGTCCGGGTTCTATGCGCAGATGAACCGGGACTCGACGATTATCGTCGCCAACCTGTCCGACCCGGCACGGGCGACCACATGGGTGCAGGACCTGAACCGCAACGCCGAACCGCATAAGGGCGATACCTTCATCATCGGCAGCCATGGCGATGACCTGATCCAGGGTGGCAAAGGCGCGGACTTTATCGAAGGCGGCAAGGGTAATGACACGATCCGCGACAGCAGCGGGCATAACACCTTTTTGTTCAGCGGGCAGTTTGGCCAGGATCGGATTATCGGTTATCAGGCCACGGACAAGCTGGTGTTCCAGAACGTGGCGAGCAGTGGGGATTACCGTGATCACGCCAAGGTGGTAGGTGCCGATACGGTGATCAGCTTTGGTGGGGACTCGGTGACGTTGGTGGGGGTTAGCGGGATGTTGGGGGAGGGGGTTGTGATCGGGTAAAGGGGCAGGGAGGGGAATGTTGTCGGTTGGCCGCTATCGCAGGCAAGCCGAACCGTCGCACCGCCCCTCCCGCAGGTTTTGGCAGTGGTTCAGTCTTCTTTGCGGACGGTGGCGACTTCATCGGCCTTGACGCGGATGCGCTTGCCGGCGATGTCGGTGAATTCGTAGAACCCGTCGGCGGTCTTGGTTTTCGGCGAATCCTTGGTCAAATACTGCGTGCCGTTTTGCAGCGTCACAACGGTTTGTGTGGAGCAGCCGGCCAATACCAGAAAAGTGAGTGCAACCAGCGGTAGACCCAAATTCTTCATGTTCATAACCCTTACCTTTCACCTTGAAAAACCCCGCGTCACAGGCAGCGGGGCATAAATGTTACGCCATTGGCTTTCCCATCTGATCACTTTTATACAAAAAGTTGCGTGCGCCATTTATCTATTACTGATTGCAACACGGCTTTGACGGCGTCACTCTGTATGCATAACCAGTATTTGATCCTTGCGCGCCATGCCCAGCCCTCTCGACGACCCCCTTTATTACCTGCATAACTTCCGTCAGGTCCTGCACTGGCTGGGGCAGCGCTATGCCGACCTGCTCGATGCGGACGAACAGCATTTCATTCAGCAATTCGACAGGTTGCCCCAGGCGTCCCAGGCCTTGCTGGTGCGCATGGTCATGCGCAAAGGCGTGCACTTTCGCGCAGGCAAGCTCAACTACGTAGAGATTGGCTGCCCGCACGCGGCCGCCAGGCCGTTGTTGGCGTTGGGGTGGGTTGACGCGCACAGTCTATTGGCCTTCGAAGCGCTGTTCGCTTTGCTGCAAAAGAGTGAGCTGCTGGCGACGTTCAAACCCTGGATCGAGCAACCCAAAGGCAAAAAAGCCGACTGGCTGGAGGGGTTGGCCGCTCGGTTTACCCAGCCGCGCAGCTTCGCGCACTGGTGCCCTGAGCTTGGCGATGCGCTGTACAGCCTCACCGTGATGGAGCTATGTGACCGCCTGCGCTTGATGTTTTTTGGCAACCTGCACCAGGACTGGTCCGAATTCGTGCTGGCGGATCTGGGCATCTACACCTATGAAAAAGTTGAGTTCTGCGCCGAATCCCGCGGCCTGCGCAGCCGTGACGACGTGCATGGCTTTCTGTTCCTGCACCAGTGCCAGCAAGCGTTTGAAAGCGGCGAGGCACTGGATGCGATATTGGCCCGTGTCGCCAGCCTGGGCACCGACAACCCATGGCTGGAAAAACGTCGGGCCAAGCTGTTGTTTCAGATAGGCCAATATTGCGAGCGCAGCGCCGAATTGGAGCTGGCGCAGCAGATCTATCGCGCGTGTACCTACCCCGGCGCGCGCGCGCGTTTGATCCGCGTGCTGGAGCGTCAGGAGGATTACGCCCAGGCGTTGGCCCTGGCCAGCGTCGCGCAACAGGCGCCCGAAAGTGCTGCCGAGCAGCAGCACCTGCTGCGCGTAGTGCCGCGCCTGCGACGCAAACTCGGTGAGCCGGCGCTGCCCAAACCCAGGGCTCGCCCCGTTACACGCCTGGATCTGGACCTGGCAGTGCCCGACGCGCTGATGTCGGTGGAATACTGCGTGCAGGCCCATCTCAGCGCGCCGGACGCGCCGGTGCATTACGTGGAAAACGGCCTGATCAACTCGCTGTTCGGCCTGCTGTGCTGGGAAGTCATTTTCGCGCCGTTACCGGGGGCGTTTTTCCATCCGTTCCAGCGCGGGCCGGTGGACCTGCACAGCGAAGATTTCCACCAACGCCGCGCGCCGCTGTTCGCCGCGTGTTTCGAGCAGCTGCAGGATGAGCGCTACAAGACCACCATCCGCCAGCGTTACCGCGATAAATGGGGTATCCAGTCACCGTTCGTGTTCTGGAACCTGCTCAACGAAGAGCTGTTGGAACAGGCCCTCGAATGCCTGCCTGCCACCCACCTGTGCCGCTGGTTCGAACGGCTGTTGCTGGACATCCGAGCCAATCGCACGGGCATGCCCGACCTGATCCAGTTCTGGCCCGCGCAAAAGACCTACCGCATGATCGAGGTCAAGGGCCCCGGCGATCGCCTCCAAGACAACCAACTGCGCTGGCTGGAATTCTGTGCTCAATACCAGATGCCCGTCACGGTCTGCTACGTGCGCTGGGCGGAGCAAACCGCTTGAGTTACAGCGTGGCGGTACGCGCCCTGTGTGAGTTCACCGCCAAGGTCGGCGACCTGGACCTGCGTTTTACGCCATCGCCCAGCGCTCAGGAAGGCATCGCCGGCCACCGCACCGTTGCGTCGCGCCGTAGTCCACACTACCAGAACGAAGTGGCCCTGGAAGGCGAGTACCAGCAACTCAAGGTGCGGGGCAGGGCGGACGGCTACGACCCGGACCACAATCGCCTGGAAGAAGTCAAAACCTACCGAGGCGACCTCGAGGCCCAACCGGCCAACCACCGCCAGCTGCACTGGGCTCAGGTCAAAGTGTATGGCTGGCTGATGTGCCAGAAGCTGGGCCTGACGCAGATTGATCTGGCGCTGGTCTACTTCGATATCGTCGGCGAGGGCGAGACGCTGCTCAGTCAGCGCTTCGAGGCCGAAGCGCTGCACCTGTTCTTCAACGCGCAATGTGCACGCTTCCTCCATTGGGCACAGCAGGAAATGCAGCACCGCGAAGCGCGTAACCGCACCGCGCAGACCCTGGCGTTCCCCCACGCCGACTTTCGCCCGGGCCAGCGCGCATTGGCCGAATCGGTCTACAAGGCGGTCAGTACCGGCCGTTGCCTGATGGCCCAGGCACCGACGGGCATCGGCAAGACCATCGGCACGATTTTTCCGCTGCTCAAGGCTCTGGCTCCGCGGCAACTGGACAAGGTGTTCTTTCTGACCGCCAAGACCCCTGGCCGCAAACTGGCCCTGGATGCGACCCAGGTGCTGTTTACCCATAGCCCCGACCTGCAATTACGCGTGCTGGAACTGGTGGCGCGGGACAAGGCCTGTGAACACCTGGATAAAGCCTGCCACGGCGAGTCCTGCCCCTTGGCCAGAGGGTTTTACGACCGCTTGCCCGCCGCTCGTCTGGCTGCGTCCCGCCTACGCCTGCTCGACCAGCGCGGTGTGCGCGAGGTGGCCCTGGCTCACGACGTCTGCCCGTATTACCTGAGCCAGGAAATGGCGCGTTGGGCTGACGTGGTGGTAGCGGACTACAACTATTATTTTGACGTCGGCGCCATGTTGTTCGGGCTGGCCCAGCTCAACCAATGGCGCGCCGCGGTGCTGGTGGATGAAGCCCATAACCTGGTGGAGCGTGCGCGTGGAATGTACAGCGCCAGCCTTGATCAGTACCGCCTCAAGACTTTGCGCGACTGCGCACCCGAGGCCCTGAAAAAACCCTTGCAGCGCCTGAACCGCGAGTGGAACGCGCTGCATAAGGCGCAAGTGGCGCCGTATCAGGCGTATGACGCCAGGCCCGACAAGCTGTTGAACGCCCTGAGCCTGTGTGCCAGCGCCATGGGCGATCATTTCAATGAGCATCCCGAGGCCCTGGCGGGTGACCTGCAGGCCTTTTACTTTGACGTGCTGCAATTTGGCAAAGTGGCCGAGCTGTTCAACGAGCACTTTATTTTCGACATCACTAAACGGTCCTTGGGCGGCAAACGCAGCAGCTCGACCCTGTGCCTGCGCAATGTAGTACCGGCCGAGTTCATCCGCCCACGGTTGACCGCTGCCCGCAGCAGCGTGCTGTTTTCCGCGACCTTGAGCCCACGTCATTACTACGCCGACTTGTTGGGCTTGCCTGCGGATACGGCGTGGATCGACGTGGCGTCACCGTTCAAGGCCGAGCAACTGCAGGTTCGCATTGTCGATGAAATCTCGACCCGATTTGCGCACCGCGAGGCTTCACTTGAACCCATCGTCGAGTTGATCGCCCGGCAATTCGCGCGCGCACCCGGCAATTACCTGGCGTTTTTTTCCAGCTTCGATTACCTGCAACAAGTGGCGCAGTGTCTGCTCGAGCGGCACCCGTACATCACGCTGTGGCAGCAGTCACGCGGCATGTCCGAGGCCGAGCGCCAGGGCTTTCTCGACCAGTTCACCGAACACAGCCAAGGGGTTGGCTTCGCCGTGCTCGGCGGCGCCTTTGGCGAGGGCATTGACTTGCCTGGCGCGCGGTTGATCGGCGCGTTTATCGCCACCCTGGGCTTGCCGCAATTGAACCCGATCAACGAAGAGATGAAGCGGCGCATGAGTGCGATTTTCGGCGCGGGTTACGACTACACCTACTTGTATCCAGGCCTGCAGAAGGTCGTGCAGGCGGCCGGCAGGGTTATCCGCAGCCAGCAGGACGAAGGTGTGGTGATGTTGATCGACGACCGTTTCGGCGAGGCGCGTGTGCGGTCATTGCTGCCGAGATGGTGGGCGATATCGTCATAAGAACACCTCCAACGACAGCGCCGCGTTCAAGCACCTGATGCACTGATCACCTCGCCATTATCGCGAGCGAACCCCTGCGTGAT
This sequence comes from Pseudomonas sp. FP2254, assembly GCF_030687695.1. NCBI lineage: Bacteria > Pseudomonadati > Pseudomonadota > Gammaproteobacteria > Pseudomonadales > Pseudomonadaceae > Pseudomonas > Pseudomonas sp. FP2254. The sequence goes on from NZ_CP117444.1 coordinate 2,815,379, forward strand.
CACACCACTTCAAGGTACGAACGGTGGATTGCCCGCGCCAATTCGCGCACGGTGTCGATGAAATCCGTCAACCTGCTGTGCAGGCCGTCCTCAAGAATTTCGTCGATCCCGGTGTAGCGCAACCGCGCCTCAAACTCCGCCGCCAGCCGTTGCGCCGTGCGCCCGTAGCTGCCTGGCAGGTCCGCCAGGATCTGGCTCAGTTCCTCGATGCAGGCGTGCAACGAACGCGGTACGTCGCTGCGTAACAACAGCAACTCCGAGACCGAGCGGGCATTCAGCGCATTGGGGTACAGCTGCGTGTACGCCTCAAAAGACGACAACGCACGGAGCAGGGCGCTCCACTGGTAGTACCCGCGCGCCGACAGATCGCTGACCTCTTCGGACTCTTCGCCAAACATCTCATAGCGCGCATCCAGCAGGCGCAACGTGTTGTCTGCGCGCTCGACAAAGGTGCCCAGGCGAATGAAACGATAGGCGTCGTTGCGCATGATGGTGCCTGAGGTTGCGCCGCGAAACAGGTGCGAACGCTGCTTGACCCAGTCACAGAAATGGCTGATGCCGTGTCGGGCCAGGCCGCCGGCGGCGATGCTGCGCATTTCCAACCAGGTGGCGTTGAGGTTTTCCCACATGTCGGCAGTGATACGCCCGCGTACCGCATGGGCATTGCCGCGCGCGGCCCGGAGGCAGTTGTAGATACTGGCCGGGTTTTCCTCGTCGAGCGCGAAGAAGTGCAGCATGCGTTCGGCATCCAGTTGAGTGTGGCGTTCCAGATAGCTGTCCAGCGTGCCGCTGCTGAGCAACGACATGGCCAGTTCGTCCAGGCCGTCGCTGCGCCCGGCCTGGGGCATCAATGACAGCGAATAACTGACTTCGAGCATGCGCGCCAGGTTCTCGGCGCGCTCCAGGTAGCGCGACATCCAGTACAGGTCTGCGGCGGTTCTACTTAACATGATTCAGCCCTCCACCACCCATGTGTCCTTGGTTCCGCCGCCTTGCGACGAGTTGACGATCAACGAACCTTCCTTGAGGGCGACGCGGGTAAGCCCGCCCGGCACCAGGCGAGTCTCCTTGCCGGACAGCACGAACGGCCGCAGGTCGATATGCCTGGGAGCGATGCCATTTTCGACAAAGGTCGGGCAGGTCGACAGGCTCAGGGTCGGTTGGGCGATGTAAGCATGCGGGCGAGCCTTGATGCGCTGGCGGAAATCCTCGATCTCAGCAGCGGTGGACGCCGGGCCGACCAGCATGCCGTAGCCGCCGGAGCCCTGGGTCTCCTTGACCACCAGTTGCTCAAGGTTGGCCAGCACGTGGGACAGCTCCGCCGGTTTGCGGCACTGAAAGGTCGGCACGTTCTGCAGCACCGGTTCTTCTTCCAGGTAAAAACGGATCATGTCGGGCACATACGGGTAGATAGACTTGTCATCGGCAACGCCGGTACCGATAGCATTGGCGAGCACCACATTACCGGCGCAATAGGCCGCAACCAGGCCAGGTACGCCGAGCATTGATTCGGGGTTGAACGCCTGCGGGTCGAGGAACGCATCGTCGATGCGTCGGTAGATCACGTCGACAGCCTTGGGCCCGTCGGTGGTGCGCATGAACACCTTGAGGTCATGCACGAACAAGTCGGCGCCTTCTACCAGCTCAACCCCCATTTCCCGCGCGAGAAAGGCATGTTCGAAAAACGCGCTGTTGAAGCGGCCAGGGGTGAGCACCACCACGTTGGGGTTGTCCAGGCGGCTGGAACTCTTGAGGGTCTTGAGCAAAAGGTTGGGGTAATGATCCACCGGGGCGATACGTTGCCTGGCGAACACTTCCGGGAACAACCGCATCATCATCTTGCGGTCTTCGAGCATGTAGCTCACGCCGCTGGGCGTGCGCAGGTTGTCTTCCAGCACGTAATAAGTGCCATCGCCATCGCGAACCAGGTCGACACCGGAGATGTGCGAGTAGATATCGCGGTGCAGGTCCAGGCCGACCATCGCCTTCTGGTAACCCTCGTTGCCCAGTACCTGCTCCGCCGGAATAATACCGGCCTTGATGATGCGCTGATCGTGGTAGATATCGGCGAGAAACAGGTTCAGCGCATTGACGCGCTGGATACACCCGCGTTCGATCATGCTCCACTCAACCGCGGGAATGCTGCGGGGGATGATGTCGAAGGGGATCAGGCGCTCGGTGTCCTGCTCGTCGCCGTACAGAGTGAACGTGATCCCGGCGCGGTGAAACAGCAGATCGGCTTCACGACGACGCTGGGCCAGCAGTTCCGGCGGCGTATTGGCCAGCCAGCGGGAGAAATCCTGATAGTGCGCACGGCACACGCCGTTTGCATCATTCATTTCATCAAAGAAAGATCGAGCCATTCCAGTACCTTGTCAGTGCCCGTGGCTAAGCAAGCGGCACTGCCGTTTTAAAAAACGCATGTTTTTATGAGCCCGTGGCGTACAGCGGCAGCGGGCCTGGACCTTACTTTCCGAGGATGTAGGCTCTGGGTGGGGTAGTTACCAATGCTCCTGTTTGCAAACAGATGAATCCATAAAGCAATGCCTGTGCCGAAACCCCTCTGTCCGCCTGCCGCCCGCCCCGTAGTGAGCGAGCTTGATAGCGTCGAAGCCCCCCATCCACCCACCCACACCCCAACTCGGTGCAAGCCGACTCACCCGAAAAAAACGCGCACCACTCCAGTGCACAACAAACTTGAACTCCCTACCCACCCCTTTCGTCTAACTAGGCCTATACACCCCGTGGACCACCCCCGTGCCCAGAATTATCTCCCCCGATACCCCGGAAACGGCGTTGACCGACCACAGCGAACACAACGCCAAGATCTTCGGCTCGCCCAAGGACCGCCTGGACTTCTACCGTCGCGAGATCCAGTACGAAACGTCCATCCTGGCCAACCGTACCGACGCCTACCTCACCGCCCAATCGTTCCTGGTCATCGCCTTCGTGTCCGGCATGGGCAATCTCAACCCCGAGTGGGGCAAGCTGTTCACCCTGATCGTGCCGCTGTTCCTGGCACTGCTGGGCATCCTCAGCTCGCTCAATGCCTGGCCAGGCATTCGCGCCGCGTACGACATCATCGATCACTGGCACTTCAAGCAGAGCCAATTGCTGCACAGCGAGCCGGTAATGGGCCTGGCCTATGACGAGTCGCCGCTGTTTTCCGAGCGCGAGTCTTCCCATAAGGGCTATCGCAAATCCCTGCTGTTTTCCGTGCGGACACCTTGGATTTTCATGGTGTTCTGGATTCTGCTGGGGGCCTATGCGTTCTACATCCAAGTGGATAACCCTGGCTCGTAAGCAATTTGAACTTCAACGCCGCTCACGGAACCTTAGCTTTACGCAGCACGTGATTTTCCTGATAACTGCGAAGAGGTGAGCCATGAGTGACAGCAACGATCCCCAAGTCAGCGGCCGTAACGATCCCGCCATCGACGGTGGCGAACCCGCCCCGGCCACGGGTGCCGACGCGCCCAAAGACACCGATGCTCCCACCGATCCGAAGGCCAGGGACAACGACTTCAGCCCCGACTTCAAGCCGGAACCTGAGCACAAGCCCGACACCGACGCCGATATCGATACTCAGGGCGGCTAAAGGAGACAGTCATGTCAAAAGAACTGGAAGAAGAACTCAACGATCCAGGCAATGAAGATCCCGGCTCACTGATGGACGACGCCGAGGTGCCTTTGAACGATCTGGACGATGCCGCCGACGTCGGCAACACCGAACTGACGGACCCTGCGCCTTAAGCCCGCGCAGGGTTTTTTCGTTCATACCAGGCCAGCATGGGCTGGGTACTCAGCCCATGAACCACGATGCTCAATGCAATGACCGAGACTGTCAGGTTTACCGCCACCGCGCTGCTCGTACCCACCAACCCATGGTTGAGCGCATAGAACAGGTAGTAAATACTGCCGATCCCGCGGATCCCGAACCAGCCCATCAGGCCTCGCTGGCGCACATCGATCAGCCGGCCCCACGGCATCGCCAGTACGCTCAGTGGCCGCACCACACAAAACAGCAGCGCCGCCACCGGCAGTGCGCGCCAATCCCAGTGACTGATCAGCACGATCCCGAGCAGGGTCACCAGAAAGACTTCCATCGAACGTTCCACCAGGCTTCCGAAGGACAGCATGTCGCCCATCATCACGCCTGCGGCGATCTGCGTTTCCTCAAGCTCCGTGACGTCGCCCTGCAGGGCCCGCTCAGGCTCTACTTCCAGATGGCCCACCACCGGCAGAGCCAGGTGCTCCGAGGGCGTCGATGAATTGCCCGTGGACCTGAATTCAGCCTGGCGCAGGCCCAGCCCCGCCGCGAATACCGACAGGAAACCGTAGCCACCGACGGCCTCGGCCGCCACGTACGCCAAGGCAATCAGCGCCAGCGTCAGGTAGTCGTTGGGTGAAAGTGTGCTGTCTGAATGGGTGATACGCAGCCACAGGGTCACGCGGCCGATGCCCCGGCCCATCCAATAGCCGATCAGCAACCCGCTCGGCACGGCCCACAGCAAATTCTTCATCAGCCAGCCGCCGAGCCAGTCGCCTTCGAACCCGCCGTGCTGCATGAACATCAGCGCGAAGATCACAAACGGAAACGCCGTGCCATCGTTCAAACCCGCCTCGCCGGACAGGCCAAAGCGCAGCGCGTCATAGTCCTGTGCATCGTTCACCTGGACCAGCCCCGCCAATACCGGATCGGTCGGCGCAAGAATGGCGCCCACCAGCAGGGACACGCCCCAGGACAGATCGAACAGATAATGCAGCCCCAGGCACACGCCGAGGATAGTTAGCAGCATCACCGGACCCGCCATGCCAAAGGCGACGCGCCAGGTGCGATGTTTGAGCGGCAGGCGCAGCTTCAGGCCGCTGACGAACAGAGAGAACAGCACCGCGACTTCGGTCAGGTGCTCCATCCAGCGCGCAGAGCCTTTGATATCCAGGTCCAGCAGGTCGATGCCCAATGGGCCGATGGCGATCCCCAGCAACAGGCATACCGCCGAAGTCGTGACCGGCATCCAGCGCAGGTAGGAAGAGGTGAGGGCAAGGGTCAGTAACACTGCGCCCAATACGGCCATCCATAAAATAAACGTCATCAGCGTGTACCGGGCCGTGGTCTATCCAGGTTGGAGGACCCTGGCTCGGTACTGGTTCAAACTGGTTGGCCCAGGCCCCGATACGTTATCCGGGCGTTACGGCGGGCTGCTCCGGACCCTGCAGGTGCTGCTGTTGCCATTCGCGCGGGCTGGTGCCGATCTTGCGCCGGAACGCACGGGCCAACGCCGAGGGGCTTTCATAGCCGACTTCATCGGCGATCAGCGCAATGGGGCGCCCCTCGCGCAGGCGCTTCTGGGCCAGGCTCACACGCCAGCTCAGCACATAATCGGCAGGCGTCTGGCCCACCACTTTATGAAAATGCGCGGCGAAACTGGCGCGTGACATATTCGATTGCACCGCCATTTCCTGCACGGTCCATGCACGTTCCGGGTGGTTGTGCAGCAGCGTCATCGCCCGTGCCAGGCGCAGGTCGGCCAGCCCCGACATCATTCCGGTGGTCATGCTGTGATAGGCCATCATGTGGCGCAGGAACTGGATCACCATCAGCTCGAACAGGCGGTTCATCACGGCCTCGCGTCCGCAGTGTTCGGCGAAGGCTTCGCTGAACAGCCAGTCGAGTGTGCCGGCAATCATCGGGATGTCCTTGAGGGGCATGCTGATCGAATCGGTCAGCGCAACCGACAACGGGTTGTCCAGCCCACCATCGAAACGCAGCGAAGCGGCCACCACCTCGGCGCGGTCCGCTTTGGTAGCCACCAGCCGATGGGGCAGGGCCCGTGGTATCAGGATCAGGCTTGGCTCGTCCACGCGCTGTACACCGGCGGGCATTTCCAGGCAGGCCCGGCCTTCCTTGAGCAGGTAAACCCGTCCGCGTTGGTGTGCCTGCGTGCCTTCCAAGGCATCAAGCAGTGGCCCGCTATGAAAGGTATCGGCGCCGATGCCGAAGTGAACGAGCAAGGTGGATAAACGATCCATGGGTCACCTGACGAAGTGGAAGAATGCCTTTAGACGATCTGCACGATATCGTCGACTGTTAGCCTCCGTTTGTAAAATGCCTTCGGGCATCATGGCCTCACGTTCAACGCCTTGAGCGCCATCCCTAAAGGAGCAAATAGCCATGAAACTCTTCACGTTCTCCCGCGTTGCCGCCGCCCTGTTCTCTGGCGCACTGACATTGGGTGTAGCCACTGCAGGCTTCGCCGCCCCGCAGAAAGCCACCGTGGTTCTGGTGCACGGCGCTTTCGCCGACGCCTCCAGCTGGAATGGCGTGATCGCCGGGCTCAAGGCCGAAGGCTATCCGGTCATCGCCGTGGCCAACCCACTACGCAGTGTGAAGACCGATTCGGACTATGTCGCCGATATCGTTGAACATACTCAAGGGCCGGTCATCCTGGTGGGGCACTCCTATGGCGGTTCGGTAATCTCCAATGCCGTGCACGGCAGCAACAAGGTCAAGGCCCTGGTATACGTCGCCGCCTTCGCCCCGGAGAAGGGCGAGACAGCCTTTGAACTGTCCGGCCGTTACCCAGGCGGCACCCTCGGCCCGACCCTGGACAAGCCGGTGGTATCCAAGGACGGCGTGACCGACCTGTATATTCAGCAAGACAAATTCAACAGCCAGTTCGCCGCCGATGTGTCGCCACGCGAAGCTCAGCTGATGGCGGCCGGGCAACGTCCGATCACCGAGGCTGCGCTGAAAGAACCGTCGGGTGACCCGGCCTGGAAGACCGTGCCGTCCTATTTCATCTACGGCTCGGCGGACAAAAACATTCCCGAGGCTGCGCTCACTTTCATGGCCAACCGCGCGGGCTCGAAGGAAACCGTCGAGATCAAGGGCGCCTCCCACGTGGTGATGGTCTCCAACCCGGCGCGAGTGGTGGCGATCATCAACGATGCGGCGAAAGCGAACGCTCAGTAACCGCGCAAGGTGAGCAATCTGCAAGTGGCCAGCGAGCGAGTTACCTGGCCACGCTCACCGCGCTCGGCGTTGAATAAATTCGAGATCTAAGTGATTGTTGCGGTGAAGAAACGTTTCACCCAGCGATAAATGGACGACGCAAGCGCTTGCGTAAGCAAATGTATCTGATTAGAGTCGGTGGCAATCGGCTCCGATTCAAAAGGGCTGAACGACAAAAATAATAAAACCAGGAGCTCAGCCATGAGCCTTGAACCCTTGCTTGAGATGCAGGGCATCAGCAAGACCTTCAATGGTCTGCGCGTGCTCAAGAATGTCGGCCTGAAGGTTTACCCCGGCGAAATCCACGCGTTGATGGGGGAAAACGGCGCCGGCAAATCCACCCTGATGAAAATCCTCTCCGGCGCTTACCAGGCCGACCCCGGCGGAGAAATCCGCATTGGCGGCCAGCCCGTCGCGACCTTTACACCCGCTACCGCCAAAGCCCTCGGCATCGCCGTGATCTACCAGGAACTGAGCCTGTGCCCGAACCTGAGCGTGGCCGAGAATATTTACCTGGGCCGCGAACTGCGGCGTGGCTGGACCATCGATCGCAAAGGCATGCAGGACGGCTGCGTCGAGGTGCTGCAACGCTTGGGCGCCGAGTTCACTCCGGCCACACGGGTCAGCAGCCTGTCGATCGCCGAGCGCCAACTGGTGGAAATCGCCCGCGCCTTGCATGCCCACGCCAAGATCCTGGTGATGGACGAACCCACCACGCCGCTGTCGTCCCGCGAGACTGATCGCCTGTTCGCGCTGATCAAACACTTGCGCGGCCAGGGCCTGGCGATTATCTACATCAGCCACCGCATGGCCGAGATCTACGAGCTGTCGGACCGCGTATCGGTGCTGCGCGACGGCCAGTACATCGGCGAATTGACTCGCGAGGGGCTGTCGGCCGAGGTGCTGGTGAAAATGATGGTGGGGCGCGACCTGTCGGGCTTCTACAAAAAGGACCAAGCCGCGTACGACCCCGGCGCCGTGGTCATGCGCGTGCGCGACATGGCCGACGGCAAACGCGTGCGAAGGTGCAGTTTCGACCTGCACGCCGGTGAAGTGCTGGGCATCGCCGGGCTGGTGGGGGCAGGGCGCACTGAGCTGGCGCGGCTGATCTTCGCCGCCGACCCGCGCACCAGTGGCACCCTGGAAGTGGTGGGCAAGACCGTCACAGCACTGCGCACCCCGGCCGATGCGATCCGCGCCGGCGTGGTGTACCTCACCGAAGACCGCAAGGCCCAGGGCCTGTTCCTGGACATGAGTGTGGCCGACAACATCAACGTCTGCGCGTGTGTACCGGATGCCCGTGCCGGGGGCGTTCTTGACCGGGCGCACGCCGCGCAACGCTCGAATGACGCGATCAAGTCGCTGTCGATCCGCGTGGCGTCGGGCAAGGTCAATGTCGGCGCGTTGTCCGGAGGCAATCAGCAGAAGGTATTGCTGGCGCGCCTGCTGGAGGTCAAGCCTCATGTGCTGATCCTCGACGAACCCACGCGCGGCGTGGATATCGGTTCGAAGTCCGAGATCTACCGCATCATCAATCAGTTGGCACTGGCCGGAGTGGGCATTGTGGTGATTTCCAGCGAGCTGCCGGAAATCATCGGCACCTGCGACCGCGTGCTGATCATGCGCGAAGGCCAATTGGTGGCCGAAGTCGGCGGGGCTTCCGGCCACGCTATTTCCCAGGAACGTATTATCGACCTCGCCACCGGTGGCGATCAGGTGGCTGCCCATGGCTGACTCAAACAACACAATGACACTCCCCACGCCGGGCAGGGCCGAACGGGCCCGCGAGCTGATGCGCACGGTTGGCATGTTGCCCGTGCTGGTCCTGCTGCTGGTGGGCTTCGCCCTGGCCAGTGAAAACTTCCTGACGATGCAGAACCTGTCGATCATCACGCAGCAGGCCTCGGTAAACGTGGTGCTGGCGGCGGGCATGACCTTTGTGATTCTCACCGCCGGTATCGACCTGTCGGTGGGCGCGATCCTGGCGGCGTCGGCGGTGGTGGCGCTGCAGGCATCGATGTCGCCGCAGTTCGGTATGTTCGGGATCGCCGCCGGTATCGGCTTCGGCCTGTTGCTCGGTCTGGTCAACGGCGGCCTGATCGCCTTCATGCGCCTGCCGCCGTTTATCGTCACCCTCGGTGCGCTCACTGCCATGCGCGGCCTGGCGCGGCTATTGGCGGATGACAAGACCGTGTTCAATCCTGACCTGCCGTTTGCGTTTATCGGCAACGACTCGATCCTCGGCGTGCCGTGGCTGGTGGTGATTGCGGTAGCCGTGGTGGCCCTGTCGTGGTTCATCCTGCGGCGCACGGTGATGGGCGTGCAGATCTATTCGGTGGGCGGTAACCCGGAAGCGGCGCGGCTGTCGGGGATCAAGGTGTGGAAGGTGTTGCTGTTCGTCTATGCCATGTCCGGCGCGTTGGCCGGGCTGGGCGCGGTGATGAGCGCTTCACGCCTGTTTGCCGCCAATGGCCTGCAACTCGGGCAGTCCTACGAGCTGGACGCGATTGCCGCGGTGATCCTCGGCGGCACCAGCTTTACCGGCGGCGTCGGCACCATCGGTGGCACGCTGATCGGCGCGCTGATCATCGCCGTGCTCACCAACGGCCTGGTGCTGCTGGGGGTGTCGGATATCTGGCAATACATCATCAAAGGCATCGTGATCATTGGCGCGGTGGCGCTGGACCGTTATCGCCAGTCCGGCGCACGGACCTGAATGACCTTCTACAACAATCACAAGAGAGAAGCGCATGAACTTTAAACGTATCGTTCCCGTCATCGCCCTGGCTGCCCTGATGTCCCAGGCCGTACAGGCCCGTGAACTCAAAGCGGTGGGCATCAGCATGGGCTCGCTGGGCAATCCGTATTTCGTGACCCTGGCCGACGGTGCCACCGCGAGGGCCAAGGCGTTGAATCCCAACGTCAAGGTCACCTCGGTGTCCGCCGACTACGACTTGAGCAAACAGTTTTCCCAGATCGACAACTTCATTTCGTCCAAGGTCGACCTCATCCTGCTCAACGCCGTCGACCCATCGGCCATGGCCTCGGCCATCAAGAAAGCGCGTGACGCCGGTATCGTCGTAGTCGCCGTGGATGTGGACGCCAAAGGCGTGAACGCCACCGTGCAGACCGACAACGTCGAAGCCGGCAAGCTGGCCTGCCAATACCTGGTGGACAAGCTCTCGGGCAAAGGCAATGTGATTATCCAGAACGGCCCGCAGGTCACCGCCGTGACCGACCGCGTCAAGGGCTGCAAGACTGCGCTGGCGGCTGCGCCGGACATCAAGGTGCTGTCCGACGATCAGGACGGCAAAGGTTCGCGCGAAGGCGGCCTGAATGTGATGCAGGGTTACCTCACCCGCTTCCCGAAAATCGACGGCCTGTTTGCGATCAACGATCCGCAAGCCATCGGCAGCGACCTGGCGGCCAGGCAGCTCAAGCGCAGCGGCATCATCATCACCTCCGTCGACGGCGCGCCGGATATCGAGAACGCGTTGAAGACCGACACCCAGATCCAGGCCTCCGCCAGCCAGGACCCGTGGGCCATGGCCCAGACCGCCGTGGACGTAGGTAACGCCATTCTCAATGACAACGCCCCGGCCGACGCGGTGACGTTGCTCACGCCGAAACTGATCACCCGTGACAACGTCGGCACCTACAGCGGCTGGTCGAGCAAACACTGAGTTCGCCGGAGGAAGCGCGCCATGGTCACCATGGACGATGTGGCAAGCCGCGCCGGGGTGTCGACTTCAACCGTGTCCCATGTGGTGAACGGCACCCGTAAAGTCAGCGAGGCGACGGTGCTGGCGGTGCAGCGCGCGATCCAGGATCTGGGTTATATCCCCAACACCCTGGCGCGCTCGCTGGCCCGCTCCAGCACCAGCACCATTGGCGTGGCGATTTCGGCGCTGTCCAATCACTACTTCAGCGAAACCGTGCACGCGATTGAAACCGAGTGCGCCAAGCACGGCTACATGATGCTGTTTGTCGACACCCACGATGACCCGGAACAAGAGTTGCGGGTCGTGACCGCTCTGCATCATCGGCGGGTCGACGGTATCGTGCTGGCGCCGTCGAATGGGTCTCTGGCCCTGGAATACCTGCGTGCCAATGAGATTCCGGCGGTGCTGGTGGATCGGATGATGAGCGCGCAGTTCGACCAGGTCGGGGTGGAAAACGCGCGGTCCACGCAAACCCTGATCGAACACCTGATAAGCCACGGTCACCGTCGTATCGGCTTTATCGCCGGGCGCGCGGGGTTCAGTACCACGGATGAGCGGGTGGCCGGGTACACGGCCGCGTTGCAGGCGGCGGGGTTGGCCTTTGATCCGCAGCTGTTGGTCAACGGCGGTTCCAGTACCGAACCTGCTCGTCAGGCCACGGTGCAACTGTTGGGCCTGGCGTCGCCACCGACGGCGATCATGGCCGGTAATAACTTGATGACCCTGGGCGCCATGCACGCTCTGCGTGATGCGCAACTGGAGGTCCCGGCGCAGATGGCGTTGGTGGGGTTTGATGATTTTGACTGGGCGGACATTTTTGTGCCGCGATTGACCCTGATCGCCCAGCCCGTGCAGGCATTGGGCGCCCAGGCGGTCAACCTGCTGCTGCAACGCATGGCGTCGCCCGCCGCGCCCACTCAGTGCGCGCGTCTGGCACCGACCCTGCGACTGCGCAATTCCTGTGGCTGTCACTGATTGGAATCACATACGTATGAACAGTCCGGTTTCCCTCGGCATCGATCTGGGCACTTCTGAACTCAAGGCCATCCTGATGGACCTCGACGGCAACGTACTGGCCCATGCCGGTGTGCGTTTGAGCGTGTCGCGCCGGCAGAGCGGCTGGTCCGAGCAGGCCCCGCAGGATTGGTGGCAGGCCTGCGTGCAGGCGCTGACCCAACTGCGCGGCCATCCGGCGTATGCCCAGGTGACCTGTATCGGCCTGTCCGGGCAGATGCATGGCGCGGTGCTGTTGGGTGCGGACGACCAGGTGCTGTATCCGGCAATCCTGTGGGATGACTCCCGTGCCGTGGCCGAGGCAGAACGCCTGGGCGCCGAGTTTGCCGATGTCACCGGCAGCCTGCCGATGGCCGGGCTTACCGCGCCGAAGTTAGTGTGGCTGCAAGAGCACGAGCCCGAGGTGTTCAAGGCCATTGATTGTGTGTTGTCGCCCAAGGACTACCTGCGCTTGCGCCTGACCGGCGAACGCATCAGCGAGATGTCCGATGCCGCCGGTACACTGTGGCTGGATGTCGCCCGGCGCGAGTGGTTCACGCCAATGCTGCGCGCTACAGGCCTGGCGCCGTGGCAGATGCCCCGCCTGGTAGAGGGCGGGGCGGCGAGTGCACGGTTGACTGCGATGGACCTGGGGCTGTCGCCCGACGTGGTGATTGCCGGCGGTGGCGGCGATAACCCGGTGGCGGCGGTGGGCATCGGTGCCATTCACGCCGGTGACGGGTTCATTACTCTGGGCACCAGCGCGGCCATCGTCGCGATCACCGATCACGCCGCCGGCAACCCGGCCAGCGCGGTGCATAGCTTCTGCCATGCGCTGCCGGATCGCTGGTACACCATGGGCGCCATGCTCGCCGGCGCCAGTTGCCTACGCTGGGTTACGCGGCTGCTGGGCATGCCCGACGAGCAGGCCTTGCTGGATCAGGTGCAGGCACACTTGCCGATGGGCCAGGTGGTGCCGCTGTGCACGCCGTTATTCCTGCCGTACCTGGCCGGTGAACGCACGCCCCACAACGACCCCCTGTTACGCGGCGGCTTTATGGGCCTGGGCCATGACTGCACGCCGGCGATGCTCGGTTATGCGGTGATGGAAGGCGTCGGCTTCGGCCTGCTGGATGCGCTGCACGCGGTGCAATCGGCCGGCGCACAGGTCGGCGCCTGCGCTTTGGTAGGCGGCGGCGCGCGCAGCGAGTATTGGGCGCAGTTGCTGGCCAACATCCTGCAACGAGAGATCTACACGTTGCACGGCAGTGAACTGAGCGCCTGCATCGGCGCGGCGAAGCTCGGGTTCATGGCAGTGGGCGAGGGCGCAGCCTTGCTGGCGGCAGGTATGCCGATCAAGGCGCGCTACTTGCCGGATGCGACGCAGCGGGCGGTGCTGGATGAGCGTTATCGGCGGTTTCAGGGACTCTTGGAGGCGGCGAAAGGCTTGCGGGCCTGAGCAATCAGAGCTTGCCGTCCAGAAAGCTGATCAGTCCCGACTTTGTGATAGCGCCGATTTTCGTGCCTACTACATGACCGCCACTGAACAGCATCAGCGTAGGCATGCTATCTATGCCATATGTTTGCGGCGTGGCTGGATTCTCGTCGACATTGAGTGTGGCAACCTGCAACCGATCTGCGTATTCCTCGGCGATCTGTTCGATAGACACCGCAAGCATTTTGCACGGGCCGCACCATTCGGCCCAGAAGTCGACCAGTACAGGTTTGGTGCTGTGGATAACGTCGTCCTCGAACGAATCGTCAGTGATGGCTTTGATCTGACTCATAAATGCCTCCTGTGGTCTTTGAACAGCATCAGCGTGGGCACCTCGTGCACCCCGTACCGGGCCGGTGTGACGCAATGGTCGTCGACATTCAGCGTCACAATGGTCAAGCGGCCCAGGTAATCCTCAGCCATTTGTTCGAGGTAGGACAGATGGCCACAGCTATTGTTCCAGTAATACACCAACACCGGGCCTAGGGCGTGCAACACCTGCCGATCAAAATTGGCATCGCTGACTTCTTTGATAAGTGAGCGCGTCATGGGCAACCCTCCGACCACAGCACCGACGCTAACGCAACGAGGCGCTGAAGGCACCTGTGAAAAATGACAGGGTGTTAGATCGATTGGCGATAGCCCAAGGCGGTGCCTGTATGAGCGGGCTTGCGCAGCACTGGGCCGCGAGGCGGCCCGCGATCAAACTGCGGCGCAGTGTCAGACCGAATGGGGACAGCCGGTTCCAGGGCTGCTTGTGCAGCCCGGCGCGGGGCAAGCCCGCTCACCACAAAACAGTATTAGCCGTTGACGAAGTGCAACAGCATCAGTGCGTGCCCTGATAGATAAGTTTGTCCGGGTTGAAGTGTTCGACCACGCTGCCCGGTTGCGGCAAGCCCAGGATGTGGCCCTTGATCTTGCCCACCACATGCATTTCACAAGGCTTGCAGTCGAACTTCAGGGTCAGTACTTCGTCGCCGTGGATCAACTGCATCGGCGCCACCTTGGTCTTCACGCCCGTGACACCCTTGGCCTGTTTCGGGCACAGGTTGAACGAGAAACGCAGGCAGTGCTTGGTGATCATCACCGGCACTTCGCCGGTTTCTTCGTGGGCCTCAAAGGCCGCATCGATCAACTTCACCCCGTGACGATGGTAAAAGTCGCGGGCTTTCTGGTTGTAGACGTTGGCCAGGAACGACAGGTGCGCTTCCGGATAGACCGGCGGCGGCGTGGTTTCAGCCTTGCGCCCGCCACGCGGATGAGCCGCGACACGGGCAGCGGTCAGCGCTTCGATCACTTCGCGGCGCAGGGCCTTGAGCTGTGAGTTGGGGATGAAGAATGCCTGCGGCGCATCCAGCTCGATGGCGGTAGCGTGATATTCGGTGGTGCCCAATTGGCCGAGCAGATCGCGCAAGGTATCCAGCGCCTGTTCCGGCTTGTTGGCCACGCCGAACGGGCCGGGCAGGGTAACGCTGGCACTGATGCCTTCTTCGCTGATTGCGGTGACTACCAACTGCTCTTCACGCAGGCGCGCGACCCACGACAGGCCGATACGGCGCTCGGCCGAGGTCTTGAGCAAAGCCTGTTGCCAGTTATGGTCGAGGTTGCGGTTCAGTGGATGGTTCGGGCGCAGCTGGTGCAGGCCGGCCGGCATTTCATTCGGCTCGACGCGATAGCGGTAGCGCTTCTGGCCGTCTTCCTCGAATTCGCCCTTGGGCTCGGCGATGTTGGCGCGAAACCCCACGACCTCTCGCTTGACCAGCACGTTCAGGCCATCGCCGTTGGACAGCGGCTCATGGGTGACCACTTGCAGGTCGCGCTTACCGGCCTGTTCCACCACACCCACCGGCAGGCCGGTGAAGGTCGGGGTGTCGAAGGCGCCGATATCGATCTTGCGGTCGCTGACGAAATAGTCGGTGCTGCCACGGTGGAAGGTTTTTTCCGGGTCCGGCACGAAGAAATGCGCGGTGCGACCGCTGGAGGCGCGAGCCAGGTCCGGGCGGTCTTCGAGAATCTCGTCCAGGCGCTGGCGGTAATAGGCGGTGATATTCTTCACATAGCCCATGTCTTTGTAGCGGCCCTCGATCTTGAACGAACGCACACCGGCTTCGACCAGCGCGCGCAGGTTGGCGCTCTGGTTGTTGTCTTTCATCGACAGCAGGTGCTTTTCAAAGGCTACCACCCGGCCCTGGTCGTCTTTCAAGGTATACGGCAGACGGCAGGCCTGGGAGCAATCACCACGGTTGGCGCTGCGGCCGTTCTGCGCATGGGAAATATTGCACTGCCCGGAAAATGCCACGCACAACGCGCCATGGATAAAGAACTCGACGGCGGCCTCGGTCTCGTCGGCGATGGTGCGGATTTCCTGCAGGTTCAGTTCGCGCGCCAATACCAACTGGGAGAATCCGGCCTGGTCGAGGAACTTGGCGCGGGCCAGCGTGCGGATATCGGTCTGGGTGCTGGCGTGCAGCTCGATGGGCGGGATATCCAGCTCCATCACGCCCAGGTCCTGCACGATCAGCGCATCGACGCCGGCATCGTAGAGCTGGTGGATCAGCTTGCGCGCCGGTTCCAGCTCGTTGTCATGCAGGATTGTGTTGATGGTGGTGAACACGCGGGCGTGGTAACGACGGGCGAACTCGACCAGTTGAGCGATATCGCTGACGTCGTTGCACGCGTTATGGCGGGCGCCGAAGCTTGGGCCGCCAATATAAATGGCGTCGGCGCCGTGCAGGATAGCCTCGCGCGCAATGGCGACATCGCGGGCAGGGCTGAGCAATTCCAGGTGGTGCTTGGGCAAGGACATAGTTTTTTTAGTCAGGCTTGTCACGGTTGAGGCGCGCATTGTAGCCGTGAAATGCCTGCCCGGCATCACTTCACGCCTTGGCTGCCATTGCGGTGACTTCCACGCGCATGCCTTCCACCGCCAGCGCGGCCACGCCAACCGCCGCGCGCACGGGCCATGGCTTGGCGAAGAAGCGTTTGTACACTTCGTTGAAGGCTGCGCGATCGGCCATGTCCGTCAGATAAATGGTCAGGTGCATCACGCGATCCATGGAACTGCCGGCCTTTTCCAGAGCGACTTTCAGCGCTTGCAGGGTGCACTCGCTTTGCAGGGTGATATCCCCCAGCTCCAGGCTGCCGTCGGCGCGGGTCGGGATCTGGGTCGATACCAGGATGCCGTTGAAGCCGACAACGTCGGAAGAAATGGACTCGGCGTCCGGGTCGGGGGTGTAGGACAGATCGTGGTTGGCCATGGGCGCCTCTCGTTGGCAAAAAACACAAAGGCGCCATGGTCCTCGAAATCCACCCCTGGGGCAAACCCAGGCTTAGTGCCAGCGGCGGAACAGCACGCTGGCATTCACGCCGCCAAAGCCGAAGCCATTGGACAACGCGTACTCGATCGGCATGGGCCGGGCCTCGCCGCGCAGCAAGTGCATGCCCTCGGCCAGTTCGTCCGGGGTGTCCAGGTTAAGGGTGACCGGAGCGATCTGGTCGCGCAGGGCGAGCACTGTGAAAATCGCTTCGATGCCTCCGGCAGCGCCGAGCAAGTGACCGGTGGCGGATTTGGTCGAGCTGATGGCCAGATTGCTATCGGCGCCGAACACACGCCTGATCGCGGCCAGTTCGCCTTTGTCGCCCACCGGCGTCGAGGTGGCGTGGGCGTTCAGGTACTGCACCTGGGAGGCATCGACGCCGGCCTGCCGCAGTGCCTGGGTCATGGCACGGCGCGCGCCGTCGCCGTCTTCCGGGCCTGCGGTCATGTGATAGGCGTCGGCACTGGTGCCATAACCGACCAATTCGGCAATCGGTTGCGCACCTCGCGCCAGAGCGTGCTGCAGCTCTTCGATCACCAGGATGCCCGCGCCTTCGCCCATCACGAAGCCATCGCGGGCCTGATCGAAGGGCCGCGAGGCGAGCGCCGGGTCGTCGTTGAAAGCGCTGGACAAGGCCCGCGCCGCCGCGAACCCGGCCAGGCTGACGCGATGGATGGCGGCTTCGGCTCCGCCACACACGGCCACGTCGACTTCACCGGCGCGGATCATCCGCGCGGCGTCGCCAATCGCTTGCACGCCCGCCGCGCAGGCAGTCACCGGCGCCCCCAGTGGGCCTTTCAAGCCATAGTTGATTGAGACGTGCCCGGCGGCCATGTTGCTCAGGAATGACGGAATGGTGAACGGTGACAATCGCCGCGGCCCCTTGCTGTCTGTGGTACGTACCGCGTCGGCGATCGCCGGAAAACCACCGACGCCCGAGGCGATGATGGTGGCGGTGCGTTCCTGTTGTTCGGCGTTGGCGGGGGCCCAGCCGGCCTGCTGCAACGCTTCATCGGCGGCGGCGAGGGCGAACAGGATGAAACGGTCCATTTTGCGCTGTTCCTTGGCCGCCAGCAGGCGATCAGGGTCGAAACCGGCCTGCGGATCCTGCGCCAGGGTTTGTACCTGGCCGCCGATACTGATCGCCAGGTCACCGATCAATGCCTGCGGTAGATGACGGATGCCGGATTGTCCGGCCAGCAGGCGCCGCCAGGTCGGCTCGACGCCACAGGCCAGCGGCGTCAGCGCGCCCATGCCGGTCACAACGATACGTTTATTCATGCTTAATCGACTCCAGGTGTGTTGGGGAATGCAGACCCTGTGGACGTTACTATCATCATGAAAGTAACATGGCATCCTGCAACTTTGCACCGCTCTTACAGGAAAACCCATGCAACGCACGTCTCTTACCAGCGATGAATGCCCGATAGCCCGTAGCCTCGACCAGGTCGGGGAGTGGTGGAGCATCTTGATCATGCGCGACGCCTTGCACGGTCTGCGGCGCTTCGACGAATTTTCGCGCAGCCTGGGCATCGCGCCGAACATGTTGACCCGTCGTCTCAATGCACTGGTGGAGGCGGGCATGCTTGAGCGCCGGCCTTACAGCGAACGCCCGCCGCGTTATGAATACGTACCCACGGCCAAGGGCGAGGATTTTCGCGTGGTGCTGCTGTCCTTGGTGGCCTGGGGCAACTGGCATTACGCCAAGGAGGGCGCCAGCGTGGAGATTGTGGAGCGCGACACGGCGCGGCCATTGGTGCCGATGATGGTCGATGCCGTCGACGGCCGGGTGGTGCCCTGGGACGCCTGCACCTTGCAGGCCGGCCCGGCGGCCAGCCCTGGTATGCGCCAGCGCATGGGCGCGATGGTGCATCCCGACACGTCGGGTGCCGAGGGTAGTTAAGTCCGATTTTTCGCGTTTTTTTGACGCCAGAAAATAAAAATTAAAGCCGCGTAAAGTCGCGAATTGCGCCGCCGATAGCTACTTTACAAGCAGGTTCTCCGCACGGCAGAGGGTTCGTCATGTTCAATAACGCATTAAAAACAGAACTGGCGGCCAGGAAGGCCGAAGTCACCGAATACAAAGGGCTGAACGCAGCGTTGGAGCGCTCCATGGCGGTGGTCGAATTCGACCTGAACGGCAAGGTGCTGCGGGCCAACGATAACTTCCTGAAAACCATGGGCTACAGCGCCGATCAGTTGGCCAGCAAATCCCATCGCGACTTCTGTTTACCTTCACTGACCAGCAGCCCGGCCTACAGCGAGTTCTGGGCGGACCTGCGCGCCGGCAAGTTCGTCTCCGGCACCTTCAAACGGGTGAATGCCAGCGGCAAGACTGTCTGGCTGGAGGCCAGCTACAACCCGGTGCTGGACGAGCGTGGCCAGCCGGTCAAAGTGGTCAAGTACGCCTTGGACGTCACCAGCAAAGTCGAGCAGGAGGCTGCGACCCGCAGCAAACTGTCGGCACTGGACCGCGCCATGGCGGTGATCGAATTCGATCTGGGCGGCCACGTACTCGATGCCAACCCCAATTTCCTGAATGTCATGGGCTACTCCCTGACCGAACTCAAGGGCAAGCATCACCGCATGTTCTGCGAACCGAGCCTGGTCAACAGTAGCGAGTACGCCGACTTCTGGCGTCGCTTGAACAACGGCGAATTCTTCACCGGGCAATTCAAGCGCATCGGCAAGCATGGTCGTCCGGTGTGGTTGGAAGCCAGCTACAACCCGGTGTATGACGTTGATGGCACGCTGCTCAAAATCGTCAAATTTGCGAGTGACATCACCGAACGGGTGGAGAAATTCGAAGAGGACTCCCGTGGTGCCTCGCGGGCCTACCATATCTCATCGGAAACCGAACGTTTCGCCGAGCACGGCACCCAGGTTATCCACGACACCGCCACGGAAATGCGCCGGATTGCTGAAAACATCGGGGCGTCCGCGCGGCTGGTGGGGCAACTGGGCGATCGGTCGGAGCAGATTACCGCCATCGTCAACACCATCCGCGGCATAGCCGACCAGACCAACCTGCTGGCACTCAACGCTGCCATCGAAGCGGCCCGCGCCGGCGACCAGGGCCGCGGCTTTGCGGTCGTGGCCGACGAGGTTCGCCAATTGGCCGGCCGCACCAGCCGTTCCACGGCGGAAATCGCCGAGATGATCGGCATGATCCTGTCGGAAACCCGTGACGCGGTGAGCAGCATGAATGCCACTCAGGAAGGCGCGCAGCGTGGCGTCAACCTGGCGGATCAGGCAGGCTCGGTGATCCTGCAGATACGCACCAGCACCAGCGATGCGGTGCAGGCGGTGAGTATGTTTGCGTCGAAGCTGGATGAGTCCGAGGTCATTCCGAAAACAGCGGTGGGCTGGGTCGGATAACCCGCGACAGGTTGATGTTGTAGGAGGGGGCGGCGGCTGCCCCCTCGATCCACGCGATGATTACTCTTTTACGTCCATGAATTCTTTGGCCCAGGCCACGTAGCTTTCAGGCAGCGTGTAGGTGTGGGTCAACTCGGTGGCGCTCAGGTTGGAGGTGCTGTGGGTCAGCTGGCGTTGGGCGCGCAGGCTGTCGTACGTGGCTTTGATCGCCGCGAAGTAAGCCCCATGGCCAGCCACTATCACGCGTACGCCGAGGTCCGCCAGACGCTGCGCGTCGTTGAGCTTAGGGTTGCCGTACGTCACCAGCATCAACGGTATGGTGAGATTTTCCGCGATCTTTTCCAGGTGCTCGAAATCGCTGACGCCGACCATGCAGATGCCATCGGCACCGGCCTTCTGGTAGGCGCGGGTGCGTTCGATCACCGCATCGGTTGGCAATACGCCGGCATTGGTGCGAGCAATGATCGACAGTTCCGGGTCAACCCGCGCTTCCAGCGCAGCGCGGACTTTACCGATGCCTTCTTCAATCGAAATCAAGTCCGTGGACTTGCGCCCGAATTGCGCCGGCAGCAACGTGTCTTCGATGGTCAGCGCAGCGACGCCGGCGCGTTCCAGCTCTTCGACGGTACGCATCACATTGAGCGCGTTGCCGTAGCCGTGGTCGGCATCGGCGATAAAAGGCAACTGCGCGACGCGGCCGATGCGGGTGGCCTGCTCAACGAACTCACTCAGCGTAATCAAGGCAAAATCGGGAGCCGCCAACACCTGCAATGAGGCCACCGACCCCCCCAGAATGCCGACCTCATAGCCCAGGTCGGCGGCGATCCTTGCCGACATTGGATCAAACACGGAGGCGGTTTCAACGCACGCGGGCGTCGCCAGCAATTCACGGAAATGACGGCGCAGGGCTGAGTGAGACTTTTTTGGCATGATCTTTCCTGGTTGGGGCCATTGTCGACATACGATCAATGCCTATTGGTAGATGTGTGAGATTACCATGTAGGAAAACGGAGGATTATGACGTTTAAGAATGGGGTATGCGCGCCGCACATAAGTGCGGTGACACGAGCGGAGTGGCGTTGCCTCACGGTAGCCACGTGGCCTCGGCGACGCGCACGAAGTTCTCGCCAAATATGGCGTTGATTTCCGCATTCTTGTAGCCAAGGCGCTCAAGCTCACGCGCGATATCCGGCAGCGCTTCGGGCTGTAATTGATCCTGACCGCTGATCCCGCCGTAAAAAGCATCTGGCCACCACGTCTCCTCGCTGACGCCCACTGGCAGGTCAACGGCACCTCGGACGAGCTCGGTATCCAGGCCCAGGCCGATATGCGCGGTCCCCACCAACGCCGCCAGGTAGTCGATCTGGCGCACGAAAGAGCGCGCCGAGGCCCGTGGATCGCCCAGGAACAGCCCCAGCCCCGTCAGGCCGATGACGCCACCCGAGCCGGCGCAGGCGAGGATTTGTTCGTCGTCAATGGTGCGAGGATGGTCGAAGAGTGCCTTGACGTTGGTGTGGGAGAAGACCACGGGGCGACTCGAACACTCGATGATCTCCAGGCTGGAACGCTTGCCGGCATGTGAGCAGTCCATCACCACACCGGCGTTATGTATCGCCGCCACCACCTCGCGTCCCACCCTGGACAACCCGATATCCGCGCCATGGCAGCCTCCGGCGCAGGCATTGTCGCGGTTGTAAGCCAGCAGAATCTGCCGGACCCCCAGCGCGGCGAACAACTCGACCATCGCAGGGTCCTGGAGCAGCATGCTGGAACCTTCGAGGTCGAACGAAATGGCCAATTTGCCTTGGTCGCGGGCGCTGCGGATGTCGGCAAGCGTGTGTGCGAGCACCAATACGTCGCCATGCCGCGACACCCAGCTCCTGAACCCGGCAATTACCCGCATCACGGTGTCCAGTGGCGTCATGTCCATGCCCACGTTTACCGAGACATGGTGAAACCCCGCTTGTCGATAGCGCAGCAACGCCGACATGTCCTGGTTTGCCAGAAGCGGAAGACACGCATGCGCCTCCCATCTGATCGCCGATGGGGCAGGGGATTCTGATGCGCTTGCAGGAAGATTCATGCGGTCACCCCAGTGTCGGTTTGCAGGCAGTGTACAACCGCCTTTGTATGAACATGTATCCAGCCCACCGATGGATACAAAAGCGCTGACAAACACCCGCTGCGTGACACATTCCCGATACCCGCCGCGCCCACAGTAATGACCACCCCATCATTGCTCAAGAGGGCAACACCATGCGCCACCCACTGTTGATGACCGCCGCTGCATTGATCGTTTCGCTGAGCGGCTTGGCTCATGCCGCCGATGCGCACTCTACAACCCCGGCGCAGAGCTGGCAGCAAGGGCTGAGCCGCACAGACCTGGTACACCAGGACCTGGGGGCCGACCAGCGTGAGGTGATCCAGGCGCGCGTCGATTTCGAACCGGGTGTGACCTCACCCAGGCATGCGCATCCCGGTGTGGAAATCGCCTATGTGATCAGCGGCACATTCGAATACCGTCTCGAAGGCCAGCAGCCGGTCACGCTTATGGCGGGCGATTCGCTGTTCATTCCTGCCGGTGTGGCACATATCGCCAGGAACGTCGGTCGGGAACGCGGCTCGGAGCTGGCAACCTATGTCGTCAAGAAGGGCGAGCCGCTGTTGATTCTCAAGAAGTGATTCGGTCCGGCCTGGCTGTCAGGAGTAAATGCAGCAGGTGACGTAGTCGGGCTTTATCCGAGGCAACTCAATGGTCTCGATAAGGCCCGTGGCTATTGCCTCCTGAGGATTGAGAATGCGAGGCGCGGCAATCAGGTATTTTTCCGTTTCCATCTGCTCCTTGGCATTGGCGGTTCGCTCGGCAACGATTTTCGCGTACAGCTGCAGGTCATAGTCCAGACTCATCGCATATTCCGACATGCGCGAATGATCGACCGCACCTTGCAGGTGCCAGTGGAAAGGGTGAAAGAGAAACTTGCTATGGACGCAGGCAGTACGGCGTTGCCCGGCCAGGAAGACGATATTGCCCATGGATTCGACAGTACCCATGTTATGGGTATGCACTGCTATAGGCAGAGATATCAGGAAGTTATACATGGTGAAGCCGTAACTGCATTCTCCACCCATGGTGGCGATATTTACCAAGAGACAGCTCGCATCTTTCTGCACGGCTAAAGAGGCTTTTTCAATCAGTTGGCCGCAGGTGGAGGCGTTGATCGGGCCGGTGAAGTTAATAACATGCGTAGTCATACCTTGCCACCTTTTTAATTGCTAGTGATAAGACTCGGCAATATAAACAATCAGCGCTCAGTTGGCGCGCAACAACAGTAATGCTCAAGAACTGCGTTCACACACCGGCAGCATTCTGGATTCTCTTATGTTCGTTTCAGCCTGTGCTGGAGTTTGCAGACGCTCATAACAACCGCGCACCGATTCTTCACGTTTGGCGGGATCGGTTTGTTGTCGTTCAACGTTCGGCTGGGCCGCAGTGGGCAGCGCCGGATGCAAATGCGGGTTGATGAATGTTTCCGGTTGCGCCTCGGCAGGTTTGAGGCACTGCAGCTCGTCTTGCCGCGAATCGGTAGCCGCGTTCATGACGGTTCCTCGGTGGGGAGAATGAAACGGGGCAGCCAGGCTGCCCCCCAGCGCTGTGTCACGAAGACTGGCGGCCACCGCCGTGGCTGCTCTGACCGCCTTTGCGGCCGGCTTCGGACGCTTTCTCACGATCATTGGCGAAGTTACCGCCCGAGTTCTGGCCGCCTTTTTTGCCGGCTTCGGCAGCCTTCTCGCGATCGTTGGCGAAGTTGCCTTGGTTTTTATTACCTGTAGTCATGATAGCTCTCCTGTATCAAATAACTTTCGGTTTGATTGCCCATTGCTGTAACGGACATATATTCCGATAACCTCGAAGCGCCAAATGCTCTAAAAATTTCAAAGTGTCCCGATGAGTGGTTAATGGCTCGATAAAACTTGTACAAATATCGAATTGTTAAGCCGCTTCGTATAACTTTCCTGGCCGGATGATGGCTATTTAATAGATGTTATCCACTGCTTCAGTGCGCCAGCATGTTGTGGTGAATGCTGTTCATGATCCATAGCGACAGCCCCACCAGCAGAACAATGATGATCACCGAAAAGATCAGCGCAATAAGGTTCCAGCGCTGTTCCTGAGCTGTATCCAGGTGCAGGAAATACTTGAGATGGGCGAAGACCTGTACCACGCCCAGGGCGATTACCGCCCATGCGGTTATGTGGCGGGGCAGTGACGGGTACATCACCAGAGCGAAGGGAATGACGGTCAGGACCACCGAGACGATGAACCCGATCATGTACGACCGGCTACTGCCATGGCTGGTGCCGGCGCTGCTGTGAATCTGACTTTGTTTGTACATGTCACACCACTCCCAGCAGATAAACGACGGTAAATACGCAGATCCACACCACATCGAGGAAGTGCCAGAACAGGCTCAGGCAACTCAGGCGTGTGGTGTTGGTGCTGGTCAGCCCGCGCTGCCAGACCTGGGCCATCAGTACGGCCATCCAGACCAGACCGGTCAGGACGTGCGCACCGTGAGTGCCGACCAGCGTAAAGAACGCCGTCAGGAACCCGCTGCGACTCGGCCCATAGCCTTGTGCGATCAGGTGATGGAACTCGTTGATCTCCATGCCGATGAATCCGCAGCCCAGCACAAAGGTCACCGCCAGCCATCGCAGCACGTGCGCGGGGTCGTTGCGGTTCATGGCCAGCATGGCGTAGCCATAGGTGATGCTGCTTACCAGCAGCAAGGCCGTTTCAGCGAGCACATAGGGCAGTTCAAAAATATCCACCGTGGAAGGGCCGCCCGCGACGCTGTCGCGCAGCACCGCGTAGCCCGCGAACAGCGTTGCAAACAGGATGCAGTCGGTCATCAGGTAGATCCAGAAGCCGAAGACACTCAGCGAGCCGGCGTCCTCGTGCCCTTGCTCATGGTTATGAGCAATGTCTTTTTCGATCACGATGTTGGACATGATCAAGCCTCCGCCAAGTCTTTGAGACGCGCTTTCTCGATACGCGCCACTTCTTCGGCCGGCACGAAATAATCGATGTCATCGTCATAGCTGCGCACAATCACCGCGACGATCGACGCAACCAGCCCGACGATCGCCATCCACCAGATATGCCACACCAGGGCGAAGCTGCAGATCAGGGCAAATACGCTGATCACCAGGCCCGACGAGGTGTTGCGCGGCATGTGAATGCTGCGGTAGTCGGTGTGTTTGAGCGTGCTCACGGCGCGTTCTTTCATGCCCCAGTACGCATCCAGGTCGTCGACCTTGGGCTGTTCGGCAAAGTTATAGAACGGAGGAGGGGAGGCAGTGGCCCATTCCAGCGTGCGGGCGTCCCAGGGGTCGCCGGAGAGGTCGCGGTAGGCGTGGCGGTTGCGAATGCTCACATACAGTTGCAGCGCCTGCGCCGCCACGCCGCAGAGGATGATGCCCACGCCGACCAATTCCAGCATCAGCCAGGGGCGCCATTCCGGGTTGTTGAAGTGGTTGAGCCGGCGCGTCATGCCCATGAAACCCAGCACATAGGACGGCATGAACGCGAAGTAGAAACCGGTCAGCCAGCACCAGAAGGCGATGCGTCCGAGCCTGTCGTTGAGCCTGAAGCCAAAGGCCTTGGGGAACCAGTACGTCAGGCCGGCCATGTAGCCGAACACCGCGCCGCCGATGATCACGTTATGGAAGTGCGCGATCAGGAACAGGCTGTTATGCAGCAGGAAGTCGGCACCGGGCACCGCCAGCAATACACCGGTCATCCCGCCGATGCTGAACGTGACGATGAACCCGAGCGTCCACAGCATCGGCGTCTCGAAGCGCACGCGCCCGCGATACATAGTGAACAGCCAGGTGAAAATCTTTACCCCGGTCGGCACGGCGATGATCATCGTCATGATGCCGAAGAACGCATTGACGTTCGCTCCCGCGCCCATGGTGAAGAAATGGTGCAGCCAGACGATGAATGACAGGATCGTGATCGCAATCGTCGCCCACACCAGCGAGGCATAGCCGAACAGCCGCTTGCTGCTGAAGGTGGCGGCGATTTCCGAGAAAATCCCGAACGCAGGCAGGATAAGGATGTACACCTCCGGGTGGCCCCACGCCCAGATCAGGTTCACGTACATCATCGGGTTGCCGCCGGCCTCGTTGGTGAAAAAGTGCATGTCGAGGTAGCGGTCCAGGGAGAGCATAAACAGGGTCGCGGTGAGGATCGGGAAGGCGGCCAGGATTAGGATCGAGGTGCACAGTGCGGTCCAGGTGAATACCGGCATCTTGAACAGGCTCATGCCTTCGGTGCGCATCTTGAGGATGGTCACGAAGAAGTTCAGCCCGGTCAGCAGCGTGCCGATCCCCGATATCTGCAGTGACCATATGTAGTAATCGACGCCGACCCCGGGGCTGTAGGCGAGCCCGGACAAGGGTGGGTAGGCGACCCAGCCGGTGCGGGCGAATTCGCCCACGCCCAGCGAAATGTTGACCAGCGCCGCGCCAACCACGAACAGCCAGAAGCTCAGCGCATTGAGAAACGGGTACGCCACATCGCGCGCGCCGATCTGCAGCGGCACGACGATGTTCATCAGGCCGACCACGAACGGCATCGCCATGAAGAAAATCATGATGACGCCGTGGGCGGTGAAGATCTGGTCATAGTGGTCCGGCGGCAGGTAGCCGGGGCCGCCGCTCGCGGCCATGGCCTGCTGGGTGCGCATCATGATGGCATCGGAGAAACCGCGCAGCAGCATCACCAGGGCCACGATGATGTACATGCAGCCGATCTTCTTGTGATCCACCGAGGTGAACCATTCGCGCCACAGGTAGCCCCACTTGCGCTTCCAGGTGATCGAGCCGACCAGTGCCAGGCCGATCAGGCCGACGACGGCCAGGGTGTACATGACGATGGGTTCGGTGGTGGGAATGGCGTCCCATGACAGTTTTCCAAACATTATTAACGCTCCTCAGCCGCCAAACCGGGTTGTTGATCGGTACGCACGCCAGTGCCGTCCCGTTGCGCCTGACTGCGCGGGGTCCTGTTGGCTTTGTTCATGCCTTCATATTTGTCGACGATGTCCAGGAACATGCGCTCCTGTACCTGCGAGTAATAACTGACCGGATGCCGGGTCGAGGGCTTGGCCAATGCCGCGTAGCTGGCCTGGTCCAGCCGTTGCGGGGCTTTCCTCACCTTCGCCACCCACTGCTCGAAATCGGACGGGTTGAGCGACAGCGTCGAGAAGTGCATGTCGGAGAACCCTTCGCCGTTATAGTTGGCGGCGATACCACGGAACTCCCCGACCTCGTTGGCAATCAGGTGCAATTTAGTCTGCATCCCCGCCATGGCGTAGATCTGGCCGCCCAGCGCGGGGATAAAGAACGAGGTCATGGCCGCGTCGGAGGTGACCGTGAAGCTCACGGGGGTATTCACCGGCATCGCCAGTTCATTGACCGACGCGATACCGAGGTCGGGGTAGATGAACAGCCATTTCCAATCGGTGGCCACCACTTGCACGTTCATGTGCGGCACATCCGAATCGAGCGGGCGATACGGGTCGAGTGTGTGGGTGGTGACCCAGGTGACCCAGCCCAGCAGACAGATAATGACGAACGGCACGCCCCAGACTACCGCCTCGATCTTGTGAGAACTGGCCCAGCGCGGCGAGTAACGCGCCTTCTTGTTGGTGGCGCGATAGCGATAGGCGAACACGAAGGTCATGACGATGACCGGCACCACGACCAGCAGCATGAGGCCGGTGGCCAGGATGATGAGGTCCCGCTCATCCCGCGCAACGGCGCCCTTGGGGTTGAAGATGATCAGGTTGCAGCCCGCAAGTAAAAAACTGGTCGCGAGATACACCAGGCAATACCCAATAGTTCGCTTCATACATGCTCCTTTACTGACGTCGATCCTTGTGTGATGCGAGCACTACGGCGTGCCAAGTTGAAAACCACGCGAGCAAAATGCCGTCGCCGCCAGCGGTCGGCGACGCAAGAGAGGCCATTAGCGTCGGCCTCGATTTTTTTGAATAAGGGCTCCCACGTTGGTTTAACAAAATGTTACGCAAGCTGACGAACGGTTGAACGAGCGAAACGGCGGGGCGCCTGGGCCGGGCTATGCTCAAGTGGCCCTCAATAAATACCGGGCCCTCCAGCCGATATTCGGGTCTTCGGGTGGGCATTCAGTACGGGAGAACGACATGTTTATTCGTGGCGAGACTTATAAAACCTGGGCGGCCCAGGACCGGGCCGAGACGTGCTTCACTCAGGAAGTCGAAAACGGCTGTCACATCGACGTTCGCGCGCGGGAAGCGCAGACGGGGGATATCGAGGTGTTTATCAGTGTCTACACGGCCACCGGCGAAGCGGTGCAGGAGCGGATAAAACGGCTGCCCGGCAGCGAATGGGCGATTGACGATGCACTCAAGCGCGGTATCGACCAGGCCGAACGCATTGCCGGCGGCGAGTCAGGTCGGTTGCCGTGTGCCGATGCCCACGTTCATGCCGACGAATAGGGCTGCGCATAACCGTGCGCAGGCGGCGGTCGCCTGCGCCCCGGCCGTTACGCGTTAAGGCTTGAACACTGCACGCAGGCACTGATCGGTCTTTTCCTTGAACCATTGATAGCCTTGCGCGCCGTCTTCCAGGCTCATGGGGTGCGTAAGCAGATAGGACGGATCCAGCTCGCCTTTCTGGATGTGTTCGAACAGGGTTGGCGCGTAGCGCTGGCCCGGCTGCTGGCCCGATTTCAACGTCAGCGCCTTGTTGACGATGGCGCCCATCGGGAATTTGTCGAGCAAGCCGCCGTAGACACCCACCACCGACACCGTGCCGCCTTTGCGGCAGGCGCGAATCGCTTGTCTGAGCACCGTGCCTCGCTCGGTGTGCAGCCTGAGCATCTGCTTGGCCTTGTCGTATGCGTAGTCGATCTCGGTACCGTGCGCCTCCATGCCAACGCAATCAATGCAACGATCCGGACCGCGCCCGCCGGTGAGTTCCAGCAGTGCTTCATGCACGTTGGTCTTTTCGTAATTGATCGTGACGGCCTTGCCGTGCTCCTGGGCCAAACGCAGGCGATCCGGGAAACGGTCGATGGCGATCACCCGTTCAGCGCCCAACAGATAGGCGCTGCAGATGGCCATCTGGCCGACGCCGCCACAGCCCCAGACGGCGACGGTATCGCCTGGCTGGATGCCGGCATTGTCGGCGGCGAAATACCCGGTCGGCGCAGCGTCGGAAACGAACACGGCCTGTTCGTCGCTGACGCCCTCGGGCACCTTGAACAGGTTGACGTCGGCGAACGGCACCCGGATGTAAGTGGCATGGCTGCCGGGATAACCGCCGAAGGCATGGCTGTAACCGATGATGCCGCAGCATGGCTGGCCGTACATCAGGTCGGTGGCCGAGGGGTTGGGGTTGGAGTTGTCGCAGCAGGAGAAATCGCTGCGCTGGCACGGCTCGCAGTTGCCGCAGCCGATGATGGAGATGGTGATGACCTTGTCACCCTTGCGCAGGCCAGTGACGCCCGGGCCCACCTCGACGATTTCGCCCATGAATTCATGACCGATGATATCGCCCGGTTTCATCGCCGGAACGTAGCCGCCGAGCAGGTGCAGGTCGGAGCCGCACACGGACGACAGGGTGACACGAATGATCGCATCGCGCGGGTTGAGGATCGACGGATCGGGGACGTTGTCGATCTGCAGTTTGTTCGGGCCTTGCCAAGTCAGTGCGCGCATCAGTGAATCCCTCCTTCGATTGCCACGCCGGTTTTCACCGTCGCGTGATCGGTGGCCACCTGCTCGGTGCTGCCGTGCACATAAAAGAAACCATCGTCGTCCTGGGGGCGCAGCCGGTTAGTACTGACCTCGCCGGTTTCCAGCTGCTGCTTTAGCGCCTGCAGGGCATTGAGCAATGCCTTGTCGCTGAACATGCTGAATGCGCGCGCCAGGCCATAGCCCACGCGCCCCATGGTCGGCTTGCAAACGACGATAGCCTTGACTTGAGTGCCTCGGCCCGCGGGCGCAGGTGTCAGCGAAACTGTGACGTCGTGCTCCCAAAGGGCGGTTCCGGAAGTCTTCCAGTGCAGCTTATCGGTCTCGGCGGTTTCGGTCTGGATCAGCGTCCAGTGCAGGCGTCGACCGCCAGGCGCGCGGATCGTCCAGCGCGTGGTGCCGGGGGCTATCAACTCGACGCTGTCGATCCAACGCAGCAGCGGCCCGAGATTTTCGGGGCCGCTGATAAACGTGCGAATGTCATCCAGCGGTCGATTGATGGTAATGCTGCGCGTAATCGCCGCGCTGATCGGCCAGTGATATTCGGCGCTCCATTGCTGCTCCAGGGGAGTTGGCGTCAACGCCTGCTTGAGCGCGCAATGACCGACGGCGCCGCGATAGACGCCATAGGCACCCGCCGCGGCCTCCAGAACGCCGGGCAAGCCTCCCGTGCGCCAGCCATGAAACAGTAGCGCGGCGCCGGTCGTGAACGAGAGCGCGCGTTCGACCGTGTTCATCGCACCGCGTTGGTCGATGTCCCGGTGTGTGTGAGTCGCTATGAGCGGATCGTCTGCCATGATGCGGTCCTCCATCGGTGTGTTTTCGATAGAAAAATGCAGGCCGTTCGAGGTTCAACTGTATTGAGTTGCGGCTGGATGAAAGGTACGGGGCGGGGCAGAGGCGCAGGGAAGCGCGCAATCATGCGCGCTATTAGTATTTACCGCCATGCTGACCCGTAATCCTCAAGCTTGAAAGGATGCGTGCGATACAGGCCGCGCCACTAAGCTTTACTTAACTAACGCAACCCATAGCGATCCAGTGTCTGTTAGCCTCAGGAAAATGAAATTAATCCAAGGCATGCCGTTCCAGGACATACACTCCGTGGAGCGCCAATGGTGGTGACACCCGACGCGTCAATACAGGTGCATTGAGGATCAAGCATGTTGAAGGTCGACGAGTCCCCCGCAGACACTTGCGAACCCAGCGAGTACGACAGCCTCCTCGCGATGGGGACACGCTCGCTCGATGCCATTCCGGGGGCTATTTACCTCTGTGACCGCGATGGTTGGCTCGTCAGGTTCAACAGCGAGGCGGCCACTCTGTGGGGGAGAACGCCTGTTCTGGGTGAACAGGGAGACCGCTTCTGCGGCTCGTATCGGCTTTACACCACCAGCGGCATGCCATTGGCGGTTGACGAGTGCCCGATGGCTTCAACGCTCAGCGCGGGCTTGTGTGCGCGCAATCAGGAAGTCTTGATTGAGCGCCCGGACGGTTCGCGATTCGTAGCACTCATGAGCATTCGCACGCTGCGAGACGGGCATGGCCATATCCAGGGCGCAATCAATTGCTTTCAGGACGTGTCGGCGCACCACGCATTAGCCGAAGAACTGCGGCGCAAAAGCGCCGACCTTGAAGACTTTTTCGAAAACAGTGCCGTTGGCCTTCATATTGTCAGCGGCGAGGGCGTTATCCTGCGCGCCAACAAAGCGGAGTTGGCGCTGCTGGGCTACTCAGCGGAGGAATACATCGGTCGCCACATCACCGAATTCCATGTGGATGAGCCCGTCATCGGCGACATCCTCAACAAGCTTGGCAGTGGCGATTGCCTGAACAGTTACCCGGCGCGTCTGAGGGCCAAGGACGGCAGCATCAAACATGTCGCGATTACCTCCAACGGGCGATTTGAGGAGGGGAAATTCTTCAATACCCGTTGCTTCACCATTGACGTTACCCGTGTGTATCACGCCGAAACCGAGCGTCAGGAGAGTGATGACCGGTTGGCGGCGACTTACGAGGCGGCCACCATCGGCATTGCCGAAGCGGGAGAGGGCGGCCGCCTGCTGCGGGTCAACGACGCGTTGTGCAACATGCTCGGTCGAACTCGCGAGCAACTGCTGGCGATGACCTTTCTGGACTATACCCACCCTGACAGTGTGGAGCAGGACGCGGCTTTATATGCACGCCAGGTGGCGGGGGAACTGGACCACTACGTGTTGCGCAAGCGGGCCGTTAAGCTCGATGGCCAGCCGCTTTATCTGGATGTCTACAGCTCGTCGGTAAGAGCACCGGATGGCAGGTTCCGCTATGGCGTGCGGGTTGTCCAGGACGTCACGCTCACCCGCGAGATGGAGAATCGGATACGTGACAGCGAGCGGCACATGCGCAATCTGCTGGAGGCGTTGCCGGCGGCTGTCTATACCACCGACGCCGAAGGGCGCATTACCTTCTATAACCGCGCGGCCGTCGAGTTGTCGGGGCGCACGCCTCAACTGGGCGACCTTTGGTGCGTCACCTGGAAATTATTCAATACCGACGGCACCTATCTGCCTCACGACCAATGCCCGATGGCCGTGGCACTCAAGGAAAACCGGGCCATACGCGGCGTGGAGGCCATCGCGGAGCGGCCGGACGGCACCCGCGTGCCGTTTGCGCCTTATCCAACCCCTCTGCACGATGCGGACGGAAACCTGATCGGCGCTATCAATATGCTGGTGGATATCAGCGAACGGAAGCAGGCGCAAGAGCGCCAGAAAACCCTGATTGATGAGCTCAATCACCGGGTCAAGAACACCCTGGCCACGGTCCAGTCCCTGGCGGCCCAGACTGCACGCAATGCGCAGGATGCCAGGGAAGGGTACACGCGGTTCGAAGCCCGGCTGCTGGCATTGTCGCGGGCCCACGACCTGCTGACGAAGCAGCATTGGGGCCTGACTCCGCTCAGCGCGCTGGCCCATGACGTACTAATGCCAGTATTGGGCCAGGAGCCCGAGCGCATCCTGATCGCCGGCGATGCCATCCACGTTGATACCCGTGTCGCCCTGAACTTAACCATGACCCTCAACGAACTGGCGATCAACGCGCTTAAATACGGCGCAATGTCCACCGAGACGGGAACACTGTCAGTGCGCTGGAGCATTCAAGCGCAACCGAGTGGCGCGCTGCTGACCGTGGACTGGCGCGAACAGAATGGCCCTTCGGTCGCCACGCCGGAACGCGAAGGCCTGGGCTCTCGCCTGATGAAGCGCTGCATCGAGCGCGATTTAGGTGGTTCTTTTGAACTCGACTTCGCCCCTGAGGGCGTGCGCTGCCGCTTTTCCTTTAGGGTTGCCGAGGCTAAACCATGACCGTGTTTTCCGGAATCAGCGTGCTGCTGGTCGAAGACGAGAGTGCCATTGCCATGTTGATCGAAGAGATGCTCGAAGACTTGGGCTGCACGGTGGTTGCCTCCGTGGCCCAGCTTGCGAAAGCGCTGCAGATTGCAAAGGTATTGGAGGTCGACCTGGCGATTCTCGATGTGAACCTGGCTGGAGAACGGGTTTTTCCGGTGGCCCAGGTCCTGCGTGAGCGACACATTCCGTTCCTGTTCAGTACCGGATACGGCGCCAGCGGCGTGCCGGGGGAGTTTGCCGATTGCCCAGTGTTGCATAAGCCGTTTGCGCAGAACGACTTGGAGTTGCAAATGGCGGTGGCGTTGAAGCGTTAGGGGGCAGGTTTGTTTGATGAGCCTCTGTAGCGTGATACATGATTTAACATAATATACATTATGCGTAATACGATGTTACATAATTAGAGGCAGTGCCCGTCACATTTCAACGGGCAAAACCCTTGCAGTGTCAAACCTGAGCAAATCCTCCATCCACGAACATCTCGCTGCCGGTCATGAAACTGCTCTCGTCCGACGCCAGGAATAATGCCGCCGCCGCAACTTCTTCAGCCTGGCCAATGCGGCCCAGCGGAATCTGCCCGGTCATGTCGTCGATGATCGCGTCCTTCTGGCCGGTGCCGCTCAATGCCAGGTCCAGGCCGGGTGTCGAGATCGGTCCGGGTGAAATGACATTGACGCGAATGCCGGTGCCTTTGAGGTCCAGCGCCCAGCTCCGGGCGAAATTGCGCAGCGCGGCCTTGGTTGCGCTGTAGACGCTGAATGCCTGTGTGCCCATGGTGCCCGTCGTCGAACCGGTCAAGATCACCGAGCCGCCGGCGCTCATCAGTGGCAGCGCGTTCTGCACCGTGAACAGCGTGCCTTTGACGTTGATGCCGAATGTGCGGTCGAACGATGCTTCCGTAATCGAACCAATAGGCTCGAAATCGCCCAGGCCCGCATTGGCGAACAACACATCAATCCGACCCTTGGTGGCCTTGATCTGCGTGAAGATGCGTTCCAGGTCATCCAGTTTCGAAATATCACCCTGGATGGCGATAGCGTTCGGGCCGATCAGGCCCAGCGCCTTGTCCAGCTCTTCCTGCCTGCGTCCAACGATGACTACCTGCGCGCCTTCCTTTGCAAAACGAATCGCACTTGCCAGGCCGATGCCGCTGTTGCCGCCGGTGATTACCGCAATCTTGCCGTTAAGCCTGCTCATGGTGAACTCCCAGATGTGTGGAAACACAACTGTAGATCCGGGCTATTCTTTTGAATAGTATGCACCTTTTGGTAAGTACCCTATGGAGTGCCCGAATCATGGCTAATACGTCGTTCAACTGCGGCCTTGAGGCTGCGCTCGCCGTGATCGGCGGCAAATGGAAACCGCTGGTGCTCTACAACCTGGCGAAAAATGTCCATCGCTACGGCGAATTGCGCCGCGCCATCGGTGGCGTGACTGACAAAGTGCTGATTCAGCAACTCAAGGAGTTGGAACGCGACGAGATCATCGTGCGGATCGACTTTCAGGAAATACCGCCCAAGGTCGAATATTCCCTGACGCCGTTCGGCGAATCCCTCGCAAACGCGCTGGGCACCTTGTGTGTCTGGGGCACCGAACACATGCAGACGGTGGAACGTATCAGTCGGCGCCGCGCCACCGCCCTCGCCCATTCTTGAGCGCAAGACACCGATAGCCAACTCAACTAAATGACTATTTAGTTGAGTTATATCAATAGGTTACGATCCTATAGCTGAAACCGGTCCACCGACTGCGACAGTTTGCCCGCCAGGTTCGACAGCTCGTCCGTCGTCGACGCGGTCTGGCCGATCACTCGACTGTTGTTCTCCGACATGCCGGCAATCATCTCCACCTGGTGGGAGATTTCATTGCTGGCCAGGCTCTGCTCACTGATGGTGCGCGAAATGTCGTGCACCAATTCCGTCGTATTGAGAGTCGCCTGCAGGATCTCGCGAATGGCGCGCTCCACATCGGCGGTGACGGCCATGCCTTTATCCACTTGAGCGACGCCCTCCTCCATGCTGGTAACCGCTTCCCGCGTGCTTTGCTGGATGCGCCCGACCATGCTGGCGATTTCCTGGGTCGACGCACTGGTACGCCCCGCCAGGCTGCGCACTTCATCGGCCACCACCGCAAAACCGCGCCCTTGCTCCCCGGCCCGCGCCGCTTCGATCGCAGCGTTGAGCGCCAGCAGGTTGGTCTGATCGGCGATGCCTTTGATCACCTGGATGATGCTGTAGATCGCCTCGGAGTCTTTGTCGAGGGTGCGGATCACCTGGGCCGATTGCTGGGCGGAACGGGCGATACCGTCCATGTCACTGACGACTTGATGTATGACTCGCCCACCGTCCTTGGCCAGGGCCTCGGCCTGGTTGGCCATGTCCAGTGCGTGCCCGGCGTGCCGGGTGATTTCTTCGATACTGGCGGTCATTTCACTGGCGGCGGCGGCCATGGTGCTGGCGGCTAGACTTTGTTGCTGGCTGCTGTTGGCGACTTCATGGCAACCGTGACTCAGTTGCTCGGTGACGCCCGTGATGCCATGGGCATTGCTGCGCACCACATCGATCATGCCGCGCAGGTCACGCTGCATGGTCGCCAGGCTGCGGATAAGTGAACTGGCTTCGTCATTGCGCCGCGGCTCGGCGATGGTTTCGCTCAAGTTGCCCCGCGCGATGCCGGCGGCAATCCGGCTGGCGGACTGCAATGGGCCCATGATGCTCAGCATCACCCAACGGCCTTGTGCCAGGAGCAGCAACAAGCTGGCGAGCAGTACGATGCCCAGGGTGAAATTGGCGTTGCGGATGGTCTGTTGCGTGCTGGCGCCGGTCTGCTGGGTATTGCTTTCGATCAGCTCGCTCAGCGTCGCCAGTTGATCTTCCAGTTGAGTGAACGCCTTATTGAACGTCTCCAATTCACCGCGAGCGGCTTCCGGGTTATCCAGGGCCAGCGCGACGATACGTTCGGCGGCGCTGATGTAGGTATCGAGCGCGGGCTTGGTGCTTTCCAACTTGGTCCGAAGCGTCTCGTCCAACGGCAGCTTGAGGTTCTCCGCCAGCATCTGGCGAAAATGCTCCGCGTGCTCCTTGAGCGAACTGCTGACCTCGTCCTTGCTGCTGGTGCTCTTGCCCAGTCCCACCAGCATGGCGGACAACACATCGGCGCGCAGTGCGTCGTGCATCATGTCCGCTTCCATGTGGTTACGCAGCACCGTCATGCTGACTTCATTGTCGCGCACAGCGTCGCTCATCCGTGCGTTCCCCAGATAACTGACCAGGCTCATGAGTATGGCGGTCAACAATCCGGTCCCAATCAACAGCATCAAGCGTAGTTTGATCGTCATGCGGGTATCCCTGTGCCTGGAACGCCGGTTGAAATGCCAACCGCCTGAGCGTCGTTAGTACCGTTATCGGCATCTCGTTCCTGTTATTGAAGCCTAAGTTTGCGTATCTGCGCGGATACCTTAAGCTGGCCGGCCTTTGCTCGGCCCGGAACCGCCCCATGTCTCGTCGTATTGCCCATCTCGCCCTGCTGCTTGGATTGATTACCGCCATCGGCCCATTCGCCATCGACAGCTACCTTCCCGCCCTGCCCACCCTCGGCGCCAGCCTGCAGGCGTCACCGGCGGCGGTGCAGATGAGCCTGACGGTGTTCTTTATCGTGATCGGCGTGTGCCAGCTGTTTTATGGGCCGATCAGCGATGTGTTCGGGCGCAAACCGCCGATTTACGCCGGCCTGGTGATTTTTGCCGTGGGCAGCGTTGGTTGCGCGCTGGCGCCGACGATCGAAGTGCTGATCGCGTTTCGCGCAGTACAGGCGTTCGGTGCCTGCGCCGGCATGGTGGTGCCGCGTGCCATCGTGCGTGACTTGTACACCGGCCACGAAGCGGCGCGGCTGATGTCGCTGCTGATGCTGGTGATGAGTGTTTCACCGATCCTTGCGCCGTTGGCCGGCAGCCTGGTGATTGCGCTTTGGAGCTGGCGTGAAGTGTTCGCCGTGCTCGCGGTGGTGGCTGTGCTGTGCCTGGTGATGACCGCTGTACAACTGCCTGAAACTCACCCGGCCGAGCGGCGCCTTGGCAAGACCCTGGCCGGTGCGTTCAGCAGTTACGGCGCCTTACTGCGCGATCCGGTGTTCATGGGGTTATCGGTGGTATGCGGCTTCGGGCTGGCCACATTCTTTGTGTTTATCGGCAGCGCACCGTTCGTGTACATAGAACACTTCGGCCTGACGCCGACCCAATTCAGCCTGGCATTCGCCCTCAACGCCGCGTCGTTCTTCGCCATGAGCCAACTGACTGCGCGCCTCAGCGCACGCTTTGGCCTGGCCCCGTTGATTCGCGGCTCGGTCATCGGCGTGGCGGTGGTGATGAGCCTGCTGGCAGTTACCACACTGTGGTCCGGCAGCCTGGCGTTGATGATGTCGCTGCTGTTTATCGGCTTCGGTTTTCTCGGCCTGCTGCTGCCGGCGGCCGGCGTGCTGTCCATGGAAGACCACGGCGCCGTGGCGGGTTCGGCCTCGGCGTTGCTCGGCGCGATTCAGATGATCACGGGCGCAGTGTGCATGAGCCTGGTAGGCGTGTTCGCCGATCACACCCCGGCGCCGATGCTGATCGGCATTGCGCTGTGTGCGGTTGCGGCGCTGACCACCGTATTGTGGACCTTGCGCCGCTTGCCGCCGCACTTGGCGAGCGCCCCACCCTCCCCCTGAGCGCTACCATTCGTCGGGCATGGCCGGCATCCATTACAACTATCGCCGGCCATGAAACTACTAATCCCATAGCACCTTTGGAAACCTATGGAGATTGGAAATGACTGACTATCCACGCCCACCTTTCGCTCCCCAGGCGCAAAACGTGCCCGGCACTCAGAAGAAAATGGACCCGTACCCGGACTGCGGTGAACAGAGCTACAAGGGCTCCGGCCGCCTGGCCAACAAGATCGCCCTGATTACCGGTGCCGACAGCGGCATCGGCCGTGCGGTCGCTATCGCATTTGCCCGAGAAGGCGCCGACGTCGCCATCGCCTACCTGGATGAGCATGACGACGCCAAGGAAACCGCGCGTTGGGTCGAAGAATCCGGCCGCCAGTGCCTGCTGCTGCCCGGTGATATCGCGCAAAGAGCCACGTGCCAGGCGCTGGTGGACAAAACCGTCGAACAGTTCGGCCGTATCGACGTGCTGGTCAACAACGCAGCGTTCCAAATGAGCCATGAAACCCTCGAGGAAATCGAGGACGAGGAATGGGTCAAGACTTTCGATATCAACATCACCGCGATGTTTCGCATCTGCAAGGCCGCGCTGCCGCATATGAAGGCCGGCAGTTCGATTATCAACACCACGTCGGTCAACTCCGACATGCCCAAGCCGACGTTGCTGCCCTACGCCGCCACCAAAGGGGCAATTGCCAACTTCACCGGCGGCCTGGCGCAGATGCTCGGCAGCAAGGGGATTCGCGTCAACAGTGTCGCCCCTGGCCCGATCTGGACCCCGTTGATCGTGGCGACCATGACCGATGAGGACGTGCAGAACTTCGGCAGCGAA
This sequence comes from Pseudomonas sp. FP2254, assembly GCF_030687695.1. Classification (NCBI taxonomy): domain Bacteria; kingdom Pseudomonadati; phylum Pseudomonadota; class Gammaproteobacteria; order Pseudomonadales; family Pseudomonadaceae; genus Pseudomonas; species Pseudomonas sp. FP2254. Next base: position 2,854,027 of record NZ_CP117444.1, read on the forward strand.
ACCCCGCTGGGCCGCCCCGGGCAGCCGGTGGAAGTGGCACCGATCTACGTGCTGCTGGCCTCGGACGAAGCCAGCTACATTTCCGGCTCGCGCTATGCCGTCACAGGCGGCAAACCGATTCTGTGACCGCCGCTACAGGTCAAAGCGATCCACCGCCCGCCGCCGCTCATTGTCGTCGCGCACGTCATAGCTGGCGGTGGTCTGGATATTGGTGTGGTGCGCCAGTTTCTGTGCGATTGACAGGTCATGCTCCTCAATCACTCGCGTGATGAATGAACGACGAAAGTCGTGGGGCATGATCTTCACCCCCACCTGCTCCCCGCGCTGACGGGCAATGTAGTAAATCGCATGCTTGGTGATACGTTCCCGAGTGATATGGCTGCCTCGGCGAATACGGTTGAACAGGAAGTCGTCGTCCTGCTCGCCCGGTTTGAGTTGCTGGCGGCGAAAGTCCAGCCATGCCTGCAATTTGGCAAAGGCCCAGTCCGGTGCGTATTTGACCAGTTCTCTGTTGCCTTTGCCGATCACCCGCAAACTGCGCTCGGTAAAGTCGATCTGCGCAAGGTCGAGGTTGACCGATTCCGACTTGCGCATGCCTGAACCGTAGAGAATCCCGATCACCGCGGCATCACGCAGGCCCTGCGGGCGTGGGTCGGCGGCGCAGACTTCCATCAGTTCACGGATCAACGTGCGCCGCAGGTTGCGTCCCTGGCCCAGGCGCGTACCGGCGGCGGCCTTGACCGTGCGCATCTTCAACAGGTGTTCCTGGGTAATCAGGCTCATGCGCCAGGCTTCATTCATCACTCCGCGCACCGCGTTCACGTACAGTGACGATGTATTCGGGGCGTAGCCGTCCTCGCGCAACGCTGCCACCAGGGCGATGACGTGCTCGGGCTGCAGCAGGTGCCAGTCGATGTCTTCCAGGTTGATGTCCTCGAAGCCCAAGCGGTCGGCGGCATCCTGCAGCACATAGCGCATGGTCAGTTGGCTCGAAGGTGCCAGGCGGGTGAGGTAGAGGGTCAGAGGGTTGCGCAGCGACTCAGTCAAAACTAATCAGCCTTTGGATTAAATAACGCGAGCAAACCATTGTTTGTTCGAGCTATTCAGTGAATTGGCGAGGGCTGAGTCTAGCGCAGGACTCGCCCTCGCACAAAATCACGGGACGGTTTCTTCATCCTCGGTCGGCTCCGGCGCCTGTGTCTGGGCCTGGCTCCACTCGCTGTCCTGTTTTTGCATCAGCGCGAACCAGTGCTTGCGCATGTAGGGCAAGTAGGCGTCCGGCGCCTTGGCGAAATCGTCCTCATCGCGGTAACAGCCCGGCAATGGCAGCTCGGTGCCCTGCTCCTTGTACTGGCTGACCAACGCCTGCTGCGCGGCCACGCTGCAGTCCTTGGGCAAGGGCATGCCACGCAATGCGCCGGCCTCTTCGTCCCACCAGGCCGCGCCGTAACGGTCGACGCCGCGCAGGCGGAATTTCTGCGACTTGCCCACGCGCATGATCAACTTGAATTCATTCGGGCTGACATCGCTGGTGCAGGTGAGCGAGTAACCGACGATGGTCTGGGTGAGGCCGTCACCGTTCAAGTCGGTAACCCGGGTGGCAGTCCGATCAAAGCGCAGGGCCGCGTCGAACTGGCAGCGCTGCACATCGTCGTAGAGCATCCATATGCGTTTGGGGCGCTTGCCGTCGATCAGGTACTGGGCCGCGTAGACAAAAGCCGTCTGGGTGCCATCGTCGTCTCGCTCATTGACCTGTTCGGCCAGCACCAGGAGGTTTTTTCCCTGCTGGTCATCCCAGGTATAGGCAGCGATCTGCTTGCCGCGCACTTCGACGCCATCCGGCACCTGGTCGATGCTGGTGAGCGCCACGCCGTCATCGGCCCGCACTGTGGCGATACAGGCCACGCTCAATAACAACCCCATCAACACTGGCCGCAATTGGCCGCGTAAAAGCTGCACGCTATTCATCCGAGTACCCTGGCAAGAGATGGCTTACTTTACCGGCACTTGAGCGTTGATGCAGAGAAGATTGTTTATCCAGCGGGGCTAGCTGAACCCTGGCTGTCTACCTGTCAAATAAACGAGTTTTTCATCCGGCTTTCATATTCGTTCCACATTTTTCCGCTTAACCTTAAACGCAGTACTTCATGGCAATCCGTGGTTTGCCAGTTAACCTGTTGATTGTGCTTAAGCTTTAGCTGTGCGCTAAAGCGCGCCCGTCGTGCTTCGTTGCTGTTTTCACGCTCCAAGCCGCTCTAACCCCGAGGTCATGAATCTTTGAAACCCTACCCTATTCAGTGCGTGTCGATCGTTATCCCGGTCTACAACGAACAAGACAGCCTGCCTGAGCTGCTGCGCCGCACCACGGCAGCCTGCAAGCAACTGGCCTACGCATACGAAATCATCCTGGTCGATGACGGTAGCCGCGACAACTCCGCGCAATTGCTCGAAGACGCCGCCGCAGAGGATGGCAGCAACGTGGTCGCGGTGATCCTCAACCGTAATTACGGCCAACATGCGGCAATCATGGCCGGGTTCGAGCAATGCCGGGGCGATGTGGTGATCACCCTTGACGCCGACCTGCAGAACCCGCCCGAAGAAATCCCGCGCCTGGTGGAACAAGCGGCCCTGGGCTACGACGTGGTTGCCACCGTGCGCAATAATCGCCAGGACTCGGCCTTTCGCCGCTGGCCTTCGCGCCTGATCAATCTGGCCGTGCAACGCTCCACCGGCGTGGCCATGACCGACTACGGCTGCATGCTGCGCGCCTATCGCCGCACCATCGTCGATGCCATGCTGGCCTGCCGCGAGCGCAGCACCTTCATCCCGATCCTGGCCAACGGCTTTGCCCGCCACACCACCGAGATCCTGGTGCACCACGCCGAGCGCGAGCACGGCGAATCCAAATACAGCGCCATGCGCCTGATCAGCCTGATGTTCGACCTGCTGACCTGCATGACCACCACCCCGCTGCGCCTGCTGTCCATCGTCGGTTTCAGCCTGGCGGCCCTGGGCATGCTGTTCGCCTTTGCCCTGATCATCATGCGCCTGGCCTTCGGCGCCGATTGGGCCGGCGACGGGCTGTTCGTGCTGTTTGCCGTGCTGTTCGTGTTTACCGGTGGCCAGTTCATCGGCATGGGCCTGCTGGGTGAATACCTGGGCCGTATGTACAGCGATGTGCGCGCCCGCCCGCGTTTCTTTATTGAAAAAGTGCTGCGCAACCAACCGGCGGCACCGGCACCCGTGGTCGTCGTCGACGGCCTGGCGTCTTCCCACACTTCCACTTCTTCCGATCAGGTCCAGTCATGAGTTCAAAAGCCGTTGTATTCGCGTACCACGATATTGGTTGTGCAGGCATCGAAGCGCTGCTCGCTGCCGGTTACGACATCGCTGCCGTGTTCACCCATGCCGATGACCCCAAGGAAAACAACTTCTACGGCTCCGTGGCCCAATTGTGCGCGCGTAACGGCATCTCCGTGCACGCTCCGGAAGACGCCAACCACCCGCTGTGGGTCGAGCGCATCGCCAAACTCAATCCGGACTACATTTTCTCGTTCTACTACCGCAACCTGCTGAGCGAAGCGCTGCTGGCCACCGCGAGCAAAGGCGCGTTCAACCTGCACGGCTCGCTGCTGCCCAAGTACCGCGGCCGCGCGCCTGCCAACTGGGTGCTGGTCAACGGCGAAACCGAAACTGGCGTGACCCTGCACCGCATGGTCAAACGTGCCGACGCCGGCGCGATCCTGGCTCAGCACAAAGTTGTGATCGAGCGCAGCGACACTGGCCTGACCCTGCACGCCAAGCTGCGTGACGCCGCCACCCACCTGCTGCGCGATGCGCTGCCGCAACTGGCCGCGGGCAAGCTGACTGAAACGGCCCAGGATGAAAGCCAGGCCACCTGCTTTGGTCGCCGCACGGCCGCCGACGGCAAGCTGGAGTGGAACAAACCGGCTGAAGAACTGTTCAACCTCGTGCGTGCGGTCACTCAGCCATACCCGGGCGCCTTCTGCGCCGTGGGCGAGCACAAGCTGATCGTCTGGCAGGCCGACGTGGTCAAGGGCAACGAAGGCCTGGCGCCCGGCCGCGTGATCAGCGTCAACCCGCTGCGCATCGCCTGCGGTGAAGACTCCCTGGTGATCAAGTTCGGCCAGCGCAACGACAACGGCCTGTACCTGGCCGGGCCTTCCCTGGCCAACGAACTGGGCCTGGTGGACGGCTCCGTGCTGCGTGGCGCCGAGTCCGGCCGCAAGCCACGCCGTACCCGCGTGCTGATCCTCGGTGTGAACGGCTTTATCGGTAACCACCTCTCCGAGCGCCTGCTGCGCGACGACCGTTATGAAGTCTATGGCCTGGACATCGGTTCCGACGCCATCGAGCGCCTGCGCAGCCACCCCAACTTCCATTATGTGGAAGGCGATATCAGCATCCACACCGAGTGGATCGAGTACCACATCAAGAAGTGCGACGTGGTCCTGCCGCTGGTGGCCATTGCCACGCCAATCGAATACACCCGCAACCCGCTGCGCGTGTTCGAACTGGACTTCGAGGAAAACCTCAAGCTGGTGCGCTACTGCGTCAAGTACAACAAGCGCGTGATCTTCCCGTCGACCTCCGAAGTCTATGGCATGTGCCAGGACCAGTATTTCGACGAAGACACCTCCAACCTGGTGGTCGGCCCGGTCAACAAGCAACGCTGGATCTACTCGGTTTCCAAGCAACTGCTGGACCGCGTGATCTGGGCCTACGGTGCCAAGGGCCTGAATTTCACCCTGTTCCGTCCGTTCAACTGGATGGGCCCGCGCCTCGACCGCCTGGATTCGGCGCGTATCGGCAGCTCCCGAGCAATTACCCAACTGATCCTGAACCTGGTGGAAGGCACGCCGATCCGCCTGTTCGACGGCGGCGAGCAGAAACGCTGCTTCACCGACATCGCCGACGGTATCGAAGCCCTGGCGCGCATCATCGATAACGACAATGACGCGTGCAACGGCCAGATCATCAACATCGGCAACCCGGAAAACGAAGCCAGCATTCGCCAACTAGGCGAAGAGCTGCTGCGCCAGTTCGAAGCGCACCCACTGCGCGGCAACTTCCCGCCGTTCGCCGGGTTCCGCGATGTGGAGAGCAAGGCGTTCTACGGCACCGGTTACCAGGATGTGGCGCACCGCAAGCCAAGCATCGAAAACGCCAAGCGCCTGCTGAACTGGGCACCGACCGTGGAAATGAGCGAAACCATCGGCAACACGCTGGATTTCTTCCTGCGTGAAGCGATGCTCGAACAGGCGGACAAGCACTGATGCAGGCAGGTCTTCGCATCGACGTCGATACCTACCGTGGCACCCGCGAAGGCGTGCCACGGTTGCTCGAATCCCTGGATGAAGCCGGGGTGAAAGCGACGTTCTTCTTCAGTGTCGGGCCGGACAACATGGGGCGCCACCTGTGGCGCCTGATCCGCCCGCAATTTCTGTGGAAGATGCTGCGCTCCAATGCCGCCGGCCTGTATGGCTGGGACATCCTGCTGGCGGGCACTGCCTGGCCGGGCAAGCCCATCGGCCGCGACCTGGGGCACTTGATGCGCCAGGCCAAGGCCGCCGGGCATGAAGTCGGCCTGCACGCCTGGGATCACCATGGCTGGCAGGCCAACACCGGGCGCTGGAGCGAGGCGCAGTTGATCGAGCAGATTCGACGTGGCGTGGACACCCTGAGCGACATCCTCGGCGCGCGCATCGACTGCTCAGCGGCGGCCGGCTGGCGTGCAGATGAGCGCGTCGTGCAAGCCAAACAAGGTTTCAACTTTCGCTACAACAGCGATTGCCGGGGCACCAGCCTGTTTCGGCCGACATTGGCTGACGGCAGCGCGGGGACGCCCCAAATTCCGGTGGACCTGCCGACGTTCGACGAAGTGGTCGGGCCGGTGGTCGCCGCCAAGGATTTCAATAACTTCATTCTTGACCGCTTCACGGCGTCGAAGCTCAACGTCTATACCATCCATGCAGAAGTAGAAGGGATTCTGATGGCTCAAGATTTTCGCCGGTTGCTCGCCCAGGCAGGGCAGCGCGGCATCGATTTCACACCGCTGGGCGACTTGTTGCCCACGGACCTCACCACCCTGCCCCAGCAACACCTGGTGCGCGGTGCGTTGAGTGGCCGCGAGGGTTGGCTGGGAGTGCAGCAGGCATGACGCGCCGTTGGGCATTGCCCTTGCTCCTGCTGGCGTTTGGCGTGTTTTACCTGTTACCGCTGGCCACCCACGGCCTGTGGATTCCGGATGAAACCCGCTATGCGCAGATCAGCCAGGAAATGCTGCTGACCGGCAAGTGGGCCGCGCCGCACTTTATGGGTATCCGCTATTTCGAGAAACCTGCCGCCGGTTACTGGATGATTGCGCTCGGTCAGGCCATGTTCGGGCAGAACCTGTTCGGCGTGCGTTTTGCGTCGGCCTTGAGCACCGGCTTGAGTATCCTGCTGGTTTACCTGATGGCCCGCCGGTTGTGGAACGACCCGCAGAAAAGCCTGGTCAGCACTGTGCTGTACATGAGTTTCGTCAGCGTGGCGATGCTCGGTGGCTACGCCAATCTGGACCCGCAGTTCACCTTCTGGGTCAACCTGACGGGCGTAGCCCTGTGGTTCTGCTTCGCCAGCCGCACGCCGCGTGCCAGGCTGTGGTCCTGGGCCTTGCTGGGCGTGGCCTGTGGCATGGGTTTCATGACCAAGGGCTTTCTGGCCTGGTTACTGCCGGTATTGATCGCCCTGCCCTACGCCGTCTGGCAGAAACGCTCGATGGAATTGTTCAAGTTCGGCCCAGTGGCCGTGGCTGCGGCGATGCTGGTCAGCCTGCCATGGGCCTTGACCGTGCACCTGCAAGAGCCGGATTACTGGCACTTTTTCTTTTGGCATGAGCATATCCAACGCTTTGCCGGCGAAGACGCGCAGCACGCCGAGCCGTTCTGGTATTACCTGCCCTTGCTGGTGGCGTTCACGCTGCCCTGGGTTGCCCTGCTGCCGTCCAGCCTCAAACAGGCGTGGCAGGACCGGCGCCTGCCGGACACCGCGTACTTGCTGCTATGGCTATTGATGCCCCTGGCATTCTTCAGTCTGGCCAAAGGCAAACTGCCTGCGTACATCATGCCGTGCCTGCTGCCCCTGGCTTTGCTGATGGGCTCTACCTTGAGCGACAAACTCGCTCAAGGCCGTGACCGCGTGGTACGCATCAACGGGTGGCTGAACCTGGTGATCGGCGTGCTTGCCCTATTGGCGCTCGGTTGGTTCCAACTGAAGAAGTCGGTGTACGTACAGGGTGATGAAGCCCTTAGCCTGGTGCTGGTATTCACCTGCCTGGCCGGCTGGGTCCTGGTTAACCTGCTGCAAGCGGTACGCCCGGCGACGCTGTGGGCCGCACCGCTGATCGGCAGCGGCCTGCTGGTTGCGCTGGTGCCCGCCGCATTGCCCCATTCGGTGGTTTATAACAAGACCCCGGACCAGTTCATCATCGATCATGCCGAAGAACTCAAGCCTTCCATTGCGCTGTTGAGCAACGACCTGGGCGCCTCCGCGGCGCTGTCATGGCGACTGAAACGGCCCGACATCACGCTGTACAACACCTCTGGCGAGGTGAAATACGGCCTGGCTTATGCGGACACCGCTCACCGTCTGGTCGACCGCAATCAGATCCAGGCCTGGATGGCCCAAACCCGTCGCAGCGGCCCCGTGGGCGTGGTGATGCGCGTCAATAGCCAGGGTGAGAAGGAAGAACTCGCCCTGCTGCCCGCAGACGGCCAGCGGTATGCGCAGGGCAATATCGTGATCCTGATCTTCCCGCAGGTCGCGCAATGATCACCCTGCTTCTGTTACTCAGCGCCTGCCTGCTCACCTGCATGGGCCAGGTCTCGCAGAAGTTTGCCGTGGAAAGCTGGCGAGAATTGCCCGACGGCTGGGCGCTGAAGCTACGTTCGCCGTGGCTGTGGTCGGCCCTGCTGTGCCTGGGCTTCGGACTGTTGGTATGGCTGCTCGTATTGCAGCGCCTTGAGGTGGGCATCGCTTACCCGATGCTCAGCCTGAATTTTGTCTTGGTCACCCTGGTGGCGCGCTTTGTGTTCAAAGAGCCCATCGATGCGCGGCATTGGCTGGGCGTCGCGCTGGTGATTGCCGGCGTAGTGTTGCTGGGGCGTCAGGTATGAGCCGGGCGCGCGGGTTTGCCCTGGCCTTGGGCAGCGTCGGCCTGGTCAGCGCGGCGCAGTTGGGCATGCGTTGGAGCATGACGCGTTTACCGTTGCCCCATGAATGGCTCAATGCGCAGATCGATCTTGCAGCCCTCGGGGTGGTGTTTCTGGCGATCTGTGCCTACGCCCTGTCGATGCTTTGCTGGTTGGTGGCCCTCAAGCACCTGCCGCTGGGTCGGGCCTATTCGCTGCTGAGCATCAGCTACGCGCTGGTGTACCTGCTGGCGGCCGGCCTGCCGGTGTTCAACGAACATTTTTCGCTTTCGAAAACTCTCGGGGTGGCATTTGTCATCCTGGGTGTGCTGGTTATCAACTCTCGTCGTGCTCGCTCTACAAGTCCCAGGAATGCCCCATGAAAATCAGCGTATTTGGTAGTGGTTACGTCGGCCTGGTACAGGCCACCGTATTGGCCGAAGTCGGTCACGATGTCATCTGCATGGATGTCGATCAAAACAAGGTCAAGCTGCTGCAGCAGGGCCATGTGAGTATCTTCGAGCCGGGGCTGGCCGCCATGGTCAAGGAGAACCTCGAAAGCGGGCGATTGCACTTTACCTATGACGAGAAACTCGCCGTCGAGCACGGTGAGGTGCTCTTCATCGCGGTGGGCACGCCGTCGGATGAAGACGGTTCGGCGGATCTGAAATACGTGCTGTCGGTCGGCGATGCCGTGGCTCGCCATCGGATCGAGCCGGTCATTCTGGTGGAAAAATCCACCGTGCCCGTGGGCACCGGCGACACCCTGCGCGCTCATATCGACAAAGCCTTGCACCTGGCCGGCCGCAGCCTGGCGTTCGATATCGTCTCCAACCCCGAATTCCTCAAGGAAGGCTCGGCGGTTGCCGACTGCCGCCGGCCGGACCGCATCATCATCGGCTGCGAGCGCGAAGAAGTGCGCGAGGTCATGCGCGATCTGTACGCACCGTTCAACCGCAACCATGACCGCATTATCTTCATGGACCTGCGCAGCGCCGAGCTGACCAAATACGCCGCCAACTGCATGCTGGCCACCAAGATCAGCTTTATCAACCAGATCGCCGAGCTGGCCGAACACTTGGGCGCCGACATTGAAGCCGTGCGCCTGGGCATCGGCGCCGATTCGCGCATCGGCTACCACTTTATCTATCCCGGTTGCGGCTATGGAGGCTCGTGCTTCCCCAAAGACATGCGCGCGCTGATCCACAGTGCCAAGCAGGCCAACTGCTCCAGCGACCTGCTGGAAGCCGTCGAAGCGATCAACCAGCGTCAGAAGAGCAAGCTGTTCGAGCGCATCAACGCGTTCTTCAAAGGCAACCTGCGCGGCAAGACCTTCGCCCTGTGGGGCCTGGCCTTCAAACCCAACACCGATGACATGCGCGACGCCCCCAGCCGCGTATTGATGGAAGCCCTGTGGGACGCCGGGGCCGACGTGCGCGCCTTCGACCCCGAGGCCATGCAGGAAACCCAGCGCATCTATGCCGATGAGACACGCCTGATGCTGATGGGCACGCCTGAATCCACCCTGGTGGGCGCCGATGCGCTGATCGTGTGCACCGAGTGGCAGCAATTCAAGGCGCCGGACTTCGACCTGATCCACCAGCGCCTGAAAACGCCGGTGATTTTCGACGGCCGCAACCTCTACGACGGTGAGCGCCTGGCGCGCAAAGGCTTCCAATACTTCCCGATGGGCCGTGGCGACTCCTGCCAATTGCCGATTCCCCAGCAACAGTGGGTGCCGCAGGTCGTGGAAGCCTGAGACGTGAACAAAACCCGATCGCCCCTGCTCAATGCCACGGTTCGCCGCCAATCCCTGGTGTTGGGGCTGTTGGGCCTGCTGTTGTTCATTGCCGGTAACTGGAACCAGGCGATCATCGGTTTCGATTCGCGCTTTGTGGTGTTTGCCCAGGAAATGCTGCGGCATGGGCCGAGCTTTTTTCCCACCACCTATGGCCAGCCCTACGCCGATTACCTGGCGACGTCGACGCTGCTCACGTGGCTGCTGTCGTTGCCGCTGGGACACGTCAGCAGCTTTACCGCCTGGCTGCCCACGGCGATGGCCTCGGCGCTGATTGTGACCCTGATCTATCGCTTGACCGCCCCGTACTCCCAACGTTGGGGTTTGCTGAGCGTTGCGCTGTTGCTGCTCAGCAGCACCTTTATCAGCGAAACCCGCGCGGTGTCCCTGGACCAGATGCTCGCCGCAGTCACATTGGCAGTGTTCTACCTCGGTTACGCCCATGATCACTTCGACGCGGGCAAGCGCCTGCACTGGGTGTACCTGCTTTTGATCGTGGGGTTTGCAGTGCGCGGGCCGATCGGCCTGGTGGTGCCCACAGGCGTACTCTGCAGTTACTACCTGATCAATCGCCAATGGCGTCAGCTGTTCAGCTTTGGCTTTCTGGCGCTGGCGTTGCTGGTGGCCTGCGTGGGCCTGTTGCTGTTGCTGGCCAAGCTCAGCGGCGGCGAGACCTTCATGCAGGACGTGATCCGCATGCAGTTTCTGGGGCGCATGGATGGCAGCGAAGGGTCCAGCGGTGCGTTGTATTACTTCTCCAGCTCGCTGGGCAATTACGCCCTGGCCTACCCGATGGCATTGCTGGTACTGCTGGCGGTAGCCCTGGGCGGCAGGCAGACGCCGCAGCCGGGCTTGAAACTGGTGGGTTATTGCGCCGCCGCCGCCCTGCTGGTGCTGCTGGGCTTGTCGATTCCCCAGGCGAAAAAGGCGCGCTACGTGCTGCCTATGTTGCCCATGGCGGCGATTATCGCGGCGTACCCTTTTTACGTGACCCAAGGGCGGGCGTTTGCCTGGTTGCGGGGCTTCATGCTGGGTCTCTGGACGCTGTTGCCCGTGCTGCTGATCGCCGGGCTGGTGTTCATGTGTGCGCGCTACCCCGAGCCATTGAGCCATCTGATGCCGATAATCAGCTTACTGGCGGCATTGCAGGTGCTGGCGGTGCTGGGCTTGCTCAAGGCGCGCCTGCGCGCGACGGGTCCGGCACTGACCGCCGTGCTGGCGGTGTGGGCCACGTATATCCTGGTGGTCGAGCCGTTGGAGCGCAGCCTCTACGACACGCGCACCTTTACCCTCCAGGTGCACGAGCAGGTGATGCAAGCGCATGCGCCGGTGGTATTGCACGGCCTGGGCAAAGACGCCAAAGCGATCAAGTACATGGTTAACCTTGATTGCGACCAAGTGCCATTGTTTACCCAGCAAGCCTCCGACCTGGCGCCGCTGCAGGGGCCGGCCTGGCTGGTGATGAGCCAGGCGGACTTCGAAGGGTTGCAGGACCCGCGTTTTCGCGGTCTTACCCCGACGCTCACCGGGGAGTTCGACCGCAACCCTTATGTGCTGTTGCACCTGAGTAAACCGTCGGCATTGTGAACCTTTACACAAAGGCCGCGAGTGCAGAAACGTCCTACGCAGCTATGCGTAATGACTGCTGTCTTTTCCCTTTCCCGCGCCTGAAACGCGACTGTAAACTCCGTGACCAATGGCGGTAATCATTTACCGCCACAGGCCATGGATAACAACAAGGACGCTATGGGCCGCAACCACTGCCGTGGTTTACTTCATGAGAGGAAAATGCCGTGCCATACGATATTTGCAATGAACTGCATGTCGGCCCCCTGCCCGTGCCGCCCCTGGATCGACTGATGGAACTGCGCGACGCCCTCGTCGCCCTCAAAGGCCCTCTGGCCAGTGAACCCGCCCTGCAGGAATGTCTGCGCAAACGGCTCTTCAACGAAGAAACCGACAGCCGCGTACTGGGTGAACGCAATACGCCGCTGGCCAGTGTCATCTGTTCGATTCCGTTCGGCTGACACCGCTTCAATCCAATTTTTTTGTATTTAACCCTCATTAATATGCATTGGCGCTGAACGAAGCCCCACGGCACACTGCTCGCGTTCCTGCCCAGCGGCAGGAGCGTCCAAAGACTTTTCCGGGTGACCAGACGAGTCTTTTTTTTGCCCGCCGTTTATGGATCTCATCAATGCTTGCTCGCTGGTTCCCCGCTGCTATCAACACCCGCCCTTCGGAATGGAGCCGCGCCGCCATCGGCATGGCGCTGGGCACCCTGTTCAGTGTCTGGCTGTGCGCCCAAGTCTTTGGCATGGATGTCGCGTTGCACCTGCTCGGCCCGTTGGGGGCGTCAGCGGTGCTGCTGTTCGCCGTGTCGTCCGGTGCGTTGGCGCAACCCTGGTCGATCATCGGCAGTTACCTGTGCGCCGGCGTGGTCGCCTTATTAGTAGCCAGGGTACTGGGCCGCACCCTCGGCGGCGCCTGCCTGGCGGCCGGCATGAGCGTGGTGCTGATGTGCTGGTTGCGCTGCCTGCACCCGCCGGCGGGTGGCCTGGCCATGACGCTGGTGCTGGCGGATCCGGCCTCTGCGGCACTTGGCTGGCAGGAGCTCGGCGCGGTGCTGATGGGCGCCGGTGCCTTGCTCTGCTGCGCGCTGGCCTACAATAACGCCACGCGCACGCGTTATCCCAAGGGTGCGGTGGAGGCACCCGCAGCGATCCTGCCCGACCCGAATGCCACACGCGATGCCGCCGTCACCGCTGCCGACCTGAAGCTGGCACTGGCTGAAATGGAGCAATTCTATGACGTGGCTCCCACCGAGCTGGAGCAGTTGATTCACGCTGCGCAAGTTCACGCACGGCGCCGCAGCATCGGCCAGGTACTGGCCAGCCGTGTGCCCTGACGGGCATAACGTCGGGCGGGCTGTCCCGCCCTCCCGGCGTGTGCATAAATGCAGGAACGACCTGCAGGATTCACGGTTGTACTGGGCAAATTTGCGCTGGTAGGATCGCGGGATGGTCCGTCTGCGGACCTCTTGATAAAGAACAATAAAAGCAGGGAGTTAGAGATGACTGCTCAGGTTTCATCCGAAGCAAGCCGGGCTGATGCGCCTCAGGACGAGGTGCTCGCCGAGGTTCGTAACCATATCGGGCACCTTACCCTCAACCGTCCCGCCGGTCTCAATGCCATTACCCTCGACATGGTCCGCCACATGACCCGGCAATTGCAGGCCTGGGCGGACGATCCCGAGGTCCATGCCGTGGTCCTGCGCGGCGCTGGCGACAAAGCCTTCTGTGCCGGCGGCGATATTCGCTCCCTCTACGACAGTTTCAAAAGCGGCGACACCCTGCACCAGGATTTTTTCGTCGAAGAATATGCACTCGACCTGGCCATCCACCATTACCGCAAACCGGTGTTGGCCTTAATGGATGGCTTTGTGTTGGGCGGCGGCATGGGGCTGGTGCAAGGCGCAGACCTGCGCGTAGTCACCGAGCGCAGCCGCCTGGCAATGCCGGAGGTGGCGATCGGTTACTTCCCGGATGTGGGCGGCAGCTACTTTCTGCCGCGTATTCCCGGGGAGCTGGGCATTTACCTCGGCGTGACCGGGGTGCAGATCCGCGCGGCGGATGCACTCTACTGCGGCCTGGCAAATTGGTACCTGGACAGCGCCAGGCTTGCCGAGCTCGACCAGAAACTCGACCGCCTGCAATGGCATGACGCGCCGCTCAAAGACCTGCAAGGCGTGTTAGCCAAGCTTGCCGTGCAACGGCTGCCGGACGCGCCGCTGGCGGCGCTGCGTCCGGCCATTGACCATTTCTTCGCCCTGCCCGATATCCCAAGCATCGTCGAGCAATTGCAGGCCGTCACCGTGGCCGACAGCCACGAGTGGGCGTTGAACACCGTGCACCTGATGCAGACCCGATCCCCCCTGGCCATGGCCGTAACCCTGCAGATGCTGCGCCGTGGCCGCCGTCTGCGGTTGGAACAGTGCTTCGCGCTGGAGTTGCACCTGGACCGTCAGTGGTTCGAGCGTGGTGACCTGATCGAGGGCGTGCGTGCCCTGATCATCGATAAGGACAAGTCCCCGCGCTGGCATCCGCCGACGCTTCAGGCGTTGGATGCCGCGCATGTCGACAGCTTCTTCCACGACTTCGAGCAGGTTGCGAAATAACTCATGCAAAACATTGAATACACAGAAGAACAAGTGATGATCCGCGACATGGCGCGCGACTTTGCCCGCGGCGAAATCGCCCCCCACGCCCAGGCCTGGGAGAAAGCCGGCTGGATCGACGATGGCCTCGTGGCGAAAATGGGCGAATTGGGCCTGCTCGGCATGGTCGTGCCCGAAGAATGGGGCGGCACCTACGTCGATTACGTGGCCTACGCCCTGGCCGTGGAAGAGATATCGGCAGGGGATGGCGCCACTGGCGCACTGATGAGTATTCACAATTCAGTGGGTTGCGGGCCGATCCTCAACTACGGCAGCGAGCAGCAGAAACAAACCTGGCTCGCCCAACTGGCCAGCGGCCAGGCGATTGGCTGCTTTTGCCTGACCGAACCCCAGGCCGGCTCGGAAGCGCACAACCTGCGTACCCGTGCCGAGCTGCGCGACGGCCAATGGGTGATCAATGGCGCCAAGCAATTCGTCAGCAACGGCAAGCGGGCCAAATTGGCCATCGTGTTTGCGGTGACCGACCCGGCGCTGGGCAAAAAAGGCATTTCCGCGTTCCTGGTGCCTACCGACACGCCGGGCTTCGTGGTGGACCGCACCGAGCACAAAATGGGCATACGCGCCTCCGATACCTGCGCCGTCACCCTCAACCACTGCAGCGTGCCCGAAGCCAACCTGCTCGGCGAGCGCGGCAAAGGCCTGGCCATTGCGTTGTCCAACCTCGAAGGCGGCCGTATCGGCATCGCCGCCCAGGCCCTGGGCATCGCCCGTGCGGCATTCGAAGCGGCGCTGACTTACGCCCGTGAGCGCGTGCAGTTCGACAAGGCAATTATCGAGCACCAGAGCGTGGCCAATCTGCTGGCGGACATGCAGACCCGCCTCAACGCCGCGCGCCTGTTGATCCTGCACGCCGCGCGCCTGCGCAGCGCCGGCAAGCCCTGCCTGTCGGAAGCGTCCCAGGCCAAGCTATTCGCCTCGGAAATGGCCGAAAAGGTCTGTTCCCAGGCCATGCAGATCCATGGCGGGTACGGTTACCTGGAGGATTACCCGGTGGAGCGCTACTACCGGGATGCGCGAATCACGCAGATTTATGAAGGGACCAGTGAGATTCAACGGATGGTCATCGCCCGCGAACTGAAAAACTACCCGTTCTAAATACGCCATGTGGGAGGGGGCAAGCCCCAATGCCAGTCAGTTAAGGAGGAACACTGTAACTGTGGCGAGCGGGCTTGCCCCGCGTTGGGCTGCGCAGCAGCCCCAATAGGAGCGTCGCAGTATGCCAGGCAGCTCCGGGACTATGTTTTGGGGCTGCTTCGCAGCCCAACGCGGGGCAAGCCCGCTCGCCACAGGTTACTGGTTGCCCGTTCCGTCTCTTAACTGACCGGCATTGGGGCAAGCCCCCTCCCACATTTTTACTGGTCCTTGAATTGCGGCGCGCGTTTGGCCACAAATGCCGCCATGCCTTCCTTCTGATCCTGCGTCGCGAAGGCCGCATGGAATACCCGTCGCTCAAAGCGCACGCCTTCGGACAGGCTCACTTCGAATGCACGGTTCACGCTTTCCTTGACCATCATGCTGATCGGCACCGATTTGCCCGCAATCAGCGTCGCGACTTTCAAGGCCTCATCCAGCAAATCGTCGGCCGGCACGATACGTGCGACGATGCCACAGCGCTCGGCCTCCACTGCATCGATAAAACGCCCGGTCAGGCACATTTCCATGGCCTTGGCCTTGCCCACCGCGCGGGTCAGGCGTTGAGTACCACCCATACCCGGCAGCACACCCAGATTGATTTCCGGCTGGCCGAACTTGGCACCGTCACCGGCCAGGATAAAGTCGCACATCAACGCCAGCTCACAGCCACCACCCAGGGCAAAGCCGTTAACGGCGGCGATGATCGGCTTGCGGCGGTTGGCCACGCGGTCGCTGTCGCTGAACAGGTCGTCCATATAAATCTGCGGGTAGGTCAGCTCGGCCATTTCCTTGATATCGGCGCCGGCGGCGAAGGCCTTTTTCGAACCGGTCAGCACGATGCAGCCGATTTCCGGATTGGCTTCCAGGCCATCCAGGGCCTGGTTCAACTCGCTTACCAACTGTGCGTTCAGCGCGTTCAGCGCCTGCGGGCGGTTCAGGGTGATCAAACCGACCCGGCCTTGAACCTCAAGCAAAATAGTCTCGTAACTCATGTATCGGCTCCTTAGAGATTGCGTGAGATGACCATGCGTTGAATATCGCTGGTGCCTTCGTAAATCTGGCAGACCCGCACATCGCGATAGATGCGCTCCAGGGGAAAGTCGCTCAGGTAACCGTAACCGCCGAGGGTTTGCAAGGCGGCCGAACAGACTTTCTCAGCCATTTCCGAGGCGAACAGCTTAGCCATCGAGGCCTCCACCAGCGCCGGCTTGCCGCTGTCACGCAGGGCGGCGGCGTAATGCACCATCTGCCGCGCCACCGCGATCTGCGTGGCCATGTCCGCCAGGCGAAACGCTACGGCCTGATGCTCGATCAGCGCCTTGCCGAAGCTTTCGCGCTCGCGGGCATAGTCGCGGGCCGCCTCAAACGCAGCGCGGGCCATGCCCACCGCTTGTGCGGCGATACCTACGCGGCCGCCTTCAAGATTGGCCAGGGCGATTTTATAGCCCTCGCCCTCCTCCCCCAGGCGATTGGCCAGCGGCACCTTCAGGTCTTCGAACAGAATCTGGCAGGTGTCGGAAGCATGCTGGCCGAGCTTGTCCTCGACTCGCGCCACGCTGTAGCCCGGTGAGTCCGTCGGCACGATAAACGCGCTGATGCCACGCTTGCCCGCCGCCGGGTCGGTTACGGCAAACACAATCACCACCCCGGCGTTCTGCCCGGAGGTGATGAACTGTTTGCAGCCATTGAGCACGTAGTGATCGCCCTCCAGGCGCGCGCGGGTTTTCAGGCTGCTGGCATCCGAGCCGGCCTGGGGTTCGGTCAGGGCGAACGCGCCGAGCATGGCGCCGCTGGCCAGAGGCGTGAGGAACCGGGCCTTTTGCTGATCGTTGCCGAACTTGAGGATCGGCACGCAGCCCACCGAGTTATGCACGCTCATGATGGTGGAACAGGCGCCGTCACCGGCGGCGATTTCTTCCAGGGCCATGGCGTAGGCCAGGTAACCGGTGTCGCAACCGCCCCACTGTTCCGGCACCAGCATGCCGAAAAAGCCCAACTCGGCCATCTCGCCGATGGCTTCTTTGGGAAAGCGGTGCTCGCGGTCCCACTCGGCGGCGAAGGGTTTGAGGCGTTCCTGGGCAAATTGCCGGGCCGCATCGCTGATTTGCAGGTGTTCGTCATTGGGCAGCATGGTGCAGAGTCCTTAATACAGGCATTCGACGGCCATGGCCGTGGCTTCGCCACCGCCGATGCAGATAGCGGCCACGCCGCGCTTGAGGCCTTTTTGGCGCAGGGCTGCGAGCAGGGTCACGAGGATGCGCGCGCCGGACGCGCCGATCGGGTGCCCCAACGCGCAGGCACCGCCGTGGATATTGACCTTGGCATGCGCAATCTGCAGCTTGCTCATGGTCACCAGGGTCACCACGGCAAAGGCTTCGTTGATTTCAAACAGATCGACTTCGTCCAGAGTCCAGCCGGTCTTGCTCATCAGCTTGCGAATCGCCCCCACCGGCGCCACCGGGAACAATCCAGGCTCATCGGCAAAGGCCGCGTGCCCGTGGATCACCGCCAACGGCTTGAGGCCACGCTTGAGCGCCTCGGACTCGCGCATCAGCATTAGCGCCGCCGCGCCGTCGGAGATCGAGCTGGAGTTGGCCGCCGTCACCGTGCCGCCTTCGCGGAACGCCGGTTTCAACTGGGCGATCTTGTCCAATTTGGCCTTCGGCGGTTGCTCGTCGTGCAGGATGGTTTTCTGTTCCTTGCCCACCGTGACCTGGACCGGCACGATCTCGGCGGCAAAGTGCCCGTGGCTGATCGCCTCCTGGGCGCGGCCCAGGGACGCGATGGCGAAGGCGTCCTGGGCTTCACGGGTAAAGCCGTTATGCAGGGCGCACTCTTCGGCGAAGGTGCCCATCAGGCGGCCTTTGTCGTAGGCATCCTCCAGGCCGTCGAGGAACATATGGTCGAGCACACGGCCATGGCCCATGCGGTAACCGCTGCGGGCGCGGTCCAGCAGATACGGCGCATTGGACATGCTCTCCATGCCCCCCGCGATCACCACGTCGACGCTTCCGGCCGCCAGCGAGTCGTGGGCCAGGATGGTCGCCTCCATGCCCGAGCCGCACATCTTGTTGAGGGTGGTGCAGCGAGTGCCCTTGTCCAGCCCGGCGCCCAGTGCCGCCTGGCGCGCCGGCGCCTGACCGAGGCCGGCGGGCAACACGCAACCGAACAGCACTTCATCCACGGCATCGGTGGCGATGCCGGCGCGCTCGACCACTGCGCGGATCGCCGCAGAGCCCAGCTGCGGCGCGGTCAGGCCCTTGAGGTCGCCCTGAAACCCGCCCATGGGCGTACGTGCGGCGCTGACAATCACAATCGGATCGTTCATCGGTTGTCCTCCTTACTTGGCCGCCATGCGCAAGGCGCCGTCGAGACGGATCACCTCGCCATTGAGCATGCTGTTTTCAATGATGTGCCGCACCAGCGCGGCGTACTCGGCGGGTTTGCCCAGGCGCGGCGGGAATGGCACGCCGGCGGCCAGGGAGTCGCGTACTTCGGGGGGCATGCCGGCCATCATAGGGGTCTCGAAGATGCCGGGGGCGATGGTCATCACACGGATGCCAAAGCGTGCCAGTTCTCGGGCGGCGGGCAAGGTGAGGCTGGCAATCGCGCCTTTGGACGCCGCGTATGCAGCCTGGCCGATCTGCCCGTCGAATGCGGCGACCGACGCGGTATTAATGATCACGCCGCGCTCGCCCTCGGCATTGGCCTCGGTTTCAGCGATGGCCGCCGCCGCCAGGCGCAGCAGGTTGAAGCTGCCGATCAGGTTGACGTTGATGACCTGCGCAAAACTCGCCAGCCCATGAGGGCCGTTCTTGCCGAGGATCTTCTCGCCACGCACCACACCGGCGCAATTGACCAGCCCGTGCAGCCCGCCAAACGCCGCCACCGTGGCCTGCACCGCCGCTTCAGCCGCCGCTTCCTGGCTGATATCGGCGACCGTGCTGCGGGCGTTGTCGCCCAAGTGCCGGGCCTTGGCCGCCACGGCGTCGGCATTCAAATCCACCAGCATCACCTTGGCGCCGGCACCGACCAACATGTCGGCGGTGGCCGCGCCGAGGCCCGAAGCGCCGCCGCTGACCAGGAATACCTTGTTTTCAATCTGCATCGTTGTGTCCTTAAAAAGGGATCACGCCACCGCTGCTTGAGCTTTGGCGATTTCCTGATTACGCAAGATAAAACGTTGCAACTTGCCGCTGGGGGTCTTGGGCAAGTCACTGACGAATTCGATTTCCCGTGGATAGGCATGCGCGGCCAGGCGCTGGCGCACATGCAGGCGCAGTTCTTCGGCCAGTTCCGGCGTGGCGCGGTATTGCTCGTTGATCACCACGAACGCTTTGACCAACTCGGTGCGCTCCGGGTCGGGTTTGCCGACCACCGCCGCCTCGATCACCGCCGGGTGCTCGACCAGCGCACTTTCCACGTCGAACGGGCCCACGCGATAACCGGAAGTGGTAATCACGTCGTCACTGCGTCCGACAAAACTGATGCTGCCGTCCGGGTTCAGCTCCACGGTGTCGCCGCTGAGGTAGTACTTGCCGACAAAGGCCTTGGTCTTGACGCCTTCGTAGCCGGCGAACCAGCACATCGGCGACTGCTCGCGGTCGATGGCCAGGATGCCGGGCTGGCCGGCGGGTAATTCCTGGTACGCCTCGTCCAGCACCACGATTCGGTGCCCCGGCGACGCGAACCCGGCGGAGCCGACGTGCACCGGATGAGCCAGGCCATGGTGATTGCACAGCACCATGCCCAACTCGGTCTGGCCATAGTGGTCGTGGATGGTCACGCCGAGGTTGTCGGCGAACCAGCGGATCACCTCCGGGTTCAGCGGCTCGCCGGCACTGCTGACAATGCGCAGTTTGCCCTTGATCGACCGGGCGAACTGCTCGCCGCCGGCAATCAGCAAACGGTAGGCGGTGGGAGAACCGGTGAGGTTGGTGATCCCGTATTTGTTGATCACCCGGCAGGTACTCTCCAGGGTGAACGGGCCGTCGTAGAAGGTAATCGGGTGGCCCATGGACAGCGGCCCGGTCACGCCGAAATAGATGCCGTAGGCCCAGCCCGGATCGGCGACGTTCCAGAACGCGTCTTCGGGCCGCAGGTCGACGGCGTCGCGGGTGTAGCTCTGGAATGCGACAATCGCCTTGAGCGGCACCGACAGTGCTTTGGACGGGCCGGTGGTGCCCGACGTAAACATCAGCAGGAACGGTTCCTCCGCGCTCAGCAGCACCGGCTCGCAGAGGTTGGAATACGTGGGGAGCTCGGCCCAGAAACTGAAGTCGCCGCGCACGATGCCTTCGCCCTTGGGGCCGGCGACCGTGACGATAAGGGGGCAACCCTGCACCTCGGCGAGCTTGGGCCGGTTTACCGCGTCGGTAACCACCAGCGCCGCGCCGGAGCTGTTCAAACGGTGTTCAATGGCCTTGGGGCCGAACGCGGTGAACAGCGGCTGGTACACCGCGCCGATGCGCCAGGTGGCCAGCACCACCACCAGCAACTCCGCCGTGCGTGGCAGCAGACCGGCGACCTTGTCGCCGCGCTTCACACCTTGGGCCAGGAGGAAATTGGCGAAGCGTGCCGCCTGGTCCTGCAGGTCGGTAAAAGTGACGGTGGCGCTGCGCCCGTCCTTGCCCTCCCAGAACAGCGCGATGCGCCCCGGCAACGCGTAACGGTCGCAGCATTCGACGCAGGCGTTCAGGCCCTGCAGGCTGCCGGCCAGAGTGGCCTCGACGGTGAGCGGATAATCAAATTCGGTGGTGGCGGCCAAATAGTCACGCATCGCTTGGAATCCTTCGGTCGTTTTTATTTTCAGGACGTTTTTTTACGACAAGCACCGCGGAAATAGTCGCTCCAGCGCGCTTCACCAGCAATGGTCAAAGCTTTCAACATGGCTGACTGTTTTGGCCAATGCCGCGTTTGATCATAGACCGCGCCGATGAAGCGGTCGGCCCAAGCGATTGGACGCCCTGCCCGTCAGCTTCTACCCTGACGAGCTGCGCCACCTGAGAAGCTCCCGCCCGATGATCGTGCGTCCCAAGCCCAACCTGCTGGGTATCCTGTTTTCCCTCAAGGGGTCGCTTGCCAAGCGCATTGCCTTGCGCAGCCTGCTGGTGACGTTGCTCGCGTCGGTGATCGTGCTGGTGGAAACCCTGCACCCGGCGTACTTCTCCAAGGTCAATGCCACCCCCTTCACCTTGCTCGGGCTGTCGCTGTCGATCTTCATGAGTTTTCGCAACAACGCCTGCTACGACCGCTGGTGGGAAGGCCGCAAGCAACTGGGTCAAATGGTGATCGAAGTGCGCTCGCTGATTCGGCAAACCCAGGTGCTGACCGATACGTCTGAGCGAGCGCACGTGTTGCGCGCTGTGTGTGGCTTCGCCCACGGCTTGATCGCGCGTCTGCGCCATGAAGACGAAGCCTCGGCCATACAACCGTGGACGCAGGCGCAGGCCGACCACCCGAACCTGCCCGATCAAGTGCTGCAGCAGGTGGGCGCGCGCTTCAGCGAACTGGCCGGGCGCGGCGCAATCAGCGAATGGCGCTACACCCAGTGGGAAACTCGCCTGGTCAGCCTGAGCCAGGTGCAGGCCGCGTGTGAGCGGATCAAGCACACGCCGCTGCCCTTCCCTTACACGCTGCTGCTGCACCGCACCATCTACCTGTTCTGCATCCTGCTGCCCTTCGCCATGGCCGAACCCCTCGGCTGGCTGACGCCGGTATTCACCGCCATTGTCAGCTACACCTTTTTCGGCCTCGACGAAATCGGCGATGACCTGGAAGACCCGTTTGGCTTTGACGAGAACGATCTGCCCTGCAACGCGATCCTGCGCACCCTGGAGCGCGAGGTGCTGGCCGCCCTCGGTGTGACGCAGCTGCCGCCGGCCTTGGAGCCGGTGGAATACGTGCTCACCTGATGCGGGTTTGACACCTGCCGTGGTCTGGTCGAAGCTTGCGGCTTTAAACGAGCTGCCCACGCTTTCGGACGCCTGCATGTCAAAGTCACGCCGTTACGCCCTCGTCGGCCTGTGCGCCCTGTTGTTTATCGGACTGATCATTGGGTATTTCACCCACACCCCCCAAGTGGCCGTGCCGCCTGCCATTGCCAAAGGCTATTCGAAAGCGTTGAAACAGGCGCATAACGGCGAGCCCGGCGCAGCGCGCGTGCTGTACCAGCAACTCGCGCGCCCGGACCTGTCGCCGGAACGCCGTGCCGCGTTGCATGCCGAATTGCCCAACTACCCCAGCCCCCAGGCGCTGAAGCTGGCGGATAAGGACCTGGCTCACGAGGCACCGCTGGTGCGCGAGGCGGCGATCCACAGCATCGTCGGCCTGGTGCCCAGCGGCCAGCGCACCCTGTTGCTCGGTCCGCTGCTGGATGACCCGGAGCAACGCGTTCGTTTTGCCGCCGCCAATGCCCTGCTCGGCCTGTCGCCCGACGCCCTGGGCCTGTATTTCGGCCCGCTGCAACAGGTGCTGGACGAATACGTCAAACACCTTAAGGCCCAGCCCGAAACCGCTGAAGGCTGGATTCAATTGGCGCGCCTGTACATCCACAGCGCGCTGCTGCCCGAGGCGCAGAATGCGCTGGAACAGGCCACACGCCTGCAGCCGGACAATCTGCCGGCGGTGGTGGCGCAGATCGAGTTGCTCGACAAACAGGGCAAGACCGACGAATCGCGGCAACTGTTGGCCCGGCAATTGGCGGCGCATCCGGAGTCGGCTTACCTGCAGCACGCCCTCGGCCTGTGGCTGCTGCACCATGGCGAGCGCACGTATGCGTTGCTCGGCCTGTCCAAAGCGGTAGAGCTGGAACCGGATAATCAGGATTACCGCTACGACCTGGCCACCACTCTGCACGCCCAGCAGGAACTGGAAGCTGCCCAGCGCCAGTTGGAAGAAATCGTCCAGCGCCACCCGGCCAACCGCAAGGCGCGCGTGTTGCTGATCAACTACTGGAAAGAGAGCGGCCAGTTGCAGAACGTGCAGGTATTGCTGGCCCAGCTCGAACAACAGAACCCGGATGACCCGGCGCTGCAGCAAGGCCTGTAAGGCTTATACAAAAAGTTGGAAAAAAAGCCGCAGTCGCGCACAAACCCGCGCAAAACGTTGAACCCCCGCAACAGCCAACGGTCAAGTGCTTAAGGCGCGCCCGAACGGGTGCGCACATCTCCTCGTATGTGACCTGAGGGCACTTCTTGTCTACATCTAAAGCGTTGTTAACCGAAAAAGCAGCCATCGGCATTGAAGGTCTCGACGACATTCTTTCCGGTGGGTTGTCCCGCAGCCATTTGTTTCTGCTCGAAGGTGAGCCAGGGACCGGCAAAACCACCGTAGCCTTGCATTTTCTGCAGGCCGGCGCGAAAAACGGTGAAACATCGTTGTACATCACCCTGTCCGAAACCGAGCGTGAGCTGCGCCAGGGTGCCAAGTCCCACGGTTGGGACCTGGACGACAATATCCATATCTTCGAATTGACCCCGCCCGAGAGCCTGCTCAACGCCGAGCACCAGCAGAGCCTGCTGTACTCCTCGGACCTGGAACTGGGTGAAGCGACCCGGCAGATTTTCGAAGTGGTCGAGCGTGTCAAGCCAACCCGCGTGGTGATCGACAGCCTGTCCGAGATCCGCCTGCTTGCCCAGAGTTCGCTGCGTTATCGCCGGCAAATCCTGGCCATCAAGCATTACTTCGTGCGCTATGACGCCACGGTGCTGCTGTTGGACGACCTGACCACCGAATCCCTGGACAAGACCGTGCACAGCGTCGCCCACGGCGTGATCCGCCTGGAAGAACTGACCCCCAACTATGGCGCCGAACGCCGCCGCGTGCGCGTGGTGAAGTACCGCGGCCAGAAATACCGCGGTGGGTTCCACGATTTCACCATCATGGGCGACGGCATTCATGTGTTCCCGCGCCTGGTGGCGGCCGAGCATCGTGGCGGTTATGTGCGCCAGACCCTGAGCAGCGGCATCCACGAACTGGATGCGTTGATGGGCGGCGGTGTCGAGACCGGCTCCAGCAGCCTGATTCTGGGTCCGGCGGGCACCGGCAAATCGCTGATTTCGATGATCTTCGCCGCCGCCGCGGTAGAGCGTGGGGAAAAGGCCGCGCTGTTTATCTTCGACGAAGAGCTGGGGCTGCTGTTCGAACGCATGCGCAATATGGGCATTGACCTTGTCGCGCTGCAAGCGACCGGAAACCTGCTGATCGAACAGGTGGACGCCGCCGAGCTGTCGCCTGGTGAGTTTTCCCACCGCGTGCGACGTTGCGTGGATGAGCGCGGGATCAAGACCGTGGTGATCGACAGCATCAACGGCTATCAGGCCGCGATGCCTGAAGAAAACGCCTTGATCCTGCATATGCACGAGCTGTTGCTGTACCTCAACCGGCGTGGCGCGGCGACGTTCATGACCGTCGCGCAACATGGCCTGGTTGGCGACATGCAGGCGCCGGTCGACATTACTTACCTGGCCGACACCGTGATCCTGCTGCGTTACTTCGAAGCACAGGGCAAAGTGCGTCGCGCCATCTCCATCATCAAGAAACGCACGGGCACCCATGAGTCGACCATTCGCGAGTATCGCATCAGTCACCAGGGCATGACCGTCGGTGAACCGCTGGCCAACTTCCAGGGCGTCCTGCGTGGCATTCCTACCTACATGGGCGCCGGTTCGCCTTTGTTGAAGGAAGAGGGAGAGTGACGGCCCTGGCACCCGCCTCCGAGCGCGCTATCGTTCTGGCGCCTCTGGGCCGCGACGGCACCTTGGCGCTGATGATGCTCAACGAAGCCGGCTACAGCGGCATCATTGCCAGCAATCTCATGGCGCTGTGCGAGGCCCTGGAAGAAGGTGCCGGCCTGTTGATCATCGCCGCCGAAGCCTTGCGGGGGGTCGATCTGGAGCCATTGCTGGAGCACTTGCATCGTCAACCGGCGTGGTCGGACCTGCCCATCGTACTGCTGACTCACCACGGCGGCAGCGAGCAGAACGGTTCGTCGGACCTCAGTGGCTTGCTGGGTAACGTGACCTTCCTCGAGCGGCCGTTCCATCCGGTAACGTTGATCAGCCTGGTCAGCGCAGCCCTGCGTGGGCGACGCCGCCAGTACGAGGCCCGCGATCGCTTGATCGACCTCAGCGCCAGCGAACTGCGCCTGCAGCGCACCCTGGAAACGCTTGAGCAACAGGTCGAAGAACGTACCGCGCAGTTGCGCAGCAATGAAGAGGCGTTGCGCCAGTCCCAGAAGATGGAAGCGGTCGGTCAGTTGACCGGCGGCATCGCCCATGACTTCAACAACATGCTCACCGGTATTATCGGCAGCCTGGAATTGCTGCGCCGGCGCGTGGCCCGCGGCAAGCTCGACGACCTTGACAGCCTGATCGACCTGGGCGTGACTTCCGCCAACCGGGCGGCGGGGCTGACCCACCGGCTCCTGGCGTTTTCCCGCCGCCAGTCCCTGGATTCCAAACCGGTGCAGATCAATCGACTGGTCACCTCCATGGGCGAGTTGCTGCAACGCAGCATTAACGAAAGCATCAGCCTGGACATGCGCTTGAGCGAGCAACTATGGACCGCCGAAGCCGACCCCAACCAGCTGGAGAGCGCCCTGCTCAACCTGGTGATCAATGCGCGGGATGCCATGCCCAATGGCGGCCGACTGACGGTGGAAACCAGCAACCGCCACCTCGACAGCGTGTTCACCGCCGCCTACGGCTCACTCACGCCCGGCAACTACGTGGAGTTGAGCGTCAGCGACACCGGGTGCGGCATCCCCGAAAGTGTCATGGGCCGGGTGTTCGATCCGTTCTTCACCACCAAGCCGATTGGCCAAGGCACCGGGCTCGGGCTGTCGATGATCTACGGCTTTGCCCGCCAATCCCGGGGTCACGTGATCATTCACAGCGAAGTCGACAAAGGCACCACAGTCAGCCTGTTCCTGCCACGCTTCGTCGGCGAAGTGGTCGCCGATGAAGCGAGCAATCCGACGCTGCTGCCGTTCGCCAACGAAGGCGAAACGGTACTGATCGTCGAGGACGACGCCGCAGTGCGCGTGCTGGTCAGTGCGGTACTCAAGGAACTGGGCTATGCCTACGTCGAGGCCGGCGATGCCAACACCGCCGTGCCGATCATCGAGTCGGACCAGCGTATCGACCTGCTGATCAGCGACGTTGGCCTGCCCGGCATGAACGGCCGGCAACTGGCCGAAATCGGCCGGCAGATCAGGCCAGACCTCAAGGTGCTGTTCATTACCGGTTATGCCGAGCATGCGGCGGTGCGCGGCGGGTTCCTGGAGCCTGGGATGCAACTGATCGCCAAGCCCTTCACGTTTGATCTGTTGACGGCCAAGGTGCGGGAGATGATCCGGGCGTAATCGACGCAGCGTCAACATGCCGCAACATTCGACCCGTGGCATCGTGGAACGGTCCTACAAGTAACGGTTACTCAGCAATAGGTCCGCGCGCTCTGCGCTGAGTTATTTCTGAACGCCAGCGAGTTACTTGCCTATGATGATCTCTTCCCTTCGAACGTTACTCACCCAGCCCGTCGAGGCTCAAGCCCCAACGCAGCTCGCTGTACGCGAGCCACCGGTCGGGCGCGCGGCCCAGGTGAACCTTGGGCAACCGCCCCAAGGGGTGCAGGGCATGTCCGGCGACAACGAAATGGCCTTTCGTTATGCCAAAACGCTGCTACAGATCACCGGCGAACTGGAGAAGGACGATGCGATCATGGTCGAAGCAATGCCCATGCACTCGACGTTCGGACAATGGTGGAAGCAATTGGGAAGCGCGATGCAGTCCCCCGAAGTGCTCGATTGGATAAGACGCGTGGGCGCAGACCCTGACAGCATCAGGATCAAGACGGATACCGGTCAGGTGTTCTACCAGCCGAAAAATCGCGGACCTAAGCCGCCACAGCGCGTAGTAGTCGGTCCGGAAAATAAGGATTGGGCAACGGTCAGCGGGCCGCTGATGATGGCAGGACGTGCCATTTCCAACTTCTTCGTTTTCAAACCACCGTTGACCGAGCACAGCGACAGCGCGCCGCTGAAGCTGGTGCGCAACTTCTACTCACAACCGGGCACCAACTACCCGACGCAAGCGCAAGAGCAAGCCGTGCAGCTGGAACGTGATCTGACCTTCGTCAGAGATTGGGACCGCGACCCGGCTGTCGATGCCGCACGCAGCGACGAGGCGCTCAATGAACAGAAACGGGTACTGGGCGACAACAGTAACCTTTACTTCCTGCAGGGCGAGTTGCGCCACCTCAGCAGTGGCCTCGACTCCGGCAGTGTTTTGAGTGACGAAGTTGTTGATTATCTGCAGCGCACCCGACTTGATATCCATCCCGACTCTACCTGGGGGCAGGCCTTCGCCCCGCAGACTGGCGCGAAGGTCAGCCTCAACGATTACATCCTGAAAAATGGCTGGGACCTTCCCACCAACGCCGAGCAATTGCAAAACCTCTTGGACGCGCTGCCCAAGACGCTGGAGAAAGGCCCGGCGCTTGGTGACTACAGCGGCGCGTTGTCCTGGCCCATGCCTCTTGACGAACAGAGCCAACTGACACTGCGCAGTATGCTGCGGCACGCTACCGTGGGTGATCTGGATGTAAGCCCCTACAAGAACGTTCTTGAGTACTTGCTGCACGGCGCTTCATTGGAACCCTCGCAACTGGCCAATCCCCGCCGAGTTCTCGACAGACTGATTCAATCGCCCAAGGGACAGGCGCTTGGCCTGGCTATCCAAGCCAGGTTCGAGGCCAACTCGATCAAAGGCAGCGTTAATGACTGGCTATTGGCGGCCTTGAGCCAGGATACGGACGCCCCCGCGCCCAACGCGCCGTCAACCCGAACCCGGGTGGCCGGTTTCAACCTGGCCGGCGACCAACACTGGGGCAGGCCCGCTTCACAGGTCGTCACGCGCCTGGCCGAACACCTGGAAACCACCGGCCGCTCGTCCTCGCCCGAGAAGGCGCGCTTACAGGCGCATCTGTTGCTGTCATCAAGGGCCCCGGAGTTTCTGGTCAAGGGGCTGCCCGAGCAACTGCTCTACGGCTCACATGGCTGGGTCAGTTTCGCCACCGCCGTGGCGCGTATCGAATCTGCAACGCCCGGTGCAACAGCAGACATGTCCCACTCCCAGGTGATGACTTGGGCGAGCACGGCGCCTGTCACGCAAACGCAACGCAAGGTCGAATGGGAGGCGCAGAACACTGCGCTCAAGGACTGGGGCGTGGCCAATGGCGTGATCGAATCGAACCCGCACGATGTGTATAACGATGGGCAGATGCAACGGGTGCGCAGCGCCTTCAATGAGCAGATCCGAGCATTGAAGCAGGCGTCCGAGGCCCGTAGCAGCGATATGCCTGATTTACACAAACGAACGGATGACTATTTGAGAGCGACATTAGGCCCGGATGTCGACCTGGAAGCGAAGGTCATCCAGCTCTCCCCGGCACATGTGGATTTTCCGGGGCCATACTCAATCAAGGACCTCTATCTGAAGGAGCGGTTGTTCTCGTTGCCCGGAAAATCTTCCGGGCTCGATAACTTCAAGGGTGGTCGTTTCTATCCGTTCATTTCGGCTCAGCAGACAATTACTCAAACGTCGGGCTCCGACTACCGCTGGGTCTCGCTCAGCGACAAGCTGGATATTGCTGACGTGGCCAGTAAGTTGAAGGAGGGGCCTGACCTCATCGGCGCGTTCAGGCAGGACATTTCAACTTATGCGAAGGCAATGGAAAAAAGCGTCGAAGTCGGTATCAACTTCAACCTCTCGCAATTGCCGCTCGAGGAACAAAAAGACCTTCAATATGGCGCGCTGAGCGTATTCCGGGAGGTCGGCGTCAGGCGGGACAACTTCGGCGGGACTACCCGGCGAGTAGGTAACGGCGCTTCGAACGAACCCGAACCCACGGAGTTGATCTTCCGTACTACACGCAATGCGCACACCCGGCACTACCAGATCAACGTAGATGGGACAATCAAACAGCGCCCCGACTTGGGATTGTTCGAGCCTGGACGGCAACCCCCGGTCCACACGCACTTTCATTACGACATGGTGTCGGTAGAGCTATCGGCCGATGGCCTCGACAGCGCTCCAGGCCTGACCGAGGAAACCCCGCCTGACGAGCGAACGCCACAGAGTTTTAACAGTGACCGAACCAAGGCGATTGCGCGCACGGTCACGCAGGAACTGGATCTGGTCAATAAAATCCAGCAACAAGGCCAGGTGCTGACCACCTTTGACCAGGAAGTGCCTACCTACAAACAAATCCAGGAAGTTGTACTTAACCTGATCCCCTTTTATTCGGCGATCGTCAGTTTTTCAAAAGGTGACATCGGCGGCGGAATCACGGACCTGGCCTTTGATGCGTTGGGCTTTTTGACGGCCGGCGCCGGCGTTGTAGGCAAGGGCGCAAAAGTGCTGCGTAGTGCGGCCAGTGGGTTGAGCAAAGCGTCCAGACTCACCGGAATTATCGGCCGCGCGGCTATCGGGGCGATCAACCCGCTGGACGGCGTGGCAGATCTGGCCCGAGGAGCAGTCAAATCGGTGCGACGTGGATACGACGCCACACGCGCAGGCTTCAAGCAAGTGCGCGGGGCCCTAACCAAAGTTGACGCCTTGGCCCTCGCGAAGACGCCGGGGATCGCCCAGGGTGGGATCAAGTCGTCCAACGCAATCGACGAGCTGGCGTTATTTGCCCGGCTGGATGAAAAGACGGGCAACTGGCATGCCATTAACACAGCAACGCGGCAGCCGTTCGGCCCGGCACTCAAGGGTTTCGAACCCAAAGTGCTTTCCAGTGCAGAGCTGAGTGACAATCTGGTCGCGTTGTTCAAAAAGTTGGATAAAGAGCCTCAGTTGGATATCTGTTACGCCACCGCCTTGCGCACTGCTCAAGCCGACAAAAAAATCACCGACACCGCATTCAACAAGATCATCCCCGAAGTCCTCAATGGCGGATCGGAGCGCTATAACCAGGTCATGAAAATTGGCCCCGGCACGCGCAAAACTAGTTTCAATGCCGCCGATATCACCGAATCAGGCGTCATGACCTTTGTGAGTCGAGGCGGCTACAACAAAGATAAAATTGTTCATGCCGTCTACCTTCAGAAAGCCCCGGACGGCCAACTGCACCTCTATCAGTCAAACTCACATGCACTGGATCACGCCCTTGGTGGTACAAAACAGGTGCCCAACACCGCAGGTAAAGCCAACGTCTACCCACTTGGCGCGGAGCAACAGGCGGGCATTCAAGAGTTCATGGACACGGGCGCGGGCTTTGACATAGTGTTCACACCCTCCAGCACCCTGGAATCCAGTATCAGGGGCGTGCTTGCCTGAGCATAGGTATACCTATCTTCAGTGATACCTAACCTGGGGAAATGAGGGTTTTGTGGTGGTGAACCGGCTTGCTCACCACCAAAAACTGTCAGGCGCGCAACGTTTTTGCAGCGCCCGGGAGCCCTTGAAATTTGCAATGGTGTGCTTGTAGCACAGTGCGCTGCCATGCAGCGTGTAGAGGTCTCGTTGCAGGATATTGGCCAGCAACCGCGCCGAATTTCAGCAGAAGAAATCCGTCGGCCGATTTTCAATCGTCTTGAATTTACTGAACCGTTGGCATTCAGCGGCGCCTGACAAGCGCCGCGCCACTCACGCCAGCAGGCGCTGGATATGTTCCTGCAGCGTATCCAGATCGAACGGCTTGGCCAGCACCGGCGCATTGCGCGTGATCGGGCTGTTGCAGTCGTGGATTTCCTGGGGGTAGCCGCTGATGAAGATGACTTTCAACTCCGGCCGCAGCTTTAACGCCGGCTCGGCGATCTGCACACCGGAAATGCCACCCGGCAGGCGGTAATCGGTGACCATCAGGTCCAAGTGCGGTTTGGTGGCCAGGATTTCGAAGGCCTGTTCACCATTGATCGCCTTCAAGACCCGATAACCCAGGCCCGCCAGGTACTCACCCAACACAAACATAATGGATTCGTCGTCTTCGACGATCAGTACGACATCTTGTGCATCTTCACTCATGGGAAGCCTTTGTCCGGTCAATTGCTGCAACTACGACCATAGGGTCACGCAGAAGGTTGCGTCGAGGTGACGATTGATTTCACGCCGTGGGTTCAAGGGGCAGGCACACCCGAAACAGGGCGCCCTCGCCTATCCGGCTCTCGACTTCGATGGTGCCGCCATGGGCCGCGACGATCTGCTCTGAGATGAACAATCCAAGGCCCAGCCCCGCCGCTACCTGGCTGGCGGAGACGCGCTCGAACTGCTGGAAGATGCGCTTCTGGTTTTCCTCGCTGATGCCGATCCCACGGTCGCGCACTTCGACCCGCGCTTCGCCGTGTTCGCGATACACCCGCACATCCACCGGGCTCTTGGCCCCGTAGCGCAGCGCATTGGTGAGCAGATTGGTGATCACCTGCTCGATACGGAACTCATCCCAGTTGCCCACCACCGGCCCTTCGGCCGACAGCTGCATGGACGATTCGGCGGCGGCCACTTGCGGCGCGAAGTTTTCCACCAGGTTGCTGACCAGTTGCGCCAGGTCGAAACGCGCCGGGCGGATCGACAACTTGCCGGTGCGAATGCGCGATACATCGAGCATGTCTTCGATCAAACGGATCAGGCTGCGGATCTGACGCTCATCGCGGTCGACCATGGCGTGCATCTTGTCCAGGGTGAATGCGGCCGCGTTGTCCCGCGCCAGGTGCATCTTGCGCAGCTGGGTCTCCAGGATCAGCCCGTTGAGCGGGGTGCGTACCTCATGGGCGACGATCGACATAAAGTCATCGCGCATGCGCACCG
This sequence comes from Pseudomonas sp. FP2254, assembly GCF_030687695.1. NCBI lineage: Bacteria > Pseudomonadati > Pseudomonadota > Gammaproteobacteria > Pseudomonadales > Pseudomonadaceae > Pseudomonas > Pseudomonas sp. FP2254. The sequence continues at coordinate 2,886,196 of NZ_CP117444.1, forward strand.
CCTGCTCCAGCTCGGCCTGGGTGGCCTGCAGACGGTTGAGCAACAGCTCCTGCTCGCGGCGGCTGCGCTCCAGCTCTTCAACCTGCAGTTTCATCGCCTTGCTCTGGCGATACAGGTCGACAAACACGTTGACCTTGCTCTTGACCGCATGGATATCCAGCGGTTTGTGCAAAAAGTCCACGGCGCCGCTTTCATAGCCCTTGAACGCGTAGTTCAGTTCGCGCCCGGCGGCACTCACAAACACGATGGGAATGTTCTTGGTCTTCTCGGTGCCGCGCATCAGCTCGGCCAATTCAAAACCATTCATGCCGGGCATCTGTACATCGAGAATCGCCATGGCGAACTCATGCTCGAGCAACAGGGACAACGCTTCGTCGGCGCTCAATGCCTTGAAGACCTGGCGATCCTCGCGTTTGATCAACGCTTCGAGGGCGAGCAGGTTTTCCGGCAGATCGTCGACGATCAGCAGCTTGGCCTGGACGGTACTTAACATGGGGTAGATTCCAGCAAAACCAGCAATGAGCCAATCCGGCCCAGAGTCAGAATATGGTCAGGTGTCTGCAACGCCAGGGCTGCACGGGGCATGACGTCCACGCGTGCTTCCTCAGGGTCCTGTACAACGGTGATGCCGTGCTGCTGTTTAACGTAGGCCAGGCCGCGTGCGCCGTCCTGGTTGGCGCCGGTGAGCAGGATCGCCAGCAGGCCGGAGCCATACGCGTCCGCCGCCGAGGTGAACAGAAAATCGATGGACGGGCGCGAGTGATGCACGCGTTCTTCCTGGCTCAGGGACAGGCTGCGGTCCTGCTCCACCGACAGGTGGTAGCCGGGACCGGCGAAGTACAACGTGCCGGGCTCGATGGCTTCTTTGTCGCGGGCCTCGCGCACCGGGATACGCAGCCGCCGCGCGAACACTTCCGCCAGTTGACTGCGGCGCTCATCCGGCAAGTGCAGCACCGCAATGATGGGCAGCGCGAAGCCTTGGGGCAGCTCGCCGAAAATACTCAGCAACGCCTCCACGCCACCGGCAGACGCGCCGACGACAATGGCTTCAATCCCGCGAATCGGGCTGGCTGCGGCGTCGTTCATGATTTGCGGTAGATCCGTTCCTGCTTGACCAAGGGTTCGAAGTGCTTGCTGTAGCCAGAAAAATCCAGGGTTTCCTTGCTGCCGAGCACCAGGAAGCCGCGATGGCACAGCGACTCATGAAACAACCCAAACGCCCGGTCCTGCAATTTTTTATTGAAATAAATCAGTACGTTGCGACAAGAAATTAATTGAGTTTCTGAAAATACGCTGTCGGTGGCCAGGCTGTGGTCGGCGAACGTCACGTTCTCCCGCAGCGTTTTATCGAAGATCGCGTAATCGTAAGCCGCGGTGTAGTAGTCGGCAAACGAACGCTGCCCTCCGGCCTGTTGATAATTGCTGGTGTAGGCCCGCACGTTCTCCAGGGAGAAAATGCCCTGTTTGGCTTTATCCAGGGACGCCGGGTTGATGTCGGTGGCGTAGATAATCGTACGCTCCAGCAGGCCCTCTTCACGCAACAGGATAGCCATGGAGTACACCTCCTCCCCCGTGCTGCAACCGGCGATCCAGATCTTGATCGACGGGTAAGTCTTGAGCAGCGGCACCACTTCCTGGCGGATCGCCAGGAAGTGCGACGGGTCGCGAAACATCTCGCTCACCGGGATCGTCAGGAACTGCAATAACTGCATGAACGCCGCCGGGTCATGCAGCACCCGCTCCTGCAGCGCGGAAATGGTGGCGCAGTCGAACTGGCGCATGGCATGGGCCACGCGTCGTTTGACCGACGCCCCGGAGTAGTCGCGAAAGTCATAGCTGTACTTGAGGTAAATCGCCTCGATCAGCAGGCGCAGCTCAATATCGCTGCTTTTTTCCAAAAAACTTCGCTCCACTTAAATGCGTTCCATCTTCGGCAGCCATACGCGAATCAACGAGAACAGACGATCCAGGTCGATCGGTTTGGCCAGGTAATCATTGGAGCCCGCCGCGAGGCAGCGCTCCTGGTCATCTTTCATGGCCTTAGCGGTCACGGCGATGATCGGCAGCTTTTTCCAGCGTGGGTCCTGGCGAATCAACGCCGTGGCCTCGTAACCGTCCATCTCCGGCATCATGACGTCCATCAGCACCAGATCGATGTCCTCGACTTCATTGAGACGGTCGATGGCTTCACGGCCGTTACGCCCGATCACCACCACCGCGCCTTTGTGCTCCAGGGCGCTGGTCAGGGCGAAGATGTTACGCACATCGTCGTCCACCAACAGAATCTTGCGACCCTCGAACACCTTGTCGCGGCTGCGGGCGGTCTTGAGCATCTTCTGGCGCTCATGGGACAGCTGGGATTCGACTTTGTGCAGAAAGAGTGTGACTTCGTCCAACAGACGCTCCGGCGAGCGCGCGCCCTTGATGATGATCGAGCGCGAATATTTACGCAGCTCGGCTTCTTCATCGCGAGTCAGGTTGCGCCCGGTGTAGACGATTACCGGCGGGAACGAACAAATGTCCTCGGTGGCCATGCGCTTGAGCAGCTCGTTGCCCAGCATGTCCGGCAGCTTGAGATCGATGATCATGCAGTCGTAGACGTTGTTGCGCAGCAGTTCCAGGGCTTCCTGGGCGAAGCCGACGGCGGTGATTTCGATGTCATCGTCGCCGATCAGGCGGGCGATGCTGTCGCGCTGCAGGTCGTCGTCCTCCACCAGCAGCACACGCTTGACCTTTTGCGTCAGTTTGGCTTCCAGGCGCGCAAACACGTCCTTGAGCTCTTCACGGGTGGTGGGCTTGACGGCATAACCGATGGCGCCCATGTGCATGGCGGCTTCGACACGGTCTTCCACGGAAATGACGTGCACCGGGATATGGCGGGTATTGGCGTGTTCCTTCAGACGCTGCAGCACGGTCAAGCCGGAATGGTCCGGCAGGCGCATGTCGAGCAGGATCGCATCGGGAATGTACTGCTCGGCCAGGTTGTAGCCTTCGTCGGCCCCGTGGGCGACCAGGCACTGATAGCCCAGCTCGTGGGCCAGGTCGAACAGAATCCGCGCGAAGTTCGGCTCGTCTTCTACGACCAGGATGCAGCGCGTGGTGAACGGGGCCTTGTCGCGGTCGTCGGCAAAGCGTGGGATCTGCTCCGCATCGGCCACCGGCAACGGCGAGACCTTGACGGGGGCCGGTGCGGGCGCTGCAACCACTGGGCGCGGCGCCTCCTCGGTGGCGGCGTCCCGCGGGCGCTCTTCATACTGCTCCGGCAGTACCAGGGTAAACACGCTGCCCTTGCCAGGCTCACTGGTCACCTGGATCGAGCCGCCGAGCAGGGTCGCCAGGTCGCGGGAGATCGACAGCCCCAGGCCGGTACCGCCGTAACGTCGATTGGTGGTGCCGTCGGCCTGGCGGAAGGCTTCAAAGATGCTTTCCTGCTGGTCCAGGGCAATGCCGATGCCGGAATCGCGCACGCTGAACACAATGCCGCCTTCGGCGGCGCCGGACACCGACAGGCTTACCTGGCCCTGCTCGGTAAACTTGATTGCGTTGGACAGCAGGTTCTTGAGGATCTGCTCCAGGCGCTGGCGGTCGGTGAACAGCATGGCGGGAGCGCCCTCCTGCACCTCCACCTGGAAGCCCAGCTTGCGATCGGCCGCCAGCGGTTCGAACATCCCCCGCAGACCGTCCACCAGGCGCGCCACGCTGGAGGTTTCCGGGCGCACTTCCAGTTTGCCGGCTTCGACCTTGGAAATATCGAGGATGTCATTGATCAGATTGAGCAGGTCGTTGCCCGCCGAATAGATCGACTCGGCAAATTTGACCTGCTCGGCGCTCAGGTTGTCCTGGGGGTTTTCCGCCAGCAGTTTGGCCAGGATCAGCGAGCTGTTGAGCGGCGTGCGCAGCTCATGGGACATGTTGGCGAGGAACTCGGATTTGTACTTGCTTGAACGCTGCAGTTCTTCGGCGCGGTCTTCCAGTTCCAGTTGGGCCTGGTTGAGCTCGATGTTCTTGCGGTCCATGGCGTCGCGCTGCTCGGCCAGGGTCTGGGTCTGTTCGGCCAGTTGCTCGTTGGTCTGCTCCAGTTCGGCCTGCTGGGTTTCCAGATGGGCCTGGGACTCCTTGAGGATGCGCGACTGTTCTTCGAGCTCTTCGTTGGCGGTCTTGAGTTCTTCCTGCTGCACTTGCAGCTCTTCGTTGAGCTGCTGCGTCTCGGCCAGCACTTCCTGCAGGCGCTGGCGATAACGCGCGGCCTCGATGGAGGTGCCGATGTTGCCGGCGATCAGTTCCACCAGTTCCACGTCGCGCTCCTGCAGCGGACGCAGGAAGCCCAGCTCGACGACGCCGTTGACGCGATCATCGTCGCTGGTGGGCATCACCAGCACACTGCGGGTGGTGCCTTCACCCAGGCCCGAGCTGACCTTGAAGTAGTCCACCGGCACATCGTCCAGACGGATCAAGCGATCGAGCTGCGCGGCCTGGCCGACGATGCCCTCGTCGCTGTAGATCGCTTGCTCCTGCTGCTCCTGCTCGCGGGAAAAGCCGTAGGTTGCAATGCGCTTCAGACCGCCGTGCTCTTCGCGCACATACAGTGCCCCGACCGCCGAGCCCATGTATTGGGCGAAAAACTGCAGGATATTGCGACCCAGCATGTTCAAGGTCAGTTGGCCCAACACCTGCTCGGCCAGTTCGGTCTGGCCATTGCGCAGCCATGCTTGCTGTTCCAGACGCCGTGCGATCTTCTGTTGTGACGCGAGGTTTGCGCTGTAACTTACTGAAAGTGAGACTAGATTTTTTCTGCCGATATACGCGAGAAAGGCGCTCAGGCCCAGCACGAATACCAGGTAAAGGCCTACGCTTGCCACCGTGGTGCGGGTGACGTCGGCGTTACGGGCGATGCGGAACTGTTGCTCCATGGCCACCGCATCGTCGTATTCCTTGCGAATCTCGTCGGTCAAGCGTTTGCCCCGCCCGGCCTTTACCGCGCTGCGGTAGTCGCCGCTCTGGCGCTGCATATCAATCATCGACTGGGCGTACTTGTTCCACTCCAGTTGCAACGCTTCCAGGCGCTTGAGGCGGTCGACCTGCTGCGGGTTGTCGGCCACCAGCTCCTGCAGGTTATGCAGGTCCGCAATGATGCGCGGCTTGGCCACTTCGTACGGGTCGAGGAAATGCTCGTCCCCGGTGATCAGGAAGCCGCGCATGCCGGTTTCCAGATCGACCGTCAGCTTTGACGTCTCATTGAGGTTGTTGATGACCCGGTCGGTGTGCTCCACCCACTGGATCACCGAGAGCAAATAGGTGATCAGGCACACAAAAAACACCGCGCTGAGCACGCCCACACCCAGGGGCAATGCCACGTTTCTGCTCAGCAGGGTACGGAAGCTCTTTTCATCGACGGACGAAGCGGGAGTCATGGGCATGCCTTGGCCAAATACGGAAAAACCGGGAGTTTGCCCCAAAGTTGCGCTTGAACGCCATTTTTCTGATGGCATCGGTTCACCAAGGCGCGGCCAGTGCCGTAAAAACGCCTGTCGGAACCCAACTCCGGAATGGCCAAATTCACCACCTTGCAGTCAATGCAGGAGGGGATGGAAAAGGTCCTTAACAGCGGAGGCATTGCCGCTACGCTATCGCCTTACGGCAGCAAGCGCGGGGCGCGGGAGTTTTACGTCAGTACGTTTGATGTGGCCGACTTGAGCGCAGCCAACGTCAAGAAACCCGCGTTACAAGCGATCCTGGACGAGGCTTTGTAAAACCTGCGTACCTGAGCAGGAGACATTACTGGCCGGTATCGTCACAATGCGCCGGCCAGGGGAACTTGCCTGGATCAAAAAGACTCACTAGTGACGCGTCTTGTTGAATTCTATGACCTGCTTTCTTTCTTCTCAGGAACTTCCACTATGCCCCTACCCCCGTCCACCATCCTGGTTGTCGAAGACGACAACATCGTGCGCATGCTGATTGTCGATGTGCTCGAAGAACTGGAGTACGTGGTGATCGAGGCGGCGGATGCGGCGGCAGCACTCAAGGTGGTCAGCGACAAGGGCCAGGTCATCGACCTGATGATGAGCGATGTGGGCCTGCCGGACATGGACGGCAAGGAGTTGGCCAAAGAGGTCCGCGCACTGCGCCCTGGTCTGCCGATCCTGTTTGCCAGCGGCTATGCCGAACATATCGGCGCCCCCGCCGATATGCACGTGATTGGCAAACCGTTTTCCATCGATCAATTGCGTGACAAGGTCAAATCAATCCTTTCTTCTGTTTGAGCTGGCTTCTCCATTGAATGCCGCCCTTTCGGGCGGCATTTTTGTATCGGGCAACGAGAGATTTACGTGACCTTGGGCAAATAAAATCGGAAACTCTGCGCGTTCCCATATCCTTTGAAAAAATCGTCAAGAGCCTCAAAAGGACGCGACAACATGATCAGAAAACCGACGCGCCTGCTGTTGGCGAGCCTCTCGATACTCCTGAGCAGCGGCGCCTGGGCCGATTTCACCGCCACCCCGAGCGAAGCGCGGGCCATCGCCAAGGAAGCCTACCTGTACGGGTTCCCGGTGGTGGAAATGTACAAGACGCTCTACACCCAGGCCGTTGACAAAGGCGGCGCCAACTTCAAGGCGCCGTTCAACCATATCGGCAATACAGCCCAGGTGTTCACGCCCAAGGACACCGCATTCGTCACCCCGAACTCCGACACGCCCTACTCGTTCGTGTGGATGGACCTGCGCCGCGAACCGTTGGTGCTGACCCTGCCCAAGATCGACGACAACCGTTACTACTCGGTGCAGTTGATCGACCTCTATACGCAGAACTTCGCGTACCTGGGCACGCGCAGCACCGGCAACAACGGTGGCCACTACATGATCGCCGGGCCGGATTGGAAAGGTCAGCAACCGGTGGACATCGACCGTGTGGTCTACAGCGAGAGCAACATCGCTTATGCGCTGTACCGCACGCAGTTGTTCGACGAAAAAGACCTGAGCAAGGTCAAGCAGATTCAGAGCGGCTATAAAGTCCAGCCGCTGAGCAGCTACGTCAAGCAACCTGCACCGGCCAGCGCGCCGAAGGTCGAGTGGCCCAAACCCACCGCCACCATGAGCGACAGCCCGCAACTGTTCCGCTACCTGAATTTCATGCTGGCGTTCGCCGCGCCCCAGGACAGCGAGAAAGACCTGCTGGCGCGCTTCGCCAAAATCGGCATCGCCCCCGGCGCGCCGTTCAAGCTCAACCAGCTCAGCGCCGAACAGCGCAAGGCCCTGGAAGACGGGATTGCCGACGGCAAGGCTGAGTTTGCCGCGTTCAAGAAAGACAAAATAGACACCCGCCAAGTGCCAAGCGGCGACCTGTTCGGTAGTCGTGATCGCTTGCAGAACAACTACCTGTACCGCTACGCCGGTGCGAATCTGAGCATTTTTGGCAATTCAACCGATGAAGCCGCGTACCTGGAGTATCTGGTCGACAGCGAAGGCAAGCCCGCCAATGGCGCCCGCCATAGCTATACCGTGCACTTCAACAAGGATCAACTGCCGCCGGCGGATGCGTTCTGGTCGCTGACCATGTACGACGCCAGGACAAAGCTACTGGTACCCAACCACAAGAAGCGCTACCTGATCAACTCGCGCATGTTGCCTGGTCTCAAGCTCGACGCTGATGGAGGTCTGACCCTGGCCCTGCAGCATCACGAACCGCCCAAAGCCGAACAGAGCAATTGGTTGCCGGCTCCCCCCGGGCCTTTTTATGCCGTACTGCGAATCTACCTGCCCAAGCCTGAGGTGGGTAGCGGTCAGTGGAAATTGCCGCCGTTGACACCGCTCAAGTGATACCGCGCGCGGTCCAGCCAGGGGCGGGCCGCGCGCGCCGATTTGCAGCGATCCGGCACACTACAAAGCGTTAAGCAGTGTCCTTACTACTGCTGGCTTACTGGCCAATGAAACAGGTAAGGTGCGCGCGATTCTTCACGGAGCTGCACCGCACATGACTTGCTGGGAAGTTCTTGATCTGCCCCCGGATGCCGATAGCCGCACCATCAAGCGCACCTACGCGGCGCTGCTGAAGAAAACCCGGCCGGATGCTGATCCCGAGGGTTTCCAGCGCCTGCGTGAAGCGTATGAAGCGGCCATGAGTGGGCAAGAATCGGCGCTGGATGACGCGTTTGCCGCCACGGCGGTCGAGATGGCCGCGCCAGAACCGGTGGACGCCACCCTACCCCAGCGCTATCAGCAAGCCTTGGCCCAAGGCAACGGCCCGGCATTCGAGGTGGCGCTGCTCGAACGCTGTATCAGCGACGACACCGTGAGCGATGAGGAGCGTCGCTGGGCGTTTGATACCTTCCACTGGCTCAGCGCCTGGCAGCGCCTGGAGCTGCCTGCGCAATGGCTGGATGCCCTGACCTCTCAATGCAGGCAGGCGTTGCACAGCCGATTGGCGCTGGCCCTTGCACAACGTAACGAAGCAGATTTCCTTGATGCGTACGCTCGGCGTGACGATCACGCCTGGTTGCGCCAGCCGGCGCACGCTCAATGGCTCAACCAGACACTTGCCACGCTGCTATGCGACAGCCACTTCTGGTTTCCTGCTTTGTTCGAGGCCGTCCGCGCCGGGCAGAGCTGGCCTCTCGGTGGCGAAAACCCCTGCCCCAAAAATGAATGGCAGCATCTGTTGCGGCGTGAGCAAGGGCCGGCGTTCATTGCCCACCAGCGTGTGCTGGCTGTTGTGCCGCCGCACACTGCGCAGCAGCGCGCCGCTCGTTTGTTGTTGGCACCGATGACACTGGGGCAGCGACGTGCATTCGCCCAGCGCTTGAGCGAGGCCGACTGGGATGCGTGCCGAACGCTGGCCGCGCGTATTAAAACCGATCATCCCGACGTTGCGCTGTCCCTACCGGGCGGTACGGTTTATTTCTGGCAGGAGTGGGAAACTGCTGTCGACACTTGGCCGCTGGCGCTGGCAACAGTGCTGGGCTGTGTGACCGGTGCGCTGTTCCAGGCACCATGGTTTTCAGGGGGCCTGGTCAGCACACTGGGCCACGCGTTGGCATGGTCGATGGCCTATGTCGTGGTCGGCGCCCTGGCCTGGCACTGTGGCGCCCGCTGGTACATCGGGTTCGCGTCCTGGATGAACGCCTCGCCGTCCGCCTACCGACGCGACTCTGCCCTACCCGCCTGCCGTTATTGCCGCTGCGCGATCTGCTGCCGGGGGCGATCATGAGTGTTGCCATCAGTGTTCAATTCGGCCCGGTTGCGGGCCTGATGATGGTGGCGACCCTGGCCGTGATCGGAGCGGGTAAACGTCAAGCACGCACGGGTTACAAAGAATGGTCCAGCCTCCATCCGCGCAAGACCATCGGCGCATTTGGCCTTATCACGTTGCTCATGGCAGTGATGTTCGCAGCGCTCAAAAGCATTGACAGTCATTATCAGGTAGATCGCAATCAAGGCCTACAACAGTGGACAGAGCGCGTGTGCAGCCGCATGCCGAGAACCGCACAGCCCTGCCAGGCACCCGCGACCCAGGCACAGTGGTACGGCCAGGAGGCTGAGTGATGAAGCCAATCATGTTGTACCCCGTTGGGGTGGTGTTGATCCTGTGCCTATTCAGCCTGGCCGGCGCCAGCAAACAACTGCAGATTGTCGAGTGGTGGCTCAACCAACTGGACAGCCCCCAGACCGCAACGGCCGGCGCGCTTGCGCCGATCATCGATTGCGTTAACCGCGTTGACCGCGATACTCGGCTGGCCTACTACTTGCTGACTCAGGGCGACGCCTCAGTCCGGACGTCTGAGCGCTCCGGCGCCGCGAACGTGCCTCGGGAAGAATTTGGCGACAACGCAGAGCCCCAAGCCCGCCTGATCCAAAAGCAACTATGCACTCCTGCAATCACCCTCCAGCTGGAACGCCAAGCCCCCGGCAGTCCATTGATTACGACTACGCAACAGTACGTGCAGGCCCTTCGCAGAATCAGCGATGTCGGTACGCTGCTCAGCCCCAGTCAAACTCCCGGCACGAAAACGCCGCAGCAGCAATTATTTGGCAACGTCATGCTTGACCAATTGAAAGCAGAACTAAGCCGTAACGGTGGCGACTACCTGTCGGCATCCGCGGCTCTGCGTGACGATCTGACGCGTGAGGAGCAGCGTTTGCGCCCCGTACAGCTGGATTTGCTGGAAGCACGTCTGGGCCGAGATCTGCATTGGCAGCTGCTCAACTACATGATCGTGGCGCGCCAGGCGGTCGATCGGATCGACCAAGGGGTACGCGCTGCCGACCTGACACCCCAAGCCCTGGCGGCGTTGACCGCTTCGGTTCAGCGTGCGCAGCAAAGTGCCGCAGCCTTTGTCGATCGGATGCCGGATAAAGAACTCAGCGAAGAAACGCTGCACCTTTGGTACACCCTGAGAAGCCCCGCCGATGCGTACCTTGCTGCCCTGCAAGGCCTGCTTCAAGACTGGCTCAACCACGCCAACCCGCATCAGCTGAGTGACGACTATGACCTCGTCACCCGCCGTTACGACGCCCTGCTCAGCTATCACAACCGACCGGCCCGCAATGCGTTTTAGTGTTGCTTGAATTTCAGATAGGAGTGATGCAGGTCCGACGCCCAGCCGTCGATCACGCTTTTCACGTCGTCGGCCTTCATCACCTGGGCGTCGTTCTCCAAAGGCTTGCCGGTGCCTTTGCGCACCACCTGGGCGAGCACCTTGCCGTTGGCGCCGTCGAGGAACTGTGCCTCGGTGGCCAGGGTGGTTTCCTGATCGCGGATGCCGGTGCCGGTGCTGACCGCCGCCGCCACCAATGCCACCGGGATGAACTCATAGGGCTTGAGCCCTTCGGTCTTGCTGCTGACGGCGGTGATGGCCGCGCGCACCACGATCACGCCCGGGCCGGGGCCGTTGGCCAATGGCAAGGATTTGCCCAGCTCACGCTTGAGCGCCTGGTTGTAGTAGGTGTTGATGCCGTTGAGGGTGCTGTCCGGGATTTTCGCGGTGGCCTGGGGCTTGGGATAGAACTGGGTCGGCTCGATGTACACCGCGTTGTAGCGGCTCAGGTCCAGCTGGGGATCGACCCAGCGCATCACCTCGGCGCCTGACGGTGACTTGGCTTGCTTGAGTTGGCTGTAGTTGGAGAGGAAGCCTGAATATTCATCCGGTTGCGTGACCTTGCTGGCACAGCCCGCCAACCCGAGCGAAGCCACGCACAACGTACTGATCATTAGCCTTAGTTTCATCATTGAACTCCCTGGCGGTCATCATCGAAAGACGGAGCTCTAGGTATAGCCAACTCTGGGGAAATAGCCTCTATTTTGCGCTGCCGGTTTGACAGGCCGAGGGCCAACGTTAAAGCTGCACGCAGCCCGCCATGCCGCAGACCGTCCCTGCGGATTTCAACGACCGCGCCGAGGCCAACCTCAACCTGGCCATGCTTTACCAGGCCAGCGGCCGGCAAGACAAAGTCGAGTCCCAGCTACGCACTGCCCTGCTGCGCGATCCTGATTTTTTTCCCGCGCTGGTCACCCTGGCACAATGGCTGGAAGCCCATGAACGCGGCGAAGAAGCACGCGCCCTGATCGCCGGGCAGCTGGCCGAGCATCCTGACGCTGCGCTGTTGCAACACACCCAGGGCTTGATGCTGATACGCAGCGACGCTGCCGCCGAAGCGATGGGCTATCTGCGCAACGCCGCGCGTCTGGACCCGGCCAACGCCCAGTATGGCTTTGTGCTGGCGGTGGTGCTGCATGACGGCGGCCAGGTCGAACAGGCCTGCCAGCAGTTGGAAGCGGTGCTCCAGCGTCAGCCGTATCATCGCAATGCGCGGCTGTCGCTGATCCAGTACTACCTGGAGAGTGGCCAGGAGCCGAAGGCGCAACGGGTCTTGCAGAGCTGGAAACAACTCAACCCTGGCGACCCGGCGTTGAAGTAGAGCCTTAGCCGCGTTCGCGTGGAATCAGACTCTGCAACTGCGAGGCCAGGAAGTTGGCGTCGAAGCCAAAGGTGTCCGGGTCTTTGAGGCCATTGGTTTTCTTCCATAGCCAGTCATTTTTGTCGGCCGGCAGCACCAGCGACACGCTGCCGTGACGGGCAGCGGTCAAGCCCATCACCGATACCGAGATCAAGCCGCCCATGGCCATGACGTCAGGCACAAACTCCACGGTTTTACCGGTGATCTGTACCAATAGCTTTTCAGTCTTGAAGGTTGATGTTTCCACCGGCACGCTCGGCCCGCTGGCGACATAGGTTTGACGTTGGACCTCCAGCAAGCCGACGCGCTTGACCGGCTCCAGCCATTGCTCGATCTGCCCGAACAACTCGTCGAGCTTTTGCGTCCAACGGGCCGACTGCACCTCGAACTGCTGCTTCTTGTGCGCTTCGCTATCGGCGTAATGACGAAGCATCTCGCCCAGTTGCTGTACATCGTCCATTGCGGATTTCCTTGGGTGTGCCAGGTTGCGATATCCGATCATGGCAGATGCGGCCATTCACCGTACGATTAACGCCGACGGCCGCCGTGGGCGTGCACGAGACGAGCCTGGAATCGGCGTTTGCCGCTGAATCAGAACTGCACCGGTCATTTGGCGGGTAACTGCGTCTGACTATTCAGCGGCCGATGCGTAAGGTGAAGGCACTTTCCCTGTCAGGAGCATCGCATGCGCACCATCGGCCTTATCGGCGGCATGAGCTGGGAGTCCAGCGCCGAGTATTACCGCCTTATCAATCAGCGGGTGCGCGCCCAGCTCGGGCCGTTGCGTTCGGCGCCGATGTTGATGTACAGCGTGGATTTCGGGCCGGTGGCCCAGGCGCAGCACGACGGGCGTTGGGACGATGCCGCACAGATCCTCGAAGACGCGGCGCGGCGCCTGCAGGCCGGCGGCGCGGACTGTGTGGTGCTGTGCACCAACACCATGCATCGGGTGGCGCCGCGTATCGAGGCGGCGGTGTCGATTCCTTTCCTGCATATCGCCGACGCCGTCGGCCGGGCTGCCGTGCAGGCCGGCACACTCACCGTCGGCCTGCTCGGTACCGCGTTCACCATGGAACAGGACTTTCTCAAGGCGCGCCTGGCGGAGCATGGCTTGAGCGTGCTGGTGCCCGAGGCCGAGGAGCGCAAAGCCGTGCATAGGATCATTTATGAGGAGTTATGCGTGGGAATCATCAGCGACACCTCGCGCCAGGCTTATCTGCGCATCATCGCTGCGCTGGCCGCGCGGGGCGCCCAGGCGATCGTCCTCGGGTGCACGGAGATCGGTCTGCTGATCAAACCTGAACACACGGACCTGCCGCTGCTGGACACCACCGAGCTGCATGCACAGGCTGCGGTGGCGTTTGCAGTGCAGGATTAAGCCGACGGGCGCAGACGCGCCATGCTGACGGTGTCGACATACACGCCGTCACGCAGGGCGTAGTCGCGCAGCACCCCTTCCACTTCGAAACCAAACGTGCGGTACAGACGTTGCGCGGCCTGGTTGTCGGCGTACACCGTCAACTCGACGCGGTGCAGGTTCATCCAGTTGTCGGCCACGTCCAGGGCCGTCTTCAACAGCCGCGACCCCACGCCCTTGCCCTGCCAGGCGGTCGCCACGCCCATGCCGAACGTGCCGACGTGGGCCTGGCGCACGCGCAAGTACTGTTGCAGCCCCAGCTGGCCCACCACTTCGCCGCCATGCAATGCCACCAGTTGCAGGCGACGCTCGTCATCCAGCACCAGGCGCTTGCGCCACACCTCGATCGACTGGAACGGCATCTGCAGCACCTGACGACACACCGCCGGCTCGTTGTAGAGCGCCGCGACGCCTTCAAGGTGGGCCTCGGTAAAGCGCTGGATGACGATATGGGGTTCAGGCGTGTGCATGCGGTTTCATCCTTGGAAAAACAGGGGGCCTGCCAGTGTAGAGGCGTCGGCCGTCCGCTGCCTAGGGCGCCGGGGCGGTCGTCCACAACGACGGCCAATCGCCGTAGGCCACGCCGGTGCAGCGCGACATTATGTGGAACTCGCTGAGCTGGAATGCCTTGCCATCAAACACCCAGGCCGCCCCGGCCCCGCAATCGCCGAGCCCGCGTTGCTTGTAGAAATAACTCAAGGTGCCGGTGGCCGGATCGTAGCCCACCGAACCCTGCAGCGCGGCCCCGTCCAACGGCAACGGCTCCAGCTGCAAGGCGGCCTGGGCATAAGGCGCCTGGCGCGCGCGTTGCACCACCTCGTATTCACAGTTATAGGCCGCGCAGTCGTAACGCAACACGGTGATGGCGTGCGACGCCGTCAACGCACCGGCGCTGGCTTCGGGTGGCGGCGAATCCTCTTGCGCCGTTTCGCCTTTGAGCGCCTCGGCCACCAGGTTTTTCTGCTCCTGGGCGGTCAATGCCGGTGCGCCGGGGAATGCACGCAGCAAGGGCACCGGCATGTGCGCCGGTACGCTACTCGCCGCGCCCTTGCCCGGCCGCGCCAGAGCCGTGACGTTATCCACCCGGCCCTGCACCGCATCCATCAACAGCAGCGAAGCGCTCAGCCCACTCAGCGACACATGCGCGTCGGCATCGGCGGGCACTTGCAGGCGCTGACCATTGCGCAAGCGTTGCAACCACCGACGTGCCGCGTCGTCGTCCAGAACGCCGTAGGACTGCACATCCGGATCGCCACCCTGGTCATCCCGCTGCGCCTGCAAATCCTGGGTCAAGGCATCGCCCAGGGGCTGGCCGTCCAGTTGCAGGGTCGACAAGTCCACGGCCTCGCCCCGATGGTCGAAGCGCAAGCGCAAGTAACCCTGCGGCCCGGCCTTGTGCCAGATATGCAGGGTCAGCGAGCTGTAGTCTTCTTCATTGGCACCACTCGGTGCGCTGAGGGCGTGACAATCGCGCAGGTTGTCGCAACCGACCACCCATTCCTTGATGTCACGCAGCAGCGGCACGCTCTCGGCAGCGGGTTGTGCAAAGGCTTGGGCAGAGGAACCGGCCAGCAGGGCCAGGAGTAAGGGGCGCAACATGGGGACTCTCCGTGTCGGAAAAAGACGCGGATTGTCACATGTTCGGCGCGTGCCGTCAGCGCCCGGCAGCCACCCGCCACACCCGCGCAATATCCGCCGCCCGCTCGCGCAACAAGCGCGGCGCTTCGTTGCAGGCCTGCGCGAGGCTCATTGGTCCGCTTGGCAAGGCGAAGGCTGCGGCGACGCCGTGTTGATACATCTGCGCGTAGCCATCACCGAGGGTGCCGGCGATGACGATCACCGGCACACCGTGTTGGCGGGCGATGCGTGCGACGCCGAACGGGGTTTTACCGCGCAGGGTCTGGGCATCGAATTGGCCTTCGCCGGTGATGACCAGGTCGGCGCCACGTATGGCCGCATCCAGGCCCACCAGGTCGGCGACCACCTCGACGCCCGCGCGGAACCGGGCGCCGAGAAACGCCTTGGCGGCGAAGCCCAGGCCGCCGGCGGCGCCGCTGCCGGGTTCATCGCGTACGTCGCGGGGCAGCACCCTGGCGCAATGATCGGCGAAGTGCCCGAGGGCGGCATCGAGCTGTTGCACCTGTTGCGGGCCCGCGCCTTTTTGCGGGCCGAAAATCGCCGAAGCGCCGTGAGGGCCGCAGAGCGGGTTGTTGACGTCGGCGGCTATGTCGAAACGCACCTGGGCCAGGCGTGGATCGAGGCTGTCCAGGCCGATGCGCGCCAACTGTGCCAAGGCCAGGCCTCCGGGCGGCAGGACGCGGTCGTCGGCGTCAAACAGCTGCACACCCAGCGCCTGCATCGCGCCGGCGCCGCCGTCGTTGGTGGCGCTGCCGCCGATGGCCAGGATGATGCGCCGGGCACCCGCTTCAAGCGCCGCGTGGATCAGTTCACCGGTGCCGAAGGTGCTGGTGCGGCACGCATCGCGCGCCTCCGGCGGTACCAACTGCAGGCCGCTGGCTTCGGCCATTTCGATGATGGCGGTGTGGCTGTCGGCCAACCAGCCCCAGTGCGCCTCGACCGGGGTACCCAATGGGCCGCGAACCGTCCGGCGGCGCAACTCACCGTGGCAGGCGGCGAGCACGGCGGCCACCGTACCTTCACCGCCGTCGGCCATCGGGCACTGGATCAACTGCGCCTGCGGCCAGACCTCGGCCAACCCGTCGGCAATCGCCTGGGCGACGCCTTCGGCACTCAGGCTGTCCTTGAACGAGTCGGGGGCGATGATGATCTTCATGGGCGTTCTCCGGTTTTTATGCCGTCCATGCTGCCAGTTGGCAGCGGCAATAACGCCGGTCCGATGCACAAGTGCGGCGTGGGTTTGTTGTTCATTCCGACAAAGCCTGGGGCAACAATTGCACGCCCAGGTACAAGGCGAGCATGCCGTCCAGGGTCAGCGGGTCAACGCCGCTGAGTTCGGCGATGCGCTCCATGCGGTAGCGCAGGCTGTTGCGGTGGATGCCCAGCGCGTCGGCACAGGCCTGGCTTTGCCCATCGTGCTCGCACCAGCTGCGCAGGGTCGCCAGTAACTGCCCATTGGCGTCCTTGGCCAGGACTTTGCGCAACGGGTTGAGCAGTTCGTCGAGGGCGTCGTCGTTGCGATGGCGCCAAAGCATTACCGGCAGACGATAGCGGTTCAGGGTCAGCAACTGCGCATGGGGCAGGATATCGCGCCCGTAGGCCAGCAGGTCGCCGACCCGTCGGTAGCAGCGCCGCAGCCCGGCCAATCCATCGGCCTGACCGCCCACGGCCACGCGCAGAACAGGCCAGCCCTGGCCGGCGAGCTTTTCCAGCAGTTTGGGGTTGTCCACCCAGACCCCGGCCGGTCGGCACCACAGCAGTGAAAACTGCGCCGAGCTGACGCACCAACTGTCGGGATAGCGTGCGCTCAGCCAGGCGGCGAGGTCCTGCGCGCAGGCGCCTTCGCCCAATTCGAACAAGTACGGTATGCGCGGCATGTGAGGCTTGAGCCCCAGCTGCCGGGCTTCGTCGATCAAGCGCGGCGAGTCGCCGGCATCGGCCAGCAATAACGCCAGCAGATCATCGCAACGCTGGCGTCGCCACTGCTGGTCGGCCTGCTGATGGCGATGGCTGACCAGCATTTCAGCGGTCATGCGCACCAGTTCGGCGTAAGTGCGCAGCAATTCGGGCTCGCCGGTAAGGCCCAGTACGCCGATCAGGCGTTGGTCGTGCATCAGCGGCAGGTTGATACCGGGTTGCACGCCTTTGAGGTGTTTGGCGGTCTGGCCGTCGATCTCGACCACGCGGCCGTTGGCCAGCACCAGTTGCGCGCCTTCATGCCGGGTGTTGATGCGTTCGGGCTCGCCACTGCCGAGGATCAGCCCCTGGCTGTCCATGACGTTGACGTTATAAGGCAGGATGGCCATGGTGCGATCGACGATATCCTGCGCCAGGTCATGATCCAGCTCGAACATGGGGCTAACTTCCTGCAAGGCGTGGTTGGTCATCGGCACAGCGCAAAGCCGGCTTCACTGTGCGCGAGCACAAAGACAGCCGCCTGCCACCTGGCCGAGACTCTTGGGGCGATCAACGTTACCCTCGCATCGCGAAAAATCATAATAAAGAGAGAACGCCATGTCACAGAGCGCCGCTGTCACCCAGGCCAACGATGACGATAAAAACGCTGTCTACAAGCGCGTGACCCTGCGCTTGATCCCCTTCATTTTTATCTGCTACCTGTTCAACTACCTCGACCGCGTCAACGTCGGCTTCGCCAAGCTGCAGATGCTCGATGCCCTCAAATTCAGCGAAACCGTGTACGGCCTCGGGGCCGGGATCTTCTTCATCGGCTATGTGCTGTGCGGCGTGCCGAGCAACCTGGCCCTGAACAAATTCGGTCCACGGCGCTGGATCGCGCTGATGATGATCGTGTGGGGCACGTTGTCGACCTGCCTGCTGTTCGTCACCACACCGACCCATTTCTATACCCTTCGCCTGTTTACCGGTGCCGCCGAAGCCGGCTTTTTCCCCGGCGTGGTGCTGTACCTGTCGCAGTGGTTCCCGACCTTTCGCCGTGGGCGGATCATGGCGTTGTTCATGTCGGCGATCCCTGTGTCAGGCCTGCTGGGCAGTCCGTTTTCCGGCTGGATTCTCAACCACTTCGCCGCCGGCCAGGGCGGTCTGGCCGGCTGGCAGTGGATGTTCCTGCTGCAAGGCATCCCCACGGTTCTGCTGGGCGCCCTCGCCTACTTCCTGCTCAGCGACAGTTTCGCCCATGCCAAGTGGCTCACGCCCAAGGAGCGCGCGGTGCTGGAAGCCGACCAGGCCACGGACCTGGCGAACAAGCCCAAGACCACCAGCGACTCCCTCGCCGAGGTGTTCAAAAACCCGGCGATCTGGGCCTTCGGCCTGATCTACTTCTGTATTCAGAGCGGCGTGTACGCGATCAACTTCTGGCTGCCGTCGATCATCAAGAACCTGGGTTTCAGCGATAACCTGGTGATCGGCTGGCTCAGTGCGATCCCTTATCTGCTGGCTGCGGTGTTTATGTTGCTGGTGGGCCGTTCGGCGGACTTGCGCAAGGAGCGTCGCTGGCATTTGGTGGTGCCGATGCTGATGGGCGCGGTGGGCCTGGTGATCGCGGTAAACTTCGCCACCACGCCGGCCATTGCCATCCTCGGTCTGACCATTGCCACCATGGGCGCTCTCACCGGCCTGCCGATGTTCTGGCCGGTGCCGACGGCGATGCTCAGCGCAGGCGCAGCGGCGGGTGGCCTGGCGTTGATCAACTCCATGGGCCAGATGGCGGGCTTCCTCAGCCCTTATATCGTCGGGTTCGTAAAGGACGCCACGGGTTCGACGGATGTTGCGTTGTACCTGCTGGCGGCGGTGATTGTGGCGGGCAGTGCGCTGGCACTGCGCATGACACGGACCTTGAAGGTCTAACGCAGTCCAGATGGGAGGGGTTTGCCAGATGGCGACAGGTATCGATACAAATCAAACGACTGTCACCACGGCAAGCTCCCTCCCTCAGTAGGCTGCGGTTACAGCAGGCCGCCGCCGTTGATATCGATGACAGCGCCGCAGATAAAGCCATTTTCCATGGCCAGCACATAGCCTGCCGCCACCTCTTCGGCCTGCCCCACGCGGCCCACCGGCAACGCGCTTGCGGCGTTGGCAAACGTCGCCAGGCGCTGGTCTTCGGCCAACCCGGCATACGCCGGGGTATCAATTACACCGGGGCTCACCACGTTGACCCGACGCGGCGCCAGTTCCTTGGCCAACTGCTTGCCCAGGGCTTCAGTGGCGGCGTTGATACCGACTTTGATGAACTGCCCCGACGCCAATTTGCGCCCCAATTGCCCGGAGGTCAGGCTGATGCTGCCGCGCTCGTCGAGGAACGGCAGCGCCTGCTGGATTGCCCGCAAGGCGCCCCAGAGTTTCACGTTGAAGTTGTCCTGGGCTTCGTCCAGATCGGTATCTATCAAGGCTTTGGCATGCACCGATGGGCCGGACGTGTACACCAAATGATCAAAGCGCCCAACGGTTTCGAACAAGCGCCGCAGGGACTCGGTGTCGGTGACGTCCACGGGCTCGCTGCGCAGGCCGTTGTCGCGGCTCGATGACAGGCGTCGTCCCGCCAGCACCACTTGAGCGCCGCGTGCGGCGGCGGCCTTGGCCACTGCCGCGCCGATACCGCTGCTGCCACCGATCACGATGACGGTTTGGCCATTGAGGGGAGAAGTCATGAAGGAGAGTCCTGGGTTAGAAAGTGAGCGTTCATCTTCCCAGCTTGGCAATCAGCGAAAAATCCCGGTAAAACGACAGGATCTTTAAAGGATTTTTACAAATGAGTTCACTCCTGGACCTTGAAGTCTTCGTGCGCACCGCCGACACGGGCAGCCTGTCCGCCGCTGCCCGAGGGTTGGGCCTGACTCCGGCAGCGGCCAGTATTGCTCTCAAACGCCTGGAAACCCGGTTGGGCACTCGCCTGCTGGCACGCTCCACCCGGAGCATGCGCCTGACCGAAGAAGGCCGGCGCTACCTCGACAGCGCGCGCGAGGCCCTGGCTGCTTTGGCCGAAGGCGAGCAAGCGCTCAGGCAGCAGAGCCAGGGCCTGACCGGTTTGCTGCAGCTGGCCGCACCCTCGGATTTCGGGCGCAATGTGGTGCTGGGCTGGCTGGATGAGTTCAAGCTGGAACACCCGAACATCCGCCTGCAATTACTGCTCAACGACAGCAATGCCGACCTGTTTCGCGACACCGTCGACATTGCGCTGCGTTTCGGCGTCCCACGGGATTCCAGCCTGGTGGCGCTGCCGGTGGTGCCCGGCCACCAACGCCTGCCCTGCGCCAGCCCCGACTACCTGGCGCGCCACGGCACACCACGCACGCCGGCGGAGTTGGCGCAGCACAACACGCTGCGGTACATGCGTCAGGGCCGGGCCAACAGCACTTGGTACTTTCGACAGGGCACGGCATTGCAGGAAGTCGAGGTGACGGGCGACTACCTGAGCGATGACGGTGAAATCGTGCGGCGCTGGGCGCTGGCTGGCCACGGAATTGCCTACAAAGCCAACCTCGACATCGCCCGGGACCTCAAGGCCGGACGCCTGGTGCGCCTGTTGCCTGACTGGCAGGGAGAACCCACGCCGTTCAACTTGATGTGCCCTCACCGCCTGCAGGTGTCGGAGCGAGTGAAAGTGCTGCACCGATTTCTACAAGCGCGCTGCCAGGCCCTGCTGAGTGCGTGAAGAAACGCGCGCGGGTCTTGTTCCAGAGCTGGCGACTCTGGTATTGCATAGGTCACGTCTCATAGCCGCAAGGAGCTTTGCATGATTTATCGCACGTTGGGCCAGTCCGGGTTGAAGGTCAGTGTCCTGACCCTGGGCACCATGATGTTCGGCGAACAGACCAACACCGAAGACTCGCTGCGCATCATCGACAAGGCCTGGGATCAGGGTGTCAACTTTATCGACACGGCGGACGTGTACACCGGCGGGCGTTCCGAAGAGTTGGTGGGTGAAGCCATCGCCCGGCAGCGCCACGATTGGGTGGTGGCGTCAAAAGTCGGCTTCGGCCCGGCCGATGGTGTGCCCAACCGCAGCGGCCTGAGCCGCAAGCGAATATTCAACGCGCTCGATGCGAGCTTGACCCGCCTCGACACCGATTACCTGGACATCTACTACCTGCACCGCGAAGACCACCAGACGCCGTTGGAAGTGACCGTCTCGGCTATCGGCGACCTGATTCGCCAGGGCAAGATCCGCTACTGGGGCCTGTCCAACTATCGCGGCTGGCGCATTGCAGAAGTGATCCGTGTGGCCGAACGCCTGGGCGTGGACAGGCCTGTAATCAGCCAGCCGTTGTACAACATCGTCAACCGCCAGGCCGAGGTGGAGCAGATCACCGCCGCCGCTGCGTATGGCCTCGGCGTGGTGCCCTACAGCCCGCTGGCGCGCGGGGTGTTGAGCGGTAAATACGCCCCGGATGTCACCCCGCAAGCCGGCAGCCGTGCCGCGCGCCAGGACAAGCGCATCCTGGAAACCGAATGGCGCGTGGAGTCGCTGCGCATCGCCCAGCAGATCCAGCAGTACACCCAAGGGCGTGGCGTGGGCATGGTGGAATTCGCCATCGCCTGGGTGCTCAACAACGCCGCGGTGAGTTCGGCGATTGTCGGGCCGCGCACCGAAGCCCAATGGGATGCCTACACCGGCGCGCTGCAGGTGAAGATCACGGCCGAAGACGAGGCGTTCATTGATTCGCTGGTCACGCCGGGGCATGCGTCCACACCAGGGTTCAATGACGTGGGCCACTTCGTTTCGGGACGCACGCCGCTGTGAGCGCGCTCTGACAGCGCAGCGTAAGAAAGTTTTCGGTGATTTGCCCCAAAACAGAGCAGCCTTGACGCGCCGAAAGCACCATAATCCCCTGCTCTTTTGATTGAATCGGCTTTCGCGAGGACAGTGTGTCTAAAGGTGTGGTGTTATCGGTCTCGGCCTCGGTGTTGTTTGCCGTCATGTACTACTTCACGTCGTTGCTCACGCCATTGAGCGGCCTGGAGATTTTCGGCTGGCGCATGTTGCTGACCGTGCCGTGCATGACGGTATTCATGGTGGTCAGCGGCGAGTGGCGACACGTGTGGGAACTGCTGCGCCGGCTCACGGCCGAGCCACGCTTGATTGCCGGCGTGGTGGTGTCGTCGGCCCTGCTGGGCGTGCAGTTGTGGCTGTTCATGTGGGCGCCGCTCAACGGGCGCAGCCTGGACGTGTCGGTGGGGTATTTCCTGTTGCCACTGACCATGGTGCTGACCGGGCGCCTGGTGTGGGGCGAACAGCTGTCCTATTTGCAGAAGATCGCGGTATTTTTTGCCGCGCTCGGTGTGCTCAACGAGTTGTATCAGGCCGGTGGGTTCTCCTGGGCGACCCTGGTGGTCATCATCGGTTACCCGCTGTACTTCATCGCGCGCAAATACCTCAAGACCGATCACCTTGGCGGCCTGTGGCTGGACATGGCGCTGATGCTGCCCGTGGCATGGTGGTTCGTGCAAAGTGGCGAACAGGGCTTTGCGGTGATGGATGCGCAGCCGAAGCTCTATGCATTGATTCCGATCCTGGGCCTGATCAGTGCCTCGGCGCTGGTGAGCTATATCATCGCCAGTCGCTTGCTGGCCTTCAGCCTGTTCGGCCTGCTCAGTTATGTCGAGCCAGTGCTGTTGCTGCTGGTGGCGCTCTTGCTGGGTGAAGGCATCAAGGCCGGGCAATGGCTGACCTACATTCCGATCTGGATTGCGGTCATGGTCCTGGTGTTTGAAGGGTTCAAGCACTTGGTGCGCCAGCGCCGGGCGTAACGCCCAGGCAATAAAAAGCCCGGCCAGGGTTTACGTTGGCCGGGCTTTTTTCTACACGTGCGTTCAGTCGGCGGTCAACACACCGCGACGGACCTGGTCACGCTCGATGGATTCGAACAGGGCCTTGAAGTTGCCCTCGCCGAAGCCATCGTCCCCCTTGCGCTGGATAAACTCGAAGAACACCGGGCCCATCAGGGTTTCCGAGAAGATCTGCAGCAACAGACGCTTGTCGCCTTCGATGGACGAACCGTCGAGCAGAATGCCACGGGCCTGCAGTTGATCGACTGGCTCGCCGTGGTTGGGCAAGCGACCTTCGAGCATCTCGTAGTAGGTGTCCGGCGGCGCGGTCATGAAGCGCATGCCGATTTTCTTCAGCGCATCCCAGGTCTGGACCAGGTCGTCGGTGAGGAATGCCACATGCTGGATGCCCTCGCCATTGAACTGCATCAGGAACTCTTCGATCTGCCCGGCGCCCTTGGAGGACTCTTCGTTCAGTGGGATGCGGATCATGCCGTCGGGGGCGCTCATGGCCTTGGAGGTCAGGCCGGTGTACTCGCCCTTGATGTCGAAATAGCGAGCTTCACGGAAGTTGAACAGCTTCTCGTAGAAGTTGGCCCAGTACACCATGCGCCCGCGATAGACGTTGTGGGTCAGGTGGTCGATGACCTTGAGGCCGGCGCCCTTAGGGTTGCGGTCCACACCGTCGAGGAAGACGAAATCGATGTCGTAGATCGAGCTGCCTTCGCCGAAACGATCGATCAGGTACAGCGGCGCGCCGCCGATGCCTTTGATGGCCGGCAGGTTGAGTTCCATCGGGCCGGTTTCGATATGGATCGGCTGAGCGCCCAGTTCCAGTGCGCGGTTGTAGGCCTTTTGCGAATCCTTGACCCGGAACGCCATGCCGCACACCGACGGGCCGTGCTCCGCCGCGAAGTACGAGGCGATGCTGTTGGGCTCGTTGTTGAGGATCAGGTTGATCTCGCCCTGGCGATACAGGTGCACGTTCTTGGAGCGATGGGTGGCGACTTTGCTGAACCCCATGATCTCGAAGATCGGCTCAAGGGTGCCTGGGGTCGGCGAGGCGAATTCGATGAATTCAAAGCCCATCAGGCCCATTGGGTTTGCGTGTTGGTCGGTCATGTTCGGTGCCTCATCCTGCTCTTTGAAATAAAGAGTCTGATTAACGAAAAATCAATTGCCAGCAAGGATGAGGTACGGGGGTGGCGCGCAGGACAGGCCTCGCACACTGCGGGCGAGGAAGTCACCAAAGATGAGGGGGGAGCCGAGTCGCTTCATGGTTGCATCAGTCTCTGACGGCCGAGGCTTGCGTGAGCGCAAGTCCATATTCTTGTATGCGTAAATCGATTCTACACAGCGTAACAGGGTTTGTCCGTACTCTTATCAAATCCCCATCACCCGCGCCGGTGCAAGGGGTTTGTTGCACAGGTAGATACCCCACAGTATTACCGCGCCACCTATCAGCATCGGCGCGCTGAGTGGCTCGCCCAGCAACAGCGCGCCACAGATGACCGCAGTGAGCGGGTTAAGCGCAATAAACACGCCGGAGCGAGTGGCGCCGATGCGGCGGATGCCGTCGTAGTAGCCGATATAGGCCAGGGCCGAGCCCAGCACGCCGAGATAGCCCAGGCTCAGCGCCTGCGGCAGGTCAATGCGGCTCACGGCCTGAAGCGTGAAACCGCCCATGAAGGCGGTGGCGGCGGCCAGCATCGCGGCGCCCAGCAGCACCGACCAGGTCACTGTCTGCAGCGGCCCGAGGCTGGCGTTGAGTTCACGGGAATACAACGAATAAATGCCCCACCCCACCACGCAGCCCAGAATCAGCAGGTCCCCCAGCCCATGATTGGGAGCGCCCTGGAGCAACTGCGGATTGCGGCTGACAATCACGGTCGCGGCGCCCCCCAGGCACAGCGCGATACCGATGACGCGTGCGCGCCCCAGTTGTTCCTTGAACAGCAGCGAGGACGCCAGGCCGATCACCGCAGGGTTCAGGGCCACGATCAACGATGCTCGCGAGGCATTGATGTAGTGCAGCCCATAGAAGAAACACAGGTTGTAGAAGAAAATCCCGAAAAAACCCAGCAAGGCCAACTGTCGCAGTTGCCCACCCGTTGGCCGCACCAGTCGAATGCGCGCCAGGGCCATGAACAACAGCAACGCCAGGCTGGCCAGGATAAACCGCAGGCTGGCGGCCAGCAGTGGGTCGATATGATCGGCCAGGTAGCGACCGGCGACGAAGGTGCCACCCCAGATCATGGTGACGGCGGCAAGCTTGCAGTAAGTCAGATGGTCGGAGGTGGCATGCATGATTGTGGCTCAACGCGTGACTGATTAAAGGTATTCTCTGAGTAATGACTCATCATCGTAAAATGAGTAAACACTCATGACCCTGACCCAATTGGAAATCTTTTCCCTGGTTGCCGAACTGCAGGGCTTTACCAGTGCCGCCTACCGCCTGGGTATCAGCCAATCGGCCGTGTCCCATGCCATCAAGGCGCTGGAGCAGGAGCTGGGCGTGGCGCTATTCCGGCGGCATCAAACCCTGGTCGAACCCAGCGACATCGGCCTGCAATTACTTGCACGCGCACGCGCCATGCTTGGCCTGGCCAATACGTTGCAACAGGAAGCCGCGGACGCCCGTGGCATGAAGCGCGGCACCTTGCGCATCGGCTCATTCGGCCCGACCGCGTCGATACGGTTGCTGCCAGCCATCCTCCAGCGCTTTCGCGCCGACTACCCGGGAATTGAAGTGCATGTAGACGAAGGGCCGGATCGGCAGGTGACCCAGTGGCTGGAGGAGCGGCGCATCGACGTCGGTTTTGTGGTGCTGGAACAGGAGCGCTTCGATACCTTCGCGTTGTGCGAGGATCAGATGGTCGCGCTGCTGCCGGCGGACCATCCACTGACCGCGCAGGACGCCTTGCCCCTGCGGGCGCTGTGCGATGATCCGTTTATTCTGACCGAAGCCGGGTCGTCGGAGCTGGTCAGCCGGCTGTTTGCCGGCGCCCAGTTGCAACCCAAGGTGCGTTATCGCTGCGCGCAGCTGCTGAGCACGCTGGAGGCGGTCTGCCGGGGTGACGGCGTCAGTGTCGTGGCGCAGGCGTCGTTACCCTGCGGTCACGATTCACGCTACGTCACACGGCCATTGTTACCCAGCGTTGCGCGCCGGATTGGCCTGGCTGTGCTGGATCGGCGACAGGCATCTCCTGCTGCGCTGGCGTTCATAGAGATTGCACAAAACCTGACCAAGGCGAGCATATTTGAGCCCGGCCATCTATCATCGAAACATTCCTCACCGGCGCGCCGGTAACCCCCGCTGCGCAACAGGCCCCAGAACCCATGCCGCTTCGTGTCAATGGCCCTCGAAAGCCCATTACCCGCTTCTCGATCAGCGCCATGTGTGGCCTGCTGCCCGTGCTGCTCGGGGTCGTCATCCTGTATTGGCAGGCCGAGCGTACCCTGGAACAAAGCACGACGCAGACCGCCGAAGAGGCGGTGCGCCAGTTCGACCTGATGCTCGACAACACCGCGCTTGCCGCCCAGGCGCTGGTGCCGCTGGCGGGGCAGCCGTGCGACAGCGCCACTCAACTGGCGCTGCGCGAACAGGTGACGCGCCGGCCATTTGTACGCGCCACCACGTTGTCCTGGCAGAAAAATATCTATTGCAGCTCCCTGTTCGGCGGCGATTACACCTCGCCGGTCAACCCGGATGATTACGTCGACGGGCGCCTGTGGCTGATGGACGGCAACCCGGTCACCCCGGACACCGCGCTGCTGGTTTATCGCCTGGTCGAAGGGGACAAGGCCGCGTTCGCCTCGGTTGACGGCTACCACCTCACCAATGCCCTGCGCCTGATCAGCCGCTATGCGCAACTGATTCTGCAGGTCGGCCCGCACTGGTTCGACGCCGATGGCCAGGTGCGCCGGACACCGCCGCCGACGTTCGCGGTGGCCCATCAGCACCTGGCTTCGACGCGCTATGCCTACAGTGTCGATGCCGGCATGCCGGACGGTGAGGTGTGGCGTTACATGCAGGCGCGTTACCCTGCCCTGTTCAGCCTATTGGTGTTTTTTGGCGGGCTGGCGGCACTGCTCGCGCACTGGCTGCAAAAGCGCGCCTCGTCGCCAACCCATGAGTTGCAACGGGCACTGGGCGCCAATGAGTTCATCCCTTACTACCAACCGGTGGTGCGCGGCGACACCCGCGCGTGGGCCGGTTGCGAAGTGCTGATGCGCTGGAAGCATCCGAAGGAAGGCCTGGTGCGCCCGGACCTGTTCATTCCGCTGGCTGAGGATTGCGGCCTGATCGTGCCGATGACCCGCGCCCTGCTCCGCCGGACCGCCGCCGAGTTGGCGCCTCACGCGTCGCGTTTCACGCCGGGGTTCCATATCGGCGTAAACATCACCGCGCGTCACTGCCAGGACCTGCAACTGGTGGACGACTGCCGCGAGTTCCTCGCGGCCTTCGCCCCGGGGCAGGTTACGCTGGTGCTGGAACTGACCGAGCGCGAGTTGATCGAGCCCACTGAGATCACCCGTCGCCTGTTCGAGGCGCTCCACGCGCTGGGCGTGATGATCGCCATCGACGACTTCGGCACCGGCCATTCAAGCCTGGGTTATTTGCGCAACTTCAATGTGGACTACCTGAAGATCGACCAGAGCTTTGTCGCCATGATCGGCGTCGACGCGCTGTCCGGGCATATCCTGGACAGCATCATTGAATTGTCCGGCAAGCTTGACTTGGGTATCGTCGCCGAGGGCGTTGAAACAGCGCAGCAGTGCCAATACCTCGCGAGTCGAGGAGTCGACTTCCTTCAAGGTTATCTATTTGGCCGGCCACTACCGTGTGAGGAATTCGTTAACAGCCTGGCCAAGGATTGAATAGGCCCGCACTAGGCAGCTTCAAAAAGTGTTAATGAGACAAAAGACGTGATTTACTCGTGACGTATTAACTACTACAATTTTTCTTGCCCGTTTAGAGTCACCTTAAAGCGCTTGGCTTGCAGCTTTGTTTGCAGTTGATATCAGCCAACTACACTATTGGAGTACCGATTTTGTCCAAACTCGCCGAATTTCGCGCAGCAGAAAGAGCCCTTCAAGAGCAGCTTGCCCAGCTGGAATCCTTGAAGAACGATGCCAGCCTGAAGAAAGAAATCGAATTCGAAGAAAAACTCCAGGGGCTGATGAAAACCTACGGCAAGGGCCTGCGTGACATTATTGCCATCCTGGACCCTAACCCAGGCAAGGCCAGCAGCGTTGCCAGCGCGCCAAAGCAGCGCCGCGCACGCGTCGTCAAGGTCTATCAGAACCCGCACACCGGCGAGTTGATCGAAACCAAGGGCGGCAACCACCGTGGCCTCAAAGCCTGGAAGGAAGAGCACGGCGCACAAACCGTAGAGTCCTGGCTGCGCAAGTGAACCGCACCCAGTCACATAAAGCCCCGCACATGCGGGGCTTTTTATTCAAGGTTCGAAAGTGAACTTAAATAACATTTCATTTTGTTCAGAATCGCTCGATGCCACTGGCTTAAAGTTTCAAGCTGTTACGCACCGAGCCCACTTCATTCTTGCTTTCGTCATAGGCCTGTGCCTGACCGGCGTATGAAAATACATACGCTTTATCGGTATCCACCGCGCCTATCAATGTTTGCGAGAGCACGTGACGGCCGTTTTCGGTAATCACGCAAGTAGTTTCCAGCGCATCGAGACGGCTTAATGTCGTAGGGTGCATTTTGGTGCACACACTTTGATAGCCACCTTGGGCGAAGTCTTTCTGGATAGATTTGCGCATCTCCAGCAACACCCCTTGAAGATTAACTTTATGCCCCGCTTCAATGGGCGTACCGGTCAATTCCATAACCATCAGGGTCTTGCCATTCTCGTCATTCTTGATCGCCCGTTGCCGGGACACAGCCTGCGCCTGGGCGGGCGTATCCGCCGCAGGGGCCACCTCTTCGATCTGCCACCCGCTGGGCCAATGGATTTCCGGTTCAGCAGCCACTGCCCACGGGCTGGCCAGCAGCACACACATAGCGCTCAATAGCGGTTTACGACAGTCGATCATTGCAAAAACACCAAAGGGTCGAGCCACAAAGTGTGAGCCCCTCCAGCGGCTGGTCGCAAGGCCCGCGCCGGGCTTTTTCATTTGGCGCGGCGGCCAGGCCTTGCGTATCATGGCCCGGCTGCATGAATGCTTGCCGCAAGCCAAGGGAGCGCTCCCGAGTGGAGTCGCGTTTGCCCCATTTTTTTCTGGAGGGCCCATGAGCCTGCACGAACTGAACACTGTCCCCGGCGTTACCGCGCAACCTGACACCGCCACCACGCACTTCGTGTTCAACCACACGATGCTGCGCGTCAAAGACATCACTCGTTCGCTGGATTTCTACACCCGCGTTCTGGGCTTCTCGCTGGTTGAAAAGCGCGATTTTCCGGAAGCCGAATTCAGCCTCTACTTCCTGGCCCTGGTGGACAAAACCCAGATCCCCGCAGACGCCGCCGAGCGTACTCAGTGGATGAAGTCGATCCCCGGCATCCTGGAACTGACCCACAACCACGGCACCGAAAACGACCCTGCCTTCGTCTACCACAACGGCAACACCGACCCGCGCGGCTTTGGTCATATCTGCATTTCGGTGCCGGATATCGTCGCTGCCTGCGAGCGCTTCGAGACCCTGGGCTGCGACTTCCAGAAGCGCCTGACCGATGGCCGCATGAAAAGCCTGGCGTTCATCAAGGACCCGGACGGTTACTGGGTTGAGATCATTCAGCCAGCACCGATGTAAACAAAAAACCCCATGATCGCTCATGGGGTTTTTCATTTGCGTGCTCGGTTTTACGCCGGGGCGGATGTGCGGATCAGGTGATCGAACGCGCTCAGGGAAGCCTTGGCGCCCTCGCCCACTGCAATCACGATCTGCTTGTACGGCACTGTGGTGACATCGCCGGCGGCAAACACGCCGGGCAGCGAGGTCTCACCACGGGCATCGACGATGATCTCGCCACGGGGCGTCAGCTCCACCGTGCCCTTGAGCCAGTCGGTATTGGGCAGCAGGCCGATCTGTACGAAAATGCCTTCCAGGTCGAGCGTTTTGAACGCACCGCTGTCGCGATCCTTGTATGCCAGGCCGGTGACTTTCTGACCGTCACCCTTCACTTCGCTGGTCAATGCGCTGGTGATCACCTCCACGTTCGGCAGGCTGTACAACTTGCGCTGCAGTACCGCATCGGCGCGCAGCTTGCTGTCGAACTCAAGCAGCGTCACGTGACTGACGATACCCGCCAGGTCGATGGCTGCTTCGACACCGGAGTTGCCGCCGCCGATCACCGCCACGCGCTTGCCCTTGAACAGCGGGCCGTCGCAGTGCGGGCAGAAGCACACGCCCTTGGCCTTGTATTCCTGCTCGCCCGGCACGCCCATTTCACGCCAGCGTGCGCCGGTGGCGAGGATCACCGTTCTGGACTTGAGCGTGGCGCCACTTTCGAAGCGGATTTCGTGCAGCTCTCCGGGATTCTTTGCTGGAACCAGGCTGCTGGCGCGCTGCAGGTTCATGATGTCAACGTCGTACTGACGCACGTGGGCTTCCAGGGCACTGGCCAGTTTCGGCCCTTCGGTTTCCTGGACCGAGATAAAGTTCTCGATCGACATCGTGTCCAGCACCTGGCCACCGAAACGCTCAGCGGCGACACCGGTGCGGATACCTTTACGTGCCGCGTAGATGGCCGCCGACGAGCCCGCCGGGCCTCCGCCGACCACCAGCACATCAAAGGCGGCCTTGGCGCTGATTTTCTCGGCAGCTTTTTCGGCGCCGCTGGTGTCGAGCTTGGCGAGGATTTCTTCCAGGCCCATGCGGCCCTGGCCGAAGTTCACACCATTGAGGTAGACGCTCGGTACCGCCATGATCTGACGTTCGTCGACTTCGGCCTGGAACAATGCGCCGTCGATGGCGACGTGGCGGATGTTGGGGTTGAGCACGGCCATCAGGTTCAACGCCTGGACTACGTCCGGGCAGTTCTGGCAGGAGAGTGAGAAGTACGTCTCGAAGCTGAACTCGCCCTTCAGCGCACGGATTTGTTCAATCACTTCAACACTGGCCTTCGACGGGTGGCCACCGACTTGCAGCAGGGCCAGCACCAACGAAGTGAATTCATGGCCCATGGGGATGCCGGCGAAACGCAGACTGATTTCGGCACCCGGGCGGTTGATGGAAAATGACGGCTTGCGCGCATCATCTCCATCGGTTTTCAACGTGATCAGCGTGGTGAGGCTGGTGACGTCTTGCAAAAGAGCCAGCATTTCCTGGGATTTCGCACCGTCGTCGAGGGAGGCGACGATCTCGATCGGCTGGGTGACCCGTTCCAGGTATGACTTCAACTGAGCTTTAAGATTGGCGTCCAACATACGGGCGATTTCCTGTTAATTCGGTTTATTACAGTCGAAAAAAAACGCCCGAGCGAATCTCGCCCGGGCGTTTTTAGGGGCGGTTGCGGCTTACTTCACAGGTGCGGAAACCCGCCCCAGGTGCTTCACAGACTTAGATCTTGCCGACCAGGTCCAGGGACGGAGCCAGGGTGGCCTCGCCTTCTTTCCACTTGGCTGGGCAGACTTCGCCCGGGTGGGCGGCAACGTATTGAGCAGCCTTGATTTTGCGCAGCAGCTCGGAAGCGTCACGGCCAACGCCGCCGTCGTTCAGCTCAACGATTTTGATCTGACCTTCCGGGTTGATCACGAAGGTACCGCGGTCCGCCAGGCCGGCTTCTTCGATCAGCACGTCGAAGTTGCGCGAGATGGTCAGGGTCGGGTCGCCGATCATGGTGTACTGGATTTTGCCGATGGCCGGCGAAGTGTTGTGCCAGGCCGCGTGGGCAAAGTGGGTGTCGGTGGAAACGCTGTAGATCTCGACGCCCAGTTTCTGGAACTCGGCATAGTTGTCAGCCAGGTCTTCCAGCTCGGTTGGGCAAACGAAGGTAAAGTCGGCTGGGTAGAAGAACACGACCGACCACTTGCCTTTCAGGTCAGCGTCGGTCACATCTACGAAGCTGCCGTTTTTGAACGCGGTGGCTTTGAACGGTTTTACTTGGCTGTTGATGATAGGCATCGTTGACTCTCCGTCAGGGGTTAAGAAGTTGATGGGGTGAATCCTACCCAGTCTGTTGATAGATGGCTCATTGGCAAACCTGATGCTGACGATTGGTTTTCGCTATCAGGTAACCGTATATATAGAAGAAAATTCAAATCAACGGTTGGCTGGCCAGCGTCATTCCCAGAAAGGGCGTCGCTTCAACATAGCGCATGGCGGATTTCATGTCGTTCCAGCCGACGTAACTCATCAACGACTTCATATCCCAGCCGCTGCGATGGGCCCAGGTGGCGAAGCCTCGGCGCAGCGAATGGCTGGTGTAGTGCTCGGCGGCAATCCCGGCCCGCTCAAGCGCCTGGCGCAATAGCGGAATGACACTATTGGCGTGCAAACCCGTCTCTGCCAGGTTGCCCCAGCGATCAATACTGCGGAACACCGGCCCACGCACCAGCGCCGCGGCATTCAGCCAGTCGCTGTAGGCCTGCACCGGGCACAAGCGCAACAATGCCGGCGTGTGATAGGTCTTGCCGAGGTTGTCGCGGTCACTTTTGCTGCGCGGCACATACAGGCTGATGCCGACGCCAGGCGTGGCCTGCACATGCTCGACCTGCAGACGGCACAGTTCGTCGCTGCGAAAGCCACGCCAGAAACCCAGCAGGATCAGCGCCGTATCGCGCTTGGCGCGCAGCAGGCGCGCGGGGTCCTGAGCCGCATTTGCCTCTTGCGCGTCGCGCTCAAGAAAGGCCACCACTTGCTCAAGATGCTGGAGCTGCAACGGCTCGGCCTGTTTTTCCCGCGCCGGGTGCACGGCGCGGATGCCTTTAAGCACCTTGCGCACCACCGGCGCCTTGGTCGGGTCGGGAAACCCCTGGCTGATGTGCCATTGCGCCAATGCAGACAGGCGCAGTTTGAGCGTGTTGACCGCCAGCACGCCCGCATGCGCCACCAGATAGCGCGCCACGCTGTCGCTGGTCGCCGGCAGGAAACCGCCCCAGATAACCTCGAAGTGCTCGATCGCGGCGCGATAGCTGCGACGCGTGTTATCGCGGGTGGCGGCGGTGAGGTATCGATCCAGATCGCTCATGGGCGGGCCTATTCGTACGGTAAACGGAGGTGGCAGGCGCTTAAAACGCGCATGACACGGGATAATACGCCAATATCCCATCTGTTGAATCTCAAATTTAACTGCGTTTTCATACGTGATACAGTATGTAAATACATACTATGTAAAACAGTATCAAATCGACGGAGACTCCATGGCACGCGGCGGCATTAACAAAGCAGTAGTTCAGACGGCACGCCTGGCGATCATCGCCCGTGGCGAACATCCCAGCATCGACGCGGTACGCATCGAAATGGGCAATACCGGCTCCAAAACCACCATTCATCGGTATCTGAAAGAGCTGGACGACAGCGAAACCCGCGCCAGCATTACTGCGGCACCGATCGACGATGAATTGAGCGAATTGGTCGCGCGCCTGGCCCAGCGCCTTAAAGACAAGGCTCAAGAGCCGATCGACCTGGCATTGGCGCAATTTGAGCAAGAGAAGGCCGCCCTGCTCGCCCAACTGCAAACGCTGCAGGACGCGCACCAGCAACTTCAGCAACAGTTCGATATTCAGGCCGCCGCTCTGACCGAAGAAAGCGCGGCACTGCAGACCGCCAGCACCAGCCTGCAGACAGAGCAGACCCGCAACGCCGGGCTCAGCCAGGCATGCAGCGATTACGAATTGCGCATCAACGACAAGGACGAGCAGATCCGCTCATTGGAAGACAAGCACACACACGCGCGGGATGCCCTTGAGCACTACCGCACGGCCATCAAGGAACAACGCGAGCAGGAACAGCGACGGCACGAGGGTCAGTTGCAGCAGATCCAGGCAGAACTGCGCCAGGCCCAGCAGAGCGCCATGGTTCGCCAGGACGAGATCACGCAATTGCATCGGGATAACGAACGCTTGCTCATTGAGCATCGAGTTACGCTCAAAGAGCTGGCGGCCCTGCAGGAGAGCGCCCGCAAGGATCAGGCCGAGCATCTCAAGCTCAACGAACGCCTTAATCGTATCGACAGCGAGCGCGCCTTGCTTGAGGAGCGCCTGCGCGTGGCATTGCTGGACAGTCAGTCGCGCCAGGAGGCATTGGCTGAATACCAGCAAGCCAACAAGGCCCTGGAACTGGACCTGATCAAGGCTCAGGCCAGTATCGAAGCCCTGCGTCTGGCTACCGCCGTTGCGACGGCGCCAGAGGCCAAGCCAGCCGACTGATCAGTCGGCCACAGGGGTGCGCATGGTGACGAATTCTTCCGCCGCCGTAGGATGCACGCCGATGGTTTCGTCGAAATGCCGTTTGGTCGCGCCCGCCTTGAGCGCGATCGCCAGGCCCTGGACGATTTCGCCGGCATCCGGCCCGACCATATGGCAGCCGAGCACCTTATCGGTGTCGGCATCCACCACCAGCTTCATCAGGGTTTTCTCCTGGCAGTCGGTCAGGGTCAGCTTCATCGGACGGAAACGGCTTTCGAACACCTGGACCTGGTGGCCGCTCTTCTTCGCCTCCTCCTCCGTGAGGCCCACCGTGCCGATATTCGGCAGGCTGAACACGGCGGTCGGGATCATCGCGTAGTCCACCGGGCGGTACTGCTCAGGCTTGAACAGGCGCCGCGCCACGGCCATGCCTTCAGCCAGAGCAACCGGCGTCAGCTGTACGCGGCCGATCACATCGCCGATGGCCAATATCGAAGGCTCGGTGGTCTCGTACTGATCATTGACCTGCACAAAGCCACGCTCATCGAGGGTGACGCCGGTGTTCTCCAGCCCAAGGTTATCCAGCATGGGGCGCCGACCGGTCGCGTAAAACACGCAATCGGCTTCCAGCACGCGACCATCCTTGAGGGTAGCTTTGAGACTGCCATCGGCTTGCTTGTCGATGCGTTCGATGTCGGCATTGAATTGCAGGTCCAGACCGCGCTTGGTCAGCTCCTCCTGCAAATGCTTGCGCACCGAGCCGTCAAACCCACGCAGGAACAAATCACCGCGGTACAACAGGCGGGTTTGCGCGCCCAGTCCATGGAAGATTCCGGCAAACTCAACGGCGATATAACCGCCGCCAACTACCAGCACGCGCTTTGGCAGCTCCTTGAGGAAAAACGCTTCATTGGAGCCAATCGCATGTTCGCGCCCGGGGATATCCGGAATCTGCGGCCAGCCGCCCGTGGCGATCAGGATGTGCCTGGCCGTGAAACGCTCTCCATTGATTTCCACCTGATGTGGATCCACCAGGCGCGCATGCCCTTCGTGCAGGGTCACGCCGCTGTTGACCAGCAGGTTGCGATAGATGCCGTTGAGGCGGTTGATCTCGCGATCCTTATTGGCGATCAGCGTCGCCCAATCGAAATTCGCCTCGCCCAGGGACCAGCCAAAACCGCTGGCCTGCTCGAAATCCTCGGCAAAATGCGCGCCGTACACCAACAGTTTTTTCGGCACGCAGCCCACGTTCACGCAGGTGCCACCCAGGTAGCGGCTTTCCGCGACGGCCACCTTGGCGCCGAAGCCTGCGGCGAAACGCGCTGCGCGAACACCGCCGGAACCGGCGCCAATTACATACAGATCAAAATCGTAGGCCATTTCACTCTCCTCGGCAGGACATCAGCATACCGATTTACATGGGGCTGAAAAACGAAAAAGCCACCCGAAGGTGGCTTTCTCTTAAAACCAGCGAACAGGCGTGAATCAGTACGCCTTGCCAGTTTTGTAGAAGTGCTCGTAGCAGAAGTTGGTGGCTTCGATGTAGCCTTCCGCGCCGCCGCAGTCGAAGCGCTGGCCTTTGAACTTGTAGGCAATTACGCAGCCATCTTTGGCCTGCTTCAACAGGGCGTCGGTGATCTGAATCTCACCGCCTTTGCCTGGCTCGGTTTCTTCGATCAGCTTGAAGATGTCCGGGGTCAGGATGTAGCGACCGATAATGGCCAGGTTGGACGGTGCGTCTTCCGGCGCCGGCTTCTCGACCATGTCGCGTACGCGGATCAGGCCAT
The DNA here is from genome assembly GCF_030687695.1 of Pseudomonas sp. FP2254. NCBI lineage: Bacteria > Pseudomonadati > Pseudomonadota > Gammaproteobacteria > Pseudomonadales > Pseudomonadaceae > Pseudomonas > Pseudomonas sp. FP2254. The sequence continues at coordinate 2,922,054 of NZ_CP117444.1, forward strand.
CACCAATGTCGTCGCCGGCAATAACGCCGTACTTGTTGGTTTCGGTCGGGTTGACTTCCATCACTGCGACGATAGTGCAGCGGTATTTCTGGTACAGCTTGACCATCTGGGTCAGTACGCCGTCGCCTTCCAGGTTCACACACAGGTCATCCGCCAGTACCACGGCGAACGGTTCGTCACCGATCAGCGGACGGCCGGTCAGGATGGCGTGGCCGAGGCCTTTCATCTGGGTCTGGCGAGTGTAGGAGAACGAGCACTCGTCCAACAGTTTGCGGATGCCGACCAGGTATTTTTCCTTGTCGGTGCCCTTGATCTGGTTTTCCAGCTCGTAGCTGATGTCAAAGTGGTCTTCCAGCGCGCGCTTACCGCGACCGGTCACGATGGAGATTTCGTTCAGACCGGCATCCAGGGCTTCTTCCACACCGTACTGAATCAGTGGCTTGTTCACCACCGGCAGCATCTCTTTGGGCATGGCCTTGGTCGCTGGCAAGAAGCGAGTGCCGTAACCGGCTGCTGGGAACAAGCATTTCTTGATCATATGGGTCCTTACAAAGGGCTATGCGTACGGAATTCGGCGCAGTCTAATCAGGCCGCAGCCACCTTACAATGGGTCCTGCTGGCGTTGCGATGTCATCATAGAGAAAAAAACTGAGCGTAAGTTCCACTTATCTTACAAACAGCAGCGCCATTGACTCGGCAAAATTGTCGACTGCTTATGGCCGCTATCTACCTGAATCTTTTAGCACGCTTTCGCGGCGGTGCATTGACGTGGATTAACGTGCACGTGTCGACGACATTTGGCGCTATGATTGCGCCCTTGAACCAGACCACGAGATTGTTAATAGATGTCAGAACCCAAAGGTGTGAACGGCTACCTGATTACCCAGCGTGCGGACGGCTGGCACTTGATCAACTTTCACGGCGACAGCGTTGCCGGTTGCTTCGCGACCGAGCGTGAAGCCATTGCGGTCGCTGAAGTGTTCGTGGACGAAGCCGGTCACGCATCGAGCAAGCGGCCGAAGGGCAAGTAAGCAGCGGCCCGGGTACATGACGCCTCGCATAGCGAGGCTTTTTTGCGTTTGTCTGTACGTAGATGGCAGTTCGCTATAATCTTCGGCAAACGCCCCACGACAGTGTCAGCGCGTCCCTCCTAACACCCTTGATGACGAACACCTATGAACAAGATTCTGGCACTGACTGCAGTCCTGGCGCTCGCCGGCTGCACTACCACCTCTGACGTCTATTTGAAAAACGGCGAACAAGGCCTGACCATCGACTGTTCCGGCGAAGCCAATTCCTGGGCCAGCTGCTACGAAAAAGCCGATGCATCCTGCGCGGGCACCGGCTATCGCATCGTTGGCACCGAAGGCACGCCGTCGCTCAAGGAGAGCGACAAGACGCTGGGGCAGGACGTAGGCAACTACAAAAACCGCAGCGTGGTTGTGGTCTGCAAGTAAGCGTTTATAGCTGTATGTCGGCGAACTTGATGCCCAGGCCGCGAATGGTCTCGATCAGGTCATCCAGCCGCTGGAAAGATTCCACTTCATCCTGATCGTCCACCAGGAAAAAACTGCGCCCGCCGCTCTTTTTGAAAAACACGATCCACTCGCCCAGATCGGCCGGATTCTGGATGACATGGGTGGCCGAGATCTGACCCTCGGCGTGGCGGGCTCTGACATCTTCACGTTTCATAACGGGCTTCCAAAAAAGACAAATACCGCGCAACCCCAGGGCTGCGCGGTATTTTTGCATTGAATGGCCGACAGTCTAACGGATGCCCTGCCCGATCAGCACGCCTTCCACTGTTTGGCCATACAGATTGACACCGTCATTGGCATGAAACTTCACCCGGGTTTTCTCTACCGAGCCCTCAATCAGGCGCGGGTCCTGCGGCCGCTCATGACTGTTGATGTAGGCTGCGACATCCCAGGCCTGCTGGTCGCTCAAGCTGGCGCCTTTACCCAGCGGCATGTTGTGCTTGATAAACGCAGCCGCCGTGTTGATCCGGTGCATGCCGGCGCCCCAGTTGTAGGAGTCTTTACCCCACAGCGGCGGCATCGCGTAGTGATCGCCGACCTTTTGCCCCTGCCCTTGCGCGCCATGGCAAACCGCGCACTGATCCCCATACACCTGTGCGCCTCGGACGATGCTGTAGCCCTGCGCGGGTTGTGCCACATCGGGGTAACCGCGCCCCGGCTGTTCCACGCCCAAGGGTGCCTTACTGGCCAGCCAATAGGAATACACGGACAACGCGGTGATTTCCGGGCTGTCGGCAGCCGGCGGGGTGCCACCGTTCATGCTGAATTGGAAACAGCCCTGGAGCCGCTCGGCGTAGGTGTTGACCTTGTCGTTTTTCTTGCGGTAAGCCGGATACATCGGATAAGCCGCCCACAATGGCGCCGAGTTGGCCAGGCGCCCCTGGTCCAGATGGCAATTGCTGCAATTAAGGCCGTTGCCGACAAATTGCGGCGCCAGGCGCTTGGTGTCGACGAATAAGGCATATCCCTGCCTGACCAGCTTGCCGTACGCATTATCCGGCAAGTCTTTTTCCGACGGTGGCTGAAACAACGCGGCTTGTTGACCAGCCGGGCGTGGCACCAGCTGGGATTGATCTTCCATGGCAATGGTCGCGGCCTGGATCGGCAAAGCCATCAACAAGCCGACCACGCTTACAAGCACAAACGGCTTCATGGCTTGACCTCCAGGCTTAACGACGCGAAATACTGGGCCACGTCCTGGGCTTCCTGCGCAGTCAGTGACTTGGCGATAGGCCCCATCAGGTCGTTGACATCGTTGTGACGGGTGCCGTTCTGCCACGCGATCAACTGCGCGGCAAGGTAGCCCGCGGGCTGCCCGGCAAGCGGCGGGAACGTATCGCCGACGCCGCTGCCAGCCGGCCCGTGACAGCTGACACAGGCTGGAATCTGCCGCTCCCACGCGCCTTGCAAGGCAAGTTTCTGCGCGGCATTGGTCGGCATTTCGCTGCGATACACCGGGACGGGCGCTGCAGCAGGCATTGCGGCGATGGTCTGGCTCAGCGCTTGTACCTCGGCATCCGTCAGCGCGATTGCCAGTGGACGCATCACCGGGTTATCGCGACTGCCACGCTTAAAGTCCTCCAATTGCTTACGCAGATAAGCCGCAGGCAATCCGGCCAACCTCGGAAACCCCGCCGCCGCGACACCGCCGCCGTCCGCCCCGTGGCACGCGACGCAGGCCATCGCTGCGGGCTGCGCGCCCCCCTCGGTGAAAATCTTGCTGCCATCCAACGCGTGCGCGCTGCCCAGCAGAAAAAACAGTGCACTCCCCACCAGTGTTCGTTGCAGAGGTCTCATCATCACTCCCTGTTTATAGTTATAAGCTTAGACATTCACGGCATAGGCCTTACAAATAGTATGGGAATGATCCTGCTTCCACAACGTTCCAGGCGGCATTAAAAAAGCCTGGCGCTGCGTTTGCAGGGCCAGGCTTTTATCGGATTCGAAGGCGCGCGACGGGCTGGAGATCAGCCAGAGATGCAGTCTTCACCGGCTTTTTTCACATCACCTGGGCGAATCGGCACGTTCGACATGCTCTCGTAGAGCTTGATGCTGCTGCCGCTGGAGCGCTCTTCAATTTCGAAGATCGCCGATGGGTCAGCCGAGAATTTCTGCGGCACGATCACACGCACGCCTTCCTTGTGAGGTTCGATCTGCGAAGGACGACGTGTCGTGGACAATTTGTGTACGACACAAGCAGCGTATTCCTGCGGCTTTTTCCCGGAAATGACCGCCAATGTCGGCGGGGTCTGCTTGATGTCTGCAACCGAAGCACACCCACCCAACGCCAAGGCCAGAACCAACACACTCCACTTCATACAAAACCTCCGATAAAGACCCTACGACAGCGGGGATGGTAATTTTCTCCCGGACACGTAGGATTTATCCCTGATCACACGGTAAATAACTGTTTTAAATTGTCGACGGCGTCGAAGACGGGCCGATAATAAACGCGCTGGGGCTGATAAACTCCATCTTAACCTACGTATCCTTCTGATTTTGCAGAAAAAGCCCTTCTGGAGACACTCCCATGAAATTCATCCACCAGCGCGAGCACCTCAACGAGGGAGATATTGTTGTCATCGAATGCTCGCAGACTTGTAATATCCGTCTGATGAGCGATGCGAACTTTCGCAGCTTCAAGAACGGCGGGCGCCACACTTACCATGGCGGCGCGTTTGACAAATTCCCGGCTAAAATCACCGCGCCGAGCACCGGGTTCTGGAACATCACCCTGGACGTCGTCACCCGCCGCGCCATCAGCGTGACCCGCAAACCTGCTTTGTCCCACAAGATTCGCATCGTGCGTCGTACCAGCTCCAAGCTGAGCTGATCCGCCCTTTCACAGGAAATAGCCGTGACCGCCACCACCAAATACGTGATCAAGTACAAACTCAACGACGAGCGTCGTTTCGAGTTTGCCCGCCTGCACAGCGACGACTTGGAAGAAGCCAAGCAAGTCTTGGCGAAAATTCACGATGAGAATGATCGCATCACCGACATCAGCGTGAGCAAGGCGCTGTAAGACCATGTCCGGTCCCACTTCTGACCTGTTCGCCGAAGACGCGCTGCAACAGCCCAACGGGCGCGAGCAGATCGGTGAACAGTCCTACGTGCTAAGGGGCTATGCCCTGCCCTGGATTGAGCGCCTTCTGCCCGAACTGCGGCACGTGCTGGCCCAAGCCCCCTTTCGGCAAATGGTCACGCCGGGTGGCTTTACCATGTCGGCGGCGTTGACCAGTTGCGGCGAGTTGGGCTGGACCACGGACGCCTCCGGCTATCGGTACTCGCACCTGGACCCGCGCAGCCAGCAACCCTGGCCGGCCTTGCCCGATGCCTTGCGCGAATTGGCGGTCCAGGCAGCGGCAGACGCCGGTTTCGCCGACTTTGCTCCGGACGCCTGCCTGATCAACCGCTATGTCCCCGGAGCCAAGATGTCGCTGCATCAGGACAAAAACGAGCGCGACTACGGCGCACCGGTGGTATCGGTATCGTTGGGCCTGCCGGCGATCTTCCTGTTCGGCGGCCACGCACGATCGGACAAGCCGCAGAAAATCTCGCTGTTCCATGGCGATGTGGTGGTGTGGGGTGGCGTGGACCGCCTGCGCTTTCACGGGGTCATGCCGATCAAGGAAGGCGTGCACCCGGTGATGGGCCCGCAACGCATCAACCTGACCCTGCGCACCGCCGGTTGATTTGACCGCAAGCTTCGGGGTGTCAGGCCGTCGCGGCACGGCTAATCTGCCATAAAGCCGTCAAGAGTGCCGACCATGCTGACTGAACAAGACCCTCGTTGGGCCGCTGTCCTGGCCCGTGATGCCAGCGCCGACGGACTGTTTGTCTACGGCGTCAAAACCACCGGCGTGTATTGCCGCCCCAGCAGCGCGTCACGACTGCCGCGCCTGGAAAATATCGAGTTCTTTGACACCCCGGCGCAGGCCGAGGCCGCCGGTTATCGGGCCAGCCGACGCGCGGCCGGCGACCAGACGCAACGCGCCGCGCACCATGCGCAATTGGTGGCCGATGCGTGTCGCCTCATCGAACAGAGCGTTGCGCCGCCGTCCCTGGCCTCCCTCGCGGCCCAGTCCGGCCTGAGCCCTTATCATTTTCACCGGGTGTTCAAGGCGGTGACCGGCCTGACGCCCAAGGGTTACGCCACCGCGCATCGCTCTCGCAAAGTGCGCAATGGGCTCAAAGGTCAACACTCGGTCACGGCCGCCCTTTATGACGCGGGCTTCAATTCCAGCAGTCGCTTTTACGAGTCAGCCGACCAACTGCTCGGCATGACCGCCAGCGACTATAAAGCCGGCGGTGCCCACAACGTCATTCGGTTCGCGGTAGGTCAGTGTTCGCTGGGCGCGATCCTGGTCGCGCGCAGCAACCGTGGCGTGTGTGCGATCCTGCTCGGGGACGACCCGGACACCCTGGTGCGCAACCTGCAGGACCAGTTTCCCAAGGCCGAGCTGGTCGGCGCCGACTCGAGTTTCGAGCAGTGGGTTGCCCAGGTCGTCGGCTTTATCGAAGCGCCCGCGCTGGGCCTCGACCTGCCGCTGGATGTGCGCGGCACTGCATTCGAGCAGCGCGTGTGGCAAGCCTTGCGCGATATCCCCGTGGGCAGCACGGCCAGCTATGCACAGATCGCCGAGCGGATCGGGGCCCCCAAGTCATATCGCGCGGTGGCCCAGGCGTGCGGCGCCAACCGTCTGGCGGTGGCAATCCCCTGCCATCGCGTGGTGCGCAGCGATGGTGAGCTGTCAGGCTATCGTTGGGGCGTTGCGCGCAAGCAGGCGTTGCTGGAGCGCGAGCGTAACAACGAAGGCTGACAGAGCTGCACGAAATGTCCGCTGCGTCCAGTGAATAAAACAGACTGGCCGCGTGCAATACGCCCTGCTAAAAACAGCGAAACCCCTGACCTTCGCTGGAGACCCACCCATGAGCACCTGGCCTGACACCCGTATTCTCGACTTGCTCGGCATCGAGTTACCCATCATCCAGGCGCCCATGGCCGTAGGCACCACGCCCGCCATGGTCATTGCCGCCAACCAGGCGGGAGCGTTGGGCTCATTGCCCGCCGCCACGCTGAGCATCGAACAACTGCGCGAAGACCTGCGCACTCTGCGCGCGGCCAGCAGCCGTCCGATCAACGTGAATTTCTTCTGCCATCAGCCACCGGTCCCGGACGACGCCCGCGACCACCACTGGAAGGCATTGCTGCAACCCTATTACCGCGAACTGGGTGTCGATTTCGAGGCGCCGACTCCGGTGTCCAACCGCGCGCCGTTCAACGACGAGGCCTGCCAGGTGGTGGAAGCGTTCCGCCCCGAGGTCGTCAGCTTTCACTTCGGGCTGCCGGAAAAAGCCCTGCTGGATCGGGTCAAGGCCACCGGAGCCAAGGTGCTGTCGTCGGCCACCACCGTCGAAGAAGCCATCTGGCTGCAGGCCAACGGCTGCGATGCAATCATCGCCATGGGCATCGAGGCTGGCGGTCATCGTGGCATGTTCCTCAGTGATGACCTCAACACCCAGATCGGCCTGATGGCGTTGGTGCCGCAGATCGTCGACGCGGTCACCGTGCCGGTGATCGCCGCCGGCGGTATTGGCGATGCGCGAGGTATCGTCGCGGCGTTCGCCCTCGGTGCTTCGGCGGTGCAGATCGGCACGGCATACCTGTTTACCCCCGAAGCCAACGTGAGCGCGGCTCATCACCACGCGCTGCGCCATGCCCAGGCCAGCGAAACTGCGTTGACCAACCTGTTCACCGGACGCCCGGCGCGGGGCATCGTCAACCGAGTCATGCGCGAACTGGGCGCAATGAACCCGGCAGCGCCTGCGTTTCCCCGGGCCGGCGGCGCGCTGATGCCGCTCAAGGCCAGGGATGAGGGCGGTTTCAGCAACCTGTGGTCGGGCCAGGCGTTACGGCTGGGCCGCGACATTGGCACTTACGAGCTGACGCGCCAATTGGCCGAGCAGGCGCTGGCCAGGCTCAGATAACCCAGGCTGTTGCGGCAACGTTGCACTGTACCGGCAGTGGTCGAGCGCTATATATTCGCGTACATAGCGATTAACCCATGCCGTGCATACCAAGGAGCTGCTTCATGCTGATTCATGCCTCACGTCTGGCCGTCCTGGCTAGCGCCCTCGTTTTCGGCGCGGCCCACGCCGATGAAGTGCAGGTGGCGGTGGCCGCCAACTTCACCGCGCCGATCCAGGCGATTGCCACCGGTTTCGAGCAGGACACCGGGCATAAACTGGTCGCGTCCTACGGTGCCACTGGGCAGTTCTACACTCAGATCAAGAACGGCGCGCCATTCCAAGTATTCCTCAGCGCCGACGACACCACCCCGCAGAAGCTCGAAAACGAAGGCGATACCGTCAAAGGTTCGCGCTTCACTTACGCCGTGGGCACCCTCGCGCTGTGGTCGGCCCAGGCCGGTTATGTCGACGCAGGCGGTGAGGTGTTAAAGCGCAACCAGTTCAAACATTTGTCCATCGCCAACCCGAAAGCCGCGCCTTATGGCCTGGCCGCCACTCAGGTCCTGGCCAAGCAGGGTCTGAGCGAACAGCTCAAGGACAAGCTCGTCGAAGGCCAGAACATTACCCAGGCCTATCAGTTCGTTTCCACCGGCAACGCCGAGCTGGGTTTCGTGGCCTTGTCGCAGATCTATAAAGACGGCAAAGTCACCAGCGGTTCGGCCTGGATTGTCCCCGCGTCCTTGCACGACCCCATCAAGCAGGACGCGGTGATCCTTAACAAAGGCAAAGACAGCGCCGCAGCCAAAGCGCTGGTCGAATACCTCAAAGGGCCGAAAGCCGCTGCCGTTATCAAATCCTACGGTTACGAGCTGTAAATGCCCCTATCGAGTGCCGATTTTTCCGCGATCTGGTTGACCGTCAAACTCGCGACACTGACCACCGTGATCCTGCTGGTCATCGGCACTCCGATTGCCCTGTGGCTGTCGCGCACGCGCTCCTGGTGGCGCGGCCCCGTGGGCGCGATCGTCGCCCTGCCGCTGGTGCTGCCGCCGACGGTCATTGGTTTCTACCTGCTGCTGACCATGGGTCCCAACGGCTATTTCGGCCAGCTCACGCAGTGGTTGGGCCTGGGCACCCTCACGTTCAGCTTCACCGGCCTGGTCATCGGTTCGGTGATCTACTCCATGCCATTTGTGGTGCAGCCGTTGCAGAACGCCTTTTCGGCCATCGGCACGCGGCCTTTGGAAGTCGCGGCGACACTGCGCGCCGGACCTTGGGACACGTTCTTCAGCGTGATCCTGCCCCTGGCGCGCCCGGGTTTTATCACCGCGTCCATCCTGGGCTTTGCCCACACTGTCGGTGAGTTCGGCGTGGTGCTGATGATCGGCGGCAATATCCCGGACAAGACCCGCGTGGTCTCGGTGCAGATCTACGACCATGTCGAAGCCATGGAATATGCCCAGGCCCATTGGCTGGCGGGCGCCATGGTAGTGTTCGCGTTTTTTGTGTTGCTGGTGCTCTACTCCAGCCGCAAAACCAGACTGGGCTGGAGCTGATGTCGATGATGGAGATACGCCTGCACTTGCGGTATTCCGGCTTTGCCCTCGATGTGGACCTGCAACTGCCCGGCCGTGGCGTCACCGCGTTGTACGGGCATTCAGGCTCCGGCAAGACCACCTGCCTGCGCTGCATCGCCGGTCTGGAACGGGCCAGGAATGGCTTAATCCGGATCAACGACGAGGTCTGGCAGGACAGCCGCAGCGGGGTGTTCATGCCGCCGCACCAACGCGCGTTAGGGTACGTGTTCCAGGAAGCTAGCCTGTTCGCGCATTTATCGGTGCGCGCCAATCTGGAATTCGGCCTCAAGCGCACGCCGCGCGCACAACGGCAGGTGGACATGGCCCAGGCCACCGAGCTGCTGGGCATCGGCCATCTGCTCGAACGCCGGCCCCAGCACCTGTCCGGCGGCGAGCGCCAGCGCATCGGCATCGCCCGCGCACTGCTCACCAGCCCCCGCTTACTGTTGATGGACGAGCCCCTCGCGGCCCTCGACAGCCAGCGCAAAAGCGAGATCCTGCCGTACCTGGAACGCCTGCACGACGAGCTGGAGATTCCGGTGCTGTATGTCAGCCATGCACAGGACGAAGTCGCGCGCCTGGCTGACCACATCGTGCTGCTCAGCGAAGGCAAAGCCTTGGCCTGCGGCCCCATTGGCGACACACTGGCGCGCCTGGATCTGCCGCTGGCGCGCGGTGATGACGCCGGCGTGGTGATCAATGGTGTGGTCAATGCCTACGATGCCCACTACCAGTTGCTCACGCTGCAGTTGCCGGGCAGCGCGTTGACCGTGCGCGTGGCCCACGCGCCGCTGGACATTGGCAAGGCGCTGCGGGTCAAGGTGCAGGCGCGGGACGTCAGCCTCAGCCTGCAGGCCGAGGAACCCAGCAGCATCCTCAACCGCCTGCCGGTCACTGTGATCGAGGAGGTCGCTGCGGATAACAGTGCCCACGTGCTGGTGCGCCTGGACGCTGACGGCACGCCGCTGTTGGCGCGCATCACGCGTTTTTCCCGCGACCAGTTGCAGCTGCATCCCGGAAAAGGGCTGTGGGCGCAGATCAAAGCCGTGGCGGTGCTGGCCTAGCAAACCTTTTAGCACGTCCGCACACGGCTGCGGTCAATCAGACATACCGGCCTGATTGATTGCCAAGGAACCTGAGCCATGCCCGACTCCGCGCTGCCCGCCGACCTGCCCCGCGACCTGCATTACGTTGATGACACCCAGCCCGGCATCCGCCGCAAAAAAGTGCGCGGCAAATTCCAGTACTTCAACCCCAAGGGCGAGCGCATCACCGATGCCGACGAGATCAAGCGTCTCAACGCCCTGGCGGTGCCACCGGCCTACACCGATGTATGGATCTGCGCCGATCCGCGCGGTCATCTGCAAGCCACCGGCCGCGATGCCCGCGGACGCAAGCAATACCGCTACCACACGCGCTGGCGCGAAGTGCGCGACAGCGACAAATATGCGCGTCTGCAGGCCTTCGGCAACGCCTTGCCAAAACTGCGCAAGCAATTGGAAGCGCAACTGGCCGAACCCGGATTCACCCGCGAAAAAGTCCTGGCTACCGTGGTGATGCTGCTGGACGCCACGCTGATCCGCGTCGGCAATACCCAGTACGCGCGCGATAATAAATCCTACGGCCTGACCACGCTGCGCAACCGACATGTGGACGTCAAGGGCAGCGAGATTCAGTTCCAGTTTCGCGGCAAGAGCGGCGTGGAGCATCAGGTGAGCGTCAAGGATCGACGCCTGGCCAGCGTGGTGAAACGCTGCATGGAATTGCCGGGGCAGAATCTGTTCCAGTACCTGGACGAGGACGGTGAGCGCCACACGGTCAGTTCTCATGATGTGAATGCCTACCTGCACAGCCTCACGGGTGAGGATTTTACTGCCAAGGATTATCGCACGTGGGCTGGCACCGCCATGGCGCTGGCAGTGCTGCGCGAATTGCAGTGGCAGCCCGAATCCGATGCCAAGCGGCATGTCGTGTCGATGGTCAAGGATGTCGCCAAGCAGTTGGGTAATACCCCGGCGGTGTGCCGCAAGTGCTATATCCACCCGGCCGTACTTGAGCATTTCAGCCTGGGGGAATTGTCGAAGCTGCCCAAGCCGCGGGTGCGCAAGGGCCTGAAAGCCGAAGAAGTCGCTCTGGCGATGTTCCTCGAACGCCTGGCCGCTGACTTGCCGCAGAACGCCAAGGCGGGTTAGGCTCTGTCTCCCTTCTGACCCTCGGGACGACCGCCGACGTGAACCACTAAGCCTTCCAAAATGTATCCGCAACCAGCGCCTGGCGCGCTTGTTGGCCTGTTCGACATTTTTATGGAGGTGCTGATGACTCACGTCACACGGCTGCCCGCATTGATCTCCCTGCAACACGTAACCTTCCAGTTCGCCAATGGCGAAACCCTGCTGGACGACCTGAACTTGTCCATCGATCACACGTCCACCGGCATTGTGGGCCGCAACGGCAGCGGCAAAAGCCTCCTCGCCCAACTGATCGCCGGAGTGCTCGCGCCGTCATCCGGCGCCATCACACGATCGGCCAGCGTGGCCTTCGTTCCGCAAAACGTGGTGGTTACGCCCGGCGCCAGCGTCGCCGATCTCACCGGCAGCGCCCCGGCCCTGGAAGCATTGCAACGCATGGCCGCAGGCGCGGCGCGTGTCGACGACCTTGAGCTGATCGACGACCGCTGGGATCTTGCCGAGCGCCTGCGTACGGCGCTGGATGAGGCGGGCCTGGCATCACTGACGCTCGAATCGCCGGCCGATCAACTCAGTGGCGGCCAACTGGCGCGGGTGGCGTTGATCAGCGCGTTCCTGACCACGCCCGAGTTGCTGGTGCTCGACGAACCCACCAACCACCTCGACAGCAGCGGGCGCGCCTGGCTGCTCCAGGCCCTGGGCCAGTGGCGCGGCGGCTTGGTGGTCGTCAGTCATGACCGGGCGCTGCTCAATACCCTGGCACGAATCATCGAACTGTCCCCTCTGGGCCCCAAGGTCTACGGTGGTAACTACGAAGCCTATCGACGACAGCGCGACATCGAGCAGCACGCTGCGATTGCCGCTTTGGACCATTCGCGCCTGGAGCGCACGCGCGAGCGCCGTCGTCTGCAAAAGGACCACGACACGCTGCAACGCAAGGCTGCCCGTGCCCACAAACACGCGCAAAGCGCCAATGTGGACCGGTTTACCCAGGCCCGCTGGAAAAGCACAGCCCGTGAAGTGGTCAGCAGCGTGCGCAGCGATCAACATGCGCGTAAACAGCAACTGGACCATCAGGTGCGCCAGGCCCATGAGGGCGTGGCGCAACAGCCCCCGACCTTACTGGCCTTGCCGGATTCGGCGGTGCCCAAGGGGCGCCTGGTGCTGAAGCTGGTCGATGTGTGCTTACCGTGGCTGGATACCCCGGCGCTGACCCTCAGCTTGATGGGCCCGGCGCGGGTGGCCGTGCAAGGGCCTAACGGTTGCGGTAAATCCACCTTGCTCAAAGTGCTGGCGGGCCAGTGGCAACCGGTCAGCGGAGAGTGTCGCGTGCCGCTGCCAGCGGCCTGCATCGACCAGCACCTGGGCTTTCTGGACGAACAACGCTCGGTAATCGAGCACCTCAACCTGCTCGACACGCCACTGGTCGAAGGCGAACTGCGCACGCGCCTGGCCTTGCTGCAGTTGGACGCGGTGCGCGTGACCCAACCGGTCGCACAGCTCAGCGGTGGTGAGCGTTTGAAGGCCGCGATGGCGATTGCCATGTGGCGTGACGTCCCGGCGCAATTGCTGTTGCTGGACGAGCCTACCAACCACCTGGACCTGGCGTCGGTCATTGCCTTCGAGCAGGCGTTGCAGGGGTTTGCCGGAGCGATGGTGGTGGTGTCCCATGATCCGGCGTTTATCCAGGCTATCGGCCCCACCCATCATCTGAGTTGGACGCCTTCGGGCTGGCGCCTGCAAACTGCCTGACGTCATTGCGCGCGGGCGCAAAGCGCCCTACCGTAGTGGCCGGATAATCTCACCGAGGCCCCGCCCATGCTGCCGCTGCCCCGCAAGCCTTACGCCAATGCCGCTTTGGCCCAACGACGCCGATGGCGCGGGCGCGTCGGCATGATGCTGGTGGCCAGCCTTTCGGTGCTGGCGGGGATGACCGATGCCATAGGCTTTATGGCCAGCGGCGATTTTGTTTCGTTCATGAGCGGCAATACCACGCGCCTGGCAGTGGCCATCGGCGCGGGCGACCACAGCCTGACCGGGCGTCTGCTGTTGCTGGTTGCCACGTTCATTCTGGGGAACGCGCTGGGCATTGTGGTCAGCCGACTGAGCCGGCGCCACGCCCTGCCCCTCCTGCTGTATATCGCCGCGCTGTTGTGCTGCGGCGCGTTCTGGCCCTTCGAGGACCTGTTACCCGCGCTGTTGGCGGCAATCGTGGCCATGGGCATGCTCAATGCGGCGGTCGAAGAAGTGAACGGCTTGCCGGTGGGCTTGACCTACGTGACCGGTGCGCTGTCGCGGTTCGGTCGCGGCCTGGGCCGCTGGTTACTGGGCGAGCGCCGCGACGGCTGGCGCGTGCAACTGGTGCCGTGGGCCGGCATGTTTGTCGGTGCGGTGATCGGGGCGGTACTGGAGCATCATATGGGGTTGCGCGCGCTGTGGGTCAGCGGCGCCCTGGCGGCCGTGTTGGGTTTGGTGTCGCTGAAGATTCCACGGCGTTGGCACTTGGGCTACATGCCGCGTTGAACAGAAAAGGATGCTCGCCCGGCGTGTCGACCTCGACGTCCGTGTACTGGTAAAGAGCCATCACCCCGGGCGAGCGAGGTGAATCATAAGGCAATGCCCGAGCGCTGTCCCGCCGGGCATTTCCGAAGATCGCTAAGGCAAGGGATTACAGACAGGTCGCCAGCGCAGCCAGACGACGCTTGGCCGGCATGTTGTCTTCGGCGGCGTAGTACTTGATGCTGGAACCGGCGCCCGCACTCTGGATGTCGACGAAGTAATCGCCCGCGGTGGTGTACACGGTGAAGCCACCCGACCCGGTCGGTTCCTTGAAGCCGCCGGCGTCGACACCGAACACGCTTTCATCCTGCCAGCCGAACTGCACGCATTCAGCCACCACCAGCGTGGCTTTGTCAGACGCCAGGGTCTTGTAAGGCGTGCCGGCGCGCGCCTCTTTCATCTTCGAGCCCGCGCAGCCGGCCAGTACCGCCAGCGCCAATGCGCCAATCACCACGTTCCGCATGCCATCACTTCCTTGAAAAAAACGCGACTCTACCATTGCCGCGTACCTGCCTGACGCTTGCATGAACTTTGTTTCACGGTAAAACCTGCTTTCGCCGCCTACACTGGCCGTGCTCATTTTTTTGAAGTCTTCCTTCCGCCCGCCCTCCCGCGGGCTTTTTTTCGACTGCGTTTCAGAGCCACCAGCGAAACAGATAGAACACCGCCATGCTCAGCAGCACTGTGATCAACACGTTGCGCGTCCAGAACATCAATCCCACCGCGCAGAGGCCTGCGAGCAGATACGGGTTGGTCGGGCTGAGGTTGAGCTGATGGTCGGTCAGGAAAATAATCGGTCCGCAGATCGCCGTGAGCATGCCGGGCACCGCAAATCCCAGGAACTCCCGCGCGCCACGGTTAAGGCGTACCGGCAGGCGCGGTTCGATAAACAGGTAGCGGTTGAAGAACACCGCCAGGCCCATGGTCACAATCATCAGGTAAATCATGGTTGCCCGACTCCCAATCGCTTGCAGATAAACCCAGCGCTCATGCCCAGCAGGCCCGACATCACCACCGCCGATTCCCAGTGTAGAAAACTCAGCCACACCGAACACAGCAATGCTACCGCCACGCACACCACCGTCGGTACGTCGCGCACCACCGGGGTAATCAACGCGATGAAGGTGGCAGCGATCGAAAACTCCAGCCCCAGTTGATCAAGCCCCGGAATGCTTTTGCCGAGCACAATGCCGGCCAGGGTGAACAGGTTCCAGATGATGTAAAAGCTCAGCCCCACGCCGAGGGCGTACCAGCGATTGAACGTCTGGCGGTCGTAGTGGCTGACCAGCGCGAAAAATTCATCGGTGAGCAAAAAGCCCAGGCTCAAACGCCAGCGTGTATTCAACGGTGAAAGCACCGGCCGCAGGTGCATGCCGTAGAGCAAATGTTGCGAAGTCAACAGCAAGGTAGTGAGCACAATCGATATCAGGCTGGCGCCACTTTTGACCATCCCGATAGCCACCAGCTGCGCGGCACCGGCGAACACAATGGCCGACAGGCCCTGGGCTTGCAGTGGGGTCAATTGCGCGTCGATGGCCATGGAGCCGGCGAGCAGCCCCCAGGGAGCGCAGGCCAGGGATAACGGCAGAACGGCGATCGCACCGCGGGCAAAAGCGTGATAAGGCAAGGCGGCAGGCATAGAAACGGCTCATCGACAGACAGTCGCCAAGCATGCCTGAACGAGTTGAAGCGTGTCTTGAACGATCTTGCTCAGGCGAGCCTGACCGAAACCTGCTCCACCGAGTCGCGCGCTTCGCGCAATTCGTAGGCGTCCTGGTTGAGGCGATGAATGGTGTTGAGCAAGCGCTGACGCAGCACCTCGTCGCCGAGTTTTTCAACGGCGCGCATCAGATCAAACGCTGCGGTTTCGTTATTTTCCGCGACGGAATCCAGGGTCTTGCGCAGGTTGCGGGTTGCTCGGGTCACGCGGGGTCTTCCTTCATCAGCAATGGGCAGGCACTTTAGGACATTCATGTTTCATTTTAATTTCAGACACTTGTGGCGGATTTCCAGGTCTTTGATCCAGGTCAATCAATACAAGTTTTGACAGAAATATATGGAAATACGTATATTCGCATAACCCTATACAGGAGCCGGAACCATGCCCGACCTCTTTTCGCCGCCAGCCCTGTTCAAATGCCTGGCCGACCCTACCCGTGTACGCCTGACGCTGTTGATCCTGCGCGAAGGCGAACTTTGCGTGTGCGAACTGATCCATGCTCTGGGCGACAGCCAGCCGAAAATCTCCCGCCACCTCGCACAACTGCGCAGTTGCGGCGTATTGGTGGATCGTCGTCAGGGTCAATGGATCTATTACCGCATCAACCCGGCATTGCCCGATTGGGCACATCAGGTACTGGACATCACTTTGCAAGCCAACCAGCCATGGTTGCACAGCGACGCGCTGCGTCTGGGTGCAATGGGCGACAGACCACAACGGGCCAGCACCTGCTGCTGAGCCATCGGAGCGTTTATTCATGCTTGTCGCAATTGCCATTTTTCTGGTCACGATTGTTTTGGTTATCTGGCAGCCCAAGGGCCTGGGCGTCGGCTGGAGCGCCAGCCTCGGTGCGATCCTGGCGCTGGCCTGCGGCGTCATCAGCCTGGCGGATATTCCGGTGGTGTGGCACATCATCTGGAATGCGACCGGCACGTTTGTCGCCTTGATCATCATCAGCCTGCTGCTCGATGAGGCCGGTTTCTTCGCCTGGGCCGCCCTGCATGTGGCGCGCTGGGGGCGTGGCCGCGGACGGCGGCTGTTTGCCTATATGGTGCTGCTCGGCGCGCTGGTGTCGGCGCTGTTTGCCAATGACGGCGCGGCGCTGATCCTGACGCCCATCGTGATGTCGATGTTGCTGGCGCTGCGCTTTTCGCCGGCGGCCACCCTGGCGTTCGTGATGGGCGCGGGTTTTATTGCCGACACGGCGAGCCTGCCGCTGGTGGTCTCGAACCTGGTGAATATCGTCTCGGCCGACTATTTCAAGATCGGCTTCAACCAATACGCAGCGGTGATGGTGCCGGTCAACCTGGTCAGTGTGGCAGCCACCCTGGCGGTGCTGCTGTGGTTTTTCCGCCGCGATATCCCACAGGCCTACGACCCGGCCGACCTGGATGAACCCGCCAGTGCGATCCACGACCGCGCCACGTTCCGCGCCGGCTGGTGGGTACTGGGAATTCTGCTGATCGGCTGTTTCGCCCTGGAACCGCTGGGCATTCCCATCAGTGCAATTTCCGCCGTGTGCGCCGTGCTCCTGCTGGTGATCGCCGCCAAGGGCCATAAAATTTCCACGCGCAAAGTACTCAAAGAAGCGCCCTGGCAGATCGTGATCTTTTCCCTGGGCATGTACCTTGTGGTGTACGGCCTGCGTAACGCGGGCCTCACCACCTACCTGGCGACCTGGCTCGATACCTTCGCCACCTACGGTATCTGGGGCGCGAGCATGGGCACCGGGCTGCTGACCGCGCTGCTGTCGTCGGTGATGAATAACCTGCCGACAGTACTGATCGGCGCGCTGTCCATCGAATCGAGCCATGCGGTGGGCGTGGTCAAGGACGCCATGGTCTATGCCAATGTGATCGGCAGTGACCTGGGCCCTAAAATTACGCCTATCGGCAGCCTCGCCACGTTGCTGTGGCTGCATATCCTGGCGCGCAAAGGCATCACCATCACCTGGGGTTATTACTTCAAGGTCGGCATCGTGCTGACCCTGCCGGTGCTGTTGATCACCCTCGCCGCCCTCGCCCTGCGCCTGAGTGTCTGAAGGAAGCATTTGATGAAAGTCCTGTTCATGTGTACCGCCAACAGCTGTCGCAGCATCCTGTCCGAAGCGGTGTTCAACCACCTGGCGCCGCAAGGCTTCGAAGCGGTCAGCTCCGGCAGCTTTCCCAAGGGCCAGGTGCTGCCCCGCAGCCTCAGTACCCTGCAGGCCGCCGGAATCAGCACCGAGGGGTTGTACAGCAAAGGTAACGACGCCTTCGAAGGCAGCCCGCCGGACCTGGTGATCACCGTGTGCGACAAGGCGGCCGGTGAAGCCTGCCCGGTGTACTTCGGCCCGGCGATGAAAGCGCATTGGGGCCTGGAGGATCCGTCCGACGTCGAAGGTGACGACGCGCGCCTCGACGCCGCCTTCAACGCCACTCTGGAAACCATCGAAAGTCGCTGCCGGGCGTTTTTTGCATTGCCGTTCGAACGCCTGTGCCCGGCTGAGTTAAAGGTTGAACTGGAACGCATCGGGCAGTTATAAACGCGTGGCACATCGGTCGGTCCGGGCTTTTCGCTCCGCGCCCGACCTGACAGACATGGAGGAGGCTGGGCACGCATGTTGACGATTTTTTTCTCCGCGCTGGTATTTGGTTTTGTGTTCTGCCTGTCTCCTGGCGCCGTGCTGGCCGAGACCCTGCGCCGAGGTTTGCTGCACGGCTTCAGGCCGGCACTGCTGGTGCAGGTAGGTTCACTGGTGGGCGATGCGGTATGGGCAGTCATTGGCCTCACCGGCATCGCCCTGCTGATGCAGCACGATGCCGTGCGCGTGCCATTGACGGCGGTCTGCGCGCTGTACCTGGCCTGGCTCGGTGCGCGCAGCCTGCTGGATGCCTGGCGCTTGCCGGCAGCAGACAATGCCCCTGCCGGCTCCGGGCAGAATGCGCTGGCGGTGGGCGCGGCAATCTCGTTGGCCAACCCGAAAAACATTGTGTACTGGGGTGCGCTGGGCAGCGCCTTGTCGGGCATCGTCGGCGCCACGCCGAGCCATGGCCAGACGCTGATGTTTTTTGCCGGTTTCATGCTCGCCTCGGTGCTGTCGTGCTTCCTCACCGCCGCGTTGGTCAATCTGCTGCGCCAGAATGCTTCACCGGTCTGGCAGCGCGTCAGTTACGCTGCCTGCGGCCTGGTACTGATCTATCTGGCGATACTCGCCGCCCGGGGCCTATGAGTTTTCGCCGTGGCTGGCGCGCCGGCAGCTTGGCCGGCATACAGGCCGCGCGCGAGGTCAATCAAGTAGCGCGTCTCGGCGGTCATCAATAACAGGTCGGTCTGCACTTCTTCGATCACCATCTCCAGGACGATCAACACGCAAATGGCCGGCGCCATGAACAGCCAGTGGTAGTAGCACTGGGTAAACAGCGAAGCCACAACCCCGATGATCCACAGCGACAACACCAGGCGCGGTGCGTGTTTTTGCAGGGGAATCCAGAAGCGCTGCAGCTTCCTGAGTTTGGCGCTGCAGCGCTTTATGGAGTCTTCCAACTGCGTCAGGTCGAGCGCGTTGCGGTGGCGAATAGAGGTAGACATGCGTGCAGTCCGTACGTGACTTACAAAGGTGATGTCGCGGGCTCGGCCAGCGCCCGCGCAGGCAGCGCACGGTTCAGCCAGGCCGGATTGATGGCGTTGACTTGCACCCAATCGCCATTGCGCGGCATCCCTTCGCAGCTCTTCAAAGCGATACAGCGCCCTTGTGTGTCCAGCAAGGCGAAGTGGCGATAGCGTTGAACGCCCTTGAATCCGAAAACGGAGAAGCGCATGCCTGCACCTGAAGCGGTTGGGTTTCAGATAGCGACCAGTTGCTCTGGCCACGTCAGTTCGAACAGGCTGCCGCCCTGCGTCAGGTTGCGGCAGGTCACGCGGCCTTCATGGGCCAGGGCAATCGCGCGCACCACGGCCAGCCCCAGGCCGCTGCCGCCCTGGGCACGGGAGCGTGAACTTTCCCCGCGCTGGAACGGCTCAAAGATATGCGCGGCGAATGTTTCATCAATGCCTGGGCCCTCATCCGCGACGCTCAAGGTATTGATGCCGTCCTGACTGCTCAGGCGCACCGTGACGATGCCCGGGTTCGCATGCCGCTTGAGGTTGTCGAGCATGGCCAGCAACGCCTGGCGAATACGGGCCGGGTCGCAGTGCACCGGTTGCCTGAGCAACTCCATGTGCAGGGTGAATCCGCATGCTTGCAGGCCCGGTTCGAACAGGCGAGCGTCTGCTTCGATCTCATCGGCCAGGTCGGCTCGTTGGATCTGCACGTCGAGGTAGCCGTTGTCGGCCAGGCCTACGACCCGCAGGTCTTCGATCAGCCGCGCCAAGCCTTCCACTTGGCCGAGCAGGCTGTAGAACTGCGCTTGGTCCGGGGGGAAGACACCTTCGGCCAACCCTTGCAGACGGCCACGCAGGATGGTCAACGGGGTGCGCAGTTCATGGGCAATCGCGGCGTTCCAGAACGACTGTTCCTGCGCCATGCGCTTGAGCCGTGCGGCCATGCTGTTGAAGTCATCCACCAGCAAGGTGGCCTCGGCCAATGAGCGGTCGGACGCCGTCGCGCGGGCGTCCAGGTCGCCATCGGCGAGGCGGCGAAGGCTGGCCGCCACCGAGTTCAGGGGCATCAGAATGCGCCGGGACAATTTGATCGCTACCACCGCACCCACGGCCAGGCCAATCGCCGTGATCAATGCCATCCAGGCCCATTCCACGCCAGTGGGCAGCCACTCATCCACATCAATGTCGGTGGGTGGCCAGAACGTCCACAGCAGCGCGTAAAACACATAGGAGCCGACGACCGCCAGGGCAATCACACAGAGCACCACGGCGGACATCGACAGAATGATCTGCCGGCTCAAGCTGTTGGCGATTCTCATGCATGGCTCCCGAAGCGGTAACCCACACCACGAATGCTCGCCGGAACGCCTTGCAGGCCCAGGTCTTCGATTTTGCGCCGCAGTTTGCTGATATGGCTGTCGACCGTACGTTCCAGACTATCGCTCTCGGGCGAACACGAAGCGAGCAACTCGGCACGACTGAACACGCGCCTGGGCGCTTTGGCCAACTGCGCCAGCAACCGGAATTCTGTCGCTGTCAGGCTCAGCGCGTGATTTTGGGTGCCGATCCGCACGCTGACCTCATGGCTGTCGACATCGATTTCAAAGGCATCCACGCGCAGTACGCTTTGCCCGCTGCCGTAGCCCTGGTCGCGGGAACGGCGCAGGACCGCCTGGGTCCTGGCGACCACTTCGGCCGGGTTGAATGGTTTGACGATGTAGTCGTCGGCACCGATGCGCAGCCCCATCAGCTTGTCCATGTCCTGGTCCTGGGCGGTCAGCATGATCACCGGGGTATTGCCACGGTGACGGATCTCGGCCAGTACCATCCAGCCATCGAGTTTCGGCATCAGCACGTCCAGCAGCACCAGGTCGGGCTTGAGGGATTGATGCAGTTCAAGCGCACGCCGCCCATCCAGCGCATGCGCGGTCTGAAAGCCGCTGCGCTTGAGGTAGGCCGTCAGGATATCGGCGATTTCGGGTTCGTCTTCGGCGATCAATATCAGGGCCTGGGGTTTATCGGCGAACCCAGGTGGCGTCGAAATCAGGTGTGCTTCAGTCATGGTCGGCTCGGGGGTGCTGTTCGGTCGTCGCAGTATGGCTAATTAGCAAGGGCGACGAAGGCTACTGTGCACCACGAGCATGCGCTTTCATGGGAGGTTTTATGGAGAAACGATGGAGAGGCGGGTCTATTTGCGCACTGGGTTCAGTCGATCAGTGCCAACAGATCGGTGTCGCCGACATCCTGCCCGGCCTGGGCCAGCAAGGTTCCACTGGTTGTACGTCGCCAAGCGTGTGAAATGCTCAATGTGGTTCATGGTGCCGTGTCCTGGTGCGGCGGCTGACGCCATCATAGAACGTGACGGCGATACCTGCACCCGCCACCTGGGATCGCGCACCGGTGGTGGGTTGATCGCTCGATTTCCCGACTACACTCCCCCTTCTACCGGTCGTCTCCTTGCCTTCAACTTTGTATCGCGTGGCCGATACGGTTTATGACCTGCCTGCTTTCCATCCCTATGAGTACGCCCCATGCGCCTGAGAAACCTGAATCTCGCTCCCCGTGCCGCGCTGTTTTTTTCCGCGATCATCGTCCTGGTCCTGGTACTTGGCGTGATCGCCATTCTGCAGATGGGCAAGTTGCGCGACGCAGAGAAGGATGTGGAGCTCAATTGGATGGCGAGCATCCGGCAAACCGCGATGATGAACGCCACAGTGCTGCGCCTGCGTCTGGAAACCCAGCGAGCCGTGGCCGACCCTCAGACAATCCAGAAAACCGTGGCTGACTTCCCCGGCTACCGTAAGGCCTTCGCCGATGCGTTCTCCGGCTATGAACCGCTTATTTCCGGCGATCAGGAACGGACGCTCTTTCAAACCGCCAAGGCCTCGGCTGACGCTTACTCCAAACAGCTGGACGCCCTTGAACCGTTGCTCAAGCAAGGTGACACGGGCGCCATCGTCCAATTGGTCGCCAATGGCATTCGCCCACTGACCAACGCCATGGAAGGCGAGATCAAGGCCCTCACCGACTACAACAACGAGGGTGCAGAGAAAGCCGGGCAAGCCGCCACGGACACCTTCACCACCGGCACCTGGCTGGTGATTGCGCTGATCGTGCTGGTGATGGCGATGACCGCCGGCCTCGCGTTCCTGCTGACCCGCAGCATCACCTCGCCCATTGGCGATGCGCTGTCGGTGGCCGAGCGTATCGCCAACAGCGACCTGTCCAAGGAGGTCAGCGTGCACGGTACGGACGAAGCGGGCCGGCTGTTGAAAGCGTTGTCGCAGATGCAGACCAACCTGCGCAACACCATCCTGCAGATTTCCGATTCGTCCGCTCAGTTGGCCTCGGCTTCCGAAGAGATGACCGCCGTCACCGAACAGTCCAGTCGCGGCCTGGTGTCGCAGAACGATGAAGTGAACCAGGCCGCCACGGCGGTCACCGAAATGAGCGCGGCGGTGGATGAAGTGGCGCGCAACGCCGAATCCGCCGCCCAGGAATCCAAGCGCAGCCAGGGCTTTACCGAAGTCGGCCTGCAGCGCGTCACGCAGACGCTGCGCTCCATCGAGAAACTCTCCGGCAACGTGGACAACACCAGCGAGCAGATTCAGGGCCTGTCGAACCGCGCCCAAGGCATCAGCAAAGTGGTGGAAGTGATCCGCGCAATTGCCGAGCAGACCAACCTGCTGGCCCTTAACGCCGCCATCGAGGCTGCACGAGCCGGTGAGCAAGGCCGCGGTTTTGCCGTGGTTGCCGATGAAGTCCGCGCGCTGGCGCACCGTACCCAGGTGTCGACTCAGGAGATCGAGCAGATGATCGCGGCGATCCAGAACGAATCCGACGACGCGGTCACGGCCATGGGCACCAGCAAGGAACTGGCCACTGAATCCCTCGGCGTGGCGCAGGAAGCCAGCAGCTCGCTGGACCAGATTGCGGCGGCAATCATCCAGATCAACGAACGCAACATGTTGATCGCCACCGCCTCGGAAGAACAGTCCCATGTGGCGCGTGAGGTGGACCGTAACCTGGTGAGCATCCGCGAGCTCGCGACCCAAAGCGCCGCCGGCGCCAGCCAGACCGCCAGCGCTTGCGGCGAGATGTCGAAGCTGGCGGCGAACCTGAACCAGCTGGTCAATCGCTTCGTGGTCTGATGCCGTCAGGAAGACCCCATCGGCCCGGCGCCTGCGGGCCCATTGGGGCATTTTTTGTGGTGAGCGGGAATGTGGGAGGGGCTTGCCCTAATGCCATTCAGTTAAGGGTTCAGATGATCCAGCCCAGGCGATGACTATCAACAGTGGGAGGGGGCTTGCCCCCGATGACGGTGTGTCAGTGGCAAATGGGCTGACTGACCCACTGCTATCGGGGGCAAGTCGAATCGTCGCACCGCCCCTCTCCCCTACATCGGCGTGCTGCTGACCACCCGGAGCGCCAGGCCCTCGTAAGCATCCAGGGTGATGGTAAACGCGCCGTCCTCGGTCAGATCGCCTTCGACCCGTTCATTGATGATGTCCACCACCGGGCCGGGTGCGATGTTGGGCAGGTGCAGGGTTTCGGTGATGGGCGTGGCGCCGAAGTTCAGCGCGGTGATCTGCGTGCCCTTACCGGCAGGCAGTTCGTGGACCATGATCAAAAGGCCAGGGTGTTCTACGTCCGGCACCAGGATCTGGCGGCTGGCGGCAATGTCATAGGCGCGGCGCACCGCGAGGATTTTCTGCAGTTGCGAGGCGAACGATTGCGGGTCCTGCAACTGGTGGTTCAGGCTGCCATACAGGCTTCTCGAACGCGGCATCTGGCCTGCGGACAGTTGCGCGTCCGGGTTCAATTCCACCAGATCGTAAGCGCCGCGATGAATCCAGCGGGTATCGCCGTCCTGCATCAGGTGCGCAACCTCATCGGCCGCCAGCGGCAGCGCGCCCACCAGATCCCAGCCGGACAACGCAAACACCCCAGGCTGCATCGCGTTGTACATCACCAGCAACAGATGGATCTGCTGGATCTGCTGAATATCCGCCGCCGTGATGGCCTCCAGGTCACGAATGCCCAGTGCCGCCGTGATGATACTGACGGTGGTGCAGGACACGCCGTTGGTGACGAACTTGAGGTTGTAGGGCGCGTGCTCGCCGGTCAGGCGCTCGTACATCTGCTCACGGATGTGCTCGCGCAGAATGTTGCCGGGGAAGGTCTGGCCCTGGTAGAGGAAGCTGTCGTGGGCATGCAGGGTCCAGAAGTGCACCAGCTCCAGGGTCAATTCATCGTGGTTCTGCAATGCGTGGATCAACGAACCGGGGTCGATGCCCTGGCGGTGCATTTCCCGCAGCATCAGGCGCAGGAATTCGGCATCGCCCATCAACAGCGCGTGCTGGTAAGCCGGCCGGGTGATGAAGTCATAGGACAGGTCGGCGCCGCCGTGGGACATGGAAGCGATGTCATCCACGGTGAGGTTCAGCTCCTGGAAGCTGAAGCCGCCGGCCTTGCGAATCGCGCCGCCGATCAGCTGGTTACCGGTAATCGACAGCGGGTGGCTCTCGGACCACGCGCCGCCCTCAGGCTTGCGCTCCACGCCGAGAAAACCGTTGGCGTCCAGGCGCAGGATCTTGGCGCCCATCACGTCGATAGCGTGCAACGCATCGCCGATGATCATCTGCTGCGCGGCAAACGATGGGTCCAGCCAGTTGAGCGACGGCTGGCCTTCCTTGAAGTAATGCAGGTACACCCAGCGGCGTGGCTTGCCGTCGACGCCCACCACCACCGGCGTGGCGCTCCAGTCGGTTTCCTTGACGCCGGGCTCAAAGAAGATCACCCGTTGTAGCTGGCCGACGATGTAGTGCTTGTCGCGCAGGGCATCCACCTGCAACGGGCTGAGGTTCTGCGCATCACGCCCCGCCGCCACCTCGGGCAGCAGCGGCCAGTCTTCTTCGCGGATTTCTACCATGTGGTAGAGGCCGGGGTAGTCTTCGTAAGCCATCTCGGCCAGGCGAAAGTCCGCGCCCTTACCGGTGTGGGACGGGATGACGTCATCGATGATCACCGCGTTATGCGCCGCGGCCATGCGCGTCAGCGCCTGCAACTGCGCCTCGGTGCCCAATTGCGGGTCGATCTCGAAACTGATGCGGTCGAAGTTGCCGTCGATGGTCGGCGTGTGCTGCGTACCGTTCAGGCCTCCGGATTTTTTCAGCGGGCCATTGTGGATGCCCTGGATACCGATTTTCGACAGTGCATGCCACAGGCTCTCATCCCCCAGTGCCTCCAGCACCGTACCGCCTTCGCGGGTGACGATCGAGGCCGGGTATGCGGTGAACCAGACCGATGAGAGGGCTGAGGCATCGCGCGGCCGGGTCTGTGCATAGGGCTGTTGCCACAACCGACCTTGCCCCGAATAGAGCTTGGCGCGCTGACGCGCCGCGTGCAGCATCGATTGTTCTACCAGCCAGTTCACATGGGTGTTGTCCGCCGCCGTCATAAGCTTGATACCTGTCGTCGTAAAAAGTGGCTCGTAAGCATATGAGGGGCACGGGCGCCATTCGTTGCATCGCAATCACGCCAACGCGGGCCCTCCCCCCGTCGCCTGTCGATACTGGCGTGGCGTAAACCCGGTGGACGCCTTGAACTGCCGCGTGAATGCGCTGTGGTCGGTATAGCCGCACTGCAAGGCCACCTCAGTAATGGGCAGCTCGCTGTGCAGCAGGCGGTGTGCGTGTTCCAGGCGGACTTTCTGGATCATCTGGCGCGGCGTCAGGTTGAACACCCGCTTGCAGTAGCGCTCCAGCTGGGCCACGGAGATGCCGGCGATGCGCGTCAGTTCGCCCAGGGTGACACGTCGGCTGAAGTGGCGGCGGATATGCTCATCGACGGCGGCCAGGCGCTGGTAGGCCGGATGGGTTTCGCTGGCCGATTGCAGGTCAACCGAAATGCCGGCCAGGCCGATGATCGCACCGGCCCGGTTGTACAGCGGCCATTTATGAGTCAGGCACCAGCCCGGTTCGCGACTGCCGTACAGGTGCAGCTCCAGCTGGTCTTCCAGCACCAACCCGTCTTCCAGCACCCGTCGATCCTGTTCGGTATACCCCGGCCCCAGCTGCGCGGGGAACACTTCGGCGCTGGTCTTGCCCAGCAGCGGTCGCAGCTGCCTGAGGCCGCAGCGCTGCACCAGCGTGCGGTTGGCCAGGGCATAGCGCGCCTGAACATCCTTGATAAAGATCGCGGCGTTGGGGATCACGTCGAGCATCGGCAACAGCTGTGCGGCAGCGCTCACCAATTGTTCGAGGCTGTCGGGGCGACTGGCCGCATCGCCCTGGCAAAGGCTCGCAAATGCACTGTGCAGCATGGTCATCTCTCCGGCGGCGCCTTGGACGCGTAGCAGATTGCCCGATGCCCGACGCACTGTCGAGCCAGGCAAATTATGCCGATTTCGTCATCGATGGCGGCGCAAAACATCAATCCCCGGCGCGCCGGTGAGTTCACTGTAGAGCCCTGCATGCCTCTCCAATAACTCACAAGAAGGCGCCGCTATGTCAGGCCAAGGCAAGTTCAAGAAACAGCTCTCACTGATGGACCTTACCTTTATCGGGTTGGGGGCCATCTTCGGTTCGGGCTGGCTGTTCGCAGCCAGCCATGTGTCCGCGATCGCGGGCCCGGCGGGCATTATTTCCTGGTTGATCGGCGGTTTCGCCGTATTGCTGCTGGGCATCGTCTACTGCGAACTGGGCGCCGCCCTGCCCCGCGCCGGCGGCGTGGTGCGCTACCCGGTGTACTCCCACGGCCCGCTGCTGGGCTACCTGATGGGGTTTATCACGCTGATCGCATTTTCCAGTCTGGTCGCGATTGAAGTGGTCGCGTCGCGTCAATATGCGGCGGCGTGGTTTCCGGAACTGACCCAGGCCGGCTCCAGCAACCCCACCACCCTGGGCTGGCTGGTGCAGTTCGCGCTGCTGTGTCTGTTCTTCGTGCTCAACTACCGCAGCGTCAAAACCTTCGCCATCGCCAACAACCTGGTGAGCGTGTTCAAGTTCATCGTGCCGCTGCTGGTGATCGGCGTGTTGTTCAGTTTCTTCAAACCGGCGAATTTCCAGGTGCATGGTTTTGCGCCATTCGGCCTGTCGGGCATCGAGATGGCGGTGTCGGCCGGCGGGGTGATCTTTGCGTACCTGGGCCTCACGCCGATCATCTCGGTGGCCAGTGAAGTGAAAAACCCGCAGCGCACCATCCCGATCGCGTTGATCCTTTCGGTGCTGTTATCGACCGCCATCTATGTGCTGCTGCAAACCGCATTCCTGGGCGGCGTGCCCACAGAGATGCTTGCCGATGGCTGGGCCGGGATCAGCCGGCAACTGGCGTTGCCCTATCGCGACATTGCCCTGGCCTTGGGCGTGGGTTGGCTGGCGTACCTGGTGGTGGCCGATGCGGTGATCTCCCCCAGCGGCTGCGGCAATATCTACATGAACGCCACGCCGCGCGTGGTGTATGGCTGGGCGCAGACCGGCACGTTCTTCAGGATTTTCACGCGTATCGATGAAAAATCCGGCATCCCGCGCCCGGCGCTGTGGCTGACCTTTGGCCTGTCGGTGTTCTGGACCTTGCCGTTTCCGTCCTGGGAGGCGCTGATCAATGTGGTGTCGGCCGCGCTGATCCTCAGCTACGCCGTGGCCCCGGTGACCGTCGCCGCACTGCGCCGCAACGCACCGCAAATGGCCCGGCCGTTCCGGGTCAAGGGCATGGCTTTGCTCGGCCCGGTGTCGTTCATCATCGCCGCGCTGATCGTGTACTGGTCGGGCTGGAGCACCGTGTCGTGGCTGCTCGGCCTGCAAATCCTGATGTTTGCGATCTACCTGCTCTGCGCGCGCTGGGTGCCGACCGCGCACCTCAATCTGGCGCAACAAGTGCGTTCGTCAGCGTGGCTGATCGGTTTCTACGCGGTGATGATCCTGCTCTCCAAACTCGGCACCTTCGGCGGCATCGGCGCCATCGGTCACCCGCTCGATACGCTGGTGGTCGCGGCGTGCGCGCTGGGTATCTATTACTGGGGCGCCGCCACCGGCGTGCCGGCGCACCGGGTGCGGCTGGAACAAGAAGCCGATGAAAGCGAAACGATCGACGAGCACCAAGGCCGACCCGCAATGGCCCCGGCCACGCACTGATTGGAGCGACTGATGAAACGATTGCATGTAATCGACTCCCACACCGGCGGCGAACCTACGCGCCTGGTACTCAGCGGCTTCCCGTCGCTGACCGGCGCCAGTATCGCCGCGCAGCTGGAGTGCTTACGCAGCGAGCATGACCAATGGCGCCGCGCCTGCCTGCTGGAGCCGCGTGGTAACGATGTACTGGTCGGCGCGCTGTATTGCGAGCCGGTTACGCCAGGCGCCACCTGCGGCGTGATCTTCTTCAACAACGCCGGCTACCTGGGCATGTGCGGCCACGGCACCATCGGCCTGGTCAACTCGCTGCACCACCTGGGGCGTATCGCACCGGGGGTGCACACCATCGACACGCCGGTAGGCCCGGTAGCGGCGACATTGCACGAAGACGGCGCGGTGACCCTGCGCAATGTGCCGGCTTATCGCTTTCGCCAACAGGTGCCGGTGGACGTGCCGGGCCACGGCGTGGTCAAGGGCGATATCGCCTGGGGTGGCAATTGGTTTTTCCTGGTCAGCGAACATGGCAAGGCCTTGGAGATGGATAACGTCGACGCTCTCACCGAGTACACCTGGGCGATGCTCAAGGCCCTGGAAAACCAGGGTATCCACGGTGCCGACGGCGCATTGATCGACCATGTCGAGCTGTTCGCCGACGACGCCCACGCCGACAGTCGCAACTTCGTGATGTGCCCCGGCAAGGCCTACGACCGCTCGCCCTGCGGCACCGGCACCAGCGCCAAACTCGCTTGCCTGGCCGCCGATGGAACACTCAGGCCCGGCCAGGTGTGGACCCAGGCCAGCATCACCGGCAGCCAATTCAATGGCCAGTACGAGTGGGAGGGCGAGCGCGTCATCCCCTTTATCACCGGTCGCGCCTATATGACCGCCGACAGCGTGCTGCTGATCGACGAGCAAGACCCTTTCGCCTGGGGCATTTGAGCCCCCCATTTGACTTGAAGGAGTACAACCATGAGCGACAACATTTTTACCGGCTGCATCCCTGCCCTGATGACCCCGTGCACCGCCCAGCGCCAACCTGACTTCGACGCACTGGTCGCAAAAGGCCGCGAACTGATCGAAGCCGGCATGAGCGCAGTGGTGTACTGCGGCTCCATGGGCGACTGGCCGTTGCTCACCGAAGCCCAGCGCCAGGAAGGCGTGGCGCGGCTAGTGGCGGCTGGAGTGCCGACCATTGTCGGTACGGGTGCGGTCAATAGCCGCGAAGCGGTGGCTCACGCCGCCCACGCCGCCCACGTCGGCGCCCACGGCCTGATGGTGATTCCCCGCGTGTTGTCGCGTGGCGCATCCGCCACCGCACAGAAGGCGCACTTCTCGGCAATCCTCAAGGCTGCGCCCGAGTTGCCGGCCGTGATCTATAACAGCCCTTACTACGGCTTCGCCACCCGCGCCGAGCTGTTCTTCGAACTGCGCCGCGAACACCCGAACCTGATCGGCTTCAAGGAATTCGGCGGTGGCGCGGACCTGCGCTATGCCGCCGAACACATCACTTCCCAGGACGACCGTGTGACCCTGATGGTGGGCGTGGACACCCAGGTGGTGCACGGCTTCGTCAACTGTAACGCCACCGGCGCCATCACCGGCATCGGCAACGCGCTGCCACGAGAAGTGCTGCACCTGGTGGCGCTGAGCAAACAGGCGGCCAAGGGCGATGCCAAGGCCCGGCGCCTGGCCCGCGAACTGGAAAGCGCCCTGGCGGTGTTGTCGTCGTTTGATGAGGGCTGCGACCTGGTGCTGTATTACAAGCACCTGATGGTGCTCAACGGCGACAAGGGCTACGACCTGCACTTCAATGAGACCGACGTGCTCAGCGAGGCTCAGCGGCGTTACGCCGAGCAGCAGTTCGCACTGTTCCGCCAGTGGTACGCCAACTGGTCGGCCGAGCAGAACCGCGCCTGAGTGCGCACGCGCCGCCGTGATCGGCACGGCGGCCCTTCCTATTTTCCAGGACGATCCTATGACTTTGACGGGCCAGATGCTGATCGGTCAGCACCCTCTGCGCGGCAGCGGCACCGCATTCCGCGCCATCAACCCCGCCACCGACACGCCGCTGGAGCCAGCCTACGCGGGCGGCGATGCTGCGCATGTCGAGCAGGCCTGCGCCTTGGCGTGGGCAGCGTTCGATACCTATCGAGAAACGTCGCTGATGGCTCGCGCGGCATTTCTTGAAGCCATCGCCGAGCAAATCGAAGCCTTGGGCGACGTGTTGATCGAGCGCGCCGCTGCCGAAACCGGCCTGCCACGCCCGCGTCTTCAAGGTGAGCGCGGCCGCACCTGCGCCCAGCTGCGTACCTTCGCGCGCACCGTGCGTGCCGGCGAGTGGCTGGATGTGCGGGTCGACAGTGCCCAGCCCGAACGCGAGCCCTTGCCGCGCCCGGACCTGCGTCAGCGCCACATCGCACTGGGCCCGGTGGCCGTGTTCGGCGCGAGTAATTTCCCCCTGGCCTTTTCCGTGGCCGGCGGCGATACCGCCTCAGCGCTCGCCGCCGGTTGCCCGGTGATCGTCAAGGCGCACAACGCACACCCCGGCACCAGCGAGCTGGTGGGCCGCGCCATTGCCAGGGCGGTGGCGGCGTGCAGTCTGCCGGAGGGGGTATTTTCGCTGCTCTACGACAGCGGTTATGACCTGGGCATTGCGCTGGTCGGCGACTCCCGCATCAAGGCCGTGGGCTTTACCGGTTCGCGCAGTGGCGGTATGGCGTTGTGTCGTGCCGCCCAGGCACGCCCGGAGCCGATTCCGGTGTATGCGGAAATGAGTTCGATCAACCCGGTGTACCTGTTTCCAGCGGCACTGGCGGCGCGCGGTGACGCGCTGGCCCAGGGGTTTGTTGCCTCACTGACCCAGGGCGCCGGGCAGTTCTGCACCAACCCCGGATTGGTAGTCGCCATTCAAGGGCCGGCATTGCAGCGCTTTGTTCAGGTGGCGAGCGACTCACTGCAGCACTGCGCCGCGCAGACGATGCTCAGCCCTGGAATCTTCCAGGCCTATCAGCGAGGCGCGAGCGCATTGGCCGACCATGCCGAGGTCGCCGCCACCGGCAAAGCCGCGCAGGGCCCCAACCAGGGCCAGGCGCGTTTGTGTGTTACCCAGGCCGACGCCTTCCTGGCCAACCCGGCACTCCAGGCCGAAGTGTTCGGCGCGACTTCATTGGTGATCGCCTGCACTGACAGCGCGCAAGTGCGTCAGGTCAGCGAGCACCTCGAAGGCCAGCTCACAGCCACGCTGCATCTGGACGAAGCCGACCTGGCTGACGCCCGCTCAGTGTTGCCGTTGCTGGAGCGCAGGGCCGGTCGCCTGCTGGTGAACGGCTGGCCGACCGGCGTGGAAGTGTGCGACGCCATGGTGCATGGCGGGCCGTTCCCAGCCACGTCGGACTCGCGCACCACCTCAGTGGGCACGGCGGCGATCCAGCGCTTCCTGCGGCCGGTGTGCTACCAGGACTTCCCTGACGCCTTGCTGCCTGCAGCACTGCGGCATGACAACCCGCTGCTGCTGCGGCGGCTGCTCGACGGGCAGAGAGAGGCCTAGCCGATGAACCGTACGGATATCGTGGTGGTCGGCGCCGGCATTATCGGCGTGGCCTGCGCGTTGCAACTGGCGCGTCAGGGCCGCCAGGTAGTAATCGTCGACCCGCAGGCGCCAGGCATGGGCGCCTCCTATGGCAACGCCGGGCACCTGGCGACCGAGCAGGTGTTTCCGATTGCCGACCGCTCGATTCTCAAGCGCTTGCCCGCCATGCTGCTGGACCCCATGGGCCCGCTGCGTCTGGACTGGCGCTACCTGCCCCGCGCCCTGCCCTGGTTTACGCGCCTGTTGCTCAACCTGCGCCCGGCGCCTTACCAGCGCACGGTGGCCGGCCTTCGTGCGCTCAACGAGCATAGCCTGGGCGCCTGGCAGCGCTTGCTGGCCAGCCTGGAGCGGACGCGGCTGATGCGCCAGGACGGCTCACTGTTGGTGTTCGAACGGGCTGAGTCGCGGGCGGATATCCAAGCGTTGCAGCATCGAATGCAGCAACAAAACGTGCCGGTGGAATTCTGGCCTGCCGAGGCGATTCGCGAAGCGGCGCCGCAGTTGAGCGAACGCCTGCTAGGGGGACTGTTTTTCCCGGCCACCGGGCATTTTCTCGACCCGTTCCAGGTGGTGGGCGAACTGGTCAGCGCCGCCGAGGCTGCGGGCGTGCAGTTTCTCCAGCGCCGTGTGGTCAGCGGGCAAGTCGATGCCGAAGGCGTCTGCCTGTTCACCGACCAGGCGCCGCTGCTGGCGCGTCAGGCGCTGATTGCCTGCGGTGCGCATTCGGCCAGCCTGACTGCGGCGCTGACCGGCAAACAGGTGCCGTTGGACACTGAGCGCGGCTACCACCTGATGCTGCCCCATGAGCATCAGCGCCTGCCGTTCGCCGTGACCTCCCTGGAGCGTAAATTTATCATGACCCCCATGGCCGGCGGCCTGCGGCTGGCCGGTACAGTGGAGTTCGCCGGGCTTGAACGCCCCGCCAATATGCAGCGCGCCTGGCAGTTACAACGGTTGAGCCACGGCCTGTTCCGTGAGGAATTGGACGTCAAGGGTGCGACCCCGTGGATGGGCTTTCGGCCGTCGCTGCCCGACTCGCTGCCGATCATCGATCGGGTGGCTGACGGCAAGGTACTGTTGGCGTTCGGGCATCAGCACCTGGGCTTGACCCAGGCGGCGGTGACGGCGGAGCTGGTGGCCGGGCTGGCGGCAGGCACGCCGATGCCAGCGGGGTTGCCGGCCCTGGCGCCTTATCGGCTGGAGCGGTTTTAGCGGCGAGAGTCAGGCCGGATGACCTGCGGTGTTGAACAATCCGTCGGCCATCGCCTGGATTTCATCCGCCATCCATAACCTTCCCAGCCATTCGGACGGAATCGCCGTGAGCCCGTAATAGGCGCCGGCCAATTGACCGACTATAGCGGCGGTGGTATCGGCATCATCGCCCAGGTTGGCCGCCGCCAGCACTGCATCGGCATAGCTGTCGGTGTGATGAAAGCACCACAAGGCAGCTTCCAGGGAAGCCACCGAATAGCCCGAGCCGACAATCTCCGCGCCGGGTTTGTCACGGTACTCTCCCGCCGCAATAGCCTTCACCTTGGGCGTCATCAACGGTACTTCGGTCAACTGCAGCACCTTCGCTTTCGACGCGCCGCCGAGGGCATTACAGATGGCCTGCGCCAGCACCAGGCAGCAGTCAATCGCTTCCTGGGCGGCGTGGGTGGTGCGGGAACTGTCGGCGCTGAAGGTGCGCACGTTTTGCAGGTCCGGGTAATAAAACAACACCACAGGCGCCAGGCGCATCATCGAGCCGTTGCCGGCCGAATAGGGATCGGTTGAGCCGGCGAAAGGGTCGCCGGTGTTCTGGAACAGCGTCAGCGCCTCGCGTACGGTCATGCCGATATCGAAACAGTCTCCGGTTGAACTAAGGTAGCCCCACTGCCACCAATTGAGGTAGCGCGCCATCTGGTCACGGGCATCGAACCCGTCTTTGTGCAGCAGGCTCTCGGCCAGGCACAGGGCCATGGAGGTATCGTCCGTCCACTGCCCCGGTTTGAGGTTGAACGGCCCGCCGCCGACCATATCGGTGATCGGCGCAAAACTGCCCCGGCGCTTGAACTCCAGGGTGGTCCCCACAGCATCGCCGCAGGCCAGGCCCAGCAAGCTGCCACGGTAGCGGTCCTTCAGGGTTAACGACATCGGCACTCCTCGGGAAAATTCCAGACGATGCTCATGCTACTTGATCAGGCGTTTCTCTTTCGAGGGGCGGTATCCGAAGTAGGCGCTGTAACACTTGCTGAAATGGCTCGGCGAGACAAACCCACACGCTACCAGCACTTCCACTTGCGACAGCTCGGTGTGCTGCAGCAAACGCCGCGCTTCGGTTACGCGCAGTTCCATGTAGTAGCGCTGCGGCGTGGTGCCCAATTGCTCCTTGAACAGGCGTTCGAGCTGACGTCGCGAGCGGCCGGCGTAGACTGCCAACTGGTCGAGTTCCAGCGGTTCTTCGAGGTTGGCGTCCATCAGCTTGACCACTTCGCGCAGCGGCGCGCTGACGCTGATGTTTTCAGTCGGTTTGATGCGCCGGTAACGCGACTCTTCAAACGCCAGGATGTCTTCAATGCCTTCGACCAGCGCCTTGCCGTGCAGGCTCTTGATCCAGTCCAACGCCATATGGAACGCACCGGAGGGGCTCGACGCGGTGAGGCGGTCGCGGTCGATCACAAAGGGTTCGCTGGTGACCTTGGCGGCCTTGGACACCTCGGCCAGGGCCGGGCGGTGCTCCGGGTGAATGGCACACTGATAGCCCTGCAGCAGCCCGGCACGACCGAGAAACCAAGAGCCGTTCCACAACCCGGCCAGGCTCACGCCCATCTCGGCGGCGCTGCGCAGCAGGTGGATGAAGTCGTCACTGGCCTTGAGTTCGGTACGAAAGCCTCCGCAGATCACCAACAGGTCGAGGTCGGGCAGCACAGCGGCGTCAAGGCGGGCGTCCGGTCGAATCACCAGGCCGAGGTCGCTGATGACCTCGCCGTCGTCGCAGCCAAACGTGCGTGAGGCGAACAGCTCGGGGCGCAGCAGGTTGGCGGTGACCAGGGTATCGAGAGTCTGGGTGAATGCGGGCAGGGAGAAATGTTCGAGCAACAGAAACCCGACGCGGGTGACCGACGCCGGGTGCTGGGAGGTTTCGTTGAGGTAGCGCAGGTTCTTGCCCTTCATGCCACCGCTGAATTGACGTCTTTCCATCGAGGGTTGGCCCACTCTTATTGTGTTGATGCCGTGGGCGCCATCTTAGGGGCAAATGCCCCGGCTGTCTCAAGCACTGATATGGAAAATTCCGGCGGCACTCAACGCCCTCCACCATGGGCTGGCAGCCACATCTGATACGGTTTTTTCTTTGTTATCTGCGTCTGTATCGAAAAACCACCCAGGCGGACAATAGCCACCGTTTCCACTTCCCTTCCCCTTCGGAGGTCCTATGACCAAGATGGCACTCTTCCTGTTCGGTTTTCTGGTACTGACCATCGGCATCGGCCTGCTGGCGACCATCTCACCGGTCTGACACCTAGCCGGCCAGGAACATCGGGTACAGCGACAGAACCAGCAAGCCGGCCATTATCCCGTTGAACAGGCGCACCCAACGCGGCTCACGCAACAGATTGCGCAGCCCGGTACCGCAGCCCAACCAGACGCACACGCTGGGCAGGTTGACCACCGCGAACACCAAAGCAATGACCAGTACATTGGTCACGTAGCCTTCGGCGGGCGTGTAGGTGGTGATGGCGCCCAACGCCATGATCCAGGCCTTGGGGTTGACCCACTGGAACGCGGCGGCGCCGAGAAACGTCATGGGTTTGCCGCGCTCGTCAGCGCTGTCGGTCATGCCGCCCGCCGTGGCGATCTTCCACGCCAGATACAGCAGATACGCGGCCCCCACGTAACGCAGCAACGTATACGCCCAGGGAAACACCTTGAACACCTCGCCCAACCCCAACCCGACTGCAATCACCAGCAGCATAAAACCGATGCTGATGCCCAGCGCATGAGGTATGGAGCGGCGAAAACCGAAATTCACCCCCGAGGCCAGCAACATGGTGTTGTTGGGGCCGGGGGTGATCGAAGAGACAAAGGCAAACAGCACAAAGGCCGACAGCAGACTGGAAGACATGACCATCGCAAAGCATCCGAACAGGGTGGAAGGCTTACGACAGTAGTGATTTATCCCGACAAACACCCCGTACAGCCAGGCGCGGATCGAGGCATACACTTTTCCCGCACATTCCCATGCAGTTTCACAAAGCTTTCACAGATGCACGCTTAAGGTGACCCCAGTAGCTCCTAGTGAACACCCCTTTTAGCCCGCACCCCCCATCGCGGGCTTTTCTTTGCCCGGCATTTACCGACGGCATGACGCGCAACGGCGGAGACACGCATGCAGGAATTGATACACGACCTGAATGGCCCCCGAACAGCCCAGCAGGAACTGTTCTACGACCTGGAAGACGCAGCGGCGATGATCGGCTGGTCGGTGGTGGAACTCAAGGCCATGGCGGCGAGCGACGCAACACAGGCACTCATTCTGAAAAAGATAGGTGACTTGCTGGCGGCCCAGCAGGACAAGCTCAATGGCTACGCCGCAGAGGTGAAACAGCAGCGCATCAAACGCTCCGACAGCGATGGCCCGCCCGAATGAAAACTGTGAATTCGTTCACAGTTCTGCGGACTTCGCGTTGATGGTCAAAATGCGAGCCCATACCATTTGGCTCCACTCGGGCGCTCATCCATAGGGACATTGCCATGCGCCTGCCCGGGACTGCTGACGCGCAGGCAATCAAACATCGAGGTTTGCCATGCGCCTGTCCACACTTGCACCTGCCGCCGCCCTGCTCAGCCTGTTCACCCTGCCCGCCCACGCCGCCGATCTCTCGGCCCTGACCGGCGCGCTGTCCACGGCACTGGGAGGCGCGAACACGACCAACACCGCCAACACCAACAACGCTGCCTCCTGCCAGCAACAAATCCGCGACCTGCAAGCCAACATCAACGCCGCCAACGCCAAGGGCGATACCTTGCGCGCCAGCGCATTCCAGGCGGCGCTGACGCAAACCAATAAAAGCTGCAGTAACGCCACTTACAACACTCAAGCTCAAGTGGACACCAGCTCGCAACGCCAACAGAACGTAAACAAGGCGGCGGATGCGATTAACGCGATTGGTGGGTTGTTTAAATAAATAAGTACAGAGAAGCCTGCTCCCGAGCAGGCTTTCTCGTTACACCGGCTCAATTGCGCAGAGCCCGGCGAACACTGAAGCGCCGTTCATTTGTCCAGGTTCAGCAGCTCGTACTTCCGCTCGCCGATCATTCCTCGCAACCAGGCAGCATGAAACTCCATTTCTTCCAAAGACGTCCCCTCGGCAAACTGGTATTCGTACACCCAGTCCTTCGGTCCCTGAAACACAACACTGAAATAGCCATTTCGGTCATAGGCAGCGAGCACATAGGGCCGCATGGAAAAGATGTCGCTGAATGGCACGCGTAACTCGGTGGGTTTACGCCCGCGACGGCTGACGATAAGGGTGAGCACGCGCTGGTTTTCGCCAGGCTCCAGTGCGCCGCGAGGACAGTACCACCGTTGAATGATCTCAGTGTCCCAGGATTGTCCCAATTAACGGCCGGGACAAAATCCGCAGGCACAAAAAAAGCCCCGCAACCTAATGGCTGCGGGGCTTTCGAGAGTGGAGGCCGAGGTCGGAATCGAACCGGCGTAGGCGGATTTGCAATCCGCTGCATAACCATTTTGCTACTCGGCCTCAAACGATCAATGCCCTTAGTGCTGGCACTCACCGCATGCAAACTTGAGTGGGCTACGTGAAGCCTGCCTCTACTCTAACTCATTGAATACATTGAAGTTTTTAAAGCTTCTATGCGTTCGATGGGCGCCATTATGTACTCATTTGCCGGGGCCTGCAACCCCTTGATTTCAAAAATATTTCGTCCCGGCATCAAGGAGTTGCGGGGCTGGAGGCCTCCTGGATGATCTGCTGGCGGTACTGCGGGTCGGCGTGGATCTGGGCCTCGGTGAACGGTAACGGGCTGAGGGTTTTGCCGGAGAATGCCTGGGTCTGGTCCTTGAAATAGGGAGAGGCCGGATTGCTGGATTGGGAGAACGCCAGCAGGCCTTCGGCATGGGGCCCCTGGTCGTCGAAGGTGACGATTTGCAGGTAGCTGCTGCCGCTGACCACTTCACGCTTGCCGTCGGCGCGAGGCACGCTTTGCATGGCGTTGTAGATCCCCAGTTCCTGCGGGCCGCCGTGGATCGGGGTTTGCCCGGAGAGCTGCACATCCCCCCAGGTGCTGGTGGCGCTCAGCCCGCGCTTGGCGACATCGGCAGTGGAGGCCAGCATGGCGGCGCGCAGGGCGTTGGCTACCGGTGCGCGATCAATGGCCAGGCCGCGTGGGGTGGTGAGCGGTTGGGCCGGGTCGAATGCCACGCGCCAGGCATCGGGCATCGGCTGCAGGTGGTTCATCAGGTTGATGAAGTGCACCAGGCCCACGCCGCTGTCGAGATTGGCGCGGCGGTCCCAATTCTTCAGGCTGGTACACAGGGGTTGCAAGGCCTGCGCATCTGCCGCGAGGCGCTTGGCGCAGAACTCAAGCAGATCCGGCATGACCTGGCTGGCCAGGTACACCTCGTTATCCATCACCATGTTGCGCAGGTCGGCCACGCCTATCGGGCGATTACCCAGGCTGTGCAGACGCTGCAGGGCGAAGCGCGCACGCGGACCGAGGCCGATGCGGTCCTGGCTGATCAGCGGCGAGAAGCCCGTCAACGGCGCCTGCGGGTTGGCCAGCCAGGCTGAGTCATTGGAATGCTGGACGTAGTCGCTGCGTTGCAACTGCGGCAGTTGGTCGGCGGGGAATATTCCCGCCTGGGCGGCATCCGGGTCGACCTCCCAGGCGCAGGCGCTGTGGGCGCCGTCCAGCACAATCATCTGCAAACCGGCGCGTGGGTCACTGCAGCTGGCCAACTTGGCCGCGCTGACGTTAGGCACCACCGACAGGTTCATGTACAGGCTCTGGCCCTGGTCATCGGCGGCCACGGTGTTGACCCACGGGATGCCTTGCAAGGTCTGCACCGACGTTTGCAGCGCCTTGAGGCTGGTGGCGCGGTTCATGGCGTACCACTGCTGCAGCACGCGGTCGTTGCCCAGGTTGGCGTCGCGCAGGCTGAAGGCGTAATGCGCATCCCAGTCGAGCTTGCCGGGCCATTGCACCACCGGGCCGAATTGCGAGCTGTAGAGGGTGTGACTCACCTCTTTGACGCTGCCGTCGGCCTGCTTGACCTTGACCGTCACTGCGGTTTTATCCAAGGGGATCGATTGACCGTCGAGCAGATAGCGCGTGGCGTTCTTGGGGTCCAGGGTCAAGCGGTAGAGGGTGAAGTGCTTGGACGTGTCGACCGTATGGGTCCATGCCACATGCTGGTTGAAACCGATATTGATCACCGGCAACCCCGGCAACGCGGCCCCCATGACATCAAGCTGGCCGGGGATGGTCAGGTGCATCTCATAAAAGCGCATACCGCCGACCCACGGGAAATGCGGGTTGGCCAACAACATGCCGCGCCCGTTGAACGATCGGTCGCGCCCCACCGCTACCGCGTTGCTGCCGCGATCCAGGCTGAAACGTTGTTGTTGCGCAGCGGCCACTGCAAAGGCCTTGGCGTCGGGCTGTACTGCGGCGCTGGCGTTGGGCGGCGTCGCGCCCACCAGCGCCTCGGCGAATTGGCCGACACCGCCTTCGACCAACAGACGCCGCGTCAACTTGACCAGATCGCCGGTCACCAACGGCCTGACCCACTCGCCGTGGCATTGGGCCGGCGCGCCGTGTTCTTGCAGGTAACGGTTATAGCCCGCGACATAACCTTCAATGCGCTGCTGGATCTGTGGGCTCTGCGCCGTCCAGAACGCGGTCACGGCGGCCGGTGTGTTCAACCAGTTGAAGAACACATCGCTGGCCAGGTTGTTGCGTTCTTCCAGGGTCGACTGGTCCGGGCCGAAGTAGCGCGCGCGCTCACCGTTGACCGTCACCACCTCGTTGGCCAACAGGCACAGGTTGTCCTGGGCATAAGCGTAACCGATGCCGTAGCCCAGGCCACGCTCATCGCTGGCGCGGATATGCGGCACGCCGAAACCGGTCCGCTGGATCTGCGCCTGCGTCACCTGCTCGCGCGCCGATACGGCCAGGCTGACGCCCAGCAACACTGCGAGCGCACATACCCTGGACAACTTGTTGTTAATAATCACACCGACTCCGCCGTCAAATGAACGTCTTCACGCGGGGCAACCACCCCACCGTAAGGACGCACATCGATGCGCGGAATTTAGCCCGCAGAGTGTGACAAAACCGATACCGACGAAATTTCTACATCCCGCGCTTCATGATTTCACCGGCT
Organism: Pseudomonas sp. FP2254; assembly: GCF_030687695.1. NCBI lineage: Bacteria > Pseudomonadati > Pseudomonadota > Gammaproteobacteria > Pseudomonadales > Pseudomonadaceae > Pseudomonas > Pseudomonas sp. FP2254. The sequence goes on from NZ_CP117444.1 coordinate 2,962,304, forward strand.
CGTTCGTCTTATTGAATAAGAGCGCCATCATTTTCCTGATCAGGCTCTGATAAGGAGTTTTTGCATGTACAACCCGCAAGTGCCCACGGACGGACATCTCTCGGCCGCCGACGCCAAGTTCGGCAATGGCACCCCGGCCTACGACAAGACGCCGGAGCAGCAAGGCAACCAACGAATTCGTTATCTGCTCAAGTGTTTCGGCCTGCGCACCAGCCTGATTCGGCTGAAGGTCATCGACGCCCTGCTCACCGCCGCCGACAACCAGCGCAGCCTCGGCGTACGCGGTGTGCACAGCCATTTGCTGGCGCTGGGCATTCCGTTGTCGTTTCTCAGCGTGCGTGAAGTGCTCAAGCGGCTGTGCAGCGAGGGCGTGATCACCCTCAATGCGGATAAAAGCTACAGCCTCCATGAAGAAGCCGCCAAGGTGCTCGACAGCCGTATCTGATTCAGGGCTTGACCTTGCGCCGCATGATGCCGTTGAGCACCACCACAACCACCGCGACTACGATGGCGATGGTCTGGAACGCCTTCTCGCTGATCACGCCGGTGCTCTGCAGGTACGACAGGCCAAACATGGTCGCCAGTACCGCGAGAACGATCAGAATCGAGTATTTCAAACGTTGCTTGTGAGTCATGACAAGTTCCTGGACCTGAAAAATGAAAGGCGCTGACCGGCCACGATCGGCGCAGGCCGGCTATGTTACAGGCGATGCAACGCTTTGGCTTGCCCCGGCGGCTCGCGCAGCAGGCCGGTGCCCGGCCCGGCACACAGTTCAACCAGCCAGTCGACGAACACCCGCACCCGCAACGATAACTGGCGATGGGGCGGGTACAGCGCAGTGAGGGCCATTTTTGGCACAGCCACCTGGGGCAGGACTTCCACCAGGCGGCCCTCGGCCAGTTGCCGCACCGCGTGGTAATACGGGGCCTGTATCAAGCCGTAGCCGGCTTCGCACGCGGCGAAGTAACCGTCGGAGCTATTGACCGCCACCCGCTTGGGCAGATCCAGCGCACGCACGTCGTTGCCAACCTGAAACTCCAGGCCGAAGCGCTTGCCACTGGCGCTGGAGACATACTCGACCATGTGATGACCGGCCAGGTCGTCAAGATCGGCGGGCATGCCGGTACGTTCCAGGTACGCCGGGCTCGCCAGGGTCAACTGGTCCATCAGCGCCAGCGGCCGCGCCACCAACGACTCATCCAGCGCCGCGCCGCCGCGCAACACGCAGTCCACGCCTTCGCGGATCAAATCCACGGGGCGGTCGTTCAAGCCGATATCCAGCTCGATCTGCGGGTAGCGCGCGGTGAAGGCCGGCAGCGCCGGAATCACAATCAAGCGGCCGATGCCGGAGGGCATGTCCACGCTTAAAATGCCGCGAGGGTTCTGTCGGCGCGTGGAAAACACCGCCTCGGTTTCCTCCAGTTCCGTCAGCAATTGCACGCAGCGCTGGTAGTACGCCGTGCCGTCCGGGGTCGGGCTGACCTGCCGCGTGGTGCGTTGCAGCAGCTGCACGCCCAGGTGCGCTTCCAACTGCTTGATCAGGATCGTCACCGACGCGCGCGGCAGTTGCAGGCTATCGGCGGCTTTGGCGAAGCCACCCAGTTCGACGATTCGCGTGAATACGCGCATGGCATTGAAGCGATCCAAGGAAATTCCTCGCCGATTATTTAGAAATTACAAACAGTGATAGCGCTTTTAGCCTGTTTATCTTGTTTTTGTCGAGGATAACAATGGCGCCCTACCCCATCCAGGAGCAGCACCGATGCAAACCCGTCAACTTGGCACCCACGGCCCCCTCGTCTCCGCTATTGGCCTGGGCTGCATGGGCATGAGCGATTTCTACAGTCCCGGCAGCGACACCCGCGAAGCCACCGCCACCCTGCACCGCGCCCTGGAACTGGGCATCAACTTCTTCGACACGGCGGACATGTATGGCCCGCATACCAATGAGCAGTTGCTCGGCAAAGCGTTCGCCGGCAAACGCGACCAGGTGTTCCTGGCCAGCAAATTCGGCATCATCCGCGACCCGGCCACCCCCGCCTCGCGCGGCGTGGACGGCAGCCCCGAATACATCCGGGCCTCCATCGACGGCACCTTGCAACGCCTGGGCGTGGAAACCCTCGACCTCTATTACCAGCACCGCATTGACCCACAGGTGACCATCGAAGAAAGCGTCGGCGCCATGGCCGAGCTGGTCAAACAGGGCAAGGTGAGTTACCTCGGCCTCAGCGAAGCCTCCGCCGCCACTTTGGAGCGGGCCCATAAAGTCCATCCGATCAGCGCGCTGCAAAGCGAATATTCACTCTGGAGCCGCGACCAGGAAAGCAACGGCTGCCTGCAGGCCTGCCAGCGCCTGGGGATCGCATTCGTGCCCTACAGCCCGCTGGGGCGCGGCTTTCTGACCGGCGCACTGCGCAGTCCGGACGACTTCAGCGCCGACGACTATCGCCGCTCCAACCCACGATTCCAGGGCGACAACTTCACGAAAAACCTGCAATTGGTCGAACACGTGCGCAGCCTGGCCGCGGACAAGGGCGTGAGCGCCGGGCAACTGGCCTTGGCCTGGGTGCTGGCCCAAGGCGATTTCATCATTCCGATCCCCGGTACCAAGCAGCGGCGCTATCTGGAAGAAAACGCGGCGGCGGTGGCCGTTGTGCTGAGCCCGTCAGAGCTGGCGACGCTGGATGCGATTTTCCCGGCCGATGCAACCGCCGGCCTGCGCTACCCCGAGGCCGTGATGGCGATGCTGGATATCTGACACCGCCGACCAGGAAGCACCGTTGCTGAGCGGTGCTTCGACTTTTCTTGCACCATCGTACCTAAAGCTCCTACCCGCCTCGCCGATACCCCTACGAAGCTCCAAGAAAGCCGCGTCGACAATAAACGCTTCGTAAGGACGATCCCATGCCCCCACTGCGCTCCATTCAAGCCCGCTATACCCTGTTTCTGGTGTTGTTCGTCCTGGTGTTATTCGTGTTGACGATCGTCGGCATCGGCCAATTGGTCGCGCCCACGTTGCGCCATACCGAAGAACAGGTGGTCCTCAACCGCATCGACGAAGTGGCGAAAACCATCCAGGGCGAACTGAACAAGGTTCAGGCCCAGCAACGCAGCATTACCCAGACCATTGCGCTGCTGGACAGCGATGCCATCGACAAAGTCCTGCCTGGTCTGGTTGACCAGTACGGCGAGCTCAAAGTGTTCGGCGGCGGCATCTGGCCGCTGCCCAACCAGCGTACGCCGGGGCGCAATAAGCACAGCACGTTCTGGCACCGCGATGCCTCCGGCAAGTTGGCGGTCAACACCTTCTGGAACAGCGACCCTGCCCCTAACTATTACGACCAGAGCTGGTACAAAGGCGGCCTGGCCTCGCCGCGCGGTCAATGCGCCTGGGCCGCCGCTTATAAAGACGATGCCAGCCAGGAGCCGCGCACCAACTGCGCCATGGCGATCCAGCGCGATGGCGCGGCCTACGGCGTGGCCACCATCGACGTGACACTCGGCTTCTTCAACGAGCTGGTGGCCAGCAAGGAAAAAGACATCAGCGGGCAAATGCTGATTGTGGAAGGCGACGGCAAGATCATCAGCAACAGCACGCGACTGAACAGCCCAGTGGTGTTGAAGAACATCAGCGAACTCACCGCCACCTCGGCGTTCGCCAGCCAGGTCAGCAAGGCGCTCGCCCATCGCGACCAGGGTTTGCAGCGCAGTGAGTTCGACAACGGCGGCGTCGCCAGCACCTTCTATATGCGCCCCATCGAAGGCACCCCGTGGTTCCTCGCCACGGCCCTGCCCACTTCCTTGATCACCGCCCAGCGTGACGACGTACTCGGCACCCTGGCGCTGCTGCAGATCCCCATGGTGTTGCTGCTGGTGCTGCTGGCCGCGTATGCGATCCGCAAGCTGGTGCAGCGCATGAAGACGCTCAAAGCCAACATAGACGCGCTGTCCACCGGCGATGCTGACCTGACGCGGCGCATCACCATTCGCGCCGAAGACGAACTGGGCGCCATTGGCCATTCGGTCAATCGTTTCATCGTGTACCTGCAAAACATGATTGGCGAAGTCACCCAGGCCACGGCGGCCATGTCCACCGGCCTTGAGCAACTGCAGCGCACGTCGGCGCAGACCAACCAGATCCTGGTACGGCATGCCTCGGAAACCGATCAGACCGTCACCGCCATCACCGAGATGAGTTCCACCGCCGACACCGTTGCGCAGAACGCTGCCGAAACGGCCGCGTTCACCCAGCGCGCCAACGAACATGCCGACCGCTCGCGCGTGGTGGTGGGCGAAGCGTCCAGCAGCGTCGGTGCCCTGATCGGTGAAGTCGCCAGCGCCACGCACACCGTGGAAAACATGCGCCAGGACGCCGCGCGTATCACCGAGACCCTTGAGGTGATCGGCGCAATCGCCGGCCAGACCAACCTGCTGGCCCTCAACGCCGCCATCGAAGCCGCGCGGGCCGGCGAGCAGGGCCGTGGCTTCGCGGTGGTAGCAGACGAAGTACGCGCCCTCGCCGCACGCACCCAGGCCAGTACCTCGCAGATCAACGAGATGCTTACGCGCCTGACCACCGGGGTAAACTCGTCGGTCGCCGCCATGGAAAACACCCAGGCCAGTTGCCAATCAGCGGCGGATGCCACCGCGCGGGTTAACACCGGACTGGATGAGATGGCCGGCTCGGTCAGCCACATCAACAACCTCAGCACCCAGATCGCCACGGCCGCCGAGCAGCAAAGCGCGGTGACCGAAGAGATCAACCGCAGCATGGTGCAGATCCGACAAATGGTTGAGGCCTTGGTGCAGAGCGGCCATGCCACCGAAAACAACACCCAGAGCCTGCTGGAGGCCAATGGTCGAGTCATCAGCCTGATGAGCCGTTTCAAAGTGCGTTGATCCTGTCCTGAACACTCCCGTGCAAAGCGCGGGAGTCAGACTATTCTGACAGTTCAAGATGCTTCTTCCCGCCACACAGGAGGTGTGTCATGCGCGCTGTCGAGCAGTCGGTCCGCTTGGAGCGGATCAGTCAGGAACGCTTTATCCGGGCCTCCGTCGAGGCCGTCTACGCCTACGTCACCCAGCCCGACCGCTGGCACGAATGGCATCCCACCTCCCTCGGCGCAGAGACCGGCACCACCGGCTCTCTGGGAGTCGGCGCGCGTTTTACCGAGATGATCGACCTGCTTGGCGTACGCGTTCCCATGAGCTACCGCGTACAAATTGCCCGGCCTTGCGAGGAGTTCAAGAGCGTCTTCACCTCCCTGGCCGTGGACGGTTCGATTCATTTTTTCCTGCAGCCCTTTCGCGACGGCACGCTGTTCAAGCGGGTGCTGAGCTATGAAACCGAGTTGCAGTTGGTGAGCTTGCATGACCGCATGATCGAACTCTCGGACGTGGCCCTGGACCGCCTCAAGCAGCATCTGGAACAACCAGCTTCGGAATAATTTGAAACATCTCAGCGCAGCCAACCGGCTGCGGGCACTGGCTTGCCGGCGAGGACGTCGTCATGATCGCCGCCATTCCAGTGCACCTCCTGCGAGAGCCCCCATGAAAAAACCATTGCGCCTGTTGCTGCTGAGCGCCCTGTTGGCCACCCCCCTGGCCCAGGCCGCCGACCTGATCCCCATCGACGTGCACCGCGACGCCAACTGCGGTTGCTGCAAAAAATGGATCAGCCACCTGGAGAGCAACGGTTTCAAGGTTAATGACCATGTCGAAGCCGATATGAGCGCCGTCAAGCAGCGCCTGGGCGTGGCGCCGCGCCTGCGTTCGTGCCACACCGCCGTGATCGACGGCAAGTTCGTTGAAGGCCACGTGCCTGCCGAGCAAGTGCTGGCATTGCGCAAGCGCGACGATCTGCTGGGCATTGCCGCGCCGGGCATGCCCATGGGTTCACCGGGCATGGAAATGGATGGCCACGCCGATGCCTATCAGGTCATTGGCGTGAGCCGCGACGGCAACGATGCAGTGGTGGCCGACTACCCGGCACACTGATCGGTGTCGATGGGTTACCTGGGGCTGTTCTTCGCGGCATTCGGCGCCGCAACCCTATTGCCATTGCAGTCGGAAGCCGTGCTGGTGGGGTTGCTGCTCAGCGAGCATTACAACCTGTGGTTGCTGCTGGGCATCGCCACCCTGGGCAATGTGCTCGGTTCGCTGGTCAACTGGTGGCTGGGCCGTTGGGTAGAACATTTCAAGCAGCGGCGCTGGTTCCCGGTCAATCCGCGGCAGCTGGACACAGCCGGTAAACATTACGCACGCTGGGGACATTGGACACTGTTGCTCAGTTGGGTGCCGATCATCGGCGACCCGCTGACCCTGGTGGCTGGAGTCATGCGTGAACCTTTGTGGCGTTTTCTGCTGCTGGTGACGCTGGCCAAAAGCGCGCGTTATGGCGTGTTGGCGGCCGTGACCCGGCAGTGGCTGTTAATTCCCACTTAATCGTGCGCCAACAGCATCCGGACACCCTTTTTCGGAGCCCGTCCATGCGTTTATTTCGTGAATTCTGCGTCGCCGGCCTGTTGACGGCCACTGCGACAACGGCGTTTGCCGCCACCTACGGCCCTGAGCTGCAGGGTTTTGAATACCCGTATCCTATCGAACGTTTCAACTTCCAGTCCCAGGGCAAGACCCTGCAGATGGGCTACATGGACGTGCCGGCCAGAGGCAAAGCCAACGGGCGCAGCGTCGTGCTGCTGCATGGCAAGAACTTCTGCGCGGCCACTTGGGAAGGCACGATCAAGGCCCTCAGCGACGCCGGTTATCGCGTTATCGCCCCGGACCAGATTGGCTTTTGCACCTCCAGCAAGCCCGACAGCTACCAGTACAGCTTCCAGCAATTGGCCCTGAACACTCACCAATTGCTGGAAAAGCTCGGCATTCAAAAGGCCACGCTCCTCGGCCACTCCACCGGCGGCATGCTCGCCACCCGCTACGCGCTGATGTACCCCAAGCAGACCGAACAACTGGCCATGGTCAACCCCATCGGTCTGGAGGATTGGAAAGCCCTGGGCGTGCCCACGCTCAGCGTCGACCAGTGGTATGAGCGCGAGCTCAACGTCAACGCCGAGGGCATTCGTAAATACCAGCTCGACACTTACTACGTCGGACGGTGGAAGCCGGAATACGAGCGTTGGGTGGATATGTACGCCGGCTTGAGCGATGGCCCCGGGCATAAACAGGTCGCATGGAACTCGGCGCTGATTTACGACATGATCTTCACCCAGCCGGTGTACTACGAGTTCAAGAATCTGCAGGTGCCGACGCTGCTGCTGATCGGCACGGCCGACACCACCGCGATCAACAAAGGCATCGCGCCGCCGCAGGTCAAGGCAACGCTCGGCAACTACGCGGTCCTGGGCAAGCAGGCCGCCAAGCTGATCCCCCATGCAACCCTGGTGGAATTCCCGGGCCTGGGGCACGCGCCGCAGATGGAAGAGCCGGCGCGCTTTCACCAGGCCTTGCTGCAGGGCTTGAATACCCTTTAACCCTTCCCTTGAAGAGGCGCGTGTAAATGTCGGTACAGATCGCAGTCATTGATGATTGGCAAAGGGTTGCCGGTGGTGTGGTGGATTGGTCAGTACTGGAGGCCATCGGCCACGTGCACTTTTTGCACGACTATCCGGCCGACACCGCCACCCTGATCGAGCGTTTGCAGGGCTTCGAGGTCATTTGTGTGATGCGCGAGCGCACCGTCTTCGATCAGGCCCTGCTGCGGGGGCTGCCGCGGCTCAAGCTGCTGGTGACCGGCGGCATGCGCAATGCCGCCATCGACCTGCCCGCCGCCACGGCACTGGGCATCCAGGTGTGCGGGACCGACAGCTACAAACACGCCGCACCGGAACTGACCTGGGCGCTGATCATGGCCAGCACCCGCAACCTGCTGGCCGAAGCCAACTCGTTGCGCGCCGGCGGCTGGCAGCTCGGCCTGGGCGGCGACCTGCATGGCAAGACCCTGGGCATCCTCGGGCTGGGCAGCATCGGCCAGAAGGTCGCGGCATTCGGGCAGGCATTCGGCATGCGCGTCATCGCCTGGAGCCAGAACCTCACGCCGGAGCGCGCCGCCGCTGCGGGTGTGACGTGGGTCAGCAAACAGCAATTGTTTGAACAGGCCGACATTGTGAGCATCCACCTGGTGCTCAGCGAGCGCAGCCGTGGCCTGGTGGACGCCCAGGCATTGGCGTGGATGAAACCCAGCGCGCGGCTGGTGAACACCGCCCGCGGGCCGATCGTGGATGAACAGGCGCTGGTGCAGGCCCTGCAAAGCGGCCAACTGGCCGGCGCGGCGCTGGATGTCTACAGCCAGGAGCCATTGCCCGCCGACCACCCGTTTCGTCAGTTGCCCAACGTGCTGGCCACGCCCCACGTGGGCTACGTGAGCGAGCAGAACTATCGGCAGTTTTATGCACAAATGATCGAAGATATTCAGGCCTGGTCCCGTGGCGCTCCGGTTAGGGTGCTGGGCTAAATGGGCGGGCCTGGCTTGTCGAATCGTCGCACCTCCCGCGCTGGGCTGCGCAGCAGCCCCAAATAAGCACACGCAAACCGACTCATGCATCGAACGCACCCTTTGGGAGCGCTGCGCTTTCCAATGCAGTGCAATCCCGCGAGCAAACAGGCCAAACGCCACTACCGCCCCCGGTTTACCCGCATCGCATAAGGTTACAAGATTTTTGTCCTACAAAAATCTCGTATAAACCCTACGGGCTCTGGGATCTGTCCTAGACTGGTGACCGATGGGTCCCTTCCAAAACAAAAACCCCGCGAAAAAATTCTAAACTTTCCAACTCTGCTGTTGGTCAGGTTTAGGGTAAGGCGCGCCTGAGCTGTTCACGCCAGCGCCGTCTATCCAACTTTTTATTGCTAACCGTGCAACTGGCATAGGCCTTGCCAGGTTGTCATGCGCTTGTGCGCCTGACCGCAGGATGCGGTCACCGTAGCTAATGGCAGCGGGCCATTAGCCGACCAACACGTGGAGAGAATCATGATCAGTGCCGCAGTAAATATTCAGGGAGAGCGTGTTAGTCAGCCAGTTGGCGGGTCGACCTCTTTGGTCGACCTCAACACGGTGCGGCCGGTGTCCAGTTACAACCCCAATCGCAAGAAAGTGCTGTTTGTCACTTCGGAGTTCGCCGACCTGGTGAAGACCGGCGGCCTGGGCGACGTGTCCGCCGCCCTGCCCCGCGCCATGGCGCATCTGCATGATGTACGCGTGCTGATTCCCGGTTACCCGCAAGTGATGGAAAGCGACAACCCGATCCACATCATCGGCGAACTGGGCGGCCATGCGGCGTTGCCGCCCTGCAAGATCGGGCGCATGGATCTCAAGGACGGCCTGGTCATCTACGTTTTGATCTGCCCCGAGCTGTACGAGCGCGAAGGCACACCCTACGGCGCCAATAACGGTCGCGACTGGCCGGACAACCATATCCGCTTCGCCCGCCTGGGCCTGGCCGCCGCCGATATCGCCGCCAACCTGGCGCAGATCCACTGGTGCCCGGACCTGGTGCACGCCCATGACTGGCCCGCTGGCCTGGCACCGGCGTACATGCACTGGCGTGGGTCACGCACGCCGACGCTGTTCACCATTCACAACCTGGCCTATCAGGGCGTGGTGAGTCTGGCGTCCACCCCGGAGCTGGGTATTCCGCCGCACGCGCTGCAGCAGGAAGGCATGGAGTTTTACGGCAAGATGTCGTTCCTCAAGGCCGGCATGGCGTATTCCAGCCATATCACGACGGTCAGCGCCACCTATGCCCAGGAAATCACCACCCCCGAATTCGGCTGCGGCCTCGACGGCTTCCTCGCCGCCAAGACCCAGCAAGGCTTGCTCAGCGGTATTCCCAACGGCATTGACGAAAGCTGGGAAACCTCCACCGACACCCACCTGACGCACAACTTCAACATCGGTGACTGGGAAGGCAAGGCCATCAATGCCGCGCACGTGCGTAACCTGTTCGGCCTGCACGACTCTACCGGCCCGCTGTTTGCCGTCGTATCGCGTCTGGTCTACCAGAAAGGCCTGGACCTCACCGAAGCGGTCGCCAGCTTTATCGTCGAGAACGGCGGCCAGATCGCCATTATCGGTCGCGGCGAACCGGAAGAAGAACAGGCCATGCGCGAGCTGGCCCTGCGCTTCCCCGGTCAGATCGGCGTGCGTATCGGCTTCAACGAGACCGACGCCCGGCGCATGTTCGCCGGCAGCGATTTCCTGCTGATGCCGTCGCGCTACGAGCCTTGCGGTTTGAGCCAGATGTACGCTCAGCGTTTCGGCTCACTGCCGGTGGCACGCAACACCGGCGGCTTGGCCGACACCATCGAAGACGGCGTGACCGGGTTCCTGTTCAACGAATCCACGGTGGACAGCTACAAAGCCGCCCTCACCCGCGCTTTCAATGTGTTCGCCTTCCCTGGCCTGCTCAATGCCATGCGCTGCCGCGCCATGACCCAGCCATTCAACTGGACCCAGGCAGTCGAACCCTACGCGGAACTCTACGAACAACTGGTGGCCAAGGCCCTGGGGAAATCAGTCAAATAATCAAGGGAGGTCTCTATAGATGCCTTTACGGACTCTGGAAACCTGGCCCCACGGCGCAATTATGCTGGACGCGCAACACACGCGTTTCGCCTTGTGGGCGCCAGACGCGTTTTATGTCAGCGTTGAATTGGAAGACGGCAAATCCATCCCCATGCTGTCGCAGGCGGATGGCTGGTTCGAAGTGGAAATCAAGTGCCCGGCGGGCACGCGCTACCGCTTCAATATCGACGGCGAACGGGATGTTCCCGATCCAGCGTCCCGGGCCCAGGCCTCGGACGTTCACGGCTGGAGCCTGGTGGTCGACCCGCTCGCCTACCACTGGCGTCAGTCTAACTGGCAAGGCCGGCCCTGGCACGAGGCAGTCATCTACGAACTGCACGTCGGCGCACTGGGTGGCTACGCTGCTGTTGAGCAACACCTGCCGCGCCTGGCCGAGCTGGGCGTAACCGCCATTGAACTGATGCCCCTGGCGCAGTTTCCCGGCGAACGCAATTGGGGTTACGACGGCGTACTGCCGTATGCCCCGCACACCTCGTACGGCACCCCCGAACAGCTCAAGCACTTGATCGACAGCGCCCATGAACACGGCCTGGCGGTCATTCTTGACGTGGTCTACAACCACTTCGGCCCCGACGGTAATTACCTGGGCCAATATGCCGCGAGCTTCTTCCAGGAAGACGTGCACACCCCTTGGGGCGCGGGCATTGATTTCGAGCGCCGCGAAGTGCGCGATTTCTTCCTCGACAACGCCCTGATGTGGCTGCTCGAATACCGTTTCGACGGCCTGCGCCTGGACGCGGTGCACGCGATCGACAACCCCGGTTTCCTGCAGGAACTGGCCCAGCGCGTACGCCAGCAGGTCGACAGCGGGCGCCATGTTTGGCTGATGCTGGAAAACGAACTGAACCAGGCCAGCCTGCTCAAGCATGATTTCGATGCGCAGTGGAACGACGATTTCCACAACGTGCTGCATGTGCTGCTCACCGGCGAAACCGACGCCTACTACAGCGACTTTGCCGAGGACCCCACCGCCAAGCTGGCGCGGTGCCTGGGCGAAGGGTTTATCTATCAGGGCGACACCACCCGCCACGGGCACACCCGTGGAGAGCCGAGCGCGCATCTGCCACCGAGCGCTTTTGTCGCGTTCCTGCAGAACCATGACCAGATCGGCAATCGCGCCCTCGGCGAGCGCCTGCACCAGCTGTGCTCGCCTCAAGCGCTTGAAGCCGCAACAGCCCTGCTGTTGCTGTCGCCGATGATTCCGTTGATGTTCATGGGCGACGAGGCCAATGCGCCCGAGCCGTTTCTGTTCTTCACCGATCACCATGGCGAGCTGGCCGAGGCCGTGCGCGAAGGCCGGCGCAATGAATTCGCCGACTTCGCCGCGTTCCACGACCCCGAGCGACGTGAACGCATCCCCGATCCCAATGCGCTGTCGACCTTTGAACAGTCCAAGCCGACCCTGCCGGATGCGGCGCACCTGCAGCTTTACCGCGAGCTGCTGAGCCTGCGCCGCCGCCACATCGTGCCCCACCTGCCCGGCAGTGTGGCGCTCGGCGCCAGCGTACTCGGCGATAGCGCCGTGAGCGCACGCTGGCGCCTGGGTAACGGCAGCGTGCTGCACATTGACTTGAACCTGAGTGCCACGGCGTTGCCACATCCTGCGTCGCCGCACGTGCTGTTCCAAACGCCGGCCAATCACGGCGCGCAACTGCCGCCGTACAGCGCACGCGTGACCCTATCCCCTGCTGGAGAACACCCTTGAGCGAAGCGAAACTGGAAATCCTCGCCAGCCGCGCGGGCCTGGCCGTCGATTGGATCGACGCCAACGGCCGCCCGCAACGCGTACAACCCGACGCCCTGCGCGCGGTGCTCAAAGGCCTTGGTCATCCGGCCGATAACGACGCCGAGATCGACGCCAGCCTGCATGAGCTGGAGCAGGCACAGCAAGACAAACACCTGCCGCCATTGCTGACTGTCGACAGCGGCGACGGCCTCGACCTGGCACGGTATTTCGAGCCGGACACCCTGTGTCGCGTCCACCTGGAACAAGGCGAAACCCTGGAACTGCGCCTGGATAGCGATGCGGTGTTGCCCGGCGTCGTTGCCTTGGGCTACCACCAGGTGCAAATCAACGACCAGAGCTTCACCCTGGCCGTCGCCCCCGCCCACTGCTACAGCGTGGCCGAAGCGGTGGACAGCCGCCCCGCCCGCGCCTGGGGCATCAGCGCGCAGCTCTACGGCCTGCGGCGTCTCAACGATGGCGGTTTCGGTGACACTCTGGCCCTCGAACACCTGGCCCGCTCAGCCGCCGAGCGGGGCGCCGATGCCCTGGCCATCAGCCCGATGCATGCGATGTTCAGCGCCGACCCGCAACGCTACAGCCCCTACTCGCCATCGAGCAGACTGTTTCTCAACAGCCTGTACGCCTCGCCCGCCTGTATTCTGGGCGAGCGCGAAGTGCGCAATGCCATCGAGGCCCTGGGTATTGCCGATGAGCTGCACGATCTCGAACAGCTCGACCTGATCGACTGGCCCGCCGCCGCCCAGGCCAAGCAGCGCCTGCTACGTGCGCTGTATGAAGATTTCCGCCACGGTCACCACCCGCAGCACGCCGACTTCCTGAGCTTTCGCCAGGCCGGTGGCGAGGCGCTGGAAAACCATTGCCGCTTCGAAGCGGTCCAGGCCATGCGCGCCGCCGCCGGTGAAAGCCTGGACTGGCGCCACTGGCCGCAGGACTGGCGTACCCCGCAAAGCCCGGCGCTGGCGGCATTCGCCGACGAGCACCGCGACGAGATTGGCTACTACGCGTTCACCCAGTGGCTGATTGCACGTTGCCTGGAGCGCGCTCAACAGGCCGCGCGTGGCAGCGGCATGGGTGTCGGCTTGATTGCCGATCTGGCAGTGGGCGCCGACGGCGGCGGCAGCCAGGCCTGGAGTCGCCAGGACGAATTGCTCGCCGACCTCACCGTGGGCGCCCCTCCCGACATTCTTAACCGTGCCGGCCAGGGCTGGGGCATTTCCGCGTTTTCGCCCGAAGGCCTCAAGCGCCACGGTTTTCGCGCCTTTATCGAGATGCTGCGCGCCAACTTCGCCCATGCCGGCGGGCTGCGCATCGATCACGTGATGGGCTTGCAACGCCTGTGGGTGATCCCCATGGACGCCTCGCCCAAGGAAGGCGCGTACTTGTATTACCCGGTGGACGACATGCTGCGCCTGCTGGCGCTGGAGTCCCACCGTCACCAGGCCATTGTGCTCGGTGAAGACCTCGGCACGGTGCCCGACGGGCTGCGCGAAAAACTTATCGGCCGTTCCATACTCGGTATGCGCGTGCTGCTGTTCGAGCAAGGCCATGACGGCCAGTTCAAGCCGATCCTCGACTGGCCCGACAACGCCCTCGCCACCACCAGCACCCACGACCTGCCGACCCTCAACGGTTGGTGGCACAGCCGCGACATCGACTGGAATATCCAGCTTGGCCTGATCGACGCGCCGACCGTGGAGCAATGGAGCGAACACCGCCTGCGCGAACGCCAGGCGCTGCGCCAGGCCTTGAGCCAGGACCCGCAGAACTTTGTCGATGAGATTCGCAACGAGACCGACCACATGATCGACGCCAGCGTGCGCTACCTGGGCCACACCCGTGCGCCGCTGGTGCTGCTGCCCCTGGAGGATGCCCTGGGTATTGAAGAACAGGCCAATCTCCCCGGCACCACCGACACCCATCCCAATTGGCGCCGCCGCCTGCCGGGCGAGGCCGCAAGCCTGCTCGACAACGCCGGCGCCGCGCGCCGCCTGGAACTGCTGGCCGTCGCGCGTAACCAAGCCTACGAGCGTGACCGATGAAAGCACTGCCCCTGCGCGCCACTCAGCGCCTGCAATTCCATAAAGGTTTCACCCTGGACGACGCGGTACCGCTGGTGCCGTATTTCGCCCAACTGGGCATCAGCCATTTGTACGCCTCGCCACTGCTCAGCGCGCGCGCCGGTTCCATGCACGGCTACGACGTCGTCGACCCGACGCGGGTCAACCCCGAACTGGGCGGTGAGGACGCGCTGCGCCGTCTGGTCGCGGCCCTGCGTGAGCACGACATGGGCCTGATCCTGGATATCGTCTCTAACCACATGGCCGTGGGTGGCGCCGACAACCCTTGGTGGCTGGACCTGCTGGAATGGGGCCGCTTGAGCCCCTACAGCGAGTTCTTCGATATCCAGTGGCACTCTCCCGACCCGCTGCTCAAAGGCCAATTGCTGATGCCGTTCCTGGGCAGCGACTACGGCGAAGCCTTGCAGAGCGGTACCTTGACGCTGCATTTCGATGCCGACCACGGAACGTTCTACGTCGAGCATTACGAGCATCGCTTCCCGATCTGCCCACGGGATTACGCGCTGATTCTGGGCACCGACGAACCGCTCAAACCGCTGGCGGACCGTTTTGCCGCACTCGCCTACCAGGACGATGCCTACGCCGAAGCCGCGTGGCTCAAACAGGCCCTGGCCGAGCGGGCCACCGAGGTGCTGCCGGCCATCGAGCAGCGCTTGGCCCAGTTCGACGGGCGCCAGGCGGAAGGCTTTGAACGCCTGCATCAATTGTTGGAGCAGCAAGCCTATCGCCTTGCCAGCTGGCGCACGGCGGCGGACGATATCAACTGGCGGCGCTTTTTCGACGTGAATGAGCTGGGTGGCCTGCGCGTGGAGCGCAGCGCGGTGTTCGAAGCCACGCACGGCAAGATTTTCGAACTGATCAGCGAAGGCCTGGTGGACGGCCTGCGCATCGACCATATCGACGGCCTGGCCGACCCACGCGGTTATTGCCGCAAGCTGCGGCGTCGGGTCGACACGTTGTCCCCCGAGCGGCACCTGCCGATCTTTGTCGAGAAGATCCTCGGCGAAGGCGAAACCCTGCGTGAAGACTGGCAAGTGGACGGCACCACCGGTTACGAGTTCATGAACCAGCTGTCCTTGCTGCAGCACCAGCCCGAGGGCTTCGAGCCGCTGGCCGAGCAGTGGACGCGCCTGAGTGAACGGCCTTCGGCCTTTATCGAAGAGGCTCGCCTGGCGCGCCAGCAGATTCTGAACGGCTCCCTGGGCGGCGATTTCGAAAGCGTGGCCCAGGCGCTGCTGCAGGTAGCGCGCGACGACGTAATGACCCGCGACCTGACCCTGGGCGCCATCCGCCGAGCGTTGCAGGAGTTGATCGTGCACTTCCCGGTGTACCGCACCTACATCAGCGCTCGCGGCCGCAGCGCCGCAGACGACAAGGTGTTCCAGCAAGCCATGGACGGCGCGCGCAGCACCTTGAGCGAGGGCGACTGGCCGGTGCTCGATCATTTGGAAAAATGGCTCGGTGGCCAGCCGTGGCGTAACCGCCCCGTGGGGCGTGAACGCAAGATCCTCAAGCATGCCTGCGTTCGCTTCCAGCAACTGACTTCGCCGGCCGCCGCCAAGGCGGTGGAAGACACCGCGTTCTATCGCTCGGCGGTGCTGCTGTCGCGCAACGATGTGGGCTTCAGTACCGAGCAATTCAGTGCGCCGCTGGCCGACTTCCATCAGGTCAACCAGCAGCGCCTGCAGGCGTTCCCGGACAATCTGCTGGCCACCGCGACCCACGACCACAAACGCGGCGAAGACACCCGGGCGCGCCTGGCGGTGCTGAGCGAATGCGCGCCGTGGTACGTGGCCCAAGTTGAAGAGTGGCGCAACCTGGCCGCGCCGCTGCGCGATGACGCCAGCGCGCCGTCGGCCGGTGATGAGCTGATTCTTTACCAAGTGCTGGTGGGCAGTTGGCCGCTGGACCTGGACCCAGGCGCATCGCTGGAGACCTACCAGCAACGCCTCTGGCAGTGGCAACAGAAAGCCCTGCGCGAAGCCAAGTTGCAAAGCAGTTGGAGCGCGCCCAACGAAGCCTATGAACAAGCGGTCGAGGCGTTCCTCTCGCGCCTGTTATTGACCGATGCCGGTCGGCCGTTGCGCACCGCGATTGGCGCCGCCGCCCAGGCGATCGCCCCGGCCGGCGCCTTGAACAGCCTGGCGCAAACCTTGCTTCGCATGACCGTGCCGGGTGTGCCGGACCTGTACCAGGGCGCGGAGTTCTGGGACTTCAGCCTGGTGGACCCGGACAACCGTCGCCCGGTGGATTTCACTGCACGGCAACAGGCGCTGAATGCCTCGCCGGGCACCGATCAACTGCTGTCCAGCTGGCATGAAGGGCCTATCAAGCAGGCGCTGATCAGCCAGGTGCTGGGCCTGCGCAATGCCCATCCGGAGCTGTTCCGCCAGGGCAGCTACACGCCCCTGGAAGTGGTCGGTCAGCATGCCGAACGGGTGGTTGCGTTCAGCCGCGAGCATCAGGGCAAACAGCTGGTGGTGCTGGTCCCACGCTGGTCCCACGCGCTGCTTGAAAACAGTGTGCAGCCGCTGATCCCTGCGCAGGTTTGGGGCGATACCCGGGTGAAATTACCGTTCGCCGCGTCAACGCAAAACTGGAAGGGACTTTTTCAGACAGGCGCAGTCACACCAGACAAGGAGCTGTTGATCAGCACTGCGCTGGGGGAATTCCCGGTCAATGTCTTTATTAATTCTGATGATCAAGAAAGCTGAATATTTTCTGTGAGGAGCATTGCGATGAGTACTGAAGACAAACGCATCCGCGAATTGGCGCATCAGATCTGGGAGTCCGAGGGCAAGCCCCACGGTGAGGACGCGCGTCACTGGGAGATGGCGCGCAAGCTGGCCGAATCCGAAGCCTTGACGCCCAGCAAACCCAAGCCTGCGGCCAAGCCCAAGGCCACCGCCAAGCCGGCGCCCAAACCCAAGCCTGCCGCGGCCGCCAGTAAGCCCGCCGCCCCCGCGGCAAAGAAACCTGCGGCAGCGAAAAAGCCCAAGCCTTAACCAGCCTATCGATGCCCGACCCTCCTGCCGACCCAGTCGGTGGGAGTTCATCTTCACTCTCTACCGTATTCGCTGAAACTTTGTCAGCACGGCCGCACTCGGCCCGAAAAAAGACCCCTTCCAGGAGCAACACCATGAGCAAACCGGATAAAACCCCATCGACGCCGGGCAATGAGCCGTCGCGGATTCGTGAAGGTTTGCCCTTCCCCCTCGGCGCTACGTGGGACGGCCTGGGCGTCAACTTTGCACTGTTCTCGGCCAACGCCACCAAGGTCGAACTGTGCCTGTTCGACGACAGCGGTGAAGTGGAACTGGAGCGCATCGAGCTGCCGGAATACACCGATGAAATCTTCCACGGTTACCTGCCCGACGCCCACCCCGGGCTGATTTACGGCTACCGCGTATACGGCCCTTACGATCCAGCCAACGGCCACCGTTTCAACCATCACAAATTGCTGATCGACCCCTATGCCAAGCAACTGGTGGGCGAACTCAAATGGTCCGAAGCGCTGTTCGGCTACACCATCGGCCACCCCGATGACGACCTCAGCTTCGACGAACGCGACAGCGCGCCATTCGTGCCCAAGTGCAAGGTCATCGACCCCGCCCACACCTGGGGCAACGACCAACCGGTGCGCGTGCCGTGGGATCGCACGATCATTTACGAAACCCACCTGCGCGGCATCAGCATGCGTCACCCGTCCGTAGGCGAATCGGTGCGCGGCACCTGCGCCGGCCTGATGGAAGACGATGTGCTCAAGCACATTCGCCAGTTAGGGGTTTCCTCAGTGGAACTGTTGCCGGTGCATGCCTTTGTCAACGACCAGCACCTGCTGGAAAAAGGCATGACCAACTACTGGGGCTATAACAGCATCGCGTTCTTCGCCCCGGACCCGCGCTACCTGGCCAGCGGCAAGATTGCCGAGTTCAAGGAGATGGTCGCCCATCTGCACGAACAGAAGCTGGAAGTGATTCTGGACGTAGTCTACAACCACACCGCCGAAGGCAATGAACGAGGCCCGACCCTGTCCATGCGCGGCATCGACAACGCCTCTTACTATCGCCTGATGCCCGATGACAAGCGCTTCTACATCAATGACTCCGGCACCGGCAACACCCTGGACCTGAGCCACCCGTGCGTGCTGCAAATGGTCACGGACTCCCTGCGCTACTGGGCCACGGAAATGCACGTGGACGGTTTCCGTTTTGACCTGGCCACCATCCTCGGGCGTTATCGCGACGGCTTCGACGAGCGCCACAGTTTCCTTGTGGCCTGCCGCCAGGACCCGGTCCTGCGCCAGCTGAAAATGATCGCCGAACCCTGGGACTGCGGCCCCGGCGGCTATCAGGTGGGCAACTTCCCGCCGGGCTGGGTGGAATGGAACGACCGCTTCCGCGACACCGTGCGTGCTTTCTGGAAAGGCGATGACGGCCAACTGGCGGACTTCGCCGGGCGCATGACCGCCTCCGGCGAGATGTTCAACCACCGTGGGCGCCGGCCGTACAGCTCGGTGAACTTCATCACCGCCCACGACGGTTTCACCTTGCACGACCTGGTGTCGTACAACGATAAGCACAACGAAGCCAACGACGAAAACAATCAGGACGGCAGCAATAACAATCTGTCCTGGAACCACGGTGTCGAAGGCCCTACCGACGATCCGGAAATCAACGCCCTGCGCCTGCGCCAGATGCGTAACTTTTTCGCCACTCTGCTGCTGGCCCAAGGCACGCCGATGATCGTCGCCGGTGACGAATTCGCCCGCACCCAGCACGGAAATAACAACGCCTATTGCCAGGACAGTGAGATTGGCTGGGTCAACTGGGACCTGGATGACGACGGCAAAGCCCTGCTCAAGTTCGTCAAGCGCTTGATCAAACTGCGCCTGGCCTACCCGATCCTGCGTCGTGGCCGCTTCCTGGTGGGCGATTACAACGAAGACATCGGCGTGAAAGACGTCACCTGGCTCGCGCCGGACGGCAACGAAATGAGCACTGAGCAGTGGCAGGACAGCAACGGCCGTTGCCTGGGCATGCTGATGGACGGCCGCGCTCAGGAAACCGGGATTCGCCGTGCCGGTGCCGACGCCACCTTGTTGCTGGTGGTCAACGCCCACCACGACATGGTCAATTTCCGTCTGCCACCGGTGCCCGAAGGCGAGTTCTGGACGTGCCTGCTGGACACCAACGACACGGCGATCAAGGCCCAAGAGCGCTTTGACTTCGATCACGAGTACGCCGTGACAGGCCGCTCACTCCTGCTGTTCGAATTGCAGCGCGACGACGAGGTGTGAAATGGCCTGGCAGGGAAGCCTTCACGGCTACCGCAGCTATGCGGACACTGAGGCGCTCGGCACAGCGCTGAGCGCCCTGGTGGCGCAGGGGGCGGATCAACTGCCCCTGCCCGGCAGCGGCCGCACCCTGGAGCGATTCAGGGCGCTGGCCGTCGTGGCCGGACACGACTTGCGCCTGTGCAAGTTGTTTGAAGGCCACACCGATGCCTTGGCAATCATGGCCGAACTCGACAGCCCGTCACCGCCCCGGGGAAGTACCTGGGGCACATGGGCCGCCGAGCCGCCCACGGCCAAGGTGCACGTTCAACACGACGGCCATCGTTTGCGGGTGCACGGGCGTAAAGCCTGGTGCTCCGGCGCGGCGGTGGTCAGTCATGGTTTATTGACCGCCTGGGATGAGCAAGGCCGCCAGCAATTGGTGGCGGTGCCTATGCAACAACCGGGCGTAAGCGTCACCCATGAAGGCTGGCACGCGGTGGGCATGGCCGCCACCGGCAGTGTCGAGGTGATCTTCGACAATGCCGGCGCTATGGCGGTGGGCGGTCCCGGTGACTACCTTGCCCGCCCCGGTTTCTGGCAAGGCGGAGTCGGCATCGCGGCGTGCTGGTACGGCGCGGCCCAACGCCTGGGCCAGGTGCTGCAACAGCACTGCGCCCGGCGCGCCGAGCCCCATGCCTTGGCGCACTTGGGCGCGGTGGACAGTGCGTTGCACGCCGCCGCCTGTGTATTGCGCGCGGCGGCCGAATGCATCGACCGCGAGCCCGGCGCCGATGCCAGGGAATTGGCCCGGCGCGCACGCGCCTGCATCGAAGACAGCGTCGAACAGGTGATGCGGCATGTCGGCCGCGCCGTGGGGGCCGGGCCGTACTGCCAGGACCCACACGTGGCGCAGTTGATGGCCGACCTGCCGGTCTACATCCGTCAGAGCCACGCCGAACGCGACCTGGCCGCCCTGGGCGAATGGGTCGCCGCCCAACCCACAGGCAGGTGGCAGCTATGAAAGCCAATCCTATCGTCGGCCAGGGCACGCCGCTGCAGCATTGGCAGACCTCACCGCGCATGGCGGCGCTGGCTACCATCAGCGTCGAAGCGTTGGTTCCCGAGGGGCATCGCGCGGTGATTATCGCGCCCCACCCCGATGACGAAGTGCTCGGCTGCGGCGGCCTGTTGCAAGGCCTGGCGGCGCTGGAGCGGCCCATCCTATTGATTTCGGTCACCGACGGCAGTGCCAGCCACCCCGGTTCCCAGCGCTGGCCGGTGGAGCGCCTGAGCGTGGTGCGCCCGCAGGAGTCGGCGCAGGCCCTGCATCGCCTGGGCGTGCCGCTGCACAGTCTCAAATGGTTGCGCGCAGGGTTCAGCGACAGCCAAGTGGCGGCGCGCGAGGACGAGTTGGCCGAGTTTATTCAGCGTTATGTGAAACCCACCGACGTGCTGTTCACCACTTGGCGCGAAGACGGCCATTGCGACCACGAAGCCGTCGGCCGTGCCAGCGCGCGGGCCGCCGAAGCGACTGGCGCGCGACTGTATGAACTGCCGGTGTGGACCTGGCACTGGGCAACCGCGGAGGACCGTATGGTGCCGTGGCATCGTGCGCGCAAGATCCCCCTCACCTGTGAAGCGGTGGCTCGCAAGCGCCACGCCATCCACGCATTCGCCAGCCAACTGGAAGGCGACCCGCAGATCGGCCTGCCGCCGGTGCTGGCGCGGTATGTGGTGGAGCGCCTGCTGCAACCTTTTGAAGTGGTATTCGTATGAGTGTGGCTACACCTTATTTCGACCAATTGTTCGCTGAAAACGATGACCCCTGGGCTTTTCGCCAGCGCTGGTACGAGCGGCGTAAACGCGCCCTGACCCTGGCGCTGCTGACCAAGCCACGCTACGCGTCGATCTTCGAGCCCGGCTGCGCCAATGGCGAGTTGAGCGTTGAACTGGCAGCGCGCTGCGATCGCCTGCTGTGCTGTGACACTGCGGCGGCGGCGGTAGCTCTGGCGCGCACGCGGCTGTTGGGCTGCCCCCATGCACAGGTGCGCCAGAGTCGATTGCCCGCGCAGTGGCCTGCCGGCCAGTACGAGCTGATTGTGCTCAGCGAGCTGTGCTATTACCTGGACGCCGACGACCTGGGCCGCCTGATCGAGCGCGCCCTCGCCTGCCTGAGCGCCGATGGGCAGATCCTGGCCTGCCACTGGCGCCCGCCCATCGAGGGTTGCCCGCAAACCGCCGAGCAGGTGCATGCCCTGCTGGAAGCGCGGCTGGGCATGCCGCGTATCGCCAGCCATCACGACCACGACTTTCTCCTTGACCTGTGGAGCCGCGACGGCACCTCGGTCGCCACCCTTGAGGGCCTGCGATGATCGGCATTCTGATTCCGGCGCACAACGAACAAGCGCTGTTGGCCGAGTGCCTGGACGCCGCGCTGAAAGCGGCCCGTCACCCCGATCTGCTGGGCGAAACGGTGCAGATCCTGGTCATGCTCGACAGTTGCAGCGATGGCAGCGCCGCGATTGTCCAGGCCTACCCGGTGCAGTGCCTGGAAGTTCAGGCACGCAATGTCGGGCACGCCCGGGGCGTCGGCGCGCGGCATCTGCTGGACCTGGGCGCGCGCTGGATCGCCTGCACCGATGCCGACAGCCGCGTGGCCCCGGACTGGCTGGTGGCACAGTTGGCGCTGGAAGCCGATGCGGTGTGCGGAACCGTCACGGTAGACGGCTGGAGCGAAGGGTTCGACCCCGCCGCGCAGATCCGCTACCACCAGGGCTACGAAGCGCGTGACGGTCATCGGCATATCCACGGCGCCAACCTGGGCGTGAGCGCCGACGCCTACATCCGTGCCGGTGGCTTTGAGCCCTTGGCCTGCCATGAAGATGTGCAACTGGTGCGTGACCTGGAGCGCTGCGGCGCATCGATTGCCTGGAGCCATCGTCCGCAGGTGATCACCAGCGCACGCCTGGAAGCCCGAGCCACGGGCGGTTTTGGCGATTACTTGAAAAGTCTGTTGGCCGGCGCTGAAAAAAACGCCGTGGCGCCACGGTAAAGCGCGGGATCCTTGTCTATGCTGAGGACGCCTTGCTGGTAATTCAGGGTTGAATTGCCATGCACCCATCACGGCGGAGTCCGTGGTGACTATAAGAGAGTCGTCCCGTCAACGGGGTACGACCGCGTCTCACTCGACAAGGATGTGACACCCATGAAGCCTGCCTCGCTGAGCGAAGGCCGTCGCGGCCCCGCCCAAATCTGGAACAGTGCGCCGCAACTGGCGCAAATCCCCCTTGTCGCCCCCACCGCCCTGGTACCGTCCGGTGCGCGCGTGGTGGTGGTTGCGCCCCACCCTGGCGACGAAGTGCTCGCATGCGGGGGCCTGCTGCAACTGTTCAGTCAACTGGAACACCCTCTGCAACTGATCTCCATCACCGACGGCAGCGCCAGCCACCCAGGCTCCCTGGTCTGGCCGGCGAGCCGCCTGAGCGTGGTGCGCCCGCAGGAAAGCGCCGAAGCGCTGCGGCGCCTGGGCATGCCGTTGCACAGCCTGAAGTGGATTCGCGGCGGTTTCTGCGACAACGCGCTGGCGGGCCGCGAACCGCAGCTGAGCCAATTCATCGCGCGCTACCTGCACCCTGGCGACGTGGTGTTCACGACCTGGTGCAACGATGGCAACCGTGACCACGACGCCGTCGGCCGCGCCACGGCCACGGCCTGCGAGCTGATACGCGCACGGCTGTATGAATTGCCGGTATGGGCCTGGCACGGCCCGGTCCGCCAGGCGGCGACAGTGCCTTGGCCGAGGGCGCGCAAAGTTCGCCTCGACACCTGGAGCGTGGCGCGCAAGCTTCACGCGGTACACGCTTATGCCAGCCAACTGGCCGGCGATCCGGAGATCGGCCTGGCGCCGATCCTTGCCCACGTGCTGCTGGAGCGCATGCGCGAGCCGTATGAAATCGTATTGATCTAAGCTCGTCTGTACCTGTTATTTCTGACAGTAGCGTGGGATTGCAAAGCTGACTACCGTTGAAAAAGCGCTGTACCCCTTCAGGTGCAGTCGAGAAAGCCATGCCAACTCCCTGCATTGGCCGGTGTTTTCGAACAGGTAACCCGCACTCCCTGCTCCGTATCGCGCAACGCGTTGTCATGGTCTGGCCCGCACCCCCTGCCACGGGTGCTGGAGTAACCGAGCCTTTCAGCGAGGACGAATCATGCGTACACGGATGCTTCTTCTGCTACACCTGCTTGCACTGGCGGCGACGCCATTGGCCTCTTATGGCGCATGCAGCATCAACAACACCCCCGGCAATGACACTTCCACCTGTGACAGCGGATCGACTCCCGGCTTCATCGACACCGGTGGCAATAACAGCCTCACGGTGAGCGGCACGGGCCAGGTGGCAGGGTCCGTGACCTTCGGCGCAGGCAACGATAAGACCGAGATCAACGGCCCGGGCGCCAAAATCGTTGGCGGACTGAGCCAAGCATCGGGCATCGACGACTTCATCATGAGCAGCGGCGAAGTCAAGTTTGTGGATCAGGGTGACGGCCTGGATACCTTCACGATGACAGGCGGTGTGATTGTCGATGAGTTCAGCGCCGGCGATTACGCCGTCATGACGGGAGGCACCATCGGCAACGTGAATATGAGGCTCGACGACAATACGTTTCTTATGTCCGGCGGCAAAATCCTGCGCAACCTCATCACCGGCTTCGGCAAAGACTTGATCAGACTTTCGGGCGACGCAGAAGTGGTGGGCAATATCAGCGTCAGCGGCGGCGACGATATCGTGGAAATCCTGGGCGGCAAGGTCGGGGGGAGCGTCCTGCTCAGCGCCGGCAAGGATAGGTTCCTCTGGTCCGGGGGTACGCTGGGGAAGCTCGTGGACGCTGGCTTGGATGACGATATTGCGGTGTTGCAAAACCTGCCCCTCACCAACGAGACGAAAACCACGCTGGACGGCGGCCTGGGCAACGATACGCTGATCTTCGATCACAGCCAGGTCAGCAACAATCCAAGCCAGTACGTGAACTGGGAAACCGTGAATTTGACCAACGGGACGACGCTTACCCTCGAGGGTAAATTCGTGCTGGGCGACAGCGCCTCGAACACCGGCACCCTGACCATTGATAAGACCAGTGCAATCCTGACCGGCACGGGCTTCATCAACTCCCTTGGCGGTAAGCCAGTGACGCTGGACAACCAGGGCCTGATCGACATGACGGGCAATACCCGCGCCAGCGACTCACTGACCGTCAGCGGCACCTACAAAGGCAACGGCGGCCGGCTCGCGCTGCAAAGCGTGTTGGGCGCCGACGGTTCGGCCAGTGACAAACTGGTGGTCAACGGCGGCCCGATACAGGGCACTACGCCGATCGACATTAAGAACCTGAACGGTGCCGGCGCACAGACCGTGCAGAACGGCATCCTGGTGGTCGAGGCCATCAACAATGCCAGTGGCGCGGCCAGCGCATTCAGGCTCGGCAATTCCGTGTCCGCCGGTGCGTACGACTACTACCTGTTCAAGGGCGGCGTCACAGCCGGCACCTCGGAAAACTTCTACCTGCGCTCGACCGTCCCGGCCAAACCGACCGACCCGGTCATCACCCCCGTGCCCACTCCCGACCCCGAGGGGCCGCCGCTGCCGCCCAACCCCGGCATAACGCCGCTGCCGATTTATCGGCCGGAAGTGTCGGTGTACGCGGTGCTGTTCCCTGCCGCCCAGCAGATGGTGCAGGACATGCTGGGTACCTACCACGAACGCATGGGTGACCAGAGCCAGCAACAGCAGACCGGCGCATTTCCGGCGGGCTGGGGCCGTGTGTATGGCAACAGCCGCCGCCAGGGCTTCGCCGGCACCGTCAGCCCGTCGCTGAAAAGTTCCGTATCGGGCTTCCAGATAGGCAGCGATGTCTACGCAGGCCAGCTCGACAACGGCCTGCAGCACCGCGTGGGGTTCTTTGTCGGCCACAGCACCCTCAAAGGCAACGTCAAAGGGTTCAGCGATGCCCGGCTGGACCAGGACACGGGCAAGACGACCCTGCGCGGTGACAGCCTGGGCCTCTACTGGACGTTGATCGGCGCCAACCAGGCATACCTCGACCTGGTGCTGATGGGCACCCGCTTCGACGGTCACAACGAATCAGACCGTGGCGTGAAGATGAAAACCCGTGGGCATAACCTCACCGCTTCGGCCGAAGTCGGCTGGCCGCTGCCGATCAGCGACACCTGGGTGGTTGAACCGCAGGCTCAGGTCATCGTCGGCAAGACCCGGCTGGATCGGCAAAACGACGGCATCTCCGATGTGTCCTATGACGCCGATACCAGCCTCACCACGCGCCTGGGCGTGCGCCTGCGCGGCGACTATCAGGTCAGCGGCATGCCGTTGCAGCCCTATGCACGGGCCAACGTCTGGCACACCCGCGCTGGCCAGAACACCGTGCGGTTCGACGATGTCACCGACATCGACACCGAACAGAAGTCCACCACCCTGGGGCTGAGCGCCGGCGCCACGCTCAAGGTCGCCACGGGCCTCAGCGTCTACAGCGAGGTGGGCTCCAGCCGGAACCTGGACAGCAACACGTTTAATGGCCGCCAGGGCACGCTGGGCCTGAGAATGGAGTTCTAGCAAACCTGTGTATCGCAGTGTGTATACCGCCCACTGCGATACAAAACCTTTAACCCGGCGAGTTTTCCGAAACAGGCCAGATACAGCCCGGCGTTCAACTGGGTGCCAGGTATCCATCGCGCCGCAGGAGGCTCGCCATGCACAATCCATCGACACGCCGCTTCATACGTCATCCACTCGCCCTGGCCTTCGCGCTGTTGCCCTTGGGCATGGTCGGCCTGGCCCGGGCCGAAATGCCCGAGGTGAACACACCGATGCAAATCGCCCCGTCATCCGGGCTGGGCGCGCTCAAGCACATCAAGGCCGGCCTGCTGGATGTGGCCTACGCGGAGGTCGGCCCTGCCGACGGCCCGGTCGTAATCCTGCTGCATGGCTGGCCCTACGATATCGACAGCTATGCCCAGGTCGCGCCATTGCTCGCGGCCAAGGGTTACCGCGTACTGGTCCCCTACGCCCGCGGTTACGGCGGCACCCGGTTTCTGTCGGACGCGACCCCGCGCAACGGTCAACCGGCGGCGTTGGCCAGGGATGTGATCGACTTTATGGACGCGCTGAACATCCGGCGCGCGGTGCTCGGCGGCTATGACTGGGGCGCACGCTCAGCGGATATCGTCTCGGCGCTGTGGCCCGAACGCGTCAAGGCGCTGGTCTCGGTCAGCGGCTACCTGATCGGCAACCAGGCCGCCGGCCAGAACCCCCTGCCGCCCAAGGCTGAGCAGCAATGGTGGTATCAGTTCTACTTCGCCACCGAGCGCGGCGCCGCCGGTTATCGCAAGAACACTCACGATTTCGCCAAGCTGATCTGGCAGACCGCGTCGCCGAAGTGGGCCTTTGACGACGCCACCTTCGAACGCAGTGCCAAAGGCCTGGACAACCCCGATCACGTGGCCATCACCCTGTTCAACTACCGCTGGCGCCTGGGTCTGGTGAAGGGCGACGCCCACTACGAACCCCTGGAACAGCAACTGGCCAAAGCCCCTGCTATCCAGGTTCCTACCATCACCCTGGAAGGCGATGCCAACGGTGCTCCGCACCCGGCGCCCGAGGACTACGCCAAACGCTTTACCGGCAAATACCAGTTCCGCCTGATCAACGGCGGCATCGGCCACAACCTGCCGCAGGAAGCGCCCGAGGCATTTGCCAAGGCGGTAATCGACGCCGATCACCTGTGATGAAGCACCAATGGCTGACGCCCTTTTCCCGTGGGTTGCAGGAGAAGCAGTATCCAGCGATGTGAAAAATTCGTTAACTAATTCTGTCCCAAGGCTTTTTCCTACAGACTCAATCTGCCAAACTCACGCGAATAATTCTCAACACCTTTATCATTAGCCACGGACGGCACGCGGGAGAGTCAGTTTCATGTCTGTGCAATCACCTGGCGGCAATGTTTTTTCACTCAGTCTGATGACCTTGGCGGTGTGCCTGGCCACCCCACACGCGGCGGTCGCCGCCGACACCCCGGCACCGGCCGCCACGCTGGAATTGGGCGCCACGCAGATCTCCGGCGAAGGCCAACTGGGTGAAACCACCGAAGGCACGCAGTCCTACACCACTGGCTCGATGAAGACCGCGACCAAGCTGCCGCTGACCCTGCGCGAAACCCCACAGGCGGTCACCGTGGTGACGCGTCAGCGCATGGACGACCAGGCGATGACCAGCATCAACGACGTGGTCAACGCCACGCCGGGCCTGTTCCTGAACTACTCCAACGGCCCTGGTCGGCAGTCCTACACCTCGCGTGGCTTCGATATCGATAACCTGATGTACGACGGTATCCCAAGTGGCTACAACGGTGCGTCGGTGGGCGCGCAGCCGAACCTGGCGATGTTCGACCGCGTCGAAGTGGTGCGCGGCGCCACCGGCCTGGTCACTGGCGCGGGCAACCCGTCAGCCGCCATCAATATGGTGCGCAAGCGCCCGCTGGATGAGCAGAAGGTCACCCTCACCGGCGCCGCCGGCAGCTGGGACGATTATCGCGGTGAACTCGACGCCTCCAGCCCGCTCAACGACAGCGGCACCCTGCGCGGCCGAGTGGTGACGTCCTACCGTGATGCCAACAGCTTTATCGACAAGGCCGAAAACAGTCATGGTCTGTTCTACGCCGTCACCGAAGCCGATCTGAGTGAAGACACCACCCTGACCCTGGGTTTCTCCAATCAGAAGGACAAGACCAACTACTTCTGGGGCGCCTCGATGATCGGCCAGGACGGCCACCACCTGGATCTGTCGCGGTCTTACAACCCCGGCACCGATTGGGAAAACAAGGATCAGGAAATCAACACAGTCTTCGCCGAACTGCGCCAGCGCCTGGCCAATGACTGGAGTCTGCAGGTCAACGCCAACTACGCCGAACAAAACGCATTGTTCTCCGGTTCGTATCAGTCGCGCTGGGTCAACAACACCCTGGCACGCACGGTGTACCAGGCCAAGTACGATGAAAACCAGGCCGGGGTCGACGCCTTCGTCAGCGGCCCGTTCCAGGCATTCGGGCGCAGCCATGAACTGGTGGTCGGCGCGAGCAAGCGCATCTACGACATGACCACCCACAACTACAGCCCCTACGACACCAACTGGCCGCTGACGGCGGGCAAACCGGACTTCGTGCACACCAACAACGAGCGCGAAGTCACCACTCAGGACAGCGTCTACGTCACCACCCGCCTGAGCCTGGCCGACCCGTTGAAGTTGATCCTCGGCGGGCGCCTGGACTGGTACGACTACGATAACCGCGATGGCGACGGCGACTACCACGTCACCCGCAACCTCACCCGCTACGCCGGCCTGATCTACGAGCTGGACGATAACCACTCGGTGTACGTCAGCTACAGCGACATCTTCACCCCGCAAAAAGAAAAGGACACCGGCGCCGCGCCGCTCAAGCCTATCGTCGGCAAGAACTATGAGGTCGGCATCAAGGGCGAATACCTGGGCGGTGCGTTGAACGCCAGCGTCGCGCTGTTCCGCATCGACCAGGAGAACCGCGGTGTGCAGGTGGTGGTACCGAACTGCCCGCAGGCCTCATGCTACGAAGCCTCCGGCGAGATCCGCAGCCAGGGTATCGACTTCGAACTGCAGGGCGCATTGACCGAAAACTGGCAGGTCGGCGGTGGCTACACCTACGCACGCACCCACACCATCAAGGACGACGCCAAACCGCAGTTGGTCAACAAGCAGTTCGATACCGACGTCCCGGAACACCTGTTCAAGTTGACCACCCGCTACAACTTCCAGGGCCCACTGGAAAAACTGCGGGTGGGCGGCAACATCTCCTGGCAGAGCCGCCTGTACAACGACATCGCGTTGGCCGACGGCAGCACCTACCGCCTGCAACAAGGCGCCTACGCCGTCACCGACCTGATGGCCGGCTACAAGGTCAACGACCACCTCGACCTGCAGGTCAACGCCAACAACATCTTCGACCGTCGCTATTACTCCACCATCGCCAACTCGGCGAGCTACGGCGGCGACGCCTACGGCAACCCGCGCAACATGATGCTGACGGCCAAATACAGCTTCTGAGGTTCCAGGCAACGCGCGCCGGCGGACACTACCGCCGGCGCTAGTGCTGACGGCGGCAACGCATCAGCGTTGCCCGCACCACCAGCTTGTGAAACGGGCGAATCAGCACAATGTAGACACGCCCCAGTCGATTGTGGGTGTGCACCGCCGTCGTGGCGATCAAGACTTCACCCTGCTCGTCGCGCCGTCGAAGCAGCGAAAGACGAAAATCCAGGTGGCTGTCATTTTCCCCCAGCACCATCTCGTCAGCGCTTTGCTCAAGCACCGGGAAAAAGTCGATATGGGCTTTATCGGAATGCGCGCGTCGCACCTCGCCGGAGGTCCGTACGCCCAACGGCCCCATCACACCATCGCGGATCGCTATCAGCACCTTGAACCACACAGGCGGCGAACCCAAGGCGCGTACGGCGAGGTCATTGATGGAGACGTCAGCCGCCTCGATAGGCACGACAAAACTGTCAAGCAACTGCGCGTTCGCGTACCAGTCACGGATCAGGCTTTCTGGCGGTGGATCGATAGGCCGGGCAAGCATCGTCATGTGAGGGGGTTCCCTGAATGAATGCAGCTGAGTCGTGAGACTGGTCGGCTGTCAGGCCACCATCGGGGGCAAGCCCCCTCCCACTTATTGTTCATCGAATCGTCGCGTCTCTTCGTTAAGTTGGGGGCACGATACCCTGAACCGCCTCCCGGATGGGGTGATAAGTACGCGGAGGTTGCAGTACTGATAGGAGTGTCACAGTCCTGAAATTGCGCATTGCACTTGCGCACACGTTCATCGCCATTGCGTCATCAACGGGCCTCATAGTAAGAGGCTTGCCAGTAGGAGCCCATTAATGATTCGTAAAGCCCTGCCCTCCGACGCTCGGCTGAAGGCGCAGGGGTTTCAGCTCGTGACACTTAGGGTCCTGAAAGGCTGACACCTAACCCTGTGGTGAGCAGGCTTGCCCTGCGCTGGGCTGCGAAGCGGCCCCCGAGACAGGCGCCGCGGTGCCCCAGGCAAAACACATTGCTCAGATTGGGGCCGCTTCGCGGCCCAGCGCGGGGCAAGCCCGCTCACCACAACAAGCCTGCTGACAAAAGCAACCTCGTTTTCGCAGGTCTTACCTTCACTAAAGATCTGTAAACATCTATGACTTATCCGACTGACTTTGGCCAGAGAGAAGCTCTAGAGATTGCCCCGCCGCCCCGCCCAACCTTATGCTCGAACGCTCCCCGCTCACCCGCACCCGGAGCCGCCATGGACCTCGCCACCCTCGCCCTCTTCCTCCCCGCCTGCTTTGCGCTGAACATGGCGCCCGGCCCGAACAACCTGCTGTCGGTCAGCAACGCGACGCGCTATGGCTATCGCACCTCGTGCCTGGCCGGCGTCGGCCGCCTGTTGGCGTTCGCCGGGATGATCGCCCTGGCCTCGGCCGGCCTGGCGGTGGTGCTGCAAACCTCGGAGCTGCTGTTCTACGCGATCAAGCTGCTCGGCGCGGCGTATCTGTTGTATCTGGCGGTGCAGCTATGGCGCGCCAATCCCGAGGCGCCGGCCGGCTCCGCGACCGCCAAAGTCGGCGTGTGGGCGCTGGCGCGTCAGGAGTTTCTGGTGGCGGCGGGCAACCCCAAAGCCATCCTGATCTTCACCGCCTTCCTGCCGCAATTCGTAGTGCCCGATCAGCCCGTCACGCCGCAATTCGCCGTGCTCGGCGCGATGTTCCTGGTGCTGGAATGGATTGCTATCTGCCTCTACGCCTTTATGGGCCTGCATATGCGTCGCTGGTTTGCCGAGCCGCGTGGCAAGCGCTGGTTCAATCGCTGCTGTGCAGGGTTGTTGTCGGCGGCGGCGTCCGTGTTGCTGATGGCCCGCCGGGCGTAAAGCGCGTGGTCTAGACTGTGTCCACCCCTTCACGGCGGAGACCGATCATGCCCAGCAAAAATACCGTCTGCCTCTGGTACGACGGCACGGCCGAAGACGCCGCGCGCTTTTACGCCAAGACCTTTCCAAACAGCAGCGTGGACGCCGTGCACAAAGCGCCCGGCAACTACCCGTCAGGTAAGCAGGGCGACGTGCTGACGGTGGAATTCCGCGTAATGGGCCTGCCGTGCCTGGGCTTGAACGGCGGGCCGATATTCCCGCAGACCGAAGCATTTTCGTTCCAGGTGGCCACTGACGACCAGGCCGAGACGGATCGTTACTGGCACGCGATCATCGACAACGGCGGCCAGGCCAGTGCCTGCGGTTGGTGCAAGGACAAGTGGGGCGTGTCATGGCAGATCACGCCGCGGGCGTTGACCCAGGCGATTACCCATCCCGACGCCGCCACCGCCAAGCGCGCCTTCGACGCGATGATGGGCATGGGCAAGATCGACATCGCCGTCATCGAAGCGGCGGTGAACAGTCCCCAGCTTGGCAAAAAAATCTAAAGATCAACCTCCGGCGGCCGTCACCCTGGCATCCCCGAATGGACTCAATGAGGCTCATGTGCGCGTTTTAACTTCTGTATTGCTTGCCGGTGGCATCGCCAGCCTGTCCGGTTGTGTCACCCAGTCCGGCAAGGTCGAGCAGATGCTCGCCGACACGCTGGCCCAACCGCTGGTGGAAAACAGCATCGTGCGCGAAGGCGACCTGCTCAGTTTCGAGCTGCTGATGCCCGACTCCACCGGCGGCGTGCGGCGCACCATGCAGTTCGAGGCGGCGTGCTCGACCAGGCAATTGCACCTGCTGTACCTCGATGGCTCCCAGCGCGTGTACCCGCTCAAGGCCGGGCGCTATACCGAGGCGCGCAAACTGTCTGACACGCTGTACACCGCGTTGGCCGCCAACCAGACATTCGTGCGTGCCTGTGCCGAAACGCCAGCACCGGACTGGCGCCTGGTCCAGACCGATGCGCGCGATAACTGGGTGCTGCTCGACGCCGCCAGCCTCAAGACCGTGCAGGGTGAAACCCGTTTCTGGGCCGCCTTCGATAACCCGACGGTGCTCAATGACCTGCCCTATGACGCGCCTTATGCGCAAAAACGCCAGCACTTTGCGGTGTCCTGCGCCAGCGGCACGTACAAGGAACTGGCCGGCTACGACCTGGACGTGCGCAACCGCGTGAGCGATGGCCGCGTCGACAGTTTCCCGACGCCACAACCCATCGCCGGCAGCGACGCCGACTATGTATTGCTGTTCAACACGGTGTGCGCCAACCCCGAAAAAATCGCCAAGCTGGCGCCCTTCAAGCCGCGCCTGAAAGCGCCGGCGATCATCGCCCTGTCGTCGGTGCAGCCCCAGGTGCTGGCCGCGCTTGCGCCGTTCAACCAGGACAAGCCCGCGCGCACCTTGAAGTACGTGCACTTCACCGGCACATCGACCCTCAAAGGCAAGACGTCCAACAGCACCAGCGAGCACTTCATCAGCCAGGACAAGGCCAGTGGCCAACTGCAGATCGTCCATCGCGGCGACGGCTATGAGTCCCAGTCGGTGAGCTGGCGCAACCTGGTCTCGCTGGTATCGAAGACAACGTACGGCGGCACCGGCATGGCCGAAAGCTCGACCCTGACGCAGTTGAGCTTGACCGGCAATTGGAAAGCCCTGCCCGTCGGCGAAACCGTGGTCTACCAGACCACCCGCTCGACACTCAACAGCCTGGTGGGCAGCTATAACAAGGTGCAGACCAACCGCTGCGTCGTCGAACGCCAATTGCCGGCCCGCGAACTCAACCCCAGCCTGCTGGGGAACGCCAAGGCCTTGTCATGCCGCACCGATGACGATAAGTACAACCGCGTCGAACATCTGTACTACCTGAGCGATTACGCCTACTTCTACGAATCGAGCACGGACAAGAACGAGTTTTTCTACGCCGATACGCGCATCGATAAGTTCGAATAACAGGTAACACTTCAGCGTCTGGTTTTGGGGCCGCTGCGCAGCCCAGCGCAAGCAAGCTTGCTCACCATAGGGAAGCGCGGTGCGACCACTCTCTGTGGTGAGCGGTTTCTTGTGTTGAACGGGCCTTTTTAGTGAGCAGTCCTTTTGTGGTGAGCGGGCTTGCCCCGCGCTGGGCTGCGCAGCGGCCCCCACCCATCCACCGCGTACTTTCAGGTAAACCCCACCGCCTGGCTTTGGGGCCGCTGCGCAGCCCGGCGCAAGCAAGCTTGCTCACCACAGGGAAGCGCGGTGCGACCACTCTCTGTGGTGAGCGGTTTCTTGTGTTGAACGGGCCTTTTTAGTGAGCAGTCCTTTTGTGGTGAGCGGGCTTGCCCCGCGCTGGGCTGCGCAGCGGCCCCCACCCATCCACCGCGTACTTTCAGGTAAACCCCAGCGCCTGGCTTTGGGGCCGCTGCGCAGCCCGGCGCAAGCAAGCTTGCTCACCACAGGGAAGCGCGGTGCGACCACTCTCTGTGGTGAGCGGTTTCTTGTGATGAACGGGCCTTTTTAGTGAGCAGTCCTTTTGTGGTGAGCGGGCTTGCCCCGCGCTGGGCTGCGCAGCGGCCCCCTCCGATCCACCGCGTACTTTCAGGTAAACCCCACCGCCTGGCTTTGGGGCCGCTGCGCAGCCCTGCGCAAGCAGGGGAATTGGACAAGACACACTCGTTGCGGCGGGCCTGTCTTTTTCTGTGGTGGGCAAACTGCGCCAAAGGCTTATCGGATGGACACCGCCGCTCGCGCGCTGTGCAGCTTCTTGTAGCTGTCGATCAAGCGCAAGTGCCGGTCCAGTCCTTCGAGCTTCATGCTGGTCGGGGTCAACCCATGGAACCGCACGCTGCCGTCGACCGAGCCGATCACCGCATCCATGCGCTCATCGCCGAACATGCGCCGGAAGTTGGCCTCGTAGTCCGCCAGTTCCAGGTCGTCGTCCAGTTCCATCTCCAGCACGGCGTTGAGCGCTTGGTAGAACAGCCCGCGCTCGGCGGTGTTGTCGTTGTACTGCAGGAACATCTCCACGCACTCCTTGGCCTCTTCATACTGGCGCAAGGCAAGGAAGATCAGCAGTTTCAGCTCCAGGATGGTGAGTTGACCCCACGCGGTGTTGTCGTCGAACTCGATGCCGATCAGGGTGGTGATGTCGGTGTAATCGTCCAGCTCGCTTTCGATCAGGCGCTCAACCAAGGCCTCCAGCTCTGCGTCGTCCAGGCGGTGCAGGTTGAGGATATCGGCGCGGAAAAACAGGGCCTTGTTGGTGTTGTCCCAGATCAGATCTTCCACCGGGTAGATTTCCGAGTAGTCCGGCACCAGGATCCGACAGGCCGTGGCGCCAAGGTGGTCGTACACCGCCATGTAGGACTCTTTACCCATGCTATCGAGAATGCCGAACAACGTTGCGGCTTCCTCGACGTTGGAGTTTTCGCCCTGACCGGAGAAGTCCCATTCGACAAATTCGTAATCCGACCGGGCACTGAAGAAACGCCACGACACCACGCCGCTGGAGTCGATGAAGTGCTCGACGAAATTATTCGGCTCGGTCACTGCCTGGCCTTCGAACGTCGGCTGCGGCAGGTCGTTCAGGCCTTCGAAACTGCGGCCCTGCAGCAGTTCGGTGAGGCTGCGCTCCAGCGCCACTTCCAGGCTCGGGTGCGCGCCGAACGAGGCGAACACGCCGCCGGTGCGCGGGTTCATCAGGGTCACGCACATCACCGGGAATTCACCGCCCAGCGACGCATCCTTGACCAGCACAGGGAACCCCTGGGCCTCCAGGCCTTGAATGCCGGCCAGGATGTTCGGGTACTTGGCCAGCACCTCGGCGGGCACATCCGGCAGGGCGAATTCCCCTTCGATGATTTCGCGCTTCACCGCCCGCTCGAAAATCTCCGACAGGCACTGCACCTGGGCTTCGGCCAGGGTGTTGCCGGCACTCATGCCGTTACTGAGGTAGAGGTTTTCGATCAGGTTGGACGGGAAATACACCACCTCGCCATCCGAGCGGCGCACGAACGGCAGCGATACGATGCCGCGCTCTTCGTTGCCGGAGTTGGTGTCGAACAGGTGCGAACCACGCAGTTCGCCGTCGCGGTTGTAGACCTTCAGGCAATAGGCGTCGAGGATGTGTGTAGGCAGTTCATCGTTCGGACCGGGCTGGAACCAGCGCTCATCCGGGTAATGCACGAACGGCGCGTTGGCCAGCTCTTCGCCCCAGAACTGATCGTTGTAAAAGAAGTTGCAGTTGAGCCGCTCGATGAACTCACCCAGCGCCGACGCCAGGGCGCCCTCTTTGGTCGCGCCCTTGCCATTGGTGAAGCACATCGGCGAGTGCGCATCGCGGATATGCAGCGACCACACGTTCGGCACGATATTGCGCCACGACGCGATTTCAATCTTCATGCCCAGGCCCGCCAGAATGCCGGACATATTGGCGATGGTCTGCTCCAGCGGCAGGTCTTTACCGGCGATATAGGTTCCGCCGTCGGACAGCGCGCTGGGCATCAACAAGGCCTGGGCGTCGGCGTCGAGGTTGTCGACTTCTTCGATCACGAATTGCGGCCCGGCCTGCACCACTTTCTTCACGGTGCAGCGGTCGATGGAACGCAGGATGCCTTGACGGTCCTTATCGGAAATGTCCGCAGGCAACTCGACCTGGATCTTGAAAATCTGGTTGTAGCGGTTTTCCGGGTCGACGATGTTGTTCTGCGACAAACGAATATTGTCGGTGGGGATATTGCGTGTCTGGCAGTACAGCTTCACGAAATACGCCGCGCACAGCGCAGACGATGCCAGGAAATAATCAAAGGGGCCCGGCGCCGAGCCATCGCCTTTATAGCGAATGGGCTGGTCGGCAATCACCGTGAAGTCATCGAACTTGGCTTCAAGCCGGAGGTTGTCGAGAAAGTTGACCTTAATTTCCATGCGGGCACACCAGAATAACGGGCTAAACAAAAATGGCCGCCATTATGGGGTTTTTCATCGGGAAGTTTCAGGCTTTTGACCAGCGGCGGATCAATTGCCAAATGAATATTAACTTTTTGTGACTTGCCGCCGATGGACTGGGCGCAACCAGGGAGTAGTCCGAATGCGCAACAACCAGCCCGTAACACAGCGTGAGATTTCCCTCGCGCCGCAGCAGAAACTCATCTCCGCTACAGACGTGCAGGGGATGATCACTTACTGCAACGACGCTTTCGTCGAGATCAGCGGTTTCAACCGCGACGATCTGATCGGCGCCCCGCAGAACATCGTGCGCCACCCCGACGTGCCACCGGCCGTGTTCGAACACATGTGGAATGCTCTCAAGCAAGGCCAGCCCTGGATGGGCATCGTCAAAAACCGCTCGAAGAACGGCGACCATTATTGGGTCAACGCCTACGTCACGCCGATCTTCGACGGCAGTCGGGTGGTAGGTTTCGAGTCGGTGCGGGTCAAGCCCACCGCCGATGAAATCCGCCGCGCCCAAACCCTCTATCAACGCATCAGCCACGGCAAAACCGGCGTACCGCGCCAGGACGCGTGGCTGGCCGGCCTGTTGAACGGCGTGCCGTATGCGGCCAGCGGTATCGCCGGCAGCCTGGCCGGGTTGTTCCTCAGCGCACCGGTGGCCGTCGCGGTTGCTGTAGCGGTGGCGTTGCCGATAGGCATGCTCTGCTCAAGAGCACGCCACGGCAGCACGCTGCGCCTATTGCAAGGGGTCGAGCCCTCCACGTCGGATGCGTTGATCGCGCAGATGTACAGCGACGCGCGCGGCCCGCAGGCACGTTTGGAAACCGCGTTCCAAAGCCAGAACGCGCGCCTGAAAACCTGCCTCACCCGCCTGCAGGACAGCGCTGAACAACTCAGCACCCTGGCCGGGCAATCCGACCAGTTGGCCAGCGCCAGCGCCCGGGGCCTGGACCGCCAACGGGTGGAGACCGAACAGGTGTCCGCTGCCGTTAACCAGATGGCCGCGACGACGCAGGAAGTCGCCAGTCACGTACAACGCACCGCCGACGCCACCCAGCAAGCCAACGTGCTCACCGGCCGCGGCCGCGAAGTGGCGCGCGATACCCGTCACGCCATCGAGCGGCTGTCGGCGGTAGTCGGCGAGACCGGCGTCTCCGTGGCGCAACTGGCGCGTGACAGCGATGAAATCGGCACCGTGGTCGACGTGATCAAAGGCATCGCAGACCAGACCAACTTGCTGGCGCTCAACGCCGCCATCGAAGCCGCCCGCGCCGGTGAGCAAGGTCGCGGCTTTGCGGTGGTGGCCGATGAGGTTCGTCAACTGGCCCAGCGTACCTCGCAGTCAACGACCCAGATCCACGCGTTGATTACGCAACTGCAAACGTCTTCCAGCAATGCGGTGCAAAGCATGCACAACGGTCAGCGCCAAGCGCAGGAAGGGGTGGCGCGGGTGCTCGAAGCAGACCAGGCGCTGGCGGGGATCAGCGAGGCGGTGTCGCATATTACCGAGATGACCACTCAGATCGCCGCCGCCACCGAAGAACAAAGCGCGGTGGCCGAAGAGATCAGCCGCAACATCACCACCATCGCCGAACTGGCCGACCAAACCTCGATGCAGGCCCGTCAATCGACAGACCTGAGCAGGGAACTGACCGACACAGCGTCGACCCAGTACGCGTTGGTTGAGCGGTTCAATCGCTGAAGCCGCGAGCAACGGTGTGACCGAGGTGCATCAGCGGCAGCATCAAGGCTGCCGGCGATACATCCCGGTCAGGTAGTCGGGAAAGTCCGGCTCTGCGTTGTGCCTGATCACCGCGAAATCTTTTACCAGTTGGATGTGATACGGCCCGGTGCCTATGCTGGCCAAAGGTGCACGCACGATGATCAGGTTCTCGGTTTCCATCGGCACGCGCTGCTGCGTGGTGACGATAGGTTTTCCGCTGGCGGTGTCGTGGAGGGTCACGCTGAATTGCGCCACTTCGCGGCCCTGGGCATCGC
The DNA here is from genome assembly GCF_030687695.1 of Pseudomonas sp. FP2254. Classification (NCBI taxonomy): domain Bacteria; kingdom Pseudomonadati; phylum Pseudomonadota; class Gammaproteobacteria; order Pseudomonadales; family Pseudomonadaceae; genus Pseudomonas; species Pseudomonas sp. FP2254. The sequence goes on from NZ_CP117444.1 coordinate 3,000,986, forward strand.
GCTGGGGCAGGATCTTCAAGTCCAGGTCACCGTCGCGGCCCAGGTAGTCGTCGCGCATCTGGTAATGGCCACTGCGCTGGTCGCGGGCTACGTCGCCGTACTTGGGGTACTCCGGCTCGCGATCCTCGACATGCAGTTGCACTGCCAACTGCGACGCACCTTTCTTGCCGCTGCTGACCCAGGCGCCGCGGTAGTCGAAGGGTTCGACGCTGTCACGGGTGATCTGCCAGGTGCCGGTCTGATGACCGTCGTCAGCCGATTCGTGCAGGTAAACGAAGGGTTTGTCCTCATAGTCGCCCATCGAGCCCACCAGTTTGATCGGTTTGCCGCTGCCACTTTTGGTGTAGCGCACTTCGCCGATCAGTACCTCGCCTTGCTGCTGATACCAAAGTTGCACCGGGATCTTGCCGTTGAGAGTGCCGGCGAGCATCTGCGGATCTTCATTGACCGGCCCTTCCAGGCGCGGGGTTTCACGCCACTGGCCGTCCTTCCATTCGCCGCTGGTGCGCAGCATGTAGCCTTTGGGCATGCTGGTGCCGTCGTCGCTTGCCGGTACTTCTTCCTGCGTATAGGCGCTGAGTCGCACCAGCTCGCCGTGGCGCATCTGCCAACGGCTGGCGCGCGTCCAGCAGCAGCCCCGGTCGGTTTGCGAATGGATGATGCCGTCCTTGGGATTGACCGAGAACATGCCGCCGGAGGTCTCGTTCGCCAGGTCGGTGAGTGGGCGATTGAACACCCAGCGTGGCTGCTGCGGATCTTGCAGGTACACGTCGTAGTTCGACTGAAAGCCCGCATCGGCGCCGTCGCCGTTACGGATCGCCAGATCCTGGCGACCGTCCTGGTTGATATCGGCGAAATACACCACGCCATTTTCGCCGACCAGGCGCCAGTCCAGAGTCTTGCCGTCGCCGTCGAGCGGCACGCTGGCAGCAGGCGTGCGCAGTTGCTGGAGGATCGCCAGGGTGGTTTTATCGCGCAGGGTGACCAGCGCCGGCGCCAGTTGCTGCAGGTCTTGCGGCACGTCAGGAAACAGCACTTCCAGCAGAAACCGGCCGCTGGGGTCATTCAGCGAAAACGAGCGGGGCTCGGCCATGGCCGTGGTCGCGAACATCGTTGAGACAAACACTGCGCTGACGAGCGAACGCATGGAAAGCATCCTTGCTGAAATCCGGGGGCCGCAGTGTAAAGGCAAACCGCGAAGGCTTCGAACAAATTGCTGTGGGCGCGCGGGCGGGCTGTTATGTTGCGTGCTTCTTATGCCTAGGGAGGTGTCATGGAACCGTTAGCCGACAACGCAGCCTTGCTGCTTATCGACATGCAGCAAGGCATGAACCAGCCGACCCTGGGGCGGCGCAACAACCCGGATGCCGAGCGGCATATGCAGCAATTGCTCGTCGCCTGGCGCCAATGCGCGCGTCCGGTGGTGCATGTGCGGCATATCTCCCGCTCGCCGACGTCAGTGTTCCGGCCCGGTCAGCCCGGCTGCGAATTCCAGCCGGCGCTGCAACCGTTGGCCCATGAGCATGTGGTGGAGAAAAACATACCGGACGCCTTCATCCACTCCGGCCTTGAACGCTGGCTGCACCAGCGTGGCATTCGGCAGTTGGTTATCGCGGGCGTGATCACCAACAACTCCGTCGAAGCCACCGCCCGCAGCGGCGGCAACCTGGGCTTTAACGTAATCGTCGCCGCCGACGCTTGCTACACCTTTGACCAGACCGACTTATCCGGGCGCCTGTGGCCGGCCGAGGATGTGCATGCACTGTCGTTGAGCAACCTGGCGATGGACTATGCCAAGGTGGTCGAAACTTCACAGATACTGGACTTAAAGGCTGACACATAAACCTGTGGTAAGCGGGCTTGTCGAATCGTCGCACCGCCCGCGCTGGGCCGCGAAGCGGCCCTGTTCCCAGACACCGCGGTGTGCCAGGCAAAAACGCCTGGCAGGTTTGGGGCTGCTGCGCAGCCCAGCGCAGGGCAAGCCTGCTCACCACAAAAACCTCACATTGCTCAGGCTCTGTGTTCTATCGAAGAGGTCTAGATACCTGTGCCTATCGGGGCAGGCTCCCGCATCGTGCTCTGTGTAGGTCAGGATTCAGCAAGACACTTGCACCTCCACCATCCCACCCTTCAACCGCACCGGCCACACCCGCAGGCGCTGGCGCGGGGTTTCCAGGCATTGGCCGTCGTGCAGGCGGTAATGCTGTTTGTAGATCGGCGCGGCCACCACCAGCTCGCCCTTGAGGCTGCCCACCAGGCCACGGCCGATTACATTGGCGCCGGACTCCGGGTCGTGGTTGTCGATGGCGTAGAGCGTCTGTGCTTCGGCGTCGGGCAGGTAGAACAGCGCCACCTGTGCGCCGTCCAGCCACACCACCACGCCGGAATTGCGCACCAGGTCGGTTTCATTGCAAACGGCTTTCCAGCTGGCGAGTGTACGTAAGGTATTGGGCTGGCTCATCAGGCAATCTCCTCGGCGACGGCAATCAGGTTGAGTTCGGCGGCCATGATCGGGCGACGCTGGCCGCGTTCCTGGACGAAGTGAATGTCCGGGTCCGGGCGTTTGTCGTTGACGAAGGTGCGGAAGCGCTTGAGTTTTTCCGGGTCTTTGAGGGCGTTGGCCCATTCGCATTCGTAGCGGTCGACCACCTGTTGCATCTGCGCTTCCAGTTCGGCGCCCAGGCCCAGGCTGTCGTGCACGATCACATCCTTGAGGAAATCCAGGCCGCCTTCCAGGCTTTCGCGCCACACCGAAGTGCGTTGCAGCTTGTCGGCGGTGCGGATGTAGAACATCAGGAAGCGATCGATGTAGCGAATCAGCGTAGCATCGTCGAGGTCGGTGGCGAACAGTTCGGCATGCCGTGGACGCATGCCGCCGTTGCCGGCGATATAAAGGTTCCAGCCCTTTTCGGTGGCAATCACACCCACGTCCTTGCTCTGGGCTTCGGCGCATTCGCGGGTGCAACCGGACACCGCGAACTTGAGTTTGTGCGGCGAACGCAGGCCCTTGTAGCGGTCCTCGATCAACAGCGCCATTTTCACGCTGTCCTGCACGCCATAACGGCACCACGTGCTGCCGACGCAGGATTTGACCGTGCGCGTGGACTTGCCATACGCATGCCCGGTCTCGAAACCGGCCGCGATCAGCTCGCCCCAGATGTCCGGCAATTCGTGCAGTTGCGCGCCGAACAGGTCGATGCGCTGGCCGCCGGTGATCTTGGTATAGAGGTTGTATTTTTTCGCCACCTCGCCGATCACGATCAGCTTGTCGGCAGTGATCTCACCGCCCGGTATCCGTGGCACCACCGAGTAGGTGCCGTTCTTCTGCATATTGGCCATAAAGGTGTCGTTGGTGTCCTGCAACGGCACCAGCGACGGGTCCATGATCGGCTGGTTCCAGCACGAGGCCAGGATCGAGCCCACCGCCGGTTTGCACACGTCACAGCCGATGTGACCACGGCCGTGCTTGGCCAGCAGTGCTTCAAAGCTGAGCACCCCTTCCACACGCACCAGGGCATACAGCTCCTTACGGGTATAGGCGAAGTGCTCGCACAAACGCTTGTCGACACTGACGCCACGGGCCAGCAGTTCATGTTCGAACACCTGCTTGAGCAACCCGGCGCACCCGCCGCAGCCGGTGCAGGCCTTGGTCTGCGCCTTGAGCACGCCGAGGTCGGCGCAGCCGCCGTCGATGGCTGCGCAGATCGCGCCCTTGGTGACGTTGTGGCACGAACACACCGTGGCCGATTCCGGCAACGCGCCGGGGCCGAGGGTTGGTGCGCCGGCCGAGGACGGCAGGATCAGGCTGGCGGGTTCGGCCGGCAAGGCGATGCCGTTCTGCAGGTATTGCAGCAGCGTGTCGTAGTAGCTGTTGTCACCCACCAGCACCGCGCCGATCACCTGCCTGCCGGCGGCATCCACCACCAGACGGCGGTAGCTGGCGGTGGCCTCGTCGATAAACTGATAGCTGCGCGCGCCCGGCGTGTGGGCGTGGGCGTCACCGATGGAACCGACGTCGACGCCGAGCAACTTGAGTTTGGTCGACATGTCCGCCCCCACAAACGGCTCGGCGCCCTGCCCGCACAGCAACGCCGCCACGCCACGGGCCATCTGGTAGCCGGGCGCGACCAGGCCGAACAGGCTGCCGTTCCACGAGGCACACTCACCGATTGCGTAGATATGCGGATCGCAGCTCTGGCATTCGTCGTTGATCACCACCCCACCGCGCGGGCCGATCTCAAGCCCCGCCTGGCGCGCCAGAGCGTCCTGGGCGCGAATACCGGCGGAAAACACGATAAGGTCGGTTTCCAGAAATTCGTCGTTGGCGAAATTCATGCGATAGCGATACTGCTCGCCAACGCTGATCGACTGCGTGGCACGGGACAAATGCACGCCGACGCCCAGTCGTTCGATCTGCGCCTTGAGTGCCAGGCCGCCGAAGTCATCCAGCTGCACCGGCATCAGGCGCGGCGCGAACTCCACCACATGGGCTTCCAGGCCCAGGCTTTTGAGGGCGTTGGCCGCTTCCAGGCCGAGCAGCCCACCGCCGACCACCACACCGCGCCGCGCATTGGCGGCGGCCGCACGGATGGCGTCGAGGTCCTGCAGAGTGCGGTACACCAGGCGCGAGTCACCTTCGGCGCCCTCTATCGGGGGTACGAAGGGATATGAGCCGGTGGCCAGCACCAGCTTGTCATAGGTGACGCGACCTTGGGCGGTGACCACCTGGCGCTGGGCGCGGTCGATATCCAGCACCTGCACGTCAAGGTGCAGGGTCACGCCCGGCGTCTGGTACAGCGCCGCGTCGGACAGCGCCAGCGACTCGGCATCGCGGCCGGTGAAGTATTCGGATAAATGCACGCGATCATAGGCGCGCATCGGCTCTTCGCTGAACACATGCAGTTGGTAGTGATCCAGCGCGCCGCGTTCGATCAACTGCTCCACGCAGTGATGACCGACCATGCCATTGCCGACGACGATCAGGGTTTGCAGCTGGTTCAGACTGGCGTTATTGGCGTTCATATCAGCACCCGACAAAACTCATCACGGTTTGAAAAAAGCAAAAAAAAACGCCTGAAACCTTACGGTTCCAGGCGTCTTTGCCTGTTCTTATACGGTTGGCATCGGACGACTTCGCCGATTCCACCGCTGTTGCCCATGTTGTCGATCGTCGTTGACCGAAGTGGGTTACCGGTGATCTTGCAGGCTCTGTGCCAACCTGTCGCAACCCCGTACCCACAGCCTCCACGCCCGCGCCCCCCTGCCGAACACGCCTCCAACTGGTGCGCAGCGCGTCATAAAAGGGCACAGGACGCTTGCTCCCGCGAGTTCGCGCGGCGGCGGCAAGCACCCTCACCACCATCAGTACGGCACCTTGAACAACCTGGCGCGCCGCTTGCTAGGTACAGCGCCACAGAGCAGTCAACGCTGATTGCCCATCCACGACAAAGGCGCCGTGTAATCCCCGTTCCAACGGAGGGTTACGCGGCGCTTTTTTTTGCCGGGCAGAAAAGATTCGAGGGTTATCAATGGCCAACCAACGCGTACGCAGTGTGTGCCCCTATTGTGGCGTGGGCTGCGGCATCGTCATGCAGGTCGAAGACAATAAGGTGGTCAAGGTGATCGGCGACCCCGACCACCCCACCAATGCCGGTCGCCTGTGCACCAAGGGCAGCACCTGCGGGCAAGCCATCGCCGAGTCCGGGCGCATGGAAAATGCCTACCTGCGCCAGGCCCGCGACCGCGACCCGGTGCGCATCGCCATGGACGAAGCCATCGCCAGGACCGCCGGGCGCCTGCGCAACGTGCTGGAGCGGCATGGCCCCGATGCATTGGCGTTTTATGTGTCCGGGCAGATGTCACTGGAAGCCCAATACCTGGTCAACAAGTTAGCCAAGGGCTTTGTCGGCACCCGCCATATCGAATCCAACTCGCGGCTGTGCATGGCCAGCGCCGGCAGCGGCTACAAGCTGTCCCTGGGTTCCGATGGGCCGCCGGGGTCCTACGACGACTTCGACCGCGCCGACCTGTTCTTCGTGATCGGCGCCAATATGGCCGACTGTCACCCCATCCTGTTCCTGCGCATGATGGACCGGGTCAAGGCCGGGGCTAAGCTGATCGTGGTCGACCCACGGCGCAGCGCCACCGCCGACAAGGCGCACCTGCACCTGCCGATCAACCCCGGCACCGACCTTGCGTTGCTCAACGGCCTGCTGCACCTGTTGGTGAAAAACGGCCATACCGATCCGGCCTTTATCGCCACCTTCACTGAGGGTTGGGAGGTCATGCCTGCGTTCCTGGAGGACTACTCACCGCAGCAGGTCGCCGCCATCACCGGCCTGGCCGAAGCCGACATCCGCCAGGCCGCCACCTGGATCGGCGAGGCTGCCGAGTGGATGAGCTGCTGGACCATGGGCCTCAACCAGAGCACCCACGGCACCTGGAACACCAACGCCTTGTGCAACCTGCACCTGGCCACCGGCGCCATCTGCCGTCCCGGCAGCGGCCCGTTCTCCCTCACCGGCCAACCCAATGCCATGGGCGGGCGTGAGATGGGCTACATGGGCCCTGGCCTGCCCGGGCAGCGCTCGATGCTGGTGGAGGCCGATCGCGCCTTTATCGAAGACCTCTGGCAGATTCCCGCCGACCGCCTGCCGCGCCAGGCCGGCGACGGCACCGTGGCAATGTTCGAGCAGATGGCCGCGGGGCAGATCAAAGCCTGCTGGATCATCTGCACCAACCCGGTGGCCAGCGTGCCCAACCGTCAAACGGTGATCGATGGGCTGCAGGCCGCTGACCTGGTCATCACTCAGGACGCCTTCCTCGACACCGAAACCAACCGCTACGCCGACATCCTCTTGCCCGGCGCGTTGTGGGCCGAAGCCGAAGGCGTGATGATCAACTCCGAGCGCAACCTGACCCTGATGCAACACGCCGTGGAGCCGCCGGGCGAGGCCCTGGCCGACTGGCGGATCATCGCCCGGGTCGCCTGTGCGATGGGCTATGCCGAAGCGTTCAGCTACGCGAACGCCAGCGAGGTGTTCGAAGAAATCAAACGCGCCTGCAACCCCGCCACCGGCTACGACCTGCGCGGCGCCAGCTATGGGCGTCTGCGCGAGACGCCGCTGCAATGGCCGCTGGCGACGGCCGAGTCGGCGCCGCGCAACCCGATTCGCTACCGCGAGCACGGCGCGCTGCGTTTCGCCACCGCCGGCGGCAAAGCCCAGTTCTTTGCGCGCCCGCACATGCCCCCGGCGGAACTGCCCGACGACACCTTTCCATTCGTGCTCAACACCGGCCGCGTGCAGCACCAATGGCACACCCTGACCAAGACCGGCAAGATCGCCACGCTGAACAAACTCAACCCCGGCCCCTTCGTCGAGATCCATCCCGACGACGCCGCGCGCCTGGGCATCCGGGCCAGGCAACCGGTGCAAGTGCTGTCGCGGCGCGGGCGCGCGGTGTTACCCGCATTGATCAGCGACCGCGTGCAACCGGGCCACTGTTTTGCACCGTTCCACTGGAACGATGTGTTTGGCGAACACCTGGCGATCAATGCCGTGACTTCGGACGCGGTCGACCCGATTTCGTTGCAACCGGAATTCAAGTGCTGCGCGGTCAGCCTGGCACGCGTCGAGTTGATCGACCATCAGTTCCTCGACACGCCCCCCCAGGCGGCCACCGACCTTCCCGCTCGCGCAGAGCAATCCACCCTGTCGCGCATCGACGCCTTCGCCGAAATCGCCGGCCTGCGGCCCCTCACCCCGCCGCCCTTGAGCGACAACGAACGCACCTACCTCGCCGGTTTCATCAGTGGCCTGCGCGCCGACAGCGCACGCCAGCCAGGGGAGGTGCCGGTGTTGCCGCCGAACGCGCCGCTGGCCGGCGAAGCGCGGCTATGGGTCGACGGTTTACTCGGCGGGCTGTTCAGTCGCGCGCACGCGGCGGGTGTCACCACGCTGCCCGCCGCACCTGCCTTGACCTTGCTGTGGGCATCCCAGACCGGCAATGCCGAAGCATTGGCCGAGCGCTGTGCCCAACGCCTGCGCGAGGCCGGTATCAGCGTCGAGCTGAGCGCGATGGCGGATTTCCCGGCGAGCCGACTGGCAAGCACCCAGAACCTGGCGCTGATCAGCAGCACCTTCGGCGACGGCGACCCACCGGACAACGGCGAAGGTTTCTGGCACAGCCTCAGCCGCAGCGAAACGCGCCTGGAATCCCTGCGTTTTGCCGTACTGGCCCTCGGCGATCCAAACTATGACCAGTTCTGCAACCACGGCAAACGCCTCGACCAACGCCTGCTGGAATTGGGCGCCACGCGCCTGTTGGAGCGTGTCGATTGCGATACCCAATTCCACGACCGCGCCGATACCTGGCTGCTGCGCCTGCAGCACAGCCTCAACCCGACCAAAGCGCCGGCAGTCGCCACGCCCGCCGGCAAGACCAAGCTGTATGGCTCGCGCCTGTTGCTCAACCGCCACCTCAACCCGCACAGCCGCCATAAGGAAACCCGCCAGTTCGCCCTGGACCTGGCCGACTCCGGCCTCAGCTATGAAGCCGGCGATGCCCTCGGCGTAAGGCCGCGTAACTGCCCCGAACTGGTCCACGAACTGCTCGCGCTGACCGGCCTTAAAGCATCGACCAGCGTCAATATCGAGACCTTCGGCGAGGTCTCTCTGCAACAGGCGCTGACTCAGCATTTTGAAATCGCCCGGCCCAGCAGCGAAACCCTGGCGTTTATTGCCGAGCGCAGCGCTGACACGGGCCTTGAGCAGTTGCTGCGGCCCGAACACAAAGCCGAACTGAACGACTGGCTATGGGGTCGGCAACTGGCGGACGTGTTGCAGGCCTACCCCATCGAGTGCTCGGCCGCCGAACTGCTGGGCACGCTGCGGCGCCTGCAACCGCGCCTCTATTCGATTGCCTCCAGCGCCAAGGCCCACCCCGGTGAGGTGCACCTGACCGTCGCGGCCGTGCGCTATGGCAAACGCAAAGGCGTGTCTTCGACCTTTCTCGCCGACCGCGTCGGCGACGGTGAAGTGCCGGTGTTCGTGCAGCCGTCCAAGCATTTCCGCACGCCCAGCGACGGCGATGTGCCGATGATCATGATCGGCCCCGGCACCGGCGTGGCGCCGTTTCGCGCGTTCCTGCAGGAGCGTCGTGCCCTCGGGCATCAAGGCCGCAACTGGTTGTTCTTCGGCGAGCAGCACGCCGCCAGCGACTTCTATTACCAGGACGAACTGCAAGGCCTGCAGCGCGACGGTCTGCTCACCCACCTGAGCCTGGCGTTCTCACGCGACCAGGCGCAAAAGGTCTACGTGCAGGACCGCCTGCGCGAACAAGGCGCCGAGCTGTGGCGCTGGCTGCAGGACGGCGCCAGGGTGTACATCTGCGGCGACGCCCGCCAGATGGCCAAGGATGTCGATCAGGTACTGCGCCAGATCGCACAAACCCACGGCGGGCTGGACCCGGAGCATGCCGTGGACTATTGGCGCCAGCTGAGCGAGCAGAAGCGTTACCTGCGTGATGTGTACTGATTGGATACAGAACAATCACCGATTGTATTGTGTACAAAAAACCCTAAAGATTTACCCAGACCACGCCGAAACAGCGGTGATAGCAAATCGCCTCGCTTCTTCCCGAACGCGAGTCGCTTTGGCCGCCCCTCCACGCTGATGGTCATCTTGATGAAAATAAAGAACAAGCTTGTACTGGCGTTTGTCTCGGTCGCATTTATCCCGGTCAGCCTGGTGGCGGTGATTTCGGTCATGAACACGCGCAGCCAGGCGGTGGAGCAATTCATCGACGGCAGCACTCGGGAGATTCGCCAGATCGACGGCAATATCCGCCAGTTCTTCGACGGCACTTTGCAGAACGTCGATCAGATGGCCACCGATTCTGTATACACCTCCGTCGGCACCCTGAAGAATTACCAACCCGCCGACGCGCCCGCTCAACCGATGCCCGCCGAAGCGCAAACGGTGATCGAGCGCTTCGCGCGCTATGGCGCGACCCACCCGGCGGCGGCGATCCTGTCTATCGGCCTGGAAGACGGCACCTACGTCAAATGGCCGGATGACCCTCAGTTGGCCAAATACGATCCGCGCGCACGCCCTTGGTACAAAGCGGCGATGGCCAGCCCCGGCAAAACCGTGCGCACACCGGCCTATTACTACGACAAAGACGACGTGGCCCTGGTGGGCACGGCGCGCGTCATGCTCGACGGTGCCGGCAAGCCCAAGGGTGTATTCGTGGTCAGTGTGTCGCTCAAAAACCTCACCGAACTGGTCAAGAGCATCAAGCTCGGAGACAGCGGCTATGTGATGCTGATCGAAGACGGCGTGGTGCTGGTCGACCCGCGCGACGCCGCCCACAGTTTCAAACCGCTCAAGGACCTGGGCACGGCTTACGCGCAACTGGCCCAGACGACTCAAGGGTCCACCGAAGTGGAGATCGATGGCGTGCGCTACATGGCCAACGTGTGGACCTCCCCCGGTCTGGGCTGGCGCTATATCGGCCTGATCGAAAAAGCCGAAGTGATGGCCGAAGCCACCCGCATGACCTACCTCACCGCGATCATCGTCGGCGTGCTGGTGCTGATTTTCGGCCTGATCGCCGCGGCGTTTTCCAAAGTGATCGTCAAGCCGATCGGCCAGGTCAGCACGGGCCTGCAGTCGATCGCCGAGGGTGAAGGCGACCTGCGCCATGAGTTGCAGGTGCAGGGCAAGGACGAAACCGCCGAACTGGCAGGCTGGTTCAATAAGTTCCTCGCCGCCATTCGCCAGTTGATCCAGCACATCGGCGCGGCCTCGGCCAACCTGCATAACGCTTCGAAGGTCAACAGTGAGGTGGCCCACAACATGAATGAAGCCGCCGGTCGCCAGCGCGAAGCGGTGGAACTGGTGTCCACTGCATTCAATGAAATGGTGGCCACGGCCAACGAAGTCGCGCGTTCCTGCAGCGGCGCGGCCGAATCCGCCGAGAACGGCCACCGCCGTGTGGCCGAGGGCAAACAGCAGATCGAAGCGACCACCGACAACGTCAACCGCCTGGGCCGCCGCTTGAGCGAATCGTCCCAGGCCATGGTCGAGCTGGAGGCCGGCAGCCGCAGCATCAACCAGATCCTCGGCACCATCCGCGCGATTGCCGAACAAACCAACCTGCTGGCCCTCAACGCCGCCATCGAAGCCGCGCGCGCCGGCGACCAGGGCCGCGGCTTTGCCGTGGTGGCCGACGAAGTCCGCGCCCTGGCCAAGCGCACCTCCGACTCCACCGGCGAGATCGAGCACCTGCTCGGCACCCTGGAAACCAAGACCCAGGAAGTCACCCAGAAGATGGGCAGTTGCATGGACCTGTCGAAAGCCAGCGTGTCGTCCATCGAAAACGCGCGGGACAGCTTCGAAGGCATCCAGACCTCGGTCAACGAAATCCGCGACCAGAACCTGCAGATCTCCGCCGCCGCCGAAGAGCAGCACAGCGTGGCCGAAGAGATCAATCGGCATATCCAGCAGATCTACGACGAAGCGCGCCTGGTGGAAAGCCTGGCCAACTCAGCCCAGGACGACTCGGGTCGGCTGTCGAAGCTGTCGGATGAGTTGAATGGCTTGGTGGGGCGGTTTAAGTCCTGAGGAGGGTTTCGCGCTGGTGTGAAACGATCCAGTCGAGAAGTACCAAACATTTGCAGGTGCACGCTCTTGCGCACCGCCTCGCGCCTGCCAGCAAGAATGTGCGGCGCTGGGCGTTCTTTCAATGAGCAGTAGTGCGCTCCGAGTGATATGCACTGATGCGCTGAAGTTGCCGAGACCTATCCCGCTCGACTCTTATAACGAATTAGATGCACACTTATTCAAAACAGGTCTGGCACCCTGTCAAATATGACAGTAGATACAACTCTATTGATGGCTTACCTTTCCAAGGGACGATTAAATTCGTCTTGATGCACAATAAACTCATGTAAAAAGGATATTGATCATGGCACTTTCAGCACCTGTATTCGACGCTCCAGCATTTAACAGAGACTCCGTTTATGTTCAGGGAAGGAGCACACCTCGAACTAACATTGCCATCCTTCAGGCTAATAGCGGCAATCAACTTGCCAATGTTTTTTGCGATGAAAACGGGCACTTTTCGGCGAAGTTGAATATTGCCGCCATTCCTAACTTCACTGGTGGCGAGCTCACCATAACCGCTAAAAGCGCACTCGCCGGCGAGGAATCGAACTGGGGACCAAACCTGACTTTACCCATTAGATAAGTAGTATAGCCAAATCCAACCTGAATGGCAGTTGCTTGAGGCATGTCGATATAGACATGAATATTTAGGCCTCGACATCGATATTCTGCATCTTCAAGGCAGAGTGGTTTATGACTGAACCTGTTATTGATCAGCCAGGTAATACCCTCAGCTTTCGCAGTTGCCATTCAACCTGACGCAAGACAAATGTCACTCTCTGCCTCCTTGAATGATCCCAGGCAATTACTAATTTTAGTTACAATGATGATCATGACGGGAACCAGAGCATCTTGGCCCAACATCAATCCACGTAGATAACCTAGAAAGCATCGCTGGTTCATTCGAACCTAACCGTAGCGTTCAAATCTGGTGGTTATCTCCACTTATTTTAAAAGTCATGTTCCGAGCTCCCCAAATCGATTATCAGCCAATCCAGAAACACCTGCAGCCGCGCGCAGAACCGATCGCCCGATGCGCCAGGGTTTCGCGCTTCAACCAAAAAAAACGCGACCTGAGTGACCATCGCCGGTTGACTCTGGAGGAACATCGCCACATGTTCTTCCAGTGTTTGTGGCCACATCGTTGCCGCTTCCGGGCGCAATATCTGCGTCGCCCTGATCAGTTTGCGCGACGCTTCCCGCTGCAAGCGCAGCCGATCCGACTCGATAACCGTTTGCCCGATAGCGCAGATATAGGTGTTCAATACCGAATAGACGTCTCCATTTAACGCCAGCGCGATTTCACGGCATGGGCGAAACCGCTCGAAATGGACGGAGAGGTCATTGCCCCAAATACAACGACACTGATGCTTGAGCCAGAACCCCCAAAGGTTGCGGTTTTCAACCGCCATTACCTGCGCGCGCTCGCCGATATCGAAGTCGACTTTGGTGACGTGCGGGTGACGCCGTTCAAGTTCACGGCGAACTCGTTCCAATTGCTCTGCTACCTGCGGGGTCTGCGGCTCGCGCAGCACCAGTGTGAGGTCCAGGTCGGAATGACCGGGCGTCGCGTCACCCCGCGCGACGCTGCCGTAAACATACAAGCCATCGAGCCCCAACGTTTGCTGCGACAGCAGTGAGCAGGCATCCGCCAACACCGACTCATACTCAGCCTGCACGGGCGCCTGCGCCACGGTGAGGATAAAACCCTCGGTGTCCAGGCCCTGTGACGCTGACACGCTCACGGCCGATGCACTTCAATCACCAGCCCCTCAGCCTCGCTCGGCACGCAGAAGTGCCGGGTGATCAGGTCGAACTCGGCGTCGGTGGCGGCAAAGTCGTGTTCGCCGCCGGCATTGCGTGCATGCAGGCGGGCGCGGCAGGTGGCGTCGTCCAGTTCCAGGTAGTGCAGGCAGTGCGGCACTTGGGCGCTGTGTGCCAGGCTCAGCAGCCATTCGCGATTGGCCAGGGTGTTGGCCGGAAAATCCAGCACCACATTGACGCCGGACTTGAGCAGGTCGATCACCAGCGGCCCCATCACGCCGCGCAGGCGTTGAGCACTGCGCAGGTAGTCGGCGATGGACAGCACCTCACCGGGGTACAGTTGCGCCAGCCAAGTGTCTTCGCCGAGCAGGACCGCGCGGTGTTCCGCCACCAGGCGCCTGGCCAGTGTGGATTTGCCGGCGGCGATCTTGCCGCACAACAGGTGCAGGGTGGGCATGCCGGGAAACTCCTTTTTGTTTAACTGGCCTGTGACTGCCAGTATTCGTAGAACGCTGACGATGCCACGTTCTTGTCCTTGGCTTCCAGCATGATGTCGAAGCGATCCAGAAACTGCAGGGCGTAGTCGTTGGTCCAGCGGTTCCACATCTGCTCGCTGTGGGCGTACAGCTCGCGCTTGGAGACCACCTGCAACAGCGCCGTCATTTCCAGCTTGTGTGCGGCGTCGAACCCCAGGTCCTGCAGGCGCTCCTGGGGCTGGGAGTAGTGCATGGTGGGGCGCACGCCGCGCCAGCTGTCGATCACACGGGCCACCCGAGGCGAGTCGGGGTCGATATAGGCCTCCTCGTGAATCCAGCAATGGTGGATATCGAGCACCACCGGTGCCAGGTCGGCGACTTGCAGGCAGTGGTCAAGGCCGTAGGTTTTTTCATCGTTCTCGAAGGTGATGCAATGGCGCGCCACCTCCGACAGTCGCGCCCACACCGCGCGGGTGCCTTCCACGCCAAGGCGGCCGGCGATATGCACGTTGCATTTGAGGTCCTGGAAGCGCCGGCCGTAGCCCATCATGCGGATCATGTCGGCGTGGTACTCAAATTCGGCCACGCTGTTTTCCACCACATTCGGGTTTTCCGAGCCAAGCACACAGTATTGGCCGGGATGAAACGACAGGCGAATGTCCGAGGTCCGCGCCAGCTCGCCGATGGCGGCGAAGCCCTCAATCAATTGCGCCTGGATGGCCGGGTCGCGGTAGACAGACGCCACTTTGGGATGGCTGTAGAACGGCAACAGATCACTGCTCAGGCGCAGCATGCGCAAGGTCGGTGGCAGCGTGGCGACGTAACTTAGCAACTGCAATTGCGCTGCCAGGTTGTGGGTGACCACTTCAACCAATTTGTCACGGACGACGCCGGGGTCGACGCTGTCCATCCAGCGCAATGTGGTGGTGCGCGGGTTGAACGGGCCTTCAATCAGTTTCAGCGCGCTGGTCGAGAGCACGCGGTCGGGGTGTTTGTACTGGCAGGCAAAGCCGATGCGAGGGTGGGTCATGGAAGGGCCTGGACTGAGTGAGGGCGAGATCATAAGGGCTTGGGCCGAGGAACACGCCACGCGGTTCATAATATTTCGACACGTATCCTCGGTATAACATCTATGAACTTTCCTACAAATGACACGCTCCTTTCCTATGCGAAGTCACTGCGTCCCTGAGCCCAGGGCGCTGCACGATAAGGAGCCGCTTCCCCCATGACTACCCTCCCCACCTACCCCGATATCCGGCCCGGTCCGCTGCACGCGACCTTGCTGGCCGGCAGCGTGCCGCTGTTTTTGGGCGCCCTGCTCAGTGACATCACCTACGCTCAGACCTTCCAGATTCAATGGGCCAACTTCGCGTCCTGGTTGATTGCCGGTGCACTGGTGTTCTGTGGCCTGGCCCTGGTGTTCGCGCTGGTCAACCTGCTGCGCGCCACCCACAAAGCCGGACGCCCTGTCGCCTATGTACTGCTGCTGTTGGCCACTTGGGTGCTGGGGTTGATCGATGCGTTCCAGCACGCCAAGGACGCCTACGCCATGATGCCCGCCGGCCTGGTGCTGTCGGCAATCGTAACCGTGCTGGCGATCCTCGCCACCTGGACCGGCCTGCGCACCGGAGGTGCCCGATGAAAACCTGCCATGCATTGACCGTGATAAGCACCGCCCTGCTGCTGAGTGCCTGTGGCGCTGAAGGCGACAAGACCCAGGCGCGCGGCCCCGATCCCAAATTGCCCGAACAACAAAGCAGCCTGCTGCCGAGCATGAAGATCGCCGAGCCAACGCCCTGGGGCGAGCAGAAACCCACCGTACCCGAGGGCTACAGCGTCACGGCGATTGCCACCGACCTGGCCATCCCACGCCAGACCCTGGTACTGCCCAACGGCGATATCCTTGTCGCCGAGGGCCGGGGCGGCAGCGCGGCCAAGCTCAAGCCCAAGGACGTGATCGCCAGCGTGATCAAGGCCCAGGGCAACACCCAGGTCAAGGGCGGCAACCGCCTCACCCTGCTGCGCGACGCCGACGGTGACGGTACCTACGAGCTCAAGACAGTGTTCGCCGATAACCTCAACGCGCCCTACGGCCTGGCCTTCGCCGATGGCAAGCTGTACGTGGCCAACCAGGACGCGCTGGTGCGATTCGACTACACCGACGGTCAGACCAAGGCCAGCGGCGCGCCGGTCAAAGTCACCGACCTGCCGGCGCAGATCAACCACCACTGGACCAAATCCCTGGCCGTGAGCGCCGATGGTCGTCAGTTGTATGTGGGTATCGGTTCCAACAGCAACATCACCGAGCGCGGCATGGAAGTGGAAATCGACCGTGCCATGGTCTGGCAGATCGATGCCCAGACCGGCGCGCACAGGCCCTATGCAACCGGCCTGCGCAACCCGACTGCGCTGACGATCCAACCGGATTCCGGGCAATTGTGGACAGTGGTCAACGAGCGCGACGAACTCGGCCCCGACCTGGTACCGGATTACCTGAGCTCGGTGCGCGAGGGTGCATTCTACGGCTGGCCCTACAGCTACTGGGGCCAGAACGTCGATCCGCGCGTGCAACCGCAGAACCCGGCGAAAGTCGCGGCGGCGATCAAACCCGATTACAGCCTGGGTTCCCATGTGGCCGCCCTGGGCGTGGACTTTTCCCTCCCGGCGCTGGGCGAGCGCTTTGCCGACGGTGTGTTTGTCGGCGAGCACGGCAGTTGGAACCGCGACCAGCCGGTGGGCTACAAGGTGATTTTCGTGCCGTTCAAGGACGGTAAGCCGGCCGGTGAACCGCTGGACTTCGCTACCGGCTTTCGCGGCGAGGATGGCAAGACGCGTGGGCGTCCGGTGGGGGTGACGGTGGACCCGAAAGGCGCATTGATCATCGCCGACGACCTGGCCAACACCGTGTGGCGGGTAACGCGCAATCGTTGATCGCGCGCTGCCGGAGCGGTGTGCCCGCTCCGGCAGATTGATTTACAGGTCAGTGATTTCCTTGTGGCGTGGCACCAGGGTCTTCATCACGCTCCAGGCCACCAGATACGCCAGGGCACAGATCGCGAACATGATCATGTAGCCGGTGTGGATGTCATTGATGGACTTGTAGTAGTCAAATACCCAGCCGCCGATCTTGGTCATCACTACACCGCCCAGCCCGCCGGCCATGCCGCCAATGCCAACTACCGAGGCCACGGTTTTCTGCGGAAACATATCGGACACCGTGGTGAAGATGTTGCACGACCATGCCTGGTGCGCCGAAGCACCGACGCCGATCAACAATACCGGCACCCAGAAGCTGATGTAGCCCAACGGCTGCGCCAGCAGGACCACCAATGGGAACAGCGCAATCACCAGCATGGCTTTCATGCGGCCGTCGTAAGGGGCGTCGCCTCGGGCCATGAAGTAGCTGGGGAACCAGCCGCCGCCGATGCTGCCGACCATGGTCATGCTGTACAGCACGGCCAGGGGCATCACGATATCGGCGCCTTTCATGCCGTATTGCGCCGCCAGGTAGGTGGGCAACCAGAACAGGAAAAACCACCACACCCCGTCGGTCATGAACTTGCCGAACGCAAAGGCCCAGGTTTGGCGATAAGTGAGCAACTTGAACCACGAGACTTTTTTCGGCGTGGCGCCTGCAGGTGCCTGGGCGAACGGCTGAACGGTCTGGTCGCTGCGGATGTAAGCCAACTCCTCGGCCGACAGGCGTTTCTGCTCTTCAGGCTTCTGATACAGCCCGATCCATACCGCTACCCATACGAAACCGAGCATGCCGATCACGATGAAGGCGGCTTCCCAGCCCCACAGACCGGCGATCAGCGGTACGCAGATCGGCGCCAGGATCGCACCGACGTTGGCACCGGAGTTGAAGATACCGGTGGCCAGCGAGCGTTCTTTTTTGGGGAAGTATTCAGCGGTAGCCTTGATCGCAATCGGGAAGTTACCCGCCTCACCAACCGCCAGCACCGCGCGGGACAGCATGAAGCCGGCAATCGACACCGGGATCACCGCCAGCCCGATGGCGCCGCTGATGGCGGCGATGCCCTCGCCCATCGGCACGGAGAACGCATGCATCACCGCACCCGTGGACCAAATGGCGATGGCGATCACATAGGCCGCCTTGGTACCGATTTTGTCGACGAAGCGTCCGGCGAACAGCATGGAAATGGCATACACAAACTGGAACACGGCGGCGATGTTGGCGTAATCGGTGTTGCTCCAGCCGAATTGCGTCGACAACTGCGGCGCCAGCAGGCTGAGCACCTGGCGGTCGAGGTAGTTGACGGTCGTGGCGAAAAACAGCATCGCGCAGATGGTCCAACGATAGTTGCCGACGGCCTGGCCGACACGATGGGCTTTGATGGGCTCGCTTAGATTCATGGCATCACTTTTTATTTTTGTTAGATAGGACATACGCAACGTCATATGTCGTCGTACAACTGCGACTTTTATATCGGGCCACGTGGACGCTGTCAATCCGGCATTACCGGTAAATTAGGCAGCCTCGTTCAAGCAAGGTCATATGATGACAAGGCGGGTAATCACCGTTTATCAGCGGGAGAAACGCGGTGTACTTTTGAGGGGCTGCTGCGCAATCCAGCGCGGGGCAAGCCCGCTCGCCACAGAGCTGTTGGTCAGCCCTGCTCAGGCCGGTTCAGTCGCTGGGCGGCAAACCCGCAGCACCAGGCTCGGTGCCTGGCCGGGAACGTCGTCGAGCAGGCCGTGGCGCTGCATGCCGATCTTCTCCAGCACGCGGATCGACGCCGTGTGGTTCGGACGCACCAGCCCGAACACTTCGGGCAATTGGAGGGTTTCGAACGCCAGTGTCAGCGCGTCGCGGCCCAGTTCGGTGGCATAGCCCTGCCCCCAGGCCTGAACGGCAAAGCGATAACCAAGGTTGATACGCTGCTGCCCGAGGTAATTCATAGGTGCGATACCACCAAAGCCAATGATGTGGCACGGCGTGTCGCGATGGGCAATCGCCCACCAGCCGTAACCGCCGCTGGCCCACTGCGCCATCCATCTGTGGAGCAGCCGTTGTGCATCCGCCCAATGCTGCATAGGCCCCGCCGGGTTGAACAGATTCGTCTGGGGGTCGCCGAAGATCGCGAACAATCGCTGCACATCATCGAGTTGTGGCGCACGGTAAACCAGGCGTGAGTGGCTGGACGGCATTCGCTGATTGCTCCTTAGGGGTTAAGGCCACTCACCCTATCCGCAAAAAAACGCAAATAGCGGTGAATTATTTCGCATGCACTTGTATCTGAAGTGACAGAGCGGTGCTATCGCAGTGATAGCACCTCCCCTGTTCTGTTTTAGAGTGGTCCGCATGAAATCACGTAAGAAAAGCGTCAATCCCATCGGATTGAATGACATCACCATTGTCGATGACACCAAGATGCGCAAGGCGATCACCGCCGCTGCACTGGGTAACGCCATGGAATGGTTCGACTTTGGCGTCTACGGGTTTGTCGCCTATGTGCTGGGCAAGGTGTTTTTCCCGGACGCTTCGCCCAGCGTGCAAATGATCGCCGCGCTGGCCACCTTCTCTGTACCGTTTTTGATTCGTCCGCTGGGTGGCCTGTTCTTCGGCGCCCTGGGCGACAAGTATGGGCGGCAGAAAGTCCTGGCGGCGACCATCGTGATCATGTCGCTGAGCACCTTCGCCATCGGCCTCATCCCCGGCTACGACAGCATCGGCATCTGGGCGCCGATCCTGTTGCTGCTGTGCAAGATGGCGCAAGGTTTCTCGGTGGGCGGTGAATACACCGGCGCATCGATCTTCGTCGCCGAATACGCGCCGGACCGTAAGCGCGGCTTCCTCGGCAGTTGGCTGGACTTCGGTTCCATCGCCGGCTTCGTGCTCGGCGCCGGTGTGGTGGTGCTCATCTCCAGCATCCTCGGCGAAGCCCAGTTCGAGTCCTGGGGCTGGCGCCTGCCGTTCTTCCTTGCCCTGCCTCTGGGCATGATTGGCCTGTATCTGCGCCACGCACTGGAAGAAACCCCGGCGTTCCAGCAGCACATGGACAGCCTCGAACAAGGCGACCGCGAAGGCCTGTCCCACGGCCCGAAAGTCTCGTTCAAGGAAGTTGCCACCAAACACTGGCGCAGCCTGCTCACGTGTATCGGCATCGTGGCCGCGACCAACGTGACGTACTACATGCTGCTCACGTACATGCCGAGCTATCTGTCCCACAATCTGCATTACAAAGAAAACAGCGGTGTGCTGATCATCATCGCGATCATGGTCGGCATGCTGTTCGTGCAACCGTTCATCGGATTTGTCAGTGACAAGATAGGCCGCAAACCCTTCATTATTGCCGGCAGCATCGGCCTGCTGTTGCTGGCGATCCCGGCCTTTATGCTGATCACCAGCGGCAAGATCGGTCTGATCTTCGCGGGGCTGTTGATCCTGGCCATCGTGCTGAACTTCTTTATCGGCGTCATGGCTTCCACCCTGCCGGCGATGTTCCCCACGCACCTGCGCTACAGCGCGCTGGCCAGCGCGTTCAACGTCTCGGTGCTGATCGCAGGCCTGACGCCGACCGCCGTCGCCTGGCTGGTGGAAACCACCAATGACCTGTACATGCCCGCTTACTACCTGATGGCGTTTGCGGTGGTCGGCCTGATCACCGGCCTGACGATGAAAGAAACCGCCAACCGCCCTCTGCGCGGTGCGGCTCCGGCTGCCTCGGACATGGAAGAAGCCAAGGAACTGCTGCAAGAACACCATGACAATATCGAGCAGAAGATCGAAGATATCGACGCCGAGATCGCCGAGCTTGAAGCCAAGCGTGAAAACCTGGTGCAACAGCATCCTCGCATCAACTAAGACCTGTCCGTGCGCGGTGGCCACCACCACCGCGCCTTTGGAGTGTTCAGCATGCTTTCCAGCGTCACCGCACCACTGTCATTGCTCAGCCCGGAAGAACGCGCCGCCATCGCCGAAATCGAAGCCACCACCAGCATCCTGCAACTCGTCACGCGTCTGACCGGCATGCGCTTTGCCGGCATCGCCAAATTCACCGACCTGGAATGGGTGGTGTGCTCGGTGCATGACCCTTTCGACATGGGCATCCATCCGGATGACGTGCTCGATCTGGAAACCACGCTGTGCAGTGAGTTCTGCATCAACCCGCAGACCCTGTTCATCCCCCAGGTCAGTCAGAACGGCCGCTTCGCCACGCGCCCGGTGGTCAAGCAGTACGCCATCGAGAGCTACGCCGGTGCTCCGATTTTCCTGCCCGACGGCCGTCTGTTCGGTGCGCTGTGTGCGCTGGACTCCAAGGCGATGCTGTTCGACGACCCCAACCTCGCCGAAACCCTGAGCCTGTTCGCGCGCCTGATCGGCTGCATCTTCTTCGCCAACCTCACTGCCCACGAGCGCTAGTGGATGCCTCGGCGCAGCCCGGCGATATCGCGCTTGGGCGGCAAGCCGAACAGTCGACTGTATTCGCGGCTGAATTGCGACGGGCTTTCATAGCCCACCCGGAAGGCCGCGCTGGAAACATCGTGATGCTCGTTGAGCATCAACCGGCGTGCCTCGTTCAAGCGCAACCATTTCTGATACTGCAACGGGCTCATCGCCGTCAGCTGGCGAAAGTGATGGTGGAACGTGGCCGCACTCATCTGCACCCGCGCCGCCAGCTCATCCACACGCAGCGTCGCGTCGTAGTTGAGCTTTAACCAGTCGATGGCTTTGGCGATGCGATAGCCCTGCCCGTCCACGGCACAGATGCGTCGCAGGCGACCGGCCTGATCGCTCTGCAGGAGCCGATAATGGATCTCGCGCTGGATCAACGGCGCGAGCACCGGGATAGCGGCGGGTTCATCCAGCAACGCCACCAGACGCGCGAACCCATCGAGCAGGCCGCCGGTGACGGTGCCGATACCTACGCCTGTCAATGCGGCCCGCTCACGGGTGGGCGGCGTCTCGCCCTGGGCGATCAACTCCGCAAGCATGCGCAGGTCGAGCTTGAAGGTCAGGCCCAGGCACGGCTGCTCGGCGCTGGCGCGCACCACCTCGGAATTGGCCGGAATATCCAGGGACGTCAGCAGGAAGCGCGCAGGGTCATAGCCGTAGCCATGGCCGCCGACCCACAACTGCTTTTCGCCCTGCGCCACCAGCACGATGCATGGCTCGACCATGCACACCACTGGAGGCTGCGGCCATTCACGTCGATAGAAACCCAGGCCTGGAATCGGCATCGGGCGGTCGCCGGGGCCTGGCACATGCCGGGCAATCGCACGCTGTCCCTGGACCTCTCGTTCTGGGGCGAAAGCGCCGGCCAGCCGCGCAATGCCGTGCTGCCTGACCTGTATGTCGAGGATTTCAGTGCCGCCATGGATTTCCTGGGCACTCGGCCCATGGTCGACCGCGAACGCATCGGCGTGATCGGTATCTGCGGCAGCGGCAGCTTCGCGATTGCGGCGGCCAAGATCGACCTAAATATTTCTGCGGGAGCGCCGATAAACTGTCATATCCATGACTTGCAGCGACGCCCTGCGGGAAATAATGCCAAATACTCTCGCTCCTATCGTCCGTACCCTCTCCACCCGCACCAGCCTTTCGCTGACCCGCACCTCACTGCTCAATTTCATGGCCTTGTTGGCGTGTGTGTTTATCGCAGCGGCTTATTCTCTGGTGTACATCGCGCACGACCTGGACCACACCGAGCAGGTCGAAAGCGCTTTTTATACGCGCAAAGCCATGCAGTCGCTGGAAAAATCCCTGCGGTTGACCGTCAAGGACTACGCGTTCTGGAGCGATGCCTACAAGCATCTGCACGTCACCGTCGACACGGAATGGGCCTACGTGCGTGAAAACGTCGGCCCGACGCTGTTCAAGGACTTCGGCTTCCAGGGGCTGTTTGTGGTCAACGAGGCCGACCAGACGGTCTACGCCGTGGTCGAGGGCGAAATGCAGAGCGTCGAACTCAGCCAATGGCTGGGGCAGCCCATCACCGGCATTCTTGAGCAGGCCCGCGCCGGTGCCGAGGACCAGGCTCCGGTCACGCGCTTTATCAACGTACGCGGCAGCCCCGCGCTGGTGGCCGCCGCAGCCATCACCCCAGGCACCGATCCCACGGTCACCGTCGATGGCCGGCTGCCCTCGGTGCTGGTGTTCGTCGACCTGCTCACCGCCGACAAGCTGGCGCTAATCGGCCGTGAATTCGGCGTGAACAATCTGCACATCGCCACGCCCGATGACATCGGCAATGTGCTGCTGGTGCCCCTGGGCGAAAACGGCGACGCCGGCAGCCTGCATTGGGACCCCGAACGTCCCGGCCTGCGCCTTATAGGCATTGGCCTGCCGCTGCTGAGCCTGGCCGCATTGCTGGTGTGCCTGATGGCCTGGGTGATTTCACGCCGGGCCACGGCGGACGCCTTGGCCCTGGATGCCAGCCATGCCTCGCTGCAGAACAGCCAGAACGCCTTGGCCACCAGCGAAGCGCGTTTTCGCGACGTGGTGGAGGCCAGCTCCGACTGGGTCTGGGAAATCGACGCACACTGGCGCTTCACTTACCTGTCGGAGCGTTTCCAGAGTGTCACCGGGCTGGACCGCCACGCCTGGATCGGCGCGGCCATGGTTGACCTGCTCGGCACCGAGGCAGGCCTGCTCTCGCAATGGCTGGGCGACCCCGAGCGCCGTCCGGACTTGAGCCTGCAATGTCGCTACGTAGATGCCCAGGGCCAGGAGCGCATGACCCGCCTGGCCGCGCGGGAAATGCCTTGTGGGGGTTTTCGTGGCACCGCGACGGACGTCACCGAAGAAGTCGAGGCACGCCGGCGTATCGAGTTCCTGTCCCAGCATGACGCGCTCACCGGGCTGGCCAACCGCACGCGCCTGCAGGCATTCCTCAATGGCAAGCTCAAGACCTTGCCATCTCCGGACCGTCCGCTGGTGATGCTCAGCCTGGACCTGGACCGCTTCAAACCGGTCAACGACCTGCTCGGTCACGCCGCCGGCGACCGGGTGCTCAATGAGGTCTCCGGGCGCCTGGCCGATTGTGTGCGCCACGGCGACCTGGTGGCCAGGGTCGGCGGCGATGAGTTTGTGTTGATCCTCAGCGATGCCGGCACCCAGGACGAGGTCGAGAACCTGTGTCGACGCTTGATCGCCTCCATCGAGCAGGCCGTGCGGATCGACGAGCAGGAGGTGTTTATCAGCGCCAGCATCGGTATCGCCCTGGCGCCCAATGACGCCGGCAACGTAACCGAGCTGTTGCGCTATGCCGACATTGCGCTCTATGAAGCCAAGTCCGCGGGGCGTAATACCTGGCGTTTCTACTCCGGGGAAATGAACGCGCGGATCATCGAGCGGCGCCGCCTGGAAAGCGACCTGCGCTTCGCGATCAAGCACGCCGAACTGCGCCTGCACTTCCAGCCGCGTTACCGCATCACCGACGGGCAAATGGTCGGCGCCGAAGCACTGGTGCGTTGGCAACATCCGGTGCGTGGGCTGATCGCGCCGGACACATTTATTCCGATTGCCGAAGAGTCCGGGCTGATCCTGGCGCTGAGCGACTGGGTCCTGGAAACGGCCTGTGCTTATGCGGCGCGCTGGCCGGACCTGCTGTTTGTGTCGGTGAACCTGTCGCCCACCGAGTTCAAGCGCGGCAATCTGGTGGAGCGCGTGCAGCAGGCGTTGCAGGCCTCGGGCATTGATCCGGCGCGGGTCGAGCTGGAAATCACCGAAAGCGTGATGCTCGAAGACGCTCCCGGCGCGCTGGAAGTGATGCATGCCCTCAAGCAGCTTGGGGTGCGCATCGCCATGGACGATTTCGGCACCGGCTATTCATCGCTGAGCTACCTGCGCGCGTTCCCGTTCGACGGCCTGAAGATCGACCGCAGCTTCCTCAATCGCCTGGAAGAAAGCGAGGATGACAAGGCTATTATCCAGGCCATCGTCGGCCTGGGTCGCGCACTGTCCCTGACGGTAACCGCCGAAGGCATCGAGACCGCCGAACACTTGGCGATGCTCAAGTCGGTGGCCTGCGACGAGGGCCAGGGCTATTTCCTGAGCCGCCCGCTGGACATCACTGCGTTCCATGGGTTGCTGGGCTGACGCGACGGCTTAGGTAAAAAACTGACTCGGCGTTTTGCCGAACTGTTTCTTGAACATGCTGGTGAAGGCGCTGGGGCTGTCGTAGCCCAGCGTCAGCGCCACGTCGATGATTTTCTCGCCCAGCGCAATGCGCTCCAATGCCAGTAACAGGCGCGCCTGCTGGCGCCACTGCCCGAAGGTCATACCGGTGTCTTTGCGGAACAGACGCTGGATGGTTTTCTGGTCCAGCGCCAGCCGCGCGCTCCAGTGGGCGACGGTGGAGGCATCACCGGGATCGTGCTGCCAGGCTTCGCAGATCTGCCGGATACGCGGGTCGGCCGGCTGCGGCAGCGACAGTGGCAAGGCCGGTAACAACGCCAGCTCATCCAAGATCAAGTGCATGATGCGCGCGTCCCGCGAGTCTTCTGCGTACGGCGGCTTGAGGCTGACCGATGCCTTGATCAGCTCGCTCAGCAGCGGCGAAATGCTCACCGCCTTGGTCTCGCTCGGCAAATTCGGGAAACTTTCGGGACGCACGAACACGCTGCGCATTTTCAACGCGCCCACGCAGCGCAGGGAATGAACATGACCGCTGGGCATCCAGAAACCGCGATGGGGCGGCACGGTCCACTGGTTGTGCGCCGAATGCACCACCATCACACCCTCGGTGGCGTACAACAGTTGATGCTTCTCGTGACTGTGGTCGGGGATCACCCAGTTTTCCGGGTAGTCGGTGGCCGAACTGATCACGGCCCAGTCGCCCTCGTCGATCTCGCGCAGGAATGTGTCCAGTGATTTGATCATTTCGCCCTTTTTGCGATGATTGCCGCCCCAATTACGCGAGACAGGCATTTGCGCCGAATCTAGCATAAACACCGCGTCCAGATAGAGAGCAGCGATTCATAGCATCGCTGCCCGTCTCCACACCGTTTGCTGCCTTGTATGGAATGCCTGCATGTCGACCCTGACCGCCTCACCTGTCGCCACCCCGAGCCCACCCCAAGCCAGTCCGCTGGTGCTACGCGTCATCGGCGCCTGCGCCCTGGCGCACCTGATCAATGACCTGATCCAGGCGGTGCTGCCGTCGATCTATCCGATGCTCAAGGCCAACTATGGGTTGAGCTTTACCCAGGTGGGCATGATCACCCTCACCTTCCAGCTCACCGCTTCGCTGCTGCAGCCGTGGATCGGCTATCACACCGACCGTCATCCCAAGCCGTGGCTGCTGCCGGCCGGAATGGTCTGCACGTTGGTCGGCATCCTGCTGCTGGCGTTTGTCGGCAGCTTCGCGGCGATCCTGCTCGCCGCCGGCCTGGTGGGCGTGGGCTCGTCGACCTTTCACCCGGAAACCTCGCGCGTCGCGCGCCTGGCCTCCGGCGGTCGCTACGGCCTGGCGCAATCGACCTTCCAGGTCGGCGGCAACACCGGCAGCGCATTCGGCCCGCTGCTGGCGGCGGCGATTATCATCCCCTACGGCCAGGACCATATCGCCTGGTTCGGCCTGTTTGCGGTGTTCGCCATCGGCGTGTTGTATGGCTTGAGCCGCTGGTATCGCAACCACCTCAACCTGTTCAAGCTAAAGCAGGGCGGCCAGGCCACCCACGGCCTGTCCAAGGGCCGCGTGACGTTTGCCCTGGTGGTGCTCGCGGTGCTGGTATTTTCCAAGTACTTCTACATGTCCAGCCTGACCAGCTACTTCACCTTCTACCTGATCGAAAAATTCCACCTGTCGGTGGCCAATTCCCAGCTGTACCTGTTCCTGTTCCTCGGTGCAGTGGCCGCGGGCACGTTCTTCGGCGGGCCGATCGGCGATCGCATCGGGCGCAAGAAAGTCATCTGGTTCTCGATCCTCGGCGCCGCGCCGTTCACCCTGGCGCTGCCCTATGTCGACCTGTTCTGGACCGCCGTGCTCAGCGTGGTGATCGGGTTTATCCTGGCCTCCGCGTTCTCGGCCATCGTGGTGTTCGCCCAGGAGCTGGTGCCGGGCAATGTCGGCATGATCGCCGGCATCTTCTTCGGCCTGATGTTCGGCTTCAGCGGGATCGGCGCAGCCTTGCTCGGCCTGCTGGCGGACAACCACGGCATCGAATACGTCTACAAGCTGTGTTCGTTCCTGCCGTTGGTAGGGATACTCACGGTGCTGCTGCCGTCGACTAAAGGGGTTTGACCGCCGGTCATCGGATGGCGGTATGCCATTACGGTTTATGTTCTGAAAAACCTGTGTGTGCGCTTACAATTCGCGTTTAAACGCACACCAGGCAGTTCTGCACGCTATGACGCTCGACCCACCCACGATCCTGGCCCTGACCGTCGCCCTCGCGGCCGCGGCTGCGCTTTACCTGTTGATTGAATGGCGCAGTGTGCGCGAACCCTCCTTGCTCTGTTGGAGCGCCGGTTTCGCCACCATCACCGTCGGCTCGACCCTGGCGCTGCTGCGTATCAATGGCTACCTGGTGATCGGCATCTGGTTCGCCAACGGTTTGCTGGTGAGCGCACATTTTCTGTTTTTGCTCGGGGTGGCGCGGTTTACCCAAGTGCGTTTGTCAGCGCTGTGGGCACTGATGCTGGTGGTGTGGCTTGGGATGCTGATGCTGCCGGCCGACCTGCCGTGGTCAAAGGCGATGTTGGCGGTGCAGTCGCTGCTGGTGGCGTTGCCGACGTTGCGCGCCAGTTCTCTGCTGCGTCCCCATGGCAAATCCCTGAGCGTCGGCGCGGTGCAACTGCGCTATGTTTTATTGATTCATGGCGCTTTCTACGTGGCCAAGGCTGCGTCGGCGGTGGTTCCCGGCACCTTGATCGACCTCGCGGCGTTCAAGGGCGAAATCATCCAGGTGTCACTGGTGGAAGGCGCCATGGCGATCATGCTGATTGCGCTGTCGATGACCGGCTCGGAACGCTATCGCCGCGAACAGCACATCGCCCGCCTCGCCGCCCGCGACCCGCTCACCGCGCTCTACAACCGCCGCGCCCTGAACCTGCGCGCGCCACGCCTGCTGGCCCAGGCGTCGGCCGCACAACCGGGCGCACTGCTGCTGATCGACATCGATCACTTCAAAAGCGTCAACGACCTGCATGGTCACAGCGCCGGTGACCACCTGCTGATCGCATTGAGTGAAATGATCCGCAGCGTCACCCCCGACGGCGCCTTGGCCGCGCGCCTGGGCGGTGACGAATTCGCCATCCTGCTCAATGCCACCAGTGCGCAGGGGATCGTGGAACTGGGCAATCAACTACGCGGGCAATTCCAACAACTGGCCTGCCAACGCTTCACCACGCCGCAACCGGTGACACTGAGCATCGGCGCCCTGCTGTTCGACCAACCGCCGGCCAGCCTGGCGGCGTTGATCGAACAGGGGGATGCCACGTTGTATGAATCCAAGCGAGGTGGGCGTGACCGGATTCAGTTGGTGAGTGGGACGGGGGCTGGCGTTTGAGGCGCCGACTGTTGTGCTGAGCCGATTCGCTACCGCAAGCAGCATCTACCAGAGCGGAGCTATCTGCGCGCTGGCGGGGTAAAACCCTTCACCACGAGATACAACAACGGCCCCACCGATACGAACACCGCCGTCAGCAACCAGTACGGCAGCACCGACACCATCGGCCGCCCGCGCCGACGCGTATCGCGATACATCCACACGCAGGCCAGCACTGCCATCAAGTACAGGTCGATAACCACCTGCGCCGTGTCCGGGCGTGACAGCAGTTGCCGGCCAAAAGCCAATAGCGATTGCTCGGCAGTGAGCAGGGTCACAAGGGTATACAGGGAAAACCCCAGCAAAGCGGCCAGGGCAATGAAAGGTCTGTGCATAGTCTGCTCCTTGATGTGATCGAGCATCACCCTAGTGATAAGGTGACGCTCCTCGCAATGACCAAGGAGGTCATGAATTGGCCATGGACACCCCTTCGACTGCCGGCGCACAACTGCGCCAATTGCGCCGCCGCGCCAAGCTGAGCCAGTTGGAACTGGCGCTGGTCACCGGTGTGTCCCAGCGCCATCTCAGTTGCGTCGAAACCGGCCGCGCGAGGGCCAGCCCCGGCACGCTGCATAACCTGCTCAGCGCGCTGGACGCACCGTTGGAGCAGTGCAACCGCGTGTTCCTGGCGGCCGGCTACGCGCCGCGCTATACCGCCACTGCGCTCGCTGCGCCCGGCATGGCAGCGGTTCGCGAAGCCGTCAGCCATGTGCTGCATGCCAACAACCCCGCGCCGGCGATCCTGCTGGGCAGTCATTGGGAGGTACTGGCCGCCAATGCCAGCACTGGGGTGTTGTTTGAACTGGTCGGGATCGCGCCCCAAGCCACTGACGGCCTGAACCTGATGGCCACGCTGCTACAGCCGGGCGGCCTGGGCGATCACTTGATCAATGCCGAAGAAATCCGCAGCGTGGCTTGGCAACGCGCCAGCCGCGAAGCGTTGGGTAACCCCGAGTTGGCCACGCTGTTGGCCGGCTTGCCGGCGCCGGACGTCACCGAATTGCCAGCGTCTATGCCGCCGCTGGTGCTGACGCGCGTCCGTTCGCGCCGGGGCGAGTTGAGCTTCCTATCGACCTTCACCACCTTCGGCATGCCCCAGGACATCACCCTCACCTCCTTGCGCATCGAACACCTGATCCCCGCCGATGCGCACACTTGGGAAGTAATGCGCGGTGCCTATGCGGACTATTGCGCGCTGGTTTTGTGAAATATCTGTCCGTAGACTGCCGCCATACCTCCCCTCTGAAGGCGGCGAAAAAACGTGATGCAAGTTACTGAAGTTTCCATTGCCCAGCTGCGCGCGGCGCTTGAATCCGGCCAGACCACTGCCGTTGAACTGGTCAAGGCCTACCTGGCGCGGATCGATGCCTATGACGGTCCGCAAACGGCCACCGCGCTGAACGCCGTGGTGGTGCGCAATCCCCAGGCGCTGGAAGAAGCGCGGGCGTCCGATGCGCGGCGAGCCAAGGGTGAGACCCTCGGGCCATTGGATGGCATTCCTTACACGGCCAAGGACAGTTACCTGGTCAAAGGCCTCACAGCGGCCTCCGGCAGCCCGGCGTTCGCCAAGCTGATGGCCTGTCGTGACGCGTTCACCATCGAACGCCTGCGCGCCGGTGGTGCGATCTGCCTGGGCAAGACCAATATGCCGCCGATGGCCAATGGCGGTATGCAGCGCGGCGTGTACGGCCGTGCCGAGAGCCCCTACAACGCCGATTACCTGACCGCGCCGTTCGCCTCCGGCTCGTCCAACGGTGCCGGTACCGCGACGGCGGCCAGTTTCGCCGCGTTCGGCCTGGCTGAAGAAACCTGGTCCAGCGGCCGTGGCCCGGCCTCCAACAACGGTCTATGTGCCTACACGCCGTCACGCGGGGTGATTTCGGTGCGCGGCAACTGGCCGTTGACCCCGACCATGGACGTGGTGGTGCCGTTTGCACGCACCATGGCCGACCTGCTGGAAGTGCTCGACGTGGTGGTCGCCGAAGACCCCGACACCCGTGGCGACCTGTGGCGCCTGCAACCCTGGGTGCCGATCCCCAGCGTTACCTCGGTGCGCCCTGCTTCCTATGCTGAACTGGCTGTCGACAGCACAACCCTGGCGGGTAAACGCTTCGGCGTGCCACGTATGTATATCAATGCCGACCCTGAGGCCGGCACCAGCGAAAAACCCGGTATCGGTGGCCCGACCGGGCAGAAGATCCACACCCGCGCGAGCGTGATTGACCTGTGGCAGGCCGCGCGCCAGGCGTTGGAAGCCGCCGGCGCGGAAGTGGTCGAGGTGGATTTCCCGCTGGTGTCCAACTGCGAAGGCGACCGCCCGGGCGCACCGACGGTGTTTACCCGTGGCCTGGTGTCCAAGCAGTTCCTGCACGATGAATTGTGGGAGCTTTCCGCATGGGCCTTCGACGATTTCCTACGCGCCAATAACGACCCGGCCCTCAACCGCCTGGCGGACGTCGACGGCCCGCAGATTTTCCCCCACGACCCCGGCACCCTGCCCAACCGCGAAGACGACCTCGCGGCCGGCATGGACGAGTACGTGCGCATGGCCCAGCGCGGCATCACGCCGTGGAATGAAATCGCCAGCGTCCCCGACGGCCTACGCGGCCTGGAACAGACCCGACGCATCGACCTGGAGGACTGGATGGACAGCCTCGGCCTCGACGCGGTGCTGTTCCCCACCGTGGCCGACGTTGGCCCGGCGGATGCGGATATCAACGAAGCCAGTGCCGACATCGCCTGGAGCAACGGCATCTGGGTGGCCAACGGCAACCTCGCCATCCGCCACCTGGGCGTGCCTACCGTCACCGTGCCGATGGGCGTGATGGCGGATATCGGCATGCCGGTGGGGCTGACGTTTGCCGGTCGGGCATACGATGACTCGGCGTTGCTGCGCTACGCCTCGGCGTACGAAGCCACCGGCAGCAAACGCCTGATCCCGCCGCGCACGCCGCCACTGAACGCACACTAACGTGTCCATCTGATTCTCGGCCAGGGGGAGGCAACGAGCATAGCGATGCGCCAGTTCGACAGGAAGCCGTACGTCCCCATGCACTGTATTAGGACGTCATACCAGTTAAATCGAACACGAAGCGCCTTATATTCAGGGATATTTCAAAATTTAATTTCCTTACCCTTTCAAAATATTGCATGGTTGTACGACGACATCGAATGTCGTCTCTCTCAACAACAATAAGGAACGCCCCATGCAGAATATGAAAGTGCTGATCGGTTTTCTGTGCCTGTTCAGCGGCTATGTCGCTGCCGCCCCCGCCGCCGATGACAAGGACGTCGCCCAAGCCGTCGACCACCTGACCCAAGCCATGCTGCACAAGGACATCAATCAGTTACAGGCCCTCACCGCCGAAAAGCTGACCTACGGCCACTCCAGCGGCAAGATTCAGAACAAGCAGGAATTCATCGCCGACATCGAGACCGGCCGCAGCGGCTTCAAGACTCTGGAAATGCAGAAGCAGACCATCACCTTGAGCGGCGATACCGCGCTGGTGCGCAATCACTTTCACGCCCAGGCGGTGAACAGCGGTGTCGAGGTGCCCACCGATATCGAGAACTTCCAGGTCTGGCAGAAACACAAAGGCCACTGGCTGCTGATCGGCCGTCAGGCCTTCAAGTTCTGATTCCCCGGTGAGCCGGCGCGGCTCACCACATCACGGCACTGCGCACCTTGAGCAATGCTTCGCGCAGTGCCGGCATGTCCACCGACCCCAGGGCCAGGCGCAGTGCATGCGGCACATGGGTCGAGACCGCGAACGGCTCGGCGGTGGACACCGACACGCCCTGGCGCTGCAGTTGCATCGCCACCTGATCGGCGCGGGCATCTTCGGCCAGGGGCAGCCATAAGAAATACGAAGAGGGATGAGCGGTGTAAGCCAGCCCCTTGAGCACCTGGGCCGCCAACGCCTGGCGCGCCCGCGCATCCTCGCGCTTTTGCGCTTCCAGCTGTGCCACGGTGCCGTCTTCGAGCCAACCCACGGCGATTGCGCTCATGACGCCGGGCACGTTCCAGGTGGTCGCCATGACGCTGCGCTCCAACGCCTTGACCCAGGCCGGTGGCGCCGCGACAAATCCTACCCGCAGGCCAGTGGCGACACTTTTGGATAACCCGCCGACATACACCGTGCGCTCCGGCGCCAGCCTGGCCACGGGTGGCGGCGCGTCCTCGGCGAGAAACGCGTAGGCCGCGTCCTCGATAATCATCAGATTGTGTTGTTGGGCGATGTGCACCAACCGCTCGCGCTGCGCCAGGTCCATTACCCAGCCAAGTGGATTATGCAACGTCGGCATGCTGTACACCGCGCGCACCGGACGGCGACGACACAACGCCTGCAGGGCGTCCAGGTCCGGGCCGTGGGCGTTGGCCGGCAGGGCCAGGATTTCCAGGTGCAGCGTGTCGGCCAGCACCTTGAACCCCGAGTAGGTCAGCGCATCGACAGCAATCACATCGCCGGGCTTGAGCAGCGCCATCATCGTCACCGCCAGGCCATGTTGCGCGCCGCTGACCACCAGCACCTGGTCGGCGGTTACGCATAATCCGCGGCTAAGCAAATGCCGAGCGACAGCGGCGCGCTCGTGCACGCGGCCGGCGTGCGGCTGGTAACGCAGCAATGCCTCCAGGTCGCCCGACAGCGCCAACTGACGCAAAGCTGTGCGCAGCAGGTCAGCCTGACCAGGCAACGACGGGTAGTTGAAATTCAGATCGAGCAGCCCCGCCGCCACGTTCATCTGCCCGCTGCCCTGCCCAGGCGGCAAGGCGATTTCACGCACAAACGTACCGCGTCCGGTTTCGCCACTGACCAGGCCCATGACCTCCAGCTCGGTGTACACCCGGCTCGCGGTGGCCAGCGCAAGGCCATGTTCGGCGGCCAGCTGACGGTGCGTGGGCAGCCGAGTACCGGGCGCCATCGCGCCTGAGCGAATTGCCTGGGCGAAGCGATCGACCAGCAGTTTGTAACGGGCTCGCGGCATGCAAGGTGTATCCATGACAATTTTTTGATTGTGCCAATGCTCGCTCCTAGGATGACGCCCACGCAACTTCTCTTTTTCAGGCAGACCTCATGGAACATACGCTCGACACCCCGGACACCCGCGCACAGGGCTGGATCAACGGTTTTATCGGCGTGGTGATTTTCAGCGGTTCGCTGCCGGCCACGCGCCTGGCGGTAATGGAATTCGACCCGGTGTTCCTGACCGTGATCCGCGCCACCCTCGCCGCGCTGCTCGCGGTAGTGCTGCTGTGGGTGTTCAAGGAAAAACGCCCCACCCGCCAACAGTGGCTGCCCCTGGCCATCGTTTCGCTGGGCGTGGTGATTGGTTTTCCCCTGCTGACTGCGCTGGCGCTGCAATACGTGACCTCAGCCCATTCCATTGTGTTTATCGGGCTGTTGCCGCTGGCCACGGCGGTGTTTGCGGTGTGGCGCGGTGGCGAGCGGCCACGCCCGGTATTCTGGCTGTTCTCGCTGCTGGGCAGCGCGCTGGTGGTGGGCTACGCCTTCGCGCAGGGCCTGACCGCTGCCCCGGCCGGTGACCTGCTGATGCTACTGGCGGTGCTGGTGTGCGGCCTGGGATACGCCGAGGGCGCCACGCTGTCGCGCAGCCTGGGCGGTTGGCAGGTGATCTGTTGGGCGCTGGTGGTGGCGCTGCCGGTAGTGGCGCCACTGAGCCTGCTGCTGGCGCCGTCGAGTGTCACCGCGATCAGCCTGCCGGCGTGGCTGAGCCTGGGCTACGTGGCGTTGTTCAGCATGTTGCTCGGCTTTGTATTCTGGTATCGCGGCCTCGCTCAGGGCGGTATCGCCGCGGTCGGCCAGTTGCAGTTACTGCAACCATTCTTCGGCCTGGCGCTGGCGGCTTGGCTGCTGCATGAACAGGTCAGCCCAGGCATGCTGTTGGTGACGCTGCTGGTGATCGCGTGCGTGGCGGGCGCCAGGCGTTTTGCGCGGTGATACACCGTCTCTGGGCGGCATCATTACCTCAGCGTTTTATTCCCATTCCTCGTTTGTCCTGCTAAACAGAGTTATCGCCACAGAATAAAAGGATGCGACATGCACGCCCCTTCACTGCAGGACACCACCGCGCCGGAAGGCGTCTGTTACGGCTGCGGCAGCAGCAACCCCCACGGCCTGCACATCAAGAGCCGCTGGGATGAAGACCGCGTCCATGTGATTGCCGAGCACCAGCCGGACGCCCGCTATTGCGGCTGGCCGGACTTGGTGTATGGCGGCCTGATCGCGATGCTGGTGGACTGCCACTCCAACTGGACCGCCATGGCTTATCACTACCAGGCCGAACAACGCGAACCCGGCAGCGTGCCGCGCATCGACTGCGTCACCGGCAACCTGGGCATCAAATTCATCAAGCCCACCCCCATGGGCGTACCGCTGACCTTACGCGCGCGGGTCGAGGGCGATGTCGGGCGCAAAACCCAGGTGATCTGCGAGGTGTACGCCGGCGGCGTACTCACGGCCATCGGCGATTCGGTATTTGTGCGTGTCGATACCGGCCAGTTGGCCGCCGCTGCCCACGGTCGTACCGACTGAATCCGGGTACCTTTCACTGCCACCGTTTAGCGAGGACTGCATCGATGGAACGCTTGAGCGCCAAAGACTTCGCCCCCGAACTGCTGGAACTCTATGACGGCTATGCCCATGGCACGATCAACCGTCGCGAGTTTCTCGACCGCGCTGCGCTGTTCACTTTCGGCGGGCTGACCGCGTCGGCGTTGCTGGCGGCGCTGAGCCCCGACTATGCCCTGGCCGAACAGGTGAAATTCACCGACCCTGCCATCGTCGCCGACTACATCACCTACCCCTCGCCCCAGGGCCACGGCACAGTACGCGGCTATCTGGTGCGCCCGACACATGCCAGCGGCAAGCTGCCGGCGGTGGTGGTGGTGCATGAAAATCGCGGTTTGAACCCCTATATCGAAGACGTCGCGCGGCGCCTGGCCAAGGCCGGATTCATCGCCCTGGCGCCGGACGGCCTGACCTCGGTCGGCGGTTACCCCGGCAATGATGAAAAAGGCAAGGCGCTGCAAGAGCAAGTCGCCCCGACCAAACTGATGAACGATTTCTTCGCGGCCATCGAATGGCTGATGAAGCACGACAGCGGCAACGGTAAGGTCGGTATCACCGGTTTCTGTTATGGCGGCGGGGTAACCAATGCGGCCGCGGTGGCCTATCCCGAACTGGGCGCTGCTGTGTCGTTTTATGGGCGCCAACCGGACACGAAGGACGTTGCGCGCATCAAGGCGCCGATCATGCTGCACTTCGGCGAGCTGGACACGCGCATCAACGAAGGCTGGCCGGCCTATGAACACGCGTTGAAGGCGGCCGGAACCCTCTATGAGGCGTATATCTACCAGGGCGCCAACCATGGCTTTCACAACGACTCGACACCGCGTTACGACGACGCGGCGGCGAACCTGGCGTGGGAGCGCACATTGGGGTGGTTTCGCAAATACCTGGCGTGAGAGCGACTGTGAGCGGGGTTGCCCGCCTGGAGCTGGAACATAAAACGCTTCTTGCAGTGAGCAGGCTTGCCCTGCTCATAACAGCAAGCTGAGGGTCAGTGTTCCAGGGCATATCGCCGGCAGTGGTTGAGGTAGCCTTGCTCATGGCTGCCTACCAGTTGCACCACGCTGGTCCATAACCACGACGGCGCGTCCAGTTGCCGGGTGCGGTTCTCCTGGAGGACCGCCATCCAGGCCTTGCGGGTGGCGCGGTCCATCTGTCGGGCGTGGGCGATACCGACCACGCGGGCCAGGTAACCGGCGGCGTGCATGGCGTCGGTTTCGCTCAGTTCGTCCAGTTCCAGCTTCATGTCCTGGGGCAGCAGTTCCCGGATAAAAAAACCATGGTCCAAAAAGCGCGTCGCCACCATGCGTTCGCCCAATCCCGGCGACAACTGACGCGCGCCCTCAACCACGCGGCGACCATTGTCTCGTGGCATCTTCGCCCGGGACGCACGGGGTGCCGCCGCGCCCACGGCTTCCTTGATATCGATCAGGCAGTACTCCTGATCATCTTTGTCACCCACACCGAGCAACACTGCATAACGCAGCAGCCCGAGGGAACTGCAGCCCTTGACCCAATACGCCGAGTCCAGCAACTCGACCTTGGCATCCTTGGGCCGCCCCTTGAGCGAGGTGACCAACTGCTGAATGTCATCCGAGGCGCAGACGTTTTCCAACGCACTTTTTTCCGCCCGCGACAGCGACCAGAAGTGTTTGCCCAGCGGGATCGTCGGCCGCACGCTCTCGATCCGTTCACGCGCCAAATGCTTCCAGGTACGCGCCACCGCGCTGCGCATGCCGGCCTTGACCTGGGAGGGGCGTGGCGGGGCTTCGTCCGGCTTGTCTTTGAAGGCTTGTTCGTAACCCTGCATCATTTCTTCGAGCATGCGTGCGGTGGTCACCCCTGGCAGGTCCGAGCCACGCGCGGCCGTGGCCAGGGACAGGGCCAGGCGCACCAGGTCATGGGCCGGGTTGCCGATCACCGTTTGGTCGAGGTCGCGGATATGCATGTCGATGCGGCCGTCGGTGTCCCCGGTCGGGCCCAGATTACCGGCGTGGCAGTCGCCACAGATCCAAATCGCCGGGCCATGGGGCAAGCGGCGTCCGGGCAGGCTGTGCAGCCACTCGTAGAATTGCACGGTGCTGCCCCGCACATAGGCGTGGGCCGAGCGCGCCATCTTCAGATTGCGTAGTTGAGTCAGGTGCGGCATGCGGGCGGAGGGGCGCGGAATTTTCATGAACAGCCTCAGGTCGGGGCCACAGTAGATCGCCGAGCCAGCGAGAATGTTTCATTTTGTTTCAAGAAGATGGCAGAAGGACAGCTTCGCCCTCGCCGGCCTGGGTTTGCAGCCAGCCCTTGAACGCCAGCATCGCCGGTGTCTCGGCCCTGGACTGCAGGCGCGTCAACCAATAGCTGCCGGTGGTAATGCCCACGTCGAAAGGCTGGCGAATCAAATCGTTTTCCAATTGCCGCGTAAACATCACGGCCGGTGCCAACGCCACCCCGATCCCCTGCAACGCGGCATCCATCATCGCCAGCGAAGAGTCGAACACGATACTGCGTGGCACAAGGGTATCGGCGGGCAACCCAGCGGCGTGAAACCACAGGTTCCATTCATCGGCGCGGTAGGAGCGCAGCAGCGTGTGCTTCAACAGATCGTGCGGCGCGTGCAGGTGCTCGGCGATCGCCGGGATGCACAGCACCGTCAGCGGCGCCGCCAGCACGTGGCAGGCATCGGTGCCATGCCAGGCACCGGCGCCAAAGCGTACCGCGTAATCCAGGCCTTCGGCAGCCACATCGACACGGTTGTTGTGGGTGGACAGGCGCAGGTCGATCAGCGGGTAACACTTCTGAAAGTCCGAAAGGCGCGGCAACAGCCAGCCCACCGCGAAGGTGCCCACCGCGCCCACGGTCAGCACTTCGCGGTAATGCCCGCCTTCGAACTGCTCCAGGGTCTGGGCGATGCGGTCGAAGGATTCCCGCAGCACCGGCAGCAGGGTTTCGCCTTCGCGGGTGAGCATGAGCCCGCGCGGCAGGCGCTTGAACAAAGTGACATTGAGTTGGGCTTCCAGGCTTTTTACCTGATGGCTGACCGCCGCCTGGGTAACGCACAGCTCGATGGCGGCGCGGGTAAAGCTCAGGTGGCGAGCCGAAGCCTCGAAGGCGCGCAGGGCATTAAGGGGCAAATGGGAACGCAACATCAGCTAGCCCAAATTTTTCTAATGGCTGGGACGAGATATCATCGTTTGTCCAGTCAGTGAAATCCACCTAGATTTGCGGCGCCTGCGCAGGCCTTGATTGTTATCGCACCACTTATTAGGGAAGCCAACCACCATGCGTCACTCCGTACGATCACTCGCCCTCTCTAGCCTGCTGCTCAGCGCCGGTCACTGTCTGGCCGATTCGGACCTGCGCCCCGTGGTCAACGCCAGCGTCGAACCGCTGATGCAGCAGCAAGGCATCACCGGTCTTTCGGTGGCAGTGATCCACAAAGGCCAGGTGCAATACTTTAATTACGGTCTCGCTTCCAGAGACACGCGACAGCCCGTGACCGAAAACACGCTGTTTGAAGTGGGTTCGGTCAGTAAAACCTTCGCCGCCACGCTTGGCGGCTACGCCCAGGCTACCGGCAAACTTAAGCTCACGGACCCGGCCGCCCAGCACCTGCCGGCTCTCAAGGGCAGCGCTCTAGAACGTATCAGCCTGCTGCAATTGGCGACCTACACCGCGGGCGGCCTGCCGTTGCAGTTTCCCCAGGCCGCCGACAATGCCGACAACATGCTCAGCTACTTCCAGCA
The DNA here is from genome assembly GCF_030687695.1 of Pseudomonas sp. FP2254. NCBI lineage: Bacteria > Pseudomonadati > Pseudomonadota > Gammaproteobacteria > Pseudomonadales > Pseudomonadaceae > Pseudomonas > Pseudomonas sp. FP2254. The sequence goes on from NZ_CP117444.1 coordinate 3,039,739, forward strand.
CTGGACACCCGCCTACGCCCCCGGCACGCAGCGGTTGTATTCCAACCCGAGCATCGGCCTGTTCGGTTATCTGGCCGCGCGAAGCCTGGGGCAGCCTTACCACGTCGCCATGGAGCAGACGCTGCTGCCCAAACTGGGCCTGAAAAACACCTACGTAAACGTGCCAGACGAGCAAAAACCTCGTTACGCCCAGGGCTATGACAAGCAGGACAAGCCCGTGCGCGTTTCCCCTGGCGCGCTGGACAGCGAAGCCTATGGCATCAAGACCACCGCCCGTGACCTGGCGCATTACGTCATCGCGAACATGCACCCGCAAACCCTGGAGCAACCGCTGCAACAAGCCATCGCCACCGCCCATAGCGGTTATTACCAAGTAGACGGCATGACCCAGGCTCTGGGCTGGGAGTACTACCCTTACCCCATCGCGCTGCAGGCCCTGATCGACGGCAACTCCACGCCGATGGCCATGCAACCCCACGCGGTCGGTTGGTTTGCCACGCCCCACGCGCAACCGGCCAATGTGCTGTACAACAAAACCGGTTCCACCGGCGGTTTTGGCGCGTACGTCGCGTATGTGCCAGCCCAGGACAAAGGCGTGGTGATCCTGGCGAACAGGAATTACCCGAACGCTGAGCGGGTAAAGGTGGCGCATGCGATCCTGAGCGCGCTGGCACCCTAACTGGCTCGGGCGCCATCGCTGTTATTCGGCGTACGCCCAGGTCATGCGAAACGACGCCCCGCCCCATTCCGAATCCTGCACTTCGACCTGCCCGCCATGCCACTGGGACACCCGTTGCACCAGGGCCAGGCCGAGGCCGAAGCCGCCGGTGCGACGGTCGCGACTGGCGTCCAGGCGCATGAACGGCTGGAAGATTTTCGCGCGGCCGTCCTCGGGCACGCCGGGGCCGTCGTCACATACACGCACTTCATAGCCGCTACCGAACGCGATCAGCGACACCTGCACCCGCCGCTCGGCGTAACGGATGGCGTTGCGCAACAGGTTGATCACAGCGCGAGCCATAAAGCGCGGCTCAATCTGGATAAAGTCCACCTCACACACCCGCAGCGATAACTGGACGCCGGCCGCTTCGGCCTCCAGCGCCACGCTGGCGATAACGCTGTCGAGCCAGCTGTGGGCTTCGATGCGCTCGCGGGTTACCTGCGTGGCGCCTCGCTCCAGGCTGGCGTAGGTGAGCAACTCCGAGACCATCTCTTCCAGCTCGCCCAGGTCGGCGTACATGTCGGCAATCAGCTCGCCGCGCTGGCGTGGGTCGGCCTGTTGCTTGAGCTGGTCGAGTTCGAACGACAGCCGCGCGATCGGCGTGCGCAGTTCATGGGATACCGCGTTGGTGAGTTCGCGCTGATTGGCGATCAGGCTTTCGATGCGCTCGGCCATCTGATTGAAGTGGCCGGCCAGCTCGCGCACGGTGGAACGTCGCGGCAGCAGGATACGTGAGCCGAGGTCGTTATCACCAAAGCGTTGGGCGGCCAGGCGGATGTGCTCCAGGTCGCGCCAATGCGGGCGCACCCAAAAATACAGGACAACGGCCAGGCACACGCCGAGAAACCCATAGGCCCACATATACAGCCATTTAGGCTCTTCCGGCAGCTTGATCTCCAGCAATTGCGGGCCACCGTCAATATCGGCGAGGAACTCCATAAAGTCGCCACGCACCACCAGCCGCCCCTCGGCCAGCAGCGCTTGCTCGCGAGCCGTCAGTGCCTGAGCATCCTTGAGCACCAGTTGCAGACGCAGCCCGTAATAAGGTTGCAGCTCAGCAAGCCGCGCCTGGCGCTGTGTAACGGGCAGCGGCCGCAATTGCTCCACCAGGCCGTAAGCCGGGCCACGCAAGGCCTCGCGGTTGTAGGTTTCGTTGGCCTCGGGCAGCAACTCGTCGAAGGTGTAGTTGACCAGCCAGATCGCGCCCGCCAGCCCCAACGCCAGGATCAGATACAGACGCAGGTAAAGTCGCAGCACCTAGACCTCCCACGCAAACGGATTGAACAGGTAGCCCTTGCCCCAAATGGTCTTGATGCAGACCGGTTCGCGAGGGTTGTCGTTGAGCTTGGCGCGCAGCTTGCTGATGTACACGTCGACGCTGCGGTTGAGCCCGTCGAAGGCGATACCGCGCATGCGGTTGAGAATATCATCGCGCGACAGGATGCTGCCGGCGTTGCTGGCCAGCAGCCAGAGCAGTTCGAACTCCATGGTGGTCAGGTCGATGCGCTCGTCGCCCAGGCTGACCACCCGGCAACTGCGGTCGATGGCCAACCGGCCGAACGCCAGCGCGCCACGTACCGTGGGCTCGGGCGCCTGCCTGCGTTGCAGCGCACGCAGGCGCGCAAGCAGCACGGGTGGTTTGATCGGCTTGATCACGTAGTCGTCGGCGCCGGACTCCAGGCCCAGGATATGGTCCAGGTCGTCCTCCTTGGCGGTGAGGATCACAATCGGTGTGTCCGACACGCGACGGATTTCACGGCACACCTGCAGGCCGCTCTGGCCCGGTAGCATCAGGTCGAGCACCACCATCTTCGGGGTGAAATCCAAAAAGGCTTCCAGGGCCTCGTCGCCCCGGTGCACCACTCGCACGTCAAAGCCATGCTGCGACAAAAAATGTGCGATCAGCCCTGCCAGTCGCTCGTCGTCCTCGACCAGCAGAACCTTGCCCAGCCCCAGGTTTTCCATAGGTTCTCAGTGTGCAAACGGCGATTGATTGAAGAGCGGGCATTATAGATGGCAAGCTGCACCACTTGAGTGGTCGGCCAACTCCCGACAGGGCAAGCTTCATGTTTTTAAGAGTTTTTAACAAATAGCCCGCAGTTTTTAACGCCAACCCCAGGGAGCTGTATGCGTAAGGATTACCTGGCGTTCTTCATCTCACTGTGTGTGTCGCGGCTGGCGGACCAGATTCTGTTGTTTATCGTGCCCCTGATCGTGTTCCAGACCACCGGCAGCGTGGCCTGGGCGGGCCTGGCGTTTTTTTGCGAGTCGCTGCCGCGCTACCTGGCGTTCCCGGTGTGTGGGGCGTTGTGCGATAAGTTTTCACCGGTGCGCATCCTGCATATCAGCCAGGTCTACCGGGCACTGGTGTGCGCAGTGACGGTAGCGTTGTATGGGGTGTTCGATGGCATTTATTGGCTGGTGATCCTATCGGCACTGTGCGGGGTGCTGACGACCCTGGGCATCATGGCGCGGGAAGTGGTGATGCCCCATGGTTTCCCACAGTACAGCTACGCCAAGACCCTGTCCTATTCACAGATTGCCGATCAGAGCGGCCTGGTGCTCGGCCCGCTGCTGGCGGCGCTGATGCTGCAAGTCTGGAGCTGGCCGTGGGTGGTGGCAGGCGTGGCCGGCTTGTTCGTAGTGGCCGATCTGGCCATGTTGATCTGGCAGCGCCACACCACAATCCACCTACCGAGCCATGCCCAGCACGGCGATATCTGGCTGCAGCCGCTGCGCATCGCCTTCGGCCACATAGGTCGGTTGGCGGCACTCAAGCGCATCATCACCCTGGCGGTCGGCGTCAACCTGATCGTCGGCGTAACGCTGGCGACCTCGGCGGCCATGGTCACCGGCCAGTTCGGCGCCGGCAAGGACAGCTACGCCCTGCTCCAGGCTGCCGGGGCGCTGGTCACCATTGGGATTCTGTTCTATCTGGCTCACTCGGCATTGCCGATGAAGCTCATGGGCGGGCTGGGCTATTCAATGATTGCCGTGGGTGCGCTGATCACGGCGATCAGCCCGGATGTGTGGGCCTACACCCTGGGTTTCCTGCTGATCACAGGCTTTGACAAGATGTTCAATGTGTACCTGCGCAGTACCCGGCAGCGGGTGATTCCGGTGCAGGACTTCGGCAAGACCGTAGGCGTGATCACCCTGCTCAACAACCTCGCCCAACCCTTGGCGGGCTTGATGGTTGCGCTGCTGGCCGCGCCTGTCGGCACGCAAACGGTGATCCTGTTACTGACCGGGATCACCGCGCTGATCGGCGTCGCGGTAGCGTCAGGCTGGCACGCCACTGTGAAAGCGGAACTCGATGTCGGGTGACTCGATCAGTTCCTGCTCCGCCGCCCTTACCCGCTCGATCACCTGGGCAATGTCCCTGGCGTCGCCATACTGGTAGGCCAATTTCAAATAGCCCTGGAAATGCCGCGCTTCGCTTTTGAGCAGGCCAAAGTAGAACTTGCCGAGTTCTTCGTCCAAATGCGGCACCAGCGCTTCGAAACGCTCGCAACTGCGCGCCTCGATAAACGCGCCGACCACGAGAGTGTCCACCAGCTTGACCGGCTCATGGCTGCGCACCACTTTGCGCAGCCCCGAGGCATAACGCCCGGCGTGCAGTTGGCGCAGTTCCACTTTGCGCTTTTTCATCAGGCGCATGACCTGCTCGTGATGCACGAGTTCTTCCCGGGCCAGGCGCGACATCATGTTGATCAGGTCAACATGGGCGTAGTACTTGGCCATGAGGCTAAGCGCGGTGCTGGCGGCCTTGAATTCACAGTTCTTGTGGTCGATCAACAGGGTGTCCTGATCGGCCAACGCGGCCTGGACCCAGGCGTCAGGGGTACGGCAACCGAGGAATTCGTGGATTTCGGGCAGGTTCATCGGGCTCACGGGCAAAGGATCACAAAAGGGGGGCGATTATACCGACCGCGCCGCAGACCACCAGCCACCGGGCTTGATGTGCATCAACATGACGTCCGGCGGGCAGCAACTATAGTTGTTCCACGCTCACCCTTTTGGAGATCCGATCATGCAAGCCATTCGCAGCATCCTGGTGGTCATCGAGCCCGCGCATTCGGAAAGCCTGGCCCTCAAGCGCGCCAAGCTGATCGCCGGGGTCACCGGCGCGCACTTGCATTTGCTGATCTGCGACAGGAAACACGAGCATTCGGCGCTGTTGAGCCTGCTCAAGGCCGGCTTGCAGGAAAACGGTTACAGCGTGACCACCGAGCAGGCGTGGAATGAAAGCCTGCATGACACCATTATCGACGTGCAGCAGGCCGAGGGCTGTGGGCTGGTGATCAAGCAGCACTTTCCCGACAGCCCGCTTAAAAAGGCGCTGCTGACGCCGGCGGACTGGAAACTGTTGCGCGTGTGCCCGACGCCGGTGCTGCTGGTGAAGACGTCCACGCCTTGGGCGGGCGGGGTGATTCTGGCGGCGATTGATGTGGGCAACAACGACGCAGAACACCGCGAGCTGCATCACGCGATCATCGACCATGGCTTCGACATCGCCAGTCTGGCCAAGGCGCAGTTGCATGTGATCAGCGCCCATCCTTCGCCGATGCTGTCGGCGGCGGACCCGACGTTCCAGCTCAAGGAAACCATCGAGGCGCGTTATCGCGAGCAGTGCACGGCGTTCCAGGCTGAATTCGATGTGGATGACGCACACCTGCACGTCGAAGAGGGCCCGGCGGACGTATTGATCCCCCATCTTGCCCACACACTGAAAGCGGCCGTGACCATCATCGGCACAGTGGGGCGCACCGGCATTTCCGGAGCGCTGATCGGTAATACGGCGGAGGTGATACTGGACGCGGTGGACAGCGATGTACTGGTGCTCAAGCCGCAGACCTTGATGGATGACCTGGGGGCACTGGCGACCCAGGCCTGACGCCGACTCCCCCATACCACCGAGATCCAATGTGGGTGGGGGCAAGACCCTCCCCCATTTGGATGTGTGTTGTCAGTCAGCGAGTGCATCGTTCAAGAAGGCCGGGGCGATATAGCGCTGGTAATGGGCCTCGGAGAGGATAAAGAACTCACGGTCGATGGCATCGCGCAGTTCCGGCAAGGCCCACTCGCGAAACTCCGGCAACAGCACCATGCCGTACGCCTCCAGGTTATTGATCACCCGCGCCCCGCGAGCAATCAACTGGTACGCCCAACAGTACGCGGACTGGTGCGGCACAAAACGGATCTTGCGCTGCTCCAGTTGCCCGCGCAGTTTGCCAGGGTCGAACACTTCCAGCTTGCCGGCCATCACCTGCACCAACAAGTGCTCCAACCGCAGCCAGACCGCGCGTTTTTCTTCTTCGTTATAGCCGTTCCACTGGATCACTTCATGGTGGAAGCGCTTGCAGCCACGGCAAACGAGGTCGCCGTAAACGGTGGAGCACAGGCCTACGCAGGGGGTTTTGATGGTTTGGTTGGACATGGGCGGCGGCACGCAAATCAGTGAAACAGTGCGTCATGTTAGCCCTTTGTCTAAGGTTGATCACCCGGCAAACGTGACATGGCAACTTACCTTTAAATTTTTTTTGCCGTAGAATCATCCGGCCTTGTAAGGCGCCAATAATCCGCTGGAAGCTGTTTTCAAAGCGTCACGAGCACAGTCGTTCCTTCAGAACGGTGTTGGCGATGGTGAACGACCCGGTAGGTCGAGCATCAGCGCCAACCCTCATCAGCTCCGTTCTGCAGGCGTAAAACTTTGAAAGCAGCTTCTGTGAGAAATGCCGGCAGCGCTGGCTTTGCGGCCCAAAAAGCCCCCGAGCGCACGCGTGCCGATCATTTCTGGATGAGCGTCCCGTGGGACCACTGATGAGGGTAATAACTGTGCTTGAAGCCTACCGCAAACATATCGAAGAGCGTGCAGCCCTGGGTATCGTTCCCCAGCCGCTTAATGCCGAACAAACCGCAGGCCTGGTCGAGCTGCTGAAAAATCCTCCGGCTGGCGAAGAAGAATTCCTCGTTGACCTGATCACCAACCGCATTCCACCAGGCGTTGACGAAGCTGCCTACGTCAAGGCCGGTTTCCTGTCCGCCCTGGCCAAGGGCGAAGCCACTTCCCCCCTGATCGACAAGAAACGCGCCGTTGAGCTGCTTGGCACCATGCAGGGCGGCTACAACATCGTGACCCTGGTCGAGCTGCTCGACGATGCCGAGCTGGCACCTGTTGCCGCCGCTCAACTCAAGCACACCCTGCTGATGTTCGATGCCTTCCACGACGTCGCTGAAAAAGCCAAGAACGGCAACCAACACGCTAAAGCCGTGCTGCAGTCCTGGGCCGATGGCGAGTGGTTCAAGAACCGTCCGACCCTGGCCGACAAGATCAGCCTGCGCGTGTTCAAGGTCACCGGCGAAACCAACACCGACGACCTGTCCCCTGCCCCGGACGCCTGGTCCCGCCCTGATATCCCGCTGCACGCCCTGGCCATGCTGAAAATGGCGCGCGAAGGCATCGTGCCGGACGAGCAAGGCAAGACCGGCCCGATGAAGCAGATCGAAGAGATGCGCGGCCAAGGCTTCCCGATCGCCTACGTCGGTGACGTGGTCGGTACCGGTTCGTCGCGTAAATCCGCCACCAACTCCGTCCTGTGGTTCTTCGGCGACGACGTGCCTTACGTACCGAACAAGCGTGCCGGTGGTTTCTGCTTCGGCAGCAAGATCGCTCCGATCTTCTACAACACCATGGAAGATGCCGGCGCACTGCCAATCGAATTCGACGTTACCAACATGCACATGGGCGACGTGATCGACCTGTACCCGCATGCCGGCAAAGTCTGCAAACACGGCACCGACGAAGTCCTGACCACCTTCGAAATGAAGACGCCAGTGCTGTTGGACGAAGTCCGCGCCGGCGGCCGTATCCCGCTGATCATCGGCCGTGGCCTGACCGAAAAAGCGCGTGCCGAGCTGGGCCTGGGCCCGACCGATCTGTTCAAGCTGCCTGAAGCCCCGGTCGACACCGGCAAAGGCTTCACCCTGGCGCAGAAGATGGTCGGCAAGGCGTGCGGCCTGCCGGAAGGCAAAGGCGTGCGTCCAGGCACCTACTGCGAACCGAAGATGACCACCGTGGGTTCCCAGGACACCACCGGTCCGATGACCCGTGACGAACTCAAAGACCTGGCGTGCCTGGGCTTCTCGACCGACCTGGTGATGCAGTCCTTCTGCCACACCGCGGCTTATCCAAAGCCGATCGACGTGACCACCCACCACACCCTGCCTGACTTCATCATGACCCGTGGCGGCGTGTCGCTGCGTCCAGGCGACGGCATCATCCACAGTTGGCTGAACCGCATGCTGCTGCCGGACACCGTCGGCACCGGTGGCGACTCCCACACCCGTTTCCCGATGGGCATCTCGTTCCCGGCAGGTTCCGGTCTGGTCGCGTTCGCCGCCGCCACCGGCGTCATGCCGCTGGACATGCCGGAATCGATCCTGGTGCGCTTCAAAGGCAAAATGAAACCTGGCATCACCCTGCGTGACCTGGTTCATGCCATTCCTTACTACGCGATCCAGGCTGGCCTGTTGACCGTAGAGAAGAAAGGCAAGAAAAACGCCTTCTCCGGCCGCATCCTGGAAATCGAAGGCCTGAACGACCTGACCCTGGAGCAGGCGTTCGAGCTGTCCGACGCCTCGGCCGAACGTTCGGCTGCCGGTTGCACTATCAAGCTGTCCAAAGAGTCCATCACCGAGTACCTGAACTCCAACATCACCCTGCTGCGCTGGATGATCGGTGAAGGCTACGGCGATGCGCGCACTCTGGAACGTCGCGCCCAAGCGATGGAAGCCTGGGTCGCCAACCCGGAGCTGATGGAAGCCGATGCCGACGCCGAATACGCCGAAATCATCGAAATCGACCTGGCCGAGATCAACGAGCCGATCCTCTGCGCACCAAACGACCCGGACGATGCCCGTCTGCTGTCCAGCGTTGCCGGCGAGAAGATCGACGAAGTGTTCATCGGTTCGTGCATGACCAACATCGGTCACTTCCGCGCTGCCGGTAAGTTGCTGGAACAGGTCAAGGGTCAGCTGCCAACCCGTCTGTGGCTGTCGCCGCCGACCAAAATGGACGCTCACCAACTGACCGAAGAAGGCTACTACGGCATCTACGGCAAGGCTGGCGCACGCATGGAAATGCCGGGCTGCTCGCTGTGCATGGGTAACCAGGCACGGGTAGAACCGAACTCCACCGTGGTGTCGACTTCGACCCGTAACTTCCCGAACCGTCTGGGTGACGGCGCGAACGTCTATCTGGCTTCGGCTGAGCTGGCGGCAGTCGCTTCCACCCTGGGTCGCCTGCCGACCGTCGAGGAGTACATGGGTTACGCGGCCAAGCTGGACACCATGGCCAGCGACGTCTACCGCTACCTGAACTTCGACCAGATCGCCGAGTTCCGCAAGATCGCGGCCAGCGCCAACATCCCGGTGCTGCAAGCTTAACGGTGTGTTGATGTGAAAAACGCCGCGTATCGCAAGATACGCGGCGTTTTTTTATGTCTGGAACAAGCCATTACTCAAGGCAAAACAATGGTGGGAGAGGTCAAGCCCCTCCCACACCACTCAAGCCATCAGCGAATACACCAACGCCGTAATCGCCACCAAACCGACCGCCGTGACAAACACGTTGGACGCCTGCCCACGGTACTTGGCCATGGCCGGTACTTTGCGAATGGCGTACATCGGCATCAGGAACAGGATCGACGCAATCACCGGGCCGCCCAGCGTCTCGATCATGCCGAGGATGCTGGGATTGAGCGTGGCGACGATCCAGCACACCACCAGCATGAAGGCGGCGGTCATGCGGTCCAGGGTTTTGGCGGCCGGGCGGCGACCGGTTTTGAGCACCAGGCCCTTGAGGCCTTCGCTGGCACCGATGTAGTGCCCCAGAAACGACTTGGCGATCGCCACAAACGCGATCAACGGCGCAGCAAATGCGATGGTCGGGTTGTTGAAGTGGTTGGCCAGGTACGACAGGATCGACAGATTCTGCGCCTTGGCTTCGGCCAACTGGGCCGGCGACAGGGTCAGCACGCAGCTGAACACAAAGAACAACACCATCGCCACCATCAACAGGTGCGCGCGGGACAGGATCTGCGAGCTGCGCTCATCGGCATGGGCGCCGTACTGGCGCTTCTGATCCACCGCAAACGCCGAGATGATCGGCGAATGGTTGAACGAGAACACCATCACCGGAATCGCCAGCCACAACGTATTGAGCAACGCCGCCGGCGCCGGCACCTCGCGGGCGGTGCTGAGGATGCCACCGGTCCAGTGCGGCACCAGGTACACCGCCAAAAACAGCAAGGCGACGATAAACGGATACACCATCAGGCTCATGGCCTTGACGATCACCTGCTCGCCGCAGCGCACCACGGCCAGCAGGCCCAGGATCAGCACGAACGACAGGATCGCCCGTGGCGGCGGCAGAATGTGCAACTGGTGTTCCATGAAGCTACTGACGGTGTTGGTCAGCGCCACGCTGTAGATCAGCAGGATCGGGAAAATCGCAAAGAAGTACAGCAGCGTGATCAGCGCCCCGGCCTTGATGCCGAAGTGCTCCTCTACCACGTCGGTAATGTCGGAGCCTTCACGACCGGACAGCACGAACCGCGTCAGGCCACGGTGGGCGAAGAACGTCATCGGGAATGCCAGCAGCGCCAGGATCACCAGGGGCCAGAAGCCGCCCAGCCCCGCGTTGATCGGCAAGAACAAAGTACCGGCGCCGATGGCGGTGCCGAACAGGCCGAGCATCCAGGTGGTGTCCTGGCGGCTCCAGCGCGTGAGGGTTGCAGGTGTCGTTGCATAGCGTTCATCGACGCTATTGGCCTGATCATTCATCCGGTCGGATCTCCGCATTTACACGGCCGGGACGAGTCAGAAAAACCTGACAGGCAGCGCCCCGACCATAGAAGGGCCCGGATTGTCCGGGATTCTCGTGAAGAAGCAAAGACTTAGCTGAGGAATGGTTGACCGGTGCAGGCGCTCACAGGGGCGAACGTGCCCGATCCTACGAGCAGTAAATTTTCCTTCCCGATAAAACGCTCTTTCTTACAAATCCCGCATACTGGTGCTCTCTAACCCCCAAGGAAGAGCCTTGCGATGACCACCACTGTCCTGGTCCTGGTTGAAACCATCAACGACTACCTGCCCATCATCGAGAGTAACGATTTTCATGTGATCCTGGCCCCGACGCCCGCCGAACGCGCCCACGCCATCAAGGCCCACGGCGGGCAGATCCAGGCCGTGCTGACCCGTGGTCCGCTGGGCTTGTACGCCGAGGAAATCGCCGCGCTGCCGCTGCTGGAGATCATCTGCGTGATCGGCGCCGGCTATGAACACGTCGACCTGCAGGCCGCCAGCAATCGCGGGATCGTGGTCACCAACGGCGCCGGCGTCAACGCGCCATCGGTGGCCGACCACGCCATGGCGTTGTTGCTGTCACTGGTACGGGGTATCCCGCAGAACGATGCGGCCGTGCGGCGCGGCGAGTGGCCCAAGGTGATGCGCCCGTCCCTGGGCGGCAAGCAGTTAGGTATTCTCGGGCTCGGCGCCGTCGGCCTGGAGATCGCCAAGCGCGCGGCCCTGGGCTTTGGCATGGAGATCAGTTACCACAATCGCCAACCACGGGATGACGTGGACTACACCTACTGCGCCACGGCCCTGGATCTGGCGCGCACCGCAGACTTCCTGATCCTGGCCACGCCGGGCGGCGACGGCACCCGGCACCTGATCGACCGACGTGTGCTGGACGCCCTCGGGCCCCATGGTTATCTGGTGAATATCGGACGCGGCAGCGTGGTGGTCACCGCCGACCTGATTGCCGCCCTGGAACAGCGCCGCATCGGTGGCGCAGCCCTGGATGTGTTCGACGACGAACCCAAGGTGCCCGACGCCCTCAAACGCCTGGGCAATACTGTGCTCACCTCCCATGTCGCCGGTCTGTCGCCCGAAGCCGCGCATGACACCGTGCAGCGCGTGGCCGACAACCTGGTGGAGTACTTCGCCGGGCGCCCGGTGCTCACCCCGGTCGCCCTGCCCCCGCCCGCAAAATGACCGATCAGGCACGTTGATCATCGTGCAACACGCTAACCTATTAAACCGCCCCGACCTTGTGGCTGGGCGGTGGCGCGCATTAGATTAGCCAATAGTCCGAGGCCTTTAGAATAAGCAGAAGGGATAAGCATGGCGCTGAACGACCAATCCACCCAGATTCGCCCCGGCGAAGAACTCGATGCCGGCCTGATCGATCCCTACCTCAAGGCCCATATCCCGGGGTTGAACGGCACGCCCACCATCAGCCAGTTCCCCGGTGGCGCCTCCAACCTGACTTACCTGCTGGAATACCCCGATCAGGAATTTGTGCTGCGCCGCCCGCCCTTTGGGCACAAAGCCAAGTCCGCCCACGACATGGGCCGTGAATTCCGCATTCTCAACCAGCTCAAAGACGGGTTCCCGTACTGCCCCAAAGCCTACGTGCATTGCACCGATGAGTCAGTGATCGGCGCCGAATTCTATGTGATGGAACGCGTCAACGGCATCATCCTGCGCTCCGACCTGCCCGCCGAGCTGGGCCTGGACGCCGCCAGGACCGAAGCACTGTGCAAAAGCTTTATCGACAAGTTCGTCGAACTGCATCAGGTGGACTACAGCGCTTGCGGCCTGACCGACCTGGGCAAGCCCGAAGGCTACGTGGCGCGGCAGATTCGCGGCTGGGGCGAGCGCTACGAAAAAGCCCTGACCCCCGACGCGCCGAAGTGGGAGGCGGTACGCGCCTGGCTCAACGACAAGATGCCGGCCGATCACCCCACCTCCAGCATCGTGCATAACGACTACCGCTTCGACAACGTGATCCTCGACCCGCATAACCCGATGCAGATCATCGGCGTGCTGGATTGGGAACTGACCACCCTGGGCGACCCACTGATGGACCTGGGCAACTCCCTCGCCTACTGGATCGAAGCCGCCGACCCTGCACCGGTGCAATTGATGCGCCGCCAGCCGAGCAATGCGCCAGGTATGCTCACCCGCCGCGAGTTCGTCGACTACTACGCCGAGCGCTCGGGCATCCGGATCGACAACTTCGATTTCTACTACACCTACGGCCTGTTCCGCCTGGCCGGCATCGTGCAGCAGATCTACTACCGCTTCTTCCATGGCCAGACCCAGGACAAACGCTTTGCGCAGTTCATCCAGATGAACGCACTGCTCGAGCAAATGAGCCTGAATGTCATCGGCAAATCAGCCCTCTAAGGAACCCTCATGTCCAAGACCCACCTGTTCGACCTCGACGGCAAGATCGCGTTTGTCTCCGGCGCCAGCCGTGGCATCGGTGAGGCCATCGCCAAGTTGCTGGCTCAGCAAGGCGCCCACGTAATCGTCTCCAGCCGTAAGCTCGAAGGCTGTCAGCACGTAGCCGATGCGATCATCGCCGACGGCGGCAAGGCCACGGCGGTGGCTTGCCACATCGGTGAAATGGATCAGATCAGCCACGTGTTCGCAGGCATTCGCGAGCAGTTCGGGCGCCTGGATATCCTGGTCAATAACGCCGCGACCAACCCGCAATTCTGCAACGTGCTGGACACCGACCTCGGCGCGTTCCAGAAAACCGTGGACGTGAATATCCGTGGCTACTTCTTCATGTCCGTGGAAGCCGGCAAGCTGATGCGCGAAAACGGCGGCGGCAGCATCATCAACGTGGCCTCGATCAACGGCATCTCCCCCGGCATATTCCAGGGCATTTACTCGGTGACCAAGGCCGCAGTCATCAACATGACCAAGGTGTTCGCCAAGGAATGCGCCGAATTCGGCATTCGCTGCAACGCGCTGCTGCCGGGCCTGACCGACACCAAGTTCGCCTCGGCACTGGTCAAGAACGACTCGATCCTGAAAATGGCCCTGGCTCAGATCCCCCTCAAACGCGTGGCCGCCCCCAGCGAGATGGCCGGCGCGGTGCTGTTCCTGGCCAGCGATGCGTCGAGCTACACCACCGGTGTGTCGCTGAATGTGGACGGTGGTTTCCTGTCCTGAGTGCTGCCACAGCGCGACAGATCGATTTGCGGGTAACCTTGGCGCAGATCGATCTGTCTCAGGATGAAACATGGAACTGCACCTCGTCATCAACGGGCGTAAAGACCTGGCGGCCCAGCTTTATCAACAGTTGCGTGAAGCCATCTGCGCCGGGCGCCTGGCGGCGGGTGCGCAACTGCCACCCAGCCGCTTGCTGGCCAAGCAATTGGGCCTATCGCGCAAGACCGTGTCCGATGCCTACGCCACGTTGACCTATGAAGGCCTGCTGGTAGGCAGGATTGGCCGTGGGACCTTCGTCAACGCATGGGCGCCGCAGCCTGATCGCGTGCAGGCCGCCACCGACCTCGCGTGCGCCGCCAACCTGGCGAAGTGGCAAGCGCTGCCCTCCCCCATGCATCACCCCGCCGGCGACAAGCGCCTGCGCTATGAATTTATCGGCGGCGCCACCACCCGTCAGCAGTTCCCTCAGGATGAATGGCGCCGCTGCACCCAGCATGCCCTGCGGCGCATCGCCGAGCACAGCGGGTTCTACAGTCAACCCGAAGGGCTGCCGGAATTGCGCAGCGCCATCGCCGGGCATATCGCGTTTTCACGCGGGGTCAATTGCCGCGACAGCGACATCGTGGTCACCAACGGCGCGCAACAGGCGCTGGACCTGCTCGCCCGCGTGGTGCTGGAACCGGGCAGCGTCGTCGCGATGGAAGACCCCGGCTACAGCCCCGCGCGGCAGTTGTTCATGGCGATGGGGGCCAGCGTCGCCAGCGTTCCGGTGGACGACCAGGGCATTGAGGTGGACAAGATCCCCGACGGCACGCGGCTGATCTATGTCACGCCCTCGCATCAATTTCCCCTCGGCATGCCCATGAGCCCGGCGCGGCGCGAAGCCTTGCTGGCGCGGGCGTTCGAGCTGGGCGCGATCATCATTGAGGACGACTACGACAGCGAATTCCGCTACGAGGGCCGCCCTACCGATTCGCTGCAAAGCCTGGACGGCCGCGGGGTAGTGGCTTACGTGGGCACCTTCTCCAAGACCCTGCTGCCCGAATTACGCCTGGGCTATGTGGTACTGCCGCCGGCGATCCACGGCGCGGTGCTCAAGGCCAAGCAACTGACCGACCAGCACAGCTCCACGTTGCCGCAATGGGCGCTGGCCAAATTTATCAGCGACGGCTATCTGCTCAAACACATACGCCGCTGCCACGCGGTGTACGCCGCGCGCCGCGAACGCATCCTGCAGCGCCTGGCGGGCGATCTGTCGCCGTGGTTCGAAGCAATACCCACGGTGGCCGGTTTCCACCTGGCTGCCCTGTGCAAGGTGCCGGTGAACATTGCACGGCTGAGTGAGCTGGCGCGCCAGGTGGACGTCGGCTTGTACCCGCTGGAGGTGTTCTTTCATGACGCGCCGGTGCGTGGGGGCTTGATTGTCGGGTTCGGCGCCATTGAACTGCTCGATATCGACCCGGCCCTGGACAAGGTCCGCGATATTCTGCTGACGATGGATGTACCCATGCCTATCGGGGTTAAGCCTCCTCCCACAGTTTCAACCGCGCCGAGTCGGCAATTCAGGGGCGCTTGAACTGGCACCGCAGCGCTTCAATCCGCGGGCGACATGCGCATCCTTCGAGATGATCATTGACCATCCCCATCGCCTGCATCAGCGCATACATCGTGGTCGGCCCCACGAACGTCCAGCCACGTTTCTTCAAAGCCTTGGACAAACGCACCGAAGCCGGCGATGTCGGGTTGCCGGTCCAGTAAGCCAGGTCCACCACGGCCGGGCGCTCTTCCGGGCCGGGCTCGAAGGCCCATAACCACTGCGCCAGCGAGCCGGTCTCCTCCACCAGCTCACGCGCGCGGCGTGCATTATTGATCGTGGAAACGATTTTGGCCCGATTACGCACGATGCCTGGGTCCTGCATCAGGCGCTGGATATCCGCCTCGCCATACTGCGCCACGCGGTGGAAATCAAAGCCGTCGAACGCCGCACGAAACTGCTCGCGCTTGCGCAGGATGGTGATCCACGCCAGCCCCGCCTGAAACCCTTCCAGGCAGATCTTCTCGTACAACTGGCGGTCATCGGCCACCGGCACGCCCCACTCATGGTCGTGATAGCGCGGGTATTCCGGCGCGGCGCTGCGCCAGGCGCAATGGCTATGCCCGCGCTCATCGGTGCTCAAGCCTGGTGTATCCATGCGTGCCTCTCCTATGCCGAGCGGCGGATGATAAGCGAAAAAATTTGCCCGCCGCCAACCGCTCAAGCACCGCACTCGCCGACCCACTGGTCAGACCGGGACCTGGCGACCGCCGAATTATTACTTGTGATTTCAAAAACACCTGGCCTAGACTGGCGACGCACTGGACTTACCGGTATGACCACAACAATTAAGCCCTGGAACCACCAGGGCACCGAATAGAGATCCCTCCCATGCTCAGATGGTGCTCGCGTTCGATTTTCCTGCAAGTCGTGATCGGCCTGATGCTAGGCGTTGTTTGCGGCCTGGCCCTTCCCGAATTCTCTTCGCAACTCAAACCCCTGGGCGACGGCTTTATCAAGCTGATCAAAATGCTGATCGGCCTGATCGTATTCTGCGTGGTGGTCAGCGGCATTTCCGGTGCCGGCGACCTGAAAAAAGTCGGGCGCATCGGCCTCAAGTCGGTGATCTATTTCGAAGTGCTGACCACCATCGCCCTGGTGATCGGCCTGGTCATGGCCTTCAGTACCGGCATCGGCACCGGCGCCAACATCCACTTGGAACAGCTCTCCTCCGCCGGCCTTAATGAACTGGCCGACAAGGGCCAGCACATCCGCGGCACCAGCCAGTTCCTGATGGACCTGATCCCCAACTCGGTGATCGGCGCCTTTGCCGACAACAACGTGCTGCAAGTCCTGCTGTTCTCGGTGCTGTTCGGCAGTGCGTTGAACCTGGTGGGCGAAGCGGCGTCGGGTATCTCGCGACTGATCAACGAACTGAGCCATGTGATTTTCCGCATCATGGGCATGATCGTGCGCCTGGCGCCGATCGGCGTGTTCGGCGCGATCGCCTTCACCACCAGCACGTACGGCCTGGACTCCCTGCAGCATTTGGGCAGCCTGGTCGGCCTGTTTTACCTGACCTGCTTTGCCTTTGTGGGATTGGTCCTCGGCGTGGTGATGCGCCTGTCGGGCCTGCGCATGCTGCCGTTGCTCAAGTACCTGCGCGAAGAGTTGCTGATCGTGATGGGCACCGCATCGTCCGACGCCGTGCTGCCACAGATCATGCGCAAACTGGAACACCTGGGCATCGGCAGCTCCACCGTGGGCCTGGTGATTCCGACCGGGTACTCGTTCAACCTCGACGGGTTCTCGATCTACCTGACCCTGGCCATCGTATTTATCGCCAATGCCACCGGCACACCGCTGTCGATGACCGACCTGCTGACCATCCTGCTGGTGTCGCTGATCACCTCCAAGGGCGCCCACGGCATTCCCGGTTCCGCACTGGTGATTCTGGCGGCGACCCTCACGGCGATCCCGGCGATTCCGGTGGTAGGCCTGGTGCTGGTGCTGGCAGTGGACTGGTTCATGGGCATCGGCCGCGCGCTGACCAACCTGATTGGTAACTGCGTCGCCACTGTCGCCATTGCCCGTTGGGAAAAAGACATCGATATCCAACGCGCCAACAAGGTGTTGGACGGCCAGCAAGGGTATGCCTTCCAGGCCAAGAAACCGGTATTGCCGGCGCATCAGGAATTCTAACGCTGTCTCATGGGCAACGCTGGCTGATGTGGGAGGGCTTGCTCCCTCCCACCTGACTGTATTAGCAACATTAAGGAAGTATCGACGTGATCAGCAGCTCAACCGTCGTCAATTCAGTGGTAGAAAAACTCCGCGCCGCCCTGGCACGAGGCCAATGGCGCCGCGGCGAAATGCTCCCCGGCCAGCGCGAACTGGCCGAACAGATGGGCATCAGCCGCCCCAGCCTGCGTGAAGCTGTGATCGTGCTGGAAACCCTGGGCCTGGTGCGCTCCATGCCCGGCAAAGGCGTGGTCGTGCTGGAAACCAGCGTCAGCGAACCGCAGTCGAGCGACGCCGTAGCCGACGCCAGCCTCGAAGATATCCTGCAACTGCGCTACACCCTCGAACCCTTTATCGTCGGCCTGGTGGCCCAGTCCATCAGCAGCAAGGAAGTCGGCCAGTTGCGCCTGACCCTGATGGACATGCGCGAAGCCCTGGATGCCGGTGATGCTGAAGCCGGCATGAACGCCTACGTCGACTTCCACGAGGAGCTGTTCGCGCTGACGTCCAACCCGATCTTCCAGAACGTGGTGCAGCAGACCCGCAACGCCCTCAAGCAAAGCGCCCAGGTGTTGCGCAACTCGCCTGAACACCTGGCCGAACGCCTGCAGGAAAACGAGGCCGTGGTGCGCGCGATACGCAACAAGAACAGCGCCCTGGCCAGCGCCGAAATGCGCCGGCATATCCTGCAGGAAGGATTGCGCATGGGCATTGCACTGAACATTCCGGACGACCATCTCGGCAGCTGATTTTTTTGGAGACAGTCCATGACCGCTCACGCCCTGCAACGCGACCCGATCCAGCCAGCCCTGCGCCTGGTGGCCGGTAAAAAGCCATCGGTGGACGACATCTACCCGCAGTTGTTCGATGCCATCCTCGAACAACGCATCGCTCCTTCCAGCCGTTTTACCGAAGAAGGCCTGGGCGACACCTTTGGCGTGAGCCGCAGCGTGATTCGCCGGGTGCTGGCCAAGCTGTCCCATCAGCAAGTGATCATCCTGCGGCCCAACCAGCGCGCCCAGGTCGCCGCGCCGGACAGTCTGCAAACCCGACACATCCTCGAAGCCCGGCGCATCACCGAAATCACCGTGGTACAGCTGGCCTGCGCTCAGGCTACCCCGACGCAGATCCGCCAACTGCGCGAGCTGATCGCCCGCGAGCGCGAGTGCATCGAACACGACCACCGTGGACCGGCGATTCGGTTGTCCGGGGAGTTTCATCTGCAATTGGCGGCGATGGCAGGCAATGCGCCACTGGCGCAGTTCCTCAACAGCCTGGTGCCGTTGACGTCGCTGGTCATCGCCCAATATGAAGCGAAAGCCTGCACGTATTGCGCGTGGCAGGAGCATGTGGCGATTGTGGATGCGATTGAGCAGCGCGACTCAAACACTGCAGTGACCCTGATGACCCAACACCTGGATCACCTGGAAAGCAAATTACTGAAACACCACTGACCTTCAGATAAATGAAGATCCAAATGTAGGAGGAGGCCTGCCCCCATGGCAGTGTGTCAGTCAACCTAACCATGGCTGATACACCGCGATCGGGGGCAAGCCCCCATGCCAGTCAGTTAAGGAGGAACACTGTAACTGTGGTGAGCGGGCTTGCCCCGCGTTGGGCTGCGCAGCAGCCCCAATAGGAGCGTCGCAGTATGCCAGGCAGCTCCGGGACTATGTTTTGGGGCTGCTTCGCAGCCCGACGCGGGGCAAGCCCGCTCGCCACAGGTTACTGGTTGCCCGTTCCGTCTCTTAACTGACCGGCATTGGGGCTTGCCCCCTCCCACAGTTTTGTCGGTGCCAGGGTGCTTTCTATGCCTCTTGTCAGCCAAGACCGCACAAAAACCTGAAGCCAACTCAGATCCAAATGTGGGAGGGGGCTTGCCCCCGATGGCAGTGTGTCAGTCAACCTATC
This sequence comes from Pseudomonas sp. FP2254, assembly GCF_030687695.1. Taxonomy (NCBI): domain Bacteria; kingdom Pseudomonadati; phylum Pseudomonadota; class Gammaproteobacteria; order Pseudomonadales; family Pseudomonadaceae; genus Pseudomonas; species Pseudomonas sp. FP2254. The sequence goes on from NZ_CP117444.1 coordinate 3,059,181, forward strand.
CATGACTGATACACCGCTGTCGGAAGCAAGCCCCCTCTCACTGGGTTTCACCGGAATATCAAGCCGGTTGCAGCACCGACTGACCGCTCAACGCCAGGTCCAGCAGTTCACGGTTGGCCACCGCGTACATGGCGTAGTCCGTGCCGACCGCGGCACGAATTTCCACCATCATTGCACGCCAGCGCTCGGCCATGTCCTTGTGCTGTTCAAGCCACAAGGCCACGCGGGCTTCCATGTCTTGCGGCGCGTCGGCCATCTGCAGAACAGAAATGGTGATCGCGCGCTGCTGAAAGTCCACATCGTCGCGGAACGCTTCGCGGGCCTGGGCCTGCCAGTTGTTGGCTACCGGCAGATCGCTGATCTGCTGCAGGTACCATGGCAGGTCCAGTGCGCTGCCGACGGCAAAGTAGGCCTTGGCCACTTCGGCGGCGTCATGCCCGGTTACGTCAGCGGCTTCGATGATCGGCAGCAAGGTGTACAGGTGCGTGGTGCCTGCAACCATGCGCGCCAGCAATTCCGGCACGCCGGCTTCGGTGTACGCCTGGTAGCGGGTCTGCCAGCCTTCGCGGGTCGGGCCTTCCAGCAGTTCGTCGAGCTTGAGGCCCAACGCGGCCAGGTGCGGACCGAAGTGGGCGGTGTCACGACCGGCATCCTGCTCGTTGCGGCGGCTGCGCAGGAACCAGCGCGTCGCGCGGCGCCCCAGGCGCATCAACTCGTCCATCAGCTCCAGCTGCACCTCGGCGGAAACCTGGTGATCCAGGGCCTCGATCTGGCGGAACCAGTGCGGGAGATGGAAGATGTCACGCACGATGACATACGCACCCGCCACGTTCGCCGGGCTCATGCCGGTCGACTCTTTGAGTCGCTGCACAAAGGTGATGCCCATATGGTTGACCAAATCGTTGGCGATCTGGGTGCTGACGATCTCGCGCTTGAGACGGTGACGACGCATGGCCTCGCCGAACTTGGCCACCAGGCTCGGCGGGAACGCGGTCTCCATGTCACGGGTGAGGTACTCGTCATCCGGTACCAGCGACTTGAGCAGCGCTTCCTTGAGGTCGATCTTGCTGTAGGAGATCAGCACCGACAGCTCGGGCCGGGTCAGCCCCTTGCCATTGGCGGCGCGCTCGGCCAGTTGTTCCTCGGTCGGCAGGTACTCGATGGCGCGGTCCAGCTTGCCACGGCCTTCCAGGTCGCTCATCAGGCGCTTGTACTCGGCGGCACGCTCGTAGGCCTTGCGCGCGGCCAGGGACAGGGCCTGGGTCTGCTTGTAGTTGTTGCCCAGCACCAGGTTGCCGACTTCGTCGGTCATGCTCGCCAGCAACTGGTTGCGTTGCTTGTCGGTCATGTCACCGGCCTGCACCACTTCGTTGAGCAGGATCTTGATGTTCACTTCGTGGTCGGAGCAGTCCACGCCACCGGCGTTGTCGATGAAGTCGGTGTTGGAACCGCCGCCATTGAGGCCGAATTCCACACGACCCAGCTGGGTCATGCCGAGGTTACCGCCCTCGCCCACTACCTTGCAGCGCAGTTCGTTGCCGTTGACCCGCAGCGCGTCGTTGGCCTTGTCGCCCACGTCGGCGTGGCTTTCGGTGCTGGCCTTGACATAGGTGCCGATACCGCCGTTCCACAACAAGTCCACCGGCGCCTTGAGCAAGGCGTTCAACAGTTCGGTCGGGGTCAGCTTGTCGGCCTGGATGTCGAAGCGTTCTTTCATCTGCGGCGAGATGGCAATGCTCTTCGCGCTGCGCGAGAAGATGCCGCCGCCTTCGGACATGATGCTGGTGTCGTAGTCGGTCCAGGCCGAACGCGGCAGCTCGAACATGCGCTTACGCTCGACAAAGCTGGTGGCCGGGTTCGGGTTCGGATCGATAAAGATATGCAGGTGGTTGAAGGCTGCGACCAGTTGCAGCTTGTCGGACATCAACAGGCCGTTACCGAATACGTCGCCGGCCATATCGCCGACGCCGACGACAGTGATGCTGTCTTCCTGCACGTTAATGCCGCGTTCACGGAAGTGACGCTGCACACCGACCCACGCGCCCTTGGCGGTGATACCCATCTTCTTGTGGTCGTAACCGGCCGAACCACCGGAGGCGAACGCATCGCCCAGCCAGAAGCCGTAGTCGATGGCGATGCCGTTGGCGATATCGGAGAACGTCGCGGTGCCTTTGTCGGCTGCGACCACCAGGTACGGGTCATCGTCGTCATGACGCACGACGTTGGCTGGCGGCACCAAAGCACCGTCCTTCAGGTTGTCGGTGATGTCCAACAGGCCGGAGATGAAGATGCGGTAGCAAGCGATGCCCTCGGCCGCGATCTCGTCACGGCTGCCGCCCAGTGGCAGGCGACGCGGCAGGAAGCCGCCCTTGGCACCCACCGGCACGATCACCGAGTTCTTCACCTGCTGGGCTTTTACCAGGCCCAGCACTTCGGTGCGGAAGTCTTCTTCACGATCGGACCAGCGCAGACCGCCGCGCGCAACGTTGCCGAAGCGCAGGTGCACGCCTTCGACCCGTGGCGAGTACACGAAGATCTCGAACTTCGGCACCGGCTTGGGCAGCTCGGGAATGGCGCGCGGGTCGAACTTGAAGCTGAAGTACGACTTGTTCTGGCCGTTGGCGTCGGTCTGGTAGAAGTTGGTGCGCAGGGTGGCCTTGATCAGGTCCAGGTAGCGACGCAGGATGCGGTCTTCGTTGAGCACCTGAACGTCGTCCAGGGCGCTGAGGATCGCTTGCTCCAGGCGCTGCTGCTTGTCTTCCAGGTCATCGGCGGTGAGCTTGCGCGCCAGGTAGAAGCGGGTCTTGAACAACCGGGTCAACTCGCGGGCGATGTCGGTGTGGTTGTTCAGGGTGCTGGCGATGTAACCCAGATCGAAGCCCAGGCGGATCTGCTTGAGGTAACGGGCGTAGGCACGCAGCAGCGCGACATCGCGCCATGGCAGGCCGGCGGTGAGCACCAGACGGTTGAACGCATCGTTCTCGGCATCGCCATGCACGATGTGCACGAACGCGTCCTGCAGCGTGTCGTTGAGCTGCTGGATATCCAGGTTCACGCCTTCGGCGGCGATGAACGCGAAGTCATGGATCCAGAACTCGCGGCCGTTGGCATGGCGCAGGCGGTACGGGAATTCACCCAGTACGCGCAGGCCGAGGTTCTCCAGGATCGGCAGCACGTCGGACAGCGCCAGCGGGGTATCCGCGTGGTAGAGCTTGCAATGCAGCTCGCGCTGGCCGGAGACCTGGCCCAATGGCTGATAGAAACTCATCACCAGCGGGTTGGCTTCGGTGAGGCTGAGCAGGTGCTGCATGTCGACCACGGCCGAATGCGCGGCGAAACGCTCACGGTAGCCGGCCGGGAAGCCTTTCGGGAAGTCCGCCAGCACGTTGGTGCCGTGGGCTTCGCCGAAGCTTTCCACGACCAGGCTGGCGTAGTCGTCCTGCCAACTGCGGCAGGCCTGGATCACTTCCTTTTCCAGTTGCAGCGGGTCGATGTCCAGGCGGTTCTTCGGGTCAACCCGCAGAATCAATTGCACACGCGCCAGCACGGACTCGGAGAAGAAGGTCCAGAACTCACAGTCGCTGGCCTTGAGACGATCCATCAACACTTGCTGGATCTTCTGGCGCACTTCGGTGGAGTAGATGTCGCGCGGCACGTAGGCCAGGCAGTAGCAGAAACGACCGTACGGGTCTTTGCGCAGGAACACGCGGATCTTGTTGCGTTCCTGGATCTGCACGATCGACATCACGGTGCTGAACAACTCGTCCACCGGGGTCTGGAACAGGTCGTCACGGGGCAGGACTTCGACGACTTGCGCCAGCTCCTTGCCCAGGTGCGCCTTGGCCTGGAAGCCCGAGCGGCGCTCGATTTCCGCCACCTTGCGACGGATATAGGGAATCACGCGTACGCTTTCGCCGTACACCGACGAGGTGTACAGGCCCATGAAGCGGCATTCCTTGATGACCTTGCCGTCGGCGTCGATCTCGCGGATCGACACGTAGTCCGGGTAGGCCGGGCGATGCACGCGGCTTGGGTGCGCGGCCTTGGCGAAGGACAGCACAGTCGGCTCGCGCAGGTAGGACACGGCGTAGTCTTCGATGCGCAGGTCTTCGGCGGTGAGGCCGGCGCGCAGCAGCTTGGTCAGACCGAGGAACGAATTGGCGTCATATTCGATATGACCGCCGTCCGCCTCGTCACGTACCACGAATTCTTCATAGCCCAGGAAGGTGAAATGATTGCCCACCAGCCATTCCAGGAAATTCTTGATCTCGGCTTTTTCTTCGCCGTCGATGCTGAACCGGCTGGCGTCGATACCGGCCAGCAGGTCCTGGACCTTGGCTTTCATCGGCTCGAAATCGGCCACGGCCACGCGCACTTCGCCCAGCACCTGCTCCAGCTCTTTGCTCAGCACGTTCAGTTCGGCGGCATTGGCACAGCGGTCGATCTCCAGGTACATCAGCGATTCCTGCCGGATGCCTTCGCCCTGGGTGCCTTTGGGCAGAATCTCCTGCAACTCGCCCTTGCTGCCGCGACGCACGCTGAGCACGGTGGTTTGCAGGGTGTGAATGCTGTAGCCACGACGGTTGAGCTCGGTGCGCACCGAGTCCACCAGGAATGGCAGGTCATGGTGCAGCACTTCGACCGCGGTGTGGGTCGACTGCCAGCCATGACGTTCGTAATCGGGGTTGTAGACCCGCACTTGCGGTTGGGTGTGATCAAAGCGCTCAAGCAGGCGCCAGGCAGACAGGGTGCAACCGGCCAGGTCGGAAAGGCGACGCTGGGTCAGTTCGTCCAGGGAAATAATGCCGAAGAATTGTTCAGCGAACAGCGCCACTTGTGGCAGTGCCTGTTCACTGATGTGCTGCGCCAGTGCCGCTTGCAGTTGGTGCTGGAAGTCGGCCTTGCTGGCTGCGGTGAAGAACGCCATCTGTGGTACTCCGCTTGGGCTTGTTATTGATGGAAGCGTCGCGTGTTATCCCCTTGGGGGGAGACCGTCGACTCTGTTCGCAGGTAACGAGTTAAGCACCATAAACGAATCAGGGTGACAGGTGGGTGAAGCTGGACAAGACAGTCAGGTCACATACAACTTCCATAAGATGCGCACCTTGCCAGGTGACGGTACGACGGGCAGGTCAGGCGCCTGGAATGTGCGCATCCGTTGCGCAGCTTAACGAGTGTAGGAGGACGGCTCTTGCAGCGCTGCGACATATTCGGTCATCGGTAAGCAAGACCAGGGTTGCGACGGGTGCAACCAAGGTTAAGCCGTGAAAAATCTACGCATTTGATCGACAAAAGCACCCGAAATGACCGACCGATACTGAACAGTCATCTCCCGCTGGCCGATACAGCATTCAGCACAAACGTGCGCGCAATGGCACAATTGCCGGCGCCGTGCCTCCACCCAACAGGATTCCCCATGCTTCAGTTAAAAACCGACGCCCTCATGGCCACCCCATGCGACGAAGAAGAAGACAATATGGCGATGCTCTGCTGCCATGGCAAAAACGGCGAGATGTTCATGCTCAGCCGCTACCCGGACGAAGAGGAAGTCGAGCTGACCTGGGACTACGAGCCGTCGACCCTGGATGGGCTGAAGGTCACGCTGGGCGACACGACGTTGCGAATAGAACTGGCTGCCGGTGATGCTGATGCGCTGGGTGGCAAGGATCAGCTGGAGATTACCCATGCCACGGTCGCATCCGACTTGGGCGAGGTGGAGGACACCTTGCAGAACATCCTCAAAGGCACGGGCACCTATACTCGGATTTAAAAGGCGAGCCCCGCCCGCATTGCCGGTGTTCACAACAGAAAGCGCACCTTCGCACATAATTCCTACAAGTTTTGCCAAAAATAGCCGTTACGCCGTTAGTCGCCACGCCCCTCGATGCATTAAAGTAATGCCCCCAGCCCGCTGTTCGTTTCACAGCACGCGGGCTCTTCTTTCCAGGAACCGTCATCGATGGAACATCGTGAAGCGCTGCTTGCGCTGCGAACCTTTCTTTCTACGCAGATTCTCGGCCAGGAAAAGCTCATCGAGCGCCTGCTCATCGCCCTGCTCGCCGACGGCCATATGCTGGTCGAAGGCGCGCCGGGCCTGGCCAAGACCAAGGCCATCAAAGAGCTGGCCGAGGGCATCGAAGCGCAGTTCCATCGTATTCAGTTCACTCCCGACCTGCTGCCCGCCGACATCACCGGCACCGAGATCTATCGCCCGGAAACCGGCAGTTTCGTGTTCCAACAGGGGCCGATCTTCCACAATCTGGTGCTGGCGGACGAGATCAACCGCGCCCCCGCCAAGGTGCAATCGGCCCTGCTCGAAGCCATGGCCGAACGCCAGGTCAGCGTGGGGCGCAGCACCTACGACCTGTCGCCGTTGTTCCTGGTGATGGCCACGCAAAACCCCATCGAACAGGAAGGCACCTACCCGCTGCCCGAAGCCCAGCTCGACCGTTTCCTGATGCACGTCAAGATCGGTTTTCCCGATGCCACCGTGGAGCGGCGCATCCTGCAGCAGGCGCGCGGCGAAGCGCTCAACGGTGAAACCAAACCCGAGCGCCGCGTCAGCCAGCAGGCGATCTTCGCCGCTCGCAAGGAAATCCTCGGCCTGTATATGGCCGATGCGGTGGAGGAGTACCTGGTGCAACTGGTTATGGCCACGCGCACACCGGCCAAGTTCGACCCGGAAATGGCCGAATGGATCGCCTACGGCGCCAGCCCGCGCGGTTCCATCGCCCTGGACCGCTGCGCACGCGCCCACGCCTGGCTGGCCGGGCGCGACTTCGTAAGCCCGGAAGATATCCAGGCCGTACTGTTCGACGTGCTGCGCCACCGCATCATCCTGTCGTTCGAGGCCGAAGCCGCCGGGATCGACCAGGACCGCGTGGTGCAACGCATTCTCGACGTCGTTGCCGTCGCTTGAAGGCTATGAATACTGGTGATGGAATCCGCGTCACGCTCAGCGAGCTGATTGAGATGCGCCACCGCGTGCGTGAAGTGCAGCTGTTTTCCACGCCGAGCCAGCGCAGCCCTTTGATCGGCCTGCACCATTCCAAGCTGCGCGGGCGCGGTGTGGACTTTGACCAGGTGCGCGTGTACCAGGCCGGCGATGACGTGCGCACCATTGACTGGCGCGTGACTGCGCGCACCCAGGAGCCGCACACCAAGCTGTTCCACGAAGAGCGCGAGCGCCCGATTTTCATCATGGTCGAGCAAAGCTGCCGGCTGTTTTTCGGCTCCGGCCAGATGTTCAAGTCAGTGCTCGCCGCCCAGGCCGCCAGCCTGATCGGTTGGGCGGCGCTGGGGCATAACGACCGGGTCGGTGGGCTGGTGTTCGGCGACAACGAGCATTACGAAATCAAGCCACGCCGCAGCAAGCAAAGCCTGCTGCAATTGCTCAACCGCCTGGTGCGGGTCAACCAGAGCCTGAATACCGAAACCCGCCCCGAAGCCGATGCCTTGGGCATGGCCCTGCGTCGTGGCCGCGAGGTCCTGCGCCCGGGCAGCCTGGTGATCGTGATCTGCGACGAGCGCGCGTTGAGCGACGGCGCCGAGCAGCAATTGAGCCTGCTGTCGCGCCATTGCGACCTGTTGCTGCTGCCAGTCTGCGACCCGCTCGACCATGCCCTGCCCGCCGCCGGGCTGCTGCGCTTCGCCGAACGGGGTGCGCAACTGGAACTGGACACGCTCAATTACGATCTGCGCCAGGCCTACAAGGCTCAGGCCGAAGCCCGCATCGCCCGCTGGGAATTGCTCGCGCAGAAACTACGTGTCTTGCTGATGCCCTTGAGCACCCAGAGCGAAATGGTCGAGCAACTGCGCGAATACCTCAACCCGCAACGCCCGGTTAAAAAGCAATGAGCAGCCTCGATCAACTGCAACCGCTGATTGCCCCGCCGGCCATTGGTTTCTGGCCGCCCGCGCCAGGCTGGTGGCTGTTGCTGTTGCTGATACCGCTGCTGGGCTGGGGCCTGTGGTCGCTGCGCCGTTTTTTGCCGACCCGCCGCCCGGCGGTGCGCACCGAGCAACCGCTGGACCCGCTGCGCATCGCCGCCCTCGCCGAGCTTGCGCTGATGCCCAAGCCCTATGACGGCGCGCCCGCCGGCGCCTGGCTGCAGCAACTCAACGGCCTGCTCAAACGCCTGTGCCGCAACGACTACCCCTACAGCCAGAGCCATACCCTCAACGGCCGCAAATGGCTGGCATTCCTCGACAACCGCTGCCCCGCCGCAGGCCTGACGCGCTGGATGGTGCTGGTGGAAGGTGCGTACAAGCCCGAATGCAAACTCGACGACAAGGCCATCGCCGGCCTGACCCAGGCCGTCGACACCTGGATCCGCAAACATGTTTGAGTTCGCCTGGCCATGGGTCTTCCTCTTGCTGCCGCTGCCCTGGTTGATGCGGCTGATCCTGCCGGCGGCCGACAGCGGCGAACCGGCGCTGAAAGTCAGCTACCTCAGCGACCTCGAAGGCCTGGCACGCCGTCGCGCGCGCTCCAACCTGCCGGGCTGGCGCCAGCAAGCGCCGTTCGTGGTGCTGTGGCTGCTGTTGCTGACCGCCGCCGCGCGCCCCGAATGGCTCGGCGAACCCTTGCCGATCGCCGCCAGTGGCCGCGACCTGCTGGTGGCGGTGGACGTTTCCGGCTCCATGGACTTCCCCGATATGCACTGGCAGGACGAAGACATCAGCCGCCTGAACCTGGTCAAACACCTGCTCGGCGATTTTCTCGAAAGTCGCGAAGGCGACCGCGTGGGCTTGATCCTGTTCGGCAGCCAGGCCTACCTGCAGGCGCCCCTGACCTTTGACAGGCGGACCGTGCGCACCTGGCTGGACGAGGCGCGCATCGGCATCGCAGGCAAGAACACGGCCATCGGCGATGCCATCGGCCTGGCCTTGAAACGTCTGCGCCAACGCCCGGCCCAGAGCCGCGTACTGATCCTGGTCACCGACGGCGCCAACAATGCCGGGCAGATCGACCCGCTGACCGCCGCGCGCCTGGCCGCCGAAGAAGGCGTAAAGATCTACCCCATCGGCATTGGGGCCGACCCGGAGCAAAACGGCTCGCTGGGCATCCTCGGCGTCAACCCCAGCCTGGACCTTGACGAACCCTCGCTCAGGGCGATTGCCGAGGCCACGGGGGGCCAGTACTTTCGAGCCCGGGATGGCGCGCAGCTGCAAGCGATCAAGCAGACTTTGGACACCCTCGAACCGGTTGAACAGCAACCCACCCAGGCGCGCCCGGCACACGCGCTGTACAGCGCGCCGCTGGCGCTGGCGTTGATCCTGAGCGTGTTGCTGGTGATCCAGGAACGTTGGCCGAACAACGCGCTGCAACGCGGCTTCGATAAATTGGCCAGCAAAGGTTTATTCCTGCCACCCAAGCCCCAGTGGCGCCAACGTCTCAAGCGCCTGCGTTTACGGGGGCGCCGATGATCGCTCTGTGGCCGCACTGGTTTCGCCCCTGGTGGCTGTTGCTGCTGCCATTGCTCGGCTGGTTGCTGTGGCAACTGTGGCACCGGCAAAAACGCGCCGGGCGCTGGCAGGTCATCCTGCCGCCGGCCTTCCATGCCGTGCTGCTCAGCGGCGGCAACGGCCGCGAAAGCAAATCACCGTGGGTCGTGCTGGGTATTGCCTGGCTGCTGGCGGTACTGGCCTTGCTCGGCCCGAGCTGGCAACGCGTGGAACAGTCCAGCCAGAAACCTGCCGACCCGCTGGTGGTGCTGCTGGAGCTGACCCCGGAAATGCTCGCCACCGATGCCCCACCCAACCGCCTGGAGCAGGCGCGGCGCAAGCTGTATGACTTGCTGCGCGCCCGCAGCGATGCGCAGACCGCCATCGTGGTGTACGCCGGCAGCGCCCACACGCTCGTGCCCTTGTCGGACGACCTGGCCACCAGCGGCAACCTGCTGGAAGCCCTGCGTCCCTCGATCATGCCCGAGCCGGGGCACCGCGCCGACCTGGCCGTGGAAAAAGCCCTGGCCCTGCTGAACCAGGCCAGCCTGGGCCAGGGGCGTCTGTTGCTGATCGGCTCGTCGTTGTCCAAACAAGAGCGCCAAGGCATCCGGCTGTTGCTGCAGAGCGCCCAGGCGCCGAGCCTGTCGATCCTCGGCATCGGCAGCCGCGAGGGCACGCCCGTGGCCCAGGAGAGCGGTGAGTTCCTCAAGGACGAACAGGGCGCAATCCTGGTGCCGCGCCTGGACAGCCCGACCCTCAAAGCCTTCGCCAGCGAAATGGGCGGTCGTTATCGCGCTGCACGCCTGGATGACAAGGACCTGCGCCAGCTCGGCGTACTGGACGCCCCGCAAGCCATGCGCGACGACGGGCAACGCCTGCGCCTGGATACTTGGGCCGACCAGGGTTACTGGTTGCTGCTGCCGTTACTGATGCTCGCCGCCTGCGCCGGGCGCCGGGGGTGGCTGTTCTGCCTGCCTTTGTTGCTGCTGGGCGCGCCCCAGCCGAGCTACGCGTTCGAGCTGCAGGATTTGTGGCTGCGCCCCGACCAGCAAGGCCAGTACCTGCTGAAGAAAAAACGCCCCGCGCAAGCCGCCGAGCGTTTCGAAGACCGGCAATGGCAAGGCGTGGCGCTGTATGAGTCGGGCAACTACGCCGAAGCGGCCAAACGTTTTGCCGAAAGCAATGACGCGTTCGCCCACTACAACCGCGGCAACGCCCTGGCCAAGGCCGGCGAGCTGGAGGCGGCGGTGGATGCCTACGACCAAGCCCTCGAAGCCCAGCCCGACCTGCACCCGGCGCTGAAAAACAAAGCCCTGGTCGAAGCCTTGATACAGGAACAGGCCCAGGCGCAGGCCGAGCAAAAACCCGAGCAACCGGCAAAAAACCCGGATGACGAAACACCCCAACCCGGCCAGACTGCGCAACCGGGCGCCGATGGGCAAACCGCCACCGGCGGTGAAGAGTCCACCCAGGGCCAGGGCAAATCCGGCAGCACCGATACCCAGTCCGGCGTCAAACCCACGACTGGCAGCAACGAGGTGCCGGGCAGCGAGCTGGGCGACGAGCAAACCACCACGCCGCCGCTGCGCCGCTCCGACGCCAGCCTGAGCGAACAACGCCAGGCCCTGGAACAATGGCTGCGGCAGATTCCGGACAACCCCGGCGAACTGCTGCGGCGCAAATTCTGGTACGAACAGCAACAACATCAGGACAAGACTCGATGAGCCGCCCCACCCTACTGCTTCTGCTCGCGTTATCGACCAGCGCCGCCCAGGCGGCGAACCTGGTTGCCAGCGTCGACCGCAGCCGGCTGAACTCCGGTGAAACGGTGGAGCTGACAGTGGAGTCCAGCGATGCCACCCAGTTCGGTAAACCCGACCTGTCGCCGCTGGATGCGCAGTTTGAAGTCAGCGGCACGCGCCAGATCAACCAACTCACCACCCTGGGCGGCGACAACCACGCCACCACGCGCTGGATCATCACCTTGCTGCCCAAGGAAAACGGCACGGTGGTGATCCCGCCCCTGCAAGTGGGCGACCTTCAGACCCAGCCGATCAGCCTGCAGGTCATGGAAACCGCCAGCCAGAACACCAGCGCGGAACTGGCGCCGGTGTTCGTCGAAGCCAGCCTCGACCAGTCCAGCGTGTATGTCCAGGCCCAGGCGCTGTTGACCGTGCGCGTATACCACTCGGTGTCGCTGTATGACGACAGCAGCCTCACGCCGTTGCAGATCGCCGACGCGCGCGTCGAGCAACTGGGCGAATCGCGCACCTATGAAAAAGTCATCAACAGTATTCGCCATGGCGTGATCGAAACTCGCTACGCCCTCTACCCCCAGCACAGCGGCAGCCTGGAGGTGGGTGCGCAGACTTTCAGCGCCACCTTGGTGGAAGCGCGCCCGCCCCAGGACAATACGCTGCAGGGCACCAAGCCGGGCAAGCTGATCCATGTCAGCTCCGCACCCTTGCGGCTGACGGTCCGGCCCAAGCCGTCGCTCTACCCTGCCGATGCGCCCTGGCTACCGGCCCGCAGCCTCACCTTGAGCGAAAGCTGGAACCCCGAGCCTGCGCAGGTGCAAGTGGGGGACTCGCTGACCCGCAGCCTCACGGTCAAGGCCGAAGGTCTCTCCAGCGCACAACTGCCGGCCCTGCCCAGCACCGACATCGCCGGCCTGCGCCGCTACCCGGACCAACCGGTGCTGGCCAACCAGACCAGCGAGCGCGGCCTGGTCGGCAGCCGCGAAGACCGCGAGGCGCTGGTGCCCAACCGCGCCGGCGCGCTGGAACTGCCGGCCGTCGACGTGGTGTGGTGGAACACCCACGAAGACCACCTGGAGCGCACCAGCCTGCCGGCGCGCACCCTGCAAGTGGCCAACAACCCCAGTCTGGTGGTGGACACCCCCGCCACGCCGACCATCATCACCGCCCCGGACGACAGCCGCCTGTGGCTGTGGCAACTGAGCACCTTGCTGCTGGCCTGCACCACCCTGCTGGGCTTCGGCCTGTGGTGGCGCGCGCGTCGGCAACCCGCCGTGCAGCGCGCGACGCAAACCGGCCCGAGCCCGCGCACCCTGCTCGACGACCTCAAGCGCGCCACTCAGGCCAACGACCCCCAGGCCACTCGCCAGGCCCTGGACGCCTGGGCGCGCCAGCAACCGGAAACCCTGGCGGACATGGCGGCGCGCTTCGTGCCGCTGTCGGACGCGCTGGATGGGTTGAACGGTGCGCTGTACAGCGAGAGCGGCCAGTACTGGCTGGGCGAAGACCTGTGGCGCGCGGTCAAAGCCATCCCCATGGCCGAGCGCGAACCGGACCCGGCCACGGACACCACCAGCTTGCCACCGCTGTATCCCAAATAAGCCCCTGCATCCCTGACACACCACACATAAAAAGTTGGGAGGGGGCTTGCCCCCGATAGCCATGGGTATCTACACAACTTTCAGATCCTGACAAATCCCCCTGTGGCGAGCGGGCTCGTCCCGCGTTGGACGGCGAAGCGGCCCCAAAGCAGCCTCTACAGAGTGTCTGATACAGCGCATTCTTCTTTACTGGGGCTGCTGCGCAGCCCAACGCGGGACAAGCCCGCTCGCCACAACAGCCCTATCTGCCGGGCGTTCAGCGTTGAACCAAAGTTGTGTAGATACCTATGCCCCGATAGCGGTGGGTCAGTTGTAGATGAGCGGACTGACACGCCGCTATCGGGGGCAAGTCGAATCGTCGCACCGCCCCTCCCATCTTTAACCTGCGCTGCTGATCGACATGCATTGTTAAAGGCCAGCAATCCCTATCCCTTTAATTTGCAGGACGTTTCCTAGACAATCCCACGGCCTTGCGCCTGCTTGTTCCACTGGCTAGCCTTCGCTCCGTCGCTGCCTATCAGCGATCAGGGGTGAGATCCTGTGAACAGAAAGCCAAGCGCCACAACCGCGAGCAACATGCTCTATGGCGGCTGTGTGCGGGCAGACTTCGGTCTGACCGGGTGCTTCCTGACCGGTAATCTCACCCCGCACATAGCTGCCACCTTTCGCCGAGTGAGATCGGTAAAAGATTGGCTCCCACTTTTCAGGAGCTTCACTCATGAACAAAATCGTCCCCGACCCACCCCGTTTCAGCCTCGACCGCGACATTCTCGACCGCGCTCTGCGTCATTACCTGCAACCCGACTCACCGCCATCCTTCACCGTGCACCACGACCTCAGCTTCGAAGACGCCCTCGCCCAGCTCTGCGACCTGCTGCGCTGCGCCGCCGCCACCGCGTCCGACACCACCCAGGGATTGAGCGGCGAGCAACGCCATATGGCCGGCGCCACGCAGCACCTGATCGACATGGCCAGCACCCTGGCCGACCGCGCGCTGGAGTGCCTGCACGCTGGGTGATACCGCAAATGGGCTGGTTCCCAGTAATGAGAGTCAGCCCACTCCCTCCCTGCCACCCGTCGGAACTGTGATTTCTGACAGTAGCCAGCCTCCCAGCCCCTGCCCTTACATACTTGAACGTTAAGACCGATCGGTGATGCGCTCAGGAGCAATGGCAAATCATGAACAAACTCACGTCCTATGCGCTGCTCGCGCTCTTGTTGTTGGTGTGCTCGCGCAGCTTTGCCGTCGAGGAGCTGTTTATCCTCGGCGATGCGGTGTCGGCCCAGGCCAGCGTCGCGCAACCGCGCAACGCTGCCTTGCAGGCACTGCTCAGCGACCCGACCACATCGCAGGTTAACCAGGTGACCCTGCACCTCGGTTGCTGACGGCGGGCACCAGGAACCTCGCGCTGCCCCTGGAGGATGGCGTGGTTGTGGTCGCCGACAGGGTTGAATCGTACCGCCAGAAGCCGGGCATGCTGGTCTGGCATGCGCGCCTGCCGGACCAGCGCAGCCACGCCCGGCAGGCCTCTACCGCCCATAAAGAAGTGCCCGAAGATGGCCTTAATACCGTGACGCTGGCACGTCACGACGACAACATCACCGGTTCAATTCGTTATAAGGGCCAGCTCTACCTGCTGATGCCGATAGGCGATGGCAGACACGTGATCGTCAAGGTGGACGAAACCCGCTACCCGGGCGATGCCGAACGGCCCGCCGGGCGCACCGGCAAGCAGGGGGCCAAAACACGGGGTACCCGCCCCTCGAAAGAAGCTGCCAGCCCCCTGAGCACGGTGCGCGTGATGCTGGTATTCACCAACGGCGCCAGGACGGCGTGGCCGGACATGGACGGGCTCGCAACGCTGATGTTCGCCGAGGCCAACCGTGGCATGACCCTCAGCGAAGTGCCGGTGTCTTTCCAGAGCGCGGGGGTTTATCACCTCGACTACGACGATATTTCTGGCGCGGATGGCTATGACGCGATGTTGAAAAGCCTGCGGGACCCCACAGACGCCACCCTCGGCGCACCCGTGCATGCTTTGCGCGAACAGCAAAAAGCCGACCTGGTAGTGTTGGTTACCAACGCCAGGGGACTGTGCGGGTTGGCGTATGTGAACGCACCCAAAGCGTATGCATTCAGTGTTTTAAGCTGCCCGACCGGTACCTACGTCTTTGCCCATGAGATGGGCCACAACTTCGGGCTGAGTCATAACTCAGACGTGCCGGCAGGCGTCCATGGCGACGGCTTCGGCTACCGGCAAACCACCCAGACGCCCTTCTGGCGCACGATCATGTCATAAGAGTGCCTGTCGCCTGTTCAGTGCCCAAGGGTGAACTACTGGTCCAACCCCGATCACACCTACGACGGCTTGCCCATGGGCGTGGCAAAGATCAATAACAGCGCACGCGTCATCAACCTGCGACGGGACACGCTGGCAAACTTTTACCCGCCCTTTATTGGCGAGCCGCCTGCCGCCCAGCTGCGTGTGCCGCAGGAGGTCGATGCCAATCAAACCTTTCTGGTCAGCGTCATCGCCGCCGACTCACGTCGCAACCCGTTGCGCTACCACTGGACAGCCGCCGACTTCATCCCCAGCGAGGGCACGACGGCTTCGCTCACCCTCACAGCGCCGGACGTTGCGCAAGACACCCACTACCCCATTTCGGTGGATGTCTCAGGCACCTACGGCACCACACGCCTGAACGCGACGATCAAGGTCCGGCCCGCCCCGCCACCGATCACCGCCACCCTGAAAATCCAGCCGGTAGTCCCGTCCGGCGGTAAATTACCGATCCGCGTCGATGCGCAGAGTCCCACCGGCCTGCCATTGAGCTATGCCTGGAGCAGAACCGCCGGCATGTACGAAGGCAGCATAGGGAATCGTCCCCAGGGCGTGTATACCGCGGCGACGGTCATCAAAGACACCCCTACCACCATCAAGGTGGTGATCAAGGCCGGCCCCTATGAGCTGGAGCGCTCGGCCCCGGTAACGATTCTCGCCGCACCGACCACCCCACCGCCCATCGCGAAGATCAGCGGCGCACGCGAGGTATCGGTGAACATGGCCCTGTCCCTGTCCAGCGGTGATTCCAGCGGCGAACAATTGACCTATGCGTGGACAGCCACGGGTTTCACACCCGCCACATCGACGCAGGTTCATCCGATATTTCGGGCACCCGCCAGCCCGGGCAACCACATGATCACGCTGGTTGTTACCGATCGCCATGGGCGCAGCGCCGGCGACGATCATAATGTCGCTGTCACCTCGGAGCCGTTGCCGATATGCACCACCCCCTGGGAGGAACATGGGACGTATGGCCATGGCAGCGAAGTGTCCTATGACGGTTACAACTACAAGGGCCTTCATTGGTCGAACGGCATGCAACCCGACCTGAACTTTACAGACAAGGACTTCGACTTATCGCAACCCTGGCGGCGTCTGCAGCCCTGCCAACACCCGTAACACCAACCAACAGGGAGCGCGCACCTCGCTCCCTGTTCGGTTTGCGCGCAAGACGCCGCTCATCTAGGTAAACTCTGCATTTTTCACCGTCGTTCATGCCTGCGGCGGTCATTGACTAGAGTTTCTGGAGTCCGCCTTGCGTCTGTTCCACACCTCCGACTGGCACCTGGGCCAAAACCTCCACGGCCAGGACCGCGACTTCGAACACGCCTGTTTCCTTGAGTGGCTGCTGGGCCAACTCAAAGCCCATAGCCCGGAGGCGTTGCTGATCGCCGGCGATATCTTCGACACGGTCAACCCGCCGCTCAAGGCCCAGGAGCGGCTGTATGACTTCATCATCAGCGCCCATGAACAAAACCCCAACCTGACCATTGTGATGATCGCCGGCAACCACGATTCCGGCTCGCGCATCGAACTGCCCGCGCCGTTGATGCGGCGTTTGCACACCCATGCATTGGGCCGCGTGCTGTGGCTGGATGACGGGCAACTGGACGCCGAGCGCCTGCTGATCCCGCTGCCGAACGCCAAAGGCAAGATCGCCGCCTGGTGTCTGGCCTTGCCGTTTTTGCGCCCGGCGGAAGTCACCGGTGCGCACCTGGGCGACGACTACCTGCGCGGGATCGGCCAGGTGCATGAATGGCTGATCGCGGCCGCCAACGCCAAGCGCAAAAAAGGCCAGGCGCTGATCGCCATCAGCCATGCGCACATGGCCGGCGGTTCGGTCTCGGAAGACTCCGAGCGCAGCCTGATCATCGGCAATGCCGAAGCGCTGCCCGCCAGCCTGTTCGATAACAGTGTCGGCTATGTTGCCCTCGGCCATTTGCACAAGCCGCAAAAGGTCAATGGCGAAGAGCGCATTCGCTACAGCGGCTCGCCGATTCCGTTGTCATTTTCGGAGATTGGCTATAAGCATCAGATACTCGACGTCACCTTCCAGGGCCAATGCCTGGTGAGTGTCGAACCGATCCTGATTCCCCGTTCGGTCGACCTGCAACGCCTGGAGGCCGCGCCGTTGGCGGACATCCTCAAACAACTCGCCGACCTGCCCGACATCGACCTGCTCGCCGAAACCCAGCGCCACCCCTGGCTCGAAGTGCGCGTGCGCCTCGACGAGCCGCAACCGGACCTGCGCCAGCAAATCGAAAGCGCCCTGCAAGGCAAGGCCGTGCGTCTGGTGCGCATTGCTGCCGAGTACGCGGGCAAGCGCGGCGGCGACGACACGGACGATGAGCGCCTGATCGAACTCGACCAGCTCACGCCCCAGGAGCTGTTCAGCCGCGCCTGGCAGGACAGCTACGGCAGCGAAGTGGATGAACAGACTTTGCAGGACTTCGCCGTGCTGCTCCAGGAAGTGCAGCAGGAGGAGCAACCATGAAGATTCTCGCCATTCGCCTGAAAAACCTGGCCTCCCTGGCCGGCCCGTTCGAGATCGACTTTACCGCCGAGCCCCTGGCCAGTGCCGGGTTGTTCGCGATCACCGGCCCCACCGGCGCCGGCAAGAGCACCTTGCTCGATGCGCTGTGCCTGGCGCTGTTTGGTGCGGTGCCACGCCTGGGCGACACCGGCCAGGCGAAGATGCCGGATGCCGACAGTGATATTTCCATCGGTGACCCGCGCACCCTGATCCGCCGTGGCACCGGCGGCGGCTATGCCGAGGTGGACTTCGTCGGTGTCAGCGGCCGCCGCTATCGTGCGCGCTGGGAGGCCAACCGCGCCCGCGACAAGGCCAGCGGCAAGTTGCAGAACAGCCGTCAGAGCCTGATCGACCTGGACAGCGACCAACTGCTGGCCAGCCAGAAAACCGAATACAAAACCCAGTTGGAACTGGCCCTGGGGCTGAACTTCGAACAGTTCACCCGCGCCGTGCTGCTGGCGCAGAGTGAGTTCAGCGCGTTCCTCAAAGCCAATGACAACGAGCGCAGCGAACTGCTGGAAAAGCTCACCGACACCGCGTTGTACACCCAGCTCGGCCGTCGCGCGTTCGACAAAGCCAAGGAAGCCAGGGACGCGCACAAGCAGTTGCAGGACCAAGCGAGCGGCATAGTCCCGTTGACTGGCGAGGCACGCGCTGAACTGGATCAACAGTTGGCCGAGGCCCAGCAGCAGCTCAAGACCCGACAGGCCCAACTCAAGCAGTTGGAGTTGCAGTACACCTGGCTCAAGGAATTGCGCGAGTGGCAGGAACGCCAACTCAACGCCACCGAACAACTGCAACGCGCCGAGGCCGAGTGGGCCGGTCAAAGCCAGCAACGCCAGGACCTGCTCCGCCTGGAGCAGTTGGCGCCGCAACGCCATCACTTCGCACGCCAGGCCGAACTGAGCGCACTGCTGACACCTTTGGCTGCGCAGATTCAGCAGCATATCCAACAGCAGAGCGAGCTGCAGACCCGCCAGGCGCAAGCTCAACACCAGCAGGCAGCCGCTCAAACGGCCTTGGCTGACGCCCTGAAGAACCAGAGCGACGCGGCCCCGCGGCTACGTCAGGCCTTCGAAGAACAAAGCACCCTCACCCACTTGACCCAAGACCTGGCCAAGCGCACCGACGAGCACCTCCAGCAGCAAACCGCCTGCACCGAAGGCCAAGCCCTGCTCAACGGCTTACTGGACAAGCAGGCTCAAGTCGCCGAACGCCTGCAAAGCCTGGGCGCCGAGCTGGAACGCAGTGCGGCCCTGGCACCCTTGAGTGAGGGTTGGACCTACCAGCGCGAGCGCCTGCAACAGCTGATGGTGATTGGTAACCGCCTGAAAAAGGGCCAGGACGAACTGCCGCAACTGGAGGAGCGCGCCACCCGCGCTGCCGAAACGTTCAGCGCACAACGCCAATCGCTGGACCTGCTGTATCAGGAAGCCGGCGCAGAACCCCATGCGGTGGCCGAACAGATTCAACTGCTCGCCAGCCTGTTGCAGGACAATCGCAAGCAACAGCGCGCCTTCGAAGACCTGACGCGCCTCTGGGACAGCCGGCAACAGCTGGACCTGCAAGCTGCCGCGCTGACACAGAAACTCGCCGATGCCCGACAACAGCGCGAGCGACTCAACCAGAGCGGCCTGCAAGCTAAAGCGGAACTGACGGTGGCCGAGCAGACATTGACGGTGACCAAGCACCTGCTCGAACGCCAACGCCTGGCGCGCAGTGCCAGCGTCGAAGAATTGCGCGAACAGTTACAGGACGACCAGCCCTGCCCGGTGTGCGGCAGCCATGAGCACCCGTATCACCAACCCGAAGCGCTGCTGCAAAGCCTTGGCCGCCATGACGAAACCGAAGAGGCCACCGCGCAGAAAGCCGTCGACACCCTCAAGGAAAAACTCACCGACCTGCGTGGCGAAGTCGGCGGGCTGATCGCGCAGCAAAAGGAATTTCTGCAACAGCAGGAACAGTTGGCCGCGCAACAACAGGCGCTGCAACCCAGCCTGGATGCACATCCGCTGGCCACTTCCCTGTTCAACCAGGACGCCGCCAACCGCAGCCCCTGGCTGGCTCAACAACTGGCCCAACTGACGCAAAACATCAGCCAGGACGAACAACGCCAGGCGGCCTTGCTCAACCTGCAACAAAACGCCGGGCGCTTGCAGCAACAATTGCAAGCGGCCCAGGACGCCAGCCAGCAAGCCCGCCAGTTGCTGGTGGATCAACAGCGCGAACTGTCCAGCGACCGCGAACGCCTCGACGAAGAACTCAGTGCCTTCGCCAATCTTCTGCCGGCCGAGACCCTGGAAGGCCTGCGCAAGGAACCTGCGGCAACCTTCATGCAGTTGGACCAGCAAGTCAGCCAACGCCTGGAACAGTTGGGCCATCAGCGCGATGAGCTGGCCGAGCAACAGGAACGCCAACAGGCCATCGAGAAACAACAGACCCACCAGCAGCATCGCCGGCAGCAACTTGAAGCACTGGCCCAGCAGGTCGGCGAACTGACCAGTCGACAGCACGCCGCCCAGGAAACACTCAGCCACCTGCTGGGCGAGCACGCCAGCGCCGAACAGTGGCAGCAACAACTGGACCAGGCCGTCGTACACGCACGCCAAGGCGAAACCGACGCCAACCAGCAACTGCAAGAGACGCGTGACGCGCTGGTGCAACTGGCCGCCGACCTCAAGGCCCGACAGGAACGCCAACAGGCACTGCTCGCGGAACAGCAAGCGCTCGACGCCCGTATCCACGAATGGCGCGCGCTGCACCCCGAACTCGATGACACTGGCCTGACGCGTCTGCTGGCCTTCGACGAGGCGCGCATCAACGCGCTGCGCCAGCAACTGCAGCACAGCGAGAAAGCCGTCGAACAAGCCAAGGTCCTGCTGCAAGAGCGCCAACAGCGCCTGGCGGAACACCAGGCCCTGCACAACGGCAACCTGGAAGCCGAACAGCTGGACAGCACCCTCGCCGCCCTCAACCAGCAATTGGCCGAGGGCGAGAAACAGGTGGCCGAACTGCGCGCGCGCCAGGCCGAGGACCAGCGTCGCCAGGACGCCAACAGCGCCCTGGCCCATGAGATCGCCACAGCCTATGACGAGTGGCAGCGCTGGGCACGCCTGAATGCACTGATCGGTTCGGCGACCGGCGATACATTCCGCAAGATCGCCCAGGCCTACAACCTCGACCTGCTGGTGCACCACGCCAATGTGCAACTGCGTCAACTGGTGCGCCGCTATCGCCTCAAGCGCGGCGGCAGCATGTTGGGCCTGTTGGTGATGGACACGGAAATGGGCGACGAACTGCGCTCGGTGCATTCGTTGTCCGGCGGGGAGACGTTCCTGGTGTCGCTGGCATTGGCCCTGGGGCTGGCGTCGATGGCGTCCAGTACGCTGAAGATCGAATCGCTGTTTATCGATGAAGGCTTCGGCAGCCTCGACCCCGAATCCCTGCAATTGGCGATGGATGCGTTGGATGGCTTGCAGGCCCAGGGCCGCAAAGTCGCCGTGATTTCCCACGTACAGGAAATGCACGAGCGCATCCCGGTACAGATCCAGGTCAAGCGCCAGGGCAACGGCCTGAGTACGTTGGAGGTCAAATGAGCCAAGCGCTGCTGTACTCGTTCCGCCGCTGCCCCTACGCCATGCGCGCGCGATTGGCACTGCGCTACAGCGGCGTGCCGGTACGCATCGTCGAGGTGAGCCTCAAGGCCAAGCCGGCCGAAATGCTGGCATTGTCGCCCAAAGGCACCGTGCCGGTGCTGAGCGTGGACGGCCAGGTGATTGATGAAAGCCTGGCGATCATGCAATGGGCCCTGGCCCGGCACGACCCCGAGGACTGGCGACTGGGCGGTGACCCGGCGGTGCTGGCGTTGATTGCCGAGAATGACGAGCGCTTCAAGTATCACTTGAATCGATACAAATACGCCGAACGCTACCCGGAGCAGCCCAAGGCGTTTTATCGGGCCGAGGGCGAGGTGTTCCTGCAAAAGCTGGAGGGATTGCTGGCGCAGCGAGATTATTTGCTGGCCGATCATCTGAGCCTTGTCGATGTGGCACTGGCGCCCTTTGTACGCCAGTTTGCCCACGTAGATCGGGAGTGGTTTGCAGGCACTGCGTATCACCGGCTACAGGACTGGCTGACACGCTTTGTGCAATCCCCGGTGTTCATGGCGGTGATGGCCAAGCCTTGAGCGCTTGGGTCCTGTGTCCAACACGGCACAGATCGTTCCCACGCTCCCGCGTGGGAATGCAGCCCGTGACGCTCCGCGTCGCCTGTGCGCAGTAGCCTGAGCTTGCGGCGCTGGGCGGGACGCGGAGCGTCCCAGGAGGCGTTACCACGCAGAGTGAACTGACCCCCAAAGGTTGGACACAACCTTTGGGGGCGTCATGGGTAAGTACACAGAGCAAGCAAAACTCGCAGCCGTGCATGACTATTGTTCCGGTAGCGCGGGTTTGAGGGATGTTGCACACCGTCACAATGTGGACTTTTCATCCCTTCGTCAGTGGGTCGCGGCCTATCAAGTGCATGGCGTTGCTGGACTTAAAGAGAAAAAGCTGCAGCGCTATAGCAACGACTTCAAACTGTCTGTTTTGAACCGTATGCGTGAGGAACAGCTGTCCTATCGGCAGACGGCGGCCTTGTTCGACATCCGTAAGTTCGACATCATCGGCCTCTGGGAACGCCGCTTTGATGAGGGCGGTTTTGATGCCCTTACCAAGCAGCCTAATAGAGCCGGACGTCCGAAAAAAATGCCGACCACCATTCCTCCTGTTCAACCCAGCTCAACCGATGACGAATCACGCTCACGCGATGATTTGCTTGCCGAGGTGAAGCAGTTGCGGATGGAAAACGACTACCTAAAAAAGCTCGATGCCTTGGTTCAGGAGAAGAAACGAATAGCGCAGCAGAAAAAGCGCAAATCGTAATAGGACTGAGGCCGCTGCATTCTCTCGAAAGCCTGCTGAAATTTGCCGGTTTGGCACGCAGCACCTTTTACTATCAGCAAAAGGCGCTGCAAGCGGCTGATAAGTACGCAGAGCTGAAAGACAAGATTCGCTCGACGTTCGACGAGCACAAGGGCCGGTATGGCTATCGCCGCATAACGGCTGCTGTACGGAGCGCTGGTCATCTCGTCAATCACAAGACTGTTCAGCGACTGATGGCGCAGCTTCAGCTCAAGAGCTTGGTGCGGGTGAAGAAATACCGGGCCTACAAGGGAGAGGTAGGCAAGGCAGCGCCTAATCTTTTGAGGCGTGAGTTCGAAGCTCCGTCACCCAATCAAAAGTGGGTAACCGACGTTACAGAGTTCAAAGTTGGAGGTCAGAAGCTTTATCTGTCTCCCGTTTTGGATCTGTACAACGGCGAAATCATTTCCTACGAGGTTGCCAGAAGACCGTTGTTCGATATGGTCGGGAAGATGCTCAAAGGTGCATTCAAGCGGCTTCAGCCGCATGAAAAACCGGTTTTGCACTCAGACCAGGGCTGGCAGTATCGAATGCCCATTTACCTGCGGGCTCTCAAAAAATGCTCCGTTACGCCGAGCATGTCGCGCAAGGGTAACTGCTATGACAACGCGGCCATGGAGAGTTTCTTCGGCACACTGAAGTCCGAATTTTTTTATCTGAATAAATTTAACGACCTGGATGAGCTTCACGCAGGCATCGACGAGTACATCCAGTATTACAATCACTCGCGTATCAGACTGAAGCTAAACGGCCTGAGTCCTGTTGAATACAGAATTCAGGCCGCTCAGGCATAGATAGAAAATCGTCCAACTTTGTGGGGTCAGTTCAGAGCGTGGGAACGATCAAAAGGCGTGGCCTGACGTGCTCAGTGCTGGGTTTTATGATCCAGGGCTGCATAGAAGTTGGCGCTTTGCTGCAGGTATTTCTGGGTATAGGCGCTGGTGCTGGAGGTGCGGCTGGTGACTTCCACGCTGGCGGCGGCCGGCAAGGCGACGGTGGCGGAAACAGCGGAAGCAGCGATGACGGAGAACAGATTGAAGTTCATGGCGGTAACCCTCGTGTACGTTTGGTGGTGTGGCCGGAGTGGCCTTGGAACCAAACGTACGCCCGAGGGCTGCGCCTTAGAAATGCTTTGAAACATTAGCCGCTATTAATACAATTAATACACAGGCTCAGGCCCCGCTGAACGGGGCCTGTGGCTTATTGACGCAGCAGGAACTTAAGGTCACTGGGTGCATCGATCGGCAATTTCTGCACGGTTTTACCCAGCAGGCCGGTTTTGAGGTCGCGCTCGATCACTACGATTTCATTGCTCTTCTGGTTGGCGATCAACAGGAACTTGCCGCTCGGGTCGAGGGTGAACTCGCGCGGATGGTCGCCTTCCACACTGCGACGCTGCAGCTCCTTGAGGTGCGCGGTGGCCGGGTCCACGCCAAATACGATGATCTGGTTGGCGGTGCCGCGATTACTCACATACAGGAACTTGCCGTCGCTGGAGGCATGCAACGCCGCACCGGCCTTGTCGGACACCGGCTGCCCGGCGGCGTAGTCGACCAGTTGGGTCTGGGTCAGCTTGCCGTCGTTGTAATCGAACACCGCGACCTGGGCGCTCATCTCGGTGGTCAACCAGGCGTGTTTGCCGTCCGCGCTGAACAGCAGGTGACGCGGGCCGCTGCCCGGCGGCAGCTGCACTGACGCCGGATTGGCCGGGGTCAATGGCAATTCGTGGTTGGTCGTCGGGTCATACCGGTAGGCGAACAGCTTGTCCGCTCCCAGGTCCTGAACGAACACGTACTTGCCATCTGGCGATGAGACCACCGAATGCACGTGGTTGGAGGCCTGGCGTTCAGGGTTCACGCGGCTGGCCGGGTGCCCGCTCAACTGCACCGGCGCCGACAACTTGCCGCCGGCGTCCACCGGCAGGATCGCCAGGCTGCCGCCCGGGTCTTCCACCACCGAATAGTTGGCGACAAACAGGTAACGCCCGTCCGCCGCCACGCTGGAATGGGTCGGTTCGTTACCCAGGCTCTGCACCTGATTGACCAGGGTGAGCTGGTGATTTTTCGGGTCGATCGCGTAGCTGCTCACGCGCCCCACCGCATCTTTCTGGCCCGGGCCATTTTCATTGACCACAAACAGATGCTTCTGGTCCTTGGATACGGTCAACCACGACGGGTTGTCCGCCTTGGCCGCCAGCACCGGTTTGCCTTGGAACTGCCCGGTACGACTGTCGAATTGCAGGCGGTAAATGCCTTCGCTGGTGCCGGCGGTGTAGCTGCCCACCAACAGTTCATAGGTGTCCGCCGGTGCTGCCTGCACCGACATCGCACCAACACTGCCGGCCATCAGCAGCGGCCAGAATCTACGCATCATCATGCTCGTCTTCCTCGTCGTTATTGTTGCCGGTGAAGGCGCTCATGCACACCAGGCGGTGTTCGCCCGACTCACCGGTGAGGGTCCAGCTTTGCAAATTGTCGTCAAAAGCGGCGCTCTGCACCTGCGCCTGGCTGAACGACCAGCGCTTTTCGGCGCGGCCGTCCATGCAGGTGATGCGCAGGCCGTTCTCGTCGAAGGTGAAGTCAAAGGCATGCAAGCCATCGATTTCGAGCATGTCGGCAGTGTGAAGTTCAGCGGGCAGACTGGAAGCAGTCATCGGGATCATTCATCAGTCAAGAAAACCGCTGATGATAGGCTAATCCGCTGCGGCTTTGCGGGTTTTGTGTGGTTGAGGTACCCGGTTATGGGTCCCCTGCGCGGCCGCTTTGGCATCCTCGGCACAACTCCTCATGCCGCCATGGAATACACATGCCCGACTCAAGCCCCGCTGCGCCCTTCAGTCCTCCTTCCGCCTTGCCTGCCGGGGTGAATACCCCAGCCCTGGCGGTCGCACGCGAGTTCGCCGGTCTTCCGACCCTTGAGCAGGTGATTCAACACCAGCTCGCCACCGCCATTGGCCAGCGCTATCCGTCGCTGAGATTGGATCTGGCCGCGACTCAACTGGCGACCCCGAACGGCAAACAATGGTTTTTCCGTCCGCTGCTGTCAGTGGTGCATGACTACCTGGGCGGCGTCGTCAATCTGGACTTCAGCGATATCGGCAACCTCGGTTATTACCTGACCGACAACCCTCCACGCCAGTTGAAACTGCCCGGCACCACCGCAACGCGCATAGACATGAAGGTGATCGAAGGCCTCATCAAGGAGCTGAACGAGACCCTGCCGATCGGCTTACAGAACGCCATAGGCGACTATTGGCGCGACGACAGCAGAGACGACCGCTGGCGCTGGCTGGCGGACATGCTGATGGACACGTTGAGAATCGCCGCCCTGCGTCGCACCGACCTGGATGACCAGGCTCGGGACATGCTCGACCAGTTCATCGGCACGCCCGATCGTGAACAGCGCAGCGCCCGTCATGGCGCCCAGGCGGTGTTTGCCTATTGCCTGGAAGCCACCCTGCGCAGCGCTGGCCGAAGCGTCACCGTACTGGGGCCGGAGCTGGTGCTGACGCGCCCCAGCCACGGCACGTCCACCGTGCTGCTGTGCAACCCCGGCGGGCAGATCGAGGCATTCACCTCGATGGACGCGTTGACCCAGGCCTGGGGCCAACGCCAGGGCGCGGGCTACCGCGTCGATGACATCCTCATCCGCCGTTATGAGCCGGACGCCAACGCCTTCGATCACGAGGCCGCCCTGCTCCTCAACCGGCAATTGGAACAACTGGGCGCCCTGTCCCTGCCCGCCACCCAGGGGTTTGCAGCCTTGCAGGCAGAATACCGACGGATCGTCGATCCAGCGCAGTTCTTTGCCGACTCGCCGACCATCGCGCCCGACCTTCTCACGACCTTGCGCCCCCAACTGCCGGCCTGGTTGCAGGACGCCGACAGCGCCACCAAGGCCGAGTACGGTCGCTATAGCCTGACCTTGGCCAGCGCAAAACAACGCGCGGGCGGGCGTACTTTCCTCAGCGGCATCAAAGATATCAAGACGTTCACCGCCGACAACCTGCGAAACGAGCTGCGCCGCGATGCACTGCGCTTCAACTCGCCCGCCGAAGCCTCGGCGCTGGACCCCGACCAACTTGAGCTGACCTTCAGCGTCGCCGCCGGCTATCCAGGCACCGTAGGCGTCATCCAGCACGAACGCATGGGCCTCACCGAGCTGGCAGTCAATAACCTGTCCAGCCGCCCCAAGGGCCAGATGCGCATTAACCACCGCCAGGGCCTGCCGCTGCCGTCCTGGCTCACGCCCGACTATGTCACGGGAAGCGGTGGGCTGATCGAACGTGTCGACATCGGCCGGCATTATCCCGGGCTACTGCAGACCCAACTGCTCGGCGACGATGAGCAAGCCCGCGAACGCGAAGTATTGTTCGCCGATCAGGTGTCGGTACAGCTGCCGATGCTGGCCCTGGAACTGAGCCTGCAACACGCCAGCGGCATGACCCGCGCCGGCGCCCGACGCGTGGCGGCGCTGACGGCCAGGGACGTCGCCGACCAGCAGGACATCGTGATTCGCCATCTGGCCTTGTCCAGCCACCCTGGCGCCCATTCGGACCAGGTGGCGAACATGTACATCATCGAAGCCCGTAACATCGAGGATGGGCCGCATATCCTGTATCGACCGCTGTACCGAGAACCGCTTCGGGAGTTTCACAGCCGCGCGGCCTTGTTCGACGCCATTGCCGAACCGGGAGAGTTGCAATCGAGCGTTTTGCTCTGGCTGGACGACTCCGCGCGGCCGATCTACGCCAACAATGGATTTCATGAGCCACATTACCTGCGCTTTGGCCAGGGCGATGAATTCAGCCCTGTGCGCACGCCGGAGCCTGCCACGTTGTCGGTCGATGGCCTGAACGACGAGTTGCACCAGTGCCTGCTCACCGGCCGCTTGATGCAGTACCTGTACAGCAGCAATGCCCAGGCGCTTGTGGCCCAGGCTGATCGCACATCGGTGTCCAACAGCGAAAGCCGTTGGCAAGTACTGCTTGAGGGCGGTGGGTTGCTGTTCGGCAGCGTGTTGTACCCCTTACTGCGCGGCCCGCTGCTGCTGACCGCCTGGCTGGCCACGCTGTACGCAGGCCTTGAACACGACGTCCAGGGCCAGGAATCCACGGACCCGCAGGTCCGGGAACTGGCCACGGTCGACCTGCTGCTCAACCTGGGCCTGGCCTTGCTGGAGGGCCCGCCATTGCCGACGGTGGCGCATGTCGCCACAGGTACCCCGCGCAAGTCCTCCCTGCCGCTGCCGCCGCATGTTGCCGAGCAATGGCCCGTTCCAGCTGCGCCCCATATTCATCAAGGCGCGGTGGCATTGCCCGGCGTATTGCTCGGCGCCGACACTGCGCCGCTGGACTTCAGCTTCGCCCACGCGCGGCAGCGCTTGACGGCCAGCCAACGCGCGCGCCTGGCCGGCTACAAGGCGCAGCGCCCACGGGTGTTGCCTGCCCCGATATTGCACGGGCCGCGCAAGGGCCTGTATGTGGTCGACAACCTCTGGCACGCCCTGGTAGACGGCCAGTGGTATCAGGTGGAACTCGAACCTGGGAACGGCGCGGTGATCATCGTCGACTCGCTCGATTCCGCGCGTCGCGGCCCGCACCTGCGTACCGACGGCCAGGGCACCTGGACCCTCGATACCCGCCTACGCCTGCGCGGCGGCATGCCGCCCAGACGTATTGCCGAGCAACGCCGACGCAAGGCTCAGAGAGTAACCGAGCTTGAAGCCGACTACGCGCAGTTCCTGGGTCAGCAGGCCACGCAGAACCGGACAGTCGAGGTCGCCCAGGCGGTCATGGAAAGTGCGCAGCAAGACACGCGATACACCGATGCACAGCGTGCCGATACGCGCAGGCGCTTCGAAACCGCCCTGGAACAACAAACCCGTTCGTACCAAAAGATTCTCGAAGGTGCGCAGGAAAGGCGGGAGCTGGACATCCCCTTGTCAGCGCAAACAGTGGCGGTACTCCTGGAAAACAGCGTCAACAACGCACGAAAGCTGGTGGTGGTCGCCGAAGCCGACCGGCAAGCGCTCTACAGGGCGAACAGCAAATTCACCGTCCAGGGCGCCGAATTCGATCTGGCGGTGATGCTCGATCCCGAAGGCCATGAACAGTTCATCAAGGCATTGCTGGACATCAATGAACGCTCGATCCACTGGCTGCAAGCCAAGGACCGTCACCTCAACGAACTGCTCGGCCAGGGAACCCCTGGTGCGCAAGCATTTACGCGGTTGACGGAAGGTCGGCCGCAAGAGATCAGTGCGCTGGCAATCCAGGACCTGCAGATTCGCACGCTCAAGCTGCAGGTCATCA
This sequence comes from Pseudomonas sp. FP2254, assembly GCF_030687695.1. NCBI lineage: Bacteria > Pseudomonadati > Pseudomonadota > Gammaproteobacteria > Pseudomonadales > Pseudomonadaceae > Pseudomonas > Pseudomonas sp. FP2254. The sequence goes on from NZ_CP117444.1 coordinate 3,088,141, forward strand.
AAGAAGATGCGCCGGCGTTTCAGGCTTTGGACGCCATCGTGTCACCGCTGTCGCAACACGTGCGTACCCATAGCGAGCTCAACACCGTGGAGTTGACTGCCGGTGACCGGGTGAGCGTATTGGACAGCCTGGTCGAACACTACGGCCGAGCGTTGGACGCCTTGCAGGGGCTAGGCATCGTGGCCGTGCAGGCCCCTGATAGACCGTATTCGAACCGGCTTTTCAAATTGATTGAGGCGCTGTACCTGGATGTCACCCGCAGACTGGCCGACGAAATCAAACCCGTCGCCCAACCGCGCGAACGCCGGCCCGGACGCCCTCCGACCGCACCAGGAAGGCCCCAGAAAAAAGTCATCAGGACGCGCAAGAAAGGCACGTTTATCGGCGACCTGAAACCGGCGGGAAGCACCTTGCCGATAGAGGTCGTCGAGGTCAGGTCCGAAGACAACGATCAATTGCTGAGCATGTACTCGCAGAAAGGTGAGGTGTGGGATGAAATCCTGCAGCCCGCTGCTGCGCGCCCACCGTCCGCCGTGCGCAGCCTTAACCTGGTCAAGGGCGAGGCTCGCAAGCTGCTGGCCACGCTGGACGAGCACCTGCGCCGCGGCAACGAGTACCGCAGAATTTCCCGACACCCTGAAGAAGTGCAGGAGTTCATGCAGCATCAAAGCGACCGCTTCAACAGCCTCGCCACGGAGCTGGATCAGGCCATCCAGGCGTTGCCTGAAAAAGACCGCAATAACGCCGATCGGGCATTGGTAACGCACCTGCTCGAAGCCGGCGCTCGGCTGACGGCCAAGGGCGACGAACTGCGCCTGCAACTGTGTCTGGACCTACCGCCCACCCATGCAAACCTTGAATACCTGATCGAGCAAAAGCAGGTCGGTGTGGCCCGGTATGGCGAGCGCGTGCCTCTGAGTGGCGAGCGCCGGGATTTCATTCAGGAATACGCGCTGACAGACCCGCAAGGAAAACTGTTGTGGTACGCGCACTTTCACTATGCCAATGCCGACACCCCCAAAGCCGATTACGCCGTTGCGCACCTCAAAACCAAGGAGCAGCGCAAGCAAAGCTACTACTCACTGCTGGCCAAGGCTGACAACCCCCAGGCCGTGGTGAACGTGCACCGTGGCCTGATCGGCAAGGCCCTGGCCGAGCGCTGGTTCCTGCCGTTGGCGTCGTAACGGCGCGATATACCCGCTCAAGACTTATAAAGGACTATTTCATGCCCACTCCAGATACCCGGATCCTGGCGCAAGCCGTACACGCGCAATTTGCCGCGCGACCTACCTTGCGCTCGGTCACCACACAGATGTTGGCCGACAACCTGCGGGATAAATACCCGCCTTTGACCCTGCCCGCCTCCGCCCTCTACCTGGCCCACCCGCGTGACGGCGGCGGCCGCGCCTTGGCGCCGTTGGTGGAGGTCGCGCTGACTTACCTTGCCGACGGCTCACTGCCCGACCTGTCAACGCGCGGCGGCCTCGATGCCTACTTGAGCGACGCCAGCGGAACACGCCTGGTTTATGAGGCGCAAGGCTCGCGCGCGTATGACCTGACCGTTATCCAGGATGCAATCCGGGAGCTGCCCTTGATCCTGCATGTAGGTTTTCAAGAAGCCTTGAGCGTGTTCTGGAGCGAGGACGACGGCAGCGGTAACACGCGCTGGCAATGGCTCGCCGGCGTGTTGCAGGGCGTGTTTCGGGGCTGCACGATCAACCAGCCCGGGACCGACCCCTTGCAACTGCGCACCCTGACCAGCCTGGTCCGCTACCCCGCACGGGAAACCCGCAATCGACAGGCATGGCCCGGCAGCGCCGTGCATGCTTATTGCGTGGAAACGCGCGTGGAACACGACGACGTCACGCTCACGCTACAGGGCAGTGAAATCCTCATCGTCAGCGGCGAACGGGTCTGGCTGTATAGCCTGCCGGGCCAACTGGAAGCCTTTGCCAGCCTGCAAGCCTTTGGCCTGGCATGGGGCGAACGCATGGCGCAACGCTACAGCGCCGAAAAGATCACCTGGCGCCAATACGAACCCGATGGCGACCTGTTCGAGGTGCAAGCGGCGCTGGTGCTCAACCAGCAACTGGAAGACCTTGCCGCGTTCGATCTGCGCGTGCAGACCACGCCAATCGAACTGGCCGCCCGATTGGCCGCGCTCACCGATCCGGCGCCCTTGTTCATTGCGCCTGGGTCGACGCCTGCGCCGTCGCTGGAGGCAGTCCGGGCCGCGCTTCCCGACTGGCTCAAAAACGCCTCGACGGCCGACCGACTGGCCTATCGCCAATGCCTGCTGGAGCAGGCCAGCCTGCAGCGCCTGAACCCTGGCGAACGGTATCTGGACGGCATCGAGACGCTGCGCAGTTTTGCTGCCAAACGCTTGAACCAGCAATTGTGCCGGGGTCGCAATGCCGCCCTGAACCTGGAGGAAACCTGCACCGATGACGCCACGTTGGCCTGGCGCGCCGAAGACTTGCAACTGGTCTTCAAGGTCGCAATCGGTACGCTGCAGGGCGGTTACCTGGAAACGGTGACGATGAGCCTGGTCGACCTGGCCCTGAAAAACCTGGCGGGCAAGCCCAGCGGCAACGTCACCCTGCGCCACCGCGAGAGGCGGGAAATCGAAGCGTGGCTGACCACCGATTACCTGATGCAGATGATCGAACAGGTCGACATTGGTCGCTATTATCCCGCCTATTTGCGCGAACACCTGCTGGACGACAATCCGCAGGCGCAGAAACGCCAGCAATTGTTCATTCAACAATGCCCGGTGCAACTCAAGACCCTGGCACTGGAGTACAAAATCAAGGGTGAAGGCGGACTGACCCGGCGTGGTTTCCAGTGCGTCAGCGCGGTGGTCGAGCCCGTTCGCGCCCAACGCTGCGTCGGCGACGATGAAATCATCATGCGCGTGCTGGCCTTCAGACGAAAACCCGACGCCCACGCCGACGTCGTACAAAACATGTTCATCATCGAGCCGCGCAATGCGGATGCCGGACCGCATGTGCTGTATCGCCCGGCCTACGCTCAGTCACTGCTGGAGTTTGCCAGCCGCGAACAACTGCTCAACGCTATCGCCGCGCCTGGCGAGTTGCAAGACAGCGTCCTGACCTGGTTGCCGGATAACGCCAGGGCGATCTACAGCAACGGTGGTTTTACCGAGCCCCATATCATCCGTTTCAGCCTGGGCTCCGAATCCGACGTATTGCCCGGCGTTCCCAGCCCCGCCACGCTGGCGCCGGCAGACGATCGCAGCGCGGGCGAGATACTGGGTTACCTCAGCAATGGCCGGTTGATGGAGTACCTGTTCGGCAGTGAGGCGCGCCAGTTGGTGGACCTGGCGCAGCGCCAGTCGACGTCCAGCGCGCAAAGTCGCTGGGCGCATCTGCTCGAAGGCGTGCAACTGGGTTTCAACACGCTGCTGGTGGTGATACGCGGGCCGTTGGCCGCCGCCGCGTGGATGCTGCAACTGACGCAGAGCCTTAGCCAGGATCTGCCGGCGCTGCAAAGCGATGACCCGGTTGCCCGAGAGCTGGCCTGGGTCGACGTGCTGTTGAACATCGGCATGCTGCTGGTGCATCAGGGCCAGGCGAGCGAGGCAATGGTAGAAACGGAGCACCGCGCGCAAACCCTCGCCCAGCTGCCGTTACGTCGACGCCTTGGCGACCCCCGTCAGCCACCCTCAAGCGCAAGTGCACTACGCAGGCACCGGCGTGCCTTCCGAGCCGCCCGGCGGAGGGCGCACGCCGCTGGACTTCGACCGCTCCCTGGCCAGTGACAGCGCTTCGGCGCGGCTACTGGAAAAACTGCTGGCGGTCAGCCGGCCCTGGCCAAAGCCTGCGCCCGCTGCCGTCGATATCGGCCCGTTCCAGGGTTTGTACAGGATCGACAGCCTGTGGCATGCCTCGGTGGGCGGCCTGTTGTTTCGCGTCTCGATCGTACCGGGTGTGGGCGAGGTGTTCATCATCCATCCACAAAAAACCGACCACCCCGGCATCAAGCTCAAGACCGATGGCAAAGGTCATTGGACGCTGGATCGAGGCCTGAAACTGCAGGGCGGTGGCCCCAAGCGTATTGCTGCGCTGCGCGAGGAGAATCGTGAGAAAACGCGCCAACTGATCAATCGCGCAGAAGCCCTCAACGCAGAAATCACACCGCAGATGGCTACGCTCAGGGAATCGATGACACGCATGGAAGAGGCTGACCAGGCCCTGGCCAGACAAGGACGCGTGCTGAATGTGGCGTGGAACCTGATGGACCAGGCCGACGTGCAGCAAAGACCGGCCCTGCAGGCCCGGCACACCCAGGAGATGCAACGGCACAGCGCGGCCCGCGCCCAATTCGAAATCCTTATGCAGACCCTGATCGAACGCTTCGAGCACACCTCGCGGTTGCGCCAGGAGGCCATCCAGGTCGGCCGCGACCTGGAAAAGTTCGGCGGCGCCAGGATGCACGTGCAGGAACGCGCCAAGATGCTGAAACTGATCTGGGAGCAGCAATTCGTCATTCACACCTATCTGCGTAACTGGACCAATTCCCTGCTGTACTCAAACCGTGGCGAGCCGATGAGCCACTTGGGAAAACGCATGCTGGTCAGTTACGTTCTTGGCGACCCCACCGCTTATAACGAACATGTCAGCCGCAGCATCGAAATGGCCGATGCACTTGAGCGTATGGGTCAACTCGCCAGTGAGATGGAAACCACCCTCGATCAACTGGAACAGGATTCCGGCGCGGGTCGCGCGATCCGTCAGGATTTCCTGGCGATAATCAATCCGAGCACTTTCTTCAACGAGAACATGCGCCTTAGGGCGCTATCGGCGCTGGCCGGAGTGACGGCCGTCGTTTCCGACAGCCGGTTGCCACCCCAAGAGGCGCTGTACGTCAAGCGCCTCAACAGCCTCGATATTCATCAGGCGGTGCAGTCGCACATCGCCGTGCGCAGCAGCGACGGGTTTCCTCTCGATGAGCAACGCAACGTCTATGAAAGCCTGCTCGGCCATTACAACGAGTACGAGAACGGCATTCAGGCGCTCAAGGCCATCAATCCGCTGCGATTGCCGTCCAGTTCCGAGCGTTTTCTACAAAGCCTGCGGTACGCACAGGCATTGGCGCAAAACGAATTAGAAAGCGTGGTGCGCAAACAGGAGGCCCTGGCGGTCGAATTGCCCCTGTCGAAAACCCTGCGGGCGAAGGCCCCCACCACCAAGGTATTCCGCACCCGCGGGAAAGACTATCTGGTGGGCGATTTCAAACTGACCGATGCACAGGAGGAACAGGTGACCATCACCGACGCCTTCACCACCAGGGCCCTCACTACCTTCAAGAAAAGCGGCGACGGTTGGGCGCAAGTCGTTGAAAAAGACCCGGACGCGCCAGTGACGAGCCCACCTAAAATCGCCTTGGCCACCCTGCGCGAGCAAGGCCGTGGATTGATCAACCAACGAGCCGCCATCGAGCAGGTCATCAGCGCCCAGCAGAGTGAACTCGACGACCCTGTCACCCGCCAGGCCATCAACCCGGCGGACTGGGAGGAGCTGCTGGGCGGCCAGGCCCGTGAACTGGACGCGGTGGCCGACGAACTGGCCCACCATTACCCCGAGGCGTCCACAGACTTGATCGAGGCGTTTCGCGTCAACGCCCGGGACATGCAGCGCAAGGCCGTACAGGTGTGCAGCGCCGCCTACAAGCGGCAGTGGCCGACCCAGGCAGGCATCGAGTACTTATGGCGCAACCAGCAGATCGATATCAACCTGACCAGCCTGGCGGACCCGCAACGGCCGACCCTGCGCGGTGACTTTTTCACCGAGTACGCGGTGTACGACAAGGTCGGCAAGCCACCGAAGGTGTTTTGGTACGCCCACTTCCACTACGCCACGGCGCAGGCGCCGGCCGCCGCGTACACGCGGGCGCATTTGAAATTGCCCGAACAACGCAAGTTCACCCAGAAGGACCTGCTCAAGGAGCATGTGCAGCAGCAGTTGCAGGCACACGGAGAACCTGGCGCGGTGCCGCTGCGCAGCATCGTCTACGCGCTGATCACCCCACCCGTGGACCAGCTGTTCCTGGCCATCGCACCCCGCCCATGAAACGTACGGCCCGTGTTCTGGAGCACGGGCCGCTCAAGGCTCAGTGGGCGAACAGCGAATTGCCCTTCTGCCCGGCCAGCTTTTCCGGTTTGATCAGGAAGCGCGCCAGGGCCGGCAGCAGCCACAACGCGCCGAACATGTTCCACAGCAGCATGAACGTGAGCATCAGGCCCATGTCAGCCTGGAACTTGATCGCCGAGAAAATCCAGGTACACACGCCGATCGCCAGGCACAGGCCGGTGAACAGCACGGCTTTGCCGGTGGACTTGAGCGTCTGGTAATAGGCTTCCTGCAGCGGCAGGCCCGCGCGCAGGAAGCTTTCCAGGCGGCTGTAGATGTAGATGCCGTAATCCACGCCGATCCCGACGCCCAACGCCACCACCGGCAGGGTCGCGACCTTGACGCCGATGCCCATGAACGCCATCAGCGCGTTGCCCAGCACCGAGGTCAACACCAGCGGCAGCACGATGCACAGGGTGGCCGCCCAGGAACGGAAGGTGATCATGCACATGGTCGCCACGCACAGGTACACCAGGATCAGGATGGTCAGCTCCGACTCCTTGATCACCTCGTTGGTGGCCGCTTCGATGCCGGCGTTACCGGCGGCCAGGATAAATTCCAGGCCGTCCTTGTTGTTTTCCCTGGCGAATTCCTGCACCGCATGCACCGCGCGGTCGAGGGTCTCGGCCTTGTGGTCGTTGAGGAACACCAGCACCGGCGCGAGGGAACAATTGTTGTTGTACAGGCCGTCGGCGCGGGCGATGGAGTTGTTCAGCACATCGGGGTTGCGCGACAGGGTTTCCCATTTCAGGTTGCCCTCGTTCATGCCCTTGATCATTTGCTTGGACACGGTGACCAGCGAGATCGCCGACTGCACGCCCTCGGTGTTCTGCATCTTCCACATCAACTGGTCGATGGGCGCCATGGCTTCATAGCGCGAGCAGCCTTCGGCCTTGGTCTTGACCATCACCACCAGCACGTCGGAGCTGGTGGAGTAGTTGCTGATGATGAAGTTGTTGTCTTTGTTGTAACGCGAGTCCGGGCGCAGTTCCGGCGCGCCCTGGTCGAGGTCGCCGATCTTCAGGTGCTGGCTGTACCAGAGGCCGCCGCCGAAAGCGACCAGGGCCAGCAGGATCGAGACCGGCGCGACTTTGGCACTGGCGAACCTGGACAGCAGGCGCCAGAAACGATGCTCACGATGCGCATCCTTTTTACTGCGCTCGATGGCGCGCTTGCTGATGCCGACGTAGGAAATCGCCACCGGCAACAGGATCAGGTTGGTGAACACGATCACCGCCACGCCGATGGAGGCGCCGATGGCCAACTCGCGGATCACGCCGATGTCGATGATCAGCAGGGTGATAAAGCCCACGGCGTCGGCGAGAATGGCGATCATGCCCGGCAGGAACAACTGGCGGAACGTGCGGCGCGCGGCGGTCAGGGCGTTGTCGGCGTCGCTCGATTGCAGGGCGATGCCGTTGATCTTTTGCACGCCGTGGGAAATACCGATGGCGAAGATCAGGAACGGCACCAGCATCGAGTAAGGGTCCAGCCCGAAGCCCACCGCATGCATCAACCCCAGCTGCCAGACCACCGCCACCAGGGTGGTGATCAGCACGGCGATGGTGCTGCGGATACACCAGGTGAACCAGTACAGCAGCACCAGGGTGATCATGAAGGCGATACCGAAGAACAGCACGACCATGATCAGGCCGTCGATCAGGTCGCCGACCTTCTTGGCAAAGCCAACGATATGGATTTTCACGTTGGGGTTTTGCGCTTCGAACTTGGTGCGGATCTTGTCTTCAAGCTCGTGGGAAAACTTCTGGTAATCCAGGGCGAGCAACTTGCCCTGGTCCTGCGGGTCCGGGTACGACTCCAACAGCGGAATATCGACGATGCTCGACTTGAAATCGTTGGCCACCAGGCGCCCGACCTGGCCGGACTTAAGCACGTTGTTGCGCAGTTGATCGAGGCTTTGCGGCGAGCCGTTGTAGCTCTGCGGGATCACCTCACCACCGGCGAAGCCTTCTTCGGTCACTTCGGTCCAGCGCACGCTGGGGCTCCACAGCGACTTGAGGCCCGAGCGGTCGACGCCGGAGATATAGAACACCTCGTCGTTGATCTGCCGCAGAGTCTCCATGTACTCCTTAGTGAAAATGTCACCGTCCTTGGCTTCCACCGAGATACGCACCGTGTTGCCCAGGTTGGCCAGGTCGTTGCGATGCTCCATCATTTTTTCGATGAAGGGGTGCTTGAGGGGGATCATTTTTTCGAAGCTGGTGGACGGGCGAATCAACGTCGCCTGCCAGAACAAGAACACACTCACCAGCAGGCAGATCACGATCACCGCCGGGCGATTATTGAAGATCAGGCGCTCAAGAAAGGTCGCTTTATCGTTGTGATGACTGCTCATGCTTTCTCTGCCTTCTTATTGTTTTTCGAGTTCGGCGCCCGTTGGCCTGGCGACGCGAACGCCGCCCTGCCCGGCCAGAATCAGGTTGCCATTGCCTGCGGCGGTCACCGCCGAGAGGGAGATGCGGTCCGGGCGGTTGAACACGCTGAAGGTCTGGCCGTCGTCGTGGCTGACCACCACGCTGCCGCCGTTGCCGACCACCACCAGCGAGCCATCCTCCAGCAAGGTGGCGCCCGACAGACCGAACTCCAGGGCGCCGCGCGCGGCGTTGAGCTCGACCTGCTCCCACGTGCCGCCGAAATCCGTGGAGCGGTAAAGGTTGCCGCGCAAGCCGTAGGCCAGCAGGGTTTGAGGTTGTGCGGTGCCGATCACGCCAAACAGCGAGCCCTCGTAGGGACCTTCGAGTTTTTCCCAGGTCTGGCCGTCGTCGCTGGAACGGAACATGCTGCCCTGCTCGCCGACGATAAACAGCCCGGCGTCCTTGATGGCGGCGATGGCGTTGAGGTGGAACTGGTCTTCGTTGTCGAGGCGGTCGCTGACGTCTTCCCAGCTGTTGCCGCCGTCGTTGGTTTCCAGCAGCGCACCGTAAGCGCCGACGGCCAGGCCGTGGCTGGCGTCCTTGAACCACACGTCGAGCAACGGCGCTTCGCGCTTGAGGTCTTGATACTGCTGGGTCCAGGTGGCGCCGCCGTCGCTGCTGGCGAGGATCTGCGCATCGTGGCCGACGGCCCAGCCGTGTTTGTCATCGACGAAAAATACAGCGGTAAGCAGTTGCCGGGTGGGGACCTTGGCCTGGGCCCAGGTGGCGCCCTGGTCATCGGAATAGAGGATATGCCCGCGATCACCGACCGCCACCAGGCGCTTGCCGGCGTGGACTACGTCGATCATCAGGCCTTTGGCGGCCTTGGGGGATTCAATCGCAAACACCGCGGCGGCGGGGGTATCGCTGGCGGCCTGGACGGCGGTCGACAACGCGACAGCCCCAAACAGCGAGAGCGCTGTGGCCAGCAACGCAACCCTGCGTGCGGCGCGTGGGCGGCAGACAACCCAACCCATGACAGGCTCACTCATAGACCTTTCTCCCATTTATTATTGTTAGGTCTTGCCATCCCGGGCTCTGAAACCTGCAATCTAGAGCGCCTGGAGGAAGCAGGGGCCATCCTATCGGGCTTTGGAATCGTCTGACAATCAGCGCTACGTTATCTTTTGTTAACTGGCGGCGTTTGGCCATGTGGTGAATATGGCCGCATTCGTCAGGCTGATTGTGCCGGGCTATCTGAATTTTTATTCCATCTATTGAATTATGAGAATTTTTATTCCATTAATAGCCGCTCTCACAACAATAATCCAAAGGATCAAAGGCTATGCGCGAACTCGGAATCGGCCTGATCGGCACAGGCTTCATGGGCCGTGCCCACGCCCTGGCGTTCAATAACGCCCGGGCGGTATTCGAACTGCCGGTGCACCTCAAGCTGGCCGCCCTGGCCGACGCCGACACCGAGCGTGCGCAGCGCTGCGCCCACGCCTGGGGCTTTGCCAAGGCCCATGGCGATTGGCAGGCGCTGATCGAAGACCCGACCGTGGATGTCGTGGCTATCACCACACCTAACCATTTGCATTACCCCATGGCCATGGCCGCGATTGCCGCCGGTAAAGCGGTGTACTGCGAAAAACCCCTGGCCGTCAGCCTTGAACAGGCCGACGCCATGCGCCGTGCAGCGAGCACCGCCGGGGTGGTGACGCGGGTCGGTTACAACTATCAACACAACCCCATGATCGGCCTGGCGCGGCAGATGATCGCCAATGGCGAGCTGGGCGAGATCATCAGTTTCCAGGGTGAATTCAGCGAAGACTTTATGGCCGACCCGCAGTCGCCGTGGTCATGGCGCTGCGAAGTGGAACACGCCGGCGGCGCCCTGGCGGACCTGGGCAGCCACGTGTTGTCGATGGCGCGTTACCTGGTGGGCGAAGTGGCTAGCGTGTGCGCCGACACCCAGACCGTCCACCGCCAACGCCCTGCGGTCACCGGCAGCGCCGAACGCAAAGTCATCGCGGTGGACGACCAGGTGCATGCCCTGCTGCGCTTCACCAATGGCGCACGCGGCACGGTGAGCAGCAGTTGGCTCAAGCACGGTTATAAGAACCATCTGAGTGTCGAGATCAGCGGCACACAGGGCACATTGGCGTTCGATCAGGAACGTTTGAACGAACTGCGCCTGTGCCGCGTCGGCCAGGAAGGTTTCCAGCGCCTGCTGGCCGGCCCCGCCCTGCCCGGTTACGCCGCCTTCAGCCCGGCGGCGGGGCACCAACTGGGCTACAACGAATTGAAGACACTGGAAGTGCACGAGCTGCTCATGGCCGTGGCCGGCCAGGGCGCGGACGGCACTGACTTTGAAGCGGCGTGGGCCGTGGAGCGGCTGGCGACCGCGATTCGCCTGGCGGCCCGCGAGGAACGCTGGGTCAACGTAAACGCGGTCTGACACTCCACGCAAACCCTAAAGACTGACAAATAATTCTGTGGTGAGCAGGCTTGCTGTGGTGAGCAGGCTTGCCCTGCGCTGGGCTGCGAAGCGGCCCCACACCCAGGCACCTCGGAGTGTCAGCTGAAACCACATCGCCTGGAATAGCTATCAAAGGTGGGAGGGGGCTTGCCCCCTCCCACCTTTAGATCAGCTGCATACATTTACATCAGCGCAACGCGCGGCGCAGGACTTTGCCCACGGTGGTCTTGGGCAGTTCGGTAGTACGGAATTCCACGTAACGCGGCACTTTGTAACCGGTCAGGTATTCCCGGCAGTGGGCGAGTATTTGCTCCTGGGTCAGGCTCGGGTCCTTGCGCACCACGATAATCTTGACCTTCTCCCCGGTCACGCCGTCCTCCACGCCAATCGCCGCCACTTCGGCCACGCCGGGGTGCAGGGCCACCACGTCTTCGATTTCGTTGGGGTACACGTTGAAGCCTGAGACCAGGATCATGTCTTTTTTACGATCCACCAGGCGGATATAGCCACGTTCGTCCATCACGCCGATATCGCCGGTGGCCAGCCAGCCTTCGGCATCCAGCACTTCGGCGGTTTCCCTGGGGCGTTTCCAGTAGCCCTGCATCACCTGTGGGCCGCGCACTTGCAGCTCACCCTGCTCGCCGATGTCGGCCAATTCGCCGTCCTCGCGCATAAAACGCACCCAAGTGGACGGCAACGGCACGCCGATGCTGCCGGTGAAGTCCATCTCGCGCATGCGCGAAATATCGATGGGGCTGATGCTCACCACCGGCGAGCACTCGGTGAGGCCATAGCCTTCGATGATCGGCAGCCCGGTGACTTCCTTCCAGCGCTTGGCCACAGCGGTGTGCGTGGCCATGCCGCCGGCGATGACCATGCGCAGGTCGGAGAAGTCCCGCGCGCAGAATTCCGGGTTTTCCAGCAACCCATTGAACAGTGTGTTGACCCCGGCAATCCCGTTGAAACGCTCCTTGCGCAGGATCATCTGCACCCGCTTCACATCCCGAGGGTTGGCGATCAGGATATTGCGCCCGCCCAGGCACATAAACATCAGGCAGTTCACCGTAAGAGAAAAGATGTGATACAGCGGCAGCAAGGTCACGTTGGTTTCCTGCTTGTCCTGATCCAACTGGTCGCCGACCCACGCCTTGGCCTGCAACAGGTTGGCGATGATGTTGCGATGGCTGAGCATCACGCCTTTGGCATCGCCGGTGGTGCCGCCGGTGTACTGCAGAAACGCCAGGTCATCCAGATGCATGGCCACTGGCTGCGGGTCAAGCGCCCTGCCCTGTTGCAGCGTCCGGTTGAAGCGCACCGAGCCACGCAAGTTAAAGGCCGGCACCTGCTTTTGTACGCGGCGCAGGATGAAGTTCATGGCGGCGCCCTTGAAGGTGCCGAGCAGGTCGCCGATGGCCGCGATCACCACGCGTTTGACGCTGCTGCCTTCGATGACTTTTTCCAGGGTGTGGGCGAAGTTTTCGAAGATCACCACGGTTTCGGCGCCACTGTCCTTGAGCAGATGTTTGAGCTCATGGGCGGTGTACAGCGGGTTGACGTTGACCACCACCGCTCCCGCCAGGATTGTGCCGAGCAGGCAGATCGGGTACTGCAAGCAGTTGGGCATCATCAGTGCCACGCGGTCGCCGCGCTGTACGCCCTGGGCCTGCAGCCAGGCAGCAAAGGCAAAGCCTTGCACCTGCCAGTCGGCGTAGGTCATTTCGGTGCCGATGCTGACGTAGGCGACGCGCTCGCGGAATTTTTCCAGGTGCTCCAGGAACACCTCGCGCAGTGAGGGGTAGCCCTCGATGCCGGCGTCGATATCGGCCGGGACGCCGGGCAGATAAGCGTCCAACCAGATGCGTTCGCGTTGTTCCAGGCTGATAGCGTTCATGGCGGTTTCCTTGTTGTTGTTTTTAACAGCGCTATTTTTCGACGATGGCGGTAATGCCCAGCCCGCCCGCGGCGCAGATCGAAATCAGGCCGCGGCCGCCGCCGCGCTCATGGATCGCCTTGGCCAGCGCCGCCAACTGCCGACCGCCGGTGGCGGCGAACGGATGACCGCAGCCGAGGGAGCCGCCGTTGACATTCATTTTGGCCCGGTCGATCGCCCCCAGCGGTGCCGCCAAGCCTAGCCGCTCGCGGCAGTAGTCGGGGTCTTCCCAGGCTTTGAGCGTACACAGCACCTGGGCGGCGAACGCTTCGTGGATCTCGAACAAATCGAAGTCGGCAAAGCTCAAGCCTTCACGTTGCAACATGCGCGGCACCGCATAGGCAGGCGCCATCAACAAGCCTTCGCTGCCGTCGACAAAATTGACCGCTGCCGTCTCGCCGGTACGCAAGTAAGCCAGCACCGGCCAACCGTGCTCGGCGGCCCAGGCTTCGCTGGCCAGCAGCACCACCGAGGCGCCATCGGTCAGCGGCGTGGAATTGCCGGCGGTGAGCGTGCCGCTCTGGCGGTCATAGGCGGGGGACAGGCCGGCGAGCCTCTCCAGGCTGGCGTCGGCACGCAGGTTATTATCCCGGGCCAGGCCGCGATGGGGGCTGATCAGGTCGTCGAAGAAGCCGCGCTGGTACGCCGCCGCGAGGCGCTGATGGCTGGTGAGGGTCAATTCATCCTGGGCCAGGCGTTTGATCTGCCAGCGCTTGGCCATTTCTTCGCAGTGCTCGCCCATGGACAGGCCGGTGCGCGGCTCACCGTTGCGCGGCAGCAGCGGCTTGAAAAACATCGACGGACGGACCTTAAGCAACGCCTTCAATTGGTTACCCATGCCCTTGGCGCGATTGGCCGCGAGCAAGGTGTGACGCAGGGACTCGTTGATGCCGATGGGCGCATCGGAGGTCGTGTCGGCGCCCCCGGCGATGCCCGCTTCGATCTGACCCAGGGCAATTTTATTGGCCACCAGCAACGCCGCTTCCAGCCCCGTGCCGCAGGCTTGCTGCACGTCGTAGGCGGGCGTTTCGGGCGACAGCGTGGTGGACAGCAACGACTCGCGCGCCAGGTTGAAATCCCGCGAATGCTTGATCACCGCGCCGGCGGCGAACTCGCCCAGGCGCTGGCCATGCAGGTTGTAGCGGTCCACCAGACCTTGCAGCGCCGCCACCAGCAAATCCTGATTGCTGTCGTGGGCGTACACGGTGTTGGAGCGCGCGAAGGGAATACGGTTGCCGCCGATAATCGCCACGCGGCGGGTCGGCGCCGGGTTGAAGCTGTAGTGACTCATTGCAGGTTCTCATTGAAGGACAGCAGGCCGCGCAGATGGGGTTTGTCGCCCGCACCGTTGCGCACTTCGAAAGCGCGACGCGGGCCGCTGGAAGGTGGATTCCACAGCGCGACCTGGCCAGGCAGCAGGATCGGCAACTTGAATTCGCATCGCACCTCGGCGCGCTCCAGGCCACCCGGCGGTTGCTGGGCGGCGAGCGCGCGGCCCAGGGTCCACATGCCATGGGCGATGGCGCGGCGAAAGCCGAACAGCCTGGCGCCGATGACCGAGGTGTGGATCGGGTTGAAATCCCCAGACACCTTGGCAAAACGCCGGCCCAGGTCGGCCGGCAACAGCCACTTCTGGGTACGGACCCAGCTGTCTGAAGCCACGCCCAGCGCGTCCACCCAAGGTTCGCCGACCGGGTCCGCCACGCCCCGGCGCAGGTACAGGCTATCGCCCTCCCACACCAGCGCGCCCGCGCTGTAGGCGCGAGTGGCGATGCTCAGAGCCTGCCCTTTAGGGTGAGCGACCCAGCGCTCGGCATACACCTCCAGCCGCAACGCCTGGCCTTCCCGCAGGCGTTGGTACTGCCGAATGCGGTTAGCCAGGTGCACCATGCCGCTGGCCGGGTACGGGAAACTGGGGCGGGTCAACAACATCAAGTGCAAAGGAAAGGCCAGCACATGGGGATAGGTCAACGGCACGCCCTGCTCGCGGCGAAAACCGCAGGCGCGGCCATACGCGGCGATACCCTCAGCCGACAGCTCCACCGCCGGGCGCACCAGGCGCGCCTTGGGCAGCAGCGGCGCGCCGTCCAGCTTGGGTTTGCGCAGTGCGCGCATACCATCCAGCAGCAGGCGCGTGCGTGACGGCGGTGGGTCGATGATTTGCGTCAGGTCGTCCATGGCATCAGGCTCCCAACAGGCTTTGGCCGCACACGCGCACCACTTGGCCGTTAACCCCGCCCGACGCCGGATGGGCCAGCCAGCCGATGGTTTCGGCCACGTCGATCGGCTGCCCACCCTGGGACAGCGAATTCATGCGCCGCCCTGCCTCGCGGATCATCAAGGGGATGCGGGCCGTCATCTGCGTCTCGATAAAGCCTGGCGCCACGGCATTGACCGTAACCTGCTGAGTCGCCGCGCGCGGCGCCAGCCCTTGTACCAGGCCGATCACACCGGCCTTGGAGGTGGCGTAGTTGCTTTGCCCGAGGTTGCCGGCGATGCCGGAAATCGACGACACGCAGACAATGCGGCCGCCGGGGTTGAGGCCTTCGCACTCCAGCAACGCGTTGCTCAAGCACAGCGGCGCCTGCAGGTTGACCGCCAGCACACTCTGCCACGCCGATTCGTTCATCTTGGCGATGGTTTTGTCGCGGGTAATCCCGGCGTTGTGCACCACCACATCGAAGGCGCCGTATTGGCTGACATGGGCCTGCAACAGCGAGGCGGCGTCGGGCGCGGTGATATCCAGCGGCAATGCCGAACCGTTCACTGCGCCGGCGGCCTGCTGCAGGGCATCGTGGGCCTGAGGCACGTCCACACAGACCACATGCGCGCCGTCGCGAGCCAGCACCTGAGCGATGGCCAGGCCGATACCACGGGACGCGCCGGTGACCAGCGCGCGGCGGCCGGCGAAGGGTTTGTCCCAGTCGACCGTGACGTGGCCGTCCACCGGCGCGTGTACGCGCACCACTTGCCCCGACACATAGGCCGATCGGCGCGACAGGAAAAACCGCAGGCTGCTGTCCAGCGCGTTCTCAGCGCCCGGTGCCACGTACAGCAACTGCACGGTGATAGCCCGGCGCAGCTCCTTGGCCAGGGACCGCACCAAACCTTCGAGGGCGCGCTGGGCGACGGCCTGGGGCAGATCCGCGCAGTGCTCCGGCGCCGTGCCGAGCACCACCACCCGCGCGTGCTGACCGAGGCGTCTGGCGTTGCAGTGGAAGAACCGGTACAGCTCGTCGAGTTGCTCCAGGCTGGCAAGCCCGCTGGCATCGAATACCGCGCCTTGCACCTTGACCGTAGACGGCGCGTTGAGTGTCGCCGGGGTGGCGGCAACTGTGTCGGTGTCGCTGAAAACCCGTTGCACCTGGGTCATCAGGCGCCCTGCCCCGGCGACAATCACCGGGTTCACCAGACTTTGCTGGCCGCTGCGATGACGCTGCAACGGCAAGGGCTGCGGCAAGCCCGCCGCCTGTGCCAGGCGACGGCCCCAAGGCGAATTGACGAAGGTTAGGTAGCTGTCACTCATATCAGCAATCACTCTCAACACATTCTGATCGGGTTTTTCCTAGTTGACCGAGGCGTTTTCGCCCTGAGCCGTACGACGCTTGGTGGTCGGCTCCAGCGCCTGCTTGCGCTGCTGCAACGCCTCCAGCAATCCGAAGTCCTGGGGGAAGTCATCCACCTGGATGCCGTGATCGGCGTATTCCACGTAGCGGGCGAGCAAGGTCTCCTCATCGTCGCTGATCAGGTCCAGCGCCCGGGCCTTGACGCGCCAGGTGGCAAAGGCCGTGGCGGAGATCGGCAGCGGGTCGAGCACGCCTTGCTTGATCGCGGGCTTGAGCCGGGCGTCGATCAGCTCCACCTGGGGCAGCAAACGGAAGCCCAGTTCGCCATAAGCCAACTTGTCGATTTCCGGGCGCGGGATGTAGGAATCGGCCAGCAAGCGGTCGCGGGTGGCGCCGGGGGTCTGTACCGCGTCGGCGACGTCGGCCAACAGGCGGTCCGACGGTTTGCGCAAGGGCAGACCGAACGGAAAACTCAAGGCCCGCATCACCCGCGCAGCGGTTTTGGAGGGGTAATTGTCGAGCACTTCGGCCAGGGCTTCATGGGCGCGCAGCAGCGCGTCCTGGGCCGACCAATGCACCAGCGGCAGGTCCGCCTGGGGGCGGCCATCGTCCTCAAATCGTTTAAGCACGCAGGACAGGATATACAACTGTGACAGCACGTCCCCCAGGCGCCCGGTGAGGCTTTCCTTGCGCTTGAGCGCACCGCCCAGCACGCCCATGGAAACGTCCGAGATCAGCGCCAACACCACCGACAGCCGATTGGCCTGGCGGTAGTAGGACGCCAGCGCAGGGTCGGTCTTGGCCGGTACGGAAATCAGCCGGCCGCCGGTCAGCCCATGTACCGCCGCGCGCACGGTATTGGCCAACACAAAACTCACGTGACCGAACATGGCGCTGTCGAACGCTTCCAGCGCTTGGCGCCGGTCCGGGTTGCGCGCCGCTTCCATCTCGCGGAACACATAGGGATGGCAACGGATCAGGCCCTGGCCAAAGATGATCAGGCAGCGCGTCATGATGTTCGCGCCTTCCACGGTGATGGCGATGGGGCTTTGCTGGTAGGCACGGGCCAGGAAGTTATTGGGGCCCATGCAGATGCCTTTGCCGGCGACGATGTCCATGCCGTCGTTGACGATCATCCGGGCCCGCTCGGTGACGTGGTACTTGGCGATGGCCGAGATCACCGACGGCTTTTCGCCGGCGTCCAGGGACGCCACCGAGACCTTGCGCACCGCGTCGCAGGCGTACAAATGCCCGGCCATGCGCGCCAGCGGTGCCTGCACCCCTTCGAACTTGCCGATGGGCAGGCCGAACTGTTTGCGCATGGCCGCGTAGGCCGAGGTGCCCCGCACCGCGACCTTGCCCAGGCCGACATTGGCCGAAGGCAGGGAAATCGCACGACCGGCGGCCAGGCACTCCATCAACATGCGCCAGCCGTTGCCGACCTGCTCGCGGCCGCCGATCACCCAGTCCAGTGGGATAAATACGTCTTTGCCGGTGGTCGGGCCGTTCTGAAACACCGCGTTGAGCGGCCAGTGCCGCCGGCCGCTGTTGACGCCGGGGTGGGAGGTGGGAATCAACGCGCAGGTGATGCCTAGCGCGCCGGGCCTGCCGAGCAGGCCGTCCGGGTCTTCGGCGCGGAACGCCAGGCCCAGCACCGTGGCGATCGGGCCGAGGGTGATGTAGCGCTTGTCCCAGGTCACCCGCAGGCCCAGCACTTCCTGCCCGTCATGCTGGCCCTTGCAGACGATGCCCACATCGGGAATCGCCCCGGCGTCGGAACCGGCGTAGGGGCTGGTCAGGGCGAAGCACGGGATGTCTTCGCCACGGGCCAGGCGCGGCAGGTAGTAATTGCGCTGGGCATCGGTGCCGTAGTGCAACAACAGTTCGGCCGGACCGAGCGAGTTGGGCACCATCACCGAAATGGCCGCCGCCGAACAGCGCGTGGAGAGCTTCATCACCACTTGGGAGTGGGCGTAGTGGGAGAAGCCTTTGCCGCCGTATTGCTTGGGAATGATCATGCCGAGGAAGCCGGCGCTCTTGGTGTACTGCCAGCCCTCGGGGGACATGTCCTGCCAGACCTGGGTGGTTTCCCAGTCGTTGGCGATGTCGCACAGGGTTTCCACTTCGTTATCCAGAAACGCCTGTTCCTCGGCACTGAGACTGGCCGGCGCGGCCTGCAGCAGGCGCCGCCAGTCGGGTTTACCGCTGAACAACTCGGCATCCCACCACACGGTGCCGGACTCGATGGCCGCGCGTTCCGTGTCGGACATGGCCGGCATGATCGTGCGAAACAGGCCGAGCGCCCTGCTGCTTAGCAGCGCGCGCCGCAAGGGTTTTATCGTCATCAGCAGCGCGGGAGCCACCACCAGCAGCACCGCAACGCTGACGCCAAGGCCAGCGACCACGCCGAACAGGTAAGCGAGCGCCAGCCACACCAGGCTGACCCCCAGCCATTGGGCTGCCGCCGCTTGTCGATACGCCAGGGCAAGCGCTGCTACGAAACCCGCCAATAACCAGATAACCATGGGAGACCTCTACTCGATTCAGGGCACGACACCTATGCAAGTCGCGCAAGCACGACAGCGGCGTAAAGCCACACTACAAACGGGAAGATACAAATTCAAATTTTGTTTTGAAATTTTTATTTAATGCCTGGGCGAAAAATAACGGCTGAGCGGACTCAGCCGGGTTGCACGAAAAAATCACCGGCAAGGCAGCCAGATGCGCTGGCTGCTCCCGCCCTTCAACGTACGGTTAGAACGCGTAGGTCGCCGACACGCTGACCACATCGCCCGACGATTCGGCTTTACCGTCGAGTCGCGCGCCGCCCAGGCGATCCACGTTCTGGGTCTTGAGCTTGACCTCCTGCACGAACTGGTGGGAATACGCCAAGTCCAGGCTCAGGCCCTTGACGGCTTTGACATCGTAGCCGGCGCCCAATGACAGGAACGTACGATCGCCATCCGGAATGCGCGGGTCGCGGGTCGAATTGCGGGTCGGCGTCTGGTCTAGAGCAACACCGGCGCGCAGGGTCAGTTCGTCGGTCAACCGATAGTCGCCGCCCAGGGAATACATCCAGGTGTTCTTGTAGTTGTAGGGAATGGAGACAACGGTGGTGCCGCCAGACTCAAGGGTCAGGTCCTTGAACGATGACCACTCGGTCCAGGTGACGCTCGCCCCCAGGGTCAAACGGTCATTGAACTGGTGTACCCAGTCCAGGCCCGCCGTGGCGGGGATGTCCAACTGGACGCTGGCATGGGCGCCGTTCGGGTACAGTTCAAGCCCTGGATAAGCGGTGTTGACCAGCGTACCGGTGCCGCCGAACGGGCTCGGCTGAGTCATCAGGTTGTTGGAGAACTGGTCGGCGCGGACGGTGTATTTGCCGGTCATCTTGTTCTTGATCTTGGCATGATAATTCAAGCCCAGCGTGTCGCGGTCCGTGGGTTTCCACACGAGCCCGGTAAACCAGCCGGTCGAGATATTATCGACTTTGACCCGCATCAGGGCGCTGCCCACATCCGACGGGAAGTTGATGCCACCCAAGACTGAATCGGACACTGCCGCGGCGGACAGCAGGTCGACGTTTTGACTGACGAAGCCCTTGCTGTGCTGCACGATCAATCCCCCGCCGAGGGAAAACTGATCGTTGACCTTGAAGGACAGGGAGCCGGTGAGCCCCACCGTTTCAATCTTGGTGTCCACGGCAAAATCGCGCAGTTTCGAATTTTCATCCCAGGTGGAGCGCATGCCCTGCGGCACGACCTGGCTCAAGCCGAACGCGAACCGGTCTCCGAGGGGCATGACCATAAAACCGGTGGGCAGCCACGCGGTAAAGCCGCCCTCGCCGCCGTCGTTGTTATTCGGCGTGGCGGCTGCCACGTCAGGAAAACCGTTGGCGTCCAGCGGCGTGCTGGAAACGGGGTTGCCGGCGTAATCGAAGGCATCGCCCTTGTACTTGATCTTGATGCGCGCATAGTCGACGGTAAGCTGCGCGACGTTGTGTTCGACGAAGGCCATGGCCGCCGGGTTGTTGTAGGCGGAGCTGGGGTCATTCTTGAACAGCGAACCGCCGGCAAAGGCCCTGCCCCAGCCTGGCGCGCCGTAAGTGGGGGTTGAAAAGCCGCCGGCCTGAACAGGCGCGGCCACTACCACGCCGCCTATCAACGCCAGCCCCAGCAAAACCTGCACATGTTGTTTCTTATTATTCATGCGGCACTCCTTATTGTTATCGCTCCGAGCCGGCCCTGCCGGTTCGTCCTGCTGCCTGGCCCAGCCTGAACCGGCGCCCGGTAAAGGCGCCGGTTTTTCCACGGGTGATCAGCCCTTCGTTCTCAACCGGCGATCAAGGCACGATGGTCAGTGCCGGGCTTGGGGTCACGCTCAGGCTGGCGACCGTGCAGTTGCCGCTCAGGGTCTGGTTGGTCGCCGTGAGCACACCACCGCTGTAGCCCACGGTGATGGTGGACGGGCCGCAATTGGAAGCCGGGTACAGAATCGAAGCGGCGATGGTATAGCCGACGTTGGTCACGGTACCCGCCGTTGGGCCGGTGGCGGTGAGGGTCCACGGCAGGCCGGTGATTTTCGGCAATGCGCAAAGACCGCCACCGGTGACCGCCACGCCGGTGATTTTGGCAACGCCGGTGGCGTCGACATTACCGGTGAAGGTGGCGCCACAGTTGACGGTTGCCTGGAAAGAAGACGGCGATTTCACCGAAATCGTCCCAGGTGCGGTAAAGCTGGTATTGACCGGGGCGATGCTATACGCGTTCGCCATCGACGCAGCACCCATGCAGACAGCCAGAGCAGACAACGATACGAGGGTTTTCAAGCTTTTCATTGTTTTTCCTCACAGTGATGGCGAGTCATTCGCCAGGGGTAATGGCCATGAACGAGAGGTCACGGTGAAACTGCAGAACTTCCCTTTCCAGCCAAATTTCAATGCAATTACCGCTATTAATGTGCGTTGCGTTAATCAACCACTTTGAAGTTGGGCGGCATCTTGATCGACACCGTTTTTATCTTGCAGTCTTCGCCAATCTGCACATTGGCCGCTTCCAACTTTCCGGTGGCGTTATCCCAGGTGCCATCAGCGGTAGAGGGACCGCACTTGCCGCCCAGACCGAAGGCATGTACATCAACGCTGATTTTTGACATGGACCCGCTGCGGCTGTCTTTGGCCACCAGTATCCAAGGCAAGTTAATGGCCTCCACCCGGCTGCACTTGAGGCCGCCATCGAATTCAACTTTGTCGACATTGACCGATGCGCCATCCGCCGCCACTTTGCCGGCGACTTTAATGGTGCAGTCGGCGCTGATCAGTGCCCCCTTGGAAAAGCTGATGGGACCCTGTGCCGTAAAAGCGCTGCCGGCCGGCTCGATGCGGGCGGCCTGGGCCTGGTGATAGGCGATCAGCCCCAACGCGGCCAATACGACATGAGCGGTGAATTTGGCGGGTGCCTGCATGGTGGACGTCCTTCCCTTTAATTGTTTTTGTTCGGGTCAAACACAACTTGCTAACTATTTGAGCGACAAACCCAGGGCGACAAAAACCCGCGCGCTGGATATACCGCGCGCCGATAACCCTGTTTCTAATTACGTTAGAACGGTGTGGCGTTATGGCTGTACTTCTCCAGATACTTCAAACGTTGCGACGGTTGAAGATTGGTCAGGGTGATATCCCCGGCATAATGATTAAGTACCCGATGGTCCATGCGGCGGCGCCACAAGTACGGCACATAGGCCCAGACAATCATGCTTGCATAACCATAGGGCAGTTGCGGGGACTCATCGAAGTGGCGCAACGACTGATAACTGCGCGTGGGGTTGGCATGGTGATCGGAATGGCGCTGCAACTGGAATAGAAAGATGTTGGTGACAATCCGATTACTATTCCAGGAATGCCGGGGTGAACAACGCTCATAGCGCCCGTTGGGCAACTTCTGACGCTTAAGGCCGTAGTGTTCGACATAGTTCACGACTTCCAGCAACGAGAACCCATAGATGCCCTGGATAATCAGGAACGGAATCACCGCCGCCCCGAGCCAGGCAATCATCGCGCCCCACAGCACCACGCTGTACATCCAGGCACTGAGCACGGCGTTTTTCCAGTGCCAGGCCGGCAGACCGAGTTTGCGCAGGCGCTCACGCTCAAGGTTCCAGGCCGAGCGCGCGCTGAACCACACCGAGCGTGGTAGAAATGCCCAGAAGCTTTCCCCCAGGCGCGAGCTGGCCGGATCTTCCGGGGTCGCGACGCGGACGTGATGGCCACGGTTGTGTTCGGTGTAAAAGTGCCCGTAGAAGGTCGGCGCCAGCGTGACCTTGGCCAGGAACACCTCCAGGGGTTTGGGTTTGTGCCCCAGTTCATGGGCGGTGTTGATCGCAATCCCGGTGGCGGCACCGGTCGACATGGCCATGCCCAGGTAAGTGAACCAGCTCGGTTCGCCATGCAACTGAGTGCGGGCGGTGACGTAAGCGGCCACCTGGGACAGCCAGTCAGCCGGGTCGAGATGGGCGGTGGCCTGTAGCAGCCCGCCGTCGATGATCCAGGCAATGCCCCCCGCGGCGAGCCAGCCGGTGATCACCACCGAGGCGATCACAAAGAGTACGCCGGTGTAGACGATCCAGCGGTAATAGCGTTGGGATTCAAGGTGGCCGACGGCGGATTCCGGTGGGTTGCTGACGTCTTCGCCGAGCAGGCCGTCGATCAACGGAATCAGGCCGAAGATCACCAGCACCCCGACCCACCAGAGCTGCTGGACGCCGGTGCTGATCGCCAGTGCTCCGGACAACAGCGGCGTGGCCAGGGGCATGATGCCCAGCCACCACAGGTGGCGTTTGCCATCGGCCCATACCGAAGGTGCTGCGAGCGTCTGGTTCATGGCAGCCTCCGGGCAAAACGCGCAGGCCTAGTGGCGGACCACAGGATGGGGGAGCGCGAGCGGTCCCCGGACATCAAGCATGCGATAAAAAGCGTTTTTTTCATTTTTGTTCGCTCTTAGGCACTTCAAAAAATTCATTTCAAAATAAATATTGAAATATTTTTTTAAATAGATAGCGCGGAATCGTTAGGTCGTCAACTACTTTGTCGAGCGCTTTTTCCGGTGACTGCGCAGTCTTTTTTCAGGTCCGCCAGTCAGGTCTCTAGAACAACGGTTTGCACCGCCCCGCCCGAACACGACGGCCATGATTATTTGTTCGCCAGGGCAACGGGCGGGGTCAGCTGCGTATTGGCCTGCCCTGACCGCACGTGCTTGGCCACCTGCTGCACCAGCTCCACCACCCGCGGCGTGGCGGTAATCGGCAGCATGTGGCCGCGCCCTTCAACGAGCTGCAGTTTCAGGCCCGGCACCCTGTCGGCGAGCGCCTGACCGTGCGTGCGAAAGTCCAGCACCCGGTCCCGCGCGCCGTAGATCAAGCCAATCGGCAAGGTCAGGCCTGGGTAGCGCCGGACCATGTGCGGCAGGTCGTCGTTGACCAGGGCAATTTCACTGGAGGCGGCATAAAAGTTGGCTGGACGCATGCCCAACAGGCCACCGCCACGGGTGGCGAAATCCTCGGGCGCAACATCCGGCGCGAAGATGCCTTTGACCACACTGCGCCGAGTCAACAGGCCAATGGGCACCGTCAACGTATGGGCAACCCAGCGGCGCAGCCATGCCGGCCGCACCGCCAGCGACCAGAACACCGGTGGCAATGTCGGCTGGGGATGAGTCAGTGGCGCCACCAGGACCAGGCCCGATACCGTCTCAGGATGGTCGAGGGCCAGCGCCAGAGCGAGCGCGCCCCCCAGGGAATGCCCAAGCACCAGCGGTGGGTCCAACCGCAACGCCTGGATGAACCGGGCAATTTGCCGCGCCTGGCCCGGCAGGTCGGCCGCAGTGCCGGCGCGGCGCGTGGAGTAACCCGAGCCCGGCCGGTCGAGGGTGATCACCCGAAACTGCTCGCGCAAGTGACCGGACAAGGCGTAGGTCAGGTTGCGACTGCTACCCATCAATCCGTGAATCATCACCAATGGCGGCCCGTTGCCCTCTTCCACATAGTGGAATTGCTCGCCGTCGACCTCAATAAAACGGCCATCGCGCGGCACGGCCTTTTCAATGCGCCGCGTCATCCAGGCGCTGAAACCCCAGGCCATTACACACGCCCCCACACCCGCAGCCATTACCCATTCCATCGTCATGCGCTCGGTCCTCTGCATTCCCTGCCGCCGGCGCCTCAACCGGAATTGGTCGGGCCTCGGCCACCGCACACACCCTGGACCAAAGCCTGATACAGACATGCGCGTCCGTCGGACAAATCGCACATTCGAGACAAGGACCTAGCGTAGGCGATATTTTCAGGTAGATTATTTAAAATCTTTTTTAAAATAATTAATTAAATTTTCCTTTGCAACGGCGTTCCACCCAAAAGACACAACAAGATCAGGAGCCCATCCGATGCCCACTCAGGACAGCCTATGAATGCCCACAATGACTCGATCGACATCGCCATCATCGGTACAGGCTTCGCCGGCCTGTGCATGGCCATCCAGCTCAAGCAGGCCGGGCTTACCGACTTTTTCGTCGCCGAACAGGCCGACAGCCTCGGCGGTACCTGGCGCGACAACCATTACCCCGGCTGTGCCTGCGATGTGCAGTCCCATGTCTACTCGTTTTCCTTTGCGCCCAACCCGAACTGGACACGGCAGTTCGCGCCGCAGGCGGAAATTCGCGCGTATTTGGAACAATGCGCCACGCGTTTCGAGCTGGCGCCCTACCTGCGCTTCGGTATGGGGTTGACCCGCGCGGTGTTCGATGAAGCCCAACAGCGCTGGCACCTGAGTTTCAGCAACGGCCGGCAGGTGAGCGCACGGGTATTGGTGTCGGGGATGGGCGGCCTGTCGCGCCCGGCGTTGCCGGATATTCCGGGCCTGGAAAGTTTTAAGGGCCAGCGTTTCCACTCGCAGCAGTGGGACCATGGTTATTCGCTCAAGGGCAAGCGCGTGGCGGTGATCGGCACCGGCGCCAGCGCGATTCAATTCGTGCCGCAGATCGCCCCGCAGGTGGCCCATCTGGACCTGTTCCAGCGCACGCCGCCATGGATCATGCCCAAACCCGACCGTGCGATTGGGCCGCTGGAACGCTGGCTGTTCAAGCACGTGCCTGTTACACAGCGGCTTATGCGCGCGGGGTTTTACTGGGCATTGGAAGGACGGGTGGTGGGCTTTGCGCGGCATCCGCGGCTGATGAAGATGGTGCAGCGTATCGCCCTGCGTCACCTGCACAGGCAAGT
Source organism: Pseudomonas sp. FP2254 (assembly GCF_030687695.1). Taxonomy (NCBI): domain Bacteria; kingdom Pseudomonadati; phylum Pseudomonadota; class Gammaproteobacteria; order Pseudomonadales; family Pseudomonadaceae; genus Pseudomonas; species Pseudomonas sp. FP2254. Next base: position 3,113,916 of record NZ_CP117444.1, read on the forward strand.
GGCGCGCCCTTCCCTGCGCAAGCGCCTCACGCCGGACTACACCATCGGCTGCAAGCGCGTGCTGATCTCCAATGACTATTACCCGGCATTGTCGCGCAGCAATGTCGAGGTGGTGACCGAGCCTGTGCAGCGCATCGAACCCGACGGCGTGATCACCGCCGACGGTATCAAGCACCCGGCGGACTGCCTGATTTTCGGCACCGGCTTCCAGGCCAGCGACCCGCTGCCACGCGGCTGCATCATCGGCCGCGACGGCATGGACCTGATGGACACTTGGCGTGAGGGCGCCCATGCCTACAAGGGCACAACCGTGCCCGGCTATCCCAACCTGTTCCTGATTGTTGGGCCCAATACCGGGCTTGGGCACAACTCGATGATCCTGATGATTGAGGCCCAGGTGGCCTACATCCTCGACGCGCTCAAGCAGATGCAACGCCAGCGTATCGCCACGGTGGAGGTCAAGCCGACGGTGGAACAGTCCTACAACCACCATCTGCAACACAAGCTTGAACGCACCATCTGGAACACCGGCGGTTGCCAGAGCTGGTATCTGGACCCGCGCACCGGCAGGAACACCACGCTGTGGCCCGGCTCGACCTGGCATTTCAAGCAACTCACCCGCCAGTTCGCGCTCAAGGATTATGTGACGGGCATGGCGGTCCTCAGCCCACCTGCGCGTGCGCCCTCCGTGGTCCGCGCCAATCCCGAAGGAAGCCTGTCATGAAGTCATTCAACGGCCGCGTTGCGGCCATCACCGGCGCGGCCTCCGGCATGGGCCGCGCGCTGGCACTGGCCTTGGCCCGTGAGGGGTGCCACCTGGCACTGGCGGACAAAAACCTTCAAGGCCTGGAACACACCCGCGCCTTGATCGAAGAGTCGGGCCTGCCGCCGGTGCGGATCACTACGCAGATGCTTGATGTGGCCGACCGCCAAGCCATGCAGGATTGGGCCGCGCGCTGCATGGCCGAGCACGGCCAGGTCAACCTGGTTTTCAACAATGCCGGGGTGGCACTGTCAAGTACCGTAGAGGGCGTGGATTACGCTGACCTGGAGTGGATCGTCGGTATCAATTTCTGGGGCGTGGTCCACGGCACCAAGGCCTTCCTCCCCTACCTCAAGGCAAGCGGCGAAGGCCACGTGATCAACACCTCCAGCGTGTTCGGGCTGTTCGCGCAGCCGGGCATGAGCGGCTACAACGCCAGCAAGTTCGCAGTGCGTGGCTTTACCGAGGCGCTGCGTCAGGAACTCGACCTGCAACGCTGCGGCGTGTCGGCGACCTGCGTGCACCCCGGCGGGATCCGCACCGATATCTGCCGCAGCAGCCGTATCGACGCGAACATGACCGGCTTTTTGATCCACAGCGAACAACAGGCCCGCGCCGACTTCGAAAAACTGTTTATCACCGATGCCGACCAGGCCGCGACAGTGATCCTGCACGGAGTGCGCAAAAACAAGCGTCGCGTGTTGATCGGCCGCGACGCCTATGCCCTCGACCTGCTTGCCCGTTGCCTGCCGGCGGCTTACCAGGCGTTGGTGGTATTTGCCAGCAAACGCATGGCTCCCAAACCGCGCACGCCAGTGTTTGAAACCAACGACGAGTCTCGTCTCTGAACAGGAGCACAGCCCATGCTACCCATCCGTCGCGATGTCCGTTTTGCCCTGCCCGCCGAGCGCATCAAGGACTGGCACGAACAAGGCCCGTTCATCACGCACTTCTTCAATGCCCTGTCGCTGCTGTTTCCTCAGGGCGAACTGTTCTTCATGGACAGCGTGCGCCATTACCGGCAGCGCATCGACGACCCGCTGTTGAAGAAGGAAATCCAGGGTTTTATCGGTCAAGAGGCCATGCACAGCCGCGAACATGTGGCCTATAACGACCTGCTGCAAGCGGCGGGCCTGCCGGCGCACACCCTCGATCGGCGGTTGAAATTCATCCTCGACTGGCAAAAAAAACACCTGCCGCCGGCGTTCAACCTGGCCGTGACCATCGCCCTGGAGCACTACACCGCGATGCTCGCCGAGATCCTGCTGAGCGACCCGTCGCGCTTCGGCCATTCACTCAAGGGCTACCAGCAAATGTGGTACTGGCACGCCCTCGAAGAAACCGAGCACAAAGCCGTGGCGTTTGACGTATGGAACACTGTGATCAAGCCGGGTCCCGGGCGCTATCTGCTGCGCACCGGGACCATGCTCACCACTACGCTGCTGTTCTGGCTGGTGGTGCTGGACTTTCATGTGCGCTTGCTGGTGGCGGACCGCAAGGCGGGAGGTTTTTTCAAGGGCTTCTGGCGCATGCTCAAGTTTCTGTATGGCCCTAAAGGCGTTTTCCCGCGCATGCTGGTGCCTTGGCTGCATTACTTCAAGCCAGGCTTCCACCCTTGGGATCATGACAATCGCGCGCACCTGGCCGGTATCGACGCTTTGGTCGACGACATCGAACAGACCCGGCGCGGCTACGAATCCGCCTAGGTCTGCGCCAACGCCGCACGTTCGCGCACAAAGCCTTCCAACTGATCGCCCGGCAGCGCCTTGCTGAAATACCAGCCCTGGATAAACAGTTCGCTGCCGGTGTTCAGGAAGGCCAGTTGCTCGGCGGTCTCCACCCCTTCGACGACCACACCCAGGTTCAACGCCTCGCAGAAACGCAGCATCCCGGTCAGGACCTGCGCGCCCTTGGGATCATGCTGGGCCACCACGAAGCTGCGGTCGATCTTGATAAAGTCCACCGGAAACTGGTGCAGGTAACTCAACGCTGAAAAACCGGTGCCAAAGTCGTCGATATACACCTTGGCGCCAATCGCCTGGAGTTTTTGAATCGTCCGCCGCGTAGCCTGGATATCGCTGACCAGAGCATCTTCGGTGATCTCCACCGAGACCTGCCCGTGGGCCTGTGCCAGGATGCCGACGAGGCGCTCGCCATAGGTGGCATCCGTCAGCGTCGCGCTGGAAATATTAATGGTCATGGGTAGCGTGAACCCCAACTTTTGCCATTTCTGGTATTGGCGCACGGCCTGGGACGCCACCCACATGTCCACGTCCGGCATCAATTGGGCCTGGGCCAGCCATTGCAGGAATTCCCAGGGCGAATGCACCGTGCCCTGGGCATCGCGAGCGCGCATCAAGGCCTCGCAACCGGTGCACAGTCCGGTGCGGGTCGAGACTTGCGGTTGGAATTCCAGATAGAAATCGTAGTCGCTGATCTGCTGGATGCGGCTCAGCTCATTGGCGTGACGCGCCAGGGTCTTGTGGGAAGCCAGCACGGGGTCCAGTTCGCGCAGCCGGCCTTTTTCCTCAAGGCCACGGAAGGTCATGTCCAGGGATTTGAGATACACCGTGCCGCCTTCGCTGGCCTGGCGATGGATCGCCCGCACATACGGCACATACACCAGCGTGCCCAGGCCCAGCAACGCCACCTGCAGCGCGACCGCCGCCAGGTCGCCGTGAGTGCTCAGATAAGCATTGAGCAACACCGGAGAGGTGAACGGCACACTGGCCACCGCCGGCGAAACCCAGCCCATCTGCACCGCCCCCAAGGCCAGCATTGCGTTCATGGCAGGCACTAATAGAAAGGGGATGAACAGACGCGGGTTGAGGATGATCGGCAAGCCGAACAGCAGCACCTCGCTGACGTTGAACAGTGACAGCGGCAAGCTCGCCACGGCGACCAGGCGCATGGACTGGCTCTTGGAAAACAGCAGGATCGCCAGCAGCAGGCATAACGCGCCGCCCGAACCGCCGATAAAAGCAAAACTGCCGAGCAGACCGCTGTTCAACAGGTACTTGATCGGCTCCCCTGCAGCCGCCGCCGTGCCGTTGAGCACCACGGCCTGATCCAACACATCGAACAGCGGCTGCATGGCGTACACGCCGTGGATTCCGAAGAACCACAACAGCGAATTCATCAGCGTCACGAACAGGCCGCTGCCGTAGGGCGACTGCAACGCATCCAGCACCTGCGGCCCCTGCAACTGTGCCACATACGGGACTTGCAGCAGTAACGACAGGACCGTGACCAATGCCAGGGCGGTGAGCGCGCCGGGCACGACCATGTTGATGGTGCCACGCAGGTTGTGCCCCACCAGGTCCTCGTTGACCAGCCGCGTCCAACGATAACGGTGCAACCAGGCCACGGCCGGCACGTTCAGCAACGGCGAGGCGATGGCGATGAATAACACGAAGGTGGCCGAGGCCCGTGGGTAGTCGCGCAGTACAAAGGTGGCGATCACCACGTGGGCCAGGCAGAGAAACGCCACCGGAAGCTGCGGGAGGCGATACTGGATCGCCAGCATGTAGCCAATGGACGCGGCCACCAGCAGTGGGATGACCGAACTGATCTGGTTATGCAGCCCCGCGAGAAAGGCCACCAGTCGCGGGTCGAATCCCAGCACCCGGGCGCATTCGGACAGGATCAGAAACCCGGCCGAAACGAGCAGGCAAGGCAGGATCCACAACAGCCCTTCGCGGATTGCCCGCAACGACTCGGTGCTGGCCAAGGCCGCCAGACGTTGGGTAAAGAAAAGCTTGAAGAGCGTTTGCGCCATGACCCATCCCTCTGCCCATCGCACGATGCCCTTCAAGGCAGGGCCCGGAAACACGAGGTAACGCTACACGCCCAGGCACTGGGAGCGAAAGGCCTTTACGGCGTTGGCGACGATTTTCCAGGGGGTTGCGGCCTGGAATTGGGTAATTGCGCGCAATTAATTGAACTTTTTAAGTAGGAAAAATCCCTAATCGTGGTTGAGCGGGTACTATTGACGGCTTATGGAGCGTGAGTGTGACCCGGCAAAGCGTCAGGCTGAGGTCGCCAATTCAGGGAAGCAGGGCCTGAGTCATACCAGGTACCCAGGAGGTAGGTTCAAAATGCAACACAAGTTGTCGAACGCAATGCGGCCACTGCTGCTTAACGCAATGCTATGGCTGGGCGGAGTCGCCCTGTTGTTTGTAATCAAAGATATTGTTGAAGAAGTGTCCGGACCGATCGCCGGTACCTGGGTTGATCTGACGCTGGTGCTGATGGCCTATCTGCTGTTCTTCATACTCGAACCACTGCAACATCGGGTATCGCGCCACCTGCGCAAGCGTGCTCGACGCAGGGAATCCCACCAGGAGGTCGGCACCGGTGTCTGAGCATAGAAACGATCCTGTAGCTGAGCCGGGTGATAGCCATCAACTGGCCCTTGATCGATTTCTTGTGGCCCATCCGGAGCTCCTCGCGCAATTGGACGCCTTGAATCCCCTGGCCGCTCAGGCCAAGGGTGAATCGCTTGCCCAATACCGCGCGGAACGCTTGCACGAAGCCTTCGAAGCGGAAGCCGAGCGCCTGGGTTTGTTCGCGTGGGAACTGACGCTTAAACTCACCGCCGAGTCCCCCGAAGCCTTCAACGCTCAACGCTTGGAAGTGCACAGGGAAGTGGCGCAGATGGCCGGATTGAGCTGGTCCGAATACTGCGAGCTGCACAACTTGCCCGGCGCCCCCCTCCCCTAGACAAACCATCGCCGGTGCGTCACCGCCATGCTATCGCGCAGTTGTTCAACCGTAACCGTTCGATGCGTCGCAGCCCAGCTCAAGGCTGAACGCAACGCGCTCCAGCAGCGCCTGGGCAACCTGCGCGGCCGGGGCAGTGGGCGGGTGCGGTGAGGCTCCACGACGCGCCTTCCCTGGGCCAACTCGTACAGCACGCGCGCGGCGCCATAAAGGTCGGCGCTCACTGACGGTCCGCCGCCGTCCTTCAACTCCGGGGCGGCATAGGCCGGGGTCCAGGCATTCAAGCGACGGTGGCTCAAGCCTGGTAATCCGGCGGCTCTTTGCGACTCGGCATGCCCCAGGCCGAAGTCGAACAGACACAAGCCCTGCTCCCCGACCATGATGTTGGTCGGTTTTATATCCCCATGCAGCACACCCGCGCGGTGCGCATAAGCAAGCGCATCCAACAGTTGCACGGCCATCGGTTGCAGCTCATTCCAAGGCAGGCCGTCCGGGTACTCCAGCAGCAGCCGGTCCAGGGTCAGCCCCGGCAGCCACTCCATGGTGAAGAACGCCACCTGACGCACCGTGTCGACTTCAAAAGCGAACGCGCGCACCACGTGCTCATGGCGCAGCCTTCGTGTCAGGGCGAATTCGCTGTACAGCAGCACATGCCCATCGGGACAGGTGGAAAGGCTGTCGCCCAGCAGTTTCAATGCGACCCAGGGGCTGGGCTCACCGAAGGCTTCGTGCAGCAGGTCTCGTGCACGATAAACCACACCCATCCCACCCGTTCCCAACACGCGCTCAAGCTGATAGCGCCCCGCAAGCAGGTCGGGCGGGCCCAGGGCCGCGCTCATGGCTGCACCACCACCGCCGTCAGGTCGTCCTGGGCCGGGCCGCGCAACACTTCGGCGAACAACCGATCCACCATTTGCCGAGGGTTGTTCATACTCAGCGCACGCCCCAGCACGCCGTGGCTGAGCCCCTGATACAAACCGTCGCTGCACAGTAAAAACACATCGCCGGGGTGGACGCACAGTTCCAGCACCTCCAGGCTCAGGGGTTGTCGGCCGCCGATGGCCCGCGTCAGGGCTCTGGCATTCGGATGGCCGCGCGCCTGCTCCAGGGTCAAGTGCTGGCGATCCATCAATTGCTGCAAGCGTGAATGGTCCCGCGACAACTGGTACAGACGTTGCCCGCGCCAGAGGTAGCATCGGCTGTCGCCGACCCAAAGGCAGGCGGCACGATTGCCATCCAGCAGCAAGGCGACCACGGTGCTGCCCATCATATCCGTCAGGCTGCCATCAACCGATGGCGCCGCGCGGCTCAACTGGCGGTCAAGTGCGCGCAGGCGCCTGCGCACCGTGTCGATACGCTGATCGAAGCCATCATCGCCAGGCAACGACGCCAGGCTTCGGATGACCGACTGGCTGGCCACATCCCCGGCACGATGGCCGCCCATGCCGTCGGCTACCGCCCAGCAGCCACGCTGCGGGCAGTCGAGGAAAGCGTCCTCGTTGCGCGCACGCAGCTTGCCCCGCGCTGTACGCCCGGCGCTGCGCCACAACGCAGGCATCGGGGTCATAGTTGCTCCGGCAAGCGAAAGGTGCGCCATTGCTCCCACTGCAGCGGCACCGGGTTGCGTTGGCTGGAAAGCAGGAAGTGCGCACGCAGCCCGGAGAGATCAGCCTTGAACAGGCGGGCCTGGCGAGCATCAATGAGCTCACTTTGCATCAGCTCGACGAACCGAAACAATGACCACTCCCCGCTGTTATCCTTGATGCCTAATGGCCGCTGCGCGCCACGCTCCAGTACCAGGCTGGTGCGGCTCTGGTCCGCCTCGCCGGGCCAGTCGAACACCATCGGCACGATGGGGCCGTGGCGGTATTCGAGCTGTTTGTCGCCAATACTCAGCATCGCACGGCTGACAGCCGGGTCCAGGCTGTAGGGCGCCAGACTGAACCGCACCGCCCACTCCTGCTCGTCATTGAAGAAACCTTGACGAATCATCTGGGCTTTGCTGAGTTGGTCCAGCAACGAGCGCGACATCGGCAGGCTGCGGCCGTCCAGACTACGCAGGCGGTAGCGGCGGCCGTCTGCACTGACAAACGCGCGCAGATGGCTGTCGTAGAAGCGCGCCAAGCTCCCCCGTGGCTTGAAGAATTCCTGAAAATCCTCCAGGGCGACATCGGTGCGTGCACTGGCAGTGAATGGATACCGACGCTGAATCGTCTTGGCGTAAAAGCCGTAGAGTTCGCTCTGGTAGCGCTGATTGACATAGGCATGAGCGCTGTCAAGCAACAGCCGCCAGCTATCGTCGGCAATACTGTCGAACCACCCTTTCAGAGGTTGCGGCAGGCGCGCAGCCGTATCACGTAAACGCCCCAATTGCGGTTGCTGGCCATCCATGCGCCGGCTGGCCATCCTGAACGCGGCCTGTTCGGGCAAGTCATCGCGGTTCAAGCCCGCCAACTGCAGTTGCCATTCATCCAGCAGCCGCAACGCCTGCAGCAGTTGTTCACGTGGGTTCTGCTCCGCATCCAGCAATTGATGCAAGGGCTCGAAGCGCCGCTGCAACGCGCGCCGCGCGGAATCAGGTGCCATCTGCCCCGGTAATGCGCTGCCTGACAACAGGGACGCGCCCGCCTGCGCCGCAACGCCCAGCTCGCCAACTTGGCGCGTCACGCCCTCAAGGTGCTCGCGTTGCGCCACAAGCCGGGTGTTTTCACGCAACTGATGCAACAGTTGCACCCACGGCGACTGGGCGGATGCCAGGTCGGCAAGCGTCTCTGCATGCTGTCGCAGGTTGTCGCTCTCCAACAGCCGAACCTGACCGATGGCGTGGCTCCACGCATCGGCATACTCGCTGAAATAGCGTTGCTCCAGCTCCAGCATCAGCTGGCGTAAATCCATGGGGCTCAGGTCACCGCTTTCGCCGAGCACCCAGTTGTCCTGCGCGATGGCGTTGACCAGTCGCGGCCCCTGCTTTTCGAAGTACTGCACGTACCGCCGGGTGAAGAAGCCGGGGATGGGTTCATCCGGCGCGGAAAGCCCGCGCCCCTGTACCAGTCGATAAGGTTCAAGGTTGCGAGCCTGGTGACGCAGCGCCCGATAGACCACGCCGGCGAGCGATTCACCGCGCAATTGTTGGCGAGCCTCGGCCACCAGGTCATCGCTCAAGGGCATCACGAACGGTTGCTCAAGCAAGCGCGAGAAATGCTCGTTCAAGCGCTTCTGCACCGACGGGTCGCTGGCGTAACGTGCAGACCAATGACCCGCCACACGCTCCTTCAGCCAGGCATTATCACGACGTTTCGGCAAGTTAAGCATCAGGTACGCCCGCAACGTATCCATCAACGTTTCGCGATCGCCCAGGCTGGCCCGGACCTGTTCTTCAAGCAGGGCAACCACTTGCGGCAGCAGTTGCTGATGCAGTGTCCTGTCATAAACATCGGATAACAGCGGACGGACGGCCTCGCCTTGGAACAACCCTACCCGCTCGACCATCCGCACCTCCGCCACGGGAGGGAATACCTGGGTCGCAGCCCGATGGCTGTCCAGCCGCGGCAGCAGTGCCAGGGTGGAATCCGCTATGGCAGGATCGGGCGGTTGGATGTCGAGCAGTTGCGCCAATTGCAGCAGGCGCTGGTGGTTGACCGAGTAACTGTGTGTCCAGACTATTCCCGCCACGACCACGAGCAACGAAGCGACCAGCATCCCAAGGCCTTGGCGGCGGCGCAGGCGTTGTCGCTCGGGGGTATGCAGCCCCGCTAGGTCAGCCTCCGCAAAGATCACGCGGTTGAACAGGCCCTGCACGAAATACGAGCGTCCGTCCTCCGACGCCCCGCAGGCCAGGTAGAACCCGCGCAGTCGATTGATGCGCTGGAAGCGATGAGCGCAGAACGCAGTTTCCACGAACAGGCATAAACGCTCACCGATATGGGCAACCTGCCGGGGGAAGTCAAGCATCTGCCCGCGGCGCTCGACATCACGTTCCAGATGCAAGCGAGCAATCACCTGCGTGCCCAGACGCTTCAGCAACCTCTCGAACGCTTCGCGCACATGGCCGATCTCGGTGCCGGCCTTGCCTGCCGCCAGGGGCTCTCCGAGCACCGCTTCTGCGCTGTCGCCCATAGGGGAGTCGAAGAATTCGGCGAACCCCGGCAAGCGGTCGGCCTGGGTCAGTATCAGGTACACCGGCACGTCCATGTGCAGCCGTTGCTGGATGTCTTGCAGACGCGTGTGTATCCGTCGTGCATGCAGGTCGAGGTCGTGCTCGTTCATGCCCAGCAACGTTTCCACCGCCAGGGTCACCACCACACCGTTGAGCGGCCGCGCTCGGTGTCGCGACTTGAGCAGGCCCAGCAACGTCGACCATCCAGCACCGTCCACCGGCACGTCAGGCTGCGTCAGATAGCGCCCGGCAACCTCTATCACAACGGCTTCGTCGGCCAGGTAGGCATCAAAGTAAGCGTTCGCTCTCGAAGACCGCGCCTCTGAGCGATCGAGCGGGTAAACCAAACCGTTGGCCGACAGCAAAGAGCTTTTGCCGCTGCCTTGCTCGCCAATCAACAAATACCAAGGCAACTCGTTGCGCCAGCGCGCGCTGCGCTCACCGTAACGCCGCGTGGTTCTCAAGGTGTGCAAGGCCTCCTTGAAACGCCCGCGCACCTGGCGTTGCTCCGTCTCCACCAATCCGTCGCGCGGGTGACTCGCCTCGGTCTCAGGTAAGCGCAACCGTGCGGCACGCCGTCCGCCGGCCCCCACCATCGCCAGCCCCCATGCGAGAAGCAACGCGCTGATCGTCAGCAGACGCGCCGTCGAGCTTTGCCAGAAACGGTGGTCAGCGACCGCCAACAGCGGCCCGGCAAACCATACCAACAGTGCGCTGCCCAGTACCAACAACAGGCTCCATAACCAAATTTTGCGCAGCAACGCGCCCACGCCCTTGAAGAATGCGCTCATGATTGCTCCCAGCGTTACGAGGACGTCCGCGTCAGATCCGGCGCCAAAGATTGAAAGGATTGCAGTAAGGTCGTGCGCTGGTCGCCGAGCACGCCGGCGAATGCCAGATACATCGCCAGCAGGCAGATCCCAGCACAAGTGGCGACCCATTTGGCCGGCACAATGCGTAGCCGCGTGCGCGCCGGTCTGTCTGGCTCGGTGGAAACCGTCATCGACGCGTGTTCGCCACGCCCATGTCGAATCTGTCGGTACAGGCCATCGCGCACCGCTTCAAGCTGCACCCCACCGCGCTCCGTCACGCGGTACTTGCCTTCAAAGCCGATGGACAGGCACAGGTACATCAATTCCAGCATCGCCAGGTGCTTAAGCGGATCGAGGGACAAGCGCTCCAGCAGTTGGAAAAACTTTTCCCCGCCAAAGGTCTCTTGATGAAAGCGGCTCAGCAGGCTTGTTTTCGACCAATCGCTATGGCCGCCCCACGCCGTGGTCACCACCGCTTCGTCAATCACACTGCAAAGTACATAACGCGCGGACATGACCTGACTGTTTTCCTCGCCGTGATGCAGGGCGCGCGCCTCGAAGGCCTGGATCCCTGCGGACAGCCGGTCGTTAAGCGCCTGCAGGCTCTCGCGTCCCGAACTGGTCTTGAGCTGGACCGTCTGGAGCAGCAGGTCCCAGGCCGACGCGACCAGGAGGTTGGGGCCTATCGTAAAGCTGTGCGCGCCCTGCAGGCCGGCGGTGTAGATCATCCGGTCCTCGAGGTGCTCGAAGCGCGGCGGCGCTGCGAAATCCGTCACGGCGCCCTGCACGGGACCGTGACCATCGCGATCAAGCAGTACGGTTTTCTCGTCCTGCGGGTATTCACTGTCCATAGTCATAACGATCAGTTCCTGATGGCCCAGAACTTGAGCTCAAGCCCGGCAAACTCGCCGCTGGCGTGGAAGGCAAAACCTCCCGATTGCGCCAGCTGCGCGATGTCACGAGCACTGAGTTCAAGCATGAAATACGTCTTGCCGGCATGGAACGGGATCTGTCGCGGCGCCACGGGCAGCGGCTTGACCTTGATTCCCGCGAGATGCAGGTTGACCAGTTCGCGAATGCGCTCCACGGGGCCGACCTTCAGGTGCGCGGGCAAGCGCTGGCGCAGCTCTTCCGAGTCGCACTGGGCAGTGGCCGCCAGAATGAAAGTGGCGCAGCCCAGCAACTTGAGGTCACTGACCGGACAGACCAGCACCCCGTATTGGCGCGGTTGCAGTAAGAGCTCAATGGCATGCTGCTCCAGCACCGACGACAGCACCGTTCGAATGCCGTCCATCAACCCGCGAAAGCTCGCACCCTGGTCGCCATGCCGGTAACTCGCCTCTATCTGGGCGCGTTTATTGTGGGTAGCGAACGTCGACAGTTCACCGAGGATCACCAACAGCTCGCGGTACAACGTCTCTGGACGAACCTGAGGTTGGGTCAGGTAATGACGCAGGGTCGACTCTGTGCGGTTGATCAACTGCAGCATGAGAAAATCGCCCAGTTGCGTGCTCGATCCGTCGTTGCCCTGGATGCGCTCGGCAATCGCGTCGCCACGGGTACCCAGCAGGCTGATCACCTCATTGACGCACGACGACACGTAGCCTGAGCGTTGCAGGTAGATGAACGTCGGCACAAAGTCCGCGTCCAGCGTCACGCCTCCCTCGCGTGTCGACTCCAGCACTTGGGCCACCTGGAGTTTCACCAGGAGTGGGTCGCCGGCCTGCTCTCCCAACGCCAGTCGCAGGTCCGGACGAGCGCAATTGATCGGGCAACGGGAATCGACACCGGCATTGGAGTCGCCCACCTGGGTTTCATGACTGACGTAGCGCGCCAGAACGTCGCCTTGCTCCGCCCTGCGCACCTCCACCTGATTGCCGACCGCCAGCGGCAACACCAGGTACACCGCTTGCCCGCCCGCGTCAGCAGGCACCTGCAGCACCAAGGGTTCGTTCGCGCTGCCCAGCTCGAACAGGCTGCCGTCCGGAAATACCCCGCTGGCTCGGGCGACTACCACTTTGCCCAGGTTAAGGTATTGCGAGTCGACCTCAAGCGTCAGGAATCCCCAGCCATCGCCCTGCAACAGGCGGGTCTGGTTAAGCTGCTGGTGGTAGTAACGGTCGCTGTGCTGCAAGTGCTGCGGGCGCAGCAACATGCCCTCCTGCCAGATGACGTTATAGATCTGCATTTCGATCTCCCAAGCGACCGGCCTCATGGCCGACGATGCGGATACCCGCCTCGTCAAGCACAAGGTCGACACGGGTCAACTGCTGTTGTTGAACGCTGAGTACCCTGCGCCACTGGACACGAGGCAGATCCCGGTAGGCCGCCAGCACGCCGACGTAGCGGCTCTGCGGTTCGATACTGAGCTTGAGCATCTGCCGCTCACCGGGACTCAAGGCCAGCTCCTCGCTGCCGACCCAGTCCTTGGGCAGCGCTTGCTCAGCGCGTCCATACAGGCTGAAGAAATCAGCATGCTCAAATGCCGCCGGGTGCCGCAGTTCGATCAGGTGTATGACCACCGGCGATGGACGACCGTGAAGGTCCGGATTAAGCGTTTCGCTGGCCGTCAGGGTCAGCTCCAGCTTGGTCAAGGTCGAAAAAGGAGAGAGGCTGTGGCAGCCGGCCAGCAGGCTCAACGCCGACAGTAGAAAGACGACGACAGCTCGATACATGAAAGTCATCCCGGATAGGCCGTGTGCAGTGTTGAAACCAGACGCACCTGTTCGTCATAGGCTTTGGAAAAATCCTCGCGTAACAGGCGTTCCTCAAGGCCAGGCGTGTCGTTAAGTCGTTGGTAATGACGTTGGTAGGCGCGCCAATGTGCACCAGCGGTGGTGAACCTCGACGGGCTGCGCTCACGTTCAAAGCATGTCAGCAGATGCACTGGGGCAAACGCCGCTACCGCACTGCGCACCGTGGCACGGCAAGCCACGAGCAGCGCCAGTTGGTGGATCTGCAGTTCACGGCAAGCCTGGGCAACCGCCCATTCGGTGCAAAGCTGGCCTTGATCTTCCATGCCCAGCAGCGCGCTCATGGCAGCCTGGGGGTCGACACAGTCCTTGAGCGGGTTCTGGCGCTTGAAGGGTGAGGTGGTCAGGTCCAGGTGCAACTCGCTGTTCAGCTCGTCGCGGGTGCGCAAGCTTTGCTGAATACCCTCGACGGTTTGCCTGAACAATCCCGCCACTTTGATCGCAAGTGCTTCGCGCGTGCGTGAATCAAGCCCCTCCATCCGCAGGCCCAGCGCCTCGCCGAATTGCGTCCAGAAGACCGCAGGGACCGGAGCAGGAGCCGAAAGCGGTTCGACATCCGGTGCTTTTTCCTGGACATCGGCCCATCTCGGCGCGATCAAGTGGTCGCGCGCCAAGTGACCGCTGGAAAGCGCGCGGGCGCTCAGCGCAGCGTTGTCGGGCAACCCGTGCGAATCTTCGGATGGCGGATGGGACAAGTCGTCACTGGGCATTGCCTGCAACGGGTCCAGCCCCACAAAGGCATCATGGGGGATCGTCTCGCTACCGGCGAAGCTCTGCGCCGCGATGGGGCTTGGTCGTTCCGCCAGCCGCGCACGAATATCCACCGGCCCCAGTTGATAGACGTCACCGTCGCTGATCAGCCGTGCCAGGCCTTTGCGCAGGCGTTCGCTGCTGCCCCGCAGGCCGATGCCGTTACTGCTGATATCGGTGAGAAAGTACTGCCCGTCACGGTAACTGACCAGACCATGATGGCTGGACAGCAAGCGACTGGGATCGGCAAGGTTCCAATCACACCCTACCCCACGACCGATCACGCCGCCGGCGTCATCGAATACCTTGCGCGCCGACGAATCACCGCTTGCGGCGTCGCACACTTCAAACACTAATTGCATGCCAGGGCCCTCGTTCAACGGCCGCTACGCGTCAGTTGGGGATCACCCAGCGGACGGTAGTCGGCGTCATCAAACACGTAATTGGCGTTGCAGCCACTCAACAAACACAACGCAAGCCACCAGGCTTGCCATGGACGAAAATGCATCAGGTTTCTCCAGGAAAAACAGGCCGGGCAGCCGGAAATCGCACCCATGAGCTCTTCATCAGCGCTCCCCGCGCATGTCGTCACAAGGGATGTTCAAGCGTGCGAGACGATAAAGCAGGGTGCGACGTGCCACCCCCAGTTCGCGGGCAGTGCGGGTTCGATTGCCGCGGTTCTTGTGCAGGCAATCGATCAAGAACACCCGCTCCACCCGTTCCAGGCGCTGACGCAACGTTGCCTCGACGGCGCAGGGCACTGGTGGTGGCGTGAGAGAAAGGTGCGCCGGAAGGATCACGTCCTCCTCACAGAGCAGCACGGCGCGCTCCACCAGGCACTTGAGTTCCCGAACGTTGCCCGGGAAAGCGTGACTCGACAGTTGATCCAGCGCAGCGCTTGACCACTCCAGGGGGCTGCGTCCCAACGCATCGCAGGCGTTCTGCATAAAATGCCGGGCCAGCATCAGCACATCACCCTCTCGCTCACGCAGGGGCGGCAGTTCGATAGGAAATTGCGCCAGGCGGTAATACAGGTCCTCGCGAAAACGGCCCTCGGCCACCATCGCGGCGAGGTCGCGGTGGGTGGCGGCGATAATCCGCACATCCACCTTATGCGGCGCGCCGGCACCCAGCGGGCGAATCTCCCCCTCCTGCAGTACCCGCAACAACTTGGCCTGCAGCGACAATGGCATATCGCCAATCTCATCCAGCAGCAACGTGCCGCCATTGGCCGCGTCAAACAAGCCGATATGGTTACGCTCGGCCCCCGTGAACGCCCCCTTGCGGTAGCCGAACAGTTCGCTTTCCAGCAGCCCCTCGGGGAAGGCGGCACAATTCTGCACCACGAAAGCCTTGCCCTTGCGCGGGCCTGCGTCGTGGATCGCACGCGCCACCACCTCTTTGCCGGTTCCGGTCTCGCCCCGCAGGAGCACGGTGCTGGGGGCAAATAACACCTTACCGATCAAGCGACAGGTTGCCGCCATAGCGGCGCTGTTGCCGATCAGCCCGAATGCACCCATACGAGGCGTGGCGCCCATACGCGTGTGTGCAGGCCCCGTACGCTTGAGCAGCGTGAGCTGCCTCAAGGCAAAGCTGCCCAATTGCCCCAATGACGACGCGTAACCCTGCAACGATTGTTTACGCAGGCTGGCGCACAGCAACAGGCCGGCAACGCACTTGCGCCGCCCGAACAACGGTATGCAGGACAACGACTGCCAGGGTGTCGCCATTGCCGGCAGGAAGCCGCACGCATAGACGCTGCGCGTCAACTCATCGAGCGACAGCGGGGTAGCCTGATCGATTACGTAGTGCAGCAGTTGCTCATGTTGAAAGTCCGGCCCGCACGTGGGGTCAGCGGGTCGCGTGACCCCTGGCAAATGCTGGGCAGTCAGCTCGAGCCGACCCGTTGTCTCGTCGCGCCAATACAACTGGCTCAGTTCACAACCGCTGAGCTGGGCCGCCGCCGCGACGCACGCGTCAGGCAAGCTGGCTTCGTCACACTCACTGCCCAGGCGAGTGAACCAGGCCAGCAAAGCCTCGGCATAGTCCAGGGGATGGGGTACTTGGCTGAACGGATTGTCTGTCATTGGCTGAACTCGCAGATCGGCTGGGCGTTGGCGTCCAGACCGGCATGCACGCGCGCTACGGATTCGCCGACAGCCATGGTCTCCAGAAGCCGGTCAACCATCTGCGGCAACAGGCAGCTGTCGATCCATTGGTCGATATAACGGGCGCCACTGTCGCTGTGGCTGCAACGTTCGGCCATGTGCTTGACCAGATCGTCCGTATAGCTGAACGACAAACGACGCAATTGCAGCCTGCAGCCGAGACGCTCCAGCTTGAGCCTGGCCAGATCGTGAAGCACGTCACCGGCGATCGGGTAATAGGGCACCACACGCATTCGAGCCAGCAGGGCCGGCTTGAAATAATCACGCAACATCGGATAGATGGCCGCTTGCAGTACCTGCGGGTCGGGCCGCTGAGCGTCGGCACACAGCTCGGTGATGCATTCGCTGCCCAGGTTGGAGGTCATCAGAATCAGCGTGTTGCGAAAATCGATCTCACGCCCCTCGCCGTCGTTGGCCAGGCCCTTGTCGAAGATCTGATAAAACAGATTCAACACGTCGGGGTCAGCCTTCTCCACTTCGTCCAGCAGCACCACTGAATACGGGCGCTGACGCACCGCTTCCGTCAGTACGCCGCCCTCCCCGTAGCCGACGTAGCCGGGAGGTGCACCAATGAGTCGAGACAGCGCATGCTTTTCCTGATATTCAGCCATGTTCAGGATCGTGACAAAGCGCTCGCCGCCATAGAGCAAATCCCCCAGGGCCATGGCCGTTTCGGTCTTGCCTACGCCACTTGGGCCCACCAGTAGGAATACGCCAACAGGCGCGTCGGGCGTGTTGAGACCTGCGGCGACGGCACGCAAGTTGCGATCAAGGGCCTGCACGGCATGCTCCTGACCCAGGATGCGCGAGCGCAGCGCGTCAGCGAATCCCAGGACCGTCTCACTGTGCTCGACCGCCAGGCGTTCAACCGGAATACCTGTCCAGGCGCTGACGACCTGGGCCACCAGGCGCGGACACACCTCGAGATGAACCAGGGGATGTGCGCCCTGTCGGGCACGCTGTTCTGCCAGCACCTGTTCCAGGGCATCCACGTCCTGCCCTGCCTGGCGGGCATCGTCCAATTGCTGTCGCAGTGCAAGTACCTGTTGCGCGCACGCCTGCTCTTCAAGCCAACGTGCTTGTAACTGTTGGTACGCGTGCTCGACAGCCGCCAGTCGCCGTTCCAGCGCGCGCAATGCCTGCGCATCCACCGGCAACCCTGCGTCTGTGTCTCGCAACAGCGACAGACGCTGTCGCAGACATTCAGCCTTCTGCGCACCCAGCCGCTGCAGCGACTCGGGTGCGCAGACCCGGCTGATACGTGCACGGGCACAGGCGGTATCCAGTACGTCCACGGCCTTGTCGGGCAACTGGCGCCCAGCGAGGTAGCGGGCACTCAGGCAGGCGGCGGCCACCACGGCGTCGTCTCGTACATAGACGCCATGGCTGGCTTCATGCACCGGCACCAGGCCACGCAGGATCGAAACCGCCTCCTCAACACTCGGCTCGCCGACCTTGACCGGTTGAAAGCGCCGGGCCAGGGCGGGGTCTTTCTCGAAGTAACGTTTGTATTCCGACCAGGTGGTGGCGGCGATAGTGCGCAACTCACCTCGGGCCAGCGCCGGCTTGAGCAGGTTGGCCGCATCGGCGCCACCCGCCTGGGCACCCGCGCCCACCAGCGTATGCGCTTCGTCGATAAACAGAATGACCGCTTGTGGCGAGGCGTTGACCTCATCCATCACGCCCTTGAGGCGCCGTTCGAATTCGCCCTTGAGACTGGCTCCGGCCTGCAGCATGCCCATGTCCAGGGTCAGCACCCGTGCGTTTCTGAGCGGTTCCGGCACCTGATCGCTGGCGATCCGCAAGGCAAGCCCCTCGACCACGGCCGTCTTGCCTACGCCGGCTTCGCCAACGAGAATCGGGTTGTTCTTGCGTCGTCGCGCAAGGATATCGATCAGTTGGCGAATCTCGCCATCGCGACACAGCACCGGATCGATCCGGCCTTCATGGGCCTGCCGGGTCAGATCGTGAGTGAACCGTGCCAGGCACGACTCACCATCGCTTGCCGGGGCGCCCTCCACCTTCCGACTTGCAGCAAACTCGCGCACGCGCTGCGCATCCAGGCGGCTCAGCACGCGTTGATAAGCGCAACCTTCAGGCTGTGGCGGGTGACACAACAACGCCAACAACAGCGCGGCATGGTCCACCTCGGTTTGATGCAACTCCAGATGGGCCACCAGCAAGGCGTTTTGCAACCATTGCACCAGGCCCTTGGCGAACACCGGATTAGGCGAAGCACTCGTTTCAATCCTTGGCCGCAGCGTGGCTGCCAGTTCAGCGCTGTCAACCTCGGCGTCAGCCAATGCCTTGATTAACAGGCCTTCGCAGTGTTCCAGCAGGACGCCCAGCAGATCCTCTACAAGAACCTCGCCGCCTCCGCGCGTCACGCAACGCTCGGCTGAGCGTTCCAAGTCTCGCCGCGCCTGGGGATTCAATGCGCGGATAAGTTGTTGCAGGTCTACATTCATCATATGCCTCTGCCCTTGCGGCGAATATTGCCGGTCACGATGACCGCGCCATCGGCGCGTGCAGGCGTCAGCCAACTGGCCCAGCCCAATCGACAAACGTTGTGTTCGCCAAGCTGCAACGGTCTGATCTCTTCTTTGCTCAATACCAGGCGCAGGTCATAGTCCAGTGGTTCGCGCGCGATCAGCCCTATCAGTGCACACAGCGGCGGGTGGTCGGTGCCCGAAGGTAAAAAATCGTGAAAACGCTGCCAGTCGAGGTCCGGCAGGTGCACCCTGAATTTCCCGCTGCGGTCGTCGACTCGGCAGCCAAGGACATGGTCCACACCCAGCGCGTTGTTGGCGTCGCCAAGCCTGTTGCGCTGCGTCGGTGAAATAACAACCGAGCGCGCCACCCATTGCTCGACCCACAGGCGGGAGTGCCTGAAGTAGTAACGCAGCACCGTCTCGATCAAGGCCGCGGAATGCACGCGCAGGCTGAGCAACCCGAGATAAGGCAGCAGTCGCTTGCAGTTCAACTGGGCGGCATCGCGAATCGGCTGGCCTCTCAACCCGGCCAAGGCGAACATCTGTTCGGAAAACCTGTCCCGCGCGCCCCCCTCGAAGCACGCGCGATAGCGGTACTTACGCCAGATCGGCAGCATCAGGCGGTGCAGCCGGTGGTGGAACAGGTCCAGGAAGTCACGGGCAGCATTACCGCCCGCCCCATCGGCAAATGCCTGCTCGCCGTAGAACGCCGGCAGCGGCGAGCCTGCGCCACATAGGCTCAGCACGTTTAGACGAAGACGCGCGTGCCATTGTCCCTGCTCGACAAAAAACTCCAATCGATCGATATCGTGACCGGGAAATCCGAGGCCTGGGTTGGCCTGGAATTCCAAACGGTCATACAGCGCGTCGTTATCCAGCAACGGATGCGCATCGCGTAAACGCCGGATCACCTGCGAAATTGCCTGGAACAGCGAATATTCACGGATGACACGGGACAGTTGCGTTAAATCAGAGGCTGCTGGCCCATCCGGGTTGGCCATAGGTACACATCTCCTTGTGTGCTGGTGACACGTAGTTCGTGGCAAGTGTTGAGGCCCGCATAGAGCGCGAAGAATTCGTTGAGTACCGAGGCGAATACAAATATCTCGCCCTGCCCCAGGAAGCCTTGGGCGTCGATGCTCAGGTCGATCAGCACGCCTCGCAACGGCATGCCTCGATGCAATCGATCAACCTGGACGTGACTGATGGAGCGCAATGCGCCCAGTCTTCTCTGGCTGATTTTCCTGGCCTGCCGGTCGTGATAACGCGGCAGGTCGTAAGTTTCCAGAACGCCCTTCAACGCGTTGATATCGCTCAACGACAGGTAGTTGAGCGACATATTGCTGATCAGGCGCCAGAGAAAATCCTGGTCCAGGGGCGGTGCGAGGCTATCGGTCGGCGCGCAGATGTTGCGAAACGACAGCCCTTCGGGGGTCTGCTCGCAGGGCTGGTTGATCGCTCCAGCCGCTAGTTGTCGAGTGAGGTTATGGTTGGTGCAGGTCAGCTCGATCGACAGCGTTTCCTGCTCGTGTCCGACGCCATCGGCAAAACCCAACCAGGTGTCGAGCCCACCATGCTGCGCCGAAGCGCGCTGGCGAATGGTGTAGCTGGGCGGGCCTGCGGAGGCGTTCCCATGGCCATCGTGTTCAAACGATTCAAAGGGGACGTACGCCCGGTAACCCTGGCCGCCAGGACGCCAGCCTGTCACTCGGTCGACGGAAAACACACCGGCGTTACCTCGCGCATACTCTCCGGGAATCAGCAGATACTCGTCCTGCTTGCCATCCAGGCGAATCGGTACCGCATCATGTGTGAACAGGTTGACGATGGGCGTGCAATACAGCTTTACGTTGTCCCGAGTCAGATGCTGGAGCTGCGAGGGTTGGTTGTGTAACTCAAAGCGCAACGTCACGCCGCAGATTCGCTTGATGACCTCGTTGGGCAAGCGTCGCAGCGCATCCAGCCCCGTCACATCGACGAACAGGTACTTGTCGGGGAAGATGAAATACTCCTGCAAATGACGGTAGCCAGTGAAGGTGTTCGGCGGATAGGGGATCAGCGCCTGATCCTGCGCGAAGCCCACCGGCTGCACCTGATCCGCGCCAATGCGCAGCGATAACGCCTGGCCATCACGCTCGGAAATCGGCGCACCTGCACGGTCCAGTGGCAGTAACTGCACACCCGTAAGATGACGCAGCAGCCCCAGGTACAGGCCTTGGCTGATGTAGCGGTCCCCGGTCAGGTGCAGGCGCAACTGGTCAAATGCGCACTGACTCAAGTCGCCCTCGGCACTGATGCGCAACTGCAGGCTCAACACTGCCTGCTCTCCCTGAACGCTGTAGTCCAACGCGCTCAGTTGAAGGGGCAAGACCTGGGTCGCGTAACAGGTTCGAAAGCGGCAACGTTCGCCTTCGACCGAACCACTTTCCACCGGTGTATCCCGCGCAACCATGACCCCAGGCCCAGCCGTCTTCAATGGGTCGAACTGCAGGATGCTGAGTGCTGGAATCGGGCGCATATAATTGGGCCATAGCAAATGCATCAGGGAGTGCGTCAGCTCCGGCAATTCGTCATCCAGTTTCTGACGCAGGCGCCCGGTTAGAAAAGCGAAGCCTTCCAATAACCGCTCGACATCCGGGTCCTGGCCGGCTTCGCCGAGAAACGGCGCAAGCGCCGGATTGCGTTCGGAGAACTGCCGTCCCAGCTGACGCAAGGCGCTGAGTTCGCTTTGGTAATAACGGTTAAAGGACATCGGGCAACACCTCGATACGTCCCGCATCACGCAGGTGTGCGGTAAAGACCACCGGTTGCACGACGCCATCAATACGCAGTGTGGCGTCGATGGCAAATGCCAGGCACAAGGGGTCATGATCGCGCGGCAGCACACGCACACGAACGTGGCTCAAACGTGGTTCGTAGGCTCGAATAAAACGCTCGATCAGCAAGCGTGACTGGCTCAATGATTCGTGCAGGCTCTGGTTCATCTCATTGAAGTCAGGCAACCCATAATCCGGCAGCGTCTGCACGCTCCCCGCGCGGATGCTGAGCATCTTGCCC
Organism: Pseudomonas sp. FP2254; assembly: GCF_030687695.1. Classification (NCBI taxonomy): domain Bacteria; kingdom Pseudomonadati; phylum Pseudomonadota; class Gammaproteobacteria; order Pseudomonadales; family Pseudomonadaceae; genus Pseudomonas; species Pseudomonas sp. FP2254. The sequence continues at coordinate 3,135,589 of NZ_CP117444.1, forward strand.
AGGTGAGCCGCGACAGATGTCACGCCACAGCCGGGCTTGGCCGACGGTGCTGCAAATCGTTCGAACAGGCTGTGGTTGCGAGTCATGACCTGGCGCTTGCTCATTCTTTGTCGAGCTTGCCGACGAGGGACAAGGTGAAATCGGCCCCCATGTATTTGAAGTGCGGTCGCACGCTCAGGTTGACGCGGTACCAGCCCGGTTCGCCTTCCACATCACTGACGACAATACGCGCCGCACGCAGCGGGCGCCGTCCACGGACTTCGGCGCTGGGGTTTTCCTGATCGGCGACGTACTGACGAATCCACTTGTTGAGTTCCAGCTCAAGGTCGGTGCGCTCCTTCCAGGAACCCAATTGCTCGCGCTGTAGAACCTTGAGGTAATGCGCCAGACGGTTGACCACCATCATGTACGGCAGCTGGGTGCCCAGCCGGTAATTCAGCTCCGCCTCCCTGCCCTCGGTACTGATGCCGAAATGTTTGGGTTTCTGTACGGAGCTGGCGGAAAAAAACGCAGCATTGTCACTGCCCTTGCGCATCGTCAGGGCAATGAAGCCTTCTTGCGCCAGCTCATATTCACGGCGGTCGGACACCAGCACTTCGGTAGGAATCTTGGTTTCGATCTCGCCCATGCTCTGGAAGTGATGCAGAGGCAAGTCTTCCACTGCACCGCCGCTTTGCGGGCCGATGATGTTCGGGCACCAGCGAAACCGTGCAAAGCTGTCGGTAAGGCGCGTGGCGAAGGCATAGGCGGTATTGCCCCACAGGTAATGTTCGTGGCTGTTCACCACGTTTTCCCGGTAAGCAAAGGTCTTGACCGGGCATTCCAGTGGGTCGTAAGGCGTGCGCAAGAGGAAGCGCGGTACGGTCAAGCCGATATAGCGCGAATCTTCGCTCTCGCGAAAGCTTTGCCACTTGGCAAACTGCGGCCCCTCGAAATGGTCCCTGAGATCCTTGAGGTCAGGCAGGCCCGTGAAGCTCTCCAATCCGAAGAAACCCGGGCCGGCAGACGCGATAAACGGCGCATGAGCCATGCAGGCCACACTGGCGGCGTACTGCATCAGTTTCACATCGGGCGCGCTGGGAGAGAGGAAGTAGTTGGCGATGACGGCGCCCACGGGCTGGCCGCCGAACTGACCGTACTCGGCGCTGTAAATGTGTTTGTAGAGCCCGGACTGCGTCACTTCCGGAGAGTCTTCAAAGTCATCCAGCAGGTCCTGTCGTGAAACGTTCAGCAGTTCGATCTTGATGTTTTCGCGAAAATTGGTGCGGTCGACCAGCAACTGCAAACCCTTCCACGACGATTCCAGGGCCTGGAACTCCGGGTGGTGCAGGATCTCGTCCATTTGCAGGCTGAGCTTCGCGTCGATTTCGGCGATCATTCGATCAACCAGGCGTTTTTTCACCGGCTCGCCGCTGTTGTGCGGCTTGATCAATTCTTCGATAAAGGCTGAGACGCCACGCTTGGCAATGCCATAGGCTTCGTCGTCCGCGCTCAACAATGTCTGGGCAATGATGTTGTCGAGAATGCCGTGCTCTTGAGCGGCGTGGGCAACGGTTTGAGTGTGTTGGGTATTCATGGCGTCAGTGTCCTTTTACTGAGGTATGTCAGGCGGATGGGTCGCTCAGGCCCAGCTCCGCCAGTACCCGCACGCGGGATTCGTCGTTGGTCAGGGCTTGCTCTATGGCCTTGCGAAAGCTTGGTGTGTTGCCCAAAGGCCCCTTGAGCGCCACCAGCGCCTCACGCAGCGCCATCAGTTTTTGCAGTTGAGGAATCTGCTCAACCAGATGCGCAGGGTTGAAGTCCTTCATCGAGTTGATGCGCACCTGAATCCCCAACTCCTCGGCATCGGCGCCCTCCTGAAGTCGATTGGGCACATTCAGGGTCAGGTTCAATGCCTGGTTGGCCAACACTTCGTCCAGGGTGTTCTTATCGATGGCGATAGGCTTGCGGTCTTCGAGCTTGCGCACGTCTTCGCGCTGGGTGAAATCCCCCAGCACAAGCAGTTTCAACGGCAGCTCGACTTCTTCCTGGGCGCCACCGATAGCGGGTTTGAACGTAATATTGATGCGTTCCTTCGGGGCTACGGAACCTTCTTTGGCCATGGTATTTCTCCTTGTTCGGGGGGCTCGAGAGCCTATTCAAGTACCGCTTCAAGATCGAAGAGGCACAGCCTGCGATGGGTGTCTTCCTTGCGCTCGCGCACGGCATGGCTTTGCGGCACGAGGTCACAGCAACGGTGCAGCAATTGGGCGACATGCAGCGCAAGCTCCGGCTCCCAGCGGTCCAGCCCGGTGCGCTGCAGTTCTAGATCGAGTTGGTCGAGCTGGATCTTTGCCAGTTCATGCTTGCCCGCTTGTACACACAGGCGCGCCTGGGCCAGGCGCCAGTAAAAGCGCTCACGGTCGCCGCGAGCTCCGTGCAGGCCTTGCTTGAGTTCATGTACGACGGCCTTCAGGCCCTCCTTTCGCAGCCTGGGCTGCAGCGCCTGCAGGGCGACCTCCCAAGGCTGGGCATCGGCGGCCTCACACAGCGTTTCGGGCGGCTGCCTATGAGGCCGCACCTGCAAGGCAATCCAGGTCCGGGTGCCCGCATCGGCAAACGGACTGCCGTCGTGAAAGCGAAATTCAGGCAGGTCGGGCAGCCGTTGCAGCAGCAGGGCAAAGCTCACTTCCAGCTCGCTCATGGCCAATGGCGCCTGCGGGGCCTCCAGGCATTGCCAGACCATGTGCAGCCCATCAAACCAGAACATCGCACCCGCCAGGCTGGCCTCGAGCTCAAGCAGCAGATCGGCGTACTGGCCCTGGGCGAGCCACTCCCGGTAACGCTTGAGCTTGTCGGGCGCCGGGCCACGCAGCGTGGTGATCCGCTCCGTGTCGGCTTGCGGATAGCTGATCAGGGTCATCCACATCAACGTGCGATTCAGGCGCAATGCACGCAGGTCGGTAGCGTTCTGACGCAGCCACCAGGCGCACAATGGCCGAGCTTGTTCCTGCAAGGAACGCAGCCATTTATGGGCGTCCTTTTCGCTGTCCAGCGACAGTTCGGCTCGCAGCAATTGAGTGGTCGCACGGTTGGCCTGAGCAACGACACCGCTCAACTGGGCGTCAGCAGGATCGCCTGGCGCGGTATGCTCCAAGCGCTGGTCCCATTGCCTGCGGATCGACAGCAACAGCGGCGCGTCATCACCCAGGTGACTGCTCAACAACTCATCCAAATGGGCCAGTCGCTCGAGCAAAGCGCGATGCAGCGGCTGCTGGTCATGCAGCGAAACAATCTGCGCCGACAATGACTCGAGACGCAGAACCAACCACGCGAATGCCGCGGCTCGGGTACGGTTTTTTGCAGGATAAACAATCGACCAATGACGGTCGCACAGGTGACACAACATCCCAAGGCCCGCCAGCAGACCCGCAAACGACTCACGCTGGTGCAGCGCCCAGGTCAGCCAGACAGTCACGCGCAGATCCTTGGACTGACGGCGCAGCAGCTGCTCACTGACTTCAATGACCTTGTGCCAATCCGGCTGGGAGGTGCCGTGCATTGAGTGGACCTTAATTAGTTTCCAATTCCAAGGCCTCGTACTCGGGCGAAAAGCGCACGTCACCACCCGCGAAATGTTCTTGCGAACAGGGCGCACGGACAACTTCAATATAATAAACACAGAGCTTTTCATAATAATTCATTTTAACCACGCGCAACTTAAGAGCACGAGAAGCCAACTAATCGCATTGCATAAACGCATCATATTTCAGATATATTTCGCCAGAACGACAACGAAGTCTGCAAACAGTAGACTTGCCTCCAGCATTCAGCAAGCCACCAGTCGCCACTTAAGCAATTTCCTACAACCCAATAAAATCAAGGCCTGCGCAGCATTTTGCACAGTCAACTAAGCCCAATTCGTCAATTAAATACTAAACCCCAGCCTTTGAAGCCCGTTCACTGCGAGCAATTAACTGCGCACTCATGCGCAAACAATCCACCATTAACTTAACTCTCACTCGATCATATTCGACCAAAACAAGCACGTTATCGCAGCAACCCCGCGCCTTTATTGGCTCACGCACTTTCCGGCACGCTTTTTGTTATAGGCATTTGACCAGTCGACGCAGCTGTCGTCTGGAACTACCTATTTAACCAGGCAAGGAAAACCGTCATGCCAACACCCGCGTATCTCTCCATTACCGGCGTCAAACAAGGTTTGATCACGGCAGGCACGTTTACACAGGACTCGGTAGGTAACATCTATCAGGAGGGGCACGAGGATCAGATCCTGGTCCAGGCCTTCGCCCACCAGGTCATCATTCCCCGCGATCCGCAATCCGGGCAGCCGACCGGGCAGCGGGTTCACAAGCCGCTGATGATCAGCAAGGTCTTCGATAAATCCTCACCGTTGCTGTTCAGTGCGCTGACCAGTGGCGAAGAGGTCAAGTGTCGACTGGAATGGTTCCGGACTTCGTCGGCCGGTACCCAGGAGCATTACTTCACCATCGAGCTGGAGGGTGCCACGCTGGTGGATATCCAATCGCGCATGCCCAACTGCCAGGACCCGGAAAACGCCCATTTCACGCACTTGGAGGATGTGTACTTCACCTATCGCAAGATCGTGTGGACACACGAAGTGTCCGGTACTTCCGGCTCCGACGATTGGCGCAGCCCGGTAGCGGGTTAAGCCGCTCGGCACGGAAACGGCGCCCATGGACGGCACCGTTTCCGGTTGCGGCTAGACCATTGCCAACCGATGTTTGCGCTGGGGCGGCCCGAAGACACGGTCGATGGCGTCCAAGTCGTGCTTGTCCAGAACCAGGTCGGCAGCCGCCGCGTTAAGCCGGATGTGTTCCGGCGTAACCGCCTTGGGAATGGCGATCACACCGTCCTGGCGCAGCACCCAGGCCAGGGCCACCTGGGCGGGAGCTGCCTCGTGACGAGTGGCGATCTGCTTGAGCGTCGGACTGGACAACAGTTCTCCGCCCTGGGCAATCGGACAGTAGGCCATAAGGGGTAAGTGATGTTGTTGCCACCAGGGCAGCAAATCAAACTCGATGCCGCGCTCTTGAATGTTGTAGAGCACCTGGTTCGTCGCACAGGCCGGGGATGCCAGTTCCTGCAGGTCGGCTACGTCGAAGTTGGAAACGCCCCAACGGCCGATCTTGCCTGCCTCGCGCAGACGCTCAAAGGCTTCGACGGTTTCTTCCAGGGGGTACTGACCACGCCAGTGCAGCAGATACAGATCGATATAGTCAGTGCCCAAGCGCTGGAGGCTGGCTTCACATGCACGCGGAATGCCCTTTTGGCTGGCATGGTGCGGATACACCTTACTCACCAGAAACACCTGGTCGCGTTTACCATGAATGGCCTCGCCGACCACCCGTTCAGCGCCGCCTTCGCCATACATTTCGGCGGTATCGATCAAGGTCATGCCCTCGTCGATGCCCAGTTGCAACGCCGCGATTTCAGCCCGGCGATGATTCGGGTCTTCGCCCATGCGCCAAGTGCCCTGGCCGATGACAGGGACGGGCACGCCCGCCAGATCAATGCTACGCATGACAACCTCCTGCTCAATTCACGGGTTAACACTGTGGCATTGACCGGACAAAAGGGTTCAATCGAAGTATGGTTGTGCCTTGCTCAATCGCCAGGAAGGACCTGCAATGCTGTTTGTCGTGATGCTCGGGGGCAAACACCCACGGGCCAGTATCGAAGTTCATGATGTGGTGTTCGCTGCGGCGGATACGCTGCAAGGCACTTACCCGCAACTGCGCGATGCCTGGTTCGGCAATGCCAAGGGCGTGCACATCGATTCGTGGATGGAGGTCGACGGCGTCGACGGTTGGAAAATCGAACTCAGCCACCTGGCGCCCCAGGCCGGCGCCCATCATCTGTATTTCATCAATCTGGGCGGCTATGAGACCGACAGCTTCGGCGAGGCCCATCATTATGTGCTGGTGGTTGCCCGTAACAAGCAGGAAGCCACGAGCAAAGGCAAGCAACAGATGCGACGGCACTGGTCCCAGGCCCATACCGACGCAGTGCTGGATGTGGACGACTGCCTGCCCATCGACCTGGTGGATGGCCGCTACCTGCACCTGGTCCAGGGCGCACATCTTCCAATCGTCCAGCGCAACGATTACATCGTTCTATAGTGAAACGTCAGCCTGCCTGCCAAAGGCATGGCCCGCCGCCGCACCGCTCAGGCAATCCCTGGGAACTTTGCCGGGAAATAGCCGCCTGATTCCGGTACGCTCACCCTTTTCATTCAAGGAGTTACTCTCATGGCCAAAGCCACCGCCCGCCACATCCTCGTGTCCACCGAAGACAAGTGCAACGAACTCAAGGCCCAAATCGAAGGCGGCGCCGACTTCGCAGAAATCGCCAAAGCCAACTCCAGCTGCCCATCCAGCCGCGACGGCGGCAACCTGGGTTCGTTCGGTCCAGGCCAGATGGTTAAAGAATTCGATACCGTGGTATTCAGCGCTCCAGTCAACACCGTGCAAGGCCCGGTCAAGACTCAGTTCGGCTACCACCTGCTGGAAGTCACCAGCCGTCAGGACTGATCCGCCCTGCGCTGATGCGTGAAACAACGGCCCGCCATCTGGTGGGCCGTTGTGCATCCGATCACTGGCGACGGTGCCGCCGTTAGCGTACAAATCCCTATTCTTTTATCCGGCGTTCAAGGCTGACAATGCGATTGGCTTTTTCCACACCCCTTCTCGGCACTGCGCTGGCCCTTGTGCTGGCGAGTACCGCCGTGATCGCGGCGCCACAAGCGTACCTTACGGTGTACGGTGAACCGGCCAAGTACTCGGCCGGTTTCACCCATTTCGACTATGCCAACCCCAATGCACCCAAGGGCGGCAGCCTGCGGCGTTCGGCTATCGAGATCGGGCGCTTCGATCATGTGCTGCCGTATATCGACAAAGGCATCGGCGTGTCCCAGGTCGATGGCTGGCTTTACGCGCCCCTGGCCCAGCGCTCCCTGGATGAGCCTTATACGGTCTATGGCCTGGTCGCCGAGAAGATGGAGCGTGCCGAGGACGGCCTGTCGCTGCGCTTTTACCTGAACCCGAAGGCGCGCTTTGCCGATGGCAAGCCGATCACCGCCGAAGACGTACGCTACAGCTTTGACCTGTTGATGACCCAAGGCAGCCTGCGCTTTCGTACGCTGTTCGCCGACGTCAAGCACGTAGAAGTGGAAGGCGAGCGCCAGGTGCGCTTCGACTTTTCCAGCAATGAGAACCGCACCCTGCCCCTGGATATCGCCACCCTGCCGGTGTTTCCTCAGCACTGGTGGAAGACCCGCGATTTTGCCAACGGCGGCGGCTACGAAGCGCCACTGGGCAGCGGCCCCTACAAGGTCAGCAAGATCGATTCGGGCAGCACCATCACGTTTACCCGCGACCCCGACTGGTGGGGCAAGGACCTGCCCATCAGCCGTGGCCTGTACAACTTCGATCACCTGAGCCTGGAGTACTTCGGCGACACCGAAGTCGCACGCCAGGTATTGCGCGGCGGTGCCTACGACTTCAATCGCGAGTTTTCCGCCACCGGCTACTCCATCGGCTACAACGGCCCTGCCCTCGACGATGGACGCCTGCAACGCGCGCATTTGGCCAAAGAGATGCCGCAACCGGCACAAGGCTATGTATTCAATGTGCAAAAGCCGATGTTCAAGGATCGCCGCGTACGTCAGGCCCTGGCGATGTTGTGGGATTTCGAGTGGGCCAACCGGCAGATGATGCGCAATATGTACATCCGCCAGCAGAGCTTCTTCTCCAACAGCCCGCTGGCCGCCAGCCAGTTGCCAACCAAGGAGGAACTGGCGATTCTCGAACCGCTGCGCGGGCAAGTACCCGATGAGGTATTCACCCAGGTGTTCAAGGCACCGGTCACCGACGGCAGCGGCATGATCCGCGACAAACAGCTGCAGGCCCTGAGCCTGCTTGAGGAAGCTGGCTGGAAGCCCGACGGCGACAAACTGGTAAATGCCCAGGGCGAGCCGCTGGAGTTCACCTTCCTGAATGCCCAGGCCGGCCTCGAGCGGCTGCTGCTGCCCTACAAGCGCAACCTGGCGCAGATCGGTATCACCCTGAATATTCGTCGCATCGACTCCTCGCAGTATGTAAACCGCTTGATGAGTCGAGACTACGACATGATCGTCACCGGGTTCCCGGTCACCACCTCTCCGGGGATGGAGCTGTACAACTACTTCGGTTCGGCCGCCGCGTTCGATTCGGGGGCCAATAACTACATGGTGCTCAAGGACCCGGCCGTCGACACCCTGATCAAAGGCCTGGTCAAGGCCGACACCCAGGCACAGATGCTCACCTACGCCCATGCCCTGGACCGGGTGCTGCAATGGAATTATCTGTGGATTCCCAATTACTACCCGCCCGGTACGTCGGCGGCGTGGTGGAACCGCTTCGGCCGCCCGGCCATCGAGGCCAAGAACGATGAGGCCCTGGAAACCTGGTGGGAAATCAGCCCCACACCGCTGACGAATGAACAAATGAAAGCCGAACTGAAAAAACGCGCGGAGGCCCGCTGATGTTTGCCTATATCGTGCGGCGCCTGCTGTTGATCATCCCGACCCTGGTGATCATCCTGCTGGTGAATTTTGTGATTGTGCAGGCCGCCCCCGGCGGCCCGGTGGAACAGGCGATCGCCCACCTGCAAGGGATTGGCGGCGGTGGCGTCGGCGGCTCGTCCGGCGAAGGCATCGGCAGCGGTTCGCGCGCCAGTCGCGGCCTGGACCCGAAACTGATCAAGGACATCGAAAAGCAATACGGCTTCGACAAGCCCGCGCCGGAACGCCTGTGGTTGATGCTCAAAAGCTACGCCCAGCTGGACTTCGGCAACAGTTTCTTCCGTGGCAAGAGCGTGATCGACCTGATCCTCGAAAAAATGCCCGTGACCATTTCCCTCGGCCTGTGGGCCACTCTGATCACCTACCTGGTGTCGATCCCCCTGGGCATTCGCAAGGCCGTGCGCCATGGCAGCAGCTTTGACGTGTGGAGCAGCACCGCCATCGTCATCGGCTATGCCATGCCGGCGTTCCTGTTCGCGATGTTCCTGATCGTAGTGTTTGCCGGTGGTACCTCCCTCAACTGGTTCCCGGTGCGCGGCCTGGTCTCGGAGAATTTCGAAGAGCTGAGCACCGTGGGCAAGGTGGCCGATTATTTCTGGCACCTGGTGCTGCCGGTGACCTCCCTGGTGATCGGCGGGTTCGCCACCTTGACCATCCTGACCAAAAACTCATTCCTGAATGAAATCACGCGTCAGTACGTAGTCACTGCGCGCGCCAAGGGTTTGAGCGAGCGCCGCGTGCTGTACGGTCATGTATTTCGCAACGCCATGCTGCTGGTGATCTCCGGAATTCCCCAGGCGTTCATCAGTGTGTTCTTTGCCGGTTCGCTGCTGATCGAAGTGATCTTCTCCCTCGACGGTCTGGGCCGCATGAGCTACGAAGCCGCCGTATCACGGGACTACCCGGTGGTGTTTGGCTCGCTGTTTATCTTCACCTTGTTCGGCCTGCTGATAAAACTGATCGGCGACCTCTGCTACACCCTGGTGGACCCGCGTATCGACTTCGCCGCGAGGAACGCCTGATGCTCAATCTGTCACCGGTGGCCCGCCGACGCTTCGAGCGGTTCAAGAAAAACCGTCGCGGCTGGTGGTCGCTGTGGCTGTTTATCGGTCTGTTTATCCTGACCCTGGGCGGCGAGTTGATCGCTAACGACAAACCCTGGGTGGTGAGCTACAAGCACGAATTGTATTTCCCGGTGTTCAAGCGCTACACCGAGCAGCAGTTCGGAGGGCAATTGCCATTTCAGGCCGATTACCGCAGTGATTACGTACAAAAGCTGATCAAGCAGGACGGCGGCTGGATGCTGTTCCCGCCGATCCCATTCAGCGACGACACGCCCAACTACGAACTGACCCGCCCTGCCCCCAGCCCGCCCTCGGCGGTGAACTGGTTGGGCACCGACGACCAGTCGCGGGATGTGCTGGCGCGGGTCATCTTCGGCGCTCGGGTATCGATCCTGTTCGCCCTGGCGCTTACCGCGATCAGCGCGGCTATCGGCATTGCCGCCGGCGCGCTGCAGGGATACTACGGCGGCTGGGTGGATTTGATCGGGCAGCGTGTACTTGAGGTGTGGTCCGGCCTGCCGGTGCTGTACCTGCTGATCATCCTGTCGGGTTTCGTCGAGCCGAATTTCTGGTGGCTGCTGGGGATCATGGCGCTGTTTTCCTGGCTCGCGCTGGTGGACGTGGTGCGCGCCGAGTTCCTGCGCGGGCGCAACCTTGAATACGTCAAGGCGGCGCGGGCCCTGGGCCTGGGCGATGCCAAGATCATTGGTCGGCATATCCTGCCCAATGCAATGACTGCGACCTTGAGCTACCTGCCATTTATTTTGACCGGTGCCATTTCCACGTTGAGCGCCCTGGACTTCCTCGGCTTCGGCATGCCGGCGGGCAGCGCGTCGCTGGGTGAGCTGATCGCCCAGGGTAAACAGAACCTGCAGGCGCCGTGGCTGGGCCTGACGGCGTTTTTCACCCTGGCGCTGATCCTGTCGCTGCTGGTTTTTATCGGCGAGGCGCTGCGTGACGCCTTCGACCCACGCTCATGAGTGATTGCAAATGAACCTGATCGAGATCCGCGACCTCTGCGTCGCCTTCAACGGCCAGGCCGTGGTACGCAACTTGAGCCTGGAGGTGCGCCCCGGCGAGTGCCTGGCGCTGGTGGGCGAATCGGGCTCGGGCAAGTCAGTGACCGCCCATTCGATTCTGCAACTGTTGCCTGAAGCCGGCAGCGCCACCACCGGCTCGGTGAAATATCGCGGCAAGGAACTGGTGGGAGCGCCTGCGACGACCTTGCAGAAACTGCGCGGCAACCGCATCGCCATGATTTTCCAGGAGCCGATGACCTCCCTCAACCCGCTGCACAGCATCGAAAAACAGATCGGTGAAACCCTGTTGCTGCACAAGGGCCTGGGCGGCAGGGCGGCGCAGGCGCGCATCCTGGAATTGCTTGAGCTGGTCGGTATCCAGAAGCCCAGGGAACGCCTCAAGGCCTATCCTCATCAGTTGTCCGGCGGCCAGCGTCAGCGGGTGATGATTGCGATGGCCCTGGCATGCGAGCCGGAGCTGCTGATAGCCGATGAACCGACCACCGCGCTGGATGTGACCGTGCAGCGCAAGATTCTGCTGCTGCTCAAATCCCTGCAGCAACGCCTGGGCATGTCGCTGCTGTTGATCAGCCATGACCTCAACCTGGTACGCAGCATCGCCCAACGGGTGTGCGTGATGCACGCCGGCGAGATCGTCGAGCAGGCCGAATGCCAGGCGCTGTTCAGCGCGCCGCAGCACCCTTACAGCCGCCTGCTGCTGGATGCCGAACCGGCGGGCGACGCCCTGTGCAGCGAGGAACGCGAGACGGTGTTGCAAGTGAATGACCTGAGCGTGCAGTTCCGCCTCGGCGGCGGGCTGTTTCGGCGCAAAACCTACCTGCGCGCGGTAGACGGCATCAGCCTCAGCGTGCAACGTGGCAAGACCCTGGGCATCGTCGGTGAATCCGGCTCGGGCAAATCCACCCTCGGCCAGGCGATCCTGCGCCTGCTGGATTCACACGGCGGCATATGCTTCCAGGGCCACGCCCTAGAAGCCCTCAACCATCAACAGATGCGCCCGTGGCGCAAGCAGATGCAGGTGGTGTTCCAGGACCCTTACGGCAGCCTCAGCCCGCGCATGTCAGTGCAGCAGATCATCAGCGAAGGTCTCGAAGTGCATGCCCCGTGCAGCCTGGCCGAGCGCGAAGCGCAGGTCATCCAGGTGCTCAAGGATGTGGGCCTGGACCCCGCCAGCCGGCATCGCTACCCCCACGAGTTTTCCGGCGGCCAGCGCCAGCGCATCGCTATCGCCCGCGCGCTGGTGCTCAAGCCGGCGCTGATGCTGCTGGACGAACCCACCTCCGCTCTGGACCGCACCGTGCAGAAACAAGTGGTGGCGCTGCTGCGGGAACTGCAGGAAAAATACGGCCTGACGTATCTGTTTATCAGCCATGACCTGGCCGTGGTGCGGGCCATGGCCCACGACATGATCGTGATCAAGGACGGCCAGGTGGTGGAGCGCGGCGCCAGCCATGACCTATTCGAGTCACCGCAGCACCCCTACACCAAGGAACTGATGGCAGCGGCGCATATCCCGCTGTAGGACGTTATGGGATTCCACTCACCCTTTTGCTGGCGGCATGGGCATGAACCTCACCGATAACCTCACCGATTACCAACAGGTACGCGGGCTGGCGATCCAGTCGCTGTTCGAGATCATCGAGCAGTCCAGCGAAGGCACGGTGATTGTCGACCGTGATGCCAACATCGTGTGGATGAACGAGCGCTACGCCAGGCGCTTCGGTCTCAAGAGCGCCGAAGAGGCCATCGGCCAACCGTGCGAACAAGTGATCTCAAACAGTTTGCTGCGCCAGGTGGTGCGCACCGACCGGCCGATCCTGCTGGATATCCAGGACACGCCCAAAGGCCCGCTGGTGGTGATGCGCCTGCCGATTCACAACGATGCCGGCGCGGTGATCGGCGCCATCGGCTTCGCGCTGTTCGATGAGCTGCGCAACTTGTCGCCCCTGATCGAGCGCTACCTGAGCATGCAGCAGGAACTGGCCTCCACCCGCTCGTTGCTGCGCTCACGCCAGAGCAAGTACACCTTCGCGCATTTTATCGGCACCAGTGCCGCGAGCCTGGAGGTCAAACGCCGGGCGCGGCGCAGTGCAAAGGCCGAGTCGCCCGTATTGCTGCTGGGGGAAACCGGCACCGGCAAGGAGCTGCTGGCCCAGGCCATTCATGGTGCGTCGTCGCGGGCGCACAAGGCGTTCGTGAGCATCAACAGCGCGGCGATCCCCCACGACCTGCTGGAAGCCGAATTTTTCGGCACGGCACCTGGCGCGTTTACCGGGGCGGACCGCAAGGGTCGCTCCGGCAAGTTCCAGATCGCCGAGGGCGGTACGTTGTTTCTGGATGAAATCGGCGATATGCCGCTGCCGCTGCAAAGCAAACTGCTGCGGGTGTTGCAGGAAAAGGAATTCGAACCGGTCGGCTCCAACGAGATGCTGCACAGTGATGTGCGGGTGATCGCGGCCACATCGATGGACCTTGAAGCGGCAATCAAGCGCGGCGAATTTCGCGCAGACCTGTACTACCGCCTGAACGTGCTGCCCATCCAGGTGCCGCCCCTGCGCGAACGCCTGGAAGATATTCCGGCGCTCAGCGAGGCGATCCTCGAAGAACTGCGCAGCCACCACGAACTGGACCGCGAAGCCCTGGCCCTGCTGGCCCAGCATGCCTGGCCGGGGAATATCCGCGAGTTGCGCAATGTGCTGGAGCGCGCGGCGCTGTTGAGCGATGACCTGGTATTGAACGCCGAGGAAGTCCGCGCGGCGATCGGCACCTTCAGTCCGGTGGCGCGTAGCAATGCCGTGGCGGCGGTAGAAGGCGAAAGCTACAACGCGGCGCGAGAGCGGTTTGACCGGCAGGTGATTGTGGCGGCGCTCAAAGGGTGTGAAGGCAATGTGGTGGAGGCGGCTAAGCGGTTGGGGCTGGGGCGATCGACGTTGTACAAGAAGATGGTGGCCCTGGGCATTACGCAATCTCTAAATAGAGACAAGCATCTCAATAAATAGACAGACTGGGTGGGAGGGGGCTTGCCCCCGATGGCATTGGGTCAGCCGCTATTTTCCTGGCTGATAGACCGCTATCGGGGGCAAGCCCCCTCCCACATTTGATCCGCGCCTGTCTTGAAATTGAGACACGGCTTAAAACCTGTTGAAAAATATCCATATATTTCAAGCAATTAACCACTTGGCACACATCTCGCTATAGCCCTTCCCACAGCGTCACCCACAAAAATAACAATCCCATCTGGAGACACACCATGAGTGTGATCATTGCCCTGGCAGCCCTCGCGCTGCTGATGCTGGCTGCCTACCGTGGCTATAGCGTTATCCTGTTCGCCCCCATCGCCGCCCTTGGCGCGGTGCTGCTGACCGACCCTTCCGCCGTCGCCCCTGCCTTTACCGGGGTGTTTATGGAAAAAATGGTCGGCTTTATCAAACTGTATTTCCCCGTGTTCCTGCTCGGTGCGGTATTCGGCAAGTTGATTGAGTTGTCGGGCTTCTCGCGTTCGATCGTGGCGGCGGCGATCCGTTTGCTCGGCACGCGCCAGGCGATGCTGGTGATCGTGCTGGTCTGCGCCCTGCTCACCTACGGCGGCGTGTCGCTGTTTGTGGTGGTATTCGCGGTGTACCCGTTCGCGGCGGAGATGTTCCGCCAGAGCAATATCCCCAAGCGCCTGATCCCGGCGACCATCGCCCTGGGTGCGTTTTCCTTCACCATGGACGCCCTGCCCGGCACGCCGCAGATCCAGAACATCATCCCCAGCACGTTCTTCAACACCACCGCCTGGGCGGCGCCGTGGCTGGGGCTGATCGGCACGATCTTCGTGTTCTGCGCCGGCATGCTCTATCTGGCACGCCAACGCAACAAGGCCCAGCGCGCCGGGGAAGGCTACGGCACCGACCTGCGCAACGAGCCGGAAACCGCTGAGAACCTGGCGCTGCCCAACCCGTGGATCGCGCTGTCGCCGCTGATCCTGGTAGGCGTGATGAACCTGCTGTTCACCCACTGGATTCCGCAGTGGTACGGCAAGACCCACAGCCTCAGCCTGCCTGGCATGAGCGCGCCGGTGACCACCGAGATTGCCAAACTCACGGCGATCTGGGCGGTGCAGGCGGCGCTGCTGGTGGGGATTATCGTGGTGCTGGTGTTCGGCTTCTCGGCCATCAAGAGCAAACTCGCCGAAGGCAGCAAGAGCGCGGTCAGCGGTGCGTTGCTGGCGGCGATGAATACCGCGTCGGAATACGGCTTCGGTGCGGTCATCGCTTCGCTGCCGGGGTTCCTGGTGCTGGCGGACTGGCTTAAGGGCATCCCCAATCCGTTGGTCAACGAGGCGATCACTGTGACGTTGCTGGCCGGTATCACCGGTTCCGCCTCGGGCGGCATGAGCATCGCCCTGGCGGCGATGTCCGAGAGTTTTATCGCGGCGGCCCACGCGGCCAATATCCCCCTTGAAGTGCTGCACCGGGTCGCGGCCATGGCCAGTGGCGGCATGGACACCCTGCCCCACAACGGCGCGGTGATCACCCTGCTGGCGGTCACCGGCCTGACCCACCGCGAAGCCTACAAGGATATTTTCGGCATCACGATTATCAAGACCCTTGCGGTGTTCGTGGTGATCGGTACTTTCTATGCCACTGGCATTGTATGAGGTGTACATGACGACATTGAATGGCAAGACCGCCCTGGTCACCGGCTCCACCAGCGGCATCGGCCTGGGTATCGCGCTGAGCCTGGCCAAGGCCGGCGCCAACCTGATCCTCAATGGCTTTGGCGATGCCAGCGCGGTAATCGCCCAGGTGCAAGCCTATGGCGGCCAGGTCGGCCACCATCCGGCGGACGTCAGCGACCCGGCGCAGATCGCCGACATGTTCGCCTACGCCGAGCGTGAGTTCGGCGGCGTGGACATTCTGGTGAACAACGCCGGCATCCAGCATGTGGCGGCGGTCGAAGACTTCCCGGCCGAGCGCTGGGACGCGATCATCGCGATCAACCTGTCGTCGGTGTTCCACAGCACACGCTTGGGCCTGCCGGGCATGAAGGCCAAGGGCTGGGGGCGTATCGTCAATATTGCCTCGGTGCATGGCCAGGTCGGTTCGGTGGGCAAGGCCGCTTATGTGGCGGCCAAGCACGGCGTGATCGGCCTGACCAAAGTGGTGGGCCTGGAGACCGCCCCCAGCAACGTAACCTGCAACGCGATCTGCCCCGGCTGGGTGCTGACGCCGCTGGTGCAGAAGCAGATCGACGACCGCATTGCCCAAGGCGTGGACCCGCAGCAGGCGCAGCATGATCTGCTGGCGGAGAAACAGCCGTCGCTGGAGTTCGTGACCCCGTCGCAACTTGGCGAGCTGGTGCTGTTCTTGTGCAGCGAGGCCGGCGCTCAGGTGCGTGGTGCGGCGTGGAATATCGATGGGGGCTGGCTGGCCCAATAGATCAAACACAGTGGAACGCTGTTGTTTGGAAGACGTGCATAAGAACAAGAGACCTGGCTGATGTCCGAAATCCTCTGGCAACCCTCCCCGGAACGCATCCGCAACACGCGCATGGATCAGTTCCGGCGCTTTATCAATGATCGCCACGCCGTGCAGCTTTGCGACTACCCGGCGCTGCACCAGTGGAGCATCGACCGGCGCGCCGAGTTCTGGCAGGCCATTGTCGCGTTTTTCGACGTGCAGTTTCGCAGCCCGCCCAGCGCCGCGCTGATCGAAGGCGACGCGATGCCCAGCGCCCAGTGGTTTCCCGGTGCGACCCTGAATTTTGCCGAGCACCTGCTGCGCCGCCGCGACCATCACCCGGCCGTAGTCGCCGTCGGCGAAGACGGCCAGCGCGAACAACTCACCTACGCCGAACTCGCCGCCCATGTCGCCGGCCTGCAAAACAGTCTGCGAGCGGCGGGCGTCAGTATCGGCGACCGCGTCGCGGCGTGTATGCCCAATACCTGGCAAACCCTGGTTGCCATGCTTGCCACCACCAGCCTTGGCGCGATCTGGTCGTGCTCTTCGCCCGACTTCGGCACCCAAGGCGTGATCGATCGCTTCGGCCAGATCGAACCCAAGGTGCTGATCACCTGCGCCGGTTATCGGTATGCCGGCAAAACCATCAATCAGAGCGCCAAGCTCAATGAAATCCTCGAACGCCTGCCGTCTTTGCAGCAGTTGATCGTGGTGCCGTACGCACGGCCGCAGGCTCGGGTCGAGGACTATCGCACCCGGGCCCGCGTGACGCTTTGGCAGGACGTTTACCAACCCGGCGGCGAGCCTGCGTTTGTTGCGGTGCCGTTCGATCATCCGCTGTACATCCTGTATTCCAGTGGCACCACTGGGGTGCCCAAGTGCATCATCCATGGCACCGGCGGTGTGCTGCTTACCCATCTGAAGGAACACGGCCTGCATGCCGACCTGTCCCGCGACGACTGCCTGTTCTACTACACCACCTGCGGCTGGATGATGTGGAACTGGCTGGTGTCGGTATTGGCCCTGGGCGCTACGGCGGTGCTCTATGACGGCTCGCCGTTTCACCCAGGGCCTGCGCGCTTGATCGACCTGATCGACGCGGAACGCATCAGCGTGTTCGGCACCAGCCCCAAGTTTCTCGCCACCCTGGAAAAGGCCGGCCTGCAACCGCGCCTGAGCCATGCGCTGGGTAGCCTCAAGGGGCTGATCTCAACCGGCTCGCCGCTGTCACCGCAGAGCTACGACTACGTGTACCGCGAGATCAAGGCCGAGCTGTGCCTGTCGTCGATGTCCGGCGGCACCGACATCGTCTCCTGTTTTGTCATCGGCAACCCGGTGCTGCCGGTGCGCCGTGGCGAAATGCAGTGTAAGAGCCTGGCGATGGCCATCGAGGTGTGGGACGACCAGGGCCAGCCGTTGATCGGCGGAAAAGGTGAGCTGGTGTGTACCCGTCACTTCCCCGCCATGCCAATCGGACTGTGGAACGACCCCGACGGGCAGAAACTGCGTGCGTCGTATTTCAGCCAGTTCCCCGGCGTATGGGCCCAGGGCGACTACGCCGAGGAGCGCGCCAACGGCAGCCTGTTGATCCACGGGCGTTCGGACGCGGTGCTCAACCCCGGCGGCGTGCGCATCGGCACCGCCGAGATTTATCGCCAGGTGGAAAAAGTCCCTCAGGTGCTGGAAAGCCTGGCCATCGGCCAACGCTGGCAGGACGACGTTCGGGTCGTGCTGTTTGTGCGCCTGGACCCTGGCGTCGTGCTCGATGAGGCGCTGGAACAGCAGATCCGCCAGGTGATCCGCGCCAACACCACACCGCGCCATGTGCCGGCGAAGATCCTCGCCGTCAGCGATCTTCCGCGCACCATCAGCGGCAAGATCGTCGAACTGGCGGTGCGCAACGTCGTGCACGGCGAACCGGTGAAGAACACCGACGCCCTGGCCAACCCCGAGGCCCTGGAGGCGTTTCGCGACCGTCCCGAACTGGCTTGAAGATGAAAGGTTTCAGCTCTGAGGGGCCGATTTGCGAGACAAAACGCCAGGGCGTGCTATTTTTCCAGGGTAGTCACTTATTGCCCACTCACGGGATAATGGGTGTTTTTATCTTTCAAAGCGTTACGCTCAGGGCTTTTTCATGAATGGAACATCCACCGGTAGCGAAGCCGCTGCATTGATTGCACGGCTGGACTGGGCACGAAGCCCGCTCGGTGAGGCCAATGACTGGCCGCAAAGCCTGCGCACAGCCGTCGATATCGTGGTCAATTCACCGATGCCGATGCTTTTGCTGTGGGGCCACCAACTTATCCAACTGTACAACGATGGCTTTGCCCGGCTGGCGGGCAACAAGCACCCCGATGCCATGGGCCAGCCGGCGCATCAGACCTGGCCGGAGCTGGAAAGCTTTACCGCACCGATCTACAGCGCCGTGCGCGACGGGCAGACGCGCACCTTCAGCGAGCAGCGCTTTGTGCTGCAGCGCAACCACCGCGACACCGAAATCTGGCTGGACCTCACCTACAGCCCGATCCGCGACGAAAGCGGCCAGGTTGCCGGCATCCTGGTCACCGCCATCGACACCCACGAGCGCCGCAGCAAGGCCCTCGAGCTGCAACAACGCTCCGAAGCCAGCCTGAAGGCCCAGCACAACAGCGAGCAACGCCTGCAATTGGCGCTGGCCGCTACCGACGCGGTGGGTACCTGGGATTGGGACATTGGCGAAGACCACTTCATCGCCGACGCGCACTTCGCCTATCTGCACGGCGTCGCACCCGGCGACGCCGGCCTCTTGCCCATCAGCGCCTACCTGCAAGGTGTTCACCCCGAAGACCGTGGCACGGTGGCGCGCAGCATCAAGCATTGCATCAGCCACGGCACCGAATACGCCGAGGAGTACCGTTTGTTGCTGCCCGATGGCGAGGTACGCTGGATCTTCGCCCGCGGCCGCTGCTACAAGGACCACCAGGGCCGGCCGGCGCGGTTCCTCGGCGCCGCCCTGGACCTGACCGAACGCAAGACCACCGAACAGGCCCTGCGCCACCTCAATGAAAACCTCGAAGAGCGGGTCGCCCAGCGCACCCAGGCGCTGGCCGAGGCCAACCAGCGCCTGCAAAACGAAATGTACGAACGCGAGCGCGCCGAAGATGCCTTACGCCATGCGCAAAAGATGGAAGCGGTAGGCCAGCTCACCGGCGGCATCGCCCATGACTTCAACAATATGCTCACCGGCATTATCGGCAGCCTGGATCTGATGCAGCGTTACATCACCGCAGGGCGCAGCGAGGAGATCGGCCGTTTCATCGAGGCCGCCGTGTCCTCCGCCCATCGCGCCGCCGCCCTCACCCATCGGTTGCTGGCGTTCTCCAGGCGCCAGTCGCTGGACCGGCGCCCACTGGACCCGAACCAGCTGGTGGCGTCCCTGGAAGACCTGTTCCGTCGTACCAAAGGCGCGCACATTCGCCTGAATGTGCAACTGGGCCAGGACATCTGGCCGGTCAACACCGATGCCAGCCAGTTGGAAAACGCGTTGCTCAACCTGGTGATCAATGCCCGCGACGCCATGCCCGACGGCGGTGAAATACTGATCGAAACCGCCAACAGTTACCTGGACGGCACCGACATCACCACCCTCGAACCCGTCAAGGCCGGCGATTACGTGATGCTCGGTGTGTGCGACAACGGCACCGGCATGGCGCCGAAGATTCTTGCCAAAGCGTTCGACCCCTTCTTCACCACCAAGCCTATCGGCCAGGGTACTGGCCTGGGGCTGTCGATGATCTACGGGTTTGCCCAGCAGTCCGGCGGCCATGTGACCATCCAAAGCGAGCCGGGCCAGGGCACCTGCGTGCGGCTGTACCTGCCGCGCCTGCACGGCACCTCCCTTGAGAGCAGCCTGCCGGCCAGCCTCGGCGAAGCGCCGGTGGCCCAGGCGGGCGAAGCAGTCGTAGTGGTCGAGGATGACCTGGCGGTGCGCATGCTGGTGGTGAACCTGCTGGACGAATTGGGCTACACGGCACACCAGGCAGCGGACGCGCGTACCGCGTTGCCGCTGCTGGAATCGGACCTGCGCGTGGACCTGCTGGTGACCGACGTGGGCCTGCCGGGCATGAACGGCCGGCAACTGGCGGAAATCGCGCGCCAGCACCGTCCGGGGCTCAAGGTGCTGTTCATGACCGGCTACGCCGAAAAAGCCTCCGAGCGCCAGGGCTTCCTGGAGGATGGCATGGACATGGTAGCCAAGCCGTTTTCCATTGATCTGCTGGCGACGAAAATCCGCGCGATGATCGGCGTCGACGAACGACTTCAGGCATAATCGCGCGCCGTCGCACACCTGGTAGAAAACCATGAAAGCCCAAGCCCGTCATATCCTGGTGAAAACCAGCGAGGAAGCCGAACAACTCAAGCAGCGCATTGCCAAGGGCGAAGCTTTTGATGTGCTGGCCAGGAAGTACTCCACCTGCCCGTCGGGCAAACGTGGCGGCGATCTGGGCGAGATCCGGCCAGGGCAAATGGTTGGGGCGATCGATGCGGTGATTTTCAAGAAACCGCTGCGGGTGGTGCATGGGCCGGTCAAGAGCAAGTTCGGGTATCACTTGGTGCAGGTGTTTTATCGCGATTGAGGGATGCCTTCAGGGCCCTATCGGGGGCAAGCCCCCTCTCCCACCGTGGAATGCATATATCTGGAGGAATGCAATCGACTGTGGGAAGGGGCTTGCTCCCGATCCGCCGAAGGCGGCCATTCACTCCAGGGGAATCAATGCCCCCGGAACCTGAATCACCCGACTGGCCAGACGATGTCCAGCCAACGCCGCCACCTCGGGTGAACCACCCTGGAGCCGGCTGGCCAGATACGCCGCACTGAACGAATCCCCCGCCGCCGTGGTATCCACCACCTTCTCGATCTTCAACGCCGGCACGGCAAAATGCTCGCCGTTGCAGCGGATAAGGCATGTATCGGCGCCACGCTTGAGCACCACCTCGGCAATGGCTGGATAGGCCGCGAACACCTGCTCGGCGTCCTGATAGCCAAACAACCCGCGCTCGTCATCTTCGGTGAGCAAGGCGATGTCCACTTCGGCGAGCACCGCGTGATACGCCGCGCGCGCTGCTTCCACACTGGGCCACAGGCGCGGACGGTAGTTGTTGTCGAACACTACCTGGCCGCCACGGCGGCGGGTTTCGATCAGCGCCTGCAGCAGGCGCGCACGGCCGACCTCACCGAGCACGGCCAGGGTGATACCGCTGAAATACACCACGTCGTAGCTCGGCAGCGCCGCCAGAACCGGCTCGGCGGCAGGCGTGGTGAAGCAGTCGCGCACGGCGGCTTCGTTGCGCCAATACAGAAATTTTCGCTCGCCCTGGGCATCGGTCTGGATGCAATACAAACCCGGCAACCGCCCCGGCAGGCGTTGGACCAGGCCGAGACCGAGACCTTCGTCGGCCCATTGCCGGCACATTGCATCGCTGAAGCTGTCATCGCCCAGGGCGGTGACGTAGTCGACGCTGCCGCTTTCGCCCAGCTCACGGCGCAGGTACACCGCGGTGTTGAGGGTGTCACCGCCGAAGCTCTGGTGCAGGCTGCCGTCGGCGCGGTGTTGCAGTTCGATCATGCATTCGCCGATCAGGGCGATGCGAGGGGTTGTGTTCATGCCTGAGTCTCTGATGTGGCTGAGGGCTCTATCGGGGGCAAGCCCCCTCCCACATGGGAACGCATTTCAACAGGTGGGTGGGGGCTTGCCCCAGATAGGGGCGGCGCGGTTTAGAAGCAGGTGTGCAGGGATTCGATCACTTGCAATTGCTCATCCACCAGGCAGCCGACTTGCCATTTGTCGAAGGTCAGGCACGGGTGCGAGGTGCCGAAGGAAATGATGTCGCCAATGCGCAGTTCCAGCCCCGGCGCCACAGTCATAAAGGCGTGCTGGTCCATCACGGCCGTGACGCTGCAGGCACTCACGTCATCGCCTTCGGCCGGCAGGACACCGGCCTTGTAGCGCTTGAGCGGCATCGGCAGGCCGGCGTCGTAGGCCACGTCGCGCTTGCCCAGGGCGATGACTGCAAACCCCGGCTCGGGCAGCGATTGCACGTGGGCCCAGACTTCCAGGGCCGGGCGCAGGCCTTCGCTGAGGTCGCTGCGGCGGTCGAGCACGCAGCACTGCGCATCTTTGTAGATACCGTGGTCGTGGGCCACGTAGCTGCCGGGGCGCAGTACGCTGAGAAAACGCCCGGCGGCGTTCTGGGCTTCGAACGACTCGGCGATCAGGTCGTACCAGGCCGACCCCGAAGCGGTGACGATGGGCTTGGCCAGATCGAAAGCGCCGCTGTCCTGCAGTTCCATCGCCAGGCGCACCAGGCTCGCGGCAAAATCGCGAATACCGCGGATGGCGTGTTCGCCGTGGATCACCCCTTCGTAGCCTTCGATCCCCGTCAGTGCCAGGGCCGGCTGCGCCTTGATCGCCTTGGCCAGGTCGCGCACGTCCTGCTCGCTGCGGCACCCGCAACGTCCGCCGAGCACGCCATACTCGATCATCACGTTCAGGCGCAGGCCACGGGCGGCAAAAAACCGCCCCAGGTCGGCGACGTTGTCCGGATGGTCGACCATGCAATGGAACTCGAAATCCTGGTCGGCCAACAGCTCAGCAATCAACGCCATGTTCGGCGCGCCCACCAACTGGTTGGCCATCAATACGCGGCGCACGCCACCGGCATAAGCAGCACGGGTCTGCACCGCGGTGGCCAGGGTAATGCCCCACGCGCCCTGCTCGATCTGCCGTTTGAACAGCGCCGGCATCATGCTGGTCTTGCCATGGGGCGCCAGCTCGGCACCGCTGTTGCGGACAAACGTCTGCATCCAGCGAATGTTGTGTTCCAGGGCGTCACGGTGCAGCACCAGGGCCGGCAGGCTGACGTCGCGGACCAGATGGGCACCGACCGCGGCGGCGCCTTTTTCAACGGCATTGAGGGCAGGCATAAGAGGTTCCTATTCGTTGATGCGACGGGCCAGATGGTTGGCGCTTTCGATCAGCACCCGGCGATAGTCGTTGTAGTTGTTGAGGGCGTCGGCCCGTGGCGCGACGATGCACAAAGTCGCGATGCTCACCCCTTGGGCATCCCGCACCGGGGCGGCGAAACAGTGGGTGAAGGTGTCGGCCACGCTGTCGAACGAGAAGAAGCCGTCGAGGCTGGCTTGACGAATCTGCGCCAGGAAAGTCTCCAGCGGCAGGCGCTGGCCGTCCGGCAGGATGAAGTCGTCGGGGTCGATCAGGTCGACGATCTGCTGATCGCTCAAGTGCCCCAGCAGCAGACGCCCGGAGGCAGTCCAGGGGATGGGCGCGTTTTCGCCGATGTCCGAGGAAATACGGAAATGCCGCTCACCTTCGCGCATCAGCGCCACGGTGTATTTGCGCCCGTTGAGCAGGCACATCTGGGCGGTCTCGTGGGTCTGGCTGACGATCTCCTGCAAGGCATGGTCGGCCTCGCGGGTCAGGTCGAAATGGCGCAGGTGCGCCTGACCGAGAAAGTACAGTTGGCGGCCCAGGTAGACGTGACCGTCCTTGCCCACCGTTTCCAGGATGCGCCGCTCCAGCAGCGAGGCGACCAGTTCATAGACCGTGGACTTGGGGCTGCCGATGCCGCTGGCGATATCGTTCGGGCGCAGCGGTTGGCCGATTTCCTTGAGAAAATCGAGAATATCGAACGCGCGGTCCAGGCCTTTGGCGCGGCGTTTGATGGTGTCTTCGGTCATGGTGGTTTTCGGTCCGGTCGAATGTGGGGGGAGCCACTCCCTCCCACATGGGTTCTGTATGGAAGTCGAAGCATTTAGCCTTTTTTCTTGTAGGCCACGCAATCGATCTCGACCTTGCAATCGACCATCATGCTGGCTTGCACGCAAGCCCGCGCAGGGGCGTGTTCAGGGGTGAAATATTCGCCGAAGACTTTGTTGAAACTCCAGAAGTCCCGTGGGTCTTCCAGCCATACGCCGACCCGGACCACGTCTTTCAATTCGTAGCCGGCTTCTTCCAGAATCGCTACCACATTGCGCAAGGTCTGGTGGGTTTGCTCGACAATGCCGCCGGTAATGATTTCGCCGTCCACTGCCGGCACCTGGCCTGACACGTATAACCAGCCATCCGCCTCCACGGCACGCGCGAAAGGACGAGGCTGGCCACCGCCGGCAGTACTGCCGGCTCCGTAACGAGTGATGCTCATAACGATGTGCTCCTGATTAAAAACGAATGTTCTTCAAAAATTCCGCCAGGCGCGGCGATTGCGGACGTTCGAAGATATCCTTCGACGAACCCTGCTCCTCAATACGCCCCTGGTTCATAAATACGATCTGGTCGGACACTTCATAGGCGAAACGCATTTCATGGGTGACCAGCAACATGGTCATGCCCTCTTCGGCAAGGCCCTTGATCACACTGAGCACTTCGCCGACCAGTTCCGGGTCCAACGCCGAGGTCACTTCATCGAACAGCATCAGGCTGGGGTTCATCGCAATGGCGCGGGCAATCGCCACGCGCTGTTGCTGGCCACCGGACAATTGGCCGGGAAAGTGATTGCGCCGCTCTAGAAGTCCTACGCGCTCAAGCCATTTTTCCGCGAGCGCTACCGCCTGGTCCTTAGGCATTTTCTTAACTTTCAGTAAGCCCAGGGTGACGTTCTGCAACGCGCTCAAATGCGGAAACAGGTTGAACTGCTGAAACGCCATGCCCGTCATCGCCCGATGCTGAGCGATCACGCGCTCCGGGTGACGCACGCGTTTGCCACCGACGTCGCTGTAGCCAATCGACTCGCCGTCCAGGGTGATCTGGCCGCCCTGGAACTCTTCCAGCAAATTGACGCAACGCAGCAGTGTGGTCTTGCCTGAGCCGCTGGAGCCGATCAGCGTCACCACATTGCCGCGCTGCATCGACAGGTCGACGCCCTTGAGCACTTCGACCTCGCCGTACTGTTTGCGCAGGCCGCGAATGTTCAGCAGCGGTTCGGTTGTGTGAGATTGGTTCATGGCAAGGCCACCCGCTTTTCAATGTAGCGCCCGAATAACTCGATGGCGTAGTTGATGACAAAGAACAGAAACCCGGCGAACAGGTAGAACTCCAGGGTCATGAAGGTGCGTGCGATCACTTGTTGGGTGCTGAGCAGCAATTCGGCCACGCCGATTACCGACAGCAACGTCGAAGCCTTGACGATTTCGGTGGAGGAATTGACCCAGGTCGGCAGGATCTGGCGCAATGCCTGCGGCAACAACACGTAGCCGAGCGACTGCCGGAACGTCAGACCGATCGCCTTGCTTGCTTCGAGTTGCCCACGGGGAATGGCTTGCAATGCGCCGCGCACGATTTCCGACACGTGGGAGCCGCAGAACAACGTAAGCCCGACCGCACCGGCCTGGAATGCGCTGATCTGCCAGCCGAGCGCCGGCAGCATGTAGAAGCATGCGAGCACCAGCACAAACACCGGGGTGCCACGGATCAGGTCGACATACAGGCGAAACGGTGCACGCATCCAGAACCTGCCGTAGGTCAGGATCAACCCGGCGACGATACCGATCAGCGTGCCAAAGATAATAGCCAGCGCCGACACATAGACACTGGCCTGAAACCCCGCCCAGAGCGTGTCCCGGGCGATCCACAACGCATGCAACCAGCTGGGAGATTCGTACATGGGGAACCCTCCTTAACGACGGATCGCCAGACGTTGTTCCAGGTAGCGGAGCAACAGGGCAATGAGGTAACAGGCGGCCACGTAGAGCGCGGTCGTGACCAGCCAGGTTTCAATCACCCGGTAGCTTTCGACGTTGATCTTGCGGGCGTAATAGGTCAGTTCCGGCACGGCGATCGCAGCGGCCAGGGAGGTGTCCTTGAACAGCGAGATAAAGTTGTTCGACAGCGCCGGCAGCACATTGCGCAGCATCACCGGCACGGTGATATAGGCCCGAATGCGCCACTCGCCCAGGCCGATGGCCAGGCCGGCTTCGCGCAGCCCCTTGGGAATATTCAACAGCCCGGCGCGGAACACTTCGGTCAGGTACGCCCCGGCGTAAAGCGACAAGGTGATGATGAACGAAGGAATCTTGTCCAGACGAATGCCCAGGCTGGGCAACGCAAAGTAGATCAATAGGATCAACACCAGGATCGGTGTATTGCGCACCACCGTCACATACACCGAGGCCAGCATGCGCAAGGCGCGGTGCCTGGACAGCATGGCAAACGCCATCAGCAGGCCGATCGCGCAGCCGATGGCGATCGACAGCAATGCCAGTTGCAGACCCAAACCGAGCCCCGCCAGCAAGGTGTCGAAATCGCGCCAGACGGCGGCAAAGTTCAACTGATAATTCATGGTCAACGCTACCTGAGAGGGGCGCCAGTGTTGGCGCCCCGGTTTTTACACGTCACTTGAACTCGACAGGGAAGCCAATCGCCGGCTCCGGCAGGTCCACGCCAAACCATTGCTTGAAGGACGCTTTGTAGGTGGGGAACTCCACGCCGGTCATGGCTTCATGCAGAGCCGTGTTGACGAAGTTCAGCCAGTCCTGATCGCCGCGCTTGACCGCGCAGGCGTAGGTCTGCGGGCTCCAGGCGTAGGCCGGGCTGCGGTAGCGGCCGGGGTTCTGCACCATCAGGTATTTGACCGAGGACTGATCGGTGGCGGCGGCATCGGCGCGGCCGGAGTTCACGGCCTGGTACATCAGGTCAACGCTGTCGTATTGATCGACCTTGGCCTTGGGCAGCGCCTGGTGCACCAACTCTTCGGCGTACACGTTCTGCAGCACGGCCACGGTAACGCCATCGCCCGCGGCCTGCAGGTCGTCGATTTCCTTGTACTTGCTGTTGTTCGGCAGCAGCAGGCCCACGCCTTCGCGGTAGTAAGGCAAGGTAAACGCCACCTGCTGCGCGCGGCTGGCGGTGACAGTGATGAACTGGCAGCTCATGTCGACCTTGTCGGTGAGCAGGTTGGGAATTCGCGCGTCGGACGACTGCACCACGAACTCGACCTTGCTTGGGTCGTTGAACAGCCCCTTGGCCACGATGCGGCCGATATCGATATCGAACCCTTGCAACTTGCCATCCGCTCCCTGGAAGTGCCACGGCGCATTGGTACTGCCTGTACCCACGATCAGATGCCCACGTTTGAGCACATCATCGAGCTTGCTGCCCGCCGCCTGCGCAACGCTGGCGAGGGAAGCCGATGCGGCGAAGAGAAAAACACACGCTTTGAACACGGAAGGTCGGTGATGCATGACAAGCACTCCAGGGGTTGTGTATTCCGCTATACCGGAACTTAGTTTGTAACAACGGAATAGACAGCAGAAAGTGTGCCATACGTAGACGCGGAAAAATATGCTGGTGGGAAATACCTTTTAGATCAGTGAGATAGGCTTTTGATGAAATACGGCTAAGAGCCAGTATCGGCTGCTAAGGTGCTACCTGCGGCCACAGGTTGGGTGATAACGCCTCAATTGGGGGCGGTGGGAGCGTGGAAATATCGAGAGGGGGAGCTAGGCTTTCAGGGTCAGGCGCGGCGTGTTGTTTTGGTTTTTTTGAAGGCGGGGTGCGGGGGCGATGATGAAGACGAGTGTTGTCGGGTTAGTGGTTTTTGCGATGTTTGCCGGGCATGCACTGGGCAGCGAGGACCGTCGCGCGTGCAAGGAGGAGTTGGCGAGGCTCAAGGAGTCCTTCGATGCCAATTACAGCAGCCAGAACCATCACGACTATCGCCGCGCCAAGGCGTCTCGCGACAATGAGGAATACCGCAAGTGCGCGAACCAGGCGCGCAAGGCGCGCGAACGCGCGGAACGGGAGGCTGACCTGTAAAGGTTGACAGTAGACGCAGGCGTGGGCCCGGCTTAGCGTTGGTGAAAACTAACTCTATCCAGGAGGCTCACGCCATGGGGTATGCCACCGCAACGATTGCCAACGCCCAGGAATATCAACGGATCTTGAACACCAAGCGTCCGGTATTCATTTTGTTTGTCTCTGAGCATTGCCCAGCCTGCGTAACGGCCGGGCCGCTGTTTGACCGAATTGCCCGACAGTACCCGCGCGTGCGCAGCCTGGTGGTGGATTGCGCGAAGACGCCGAGGCACCCTGACGTGACGGGTACCCCGACGTTACTGATTTATATGCGCGGCACCTTGATGGAGAAACTCAAGGGCTTCGGGCCCGAGACCAAGCAACTCCGTGTCGTGCGCAGCACCTTCAAACACTATTCACGTCGCAAGGTTGCAAAACCACTTGCGTCACCCGCCGCTCTTCTACCGCGACCACCGTCAAACGCCAACCCTCATGCTCCAGCCGGTCGCCCACCACGGGCAGACGATCGAGCAGGCTCATCACCAATCCCGCCAAGGTCTGGTAATCCTGGGTAGCGATGGCGTTGAAGCCGATGCGTTGGCGCACGTGCTGCAGATTCAGCGCGCCGTTGACGCGAAAGCCCGCGCCTTCTTCAACAATGTCCGGGCCTTCAATTTCGCTGGCATCCGGCAGTTCGCCTGCGATGGACTCAAGAATGTCGGTCATGCTCAGTACGCCGATAAAATCACCGAATTCGTTGATCACAAACGCGATGTGGGTCGACTCCTGGCGCATCTGCTCCAATGCATTGAGGATCGAAAAACTCTCCAACAGATTGATCGCCCGGCGCGCCAGGTGCTCAAGGTTCGGCTCGTTACCAGCCAGGCATTCCTTGAGCAGTTCCTTCTTGTGCACAAAGCCTAATGGCTCATCAATGGCACCGTTACGGATCAACGGCAGCCGGGAATAGGACGAATGCATCAGTTTCAGGCGAATAGTGTCGCGATCGTCCGACAGATCGATGAAGTCGACCTTGGCCCGCGGTGTCATCAGCGTGCGGATCGGTCGCTCGGCCAATTGCAGTACGCCGCTGATCATGACCCGCTCGCGTCGGTGGAACAGCGGACCTTGCGCCGCGTCCGGTTCGCCCAGCAGATCGGCAACCTCTTCACCGACCTCTTCCACCGCCAGGCTGCGGCCGCCCAACAGGCGCATGACCGCATGGGCGGTGCGCTCACGCACCGGCAGCACGCCCTGCGCCGATTTCCTGCGACGGGCGCGGGCAATCTGGTTGAACACTTCGATCAGAATCGAGAAGCCGATGGCCGCATACAGGTAGCCCTTCGGAATATGAAAGCCCAGGCCTTCGGCGGTCAGGGCGAAGCCGATCATCATCAGAAAGCCCAGACACAGCATAATCACCGCGGGGTGGGCATTCACGAAGCGCGTCAACGGTTTGCTCGCGACAATCATCAGGCCGATGGAAATGATCACGGCGATCATCATCACCGCCAGCTCGTCCACCATGCCCACGGCGGTAATCACCGCATCCAGGGAAAACACCGCATCGAGCACCACGATCTGCGCCACGATCGGCCAGAACAGCGCATAAGCCGCATTGCCCGAACGCTGTGCCACATGGCCCTCCAGACGCTCATGCAATTCCATGGTCGCCTTGAACAGCAGGAACACACCGCCGAACAGCATGATCAGATCGCGCCCCGAGAACGTCTTGTCAAAGACCTCGAACAGCGGCTGGGTGAGCGTTACCAACCAGGAAATACTCGCCAGCAGGCCCAGGCGCATCAGCAACGCCAGGGACAAACCGATCAACCGCGCACGGTCGCGCTGCTCGGGCGGGAGCTTATCCGCCAGGATCGCGATAAACACCAGGTTGTCGATACCCAGCACCAGTTCCAGCACAATCAAGGTCAACAAGCCGAGCCAGGCCGTTGGATCCGCTAACCATTCCATTTATGAAGTCTCCTGGTTGAATTCAGAATGCCGGACACGGCAAGACGCGGTCAGAAGACCGGGACAAGGTTAGCAATCGAAAAACGGGATGTTTCAGCGGGAACGGCAGCAACAAGCGCCTTGGGGAGAGACGACTGGGGGGCTCCGAGAGGGTATTCATGCAAGTCCTGTGATCAGAAAAGGACTTAAATCCTACATTCGAAACGCGACTTTCCCACAACACAAAACCATTACAAAACCTGTACCTGACACATAAACCAGGTGGGATGGGCTTGCCCCCGATCGCTCACCACAGCAAGCCCGCTCCACACAGTTATTTATCAGCCTTAAGATGTGTGCACAGACCCACGCCCACAATCACACTGCATTCTGAATCCAGGTTTACCAAAAGCGCTGCTGAGTCAACCGACTCCACCACGTCAACAACACTCGATCCACCGACCCGCTCGCCGCCAACCCCACGCGCTCCTGCAAACTCTTGCGCTCGGCATAGTGCAAATGAAACACCTCGGCCGTCTTCGCCTTCGTCGCCAGGTATTCATCGCTGGTCTGCAGTTCATCAACCAGCTGTTTATCCAACGCAGCCACACCCAGCCACACTTCGCCGGTCGCCACTTCGTCAATGGCCAGTTGCGGGCGATAACGCGAGACAAAGTTCTTGAACAGTTGATGGGTAATGTCCAGATCCTCCTGGAACTTCTCCCGGCCCTTCTCGGTGTTTTCGCCAAACACCGTCAAGGTGCGCTTGTATTCACCAGCGGTGAGGACTTCAAAGTCGATATCGTGCTTCTTGAGCAGGCGATTGACGTTGGGCAACTGCGCCACCACGCCAATGGAGCCGAGGATGGCAAACGGGGCGCTGATGATCTTCTCGCCGATGCATGCCATCATGTAGCCGCCGCTGGCCGCCACCTTGTCGATGCACACCGTCAACGGCACGCCGGCCTGGCGGATACGCGCCAGTTGCGACGAGGCCAGGCCATAGCTGTGCACCATACCGCCGCCGCTTTCCAGGCGTAGCACCACTTCGTCCTTAGGCGTGGCCAGGCTCAGGAGTGCGGTGATTTCATGGCGCAGGCTCTCGGTGGCCGAAGCCTTGATGTCACCGTCGAAATCCAGCACGAACACGCGTGATTTAGCTTCGGCTTTTTGCTTGCCCTTCTTTTTCTCAGCCTTGCCCTCGGATTTGCGCAGGGCCTTGAGCTGGTCCTTGTCGAGCAGGCTCGACTCCAGACGTTCGCGCAGGCCTTTGTAGAAATCGTTGAGTTTGCTGACCTGCAATTGGCCGGCGGACTTGCGCCGACCTTTGCTGCGCAGCGCCGCGAAGCTGATCAGCACCACCAGAATGGCGACCACCAGGGTGACGGTTTTAGCTAGAAAACTTGCGTACTCGGCAAGAAACTCCATAAGACACCTATGAGGCTCGAAAGCCGCAGTCTACGGGGATTGGCGTCGCTGTGTCTAACGCTGTTCACTCGGTCAGAAACCTACAAAAAAAACGACAGGGTCCTACTTGAGTAGTTCGATTCCCACACAATTTTCAGACGTACAACTCAGCATTTACAGGGGAAAACGACTTTAAACTTCGCGTTGAAAGCATTCGACAGGACCCCTGCTCATGCGTCCCTTCCCGCTCGATATTCGCGCCTGCCTGCTCACGGCCCTGTCCATTGCGTCGAGTGCCGCCACGCCCGGTCTGGCCGCTACCGTGCAGGCCAACCCGGTTGAGCTGCGCACACAGGAATTCGAACGCCGAACCCGTGAACATCTGGAACGCGAGCAACGCTTGCGCCAGCTCGAACGCGAACCACCGGCGCCGGCAAGCCCCTGCGCACCGTCGCCCGTCACCGACGAGCCCTGCTGGCACACGAGCGGGCTGAGCCTGGCGGGCAATTCCCTGTTGGACCCTGCGCGCGTGCGCAGCCTGCTGCAGTCACACCTCACCGCCTGCATGAGCGCTACGCAGATAAACCAACTGCTCGCGGCATTGACCGCGCTGTATGTCGACGCGGGCTTTATCGCCAGCCGGCCGTACTTGCGGCAGGCGCCCGAAGATGGCCAACCCTTGGATATCGTCATCGAACAAGGCTTTGTCGAGAGCATCGAGCTGGCCGACCCGAGCCTGCCCGTGTCGCTGCGCGGTGCGTTTCCCGGGATGCTGGGCCAGCCGCTGCAACTGCGCGACCTGGAGCAGGGCCTCGACCAGTTGAACCGCCTGCGCTCACTCGACCTGACGGTGCAGGTATTGCCCGGCACCGAGCCCGGCGGCTCCCATCTGCGGGTGCATCCGCGCAGCGTTGCATCGCGCCTGAGCAGCATTGCGCGGTACAACAACCGGGGCGCCGACACCACCGGGCGGCACACGGGCGTGTTCAACCTCGCCTACGACAGCCCGCTGGGCCTGAATGATTTCATCAACCTCAGCGCCAGCACCTCCCTGGCCGGCAGCACCCGTTACAGCCGCTCCGAGGGCATCTACTATTCGCTGCCCTACGGGTACTGGACCCTGGCCCTGACTGCCAGCCAGGCGCATTACCGGTACGGCATCGAACTGCCCAGTCAGACCATCAGGGCCAACGGTCAGGTCAATCAGTATGGCGTGGGCCTCAACCGCCTGTTGTGGCGCGACCAGCGCACCCTGCTGAACGGCAACCTGCGCCTGAGTACCAAACGTTCACGCAGCTATATTGCCGACACCTTCCTGGCGATTCAGAGCCCAAGCCTCACGGTGGCCGAAGCCAGCCTCAACCTGCTGAGGATCTCCGACGGCATCTGGAACGGCACACTCAGCTACGCCCAGGGCCTTCGTGGGCTGGGCGCCGACCGGGACAGCCAGCACCCATCCCCGGGCCTGCCGCGCGCGCAGTTTCGCAAGTACCGCCTCGACATCGACTACACGCGTCAAAGCCAGCGTGTCGAGCGGTTATGGAGCAGCCAATTGACGCTGCAATACAGCCCCAACCCGCTGCCAGGCCTGGAGCAGCTGCTGGTCACCGACCATTACGCGGTGCGCGGCTTTCGCCTGAGCACACTGGCCGCCGCCAACGGTGCGGTGTGGCGCAATACCCTCAGCCTGCCACGCCCGCTTGCCGAGCAATGGCATATCAGCCCCCGATTGGGCGTCGACCTGGGCTGGAGCCAGTACGTAAACGGCGCCGACATCCAGCGCGTGGGCGGCGCCAGCCTTGGCATGGCGCTGTCCCGGCGCGACTGGCAGCTGGACCTGGATTACCAGCGCGCCCTGTTCGGGCCGGCGTTGCCCGCCAAGGCGCGAGGCTTCTGGCTGATGGAGTTGAGCCTGCCTCTGAAATGACCCTTTCACAACAACAAGAAGACCACACCATGAGCCGTCATTCTCGATTTCCCCGCGTTCACCTCAAACCCTCCCAGACCCTGCGCTGGGCAATCTGCAGCCTGATCAGCCTTCACTCAGGGCAACAAACCTTCGCCGCCGACGTGCTACCGGTGGCCGGCAATGCGCAGCTTGTCACCGCACAGGGCGTGCCGGTGGTGAACATCGTCGCGCCCAACGCGGCCGGGGTCTCCCACAACAAATTTGTCGACTACAACGTCCAGCGTGCAGGCCTGGTGCTGAACAACGCCTTGACCGCGGGCCAGTCGCAACTGGCCGGGCGGCTGTCGGCCAACCCACAGTTGCGCGGGCACGAGGCACGCTTGATTCTGAATGAAGTGGTCAGCCGCAACGCCTCCCGCATCAATGGCGCACAGGAAGTGTTCGGCCGCCCCGCCGACTACGTCCTGGCCAACCCCAATGGCATCCACGTCAATGGCGCCAGCTTCATCAATACACCGCGCGCCAGCTTTGTGGTGGGACGCCCGGAGTTCGAGAACGGTGCGCTCAAGCGCCTCACCACGTTCGATAGCGTCAACGCGCTGAACGTCGGCGAGCGAGGTGTGCACAACAGCACCGGCGCTATCGACCTGATTGCCCCGCGCATCGACACCACCGGGCCTGTCAGCGCACGAGACGACCTCAACCTGGTCCTCGGACAGAACCGCCTGCGCTACAGCGACAGCAGCCTTGAAAGCAGCCGCCGGGCCAACACGCGCCCGGTGGATGCGCAACTGCTGGGCGCCATGCAAGGCGGGCGTATCACGCTGGTCAGTACTGCCGAAGGCGCCGGGGTCAGGATCGCCGCGCCGTTGACGGCACGCGGCGATATCAAGGTCACCTCAGCCGGCAATCTGGAAATCTCCGGCATTCCCGACCCCCTGCGTATGCGGGTCAGCAGCACCTCCGGCGATATTGCGCTGCAGGCTCGGGATGACCTGAACCTGTCGGCGGTAGACGTGCAGGGCCGCGCCATCGATGCGAGCGCCGGGGGCACCCTGCGGCTTGACGCCAAAACCCGCACTAGCCGGGACGAGAAACGTGAGTCCTGGAAAAAGAAGGTGCTGTTCGTCACCCACGAAACCTACGACAAAACGACCCTGAAAACCCGCGTCGAGCAATTCGGCACCCACCTCAAGGCGCGCACCGACCTAACGCTCAAGGCCGGCGCAGACCTGCAGCTGGCCGCCTCCACCGCGACCGCCGGCGGCACCTTGCGCGCCACGGCCGGCCGGGACCTGCGCCTGACCGCGCTGAACGACGCTGAGACTACACGCGAAACGCTCAAACACCGCAAAGGCCTGTGGCGCGGCGACTACGACACCACCCGCGGCACCGAGACCGCGCGCGGCAGCAGCCTCTCGAGCGGCGGCGCGATGACCCTCAGCAGTGGCAAAAACCTTGCCGTGCTCGGCAGCCAGGTGCAGAGCCGGCGCGACCTGACCATCGAGGCCGGGAAACAGGTCAACATCGGCGTAACACGGGCCGCCCGCAAGCGCATTGAGCAGAACTACGAAGGCGACCTGGTCTCCGGCGCGTTCTTCGGCAATAAAAACAAGGACAACCTCTCGCAGGACACAGCGGTCGGCAGCCGCGTCGGCGCCCAAGGTACGCTGCGCGTGCAGTCCGAGGATGTGCTGATCAGCGGCAGCCAGGTGCTCGGCCAACGCGATGCGCTGCTGATCAGCAACAGCGGCGCCTTGACGATTGACGGTGCCGAGAGCCGGGTGAGCTCGGACAAATCCAATACCGACAGCAAACTGTTCGGCTTGCTCAAGGATCACACCGGCGAGCGAAAAGACACCAGTACTCAGGTGCGCAGCCAGGTGCAATCGCACAGCAACCTGCGCCTGCAAAGCGCCAAAGACCTGAACGTGATCGGCTCCGATGTCCAGGCAAAGGCCGAACTGGCGTTGAGCGCCGCCGCAGATATCAATGTGCTGGCAGCCACCCAGCGCGAGACCACCGTCACCCAGACCGTGCGCAATGGTTTTTCCCCCTCCACCAGCGAGACCAAACAGCAAGCCCCCGGCATCAAGGACTCCAATCAGTTCCAGGCGGGCGTCAATTACACTCAACAGCAGAACACCACCACCCTGGAGCGGCTGACCCATGAGGGCAGTCAACTCAAAGGCGGCACGGTGGACCTTACCGCAGGCGATAAGCTGCGCGTCACGGCCTCTGACGTCAGCGCAACCCTCGGCGACTTGAACCTGAGCGCCTCATCCATTGAGTTGCTCAGCGCCGCCGACCAGACCACGCAGACCCATGAAAACGACAATTTTGCCATTGGCTATTACACCACCGGTGGCATGGACCGTGCGGGCGGCGGTTACACAGTCGGCAAGGAGCAAGGGGTGCAAACCCAGACCACCAATACCGTCAAGACAAGCCAATTGGACAGCGCGGGCGACCTCACGCTTGTCGCCGGGCAGGTTGTTACCGAAGCGGCGCAGCTCAAAGCCGGCCAGGACCTGACAATCAACGCCGGCAGCGTGGAGAACCGCGCGGTGTCCGACAGCACGGTCGAAACCGAGCAGGTCAGCCGCTGGACCGCCAGCATCGGCGGCAATGTGGAATACAAAGACGTCACACGGCCGGTGCAGAAAGTCGTCGACGGGGTGGATCAGAGCAAGTTCTACCAGCCCTCGGTGCTGGATGCGCTTGACCCACCCAACCTGGGCGTCGACCTGGCGTTCAATGCGCTGGAAACCGGCGCCGAAAAAGGCGTCAGCACGGCGGTGGTTACGACGCTCGAAGGTGCCTCGGTGAAGGTGCAGGTCGACGGGGCGCTGGTGGACACCGGCACTCGCTATGTGGCGAACGCCGGCAGCGTCTCGATCAACGCCGACAGCCACGCGTTCACGGCCGCCGAAAACCGCACCTGGCAACGGGACACCGGCACCGACGCCGATGTTTCACTGCGGCTCTACACCACCACTGGCCGAGACATCAACGGGCGAATCCTCGGTGTGGGCGGCAGTTTTGATCTGGCGGGCGCCACCGGCACCGCAGTGCCAGGCAGCCTTGAAGCGACACACGGCATCAGCGTGCAATTGGGCAGCGACGGGCGCTATGAGGGCACCCGTTTCAACGCCGGGCTGGGTGACCTGAAGGTGCACACGCCGGGCTCGCTGACCTTTGATGAAGCCCGTAACTGGCAGCGCTCCGGCGAAGGCACCTTGAGCGGTTTCGGTTGGCTCGAAGTGGGCAGCAGCCCCGCCAGCAGTAAAAAAGCCAACGCCGGCGGGCAGTTGGATAAGGCCGAGCTGACCGTAGAGGACTCCCAGGGCCGCGCAGCCAGCCTGGTCGCCGCAGGGCTGACCGAGATCAGCGCCGGGCAGGACTTGACCTTGCACGGTACGCAAGTCGGCGCGGCGGACGGCGGCGACGTTAGCCTCACGGCCGGCAACCGCCTTGAGTTCCTGGCCGGCATCGATACCCACACGGCCGACGGTAACAGCCTCGGCGGCGGCGGTCGCGCCAGCGTCAAAGGCTCTCGCAGTGACACGGCCAACAGCAAAAGCGGCAGTGCCGGTGCCCAGTTCAGCCTGGCCGATGTCAATGAACGCAGCACCGTGCAGCGCAGCGGCTCCCTCGACAGCTCCGGGCGTGTGCGCCTGCAGGCCGGCAGCGTGCGACTGCAAGGCGTCCAGGGCCAGGCGCGGGCATTCGAGCTGGCCGCGACGCAAGGCCAGCTGTTGCTGGAGTCCGCGCTGACCCACGAACAGCGCAACAACCGCTCCATCGCCGGTGGCCTGGGGCTCAGCGGCAGCCGCGGTTCGGACGCAGCCAGCAACGGCGCCGGGCTGTTCGCCCGGGCCAAGGGTGGGGTCGATACACTCAATAGCCAGACCCACACCAATACGCGCCTGCAGGCCGATCGCATTCAACTCGACAGCCGGGGCGATACGCGGCTGCTGGGCGCTGTGGTCACGGCGCACGACGTCAGCGGCACTGTCGGCGGCGACCTGATCGTGCAGAGCCGGCAAGACCAGGTAACCGGTTTGAAAGTGCAGGTGGATACGCAATTGACCACCGAGAAGAACCCGGCCGGCACCGTGGATAAACTCAGCGTGGCCAGCGGCCCCCTGGCCGGCAAGCTCAAGAGCGGCAGCAAAAATCTCTATGAAAAAACCGCCGACAAGGCGCGTACGCTCAAGGACAAGCTGACCGGCAGAACCGCCGCCGCGCCCTCGGGCAGTCCCGCAAGCGGTGCTGCCGATAGCGGCTCCGCGTTGAAAAATCTGTTGTTCCAGAACCCCGCCCATCGCAGCACCACCCCGACGCTGCTGGTAGATGTCACCCGGTTGAGCAATGACACAGTCGCCCAGGCGTCCGGCATCAGCGGCCGCGACGGCGTGGCCCTGCAGGTGGGCGGCGAGGTCGAGCTGACCGGCGCTCGCATCCGTTCCAGTGATGGCGGCGTGACGCTGGGTGGCGCGAACGTCACTACCCACGATGTGCGGGGCCGTGACACCCGTACGGACTTCTCGCTGAATGTCTCCACCTCCCCCGAGCAGCTGAGCAAGGCCTTGTACGCGCAATTCACCGACAGCGCTGATCCACAGCGCCAGCGCGATGAACAATTCAACCTGGGCCTGCTGCGCGGTGGCGGCCATGACCAAAGCCAATGGTTGACCGGCGGGATCGATCAACGCCTGCGCTGAAGTGCACGGGCCCCGCACGGCGGGGCCCTTGAGCGAACTCTAAGGAGCTTTTAAAACAAGCGTATGTTTTTTCATTGACAGCTCTCCGGCATCCTCATAACCTCGCCAGACTTTCAACGTACCGGGTGACGGACGTGGGCAGCATCTATTTGATTCGACATGGCCAGGCCTCTTTCGGTGCAGACGACTACGACGTGCTGTCGCCCATCGGCGTGGAACAAGCGCAAGTACTCGGTCGCCACCTGGCGGACATGGGCCTGGTGTTCGACCGCTGCATCGCCGGCGACCTGCGCCGCCAGCAGCACACCGCGACGGCCGCCTTCGACCAGTACAGCGCGCTCGGCCTGCCGATACCAGCCCTGGAAACCGACAGCGCCTTCAACGAGTTCGACGCCGACGCCATCATCCGCGCCCTGCTCCCCGACCTGCTGACCAGCGAGCCCGAAGCCCTGGACATCCTGCGCAATGCCGCGCAGAACCGCAGTGAATTCCAACGCATCTTCGCCCTGATCATCGAGCGCTGGCTGGCCGGCACCTACGACCCGCCGGGGCTGAAGAGCTGGCTGGGGTTCATCGAACGGGTGCAAGGCGGCCTGCAACGCATCCTGGACGCGGCGAGCAACTCGCACAAAATTGCGGTGTTCACCTCCGGCGGCACCATCACCGCCCTACTCCATCTGATCACCCGAATGCCCGCCGCCCAGGCCTTCGAACTGAACTGGCAAATTGTAAACACCTCGCTCAACCAGCTGAAATTCCGCGGCCGCGAGGTGGCCCTGGCTTCCTTCAACAGCCATACCCACTTGCAACTGTTGAAGGCGCCGCAGCTCATCACCTTCCGATGAACCGCGGCCAACCGTGACCCCAAGGTCACTGGACTCTACCCTTAAGGATCGAAACCATGACTGACGTAGCCAAAGCTGTAGAAGCAATGAAAGCCAAATTCAACCCAAGCGCCGCCGAAGGCCTGGACCTGGTGTTCGGTTTCCGTATCGACGACACCAAGAACTTCTCCCTGATCGTCAAGGACAAGACCTGCGAACTGCAGGAAGGCGAAAACCCAGACGCTCAGGTCACCCTGGTGATGGACAGCGAAACCCTGGAAGGCATCGTCAGCGGCGAGACCGATGGCATGCAGGCCTTCATGGGCGGCAAGCTGCGCACCGAAGGCGACATGATGCTGGCGATGAAGCTGAGCGAACTGTTTCCGTCCTGATTCGCGGGCGACCCTGAGTCTCTGTGGGGGGGCTTGCTCCCGATGGCGGGTTGTCAGTCGCTTCATCAGTTGACTGATCCACCGCTATCGGGGGCAAGCCCCCTCCCACATTGGGACTGCAGCAACAACGCCACCAGCGCACTCCAACCCGTTTGGTGTGAAGCTCCCAACCCCCTCCCCGTCTCGCCATGGAAATACTCATGGAACAACACCAGGTCACGACTGGCCGGGTCTGCCTCCAATTGTGCATACCCTGCCATCGACGGTCGTGAACCGTTTTCATCCCGCAGAAACAGGCGGGTCATCCGCTGGCTGAGGCTGTCGGCCACTTCCCCCAGCGACGCCAGGTAGCCGCTGCCCACCGGGTACTCCACCGAGAAATTATCCGCGTAGTAACGCTGAAATTCGCGCAACGATTCGATCAGCATGTAGTTCACCGGCATCCACAATGGCCCGCGCCAGTTGGAATTGCCGCCGTACAGGCGCGAGTCGGATTCACCCGGCTGGTAACGGGCGCACAGGGTATCGCCATTCATCTTCAGCGCCAGTGGCTGCTCGGCGAACGCCTTGGACAGGGAGCGCACGCCAAAGGCCGAGAGGAATTCGTCGGCATCGAGCATCCGCCGCAGCAAATCCTTCGTACGCTCGCCACGCAACAGCGCGAGTAGCAGGCGATTGCCCTGGCCCGGTTCGTTCCAGCGCGACACCAGCTTGGCAAGGTCCGGCCGGTGATGCATGAAACCCAACAGCCGTTCACGCAACCCCGCCAGCCCTTCGTGTTCGCGCTGTTCCAGCACCAGCACGGCAAACAGCGGCATCAGGCCGACAATGGAGCGCAGGCGCACCGGCTCGTTCTGGCCGTCGGGACGGTGCAGTACGTCGTAAAAGAACAGGTCCTGCTCGTCCCACAGGCCTTCGGCGCTGTCGTCGACCCGGTTAATGGCGCCCGCGATATACAGGAAGTGCTCGAAAAACTTCACCGCGATATCGACATATACGGCATTGCGCTTGGCCAACTCCAGAGCGATACGCATCAGGTCCAGGGCATACGCCGCCACCCACGCCGTGCCGTCGGCCTGATCGAGCTGATAGCCCGGCGGCAGCGCGGCCGAGCGATCGAACAACGCAATATTGTCCAGGCCCAGGAAACCGCCCTGGAACAGGTTGCGCCCCTCGGCGTCCTTGCGGTTGACCCACCAGGAAAAATTCAACAGCAGCTTGTGGAAGATACGCTCAAGAAAATCCAAATCGCCGATACCGGTGAGCGCCTTGTCCTGCTGATACACCCGCCAACTGGCCCATGCGTGCACCGGCGGGTTGGCGTCGTCGAAACGCCATTCGTACGCTGGCAGTTGGCCGTTGGGGTGCATGAAGCGATCTTTCACCAGCAGCAACAACTGATGCTTGGCATACCCCGGATCGATCAGCGCCATGGCAACGGCCTGGAACCCTTGGTCCCAGGAGGCATACCACGGGTATTCCCAGGTGTCGGGCATGGTCAGGATGTCGAAATTGGACAGGTGCCGCCAATGGCTATTGCGCAGATGCAGGCGCTCGCGAGGCGGCGCAGGCTGGGTGGGATCGCCGTCGAGCCATTGATTGACGTCGAAGTAGTAGAGTTGTTTGGACCACAGCAACCCCGCCAGAGCCTGGCGCTGGACATTGCGCGCGTCCGCGTCGCTGATGCCGTGTTGCAACGCCGTATAGAAATCATCTGCCTCCTGGCGACGCTGCTCGAACAGCTTGCGCGCATTGACCTGGGGCGCTGCCAACGGCGCGAAGCGCACGTACAGGGTCTGGCTGGCCAGCCCCGCCAGATCGAGGATGAAACGCGCGGCGACCTTGGTGCCGGCATCGCGACGAATCGCCGAATCAACGCCGCCCACCAGGTAATCGTTGATGCCATCTTTGAACGGACCCGGCGCTGCCTGCCCGTTCAACCGAACGACATTGCTCTCGTTTTCACAGAACACCCATTCCAGCCCGTCCTGGCCCCAGGCGCTGAGACGGCGATCCGCCAGCTCAGGATGACGCGCCAACACCTGCTCGCCGTCCAGGCTCAGCCGTGGCTTGGGTGCATCGAATGTCCAGCTCCAGTCATTGCGCGCCCACAATTGCGGCAGCACCTGCAGGCGCGTGGGCTGCTGCGAGCGGTTGTGCACGGTGATACGCATGAAAATATCGTCGGGCTGGTGCTTGGCGTATTCGACGCTGACATCGCAATAACGGTTGTCCTCGAACACCCCGGTATCGAGGATTTCATACTCGGCATCGCTCAAGCTGCGCCGGGCGTTCTCGGCGACCAGATCGTCATAGGGGAACGCGGCGTGCGGGTACTTGTACAGCATGCGCATGTAGGCATGGCTCGGTACGCCGTCGACGAAAAAGTACAGCTCCTTGACGTCCTCCCCGTGGTTGCCCTCGGCGTTGTTCAGGCCGAACAGACGCTCCTTGATGATCGCGTCGCGCTCGTTCCACAGCGCCAGGCCCAGGCACCAGTGTTGCGCCTTGTCGCTGAAACCGGCCAGGCCATCCTCGCCCCAGCGATAGGCACGGCTGCGCGCGT
The DNA here is from genome assembly GCF_030687695.1 of Pseudomonas sp. FP2254. Taxonomy (NCBI): domain Bacteria; kingdom Pseudomonadati; phylum Pseudomonadota; class Gammaproteobacteria; order Pseudomonadales; family Pseudomonadaceae; genus Pseudomonas; species Pseudomonas sp. FP2254. Next base: position 3,177,288 of record NZ_CP117444.1, read on the forward strand.
GATCGTGGGGAAAGTAGCGCCAGGCATCGCCGTCGGCGCTGTAGTCCTCGCGCACCGTGCCCCACTGGCGTTCGCTCAGATAGGGCCCCCACGCGCGCCAGGCGTCGGCGCACTCACCAAGCAGGCGCCGGCCCTCGATCGTTTGCAGAATAGACGCGCTCATCCAATCCTCCATCAGGCAATGGGTGGCGGCCAGTGTAGAACCCCTGCGCGTATCAATGCACATGAACTCGGTTTTACCTTGACTCATTCGTTTGCAGAATGAAGTCCAGAGGATTCTTCGTTTGCAAGCCGCCCCAGGGCTCAACAAAATCCAGCCGACGCTCACGCCCTCTTCCATTGTCATCAGGAATTTTTCTATGCCAGCCAGCGCACCTGTCAGCCCAGACGAGATTCGCAAGGGCTTTTCCAAGGCCATGTCCGAGATGTACCGCGAGGAAGTCCCGCTGTATGGCGCGCTGATGGAACTGGTGGCGCAGGTCAACGCGCAGGCGCTTGAGGCCGACCCGGTACTGGCGCAACAGCTGCATCGCACCGGCGAAATCCAGCGCCTGGACATGGAACGTCATGGCGCCATTCGCCTGGGCACGGCCGCCGAGCTGGCCACCATCCGCCGTTTGTTCGCGGTCATGGGCATGCAGCCGGTGGGCTATTACGACCTGACCCCGGCGGGCGTACCGGTGCATTCCACCGCGTTCCGCGCGGTGCATGAAAGCGCGCTGCAAGCCAGCCCGTTTCGCGTATTCACGTCGCTGCTGCGCCTGGAACTGATCGAAAACCCCGAACTGCGCGTCTTCGCCGAAACCGCCCTGGCCAAACGCTCGATCTTCACCCAGGGCGCCCTGGCGTTGATCGAGCAGGCGGAGCGAGACGGCGGCCTCAACGCAGCGGATGCCGATGAATTTATCCGCCAGGCCCTGGAAACGTTCCGCTGGCACCACACCGCGACGGTTACCGCCGCGCAATACCGGCAACTCAGCGACCAGCATCGCCTGATCGCCGACGTGGTGGCCTTCAAGGGCCCGCATATCAACCACCTCACCCCGCGCACCCTGGACATCGACCAAGTACAAGCCGCCATGCCCGGTAAAGGCATCACGCCCAAGGCCGTGATCGAAGGCCCGCCCCGCCGCCAGTGTCCGATCCTGCTGCGCCAGACCAGCTTCAAGGCCCTCGACGAACCCATCGCATTCACCGACGCCCAAGGCAGCCACAGCGCACGTTTCGGCGAAATCGAACACCGCGGCGTCGCACTCACGCCCAAGGGCCGCGCGCTGTATGACCGCCTGCTGAATGCCGCCCGTGATGAGTTGGGCGCCTTCCCCAACGAGAGCAACGCCGCGCGCTACACGCAGTTGATGGCGCAGCACTTCCAGGCGTTCCCCGATAACTACACGCACATGCGCGAACAGGGCCTGGCGTACTTTCGCTACTTCGCCACGCACACAGGCATGGCAGCCCGCGGCCAGGCCGACCAACCCCGCACCCTGCCGGCGCTGATCGACGCAGGACACATCGATGTAGAACCATTGGTCTATGAGGACTTCCTGCCAGTGAGCGCAGCCGGAATCTTCCAGTCGAACCTGGGGGACGCTGCGCAAAGTCACTACGCGGCCAACTCGAACCAGGCCGAGTTCGAGCAGGCCCTGGGCAGCCCGACCCTTGATGAATTGAAGTTGTATGCAGAGACGCAACAGCGATCGATGGAGGAGTGTTTGCGGGTGTTGTTGGCCTGAACGCTGCCGTTCATGCGGTCCTGGATAAAACTGCCCTTTGAGTGGGAGCGAGCTTACTCGCTCCCAGGTTGTGCTCAGCCCAATTGCGCCACGATCTTGTCTTTCACCAATAAGCGTTTTTTCTTCAGTTTTTCCACGTCCTCATCGCTGGCACTTGCTCCTTCGGCCTTCACTACGTCCGCATCGGCGGCGTCGTATTGGCTGAGCAGCGAGTCCAGACGTTTATCGCTTGCCCTGCGTTCGTGAACGGCTTCCTTGCTCAACCCCAAATCCTGATACAGGTCGTGTTTCACTGGCATGGCGTACCTCCGCATGTTGATCAATGGCTGACGCCCTTGAAGCTAGACCATTGACCGGGGTCTTGTCATGTCCAGGATCAATCTCGCCCCGTTCGTCGCGGCAGGAGAGATGAGATCAAACCTTTTGCGCAGTCCTGCCCTCCACTGCAGATCGCACACCGAGGGAGACCGGTTCATGACTCACCCAGCCACTGCTGTCGACACCCAATGCATCAACACCCTTCGCACCCTGGCGATGGACGCCGTGCAGAAGGCCAATTCCGGCCATCCCGGCACGCCCATGGGCCTGGCGCCGGTGGGGTATACGTTGTGGAGCCGGTTTCTGCGCTACCACCCGGAGCAACCCGACTGGCCTAACCGAGACCGCTTTGTGTTGTCGGTGGGCCATGCCTCGATGCTGCTGTACTCGCTGCTGCACCTGGCCGGTGTGGTGGAGATCGACGCTCATGGCCAACGCACCGGCGAGCCGGCGATCAGCCTGGACGATATCAAGCAGTTCCGCCAAGCGGACTCCAAGACGCCCGGCCACCCGGAATACCGCATGACCACCGGTGTGGAAACCACCACCGGCCCGCTCGGCCAGGGGTGCGCCAACAGCGTCGGCATGGCGATGGCCGAACGCTGGCTGGCCGAGCGCTTCAACCACGACGGCCAGGTGGTGTTCGACTACAACGTCTACACCCTGTGCGGCGACGGCGACATGATGGAAGGCATCAGCAGCGAAGCGGCGTCCATGGCCGGGCACTTGAAGCTGGATAACCTGTGCTGGATCTACGACAACAACACCATCAGCATCGAAGGCCACACTGAGCTTGCTTTCAGTGAGGATGTGATCAAGCGCTTCCAGGCCTATGGCTGGCACACGTTGCACGTCACCGATGCCAACGATCTGGCCGCGTTGAGCCACGCCCTGCAAACATTCCAAACCAATACCGGCGCGCCCACGTTGATCGTGGTCGACAGCGTGATCGGCTACGGTTCGCCTCACAAGCACAACACCGCCGCCGCCCATGGCGAGCCGTTGGGCGACGAGGAAATACGCCTGACCAAGGCCGCGTACGGCTGGCCGCAGGATGCCAGTTTCCTGGTGCCCGACGCCGCGCGCACGGCCCTGCGCGATGCGCTGTACGAGCGCGCCGAGCCGTTATTCCAAGCGTGGAACCAGGCGTTGGCCGGCCTCGACCCGCAGCGCGCCGATGAGTTACGCCGCATGCGCGCAGGCTTGATGCCCGAGCATTGGCAGACACAATTGCCCAGCTTTGCAGCGGATGCCAAAGGCGTCGCCAGCCGCGCCTCCGGTGGTGAGGTGCTGAACGCCTTCGCCCAGCAGATCCCGTGGTTGCTCGGTGGCTCGGCGGACTTGTCGCCGTCGACCAAAACCAACCTGACGTTCGACGGTGCCGGGCGTTTCAGCGCCGACGACTACAGTGGTCGCAACCTGCACTTCGGCATCCGCGAACATGCCATGGGCGCGATTGCCAATGGTTTGGCATTGTCCTACCTGCGGCCGTACACCTCGACGTTCCTGGTGTTCAGCGACTACATGAAACCGCCGATCCGCCTTGCGGCAATCATGGAATTGCCGGTGGTGTTCGTGTTTACCCACGACTCGATTGGCGTCGGCGAAGACGGACCGACACACCAACCCATCGAGCACCTGACCCAACTGCGCGCCACCCCCGGATTGCTCACCCTGCGGCCTGGCGACGCCAATGAAACCCTGGAACTGTGGAAGGTCGCCCTGGCCCAGACCCATCGGCCAAGCTGCATGGTGCTGTCACGCCAACCGCTGCCGACGCTGGACCGCACGCTGTACGCGCCGGCTTGCGGTGCCGCCAGGGGCGCCTATGTGTTGGCAGGCGCTGACGCGCCTGAAGTCATCCTGATCGCGACGGGCAGTGAGGTCAGCCTGGCCGTGGCGGCCTATGAACAGCTCAAGGCTGACGGGATCGGCGCGCGAGTGGTGTCCATGCCCAGCTGGGAGCTGTTCGAGGATCAGGACCAGGCCTACCGCGACAGCGTGCTGCCGCCGGCGCTGACCGCCCGAGTGGTAGTCGAACAGGCCGGCCCCTTGGGCTGGGATCGGTATGTGGGCCAGACGGGCGCCAAGGTGGTGATGAACAGTTTTGGTGCGTCGGCACCGCTGAGCAAACTCCAGGCGAAGTTCGGATTCACGGTTGAGCATGTGGTGAAAGAAGCCAAGGCCCAGATCCGACTGGCATCCCACTGACAGTCACCTCTTTGCCAGGGCGGCGCGGGGAGCTCGATTGAATCGGGCTCCCTCAGCTCTTTTTGCGACTACGACCTAGCGCCGATTTCACACTTTGCGCGCCATATGCTCGGCAATCCGCGCGCGCAACCAGCGCTCCGCCGGGTCGTTGTCATGGACCCCGCTCCACACCATCGATAACTCTGCCGCATCAATCTCGAACGGCGGGTCTTCGGCGCGCAATGACGTGCCCTCGGTCAGCGCGCATGCCGCGTAGTCCGGCACGGTGGCGATGATCTGCGTGCCGGCCAGCAAGGCTCGCAGGCCACTGAACTGCGGCACCGCCAGCACCACTCGCCGCGCCCGACCGATGCGCGCCAGGTCCAGGTCGATATTGCCGCTCAAGTCCCCGGAAAACGACACCATCGCATGGGGCCGCTCGCAATAGTCATCCAGGCTCAGCGGCGCTGCGCCGTCGTCACCGCGCAGGACCTTGCACGGGATATCCCGCAGCTTCCTGCGCTTGGCATTCGCCGGCAGTTCGGTGGTGTAGCTGACGCCCACCGAGATCTCGCCACTGGCCAGCAACGATGACATCAGCAGGTAATTGGCCCGACGTACCACCACGATAATCCCCGGTGCTTCTTCGCGCAGTTGGCTGAGCAAGGGCGGGAACAGGCCGAATTCGGCGTCGTCGGACAGGCCGATGCGAAATACCGCGCAGCTGGTGGAAGGGTCGAAATCCTTGGCGCGGCTGACCGCTCCGGAAATGGTGTCCATGGCCGGTTGCAGCTCCTTGAGGATCGCCACCGCCCGTGGCGTAGGCTCCATGCCCCGCCCATTGCGCAGCAGCAGCGGATCGTCGAACAGGTCGCGCAGACGCCCCAGCGCCGCGCTTACCGCCGGTTGCCCCATAAACAGTTTTTCGGCGACCCGGGTCAGGTTCTTCTCGAACATCAAGGCTTCGAAAATCACCAGCAGGTTCATGTCGACGCGGCGCAGGTCATTGCGGTTCATGGCGCTATCCAGACGGTTATCAGGCCGCCAGCTAAGCACATTCAGCATGTTGCGGGTTGCATGCCTGTGCTGTCTTTTTCGCCGATCCAGGCGGCCGAACCTGGCAAAATTAACAACGATTAACTCGTCAGGCACAGGCTCCGGCGCCAAGAATGCAGCGGTCTACACTGCATCCATTCACCGGGAACGTTCCCATCGACTGCGGATAACTGTCATGGCCCGACTTGAGTACTGTGCGCCCCGCCTGCCCGCCACCGGCGGCCTCTGCCCCCGGCGCGAACGTATCGCCAAACAACTGATCCTGGCCAACCTGGGCGAAAGCCTGACCATCGCCGACCTGGCCCAGGCCTGCGCGCTGTCGCGCAGCCATTTCTCCCGGGCGTTCAAATGCACCACCGGATTGTCGCCCCAGGAATGGATTCGTCAACAACGCATCCAGCGCGCCAAAGAGCTGATCATTTCGTCTTCCCTGAGCCTGACGCAAATCAGCCTGGAGTGCGGGTTCTGCGACCAGGCGCACTTCTGCCATATGTTCACCCGCAGCGAAGGGGTCAACCCGATGACCTGGCGAAATCACCAACTGCGTCACAAGTCGCAGGTGATCGCCGCCTAGTGGTATGCACGCGCCTGGCCTATGCTGGCCGCCTACCGTTCCCAGAGCATGGCCACCCATGAGTGACCTTCGTGATCAGGCCGTGCAGTTCGGCCCCTACCGCGTCCACCCACGCCAACGCCTGGTGCTGGAGGCCGATCGCCCCCTGCGCCTGGGCCGGCGGGCGGTGGATATTCTGCTGATCCTGCTGGAGCAGGCCGGCAATGTGGTGAGCAAGCAGGAACTGATCGCGCGGGTCTGGCCTAAAAGCGTGGTGGAAGACGGCAACCTGCGGGTGCACATGGCGGCGCTGCGCAAGGCATTGGGCGATGGCCAGGCCGGGCAGCGTTATATCGTCACGGTGGCCCAGCGCGGCTACAGTTTTGTTGCGCCACTGAGCATTGAACCGATGAGCCTGCCCAGCGATGGTGTTCCCCAGCGTCCATGCCACAACCTGCCCCTGCGCCGCACTCGCATGATCGGGCGCCATGCGCTGATCGACAGCCTGGTGCAGCAGTTGCCCGCACAACGCTTTGTCACCCTGACCGGCGCCGGCGGCATCGGCAAGACCACCGTGGCGCTGCGCGTGGCGGAATTGCTGATCGGCCATTACCGCGACGGGATTCACCTGCTGGACCTGGCGCCCCTGAGCACACCGTCGCTGATTCTGCCCAACCTCGCCGCCCTGCTCGACCTCGCACCGGCCGCACACGGGCCGCTGGTGACCTTCGCGCGCAGCCTGCAGGAGCGTCAGCTGCTGTTGGTGATCGACAACTGCGAGCACCTGCTGGACGACATCGCGCTGATCAGCGAAACCCTGCTGCGCCACGCCCCTCACGTGCACATTCTGGCCACCAGCCGCGAAGCGCTGCGCGCCGAGGGTGAGTACGTGCAGCGCCTGGACCCGCTGGCCTGCCCACCCGCCAGCGTCAACCGCGCCCAGGCCCTTGGCTACCCGGCCCTGCAACTGCTGATCGAACGGGCCATGGCGCATCAGGAGCACTTTGAACTCAGCGAAACCGAGCTGCCCCTGGCGATCGATATCTGCCAACGCCTCGACGGTATTCCCCTGGCCATCGAACTGGTAGCGGCGCAGATCGAGCGCTTCGGCCTGCCGGGACTGCTGACGCAACTGGACGACAATCCCGGCCTGCTCAACCGTGGCCGGGACAACGCCCTGCCCCGCCATCACACCCTGCGCGCCACGCTGGACTGGAGCTTCAACCTGCTGGGCGCCGACGAGCAGATCTGCCTGCGCCGTCTGGCGGTGTTTCGCGATGGCTTCAGTTTGGCCAGCGCCACAGCAGTCATCGCCGGCCAAGCGCTTTCGGCGGCGCAGGTGCCCGGCGCGATCACCCAGCTGGTGGGCAAATCGCTGCTGAACGTCGAGCCCGGCGATGACGACATGGTCTATCGCCTGCTGGATATCACGCGCGCCTACGCCCTGGAAAAACTCAGCCTCGCCCAGGAACTCGACGCGACCCGCGAGCGCCACGCCGAGCGCTGCCTGGCGCTGATGGAACAGGCGCAGGCCGATTGGTCATCGTTGGCCACGCAGCCGTGGATCGATCGCTACGCACCGCTGCGCGAAGATATCCGCGCCGCGCTCGATTGGGGCCTGGGCGAGGAAGGCGCGCACGCGCTGGCCATCCGCCTGACCGTCAGCACGATGCCGCTGTGGCAGGAGTTGTCACTGCTGCGCGAACACGGTTTGTACGTGGGCAAGGCCCTGGACCTGATGGCCAATACCGATGTGCCCTGCCCGCAGTTGGCCATGCAGCTGCAACTGGCCCTCGGCAGCCTGTCATACCATGCCGTGGGCGGCGCCTTTCAGAGCGGCGCGGCGTTCGACGATGCCAGGCGCCTGGCGGAGCAATGCCAGGACCTGGGCGGGCAGTTGCGTGCGATCTCCGGGCATTTGGCGGTGAATCTGTGTAGCGGTCGCTATGGCGAAGCGTTGGCGCAGAGCCAGCAGTTCGACCGCCTGGACCCGCGCACCGACCCCTTGCTGGGCGTGAGCAATCAACGCCTGCAAGTGTTGGCGCAGCACTACACGGGCAACCAGATTCTGGCCCGCCAGAATGCCGAGCAGGTGCTCCAGCGCATGGCCCACAGCGGCCACTTGAACCGGTTCGCCCACGGCATTGGTGTGCAATACGACCAGTGTGTCGCCTCGCTGACCGTGCTGGCGCGCATCCTGTGGCTGCAAGGCCATGCCGAACGCGCCTGGCGCACCGCCCGCCAGGCCTTGGAGCTGGCACAGCAAATCAACCACGGCACCTCGATCTGCTACACCCTGGCCCTGGCGGGCGTGGTAATTGCCCGCTATAACGGCGACCAGGCAGCGGCGCAGTCGCTGCAGGCGCTGCTGCTGGAGCAGTCGCACAAGCATGGCGTGCAGCTGTTCCAGACCTGGGCCGCGCATTACGCGGGGATCCTGACCGGCAACGACCTGCAGGGCCTGGGATTGATCGATGACATCCTGATCACCCTGGGCGCCAGCGACGTCGATGAGCACGGCGAGGCCCGCGCCCGCAGCGGTGCCGCAGGCTGGTGTGCGCCGGAGATTCTGCGAGTGAGCGCCGAACAACGGCTGCGCCAGGGCGACACGCTGGCCGCCGAAACCCTGCTGCAGGAGGCGATCGAGCTGGCGCGGCGCCAAGGTGCGCTGGCCTGGGAGCTGCGCAGCGCTGTGTCATTGGCGCGGATATGGCAGGGCCAGGGCCGCGCGGATGCTGCACGGGACATGCTCAAGGCCGTGTATGAGCGTTTCAGCGAAGGTTTCGCCACGGCGGATCTAGTCGACGCTCGCCGCCTGTTCGACCAGCTGCAGGACAAACGGCCGGCCTGAGAACGTTCCCAGGTAATGCGTGTAGCCGTGCTGCAGGCGCTCCACCTGGCGCGGGTCGCGCAATTGCGCCAAGGCGTAGCTGCGCAGGCAGTTAAGCAGGCGATAGCGACGGGCGCCTGGGCCGGGCTGGACGCTGAGCAGCGAGACATTCACCAGGCGCGCCAGCACGTATGACAGGTCGGCATGTTCCAGTTCGGTGCCGGTGACCAGCGCGCTCAATGTCGGCAGGTCCACCGCCTGTTTGAACAGGCCCAATTGCAGGAACAACCAGCGTTCCGGCAGGCTCAGGCGCTCATAGGTCCAATCGAGTGCGGCCATGAGGGACCGGTGACGTTCCACTGCGGTGCGGCGCCCTCGGGTCAATACCTGCAGGCCTTTGCGCAGTTGCGCCTGCACACCACGCATGCCCAGGGCGTCCACCTGCGCCGCCGCCAGTTCCAGCGCCAAAGGCAGGCCGTCAAGGCGCCATACGATATCGCGCAACGGCGCCAGATCCTGGAGGCGCAACACAAAGCCTTGCTGACCGGCGCGTGCGCGCGCCACGAACAACTGCACCGCCGGGCAGGCCAGCGCCTGTTCGACACTGCCCAGCGCGGCCGGCGCCGGCACCGCCAGGCGCGGCACCTGCTGCACCCATTCGCCGGGCAGGTGCAACGGTTCACGGCTGCTGATCAGGACGCTGACCCGTGGCGCGTACGCGCGTATTGCTCGCAGCCACTGGCGGCAAGCGCTCAGCAGCAGGTCGGCGCCATCGAGCACCAGCAGCAACTGACGCGACGCCAATTGACGCGCCAGCTCGTCGGGCGTGCCTGGGGGTTGCAGCTGCAACACCGCCGCCACTTGCTCGAACATTGCCCTCGGCGCCTTCACCGTGGCCAGGTCCACCCACCACACTCCATCGCGGTAGCGCGGCAGGACGCGTTCGGCCAGCGCCAGGGCCAAGGTGCTCTTGCCCACGCCGGCGTACCCGCTGAGGGTGATCAGGCGCTGCCCGGACAAGCGTCGGGCCAGCATGCCCAGCAGCTCGTCGCGCCCGATCACCGGGCTGAGTCGGGCGCCGAGGTTGTGCCGCGGCGCCGCAGCCAGCAGCGGCGCACCCTGTACCACGGCCGCAAAGCAGTAGCCGCGTTGAGGATCATTGAGGATGTAGCGCTGCCCATCGAAGGCACGGCGCAAGGCGGCGATGTGCACGCGCAGGTTGTTTTCTTCCACCACGCTGCACGGCCAGACGCGCTCGATCAAGGTCGCCTTATCGACGAATTGCCCTGGTGCCTCGAGCAGCACTGCAAGAATATCCAGCGCCCGCCCGCCCAGGGGCACGGGCCAACCCGCCTTGCTGACCAGGCGTTGCTGACGGTGGAAGACATAAGCACCGAAGCGCAGCGTGCCATCAGCGTCCATCGACTGAAGGTTGTTCATGTCTCGTCATCGCGCTGGAACACCCGGTCTTGGGCGTTCGCGCATCCTTTTCCGTGGGCCTGGCGCTATCTTGCCAGCTGGCCATGACGGGACAATGCTGGCACAGGGAGCGATACGGACAATCCGGTGCGCCAGACGGACACGCTGTCGTTAACTGAACTGTTGTCGGTATTGGGTCGGGGTCAGGCCGAGTTTTTCACTGAAGAGAAAGCGCATATGCCGCACGCTGCCGAACCCGGCGTGGAACGCCACGGTCTTGAGCGGCAGCTCGGTGGTTTCCAGCAGATGCCGGGCGCGGTCGATGCGCGCACCCTGCAGAAAAGCCATGGGCGTCATCTGCACGTCCTTGGCGAACAGCCGTGCAAAGTGGCGTGCGCTCATACCGGCCAGCGCGGCCATGGATTCGATGGTGAAAGACTGCTCCAGGTGCGCCAGGACATGGTTCTGCACGCGGGTGATCGGGGTTTCCTGAGGCGCCACGGCTGAGGTCATGGGGCTGAACTGGGCCTGGCCGCCCTGGCGCTTCATCACCACCAGCAGCACTTTGGCCACTTCCACCGCGACCTGTTTGCCATGGTCCTGGGCGACCACCGACAGCGCCAGGTCGATCCCCGCCGTGACCCCGCCGGAGGTGATCAGGCGACCATCCTGCAAGTAGATGCGATCGGTCTCGACGATGGCCTCGGGAAAGGCCTTGATCAATCGCTCGGTGTAGTGCCAGTGGGTGGTCACGCGATGGCCGCCCAACAGCCCGGCGTACCCCAGCACAAAGGCACCCGTGCAGATCGAGCCGTAGCGTCGCGCCCGTGGCACCGCCGCCCTGAGCCACGGCAGCAACGCCGGATGGCACTCGTTGTAGGCCCCCGGCCCACCGGGCACCAGCAGCAGGTCGTAGGCATCGTCGGCCTGCTCCAGCAACAGGTCGGCCTGCACCATCACGCCATTGGAGGCGCGCAACGGGCCGGGCTCGGTGCCCAGGGTAAGGATCCGATAATGCTGCGCGGGCGGCAGGTAGCGGTTGGCAATGGAAAACACTTCGAGCGGACCGGCCATGTCGAGCAGAAGGAAGTCCGGGAACAGCGCCATGGCCACGGTTTTCATACAGCGAAAGCTCCAGAGAAGGAAATGCGGCGGCCATTATGGCACGCCGGCGACTGTCAACCACAAGTGGACAGTTATTCAGTTTTGATCTTCTTAATGAATTCTACGGCAACCAGTAACCTTCTTCTCAACGCCAGCGCCCTGCATGTCGCAGCCCGCGCTTACTTGAGGACAAGACCATGCTGACCCTTCGCAAAGCTTCCGAACGCGGCGCCGCCAATCACGGTTGGTTGAAGTCGTTCCATACCTTCTCGTTCGCCAACTACTGGAACCCCGCCGAGCAGGGCTTTTCCGACCTGCTGGTCATCAACGATGACCGCGTCGCCGCCGGCAAAGGCTTCGGCCAGCACCCGCACCGCGACATGGAGATTTTCTCCTACGTGCTGGAAGGTGCTCTGGAACACAAGGACACCCTGGGCACCGGTTCGGTGATCCGCCCCGGCGATGTGCAACTGATGAGTGCCGGCCGCGGCGTGGCCCACAGCGAGTTCAACCATAGCCAAACCCGTGGCGTGCACTTCCTGCAAATCTGGATCGTGCCCTCGGTGGCCGGCGCCGAGCCGCGCTATCAGCAGGAGCACTTCAGCGAAGCGCAGAAACGTGGGCGTCTGCAGTTGATCATCTCGCCGGACGGCACCGACGGCTCCTTGAGCGTGCGCCAGGACGCGCGGGTGTATGCCGGGCTGTTCAACGGCGATGAAACCGCCACCCTCGATCTGCCGCCAGACCGCCATGCGTACATTCATGTCGCCCGGGGCAGCGTGCAAATCAATGGCCAACGCTTGCAGGAAGGCGACGGTGCCCGCGTGCGGGATGAACGTCAGATTCGCCTCAGCCAGGGCGAGGACGCCGAGGTGCTGGTGTTCGACCTGCGCCCGCATGACTTACCGCAGATGCCATGACCGACCGTGCGGTGACCCGGACAACGGGCCATCGCTGGCGTCGATAGTCACCATCAGCCCAATGAAGTTCTCTTCAAAAATGCAAGGCGTAACATTCAACCCATACCCGGCAACACCCCAACTTAATGACTCGGAGCACACACTCATGAAACGCCAACTCCTGCTTAGCCTCGCTTTCTCGGTACTCGCTACCAGCGCTTTTGCTCACCCCGTCGTGGCCGAAGGCGGCGCGGATCGTCTGATCGAAACACGTGTTGCCGAAGGTGGCGCGGACCGTCTGCAGGAACGCGGTCTGGCTGAAGGCGGTGCGGATCGTCTGCTGGAACGTGGCCTGGCTGAAGGCGGTGCGGATCGTCTGCAGGAGCGCGGCCTGGCTGAAGGCGGTGCGGATCGTCTGCAGGAACGCGGCCTGGCTGAAGGCGGTGCGGATCGTCTGCAGGAGCGCGGCCTGGCTGAAGGCGGTGCGGATCGTCTGCAGGAACGCGGCCTGGCTGAAGGCGGTGCGGATCGTCTGCAGGAACGCGGCCTGGCTGAAGGCGGTGCGGATCGTCTGCTGGACAACCATGCTTGACCCCTCGCTGTTTGCGAGGTACCCCAAACCGGCCTGATCAGCCGGTTTTTTTTCGCGTGTAATAGCGCCGATTCACCCAATCGCACGGTTTGCCTGAAATCAGTCATTTGCAGACCTACCCCAGCCCTCGCCCGCTCATTAAAGTGCCACCCTTTGATCAAGACTCGGATGGGCTGATGAATCTGTGGTTTCGCTTGCTGTATCTGCTGTGCCGTCGTCCCTGGCGCAAACCTGCCCATGGCCTGGCCACTACGGTGGTGCGTATGCGCGTATGGCCCCTGGACCTGGACATCAACCGGCATGTCACTAATGGCCGCTACTTTTCCCTGGCGGACGTGGCGCGCATGGATTTCGTGCTGCGCACCGGGGCGTTTCGCGTCGCACTGCGGCACAAAGCGCTGCCGATCGTGGGTGATACCTGGGGTAAATTCCGCCGTGAATTAAAGCTGTTCGAAGCCTTCGAAGTGCACACCCGCATGCTCGGCTGGGACGCTAAGTGGAGCCTGATGGAACATCGTTTCGTCAGTCGCGACCGCGTGGTTGGAGTGGTGGTCATGCGCGGGCTGTTCCGCTCGGCCAAGGGCACCTTGCCGCCAAGCGAGTTTGTCCGGGAACTGGGACTGGACGAAGCTTCGCCGCCCATGCCGCAGTGGCTGCAGGACTGGGCACGCAGTTGCGATGAAATGAGTGTGCAACTGCGCACTGAAGAGCAGATCCCCTAGGCATTTTTTCGTGACACAAACCCGGTGGAAGGCGCTCGGTCAGTCGATACCTGCGCTGCTGACCCACCGCTATCGGGGGCAAGCCCCCTCCCACCTTGGATTACCGCTGGCCTTTGGATGGCTGTAATACCTGGCGACCGAGCCGGGGACCACTGTGCTCAGGTGAACACCGTCAAAACTGTGGGAGGGGTGTACAACCCTCCCACCTTGGGTTACCGCTGGCCTCTGGATAGCTGTAATACCTGGCGACCGAGCCGGAGACCACTGTGCTCAGCTGAACACCGTCAAAACTGTGGGAGGGGGCTTGCCCCCGATGGGGCCTGCTCAGTCGATACCTGTGTTGCTGACCCACCGCCATCGGGGGCAAGCCCCCTCCCACTCTGGTTACCGTTGGCCTTTGGATGGGTGTAACACCTGACGACCGAGCCGGGGACCACTGTGCTCAAGTGAACACCGTCAAAACTGTGGGAGGGGGCTTGCCCCCGATGGGGCCTGCTCAGTCGATACCTGTGTTGCTGACCCACCGCTATCGGCCAAGCCCCATCCCACCTTGGGTTACCGCTGGTCTTAGGACTGGCGCAAGGCCCGGTCGGTCATTTGATGCGGTAGTGAAAGGTATTGCGCACCTCCGGCACGGCCACGGCCTTGCCATCAACGATCCTCGGCTGGTAGCGGAAGGTGTTGGCCGCCGCCAATGATGGGCGGATAAACAACGGGTGGCAGCCGTCCAGTACCTTGGGGTTTTCCACGCGGCCCTGGGGGTTGACGGTGTACTCCACCGAGCAGTCGCCCTCGATGTTTTTGTCCAGGGCCCGTTCGGGGTATTCCGGGGCTTCCTTGCTCAATGGCATGTATTGGCGGCTGTCGAACGCCGGAGCCGAAGCAGGTACGGCGGCGCGGGCTGTTTCGGCGGCCTGGCGTTGTTGGGCCTGGCGTTGCTGTTCCTGTTCACGCTCGCGCTGTTCGCTGGCCAAGCGCTGCTGTTGTTGCTGCTCTGCTTTCTTTTCTTCGACACGCTTGCGCGCCAGGGCGGCTTTTTCGAACTTTTGTGCTTGCACACGAGGATCGACTGCGGGTTTGACCGGCGTTGGCAGTACCACCGGTTCCGGCGCTGGCGGCGTTACCGCAACCGGTTCGGGGGCCGGTACTGGGACCGGCGCCGGGGGCAGCATCACCAGTTGGGTGTGCATCACGCTCGGGGCCTCCGGCGTGGGCGGTTGTGGCGCCCAGCCCAGCATCAACAGCACCAGCACGATTACGTGCAAGGCCACCGCCAAACCGGCGGCCAGGCTATTGCGCCAGAAGCCCGAAGGCGCCGCGGGAGCCATCGGCAAGGTTGGACTGTGCATATTCATCGCCGTCATTGCGGGGCCTCGGTCACCAGCCCCAGGTTACTGACACCGCCCTTCTGCAACACCGCCATGGCAGCCACCACACGGCCATAACCGGCATTGTCGTCGGCACGGATATACACCTGGGTGTCACTGCGCGCCGCCACCACCTGCGCGACCTTGGCGCCCATTTCTTCCAGGCTCACTGCGCTGTCGGTCTGGTGCCGGGTGTCCAGTTCCTCGCCGAGGTTCCAGTAGTAGCCGCCGTCGGCCTGCACCGACAAGGTGAGGATTTGCTGGCGGGTGTCGGTGGCCAGCGCCTCGGCGGCGACCTTGGGCAGTTCGATCTTCACGCCCTGGGTCAGCATCGGCGCGGTGACCATAAAGATCACCAGCAGCACCAGCATCACGTCGATATACGGCACCACGTTCATTTCGGCCTTGGGCCCGTGCTTGCGTTGTGGCCTGACTAACATCGGAGTGCTCCTGCTCAGGCGGCCACGGCCAGGTTGATTGGCGTACCGCGCAAGGTGCGATGCAACCGCACTTGCAGCTCGTTGCCAAAGGCGTAATAGCGGGTGAGCAAGGTCTGGCTGCGCGCCGAAAAACGGTTATAGGCAATCACCGCCGGAATCGCCGCAAACAGGCCGATGGCCGTGGCGATCAACGCCTCGGCAATCCCCGGTGCCACCGTGGACAGCGTGGCCTGCTGCACCTGGGACAAGCCCAGGAACGAATTCATGATGCCCCACACGGTGCCGAACAAGCCGATATACGGGCTCACCGAGCCCACGGTGGCCAGGAACTGCAAGCCCTTTTCCAGTTCGATTTCCTGCGCGGTGATCGCCACCTGCAAGGCCCGCTCCACGCCTTCGAGCACTGCCGGATCATGGCTGTGCAGGTGCTGGTATTCCTGGACCCCAGCGATGAAGATCGGCGCCACTCCACCCTCGCCCGCCTGCAGGGTGTCGCGGTAAAGCCCCGGCAAATCCGGCGCCGCGCGAAAGCGTTGCACAAACCCGTTCAACTGCCGCTCCAGACGCCGCAGCACCGTGCCGCGCTGAATAATCAGGTACCAGCTGCACAACGAGGCCAGCAGCAAAGTAATCATCACCGCCTTGACCAACAGGCTGGCGTCACTGATCAGGCCCCAGATCGTCATATGTTCCATCGTCGCGTGCATGGTGAATGTCCTCTATCGGTTTAACGTGCAGTGATTAAAAAGTCATGACTGGCTGATGACAGCTCAGGGCAGTTTCAACGTGCGGGTCACATCGGCCCAGGGCACAAACTTGAAGTTCTGGGTTTGCTCAGGCATGCGCTTGCGCCCGTCCTGCACCACCAGCATGCCCTGGCTCCACGGCCCGCCGAGGTTGACGGCAGTCGCTTCCAGGCCATCGGTTTCCGACGCGCCATCGATACCGGCAGCGGCATTCAGGCCGACCCGGAAGGCACCGCGACTGGCGAACGGCGGTTCGGCATCCAGCACCAGGTAGCTGTCATTGCCCTGGCTGGAGATCACCAGGTAGTCATGCTGCGCGCTCTGGTACAGCGCCAGGCCCTCGACGTCCGCCTGCAGGTGCGCGCCGACCTTGATCACACTGGTCAATGTCGCCGGTTGATCGGCGCGGGCATCCACGGCCCACACGCCTACGTCTTCCTCGCCGATAAACAAACGCTGGCGCTGATCGTCGGCGACGCAGCCTTCAGGTTGGCTGTCGACCTTGAACTGGCGCACCAACTCGCCCTGCACGTGACCGTCCGGGGCGCTGAGGCGGTATTGCAGGAAGGTGCCGTCCTTGCCGTTGGCAATCGCATAAAGCTCACCGCCGGCAGGCTGGAACAGGCACATGCCGTAGATCTCCTTGAGCGGCGTCGGCACCTCACCGGCCTCGCGCAACTCGCCGGTCTGCCGGTCGATGCTGAACAGGCTCAGGCTGTTGCGATCGCGATTACTCGCCACGGCCAGGTCAACCGTTTGCCGGCCGAGCTTGAAACGCGGGCGCACGTCGACGTTGTTCAAACGCCCCACCGCCAGCTCCTGCAGCAACTTGCCGTCGAGATCGTAGGCCAGCAGGCCCTGTTTTTTGTTGGTGCCCAGAACGCGGCTCTGCCCTGGGTGCTCGGGGTGAACCCAGATCGCCGGGTCATCCGCCGCATCGCCCTGGCGCCCCACCGGTTCGCTCTGGCGCAGCGCGGCGACCTCCGGCAGTACCGGCGCGACCGGCACGGGTTTGGCCTGCCAGTCGAGGGTGCCTTGGTACAGCTGGCCGTTGTCGTCATCACGTGCCAGCAATTGCCGACCGTTGATTGCCAGTTGCTCAGGCTCCTTGAGGCCGGGCAGGCGCAGGCTCGGTTGCTCCACCCAGCGCGTGCCGGTGTGCTGGAACAGATGCAGTTGCGCGGTTTTCGGGTCCAGCGCAACCATCCCCCCCGGCACGAGCGCCATGGCCCCGGCTTCACGCTTGGGATCATCGAACAGCGCCACCGGCGTGCGTTTGACCGCTGCCTCGGGATGCGCCGGGTAGGCCCACCACCCGACGTTTTCTTCGTTCACCACCAGTTGCTGCGTGGCGTCGTCCACCTGGCAGAACTGCGCCGATGGCGGCAGCGGCACCCCACGCACACGGCGGGCTTCAGCAAGCAGTGTCGAGCCGTTGCCTACCAGCCACTGCTCGCCCTTGCCCTCCTCCCCGACCAGGAACACAAACAGGTTGGCTGCCGCGTCGCGATACAGGCAAAGACCGTTCACAGGGAAGTCGCGAGGCGGCAGGTACAGCGGCTGGCTCCAAGTTTTGGCGGCGGTATCGAGGTTGACCAGCAGTGCCTGCTGGCGGTCGTTGTCGAGGCTGGCGACCACTGCCTGGGTGCCGGTGGCACGTGTATCGAGGCTGCTGAAGTGACCGTTGAAACGCGCCAGTTCGGCGCCCTGGCTGTCGAGCATCTGCAGACCGTCACGCGGGCTGGCGGTGAGGCGCGTCTGACCATTGGGCAGGAAGGCCACGGCTTCGGCCTTCAGACTGGGTGCCCAGGGGGTCAGGGCCAGGTCGGCGGCAGAGACATGGCCGCAGGTGGCCAGGGCGATCAGCAGGTACAGCTTGGAAATTCTCATGAACGAACAAATCCTTCGACAAAAATGCAGAACGCTGTGGGCTTGAGGGCTTCAGTGGGTCAGCTACTGATGCGTCAATTGCCAGGCCCTCATCGGGGGCAAGCCCCCTCCCACATTGGAATTGAGTGAGTTAGAAATGCGTGAAGGTCAGGCCCACTTTGTAGGTGGGGCCGTACTCTTCGTACTGGCCGTTGTAGCCGCGGTGGCCGGTGTAGACGAAGTACGACTCATCGGTCAGGTTCTGGGCCTCGAAGCTGACTTGCAGGTTCTTGCTGAGGGAATAGCGCGCGCTGAAATCGACGAAGGTCTGCGCGTCGACATGCAGGTCGTGGGCCTTGTCGTTGATCGACGCCAGCTCATACAGGTAGGCCGATTTATAGTTGGCCGACAGGCGCAGGCTGAGCTTGTCGTCTTCCCAACCAAGCATCAGGTTGCCGACGGTGTCCGACTGGCTGGGCAGGCTGATGTTGCGTTTGCGATTAGTGCCGCTGGCAGCGTCGAAACCTTCGATGTCCGCGCTGGAGCGGCTGAACGTGCTGTTGGCGCCCACCAGCAGGCCGTTCCACGGCGCGGGCAGCCAGTCGAATTTCTGCGAGTAGGCCAGCTCCAGGCCATACAGCTTGGCGCTGTCGCCATTGGCGTAGGTGTGGGCCTCGGCGAAGTTGGCCCAGGCCCCGCTGCCGGCCAGGTCGGTGTTGTAGACGAAGTTCTGGATGTCCTTGTAGAACACGAACGCCGAGACGGTGCCGGCACGCCCCATGAAATGCTCGATGCCCAGGTCCAGGTTGCTCGACTCCAGGGGTTTGAGGTCCGGGTTGCCGAAGGTGGCTTCGTCATCGTCGATCACAAACCCCGGCGCCAGTTGGCCGAAGGTCGCGCGCACCACGGATTTGGTCCAGGCCGCGCGCACCTGGGTGTTCTTGTCGATCTGATAGCGCGCGTGCAGGCCCGGCAGCCAGTGATGATAGCGGCGCCGAGTGTCGGTGGCGGTGAATTGCCCGTCGGTGGCGCCGGTGCCCTTGGCTTCGAACTCGGTGCCTTCGTAGCGCAGGCCGGCGATAAAGCGCCAGTCGTCGATATCGATCGTGTTCATCAGGTAGCCTGCGTTGATGTCTTCACGCAGGGTGAAGTCGTTGACCCGTGATTCGGTCTCGTCGTAGAAGTCCGCGCGGTTGAGGCCGCCGATCAACTGCTTGATGCCGCTGGCGCTGATGCCAGGGCCGTAGTTGCCCAGGCGATAGTCGACGTTGCCCTTCTGGAACTGCGTCAGGTTGAGCTGCTGGTCGGTAAAGCCCAGGCTGTCGAAATCCTTGTAGACCCAGGCTTGCAGGTCGTTGTCCTTGTTGCGCCGGCTGACCTTGCCGCCGAATTTGACCTGGGACGCGTAGCCGCTCAGGTCGTAGTCGCGGGCCAGGTCCAGGCGCAGGTTTTTCTCGGTGTCTTTGGTGTTCTGTTTTTCCCAGTCGACTTTGTCGAGGGTGAAGTTGGCCGGGTCGTAGAACGCGCTGCCGATGATCGGGCGCGGTTTGTCTTTGTCGTAGAAACCGCTGTCGGCGAAGTCGCCGCCGTCGAAGGTGGCGCCGGCAATGTGCGCCGGGCTGTCTTCGCTGGACTGGCTGTAGCCGGCCTGGCCGCTGAGAGTCCACAGGCCGAGCATGCGTTCGCCGCCGAACACGTAGGACTGGATCTCCTGGGTCTCTTCGCGGTTCTTGAGCTTGCGTTTGCCCTCGGCTTCGCCCAGCTGGCCCGGCGCCTGTGGGTCGGCAAATTCCAGGCTGGTGGAGTTGCGGGTTTCGGTGTCCGTATAGCGGCTATAGAGGGTGCGCAGGTAGTAGCTGCTCAGGTCATCGGGCTTGTAGTCGAAGTTAAGGCCACCGCCGGCGCGTTCGCGGCTGATGTCGTAGTCGCGCTGCTCGAACTCGTTGAGCCGCGCACCGTCGGTGAAGTCCCAGGCGCCACCGGTCTCGACGTTGTCCGAGCCGAAATCACGCTTCTGCCAGCTCAGCGCCGCGGCCACGCCGAAGTTGTCGATGCCATCGCCGAGGCTGAAGCGGTTACTGGCGGCCCCGGAGAATTTGGGGCTGGTCTGACGGGTGTTCTTGTCGTAGCTGGCTTCGCTGCTGCCGGTGTAGAACAGGCCCTTGTGATCGAAGGCCGACAGGCTTTGTACGTCGACGGTGCCGCCCAGGGAATTGGCGTCCATGTCCGGGGTGAGGGTCTTGATTACCGACAGCGACTGCACCAGCTCCGATGGCAACACGTCCAGGGCCACGGCGCGGCGGGCGCTTTCCGGGGATGGCACCAACGTGCCGTTGATGGTCACGCTGTTGAGGTCCGGGCCCAGGCCGCGCACGCTGACGAAGCGCCCTTCGCCCTGGTCGCGCTCTACACTGACGCCAGGCAGACGCTGCGCCGCTTCGGCGACGTTCTCGTCCGGCAACTGGGCCACGCCGTCGGCGTGCACCACGCTCTTGATGCTGTCGGCGCTACGCTGCTCCTTGAGCGCCTGGCTGATGGCGGCGGCCTGGCCGACCACGTCGACATGCTCGGTGGCGGCCGCGTCAGCCGCATAGAGCCGCTCGCTGGCTATCGCCAGGGCCAAGGCAGTAAGCGTGAAGCTGACGAGCCCGGTGCGCTTGTACATGCAATCCTCCCCAAGAATCCGTTCGGCGCCAGGCAAAGGGCCCGGCAACTGGGAGGGCACGCTAGGGGTGGGGGATGACGGTTCTGTGACAGCGATCCGCGTAAAGCCCTGTAAACCGCGGCTTTCAGCCATGAACTGAGATGAAATGAGCTGATATGACCTGCAAATCTCCGCTGTGGGAGGAGGCTTGCCCCCGATGGCTGTCTAGCAGCCGACAGATATGCCAGCTGCCCCACCGCCATCAGGGGAATTGGTATCTACATAGCATGAGAAAATGAGTTTGTTGTGGTGAGCAGGCTTGCCCTGCGCTGGGCTGCGAAGCGGCCCCATTCCACGCGATGTGGTTTTAGCTGATACACCGAGGCGCCTGGATTTGGGGCCGCTTCGCAGCCCAGCGCGGGGCAAGCCCGCTCACCACAACAAGCCCGCTTTTTGTGGCGCAGCGTGTTTGTGGTGAGCTGATTCGACCTTTCCCCGTTGTCATCCAACCGTCACATCCATCTGCTGTGCTGGCGCCCTTCGCTTCTTTGCCCAAGGACTCGCGGCCATGTTCTCCGTGCTCAAACCCCACCGCTGGAAACTCGCCCTGCTGCTGCTTGCCGCCAACCTGGGGCTGATGCTGCACCTGGCCTGTGGCGAGCTCAAAAGCGTCAGCGAATGGGAATGGCTGGATATCGTCGGCGAAGGCGGCTCGGCCCTGCTGGCGCTGGTGTGGCTGGGCCTGGTGCTGAAAAGCCGCCCCGCCGGACGGGTCACCAATTACCTGGTACTGGGCCTGTCGTGCATCTTCTTTTCCTGGTGGATCGACAGTCTGGACGAATTTATCCGCTTGCCCGACAGCGTCACCTGGGACCATTGGCTGGAGTCCGGGCCGATGCCGGTCGGCATGATCCTGCTGACCCTCGGCATCTACCACTGGCACCGCGAGCAACTGGCGATCAGCGCACAAATGGAGAAACGCGAGCGGGTGTTCCGCGAACATCGGCTGTTCGACAAGCTCACGCCCCTGGGCGGTGCCGACTACCTCAAGCGTCAGTTGGCCGAGAGCCTGCAGGACAGCCGCGAGCAGGTCCAACCGCTGTCGCTGCTGGCCCTGGACCTGGATAACTTCGCGGCCATCAACCAGGCCTATGGGCATGCCGAAGGCGATGCGGTGTTGCAGGCCCTCAGCCAGTTGCTGTTGCTCAACCTGCGTCGCCAGGACCTGCTGTGCCGACTGGCCGGCGACCGCTTTGTGGTGCTGCTGCCCAATACCGGCGAGCGCCAGGCCAAGGACATTGCCCTGGAATTGCAGCAAGCGGTGCGTGGCCTGGCCCACAAGACCCGCCAACAGGGCGAGCGCCTGCAGCTGGCGGCCTCCACGGCGGTGGTGATGGCCCTGGACGAGCCGCCCCACGACCTGCTCAAACGCCTTAACCTGGCCTTGGCCAAGGCCAAGCAACCCCTGGCGAAAAGTGCCTGACATGGCGATCAAAACACGCTGGTATGAAAGCGACAGCCGCTTCATCCCTGGGCACTATCAACCCGCCACGCTGATCGACCTGGCTTTGTCGCGGGACATCGACAGCCATCGCCTGCTGCGCGGCACCGGCTTGTTCCACGAAGACATCCTGGCCGGCAACGCGCGTTTGAGCCCGCAGCAATTTCTGGGATTGATCGGCAACAGCCGCAGGTTGCTCGACGCCGACGACAGCAGTTTTCTGTTCGGCCAACGCCTGTTGCCCGGTTACTACGGCGCCGCCAGCCACGCCCTGGGCCATGCGCAGAACCTGCACCAGGCGCTGGAGGTACTGATCCAGTTGCAGGTGCTGCTCAGCCCGCTGGTAGCGCTGCATCTGGAGTTGGACGAACACCATGCCTACCTGTACTGGCAGGACAGTTGCGGGGCGGGCGAGCACTGGCGCTTTCTGCTCGAGGCCAGCATGACTTCGCTGGTTGCCATGAGCCAATGGCTCAGCGGCCAGCGCCTGCCCTGGGCCTGCAGTTTGAGCCACGACGAGCCGCGCTACGTCGAGCAGTATTGGGTGCACCTGGGCGAAGACACCCGCTTCGCACGCCCCCTGGACATGCTGTGCATCCCCCGCGAGTACCTGGCGCAGGCCTGGCCCGGCGCCTCGGCCACCGCCGCTCAGGTTGCGCGTCAACAGGCCCGCGCACAGATCGACCAGCTGGGCTTCGCCGACAGTTTTCTCGACTGCCTCTACGATTATCTACGCGATCAGGTGCGCCAGCCGCCCAACCTGGAACAGGCGGCGCAGGCGTTCGCCATGAGCCCGGCGACCCTCAAGCGCAAACTGCACAAACACGCCACCGGTTTTCAGGAACAGGTCGACCGCGTGCGCAAACAGGTGGCCTTGCACCTGTATCAGGTCAAGGGTTATAGCAACGATGAGGTGGCGGCGTATCTGAACTTCAACGACGCGGCCAATTTCCGCCGCGCCTTCAAGCGCTGGACCGGCAGCACGCCGAGCCTGATCCGTCAGTTGTTCAACAGCCGCTAGCCAGGCGCTCGCGCAAAAACTCCACCAGCGCCTGGACCGGCCGTGAGCTTTGCCGGTGCTGCGGATACACCGCCGAGAGCGTCAAGGCCTCGGGGGCGAACGCATCCAGGACGGTGACCAGCCGCCCGTCCTGCAGGGCCTCGGCGACGATAAAAGTGGGCAGGTAGGTGACGCCTAACCCGGCAATCGCGGTGTCGCGCAGTAAATCGCCGTTGTTCACGCGCATGCGCCCGCTGACACTCAGCGCCTGCACCTTGCCTTTGAAGCGCCATTGCACTTGGCGGCCGTGGCCGTAGGGCAGGCAGTCGTGGTCGACCAGGTCTTCGGGTTTCAGCGGCGTGCCGCGCAGCGCCAGGTAATCCGGGCTGGCGCAATAGACCCGCGCGACACTGGCGATGCGCCGCGCGATCAATGTGGAGTCTTCCAGGGTGCCGATGCGCAGCACCAGGTCGTAGCCCTCGCCGATCAGGTCCACGGGACGGTCGCTGAGGTCCACCTCCACCGTGACCTGCGGATAACGCTGCAGGAACAATGGCAACAGGCAACCCAGGTGGGCAATGGCAAACGACAACGGCGCGCTGAGGCGAATGGTCCCGCGCGGCTCGCTGTTTTGCCCGGCGATGCCCTGTTCGACCTGCTCGACTTCACCGAGCAGGCGCAAGGCGGATTCGTAATAGCTCTGCCCCAGGGGCGTGACATCCAGGCGGCGCGTGGAGCGATTGAGCAAGCGCACGCCCAGTCGGTCTTCCAGCTGGATCAGGCGACGGCTGACAAACTGCTTGGACAGGCCCAGTTGCTCGGCGGCGGCGGTAAAGCTGCCGGATTCCATGACCTGGCAGAACAGGCGCATGTCTTCGAAGGGGTTCATTGTCGCTTCTCGGTGGACATTTGAAGGGTTTTATAACCGGACGGTCGCAACACCACAAATAAAATGTGGGAGGGGGTAAGCCCCCTCCCACATTGATGACCTACAGACTTGAAAACCGCTTACTTGGCCGTGAACGCCGAGTAGCTGTTCATCAGGTTGCGGTAATTGGGGATACGCGGCGACAGCAGGTTGGCCAGGCCTTCCATGTCGTTGCGCCAGTCAACCTGCAGCTCGCAGGCCACGGCGAACCAGTTGACCAGTTGCGCGCCGGCGGCGGTCATGCGTGCCCAGGCGGCCTGTTGCACGGTTTCGTTGAAGGTGCCGGACGCGTCGGTGACCACGAACACGTCGAAGCCTTCGTCGAGGGCGCACAGGGTCGGGAACGCTACGCACACATCCGTCACCACACCGGCAATGATGATCTGCTTGCGACCGGTCGCCTTGACGGCCTTGACGAAGTCTTCATTGTCCCAGGCGTTGATCTGGCCAGGCCGGGCGATGTACGGCGCGTCCGGGAACAGTGCCTTGAGCTCCGGCACCAGCGGGCCGTTGGGGCCGCTTTCGAAGCTGGTGGTGAGGATGGTCGGCAGGTTGAAGAACTTGGCGACATCGGCCAGGGCCAGCACGTTGTTCTTGAACTCGTTGGGGGAGAAATCCTGCACCAGGGAAATCAGGCCGGTCTGGTGATCCACCAACAGCACCACTGCGTCATCTTTGTTCAAGCGCTTGTACGTCATGGGTTAACTCCTTGGGTTGGGATTAGAAGGCAAAGCACGAGCAGCCGAACGCGCCCCAGAAACCCTGGAAGTCGCTGACCGGCACACTGGAAAGGCGCGCCTTTTCATGGCTGTGGGCATGCACGCCGCACGGGCCGCTGCATTGATGAACCTGGGCCTGCAACGGCGAGATGGGGCGCCAGTGCCCCGGCACCTTGACCACCGGCGACCAGTCCGGCAGCACCGGCACGCGCGGCGGTGCGTAATCTTCGAAGTCGCCGGCGCCATACACCACCTTGCCGCCGACCACGGTCAACACCGACTCGATCCACTTGATGGCTTCTTCATCGACGCTGAAAAAATCCGCCGACAGCGCGGCGACGTCCGCCAATTGGCCGACCTTGATCTGGCCCTTCTTGCCCTGCTCCGAGGAGAACCAGGCGCTGCCATGGGTAAACAGTTCCAGCGCGGTGAGACGCGGCAGACCTTCGGCGTGCAGTTCCAGGCCGCCGACGGTGCGACCGCTGACCATCCAGTACAGCGAGGTCCACGGGTTGTAACTCGAGACCCGCGTGGCATCGGTGCCGGCCCCTACCGGTACGCCTTCGGCCAGCATGCGCTTGATCGGCGGCGTGGCTTCGGCCGCTTTGGCGCCGTAGCGCTCCACGAAATATTCGCCTTGGAACGCCATGCGGTCCTGGATCGCGATACCGCCGCCCAGGGCGCGTACGCGTTCGATGTTTTTCGGGGTGATGGTCTCGGCGTGGTCGAAGAACCACGGCAGGCCATTGAACGGAATATCGCGGTTGACCTTCTCGAACACGTCGAGCATGCGCGAGATCGATTCGTCGTAGGTGGCGTGCAGGCGAAACGGCCAGCGCTGCTCCACCAGGTGACGCACCACCGGTTCCAGTTCCTGCTCCATGGTCAGCGGCAGGTCGGGGCGCGGTTCGAGGAAGTCTTCGAAGTCGGCTGCGGAGAACACCAGCATTTCACCGGCACCGTTGTGGCGCAGGTAGTCATCGCCCTGATGCAGGGTGACGCTGCCGGTCCAGTTCTTGAAGTCGCTGAGTTCTTCCTTGGGCTTTTGGGTGAACAGGTTGTAGGCGATGCGCACCGTCAGCTGCTGGTCCTTGGCCAATTGCTCGATCACGGCGTAGTCATCGGGATAGTTCTGGAAACCGCCGCCGGCATCGATGGCGCTGGTCAGGCCCAGGCGATTGAGTTCGCGCATGAACTGGCGAGTCGAATTGACCTGGTATTCCAACGGCAGTTTCGGGCCTTTGGCCAGGGTCGAATACAGGATCATCGCATTGGGCCGCGCCACCAGCATGCCGGTTGGGTTGCCATTGCTGTCGCGCACGATCTCGCCACCCGGCGGGTTCGGCGTGTCCTTGGTGTAGCCAGCCACGCGCAGAGCCGCTCGGTTGAGCAAGGCGCGGTCGTACAGGTGCAGCACGAACACCGGGGTGTCCGGCGCGGCCTGGTTGAGTTCTTCCAGGGTCGGCATGCGTTTTTCGGCGAACTGGAATTCGTTCCAGCCGCCCACCACCCGCACCCACTGCGGCGTCGGGGTGCGGTCGGCCTGGTCCTTGAGCATGCGCAGGGCATCGGCCAGGGACGGCACGCCTTCCCAGCGCAGTTCGAGGTTGTAGTTCAGGCCGCCACGGATCAGGTGCAGGTGCGAGTCGTTGAGGCCGGGGATGACCGTGCGCCCCTTGAGGTCGATAACCTGCGTTGCGCTGCCGCGCAGCGCCAGGGCTTCACCGTCGGTGCCGACGACGACAAAGCGCCCCTGGTGAATGGCGACGGCGGTCGCACGCGGGTTTTCACGGTCCACGGTGTGGAACTGGCCATTGAACAGGATCAGATCGGCGTTCATAGGGTTTCCTTTACAGAGGCTTCGAGCCAGGGAGCGAACAGGCGTGTGGCGGCCGGCATCAGCAGGTACACCACCAGTACCACGATGGTCACGGTGACCAGGAACGTGGACACCACATAGTTGGAGAGCAAAGGATGCAGGCGCAGCACCGGGCCCCAGACGATCGGCACCAGCAAGGTCAGCGGCAGGATGACGCAAAGCGTCACCACGGCCTGCTTCCAGCGCGGTGGCTTGGCGGCGCTGTCGGCCAGCGGGGTGAACCAGAATTCATTGGCGGCGCCGATTTCGGTCTGGTCGCCATCGGCCAGCATCGGTGCGGCTTCGTCAATCAGGGCCTTGCGTTGGGGGGAGTCGAGCCAGCGTTCCAGGTCATCGGTGGAGCGGTAGCGCAGCACGCAGGTAAACAGCGCGAGGCCGTCCTGCTTGCCGCGTACCACGTCGACGCCCAGGTGCCCGGGCCGTTCGCCGGCAATGCGCACGATGCGCCGCAGCCAGGCTTCGTAGTCCGCCTCAAGGCCGGGTTTGATGCGGTGTTTGACCACCAGGGTGACGATTTCGTCGGGCCCTGTCTTGGGTGCTGGTTCCATGGCGTGCCCCTCTGCTTCGAGATTTCAGCGATGAGGGGAGTTTGCCGGGGGCGGGCTTGGGAAAATTGGATATACGTGCTGTGTGGATGAAGTGGCCTACCAGCCTTCTTTCAACATCCGCAACTCTAGGTGCTGCAGCAGCATGATGGTCTTGCCATCCACGATCTCGCCGCTTTGCACCATCGCCAATGCGTGTTCGAAACCCAGCTCCAGCACTTCGATGTCTTCGCCCTCTTCTTCCAGGCCACCGCCCTGGCCGACCTGGTCGGCGGGTTGGTATTCGCCGATGAAAAAGTGGATGCGCTCGGTCACCGAGCCGGGGCTCATGAATGCCGCGTACACCTTCTCGACATGCCCGACGCGGTAGCCGGTTTCCTCCTCGGCTTCCAGGCGGATGCGTTCTTCGGGACTGGCATTGTCGAGCAGGCCGGCCGCTGTTTCGATCAGGTAGCCATGGTAGTCATTAACGAATGTGGGCATGCGAAACTGGCGGATCAGCAACACGGTGCGTTGCGCACGGTTGTACAGCAGGATGGTCGCGCCATTGCCACGGTCATACACCTCGCGTGTCTGGGCCTGCCAGCTGCCATCGCGACGGCGCAGGTCGAAGCTGTATTTCTTGAGGTTGTACCAGTTGTCCGAGAGCGTTTCTTCGGCGGTGATGCGTACGGGGCTGCTGTCCATGATCGGGCCTTTGCTCAAAAGAGCAGGAGCATGTCCCGCAGCTGTCGCCAGCGTCAAGCCGGCCTACGATGGTCGAAATAGTTCCTGCCGGTGCGGCGCATCTGGTAAAAACCCTGCTTGATCCGTTGACCTGGAACGTTCATGTCGTCTCGTTTGCTGTCTCGCCTGGGCCTGCGCTGGTTTCCCCTGCTGTGCATGGCGTTATTGATCGTGGGCCTGCCGGTGGGCTGCAGTCTGCTGCAACACAAGGAGCGCGAGCTGGTGTTTCGCATCGAGCCGGGCACCGCCAGTTGGTACAGCGGCCTGCCCAAGGCGGTGCAGGAATTCGAACTCAAGCCGGCCAGCTTCAAAGCGGGGCAGAACATTCACGCCTGGTGGTACCCGGCGGCCAGCAAGGACGCGCCGGCGATCCTCTACCTGCACGGCGTGCGCTGGAACCTGACCGGGCAACTGTTTCGCATCGAGCAATTGCATGCCCTGGGTTTTTCGGTGCTGGCCATCGACTACCGGGGCTTTGGCCAAAGTCACGGCGACCTGCCGTCCGAAACCACGGTATATGAGGACGCACGCATCGCCTGGGAACGCTTCCAGGTGCTGCAACCCGATCCACGCAAACGCCTGATCTACGGACACTCGCTTGGCGGCGCGGTGGCCATCGACCTGGCGGCGGAACTGGGCCGGCAATCACCCGTGCCGGTACGCGGGCTGGTGATCGAATCGACCTTCACCTCCCTGGCCGATGTGGCTACGGCCGTCGCCGATACGTCGTTGCCGGTGCGCTGGCTGCTGTCGCAGAAGTTCGACTCCATCGACAAGATCGCCGACATTCGCATGCCGCTGCTGGTGGTGCACGGCCTGGACGACCGCTATGTACCGCCGCGCTTCAGCGAGCAATTGTTCGCCGCCGCTCAGCAACCCAAGCGCCTGTTGCTGGTGCCGGGTGCCAGCCATAACAACAGCATGAGCCTGGCCGGCCGCACATACCGTGAGGCCCTTGATCACCTGATGCAATCGAAGATGCCGACGCAGGCCATTACCCACTCCACAAGCCGTGACGGCGACTCTTGAGCGCTTTTCGGCACTGGGTTCGAACAGGCCTGTCAAGCGCAAACCCTGGCCATGCTGGGCCAAACCACCGGTTGATCAAATAATGACCTTCGGCGAAATCGCCAACCCCGCCGGGGTCCGGCAAAGTTATCCACAGAGATACCCACGGTTTTCGTGGACAACTCTTTTTATTTTTTTACGATTTTTTTGTGCGGTATGGCACTTCGGCAAAGGGGCTTGCCAGCAAAACCCTCGCCACTGCGATTGCGCAGCCTGATCACCGAGTCGCATGCGTCGAATATCGAGGCATATACGCAACCCCAGCTGGAGGCGCTGCACGGGGATGCCTAGCCACCGCAGTGGTGCGGGTTTGTCCTATGGCTTAACGTGTGACGTCGCATAATCGATGGCCAGTTGAACCGTGGTGATTTTCTCGGCCTCCTCGTCTGGAATTTCCATTTCAAACTCATCCTCCAAAGCCATCACCAGTTCCACCGTGTCCAGTGAGTCGGCCCCCAGATCGTCCACGAATGAACTGTCGTTCTTGACGTCGGCTGCTGCGATGCCCAGCTGTTCGGCAACGATTTTTTTTACACGCTGTTCGATGTCACTCATTTAAATATCCTCACTGGGTGACCTTGGAGCCGAGCGTTTCTTTGGGGCCCAGTACGCCGGTCGCATGCAGTAGTTTGTCGACGGCATGCAACACGCCAATGTCCTCAAGGGTTGCGTTCTTATTCAGGATGCGCCGCAGACAGGCGTAAATTTTCAACTCGCCGATAGCTGCGTCGTCATACCGCACACGCTCGTCGAGGATGATGTTGGCTTTTCGGTCGATATTGACTTGTAAAAACTGCTTCAACTCGGATTTAGTCATGGCCATTCTCCTGGCTGAGTAGGTGTACACCTATAACTATATCCACCGTAGCCAAAGTGCCTACTGTCAGATCTGACAGGTCTATAGAACGATTGGCAATAAACAGCGACTAACCGCCAGTCATAGCGCGCTGAACCCTGCCCGCTCTTGCTCAAGCAAGTACAAGGCATCATCCAGCGCGTGGCCACTGGCGGTGTTATCGAAGATGCACCACGTGGGAATACCGTCCTCGATGGACTGAGCCAGACGTTGCGCATACGCGCGCACCCGTTCGGGTCCATATGCGCTGTGGTAGATGCGTGGCGAGCCGTGCAGGCGCCAGTAGCGCACACCCTGCCAGCCGCCGGGCGCCTCGCCCCCTTCCAGTACCAGCGGGTCGGCGGCGACCCGAGCGATGTGCAGGTCCTGCAGCAACCCCTCGGCTTCAAGCCAACTGCAATGGCGAGGTTCCAGCACCACCGCGCCGAGATAGCGTTGACGCAGGGCACGAAAAAACACCGCGGCCGTCACCGGCTCGTACGCCAGCGACGGCGGCAATTGCACCAACAGACAGCCCAACGTGTCGCCCAGTCGCTGGCACTGCGCGAGGAATTCGTCCAGCGCGGTTTCGCAGTGCGCAAGGCGCAGCTGATGGGTGATGAGCTTGGGTACTTTCACCGCAAACCGAAACGTAGGCGACACGGACTGCGCCCAGCGCGCGTAGGTCGCGGGCAGGTGTGCGCGGTAAAACGAACTGTTGATTTCCACCGCATTGAAGCGCGAGGCATAGCGTTGTAAATGTGTGCCTTGGGCGGCAAACGCCGGCCACTGTTCGCGCGGCAGGCTCCAGCCGGCGCAGCCGATGTACAACGGCGCCGTCAAAACAGCACCTTGGCGGCGTCGCGCATAAAGATTTCAATGGTCTTGGGCCCTACGCCCTCGAACTCGCCCAAGCGCTTTTCGAACCCATGGCGGTCAGCGCTGGCACGGCGGATATGCGTGATCCTGCCGGCGTACTCGGCGTTGAGCTTGGCGCTCAGGTCCAGCAGGCGCTGGGCCGTGCTCTCGTCATATCGCACGTAGTGGGCACGCCCAAGCATCGACACCAGCTCGCGCGACGTGCAGTGCTGCAACTTGCGCGGCGTGTCACGCCCGTGCTCCTCGACGATCACCTTGTACGCCTGCGCCGCAATGGGCGCCTGGATTCGCTTGCCCATCAGAAAGCTGGCGACAAACCACTTGAACAGGCTGGCGTCATCCTCGGGCTTGAGGTCGATGCCCAGCTCGGCCGCGCTGATCGCTTTGGCCATGCTCAGTGGCCCAATTTGCGCTCAGCCTTGGCGGCCTGCTCATTGATCGCATCGGTCTGGCGCTCGGTGTCCTTGATGGAGGTGGGTGTGAGCACCTTGTCGACCTTTTCGGTGTTGGGATTGGGGCGCTCCAGGGTCTGTCCCTTGACGGGAGTGTCCGTACCTTTCTGCGCCTCTTCGGAGCTGACGGGGGTGGGGGTTTTGTCGGCGTTTTTAAGGTCGGTCATGGGGAATTCTCCTGAGATTGAAGAGCCGGCATCACGCGCCGGACTCATTCAGCAGAGCCTGGGGCATTTCGATAGTTCAAGGAAATTGCCCAGCCAAACCGTTGGTGAAAAAAGCGCAAAAAAATTTAAACCTTTTGCGTGCGTGCCGGCTCAACACCCAGGTAGCGACACTCGTCATTCACAAGGAGAGACACCATGACTACCAAGCTGATGAAACAGATGGGCCTGACTTTTGCGCTGGTTGCCGGTTCGATATCCGTTGCCTTCGCCGCCACCTCCAACGACTTCGTGGACAACGCTGCGCAAAGCGGTATCACCGAAGTCGAAGCCGGCAAACTGGCCTTGCAGAAAAGCAGCTCGGCTGACATCAAAACCTTCGCCCAGCACATGGTGGATGATCACACCAAAGCCAACCAGCAGCTGATGGCCCTGGCCAAAAAGCATGACCTGGAAGTGCCGGACGACGCCGCACTGATGGACAAGGCCAAGAAAGCCATCCTGGAAATGCGTGACGAGTCCTTCGACAAGGCCTACGCCAATAACCAGGTGAACGCCCATGAAGAAGCCGTGGAGCTGTTCAAGAAAGAGGCGAGCTCGTCTGACAATGCCGAGCTGAAAGCTTTCGCCACCGAGAAGCTGCCGACCCTGGAAAAACACCTGCAAATGGCCAAGGAGCTGCAAAGCAAATACGCCAAATAAAGGGCGCGATCAGCCCTGCGCATGAATACGGCGCGGGGCTTTTTACGTGCGGATATTGATGCCCCTCAGACAGGAGACACGCGATCATGAGTACATCACTCAACGGTAAGAACATCCTTATCATCACCTCCAATACCGGTATTGAACGCGACGAACTGGTCAAGCCGCTGGAAGCGTTGCGCGGTTTCGGCGCCAATGTCACTCACGCCTCCAGCAAGGGTGGCACCACCCAGACATTTGTAGGCGACACCGAAAAGGACAAGACCGTAGAGTCCGATGCGCAACTGTCGGATGTGGTCAGCCAGGATTTCGATGCGCTGGTGATTCCCGGCGGCACGGTCAACGCCGACACCCTGCGCCAGGACGCGGCAGCGCTACGACTGATCAAGGACTTTGCCGACGCCGGCAAGACCATCGCCGCCATCTGCCACGGCCCGTGGACGCTGATCGACGCGGGCGTGATCAAAGGTAAAACCCTCACCTCCTACAAGAGCGTGCGCATCGACCTGGAAAACGCCGGTGCGGCAGGCTGGGTGGATGAGCAGGTCAAGCAATGCACGGCCAATGGCTGGACCCTGATCACCTCGCGCACGCCGGATGATCTGCCGGCCTTCAACGACGCGATTGCCAAGGCATTGGCCGGCTGATCAGTGGATCGTTAAAAAAACAGGCGCCCCATGGGGCGCCTGTTTGCTGTACAGCGGATGCTCAGTGTTTATCCTGCTGCGGCATCTCGCGCTTAGGCCCGAACATTGCCCACGCAATCAACCCCAGCAACGGCACGAAGATCAGGATGATCAGCCACAACCCCTTGGTTTCCCAGCCGCTGGTGCTGCGCAGCACGGCATTGATCGCCCACAATTCCAACAGCAGCACAACCACCGCCAACCCGATCCAGACATATTCTAATTGCATGTTTCACCTCCTGAGGTCTAAGGCTTAGGTCAACCGGTTGCGCCCAGGGTTCCATCGGATTTTTATGCGTGCCTCCAGCACCCCGCACGCGCCTCTCGGTTCGGTGCGGCGTAATGCAAGGTAACCGGTGCCGGACCATGCAAGCTGCACGATCGCGCCTCTCGTTGATGTCGTCTAACTTGCTGATTAAAAACATCTTTATGCAAAAGCCTAAGTTGGTACGGCTGATGCAACAGCCTGACGGACGAGGCGCGCACTTCGACGCGCCCGAATCCTATCCGTGAGGTTTCACCATGAATGCCATCGACCTGCTCAAAGCCGACCACGAACGCGTCAAGGCACTGCTGACCCAGCTGAGCGAATCCACCGAGCGCGGCGTGAAAAAGCGTACTGAGCTGCTGGCCAAGCTCGAAATGGAGATCACCCTGCACACCAAGCTTGAAGAGGAAATTCTCTACCCGGCCTTCCGCAAAGCGGGTGGCAAAGAGCAGGACATCATGTACCACGAAGCCAAGGAAGAGCACCGCACCGTCGACAGCCTGGTGCTGCCTGATCTGAAGCAGACCGAGCCGTCCACCACCGAATTTTCCGGGCGTGTGAAAGTGGTCAAGGAACTGCTGGAGCACCATATCGAAGAAGAGGAAACCGAGATGTTCCCCCAGGCCCGCAAGCTGCTGGGCAAGGCGCAGCTGGAAGAGCTCGGCGCCGCGATGGAGGCCATGAAGGCCGACTATAAAAAAACCATGACCAAGCCGATGGCCGCCTAACCGCCGGCCGGACCGCGGGCCACCCTCCAGGGGCCCGGGGTTTGTGCAATGACATAAGGGGATCGCGTCATGAAGACCACCACGTCCCGCAGGATCGCACTTTCCGTCTGCCTGTCGGCGCTGCTCGCCGGCCCCGTCCTTGCAGCATTCGGCGATAACAACAGCGCAGCCGGTTCGGCACTGCCGCCGGGCAACTACCCCAGCAGTCCCAGCAGCGCCCCCAGCACTGGCAACAGCGACAGCAAACACACCGACGACAGCCCCCGCAAACAGCCTCAGAAAAAAGCCCCTAAACCTGCCGAAACTTCCAAAGAGCGCAAGGACAAAGCGCGTTCAGGTAACTGACGGGTTATCTGCGGTTGTAGGGCGATTCAAATGTGAGGGGTGCGATTTGCTTGCGTTAACCATAGGTGTCTACACAGCTTCGGTGAAAACCTGATCTGACAAATAACTCCGTGGTTATCGGCGCAAGTCGCACCGCCCCTCTCACAGGTTCGAGCGCAGCACCGCCATTGGAACCCTCGGCATGCATTGTCCACACAGGTGAATCTCCCTTCACAGTGAAGACACCTGCATGCGTACAGCTCAATCTCCCGCGAGTCGCTTTCCAGCCTCGGCCTTCGCGCGGCAAAACCCGCAGAATGTAGACAGCCTTGGGCCCGGCGAAACGTCCAACAGTGGCCGATCGACACGCGCGGCACCGGGCGACTCGGTAAAGGAGGCGGACGACTTACTGAGACGCTCGTGCTCCGCCGCCCTCATGGACAGAGTGATTGCACTGCAAGCCAACCCGGCAAACGCCCCACCCGCCGCAACCATCGACAATATCCCGGTCAACTCTACCTTCGGCCAGGCATTGGCGCGGTTTACCGAAACGCTCAAGCAAGAGCCGTTTGCTTCGTTCGCGCGTAATAAAAAGATCAACCTCACGCACTTCAGCGTGGTCCCGTCAGAGGGTCGGATCGAATGGGTCAGCAATGGCGTACGGATGAAGCTCACCCGTAACAACCCAGCCTGGAACCAGGTATCCGGCGACCTGCTCGCCGCAACGCGCGAGCTGATGCCAACCTTGCCGGGCGCCTTCGAATACACCGGCGCGCGCAGTGCCCCCTGAACATCATCAGCAACTTTTATGCGGCCCGTGGCGCCACCGACCTGCCCACGACCTCGCTTGCAAGCAACGGCCTGAAGCCATCACGCGACGTCCCTTCCCTGCAGGTACCCCTGGCGACGGATGCGAGCTATCAACCATCGGACTACCAACGCGTCGCACAAAACCGCAAACATTTGGTCGACTCCTTATCCGGCACCCTCGGCCCCGCAGCGGCGTCCATGTTCGGCGTAGCGTGGTCGGTTGTGCAGCAATCACTGTCGAGTAAGCCTCGCGACGCGTATGAGCAACGCCTGGTCACCGCCTTCACCGACGAGCTAAGCAAGGCGAACCGGGGCGAGGAGCCTGCCTGGGTGCGCGTGCCCGCCCAAACGGGGTTAGGCCAATGGCTGGAGCTGTATCGCAGCCTGTTCGACCATCCAGCGGTGTGGGAGTGGATGCAGGTCAAGGGGCTCGACCTGGCACAACTGGAACTGAACCCGTCCACCGGTACGCTGTTGGTCAAAAAAGCCGATGATGTCGCGGTGTTTACACCGACCGACGAATCCGGCTGGGGGGCTATCGCCGGCCCGATCATGACGGTGGCCAGGGTGATCGCGCCTTCACCCGATCAGTCGCTGCAGATCGTTCCAGGCAACGGTTTCATTGCCACGCCACTGGGCGTGGTTGCCGACTTCCAGAGCGAACCGCCCCAGGCCGACAGCGCTGCCCAACGCGCGCGTATCCAGTACCTGAACGCACAGCGGGCCTTTGATCCGATTGCACCAAACGACCCACTGCGGTCTGCCGACACCCGATCTTACGTAGCCCTTGGCAACCTCGGCACCCAGGCTCAGGCGCAGTTCGCGGCATTGGCCCAGTCCAGGGCCGACAAGCGTGATTTCGCTACGCGCCTGCTCAATGTCAATCGAGCGCTGCCGAATGTTCGTCAGGAAGCGAAAAAGTGGGCCGAAGCAATCATCCTCAAGTTGACCGGCAAGCCCTTCGATGCCGACACAATCTATCTGAACCGATTCGACGGCTCCCAAAGCGCGGACACCCAGACAGGATGGGAGCACATGGGCAAGGAACCGAAGTCTTCACTGCGCTTGCCCGATGCCTTGCTCAAGAATTTTTCGGAACACGACGCGGTGCCCAACAACCTGGATTTCGAAGCCGGCCTCTACTTCGACGGCCCCGGTAAAAGTCATGCCGGAGGCTACGGCAAACATAACGAATTCCCCCTGCCCCCCTCAAAGATCATGCACGAAGCGTGGTCCACCGACTTCCAGAAACACATGAACGACAAGCTGGACAGTTTCTGGACGGACCACGCCGACGAGTATCGCGACATCCTTAAAGGCCAGTTTATCTACAGTGCCCGCAACCAGTTCAATGCGTACGAACGAGCCTCCCCCGCCGAACGCGCCCGAATCCCGGCCGCAGAACAATTTACCCGCAGCGACTATGAGTGGGTCATGAAGGCCGTCTCTAATGTGCCGGTGGGTCCCGAGCAACCGGTGCCGCTCCAAGCACTGCAGGCACGCGCACCGGTCAAGGGCAAGGTCCGCGTGCATGCATTCGATATCAATGGTTTCAGATCCACGGACATCCTGCGATTCACCGAGCAGGACGACGGCCGGTACCTCTACCTCAAAGGCCGTCGTGACGGTCGGCAGATCCTCTACATCCCAGGCCGCACGCCAGAGTTCCTGAAGTTCGCCTCGCTCGAAAGCATGGACAAATGGATCGCCGATGAATGCAAGGACCCGAACAAGCGCACAGCGTTGGCATCGCACTTCAGCCTGTCCGACCGCCAGGACACCTCCAGCAGCGCTGTCGTGAGCCTCTTCAAAGCGCTGATTCCGTTTGGTGACCAGCTTCTCAAGGATCGCCCGGAGAAAGGCGTCGACACCGCCCTGCGCAACTTGAGCACCGGCGCCTGGGATCGTCTGGAGGGCACCGTGATCGACAGCGGCAACCTACGCATCACCGGCGATGTGTTCGACAGCATCATGCGGGCGACCTGCCAGCGGATGAGCCGTGATGCAGAGGTCACCATCAAGTCCAACGATGAAGTGACGCGCGACACCTGGCTCAACGACCTTTGTGTGGCAGCCGGCCTGCTGGGCAAACTGGCCCCCATCGCCGAACCGGTGGCGGCGCTGGCGTTTCTGGCAGGCCTCGGCGAAAGCGTTCTGGGGGCGCAAAAATCCCTTTCAGGCGACACCGAGGCCGAACGCCGCGACGGCGCAGCAAAGGCCCTCGACGGTTTGCTCAATACGTTGTTCTCCATAGGCGCCGCCGAGCGGCCCGAAGATCCCTTCTCTGTCTCCCGCGAGGCGGCGGCCACAGGTACAGCAGTCGGCCGGCAACGCTTCGCCGACGGTGCCGCGCCGCTGATGCTCGAACGGCCTGTTTCGTCCGACGCTTACACCATTGCCCGCTCCAGCGGCTTCGATCTGGTAGAGGGCGAAAAGGTCTATCGCTACGATGCCGACCAGCCTGGGCTGTTGAGTGATCTGGAGTCCACCGAACGCACGGACCGCCTCGACCGGTTCGAGGATGTTTGTCCGGCGCCGACTGCCCTGTCGCGCAGAGCCAAACGCGGCGCCAATGATAGGTGCTTCACCAAAGCCCTGGAGCCCGTCACCGACTTGGCGGGCAAAGAGCTGCAATCGCTGGAGCACGTTCGGCTGTTCCCCGCTGCGCGCAAATCCTTGTTCAACGGCGACCGGGAAGTGATTTTCGAAAAGCGCATCAATCGAGTGGTGGATACCGAACTGGGGAGCAAGCTGGTGCCGCTGCCCGGTAAAGCGCACGTCCGATACAAAACCGTGGTCAAAGGCGACATCAGCAAAAACGCTCGATTCGGCATGTACGACAACAGTGACAGCGCGTTCCTGCGCGAGCGCACCTATGCGGTGAAACTTGGCCGAATCAGCGACGTTTGTAATGATTCCCGTGAAGTCCGTGGCGTTGTGGTTTCCAGTTCCAACCCTGCCGACACACGCAAGTACCTGATCGTCGAAGCAGACACCGCAGCGTTCTACAAAGCGCTGATTACGGATGGGCAGACCGGCAAAGTGAACTTCATTCGCTGCGAAGCCACCGCGGCGGATCTGGATCTGGTCAAGCACTACCGCAGTGAACTGACCCAGCGCCAAGGCACTGCCGCGGTGCCTTTCGACGCCGACTTGATTGCGCTGCCACAGCTGGACAAGGCCCTGAAACAGTTGCGAAAAAATGGCTACACAAAGGCCCAGATCCAGGACCTCAAAGCCAGCGTTTCAGGTATGACCGCCGAGCAAAAACGCGAAGTGGTGTACCAACTGCAAAGCCGCCACGCCATCGAAAAGCCGGATATTGCCCTCAAGCCGGCACGTGTGCGCCCATTGACCAAACCCGCTCGATTCAGCACGTTGACGGCCGAGCAAAAAAACGCCTTCTACGCTAAAGGCACGCAGGACTCGGTCAGTCGCGGGCTCAAGGCGACAGGCCTGGGGCCGGGTAACCAGGTGCATTCAGCCAGCGATCTTGCACGCGCCGAAGCGGCCGCCACCACCGTGGAGTGGATGCGCCGTACCACCAACCCCCATGCACCGAATCGAGGGGACATGATCCTGAAGGCCGGAGCCGGCAACTGTGGCGAAATGAGCCAGCTGTCGAAGGACATCGTGACCAAAAGCGGTGGCCGGGCTTATGAATGGTCGGCGGGTAACGCTCATGCGTTCACCGTGATCGGAGGCCCTGTGGAGCGCCCGCCGGCAACCCGTGATTTTTCCGAGGCTATATGGCGGGATGCATGGATCGTCGATCCCTGGGCCGGTATTGCCTGCCCGGCCCGTGAGTACACGAGCCGGCTCAAAGCGGTAATGACCGAATGGCAGGCCGGTGGGCGGAAAATACTGAATGGTCCCACCGGCGTTATGAGCCCCACCGATCCAAAGTGGCTGGACGAGCTGATCGAACAGCCCAAGGCTCCTTACGACCACAGCTATGAGACGCCCACCGCGCCAGGCACCCTCGCCGAGGTCATCTCTCCCCGGACGGCCCCCCGCGAAGAGGTGGAAATGGGGTTCAGCCGCACGCTCGATGACAGCGATACGGTGTTGTCCACCCGAGGTCTGTCGGACTGCTCAGCGCTGGTGGTACTGACGGACCTTAAGAACGGCGTCTATGGCAAACGCACCTTGATGCACCTGACCGGCAGTAACGTGGCGATGGGCTTGAGCCATGGACACGCGGCCACTGAACTGGCGGCCCTGGAACAATCATTGGACGGCGGCGGCAAGGTCATTTTCGTCGGCGGCAGCAACTCAAAATCCGTTGTGGGCATGGCCAGTGTATTGGGTCAGGAAGTAGACGGTCGCAAACCTCTGCTCTCGATTGTGCAAAAACCCGGTGTGACAATGACCCTGGCCAGCGCGACCGCCATCGATGTGAAGCCGGACGGGACCTTTACCCTGGTCACAGACGGCGGCACGGAAGGTGTCTTCAGACCGGACAAAATCAAGGAGGTCTTGGATTTCATCGACTGAAGACAGGTCAGCGCCGCGAACAACTGAGTCAGATCAAGTCAGCGCCTGCCAGCCGCGGAACTCACCGCGCCGGGTCAGCGCGCTCCAGGCGAAATCCCAACCGGGCG
Source organism: Pseudomonas sp. FP2254 (assembly GCF_030687695.1). NCBI lineage: Bacteria > Pseudomonadati > Pseudomonadota > Gammaproteobacteria > Pseudomonadales > Pseudomonadaceae > Pseudomonas > Pseudomonas sp. FP2254. The sequence goes on from NZ_CP117444.1 coordinate 3,216,591, forward strand.
GCGGCAAAGGCGGTTGTTCAACGGTGACGGGCGGCGTGGCTTTCCAATCGAATACCCGCAGCGTGCGCCACGCCAGCACGATACCTTCGGCCCGGCTGTGATCGGTATTGATCCAGCCTGCCGCAGCGGCGGCCATGAACGCTTCAACGGGTTCCTCATTGATGCGCGTGCGGTAGGCCGAGCCGAGCAACCAACGGCACACGTTCAGGTGGTAGGTCCAATCCCCGGCCGGCTGGTTGCGGTAGGCCCAGGTCATAAAGCTGCGAAACAGGTTCAGGCCTTCGGGCGGGTCGAGTTTGAGCAGCGCCGGGCAGATGTCGAACAGGCTGTGCCAATAGGGCAACAAACGGGCGTCCAGGTGGACGAAACAACGGGCATTGCTGGGGTATTGCGCAGGCGCCGGTGCTGCGCGCAGGCGAACGGCGCCGGTTGGCGATGGATAGCTCATGAAACGCACTCACAGTCGTGACGATAGAATGCCCCCTGGTCACAGGAGGCCCAAGGCACACGTCAGAAGGCGGGAGAAGCGCGAGGGTTGGCCGAGGGCCAGGCGTAGCGCGGCGGCGCTTTGTTGCGCTGGGCATGGGCCGGGCGCGGGGTTTGACCCAGGCCCAGGAGCCAGGCCAGGCCGATCAGGAACACCAGGGCCACGTTCAGGGCTGCGCACACCGGGCAGGCAATGTAGTTCGAAATGTTGCTGGAAGCCGCGTCACCCGACCCTTTATCGGAAAGTGGCGCGGGTTTGCCGTCCACTGAACAGAACGCCCCGCCGATCCCGTTGAGCTGCTGGCCGAGCATCTGACCATGGCTCAAACCGCACACGAACAGGTTCATCAGCACGCAGCAGTACAGGGTCCAGGCGATCAGGGAACGGTCGGGCAGGCTCAATTTCATGGCGGCGACTCTACCATCACCGCCGCCAACGGATGAAGCGCGACGCGCCCCTGTGGCAGAACGTCGCAGATTACGCAGGCGGGTAGGGGTTGGTAGACTTGGCGCCCTTCGCGTTTCTTACTTCAAATGCCTGCTTTTCCCAGCCTGACGGCTAGACCCGGCGCAATGCAGGCGTTTTACAGGATGCACAGTTGATGAGTACGTTATTCACCCGCCGCAAGGTCCTGGCCGGTATGGGCCTGATGGGCCTGGGCCTGCTGGCCGGTTGTGACAACAGCCCCAAACTGAACTTCAAGTACGGCAAGGACTTGAGCGACAAGATCATGGGCCGCACGTTCAAGCTCAAGAACACCGAGGGCGACACCGTCACCCTCAGTTCCTACCGTGGCCTGATGCCGGTGGTGTTCTTCGGCTTCACCCAGTGCCCGGCGGTGTGCCCTACTACCCTCGCCCGCGCCGCCCAGGCCAAGAAGCTGATGGGCCGCGACGGTGAAATCATGCAAGTGATCTTCATCACCCTGGACCCGGAGCGCGACACGCCGGAGATTCTCGACAAGTACGTCAAGGCCTTCGACCCCAGCTTTGAAGCGCTGTACGGCACGCCGGAAGAAATCGCCGTGGCCGCCAAGGAATTCGGGATCTTTTATGAAAAGATCCCCGCCGGCGACACCTACACCCTGTCCCACACCGCCACCAGTTTTGTCTTCGACACCCGTGGCAACCTGCGCCTGGGGCTCCAGGCATCCCTCACCGCTCAAGAGTGCGCAGAAGACCTGCTCACCGTCATGGAGGTCTGCTAATGACTGCCGTTCAACACCTCAAGCGCCTCACCCTTGGCCTGGCCCTGCTGGGCCTCGTCGCTCACGCCAGCGCCCAGGTGCAGGTCAGCGACGCCTGGGTTCGCGCGACCGTTGCGGGCCAGCCCTCCAGCGGCGCGTTCATGACCGTCACCGCCGACGTCGACAGCAAGCTGCTGCGTGTAGCCTCGCCGGTGGCCAAGGACGTGCAGATCCATGAGATGAGCATGAAGGACGACGTCATGCGCATGGGCCCCGTGGACTCGGTGGCCCTGCCTGCCGGCAAAGCCGTGACCCTCGACCCCAACGGTTACCACGTAATGCTGATGGGCCTGACCGGGCAGATCAAGGAAGGTGACCCGGTGCCGCTGACCCTGACCGTGGAAAATGCCAAGGGCGAACAGCAGGCGATTGAAGTCAAGGCCACCGCCCGAGGCGTAGACGGCATGGACCCTAGCCATAAGCACTGATTGCAGCTGCTTGGTTCGGGTTGGCTCACCTCAACCCGTCCATCAGTCCACGATAAACAGCTTCGCACCGTCCAGCGTCGATGAACGGTGCGCTTCCATATCATTGCCCACCTGATAACTCATCCCGGCCGTCAACGTAAACCGACGCCCATCCGCCAGCTCGGTGTGCAACTCGCCTTCCAGACACAACAGCACATGACCGCGCGTGCACCAATGATCCGCCAGGTAACCGGCGCTGTACTCCACCATGCGCACGCGAGTCGTGCTAAAGTGCCCGGTGCGCCAGGTGGCACTGCCCGTTACGCCGGGATAGATGACGGGTTCAACGCTGGACCAATCGGTGGTGCAAAACGGGACGGCGGTAAGATCCATGGGGGCTCGGGTGTGAGTTAAGGGGGCTTGAGGCTAAGGGGCTGACAGGGGGGGCGGTAGACACAGATGGAGTAGTTTTGCGGCATACAGGCAACCGTGCTTGTTATTCTGCTTCCCCATCACCGAGGAGGCATGCTGATGCTGATCGACCCCGCTTACGTCTTGTTTGAGACCGACCATTGGCAGCTCAATCATCACCTGACGTCCAGGCTAGCGGGTTACTTGATGCTGGGCGCCAAGGCGCCGGTGGACTCTCTTCGCCAGTTCCCGCGCGAGACTTTCAAGGTGATCCAGCATGGCCTTGCCATACCCGCGTCCGGTGAATGCGGGCAACACGAACAGCGCACCGATTTCGTTGTTGTCCAGGTCAAGCATGCCGGTGGCTACAGGCTCATCGTTAAGCCAACCCAGATAAAACGATTTGTCCATCAGTGCGCTGTAGCCGTCCTCGGCTTTGCCACGCGTCCAGACTGCCATTTGTTCAGCGGTGTAGGCGCCGACGCATTGGCTGCGGATGGCTTCGCGGCGGATGTCAAAAGCAGCGACTGCGTCGTTGAGGGTCGCGCGTTTTATTTCCAGCATTGATCCTTCCCTTTATGCGTTTTCATTACCCGCTCGGGTGAATGAATAACGGTCCCTGTCCGTGCGTAATTGCCAATCCTGGTTTCGTCAATGATATGCGGCGCGGGTTCAGTTATAGATGCGCTGACCGACACGCCGCCATCGGGGGCAAGCCCCCTCCCACATTGGTATCCCGGTTACCGTCAGATTTTCACACTGCCCTTGACGTCGATGACCATGGCCAAAATTGTCGAAAAAGTATCCGCTACGATGCCTGACGCGAACAAGCCCATTCCCATTTTTTGAGCCGTGTTCAACGCAGAGTCCCAGCGAGGCCGCTATGATGTGGCCTTCCGCTTAACGCCCCAGGAACACCGATGCCCGCCCTCACCCTGCGCAACGCCATGCCCACTGACGCCGCTCGCTGCTATGCAATTGAAATCACCGCCTACGAAGGTGACGAAGCCGCGACCCTGGAAAAGATCGCCACGCGCATTGCGCTATACCCGCAAGGCTTTTTGATCCTGGAAGCCGACGGCGAAATAGTGGGTTTTATCAACGGCGGCTGCGCCCATGAAGTGGTGATGTCGGACGAGGCGTTCAAGGAACTGGTGGGGCATTCGGCCGAGGCGCCGAATGTGGTGATCATGTCGGTGGTGGTCGACCCGGCGCATCAGGGCAAGGGGTATTCCACGGTGCTGATGACCGAGTTTGTGCAGCGCATGCGCGCGATGGGCAAGCGCACGATTCACCTGATGTGCAAGGAACAGCATGTGCCGTTGTACACCCGCATGGGCTACACCTATGTGTGCCCTTCACCCTCGGATCATGGTGGCATGGCCTGGCATGAGATGGTGATGACGCTTTAACCAACGGAGGGTTTCGCGATGACCGCAGCGCTTATTGAAATCAGCGACCAACCCAACCCCGACGCCGAGCGTATTCTCGGCAACGGCCTGGCCGCGTTCAACGAAGGTATCACCGGCTACAACGACCGCCTGCCGCTCACGGTATTGATCAAGGACCCCGATACCGATCAGGTCATCGGTGGCATCACCGGCAAAACCACCTTGGGCATGGCCTTTCTCGACCTGTTCCACTTGCCCGAGACCCTGCGCGGCACAGGCCTGGGCAGCCGGTTGCTGCACGCCTTTGAGGATGAAGCCCGACGCCGGGGTTGCCTGAATGCCGTGCTGTACACCCTCAGCTTCCAGGCCCCGGGGTTTTACGAGAAGCATGGCTGGGTGCGGTTCGGGGAAATACCCTGTGCGCCACAGGGCAGCAGCCGCCTGTTTCTGTCTAAGCAACTGTAACCGGGACAAGCGCCTCGCCGAAAAGCCTGCCGTCACCAGCTCCCCGAAGCCCCGCCGCCACCGCTGGAACCACCATCGCCGGAAGAGCTGCTGGAGTCTGAGCTTGAATCTGAACTCGAACTCGAACTCGAGCTTGAATCCGAGTCCGAACTCGATCCCGAACCGCCACTGCTCTTGATGAAAATGAACAACGCCGCAAACGACGCGATTGGGAATGCAAACAGCCAGCTGTTGCGCCCAAGGTCCATCAACATTCCCGCCGCCCCATACACCGCCACCGCTGCCAGCAACCGCGCGATAAAACCCACGCGGCTTTGCTGCCACGCCATCCTCATGACCACGAACAGGGCCAGGTACAACCCCAGCACCACCAACGCGCCCACCGGATACGCCAGCCAATGGATAAAGTCGACGTCGGCGTACCAATGATTCACCACGACCAATCCCAGGATGTAAACCAGCAGGCCAATGACGCCATAAAACACAGCGCGCGCCAGCCACAATGCACCGAATGTCGCGCCACCGATCAGCATGACCAACGGCATCACCAGCAGGAACAGCAACCCGTCGCGGCCGCCACCAAAAACCGCCAGCAGCACGGTAACCGCCACCGCGGCGATCAAGGCACGCCGCCAGTGCAGTTTGCCGGCGGCAAGCAGTACGCCGCCGATGGCACCCGTGATAAAGGCCAGCAACAGCGCGATGATCTGGGGGTTAAGGTCTGGCTTGGCGACTTGGGGCAAGTCACCACCGTCCACCAGCACAACCAAGTCATTGACGCCCTGGGTAACGCCACCCGCATAGTCGCCCTGACGAAACGCCGGGGTGATGTGCTCCTCGATGATGCGGTGCGCCAGCAGATCGGTGACGGTGCCCTCAAGGCCATAGCCCACTTCGATGCGCACCTTGCGGTCATCTTTGGCCACCAGCAGCAGGATGCCGTCGTTGACGTCCTTGCGCCCCAGCTTCCAGGCGCGGAACAGTTGGTTGGTGTAATCCTCAAGGTCCGCGCCGCCGAGCGTGGGTATCAACAGCACGGCGACTTGCGCGCCTTTGCGTTGTTCCAGATCGGCCAGTTGCTGTTTGAGACGCACGGTGGTGGAGGCGTCAAGCGTATGGGTAAGGTCGATCACCCGCTGGTCCAGGGCGACACCAATGGCCGACGTCTGGGCGTGAGCCGTCGCCAACAGGCTGGCGCACACAAGCAACAGCAGACTCAAGGCGGATTGCCGCAACCGACGCATCATAATTTGTTACCCGAGGTTTCTTCCTGAAGGCGCCGACTTTACTCTATCGGCGCTATAACGCGTGACCCAAAGCGTTTGACTATCTAAAATGGCCGCCAATAGCAATACGCCATAATTTTCGAGATGCCCATGGATTTACGTCACCGCAATAACGTCAACGTCATGGGCAACGGGACCTCGACCCTGGTGTTCTCCCATGGTTTTGGCTGCAACCAGGCCATGTGGAACGATCTGGTGCCGGCGTTTCTAGAGCACTTTCGCGTGGTGCTGTACGACTTGGTGGGCGCGGGCCTGTCGGACCTCAGCGCGTTCGACAAAACCCGGTACGCCACGCTGGACGGCTACGCCCGCGACTTGAACGAGATTATCGACGCCTATGCCGAAGGCCCGGTGATTCTGGTCGGGCATTCGGTCAGTGCGATGATCGGCACCCTCGCCGACCGCCTGGCGCCAGGACGTATCGCAGCCCATGTGATGATCGGGCCGTCGCCGCGCTATATCGATGACGAGGGTTACATCGGTGGATTCAAGCGCAGCGACATCGATGAACTGCTCGACACCCTCGACAGCAACTACCTGGGCTGGTCCAGCGCTATGGCGCCCGTGATCATGGGCGCACCTGAGCAACCGGCGCTCAGCGACGCCCTGACCGACAGTTTCTGCCGCACCGAGCCGGAGATCGCCAAACACTTTGCGCGGGTGACGTTTACCTCGGACAACCGCCAGGACGTAATCGGCCTGGCTACCCCGGTGTTGATCCTGCAATCGAGCGACGACCTCATCGCCCCGGTGGCGGTGGGCGAATACCTGCACCGTGTGTTGCCCAACAGCACGTACTGCCTGGTGGACAACGTCGGCCACTGCCCGCACATGAGCGCACCCCAGGCATGCGCGGCGGCCATGCACGGTTTCCTGGCGCGGTGGACGGCCACCCGTGCCGGCTGACGTGTTCGACAGCGCCGCCTGCGCCCTGGCCGTTACCGGCGAAGATGGCACGATCCTCAAGGCCAATGCGCGCTTCGGCGATTGGCTGGGGTTCAGCACCGCCGAGCTGTGTGCGCGCAGGTTTCAGGACCTGCTGACCATGGGCGGGCGAATCTTCCATCAGACCCACCTGGCACCGATGCTGCGCATGCACGGCAGCATCACCGAAGTGAAACTGGACATCCTGCACCGCGACGGCCACAAGGTGACCGTGCTGCTCAACGGCAATAAACGCGTGCAGGCCGATACGGTGGTGTACGACCTGGCCCTGTTCGGCACCACCGACCGTGACAAGTACGAGCGCGAACTGCTGAACGCCCGCAACCTGGCCGAAGCGCTGCTGCAGGAAAAAACCGCCACAGAGCTGGCGCTGCAGAACGCCCAGGCCGAGTTGAACGCGGCCTATGCCATCTCCCAGCGCCGCGCGGTGTTCGCCGAGCAGATGATGGCGATCGTCAGCCACGACCTGAAAAACCCGCTGACCGCGATCCGCATGGCCTCGGACTTTCTCAGCCGCAGCGAACGCACCGCCAAGGAGCGTCAGCTGCTGGGGCATATCGGCCAATCCTCCGAACGTGCCCAGCGCATGATCGCCGACCTGCTGGACTTCACCCAGGCGCGGGTCGGCCACGGCATCGTGATCAAAGCCGCGCCACTGGACCTGCACCAGGTGATTCAGCGCGCGGTGGATGAACTGCGCGTGGCCTTCCCCAAGGCCACCCTGTTGCATTGCACCGAAGGCAGCGGCCAAGCGTGCCTGGACGCCGACCGCGTGCAGCAGATTATCGGCAACCTGGTGGCCAACAGCGTGGCGTATGGCGATCTGCAGGAGCCCATCACCATTACCTCGCATCTTGGCGACAACGCAGGTGCGGTGTCGGTGCATAACCACGGCGCCCCCATCCCGCAGGCCTTGCTCGAAGGGCTGTTCGAACCCATGACCCGCGGCACCGACCAGGGCAGCGATGTACGCAGCGTGGGCCTGGGGTTGTACATCGTGCGCGAATTGGCCAAGGTGCACGGCGGGGATGTGGCGGTGAATTCCTGCGCGGCCGCCGGCACTACGTTTACGGTGACGTTTCAGAACACGTAGGCGCTGGCCACTGAACTATCCAAGGACCACACCATGCTCATCGTCTTCAGCGGATTGCCCGGCACCGGCAAAACCACCATCGCCCATGAACTGGCGCGGCGGCTCAACGCGGTTTACCTGCGGATCGATGTGATCGAGCAGGCCATTCGCGATGCCGAGGTGCTGGCGGGTGATGTGGGGGCCAGCGGTTACGGCGTGGCCAATGCCGTCGCGCTGAGCAATCTTCTGTTAGGGCATCGGGTGATCGCCGACGGCGTCAATCCAGTGCGGGAAAGTCGTGCGGCGTGGCAGGCGGTGGCCCTGGCGGCGGGCGTTAAGTTAGTGGATGTACAGGTGATTTGCTCCGATCGGCAGGCACATCAAGGCCGGGTTGAAAGGCGCACCGGGGATATCCCCGGCCTGACGCCACCCACTTGGCACTCGGTGATGACCCATGAGTATGAAGCCTGGGCGCAAGCGCCGTTGACCGTCGACACGGCGACGCTGTCCGCGACCGAGGCGGTTGAAACGCTGCTCGCTCATCTAGGGCGATAAGTGGAATCGCGGTGGTGTTTTTGGGGCCGCTTCGCGCCCCGGCGCGGGGCAAGCCCGCTCACCACTTATAGCCACCCTGAGCACGCTTTTGCAGTGAGCTTTTAGGTGATGAGCGGGCTTGTCGCATCGTCGCACCTCCCGCGCTGGGGCGCGAAGCGGCCCTATATTCAGAGCACGCTGCCCATCGCCTTCATCAGCACCAGGTCCCGCCCGTAGATATCCGGCGCGTACACCAGGCCGCCCTGGCGGTCCACTTCCACTGTCCAATAGCCCAGCAGTACCGGCACCGGGGTAGCCAGGCGAAATTCATGGGTCACGCCGGTGGCCAGCAGTTCGTCGGTGCGAGCGCGCTCGGCAGGACTGACCAGCAGGTCGCGCAGCAGCAACGGTTGTTCAACCCGCACGCAGCCGGAGCTGAACGCGCGCGGGCCCTTGGTGAACAGCGGCTGGCTGGGGGTGTCGTGCAGGTACACCGAGTAGGGGTTGGGAAAGCGCATCACGATTTTGCCCAGCGGATTGCGCGGGCCGGCTTCCTGGCGCAGCAGGATGTTGCCGGGGTGTGCCCAGTCGATCTGTTCCGGGGCCAGCGGCTGGCCTTGGGCGTCGAGCACCTGCAGGTTCTGCTGGCGCAGGTATTCGGGATTGAGGCGAATGGCCGGAAGTTTGTCCTCGCGCATAATCGTGGGCGGGATGGTCCAGGTGGGGTTGAGCGTCAGCCGGGTGATGCGCGATTTGAGCAACGGTGTCTGGCGCTCGGCGCGGCCCACTTGCAGACGGGTTTGCCACACGGGGATGCCGCTCTGATAGACGCTCAACTGTGCCGCGGCGACGTTGACCAGCACGCCTTCGGGCTCCAGGTCCTGGGCCAGCCAGCGGAAGCGTTCGAGGTTGATGCGCAACTGCTCGCGACGCACCGCCGGGCTGAGATTAAGTTCGGCAACCGTGCCGGCACCGATCACGCCATCGGCCTGCAATGAATGGCTGAGCTGAAAGGCTTTGACCGCGTCTATAAGCTCCGCGCGGTATTGCTTGCCGACGCCCTGGGGCTCAGCGGCCAGGTAGCCGCCGTCGTAGAGACGCCGTGCCAGCTGCGGCACCCGCGTGTCTTCCATGCCGGGGCGCAACAACGGGCCACTGCCCACGGCGTCCCAATGCGGCAACGGTTGCAGGCGCACGCTCGCATAGGCATTGCGCAGGCTGCGATACAGATCGGCGCCGGGGCGCGCTTGATCGAACGCCTGGGCCATGTCCTGCAGGCCCACCGCAGCAAGGGCGAGCACTTCAACGTCGGGGTCGCGGGCAGGCGGCTGGGAATGCCACAGCGGTTCGAAGCGTGATTGTTGCAATCGTCCGTAGTGCAGGTCCTGCAGGGCCTGCAGGTAGTGGCGGCTGCTGTCGATATCGCTGCACAGCACGTTAGCCGTGGCATCCACGGCAGGCAGGCTATAGTGGGAAGGGTCCAGGCCGTCGTCGGCGAGCAGTTGCAGTTGGGCGTGCAAGGCTTGGCGACGGGCTTCGTCGGACCACAACGCGACATCACCTTGCTGCTGATAAAAGGCTTGCAGGCGCCCCTGTGCGGCGGCGTCGATCTGCGGCGCAAGGCCGGGGCAGACACTGGGCAACTGCGCCAGCGCCTGCTGCACGGGCGCCAGGTCGACCGGTGCCGGCGTCGTCACCGGCAAGGGCTCGACCGGCAGCGCGTCGGCCGTGGCGACCAATGGTGCAACGAGCAAGCAAATGCTCAAGTAACATGCGTGTTTTTTGAACAATGCTTTAGCTCCAATCCACAGTGGGGGGTTGTACTGTAGATGCTGACTTTCCTGTGCCGCCTCGGCCTGATGGCCGCAAGCCTGGCTGCGTTGAGTAACTCTGTGCTCGCCGCCAATGGCAACGTGCCTTCCTTGTATAACAGCCTGGCGCGATCGGCTCCAGAACTCAATCCCACTGTGCTCAAAAGCGCCCTTAACGCGGTGCAATGTGCAGTCAGCAACGGCGAAGAACGCTCCGAACGCCTGGCCGTGATCGATTATTCCCAACCTTCGACCGCCCGTCGCCTGTGGATCTTCGACCTGCGCAAGAAAACCCTGGTGCTGCGCGACCTGGTGGCCCACGGCGCCAAGTCCGGGGAAAACTTCGCCACCCAGTTCTCCAACCTTGAAGGCAGCCACCAGTCCAGCCTTGGCCTGTTCCGCACCCAGGAAAGTTACCTGGGCACCCATGGTTATTCACTGCGCATGGACGGGCTGGAGCCGGGGTTCAATGACTCGGCCCGCGACCGCGCTATTGTGATTCATGCCGCCGATTACGTCAGCCCACTGTGGAGCAAGCGCGAAGGCCGTATTGGCCGCAGCCAGGGTTGCCCGGCCGTGCGCCCGCAAGTGGCGCGTCAAGTGGTGGACAAGCTCAAGGACGGCCAGTTCATGTTTTCGTGGTATCCCGACCAGCGCTGGTTGAAGTCTTCCACTTACCTCAATTGCAAGCCCCAACAGGTGGCCAGTAGTCGTACAATCCGTGGCGGTTAGCCTGTCCCCACCGATTAAAGAGAGCACCCCATGCTTCTACATAAGTCCACCTGGATCGAGATCGAGCAGTTTCTGCAGCGCAGCCGCACGGTGGTGGTGCCCATCGGTTCCAACGAGCAGCACGGCCCGACCGGTCTGCTGGGCACCGACTGGATGTGCCCGGAAATCATCGCCCATGAGGCACAACGGCACGCCGACCTGCTGATCGGCCCCACGTTCAATATCGGCATGGCCCAGCACCATCTGGGGTTTCCCGGCACCATCTCTCTGCGCCCCTCCACTTTTATCGCCGCGATTGGCGATTGGGTGCGCTCGCTGGCCGGGCATGGCTTCGAGAAGATCCTGTTCCTGAACGGCCATGGCGGCAATATCGCCACGATTGAAGCGGCGTTTTCCGAGTTGTACGCCGAAGCCAGCTTCGCCCGGCGTCCGGCCGGGTTCGCGCTGAAACTGGTGAACTGGTGGGATCTGGAGGGTGTCAATGAGCTGGCCCATCGTCAGTTCCCCGTGGGTCATGGCAGCCACGCCACGCCGTCGGAAATCGCAGTGACGCAATGGGCTTACCCGGATGCAATCAAGACAGCCGACTATTCGCCGCAGATCGCCAACACCGGGCCGATCCGCGAAGCGCTGGACTTCCGCGCACGCTTCCCCGATGGGCGCATGGGTTCCGACCCGGCGCTGGCGACGGTGGAAAAAGGCGGGGAACTGGTGGCGTTGGCCGCACAGGGGCTGATCAAAACAGTGCGTCACTTCGCTGACGAAGTTAAACCGTAAATCCGCTTGGCGGGAGGGGCCAGGCCCCTCTCCTATCAGCGCATCGCGTTATTGGCATTCCTTGGCCGCTATCTCCAGGCGCGACGGCGTAATAGTCGACGCCAGCGGCTTGCGCTCATACAAAAACACCTTGGCGCCCTCCCCGGCCTTGTAGGCTTCGAGCACATCGTCGGCGGCAATCCGGCTGGTCAACAGCACTTTGGCGTGACGCGAGTTTTGCGTCACCGTGGAGGTGATAGCGTGTTTTTCCAGCTTGGGCAGCACGCACTGCACATAGCCTTCAGGGGTTTTGGTGGTCTGCAGGGTCAAGCTCGGAGTGTTAGGGGCAGAGACGCAACCGGCCAGCAACAAAGAAGTGAAGGCCGTGGCCGGTACGAAAAAAGAGCGCATGAAAACATCCTGACGATAAAAGTAAAAGTTCATATCAACCCGCACGCATCAGCGCCTTGAGCGATGCATCGAACTGCTTCAAGGCGTCGAGCTGTACATCGCGCTGCTGTTCGATCTGCGCCGCAATCTCCGGCGCAGCCTTGTCGCGCACCCACACCGACGGCACATGACGGTGTACCGAGCCCTCGGCCTTGGCGATGTATTGCAGATCGGCATCATAGAACCGCGCCACAAACCGCGCTTGGACCTGGTCATTACGCGGGGTCAGCAACTGGTTGTGAGTGTCGAGCATCACCACCACATCCGGATGCGCTCGCACCAGGGCATCCAGGTTGTCGTAGACGGTGACCGAGACGAAGCTGCCCTGCAGCGAATGCATCAACCAGTCCATGGCAAGTTCCGGGTCGGAGCTGTTGACGAACGCTGCGCGGATGCGTGAATCGAGGGCATCCTTGGCGCCGTTCAAGGCCATGTCGTGGTAGCGTTCAAGGTAGCTGAGATTGTCGCGGGTGTTGTCGCTCAGCAACACACCCACCGATTGCGTAGGCTGCAGAGAGTCTACGCTACCGACGATAGGTAGCAAATGGCCTGCACGCAGATCGCCGGCAATTGCCGCGTTATTGAGCGCAGCCGCCCCCAGCATCAGAATGATTGAACACAATTGAATAAACGTTCTCATCGCGCATTTCCCTGAACGGCGTGTCGATGAGGCAATTTTGCGCTTATGCGGCAAAAACAGAACTTGCGTTACGTGATGGTGACTATTATCTGAAGCGATAGTGCACCGCTAAAACTATAAGGACCACGCCATGAAGCCCCACCAGAAAACCTTCGACCGCATCCGCGAAGCCGTCCTGCCGGAGTTTCGCGATCGGGTCGCCGATTACCTGGCCGAGTATGAGCAGGTGCTGCAGGATAAGACGGTGGACGCCGACCGGTTCCAGGCCAGCGCGCAGCAGTTGCGCGGCTACCTGCGCGGTTTGAACACCACGCGGGTGTTGGGCATGGCCGATTGGGAAGACCTCGACCGGCGTGCCGCGCAACTGGCCGAGCCGGCTACAGCGCCGGACGTGGCTGATTGACCCACGCCTGCACCGACGGCCGCTGCCACTGGCGCTGCGCATACGCCACCAGCTCGGCGGGCACTGCGTCGCCATTGAGGATCAGGCGGTTAAGCATCACCGCCAGGTCTACATCGGCAATTGACCACTCGCCGCACAGGTGAACCGGGTTATCCGACAGCAGTGCCTGGGCCGCCGCAATCAATTTAGCCGCGGCCGCTTCGGCCACTGGCGACAACGGCGGCATTTTCTGCCCGCAGAACACCACCAGCGTCGAGCGCTCCTGGCGGATCGGCAGCAAATCACTGCGTAACCAGGCCTGTACTTGGCGCGCTTTGGCACGCTGCTTCGGGTCGGTGGGATACACCGGGATAGGCGGGTAAACCTGCTCCAGGTACTCGGTGATCGCGGAGGACTCCGACAAGGCAAAATCCCCCTCGATCAGCGTCGGCACCCGTTGTGTCAGCGACAGCCGCGCATAGTCGGCCGCCTGGTTTTGCCCTGCCTCCAGGTCCAGAGGGATCGTATCGAACGCCAGGCCTTTTTCTTGCAGGGCGACGAAAACCGACATTGCGTAAGGGCTGGTGTAGAGCGAATCGACGTAAAGACGCAACGGTTCGTGGCGCATGGCGATCTCCTTGAAATGAAGCCCTACGCTACGAGATCGACGACGATAAAGACAATGCAGGCTTTTTATGGGGGCATTCCCGGCAGGAATAGCCGTTACCCGGCAAAGCCTCCGGTGTCCAGGAACGCCTGCTCCTCTGCCGTGGTGATCCGCGCCAGCACTTTATTGCGATGGGGGAAGCGCCCAAATCGTTCGATGATGCGCGCATGTTCCTTGGCCCAACGAAAGGTGTTCGCATCCAGCGTCTGATTGAGTTGCAGGGAGCGTTGCTGGTCGGCGCGTTCTTCGGAGTGCTCGAATGGCAGGTAGCAGAAGGCGCGCAACGCCGGTTCAACCTGCTGGTCCAGCCCGGCGTCGAGCATGCGCTGCGCATACAGCCGCGCCAGCGGGTCGGTGGCGAACATATGCGCGGTGCCGCGAAAGGCGTTGCGCGGGAATTGGTCCAGCAGGATCAGCAGGGCCAGCGCGCCTTGCGCCGAGTCCAGCCAACCCTCCAGCTCGCGGCGGGCGGCTTGCAGATGGGTGGCGTAGAACGTGTCCCGGAAAGTGGCGTCGAAGGCTTCGCTCTTGGCGAACCAGCGCTTGGGGCCGGCGGTTTTCCAGAAATCGAGAACGTCCTGGGCGGTGTGACTGGCTGTGGCGTCATGGGGGATCACGGTGGCGGACTCCAGTAAGGCTTAAACAATAACGGTATCAGAAGCACGGCACGACACACTCGAATGTTATAGGATAACACTCCTTCTCAACCGGCCCTGTGACCCTCGCCCATGACCGACGCTGCCCCTGCGCGCCAACGACTGCTCTCCATCGACGCCCTGCGTGGCCTGGTGATTCTGTTCATGCTGCTCGACCATGTGCGCGAGACCTTCCTGCTGCACCGCCAGGTCAGCGACCCGATGAACATTGACAGCACGGAGCCGGCGCTGTTTATCAGCCGCACGCTCGCCCATCTCTGCGCACCGGTGTTCGTATTACTCACCGGGCTCTCGGCCTGGCTGTATGGTCAAAAACACCAAGGGCGGCGCGATGTGTCGGCATTTCTGTTCAAGCGCGGGCTGTTTCTGGTGGTGCTGGAATTTACCCTGGTCAACTTCGCCTGGACCTTCCAGTTACCGCCCAGCGTGATCTACCTGCAGGTGATCTGGGCCATCGGCGTGAGCATGCTCGCCCTGGCCGCGCTGGTGTGGCTGCCGCGCGCGTTGCTGATCGGGCTGGCGCTGCTGCTCATTGCCGGCCACAACCTGCTTGACGGCGTGCACGTCGCAAACGGGTCGGCGCTGCAACACCTATGGGCGATTGCGCATGAACGCAGCTGGATAGACCTCAGCGAGAACCTGCGCCTGCGCGTCACCTACCCAGTGTTGCCGTGGATCGGTGTGATTGCCCTGGGCTACGGCCTCGGCCCGTGGTTTGCGCAGATGACCTCCCAAAGCGTACGCCAGCGTTATCTGTTGTGGGCCGGCGCGAGTGCGCTGGTGGGGTTTGTGGGGCTGCGTGCAGCCAATGGCTATGGCGAAAAACCCTGGCAGGCGTATGACAGCGACGTGCAAACGTTGATGAGTTTTTTTAATGTGACCAAGTACCCGCCTTCGCTGTTGTTCCTGATGCTGACACTGGGGATTGGGCTGTTGCTGTTGCTGGCGTTTGAACGCGCGGGGCATCGACGCTGGATTGGCGTGTTGGCGGTGCTGGGTAGCGCGCCGATGTTCTTTTATCTGCTGCATCTTTATGTATTGAAAGTGCTGTATGTCGCCTGTGTCGCGCTGTTCGGCCTGAACCATGGCAACTACTTCGGCTTCGACACTATCGGTGCGGTATGGCTGCTGGCGCTGGTGTTGCCCTTGGCGCTGTACCCGCCCGTGCGCTGGTTCGCCACGCTCAAAAACCGTCGCCGCGACCTGGCCTGGCTTAAATACCTTTGAGCTGACACCGATCCAGTTGTGGGAGGGGGCAAGTCCCCTCACCACAACAAGCCCCCTCCGCACTTTTTACCGTGTCAAGCCAGCTCGGCGCGCAGTTGGCGGGCCGCGGTGACCATATGAATCAACGCCGCTTCCGTCTCCGGCCAGGCGCGTGTCTTCAACCCGCAATCCGGGTTCACCCATAAGCGCTCGGCGGGGATGCGCCGGGCGGCCTTGCGCAGCAGGTTGGCCATCTCCGAGGCATCCGGCACACGAGGCGAGTGAATGTCATAGACGCCCGGGCCGATGTCGTTGGGGTAATCGAACGCTTCGAAGGCCTCCAGCAACTGCATGTCCGAGCGCAAGGTTTCGATGGTAATCACATCGGCATCCATGGCCGCGATGGACTCGATCACGTCGTTGAACTCGCTGTAGCACATGTGCGTATGGATCTGGGTTTCATCGCGCACGCCAGCGGCGCACAGTCGGAACGCTTCGGTGGCCCAGTCCAGGTACGACTGCCACTGCGCCTGACGCAACGGCAAGCCTTCACGGAATGCCGCTTCGTCAATCTGCACGATGCGGATGCCCGCGGCCTCCAGGTCCAGCACTTCATCCCGAACCGCCAGGGCCAATTGCCGGGCCTGCGCTTCGCGGCTCACGTCTTCGCGCGGGAATGACCACATCAACAGGGTCACCGGGCCGGTCAGCATGCCTTTCATTACCTTGCGGGTCAGGCCCTGGGCGTAGCGGATCCACTCGACGGTCATGGGGTGCGGACGGCTCAGATCGCCGACAATCACCGCCGGTTTCACGCAGCGCGAACCGTAGCTCTGTACCCAGCCGAACCGGGTAAACGCATAGCCGTCCAGTTGCTCGGCAAAATACTCGACCATGTCGTTACGTTCGGCTTCGCCGTGTACCAGTACGTCCAGCCCAAGGTGCTCCTGCACCTCGACTGCGTGGCGGATCTCGCTGTGCATGGCTTCGACGTATTCGGCCTCACTCAACTTGCCTTGCTTGTAGGATTGACGCGCCAGGCGGATCGACGCGGTCTGCGGGAATGAGCCGATGGTGGTCGTGGGAAACAGCGGCAGATCAAGGCCGGCGCGCTGCCGCTCGATGCGCTGGGCAAATGGCGACTGGCGCTGGCTGTCCTCGGCCGTGATGGCGGCTACGCGCGCCTGCACCGCCGGTTTGTGGATACGTGGCGAACCCGCGCGAGCTGCCTGCACGGTGCGGCTTTCAGTGAGTGCGGCGCGCACATTGGCGGCGTCTGGCTGATCGACCGCCTGGGCCAACAGCACCACTTCGGCGCATTTCTGTACGGCAAACGCCAACCAACTTTTCAGCTCGGCGTCGAGCTGGTCTTCACGACCGAGGTCCACTGGGCTGTGCAGCAACGAACACGACGGCGCCACCCACAGCCGATCGCCAAGGCGCTCATGCGCGTGCTGCAGGGTCGCCAACGCCTTTTCCAGGTCGCAGCGCCAGACGTTGCGGCCGTTGACCACGCCCAGCGACAACACTTTGTAGGCGGGCAAACGGTCGAGGATGGTCGGGTACTGGTCCGGCGCGCGCACCAGGTCGATATGCAGGCCGTCCACCGGCAGGTTGGCGGCCAGGCCGAGGTTTTCCTCCAGGCCACCGAAGTAGGTGGCGAGCAGTTTTTTCAGCGGATCGCGCTGGATTTGGTTGTAGGCGCGTTCAAACGCGTTCTTCCACGCCTGCGGCAGGTCGAGCACCAGGATCGGTTCGTCGATCTGCACCCATTCCACCCCCAGTTCCGCCAGGCGCTGGAAGATCTGACCGTACAGTGGCAACAGGCGATCGAGTAAATCGAGCTTGTCGAACTCGCCACCCTTGGCTTTGCCCAGCCACAAGTAAGTCAGCGGGCCAATGATCACCGGCTTGACGGTGTGCCCTAGGTCGCGGGCTTCCCTGACCTCATCGAACAGTTGGTCCCAACCGAGATGGAAGTGCTGGTCGGCGCTGAACTCAGGTACGAGGTAGTGATAATTGGTGTCGAACCACTTGGTCATTTCCTGGGCATGGGCACCGCCGCAGCAGGGGTCGCTGACCCCTCGGGCCATGGCGAACAGAGTATGCAGCGTGGCCTGGCCATCGGCTGGGCGAAAACGCTCGGGGACCACGCCGAACATCAGCGAGTGGGTCAGCACTTGGTCGTACCAGGCAAAATCACCGGCCGGCAACAACTCGATACCCGCCTGTTTCTGCAGCGCCCAATGTGCCTGGCGCAGCTCACGGCCCACGGCACGCAGGCCGGCTTCATCGAGTTCGCCCTTCCAGAAGGCTTCCTGGGCTTTTTTCAATTCTCGGTCGCGTCCAATGCGTGGAAACCCGAGGGAATGAGCGACTGCCATGACGTGCAACTCCAATACAAGTGGTAATGGCGGCTATTGTCGGCAGGTGATCAGAGTGAGACAAACTCATTTTATTTTAGATGAACACAAGATTCGCTCATGTTAACCCCAAAGTCGGGCAAGTCCTGGCTGGCGGCCACCCCTGCATCGGGCATACCATGCGTCAAAATAATTACTCATTTGAGCATTCATGATCAAAACCAGTCTGCGTAGTCACTTGACCCTGTGGTTTGCCGGTTTGTCATTGCTCACGCTGTTGAGTGTCGGATTCTATGTGGGCCATATCGCCACCGGCCAGGTGCGTCAGGCCAGCGGTAATGCCTTGCTCGGCGCTGCTCGTTCCACCGCTGCGCTGCTGGCCATGCAACTGCGCGAACGCCAACTGGAAGTGTCGCTGCTGAGCAAGGCGCCGTTGATGCGCCTGGGCAACTTGGACGCGCCGGATATCCTTACACTGATGGAATTGCGCAGCCAATCGCGCGCCGAGTATGCATGGATGGGCGTGGCCGACACCCAGGGGCGTGTGCATCAGGCGGTCAACGGGCTGTTGGTCAATCAATCGGTGCAGCAACGCCCCTGGTTCCAGGCCGGCATGCGCGGCGAGTACACCGGCGATCCCCACGAAGCGGTGTTGCTGGCCAAGCTGATGCCGGGGTCGCCCAGTGGTGAGCCGTTGCGCTTCATCGACTTTGCCGCGCCGATCCGCAACGCCCAGGGCGAGACGATCGGCGTGCTTGGAGCCCACGCGCATTGGAGCTGGGTCACCCATATCGTCGAGTCGGCCACCCAGCAAAAAGACGCCGTGCCGGACCTGCAAGCGCTGATCATCGACGGCGATGGCAAGGTGCTCTACCCCGAGGCACTCGCCGGCCAACAGATACCCCCAACCCACCTGAACAGCCCCTCCGGCTGGACCTCCGGCAACGGCTACGTGACGGCATCGGTGGCGGTGCCGAGCCCGTCCAATGCCCAGCTGTCGTGGTACATCGTACTGCGCCAACCGCTGGATATCGCCCTGCAACCGGCGCGCGAGTTGCTGTACAAACTGCTGATACTGGGCGTACTCGCCGCAGTGGTGTTCGGGCTGGTTGCCTATTATCTGGCGTCGACCCTCAGCCGTCCGATCGAACGGCTGGCCAAGTCAGCCAAGCAGGTGCAGGACCAGCAGCCCGGCGCGGTGTTTCCCCAGGAACACGCGGTGCTGGAGATCGCCCAACTGGGCCGCTCGCTGGCCGGCATGACCCAATCGCTGTTGAGCAAGGAGCGCGAACTGCAGGAAGCCAACGCGTCCCTGGAGGCCACCGTCGCCCAGCGCACCGCCGACCTCACCCAGGCCAATGCCGAACTGCTTAAACTGGCCACGCACGATGCCCTTACCGGCGTTTATAACCGCCGCCGCTTCGACGAAAAACTCGCGGAAAACAGCCTGCTGTTTCAGCGCACCGGCCGCACCTTCGCCCTGCTGCTGATCGACGCCGACTACTTCAAGCGCATCAACGACACCTACGGCCACGCTATCGGGGATGAGGTGCTTGCGCACCTGGCCTCGGTGATCGAAAAAACGACCCGCGCCACCGATTTCGTCGCCCGTTACGGCGGTGAAGAATTCGCGGTGCTGCTGCCGGAGGTGGACGAACCCGACAGCCCCGAAGTGGTCGCCGAAAAGATCCGCGCCGCCGTGGCAGCGGCAGTGTTTCCTACGGTAGGCCAGATGACGGTGAGCATCGGCATCGGCGTGGCCGAACCCGCCGACCGCGATTCCCTGGCGCTGCTCAAACGCGCGGATCTGCGGTTGTATGAGGCCAAGGCGGCGGGTAGGAATAAAGTGGCGTGAGCTTAGGGGCAGGTGTACGGATGGACCAGATTCTTCAGGCCGACCCAGGCTTTTCAATACGCAGACTCCAGGCACTTGCGGAACCGATTCGTGCGCTGGAAGCCGAAGCAGTGGCCGAGGGCTTTCGTTTTGTGACGCGACTGATCAATGAGTGGGAGCATCGCACCGCGCGATTCGAACGACCCGGAGAGTGCCTGCTGGGCGTGTTCTACCAAGGCCAATTGATTGCCGTCGGCGGTCTGTCCATCGACCCCTATACAGGCCCAGCAGTGGGTCGGCTACGCCGGGTATATGTGACGCGCGCAATGCGTGACCGCAAAGTGGGCAAGACACTGGTGCAGGCGCTGCTGGAGTTCGCAACGCCCAGCTTTCGCACCGTGCGCCTGTCTACCGATACACCTGACGCTGCAGCGTTTTATCTGCGCTGCGGCTTTCATCGAATCAACGATGCCACGGCCACCCACGCGATCAAACTCAAGCGAGCCGGCTGATTGTGGGAGCGCGTGCGTGACAGTCTGGACGCCCCTCAGTCATGCTGGGGAAGGCAAGCTAAGCGAAATCCCGGCGTCAGAGTGGCCCATCATACTGACGGCCTGTCACATTGGCAGGCCAGATTAAAAGTGGCGCAGCAAAATCCGCCCACGAACCTTTCGATCTGTTCCAAGTGCGGGCACAATGCGTGTCCTTTTTTGGCAGGCACCGCCGCAGGCTCTCAAAAATGATCAAAACGCCGTACTACCTCATCGATAAACAGAAGCTTCTGGTCAATATGCAGAAGATTGCCTATGTGCGCGAGCAGTCCGGCGCCAAAGCGCTGCTGGCGCTCAAGTGCTTTGCCACTTGGTCGGTGTTCGACTTGATGCAGCAATACATGGACGGCACCACCTCGTCGTCGCTGTATGAGTTGAAGCTCGGTCGCCAGAAGTTCGAAGGTGAAGCGCACGCCTACAGCGTGGCCTGGGCCGACGATGAAATCGAAGAGATGCTGGAGAACTGCGACAAGATCATCTTCAACTCCATCAGCCAACTGCAGCGCTTTGCCGAACGCAGCGAAGGCAAGACCCGTGGCCTGCGTGTGAACCCGCAGGTGAGCAGCTCCGACTATCTGCTGGCCGACCCTGCGCGTCCGTTCAGCCGCCTGGGCGAATGGGACCCGGTGAAAATCGAAGGCGTGATCGAGCAGATCAGCGGCTTCATGTTCCATAACAACTGTGAGAACGGCGATTTCAGCCTGTTCGACAAGATGCTCGGCACCATCGAAGAGCGTTTCGGCGAACTGCTGCACAAGGTCAAGTGGGTCAGCCTCGGCGGTGGCATCCACTTCACCGGCGAAGGCTATGCGCTGGACGCCTTTTGCGCGCGCTTGAAGGCGTTCTCCGAGAAGTACGGCGTGCAGGTCTACCTGGAACCGGGTGAAGCGGCGATCACCAACAGTGCCTCCCTGGAAGTCACCGTGCTCGACACCCTCTACAACGGCAAAAACCTCGCCGTCGTCGACAGCTCCATCGAGGCCCACCTGCTGGACCTGCTGATCTACCGCCTCAACGCCAAGCTGGCACCGAGCGAAGGCGAACACACCTATATGGTGTGCGGCAAATCCTGCCTGGCCGGGGATATCTTCGGCGAATATCAATTCGATCGTCCGCTGGCCATCGGCGATCGGTTGTCGTTCATCGACACCGCGGGCTACACCATGGTCAAGAAAAACTGGTTCAACGGCCTGAAAATGCCGTCCATCGTAGTGAAACAACTCGACGGTACAGTCGAGGTGGTTCGTGAATTTGGTTACGAAGACTACCTGTCCAGCCTTTCGTAAGCTGGCGGATAAAGGAGAGATAAAGCAATTGAAAAAGAACGTTCTTATCATTGGTGCAGGAGGTGTCGCCAAGGTGGTGGCCCACAAGTGCGCGCAGCACAACGACGAGCTCGGTCGTATTGCTATCGCGTCGCGCAACATCTCCAAATGCCAGGCCATCATCGACAGCGTCAAGGCCAAGGGTAGCCTCAAGGTACCCGCCGATATCCAAGCCTTCGCGCTGAACGCCCTGGACGTGGAAGCGACCAAGGCCCTGATCCGCGAGACCGGCTCGCAGATCGTCATCAACGTGGGGTCCGCGTTCCTCAACATGTCGGTCCTGCGGGCCTGCATCGACACGGGCGTAGCGTACCTCGACACCGCCATCCACGAAGAGCCGGGCAAGGTCTGCGAGACCCCGCCGTGGTACGGCAACTACGAATGGAACCACCTGGAAGAGTGCAAACAGAAGAACATCACCGCCATCCTCGGCGTGGGCTTCGACCCGGGTGTCGTCAACGCGTATGCCGCGCTGGCGCAGCAACAGCATTTCGACCGCATTGATTCGATCGATATCCTCGACGTCAATGCCGGCTCCCATGGCAAATACTTCGCCACCAATTTCGACCCGGAAATCAACTTCCGCGAATTCACCGGACAGGTGTGGAGCTGGCAGAACAGCCAGTGGACCAGCAACACCATGTTCGAAGTCAAACGCACCGACGACCTGCCGGTAGTCGGTTCGCAGAACCTGTACCTGACCGGCCACGATGAAGTGCACTCGCTGTCGAAAAACCTCGACGTGCCCAACGTGCGTTTCTGGATGAGCTTTGGCGAGCACTACATCAACGTGTTCACCGTGCTCAACAACCTCGGTCTGCTGTCCGAAAAGCCGGTCAAAACCGCCGAAGGCCTGGAAGTGGTGCCGTTGAAAGTGGTCAAGGCCGTACTGCCCGACCCGTCTTCGCTCGCCCCTGGCTACACCGGCAAGACCTGCATCGGTGACCTGGTCAAAGGCACCAAGAACGGCCAACCGCGTGAGGTGTTCATCTACAACGTCGCCGACCACGAAGAAGCCTTCGCCGAAACCGACAGCCAGGGCATCTCCTACACCGCCGGCGTACCACCGGTAGCCGCCGCGCTGCTGGTAGCCCGTGGTGAATGGGACGTGCAGCGCATGGCCAACGTCGAGGAACTGCCGGCAGAACCGTTCCTGAAGGCGCTGGACGTGATGGGCCTGCCGACTCGGATCAAGGACGAGCACGGTGATCGTGCGTGGGATGCGATTGCCTGATAGGTAATGGCTGACCGAACAAAAAAATGCGCTCGAAGGGGCGCATTTTTTATTTGGGCGGATACCTATCTCCAAACCACATTGCAATTGCGACGACCAGCCACACCGAGCACTGTCAATTCTCACAGGTTACCGCGCACGCAATACCCGCTAGGCTTAACCATGGAGTGGCTGACCTGCAGGTTTGCTGCCCATTCATCCTGTGGGTAGGGCAGACTCATGAACCTCAACAACAACCGCGCCGCCCGTGCCATCGCACTGGTGTACAGCGCCTGCTGTTACGTGGTGTTCCTAATCACATTCTTATATTTGATCGGCTTCGTCGGCAGTGTGGCGGTGCCCAAAAACATCAACGATGGCCCCCTCCTCGCTTGGCCACTCGCCGTGCTGATCAACTGCGCACTGATCCTGCTGTTCGGCGTCCAGCACACGGTCATGGCACGCAAAGGCTTCAAGCGGTGGCTGGCGGCAGTCATTCCGATGTCCTTTGAACGCTCCACGTATGTACTGCTCAGCAGCCTGGTGCTTGTACTGATGTTCTGGCTGTGGCAACCGATGACGCTCACCGTTTGGGAAGTTGAAACGACGTGGGCCAGGGGCCTATTGATTGGCCTGTTCTGGTTGGGCTGGGGCATCGCTTTACTGGCAACCTTTTTAATCGGCCACTTCGAACTGTTCGGGCTCAAGCAGCCCATCGACCGTTGGCGCAGGGCCACGCCACAGGCGCCAGAATTCAGAACGCCATTGTTTTACAAGATCGTGCGTCACCCGCTGTACCTGGGTTTCCTGATCGCCTTTTGGGCAACACCGCACATGACGGCTGGGCACCTGTTGTTTTCGATGGGGATGACGGTTTACATCTTCATTGGCGCCAGCTTTGAAGAAAAGGATCTGGTGGCGTTGTTTGGTAAGCGGTATCGGCGGTACCAGCAGGAGGTGGGCATGATTTTGCCGTGGGTGAAGTCACGCAAAAAAGACGCTGAATAAACCTTTGTGACGAGCGGGCTGATCGTTCCCACGCTCTGCGTGGGAATGCCGCCCGGGACGCTCCGCGTCCCGCCAAACGGTGCACGGCTTGAGTACCTCGCACTTCGTTCTGCAGCACAACGAGAAAAATCCTGGCCTGCGACGGCAGCGTGGCATTCACTTTCCGCGTTTGCTCTTCTCGGATTTTTCCGACAAGGCTTTCAGGTTGTCGCTCGGAACTTCGCTGACTAACCTCTCCTCCGTCGCTGCCAATTCAGCGACCGGATTTGACCGTCCGACTTCAAAGAGCAACTGCGCCAACACCGAGCTTAGGCGTTTTTTTACGTCTGATGTATCGTGTCGCGGCAGCTGTACGCGGGATACCTTCGGGTATGCCGGTTTTGTTCTTTGGGCCGGTCGGTCAACCCGCGTACAGCTGCCACCCTCTTCGATTGACCGCGAATCGTGGCAGCCCTATTTACAAAGGAGCTTCACCATGATCAAAGACACCCCAAATCCCCCAGATAGACTCTTCACCGTACGCCCCAACCTGGGCACAGAAATCCTGCTGGTCAACGCATCCCAGGATCTATCCTCCATCACCGACATCGCCACGCACCTGGCCTTTGAAATCGACGGTGCACAACGCAATGTCGCGCTGGGCATCTGCCGAATGCTGGAAGGTGTCCAACTGTTGGTAGACAAAGCATTGGATGACGCCCATCCAGCGGCATGACACTCAGGTAATCGTTCCCACGCGCGTGGGAACGATCTCAAAACACCGACCACCCAATCCGCTCACTCAACAGCTCCAACGCCTTGATCCCAGCCAGCGAATTCCCCGCTGCGTTCAACTCCGGCGACCATACGCATACGGTAAATTGCCCCGGCACCACCGCGACGATGCCGCCGCCCACACCGCTCTTGCCCGGCAAGCCCACGCGATAGGCAAAGTTGCCCGCCTCGTCATACAGCCCGCTGGTGGCCATGATCGAGTTGACTTGCTTGGTCTGGCGAGCCGTGAGGATCTGCTCGCCGCTGTGGGCGCTCGTGCCCTCGTTGGCCAGGAAGCTGAACGCCTTGGCCAGGTCCAGGCAGCTCATCTGCAGGGCGCAGTAGTTGAAGTAGCTGTGCAGCACCGCGTCCACGTCATTGTGGAAGTTGCCGAAGGATTTCATCAGGTAGGCCATGGCTGCGTTGCGTGCGCCGTGCTGGGCCTCGGAGTCGGCGACGACGCTGTTGACCAGGATCTGCGGGTTGCCCGACAGGCGCCGCACGAAATCGCGCATCGACAGGATCGGCACGGCGAAGCGCGACTGGTTGATGTCGCAGATCACCAGGGCGCCGGCGTTGATGAACGGGTTGCGCGGACGGCCGCGTTCGAACTCCAGCTGCACCAGGGAGTTGAACGGCTGCCCCGAAGGCTCGTGGCCCAGGCGTTCCCAGATGCTTTCGCCGCCATGATCGATCGCCTGCACCAGGCTGAACACCTTGGAAATACTCTGCACCGAGAACAGCGTGTCGGCGTCGCCGGCGCGGTAAGCCGAGCCGTCGTTGCCGTACACCGCAATGCCAAGTTGGTTGGCCGGCACATCGGCCAGCGCGGGGATGTAATCGGCGACTTTGCCGAGGCCGATCAAAGGGCGCACTTCGTCGAGAATCGACTCCAGCAGCGCCTGCATGTCTTGTCCTGTCATCGTGGATTGAATCAGTGGTAAACGGGGCGCGCAGGATACTTCAGTGGGCGCGAAAGCCCCACACAATCTCTACCACTCGCTCGGCCACGACCAGATACACCAGGATCAACAACAGTTGCAGCGCCAGGTGGTAGCGCAACCTGGCGAGGCGGCGGATGCCATCGCTGACGTTCAACAGCATCAGCATGCTCGACAACACAATCAGCCCCCACCCCGCCACAGTCGAGGCAAACACGCCAATAAACAGCGGCTGCTGGCCCAGCAACGTGTTGGTACCGGCGGCGAATAACAGCGCACACACCAGCAGGTTTTTCACATTGTCGAAAATCTGCGCACTCAAGTCGTTTTCCAGCAGGGCCACATATCGCTTCCAGAACGTACGCATCAGTCATCACCGGGCAGGAATCGGTCGTCAATCAAAGTAGTTCAAATGCCAAGGTGCTGCACCGTCCCATGAGTCCAGACAGGCGCCAGATTGACCCACGCTCAGCGCCGGACAAATAAGAACGCACTGAATCAATCACAAGAAGCGCAGAACCTTACCGGGGTGAACTACTCCCGCGGCCCCACCCCCGTCCCAAACCGCCGAATCGCCAGGCAATACCCCACCAACGCCAGCGCCGCCAGCAGCCCACCCGCCGCGCCAATCCAGGCGAAGCCGAAGTGGCTGCCGACCCAACTGCCCATCAGGGCGCCGCCGCCGATGCCGATGTTGTAGATACCGGAGAACATCGCCATGGCCACATCCGTGGCGTCGGGAGCCAGCACCAGCACCTTGGATTGCATGGCCAGCCCGAAGCCCATGATCGCCATGCCCCAGAACACGCTCAAGCCCACCAGGTAGGATTGGGCGCCACTCAATGGCAGCAACAGCGCCAGACAGGCCGCCAGCAGGAACACAGTACCGACCACGAACAGATGCGGATTGAAGCGGTGCACCAGGCTGAACAGCAGCGAGCCGATAATGCCCGCGCCGCCGAACACCAGCAGGATCAGGGTCACGGCGCCGCCGCCCATGCCCGCCACGCCTTCGACGAAGGGTTCGATGTAGCTGTAGGCGGTGAATTGCGCGGTGACGGTCATCGCCGTGAGCACGTACAACGCCACCAGCGCCGGGCGCTTGAACAGCAGTGGCAGGCTGCGCAGGGAGCCGGAGTTCTGGCTCGGCAGCGGCGGCAAGGTACGCGCCAGCCAGAACACCAGCCCGCCCGCAAACGCGGCGATCACCAGGAAGGTGGTGCGCCAGCCCATGGCCTCGCCTAGCAGGCGGCCAAGGGGAATGCCCAGCACCATCGCCAGTGATGTACCGGTGGCCAGCAGCCCGAGGGCTTGCACCTGTTTGCCTGCCGGCGCCAGGCGCACCGCAAGAGACGCCGTGATCGACCAGAACAGCGCATGGGACAAGGCGATGCCGATGCGACTGACCATCAGCAGGCCAAAGCTGGTGGCCACGCTGGAGAGGATATGGCTGGCGATAAACAAGCCGAACAACACGATCAGCAATTTGCGCCGCTCGATGTTACGCGTCAGCAGCATCACCGGCAGCGAGGTCAGAGACACGATCCAGGCATAGATCGTCAGCATCAGGCCGACGCTGGAGACCTGCATGTCGAAGCTGGCGCCGATGGCGCTGAGCAGCCCGACGGGCACGAACTCAGTGGTATTGAAGACGAACGCGGCCAACGCCAGGGCGATGACCGGTTGCCAATTGGTTTGGGGGGTTGCGGCTGAAATGCTCATTTACAGGTCGTCGTACTCGGTTTCCGCGCGGTTCAAGGCGACCCAATGCCGGCCCTTGAGCAGCGCGGAAAAATAGTAACACGGACCTTCAAGGATCGACCCGTGCCATGAGTTCTGGAATTGACTCCGGCCGTTTGGCATAACGCTGCGCCAGCGCCGCACACACCATCAGCTGGATCTGGTGAAACAGCATCAACGGCAGAATCAATACGCCCATGCTCGCCCCGGCAAACAGCACCTGAGCCATCGGCACACCGGTCGCCAGGCTTTTCTTCGAGCCGCAGAACAGGATGGTGATGCGGTCCTCCTGGTTAAACCCAAAGGCCTTGCCCAACACGGTGGACGCCATCAGCACCAGCGCCAGCAGCACGCAGCAGGCCACCACCAGCCCGCCCAGTTCCCACAGCGGGATCTGGTGCCAGATGCCTTCATTCACCGCTTCGCTGAACGCGCCGTACACCACCAGCAGGATCGAACCCTGGTCGACGAACTTCAGCCACGCCTTGTTGCGCCCTACCCACTCGCCGATCCAGCGCCGCGCGATCTGCCCGGCGATAAACGGCAGCAGCAATTGCACGCTGATTTTCACGATGGCATCGACGGTGGAGCCGCCGTCGCCATGCACGTTGAGTAAGAGGGTCACCAGCAACGGCGTGAGGAAGATCCCAAACAGGCTCGACGCCGCCGCGCTGCAGATCGCCGCCGGGATATTGCCCCGCGCCAGGGAAGTGAAAGCGATGGCCGACTGCACCGTGGCCGGCAACGCGCAGAGATAAAGCATGCCCATGTACAGGTCTTTGCCGATCAACGGCGACAGCACCGGCTTGAGTGCCAGCCCCAGCAACGGGAACAGCACAAAGGTCAGGCCGAACACCAGCAGGTGCAGGCGCCAATGGCCGGCGCCGGCCACGATGGCCTGGCGCGAAAGCTTGGCGCCGTGCAGGAAAAACAGCAGCGCGATGGCCAGGTTGGTGACCCAGCCGAATGCCACGGCGGTCTGGCCGCTGGCGGGCAATAGGGAGGCGAGGATCACCGTGGCGATCAGCGTGAGGGTGAAGTTGTCGGGCAGAAAGCGGGGCCGGGTCATAGTGAAGTCTTCCAGGGGTTGCCAAGAGCGTCACCGCGACTCTAACGTAACGCCTTGTTACCGACTAACGCCAACGAGCCAGTAAATGCCGCCTAAAGGACATGCCAACACCGTGCGCCGTAGCATTCCGGGGCTTTCCAGCCTGCCACGGCCGGTGTACGGGCGCACCGAATCGCTGCCCAATCGCGCGTTGACCCGTCGCCACAGTCACCCGTGGGTGCAATTGTCCTACGCGATTTCCGGGGTGCTGGAGATCCAGACCAGCGCCGGCCGCTTCGTCGCGCCGCCACAGCGGGCCGTGTGGATTCCGGCGGGCATGCCGCACCGGGTGTACAGCACGCCCCACACCGAGATGCGCAGCCTGTACCTCGATTGCAGCGTCACCCCATGGGCGGCCGGGCATTGTCACGTACTGGAGGTGAGCAACCTGCTGCGCGAGCTGATCCGCCGCTTCAGCGAACTGCCGGTGGAATACGCCGAGGACGGCCCCGACGGACGCCTGGCCCAGGTGATCCTCGACCAACTCGCCGCCGCGCCGCAGGTCGACCTGATGCTGCCGCTGCCGATGGACCCGCGCCTGCGCCAGATCTACCGCAGCCTCAACCAGCGCCCGGAACAGCAGACCACCCTGGGGCAATGGAGCGACAAACTGGGGGTCAGTGAAAAAACCCTCAGCCGCCTGTTCCTGCGCGATACCGGCCTGACTTTCCGCGCCTGGCGCCAACGCCTGCGCCTGCTCAGCGCCCTGCCCGCCCTCGAACATGGCGAACGGGTCACGGACGTGGCGCTGGCCAGCGGGTATGAATCGACATCGGCGTTCATCAATGCGTTTCGCCAGCAGTTCGATGCCACGCCGGGGGAGTTTTTCCGCTGATTCCAGCGTCAGGATGAAATATCAAATACAGCAGCCAGGCGCTTGCGGCCTTTGGGGGTGAGCGTTAACGCGCGGGTATCGAGCGTGCGCATCAGCCAGCGGTCATGCAGCATATGCGTCAGCAACTGCGCGCCCAACGCACCGCCCAGGTGCGAGCAACGCTGGCTCCAGTCCAGGCAGGGATAAGCAAATCGGCGGCGCGCCGAGCTGTCCGGAACTGCCTGCAGCGCCAGCGCCGTCAGCCGTTCGGTGCCTGTGGCGGTCAGTTGATATCCGCTGTCCTGCAGGCACATCCACTGCTTGCGCAACAACGCATCGTGCACTTGGACGCCAAGTTCTCCGGCCAGGTGGTCGTAGCAACTGCGAGCGTGGCGCAGGTGGCAAGGCGTCGAGGGTTTGAAGGCCGGCGCGTCGAATGAGCTGATTGAAAGCAAGCCTTCCAGCGCCCTGGCGACATCGGCACTGACCAATTGAAAGTAGCGATGCTTGCCTTGAGTGACCAGGGTCACCAGCCCCTGTTCCAGCAGTTTCTGGAAATGGCTGGAGGCGGTCGACGGGCTCTTTTGCGCCACTACCGCCAATTCGGTCGCCGTGCGCGCGCGGCCGTCCAGCAGGCAGCAGAGCATACGCGCCCTGGCGGGGTCGGCGATGGCGGCGGCGACACTGGCCAGTCGCAGCTCGGACTGCTCAACATCCATTGTTCGATGCTCCTCGAAGTGAACGACAGGGCGCAAGCATAGCCTGTGCGTCCACCAAAAGGAGATAGCCATGCGTGACAAGCATTTTTTCGGACACACCGTGCTCAGGTGCACATTCATTCTGGCGATGCTCGGATGGGGCATCGGCTTTTACGGCCCGCCGATTTATCTGCAGGCGGTGATGGAGCGCACGGGCTGGCCAATCGCTCAAGTGTCGGGCGCCGTCACCCTGCACTTCCTCAGCGGCACGCTGGTGATTGCCAATCTGCCCCGCCTGTACGCACGGTTCGGCGTGCCGGCGATCACACTCGCGGGCTGCGCGATGCTGGGCATCGGTGTGAATATCTGGGCCCGGGCCGACACCGTGCAGGTGCTGTACCTGGGCGCGATCTGCTCGGGTATCGGCTGGGTGACCCTGGGCGCCACTGCGGTGAACACTTTGATCGCGCCCTGGTACGTCAAGGAGCGGCCAAAAGCCTTTGGTAAGGCTTACAACGGCGCCAGCCTGGGCGGGGTGATTTTTTCGCCGTTGTGGGTCGTGCTGATCGAGCGCTTCGGCTTTGCCGTGGCTGCGCTGATGGTGAGCCTGGTCGCCGTGGTCGTCATCGCCGGGTTCTCGCTGCGGGTCTTCAACCGGACGCCGCGTGATCTCGGGCAACATCCGGATAACCAAGCCCAGGCGGAACCGGTGAGCGTCTCCCAGGCCGATTCGCCCTGGACCACCGCACAGGCGTTCAGGTCAGGTTCGTTCCGCTCGTTGGCCGCCGGCATGTCACTGGGCCTGTTCGCCCAGATCGGCCTGATCGCGCATTTGTATTCCCTGCTCAGCACACGTCTGGGCAGTCATGAAGCCTCCGTGGCCATGGCGCTGGCCACCGCCAGTGCAATGGGCGGTCGCTACGTTGCCGCCCATTTGATGATCGGCGGCTTCAACCGTCGCCACCTCGCTTGCCTGGGGTACGCGGTGCAGTTGCTGGGGACCTTGATGCTGCTGGGTCTGGACCTGCATCCGGCATTCGCATGGGCCGCCGTGCTGCTGATCGGCTCGGGCATCGGCAATGCGACTTCGCTGCCGCCGCTGATTGCACAGGTTGAATTCAATCGCGCGCACACTGCCAAGGTCATCGCCCTGATGGTGGCCGTCAGCCAGGCCACTTACGCCTGTGCGCCGGCGTTTTCCGGGTTGATCCGCTCCGTCTTCGACGACCCCGGCCACACGATCATGGCGATGGTGGGCGCGACGGTGGCCGTTCAATTGCTGGCGATGCTGTCGTTCTATCGCAACTCATCCACCCGCGAGCGCAAATAGTGCCCAAACCCGCCCCCGGCTGTTATTGTGCGGCGCTTTGAAAAGCTGCCATGCCACTGCGAGGAAACGGACGTTGAACACTGACGAAAAAATGACCGGAGACCTGTTCGAGGTCGATAAGCGCCTGTCACTCAAACCGGTGGTGGAGTTTAACGCTTACCTGCGCAGCGCATTTGGCGACGGCCCGTGCACCTGCATTCGTTGCACGGCCAGTGGTGGCGACGAAAACGGCTATGAGTTCCAGCACACCTTCGGTTTCGACGGTAAACCCACGCATCGCCGCTTTGCTTCAACGGCGGGCAGCGATGTGTTGCAGGCATTGAAAAAGGCCTGGTTGTCGTATACCAAGGCAGAGCTGCCCGCGAGCGGCGTGTTGGCCCTCGATACGGTAAAAGAATTTGTCGAGCCGCAACTGCACAAACGCCTGGCGCCATTGTTTTTGGCCAGCGGCCTGGCCAGCGAGGTAGACGGTCACTTGAACCTGTTGCCCCAGCTGGCTTAAAGCCCCCCGCAATACGCGCCGAACCGGGATGAACCGGCGTTTTACGCAAAGGATTGAGATTGATGACCCGAGAAAGCATTACCCGCTACTGGCACGCCGTGGAGCTGCTGCAACCGCAGTCGGCCCCCAAAATCGAAAAGCGCGACAGTCTGTTTGCATCGTTCCTGCATGACTGCAATGCGGCGCGTCCGGTGATGCCATGGGCTGCCGGCAGCCCGGCGCACGGCCAGCAAAAACCTAAAGACCGGGTCTGGAGCCACACCCTCTTCGCCCACCTGTATGACAGCCGCCGGGTGGCCGAAAGCCTTAAGCAGCTGTACGGTGCCGACCAAGGCTACAAAGAGCCGCCGAAAACCCGCGAATCCGCGCTTTTCGCGCTGAAGTTCACCGAGCAGGGCCTGATGGTGCAAGACAGTCTGGTGCTCTCCAGCGAAGCCTGGTTCCTCGGCCGCGCCCTGGCAAACAGGGATTGGACCCGCGGCTTCGACGAGGAGCAAAACTATCTGCGCGAGGACATCAAGTCGCTGATGGGCGGCCCAGTCGATGCGGCGATGTTGGTCGAGCTGACCGAGAAGATTCGAAATTTCCTCGGCCTGGACGACTTCTTCAGCGCCCCTGAGCGCTACAACCACCGCTGGCGCTCCACGCCCATCAAAATCAAGAACCCAGCCCAGGAAGACGACCCGCTCAACAGCTTTCTGCTCGCCGACTTGGCCGACGTGGCGGACAGCCTGCGCAATGGCATCACCAGCGCACCGCTGGCGCAGTACCTGGCGCGACATGCCCCGGAACAGCGCTTGCACGTCGACGATGACGATGCGTCCCTGGCGTTAATCGAGCGTCTGGCGCCCAAGCACTACCCGTTGGGCTGCTGGCCGGCCGAGCATCACCTGGGGCTGGTGCATTCCCAGCAATTGGCGGTGAATACCCTGCTGCATACCTTGAGCGATGGCGAAGGGGTGCTGGGCATCAACGGCCCGCCCGGCACCGGCAAAACCACCCTGTTGCGCGATCTGCTGGCCGCCGTGGTCACCCAGCGCGCCGATGCCCTTGCCACACTGCCCCGCGCGTCTGCCGCTTTTGTCGACGGCACGCCCGAACGGGTGAGCGACGGCACGGACTTCCAAACGGTGCATGCGCTCAACCCGGCATTGTTCGGCTTTGAGATGGTGATCGCATCGTCCAATAACGGCGCCGTCGAGAACGTCACCTTGGAGCTGCCGCAGCGCGACAAGATCGACCCCAGTTGGCTGCCGGATGCTGACTATTTCGGCGAACTGGGTGAACTGGTCAGCGGCAAACCCGCCTGGGGCCTGATCTCCGCAGCGCTGGGCAGCAAGGCGCGGCGCCGCACCTTTATCAGCCGCTACTTCTACGGCCAGCCACCACGCAAACCCAAGGCCAGCGACCTCGAAGAACAGGCGCACGACTGGCTGTCGGCCTTGGAGGCCGAGGAACTGGACGACGACCAGGAAGAAGAAGACGAGCCCGGCGAAGACAGCCCAGATCAGGCGCGCCGTGGCTTCCTCGGCTGGCTCGGAACCCAGGCCGATATCAGCCGCACCTCCGCGCAACGCCTGAGCACCTGGCAGCAGGCAGTGGCGGATTATCAGGCGGCCAAGGCTCACGCCGAACACTTGAGCGCCGATGCCCAGCGCATCAACGACCATTTGCAGACTGTCAGCGCGTTGCGCGCGCAAATCGTTGAGCAAGAGGAAGCACTCAAGCGCTTGACCCACACGATCAAAGAGACCGATGCGCGTATCGCGCAACTCGACGAGCGCGAGTTCAAGCCCGCCCATGACGCTCTGCAACACAGCCTGAACGAGGTGCAGCAGCATCTGGCGGCCAAGCCCGGGTTCTTTGCCAACCTCCTGAGCCTGTGGGGCACGCAGCGACGTTGGAATGAAGTACAAGGTGTTATCCGCAGCCGGCACACCCTGGCCGAGGATAGCTTTGAACAGGTCAAACGCAGCGCCGCGCGCCTGACCGGCGAGAGCAAGGCGCTCAATAACCTGAGCGCGGAACACCAGCAGGCTCTGGGAGGTTTGCGCGAGCGTCAGCGCCAGCAGATCGAGCAAATCACCACCCTGGCCAAGGCGTGCAAGGCAGAGCACCTGCTGGCCTGGCTGCGCCACGGCATTATCGGACGCGGCGAGGCCATTGAGCTGATTGAACCGTGGTCGATAAAAGGTTGGCGCCAGGCCCGCGCCCGAGTGTTTATCCAGGCCCTGAAGTTGCACCAATGCTTCTTCGAGCTGGAAGCCAAGCGCGTTCGCGCCAATCTGTATTTCATCAACCGTGTGTTACAGGGCGGGCGCTTCCAGGGCGTCTCGCGCGCGGCGATCCGTTCGAGCTGGGCGTCGTTATTTATGCTCGTGCCGGTGTTGAGCAGCACCTTTGCCTCGTTCGCGCGCTCGTTCGGCTCCCTGGGCGTCGGTGAAATAGGCTGGCTGCTGGTGGACGAAGCCGGCCAGGCCACCCCGCAAGCGGCGGTCGGTGCTCTATGGCGCGCACGCCGCGCCGTGCTGGTGGGCGATCCGCTGCAACTCAAGCCAATCGTCACCGTGTCGGAAGCGGTGCTGGAACATATGCGCACCCGCTACGGCGTCGACGAATACTGGCTGCCGACGCGCCAGTCTGCGCAAACCCTGGCCGACGAAGCCACCCGCTGGGGCCGAATGATGGGGCCGCCGCAGGCCAAGCGCTGGGTCGGCTTGCCGCTGGTGGTGCATCGTCGCTGCGACCGTCCGATGTACGCGCTGGCGAACCGCATCGCCTACGACGGCGCCATGGTCTTCGGCACCGTGCCGCCCTCCCCGGCCAAAGAAACACCGGCCAGCCTGGCCACCGGCTGGGTCGAAGCCCATGGCCCTTCATCCGGCAACTGGGTTGCGGCCGAAGGCGATGCCCTGATGCGCCTGTTGGCGATGCTGCGCCAGGACGGAGTGAAGATCGCCGACATTGCCGTAGTCACGCCCTTCCAGGCGGTGCGTGATCGCCTTAAAGAGCTGCTGCCGCGCAAAATGCTCTACGGCACCATTCACACCATGCAGGGAAAGGAGGCACCCGTGGTGATCATGGTGCTAGGCGGCAGCAGCGAAAACGCCGGTGCGCGGGACTGGGTGGTCAGCGAGCCGAACCTGCTGAACGTGGCCGCCACCCGGGCCAAGCGTCGCTTGTACGTGATCGGCGACCGCAACGACTGGCAAAAGCGTGCGTTGTTCTGCGATGTGATGACGTTGCTGCCGCATCAGGCGCTGGCACCTGGTCGCCCGAGCGAGACAAACGCCTGAATCCGCGCTATTGCTGACGGTCATACCGGCCCACAGGCTCAACGGAGTACTCGATGACCACGCCAGGCAAAAAGATGAGCTGTGATCCAGGGCATCGTGCCAAACGCCGAACTGGCGCACGCCTCCGCGCCCTTCGCGGTGGTGTATGCCCAGATGTTCGCGCCGTGGGTCGGCAACGTGATCATCGCGCTGGCGGTGGTGGCCTGTATCGGTTCATTGGTGGGCTGGCAGTTCACCCTGGCCCAGACGGCCAAGATGTCGGCGGATCAACGCATGTTTCCGCGTTTTTTCAGCCGGATCACCCAAGCCAACGCGCCACTCCTGGGCCTGTTGGCCTGCGCCGCGCTGCAAAGCCTGATCGCCTTGTCGACGATCTCGACCACCGCCTCAGCGCAGTTCAGCAAATTGGTCAGCCTGGCGGTGGTGACCAACCTGGCGCCCTACGTCACCGCCCTCACCGGGCTGATGGTGATGATGCACAAGGAAGCCGTGCAGGTACGCAATACGCTGGCGGTGCTAGTGGCTACGGCGTATTCGCTGTATGCGATCCACGCCTGCGGCGCAGAGGCGGTGTTTGGCGCGATGTTGGTGCTGGCGTTCGGTTACGTGCTGTATGGTTTTCTGGCTAAACGCTTCGTCGGCGATGGGCGGGCCGAGAGTTGCTAAGCCGGCCTCAGCGCAAACGGGTCACTGCCAATGCGACCACGGCAATCCGCTCCACGCGCTCGTAACCCGGTTTTTCCAACTCCTCGCCGAACACGTCCGGGTCCAGTTCGCGGTAGGTCCAGCCGTAGGCATCGCTGCCGAGCAACGGCTTGACTGCGGCGAGGAAGGGGTCCTCACCGGCGACAATCGCCGCACCGGTGTACAGCACCAGGGTGCCGCCCACCGCCAGGCGACCGAGGGCCTCGCTGACAATCCGCACCGACAGTTGCTCGCCCAGGGCACCGCCGCCGTGCCGGTAGGCGCGCTGGCGGTCGTCGTTCATATAGGGCGGGTTGGCGACAATCAGGTCGAATTCGCCTTCGACGCTGTCCAGCACATTACTGTGATAGGCGCTGACGTTGCCCAGGCCGGCCAGCTCCGCGTTCACGGCAGTCAGGCGCAGGGCGCGGGGATTGATGTCCACCGCGAGCACTTCGGCGTCGTGGCGCGCCCGGGCGATCACCAGCGCGCCGACGCCGGCGCCGCAACCTATGTCTACCGCGCGTTTGATCGGCTCGAAACGCTGTTGCAGGTGGGCCTCGATCAGTTGCGCGAAGCGGTAGCTGTCCGGGCCGAAAAATACCGCGTCCGATTGGGTGGTGGGGTACGCCGAATGGGCGATCAACAGATCATCCAGGCTCGACCAGCGCACCGTACTGCGCCACAGCGAATCGTGCTCTTCGACCACGTCGGCATGCTGCAACGCTTCGCGCACGCTGTCAGGCAACAGGTCGCGGTCGAACGGCATCGACCAGCCGAACACGTCGCGCAGGTTCATCGCCTGCGGGGTCGCGAGGCGACGATAGACGCGGTCATGGGTCAGCGGCGTGGGGGTGATGAAGTGATAGCCGTCGTGTTTCAACCCTCGGCCCAGGTCCAGCAAGGCGCGGTCGGCGAGTTGTTGTGCGGACATAAGCGGGTTCCTTAGCGCAGGCGCGCACGCAGTTGGATAAAGCGCCGCGTGGCATACAGCCCCGCAGGGGTGCAATGGCGGCGGGCCGACAGCCAGGGAATCAGCGCCGTGAGCTGCTGTTCATCGGTCAGGTTGCTCAGCGATTCGACCAGGGACTGAGTGTCCGGGTCCGTTGGACGGTGCGAGTCGCGGGCCAAGGGTCTGCCGCGTCCAGGCCGCACCGCCGGGACACGCTCGGCGCTGATCCAGTCACCGGCGATCCAGTCGTGCAGCACCTGCTTTTCATAACCGCTGAACACGCCGAACATCGCCGCGCCGGCGCCTTCGATCAGTTGCCAGAAACGGCTCTCGGTTGGGTCCTGATTGCGTTTGATCCAGCCCTTGTCTTCCAGAGCCTGGAGAAATGCGCCGATCTGCCCGGGCTTGGCCAGCCACTGGTTGACGGTCTTGCCTTCGAAGCGGCAGTAATCCGAATGCATGTGCTGGCCGAACGTGCGCTTGCGCTCCAGCATGGCCACCACTTCGTCATGCAGGTTGAGGCCGTCGATGACGGCGTTGGTGCCCGGGCCCAGGTCATTGAGGCGATAGCCCTCGGCGACACGTCGGTAAAAGTCCGCCCTGCCCTCGCCCAGCGGTAATAGATCGATCACCGATTGCGCCGCCTTGCAGGCGTGGCCGGTGCTGGCATTGTCGATGGTTACATGCAGGGTGAAGTAATAAGGGTCGATGCCCAGCTCGCTCAGCTCATACGAGGTGATGAGCAGGTGCAGGGGCAACTGTTCGTAGCCAAGGTTGTAGCCGATGATTTCCGGCAGGAAGTCCTCGCCGCACAGGCCCAGCGCCATTTGCAGAGCGCCTTGCAGGTAATGGTCGTCGTCCAGGCCGGCTTCGCTGGCGGCGTCGTGATCGCTGAGCAGCTTGCGGTAGATCACCACATGATTTTGCGCGGCCTGACCGTCGCCCAACTCTTCCAGGTAGGTGGTGAGCAAGCCGTCGAAACGCGGGTCGTGCCAGTGGGCCAGCAGCCCGTACAACCAGGCGCCGTCGACCTGTTTGGTCGGTGCTACGCGCTGCAGGCAATACAAGGCATGGGCCTTGTTCTGGAAAAAGCGCCGGGGCCGACCTTGCTGGCGTTGTTCCAGGTACTCGGCGTAGGCCTGGGCGACTTCGGCGCAGCGCTGCTCCACCCACGCCGTAAGATGTTCAGGCACTTCGGGCAGATCGCCGGGCAGCTCGCGCGCCAGGGTCAATTGCGCCTGCACGAAGTCGCGCGCGACCTCTTCGGCGCCCTCGACTTCGCTGTACAACTGCTGATACAGGTGTTGATAACGACCGTGAGCCGAAAGAAGCATCGAGGCCGGCTGGCCTGAGAGCGCAGTGAGGAACGTCATGATGGCAGTGTCCGCAAAGTCCTAAACAACCAGGCCTGCCGACAAGGCGGCCCCGTGAGCGCGTTGAAACACGCGTGTCTAGAATGCAGAGCGTCGGAGTGTGCAGAAAATTCAAATTGGGTTCAGATGGGCTGGACCAGCGGTCGATTGATTTGGCGCGCAGTGGGCCTGCATGGCTTGGCAGGGCTTATGGGGTGGATGGGCTTTCTGTGGCGAGCGGGCTTGTCCCGCGCTGGGCTGCGAAGCAGCCCCTTTTCAGGCGATGTGTTCCATCTGACACACCGAGGTGCCTTAAGAAGGGCTGATACGCAGCCCAGCGTGGGGCAAGCCCGCTCACTACAAAGGGCGCTTACTTGCGCGCCGCCTCCCATTGTTTAAGCAGGTCGTTGTAGCCGACAGTTTCGCCCTTGGGCTTTTCGTTGGCCAGTTTCGGCTTGGGTGCGCCCGGCTGGTCGAACCAGTATTGCGCGTCGCGCTCGGGGTTCATTTTCGGGCCGCACACCGGTTGCACCTTGGAACGTTCCAGGCGCGTCATGATCGCGTCCTGTTCCTTGGCCAGGTTGTCCAACGCCTGCTGCGGGGTTTTCTCGCCGCTGGCGGCGGCGGCGATATTGCTCCACCACAGCTGCGCCAGGCGTGGGTAGTCCGGCACGTTGGTACCGGTCGGGGTCCACTCCACGCGGGCCGGGCTGCGGTAGAACTCCACCAGGCCGCCCAGTTTCGGCGCCATGTCGGTCATGGCCTGGGAGTTGATGTCGGACTCGCGAATCGGCGTCAGGCCGACGATGGTTTTTTTCAGTGACACGGTTTTCGAGGTGACGAACTGCGCATAGAGCCAGGCCGCCAGTTTCTGCTTCTCGGGAGTGGACTTGAGGAACGTCCAGGAACCTACGTCCTGATAGCCCTTTTTCATGCCCTTTTCCCAGTAAGGCCCTACCGGCGACGGCGCCATGCGCCATTTCGGCGTGCCATCGGCATTTACCACCGGCAGGCCCGGTTTGGTCATGTCGGCGGTAAACGCGGTGTACCAGAAGATCTGCTGGGCGATATTGCCCTGGGACGGCACCGGGCCGGATTCGGAGAAGGTCATGCCCGCCGCTTCCGGCGGCGCGTAGGCTTTCATCCAGTCCACGTATTTCTGGGTGGCGAATACCGCCGCCGGGCCGTTGGTGTCGCCGCCACGGGTGACACTGGAACCCACCGGGTGGCAGTCCTCCACGCGAATGCCCCACTCGTCCACCGGCAAGCCGTTTGGCAGGCCTTTGTCGCCGCCGCCGGCCATGGAGAACCAGGCGTCGGTGAAACGCCACCCCAGGGACGGGTCTTTCTTGCCGTAGTCCATGTGCCCATAGATGCGCTTGCCGTCGATTTCCTTGACGTCTTCGCTGAAGAATTTGGCGATGTCTTCGTAGGCCGACCAGTTCACCGGCACACCGAGTTCATAGCCGTACTTTTCCTTGAACTTGGCTTTCAGCTCCGGACGCTCGAACCAGTCGGCACGGAACCAGTAGAGGTTGGCGAACTGCTGGTCGGGCAATTGGTAGAGCTTGCCGTCCGGGCCGGTGGTGAACGACAGGCCGATAAAGTCCTTGAGGTCCAGGGTCGGCGAGGTGAAGTCCTTGCCTTCGTTGGCCATCAGGTCGGTGATCGACTCGGTCTTGCCGTAGCGAACGTGGGTACCGATCAAGTCGGAATCGTTAACCCAGCCGTCGTAGATGTTCTTGTCGGACTGCATCTGGGTCTGCAGTTTTTCCACCACGTCGCCTTCCTGCAGCAGGTCGTGGGTCAGCTTGATGCCGGTAATCTCACTGAAGGCCTTGGCCAGCACCTTGGATTCGTACTCGTGGGTGGTGAGGGTTTCCGACACCACGTTGATCTTCATCCCACGGAACGGCTCTGCGGCCTTGATAAACCACTTCAACTCTTCGAGCTGCTGGGCTTCGGTGAGGGTGGACGGTTTGAACTCGCTGCCGATCCATTTTTTCGCGGCATCTTCGTAGGCATCGGCCCAGGCCGACGCGCTCAAACCGCTCAGGGCCAGTACGGCGGCCAATGAAATGCTATGTCGCAGCTTATTGTTCTTATTCAACATAGAGACCTCCTGGTTGTTTATTTCATAAGGGCATCAGCCCCAGCGCATCACACTCAACAGCCATACCAGGGACAGCGCGGACGCTACCCAGATGCTCCAGTCGGTAACGCCGATCACCAGCAAATGCAGGTAGGCGCTGCCGAGAAGACCGATAAACAAGCGATCACCACGGGTGGTGCTGATCGGCAGAAAACCGCGTCGAGGGATGCTCGGCGAGCGCAGCTCCCAAGTGGTCATGCCCGCCAGAATCAGGGCGATGCCGCCGAAGAACAGCGCGGTGGGGGTGGTCCAGGCCATCCATTCCATCATCGAATCCTCTAGACCCGGCCCAGGGCAAAGCCCTTGGCCACGTGGTTACGAACAAACCAGATCACCAGCATGCCCGGCAGGATAGTCAGCACCCCCGCCGCTGCCAGCACGCCCCAGTCGATACCGGAGGCCGAAACGGTGCGGGTCATCACCGCCGCAATGGGCTTGGCATTGACCGACGTGAGGGTGCGCGCCAGCAGCAGCTCGACCCAGGAAAACATAAAGCAGAAAAATGCCGTCACCCCGATGCCGGAGCCGATTAGCGGAACAAAGATTTTCACGAAGAACTTAGGAAACGAGTAGCCGTCGATGTAGGCGGTTTCGTCGATTTCCTTGGGCACGCCGGACATAAAACCTTCCAGAATCCACACCGCCAACGGCACGTTGAACAGGCAATGGGCCAGCGCCACGGCGATGTGCGTATCGAACAGGCCAATGGACGAATACAGCTGGAAAAACGGCAACAGAAATACCGCCGGCGGCGCCATGCGGTTGGTCAGCAGCCAGAAGAACAGGTGCTTGTCGCCCAGGAAGCGATAGCGCGAGAAGGCATAGGCTGCTGGCAACGCCACGCTCAGGGAAATCACTGTGTTCAGGCTCACGTAGTACAGCGAGTTGAGGTAACCGGTGTACCAGCTCGGGTCGGTGAAGATCACCTTGTAGTTAGCCAGGGTGAAATCCTGCGGAAACAGGGTCAGCCCACCGAGGATTTCTGTGTTGCTCTTGAAGGACATGTTCAGCAGCCAGTAGATCGGCACCAGCAGGAACAGGATGTACACCAGCAGCGGAATCAGCTTGCGTTTGCTCATGTTGGCGGCCTCAGCGGTTGGCGTCGGAGTGGGTCATGGCGGTGTAGAACAGCCAGGACACCAACAGGATGATCAGGAAGTACACCAGAGAAAACGCCGCCGCCGGGCCCAGGTCGAATTGACCTACGGCCATCTGGGTCAAGGTCTGACTCAGAAACGTGGTGGCGTTACCTGGCCCGCCGCCGGTCAGTACGAAGGGTTCGGTGTAGATCATGAAGCTGTCCATAAAGCGCAGCATTACCGCGATCAGCAGCACGCCCTTCATCTTGGGCAACTGGATATGCCGGAAAACCGCCCAGGCTGAGGCCCGATCGATACGTGCGGCCTGGTAGTACACATCCGGAATCGCCCGTAGGCCGGAATAACACAGCAGCGCCACCAATGAGGTCCAGTGCCATACGTCCATCACCAGCACCGTGACCCAGGCGTCCATGGTGTTGGCCGCGTAGTTGTAGTTGATGCCCAGGGCGTTGAGGGTCGAGCCCAGCAGGCCGATGTCGGCGCGGCCGAAGATCTGCCAGATGGTGCCCACTACGTTCCAGGGAATCAGCAACGGGATCGCCAGAATAATCAACACCAGCGACGACCACCGGCCCTTGGTCGGCATGGTCAGGGCGATGGCGATGCCCAGGGGGATTTCGATCAGCAGCACGCAGGCCGAATAGATGAACTGGCGCAGCAGCGAGTCGTGCAGGCGCGGGTCGAGCAGTACTTGCTTGTACCAGTCGGCGCCGACGAAGTAGCGGCTGGACTGGTCGAAAATGTCCTGCACCGAGTAGTTGACCACGGTCATCATCGGGATCACCGCACTGAACGCTACCAGCAGGAACACCGGCAGTACCAGCCACCAGGCTTTGTTGTTCTGCACCTTGTTCATGGCTGCACCTCCAGCAGGTAATCGTCGGCATAGAGCATCAGCCATTGCGCGGGAAAACTGATGGACGCCTGGCGTTGCGGCACCGGTTTGTCTTCGGCCAGGCGCACCTTAAGCGTCGCACCGTCGAGGTTGAGGGTCATGATCTTGTAGGTGCCGAGGTCTTCCAGATGAGTGATATCGGCTTGCAGGGCGTCAGGGTTGTACTCGTCCCATACATGGATAAATTCCGGACGAATACCTACCTGGAGCTTTTGGCAGTTCGACTCGGCAATGCGTTGCTGCAATGCGCCGGACAGCGGCAGGTGCGTGCCGGCAAAGCGTACACCGCCCGCCTCGGCCTGCACCTCAATCAGATTCATCCCAGGGCTGCCGATGAAATAGCCGACAAAGGTGTGGCTGGGCCGTTCGAATAACTCACGTGGTGTGCCGAACTGCACGATCTGCCCGCCGTACATCACCGCGATCTTGTCGGCGAAGGTCGACGCTTCCAACTGGTCGTGGGTGACGTAGACCATGGTGATATTGAACTGCTCGTGGATCTGCTTGAGCTTGCGCCGCAGTTTCCACTTCAGGTGCGGGTCGATCACCGTCAGCGGTTCGTCGAACAGGATCGCCGACACGTCGTCACGCACCAGGCCACGGCCCATGGAGACTTTCTGCTTTTCGTCGGCGGTGAGGTTGCGGGCTTTTTTATTCAGCAGGTTTTGCAGGTCGAGGACTTCAGCAATTTCCTGCACTTTGCTATGAATTTTCGCCTCGGCCATGCCCTGGTTGCGCAACGGGAAGGCCAGGTTGTCGAATACCGTCATGGTGTCGTAGACCACCGGGAACTGGAACACCTGGGCAATGTTGCGTTTCTCCGGAGTCAGGTCGTTGACCACTTGGGTGTCGAACAGCACCTGGCCTTCGGACGGGCTGAGCAACCCGGAGATGATATTGAGCAGGGTCGACTTGCCGCAGCCCGATGGGCCGAGCAACGCGTAGGCGCCGCCCTGCTCCCACACATGGTTCATTTCCCGGATAGCGTAGTCTTCAGGCCCTTTGGGCGTAGGGCTGTAGCTGTGCGCCAGGTTCTGCAAATGGATCTCGGCCATCAGGCAACCCTCGCGACACGGCGCCCGGGGGCCTGGACCAAACGGCCCTGGCCATCGAACACAAACAGTTTATGGGTGGGGATATACACGCGGATCGGCGCGTCGACATCGTACTCGTGCACTCCCGGCAAGTGCAGCACCAGCAGAAAGTGCTCGCTGCGCACATGCAGGAAGGTCTCCGAGCCGCTGATCTCAGCCACCTCCACGGTCACGGCCAACTCCAGGTCGTCGTCGTTGCTCGGCACCAGGCTGATGTGGCTGGGGCGCACACCGAAGCGGAACTCGCCCTCACCAATGGGGCGCAGGTCGACATTCAGCGGGAAGTGCACAAAGTTGGCGAAGCTGACTTCGTTGCCGCTGATCCGCCCGGGCATCAAGTTGATCGGCGGTTCGGAAAACAGCTCGGCGGCCAGCACCGTTTGCGGCTGGTGATACACCTCGGCGGCCTTGCCGCTCTGGATCACCCGGCCTTCATGAAGGATGGTGGTGGTGCCACCCAGCGCCAGCGCTTCATTAGGCTCGGTGGTGGCGTAGATGGCGATGGTGTGACGCGCGGCGAACAGCTCGCGCATTTCCTGACGCAGCTCTTCGCGCAGTTTGTAGTCCAGGTTCACTAGCGGCTCATCGAACAGGATCAGCTCGGCGTCCTTTACCAAGGCGCGCGCCATAGCGGTGCGCTGTTGTTGCCCACCGGACAACTCCAGCGGGTGCCGTTGCAGGAATTTCTCGATGCGCAGCATCCGGGCGGTTTCCAGCACCTTGCTTTGGATCAGCTCGTCGCTCACGCCGGCCTGGCGCAAGGGCGAGGCGATGTTCTCGAACACGGTCATGGTCGGGTAGTTGATGAACTGCTGATAGACCATCGACACGTTGCGCAGGCGCACCGGTTTATGGGTGACGTCCGCGCCGTTCATCAGGATGCGGCCGCTGTCGGGCTTGTCCAGGCCGGCCATCAGGCGCATCAGGCTGGTCTTGCCGGACAGCGTCCGGCCAAGCAGAACATTGAACGAACCCGGCTCGAAACGCAGGTTGGCGTCGTCGATCCAAGTCTGGCCTTCTACAACGCGGGAGACATGTTCCAGGGTCAATGACATGACACGACCTTTTTATTATTGGAATGAATCTGGCCATTCGTCAGAGCGAGTTTCGTGCCAAAAATGCAGGTGCTTGATTCACAAGCAAATGGCCTCAAGGTGATGTTCAGGAGTGAACAATTTGGCTGAACAAGTGAACAGCTTGGGGGTTGACAGTGAACAGTTCTGAACAA
The DNA here is from genome assembly GCF_030687695.1 of Pseudomonas sp. FP2254. Taxonomy (NCBI): domain Bacteria; kingdom Pseudomonadati; phylum Pseudomonadota; class Gammaproteobacteria; order Pseudomonadales; family Pseudomonadaceae; genus Pseudomonas; species Pseudomonas sp. FP2254. Next base: position 3,261,068 of record NZ_CP117444.1, read on the forward strand.
CACTCTTTGAACCCGACTGACTGTTCAACACACAGGTCCAAGGTGGCCCGGTGGCGTCAGGTAGATCGTGCAAGACCCCAAAACAATAAAAAGAAGGTCACCCCATGGCCGAACCCTTGGCTCACGACACCATCATCCAGGACTCCTGGCGCCGTTGCCGCGCCTTTGGCCTGGACCACCAAAGTACGCCCAGCTTTGACCAGTTGCCCGCCGAGGGCATCAGCCAACTGCTGGAGAGCCAGCACTCCCTGGTGCAGACCACTCACCAGGAAGTACTGCCCTACTACGAAAATATCCTCAGCAATTCCAACTGCCTGATCATGCTGGCCGATAACCAGGGCCAGGTCCTGACGTCATGGGGCACCCAGCGTTTTATCGAACCCAAGCTCGCCCGTGGTTTCAGCGCCGGCGCCAGCTGGCTGGAACGCGCCAGCGGTACCAACGCCATCGGCACCGCGCTGGCCTGTGCCCAGGCGGTGCATATCGAGCATGACGAGCACTTCCTCAAGGCCAACCGCTTCATGACCGGCTCGGCGGCGCCGATCTTCGATGCCCAGCGCGAAATCATCGCCGTGCTGGATGTGTCCAGCGACAGCTACCTGCCGCCCTCCCATACCCTCGGCATGGTCAAGATGATGAGCCAGACCGTGGAGAACCGGTTGATTCTCAACCTGTTTCGCGGCGAGCACTTCCAGCTGACCTTCAACACCGGATTGAGCAACCTCGACAGCCAATGGGCGGGGCTGCTGATTTTCGATGAAAGCGGCCAGGTACTGTCGGCCAACCGTCGCGCCGACAACCTGCTGGGCATCAGTTTGTCGCGGGTGATGATCGACAGCCTGTTCAAGGTGTCGTTGCTGGAGTTGCTCAACCAGCCCGAAGGCTTGCCGTTTTCGTTGCAGGCGGCCGGGCGCAACCGCTTCCAGTGCCTGCTCAAGCGCCCCCTCCAGCAGCCGGTGCAGGCTCGCGTGTTTACCGAGCCCAAGACCAGCGAACCACCCGCGCCCCCGCCACCGGCGTCAATCGGGCTTAATACCCTGCATTTCGGCGACCCACGCGTGGAAAAAGCCGTGCGCCAGGCCGAGCGCCTGCTGGAAAAAGACATTCCCCTGCTGATCCACGGCGAAACCGGGGTGGGTAAAGAAGTATTCGTCAAAGCCCTGCACCAGGCCAGTTCCCGCAGCCGCCAGGCGTTTATCGCGGTGAACTGTGCGGCCATTCCCGCCGAGTTGGTGGAATCGGAACTGTTCGGCTACGAAAAGGGCGCGTTCACCGGCGCCAATCAGAAAGGCAGCATCGGCCTGATTCGCAAGGCCGACAAAGGCACACTGTTTCTCGACGAAATCGGCGACATGCCGCTGCCGACTCAGGCGCGGCTGCTGAGGGTGTTGCAGGAGCGCTGCGTGCAACCGGTGGGCAGCAGCGACGTGTTCCCGGTGGATCTGCGCATCATCTCCGCCACCAACCGGGCCTTGCGCGAGCTGGTACAGGTCGGGCGCTTTCGTGAAGATTTGTACTACCGCATCGGTGGCCTGACCCTGGAACTGCCACCGCTGCGTGAACGTCACGACAAACAGGCGCTGTTCCAGCAACTGTGGCAACGGCATCGCGAGCCGACGCAATGGGCCGGTTTGAGCGCCGAGGTGCTGGCCCTGTTCGAGCAACACCCCTGGCCAGGTAACCTGCGCCAGGTCAGCAGTGTGCTGCAGGTGGCGCTGGCGATGGCTGAAGAACAGCCGATCCGCGCGGAGCATTTGCCGGACGACTTTTTTGTCGACTTGGGCCGGGCAGCGCCACCGCCGGCCAATGACGGGCTGGAAGACAGTGGCGACCTGAACCAACGCCTGAAAGCCGCTGGCGGGAACATTTCCCATTTGGCGCGGGAACTGGGAGTAAGCCGCAATACCTTGTACAAACGTCTGCGCCAGCACTGACGCTTTAAGCGCAGGGAAGCTCGCTGCCCAGAACGATCACGCGCTTTTTGTGATGCGCGCTGGGCATGTGGATCAGACTGCTGTGGCTCAACGCCAGCTCCACGACACACCTGTGTAGACGCCGCGCCCCTGCGCCGGCGTAGAGCGCGCCATATCCAAACCTTGGTCGTCATAGCCCGGCGTAACGGTGTTGGCGTAGCGTCGATTGGTCAGATTGCGCAGATCGACCCAGGCCTGCCAGTCGCCCTTGGGGGCGTCGTAGCCGAGGGTTGCACCCAGGATGGTGTATGACGCGGCGTAATAGGAATTGGCATAGTCCACCGCTACCCGCGACGAACGCTCGGTGTTGAGGCTGCTGTAAAAGCCTGCCGGGTGGCTGTAGCGCAGTTGTGCCTGGTAATAATGCCTGGGGATGCCCGGCAACGTGTTGTCGCCGAAACGGTCGTCGTCACGGTAGTGAAAGTCGCTGAACGTGTAAGCCTGGCGCAGGGCGAGCCGGCCGTTGCGGCCGCCGTCCCACAGCGGGCTGAGCAGGTTCAGTTCCAGCCCCTGGTGCACGGTGGGGCTGGCGTTGGATTCGGCGATCACGGCATTGCTGGTCGGTGTTTGCGCCTGCGTCTCTACACTGAGCAACTCGTGGCGCACTTGGGAGCGGTACAGCGCCAGGTCCCATTCACCAAACCACTGCTCGCCGCGCCCACCGATTTCCAGGGTGGTGGCGGTCTGGTTTTTCAGTTTTACGCCTTCGCGTTGCAGGCCCGTGGCCGGGCCGCTGCCTTGGGGGAAATATTTATTGGAACCCCAAATCATCGACCATGCGTGCGGCGGCTCGACCGAGCGGCTCAGGTTGCCGTACACCTGCAACTGCGGTGTGAAGTCGTAACGCAGGCCGATGCGCGGCGCGTAGTCCCAATCGTGCTGACTGACCGGCGTGCCGGTATCCGGGTAGGTCACTTCGGTTTCGCGACGGGTGTAAATCGCCGCCAGACCGGTGGTCAGCCACAAGTCCGGCATCAATTCCAGGTCGTTGCCTACGTGCAGTACGGTGTCGGAGCCCAGGTAGCTGTAGTCGCGGGTCTTGGTGCCGGGCGCGTAGGAGGCGGTATTGCCGGCCGGCGTACGCACGTATTCCGACGTGCCGTTGTTGGGCATCGCCTGGGTGGTGCGCAGGCCGACCGTGGTTTTGCTGTCGTGGCCGAACAGCGTGTCCTGGCGGATGTAATTGAGGGTGCCGCTGATATCGGTATAGGCCACTTTCAGGCGATTGGTGCCTTCGCGCAGGTCCATCGGGTAATCGTGGTAGGCCAGGCCTGCTTCGAGCCGACTGTTGTCATCCAACTGCAAGGTGGTCTTGTTGGCCAGCCAGGTGGAGCCGGGTTGCAGGCGCTTGGAGTCGCGAGCGACATTGAGCGTATTGGCTGCCTCGGGATCATGGCTGATCTGATTGCGCGTGAGTTTGCCGGGGGTGTCGTTAGTGGTTTCGCGATAACGCAGGTAGAAACGCGTTTCCAGGTCCGGGTTGAACCGGTAGCCGAAGTTGGCGGCAACCCCCTTGCCCGAGCCGGCACTCTGGTGCTGATAGCCATCGGACTCGGAATCGGTGAGGCTGATGTAGTAATCGGCATCGCCCGAGACCTGGCCGGAACTGATCTCGCGCTGGCCATAGCCGCGACTGCCCAGCTCATAGCGCAATTGCAGCTTGGGCGCGTCGTAGCCGGTGCGGGTCACATAGTTGACCGCGCCGCCCAGCGCCAGCGCGCCCTGGTCGAAGCCATTGGCGCCGCGCAGCACTTCAACCCGGCTTTGCCATAGCGGGTCCTTGAGCTCGTAAGGTGTGCCGCCGGGGCCGGTCAGTGGCAGGCCGTCGAACATTTCGTAGAGGCCGGAGGCATGGGCGCCGGGGCCGCGATTGAGGCCCGAGCCGCGTATAGACAGCTTGACCCCTTCGTTGTTGGCCGCCTTGGCATACACCCCGGCCTGGTACTTGAACACATCTTCGTTGGTGCTGACCCGGCCCTGCTGCACGCTGTCCATGTCAATGTAATGAGTGCCGCCAGGCACGTCGCGCAATTGCGCCCGGGCCACTTCGCCAGCGCTGGGCTCACCGCCGGTGACTTCGACCGGCGCCAATTGCAGCGCATCGGCATGCGCAAAGGAAGTCAGGGTCAGTGCAGCAAAAAGAAACGCAGGTTGACGCGACAGCATGGGTAATCCTTGGAGTTCGGGGGCGTGAACGGCGTGGCCGAGCACGCTGGCAGTGTTGGGAAGGCAGCGGCACCCGGCAAGTCACGCCTAAGTGACCAACCGGAGCCCTCCCACGCTCACATCGGACGGCGTCGTAGGCTTGGGGCCACAACACCGACGAAACCTCTACGCCTTGGTTGAGGTCCACTGCCTAACTCATCGCGTTGCATTGAAAAGGAAACGCCCATGTCGCTGACACACGAAGGTACTGCCGATGTACTCCTGGCATCGCGCCATCTCGGCGCCGAACCGGAGGAATGCCCCAACCCATCGGTGACTATCAGACTGACGGAGCAAGGTACGCCGACCATTGCGCGCCTGGAAGTGGAAGGCCCGCTGCAATGGCCGGGGCACGCCAATCACGTCACGGTGACGCTGCCCAACGGACGGGAAATCAAAGGGGTGATCGTCGAGATCAATCGGGAAGCCGAAGGCGCGCATTGGCTGACGTTCAGCCTGGATGACTGAAAACCGTCAGCCGGGCAGGCAGGCCCGGCTGTAGAACACCGCCAGCAGGGTGCTGGCGGTTATTGCAGCTCGTTAGCGAAACGGCCCACCGCACTGACCACTTGCTTGGCGCCGCCCTGAATCTCAGTAATCACCGCACCGGCCTGGTTGGCAAGGGTCAGGCCCTGCTCGGCCTGTTCGCGGCTGCTGAACATCTCGGCGATGGCTTCATCGGCCAGCCGCTGGTTCTGCTGAACCACGCTGACGATCTCTTCGGTCGCGGCACTGGTACGACTGGCCAGTTGCCGGACCTCATCGGCGACCACCGCAAACCCCCGCCCCTGTTCGCCCGCCCGCGCAGCCTCAATCGCCGCGTTGAGCGCCAGCAGATTGGTTTGCGCGGCGATGCCACCGATGGTTTGCACGATGGCGCTGATCAGCAGCGATTGCTTGCCCAGCGCCTCGATGCTGCTGGTCGCCGACTGCATCTGCGCGGCGATGTTCTGCATGGTCTGCACGGTGTTCTGCACGACCGCCGCCCCACGTTCGGCGGTCACATCGGTCTGCTGTGACACTTCATAGGCCACTCCTGCGGCTTCCTTGACCTCGGATTCCCTCAAGACCTGGTCGGTCACCACACTGGCAAACTTGACCACTTTGCACAGGTTGCCTTCGGCATCGTGCACGGGGTTATAGGTAGCTTCGAGCCACACTTCATGCCCGCGGCTGTCCACGCGCTTGAAGCGACTGGCGACATATTCCCCGCGATTAAGCGTCTGCCAGAATTGGCTGTATGCGGGCGACGCGGCCTCCTGCGGGGTACAGAACATGCTGTGCTTCTTGCCCACGATCTGCTCGAGCGTGTAGCCCATGGCGTCGAGAAATTGTTTATTGGCAGTGACCACGGTGCCATCCAGCTTGAACTGAATCACCGCCGTCGAGCGCAGCAGCGCGTTGATGAACGCTTCGTTTTCCTTACCGATTTCGATGGCGCGGGTGACTTCGGCACCATAGGCCTGAACATATGACAGCTGGCCATCGCGCCCTTTAATGGGCAGCCAGGTCAGGTGGAACCAGGCCAGGCTGCCATCGCTGCGCAGGTAGCGGTAATCATCGTTGACCGGTTCACAGCGCGCGACCGCGGCGTTGAAGTTACGAAAGCAGGGTAGATCCTTGACGTAGGCAGGGACTATCTCATTCAACAAGCGCCCCTCGACTTGTTCGCGGGAATAGCCGAGGGCCCGTGCAAAGCCCTCATTGACGGCTGCGATGCGAAAGTCGGCATCCAAGCGTATGGAAATCATGCCTCGGTCACTCTGCGCGACGAGTTGACGTAGCAGGAAGAGTTCATCGTCCTGGTCCAGAAGGTCCTTCTTCAAGCGTCGATTAAACATGTTGGCGTCCACTGAGGGTTTTCATCACTGCATCGGCTCAGTCGCCCAATGCTTTAAACACAGGTCGACGAACTGTCATGATAGCTCCCGGTTGAAGACGCGCCAGGCCGCTTTTTCCCGGCCCTGGGCCCAGGAAAACTAGGGAGTGGACACCGTCAGGGTCTGCATCAACTCGTCGGCCTCCGAGCCCGGCGCAAACCTGAAGCCTGCCATCTCGTCAGTGCCGAGTATGTCCTTGAGCGCCCCCAGCAGTTGCGCCTCGTTCGGCGAATCGCGCAGTAACCTGTGGGCCGGCAGCAACACATCGGCAGGCACACCCTCCACCGTCGCGGCATCGATCAACGCAAAGAGCATGAAGCGCAGGCGTATTTCACGATCAGTAGGCCAAACCGTTTTTCGCTTACCCAAGGTAGGGCCTCGTTTTTTCGGAAAAGTCCGAGGCTATTGCCCAGGCCAGGGTGTTTCAAGCACCGGCAGGCAAGATAGGCCGCTTCCTACAGGGGAAAGGGAAACACCGCACCAGGCAGTGCGGCAGTCGGCTCATTGCACGGGCAGAAAGTTCATCAACAGCAGACTTTGTGCATAGTTCAGGCCGATACGTCGGTAGCGTTCATCAAGCATTTGGGTAAGCAAGTCGAGACGCGCCACGATCTTGCCGAACTCCACCGCAAAACTGAGGTTGCTGCCCTCCTCCGATATTTCGTTGGAAAATAGCAGTAAAACGCCATTGGCATCCTGGCGCTGGCTAAGCAGCCAGGTGGCCTTCTCGATATTGCGTGCAGCGTTGCTGACGAACTGCGGGTTGATCGAATCGGTCAGGTAGAACTCCGTGCGCCCGCCGTGAGCCGTCACGATCATGCTGCCGATCGCATAGATGAACGCACCGACACGATCGCCCTTGAACTCCGGACTCAGGGAATAACTCAGCGCCACCAGGTCGCGGCGCTCGCCCAGGGCCGCCAGTGGACGACGCTGTTCGATGGCCTGGCGAATTTCCCGCTCGGCGCTCACCGCGTCCGGGTAGCCCGACTGCCGCCATTGGTTGGGGTTGCGCAGATACAGCTTGCCCATCAGCAAATAAAGGCTTTGCAGGTTGTCACGCATGCTCAACGTGGCCATGCGATCGACACTGGTCTGAAAAAACTCATCGGGTTTGCCGTTGCTTAATTGCCGGGTGATATCGTGACCCTGCTGCTGGCTGCAGCCGGTGACCAAGACCCAAACTACCGCCAGCAGCAATGGCAAGCGCGCCCGGCAACTGACTGGCATTGATAATCTGAGATTCATCGGCACCCGATACTGAATAGTCTGCCCACGCGTGAATCGGCGTAGTTGGGACATCGATAGAGCGGGAAAATGTGAAAAAGTGCGGCGCAGGTGTCCAGATTGTTATGACGAATAGGCGGTAGAGCCGTGAATAATTCGTTTCACGATCTATACTTGCAGGACCAGCGACGTACATAAGCGGTCACTGTAATCGAGGGTCACAACAATGAGACATCCCATTCGAGCTCAAATGGTTGTGCAGATGATTTGCCTGCTATCGGTGGCTCAGCTTTTTTGTTGATTGGAAAGTAACCAGGCTGCCCTACACGTTGGCATCACAGCGACGCAAAGGTGTCGAATAAAGGAAAGCGTCGCCCGTGGCTGAGTACGGCGACGCTCAGCCTATCTGATCAGCATGCGCCTGGCGGAATGCCGTCCTTATTGAAATCTTTCAAACGCTCGCGCTCCTCTTCAGTAGCGTGCGCTGGTGTTTCCTGCTCGGGTTTTTTCTGCTTTTCGTCAGTCATGGACGCATCCTCTGGGTGGTTATGACTTGGGTTGCTGCAGCGAACAGCAGTTCAAGTTAATCGCTGAGGCGCGCGAATAAAACGCCGCTTCCCACCGTCATCTATCACCACCGTAGAAAATTTGAATTAGCCGGTTGTCCATCGGGTCAAGAATTATGAACGCAGTAATCTGATGAGGTAACAGCAATGACTATCCAAGCAGAGACACTCGTACAACTGACCGAAGCACTGCAGAAACGTGGCCTTAATCTAGTGTCGGATGTGCACTTCACGCGCGCACCTTATCGGCGTAATCATCGCTGGATTTGTATCGTAGAGTAACTCCATCTGCTGACGGCCTGGCTCGATGGCCGGTCGTCGGCACCTCTTCCCTTCCCATTCCTTAGATGGCACTGGCGCTTATCCACGCCCGATGTATTGGATGGAGCCAGCCGCGAATGACTGGCTCGAAGCAATGAGGCAGGAGTCGCGTTAGGTTGACTGCCCGTTTCCGAGATTTTGTGGTTTTTTTACATTTTTTCGATTCTTTCTCTCGTATTGGTGATGAACACACCAGACGATCAGAAGCAGTGCCGAAAATGCAAAAACGCCCATCAACAGCTCTAGCGCGGGACCTTCGTGTGAAAACATTTTTTCGTTCCTCGTCCTGAAGTAACGCACCTGAAAAAAGGCGCTTCCGAAATTGTTCGTAACAATTCATACATTTTCAGGGTAGTCGCCAAATGCGCAGGTGACAACCCAAAAAACCCCAGAACCGTTGATCCAGACACGTCAGTCGTCGAAAAAACGCCGAGCAGATACCCAAGCTCGATCCATTGCAGTTTCGCGCCGGACCCCAGAACACCCCCTGAAGCGCTTGATCATTAGCTAAATAGCGACTTGCTCTTCAGATTACTCTTCAAACCCCAACTTTCCACCACCCGCGCCCAATATCCGACTGCTCGCCGTTGCGTAGCGACCCTGTCAAGAGCCAGTTCTTGCGCTCCAACGCCCAGAGCCGGATCTGGTTCTCTTGCCACTTATTGTCAATGGGTAGCGCAACTGTCGACCTGAGACATCAGATGCTCGAGTGGATGCTGAAAGCCTGTACATGCTTTCTGAGGGTGTGCCTCTTTGAGGGCGGCCGTCGCGAGCCGAGCCGCCGGGGCGGCACCACCCTTCGGGCATTCATCCTTCACGCATAAGGGCTTCGACCTGCGCGCAGCGCTTGCGAGGGAACGCACCACTCCTCGTTAATCCGTAACCTGCGGGCAAGGGTTAAAAACCTCGGTTACGTCGACCATTGTATGCCACGGGATGGCAGTGCCTGACACCATTCCGCCTACGGTTTGCTGTCGACCCGACTTGCGTACATAGCCGCCATCCGTTCCAGTGAAGACGTGCTGCCCCGGCTTCGTCAGATAATCAAAAAAACTGACTTTCACAGGCAAATTCATTTGCCCACCCGGCGTGATGACGGCGAGCATGATCGCTCGGTCTTTGGTGAAAACAACGAACGGCTCGACCCCAGTGCGACCACCAACTGTCTTCACGCATTGCACTTGCTCTGGGAGGATGCGTGCGGTTTCAGTGTAGGTGTGGTTGTTGTAGAGGCTGAGGATCAGGCCTTTGCTGGTCAACACTCCCAAGCCTTGAGTGGCTCTGCAGCTGCCTTCGCTTCCATATGGGAACAAGCACCAGTTCGTTTCCGACACGGCTTGAATATCCGATGGTGCGATTTTCAGATCGCGCTGGATTTGGGCTTTTGATTCCGGCGTGTCGTAAGGGATCATCACGCATCCCCCGACTGTCAACGCCGCGATGAAGCCTATGGCCGCAGCTACGTTTTGGATTGATGATTTGAAAATGTTCATTGTTCGCTCTCCTTGCTGTATTGCCACCACTTGAACGCTGTGGTGATTTTGGTAGCGAACCTTACGGCATGAGCGGCAAACAGTCATGCTCGTGCTTGTAGCCGGATCGGTAAATGACTTGATTGGACGCTTACCTATTTCTGGATCTAGCTTTGACAGCGTGACCATAATTTCGGCAATGGTTTCGCGCCCCCAAGGATAGGGAGAACTCAGCTGGTGGTAACCCGGCTTTCGCCTGTATCTGCACTCGACGCCATCGTATGCCATGGGCGGCTACCGGCTTCTGGCGCGTTACCGACGCGCCATCAAGCATGCCGCTCATACGTGAGGTATCCATGCGCTCCCGTCCCGGTGCAAAAAAAACCCGCTTTCTGGTACATAAACTTCGCAGGGTTGTCAGGTCGTACACTTAAAAGCATTTGAGTGAATCCCTGTCCTGCCGCGTCCAGCGCGCACGCCTCGGTAGATCGCTGGGATATCAGTCACGCGTGCTTGCCTTAGTCGTATTGCCATTCCATTAGCCCCTGATTGAACGAGACCGGATGATATGGCGCACCTGGCCTTTCGCAAAGCTCGCGAACCACTGCGCTGAGCGACTGCTGCACATCAAAGACGGGCGCCACTGCCGTCAAAATAGACAAGTTTTCGGAAACCCTACCTCAACGTTTCGGAATGCCTATCAAAAACCGGCGTTATCGACCCAAACCCCAGAAACGCAAAAGCCCCGCAATAGCGGGGCTTTCGTGTGAATCTTGGCGGGAAACCAGGGATTCGAACCCTGGGAACGCTATTAACGTTCGCCGGTTTTCAAGACCGGTGCATTCAACCACTCTGCCAATTTCCCTTGTGCGATAACGGATGATAATAGCCCATCCCGTCTCAGCGGGCGCCATAATACCCGAATGAAACACACTGTCAAACTCTCGCCATCGCTTGTTACAGAGCGTCTGTTATGATCTTTGCGACTGAACGTTTCAAAACCCAAGGAGTGTCGCCATGCGCGAACAGAATTACGCAGTGAATGGCAACGCGCAGGCTGAGCAGCTTGAAGTCAGCCGCGTGTTGCGCAACACCTATGGCCTGCTCGCCCTCACCCTCGCCTTCAGTGGCGTGATGGCGTTCGTAGCGCAGCAAATGCGTGTCGGCTACCCGAATATCTTCGTGGTGCTGATCGGTTTCTATGGCCTGTTCTTCCTCACCAACAAGCTGCGCGACTCGGCCTGGGGCCTGGTGTCGGCGTTTGCCCTGACCGGCTTCATGGGCTTTATCCTCGGCCCGATCCTCAACCGTTACCTCGGCATGGCCGGCGGGGCGGAAGTGGTCAGTTCGGCGTTTGCGATGACCGCGCTGGTATTTGGTGGTTTGTCGGCCTACGTTCTCATTACCCGTAAGGACATGAGCTTCCTGGGCGGCTTTATCACCGCTGGTTTCTTCGTGTTGCTGGCGGCTGTGGTCGCAGGCATGTTCTTCCAGATCAGCGGCTTGCAGCTGGCGATCAGCGCCGGTTTCGTGCTGTTCTCCTCGGTGTGCATCCTGTTTCAGACCAGCGCCATCATCCACGGCGGTGAGCGTAACTACATCATGGCGACCGTGAGCCTGTATGTATCGATCTACAACCTGTTCATCAGCCTGTTGCAGATCTTCGGCATCATGAGCCGCGACGACTGATTCACAGCGGAAAAAAAATGCCCCGTATCGAAAGATGCGGGGCATTTTTGTTTTCAGGGGTTCAATACTGGTTGGGTTCCATTTCCAGCTCAACCTTGAAGCGCTCGGCGATATCATGCTGGATGCGCTGGGCCAGGTTGGCGATGTCGTGCCCTGAGGCGCCGCCATAGTTGACCAGCACCAACGCCTGCAGCGCGTGCACGCCTGCGTCGCCATCCCGGAAGCCCTTCCAGCCGGCCTTGTCGATCAGCCAGCCGGCGGCGAGCTTCATTTGCCCATCGGCTTGTGGATATGCCACCAGATCCGGATACAACGCCTTGAGTTCCTCTGCCAGCGCCTTGGACACCAGCGGGTTCTTGAAGAAGCTGCCGGCATTGCCCAGCACTGCCGGGTCCGGTAGTTTTTCCTGGCGAATACTGCAGATTGCGCGGCTCACATCACTCGGCGTGGCTTCGGTGATGCCTTGCCCGGCCAGGCGCTGCTGAACCGGGCCGTAATCGAGTTTGAGGTGGCTGGCACGGCTGAGGGCGAAGCGCACGCGCAGGATCAGCCAACGACCGGTCTCGTGCTTGAACACGCTGTCGCGGTAGGCGAAGCGGCACTCCTCCAGACTGAAGTCGCGCAACTCACCCGTGTGGCGATCCAGGGCGGTCAAGCCGGCGAACACGTCCTTGATCTCTACGCCATAGGCGCCGATGTTCTGCATGGGTGCCGCACCGACGGTGCCAGGGATCAGGCTGAGGTTTTCCAGGCCGCCAAAGCCGTGTGCGAGGGTCCACAGCACAAAGGGGTGCCAGGCCTCGCCTGCCTCAGCCTCGACCACCACCTGCATACCATCATCGTGCAATACCCGGATACCTTGGGTGGCCATGCGCAGCACCAGCGCTGGAATATCCCGGGTCAACAGCAGGTTACTACCGCCGCCAATCACCAGCAGTGGCAGAGCGTGCGTCGCGGCATAGGCCAGCGCTTCGCGCACATCATCATCGCTGCGGGCTTCGGCAAACAGCTGAGCACGCACATCAATGCCAAAGCTGTTGAATGGCTTGAGCGACGCCTGCGCTCGCATATGCAAGGTCATAGGCGCCCCTTCAATTCGATCACCAGTAAATCGCAGGCGGTCTCGATCAAGTCCAAGACCCGCTCAAAGCCTTGTTCACCTTCGTAATAAGGGTCTGGCACTTCATCCACCACCCCTTCGTAGCGACGCAGGAACAGGTCCAGTTCAGCCTTGCCCTGCGCGGGCTGCATCGCCTCGAGGTTGCGCAGGTTGCTGTGGTCCATGGCCAGGATCAGATCGTAGCGGGCAAAATCGGCGCGCGACACCTGTTGGGCGCACTGGGCCGACAGGTCATACCCACGCCGCAGCGCGGCCCGCTGGCTGCGTTGGTCGGGCGGGTTGCCGACGTGCCAGTCGCCGGTGCCGGCCGACGCCACCTCGACCTGTCCCGCCAGCCCGGCCTCACGCAATTTATGGCGCAGCACACCTTCGGCAGTCGGCGAACGGCAGATATTGCCCAGGCAGACGAACAAAACTTCCATCAAGCCCCCAGCAAACGACGAACGCGCTCAAGGTCTTCCTGGGTATCGACACCGGCCGGCGGCGCTTCGAGGGCATCGCCCACATGAATGCGCACGCCATGCCACAGGGCCCGCAGTTGCTCCAGGGATTCGGTGTTTTCCAACCAGCACGGGCCCCAACCGACGAAGTCATGCAGGAAACCGGCGCGATAGGCGTAGATACCGATGTGACGGCGATAAGGCACGCCTTCCGGCAATACGTCAGGCCGCTTGGCAAACGCGTCACGCGCCCACGGCAACGTGGAACGGCTGAACGTCAGGGCCAGGCCATTGATGTCGCTGACCACCTTGACCACGTTCGGGTTGAGTAGGGTCTCGATGTCTTCGATCGGTTCGGCCAGGGTCGCCATGCGCGCTTCGGCATGGGCGGCCAGGTTGGCGGCCACCTGGTCGATCACGCTCGGCGGAATCAGTGGCTCGTCGCCTTGCACGTTAACGACGATGGCGTCGGGTGCCAGGCCCAGTTGCGTGGCCACTTCCGCCAGGCGATCGGTGCCGGAGTTGTGGTCTTCACGCGTCAGCACCGCTTCGGCACCGAAACCCTTGCAGGCCTCGATGATCCGCGGGTCGTCGGTGGCTACGACCACCCGCTCGGCGCTGCTTTTACAGGCCTGTTCCCACACCAGCTGAATCATCGGTTTGTCGCCGATCAGTTGCAGCGGCTTACCGGGCAAGCGGGTCGAGGCATAGCGTGAGGGAATGACAACGGTAAAGGCAGTGGTCATTTATCCAGACGCTCGTCGGTGGTCAGGGTGCGGGCTTCACTCTCCAGCATCACAGGGATGCCATCACGGATCGGGTATGCCAGGCCGGCGCCTTTGCTGATCAGCTCGGTTTTGTCGGCACTGAGCTTGAGCGGGCCTTTGCAGATCGGGCAAGCGAGGATATCGAGCAGTTTGGTGTCCATGAATGTGTCCTGGAAAGAAGCGTTTTAAGGCAAGAAACGGGCGGGCAGCAGGCGCATCAACTGGTTGTCGAACCAGGCGACAAATGCCGGCGATGGCCGCGCATCCACCGCAAGGTACCACCAGTCGGGCTGGGCGAAGGCGCGGCACTTCACCGCGTCTTTCTCAGTCATGACCAGCGGCAACGACGGTGTAAAACTCAAGACTTCAGCGCTGTACGACGCATGGTCGGCAAACGCATGGGGTATCGGCCGCCAGTGTAGCGTTTCAAGGGTGTTGAAGAAACGTTGCGGGTTGCCGATGCCCGCGACCGCATGCACGGCCTGGCCCTTGGCAAAGTGATCCACCGGCAGGCGCTCACCGGTCTGCAGGTTGACCAGCGTGGTGGGTTGCAGGCTGAAGGCAAAGCCACCGTCCCGATCATCGGGGGCACCGTTGTAGAGCAGCGCGTCGACGCTCAGCAGTCGCTCCGCCGGCTCGCGCAGAGGCCCGGCAGGCAGGCAGCGGCGATTGCCCAGGCCACGCGCGGCATCGATCAGTACCAACTCCAGGTCACGGGCCAGGCGATAGTGTTGCAAACCGTCGTCGGAAAGGATCAGGTCCAGGGGTTCGCTGTCCAGCAGCGCCTTGACCGCACGGCCGCGGTCCGGATCGATCATCAGGGGTACGCCGCAGCGCTGCACAATCAGCAGGGGTTCGTCACCCGCCGTCTCGGCGCTGTGGCTGGCCTCGACCCGCCACGGCAAGTGCGGCGGCCTGGCGCCATAGCCTCGGCTGACCACGCCTACACGCAGGCCGCTGCGGCGGCAGTGCTCAATCAGCCATAGGATCAACGGCGTCTTGCCGGTGCCGCCCACGGTGATATTACCGACCACCACCACTGGCACGGGCGCCCGGTAAATTTCGCCCTCGCCCGCCAGGAAGCGCGCACGCTTGCGCTGCACCACCCGGCGATACAGGGCTTCCAGCGGCCGCAGCAACAGCAGAGCCGGATGACCTTCATACCAACCTTTGAGCAATCGATCGGACATGGCCATCAGGGTTGGCTCGCCGCCTCGACGGTGCTCATGCGCAAATGACTGAAGCCCAGCTTGCCGGCGGCATCCATCGCGGTGACCACGGCCTGGTGCTGGGTCTTGCCATCGGCGCTGATGGACAATGGCATTTTCGTATCGCCGCCGGATTCTTTCTGCAACGCGTCCATAAGACTGTTGAGATCGTTTTTCTCCAGCACCTGGTTATTCACCGAAAACACGCCCTCGGCGCTGATGGCGATCTCCAACTGCTTGACCTGCTGGTCTTCGGCCGGCGAACCGCTGACCGCTTCGGGCAAGTCGACCCGCAACTCGGTCTGCCGGGTAAACGTGGTGGTGACGACAAAAAACAGCAGCAGGATAAACACTACGTCGATCAAAGACGCCAGGTTGATATCGACATTTTCCCGTTGCTTGCGGCGAAATTTCACGCTTTGCCTCCAACCAGATCCACGTCGCGATCGCCCTGCACCACTTCCACCAATTTGATGGCTTCCTGTTCCATGCCCACGACCAGTTCATCGATGCGGCGCTGCAGGAAACGATGGAAGAACACCGAGGGAATCCCCACCATCAAGCCTGCCGCGGTGGTAATCAGTGCCTTGGAAATGCCGCCGGCCAGCACCGCCGCGTTGGTGGTCATACCCGCGCCCATGAACGAGCTGAAAATATCGATCATGCCCAGCACCGTACCCAGCAAACCGAGCAGCGGCGCCATGGCGGCGATGGTGCCGAGAGCGTTGATATAACGCTCCAGTTCGTGGATCACCCGCGCGGCGGCCTCTTCGATGCACTCTTTCATGATCTCGCGGCCGTGCTTGGAGTTGGCCAGGCCGGCGGCGAGGATTTCACCCAGCGGTGAATCGGCGCGCAGTGCCTTGAGCTTTTCCTTGTCCAGCTGTTTGTTCTTGATCCAGCCCCACACCTGCCCCAGCAGATGCTCGGGGGTGACACGGCTCGCGCGCAGGGTCCACAGGCGTTCGGCGACGATGCCGAGTGCGGCGATGGAGCTCAAGATGATCGGCAACATCATCCAGCCGCCGGATTTGACCAATTCCCACACAGTGAATGCCCCCTCGAAAAAGTGCGCCACTTTACCATATAGGTTCGACAGCGGGGCTCGTCGACCCTGGCATTGCCCAGGGTCGTCGCGCATACCGGGTCAGGGTAACCGTTCGCGCCAGAAACGCCGTTGACCGCGCGCAACCTCCGGGGTCGCAAAAGCGCCCAATTGCAGACGCACGGCGCCTTGCTGGGCGCTGTCGTAGACCCGGCTGCCCAGCGCCCGATAGCGCTCCATGACCTGCGGATGGGGATGTCCGAACGCGTTGCCGCGCCCGCGCGAGATCAGCACCGAACGGGGCGCAAGGCGCTCCAGAAAGGCCCAGGAGGACGAGCTGTGGCTGCCATGATGCGGCGCTTGCAGCCAGTCGGTCGGCACCGCCAGCGGCGAGTCGAGCAGCGCCCGCTCGGCGGCGTGATCGATATCGCCGGTCAGCAATAGGCGCTCCCCGTTGGCCTGCACTTGCAGGACACAGGATTTCGCGTTGCCGCTGATAGCCTCAGGCCATTGCCATAATTCAAAAGCCACCCCGTCCCATACCCACTGCCGGCCACTGACACACGCCTGCGCGCCGAGCAGGGCCGGCAGCCTTTGCGTTTCTCCGCTGATCACGCGGTCAACCGGCATGCCTCGCGCGATCGCCACCGCGCCGCCCGCATGGTCGGCATCGGCATGGCTGAGCAGCAGCAGGTCCAATTTGGCGACGCCAAGTTTCTTCAAGGACGGCAGCACCACGCGCGCGCCCAGGTCGAACGCTCCCGAGCGCGGCCCGGCGTCGTAGAGCAACGTGTGATTGCGAGTACGCAGAATCAGCGCTTGCCCTTGCCCTACATCCAGTTGCAACACATCGACCTGGCCGTGGGGCACCGGCGCGCGCGGAGGGAATACCGCCAGCAGCAGCATCGGCCAACCCAGCCCCCGCAGCGGCACGCCGCGGGGCAATAACAGCACCACCGCGCCGAGCAGGCTGACCAGCCAGGCAGCCCACGGCACTTGGGCCGGCAGCCAGGCGGGCATGTGCCCTGCGAGCCAGGCCAGGCCGACGAACAACCCATCCAATGCGCCGCCCGCGAGCCACAACAGCCCTTCCCCTACAACTGGCACGCTCAACAGGGCGGTGCCCAACAGCGCCAATGGCAGTACGACCAGGCTGATCCACGGCACGGCCACCAGATTGGCGAGCGGCGCACTCAGGCTGATGGGCAACCCCAGCACCAGCAGTACCGGAAACAGCCCAACGGCGATCGCGCATTGCGGCCGCGTCCATACCTGCCAGAGGCTCCACGGCCCCAGACGCCCGCTGAACGCCAGGATCAGCACCGCCACCGCCGCAAACGACAGCCAGAAACCTGCCTGCAGGCTGGCCAACGGCTCCAGGATCAACACCCCATTGAATGCCAGCAACAATGGCCACCACACGCCCAGATGACGAAAACGCAAACGCCACAACAGCACCAGCCCTACCATCACACACGCACGCTGCACCGGCACGCCGAAGCCGGCCAGCAATCCGTAACCCAGGGCGGCGGCAAACGCCAGGCCACAGGCCCACGGCAGCCACGGCCAGCCTCGCGGCCAGGCGCCCCGACGCGCCAGCCCGGCGATCAGCCCGTAGATCAGGCCTGCCAGGAGGCCGATGTGTTGCCCGGAAATCACCAACAGATGCACCGTGCCGGTGTCCTGCAAGACCTGCCAGTCCTCAATGGTGAGGCCGGAGCCATCGCCCAGCACCAGAGCGGCCAGGCCCGCCTCGCGACCATGGGCATCCACCGCCAGCAGCCGCTGGCGCACGCCGTCGCGCCAGGCATTGTGCGCTGGCGCCAGGCGTTGGCCGTCTTTCACCGAACCGGTCGCACCGACACGCTGGGCCAGCAGCCAGGCTTCGCGGTCAAAGCCATGGAAATTCAGCAGACCGGCAGGCCGTTTCAAGGTAATTGCCAAACGCCATCGTTCGCCGCTGCGTACCGGCGGGCCGTCACGCCAGGACACGCGAATACGCTTGGGTAATCGACCCGCCCGCGACCGTGCGTCGGTCAGTTCGAAACGCACCGCCTCTTCGGTTTGTTGCGGCAACCCCGTCACCCGGCCTTCTACCCAACGGGTCTGCCCATCCAGCGCCGGCGACAGCCGGTCATTAAGGGCCCACTGCGCGCCGATAGATGCCCAACTCAGTCCCAGGAGGAAAAACGCCAGTGGGTAGGTTCGAAATGGCAACAGCATCAACGCCAGCGCCAGCATGCCTATCAGCCATCCCGTGGCAGGCAGCGTGGGTAGGAACACCACCGCCAGCAGCCCCAACGCAAGCGCACACATCCCTGTCCTCATGAATCATCCTTTTCAAGTGATCCACTCAGTCTTAGACGGGCCTGCGACAAGGCCTATGATGTTTTGTCACAAAGTCTGAATTTCCTGTTTATAGAATGCGGGCATACTTGCCCCTCGAACCGACCTGGACCCCTTATGCCTCGGCGCTTATTCAAACGGTACATGCCCGACCCCACCAGTATCAGGGAACACAAGTCATTACAGTTTCTCGGTACGTTGCTGCATGATCCGAACCTCTGGCACCTCAACCGACACTCGGTGGCGCGGGCCATGGCCGTGGGCCTGTTCGCGGCGTTCATTCCGATTCCCTTGCAGATGCTGCTCGCAGCGATCCTCGCCATCACGGTGCGCGGCAACATGCCTATCGCCGTGAGCCTGGTGTGGCTGACCAACCCGATCACCATGCCGGTGGTGTTCATTTGCACCTATCTGACCGGCGCCTGGCTGATGAACGTCCCCGCGCGCAGCCTTCCCGACGACTTGACCTGGGAATGGATCAGCGGCCAGTTAAGCACCTTGTGGCAACCCTTTCTGCTCGGTTCGGTGGTACTGGGGCTGGTGCTGGGCGCACTGGCCTATTGCCTGACCATGGGCTACTGGCGTTGGTGGGTTGCCCATCAATGGAAGAAACGCAAACAGCGTCGCGGCTGAGATCTACAGCGCCGGCAGGCGTAAATGCATACGCAGGCCCGCGTCGGTATTTTCCGCCCACAGGCTGCCGTCCTGACGTTGCAGCGCATTGCGCGCGATACTCAACCCAAGGCCGAAGCCGCCATCGCCCGGGCGCGAGCCGTCCAGCCGAGTAAACGGCGCAAAGATGCGCTCCAGGTCCCGCTCATCGATTCCACCGCCCTGGTCTTCCAGCCATAAGTGCCAGTACTCCCCTTCGCGCCGCCCGTCCAGGCACACCACCCCGCCCGTCGGAGAATGCCGTATGGCATTGCGCAGGATATTTTCCAGGGCCTGGGCCAGCCCATTGAGGTTGCCCCGCACCCAGCATTCAGGCCCCAGCAGGCACGGCAGGCGCGACGCCGGCCAATCGCTTTCAAAGCAGGCGTTTTCACGCAACATGTCCCACAGCGCCTGCAATTGGATCGCTTCCTTGACCAGCGGCGCCCGTTCGGCGTCGAGCCAGGCCAGTTGCAGACTGTCTTCCACCAGCCGCTGCATCGCGTCGATTTCCCGGCCCAGGCGCTCACGCAGCTGCGCCAGGTCCTGCTCACTGTCGCAGGCCACGCGCAGGCGGCTCAACGGCGTGCGCAGTTCGTGGGACATGTCTCGCAGCAACTGCTGCTGCAGCACCACTGTGCCCTGCAAGCGCTCGGACATATGGTCAAAGGCGCGGCCCAGTTCGCCCAACTCATCCTGGCGACTGGTCGCATCTTGCGACAAGCGTGTGTTCAATTGGTCGGCGCGCCAGGCGTTGGCCTGTTCGCGCAACTGATTGAGCGGCATGATCAGCAGGCGATAGAGGCCAATGCACAACAACAGCGTGAACAAACCAGGGATCACGCCGTTGGTGACCACACGCCAGAACACTTGATAGCGACCGGGCATAAAACGCTGCGGCAATTCGATCACCAACGAACCGGCCTCGGGGTCGGTGGGGAATGCAATCTTCAACCAGGGCAGCCCTTTCACATGCCGGCTCACCGGCCAGTCCAAGCCGCGCAGAAAGGTCAGGCGCTGGCTCTCCGAGCTGCTCAGGGGATAACTGCTCAATGATTGCAGGTCGTTGCCGATCACGCCGACCCAGGTGGTTTCCCGAGCCCCCAGCATCTGCAGCCAGGCATCGACGCCTGCATGGCCACCTCGGTTCCAAGCCTGCTCCGCGCCCGCCGCATAACCGCCCAGGGTAAATTTCGCCTCTTCGGACAGGTAGGCGTTCTGCTGCTCCATGTAGCGGCCCCAGGACCAACTGAGCCAGATCATCAGTAAGCAGAAAGCAATCAACAGGCAGGCCAGCTTCCAGAACAACGAGTGCTTGCCCGGCAGGCGCTTCAAAGGACGTTCAAAGGCTGTCATCGCGACCGCTCAGCGTATAACCCCTGCCCCACACGGTGCGCACTTCGCGCTCGGTGTAGCCGATGGCCTTGAGCTTGCGGCGGATCTGGCTGATATGCATGTCGAGGCTGCGGTCATGGGGGGCATAACCGCGTTGCAGCACATGCTGATAAAGAAAGGCTTTGCTCAAGACTTCCTCAGCGTTGCGGTGCAGGGTTTCCAGCAGGCGGAATTCGCTGCGGGTCAGGCCGGCGGCGTGCTGCTGGTGGAAAACATCATCCAGCTCATCGTCAAAGCGCAGGCCCGGCACGTCTTCGCATAGGGCTGGCCGGGCAGGCAACGGCCGTCGGTCAAGCGCCACGCGACGCAGAATGGCCTCAATGCGCACACGCAGCTCAAGCATGCTGAAAGGCTTGGGCAAGTAGTCGTCTGCGCCCAGGCGAAAACCGCTGACCCGGTCGGCCTCGGCGCCCAGGGCCGACATCAGGATCACCGGGGTCGAATGACTTTTGCGTAAATCGGTGAGGATCGACAAGCCATCCAGCCCCGGCAGCAGAATATCCATCAACACCACGTCGAATGCACGCGCGCGCGCCATGTCCAGACCCTGTTGGCCGTTCTGGCACCAGGTGACCTGAAAGCCACTGCGCTCCAAGTGTTCATGAACGTAGGCACCGAGCACGGGATCGTCTTCGATGGTCAGGATACTGGCTGCGGGAGTCATTAGCGTCTGCAAGTCATTCTCAATCGCCAATTATTCAAGATTAGCCCGCCGCAGGCAATCGCCGCTCGCCCTCCAATATCCTGAAGATTGTCGGCGGTGTCGAATTTGCAAGATTACACCCCGCGCAAATGGCTACACTGCGCAGGTGGCGCGGGCGGGATGCCTGCGCGAACGATTGATTTCAATGTAGTAGCAGGAGAGTGGCGTGCTTAGAAGAATGGGGATAAAAGGCCGCGTACTGTTGCTGACCTTGTTGCCGACCAGCCTGATGGCCTTGTTGTTGGGTGGGTATTTCACCTGGATGCAGCTGTCGGAGCTGCAAACCCAGTTGCTGCAGCGCGGCGAGATGATCGCCGAGCAATTGGCGCCACTGGTGGCACCGGCCCTGAGCAGCAGGAACGTGGACTTGCTGGAGCGCATCGCCACCCAGTCCCTGGAGCAGCAGGATGTACGCACCGTGTCCTTCCTCGCGCCCGACCGCGGCACCCTCGCCCACGCCGGCCCGACCATGCTCAATCCGGCACCGATAGGCAACAGTTCTCACCTGTTGCAACGCACCGGCAACGACGCCACCCGTTACCTGCTGCCGGTGTTCGGCCGGCATCGCAACCTCGCGGGCGACCTGATTCCCGACGAAAGCGACCGCCTGCTGGGCTGGGTCGAAGTGGAACTGTCCCATAACGGCATGTTGCTGCGCGGCTACCGCAGCCTGTTCGCCAGCCTGCTGTTGATTGCCATCGGGCTGATCTTTACCGCCGCGCTGGCGCTGCGCATCAGCCGCACGATCACCTCGCCGATCGGCCTGATCAAGCAAGCCGTGGCCCAGCTCAAGGACGGTAATCTGCAAACGCGTCTGCCCGCGCTGGGCAGCCAGGAGCTGGATCAGCTCGCTTCGGGCATCAACCGCATGGCCGAGACCCTGCAGAACGCCCAGGAAGAACTGCAGCACAGCATCGACCAGGCCACCGAAGACGTACGCCAGAACCTGGAAACCATCGAAATCCAGAACATCGAGCTGGACCTGGCGCGCAAGGAAGCCCTGGAGGCGAGCCGCATCAAGTCGGAGTTTCTGGCCAATATGAGCCATGAAATCCGCACGCCGCTCAACGGCATCCTCGGTTTTACCCACCTGCTGCAGAAAAGCGAACTGACGCCGCGTCAGCTCGACTACCTGGGCACCATCGAAAAATCCGCCGACAACCTGCTGGGCATCATCAACGAGATTCTCGACTTCTCCAAAATCGAAGCCGGCAAGCTGGTGCTCGACAGCATTCCATTCAACCTGCGCGACCTGCTGCAGGACACCCTGACCATCCTCGCGCCCGCCGCCCACGCAAAGCAGCTGGAACTGGTCAGCCTGGTCTACCGCGACACGCCGCTGGCGCTGGTGGGCGATCCGCTGCGGCTCAAGCAGATCCTCACCAACCTGATCAGCAATGCGATCAAGTTCACCCGCGAGGGCACCATCGTGGCCCGCGCGATGATCGAGGAGGAGCAGGAAGACACCGTGCAACTGCGCATCAGCGTGCAGGACACCGGCATCGGCCTGTCCAGCCAGGACGTACGCGCGCTGTTCCAGGCCTTCAGCCAGGCCGATAACTCATTATCGCGCCAGCCCGGCGGCACCGGCCTGGGGCTGGTGATTTCCAAGCGGTTGATCGAACAGATGGGCGGCGAAATCGGCGTCGACAGCACGCCTGGCGAAGGCTCGGAGTTCTGGATCAGCCTGAACCTGCCCAAAACCCGGGACGACGTCGAGGACCTGCCCTGCGCGCCGCTGCTGGGGCATCGCGTGGCCGTCCTCGAAAACCACGAGTTGGCGCGCCAGGCCCTGCAACACCAACTGGAGGATTGCGGCCTGGAAGTCACCCCGTTCAACACCCTCGAAAGCCTGACCAACGGGATCACCAGCGCCCATCAGACTGAGCAGGCCATCGACCTGGCCGTACTCGGCGTGACGGCCAACGACATTCCCCCGGAGCGCCTCAACCAGCATTTGTGGGACCTGGAGCACCTGGGCTGCAAGGTCTTGGTACTGTGCCCTACCACTGAGCAGATGCTGTTCAATCAGTCGGTGCCCAACCCCAACAGCCAGTTGCAGGCCAAGCCGGCGTGTACCCGCAAACTGCGTCGGGCGCTGTCGGACCTGATCAGCCCGCGCCCTTCGCGCAGCGAGCCGGGCGAACCGTTGTCCAGCCGCGCGCCGCGTGTGCTGTGCGTAGATGACAACCCGGCGAACCTGTTGCTGGTGCAAACGTTGCTGGAAGACATGGGTGCCAAAGTGCACGCGGTGGAAAGCGGTTACGCCGCCGTCGACGCAGTCAAGCAGGAGGCCTACGATCTGGTGCTGATGGACGTGCAGATGCCCGGCATGGACGGTCGCCAGAGCACCGAAGCGATACGCCAGTGGGAAAGCGAGCGTCATGGCACGCCGCTGCCGATCGTCGCCCTCACCGCTCACGCCATGGCCAACGAAAAACGCGCCTTGCTGCAAAGCGGCATGGACGATTACCTGACCAAACCCATCAGCGAACGGCAATTGGCCCAGGTGGTACTCAAATGGACCGGGCTGGCGCTGCGCAACCAAGCGCCGGAGCGCACCACCGACGGCCTGGCCCCTGGCGTGCAACTGCCGGTGCTGGACCATGAGGAAGGCCTGCGCCTGGCCGCCGGCAAGACCGACCTGGCCGCCGACATGCTCGCCATGTTGCTGGCTTCGCTGGAAGCGGACCGCACGGCCATCAGCGTCGCTCGCCAAGCCAATGACAACAACGCGCTCATCGAACGCGTGCATCGCCTGCACGGCGCCACACGTTACTGTGGCGTGCCGCAACTGCGCGCTGCCTGCCAGCGCGCTGAAACCCTGCTCAAGCAGGACGACGCCAAGGCCTTGCACGCACTGGACGAGCTCGACATGGCCATCGCCCGATTGGCCAGTGAAGCGCGGGTCAGCGCCTGACGCGGCCCATTGATTTGAATACGCAGGGAGCTTTGCAATGCGCGTAATTCTGTTCAGCAGCCAAACCTACGACCGCGACAGTTTTCTCGGCGCGCCGCTGCCGCCGGGTCTGGAGCTGCAGTTCCAGCCGGCGCGGCTGAACCTCGACACCGTGGCGCTGGCCGAGCACCACGAAGTGGTCTGTCCTTTTATCAATGACGACCTCAGCGCCCCGGTGCTGGAACACCTGGCCAAGGGCGGCACGCGCCTGATCGCGCTGCGTTCGGCCGGTTACAACCATGTCGACCTGGCCACCGCCAAGCGCCTGGGCCTGACCATCGTGCGCGTGCCCGCCTACTCGCCCCACGCCGTGGCCGAGCACGCCGTAGCGCTGATCCTGGCGCTCAACCGCCGCTTGCACCGCGCCTACAACCGCACCCGCGACGGCGATTTCAGTCTGCACGGATTAACCGGCTTCGACCTGGCGGGCAAAACCGTCGGCGTGGTCGGCACCGGGCAGATCGGCGCAACCTTTGCCAGGATCATGGCCGGATTCGGCTGCGCGCTCCTGGCCTACGACCCCTTCCCCAATCCCGACGTGCAGGCGCTCGGCGCGCGCTACGTGAGCCTGCCGGAGCTGCTCGCCCAGGCCCAGGTGATCAGCCTGCACTGCCCGCTCACTACAGACACCCGGCACTTGATCAACGCCGTTTCACTGGCACAGATGCAGCCTGGGGCGATGCTGATCAACACCGGACGCGGCGCACTGGTGGACACGCCCGCCTTGATCGACGCCCTCAAGGACGGTCAGCTCGGCTACCTGGGGCTGGACGTGTACGAGGAAGAAGCCCAGTTGTTCTTCGAAGACCGCTCCGACCTGCCCTTACAGGATGACGTCCTCGCGCGCCTGCTGACCTTTCCCAACGTGATCATCACCGCGCACCAGGCGTTCCTGACCCGCGAGGCCCTGGCGGCCATCGCCACCACCACGCTGACCAACATCGCGGCATGGGCCGACGGCCAGGTGCGAAATCAGGTTGATGGTTGATCAGCGGTCACATAGCGCGCTGATGATAGGCCGGCACCCGTGATAGGATGCCGCGCCTATTTGGAGGATCCATGGCCGAACACGATTTCCGCTTCAGCTTGCTGAGCCCGCAACACACCCTGATCGAATGCCGCGCCCTGGTGCCGGGCCGTTACCAGGTCACCGGCAACGGTGGCTCGATCAAACATGGCGACGTTCTGATCGTCACCCTGCGCGGCAGTAAAACCCTGTCGATGCGTCTGACCGTCGAAGGCGATGCGCGCTACTCCATCCGCCCGGCCGGCCAATGGGTCGCCATGGCCCAGGGGCCGAAATTCGGCGAATTGGAGATCCACACCTGGAAGGTCAACTGCGACAGCTGCGACGCCGTGCTGGAATTTGAGTTCGCTGTGGAAACCAAGCTGACCAAGGAGCCGCTGCAACCGGCCGCCAAAGCGCGTGTCGCGGAGTTGGGCTGGGCCAGCGACGGCGACAAGCACCGCTGCCCGAGCTGCCGGAAGGCCACGCAATGAAAGGCGTGCTGCTGATGGCAGCACTCGGCGCGGGCCTGGCCGGCTGTGCGGGCGATGAGGTCAAACTCAAGCAGGACCACAGCTACGTGGTGGAGTGGATCGGTGAGCGGCCGCTGATGGATTACGCGCACCTGACCGTCACCCTTGGCAATGACGGACGTGCCTACGGCAATGGAGGCTGCAACCACTGGTTTGCGCCCTACATTCTGGACGGCGACAAACTCAGCTTCGGCAAGATCGGCAGCACCCGCAAACTCTGCGCCGAGGCCCTGATGGAGCAGGAGCACCGCTTCTTTCAGGCCCTGCAAAACGTACAACGCTGGGACGTCTCGCCCATCGAGCAGACCCGCTTCTGGCCGGCCGAAGGCAAGCCGATCCGCCTGTGGCTCGAAGAAGGCTGATCCGAGTTCTGACCGGATGAACATCCAACGGTGGGACCAGAGCCCTCTCCCACCGTTGCGTTGAGAGCTCGCTTTACCCGCGCAACGCCTTGAGCCTGGCCAGCACCCCTGCGGCCGTCTGCTCACCCATCAACTGCTCGCGCACCTTACCCTTGTCATCGATGATGTACGTCACCGGCAGCGCTTCGCTGCGCGGAATCTCGAAGATGCCATCCGGGTTCTGCGCCAGCACCGTGAACTTGATCCCCAGTTTCTCGCTGGCGGCCTTGAGTTCTTCGCCCTGCACATTGTCGAAATTGACCCCGAACACTCCGACGTTCTGGCCTTTGAGCTGTTCGGCCAAGGCATTGAGCTCGGGGATTTCCGTACGGCAGGGGCCGCACCATTCGGCCCAGTAGTTGATCACCACCCACTGTTTGTCCAAACGTTCGGCCGCGACTTTCTGGCCGTATTGGTCAATGCCATAGTCATTCCCGCAGCCGCTGAGCAGCAGGGTTGTAATGATCGCCAATGCACCGATCAGTCGACGTGTCATGGGGTAATCCTTCGTAAAAATAGACATGGGCTGCGACCGGATGCCTCTTACGGTTTAAGGACCGGGCGCCGCGCAGGTAGAATACCCGCCACCTCCTGCAAGATGCGACCCGCATATGACCGATCTGACGCTTTATCACAACCCGCGCTGCTCGAAATCGCGCGGTGCCCTCGAACTGCTGGAAGCGCGCGGCCTTACCCCGACCGTGGTGCGTTATCTGGAAACCCCGCTCAACGCTGCGCAAATTCAGGCGCTGCTGGGCAAACTCGGCCTGAGTGCGCGCCAGCTGCTGCGCACCGGCGAAGACGAATACAAAAGCCTTAACCTTTCTGACGCCAGCCTCAGTGAAACCCAGTTGATCGACGCCATTGCCGCCCATCCCAAGCTGATGGA
This sequence comes from Pseudomonas sp. FP2254, assembly GCF_030687695.1. Classification (NCBI taxonomy): domain Bacteria; kingdom Pseudomonadati; phylum Pseudomonadota; class Gammaproteobacteria; order Pseudomonadales; family Pseudomonadaceae; genus Pseudomonas; species Pseudomonas sp. FP2254. The sequence goes on from NZ_CP117444.1 coordinate 3,287,864, forward strand.
ACGCCCGATCCTGGAAACCGCCGACAAGGCCGTCATCGGCCGTCCTCCGGAGAACGTATTGGAGATTCTGCCGTGACTGCGCCCTATGTGCTGGTGCTGTATTACAGCCGCAACGGCTCGGTCAGTGAAATGGCCCGGCACATTGCTCGGGGCATTGAGCTGGGCGGCATGGAAGCACGCCTGCGCACGGTGCCGGCGGTGTCCACCGAGTGCGAGGCGGTAGCGCCGAGCATCCCGGACGAGGGCGCGCTGTATGCCAGCCTCGATGATCTGAAACACTGCTCGGGCCTGGCGCTCGGTAGCCCGACGCGTTTCGGCAACATGGCCGCACCCCTCAAGTATTTTCTCGACGGCACCAGCAACCTGTGGCTCACCGGCGCATTGGTGGGCAAACCGGCCGGGGTGTTCACCTCCACGGCCAGTCTGCACGGCGGCCAGGAAACCACGTTGATGTCGATGCTGTTACCGCTGCTGCACCACGGCATGCTGATCACCGGCCTGCCCTACAGCGAACAGGCCCTGCTCGACACCCAGGGCGGCGGCACGCCATACGGCGCCAGCCACCATGCCGGGCCGGACGGCAAGCGCCTGCTCGACCCCCATGAAATGGCGCTGTGCAAAGCCCTCGGCCTGCGCCTGGCCACTACCGCCACGTTGCTGGAGAACGGCCGTGGCCAGAAAGCCTAAGGTACTGCCACCGCAAGCGTGGCTGGAGCCACGGGTAAAAGTGGCGCGCGCATTAAGTCTGCTGGCGTTTTTGGCGCTGGTGGGTTTGTTGTGCGGGTATTACCTGTTTGTCGCCGATCTGCACGGCGCTCGCCCCTGGGTGATCCTGCTGATCGAGTTGGTGCCATTGCTGATACTGGCACCGGGCATGCTGCTCGGCAGCGCCCGCGGGCACTCGTGGATGTGCTTTGCGGTGAACCTGTATTTCATCAAGGGCGCGTTGGCGGCGTATGACCCAAACCGCCAGTGGTTCGGCGTGCTGGAAATGCTGGCGAGTCTGGCGGTGTTCTGTACCGCGCTGCTGTATGTGCGCTGGCGCCATCAGTTGAACCGACGCCTGGCCGCATAAATCCTCCGTGGCGAGGCGACTCGCCACGAACGCCGCGCTGACCGTGGGGGTCAGTGGTTGACGGTGTACGCCAGCATCATCGACAGCTGGCACATTGGCCGACCACTCTCGGCATGCCACTGGTTGAAGGCGCCCTGCACCGTCGCCAGGTCGCGCAGGCTGGTGGGGGCCTTGTCGACGATCTTCTGTGCATTCAACGCCGCGACCACGTCATCGCTGGGCACAAAAGTGTCCTTGCCGACCATGCGTAGAAAGCGTGGGGCCGACAGGCCGCCCAGCTGGTGGCCGTGCTTGCTCAGGTATTTCCACAGGCCAACGATGTCGGTCACCGGCCACTCGGCGATGAACGCGCCGAAGCTGCCTTTTTCCTGGGTGATATCCAGGATCATCTGCGCATTGCGCGGCACGCTCTTGAGCTTGCCCAGGTGACGAATGATGCGGGTGTCCTGCATCAGCCGCTCCAGATGCTCGGCGCCCATCAACACGACCTTTTCCGGATCGAAGCCAAAGAACACCTGTTCGAAGGCTGGCCATTTGGCGTCCACCACGCTGTGCTTGAGGCCGGCGCGAAATACCCGCAGTGCCAAGGTCGACAGGTAGCGATCATCGCTGATCCTGCGCAATTGCGCCGGGGTCTTGGGAGTCGGCAAATGAGCTTCCAGTTTGGCCGCCGAGCCAAAGCGATTCAGACAATATTCGTGCAGCCACTTGTAATCGCGCATGCCCTCTCCTGGCAGTGGAATTGAAAACGGCGCCCGCGAGCGCCGTGTGTCAGAGCCTTGAATCGACTCAGAGGTTCACCACATTAACGAAGCGCGACGCGGCGGTCTCATCGATCCTCAGGCTGGTGAAGTCGAACAGGTTGCGGTCGGCCAGCTGCGACGGGATCACGTTCTGCAGGCTGCGGAAGATGCTTTCGGTGCGTCCGGGCGTTTTGCGCTCCCAGTCCTGCAGCATCTCCTTGACCACCTGGCGCTGCAGGTTTTCCTGGGAGCCGCAGAGGTTGCACGGGATGATCGGGAATTGCTTGAAATCGGAGTAGGCCTGGATGTCCTTCTCGTTGCAGTAGGCCAGCGGGCGAATCACCACGTTGCGCCCGTCATCGGCGCGCAACTTGGGCGGCATGGCCTTGAGCGAGCCGTTGAAGAACATATTGAGGAAAAACGTCTCGACGATATCGTCGCGATGATGCCCCAGCGCCATCTTGGTCGCGCCGATCTCATCGGCAAAGGTGTAGAGCGTGCCACGGCGCAGGCGCGAGCACAGCGAGCAGGTGGTCTTGCCCTCCGGAATCAGCTCCTTGACCACCGAATAGGTGTCTTTTTCGACGATGTGATACTCGATGCCCAACTCTTTCAGGTAGGCCGGCAGCACATGCTCGGGAAAGCCCGGTTGTTTCTGGTCCATGTTGACGGCAACGATCTCGAACTTGATCGGCGCGACCTTTTGCAGGTGCAGCAGCACGTCAAGCAGGGTGTAGCTGTCTTTGCCGCCGGAGAGGCAGACCATCACCTTGTCGCCGTCCTCGATCATATTGAAATCGGCGACCGCTTCACCGGCCAGGCGACGCAGGCGTTTTTGCAGTTTGTTCTGGTTGACCGTAAGAGTGCCCATGGCGCTTGGATCCGCTTGAGGTGTGTGACGAAAAGCGCAGCATTTTACCGGGATGCGCCAACGAGTCCAATGCGCGGTTGCAGTGCTCCACCTACAGACCCTGGCGCGATTACGCCGCGTGTTTACAGTGCAATATGCTCTAACGGGCCTACGGCTTTTGCGGTCATCCGTTCCTATACTGCGACATAAGGTCGCATACAAGCTATCCAGACCTTTCAGGCCAACTGGCCCGTGGGCGCTCCGATGGGGGGCGATGGTAATAACGACAGGAGTGACTGGCATGATCCATCACGTCGTGGGGCTGTTTACCCATCCTGACCAGGAATGGCGGGAGATCCGTGGCGATAAGGAAGAAAGCATCGGCCACATGTACCTCACTCATACGCTGATTCTTGCGGCGATTCCCGCCCTGTCAGCCTTCATCGGCACGACCCAGGTCGGCTGGGTTATCGGCAACCGCGCACCCGTGATGTTGACTCAGGAAAGCGCGTTGTGGATGACCATCATGTCCTACGCGGCCATGCTCGCCGGCGTGGCGGTGATGGGCGCCTTCATCCACTGGATGGCGCGCACCTACGACGCCAATCCCAGCATGGCGCGCTGCGTGGCGTTCGCCACTTATACCGCGACCCCACTGTTTATCGGCGGGCTGGCGGCGCTTTACCCGCATATGTGGCTGGGCATGGTCGTGGGGACAGCGGCGATCTGCTATACGGTGTATCTGCTGTATGTGGGCGTGCCGACCTTTATGAGCATCGATCCAGATGAAGGCTTTCTGTTTTCCAGCTCCATACTGGCCGTAGGTTTGGTGGTGCTGGTGGCGATCATGGCGTTTACCGTGATTGTCTGGGGCCTGGGCGTCGGGCCGATCTACACCAACTGACGCCCCCCACCGCGCCGGCAGGGCCACCGCAAGGTGGCCTTGTGCGTCTGGCATGCCATTCGGCGCCTGACAGATTCGGAAACATCCGGTTTACGGCATACTGGGCGTCTCTGGAGATAGATACAGCATGCCCGAGCAACTCAATACCCGCGTCGAAGAGTGTTTCCAGCTAGCCGAGTCCTTTTTCAAACGAAGCTTCAAACGCCCCCAGGTCAGCCTCAAGCTGCGGGGCCAGAAAGCCGGTGTCGCGCATTTGCACGAGAACCTGCTGCGCTTCAACCCCCAGCTTTACCAGGAAAACAGCCAACACTTCCTCAAGCAGACCGTGGCCCACGAAGTGGCGCATCTGATCGCCCACCAATTGTTCGGCGAACGCATCCAGCCCCACGGCGAAGAATGGCAATTGATCATGCGCGGGGTTTACGAACTGCCGCCGGACCGTTGTCATACCTATGCGGTGAAACGGCGTCAGGTGACGCGCTACATCTACCGCTGCCCGTGTGCCGATAGCGACTTTCCATTTTCGTCGCAGCGTCATGGCATGGTGGCTCAGGGGCGGCGGTATTTGTGTCGGCGGTGTCGGCAGACCCTGGTGTTCAGCGGGGAAACGCGGGTGGAATGAGGGCCTCTTCGCGAGCAAGCCCGACTCCCATATCTGACCGCACGGTCATGTCGATCAACTTTCAAATGTGGGAGGGGGCTTGCCCCCGATAGCGCCAGATCAGTCACCCTACCACCTTGCTCCGCCGCAAATCGGCTATCCGCTGAGCACTGAAACCCAGCTCCACCAACACTTCATCACTGTGTGCCCCCACGGCGGCGCCAATGTGTCGGGGCGCCGGCAACCCTTCTGAAAATTTCAACGGGCAGGCAATCTGCGCCTGGCTCGATCCATCGCTTCTGGGCACTTGGCTGACCAGTGCCCGCGCCATTATCTGCGGATGGGCCACGGCTTCGCTGAGCGTCAGCACAGGCTCCACGCAGGCATCCACACCGGCAAACAACTCACAGAGCTGATCAAAACTGCGTTTTTCGAATTCCACCTGCAACGCCTGCTTGAACGCCGGCTGCCGTTCGGGTGTGAGGCCGTGGGCGGTCAACTCCGGCCGGCCCAGCGCCGTGCACAAGGCCTGCATGAACGCCGGCTCCAGGCTGCCCACCGACATCCAGCGCCCGTCCCGCGTGCGGTAGTAATCGTAGAAACTGCCGCCATTGAGCACCTGGGTTTCCCATTGAGGCTCTACACCGCACGCCAGATAACCCGCGCCAGCCATGGCGTTTAGGCTGAACGAGCAGTCCGTCATGCTCACATCCAGGTATTGCCCCACCCCACTCTGCTGCCGCGCGATCACTGCCGCCAGCAAGCCGACGACCGCGTGCAGCGAGCCGCCGCCCACATCCGCCACTTGCACGCCCAGGGGCAACGGCCCGCTGTCCTGGCGCCCGGTATAACTGGCCATGCCGGCCAGTGCCAGGTAGTTGATATCGTGGCCGGCACGGTCCTTGTAGGGCCCGGTCTGGCCATAGCCGGTGATCGACACGTAGATCAGTCGCGGGTTGATCGCCTTTAACGCCTCATACCCCAGACCCAGGCGCCCCATCACGCCAGGCCGGAACTGTTCGAGCACAATGTCGTAATCCGCGACCAGCGCATGCACGATCTCCAGCGCCTCGGCCTGCTTGAGGTCCAGCGCCAGGCTGCGTTTATTGCGATTGAGGTACGCGTGGCTCGCCGAGGTACCCTGGTCGTGGGGAGGCAACACACGCAGCAGGTCCGGGCGCGTGGGCGATTCGATACGCAGTACCTCGGCGCCCATGTCCGCCAGCATCAAACTCGCAAACGGGCCGGGCAGCAAGGTGGAGAAATCCAGCACTTTAAGGGACGCCAGTGGACCAGGCATGGAAACTCCTTTTGGGTGTCGAGTTCCCACAGACTAAGCAGCCCGTTGCCTACCGGCAATCGTCAGAACAGTCAGCGACAGTGACCGTTTTGATCACGGCGGGCTTTTTCGTGCAGGCGGCTTTATCATTGGCCCACGTTTGCTTGCCGAGTGTTCCATGAAGTTTGCGATTGCTTTGTTTTCCGCCGCCCATGCGCCCTCCTCGCGCCGCGCCCTGCTGTTTGCCCAGGCCGCGCTCGCCGGCGGGCATGAGATTGTGCGGTTGTTCTTCTATCAGGACGGCGTGTACAGCGCGGCGAATACCGTCGTGGCGCCCCAGGATGAGCAGGACATCGCGCGCCAATGGCGCGAGTTCGTCAGCCAGCATCAGCTCGATGGCGTGGTGTGCATCGCCGCCGCCCTGCGCCGTGGCGTGCTCAACGCCGAAGAAGCCACGCGCTATCAACGCAGCGCCGTGAACCTGGAGGCACCCTGGGCGCTGTCGGGCCTGGGGCAATTGCACGACGCCACCCAGGCCGCCGACCGCCTGATCTGTTTTGGAGGGCCATGACATGTCCAAATCCTTGTTGGTAATCAGCCGCCAGGCTCCGTGGTCCGGCCCAAGTGCGCGCGAAGCGCTGGACATCGTGCTGGCCGGCGGTGCCTTCGATCTGCCGATCGGCCTGCTGTTCATGGACGACGGCGTGTTTCAACTGGCCCCCGGCCAGGACGCCAAGGCCGTGCAGCAAAAAGACCTCAGCGCCAATCTGCAGGCCCTCGGGTTGTTCGGCATCGATGACGTGTTCGCCTGCAGCCACAGCCTGGCCGAACGCGGGCTTACGCCTCCCGCCAGTGCGCAGCCCTTGGACAGCGCCGCTGTTTCCCAGTTGATTGAACGTTACGACCAGGTGATGACCCTCTGATGTCGACTCTCCATGTGGTTTCCCACTCGCCCTTTACCGACAGCCGCCTCGCCAGTTGCCTGCGGGTCTGCGGCGCTCATGATGCAATCCTGCTGTGTGGTGACGGCACCTACGGCCTGCACAACGCGGCGCTGCAGGCCAAAGGCGTGAAGGTCTTCGTGCTGGCCGAAGACCGCCAGGCACGCAATCTGCCGCTGCCTGAATGGGCCGGCAGCGTGGATTATCCGGGATTCGTGCAATTGTCGATCGACTACGACAAGGTCAACACCTGGCTATGAATACGCTCATCGTCGGTACGCGCAGCCTGGAACTGGACAAGGACGGCTATCTGGTCGACCTGGATGACTGGTCCGTCGAAGTCGCCCACGCCCTGGCCGCCGCCGAAGCCTTGGAGCTGACCCCGGACCACTGGCAGATCCTCGATCTGCTGCGCCAGTTCTACGCCGAATTCCAGCTGTCCCCGGCCACGCGCCCGCTGATCAAGTACACCGCCTTGAAGCTGGGCCCGGAAAAGGGCAACAGCCTGCACCTCAACAAACTGTTCAACGGCACTCCCGCCAAACTCGCCGCCAAACTGGCGGGCCTGCCCCGGCCGACGAATTGCTTATGACCGACTTTGCCCCACTGACCCTGCAAACCCCCGACGAGCATCCGTTTGCGCCGTTCGTGCGCATCCTGGGCAAAGGCAAGCGCGGTGCGCGCAACCTCACCCGTGAGGAAGCCCGCGAAGCCATGGGCATGCTGCTCGACGAAAAAGTCGAGGACACCCAGCTCGGCGCCTTCCTGATGCTGCTGCGGCACAAGGAAGAAAGCCCGGAAGAACTCGCCGGTTTTACTGAAGCGGTGCGCGAGCGCCTGAACGCTCCGGCGCTGAACGTGGACATCGACTGGCCCAGCTATGCCGGTAAAAAGCGCCATCTGCCGTGGTTTCTGCTGGCCGCCAAGTGCCTGGCGCAAAACGGCGTGCGTATCCTGATGCACGGTGGCGGCGCGCACACCGCCGGGCGGCTGTACACCGAGCAATTGCTGCAAGGTTTGCAGATTCCATTGTGCCGCGACTGGCAGCAGGTCGAGGCCGCGTTTGCCCAAGGCAACCTGGCGTTTATCCCGCTAGGGGATTGGGCGCCGCAGTTGCAGCGCATGATCGACCTGCGCAACACCCTGGGCCTGCGCTCGCCGATACATTCCCTGGCGCGCCTGCTCAACCCGTTGAACGCCCGATGCGGCCTGCAGAGCATTTTCCACCCCGGCTATCAGGGCGTGCATCGCGATGCCAGCGGCCTGCTCGGCGACACGGTGATCGTGGTCAAGGGGGATGGCGGCGAGATCGAGATCAACCCCGACACCCTCAGCCATCTCTACGGCACCACCGGCGGCCAGAGCTGGGACGAAGAGTGGCCGGCCCTTTCCACCCAGCGCCATGTCAAACCGGCGACCCTGGAGCCTGAACACCTCAAATCGGTATGGCGTGGCGATGTCGAGGACAGCTACCCGCAACTGGCGCTGATCGCCACCATGGCCCTGGCGTTACGCGGCCTTGGGCAACCCCGGGAGCAGGCATTTGCGATGGCCGAGGAGTACTGGCAAGCGCGGGACAGATCGATTTAATCGATAATTGACCCGCAGTCTTTGCGCTTTTAAATCGAACCCTGAGCTTTAGACTGGCCTCCAACGCTTATTAGTCGAGGAGCCAGTCATGGGTTTGCTGATCGAAGGACACTGGAAAGACCAGTGGTACGAAAGTAGCGCGGATGGCGCTTTCCAGCGCGAGCAGGCGCAACGCCGCCACTGGGTCACCGCCGACGGCCAGCCCGGCCCGAGTGGCGAAGGCGGCTTCAAGGCCGAAGCCGGTCGCTATCACCTCTATGTCTCCCTCGCCTGCCCGTGGGCACATCGCACGTTGATCCTGCGCAAGCTCAAGGGCCTGGAAAACCTGATCGATGTGTCGGTGGTCAGCTGGCTGATGCTGGAAAACGGCTGGACCTTCGATAAGGCCAAAGGCTCCACCGGCGATCGACTCGACGACTTTGCCTACATGCACCAACGCTACACCGCCGACACGCCCGACTACACCGGGCGGGTCACCGTACCGGTGCTGTGGGACAACCAGCTCAAGCGCATTGTCAGCAACGAATCGGCGGAAATCATCCGCATGTTTAACAGCGCGTTCAATGGGCTGACCGGCAACACCCTGGACTTCTACCCCGAACCGTTGCGCGCCACCATCGACGCACTCAACGCGCGCATCTACCCGGCCGTCAACAACGGCGTGTACCGTGCTGGCTTTGCCACCTCGCAACAGGCCTACGAAAGCGCGTTCAATGATGTATTCGCCGAGCTGGACCATCTGGAACAGCACCTGGGCGAGCATCGCTACCTGGCCGGGGAATACCTCACCGAAGCCGATGTGCGGCTGTTCACCACGCTGATTCGGTTTGATGCGGTGTATTACAGCCACTTCAAATGCAATCTGCGGCGAATTGCCGATTATGCGAACCTGTCGAATTGGCTGAGGGAAATGTATCAGTGGCCTGGCGTGGCCGAGACGGTGGACTTCGAACACATCAAAGGGCACTACTACGCCAGCCACCGCACCATCAACCCCACCGGGATTGTGCCGAAGGGGCCATTGCAGGCGTTCGATACCGTGCACCATCGGCAGCGCTTGAGCGGAAAAGGGGTGTGGAGCTGATCCAACATCCTGGCTGACTGCCAGGCCGCGTCGGGGGCAAGCCCCCTTCCACAGGGTGATGGCGCTTCAGGCTCAGACCTGAGACTGGGCGCCTTCAAACCACTTCAGTTTCTCACGCAGCACCACCACCTCACCCACGATTACCAGTGTCGGCGCATGTACTTCATGCTCCGCCACCATGCGCGGCAAGTCCGCCAGGGTGCCGGTGAACACGCGCTGGTTGGACGTGGTGCCCTGCTGGATCAACGCCGCCGGCGTGTCCGGCGCACGACCATGCTGGATCAGCTGTTCGCAAATGATCGGCAAGCCAATCAAGCCCATATAGAACACCAGCGTTTGCGAAGGCCCTACCAGGTCCTGCCAGGGCAGGTCAGAGGTGCCGTTCTTCAAGTGTCCGGTGATAAAACGCACGGATTGGGCGTAGTCGCGGTGGGTCAACGGAATACCGGCATAGGCCGCGCAGCCGCTGGCCGCAGTGATGCCCGGCACTACTTGGAACGGGATGCCATGGGCGGCCAGTTCCTCGATTTCCTCGCCGCCACGGCCAAAGATGAACGGATCGCCCCCTTTAAGACGCAACACGCGCTTGCCTTGCCTGGCCAGGTCCACCAATTGCTGGTTGATCTGGTCCTGCGGCACCGCATGCTCGGCGCGCCGCTTGCCGACATACACGCGCTCGGCGTCACGACGGCACAACTCCAGGATCGCCGGGGCGACCAGGCGGTCGTAGAGCACCACGTCGGCCTGCTGCATCAGGCGCAAGGCGCGAAACGTCAGCAGGTCGGGATCACCCGGACCGGCACCCACCAGGTAGACCTCACCCGGCGCATGGGGCGGCGCACCGTTGACCTTCTCGACCAACAGGCGCTCTGCCTCGTCGCCCTGCCCGGCCAGTTGACGGTCGGCAATCGGGCCCTGGAAAACTTCTTCCCAGAACGCACGACGCTGCTGCACATCCGGGTACAGGCCTTTGACCTGGGCCCTGAAGCGCGCGGCCAACCCGGCCAACTGGCCATAGGTGGACGGAATCCAGGTTTCCAGTTTGGCCCGGATGAGTCGCGCCAACACCGGCGCGTCGCCGCCACTGGACACCGCGATCACCAGGGGCGAACGGTCGACAATTGCCGGGAAGATCACACTGCACAAGGCCGGTGCATCCACCACATTGACCGGCACGCACCGACGCTTGGCGTCGCTGGACACTTGCGCATTCAGCGGTTCATCGTCCGTCGCGGCGATAATCAGGGTGCAACCATCCAGGTCGGCTTCCTGATAACCGCGCAAAATCAGGTCCCCGCCACTGCCCTGCACCAGCACGCGCAACTGGTCTTCGATCTGGGGAGCAACCACCCGCAGCACGGCGCCGGCATCGGCCAGCAGCCGGGATTTGCGCAAGGCAATTTCCCCACCACCGACCACCAGCACCCGGCTGCCGCGCAGGTTGTGAAACAGCGGCAGAAATTCCATTTAGCCGATAACCTCGACGCCCGCCATGTACGGCTTGAGCACCTCGGGCACGCGGATCGAACCGTCGGCCTGCTGGTAGTTTTCCAGCACGGCGACCAGGGTACGGCCGACGGCCAGGCCCGAACCGTTGAGGGTGTGCACCAGCTCCGGCTTGCCGGTCTCCGGGTTGCGGAAACGCGCCTGCATGCGACGCGCCTGGAAATCACCGCAGTTGGAGCACGAGGAAATCTCGCGGTACTTGTCCTGGCTTGGCACCCACACTTCGAGGTCGTAGGTCTTCACGGCGCTGAAACCCATGTCGCCAGTGCACAGCGCCAGTACGCGATACGGCAATTCAAGCAGCTGCAGAACGCGCTCGGCGTTGGCGGTCAGGCCTTCCAGGGCTTCCATGGACTTGGACGGCTCGACCACCTGCACCATCTCGACTTTGTCGAACTGGTGCTGGCGGATCATGCCGCGGGTGTCGCGGCCCGAGGCGCCGGCTTCACTGCGAAAGCATGGGGTGTGGGCGACAAATTTGATCGGCAGTTGCTTGGCGTCGAGAATCTCGCCGGCAACGATATTGGTCAGCGACACTTCAGCGGTCGGAATCAGATAAAAGTCGGCTTCGCCGTCGCGACTGATCTTGAACAGCTCTTCCTCGAACTTCGGCAACTGGCCTGTGCCCTGCAGCGCCGGCGCCTGAACCAGGTAAGGTGTATAGGCTTCTTCGTAACCGTGCTCGCCGGTGTGCAGGTTGATCATGAACTGCGCCAGGGCACGATGCAGGCGCGCGATCGGGCCGCGCAGCAGGGCAAAGCGCGCGCCGGACAGCTTGGCGGCGGTCTCGAAATCCAGGCCACCGCTCAATTCGCCCAGGGCGACGTGGTCCTTGATCTCGAAATCAAAGGCTTTGGGCGTGCCCCAGCGGCGCACTTCGACGTTACCGTCTTCGTCTTCGCCGACCGGTACCGAGGCGTCCGGCAGGTTAGGGATACCCAACAGGATCTGATCCAGCTCGGACTGGATCTTGTCCAGTTCGGCCTTGCCGTTGGACAGCTCGGTGCCCATGCGCTCGACGTCCGCCATCAACGGCGCGATGTCTTCACCGCGCTGCTTGGCCTGACCGATGGATTTGGAACGCGCATTCCGCTCAGCCTGCAGTGCTTCGGTGCGGGTCTGGACGGTCTTGCGCTGTTCTTCCAGCGCTTCGATGCGCGCGACATCCAGGGCAAAGCCACGGGAAGCCAGGCGGTCCGCTACGTCCTGAAGGTTGCTACGTAACAGTTTGGAATCGAGCATGTCGGTCTCTCGTTTATCAAAGTTTGGTCAAGGACAGGCCGGCCCAGGTGGCGAGCAGCCCGCCGAACACGCTGATGCCCAGGTACCCGAAGGCGACCAGGGCCTGCCCGCTTTCCAGCAGGCGCAGCGTATCCAGTGAAAAGGATGAAAAGGTCGTCAGACCGCCTACAAAGCCGACAATCAAGCCGGCGCGAATCTCAATCGGCACTTCCGGGCGCAACAGAAACCAGCCGTACAACAGCCCGATAATCAAACAGCCCACCAGATTGACCGCCAGGGTCGCCGCATAAAAATGCTTCGGCCAGTTGGCGCTGACCCAGGTGCCGGTGGCGAAACGCAATAATGTACCAGCGATGCCGGCCACGGACACGGCAAGAATTGTCTTGAGCACTACTTTCTCCGCTGTTTGGGGCTGAGGCGATCGAGTTGCGCGAGATGGTTGAGCTTTTCGCCGATCTTCAACTCCAGGCCGCGAGGCACCGGCTGGTAGAACGGCTGGGGCTCCAGAGCATCGGGAAAGTAGTCTTCGCCGGCCGCGTAGGCGTCCGGTTCATCGTGGGCGTAGCGGTATTCGTCACCGTAGCCCAGTTGCTTCATCAACTTGGTCGGCGCATTGCGCAGGTGCAGCGGCACTTCCAGGGAACCGTACTCGGCGGCCGCACGCAGGGCGGACTTGAAGCCCATGTACACCGCGTTGCTTTTGGGTGCGCAGGCCAGATAGGTGATGGCCTGGGCCACGGCCAACTCGCCTTCCGGGCTGCCGAGGCGCTCCTGCACATCCCACGCCGCCAGACACAGGCTCAAGGCTCGCGGGTCGGCGTTGCCGATGTCTTCGCTGGCCATGCGTACCACGCGACGCGCCAGGTACAGGGGGTCGCAGCCCCCGTCGATCATGCGCGCGAACCAGTACAACGCGCCGTCCGGGTTGGAGCCGCGCACGGATTTGTGCAGCGCTGAAATCTGGTCGTAGAACGCTTCGCCGCCCTTGTCGAAACGGCGACGGGTATCGCCGAGCAGGCTTTGCAGGAGGTCGACGCCGATCTCGCTACCGTCTTCGGCCAGGTCCGACGCGTTTTCCAACAGGTTGAGAAAACGTCGGCCATCGCCGTCGGCGGCGCTGAGCAGGATTTTGAAGCCTTCGTCGCTGACGCTCAGTTGGCGCTTGCCCAGGCCTTTGTCTTCGCTCAAGGCCCGGTGCAGCAGCTTCTGCATGGCCGCTTCATCCAGGCTCTTGAGCACATAGACCCGTGCACGCGAGAGCAAGGCGTTGTTGAGTTCAAACGAGGGGTTTTCGGTGGTGGCGCCGATAAAAATCAGGGTGCCGTCTTCGACATACGGCAAAAACGCATCTTGCTGCGATTTGTTGAAGCGGTGCACTTCGTCGACGAACAGAATGGTGCGCTTGCCGTATTGGCCGGCCTGCTGCTTGGCGACTTCGACGGCCTGGCGGATCTCCTTGACCCCAGCCAGCACCGCCGAGACCGTTTCGAAGTGCGCGTCCGAGACTTTCGCCAGCAGACGCGCCAGGGTGGTTTTACCCACCCCCGGCGGCCCCCAGAAAATCATCGAGTGCAACGCACCCTGTTCCAGCGCCTCGCGCAGGGGCTTGCCGCGCGCGAGCAGGTGTTCCTGACCGACGTACTCATCCAGGTTGGTCGAGCGCAGGCGCGCGGCCAGGGGCTGGGCAATCGGGTCACTTCGAAACAGGTCCATGGGCAGCGTTTGAAACCTCTGGGCAGTTTATTCCTGGATCACGTCGGCACCCTTGGGGATGTCGAACTTGAACTTGGACGCAGGTACTGGCTGGTTGGCCTTGACCCCGCTGAACAGGATATCGGTGCGCTGGCCGACGCTGTCGACCAGGCGCATGTTATTGATCACGCCGTTGCCGAACGACAGGGACAATGTGTCAAACAGCGTGTCCTTGGATTTCGGCTTGAGGGTGAACTCGATCACGTTGCTGGTCTGCTTGGAGGTGATGTCGAAGCTTTCGTTGATTTTCGACACATCGCCCGACAGCAGCAGCGCCGGGGTCTGGTTCAGGCGCGGGTCAAGCTTCTTGATGGTTGCCTGCTCCAGGTCCGGGTCCCACAGCGTGACCTTCTGGCCATCGGAAACGATGGTCTGCTCAGCCTTGCCTTCGGTGTGCCAGTAGAACAGGCCTGGGCGCTGCACGGCCATCTCGCCCGCAGTTTCCTGCAACTGGGTGCCGCCCGCATCCAAGGTCAACTGGGAGAAGCGCGCGGTAAGGGTCTGGGATTTGTCCAACAGATTCTTCAAGCTGGTGACGGAAGCCGGGTCGGCATGCGCCGAAACAGCAGTCAGGGCCAGGGCCGGCAACAACAGCATGCGAATAAAGCGCATGGGAGTCCTCATTGAGTCGTTAGGGCATGCCGCATGCTGCCATGCGGCACGTAGTCAGTCGCGCATCTGCCCGGGGGCAATGACTTCGCGCGAGCCGTTGGTGTTCATTGCGGTGACGACACCGGCGTTTTCCATGGCTTCGATCATACGGGCGGCGCGGTTATAGCCGATCTTCAACTTGCGCTGCACGGCGGAAATCGAGGCACGGCGACTTTCCAGCACGAATGCCACGGCTTCGTCGTACAGCGCGTCGGTCTCGGCGTCATCGTCGCCACCGCTGCTGCCGCCGTCGAAGCCGCTGCCGGCCTCTTCAACGCCCGCGAGGATGTCGTCGTTGTATTCCGGCGCGCCGCGCAGTTTCCAGGCTTCCACCACGCGATGGACTTCATCGTCGGAAACGAAGGCGCCGTGTACGCGGATCGGCAGGCTGGTGCCCGGCGGCATGTAGAGCATGTCACCGTGGCCGAGCAGCTGTTCGGCGCCGCCCTGGTCGATGATGGTCCGCGAGTCGATCTTGCTCGACACCTGGAACGCCATGCGCGTCGGGATGTTGGCCTTGATCAGACCGGTGATGACATCCACCGATGGACGTTGTGTCGCAAGGATCAAGTGGATGCCGGCGGCACGAGCCTTCTGGGCGATACGTGCGATCAGTTCTTCGACCTTCTTGCCAACGATCATCATCATGTCGGCGAATTCGTCCACTACCACGACGATAGTCGGCAGCTTGGTCAGCAGCGGCGCTTCGTCGTGAATGCTTTCGCGTTTGTACAGCGGGTCGGTCAGCGGCGTGCCGGCGTCCTGGGCTTCCTTGACCTTGGCGTTGAAGCCCGACAGGTTACGCACGCCCATCTTCGCCATCAGCTTGTAGCGTCGCTCCATCTCGGCCACGCTCCAGCGCAGCGCGTTGGCGGCGTCCTTCATGTCGGTGACCACCGGGCAGAGCAAATGCGGGATGCCTTCATAGATCGACAGTTCAAGCATCTTGGGGTCGATCATGATCAGTTTGGCGTCTTCCGGGCCGGACTTGAACAGAATCGACAGGATCATCGCGTTCACGCCCACCGACTTACCGGAACCGGTGGTACCGGCCACTAGCAGGTGTGGCATTTTCGCCAAATCGGTGATGACCGGTTTGCCGCCGATGTCGTGCCCCAGGGCCAGGGTGACCGGCGACTTGAAGTTGTCGTACTCCGGCGTCGACAGCACCTCGGAAAAGCGCACGATCTGGCGGTCTTCGTTGGGAATCTCGATACCTACGGTGGTCTTGCCGGGAATCACTTCCACCACGCGCACGCTGGTCACGGCCAGGGAGCGCGCCAGGTCTTTGGCCAGGTTGGAGATACGGCTGACCTTGACGCCAGCCGCAGGCTGGATTTCGTAACGGGTGATCACGGGGCCTGGGTGAATGGAATCGACCGACACTTCGACGCCGAATTCCTTGAGTTTGATCTCCAGCAGATGGCCGACGGCCGCCAGGGACTCGGGGGAATAGTTGAGTTGTTTCTTTTCAGCCGCGTCGAGAATAGAGATAGGTGGCAAGGTGCCTTCGACCGCGCTGTCGATAAACAACGGGGCCTGTTTCTCTTTCTGCACGCGATGGCTCGGCTCCGGGGCCTTGGGCGGCGCGGGGGCGATGACCGGCGGTACCTGCTTCTCGCGGTCCGACATGTGCTTGCTCAGGGCCTGCTCGCGCTCGATCAGGCGCTCCTTGACCTTGGCCTGCTCGCGACGATCCGGCGTGCTCGGCGCCACCACTTCGTTGACGCGGGTATCCACCTCGCGCAGCTGGGCCACCATGCGTTTGCGCTCGACCCGGGCCGCCCACCAGCGATTGGCGGCGCCTTGGAACAATTCAAGCAGGTCAAGGGTGATCTTGCCGGTCACGTCCATCACTTTGAACCACGACAGGTCGGTGAACACCGTGAGGCCGAACAGGAACAGCGCGATAAACATCAAGGTGCTGCCCTGGATATTCAGGGTCCTGCGCGCCAGATCGCCCAGGCTTTCACCCAGGGCACCGCCCGCGCCCGCCGGCAGACCGGTGGGGGCATGAAAATGGATATGGGCCAGCGCGGCGCCGGACAGCACCAGGAACACCAGGCCGATCAGCCGCCAGGAAAACAGCCAGCCGCTCCACTGCCACGGCTCGTGGCGCTGGCGGAAGATCTGCCAGGTCTTGATCGCCAGCAGCAACGGGAAGATATAGGCGAAGTAACCCAACACCATGAACAGGATATCGGCGCTGTAGGAGCCGACGGGGCCACCGAAGTTCTGTACGTCGTCGATCTTGCTGTTATGGCTCCAGCCCGGATCGTCCTTGCCATAGGTGAGCAAGGCCATCATCAGGAACAGGCACAATGCGCCGATCGCGATCAGCGCACCTTCCTTGAGACGATAATGCAGGTGCTGACGCCAGGCCGGCACGACTGTTTTAGGTGTCGCGGTGGATTTCTTCAAAACGGGTCTTTTCCTGCGCTTTTAGCGCGTCCATCTGTTGAATGACTGCAAAATAATGCCGGATCCGGGCAGCTGAAAAATGAACCAACGGGGTGAAAATTACTTTCAGCACGGGTGCTTGCCGTGCGAAACGACGATAACGCCACACTGGCCGCATTGTACGGGTTTGTGACCACGATGCCACGCCATTGCCTGCAACTCGACGGCCTGGCCGATTACGCTGTTGCGACGGGTTCAATTTGAGCATGCATTGCCTTTGCTGACAAAGGCTTATGCGCTGTTTCCGACAATCCAAAGCAGCTTGGCAAATGGCCTGCATGTGACCGCCCCGCTTACGACCGCACCCTCGGCCCAGAGTTGCAGAAACACCCGCTCATGCTAATCCACGCCAACGGCCGATTCGGGCTGGCCCCAGGGCGCCGCGTCGACAATAATCAGCACTCGCGCGGCAGGTGCCAAGCCTGCCACTCCCCTCCCCTTTCGCTAGCCTGGATACCCATGCTGACCTGGTTACAACGCGACTCGCTGACTTTCCCCCCGCTGGCCAAGGCCATGCGCGAACCTAACGGCCTGCTAGCCGCCGGCGGCGACTTATCGGCCGAGCGCCTGATCCAGGCCTATCGCCACGGCTGCTTCCCCTGGTTTTCGGAGGGCCAGCCGATCCTGTGGTGGTCGCCGGACCCTCGTACCGTGATTTTCCCCGACGAACTGCACGTGTCCCGCAGCCTGGCCAAACTGTTGCGCCAGCAGCGTTACACCGTGACCTTCGATCAGGATTTTGCCGCCGTCATCCAGGCCTGCGCCGCACCACGCGCCTACGCCGATGGCACCTGGATCACCGAAGGCATCCAGGCCGCCTACCTGGAACTGCACAGGCGCGGCCATGCCCATTCAGTGGAGGTGTGGGACAACGGCACGCTGGTAGGCGGCCTGTACGGCCTGGCCATGGGCCAACTGTTCTTTGGCGAATCGATGTTCAGCCGCGCCGACAACGCCTCCAAATTCGGGTTTGCGACCCTCACACGGCAACTGCAGGCCTGGGGCTTTGTGTTGATCGACTGCCAGATGCCCAACGACCATCTGCACAGCCTGGGTGCACGCGGTATTTCCCGCAGCGAGTTTGCGGGCTTTCTGCGCGACCACCTGGACCAACCCAACGCCGGACCCTGGCTTTCTTAGGCGACTTGCGCTGACCTGGCTTACACTTATTTCAAAGCTTATCCCGAGGGTTGATCATGACCGAGCTGGCGCGCTTGAAGTTTTATGCCACTCAAGCTCACTCTTGCAGCTATCTGCCCGACGAGCAGGCCACCACGCTGTTCCTCGACCCCAGCCAGCCCATGGACGTGCATGTGTACGCCGATCTTTCGGAAATGGGCTTTCGTCGCAGTGGCGACCACCTGTACAGGCCCCATTGCCAGAATTGCAACGCCTGCGTTCCGGCCCGGATCCCCGTGGGGCAATTCCTGCCGGACCGCAACCAGAAACGCATCCTCAAGCGTAATGCCGACCTGACAGTAACGTCGGCCAGGCCGAGGTTCACTGAAGAGTATTTCGACCTCTACCAACGCTATATCGAGCAACGCCACGCCGACGGCGATATGTTCCCACCCAGTCGCGACCAGTTTTCCACGTTCCTGGTACGCGACCTGCCCTTCTCGCGATTCTATGAGTTTTGCGCGGGTGGTCGGTTGCTGGCCGTGGCGGTCACCGATTTGCTGCCTAACGGCCTATCGGCGGTGTACACGTTCTACGAACCCGGCGAGGAGCGCCGCAGCCTGGGGCGTTTTGCCATTCTCTGGCAAATCGGCGAAGCGCTGCGCCTGGAACTGGAGGCGGTGTACCTCGGCTACTGGATCAAAAACTGCAAAAAAATGAATTACAAGACCCAATATCGGCCCATTGAGCTGCTGATTAATCAAAGATGGGTCACGCTTAACTAGAACCCCTTGGCTTAAACACCCTTTTTCGGGCACAATGCACGCCGCTTTTGCCTGGCGCAGTTGCACCGGGCCATTCACTGGATACCGAGGGCTTTACTGCATGTCGAAAGAAGACAGCTTCGAAATGGAAGGCACTGTCGTCGACACCCTGCCCAACACCATGTTTCGTGTGGAGTTGGAAAATGGGCACGTCGTAACCGCGCATATCTCCGGCAAGATGCGCAAGAACTACATTCGTATTCTTACCGGTGACAAAGTGCGCGTCGAGCTGACGCCCTATGACTTGAGCAAAGGGCGCATCACTTACCGCGCTCGCTAAGCAAGTCAATACAAAACGCCCGGTTATGCCGGGCGTTTTTGTGTGCATGATTTTTCAAACATCGAAGGGGCTCTGCGGTGAGCTCTCTCCCACACTGGATCTTCATTGGTCTGGCAATCGCATTTCCACACAGCAAAAAGGCGCCTTTCCAGACTGTGTGAAAACCTAGCAATCTGTCCGGCCCTTTAAGAGAATGCTCCGTATCGAAAGATACGGAGCATTTTTCGTTATGGCCTACATACAAGGCGAGTCCCGCAGCCAGACCAGCCTGTTCCCGGTCTCGCTGGAGGAACTGATCCCTGAAGATCACCTCGTACGGGTCATCGACCTGTATGTCACCAAGCTCGATCTGGGCCAGCTCGGTTTTGAGAAGGCTCAGCCCAAGGCCACTGGGCGCCCAGCTTACGACCCCGCCGATCAGCTCAAGCTCTATCTCTATGGCTATTTTCAGCGCATTCGATCGTCGCGGCGCCTAGAAGCTGAGTGCCAACGCAACATCGAAGTGATGTGGTTGATCAACCGGCTTAAACCCGACTTCAAGACCATCGCCGACTTTCGCAAGAACAACAAAGTAGCGTTCGTTACGACGTGCCGAGCTTTTGTGCAGTTCTGCCGATCCGTCGGCTTGATTGCGGGCGATCTGGTTGCGATCGATGGCAGTAAGTTTCAGGCAGTCGCTTCCTCGCGACGCCACCTGAATTTGAATCAGCTCAAGCGTCAGGAGGAGAAGCTGGATAAACGGATCGCCCAATACCTGGCTGACCTGGATGCCGTTGATAAAGCAGAGGGCGAGCAAGTGGTCGATCGCACTGCGATCAAGGCGGCACTGGCGAAGCTTGAGGCCAAGCAGCAAGACAACCGTAGTTGCCAAGCTTTGATGAAGTCGATGGGGCTGGAGCAATTCAACACGCACGAAAGCGATGCCCGAATGATGCGCACGCCAAAGGGGGCTCGTGTTGCCTATAACGTGCAAACAGCCGTGGACGCAGAGCACTGTCTGATTTTGCACCATGAGGTGACGCAAGATGGTGACGACCGCAAACAGCTTGAACCCATAGCTAAAGCTGCCAAGGCCGAACTGGGGCAGGACACGCTGACCGTGACAGCCGATATGGGCTACTCAAATGGCCAGCAATTCCAGGCGTGCGAGGATGCCTCCATTACCGTGTACGTGCCGCCAAACCGAACTTCGAACCCAGGCGGAGAGACATTATTCGAGCGCCAGGACTTTACCTATGACGCTGAACAGGATCGATACCAGTGCCCGGCAGGTCAATGGCTAACCCTGAAGCAGCGTTGCAAAGGCGACCGGATCTACCAGGCGGCAGTCAGCGACTGCGCTGGATGTGCGCTGAAAGCCCAATGTACAAAGGCTCAGCGCCGCTATGTCTCACGTCACGCACAAGAGGAAGCCTTTGAGCGTATGGCACAGCGGATGCAACTGCATCCAGAGATGATGGAGCGACGCAGATCCATCGTGGAGCACCCGTTTGGCAATCTCAAACAATGGCTATTTGGGAACGGGCGGTTCTTGCTACGACAACTTGAAGGGACGAAAGCTGAAATGGCCCTGGCCGTGACCGCGTACAACTTCAAGCGGGCGATCAGTGTCTTGGGAGCCAAGAAAATGATGCAACTGATGGGCTGAAGAGCCTTTTTCAGCACAAAAACAAACGCCCCGAACAAGTCGGGGCGTTTGGTCTAAGGCCTGTCAGTGTGTTTTCACACAGTCTGTTTCGACGCCTTTTGCATGGGTGCGGTACGATCAGGCCATTTCAGCGGTGGTCTCGAACTCGAAGGTCAGCTCGCCATCCTTCAGGTCGATATGCACCACGCCACCATGGTCGGACAGCTCGCCAAACAGGATCTCCTCGGCCAGTGGCCGCTTGATCTTGTCCTGGATCAAACGCGCCATTGGGCGGGCGCCCATTGCCGCATCGTAGCCACCTTCGGCGATCCAACTGCGCGCCGCTTCCGTGACATCGAGCTGTACGCGCTTGTCTTCCAACTGCGCCTGGAGCTCGGTAAGGAACTTGTCCACCACGCTCTTGATAACCTCATGACTGAGGCGACCAAACTGGATGATAGTGTCCAGACGGTTGCGGAACTCCGGTGTAAAGCTCTTCTTGATCACTTCCATCGCATCGGAAGAGTGATCCTGATGGCTGAAGCCAATCGAAGCCCGCGCGGCCGTCTCGGCACCGGCGTTGGTGGTCATGATCACGATCACGTTGCGGAAATCCGCCTTGCGCCCGTTGTTGTCGGTCAGGGTCCCGTGATCCATCACCTGCAGCAGCAGGTTGAAGACTTCCGGGTGTGCCTTCTCGATTTCATCGAGCAGCAATACGCAGTGAGGCTGCTTGGTGATCGCCTCGGTGAGCAGACCGCCCTGATCGAAGCCCACATAACCAGGAGGCGCACCAATCAGGCGTGACACGGTATGGCGCTCCATGTACTCGGACATATCGAAGCGAACCAGCTCGATACCCATGGCCTTGGCCAATTGCCGCGCCGCCTCGGTCTTGCCGACGCCGGTAGGACCGGCGAACAGGAACGAGCCGACAGGCTTGTCCGGCGACTTGAGGCCCGCGCGCGACAGCTTGATAGCCGTGGACAGCGAATCGATGGCCGCATCCTGACCGAACACGGTCAGCTTGAGGTCGCGCTCCAGGTTACGCAGCAGCTCCTTGTCCGAGCTGGTGACGTGTTTTGGCGGAATCCGCGCAATTTTCGCCACGATATCTTCGACCTGCGGCACATCAATGCGCTTCACGCGCTTCTCGGCTGGCTGGAGACGTTGGTAAGCACCCGCCTCATCGATTACGTCAATCGCCTTGTCAGGCATGTGACGGTCGTTGATGTAGCGCGACGCCAACTCCGCGGCCGAGCGCAGCGCTTCATCGGTGTACTCGATGCCATGGTGCGCCTCGAAGCGGCCCTTCAGGCCACGCAGGATGCCGATCGTGTCTTCAACCGAAGGTTCGGACACATCGACTTTCTGGAAGCGCCGCGCCAGGGCGCGATCCTTCTCGAAAATCCCGCGAAACTCCTGGAACGTGGTGGAGCCGATGCAACGGATATCACCCGACGACAGCAACGGCTTGAGCAGGTTGGACGCATCCATGACCCCACCGGAAGCTGCGCCGGCACCGATGATGGTGTGAATCTCATCGATGAACAGGATCGCTTGCGGGCGTTTTTTCAACTCGCCCAGCAACGCCTTGAAGCGCTTCTCGAAATCGCCACGGTATTTGGTACCGGCAAGCAAGGCGCCCAGATCGAGGGAATATACGACACTGCTGGCCAGCAGATCCGGCACCTGATTGTCGACGATACGCTTGGCCAGGCCTTCGGCAATCGCGGTTTTACCCACGCCGGCCTCGCCGACCAGCAGCGGATTGTTCTTGCGACGACGCGCAAGGATCTGCGCTACGCGCTCGACTTCAAGCTCACGCCCCACCAGCGGATCGATCCGCCCCTGACGCGCCAGTTCATTGAGGTTGCTGGCATAGGCATCCAGTGGATTGCCCGAAGAAGAAGACTCGCCGCCCTCGTCGTCCTGCATATCCTGCTCACCCTCGGAATGATCGCCGTGCCCAGGCACCTTGGAGATACCGTGGGCGATGTAGTTGACCACATCGATACGGGCAACGCTCTGCTGCTTGAGCAGAAACACCGCCTGGCTTTCCTGTTCGCTGAAGATCGCCACAAGCACATTGGCGCCCGTGACTTCACGCTTACCGGAGCTCTGTACGTGGAAAACGGCACGCTGCAATACCCGCTGAAAACCCAGGGTCGGCTGGGTTTCACGGTCCTCGTCATGCACGGGGATCAGTGGCGTGGTGGAGTCGATAAACTCCTGCAGATCATGCTTGAGTTTGTCGAGGTTGGCGCCGCACGCACGCAGAACGGTGGCGGCAGCTTCATTATCCAAAAGTGCCAGCAGCAGGTGCTCGACGGTCATGAATTCATGACGCTTCGAACGAGCCTCCTTGAAGGCAAGATTGAGGGTGACTTCGAGCTCGCGGTTTAACATAGCTTCACCTCATACCCAAGTGGTCGGCGTTAACCGTCCTTCTCGATTTCACAGAGTAGCGGATGCTGGCTTTCCCTGGCGTACTGGTTGACCTGCATGGCCTTTGTCTCGGCGATGTCGCGGGTAAACACTCCACATACTGCCCGTCCTTCTGTATGAACGGCCAGCATTACCTTGGTCGCCAACTCGCGGTTCAGGTTAAAAAACACCTCGAGCACTTCGACCACGAAATCCATCGGTGTGTAGTCATCGTTGAACAAAACCACCTTGTACATCGGCGGCGCCTGTAAGGCAGGCTTGGCCTCCTGAACAGCAATGCCTGCAGAACCGTCGTCATCGTGTTCGTGATCCGGTCGATCCTGATTGAATGTTAGTCGAATCTGGCTGATTGCATGCATGGAAAGAAAGGTTCGTCAGTTGTTCAATACAGTGGTGGGGGCAACCTGTCAGAATTTCAACTCTGACCGACTGGTCGCCTTGACTATCGGCAAAACGGTGTTACAACCAATAGAACCCACAGTGGGTAAAAAAGGTCCGCGCAGTCAACCTTATTTATTCGGGTTAGGACGGATAAACTGGATGATACTCCAGTGATGGAGTCTGGTGCAGAAGGAAATGGGTTATGTCTGGCAGCAAGATCAAAGGTAAGGTCAAGTGGTTCAATAACGCCAAGGGATACGGCTTTATTAATGAAGAAGGTAAAACCGATGACCTTTTTGCGCACTATTCAGCGATCACCATGGACGGCTACAAGACGCTGAAAGCAGGCCAAAGTGTGGAGTTCGAAATCATTCAGGGGCCAAAGGGACTGCATGCCGTTGAAATTTGTGCGGCCTGCGCGGCGGCGCCCGGGACGGCCCACGACACGACGCACGAAAAAAAGCCCAAAAAAGATCAATCCTCTAAAGAAAAGAAGCAACTGGCCTGATCGCATTTGGGTAAATAGCCTGCAAAAAAAACGGCCATTCTGGTTCAGCAGAATGGCCGTTTTATTTAGCCTGCCTTACATATGCGAAATCAACGCATCACCAAAGCCTGACGACGACACCAGCTTCGCGCCGTCCATCAGTCGCTCGAAGTCATAGGTCACGGTCTTGGCCGAAATCGCGCCATTGGTCCCCTTGATAATCAGGTCCGCCGCCTCGATCCAGCCCATGTGACGCAGCATCATTTCCGCCGACAGGATCAGCGAGCCGGGGTTGACCTGGTCTTTGCCCGCATACTTGGGCGCGGTGCCGTGAGTCGCCTCGAACATGGCGACGGTGTCGGACAGATTGGCGCCCGGCGCAATACCGATGCCGCCGACTTCCGCCGCGAGGGCATCGGACAGGTAGTCGCCATTGAGGTTAAGGGTGGCGATCACATCATATTCCGCCGGCCGCAGCAGGATCTGCTGGAGCATGGCGTCGGCAATCGCATCCTTGACCACCACATTCTTGCCGGTTTTCGGGTTCTTGAACTGCATCCAAGGCCCGCCGTCCAGCAAGGTCGCGCCAAACTCCTGCGCGGCCACTTCATAGGCCCACTCTTTGAAGGCCCCTTCGGTGAACTTCATGATGTTGCCTTTGTGCACGATGGTCAGCGAATCACGATCGTTATCCACCACATATTGCAGGGCTTTACGCGCCAGACGCTGAGTACCTTCCTTGGACACCGGCTTGACGCCAATCCCGCAGTCCTGGTCGAAACGGATCTTGGTGACGCCCATTTCCTCCTTGAGGAACTTGATCACCTTGATCGCTTCAGGCGAACCGGCTTTCCACTCAATACCGGCGTAAATATCTTCGGAGTTTTCACGGAAGATGGTCATGTCCACGTCGCCAGGCTTT
Source organism: Pseudomonas sp. FP2254 (assembly GCF_030687695.1). Classification (NCBI taxonomy): domain Bacteria; kingdom Pseudomonadati; phylum Pseudomonadota; class Gammaproteobacteria; order Pseudomonadales; family Pseudomonadaceae; genus Pseudomonas; species Pseudomonas sp. FP2254. The sequence continues at coordinate 3,312,630 of NZ_CP117444.1, forward strand.
TTCACCGGGCTGGGCACGCCTTCGAACCAGCGGACGGGGCGCAGGCAAACATACAGATCGAGTTGCTGGCGCAGGGCAACGTTCAACGAACGGATACCGCCGCCCACCGGCGTGGTCAGCGGGCCCTTGATGGACACTACGTAATCCTTGACCGCGTCCAGGGTTTCCTGGGGCAGCCAGGTGTCCTGGTCGTAAACCTGCGTGGCTTTTTCGCCGGCGTAGACTTCCATCCAGGAAATCTTGCGCTTGCCGCCATAAGCCTTGGCAACAGCTGCGTCGACCACCTTGATCATCACTGGGCTGATGTCGACGCCAATACCGTCACCTTCGATGAACGGGATGATCGGGTGGTCAGGAACATTGAGAGAATGGTCTGCGTTGACGGTGATTTTGTCGCCGACTGCCGGAACCTGAATCTTCTTGTATCCCATGCTGAACTCCATCTATGGATTGAACATCTGGCTGCGTTCGAGCCTACTCCAGATAAATGACGACTGAAACCTAGCGCCATGCTCATTTGCATCGAAAACAGCATAAATTGTCGCCTACAAGCCTGAAAGCAAAGGGAAAAACGCCAATCTTGAGCACAACGTGCGACTTTAGGCGTAACCCGGTACCTGCGACCTTTAGACCAATGGACGACCCACCTTTTGTATGAAGGCTCAGCGTAAGCATAGCGACCTATGTATAATGCCGCCGCTGACCCAAGAGTCACGCCGGCAGACCGCTCTGGAACCGGGCCCTCCGCCAGAAAGCAGGACTATTACAATAGTCCACCCGCTTGACGCTCGACTGATGCAACCCAACATCACCGCGAAGAAACCTCGACATTTCGCTCATGGATGACTTTGAACGAACGCGCTCCACCCGGCGCATCTCGAGTTTCTGCGCACGCTTTCAGCAAAGAAGAGAGTTAATCCGAATATGCCCACCCGCTCGAAGATCATCTACACCTTCACCGACGAAGCCCCCGCCCTCGCCACCTATTCACTGCTGCCTATCGTAGAGGCTTTCACCGCTTCCGCTGATATTGCCGTGGAAACCCGCGACATTTCCCTCGCCGGGCGCATCCTCGCAAGCTTCCCGGAGCAACTGGGTACCAAGGCCGTGCCGGACCACCTCGCCGAACTGGGCGACCTGGCCGTAACCCCTGAAGCCAACATCATCAAACTGCCTAACATCAGTGCTTCGACCCCTCAATTGCATGCGGCGATCAAGGAATTGCAGGCCCAGGGCTACGCCCTCCCGGACTACCCGGAAACCGTAACCACCGACGCGGAAAAAGAAACCCGTGCCCGTTACGATAAGGTCAAGGGCAGCGCCGTGAACCCGGTACTGCGCGAAGGCAACTCCGACCGCCGTGCGCCATTGTCGGTCAAGAACTATGCGCGCAAGCACCCGCACAAAATGGGCGCCTGGGCGGCAGACTCCAAGTCCCACGTTGCCCACATGAGCAATGGTGACTTCTACGGCAGCGAGAAAGCCGTACAGATCGAAGCCGCCGACGCGGTCAAGATCGAGCTGATTGCCAAAGATGGCACCGCAACCGTGCTGAAGGAAAAGACCTCGGTACAAGCTGGCGAAATCCTCGACAGCGCAGTGCTGAGCAAAAACGCCCTGCGTGCGTTCATCGCCGCCGAGATCGAAGACGCCAAGAAACAAGGCGTATTGCTGTCGGTACACCTGAAGGCCACCATGATGAAGGTCTCCGACCCGATCATGTTCGGCCAGATCGTTGCCGAGTTCTATAAAGAAGCGCTGACCAAGCACGCTGCCGTGCTGGAACAGATCGGCTTTAACCTGAACAACGGCATCGGCGACCTGTACGCCCGCATCAAGGCCCTGCCGGCCGACCAGCAAGCGCAGATCGAAGCCGACATCCAGGCGGTCTACGCCGCTCGCCCTTCCCTGGCGATGGTCAACTCCGACAAAGGCATCACCAACCTGCATGTGCCGAGCGACGTCATCGTCGACGCCTCGATGCCGGCCATGATCCGTGACTCCGGCAAAATGTGGGGCACCGACGGTCAACTGCACGACACCAAGGCCGTGATTCCGGATCGCTGCTACGCCACCATCTACCAAGCCGTCATCGAAGACTGCAAGGCCAATGGCGCGTTCGATCCAACCACCATGGGCAGCGTTCCGAACGTTGGCCTGATGGCCAAGAAAGCCGAAGAATACGGCTCCCACGACAAGACGTTCCAGATCAAGGCTGACGGTGTGGTCCGCGTCACCGACAGCAAGGGCAACCTGCTGATGGAGCAAACCGTCGAAGCCGGCGACATCTTCCGCATGTGCCAGACCAAAGACGCGCCGATCCAGGACTGGGTCAAGCTCGCCGTCAACCGCGCCCGCGCCAGCAACACCCCGGCCATTTTCTGGCTGGACCCCAAGCGCGCCCACGACGGCGTGGTGGTCGAGAAAGTTCAGGCCTACCTGAAAGACCACAACACCGAAGGTTTGGACATCCGCATCATGTCGCCGGTCGACGCGATGAAGTTCACCCTGGAGCGTACCCGCAAGGGCCTGGACACCATCTCCGTGACCGGTAACGTATTGCGCGACTACCTGACCGACCTGTTCCCGATCATGGAACTGGGCACCAGCGCCAAGATGCTCTCGATCGTGCCGCTGATGAACGGCGGCGGCCTGTTCGAAACCGGCGCCGGCGGCTCGGCACCCAAGCACGTACAGCAACTGCTGGAAGAGAACTTCCTGCGCTGGGATTCCCTGGGTGAATTCCTGGCCCTGGCTGCATCCCTCGAGCACTTGGGTGTGACGTACAACAACCCCAAGGCCCTGGTACTGTCCAAGACCCTGGACCAGGCCACCGGCCAGTTCCTGGACAACAACAAGTCGCCATCGCGCAAAGTCGGCAACATCGACAACCGCGGCAGCCACTTCTACCTGGCGCTGTACTGGGCCCAGGCCCTGGCCGCTCAGTCTGAAGACACAGCGCTGCAAGCGCAGTTCGGCGAACTGGCCAAGACCCTGGCTGCGAACGAGGCGACCATCGTCGCCGAGCTCAATGCCGTACAGGGCAAGCCAGTGGACATCGGTGGCTACTACGCACCGAACCCGGAGTTGACCAGCAAGGCCATGCGCCCAAGCAACACCTTTAACGCGGCGATTGCCAAGTTGAAGTAAGGTTGTAAGGATGCAAAGAAGCCCCGGCCCCGTGCCGGGGTTTCTGTTTCCAGCGCTCAACTCAGGAAACCGGATCAAATATGGGAGGGGCTTGCCCCTTCCCACATTGACTGTAATCCAGATCCAAGAACGCACCGCCCCCTGAATCAAGAGGCACACCATGACCTGGCAACCCCACATCACCGTCGCCACCATCGTCGAAGACAACGGCAAGTTCCTGATGGTCGAAGAGCTCAAGGGCGGGCGCGCCGTACTCAATCAGCCTGCCGGTCACCTCGACCCGCATGAAACGCTAACCGAAGCCGCCGTACGCGAAACCCTTGAGGAAACCGGTTGGGACGTGGAAGCGACCGGTATCGTCGGCATCTACCTGTACACCGCCCCCAGTAATGGCGTGACTTATCAACGGGTCTGCTTCATTGCCAACGCCTTGAAACACCACCCGGACTATCAACTCGACGACGGCATCCTCCGCGCCCGCTGGCTGACCCGCGACGAACTGATGGGCCTGCGCGACGCCTGGCGCAGCGAGCTGATTATCCGCTGCATCGATGATTATCTGGCCGGCCAGCGGCACAGCCTGGAATTGATCCGCCCTTCTCTTTAGCCTTGCGGGCCCAGGCCTGCTAGAATCGCGTCCTTTTTCAAGACACCCGTTGAAACCCTATGCGTGATCCAGCCCCTTCTGACACACAAAAGAAGCGCGTCATCGTCGGCATGTCCGGCGGCGTGGATTCTTCCGTTTCCGCCGTTCTGCTCATGGAGCAGGGTTATGAGGTGGAAGGCCTGTTCATGAAGAACTGGGAAGAAGACGATGGAACGGAATATTGCACCGCCATGGACGACCTCGCGGACGCCCAGGCCGTGTGCGACAAGATCGGCATCAAGCTGCACACCGCCAACTTCGCGGCCGAGTACTGGGACAACGTGTTCGAGCACTTCCTGGCCGAATACAAGGCTGGACGCACGCCGAACCCGGACATCCTGTGCAACCGCGAAATCAAGTTCAAGGCGTTCCTCGACTACGCCATGATCCTCGGCGCGGACCTGATCGCCACTGGCCACTACGTGCGCCGCCGCGATATCGATGGCCGCACGGAACTGCTCAAGGGCCTGGACCCAAACAAGGACCAGAGCTACTTCCTGCACGCCGTCGGCGGTGAACAGATCGCCAAGACTCTGTTCCCGGTGGGCGAGCTGGAAAAGCCGGAAGTGCGCAGGATTGCCGAGCAGCACGGCCTGGCTACCGCCAAGAAAAAGGACTCCACCGGGATCTGTTTTATCGGCGAGCGCCGCTTCAGTGACTTCCTCAAGCAGTACCTGCCGGCGCAACCGGGCGAGATCAAGACCACCGAGGGAGAGGTCATCGGCCGTCATCATGGCCTGATGTACCACACCATCGGCCAGCGCCAGGGCCTGGGCATCGGCGGCCTCAAGGACGCTGGCGAAGAGCCGTGGTACGTGCTGGTCAAGGACTTGGAACACAACGTGCTGATCGTCGGCCAGGGCAACGAGCACCCGTTGCTGTTTTCCGGCGCCCTGCTGGCCTCGGAGATCTACTGGGTCAACCCGATTGACCTCACTACCCCACGCCGCCTGACCGCCAAGGTGCGCTATCGCCAGAGCGACCAGCCCTGCACCCTGGAAAAGACCGCCAACGGCTACCGCGCCACCTTCGATGACCCGCAGCGCGCCGTCACTCCCGGCCAGTCCGTGGTGTTCTATGACGGCGAGGTGTGCCTGGGCGGTGGCGTGATCGAAGTCGCCGAACCCTGGAGCAACCCGGCATGAGCCCGACCCAGGAGCAATTGACGGCATTGGGCGGGGTATTTCTGGCCGCGGTGCTGGTGGACAAAATCGCCAAGACCGGCCAGGTCACCGAGGCGGGCCTGACCTGCATGCTCGGCAGCCTGCTGATCCGCGACCCCAAGGACACCCTGGAAGTCTACGGCGGTGATGACCTGGCGCTGCGCGAAGGTTACCGCGCCCTGATCGGCGCCCTGGAGCGCGACCCCAGCACCTTGCAACGCGAGCCACTGCGCTACGCCCTGTCGATGCTCGGCCTGGAGCGTCAACTGGCCAAGCGCGAGGACATGCTGGAGACCATCGGCAAGCGCCTGCCACAGATCCAGTCCCAGGTGGAGCACTTCGGCCCGGCCCACGAAAACGTGATCGCCGCCTGTGGTGCGCTGTACCAGGACACCTTGAGCACCCTGCGCCAGCGCATCCAGGTGCATGGCGACATGCGCAACCTGCAGCAACCGAACAACGCGTCGAAGATCCGCGCCCTGTTGCTGGCCGGCATTCGTTCGGCGCGACTGTGGCGCCAGCTGGGCGGTCACCGTTGGCAGCTGGTCATCAGCCGTCGCAAATTGCTCAAAGAGCTTTACCCGTTGATGCGCAACGAATAAGTCGCAGCAGCAGGCTGTTTTCACGCCGTTACGCGTAATACGCCGGTCAGTTGGCGACGGACCGGCGGATTTTTTCATGTATGATACGCGCCCCATTTCGTTGCCCGACTGTCCGAGAACACCCCATGCAGCTTTCTTCGCTCACTGCGGTTTCCCCTGTTGACGGCCGCTACGCCGGCAAAACCCAGGCCCTGCGCCCTATTTTCAGCGAGTACGGCCTGATCCGCGCCCGCGTTCTGGTTGAAGTGCGCTGGCTCCAGCGCCTGGCCGCTCACCCCGCCATCAGCGAAGTGCCGGCATTTTCCGCCGAAGCCAACGCCGTGCTCAATACCCTGGCGGAGAACTTCTCCCTGGAGCACGCCGAGCGTGTGAAAGAGATCGAGCGCACCACCAACCACGACGTCAAAGCCATCGAATATCTGCTCAAAGAGCAAGCGGCCAAGCTGCCGGAACTGGCCAAGGTCAGCGAGTTCATCCACTTTGCCTGCACCAGCGAGGACATCAACAACCTGTCCCACGCCCTGATGCTGCGCGAAGGCCGTGACGACGTGATGCTGCCGCTGATGCGCCAGACCGCCAACGCCATCCGCGAGCTGGCGATCCGTTTCGCCGACGTACCGATGCTGTCGCGCACCCACGGCCAACCGGCCTCGCCGACCACCCTGGGCAAAGAGCTGGCCAACGTGGTGTACCGCCTGGAGCGCCAGATCGCGCAAGTGGCCGCTGTGCCATTGCTGGGCAAGATCAACGGTGCGGTGGGCAACTACAACGCCCACCTGTCGGCTTACCCGGAGATCGACTGGGAAGCCAACGCCCGCGCCTTTATCGAAGACGAACTGGGCCTGGGCTTCAACCCGTACACCACGCAGATCGAACCGCACGACTATATCGCCGAGCTGTTCGACGCCATTGCGCGCTTCAACACCATCCTGATCGACTTCGATCGCGATATCTGGGGCTACATCTCCCTGGGCTACTTCAAGCAGCGCACCATTGCCGGTGAAATCGGTTCGTCGACCATGCCGCACAAGGTCAACCCGATCGACTTCGAAAACTCCGAAGGCAACCTCGGCATCGCCAACGCCCTGTTCCAGCACCTGGCCAGCAAGTTGCCGATCTCCCGCTGGCAGCGCGACCTGACTGACTCCACCGTGCTGCGCAACCTCGGCGTGGGCTTTGCCCACAGCGTGATCGCGTATGAAGCCAGCCTCAAAGGCATCAGCAAACTGGAGCTCAACGAGCAGAAGATCGCCGCTGACCTGGATGCGTGCTGGGAAGTACTGGCCGAACCGATCCAGACCGTGATGCGCCGCTACAACATCGAAAACCCGTACGAGAAACTCAAAGAATTGACGCGCGGCAAGGGCATCAGCCCTGAAGCGCTGCAGACTTTCATCGACGGCCTGGACATGCCGGCCGCGGCCAAGGCCGAGCTTAAATTGCTCACCCCGGCCAACTACATCGGCAATGCCGTGGCCCAGGCCAAGCGCATCTGATCCAAGCAAGACCCTTGAGACGCCCGGCCGCGCCGGGCGTTTTTATTCCAGTCTGAAAAGTGCTTTTTTTCAATAGGTTACACATGAATCCTGATATTCCTCTTCAACTTCTGGGCGGCATCACGGCACGGGAATTCCTGCGCGATTACTGGCAGAAAAAGCCGCTGCTGATCCGTCAGGCCATCCCTGACTTCGAAAGCCCGATCGACGCCGACGAACTGGCCGGCCTGGCCTTGGAGGAGGAAGTCGAATCACGCCTGGTGATCGAGCATGGTGAGCGTCCGTGGGAACTGCGCCGTGGTCCGTTTGCTGAAGACGCCTTCAGCACACTGCCTGAGCGCGAATGGACCCTGCTGGTGCAAGCGGTCGACCAGTTCGTACCGGAAGTGGCCGAGCTGCTTGAGCAGTTCCGCTTCCTGCCAAGCTGGCGCATCGACGATGTGATGATCAGCTTTGCCGCGCCTGGGGGCAGTGTCGGCCCGCACTTCGATAACTACGATGTGTTCCTGCTGCAGGCCCAGGGCAAGCGCAACTGGAAGATCGGCCAGATGTGCAGCTCCGAGAGCCCGCTGCTGCAACACGCCGACCTGCGCATCCTGGCCGAATTCGAAGAAAGCGCCGAGTGGGTGCTGGAACCGGGCGACATGCTCTACCTGCCGCCGCGCCTGGCGCACTTCGGCGTCGCCGAAGACGACTGCATGACCTACTCGGTCGGCTTCCGCGCACCGAGCGCTGCCGAAGTGCTGACCCACTTCACCGACTTCCTCGCCCAGTACCTGACCGACGAAGAACGTTACACCGATGCCGACGCGCAGCCGGTCAGCGACCCGCACCAGATCCAGAGCGACGCCCTCGACCGCCTCAAAAGCCTGCTGGCCGAGCACATGAGCGATGAGCGCATGCTGCTGACCTGGTTCGGCCAATTCATGACCGAACCGCGCTATCCGGAACTGGTGGCTGGCGAAGAGCTGGGCGAAGAAGATTTTGTCGCCAGCCTGCAGGACGGCGCGATCCTGGTGCGCAACCCAAGCGCGCGCATGGCCTGGTCGGAAGTGGACGATGACGTGCTGCTGTTCGCCAGCGGCCAGAGTCGTTACCTGCCGGGCAAGTTGCGCGAACTGTTGAAAATGATTTGCTCTGCCGACGCCCTGCATGCCGAGAACCTCGGCCCGTGGCTGGCGGACGAAGACGGTCGCGACTTGCTGTGCGAATTGGTCAAGCAAGGAAGCCTGGGATTTGCCGATGAATAGAATTCACGTAAGTGTCGCGAACTGGCATAAGGATATCGCTGAGATTCGGCGCATTCGTGAAGCAGTGTTTATTGCTGAACAGTCGGTTCCACCTGAGCTGGAGTGGGACGCGGACGACGCAGAGGCCATGCATTTCCTGGCGTTCGAAGGCGACTTCCCGATCGGCACCGCGCGCCTGCTGCCCAGCGGCGAGATCGGTCGTGTATCGGTGCTCAAGGACTGGCGCGGGCTGAAGGTGGGCGACAAGCTGATGGAGGCCGTGATCGAAGCCGCTGAAAAACGCGGCCAGACCAGGCAATTCCTCAGTGCCCAGGTGTATGCCGCGCCGTTCTATGAGCGGCTGGGCTTTGAGATCGTCAGTGATGAATTCCTGGAAGTCGGGATTCCTCATGTCGATATGGTGCGCGGCGCCTGATTCGAGATCGCGTCGCTGCCATCGGGGGCAAGCCTCCTCCCACATTTGAAATGTACAGGGTCAACATGTGGGAGGGGGCTTGCCCCCGATAACTATTCCAGCCACACCAGCAATGCCCTGCCATGCGGGGCATTTTGCCGTCTACGATTCAATATGCGACCGGCCAGGCCGACAAACTGGCACTATCACGTCTAATTGACTCGCAGAGATAACGGACATGTCCCTACGCACCCTGCTCACCGCCCTCCTCCTGACCGTCAGCGTCTCGGCCAGCGCCGACACCGCAGTCGTCAACCTGAGCAACCGCACCAGTGCCGACCTGCTACCGGTGGCGCAGAACTTTATCGGCAAGGACGGCACTGTCAGTGCCTACGGCAACCAGCTGATCGTTAACGCTGCCCCTGGGAAGATCGAGGGCCTGCGCACCCTGCTCTCCCAACTGGACACACCGGCCAAGCGCCTGCTGATCACCGTCGATACCAATGAAAGCAACCAACAGGACACTGGCGACAGCCAGACCCGCATCATCAACTATGGCACCGTCAGCCGCGAGGGCGGCATTCAGCAGATCCAGGCCAGCGAAGGCGTGCCCGCGCTGATCCAGGTCGGCCAGAGCGTACCGCTGACCACCACCTCGCAAGACAGCTACGGGCGCCTGCAAAACCAGACCCAGTATCGCAACGTCACCCAAGGGTTCTATGTCACCGCCAGCGTCACCGGCGACACCGTACACCTGGCGATCAGTACCAACCGTGACCGCATGAGCCAGGAACGTCCCGATGTAGTGAACGTGCAGAGCACCGACACAAGTGTCAGCGGTCGCCTGGGTGAGTGGATCCCGCTCGCTGGCATCAACCGCCAGACTCAAGCCGATAAAACGTCCACGACCCGCAGCTACTCTACTCAGGGCCGGGATGACCTGACATTGCGGGTCAAGGTCGACACCCTGAACTGAAGCACCAAAAACTGACTGATGAGTCGTATAAGACTAAAGATGTAGTGCCTGAAAAAAAGCACTACAAAACATTTGACGATCCAAAAAAGCCTGGGCATGATGGCCTCGCTCCCGCTAATCAGGGGCCCTGGCAAGGGCCTTCGGATCGTCGCTCCAAGTTACCCACCCGAGCCGATTCGTGTCTGTACCGCCCACAAGGCGTGTTTGACGAGGTTGCGACTGGAACGAAGTTGTCCCGAGGGACGGAAGCTAACCAGGTAACCCGGCTACACACTGATGGATCGTACAAAGGCCCACGACGCCCGAAGACCGTTCGCAGTCTGCCCTTACCTGCTCAACTCCCCCTTGAGCCCATCGTTCAACCCGTCGCCCACTCCGTCGAACCTGACCTGACTGCCTACGCTTCTGATCAGCGAGCAGCCATGACCACGCACTGGCTACAGTAGCTGGCCAACGGAATGTTCAACCCAGTAGATTTTCCACAAGACGCGACGAGGTTTTTCCCCATGGCACTGACACGCGAACAGCAAATTGCAGCCCTTGAAAAAGACTGGGCTGAAAACCCACGCTGGAAAGGCGTGACCCGCGCTTATTCCGCTGCTGACGTCGTCCGCCTGCGCGGCTCGGTTCAACCTGAGCATACCTTTGCAAAACTCGGCGCCGAGAAGCTGTGGAACCTGGTTACCCAAGGTGCCAAGCCATCCTTCCGCCCCGATAAAGATTTCGTCAACTGCATGGGCGCCCTTACTGGCGGCCAGGCAGTCCAACAGGTAAAAGCCGGTATCCAGGCAATCTACCTGTCCGGCTGGCAAGTGGCGGCGGACAACAACTCCGCCGAATCCATGTACCCCGACCAATCGCTGTACCCGGTGGACTCCGTGCCGACCGTGGTCAAGCGCATCAACAACTCGTTCCGCCGCGCCGACCAGATCCAGTGGAAAGCCGGCAAGAACCCGGGCGACGAAGGCTACATCGACTACTTCGCACCGATCGTGGCTGACGCCGAAGCCGGCTTCGGTGGCGTGCTGAACGCCTACGAGCTGATGAAAAGCATGATCGAGGCAGGCGCTGCCGGCGTGCACTTCGAAGACCAACTGGCGTCGGTAAAAAAATGCGGCCACATGGGGGGCAAGGTACTGGTACCGACCCAGGAAGCCGTGCAGAAGCTCACCGCCGCGCGCCTGGCAGCTGACGTCGCCGGCACGCCGACCATTATCCTGGCCCGCACCGACGCCAACGCCGCCGACCTGCTGACCTCGGACTGCGACCCGTACGACCAGCCGTTCGTCACTGGCGAACGCACCCAGGAAGGCTTCTACAAAGTTCGCGCAGGCCTGGATCAAGCCATCGCCCGCGGCCTGGCCTACGCGCCGTACGCCGACTTGATCTGGTGCGAAACCGCCAAGCCGGATCTGGACGAAGCCCGTCGCTTTGCCGAAGCAATCAAGAAGGAATACCCGGACCAGCTGCTGTCCTACAACTGCTCGCCTTCCTTCAACTGGAAGAAAAACCTGGACGACGCGACCATCGCCAAGTTCCAGCGCGAACTGTCGGCCATGGGCTACAAACACCAGTTCATTACCCTGGCCGGCATTCACAACATGTGGCACAGCATGTTCAACCTGGCGCACGACTACGCCCGCAACGACATGACCGCCTACGTGAAACTGCAGGAGCAGGAATTCGCTGACGCCGCCAAGGGTTACACCTTCGTCGCGCACCAGCAGGAAGTGGGCACCGGTTACTTCGACGACATGACCACCGTGATCCAGGGCGGCACCTCGTCCGTGACTGCGCTGACCGGTTCGACTGAAGAAGAGCAGTTCCACTGATCGATCCAAGTACTCGGCCACCGCGGACCCGTTAAAAAGCTAACCGCAGTGCCGCACGATCTGACGCCCCGACTGGTTCGGGGCGTTTTTTTTGCCGATATACATCTTACCGATTCAATAAGGGCCCAATATGGGAGGAACCCTGCAACCTGAAGATTTTGTGCAAAACCTTGATCCAGAGCGGTATTCACCGCAGATAAATCGGTTAAAAGATCCGCTGCGACAACTAGCGGTAACCGATCAAGTAACGGCAACTTCCCTCGCCACACCACAACCGTCCGCTTAAAACCCGCCCAAACAATATTCATTATCATTTAGAACAAAGAAACTTCGTTACAACCTAAACAAAACACAATTGATCAAATGCCCGCTAATGCCCACCACGCAAGGGCTACAGCCCCAAGAAGGTGCACTATGTGCTTATTCCACCGAATAATTTCGCCATCGGAATTTTACTTGCCCGGTGTTTAGCCATAAAATCAACGCGATTGACTACGCTGCGACATATCGTCACTGCATCGTTACTTTTTCGAGCTCAGAGGCCTTTGCCCTCTGTTAAGGATTTCCAGCATGACCGAAGCGACAGGACTCATGGCCCACAACTGGGGCTTTGCCATTTTCCTTCTCGGTGTTGTCGGCCTTTGTGCCTTCATGCTCGGCGTCTCCAGCCTCCTCGGGTCAAAAGCCTGGGGCCGCAGCAAAAACGAACCGTTCGAGTCCGGCATGCTACCTACAGGTGGCGCCCGCTTGCGGCTCTCAGCCAAATTCTATCTGGTCGCGATGCTGTTCGTGATCTTCGATATCGAAGCCCTCTTTCTCTTTGCCTGGTCTGTGTCCGTCCGCGAAAGCGGCTGGACCGGATTCGTCGAAGCTCTCGTTTTCATAGCAATTCTGTTGGCAGGTCTTGTCTACCTGTTCCGAGTGGGCGCCCTTGATTGGGCTCCGGAAGCTCGTCGCAAGCGGCAGGCGAAGCTGAAACAATGAGGCTTTGGCGATGCAATACAATCTCACCAGGATCGACCCGGATGCTCCTAACGAGCAGTACCCCATCGGCGAACGGGAAACCGTTTCCGATCCGTTAGAAGATCAAGTCCACAAAAACATCTACATGGGCAAACTCGAAGACGTGCTGAGTGGCGCGGTCAACTGGGGGCGTAAGAATTCCCTATGGCCGTATAACTTCGGCCTTTCGTGCTGCTACGTGGAAATGACCACCGCCTTCACGGCGCCCCACGACATCGCGCGCTTCGGCGCCGAAGTAATCCGGGCATCGCCGCGCCAGGCGGATTTCATGGTTATCGCCGGTACCTGCTTCATCAAGATGGCGCCGATCATTCAGCGTCTCTACGAGCAAATGCTCGAGCCGAAGTGGGTTATCTCCATGGGTTCGTGCGCCAACTCCGGGGGCATGTACGACATCTACTCCGTGGTTCAGGGGGTGGACAAGTTCCTGCCCGTGGACGTCTACGTGCCTGGCTGCCCGCCCCGCCCGGAGGCATTCCTGCAAGGCTTGATGCTGTTGCAGGAATCGATTGGCAAGGAGCGTCGCCCACTGTCCTGGGTGGTCGGAGATCAAGGTGTTTACCGCGCCGAGATGCCGTCCCAAAAGGAACAGCGCCGCGAACAGCGAATCGCAGTCACCAACCTGCGCAGCCCCGACGAAGTCTGATCCAGCCCGCTTCTTTCATAGAACGAAAACCTGGCCTCATTCTTTACGTTGACCGAAAGCGATAAAAAACCATGACTACAGGCAGTGCTCTGTATATCCCGCCTTATAAGGCAGACGACCAGGATGTGGTCGTCGAACTCAATAACCGTTTTGGCCCTGACGCCTTTACCGCCCAGGCCACACGCACCGGTATGCCGGTGCTGTGGGTGGCACGTGCCAGGCTCATCGAAGTCCTGACTTTCCTGCGCAACCTGCCCAAGCCGTACGTCATGCTCTATGACCTGCATGGCGTGGACGAGCGTCTGCGCACCAAGCGCCAGGGCCTGCCAAGCGACGCCGACTTCACTGTGTTCTATCACCTGATGTCGCTGGAACGTAACAGCGACGTGATGATCAAGGTCGCGCTGTCCGAAAGTGACCTGAGCGTGCCGACCGTGACCGGCATCTGGCCCAACGCCAGCTGGTACGAGCGTGAAGTCTGGGATATGTTCGGCATCGACTTCCCGGGCCACCCGCACCTGTCGCGCATCATGATGCCGCCGACCTGGGAAGGTCACCCGCTGCGCAAGGACTTCCCTGCGCGCGCCACCGAATTCGACCCGTTCAGCCTCAACCTGGCCAAGCAGCAGCTTGAAGAAGAAGCGGCGCGTTTCCGTCCGGAAGACTGGGGCATGAAGCGCTCCGGCACCAACGAGGACTACATGTTCCTCAACCTGGGCCCGAACCACCCTTCGGCCCACGGTGCCTTCCGCATCATCCTGCAACTGGACGGTGAAGAAATCGTCGACTGCGTACCGGACATCGGTTATCACCACCGTGGCGCCGAAAAGATGGCCGAACGTCAGTCCTGGCACAGCTTCATCCCGTACACCGACCGTATCGACTACCTCGGCGGCGTGATGAACAACCTGCCGTACGTGCTCTCGGTCGAGAAGCTGGCCGGCATCAAGGTGCCGGACCGTGTCGACACCATCCGCATCATGATGGCCGAGTTCTTCCGGATCACCAGCCACCTGCTGTTCCTGGGTACCTATATCCAGGATGTCGGTGCCATGACCCCGGTGTTCTTCACCTTCACCGACCGTCAGCGCGCCTACAAGGTCATCGAAGCCATCACCGGTTTCCGCCTGCACCCGGCCTGGTACCGCATCGGTGGCGTGGCCCACGACCTGCCCAATGGCTGGGAACGCCTGGTCAAGGAATTCATCGACTGGATGCCCAAGCGCCTGGACGAGTACCAAAAGGCTGCGTTGGATAACAGCATCCTCAAGGGCCGTACCATTGGCGTTGCGCAGTACAACACCAAGGAAGCCCTGGAATGGGGCGTCACCGGTGCCGGCCTGCGTTCCACCGGCTGCGATTTCGACCTGCGTAAAGCTCGCCCCTACTCCGGCTACCAGAACTTCGAGTTCGAAGTACCGCTGGCGGCCAACGGCGATGCCTACGACCGTTGCATCGTGCGCGTCGAAGAAATGCGCCAGAGCCTCAAAATCATCGAGCAATGCATGCGCAACATGCCGGCAGGCCCGTACAAGGCGGATCACCCGCTGACCACGCCGCCGCCCAAAGAGCGCACGCTGCAGCACATCGAAACCCTGATCACGCACTTCCTGCAGGTTTCGTGGGGCCCGGTCATGCCGGCCAACGAATCCTTCCAGATGATTGAAGCGACCAAGGGTATCAACAGTTATTACCTGACGAGCGATGGCGGCACCATGAGCTACCGCACCCGGATTCGTACACCAAGCTTCCCGCACTTGCAGCAGATCCCTTCGGTGATCAAAGGCGAGATGGTCGCGGACTTGATTGCGTACCTGGGTAGTATCGATTTCGTTATGGCCGACGTGGACCGCTAAGCATGAACAGCACGCTTATCCAGACAGACCGTTTCACCTTGAGTGAAACCGAGCGCTCGGCCATCGAGCACGAGCTGCATCACTACGAAGACCCGCGCGCGGCGTCGATCGAAGCCTTGAAGATCGTCCAGAAGGAGCGCGGCTGGGTGCCGGACGGCGCCCTCTACGCCATCGGCGAAATCCTCGGCATCCCTGCCAGCGACGTTGAAGGCGTGGCGACGTTCTACAGTCAGATCTTCCGCCAGCCGGTCGGCCGCCACATCATTCGCGTGTGCGACAGCATGGTCTGCTACATCGGTGGTCACGAGTCGGTGGTCAGCGAAATTCAGAACAAACTGGGCATCGGCCTCGGCCAGACCACCCCGGACGGCCGCTTCACGCTGCTGCCGGTGTGCTGCCTGGGCAACTGCGACAAGGCGCCGGCGTTGATGATCGACGACGACACATTCGGTGACGTCCAGCCTGCCGGCGTGACCCAATTGCTCGAGGGCTACCCATGACCCTGACATCTTTCGGCCCGGCCAACCGCATCCAGCGGTCGCCCGAAACTCACCCGCTGACCTGGCGCCTGCGCGACGATGCCGAACCGGTATGGTTCGACGAATATCAGGCCAAGAACGGTTACGCCGCAGCGCGCAAAGCCTTCGCCGACATGGCCCAGGACGATATCGTCCAGACCGTGAAAGACGCCGGCCTCAAAGGCCGCGGCGGTGCAGGCTTCCCCACGGGCGTCAAATGGGGCCTGATGCCCAAGGACGAATCCATCAACATCCGCTATTTGCTGTGCAACGCGGATGAAATGGAGCCCAACACCTGGAAAGACCGCATGCTGATGGAGCAACTGCCCCATCTGCTGATCGAAGGCATGCTGATCAGCGCGCGCGCGTTGAAAACCTACCGCGGCTACATCTTCCTGCGCGGCGAATACACCACCGCCGCCAAGCACCTCAACCGTGCCGTGGCAGAGGCCAAGGCCGCAGGCCTGCTGGGCAAGAACATCCTCGGTTCGGGGTTCGACTTCGAACTGTTCGTGCACACCGGCGCCGGGCGTTATATCTGCGGTGAAGAAACCGCGCTGATCAATTCCCTCGAAGGCCGCCGCGCCAACCCGCGCTCCAAGCCGCCCTTCCCCGCCGCCGTGGGCGTGTGGGGCAAGCCGACTTGCGTGAACAACGTCGAAACCCTGTGCAACGTGCCGGCGATCATCGCCGACGGCGTGGACTGGTACAAATCCCTGGCCCGCGAAGGCAGCGAAGACATGGGCACCAAGCTCATGGGTTTCTCCGGCAAGGTCAAGAACCCTGGCCTGTGGGAGCTGCCGTTCGGCGTGACCGCGCGCGAGCTGTTCGAGGACTACGCCGGCGGCATGCGCGACGGCTATACGCTGAAAGCCTGGCAGCCAGGCGGCGCCGGTACCGGTTTCCTGTTGCCCGAACACCTCGACGCACAAATGTACGCCGGCGGCATCGGCAAGGTTGGCACCCGTATGGGTACGGGCCTGGCGATGGCGGTGGACAACACCGTCAACATGGTGTCCTTACTGCGCAACATGGAGCAGTTCTTTGCCCGTGAATCGTGCGGGTTCTGCACCCCATGCCGCGACGGCCTGCCGTGGAGCGTCAAGCTGCTGATGGCCCTGGAAAAAGGCGAAGGCCGCGAGGGTGATATCGAGACCCTGCTGGGCCTGGTCGGCTTCCTCGGCCCAGGCAAGACCTTCTGTGCTCACGCACCGGGCGCCGTGGAGCCATTGGGCAGCGCAATCAAATACTTCCGCTCTGAATTCGAGGCCGGCATCGCGCCAACCCGCGCGGGCGACCTCAATCAGGTGGTATCACCGACCATGGTCGGTGCGTAACGCTTAAAAAAGCGAAGGGTCCGTGCCCTTCGCTTTTCTCATGTGCTGACGCCTTGAAGGCTGTGTAGATGCACATGAATAACAAGATTCCATTAGCCACGCCCGCTGACAACGGGCCAACGAAGAACTTTGAACCATGGCCACTATCCACGTAGACGGCAAAGCGCTCGAAGTCGATGGGGCGGACAACCTGTTACAGGCATGTCTGTCACTCGGTCTCGACATCCCTTATTTCTGCTGGCACCCGGCGCTCGGCAGCGTCGGTGCCTGTCGCCAGTGTGCGGTCAAGCAGTACACCGACGAGAACGACACCCGTGGTCGTATCGTCATGTCCTGCATGACACCGGCCACCGACAACACCTGGATCTCCATCGACGATGAAGAATCCAAGGCGTTCCGCGCCAGTGTCGTCGAGTGGCTGATGACCAACCACCCCCACGACTGCCCGGTCTGTGAGGAAGGCGGTCACTGCCACCTGCAGGACATGACGGTGATGACCGGCCACAACGAGCGCCGTTATCGCTTCACCAAGCGTACCCACCAGAACCAGGACCTCGGCCCGTTCATCTCCCATGAGATGAACCGCTGCATCGCCTGCTACCGCTGCGTACGTTTCTATAAAGACTACGCCGGCGGCACCGACCTCGGCGTATTCGGCGCCCACGACAACGTGTACTTCGGTCGCGTTGAAGACGGCGTGCTCGAAAGCGAATTCTCCGGCAACCTCACCGAGGTCTGCCCCACCGGCGTGTTCACCGACAAGACTCACTCCGAGCGCTACAACCGCAAGTGGGACATGCAATTCGCCCCGAGCATCTGCCATGGCTGCTCCAGCGGTTGCAACATCTCCCCGGGCGAGCGCTACGGTGAACTGCGTCGCATCGAAAACCGCTTCAACGGTTCGGTCAACCAGTACTTCCTGTGCGACCGTGGCCGTTTCGGCTATGGCTATGTCAACCGCGAAGACCGCCCACGCCAGCCGCTGCTGGCCGATGGCGCCAAGCTGAGCCTGGACGCGGCGCTGGACAAAGCCGCCGATCTGCTGCGCGGCCGTAACATCGTTGGTATCGGCTCGCCCCGCGCCAGCCTCGAAAGCAATTTCGCCTTGCGCGAACTGGTCGGCGCCGAGCACTTCTACAGCGGTATCGAAGCCGGTGAGCTGGAACGCATCCGCCTGGTCCTGCAAGTGCTGAACGACAGCCCGCTGCCGGTGCCGAACATGCGCGACATCGAAGACCACGACGCCATCTTCGTCCTCGGTGAAGACCTGACCCAGACCGCCGCGCGTATCGCGCTGTCCCTGCGTCAGTCGGTCAAAGGCAAGGCTGAAGAGATGGCCGACGCCATGCGCGTACAGCCCTGGCTTGACGCGGCAGTGAAGAACATCGGCCAGCACGCGCTGAACCCGCTGTTTATCGCCAGCCTGGCTGAAACCAAGCTCGACGATATTGCCGAAGAGTGCGTACACGCCGCACCGGACGACCTGGCCCGCCTCGGGTTCGCCGTAGCCCATGCCCTCGACGCCAGCGCCCCTGCCGTCGAAGGCCTGGATACTGAAGCCGCCGAACTGGCCCAACGCATTGCCGACGCCCTGCTGGCGGCCAAGCGTCCATTGATCATTGCCGGTACCTCGCTGGGTTCCAAGGCGCTGATCGAAGCGGCGGCCAACATCGCCAAGGCGTTGAAGCTGCGCGACAAGAACGGCTCCATCAGCCTGGTTGTACCGGAAGCCAACAGCCTCGGCCTGGCCATGCTCGGTGGCGAGTCCGTGGATGCTGCCCTGCAAGCGGTGATCGACGGCAACGCCGACGCCATCGTGGTGCTGGAAAACGATCTGTACACCCGTACCGATGCGGCCAAGGTTGACGCTGCGCTGAACGCCGCCAAGGTGCTGATCGTCGCCGACCACCAGAAGACCGCCACCAGCGACCGCGCCGACCTGGTACTGCCGGCCGCCACCTTCGCCGAAGGCGACGGCACCCTGGTCAGCCAGGAAGGCCGCGCCCAGCGCTTCTTCCAGGTGTTCGATCCGAAGTACATGGACGCCAGCATCCTGGTTCACGAAGGCTGGCGCTGGCTGCATGCCCTGCGCGCCACCCTGCTGAACCAGCCGATCGACTGGACCCAGCTCGACCACGTCACCGCCGCCACTGCCGCGAGCGCGCCGCAGCTTGCCCGGATTGTCGACGCCGCGCCGTCCGCCGCGTTCCGCATCAAGGGCCTGAAACTGGCCCGTGAACCGCTGCGCTACTCGGGCCGCACGGCCATGCGCGCCGATATCAGCGTGCACGAACCGCGTACGCCGCAGGATATCGACACCGCGTTTGCCTTCTCCATGGAAGGCTACTCGGGATCGGCCGAACCGCGTCAGCAGGTGCCGTTCGCCTGGTCGCCGGGCTGGAACTCGCCACAGGCCTGGAACAAGTTCCAGGACGAAGTCGGTGGCCACATCCGTGCCGGCGACCCGGGCACCCGCCTGATCGAAACCCAGGGCGATTCGCTGAACTGGTTCACCGCCATACCACGTCCGTTCAACCCGGCTCAGGGCACCTGGCAGGTTGTGCCGTTCTTCCACCTGTTCGGCAGCGAAGAGAACTCTTCCAAAGCCGCGCCGGTAAAAGAGCGCATTCCGCAAGCCTACGTGTCCGTGGCCAAGTCCGAAGCCGACCGCCTGGGCGTCAACGACGGTGCCCTGCTCAGCCTGAACGTGGCCGGCCAGACCCTGCGTCTGCCGCTGCGTATCAACGAAGCGTTGGGCGCCGGCCTGGTTGCACTGCCTAAAGGCCTCGCCGGCATCCCGCCTGCGATCGAAGGTTTTACCGTTGACGGTCTGCAGGAGGCAGCGCAATGACCTGGTTCACCCCTGAAGTGATCGACGTGATCATCTCGGTCGTCAAGGCTATCGTGATCCTGTTGGCCGTGGTTGTAGCGGGCGCCCTGCTCAGCTTCATCGAACGTCGCCTGTTGGGCTGGTGGCAGGACCGTTACGGTCCGAACCGTGTCGGCCCGTTCGGCATGTTCCAGATCGCCGCCGACATGCTGAAGATGTTCTTCAAGGAAGACTGGACCCCGCCGTTTGCCGACAAGGTGATCTTCACCCTGGCACCGGTCGTGGCCATGAGCGCCTTGCTGATCGCCTTCGCGATCATCCCGATCACCCCGACCTGGGGCGTGGCGGACCTGAACATCGGCTTGCTGTTCTTCTTCGCCATGGCCGGCCTGTCGGTCTACGCGGTGCTGTTCGCCGGTTGGTCGAGCAACAACAAGTTCGCCCTGCTGGGCAGCTTGCGGGCCTCGGCCCAGACCGTGTCCTACGAAGTGTTCATGGGCCTGGCGCTGATGGGCATCGTGGTGCAGGTCGGCTCGTTCAACATGCGCGACATCGTCGAGTACCAGGCGCAGAACCTGTGGTTCATCATTCCGCAGTTCTTTGGCTTCTGTACCTTCTTCATCGCTGGCGTGGCCGTGACTCACCGTCACCCGTTCGACCAGCCGGAAGCGGAACAGGAACTGGCCGACGGTTACCACATTGAATACGCCGGTATGAAGTGGGGCATGTTCTTTGTCGGTGAGTACATCGGCATCATCTTGATCTCGGCCCTGCTGGTCACGCTGTTCTTCGGCGGCTGGCATGGTCCATTCGGCATCCTGCCGCAGTTGGCGTTCTTCTGGTTCTTCCTGAAGACCGCGTTCTTCATCATGTTGTTTATCCTGCTGCGCGCTTCCATTCCGCGTCCACGATACGACCAGGTGATGGATTTCAGCTGGCGCTTCTGCCTGCCGCTGACCCTGATCAATTTGCTGGTGACCGCTGCCGTTGTGTTGTTGAACACGCCAGCGGGCGCGGTTCAGTGAGGATTTGACCCATGTTCAAATATATTGGCGACATCTTTAAGGGTACCGGTACCCAGTTGCGAAGCCTGGTGATGGTTTTCGGCCACGGCTTTCGCAAACGCGACACCCTGCAATACCCGGAAGAAGCGGTGTACCTGCCGCCGCGCTATCGCGGCCGCATCGTACTGACCCGCGACCCCGATGGCGAAGAGCGTTGCGTAGCCTGCAACCTGTGCGCCGTGGCGTGCCCGGTGGGTTGCATCTCCCTGCAGAAAGCTGAAACCGAAGACGGTCGCTGGTACCCGGACTTCTTCCGCATCAACTTCTCGCGCTGCATTTTCTGCGGCCTCTGCGAGGAAGCTTGCCCGACCACCGCGATCCAGCTCACACCGGATTTCGAGATGGCCGAGTTCAAACGTCAGGACCTGGTGTACGAGAAAGAAGATCTTTTGATTTCCGGTCCCGGTAAAAACCCTGATTACAACTTCTATCGTGTTGCAGGTATGGCCGTTGCCGGTAAGCCCAAAGGCGCCGCACAAAACGAAGCCGAGCCGATCAACGTGAAGAGCTTGCTGCCTTAAGGAAGAAAGATGGAATTCGCTTTCTATTTCGCATCGGGTATCGCGGTTGTGTCCACGCTTCGCGTGATCACCAACACCAACCCCGTGCACGCCCTGCTCTACCTGATCATTTCGCTGATCGCCGTGGCCATGACCTTCTTCAGCCTCGGCGCACCGTTCGCCGGTGTGCTGGAAGTGATCGCCTACGCCGGCGCCATCATGGTGCTGTTCGTGTTTGTGGTGATGATGCTCAACCTGGGTCCGGCTTCGGTCGCCCAGGAACGCGTCTGGCTCAAGCCCGGCATCTGGCTCGGCCCGGTTGTCCTCGCGGCGCTGCTGCTAGGTGAACTGCTGTATGTGCTGTTCGCTCACCAGAGCGGCCAGGCCATCGGCCACACCACCGTGGATGCGAAAGCCGTCGGCATCAGCCTGTTCGGCCCGTACCTGCTGGTGGTCGAACTGGCGTCGATGCTGCTGCTCGCCGCAGCCGTCACCGCCTTCCACTTGGGCCGCAACGAAGCCAAGGAGCAATGACGATGCCTGCTATCCCTTTGGAGCATGGTCTGGCGGTCGCCGGCATCCTGTTCTGCCTTGGCCTGGTCGGCCTGATGGTTCGCCGTAACATTCTGTTCGTGTTGATGAGCCTGGAAATCATGATGAACGCTGCGGCACTGGCGTTCATCGTCGCGGGTGCACGTTGGGGCCAGCCGGATGGACAAGTCATGTTCATCCTGGTGATCAGCCTGGCAGCCGCCGAGGCCAGTATCGGCCTGGCGATCCTGCTGCAGCTGTACCGTCGCTTCCACACGCTTGATATCGACGCTGCCAGTGAGATGCGCGGATGAACATGATCTTTCTGACTTTCCTGTTTCCCCTGATCGGTTTCCTGCTGCTGTCGTTCTCTCGCGGGCGCTGGTCGGAAAACCTGTCCGCGCTGATCGGCGTGGGTTCGATTGGCCTGTCGGCGATCGTCGCCGCCTACGTCATCTGGCAATTCAACGTGGCGCCGCCGGAAGGCGGTCACTACACCCTGGTGCTGTGGCAGTGGATGTCGGTGGAAGGCTTCAAGCCCGACTTCGCCCTCTACATCGACGGCCTGTCGATCACCATGCTCGGCGTAGTGGTCGGCGTGGGTTTCCTGATCCACCTGTTCGCGTCCTGGTACATGCGCGGTGAAGCGGGCTACTCGCGCTTCTTCTCGTACACCAACCTGTTTATCGCCAGCATGCTGTTCCTGGTGCTCGGCGATAACCTGTTGTTCCTGTACTTCGGCTGGGAAGGCGTGGGCCTGTGCTCGTACCTGTTGATCGGTTTCTACTACAGCAACCGCAACAACGGTAATGCCGCGCTCAAGGCGTTTATCGTCACCCGTATCGGCGACGTGTTCATGGCCATCGGCCTGTTCATCCTGTTCCAACAGGTGGGCACGCTGAACATCCAGGAACTGCTGGTACTGGCACCGCAGAAATTCCAGGTCGGCGACTTCTGGATTACTCTGGCCACGCTGATGCTGCTGGGCGGCGCCGTGGGTAAATCCGCGCAACTGCCACTGCAGACCTGGCTGGCGGACGCGATGGCCGGCCCTACCCCGGTGTCGGCACTGATCCACGCCGCAACGATGGTAACCGCCGGTGTCTACCTGATCGCCCGTACCCACGGCCTGTTCACCCTGGCGCCGGAGATCCTGCACCTGGTGGGCCTGGTCGGCGGCGTGACCCTGGTACTGGCCGGCTTCGCCGCGCTGGTACAGACCGACATCAAGCGCATCCTCGCCTACTCGACCATGAGCCAGATCGGCTACATGTTCCTGGCCCTGGGCGTCGGCGCCTGGGACGCGGCGATCTTCCACCTGATGACCCACGCCTTCTTCAAGGCCCTGCTGTTCCTCGCTTCCGGTGCGGTGATCGTGGCGTGCCACCACGAGCAGAACATCTTCAAGATGGGCGGCCTGTGGAAGAAACTGCCATTGGCCTATGCCAGCTTCATCGTCGGTGGTGCCGCCCTGGCCGCCCTGCCGCTGGTGACCGCCGGTTTCTACTCCAAGGATGAAATCCTCTGGGAAGCCTTTGCCAGCGGTAACCAGAACCTGCTGTACGCAGGCTTGGTCGGTGCCTTCATGACCTCGCTGTACACCTTCCGCCTGATCTTCATCACCTTCCACGGTGAAGCCAAGACCGAAGCACACGCAGGCCACGGCATCTCGCATTGGCTGCCACTGTCGGTGCTGATCATCCTGTCGACTTTCATCGGCGCCATGATCACTCCGCCACTGGCCGGCGTATTGCCGGAAAGCGTGGGCCATGCCGGCGGCGACGCCAAGCACAGCCTGGAAATCGCCTCGGGCGCCATTGCCATTGCCGGTATCCTGCTGGCGGCCCTGCTGTTCCTCGGCAAGCGCCGCTTCGTGACCGCCGTGGCCAACAGTGGCATCGGCCGTTTCCTGTCGGCCTGGTGGTTCGCTGCCTGGGGCTTCGACTGGATCTACGACAAACTGTTCGTCAAGCCGTACCTGGCCATCAGCCATGTACTGCGTAAAGACCCGCTCGACCAGACCATTGGTTTGATCCCGCGCGCGGCCAAAGGCGGTCACACAGCCTTGAGCCGCAGCGAGACCGGCCAATTGCGTTGGTATGCGGCTTCCATGGCGGCTGGCGCCGTGCTGGTGATCGGCGCCATCGTAGTGGTAGCGGTCTGATATGAACTTTGCGAACTTGCGAAAGGAAACGAGCCCGTCATGATTCTGCCCTGGCTAATCCTGATCCCCTTTATCGGCGGCCTGCTCTGCTGGATGGGTGAACGCTTCGGCGCCACCCTCCCCCGCTGGATTGCGTTGCTGACCATGTCCCTGGAACTCGCGCTCGGCCTCTGGCTGTGGGCCCATGGCGACTATTCATTTGCTCCGGCACCGGGTGTCGATCCGACGTTCGCGCTTGAATTCAAGCACGTGTGGATCCAGCGCTTCGGCATCAACGTGCACCTGGCCCTCGACGGCCTGTCGCTGTTGATGATCCTGCTGACCGGCCTGCTAGGTATCCTCTCGGTACTCTGCTCCTGGAAAGAGATCCAGCGTCACGTGGGCTTCTTCCACCTGAACCTGATGTGGATCCTGGGCGGCGTGGTCGGCGTGTTCCTTGCCCTCGACCTGTTCATGTTCTTCTTCTTCTGGGAAATGATGCTGGTGCCGATGTACTTCCTCATCGCGCTCTGGGGTCACAGTTCTTCGGACGGCAAGAAAACCCGGATCTACGCGGCGACCAAGTTCTTCATCTTCACCCAGGCTTCCGGCCTGATCATGTTGGTGGCGATCCTGGGTCTGGTACTGGTCAATTTCAACAACACCGGCGTGATTACCTTCAACTACGCCGATCTGTTGAAGACCAAGATGTCGCTGACCACCGAGTACGTGCTGATGCTGGGCTTCTTCATCGCCTTTGCGGTGAAGCTGCCGGTGGTGCCGTTTCACTCCTGGCTGCCGGATGCGCACGCCCAGGCACCGACCGCCGGTTCCGTCGACCTGGCCGGTATCCTGCTGAAGACCGCTGCGTATGGTCTGCTGCGTTTTGCCCTGCCGCTGTTCCCGAATGCTTCGGCCGAGTTTGCGCCGATTGCCATGACCCTGGGTCTGATCGGGATTTTCTACGGTGCGTTCCTGGCTTTCGCGCAAACCGACATCAAGCGTCTGATTGCCTTCTCGTCCGTTTCCCACATGGGCTTCGTACTGATCGGCATCTACTCGGGCAGCCAACTGGCGTTGCAAGGCGCAGTGATCCAGATGTTGGCCCACGGTGTCTCGGCCGCGGCCCTGTTTATCCTGAGTGGTCAGCTGTACGAGCGCCTGCACACCCGTGACATGCGTGAGATGGGTGGCGTGTGGTCGCGCATTGCCTACCTGCCGGCGATCAGCCTGTTCTTCGCCGCCGCGTCCCTGGGCCTGCCGGGCACCGGCAACTTCATCGGCGAGTTCCTGATCCTGATGGGCGCGTTCGTACAAACGCCGTGGATCAGCGCCATCGCCACCTCGGGCCTGGTATTCGGTTCGGTCTACTCGCTGATCATGATCCACCGCGCTTACTTCGGCCCGGCCAAGTCCGACACCGTCCTGAAAGGGATGGATGCGCGCGAACTGATCATGGTGCTCGGTCTTGCGGTATTGCTGATCTATATCGGCGTGTACCCGCAACCGTTCCTGGACACGTCTGCCGCAACGATGCATGGCGTGCAGCAGTGGTTCGGCACCGCCTTCTCTCAACTCGCTTCGGCCCGGTAAGAGCGCTATGGAATTCACGATCCAACACTTTATCGCGCTTGCGCCGCTGCTGATCACCAGCCTCACCATCGTGGTGGTGATGCTGGCGATCGCCTGGCGCCGCAATCACTCGCAAACGTTCCTGCTGTCCTGTGCCGGGTTGAACCTGGCCCTGCTGTCGATCATTCCGGCCCTCAAGGTCGCGCCGTTGGCGGTCACCCCGCTGATGATGATCGATGACTTCGCACTGCTGTACATCGCGCTGATCCTGGTGGCCACCTTGGCGTGCGTCACCCTCGCCCACGCCTACCTCGGCGAAGGCGGCACCGGCTACCCGGGCAACCGCGAAGAGCTGTACCTGCTGATCCTGCTGGCTGCGGCCGGCGGTATCGTGCTGGTCAGCGCCCAGCACTTGGCGGGCCTGTTCATTGGCTTGGAACTGCTGTCGGTCCCAACCTACGGCTTGGTGGCCTATGCCTTCTTCAACAAGCGCTCCCTGGAAGCCGGCATCAAGTACATGGTGCTGTCGGCCGCCGGTTCAGCGTTCCTGTTGTTCGGTATGGCCCTGCTCTACGCCGAAGCCGGCAGCCTGAGCTTCACCGGTATCGGTCATGCCCTGGCCGCCACCAACATGCCTGCACCGATCGCTCAACTGGGCCTGGCGATGATGCTGATCGGCCTGGCGTTCAAGCTCTCCCTGGTGCCGTTCCACCTGTGGACCCCGGACGTCTACGAAGGCGCCCCGGCGCCGGTGGCGGCGTTCCTGGCGACCGCGTCCAAGGTCGCTGTGTTTGCGGTGATGGTGCGTCTGTTCCAGATCTCGCCTGCCGCCAACACCGGCGTGCTGAGCAACGTGCTGACCGTGATCGCCATCGCGTCGATCCTGTTCGGTAACCTGCTGGCCCTGACCCAGAACAACCTCAAGCGTCTGCTGGGTTACTCGTCTATCGCCCACTTCGGCTACCTGCTGATCGCCTTGGTGGCGAGCAAAGGCTTGGCGATGGAAGCCATTGGTGTGTACCTGGTCACCTACGTGATCACCAGCCTTGGCGCATTCGGCGTGATCACCCTGATGTCCTCGCCTTACAAGGGCCGGGACGCCGACGCTCTGTACGAATACCGCGGCCTGTTCTGGCGCCGTCCGTACCTGACCGCAGTGCTGACCGTGATGATGCTGTCCCTGGCCGGTATCCCGCTGACCGCAGGCTTTATCGGCAAGTTCTACATCATCGCTACCGGTGTCGAAGCCCATGAGTGGTGGCTGGTTGCGTCTCTGATACTGGGCAGCGCCATCGGCGTGTTCTACTACCTGCGCGTGATGGTCACCCTGTACCTGATCGAGCCGAACCTGCGTCGTGTGGATGCCGAGCTGCACTGGGAACAGAAAGCCGGCGGCGTGATGCTGCTGGCTATCGCCCTGCTCGCCTTTTTCCTCGGCGTCTACCCACAGCCGTTGCTCACCCTGGTGCAGCACGCGGTGCTGGGTGTTTGATCGCTTAGCGGGACGTGAGTAAACAAAAACGGCGCCTTTCGGGCGCCGTTTTTGCATTGAGGGGATTGGGTTGGAGGTTTTCAGCGCAGTGCCAAGCCGGGTTTAGCAATGCCTTTGGTGGGGCTGCTGCGCAGCCCGGCGCGGGGCAAGCCCGCTCACCACAAAAGCCTGTTCAGCATAAAAGCCGATACACCACAAAAGCTCAGTCACCACAAAAGCCCCTCTTATCCAATCAGCCAGCTCACTACAAACGGGTTAGAACGCGATACCGACCTTGAACCCATACTCGTCACGCTTGAGTTTGGTGTTGTCGGCCACGGGGGAGTCTTCATCCAGTTTGTATTCGGTGCGGGTGTAGTACAGGCCCGCCATCACAGGCAGGTTGCCTTTCTGATTCATCAGCAGGCTGACTTCCGCGTACGGGTTGGTGCGGTCTTTAAGGTCCACGGAATCGCTGCCCAGGCCGTCAACCTTAACTTTGACGCGGCCGTCGAGGGTGTGACGCGCACCGGCTTCAACCCGCAGGGTCATGTCATCAAATTGATGGTTGTAACCCAGTGCAGCTTTGGCAAATGGCGATTTGCTGGTCAACTCCAGGTCGTAGCCATTCGTCTGCGGCTCGTAGCGGGTCCAGCTGTAGCCGCCGCCCACAATGACGTCGACAAAGTTGCGTGCGTCCAGGGCGGCACGCCAGCCCAGGTCCAGGTCGGCCTGGCCTTCCTTGAGTTTGTTGTCGCTCTTTTCACCGTATTTGGCTTCGATACCGGCTTGGTAGATAAAGCCGGACTCAGCGGTGAGCTTGTTGCCGAAGGTGTAGAACAGGCCTGCTTCAGGCATGTGCTCCTTGTCGCTCTGGCTGCCGCCTTCGAGTTTGAAATCGTTGTAGCTGCCCTGCAGCCCGAAGATGGAAATCGGGTCGGTGGACGGTGCTGCGAACGCCATCGCCGGCGCGGTGGCCAGGGCGAACAACGAAGCGTTCTTGAGGAATGTTCCGAATAGTTTGGACATCGTTTTACATCTCCTTGTCAGGTGGACAAATTATTCAGGAATCGCTTCGAACCTTCGCACGTGCAAAAGGTTCGAAAAAAATCACCTGATTTTGGAGGTAAAACGGTTCAGCGAATGCTCTAGATCAAGGCTCTTGGCGGCTCGCCCGGATCAAGCCGTCCAGTGCGTCCTTCAAGTGCGGATGCGTCGGCACCTGAATGCCGAAGGTGTCACGCAGCAACGCCAGCAGTTCATCAGTGTGGTGCACCGTACGCTTGGCGCTGGGCCGGTCGAGGTAGTGAATCGCGTAGTGCGCGTTATTCAACGTGTGGCGCTCCCCCACGGCCAGCCGCGCGACTTTGAGTTGCCCCAGAAATGGCGAGCCAGGGTGAGTCGAGACATACCAGTTGCCGATTTCATAGTCGATGTCGGCCTGCACTTGCAGGTCGAACACATACAAGCCGCGCCATTCCCCGGCCACCTCGGCCCACAGCGTGTAGCTGCCCTCCCGTGCATCGAAAGTCACACGGTAGGGCTCATGGGCCGTGGCCTGCGCCGCTTGACTATCAAGCAGTAAGGGACTGCTGGGCACCATGCCACCAAAGCCCACGTCGGTGATGTAGCGCGCCCCGTCCAGGGTCACCAGGCTCAGGCGATGGGTACGCGCCGTACGCGCGTCCGGTGGGCCGCCCATAACCACTCGCCCCGTGATGCCGCGCGCGTCGAAGCCCAGTTCCTGCAGCAGTATCAGAAACATCTGGTTCAATTCGTAGCAGTAGCCGCCTCGCCCTTCGAACAGCACTTTATGCTCGACGCTCGGCAGATCGATCGGCACCGGCTGGTGCAGCAGGGTCGACAGGCTTTCGAAGGCGAAAGTGCTGACATGACGCAATTGCAGGTCCTGCAGGGTTTGCAGAGTGGGCGGCGGCGGCGTGTCGTAGCCCAGGCGTTGCAGGTAGCGTTGGCAATGGTTGAGTCGAGGCATGGCACGGTCCTTGGGCACGGGCAAAGGCGTCACTATGCCGCGCTCGCGTGCAGACTGTCATTTTGAATGAACCTTTTTAAACGCCTTCCTATCCATTTATAACAAGTCAGGGAGGCACCATGAGTACCGCAAAAATCTACACCATTAATTATCAGCTGCACGGTCAACCGAAGTCCTTTGTAGTACGCGCCGAAGTGATGAATAACGCCGAGGCCTGGCATTGGGCGGCGGTCGACGCCGACATTGCCCACGTGAGTCGCATAGGCCGCGTGGGCCATGAGCAAGTAAAGAAAACCACCCGTCCGTGGGCGGAGAAATACGGCATCACCGATGTCATCTGGATGCCACCTAAATAACCCCATCCCCTTAACGAAAAAGCCCCGCTCAATCGAGCGGGGCCTGCCTTACTTCTTCAAGTCGCCCAACGGATCGTAGGGCGGCTTTTTTTCCGGTTGATCCTTCTTGTCCCTGTCCAACGGCGCGATGGCCGGGCCGATGGGGTCGACCTGCGGGTCAGCGACATCCGGCGAGTCCGGGTCGAAACCCAGCTCATCCTTGCCACTGGCATGCTCGCTGGAGCGTGGGCCTTTGTCTGGAGCGTTCATGGGTGTCTCCTCTAGAGCGGACGGGCTTTATCGTGAAGGTGTTCCAGGTCTTGCTCGGCCTGCTCCACATCGTCGTCGGTGTCCGGACGATCCGCCGGGTCATTGGGACGCAGGGCGTCGTTGTCGCGCTCTTCTTCGCCGGGGGTACGGTTGGGGTCCGGCGTGCCGGGCGGCGGCTGTTTGTATTCGGGCATGGTGGTTCACCTCGCAAAGGTTGGTGGCCTGCATCAATTTAGAGAAAGCCCTGCGCACCAACGTTCAACTTGTTTGCCCAGGCGTGCGATGATGCCGCACCGCCACCCTCTGGAGACCTACCCCGGATGTTCGAGCTCAAACCCTGCGATCCTGCCACCTACCGTCGACAGACCCGCCGCAGCACGCTGATCGTGGCCTTACTGTTCCTGGCCCTGGCCATGCTGCTGTCGAGCCTGGCGGTGATGCTGTTCGGCGAACCTGGCGGGGACAATTTTCGTTTCAATGTCGGTGGTGTATTCGCGGGTGTGCTGATCACCGTGGCGCTGGTGCGCGGCCCGTTCTGGAGCCAGGCGTGGCTGGCGCCGGCGGTGTATGGCTGGCAGCTCAAGCGCAGCCTGATGAGGGTGACCAATGTGATGCACAACGTTACCGAGCGGGTGCAGGCCAACGACCCGACGGCCATGAAGCTATTGCGCTTCTATCATCTGGGGCTGACCCAGATGCACGCACTGGATGCCAACTCCAGCGCCCAGGCACAGTTGGTCGGTGAGATGCAGGCCCATGCCGGCAAGATGCAGGCGCTGGGGTTGGACACCGACCAGACCCGCCTGGACCCCGCCTGGCTCGACCGCATCAAGAGCGCCTGAGTCACACCACCGTGGGGCGTGCGCGCCAGCAAAACAGTGCACTCACGGCGATGGCCGCGCCGGCCAGGCCGAACACCAGCGGTGCTGACGCCACCGGCAGCAACACCCCCGCCAGCAGCGGCCCGAGGCCTGCGCCGATGTCGCGCCATACCGCATTGGATGCCAGCGCCGATACACGCATCGCACCGGGATTGCGCTCGGCCACCAGGGTGGTTACCAAGGGCAGTTGCAAGGCGCGCAATACCAACACCGCCGCCGCCCCGAGAATCACCCAATGGCTGCCGAACGCGCTCAACGCCAGGGCACTCAAGAACGAAAACAGCAGCAACATCGACGTCGCGCCGAAGCGTTGCGCCGCCTGCCCGCCCAAGGGGCTCAAAAGCAGCTCCGACACATACCGCAACGCCATCAGGCCGCCGGCGATCAGCACCGCGTCACCGCCCATACTCTTCTGCGCTTGAATCGACAGGCCAAAGATAAACAGCCCATCCAGCGCCACGCCCTCAATAAACGACCACAGGGCCACACTGTCGGGCCATCTGAAGCGACGTACGCCACTGTTTTGCAAGGCGTGGCCGGCGCTGGGTAAGCCGCGCGCCATCCACACCCCAACCAGGCAACAGCCGGCCAGGAGCATAAAGATCGGACGCGGCCCGGCCCATACTGTGAGCCAGCCGCCAAACGGCAGCGCGAGCATCGGTCCCAAGGCGACCAACGCCCGCGAACGCCCCGCGCGTCGTGCGGCACCCGCCGGCTCGGCGGTCGCCAGCACTTGGGTCGACAGGTTCAGCGCGGCGAAACACAGCCCCCACACCAGCCGCAACCCCAGCAAGGCGGCAAACCCGGACAGCAGCGAATTGCCGACGGCGCACAGGGCGGCCGCGCCGGCGGCGATCATGCAGGTCAGACGATCACCGTGGCGCGCGTAAAAATTCAGTACATGCCGGTAGCCGAAGATCCGCACCAGGCGATTGGCCGCCAGCAACACCCCGGCCTGGGCCAGGGTGATGCCAAAGGCCTGGGATTGCATGGGCAGCAACAGGTAGAGCAGGACATCGCTGGGCAGGCACAGGGCGAGAGTCAGCGCGGCGCGCCGTGAGGTGGAGTCGGCAGAGCGTTGGGCCTGGCTGGACATAAATCTGAAACATCCCGAAATCTTCAGGCGGTCAAGGTAGCGTTCCTCCACGGTTTTTTACAATGTCCGGTCAGCCCTTTTGCAGAGGACGATCACCGTGAGCCGCTGACCATACCCCCAGAAACTTCCTACATCCATGATGCTGCGTTCTCTGCACCCTTTGCGCTTTCCTTCATCCCTACTGCGAGAGCCCATCCATGTGCAACGCTCAACACCCTGCTGATGCCCCTTTAAACAACGGCCGCCGCAACTTTCTGCGCCTCACCGGCGTCGGCGCGGGAGCGATCATGCTGGCCGGTGCCTTGCCTGCCAGCCTGGTGCACGCGGCGCCTGCGCCTAAAGTCGCCAACGATCTCAACCCACAACAGGCATTGAAACGCTTGATGGAAGGCAACCAGCGTTACGTCGATGGGGTTACCAAGCGCCATGATTTCACGCATGAACGCGAGGCTCTGGTGGGCGGTCAGAACCCCTTCGTCGCGGTGCTCAGCTGCGCCGATTCGCGGATCGCGCCGGAATACGCCTTCGATACCGGCCGCGGCGACCTCTTTGCGGTGCGGGTGGCGGGCAATTTCGTCACCGAGGACGGGCTGGCCAGTCTCGAATACGCCGTGGCAGTGCTGGGTACACCGCTGATCATGGTGCTGGGGCACGACCGCTGCGGCGCCGTGGCGGCCGGGGTCAAGGCCGTCAAGGACAGCGCGCGCTTCCCCGGCAAAATCCAGGGCCTGGCCGACGCACTCAAACCGTCCGTCACCAAAGTGCTCAAGGCGCCGGGCGACACCCTGGATAACGCCATCGCACAAAACGTCCAGGACACGGTGGCCCGGCTCAAGGCCGAATCAAGCCTGCTGAGCGATGCCCTGGCCAAAGGCACGTTGCAAATTGTCGGCGGCGTATACCGCCTGCACAGTGGCGAGGTTGAGCTGATCGGCTGATCCACCCCGCAGCCGGTTCAGCCGGCGAGTGCGCTCAGGTCCAGATGGCCATCGAGTATCGGCGGGCACCAGTAATAGCCCCCGGTCAACGGCGTGCTGATGCGGTACAGGCCGTCGACAATCCCGTCTTCCATACCGCTCATGCGGCGCAGCTGCGCTTCGAATGCATCAAAGGAGTGGCCGAAGGCGAGAAACATTAACCCGGCCTGGCCATTCTCGGCCCAGGGCATGGAGCGGCGCACCACGAAGGCTTCGGGAGTGAAACTCTCCTGGGCGGTGCGCTTGGTATGGGCGGACTCAGGCGCGTCTTCCAACTCTTCGTTATCGCCATGGCGACGGCCGATAATATGGTCGCGCTCCTGGGCCGGCAGCGCGGCGAAACCGTCGAGGTCGTGCCGCCACTGCTGAAGGGCGGCGAAGCTTGCGCCACTGGCGCTCATCGCAGCGTCGACCGCAGCCTCATCGTGAGGGTTTTCGGTGCCGTCTTCGTAATCGGTGAGGTCGAAGCCTGTCTTGTAGCGGAAACCTTCAAGCGACTGCACCAGGCGAAACGCGGGGGCCAGGGCCTTTTCGAATGCGCGAGCGCGCAACAGCAGTTCGCCACGATCCACACCATGCAGCCATACCCACAACGCCTGCTGGGTCGACGGGTTATGTGCCCCCGGCCCGCTGATCGGTGCAAACGGCCGCAGACCGTCAATCGTCGCGCCCAGTGCAGTCACCAGCGGCTCGCCGAGGCCGACCACCGCCGCCGCATCGGTCAACCGCACCAGGGCGTCCAGCGCGACGGGCACAGCGGCCAGGGAATCCACGGCAAAAAACAGATGGCGTGCCTGCAACGGCACCGGTGCGGCAAGAATGCCCGGCTGGTACTGACTCATGTGAACTCCTTCAAGAAAGGCGCGCAGTTTACCCGGCACCCGTGGCGCTGCGTACTGCAAAGCGCACAAGCCTTGCCATAGAGCCCTTGGTTGGGTGACTCTCTAGTCAAGCACCAGTCAAGTTTTGTAACCATTACAGGGATAGCGCTATGACCACTCAGCACCTGCTCGCCCAGCTGTTTCCCACTTCCACCGCCCAAATCCCCGAGCAATACCGCCTGGCGGCGCCCATCGAACAGCGTGATTACCTGGTGGACGGCCAGTTGCAGGTGTGGAACGGCCCATTGGCCCAGGTCCACAGCCCGGTGCAGTTGGGTGATCAGCGCGTGGTGATCGGCAGCACGCCGTTGTTGGACGCCGACACTGCCCTCACCGCCCTTGATGCCGCCGTGCGCGCCTATGATCGTGGCCAGGGCGAATGGCCGACGATGCGCGTGGTCGACCGCATCCGCCACGTCGAAGCGTTTTTGCGGCGCATGCGCGAACAGCGTGATGCGGTGGTCAAGCTGCTGATGTGGGAGATCGGCAAGAACCTCAAGGACTCGCAGAAAGAATTCGACCGCACCTGCGACTACATCACCGACACCATCAATGCCCTCAAGGAACTGGACCGCCGCAGCAGCCGCTTCGAGTTGGAACAGGACACTCTCGGGCAGATCCGCCGCGTGCCCCTGGGCGTGGCGCTGTGCATGGGCCCCTACAACTACCCGCTCAACGAAACGTTCACCACGCTGATCCCGGCGCTGATCATGGGCAACACCGTGGTGTTCAAGCCGGCCAAGCTCGGCGTGCTGCTGATTCGCCCATTGCTGGAGGCGTTCCGCGACAGCTTCCCGGCCGGGGTGATCAACGTGATCTATGGCAGCGGCCGCGAAACCGTCAGTGCGCTGATGGCCAGCGGCAAGATCGATATCTTTGCGTTTATCGGCACCAACAAGGCCGCCAGCGATTTGAAAAAACTGCACCCCAAGCCGCACCGCTTGCGAGCCGCCCTCGGCCTGGACGCAAAAAACCCCGGCATCGTGCTGCCGGAGGTGGACCTGGACAATGCCGTCAGCGAAGCGCTCACCGGCTCGTTGTCATTCAACGGCCAGCGCTGCACCGCACTGAAAATTCTGTTCGTGCATGCAGACGTGGTCGACGCGTTTATCGAGAAATTCAACGCCAGACTGGCGACGCTCAAGCCCGGCATGCCATGGGAAGACGGCGTGTCCCTGACGCCGTTACCGGAAGTCGGCAAGGTGGATTACCTCAACGGCCTGGTGGCCGACGCGGCGCAACACGGCGCCCAGGTGGTGAATGCCAATGGCGGTGCCAGTCGCGGTTCGTTCTTCTACCCGGCGGTGCTGTACCCGGTAAACCCGCAAATGCGTGTGTACCACGAGGAGCAGTTCGGCCCGGTGGTACCGATCGTGCCCTACCGCGACCTGGAGACCGTGATCGACTACGTACTGGAGTCAGACTTCGGCCAGCAACTGAGCCTGTTCGGCAACAACGCCGAAGCCATCGGGCGCCTGGTGGACACCTTTGCCAACCAGGTTGGGCGCATCAATATCAACGCCCAATGCCAGCGTGGGCCGGACACCTTCCCGTTCAACGGGCGCAAGAACTCGGCCGAAGGCACGCTGTCGGTACATGATGCGTTACGCGTGTTCTCGATCCGCACCCTGGTGGCGACCAAGTTCCAGGACAGCAACAAGGCACTGGTCAGCGAGATCCTGCGCAACCGCGATTCAAGCTTCCTGACCACTGACTACATCTTCTAGGTTCACCTCGGTCAAACCATGTGGGAGAGGGCCTGGCCTCGATAGCGGTGTGTCAGCTAACCGATTGTTTACTGATCCACAGTTATCGAGGCATAAGTATCTACACAACGTTGGCTCAACGCCGAATTCCCGGCAGATAGGGCTGTTGTGGCGAGCGGGCTTGTCCCGCGTTGGGCTGCGCAGCAGCCCCAAAACCAGCCTCTACAGAGTGTCTGATACACCATATTCTTCTTTACTGGGGCTGCTTCGCAGCCCAACGCGGGGCAAGCCCGCTCGCCACAGGGGATTTGTCTGGATCTGAAAGTTGTGTAGATACCCATGGTCATCGGGGGCAAGCCCCCTCCCACATTCGAATTGTGTACATCTCCAGAATTGAGGCCCCGTTGTTATCAATGAATCTGCCTATGGTTGCCCGGCGCCTGTTGCGCCCGTTGCTCGACCCCTACCGCCGCTATCGCCATGCCAAGCTGATCCACGCCGTGCGCGTGTCCATCGGGCTGCTGGCGACGATCCTGCTGACCACCGGCCTCAACCTGCCCCACGGAGAGTGGGCGTCGGTGACCATGCTGATCGTCATCGGCGGTTTGCAGCACCACGGCAATATCGGCAAGAAAGCCATGGAGCGCGCCTACGGCACGTTGATCGGCGCCAGCGTCGGCCTGCTGCTCGTGGTGCAACAGGCCTACTTCGGTCTGCCGCTGCTGACTTATCTGTTGATGTCGATGGTGTGCGGGTTCTTTTCCTATCACGCCATCGGCAAGGGCGGTTACATCGCGCTGCTGTCGGCGATCACGGTGTTTATCGTCGCCGGCCACGGCGACAACCCGATCTCGGATGGCTTGTGGCGCACGGTGGATATCCTTATCGGCATCGGGCTGGCCCTGGCGTTCTCGTTTGCCCTGCCGCTGTACGCCGTCTACTCGTGGCGCTACAACCTGGCCGGTGCGTTGCGCGACTGCGCGCAGATCTACAGCCGGATCATCAACGGCCAGTCGGTCACCGACGACGAACACCTCAAACTGCTCAACCGCCTGAACGCGGCGATGCTGCAATTGCGCTCGCTGATGCCGTCGGTGTCCAAAGAAGTGCGCATTTCCATGACTGAGCTGGACGCGATCCAACGGCATTTGCGCCTGTGCATCAGCACGCTGGAGATCCTTGGCAATACCCGGCCCGACCCTCGCGATGAACAGGCGATGGCGCGGATGCAGGTGATGCTCAAGGCCGAGCATCGGCAGATTCGGGTGCAGTTGGTGGGGATGGCGCGGGCGTTGAGGTCGGGGGCAATACAGCGTCTTGAACGTTCCGGAGGACCGTCTCCCGTTGAACCGGTGTTGGAGGCCTCGGTTCAAAATGCGCTGGATGGCTACAGATTACTGACGCGGCAATTGGCGGCAAACATTGAGCACATGCGTCAACGGTTGGCGAAGACTTCACCGGCCTGGAGAATATGAACGAGCCGTTATAAAAAACGGGACAGCCTGAGATGAAACAGGCTGCCCCGTTAATGGCCTGGGTGAACTGTTACCTTAGGCCTACCCCCAACAATTGGTTACCTATCCACTGTTTGTAATTCCCCTCCCCACCCGTGTTTATGTTTCTCGCCCACCAATAGTTGAAGAATAAGAAGTTATGCGAATAAGTACTGGACCAGTACGGCGCATTGCCCATTGGCCAACGATGTCCATAAGCAGCACTCAACTCGCGCAGCTCACCCAGCGAGGCCACGCGCAAACCTTGATTCCTCGCCCTCGTGTCGATGTCAGTCTTGGTACCAGCGCCCAGGCCATAACACAACACCACCCCTCCGACAGACACGACATAGCTGCGTGTTTGCGACGGCACAGAAGAGTCGCGCACCGTAATCTTCGCAGAACCGTTGCCGCGAACAGTGACAAGACCCGTTGAGTCCACAACAGCTACACCCGTATTGCTTGAAGTGTAGAAGTAACCGGGCGTGCCGCCGGTAGGGGTGCGCCGGATAGAATTGCCACTGTTAAAGGCTGGCAAAACGTTCGGGCTACCGGGGATGATGTAAGTACGCCCCCAGAGAGTGGAGTTGGTCCCGTCGAAGTTCAGCGGCCTAACCAGCGAAATGCGGTACTGGGTCTCCAAGAAAGGTGTTGCCAAAAACTCATCTTCGCTGCCGTCAAACGTGACCTTCGTATGCACCGTGAACGACGCATTGTCGGGCAAACTCAACAACCAGGCGCGGCTGACCCGGATATTCGCCAAACCGTTGGCTTGCTCTATGGCCGTAATCGGATGGTTCGTCAACAACTCCAACGGCGCAATCCCAACTGCGGAAGTGGTAACTCTCATCCAGACACGCTGCCCCGTAACGCTCAGTTCCCACTTAGGGCAAGCCGCAATGGGATCGCCCGGCAGATCCGGCGGATTGAAGCTGCCGCCATTGGCCACGTTGTTGATCAACACCCTCGGCAAGTCGGCGGGCTGAATGTCTTTGACTTCGACCGTCTGCAGCTCGGAATTCCCTGCCCCACCCCTGCCTAGCACTACGGAGTAATGCAGGTTGATTGTGCGGCCAGCACTGGTGCCGAGAAATTCATTGCTGATGTGGAACCTGACCTCACCGCCATCCAGCCCATCCTGGGGTGGCAAATCCGGAAGTTCGACATGTGGATTCGGATGTATCCAATCAAGCTTAATCCTGTCCACGCCGTTGAGGTTCATGTTCGGATAACGTACTACAACCTGGCAATTGTCTTTCGACACAAGCGGTTCAATCGACACGACTTCGCCTTCCGCAGGCGTGGACAGATTGATTTCAGGATGCGGAAAGACGTTGACTTCCCTCTGAATCATGTGATGCCTGACATCAAACAACACCGCATCGTTGATATCGTTGCTGTTATTGAACGTCACCCAGAAACGGATAAACAATGGCGACCAGTCTTTGAGTTCGCGAAGCTGCGACACCGGGGTAAAACTTGCGATACCGGTCATCACTTCTGTGGCATTCACAATGCGTGCCCGAAGATCCTCGTGTTCAAAATGCTCGTCGTCAATGTGGAAGGTGCCTTCATAACTCAACCACATACGCTGGTCCACGTGCGCATACATCCAGGGCTGCACGCGCGTCCTGTCCAAGTTGGAAAGCAGAGGGATCTCCAGCACTGCGCTGTCGCCGATGCTGTCGATCACT
Source organism: Pseudomonas sp. FP2254 (assembly GCF_030687695.1). Classification (NCBI taxonomy): domain Bacteria; kingdom Pseudomonadati; phylum Pseudomonadota; class Gammaproteobacteria; order Pseudomonadales; family Pseudomonadaceae; genus Pseudomonas; species Pseudomonas sp. FP2254. The sequence goes on from NZ_CP117444.1 coordinate 3,350,956, forward strand.
GGGCTGGGCGGACTGTGCAGCGTAAGCAAACGCAGGGTCAACTTTTCGGATGGGGTCGAATGGCCGTTACGAATGACATTAAACGAGACGTCGATATCACGCCCGAGGGGATGAATGTTAAAACCAATCACCTCGGTCGGAATCGTAAAATCGATGTAGTCGCCACTCTGGTCTTGCTTGACTTCAAAATGGCTGCCTAGCCCTCCAAGCCCTTCCCACTGAACTTCGACCTGATCAGTGCGTTTTATGAAATCATACCTGACCCGAACAGTCGCGCCCCGTGGCCATACATCTGCTGGGGCAAGCTCATCAGGTTCTGTGGTGGCTTCCAGCACTTGAGGCAAATATAACCTGCCCAATTTGGTCCCAACGGTCACCACCAGCTCTTCAGAAAACTCAAATACGTCGAAGCGGTCAATCCAGTAACTGACGGTGAGCGTGCCATCCAGATTGCCGCTGAAAAGGTCCTTGGGGATGTCCAACACCAAATTACTAGCGTTAAAAAACAAATCGTAGTCAAACCAATGGTTGCCCGTGAGGGACCCCGTGTATTGGACGGTCAGTTTGTCACCAGCCTCGAACTCCGCAAACAACTCCAGGGTGCCGTAGGTACCTACATCGACTAGATCCACGTTGCCATTGATCGCCTCCTGAATGAAGGGTGGCAATAGCGTCCTGGGCGGACGGCCGATCTGCACCCAGGCACGCTCCGACTCCCGCACACCGTTCACGTCAGTCACGAAGTAATGGACGTTAGTCTCGTCCAAGCCGTCCAGACGCATGTACTCGCTATTGCGGAAATCTCGGAAGCGTGGGTGATTACCCGCGAACCGTTCCGACTCGACCGACTCGACGGAACCGTCAATGTACTTGCCACTGAGGACGACCTTCAGCAGATCGCTCAAGGTACCAGGTGGTTGGTAATCCGGCATTGCAGCCGTCATAAATGCAAGATCCGGTGGAATAAAGGGGCCAACGGCTTGCAGAACACTTGGGCGGGGCAATTGAAAACGGGTTCCGTAAACCCCGACGTTATTGTTTTCGGAGGGCAGATCATCCTCTCCATCGCGTTCCCGCACATAAGAAAACGTCACGGTTGATTGGACAAGCGACCTGATCCACTCATTACGGACAGAAAATAGATAATATTTAGGGATTCTGTCAACGCGTTGTCGTAGAGTCTGATAGACATGTACCCCGTCAGCAGTCTCGCCTTCTATTATCAGACGAATATGATCGCCGACGACGAACTGGCCCCCACGCCTGACTTCCACTTCCACAGTCACAGGCTTCAAATGCACCATGTCGCCTTCTATCGCGGAAGTTATCTCCAGAAAATTCTGAATGACCGTTGGTTTTGGCAGGAAATGTAGATCCAGATCTACGTTCACTTGCACCAGTTTCGACCAAGGCTGCTCCTCTCCAGAGCGATTACGTACCTCGTCATACAGGTAGAACTGCACAACATAGTGACCGCTGCCGACCAATGCCAGGAAATCCGGATCGATCTGAAACTCCAAATCCTGCCCCACCTGATCCTGTGTGATAGGTGGCACGTCGTAACGGGTGCCCCCCCAATAGAACATCACCAGATCGTTGACCCGCATGTTATCCCAGGCTTTGATCTTTGCTACGACAGGCGTATTGGCGCCGATTAACGTGGCTGACAGCGTCAAGATCAATTTTGAGTGCCAGGGTTCGTGAGGACGGTCATCGACCCCACCTGGCCGGGTGTCCTTGATAAAAACAATTTGAGGGGGAGAGGTGCTCGGTATGACCGAGCCCACTCTGATTACTTCTCCATATACATCAGGTATAAAACCCAACGGTATCTGGGGGCGGGGAATATTATAAAAAAACGCTGCCTTGTCAGATCATCCCGCGCTATGCGTTTTGACGCAAACAGTACGCCATTCATCCAAATGCGATACTCATCGCCCTCACTGAGACGCGCCCAGCGTTCAAATACGAAATTCACCCCCTCTACAACATGAACTATACCCAGGCCATACGCGGCGCCGGCCACAGGCCTAACCCTGCGAGGGGATGTGTAGGGTGAGTCCAGGTCTTCGATAATCGTCACGCCTGGACGCGTAGGTGATTCCTTTGGCACGGGAGGTTCACGCCGTACGGGTTGCAGTCTCACCCCGGACGGGCTAAGGGGTGGATCTGCAGAGGTGGGTCCAGCGGAAACGGTGTCGTTCGACATGATTGAGCTCCTCGATGAACCGCATGCGGTCAGGGCATGCGCGAGACTTGATCAAACAACCGATCCAGAAGAGCGTCTACCTGTCAGAATTGACAGTGACGACGAACGGTTAAATACCCTCCGCTTTCTAGGCAAAGTGCCATCAACCCGTAGCATGCGCATTTACACGAATGCTTACATTTTTTTCACGTTTTATTCACATCCCCAGCCGTAGTGTGAAGCCTCATCCGTTACAAATGCTGCATATCAAGCCCGCCGCCCCAGCGGGCTTTTTTTTGTCTGGAGAAATCCGGGTGGTCAACGCGAGGCTTTCAGGGCGGGGGCACTTGCCTGTTCACGAATGGCCCGCTGGGTATCCAGCACCTTCGCCAACGCGGTTTGCGCCTCCGGGCTTTGTTGCGGCACGCGAATGGCGGCCGAGACCAGCGTAATCAGCTTGGCCATCACTTCTGCATCCGTCGCCGGGCGGCCGAGACTCATGGAGTTCATCAGCAGTCGCAGCTCGGTGCCGGCCATCACCCCAGAGATCGCCTTGAGGGCAAATTGCAGGCGCACCCCCAGTTCGTTGCGCGGCAGATCCGGCAAAGCCAGGGCGAATGCTTCGAAGAAGCGCTGGAATACCGGCTGGTAATGCACCTTGAGGTATTCCTGGATAAATGGCGACGTATCGCTGTAGACGCGCCCAAGGAAACGAATAAATGAGCGCCCTTCCCCACTTGCCGGGTCGCTGCGCTCCAGGCCCATGGCCGGGGCGAACAACACACCCAGCAGCGTGTCGCAATCGAGCGGGCCATCGGACTCGGCTTCGCAGCGCGCCAGCAGTTCCAGGCGCTGTTCGTTGAGGGGCTCCAGGCGTTGCATCAACAGGGTCTTCATCAGGGAGTCCTTGTCCCCGAAGTGATAGTTCACGGCCGCCAGGTTGACTTGGGCGCGCTCGGTAATCTGCCGCAACAAAACCGCGTCGTATCCGTACTTGATGAAGAGAGCCTCTGTCGCATCCAGCAAGCGAGTCTTGGTAACGTTTGGAGCGCTGAGTTTCTTCGCGACCATGGGGATCTCACGGAAATATTGTTTTAAAAAATAATTTGATTTTTTATACCGGGGCGGCCCTGCGAAAGCAAGTAGTGAAGCACCACGATAGAGGTCAAAGCCTTGCTGCACGGCCGCTTGCCATTGGATACCGGTATTTCGTCCACGCATGGACGCCGGCGAAAACAATCATTTCAAAGGGTAAAAACGCTCTCCCATCGCGGCTGGCGAAGCGCAGGGAACGCGGTTAGTATTCAAACAATATTTTAAAAACAAGAAATAAAACCAGTCCGTGACGCGTACCGTTGGCTCCCGAACTTGTTTCAACGCTTTACCAGGGGAATGACGACAGCGGCGAGACTGAAGGCGCCGCGACCATGACCGACATCCACGCCCGCCCTGGGTTGATTTCCCTGCAAGGCATCGGCAAACGCTATCAACTGGCCGGGCAGGCGCTGTCGATTCTCAACGACGTGTGCCTGTCCATCGATCGCGGCGACAGCTGCGGCATTCTCGGCGCGTCCGGCTCCGGCAAAAGTACCCTGCTCAATATTCTCGGCTTGCTGGACCTGCCCAACTGCGGCCAGTACCACTTCGCCGGCCACGATATTTTCAGCGCCAGCCCCGACGAGTTGGCCGCGATCCGCAACCGCCAGATCGGTTTCGTGTTCCAGAGTTTCAACCTGCTGCCGCGCCTCAGCGCGCTGGATAACGTCGCCCTGCCCCTGAGCTATCGCGGCGTGTCGCGCCACGACTCGGTGGAACAGGCGCTGCGCATGCTCGATCAGGTGGGCCTGGGCGAACGCGCCCATCATCGTCCCGCCGACCTCTCCGGCGGCCAGCGCCAACGCGTGGCCATCGCCCGTGCGTTGGTCGGCAACCCGTCGGTGATCCTCGCCGACGAACCCACCGGCAACCTCGACAGCAGCACCGCCCAGGACATCATGGACCTGCTGCTGGCGCTCAATCGCGAGCAACAGGTGACGCTGATCATCGTCACCCACGACCCGCACATCGCCGAACGCCTGGAACGCAGGATCCTGGTGCGCAACGGCGTGGTGCACGAGGCCCCGCGCCCATGAGCCTGCGGGTAGAGCAAAGCCTCAGCCAACTGTTGCATGAAGCCTTCGTCAGCCTGCGCACCCTGGGCAAGCGCTCGATCCTCGCCCTGCTGGGCATTGTGATCGGCAGTTCATCGGTCGTGGCGCTGATCAATATCGGCCACAACGCCTCGGTAGATGCGGCGATGATCTTCAAGGACATGGGCACCGACACCCTGGTGGCGCAGTTCCCCCCCAAGGGTGCCAGCAACGTGCCGATGCGCACGCGCCTGGACCTGGACGCCGTGCGCCGGGCCGTTCCGGGCATCGCCCACATCGGCGCGCTCAGCCTGTTCAGCGGCCCCATCGTGTTCCACGGGCGCAGCGTCAACGCCAATCTGGTCGGCAGCACCCCAGGCATCGAGCAGGCCATGCGCCTGGCGTTGCAGCAGGGGCGCTTTCTGTCCGGGTTCGACGTCAACGAAACCTATGCCGTGATCGGCGCCGACATCGCCCAGGCCCTCAGTGCGCCGGGCGATCCGCTGCAACTGGGCGACCGCGTGCGCATCAACGATTACCTGTTCCTGGTGGTGGGTCTGCTGCACCGGCAACCGCGCGCGATGCTGATGCCGGTGCAGGCCAACGAATCGCTGTTCATGCCCGCCGAAGGCATGCGCCGCATCTACGCTGCTCCGCAGGTCGGCAACGTGATCATCCGCGCGGCGCCCGGCGAAGACATGGAGCGCATCGCCCGCGATACCGCAGCGGCCCTGACACCGCAGCTCGTCGACCATGATGTCGACATTCAGGTACCCCAGCAGATGATTGATGGCATGACCCGCCAGAGCCGCACGTTCGCGTACCTGCTGTTGGCCCTGGGCGCAATCTCTCTGGTGGGGGGTGGCGTGGGGGTGATGAACGTGATGCTGATGAACGTCTCGGAGCGGCGCCGCGAAATCGGCATTCGCATGGCGCTGGGCGCCCGGCAGCGAGACATCCGCAACCTGTTTTTACTTGAAGCGGTCACCCTCACCGCCGTCGGCGCCCTGTGCGGCGCGGTGCTCGGCATGACGGCTGCGTGGCTCTACGCCTGGCTCTCAGGCTGGACCTTCGCCCTGGCCGCCGCCGCCCTGCCGCTGGGGGTGGGCAGCACCTTGCTGGTGGGTTTGTTCTTCGGCATCTACCCGGCGGTCTCGGCCTCGCGGTTGCAACCGGTGGAGGCGCTGCGCGATGAGTAAATGGCTGCTGTGGCTCGCTTTGGTGAGCCTGCCCGGCGTGGCGGCGGATGTGGTCATCAAACCCTCGGCGCCGAGCACCACCCGCAGCGGCTATGACCGAGGGGTATCGCTGAATGCACAGGTGACCAGCCTGACCCTGGGCGACGCGGTGTACCTGGGCCTGCGCAACAACCCGGCGATCCGCAGCGCGTACCTGCAGCGGGTGGCGCAGAAGTTCGACCTGCGGGTCGCCGAGGATGTGTTCAACCCCAAGCTCACCCTCAACAGTTATTACCGCAGCAGCCGCGGATCGGTGGATAACGCGCGCAACGCCAATGTGGCGCCGTCCACCAGCCTGCTCGGCGAATACGGCACGCGCCTGAGCATGGCCTGGACCCAGCAACTGAACAACGCCGACCGCGCCGGACGCTACCGCAGCGATGGCCTGGACCTGGCGATCATCCAGCCGCTGATGCGCGGCGCCGGCTGGGATGCCACCACCGCACCACTGCGCCTGTCGCGCCTGTCGGAACAGGCCAACCGCCTGAACCTCAAGGCGACCGTGGCGCAGACCATCAGCCAGATCATCGCCACCTACCGCGAACTGCTGCGCGCCCAGGAGCAACTGAGCATCGTCCAGGACGCCCTCAAGCGCTCCGGCACATTGCTGGAAGTGAACAAGGCATTGATCAGCGCCGGGCGCATGGCCGAGTTCGAAATCGTGCAGACCGAAGCCGATATCGCCACCCAGCAATTGGGCGTCGAAGAAGCGCAGAATCAACTGGACACCAACCGCCTGGCGCTGCTGCGCCTGCTGGCCCTGGACCTGTCCACGCCGATTCGCGCCACCGAAGCCCTGGAGGCCAGGCCGATGCAGATCGACCAGCGCCAGGCCTTCAACCTGGCGCAGACCCAGCAACCGGAATACCTCGCCGCCCTGCTCGGCAGCCAGCAGGCCGACCTCAACTTGGTGATCGCCAAGGACTCCGGGCGCTGGCAAGTGGACCTGGTCGCCGGCGCGAACCAGATACGCGACACCTACAATAACGAGGCCGGCAGCAGCAACAACCGCACCTGGGACAGCTACGCCGGGGTGCAGGTGCAGATTCCCATCGGTGATATCAGCACGCGCCAGGCCGAGGTGCGTGCGCGGGTGAACGTGGAGGACCAGCAGGTGCGCATCACTGACGCCCGCCAGGAACTGGAGCGCAGCGTCAATGACGTCGTGCGTGACCTCGGCACACGCTGGCGCCAGTATGAGATCGCCCAGCGCGCCGTCGAGTTGTCGCGGCGCAAGATCGAGATCGAACGGGAAAAACTCAGCGCCGGCCGATCCACCAACTTCCAGGTGTTGAGCTTCGAGACCGACCTGCGCAACGCCGAAAACGCGCAGCTCAATGCGCTGATTGCTTATCTGAACGCCCAGACCCAGCTCGATCTGACCCTGGGCATGACGCTGGAAAGTTGGGAAATCGCCCTCAATGACTACTAATCGAAAACGCCTGTTGGGTGGGCTGCTGATCCTGTTATTGGGCGCCGCGGGACTGGCCCTGCGCAGCCCGGCGTCCGCCCCCACCGATACCGCCGAACAATGGTTGCCGATCAAGCCGGATGCGCTGGTGCACCAGATCGGCCTGGTGGGCAAGATCGAGCCCGATACCACGCTCATCCTCGCCGCGCCCTTCGACGGCAACGTGCAGGCCAATCTGGTCGAGCAAGGCCAGCGGGTCGAGGCCGGCCAGGTGCTGCTGCGCATGGACCCGGCCACCCTGGAAGTGCAATTGCGCGACGCCCTCTCCGCCCAACTCAAGGCCCGGCGCACCGTCCAGGAAATGCAGGACTGGGACAGCAGCCCGGCGGTCAGCCGTGCGCGCCGCAGCCTGCGCACCGCCGAGATGAGCGCCGGCAACACTCAGCGCAAACTCACCGAGAGCGAAAACCTGTTCAAGCGCGGCATCATCCCGCGTAATGAGCTGGACGACCTGCGCCAACAGGCCCAGCAGCAGCAGTTGGACCTCGCCTCCGCACGCAGTGAACTGCAGCAGGCGCTTGATCAGGGCAAGGGCGAGTACCGCCAGATCGCCGACATGGAGCTGACCAACGCCACGGTGAAATATGAGGCCCTGCGCACGTTGCTCGAAGGCCAGGAAGTCAAGGCGCCGTTTTCCGGCATCGTGGTGCCCGCGCCCGGTAATAATTCCCCCCAGGGCGGCGCCACTAACAACGTGCCTATCCAGGCCGGCAGCAAGGTCAGCCAGGGCCAGGTGTTGTTTGGGCTGGCCAATATCGAGCGACTGAAAATCGTCGCCAAGGTTTCGGAGCTGGACATCAACCAATTGCATCAGGGCCAGGCGGTGGAAGTCATGGGCGATGGTTTTGATGGCGAACGACTGAAGGGTTCCGTCAGCGTGGTCAGCGGCTTGGCCATCGCCAGCGACAGTCAAGGCAGCGCGCAGTTTGCGGTGACATTGTCGATTCCCAAACTCACCCCAGAGCAGCTGCAGCGAGTGCGGTTGGGGATGAGTGCGCGGCTGACCATCGTCACTTACAACAATGCCCAGGCGATCGTGATTCCCAGCCAGGCGATTGAGCCGGACATGACGGTGGCGTACCGCGAGGCGATGGATAAACCGGTGGAGCGGGTGAAGGTGACCACCGGGCAGTCGACGGCGCAAGGGGTGGAGGTGTTCGGCCTGAAGCCCGGCTTTGTGAAAATCTCAAGATAAATGGAGATCCTGGCGTCAGCTTCGAAGCCAGTGCTTTTCAAAATCATTCCCACGCTCCCGCGTGGGCATGCAGCCCGTGACGCTCTGCGTCACCTGTGCGTAATAGCCAGAACTTGCAGAACCTGGCGGGACGCGGAGCGTCCCAGGCGGCGTTCCCACGCAGAGTGAACTGACCCCCAAAGGTTGGACACAACCTTTGGGGGCGTCATGGGTAAGTACACAGAGCAAGCAAAACTCGCAGCCGTGCAGGACTATTGTTCCGGTAGCGCGGGTTTGAGGGATGTTGCACACCGTCACAATGTGGACTTTTCATCCCTTCGTCAGTGGGTCGCGGCCTATCAAGTGCATGGCGTTGCTGGGCTTAAAGAGAAAAAGCTGCAGCGCTATAGCAACGACTTCAAACTGTCTGTTTTGAACCGTATGCGTGAGGAACAGCTGTCCTATCGGCAGACGGCGGCCTTGTTCGACATCCGTAAGTTCGACATCATCGGCCTCTGGGAACGCCGCTTTGATGAGGGCGGTTTTGATGCCCTTACCAAGCAGCCTAATAGAGCCGGACGTCCGAAAAAAATGCCGACCACCATTCCTCCTGTTCAACCCAGCTCAACCGATGACGAATCACGCTCACGCGATGATTTGCTTGCCGAGGTGAAGCAGTTGCGGATGGAAAACGACTACCTAAAAAAGCTCGATGCCTTGGTTCAGGAGAAGAAACGAATAGCGCAGCAGAAAAAGCGCAAATCGTAATAGGACTGAGGCCGCTGCATTCTCTCGAAAGCCTGCTGAAATTTGCCGGTTTGGCACGCAGCACCTTTTACTATCAGCAAAAGGCGCTGCAAGCGGCTGATAAGTACGCAGAGCTGAAAGACAAGATTCGCTCGACGTTCGACGAGCACAAGGGCCGGTATGGCTATCGCCGCATAACGGCTGCTGTACGGAGCGCTGGTCATCTCGTCAATCACAAGACTGTTCAGCGACTGATGGCGCAGCTTCAGCTCAAGAGCTTGGTGCGGGTGAAGAAATACCGGGCCTACAAGGGAGAGGTAGGCAAGGCAGCGCCTAATCTTTTGAAGCGTGAGTTCGAAGCTCCGTCACCCAATCAAAAGTGGGTAACCGACGTTACAGAGTTCAAAGTTGGAGGTCAGAAGCTTTATCTGTCTCCCGTTTTGGATCTGTACAACGGCGAAATCATTTCCTACGAGGTTGCCAGAAGACCGTTGTTCGATATGGTCGGGAAGATGCTCAAAGGTGCATTCAAGCGGCTTCAGCCGCATGAAAAACCGGTTTTGCACTCAGACCAGGGCTGGCAGTATCGAATGCCCATTTACCTGCGGGCTCTCAAAAAATGCTCCGTTACGCCGAGCATGTCGCGCAAGGGTAACTGCTATGACAACGCGGCCATGGAGAGTTTCTTCGGCACACTGAAGTCCGAATTTTTTTATCTGAAAAAATTTAACGACCTGGATGAGCTTCACGCAGGCATCGACGAGTACATCCAGTATTACAATCACTCGCGTATCAGACTGAAGCTAAACGGCCTGAGTCCTGTTGAATACAGAATTCAGGCCGCTCAGGCATAGATAGAAAATCGTCCAACTTTGTGGGGTCAGTTCAGAGCGTGGGAACGATCAACTCGGTCCAAGATCGTTCCCACGCTCCCGCGTGGGCATGCAGCCCGTGACGCTCCGCGTCACCTGTGCGCAATAGCCAGAACTTGCAGCGCCTGGCGGGACGCGGAGCGTCCCAGGCGGCGTTCCCACACAGAGCGGGGGAACGATCAACTCGGTCCAAGATCGTTCCCACGCTCCCGCGTGGGCATGCAGCCCGTGACGCTCTGCGTCACCTGTGCGCAATAGCCAGAACTTGCAGCGCCTGGCGGGACGCGGAGCGCCCCAGGCGGCATTCCCACGCAGAGCGTGGGGACGATCACCATATGGGTGGGCTTGCCCCCTCCCACACTAAGTCCTCTGTCAGCTTCTTTTAGACCTCTGCCAGCTTCGAGGCCAATGCTTTGGCTTGCAGCGCCACATCCGTTACCGCAGTACTCTCCCACCACATCCCGCGCAACGGCGGGCCCATGGCGAACAGTCGCGCGCTGACCTGGCCCTGGGCATCCAGCACTGCACCGGCCGTGTCCGCCGCGATCCCCAACGCCAACGGCCCAGGCTGGATCAGCCCGCGCTTGAGCAACTGCTGCGGCAACGGCCGGGCCACGCGGCGCCAGTCGTATTCGATGCCGCTGGAGTTGATCAGGGCCGCGCCCGACACCTGGGTCAGCGCTTGCTCACCGCGATAGCGCAAACGGATCGTCACGCCCTCCCCCGCAGGCGCCAACCCCTTGAACGACGCCGCGCGAACGCGCAACCGCCCCTCCTCGTGCAACCGCGCCAGCAACTGCGCACTCAACGGCGGCGAGCGGTGGTGATGGCTTTCCCACCACGGCCGCACATGCCGCACGAACTGGCGCTTTTCACGCTCACTGGCCTGGCTCCACAACCGGCCGATATGCACGCGCACCGTGTCCAGCGGCGCCTGCCAATCAATGCCCTGCGTCGTTGCAATCCGACATTGACGTCGTACTTCGCGAAGCAACAGCCGGGGGCTGCGCAGGCTGTGGTCTTCGCCGAGGAAATCCACCCAGCTCGGTGGCTGGCGGCGCACATGAGGCAGCAGGCCATGGCGCGAAAACACCTTGATGGGTCCACGATGGCCAGCCTGTTCCAGGGACACCACGGCATCGACCATGGTCAGCCCCGAGCCGATGATCAGCACCGTCGAATGCGGGTCAAGTTCAGTCATGGCGTGTACGTCCCAAGGGTCCAGCGCCGCCGCGTTCAAACCGCTCGACTCGGTTTGTGGCGTGCGCGCCGCCGGGAACATACCGGTGGCCAATACCGCACAGGCGCCGCGCACTTGCTGGCCGTTATCGAGGGTCAGCAGGGTTGAATCCGCCTCCACTTGCACGTCGACCACTTCGGCCCTGACATGCTCCACCGTGGACGCCGAACGTGCCTGTGCTTCCGCCAGCCGCTGCTGCGCATACACACCAAACAGCCCGCGCGGCGGAAAAAGTTCGCTGATCGGCACCGGCTGCTCGGCCGACTCCGGCCAACCGCCGGCTGCGATGTGATCGGTGAGCCACTGCGTGAGGTCGTCGGGGTTGTCCGGCTCGACGCTCATGCGCGCGGCGTTGCCGTTGAGGGTGTGGCCCAACTCGACCGCACTGTAGGCTTCGCCCCGGCCCAGTTCGGCGCGCGGTTCGATCACCAGGATGCGGCGCCGGCCCGGCAGGCGCAGCAATTGCACGGCCAACATCGTGCCGCTCAGGCCGCCGCCGATGATCAGCACATCAGCGTTGCGGGTGGATTGCGTCATGCAGGTTCGCCCTTACTGTTTACCCAGGTAGATGTCATGCAGGTCGCCGCGCGCCAGCAGGTCAGCGGCGTTGCCGCTCAACGCCACGCGGCCAGTATCCAGCACATAGCCGTGGGCCGCATAGGTGAGCGCGACGTTGATGTTCTGCTCGGCGATCAGGAAGCTCACCTGCTGCTCGCGGTTGAGCTGCGCAATGATCTCGAAGATCTCCTGCACGATCATAGGCGCCAAACCCATGGACGGCTCGTCGAGCAGTACCAAAGTAGGACGGGTCATCAACGCTCGGCCGATGGCGACCATTTGCTGCTCGCCGCCGGAGGTCAGCCCGGCGCGGGTGTGGCGCTTGGTCTTGAGCCTTGGGAACCAGGTGTAGATGCGCTCCAGGTCCTGGGCCATGGCCTTGCGGCTCAAGCGCCGCACAAAGCCGCCGCTGCGCAGGTTGTCTTCCACCGTCAGTTGGCCGAACACATGGCGCCCCTCCAGCACGTGTACCATGCCTTGGCGCACACGCTGGCTCGGGTCGATGCCGGCCAGATCCGCCCCGGCATATTCGATTACACCCCGGCTGACCTCGGCACGCTCGGCCCGCACCAGTCCGGAGATGGCCTTGAGGGTGGTGCTCTTGCCCGCGCCATTGGCGCCGAGCAAGGCCACGATGGCGCCCTTGGGCACGCTCAGCGACACCCCGGCCACCGCCAGGATCGCGCCGTCGTAGACCACCTCGATATCGTTGACAGTCAACAGCGCCGGGCTCGCCGGCGCGCTGGCAGGTTGGTTCATGGCTTATTCATCCCCATTGCAGGTGCGTGGCGTCAGGCCTTTTTCCTTGGCGAACGCCGCGGATTTTTCATCGATCAACGGACGCAGCAGCGCGCGGTCGGCGGCGATCCAGTCGCTGATCAGCGTCCAGTTGGCGCCGTCCCACTGCTGCACCCGCGCCGAGCCGCCGCCTTCGTGGTCGCGGCACGACAGCTTGAGGTTCTGCATCAGCCCCAGGTAGCCCATGTCCTTCAAGCGCGCATCATCGATATTCAGGTGCTCCAGGCCCCAGCGGCCTTCTTCGCCATTGAGCGGGCGCTTGCCGAACCTGGCCTGGGCGGTGCGAATCGCCTCGACGGCCACGGCGGCGTTCACAAGGCCGGAGTTGTAGTAGACGCTGCCGAAGTTCTTCAGGTCCTTGAGGTCGCTGTGGCCTTTATCGAGCACGTATTGCTTGAGGCGCTTGTGAATCTCGAAATCGGCCCCGGCCGGGTACGGCGTGAGCGCCAGGTAACCCTTGGCGGCGGCGCCGGCCGGTAACACGTCTTCGCTGGAACTGGCCCAGATATCGCCGATGATGTGGTCCACCGGGAAGCCGAAGCGCGCGGCGGTTTTCACCGCCACCGGGGTTGACACGCCCCAGGTGCGCAGGAACACCCAGTCCGGGTTGGCCTGGCGCACCTGGCGCCATTGGCCGGACTGTTCGTTGCCCGGATCGGCCACCGGAATCTGGATGTTTTCAAAGCCGTATTTTTCCGCCAGCAGCTTCAGCGGGCCGAGGGTTTCGCGCCCGTAGGCCGAGTCGTGGTAGACCGTGGCGATTTTCTTGCCCTTGAGTTTGTCGAAGCCGCCTTCGCGCTGGGCAATGTAATTCACCAGGCTTGACGCCTCGCTGTAGAAGGTCAGCATTACCGGGAAGTTGTACGGGAACACCGTGCCGTCGGTGGCTTCGGTGCGACCGTAGCCAAGGGTGATCAGCGGGATCTTGTCCACCTCTGCCCTTTCGCTGAGCGCATAGGCCGCCGGTGCGCCGTTAGGCTGGTACACCGCGACCGGCGCGCCATCCAGGCCGTTCTTGAAGCGCTCGTAGCACTCGATGCCCTTCTCCGCCGTCCATTCGGTCTCGCATTCCTGCCACACCAGCTTCACGCCGTTGATGCCGCCTTCGACCTCGTTGATATAGCGCAGGTAGTCAATCATCCCGGCCCACACCTGCACGCCGCTGGAGGCGTAGGCCCCCACGCGATAGGTCGCCAGGGGGAAGAATTGCTGCTCGGCCGACGCCACGGCCTGGGGCACGGCAGCGGCCAATGTCGCCAGCGCAAAGGCAGCGCCGGCCAGGGAACGTTTCAAGGATGCACGCATGGAGGTTCTCTTTAGAAGGGTTAGAAACGTAGCGGCCACTGCCGCAGCCAATCGCGAAGGTTGTGCAACAGGCGAATCAAGCCCTCGGGTTCCTTGATCAGGAACACGATGATCAATACGCCAAAAATGATTTTCTGCAGGTTCTGCAACTGCCCCGCATCCACCGCACCGCCGAGCAGCGCCTGCCCGGCGTGGCTGAGGAAGATCGGCAGCAAGCTGATGAAGGCAGCGCCGACAAAATTGCCGGCGATACTGCCCATGCCGCCGATAATGATGATGAACAGGATCTGGAAGGAGCGATTGATATCGAAACTGCTGGCGCTGGCCGTGCCCAGGTAGGCAAACGCCCACAATGCGCCGGCGATGCCTAGGTAGAACGAACTGACCGCAAACGCCAGGCGCTTGTAACGCGCCACCGGAATGCCGACCACGGCGGCGGCGGTGTCCATATCGCGGATCGCCATCCAGTTGCGGCCCACCTGGCTGCGCACCAGGTTGACGGCGGCCCACGTCAACAGCAGCACCGTGACCAGGGTCAGCCAGTAGCGGCCCAACGGCGTGTTGAGGTCATGACCCAACAGCGCCAGCCTCGGTGCCGATATGGTCCCGGACGAACCGTAGTTGTAAAACCAGGGGAATTTGACGAACAGCCACTCCAGGAAAAACTGCGCGGCCAACGTGGTGACCATCAGGTAGAAGCCTTTGATTCGCGAACTCGGCAAGCCAAACAGCAGCCCGACCAGGGCGCTGATGATCCCGCCGCCGAGCAACGCCACCGGCAGGCCCAGCTCAGGCAGGCGCAGCAGAAAACCATAGGTGGCGAAGGCGCCGACGGCCATGAACCCGGCGGCGCCGACCGAGGTTTGCCCGGTATAACCGGTGAGCAGATTCAGGCCCAGCCCGGCCAGTGAAAGCACCAGAAATGGAATCAGGATCGCATTGAGCCAATAGTCATTGCCCCACAGCGGCACCACGATAAACGCCAACGTCAGCAGGCCGAGCAGGCTCCAGGGCACACGTCGCTGGATCAGCAGCAACGGTGCGGTGTGTTCAGCAACAGGAATCGACATGGTTTCAGACTCGCTCGATGGCGCGCTCGCCGAACAGGCCGGCGGGGCGCATATACAGGAAGGCCAGGGCCAGTACATAGGCGAACCAGGGCGTGATGCCGCCGCCGATCAGCGGGCCGATATACACCTCGGCAAGGTTCTCCGCCGCGCCGACGATCAGCCCGCCGGCAATCGCCCCGCCAATCGAGGTAAAGCCGCCGATGATCAACACCGGCAGCGCCTTGAGCACCACCAGCGACAGCGAGAACTGCACGCCCTGGCGCGCGCCCCACAGCAGCCCGGCCACCAGCCCGACGACGCCCGCCACCGCCCAGACGATCTGCCAGATACGGTTGAGGTGGATACCGATGGACAGCGCCGCCGTGGTGTCATCCGCCACCGCACGCAGCGACACGCCGATGCGGGTCTTGTTGAACAGCAGCGCCAGCACCGTTACCAGCACCACGGCCACGACGGCGGCGATCAGGTCGAACTGGCTGAGCATCAGCGGGCCGACAAACAGCGGCACATCATCGATGCCCAGGTCCAGCGCGCGTACCTGCGACCCCATCAAGCCCTGGGCCAGGCCTTCGATGATGAACGACAGGCCCAGCGTGGCCATGAACAGGGTGATTTGCGAACGGTTAACCAACGGGCGCAAGACCAACCGTTCGATAAGCAACGCGCCGACAATCATCACGATGACCGTCAGCAGTAACGCCAGGGCAAAGGGCACGCCCTGGTCATGCAGGCTGACAAAGGTCAGCGCGGCAAACAGCAGCATCGCGCCCTGGGCGAAATTGAACACGCCGCTGGCCTTGTAGATCAGCACGAAGCCGATGGCGACCAGGGAATACAGGGTACCGGCGAGCAGGCCGCCGAGCAGGGTTTCAAAGAAGAAGGTCATCAGTGTGCGACTCCCAGGTAGGCCGCGATTACGTCGGGGTTCGCCTGGACTTCGGCGGGGGTGCCGTCGCCGACCTTGCGCCCGTAGTCGAGCACCACCACATGGTCGGACAGGCCCATGACCACGCCAATGTCGTGTTCGATCAACACCACCGTGGTGCCGAGGTCGCGGTTCACATCGGCGACGAAGCGCGCCATGTCCTGTTTTTCCTCGGCGTTCATGCCGGCCATGGGCTCGTCGAGCAACAACAGGCTCGGCCCGGCGATCAAGGCGCGGCCCAATTCCACGCGCTTTTGCAGGCCGTAGGACAGGTTGCCCACCAGCACATCGCGGTGGGCCTGCAACTCAAGAAATTCGAGGATGCTTTGGCCACGCTGGCGAAACGCCTCGGCTTCGCGTCGCGCACGCGGCAAGCCGAGGGCCTGCTCGATCAACGTGCTGCGCATATGCCGCGACAAACCCGTGAGGATGTTGTCGAGCACGCTCATTTTTTTGAACAAGGCGTTGTTCTGAAAGGTGCGACCGATGCCTCGGCGCGCCGCGCCCAACGGGTCGATGCGCTGAAAATGCTGGTCTTCAAAAACGATCTCTCCGGCATCGTAGCGATACACACCGTTGAGCACGTTGAGCAGCGAGCTTTTGCCGGCACCGTTGGGGCCGATCAACGCGCAGATCTCGCCGCGCTGCACCTCGAATGACAGCCCATTGATCGCCTTGACGCCTTTGAACGACAGCGAGATGTCCCGCACCTGGAGGATGGCCTGGCTCATGCGCTTTTCCGTTTGAATTCGGCCAGCCAGGTCGGCTCGGCGTTGGATTTGACGGGCTGCCAGATGGAAGTCAGACGCTGAAAGCCCAATAACCTGCGGACGCGGTTTTTCAGAAACCGACGCAGGCCGCTGCGCGGATCGGCGATGGCCCACTCGCACAGGCGTCGGCGCCAGGTGCCGTGGGGCGCGAGGCGGGTTTCGATCTCGTCGGCCACCTGCTGCAGACGCGCCGGCGACAACAGCAGGCCGGTGGGCGCGACTTCGCTGCGATCACGTCGCGCCGACGCCGGACTCTCCGGGAAGGCCAGGCCGTGGCCGCTGTGCAGCCATTGCTCCAGAACCACCGCCAGGCCGCCTTGCCAGTGGGTGCCCTCTTCACTCCACAACGCGGTTTCGGCTGTGGAATTCCACCAACGCTGCACATGTTGCGCCGGGTCAACCGGGCCGAGCAGTTGGGCAAAATCCAACCGCTGGGTAAACGCCCAATCGGGTTGGCGACCTTGAACGTAGACGTGGCTGGGACGAATACGCCATAGCTGTTGTTCCAAGGTCTGGGGTTCCAGGTTGTCGGCCAGCGTCAGCACCTGCGCGCCGACGGACTGGGCCGCCAACGCCAGCAACAGCAGGTTCGGCTCAAAAGCACCGCTGAGTGCCAACCGTGACTGCTCGCTCAAACCTTGCTGGCGCAAACCATCGGCCAGGCGTTCTACATCGCGCAGGGTGTCGATCCAGCGCCACGCGTGCCACAGTCCCTGACGCTTGTGGCGCAGGGCAATGTGCAACGGCGTGAGTTGTGCCCAGTGACGCAGGTGTTCCAGGAGAGCCTTGGGTTCGTGCACGCTCATAGGGGGTTGCTCCTATTGGGGGGTATGCGTGCGGTGGTCCGCTGGCTTGAGTATTTGTATCAACACAGGACAACTGTGGGAGAGGGGCTTGCCCCCGATGGCGTTGGGTCAGTTACGAGTGCTCTAACTGGCCCACCGCTATCGGGGGGCAAGCCCCCTCCCACATTGGTTTTTTGTATCCCAGATAAATTGCGGTAGCTCGCGCCCGGATGGTTCGAGCCCAACCTTGCACCGTCACCAAACAACTTCTCACGCAACGTACCCTGGGCGTATTCGGTCTTGTACACGCCACGCTTCTGCAGCTCCGGCACCAGCCACTCGACGGCGTCGATAAAGGTTTCGTGGGTCAACGCATAGGCCAGGTTGAAGCCGTCCACGTCGGTCTCCTCTACCCATTCCTGCAACAGGTCAGCCACGGTCTGCGGGCCACCGACGAACAGCGGGCCAAAGCCGCCGATACCGACCCAGTCGGCCAGTTCATTGGGCGTCCAGACCTTGTTCGGATCGGCCGTGGAGAAGGCTTCCACCGCCGACTGGATCGCATTGGTGTGCACGTGTTTGAGCGGCTCATCCGGTTTGAACTGGCTGAAATCGATGCCCGTCCAGCCGGAGATCAGCGCCATCGCGCCTTCATAGCTGACGTAGGATTTGTACTCGTCAAACTTGGCCTTGGCCTTGGCATCGGTCTCATCGACGATCACCGTCTGCAAGTTGAAGATCAGGATTTTCTTCGGATCACGCCCGGCCTCAGCGGCACGACGGCGAATATCAGCGACGGTCTTTTTCAGCAGCACCTTGGACGGCGCCGCGACGAACACGCACTCGGCCTGCTCGGCGGCAAACTGCTTGCCACGGCTGGAAGCACCGGCCTGGTAGAGCACCGGCGTGCGCTGCGGCGACGGCTCGCACAGGTGAATACCGGGCACCTGGAAGTGCTTGCCGATGTGGCGGATCTCATGGATTTTGCTCGGATCGCTGAAAACCCGGCGCTCGCGGTCGCGCAGTACCGCGCCCTCTTCCCAACTGCCCTCCCAGAGCTTGTAGCAAACCTCGAGGTATTCCTCGGCATAGTCGTAGCGCGCGTCGTGTTCGGTCTGGGCTTTCTGGCCGAGGTTCTTGGCGCCGCTTTCCAGGTAGGACGTGACGATGTTCCAGCCGATACGGCCCTTGGTCAGGTGATCGAGGGTCGAAAGCCTGCGCGCGAACGGATACGGGTGTTCGAACGACAGCGATGCCGTCAGGCCGAACCCCAGGTGTTCGGTGACCATCGCCATGGGGGCGATCAGCGACAGCGGATCGTTGACCGGCACCTGGGTGGCCTGGCGAATCGCCGCGTCGCCATTGCCGTTGTACACGTCGTAGATGCCCAGCACGTCGGCGATGAACAGCCCGTCGAACTTGCCGCGCTCAAGAATCTTCGCCAGATCGGTCCAGTATTCCAGGTCCTTGTACTGCCACGACCGGTCGCGCGGGTGCGCCCACAGGCCGGGGGATTGGTGGCCGACGCAATTCATGTCGAAGGCATTCAGGCGGATTTCACGGGCCATCAGTGCACTCCGTTGAGGTGATAGTTGCCGACCACGTGGTATTTGTGGCGCAGCGGGTCATCCAGGGTTGACGGCAGCGCGCTGCGTTGGCCGGTCAGTTCGAACTCGGCGTTGCTGGCGGCGATCAGCGCTTCGGCCGCCGCGATCTGCGCTTCGGCGCGGGCAACCGGGCCGGGGTGGGTGTCGGCGCGTTCGAGCAAGGCGGCGGCCACGTCGACACGGATCTGCAGATCGCCGAAGCGGCTGATCACGTAAGGGTCATCGCTGCGCTCGATGTGCCGACGGGTATGTTCCAGCAGTTGGCGCGCAAGGGTCAGTGCGGTCATGGGTCAGGCTCCTCAGTTCCAGGCGTGGCGCGCAGGCTTGACGCCGTTGAGCACGAAATTGCCGATCAGGTGGTATTTCCAGCGGGCCGGATCGTGCAGGGTGTGGGTGCGGGCGTTGCGCCAGAAGCGATCGAGGTTGTGCTTGCCGGTCACCGAGCGGGTGCCGGCCAATTCGAAGAGTTTGCTGCTGGCGAGCAAGGCGGTTTCGGCCGACAGCACTTTGGCCTGGGCCACAATCAACGAGGCATTGGCGACGGTGTCTTCATTGGGTTGAGCAAGCGCCAGATCCACCGCCCGGCCTGCCTTGACGAGAATGGCTTCGGTGCCGTGCACACGCCACGCCAGGTCGCCGATGGCGGCGATGGTGAATGGGTCCTGCCAGCCATGATCCTGCTGGCTGTCGATCCACGGGCGAGCCTGACGGGCGTGGAGCTTGGCCTGCTCCAGGGCGGCGAGGGCGATGCCGGTGTCGACCGCCGCCTGGATGATCTGCGAGATCGGGCCGTTGGCGGTGGGCTGGTCGAACGCCAGGTGCGCGGGTATGACGGCACTCAAAGGCACCGTCACGCCGTCCAGGGTCACGCCGCCGCTGGCGGTGGTGCGCTGGCCGAAACCGTCCCAGCTGTCAATGACGCTAAGACCGGGCGCGTCGCGTTCGACGAAGGCAATCAAGGCCTGGCCATGCTCGTTGTTGCCGACGGTGGGCACCAGGTGGGCGAACAGCGCGCCGGTGCAGTAGAACTTTTCACCGTTGATCTGCGCGCTGTCGCCATCGATGCGGATTTGCGTGTCAAAGGTGCCGGCGTTCTTGCTCCTGGCCTCGGAGAACGCATTGCCGAAACGATAACCTTCGAGGACCTTGCCGAAGTAATAGCGCTTTTGTTCTTCGCTGGCGGTGTGCAGCAGCAGGTCCACCACACCGAGGTGGTTCTGCGGGATCTGCCCGAGGGACGGGTCGGCGGCGGAAATCAACTTGATCACCTCGGCCACCGTCACATAGGACACTTCTGCGCCCCCGTAGGCTTTGGGCACGGTGATGCCCCATAGGCCGCTGGCGGAAAACTCGTCGAGTTCGGCCACGGGCAGGCGGCGTTCGCGATCACGCTCGCTGGCGCCAACGGCAAAACGTTCAGCCAGGTGCGTGGCCACCTCGATGGCTTCGGCATCCGAGCGGATGATATGGGCAGGGTGTTGAGGGTGGGCTGACATGGGCCGACTCCAGGCTCCGAGGGAATACCAGGAGGATTGCAGGAGTCGTGCCTGAATTTAATCGTGAATAAATTCAGCGGGTTGCGGGTTCTTCAATGCCACATAGCGCAGTTCAAACCAGCAAAGTGTGCATCCACTGTTGCCAGGCAAACAGTTAGATGACCACGTTGCGTACAAAGCGCACGGCGTCGTGACCATCGCTGCGATAGACATGAGGCTGATGGCTGGCGAACCAGCCCGCACGGCAGAACAGCTCGCTGATCGGCACGGGTTGCTGGGCCGATTCCAGCCAGCCGTCGGCCACGATGTAATCGGTAAGCCATCGGGTCGTCGGCGTTGTTCAGGTCCACGCTCATGCGCGCGGCGTTGCCGTTGAGGCATGGTATATAGGAGTTAAAGCGGGACTTTCAATAAACCAGATGTTCGAAAGAAATGCGGAACTAGGCGGTCAAGCCGAGAAAAAAATTATCCCAATAGTATGGTGCCGTAAGTACTTGAAGCGGCCACGATGTTGTCCGACTCATTCGATACCCGACTTTAAATACTCAGGGCGATGGCCCTGAGTATTGGCACCACTAGAGCCTATAGCAATCCACGATCATTTCACCACGGTATATTCTTTCTCCTCAGAGTAACCCAGTACTTCATCATTATGCCAAACATAAAAACTGGCAACGACAGAGTCCGTATCGACGAATACGATATCAAACTTTAAATCAGCCTCATACGAGGGCGCTAACGTCTCCACTTCAAACCAGGAAAATGCAGTACCGTTCCCTCTCACACTCCAGGCAATCGTATGCCCTACAGCTATTCCTGGATACGACGGAATAACAATCCGACCGTTGCCACCGGTCACCTCGCTGTATTTCACAATATTGCCATGAGAGGGTGTAATTCTTGGAGCGGGTAACAGCTGCTCCCTGGGTAGGTATTTTGATTTCATCAGTATTTCCTCCATGAGATGATAAAACCACCCAACATTCATTGTATTAGCATGAATCAACTTTATTGAATGGCAACACCGACTCTAATCCCCTCCCCAAAGATTGTAAGCTGTGAAAGTTGACAGTTGACAGGCATAAATAACAGTGATCGTCAGATCACTATATTTCTAACGAATCGTACTGCCACACCCTCTGGGTTGCGATAAGAATGAGGCTGGTGGCTGGGAAACATGAAGAATTCGCCGGCATTGATGGCGTTTTCCTGCTCGCCCACCACTAACGTCAAGCTGCCTTCGAACACGAACACCTGCACGCTCCAACCTTCCGGGTCCGGCTCGGGGCTGTAGCGGTCCCCCGGCTCCAGACGCATTTCCCACAGCTCGACTTCGCGCCGGGCTTGAGCCCTGGCGAGCAAAACCGCCTTGCTGCCGGAAATCCCACCTGCCCATGCCAGCTCGTTGATGCGGCTGTGGTCGGGCGCATCGGGCGCCTGGATCAAGTCGCTGAACGCCACATCCAGTGCTTCGGCGACGCGGTCGAGGGTGGACAGGCTGACGTTCTTCTCGCCGGCTTCGATGGCCACCAGCATGCGCCGGCTGACCCCGGACTTTTCCGAAAGCGCAGTCTGGCTGAGGTCGGCGGCGTGGCGCAGGCGACGGACGTTCTGGCTGACGTGTTGCAGGACCGAAGCCCGCTGCGGATTTTCTTTGTGCACTATATTGCTCAATGGGTGGGTGTGCGCAGTATACTGCCCAGCGTGCGGCGCATTGTGCGGTCCGTGCCTTTCCTATGCAAGACCAGAGCCGCCATGACTGCCCCACCTCGTTGGCATTTCCATCGTTATCAGCAAAGCCGAGTTTATTCTGGTGTTTATCAACCTGATCCGAAGCGGTATGTTTGCTGGTGCAGCATGCCATGACCGTCAGCGGGCCGATATTTTTCGTGGGTCTGCGCTTTGCGGCGGCGGCGATTGTTTCGGATCGTTTACACACTGGCAAAGTGTTCATCCACAGTAATCAGGCGAACCGTTAATGCTTGCGCTGTTGCAGGACTAATATCCGTTACAGAAAAACATAAAGCTGTTCGGGGAACGCAAACTCCCAAACAGTTTAATTTAACTGCCCATTCAGCTTACGACGCTCACTGTTAGGTTTTCAGAACTCCCACGGTGTTCAACGCCTCTGTATATCACGTAATACCAAACATCAATCGTGCCTTGATTTTCATACCGTTCGAGCAGGTGGCGGGGAACCGGAATTGGGTGTTGTGTATTGGCATCGGTGACAGGATATTCAATCGCACTGTGGCCGCCTACGACTAAATAGATCTTGCTGGCTGCCCATATCAAGTCGTGCTGGTCCACTGTGCAGATCGCATTTTGAACGACCTCCGAGAGTTTAATGATATCGTCTTGAAATGCCTCAAATTTGGGGGCTGGGAACGTCGTGACGGCTTTACTTTTACTCATGGTCGAATCCTCGATTGTGTTGAGCGGAAATACTCACAAGGGATCAACTTATGCAAAAAACTACTAAACACCGTACTTGCATTCGTCCAACCCGTTGTCGTGATGATTAGACACAACCTCACTGCTGGTAACAACTGTCAGAAATAACAGGTAGGCCAAAAAAGCGTAACGTTCGCGGCCTGACTCAGGTCGGCGGCGTGGCGCAGGCGACGAACGTTCTGGCTGACGTGTTGCAGGACCGAAGCCCGCTGCGGATTTTCTTTGTGCACTATATTGCTCAATGGGTGGGTGTGCGCAGTATACTGCCCAGCGTGCGGCGCATTGTGCGGTCCGTGCCTTTCCTATGCAAGACCAGAGCCGCCATGACCTCCTCGAACTCCCCGTCGCGTTTCCATCGTTTCAGCAAAGCCGAGTGCATCCTGGTGTTTATCACCATGATCTGGGGCGGCACCTTCTTGCTGGTGCAGCACGCCATGAGCGTCAGCGGGCCGATGTTTTTCGTGGGCCTGCGTTTTGCGGCGGCGGCGCTCGTGGTGGGGTTCTTTTCCCTGCGCACCCTGCGCGACCTGAACGTGTTCGAATTGAAGGCCGGGGTGTTTATCGGCGTGGCCATCATGTTCGGCTACGGCCTGCAGACCATCGGCCTGCAAACCATCCTCAGCAGCCAGTCGGCATTTATCACCGCGTTGTATGTGCCGTTCGTGCCGTTGCTGCAATGGCTGGTGCTGGGCCGTCGACCGGGCCTGTTGCCAAGCCTGGGTATCATGCTGGCCTTTGCCGGGTTGATGCTGTTGACCGGCCCGGCGGGTGCATCGCTGAATTTCAGCGCCGGAGAGATCGCGACGTTGATCGGCGCCATCGCAATTGCCGCCGAAATCATCCTGATCAGTGCGTTCGCCGGGCAGGTGGATGTGCGCCGCGTCACCGTGGTGCAATTGGCCACGGCGTCGCTGTTGTCATTCCTGATGGTGGTGCCGATGGGCGAGGCGCTGCCGGGGTTTTCATGGTTGCTGCTGTTCAGCGCGGTGGGCCTGGGCCTGACCAGTGCGGTCATCCAGGTGGCGATGAACTGGGCGCAGCAGAGCGTTTCGCCGACCCGGGCCACGTTGATCTATGCGGGCGAACCGGTGTGGGCCGGCGTGGTCGGGCGGATCGCCGGCGAGCGCTTCCCGCCGATAGCGATGCTGGGGGCGGCGTTGATTGTGCTGGCGGTGATTGTGAGTGAAATGAAAAGGAACAGCTCGAACGTTGTCGACGCTGAGGCCGAAGTTGAACCGGAAAATCAGGGTTGATGGTTTAAGCTGTCAGCCACAAGCCGTAGAAAATACGCGGCCGGCTGTTCTCTTGCAGCTTGCCGCTTGTAGCTGCCTTCTACTGCCTCTGTAGGATCCTGCCACATCTTGCCGTTTGGTGATCATGAAAGCGGCACGTATGATGCATCCCAAACTCCCGCAGATTAGAAGCCTATGTCCTTGATAGTTCTACTGCTTCTGCCGTTCATCGGCAGCTGTCTGGCGGCCCTGCTGCCGCACAACGCGCGCAATACCGAATCCCTGCTGGCCGGCCTGGTGGCGCTGATCGGCAGCGTTCAAGTCGCCCTGCTCTACCCCCAGATCGCCCACGGTGGCGTGATCCATGAAGAATTCATGTGGCTGCCCAGCCTCGGGCTGAATTTCGTGCTGCGCATGGATGGCTTCGCCTGGCTGTTCTCGATGCTGGTGTTGGGCATCGGCACATTGGTGTCGCTGTATGCCCGCTACTACATGTCGCCGGACGACCCGGTGCCGCGCTTCTTCGCGTTTTTCCTGGCGTTCATGGGCGCCATGCTGGGCCTGGTGATCTCCGGCAACTTGATCCAGATCGTGTTTTTCTGGGAACTGACCAGCCTGTTCTCGTTCCTGTTGATCGGCTACTGGCACCACCGCGCCGATGCGCGACGCGGCGCTTATATGGCGCTGATGGTCACCGGCGCAGGCGGTCTGTGCCTGCTGGCGGGCGTGATGCTGCTGGGGCATATCGTCGGCAGCTATGACCTGGACCAGGTGCTGGCCGCCGGCGAGCAGATTCGCGCGCATGCGCTGTACCCGGTGATGCTCGCCCTGGTGCTGATCGGCGCCTTGAGCAAAAGCGCGCAGTTCCCGTTCCACTTCTGGCTGCCCCACGCCATGGCGGCGCCGACACCGGTTTCCGCTTACCTGCATTCGGCAACGATGGTGAAGGCCGGCGTGTTCCTGCTGGCCCGTCTGTGGCCGTCGCTGTCCGGCAGCGAAGAATGGTTCTGGATCGTCGGCGGTGCCGGCGCCCTTACCCTCCTCCTCGGCGCTTACTGCGCCATGTTTCAAAACGACCTCAAGGGCCTGCTGGCCTACTCCACCATCAGCCACCTTGGGCTGATCACCCTGCTGCTGGGGCTCAACAGCCCGCTGGCCGCCGTGGCCGCCGTGTTCCATATCCTCAACCACGCCACCTTCAAGGCCTCGCTGTTCATGGCCGCCGGCATCATTGACCACGAAAGCGGCACCCGTGATATCCGCAAGCTCAGTGGCCTGGTGCGTCTGATTCCGTTCACCGCGACTCTGGCGATGGTGGCCAGCGCGTCCATGGCCGGCGTGCCGTTGCTCAATGGGTTCCTGTCCAAAGAGATGTTCTTCGCCGAAACGGTGTTTATCTCAGCGACCCGATGGGTGGAATTCACCTTGCCGGTCATCGCCACCATCGCCGGCACGTTCAGCGTGGCCTATGCGCTGCGCTTTACCGTGGATGTGTTCTTCGGGCCGCCGCCCGTCGACCTGCCCCATACCCCGCACGAACCACCGCGCTGGATGCGCGCGCCGGTGGAATTGCTGGTGTTTACCTGCCTGTTGGTGGGGATCTTTCCGGCCCAGGTGGTCGGCTCGATCCTCGCCGCCGCCGCATTGCCGGTGGTCGGCGGCGTGCTGCCCGAGTACAGCCTGGCGATCTGGCACGGCTGGAACGCGCCGATGATCATGAGCCTGGTGGCCATGTCCGGCGGTGTGGTGCTGTACCTGATGCTGCGCAAGCAGCTCAAGCGCGGTCGTTTCAAGTACCCGCCGGTTATCAGTTATTTCAACGGCAAGCGCGGCTTCGAGCGCAGCCTGGTGATGATGATGCGCGGCGTGCGCAAGGTCGAAAAACGCATCAGCACCAAGCGCCTGCAACCGCAGTTGTTCCTATTGGTCGTGGTGGCGCTGATCGGCGGCCTGATCCCCATACTTAACAGCGGCCTTAGCTGGGGCGACCGCCCGAAAATCCCCGGCTCCGTGGTGTTTGTGACTTTGTGGGTGCTGGCGATCGCCTGTGCCCTGGGCGCCGCCTGGCAAGCCAAGTACCACCGGCTCGCCGCCCTGACCATGGTCAGCGTGTGCGGCCTGATGACTTGCATTACCTTCGTGTGGTTCTCGGCGCCCGACCTGGCGCTGACCCAATTGGTGGTGGAAGTGGTGACCACCGTGCTGATTCTCCTGGGCCTGCGCTGGCTGCCACGGCGGATCGAAGAGGTCTCACCGCTGCCCAACACCTTGCGTCGAGCCAGGGTCCGCCGGGTCCGCGACTTCCTGCTGTCGAGCGTAGTGGGCGGCGGCATGGCGTTGCTGTCCTACGCAATGCTGACCCGCCAGACCCCCAACGATATCTCCTCGTTCTACCTCAGCCGCGCCCTGCCCGAAGGCGGCGGCAGCAATGTGGTGAACGTGATGCTGGTCGACTTCCGAGGCTTCGATACCCTCGGTGAAATCACCGTGCTCGGCGCCGTGGCGCTGACGGTCTACGCCCTGCTGCGGCGTTTCCGCCCGTCCAAGGAAAGCATGGAGCTGCCGCCGCAACAGCGGCAGTTGGCGCCGGACGTGGCCACCGACCTGGTCAACCCGCGCCAGGCCAGCGACACCGCCCTGGGCTTTATGATGGTGCCGGCGGTGCTGGTGCGTCTGCTGCTGCCGATCGCCCTGGTCGTGTCGTTCTACCTGTTCATGCGCGGCCACAACCAACCGGGCGGCGGCTTTGTCGCGGGCCTGGTGATGTCGGTGGCGTTTATCCTGCAATACATGGTCGCCGGAACCCAGTGGGTCGAGGCGCAGATGAGCCTGCGGCCGATGCGCTGGATGGGCTTCGGCCTCTTCGCGGCCACCCTTACCGGGCTGGGTGCGCTGTTCTTCGGCTACCCGTTCCTCACCACTCACACTTTGCACCTGAGCGTGCCGGTGCTGGGCGATATCCATATCGCCAGCGCGTTGTTCTTCGATGTGGGTGTGTACGCCATGGTGGTCGGCTCGACCCTGTTGATGCTCACCGCCCTCGGACACCAGTCGGTGCGCGCGCATAAACCGAGCAACCAGCCCAAAGTAGTCGTCACAACCGAAGGAGCCGCCTGATGGAAGAAGTCATCGCAATGGCCATTGGGGTCCTGGCGGCCTCGGGCGTGTGGTTGATCCTGCGCCCACGGACTTTCCAGGTGGTGATGGGCCTGTGCCTGCTGTCCTATGGGGTCAACCTGTTCATTTTCAGCATGGGCAGCCTGTTTATCGGCAAGGAGCCGATCATCAAGGACGGCGTGCCGCAGGACCTGCTGCACTACACCGATCCGCTGCCGCAGGCCCTGGTGCTGACCGCCATCGTGATCAGCTTCGCCATGACCGCGCTGTTTCTGGTGGTGCTGCTGGCGTCGCGGGGCCTGACCGGCACCGACCATGTGGACGGCCGGGAGCCCAAGGAATGACGTGGGTGAACCAACTGATCGTCGCGCCGATCCTGCTGCCGCTGCTGACCGCCGCCCTGATGCTGATGCTCAGCGAGAAACGTCGGCCGCTCAAGGCGCGTATCAACCTGTTCTCCAGCGTGCTCGGCCTCGCCACGGCGATCCTGCTGCTGTACTGGACGCAGCAAGGCGGCCCCGGCTCGATCGGCGTCTACCTGCCGGGCAACTGGCAAGTGCCGTTCGGCATTGTGCTGGTGGTGGATCAACTCTCGGCGCTGATGCTGGTGCTCACCGGGATCATCGGCGTCAGTGCGCTGCTGTTCGCCATGGCCCGCTGGGACCGCGCCGGTACGAGTTTCCATGCGCTGTTCCAGATCCAGATGATGGGCCTGTACGGCGCATTCCTCACCGCTGACCTGTTCAATCTGTTCGTGTTCTTCGAGGTGCTGCTGGCGGCGTCCTACGGTTTGATGCTGCACGGCTCCGGCCGCGCGCGGGTGTCGTCGGGGCTGCATTACATCGCGATCAACCTGCTGGCGTCGTCGCTGTTCCTGATTGGCGCGGCGATGATCTACGGCGTCACCGGCACGCTGAATTTCGCTGACCTGGCGCTGAAAATCCCACTGGTGCCCGAAGCCGATCGCGGCCTGCTGCACGCTGGCGCGGCGATCCTCGCCACCGCGTTCCTGGCCAAGGCCGGCATGTGGCCGCTGAACTTCTGGCTGGCCCCCGCCTACTCCTCGGCCAGTGCGCCGGTGGCGGCGATGTTCGCGATCATGACCAAGGTCGGCGTGTACACCGTGCTGCGCCTGTGGACCCTGCTGTTCTCCGGCCAGGCCGGCGCGTCGGCGTTGTTCGGCGGCGACTGGCTGGTGTACGGCGGCATGGCCACGATCGTCTGCGCGGCGCTGGCGATGGTGGCGGCGCAGCGGCTGGAGCGCATGGCGAGCCTGAGCATCCTGGTCTCGGCGGGGATCCTGTTGTCGGCGGTGGGCTTTGCCCAACCGAGCCTGACCGCCGGCGCGTTGTTCTATCTGGTCAGCTCCACCTTGGCGCTGAGTGCGCTGTTCCTGCTGGCCGAATTGATCGAGCGTTCGCGCTCGGCCAACGATCTGCCGCTGGATGAGGAAATCGATGCGCTGCCCAAAGCCATGGAATCCCTGCACCCACGGCCCGGCGTAAACCTGGACGATGAGCAGAAGGCCGTGATCGGCCAAGTGATTCCCTGGACCATGGCCTTCCTCGGCTTGAGCTTTGTGGCCTGCGCGCTGCTGATCATCGGCATGCCGCCGCTGTCCGGGTTTATCGGCAAATTCAGCCTGTTGAGCGCGCTGGTCAACCCGCTCGGCCTGGGTGCCAGTGCCGACGCGCCGATCCGGCCGGCTGCGTGGGGCTTGGTGGCACTGCTGATCCTGTCCGGCCTGGCCTCGCTGATTGCCTTCGCGCGCCTGGGTATCCAGCGCTTCTGGACCCCGGAAGAACGCCCCTCGCCGCTGCTGCGGCGCTATGAATGCCTGCCGATCTTCTTCCTGCTGGGCCTGAGCATCCTGCTGACCTTCAAGGCCGAGCCGCTGATGCGCTACACCCAGGCCACTGCCCAGAGCCTGAACAACCCGGAACACTACGTGATGGCGGTGATGGCCACGCGTCCGGTCCCCAGCCCCGAAGCCAAGACCGCCGCGCTGGAGGTGCAACCATGAAACGCCTGCTCCCTGCGCCGTGGTTGTCCCTGGCCTTGTGGTTGTTGTGGCTGGTCCTGAACCTGTCCGTCAGCCCCGGCAACCTGCTGCTGGGCGCGCTGCTGGGCGTTCTCGCGCCGCTGCTGATGGCGCCGCTGCGCCCGCTGCCGATCCGCATCCGCCGCCCTGGCGTGATCATCCGCCTGTTTTTCCTGGTAGGCCGCGATGTGATCGTCTCCAACCTGCAAGTGGCCTGGGGCGTGCTGGTGTGCGGCTCACGCCCACCGCGTTCGCGCTTCGTCAAAATCCCCCTGGACCTGCGCGACGCCAACGGCCTCGCCGCCCTGTCGATGATCACCACCGTGGTCCCCGGCACCATCTGGTCGGAACTGGCGCTGGACCGTAGCATCCTGCTGCTGCACGTATTCGACCTGGAGGATGAAGTGTCGTTTATCGAGCACTTCAAGACCACCTACGAGCGGCCCCTGATGGAGATCTTCGAATGAGCGCCCTGCTCTCCAATGCGATCCTGTTCAGCCTGTTCCTGTTCTCCCTGGCCATGGTGCTGACCCTGATCCGCCTGTTCAAAGGCCCGTCGGCCCAGGACCGGGTCCTGGCGCTGGACTACCTGTACATCCTGGCGATGCTGATGATGCTGGTGCTGGGTATTCGATATGCCAGCGACACCTACTTTGAAGCGGCGCTGCTGATTGCGCTGTTCGGCTTCGTGGGCTCGTTTGCCCTGGCCAAATTCCTGCTGCGTGGGGAGGTGATTGAATGATGCCGTTATGGATGGAAATCGTCGTCGCGGTATTGCTGGTGTTGAGCAGCGTGTTTGCGTTGATCGGCGCGCTTGGCTTGCTGCGCATGAAAGACTTCTTCCAGCGCATGCACCCGCCGGCGCTGGCCTCGACATTGGGTGCCTGGTGTGTGGCGCTCGCGTCGATTATCTATTTTTCGGTGCTCAAGTCGGGCCCGGTGTTGCACGGCTGGCTGATCCCGATCTTGCTCTCGATCACGGTGCCGGTGACCACGCTGCTATTGGCGCGCACCGCGCTGTTTCGCAAGCGCATGGCGGGCGATGATGTACCCGCCGAAGTCAGCAGCCGCCGCTGACGCTTGAGGCGGACGCAACCCTTTGTAGGAGCCGGCTTGCCGACTCCTACAGTTTGGACATCAGGCGAGCGATCGGATATGCGCGGCCAATTGCGCCAGTTCCACATCATCCGCCCGCACAAAATCGTGGGACGAAATGTAGCCCTCATACGTTTCAAAAAACTTGTCCACCTTTGAACTGATCGGTTTGAACGCACTGTCCGACCCCGTCCCATGCATGGGAAACAACTTCGCATGCAGGTGATCCACGCCGTAGCCTTCCAGCATCATCCCGGTGCGCGCCACATCCGGAAACGCCCGATCAATCTGCAGCGCGGTTTTCTTCGCCGCGACCGCGAGCCCGGCCAACACCTCATCCGACTGCGCAAACGCATAGCTGCCGTAGTGCTGCTTGGGAATTACCACGCTGAAACCCGGTGTGTTGGGAAAGATCGAAAGAAACGCCATATGCTGGTCGTCTTCCCACAGAATGTGCGCTGGGGAGGTCTTTTGAACAATGCTGCAGAAAATACAATCCATTTGAATCACCGCCAGTTTCATCGTGGGTTTGGTCGTGGCGACTATCTAAAGCCAGGATTCGGGCGGCGTCAAAACAAATGGCAAATGACCGAAATATCCAAGGACGTATGCGATGAGTAAAACCTACACCCCTGCCACCGCTGCCGCCGACGTCGAAACCACCCTCGCCTGGCTTGGCGGGCGGTGGAAGCTGATCATCCTGTTCCATCTGTTCGGCGGCCAGGTGCAACGTTATTCGGACCTTGAGCGGCTGATCCCGGATATCTCGCAGAAGATGCTGGCCCAACAATTGCGCCAGCTCGAAGCCGATGGGCTGGTACAGCGCACGGTCTATCCGGTGGTTCCACCCAAAGTGGAATACCGCATGACCGAGTGGGGCCAGAGCCTGTGCCCGGTGCTGGATGGCCTGCTCAAATGGCAGGCTGCCAAGCCGACGACTTAAACCGTGGGAACGGTACCGCCATCGATCACGTACTCGGTCCCGCTGATCGACGCGGCGCGGGGCGAGACCAGGAAGGCGATCAAGTCAGCCACCTCCTGGGGCTTGGCCGGCCGTCCAAGCGGAATGCCGCCGAGCGCCTGCATGATGATCTGCTTGCCGCCCTCGTAATCCGTCCCCGCCTGCTCCGCCAGACGCTCCGCCAGCGCCACCGCCGCGTCAGTCTCCACCCAGCCTGGAGAAACCCGTACCACCCGAATGCCCTTGGGCGTCACTTCTTTCGACAGGCTCTTGCTATACGTCGCCAACGCCGCCTTTGCAGCGGCATACGCTGTGGTCGACTCCGGCAACGGCAACTCTCGCTGGATCGACGTGACATGAATAATCACCCCTGCCCGACGCTCGATCATCCCCGGCAACAACGCCCGATCCAACCGCACCGCCGCCATCAGGTTCTGGCCCAGCGCACTCGCCCACTGCTCATCGTCCAGTACCGCAAAACCACCACCCGGCGCGCTGGAGCCGCCGAGCACATTGACGATGATATCCACCTCACCAAACCGATCCTTCACCGCCTCGGTCACGCTCGCACAACCCGCGGCAGTGCCCAGGTCGGCAGCGATGAAATGCACGCCTTCAAGCGTCGAATCCGCCGCCGAACGCGCGACCGAAATCACCTGCGCGCCCTGTTCATGCAACACCGTCACCACGGCCGCGCCAATACCTTTGGTGCCACCGGTGACCAGTGCACGAAGGCCTTTTAGTCCGAGATCAAAACTCATGAAACCTACTCCTGGGTAAACGAAGACCGCAGGATAAGAACGAGATGGACAGCCCACAAGAACGCACAAAAAGGTGATGGGCTCACCAAAAAGTAAGTGCCTGGATTCAGGGGGCCGCGTCACACGTCGAACGGTAGGAACCGGCTTGCCGGCGATGTCGGCGTGTCGGTCGCGGTGGATGCAACTGACATACAGCAATCGCTGGCAAGCCAGCGCCTACAGGATCGGCGCGCCAAATCTGTTCAGGCGTGGCATCCAATGCTCCAGGATCTGCGCCGATGCCAGCACATGATGCGCCCGCCCGATCAACAGCCGACGTGGCACAAAGCCGATGTATCGCGAGTCATCGCTGTTATCGCGGTTATCCCCCAGCATGAAATAGCTGTCGGCCGGCACCACCACTGGTGCGAAATTGCGCATCGCCCGCACCGTCGGCATGAACTGCACAGTACGCTGGCGGTTGGCGGCCAATTCGTTCAGCTTGATCCCCGGTACCGTATGACCTGGGACAATTGGCTCGCTGATGTCCTGCGCATCACTGTAGGTGGCTGGCGTACCGTTGACCCACAGCACTTCATCGCGCATTTCCAGGGTGTCGCCGGGAACGCCGACAATCCGCTTGATCAGGCGCATGCCATCCTTGGGTGACGAAAACGTCACCACATCGCCGCGCTGGGGGTTATCGAGGTGGGCCAGGGAAATATCCGTGAGCGGGACCTTGAGGTCATACGCTACGCGATTGACCAGCACCACATCGCCTTCCAGCAGGGTTGGGCGCATGGAGCCGGAGGGAATCGGATTCCAGTCGGCCAGGGAGGTACGGAAAACACCGAAGCATATCCAGAAAATGATTGCGTAACGGTAACGGATCAACCAACTTCGCATACATCCTCGCACGGCAGAAAGGGGCATCAGACTGTTTCTCAGACGCCCGGTTGTGGCACCCGAGGATTAAATGAATATTAGCGTCAAAGCGCACTAAAAGGAGTTTTCGCCATGGATATCCACTGTTCCGTTTTTATCGCAACCAGCATCGACGGCTTTATTGCCCGTCCAAACGGTGATATCGAATGGTTGCACCGACCGGAATACGAAACCGCCGAGCTGAACGGCGTGACCTATGAACGCTTCATCGCCACGGTCGATGCACTGGTAATGGGTCGCAAAACCCTGGAGAAAGTCTTGTCCTTTCCGGATTGGCCCTACGAGGGCACTCCCGTCATTGCACTCTCCCATCAGCCTCTGCAGATCCCTGCGCATCTGGAGGGCAAGGTCGAGGTCATGGCAGCAGACGTCACCTCACTCGTGGCAACGTTAGCCGAACGCGGTATGAAGCACCTCTATATCGACGGTGGCCAGACGATCCAGGCGTTTCTTGACGCGGGCCTGGTCAATGAGCTGATCATTACGCGTATCCCGGTTTTACTCGGGCAAGGGATCCCACTCTTCAGCCAGATCGGTCGAGAACTTGAGCTTCGCCATATCGGCACGCATGAGTCGGACAATGGTTTTGTTCAAAGTCGGTATCAAGTGATGCAATCTTCATAGCGGCGGCAGACACTCATATCGCGCAAGACGGACAGGAGGTCAGGATGACTAAGCACATTATTGTTATCGGCGGCGAGTCCACCGAAGACATGCAGCGTATGACGCGTATCGATAAACACATCGTCGCGTCATCAGGCAAAACGCACCCTACTGTGCTCTACATCTCCACCGCCAATGGCGATGACCGAATCAAGATTTCCGATTTCACCGCCAAATATGAAAGCGCTGACTGCCGTGTAACCACGCTGGCATTTTTCATTTCACCCTTCTCCAACGCCAATCATATTTCATCACTCTTTGAGCAAGCCGACATTATTTACGTACCAGGCGGAAATACCCGCGCCATGTTGGCGATCTGGCGCGAATTTGCTGTAGTGGACCATCTGAAGAGGGCTTGGGAAAACGGCAAAGTCCTATGTGGTGTCAGTGCAGGCGCCATTTGCTGGTTCGAGCATGGGCATTCCGATTCAGGGGGAGTGTTTGAGCTGGTTCACGGCCTGGGCTTGCTGCCAGGAGCACTGTGTCCGCATTTCAGCTCAGAAGCAGGAAGGGAAACGTCGTTTGTCGAGCTTGTTCAGCGTGAGGGGATACGACCCGCCTACGCGGTCGATGATGGCGTCGCTTTGCATTTCAAGGACGGCAAGTACCACGAGACGATCTATAACGACGCAGCTAGTAACGCCTATAAAGTCAGTACAAGGCCCCCCTACCTAGCACAGGTATTGCAAACTTCAGGTGGGTAAACGCAGCAAGGAAATTTCCGACAGCGTTTTAAGGTTGCTGCCCGGAAGATGCCTGCCTAATCTTCGGCGGTCGCTGCAAATTCAGCGACCGGGTTTCGCAGCCCGGTTAAACTCTAGACGCACAGCGTCCACCACAAGATAGCGGGCGCTTTTTTATGCCTGATGTTATGGCGGCTGTGCGCGGGATACCTTCGGGTATGCCGGGTGCCTAGAGTCCCGGTCTGCGAACCTGCGTACAGCTGCCACCCTGAAATCGTTTCGCAGCGATGGGTGGCGACTCCACTACTCTAGGAGCTTCGCCATGATTAAAGACAGTCCAAATCCGCCGCTGGATTCATCCCAGTTTCAAGTTTCTGCTCATCAAGCGATTAACCATTATTTGAACCCATCTTCGAAACCAGAGCCGTCAGGTAACGGAACAGGTCTGTTTGCTGTGCGCGAAGGATTAGATGCAGAAACCTTATTGATCAACGCTTCAGAGGACCTGGCGTCAGTTCAAGCGCTGGCAAATCATCTGGCTTTTGAGATCGACGGTAATCCGCGCAGCGTGGCTCTGGGAATTTGTCGAATGCTGGAAGGGATTCAGTTGATGGTGGAGAAAACACTAAACCTCAATGAAAGTAGACTTCAGAGATAAATCTGAGATCGATTGGGCTAATCCATGGGAGGGGCTTGCCCCGGCGTGATCGCTCCCACGCTCTGCGTGGGAACGCTGCCTGGGACGCTCCGCGTCCCGCCAGCGACACGAGTCTCAGATCCTGCGCACTTGTGACGCAGAGCGTCACGGGATGCATTCCCACGCGGAGCTTGGGAACGATCGCCCCGAACCAGTCGGGGCGTTTTTCATCCGGCGTTTGCCAATCAGGCCTGATCAGCCAACCGCCACGTTGTCCCACCCTTGCCGTCTTCCAACACCACGCCCATTGCGGTCAGTTGGTCACGGATACGGTCGGATTCCGCCCAGTCCTTGTTAGCACGCGCAGCCAAACGCGCCTGAATCAACGCATCCACTTGCGCCGCATCCACACGCCCTTCGGCGCCAGCCTGCAGGAAGTCGTCGGCTTCCATCTGCAACACGCCCAATACGCTCGCCAGTTCTTTCAAGCGCGCCGCCAGGCCCGCCGCTGCGTCGAGATCGCTCTCGCGCAGGCGGTTGATCTCGCGCACCATTTCGAACAACACCGCACAGGCTTCGGGGGTGCCGAAGTCGTCGTTCATGACTTCGGTGAACCGCGACACGAACGCTTCGCCGCCGGCCGGCGCCACGGATGGCAAGCCTTTCAACGCGTGGTAGAACCGCTCCAGGGCGCCCTTGGCATCCTTGAGGTTGTCTTCCGAGTAGTTGATGGCGCTGCGGTAGTGGCTGGACACCAGCAGGTAACGCACCACTTCCGGGTGGTACTTTTCCAGCACGTCGCGGATGGTGAAGAAGTTGTTCAAGGACTTGGACATCTTCTCGCCATTGATGCGGATCATGCCGCAGTGCATCCAGGCATTGGCGTAGGTCTTGCCGGTGGCGGCTTCGCTCTGGGCGATTTCGTTTTCGTGGTGCGGGAACTCCAGGTCGCTGCCGCCGCCATGAATGTCGAAGGTCTCGCCCAGGCAGCAGGTGGACATAACCGAGCACTCGATGTGCCAGCCCGGACGGCCTGCGCCCCACGGCGACTCCCAGCTCGGCTCGCCGGGCTTGGTGGCTTTCCACAGCACGAAGTCGAGCGGATCCTGCTTGGCTTCGTCGACTTCGATGCGCGCGCCAATGCGCAGGTCTTCGATTTTCTTGCGCGACAGCTTGCCGTAGCCCATGAACTTGGCGACGCGGTAGTACACGTCGCCATTGCCTGGGGCGTAGGCGTAACCCTTGTCGATCAGGGTCTGGATCATCGCGTGCATGCCGGGGATGTGGTCCGTGGCACGCGGCTCCATGTCCGGCTTGAGGATGTTGAGGCGCGCCTCGTCCTCGTGCATGGCGGCGATCATGCGCTCGGTCAGCGCGTCGAACGACTCGCCGTTTTCGTTGGCGCGGTTGATGATCTTGTCGTCGATGTCGGTGATGTTGCGCACATAGGTCAGGTCATAGCCGCTGAAACGCAGCCAGCGGGTCACCAGGTCGAAGGCCACCATGCTGCGGCCGTGGCCGATGTGGCAGTAGTCGTACACGGTCATGCCGCACACGTACATGCGCACCTTGTTGCCATCGAGCGGCTTGAAGACTTCTTTGGTCTTGCTGAGTGTGTTGTAGATCGTTAGCACAACGGCTTCCTTAGAGAATCACTGGCCCCACGAATCACGCAGGGTCACGGTACGGTTGAATACCGGAGCACCAGGTTTCGAGTCCTTGATATCCGCGCAGAAGTAGCCTTCGCGCTCGAACTGGAAACGGTCTTCCGGCTGTGCGTCGCCAAGCGATGGCTCGGCACGACAACCAGTGAGTACTTGCAGGGAGTCAGGGTTGATGTTGTCGAGGAAACTGGCGCTGTCTTCGGCCTTCTCGGGATTCGGCGAGCGGAACAGACGGTCGTACAGACGCACTTCGCACTCGACGCTGGCGGCGGCCGGCACCCAGTGGATTACGCCCTTGACCTTGCGGCCTTCAGGGTTCTTGCCCAAGGTGTCCGGGTCGTACGAGCAGTGCAGTTCGACGATGTTGCCGTCGGCGTCCTTGATCGCTTCGTCGGCGCGGATCACATAACTGCCGCGCAGGCGCACTTCGCCGTTCGGCTCCAGGCGCTTATAGCCCTTTGGCGGTTCTTCCATGAAATCGTCACGGTCGATGTAGATTTCACGGGCGAACGGCAGCTTGCGCACGCCGAGCGCTTCGTTCTGCGGATGACGCGGCAATTCGAGATTGTCGACCTTGTCTTGCGGATAGTTGGTGATCACCACTTTCAACGGGCGCAGCACGCACATGGCGCGCGGCGCGTTCGCGTCGAGGTCCTGGCGGATGCTGAATTCGAGCATGCCGTAGTCGACCACGCCGTCGGAGCGGTTGGTGCCGACCATCTCGCAGAAATTGCGAATCGACGCCGGGGTATAGCCACGGCGGCGGAAGCCCGACAGCGTGGACATGCGCGGGTCATCCCAGCCATGTACGTGCTTTTCATCGACCAGTTGCTTGAGCTTGCGCTTGCTGGTGATGGTGTAGTTGAGGTTCAGGCGGCTGAATTCGTACTGGCGCGGCTGAGCCGGCACCGGCAGATTGCTCAGGAACCATTCGTACAATGGGCGATGGCTTTCGAACTCCAGGGTGCAGATGGAGTGGGTGATGCCTTCGATGGCGTCCGACTGGCCGTGGGTGAAGTCGTAGTTGGGGTAGATGCACCACTTGTCGCCGGTCTGGTGGTGATGGGCGTGGCGGATGCGGTACATGATCGGGTCGCGCAGGTTCATGTTCGGCGAGGCCATGTCGATCTTGGCGCGCAGCACACGGGCGCCGTCCGGGAACTCGCCGGCGCGCATGCGGGCGAACCAGTCGAGGTTCTCTTGCACCGAACGGTCGCGGAACGGGCTGTTCTTGCCCGGTTCGGTGAGCGTGCCACGGTATTCCTTGGCCTGTTCCGGGCTCAGGTCGTCGACGTAGGCCTTGCCGGCCTTGATCAACTCCACGGCCCAGTCGTGCAACTGGTCGAAGTACTGCGAGGCATAGCGCACTTCACCGGACCATTCGAAACCCAGCCACTTCACGTCGCTTTCGATGGCGTCGATGTATTCCTGGTCTTCCTTGGCCGGGTTGGTGTCGTCGAAACGCAGGTGGGTGACGCCGCCGAATTCCTGGGCCAGGCCGAAGTTCACGCAGATCGACTTGGCGTGACCGATGTGCAGGTAGCCGTTGGGCTCAGGCGGGAAACGGGTGACGATCTGCGTGTGCTTGCCCGAATCCAGGTCCGCCTGGATGATCGGGCGCAGGAAATTGACCGGGACGGCAGGTCCGGCCTTGGAATTCGAGGTAGGGTCGACAGTGGGCTTGCTCATAGGATC
This sequence comes from Pseudomonas sp. FP2254, assembly GCF_030687695.1. Taxonomy (NCBI): domain Bacteria; kingdom Pseudomonadati; phylum Pseudomonadota; class Gammaproteobacteria; order Pseudomonadales; family Pseudomonadaceae; genus Pseudomonas; species Pseudomonas sp. FP2254. The sequence continues at coordinate 3,389,256 of NZ_CP117444.1, forward strand.
CTTGAACAGACAGGTTCGTGGCCGTTTGCGGCCAGATAAAACAAAGGGCTTATCATAGCCGAAGCGGTCAAGCCGCTGACAGAGCGTGGCCCAAAACTGCTGCATTTAATGCACGGGCGGTAAAAAACCACCTCGAAATTCCTGCCGGGCACGCTAAACTGCGCGCCTTGGCCGCCGTTTAGCCAGACAGGTCAGGCGCTCTGCGCGCCCAAACCCACGAATTCCCTGAAAAGAGTAGTGCACATGACTCAAGTCAAACTGACCACAAACCACGGTGACATTGTCATCGAGCTGAACGCCGAGAAAGCGCCGATCACCGTCGCCAACTTCATCGAATACGTTAAAGCCGGCCACTACGAAAACACGGTTTTCCACCGTGTCATCGGCAACTTCATGATTCAAGGCGGCGGTTTCGAGCCTGGCATGAAAGAAAAGAAAGACAAGCGCCCAAGCATCCAGAACGAAGCGGACAACGGCCTCTCCAACGACAAGTACACCGTCGCCATGGCCCGTACCATGGAGCCGCATTCGGCCTCCGCGCAGTTCTTCATCAACGTGGCCGACAACACCTTCCTCAACCACAGCGGCAAGAACGTGCAAGGCTGGGGCTACGCGGTATTCGGTAAAGTCACCGAAGGCCAGGACGTTGTCGACAAGATCAAAGGCGTGTCCACCACCTCCAAGGCCGGCCACCAGGACGTCCCTGCTGAAGACGTGATCGTCGAGAAAGCCGAGATCGTTGGGTGATATTGCTGATTTCAGATTTGCATCTGGAAGAGGAGCGCCCGGACATCACCCGGGCGTTTCTGGATCTGCTCCACGGCCGTGCCCGTGGTGCCCAGGCGTTGTACATTCTGGGGGACTTCTTCGAAGCCTGGATTGGCGACGATGGGATGACCGAATTCCAACGCTCGATCTGCGCGCACTTGCGCGAACTGAGCGACAGCGGCACCGCGATTTTCATCATGCACGGCAACCGCGATTTCCTGCTCGGCAAGGCCTTCTGCAAAGCCGCCGGCGCCACCCTGCTTAAAGACCCGAGCGTGGTGCAGCTGCACGGTGAGCCCGTGCTGCTGATGCACGGCGACAGCCTGTGCACCCGCGACCTCGGCTACATGAAGCTGCGGCGCATCCTGCGTAACCCCATTGTGCTGTTTATCCTGCGCCACCTGCCCTTGGCCAGCCGCCACAAGCTGGCGCGCAAGCTGCGCAGCGAAAGCCGTGCGCAAACGCGCATGAAGGCCAACGACATTGTCGATGTCACTCCCGAGGAAGTACCCCGGGTGATGCAGCACTTCGGCGTGCACACGCTGGTCCACGGCCACACCCACCGCCCGGCGATCCACAAGCTGCAGATCGGCGACCAGGCTGCCCGGCGCATTGTGCTCGGGGATTGGGACAAGCAGGGCTGGGCGTTGCAGGTGGATGAGCAAGGGTTTCAACTGGCGGCGTTTGACTTCGTCAATCCGCAGCTGGCGTTGCCTGGCGCCTGATCCTCAAACCCCGCGGATCCAATGTGAACACAGATCAAAATGTGGGAAGCGGCAAACTGCCTCCCACAATTGATTGCATTTGAGTCTTTGCCAATCAGTGGCCGGACGCTTCCGGCCCTGCCTTGGCACCAAACGGCGGCTTGGCCAGCCACACCAGCAGCATCAATGCCATGAACATCCAGCCCAGCAAAGTGAAGTAGTCCACGGTGGACATCATGTACGCCTGGCTGGTGAGGATGTGGTCCAGCTGCGTATAGGCCTTCTGCCCTGCTCCGCCCAACGCCTGCAAGGCATCGCGGGTGGCCGAGTCGTAGACGGTCATGTTTTCGCTCATGTACGCATGGTGCTGATCGGCGCGGCGGATCCAGATCCAGGTGGTCAACGAGGCAGCAAAGCTGCCGCCCAGGGTCCGCAGAAACGTCGCAAGACCGGCGCCGTCGGCGATCTGCTGCGGGGGCAGATCGGACATCAGGATGCTCAAGGTCGGCATGAAGAACAACGCCACGCCGATCCCCATAAACAGTTGCACCAGGGCGATATGGGTAAAGTCCACTTCATTGGTGAAGCCCGCGCGCATAAAGCAGCTCAAGCCAATTGCCAGGAACGCCAGCCCCGCCAGCAGGCGCAGGTCGAACTTGTGCGCGTACTTGCCCACGAACGGCGACATCAGCACCGGTAGAATACCGATCGGCGCCACCGCCAGCCCGGCCCACGTGGCGGTGTAGCCCATCTGGGTCTGCAACCACTGCGGCAGGATCAGGTTGATGCCGAAGAAACCGGCGTAGCCGAGGATCAACACGATGGTGCCGATGCGGAAGTTACGATAGGCAAACAACCGCAGGTTGACCACCGGATGCTCGTCGGTCATTTCCCAGATCACGAACACCGCCAGGGCAATCGCCGAAATCGCCGCGCCGATAATGATGAAATTCGATTCGAACCAGTCCAGGTCATTGCCCTTGTCGAGGATGATCTGCAACGCACCCACCCCCACGATCAAGCTGAGCAACCCGACGTAGTCCATGGGTTGGTAACTGGTGTGCACCGGACGTTTCTTCAATTGCGAGCGCACCACCATCACCGCAAAGATGCCGATGGGTACGTTGATAAAGAAGATCCACGGCCAGCTGTAACTGTCGGTGATCCAACCGCCGAGGATCGGCCCGGCAATCGGCGCCACCACCGTGACCATCGCCAGCAGCGCCAGGGCCATGCCGCGCTTGGCCGGCGGGTACACCGCGATCAGCAGCGTCTGGGTCATCGGGTACAACGGCCCCGCCACCAGGCCTTGCAGCACCCGAAACCCGATCAATTCGGGCATCGAGGTGGAAATCCCGCAGAGGAACGACGCCAATACAAACAGCATGGTCGCCCACAGGAACAGTTTCACCTCGCCAAAGCGCCGGCTCAACCAGCCGGTGAGCGGCAAGGCAATCGCGTTGCTCACCGCAAACGAGGTGATCACCCAGGTGCCCTGCTCCGAACTCACGCCCAGGTTGCCGGAGATAGTCGGCAACGCCACGTTGGCGATGGTGGTGTCGAGCACCTGCATAAAGGTCGCCAGCGACAGGCCAATGGTGGCCATCAGCAGGCTGGGCGGCGTGAACGAGGCTTCCTTGCTCATCAGCGTTGCGCAGCCTTGGGTGCGGCGACGCTGTTGGCATGGATCAGTTGCGTGATCATGGCATCGGCCTCGGCCAGTTGCTGGTCATACACCGAGGTGGTGAACGAAGCCTTCTGCGGCGGTTGCTGCGCCAGCACCGGGCCGCTCTGATCATGCAGGTCGACGTTGACCACGGTGCTCAAGCCCACGCGCAGCGGGTGCTTGGCCAGCTCTTCGGCATTGATATGGATACGCACCGGCACACGCTGCACGATCTTGATCCAGTTACCGGTAGCGTTCTGCGCCGGCAGCAAGGCGAATGCGCTGCCGGTGCCGGCGCCGAGGCTGTCGACGGTGCCGCTGTATTTAACGTCGCTGCCGTAGATGTCCGACTCAATGTCCACCGGCTGGCCGATGCGCATATCGCGCAGTTGGGTTTCCTTGAAGTTGGCGTCGATCCACAGCTGGTCCAGTGGGATCACCGCCATCAACGCCGTGCCTGGTTGCACGCGCTGGCCCAATTGCACGCTGCGCTTGGCCACGTAACCGGTGACCGGCGCGATCAAGGTGCTGCGCGCGTTGGTCAGGTAAGCCTGGCGCAGTTGCGCGGCGGCGGCCTGCACGTCGGGGTGCGAGCTGATGACCGTGTCGTCCACCAGGGCGTTGGTGGTTTTGAGTTGCTGCTCAAGGTTGGTCAGGGCGTTCTTAGCAGCGGTCAGGCTGTCGCGGGCGTGGGACAGTTCTTCCTGGGAAATCGCACCGCCCTGGGCCAGGGTCTTACGCCGGTTGTAGTTGTCCTGCGCAGTCTGCACGTCGGCTTTCTGCGCATTGACCTGAGCCTTCATGCCGTCGACGTTGCTGTACAAGCCGCGCACCTGGCGCACGGTGCGCGCCAGATTGGCCTGGGCACTTTGCAGGCCGACGGCGGCGTCGTTCGGGTCGAAATTGACCAGCACCTGACCGGCATGCACCAGGTCACCATCATCGGCGCCGATGCTCACCACGGTGCCGGTGACCAGCGGAGTGATTTCCACCACGTTGCCGTTCACGTAGGCATCGTCGGTGCTTTCATTGAAGCGCCCGTACAGTTCGTACCAGGCCCACACGCCGACCACGCCCAGGATGACGATCAGCGCGAGGCCGATCAGCATGACTTTGCGCTTGCGCGGGTTGCTGGTGGTGTTCGGTTGTGGTGTGGCGTTGGAGTGTTCGGCAGTGGCCATGACAAATACCTCGAATTATTCCGTGCGGGTGGCGGGGGTGGTCGACGCGACATTGCTGGCGCCGTAGCCGCCGCCCAGGGCCTGCATCAATTGGATCGACAGGGTGATCTGCCCGGCATTGAGGCTCGCCAGCTGACGCTGGGCCTGCAGCAGCTGCTGCTCGATGCTGAGCACATCCAGGTAGCTGCCGATGCCGGAGCCGTAGCGCTGGACCACTGTGTCGTAGGACTGCTGCGCAATGTCCGTAGCGTGTTGCTGGGCCTGGATCTGCCGGCCGGTGTCGCGCAGTTGGGACAAGGTGTTGCCGATATCGCCCAGAGCTTGCACCAGGGTTTTGTTGTATTGCGCCACGGCCAGGTCGTAGTCGGCGTCGCGGGCGTCGAGGTCGGCGCGCAGGCGGCCGCCGTCGAAGATCGGCAACGAGATCGTCGGCGCAATATTGAAGAAGCGACTGGCCGAGCCGAACATCGCATCGCCCAGCAACGACTCGGCGCCGGCGCTCGCGCTGAGATTGAGGTTGGGGTAGAAGCGGGTTTTGCTCGCATCGATGGTGCGACTCGCCGCCTCCACGCGCCAGCGCGCGGCAATCAGGTCGGGACGCCGGCCCAACAGCTCGGCGGGCAGCACCGCAGGCACCGCCACGGCGGCAGGCTTGAGCACGGCCGGGCGTGCCAGTTCGCCGCCACGGTCCGGGCCTTTACCGAGCAACACTGCCAGGGCGATCCTGGCGCTCTGCAGTTGTTTCTGCGCATCGATCAACTGCGACTCGGAACTCGCCGCCAGGCTTTCGGTTTGCTGGTACTGGTAGTGGCTGTCGATGCCCGAATCCAGGCGGCGCTGGCTCAGTTCGAGCATTTGCCGGGTGCGCTTGAGGTCTTCCTCGGCGAGGTCACGCACGATATGGGCCTGGCCCAGATCGCTGTAGGCCTTGGCCACATCGGCGGCCAGGGTCAGGCGCGCAGCCTGTTGATCGACCTGGGCGGCACGCGCCTGGCCCAATGCGGCCTCCCAGGCGGCGCGCTGGCCACCCCAGAGGTCGAAGGTGTAATTGAAGCTGGCGCCGATGTTGCGCACCGTCGAGTAGGCATCGCCCTGCCCGCGCGGGTCCTGGTCCTTGGCCAGGCGCGAACGGCTCACACCGGCGCTGGCATCCAGGGTGGGCATGCGCGCGGCGTCGGCGGCGTAGGCAGCGGCTTCAGCCTGGTGCGCGCGGGCGCTGGCCACCTGCATATCCGGGCTGTTTTGCAGGGCTTCGTTGATCAGGCCGTCGAGCTGCGGGTCGCCGAGGCTTTTCCACCAGTCGGCGCTCGGCCAGGCAGCGCTGGAGAGCGTTACCCCGCTCAGGGACTTGTCGGTGTGCAGGGTGTTGGCGTCAAGGCGCCGGCCCTGGGTGTCGAGGCCGCTGTAGTTGGCGCAACCGGCCATGCTCATGGCCACGAGCACCAGGCAAAGGGCGCGTGTGTTCATGCTTTACCTACCCGCTGCAGGGTGATGGGGTCGCCTGCCGCTATCAGAATTTTCTTGAGGATGCGTTCCAGGGTTTCCAGCTCGCCCGGTTCGAGCACACCGGCCAGCTGATTCAGCGCAGCGGCGCCGATGTGCGGCAGCATGTCCGCCAAGCGCTGGCCATCGGCGGTGAGGACCAGTTGCACCTGGCGCCGGTCCTGTTCGGAACGCTGCCGGCACAGCAAGCCCTTCTGCTCCAGCCGATCGAGCATGCGCGTCATTGAGCCGCTGTCCAGGGACAGGTTGCGACACAGCTCCGCCGGCGTATCGACGCCGAACTGGGCCATGATGATCAACACCTTGAACTGTGCGGCGGTGATGCCGTGGGGTTCCATATGGGTGTCGATGATGCGGTCCTTGAGGAGCGCGGCGCGGCCCAGCAGCAGGCCGAGGTGGCAGTTGTGGAAGTTGTCCGGGGTGAAGTGCGGCATTGGAAGTCACCTTATTACTGCCTAGGCAGTGAATGTGTGACGAGATATTACTGCCTAGGCAGCGAAAGTCAAATGGAATAATTAGCTTGCTTGGTAGTTTGGCGATGGGTGGGTGAAAGACAGACTTAATGTGGGAGGGGGCTTGCTGTGGCGAGCGGGCTTGCCCCGCGCTGGGCCGCGAAGCGGCCCCATTCCAGGCGATGTGGTTTAGCTGATACACCGACGTGCCTGGGTTTGGGTCTGCTTCGCAGCCCAGCGCGGGGCAAGCCCGCTCACCACAAAAAAACCGCTCACCACAGCAAGCTCCCTCCTACATTTCTATCCCCGCTGGGTTTAGAAATCGCGCTTGTAGAAGATATCCAAGGAGCTGGCCACGCCACTGGCCACTTCCAGGTAGACCTTTTTACTCAGCAGGTAGCGCAAGGCGATGGTGTTGGCAGGCTCGAATACGCCAACGCCATAGCGCAGGCTGAGTTTTTCGGTGATTTTGCCGCTGGCGACCACAGCGGTGTTGTTGCCGCTGCCCTGGGTGTCGAGGTCGAAATCGCGAATGCCGAGCTTGTTAGCGATGTCCGACGTCACCCCGGCGCTGCCCATCAGGCCCAGACCCAGGGCAGCCTGGGCGAGCATGTTGTTGTCTTCGCCGGTAGTGCTTAACGGGCGCCCCAGCACCAGGTAGGACAGCGCCTGTTCCTGGCTCATGGCCGGTTCCGAGAAGATTTGCGTAGTGGGCTGCTCGGCACTACCGCTCAGGCGAATACCGGCGGTCACGTCGTCGGTCTTGCGGATCGCTTCGATGTCCAGGTACGGCTGGTCCAGCGGCCCGGCGAACAGCAGGCGCGCACGGCGCACGTCAAGCTTCTGCCCATAGGCGCGGTAGCGGCCGTCGTTGAGCCACAGCTCGCCACGGGTGTCGAGGTTGTCGCCGATGTGCACCTGACCCTGGACCTTGGCGGTCAGGCCGAAACCGGAAAAATTCAGCCGGTCTTCACCCACCACCACGTCGATATCCATGGCCATGGCCATCGGTGGCTTGCCCTCTTCGGTCTGGCTGCCGATGATCACCGTGTCATCCGACACCTTGACGGTCGACGGCGGCAATTCGCGCACGGTGATGTCGCCACGCGGGATGCGCACCTTGCCGGCAACGGCCAACCTGTCGTTCTTGAGGCTGATTTTCAGGTCGGGCGCCACTTCCAGCTCGGCGTAGGGTTCCACCGTGACGGGCAGTTGCGTGCCCTGCAGTTGCAGGTCCATCGCCAAGGCCTGGCCCCAATCGACCTGCCCCTTGAGGCTGCCCTGCCCGGCTTTGCCGCTGCGCCAGCCGCCGTTCAGTTGCACACTTTCACCGGCAATCAACGCCTGCACATTCAGCCCTTCGAGACTGATGGGCAGTTCCGGCCCGGACACTTCGCCGCCCACCAGGTTAACGCTGCCGTTGACCTGCGGCGCCAGCAGGCCGCCGCTGATGCGGCCGTTGCCGTTGAGCTTGCCGCTGAGTTTTTCCACCATCGGCACGAACGGCCGCGCCACGGCCAGGTCCAGCCCCATCAGGCTGAAATTGCCAGTGATCGGCTTGTTTTTCGGCAATGGGTTGATCTGCGCCTGCAGCAGCAATTCGCCGAGCTGGCCGCCGCGGAAATTCAGCTGCGTATCGATGCGCCGAGGGTTGAGGGTGGTTTCCAGCTTGAGGGTCTCATAGGGAAAGTCCAACCACTGGGCCTTGTCCTTGACGCGCAGGGTGCCACCGCTGGCATCCACCGACACGATGCCCTTGGGACCGCTGGCGGGCAGGTCCAGTTGCAGGTCGGCATTGAGGCGACCCTGCCAGGCGAAATCCTTGGGCAAAAACGCCGCCAGGCTGTCGATGGGGAACTGCTTGAGGTGATAACGCAACTTCGGTTCGGGCATCAGACGCTGGTCTTCGCCGCACAGGCTCGACGCACCGGAGACCCAGCAGTGCGCCGCAAATGTCAGTCGGCCATCGGCCAGGCGTTCGATCCTGGCCGGAGCCTGCAGCCGCCAGTCCTGGCCGCCGGCCTGCACATCGCCGCTGGCCAGGCGCCCGCGCCAGTTGCCCTGGTCAAGATTGCCGTCCAGCGCCAAGGCCAGTTTGACCAACGGGCCGGCCAGGTCGAGCTGGACCTTTTGCTGCCGGATATCGCCCTGGGCGCTGGCGGTGAGCGTGCCGACCTGGGTGTCACCGCTCTGGAGGCCGCTGCCCTTGAGGTCGATCTTTGCGCGTTGGGCGTTATCCAGCGAGGCGTCGAGGCTGAGGGTTTGCAGGCGGTTGTCGGCAAACGCCAGTTGCTGGCCCTTGAGGCCAAGCTTGCCCTGAGGCACCTTGAGCGTGCCGGCCACGTCGAGCCGGCCGTTGATCTGACCGCGCAGCTGTGGCCACAACTGGGCCAGGCGTGTGAGTTTGATATCGATCTGCCCGGCCAGGCGCTGCTGCAGGCTGCCGCTGCCCTGGATGCGGTTGTCGCCCAGGCGCAGGTCGAGGTTGGCGAGGGTCCATTGCTCGCCGGCGCCGTCGGCCTTGGCCGCCAGCACGGCGGTCTGCCCGCGCAGGCGGCCCTTGAGGTCAAGGTCGGCGTTGAGTTTGAGTTGTTCGTTCTTGAATTCGCCCTTGCTGCGCAGCGGTCCGGCCAGAGTGCCGGGCAACTCCGCCACCCAGTACGCCGGGTTCAGCGCCGACAGGTCCAACGCGGTGTCCCACGCAACGCCGTCGGCGTATTGCAGGTTCAGGTGACCTTCGGCCTTGCCCTGACCGGCGCTCAGTTTCAGCTCCGGCAGGAACACTTGCGTAAGGTCGCCGCTGAACGGCGTGACCACCGAGAACGGGCCGGCCGGGCCATCGAGGTTGGCCGTAAGGTTACCGAGGTAGTTGCCGTCCTTATAGGCAATCTCGCCGTTGAAGGTACGCAACGCCACTTGGGGCTCGTCGATCAGCGGGTACAGCCGATGCCACGGGAAATCCAGCCAGGCGATTTTGGCATCGGCGCTGAAGCCTTGCTGCCAGTCCAGGTTGGCGCTGAGTTTCAGGCTTTGTTTGTCGCCGGCATTCACGTCCAGGCCGGTGATCTGCGCGCCTTTGGCGTCTACCTTGCCTTGCAGCAGCAGGTCCACCGGGCCTTTTTCCGCCGGCAACACGGCCTTGCCTTGCAGTTGGTAGCCACGGCTCAGGTCGCCCTTGGCGGTAAGGTCCAGTTGATTGAGTTGCAGGGTGTCGGGCAAATCAGCACTGGGCTTGAAGCCATCGGCGGTGATGCGCAGTTGGGCGGGCAGGTTTTCCGCCAGCGGTTGCAGTTCGCCGCTGAGTTTGGCCGGCAGGTAGCCGCTGCTGTCGGCGTCGAGTTTGAGGGTCTTGAGCAGGTCGCCGTCGATCTTCAGCGCCACCGTCCACGGCGCGCCGCCGGGTGCGTAAGGCAGGCTCAGATTGCCGCTGGCGGTCAACGGCCAATCGCCGCTGGGCTGCAACAGGCCGCTCAGGTCCAGGACCAGGTCGTCGCGCCGCAGGTGCACGGCGTCGATCTGCATCCCCGCCGCGGTCCAGTGCGCCGCCAGTTGCAGGCCCTTGAGTTCCTCGCTGCCGTTGAACAACAGACGACCGACACGGACGTCGCCCAACTGCAGGGCCACCGGCAATTTCAAGTCCGGCAGTTGAATCGGTCCGCTGCTCTCGTCGCCACTGGGGGGAAATTGCAGGCTGACCTGCTCCACATCCAGTTGATCGATGCACAAGGTCATGCGCAGCAGACAGGCCGGCGACCACGCGAACGTCGGCGCCTGGAGTTCGACGCGGCTGCTGTCCTGCTGCCAGAGCAGATGGTCGGCGCGCCATTGGCCGCCCAGGTGGCCGTGGAAATTCTCCACGCTCAACCCCGGCACACGCGCCAACGCCCAACGGCTGCCGGCCTGGGTGCCGAGTATCGCCCAGCCGGTCAGCACTGCCACGGTGAGGACGGCCATCACGGCCAGCCCGGCTATTTTCACACCCCGCATCACAACTCAGGCCCCATGGAAAAGTGCAATCGAATGCCGCCCGGGTCTTCCAGGGCATGGGCCAGGTCCAGGCGAATCGGGCCGACCGGCGAGACCCAGCGCACACCGACGCCGACGCCGGTCTTCAGGCTCGGCAGCTCCAGATCATTAAAGGAGTTGCCCTGGTCGATGAAGGTCGCGATCCGCCATTTTTCGGCGATGGAATATTGGTACTCGGCACTCAGCGCCACCATGTAGCGCCCACCGATGCGATCTCCCCGGTCGTTTTCGGGGGACAGGGTCTGGTACTCATAGCCGCGCACGCTCTGGTCGCCACCGGCAAAAAAACGCAACGACGGCGGCACCGACTGGTAACCATTGGTGGCGCTGCCGCCCACTTGGGCGCGGGCGAGAAACCGGTGGTTGTCCCACAGGGTAGTCAAGCCTTTGACCATGGCCGTGCCATACAGGAGGTTGGTGTCCGACCCCAACCCCTCCTTGGCCACCTTGGCGTCGAATTGCAGGCGGTAGCCGTGGTGCGGGTCAATACGATTGTCGCTGCGCAGGTAGGAATAGCTGACGCCTGGCATCAGCAGGTTGCTCAGGCCCGAGTCGTTGCCCAGGCGATATTCCTCGCGTTGCCACTTGAGCGAGATCACCCGTGTCCAGCCGCTGGGCAACTTGCTGTGCCACTCCGGCCCGAGGGTAAGCAATTTACTCAGGGTGTCGGTGTTGGCGATTTCTTCGTTCTGATAGCCGCCGGCAAAGCGCAATTTGTCGGTGAGCGGCGGGTCCATGGGAATGTCGTACCAAAGGCCGACGTTCTGCCGCGGTGCCGACAGCTCGGCTTCCCAGCCATAGCTATGGCCCTGGGGGTTGACCCAGTGCCGCGTCCAGTTGGCTTTGCCGCGCGGTCCGACGTCGGTGGAGTAACCCAGGCCCAGGCCCAGGGTGCGCGGTTTACGTGTATCCAGCTGCACGGCGACCGGGATCACATCATGGGTCGAGGCGGCGGGTGCGGCGTCCACCCGCACGCCTTCAAAAAAACCACTGGCCTGCAGGTTCTGGTTGAGCTCAGCGATAAGTTCGGAGTCGTAGGGGTCGCCGCTTTTGAACGGCACCATGCGGTGCAGCAGGTCCTCGTCAAATGGCGTATCGCCAGCAAAGCTGACTTTGCCCAGGGTGTAGCGCGGGCCGCTGTCGTAGACCAGTTCGATATCGGCGACGCCGGCCTGCGGGTCCACCGCAAGTTTCTGCCGGGTAAAGCGCCCGCTGAAAAAACCGTAGCGCGAGGCCTGGTTCTGGATCAGGCGCTTGGCGTCTTCGTAATGGCCGTGGTTGAGCACGGCGCCGGACTTGAGATCGTCACCGGCGGGCACGCGAAACGCTTTGAGGCTGGCCGCCGGGCCATCGACCCGAATCGTCACATCACGCAGGTGCACCGGTTCGCCGGGATCGACATTAAGGACCAGGCGCGGGTTCTTGCCGCCTTTCACATCGCTGTCGATGCGCGGTTGGTAGTAGCCCAGCGCCTGGGCGGCCTTGCGCGCCTGCTCCTCGGCGCCACGGCTGAACCGCAGCAGCGCCTCTTCGTCGCGATCGCCCACGCCGCCGATATAGCCTTCGATGTTGGCTTTCAGCGCGTCGTTGGCGGGTTTGATGCGCACGTCCAATTCGCTTTGCGCCAGTGCGCCGCAGCTTGTGAACAGCAGAATCAAGCTGCTGGTGAATCTTCCTGGAAACTTCATAGGCGCGGATGCTACACGAGCTGGCAAGGAACGTAGAACTCGGAAGATTCTGAAAAAATCTGCATTACGCCGTGGCAGCCTGCAGGACCTGCGGGCTGGGGTGGAAAAAAATATGCTCAAGGACAGGTCCTACAGCGACCTGGCCGATTTCCTCATAGCCCTGGCGCTTATAGAACTCCAGGTAGCGCGAGTTGCCCGTGTCGAGCACCACGCCCGAGGAATGCGGGTCCTCGGCGCACCAGTTGTGCACCGCCTGCAACAATTGCTCACCGTAATGTTTGCCCTGGAACTGTGGATGAATCCCCAGCAATGGCAGCACATGCACCGATTCGCTCGGCAGGCACGCCAGCACGGCATGGTGATAATCCAGGTAACGCCGCGTGCCACGCACGCCAGTGCTCAGCCACATGCGCAATTGCCAGGCCCAGCTCTCGGTGATGCCCAGGCGCCGTTGCGGCGGTGCGATCAGTGCAATGCCGATCAGGCGGTCATCGACAAACAGGCCGATGGCGGGAAGTTTCTGAAAGAAATGCTGCTTGACCAGCTCGCGCACGGTGGCGCGCACCCGCTGTTCATAGCCGGGACGTTCGGCCTCGAAGATGTAGGCAAACGTCGGTTCGTGGCGGTAAGCCTGGTACAACAGGGAGCGGGCTTCGCGGGAATAGCCGCTGTTGAGCACGCGGACGTCGGCGATGGCAGTCGAAGTGTCAGGCATACAGTCAATCTCTCTGGGCGCCACTCAAAAGATGGCGTTCTTATGGGTACGAACCTACACGGCACCAGTCGTTCCCAGACATTAGCAGTGCATCTGTCCTACCGCCACGCTGGCCCCCGTCTGACTTGTCGGCTAGCATCGCCCTTTTGCCAGAACCGGACCGCCGACCATGAAAATCGTCTCCTTCAATATCAACGGGCTGCGGGCCCGCCCTCATCAGCTGGCGGCGCTGATTGAAAAACATCAACCGGACGTAATCGGCCTGCAGGAAACCAAGGTTCACGACGACCAGTTCCCTCTCGCTGAAGTGCAAGCCCTGGGCTATCACGTGTATTACCACGGCCAGAAAGGCCACTACGGCGTGGCCCTGCTCTCGCGCCAGGAAGCATTGAGCGTGCACAAAGGCTTTGCCAGCGATGAAGAAGACGCCCAGCGCCGCTTTATCTGGGGCACCTTCGCCGATGAGAACGGCCACCCGGTCACGATCATGAACGGCTACTTCCCCCAAGGCGAAAGCCGCGACCATCCCACCAAGTTTCCGGCCAAGCAGCGCTTCTACGAAGACCTGCAGCAGTTGCTGGAAAGCCAGTTCAGCAACGACCAGGCGCTGGTGGTGATGGGCGACGTGAATATCTCGCCGCAAGACTGCGACATCGGCATCGGCGCCGACAACGCCAAGCGTTGGCTCAAGACCGGCAAATGCAGCTTCCTGCCGGAAGAACGCGAGTGGATGGAGCGCCTTAAAAGCTGGGGCCTGGTGGACAGTTTCCGGCACCTTTACCCGGACGTGACCGACCGTTTCAGCTGGTTCGACTACCGCAGCCGTGGGTTTGAAGATGAGCCCAAGCGCGGGCTGCGCATCGACGTGATCATGGCCTCTACCGGCCTGGTGCCACGGGTCAAGGATGCGGGCGTGGATTACGACCTGCGCGGTTTGGAAAAACCGTCGGACCATGCGCCGATCTGGCTTGAATTGAGCTGACCGGCAGTCTGGCTCGGTTAAATGGGGCGGCCTGTCAGTCATATTGATGCAACCTGACTGACTTAATCTCGCGGCACTCCCTTTGGCTTGAGAAGGTGCCGGCATGATGCTGCGCGTTCTGTTCCTGTTGTGTTGCGTATCCTCCCTCACCGCCATGGCCGCTCCCCTGCCCGTTCCCGATCAAGGCCCGGCCTTGCGCATCCAGGGTTCCAACACCATTGGCGCGGCGCTGGGCCCGGCGCTGGTCAAGGGATTGATGACCCAACAGGGTTTGCAAGGCCTCCACAGCGAGCCCAGCGACGGCACCAATGAACAGCGGGTGGTCGGCCAGACGCGCCAGGGTAAAACGGTGACCATCGAGGTCGCCGCCCATGGTTCCAGCACCGGTTTCGCCGCTCTCAAAACAGGCCGCGCCGACCTGGCTGCCTCGTCCCGTCCCATCAAGGATAGCGAACTGGTGGACCTCGAACCCGTGGGCGACCTGAAAAGCCCCGAGGCCGAGCAGGTGATTGCCATCGACGGCCTGGCCATTATCCTTAACCCGCGCAACCCGCTGAACACCTTGAACACCTGGCAACTGGCGCAGATCTTCAACGGCGAAGTCAGCACCTGGGACGCGTTGGGCGGTGTCGGCGGGCCGATTCATGTGTATGCGCGGGATGATCAGTCAGGCACCTACGACACCTTCAAGGAGCTGGTGCTGCGCCTGCGCGGTAAACCGTTGGTGGCGAGCGCCCAGCGTTTCGAGTCCAGCGAGCAGTTGTCCGACGCGGTCAGCCGCGACCCCCAGGGCATTGGCTTTATCGGCCTGCCCTACGTGCGTCAGGCCAAGGCGGTGGCGATTGTCGACGGCGACTCGCAACCGATGCTGCCGTTGAACAGCCTGATCGCCACCGAGGATTACCCGCTGTCGCGTCGTTTGTTCTTTTACCTGCCGCCATCGAACCGCAACCCATGGGCCGAGGCGCTGGTGGACTTTACCCAGAGCGCCAAAGGCCAGGCGATCGTGGCCGCCAACGGCTTTATCGCGCAGCAGGTGCAGGCCATGGCCGTGACACCGCGCCCGTCGATGCCCGACGATTACCAGGCGATTGCCCGCGATGCCCAACGCCTGAGCGTGAATTTTCGCTTCGAAGAAGGCAGCGCCAGCCTCGACAACAAGGCGCGCCAGGACCTGCAACGGGTAGTGGCGTACCTGAAGAGTCACGACAAGCTGAATAAACAGGTGACGTTGGTGGGCTTCGGCGATGCCAAGAACGACCCGCAACGGGCAGCGTTGCTGTCCAAGCTGCGTGCCATGGCGGTGCGGCGGGAGTTGGTACGCAACGGTGTAGTGCTGCGCGATATTCGAGGGTTCGGTGCGCAGATGCCGGTGGCGGCGAATACGGCGGACGAGGGACGGATCAAGAATCGACGGGTGGAGGTGTGGGTGTATTGAGGCTTGGGTGTTGTGTAGTTGGTAATGGCCTCATCGGGGGCAAGCCCCCTCCCACACTGACTGGAGGAATCCGATCAACTGTGGAAGGGGGCTTGCCCCCGATGCAGGCGCCACAGGCTTACTGCCCGCCGCGCATCAACTTCAAAGATCGTTACCACGCTCCCGCGTGGGCATGCAGCCCGTGACGCTCCGCGTCGCCTGTGCGCAGCCGCCAAGACTTGCGGCGGCTGGCGGGACGCAGAGCGTCCCAGGAGGCATTCCCACGCAGAGTGAACTGACCCCACAAAGTTGGACGATTTTCTATCTATGCCTGAGCGGCCTGAATTCTGTATTCAACAGGACTCAGGCCGTTTAGCTTCAGTCTGATACGCGAGTGATTGTAATACTGGATGTACTCGTCGATGCCTGCGTGAAGCTCATCCAGGTCGTTAAATTTTTTCAGATAAAAAAATTCGGACTTCAGTGTGCCGAAGAAACTCTCCATGGCCGCGTTGTCATAGCAGTTACCCTTGCGCGACATGCTCGGCGTAACGGAGCATTTTTTGAGAGCCCGCAGGTAAATGGGCATTCGATACTGCCAGCCCTGGTCTGAGTGCAAAACCGGTTTTTCATGCGGCTGAAGCCGCTTGAATGCACCTTTGAGCATCTTCCCGACCATATCGAACAACGGTCTTCTGGCAACCTCGTAGGAAATGATTTCGCCGTTGTACAGATCCAAAACGGGAGACAGATAAAGCTTCTGACCTCCAACTTTGAACTCTGTAACGTCGGTTACCCACTTTTGATTGGGTGACGGAGCTTCGAACTCACGCTTCAAAAGATTAGGCGCTGCCTTGCCTACCTCTCCCTTGTAGGCCCGGTATTTCTTCACCCGCACCAAGCTCTTGAGCTGAAGCTGCGCCATCAGTCGCTGAACAGTCTTGTGATTGACGAGATGACCAGCGCTCCGTACAGCAGCCGTTATGCGGCGATAGCCATACCGGCCCTTGTGCTCGTCGAACGTCGAGCGAATCTTGTCTTTCAGCTCTGCGTACTTATCAGCCGCTTGCAGCGCCTTTTGCTGATAGTAAAAGGTGCTGCGTGCCAAACCGGCAAATTTCAGCAGGCTTTCGAGAGAATGCAGCGGCCTCAGTCCTATTACGATTTGCGCTTTTTCTGCTGCGCTATTCGTTTCTTCTCCTGAACCAAGGCATCGAGCTTTTTTAGGTAGTCGTTTTCCATCCGCAACTGCTTCACCTCGGCAAGCAAATCATCGCGTGAGCGTGATTCGTCATCGGTTGAGCTGGGTTGAACAGGAGGAATGGTGGTCGGCATTTTTTTCGGACGTCCGGCTCTATTAGGCTGCTTGGTAAGGGCATCAAAACCGCCCTCATCAAAGCGGCGTTCCCAGAGGCCGATGATGTCGAACTTACGGATGTCGAACAAGGCCGCCGTCTGCCGATAGGACAGCTGTTCCTCACGCATACGGTTCAAAACAGACAGTTTGAAGTCGTTGCTATAGCGCTGCAGCTTTTTCTCTTTAAGCCCAGCAACGCCATGCACTTGATAGGCCGCGACCCACTGACGAAGGGATGAAAAGTCCACATTGTGACGGTGTGCAACATCCCTCAAACCCGCGCTACCGGAACAATAGTCCTGCACGGCTGCGAGTTTTGCTTGCTCTGTGTACTTACCCATGACGCCCCCAAAGGTTGTGTCCAACCTTTGGGGGTCAGTTCAGAGCGTGGGAACGATCATTGTGGGAGGGGGCTTGCCCCCGATGCAGGCGCCACAGGCTTACTGCCCGCCGCACATCAACTTCAAAGATCGTTCCCACGCTCCCGCGTGGGAAAGCAGCCCGTGACGCTCCGCGTCGCCTGTGCGCAGCCGCCTAGACTTGCGGCGGCTGGCGGGACGCAGAGCGTCCCAGGAGGCATTTCCACGCAGAGCGTGGGAACGATCATTGTGGAAGGGGCTTGCCCCCGATGCAGGCGCCACAGGCTTACTGCCCGCCGCGCATCAGCTCTTTAGGCACATACTTACCGATCTCGAACTTGCCGATCGCCGCGCGGTGCACTTCGTCCGGGCCGTCGGCCAGGCGCAGGGTACGTTGCATGGCGTACATGTAGGCCAGCGGGAAGTCGTTGGACACCCCGGCGCCGCCGTGGATCTGGATCGCACGGTCGATCACCTTCAGGGCCACGTTCGGCGCCACTACTTTGATCTGGGCGATTTCGCTTTTCGCCACTTTGTTACCCACGGTGTCCATCATGTAAGCCGCCTTCAGGGTCAGCAGGCGCGCCATGTCGATTTCCATGCGTGAGTCGGCGATTTTGTCGATATTGCCGCCAAGGCGTGCCAAAGGCTTGCCGAACGCGGTGCGGCTGACGGAGCGCTTGCACATCAGTTCCAGCGCGCGCTCGGCCATGCCGATCGAGCGCATGCAGTGGTGGATACGGCCAGGGCCGAGCCGACCCTGGGCAATCTCGAAGCCACGCCCTTCACCCAACAACACGTTTTCATAAGGTACGCGCACGTTGTCGAACAGCACTTCGGCATGGCCGTGGGGCGCGTCGTCGTAACCGAACACCGGCAGCGGGCGGAGGATTTTCACCCCTGGGGTGTCCACCGGTACGAGGATCATCGAGTGCTGCTGGTGACGCGGCGCGTCGGGGTTGCTCAGGCCCATAAAGATCAGGATCTTGCAGCGTGGATCGCAGGCGCCGGAGGTCCACCATTTCTTGCCGTTGATCACCCACTCGTCGCCCTGGCGTTCGGCGCGGGCGGCCATGTTGGTGGCGTCCGAGGAAGCCACATCCGGTTCGGTCATGGCGAATGCCGAGCGGATCTCGCCGCGCAGCAACGGCTCAAGCCAGCGCTGCTTCTGCTCTTGATTGGCGTAGCGCACCAGCACTTCCATATTGCCGGTATCCGGTGCCGAGCAGTTGAACGGCTCCGGCCCCAGCAGCGAACGGCCCATGATTTCCGCCAGGGGCGCATATTCGAGGTTGGTCAGGCCAGCGCCCAGTTCGGACTCGGGCAAGAACAAATTCCACAGGCCCTCGGCTTTAGCCTTGGCTTTGAGTTCTTCCATGATCGCGGTGGGCTGCCAGCGGTCGCCTTCGCTGACCTGGCGTTCAAACACCGGCTCGGCCGGGTAAACGTAAGCGTCCATGAACGCAGTGACGCGTTCACGCAGTTCCTGAACCTTGGGCGAATAGGCAAAATCCATGAGCAGCTCCCTTCTTTGAGAGGTTGTTTAGGTCATGCAATCGATGCTAGAACAGCGTTGATAATTTACCTAGCCTATTCTCGGCGTGTATTAACATTCATCACCGATATATGATCGGCGTATGAACACCTAACAATAAGAGCGCAACGAAATGAATCTGAGCAAGGTCGACCTCAACCTCTTCATCGTCTTTGACGCGATCTACACCGAAGCCAACCTGACCCGCGCCGGGCAGATTGTCGGCATCACCCAACCAGCGGTGTCCAACGCTCTGGCCCGCCTGCGCGAGACCTTCAACGACCCGCTGTTCGTGCGCACCGCCCAAGGCATGGTGCCCACGCCGATGGCGCAGAACATCATCGGCCCGGTGCGCAATGCGCTGTCGCTGCTGCGGGTGTCGGTGCAGGAAAGCCGCATCTTCAACCCGCAACAGGCGGCCAAAACCTATCGCATCAGCATGACCGACCTCACCGAAGCGGTGATCCTGCCGCCGCTGTTCCAGCGCCTGCGCCGTCTGGCGCCCACGGTGGTGATCGAGAGTTTCCTGTCCAAGCGCCGCGAAACCACCAAGGAACTGGCCGCCGGGCGCCTGGACTTTGCCGTGGACGCACCGCTCAACACCGACCCGCAGGTGCGTCACGTCAAACTGATGGAAGACCGCTACGTGTGCGCCATGCGCAAGGGCCATCCAATGGCGGGCAAGGAAAAACTGACCCTGGACGACTACTTGTCACTGACCCATATCCACATCTCCAGCCGCCGCAACGGCCTGGGCCATGTCGACCTGGCGCTGGGCAAGATGGGCATCCAACGCAAGATCGCCCTGCGCTCCCAGCATTACTTGATGGCCTCGCAAGTGCTGCAGCAGACCGACATGGTGATGACCGTACCCGAACGCTTCGCCCGACGCCATGAACTGCACTGGTTCAACTTGCCGGTCAACGATGTGCCGCCAGTGGAAACCCATTTGTACTGGCACGAAAGTACCGACCAGGACCCGGCCAACCGCTGGATGCGCGAGCAAATGATCGAGCTGTGCCAGCAGGTCACGGCCCACGAAAAGAAACTCGACAAACAACAAGCCTAGGCCCTCCTCTTGTGCAATGGACTACACAGAGGCCCTTGTGGGAGGGGGCTTGCCCCCGATGGTCCGCGCAGCGGACCTTGACGTTCACGTCAACCTGCCTTTAGCTTAGCGCCAGGACTTTCTTGAGCGCCGCCATGAGCACCACCTACAGCATTTCCGACCTCGCCCGCGAGCTCGACATCACCACCCGCGCCATCCGCTTCTATGAAGAACAGGGCCTGCTCGCCCCGGAGCGGCGTGGCCAGGAACGCATCTACAGCGCACGGGACAAAGTCAGCCTCAAGCTGATCCTGCGCGGCAAGCGCATCGGCTTTTCCCTGGCCGAGTGCCGCGAGTTGATCGAACTCTACGATCCGAGCAGCGGTAACCACATCCAACTCAACAGCATGCTGGCCAAGATCGCCGAGCGCCGTGAGCAGTTGGAACAGCAGTTACTGGATATCGAACAGATGAAGCTGGAACTGGACACCGCCGAAGAGCGCTGCACCCAGGCCCTGGCTCAAACCATGCGCCAGGCCGGCGATTAATCAAAAGGTAACCGCCATGACCCTCCCCTCCCACGTTCGCCTGGTTGAAGTCGGCCCGCGCGACGGTTTGCAGAACGAAGCACAGCCCATTAGCGTCGCGGACAAAGTCCAATTGGTGGACGCTCTCAGCGCCGCCGGTTTGAGTTATATCGAAGTCGGCAGTTTTGTCTCGCCCAAGTGGGTGCCGCAA
The DNA here is from genome assembly GCF_030687695.1 of Pseudomonas sp. FP2254. Classification (NCBI taxonomy): domain Bacteria; kingdom Pseudomonadati; phylum Pseudomonadota; class Gammaproteobacteria; order Pseudomonadales; family Pseudomonadaceae; genus Pseudomonas; species Pseudomonas sp. FP2254. Next base: position 3,409,394 of record NZ_CP117444.1, read on the forward strand.
ATGGCCGGTTCGGCCGAGGTGTTCGCGCAGATCCAGCGCAAACCCGGCGTTACCTACGGCGCCCTGGCGCCGAACCTGCGCGGCTTCGAGGATGCGCTGGCTGCCGGGGTCAAGGAGGTGGCGGTGTTCGCAGCCGCGTCCGAGGCGTTTTCCCAGCGCAATATCAACTGCTCCATCAGCGAAAGCCTGGAACGATTCGCGCCGATCATGGCCGCGGCCCAGCAACATGGGGTCAGCGTGCGCGGTTACGTGTCCTGTGTATTGGGTTGCCCGTACGAAGGCGAGATCGCCGCCGAACAAGTAGCGACCGTGGCGCGGGAGTTGTATGCCATGGGCTGTTATGAAGTATCCCTGGGCGACACCATCGGCACCGGCACGGCGGGTGCGACGCGTCGACTGTTTGAAGTGGTCGGTGCGCAGGTGCCGAGGGACAAGCTGGCCGGGCATTTCCACGACACCTATGGCCAGGCCATCGCCAATGTGTACGCCGCCCTGCTGGAGGGCATCCAGGTGTTCGACAGCTCTATCGCCGGCCTGGGCGGTTGCCCGTACGCCAAGGGCGCCAGCGGTAACGTCGCCACCGAAGACGTGCTGTACCTGCTCAATGGCCTGGACATTCACACCGGGGTCGACTTGGACGCCTTGATCCTCGCAGGCCGGCAGATCAGTCAGGTGCTGGGGCGCCCCAGCGGTTCGCGGGTGGCCAAGGCGCGTAACGCTGTGTGAGTAGCACGCCTGTGACAATGTGTTACCCAAGCCCTACACATCGAGTAACACGGGAACATATTTTGTCGTATTTGCCCCCAGCTATTTCCTACATAAAAATCAAATCCTTGATTTTAAAGGTATTTTAAAAGTTGGCACGGCTTCTGCTATCTCTATGGCATAACAAGAATAAAAAGCGCCAAACCTAATAAAAATAAGACGAAACGACTCTGACATAACAAAAACAACACGGCAGAGACGCAGCTAACAGATTTTTTTGGAGAAGATGTGCTTCGCAGGGTACGGCGTGCCGAAACCCGCAACCGGACAGAGAAAAATAAAACTACCTTCAGGTAGCTGCCCACTGGTTGGATCGTTTACGAAGAAGCAGATCAGCGTTCAAAAAAATACGTTTGCTCTTGACCCCGGATGGGGGTCGCCCAAAACAGCGGTAAAGGGTAACGGTTGCCAAAAACAATAACAGACCGCCCCTCAATAATAAGAAAAGAGCACGCAACGATACGTTAAAGGGGACCTTCGGGTCCCCTTTGTGTTTTTGCGGTTGATGTTTCAGAGCTGGGTGCCGTGTTTCGCCGCGTGATTATTGAGTATTTTGCGCGTTAATAACGTTAGCCCCAGTTGTTCCTGTTGGCTTCGTAAGACGCCGAGCGCATCCATCTGCTTTTTATAAAAGCCACTGCGCATCGAGCCATCCACCAGCACCTCATCGCGGCTCACGCCCAGTACGCTGACCACCCTCTCGACCGCTTGATCCTCTGGAACACCCCCTTCCGACAATCCCCACAACTCCAACAAAGCACTGCTCTTTTCATCTATAGGCTTGATCTCGGGGGCTATCAGTGCTTCAAACTCAGCGCGGTAGTGCGTACGCAGGTACCTGTCCCAGAATGGTTGGTCAACCAAAAATGTTTCGTAATCACTGCTGACGGCTTCTGCTTTGAGTACGTCATCGAAGGCGGCGTTAATGGCCGCCGGGGTCACATTCGCCGTCCGAGCGAACAGCATCTCCCGCGACTTGACCGGTAGCTCTAGCTTGTCGGCCAACCCGATTCGATACGCCAGAATCACTTCACTCTGTTCTGTAAACGCAGCGCCTCTGGCCATCACATCCCGTTGTGCAATCTCATCGACCAACTTCAATCGAAACAGCTGTTTCGATACGTTCAGCAGTTGATCCTCGAGATACGGCCCATCTGCCAGTTCCGTAGCATTCAACACAAACAGCTCACGCTCCAGGTTCATGAACTCAAGCGTACTGCCATCACCACAGGTGGCCCTGTCATCGGCAATCTCGAACAACTTATTACGGATATTCTCGCTGTCGCTGACGGCCTTGAGCATCGCCCAGACACGCTCTCTCAATTGCGCTCGAGTGGTCGGGTTGCGGTATTCGGCCGATCGCGTGGTATCCGCCACCACGGTCAGCAATGCGCTCGACTCCGGTTCGGCCGCGAGCGAGTCCCAGAGGGTTTCACCGCGTGATCGCTCGGTTTGCTCCAACCCTTGCAACCATAAGTCTCGCCCTTCGCCAGCCGTCACATGTTCCCAGTTTGGCTGAACCACAAGGGCTTGGGGAGCGAGCCTTTGGAGTGTCTCTGCCGATAACGGATTTTCATGCAGATTGATCCGTTCAAGATGCTGGTACGCATACTCGGGCAATGTGCCGATCCGGTTCCCATGCAGATCGATCCTGGCCAGCTGCGTGAGCTGTTCCGCGCCGGCGGGGAAAGTTGTTGTTTCTGTCCCGCCCAGGTAAAGCTGATTGAGATTTCGCATTCCGCTCAGATTGGCGGTCCATCCCAAGCGGCGGTTGTCGGACAGCTTGAGGATTTTCAAACTGTGCATCCGCTCCAGACGTGCGTTCGCCTGGTCAGTCAGCCGAATATCATTTGCACTCAAGTCCAGCTTGGTCAGCCCAATGCCGTCATTGGCAAATTCCGGCAATCGGGTCAGAGCGTTCCCATTGAGTTTCAACCAGCGCAATCCGCCAAAAGACCTCAAGAACTCCATTGAATCGTCGGTCAAGCCCATACGGCTCAAACGCAGACTGCCCACGTGATCCATATTGGCGGTGATCATTGGAAGTTGCCCGATGGGCTCGTCAGCCAAATCAAGGCTGTAGCCAATGGGTGTTCCGTCCGCGGCATAGGCCTGGGCTGAGGTCCGCCGCCAGGCGGCTTTGATCGAATGGGCAACCCTGCGTCTGGCCTGGCTAAAGCCTGAACCCGGCTCAGTACTCCATTCGGTCAGCCCCGTTTCAAGCTGATCGAATTCACGCCCAAGTGCGGTCAATCTTTGCAGGACGTCAGCATCGCTGCTCTGCTCAAGGCCTAAAAAAGCTTCCACCTCTCCAAGTGCTTTGGAGGGATAGACTTTCGCTGCGGCAAGCCTGCACGCGAAGGGACGTTGGGCAGTTCCCGCAACGGGGCTCAATGGATAACCGAAACGCCCATCGGCAAGGCGCATGGGTGATTTGTAGCCGGGTTTGATCGGCTGCACACCCAACGCGCGCCGGGCCGCTGTTTGGTTCAATGGCTGACGTACAAGCTCGGCTTTGAGATCTTCAGTGCCTACCTTGAGCGTCTCCCAGTCCGTGAATCGCTCCCCGGCAGCGATCCAGAGCGCGCTGTAGAAAGCACCTGGGTCTGCCCGTGAGTACAGGGTTTTACCCGACGCATCGAAGACACTCCACTGCTTCATGTCCGTGCTCACCAGTTGAACGTGTTGGGGGGCTTCTGCGCTGCCTACGCGGTCGAGCAAGGGTCCCGTCGGGCTGTCGGCGCGCAGCTCGATGCTGACGCCTTCCAGTTTGCCGGGGATGGCTGCCAGCGTGTGCAACGCCAGCTGCGCACTGTCCATCGTCAGTTGAGTGTCAAAGTGAATAGCGGCGTTGGCCCGCAGGACGCGCACGCGTGGCAGATAAGCGCGGGCCTCTTGCGCCAGGCGCAATGGCAGGCGGGAATGTCGTGCCATTTGTTCCAGCTCACCAGCGTTGGCGTGGGCCAGGAGTTCTTCGATGACCAGTTTGGGCAAGCCGGGAAAGGTACGCTGGACCAACTGCACATTGCTGTCATCGGACCGGTTTGCAGAGGCGATGTCGCGCTCAATGATTTCACTGCGGTGTTCAGTTGCCAATCGCAGCAGACGCCGCTGGTAATTCGCGGACCTCTGGGCCTCAGACGGCACTTCGAGCGCCCGCCTCTTGAGCGAGCGTTGCAAGTGTTCCGGCAATTCGACCTCGGTCCTGCCAATTGGAAGATCAAGCGTGACGGTGTCGCGTGGAATACCCTCGTCCAGCAATTGACGCGCTTCGGCCAGGTCCATGTTTGCCAACAGCGTCGGCAATATCCGCCCGGCTCGAACGTCCGCTTCGTCCAGTCGAATCAAAGGCTTTTGCGCGTCTGTATCAGCCGATCGCCATACGACGTTGTCCGCCCCATCCACGACTGCGACCGCCTTGCTACTGGGCCACACGCCCTCGCGCATAATCAAATCCAGCTGCTGATAGCCGTCTATGCGCGTCAGTGCGTCAGGCTCCGTACTGCGCAGATGATCGAGCAATACCTGATGCCTGGCATTGGCCTCGAAGTGTCTCAAGCCCTCCCTGAACAGCGGCGCGGGTAATTGCTGATCGATATAGAGGCTACGCAGCGCTTGATCCGTGACCCCGCTCATGACCCTGAGATGCTCCAAGTCGGTATCGCTCAGGGCATCGACACTGTGCCCGATACGGCGTAACAATGTTTTGCGATCCCAGGTGAGGGGCTGTTCGAACTCATGCACCCAGGCACCGCCACCGTTATGTCGAATGCGCGGTGAATAGCGCGAAACGTTGTCTGGATGGATAAGCCGCGCATCGCTATCGGGATCGGCGATTTTGTAATGCCCGCCGTCCACGGGCAGATAGCTTTCACCTTCATGAGGGTACAACCCCCTGGCATCGGGCTTGAGCTCGACAGGCAGGGTGATCGAGTGCGTGAAAGAGCCCAGCCCGGAATCGAGCAGACGAACCTTGGCGCCCGCCAATTCGACGCGCACCAGGCGTTTGACGAACGCCGACTCCTTCGCGACCAGAAGGGCCTTGGGAATCGCCAGCCCCGCCACACCCAGCAAGACGGTGGAGAAATGCCCCCAGGCTTCTTGTACGTGCCCGTCGGACCACGCCTCGATGCCTTCGAACAGTTCATAGGACAGTTGTAAGGCGCCCACCACCAGCATGACTTCGCCAAGAACCGGGACCACCATCCCGGCCAGGTTCAGAATGTCCAGCAGCCTGTTCCCCCATAATGAGAGCCTGGCGCTGTAGACACGGTTGTCCAGGTCTTGAGTCGAAACAGCGGCGACGCTGCAGTTGGCCATGATCACGCGGATCTTCTGTAACGCGCTGTCCATCCAGACATCCCTGAATGACGGACCGTAACCGTAGTCGGCAGGACTCTGAATTCTGCTCTTGGCAGCAGGGTCGAAATCCTGGGAATGGGTGAACACGCCCGTAGGATCAAGCAATGTCTTGAGCTGGGTAAAAAACTCATCGTGCGCGGAAAGTGGCACGAACTGGCTGAAGAACGCCCGGTATTCGGCGCTGCACAACCGTGTGGTCAGGTCATCGGCAAACCAGTCGAGGCTGGGGTACGCCTTCAGTACGGAGTGCGGATCACCCGGGATGTAGACCAAGCATCGGCGAGGCAGAATCGACGCATTCCTTAAATGGGCGGCCACCGCTACGGGCCCGATGACCAGGATATTTTCCAGTATGCAGTCGCATAACGAAAACCTGGAAAACCGGATATTCTCGCCATCCAGCTGCCGGCCGCTCTGGTTGATCAGGATGTCTTTTATCAAGGCATGTCCCTCAGGCTGGATGTCCTGTTTCATCAACGCGATCTGCGCGGCCAGCTCCAATTGGTTGCGATGCGCGGTGATCATCGCGCTGTAAAGCTTGCCGGAGGCTGCACCGGGGATTGTCGAGGTGATCTGGGCATTGAGCGTGGCACGGACATGCTCGTAGTACTGCGCGCCCAGGTCCAGTTTCCTGCACAAGCGGGCAAACTCATGGGCCTTGATTCCCACAGGCAGGGACTTAACGTCGCCGGGATTGGGCAATGCCTGCGATGAACGCCGATGAAAGTTGTAGTGAGTAATCAGGTGACAGTCCCGGCAGACGGGAACCTTGGTTTCATCGTCGCTGAAGTTGCTCAACGCCGCTTCCAGAAGGCTCGCCCCTTGATAAAAGTAGAACTGCGACGCCAGTGTCGACTCGGCGCTGCGGGAAACCTCGCCGGGCAGGCGCTCACATTCCTTTTGTTCCATCTTGCGTGCATAAAAAACCCGCCTGACATCCAATCGAAGGCCGAAGGTCTTTTCGATCGCCTCGACCAGCAAGGGTTGCGCAAAGTCAGCGGCACTGTTCAACCCGATCAGCAGTTGATCCAACTGATTCAACGAGCGCCGGCTACGGCTGTGAATCGCCTTGAGCGCCTCCCTGGCTTGATCCGGCGCGCGTTTGAACCAACCCGGAATATTCAACGGCTGGAGAGCCAGTTGTGTTTTGTGGTCCGCCAGCGACTCGGTGTACCAGTCAGGCGTGTTGTCTCTGACGGTATGAAGGTGAACCTCTTGTTCGTTCTGGCCTGAAGCGGTAGCTGTCACGTGGGTAGCCCTGGTTAGCGAAATAGGTTCGCTACCCTAGGCCGCGGCCTGGATACACAGGCGGCACGCGAATATCACCCTGGGTATGGCGCAATGTGTCAGCCGCGACCCAGCGCCTCCAGGGTCATCTCACCGATGCCCTACGTCTCCTGCTTGCACACCTTTCCACTCGTCCGATTGCGGCAAATGGGCGGGTTTTCGTCTCTTTTCACCGCTCGGAACCCTGTTGTATAACCTTCTCTTCCCTATCGGGAAACGACGTACATGATTCAACCCGTCCTGCGGGCTGAAAGGTTCCGTTGAGAGCAGTTCTGCCGTCCAGCGTCTGAATGCACGTCCTTTTAATGGAGTAAAAGGAGCTGCCGATGACTACGCTACACACGTTCCACCTGCCTGAATCCATCAGCGCTACCCCTGAGGACATCGCCCTGGGCAAGGCAATGATCGAGGTCTGGCGTCGTGACGGTATTTTCCAAGTGGCCGCCACCCCCGCACAAAATCGCGCCATGCTGCAGGCCATGAAGGCCAGCCAGGGTTTTTTCAGACTGCAGCCCAGGAACAAGGCCCGTCGAATCAGCGACCTGACGTACAGCGGTTACATCGCGTCCGGCGAAGAGGTCACGGCGGGCCAGGCGGATTACTCGGAAATATTCACCGTCTGCAAGGATCTGCCCTTGGACGACGTACGGGTGAAGAACGGCTGGCCTTGCCATGGGCCCGTGCCCTGGCCGAACAAAAACTACCGCCTGCGCATGCACACCTTTATGGATGCGCTGGGCGACATTGGCGAGCGGTTGCTGACACTGGTCGCCCTGGGCCTGGAGCTTGAAGATCGCCATACGTTCACTGACCTGACCCGCGATGGCTGGCATCACCTGCGCGTGCTGCGTTTCCCTGCGGGCTCGTCGGCGACCGCCCGAGGTATCGGCGCGCATACCGACTATGGGTTGCTGGTCATTGCCGCGCAGGATGACGTGGGCGGGCTTTATATCCGCCCGCCGGTCGCCGGGGAAAAACGCAACAGGAACTGGCTGGAAAAAGAAAGCTCGGCAGGCAGGTTCGAAGACCAAGACCCTTGGACGTTTGTCCAGCCCATGCCCAGGGTCTTCACGGTGTTTCCAGGCGATCTCCTGCAGTTCATGACCGACGGCTATCTGTTGTCGACCCCACACAAGGTCAAGCTCAACACCCGCGAACGCTTCGCCCTGGCGTATTTCCATGAACCCAACTTCGAAGCGATCGCCCGGCCGGTGCGGGGCCAGACGCGGGGGTCATTCATTCACTACGGCGAACACTTCACTCGGATGTTCATGCGCTGCTACCCGGAACGGATCACCACCCGGCGCATCCTCAGGGAGAACCGGCTCGCTCACCTTGAGCTGATGAAGCGCCACGCCGACTCGGCCCCCGTCACGACGTGATCGGGGGCGAGCCGACGCACCTCAGGACTGGCGCAGCTCGTCGATGCTGATCTCGCGCATGCGAAACTTCTGGATCTTGCCGGTGACCGTCATCGGAAACTCATCGACAAACTTGAAATGCCGGGGCGTCTTGAAGTGCGCGATGCGGCCTTTGCACCAGGCTTGCAACGTCAGCGCGTCAGCCACATGGCCTGGGTGAAGCTTGACCCAGGCAACAATTTCTTCACCGTAATGTGCATCGGGAATGCCGACTACCTGCACGTCGGCCACCGCCGGGTGGGTGAAGAAAAACTCCTCCAGCTCGCGCGGGTACACGTTCTCGCCACCGCGAATGATCATGTCCTTGTTGCGCCCGGCGATGCACACGTAGCCGTGCTCGTCCATGGTCGCCAGGTCGCCGGTGTGCATCCAGCCGGCCTCGTCGATGGCCTCGCGGGTGCCTTCGGGGTTGTTCCAGTAGCCGAGCATCACGCTGTAGCCGCGGGTGCACAGTTCGCCGATTTCACCGCGCGCCACAGTGTTGCCGTCGGCGTCGACGATCTTGTTTTCCAGTTGCGGCTGGGTGCGGCCGACGGTGGTAACACGGCGCTCAAGGTCGTCATTCGGCCCGGTCTGCAAAGACACCGGGCTGGTTTCGGTCATGCCGTAAGCGATCTGCACTTCGCCCATGTGCAACTCGGCGATAACCCGGCGCATCACCTCGATGGGGCACGTGGCCCCGGCCATGATGCCGGTGCGCAGGCTGGACAGCTCGAACTCGCCTCGCCGTGGGTGATCGAGCATCGCAATAAACATGGTGGGCACGCCGTACAGGCCGGTGGCGCGTTCTTCGGCGACGGCGGTGAGGGTCAGCAGGGGGTCGAAAGCGTCGTTCGGGTAAATCATGGCCGTGCCATGGGTGATACAGCCTAGGTTGCCCATCACCATGCCGAAACAATGATAAAGCGGCACCGGGATCACCAGCCGATCCCGGGCGGTCAGGCCGAGGCTTTCACCGACCATATAGCCGTTGTTGAGAATGTTGTGATGACTGAGAGTGGCGCCTTTGGGAAAACCGGTCGTGCCGGAGGTGTACTGGATATTGACGGCTTGATCGAAATGCAGGGTGGCCTGGCGCTGGTGCAGATGTTCGGGCGGCACGCCTGTGCCGAGGTCGGCCAGTGTCGACCAGGGCGTAAAGCCTGCCGGCGGGTTGGGGTCGAGGCTGATGATGCCGCGCAGGTCGGGCTTCAATTCCTGGAGCATCGCGTGATAATCGGAACCCTTGAATGCACCGGCGCACACCAGCCATTGGCAACCGGACTGCTTGAGTACGTAGTCCAACTCACTGCTGCGGTATGCCGGGTTGATATTGACCAGAATCACTCCGAGCTTGGCGCTGGCGATCTGGCTGATCAGCCATTCGGCGCAGTTCGGCGCCCAGATGCCCACGCGGTCGCCGGTCTGCAGGCCAAGGGCGAGGAAAGCCCGCGCATGCAGGTCCACGGTGTCGGCCAGTTGTCGCCAGGTATAACGCCGCAACTGATGGCGCACCACCAGCGCTTCACCATCAGGGTAGCGCGCTACTGTCTGATCGAAGGCCTGGCCGATGGTCATGGCCAGTAAGGTCTTGTCCTGGGAGCCACGGCTGTAGCTCTGAAGCGGTTGATCCATAACGACCCCTGTTATCTTTTTTGTAGGTTGACGTAAACGTAAACTACGATTGACAGCGCCGTAACGCAAGCTTACGTTAACGTAAAGGTGAGCGCCCTCCTCCTGGCGCCCGACCCACAACAACAACGCTCACATTTAAGGTGCCTGTCCATGAGTTACCCGTCCCTGAACTTCGCCCTCGGCGAAACCATTGACATGCTGCGCGACCAGGTGCAGTCCTTCGTGGCCAAGGAGATCGCACCCCGCGCAGCGCAAATCGACAGCGACAACCTGTTCCCCGCCGACCTGTGGCGCAAATTCGGAGACATGGGCCTGCTGGGCATCACCGTGCCGGAAGAGTACGGCGGCGCCGGCCTGGGTTACCTGGCGCATGTGGTGGCCATGGAAGAAATCAGCCGTGGCTCGGCGTCGGTGGCGTTGTCCTACGGCGCCCACTCCAATCTCTGCGTGAACCAGATCAACCGCAACGGCAACCATGAGCAGAAGCTCAAATACCTGCCGCGGTTGATCAGCGGCGAACACGTCGGCGCCCTGGCCATGAGCGAGCCGAACGCCGGCTCCGACGTGGTCTCGATGAAGCTGCGCGCCGACAGACACGGCGACCATTACGTGCTCAACGGCAGCAAGACCTGGATCACCAACGGCCCCGACGCCAGCACCTATGTGATCTACGCCAAGACCGACCTGGAAAAAGGCCCTCACGGCATCACCGCGTTCATTGTCGAGCGCGATTGGAAGGGTTTCAGCCGCAGTAACAAGTTCGACAAATTGGGCATGCGCGGCTCCAACACCTGCGAGCTGTTTTTCGATGACGTCGAAGTGCCCGAAGACAACATCCTCGGCGTGCTCAACGGCGGCGTGAAAGTGCTGATGAGCGGCCTGGACTATGAACGCGTGGTGCTCTCCGGCGGCCCCACCGGGATCATGCAGGCGTGCATGGACCTGATCGTGCCGTACATCCACGACCGCAAGCAGTTCGGCCAGAGCATCGGCGAATTCCAGCTGATCCAGGGCAAGGTCGCCGACATGTACACCCAGCTCAACGCCAGCCGCGCCTACCTGTATGCCGTGGCCCAGGCCTGCGAACGCGGCGAGACCACGCGCAAGGACGCCGCCGGGGTGATCCTCTACAGCGCCGAACGCGCCACGCAAATGGCCCTGGACGCGATCCAGATTCTCGGCGGCAACGGCTACATCAACGAATTCCCGGCCGGTCGCCTGTTGCGCGACGCCAAGCTGTACGAAATCGGCGCCGGCACCAGTGAGATCCGGCGGATGCTGATCGGTCGCGAACTGTTCAACGAAACTCGCTGAGGGCACGCGCCATGGCCACCTTGCACACCCAGCTCAACCCGCGCTCGGCGGAGTTCGCCAGCAACAGCGCGGCGATGCGCCAACAGGTCGACGCCCTGCATTCCCTGCTTGCTCAGGTCCAGCAAGGCGGCGGCGCCAAGGCTCAGGAGCGGCATACCTCACGGGGCAAACTGTTACCGCGTGAACGCATCAATCGCCTGCTCGACCCCGGCTCGCCGTTTCTTGAACTCAGCCAACTCGCCGCCTATCAGGTTTACGGCGAAGACGTGCCCGCCGCCGGGGTGATCGCCGGAATCGGGCGCGTGGAAGGCGTGGAGTGCATGATCGTGGCCAACGACGCCACGGTCAAAGGCGGCTCCTACTACCCGCTGACCGTGAAAAAACACCTGCGCGCCCAGACCATCGCCGAGCAGAATCGCCTGCCGTGTATCTACTTGGTGGACTCCGGCGGCGCCAACCTGCCGCGTCAGGACGAGGTGTTTCCCGACCGCGAGCACTTTGGGCGGATCTTTTTCAACCAGGCCAATATGAGCGCCCAAGGCATCCCGCAGATCGCCGTGGTAATGGGCTCATGCACCGCCGGCGGCGCCTACGTGCCGGCCATGGCCGACGAAGCCATCATGGTGCGCCAACAGGCCACGATCTTCCTGGCCGGCCCGCCGTTGGTAAAGGCCGCCACCGGGGAAGTGGTCAGCGCCGAAGACCTTGGCGGCGCGGATGTGCATTGCAAAATCTCCGGCGTGGCCGACCACTATGCCGACAGCGATGAACACGCCCTGGCCTTGGCGCGACGCAGCGTGGCCAACCTGAATTGGCGCAAGCAGGGCCAGTTGCTGCAACGCACGCCGGTGGCGCCGTTGTACAGCGCCGAGGAGCTGTACGGCGTGATTCCGGCCGACGCCAAGCAGCCGTTCGATGTGCGTGAAGTGATAGCACGCCTGGTCGACGGCTCGGTGTTCGATGAGTTCAAGGCGCTGTTCGGCACCACGCTGGTGTGCGGTTTCGCCCACCTGCACGGCTACCCGATTGCGATCCTGGCCAACAACGGCATTCTGTTTGCCGAAGCCGCGCAAAAAGGCGCGCACTTTATCGAACTGGCTTGTCAGCGTGGGATTCCGCTGCTGTTTCTGCAGAACATCACCGGCTTTATGGTCGGCCAGAAATATGAGGCCGGCGGCATTGCCAAGCACGGCGCCAAACTGGTTACGGCAGTGGCGTGCGCCAAGGTGCCGAAATTCACCGTGATCATCGGCGGCAGCTTTGGTGCCGGTAACTACGGGATGTGTGGCCGCGCTTATGACCCACGCTTTTTGTGGATGTGGCCGAATGCACGCATCGGCGTGATGGGCGCCGAACAGGCAGCCGGGGTACTGGTGCAGGTCAAGCGCGAGCAGGCCGAACGCGCGGGCGCCGGGTTCAGCGCCGAGGAAGAAGCGGCGATCAAGCAGCCGATCCTCGACCAGTACGAAACCCAGGGGCACCCCTACTATTCCAGCGCACGCCTGTGGGATGACGGCGTTATCGACCCGTTGCAGACCCGCGACGTACTGGCCCTGGCCCTGTCCGCGGCCCTGAACGCCCCCATCGAGCCGAGCCGCTTCGGCGTGTTCCGCATGTAAATGGAGCTGCACCCATGAGCGATTTCAATACCCTCGAACTGATCACCGACCGCCGTGGCTTTGCCACGCTGTGGCTCAGTCGTGAAGCCAAGAACAACGCATTTAACGCCGAGATGATCCGCGAATTGATCATCGCCCTCGACCAGGTGCAGGGCGACGGCTCCCTGCGGTTTCTGCTGCTGCGCGGACGCGGCAAGCACTTCAGCGCCGGGGCCGACCTGGCCTGGATGCAGCAATCGGCTGAGCTGGATTACCACACCAACCTTGACGACGCCCGCGAGCTGGCGGAGCTGATGTACAACCTGGCCAAGCTGAAAATCCCCACCCTGGCGGTGGTGCAAGGCGCGGCTTACGGCGGCGCCCTGGGCCTGATCAGTTGTTGCGACATGGCTATCGGCGCCGACGATGCGCAGTTCTGCCTGTCGGAAGTGCGCATCGGCCTGGCGCCGGCGGTGATCAGCCCCTTCGTGGTGCAGGCCATCGGCGAACGCGCGGCGCGGCGCTATGCCCTGACCGCCGAGCGCTTTGGCGGCCAGCGCGCGCGTGAAATCGGCCTGCTGGCGGAAAGCTACCCGGCGGACGAGCTGGACATTCACGTCGAACATTGGATAGCCAATCTGCTGCACAACAGCCCGGCCGCGATGCGCGCCAGCAAGGACCTGTTGCGCGAAGTCGGCAATGGCGCCCTCACCCCGGCGTTGCGCCGCTACTGCGAAAACGCCATCGCCCGCATCCGCGTCAGCGCCGAGGGGCAGGAAGGCTTGCGCGCCTTTCTGCAGAAGCGTCCACCGAGCTGGCAGACGCAGGAGCCGCGTTCATGAGCACATTGACCCGCGTATTGGTCGCCAACCGCGGTGAGATCGCCTGTCGCGTGATGCGCACCGCCAAGGCCATGGGCCTGACCACCGTGGCGGTGCACAGCGCCATCGACCGTGACGCGCGACACTGCCGCGAAGCGGATATGTGCGTCGACCTGGGCGGCAGCAAGGCCAGCGAAAGCTACCTGCAGATCGACAAACTGATCGCCGCCGCCCACGCCAGCGGCGCCCAAGCCATTCATCCGGGCTATGGATTTCTCTCGGAAAATGCCGGTTTCGCCCGTGCCATCGAAGCCGCCGGGTTGATCTTTCTCGGCCCGCCCGCCTCGGCCATCGACGCCATGGGGAGCAAATCGGCGGCCAAGCAATTGATGGAAACCGCCGGCGTGCCCTTGGTGCCGGGCTACCACGGCGAGGCCCAGGACCTGGAGACCTTCCGCGACGCCTGCGCCCGCATCGGTTACCCGGTGCTGCTCAAGGCCACGGCCGGCGGCGGCGGCAAGGGCATGAAGGTGGTCGAGGATGTCAGCCAGTTGGCCGACGCCCTGGCTTCCGCCCAGCGCGAGGCGTTGTCGTCATTTGGCAACGGGCAGATGCTGGTGGAGAAATACCTGCTCAAGCCCCGCCATGTGGAAATCCAGGTTTTCGCCGACCAGCATGGGCACTGCCTGTATCTGAATGAACGCGATTGCTCGATCCAGCGCCGCCATCAGAAAGTCGTGGAAGAAGCCCCGGCCCCTGGTTTGAGTGCTGAACAACGCCGCGCGATGGGTGAGGCCGCCGTGCGGGCGGCCCAGGCAATCGGCTATGTCGGCGCCGGCACCGTGGAGTTCCTGCTTGACGCACGCGGTGAGTTCTTCTTTATGGAGATGAATACGCGGCTGCAGGTGGAACACCCGGTCACCGAGGCGATCACCGGCCTGGACCTGGTGGCATGGCAGATTCGTGTGGCGCAGGGTCAAGCGTTGCCAATTACCCAGGCGCAGGTGCCCTTGATCGGCCATGCCATTGAAGTGCGCCTGTATGCCGAGGACCCGGCCAATGATTTTATGCCCGCCACCGGCCACCTGACGCTTTATCGCGAATCCGCCCCCGGCCCTGGGCGCCGCGTGGACAGCGGCGTGGCTCAGGGTGACAGCGTCTCGCCATTCTACGACCCGATGCTGGGCAAGCTGATCGCCTGGGGCGAAGACCGTGAGCAGGCGCGGCTGCGGTTGCTGAGCATGCTCGACGAATTCGCCGTGGGCGGGCTGAAGACCAACCTGGGTTTCCTGCGGCGCATTATCGCGCATCCGGCGTTCGCCGCCGCGGAACTCGATACCGGGTTTATCCCGCGCTATCAGGAACAACTGCTGCCGCCGGCCGGTGCGTTGAGTGACGCGTTCTGGCAGGTCGCGGGTGAAGCATTCATGCAGAGCCTGCCCGCCGGCAAGGGTCCGTGGGCGGACATCCGTGGCTTTAGAGCGGGATTGCCCGCCGAGGTGTCACTGCACTTGAGCTGCAACGGGCAGGATCGACTGGTGACCCTGGCGCCGGACCCCGCGCAACTGCACGGTGAGCAGTTGATCATCGACCGCGACGGCGTGCGTTGCAGCCAATTGGCGGTGCGCCACGCAGACGTGGTGTTTGTACGCTGGGACGGCGAAATGCATGGGGTCAGCCTGTTCGATCCGATTGCCGCCGTGGGGGCCAACCAATCGCATCAGGGTGGCCTCGTCGCGCCCATGAACGGCAGCATTGTGCGGGTGCTGGTGGACGTCGGCCAGACGGTCGAGGCCGGCACTCTGATGGTGGTGCTTGAAGCAATGAAGATGGAACACAGCATTCGTGCGCCCCAGGCCGGGGTAGTCAAGGCACTCTTCTGTCAGGAAGGCGAAATGGTTGCCGAAGGATGCGTGCTGGTGGACCTCGAACCGGCCGGCTAGAACCTTGCCATGGCCAGCACCACGACGCCGAGGATACGCCACCCCTCGGTGAACAGTTGTTTCGGATAGGTGGGGTTGAGCGGTACCAGGTAAAGTTGACCGCTCTCCTCCAGCAATTGGCGGAAAGTGGCGTGGGGGCTATCGGGCCATTGTGCGACCACCAATTTGCCGGGTTGGGCGCTGATGGCCGGGTCCACCAGGATCATCATCCCTGCGCCAATGCTCAGGCCGCTGGGTGCGGTCATCGCGTCGCCCATGACCGGTAACCAGAAAGCGTCGCCCCTGGCGTGGTAGTCAGCGGCTTCATAGCGCGCACCGCCGTAGGCCGGGCGTTCCTCGCGAACTTCACACAGGCTGTTCCAGTCGTTGACCGGGTAGCGGTAATACGCGGGCCGGGGCATCGGCGAGGCGGTTTCGGCCTGCCGTTCGCGCACCTCCTGCACCACTTCCAGATCACCCAGGCCCAACGCCTCGAGCACCCGGTTCATATCCGCCAGGCTCGGCACGCGACGCTTGTTGAGCCAATGGCCGACACCGCCCTGGGACATGCCCAGGCGCTCAGCCAATTCACCCTGGGTGACCTTGCGGTCTTTCATGTTGGCTTTGACCAACCCGATCCATTTATCCATGGGCCAGACAATACGGCAGGACGTTTTCATGGCAATAAACAGTTTGTAGTAATCCATAAAACGACATAAATACGATACGTACTATTATCAGGCAGACGGTTTTCGACACCCCACCCAGAGTACTGCCCCTCATGACGACAAGCCCTTACCTGCTGCCTGAAACTCCCGAAAACGTTGATCTGCACGACCTGTGCAACAGCGGTGCCGCCCAGCGCGCGTTGGATTTTTACTTGAAAGAAGACATGTCCGCGCCCGTCGCGAACGAGGCCTTGTTCGCTATCAAGCCCGGTATCAGCCAGGAGGAAGCCCTGGTCCATGCGTCGGACCTGCTGCGCAGCGCAGCGGCCACCGCCTATGAGTCCGCCAGCAGCCATCAAGGCAACCATCGCGACCTGGCGTTTTCAGTGGTGTATTTAATCGATATGGCGAAGGCGATGGTGGAGCGGTCGATGCAGGCGCGGGAAGCACAGGCGGAGATCTGAAGGCGCCACGCCAGAATATTTCTATCGCGCAGATAAAAACATTTGACTTGCAAATGATAATGATTATTATTGGGCCTAGCTGATCGCGAGATCAGTCGATAGACCAAGAGACCTTAGGTCGGACTCTTGGAATATCTCCTCATCAGGCTAATCACGGTTTTTGACCCGGCTCTTTGGCCGGGTCTTTTTTTTGCCAGTGTTACTGGCATGGCTTCAGGCTAATGAAGACTGTGTGTTGCGTAATGGCACGCATGGTAGCAAAAGACTATCGCTGAAAGAAAGCCGCTCGCAGGCCGAGCACTCGATCTTTGGGAAATAGCGCTTGAGAATCAATCTCATAGACTCTAAGCTGCCGCAGCGTCATGGATGACGCCCCCGCCCCGCAACAATTTTGCAGCCTGGCTTTGCCGGACTCCTGTGTAATATAGCCGCCACAACAATCATACTCAGGCAATCAGACTATGACCGTGGCCTTGACCTCCATCAAGATCAGTACCGACTTCGACAGCGGCAATATCCAGGTGCTGGATGCCAGCGACGCCTACCAGTTGCTCCTGGCCATCAAGCCCGATACCCGCAGCCAGCATTTCCAGTGGTTCCACTTCAAGGCCGAAGGCATGCACGTGGGCCATACCCACACCTATCGCCTGAGCAACGCGGGGCGCTCGTCCTACCCCCATGCGTGGAGCGGTTACCAAGCCGTCGCGTCCTATGACCACGTCAACTGGTTTCGCGTACCGACACGCTTTGACGGGGAAATCCTACACATCAGTCTGGAAACTCGCGAAAAACACGCCTGGTTCGCCTACTTTGAACCCTACTCACGCGAGCGCCACGCCTGGCTGATCGAGCACGCGCTGGAACACCCCCACACGCAGTTGCTGGCGACCGGCAAAAGTGCCGAGAACCGTGATATTCAATTGCTGCGCCGCGGCAAGGGTGGCTCAGGTCGGCGCAACGTATGGATCATTGCTCAGCAGCATCCTGGCGAACACATGGCCGAGTGGTTCATGGAAGGCGTCATCGAACGCCTGCAGCAGGATGGCGATGCCGAGATGAAAAAGCTGCTGGCCGTGGCCGATCTTTACCTGGTGCCCAACATGAACCCGGATGGTGCCTTCCATGGTCACCTGCGCACCAACGCCCTGGGCCAGGACCTCAACCGCGCGTGGCAGAGCGCCAGCCAGGAGACCAGCCCGGAAGTGCTGTTCGTGCAACAGCAAATGGCGAAATATGGCGTAGACCTGTTCCTGGATATTCACGGTGATGAAGAAATCCCCTACGTGTTCGCCGCCGCCTGCGAAGGCAACCCTGGCTATACGGCGCGCCTTGAAGCGCTGGAAAAGCACTTTCGCACCCACCTGAGCGGGTTGACCCGTGACTTCCAGACGACCCACGGCTACACCCGCGACCTGCCGGGCGAGGCCAACATGACATTGGCCTGCAACGCGGTCGGCCAACAATACGATTGCCTGTCGCTGACCCTGGAAATGCCATTCAAGGACAACGACGACGCGCCCAACCCGCATACCGGTTGGTCCGGCAAACGCTCGATGCAACTGGGCAAGGATGTGTTGAGCAGCATCGCCGATATCGTCGGCCTATTGCGCTGACGCGACGAACCCCGGCCTCAGTGCCTGGTGCCGGTCATGCTTTGCAGCACGCCGTCCCGGCGAATCAGCCCGTGAAACAACGCCGCGGCCAGGTGCACCAACACCGTCAGGAACAGCAGGTATGCCAGGTAGCCATGGGCCTTGCGCAGTATGGCGAACAACGGCGCATCCGCCCCCACCAGCGCCGGCAACCGCACCGAACTGCTGAGCATCACCGGGTCGCCCGCCGCCGAAATCATCGCCCAGCCCAGCAGCGGCAGCACCAGCATCAAGCCATACAACATCAGGTGCGACGCCTTCGCCGCCAGCACTTGCCACAACGGTAAATCGCTGGGCAACGGCGGCTGTTGCGTAGAAAAGCGCACCACCAGCCTGACGATAACGAGTGCCAGGATCGCGATGCCCAGCGGTTTGTGCAGGTCGATCAACCAGGCATGCCGCTGCGACACCGAGGCCGCCAGGCCTGCGCCGATAAACAGCATGGCGATAACCAACAACGCCATCAGCCAATGCAGCAGACGGGCCAGGGGAGCGAAGAACTGGGGAGAGGCGTTCATGGTTTCGACTCCTGTGGAGCACTGTGCAAGGGGCTGACTTCGCTGGCGCGGCGCAGGTACGAACTGGCGTATGCGGCCGAACGGGCGGCCAGCAGAGGATCATGGGAGGCTTCGATGCCGCTGGGCAGGATCAGCGGATCGAAGTTGATGTCCCGGCAATCACCGTCGGCTTGCGGTTGGCTGCTGTCCAGCACCAGGGCACCGGCGTTCAGCACCTTATGGTCGCCGGTCCAGGGTTTGCTCGCATCGTCCAGTGGGTCACCAGGATTGGCCAGGGTCATGTTCAACTGCCAGCGCAACGGTCCGGCGGCCAGACGCTGTACCAGGTCCTTCTCGAGAAAGTCCGCGCCGTCGGCTGGCGCAGCGCCCGTCGCATCCTGGCTCTGAGGCACCACCGTCCAGCGTACGGCGTGGCGCTCGCCATCGGCGCTCACCAGGTAAAAAGCGTTGATGCCGTTGTAGGTCTCAGTCGCGTAGCTGGCCGACGGTTTGGCGGTCTTGACCCACGCCAGGAACGGTGCGGCCTCCGGATGGGCGGCGAAAAACGCGGGCATGCTCGCCGGGTTCGGCTTACCGGTGGCCGGATCCGGGGCGCCAGCCTTGAGCAATTGGTAAAACGCCTCGGGGGTGCCCACCGGGAACACCGGCATGCTGTTCATGCCGGTACGCCATTGCTGGCCGTTGGCCTGGCTGAACTGCACGGCAAAGCTGCGGATCGGTACGCTGCTGTCCGGGGCGTAGGGGTTACCGCTGGGCAAGGCGAAGCGGCCGACCACCGGGGTTTTCGCCTCGTTGAACACTTGTGCACGGGAGTAGGCACGAGCCTCGGGGCTGCTCTCGAAGTACCCGGCTACGCACACGCCCTTGGCGTGGTTGCGTCGAAAGCCTGGGTGCACGCCGTTATTGGTTTCCAGGGCATTGACCAGGGTTTTAGGCCGCAGTCGCTGTGGGTCCAGGCTGCCGTTGACGTAGGCAAACGCCGCGGCCACACCGGCAACCACAATGCCGATTGCAGTCAGGCGGGCCAACAGGCTCGCAGTGCTCAAGGCAGGACGGGGGGGTGGTGAGTGATCTACCATGACACAACTCCAAGACAATAAACCAGAAGGTCGGAGCATTGAGACGAACGCTGCGGTGGTCTATTCCCGGGCCCCGAGTTTATTTTTCACCGCCGGGAATAATCTCCGATCCCCGACGTCTCTCATGTCCCAGCGTAGTGGCCAGACAGATTCCCATGCACGAACTCGACGAACCGTTACGTGAACTCCTTCCCCGGCTACGGCGCTTCGCCGTCTCCCTCACGCGTAATACCAGCAGCGCAGACGACCTGGTCCAGGCTACGCTGGAGCGTGCGATCACCCGCTGGGCCCACAAGCGCCCGGAAGGCGACCTGCGCGCGTGGCTGTTCTCGATCCTCTATCGCCAGTTCCTGGACGCCCACCGCCGTACTCGACGCTATGCGCGCATGCTCGACTTCATCACCGGGCGCGAAGACGTGCAGCCCTCGGTCGAACGCACCGTGATCGCTCAGTCGACCCTGCAAGCCTTCGATCAATTGAATACCGAGCAACGCGCGCTGCTGCTGTGGGTGTCCGTCGAAGGCTTGAGCTACAAAGAAGTCGCCGAGATTCTCGACGTGCCCCTCGGCACCGTGATGTCGCGGTTGTCACGGGCGCGCCAGGCCCTGCGTCAACTCAGTGATGGCGAAATTGCCAGCCCTTCCCTGCGGATACTCAAATGATCAGCCTGCCCCCCAACGAACACGACCTGCATGCCTATGTCGATCATCAGCTCTCGCACAGTGACCGGCAGGTCCTGGAGACGTGGCTGGCGGCGCACCCGGAGGTGGCGGCCCAAGTGCAGGCCTGGCAACAGGACGCGCACACATTGCGTGCGGCCCTGGGCGGTGCGCTGCAACAGCCGGCCAACCCGCAGTTGGACCCGGCGCTGATCCGCCAGCGCATCAAGCGTCAGTCACGCCGCCACCTGGCTACGGCGGCGCTGTTGTTGATAGCGGTCAGCCTCGGCGGCCTGGGCGGCTGGCATGCCCGCGAGGCCACGCAACCGCCCCTGCAACCCATGGCCGATGCCATGCAAGCGTTTCGCCTGTTCGCTCAGGACGGCATCCTGCCCGCCGACTACAGCGCTCAGGACAGCGGCACCATGCAAGCCTGGCTCGACCGCTACTTCTACCAGGCCCATCGCCTGCCGGACTTGAGCCAGTCAGGTTTCCAGCCGGTCAGCGGGCGCCTGCTCACCACCGACCAAGGCGCTGCCGCCATGGTGCTGTACCAGGACGCGCAAGGCAGGCGCATCAGTTTCTACATCCGCCCGCCGGGGCCGGGCAATGGCTTCCTGCCCCGGGGCAGCCGCACCGCCGATGGCCTGCAGGCGCAATACTGGTCCGGGGGCGGCTATAACTACGCGGTGGTCAGCCCGGCGGATCACCCGGTGGCGCCGCTGCAGACCTTCTAGCCGCACGCGCGCCATGCGTTTTCGAGATGGCCGATTCGCGCCTTCGCTATTGGTCAAAGTGGCGCGCGCGTCCTAAAGTAAGCGACCTTTGCCCCACAGAGTGACCCGTATTGGCCGTGCCGACTTTGATCCGTCGCCTGCTTGGTAAACATCGCTCGCCACGCAACGACGCTTGCATCGCGCAATTCTTTGCGCAAAAAGCCCAGCAACAGGGCTACACCCTCAGCGCCGGGCAAACCCGCGCGATTGCCGCCATGGCCCGCGAAACCGCACACCTGCTCGCCGGCCACGCCACTCGCAGCCTGTACCTGCACGGGCCGGTGGGGCGCGGTAAAAGCTGGCTGCTGGACGGCTTTTTCCAGGCGTTGCCGTTGGCTGAAAAGCAGCGAGTGCATTTCCACGATTTTTTCGCGCGCCTGCACCAGGGCATGTTCCAGCACCGCGAACAGCACGATGCGCTGGGCGCGACGCTGGATAATTTGTTGGCAAACTGCCGGGTGTTGTGCTTCGACGAGTTTCACGTCCACGACATCGGCGACGCCATGCTGATCAGCCGGTTGTTCAAGGCCCTGTTCCAGCGCGGCATGCTGGTGCTGGTCACCTCCAACTACCCGCCCGAAGGATTGTTGCCCAATCCGCTGTACCACCAGCGCTTCAAGCCGGTGATCGACCTGATCGCCGCGCGCATGGACGTGCTCGAGGTCAGCTCGCCCCAGGACTTTCGCAGCCTGCCCCAGGCCCACGCCACACAACGCTTTACTGCCGGCCGCTACGTGTGGCCAGGCACGGCGGCGCAACGTGCCGCCCTCGACCTGCCGGCGACCCAAGGCCCGGCGCAGCACCTGCAGGTGGGTAACCGGCAACTGCTGTGTCGCCACCACCAGGCGCGCACAATTGCCTTCACCTTCGCCGATCTCTGCGAGGAACTGACGGCG
The DNA here is from genome assembly GCF_030687695.1 of Pseudomonas sp. FP2254. Taxonomy (NCBI): domain Bacteria; kingdom Pseudomonadati; phylum Pseudomonadota; class Gammaproteobacteria; order Pseudomonadales; family Pseudomonadaceae; genus Pseudomonas; species Pseudomonas sp. FP2254. The sequence continues at coordinate 3,431,210 of NZ_CP117444.1, forward strand.
GTGATGGACTACCTCTTGCTGTGCGAAGCTTTCGATCACTGGATCATCGACGGACTGCCCCGCCTGGCGCAGTGCCCGATTGCCGTGCAGCAGCGTTTTATCAACCTGGTGGACGTGCTCTACGACCGCGACAAGCACCTGATCCTGATCGGCAACGAGCGGTTGGCCGACTGCCTCGCAGGCCAGGCTATCGATCTGGCGCGCACCGCCAGCCGCCTGAGTCAATTGCAACAGACCGACCCGCAACCCCTGCCCGACCCGGTATCATGAGCGCCCTTTACGTCCCCTAGCCGAGTGACCGCGCCGTTCATGCATACCCTCGCCCAACTCAAGGCCGGCCAACTGGCCGGTATCACGCGCCTGGACTTGTCCTGCGGGCTCACCGAGTTCCCACGGGAAATCTTCGAACTGGCCGACACCCTGGAAATCCTCAACCTCAGCGGTAACGCCCTGAGCCGTTTGCCGGATGACCTGCACCGTCTGTCGCACCTGCGCGTGTTGTTCTGCTCGGACAACGCCTTTACCGAACTGCCGACCTGCCTGGGCCAATGCGCAAAGCTGAGCATGATCGGTTTCAAGGCCAACCGTATCAGCCAGGTGCCCGCCGCCGCGCTGCCGCCGCTGTTGCGCTGGCTGATCCTCACCGACAACAGCATCCGCCAGCTGCCCGACGAGTTGGGCGAGCGGCCTTTGCTGCAAAAGCTGATGCTGGCCGGCAATCAACTGGAACAACTGCCGCGCAGCCTGGCTCAGTGCCACAACCTGGAGCTGATCCGCATCGCCTCCAATCGCCTCAGTCATCTCCCGGACTGGCTGCTGTCACTGCCAAGCCTGACTTGGCTGGCCTATGCCGGTAACCCGGTGGAAATGGCGGTGGCCGTCACGGACGATGACGCCACAGCGGATATTGCCTGGGGCGAACTGGCACTGGCCGACGTCCTCGGCGAAGGTGCATCCGGCGTGATCCACAAAGCCGTGTGGACACCCCAGGCCCTGCCGGTGGCGGTCAAGCTCTACAAAGGCACGATCACCAGCGACGGTTCGCCGCTGCACGAGATGCAGGCATGCATCGCCGCCGGCCGGCACCCCAACCTGATCAACGTACAAGGTCGCGTGGTCGGCCACCCCGCTGACCAGGCTGCATTGGTGATGGACCTGATCGAGCCGAGCTACCGTAACCTGGCGGCCCTGCCCAGCCTGGCGTCCTGCACTCGTGACATCTATGCGCCCGACACCCGTTTCAGCGTCGATGTCGCACTGCGCATAGCCCGTGGCATCGCTTCGGTGGCGGCGCATTTGCACCGTCACGGCATCACCCATGGCGACCTGTACGCCCACAATATTCTGTGGAACGCGGCGGGCGATTGTTTGCTGGGGGATTTTGGCGCAGCGTCATTCCATGCCGTGGCGGACACCGTGGAAACCCGGGCATTGCAGCGCATCGAAGTGCGGGCCTTCGGCGTGCTGTTGGGGGAATTGCTGGAGCGGATCGAGGGGCAACCCGTGGAGGCGGCACTGGTGGCGTTGCAAGCGCGCTGCTGCCAGCCGGATGTACTGGCGCGGCCAGGTTTTGAAGAGATCGAGGAGCAGCTTCACTCCCTCTGCAGCTGTGATTAATTAAGGCAATGTCAGAGGGGGCTCGCCCCCTCCACCTTGCTCAGCCGTTTATCAGCCCGCCAGGCCGACGAACATGTCCTGCACGTCGTCATGGTTGTCCAGGCCTTCAAGGAAGGCTTCGACTTCGGCCATCTGCTCATCGGTCAGACCGCTTACCGGGTTCTTCGAGATATAGCCCAGCTTGGCCGACAGCACGGTGAAGCCTTGCTCCGGCAGGGCTTTCTGCACCGCGTCGAGGTCGGTGGTTTCGGTGATGAACAGGGTGGTGCCCTCTTCTTCGCCGTCTTCGAAATCCTGCGCGCCGGCTTCGATGGCGGCCATTTCAGGGTCGGCGTCCGGGCTGTCCGGCGAGGCCTCGATCAGACCGACGTGGTTGAAGTCCCAGGCCACGGAACCGGAAGCGCCGAGTTGGCCCTTGCGAAATGCCACGCGGATTTCCGCCACGGTGCGGTTGATGTTATCGGTCACGCATTCGACGATCAGCGGCACCTGATGCGGCGCGAACCCTTCGTAGGTCACGCGGTGGTACTGCACGGTTTCGCCGAGCAGACCGGCGCCTTTCTTGATGGCGCGGTCCAGGGTTTCCTTGGGCATCGAGGCCTTTTTCGCCTGTTCCACCACCAGACGCAGGTGGGCGTTGGTCGCGGTATCGGCACCATTGCGCGCGGCGATGGTGATTTCCTTCACCAGTTTGCCGAAGATCTTGCCCTTGGCATTGGCTGCCGCTTCTTTATGTTTGACTTTCCACTGTGCGCCCATGACTCGCTCTCTTCTCGTCCATCGCGCCGAAACGTCTACTGGCCGGCGCTTTGGGGGCAGAGTTTATAGCGCAGGGACGCATCGTTCCACCAAAAAACCGTCACGGCGCCAGCTCGAAAAACGCCTGAATCAGCCGCAGCGAACGGCGTCGCTCCATGCAGCCGAGGCTGTGCCGGTTCGATAAACCGACGCCGCGGATCGGCACCGCCCGCACCCGCGGGTCCGGGCTGGTCTCCAGTGACGACACCACCCCGACGCCCAATTGCGCGGCGACGGCTTCGGTCACCGCTTCACGGCTATCGAGCTCCAGCAGCACCTTGGGCTGCACATCGGCGGCTTGGCAGACAGCATCAAAGGTACGACGGGTGATCGAACCGGGCTCGCGCAGCACCATAATCACCTCGTTCAGTTGCTCCAGGCCAATGCCTTCGGACAATCCCGCCCAAGGGTGGCCGGCCGGTACCAAGGCGCAGATGTGCGATTCGCCCAAGAGCTGTAAGTGCACACCATGGCGGGGTTCAACCTCGGTCAGCACCGCCACATCGGCATGCTCGGCCAACAGCGCGGCGAGGGTCTCTTGGGCATTGCCCAGGCGCAGATTGACAGTGATGCCAGGATACCGCTCGCGCAGACTGGCGATCATCGGCATGACCAGATGCGGGCCGTCCGCCGCGACTTCCAGGCGCCCGCTGAGTAATTGGCGATTGGCTTCCAGCAGCGCCTGCGCCTCATCCACCAGGCCGAAGATAGCGCGGGTGATCGCCGCCAGCCGCGCGCCCTCCTCGGTCAACTCAACCCGCCGCGCCGTTCGACGTAACAGCGGGATCTGGTAGTGCTCCTCCAAGGCTTTGATATGCCCGGTCACCGCCGGCTGGCTGATAAACAGCCGCGCCGCCGCCCGGGTAAAGCTGCCCTCGCGGGCCACGGCATCGAATGCACGCAATTGGAACAGGTTCATGCTTATCGGCCTCGCTGATAGCTCGCATAACAACAAACAATTTGATTGATATAACGCTAAACCGCAACGTAAGCGCCGTAGATTCAACCCAACGCTTTCGAGAACCCGAGATGCTCCCTACCGCGCCGATACTATTGACCCCAGGCCCCCTGACCACGTCTGCCCGCACCCGCCAGGCCATGCTGGTGGACTGGGGTTCCTGGGATGACCGTTTCAACCAGCTCACCACCGATGTCTGCGAACAGTTGCTGGCCATCATCCACGGCGCCGACAGCCACCACTGCGTCCCTCTGCAAGGCAGCGGCACCTTCGCTGTCGAGGCCGCAATCGGCACCCTGGTGCCACGCGATGGCAAGGTTCTGGTGCTGATCAACGGTGCCTACGGCAAACGCCTGGCGAAGATCTGCGACGTGCTCGGCCGTGCGTCCAGCACCTTTGAAACCGCCGAGGACCAACCCACCACCGCCGCCGATGTGGACCGCCTGCTGCATGCCGACCCGTCCATCACCCACGTCGCGCTGATCCATTGCGAAACCAGCACCGGCATTCTCAACCCGCTGTCGGCCATCGCGCATGTCGTAAAGCGCCATGGCAAGCGCTTGATCGTCGACGCCATGAGTTCCTTCGGTGCGCTGCCGATCGATGCCCGCGACGTGCCTTTCGATGCGCTGATCGCCGCGTCGGGCAAATGCCTGGAAGGCGTGCCGGGCATGGGTTTCGTCTTTGCCGACAAGCAGTCGCTGGCCGCCGCCCAAGGCAACTGCCACTCCCTGGCGCTGGACCTGTTCGACCAGCACAGCTACCGGGCCAAAACCGGTCAATGGCGCTTCACCCCGCCCACCCATGTGGTCGCCGCGCTGCACGAGGCGCTGCTGCAATACCGTGAAGAAGGCGGCCTGCCTGCCCGTCATCAGCGCTATGCGCGCAATTGTCAGGCGTTGCTTGAGGGCATGGCCGAACTCGGCCTGCGCAGCTTCCTGCCGGCGGCGATCCAGGCCCCGATCATCGTCACCTTTCACGCCCCGCAGCACTCACGCTACCAGTTCAAGGACTTCTACGAGCGGGTCAAGGCCAAGGGTTTCATCCTGTACCCCGGCAAATTGACCCAGGTGGAAACCTTTCGTGTCGGCTGCATCGGCCACGTCGACGCAGCCGACATGCGCGCCGCCGTAACGGCCATCGCCCAGGTATTGCGCGCCATGCACATTCCGCTTCTCTCTGCGTCTGGAGTACCCGTATGAACTATCAAAACCCCACCACTCTCCAGGCCGCGATCCTCGATTGGGCCGGCACCGTGGTCGACTTCGGCTCCTTCGCGCCGACCCAAATTTTTGTCGAGGCCTTCGCCGAATTCGGCGTGCAGGTCTCCATTGAAGAAGCCCGCGGCCCGATGGGCATGGGCAAGTGGGACCACATCCGCACCCTGTGCAATCAGCCACAGGTGGCCGAGCGTTACCGCCAGACGTTCGCACGCACGCCCACCGATGACGACGTGACCGCCATTTACCAGCGCTTCATGCCCTTGCAGATCGAGAAGATCGCCGAGCATTCGGCGTTGATCCCCGGCGCGCTCGACACCATCGCCACACTGCGCGCCCAGGGGATCAAGATCGGCTCCTGTTCCGGCTACCCCAAGCAGGTGATGGACAAGGTGGTCGCCCTGGCCGCGCGCAACGGCTATGTCGCCGACCATGTGGTTGCCACCGACGAAGTGCCCAACGGCCGCCCATGGCCGGCCCAGGCCCTGGCTAACGTCATCGCCCTGGGCATTAACGATGTGGCGGCGTGCGTGAAAGTCGACGACACCGTACCGGGCATCCTCGAAGGGCGTCGCGCCGGGATGTGGACCGTGGCGCTGACCTGCTCGGGCAATGCGCTGGGGTTGACCTACGCACAGTTCCAAGCACTGGCCCCGGACACCCTCGCCCGCGAACGCCAGCGCATTGAGGCACTCTTCGCAGGCTCGCGTCCCCACTATCTGATCGACACGCTCAATGACCTGCCAACGGTGATCGCCGACATCAACCAGCGCCTGGCCCGCGGTGAAATGCCGCAAAGCTACTGATTAAGATCAAAAAAACCGCCATCGCACCGGGCAACTCGTTTGAAACAGGCATACAGTAGAAATACTTCGTCACAAAAGAACGAAGGCATGCCCTGATGAACGAGGAACCCAGCGATGCCGTGGAAAAATTCCGATACACGCTACAGCACCATGTCAATTGCGCTGCACTGGCTGATGGTGGTGCTGCTGGCGGTGGTGTACGCCTGCATTGAACTGCGTGGGCAGTTCCCCAAAGGCAGCGGCGCTCGCACGCTGATCGTGGAAATGCACTTCATGTTCGGCCTGACCGTGTTTGTGCTGGTGTGGCTGCGCCTGTTCGCACGCAGCCTGGGGGTGGCCCCGAAAATCGTCCCCGCCCCGCCGCAATGGCAACGCCTGCTGGCCACCCTGATGCACTTCGCGCTGTATGCGTTGATGATCGGCATGCCGATTGCCGGGTGGCTGATTGTCAGTGCAGAGGGACACTCGGTGATGTTTTACGGCATCGAGCTGCCGCCGCTGATCACAGAAAACAAGGCCTTGGCCAAGCAGATCGAAGGCTGGCATGTGCTGTTCGGTAAGGTCGGCTACTGGCTGATCGGGCTGCATGCAGTGGCGGGGATCGTTCATCACTATGTGATCCGCGATAACACCGCGCTGCGGATGATACCGGGCAAACGCGCTAGCCTTTGATACCACGGCGGCCCTGCAAGCCGCCGGTGTGCACAAAAATCAGACGCGTGCCGGGCACAAAGCGCCCGGCTTCGATCTGCTGCTTCAGCGCTGACAGCGCCTTGCCAGTGTAAAGCGGCTCAAGCGGCAATCCGGCGGCCTGCTCGGTGGTCTGAATGAAGTCGAGCAATGCCCCGTCGACCTTGGCGAAACCACCACGGCTGGCATCCAGCAGTTCGACACCTTGCGCTGCGATCGCCCGCACATTCTGCGCCACGCCGTGATCGTCCGGCACCGCCATCGCCCCATATACCGGGTGCGCGCCGGCTTCCGCCAACGCCAGCCCGGCCAGGGTGGTACCGGTGCCCGCCGCCAACCACCAGCCGTCGTAATCGGCCCAGCCCACATTGCTCAATTGCCCACGAGCCTGTTCAACCAGCACGGCGCAACCCAACGCCCCGGCCACCCCGCCGCCGCCTTCGGGCACGGGATACAAATGCGGGTATTGCTCGCGCCACGGCAACCAGAAATCCGCCGCGTGGCGCGCACGATAGCCACCGTAGCCCAGCCAGTGCAGCTGCATACCAAACGCTTTGAGGTCGAGGACGGTGGGTGTGTCCTGGGGATGGCCGCGCATCAGGCCGACCGTGGCGAAACCAAAGCGCTGGCCTGCCGCCGCCAGTGCGTGCAGATGATTGGAGTAAGCTCCGCCCAGGCTGATGATCCCACTGGCACCGGCCTGTTGCGCCTGCGTCAAATGCTCGGTGAGTTTGAACCACTTGTTGCCGCTGATCAGCGGATCGATGCGGTCCAGGCGCAGGACGGCCAGTTCGACGCCGTTCAGCCAATCGAGCACTAACGGTTCAAGAGGAGCCTGGGGATGCCAATCGAAGGGGCCCATGGGGTCGGATCTGCCGGTAAAACGGGGCGGTAGTCTAGCACCGCCCCGCTCAAGGCCTTACAGCTCGGCGGCGAGGCGCGAGCCCTGGTTGATCGCGCGCTTGGCGTCCAGTTCGGCCGCCACGTCCGCACCACCGATCAGGTGCACGTTCTGCCCGGCGGCGACCAGGCCGTCCTGCAAGTCGCGCAGCGGGTCCTGCCCGGCGCAGATGACGATGGTGTCCACCGCCAGCAACTGGGGCTCGCCCTCGGCGCCGATGCGGATATGCAGGCCGTCATCGTCGATCTTCAGGTACTCGACGCTGTTGAGCATCTGCACCTGTTTGTTCTTCAGACCGGTGCGGTGGATCCAGCCGGTGGTCTTGCCCAGGCCGTCGCCGACCTTGGAGGCCTTGCGTTGCAGCAGGAACACTTCACGCGCTGGCGCATGGGGTTGGGCCTTGATGCCGGCCACGCCGCCACGGGCCTGCAATTGGGTGTCGATACCCCATTCCTTCCAGAACGCCTCGCGGTCCAGGCTGGTGGACACACCCTGATGCACAAGGAATTCCGACACATCAAAGCCGATGCCGCCGGCACCGATCACCGCCACGCGCTTGCCCACCGGCTTGCGCTCCAGGATCACGTCCAGGTAGCTCAACACCTTGGGGTTATCGACGCCTGGGATGGCCGGGGTGCGCGGGGCAATGCCGGTGGCCAGAATGATCTCGTCATAGCCGCCGGCTACCAGTTGCGTGACATCCACACGGGTGTCGAGGCACACCTCGACATGGGTGGTCTGCAGCTTGCGTTTGAAATAACGCAAGGTTTCGAAGAATTCTTCCTTGCCGGGCACGCGCTTGGCGATATTGAACTGGCCGCCGATCTCGCTGGCCGAATCGAACAGCGTGACTTGGTGGCCACGTTCGGCGGCCACGGTCGCTGCGGCCAGGCCTGCCGGGCCGGCACCGACCACGGCAATCTTCTTGACCTGGGTGACGGGCAGGTAGTTAAGCTCGGTTTCGTAACACGCACGGGGGTTGACCAGGCAGGTGGTCAGCTTGCCGCCGAAGGTGTGGTCCAGGCACGCCTGGTTGCAGCCGATGCAGGTGTTGATCTCATCGGCGCGGCCGGCGGCGGCCTTGTTGACGAACTCCGGGTCGGCGAGGAACGGTCGCGCCATCGACACCATGTCGGCATCGCCTTCGGCGAGGATGCGTTCGGCAATCTCCGGCGTATTGATGCGGTTGGTGGTGATCAGCGGAATCTGCACCGCGCCGCGCAACTTGGCGGTGACTTTGCTGAACGCGCCACGCGGCACCTTGGTAGCGATGGTCGGAATACGCGCTTCATGCCAGCCGATACCGGTGTTGATAATCGTTGCACCGGCCCGCTCGATGGCCTTGGCCAGCTGTACGATTTCTTCCCAGCTACTGCCGCCTTCCACCAGGTCGAGCATCGACAGGCGAAAAATAATAATGAAGTTCGGCCCTACCGCTTCGCGCACACGGCGCACGATGTCTACGGCCAGGCGCATGCGGTTCTCGTAGCTGCCGCCCCACCGGTCGGTGCGGTAGTTGGTGTGCGCGGCGAGGAACTGGTTAATGAAATAGCCTTCCGAGCCCATGATTTCCACGCCGTCGTATTCGGCGACCTGAGCCAGCAGGGAACAGGTGACGAAATCCTGGATCTGTTTTTCGATGCCCTCCTCGTCCAGCTCCTTGGGCTTGAACGGGTTGATCGGCGCCTGGATCGCGCTCGGTGCCACCTGCTTGGGGCTGTAGGCATAACGCCCGGCGTGGAGAATCTGCATGCAGATCTTGCCGCCCGCCGCGTGCACTGCCTGGGTCACGATTCTGTGTTTCTGCGCTTCCTCTTCAGTGGTCAGCTTGGCCGCGCCGGCGTACACACCGCCTTCATCGTTGGGGCCAATGCCGCCTGTGACCATCAGGCCTACGCCACCCCGGGCGCGCTCGGCGAAGTAAGCGGCCATGCGCTCGAACCCACCGGGTTTTTCTTCCAGACCGGTATGCATCGAGCCCATCAGGGTGCGATTGCGCAAGGTGGTAAAACCCAGGTCCAGCGGGGCCAACAGATGCGGGTAAGCAGCGGCGGTCATGGTACAGCTCCACGGCAGATCATCACGGGACGTGGCAGGCTCATATGGCCGACCATCGGTTTATACCCGACAGACTAAGAGCCGTTCAGTGACCGCTCAATGACTGAAACTGACAAGTTATTGATCCAAATGCACACCGAGGCCGTCGCTGCCGCCTGCGTCACTCATGAGCGCGCAATTATTTAGCGCGCCTATCAACCCAATCTAATTTGCTCACTTCAAACCAACATCCAGAGCCATCACTGTGGCATCAGCGCCACTGCGGGGTTCCAACTCTCGTCTCGCCTGTGAATCCAGTCGTGCATGCCCTCACAAAACTTCCTGGCCTCTGGAGGCCTTATGACACTTCGATCAATCAACATTGCACGCCGCGCATCCATCTGCTTTGGCATGATCACGCTGCTTCTATTCGGTTTTGCCGGCTTCTCGTACGTGCAGATCGATCACCTGCGCAGCGCCGAGCAGGACATCGAGACCAACTCGCTTCCCAGCGTCCAAGTCATTGACGATATTCAGATCGCCCTGCTTCATGCCCGTCTTGAGAGCATCCGCATGCTTTCAAGCGTCACCACTGAGGTACACAGCGTGGCATTGGCCAGGGTCCACGAAGCTTTAGGGGCGCTCAAATCGCGAACCGAGTTCTACCGTGAACATCTGCTATCGGGCGAGCAGGACAAAATCCAGTTTGAAAAAACCAATCAGGCAATGAACGCCTATGTTGAGGGTTTGAACCAAGTCATCGCTTTGGATGGCTCCAATCACGAGCAAGCCATCGTGATTGCCAACGGCGAACAGGCGCAACGGGCAAGTGACTATCAGGAACAACTGACGTTGCTGCGCGAGCAAAACGCGCGTCAGGCGATTGAGTCAGGCAAAGAAGCGGCAAGGGTCTACGCACACAGCGTCATGGTGCTGATCGTGGTCCTGCTGGCCGCTGCAATGCTCACGGTCATTCTGGCAATCGTGTTCACCCGCAGCATAGTCAGCCCCATCACCTCGTCGCTGCGGTTAGCGGAAGATATCGCCGTGGGCAATTTGGCCCAGGGGCTTGAGGTCACTGGCACTGATGAAGCAGCGCGCCTGATGAGCGCACTCAACCGGATGCGGGAAAATCTGAGAAACACCATCCTGGAAATCTCAGGGGCGTCCGCTCAACTGAGCACCGCCGCCGTGGAAATGACGGCGATCACGGAGAGCGCTGATCGCACATTGCAGCAACAGAACAGCGAGATCGAGCAAGCGGCGACCGCCGTGACCCAGATGAGCGCCGCCGTTGAAGAGGTTGCCAGAAACGCCACCTCCACCTCCGCAGCGGCCAGGCAATCGAGCGTGTCGGCCGACCTCGGTAATACTCGCGTCAACGAGACCCTGACAGCGATGAATAGCCTGACCGGCCTGGTTGAATCCTCTTCAGATCAAGTCAAGTCGCTGGCTGGGCAAGCGCAGGACATCAGCAAAGTGCTGAGCGTTATCCGCGCCATTGCCGAACAGACCAACCTGCTGGCGTTGAACGCGGCCATCGAAGCTGCGCGCGCAGGCGAACAAGGACGCGGGTTCGCAGTGGTCGCCGATGAAGTGCGCGCCCTGGCGCATCGCACACAAACCTCGACCGAAGAGATCGAACAAATGATCGGCGCAATTCAATCAGGCTCACGCGCAGCAGTCAGCTCAATGCTGGAGAGTACCTCGCAGGTCTACAGCACCCGAGACACTGCGGAACAAGCAGGCCAGTCCCTGCGCCAAATCACCGATTCGGTACTCGAAATCAACGACCGCAACCTCCAGATTGCGACAGCTTCCGAAGAACAGGCGCACGTAGCGCGTGATGTCGACCGCAGCTTGATCAGCATCCGTGACCTTGCCGTCCAGAGCAGCGAAGGCACGCGCCAGACGCTGGCCGCCAGCAATGAACTCTCGCGACTGTCGGTCGACTTGAACGCCTTGGTTTTGCGCTTTAAAACCTGACGGTCTGCCCAGCTCGCGCTATGTTGGTTGTTCGGATCTCATTTCAGCATCCGCTTTATCGTTTATCGAGCACGCCGTCGGTGGCGGTTGCTCAACTGCAGGATCGAGAAAATGTCCAATTGCTTCTCAACGTTCGCAGAACAAATGCGCCTGTCCGAAGTGGAGCGGCTCACCGCCCATATCGAGAGCGGATCGGATGAGGTACTCAACAGCATCGTCGCGCTGGTGTCGGCACACTTTGGCGTGCCGATTGCGATGGTGAGCATCGTCGACCATGAGTTTCAGACGTATAAAGCCAAGCTCGGGATCGAGGCCGACGGCGCTCCGCTGGCGGATTCGTTCTGCGTCCACTGCATGCACGGCGAAGGGATACTGGAAATCCTGAACGCCGTGGACGATGCTCGATTCACCGACAACTCGCTGGTCACCGGCGCACCGTTCATTCGCTACTACGCCGGCGCCCCACTGGTCACCAAAGGACACGCGGCATTGGGTGCGCTGTGCGTCATTGATCAAAAGGAGCGGGCGCCGATGAGCGAGCAGGACAGAGTGTTCCTGCACAACGCCGGCGCCATTGTTGTTGCACGGCTGGAATCGATTCATCACAAGTTTTTTTTCGATGCCCTGACCGGACTGCCCAATCGCCAATGCTTCGAACTGGACGTCGTCAAGGGCGAAGCGTGCCTGGCCGACCGCCTGGCGATATTGATTGAACCGCTCACGGCCTCCGTGATGGACAGGCTGGTCAAGGCCCTGGGCCTGGATTGTTTCGTTGAATTCATGCTTGGCGTTAAAAACCTGCTCGCCAGCGTGCTGCCGGAAGGCGCCCGCTTGTATCGAGCCAGTACGCTGAGCTTCGCCATTCTGTTGGAGGACACTCCCCACCTGAAGGTGGATGAGCTGATCGAACGCATCAACGAAGCCCTTGCTCAGCCGGTGCATTTCAAAAATGTGCCGATCTTTGCCGATGTCGGCATCGGCGTGCTCAAAATCGGGCCCAACGCGCAGGCCTCTGTCGATAATTTGAGATTGATGGCCAGCGCGACCGACACGGCGCGGCGGTCCGAGCACCGCTGGCTGTATTACGACCCCGCCGTCGACGCTCATTCACAACGCAGCGCGCTGTTGCTCCACTCGATCGAATCGGCTTTGCTCGCCCATGACCAATTGCGGCTGGAATACCAGCCGCGCATAAACCTCACCAATGGCCAGTGCGAATCGGTGGAGGCGCTGTTGCGTTGGACGCACCCCACTCTGGGTGAAATAGGGCCTGCGGAGTTTATCGGGCTGGCTGAAACCACCGCCGTCATCCGCCGAATCACGAGCTGGGTGGTGAGAAACGTGTGCAAGCAGATCGACGCCTGGCGAACCCGAGGTCTACGCCTGACGGTATCGCTGAATGTCTCATCGATTGATCTTACCGATGGCCAGCTCATCGATGAATTGACGCAATCATTGGCTCACTTCAACCTAGCGCCGCAATGCATTGAACTGGAGTTTACTGAAAGCGTGCTGATCCCGGACTTCGATGCGGTACAGCAACAGCTCAAGCGCCTGCGTCTGCTCGGTGTGGAAATCGCCATTGATGACTTTGGCAGTGGCTACAGCAACTGGCGGTATCTGCGGGACATCCCCGCAAAAAGCGTCAAGCTCGACCGATCGCTGCTGGCAGACCTGCGCCCCGACACCAGCAATTGGCATATCGTGCAAGGCATTATTCGCCTTGCACGAAACCTGAACCTCACTGTGGTCGCCGAAGGCGTCGAAACACTCGCCAACTACAGGCTATTGCGCGACTGGCAATGCCACCAAGGGCAAGGCTATTTCTTCTCAAGGCCACTGTCGCCCGACGCGCTCTGTGAGTGGGTAGCCAACGGCCAGACCTTTGACGGCAACAGACCCAAGGGGGCTGACGCGACGTGAGCGCCGGTGTCCACAGAAACTTGCTCGGCGCAAAGGTCGAGCGCGGCAGGAACCAAGCCAGGACAACCGGTTCCAACATGCAGGTTCGTCCCACAGCGAATTGCCATTGAGCGCAGGAAATAATCGGCGCGCCTTGCCAATAATTCCTGTAAGCCGCTGACACTGTGTATCCTCAATTGCACTTGCGTCATAAATTCACGCCCCGCAATCGGTTTGTTGTCTGTTATCCATGCGTAAACTTCTAGCCTTCACCGCCTCCCTGGCCCTGGTTGCCGCCGTCGCCGCGTATCTGGTCTGGACCCAGGAGCGCCCCGTTGCGCATTACCTGTCGGACCTGCGCATTACACTGGCCGTCAACGAAGGCGTGCCAGCCGATCGTGGCAATCTGCTGGGCATCCAGCCCGAGCTGTTTCCCGCCGACTATCAGAGCCTTGAACGCCTGCATCTGAAACTCGCGGCCTACCTGCAAAACGCCCGCGATCAGGGCCTGATCAACGACAAGACCATCGTGGTACTGCCCGAACATATCGGCACCTGGCTGATGCTTACCGGCGAAAAGAACGAGGTGTATCAGGCGATGCATCTCAAGGATGCAATGAACTGGATGTCGGTCAGCAACCCGTTACAGTTCGCGCGCGCCTGGATCAGCGCCAGCGGCAGCGACCGCCTGGACGACGCCTACCTGCGCATGAAGGCGGCGGGCATGGCGCGCGATTACCAGGTGCTGTTCGGCGGCCTGGCCAAAGAGTTCGGCGTGACCGTGGTGGCCGGCTCCATCGCCCTGCCCGACCCGACCGTCAGCCAACGCCAACTGCAGATCGGCCACGGTGCCTTATACAACGCCAGCGTGGTATTTGCCGCCGACGGCATGCCTATCGGCGAGCCCCAGCGCCAGCTCTACCCAATCTACGACGAGCGCGAATTTATCCAGCCCGGCGACGAGAACACGGTCAACGTGGTGGACACCCCGGCCGGTCGCCTGGGGGTGCTGGTGGGCAGCGACAGTTGGTACCCGGACAACTACCGCAAACTCAACGACCGCGGCGCGCAGTTGATTGCCGTGCCGGCGCTGGTGACCGGACGCGACACCTGGGATCGGCCATGGCGCGGTTTCAAAAGCGTTTCGACGCCACCGGAAGTCAGCCTCAAGCCCGAGGAACTGAGCGAAGGCGAGGCCTGGCGGCGGCTCACGTTGATCAGCCAGCAGCCCGTCAGCCAGGCCACCGCCGGCATGAGCGTGTTCCTGCGCGGGCAGTTCTGGGACCTGGGCACCGCCGGGCACAGTTTCCTGAGCAGCAACGGGCAGATCAGCGCCGACGGCGACGCCCGGGGTGCTCGCATGCTCAATATCTGGCTGTAACGCAATGAAGCCCGTGCGCCTGGGGGATCTGTCGGTAGGCTTTGTGCACACGTTGGCCGATGCCGTCCACAGCCACGGCCTGGACCCGCAGCCCCTGCTCCTGCAATACGGTCTTGAACCGGCACGGCTGGCCGAAGCCGGTGCGCGGTTGTCGATCCCTCGCTATATGCGCCTGGGTCACGCGGCCATCCAACTGACCGGCGACCCGGCGCTGGGCCTGCGCATGGGACAGCTCAGCCGCCTGAGCCAGGCCGGGCTGGCGGGTGTCACCGCCGCCCAGGCGCCCAACGTTCGCGAAGCCGCGCGCACGCTGACGCGCTTCGAGCCGCTGTACGGTTCCAACTACCGAGGGCAATCGAGCTTTCATGAGGACGCCGAAGGCGCCTGGCTGCGCTTTTACTCCATCAGTCCCTACAACGCCTTCAACCGCTTCGTGGTGGACTCGATCATCGCCGGCTGGCTGCACCAACTCTCCAGCCTGGCCGAGCGACCGGTGCAGGCGCAGCGGATCGAGATTGAATTCGAGGCTCCGGACTACAGCGAACACTACAGCCTATTGGGTGACGGCCCCGTGCACTTCGGCGCGGATATCAACCAGTTGCGCCTGAGCCAACCCACCCTGGCCCTGCGCAACCCACAACATTGTCCAAGCACCTGGCACCTGTTGCTGCAACTGTGTGAACGGGAATTGGAGCAGTTGACGCGCACCCGCAGCCTGCGCGAGCGCATCACCCGGTTGCTTGGGCCGATGCTCAATGGCGGCCGGGAACCCGACCTGGAGGAAGTGGCGGCACGCTTGAAGCTGCCGACCTGGACCTTGCGGCGCAAACTGGCCGATGAAGGCACTCAATTTCGCGCAATTCTCAATGACACCCGTCGCGACCTGGCCATGACCTACATCCGCGATACGGAACTGGCCTTCGGCGAGATCGCCTATTTGCTCGGGTTTGCCTCTGCCCAGGCATTTCAACGCGCATTCAGGCGATGGAACAACCAAACCCCAGGGGAATTTCGCCGCAGTCAGCGGCATTCCGCCTGAGGCCGGTATTACAGCTCGGTGGCATCGTCGACCGGATCCAACGGATCCAGCTCAAAGGCCTGATACTCCAGCAGTTCTTCCTGGTAATCGTCCATGGTGTACTCCCTGTTTTCTGATCGTGAAAGCCGGTGCAATACGGCTTTAATGAATGACCCGCACCACCAGCCTAAAGTGCCGTGATGACGAAAAAAAGTCTGCGCCATGACGTTCCTGCACTTGAGGATTAAACGTAGCAGCGGCGCGGGGATTTAGCACAGGTAGGCTGTCGAGGAAGAAACCGCTACGGGGACAGGATCGACCCCGCAACGATCTGTTTTACTGCGCCGGCGTCGGCAGGGCTGGAATTGCCTCGGTCGGCGCGGGGAGCTCAGGATTGGTCGGTGCAGGTGCAGGCGTTGGCGCCGCTTGTGGCTCAACCTGCGGGGCAAACGGAGCAGGCTCGGCAGGTGGGGCAAGCGGTTGCGATGCAGCAGGCGCTGCCGGTTCTTGCTTGGGCGCCTCGACGTTCTCTGCGGCAGGTTCGGCTTTAGGCTCCGGCACACCCAGGTCCGCCTTCGGCTTCTCAGGGATATGCTCGGCCTTCTTCACTTCCTGCGGCAGGAACACGTCCACCAGGGCGAAGTAACGATCATAGAACTTAGGCGCAGACACCGTCTCGCTGGCGACCTTGACCATCGAGTCATCGGTGGAGCCGATCGGCATCGACACCGACCCCAATACGCCCACGCCGAGGCTCGCTGAGTTATTGACCTTCTTCAGCGCATAGCGATCCTGCAAGGCATTGGCAAACATCGTCGAGTGCTTTTTACCTTTGCCGTCATCGGCACACACGACGTTGAAACTGATCTGCAGATGGGTTTCGCCGGTCTGCTGGAAGCTCTTGTTACCCACCACCAGTTTCGGATCGCTGCTGGTGATGATGTAGCCCTGGCTCAGCAAGGCACGACGAGCGGCTTCGCACGCCGCTACGTCGCTGACCGGGTAGTCCCTTGAAAACGTACCGGAGTCGTCGAAGTTCTCATGTTCATAGATAGCGGTCTTGGGTGACGAGCAGCCCGCGGCGCCCGCCAACACCAACGCCAACCCGAGGCTGCGCAAGTGAAATGATGTCGACATTGAAAATCCTGAGGAAAACGGTCTGGGCGGTATTGTGCAACAGAACGGGGGACTGGCGCGCGTATTCCTGTCGGTAAAACGTCACAGGTTGACTATTGGCTCTGAACGAACCCCAATAAAAAACCCCCGGCCTTTACAGGCCGGGGGCTGGGTGTTCAAACCGACATCAATATTTTTTGATGTCAGCCTTTGTTTCCAACTGCTTGCGGTAAGCGGCAAAGTCCTGCTGGCCGACACGGGAAGCGAGGAAGCGGCGGTACTGTGCCTTTTCTTCGTCCGTTGGCGCGGCGGCTTCGTTGACACCGTTCAAACGCACGATCACCAGGCTGCCATCAGCCAGGGTCACTGTAGTGAACGTTGGCTTGTCCTTGGCCGCAGGCTTCGGCATGCGGAACAGGGCTTGCAGCACGGCCGGATCGATCGCTTCCTGGCTACGGGTAGCCGCTTCGGTGACCTTCCACGCCTGACCATCAATCGGCTGGTTCAGCGGGGTCTTGCCCTCACGCAGGCTGGCGATCAGCTCGTCAGCATGGGTCTTGGCGGCCGCGCTGGCGCGCTCCTTGGTCATCTGCGCGCGAATTGCCGAGGCAACACTTTCCAGCGGCAATTGCGCTGGTTTGCGGTGCTCCTTGGCACGCAGCACGATGACGGTGTCCGGATCCAGCTCAATAGCGGTGCTGTTGGCACCTTCGTCCAGCACTTCCGGGCTGAACGCAGCGGTCACCACGGCACGGTTGGCGGCGACACCTTCGCCACCGTCGCGGCCGAAAGGCGCGGAGGTGTGCACGGTCAGCTTCAGATCGGACGCCGGCTGGGCCAGATCGGACGCTTCGAATGCCGCATCTTCCAATTGCTTGGTGGCTTCGACAAAGCGCTGTTCGACCTGCTGGGCCTTGAGCTCGCGGGTCAGCTTGTCTTTCAGGCTGGCGAACGTCGGGACTTCAGGTGCTTCGACGCCGAGCAGTTTGATCAGGTGCCAACCAAAGGTGGTGCGCACCGGCGCCGAGACCTGGTCTTTATTCAACGCGTACAGCGCGGCTTCAAAGTCCGGATCGTAGACGCCGGGGCCGGCAAATCCGAGGTCGCCGCCGTTGTTGGCCGAACCCGGATCCTGAGAGAACTCCTTGGCCAGGGCTTCGAACTTCTCCCCCTTGGCCAGGCGCGCCTGGACTTCTTCGATCTTGGCTTTCGCCTGCGCGTCGGTCACCTTGTCGTTGACTTCAATCAGAATGTGCGCGGCACGACGCTGTTCAGCGAGGTTGGCGGTTTCTTTCTGATAGGCCGCCTGCAGCTCATCATCCTTGACGCTGACCTGGTCGAAGAACGACGACTTCTTCAATTCGAGGTAATCGATGACCACCTGGTCCGGCGTCATGAACTCTTTAGCGTGCTGGTCATAGTAGGCCTTGACCTCATCGTCGGTGAGCTTCACCGCCGCAGGGTCAGCCTTGATATTGACCGTGGCGAAATCGCGAGTCTGTTTTTCCAGGCGGGCAAAAGCCAGCACCTCGGCATCGGTCACAAAGCCACTGCCGGCGATACCTGCACGCACCTGGCCGATCAGCATTTCCTGAGTCAGCATCTGACGGAATTGCAGACGGCTGTAGCCCAGTTGGCGGATCACCTGATCGAAGCGTTCTGCGCTGAACTTGCCGTCCACCTGGAATTCCGGCGTTTGCAGGATCACCTGGTCCAGCGCAGCTTCAGAGAAGCCAAACTTGGCGTCGGCTGCGCCTTGCAGCAGCAGTTTGCGGTCGATCAGGCCCTTGAGGGCCGCTTCGCGCAGCAGTTTTTCGTCCAAGAGCGAAGCATCGAAATCCTTGCCCAACTGTTGCATCAGCTGGCGCCGTTGCATGTCGACGGCCTGGCTCAGTTCGGTCTGGGTGATTGCTTCACCGTTGACCTTGGCCACGTCCTGCTTGGTGTTGGTCGAAGCCTGGAAAATGGCTTCGATACCGGTGAACGCCATCAATGCGACGATGATCCCGATAATGGTCTTGGCAATCCAGCCTTGTGAATTGTCCCTGATATTTTGCAGCATGCGTCCCCCAGAAACGGTTGAACTTCAAAAATTGGCAACCGTGGAGCGTGGGTAGAGTCCGGATAGAAGAAAGGCGCATCCGAGGATGCGCCTTCTCGTAACTGGCGGAGCGGACGGGGGTCTGAACCCACACCCCCGGCTTGGCGACCCGATGGATAGTGGGTCGATTGCCGCTCCGCTGCCAGGCCAGACCTGCGTCGGACCCGGGTAGGTAAGGCTTGATCGAAGCTTAGTTAACGGCTTCTTTCAGGGCTTTACCGGCTTTGAAACCTGGTTTCTTGGCAGCAGCGATTTGCAGTGCTTTGCCAGTCTGTGGGTTGCGGCCAGTGCGAGCTGGGCGGTCAGTCACAGAGAACGTACCGAAGCCTACCAGTACCACGGAGTCGCCGGCCTTCAGAGCGCCAGTGACGGATTCGATTACTGCATCCAGCGCACGGCCAGCAGCAGCTTTCGGGATATCAGCGGATGCAGCGATAGCATCAATCAGTTCCGACTTGTTCACTCTAAGTCCCCTTATATATCTATTGAGTATGATTCTAAGTTTTTTGGTAAAAGCAAAAACCAGTGCTGAATGGCCTACAGACACTTAAGAGCCGCTTTATAACAAGGGCTCTAAAAAGCTGTCAAGGAAGCCCCCAGGCTCATTAATGCGTGCTAATTCTTTCCTTGGAATCAGACTCTCGTTTTTCGTCCTTAGCAACTATCTCCGGCGCCACGTCCGGCAAGGGCTCCGGCGCGTATTGCAGCGCAATTTGCAGGACTTCGTCAATCCATTTAACCGGTTTAATCTGAAGATCCTGCTTGATATTGTCAGGAATTTCCTTCAAGTCGCGAACATTCTCTTCAGGAATGATCACGGTCTTGATACCACCCCTGTGCGCGGCCAGCAGTTTCTCTTTGAGGCCGCCGATCGCCAATACCTGACCACGCAGGGTTATTTCCCCGGTCATCGCTACATCGGCGCGTACCGGGATGCCGGTCAATGCTGATACCAGTGCGGTGCACATGCCCACACCCGCGCTAGGACCATCCTTCGGGGTCGCCCCTTCCGGCATGTGGATATGGGTGTCGTGCTTCTCGTGGAAGTCCAGGGGGATCCCCAGGCTTCTCGCGCGGCTGCGCACCACGGTTTGCGCGGCGGTAATGGATTCGACCATCACGTCACCCAGGGAGCCGGTCTTGATCAACTGGCCCTTGCCTGGGATCACCGCAGCCTCGATGGTGAGCAGCTCGCCACCCACCTGGGTCCACGCCAGGCCAGTCACCTGCCCTACCTGATCCTGCTGCTCGGCTAGCCCGTATCGGAATTTGCGTACGCCGAGGAAGTGCTCCAGCGCATCGGCCGCCACCTTCACCGAGAAGCGTTTTTCCAGTGCGTGTTCCTTCACCGCCTTGCGGCACACCTTCGCAATCTGGCGCTCCAGCCCACGCACACCGGCCTCGCGGGTGTAGTAGCGGACCATGTCGCGGATCGCTTCGACGTCAAACTCGATTTCGCCCTTCTTAAGCCCGTTGGCCGCGATTTGCTTGGGCGCGAGGTACTTGACGGCGATGTTGATCTTCTCGTCTTCGGTGTAACCCGGCAGGCGAATCACTTCCATCCGATCCAGCAACGCCGGCGGAATATTCATGGAGTTGGAGGTGCACAGGAACATCACGTCGGAAAGGTCGTAATCGACTTCCAGGTAATGGTCGTTGAAATTGTGGTTCTGCTCGGGATCGAGCACTTCGAGCAACGCCGAAGCCGGATCGCCGCGCATGTCGCTGCCCATCTTGTCGATTTCATCGAGCAGGAACAGCGGGTTGCGCACGCCAACCTTGGTCATCTTTTGAATCAATCTTCCTGGCATCGAACCGATATACGTGCGGCGATGACCACGGATTTCCGCTTCATCACGCACACCGCCAAGGGCCATGCGCACGAATTTGCGGTTGGTGGCGTTGGCGATGGATTCGGCCAGGGATGTTTTACCCACGCCAGGCGGACCCACCAGGCAAAGCACCGGGCCGCGGATTTTCTTCACGCGTTTCTGTACGGCGAGGTATTCAAGGATGCGTTCCTTGACCTCCTCCAGGCCGTAGTGGTCGGCGTCGAGGATGTCCTCGGCGCGCGCAAGGTCCAGGCGCACTTTGGTCTGCGCCTTCCACGGCACCTGCACCAACCAGTCGATGTAAGAGCGAACCACGGTGGCTTCAGCCGACATCGGCGACATCTGCTTGAGCTTGTTCAGCTCAGCGGTGGCCTTGGTCAGAGCGTCCTTGGGCAAACCGGCGGCATCGATACGCTTTTTCAGCTCTTCGATTTCGTTATGGCCTTCCTCACCGTCGCCGAGCTCTTTCTGAATGGCCTTCATCTGCTCATTCAGGTAGTACTCGCGCTGGCTGCGCTCCATTTGTTTCTTTACACGGCCACGAATGCGCTTCTCGACCTGCAACAGGTCGATTTCAGCGTCCAGCAGGGCCAGTACATGCTCCACGCGGGCCGGCAGGTCGATGATTTCGAGGATGTCCTGCTTCTGTTCGATTTTCAGCGCCATATGCGCGGCCATCGTATCGACCAGGCGGCTCGGTTCATCAATGCTGTTGAGAGAAGACAGCACCTCAGCCGGGACTTTCTTGCCCAACTGCACATACTGCTCGAATTGCGAAAGCAGGCTGCGCACAAACACTTCGGACTCGCGCTCCGGGGCCTCGATCTCGTCGATCAACGCCACCTCGGCACGCAGGTGGCCATCCACCTCCATGAAGCGTTCCACGGCGCCGCGCTGCTCGCCTTCTACCAATACCTTGACGGTGCCATCCGGCAGTTTGAGCAATTGCAGCACAGTGGCAACGGTGCCGACGCGATACAGGGCGTCTTCACCTGGATCATCATCAGCCGGATTCTTCTGGGCCAGCAGCAGGATCTGCTTATCGCCCGTCATCGCAGCCTCGAGGGCTTCGATAGACTTCTCGCGCCCCACGAACAGCGGGATAACCATGTGCGGATAGACGACGACATCACGCAACGGCAGGAGAGGCAATTCAATGGTGGTCTTCATGAGTTCGCCTCTATGACAGTTCAAAATTAAGCATGAAGCCAAGATGGGGGCTGCATGCAAAAAAAACAAGCTTATTGCCGGCAGTTAAGCGCAGTAAAACGTTAAAAACACAAAGGGGCCCCTGGACAGACTGTGTGAAAACACACTGACAGGCCTTAGACCAAACGCCCCGACTTGTTCGGGGCGTTTGTTTTTGTGCTGAAAAAGGCTCTTCAGTCCATCAGTTGCATCATTTTCTTGGCTCCCAAGACACTGATCGCCCGCTTGAAGTTGTACGCGGTCACGGCCAGGGCCATTTCAGCTTTCGCCCCTTCAAGTTGTCGTAGCAAGAACCGCCCGTTCCCAAATAGCCATTGTTTGAGATTGCCAAACGGGTGCTCCACGATGGATCTGCGTCGCTCCATCATCTCTGGATGCAGTTGCATCCGCTGTGCCATACGCTCAAAGGCTTCCTCTTGTGCGTGACGTGAGACATAGCGGCGCTGAGCTTTTGTACATTGGGCTTTCAGCGCACATCCAGCGCAGTCGCTGACTGCCGCCTGGTAGATCCGGTCGCCTTTGCAACGCTGCTTCAGGGTTAGCCATTGACCTGCCGGGCACTGGTATCGATCCTGTTCAGCGTCATAGGTAAAGTCCTGGCGCTCGAATAATGTCTCTCCGCCTGGGTTCGAAGTTCGGTTTGGCGGCACGTACACGGTAATGGAGGCATCCTCGCACGCCTGGAATTGCTGGCCATTTGAGTAGCCCATATCGGCTGTCACGGTCAGCGTGTCCTGCCCCAGTTCGGCCTTGGCAGCTTTAGCTATGGGTTCAAGCTGTTTGCGGTCGTCACCATCTTGCGTCACCTCATGGTGCAAAATCAGACAGTGCTCTGCGTCCACGGCTGTTTGCACGTTATAGGCAACACGAGCCCCCTTTGGCGTGCGCATCATTCGGGCATCGCTTTCGTGCGTGTTGAATTGCTCCAGCCCCATCGACTTCATCAAAGCTTGGCAACTACGGTTGTCTTGCTGCTTGGCCTCAAGCTTCGCCAGTGCCGCCTTGATCGCAGTGCGATCGACCACTTGCTCGCCCTCTGCTTTATCAACGGCATCCAGGTCAGCCAGGTATTGGGCGATCCGTTTATCCAGCTTCTCCTCCTGACGCTTGAGCTGATTCAAATTCAGGTGGCGTCGCGAGGAAGCGACTGCCTGAAACTTACTGCCATCGATCGCAACCAGATCGCCCGCAATCAAGCCGACGGATCGGCAGAACTGCACAAAAGCTCGGCACGTCGTAACGAACGCTACTTTGTTGTTCTTGCGAAAGTCGGCGATGGTCTTGAAGTCGGGTTTAAGCCGGTTGATCAACCACATCACTTCGATGTTGCGTTGGCACTCAGCTTCTAGGCGCCGCGACGATCGAATGCGCTGAAAATAGCCATAGAGATAGAGCTTGAGCTGATCGGCGGGGTCGTAAGCTGGGCGCCCAGTGGCCTTGGGCTGAGCCTTCTCAAAACCGAGCTGGCCCAGATCGAGCTTGGTGACATACAGGTCGATGACCCGTACGAGGTGATCTTCAGGGATCAGTTCCTCCAGCGAGACCGGGAACAGGCTGGTCTGGCTGCGGGACTCGCCTTGTATGTAGGCCATAACGAAAAATGCTCCGTATCTTTCGATACGGAGCATTCTCTTAAAGGGCCGGACAGATTGCTAGGTTTTCACACAGTCTGTGGAGGCCCCTTTGTCTTTACGAATGCCGCGAAACGCTTACGCGTCTGGCGCAGCCTTGGCAGCCGGCTCACTGTTTTCGTAGATATACAGTGGCTTGGACTTACCTTCTATAACGCTTTCGTCGATCACCACTTTACTCACCTCGGACTGCGAGGGGATTTCATACATGGTGTCGAGCAGTACGCCTTCCAGGATCGAGCGCAAACCGCGCGCGCCGGTCTTACGCTCCAGTGCACGCTTGGCCACCGATTTGAGCGCGTCGGTACGGAACTCGAGGTCGACGCCTTCCATTTCGAACAGCTTGGCGTATTGCTTGGTCAGCGCGTTTTTCGGCTCGGTGAGGATCTGAATCAACGCAGCCTCATCCAGCTCGTCCAACGTGGCCAGGACCGGCAGACGGCCAACGAACTCAGGGATCAGACCGAACTTGACCAGATCGTCAGGCTCGACTTCACGCAGGGACTCGCCTACCTTCTTGCCTTCTTCCTTGCTGCGCACTTCCGCACTGAACCCGATGCCACCACGGGTGGAACGGTTTTGAATAACCTTTTCCAGACCGGAGAACGCACCGCCACAGATAAACAGGATATTACGCGTATCAACCTGAAGGAATTCCTGCTGCGGGTGCTTGCGACCACCTTGCGGCGGTACGGAAGCCACCGTGCCTTCGATGAGTTTCAACAGCGCCTGCTGCACACCTTCACCAGAAACATCACGAGTGATGGACGGGTTGTCGGACTTGCGCGAGATCTTGTCGATTTCGTCGATGTAGACGATACCCATCTGGGCCTTCTCCACATCGTAGTCGCACTTCTGCAGCAGTTTCTGAATGATGTTCTCGACGTCCTCGCCCACATAGCCAGCCTCGGTGAGGGTGGTGGCGTCGGCGATGGTGAACGGAACATTAAGCAGGCGAGCGAGGGTCTCAGCAAGCAGGGTCTTACCCGAGCCTGTAGGACCGATCAGCAAGATGTTGCTCTTGCCGAGTTCGACTTCCTCACCTTTCTTGTCTCGCTGATTCAAGCGCTTGTAGTGGTTGTACACCGCTACGGCCAGAATCTTCTTCGCACGCTCTTGACCAATCACATACTGGTCAAGGATGCCGCTGATTTCTTTGGGCGAAGGCAATTTATGCGCGCTGCTCTCGGCCTGGGCTTCCTGCACCTCCTCGCGGATGATGTCATTGCACAGGTCGACGCACTCGTCGCAGATAAAGACCGAGGGGCCGGCAATCAATTTGCGTACTTCATGCTGGCTTTTGCCACAGAAGGAGCAATAGAGCAGCTTGCCGTTGTCCTCGCCGTTGCGGGTGTCAGTCATTCGTTCGATCCAAATCCGATAGGCTTGCAACACAAGATGAAGGCTTATGCGGGCTTTTTCAAGCCCGCCGATGATCGGACACGCCGATCAGCCTTATTTTGAGCGGCTTATATTATGCGGGGCGGTGGTCAATCACTGCGTCGATCAACCCGTATTCACGCGCCATTTCTGCACTCATGAAATTGTCGCGGTTGGTATCGCGCTCGATTTCTTCAAGGGTGCGTCCACTGTGCTTGGCCATCAGCGTGTTCAAGCGCTCGCGGATAAAAAGGATTTCCTTGGCGTGAATCTCGATGTCCGACGCCTGACCCTGGAAACCACCCAACGGCTGGTGAATCATTACACGGGAGTTCGGCAGGCAGAAACGCTTGCCGTGAGCGCCGGCGGTCAGCAGGAACGCACCCATGCTGCAGGCCTGACCAATACAGGTGGTCGATACGTTTGGCTTGATGAACTGCATGGTGTCGTAGATCGACATGCCCGCCGTCACCGAACCGCCCGGCGAGTTGATGTAAAGATGGATGTCCTTGTCCGGATTTTCCGCTTCAAGGAACAGCAGCTGCGCACAGATCAGGTTGGCCATGTAGTCCTCTACCGGACCAACCAGAAAGATCACTCGCTCCTTTAGCAGGCGCGAATAGATGTCATAGGCGCGTTCGCCACGAGCGGATTGCTCGACAACCATCGGGACCAGGCCGCCGGCGGCCTGGATATCAGAGTTCTGCTGAATATAGGAATTACGGAACATGCTCTGCAGTTACTCCCAAATAGTCATGTCTTGAAAACGCATAAGCCAGCGCGAGGCTGGCTTATGGTTGTATTTCCAACGAGTTGGACAATCAGTCGGCTTGTGCTGCTTCCGCCGGTTTGACTGCTTCTTCGTAAGAGACCGCTTTATCGGTCACCTTAGCCTTCTGCAGAACAGTATCCACAACTTGTTCTTCCAGCACAACCGAACGTACTTCGTTCAGTTGCTGGTCGTTCTTGTAGTACCAAGCCACGACCTGCTCAGGCTCCTGGTAGGCCGAAGCCATTTCCTGGATCATTTCGCGAACGCGATCTTCGTCAGGCTTGAGGTCGTACTGCTTGACCACTTCAGCCACGATCAGACCCAGCACAACACGACGCTTGGCTTGCTCTTCGAACAGCTCGGCCGGCAGTTGATCAGGCTTGATGTTGCCACCAAACTGCTGAACCGCTTGAACGCGCAGGCGATCCACTTCGTTGGACAGCAGAGCCTTAGGCACTTCGATCGGATTGGCGGCCAGCAGACCGTCCATGACCTGGTTCTTCACCTTGGACTTGATGGCCTGGCGCAGCTCACGCTCCATGTTCTTGCGAACTTCGGCGCGGAAGCCTTCGATGCCGGTTTCCTTGATGCCGAATTGAGCGAAGAATTCCTCGTTCAGCTCTGGCAGCTTAGGCTCGGAAACGCTGTTGACGGTCACGGTGAACTCGGCGACCTTACCGGCCAGGTCCAGGTTCTGATAGTCAGCCGGGAAGGTCAGGTTCAACACGCGCTCTTCGCCGGCTTTAGCGCCAACCAGGCCGTCTTCGAAACCAGGGATCATGCGGTTGGAACCCAGCACCAGCTGAGTGCCTTTGGCAGAGCCGCCAGCGAATACTTCGCCGTCAACCTTGCCAACGAAATCGATGTTCAGCTGGTCTTCGGTCTGGGCGGCACGCTCAACCACTTCGAAGCGCGTGTTCTGCTTGCGCAGGATTTCCAGCATGTTGTCCAGATCGGAGTCAGCCACTTCAGCGCTCAGGCGCTCAATAGCGATACCGTCGAAGCCGGCAACTTCGAACTCAGGGAACACTTCGAATACGGCAACGTATTCCAGGTCCTTGCCCGCTTCCAGGGACTTGGGCTCGATCGAAGGCGAGCCAGCCGGGTTCAGCTTTTGCTCGACCACGGCTTCATAAAAGGAAGCCTGGATCACGTCACCGACAGCTTCCTGACGCGCATCGGCACCAAAACGACGCTTGATTTCGCTCATCGGCACTTTGCCTGGACGGAAACCAGCGATCTTGGCCTTCTGGGCAGTCTGCTGCAGACGCTTGTTGACCGCAGTCTCGATACGCTCTGCCGGCACGGTGATGCTCAGGCGGCGCTCGAGAGCAGTAGTATTTTCAACAGAAACTTGCATGGATATTCCTCGTTGCACAGACGTTAGCCGGCCATTTCCGACCCCAATCAAGGGCATGCATTCTAGTGGGTCAAACTCAAGAAGTCACCCTACTGGAAATATGCTCGTAAACAGCCGGCAATTTATCGGTACGAGAGCACTGCTGCTCCTCGTCCCGCTGACAAATACAGCCGATCAAGCCAGGGCCCTGCGCCGCCTCCTTCTATATATAGAAGGCGTCACCACCATCCCCCCCTGACGCGGCGACGCGGTAGCCGCGACTACCCAGCGTTCGAACCGCCAAAACCAAAAAAGGCGCCAGACTGTTAAATCTGGCGCCTTTCGAATATGGGGTGGACGAAGGGGATCGAACCCTCGACAACGGGAGTCACAATCCCGTGCTCTACCAACTGAGCTACGCCCACCATATTGCGTTAACAAAGAAACCAAACCACTTCTTTGTCGAGCCCTGCTCTCCCTTACGATTGAACAAAGCTGTGATTGGTGCGGATGAAGAGACTCGAACTCTTACGCCTCGCGGCGCTGGAACCTAAATCCAGTGTGTCTACCAATTCCACCACATCCGCGCTTGCAGCTCTTAAAGCAAAGGCGCCAGACCGTAAAATCTGGCGCCTTTCAAAATATGGGGTGGACGAAGGGGATCGAACCCTCGACAACGGGAGTCACAATCCCGTGCTCTACCAACTGAGCTACGCCCACCATATAGCGCTACTTGTGCCAAAGCTGCCTAATGGCGCACCCGGCAGGACTCGAACCTGCGACCATCCGCTTAGAAGGCGGATGCTCTATCCAGCTGAGCTACGGGCGCCTTATTAATCTGTACTCTTGGAGGATTACAAACTAAGTGCTTCCAGCCTTACAGAACAACTATTCTGCTCGACCTTCTTAACCAGTGCTAGGCTGTGCCCGACAAGTGCGACGAATAGTATAGAGGCCCCAGAAACCCGTCAAATCTTTTTTGAAAAAAATTCATTTTATTTAAGGGGTTAGGCCAATTTGCAGACCAAGCGCCTTTGCCCTCACGCCCTGGCATGCGAGAATGCGCGCACTTTTCTTCCCCCTCTCGATGGTTAATCACGCGTAATGACTGCACAACTTATCGACGGCAAATCAATCGCCGCCAGCCTGCGCCAGCAGATCGCCAAACGCGTCACCGAGCGTAGCCAGCAAGGCCTGCGCACGCCCGGGCTCGCGGTGATCCTGGTCGGCAGCGATCCTGCCTCTCAGGTTTATGTCTCGCACAAGCGTAAAGACTGTGAAGAGGTCGGCTTTATTTCCAAGGCCTACGACCTGCCTGCCGAGACCACCCAGCAAGCCCTCACCGACCTGATCGACAGCCTCAACGATGACCCGGCGATCGACGGCGTGCTGCTGCAACTGCCGCTGCCGGCCCATCTGGACGCGTCCAGATTGCTTGAGCGCATTCGCCCGGACAAAGACGTCGACGGCTTCCACCCTTATAACGTCGGGCGCCTGGCCCAGCGCATCCCATTGCTGCGCCCCTGCACCCCTAAAGGCATCATGACGCTGCTGGAAAGCACGGGTGTCGACCTGTACGGTCTCGACGCCGTGGTAGTGGGCGCCTCCAACATCGTCGGTCGCCCGATGGCCATGGAACTGCTGCTCGCCGGCTGCACCGTGACCGTTACCCACCGCTTTACCAAGGACCTCGCCGGCCACGTCGGCCGCGCCGACCTGGTGGTGGTTGCCGCCGGCAAGCCGGGTCTGGTCAAAGGCGAGTGGATCAAGGAAGGCGCCATCGTTATCGATGTGGGTATCAACCGCCAGGACGACGGCAAGTTGGTCGGCGACGTAGTGTACGACACCGCCCTGCCCCGCGCCGGCTGGATCACGCCGGTGCCGGGCGGCGTCGGCCCGATGACCCGCGCGTGCCTGCTGGAGAACACCTTGTACGCCGCAGAAACCCTGCACGATTAATAACCGCTCGTATTGAAAAAGCCCCGCCTTATCGCGGGGCTTTTTTGTTTCCGGAATAAAACCTGTTTTTTCTTATTTTTGAAGTACTTTCGTCTGGTTATGGAAGAACATTCGACAGTTTCTGATCCATACTCCTAAAATGTAACGCCATTTATCAAAAACCCGTTTCCCAACGGTATTTCTTACTTTTTAGCGAGTTCATCCGCGTGAAAATTCGTTTATCCATCATCAGCCTGTTTTTTGCTTTCTCAGGCACGCTCGCACACGCCGCCGAAACCACCCTGGCGCCGCGCGATCCCTCCAAACTGCAAATCGCTTCCGGCAGCGCCATGCTGGTCGACCTGCAAACCAACAAAGTCATCTATGCCAGCAACCCCGACGTGGTGGTGCCCATTGCCTCCGTGAGCAAGCTGATGACCGGTTTGATCGTGCTCGAAGCCAAGCAGAACCTGGACGAGTACATCGACATCAACATTACCGACACCCCTGAAATGAAAGGCGTGTTTTCCCGCGTGAAAATCGGCAGCGAAATGCCGCGCAAGGAAATGCTGCTGATCGCGCTGATGTCTTCGGAAAACCGCGCCGCCGCCAGCCTGGCCCATCACTATCCGGGTGGCTATTCGGCATTTATCGCAGCGATGAATGCCAAGGCCAAGGCGCTCGGCATGACCAGCACGCACTACGTCGAACCCACCGGCCTGTCGATTCACAACGTGTCCACCGCCCGCGACCTGAGCAAACTGCTGGCCGCGGCGCGCAAATATCCGCTGCTGAGCCAGTTGAGCACCACCAAAGAAAAGACCGTGGCGTTCCGCAAGCCCAACTACACCTTGGGTTTCTCCAATACCGACCACCTGATCAACCGCGCCAATTGGGATATCAAGCTGACCAAGACCGGATTCACCAACCAGGCCGGCCATTGTCTGGTGCTGGTGACCAGCATGGGTAATCGGCCGGTGTCTCTGGTGATCCTCGATGCGTTCGGAAAATTCACCCACTTCGCCGATGCCAGCCGCATTCGCAGTTGGGTCGAGACCGGCAAGGGCGGCGCGGTGCCGGACGTCGCGTTGCGCTACAAGGCCGACAAGAACCTGAAGAATCGTGGGAATGCCACTGAAGTGCGCCGCTAAACGACATTAAACAGTGACGCGGGAGGCACAACGCCCCTCCCGCGTTTTCACCGATGTTCCGCCAACACTTTGAGCGCCTGCGCCGCCGCCTGCTCCTGCCCGGCTTGGGCGGTTGCATTGGCCGCCTCGCGCCAGCGCTGCGCATCCACATTAGCCGGCAATTGGCTCGCGCGCTGGGTGAGGATCGCCCAATGCCCGGCACTGGCCCATTTCGATTCAAAATCGCTGAAGCTCATCACCAGTCGCCGGTCCATGCCCGAACGCAATAGCACTGTGCTCTTCTGCTGATTAAAGCCCACTACCACCACATACCGCGCGTCGGACCACAGCCCGCCGCCAAGGCGCGCCATCACCGGGTAACCCGCCGCCACCTGCGCCAGCACGGCGGTCAGCCTGGCCTCCAGCGGATACACCATGAGCCCGTACTCGCGCGCCAGTTCCGGCATCGTGCGCTCAAGGTTGGCTTCGCCGCCCGGCAACTGCAGCGGTTTATCCAGCAGCCCCGGTGTCATCACAATGCCTTGTTGCGACAGCATGCTGGCTAACGCAGCAGGGCCGCTCTGATAAGCCTCGCTGCGAAAGGTCGGCACGCCATTGAGCTCGACGCGTTCGGGCAGGCCCGCCAGTTTCGAAGGTTGCCCGGCACAGGCCGTGAGCCCCAGGGTGAAGGCCAGCAGCAGGGACGCTGTAAGGTTCGACCGTAACCGCACTTTTTTACTCTCTTGATCAGCCGTCGGTGAGGGGCCTGATCATAGCCCAATCACGTTTCCGTGGGGCCTGGATATAGCGAACCGGTTGGACGGACACGACCATTGGTCAATAGCAGGCAACCGCCCGTTGGCTAGACTGTCCATTGAGAAGACTGTGTGTGCCCCCTGCGGGGCGAAGGAGGCCCGAATGAGCCTTGCAACGACGATTTTTTTATTGATCTGCGGTTGGCTGGCAGTAGCCGGCGCCATGTTGTGGGGGGTGTTGCGCATCACCCGCCGGCACCATCACCCCCACGTCAAACCCGCCAAAGCGCATAAGTCAGTGGCGCGTCACGCCTAGCCAGGCATGCAATTGAAGTCCTGGGTCGTCGCGACTTCGTGACCGTGCGCATCCCTGAGGGATGCGCGCACGGTCATTCCCAGGCTGGACTCCACCAAGGTGTAGTGCTCGCCTGCCTTGAAGTGCTTGTACTCCACGCGTCCCTGGCAGTCCTGCTGGTTGTCGTCCCCAGGTTCGTCCTCGAACAACGTCACATCCAGCCGGTGGTCGCCCGGGGTAACCTCGAAGAAGCGCCCATCATCCACGCGTTTGCCATCCACGCGCTCGGCCAGCAGGTCATTGGGCGCTTCCTCTTTAAGGCCGATCCAGGCCTCGCTCGGGTCCGCCTTGGGCATCGGTCCGGCACAGGCCGATAACAGCAATACGGCGCTCAGGACAGGGAGTAACAAAAAGGGTTTGAGTGACATGGCAACGCTCCTCGGGTCAATCATTCGATGGGCGACAAGCTTGGAGAGCTGCTACGGCTGGAACAAATGAAAGCCTATGAAACGATCTTCAGCTGTTACCTAAATGTTCCTTCACCTGGCTGAAAGGTGCGTGTTAGGTGGGTCGGGCAAGACTGCCGGGGTTTGCAATCCTGCTCTGTTGGAGATCCACGCATGCTCGGGCTGGTAAAGACCGCACTGCACAAGCCGTACACGTTTATCGTGCTGGCCATATTCATCTGCATCATCGGGCCAATGGCGGCCCTGCGCACACCCACCGATGTGTTCCCCGATATCGGCATTCCGGTGGTCGCCGTCGTCTGGCAATACAACGGCCTGTCGCCGGACGCCATGGCCGGTCGGGTGATCTATACCTACGAACGCTCCCTGAGCACCACCGTCAACGACATCGAACACATCGAATCGCAATCCCTGCCCGGCATGGGCATCGTCAAAATTTTCTTCCAGCCCGGCGTCGATATCCGCACCGCCAACGCCCAAGTGACCGCCGTGTCACAAACCGTGCTCAAGCAAATGCCACCCGGCATTACGCCGCCGCTGATCCTCAACTACAGCGCGTCCACGGTGCCGATCCTGCAGATGGCGTTCTCCAGCCCGACGCTGTCGGAAGCCAAAATTCGCGACCTGGTGCAGAACAATATCCGCCTGCCCCTCAGTGCCCTGCCCGGCCTGGCGATGCCTACGCCGATGGGCGGCAAGCAACGCCAGATCACCCTCGACCTCGATCCTCAGGCCCTGGCTGCCAAAGGCCTGTCGGCCCAGGACGTGGGCACGGCGCTGGCCCTGCAGAACCAGATCATTCCGGTGGGCACCGCCAAACTCGGTTCGAATGAATACACGGTCCTGCTCAACAACAGCCCCAAGGCCATCGATGAGCTGAACAACCTGCCGATCAAGACCGTCGACGGCGCGCTGATTACCATCGGCCAGGTCGCCCATGTGCGCGACGGTTCGCCGCCGCAGACCAATATCGTGCGCGTCGACGGCCATCGCGCGGTGCTGATGCCGGCATTGAAAAACGGCAGCATCTCAACCCTGTCGATCATCGACGGCATCCGCCAGATGCTGCCGCGCATCAACGAAACCCTGCCGCCGTCGCTGAAGACCTCGCTGCTGGGTGACGCCTCGGTGTTCGTCAAGCAATCGGTGGGCAGCGTGGCGCAGGAAGGCATTATTGCCGCGCTGCTGACCAGCGCGATGATCCTGCTGTTCCTCGGCAGTTGGCGCTCCACAATCATCATCGCGGCATCGATTCCCCTGGCGGTGCTGGCGGCCATCGCGCTGCTGGCGGCCAGCGGGCAAACCCTCAACGTCATGACCCTGGGCGGGCTGGCGCTGGCCGTGGGGATCCTGGTGGATGACGCCACGGTGACCATCGAAAACATCAACTGGCACCTGGAACAAGGCAAGGCGGTGAGGACCGCGATTCTCGACGGCGCCGCGCAGATCGTCGGCCCGGCGTTCGTCTCTCTGCTGTGCATCTGCATCGTGTTCGTGCCGATGTTTCTGCTGCAAGGCATCGCCGGTTATCTGTTCCGGCCGATGGCGCTGGCGGTGATCTTCGCCATGGCCAGCTCCTTCGTCCTGTCGCGCACCCTGGTGCCGACACTGGCCATGTTTCTGCTCAAGCCGCACACCCCGGAGCAAGGCGCGGGGCACCATCCCGAAGACGAATTCATCAACCATCATGAAGGCGAGCAACACCCGAAACCACGCAATGCCGCGCTGCAAGCGGTGCTGAATTTCCAGCAGGGTTTCGAGCGCCACTTCTCGAATATCCGCGACACCTATCACGGTCTGCTGACGCTGGCCCTGGGCAACCGCAGGGTCTTTATCCCAGGGTTTCTTGCCTGCGTGCTGGCCTCCTTCCTGCTGCTGCCCAGCCTGGGCCAGGACTTTTTCCCGGCCACCGATGCCGGCGCACTGGCCCTGCACGTACGCCTGCCGCTGGGCACGCGCATCGAAGAAAGCGCCGCAGCCTTCGACCGTATCGAAGCGCGCATTCGCGAAGTCATCCCGGCCCAGGAGCTGGACACCATTGTCGACAATATCGGCATGCCGCTGAGCGGCATCGACATGGCCTACAGCAGCAGCGGCACCATCGGCCCGCAGGATGGCGATATCCAGGTCACCTTGAAAGCGCACCACGCCCCCACCGCCGACTACGTGAAAAAACTGCGTGAAGCCTTGCCGCAAAGCTTCCCCGGCAGCCACTTTGCGTTCCTGCCGGCGGACATCAGCAGCCAGATCCTCAACTTCGGCGCGCCGGCGCCGCTGGATGTGAAAATCTCCGGGCGCAGCGATGCAGAAAACCGCGCCTATGCCGTCGAGCTGGAACGCCGCCTGCAGCACGTGCCGGGCATCGCCGATCTGCGTATCCAGCAATCCACCGGCTACCCTTCGCTGCAGGTGAATGTCGACCGCCTGCGCGCTAACGGCCTGGGCATTACCGAGCGCGACGTGACCAACAGCATGGTCGCGTCACTGGCGGGCAGCTCGCAGATTGCGCCGACCTTCTGGCTCAACCCCGCAAATGGGGTGTCCTACTCCATCGTTGCCGCCACCCCGCAATATCGCCTGGACAGCCTGCCGTCGCTGGAAGCCTTGCCGGTCACCGGCGCGAACGGCCAGTCGCAGATCCTCGGCGGCGTGGCAACCATCTCCCGCGTGCAAAGCCCGGCGGTGGTGACCCACTACAACATCGAGCCGACCCTGGACCTGTACGCCAATGTGCAAGGCCGCGATCTTGGTGGTGTGGCGCGGGACGTGCAAAAGGTGCTCGACGACACCGCGGCCATGCGCCCCAAAGGCGCGACGATCAGCCTGCATGGGCAGATCGATGCACTGCATGAAGCCTTCAGCGGCTTGAGTTTTGGTCTGCTGGGCGCGGTGGTGCTGATCTATCTGCTGATCGTGGTCAACTTCCAGTCGTGGGTCGACCCGTTTGTGATCATCACCGCGCTGCCGGCGGCGCTGGCGGGGATCGTGTGGATGCTATTTCTCAGCGGTACCTCATTGTCGGTACCGGCCTTGACCGGCGCGATCCTGTGCATGGGCGTGGCCACCGCCAACTCGATCCTGGTGGTGAGCTTCTGCCGGGAACGCCTGGCCGAACACGGCGATGCTTTGAAAGCTGCATTGGAAGCGGGCTACACGCGCTTTCGCCCGGTGTGCATGACCGCCCTGGCGATGATCATCGGCATGCTGCCCCTGGCTCTGTCCGAGGAACAGAACGCGCCGCTGGGTCGCGCCGTCATCGGCGGTTTGATCCTCGCTACCACTGCCACCCTGTTGTTTGTACCCGTGGTCTTCAGCCTGGTCCACGGTCGTCACCCTACTCGCGTCACTGCTGGAGAAACGCCCCATGTCGTCTGATCACAAACCCTCGCGCAAGCGCCTGATGCTCCTGGGTGTCGGCGGCCTGACCCTGGCCGCCGTGTTGGTTGCCAACGGCCTGCATGCCCGCACGCTGCACGAACAATCGGTCACCGCCTGGACCGAGACCGCCGCCATCCCTCAGGTGAGAGTGTTCCAACCCAAGCAGAACGTGGCCGGCGACACCTTGCGCCTGCCGGCGCATCTGGAAGCCTGGAGCAAGGCGCCGATTCACGCTCGGGTCAGCGGTTATCTGAAGGACTGGAAAGTCGACATC
Source organism: Pseudomonas sp. FP2254 (assembly GCF_030687695.1). NCBI lineage: Bacteria > Pseudomonadati > Pseudomonadota > Gammaproteobacteria > Pseudomonadales > Pseudomonadaceae > Pseudomonas > Pseudomonas sp. FP2254. Next base: position 3,466,141 of record NZ_CP117444.1, read on the forward strand.
GGCAGCCACGTCAACGCCGGGCAAGTCCTCGCGGAAATCGACAGCCCCGATCTCGACCAGCAATTGGCACAGACCCATGCACGTCTGGTGCAGGAACAGGCCAATGCGCGCCTGGCCGGCACCACCGCCACACGCTGGCAAAACCTGCTGGCCAGCCATTCGGTATCGCGCCAGGAGGCGGATGAAAAAACTTCCAATGCCGCTGCCGCCAAGGCCAACGCCGAGGCCGCCGCTGCCGACTATGCCCGGCTGTCGGCGCTGGAAAGCTTCAAGACCCTCCGCGCGCCGTTTGCCGGCACCATCACCGCGCGCAACACCGATATCGGCCAGTTGATCAAAGCCGACACCGACAGCGCTCCGGAACTGTTCAACATTGCCGACACCCACCAGTTGCGCCTTTATGTACCGGTGCCGCAGAACTACGCAGCGGTCATCCATCCGGGCCTGGAAGCCGAGCTGAGCGTGCCCGAGCACCCCGGCGAGCACTTCAAGGCGCGCCTGATCGGCGATTCCACTGCCATCGACCGACGGTCAGGCACCCTGCTCGCCCAATTCGCGGTCGACAACCCCAGCGGCGAATTGCTGCCGGGTGACTATGCCGAAGCGACTCTGCCGATTCCGGCCGACACCCACGGCGTGAGCATCCCGGCCAGCGCCCTGATCTTCCGTGCCCAGGGCACTCAGGTCGCAGTGCTGGATGCGCAGAATCATATCCACCTGCAAGCCATCCATATCGGCCTCGACCTGGGCGAACGCCTGGTGATCGACCAAGGCTTGAAACCCGCCGACCGCATCGTCGACAACCCGCCCGATGCGCTGCGCGAAGGTGATCCCGTGCAACTCGCCGATGCCTCCGGAGGTGCGCATGCGCATAAGGCTTAAACCGCTCGCCGCATTGACGCTGCTGGTCTTGCAGGGTTGCTCGATGGCGCCGACCTACAAGGTGCCGGCGATCGACCTGCCGGCCAACTACCGCGAACAGACCAGCGATGGACCCTGGCACAGCGCCCAGCCCTCCGACCAACTGGCGCCCCAATGGTGGAAGCTCTACAACGATTCGCGCCTGAATGACCTGCAACAGCGGCTGCTCAAGGCCAACCCGGACCTGGCGGCGGCGCTGGCGCACTTTGATGCTTCCCAGGCGTATGCCAGCCAACTGCACGCAGGCCTGTTCCCGCAGATCACCGCCAGCGCGCAACCTCTGCGCCAGCGGCAATCGGATTCGCGACCGTTGCGGGGGGATACGCAACCGTCGGTGTACAACAGCAACATCGCGGGTTTTTCCTTGAGCTACGACCTCGACCTGTGGGGCAAAATTCGCAATCAGGTCGCGGCCGGCGATGCCCAGGCGCAAGCGTCCGGGGATGACCTGGCGGTGGCGCGCCTGAGTTTGCAGCGTCAGCTGGCGACCTTGTACGTGCAGCTCAATGGGCTGGATGCACAGAGCCGGATTCTCACTGGCTCGCTGGATGATTTCAGCCAGGCATTGCAACTGACCCGCAGCCGCTACGAGGGCCAGATAGCCTCGGAGCTGGACCTGACCCGTGCGCAAAATCAACTGGCGCAGGCCAGGGCGCAATTGGACGAGGTACGCGGCCAACGCAACCTCACTGAGCACGCCATCGGCGAGTTGGTAGGTGTGGCAGCCAGTGACTTTACCTTGCCGCCCGACCAGCAACTGATCGCCCTGCCGGGAATTCCGTCGCAGTTGCCAAGCCACCTGTTGCAACGTCGCCCGGATATTGCAGCGGCAGAGCGACGGGTGTTTGCGGCCAACGCAAATATCGGCGTGGCCAAGGCGGCGTGGTATCCGGACTTCAGCTTGACCGGGTTGATTGGCGGGCAGACGCAGGGCGTCGGCAATCTGCTGACGGCGGGCAATCGGTATTGGGCACTGGGCCCGTTGGTGAACCTGCCGATCTTCGACGGTGGCCGCTTGAGCGCCAATGAACGCCAGGCCAAGGCCGAGTTTGAAGAGGCGTCGGCGCAGTACCGCAGCCAGGTGCTGAAGGCCGTGCGCGAGGTGGAAGATAACCTGGCGCAACTGCGGGATTTGCAGCAGGAAGCGCAGGATGAACAAGCGGCGGCGGATGCGGCGCAGCATACGCAATCGCTGGCGATGAACAGCTATCAAGCGGGTGCGGTGAGTTACCTGGATGTGGTGACCGCGCAGACGGCGGCGTTGCAGGCGCAGCGGACATTGCAGGCGGTGCAGACGCGGCAGTTGCAGGCCAGTGTAGGACTCATGACCGCACTCGGCGGCGGCTGGCAACCTGGTGCCTGACATCACCCCAGGCACAGTGATAGCGGTGGAACAGCCAGTTTATCCGTAGCTGAGCCCCCTCCCACACGGGTCCTGCGTCAGACACATAATGTATAAGCGTCGCTGAGCCAATGTGGGAGGGGGCTTGCCCCCGATTGCGGTGATTCAGTCAATCATCACTGACTGATCCACCGCATATTTCAGCCCTCTGGCCGACTATTAAGAAAAACACTCACCACTGTGTAATCACTACCATTGGCATGCCGATACAGGGTACTGCTGTGATAGTCGGATACATCCCCCGACACCGAAACCATAATCGAACGGCTCTCGACATCAACTTTTACCGCCCCGTCACGCGTAACTAGAAACGGATTGGCATCTTTCAATAAAGCCAATATTTCACTATCGGCTCCCAAGGTGCGGTAAACGTAATATCGGTAACTGAACGGCACAGTGGCCCCTCCGCGATCATCCTTGACGCCATAGATCGAAGCGTCATCACTGATCGGCACACGGAGTACAACCTCCGTCAATTGCGGACGGCCCGGCGAAAGCAGCCAATCACCAGCGATATACACCAAGCAAAGCGCCAGCAAGATCGTTGTGACCGTTGAATAAAGCGACTTTCTAGTAGTTCCTGAACCTGGCATACCTGATTCCTTTCTTGATCCAATATTGGTCCACTGGATCGTCACCGAAAGGCGCATCCCCCCACCAACGACCAAACTCGGGTTTATCCGTACCCGCCCTGGTTTGAGCAAGTCCCGCTGCACGTAAAAGCACTTCTTCGCTGAAACCCGCGGCAATCCCCACGGCGCCATAGTGAAAGTTTCCAAACGCTTCATATTCTTTGGAAATTTGCTTGTAGTCCCACGGGCCGCGATTGCGGACCTGAGTATAAAGCCAAGAATACATAAACGCTGAACCGGCTTTCAGTACATTCTTTTTATGAAAAGCGGGTGGCCATATTTTCGTCAACCGATACACCTTGCGGGGGCATAGGGTTCGCCATTGCATGCTTCCTCTGCATTAGGTTTTTGAGCGGCAGAACCTAACACCGGATAGCCAAGATTATGAGCGAGGAGAAGAGCAAAAGAGGATTCGTACGAAGGAGTAAGACATGCCTTACACCACAGCCTCAAAGCAAGATACTTCCAAGTGCAATGAGGTTGCGGCAGCGTCAGTTCTGGCCTCATCGGGGGCAAGCCCCCTCCCACACTGATCCTGCGTCAGACACATAATGTATAAGCGCCGCTGAGCCAATGTGGGAGGGGGCTTGCCCCCGATGGCGGCCGTCCAGACACATCCTGCCAAAAGCCTGCCGCTCAACCTCCTGCTCTCCAATCTAGCCTCTCTAAGCACATCTAAAGAGGGCCAGGGAATGGCAGATCTACCCGCTTCACACCGCCTGCGCATCGGCCGCTTCAGCGAGCAAGGCCGCATCTACCTCATCACCACCAACACTCACGAACGCACACCGCTATTCAGCCATTTCCACCTCGGTCGCCTGGTGGTCTGGCAATTTCGGTTAGCCCAGTACCAAGGGCTGGCCAACTCTTTGGCATGGGTGATCATGCCGGACCATTTTCATTGGCTGATCGAGCTACGCAAAGGCTCGCTGGCGGACCTGATGCGGCAGGTGAAGTCCAAGAGCACGCGATCCGTCAATGGTGTGAGTGGTCGCAAGGGCCGGCTGTGGCAGCAGAGCTTTCATGACCGGGCCCTGCGCGAGGAAGATGATTTGGTGAAAATGGCTCGGTATGTGGTGGCTAATCCATTGCGTGCGGGTTTGGTCGAACGGATTGGCGACTACCCACTCTGGGATGCCATCTGGGTTTAACGTCAAACACCGCCCAAATATGGGAGGGAGCAAGCGCCCTCCCATATTGTTAATCACACGTTCAGGCGGCGAGTGCAGCAGAGGCCGCCACCATCGCACGCAACAACACCGCACACCCCGCCGCCAGGTCATCCGGCGCGGCGTTTTCGATTTCGTTGTGGCTGATGCCGCCTTCACACGGCACAAAGATCATGCCTGCCGGCCCCAACTCCGCGATGAAAATTGCGTCGTGCCCCGCCCCGCTGACGATGTCCATGTTCGACAGACCCAGGCCGTTCGCCGCGTTACGCACCGCCTCGACGCAGCCTTTGTCGAAGTACAACGGCGGGAAATCGGCGGTGGGTTCCATCTCGAAACTCAATCCGTGTTTGGCACAGGTGACTTCGATCACTTGGCGCACCTGGGCAATCATCGAATCCAAGCGCGCCGGTTCCAGGTGCCGGAAGTCCAGGGTCATGCGCACTTCGCCGGGGATGACGTTGCGTGAGCCCGGATAGGCCTGCAGGCAACCGACCGTTCCGCAGGCGTGGGGTTGATGCCCCAGCGCCGCCGTATTCACCGCTGCCACGACCGCCGCCGCGCCGACCAGGGCGTCCTTGCGCAGGTGCATCGGCGTCGGCCCGGCATGGGCTTCGACGCCACGCAGTTTCAGGTCGAACCGCTTTTGCCCCAACGCGCCGAGCACCACGCCAATGGTCTTTTTCTCATCCTCCAGAATTGGCCCTTGTTCGATATGCGCCTCGAAATACGCACCGACCCTATGCCCACTTTCAGGCCGGGTTCCCGCGTAGCCAATTGCATTCAACGCATCGCCCACGCTGACCCCGTCCGCATCGACCTTGGCCAGGGTATCGGCGAGGGTGAATTTCTCGGCGAACACCCCGGAGCCCATCATGCACGGCGGAAAACGCGAGCCCTCCTCGTTGGTCCACACCACCACTTCCAGGGGTGCCTCGGTTTCGATTTTGAGGTCGTTCAGCGTACGCAGCACTTCCACGCCGGCCAGCACACCGAAGCAGCCATCGAACTTGCCGCCGGTGGGCTGGGTATCAATGTGGCTGCCGGTCATCACCGGCGGCAGGTCAGGGTTGCGCCCGGCGCGGCGGGCAAAAATGTTGCCGATGCCGTCGACGCTCACCGTACAGCCAGCCTCTTCACACCACTGCACGAACAGATCGCGAGCCTTGCGATCGAGGTCGGTAAGGGCCAGCCGACACACGCCGCCCTTGGGCGTGGCACCGAGTTTTGCCAGGTCCATCAGCGACTGCCACAAGCGGTCGCGGTTGATGTGCGGGTGGCTCGATTGCAGAACGTCGAGGGCAGCGTTCATGGGGGTCTCCTCAGGCTTGTATTTCTTATGAATTGACAACGATCGGGCTGGCTGCGCGCCTGGCGTTCAGGCCGTAATACAACAGCCCGCCCAACGCCGAACCGGTAAACCAGCCGTAACTGTAAAACCAGCTGAACGCATCGCTGCTCAGGGACAGCAAGGTCAGCACCACCGGCACACCAAAGGCGATAAACCCGCTCCAGTTCCACGCCGGGTAGACGTCGTCGCGGTACAGGCCGGCCAGGTCCAGCTGCTGCCTGCGGGTGATGAAGTAGTCCACCACCATGATTCCGGCGATCGGCCCCAACAGGCTCGAATAGCCCAGCAGCCAATTGGAATACACCGTCTCCAGGCTCACATCCGAGACAATCAGGCCGAGTTTCTTGAGCAGTTCATGCGCCATCAGCGCCAGCCCAACCAGGCCGGTGAGGATCACTGCGGTGGTGCGGTTGATCAGCTTGGGCGCGATGTTCTGGAAGTCGTTGGTGGGCGAGACAATATTGGCCGCCGTGTTGGTGGAGAGCGTGGCGATGATGATCAGCGCCATCGCGACGGCAACCCATACCGGGCTTTGGATATGGCCGATGAGGGTGACGGGGTCGGACACGCTCACGCCCACCAGTTTTACCGAGGCGGCGGTCATGATCACGCCGAGGGCGGCGAACAGAAACATGGTCAGCGGCAGGCCGAAAATCTGCCCGAGGATCTGGTCCTTCTGGCTCCTGGCGTAGCGGCTGAAGTCGGGAATGTTCAGCGACAAGGTGGCCCAAAAACCGACCATGGCGGTCAGGCCCGCCATGAAATAACCGGTGAGGCTCGCGCCTTCGGGCCGCTTGGGCGGGATCGCCATCAGCTCGCTGATCGACACATTCGGCATCGCCCACACCAGCAGACCGATGCCCACCGCCACCAGCAAGGGCGCCGACAGGGTTTCCAGGCGCTTGATCGACTCGGCGCCGCGCAGCACGACCCACAAATTCAGGCACCAGAAAATCATGAACCCGATCACCTCGCCGGTGCCGCCCAGGGACTTCCAGCCTTCGAAAATCGAGCCCAAAAACAGGTGGATCGCCAACCCGCCGAACATCGTCTGGATGCCGAACCAGCCGCACGCCACCAGGGCGCGAATCAGGCACGGCACGTTGGAACCGAGAATACCGAACGAGGAGCGCAGCAGCACCGGAAACGGAATACCGTACTTCGTGCCGGGAAACGCGTTGAGGGTCAGCGGCAGCAACACCACGATATTGGCCAGCAGAATCGCAATCAGCGCCTCCCCCACCGACAAGCCGAAATACGCGGTAAGCACACCGCCCAGCGTATAGGTGGGCACACAGATCGACATGCCGACCCACAGCGCGGTGATATGCCATTTGTTCCAGGTTCGTTCATGCACCTTGGTCGGTGCCATGTCGTGGTTGTAGCGAGGGCTGTCGAGGACGTCGGGGCCGGCGTCGAGTTCGTACAGGCCGTTGCGCTCAATGACTTGCGATCTGTTCTGTTGCATGGCCGCTCCACGGTTTTTTCGAATTATTGTTGCTCACCCCCTGCAACGCAGGAGATGGCCGGAGTACCTCGTAAACAACATGACATCACAGGCCCGGCCAGCCGCCACTGCACTCAATATTCGTGCCGTTAACCGCCGCCATGCCCTCACCGCTTATATAACTTGCTGATGTTAATCAACTTTCAGATTGAATCCGGGTTACTTGTTGCTGGGTTCAGCCGGGGCATTAAGCAAGTTGCCTGAACCGGTCGGACTCAATCTGGTGCAACACAATTATTTTCATTTTTCACTCCCGTCAAGCGGCATATCTCAAGCACCTGATTTGCAATAAGAAATGTTGCTCAATTTGCAAACCTGTCAAGTGCGTCAAAATGGTGAACGCCCGCTACATTTTGGTGATTCCAACATTTTTTAGTTTATTTTCAATAGGTTATATCTTGAATAAGCTTATAAAAAATACGCTTGCCCAATCGGAAAACTCGGGCTAGTTTCTATTCCTGTCACCGATGTCAGGAATAAACCTGAGATGGGAACGCAGCATTACAACACTTAGAACTGGCACAAGCCGGTCAAGCCTGTGAGGAATTCGACATGTCGCTGTTGATCCGTGGCGCCACCGTAATTACCCATGATGAAAGTTACCGCGCCGATGTTTTATGCGCAGGCGGTCTAGTTCGCGCTATTGGCATGGACCTGGACATTCCTGTCGGCACCGAAGTGCTCGACGGCAGTGGCCAATACTTGATGCCCGGCGGCATCGACCCCCACACCCATATGCAACTGCCCTTCATGGGCACCGTGGCCAGCGAAGATTTTTTCAGCGGCACGGCGGCGGGTTTGGCCGGCGGCACCACATCGATCATCGATTTCGTGATTCCCAACCCGCAGCAGTCGTTACTGGAAGCCTTCCATCAGTGGCGCGGCTGGGCGGAAAAATCGGCGGCCGACTACGGTTTCCATGTCGCGATCACCTGGTGGAGCGAACAGGTGCGCGAGGAAATGGCCGAGCTGGTCAGCCACCACGGTATCAACAGCTTCAAGCACTTCATGGCCTACAAGAACGCGATCATGGCGGCGGACGACACCCTGGTCGCCAGCTTCGAACGCTGTCTGGAACTGGGCGCGGTGCCCACCGTGCATGCGGAAAACGGCGAGCTGGTGTACCACCTGCAACGCAAGCTGATGGCCCAGGGCATCACCGGCCCGGAAGCGCACCCGCTGTCGCGGCCGTCCCAGGTGGAAGGCGAAGCGGCCAGCCGGGCGATCCGAATCGCCGAAACCATCGGCACGCCACTGTACCTGGTGCATGTGTCCACCCGAGAAGCCCTGGATGAGATCACCTATGCCCGTGGCAAGGGCCAGCCGGTGTACGGCGAAGTGCTCGCCGGCCATCTGCTGCTGGACGACAGCGTCTATCAGCACCCCGACTGGCAGACTGCAGCCGGCTATGTGATGAGCCCACCGTTCCGTCCGCGCGGGCACCAGGAGGCGCTTTGGCACGGCCTGCAATCGGGTAACCTGCACACCACCGCCACCGACCACTGCTGCTTCTGCGCCGAGCAAAAAGCCGCCGGGCGCGACGACTTCAGCAAGATCCCCAACGGCACCGCCGGGATCGAAGACCGCATGGCACTGCTATGGGATGAAGGGGTCAACACCGGCCGCTTATCCGTGCAGGACTTCGTTGCGCTGACCTCCACCAACACCGCGAAGATCTTCAACCTCTACCCCCGCAAAGGTGCGATCCGCGTGGGTGCCGATGCCGACCTGGTGCTGTGGGACCCGCAGGGCACACGTACCATTTCCGCCAAGACCCACCACCAGCAGGTCGACTTCAACATCTTCGAAGGCAAGACCGTGCGCGGCGTGCCGAGCCACACCATCAGCCAGGGCAAGCTGGTCTGGGCCGATGGCGACCTGCGCGCCGAGCGCGGGGCCGGGCGCTATGTGGAGCGGCCGGCGTATCCGGCGGTGTTCGATCAGTTGAGCAAGCGGGCCGAGCATTCCAGGCCAATTGCTGTGAAGCGCTGAACATACAGCGCACATGATCGTTCCCACGCTCTGCGTGGGAATGCAGCCAGGGACGCTCCGCGTGCCAAGAGCGGACGCAGAGCGTCCAGTGAGGCATTCCCACGCAGAGCATGGGAACGATCGCCCATCAGAGGCAGAACCTCAATAACCGTGAGGCCACCACCGTGATCCAGACCCTGACCCACCTCCCCCATCCCGTAGAAGATGGCGCAACCCTCGCCAGCCATTTCACCGACCTGGCACCGCCTCTCAACGCCCGCCAGGCCCAACTGGAAGCCTCACGCTGCCTGTATTGCTACGACGCGCCGTGCGTGAATGCATGCCCCAGCGAGATCGATATCCCCTCGTTCATCCGCAATATCCACACCGATAACGTGCAGGGCGCCGCGCAGAAAATCCTCTCGGCCAACATCCTCGGCGGCAGCTGTGCGCGGGTCTGCCCCACCGAAATCCTGTGCCAGCAGGCCTGTGTCCGTAATAACGCCGAAGAATGTGCGCCAGTGCTGATTGGCCTGTTGCAGCGCTATGCGGTCGACAATGCCCACTTCAGCGAACACCCGTTCCAACGCGCCGCGCCCACCGGCAAACGCATCGCCGTGGTCGGCGCCGGGCCCGCCGGCCTGGCCTGCGCCCATCGCGCGGCGCTGCACGGCCACGACGTGGTGATTTTCGAAGCGCGGGAAAAGGCCGGCGGCCTGAATGAATACGGGATCGCCAAATACAAACTGGTGGATGACTTCGCCCAGAAGGAGCTGGAGTTCCTGCTGCAGATCGGCGGCATCGAAATCCGCCACGGCCAGCGCCTGGGCGACAACCTGACCCTGAGCGAACTGCACCAGCAATTCGATTCAGTGTTTCTCGGCCTGGGCCTGGCCGCCAGCAAGCAACTCGGTCTACCCCATGAGGACGCCCCCGGCCTGCTCGCCGCCACCGACTATATCCGCGAACTGCGCCAGGCCGATGACCTGACCCAACTGCCGCTGGCCGACCGCTGCATCGTGCTCGGCGCCGGCAACACCGCCATCGACATGGCCGTGCAGATGGCCCGCCTCGGTGCCCGCGATGTCAACCTCGTCTACCGCCGTGGCCTGGCCGATATGGGCGCCACCCACCATGAGCAGGACATCGCCAAGGCCAACCAGGTACGTCTGCTGACCTGGGCTCAGCCTGAAGAGGTGTTGCTCGACGATAAGGGCCACGTTCGCGGCATGCGCTTTGCTCGCACACGCATGGAAAACGGACGTCTGAGTGCCACGGGAGAAACCTTCGAACTGGCCGCCGATGCGATATTCAAGGCCATTGGCCAAGGCTTCGATAACGAGGCGTTGCACGACCCACTGGCCCAGCAACTGCACCGCGTGGGCGAGCGGATTTTCGTCGACGAGCACCTGCGCACCAGCATTCCAGGCGTCTACGCCGGCGGCGACTGCGTCAGCCTCGGCCAGGACCTTACCGTGCAGGCGGTACAACATGGCAAGCTGGCCGCCCAGGCCATGCACGCCCAACTCATGCTGAATGTGGAGGCTGCGTAATGGCCGATCTCTCGATTGTCTTCGCCGGTATCAAAGCCCCCAACCCGTTCTGGCTGGCCTCCGCGCCGCCCACCGACAAGGCCTACAACGTGGTCCGGGCTTTTGAAGCCGGCTGGGGCGGCGTGGTGTGGAAAACCCTCGGCGAGGACCCGGCGGCGGTCAACGTATCCTCGCGTTACTCGGCGCACTATGGCGCCAACCGTGAAGTGCTGGGCATCAACAACATCGAGCTGATCACCGACCGCTCCCTGGAGATCAACCTGCGGGAAATCACCCAGGTGAAAAAGGACTGGCCCGACCGCGCGCTGATCGTGTCGCTGATGGTGCCTTGCGTTGAAGAGTCGTGGAAAAACATCCTGCCCCTGGTGGAAGCCACCGGCTGCGACGGTATCGAGCTCAACTTCGGCTGCCCCCACGGCATGCCCGAACGCGGCATGGGCGCGGCGGTGGGCCAGGTGCCGGAGTACGTGGAACAGGTGACGCGCTGGTGCAAGACCTATTGCTCGCTGCCGGTGATCGTCAAGCTCACGCCGAATATCACCGACATCCGCGTGGCGGCACGCGCGGCGTATCGGGGCGGGGCGGATGCGGTGTCGCTGATCAACACCATCAACTCCATCACCAGCGTCGACCTGGAGCGTATGGTCGCGCTGCCGACGGTTGGCACCCAGAGCACCCACGGCGGTTATTGCGGTTCGGCGGTCAAGCCGATCGCCCTGAACATGGTCGCTGAAATTGCCCGCGACCCGCAGACCCAAGGCTTGCCGATCTGCGGGATCGGCGGCATCGGCACCTGGCGCGACGCCGCCGAATTCGTCGCCCTCGGTTGCGGCGCGGTGCAGGTGTGCACGGCGGCGATGCTGCATGGGTTTCGCATCGTCGAAGAGATGAAGGACGGGCTGTCGCGCTGGATGGACAGTCATGGCTACCAGAGCCTGCAAGCGTTTTCCGGCCGCGCGGTGGGCAATACCACGGACTGGAAGTACCTGGACATCAACTACCAGGTGATCGCCAAGATCGACCAAGAGGCGTGCATTGGCTGTGGGCGTTGCCATATTGCCTGTGAGGATACCTCGCACCAGGCCATCGCCAGCCTGAAACAAGCGGACGGCACGCATAAATACGAAGTGATCGATGATGAATGCGTGGGCTGCAACCTGTGCCAGATCACCTGCCCGGTGGCCGATTGCATCGAGATGGTGCCCATCGACACGGGCAAGCCGTTTTTGAATTGGACGCAGGATCCGAGGAATCCGTACAGGGAGGCGGTGTAGCCCTTCAGGCCTCATCGGGGGCAGCCCCTTCCACATTCGACCGAGTCTGTCTGAATGAATGCGGTCAAGTGTGGGAGGGGGCTTGCCCCGATGAGGCCCCAAGCCCCACCACGATACTCAAGGCTCCAACCCAATCCCCCGCAGAATCACACTGGTCACCGTCTGGATCGCCTTCTCGAACTGCATATCCGACAACGGCTGGTGATCATTCAAAATCGTCACCTGGTAATCAAAGTCGGCGTAGTGCTGGGTCGATGCCCAGATCATATACAGCAGGCTCGACGGTTCCACCGGCAGGATGCGTTTGTCTTCCACCCACTGGCGAATTTTCGCTTCCTTCATCTTGGCCCAGTCGTACAGGCTTTCGTCGAGCGCCTCACCCAGGGTCGGCGCGCCGTGGATGATTTCGTTGGCCCAGACTTTCGAGCCGTACGGCCGTGTGCGTGAACGCTGCATCTTGGCGCGGATGTAGCTGCTGAGCACCACCCGTGGGTCATCGAAGGTTTCAAAACTCAGGGCATCCTGTTTCCACAGGTCCAGCAGATCGAACAGCACCGCGCTGTACAGCTCGCTCTTGGTGGTGAAGTAGTAATGCAGGTTGGAGCGCGGCAGTTGCGCTTGTTCCGCGATGTCGGCCATGGCGGTGCTGCCATAGCCTTTCTCGGCGAAGACTTTCTCCGCCGCCAGCAGGATTTTTTCGACGTTGGCTCGGCGAATGCCACTCTTGTGATTGCCCATATGGGCTCCCTGACAAAGACATAAACCAAAGACTACCACCGCTCTAGATCGGGGCGACAGGCACAGTCGAAACTTCGTACACTGCCCGCTCTTCCCCATTGATTGGTATTGCACAATGTTGATCAAGCAAGCCCTGACCACCGTTGCCCTGCTCGCGTCCCTGCTGGGCGCTTCGGCGGCATTTGCCCATGCCCACCTGAAAAGCGCCACCCCGGCGCAGGACAGTACCGTCACCGCACCCAAAGACCTGCGTCTGACTTTCAGCGAAGGCGTCGAGGCCACCTTCACCAAGGTGTCCCTGAGCAAGGACGGCACCGAAGTCGCTATCAAAGGCCTGGAAACCCCGGACGCCGACAAAAAAGTCCTGGTGGTCACACCGGCCGCGCCGCTGGCAGCCGGCACTTACACCGTCGAGTGGCATGCGGTCTCCGTCGACACCCACAAAAGCGAAGGCACTTATCGCTTCAAGGTCGGCCAATAAGCGATGGCAACCCTGCTGGTGCTGTGCCGCTTCGTGCATTTTATCGTCGTGCTGCTGATGTTCGGAGCCTGGGCCTTCAGGCCCTGGCTGCTGGGCGGCGATACACAGCCGGCGTTGGACCGCACCTTGCTGCGCCTCACCCGTGGGCTGGCCTGGATCGGCCTGGCGTCCGGCGCGGCCTGGTTGCTGCTGATCACCGCGAGCATGGCCGGCGGCTGGGACGCAGCACTGCAGCCGAACACCGTACGCCTGGTGCTGAGCAAGACGTTCTTCGGCCAGGTGTGGGTCTGGCACCTGTTGCTGAACCTGCTGCTGGTGATCGCCCTGGTCAAACCCTGGCCGGCGCTGCGCCTGCCGCTGCTGGCACTGTTGCTGGCCACTCTGGCCCCGGTGGGGCACGGCGCTATGCTGGACGGGACGAGCGGACGCCTGCTGATCCTCAACCAAGTGGTGCACCTGGTGTGTGTCGGCGCGTGGCTGGGCGGGTTGCTGTTGCTGGTGCTGATCTTCAGGCAAGCGCCGCGTTACCGGCTGGAGCCGGTCCTCAGGCGTTTCAGCGGCGTCGGCTATGGCCTGGTTGCGGCGTTGCTGGTGAGCGGGTTGATCAACGTACGTGTCCTCACCGGGCAACTGTGGCCCACGCCGTTGTTCAGTGGTTTTGCCTTGATTCTATTGATCAAGGTGATGCTGGTGCTGGGCATGTTGGGCTTGGCCCTGCTGAACCGGCTGCGCCTGGGTAGCGACGAACAGCGCTTGGCCAGTTTGAAAGGCAGCGTGATGCTGGAGTGGCTGCTCGGTGTTTGTGCGGTAGCGGCCGTTTCGGTGCTGGGCACCTTGCCTCCGATGGTCCTGGCTGGCTGAAATGTGGGAGGGGCGGTGCGACGATTCGACTTGCCTGCGATAGCCATAGGTATCTACACAGGTCTTAGAGGCCGACACATAACTCTGTGGGGAGCAGGCCTGCCCTGTGGTGAGCAGGCTCACCACAAGAGCCTCAAGGGATGTTTTCACTGATACCCGTGCCGCCCCCTCTCAAATTAACCTCGCGCACCTTAGTCATCGTATGACTTCTGCTTGACACTCCGAGAATTTCTCGCAAATATCCGCGCCAATGTTGTACGACGACGTATGACATCTAATAAAAACAACAAAAGAATGGAGCGTCACTGTGAGTCAACTCGCCCGCAATTCCTGCGCACGCCTGGGCCTGGTCGGCCTCGGCAGCCTGGCCATCACCCTGCCCTTCGCCGCGCATGCCGACGGCTTTGTCGACGACGCCAAGGCCACCCTCAACCTGCGCAACGCCTATTTCAACCGTAACTTCACTAACCCAGGCAACGCCCAGGGCAAGGCTGAAGAGTGGACGCAGAACTTCATTCTCGACGCCAAGTCCGGTTACACCCAAGGCACCGTTGGCTTCGGGATTGACGTGCTGGGGCTGTACTCGCAGAAACTCGATGGCGGTAAAGGCACCGGCGGCACCCAGTTGTTGCCGATCCACGACGACGGCCGCCCCGCCGACAACTTCGGACGCCTGGGCGTGGCGCTGAAAACCAAGTTGTCGAAGACTGAATTGAAAGTCGGCGAATGGATGCCGGTGCTGCCGATCCTGCGCTCCGACGATGGCCGCTCACTGCCGCAAACCTTCCGCGGCGGCCAGGTCACGTCCAATGAAATCGCGGGCCTGACCCTCTACGGCGGGCAATTTCGCGGCAACAGCCCGCGCAACGACGCGAGCATGGAAGACATGTTCATGAACGGCAAAACGGCGTTCAAGTCCGACCGTTTCAACTTCGGCGGCGGTGAATACACCTTCAACGACAAACGCACCCAGGTCGGCCTGTGGTACGCCGAGCTCAGCGATATCTACCAGCAGCAGTACGTCAACCTCATCCACAGCCAACCGGTGGGCGACTGGACCCTGGGCGCCAACCTCGGTTTTTTCAACGGCAAAGAGGACGGCAGTGCACTGGCCGGCGACCTCGATAACAAAACCGCGTTTGCCCTGCTCTCGGCCAAGTACGGCGGCAACACGTTCTACGTGGGCCTGCAGAAACTCAGCGGCGACAGCGTGTGGATGCGCGTCAACGGCACCAGCGGCGGCACCCTGGCCAACGACAGCTACAACTCCAGCTACGACAACGCCAAGGAAAAATCCTGGCAACTGCGTCACGACTTCAACTTCGCGGTGCTCGGCGTACCCGGCCTGACCTTGATGAACCGCTACATCAGCGGCAGCAACGTGCACACCGGAACGATCACTGACGGCAAGGAATGGGGCCGCGAATCGGAACTGGCCTACACCGTGCAGAGCGGCGCGCTGAAAAACCTCAACGTGAAATGGCGCAACTCGACGATGCGTCGGGATTTCAGCACCAACGAGTTCGATGAGAACCGGATATTCATCAGCTACCCGATCTCGCTGCTCTAAAGATTGCACAACCTGACACTGACGCCCAACTCATGTGGGAGGGGGCTTGCCGCCGATGAGGCCGGGTCAGCCGATGTTTCCTTAGCTGACCCACCGCTGTCGCGGCGAGCCGAATCGACGTTGACAACCCGGAGCTCCGTAACAATACTTCGACATAGTCATACGACAACCTACAACAAAAATCTGGAATGCTCATGACCACCATCACCCCAACTCCCTTCCATCGCCTGCTGCTCACCGGGGCCGCCGGCGGCCTGGGCAAAGTCCTGCGCGAACGCCTGCGCCCCTACGCCCACGTACTGCGCCTGTCGGATATCGCCGAGATGGCCCCCGCCGCCAATGCCCAGGAAGAAGTGCAGCCGTGCGATCTTTCGGACAAACAAGCCGTGCATCACCTGGTGGAAGGCGTCGACGCAATCCTGCACTTTGGCGGCGTGTCGGTGGAGCGCCCGTTCGAGGAGATTCTCGGAGCGAATATCTGCGGGGTTTTCCATATCTACGAAGCCGCGCGCCGCCATGGCGTCAAACGGGTGATCTTCGCCAGCTCCAACCATGTGATCGGCTTCTACAAGCAGGACGAAAAAATCGACGCCCGCTCCCCGCGCCGCCCGGACAGCTACTATGGCCTGTCCAAGTCCTACGGCGAAGACATGGCGAGTTTCTACTTCGATCGCTACGGCATCGAGACCGTCAGCATCCGCATCGGCTCCTCGTTCCCCGAGCCGCAGAATCGCCGGATGATGCACACCTGGTTGAGCTTCGATGACCTGACCCAACTGCTCGAACGCGCCCTGTACACGCCCAACGTCGGCCACACCGTGGTCTACGGTATGTCGGACAACCTCGACACCTGGTGGGATAACCGCTACGCCGCGCACCTGGGCTTCGTACCCAAGGACAACTCCGAAGTGTTCCGCGCCCAGGTCGAAGCCCAGCCGCCGGTGGCTGACAACGACCCGGCCAAGGTGTATCAGGGCGGCGCGTTCTGCGCGGCCGGGCCGTTTGGCGATTGAGCGTTCACCAACCCAGGAAGTGGCCATGACTGCTGAATTGATCGTCGACGCCCGCAACGCCGTGGGCGAATGCCCGGTGTGGGTACCCGAGGAAAACGCCCTGTATTGGGTGGATATCCCCAACGGCGGCCTGCAGCGCTGGAGCGCCGCCACCGGCCACCTGGCTGCGTGGAAAGCCCCGCAGATGCTCGCCTGCATCGCCCGCACCGACGCGGGCAATTGGGTCGCCGGCATGGAAACCGGGTTTTTCCAACTCACCCCGCATAACGACGCAAGCCTCGACGCCACGCTCCTGGCCGGTGTCGAGCACCCGCGCACGGACATGCGCCTGAACGATGGCCGCTGTGATCGCCAGGGGCGCTTCTGGGCCGGCAGCATGGTAATGGACATGGGCCTGAATGCGGCCGAGGGCATCCTTTACCGCTATGCGTCAGGTTCCGCGCCGCATGCTCAGCTGGAAGGCTTTATCACGCTGAACGGCCTGGCCTTCAGCCCCGACGGCCGCACGATGTACGTCTCGGATTCGCACCCGTTGGTGCAACAGATCTGGGCTTTTGATTACGACCTCGACACCGGCACACCGTCCAACCGCCGCGAGTTCGTCGACATGCACAACCACCTCGGCCGTCCCGACGGCGCCGCCGTGGACGCCGACGGCTGTTACTGGATCTGCGCCAACGACGCCGGGCTGATCCACCGTTTCACCCCCGACGGCCGCCTCGATCGCTCCTTGAGCGTACCGGTGAAAAAGCCCAGCATGTGCGCGTTTGGCGGCAGTCGCCTGGACACCTTGTTCGTCACCTCGATCCGTGATGACCAGGGCCCGCAGTCGCTCGCCGGCGGCGTATTCGCCCTCAACCCCGGGGTGACCGGCCTGCCGGAGCCCACCTTCACCCTCTGACTGATTCTTCCTGCGCGCCTGTGTGGGCATGCATCCTGTGACGCTGCGCGTCACGATCCAACAGCATCCAAGGCAGCGCTTCCACGTAGAGCGTGGGAGCGCTCAGCGGAGTGATCATGCTTGAACTTGAAGACCATGTGACTCACCTCACTCTGAACCCTGCCGTGGGCGGCAGCCTCGTCAACTGGTGCGTGCGCGCCACCGGCCAGCCGCTGTTACGGCATAGCGACCAGCAGGCACTGAACACCGGGCTGCCCGGCAAGCTTGGCTGCTACCCGCTGGTGCCGTGGTCCAACCGCATCGCCGAAGGCGGTTTTGAGAACCCCGACGGCTGGCTGGCCCTGACGCCCAACAGCCTTACCGACCCCTTTGCGATTCATGGTTCGGCCTGGCAGCAGGCGTGGCAAGTGGTCAGCCAAACGACGACTGAGGCAGTGTTGGAGGTGTTGTGCCAAACGCCCTTCGCCTATCGCGCCGAGCAACGGTTTCGCTTGAATAACGGCGAACTGAGCATTCAATTGTGCGTGACCCATCTGGCCGAAAAGGCGGCGTGGCATGGGTTGGGGTTGCACCCCTACTTTCCGCGCCGGGCCGGCACGCAATTGCAGGCCAGGGCGGCGCAGGTATGGCTGAGCGACGCGAGCAAGTTACCGACAGCGTTGGCGACGATTCCGGATGCCTGGGATTTCCACATATTGAAAAACCTGCCGGATGGCCTCGTGGACAATGGCTTCTGCCAGTGGGATGGGGCCTGCCGGATCGAACAGCCGGAGCTGGGCTATGCCCTGGAGTGCCGGGCCATCGGCGCCGATTACTTCCTGCTGTACTGCCCGCCGGGGCTCGGCTTCTTTTGCATCGAACCGGTAAGCCATCCGGTCAATGCCCATCACCTGCCGGGCAGGCCGGGGCTGAAGCTGCTGGAACAGGGCCAATCAACCCACCTCGATTTCACCCTGAAATACCTCCCGCATTGACCGCAATCCTTCAGGGCGGGCTGTTTTTCAGGCGGCCGGCGGTGTCGATACTCACCACCACCGACAACCCCGGCCGCAACCGTTCGCTCTCGGCCTGATCCGGGTCGACGGTAATCCGCACCGGCACGCGCTGGGCAATCTTCACAAAATTGCCGGTGGCATTGTCGGCCTGCAACAGGCTGAACTCGGAACCGGTGGCTGGGGAAATATGCTGCACCGTGCCGTGAAACCTGCGGTGGTTCAGCGCATCCACGGTAAAGGTCACCGGCTGGCCGACCTGCACATTGTCCATCTGGGTTTCTTTCATATTGGCGATCACCCACAACTGCTTCGGCACCAGCGCCATCAACTGCGCGCCGGAGTTGACGTAGGCGCCCAGGCGCACGCCGATCTGCCCTAATTGGCCGTCACGCGGTGCGGTAATGCGGGTATTGGACAGGTCGATCCGCGCCAGCTCCACCGCCGCCTCGGCACTGGCCACCGCGGCCTCAAGGGAGCCGCGGTTGACGATCACCGTTTGCAGATCCTGCCGGGCGATTTCCAGGCTGGCCTGGGCCTGGGCCACTGCCGCCTGGGTCTGGGCATTTGCTGCGCGGGTGACGTCCAGCTCGCGCTTGGACACCGAGCCATCGCTGATCAGCTCCTGGTTACGCCGCAGGTCGGC
The DNA here is from genome assembly GCF_030687695.1 of Pseudomonas sp. FP2254. Lineage (NCBI taxonomy): Bacteria > Pseudomonadati > Pseudomonadota > Gammaproteobacteria > Pseudomonadales > Pseudomonadaceae > Pseudomonas > Pseudomonas sp. FP2254. The sequence continues at coordinate 3,485,123 of NZ_CP117444.1, forward strand.
GGTGCTTTTGCGCGCCTGGGCCTGGCTGTCCGCCAAGGCTGCCTGACGCAGTTTGATCGTGGCTTCGGCGCTGTTGCGCTGCTGCACTACATTGGCCAGCGCGGCCTTCTGCACCGCCAGTTGCGCCAGCGCCTGATCGAGGCGCTGCTTATAAATGCGGTCGTCCAGGCGCACCAGCAGATCGCCGGCCTTGACGTACTGAAAGTCCTGCACCGGCACCTCGAACACATAGCCGCTGAGCTGCGGGCCAATGATCGTGACCTGGCCGCGTACCAGGGCATTTTCAGTGGTTTCCACCGCGCTGCTGAACGGCGGCAATTGCCAGGCGTACAGCACAATCAACACACCGACGATGGCAATCGCGGCAAAGCCCAGGGATGACAGGATGCGCACCCGCAGCGAGCGCGGTTCATTCACGGTCGCACCCGAGGGGGTGGTGCCTTCGGGGGTGGAGGCGATGGCGTTGGTGGTAGTCGTTGTTTCAGTCATGAAGTAACGCCGCTGGATTGAACGGGAGGGGTTGCTGCCTTGGTTGTACTCATCAGCCACAGGCTGCGGATGAAGATCCACAACATGGTCAGGATGGCGATGATCGCGATCAGCATGAACACATCGTTGTAGGCCATCACATTCGCCTCACGGGTGGCCGCCGTTGCCAGGCTGCGAATGCCCATGAGGTTGCGCAGTTCCGGGTCGGCGACCAGCCCGCCATAGGCCGAACCGCCGCTCTGCACGCGCGCTGCCACACGAGGGTCGAGCAGGGTCAGGTGCTCGACGATCATGCTGGAGTGATACTTCTCGCGCACCACCTGGAAAGTGCCAAGCAACGCCGCGCCAATCAGGCCGCCGAGGTTTTGGCAGATGCCGAACATTACCGAAAAACTCACCAGGTTGCGCGGGTTGGTCAGCACGTTCCTGGTCCCCAGCACCATGGTCGGCCCCAGAAAGAACGTACCGCCAAAGCCGAGCAGGAACTGGCTGACATACAGGTTCTGCGGCCGGGTCAGGTTGTTGGAAAAGCTGTCCATCACCGACCCCGTAGCCATCAGCGCCAGGGAGATGATCAGCGGCATCAACAGATGCGCCGGATTGATCGTCAACGAACTGACCACCAGCCCGCTGATCGCCCCGGCCAGCATCACCACATACAGGGTGTGCATCTGCTCGTAGCTCATATTGAGCACCTGCATAAAACCCACCGCGCCGGTGGACTGCTCGGACAACACCATGCGAATCAACACCACCGCCAGCGCCAGGCGGATCATCACACCGCTGCCCAGCCAGCGCGTCATCAGCAGCGGGTTGGCGCGATTATGTTCGATGGCCAGGCCGGCCATGATCAGCACGAGCGAGCAAGCCGAGGCGATGCCGATCCACGGCGCTTCCAGCCACCAGTCGATACGCCCCAGGGACAGCACCGCACACAGCAGCGCTACGCCGCTGGCGAGGATCGCAAAGGTGAGGAAATCGAGTTTTTCAAAGGTCTTGAAACGGTCACCGGGTGGCAGTTTGAGCAGAAACACGCAACCCAGGCAGATCAGCGCCAGGCCCAATTCGAACAGATACAAGCCGCGCCATTCAGCGATCTGCAGCAAATCCTCGGAGAACAATCGCGCCAGCGGCAGCGCCAATTGCGCGGTGCCCAACCCCAGCACCAGGGCTTTCATGCGCCACTTGGCCGGGAACGCCTGGATCATGTAGTACAACCCCAACGAACTCAGCGCCGCGCCGACCATGCCATGGGCCGCCCGCACGGCGATGGCCGAGTTAAGGTCGTTGACGAACAGATGGCCGAAGGTCACCAGCGCGTACAGCACCAGAAATACTTCGGTAAAGGCACGCAGACCGAACTGCTGGCGAAACTTCACCAGCAGCAGGTTCATGCACACGTTGGTCATTACATAGGCGGCAGGCAGCCAGGCCATTTCCGCGGTGGTCGCACCGAGTGCGCCTTGCAGGTATTGCAGGTTGGCGATCACCAACGAATTGCCCAGCCCACCGGTGATCGCCACCAGCACGCCGACCATCGCGAACAGCCAGCGCTTATAGGTGGGGTGCAATGGCGTCGACGGCGAACCGGGCAGGCTCGGGCGTTCGTGGGGTTGCCAGGTGCGGGGGGTGTATTTGTCCATTCAATGACCTAGATGACCGACGGGGGCGTCGGTAATACCTCTACTCAGAGAACAGTAAACCTGAGCGGAGTTCATCTTGCCATCTTGGGGTGGAATGGATGCCTGAAGTGGGTAGGGTCAGAAAGTGGGAGGGGCAAGCCCCCTCCCCCATTTGATCTCAGGTGCAGCCAGAGGCAAACGTCAAATCAAATCCAACCGAGCCAACTCCAGTAAGTCGCCGCCAGCACCCACATCAACCCATACCCGATCAACGTCACCAGAATCCCCACCTTGGCAAACTGTCGCGCGGTAAACGTTCCGGTGCCCAGGCACACCATGTTCTGCGGCGCGTTGATCGGCAGGATAAACCCGTAGCTCATCACAAACCCAAGCAACAGGGTCATGCCCAAGCGGTTGAATTCGCCGGGCAGGGTCTGCAGCACCGCAATCAGGATCGGCAACAGCGCCGAGGTCAACGCCGTGGCGCTGGCAAACCCCAGGTGAATCAGGATCAGGAACGCACCCAGTATCGCGAACACCCCCAGCGGCCCGACCTGATCCAATCCTGTGTGGGCCACCACCGCAGCCCCCAGCCACTGCCCGGCCTGGGTGGTCAGCAGCGCCGTACCCAGGCTGATACCCACGCCGAACACGATCACCGTACCCCACGGAATGCGCGACTGCACATCTTTCCAGGTCATCACGCCGATGCCCGGCAGCAGCAGGAACACCAACCCGGCGTAGGTGGTCGAGGTGGTGTCGAAAGGATGCAGGCGCCCTTCCGTGGCCCATGCCAACAGCAGCAGCACCGACACCGCCAGCAAGCGTTTCTGTGGGCCGGTCGTGGGGCCGATGTCCACCAGGGACTGGGCCACCGCTTCCTTGCCGCCGGGGATGCTGTCGGTTTCCGGCGGCAGCAGCTTGAGCACCAGCAACAGCAACACTGCCGACATGATCAGCGCCCACGGCGCGCCGGCGATCAGCCAGTCGAGCCACGACACGCGCTGGCCGAGCATCTTGTCCATAAAGCCGACGGTGAGCAGGTTCTGTGCTGCGGCGGTCTGGATGCCGACGTTCCAGATGCTGGTGCCCTGGGCCACCACAATCATGATCCCGGCGGCGATATTCGAGCGCTTGTCCACGCCGAAGGCGGCGATCACGCCCATCATGATCGGCACCACACAGGCACTGCGCGCCGTGGCGCTGGGCACCACCAGGCTGAGCAGGATCGTCACCGCAATCGCCCCCAGCAGGATGCGCCGGGTGCTGGTACCGATGCGGCTCAACGTCACCAGGGCGATGCGCCGGTCCAGGCCGGTGTGGGTCATGGCCGCCGCGATGAACAAGGCCCCCGCCACCAGCGCCAGCGCCGGGTTGGCGAAGCCGGTGAGCGCCATGCCGATGGCCGGGCTGGAGCCAATCAGGTGCGCGGGGTCCTGCAGCGAGGGTGCCGTGCCGAGCAGAAATGCCATGAGCGAAGTGATCATGATCGCGCTGGCTTCATAGGACACCGCCTCGGTGATCCACACCACCACGGCAAACGCAAGGATCGCCAACATACGCTGGCCGGCCACCGGCAGGTCGGCGGGCAGCGGCAACAGCAGCACGCCGGCCAGCGCCAGCACGGCGACCACCAGGCCCATGGGCAGTTTGAAAGGTGCGGCGTTCATGGCGTACTCCAGGCCTCCGGGTCAGGCCTTAAGCTTGCCGCAACGCCGGCTGCGACGTGTTGACAGGTATCAAGCTTCTAAGCCAGCAACTGGCTGAGCACGGCACGCAGCTTCCCAGGCTTGACCGGTTTGTTCAGCAGCGGCGCATCCAGCCTGCGCAGCGCGCGGCGGCATTGGTCGGTGCGGTCGGCGGTGATGATCACGGCGGGGATCTTGTGACCGAAATGCTCGCGCAGTTGCTTGACCACCAGGCAGCCCACCACCCCGTGGTCGAGGTGATAGTCGGCCAGGATCAACTCCGGCGCCCTGCCCTGCAGCGCCAGCACTGCGCCGGCCTGGTCGGTGGCGGTGACCACGTCGCAGCCCCATTGGCCCAGCAGCGCGCGCATGCTGTCGAGGATACTGATCTCGTTGTCGATCACCAGCAAACGCCGCCCCGGCAGCGGGTTGCCGGTGCTGGGCAGGGTCGGCAACTGGCTGATCGCGGGCGGCATCTCTGCGCTGATGGGCACCTCGATGCTGAACATCGAGCCGCGCCCCGGCCATGAACGCACGGCCACCGGGTAGCCGAGGATCTCGGCGATGCGCTCGACAATCGCCAGCCCCAGGCCCACGCCCTTGCGCTCCGACGCGCGGCCGACGTCGAGCTGGTTGAACTCCAGGAAGATCGCCTCCAGCCGGTCGGCGGCGATCCCGCGCCCGGTGTCCCACACTTCCAGGCGCAGGCAATCGCCACGGCGGCGGGCGCCGAGCAGAATGCAACCTTCATCGGTGTAGCGGCAGGCGTTGCTGAGGAAGTTACGCAGGATCCGCGTCAGCAGGCGCAGGTCGGTATGAATCGCATAACCGCCGGTGCGCGCACGCAGGTTCAGCCCCGCCGCCTGGGCCACCGACTGGAACTCCGAGACCAAAGGCGCAAACAGTTCCTCCAGGCGATACACCGCCACGTCCGGCTTGACCGCCGCCTGGTCGAGTCGCGAGATATCGAGCAGATCCGTGAGTAAGTCCTCGGCGCCTTCCAAGGCCTGATGGGTGCGCTCCACCAGTACCTGCTCGACACTGGGCAATGCCCGCTCGCGCAGGGTGGCGATCAGCAGGCGCGCGGCGTTCAGCGGTTGCAGCAGGTCGTGGCTGGCGGCGGCGAGGTATTTGTCCTTGCTGCGGTTGGCGGCCTCGGCGGCGTCGCGGGCGTCGCGCAGTTGCCGTTCCACCTGTTCACGCTGGGCGATCTGCTGTTGCAGATTGCGGTTGGCCTCCAGCAACTCATCGGTACGCGCCGCCACCCGCTGTTCCAGTTCATCGTTGAGACGGATATAGCGCCGCCGCTCGGCTTCCAGTTCGTCCAGGCGCGCTGTCAGTTCGGGGTAATGGCTCTTGCGCGCCGACTGGTCGCCCAGCCCGAGCAACCCGGCGAGAGCGCGCTGCTGGTCGTCAGAGAGCTTCGCCATACACAACCTCAACGTCACGCTGGCTCGACTCGCGCGGGTTGGTGAGGATGCACGGGTCGTGCATCGCATGCTGGGACAGGAATGGAATATCCGCCACCCGCACACCGTGCAGGCCGAGGGTTTCGTGAAAGCCGATGGCGTGCTTGAGCGCAATCAGGTGTTCCACCAGCCGCCCACAGATCTGCCGATGGTTCAGGCCTCGGCAGTCGATGCCGAAGGTCTCGGCAATCACCTTGAAGCGCTCCGGCGCCGAGTTGTAGTTGAACGCCACCACATGCTCGACCAGCACCGCGTTGCACAGGCCATGGGGCAGGTCGAGAAAGCCGCCGAGGCTGTGGGACATGGCATGCACCGCGCCAAGGATCGCATTGGAAAACGCCAGCCCGGCCTGCATGCTGCCGAGCATGATCTTCTCGCGCAGGGCAATGTCCGTGGGGTTGGCGATCATCTGCACCAGGTTGCCGTTGATCAATCGCATGGCCTCCAACGCATGGGGGTCGGTGAGCGGGCCATGGCCGGTGGACACAAACGCCTCGATGGCATGCACCAATGCGTCGATGCCGGTGCAGGCGGACAGGAACGGGTCCATGCTGGCGGTGGTTTCCGGGTCGATCAGCGACACATCCGGCACCACCGCCTTGCTGACGATGGAGAACTTCATGCGTTCCTGCTGGTTGGAAATAATCACGAACTGCGACACATCCGCCGAGGTACCGGCGGTGGTCGGGATCAGGATCAGCGGCGGGCTGGGCACGCGGATGGTGTCCACGCCTTCGAAGTCCAGAATGCTGCGCCCATGGGCCACCACAATGCCGATGGCCTTGCCGCAGTCCATGGGGCTGCCACCGCCGATGGCGACGATCACATCGCAATGGTTTTCCCGGTACACCTCGGCGCCGAGCATCACCTCCTCCACGCGCGGATTGGGCGACACCGCGCTGTACAGGCAGTAGTCGATGCCGATGGCCTGCAGGCTGGCTTCCACGTCGGCGACCCAGCCGGCGGCGATCACACCGGGGTCGCTGACCACCAGTACTTTGCGCGCACCGAAGGTTTTGGCGTAGTTGCCGACGTTATGCCGGCAACCGGCACCGAAGATGATTTCAGGCGAGACGAATTTACGCAGGAGGCTCAGGTTGGGGCTCATTGGAAAGCCTGTTCTTATTATTTTTAGAAGATGCGCTCCACACTAACCGATCCGCAGGCGTTTGCAATCAGACCAAAGGGTCATTCCCAATAGCGCACCGGCCAGCACTGGGCTGGCCGGGTTTGAATCAACGGCTGGCGAAGTACATGGTCACTTCAAAGCCGATACGCAGGTCGGTGAAGGCGGGTTTGGTCCACATGGGAGAGTCCTCTTGTTGTGCCGGAAGATTCCGGTAAACGCATTAGTGCATGGGGGGATGGGGGTGCGAATGCTACTTTCGAAGTAAATACCGCAGTGCATTGGTCGCGAATGTACAGGGAGCAAAACTATGGTATGGCGCTTGCCCCAATGCCGGTCAGTTAAGAGACGGAACGGGCAACCAGTACCCTGTGGCGAGCGGGCTTGCCCCGCGTTGGGCTGCGAAGCAGCCCCAAAACATAGTCCCGGAGCTGCCTGGCATACTGCGACGCTCCTATTGGGGGCTGCTGCGCAGCCCAACGCGGGGCAAGCCCGCTCACCACAGTTCCAGTGTTCCTCCTTAACTGACTGGCATCGGGGCTTGCCCCCGATGGCGGTGTGTCAGTCACAACTGTTTAAGCTGACACTCCCTCATCGGGGGCAAGCCCCCCTCCCACACTGGGTCGCATTGCAATTAGAAAATCAGAAGAACCCCAACGGATTGATGTCGTAGCTCACCAGCAGGTTCTTGGTCTGCTGGTAGTGGTCCAGCATCATCTTGTGGTTCTCACGCCCCACGCCCGACTTCTTGTAGCCGCCGAACGCCGCATGCGCCGGGTACAGGTGATAGCAGTTGGTCCACACCCGACCGGCCTTGATCGCCCGGCCCATGCGGTACGCACGGTTGATGTCGCGGGTCCACAGCCCGGCGCCCAGGCCGAATTCGCTGTCGTTGGCGATGGCCAAGGCTTCGGCTTCGTCCTTGAACGTGGTGATGCCCACCACCGGGCCGAAGATTTCCTCCTGGAACACGCGCATCTTGTTATGGCCCTTGAGCAGGGTCGGCTGGATGTAGTAACCGCTGGACAGGTCGCCCTCCAGGTGCTCGGCCGCGCCGCCGGTGAGCAGCTCGGCGCCCTCCTCCTGGGCAATCTTGAGGTAGGACAGGATCTTGTCGTATTGCTGCTCGGACGCCTGGGCGCCGACCATGGTGTCGGTGTCCAGTGGATTGCCACGCTTGATCTTGACGATCTTCTTCATCACCTCGGCCATGAACGGCTCGTAGATCGACTCCTGCACCAGCGCCCGCGACGGGCAGGTGCACACTTCGCCCTGGTTGAAAAACGCCAGCACCAGGCCCTCGGCGGCTTTTTCGATGAACTGGGGTTCGGCACGCATGATGTCTTCAAAGAAGATATTCGGCGACTTGCCACCCAGCTCTACGGTGGACGGGATGATGTTCTCGGCGGCCGCATGCATGATGTGCGCGCCAATCGGCGTGGAGCCGGTAAAGGCGATCTTGGCGATGCGCTTGCTGGTGGCCAGCGCCTCCCCGGCTTCGCGGCCAAAGCCCTGGACGATGTTCAGCACGCCCGGTGGCAGCAGGTCATTGATCAACTCGGCAAACACCATGATCGACAGCGGCGTCTGCTCGGCCGGCTTGAGCACGATGCAGTTGCCGGCGGCCAGGGCCGGAGCGAGTTTCCACGCGGCCATCAGCAGCGGGAAGTTCCACGGAATGATCTGGCCGACCACGCCCAGTGGTTCGTGGAAGTGGTAAGCGGCGGTGTGTTCGTTGATCTCGGCGGCGCCGCCTTCCTGGGCGCGGATGCAGCCGGCGAAATAGCGGAAATGGTCGGCGGCCAGCGGCACATCGGCGTTGAGGGTTTCGCGCACGGCCTTGCCGTTGTCCCAGGTTTCAGCCACGGCCAGCACTTCGAGGTTGTGCTCGATACGGTCGGCGATTTTCAGCAGCACCAGGGCGCGGTCCTGGGCCGAGGTCTTGCCCCAGGCATCGGCGGCGGCATGGGCGGCGTCCAGGGCCTTGTCGATATCGGCGGCGCTGGAGCGCGGGAATTCGGCGATCACTTCACCGGTGACGGGCGACGTGTTGGTGAAGTACTCGCCGTTGAGCGGTGCGACGAACTCGCCGCCGATGTAATTACCATAGCGCTGCTTGAAGCTGACGATGGCGCCAGGGGTGCCAGGTTGTGCGTAGATCATGTTGAAGCCTCTGTCTGGGTCCGGGCCTGTCGATCAACAGGCGATCACCCGATAGTAAGGTGCCCCCACGGCCGGGCGAATGCGCCGTTGGCAGGGGGGCGTTGCTCATTTGGTCGTAGACCTAGTGCTTGGCCACCAGGTCTTTGGGCAACTTGAAGGTCCAGAGCATGCCGCCCTGGTTGAAGTCCTTGATGCGCTTGGCCACTTCACCGCCCCACAGCGGCACCGCGCCGCCCCACCCGGAGACCACCGAGACATACTGCTCGCCGTCCATGTCCCAGGTAATCGGCGAGCCGAGCACGCCGGAGCCGGTCTGGAATTCCCAGACTTTCTCGCCGGTCTTGGCGTTGAAGGCCTGCAGGAAACCTTCCGGCGTGCCGGTGAACACCAGGTTGCCCTTGGTCGTGAGCACGCCCCCCCACAGCGGCGCGAAGTTTTTATGCCGCCAGACTTCCTTGCCGCTCACCGGATCAATGGCGCGCAGCACGCCGATGTAGTCTTCGTTCAACGGTTTGATGGTGAACCCGGCGCCGAGGAACGCCGCGCCTTTTTTGTAGGCGATGCCTTCGTTCCACATGTCCATGCCCCACTCGTTGGACGGCACATAGAACAGGCCGGTGTCGCGGTTGTAGGCCATCGGCATCCAGTTTTTCGCGCCGAGGAAGGCCGGCGCAACGAACACCGACGTGCCCTTGGCTTCGCTGCCCGGAGCGCCGGGGCGGCTGGCTTCGTTGTAGATCGGCCGGCCGTTCTTATCCAGGCCGGTGGCCCAGGTGATCTTGTCGACAAACGGGAAACCGCGGATGAACTTGCCGTTGGTGCGGTCCAGCACATAGAAGAAACCGTTGCGGTCCGCCGTGGCCGCTGCTTTGATTTCTTTGCCGCCTTCGGTGTAGTTGAAGGAGATCAGCTCGTTGACGCCGTCATAGTCCCAGCCGTCGTGGGGCGTGCTTTGGAAGTGCCATTTGATGCTGCCGTCGTCCGGGTTCAGCGCCAGGCGCGACGAGGAATAGAGGTTGTCGCCAGGGCGCAGGTGCGAGTTCCATGGCGCCGGGTTACCGGTGCCGAACAACAGCAGGTTGGTTTCCGGGTCGTAGTAGCCGCCCAGCCACGGCGCCGCGCCGCCGGTCTTCCACAGATCGCCCGGCCAGGTCTTGCCCGCTTCGCCGCCGGAGATACCGTTTTCCACGGCCTTGCCGTCCTTGTACACATAGCCCATGTGGCCTTCGACAGTCGGCCGGGTCCACAGCAGGTCACCGTTTTTCGGATCGTAGGCTTCGATCTTGCCCACCACGCCGAATTCGCCGCCGGCCACGCCGGTGATCAGCTTGCCGTTGACCACCAGCGGCGCGGCGCTGATGGAATAGCCTTCCTTGTGGTCGGCCACGCGTTTGCTCCACACCACCTTGCCGGTGTCTTTGTTCAAGGCCACCAGTTTGGCGTCCAGGGTGCCGAAGAACACCAGGTCGCCGTACAGCGCCACCCCTCGGTTGATCACGTCGCAGCAGGGGCGGATATCATCCGGCAGACGCGCATCGTACTGCCAGAGTTTCTTGCCGGTGCGCGCGTCCACCGCGAACACCCGCGAATAGGAGCCGGTGAGGTACATCACCCCGTCCTTGACCATCGGCTGCGCCTGCTGCCCACGCTGTTTCTCGCCGCCAAAGGAGAATGCCCAGACCGGGCGCAGGTCCTTGACGTTGTCCACATTCAGAGTGTCCAACGGACTGTAGCGCTGGCCTTGCACACCCAGACCGTTGGTGACGATCTGCCCGGGGGTTTTCGGGTCCTGGAGAATGTCCTGATCGCTCACGGCGGCCATGGCCTGGCCGGATAACAGGATGGCACCGAGCAACACACTCAAGGCGAAGGGTTGGCGGCGGGCGGGTTGGGTCATGACGGCTACCTCTGCGGTTTTTTGTTATACCCGGGAAATTTTCCCGGTCTGGTGCCGATTCTTGGGCGCAGGGGCAGTTGTCACAATTGACCGCAGTATCGAGATTGCTAGTTCCTTAGTAGCGGGTATCGACCCGTTGCATCTGCGCGCGTTCGTAGCGCGGGTACAGGTGGCTGACGCTGCGGATCAGTTCGTAGCGGCTCAGGCTGATCGCGGCGAAACGCTCAGGGATTGGGCTGCGGATCATCTCGGCCATGGCGCTGCCCTGAGCCGCGCCGTCGCGCAAGAGTTGGTCGAGCCAGGTGAGGTAGTCGCGCATCTGTGCGAAGGGCTGTGCATCGTCGGCCACCGGACCGTGGCCGGGCACGATCAGGCGCCAGGGCAAGGCTTGCAGGGTGTCGAGGTCGGCCAGCCACACCGCCAGCCCTGGGCTGTGCGGCGTGGTGAGGGCGCGCTGGTAGAACACCAGGTCACCGGCAAACAGCACGCCGGTACGCTGGTCGAGAATGGCCAGATCGGCGCCGGTATGCCCGGCCAGCGCAAGCAAACGCAGGTCATGCTGGCCCACGCTCAATACACCGGGTTGCAGCACCTGGGTCGGCAGCACCACCTCGGTGCCGCGCATCCAGTCGCCGACCATGCGGTAGAGGTTCTCGGCCATGCTGTCGCCCTGCTCCTGCAGCAGTCGCGCGGTGTCGGCCAGGGCACCGATGGGCACGTCCTTGAACGCCTGGTTACCCAGGGCGTGGTCGGGGTGATGATGCGTGATCAGCACCTGGATTACCGGCTTGGAGGTGACCTGGGCGATGGCCTGACGCAGGGCTTCGCCGTAGCGCCGCGACGGCCCGGTGTCGATCACCACCACGCCGGCCTCGGTGACGATAAAGGCAGTGTTGACGATATTGCCGCCATTGGCTTTGGCGAAGTTGTCGGTGCTGCCTTCAAGCAGCCAGGTGTCTTCGGCGATCAGCCGGGGCTTGAGGGCGTAGTCCAGGTCCGCCAGGGCCGGCAGGCTCAGGCCCAGGCATAACAGGAAAATCCAGCGCATGCCGCGCTCCTTCTGGTCAGGGGATGGCCGCGTCGAACTCATTGCCGCTGTTGTCGCGTAGCACCAGGCGAGTGGGTCCCGGCGCGTCGATATCGAAGGCCAGGTTGGGGTTCTCACTGACCGCCGGGAACAACTCCAGCTCGGCCAGCACCTGATCGTCCTGACCACGCAGTTGCGCATGATTGATAAAAAATTCGGGGATACCGCTGACCATGCCGTTGTCCATCGGGTGCGCCACCTGCACGCGCACGCGGCTGAATTCGCCACGGGGGTAGCGCCCGCCGAGCACCTCGCCGATGTGCTCTTCCCAACCCGGCTGGGTGCGTACCACGCTGGGCGCGGTGCAGCCGCCACCGGCCGCGTCAATCAGAGTCGAGCCCACATGCCACAGGCCGTCGTCGGTAAGCACTGCGGCGCGCAACGGCGTGGCCTGTTCGACACGAATGCGCAGCGACAACCACGGCAGCACGCCGGCCCTGGGTTGGAAGTCGACGATTTTCGGCAATGGGTTGAGCTCGGCCCAGGCGAGGATTTTCACCACATGACCGCTGAAGGCGCGCGCATCGATTTCCAGCGGCACCTGGCGCGCATCTTCGGCGAATGGCGGCGCCAGCAGCTTGACTCGGTCGTCGAACACGAACGGTGCCTGCGCCACGAACTGCTTGTGATAGAAGTCCCACATCACCGACGGCACCGGGTCGACCTCCACGGCGTGGGCCGCCAGCGGCAGCCAGCAAGCCAGGATGCAGCTCAGTCGCCAGTTCATCGCCTGCTCCTATTGATACATCTCGGGCACTTCGTAGCGCAGGCCGTAATGGGCATAGATGGCGTGCACCACGCCGTCACGGATCAGGCTTTCCAGCGCTTCTTCCACCGCATAGGCCAACTGGCGATTGCTCTCGTGCACCGCCATGCCGATCTCCCAGCGTTGCTTGCCCAGGTTCGGGTAGGCGTTTTCAGCCAGGGCCAATTGCGGGTCATGGGCCTCGTGCACCTGCCAGTCAACTTCGCCGCGCATCGCCATCACGGCGTCGACCTCACCGGCCTTCATCGCCGCAAAGGCCTGGGGCACGTCGGGGTAGTGATGGGTCCTGGCGGCGAGCATGCCGTTGAACACCGAGGTGAGGTAGAACGACGGTACGCTGTCGACCTCGACGCCGATCGGGTGCCGTTCGAACACCGCCACGCTGGCGAAGCTGGCCAGGCGCCGCCGGTCATAAGCCACCTGCCATTGTTCATTCTGGTACGGCCCGAACATCACCACATGGGCATTTTCCAGCTCGCCCTGATCGTTGCGCTTTTGCGCGTAATCGTGATCGTAGGGGGCACGCATCATAAGGTCGGCCAGTTGCTGGTTGTGCAACGGGCTGCCGCGCCAGATGTAGTCGCGCAGGTCGTCGTCGAGCTTCTCCCCGGCCGGCACCCAGATCAACTTGAGCTGCACCCCCAGCGCCTTGGCCAGGGCCTGGGCCAGCTCCACGTCGACCCCGCGCGGGGTTCCACCGTCCTGGAAACTGTAGGGGGCAAAGTCCTGGTACACCGCCACGTTGATTTCGCCGGCGGCGATCATCTGGTCATAGCTGCGCACCTGCGCCTGTGCCGGCTGGCAGCACAGCAGGGCCAGGCCAAGCACATAAGCGAACAGGCGCATGGCTTACTCCTCGACGTGCACGCTGTCCAGGTAGGTGCGCACCGCCCACAAGGCTTCCTGGCTCAAGTAATCGGCCATTTTCGGCATGTACACGCGGCCGTCGCGCACGGCGCCATGGCGCACGCGCTCGACGAACCACTCATCACCGGCTTCGCCCACATCGAGCATGCGCAGGTCGGGGGCGATCCCGCCGGACTTGGCCTCCAGGCCGTGGCAGGCGGCGCAGTTCTGGTTATAGGCCGACGCACCGATTTCCACGGCGCGGTCGTGTTCAGGCGAGGTGCGGTACGGATTGACCGCCGCCCAGCCGTCTTCGTTGACCGCTACGCCGGCGTCCTTGATCGAGGTCAGGCCCTTGGTTTCCACCGCTTGCGGGACCACGTTGCCATGGGCCCAGGCGGAGCCGGCAGCGATCACACCGGTCAGCAGCCCGGCCACGAGCAAGGCGTTGTGTTTTGTTGTCATTATTTTTGCCCTCAGGATTGCACGCAAAACCTCATTGCAGAGGCTATGGCAACCATCTTAGAAACCCCGGCGCATGGGCCGTATGCTGCTTTGGTGGGCGCGCTCTCCTCCCTTGGTAGTAGGGCTTGTGGGGCAGGCCTAAAACAGCGGCGCCTCGGGAAATCTTCCCGGCCACGGCGGGACTTTACAGTGCAGGCTGGCGGGGTCGCGCTCGGCGGTGTCGCCCAGTCAGGCCACCACCGCCGCGGCCGATTGCAATTCGCGCTCCACGTCCACCAAGGCTTGGTGCAGCAGCAGTGCCATACACGCGCCGGTCACCAATGAAGAAGCCGCACACCCACAGGTTGATGCGCCACAGGGCCGACAGCCCAGGCCAGGCGGTGAAGACGCGCATGCTCGTGTCACTCCTGTGAATGAGGCCAGGTGGTCCATGCTAAGACCGTCGCTCGCCGCCGCTACTACCTTGGTACTGCCCCAGCGCTACTTTCTGCATATTTGCAGCAACCCTAAGGCTTCCTATGCTGGCGCTACCTGTCATGGAGTGCCTTATGCGCCAGCTCGCCCCTTATGCCGTGATCTGCCTGCTGACAATGGCCTGGGCTAGCCACGGCCAGGCCGCTGAAGCGCCCTTGCAGGTGCAGATCGGCTACCTGGGCTATCGACCCGACCCAGGGCCGCTGCTGTCGAATGTGATTCCCGAACCCGCCGATGCCGGGCAGCGCGGCGCCGAGCTGGCGATCATCGACAGCAACAGCACCGGCGCGTTTCTCAACCAGCGCTACAGCTTGACCAGCGCCAGCGTGGACAGCCCCGAAGCGCTGCTCACTGCGGCCCAAGCCCAGCACGCTCAGGGCCTGCGCCTGTTCGTGGTGAATGCCCCGGCCGCCAGTCTGCGTCAACTCAGTGCCGCCCTGCCCGACAGCCTGCTGTTTAACGCCGGGAGCCCGGACGACCGCCTGCGCAGCACCGACTGTTTGGCCAATGTGCTGCATACCCTGCCCAGCCGCGCGATGCTCGCCGATGCGTTGGCGCAGTTTCTGGTGCTGCGCAAATGGCAGAAGGCGTTGCTGATTGTCGGCCCCACCGAAGACGATCAGGCCTACGCCGCCGCCCTGCGCCGTGCCGCCAAACGCTTCGGCGTGCAGTTGGTCGCGGAAAAAGCCTGGCGTTTCGATAACGACCAACGCCGCAGCGCCCAGGCCGATATGCCGCTGTTTACCCAGACCGCCGACTACGACGTGGTGCTGGTGGCCGACGAACGCGGTGACTTCGGCGAGTATGTCCCCTATCAAACCTGGTACCCGCGCCCCGTCGCCGGCACCCAGGGCCTTACACCCACCGGCTGGCACAAGACCGTGGAAACCTACGGCGCCGCCCAATTGCAAAAGCGCTTCGAAGCCCTGGCCGGACGCTGGATGAACGACCGCGATTTCGCCGCCTGGATGGCCGTGCGCAGCGTTGCCAGCGCGGTCAACAAACTGCGCCAGGTCGACCCTCAGGCGATTCGTCAACTGGAGCTGAGCGAACAGTTGCCCCTGGATGGTTTCAAGGGCCGCAAGCTCAGCTACCGCGCCTGGAACGGCCAACTGCGCCAACCGATTCCCATCGTGCAGCCGCGCGCGCTGGTCAGCACGTCGCCCCAGGACGGTTTCCTGCACCCCACCAATGAAATGGACAGCCTGGGTTATGACCAACCCGAGGTGACCTGCCGTTTTCCCTGATCGCTCACAATAATAAGGAACTCGCCATGCGCCGCACCCTGCTCTCATGCGCCCTGCTGCTTGCCGCCGGGCATGCCATGGCCAGCACCGCCTGGGTCTCCAACGAGAAAGACAACAGCCTGAGCCTGATCGACATGCAGACACTGCAAGTCACCGACACCCTCAAGGTCGGCCAGCGCCCACGGGGCCTGCTGTTGTCCCATGACAATAAGCTGCTGTACATCTGCGCCAGCGACTCGGACCGTGTGCAGGTGATGGACGTGGCCACGCGCAGAATCGTCAAGGAGCTGCCTTCCGGCAAAGACCCCGAGCAGTTTGCCCTGCACCCCAATAACCGCTGGTTGTATGTGTCCAACGAAGACGATGCGCTGGTCACCGTGATCGACACAGAGACCGCCAAGGTGCTCGGCCAGATCAGCGTCGGCGTGGAACCCGAGGGTATGGCCGTGAGCCCGGACGGCAAGTGGGCGGTCAATACCAGCGAAACCACCAACATGCTGCACTGGATCGACACCAGCACCCAGACCCTGGCCGACAGCACCCTGGTGGATCAACGCCCGCGCTTCGTCGAGTTCAACCATGATGGCTCGCAGCTGTGGGCCTCGGCGGAAATCGGCGGCACCGTGACCATTCTCGATGTGACCAGCCGCAAGGTGCTCAAGACCCTGACATTCGCCATCAAGGGCGTGCACCCGGATAAGGTGCAGCCGGTCGGTATCAAACTCAGCGCCGATGGCAAATACGGGTTTGTCGCGCTCGGCCCGGCCAACCATGTGGCGGTAGTCGACGCCAAGACCTTCGAGGTGCTCGATTACCTGCTGGTGGGCCGCCGCGTATGGCAGCTGGCATTCACCCCGGATCAGAAGCAACTGCTGGCCACCAACGGCGTCAGCGGCGATGTGTCGGTGATCGATGTGGACAGCCTGAAGGTGATCAAGTCGGTGAAGGTGGGGCGCTATCCGTGGGGCGTGGTGGTCACACCATGAACGCTCTTGAGGTGCGCGACCTGCACTTTGCCTATGGCGCTCGACAGGCGTTGTGCGAGGTGAGTTTCAGCCTGGCGCCGGGGCGCTTTAGCGCATTGCTGGGGCCCAACGGTGCCGGCAAATCCACCCTGATCGCGCTGTTGACGCGGCTGTATGACCTGCAACGCGGCGAGATCCACGT
Source organism: Pseudomonas sp. FP2254 (assembly GCF_030687695.1). Taxonomy (NCBI): domain Bacteria; kingdom Pseudomonadati; phylum Pseudomonadota; class Gammaproteobacteria; order Pseudomonadales; family Pseudomonadaceae; genus Pseudomonas; species Pseudomonas sp. FP2254. The sequence goes on from NZ_CP117444.1 coordinate 3,501,629, forward strand.
CGGCGGCCACTCCCTGCGCGACGCACCGCGGGCGGCCCTCACTCGACTGGGGGTGGTGTTCCAGCAAAGCACCCTGGACCTGGACCTGAACGTGGAACAGAACCTGCGCTATCACGCCGCCCTGCATGGCTTGTCACGCCGGCAAACCGACCTGCGCGTCGAGGCCGAGCTGGCGCGCCAGGGGCTCGGCGAACGGCGGCGCGAAAAGGTCCGCGCCCTGAACGGCGGGCACCGGCGCCGCGTGGAAATCGCCCGCGCCCTGCTGCATGAACCGCGCCTGCTGTTGCTGGACGAGGCCAGCGTGGGCCTTGACCCGGCCAGCCGCCTGGGGCTGAACCAGCATGTGCGCCGGCTGTGCCGGGAGCACAATCTGAGCGTGCTGTGGACCACGCACCTGCTCGATGAAGTGCACACCGATGACGCGCTGATGATCCTGCATCAGGGCCGGTTGGTGGCCAGCGGGCAAGTCGACACGCTGGTGCAGGACCACGACGGCGACCTGGGCCGCCTGTTCGCGGGCCTGACCCGCCCCACCGCAACGGGAGCGCCGGCATGAACGCGTATTGGCAGTGCCTGCGTGGCATCGTGCTGCGCGAATGGCTGCGCTTTGTGTTGCAGCGCACACGGTTTCTCAGCGCCCTGGTGCGGCCGCTGTTGTGGCTGGTGGTGTTCGCCGCCGGGTTTCGCGCCGCGTTGGGCATCTCGGTAATCGAGCCCTACGACACCTACATCCCCTATGAGGTGTACATCATTCCGGGGCTGGCCTGCATGATCCTGCTGTTCAACGGCATGCAGGGCTCGCTGGCGATGGTCTACGACCGTGAGATGGGCAGCATGCGCGTGCTGCTGACAAGCCCGCTGCCGCGCACGTTTTTGCTGTGCAGCAAATTGCTGGCCACGGCGTTGATTTCGCTGTTGCAGGTGTACGGGTTCCTGGCCATTGCCTGGGTCTACGGCGTGCAGCCGCCGGCCATGGGTCTGTTGCTCGCCTTGCCCGCGTTGCTGCTGGTGGCGTTGATGCTCAGTGCGTTGGGGCTGTTGCTGTCCAACGCGATTCGTCAGTTGGAGAATTTCGCCGGGGTGATGAATTTCGTGATTTTCCCGCTGTTTTTCCTGTCATCGGCGCTGTACCCGCTGTGGAAGATGCGCGATGCCAGCCAGTGGTTGTACTGGTTGTGCGCGGTCAACCCGTTCACCCACGCGGTGGAGCTGGTGCGCTTTGCCCTGTATGAACGACTGGCCGGCCTGGCCCTGGTGATCTGCCTGGGCCTGACCGGGTTGTTCACCCTGCTGGCGGTGCTGACCTTCAACCCGCAGCACGCGGCCTTGCGCAAACCTGGCTGAGGGCGCAAAAACTACTACTTTGGTACTGGTTTTGCTGTCTATCGTCGCATTCCCAAGGGCGCGGGACTCACGTGTAATGGGCGCATAACGATAAGGATCGCCCTGCCATGCTGCCCGCCCGACTGCCCCTGCTGGCGTTGCTGTGCCTGCTCACCGCCCAGGTCCAGGCCGACACGCCGCTGTTTTCCACCGACGGCTATCGCATCAGCCTGTACCGCAGCCCTACCCCCGACCATGTGCCGGGGGCGACCATCGTCGACACCCCGGCCCTGCAAGCCTTGCTCGGCCAGGTGCCCGCACCGGTGCTGATCGACGTTTACCGTCGCCAATGGCTGCAAGGTCGTTTCATCCAAGACCAGCCCCACGCCAACCTGCCCGGCAGCTATTGGCTGGCCAATACCGGCGACGGCGACCTGACGCCGGAGTGGCAAGGTTACTTCGCGCGGCACCTGTACAAGTACACCGGCGGCGACCTGTCGCGCCCGCTGGTGTTCTACTGCCGCTCCGATTGCTGGCTGAGTTGGAACGCGGTAAAACGTGCCGCCAACCTGGGCTATACCTCTGTGTATTGGTACCGCGACGGCTTGGATGCATGGGAAGCGGCAAACCTGCCAGTGACGGCTGCGACACCCGAGCCTTTTCAATAACCACAACAAGAAGGTGAACGGCCATGTACAAAATCCTGATTGCCGACGATCACCCGCTGTTTCGCGAGGCGATCCATAACGTCATCAGCGACGGCTTCCCCGGCAGCGAAGTGATGGAAACCGCCGACCTGCACAGCGCCCTCGCCCTGACCCAGGAACACGACGACCTCGACCTGATCCTGCTCGACCTGAATATGCCGGGCATGCACGGGCTCAACGGCCTGATCAACCTGCGCAATGAGTCGCCGACCATCCCGGTGGTGATCGTTTCCGCCGAGCAGGACAAGCAGATTGTGCTGCAAGCCATCACCTATGGCGCGGTGGGGTTTATCACCAAGTCCTCGCCGCGCCTGCAAATGACCGAGGCGATCCAGCAGATTCTCAACGGCAACGTGTACCTGCCGCCGGACATCATCCGCACCCAGAAACCTGGGGGCCAGCGCCGCCTCAACGAAAACCCCGGCTTCGCCCCCGAACTGCTTCAAGCCCTGACGCGCAAGCAATTGCTGGTGCTGGAACGCATGACCAAGGGCGAGTCGAACAAACAGATCGCCTACACCCTGGAAATCGCCGAGACCACAGTGAAGGCCCACGTGTCGGCGATCCTGCGTAAGTTGAACGTGCATAACCGGGTGCAGGCGATCCTCAGTGCCGGGGATATCGATTTCGGCTCATACCTGCGCCGCTGACCCGTCTGGCACAACACAAATCAAATGTGCTGATCGTTCCCACGCTCCGCGTCACGCCCGTTAAGAGCGGACGCAGAGCGTCCAGTGCGGCATTCCCACGCAGAGCGTGGGAACGATCAGTTGTCAGGGCCGACCAAGCAGGTGGCTCATGGCGGTCTTGAGTTTCATTCGGCGTACCGGCTTGTGCATCAAGGTATGGATGATCGTTCCCACGCTCCGCGTGGGAATGCATCCTGTGACGCTCCGCGTCACGCCCGTTAAAAGCCGACGCAGAGCGTCCAGTGCGGCATTCCCACGCAGAGCGTGGGAACGATCAGTTGTCAGGGCCGACCGAGCAGGTGGCTCATGGCGGTCTTGAGTTTCATTCGGCGTACCGGCTTGTGCATCAAGGTATGGATGATCGTTCCCACGCTCCGCGTGGGAATGCATCCTGTGACGCTCCGCGTCACGCCCGTTAAGAGCGGACGCAGAGCGTCCAGTGCGGCATTCCCACGCAGAGCGTGAGAACGATCAGTTGTCAGGGCCGACCGAGCAGGTGGCTCATGGCGGTCTTGAGTTTCATTCGGCGTACCGGCTTGTGCATCAAGGTATGGATGATCGTTCCCACGCTCCGCGTGGGAATGCACCCTGTGACGCTCCGCGTTACGCCCATTAAAAGCGGACGCAGAGCGTCCAGTGCGGCATTCCCACGCAGAGCGTGGGAACGATCAGTTGTCAGGGCCGACCGAGCAGGTGGCTGATGGCGGCCTTGAGTTTCATTCGGCGTACCGGCTTGTGCATCAAGGTATGGATGATCGTTCCCACGCTCCGCGTGGGAATGCATCCTGTGACGCTCCGCGTCACGCCCGTTAAAAGCCGACGCAGAGCGTCCAGTGCGGCATTCCCACGCAGAGCGTGGGAACGATCAGTTGTCAGGGCCGACCAAGCAGGTGGCTCATGGCGGTCTTGAGTTTCATTCGGCGTACCGGCTTGTGCATCAAGGTATGGATGATCGTTCCCACGCTCCGTGTGGGAATGCATCCTGTGACGCTCCGCGTCACGCCCGTTAAAAGCGGACGCAGAGCGTCCAGTGCGGCATTCCCACGCAGAGCGTGGGAACGATCAGTTGTCAGGGCCGACCGAGCAGGTGGCTCATGGCGGTCTTGAGTTTCATTCGGCGTACCGGCTTGTGCATCAAGGTATGGATGATCGTTCCCACGCTCCGCGTGGGAATGCATCCTGTGACGCTCCGCGTCACGCCCGTTAAGAGCGGGGACGCAGAGCGTCCAGTGCGGCATTCCCACGCAGAGCGTGGGAACGATCAGTTGTCAGGGCCGACCGAGCAGGTGGCTGATGGCGGCCTTGAGTTTCATTGGGCGTACCGGCTTGTGCATCAAGGTATGCCCCAACTCACGGATCTGCAGTTTCAGCTCGTTGCTGTAGTTGGCGGTGATCATCAGCGCCGGTATCGGGCGGCTGCGGCGGGCGTTGATGTGGGCCACGGCGTCGACGCCGTTCTGGTCGTTATCCAGGTGGTAATCGGCGATCAGCAGGTCGGCCTCGGCGTGGTAATTGTCCACCTGGCCAGCCAGGTCCTGCTCCGATAAGGCGGTGATCACCTCGCAGCCCCACCCTTCGAGTAACGTGCGCATACCCGCGCAGATCGCCGCGTCGTTATCCAGCACCCACACCCGCGCGCCCTGTAAACGCTCCAGCATCGGTTCGCTCATGCTGGGCGCAGGCAGGTTTTTTGGGGCGGTGGCGCTCAAGGGCACTTCCACGGCAAACATCGAGCCCTTGCCGGGTACGGATTTGACGCTGATGCGATGGCCAAGAATGCCGGCGATTTTCTCCACGATCGCCAGGCCCAACCCCAGCCCGCGATCCTGATCGCGGCGCTGCACATCGCCGCGTTTGAACTCCTGGAATATCTCCTCCAGGCGCTCCTCGGCGATGCCCATGCCGCTGTCCCACACCTGGATCGACAGGCGCTGATGCTGGCGACGACAGCCCAGCACCACGCGACCGCTGTAGGTGTAGCGAATCGCATTGCTCAGCAGGTTGCGCAGAATCCGCGCCAGCAGTTGGATGTCGCTGCGCACCAGTGCCGAACAACCGATGAAGCGCAGCTCCAAGCCTTCGCTGCGGGCCAGTTGGGTGTATTCGACGGCCAGGTTATCGAGCAGTTCGCTCAAGGCGAACGGCGCGATATCGGCCTTGATCACCCCGGCATCCAGCTTGGAAATATCCACCAGGGTGCCCAACAGGTTTTCCACGTCTTCCAGGGAATTGCTCACGTTGCGCACCAGCTTTTCGCTCGGGCGCTCCAGCAAAGCGCTGGTGAACAGACGCGCGGCGTTCAGCGGTTGCAGCAGGTCGTGGCTGACGGCCGCGAGGAATTTGGTTTTCGACAGGTTGGCCTGTTCCGCCTCCAGCTTGGCCTCGCGCAGGCGGGTTTCCATGCGCCGGCGCTCATCGATTTCCTTGAGCAACTGGCCGTTGAGCGCAGTGAGTTCCGAGGTGCGCTGGGCCACGCGTTGCTCCAGGTGCTGATAGGCCTGGTGCAACGCTTCGGCGGTGCGGCGGCGTTCGGTGATGTCGCGGATCAACACAAAGATCCCTACCACTTCGCCACTGGCCAGCATATTCGGCACATAGGAGCGCAGCATGTAGCGCTCCTGGTTATTGATGTTGGTCTCGGCGAACTCGAAGGTCACGCTCTCCCCGGCCAGGGCGCGGGCGACATAGGCGTCCAGGCGCTGGCAATGCTGCTCGCTGTGGACTTCGCGCAGGCTCAGGCCGAGCATCATGCCGCGCGGCCAGCAGTACCATTGTTCATAGACCTTATTGGTGAATTCGTAGACCAGGTCGGCATTCAAGTAGCCGATCAGGGCCGGAACGTTATCGGTGATCAGGCGAATCCAGCGTTCACTTTCCTGGGCCTTTTGCGCCGCCGCCTGTTCACCGCGCAGGGTCTCGGCGCGCAGCCTTGCGTTGATCAGCAAGTGGTTGCTGGCCTTGAGTTCGGCCATTGCCTGGTTCAAGGCATCGGTGCGTTCGCGCACTTGCTCGGCCAGTACCACCGAATGCTGAAAGGTGGTGTACGGGTTATTACCCTGGGCCATGCCGGACTCGATACGCTCGATCAGCGCCGCATTGATCCGCGCCAGCTTGTGGTTGTCCTGTTGCAGTCGGGCCACCTGGGCGAGCAGTTCAGCGCCGGCCTCGGGCAATGGCGACCCCGGTGAAGGTCTGGTTGATGTGCATGCCATTGAACTGTTCTCCGTAGGTGTTGAACCCCATCACCCGTTTGGCTTGCAGGAAGCTGCCGATCTGTTCCAGGCCCCCGGCGTCTTCCAGCTCCAGGCGGCGCAGGAAGCAGTCGCAGCCGACAGTCAGCAACAAATCGCCGAGGCGAGAGTGCAGGCCGTCGAACAGGCTTTCCAGGTTGGGCAGAATCGGGCCGGGTTTCATCACGGTCAGTACGATGCCGTTTTCCACGGCGCAGTAGAAACTCAGGCTCAGGTCTTCGTGCACCTGTTGGATGGCGCGCACGTAGTACTGATCATGGATACGCACCGCCAGCGGGTGGGCGGCAAAGACGCGGTGGTCGAGGTCGGCCACCGCCACGCCGATGTGCCGCGCGTACTCCTCGGCGGCGGGTTCGGCATTGAGCTCGTACACCCGTCGTGACGGGCTGTCGGCGCCGGTCACCACCAGTTTTTCCGCACGCGGCAGGATGTGGTGGGTGGTGAACACTTCGAAATCCAACCAGGTATTGACCAGCACCACCACCGCCGCGCCGCTGTGGAACGCGCCATTGAAATACACGTGGGTGTGGGTGAGGAAGTTGTCGTCACCGGCCGAACCGCCGAAGTGCGGGATATCGCCAAGGGCGGCGCTGAGGGCGGCGAGTACCATTTCTTCACGGCTGGAGAGGCCATCGAGCAGGGTCAGGGCGAAGGTATTGCCCTTGATCGGCGCCAGGGTATTGCTGCGACAGCCGCCGACCAGGCGTTCGACCATGTGCTGGGCGTCGATCAGGCTGAAGTGTTCCACTTGGTCGATCAGCTCGGTGGCGATAGAAAAATGCGCGTGATTAAAGCCCATCGCCGTAATGCAATTGCGGCCATAGCCTTGGGGCGTGATCTCGCCGGCGCTGGTACAGCCCACCACGCGCACGTTGCCCAGGCACGCTTGCAACGCTTGGCCCAGGGCCTGCAGGTCGTAAGACGCCGAGCAGAAAAACAGCACGAAGCCCAGGTACGGATGCAACAGTTGCTGCGCCAACTCCTCGGCGGCCTGCCCTTCATCGGTGGCCTGGGACATGGCACTGACTACGCCTTCACTGTTATGCATCGTTGCCTCCCCCTCTGAGGCATGAGTGTACGAAGGGCGGGGGATGAGACCTATGCTACTTGGGTACTGGGTGGGGGGATGCGATGGGATGAAGGCGCTTGATCGTTCCCACGCTCCGCGTGGGAATGCAGCGGGTGACGCTCCGCGTCACGACCGTCAAGAGCGGACGCGGAGCGTCCAGGGCGGCATTCCCACGCGGAGCGTGGGAACGATCAATGCAGGGCGTTGACCAGCATGCCAATCGCCACCACCACACATAGGCTGGCAAACCCCACCTGCAGGGTGCGTGCGGCGATGACCGAACACAGGCGCCGGCCGATCAGCATGCCGACGATGCTGGCTGCGATAAACACCCAGCCGACGGCGTCGATACGCACGCCGGCATGGAACGCGCCGACCACGCCGATCAGCGAAATCAGACTGATCACCATCAACGAGGTGGCGACAATGCCGCGCATCTGCACATCGGTAAGCTGTTTGAATGCCGGCACGATCAGAAAGCCACCGCCCACGCCGAGCAGACCCGACACCGCACCGGTGATGGCGCCCAGGGTGGCCAGGGTGGCGGTGCATTTGGCGGTCCAGGCCAGGCGCCCGGTCTGCTGGTTGAGCATGCAGTTTTTCTGGCCCCAGGAGGCGGCGCCATGGTCGCTCGGCCCGGCCTGGAGTTTCTCCCGTTGCAGCATGCGCCACGCCACCAGCACCATCAACGCGCTGAACAGGCCCTTGAGCAGCGCTTCGGGCATCTGATGGGCGACGAACACCCCCAGCGGGGAAAACAGCGCGCCGAGCAACGCGATCAGCAACGCGGCGCGATAACGCACCAGGCCATGGCGCAAACCGTCAATCGCCCCCACCGCCGCCGCCGCGCCCACAGCGAGCAGCGACACCGGCGCGGCCTGGGTCATGCTCAGGCCCAGCCCCAGCACCAACGCGGGCACACCGAGGATGCCGCCACCGGCGCCGGTCAAGCCCATGACCATGCCCATCAACACGCCCAACACACTGGCCAGCAGCATTCAGTCCACCTTGCTCAGGCGGGTCAGCCATTCGCGGCCCTTGAGCATGCCGTTCCAATAGAACCAGGGCAGCAACGTGGCCTTGAGAAACCACATGGAACGACGTGCCCGCGTCGGGTCGAGGGCGAACGTCGGCAGCAGCTTGCCACCGTAACCAAACTCGGCCAGCACCACTTTGCCCTTCTCCACCGTCAGCGGGCAGGAACCGTAGCCGTCGTACTTGAGCGGCAGCGGCGCCTGTTTGCGCAGGGCCAGCAGGTTTTCGGCGACCACCACAATCTGCTTGCGCACCGCCGCGGCGGTCTTGGCATTGCTGGTGCCGCACACATCGCCCAGGCCGAAGACACGCGCATAGCGCTGATGCTGCAGGCTGTGCGGGTGCACGTCGCACCAGCCGGCGGCGTCGGCCAGTGGGCTGTTGCGGATAAACTCCGGCGCCAGTTGCGGTGGGACCACGTGCAGCAGGTCGAAAGTTTTTTCGACACGGGTGACGTTGCCTTCGGCATCCTTGACGTCAAACCAGGCTTTGCGTGCCGGACCGTCGACTTTCACCAGGTTGGTGTTGAAGGCCAGGCGCGCGTTGTATTTCTCCACGTATTTCATCAACGGCGGCACGAAGGTCGCCACGCCGAACAGCGCCGCGCCGGCCAGGTTGAATTCCACGTCGATGTTTTTCAGATGGCCTTGCTTGAGCCAGTGATCGCAGGACAGGTACATGGCCTTCTGCGGCGCGCCGGCGCATTTGATCGGCATGGCCGGCTGGGTGAAGAGCGCTTTGCCGGCCTTGAGTTGCTTGACTTGCTGCCAGGTATAGGCGGCGTGCTCGTAGCTGTAGTTGGAGGTCACGCCGTGCTGGCCGAGGGTGTCCTGCAGGCCTTCGATTTTTTCCCAGGCCAGACGCAGGCCAGGGCAGACGACCAGGTTGTTCCAGGTCACGCGCTGGCCGTTGTCGAGCACCAGGCTCTGGCTGTCCGGCAGCACCTCGGTGACGGCGGCCTGCACCCAGGTCACGCCATTGGGCAATACGTCGGCCAGGGGACGGCGGGTTTTTTCCAGGTCGTAGGCACCGCCGCCCACCAGGGTCCAGGCCGGTTGGTAGCAGTGGTAGTCGCTGGGTTCGATCAGGGTGATGTTCAGATGGGGGTCGCGCTTGAGCAGGCTGGCCAGCAGGCCGATGCCCGCCGAGCCGCCGCCGATGACAACGATGTCGCCACTGATGGTTTGGCCCCAGTGTTGGTCGGTCATGGTCTATCGCCTTTTTTTGTCAATGCACACAAGGGTCGCCGCCGGATGGCGTTACGCCCAACTTTTTATGACCGCGCCGCAGTACAGCCCGGACAAGGTCTTCATCACTTGGATCACTTCGTGGCTGGCCAGCCCGTAGAAAATGTATTTGCCTTCGCGACGGGTGGCCACCAGCCCTTCGTCGCGCAGGATGCCCAGTTGCTGGGACAGCGTCGGCTGGCGCACGCCGGTCATGGTCTCCAGCTCGCCGACATTGCGTTCGCCCTGGGTCAACTGGCACAGGATCAACAGGCGGTCTTCATTGGCCAACGCCTTGAGCAAGGCGCAGGCTTTGGACGCGGACGCACGCAACTGGGCGACTTCGCCCTCACTCAAGGTAGATTCCATTTGCGTCGGGTCCTGTGTGTCACTTAATCTGAAAACATTATGTTTAAATATAAAGTGATTGTAATCACTTTTTTCCAGCATCAGGGGCTACCGCCATGCCAGCGTTGATTCAATCCTTTCTGGACGAGGCGTCGTCGACCTATACCTATGTGGTCTACGAAGCGGACGGCGGCGCCTGCGCCATCGTCGATTCGGTGCTCAACTACGACCCCGCCTCCGGCCGCACCGACACCACCCAGGCGGACAAGGTGATCGCATTCGTACACGAACACCGTTTGCAGGTGCAGTGGCTGCTGGAAACCCATGCCCACGCCGACCACTTGTCCGCCGCGCCCTACCTGCGCCGCAGGTTGGGCGGCAAGATCGCCATCGGCCAGTGCATCAGCAAAGTGCAGGACGTATTCAAGAACCTGTTTAACCTGGAGCCGGAATTCCGGGCGGACGGTTCGCAGTTCGATCATTTGTTCGCCCCGGACGAGTGCTTTCACATCGGCGGCCTGCAAGCCCAGGCCTTGCATGTGCCCGGTCATACCCCGGCGGACATGGCCTACCTGATCGAGGGTCGGTTGATCCTGGTCGGCGATACCCTGTTTATGCCGGATGTGGGCACCGCGCGCTGCGACTTTCCCGGCGGCGATGCGCGGCAGTTGTACGCCTCAATGCGCAAATTACTGGCGTTTCCACTGGAGACCCAACTGTACGTGTGCCATGACTATCCACCCCAGGGGCGCGAGGCGAAATGCCTGACCACGGTAGCCGAACAGCGCGCAGGCAATATTCATGTGCATGACGGCGTGGATGAAGCGGCGTTTGTGGCGATGCGCACCCAGCGCGATGCGGGGCTGGGGATGCCGACGCTGTTGTTGCCGGCGATCCAGGTGAATGTACGGGCCGGGCATCTGCCGCCGGCGGAAGACAATGGGGTGACCTACCTGAAGATCCCCCTCAACCAGCTCTGAAATGCGGGATTCGAGTTGCCCAAGATGGCGGTGTGACAGGCATCTTGGCGCTAGCTGATTCACCGCCATCGGGGGCAAGCCCCCTCCCACATGTGTGCCTGGGTTGCATCAGGAACCGAGGCTGATGCCGTTGGAGGGCAATGGCAACGCGGTCTTGTAGCGCACCTGCTTGAGCGCAAAGCTGGAGCGGATATTCGCCACGCCCGGCACTTTGGTCAGAAAGTCCATCATGAAACGTTCCAGCGCCTGGATCGTCGGCACCAGTACGCGAATCAGGTAGTCGGGGTCGCCGGCCATCAGGTAGCACTCCATCACCTCGGGGCGGTCGGCGATGGCGCTTTCGAACTGTTGCAGGGCCAGCTCATTCTGTTTTTCCAGGCTGACATGGATAAACACGTTGACGTGCAACCCCAGCAGATCGGCATCCAGCAAGGTGACCTGCTCACGGATCAGGCCCAGTTCCTCCATGGCCTTGACCCGGTTGAAACACGGCGTGGGCGACAGGTTGACCGAGCGGGCCAGGTCGGCGTTGGTGATCCGCGCGTTCTCCTGCAGGGCGTTGAGAATGCCGATATCGGTACGGTCCAGTTTGCGCATGAGACAAAATCACCTGTTTATTATGTTTATGCAGATTTTTTATCCGCAAATGATCATGAGCGCAATGAAACACAGATAAATATTCTTCTACGCCCCGCCTATGATTGTTGTAGGACAAGATTTCCCCTATCCGGGGACTGATTGTCAGCTAGCGCGCCCACTACAAGAAATTCACAAGATAGAGCGTAGAAAGCCATGACCCAGCAGTACGAACCGCTGCGCCTGCACGTTCCCGAACCCTCGGGCCGCCCAGGCTGCAAGACCGATTTCACCTACCTGCGCCTGAACGACGCCGGCCTGGTGCGCAAACCCGCCATCGACGTAGAACCCGCCGACACCGCCGACCTGGCCAAGGGCCTGATCCGCGTGCTCGATGACCAGGGTCAGGCCCTGGGGCCGTGGGCCGAAGGGGTTCCCGTAGAGATCCTGCGCAAGGGCATGCGTGCCATGCTCAAGACACGGATCTTCGATAACCGCATGGTGGTCGCCCAGCGTCAGAAAAAAATGTCGTTCTACATGCAAAGCCTTGGCGAGGAAGCCATCGGCAGCGCCCAGGCCCTGGCCCTGAACATCGACGACATGTGTTTCCCCACCTACCGCCAGCAAAGCATCCTGATGGCCCGCGAAGTGCCGCTGGTGGACCTGATCTGCCAGTTGCTGTCCAACGAGCGCGACCCGCTCAAAGGTCGTCAGCTGCCGATCATGTACTCGGTCAAAGACGCTGGCTTCTTCACTATTTCCGGCAACCTCGCCACCCAATTCGTACAGGGCGTGGGCTGGGGCATGGCGTCGGCGATCAAGGGCGATACCAAGATCGCGTCGGCCTGGATCGGTGACGGCGCCACCGCCGAATCGGACTTCCACACCGCCCTCACCTTCGCCCACGTCTACCGCGCGCCGGTGATCCTCAACGTGGTCAACAACCAATGGGCCATCTCCACCTTCCAGGCCATTGCCGGCGGTGAAGCCACCACCTTCGCCGGACGCGGCGTCGGTTGCGGCATCGCCTCCCTGCGTGTGGACGGCAACGACTTCATCGCGGTGTACGCCGCTTCCGCCTGGGCCGCCGAGCGTGCGCGCCGCAACCTGGGCCCGACCCTGATCGAATGGGTCACCTACCGCGCCGGTCCGCACTCAACGTCGGACGATCCGTCCAAGTACCGTCCCGCCGACGACTGGAGCCACTTCCCGCTGGGCGACCCGATCGCCCGCCTCAAGCAGCACTTGATCAGGATTGGCCAGTGGTCCGAAGAGGAGCACGCGGCGGTCAGTGCCGAACTGGAAGCCGAGGTCATCGCCGCGCAAAAACAAGCCGAACAGTACGGCACCCTGGCCGGTGGCCAGATCCCAAGCGCCGCGACCATGTTCGAAGACGTCTATAAAGAGATGCCGGAGCACTTGAAGCGCCAGCGTCAGCAGTTGGGGATCTGACATGAACGATCACAACAACAGCATCGAAGTGGAAACCGCCATGACCACCACCACCATGACCATGATCCAGGCCCTGCGCTCGGCCATGGATGTGATGCTCGAACGCGACGACAACGTGGTGGTGTTCGGCCAGGACGTCGGTTATTTCGGCGGCGTGTTCCGCTGCACCGAAGGCCTGCAGAGCAAGTACGGCACTTCGCGGGTATTTGACGCGCCGATCTCCGAAAGCGGCATCGTCGGCGTGGCGGTGGGCATGGGCGCCTATGGTTTGCGCCCGGTGGCCGAGATCCAGTTCGCCGACTACGTCTACCCCGCCACCGACCAGATCATCTCCGAAGCCGCGCGCCTGCGTTATCGCTCCGCCGGCCAGTTCACCGCGCCGCTGACCATGCGCATGCCCTGCGGCGGCGGCATCTATGGCGGCCAGACTCACAGCCAAAGTATCGAAGCGGTGTTCACCCAGGTCTGCGGCCTGCGCACGGTGATGCCGTCCAACCCGTATGACGCCAAGGGCCTGCTGATCGCCTCCATCGAAAACGATGACCCGGTGATCTTCCTCGAACCCAAGCGCCTGTACAACGGCCCGTTCGACGGCCATCACGACCGCCCTGTCACCCCGTGGTCGAAACACCCGCAAGCCCAAGTGCCGGACGGTTACTACACCGTGCCGCTGGACGTGGCCGCCATTGTGCGTCCGGGCTCGGCCGTCACCGTGCTGACCTACGGCACCACCGTGTATGTGTCCCAGGTGGCCGCCGAGGAAACCGGCATCGACGCCGAAGTCATCGACCTGCGCAGCCTGTGGCCGCTGGACCTGGAAACCATCGTCAAATCGGTGAAAAAGACCGGCCATTGCGTGGTGGTGCATGAAGCCACGCGCACCTGTGGCTTTGGCGCCGAGCTGGTGGCGCTGGTGCAGGAGCATTGCTTCCACCACCTGGAAGCGCCGATCGAACGCGTCACCGGGTGGGACACCCCCTACCCGCACGCGCAGGAGTGGGCGTATTTCCCAGGGCCGTCCCGTGTGGGCGCGGCGCTGCAACGGGTCATGGAGGTCTGAATGGGCACGCACGTTATCAAGATGCCGGACATTGGCGAAGGCATCGCGGAAGTAGAACTGTCGCAGTGGCATGTGAACGTCGGCGATATGGTGGTCGAAGACCAGGTGCTGGCGGATGTGATGACCGACAAGGCGATGGTGGATATTCCCTCGCCGGTGCACGGCAAGGTGATCGCCCTCGGCGGCGCGCCGGGCGAAGTCATGGCCGTGGGAAGTATTCTGATCAGCATTGAAGTGGAAGGCGCGGGCAATGCCAAGGACGTGCCGGTCGAGGCTGAACCGGTGAAGGCCGCTCCCGTGGTTGAAGCCAAGCCAGCCCCGGTCCAAAGCAAACCCGCACCAACTCAGGCTCCAGCGCAAGCCCCGGTAGCCCGCGAAGCCGACGAACGCCCGCTGGCCTCCCCCGCCGTGCGCAAGCATGCGCTGGATGCCGGCATCCCGCTGCGCCTGGTCCAAGGCTCTGGCCCGGCGGGCCGCATTCTGCACGAAGATTTGGACGCTTACTTGCTCCAGCCTGCGACGCAACATAAAACCGCTGCCGCCTCTTACGCCGAACGCCACGACGAAGAACAGATCCCGGTGATCGGCATGCGCCGCAAAATCGCCCAGCGCATGCAGGACGCCACCCGGCGCGCGGCGCATTTCAGCTATGTGGAAGAAATCGACGTCACCGCGCTGGACGAGCTGCGCGTGCACCTTAAAGAAAAACACGGTGCCACACGCGGCAAGCTGACCCTGTTGCCGTTTATCGTGCGCGCCATGGTCGTGGCGCTGCGCGATTTTCCGCAGATCAATGCGCGTTACGACGACGAAGCCCAGGTCATCACCCGCCTCGGCGCGGTGCATGTGGGTGTCGCCACCCAGAGCGACATCGGCCTGATGGTGCCAGTGGTGCGGCATGCCGAAGCCCGCAACCTGTGGGGCACCGCCGAAGAGATCGCGCGCCTGGCCACGGCCGCGCGCAATGGCAAGGCCAGCCGTGAAGAATTGTCCGGTTCCAGCATCACCCTGACCAGCCTCGGCGCGTTGGGCGGTATCGTCAGCACGCCGGTGCTGAACCTGCCGGAGGTAGCCATCGTCGGCGTCAATCGCATCGTCGAACGGCCGATGGTGATCAAGGGCCAGATCGTGATTCGCAAGATGATGAACCTCTCCAGCTCCTTCGATCACCGCGTGGTCGATGGCATGGACGCGGCGCAATTCATCCAGGCCATTCGCGGCCTGCTCGAACAACCCGCCAGCCTGTTCCTGGAGTAACGGCATGACGCACATTACGCATACCACCCTGCTGATCATCGGCGGCGGCCCCGGCGGTTATGTCGCGGCGATCCGCGCCGGTCAACTGGGCATCCCGACCATCCTGGTGGAAGCCCAGGCATTGGGGGGCACTTGCCTGAATATCGGCTGTATTCCGTCCAAGGCCTTGATCCATGTGGCCGAGCAATTCCAGCAAAGCGTGCATCACAGCCAGGGCTCGCCGCTGGGCATAGAAGTGGACGTGCCGACACTGGACATCCGCAAAAGCGTGGAATGGAAGGACGGCATCGTCGACCGCCTGACCACCGGCGTCGCAGCCTTGCTCAAGAAGCACAAGGTGCAGGTGATACACGGCTGGGCCAAGGTAGTCGACGGCAAGACCGTCGATGTCGGCGAGCAACGCATCCAGTGCGAACACCTGCTGCTGGCCACCGGTTCCACAAGCGTCAACCTGCCGATGCTGCCCATCGGTGGGCCGATTATCTCGTCTACCGAAGCCCTGGCGCCGACCCGCGTGCCCAAACGCCTGATCGTAGTGGGCGGTGGTTATATCGGCCTGGAACTGGGAATCGCCTACCGCAAGCTCGGGGCGCAGGTCAGCGTAGTAGAGGCGCAGGATCGCATCCTGCCCGCCTACGACGGCGAGCTGACCCAGCCGGTGGCCGAATCCCTCAAGCAACTGGGGGTAACGCTGTACCTCAAGCACAGCGTCACCGGGTTTGCCGACGGCAACCTGCAGGTTCGTGACCCCAACGGCGACACCTTGTCATTGGCCACCGACCAGGTGCTGGTCGCGGTGGGTCGCAAACCCAACACCCAGGGCTGGAACCTCGAAGCGCTGAACCTGGACATGAACGGCGCGGCGATCAGGATCGACAGCCGCTGCCAGACCAGCATGCGCAATGTGTATGCCATCGGCGACCTGAGCGGCGAGCCGATGCTGGCGCACCGAGCCATGGCCCAGGGCGAAATGGTTGCCGAACTGATCAGCGGCCTGCACCGCGAGTTCAACCCGGCGGCGATCCCGGCGGTGTGCTTTACCGACCCGGAACTGGTGGTGGTCGGCAAAACGCCCGACGATGCCAAGGCGGCGGGACTGGATTGCATCGTGTCGAGCTTCCCGTTCGCGGCCAATGGTCGGGCGATGACGCTGGAGTCGAAAACCGGCTTCGTGCGGGTGGTGGCGCGGCGGGACAACCATCTGATCGTCGGCTGGCAGGCTGTGGGTGTGGGCGTGTCCGAACTGTCCACGGCCTTCGGCCTGAGCCTGGAAATGGGCGCGCGCCTGGAAGACGTGGCCGGCACCATTCACGCGCACCCGACCCTCGGTGAGGCTGTGCAGGAAGCGGCATTGCGGGCGCTGGGCCACGCGCTGCATCTGTAGGCAACCCAGCTCCCACCCTTGAGATGCAATCAGCTGTGGGAGCCGGCCTTGCCCGCGATAGCGGCGGATCAGCCAATACAGATGTCGGATGGTCCGCCCACCTGCTCCCACACGAGCCAAGAATGAAGTATTGTTGCGCCCATCCAGAAAAAAATCCGACTTGACCAGAGATAGAGGGTGTCATGGGTAACGAAAGCATCAATTGGGACAAGCTGGGTTTTGACTACATCAAGACCGACAAGCGGTTTCTCCAGACCTGGAAAAACGGCGAATGGCAAGCCGGCACCCTGACCGACGACAACGTGCTGCACATCAGCGAGGGCTCCACCGCCCTGCACTATGGTCAGCAGTGCTTTGAAGGCCTCAAGGCCTACCGTTGCAAAGACGGCTCGATCAACCTGTTCCGCCCGGACCAGAACGCCGCCCGCATGCAACGCAGCTGCGCGCGCCTGCTGATGCCCCACGTACCGACCGACGCGTTCATCGACGCCTGCAAGCAAGTGGTCAAGGCCAACGAGCGGTTCATCCCGCCGTACGGCAGCGGCGGCGCGCTGTACCTGCGTCCGTTCGTGATCGGCACCGGTGACAACATCGGCGTACGCACCGCGCCCGAATTCATCTTCTCGGTGTTCTGCATCCCGGTCGGCGCCTACTTCAAGGGCGGCCTGGTGCCCCACAACTTCCAGATCTCCACCTTCGACCGCGCCGCGCCACAGGGCACTGGCGCGGCCAAGGTCGGTGGCAACTACGCCGCCAGCCTGATGCCGGGCTCGGAAGCGAAGAAATCCGGTTTTGCCGACGCAATCTATCTGGATCCGATGACCCACTCGAAAATCGAAGAAGTCGGTTCGGCCAACTTCTTCGGGATCACCCACGACAACCAGTTCATCACGCCGAAGTCGCCTTCGGTGCTGCCAGGCATCACCCGCCTGTCGCTGATCGAACTGGCCCAGACCCGCCTGGGCCTGGAAGTGGTCGAGGGCGAAGTGTTCATCGACAAGCTGGACCAATTCAAGGAAGCCGGCGCCTGCGGCACGGCGGCGGTGATTTCGCCGATCGGCGGTATCCAGTACAACGGAAAACTGCACGTGTTCCACAGCGAAACCGAAGTCGGCCCGATCACCCAGAAGCTCTACAAAGAGCTGACCGGCGTGCAGACCGGCGACGTCGAAGCACCTGCCGGCTGGATCGTAAAGGTCTAACCGCCTGTGGGAGGGGGCTTGCCCCTTCCCCCTTTGCTCTCCGGTATTCTCAGGCATCGCAGGACTACAGCACCTTCTCCATTACCAAGGTGCGCTCGTTGCCATGATGGACGTCACGTACCGTGCGAAACCCCAGCCGGGCGTAGAACGGCTCGGCCGTCAGCGATGACGGCACACTCAGCATTGCCACCCCCGCCTCCCTCGCACTTCGTTCGATTTCAACCATCAGCAACCGACCAATACCCTGCCCTTGCAGTGCTGGGTTGACGAACACCGAGCGCACCACATTGGCATCCAGCGCAGCGGTGCCGACGATCACCCGATCCTGAACCGCCACCAGCACCATACGACGCGCGAAGAGGTCCAGCACCGCCTCCGGCGTGAAGTTACCCGCCACCCGGGCAATCACCTGCGCCGGGTAATCCTGTGCATTACTGCCGTACAAGGCCGCCAGGATAACCTGGCTGACCCCCTCGGCATCGTCGGGCTGGGCGAGACGTACGACGGTAGACATGATCCCTCCTGTTTAACCTTGCCCGCTGGCAATACGCTTACCGGGCCTGCTGCCGATCATCTTGGCCTGACCATCCTTCTGCTTCCCCGTTCGCGCTTCGCTGATCAAGCTTGGGATCAGCTTGCCCTCCGGCAGGTTTTTCCAGAAACGACTGGGCAGGTGCCCTTCCATCACCTTGGGGTTCAACCGCGCCGGGTTGAATATATGGCTGTAATACGTCAGCCACATGGCGCTGTGAGGGTCTTCGACGTTCTGCGCCAGTTGCTGCCAGGGTTCGGGGCAATGGCGTTGATGAACCAGCTGTTCGCCATCGTAATACACGCCGTCCAACGGTGTGGCGATCATCCAGCGATGACGGCCCATGCGCCCGATAAAGTGCTGGCTGGCCGATTTCAGAATGTCGTGGGCGGGTTCATGCCAGGCTACGTATTCCGGTAGTTCCGGCCCAGCCTCCGGCGGCAGCGCGACAAAGCGCACGAACGCGTGCAGGTGGTGCGCTTCACGGCTGACCTGCTTGATCCGCCGCTGCAACTCGCTGCCCAGTTTGTCACCGGCCAGCATCGCGGTGCGGTCGCCGTGGCTGACGCGCCACAGCACTTCATACAACAGGCTCCAGCGTTGGTCGCCGTGGTAGCAGGCGGCCGACTCCAGCAGTTCGAGCAGTGCCTTGGGAATACGCGCCTGAAACGGCCCCGGCCCGGCAGGGATCGGCTCATCGGTGGCAAACAGATCCGCGGCCTGCGCCTCGCCCCAACTCACCTGGCTGGGGTCGACTTGATGGCTGAGTAACCAGCGCGCCTGTTCGCGCCAGGTGTCGAACAGGTTGTCGCATTCCAGGCTGATCATCCCCACAGCCCCATCTGCTGCGGCTGCGGGCGGTCCCGCAGTTGCTCGCGCAGCAACACGCTGGTGCTGTCCGCCTGCTGCGGGTGGTAGTCGCTGGTGATGAAAAACGGCTTGGCCTTGGCCAGCACGCAACGCATGCGGGCCAGGTCTTCAAAGCGGATTTTGCGCTCGCGGCGCAGGTCCACCAGGCGCTGGGTGGTGCGCAGGCCGATACCGGGAATACGCGCGATCAAGGTCGGTTCGGCGCGGTTGAGGTCCAGAGGGAACACCTCGCGATGCTCCAGGGCCCAGGCCAGCTTGGGGTCGATATCCAATGCCAGGTGACCGGGGCCTTCGAACAATTCGCCGGCGCTGAAGCCGTAGCTGCGCAGCAGGAAGTCGGCCTGGTACAGGCGGTGTTCGCGCATCAGCGGCGGCGCGGCCAGGGGTACGCTTTTCGGGCTGTTGGGAATGGGGCTGAACGCCGAGTAGTAGACGCGGCGCAGCTTGAAGTGGCCGTACAGCGCTTCGGCGCCGTGCAGGATGGTGCTGTCGTCGGTGTCGTCGGCGCCGACGATCATCTGCGTGCTCTGCCCGGCCGGGGCGAAACGCGGCGCGCGAGGTTCGTTGAGCACCGTCTGCTCGCCGGTGTAGATGGTCTGCATGGCCTGCTTGATCGAGCCGATCTGCTTCTCCGGCGCCAGCGTCTGCAGGCTGGCATCGGTGGGCAGTTCGATATTCACGCTCAGACGATCGGCATAACGCCCGGCCTCGGCAATCAGCGCCGGGTCGGCTTCGGGGATGGTCTTGAGGTGGATATAACCGCGAAAGTCATGCTCCTCGCGCAGCAGTTTCGCCACCCGGACAAGCTGCTCCATGGTGTAGTCGGCCGAACGGATAATGCCGGAGCTGAGGAACAGCCCGCTGACGCAATTGCGCCGGTAGAAATCCAGGGTCAGGGTGACCACCTCCTCCGGACTGAACCGCGCACGCGGCACGTCGCTGGAGCGGCGGTTGACGCAGTATTGGCAGTCGTAGAGGCAGAAGTTGGTGAGCAGCACCTTGAGCAGCGACACACAGCGCCCGTCAGGCGTATAGCTGTGACAAATGCCCATGCCATCGGTGGAACCCAGCCCCGCCTTGCCCTCGGAGCTGCGCTTGGGCGCGCCGCTGCTGGCGCAGGACGCGTCGTACTTGGCGGCGTCGGCGAGGATGCTGAGTTTTTCGATCAACTGCATGGCGGGTTACCGGTACTGGTTTTTTGTACAGTATCAGCGGTAACCCTTTGTCACAAGTACCGTCCGTAGGTGCGAGCTCAGCTCGCGGTGGCCAGCAGCAAATCCTGTATCGACCGCCCTGTGTCGCGCCCACGGTCCAGCGCATACAGCGACGCCGCAATCTCATCCGCGCGAATCGGCAAGACCGACAGCAGCGTATCGCTCAAACCATGGCTGGCCTGGCTGAAGCCCTGGATGTAGATACCGGCATTGCAGCGCTCATCGGTGACGATGCGGTAGTCGCGGCTCACTTCGAAATCGCCCATGTATGCTTCCAGCGGCGCCAGCAGTTCGCGGTGCATCTGACGCTCATAGCCGGTGGCCAGGATGACCGCGTCGTAGTGATTGACGCTGGTTTCACCCGTGGCGTTATTGCGCAGGGTCAGTTCGATGCCCAGCGGGCCGGGTGCGGCCTTCTCGACCACGGTCATGGTGCGGAAGGCCTGGCGCGCAACGCCGGAGACTTTCTGACGATAGAAAATGCCGTAGATACGCTCGATCAGGTCCAGGTCCACCACCGAATAGTTGGTGTTCTGGTACTCCGCCACCAGCCGCTCACGCTCGGCGCCGACCTGCTGGAACACGAGGTCGGTGAACGCCGGCGAGAACACTTCGTTGACGAACGGGCTGTCATCCGCCGGCTTGAGCGCCGAACCGCGCAGGATCATATCCACCTGCACCGAGGGGAAGCTGTCGTTGAGGTCGATAAACGCCTCGGCCGCGCTCTGGCCGCCGCCGATGATCGCGATGCGCATCGGCTTGCCCTGCACGCAGGGCTGGTTGGCCATGCGCTCCAGGTACTGGGAGTGGTGGAACACGCGGCTATCGCCCTTGAGTGCCTTGAAGCTATCGGGAATCCGTGGCGTACCGCCGGCGCTGACCACCACCGAGCGGGTGGTGCGCACATGCTGCTCGCCCAGCGCATCGCGGGAAATCACCCGCAGCGCCTCGACCTGCTGCTGATGCAGGATCGGCTCGATGGCCAGCACTTCCTCACCATAACGGGCCTGGGCCTGGAAGTGCCCGGCCACCCAGCGCAGGTAGTCGTTGAACTCCATGCGGCACGGGTAGAAGGTGCCGAGGTTGATAAAGTCCACCAGGCGGCCGTGGGCCTTGAGGTAATTGACGAAGGAGTACGGGCTGGTGGGGTTGCGCAGGGTCACCAGGTCCTTGAGGAAGGAAATCTGCAGTTCGCTCTGGGTCACCAGGGTATTGCCGTGCCAGCGATAGTCGGCCTGTTTGTCCAGAAACAGCACATCCAGTTTGCCCTGCGCCTTCTCGCGCTCTTGCAGGGCGATGGCCAGCGCCAGGTTCGAAGGGCCGAAACCGATGCCGATCAGGTCGTGAACCGCGGGCGAAGCAATTGCCTGTGTCATTCCAGTGTCCTCTGGATAAGCCCCGTGGCGGTGGGGCGGGAATACCTTCGAGACCTGCACAACAGGTCATGTGTTGATAGGAAACGAGGACAGTGAAATAAAATTTAACTGATGATGGATCAGTGCGCGTCCCACTCGCGCATCCGCACGCGGCAGTGCTTCATGGCATTGACGATGTGTTTTTCCACCAGGGCGCGGGAAATACACAAGCGTTCGGCGATTTGCAGGTGGCTCAGGCCATCGAGCTTGCGCAACATGAAACTCTCGCGACAGGCCGCCGGCAGTTCGGCCAGGGCACGTTCGAGCAGCGCCAGGCGCTGGCCCTGATCGTGGCAGGCGTGCGGGGTGCCGGGGGCGAAACGTTCTTCGCTGTCCAGCACGTCCAGCGGCTCGACCTGGCGCAGGGCGTTGCGCCGATGGCCGTCGATCACCAGGTTCAGCGCCGTGCGGTACAAAAAGGCACGCGGTTGTTCGATGGGGGTGTCGCTGGAGCGTTCCAGTACCCGCACATAAGCGTCATGCACCACATCTTCGGCCACCTGACGGTTGCCCAGCTTGGCGTTGAGGAAACACACCAGCTCGCGATAGTAGTTTTCCAACATGACTCCCGACATCTTGAAAGCGCATTGCGGACACGAGCGTGCTCGGGCCCGCAGAAGGATGCCATTGGATAATGGCAGTTTGGGTAGGTGCAATTTATAGTAATTCTCATCTACTTTTAAAGCAGTCTTGCCTCGACAGCGGTTTTTTTTAGCCGCAAGCCCTGTAACAGCGTGTGTAACCGCTTAAATCCTCGCGCGTTTATCTCGTTTAACTGTCAGCTCTGCGCAACCGCGCCTCGACTTTCCCTGGCTGGAATCCATCCATGAAACGCCCCCGCCCCGCCCGACGCGCCCTGCTTGTTGCGGCGTGCCTGATGCCTCTGATCGCCGTCGCCGCGTGGCAGGTGTTGCCGTCGGGCCGCGACGACCTGACCACCGTCACCGTAACCCGCGGCACTATCGAAAACAGCGTGACCGCCCTCGGCACCCTGCAACCGCGTCGCTATGTGGACGTGGGCGCCCAGGCGTCCGGGCAGATCCGCAGGATCCACGTCGAAGCAGGCGATCAGGTCAAGGAAGGCCAATTGCTGGTGGAAATCGACCCGTCCACCCAGCAGGCCAAGCTCGACGCCAGCCGCTACGCCATCGAAAACCTCAAGGCGCAATTGCAGGAGCAGCAGGCCCAGCATGAGCTGGCGCGCCAGAAGTATCAGCGCCAGCAACGCCTGGCCACCGGCAATGCCACCCGTGAAGAGGACGTGCAAACCGCCAAGGCCGAGCTGAGCGCGGCCCAGGCCAGGGTCGATATGTTCCAGGCGCAGATCCGGCAGGCCCAGGCCAGCCTGCGCAGCGATGAGGCGGAGCTGGGCTACACACGCATCTATGCGCCCATGAGCGGCACCGTGGTGGCGGTGGATGCGCGCGTCGGCCAGACCCTCAACGCCCAGCAGCAGACGCCGCTGATCCTGCGTATCGCCAAGTTGTCGCCGATGACCGTATGGGCCGAGGTGTCGGAGGCCGATATCGGCCACGTCAAACCCGGCATGACCGCCTACTTCACCACCCTGAGCGGCGGCACCCGGCGCTGGACCAGCACCGTGCGACAGATCCTGCCGATACCGCCCAAGCCCCTGAATGAAACCCAGGGCAGCGGCAGCCCCACCAGTTCCAACAAAAGCGGCGCCGGCCGCGTGGTGCTGTACACCGTGCTGCTGGATGTGGACAACACCGACAATGCGCTGATGGCCGAGATGACCACCCAGGTGTTCTTCGTCGCCGGCCAGGCCAAGGACACCCTGACCGCACCGGTCTCGGCACTGCTCGGCAACGGCACCACTGACACACAGATCGCCCGCGTGGTGATGCCCAACGGCAGCATCGAACAACGGGAGGTGCGCCTGGGCCTTAGCGACCGCCTGCGCGTGCAGGTGCTCGAGGGCCTGAACGAAGGCGACCACCTGTTGATCGGCCCGGTCGACGGCAGTGGAGGTTGAGATGGTCACGCCGCTGATCGAACTCAGGCACATCCGCAAATCCTACGGTGGCGGCGACAGCCCTCAGGTCGACGTATTACGCGGTATCGACCTGGCGATTCACGCCGGCGAATTCGTGGCGATTGTCGGCGCGTCCGGCTCCGGCAAATCCACCTTGATGAATATCCTCGGCTGCCTCGACCGTCCCACCTCGGGCGAGTACCTGTTCGCCGGGGAAAACGTCGCACACCTGGACAGCGACGCCCTGGCCTGGCTGCGCCGCGAAGCGTTCGGTTTCGTGTTCCAGGGCTATCACCTGATCCCGTCCGGCTCGGCCCAGGAAAATGTGGAAATGCCGGCGATCTACGCCGGTATCAGCGCCGCCGAGCGACATGCCAGGGCCAATGCTCTGCTCACGCGCCTGGGGCTGGCCGAGCGTACCGGCAACCGCCCGCACCAGCTCTCCGGCGGCCAGCAGCAACGGGTGTCGATCGCCCGCGCATTGATGAACGGTGGGCATATCATCCTTGCCGACGAACCCACCGGCGCCCTTGACAGCCACAGCGGCGCCGAAGTGATGAGCCTGCTGGATGAATTGGCGGGCCAGGGCCACGTGGTGATCCTGATCACTCACGACCGCGAAGTCGCGGCGCGCGCCAACCGCATCATCGAGATTCGCGATGGCCTGATCATCAGCGATTCGGCATCCGCCCACGACACCGCGCCCGCCGCTACCCCTGGCGCTCTGCAAGCGGTGGACCTGCGCCAGCGCCTGGCCGACGGCGCCGAACATAACGGTGCCTGGAAAGCCGAGCTGGTGGACGCGGTGCAGGCAGCCTGGCGCGTGATGTGGATCAACCGCTTCCGCACCGCGCTGACCTTGCTCGGGATCATCATCGGCGTGGCCTCGGTGGTGGTAATGCTGGCCGTGGGCGAAGGCAGCAAGCGCCAGGTCATGGCGCAGATGGGCGCGTTCGGCTCCAACATTCTTTACCTGAGCGGCTCCTCGCCCAACCCGCGCACGCCGCTGGGCATCGTCAGCCTGGATGACGTGGCCGCGCTGGCGGCGCTGCCTCAGGTGCAGCGCATCATGCCGGTCAACGGCAGCGAGGCCGGGGTGCGTTATGGCAACGTCGACTACATGGCCTATGTTGGCGGCAACGACACCAACTTTCCCGAGATTTTCAACTGGCCGGTAGTCGAGGGCAGTTACTTCACGGCGGCCGACGAGCGCGCCGGCGCCACGGTGGCGGTGATCGGCCATCGGGTGCGTGAAAAACTGTTCAAGGGCCTGGTCGACCCGATCGGCCAATACATCCTGATCGAAAACGTGCCTTTCCAAGTCATCGGCGTGCTCGCGGAAAAAGGCGCCAGCTCCGGCAACAAAGACAGCGACGACCGCATCGCCATTCCCTACACCGCCGCCAGCGTGCGCCTGTTCGGCAGTTACAACCCGGAGTACGTGGTGATCGCCGCCGCCGACGCGCGCAAAGTGCGCGAAGCCGAACAGGCCATCGACCAGTTGATGCAGCGTCTGCACCACGGCAAGCGCGACTACGAACTGACCAACAACGCCGCAATGATCCAGGCCGAGGCACGCACTCAGAACACCCTGTCGCTGATGCTCGGCTCGATTGCGGCGATTTCCCTGCTGGTGGGCGGCATCGGCGTGATGAACATCATGCTCATGACGGTACGCGAACGCACCCGCGAGATCGGTATCCGCATGGCCACCGGCGCGCGTCAGCGCGACATCCTGCGCCAGTTCCTTACCGAGGCGGTGATGCTCTCGGTGGTCGGCGGCCTGTGTGGTATCGCCCTGGCCCTGCTGGTGGGCGGCGTGCTGGTGCTGGCCAAGGTGGCAGTGCAGTTTTCCCTGGTGGCGGTGCTCGGCGCATTCGGCTGCGCATTGGTCACCGGCGTCGTATTCGGCTTTATGCCGGCCCGTAAAGCTGCCCGGCTCGATCCGGTTAAGGCATTGACCAGTGAATAAACCCTATGTCCCCTCACACCTGTGCGTACTCAGCCTGTGCCTGCTGATCAGCGCCTGCGCAGGCCGGCCGCCCAGCATCGACCGCGGTATCGTGCCGCCCGCCGCCTGGCAATACGCCGAACGCGATGCCGCCCAAAGCGTGAACGCCCAGTGGTGGACACGGTTCGGCAGTGCGCCGCTCAATCGCCTGATCGAACAGGCGCGCCGCGACAGTTTCGACGTGGCCGCCGCCATGGCACGGGTGCGTCAGGCCCAGGCCAGCGCGGTGATCGCCGGCGCGCCGTTGCTGCCGGAGGTGAAGGCCAACCTCACCACCAGCCATCAGAAGTTACTGCGTGGCGCAGGCGGCCCGGACCTCGACGCCAGCGAGAGCGACGATGCGGTGAACAACTTCGGCGCCAACCTGACCGCCAGCTACGAGGTAGACTTCTGGGGCGGTCGCGCCGCCGCCCGCGACAGCGCTCTGCACAGCCTGCGGGCCAGCGAATTCGACCAGGCCACCGTGGAGCTGACCCTGCTCGGCAACGTCGCCGACCGCTACGCGCAAACCCTTGCCGGCGACCAGCGCCGACACATCGCCGAGTTGAACCTGGCCAATGCGCGCAATGTGCTTGCGCTGGTGCAAACCCGCTATGACGCGGGCTCCGCCACGGCTCTGGAATTGGCCCAGCAAAAAAGCCTGGTGGCCGGCCAGCAACGCCAACTGCCGCTGATTGCGCAACAGGCCGAAGAGTCGCGCATCACCCTCGCCGCCCTACTGGGCCAACCCGTGCAGGCCCTGGACCTGGGCACCGAGCCCTTCCAGGCGCTGACGTGGCCGAGCATCGGCGCCGGCCTGCCCAGCCAATTGCTCAGTCGCCGCCCGGACATCGCCAAGGCCGAAGCGCAACTGGCGGCGGCGCAGGCGGACGTGACCGTGGCCCGCGCCGCCCTGCTGCCCGCCATCACCCTTGGCGCCACCTTGGGTTCCGACGCCTACAAGGCCATCGACGTGCTGCGCAGCCCCTACTACACACTGACCGCCGGGCTGGTGGCGCCGATCTTCAACAACGGCCGTTTAAGCGCTGAACGCGATAAGGCCCGCGCGCGCCAGGATGAACTGCTGCAGACCTATCGCGGCACGCTCATCAACGGTTTTGCCGACGTGGAAAAAGCCCTCAGCGGCATCACCCGCCTCGACCAGCAGCGCCAATGGCAGGAGGAAGAATTGCAACAGGCGCAGACCGCGTTCCAGATCGCCCAGCAACGCTACCAGGCCGGGGCCGCCGACTGGCTGACCGTACTCGAAACCCAGCGCACCCTGTACGCGGCCCAGGACCTGAACGTGCAACTGCGGCTGTCACGCCTGCAGGCCAGCATCGCGTTGTACAAGGCATTGGGTGGCGGCTGGAAAACCGACATCTGATAAACAAAACTCCACTTTCGTACGCGAGGCGTCTGTTAGCCCTACATTCCTGGCCTTGAGGTCCTTGGTAAAAAAGCCGTTATCACACGGCTGCCCCGGACCTCCTGATGACTGTCGTAAAACACTTGGCGTGCGGCGGCCTCTGGCTGCTGGCGAGCCTGGCCGCCGCCGAGCCGCTGATCAAACCCACCGCCATCGATTGGTTGCTGGACTGCCCGCTGCCTTCGGCTGACCGCCTGGCCGCCGACGTGGTGGAACGCACTCAGTGCGGCAGCGTATCGGTCCCCCGCGACTACGCGGCGCCTCGACAAGGCACTCTGCGCCTGTACGTGACCCGTGTCGGCGCGCGCCAACCGCTGAGTCGCCAGGGCGTAATCTTCGTGCACGCGGGCCTGCCACCGCCAAAGAACGGCGTCGGCACTTTTGCTCTCCAACTGGCCAGTCGCTGGAGCGCCAACGCCACACAGGCCTATCGCAGCCTGCTTGAGCGCTACGACGTCGTCGAACTCAGCGCGCGCGCCCTGGACCAGACCACCCAGGTGGAATACGCCGCGCGCGACATGGAGTATGTACGCGACGAACTCGGCGATGCTCAGCTGTATTACCTGGGCAACGCCGACGCCACTCGGCTGGGCAACCGCTATGCCGTGCTGTTCCCCGAACGCGTAGCGCGCATGGTCTTGGTCAACGCCGACGCCGACGACATCGGCACGCCGCTGGTGGACCTCCTGCGTCTAAAGGACCCTGCAAAAGCCGATGCTGGCAGTTGCGTTTACCGATGGGTCGGTGAATTCCTGGCCTACGGCAAACAACCCCCATCGTTCACGCGATGCCTGCCAATGAGTGACTGGCCTTAGATAACCGTTTGCGACCTGCTGCGACCGAAAACGACCTCGCGCATTGACGCTCCGGCCGGATCGTTATTAAGTGCTATTTATCCGCATTAATACGATAAATCGCCCACATGCTCAGCCGTCCGCTACGCCGCAAACGCCAGAAGCTGTCCGATGTGATTGTCGAATCGGTCAAGCGCTCCATCGTCACCGACGCTTTGAAGCCGGGCGATCGCCTGCCCACCGAGCGTGAGCTGATGGAGAGCTTCCAATGCTCGAAGGGCTCGGCCCGCGAAGCGCTCAAGGCTCTGGAGGTCGAAGGTCTGGTCAGCACCCGCACCGGCCCCAGCGGCGGTGCGTACCTGAACCAGGCGGGCACGGAACCTGCCAGCCGCGCATTGCGTAACTACCTGCATTTTCAACATTTGGACGGCGAGCAGGTGTACCAGTTACGCAAGGTCATCGAGGTGGAACTGGCGGTGTCGGTGTTGGGCCGCCTGAGTGAAGACGACTTCCAGGCCCTGCAGGACAACGTGGATTTTTGCAGTGCGCCGGAAGACAGCGAAGCCGGCCAGCGCGAACAGCGCCTGGCGGAATTGGAGTTCCACACCCTGCTGGCCAAGGCTTGCCCCAACCCGTTGCTGAGTTTTATGGCGCAGTTTCTCAATGACCTGCTACGTGACCTGGTGGTGCTGAAAAAAGCCTACAAGCCCAAGCGCAAGCAGTTCGATGCGGCCAACCTCGATTATCACAAACAGCTGTTGATCGCCTTTCGCGCCGGGGATGAGCGCGCGGTGCGCAGCTTGATGCACGAACACATGTGCGACGCCGAACACCATATGACCGCGCTGGAAGGCCAGGTCAGCCCGCACTTTCTTTTGGAGTTCGATCACTCCTAAAAAAACTTCGATCAAGGTGCGCTGGGTTTGCCCTCGCACACTGTGACCACGGTCCATGCTCGCCCCAATAACAGGCCTGCCCACAGGCCCCAGCTTCACCGTATCGCCCTTGCCGCTCCTGCCAATAACTAAACCAGGGAGTCACCCCATGCAGCGTCGTACGTTATTGAAAGCCAGCCTCACCGCCGCCGCCGCCCTCAGCCTCCCGCTGAGCGTGCGGTCGGCATTTGCCGCCGAGCCCTTTACCTTTTACGGCCTCAAGTCCATGTCCGGCGCCTTCGCCAGCTATGGCAAGTTTGCCGACATGGGTTCGCGCCTGGCGGTGGAGCAGTATCCCGAACTGCTCGGTCGGCCGTTGAACTACAAGGTCATCGACACCGAAGGCAATGCCGGCAAAGCGGTACGCAAGGTGCAGGAGGCCATCCAGCAGGACGGCGCGCGATTCTTCCAGGGCTGCACCTTGTCATCCTCGGCCCTTGCGGTGGCCAAGGAAGTCGACAAGGTTGGCGGCGTGTTCATGACTCCGGTGGGCGCCGATGAAGTCACCGGCAAGGACTGCAACAAAGCGACGTTCCGCTGGTCGGTGCCCACCTACGGCGCGATCCGCGAAACCCTGCTGCCGCTGATCAAGCTGCTGCCCGAGGCCAAGCGCTGGTACACCATCACCCCGCAGTACGTGTTTGGCGAAGCGTTGCTTGAAGGCGCCAGGACCGTGCTCAAAGAGAATGGCCTGGAGCATGTGGGCAACAGCTACCACTCGCTGCAGGAACAGGAGTTCTCCGGCTACCTGACCAACGCCATCTCGACCAAACCCGACGTACTGGTGCTGCTCAACTTCGGCAGCCAGTCGTCCAACACCCTGCGCCAGGCGGTGAACTTCGGCATCAAGGAGCGTATGAAAGTGCTGCTGGTGTGGTCCGCCGGCCTCGACCAATTCCAGGAATTGGGCAGCGATGTGCTCGAAGGCGTGTACCTCGGCGCCCAGTACTGGCATCAGGTCGACACCCCGCTCAACCGCGAGCTGGTCAAACTGACGAAAGCCAAATACGGCATCAACCCCACCTACCCGCTGGCCGCCGACTACATCAGCACCAAGGTCATGCTCGACACCATCATCGCCACCGGCAGCTTCGATGGGCCGACCGTGGCCAAGGCCATGCAGGGCCTGAGTTTCGATGGCCCGACCGGCAAGGAGTCGATCCGCGCCGGCGACCACCAGGTGATCAAGGACTACTACCTGTTGATCGGCAAGCCCGCCAGCGAGATGGCCGACAAGGACGACCTGGCCAACGTACTCAGTGCCGGCCAATCGTTCCCGCCGGTCGACGCCACAGGCTGCGCGCTCGCCTGATCCTGACCAGTCAAACGCGACAGGGCCGCCCCCGCGGCCAGCTGTCCGAGGGTTTCTGCATGCTTAATCTTTACCTGTTCCAGATACTCAACGGCCTGGGGTTGGGGATGATCTACTTCCTGATCGCGGTGGGGCTGACGATCATTTTCGGCCTGCTCAACTTCGTCAACTTCGCCCACGGTGCGTTTTTTCTGCTGGGCGCCTACATCTGCTACACCGCCGTGAGCCTGACCGGCAATTTCTGGCTGGCATTACTGATCGCACCGCTGGTGGTGGCCGCACTGGCCTGGGTCATCGAGCGGGTGTTGATCCAGCGCATTTATCACCTGCCCCACATGTTCCAGATCCTGGTGACCCTGGGTATTGCGCTGATCATCCAGGAGGCGAGCGTGATGATCTGGGGCCCGGTGGGCAAAAGCGTCGCCGTGCCGGAGCTGTTGCGCGGGGTGCTGGTGGTGGGTGATTTTGTCTACCCCTACTACCGCCTGTTTCTCATCGTGTTTTCCGCGTTGGTGGGCCTGGGCCTGTGGCTGCTGCTGGAGCGCACGCGCTTCGGCGCCCTGGTGCGCGCCGGCAGTGAAAGCACCGAGACCGTGTCGCTGCTCGGCACCAATATTTTCCGTTTGTTCTCCATGACCTTCGCCCTCGGCGTGGGCCTGGCCGGTATGGCCGGTGTGCTGTTCGCGCCATTGCGCGGCGCGCAGCCGTTCGTGGGCCCGGAGATTCTGGGCATCGCCTTCGTGGTGGTGGTGATCGGCGGCATGGGCTCATTCAGCGGCGCGCTGGTCGGCGGTTTGCTGGTGGGCGTGGTGCAAAGCCTGATGACCACACTCTGGCCCCAGGGCGCGAGTCTGATGATCTACGGCGCCATGGCCGCGGTGATTCTGGTACGTCCTTACGGCCTGTTCGGGAGAGCCTGACATGAGCGAGAAAAACCCCCTGCCGTTTGCCAGGACCCAGTCGCGGGCCATGCTGCTGTGGGTGCTGGCGGTGCTGATCGGCCTGCCGTTGATATTGCCCTCGGCGACCCTGGCCACCGAGATCCTGATCTTTGCCATGGCCGCCCTGGCCTGCAACCTGCTGCTGGGCTACACCGGGCTGTTGTCATTCGGCCAAGGCATCTTCTTCGGTGCTGGCGCGTATTGCGCGGCATTGCTGATGATCCACCTGCACCTGGGCCTGTTCAGCGCGCTGCTCGGTGCCGCCGTCGTCGGTGGTTTCCTGGCGTTGCTGGTCGGTGCCCTGGCGATTCGGCGTACCGGCATTTACTTCGTAATGCTCACGTTGGCATTCAGTCAGATGGCCTACTTTGTGGCCTACACCTTGAGCGACTGGACCGGTGGCGACAACGGCCTGCTCAGCGTGCCGCGCCCGGAGATTCGCCTGGGTGACACTGTGCTGCTGTCGCTGGCCGACGCCCGTGCGTTCTATGCTTTTGTGGCGGTGCTGTTCCTGCTGATTTTCATCGGCGCCCGTCGGGTCATCGCTTCGCCGTTCGGCAGCAC
Source organism: Pseudomonas sp. FP2254 (assembly GCF_030687695.1). Taxonomy (NCBI): domain Bacteria; kingdom Pseudomonadati; phylum Pseudomonadota; class Gammaproteobacteria; order Pseudomonadales; family Pseudomonadaceae; genus Pseudomonas; species Pseudomonas sp. FP2254. The sequence goes on from NZ_CP117444.1 coordinate 3,533,180, forward strand.
GCTGATGGCGATCCGTGAAAACGAAACCCGCGCCTCGGCCATCGGCTACGACACGCGGCACTTCAAAATTCTGGTGTTCGTGCTGTCCGGCGCGGTCACCGGGATTGCCGGCGCGTTGTACGCCATGCTGCTGCACTTTGTGCCGTTGTCGAATATCGACCTGGCGATGTCCGAAAACATCCTGATCATGACCATCGTCGGCGGCACCGGCTCGTTATTCGGCTCGCTGCTGGGTGCCGGTTCCATCGTGCTGCTGGGGGACTTCCTGTCCGACCTGTGGCCACGCTGGCTGATGCTGCTGGGGGTGATCCTGATCCTGGTGGTGATCTTCATGCGCGGCGGTTTGTGGGGCGGCCTGGCCTCGCTGTTCGACAAAGTACGCGGCAGCCGCAAGGCCGGTGTCGTGGTCAAGGAGGACGTGTTATGAGCATCCTGCTGGAAACCCAAGACCTGGAACTGGCCTACGGCGCATTCCGTGCCGTGAACGGCGTGAACCTCAAGGTCGAAGCCGGCACCATCCACACCATCATCGGCCCCAACGGCGCGGGCAAGACCAGCCTGTTCCACTGCCTGACAGGCGAACGCCAGGCCACGGCCGGGGCGATTCATTTCGACGGCGGCAACCTGATGCGCAAGCCGGCCCACGCCCGGGTGGGCCTGGGCATGGCGCGCTCGTTCCAGCTCACCAGCCTGTTCCAGAACCTCAGCGTGCGTGAAAACCTGCGCCTCGCTGCCCAGGGCCGCGACGGTGCGCGCGCACTGAATTTCTGGCGCCACGTAGACAGCAAACGCGAACACCTGGAGATGGCCGACCAGGTGCTGGAGCGCCTGCAACTCAGCGCCCGCACCGATGCCCTGGCCGGCGAGTTGTCCCACGGCCAGCAGCGGGTGCTGGAGGTGGGCATGTCGATCTGCTCCAAACCCAAACTGTTGATGCTCGACGAGCCCACCTCGGGCATGGGCATCGATGACATCCCGATCATGACCCAATTGATCAGCGACCTTGGCCGCGACCATACGGTGCTGTTGATCGAACACAACATGAGCATTGTCATGTCCATCAGCCAACGCATTACCGTGATGAGCCACGGGCAGATTCTGGTGGAAGGCACGCCGGAGTTCGTGCGCGCCGATGAACGTGTGCGCAGTGCTTATCTTGGGGAGGCTGCCTGATGCTGATCGTCGAGAATATCCATTCCTACTACGACAAAAGCCACGTGCTCGAAGGCGTGTCGCTGAAGGTCAACCCCGGCGAACTGGTGACGCTGCTCGGGCGCAACGGCGCCGGCAAGACCACCACGCTGCGCAGCATCCTTGGGATTATTTGTCCGCGCCAGGGCCAGATCCACTTCAACGGTCAGGCGCTGGTGGGCCGGAAAATCTTCGAGATCGCGCGCCAGGGACTGGCGCTGGTGCCGGAGAACCGTGGGATTTTCCGGCTGCTCAGCGTCGAGGAAAACCTGCGCATCGCCGTCCGCAAGACCAGCCGCTGGCAGCTCGAAGACGTGTACGGCATGTTCCCGCGTCTCAAGGAGCGGCGCAAAAACGCCGGCCACGCGTTGTCCGGCGGCGAGCAACAGATGCTTGCCATCGCCCGCGCTCTGCTCAACGACCCCAAGCTGCTGATCCTCGACGAACCCACCGAAGGCCTGGCTCCGGTGATCGTCGACGAACTGGTAAAGATCCTGCGCAAGGTCAAGGACGACGGCCTGCCGGTGTTGCTGGTGGAACAAAACCTGATGGTCTGCGACAAGCTCGCCGACCGCCATTACGTGCTCGAACAGGGCCGCGTGGTCTATGAGGGCAGCTCCGAAGCCTTCCGCGCCGACCCGAGCATCAAAAACCGTTACCTGGCCCTGAGCGCCTGACCGGAGAGTGCCCATGAACAGCTTTGCACAACCGCTTCAGAGCAATGCCCCGCTGATCAACCGCGACCGCTTGTGGCAGTCGCTGATGGACCTGGCCCGCCTCGGCGCCACCGCCAAAGGCGGCGTGTGTCGCCTGGCCCTGACCGACCTCGACCGCCAGGCCCGCGACCTGTTTGTACAGTGGTGCGAAGACGCCGGGTGCAGCGTGACCGTCGACGCTATCGGCAACATCTTCGCGCGCCGCCCCGGTCGCAATCCGGAGCTGCCGCCGGTGATGACCGGCAGCCACATCGACACCCAACCCACCGGCGGCAAGTTCGATGGCTGCTACGGAGTGATGGCGGGCCTGGAAGTGGTCCGCACCCTCAATGATTTGAACATCGAAACCCAGGCGCCGATCGAAGTGGTGGTGTGGACCAATGAAGAAGGCTCGCGCTTCCCGCCATGCATGATGGGCTCCGGGGTATTTGCCGGTAAGTTCGACTTGCAGGACACCCTCGACAAACGCGACGACCAGGGCCTGTCGGTGGGCGCCGAATTGCAGCGCATCGGCTACGCCGGCGCGCGCGCGGTGTCGGGCCACCCGGTCGGCGCGTATTTCGAAGCGCATATCGAGCAAGGCCCGGTGCTGGAAGATCAGGCCACCACCATTGGTGTGGTGATGGGTTGCCTGGGCCAGAAGTGGTTCGACCTGACCCTCACCGGCGTCGAGGCCCACGCCGGGCCGACCCCGATGCACCTGCGCAAGGACGCCCTGGTGGGCGCCGCCGAGGTGGTCAGCGCGGTCAACCGTATCGCCCATCAGCACCAGCCTCACGCCTGCGGCACGGTCGGTTGCCTGAGCCTGCATCCGGGTTCACGCAATGTGATTCCCGGCCAGGTGCACATGACCCTCGACCTGCGCCACCTGCATGCCGACAAATTGCAGGCCATGGTCGAGGAAGTGCGCCGCGTAATCGACGCCACGGCCGCCCGGCACGGGTTGATGGTTGAGCTGACGCCCACCGCCGATTTTCCACCGTTGGACTTCGACCTGGCCTGCGTCAATGCCGTGCGCGAGGCAGCCCAGGCGTTGGGTTTGAGCCATATGGATATTGTCAGCGGCGCCGGGCACGACGCGATTTTCGTCGCCGAACTGGGCCCGGCCGGGATGATCTTCGTGCCGTGCGAAGGCGGCATCAGCCACAACGAAATCGAAAACGCCGCCCCGAACGACCTGGCGGCCGGTTGCGCGGTGTTGCTGCGCGCCATGGTCAATGCGGCGCAGGGAGACAGGGCATGAGTGAGATAGGCCAACTGACAGCGGTGCAACTGCTGGAGCATTTCCGCAACAAGACCTTATCGCCGGTGGACGTTACCGAAGATGCGCTGCTGCGTATCGAACGCTACAACCCGACGGTCAACGCCTACTGCCATGTCGACCCCGAGGGCGCGCTACGCACCGCACGGGCGTCCGAGCAACGCTGGTTGAAGGGTGAGCCCTGCGGCGCCCTGGATGGCGTGCCCGCATCGATCAAAGACCTGACGCTGACCGTTGGCATGCCCACGCGCAAGGGCTCGCGCACCACATCCGCCGAAGGCCCCTGGGATGTCGACGCGCCGTTCCCGGCGTTCCTGCGCAAGGCCGGGGCGGTGCTGCTGGGCAAAACCACCACCCCGGAATTCGGCTGGAAAGGCGTCACCGACAACCCGCTGTATGGCATCACCCGCAACCCATGGGACACGCGCACCACGGCCGGCGGTTCATCCGGCGGCGCCGGCGCGGCGGCGGCATTGAACCTCGGGGTGCTGCACCAGGGCAGCGACGCGGGCGGCTCGATTCGCATCCCCTGCGCGTTTACCGGCACCTTCGGCATCAAGCCGACCTTCGGCTACGTGCCGCAATGGCCGGCGAGTTCCATGACCATCCTGTCGCACCTGGGCCCGATGACCCGCACCGTGGAAGACAGCGTGCTGATGTTGCAGGCCGTCGCGCGGCCGGACGCGCGGGATGGTTTGATCGGCGCGCCACGCAGCACGCCGTGGTTATCCGACGCCTTGGATTTGAAGGGCCTGCGTATCGCCTACAGCCCCGACTTCGGTTACATCGACGTGGACCCGCAAGTGGCCGAGGTGGTCGCACGAGCGGTTGAGGGCCTGGTGCAGTTGGGCGCCCATGTCGAACAGATCGACCCGGGCTTCAGTGACCCGCTGGACGTGTTCAGCACCTTGTGGGCCGCCGGCGCCGCGCGCTTGACCGGTTCGATGAGCGAGGCACAAAAACACCTGCTGGACCCTGGCCTGCTGCACATCGCGCAACGCGGCGAACGCTTGAGCCTGGATGATTTCAACACCGCCCTGGAAGCCCGCGCAGCGTTGGTGGCGCGAATGGCGGCGTTCCATCAGCACTACGACGTGCTGGTCTCGCCGATGCTGCCGATCACCGCGTTCGCCGCCGGGCATAACGTACCGCCCGGTTCAGGCATGCAGGAATGGACCGAGTGGACGCCGTTCACCTACGCCTTCAACCTCACCCAGCAACCGGCGGCGTCAGTTCCGTGTGGCCTGGCCGCCAATGGCCTGCCGGTGGGATTGCATGTGGTCGCGGCGCGGTTTGCCGATGAGCAGGTGTTAAGGGTTTGCCAAGTGTATGCGCGCGCATTTCCAACCCGACACTTGCAGGCTCCCAAAGCCGCCACACCCCAGGCCAACAGGTGAGAGGTGGCGTACCGCCTCGCACATTTTCTGATCGCATTCCAATGCCCTGCCCCTACAATGTCCTCCATTCATTCCTGGGGGCTTCATGGATATTGAACTGGCACGCACCTTCCTTGAAATCACCCGCTGCGGCAGCCTGGCCGCGGCGGCCGAGAAACTGCACGTTACCCAGACCGCCATCACCGCCCGCGTGAAAAACCTTGAAAGCCAGCTGGGCTGTACGCTGTTCGTGCGCAACCGTGCCGGGGCGCGACTGACCGCCGATGGCGAGGCCTTCGTGGTGTATGCCAACCAATTGCTGCAAACCTGGGAAGCCGCGCGGCGCGACCTGCCGTTGCCCGACGGCTATCGCAACGTGCTGCATATCGGCGGTGAGGTGAGCCTGTGCAACCCGCTGATGCTCGGCTGGGCCAAGGCCTTGCGCGAGCACATCCCCGGCCATGCCCTGCGCACGGAAATCCGCGAAGGCGAGTACCTGCTGCGCCAGCTGGAGCTGGGCGTGCTCGACGCCGCGCTGGTGTTCCAGCCCCACTATTGGCCGGGCTTGCAGGTGGAACAGGTCCTGGAAGAAAAACTGATCCTGGTGCAGTTGGCGAGCAAGCCCGAACCCTACGTCTATATCGATTGGGGCCCGGGGTTTCGCCAGCAGCATGACGCCGCCCTGCCCGAGCGTGCCCGCGCCGCCGTGAGCTTCAGCCTCGGGCCGCTGGCGCTGCAGTACATCCTGGAGAACGGCGGCGCCGGGTATTTCCGCACGCGGGTGGTGCAGAGCTATCTCGACAGTGGGGTGATGCAACGCGTGCCCAAGGCGCCGGAGTTCAGCTTTCCGACGTACCTGGTGTACGCACGGGCGCGGGATTCGTCGGTGCTGCAGCGCGCGCTGGAACTGCTGCGCGGGGTGGTCAAGGCCGAAGGGGATTGGTCGCAGCGCTGGGATCCACTGATTTAAACCCTCAGAAATTGGCGCAAAAAAAGGGGGCAGCCTGTGCAGGCTGCCCCCTTTTTCACTGTTGCATCACGATCAATGCACGATGGTCTGGGTGCAGATATGCCCCAGGCTGACGTACTGCACATTGTCACCGCCAACGCCTACCCCCGGGAACTCAGCCAGTTCGATGCGCCAGCCGCCTTGGTTGTACGTGGTGTCCCATTTGTACGGCACGCCGGTACTGCTGTCGTTGATGACCGTGTGGTAATCGCCGAAGCAGCTGCCGATATTCGCCGTGGCCGACGTTTCACCTGCGCTGTTGGTGGTGGCCGGATAATTGACCCAGCGGTAGTTGAAGTCGATGAAGTGATTGTCCACGCGCAGCACCGGAGTGACGCCCAGCAACGGCGCGCCGGTGGAGTCGGACCATTGCGTTTTCCAGTTCAGCACACGTGCCGTTTGCGTGGCCAGCGGCATTTCCGAGACCGGCACACGCACGATGTTGTCGCCCTTCACGTCGTGGGTATTGAGGCGTGGCGTAGAGCCCAGGCTCAGTTGGTACTGCTTGGTCGCGTCCTGCGCGACGTCGGGGTTGGCCCGTACGCGCACTTTGACCGTGGTGCCCGGCGCCACGCTGGGGTAGGTCGACGACGAACCGGCCGGTACCGTGATCCAATTGACCCCATCAAACCGGTCGAAGATCCACTGGTTGCGACTGCCGGTTTCATCACCGGCCAGGTACATGCTCACGCTCTGGCCGCGCACGGCCTTGAAGTCGAAGTAATCGACATCGTTGGCGTTGTCGAGGTTGCCGCTGACTTTGTTCATCGAGTCCGGCAGCACGAAGGCGGTCTGCGGCGTGTCGTTGGGTTCGTAGGCATCGATGTTGCTGTCTACGGCGACGCCAAAGCTGAACTGCCCGTTGCTGGCGGTATTGGCCACCATGTACCAGTAATAGTCCCCCGCCGGCAGCACGCCATTGAGGTATTCATCGGCGTTGCCGGCGGCATCCGAAGACCCGACCAGGCTCAGGTTGCCCTGGCCGTCATCCAGGAACAGGCTCAGCGACATGTCGGTGCCGGCGCTCTGGTTGACCAGTTGCACTTGAATACGCGCATTCTGCGGCAGGTTGAAGTGATAGGCGAACTCGTTGCCGGCCTGCACCCCGTCCACGCTGTACAGCGTGTTGATATCAAGCGTGGGGAACAACGGCTCGAACGCAGCAATGGCGGCGGCGCTCAATTCGGCCTGCGCCGGTTTTTTCAGTTCACCGACCACGGTGTCGAACGGTGCGGTTTTCACCGCCTGGGTCAGCGCCTTGGACTGGCCGGTCTTGGCGGCCTTGAGTTTTTGCTTGAGCAAGGCCGGAACCTTCGCCGCATCCAACTTGCCGCCGGGCTTGAGCGCCTTGTCGACCGCCTGCCGGACGGCCTGGGCAGTGAGTTTCTGAGGGGTTTGCTCCGCCAGGGCAAAGGCCGAAACAAAGCAGGAGGCCGCCATGGCCGCGCCGAGCATAAAGGCTTTTTTCGATTTCATTTTTTATCCATCCATAGTTAAAAACTGAAGGTCAGGTGACATCCGGTCACCTGGGATGGACTGTAGGACATGACTGTATGGATGTACAGTATTTTTTGAAAAAAATGTGGGAAATTTCAAATTTCAATGCCGCCCCATCTACGCCAGACAGCCCCGATGAGCAACGCGAGAGCCCAAATGTGGCACAGGCGATAGGGCCATACAGCCCAGCGTTTGAGAGCTAACGGAACGCAGCCCAACTCAGCCTCGGTCACAAGTCCTTTTTTCACATAGCGCTTTGGCATTGAGAGGATATCGATCATCAAACCCATGCGATGAAATCTGGCGAATCTCTGGTTACGTCCCCATTTACGTTTGTGCTCAAGAACCACTGTGTTCTTACTGAAATAACTCTCCAGCTCTTCCAGCTTTCTATGTTCGGCAAATAACATCAGTCCCAGGATGACGAACGTCAAAATAATCAACAGGGTGGCGTAGACGAAAAAAAGGTCCATGACTACGCATCTTCCGGTTGGAATATAAAAACACCATCGATTTCCATGATCTTTCCACCTATGAACCCACCGAAATCGCCAACTTCGCTACCTCCCACATACCCAGCCCCAGCACCTCCGATAATTGCGCAGGCCAGTCTGGCGTTACCTTTCAGAGAAACCCCCAACACCACATCGCAAGCACGGCGAGCAAATGCAGCCCCGTACTTCCCCCTAACAGCCGCCCCCGACACCGCCCCCACCAACCTCCCCGTCTCCACATACTTCGCCCTCCTGCACTGCGTCTCCCGCCCCGCCACACACGCCTCCTTGATTTCCAACCCCGCCACGCCCACATCCAGCGCCACCCCCAGGTAGGTCCCCTTGCCCAACCACTTCGACATCTGCGCAGTCTCCCGAATCCTTTGCGCATACCCGGCGATCTCACCCTTATGCAGATAGCTTTTGGTCGATATCCCCAGCACCTTTTTCAACGACTCATTGCCCTGCAAACCCGTGCCGAACCGCGCCGCGCCTTGCAGCTGCAGGTCCAGGCGGCGGAACAGGGCCTGGCGCTGCTGGATAAAGGCATCGCGGTCCAACGCGCCGTCTTTCAAGCGTTGATGCAAGCGTTCGATGTCTTCCAAGGTTTGCGCCACCTCATTCAGGTGCCGCGCCCAGGCCGATGTGGCGCTGCCGATGCCAATGGAGGTGGACGCCATGAAGCTCTGCAACAAGTCGTAGTTGCCGATCAAGGCCTTGCCGGTGGATGAGTTCATATCCAGGTGGCGTCGCACCTCTTGGGCATGTCGCATCAACCAGGCTTCCTCGCCCGAAAACTCACGCTGTGGGAATCGGGAATAATCACCAGTTGCCCCGGCGTGACCAGGCCGGGGCGCAGGTGCCGGTTCAACACATCAAAATGCTCGGAGCGTTGTCGGCTCGGGGCGCTGCCCATCAGGCGCGATTTCAAGCTGTGGTAGTCCGTGGTGCGGTCGTTGATATAGCTCTGCGCCATGCCCTACATCCGGGATGCAAAGAAGATGGCGTGGAAATATAAGCAAGCGCCTGGGGCCCGGACACAAGCGCAAGTGGGGTCATTAACATTTGGGAAGTTGCCTACTTCGTGAAGAAACAGCGCCTACAGAAACACCCCTAATAACCGGTCATTTCCAGGTAACCCACCCCACCGTCAAAGCGCACCGGGCCTTCCCAGTACGGAATACTCAGGTTCATCCAGGCGTTGGGGTTGAGCGCTTCGGTGGTGATGTCCAGCTGTTTGCTGGGGATCTTCAGCGACCAGCGCGTCGGTATCTGGCGCCCGTCAATCGCGGTGGTGCTCAACGGCGTCAGTTGGATATCGGCGTTGTGCAGGGTCTGGGTGCGGCCTTCGCGGTCGATCCAGGTGCCGGTCAGGTACGGCGCGCCGTCGGTTTGCCGCACCCGGAACAGCATCAGGTGTGCGCCGCGATCCAGGTGCAGGGAGAACCAGTCCCAGCCTTTCTGGCTGGCGCTCAGTGGTTGGCTGCTCCATTCGCGGTCGAGCCACGCGGGGCCGCTGACCTGATAGGTCTTGCCATCGATGCTGACGCTGCCCTCGGCGCGCAAGAACGGCTGGCTGTAGTAATACGACGCCTGGCCCTGGTCGGATTTGCGGCTGTAGCCGTTGTCGCCCTGCAGCACCAGTGGGCGACTGGAGGTTAAACGCAGGTCGTAGGCAAATTGCGCACCGTTGGCCTTGAGTTGCATGTCGGCCAATGTGCTGGTGGCGCCGGGACGGCTGGTGAAATGCCAGTCATCGATCCAGGCGTTGAACGGCGCCGCTTGCGCCCCGGCCTGGCCTACGCCGCCACGGGCGAAGCGTTCGGCGGCGTAGTGGCGGGTGCCGGAGGTGACGGCGGCATGCCCGAGCCACAGGGTGGAGTCGTGCCAGCCCGGTTGCGTCGGTCCGGCCTTGAGGGCGTTGCGAAACAACGTCCACTGCACGCCGAACACGTTGCCTTGGGCATCCTTGAGGTTGGCGGTGACGTACCACCATTCGATGCGAAAGCCCGCGTGGGGACCATGGTCCTCGGGAAAGCTGAAGACCTTGCCTGGCACTACCTGGGCAAAGTCCGCCGCGTCGCTACCAAGGCCGGCGAAGCTTTCCTCGGGCGCGGGGGCTTTGTCGCAGGCCGCCAGCACGAGCAGCACCGCCCAGCACAGCGACTTAACCTTCATGGGCGAATGTCCTCAACAAATCCGTCGGGCGGCTGCGATACAACTGCCACAGCGGCCAGGCCGAGGCCAGCAGCGTGGCCAGCATTGCCAGGCCCAGCAACTGCGCCAGTTGCCAGGGGAATACCTGCAACGGCAGGCGCCAGCCGAAGGCCTGCACATTGATCACCGCGTCCAGACACCACGCCAGCAGCAGCCCCAACGGCAGCGCCAGGCACAAGGTGAGCACCGCCAGCAGCCAGGTCTGGCCGAGGTTGAGCAGCATCAATTGTCGCCGCGTCACGCCCAGCGCCCACAGCGGTGCAAGTTGGCCGAGGCGGCTTTGGCTTTGGGTCAGCAGGCTGATGAACAGTGCCACGCCGGCCACGCCAAGGGTGAGGCTGTTGAGCGCGGCCGTGGCGGCGAAGGTGCGTTCGAATACCTGGCTCGACCAGCCCTTGAGTTGCTGTTGATCGATGATGCGGCTGTCCTCCAGGGCAAACACACGCTGCACATCACGGATCAGCAGCGGCGCATCGGACGGTGCGACCCGCAGGTTGAACCGCGACGGAGACAGGCCCGGCCAGTGGTTCAGCAAATGCGTGGCATTGATCAACAGATGGCCTTTGGGGTTGCCGTAGTCGGCGTAGATGCCCACCACCTTGAGCGCCCAACGCCCTTGCGGTGTCGGCAGGTCCAGCGTGTCGCCCACGCTGAGGGCCAGGCGCCGCGCCAACTGTTCACTGAGCATCACGCTGTCACTGTCGCGCAATTGATCCCACGGCGCAGGGGCCGCTTCCAGCAATGGCCAGTGCTGACGATAGGTCGCGTCGTCGACCACACCCGCCAGGTCCGCCGGCCAACCCTCAAGCTGCACCGCCACCTGCCAGGTGGGCAACACCGCGCGCACCAGCGGTTGCTGCGCCAGCCAGGTGCCCAGTTGCTCGGCCTGGGCCGGGGTCTGGGGGTTGAGGTACAGCTCGGCAGTCAGGCGTTGTTCCAGCCAATGGTTGAATGTGAGGCGAAAACCCGAGGTCATGGAACCGGCACCGATATTGGCGGCCAGCGCCAGCAGCAGCGCCATCAGCGCCAGGCTCAGGGCCGGCAATTGCTGGCGACAATCGGCAAGAAACCATTGGCCAAGGACCGAGCGACTGCGGCCCAGCACCGCCTTGAGCAAGCCGTTGAGCAGCACCGGCAAGCCCAGGGCTGCGCCCAGCAGCAACGCGGCCATCAGTACGAACCCGGCGGCCAGGCTATCACCCCGCCACAGCGCCAACAGCGCCACCAGCAGCGCGGCGGCGGCCACATAGCCTTGACGCCGCAGCCAGCGCCCATGCGCCTCGTGCCAGGCCTGGGCATTGGCCAGCGCCAGCAACGGCAGGCGCGCCGCGCGCCACAGACTGTTGGCGCCGGCGAGCAAGGCACCGAACAGGCTCAAGCCCAAGCCGGCCAGCCACCAGCCTGGGCTCAGGCTCAGTTGCCCCGGCACCTCGGCGCCATACAGACCGCGCAGGCTCGCGGCCACGTCCGGCAGCAACAGGCTGGCCAGCAAGTAACCGCTGGCCACGCCGAGCACGCCGCCCAGCAACGACAACACCCCCAACTCCACGCCCAGGCCAAGGATCAGGCAACGCGCGCTGACCCCACACGCGCGCAACGTACGCAGCAGACCGCGCCGCTGTTCCAGAGCCAGGCCGATGGCGGCGTGCACGATAAACAGCCCCACCACGAAGGATAAAAAACCCAGCGCGTCGAGGTTCAGGTGGAAACTTTCAGTCAGCCGCGCAAGGTTGTTGTCCTCGCCTTGCTTGAGTTGCAGCTCGGCGGGCGGTGTCGGGTGGCTCGCAGCGAAGGCCTTGTCCACCAGCAGGCGCGACAACCGTTCGGGCATCGCCAATAGCGTTTGCGCGAAGCCGATGTCGGTGAGTAACAGCCCGGGTGCCATGTCCGCCTGGGCCTGCAACGGCGGCAGGCGCTGCCCCGTCACCGTCAACGGTTGCTCGCCCTCATGCAGCCCCAGGCCCCGCAGGGTCTGCGGCGCGATAAAGGTAAGCCCCGGCGGCGCAAAGAACGCGAGGATCTGCGCCTGGCTCATCCGCTGCCCCGCCACCGCGCCACTGCCCGGCAACGACAACGGCTCGATGCCCATCAACTGCAAGCGCTGGTCCTCATGCCCCTGAAGCTGAACACGCCCCTGCACCACCGGCGACACCGGCCAGCCGGCACGGCGCAATTGGGCGAACAGCGTCTGCGCAAAACTGGCCCCATCGGGCGTTGAGAGGCTGGCCTGGGGTTCGCCTCCGATCAACTGGCTGGCGCGGGCGTAGCTGTCGCGCGCCTGGCTGTTAAGGGCCTGCACACCGGTCAGCAGCGCAGTGGCCAGCCATAGACCGGTCAGCACGCTGAAAAATTGCACCGGGTGACGCCGCCAATGGCTGAGCAACGCGCGCAACGTCCAATAGAAGACCGACATGTCAGGCGGCACCCGCCGGCACGACCTGCCCGCGATGCAACAGCACCTGGCGATCCAGCCGCGCGGCTAGCCGTGGGCTGTGGGTGACCATCAACAGGCTGGTGGGGCTGTCGCGCAGCAGGTCGAGCAGCAATTGCAGCACCTCGTCGCTGGTGGCTTCGTCGAGGTTGCCGGTGGGTTCATCGGCCAGCAACAGGCCCGGACGCGAGGCCAGCGCGCGGCCCACCGCCACGCGCTGCTGCTGGCCGCCGGAAAGTTGCTCCGGGTAGCGCGCCAGCAGGTCGCCCAGGCCCAGTCGCTCGACCAATTGCGCCTGCCACCGCGCATCGAAACGCCCCGCCAGCCGTGCCTGGAACGCCAGGTTGTCGGCAACGCGCAAACTGCCGATCAAGTTGAATTGCTGGAACACCAGACCGATGTCGGTGCGCCGCCAATGCGCCAGTTGTGCCTCGCTCATCCGGTCCAGGCGCTGTTCGCCGACCTGGATACGCCCGGCATCGATCCGATCCAACCCGGCCACCAGGTGCAGCAGCGTGCTCTTGCCGCTGCCCGATTCGCCCATCAACGCCAGGCTGCCGCGCGCGGCCAACTGCAGATCGACGCCCGCCAGCACCGGCAACGGGCCTTGGGGAGTGGCATAGCTTTTAAACACGCCTTGCACCTGCAACATGGAAACGCTCGTGTAATGGCTGGGCAATCGAGAATAACGGCTGCAGGTCGAGACCACGCAAATTTTTCACATGGATTTCACCGCTCGCCCACTCACGGCTCTTTAAAGTGCCGGCCAAGCGTCACCCGTCGGCCACTTATTAGTTGCCACGTCTGGCAACTTTTAACCGCCGCATGTTCAGCGAAAAGACAGCCGCCCTGTGACAGCTTCTGGCTCCCCGGCAGGCATTCGCCGACCCGTAGCACCTGATCAAATAAAACGCTGCCGACAGCGCCCAAGGTGAATGAAGTGGTTGACCTTATCCTGACCGAACCGCGCACGCGCAGACACTTCATCAAGCGTTTGTCAGCCCTCTGGCTGGGCATCGTCGTCGTTGCCTTACTTGTGGCCGCCTTCATGTTCTGGCCATTGTCGCCACGGGACCTGGGCGTCGGTAATCGCTTGCTGAGTTCATCGGTATTGCCGCTCTGGCGCGACGGCGACCTGATTGTGCTGGTACGCCACGAAGAGCGCTGCGACCGCTCGAGCAACCCATGCCTGGGCCCTGTCGAAGGCCTGACGATCGCAGGCAGCCAACGCGCCGAACAGCTCGGCAAAGCCTTTAAATCATTGGGCATGGAAGGCAGCGACGTGCTCGCCAGCCCGGCCATTCGCACGGCCCAGACGTCCCGTTTCATGTTCGGCCAGACCGAGGTCACCGCCAGCCAGCAAGCCGTCTGCGGCACGGCGATGGGTGAGGAATTGCTCAGCCACAAACAGTCCGGACGCAACCTGGTATTCGTCACTCACAGCGGCTGCATCGCCGACTTCGAAGCCCGCCTGGGCTACCCCCATGCCAAGTTCCCTGAATATGGCAGCGCGCTGTTCGTGCAAGTTCTGCCCAATGGTCAATTCAAGCCTCTGGGCATCGTGAATAACCCCGACTGGCCGATGGCACTCAAGCAACTTTAAGTGGCAGGCAACTCATTACTGCAGTTTATGTTCAGCAAAAAGACAGCCCAGTTCTGGCATGTTCAATTACGCCTTTAATTTAAGGACGTCATGACTATTTCCCGCTGCTTAGTGAGCCCCGTGAATTCCGCCGCTGTTACTTCATTACTTAAAACCGACATTGTCATGACCCGCATAACCCCCCTGCATGTGCTATTAGCCGCGTTCGCCGCTTTTTATTTATTACCCCTGGGCCTGCACGGTCTATGGACGCCGGATGAAACACGTTACGCCCAAGTCAGCCAGGAAATGCTGCTCAGCGGCAACTGGATCGCACCGCATTTCATGGGCATCCGCTATTTCGAAAAACCTGCCGGCGGCTATTGGCTGATCGCCCTGGGCCAGGCGTTGTTCGGCCAGAACCTGTTCGGTGTGCGCATTGCATCGGCGCTCGCCAGCGGCTTGAGTGTGCTGCTGGGCTACCTGATCGCCCGCCGCTTGTGGAACGACCCTCGCAAAAGCTTCGCCTGCGCCCTGCTCTACCTGAGCTTTGGCCTGGTGGCCGGCCAGGCCGGGTATGCCAATCTTGATCCGCTCTTCACCCTGTGGGTCAACCTCAGCCTGGTCGCGCTGTGGTTTGCGCTGGACAGTCAAACCCTGTCTCGCCGGATGAGCGCCTGGGCCACTGTGGGGTTCGCCTGCGCCATGGGTTTCATGACTAAAGGGTTTCTGGCCTGGGCGTTGCCGGTACTGATCGCCGTCCCCTACATGCTCTGGCAACGGCGGCTGGGGGAATTGCTGCGCTATGGGCCGCTGGCGGTGCTGGTGGCCGTGCTGGTGTGCTTGCCGTGGGTGTGGGCGATTCATCGGCAGGAACCGGACTTCTGGCGCTTCTTTTTCTGGAACGAGCATATCCGCCGGTTCAGCGCCGACGACGCGCAGCACGTACGCCCGTGGTGGTTCTTCCTGCCCATCATGGTGGTAGCGTGCCTGCCTTGGGCCGGGCTGCTGCCCAATACCCTGCGTAAGGCCTGGCAGGCAAGAACCCAGGCACCGGTGCGCTTCCTGGCTCTATGGCTGCTGTTGCCGCTGGGCTTATTCAGCCTGAGCAACGGCAAGCTGCCGACCTATATCATGCCCTGCCTGTTGCCCCTGGCTTTGCTCATGGGCCACACGCTGGTCGATCTGGTGAACCAAGGCAAAGGTCGCGCGATCGGCCTCAACGGCCTGCTCAACTTCGTCATCGGCATGGCCGCAATGATTGGTCTGATCTACCTGCAAATTGCGCGACCGCTTTATGGCAACAGTCATGCCGAGATGTTCAGCCTGTCGCTGACCTTCATCGTGCTGCTGGGGTGGATTCTGACCAACCTGCTGCAGGCCTTCCGCCCGCTCGCCCTGTGGGCCATGCCGACCCTGGGCATCGGCCTGCTGGTGGTGCTGCTGCCGGCCGGTATGCCGGCGCTGATCACCGATAACGAAATGCCCGATCAGTTCGTGCTGGAACACCTGGACGAACTGCAGCAAACCAACGCCCTGCTGAGCAACCAACTGGAGAGCGCCAGCGCCCTGGCCTGGCGCCTGCAACGCACGCAAGTGACGCTGTACAACACCGAGGGTGAACTGCGCTATGGCCTGCAATACCCCGATGCAACGCAACGAAAAGTGAACCTGGCGCAGGTTCAGGACTGGCTCACACAGGCGCGCCGCCACGGCCCGGTCGGCGTACTGCTGCGGGTCGGCAGCACCAGCGAAATGGCCGAGGCGGGCCAGCTGCCGCCTGGGGGTAAGCGCTATAACAAGGGCTATCTGGAACTGACCCTGTATCCGCAGGTGCCCTGATGCCGCGCTTTTTCAGGACCGACCGCGGCGCCCTGTGCCTATTGCTCTGCGTTTCGGCCCTGTTGCTGCTATGCGGGCTCGGCGCGCGTGACCTCTGGGGCCCGGAAACCCGCTGGGCCAACATTGCGCTGCAGATGCTGCAGAGCGGCGATTACTTCGACCCCTACCTCAAGGGTGCGCCCTACTACGACAAACCCCTGCCTTCGTATTGGCTGATCACCGGCATGGCGCATCTGATGGGCGGCCTGGGCCCGTGGTCGCTGCGCCTGCCATCGGTCATCGCCGCATGGCTGAGCGTGTGGCTGATCTACCTGCTCGGCGAGCGCCTGTTCCGTAAAGGCACCGGCCTGATCGCCGGGTGGATGCTTGCCACCACGTTTTACTTTCTGTTCTGGGCCCGCGTAGCCACCGCCGATGTGCTGACCCTGTGCGGCGTACTGGCCGCAGTGTGGTGGTACTGGCGCGGGCCGGAGGACACGCGGTTTGGGCGTTACACGGTGTTCTGCCTGCTGCTGGCGGCAACTTCGCTGTTCAAAGGCCTGATCGGCGTGGTGCTGCCGGGCCTGGTTTTGCTGCCGCATCTGCTCCGCGAACAGCGTTACAAGCGCCACCTCAACCCGCGCCTGTTCCTGGCTCTGCTGCTCGGCGCCGTGGTGTACGCCGTGCCGTTCGTGCTATCCCGCCTCTACGGCGCACCGACTTACGGCGAGAGCGGCCTGGCGCTGGTGTTCCGGGAAAACGTGGTGCGCTTTTTCGCCCCGTTCGACCATATGGAGCCGATCTACACCTACCTGATCTACCTCCCTGCCTACACCCTGCCCTGGGCACCGTGCTGGCTGCTCGGCCTGTGGCTGGCGCTGCGGCACTGGCGCCGGACCCCGCCCAACGTGCGCTGGTTGGTGTGGGCCTTGGGCCTGCTGTTTGTGTTCTTTACCGCCAGCGGCAGCCGACGCAGTTACTACGTACTGCCGCTGGTGCCGTTCGCCCAGTTGCTGGCCGCCTGGTGGCTGAGCGAACGGCTGGCGACCCGGCCCGCCAGCGGTCCTCGCTGGCAGAAGGGTTTCGCCATCGCCGCCGTGGTCATGCTCGGTGTGCTCGGTGTGGCCTATCCCTGGAGCAACGGCCGTGGCGGCGTTACGCGCTTTGCCGAGGATGTACGGACCGAGGCGGTGAGAACCGCGCCGTGGGATCAATGGCAGATGGTCCTGGTGGAAGCCGACAACAAGGCGCCCCTGTACCTGCAAAACCCTGGCAGACCGTTTTACTACGTGAGCCAAGCCCAGGACTTCCCGCGCCTGGGTGACAGCGCCGCGTTCATGGCCTGGCTGGATACCACCAGCGGCCGGCACTTCGACCCGCAGCGCACGATTATTGTCACCGCCTTCTCCAAGGACGACCCGACGCCCTTGGCTTACCTCGCCGTGGACCATCAGGTGGTCACCACACAACCGGACAATGGCGAACGGCTGTTTCATGTACGCCAGGACGGCAGCCGGGCGTTCATTCCTCGTTTGCCCTGAGTTGAGCAGCTCGCGCCCTCCCCCTCCCGGCCGCAACATCCAAACGGATGGATCGGGTATCCATGAAGCCTGACGGCTGAAACGATTAAATTCCTGTAGGAAATTGCCTACTCGATAAATCGCACCACGTGCACAACGTGCGCAGTGATCTGAACATTTTATCTATTATTTTCAAACAGTTAATCAATACATCCAGACTCGTCCGCTGATTCCTGTCCGGAAAGGACCGTCAGAAACGTCCAATTAATGACGTGGTTTTTATGGCACGTTGTGTACCTCCTTTCAGCTGGATACGTAGGATCAGGTTTTTATGGGTCAACCAAATCTCCAACGTCTACCTCGCTCTCTACAGCGCAGAGCGGCGGCAAGGCCTCAGGGTGGCCATTAACGGTGCCCGATCTCGACACACAGCGGGCCGCGCCCCCGACCAGCCCACCTGAGAACACGCCGTTTTACGCAGAACTGGGCGAGGTCATTGCCCATAGCGGGCACGCCCGGTTCGCCGAGCACCTGCTGCATCTGGTGAACAAATGGGTGCCGATCCACTGCGTCGATCTCAGTGAATGCACCCTGGATGAACCGCACGAACGCGTCATCGATATCAAGCGGCTGGGCAGCGCCGGCCAGCATCCCGCACGCCCCTTACGCTTGCCTTCGGGCCCAGACCACCCGCTGTGGCGAGCCATGCTCGACATGCAGGACCCGCTGCTGATTCAAATGAACGCCAGGCTCAACAGCCCGCAACCCTGGGACAACCTGCACCAGTGCCACCTGGTGTCACGCCAGGGCGACAGGCGCTGGGTGATATCGTTCTCCCGCCCGTGCACCGAACGTGGGTTTTCCTTGAGCCAGTTGTCGTTTCTCAAGCGCCTGTCCGAGACCTTGCTGCCGTTGCTCGAACACCACGCCCACCTGCTGCGCCAGGCACCGTGCCCCCCGCCCGAACCGGGCCTCGCGCTATCGCAACCCTCGCACCTGCAGCAGGCGTTCTACCAGCGCCTGTCCCTGGACGACATCAGTCTGTCGGCGCGCGAGCAAGAGGTATGCCTGGGTTTGTTAACGGGCGGCACCGTGCCGCAGCTGGCGGAAAAACTCAGCGTGAAAAACAGCTCGATCGAAACCTACCTCAAACGCGCCGCCGCCAAACTGGGCGTGAGTGGCCGGCATGGTCTGGCCAAGTGGATGATCGGCACCGGTGAGTCTGGATACGGTACGGGGTAAGGCGTGGCGCGGGCTTGCCGCAAGAGCGGTCATCCCATCGCCAGACTGAACGGCGAAAACTCCGCAAACCGCCAGCGTAATGCCAGCGCGGCAGGGCGACGTGCGACGTGTTCCACCGTCACCGTCCACACGCGCTGGGCTCCCTCAAACAGCGCCACCTGCGGGCCGTCGAGGATCAGCGCGGTGCGTCCGGCAAGCTGCAGCACATCCCCGGTGTCGAAATCGATAAACAACAGTCCTGCCAGCGGGTTGGCCGCCAGGTTGCCCAGGGTGTTGAAGAACAGGTTGCCGGCGTAATCGGGAATGGTCAGCACGTTGCCCTCGACGCGCACGAAACCGGTGTTGCCGCCCCGGTGGGAAACGTCCACCGCGCGCTCGCCGTCGGTGTCCACGTAGGTGGCGACGAAGAAGGTGTCGGCGCTGCGAATCAGGTGCTGCGCGGCGGCGTCCAGGTGATCGCTGCGCTCAACCGCGTTGCCGGGTTTGCGCGCGACGCCTTCGACAGGGCGCAGTTGGATGTACTTGGGGCAATTGCCGAAGGTGTGCACCACATCGACCGAAAATCCGTCAGGGTCAAGGGCGTCGAGGCGCCCGTTCATGCGGTTGCGGCGACGGGTATTGAGGTCGATGCCGAGCACGCCGACCGAGGCACCCTGGTGCAACCCCGCGCGGGCAGGGTCGGTGGCCGACGGCAGGCTGTCGATCTGCAGGCGCTGCGGGTCGGGCGAGTGTACGAAGCCTGGCGCACCCTCCACGAGCGTTGCCCAAGGCGTGCCTTGCCCATCGACCACGCCGAGCACGAGGTATGGCAGCAGCGGGTAGAAATCCCGATGCTGCTCGGGCAAGTGGTCGCGAATGACCTTGGGCCCGATCACCGCCATGCGCTCGGCGACGCCGGCGCTCTGCTGCATCTGCCGTTCGCCGGCGTGCCAAGGGGATTGTTCGAGAGTGTTCATGGGTCACCTCCAGCAGGAATAGGTGAATGCTGCGCCCGGACACGCAACGAGGGAATCACCACCTGCGGCAATCCACTGTTACGCCAACTGAAATGCCGGATGCCCGCGCAACGCGCTCACACAGTGCTCGACAAAACTGCGCACGCGCATCGGCGCATGCCGGCCCTCGCGGTACACCACCTGCACCGGCAGCGGTGGCCCTTCGAAGTCCCGCAGCACCTGGCGCAGGGCCCCGCTGAGCACATGCTCATGCACCGGGTAACTGAGGCACTGCAGCAGCCCCGCGCCCTGCACGGCGGCGTTGATCGCGCCTTGCACCGTGGAGCACGTCAGGCGTGCGCGCGCCCTGAAGGGGTCCTGCGGGTCCGCACTGGCGATCAGGCGATGCTGCTTGAGTTCATCCGGGTGCCGGGGTTCGCCATGGACCGCCAGGTAATCGGGGCTGGCGCAGAGGATAGGCCGCACCTGCCCGAGCGGCCGCGCGATCAGCGACGAGTTGGGCAGCTCGCCCACCAGGATCGCCACATCCACGCCCTCTTCATGCAGGTTAGGGTGGGCGTCCTGATACCGCGCCAGCAGACGCACATCGGGGTAGCGCACCAAATAGCCGGCCAACACCGGCGCCATCGCATAACGACTGAACAACAGCGGCATGCACACCCGCAGGGTGCCCTGGACTTGTATCTGCAAGCCCTTGGCCGATGCTTCGGCGGCGTCGACGGCGGCCAGCAGCCGCACACAGTCGGCCAGGTAGGCGTCACCGGCGTTGGTCAGGCGGACGCCCTGCGTACTGCGTAGCAACAGGGCGACACCCAGGCGCGCCTCCAGGCGGGCCATCGCGCGCACCAGCGTCGGGCCGGAGACCCCAAGGGCGCGCGCCGCCGATGCCAGGCTCGGTTGCCCGGCCAGCGCGACGAACAGTTGCATATCGCGATAGCGCTCCATCAATGACGACGCCCGTGGGGCGGGTTCAACGCAGCATCCTGGCTCAGGCGCTGGCTGAGAAAGTCGACAAAACTGTTGATCCTGGCGGGCACGCGCCTACGGTTGTGGAACACCACTTGGATCGGCAGTGGCGGCGGCTCGAAGGCCTCGAGGACAATCTCCAGTTCGCCGGCCGCCACCGCCGCCGCGACCTGGTAGGACAACACTCGCGTCATCCCCCAGCCCAGGCGCGCCAGGTTGATCGCCGCGTTATTCGCCGAAACCACCAGCCGCGGCGTGATCGACACCGCCAGCGGCCGGCCGTTGTCGACGAATTGCCATTCACTGACCACCTGGCTGGCGGATGAGGTGGCGATCGTCGCCTCGCGCAACTGCGCGGGATGGTCGGGCCGGCCATGCTGATCCAGATACCCCGGCGCGGCGCATACCACGCGGCGCACCTCGCCAACCTTGATCGCCTGCTGCCCCGGCTCATGCAGGTGGCCGATACGCACGGCCACATCGACGCCTTCATCGGCCATGTTCACCACACGGTCGACCAGCAGCGCGTTGATCGTCACTTGGGGGAAGCGGTCGAGATATTCACCCAGCAGCGGTGCCACATACAGCTCGCCGAACAGCACCGGGGCGGTCAGCGTGAGGTGGCCCCAGGGGTTGGCATAACTGCCCGCCGCCGCTTCCTCGGCCTCGTCCAGCTCGGCGAGGATGCGCCGGCAATCTTCCAGATAACGCTGGCCGGCTTCAGTCAGGTGCAGGCTGCGGGTGGTACGCGCCAGCAACTGCGTGCCGAGGCGTTGCTCCATGGCGGCGATGGCGCGGGTCACGCTCGGCGGCGACGTGTTCAAACGCCGCGCCGCAGCGGCAAAGCCCTGCTCCTCGGCGACCGCCAGAAACACCTGCATCTCGTGAAATCGGTCCATCGGTGCTCCTTAACTGGATTGCAGCCCGGCGGCCGTGCGGGGCATGCCCACAAAACCCGGCAGGGCTTCAATGCGCCCGAGCCAGGTGCGTACCTGAGGGTAGTCGGCCAGCGACACATTGCCTTCCGGCGCGTGGGCCACGTAGCTGTAAAAAGCGACGTCGGCGATGCTCGGTTGCTCACCGACCAAAAACGGCGTCTGGCTTAGTTGCTGCTCCAGCAGGTGCAGCAAGGCGTGGGCACGGCTGATGGCCAACGGCGCATCCACATCGGCGCCAAACACCACCGCCAAGCGCGCGGTGGCAGGTCCGGCGTGCAGCGGTCCGGCGGCGGCCGACAGCCAGCGCTGAACCCGCGCCTGGCCGACCGGGTCGCTCGGCAGCCATTGGCCGTTGCCGTATTGGCTTGCCAGGTACACCAGAATTGCATTGGAGTCGGCAAGCACGGTGCCGCCATCATCGATCGCCGGCACCTGGCCGAAACTGTTGATATTGGCAAGGAACTCCTCGGTTTTATGAGCGCCTTGCTTGAGGTCCACCAGAATGAATTCACTGGGCAGCCCCAACAACGACAGCATCAACTCCACGCGATGGGAATGACCGGACAACGGGAAACCATAGAGTTTGATCGCAGATTGAGACATGACAGGCTCCAAAAGTGGTGTGGGCAACGCTGACCATCTTCCAGCGCTGCCGCCGCCGGAGGAATCACCACGATTCACAATCGAGCATTTCACCCTGCGAAACAATCACACACCTATGTCGGTGAGGGTGTCAATCAGTTGAAGGGCGTTGGCTGCCCCACCGCCACAGGGGCGGCACCGCGATTTCAGGTAAAAAATTCAAACTATCGCGGCCCCCATGGCTCAGAACTTCACGTTCAACGTTTTTGCAGGAGGCGACATGCAATACCGACAACTGGGCCATTCGGGTCTGCTGGTGTCCGAAATCATCCTGGGCACCGTGCCGTTCGGCGGGCGCGCCGAGTTTGAAAAATGTGGCGCCGTCGACGTGCCCCAGGCCAGGCGTATGTTCGACATCGCATTCGACGCCGGGGTGAACATGGTCGACACCGCCGACCTCTACTCCCACGGCCTGGCCGAAGAAGTCGTGGGCAAAGCCCTGGGCGACAAGCGTCACGACATCCTGTTGGCCACCAAGGGACGCAGCCCGGTGGACAACAACCCGAACAACTCCGGTTCCTCGCGCTACCACCTGATTCGCGCGTGCGAGGCCAGCCTGAAGCGCCTCGGCACCGACCATATCGACCTGTATCAATTGCATAACTGGGACGGCATGACGCCCATCGAGGAGACCCTCGAAGCCCTGCGGCTGTTGGTCGGCTCGGGCAAGATCCGCTACTTCGGCACCAGCAACTTCACGGCCTGGCAGATGATGAAAACCCTGGGCAAAGCCGAGTTGCACGGCATGCTCAAACCCATCACGCAACAGATCTACTACACCCCGGAATCCCGCGAGGCCGAATATGAGTTGCTGCCGCTGGCCCTCGATCAGCACGTAGGCACCCTGGTATGGGGACCGATGGGCGAAGGCCTGCTGACCGGTTCGACCCGCCGTGGGCACAAGCCGCCGGCCAACACCCGCCAGGGCAGCGATTGGCCGGAACCCTATGTGCACGATCAGGAACGCGCCCTGGACATCATCGAAACCCTCGCCGCCGTGGGCGATGAGCACGGCGTTTCAGTGGCGCGTACGTGCCTGGCGTGGCTCAAGGATCGTCCGGGCATCACCTCGTTGATCGTCGGCGCGCGCACCGAGGAACACCTGCGCGACAACCTGGCGGCCACCGAGTTGAAACTCAGCGAGGAACAATCCTCCCGCATCGAAGCCGCCACGCGGCGCCAGCCGTTGTACCCGTACTGGCACCGTTTCACCGCCGGGATCGACCGCTTCGACCCGGCAGAGCAACCGTTCCTGGCCGAGCACCAGAAGACCCTGGACGCGCGCCAGGACAAGTAAGCCAGAGCGGCCCTGCGCGCCAGGGCCGCCTTGCAATCGCCAGGCACACTGCCTATATTTGCGGCCTGGCGCGATCCACGCCACCTTCCGCGGAAAGGGCTGCGCCCAGGACATCGCATCACCCACTCGATTTCTACGACTCCCCACCTGACAGCGGAAAAGGTAAGCGCAAGGAGCTCGTATGTCGCAACGTCCCATTACCTCCACCACCGATGGCCGCCTCAACCTTGAGCAGCAGCGCAAGCGCGCCAAGGAACTGCTGACACGCCTGAAAGCCCACGACGCTCACGCAACCTTGTCCCAGGCCCAATGGCAAATCGCCAAACAATTGGGTTTCAGCAGTTGGCCCAAACTCAAGGCCCATGTCGACGCCCTCGACTTCGCCGCGCGCCATCCCAACTTCCAAGCCAGCGACGAAGCCCGCACCACCCATTGGCGCTGCGGCAGTGACATCGCCCATACCTTGCAACTGGCCGGGTTCCAGGGCCAGTTCCGTATGCTCACCGATCCGCTGTGCATGGGCCCGGTACGCGACCTGCCCGCCGAGGAATTTCGTGCCCTGCGCAGCGCCTTCATCAGCCAGACCTTTGCCATGGACCTGACCACCGTGGCGCAGCGGGTCGACAACGAATACCAGCACCTGCACGCCCTGGCCGACGATGCACCGAGCGTACTGTGGTGCGAAGCGGACGCCTACGATCAACTGTTCCTGATTCGCGCCCTGGCAGGCCTGGACCGAGCACCACGCCACTTGGAATTGATCCAGGTTGATTGCATTCCCGGCGTCGAACGCTTTATCGGCATTGGCCAATTGGCCCCGGATGTGCTCGCCTGGCTCTGGCCACAGCGGCGCCGGATCAACGACGACGCGGTGCAACTGGCCAAGCAGGCCTGGTCGGCCTATTGCAATCCGTCACCGCTCCGGCTGGCGCAACTGGCACACACCTATCACCCCGCCCTGCCATTGCTGGCCCCGGCACTGTTGCGTCAATTGCAGGAACTGCCGGGCGCCCAGGACGGCCTGTCGCTGACCGAGCGCCTGGCCCTGACCTGCCTCGCCGACACCGGGCCCATGGCCTTCGGGCAGGTATTCGCCGAGCTGATGGCCAAGCGCGAGCCGCTGCCGTTTCTGGGGGACATGATGTTCCACGCGCTGTTACGGCCGCTCATCGATGGCAAGCAACCCTTGCTTACGGAAAGTGAAACGCAACTGGAATGGCCCCGTCGCGTACTCGACCTGACGCCCCTGGGCCGTCAGGTGCTCAGTGGTCAAGCGTATTGGCCCGAACATGCCTCTCACGCACGCTGGGTGGGCGGCACCTGCATCCGCCCCGGCGAGCCGCATTGGGCGATTGACCAGGCGCTGCGGCCGATGTGGAGGACGTCCTAAAACGAGGCGGCTGAAAAGGTGCGGGGACGCGGCGTACCCAACCACGTGGGGATTGATTTTCATCAACCCGCCCGTGCTTCGCCGCTATGAGAGCGACTTCAGGCCTTCACGTTCTGCCGGATATTCCAGCCGAACCTCACGGGCCCACCCTCCTTGGCACCATCGGCTTTCTGAGCTTGGTAGCTGACGTCAACGGTGGCGAAATTCAAGGCGATGCTGTCGAAGAGCACTTCGTCCTGATTATTGGCACCGGTGCCGTAGGACACCACCATCACTTCCTTCAGGGTGATCACCAGATACTCCACTGGGCTGGAACCGCCCGCTTTGCGCACCACCAATCGTGCTTCGGGATAATGCTTGCCGCTGGCGCAGGCCATCATCAGGTTAGGGCTGGATTTATCCAGCGGCTTTTTCAGGTTCAGGTTGGCAATGTTGACCTTGCCCGTGCCCCCTCCGGTGCCTGAATGCATTGACCCGGTCTGCGACAGCCCCCACGCCCATTCGGTGATATCAATCTCGTCGCGATGGGCCTGGTCCCGTGATTCACCCTTGATATCGCCCAGTTTCAAAAACATATCGACTGCCATGTTGGTTCCTTGTCCTGTTGTTCGTCGGGAGTGACGTGGGGCGCACTGTTCCCGAATCGAGACGGCGCTCACAAGATGGTAAAGCTGGATCGGGAAGTGCCCGTCTTGAAAAGACGAAACGTCCGACATTAATTTGCGCTGCTGCGTCTTTACTCTCTCGACTCCCCAAAAACCCAGGAGTTAAGGAATGACAACCGCCCTGCTCAAGGATGGATTTCCCTCGGCCCACCACACTACCCGCCAACGCATTGAAAACAGCATCGACCTGCGTCGACTGTTCTTCGCCATCGACAGCGACCCGGTGCTGATTGGTGCGGGCGTGGTGTATATCGATGAGGGCTTCAACGTGGTCACGCTGCGTGAGTTCCAGGCGATGTGCAGTGTGCAGCCCATTAAGGTGGTGTTGCGTGAGGCGCCTCGCTATGTAGGGCCGGTGGAGTTCAAGCGGATGTTGGAGCATGAGCCGCGGGAATCGCGGTTGGTGAGTGAAGCGTTGAATACGGCGGTGACGTGTGCGGGGGCGATACTGAGTTGGGTGGTGATTTCAAGTGGTTTTGCACTGATGCCTTTTACAGCAGGGACGAGCGCGGTGATTTCCTTCGTGGGTCAAGCCGCAGCGGTGGCGGGTACGGCGCAGTGTATCGCTGGTGTCCTCCGAACGGGGTCAGAAGCCGCTTTCCCGGAATTCAATGATTATTTAGATAGCGAATCCTGGTATCAAGACGCAACGGTAGTGCTGGACGGAGTGGCATTGCTGGGCGTTTCAACTTCGATGTTAGTCACAGTGAAAGCCATTACTACAACCACAAGCGTATCCGGAAAATCCGTCCGCCAAGCACTCAAAGGATTGACTCGCCAGGAGCGGACTAAACTCAATGATGAGTTGCTGAGCATTCGAGACCCGAGGTTAACGCCCAAATTGCTCAAGTTGGAAAAAGCCAAGGGCAGACTCCCCAAGCGTATCAGCGCCGCAAAGATGCAGCATGCAACCGCTACCCACATTATGGACGTACTGGCTGCGACGCTTAGCTTCACCAGTAGTGCAACCAACGGAAATGTCAGGACGCTCGCAATAGGCATCTACGAGGAACTCAGCCAGTGAGCAAGCAGAACGGAATAAAAAACGAATATTACTCGGCCGTCTTTATTGAAAACCCTTGGACATTAATCAAGCGGTACATGCCGGTAATCGGAGCAGACCTGCTTGTCGCATGCGCCTCAATAGGATTGACGGCAATCCTGGCAATGCTCACTTATCTCTCGACGTGCCCCACAGGTTTTGCCACCAAAACATCTTTTTTCGGCGCTACGGGACTTGGCGCAGTATTCGCCCTCGCCAAATACGAAGTGCTCTACGGCCGCATCCATTGTGTCTGGATAAACGTCGCGATATACCTCATCTGCCTGTTGGTAGCACTTCCCACCATCGCCTACCGCCCCAACACTTACCTTTACGCCATCTGCCTGCTCTGCCCCTTGACCGGCCTGTTGATCCTCAACAGCAATCGCTGCCGCGAACTGCGCCACAAGATGGTAGACATCCGCCACAAGCGCGAAGACATCATCGCGACCCTGAAAAAACAAGGCCGCTGGAAATGGTGGTAATCCCACTCACAAACAAGGACAAGCCATGCAGAACATCAACACCCTCCTACGCCAATTCAGCGCCGAAGGCGCCACCCATCTCTACTCCAGCCCGCCCTCGGTGCTCACCCCCGCCGACCTGTATCGGGCCAAGGATGATGCCCGTTACCGCGAGCTGATTGCAGGCAGTAATATCTACCTCATCACCGCGCGGCGCCGGGTGCTGATCAACCCCTACGACGTTCAATTGCTCGACCGCACACTCCACGGCAGTTTCCTGGTGATGGACGAGCTGGGGGTGCGGTCCGTGCCTTTTCGCTATGACATCCCGCCGATCACACCGGACGATCACGATGCCATCGAACAAGTAACCGTTGCGCCAAACGGCACGCATTTGCTGATCATCACTGCCTCACGACAGATCACCACCGCCGCGCATATCGTGGTCGCGAGCGCCAGCAGTGCGCTTGAAGCCGACCACCGGGATATGGACGTGCTTTATGTCGGCCAGGGTATCGGCCGAGTCAATTCGCGTAGCGCTGTCGACCGTTTGCTCAACCACACCACCTTGCAACGCATCCTGGCCGAGGCCTCGACCAACCACCCGGAGCTGGAGATTTCGCTGCTGCTGTATCGCTTCGAATACGGCCGGACAATGATCAGCAATGGCGGCGACCTCAACCTCGACCCGCTTGCCAGCGAGCAGGAGGAGCACGCGCACTTCGAGCGGCTGCGCTCAGTGCGACTGAACCGCGATGAGGTGATCACCTTGGCGGAAGCGGCGCTGATCAACCATTTCAAACCGCACTACAACACCTTGCTCAAGTCCACGAACTTCGCTGCACATCACAAGATCAAACCGCTGAAAAAGCTACTGGCCAGGGGTATCACCGGTCTTACGGTGGAGATTTGCACGTCAAACATCAACGCACGCCTCAGCACCCGTGACGCGCTGCCGCTGGACCTGACCACGATGATGCCCACCCATGTTCTGGAGGGGCAGGCCTTCAGCGACGAGCAGCAAAAACAGGCCTGGTTCGAGGAGTTGCGGGTCATGGCGCACACCCAATACGCCAGCTTCCCGCTGACCACGCCCGAGGAGCGCGATACCTTCATGCATGGCATGGTGTGGGTCGGGCAGACACAGCGGGAACAGATGTGGCCGATGCACGGCGAGGCCAACAAGTAGAACGCGCAGAGTCCAGTGATCTGTTCCTTCATGAGCCAACATAAACCACCTGTGGCGAGCGGGCTTGCCCCGCGTTGGGCTGCGCAGCAGCCCCAAAACATAGCCCGGAGCTGCCTGGCACACTGCGGTGCTCTTATTGGGGCTGCTTCGCAGCCCAACGCGGGCGGTGCGACGATTCGACAAGCCCGCTCGCCACAGAGGACCGAACGGCATCATTACTCTTCAGGCGGCGGGGTGGGTTTTATCCAACGCCTTGTCCACCAGCAGTTGCACACCTTCGAGCATTCGGCATAGGCCCAACGCTACATTGCGCTGAGCCCCGTCAATTTCGAAGGCGAGGTGGGCGGCGATTTCGTTGATGGAAGCCAAGTCCTGGGAGGCGTTGACCAGCAAGGTTTCCGTGTCCAGGTCAGCGCGCACGGTGAAGAGCCCGTCGCTGGGTTCGGGTGTTGGTTTTTCAGGGTTCAGGTAATGGTTGATCGCACGGTAGGCCACGTCGTGCAGGGTGCCGGGGTCGAAGTCTTGAGGGCCTGGGGGGTTTGGACTGTCTTTAATCATGGTGCAACTCCTTGGGGAATGGAGCTGCCACGGTTCGCGGTCAAACGAAATAGGGTGGCAGCTATACGCGGGTTGACCGACCGGTCCCAAGGAACACCGGCATACCCGAAGGTATCCCGCGTACAGCTGCCGCGACACGATACAGCAGACGTAAAAAAAACGCCTGAGTCGATGTTGGCACAGGTGTACTTGGGATGCCGGACGGTCAAATCCGGTCGCTGAATTGGCAGCGACGGTCAGGAGGTTAGTCAGCGCAGTTCCGAGCGACAACCTGAAAGCCTTGTCGGAAAAGTCCGAGATCAACAATAGCGTCTTGTGGAGATCCAAACCCGTGTTTGCCGAACCACGCTCTATCAGAACGAACTGGAAGTGGCGCGAGGGACTGTCGACATCATGCCAGGCACGCGCGCGCAAGTAACACTGAGTGCACAGTTGCCGCAGGGCCGCGTGAAGTGGCAGATCGGCGTAGCGGATGGCACGCTGGCGGGTTTCCTTAACGCCAATCGACTGGCGTCCGAACACCCTTCTGACTCACGCATGGCGCCCTGGAAACCGCTGATCTATACGGTGGGGAGCAGCCCGTTGACCGACTTTCCGGCCGTGCAGTGGCGAGACGGCAACTCCCCGACAAGGATCAATTTTCGCGTCCGGTAAGACGGGCGATGGTTTTTTAAGCCCTGCGTTTGTGTACGACTGTGTTCAATGGATTGAGCAGTAAAGACGAGGCTCGCAAACCACTGGAATCTTGCATAAGCCATATCAGTCGACCGCATTCCTGTGGCCTGGTTTACTGAGCGGGCCGCAGCAACTGCATCTGCTGGCGATAATCATCCGTCACCTGCCTTGCCTGGCTGCTGCTGGTGATGACCCTTGGCGTGATCAACACGATCAGTTCGGTGCGGTCCTTGGATTTGCTGGTGTTGCCGAACAGCCAGCGCAACCCCGGAATTTTCCCGAGGTAAGGCACGGCACTGACACTCTCGGCGTTGTCCTGCTTGATCAGCCCTCCGAGCAATACCGTCTGCCCACTCTGCACCGCCACCTGGGTCGATACCGAGCGCGTGGAGATGCGTGGATTGTTTTGCGTGTCGCCATTGCTCGTCTGGTCCTGGGCATCGCTGACCTGCTGCTGGATATCCATGTACACCAGGCCACCCGGATTGATTCGCGGCACTACGTCGAGGATCACGCCGGTCTGCACATATTCAACACTGCTCAAGGTGGTATCGGAGGTGCCGGTATTCACCGTGGTCTGGCTGATGG
The DNA here is from genome assembly GCF_030687695.1 of Pseudomonas sp. FP2254. Classification (NCBI taxonomy): domain Bacteria; kingdom Pseudomonadati; phylum Pseudomonadota; class Gammaproteobacteria; order Pseudomonadales; family Pseudomonadaceae; genus Pseudomonas; species Pseudomonas sp. FP2254. The sequence goes on from NZ_CP117444.1 coordinate 3,562,907, forward strand.
GGATGTTGTCGCCCACCTGGATCTGCGCCGGCTGGTTATTCATCACCACCAGCGACGGTGCCGACAGCACTTGGGTGCGACCGTTGGTTTCCAGAGCGTGCAGCGCCACCTGCAGGTTGGAGCTGACGAAGGAATAGAACAATGAATCCGTCGCCCCCAGCCCTGCCCCGCCACCGCCCAGCGCACCCTGGCTCCCGGCGGCGTTGGCCACGGTGGTGCTGGTGGAATTACCGGCCAGGCGTCCCAGATACCACTGCACGCCGAGGTCCAGTTCGCCGGTGAGTTTGACTTCGAGGATGCGCGTCTCGATCTGCACTTGCAGCGGCGGGTTATCGAGGCGCTTGATCGCCGATTCGATCTCTTTCCACTGCACCGGGCGCGTGCGCACCAGCAGTTGGTTACTGCTCTTTTGCGCGGTGATGCGGGTACCGGCGTCGAGGCTTTTGGCCGGGGCGTCTTCGCTGGTGACCTGCTCGGCGTTGTCCTGCTCGGCTTCGGGCTCCTGCTCCTCTTCTTCTGCGGCGGGTTGGTTGCCATTGAGGTTGTTGCTCAGGCCGCCGGGCGTGCTGCCGGACGTACTGTTGGTGCCTGGCGAGGACAAGGTCGCGGTGCGCAAACCGGGGGCGACCTTGGCCGGAGCGTCGTCCTTGATCGCGCCCGTGCCGTAGATCTGCCGCAGGTACTTGGCCAGGTCGGTGGCCTTCATGTTGCGCACGTCATACACGTACATCTGCGGCTCGTTGCCGCCGCCCTCGTCGATGGTGTGGATCCAGTCACCGACTTCGCTGAGATACTGCGGTTGCGAGGAAATCGCCACCACCGAGTTGGTCCGTTCGATCGGCAGGAACCGCACCATGCCCGCCAACGGCATGCCGCTGTCGGGGCCGAACATCTTTTGCAGCTCGGGCATCAGCTCGGCCACCGAGGCGCGTTGCAGGCCGAACACGCCCACCGACATACCCTTAAGCCAATCCACATCGAAGGTGTCGATGGTGTCCTGGTAGTTGGCCAACTCTTCCGGGGTGCCGGCCAGGCTCAGCACATTGCGCGCCGGGTCCACCAGCAAGAATGCATTTTCGCGGGCGAACGGTTTGAGCAGTTTCTGCATCTCGGTGGCCGAGATATAGCGCAGCGGAAATAGGCGCGCCGACAAGCCGCTGGACGGCTGGGCCACGCGCATCTGCGGCACCAGCTTGCCCGCCACCGCCTGGTTGGCCGGCAGGATCACGTAGCGGTTGCCTTGCCGGATCATGGCGTTATCGGTCCAGGACAGCAGGGTTTCGAGGATCGACAAGGCCTGCTGCTTATTCACCGGTTTGGAGGTGGAAAAACTGACGTTGCCTTTCACGCCCTGGGCGATGCTGTAGTTCTCGTGCAACAGGTCGCCCATCACGCTGTTAATCACCGCTTCAATGGGCTGGTCGGCGAAGTTGAACACGATGTCACCCCCGCCCTCCTCGCGGCCGGCGGGCGCCGCACTTGGCGGGCGGACGAAGGACTGATTGCCACGGATCAGTTGACGCTGGGGCGGGGTCTTCGCGCTGGGCTGGGTGCTGTCGAGCGGTGCCTGTTCAGCCGCCGGGGCCACCGGCGGGCGTTGCGAACCGGTGCCTTGCAGCGCCTCGTGCAACAGCGCCGGGTCGGCATCCAGGTGCTCGGGAAAGGTCCCGCAGCCACCGAGGGTGACGGCGGTGGCCAGGCAAAACGCAGTGGTGCGCAAAGCGCCAGGGAAAGTATCGATCAAGGGGTGGACTCGTGAGGAAGGGTAATCGGGGGCGTGGTGGACGGTGGCGGCAAACGCGGGGTATTCAGGCTCAGGGTGTGCGTGCGGCCATCCAGCACAAAACGGGCGTCGCGGGCGGTCAGCTGTTCGAGCCGCCAGCCGTTGGGCAAAGTCTGGCCCTGGTGGACTTTGAGCGGCGGGCCGTCCGCGCGCTTGAGCAGCGCCACCTGTACGTTGCCGTCCAGGATGATGCCGGTCAGCACCAGGCTCGACAGGTCGGACACACCCGCCTGGCCGACGGCGCGGTCGGGGCTGCGATCCGGGCTGAACAGCGGCGCCTGCCAGGTTCCGGCCAGGCTGTCGAGGCTGGCACTCGGTGCATTCAGCACCTTGGCCGCTGCCTGGGTGCGCGCATCGGGCGCAGGCGCCGGCAGCCATTCGGGCGCGTCGCCGATGCTGCTGAGAATGCCGACCATCAGCAGGCTCAACACCGCGGCAACGCCAAGCAGGAGCCATTCAACGGGGCGCAGTGCACTGATCATGGCTGCACCTGCCGCGCGCCCGCCGGTTGCAGGTAGCCGCGCACCAACAGGTGCACCACCAGCTTGCCGGCACCGCCACTGACCGGCGCGTTGGGCGCGCGGCGGATGCTCATTTCATCGACGAACAGAAACGGCCGCTGATATTCCAGCTCATGCACAATCGCGGTCAACGGCTCGATGGCGCAGTTGAGCGTGAGGCTGACCTTGACCTGGCGATAGGGCTCGCTGTCGTCCTGTTGAGGGGTGATCGGCATGCGCTGGGTCAGGCTGCAACCGCCGCCGACCGTGGCGCGGCTGTTGATCAGGTCGGCGATGCGTTGCATCAGGTCGGCGGCGACCGCGCTGGGGTCATCGCCCGGCAACAGGCTGGTGCTGCTGGCCGGGTCCTGGCGCGCCTGCTCCAATTGTTGACGCAGGCTGTCGCCCTGGCGAAGCACGCCGGCGTAGCGTTGCTGTTGCTCACGCAGCTGCTCGGCCTGCTCGCTCATGGCGCGCAAGGGCCCGGCGAACCAGCTGTCGATCAACAGCCAGTAGACGGCTCCGAGCACCACGGCCAGGCCGATCAGGGCGGCGCCACGGCGTTCACGGGGTGTCAGCGGTCGGCGCATCAGCGGCCTCCTGGTGCAGGTGGGCGCGCAAGGAAAACTGATCCTTGCCGGTTTGCGCATCGGGTTGAATCACCCCTTCGAACTGGGCGTTTTCCAGGCTGCGGCAACCTTTGATTCGGGTGATCAGCGCGCTGGCCTTGGCGCTTTGCCCGGAGAAGGACACCTCGGCGCCGTCGTTGACTTCCAACTGATCGAGCCAGGTGTCGGGCGGCAGGCACGCGGTCAGTTCATTGAGCAGCGCCGACAGCGGCGGTTGCGCCATTTTGCGGCGAATCAGGTACTGCGCGGCGCCCCGGGTATTGAGCAGTTGCTGGCGCAGCGCCTGAATCTCGGCCACCTGGTTTTTTTGCTCGCGCACACTCTGCTGCATGGCCTCCAAAACCCGCTGGCGGTCGTCGAGCCACAGCAGCATGGCACCGATCATCAAGGCGCCGCACAACCACGGCAGGCTGCGTTGCAGGCCCTTTCCGGGCGGGCGCTGACGGCGGCGCAGCGGCAGCGGCAACAGGTCTACACCAAGGGCGTTGCCCGTGGCGTCCTGCACATCCACCGCATGGGGCCGCAGCCCCAGATCGGCGCAGTCGGCGAGGATCTGGTCCAGACGCTCGCGCAGAACGGCTATCAGCGTTACTTCTACATAGGCTGGCGTGCGCCGCTCCTGGCGAACGACGAAATAAAGTTGCGCCGCCTCGAACGGGGTGAAGCGATCCAGTTCGTAGCCGACCACGGTAGACAGGTTGCGCGCGGCGGCCGGCGGCAGCCGCAGGGTTTGTATCAGCACCGTTTGCGCAGTCAGCACCAGCACCTGGCGCACCTCGCCCACCACGGGCGGTACGGCGGCGGTCAGCGGCCAGTGGTAGAGCCGGTCCGCAATATCGTGCAGCAACAACCAGCGCGGCAGGCAGCCGCGCAGTTCCTTGAGCCACAGCCGCCAGCCCTGTTGCAACAGGCTGCCACGCCAGCGCTGGGCGATAGGCGCCGTGAGCGGCCGCACGCGCGCCGCGAGGTAGTCATTCATTCTTGCCAACGGAGTACTCGATAAGGTTGCGCGCTGCCTTGCGCGGGGCTCAATAACACGGTGGCCTGCAACCGGGCGTGGTAGCCGCCGGGCCGTTCGGCGTGGCTGTCGATCACCAGCACCTCGCCGGGGTCGGCGCCCACCGCACTCAGGGGCGGCAGGTTCAGGGCGCGGCGCATCAGGGCGCTGGCGAAGGCCGCATCGGGCCGGTCCAGGCCGCTCCACAGGCTGATCTCGGGGGCCAGCGCGCTGTACAGCTCCTGGGTCATGCCCGGCAACTGACGTACTTCTTCAACCACGCGAAACGGCGCCAGGCCCTGGTTGCGACGGGTCTCCAGGGCTCGCGCCAACTGGTTGGCCTGGGCCTGGCTGGCCCCGCAGGCCAGGGCCAGGCGGGCAAAATCGGCCACCTCGGCGCTGTTCAAATACAACTTGCCGCGCTCGCTGCGCAGGCTGACGCGCAATTGCGCATCGTCGAACACCAGTGGGATTTCGCGCCCATCGGCGATCCACTGTTTGCGCTGCTGCGGGTCGGCGAACGCCTGCATCGCCAGGGCAATCCCCGCTTCGGCGGCCAGCACCGCCTGGGTGTGCTGGCGATGCCACGCCGCCTGACGCGTCTGCAACTGCACCCAGCCGGCCAGGCCGCCCAGCAGCAGGCTGAGCAAGGCCAGCACCCACAGCACCAGCAGCAACGCGACACCGCGCTGATGGCGGATCATTCCGGAGCTCCGCTGGACAGGTTCAGGCGCAGCGCAATCACTTGGGTTACCCACGGCACCGGCCCGTTGACCTGCGCGGCAATACGCACCGCCTGGGGCAGCCGCCGCGACCACGGCCAGGCACTGATCCAGCCGGTGGGCTGGCCCGTGGGCGACAGGCCGCGATAGCTCAATTGCAAGTCCTCGACATCGCTGAGCAGCACCTGGGGCTCGCCGCGTGACGCCGGCACGCTGGCCTGGGCCGGCGTTTCAAACCGCGCGAACGTGACCTGCAAATCACGCGGCGCCGCGCCCGCGGTCAGTTGCAAGGTGAACCGCTGGATGCCGCCGCCGAGCACGCCGGGCAAGGTCGCGACAAATTGCATGCGCTGGGCGCTGCCGATGAAAAAACCGTCGGTCTGGCTGTCATCCTCGGTGACGTCCAGGGGCAGCGCCTCGCTGATCGAGCTGCGCAAAAATTGCTGCGCCGCGCGCATTTCATCCAGGCTCACCGTATACCGCTGCGCCTTGAGCACCGCTCGATTCGCTCCCAGCAGCGCACCGCCGACCAGCACCAGCAGTACCCCCAGCAAGCTGATGACGATGAGGATTTCCAGCAAGGTAAAGCCCTGTTGTCGCGTGTTCACAGGCTCGCCCCGCGTAATTTCAGGGTGCTGAATTGCGCGCTGCGCGAGCCTTCGCGAACGCTCAGGTCGAGGCGGAACAGGTGCGGCTGGCCGGGGCGACCGGGTTGCTGGGCGATGCGCAACTGCCAGGCGATGCCGTCCAGTTCGCCCTGGCGCACACCGTTGGCGAGGGGCCCGGAGGCTTCCTGGTCCATCACGCTGAGGGCGGCGTGGCTGAGGCGGTCGCTGTGGGTCACTTGCAGCAGCGAACGGGCGCTTTGGCCAAAGGCGACCAGCAGCACCGTGCTGCACAGGGCCATCAGCAGCAGCGCGGCGAGCATTTCCAGCAAGGTGAAACCGCCCTGGTTTTTCATGGCAACGCCTTGGATTGCACGCTGCCGGTCAGCCAGCCGACGTCGATGCGCCAACGCCGCGTGCCGTGGGCCAGCAGCAGGTGGCCACCGGTGGAGCTGCCGTCGGGGTAGAACTCAATCGCGGAGCCGGCCTGCTCGGCGGTGTGGAGGGTCACTTGCAGGTCGGCGGGCCAGTGTTTTGGCGGGCGATCCGGGGCCTGGAAACGGAGTGTTTTCAGGTCGAACAATGTACGTTGCGTGGCGCCACTGACAATCGCCCGCGCCCGTGTGCTGCGCAGCGCTTCAACCATCTGCCCCACTACCTGGCGTTCCTTCGCCGCGCGCAGGCCTTGTTGCAGACCAAACCCTACCAGGCCGGCCGCCAGGCTGATCAGCACGATCACCACCAGCATTTCCAGCAGGGTAAAGCCGCGTTGGCGGGTGGGCATGGGTTATTCCCAGTTGCCCAGGTCGGCGCTGTAGCCATCGCCGCCGGGCTGGCCGTCCTGGCCGTAGAAAATCAGGTCGAAGGCGCCGTGTTCGCCGGGGAAGCGATAACCGAAGGCGTGGCCGAACGGGTCTTTGAGGTCCGACGGTTTGGCATACGGGCCGGCCCAGCCGGTGCTGTTGGCGGGCTTGTCGACCAATTGCTGCAAGGTCTTGGGCGGCGAGCCGACGTCCAGGCCATAGCTTTCGATCTTCATGCTCAGGCTGGCCAGTTGGGCCTTGCCCGCGCCGTACTTGCCCTTGTCGACGTTGCCGCCGACCTGGCGCACCACGATGGTCGCGACAATGCCCAGCAGCACGATCACCGCGAGCATTTCCAGCAAGGTAAAACCGCCCTGGCGGCGGGCGGGCTTGAATCGGGTATGACGCATGGGAGTGGGTCCTTGTGGGTTCATATATTGCTGGTCAGGCTCATCAGCGGCAGCATGATCGCGAGCATGATCACCGCCACCAGCACCGCCATGACCACGGTCAGCGACGGCACCAGCGCGGCCAGCAAGCGGTCGATGCCGCGCTTGGCTTCAACGTCGAACACGTCGGCGACCTTGAGCAACATGCCGTCCAGGTCGCCGGCCTGTTCGCCGACTTCAATCATTTGCAGGGCCAGGTCCGGCAGCAGCGGCTCGGTGCCGAACGCACTGGCCAGGGTGCCGCCACCCTTGACCGACTCGGCGGCCTGGGCCACCTGGGCCTGCAGGGCACGGTTGGTGCAAACCTGTCGCGCAATCACCAACGCGTGCAGCAGGGCCACGCCATTGCTGAGCAAGGTGCCCAGAGTGCGTGCCAGACGCGCCGCTTCGACCCGTTGCAGCAACGGGCCGATAACGCGCAGGCCAAGCACGCGGCGGTCAAATTGTTCACGGCGCCGAGGGTCTCGCAGGCGCGCGGCCAAGGCCCAGACCGTCACGATCAGCCCGGCCAGCACGGCCAATCCATAAGCGCCGAGAAATTGCCCAAGGCCCAGAATCACTTCGGTGATCAGCGGAATCGGCACGCCCAGGTCCTTGAAAATCGGCACAAACTGCGGCACCACGTAGGCCAGCAACAGCGCCAGCGAACCGAGCACGCCCACCACCAGAAACGCCGGATAGATCAGGGCGTTGATCACCTCGCCTCGCAGCAACTGGCTGCGTTCCAGGTAATCGCTGAGCTGGCGCAGGGTGTTTTCCAGGGCGCCGCCCGCTTCACCGGCGCGCACCATGCTCAGGTACAGCGGCGAGAACTGCCCACCCTCCTCTTCCAGGGCTTTCGATAACGGCTGGCCGGCCTTGACCTGTTCGCGGATGCGCTCGATCAGCGCGCGGGTCTGCGGTTGGCCGGGTTGTTTGAGCAGGATGCCGAGGGCGCGCTCCAGGGGTTGGCCGGCGCCGAGCAACGTGGCCAGTTGCTGGGTAAAGCTGACGAGGGCGGCGCCGTTGAGCTGGCCACGGCCCAAGGCTTTATGCAGGCCGCTCAGGCCGGCGGGGTCGACCTGCAACACCAGCAGGCCGCGCTTTTGCAACAGGGCCACGGCGGCGGGTTGATCCTTCGCATCGACGGTGCCGTTCTGCGGCGCACCCTGAGCATCGAGGGCGCGGTATTTGAACAGGCTCACGTGCCCTCCCCACGCGTCACACGCAGCACTTCTTCCAGCGAGGTCACGCCGGCCAGGGCCTGGCGCAAGCCTTCTTCATGCAGGGTGTGCAGACCGCTGCGACGCGCGGCCTGCTCCAGGGTGGCGGCGTCGGCCTGGCGCATCAGCAGGCTGCGCAGTTCGTCATTCATCACCAGCAATTCGGTGATCGCGCTGCGGCCGCGATAACCACCGGTGCCGGGGCGATAGAGCACAATCGGACGCTGGTCCGTCAGGCGGTCCAGGCCATGTTCTTCGACCAGTTCAGGCGGCGCTTCAAAGGCCACCCGCGTGGCCGGGTCAAGCCGGCGCACCAGGCGCTGAGCCAGAATGCCGTTGACCGTCGAGGCGATCAGGTAGCTCTCCACGCCCATGTCCAACAGGCGCGTGATACTCGCCGCCGCGCTGTTGGTGTGCAGGGTCGACAGCACCAGGTGCCCGGTCAGTGAGGATTGGATGGCGATGCGGCAGGTCTCCAGGTCGCGGATCTCGCCGATCATGATCACGTCCGGGTCCTGACGCACGATGGAGCGCAGCGCCCCGGCAAAATCCAAGCCGATGGCGGGCTTGACCTGGATCTGGTTGATGCCTTCGAGCTGGTATTCCACCGGGTCTTCCACGGTGATGATCTTGCGCTCGGCGGTGTTGAGCCGCGACAGCGCGGTGTACAGCGTGGTGGTCTTGCCCGAGCCGGTCGGGCCGGTGACCAGCAGAATGCCGTGGGGCCGTTCCAGCACCTCGAGAAAAGTCTGCAGGCGCGCACCGTCAAAGCCCAGGCTCTGGAAATCGAAGCGCACGGTCTGCCGGTCGAGCAGGCGCATCACCACCGACTCGCCAAAACTGGTGGGCACCGTGGACACCCGCAGGTCCAGTTCCTTGCCTTGGATGCGCAGCATGATCCGCCCGTCCTGGGGCAGGCGGCGCTCGGCGATGTCCAGGCGCGCCATGATCTTGACCCGCGAAATCACCGCCGCCGAGGAACTGGACGGCGGTGCTTCGGCGTCGTGCAGCACGCCGTCGATGCGGTAGCGCACCTTGAGCTGGTTTTCGAACGGTTCGATATGAATGTCCGAGGCACGCTGCTCGACGGCGCGCTGCAGGATCAGGTTGACCAGGCGAATCACCGGCGCTTCAGAGGCCATGTCCTTGAGGTGCTCGATGTCTTCCAGCGCGCCGCCCTGTTCGTCGAGGTTTTCGATCAGGGTGCCCATGGCTGAGCGGCCCTGGCCGTAATAGCGCTCGATCAGAGTATCGACTTCGGTACGTGGCCCCACCGCCAGCCACACCGGCACGTCGCAGGCGTACGCCAGGGCCTGGAACGCATACCGCTGGGCCGGGTTGGCCGACAGCACCGTCAACCCGCCGTGGCTCCAGCCGACCGGCACTATCTGGTAATGACGCATGAAGCGTTCGGTCAATACCGGCAACGGATCGAGCAACGCCGGCGCGGCCTCGGCCGACAGCAGTGGCGCGCCGAGCAGATCCGCCCAGGCGCGGGCCAGTTCGATCTCGGAGACCAGCCCCAGGCGGGTCAGCAGGCCGAGCATTTCGTCGTCGGCGGACTCCTGAGCCAGGCGACGGGCGCGCTCCAGATCGACGGTCTTCAACCCGGCGTGATGCATCAGCCACGCGCAAACCTGTTCGGTGTGCGGGATGGGCAATTGGCAGGCATCGATGGGCGTCGAAGGGCTGGGCATGGGTGACTGTCTGAGGGGCTATGTTCTAAGGGCTATGGAGAAACCGTGTCAGGAGTGGGCTCGCCCACTCCTGCAGGGGAGCGCGTTTACCCGTCAGTTCGAGGCTTTGGGCGCGGTTTGGCTGCTGTTCAGCGGTCGCCCGCCCTTGGTGGTTTCGGCCTTCTGCTTTTTCGCGGCCTTGGCGTCGTGGGCCTGGGTCAACACGGTGGAATCGGCAGCGCCGGACTTGGCGTCGGCGTCGGTGGACTCAGCCGCCATGGCCGCGCCACTCAGCGCGACGCCCAGCACAAAACCGGCACCTAACAGGGAAACTTTCATAAACATTCTCCAGATAAAAACAGCAGGCCGCTCCAGTGGCGCCTTGAACGCGTTCAAGACCCTACACCAAAGCAGTGGGTAAAACAGCTTGTATAAAACATGGCACATTAGAACTACCGGACAAAGCCACTAGTTCGCCATGACGCAATGAATTTTCTTAAACCAATCGACTTGTAGGTTTAGTCTTAGTTCCGAAACGTAAGGAATTATTTCTAATTTCACGCAAAAATTAGCTTTTGTTTGACTTATAACCGCAAGAATTGCCTTAATTGTGCGGTTTTTGCGGTTCAAAATGCCATCGCGTGATATCGCTTAGACACTACTCACAACAATAACTCACACTTTTAATTAACTAATAAACCCGCGAATTTCGCCAAGTAGTTGCAATTAGCCATCGGTTAAAAATTGCGATCAAGGGCAACTATTGCCCAGAAAAAAGTGACGAGCGTGCCCTGAATGACACACGTCTCGTCGCGCCATGTTGAATGACCGTTGTCGGAGAGAGCCATGAGTAAACGCAAAATGATCGGTGCGCAGTCGGCGTTAGCCCTGCTGGCACTGGCGGTGTCCCAAGTGCATGCCGCCACCAGCCCGGCGCTGGACGAAGGACGGATGAGCCGCGCCGAAAAAGCCGCGGATAAAACCCTGGCGAAGATGACCATGGAAGAAAAGCTCGCCTACATCGGCGGCATCGGTGGCTGGGACGTCAAACCGCTGAGCCAATACGGCATCCCGCAGATCCACGGCGCCGACGGCGGCGTAGGCGTGCGCTACACCAGCGAAGGCAACGCCCAGGGCGTGGTGTACCCGTCCGGGCCTAACCTGGCCGCAAGCTGGAACCCGCGCCGCGCCATCGACCTGGGCCGCGCGCTGGGGTATGACACCGCCAGTGGCGGCTATCAGTTCGTCACCGGCCCCGGCGTGAACCTGTACCGCATGCCCTTCAGCGGCCGTGCATTCGAGTATCTATCCGGTGAAGACCCGTTCCTCGGCGCCAGCCTGGGCCCCGCGGTGATCAACGGCATCCAGTCCCGCGGCGTGTGGGCCAACGCCAAGCATTTCGCGGCCAACGACCAGGAAAGCAACCGCTTCCACCTCGACGAAATCATCAGCGAGCGCGTACTGCGCGAGATGACATTGCCGCCGTTCGAGTCCGCCTCCAAGAACAGCAAAGTCGCGATGATGATGTGCGCGTTCCAGAAGGTGAACGGTGAGTTTGCCTGCCAGAACAAACACCTGATGCGTGACATTCTGAAAACCGAATGGGGCTATCCGGGCTTCGTGCAGAGTGACTACAACGCGGTGGTCAATGGCCTGCCCGCGGCCCAGGCCGGTACTGACCTGGACATGATGGGTTACCAGATGAACAGCACGGTGCTCAAGCCGTATCTGGACAGCGGCGAGTTGAGCAGCGCGACCATCGACGACAAAGTGCGGCGCATCCTCAAGCAGATCTACCTGTACAAATTCGACAGCAAGGCGCCGTTGACCAGCCATAACATGAACAGCGCCACCAGCAACCGCGTGGCGCTCAATGCCGCGCGCGAAGGCATTGTGCTGCTGAAGAACCAGAACAACCTGCTGCCGCTGGATGCGAAGAAGGTCAAGCGCATCGCTGTGGTCGGCAGCCTCGCCAAGTACGCGCCACCCACTGGTTTCGGCAGCGCCAACGTGATGGCCGCCAACTACATCAGCGAGCTGAGCGGCCTGCAGCAACTGGCACCGGGCGCCAAGGTGGAGTTCATCGATGGGCTGTCCCTGGACCCGACCACTTCGATCTGGACCCATGTCGACAGCGACGGCAAGCCGGTCAAAGGTCTGAAGACCGAGTTCTTCAGCAACACCAACTGGTCCGGCGAGCCGGCCGCCAGCCGCACCGACCAGCACGTCGACCTGGACTGGTCCACCGACAGCCTGCCGGTCAATGGCGACACCGCCGCGACGTCGATTCGCTACAGCGGGCAGATCACCCCGACCGTCAGCGGCGAGCAGGTGTTCAAGGTGCGCGCCGACGGCGCGGTGCGCCTGTACGTCAACGGTCAGAAAATCCTCGACAACGGAGACGGTAAACCGCTGCCTAACAACAGCATTCCGCCGACCATTCCGGTGTTTGCCAAACTCAAGCTGGAAGCCGGCAAGCCGGTCGATATCAAGCTGGAATATTCACGCCGCAACGGCTACCTCTCGACCATGGGCGGCCTGGTCGGCGTGCAGATGAGCTGGGCCTCGCTGGTCGCGCCACAGGAGCTGGCCAACTACGACGCGGTATTGGTGGCCGCCGGTAACAGCAACGAGTACGAAGGCGAAGGGTTCGACCATAGTTTCGATCTGCCCGAATACCAGAACCTGCTGATTCAAAACATCGCCAAGGTCAACCCGAACACTGTCGTCACCCTGCACGGCGGCACCGGCTTGAAGATGAGTGACTGGGTCGACCAGGTGCCGGCTGCGCTGCATGCGTTCTACCCTGGGCAGAACGGCGGCCAGGCGCTGGCGGAGATCCTGCTGGGCAAGGTCAACCCGTCGGCCAAGTTGCCGATCAGCATTGAGCGTAACATCGAAGACAACCCGATCTACGCGACCTTCCCCACATTCGACAACCAGGAGAAACTGGACCGGATGAGCTACAAGGACGACCTGTTCCTGGGCTATCGCGGCTATGAGAAAAAAGGCATCAAGCCGCTCTATCCGTTCGGCTATGGCTTGTCGTACACCACCTTCGGCTACAGCAATATCAGCGTCACGCCTGGGGTGGCGGTGGCCGGTGCGCCGATCAAAGTCTCGTTCGACCTGGCCAACACCGGCAAGGTCGGCGGTGCCGAAGTCGCGCAGTTGTATGTAGGCCAGAACAACCCGAAAGTCGAACGCGCGCTGAAGGAACTCAAAGGCTACAAAAAAGTGTTCCTCAAGCCGGGCGAGAGCAAGCGCGTCACCATCGAGCTCAATGACCGCTCGCTGGCCTACTACGACGTGGCGAGCAAGCACTGGGTGGTGGATGCCGACAGCTTCACCCTGTCGGTGGGCGCATCGTCCCAGGACATTCGCCTGAACGCCAAGCTGGTCAACCCGTTCCGCCAGGAACTGTCGACCGGCACCAGCAACCCGCTGCCGCGTTCGGCGCTGAACTCGACGTTGCGTGAATCGACGGTCAAGACCGGCGGCGTGCTGCATCAAAACCAGGGTGACAGCGGCACCAGCGACGGTGATGGCTACGACATGAGTGATGACAGCAGCCAGGGCAGCGCTGCGGGCAACTGATCCAGTGCGGCCGGGTGTGGGTGGGCCTGCGCCCTCCCACATGTGACCCGCGCTCGGTTCAGGTTCTGATGGCCGCTTCGACCCGCGTAAGGTAGGTATCGAAGCGCGCCACCAGGTCCACGCGCGCGGGAAACCGCAGCCATTGGATTTGCAGGCCATCCATCATGGCCAGGATTTCTTCCACCAGCCCAGGGATGTCTACATCGCTGCGCACCTCCCCCGCCGAAACCAGCTCGGCGAACTGGTTTTGCAACCGTGCGTGAATCCCCGCATACCGTTCCTGGAACCACGACCAGGCAGGCTGCGTATCGAGCAGGCTTTCGGCATTCAAGATCGTAAAGGCGCGCACCACGCCCGGCGCCGTAGCATTCGAACGATTGATCGCCCGCAGGCTGCCGAGCAGACCGCTCAGGGATTTTTCCGCGCGCACTTGATCGGCAATGCGCTGGTTGACCTCATCGCGGCGTTGCAACACGCCCATCAGCAGCGAAATCTTGCTGGGAAAGTGGTGCAGCAGACCCGCCACGGACAGCCCCGCAATCGCTGCCACCCGAGCCACGGACGCACCGCTGTAGCCTTCCAGGGAAAACACCTGCAAGGCCGCATCCAGCAGCGCTTCGCGGCGTTTTTCACCTTTGGGTGCGCGACGGGTCTTGGGGGCGGGCTCGGTCATGGGGGTATCCTGAGGGGCAGGCATGCACCCTATCCAAATTGCCCCTGGGCCGCAATTCGAAAAGGCGCTGGCGCATTGCGCACGAAGCCGGTGCGACGATTCGACTTGCCTTCGACAGCCATGGGTAGCTGTACAAGCTTAAAGGCTGACACATAACGCTGTGGTGAACGGGCTTGCTGTGATGAGCAAGCCCGCTTCCCCATGCCGATCTGCCTTTAGAAATCGACGGTGGCAGAGAGCAGGTAGGTGCGCGGCGTCGAGAGGGTCAGCCCCGGTTCGCTGTCGTCCGAGGCGCCCGCCGAGCTCCAGTAGCGTTTGTCGGCGACGTTCTCCACGTTGGCGCGCAGGGTGATGTGTTTGTCATCCACCTTGAATGCGTAGCGCGCGCCGACATCGATGCGGTTCCAGGCGTCGATTTCCTTGACGTTGGACTGGTCCAGGTATTGCGAGCTGGAATGGATGCCGCGGCTGGTCAGGGTTAGGCCTTCGAGGATTGGCACATCCCACTCGGCACCGAGGTTGACGTTGTACTTGGGCGTGGCCGGCGCACGGTTGCCGTCGAAAGTGCCGTTGGTGGTGTTTTTCAGTTCGCTGTCGATGTACATCACGCCGCCCAGCAGGCGCACGCCCTTGAGCGGTTCGCCGAACACACTCAGCTCCACACCGTCGTTCTGGCGCTTGCCGTTGGGGCCGAATACGCGGGTGGTGGCGTTGGTCTCGTAGGCCGGCTGCTTGATGCGAAATACGGCGGCGGTCACCGCGAAGGCACCGGCGTCGTACTTGGCGCCCACTTCCACCTGGCGGCTGATGAACGGCGCGAAGATCTGGTCTTCGTTGACCGAGGTGGACGGCGCGATCTTGCCCTGGCTCAGGCCTTCCATGTAGTTGGCGTACAGCGACAATTTGTCGGTGGCCTTGAACAGCAGGCCGCCCGAAGGCGAGATTTTTTCTTCGTCGTAAGCGGTGTCGCCTTTGACGCCGTCGCTCCAGTCGTCGACCTTCACCCGCTGCCAGCGCGCACCCAGGGTGAGCAGCAGGCGATCGTCGAAAAAGCCCAGGGTGTCGGACAACGCCAGGCCGCTGAACGTGTTCTCGGTGTAGACCTTGGCGTCCTGGCGCGTAGGCGTTGACGGCGTCGGCGTTTGCACCGGGTCGTACAGGTTGCTCGGCGCGGCCGCATAGCGCGCGCCGCCGTTAGTGAAGTCCATATAGAAATAGCTGGCCGCCAGGTTGACCTCATGGGTCACCGGCCCGGTGTGGAACCAGTTGCGCACGCCCGCTGTGGCGGTGCGTACGTTTTCATCGCGGGTGAAGTCGCGCGGCTGCACACTGAACGCGCCGGCCGCATTGCTGACGGATACCGCATGGCGCAGGAAATCGTGATTGCTTTTGCGCGCGCCGACACCCCCGTAGAGCATCACGTTATCGCTGAGGTCGAACTCGCCGTTGACCGTGCCGAACGTGTCGTTGGTGCGTGCCTTGCTCCAGGATTGCGCATAGTTGCGGCTTACATCGCTGGCGCGGGGCACCGGGGCGGCGGCGGCGACTTGCACGCGCTCCTGGGGCGCATCGGTGTCGCGCTCGGTGTGGCCGATATCGGTGGAAAGGCGCAGGCGCTCGCCGCGAAAATCCAGGCCCAGTACCGCCATCTCGCGGTCGACGCTCTGGTGGTCCCATTCGGTATCGCCGGACTGTTTCACGCCGTTGAAACGCAGGCCGAACTGATTGTCCTCGCCGAAGCGCCGGCCCACATCCACCGCGCCGCCGGCCTGGCTGTCGGAAGCCCAGGTGCCGGTGAGCGAGGTGATGTCCTTGTCGGTGGCACGCTTGGGCACCACGTTGATGCCACCGCCGACGCTGCCTCGCGGCGAGATGCCGTTGATCAACTGGCTCGGGCCTTTGAGGATATCGACGCGGTCGGCCATTTCCATGTCGATGCTATAGGTGGGCAGCACGCCGTACAGGCCGTTGTAGGCCACATCGCTGTTGAACAGGCTGAACCCCCGGATGGTGAATTGCTCGTAGCGTCCACCGGCCGGGTTGGTGGCGCGCACCGAAGGGTCGCTGGCGATCAGGTCGCCGAGGGTGCGCGCCTGCTGGTTTTTCACCGCTTCCTGGGTGTAGGTGGTGATGCTGAACGGGGTCTCCATGAAGTCCCGCGTGCCCAGCAGCCCCTGGGAGCCACGTCGCGCCACCTGGCCGCCGGCATAGCTGTCGCCGTCGTACAGGCCGGTGGTGCCGAGAATCGAGGTGGGCGCCAGTTCCAGGCTGCTGCCGTCCGGCTGGGGCACCAGCATGTAGGCCTGCTCGCCCATGGGTTGCAGTTGCAGGCCGGAGCCTTGCAGCAGGCGCGCGAAGCCCTCCTCCACGCCATACTCGCCGGACAGGCCGGCGCTGCTGCGCCCGCTGACGAGCGCCGGGTCCACCGACAGGTTGACGCCCGCCAGCCCTGCAAACCGGGTCAATGCCGCGCTCAGGCTGCCGGCCGGCACCTGATAGCTGCGGCGCGCGGCGCTGTCTTCGGCATAGCTGACGGGGACGAACAACGGGCTGGTGCTCAGGCTCACCAGCAGGCTCAGTTTCAGCAAAGGGCGCAAGCGCAGGGGTCGGAAAACGGGCATTGGAGAAGCTCTCGATTTTGTTCACTTGCCTGGAATGACAGGCGAGGTGAAAAAAAGGGACAGCTTCGACCAACTTCTTCCAAAACAACAGGGGCAGCGACAGTACCGCCCCTGCTCGGCTCACCACACCGCGATATGCGCATCCGCCCTCGGTTCGGTACCGCCGCAGAGTACGCCACTGACAGGGTCGCGCAGGATGATCTGGCCGCGCCCATAGTCAGTGAGGTCACTGGCGATCTGCACCTGGTGGCCGCGCCGCGACAGGGCGTTGGCCAACTCGCGGGAGGCCCCGTGTTCGATGCCGACCTTCAGGTCGCCCAGCCATTGCCAGCGCGGCGCGTCCAGGGCCGCCTGGGGGTTGAGGCCGAAGTCCACCAGGTTCATCACCATTTGCACGTGGCCCTGGGGCTGCATGTAGCCACCCATCACGCCGAACGGCCCGAGGGCGTGACCGTTTTGAGTGAGAAACCCAGGGATGATGGTGTGAAAGGTTTTCTTGCCTGGGGCCAGGCAGTTCGCGTGGGCCGGGTCGAGGCTGAATTCCTGGCCACGGTTCTGCAGGGCGATACCGCTGTCGGGCAGCACAACGCCCGAGCCGAAGCCGTGGTAGTTGCTCTGGATAAACGAGACCATATTGCCTTCGGCGTCGGCGGTCGCCAGGTACACGGTGCCGCTGGCGTGCGGGTCGCCGGGTTTGGGCGGTTGCGCCTGTTCGCCGATCTGCCCGCGACGCCGGGTGCTGTAGCTGTCGCTGAGCAGGTCGTCCACCGCCATACGCATGTGCAGTGGATCGGTGATGTAGTGCAGGCCGTCGCTGTAGGCCAGCTTCATGGCTTCGAGCTGGCGATGCCAGGTCTGTGCGCTGTCGCGGTGATCGAAGTGGAAGCCTTCAAGGATTTTCAGCGCCATCAGGGCGACCAGGCCCTGGCCGCTGGGTGGAATTTCCCAGACGTCGACGCCGCGATAGTTGATGTGGATGGGGGCCACCCACTGTGCACGGTAATCCTCCAGATCACTGGCGCGCAGGTAACCGCCAGTGGCACGGGAATGCACGTCCAGGCGCTCGGCGAGTGCGCCGCGATACAGACTTTCACAGCGCGTGGCGGCCAGTTCCTCCAGCGTGCGGGCTTGGCCCGGATTGCGGAACATCTCCCCGGCCTTGGGCGCGCGCCCATCGATGAGGAAGGTGTCGAACCAGGCATCGAGCACCGGGTCGCGATGGGGGCTGAATTCGTTCACAGCCAGTTGCCATTGATGGGCGACCACCGGCGACAGCGGGAAACCGTCCCGTGCCAGGCGGATGGCCGGTTGCAGCAGCGCGTCGAAGGGCAGCTTGCCGAAGCGTTGCGACAGCTGCGCCCAGGCCGAGGGGCAGCCGGGCACTGTTACCGGCGTCCAACCGTACAGCGGCATACGCTCGTGACCTGCGCCCTTGACCGCCTCGATGCTCAACGCGGCCGGCGCGTGGCCGTTGCCATTCAGGCCGTGCAGCTGGCCCTTGCACCAGACCAGCGCAAACGCATCGCCGCCCAGGCCGCAGCCGGTGGGTTCCACCACGGTAAGCGCCGCCGCCGTGGCGATGGCCGCATCAATGGCATTGCCGCCCTGTTGCATGACTTCGATACCGGCCTGGGCGGCCAGGGGCTGGGACGCGGCGACCATGCCGCGCCGGGCGAACACGCTTTGGCGTTGCGACGCATAGGGATATTCATGGGCAGAGAAGTTCAACATGGCAAAAGCTCTTGAATAAGAGGGATTGGCGTGCGCTCAGAGCACGCGACTGAGAAAGGCTCGGGTACGCGGGTGGCTGGGATGACTGAAGATCTGTTCCGGCGGCCCTTGCTCGATGAGCTCGCCCTGGTCGAGCACCACCACGCGGTCGGCCACTTCACGGGCAAAGCCCATTTCGTGGGTGACCACCACCATGGTCATGCCCTCCTCGGCCAGTTCTTTCATCACCTGCAGCACTTCGCCGACGGTTTCCGGGTCGAGGGCGCTGGTGGGTTCGTCGAACAGCATCGCCTGGGGTTTCATCGCCAGCGCACGGGCGATCGCCACCCGTTGCTGCTGGCCGCCGGAGAGCATCGACGGGTAATGGTTGGCCTTGTCCGCCAGGCCGACGCGCGCGAGCAAACCGCGCGCCTGTTCCAACGCCTCGGCACGCGGGGTACCCAGCACCTGGATCGGCGCCTCGATGATGTTTTCCAGCGCGGTCATATGGGGGAACAGGTTGAAGCGCTGGAATACCATGCCGATGTCACGACGCTGGCGGGCGATGTTGCGCTCCGAATCGCGCACCAGGCTGCCGTCGCTGCGCTCGCGGTAACCCATGGCGCGGCCGTTGACGCGGATGCGCCCGCCCTGGATGTCCTCCAGCAGATTAATGCAGCGGATAAAGGTGGTCTTGCCGGAACCGGAGGCGCCGATCAGCACCACCACTTCGCCGCGCCGCACTTGCAGGGAGATGCCCTTGAGAATCTGCAACGCGCCGAACGATTTGTGGATGTTCAGCGCTTCGATGATCAGCTCTTCACTTTGATGCGCCATGGTTAACGTCCCCTCAGCAGTTTCAGGGTGCTGCGACCGAACATGCGGCTGGCGGCCGGCGGGGGCGCCGATGGCCGGTCGGACTGGCTGAAGCGGACTTCAAGCCAGCGCTGAAAAAAGCCCCACAGCGTGGTCAGCGTCAGGAAGTACAACGCGACCACCAGGTACAGCTCAAATACGCGAAAGGTCGCCGAGGTGATCATCTGGGTGCTGAGCAGCAGTTCCTGCACACCGATCACGCTGACCAGGGTGGTGTTCTTGAGCATCACGTTGAACTCGTTGCCCAGCGGCGGCACGATCACGCGAAACGCCTGGGGCAGCACGATGCGCCGCATCAACTTGGCGAAACCCATGCCCAGGGAACGTCCGGCTTCGTACTGACCTTTGTCGACCGCGCCGATGCCGGCGCGAATGATCTCGGCCATATACGCGCCTTCGTTCAGGCCCAGGGCAATGATCGCCGCCTGGATATTGCCGGGCACTACCAGGCCGAACAGCTCGATGTCCTCAAAACGGAAAATCCCGCCGGCCGCCAGCGCGGTGTAGAGAAACACGATCTGCACCAGCAACGGCGTGCCGCGCATCAGCCACACGTAAAAGCGCACCGGCAGGTGCAGCAGCGGGTTTTTCGACAGGCGCAGCAGCGCCGCCGCCAGGCCAAGCACACAGCCCAGCAGCATCGCCAGCACACTGATCAGGCAGGTCAGCCAGAGCCCGGTGAGGTACACCCCGCTGGGCTGTAACAGGTACTGCCAGAACACATCCCAATTGAAGTTCATCGCGCCGGACCTCAGTCGAGTGTGTCGCTGCTGACATGCCATTTATTCAGCAACTGCGCATAGCTGCCATCGCTGCGCATGTCGCTGATCACCTGATGCACGGCCGCCGTCAGTTGCGGGTCATCCTTGCGCATGCCCAGGCCCGTGAGGATGCGACTGAACGCGGGCACGCCCTCCTGGAACAGGTCCGGCGCCATCGCTGCGTAATAACCGGCGGTTTCCACGGTGGTGCCGTAAGCGTCGACCTGGCTGATGCGCAGGGCCTGGAAGGCATCGGTGTCGGTGTTGTAGACCACCAGTTTCATCGGCGGCTTGCCGGCCTTGGCCAGGCTGTCGTTCTGCGTGTCCAGCAGGGTCTTGATGGTGGAGCCGTTAAGCACCGCGACCTTGTGGCCGGACAGCTCATCCAGGGTCTTGATGCCCTTGGGGTTGCCCTTGGGCACCACCACCGACTGGCTGGAGTACATGTAGTTGACGATGTCGATCACTTGCCGCCGCTCGGGTTTGTCGAACAGCTGGTCGACAATCATGTCGCATTGCTGGGCGAGTAACGCCGGCACCAGGCCGGAGAACGGAATCACCTTCCATTGCACCTGCTTGTCGCCCAGGCGCTTGGCGATTTCCAGGCCCAGGTCGACGGTAAGGCCACGCGGTTTCTGGGACTCATCGAAGGACACCAGCGGCGGGGAATCCATCCCCGAGCAATAAGTGAGTTTATCGACGTTGCGCAAGCGCTCCGGCACTTGGGGCGCGGCGACGGCCCATTGCGTGCACAGACCGAGGGAGACAGCCACCAGCAAGGCGCGGTGTTTATGCATGACCAGACACTCCAGTTCGTTGAAAAACGGGGCAGGACTCAACGTCAAAACACAATGGATCTTATTGTTCTGTTTGCAGGAATTGGATCAGCGCCGGCACAGTGCCTTCGATGTGCTCACGCACCACCGCCTCAGCGCGGGCCGCATCGCCGGCACGGATCGCTTCCAGGATCACTGAGTGCTCCTGGCGCGCGCTGAGGGGCTTTTCACCGTGCTGCAGCCACAACCGCATTGGCGCTTCGACCAGGGAATACAACGCCGAAATCTGCTTCATCAACCGCGGCCGGCCGCTGAGGCTGCACAAGTACTCGTGGAAGGCGCGATGTCGGCTGACCCACTCGGCGCTTTCATCGCGGTAGTCATCCATTTCATCCAGCAGACGCTCCAGCGCCGCCAATTGACGCTCGCCGATGCGCCCGACCGCCACACGCACCGCGAGGCCTTCGAGGGCACTGCGCATTTCGAAAACCTCGTGCAACTCGTCAATGTCCAGGCCACTGACAATCGCACCCCGGTTGGGACGCAAGGTCACCAGGCCTTGAGCATCCAGACGGCGAAACGCCTCGCGCACCGGCATGCGGCTCATGCCGATCTCGCTGGCAATGTCTTCGGCAATCAACCGATCACCTTTGCGATAGCGTCCGCCGCAGATCGCATCGAGCAGGAAGTTATAGGCCTCCTCCTCGGCAGTCAGCGGCTGACGATCACCGTAAACGGGAGCAAATTGCATTGGCAGCACCTTTTGACTTTTTGTATCCAATTATCCACGAATACAAACAGAGCAGAATGTGTGCCAGGTGCGATGGGCACTGCTTAAGTGTTTGATTTGGCAGGCAGCATGGAAATGCGATCGCCATGGCCGGATTGATTGAAGATCGAATGTGCTACCAAATGGCTCAGCAGAGGCGCCATCTGTGTGCAGGAAAGTGCCGGGTAGCCCAATGTGTTGACCAGGTGATCCAGCGGTTCAACGTTCTTGCTGTGCACCAGAATGTGGAGAAATTGCTCCAGGTTTGGGCGGTGCGATTCGTCGTTCGGACAGGAACTCTTCACAGGTAACCGCCCTGCTCGACTCCCGCTCAAGATTGATGGCGAGGTCTGGGCCTGCCCGGCGAAAGCCATGGGCGATCTGTTTAAAGTTCCCGGCGCTGGTGCCGCTGCGCTTGGCCACCGACTCCACCGAAAGGTGTGTCGAGGGACCGGATGAGTTCGAGTAGCGTCATGTTAGTCTCCGAAAGAAGCTAAGATTACATTTTGCTAATTTAGATAGAAATAGCATTTTATATTTTACTGTTTGCTAACGCAGGGACACTATCGCCTATGGATATCAAAACTCTTCGGGTCGACGCGCTGCGGCGCGTCATCGGCCCACTCAGCCAGAAAGACTTCGCCGACCAGCACGATCTGGACGCTTCGTATTTGTCACAGATCCTCAATGGGCACCGCTCATTGGGTGAGAAAGCGGCGCTCAACCTCGAGCAGAAAATCGGGCTCACGCCTGGTGTGCTGGTCAACCCGAATGGGCACGGGCCGGCATTGATCGAGGGTGAGTACATCCGTCAGGATGTGGTGCGAGAGGCGGCGTCTGCTTACCAGGCCCTTCAGGACAAGGCCACGCCGCGGGCAGTTGCGGTTATCGAGAAACTCGCCAGGGCTGCGGCGAAGGGAAGACTCAAGGAGTCGGACTTGGTTCTGCTTGAGGGCATAGCCGCCCTGCTTGAGAAGGCCAACGCTGAAAAGCCTTGAGCCGGATGCAGAAAGCCCGGCACTTGGCCGGGCTTCAAGGTAATCATCGTTTCAAACGGCGTTGAGTCGCTCAACCATGTCAGGGAAGCGCTGAACCAACTTAATCAGCAGCGCCGCCTGGGCATTTGGCTTTGACTTCGATTGCTCCCAGTTCTTCAGCGTGTCAGGGCTAGTCCTGATTTGCCGGGCGAAAACCGGCTGCGACATGTGAAGGTTCTCACGGATGGAAACGATCTCAGCAGCCGTCACCTCTGGAGGCGCAAGAGCCTCAACTTCGTACTGTCGAAGTGTGATCTTCCCTTGCCGGTGCTCGCCCATCTCGTTTACGCCTTGCATCAGCTCAGCAAACAGATCGCGCTTCTTTTTCATTTGCCGCTGATCATTGCTGGGCTGAGCCAGGCGGCGTGGGGATATGAAGATATTGATAACCTGGCAGGGTCAACAGTCTTGACCTCTGGCGGACTTGAGAGAGTCACCTGCCCCATTGGCGGTGATTACGACTGCATGACTTGGCCTCAAGACCTGTACAAGCTGAGGCTGCAGAACATTTGCTTCACTGCCAGGATCATGATGTGCAGCTACTCCTGTGAAGGCTTTATTGCACAGAAGGCCAACATTCAAACGCTATATATAGTCGGTAGCACCAGCCTAGACAGCTCAGCGATTAGCCTCTACAAGTGCCCGAGCATGTACTGAGCACATAGCAGGCGCTTGCCACACCATGACAAAAAGACCAGAATAAAGACCTATCTAGGAGTCTTATCTATGCAAAATATTCTGGCTGATGTGGCCGTCAGCGTATCT
This sequence comes from Pseudomonas sp. FP2254, assembly GCF_030687695.1. Taxonomy (NCBI): domain Bacteria; kingdom Pseudomonadati; phylum Pseudomonadota; class Gammaproteobacteria; order Pseudomonadales; family Pseudomonadaceae; genus Pseudomonas; species Pseudomonas sp. FP2254. The sequence goes on from NZ_CP117444.1 coordinate 3,585,858, forward strand.
GAACTCAAGAAGAAACCCTCCTCCGTCTTGAGCGGCGCCAACGGCATGCCTGTGGCTGTGCTGAACCACAACCGCGTTATGGGCTACATGGTTCCAGCAAACGTCTACGAGGCGATGGTTGAGCGCCTGGACGAACTGGAGCTGGTCCAACTGGTCAAGGCTCGGCTCGATGCTAAAGAAACACCTGTTCGGGTATCTCTGGACGATCTGATTGGCGAGGCAGAGGCAGATATCGCCAATGGCCGCTGAGTACGAGGTTGAGTGGGATCCGAAGGCACTGAAGGAGTTGCGTAAACTCGACGGAACAATACGCCTCCAGTTTCTGAAAAAGCTCCAGGAGCGGCAGTCCGGCCCGCGAGTACCAGGCGATGCGCTTCATGGCATGAAGGACTGCTACAAGATCAAATTGCGCGGCGCCGGCTACCGACTTGTGTACCGCGTTGAGGACGAGCGAATTGTCATCCTGGTGCTGGCTGTCGGCAAACGCGAGCGAAGCTCTGTGTATCAGCAGGCGGGGAAGCGGTAGGCAGAGACAAGAAACCCGGCGCGAGGCCGGGCCGAGCTCTATACAGCGAAAAAGCCTATTACTTGAGAAGCTGCTGATTTGCGTACGAAGAAATGGCTAACTGAGCTACAGATATCGGCAGAGCCTTGGCTTTGACCTTCGTTGTCAGGTACGCCTCAAACTTGCCAGCGCCTATGTATACCTCACGGAACCACCTCCGAAACTCCCCCAGGGCGGACTCTGGATAGCAGTTTGACTCTTGAGGGTTCGACAGGGCTTGCGGGAAATAATCTGGGTAGTTGTGTTCGTATTTGATTCGTGGGCTGTAAACGTTTTCTAACTCAGCGGTCTTCCAATGCTTTGCCCAATGTATTCCCACGCTACCGTCAGGAACAAAGGTGCTATCAATATGAATTCCGCTCTGCCCAAGATGGACGACCATATCAGCGATTTCTTTGAACCAAAGTAACCCGCTGGTACCGCGTTGTAGACCAGAGTGTAGTGGTCAACTAATCCCGGACACGACGTTAAGTTTTTCCTCGGCCCGCGCTGGTGCCAACCCATCGTTGAATTGATGAGGCCGAATCCAGTTGTACCGATGCATCAAAAAATGGCTGATATCGCGCTGTGCTTCCTGCGCAGTTCGATAGCCCACGGTCGGTATCCATTCTGTTTTCAAGCTGCGAAATACGCGCTCCATCGGTGCGTTATCCCAGCAGTTTCCTCGTCGACTCATGCTTTGGCGCATGCGGTATCGCCATAACCGCTGGCGAAAGAGTCGGCTTGCATATTGCGATCCCTGGTCAGAGTGGAATAGCAGATCCGAAGGCCTGCCACGCAGCTCGTAAGCCATATCCAGCGCTTTGATCACCAGTTCAGCGTCTGGCTTTTCCGACAGCGCCCAGCCCACGATCCGACGCGTACAAAGATCCAGGACGACAGCCAGGTAATGCCACTTTCCTTGCGCCCAAATGTAGGTGATATCGCCGCACCAGACTTGATTGGGCGCAGGCACGCCGAACTCGCGGTTCAATGTGTTCGGGATATCCAGTCTTTCTACTGTTGCTCGTTTGTAGGCATGGGAGCCGGGTTGTTTGCTGACTAAATCAAGCTCGCGCATCAAGCTACGCACTTTGAATCGACCGAGTTGCTCACCGTCTTCACGCATCAGTGACAGGATGCTGCGACTGCCCGCAGAGCTGCGACTTTGCGAGAACAGCTCACTGACGCGACTCCGCAATCGAAGCCGTTCAACATCCGGCGTGCGGCGCCGCAGGCGCTGGGCGTAGTAACACCAGCGAGTGACGTCAAACACCTTGCACAGCCAATCAACCGGCTCATGTGCCCTCAACTGGTCAATCAGCGCGAACGCTCGTGATCTTCCGACATCAAGAGCGCGGTAGCCTTTTTTAGTATTGATTTCTCTCGCTCAAGCCGAGCAATCCGGGCTTCCAGCTCCTGAATTTTTTGCTGTTCCGGAGTCAGTGCCTTGCTCTGCGGGGTGACGCCTTTATGTTCTTTCTGAATCTGGTCAACCCAGCGACGCAATGCCGACTCACCAATGCCGAGCGAACGGCTGGCTTCGATGTAGCTGTAGTTTTGTTTGAGCACAAGGTCGGCAGCCTCGCGCTTGAATTCAGGAGTAAAGGAGCGGCGTTGTTTGGTCATCTGACACCTCGATCTGGCGAGCATTCTCGCCTAAATGGGTGTCCGGTTTCATTAGACCACTACAGCAGCATCTGATTGAGGCTGCTAACAAAGTGTCGGCAACCGACTCTCGCGGGCCAGCGCTGACCATCTTAAGGAGGAAATTGGGATGATCCCCCGCAAAAGTCCCTACGCATGGAAAAGCCGAACTGGCTACAGTTCGGCTAAGTCATTGAATAATATGGTCGGGACGGAGTGATTCGAACACTCGACCCCTAGCACCCCATGCTAGTGCGCTACCGGACTGCGCTACGCCCCGACTAGGCGTGTTACTGGGTTTGCTTCGCAAGGAAGCGATCAGGAATATACCGCAAGCTTTTGAAATGTGGAAGTATTTTAAAAGCCGGATTTATTTCTTCAAAACCACCAGCACATCTTCGAGCTCGGAGATCATCTGGCGGATCAATTGCTTGTACTGAGTGGTGTCGTCTTTGGCTTCATCACCGGACATGCGCTGGCGCGCACCGCTGATGGTGAATCCCTGGTCGTACAGCAATGCGCGGATCTGTCGGATCATCAGCACATCCTGGCGCTGATAATACCGACGGTTCCCGGTGCGTTTGACGGGGTTGAGTTGAGGAAACTCCTGCTCCCAATAGCGCAGCACGTGCGGTTTAACCGCACATAACTCGCTGACTTCACCGATGGTGAAGTAGCGCTTGCCTGGGATGACGGGTAGCTCGTCGTTATGACTTGGTTCCAGCATAAGCCTCAACTCGGGCCTTCAACTTCTGCCCTGGACGAAAGGTGACCACACGGCGAGCCGTGATCGGGATTTCTTCTCCCGTTTTTGGATTGCGGCCAGGCCGCTGGCGTTTGTCCCGCAGGTCAAAATTGCCGAAACCGGACAATTTGACCTGTTCGTTGTCTTCCAGAGCGTGACGGATCTCTTCAAAAAACAGCTCGACCAATTCCTTGGCCTCGCGCTTGTTAAGACCCAGCTCTTCGTACAGACGTTCCGCCATCTCAGCTTTCGTCAAAGCCCCCATACGTCACTTCCTTAACGTGGCGTTTAACCTTTGTTCAAGCGAGGTGAGGATATTTTGTGTCGTGGCATTCACCTCATCGTCATTAAGAGTGCGCGATGGATGCTGCCAGGTCAAGCCGACCGCAAGGCTTTTTCTATGCGGATCAATACCTTTACCCTGATAGACGTCAAATAGCCTGAGGTCCGTCAGCCATTCCCCTGCATTTTCACGGATTACCTCCATAACGGCAGTGGCGGGCACTCCACGATCGGCGATCAGCGCCAGGTCACGGCGCACTTCAGGGAAGCGCGACAACTCGCTGAATTTGGGCATCTTGCCTGCAGCCACTTCAGCCAATACCAATTCGAAAACAAAGACCGGACGGTCGAGACCGAGGGTTTTCGACAATTCAGGATGCAGAGCACCAATGAAGCCCACCAGGCGCCCTTCGCGTCCGATGCGAGCGGTCTGGCCAGGGTGCAACGCTGGGTGGCTGCCCGGCACAAACGTGAAAGCGTCCAGTGCACCGGCGAAGCCCAACACCGCTTCCACATCAGCCTTGACGTCGAAGAAATCTACCGCGTCGCGGCCTTGCGCCCAGCCTTCGGGCAAGCGACTACCGCATACAACACCCGCCAACATCGGCTCTTGCTTGAGGCCGTCCAGTTGGCCGACGAAGCGCAGGCCGCTTTCGAACATGCGCACGCGGTCTTGCTGACGGTTCAGGTTATGAGAAAGCGCTTTCACCAGGCCTGGCCACAGCGAAGAGCGCATGGCCGCCATGTCGTTGGAAATAGGGTTGGCCAGCAGCAGCGGCTCGACGCCAGGGTTGAACAGTTCGAACTGCTTCGGATCGATGAAGCTATAGGTCACTGCCTCCTGATAACCACGAGCCACCAACAAGCGACGCAGCTCAGGCAGATGCGCACGCGCTTCGGCCTTGGGTTGCGGTGCCAGGCGCGCTTGCGGATAACGAACCGGCAGGCGGTTGTAGCCGTACAAGCGCGCCAGCTCTTCAATCAAGTCGACTTCCAGGCTGATATCGAAGCGATGACTTGGCACTTCAACGTGCCACTGTCCTTCCCCACTCGAAGAAATACCCAGGCCGAGAGCAGACAACAGCTGTTCGATTTCAGCCGGTGCGATCACCAGGCCAAGCATCTGCTCGACACTTTTGGCGCGCAGGGTGATCGGCGCAACGGACGGCAGGTACTGCTCGTTGACGGTTTCGGTGATCGGACCAGCTTCGCCACCGGTGATTTCCAGCAACAGGCCAGTGGCGCGCTCCATGGCCTCGCGGGCCAGCTTCCAGTCCACGCCACGCTCGTAGCGGTGTGATGCATCGGTGTGCAGGCCATAGGAACGGGCCTTGCCGGCGATGGCAATCTGGTCGAAGAATGCGCTTTCAAGGAACACGTCACGGGTGGTCGCGGACACACCGCTGTGCTCGCCACCCATCACGCCGGCAATCGCCAGGGCGCGGGAATGGTCGGCGATCACCAGGGTATCGGCGCGCAAGGCCACTTCCTGGCCGTCGAGCAGTACCAGCTTTTCGCCTTCTTCGGCCATGCGTACGCGAATGCCACCGTTGATTTCGGCGAGATCGAACGCATGCAGCGGTTGGCCCAGCTCCAACATCACATAGTTGGTGATGTCGACGGCAGCATCGATGCTGCGCACGTCCGCGCGACGCAGGCGCTCAACCATCCACAGCGGGGTAGGCCTGGACAGGTCGACGTTACGGATCACGCGACCCAGGTAGCGCGGGCAGGCGTTTGGAGCCAGCACTTCGATCGGCCGCACTTCATCGTGCACCGCAGCCACTGCGGCGACCACTGGGCGAGTGACTGGAGCGTTGTACAACGCGCCTACTTCACGCGCCAGCCCCGCCAGGGACAGGCAGTCACCACGGTTGGGAGTCAGGTCGACCTCGATGCTGGCGTCTTCCAGCTCCAGATAGACACGAATGTCCTGGCCCACCGGCGCATCGGCCGGCAGCTCCATCAAGCCGTCATTGCCCTCGCCTACCTGCAGCTCAGCCTGGGAGCACAGCATGCCGTTGGACTCAACACCACGCAGTTTGGCCTTCTTGATTTTGAAGTCGCCCGGCAGCTGGGCGCCGATCATGGCAAACGGAATCTTCAGGCCCGGGCGCACGTTGGGCGCTCCGCACACGACCTGGAACGTTTCGGCGCCATTGCTGACCTGGCATACACGTAATTTATCAGCATCGGGGTGTTGCTCGGTGCTCAGCACCTCACCCACTACCACGCCACTGAAAACACCGGCGGCCGGCGTAACGCTATCGACCTCAAGACCGGCCATCGACAGACGAGCGACCAGCTCGTCGCGACTTACCTGCGGGCTTACCCAGCCACGCAGCCATTGTTCACTGAATTTCATCCTGCTCTCCTAAAGATTCGTTACGACTAGCGAAATTGCGCGAGGAACCGCAAGTCGTTGTCGAAGAACAGACGCAAGTCGTTCACGCCGTAACGCAGCATAGCCAGGCGCTCTACGCCCATGCCGAAGGCAAAGCCCGAGAACTCCTCCGGGTCGATCCCGGACATGCGCAACACATTCGGGTGAACCATGCCGCAGCCCATGACTTCCAGCCAACCGGTCTGCTTGCATACGCGACAGCCTTTGCCGCTGCACATCACGCATTCCATGTCGACTTCAGCGGAAGGCTCGGTGAACGGGAAGAACGATGGGCGGAAACGCACCGCCAGTTCTTTCTCGAAGAACACCCGCAGGAATTCTTCGATGGTGCCTTTAAGGTCGGCGAAGTTGATATCGCGATCTACCAGCAGGCCTTCGACCTGATGGAACATCGGCGAGTGGGTGATATCGGAGTCGCTGCGGTACACACGGCCTGGGCAGACGATGCGGATCGGCGGCTTGTTCGCTTCCATGGTGCGGACCTGTACCGGCGAGGTATGGGTGCGCAGCAGCATGTTGGCATTGAAATAGAAGGTGTCATGCATCGACCGGGCCGGGTGATGGCCTGGGATGTTGAGCGCTTCGAAGTTGTGATAGTCGTCTTCGACCTCGGGGCCTTCGGCAATGCCGTAGCCGATATGGGTGAAGAACTGTTCGATACGTTCCAGAGTCCGGGTAATCGGATGCAGACCGCCCGAGGCCTGACCACGACCAGGCAAGGTAACGTCAATGGACTCGGCGGCGAGCTTGGCCGCAAGATCGGCCTCCTCGAGCGACGCCTTGCGCGCATTGAGAACCTCTGTGACACGCTCCTTGGCGACGTTAATCAGCGCACCGACTTGCGGACGTTCTTGCGCCGGCAAATTCCCCAGGGTCTTCATCACCTGAGTCAATTCACCCTTTTTGCCAAGGTAGTGAACCCGGATTTGCTCCAGGGCATTGATATCTTCAGCGCTTTGCACAGCCTCGAGAGCTTGAGCGACGAGCGCGTCCAGGTTTTCCATGTACAGACTCCAGATACAAAATAGGGGAAGAGCTTGAAGGCTCTTCCCCTATTTATGACGTTTAACACCTTGGGCTGCAGGAGCAACCCAAGGTGACTGTCGGGGGTACTTAAGCCAAGGTGGCTTTAGCTTTCTCGACAATCGCAGCAAACGCCGCTTTTTCGTTCACTGCCAGATCAGCCAGAACCTTACGGTCGATCTCGATGGACGCTTTTTTCAGACCGGCGATGAAACGGCTGTAGGACAGACCGTTAACACGAGCACCAGCGTTGATACGAGCGATCCACAGAGCGCGGAACTGACGTTTTTTCTGACGACGGTCACGGTAGGCGTATTGGCCTGCCTTGATTACCGCTTGCTTGGCAACACGGAATACGCGTGAACGCGCGCCGTAGTAGCCTTTAGCAAGTTTCAGAATTTTTTTGTGACGTTTACGGGCAATGACGCCACGCTTTACACGAGCCATGAGTTACTTCCTCTATTCTTGATCCAAAAATTAACGAAGGCGCAGCATGCGCTCGACTTTTGCCACGTCAGACGGATGCAGCAAGCTGCTACCGCGCAGTTGACGCTTACGCTTGGTCGACATTTTGGTCAGGATGTGGCTCTTGAAAGCGTGCTTGTGCTTGATACCGTTAGCAGTTTTCAGAAACCGCTTAGCAGCACCACTTTTAGTCTTCATCTTTGGCATGTTCGGATACTCCGCATTCAGTTGATAAACATAATCAGAAGGCCTGCCGTGCCCTGTTGATTACTTCTTCTTTTTCGGGGCGATGACCATGATCAGCTGGCGTCCTTCCATCTTAGGATGCTGTTCGACCGAACCGTACTCGAGCAGGTCAGCTTCAACCCGCTTGAGGAGTTCCATCCCCAGCTCCTGGTGGGCCATCTCACGGCCGCGGAATCGCAAGGATACCTTGGCCCTGTCCCCATCACTCAGGAAACGTACCAGGTTGCGCAGTTTTACCTGGTAATCCCCTTCCTCCGTCCCTGGACGAAACTTGATTTCTTTTACTTGAATCTGCTTCTGGTTCTTCTTCGCTGCAGCAATCTGCTTCTTCTTTTCGAAGATCGATTTGCCGTAGTCCATCACCCGGCAAACAGGCGGGACTGCGTCGGCGGAAATTTCCACCAGGTCCAACTTGGACTCTTCAGCGATACGAAGCGCTTCATCAATCGAGACGATGCCAATCTGCTCGCCGTCAGCGCCAATTAACCGAACCTCGCGTGCCGAGATATTCTCGTTGATCGGGGCTTTCGGTGCAGCTCGTTTATCTTGTCTCATTTCACGCTTAATAATAATTACTCCGAATCTGGGCGACCACGCCGGGAAACCGCTTGCGCGAGGAACTCAGCGAACTGGGCGACGGGCATCGAGCCCAGGTCAGCACCTTCACGAGTACGCACAGCGACAGTCTGCATCTCGACTTCCCGATCTCCGATAACCAAAAGATAGGGAACCTTGAGCAAAGTATGCTCGCGGATTTTAAAGCCGATCTTTTCATTTCTCAAGTCGGACTTGGCACGAAATCCGCTTTCGTTGAGAGTTTTTTCAACTTCAGCGGCAAAATCTGCCTGTTTATCAGTGATATTCATGATCACTGCCTGGGTTGGAGCCAGCCACGCAGGGAATGCACCCTCGTAGTGCTCGATCAGGATTCCGACGAACCGCTCGAACGAACCGAGGATCGCCCGGTGCAGCATGACCGGGTGCTTACGGCTGTTGTCTTCGGAGACGTATTCGGCTCCCAGACGGATCGGCAGGTTAAAATCGAGCTGCAAGGTACCACATTGCCAGACACGGCCAAGGCAATCTTTCAGCGAAAATTCAATCTTGGGCCCGTAGAAGGCGCCCTCGCCCGGCTGCAGATCGTACGCGAGACCCGCGCTGTCGAGCGCTGCGGCCAGTGCAGCTTCGGCGCGATCCCACAATTCGTCGGAGCCGACGCGCTTTTCCGGACGAGTGGACAGCTTCATCTCGACTTCGGTAAAGCCGAAATCGCGATAGACATCCATGGTCAGCTTGATAAACGCAGCCGACTCAGCCTGCATCTGCTCTTCGGTGCAGAAGATGTGGGCGTCGTCCTGTGTGAAGCCACGCACGCGCATAATGCCGTGCAGCGCACCCGATGGCTCGTTGCGGTGGCAGGCACCGAACTCGGCCAGGCGCATCGGCAACTCGCGGTAGCTCTTCAGGCCTTGGTTGAACACCTGCACGTGGCACGGGCAATTCATCGGCTTGATGGCGTAGTCGCGGTTTTCCGATTGCGTGGTGAACATGTTGTCGGCGTAGTTGGCCCAGTGCCCGGATTTCTCCCACAGGCTGCGATCAACGACCTGCGGAGTCTTGATCTCCAGGTAGCCGTTTTCGCGCTGAACCTTGCGCATGTATTGCTCAAGCACCTGGTACAAGGTCCAGCCATTCGGGTGCCAGAACACCATGCCCGGCGCTTCTTCCTGGAGGTGAAACAGGTTCAGGCGCTTGCCGATCTTGCGGTGATCGCGTTTTTCGGCTTCTTCGATACGCTGGATATAAGCGGCCAGCTGCTTCTTGTCAGCCCAGGCAGTACCGTAGATACGCTGCAGCTGCTCATTCTTGGCGTCGCCGCGCCAATAGGCGCCGGACAACTTGGTCAATTTGAACGACTTGAGGAAGCGCGTGTTCGGCACGTGCGGACCACGGCACATGTCCACGTATTCTTCGTGGTAGTACAGGCCCATGGCCTGCTCGTCCGGCATGTCTTCGACCAGACGCAGCTTGTAATCTTCGCCGCGGGCGGTGAACACATCGATCACTTCGGCGCGCGGCGTGACCTTCTTGATCACGTCGTAGTCTTTTTCGATCAGGGCGTGCATGCGCTGTTCGATGGCCGCGAGGTCATCCGGAGTAAAAGGACGCTCGTAGGCGATATCGTAATAAAAGCCTTCTTCAATGACTGGGCCGATCACCATTTTTGCAGTCGGGTACAGTTGTTTGACCGCATGGCCAATCAAGTGCGCACAGGAGTGGCGAATGATCTCCAGCCCCTCTTGGTCCTTGGGCGTGATGATTTGCAGGCTGGCATCGCTGGTGATCAGGTCGCTGGCATCGACCAGTTTGCCGTCGACCTTGCCGGCCACGGTGGCCTTGGCCAGGCCTGCGCCAATCGACGCGGCGACTTCGGCTACCGAAACCGGATGATCGAATGAACGCTGACTGCCGTCGGGAAGAGTAATAGTTGGCATGGCGCCTCCTCTCCTAGTGGTGACCCCTACCAAAGGTCACGTGGGTTGGGATGAGCCAGTACAAGATCCAATATCAGGCCGTTCATTTCTGAACGCCTGCCTTACAGCGGCAGGAGCCTTTCGGCCAACCGATCATCGAACCAGAGTGACTGGAGTGAACAAAAGTAACGTGGCAAGGCGGCCTTTGGCACACCGGGAAATAGCCAGGGCGTCGATGCTAGCACAGATGAACGGTCATCGCAGAGCCGCCGCCGCCGGTAATGCAGATTTCCAGGCTTTATAGCTGCAAAAGTGAACTTGAGCTGTACGCGGCGCCTCAAAGCCACTGAGAATCGCCGTTCGTCCTCGACCCATAGGAGCATCCCATGATGCGTTTTACCTCGACCCTCGCTCTCGCCGCCTCCCTGACTGTTCTTTCCTTCGGCGCTCAGGCCGCAGCCCCGTCTAACTGGCCAGCCGGTGCCCGTGAAAGCTTTGTCAGCGACTGCAGCGCCGCAGCCAGCCAGAACGTGGACGCCAAGACCGCCAAGGCCCATTGCGAATGTGGCGCGGACAAAATCAACGCGGAATTGAGTACTGCAGAAATCAAAGAACTCATGACTAACCAGAACGCCAGCCCGGAGCTTAAAAACAAAGCGGTGGCGGCTATTTCGTCCTGCAAAGTCGTGAAGAAAAAGTAATATCGCCGCCCGATCAGACGGCTATTTGCCTGAAAAAACGGCCTGAAATGCCTCGTTTCTCACAAAATACGCAGCTTTTACGGCTTTTTTTACACCCTTATGTTTTGCATCAAAGCCCCGTAGACCGGGGCTTTCAGCCAGTCAAAGGGCTAAACGCAACGCTATTGATTAGCAAACAATGCCTTGGGGGGGCTCCCAAGCCGAACATTTCGACTATGATAGCCCGGTGTGCCCAGTTGGCCTGAGCAGCACAGCACTACTGAAAATATATGTTTCTTGGAGATACACCATGTCTAATCGCCAAACCGGCACCGTTAAATGGTTCAACGATGAAAAAGGCTTCGGCTTCATCACTCCTCAAGGTGGCGGTGACGACCTGTTCGTACACTTCAAAGCTATCGAAAGCGACGGTTTCAAAAGCCTGAAAGAAGGCCAAACCGTTTCCTTCGTGGCTGAGAAAGGCCAAAAGGGTATGCAAGCTGCACAGGTTCGCGGCGAGTAATTCTCCGCTGAGCTAAAAAAACCCCGTCCATGTGACGGGGTTTTTTATGGGCGCTGCGAAGGTCGATGACGATCAGCCGCAATTAACCCGAGTGATCACCAGGTTGTCATCGGTATTCAGGTTCAGGCGGTCGGAGCGATATTCCAGGGTGATCATATCGTTGGGCTTGAGGATCCGCGCATTCTGCGCACCGGATCGCGCGCGTGCCTGCTCAAGCAGTTGCGCAGAGGCTTTCTGGCCAATCGCAAATTCGGCGGCCTTCGCCTCACAGCGGCTATGGCCGGCGTCGGCCACGGCATCTTTGGCCGGCTCAGAGGTACCCGAGGTGCTGCAACCCGCCAGTGCGAGTGCCGCCAACAAAGTACCGAATGATGCGAGCTTCCAAGGCATGAAGCCTCCTATGATAAAAAATGGACAGAGATCGTGCGACAGCGGTCTTACGATTTGGTTTCAAGACGTAAACCGTCAAGGGGCAAGTCTGCCTGACTCTTGCGGGGCATTCGCCAGGTCAATCGTGACCAGATATGAATGCAATCAGTAGATATCGATGTAGGCATCTGCCGGCGTAGGCCAGTTCTGCTTCAACGCGTTGAAAATCTGCGTGACCCACACTTCGTCGCTGGCTGCCACGTTTCCGACGTACCCGGAACCTTTGGCCCACGTCTCCAAGCGAAACAGCAACCCTGCGATGTCGACCCCACCCACGGCCTTTCCGGATGAGATGTAGCCTATGCCGGCCTTGGTCACCCGCAGTTGGGCATGTTCGTCGTCACTGGCACTGGCGAGCAATTGGCGCACGGCATCCCGTGTGAGGCTCTCGGGGTTATTCAAATCGATCTGCACGCGGTGGTTCCCGATGGTTAAACACGGTGCGAGTGTCGCACAGTTCGAGCGAACGCCTGAGCGTCTCATGCCTAAGTATCAGTGCCAAACAGCCTGCAAGATGATTAACTGCGTGGCCAGAAACCGCGCTCCAGCGCCCTGCCCAGTATTTTCAGCCTCGCGAGATTTTCATGACCACCGTAACGCTCCAAGCCGACATCAAAGCCAAGTGGCCTCAGGGCCAAAGCGCCTATAGCCCTGGCAGCCCTGAGGAGCTAGCGATTATCGGAATTGATCTGTTGGTCAAGGAAATGGGCACTGAGGCCGCACAAGCGTTCATCAGCCAGGTATTTGAAAAATACCCGGCCGATCACAGGGGCCCAGAAAAACCCGAGCGAGACTGAGAGCCGGCCGGCGAGCGCCGACCGACACAGGTTTACTTAAGGCGCGCCAGACGTTCGGTCAACAGATCGAAAAAGCCCTGGGCATCGCCGTTCTCAACCCAGAACGCGTTTTTCGGTTGTTTCAGGCCGTCGTACCAATCGACGATAGTCTGGCCGAAGGTCGGGCCTTCACGACTGTCTACCACCACGTTGACCGCTCGACCGCTGAACAGCGAGGGCTTGAGCAGGTAAGCAACTACGGTGGCATCGTGAACAGGGCCACCGGGAATGCCGTAGTGCTCCATGTCGCCTTTGACGTACTCATTGAGAATGTCGCCGACCACCTTGCTCGCATTGTTCTTGAGGTCGGCGATTTTCTTCAAGCGCGCCTCACTGGTGAGCACTTTGTGGGTCACGTCCAGCGGCAGGTAGGTGAGCTTGACGCCGCTCTTGAGCACGATTTCCGCTGCGACGGGGTCCGCGAACAGGTTGAACTCAGCCACCGGCGTGATATTGCCACCGTTGAAGTGCGCACCGCCCATCACCACCACTTCCTTGATACCTTGGGTGATTTCCGGATCCTGGGTCAGGGCCAGCGCCAGGTTGGTCTGCGGGCCGAGCATGGCGATGGTAATGCTGTGTGGTTTGGCGGCACGCAAAGTCTTGATCAGGTAATCGACGGCATTACCTTCAGCAAGCCCCTTCTTGGGCTCGTGCACGGTCACACCGGAAATGCCTTCCTTGCCATGAATATTCTCGGCATAGATCGGCGTGCGCAGCAGCGGCGCCGGCGCACCGGCGTATACCGGGATATCCTCGCGCCCCGCCCACTCGCGGGCCAGCCTTGCGTTACGGGAAGTTTTGTCCAGGCGCACGTTACCAGCGACGGTGGTGAGCGCGCGGATGCTCAGTTCTTCCGGAGAGGCCATGGCGAACAACAATGCCACCACATCATCGGCGCCAGGATCGGTGTCGATGATCAGGTCGATTTTCTCCGCCGCCTGGGCGCTTGCTGCAGTGAGTGCGGACAAAAGCAGAACACTCCGGAACAGATTTCTCAGGATGGGTAGACCACGTTGCATAGAACACTCCTTGTTGGAAAAGACTAGAACGTCACGCCGGACACCAGCGCAATATTGCAGTAAGGCTGACACTCGCCAGTGCGCACCACGGCGCGCGCCTTGCGACTCAGCTGTTTGAACTCATCATGGCTGAGCAGGTGACGCTCGCCGAGCGCGGCCTGGTCAGCCAGGGTATTGAGCTGCGCCAGCGCCGGTGGCTGTTTGAGCAGAATCTCGTTGGCCAGCACATGACTCTCCACCTGCATTTCACTGAGCACAATGCGCAAAGTGCTGATGAAGTCAGGAATACCCTGGGTCAACGCCAGGTCGATCAGCTCGACACCCGGCGGCACCGGCAGACCGGCATCGCCGATGACCAGGATGTCGCCATGGCCCAGGGAGGCGATCACACGCGACAGCGCGATATTGAGCAGCGGAGTCTTTTTCATGAGGGCACAAAACCTTGTACGTCGTGCAGCGTTGGAATGGAAGGTTGTGCGCCAGCGCGGGTGACCGACAGCGCGGCTGCAACCTGGCCAAAGCGGATGGCCTCGGCTTCGCTTTTGCCAGCGGACAATGCGGCTGCAAAACCGCCCACGAAGGTGTCGCCGGCTGCGGTGGTATCAACCGCCTTGACCTTGGGCGCCACCAAGTGCTCAAACCCTTGACCATCGGCAAACAACGCACCTTGCGCACCCAGGGTAACGATGACTTTGCCGGCACCGGCTTCGATCAGGCGAGTCGCGGCTTCTTTGGCGCTGTCGAGGGAATCGACCGTCACGCCACTCAGCGCACTGGCTTCGCTTTCGTTGGGAATCAGATAGTCGATCGAGGCGTACCACTCGGCCGGCAACGGGCCACTGGCCGGGGCCGGATTGAGGATCACGGTCTTGCCCAGTTCACGGCCACGCTTGAGGGCGTACCCTACGGTGTCCATGGGCACTTCAAGCTGGCAGACGATCACGTCGGCCCCCTGCAGCACCGCGTCGAACGTTTGCAATGAGGCTGGCGTCAGAGCGCCATTGCTGCCGGCCACGATCACGATCGCGTTCTGGCTGCTGTCATCCACCACGATCAACGCCACGCCGCTGGAGCCAGTGACGGCAGCCACAGCCTGACAATCGATACCCTCGACCAGCAAAGCATCGCGCAATTGGCTACCGTAGGCATCGGAGCCCACGCAGCCGATCATCGCCACCTCGCCTCCCAAGCGCGCCACCGCCACGGCCTGGTTGGCGCCCTTACCGCCGGGCACGGTGGAAAATGTCTGGCCGATCAACGTTTCACCGGCGCGCGGCAAACGGCTGGCGCGGGTGACCAGGTCCATGTTCAAGCTGCCTATTACCACTACTTTTGCGGGCATACATCAATACTCATCAATTCGGTTCAGCGGTATTGGGCAAACACACCGGCGACGGGTGCCGTCGATTCGCGCAACACAATGCTCGGCGTCACGATACGTTGATCGATCGGCAGTTGAGGGGTTGCGATCCGTCGCAGTAAAAGCTCGGCGGCCGTCTCGCCCAATTGCACGATGGACTGCCCCACCGTGGTCAGTGCCGGGTAAACGTAACGGCCCATTTGAATGTCATCGAAACCGATCACCGACAACTCGCCGGGCACGCGGATGTTGCGTTCCGCCGCCGCGCGCAGCACGCCGAAACCGATCATGTCATTGCTGGCGAAAATTGCGCTGGGCGGCTTATCCGCCAGCAATTGCACCGCGGCAGCATAACCGCCGGTGCTGGTGAAGTCGCTGTCGCGGACGCGCGCGGCCGGCACCTTCACGCCCGCTTCGTGCAGCGCCCGCTGATACCCCGCCAGGCGCATCTGCGCCACTCGGGTATGCGCCGGGCCACCGATACAGGCAATGTCGCGGTGCCCCAGTTCAAGCAAATGGCGAGTGGCCAGGTAAGCGCCCTCCTCATGGTCGATACGCACCAGATCGACGTCGATGCCATCCAACGCCCTGTCGACAATCACCATGGGCGTGCGCACCGCGCTCAAGCCTGCGGCAAGCCCACTGTCATCACCGCCTACGGACGTCACGATCAAGCCGTCGATTCTTTTTTCCAGCAACACCCGCAAATAGTTGCGTTGCTTTTCAGCGTTGTCGTCGGAGTTGCAGAGAATCACGCAGTAACCGTTACGCTCGCAATAATCCTCGATGCCACGGGCCAGTTCCGCGAAGTACGGGTTGAGGCTGTTAGGCACCAACAGGCCGATGGTAGCGGTGGTCTTGGCCTTGAGCGAACGCGCGACGGCACTGGGCACATAGTCGAGCTGCTTGATCGCCGCTTCGACCTTGAGACGCACCGGCTCGCTGACCGGGCGCGTCTTGTTCACCACATGGGACACCGTGGTGTAGGAAATACCCGCAAGTGCTGCCACATCCTTGATCGTTGCCATGGCTTAGCCTCGCCGACTGGCGCGCTGGCTGCGGTAGGTATCGAGGACCACGGCGATCACGATCACGGCACCGGTGATGATGCGTTTAGTCGGCTCGGTGGCGCCGATCTGCGCCAGGCCGGCAGCCAGGACCGAGATGATCAAGACGCCAAAGAACGTGCTGATCACCGAACCGCGCCCGCCCATCAGGCTGGTGCCACCGATCACCACCGCCGCGATTACTTGCAGCTCCAGGCCGGAACCGGCGTTCGGGTCCGCCGCTTCCAGGCGCGAAATCTGGAACAGCGCGGCCACGCCAGCCAGCAGGCCCATAAGGCTGAATACCAATATTTTGTAGGGCTTGGGATTGATCCCCGCCAGACGCACCGCTTCTTCGTTGGTGCCGATACCGATCAGGTAGCGACCGAATACCGTGCGCGTTAAAACCAGTTGCGCCGCAATGATCACCAGCAAGGCGATGATGAACGACGGTGAAATACCGAAGGCGATCGGGTTGGACAGCCAGGCGAACGAGTCGCCGATGTAGGCGGTGCGTGAGCCAGTCATCTGGTACGCGACGCCGCGGGCCATTTCCAACACACCGAGGGACACGATAAACGACGGAATGCGCCAGGCCACGGTGATCGAACCGGTGAGCGTGCCGGCCAATGCGGCGCAACCCATGCCCAGCACGGCGGCCGGCAAAACGCTCCAGCCCCAGCTGAGGATCGCCACACTGACCGCCGACGCCGCCAATGCGAGCACCGAGCCAACCGACAGGTCGATACCGCCGATGATCAGGATAAAGGTCATGCCCACCGCCAGCACCATCAGGTCCGGAATCTGGTTGGCTAACGTGCTGAACGTGTCGTAGGACAGGAAGTGATCGCTCAGCACCGAGAACAGCGCAATCATCGCGAGCAAGGCTCCTGCCAGGCCCAGGTAAGTCCCCAGGCCATAGAAGTTGCCGCCGGTTTTACCGGGAGAAATAGTTGTTTTCATGGGGTATCCCTAAGCACTGCATCGTTGAGCAGCGCATCACGTTTCTGATAGCCGGCAAAGGCGGCGGCGAGCAATTCGTCCTGGGTCCAACTGTCGCGCTCAAACGTGTCGATCAGGCGCCCGGCGGACAGCACGCCGATGCGATCGCAGATCAGCATGAGTTCACGCAGGTCGCTGGACACTACCACGAGCGCCTTGCCCTGGCGGGTCAACTCGCCGAGCAAAGCGTAGATGTCGAACTTGGCGCCAACGTCGATACCGCGCGTGGGCTCGTCGAACAGCATCACCGAGCAGTCGCGCTCCAGCCAGCGGCCGATCACCACCTTCTGCTGGTTGCCGCCGGACAATTGCGACACCAGTTGCGCCGGGCTGGAACTGCGGATGCGCATGGCATCGATCTGACGCTTGGCCAGGGCGGTTTCATCGCGGCCATTGACCACGCCGCCCTTGGAAATCTCCGGCATATTGCCCAGGGCAATGTTCGCGCTGATGGACTGGGTCAGCAGCAGACCTTCGCCCTTGCGGTCCTCGGTGATCAACGCAATGCCATGGCCTACTGCATCAACCGGTGAACGAATGCTCACCACCTGGGCCGACGTGCCCAGGGCTACAGTGCCGCTGTCGGCCTGGTCGGCGCCGAAGATCAAGCGCAGCAATTCAGTACGCCCGGCGCCGATCAGGCCGGAAATGCCATAGATCTCACCGGCACGTACCTCGAAAGACACATCGCGGACTTTGTCCGAGCGGGTCAGACCTTTGACCGTCAGCGCCGGACCGCCGATGGTACGGGGCCCCAGGTCGATGTGCTCGCCCAACTCGCGACCGACCATCAACGTGACCAGTTGCTCGCTGTTGTAGTTGGCCATCGGCTCGACGCACACCAGTTTGCCGTCACGCAATACCGCGATCCGCTGGGCGACCCGGGCCAATTCTTCCAACCGGTGCGAAATGTAGATGATCGCCACGCCACGGGCCTGCAGACGCGTGATCTGTTCAAACAGCATCTCGACTTCGCGGGCCGTGAGCATCGCCGTGGGCTCATCGAGGATCAGTACATGGCAGTCACCGATCAGGTTGCGCGCGATCTCGACCATTTGCTGGTGGCCGATGCCGAGGCTGCCGACCAGGGTGTCCGGATCAATGGCATCCAGGCCGACCTGGGCCATGGCTTCGATCGCCGCCTTGCGCAATTGCTTGCGGCTGATCCAGCCACCGCGGCTGGGCAGCTTATGCAAAAACAGGTTTTCGGCTACGGTCAGGGTCGGCAGCAGGTTGAGCTCCTGCATGACCATGCGCACACCCAGCGCCTCGGCTTGGGTGCGGCTGGCCGGGCTGTAATCCTGGCCGTTGAACTGCATGTGCCCGGTGGTCGGTGTGACCAGCCCGCCGATAATCTTCGACAAGGTACTTTTGCCTGCACCGTTTTCACCGGTCAGTGCCAACACTTCACCACGATTGAGCGTCAGGGTGATGTCGGCCAGCACAGGCTGGGCATAGGTCTTACCGATACCGCTGACCGAGAGGACAGCGTTCGGGGCGGAAGATGACATAGGAAAATCTCCAGGCGTCCGCCCGGGGCGAGCGGACGCTGTTTGGGTGCTGCCAGGATTACTTCTTGAGGACGAGTTCGACCGGGGTTTCGATCACGCCATCCTTGGCATCGACTTTCTCACCCTTGACCAGCTTGAGGGCGTTCTGGATACCGAACACGGCTTGCTGGGCAGCCGCCTGGTCGGCAGTGGCCAGCACGCGACCGTCCTGCAGCATCGGCTTGATGGCTTCGATATTGTCGTAACCCACCACCAGTACCTTGCCCGCCTTGCCCGCCGCACGTACGGCAGAGACGGCGCCCAGGGCCATGTTGTCGTTACCGGCCAGCAGAGCCTTGAGGTCAGGGTATTCACTCAGCATTGCAGATGCGACTTTCTGGCCCTGGTCGATCTCCCAGTTACCCGATTGGGTGGAAACGATCTTCATGCCCGCAGCATCCATCGCGTCCTTGAAACCGGCGGTGCGCTGCTGGGCATTGGTGGTGGTCGGGACCCCTTCGATGATCCCGACCTTATCCCCGGCGGCCAGTTGCTTGGCCAGGTAGTCACCCACCAGTTTGGCGCCCTTGCGGTTGTCCGGACCTACGAACGGGATGTCGAGATTTTTGCCTTTCAGCACATCCGGATCAAGGCGGTTGTCGATGTTGACGACCTTGATCCCGGCGTCGGAGGCTTTCTTCAGGACCGTGACCAGCGCCTTGGAGTCAGCAGGTGCAATGACGATGGCGTTGACCTTGGAAAGAATCATCTGATTGACGATGTCGATCTGCGCCGACGTATCGGTCTCGTTCTTGATCCCGTTGGTGATCATGTCGAAATCGGCAGCGTGGGTTTTCTGATAGTCCTTGGCGCCTTCCTGCATGGTCACGAAGAATTCGTTGGCCAGTGACTTCATCACCAGGCCGACCTTCGGTTTGGCGGCGGCGTCATCGGCAAATGCAGAGGAGAGAGGTAAAGCAGCGGATGCGGCAGCAAGCACAGCGATAGCAAGAAGACGTCCAGCAAATGGCAGCTTCATGGGGTCACTCCGATCTTATGATTATTGTGAGCAACGCTTGCTCCGAAGAGGACTTCGGCAGCTACCCACCCGGGCGGCTGATACGAGCTGTCACGGCGAACCTTGGGTAGCGTGAAACATCTCGCAAACGTTTGCGTTATCCAAACTATGAGAACCTTGTGGAAATTTGTCAACGGGTGAACGATGTCTTTCATACCCCCCTGTTGGACGTGATCGGCGCAGGCCGCGCCAACAGCATTAAATAACCTTCTTGATTCTCCGTTATCTGAAACGACAGGTGTGTACGGGTGATCAAGGAGGTTTCCGTCATGATTTTCGGACAACCGAACGCCTGGGCAGCACGTTGTTCGGAAAGCCGGACAGCTGAAGAAGCCGGTTCATTTGCAGAACGAAATAACGCCTTATTAATCATAAAGTTATTTTAAAAACCAGGCACGCAGCCGGCCTGGTACAGATCCTGCTCCTACGCAGTACCTCGCGGCATTCAGCATCGCCCGAGTGTTCTGGATGAACCTGCTACAGCACTCATCAACATCAGAGAGAAAAATAATGAAATCTGCACTGAAGAACTTTGTTCCGGGCGCTTTGGCCCTCCTGCTGCTGTTCCCTGCCGCCGCCCAGGCAAAGGATGTTGAATCCAAGGCCAAGCTATCCAACGTAGTGATACTTGCCACCGGCGGCACCATCGCCGGCGCGGGCGCCAGCGCCGCCAACAGTGCCACGTACCAGGCGGCCAAGGTCGGCATCGAGCAATTGATTGCCGGTGTTCCTGAGCTTAGCCAGATCGCCAATGTGCGCGGCGAACAAGTGATGCAAATTGCGTCCGAAAGCATCACTAACGAAAACCTGCTGCAATTGGGTCGCCGCGTCGCCGAACTGGCCGACAGTAAGGACGTGGATGGCATTGTGATCACCCACGGCACCGACACGCTGGAAGAAACCGCCTACTTCCTGAACCTGGTGGAAAAGACCGACAAGCCCATCGTAGTGGTCGGCTCCATGCGCCCGGGCACTGCCATGTCGGCCGACGGCATGCTCAACCTGTACAACGCCGTGGCCGTTGCCGGCAGCAAAGAGGCACGTGGCAAAGGCGTGCTGGTGACCATGAACGACGAGATCCAATCGGGTCGCGATGTCAGCAAAATGATCAATATCAAGACCGAAGCGTTCAAAAGCCCATGGGGACCATTGGGCATGGTGGTTGAAGGTAAATCCTACTGGTTCCGCCTGCCGGCCAAGCGCCACACCATGGACTCTGAGTTCGACATCAAAACCATCAAGAGCCTGCCCGACGTTGAGATCGCCTACGGCTACGGCAACGTGAGCGACACCGCCTACAAGGCCCTGGCCCAGGCGGGCGCCAAAGCCATCATCCATGCCGGTACCGGCAATGGCTCGGTGTCTTCCAAAGTGGTGCCGACTCTGGTGGACCTGCGCAAGCAAGGCGTGCAGATCATTCGTTCATCCCACGTCAACGCTGGCGGTATGGTGCTGCGTAATGCCGAACAGCCTGATGACAAATACGACTGGGTGGCTGCGCTTGATCTGAACCCGCAGAAAGCGCGGATTCTGGCGATGGTCGCCCTGACCAAGACCCAGGACAGCAAAGAGCTGCAACGGATGTTCTGGGAATATTGATTCCTGACCACCTGCTGTAGGAGCGAACTCGCTCCTACAGTGCCTTCTCCGCTTCCCTATTAAATATCCCGAATTGCCGTCAGACGAGTTTCTTGAAGTTTAAGCAGTTGCGAAATTGCCTACAGTTAAATACTGTATGCACGTACAGCTTATTAAGGAATACTCCGTGGCTAAATCATCCGCCGTGCCAACCCTACCTGACGCCTACGAACGCCTGGCCGTTCGCGTGCAAAAGATCATCAACTCCACCCAGGCCCAGAAAGCCAAAGCCGCCTTGATCTTCCGCCTGGCGGACGAACCCGAGGACGAATGGCAGCGCTTGCTGGAAGAAATCGCGGAGAACGATAACGTCACCCTCGCCTACCGCGACGACGGCGGCGTGCAGATTTTCTGGGTTGTGCCGAAGGAAGATTGATTCAATGCGCGTCCGTTTCATTGCCCTGTGCTGCCTGTTGCTTACCGCCACTGTCCAGGCTCAAGCGCCACGTACCTTCAGCGAAGCCAAGAAGATCGCCTGGAAGCTCTATGCCCCCCAATCCACCGAGTTTTACTGCGGCTGCAAGTACACCGGCAACCGCGTGGACCTTAAAGCCTGCGGCTACACCCCGCGCAAGAATGCCGGTCGGGCCGCGCGTATTGAGTGGGAACACATAGTGCCGGCCTGGCAGATCGGGCATCTGCGCCAATGTTGGCAGAACGGCGGGCGCAAGACCTGCACGCGCCATGACGAGGTGTTCAAGCGCGCCGAAGCGGATCTGCACAATCTGGTGCCCAGCATCGGCGAGGTCAATGGTGACCGGAACAACTTCAGTTTCGGTTGGCTGCCGGTGCAACGCGGGCAGTACGGCTCATGCCTGACCCAGGTGGACTTCAAGGCCAGGAAAGTCATGCCGCGCCCTTCGATACGCGGAATGATCGCACGCACCTATTTCTACATGAGCAAACAGTATGGCTTGCGCCTGTCAAAACAGGATCGCCAGCTCTATGAAGCCTGGAACAAAACCTACCCGGTACAAGCCTGGGAACGCCAGCGGAACCAGACCGTGGCGTGCGTGATGGGGCGCGGCAATGAATTTGTCGGCCCGGTGAACCTCAAGGCCTGCGGCTGAACAGGGGCGGGAATCCCGCCCGATCAACCGGTTACTGGGCGGCCTTGTGCTCCACCACTTGGGACTCGGTGTCGTTCTTCTTGGCCCGTGCGAGCTTTTCGGTGAGCAGCGCCTGCTTGGCTTCGGCCTCGGCCCTGGTCGCGAAAGGCCCGAGGAATACCTCGTCCTTGCCGTCCGCTTTCACGATATAAAAATTGAAACCATGTTCCAGCAACCAGGCGGTAAGGTCGGTGATCGCCTGCAGCTTATGGTCCGGCGGGCCTACCCGCACATCCCACTCCTGAGCAGCAATCGTACCGGCCTGCGGCTGGCTTTCGGTCACGGCGGGCTTGGCCTTGGGGGCATCGACGGGTTTGCCTTCGCCACAACCGGCCAGCGCCAACACCGCCATTGCCATCGCTACTTTACGCACTGCCCTGCTCCTTTAAGGATTAAAGAGGCGACTTTATCATTCACTGTCTATTCTGGCCGTCATAAACGTCAGGTTAAACAATGCGAATGATGTATCGCAGACCTGTATGATGCCGTCATGGGAATTAATAGTGCCTCTATGCGTCCTAAAGAGGCAGTCACAGGGAAGCGCTTAGCATTAAGCTACAAACATCCGACACCTGCCCTGTCTGAAACATGTGTCCTTAAAAGTAATCAAGGAGAAGTCCATGCTTATACTCACCCGCAAAGTCGGTGAAAGCATAAACATCGGTGATGACATCACGATCACCATTCTGGGCGTGAGCGGCCAGCAAGTACGAATCGGCATCAACGCACCTAAAGACGTCGCCGTGCATCGCGAGGAGATCTACCAACGTATCCAGGCCGGCCTGACTGCCCCGGACAAAAACCAGACGCCTTGAAACGCCCTCAGTAGCCAGCCCATTCATTCACGGTGAAGGCTGGCGAAAACCTCTCTGCACGGCCCGTGCTCGGGCGTAGCCGACATCGCCGTCCCCTTCTATCGCACAACAAGATGAAACTGTCCCACGGCCTGGAACTTGTTGCGTTATTGACAGCCGAAACTGCTGACTGACATCCACCATCCGTGTCCACTCAGGAGCGCGTTGATGAGGCCTCGCACCGCGGCGCCATTTTTCTCCAGATCCTGGCTGATCGCTCTGCTGATCGGTCTGGCCTTCGTGGGCCTGGAACTTGCGCTGCGGTTTGAAATCGCCGGCAGCGACCCCGCCGATCAACACCCGGCGCTGGACCTGACGCTGCTGCTGTGCGGCTATCTTTTCATGTTTTGCCTCAAGCCCATCCAGAAAACCGTGCACCATCGACTGTGTCGACGAAGCGCTGGAAAACCTGCGCGCTGACGGTCACCAACTGGCTAGCAGATTGCCGGTATTTACAGCGCCGCAGCAGTCCTTATGCTTGGTGTGTTTGATACGTCAGTAAGGGCTTTGAAGCCGATGGATAGCCTCAGTAAATCCGAAATCGAATCCGCCCTGGCAGCCCGCCTGCCCAGCTATTCGGTCACCTGCACCCTGCATACTGACGGCACATTATCCGTGGTACTCAGTGGCCCGGAGACCGACCACTTCGCTATCACCGGAATCGTACGCTCGCACTATCGCGGCGCCGAAGCGATTGCCCGGCTTGCCAACGAAATTCTGCGCGAGATGGTGCTGTCACGACGCGGCATGCGCAGCGAACGCAGGCATGCACCGGCTGCTCGGGCCGCCTGGCAGGAAGGC
This sequence comes from Pseudomonas sp. FP2254, assembly GCF_030687695.1. Taxonomy (NCBI): domain Bacteria; kingdom Pseudomonadati; phylum Pseudomonadota; class Gammaproteobacteria; order Pseudomonadales; family Pseudomonadaceae; genus Pseudomonas; species Pseudomonas sp. FP2254. Next base: position 3,609,556 of record NZ_CP117444.1, read on the forward strand.
CAAGACCGCTAGGCCGTTGGTCCTTTTGCTTCAACCCGCCTTGTGGACCAATGTCAGCAGCCTGTCAGCGCTGCATCGGACCTGTAACTTGCCATACCCATCGATCGTTGGATGCGACGTCTCCATCGGTTGGAGGTGCGTCGACGTCACCACCATCACATCCGCCCCCGCCGCCTCACCGGCACGAATACCCACTGTCGCATCCTCGAACACCAGGCAATCTTGAACCGGAACGCCCAAACGCTGCGCCCCCAGCACATAACAGGCTGGATCAGGCTTACCCAGCGCAACATCCTCTGCCGTCACCATCACCGTCGGCGGTGTAATGCCCGCCGCTTGCAGCCGGCGCAACGCCAGCTCCCTGGGTGCCGACGTCACCAACGCCCATTGATCGGCAGGCACGCCGGCCAGAAACGCCCCGGCACCGGCAATCGGCACCACGCCGCGCACATCATTGATCTCGGCGTCGGTAATCCATTGCGCTTCAGCCTCCGGATCGACGCCGGGCAAGGCTTGGCGCGTGATGGTGTCGATCGCGCGAGCGCCGTGAATGGTGGTCAAAAACGCCGCCACGTCCAACCCGTGGCGCTCGGCCCACAAACTCCACACACGCTCGGCGGCGGCAATGGAGTTGAGCAGCGTGCCATCCATATCGAATAGAAAGGCACGGTAAGGACGGACAAATACGCTTGAACCTGGGGTGGACACGGCGTGAGTTCCTCATGGGCTGTAACAATCATCGAGCGTCGCAATCTACGGATGAACCGATGGCTTGTAAACGTCATCGGTGCCCGGACCAAGGCCGGCGGGATGCGAGGTTTTATGACGAACTTGTCATCATCCTGTTGGCCGGCTGTTTGGGCCGCCTGGTTACCGTGAGCGCACTGCCACGGTCCGGCACCCATCCTTCTGAGAGAGTCTTTATGAAACTGTTTATGCTTGGCGCCGCCGCCCTGTTTATAACCACCTCGGTCTTCGCAGCCGACAACACCTCCGTGATTCACGATACGACCGGTTTCTACGTGAACCTGGATGCCGCCAAAGTATTGTCGAGCACCGATACCTACGGGCAATGCGGGGTGGTCCCGGCGCAACTGCGCTATCTGGATCATCAGGGTCGCGAACATGTGCTGGACTATCGAGTCCTGGCCATCGGTTGCCCCAATGACAATTGATCGGATTACACTGGCGCGACGCATTGAACCCGAGCCCTTCCCATGAACATCCTTGTTGTAGAAGACGAACCCAAGGCCGGCAATTACCTGCTCAATGGCCTCCAGGAACTGGGCTATTGCGTCAGCCTTGCGCGTGATGGCGTGGACGGCTTGCATCAGGCGCTGGAAACGCCGTTCGACGTCATCGTCCTGGATGTGATGATGCCGAAAATGGACGGCTGGGAAGTGCTGCGCCGCCTGCGCAAGGAGACCGATACACCGGTACTTTTCCTGACGGCCCGTGACGATATTGCCGACCGCATCAAGGGCCTGGAACTGGGTGCGGACGATTACCTGATCAAGCCGTTTTCCTTTGCCGAGCTGGTGGCCCGCCTGCGTACCCTGACCCGGCGCGGCCCGATCCGAGAAGAAGATCAGTTGCAGATCGCCGACCTGCACATCGAAGTGCTCAAGCGCCGTGTCACTCGCGACGGCACACGCATCACCCTGACCAACAAGGAGTTCGCCCTGTTGCACCTGTTTGCCACGCACCAGGGCCAGGTGCTCTCGCGCTCGCTGATCGCCTCGCGGGTATGGGACATGAACTTCGACAGCGACACCAATGTGGTGGATGTCGCGGTGCGCCGCCTGCGCCTGAAAATCGATGACCCGTTCCCGCTCAAGCTGATCCACAGCGTGCGCGGCATCGGCTACCGCTTCGATACTCAGCCATGATTGCTCGCCGCCATTATTCGCTGACGCTGCGCCTGGCCCTGGTATTCGCCCTGCTCGCGTTTGCCCTGCTGGCCACGCTGGGCGTGGCGCTGTACCGCGAACTGGAGCGCGAGTTGATCCGCCGCGACGACGCCGCGCTGATATCGCGGGTAGACCAACTGCGCAACCTGCTCAACGACAGCAACACCCTGGAACTGATCAAGACCAAACCGGAACTGTTCCAGAACATGCTGGGCAATCGCGAATCGGTGTTGAGCATCGCCGCGCCCGGTCAGAAACCGCTGCTGCTGGTGAACCCCGCCAATATCGACTTACCGACGGTCAGCCCCGTCCCCAAAGGCCACGTCCTGGACCTTGCCGACGTGCACCATCTGCCCGGTGTCAACGGCGTGCCGTTCGCCACCCTCGCCGCCTCTATCGACTCCGGCGACTTGGGCAGCCTGCAGGTTACCAGCGGGCGCCTGATGACCGAGCGCACCGCCGTGCTCGCCAGCTATCGGCTGAGTGTTTATATCCTGGCGGGCATCGCCGCACTGGTCCTGGCGCTGGCCGGGTACCTGCTGGTGCATCGCGGCCTGCTGCCGTTGCGACGCTTGGCACGGCATGCCCAGGGCATCGGTGTCGGCAACCTGGCCGAACGCCTGGACAGCCATGGCGCGCCCAAAGAACTGCTGCCGATGATCGACGCCTTCAACACCATGCTTGAACGCCTGGCGAAGGGCTTTACGCAATTGAGCCAGGTGTCGACCGACATGGCCCACGAACTGCGTACGCCGATCAACAATTTGCTGGGGGAAACCCAGGTCGCCCTGCACCAGCAACGCAGCATGGACAGTTATCAGCAACTGCTGGCCTCGAATGTCGAAGAACTTGAACGCCTGTCGCGGATGCTCGACAACATGCTGTTCCTCGCCCGTACCGACCCGGCCAGCGCCCTGCGCCAACGCCAGGCACTCAGCGCTGCGGACGAAGTAGAACGCATCGCGGACTATTTCGAGGGGCTGGCGAGCGACCGAGGAATGCGCATTCTGGTGGAAGGCGAAGGCGAGATATGGGCTGAACCCATGTTGCTGCGGCGCGCCCTGGCGAACCTGTGTGCCAATGCAATCAAGTATGGGGCGGCCCATTCAGACTTGCGTATCGAGGCAATTACCACGACTGCAGGGCTCAAGCTGCGGGTCAGCAATCACGGCGAGACGATTGCGGCCGAACACCTGCCGAGGCTGTTCGAACGGTTTTACCGCGTGGACGAGTCGCGGGAACGTTCGGCTCACTCCAATGGGTTGGGTCTGTCGATCGTGGCGACCATCATGCAACTGCACAATGGTCGCTACAGCGTCAGCAGCCAGGACGGCGTGACGTGTTTCGAGCTGTTTTTCCCCAAACGGGAAGACGCCTGATCAGTTGAACGCGCCATTGAGGACTTCGTAGATGATGCCCGAGGCAATGGCCACCAGAATCAAATCAGTCCCCGCCTGCTGCCATTCGTAGCCATCGTAATGCGGCAACTGGCCGAGTAAACGGCCATCGAGTTTTTTCGCGATACCCGGCGGCAGCGGTTTGCCGCGCGCCAGGTTCTTCTGAATACCCGGCGGCAAAGCAGGGCCTGGGCGCCAGTAATCGCGATAGCCTCCCAGCACGTTCAACACCCCGCTGCGATCAACGCTGGGGCCGTGAGCGCCCGACGCGCCTTTGCCCTTGGGCTGGTCATACCCCTGCCCACCGGGATTGTTGCCTTTTCCGTTGCCGCCGCCCTTGCCGTTTCCGTGGCCATTGCCGGGATCGGCCAACGCCAGGCCGCTGCCGGCAAACAAAGCAAGCGCCAGCACGACGGACACGCCTTTAGAAGAGTTGGTCATGGCAGGTTTTCCGAGACAGGAAGGTTCCTGAACTGTAGTCGATATCAGCCCGTGGCGCACTGCACCCGGCGCGCTGCGATCAGCTCACCTGACCGCCCGCCTCCAGCACATCCACCGAGGTCTGCCAGGCCGCCGTCACTGCCACACGCAGCCCTTCAACCATGCTCGACAGCGGCATGAACGGCTCGCTTGCTCCTGGCAAGCGCGGTACATGAATAAACCCACTGCGCACCGCCGAGCCGGCGAGCTTGTGCTGCAAGTGATAAAACACCTGATTGCAAACGAACGTGCCCGCGGTGTGCGACACCGAAGCAGCCATGCCCGCCTCGCGCACTGCCCGCACCATCGCCTTGATCGGCAACGTGGTGAAATAGGCCGCCGGGCCATCCACTACCACGGCGGTGTCGATCGGTTGGGCGCCGAAATTATCCGGGATACGCGCATCGTTGAGATTGATCGCCACCCGTTCAATAGAGATATCGCTGCGCCCAGGCCCCAGTCCCGTGGCGATAACCATCGCCGGACGCAGTTCGTCGAGCATCTGCATGAGGCACGCCGGCGCCGTAGCAAATGCGCAAGGCAGCCGACGCGCCACAATGCGCACATCGTCGCTCAGCAACACACCGTCCAACTGGCGCACCGCTTCCCAGGACGGGTTCACCGGGTCTTGATCAAAGGGTTCAAACCCCGTCAGCAGCACAGTGTGCATAGTGGCCTCACATCAACAGATAAAGCAGGACGATATTGACCACCAGCATCATCAAGGCAGTCGGCAGTTGCGCTTTGATCACCGCGTTCTTGTCCGGCAGTTCCAGCAAGGCCGCAGGGACGATATTGAAGTTGGCGGCCATCGGGGTCATCAGCGTACCGCAATAGCCGGAGAACATGCCGATGGCCGCCATGACCGCCGGGTTGCCGCCGTACACCCCCACCAGCACCGGCACACCGACGCCGCCGGTCATCACCGGGAACGCGGCGAAGCCGTTACCCATGATCACCGTGAACAATGCCATGCCCAACACGTAGACCATCACCGCCACCAACTTGAAATCCAGGTTGATATAGGTGGTAGTGACATGGGCGACCGCCGTGCCCACACCGGCCTCGTTGAACAACAGGCCGAGCATTGCCAGCATCTGCGGCAGCACCATGGCCCAGCCCAAGGCTTCGGTCAGGCGCCGCGACTCGCGCAGGGCTTGCACCGGCGTATCGCGTGTCAGCCAGCACGCCAGGCCGAGGGCGATCAAACAGCCGATACCGAGGGAAACAAAGGTCGTGTTCTTCGGGTCCAGCAACGGCACGCCGCCGATCTCGGCGTGCTTGAGCAGGACCGAGCCGATCACCGTGGTCAGGGGCATGGCCAACGCGGGGATAAACAACTTGTGCCCCAGGCGACCAGCACTCGCGCGGCTGGCCTTGTCGTGCAACTGCGCATGCGTGCCACGCCCCACGCCGCCGAAACCGGCGATCAACGCCATCACCACCACGCCGGCACCGACCACCACCGATGGCAGCCGCTCGCCTACCAGGAACGGAATCGCGAACAGCAGCCAGAAGAGCGCGCTGGACCAGCGCTTGGGGTGGCTGCGGTCCAGCACAATCATGCCTGCGGTGATCAACAGCAAGACCCCGGCCAGCCAGTACAGGTATTGAATCGAAATAATCATTGCACCGCCTCCACGGCCGTCGCGGTGGGCGTCAGCTCACGGGTGAGCCGTCGATCGAAGCGGTGCAGACGGATCGCATGCACGATAAATGCACAGATCGCCGTAGGAATGCCCCACACCGCAATGTGCAACGGCTCCACATCGATCCCCGAGCCCAGCAGGAACGTGTGCATCAGCGCGATGGCGCCAAAGGCGACGAAGATGTCTTCACCAAAAAACAGCCCGACATTGTCCGTCGCCGCACACATGGCGAGCACTTTATGGCGCACCTTGTCCGGCAGTTTGCCGTAGCGTTTTTCCGCCGCGCCTTCGGCCATCGGCGCCAGCAGCGGGCGCACCATTTGCGGATGCCCGCCCAGGCTGGTCAAGCCCATGGCCGCCGTGGATTCGCGCACGAACAGATAGATGATCAACAGGCGCCCGACCGTGGCGCGCTGGAACCGTGCTATCCAGTTCTGCGCATGCAAACGCAGCCCGTGGCGCTCCAGCAGGCCGATAACTGCCAGCGGTAACAATAGAATCAATTGCAGGGCACGGGTCTGAAGGAAACCATCACCCATGGTGGCGAGGATTTTTTCCAGGGGAAAGTGGGCCGCAAGCCCCGTGGCGATGGCAGCGGCGGTCACTACCAGCAGCGGATTGAAGCGCAAGACAAAGCCAACCACGATGACAAGTACGCCGATCAACGGCCATAGGTTCACAACAGTCTGCATGACGATGAGGTCCTTTAAATGCGCGCTGCGGCGCCATTACAGCAGGATATGAACAAGGCGTTCACAGCAAGAGGTGGCGTGCAGTCGGCTCGGTTTTTTATTGTTGACCCGGAAGGTCGAGCGTCAGTGGCGGCAACTTTGCTGCCTGGGGGCGGGGGTGTCCAACAAGAAAAATTGTTGCTGCGATCCAATAAATTTTGTGGGTATCGAAGGCGATGGGGCGCGCCGGCGGCAGCGCCCCCTACACCAGAGTCAGCTCACGCCATTGGGGCCATCGAGCACGTACCTGACCTTCTTGGCCAGCACGTTGGGCAAGCAGGGCTTGGAGATCACTTCGAACTCCGCGCCGCCCAGGTCGGTACGTTCGATGGCGTTTTCCGCATAGCCGGTGGTCAACAGGATTTTCATATCGGGGTACAACTGGCAGACCTCTCGCGCCAGCATCACGCCGTTCATGCCGCCGGGCATGATCACGTCGGAGAACAGCAAGTCGTAGCGCTCCTCCCTGGCCAGCACCTCCAACGCCTCCGCAGCGCCGTAGGCGATGGTGGTGTGGTAGCCGTAGTCTTCCAGCACCATGCGCGCCAGCTCAGCGACATCCGGGCGGTCCTCGACGATCAGGATGCGTTCCGAACCGCTGCGTGCTTCCGACACCTTGGGCTCTTCATGGGGCGACACGCCGGCTTCGTCGGCCGGAAAATACAGGCGCACCGTGGTGCCCAGGCCCTCCTCGGAATAAATCCGCACTGCGCCGCCGGACTGCTTGGCAAACCCGTACACCATCGACAAACCCAGCCCGGTGCCCTTGCCTTCATCCTTGGTCGTGAAAAACGGGTCCATGACGCGCGTAAGAATACTCTCGGACATGCCGCAGCCGTTGTCCGTGAGGGCCATGCTGACATAGCGGCCCGGCATCAAGCCGTCGTAGGACATGGAGCTCAGTTCACGCACTTGGATGTTACGCGTTTCGATGGCCAGTGCCGGCTGATCACGGTCCACCAGCGCGTCACGCGCATTGATCACAATGTTGAGAATCGCCAGCTCGGCCTGGGTCGGATCGATGCGGCAGTTCCATAGGTCGGTTTGCAGGTCGGTACGAAAATCAATGTTGTCGCCCATGACCCGCTCCGCGGAGCGCCTGGCCAAATCGACAAAATGATTAAGGTTGATCACTCGTCCCTGCAGCTTTTGCTTGCGGGAAAACGCCAGCAGTTGCTGGGTTAGCGTGGAGGCTTTCTCCACCGCGCCTTTGGTCATGCTCAGGCTGCGAATCACCCGGCCTTCGTCCAGCACCGGCTTGCGCACGGCACGGTCAACCATCTCCACGTAGCCGCCGATGACCTGCAACAGGTTGTTGAAGTCGTGGGCGATACCGCCGGTGAGCTGGCCCAGCGCCTCCATTTTCTGCGCCTGGCGCAAAGCATCTTCCGCGTCGCGACGACGACTGACGTCCAGCTGCGAAGCGAAGAAGTACATCAATTGATTGGATTCGTTGTACACCGGCGAAATGAACAAAGCATTCCAGAACGTCGAACCGTCTTTGCGATAGTTGAGCAACTCGACCGAAATATCTTCTTCTTCGTTGATGGATTGCTTGATCTGCGCGACGACCTCGCGATCGGTGTCCGGGCCTTGCAGAAAGCGGCAGTTGCGCCCGTAAATCTCGTCGGTGCTATAACCCGTCATGTCCAGGAACGCCTGGTTGGCGAATATGATCGGGTTATCTTCGCGATTGGGGTCAGTGACGATCATAGGCATGCGGGTGGTGCCGACGGCGGCGAAGAAAATGTTCTTACCCGCCGATGTGATATCACCGGTTTCAGAGTTATCCACGCGGGTGTGGAGGTCTTTGGGTTGATGAGTCACGGGGGTCGATCCTGTCGGCTTGATAGAGGAGAAAACGGACTTCCTGCCTCATAGACAACCGGAATTAAAAAATAGTTTGGCGCCCCCGTGGCTCCGTTGCTACCTCACTGCTTTGCGCTCAGCTCAAGCGGTGGTGCTGACCATCGAGCCCTTCCCGCTGCCGCTTTCATCCATGACCGCCTGCAATAGAGCCCCAGTGACCGTCTGCAACGCCGCGCTGATGGTCGTAATCTGCGACTGAGCCGCTGCGACAGCCACGGCCTTGGCCTCTTCACTCTGTTTACTGGCCTGAGCTCTCTGCAACGCCTGCTGCGCCTCCAGAAGCTGCTCTTGCAACTGCTCGATCTGTTTTTTCAATTCCTTGACCCGGTCGGACTCCTGCGGGCCGGATGAAGCCTGGTCCGCGCCGCCTGCGGCAGCGGCGCCCTTGGCGCTGGGGTCCATGCGGATAGTCAAGGCGCCGGTGCTTTCGTTCTTGGTCGTCTCGCTGGTGATGGACGTGGTCTGCGGGACGACTACGGAGGTGGAATTACCAACGTTGGTAAGCATGTCGAGTATCCAATAACGAGATAGTGCTCACGTTATCGGCTGGTCTACCCAGCACTTTAGTCTGGGCGTCGATTTGCGTTGAAGTAAATCCAGGGATCGAGTAGGAGGCGGGATTTAACTCCCGCCGTCCTCTCACACCACCGTACGTACGGTTCCGTATACGGCGGTTCAAGCTATGCGGCTAAGCCGGTTTATTGTGTCCAGTATTGAGACCAGTCCGAGTCGATCCCACAGCTTCTTCGGTAGCGCCTGATTCATATGTGGCGCTCCTGAGTTCCACCATGGGCCTCGTCCATTGAACGCGGATTTGCAGGCACGTGCTTCGTCGAGCCCCAGACGCATTAGGTTGCGCGCCCTCGTTGAGGACTGCTTCCATTGGCGCCATGTGACACATCGAAGTTTACGGCGCATCCAGCCATCCAGCTCCTCAAGGGGCCGTTTGCTCTGGCTTAACTTGAAGTAACCCGCCCAACCACGTAACACCGGGTTGATCCGATCGATGACATTCGCCATCTTGTGGCCCCGCGCTCCGCGCAGCAGCTGTCTGAGCCGCTCGCGCAAGCGATTCAGGCTCATCGTGGCCACTTTCAGCTTCGGCTGTTTATGCAAGCTCATCCCGTAACCCAAGTAATCGCAGGCCCACGGCCGTGTTACACGGCTCTTTTCCTGGTTCAACGTCAGTTTCAAGCGTTGACTCAGGAAACGCTCGACCCTGGCCAGCACTCGTTCGCCAGCACGACGGCTACGCACATAGATGTTTGCGTCGTCGGCATAGCGCACAAAACGATGACCCCGCCGTTCCAGTTCTTTGTCGAGTTCGTTGAGCAGGATATTCGACAGCAACGGTGAGAGGGGGCCGCCTTGCGGCGTCCCCTCTTGCCGTCGGCTGGCGATCCCGCCTGACATAACTCCCGCTTCAAGGTAACGGCGGATCAGTCTGAGTACGCGTTTGTCTTCGACATGACGCTCAACTTTGGCCATCAACACGTCGTGATTCACTCGATCAAAGAACTTCTCAAGATCGAGTTCCACGCACCAGCGGTGTCCCACCGCCACATGAGCGCGGGCTGTTTTGATGGCTTGATGGACGCTTCTGCCCGGACGAAAGCCGTAGCTGTAATCCGAGAACAGAGAGTCGAAGATCGGCGTGAGCTGTTGCAGCACAGCCTGTTGGATCAGGCGATCCACGACGCTGGGAATACCCAGTTGCCGTGTTCCACCTTTGGGTTTGGGGATTTCGACGGCGCGTACACCTTGCGGGTGATACTCACCAGCCAGCAACCGAGCCTTGAGGATCGGCCAATACTGTTTCACGTAGCCCGCCAACTGGTCGACCGTCATGCCATCGGCACCCGGTGCGCCCTTGTTGCTGACTACGCGTTGATACGCTCGCTTGAGGTTAGCGGGTGCAAGCACCCGCGCCATCAGCGTGTCCGGCTCCGCGTTCGTCCACGCCACAGACGCCGCCGATGTTTGCGCCCTGTCAGCCGTCATCCTCGGATACCGTCCGGGACTTGGAGTAACAGTTTTCTCTTGAAGAATATTCTGCGTTTCAACATTCGACGAGACTCTGACGCCTACTGGCGGCATAACCTGTTCGGCCCTTGGTGGCGCGGTTACTCGCCACTTACTACAGCCTCGGCTGACTTCTGCAGGTTCATCCCGTCGCCTCTCGACGCTCGGTAGCACAATGGCAAACGTGCAGATCTCCCAGGGTAATTCGCGCGACCTTCCTGCTTATGCCTGTCGGATCTACGTCACAGCGCTCCGTGCAAGTATTGGGCTTTGAAGATATTGGCCTTCTTACCCCGCTGTGCCGCCTCTATCCGCTTCCTGTTCGTCAGGCCAGCATTTTGCCTCGGGCTTCCTTCAGATTCGCGGTCACCCGCGACACCCTTGCCTCTGGCTAACACTTCCCCTTGCCGGGTGTGTAGAGGACTTTCACCTCCAAGTCACCAGCGTGGCCACCATAGCCAAGCTGGTTGCGCTTCGCGCAACGCGCCATGCCTGGCGCACCAACAAAAAAGGGCCCACCTTTCGGTGAGCCCTTCTAGACCGCCCAGCAGAGCGGATTTTGTTTGGTAGGCGCGATTGGACTCGAACCAACGACCCCCACCATGTCAAGGTGGTGCTCTAACCAACTGAGCTACGTGCCTGCTGTGAGGCGGCATTCTACGGAATTCCAAAGGGGTGTCAACATCTTTTTTGCAGCTAACCCTATGAATATGCGAATTTTTTATTGAAGCGCACCCTGCCCGCTTTTTTTGCATGGCTGGCGGCCGATTTTCAACTCGGGTAGGATCGGCGCACTCGTAAAAAATATAAAACAGAGGTTCCAGGATGGCGAACACCCCCTACCCCCAGTCGTATTACGCCGCTTCCGCTAACGCCGTTCCACCTCGCCCCGTGCTGCAAGGCGAGATCGAAACCGATGTGTGCGTCATCGGCGCCGGCTATACCGGCCTTTCCAGCGCATTGTTCCTGCTCGAGAACGGCTTTCGCGTGACGGTGCTGGAGGCCGCCAAGGTGGGGTTCGGCGCCTCGGGTCGCAACGGTGGGCAGATTGTTAACAGCTACAGCCGCGATATCGACGTGATCGAGCGCAGCGTCGGCCCCAAGCAGGCGCAGTTGCTGGGGCAGATGGCGTTTGAGGGAGGCCGGATCATTCGCGAGCGGGTAGCTAAGTATCAAATCCAGTGCGACTTAAAGGACGGTGGCGTTTTCGCGGCACTCAACGGCAAGCACATGGCTCACCTGGAATCGCAAAAACGCCTGTGGGAGCGCTACGGCCATACGCAATTGGAGCTGCTCGACCAGCGTCGTATCCGCGACGTGGTGGCCTGCGAGAACTATGTGGGCGGTTTGCTGGACATGAGCGGCGGCCACATCCATCCGCTGAACCTGGCACTCGGCGAAGCCGCTGCGGTGGAATCCCTGGGCGGTACGATCTACGAGCAATCAGCCGCCGTACGAATCGAGCGCGGCGCGAACCCGGTGGTGCACACGGCCGAAGGCAGAGTCAGGGCCAAGTTCATCATCGTCGCGGGGAACGCCTACCTGGGTAACCTGGTGCCGGAGCTGGCGGCCAAGTCGATGCCGTGCGGCACTCAGGTCATCACCACTGCGCCGCTGGGCGATGAGCTGGCCAAGTCGCTGCTGCCGCAGGATTACTGCGTTGAAGACTGCAACTACCTGCTCGACTACTATCGCCTGACCAGCGACAAGCGCCTGATCTTCGGCGGTGGCGTAGTGTACGGCGCGCGTGATCCGGCCAATATCGAGGCCATCATCCGACCGAAGATGCTCAAAGCCTTCCCGCAACTCAAAGACGTGAAGATCGATTACGCCTGGACCGGCAACTTCCTGCTGACGCTGTCGCGCCTGCCTCAGGTCGGGCGACTGGGCGACAACATCTACTATTCCCAGGGCTGCAGCGGTCACGGGGTAACGTACACGCACTTGGCAGGCAAGGTACTGGCGGAGGCATTGAGAGGTCAGGCCGAGCGTTTTGATGCGTTTGCCGACCTGCCGCACTATCCGTTTCCGGGCGGGCAGCTGCTGCGCACGCCTTTTGCCGCACTGGGGGCGTGGTATTACGGGCTGCGGGACAAGCTGGGCTTCTGATAGACCACTGGAGCCGGTTCGCCGGCTTCAGCTTCAGTACGCGTTTCAAATCGCACAAACAAAAAACCCCGGTCTTTCGACCAGGGTCTTTGCTATCGAATCAAAGCAACGTTGAGTTTGCTTCGTGCTCCAAGGCGTTCAGTGGGCCTTGGGGCAGATATGGCGCAGCGGACGGGACTCGAACCCGCGACCCCCGGCGTGACAGGCCGGTATTCTAACCGACTGAACTACCGCTGCGTATCGCTTGACCGGTTGAACACACACCTCAACCACGTCGTTAACTTCTGATCAATCAACCTGGGCTGTTCGATCTCAGGCCCGACGTATCGAACCTGGAAAATATGGCGCAGCGGACGGGACTCGAACCCGCGACCCCCGGCGTGACAGGCCGGTATTCTAACCGACTGAACTACCGCTGCGCGTCGGTGCAACCTTTAACGTTGCGTCCTGCCCGAAGGCAAAACTCTCAAGAAGTGGTGGGTGATGACGGGATCGAACCGCCGACCCTCTGCTTGTAAGGCAGATGCTCTCCCAGCTGAGCTAATCACCCTTTGCTTCGTTGAGGCCGCGAAATTTACGCAGGTAGCCGACCTAAGTCAATAGCCCGCTTGAAGTTTTTCCGAAAAAGACAAAATGGCTTCAAGACAGGCATGCGCCCTACTCGCTGTAAATCATCTTCTTGCTCATACCACCGTCCACGACGAACTCTTGCCCCGTCACGAACTCGGCCTGGCGCGACAGCAGCCACGCCACCATCGCCGCCACATCCTCCACCGTCCCCACTCGACCGGCCGGATGCTGGGCATGATCGGCGTCACTCAACGGTTCGGCGCGCCGCGCTGCGGGATCACGCGCATCAATCCATCCCGGGCTGACGGCATTGACCCGTACTTCCGGTCCCAGGCTGATGGCCAGCGCGTGAGTCAGCGCCAGCAGCCCACCCTTGCTCGCCGCATAGGCTTCACAGTCCGGCTCCGACTGCCGCGCACGGGTCGAGGCCAGGTTGACGATCGCACCACCGTGGGCTCGCAGGTAGGGCGCACAGTGCTTGGCCAGCAACATCGGCCCGCTGAGGTTAACCGCCAGCACACGATTCCAGTACGCCAGATCCAGGCTTTCCAGCGTGATGTTATGCGGGTCGGCAACCGCCGCATTGCACACCAGCGCATCCAGGCGCCCGAATTGTCCGAGCACTTCGGCAACCCCTTGGGCGACCTGTTTTTCGTCCGCCACGTCCATGCTGATAAACCAGGCATTGTCGCCCAGCACCGTGGACACTTTGGCTCCACGCTCGCGATCCAGGTCGGTCAATACGACCTGCCAACCCTCGCTGATCAACCACGCCGCAATGCCCAAACCAATGCCACGCGCCGCGCCGGTCACCAGGGCAACACGACCGTTACTGGCGACCGCAGCTTCCATGGACCACTCGATCACAAGGCCGCCAGCCCGCGAGCCAGGTCGGCCTGCAGGTCAGCCACATCTTCCAGGCCCACCGCGACGCGGATCAGGCTGTCACGGATGCCGGCCGCTTCCCGCTCCTGCGGTGCCAGGCGCCCGTGGGACGTGGTGCTCGGATGGGTAATGGTGGTTTTGCTGTCACCCAGGTTGGCGGTAATGGAGATCAAACGCGTGGCGTCGATAAATCGCCAGGCGCCGTCCTTGCCGCCTTTGACCTCAAAACTCACCACAGCGCCAAACCCCCGCTGCTGACGCTGGGCCAACTCGTGCTGCGGGTGGCTCTTGAGGCCTGCGTAGTGAACCTTTTCGATGCCGTCCTGCTGCTCCAGCCACTCGGCCAGGGCCTGGGCATTGGCACAATGGGCTTTCATGCGCAGGTTGAGAGTCTCCAGGCCCTTGAGGAAGATCCAGGCGTTGAATGGGCTCAAGGTCGGGCCGGCGGTGCGCAGAAAGCCCACCACTTCCTTCATCTGTTCGCCACGACCGGCCACCACACCGCCCATGCAACGACCCTGGCCGTCGATGAACTTGGTCGCCGAATGCACCACAACGTCCGCGCCCAGCTTCAGCGGCTGCTGCAAGGCGGGCGTGCAGAAGCAGTTATCGACCACCAGCATCGCACCTTTGGCATGCGCCACTTCGGCCAGGGCAGCGATGTCCACCAGCTCGGCCAATGGGTTGGACGGCGACTCGACAAACAGCAGCTTGGTGTTGGCCTTGATCGCCGCGTCCCAGCCGGACAGGTCCGCCAAGGGCACGTAGTCCACTTCGACGCCGAAGCGCTTGAAATATTTTTCGAACAGGCTGATGGTCGAGCCGAACACACTGCGCGACACCAGCACATGATCGCCGGCACTGCACAGGCTCATCACCACCGCCATGATGGCTGCCATGCCGGTCGCGGTAGCCACCGCTTGCTCGGCGCCTTCCAGGGCCGCGATGCGCTCTTCGAATGCGCGCACGGTCGGGTTGGTGTAACGCGAGTACACGTTGCCCGGCACTTCACCGGCAAAACGCGCAGCGGCATCAGCGGCAGTGCGGAACACGTAGCTGGAGGTGAAGAACATCGGGTCGCCATGCTCGCCTTCCGGCGTGCGATGCTGGCCGGCACGCACAGCCAGGGTATCGAAAGCTACGCCATCGAGGTCGCTGTCCAACCGACCGGCATCCCATTCCTGACTCATGCTGCCACTCCTTACTCAATACGGTATTTAAGATACAAAACCGGCCCCTCAGGGCCGGTGTCTACTCAGTTGTTGTACAGATCGATGATCGCGCTGACCGCCTGGGTCTTGATCTTGGACGAGTCGTTACGCGCCTGCTCGATCTTGTTCAGGTAGGCCTCGTCGACATCCCCGGTCACGTACTTGCCGTCGAACACAGCGCAGTCGAACTGATCGATCTTGATCTTGCCGCCACCGACCGCTTCGATCAGGTCCGGCAGGTCCTGATAGATCAGCCAGTCGGCGCCGATCAGATCGGCCACGTCCTGGGTCGTGCGATTGTGGGCGATCAGCTCATGGGCGCTCGGCATGTCGATACCGTACACGTTCGGGTAGCGCACGGCGGGTGCGGCGGAACAGAAATACACGTTCTTCGCACCGGCTTCACGGGCCATCTGAATGATCTGCTTGCAAGTGGTGCCGCGCACGATGGAGTCGTCCACCAGCATCACGTTCTTGCCACGGAACTCCAGCTCGATGGCGTTGAGCTTCTGGCGCACCGATTTTTTGCGCGCGGCCTGGCCCGGCATGATGAAGGTACGGCCGATATAGCGGTTCTTGACGAACCCTTCGCGGAACTTGACGCCCAGGTGGTTGGCCAGCTCCAGCGCAGCGGTACGGCTGGTATCCGGGATCGGGATCACCACGTCGATGTCATGCTCGGGACGCTCGCGCAGGATCTTGTCGGCCAGCTTCTCGCCCATGCGCAGGCGCGCCTTGTATACCGAAACGCCGTCGATGATCGAATCCGGACGCGCCAGGTAGACGTGCTCGAAGATGCACGGCGTGAGTTTCGGCGCCACGGCGCACTGACGCGTGTGCAGCTTGCCGTCTTCGGTGATGTACACCGCTTCGCCCGGCGCGAGGTCGCGAATCAGAGTGAAGCCCAGCACGTCCAGGGACACGCTTTCCGAAGCGATCATGTACTCGACGCCTTCGTCGGTGTGACGCTGGCCGAACACGATCGGGCGGATGCCATGGGGGTCGCGGAAACCGACGATGCCGTAGCCGGTCACCATGGCCACTACCGCGTAGCCACCTACGCAACGGTTGTGCACGTCGGTGACGGCGGCGAATACGTCTTCTTCGGTGGGTTGCAGCTTGCCGCGCTGGGCCAGCTCATGGGCGAACACGTTGAGCAACACTTCCGAGTCGGAGCTGGTGTTGACATGGCGCAGGTCAGATTCGTAAATCTCCTTGGCCAGTTGTTCAACGTTGGTGAGATTACCGTTGTGCGCCAGGGTGATGCCGTAAGGCGAGTTGACGTAGAACGGCTGAGCTTCGGCCGACGTCGAGCTGCCGGCAGTCGGGTAGCGCACATGGCCGATGCCCATGTGTCCGACCAGGCGCTGCATGTGACGCTGATGGAACACGTCACGTACCAGGCCATTATCCTTGCGCAGGAACAACCGGCCGTCGTGGCTGGTCACAATACCGGCAGCGTCCTGGCCGCGGTGCTGGAGGACGGTTAGCGCGTCATACAGCGCCTGATTGACGTTCGACTTACCGACGATACCGACGATGCCACACATGCGACGCAACCCCTACTTAATGGATCTTGACTGAGTACCGCTTACTGAGGCGTTTTGGCCGGTAAGAGGTGCTCCTTGAACGGCATATCAGCGGGTACGCTGATGCCGCTGGCCAGCCACTGACTGCTCCACCCCAATATGAGGTTCTTGGACCAATCTGCAACCAATAGAAATTTTGGCACGAGTACCGACTCCTGCCACCATGCATCCTGCTGTACCGGCCCCAGGCTCAACAGCCCGACCGCCACGACCACCAGCAACGCGCCACGCGCGGCGCCGAAGGCCATGCCGAGAAATCGATCGGTCCCGGAGAGACCGGTGACACGTATCAACTCGCCAATAAGATAATTGACCATTGCCCCCACCAGCAGCGTGGCGATGAACATGATGGCGCAGCCCGCGATGACGCGAGCCGAAGGTGTCTCGATGTAACCGGCCAGGTAAACCGACAGTGAACCACCGAACATCCAGGCTACGACTCCTGCGATGATCCAGGTCAGCAACGACAGTGCTTCTTTGACGAAGCCGCGGCTTAGACTGATCAAAGCGGAGATGGCGACGATTGCGACAATCGCCCAATCAACCCAGGTAAATGGCACGTTTGAGCCTACGGACAGATAAGGCGGCGCATTTTAGCAGAGCGTCGGGCTATCGGTAAGCGGTGATTGCGGCTGCTTTGCAAATCAATAGTTTGTGGCGAAGCCATCACATTTCAACCTCACCACTAAACCCATGGGCAAGCCCCCTGCCCCATGTGATTGGCTTGCCGGTTTAAACGATGCTGGCTCAGCCACGCTCAGGCTGGAAACGAGTTACGAACCCTTTCAGGCCCTGCTGCCGATCCAGCAAGTCCCGCAAGCGGTCCGCTTCGGCGCGCTCGATCAGCGGGCCGATAAACACGCGGTTCTTGCCATCGGCGCTGCGGATATAGGAGTTATAGCCCTGGCTGCGCAGTTTTTTCTGCAACGCCTCGGCGCCCTCGCGATTACCCAGGCTGGCGACCTGGATCGACCAACTGATCGACAGGCCATTCGGGTCGATACGGCTCTGCCCTACCTCCGGCTTGCCCGGCGCGGCAGGCTGTGGCGCCACCGGCTTGGGCGCGGGGGCCGGCGCGGCAGGTTTGGCGGCCACGGCGGGCGCTGGCTTGACGACCGGCACGCTTGGCTGCACCGGCATCGACGGCGCCTGCTGCGCCGCCACGTCCGACTCGCTCGACACGGGCTCTTCTTCCGGCAAGGCCTGTGGCTCAGGCACCACTACCGGCTCGACCTGTACCTGCGGCATTACCGGTGCCTGCGGCGCAGCTGGCGCCTCGACCACGACCTGGCGTTGTTCGTCCTGACGGGAAAACAACATCGGCAGGAAAATAACCGCCAATGCCACCAGCACCAGCGCGCCGACCATCCGCTGCTTATAAGCGCTATCCAGTAATGCCATGTGCAGCTTCCTCCGTGGAGCGCCGGGCCAACCACTCGAGCGCCTCGGCAACACAATAAAATGATCCGAACAACAGAATCTCGTCCTCGGCCGTTGCCACCGCACACTGCGCCTCAAGGGCAGCGATGACGCTTGCATACGACGTCACCGGAGCACCAAGGTTCTGCAGCGCCGCCGCCAATTCCGAGGCGGGACGACTGCGCGGCGTATCCAGCGGCGCTACCGCCCACGCCTGGACGCTGCCCAGCAAAGGCGCAATCACCCCTTCCAGGTCTTTGTCGGCCAGCAGGCCGAAGACCGCCAGACGACGCCCGATCGGCGGCGTGCGCGCCAGGCGCCGTGCCAGGTATTCGGCGGCGTGGGGGTTATGACCGACATCCAGCAACACATTCAGGCGTTTGCCCTGCCATTCGACCACCCGACGATCCAGTCGCCCGGTGATGCGGGTCGCCAGCAACGTCGCCGCGATCTGTTCGGCGTGCCAGGGCAGATCCAGCAGCAGATAGGCCTGCAGCGCCAGGGCGGCGTTCTCCATCGGCAGGTTCAACAGTGGCAGCTCCGGCACTGTCACGACCTGGCCGCGCGCATCGCGCCCTTGCCAGTGCCAGTACTGATCACCTATCTCAAGATTGAAATCGCGCCCACGCAGGTAAAACGGGCAATCCAGCGCGCGTACTTTGTCCAGCAACGGCTGCGGCGGGTCAAGATCACCGCACAGTGCAGGCTTGCCCTGACGGAATATGCCGGCCTTCTCGAACGCCACGGACTCGCGGGTATTACCCAGGTAATCGGCGTGATCCACGCCAATGCTGGTGACCAGCGCCAGGTCGGCATCCACCACGTTGACCGTGTCCAGGCGCCCGCCCAGGCCCACTTCCAGCACCACCACATCCAGCTGCGCGCGCTCGAACAGCCAGAACGCCGCCAGGGTGCCCATTTCGAAGTAAGTCAGGGAAATATCGCCACGCCCGGCATCGAGCGCGGCGAAGGCCTCGCACAGTTGTGCATCAGTGACCTGGACGCCGTTGATCTGCACCCGTTCGTTGTAGCGCAGCAGGTGCGGCGAGCTGTACACGCCCACGCTCAGGCCCTGGGCCTGCAACAACGCGGCGACAAAGGCACAGGTCGAGCCTTTGCCGTTGGTGCCGGTCACCGTGATCACACGCGGCGCCGGCCGGCCCAACCCCAGGCGGGCCGCTACCTGTTGCGAGCGCTCCAGGCCCATATCGATGGCGGAAGGATGCAACTGCTCAAGGTAGGCGAGCCACTCGCCCAGGGTCCGCTGGGTCATAGGTTTGCAGGCACCGGCGGCACAACGATGGGCTCGACTTTAGGCGCGACGTAAACAGGCGTCGGCAAGCCCATCATTTGCGCCAGCAGGTTGCCCAGGCGCGGACGCAGTTCGCCGCGCGGGATGATCATGTCGATGGCGCCGTGCTCCAGCAGGAACTCGCTGCGCTGGAAACCTTCCGGCAGTTTTTCGCGTACCGTCTGCTCGATCACACGCGGGCCGGCAAAACCGATCAAGGCTTTCGGCTCGCCGACGATCACATCGCCGAGCATCGCCAGGCTGGCGGAAACCCCACCATAGACCGGGTCGGTCAGCACGGAGATAAACGGAATGCCTTCTTCGCGCAGACGCGCCAGTACCGCGGAGGTCTTGGCCATTTGCATCAGGGAGATCAAGGCTTCCTGCATGCGCGCGCCACCGGAGGCGGCGAAGCAGATCATCGGGCAGCGATTTTCCAGCGCATAGTTGGCCGCGCGCACGAAGCGCTCACCGACGATGGCGCCCATGGAGCCGCCCATGAAGGAGAATTCGAATGCCGACACCACGACAGGCATACCCAGCAGCTTGCCGCTGACGGAGATCAGCGCGTCTTTCTCGCCGGTCTGCTTTTGCGCTGCGGTCAAACGATCCTTGTATTTCTTGCCGTCGCGGAATTTGAGCCGATCGACCGGCTCCAGGTCGGCGCCCAGTTCATTGCGGCCGTCGGCGTCCAGGAAGATGTCAATGCGGGCGCGAGCGCCAATGCGCATGTGGTGGTTGCACTTGGGGCAAACGTCCAGGGTCTTTTCCAGCTCAGGGCGGTAGAGCACCGCGTCGCAGGATGGGCACTTGTGCCACAGACCTTCAGGAACCGAGCTTTTCTTCACCTCGGAACGCATGATCGAAGGGATCAGTTTGTCTACTAACCAGTTGCTCATGCTTTCTTTCTCCAGTACCGGTGGCTTGAACTCAGCCCCGCGTATGCCCTTGAGCTAAATTCATATGTGGCGATAACACAGACTGGACGGGGTCAGACGTTCGACCTGCCATTTCCAGCCTGTGCCCTCAGCCTTCCAGACAACCTGCCGATGCAAGGTTGCCACTTCGTTTCCGAGCCACCCGCAGGCGGCGTCGGGCTGTTTTACACAGTGGTAGTTATGGACGGCGGCAGACTGCCAGCCGTCACATCCCGCCACTGCTGTTGCGCACGGCCTGCATGAACGCGCGAATCCTGCTGTGATCCTTGATGCCCTTGGCCTGCTCCACCCCACCGCTGACGTCCACCGCGTAGGGCCGCACCTGCCGGATGGCGTCGCCGACATTCGCCGGGGTGAGCCCGCCGGCCAGGATAATCGGCTTGCTCAGCCCTTCGGGGATCAGCGTCCAATCGAACGCTTCACCGGTGCCGCCCGGCACTCCGTCGACATAGGTATCCAGCAGTATTCCGCGCGCACCGGCATAGGCGGCGCAGGCACTGGCGATATCATCACCGGCCTTGACCCTCAGCGCCTTGATATAGGGGCGCTGGTAGCTTTCGCATTCGTCGGGGGTTTCATCACCATGGAACTGCAGCATGTCCAGCGGCACGGCATCCAGGGTTTCGTTGAGTTCGCAGCGACTGGCGTTGACGAACAGCCCCACGGTGGTCACAAACGGCGGCAATGCGGCAATGATCGCCCGCGCCTGCAATACATTCACCGACCGCGGGCTCTTGGCGTAAAACACCAGACCGATGGCATCCGCCCCCGCCTCGACGGCCGCCAACGCGTCTTCCATGCGGGTAATCCCGCAAATCTTGCTGCGAACGGCGGACATATCGTAGAAACCTCAGGGGTTGAGCCGAGAAAGTCCCGGATGGTAACAAAAGCTATTCCGGGCGTCAGCCGCCAAGTTCACTGAAACCTGTGAGGAAGTGTGGACCGATGAAGCGCTCCGGCAACTCGAACTCATCCCGATATTCAACCTGCACCAGGTACAGGCCGAACGGGTGCGCGGTCACCCCACCGGTGCGGCGGATACGGCTTTCCAGCACTTCCCTGGCCCATTCCACCGGACGCTCGCCAGCGCCGATAGTCATCAGCACGCCGGCGATGTTGCGCACCATATGGTGAAGGAACGCCCCGGCGCGAATATCCAGCACAATCATCTTGCCGTGTCGGCTCACACGCAGGTGATGGACTTCCTTGATCGGCGACTTGGCCTGGCACTGGCCGGCACGGAACGCGCTGAAATCATGCACGCCGACCAGATGCTGCGCGGCCTCGGCCATGCGTTCGGCGTCCAGCGGGCGGTGGTTCCAGGTGATTTCTTGATTGAGGTGCGCCGGACGGATCTGGTCGTTGTAGATCACGTAGCGGTAGCGCCGCGCGATGGCCTTGAAGCGCGCATGAAAATGCGCAGGCATCACCTTGGCCCAACTGACGCTGACATCATGGGGCAAATTGATATTGGCCCCCATCACCCAAGCCTTCATCGTGCGCTCGGCCTGGGTGTCGAAATGCACCACTTGGCCGCAGGCATGCACGCCGGCATCGGTACGCCCGGCGCACATCAGCGACACCGGCGAGGCGGCGACTTTGGACAGCGCGTTCTCCAGGGTTTCCTGCACCGTCGGCACGCCTGACGCTTGACGCTGCCAGCCGCGATAGCGCGAGCCTTTGTATTCCACGCCCAGGGCGATGCGGTAAAAGCCTGCGGCCGCCATTTCGGCGGCCGCGTTATCTATATTTGCCAAGAACTGAGAGCCTGATGAGTTGCGCAAAAGCCGCCATTATAAGGCGACATGCTTGGGACGCCATGGGTTTGCAGAGCCGCAAAGCAAAACGGCGGCCCGAAGGCCGCCGCAGTATCACTGAACGACGATCATGCCAGCCGGCCGAGCATCTCCTTGGCCTCGCCGCGCTGCCCTTCGTCACCCTCGGTCAGCACTTCGGAAAGGATATCCCGCGCGCCGTCGGCGTCGCCCATGTCGATGTAGGCCTGGGCCAGGTCCAGCTTGGTCGCCACTTCATCCGTACCGGAGAGGAAGTCGAACTCAGGCTCATCGTCGCCCAACGCGGCGTCCTGCGCCGTGAAGGTTGGAGGTTCAAGGCTCTGGGACAAACGGTCCAACTCCGCGTTGACGTCATTCAGCTCCGAAGCGAACGCGTCCGGCTTGGCCTCTGACTCGGGCTCGTCCGCCAGGGACAAGTCAAAGTCTTCCGGCAGGTCGAAGTCTTCCAGCGCGGCCGGCGTCAGGGTTGGCGGCTCGACGGCCGGCACGTCTTTCATCTCGCCTTCCAGGCCCGAGAGGAAATCCTCATCCGATTGGGTCGACGTCGGTGCATCCAACTGCAAGTCGAAATCCGAGAGGTCATCTTTGGCCGCATTGGCTTGGGTCTGCTCCTTGAGCAGCGATTCGAACGTCTGCTGATCACCCTTGAGCTCGGCCGGCGACGTCGATTCCAGCTCGTCCAGGCTCAGGTCGAAATCCGTATCGAAGTTCTCGGGCGCCGCCGCCGGCTTGTCTTCCAGCAACTCCTTGACGTACTGCGCGTCGAGGGCCGCCGCGGCGACCGCTGCGCTGACACCTGCGGCGAGTACCGCCATTGCCGGGAACCGTGCCTTGAGCTGCTCGACCTGGGCGTGGTTTTCACCGTTGGCCACCAGTTGACGCTCCTGGGTCACGAAGCCGTCCTTGTCGTTTTGCAGGCCGTAGACTTCCATCAGCTTCAGGCGCAGATCGCTGCGCTTGGGCTCATGCTTGATCGCTTGTTCCAGCACATCGGCGGCCTGGTTGAGCAGGCCACGATCAATATGTGACTGAGCCAGCGCCAAGGCGTCATTGGCGTTCTGCGGCGCCACGGCGGCGGCCAGCGGCGCCAGCACGGAGGCAACGGTCGGTGCGGCGACCACCGGCTCGATCACCGGCGCAGGTGACGGCGTAGCCGCCAGCTTGACGTTCGGCGGCGGTACTTCAAGGCCTTCGAAGCTGTCCGGCGGCAGGTCCTGGTCGATATTGGAGCTGAACTCAGGCTCTTCGGCCAGCGCACGCGCCATACGCAGGTGCTTTTCTTCCTCGCGACGAGCGTTGCGATGGCGCACGAACAGCAACAGGAGCAACAACGCAATCAAGGCTGCCGCACCGCCGACCACACCGAGCACAATCGGGTTGGTCAGCAGCTCGTTGAACTTGCCCTCGGTCGGCGTAGCAGGCGCCGCGTCCGCCTTGATCGGCTCAGGCGCAGGCGCTACCGGTGCGGGCGTGGCCGGGGTTGTTTCAGCCGCGGCGGGAGGCACGGCCGGGGTTGCGGCGGGGTCGGCGGCCAGCTGTGCCGGGATGGCCGCTGTCGCCGCGGCGGCGGGGTCGACTTTTTCAGCCTGCAGACGCGCCAGTTGATCGTTTTTCAGTTGAATCAGCTTTTGCAGTTTGTCGAGCTGGCTCTGCAGGTCGGCGGCACGGCTTTTCAGCTCTTCGTTGTCGCGGCGCGTGGTGTCCAGCTGTTCCTGAGTCATTGCCAGCTTGTCGCTGAGTACCTGGCTGTCGCCGGCCTTGCCCTTGGCGCCCTTCTTAGCCGCCTCAGCAGAAACCAGGCTCAGGTTGTCCTGGGTTCCAGTGGTTGCGGGCGCGTTGCCTGCCTGGGTGCGCCTGGTAGCATCCAGTTGCTGCTTACCGGCCGGCTGGTTGGCCGCACTGCGCCGCCCCTGACGCCAGGCATCGTTCTGCGCCCTTACCTCGGCAATCGCCTGGGGTTGCGGCAGCGCCGTGCTTTGCACGGTGTCCGGCAGGCGCAGGACCTGGCCGGTTTTGAGGCGATTGATGTTGCCGTCGACAAACGCATTCGGGTTAAGCGCCTGGATGGCCAGCATGGTCTGCTGCACCGAGCCGCCATTGCGGTTTTTTTCGGCGATTTCCCAGAGTGTGTCGCGGGAGGTGGTGACGTGCTGGGCGGGCCTGGTCACCGCCGGTGCGACAGTGGCGGGCGCATTCAAACGTGGTGCCGCTGCGGCGGTGGTCGCCGGCTGATCGAACTTGGCCGGATCAAGCAGCACGCTGTAGTCACGCATCAAACGGCCGTTGGGCCACTGCACCTGCAGCAGGAACCGGATGTAGGAATCGGGCAATGGCTTGCTGGAGGTGACGCGCACCACGCTGCGGCCGTTGGGGTTGACCACCGGGGTAAACGTCAGGTCGTTGAGAAACGCCTGACGGTCAACCCCGGCATCCACAAACGCCTGAGACGACGCCAGGCTCGGCGTGATCTCGGAAGCCGTCAGGCCACCGACATCGAGCAATTCGATTTCCACCGACAAGGGCTGGTTCAGCTTCGACTTGAGGGTCATCTCCCCCAACTGGAGCGCCTGCGCCATACCGGAGGACAGCGCCGAGGCGGCCGCTATTGCTAACACCAGTTTGCGAACTTGAACCATAGCCTCATCCTTTGTTTGAACACTCCCCGGCTTGCGAGAAGGTTGGTAACCGCTGCCATATAAGGCATGGCGAGCCGATAGGTCACCGACGCGCAATTGTTCCTGCTTGGGGCCAAGCATAGCGCCTGGTTAGAATCAATCTACAAATTGCCGCCAAGTATCTTTTACGCAAGGCCTTTTATCAACAACTGCGCCAGTTGCACGGCGTTCAGCGCGGCGCCTTTGCGTACGTTATCTGACGTCACCCAAAGATTTAGTTCCGCCGGGTCATCCACGCCGGCACGTATACGCCCAACATAGACCACATCCTGGCCCACTGCGTCACCTACGGCAGTCGGGTAATCGCCCTCCTCGACCCGTTCAATGCCTGGCGCCGCATCCAGTGCACGATTCACGGCGGCCAGGTCGACCGGCGCCGCCAGCTGCAGGGACACTGTCAGGCTATCGCCAAAAAACACCGGGGCTTGAACGCACGTTGCGCTAATTTTCAGCAACGGAGTGTCCAGCACGGCACGCAATTCGTGTATCAGCCTTTTCTCCAGGTCGGTATGCCCCTGGGCATCGGGCTTTCCGACCTGCGCCAGCAAGTTAAAGGCCATCTGACGATCAAAGAACGTCGGTTCCAACGGGCGTACATTAAGCAGCTCCGCCGTCTGCCGCGCCAGCTCACTGACAGCTTCGCGCCCCTGGGCCGACACAGCCAGGCAGGCGGTGACGCTCACGCGCTGGATATCCAGCAGACCCCGCAGCGGGGCAAGCACCACCGCCAGGTGGGTCGCCGATGGGCTCGGGCTGCCAAGCTGGAAAGGTTTGCGCATGCCGTCCAGTACATGGGCATTGGCCTCCGGCACCACGTGCGGTGCCTGCTCGGCGGGCAGCGCGCCCGACAGATCGATCACCGAGCAACCCGCCGCGGTGGCGCGCGGGGCGAAGCTTACGGTCACGGCCGGACCGGCGGCGAAAAACGCCAGCTGCGCTTTGCTGAAGTCGAACTCATCGACCTCCCTGACCCGCACGTTCTTGCCACGAAACGGCACCGAGGCCCCGGCGGAGTTACTGCCCGCCAACAGGTACAGGGTGCCTACCGGAAAATCCAACTCTTCGAGAATCTGCACCAGGGTTTCACCCACGGTGCCGGTGGCGCCGATCACGGCGATTTCAAAGGTCTGGGTCATGGCGGTAGCCTCGGGCAGTGCGGGGGGAGCGGCACTTTACCGGGTGGCCGGGAGTGAGGCAATTGGTGTGGGGGTGTGGTGGGGCGGATGGCGCTATCGGGGGCAAGCCCCCTCCCACCTTTGAATTGTGAATACATTCCACTGTGGGAGGGGGCTTGCCCCGATAGCGCCCGAACGCACAACAAAAAACCCGCGCCTGTCACCAGAACGCGGGTTTCTCTTAACGCCTCAGGCGATCAACGCTCCAGCAGAATCCGCAACATGCGACGCAGCGGTTCGGCCGCGCCCCACAGCAGCTGGTCGCCGACGGTGAACGCGCCCAGGTACTGGGTGCCCATGTTCAGCTTGCGCAGACGGCCCACCGGCACGTTCAGGGTGCCGGTGACCTTGGTCGGGCTCAGCTCCTGCATGCTGATCTCGCGGTTGTTCGGCACCAGCTTGACCCATGGGTTGTGCTGGCTGATCAACGATTCGATATCGGCGATCGGCACGTCTTTGTTCAGTTTGATGGTCAGCGCCTGGCTGTGGCAACGCATGGCGCCGATGCGCACGCAGATACCGTCGACCGGGATCGGACTCTTGAAGCGACCAAGGATCTTGTTGGTCTCGGCCTGGGCCTTCCATTCCTCACGGCTCTGGCCGTTGGGCAGTTCCTTGTCGATCCACGGGATCAGGCTGCCGGCCAAAGGCACACCGAAGTTCTCGGTCGGGTAAGCATCGCTGCGCATGGCTTCGGCCACGCGGCGGTCGATGTCGAGGATCGCGCTGGCCGGGTCGGCCAATTGATCGGCGACAGCCGCGTGGGTCGCGCCCATCTGCTTGATCAGCTCGCGCATGTTCTGCGCGCCGGCGCCGGAAGCGGCCTGATAGGTCATGGCGCTCATCCACTCGACCAGCCCGGCTTCGAACAGGCCGCCCAGGCCCATCAGCATCAGGCTGACGGTGCAGTTGCCGCCGACGTAGTTCTTGGTGCCGGCGTCCAGTTGCTGGTCGATGACCTTGCGGTTGACCGGGTCGAGGATAATCACCGCGTCATCCTGCATGCGCAGGCTCGAGGCGGCATCGATCCAGTAGCCCTGCCAGCCGGCTTCGCGCAGCTTGGGGAACACTTCGCTGGTGTAGTCGCCACCCTGGCAGGTCAGGATCACGTCGAGGGTCTTGAGCTCGTCAATGCTGTAGGCATCCTTGAGCGGAGCAATGTCCTTGCCCACGGACGGCCCTTGGCCACCCACGTTCGACGTGGTGAAAAACACCGGCTCAATAAGATCGAAATCCTGCTCTTCCAGCATCCGCTGCATGAGCACGGAACCGACCATACCGCGCCAACCGATCAGACCTACACGTTTCATCGCAACTACACCTTGTTAAAAAGTGGGCCGCCTTGCAGCAACAACTGCAAGCGGGCCCGAGAGATTACAGATTCCGCAGCGCGGCGACTACTGCGTCGCCCATTTCTTGCGTACCGACCCGGGTGCAACCCTGCGACCAGATGTCGCCGGTGCGCAGGCCCTGGTCCAGCACCAGGCTCACGGCCTTCTCGATGGCATCCGCCGCGTCGCTCAGGTTGAAGCTGTAACGCAGCATCATCGACACCGACAGAATAGTCGCCAACGGGTTGGCAATGCCCTGCCCGGCGATGTCCGGCGCCGAACCGTGGCACGGCTCGTACATGCCCTTATTGTGGGTATCCAGAGACGCCGAGGGCAGCATGCCGATGGAACCGGTGAGCATCGAGGCCTGGTCGGACAGGATGTCGCCGAACAGGTTGTCGGTGACGATGACGTCGAACTGCTTGGGCGCGCGTACCAGCTGCATCGCCGCGTTGTCGACGTACATATGGCTCAGTTCGACGTCCGGGTAGTCCTTGGCCACTTCCTCGACGATCTCGCGCCACAGTTGGCTGGAAGCCAGGACGTTGGCCTTGTCCACCGAGCAGACCTTCTTGCCGCGTACGCGGGCCATGTCGAAACCGACACGGGCGATACGGCGGATTTCGCTCTCGCTGTACGGCAGGGTGTCATAGGCCTGGCGCTCGCCATTTTCCAGCTCGCGCACACCGCGTGGCGCGCCGAAATAGATACCACCGGTCAGCTCGCGCACGATCAGGATGTCCAGGCCCGACACCACCTCCGGCTTGAGGCTCGACGCATCGGCCAGCTGCGGGTAGAGGATCGCCGGGCGCAGATTGCCGAACAGGCCCAGTTGCGCGCGGATTTTCAGCAGGCCGCGCTCAGGGCGGATATCACGCTCGATCTTGTCCCATTTCGGCCCGCCCACGGCGCCCAGCAGCACCGCATCGGCGGCGCGGGCGCGGTCCAGGGTTTCGTCGGCCAGGGGCACGCCGTGCTTGTCGATGGCAGCGCCGCCGATCACGTCGTGACTCAATTCGAAGCCCAGGCTGTACTTGCTGTTGGCAAGCTCCAGGACCTTGACTGCTTCGGCCATGATTTCCGGACCAATACCGTCGCCAGGGAGAATCAGAATCTGCTTGCTCATGGGTTCCTCATTTCATCGAGCGACCTGCCCGCGGGCGGGTCGGGAAAATTAATCAGCGTTCGGCCCAGACCACCAGCACGTCGGTGCTGAAAGTGCCGTCGGCCTGAATCTCGTAGTAATCGCGCACTTCCTGGCCCATCGCCTGCTGTAACTCAAGGATCGCCGCGCGCAACGCCTGCGGTGTACGCATGCGCTCGACCCAGGAGGTGTATTCCAGGCGCAGACGCTGGCGGCTGCTGTTGCGCACGTGCAAGCCGGCTTCGCTGAGCTGGCGCATCCACTCAGCGCCAGAGTAATCGCGCACATGACTGGTGTCGCGCAGCACTTCGACGGTTTGCAGGTAAGTGTCCAGCAACGGGCTGCCGGGTGACAACACATCGATAAAGGCCGCCACACCGCCCGGCTTGAGCACCCGGCGCACTTCGCGCAGGGCCAGGCCCAAGTCGCTCCAGTGGTGAGCCGAATAGCGGCTGAATACAAAATCGAACTCGCCGTCGGCAAACGGCAGGCGCTCGGCGGCGCCGTTTACCGTGCTGATATTGGTGAGACCGCGATCCTGCGCGGCGCCAGCCACTACGTCGAGCATCTGCTGGGACAGGTCGTAGGCCACGACTTCCTTGACCAATGGCGCTACATGGAAACTCACATGACCGGCACCGCAGCCCAAGTCCAGCAGTCGTGCACTGCCCTGCCCGGCCAGCTCGGCCTGGAGCAGCGCGAATTCGGTGCCCTGGGCGTGCACGGCACTGCTCAGGTAGGCCGAGGCCTGTTCGCCGAATTGTTTTTGCACGACTTGGGTGTGGGCGGTGGCGTTCATGGTGTTTCCCCTGGATTTGTGTTGTTAACACTGGCCTCATCGGGGGCAAGCCCCCTCCCACATTTGGAATGCAGGCCCCTGTGGGAGGGGCTTGCCCCCGATGGCGGCGGTCCTGCCTACATCAATTTACGCGTCACGAAACAACCAAGGCTGGCTGGCCCGGTGTTTGGCTTCGAACGCCGCAATCGCATCGCCGTCCTGCAGGGTCAGGCCGATATCGTCCAGGCCATTGAGCAGGCAGTGTTTGCGGAAGGCATCCACTTCAAAGTGGTACACCTTGCCGTCCGGACGGGTCACGGTCTGCGCGGCCAGGTCTACGGTCAACTGGTAGCCCACAGTGGCTTCCACTTGCTGGAACAGCTCGTCCACCTCGGCGTCGCTCAGGATGATCGGCAACAGGCCGTTCTTGAAGCTGTTGTTGAAGAAGATGTCGGCAAAGCTCGGCGCGATGATGCTGCGAAAGCCGTACTCTTCCAGCGCCCACGGCGCGTGTTCACGGCTGGAGCCGCAACCGAAGTTTTCCCGGGCCAGCAATACACTGGCGCCTTGGTAACGCTCGGCGTTGAGCACGAAATCCTTGTTGAGCGGGCGCTTGGAGTTGTCCTGATAGGCGTAGCCCACGTCCAGGTAACGCCACTCGTCAAACAGGTTAGGGCCGAAGCCGGTGCGCTTGATCGACTTCAGGAATTGCTTGGGGATGATCTGGTCAGTGTCGACGTTGGCACGGTCCAACGGTGCGACAAGACCGGTGTGTTGGGTAAAAGCTCGCATCGGGTATTCCTCAGATCAATTCGCGAACGTCGATGAAACGACCGTTGACGGCAGCCGCAGCGGCCATGGCCGGGCTGACCAGGTGGGTTCGCCCACCGGCGCCCTGGCGCCCTTCGAAGTTACGGTTGGAGGTGGACGCGCAATGCTCGCCGGATTCCAAACGGTCCGGGTTCATCGCCAGGCACATCGAGCAGCCCGGTTCACGCCACTCGAAACCGGCTTCGAGGAAGATCTTGTCCAGGCCCTCGGCCTCGGCTTGCGCTTTGACCAGGCCCGAGCCCGGCACCACGATGGCTTGCTTGATGGTCGAAGCCACTTTGCGGCCTTTGGCGATCACCGCCGCGGCGCGCAGGTCTTCGATCCGCGAGTTGGTGCAGGAACCGATAAACACGCGATCCAGCTGGATGTCGGTGATCGCCTGGTTGGCCTTCAAACCCATGTACTTCAAGGCGCGCTCGATGGAACCACGCTTGACCAGATCGGCTTCCTGCGCCGGGTCCGGCACGTTCTGGTCGACGGCCAGCACCATTTCCGGCGAAGTGCCCCAGCTGACTTGCGGCTTGATCTGGGCAGCGTCGAGTTCAACCACGGTGTCGAACACCGCATCGGCATCGGACACCAGGTCCTTCCAGGCTTCGACCGCAGCGTCCCAATCGTCGCCCTGCGGTGCGAATGGACGACCTTTGACGTATTCAACGGTCTTCTCATCCGCCGCCACCATGCCCACACGCGCACCGGCTTCGATGGACATGTTGCAGATGGTCATGCGGCCTTCGATGGACAAATCGCGGATCGCGCTGCCGGCGAACTCGATGGCGTGGCCGTTACCGCCGGCGGTGCCGATCTTGCCGATCACCGCGAGGACGATGTCCTTGGCGGTCACGCCGAACGGCAAGGTGCCTTCGACGCGTACCAGCATGTTCTTCATCTTTTTGGCGACCAGACACTGGGTCGCGAACACATGTTCCACCTCGGAGGTGCCGATGCCATGGGCCAGGGCGCCGAATGCACCGTGGGTGGAGGTGTGCGAGTCGCCGCAGACCACGGTCATGCCCGGCAAGGTGGCGCCCTGCTCCGGGCCGATCACGTGCACGATGCCTTGACGCACGTCATTCATCTTGAATTCGGTGATGCCATATTCATCGCAGTAATCGTCGAGCGTCTGCACCTGCAGGCGCGACACCTGGTCGGCGATCGCTTCGATGCCGCCCTTGCGCTCTGGAGTGGTCGGTACGTTGTGGTCCGGGGTAGCAATGATGGAGTCGACGCGCCAAGGCTTGCGCCCGGCCAGTCGCAGGCCTTCGAACGCTTGGGGCGAGGTCACTTCATGGATGATGTGACGGTCGATGTAGATCAGCGACGACCCGTCATCGCGCCGTTTCACTTCATGGGAATCCCAAAGCTTGTCGTAAAGCGTTTTGCCGGCCATCAGTCGGTCCTCATCAGCGGTGTTTCATACGCCGGGCTTTTCAATAACCCTTTGGCTTGTGAGGCTGATGGTATGGCGCTACATTAAATAACTCAAATTCATATTTTTTATGCTTTGGATTACCAACTGGAATACGACAATGGACCTGGCCAACCTCAATGCTTTTATTGCCATCGCTGAAACCGGCAGCTTTTCCGGGGCCGGTGAGCGCCTGCACCTGACGCAGCCGGCCATCAGCAAGCGCATTGCCGGCCTGGAGCAGCAGCTCAACGTACGATTGTTCGATCGCCTGGGGCGCGAGGTCGGCCTGACCGAAGCCGGGCGCGCCCTGCTGCCGCGCGCGTATCAAATCCTCAATGTGCTGGACGACACCCGCCGTGCCCTCACCAACCTCAACGGCGAAGTCAGCGGACGGCTTACCCTCGCCACCAGCCACCACATCGGACTGCATCGCTTGCCCCCGGTGCTGCGCACGTTTACCCGGCAATTTCCTAATGTGGCGCTGGATATTCAGTTTCTGGATTCGGAAGTGGCCTACGAAGAAATCCTGCATGGCCGCGCTGAAGTGGCGGTGATCACCCTGGCGCCCGATCCTCATCACCTGGTAAGTGCCACCCCGGTGTGGGACGACCCACTGGATTTCGTGGTCGCGCCGGAACACAGCCTGGCCAGCCATGGCCGTGTGAGCCTGGCCGATATTGCCGGCCACCCTGCGGTGTTCCCCGGCGGCAACACGTTTACCCACCATATCGTCAGCCGGCTGTTCGAGGCCCAGGGGCTTACCCCGAATATCGCGATGAGCACCAACTACCTGGAAACCATCAAGATGATGGTGTCCATCGGCCTGGCCTGGAGCGTGCTGCCGCGCACCATGCTCGACGACCAGGTGGCCAGTGTCGCTTTGCCGGGCATACAGCTCAGTCGCCAGCTAGGCTATATCGTGCACACCGAAAGGACGCTGTCGAACGCTGCGCGGGCTTTTATGAGCCTGTTGGATGCTCAGGTCGAATTGCCGGGGCAACCGGCATGAGCCTGTGCGTCCCGGCTTCCTGAAGTCAAGCCGCGCTGTTTGCCCATGAGTGAGCCAAGGCCCTTTGATAATGCGCACCCCCGTCGATTCCGTGCCACCGCTGCCTCGCATCTACGCCCTCGACCCTCGCGAGGCCGAACAAAGCTGGGACAGCGCCCCGCAACTGCTGGCCGCGCTGAACGCCGCGCGATTGGGCGCCTGGTGCTGGGACATCGACAGCGGGCGTATCAGTTGGTCACGGGGCACCCAGGCGCTGTTCGGTTTCGATCCACGCCAGCCCTTGCCCAAGGACCTGGACTACCTCGAACTGCTGGACCCGGCCGACCGCGCCCGCGTGGTGCGCGCTTTTCATGCGGTGCTGGCGGGCGAGCCGTTCGAACAGGCCATGCACCACCGCATCCAATGGCCCGATGGCACGTACCATTGGCTGGAAGTCAACGGTAGCCTGCTGCCGGACAAAGCCGGACGTCGCCGCATGATCGGCGTGATCCGCGAGATCACTGAGCAGCGCGAGCGCGAACGTGCCCTCAGGCACTCCGAAAAGCGCTTCGCCACGCTGTTCCACCTGTGTCCGAATATGGTGCTGCTGACCCGCCAGGCCGACGGCCTGATCAGCGAAGCCAACCAATATTTCGAGATGCTCTTCGGCTGGCCTCTCGCCGAGGCGCTCGGCCGCACCACCCTGGAATTGGGCCTGTGGCGCCATCCCGCACAACGCGCGCAACTGGTCAAAGCCACCCAGCGCAAAGGCCAGCCCATCACCATGGAGGTGCAATTCTGCGCCAGCAACGGCCAAGTCCATGACGGCACGCTCAGCGCGCAAAAAGTCGAGCTCGAAGGCGAGGCGTACCTGATCAGCACCTTTCTCGACACCACCGAACGCAAGAACGCCGAGCAAGCCCTCAAAGACAGCCAGGAACGCCTCGACCTGGCCCTGGACTCCGCGCAACTGGGCACCTGGGACTGGCACATCCCCAGCGGCATGCTCTACGGTTCGGCCCGCGCCGCCCAACTGCACGGCCTGCCGCCGGAGCCCTTCCATGAATCCTTCGACGCGTTCTTCGAGGGCATGCCCGAGGAAGAGCGCGACAACATGCGCCACGCTTACCGTACCCTGCGCGAAGGCCCGGCCGGCAGCTATCAACTGACCTACCGCGTGCCCATGGAGGACGGCAGCTCGCGTTACTTGGAAAGCCGCGCCCGCCTGTACCGCGACGACCAGGGTGCGCCACTGCGCATGGCCGGGACCCTGCTGGACATCACCGACCAGGTCGAACGCGAACAACGCCTGAGCGCCTCCGAAGAAAAATTCGCCAGCCTGTTCCAGGCCAGCCCCGACCCGATCTGCGTAACCAGCCAGGACAGCGGCGTGTTTATCGAGATCAACCCGGCCTTTACCCAAACCTTCGGCTGGACCGCCGCCGAGGTGCTCGACAAGAACGCCGACCAGATCGGCCTGTGGAACGACGCCAGCCAGCGCGTCGGCAGAATCGAGCGGGTGATTCGGGAGAAAGCCCTGAATAATGTGGCCGTAGTGGCCCGGCATAAGGACGGCCGCAACCTGACCTGTGTGATTTCCAGCCGCCTGATCAAAGTGGGCGATCAACCGTGCATTGTTACGACCTTGCGCGACATTACTCAGCAGCAACGTTCGGAGGCCGCCCTGAAAGCCAGCGAAGAGAAATTCGCCAAGGCATTTCATTCCAGCCCGGACGCGATCTCGATCACCGAGCGCGACACCGGCCGCTACGTGGAAGTCAACGATGGCTTCTGCCGCCTGACCGGCTACCGGTCCGAAGAAGCCATCGGCCTGACCCTCTACCAGATCGGCATCTGGGCCGATGACAACCAGCGCTCGGCGCTGCTGGCCGAACTGCAGATAAAGGGCCGCATCAACCACCTGGAGATGCTCTGGCGCAACAAGCGCGGCGAGTTGCTGGCCGTGGAAGTCTCGGTGGAGCCCATCACTTTGAATGAAATCCCGTGCCTGCTGCTGACGGCGCGGGACGTCAGCCTGTTGAAAAACGCCCAGGCGCAGATTCGTCACTTGGCTTACCACGACCCGCTGACCAACCTGCCCAACCGCGCGCTGCTGATGGACCGTCTCAGCCAGCAGATTGCCTTGCTCAAGCGCCACAACCTGCGCGGCGCGCTGCTGTTCCTGGACCTGGATCACTTCAAACACATCAACGACTCGCTCGGCCATCCGGTGGGCGACACCGTGCTGAAAATCGTCACGGCGCGCCTTGAGGCCAGCGTGCGCATGGAAGACACGGTGGCGCGCCTGGGCGGCGATGAGTTCGTGGTGCTGCTCAGCGGCCTTGAGGGGTCGCGCCTGGAGGTCAGCCGCCAGGTGCAGGGCCTGGCCAACACGCTGCGCGAGCTGCTCTCGGAGCCGATGTTTCTGGATGGTCACCGCCTGCAGGTCACGCCAAGCATGGGCGTGGCGTTGATTCCCGATCACGGTTCCACGCCGGCCGATTTGCTCAAGCGTGCCGACATCGCCCTGTACCGCGCCAAGGACTCGGGCCGCAACACCACTCAGATGTTTCACAACAGCATGCAAAGGACCGCCAGCGAACGCCTGCGCATGGAAACCGACCTGCGCCTGGCCCTGTCACGTGGCGAGTTCAGCGTGCACTACCAGCCCCAGGTTGACGCGCGCGGCAACACAATCGTCGGCGCCGAAGCGCTGGTGCGCTGGCAACACCCGCAACTGGGCGCGCAGTCGCCGGCGGAATTTATCAAAGTGCTGGAAGACAGCGGCCTGATCCTGGAAGTCGGCACCTGGATTCTCGATGAGGCCTGCGCGGCGTTTGGGCAATTGCTTCAGGAAGGCAAGATCGACCCGTTGAATTTCAGCCTGTGCGTGAACATAAGCCCCAGGCAGTTCCGCCAGAACGACTTCGTCGAGCGAGTGGAGCGCAGCCTGCAGCAGCATGCCCTGCCCTGCAGCCTGCTGAAGCTGGAAATCACCGAAGGCATCGTGATCCAGAACCTGGATGACACCATCAGCAAGATGCGCCGCCTGAAGAAACTCGGCGTGAGCTTTGCCATGGATGACTTCGGCACCGGCTACTCGTCGCTGACCTACCTCAAGCGCTTGCCGGTGGACGCGCTGAAAATCGACCAATCGTTCGTGCGCGACGCGACCCACGACCCCAACGATGCCGAAATCATCCGCGCCATTGTGGCCATGGCCCGCAGCTTGAATCTGGAGGTGATTGCCGAAGGCGTGGAAACCCCTGAGCAACTGGCGTTCCTGCAAAAACTGGGCTGCCATTTATACCAGGGGTACCTGCACAGCCGACCGTTGCCGATCGAAGGGTTTACGGCACTCTTATAATGACGCAGACGCCCGCCGAACTTTAAACAACAGCAACCACTTAAATAAGGCCTGTTATCGATTCCGGCCAATAAGGTCTACCACCGCGCCGCCCCCACAACTCTTCGACCCCCTCTATTACCGCAACTGAATGACCGCGCCTTTCGATCGTACCGATCATGCCGTTCAACAATGCAGATAATGGCACCGCCTTAAGATGATGTTTCAAGCCTAACCGCAGTAAACCTTCCCTGGAGTATTCGCCATCATTCAAAGTTCTTATGGCGTGATTAAAACTGCGCGCCGCCGTGCCGTCATTATTTTCCATCTGGGCTCGCTTGGCACTCACGGCAAATAAGAACTGTGCGTCGCGCAGCATCTCCTGATCATTGCCTATAAATTGCGCCCGCCGAGCCGCGGCCTGCAACTCGGACTCACTGAGCTGCAGTTTAAAACCATCTCGCATCTTTACGTGATAACCGTCACTGACGCGTCTGACCTCGGCAAATATATCCGACGGTTTCTGGCCAAACCGCATCATCGCAGCCTTGATCGCAGACACCGTCACACAGTTGCCGTCCGGGCCCTGCCGGAATCCGCTCCATATATCCCTGGGCTTTTTACCGGGTGTCACATCAGGGCTGACGGGCGAAGGCAAGTCAGGTACGACGACCGAGGGCGGCAACGGAATCGTTGGTGGCGGTGGCGGCACAGGCTGCCACCATCGCCCCAATACGGCCATTACACTGCGCACCGTATTGAACAACGTTTGACTCCACATAAAGCCGGTATTGTAAGTACGCGGCGACTTGATAGTTTGAATTGACCGCGCCGCCCCACCAAAAGGCTGGATAGAAGCATTATTCGACATCGGTATAAACCCAGCCTCGCACCGAGACGTTTTTATACTCCGCTGTTCGTTATTCAAACGAGGATAAAAAATTTCACGCTTAAAAAAAGAAACACGCATCCTCCCCTCCCAGACTCAACGACCGTCATACCGATTATTTTCATTAGAGGATTAAGCTTTCAGTGATCATCCGAACAAATCAAAGCGCGCTTAATACGCTCAATCAGTGGCGCGAGGGACTGGCAAGTTCCAGTCTTACCGGTAACAACAAGCTGCTATTGCTGAAAAAACAGCAATTACGGCTTACGCTTGCTGGGAGTTTTCTGAATATTGCTCACGCATGGAATCGGCCAGCGCCCTGTGCTTGAGCGGTTTACGCGCGGAAGGCGTGAACTCGACATCGCGACAACAACATCGGAACGCAGGTCGAGCTCGCAGCTTCTTGCCACAATCAAGCGGCACAAAAAAGGCGCCTCAGGGGCGCCTCGGACTTCAAGCCATTCTCGTCAAGCCGCAATTGGGTGCGTCATGCCCAGCAAGCGGCTGACGCGCTCCAGTTGTGTCTCGCGGCGCATGGCGGTAAACAGCTCTACCGCTTCGGGGTAGTTGCGCGTGAGCATCGCCAGCCACTGCTTCAAGCGGCCGGGTGCCTGCTTTTCTGTCAGTTGCG
Source organism: Pseudomonas sp. FP2254 (assembly GCF_030687695.1). Classification (NCBI taxonomy): domain Bacteria; kingdom Pseudomonadati; phylum Pseudomonadota; class Gammaproteobacteria; order Pseudomonadales; family Pseudomonadaceae; genus Pseudomonas; species Pseudomonas sp. FP2254. The sequence continues at coordinate 3,646,621 of NZ_CP117444.1, forward strand.
CCACCGATTGCCGCCAGAATTCTTGCAGCATGGGCTGCAGCTCGGCCCAGGTCATTTCCACCACCTGGGCACCTGCGCGGGCCGCCGCGATTTGCCGCGCCAGGTCCGGACGCGCTACCAGGCCACGACCGAGCATGATGTCTTCGGCACCACTGACTTCGCGGCAGCGTCGCCAGTCGTCAACGCTCCAGATATCGCCATTGGCGAACACCGGCACCTTGACCACGTCCTGCACACGGGGGATCCATTCCCAGTGCGCAGGCGGCTTGTAGCCATCAGTCTTGGTACGCGCATGCACCACGATATGCGCAGCACCGCCCTCGGCCAACGCCGTGGCGCACACCAGCGCACCGTCCGGGCTGTCGAAGCCCAGACGCATTTTGGCGGTGACCGGGATATGCACCGGTACGGCGCGGCGCACATGCTCAACGATCCGGTTAAGCAACTCCGGCTCCTTGAGCAGCACGGCCCCACCGCGCGATTTGTTGACGGTCTTGGCTGGGCAACCGAAATTCAGATCGATCACCTCGGAGCCCAACTCGCAGGCCAGGGCGGCGTTTTCCGCCAGGCATACCGGATCGGAACCGAGCAACTGCACACGCAAGGGCACACCTGCGGCGGTGTGGGCACCGTGCAGCAGTTCAGGTGCGAGCTTGTGGAAATAGGCCGGTGTGAGCAGGCGGTCATTGACGCGGATGAATTCGGTCACGCACCAGTCAATCCCACCCACGCGCGTCAGTACATCGCGCAGGATGTTGTCGACCAACCCCTCCATGGGCGCCAAGGCAATTTGCATGGAAAACACTCAAGAAAAATCGTGGCGCAGTTTACTGGGTTTCCCACCGCAACCGTTAACCCCCTGTCAGGGCAGGCCCATAGCCGTCGAGAAAATCGACCGGCATGCGCTTGGGCTTGCCGCTGGACAGCTCGATGCATACAAAGGTGGTCTGCGCCCGTAGCAAGGTAGCGCCATCTCGGGGTCGGACCAGTTGGAAGCGGCGGGTCATCTTCAGCCGCTGGTCCCAATCGACGATCCAGGTGGCCAGTTGCAGCTCATCGCCTTCATAAGCGGCGGCCAGGTAATCGATCTCATGGCGCACCACCGCCATGGCACGGTCCAGGCGACGGTATTCGGCAAGGTCCAGCCCCAGGCGCTGGGAATGGCGCCACGCGCAGCGCTCGAGCCAAGCGACATACACCGCGTTGTTGGCATGCCCCAGCCCGTCGATGTCTTCAGCGGCGACCTGCAGATCGATGATAAACGGCGTTGCCAAATCCCAGCCCATGCCTTGCTCCCGGTCGATTAATGTCGGCGGGCAGCAGTGTATCAGGCACTTTGCCGTGCCTGTAGACGAGCGCCGCCCAGCAGCATCAGCACACCGTCGATCACCCGCGGATCGGCCAGTACCTTCTGATGGCCGCCCTGCTCCAGTTGCAGCAGGCGGCTGTCGAACCAGGCATCATGGATGGCCTTGGCGGCTCTGACCGGGACAAAGGTGTCGTCTTCAGCGTGCACAATCAGGCCTGGGATATTCATGTGGTAATGCGCCACGTCCAGATGCTTGAGCGGCATGCCAAAGGTCAGCTCGACCTCCTGGATAAATGCTGCACGCGCTCGCGCCGGCAAGCCCATCATGCGGGAAAAGCCGCCCAGCGCATCCAGAAACCGCGACGGCGCGGCGATGCTGACCAATGCCTGGGTGCGCAACCCCAGCTGCACGGCGAGCATCGCGCTGGCGCCGCCCATGGAATGGCCGATAACCGCATGCAGCGGCGGCAACTCGGCAGCCGCCTCCAGCATGGCGCGGGCGAATAGCAGCACGTGGGCTTCGCGCCCTGGAGAATGCCCATGGGCCGGCCCGTCCAGGGCAATCACCGAGTAGCCGTTGTCGATCAGTGCACCGATCAAGCTGGCAAATTGGGTCGGGCGACCTTCCCAGCCATGCATTAACAGCACCGCAGGCCCTTCGCCCCAACGCAGGGCCGACAAGCCGAACCGCAAAGTGATGCGCTGGGCCTGCGCCAGCATCGGCAACTCCCACTCACGGGGCGGCAGCGCGCGCGGGGTCATAAACACACGGCGCATTCTATTGGCTACCGTTTGCGGCGCCACGCGCCCCAACGTACCGTTGACACCTCGCACCCAGGTTAACGCGCCCATCGCCAGCTCCTTTTCAGCGCACCGCCGACTTGGCCGCGCGTATCACCCGATCCGACAATTCCCCCGGCCCGAGCGCACGCGCCAGGGTCAGGCCACCCACCATCAACGCCATGTCCGCCAGGGCTTTGTCGATGTCTTCCGGGCAGGCCGCCAACTGGGCCGCCATCAACTCAACGTGCTCGTTCAACACTTGTCGAAACGCCTCCGGCAAGCGGCCCATCTCTCCGACCGTGGCAGGTAGCGGACAGGCCTGAGAGGTTGAATCACGGTGTTTGCGCGACAGATAAAAAGCCGCCACCAAGGCGCGGCGCTCTTCGCCGGTGATCTGCTCGTCGAGGTCGTCGATGGACGCGCGGCGCTGGGCCAGCAATTGACTGAAGGCCTCCAGCATCATCGCGTCCTTGCTTTCAAAGTGTGCGTAGAAGCCACCCACGGTCAGCCCCGCCGCCCCCATGACTTCACCCACGCTGGGTTCAGCCGGGCCACGTTGAATCAACGCAGCGCTGGCGGCCTGCAGAATGCGTTCGCGGGTTTGCGCTTTTTTATCGTTCATCGTATGCCTCCGTCTTCATGGGTTGAATATTATTACCATAATAATATTCCGCAAGCGACCGGCATGACCATTGGTCAGAACGACAGGAAGGTATCGAAAAAGAAAATTGGCAAACGCCAGACAAACAAAAGGGCCATTCAATAATTGAATGACCCTTAAAAATCCCGCAGAGCGGGTAATCGTGGCGTCCCCTAGGGGACTCGAACCCCTGTTACCGCCGTGAAAGGGCGGTGTCCTAGGCCACTAGACGAAGGGGACACAAACCTTCTATACATTGATCAGATCGACTCTGATCGATTCAAGGACGGTGTGGCCGGAACCTTGAACCTGTAAATTGGTGGAGCTAAACGGGATCGAACCGTTGACCTCTTGCATGCCATGCAAGCGCTCTCCCAGCTGAGCTATAGCCCCGATTTTTCGCCTGGCGGCGCAGCAGACCTTTCGAGCTGCTTGTTGAAACTGGCGTCCCCTAGGGGACTCGAACCCCTGTTACCGCCGTGAAAGGGCGGTGTCCTAGGCCACTAGACGAAGGGGACAAAACCTTCTGTACAACGGATCAGAGCTGAGTTCTGATCGATTCAAGGACGGTGTGGCCAGACCTTGAACCTGTAAATTGGTGGAGCTAAACGGGATCGAACCGTTGACCTCTTGCATGCCATGCAAGCGCTCTCCCAGCTGAGCTATAGCCCCTCATCGGTGAGGACGGGGCGAATCTTAATGGCGGTTTGGAAACGTGTCAAATTTATTTTCAACAATTTCCAAAATTTTTTGCCGGGATAACAATCACTTACCGACGAAACCCCGGAAAACCGGGGTTTCGTCGTTACCGCCGCGTGCTTAGGCGATAGCGCCCAGCAGCTTTTCCCACTCTTTGTTTTCTTTCTTCGACACACCACCCAGCAAATCAAGCGCTTGGCGCAGACGGAAACGCGTCAGGTCCGGGCCAAGAATTTCCATCGCATCGAGCACGGACACCGAACTGGCCTGCCCGGTGATCGCCGCAAACATCAGCGGCATGGCATCGCGCAATTTCAATTCCAGGGACTCGACCACCGCCTGAATCGTCGCGGTGATCGCGTCCTTCTCCCACTGCCGCAGGCTCTCCAGCTTCCACAGGATCAACTGCATCAACTGGCGAACCTGGTCACCTGACAGCTTCTTGGATTCGAACAGCTTCGGATCCGGGTTCACACCCCCGGCAAAGAAGAAACTGGCCAACGGCGCGACCTGGCTGAACGTCTCCACCCTGCCCTGCACCAACGGCGCGATCTTCATCATGTATTGAGGATTCAACGCCCACTGCTGCACACGGCTGGCGAACTCTTCCACCGGCAAGTCGCGCAGCCATTGGCCATTGAGCCACGAGAGTTTCTCGATATCGAAGATCGGCCCACCCAGCGACACACGGGACAGGTCGAAGTTGTCGACCATTTCCTGCAGCGAGAACTTCTCGCGCTCGTCCGGCATCGACCAACCCATGCGGCCCAGGTAGTTGAGCATCGCTTCGGGCATAAACCCCATGCGCTCGTAGAACGTCACCGAGGTCGGGTTCTTGCGCTTGGACAGCTTGCTCTTGTCCGGGTTACGCAGCAGCGGCATGTAGCACAGTTGCGGCTGTTCCCAACCGAAATACTCGTAGAGCAGGATCAACTTCGGCGCCGACGGCAGCCACTCTTCACCACGCAGCACATGGGTGATGCCCATCAGGTGGTCATCGACCACGTTGGCCAGGAAGTACGTGGGCAGGCCGTCGGTCTTCATCAGCACCTGCATATCCATGCGGTCCCACGGGATCTCGACATCACCGCGCAGCATGTCCGGCACCACGCACACGCCTTCGCTCGGCACCTTCATGCGGATCACATGGGGTTCGCCGGCGGCCAGGCGGCGTGCCACTTCTTCCTTGGACAACAGCAGCGCGCGGCCGTCGTAGCGCGGGGTTTCGCCACGGGCCTGTTGCTCGGCGCGCATCTGGTCGAGTTCCTCGGCCGTGCAGAAGCACGGGAACGCGTGGCCCATGTCGACCAGTTGCTGGGTGTATTGCTTGTAGATCTCGCTGCGCTCGCTCTGGCGATACGGACCGTGCGGGCCGCCCACGTCCGGACCTTCGGCCCAGGTGATGCCCAACCAGCGCAGCGCATCGAAAATCTGTTGTTCCGACTCGCGGGTGGAACGCAGTTGATCGGTGTCTTCGATCCGCAGGATGAATTCACCGCCGTGCTGCTTGGCGAAGCAGTAGTTGAACAAGGCGATGTAGGCAGTACCGACGTGGGGATCCCCAGTAGGCGATGGCGCAATGCGCGTGCGGACGGTGGTCATGGCAGGTCTCGAATGGGCGATATAACTGAAAATTGAAACAAGGGGCGAATGGTAACAGCCCTGGGGGATTTCTGGAAAACCGCGGCGTGGCTATCGGGGGCAAGCCCCCTCCCACGGTTGAAATGTGTTCACAGATCAAAGTGTGAAGGGGCTTGCCCCAGATAAGGCCAGTCAATTCAGCGCAGATCAAACCGCCAACAAGCGCTCACGCAACTTGCCAATCTCGTCACGCGTCTGCGCCGCCGCTTCAAACTCCAGGTCGCGCGCCAACTGGTACATTTTCTCTTCCAACTGCCGAATCCGCTTGGTGATCTCACTCGGCGAACGCAGTTCGTTTTCGTACTTGGCGCTCTCCTCGGCGGCCTTGGCCATGCCCTTGCGCTTCTTGCTGCGCGAGCCGGGCACGGTGGCGCCTTCCATGATGTCGGCGACGTCCTTGAACACCCCTTTGGGCGTGATGCCGTTCTCCAGGTTGAACGCGATCTGCTTGTCGCGACGCCGCTGGGTCTCGCCGATCGCCCGCTCCATGGAACCGGTGATGCGGTCGGCGTACAGAATCGCGCGGCCATTGAGGTTACGCGCCGCGCGACCGATGGTCTGGATCAGCGAACGTTCGGAGCGCAGGAAGCCCTCCTTGTCCGCATCGAGAATCGCCACCAGCGACACTTCCGGCATGTCCAGGCCTTCGCGCAGCAGGTTGATGCCCACCAGCACATCGAAGGTGCCCAGGCGCAGGTCGCGGATGATCTCCACGCGTTCCACGGTATCGATGTCCGAGTGCAGGTAGCGCACACGCACGCCGTGGTCGGCCAGGTAGTCGGTCAAGTCTTCGGACATGCGTTTGGTCAGCGTAGTGACCAGCACCCGCTCTTCCAGGGCCACGCGCTTGTTGATTTCCGAAAGCAGGTCGTCGACCTGGGTCAGCGCCGGGCGAATTTCAATTTCCGGGTCGACCAGGCCGGTCGGCCGTACCAGTTGCTCAATCACTCGGCCGGCATGTTCGGCTTCGTAATTACCCGGCGTTGCCGACACAAAAATCGTCTGCGGGCTGATGGCTTCCCATTCGTCGAAACGCATCGGTCGGTTATCCAGCGCCGACGGCAGGCGGAAGCCGTACTCCACCAAGGTTTCCTTGCGCGAGCGGTCGCCTTTATACATCGCGCCCACCTGCGGCACGCTGACGTGGGATTCGTCGATCACCAGCAGCGCATCCGGCGGCAAGTAATCGTAGAGGGTGGGCGGCGGCGCGCCGGATTCGCGGCCCGACAGGTAGCGCGAGTAGTTTTCGATGCCGTTGCAGTAACCCAGCTCCAGGATCATCTCCAGATCGAAGCGGGTGCGCTGCTCCAGGCGCTGGGCTTCCACCAGCTTATTGTTGGCGCGCAGGTATTCCAAACGCTCGGCCAGCTCGACCTTGATGCCTTCGATGGCGCCCATCAGGGTTTCACGCGGCGTCACGTAGTGGCTTTTCGGATAGAAGGTGAAGCGCGGCAGTTTGCGGATCACTTCGCCGGTCAACGGGTCGAACGCCGAGAGGCTCTCCACCTCATCGTCGAACAGCTCAATGCGGATTGCCTCCAGGTCCGATTCGGCCGGGTAGATATCGATCACATCGCCGCGCACACGGAAGGTGGCGCGGGCGAAGTCCATATCGTTGCGGGTGTACTGCAGGCTCGCCAGGCGACGCAGCAGCTCGCGCTGGTCGAGTTTGTCGCCGCGATCGACATGCAGCACCATCTTCAGATAGGTTTCCGGGCTGCCCAGGCCGTAGATGCACGACACCGTGGTGACGATGATCGCGTCCTTGCGCTCCAGCAGCGCCTTAGTCGCCGACAGGCGCATCTGCTCGATATGGTCGTTGATCGACGCGTCCTTCTCGATAAAGGTATCGGAGGACGGCACGTAGGCTTCGGGCTGGTAGTAGTCGTAGTAGGAAACGAAGTACTCGACCGCGTTGTTCGGAAAGAACGCCTTGAACTCGCCGTACAACTGCGCGGCCAAGGTCTTGTTCGGCGCCAGCACCAGGGTCGGGCGGTTAACCTGGGCGATCACATTGGCAATGCTGAAGGTCTTGCCCGAACCGGTCACCCCGAGCAGCGTCTGGTGGGACAGGCCGGCCTCGATGCCTTCGACCATCTGGCGAATGGCCTCGGGTTGATCGCCGGCGGGTTCGAAACGGGTGACCAGTTGGAAATCCGACATAACGTACCTCTTGAAGTCACCCCAGACTGTAAAGCGGTCGGGGACGAAATAGACCACCACCCGCGAAGATTCAGAGCGGGCCGTAGGAAATAACCATGATAGCCATACAAGTGGAGGCGAATGTGACTGCTTTCAAGGCAAACGTCTGACCCTGGGTTTTCGATCAAGGTTGCAATATGACTAACGGTCGGCAAATAAACCGAAAAACTTGGCCGAAAAGCCGTTTCGGTGGTCGCCCTCGGCACTGATGGCCTCTATACTAGCTCCCCGTTTGTGCACCGCTCTAGTGCATTCGGCTGGAGCGCGACACGTCCCTCCTACCCCCCATAGAGCTGCCGCAAAAATGAGCCTGTTCTCCGCTGTCGAAATGGCACCACGCGATCCTATCCTGGGCCTCAACGAAGCATTCAACGCCGACACCCGAACCACCAAGGTCAACCTTGGCGTGGGCGTTTACTGCAACGAGGAGGGGAAGATTCCACTCTTGCGTGCCGTTGCCGAAGCGGAAGCCATTCGTGTGGCGCAGCATGCCGCTCGTGGTTACCTGCCGATCGATGGCATCGCCGCCTACGACAAGGCCGTGCAAACCCTGCTGTTCGGTCAAGCGTCGCCACTGCTCAGCGCTGAGCGGGTAGTCACCGTGCAAGCCGTTGGCGGCACCGGCGCGCTGAAGATCGGCGCGGACTTCCTCAAGCAACTGTTGCCGGGCGCCGTGGTGGCCATCAGCGACCCGAGCTGGGAAAACCACCGCGCGCTGTTCGAAACCGCCGGTTTCCCGGTGCAGAACTATCGCTACTACGATGCCGCCACCCACGACGTAAACCGTGCCGGCCTGTTCGAAGACCTCAACGCCCTGCCGCCGCAGTCCATCGTGGTGCTGCACGCCTGCTGCCACAACCCGACCGGCGTTGACCTGAGCCCGACCGACTGGCAAAACGTCCTGGACGTGGTCAAGGCCAAAAACCTGGTGCCGTTCCTCGACATGGCCTATCAAGGCTTTGGCGATGGCATCGACGAAGACGCCGCCGCCGTGCGCCTGTTCGCCGAGTCGGGCCTGACCTTCTTTGTGTCCAGCTCGTTCTCCAAGTCGTTCTCGCTGTATGGCGAGCGCGTGGGCGCGCTGTCGATCGTCAGCGAGTCCAAGGAAGAAAGCGCGCGCATCCTGTCCCAGGTCAAGCGTGTGATCCGCACCAACTACTCCAACCCACCGACCCACGGCGCGGCCATCGTCGCGGCGGTACTCAACAACCCGGAGCTGCGTGCTCAGTGGGAAGCCGAACTGGCCGAAATGCGCCTGCGCATCCGTGGCATGCGTGAGCAGATGGTCGCCGAGCTGGCCAAGGCTGCACCGGGCCACGACTTCAGCTTCGTCGGCCGCCAGCGCGGGATGTTCTCCTACTCCGGCCTGACCGTGGAGCAAGTCACCCGCCTGCGCACCGAGTTCGGCATCTACGCGTTGGATACCGGGCGCATCTGCGTGGCAGCGTTGAACCAGGCCAACATCGATGCGGTCACACAGGCAATCGTTCAGGTCCTGTAAACCTGCTGGTTGCACAAGGAGGGGAAGCCGATGGTTTCCCCTTTTTCGTATCCAGCCCCTAGACTGAACCCGACCGCCCCCTTCTGTGAGAGCCCTATGCGAAACGATGACCTGGATCTGCGCGCCGACCCCGACGATATGGACCCCTTCCCCCCGCGCGCCACCCACCACCCCAAGCGTGAAAAAAGCCTGGTGCTGCAAGTGGCGCTCGGCGTTTTCCTCGGTGGTCTGGCGTTGTGGCTGGTGCAACTGGGTGCAACGGCAATCATGGCGAAACTGGCCATGGGCACCTTCCAGTTCGGCGGCTGACGACCATCAGGTGGGAGGGGATACACCCACTCCCACCTTGATCACTCAGGCGACACCCAGGCTGCGCTCCTCCAGCAGCTTCACAAAACTGTTCAAACTCTGCGACACCGTGCCGCGCCGCCAGATCAACCAAGTATTCAATACGCGAAAGGTATCAGCCAGCGGCCAAACACTCACCGCCGCCGAACCCGGCATGCTTTCCAGCATGCTGCGCGGCATCAGTGCCAGCCCGGCGCCCGCACTGACGCACGCCAACATGCCGTGGTACGACTCGATTTCGAAGATTTTGCCCGGCACCGCGCCATCCTGGGAAAACCAGCGCTCAAAGTGATGCCGGTAAGAGCAATTGGAGCGAAACGTGTAAATGTTCTCGCCATTCACATCCTGCCCTCGCCTGATCGGCGCATGGTGCAACGGCGCGATCACCACCATCTCTTCCTCGAACACCGCTACGCCTTCCAGGGTCGAGTGCAGCACCGGCCCGTCGACAAACGCGGCCGTCAGGCGCCCCGACAGCACGCCTTCGATCATGGTGCCCGAAGGCCCGGTGCTCAAGTCCAACTCAACCTTGGTGTGCTTCTGGTTATAGGCCGCCAACAACGCCGGGATGCGCACCGCCGCCGTGCTTTCCAGCGCGCCCAGGGCAAACGCGCCCTGGGGCTCCTCGCCCGCCACCGTGGCACGGGCTTCCTGCACCAGATCGAGGATGCGCCGCGCATAACCGAGGAAATTCCACCCGGCCGGCGACAGGCGCAAACGGCTCTTCTCGCGGATAAACAACTCGACGCCCAGGTCCTGCTCCAACTGCTTGATGCGCGTGGTCAGGTTCGACGGCACCCGATGGATCAACTGCGCGGCAGCGCTGATACTGCCCTGCTCGGCAACGGCCTTGAAAATTTCCAACTGCACCAGATCCAAGTCATTCTCCGATCGTGAACGTATTGCTCACTATTATTCAGTTCTCAGAAAAGATCCAGGCCCGTACGCTGAACCCATTCCCCCTTCAGCAGGACGGCACCATGCACGCAGTTACCTCTCAGACCCACGCCCTCTCGATTAATCCGGCCACCGGCGAAACCGTCGGCAGCTACCCCTATGAAACGGCGGCGCAGTTGGACGCCGCTCTGGACCGCGCCACCGCCGCGTTCCGCACTTGGCGCCGCCAGCCGGTCGGCCAGCGTGCCGAGCTGCTGCTGGCCCTGGCCACCGCTCTGCGCGATCAGGCCGAAGCCATGGCGCAGATGATCACCCTCGAAATGGGCAAACCCATTGCACAGGCCCGTGCCGAAATCGAAAAGTGCGCCCAGCTCAGCGAGTGGTACGCCGCCCACGGCCCGGCCATGCTCGCCCCGGAACCGACCCTGGTGGACAACGGCACGGCCCACATCGAGTACCGCCCGCTGGGCCCGATCCTTGCCGTGATGCCCTGGAACTTCCCGGTCTGGCAGGTGCTGCGCGGCGCCGTGCCGACCCTGCTCGCCGGCAACACCTACGTGCTCAAGCACGCACCGAATGTGATGGGCAGCGCCTACCTGATCAAAGCCGCGTTCCAACAAGCCGGTTTCCTTGATGGCCTGTTCGAAGTGATCAACGTGACCCAGGACGGTGTGTCCACCGCGATTGCCGATCCCCGTGTCGCCGCCGTTACCCTCACCGGCAGCGTGCGGGCCGGCATGGCCATTGGCTCGCAGGCCGGCGCCGCGCTGAAAAAATGTGTGCTGGAACTGGGCGGTTCCGACCCGTTTATCGTGCTCAACGACGCCGACCTCGACGCCGCCGTGCAGGCCGCCGTCATCGGCCGCTTCCAGAACAGCGGCCAGGTTTGCGCCGCCGCCAAGCGCCTGATCATAGAAGAAGGCGTGGCGCAGGCGTTTACCGCCAAGTTCGTCGAAGCCAGTCGTGCCCTGGCCATGGGCGACCCGACCGCCACCAGCACTTACATCGGCCCGATGGCGCGCTTCGACCTGCGCGACGAACTGCATGGGCAAGTCCAGGCGACCTTGAACGAGGGCGCTACCCTGCTGCTGGGCGGCGACAAAGTTGAGGGAGCCGGCAACTATTATCAGCCGACGGTCCTGGCGGACGTCACCGATCAGATGACCTCTTTCAAACAAGAACTGTTCGGCCCGGTAGCCTCGATCATCACTGCCCGCGATGCCAACCACGCCGTGGCCCTGGCCAATGACAGCGAGTTCGGCCTCACCGCCAGCATTTTCACCGAGGATCCGGCCAAGGCACGCCAGATCGCCGACCAACTGGAGACTGGCGGTATCTTCGTCAATGCGTTCAGCGTTTCCGATCCGCGCGTCGCTTTTGGCGGTGTGAAAAAGAGCGGGTTCGGCCGTGAGTTGTCGCACTTTGGCGTGCGGGAATTCTGCAATGCACAGACGGTGTGGCTGGATCGCAAGTAGCCCCATTGAACAAATGGCGTTAGCATCCTGTCCACTCGGCTTAACAGCATGTTTTTAGGGTCAGGATCGCACTGTGGAAAAGCTAAATCGCCTTCAAAGCGGAATCGAAGGGCTGGATGCTCTGCTCAAGGGAGGGCTGGTGTCTGGGGCGTCCTATATCATTCAGGGGCGCCCCGGCTCCGGTAAAACCATCCTCGCCAACCAGCTGGGGTTTCATCATGCGCGCAACGGCGGCCGAGTCCTGGTCGCCACGCTGTTGGCGGAATCCCACGACCGCCTTTTCCAGTTCCTCTCCACCCTGAGCTTTTTCGACGCCGCCCGCGTCGGCGCCGAAATCCAATTCGTCAGCGCCTTCGACACCCTGGAAAACGAAGGCCTCGACGAGGTAGTGAAGTTGCTCCGGCGTGAGATCAGCAGGCAGAAGGCTACCGTTATGGTCGTAGACGGCTTGTTGAATGCACGCTCCAAGGCCGACTCGCCGATCGACACGAAGAAATTCATTTCCGAACTGCAAGGGCACGCCGCCTTCGCCGGTTGCACGGTGCTGTTCCTGACCAGCTCGCGCCTGGACGACGGCAGCCCCGAACACACCATGGTCGACGGCGTGATCGAAATGGGCGAGGAGCTGTTCGGTACCCGTTCGGTGCGCCGTATCCAGCTGCGCAAGACCCGCGGCAGCGGCGCGCTCACCGGCCTGCACGAATGCGAAATCACCAACGACGGCCTGGTGGTGTACCCGCGCCTGGAAAGCCTCTATGGCCGCCCTTCCGCACCGGACAGCGCCGACCTGACGCGCATCCCCAGCGGCATCACTTCACTGGACGCGATCCTTGGTGGCGGCCTGCACAGCTCCAGCGTGACCCTGGTAATGGGCCCGTCGGGCATCGGCAAGACCACCCTGGGCCTCAAGTTCCTGTCCGAATCGACGGTTGAAGCGCCGGGCCTGCACTTCGGTTTTTACGAAAGCCCGCAACGTCTGCAGCTCAAGGGCCTGTCCCTGGGCATCGACCTGCAGCAGATGCAGGACAGCGGCGCCCTGAGCGTGGCCTGGCAGCCCACCACCGAAGGCTTGCTCGACGGCCTGGGCGCACGCCTGCTGCGACTGGTGGAAGAAAAAGGCATCAAGCGGCTGTTTATCGACAGCCTCAGCGGCATGACCCGGGTGTCCACCAACCCGGCGCGCATCACCGATTTCTACAGCGCATTGATGAACGAACTGCGCGCCCGTGGTGTCACGGTATTCGCGACCTGGGAAATGCATGACCTGTTCGGTTCCGAGGTCAGCTCACCGGCATCCGAGCTGTCGAGCATTGCCGACAATCTGATGCTGATGCGTTTCTTCGAGATTCAGTCTGAACTTAGAAGGACGCTTTCCATTCTTAAGGTCAGAGACAGCTTCTATGACCCCTCGCTGCTGGAGGTGGTCATCCGCGACCAAGCCGTTGATCTAAGAAAGGTTTCAAGAAATGCCCCCTCAGTGGTGTCCAATTCAGCGCTGCCTGGTTCAGCTTTTTAAGTCTTTGTGTGGGTTGGACTGACATGACCACCATCCTGGTCGTCGATGACGAATATCTGATCGCCGACATCCTTGGCTTTGCGCTGGAGGATGAGGGGTTCATGGTCGTTACAGCGAGCAACGGACGCAAGGCATTGGACGTGCTCGAGCGCGAACGCCCGTCGCTGATCATCACCGACTTCATGATGCCGGTGATGGACGGCCAACAGCTCGCCGAAGCGGTGCGCGCCCTGCCGAACGTCAATCATCTGCCGATCATTTTGATGAGCGGCGCGCAGGCGCACATCGGCATGCAGCGCTCGGACCTGTTCGACGCGGTACTGGCCAAGCCCTTCAATATCGACCTGATTGTCGCCGAAGTGAAAAGGCTGCTGGCCTCGACTTGATGCCTCCCGCAGCCGGATACAGAGGGCTTTAACTCAGCCCCGCCATCAAGGCGTCCAACACCACGCGCACCTTGGGCAGTGCCTCGCGGCGCTTGACCCAGGCCACACTGATGGCTGCGCCTTCGGTGGCCAACTGCGGCAGCACCTCGACCAATGCCCCTTGCTGCAACGGTTGCTGAATCAACCACGATGGGAATTGCGCAATACCGCAACCTGCCAACGCAGCCATCATCAGCCCCTCCCCATTACCGACCACCAGCTGCGGCATAACCTGCCTGTGCCGGACCGGCCCTCGTTCATCCGCCACGTTCCATGGGCTGATGCGCCCATCCACCCAGCCATAGGCGATGCAGCGATGCTGGTCGAGGTCCGCTTCCAGCAACGGGGTGCCATGGTTCGCCAGGTAGGCCGGTGAAGCACACAGGGTGTGCCATTCACGGGCGAGCACACGGTGCCCCATCGACGGCGGCCAGGCCTCGGCGCCACCGATACGCACAACAATGTCAGCACCTTCCTTGATCGGGTCCACCAGCCCCTCGCTGAACGAAATATGCGGGATCAACAAGGGATGAGCCTGCAGGACCGGCAGCAGGACCGGCAGCACCTGTGAACGTCCGAACGCGCCGGGCAGGTCGATACGTACCCGCCCACGTGGCTCGATATGCTCGGCCTGCAGGCAACGCTCGGCCTCTTCGAGGTCGGCGAGCACGCCCGTGCACGTGCGATAGAACGCGCCCCCTGCCTCGGTCAACGACAGGCGCCGCGTGGTGCGCTGGAACAGTCGTGCGCCCAGGCGCTTTTCCAGGCGCGCGATGCTTTTACTGACGGCGGACGCAGTCAGGTTCATCTTTTCGGCGGCGGCGGTGAAGCTGCCGAAATCCGCCACGCACACAAACACATCGATACCTTTCAAACGTTCGGAGGAGAACATGCACGTTCCGTATTCATGAATTGAGTTCACAGCACTTGATAAAAACCATCCTAAATCAGAACCACGCTCCACAGTAATCTCTGGTGGGTTAACCCAACGCTTGAGGCCAGGATGCTGACCACACTGAAAAACTACCCCCGTACCGTTAACCTGCTGCTCTGCGCCGCCCTGGTGCTGACATTGGCCCGTGCGATTACCCTGCCCTATCTGGTTATCTATCTGTCGCGCCAATTTGCGCTGAGCGTCGCCCATATCGGCCTGGTGATCGGCAGTACGTTGATCGTCGGCTCGCTGCTGAGCCTTTATGGCGGTTTCCTGGTGGACAGAGCGCGCGGCTACCGATTGATCCTGGGGTGTTGCGCAGTGTTTACCGCAGGTTTTCTGGGCGCATATGGGGCGCGCGACCTTTGGGTGTTCTACCTGTGCCTGGTCTCGATCAACCTGGCGTATGCCGTCATCGACATCGCGGTGAAATCCGGATTCGGCAGGCTGCTGCCCGTCGCCGAGCGCAGCGAAGCGTTTTCGATCAAATACACCCTGACCAATATCGGTTATGCCGTCGGGCCTTTTCTGGGTGCCGGCCTGGCAACCCTGGCTATCAGCCTGCCCTTCCTTGCGTCGGCCGGGCTGGGGGCGGGGTTCCTGGTGATGTACTACGTAGCGGGCGACCGAACCCTGGCGCCGGCTTCGGCCAGCCAGCCGACCGCGCCGTTCCTTGCAGTGGGCAAGCTGCTGTTGAGTGACTACCGGCTGGTGTGCTTTACCCTGGGCGGCCTGCTCAGCGCCGTGGTGTTCGGGCAATTCACCGCGTATCTGTCGCAATACCTGGTGGTCACCACCACCGCCGAAGCAACGTACCGGATTATCAGTAGCGTGGTGGCTACCAATGCGTTGATGGTGATCAGCCTGCAGTATGTGATCGGCAAGCGTATTTCCCACCGGCACCTGAACCTCTGGCTCATGGCGGGGCTCGGCCTGTTCCTGGCAGGGCTGGCGGGGTTTGGCCTGTCCACCAGCCTGGTGGGGTGGGTGGCCGCGATGGCAATTTTCACCCTGGGTGAAATCATCGTGTTTCCGGTCGAATACATGTTCATCGACAACATCGCGCCCGAGCCGCTGCGCGGCATGTACTACGGCGCGCAGAACCTGAGCAATGTCGGCGCGGCATTGGGGCCGGTGTTGTGCGGGATCGTGCTGGCCACACAGCCCGCCCACTCTATGTTCTACATGCTGGCGCTGTTCGTGATCGCCGGCGGTGCGTTATACCTCTTCGGCGCCTCGCTGGCCGCGCGTGCGCGAACGCCCGCATGGCCAACGTGAGCGTCAGCAACGGGTATGCCGACGCACGCACTGCACCAGCCCGTCCAGCTCCCGCGACTTCACCGGCGCCAGTACGCAGACCGTGTGCTCGCGCTCGCCTTCGGACACCGTCAGGGTGTAGTGCACCTGCCCGGGGTTGCCGGGAGGCGGTGTGCTGCTTTGCGGCAACTGGAAAAACTTCGATGCTTCCACCAGTTGGCGCAACTCCTGCTGGTCCGGCTCGGGCAGTGAGTCCAGTTCCACCGTGCGGGGCTTGGCCAGTCCGGGAAAAAACGCCGGCCCACCGTTTTCCTTGATCGAAATGTGCATCGCTGTTCCTCACCGCCCAGGCGGTTTGTCAGACATTAATGCCGACCGCTTTCCAGCCTTCCTTGACTGCTTTGTGCTCCTCCTTGTTCTCGCCGTACAGTCGGGCGGCAACATCATAAGTAATACGCGCAAAGCGCAGGAACCCGGAATTGGGTCGCAGTCGCGCATCGCGCAACGCGTCGTACCAGATGCGCCCCGCGCGTTCCCAGGCAAACCCGCCAATCCGGGTGGCGACTTGATAGAACGCATGATTGGGGATACCGGAGTTGATATGCACGCCCCCGTTATCGTCGTAGGTTTGCACAAAGTCGTCCATATGCCCCGGTTGCGGGTCCTTGCCCAGCAGTTTGTCGTCAAATGCAGTGCCGGGGGCCTTCATCGAACGCAGGGCCGTGCCTTTGATTTTGCTGGTAAACAACCCCTGGCCGATCAACCAGTCGGCGTCTTCTGCCTTTTGCTTCAACGCGTACTGTTTGATCAACGAACCAAACACGTCCGACAGCGACTCGTTCAACGCACCGGATTGATTGAAGTACATCAACTTGGCTTCATCTTCGGTGACACCATGGGCCAGCTCATGACCAATCACATCGAGCGCCACGGTGAAGCGGTTGAACAACTGCTGGTCGCCATCGCCAAATACCATCTGGGCCGAATTCCAGAATGCGTTGTTGTAATCCTTGCCAAAGTGAACCGTGGCGTCCAGGGCCATGCCGGCGTCATCGATGGAATTGCGGTCGAATACCTCATCGAAAAAATCGAAGGTGGCGCCCAGGCCGTCGTAGGCTTCGTCCACGGCCGCATCGCCACTGGCGGGCTGCCCTTCGCCTCGGACCAGCTTGCCCGGCAGGCTATCGGAGCCTTCGGCGGTGTAGATCGACCGCCTTTTACCCGCGCCCATGGCCAGCGCCATGTGCGCCGGGCCTTTGGCAGGCACTGCAAGCATGCGCAGCGAACGGAATGTGCTGTCCTTGGCACGCGTGCGCAGGGCATTTTCCCGTTGCGCTTTATCGCCGTGGCGTGCGATCTGGTCGAGCATGTACGGCGGGATCAGGCAGAAAATCGGATTGCGGCTAGGGTGAACACACATAGGCTTGCTCCATAAGGCGTGTGGTGAATATCCGGTTGACCGTTCCAGCATAGCCTTGCGGACACTGCCTGGCCCAAATTGTCATGAATCTGTGTTGCAGTAGTATTTACCCAAGGCCCGCAAGGAATCGCTCATGCCCGCACGTAAAGCCACAATCGACCTGTCACACCGCCCACGCCTCGCCGACCTGCGCCCACTGGTCGCGCCCGGCCCGAGCCTCCTTGAGGCCAGGGCCGCGACCGCGCGTGTCACCGCCGCCAAAGACTTCAAGGACCGTCGCGGTTATGCCGAGGACTTTCTCAGC
Organism: Pseudomonas sp. FP2254; assembly: GCF_030687695.1. Lineage (NCBI taxonomy): Bacteria > Pseudomonadati > Pseudomonadota > Gammaproteobacteria > Pseudomonadales > Pseudomonadaceae > Pseudomonas > Pseudomonas sp. FP2254. The sequence continues at coordinate 3,663,972 of NZ_CP117444.1, forward strand.
AGCTTCGCGGTGCCGTGGCCCACGGTCGACGATTCAATCGCCGACGACGTGCAGCCCGGGCGCCTGGACTACACGCATTTTTCGATCACCCTGTCGCGCTCGCGGCGACTGGCACTTTATGTGGGCGTCAATATCGACGGCGAACACCATGTGGATATCGTGCGCAGCAACGATACCTGGGCCTACGATGGCCGCCTGCCGATCGCCGCGCAGATCGGCGAAGACCTTTATGCCGGCAACGGCCTGGACCGTGGCCACCTGGTGCGGCGCCAGGACCCCAATTGGGGCGACGAGGCGAACACGGCCAATTTCGACACCTTCCATTTCACCAACTGCTCACCGCAAATGAGCGGCTTCAACCAGAAGACCTGGCTGGAACTGGAGGACTACATCCTGGACAACACCCAGCGCTGGAAAGCCCGGGCGACAGTATTCACCGGCCCGTTGTTCGCCGACGACGACCGCGTCTACCGTGGCGTTAAAATCCCCAAGGCCTTCTGGAAAGTGGTGGCCTATCTGGGCGACGACGGCAAGCCTTCCGCCAGCGCCTACATGATCGACCAAAGCCGTGAGCTGGGGCAGCTCGATCTGGTGTTCGGCCCACTGCGCACCTACCGACGCAGTGTGATCCAGATCGAACAACTGACCGGTATCCGCTTCGCCAACCTGGCCGACTATGACGGTTTCAGCAACGAAGAGCGCGCCACCGGCACGCGAATCGAGACGTTGATCCGCGGCCCGCAGGACATTCGTCTGTGACCGGGCGCTCTTCGGGCTATATCGCCTCGCCCTGATCGACTACCATACCGCGCCGGTTCCCGAACGGGACTAATAGGGAATCCGAAGCGCGGTACACCCGCGCCAATCGGAACTGCCCCCGCAACTGTAGGTGCCGAGCCTGCTCCCCACTGCCACTGGACGCGTCCGGGAAGGCTGGAGCGTGGCGATGACGCATCAGTCAGGAGACCTGCCGGCCCAGCAAGATCACTAACCGGCGGGGTGTCCGGGAAGGACCTCCTTGCCCGGCCCTTGGCGCCGGTGTTCAAGGGCGTGTTTCCATGAGCGTACCTCCCCCGTTGCACGTACGGTCCACACGGAGAACGCCCCATGCTGCCACGCGCTACCGCCCTGCTCGCCGGCTTCGGCCTGGCCACCCTGGCTCACGCCGCGCCCACTCACTACCCGCTGACGGTGCAGAACTGCGGCAGCACGCTGACCTTTGCCCAGGCGCCCGCGCGCAGCGTGACCATCGGCCAGACCGCCACCGAGATGCTTTACACCCTCGGTGTGGGCGACAAGGTGGTCGGCACGTCGCTGTGGTTCAACCCGGTGCTGCCGCAGTTCAAGGCGCAGAACGACACCATCGAGCGCCTGGCCAATAACGAACCGAGCTTCGAGGCGGTGATCGCCAAGCGTCCGCAACTGGTGGCCGCCGAGCTGGAATGGGTGGTCGGCCCCCAGGGCGTGGTGGGCACCCGCGAACAGTTTCATGAGCTGAACATCCCGACTTACCTGCTGCCCTCCGACTGCGAAGGCAAGGACAACCTGGTGGGCGCTGACGGCACGCGGCTGGAGCCGTTTCGCATCGACACCATTTACAAAAGCATCAGCCAATTGGCGGCCATCTTCGACGTCCAAGACCGTGGCCAGCAACTGAACGACAGCCTCAAGGCGCGCCTGGCCAAGGCCGTCGCCACGGCCCAGGGCAAGGGCCTCAAGCAGGCCAGCGCGCTGGTGTGGTTCTCCAGTTCCGAGATGGCCAGCGACCCGTACGTGGCCGGGCACAAGGGCGTGCCCGAGTTCATGCTGCAAACCTTGGGCCTGCGCAACGTGGTGCAGTCCGACGAAGAGTGGCCCGCCGTCGGCTGGGAAACCATCGCCAAGGCCAACCCGACCTTTCTGGTGATCGCCCGCATGGACCGCCGTCGCTACCCCGCCGACGACCATGAAAAGAAACTCGCTTTCCTGCGCAGCGACCCGGTCACGCGCAACATGGACGCGGTCAAACATAACCGCATTATCATCCTCGACGCCCTGGCCTTGCAGGCCAGCGTACGCACCTTCGATGGCCTGGAACAGCTGGCCGGCGCCATCGACGGCTACGACCTGCCGCAATGACTGCCAGCCTGCTGCGCACCCTCCTCGCCCTGGCGCTGCTGCTCGCTGCGGTACTCGCCGGGGTAGCCATCGGCGAAACCGCCATCGAACCCCAGGTGGTGTTGCAGGTGCTCGCCAACAAACTGTGGCACGCCGGTTATGTGCTCGACCCCATTGATGAAGGCGTGGTGTGGAACTACCGCCTGACCCGCGCCCTGGTCGCCGCCGCCTGTGGTGCGGGGCTGGCCACGTGCGGGGTGATCCTGCAATCGCTGCTGCGTAATCCGTTGGCCGACCCGTACTTGCTGGGCATCAGCGCCGGCGCCTCGACCGGCGCGGTGCTGGTGGCGCTGATGGGCGTGGGCGGTGGACTGGTGTCGCTCTCGGCCGGCGCATTCGTCGGCGCGATGGCGGCATTTGCCCTGGTGATTCTGCTTGCGCGCGCCAGCGGTTCGTCCAGCGGCACCGGCCAGATCATCCTCGCGGGCATTGCCGGCTCGCAGCTGTTCAATGCCCTTACCGCGTACCTGATCACCAAATCGGCCAGTTCCGAACAGGCGCGCGGCATTCTGTTCTGGCTGCTGGGCAACCTCAGCGGCGTGCGCTGGCCGTCGGTGTGGCTGGCGGTGCCGGTCGCGCTGCTGGGGTTGGCGGTGTGCCTGTGGCATCGTCGCGCGCTGGATGCGTTCACCTTCGGCAGCGACTCGGCGGCGTCCCTGGGCATCCCGGTGCGGCGGGTGCAGATCGTGCTGGTGGGCTGCGCGGCGCTGGTCACGGCGGTGATGGTGTCGATTGTGGGTTCCATCGGCTTTGTCGGCCTGGTGATCCCCCACGCCGTGCGCCTGCTGCTCGGCACCGGACACTCGCGCCTGCTGCCAGCCAGTGCGTTGGGCGGCGCGTTGTTTCTGATCGCCGCCGATGTGCTGTCGCGCACCTTGATCAAAGGCCAGGTGATTCCGGTCGGCGTGGTCACGGCGCTGGTGGGTGCGCCGGTGTTTGCGCTGATCCTGGTCGGCCGGAGGAACGCGCGATGACGGTGTTGAGCTGCACGGCGCTGGGCTTCAAGGTGCGTGACGCCGAGCTGCTGCGCGGGATCGATCTGCAGGTGGCTTTGGGTGAAACCCTGGGCATCGTCGGCCCGAACGGCTCCGGCAAGTCCACCCTGCTCAAATTGCTCGCCGGCCTGCGCACGCCGTCCAGGGGCGAAGTACGCTTGGGCGAACAGCGCCTGGGCGACCTGTCGCGCCGCGCCATCGCCCAGCAACTGGCGGTGGTGGAACAGCAGGCCGACACCGACGACGCCATTCGCGTGTTCGACGCCGTGGCCCTGGGCCGCACGCCCTGGCTGTCGGCGCTGAGCCCGTGGGCCGCCGAGGACGACGCCATCGTGCGCCAGGCCCTCGTCGACGTGGACGCCACCCACCTGAGCCAGCGCGCCTGGCGCAGCCTGTCCGGCGGCGAACGCCAACGCGTACACATCGCCCGCGCCCTGGCGCAACGGCCCCGGATCCTGCTGCTGGACGAACCGACCAATCACCTGGACATCCAGCACCAACTGGCGATCCTCAAAGGCGTGCAAGCGCTGCCGGTGACCACCCTGATCGCCCTGCATGACCTCAACCAGGCCCTGACCTGCGACCGCCTCGCCGTGCTGGATCGCGGGCGCCTGGTGGCGCTGGGCAAACCGCTGGAGGTGCTCACCCCGCAACGCCTGCAAGACACCTTTGGCGTGCAGGCGCACTACCTGACCGACCCGGTCGATGGGGCGCAGATACTGCGGTTGCGGTCCAACTGATAAGACAGCCAGGGCGTGGAGCGGATTCTGGAGGTTGCTCTATATGGTTGGTGGATAGGCTTGTTGTGGTGAGCGGGCTTGTCGAATCGTCGCACCGCCCGCGCTGGGCTGCGAAGCGGCCCCAAACCCAGGCACCTCGGAGTGTCAGATGAAACCACATTGTCTGGAGTGGGGCCGCTTCGCAGCCCAGCGCAGGACAAGCCTGCTCACCACAAAAAACCGCTCATCACATCACGTCGACGTGGGGCGGATTCTGGGGATTGCTCTATATGGTTGGTGGATAGGCTTGTTGTGGTGAGCGGGCTTGTCGAATCGTCGCACCGCCCGCGCTGGGCTGCGGAGCGGCCCCAAACCCAGGCACCTCGGCGTGTCAGATGAAACCACATTGTCTGGAGTGGGGCTGCTTCGCAGCCCAACGCAGGACAAGCCTGCTCACCACAAAAAACCGCTCATCACATCACGTCGACTCACCACGAAAAGAGTCGTCAGGCCCACTATCGATGTGATGCGCGGTGTTAGAGCGAAGAATGTTCCCTAGTGAGGCAACCGCTGATCCACTGTCGGCTATACCCCAATACCGCATCCGCCATGCCCACCGGAAAGTGAATAAACCCGTGGGCCGATTCAGGCAGCAAGTGCGCCTGCGCCTGCGGCCAGCGTTCGGCGAGCAACCGCGTGTCGTCCAGCAGCGGGTCCAGCTCGCCGACGAACATCAAGGCCGGCGGCATTCCCTCCACATCACCGTACAAAGGCGATAAAGGTGGCTGCCGACGCTGGTCATCGCTCAGCCCCGGCGTCAGCAGGCGCAAGGCGTCCACCATCCCTGGCCCGTCCAGCAGCAACGTATCGGGGCCTGCCGCCCGCACGCTGGGGCTGCCGGTGAGGTCGTACACGCCGTAATACAGCACCGCGCCGCTGATCCGTTCGAGCAGCGCCGGCCATTGTTTCAATGCAAGCAGCGTCGCGGCCGCCAGGTGCCCGCCGGCCGATTCCCCGACGACAATCACCGGCAACCCGGCAAACTCCGGCTCACCGAGCAGCCAACGCACGGCGGCCAGGCAGTCCTGCATCAAGCCCTGGACCGGTGTGTCGACCGCCAACCGATAGTCCACCGACACCACGGTCACGTCGCAGGCGCGCACCATGCCCAGGTTGAGGTCGTCGTCCATTTGCGCATTGCCGATCACCCAGCCGCCACCGTGAATATCCAGTACCACGCCTTTGGGCGGGCCGCTGGGACGCAGGATGCGCACCGGCACCTGCATGCCGTCCTGGCGGATCAAGCGGGTTTCAGCGGCTGGGCCTTTCTTGATTTTCTGGCTGATGCGCAACAACGTCTGCAACACGCGCGGCGTGACGCGATTGCGGATCTTGAAGCGCGGCATCCACCCCAGTTTCTGATTGAAGCGGCGCATCTGGGCCAGTTCGGTCGCACTGGCGGGCCATGGCTGCAGGGCCATCAGCGGTTATTACGCAGGATCGAAAAATTCAACGCCGCCGCTACACACAGCCACGCCAGGTACGGGAACAGCATCAAGCCGGTGAGCAGGTCCAGGCGCACGGCCAGCACCACCATCGCGGCGACAGTAAGCCAGAGCAGCACGATAATCACCATGCCCGCCAACAGCCGGTGGGCACCGAAAAACACCGGGGTCCACAAGGTATTCAAGGCAATCTGCGCCGCCCACAGCGCCAATACCATCTGGCTGCCGGGGATCAGGCTCAAGCGATAACCGGCCCAGGCCAGCAGCAGATAGATGATCGTCCACGCCACCGGAAACAACCAATTGGGCGGTGTGAAGCTCGGTTTAACCAGAGAGTCGTACCATGCGCCGGGCTTGAAAATAATGCCGGTACTGGCGGCGGCGGCGCAGGCGAGCAGGAAGATAAAGAAGGTCATCGTCGGTCCTTGGCTGAGGTCAGCGGGGCGAGTGGAAAGAAAACCAAGCGGTCTGCATGCTTCAAATGACTCAAGCAGGCGCGCATAAATTCAATGCGGGTCGGAAATTCGCGTCGGATCCCTCGCTTTCAGCCGTCATTAAAATTGGTTACCGTGCCTTCACTCCACCCGCCCGAGAGACCAATCTTGACCGACCCCATCAGCGATCGACACAGCAGCCCCTGGGCGGTGTTCCTGATTTTCCTGCGCCTGGGGCTCACCTCGTTCGGCGGCCCTATTGCGCACCTGGGGTATTTTCGCGAGGAGTTCGTGACCCGGCGACGCTGGCTGAGCGAGCGCAACTATGCCGAACTGGTCGCCCTGTGCCAGTTCCTGCCCGGCCCGGCCAGCAGCCAGGTCGGCATCGCCCTGGGCCTGACCCGCGCCGGTTACGGCGGCGCGGCGGCGGCGTGGGCCGGGTTTACATTACCGTCAGCGTTGCTGCTGATCCTGTTTGCCTTGGGCTTGGCCCACTACGGTACGGCCGTGCCCGCCGGTGTGCTGCATGGCCTCAAGGTGGTCGCGGTGGCGGTGGTCGCCCAAGCCGTGTGGGGCATGGCGCGCAACCTGTGCCGGGGCGCGGCGCGGCTGCTGCTGATGCTGCTCGCGGCCGCAGCAGTACTGTGGCAACCCTCGGCGTGGGCGCAGGTGGGCGTGATTGCCGCCGCTGGATTGGCCGGTCTGGTGCTATTCAAACCTGCACTGGCCACTGAACCCGACGCACTGCCCATCCCCCTCAGCCGACGCGCCGGGGCCTTGTGGTTACTGCTGTTTGCCGTGCTGCTGGTGGGCCTGCCGGCGCTGGCGCATGGGCTGCCCCATCACAGCCTGGCGCTGGTGGACGCCTTCTACCGCAGCGGCGCCTTGGTGTTCGGCGGCGGTCATGTGGTGCTGCCGTTGTTGCAAGCTGAAGTGGTGGCGCCGCAATGGCTGAGCAATGACGTCTTCCTCGCCGGCTACGGTGCCGCACAAGCCGTGCCGGGGCCGCTCTTCACCTTCGCGGCCTTCCTGGGTGCCTCAATGAACCAAGCCCCCAGCGGCTGGCTGGGCGGCGTGGTGTGCCTGCTGGCGATCTTCGCGCCATCTTTCTTGCTGATCTTCGGCGCCCTGCCCTTCTGGCAAAGCCTGCGCCACAGCCCACGCACCCAGGCCGCGTTGGCGGGGGTCAACGCGGCGGTGGTTGGCCTGTTGCTGGCGGCGCTGTACCACCCGGTGTGGACCAGCGCGATCTTCAACCTGTACGACGTCGCCCTGGCAGTCCTCGCGCTCGTCGCACTGATGGTCTGCAAACTGCCGCCGTGGCTGGTGGTGGCTGGCTGCGCCGCCTTGGGTGGCCTACTCGGCTGAACCGGGCGCGACGATCCTGAGCCAGGGCCAGCGCGCCTGATAACTGAGGGCCTTTTGCGCAAACAACGCGGGTTCCGAGTGCAGCGGGTTGATGCGCAGTACGCCCTCGGCCACATCCTGCAACCCGTAAGGTGCATACAACTCACCCGTCGCCACCTCCAAAGCGATGCAGGTGCCGGCCACCAGGTAACGATCCACGCCGTCGCGGGCCGAATGCAACTGGGGGTAAGGTCGACCAAAACGTTGGCCATACCACAGGTGAACCCGCGCCTGATTCCTGACCTCGACATTCACCCCCAAGTCCTTGAACAACGCCTGCGCCGCGCGAATCACCGCGTCCTCAGCTTCGTAGGACAGGTCTGGGTCGAAGTAAAAAACGTCGTAGTCCTTCACCCCCTGATCGGCCGGTCGATTCGCCTGATGGTTCCACACCGCCTGGAACAGGCAGCCCGCCGTGAGCATGCACTGCGCCACACCCAGGTCGGGTAGGCGTGCAGTGATTTCTGCATTGAGGGGGTTGGCCATGGCCAGGGAGATAAACGTGTCGACGGTCAATGTCATGGGCGCTCCTGCGGACGACGGTGCTTATTCAGGCGAAGGCGGCCACAATAATGCACCGCTGTAAATGGCGGAAACATTTACTCAACGTGACAGTCTCAGTGCCGACCCGCCCTCAATCGTCAAGGATAAAACGATGCGACTCAACGCCATGGCCCTCGCCGCCAGCGCCCTGCTGCTCACCGCCTGCAGCGACAGCCCGTCCGACACGGACATTCAAACGGCGCTCCAACCCCAGCTGCAAGGCCCTGCCTGCGTCAGCGCGCCAATGTTCAAAAGCTTCCCGGTCACCTTGAGCGAAGGCTTCAGCGCCGCCGTTTCCAGCGGCAACGCACCGGCGTTCGACGCCCTGGTCGACGCCGGCCTATTGGCCAAAAGCGACAAAACCTACAGCCTCACCGAAGCCGGTCGCACGGCCTACACCGAACAAGCACCGGGCTTCTGCTATTCCAAAGGCTACGAAATCGCCAAGATCAAGGACATCAGCCCCAACCCTGACCCGATGGGCGCCGCTGTGGACAAATCCTGGGTGGTCACCCTAGACATCCGCCAGATGCCCGTGGCCGCCTGGGCCAAAACCCCGGCCCTGGCAAAACTCACGCGCCACCCGGAAAACCTTTCCGAAGCGCCCAAGACCTACCATGTGACGGTCGGCCGCGTGAAAGGTGAACAGGGCCTCAAGCTGATCGACCCCAGGTTTTCCATCATGCGCGGTGTCAGCGTCAGCCAGGGGTTCTGATCGGAGCATGTGGACGGTGTTGGCGAAAATCGTCTGAAGGCAAAATCCGAATACCCTGCGACGCCTTGCTCCCTTGCCTACGCCTGCGTCAGAATCCGCCGGCTTGTGCGCTGGGGTGGCCGTCTCTAAGGTTGCCCGGTCGCTGAATTTCTCAGAGATCGGGTTTAGTAGCCTGAGTTGGGTATTGAAAAGTGCATGAACTTCATCATTTAGACATTGCGTCTGAACTTGATGGTGGCTGTGCGTAGGGCGCCTCCGGGCGCGCCGGCTTTAGATATCCACCGGTCTACTAACCTGCGTACAGCTGCCACCCATCGTTTAGTAGCGACAAGGTGACGGCATCATTCGGGATATCTTGTATGTACAAAGTCACGCCAGATTCACCCCATCTTTTTAGCGTCACCCCCGACGCCAGCACCGAAAGCCTCATCACCAACAGCTACGAAACCTTCACCAGCGTCAGCACACTGCTGCTCGACCTGTCCGAAGACCTCAGCGGCAAACACCGCGACATCGCCCTGGCCATCCACCAACTGAGCGAACTCGGCGTACTGCTCACCGCCCGCCTCCTCGACCGCGAAGCGCCCTGCTCGGCTTAACCTTTCAGCTCATCCGCCCGATGGCTCGCCGCGTCGTCGTAAGCCACATACAACGACTCGGCGACCTGGCTCTTGATCGCTTTGCTGGCTTCCAGCCCAAGCACAAACCCTTCGGCTTTACCCCCGGCGCGGTTGAGTTCTTCATGGGTGGCGGCGCCGGTAATGGCATCAAGAAGCTTGGCGGCCTGCGGGCCGACGCCTTTGGGGAGAGAAATGTGCTCGATGGACATTGCGGTACCTATTGAGGAAAAGAACGGTAGCGCGTGGAACCACTGCCGGGGCGTGCATGGTAGACCGATTGCAGGCGTGATGGGCCGGTTTCGGCCATGACCGGCCCGCCCACTTGCTCAGCGGCAGCGCGATTACTGATAAGTGTCCGCCTCTTGCGCCGGATAAAACTCGCCCTCCTTGCCCATCTTTACCAGCCGTTCGCGCACGATCACCTCAACACGGGCCACCGCAGCCTGATCGTCAGGATCGACCAGTTGCAAGCACAGGCGCCGAACATTCTGATCGTGGGTTCCCTCACTGAGCATCTCGTGGGTGAACACTTGCTCGCCACGCCATAGACACAGCTGCGTATGCGTGTCGCCGAGCCAGATCTCGTTGACCGATCTGAGGTCAGTGGTCGCCAGTTGGTCCACGGTGATTGTCTTATCCATTACGCCGTACCTTACCGATGAATAGGTACAGGTAGACTGAAAGGCACAGCGGGTCGTTCCACGCATCGGCGGGTCGACCGGACCTATGGTGTTGAACTGCGGTCTGGTTCAGGGTTGAACGGGCAGCAATTGCAGGGGGCGAGGAAGAAGAGTCCAGGGTGAACCAACACTGACTTGATAGGTTGACTCACAAAGGACCGTATGCAGATAAAGCTCTTTGTGACGGGCAGTAATCGTCCAGATGCAGACCGTGGACAGGCTATTACTGCATCAGTAATGATGCGTCTATCACTGCCGCGCTTTTACGTTTAATCTCGCGATTAGAAAATCAATTTTCAGGACAATCAAGAGGTCACGTGTCGCTATGGAAAGTTACACCACATGCATTCAGCAAAACCGCGGCAGTAGTGTCGACTAATAAATAATCAGGAGCAATCATGAAAATTGTTATAGCACTCACACTTTTATTATTTACATTAGCAGGATGCGCTACAGCTGTGAGCCAATCGCCACAGCAAGCTGCACAATCTGCGGCAATTTTGTTTGAGCAACAAAAATTCAATTTAATCTGGATTCCCGCAGCTAATAACGCTATCTCTGGAGCGATGGCTTCCGCCCTTATCGGAAGTGCAGGTCTAGACTCTCCGATTGTTTCAAGCATCCACCAAATAATTGCCCCTGCAAGCGAAGCTGACGTTCGTGTCGCCATCTCAGGAGTTAATAGTTCTTTTGCAGCTAACTCAGCTATTTCGGCTTTAAATAATACATCAACTATGCTTCCTAAATTACAACTTGCATTCATCGGTTCTAAATCAGACTCCGAGGCCGTTCGCTCGGCAGTTGAAGCTAAAGGCGGTAAATTCTTACACTCCACACCAAATGGCTCCTAAATAGCGACGAACGACGCTGGCCTGACCGGCGTCAGTCGACCTACAGCTATCGGTCGTGACAGGCAGAAATCGGCCAGAAGCGGCCTGTCGACACCGGCGCCCCCATTCCTTGTGCGGTACTGCGTTCATGCAACTAGACACTGTCCTAGGCGACTTCTTCCTAACGTACGGCAAACACCTCCACATAGAGGCCAACCATGCCCTATTACGGTCGGGAGACTTCGCTAAAAACCTCTACCTCATCAAAGCTGGTGCAGTGCGGATCTGCGTGCGCGACGCAGAAGGAACGGATACCAGCGTCCAATTCTTTTTTGAGGGCGAGGTCGTAAGCTCTCTGGAGAGTCTGGTTAGCGGCTGTCCAAGCGAGTTGGAAATTATCACGATGGAAGCGTGCCACCTGTGCGTGCTAGACCGGGACACCGTTCTGGCGCACACCCTTTCGAAACCAATCTTGCAGACTCAGTTGCTGGCACTCACGCAGTTGCGACTGGTCGACTACATCAAGCTCTACACCAGTGCCATCTCGCAAACCCCTACAGAACGATATCTGGGCATGCTCTCCACTCAGCCAGATCGATTGGCAAGAATTCCCATGCACGTGCTTGCAGGTTATTTGGGGGTGACCCCAGTTCACTTGAGCCGAATTCGGCGAAAGCTGAAAGCGAGCGCAGACAAAACCGGCATCTGAACATATGTAAATGACAACATAACGCCAGAGAAGCACGATTGGCCTTCACCACTGCTCTGACCAATCTGCGGCAGCTAACGGGCTGATGTTTCGACATAGCCCGCTGCCCTTGGTTACCACAGTAGCGATGAGACTTTTCAAGCATCCATCCACTTCTGGAGGTATCTCGATGGCATTGAATTTACTGGCTGTACTGCAGATTTCCGGCGCAGCATTTCTGACTTGGGCATTAGTCAAGCTAGCACGCTGGCTTTGGATCTACCTCTGGCTACCAGCGCGATTCAACGGCGAATCTTTAGCCAAACGCTACGGTAAAGGAAGCTGGGCATTCATCACTGGTGCCAGCGACGGTTTGGGTAAAGCTTTCGCCCGCGAGTTAGCCCACTGCGGCTTTAACCTGATCTTGGCAGCACGTACCCAGTCCAAACTTGATCGCCTCCAGAGCGAGTTGCAGGAGTTGGGGGTTCAAGTTAGAACTGTCGCGCTTGACCTGTCGGATTCGGCGCCACACACCTATCAAGCCCTGGCCGCCGCCGCAGAGGATGTTGATCTCTCGGTGCTGATCAACTGTGTAGGCACCACAGTACATCGGCGTTATGCGGATGTGCCGACTGCAACTCTACGCCGTTTGCTGGCTGTGAATGTCAGTACCACCGCTATCGTGACCCATACGTTGCTGCCTGGACTTCTCAGGCACAGCTCCTCGACAGGAAGACGTGCGGCGCTTCTGAACGTAGGCTCCATTGTGGGACGCTTTTATTGGCCGGGTACGCAGATCTATGGAGCCTGCAAGGCTTTCGTTGATCATCTCACTGTTCCGCTGGCATTTGAGTATTCAGATCAACTCGACGTTTTGTCCTTTCAGCCCACCGTCATGGCGACAGCTATGGCAGCAGGCACAGAACCAGCTGCCATTACCATTCCAGCAGAATTGGCTGCCAGCGCAGCGCTGTCTCATTTAGGCCACACACTCTCATCTCATGGCCACTGGCGACACGGTCTAATGGCAGCCCTTGTCACTATCCTTCCCGCCCGTGTACGAAATGCAGTGCTGCTCAGCGGAGCGTTGGAGATGGGGAGAGTTGAAATGGCCAAGGGCGAATAGGCCCTAGGCATCGAGCGTCCCCTTTGCTTGCTTCTCGACAATGCACCCCAGACCCCAACAGCAGCTTTATGGCGGTAGCTGCTCTTCGCTAAGGGCAGCTATGGGGTCGATTTTTGCCGGTCACCACGGTCAGAAAGCGGTCAGAACCAGGCGACTCGCGCTGGCTTTTTTGCCGCATCAGTCACTGCTGTAAACCAGATGAGGGTAGTTACCGTCCTCGCCTTTCACCCATCGAAACGCAAGAAATCTGGTCATTGCTATCCAAGTAATACATCCCTTCCAAGAAGCCGACCATCGGCGTGAGCCCGAGTAATGGTTCAGACTCAAATGTGATAGGGAAAGAAATCCGTTTCGCTTCATCTGAGGCTTCATCCCAGGATGGGTTTAACAATTCCTGCCCAGAACGAAACAACTGTGCCGTCATTGAGGAACAGCGTGGGTTGTCGATGGTTAATATGTTCAACCAGACTCCAGTGCACGTATCCCAGATAGCCAGTGCCATCGGCACCGAAAAACTCGGCTCGCACGATCATCGCCAAGCCTACTTCCTCGACACAAGGTCGATTAAAGTAAGTGCCCTCAAAGAAAGCGCCTCGAATCGTTTTTATACCCGATATGGTTTCCAGTTCGTCCAAAGCAGTGAGTTCGACAATTATTATGTCCGCCACAATCTTACGGTGAGCGGCCCAGCGTGTTAGTGGGTTGAAGGCAGAGTCGGTGGCAGATCCCATTGTTTAAATGTGGTCGCACCCCGTTTGCATGCTTCTACTTGCAGCGCCGGTTGTTCAATGCGGCGATTCTGTTGTGACTGACGGCCATTCAATAGGTATCAGCAAAAAACTCTGTCTTAATAGGCGCTTACTTGTACAGAGGCGTCTGTCTGATGATACGTAGCATTTTCACATTCCTTTTGGCGGCAGGCATTGGCTGCGTTCATGCTGCCGAGAAAGTCCCGTTGGCGCGTGACATCAAGGACTGGATTATCGGCTGCGATAACACACGAACATGCACGGCGATCAGTGCCGTGCAGGAGCGCGATGACACGGGCTTTTCAACGTTCAGCATACGAGTCACACGTGAAGCCGGCCCGCAAGGCGCCTTGCATGTCGGGGTGTTCAGCTATACAGAAACCCGTGGACAGCCAACACTTGATGACAAACCGCTGAAGTCTCAATTTGAACGTGGCGAACTGAAAGAAGGCGATACCCCCGAGGTTTATGCACTCAACGGTTCGTCAGCCCAAGCCCTGATCACAGAGTTGCGCAATGGGAACTACCTGGTGCTGCCGGTCAAGGAGGGCAAATCGTACGCATCGCTAAGCGGGATGAGTGCGGCGCTGTTGCTGATGGACTCGGTTCAGGGGCGGGTCGGCACGCAGGACGCATTGATTTCCAAGGGCCCGGCGCCCGCTAGCAGCGTGCCGTCAGCCCCTGCCGCTCCGATAGCGCCAATTTGGCAGGCACCTGCCGCGCTAACTGCGGACAAAGCAAAACAGATCGCGGATGCCGTGGTCGTTGCTACGCGCAAGGACTGGCAAGAAGATCTGAATGAAGACATCACGCCAAAAGCCAACGCCTACGCCTTGAGTTCAGATCAAGCACTAGTGATCATCGAAGCCGGCTGTGGGGGCTACAACTGCTTCTACAGTATTTACCAAGCGCCCTTGGACCACCCAGAGCAGGCGCGTGCAGCGCTGATCGCCGAAGTGCCAAACCTGCCGGAACGAGAGCCCCAGGGCTTCGTAGAGTTTGATCCGGCCACGGGTGTACTTAGCAGTCAGGAAAGAGCGATGAGGATGGGCGGTTGTGGTACTACGCTGCGCTGGCGTTACGACGGTAGCGGTTTCACGCTCACGCATGCGGCTGAAATGATCCCTTGCATGGGGCTGGATCAGGCTTATTGGCCTGTGCTGTGGCGTAGCCAGGGAAGTCGCTGATACTGCGAATATCCCCCAAAGGAGGCCGCTTGGCGGTGATGTGCCGATATCTGCCAGCTACCAGATACACGGGCATTATTCAGGAAGCGAACAAGCGTGCTTAAGACTATGGGGGCAGACCACTAATAGCCCAGCGCAGGGCAAGCCTGCTCACCACAAAAACCTGGTGTTCTCAGGTTATGTTTTCACCGAACGCGTTGTGTAGAGCCTCTTACCCCAATCTCACCTTGAGCAAACCCGGCTAGGCACGCGCGCCCCGCTATAGTCGACTCTATCGCCGACCGCCCTTCCAGGAGTTTCTCCCAGTGTCCGAAACGCCGACCCAACTCGCCTACACCAAGCGCTTCAACGCCGTCCTCGCCTACATCCAGGCCAATCTCGAAGGGGACCTGTCGGTGAATACGTTGAGCCGGGTGGCGAATTTTTCGGCGTTTCACTTCCATCGACAGTTCACCGCGTTTGTCGGCGTGCCGGTGTCGCGTTATGTGCAACTGATGCGCCTGCGTCGTGCGGCCCATAGCCTGGCGACCGCTGCCGATTATTCGGTGCTGGAGGCCGCGCTCAGTGCCGGTTTCGATAGCCCGGAGGCATTCAGCCGGGCGTTCCGGCGGGCGTTCGGTATGGCGCCGAGTGCGTTCAGGAAGGTGCCGAACTGGCAGACCTGGAATGCTGTGTTCGCTATCCCTCACTTTTCCAGGACGATCATCATGCAATTACGCATTGTAGAATTCCCCGAAACCCAGGTGGCCGCGCTTGAGCATTGCGGGCCCGCCGGGCTGGTCAATCAGACGACCAGCCGATTTATCGAATGGCGCAAGCAGAGCGGCCAGTCGCCGGTGGCGTCGAGCCGCACGTTTGGCATTCCGTATAACAACCCCGATACCACCGCGCCGGAGGCGTTTCGCTTCGCCGTTTGTGGCGAGATTGACGCGGCGGTGGCACCAAACGAGTTTGGCGTACATGCGCGCGTCATTCCTGCCGGGCGCTGCGTGGTGGTGCGGCATGTGGGCTCGCCGGATCATATCGGCGAAACCATCTATCCGATTTACCGCGATTGGCTGCCTGCCAGCGGCGAGGAGCTTCGCGACCACCCGCTGTTCTTCCATTACCTGAGCGTCTACCCCGAGACGCCGCAGGATCAATGGCAGACCGATGTGTATGTGCCGCTGCGCTAGCGGACCGATTAAGCCCGCTGGGCCTCCTGGCGCAACGCATCGAGGTGACGTTGCGCATGGGCGGCCTGGCAATAGCCGTTGAGGATCTCTGCGATCTGGTCGCAGTCCAGGGTGCGGCCGTCCTGCATCAGGCCGGCGGACTGGATGCGGATCTGCGGCTGGGGCTTTTTCAGGGCCAGGGCCTGGTTGCCGAACAGCTGTCGCGCGGAGCGATGAACAGGCAGGGGCGCATCCGCACGCAAAATCAGTTTCTGTACCGTCAGCCAGCCCTCCTCACTGATGGAAACATCGACAATGTCCACCAGGTCCACCGGCGCGCTCAGGGTGTCCACAAACAACTGGCGGCGGGTCAGGCGCATAAATGCGTGTTGCCCGGCGTTGCGGTGCTGCCACGTCAACAACACAAACAACACCGCCATCACTGCGGCACACACGCCCAGGCCGGTGGAACCCCGGTGCAGCGCGAACCCCAGCAAGCCCAGGGAAACCAGCAAAAACAACGGGCCGCGTATCTTGTACCGGCGCGAGTTGGTGAATTCGGTCTGCTCGGGCACGCGCTGGATAACCTGCTCGAGTTCGGCGACCGCACGCTCGCGCTGAGCGTCGCGGGAATCGGCGTATTCCTGGCTGAGTGTGCTGGCCAGATCCGACAGCGGATCGGAGGGTTGGGTCATGGGTCATTCTCCTTGGGCGATGGATAGTGGCGGTGATAAGGGCTGCGCGGCAGGCGCGGACGACGCCTGGGTGAGCTGGCTGAACCAGTGGCGGTCGTGTTCGGTGGGCACGCGCGTGGCCTCGGCCAGCAGGGCGTCATCCAGCACCACGCCCAGTTGCTGCAGGCGCAGCACTGTCGGCGGGTGCGTATCGAAAGGGTGCGCAATGGCATGGTCCAGCGCCGCTTCGTTCAAGCGCAGCGGTGTGCGACGCAGGTGGTCGGCCAGGGCCTGGATCAGGTTGGGGTGACGCTCGCTGAGCAGCGTGTTGATTTCGGCGTCCAGCGCGATAACCCGTAGCAGCGCCTGGCAGAACAACCGCTCGCCACCGATGTTGCCGCCCACCCGATCCGCCACCAGTTCCTGGGCGCGGCCCCAGTGGTGCACTGCCAGTTGAAAGTGGTGCAGGAAACGCTGCGTCATCCAGATCGCCGGGCGCTCGATCCACGCCGGGTCGGCATCCCCCGCACTGATAAACGAAAAGTGCACGCACATCAGGCTGAAATGCGCGCCGATTTCGCTGCCGCGCTCGGTGTCGCGACTGCTGAAATGCCCCAGCTCATGGCCGATGATCGACGCCGTCTCGGCCTGGCTCAGGGTTGAGAGGTAGGTCAGCGGCAGGTAAAGAGTACGCCCGGTGAGCAGATCACCGGCCGGTTGCAGCGCCACATCGACACTGGTGACAAAAAACGATTGGTCGATGCCCACCACGATATGGTCGGGCACCGGTGCGCCGGCGGTATGGGCCAGTTGCTCGATCCAGCCCCACAAGGCCGGGGCCTTGTCGCGACCCATGGCTTGCCCCAGAAACGCCGAGGACGGCCGGTCCAGGGCGTGCCATTGCCGGCGCAACCGCTCGATCAGCAGGCACCCGACCCACAGCACCGCAATCACCGGCACCGCCACCAACAGCATGAACCAGCCGCCGGCCTTGAAGTGGCTCCAGCCCCAGCTCAATTCATATAGCAGGCTTACCGCCAGCGCGCCGACCAACAGCCCGGTGTAGGCCACCAACCACTGCCCCAGGGCACGCCAGCAGAGGAACAGGCGGTCGTAGAGAAAGTCCCTGGATTGCCGCGCGCGCCAGGCGTCCAGCCGCAGCTTCAGCCACGTCGCAGGCCCTGCCACCAACGCGGCGAGGGCCAGCCAATACGCCAACCCGGCCAGAGCCTGACGCACGCGGAGCCAGGCGTAGTCGCTGCCGATACCCTGCGCCTCGCGCAGCACTTCATCGGCGCGCCAGCTCTGCACACTGGCCCACCCCATCAGGGCCAGCGGCAGCAGCAGCATCGTCAGCGCCCATGACCACCGTCCGAATCGGCTCATTGCTCAATTGGCCTGCAGGTAGTCAGTCAGGAACGCCTGCGCATTGCCTTGGCTGGACAGGAATTCGTCATAGCCGACGTTCAACTCTTGAGCTTCGCCGGGCAAGTACAGCTCGCCCCAGCCCTGTTGCAGCACCAGCACCACAAACTTCTGGCCGTCCACGGTGGTGGAATAGCGGGTGTCCTTACCGGTCTTTTCCACGGCCATTTTCTGGATCTTCATGTTCCAGTCGTGGTCTACGCCCTCCACCTGCACCAGCGCCTGATTGTCGCTGCGTGCACCGATGCGCAGGGTCCAGACCTT
Organism: Pseudomonas sp. FP2254; assembly: GCF_030687695.1. Lineage (NCBI taxonomy): Bacteria > Pseudomonadati > Pseudomonadota > Gammaproteobacteria > Pseudomonadales > Pseudomonadaceae > Pseudomonas > Pseudomonas sp. FP2254. The sequence continues at coordinate 3,681,844 of NZ_CP117444.1, forward strand.
CACACCGCCCTCGCCAGCGTAGGCCAGCACTTTTTCCGCGACTTCCGGGCGATTGTCAGCGTGGGCGATCCCCGCGAACACGGCCAGCACCAAGCCCAACAGGGCCGCCCATTTGCGATAAATCAACATCATCGGCTTCCTCGACAGTTCAAAGCCGACCATTGAAATCAACGCACAAGGCTCTGCCAAGCGGTGCGGCCGCCGCGCACAACAATAAGGCCGTGGCTCACAACAACTGATCCCTTTGCGTGATGTCGGTATGATGCAACGTTGCCAACCAGCCTTGACGGAGGCTTTTTCAATGGACCGCCGTAACCCGTATCTGGATACCCAATTCTGCTTCGATCACCCGGAGGCCCTGGACCAGGCCGGCGTATTTGACGACAGCGCGCGGCAGGTCATGGGCAGCGCGATCGGGCATTACCGCGCGCAGACGGTGCGGTCGCACTTGCAGTATTTCGACTGTGACCTGCAGTTCCCCGAACCGTTGAGCATCCACAAGGTGCTGCCCGACAGCCTGTGCATCGTTCAGGTATTGGGTGGGCAGTGGCAACATCGGGTGGACGGCGTGCTGAATGAATACACCCCCGGCGCGCCCCATGTGCTGGGCTTGAGCGAAAGCATGGAAGCCATGGACCAGATGCCCGCGGGCAGTGGTGCGCGCATGGCCGGGCTGCGCATCGGCGGCGACTACCTGCGCGAAATGGCCGAAGAAGACGCGTCACTGCAGCCGTTGGCGTCTCTGCTCGACGATGGCATGCACTTTTCAGCGCTGAACGGCTGCCGCGCACTCGGACGTTTGCTCGAGCGGCTTTATCATTCGCCCTACCAGGGCGCGCTGGAGCGGCTGAATCAGGAAAGCCTGAGCCTGGCCGTGCTGGTCGAACTGGCCACGCATCTGGCGCCGCAGCCGGCCAAACCCGTGGCCGCGTTGCGCAGCCATTCGGACCTGGCGCACGAAGCACGCTTTCAGCTCGACGCCAACCTGATGAACCCGCCCGGCACGCTGGCGCTGGCCCGGGAACTGGGCGTGGGGGAAACCACCCTGAGACGCGCCTTCAGCCGCGTGTACGGCCAGTCGATGCTCGATTACGTGCGCCAGCAGCGCCTGGAACTGGCGCGCACCCTGCTGCGCCAGCGCAAATGGCACGTGGCGCAGATTGCCCACCGCTTGGGGTACGCCAACCCGGCCAACTTCAACCATGCCTATAAGGCGCATTTCGGCCATCCGCCGGGGGCTGAGTGCTGATATTCGGTGCGCCTATTCAGCCGCCTTGCGCACCAATACGCCAAAGAGCTCGCCTCTGGGCATCCTGCTCAGCGCAATGTCGGCGTCCTCGAACCACTCCTGCCCCGCCTCCGGATGCGGGCCGCTCAGCACCACCACACCTTTCGCATAGGTGTACCGCGCCGCCGCGACATCGCCATTGGCATAGGTGGCAATCACCGTATACGGCGCGCGCGCATCGGCCTTGGGAAAATAAGGTCCATCCTGATAAAACACGCTGTCGGCCTTGCCATCCCAGACCACCCTCACCGCCGCGTCCTCAATGCCCTTCACTTCAAAACCCGGCCGCCCGGCTTCGGAATCAAGGTCGTAGCGGATCAAACCGAAGTTGCCCTTATCGGCCAGATAAGCCCCCATGCACAACCCCAGGTAGCGCCCGCCCCTGGCCACGTATTCGCGGATGGCTTGCACGCGCGCCGCACCTAAACTGTCCAGCGCCGCAGAAATGTCCTGGCCTCCGCCGGGCTGAACATACAGGTCATAACGCGCGAGGGTTTGGGGGGTGATGTCGACCGCTTCGTCAGCCCCCACAAAATCGATCTGGTAATCGGGGCTGAGCCGCAGCAACGCCTGTTTGACGTTTTCGGAACAGTCCTCACAGCCCGCCGGGCCACGGTAGATGGCGACATGTGTGAGGGGTGTGGCGGCTTGCGTCCAAGGCGAGTGCAGCGTAACGAGTGCGATAAACACGGCGGCGATGGCGGGGAGCTTCATGCTTGCAGGCTCATTCAACGTGGGGTCGGGTCGGTAAGAAGCCTGACGCGAAGCCATCAAGCAATACGTAAACAGTTGTAAATCGGCCTGAGATCCTGATTGGCGCCGGTCACTGCCCCTCCTCCGAGGGCGCGCCGTAAGCCTCGCCGATCTCCACCCGGTCGGCCTTGACCCAACCGGTGTAGTCCTCGCCATCCTTGGCGACGAAGTTCACTTGCACCCACGACTGGTCTTCCAGCATGGCGTAGACCGTCAGGCCATCACCGGGGATCACGAACAGCATCTTGTCGGCACAGGCCTCATCCGGCGCGGTATGAAAATGCGCACGCCCGGTGCCGATCACCTTGCCCTGCACCGAAGGATGAAACTCAGGCGCCGTGCCGGAGATTTTTTCCGCCAGGGCGGAACAGTCGACGGCGGCCTGGCTCAGGCCGCTGAACAGACACAGGCACAACAAGCTCGAACGCAGAGGCATGGGGCGAATTCCGTGGGATGTAGCGTGGGCGTGTGATGCCGCAAATTAGTGGATAAACCGAAGCGGCACCAGCGTTATCTGGCCTGCGACAGCGGCCTGGCCACCGTCTCCAGTGCCTGCCGCTCCGCCGCCACGCCCCAGACTGCCTGCACCACCGCCGCGCCACACATGAGCACGGCGCCGATCAGATAGCCGATCAACAAACTGCCGCGCTGTTGCGTCTGGATAAGTTGCCCGAACAAGGTCGGCCCGATGATCCCGCCCAGCCCGGTGCCGAATGCGTAGAACACGGCGATGGCCAGTGCGCGGATTTCCAGGGGGAAGGTCTCGGCGACGGTCAGGTACGCCGAGCTGGCGGCAGCCGAGGCGAAGAAGAAAATCACCATCCACGCGATGGCTTGCTGGGTCACGTCGAACCAGCCTTGCGCAAACGCGTACCCGCTCAGCGCCAGCAGCACACCGGACACCGCATAGGTCAAGCTGATCATCACGCGCCGGCCGATCACATCGAACAGCCGACCCAGCAGCAGCGGCCCGCAGAAGTTTCCCAGGGCCAGCGGCAGCACGTACCAGCCGACCTGTTCGGCGGGTACCTGGTAGAAGTCGGTGAGCACCAGGGCATAAGTGAAGAAGATCGCGTTGTAGAAAAACGCCTGGGCGGTCAGCAGGGTCATGCCCACCAGCGCGCGGCGGCGAAAACTGACGAACAGGGTGTGGAAGATTTCGCCCAGCGGCGTGTGGTCGCGTGGGTGCAGGCGCAGGCCGGGGCCGCTCACGGCAGGCAATGCATGCCCCTGGTGGCGCAGCCGGGTTTCGATGCCTTCGACGATGCGCCGGGCTTCGTCGTGCTGGCCGTGAATCAACAGCCAACGCGGGCTTTCCGGCAGCCACAGGCGCATGACCAGAATAATCAGGCCCAGCGCAGCGCCGATGCCGAAACACAGGCGCCAGCCGAGGTCGCCGCCGACCACGTTCGGGTCAAGCAACACGATAGCCCCGCCGGCGCCCAGCGCGGCACCCAGCCAGAAAGTACCGTTGATGGTGAGGTCCACCCAGCCGCGATAACGCGCCGGAGTGAATTCCTGGATGGTCGAATTGATCGCCGTGTACTCGCCGCCGATGCCCATGCCGGTAAGGAAGCGAAACAGCAAAAAGCTTTCCAGGCTGAAGGAAAACGCCGTCGCTGCGGTGGCACCGATGTACAGCCACAAGGTGATGAAAAACAGTTTGCGTCGCCCCAGGCGGTCGGTGAGCCAGCCGAACAACAGCGCCCCGAGCACGGCGCCGGCGATGTACACGCCGCCGGCCAGGCCGATGTCGAAATTGCTCATGCGCAGGTCAGGGCTGTTTTTCAAGGCACCGGACACCGAGCCGGCCAGGTCACCTCCAGGCCGTCAAGCAGCCAGGTGATACCCAGCGCAAACACCAGCAAGGTGTGGAAGCGGCCCCAGGGCAAGCGGTCGAGCCGCGCCGGCAAGTCGGTTTCAAAGACGGCGCCGGGTGTGCCGGCAGGCAGGTGTTGATCGGTCATCGCGACATCCCTGGTGCAGAACCTATGAAGTAGGAGCCAAGCGGCGCCGCAGGAGTTCAAAGTCTTGGAACGCAGCGCCCTGCGCCACAGTCGGAACAACACCTCCCGGCAAAGAACCAGCCCCATGCCCTTCAAATCCAGCGCCCTCGCGACCCTCCTCACGTTAACTGCCAGTGCCGCCGCGTGCGCCCAGGAGCCGCTGCGCCTGGAAAACCTCAAGCGCTGCGGCAACCTGCTGGAGAACCGCCAACAGGACTGGTGCCTCAGCATACGTGGGCTGGGCGCCGCCACGCCGCAGCTGAAACTGGCGGGCAAGGCGCTGCCCGCGCCAGCCGTTGAGCGTGATGGCGACACCCTGCGCCTGCACCTCGACAGCAGCCACTACCAGAGCGGCCCGTTATGGCTGGAGGACGGCCCGCGCACCAGCAACGCAGCCTGGCTGACCCTGCGTCACAGCCACGTGGTGGCCGCACGACCCGATGAAGTGGCGAAGAACATGGACGGCCTGACCACCTATGTCGACCTGGTCAGCGTGCTGATCGAAGAAGACCAGAACGGGCGCCAGGAAGCCGAGCGTCTGGCGCGCAAGTATGGAGCGACGGTGGTCGGAGCCATCGCGCCGCTGAATGTCTACCAGCTGCGAGTGCCGGCCAAAGACCTGACGCAGCGTGACGCACTGGTGCTGCGCCTGGGCAGCGAGACCGGGGTGGATGCGGTGGTGATCGAAGAGTCCGGCGCCGAAGAGCAGGAACAGGCCGCGCCCCAGGCGAAACCGAACAAACCCGCGGCGGACTCCGACGAGTGGGCCGCCAACCGTTTTCTCGATGCGGTTGCCTACTATCAGCGACGCATTCCCGGTCACCACACACCGATTACGCCACAACCGATCCGCATCGGCGTGATCGAGCGCGGTGTGGATTTCGACACTGCGGACTTCGCCGACGACCTCGGCGCCTGTTCGCCCAAACGCACCTGCGTCTACGCCCGCGACAGCACCAAGCCCGACAGCCATGGCACCACCGTGGCCGGCATCCTCGCAGCGCGCTGGGACAAGGGCGGCAACCGCGGGTTCCTGCGCGGCCTGGATAAGGCCAGCGGCGGCTTCGAGGTCATCGTCGACCGCAATTCCGACGCCGGCATCACTGCCAACATCGCAGCTTCAGTCAACCTGGTGGAGGACGGCGTGCGGGTGCTGAACTGGAGTTGGGGTATCCATCGCGTCGGCACCCAAGACGTCAATGGCAAGGAGGTCGATTCCCTGGTGCGCTCGGGAATCGCCATGGGCGGCTATGAGGAACTGCTGGAGGAGTTTTTCCTGTGGCTGCGCAAGGAGCATCCCGACGTGATCGTGGTGAACTCGGCCGGCAACGGCTCGTCATTCTCCGGCACCGATGACTACCGCCTGCCCTCCTCGTTCATCACCGAACAATTGCTGGTGGTGGGCGGGCATCAGCGCAGCGAACGCGCCGACGTGGCGGTGGATGACCCCGGCTATGCGGTCACGCGCACCTCTTCGAACGTCGACATGCGCGTCGACATCACCGCCGCCGCTTGCACCCACGCCTCGACCCCGGGCGCTGATGAGCAAGGCGCCGTGCATTGCGGCACCTCGTACGCGACGCCGATGGTCGCCGGCCTCGTGGCGGCGATGCTGTCGATCAACCCGCAGTTGCAGCCCGAGCAACTGCGCATGCTGCTGCGCCGCAGCGCCATGACCATCGGTGACAACCATGACTTCGAACGCAGCGACGCCCAGGACCTCACCGCGCCGATCCTGCCCTCGGAACGCAACTATCAGCTTAACGACAAAGATGTAGGACGCTCGGCCCGCCTGGACATGCAAAAGGCCCTGGACCTGGCGGTGCAGAGCCGAACGCGGGTGCGCTGAAGCGCCGGGCCTTCAAGCCCGGCGAACAGGCAAGGCAGCGGCACGGTCGACGCCACTGCCGCCGGCATCATGCGGTCATTTGGCGAACGCGTACTCGCCGCCCTGCTCCACAGCGTTGCGATAGGCCGGGCGCGCCTGCAGGCGCTGCAGCCACGCCGCCAGGTGCGGGTAGGCTTGCAACTTGCCCTGTGCCTGAGCGATTTCACCGATGAAACTCATCTGGATATCCGCGCCGCTGAAGTCTTCACCCACCAGGTAAGGGGTGCGCTCCAGCACGTCGTTCAGGTAGCCGAGGTAGTTGGCCAGTTCCGATTCGATTCGCGGGTGCAACGGCGCGCCGGCATCGCCCAGGCGCCCCACATACAGGTTGAGCATCAATGGCAGCATCGCCGAGCCTTCGGCGAAGTGCAGCCACTGCACGTATTCGTCATAGGTGGCGCTGGCCGGATCGGGTTGCAGGCGGCCCTGGCCGTGACGGCGGATCAGGTAATCAACGATGGCGCCGGATTCGATCACCACATGCGGGCCGTCCTCGATGACTGGGGACTTGCCCAGCGGGTGGACCGCCTTGAGTTCAGGCGGCGCGAGGTTGGTCTTGGGGTCGCGCTGATAGCGCTTGATCTCGTAAGGCACGCCCAATTCTTCAAGCAGCCACAGGATGCGCTGGGAGCGCGAGTTGTTCAGGTGGTGGACAGTGATCATGCAAACTCCGCGAACGACAGTAGGTGTGTAGCAACAGACTACGCCAACGCGCCCGAGTGCCGTCTATTAAGCACCTGAATGAGGCGAGTGCAGGCCGAGCCGTTTCGCCCTCAACCGTTGACCATCGCCCACAGCGAAGCGCCGACGCCGGTGATGCTTTCCCCGGCGATCAAGCCGGCTGCGGCGGTGATCGCGAAGCGTTCGGTGAGGCTCGGCCAACGGCAACTCATCAGCCAGGTGAGCACGGCGCCGAGGGCCATCATCAGCGACACTGACGCGGGCAGCACGAACGCCAGGCCCAACGCGGCGGCGCTGGGCAGGTAACGCGTACGGTGTGCCGGCAACGTGCTGTCCAGGAGGCCGAGCAGCACGCCGATCACGCCGCCCAACGCTATGGCCCAACGGATGCTGGCCGACAGCGAGTCCAGCCCATGGGTGAGGGTTTGCGCCACGGCCTTCCAGGTAGCGACGGCCGGCGCCGGCCACTGCTCGGTCAACAACATGGTCTGCGGGTCGGGGATCAGCGCCAGGTAGGCAAATACGCCGACGATACTGCCGATAAAAATCCCCAGGATCTGCGCGATCACCTGCTTGTGCGGCGTGGCGCCAATCGCCTTGCCCACCTTGAAATCATTCATCAGGTCAGTGCACTGCCCGGCTGAACCACCGGCGGTGTTGGCACTCATCAGGTTGATCGGCACCTGGCCCGGCGCGACGATGCCAAAACTCAGCTGGGACAATTGCCCGATGGCGCCAATCGGCGGAATACCCGTGGCGCCCACAACCCGCGCGGCCACGGCGGCCAGGCAGATGGCCAACGGAATGGTCAGCAACGCCATCCACAGGTTGATGCCGAACAACAGCGCCTGCAGGCTGACCACCAAGGCAATCGCCAGCACGAATCCAGCGGCCGGACCGGGCTTGGGCACACGCCAAGCCTGCGCCCCGGTAGAGCGGCCGGACGCATATAGCGCCCACAACCGAATGGCCAGGGACGCCAGGGTCGAACACACCATCAGGCTCACGCCCGGCCACAACAGCCATTCCACCAACGCGGCGAACTGCGGGCCGGTGCTGCCGGCGGGCACGATCACCAAGCCTTCGGCCAGCAGCCATGGCGCAAGCCCACCCCACGCGAGCAAGGCGCCGAGCAATAGCGTCAGACCGACGCGAATGCCGATGATGCCGCCAAATCCCACCAGCAACAGCGAAGGGTCGGCAGTGAACGTCAGGCGCTCCAAGTGAGCGCTCGGCGACCAGCGCGGCAGCGCCCACAGGAACGTGTCGACCCACTTGACCAGCCCCGACAACACCGCCGCGCCCAGCAGTACTTTCAAGCGCGTCGCGGCCTCGCGGCCGTGGTTGTAGATGTGCAACAGGGTTTCCAGAGTGGCCATGCCTTCGGGGAATTTCAGCCCGTCGTCATTGAGCAACGAGGGCCGCAGGTACCAGGCGATCCAGATCCCCAGGAAACTCACCGAGAACACCCAGGCGATCATCGGCAACGCGTCCAACTGGTTACCGGTCAGCAAGGTATAAGCCGGGATCGGCGCCACCAGCCCGCCGGAGATGATCGACGCGGCGGCCGAGGCGACGGTCTGGTTGATATTGCTCTCGTGCAACGTCCACGGCAGCCCCTGCGACGAACGCCGCGCCAGGCCTTGCCAGATCGCGTAGCCCACCAACAGGGCGATGATCGACATATTGAACGACCAGCCGATTTTCAACCCGGCATAGACATTGGAAGGCGTAAGCAGGATACCGAGCAGCGTGCCGGTGACGACGGCACGCAGGCTCAGCTCGCGTTGGATAGGGCCGTGCTCAGGGAGCGCTGGCGGGGTGGAAGGCATGCGGAGTCCTTTCAGCAGGAGAACGGGACGACCTGACAAGTGAGCCCAGGCAGCCTCGAAGGTTCCTGAAACGACACCCGAACCTCTGTTTGTGCTGAGCGGACTTGCTGCTATGAACAGCCTTGTTGGATTGAGAGAGCTTGATGTGGTGAGCAGGCTTTTTGTGGTGAGCGGGCTTGCTGTGGTGAGCAGGCTTGCTGTGGTGAGCAGGCTTGCCCTGCGCTGGGCTGCGAAGCAGCCCCAAAACCAGCGACGCGGTTTGTCTGGGTGAACGCGGTGGTCTTATGAGGGGCTGCTTCGCAGCCCAGCGCGGGGCAAGCCCGCTCACCACAAAAGCCCCGCTCACCACAGAAGACGCTCTCGCCACAAATAAAACGTATGGACGCACACCCTCCCAGATGTTCCAAAGCCCGCTGAGATATCAGAGCCAGGCGGCGTCCCATAACGAAAAATCTCCGACCCGTTCCACCAGGCCGGCCCGCAAGGGATTGGCAATGATGTAGCGAGCCATCTTGCACACATCGTCCTGCGCACGTACCGCCCTGTCGTGATAACCGGGCTGCCAGACCCGCTCCTTGCTTTGGCGGCGTCGGTTGATGGTCAGCGTACTGCGCGACTTCACGCGCCTTATCACATCGGGCAAATTCCGTTGCTTCAACTCAAATAGCCAATGCACATGGTCTGGCATGATCACCCAGGCCATGGAATCGACCAGGCCCAGTTCATGCGCCTGCCGCAGCTCGATAACCAGCAGGCGACCCAGATAGAGGTCAGTAAATAAGGGGCGACGGTGATTCACGACGAAGGTCACCAGGTAGCTACGTCCATGTTCCGAATAGCGACCGTGACGCAGGCGATGGGATTGAGGTGTGGAGCGCATTGTGTGGCTCTATGTGACTGTTCTGAAGAGCTTTAACGCTAGCCCGAGATGAGTGACGAGCGCATGTCAGTTGATGACCGGATGTATCCAGACTTGCTCGCCTACAGCCCGGCAAGCTGGCCGTAAGCAGCGATGCCCTTTCTGGTGAGCAGACTTGTTGTGGTGAGCAGACTCGTTGTGGTGAACGGGGCTTGCTGTGGTGAGCGGGCTTGCCCCGCGCTGGGCTGCGAAGCAGCCCCAAACCCAGGCACCTCGGAGTGTCAGATGAAACCACATTGTCTGGAGTGGGGCTGCTTCGCAGCCCAACGCAGGGCAAGCCTGCTCACCACAGCAAGCCTAAAGCCCGCTCACTACACCCTAACAGCCGGCCGGCTCTGCGCTGGCCTGCGCCTTGTCTACCAGTCGCTGTATCCAGGCTGCATCCTGGGGGTTGATTACGCCGTAACGGTCCGGCGGGGAAAAGTGCCAGTGGTGCGCAAGCTCCGTGAGGCGCTTGTGTTCGTCGGCCGACAACCAGTACGTGGTGCGGGTCAACGGTATCGGTTCGCCATCGAAGCGGCGCCCGAGCATCACGTTGGTGCGGGGGGCGAAGGCCACGGCCAGGTTCTGGGCGGGGTGCAATTGTTTGTCGAGGGCTGGCATACATCCGACACGGTTGTAGGTGAAGTTGCCGGCGTATTCTTCCTTGAGCACCAGCCAGTGGCCCGCCGCCGTTGTGGCCACGATCCACTGTGAAACTCCGCTGCTCTGGGTACTACTCCACTCGCCATCCTTCCACTGCGTCAGCGTGTTGCAGTCCGGGTCGAAGTCCGACACCCACAGACACGTACCCGCCACCAGCCTGTGGCGTTCCAGTTCCACCAGGCCCTGGCCCGGCATCGCCGCCCAGTAGCGTATGACCGGGTCGCGGCGGTCGCGCAGGTAGTTACGCAGCCCCCAGGCCACGATGATTGTGAGCGTTACCAGCACTTGCCAGCCAAAGGTACTGCCGACGATGCGATCAACCGCCAGTGACGGCATGAACGTGGCGCTCAATAGCCACAAACCCGTCAGGAATACCAGAAAAGGCAGGATCGCACCCAAACACAGCGGCGCCATCAGCACCGTGAGCCAGTCAAAGCGTTGCCCGCGCGCGCGCTCGTAGGCCCACGCCTGCTCCTCAGCGAGCATCGGTGCCTGTTCGCGTGGGGCGATGTCGGGATCGGGAGTATGAAAGCGCCAGTAGCGCGTGTAGGGGTCTTCGTTCATGGCGCTCATCATGCCTTCCCCGCAGGGTCAGCGACACCGCTGATTACGTCGATCACACAGGCATTGCTCCAACCGCGATACAGTCATACGATGACTGATCACAACCATAAAAATAAAGGATCACCTGTGAACACGCCCCTCCTCCTGGCTACTGCAGTCATCTGCGGCCTCAGCGCCCACGCCAACGCGGCTACCTTCGCCTATATTTCCAGCCCCGGTGACGGGCTGATCTCCCAATACAGCCTGAACGAAAGCAACGGCGCATTGAGCCTGGTGAGTCAGGTGGCCGCCGGCGATCAGGTCAACCCAATGGCCCTGAGCCCCAACGGCAAAACCTTGTATGCCGCGTTGCGGGTCAAGCCATTCCAGGTGCAGGCGTTCAACGTTGACCCCACCACCGGGCGCTTGAGCGCAAAAGCCCAAGCGCCGCTGGCCGAAAGCATGGCGTACCTGGCCACCGACCGCACCGGGCGTTACCTGCTCGCCGCCTCGTATGGCGCCGACACCCTCAGCGTGCAGCCCGTCGATAAGGCCGAGCCGATCCTCACCTACAAGACCGGCCTGCACGCGCACTCCCTGCGCACCGACCCGAGCAATCGCTTTGCCTACGCGGGCAACCTGGGCACGGACCAGGTGCTGCAATACCGTTTCGATGCCGACACCGGCGCCCTCAGCCCCATCGGCAGCGGCTACGTGAGCGTGCCGGCCAATACCGGGCCTCGGCACCTGGCGTTTTCTACCGATGGCAAATTTTTGTACGTGGTGGGCGAAATGAGCGGCACCGTCACCGCGTTCGCCATCGACCACAGCAGCGGCGCGCTGACCCGGATCGGCGTAGCCAATGGCATCCCCGCACGCCTAAAACTGGCGCCCGGCCAAGTGCGGGACGCCCGCAATAACGACTTGAAAGACGACCCCACACCGCGAATCTGGGCGGCCGACCTGCGTTTGTCACCCGATGGCAAGCTGCTGTTGATGAGCGAGCGTACCAGCAGTTCGGTGTCGGCATTTGCGGTGGACACAGGCACCGGCGAGCTGCGTTTCCTGGACAATTACCCGGTCGAAGAAAAACAGCCGCGCAACATCGCGTTCTCGCCGAACGGGAAATGGCTGCTGGTCACGGGTGAAAAAAGCCAGAAGGTCGGCACCTATGCGGTAAGCCCAGGCGGTGCGCTGAAACGCGTGGGTGAAGCCCCATCGGGCAAAGGGGCATTGTGGATCGAGGTGTTGAGCCCTTCGGCGCACTGACTCGCAGGTCTGAGCACACTTCAAGGGGGAAGGAGCAAGCCCCCTCCCCCTTGGTTCAGCTCAGGCGGAACCGCGCCGTGTTATCGCTCAGGGCCTGGCTGCCTCTGCTCAGGGTGTCCGCCGCGCGGTTCACCGCACGGGCGCCGTCGAGCAAGCGCCCGGCGGCCTGGTCGACCTGCTGGATATTGCCGCTCACTTCATCCGCCGTAGTCGCTTGTTCCTCTACCGCCGTGGCGATTTGCGCCAGGGTGTCGGTGACGTTCTGTACCGCGCCGGCGATCTCGCCCAGCCGCACGCCAAGCCCGGTGACCGACTCGGCGTCGGTCAACGCTTGTTCGCACGCAGCGCCCATCAGGGTGACCGCCTGGGTCACGGTAGCGCGCAGACTGTCCACCGTGCCGGCGATCTGCGCCGTCGAGGCCTGGGTGCGTTGCGACAGGCTGCGCACTTCATCGGCCACCACCGCAAAGCCGCGCCCTTGCTCGCCCGCACGCGCGGCTTCGATGGCGGCGTTGAGCGCCAGCAGGTTGGTCTGCTCGGCGATACCGCGGATGGTGTCGACCACCGATTGAATCTGCTGGCCCTGGTCGCTCACTTGCTGCAAGGCTGCGGCCGTGTCGGTCAGGCGCTGGTTGAGTTGCTGGATGCTGGCCGTGGTGCGTTCGCTGTCGCGGCTGCTGTCCTCGGCGATGCGTCGGGTTTGCTGGGCGCTGTCCGAGGCCTGTTCGCAACTTCTGGCGACGCCCATGGAGGTGGCGGCCAACTGCGTGGCAGCGGCAGCGATCTGGCTGATCTGGTGTTGCTGGTCTTCGACTTCGTTGAGGGTGCTGCCCGATTGAGCGTTGAGGGTGATCACGGCCGAACCCAACTGCTGGGTTTCGTGATTGACCCCCAACAGGCTGGTACGCAGCTGCATCACCGCCACGTTCAATGCCGTGCTGATAGCCGCCAGTTCGTCGCGCCCCTGCACGGCCACTTCCACGCACAAGTTGCCGTCGCGCAGCGATTCGGCCAGGGTGGTGATACCGCTGGCGCTGCGTCGGATAGACGCTTGCAGGCTCATAAACAGGTACAGCGCCGCCAGGGCCAGCAGGCCGAACGTCGCCGCCCCCGGGATAAATTGCTGGAGTGAGCGATCGTGGTAATACGCCAGGCGGGCATCCAGGGAATTGAGCGACTGGTTGCGCAGTGCACCCAGGCTGCCGAGCATGGCGTCGACACTGCGGTCGAAGGCGGCGGTGTCGAGCTTGATGGTTCCGCCAAATACACCGTCGTCCAGCACTTTGAGTTCGCTATCGAGCACCTGCAGGCTGTTGTCGTACTGCGCGGTCCACGGTTCCATGCCCGCGTAGGGCTTGGCCTTGAGCGATACCGCGGCCTTGATCAACTGGTCCCGCGCATCGCCGATGCGGCTGCGCAGGTCACGCATCTGCAGGCGGCTCTGCAAGGTGAACTGCCCCGACGCGATGGACGACTGGCCGATACCCGCCATGCGGCCGATGCGCTCGATCAGGTCGGGCGTCTGCTGCGTGGCGATCTGCATCGTCAGGTAGGTTTCCATCCACGGGTCGAGGATCAGGCCGGCATCCAGCGCGATCTGCTCGCGCAACGCCTGCATGGCGCCGAGCGCCGATGTGAAGCGTTCGTAGCCGTCCGGCCACCAGCCCACGGTGCGCAGGGATTGGCTGTCCAGGCCCTTGACCGCGCCCTGCAAGGTGTCGAAGCGCGCCTGGATGTCCGCGCTGGCGTTCTGCGCCTTGAGTGTTTCGCCCAGTGTTTGCAGGCTTTGCTGGATCGGTGAGTAGTTGGCATCCACGGCGGCCATGGCGGCTTTCGCGGCGGGCGTGGGCTCGCGCAGCAGATCGACGGCCTTCCAGCGCGCGGCCAGGTTGCGCTGGGCGGTCAATTGCGCGTCCAGGCTGTCGAGCGCCAGCAACTGGCTGACGCCGGAGCGCTCGCTGGATATCACGTTTAATTTGTCCCGGTAATCCTGACCGATCATCCACAGGCTACCCGCCAGGGGCAGCATGAACAGCAAAAACAGAATCTGGAATTTACGCGCGAAACCGAAACGTCCGAGCAGGCGGATACCGGGTGATAACAAGCTGTGCATGTCCGACTACTCCCTCAAACCACCCAGGCGATGCAACGCTGGGCGAAGCCTTAAAATGACTAACGGCAAAATGCCATGTCATTGATTATTCTGGGACTAGCAAGATACGGGCCGTCGACCCACAGCCCCGAAACAGGGCAGGTGATGTACAAAAATGCGCCGTAGCGTGCTCGAAAATGGGGCAAAAGCACTCAATCCTGGCAGTGACGGTGTAACCGCCGGGGACGGCCGGCACAAGGATGTTTGAACGAGCACGCGCTGCAAGCATCCGCCGTTACACGCAGGCTATCGGCTGCGTACCGCCCAAACTTGAAGGCGTGGTGAAGCGTATTTAACCCAGCAGTTCACGGATCCATCGCACCTGCAGGGCGATTTGCGCGTGCTTGCCGTGCAGTACGCCCTGCTCCGACTGTTCAAGGCCGGCCAGAACCTTCTGCTTCAGACGCAACGCCCGTTGCCACTTGGCCAAAAACACCGGGCTGCGCGCCTGCATCTGCAGCGGGCCGAAGTACAGTTGTTCGGCGCTGTAGGCCACCGGCTCGGCGCGTTCGGCGACGATGATTTCGTAGTAGAAGCGGTTCTCGTGTAACAGCTCTTCGCAAAGGATCGTGTAACCGTTATCCATCAACCAACGCCGCAGCGGCGGTTCGCCGCCATTGGGTTGCAGGATCAGGCGTTCGCGGCCGCTCAAGCGGGCCTTGCCGCTTTCCAGAATGTCGCGAATCGTCTCGCCGCCCATGCCGCACAGGCTGATCGCGGTGATGCCGTCGGCCGGTTCGATGGCGGCCAGGCCGTCAGCCTGGCGCACCGTGATGCGCCCTTGCAGACCGTTATCGCGCACGGTGCGTTGGGCTGCGTGGAACGGTGTACTTGCCACCTCCCCCGCGACGGCCGCGCTGATTGCGCCACGGCGCAGCAAAGCGACCGGCAGGTACGCGTGGTCTGAGCCGATGTCGGCCAGACGCGCGGCCGAGGGCACGTGCGCCGCCACGCGCTCCAGGCGCCTGGATAAAGTGTGTTCGTTCAACTGAAGAGTCCTATGCGCGCGTTCGAGCGCCTTACTCGCCGGAAAACCGGTCCCGGCTGTTGGTCAAGTGCAGCACCATGGCGGCGCGGGCGGCGTCGGCGTCCTGGCGTTTGATCGCGTTAAAAATCGCCTCATGCTCCAGGTGGGCCAACTGCCCCAGTCTGGCGAAGTCCGCGCCGCCGCGCTCGGCGCCCTTGACCAGGCTGCGCGGAATCATGGCGTTGCCCAGGTGCTGCATGATCTCGGTGAAAAAAGTATTGCCGGTGGCTTCGGCAATCAACAGGTGGAAGCGTTTGTCTTCTTCCACACAACTGTCGTTGTTGGCCAGGGACGCCTGGTAGTCACCCAGGGCCTGGCGCATGGGAGCCAGTTGCGCATCGCAGCGACGCACGGCAGCCAACGCTACCGCCTGCACCTCCAGGCCCAGGCGCAATTCCAGCATGTTGCGCACGCTGGCCACTGTGTCCACGTGCAGACGCAAGCCAGGCTGGGGGCGTGCCTCCAGCACAAACGTGCCGATGCCGTGACGCGTCTGCACCAGCCCCGAGGCCTGCAATTTGGAAATGGCTTCGCGCACCACCGTGCGGCTCACGCCGTGCTCAAGCACGATGGTGGATTCGGACGGCAGCTTTTCACCCGGCTTTAACTGCCCCAGCAGAATGCGTTGGGTCAAGTCGTCGACCACGCCTTGGGCCAGGTTGGTGGAGCGCTTGTGAACGGCGGCTGGTGGTTGGATGGGCATTGCGACGGGTCCACGGGGTTGGGCTGGGAAGGAGCTTAACATTCCGTCCGGGCGGGGTGGCATACGAATCCGGAAAAGCTTAGCTTGTATGACAACCAACCAGATTGGGGCTTTTTCCTGCCGTACCTTTTTTGATCAGCGCCTTGCTCAACCCCGCTAAAAAAGCTTAATAAACGTCGCAATACAACCAATTTACAGGCTAAACGGCGGGCCTTATGAAATAAAAAATGCGTAACCACATTGCGAATTCCAGAATTCGACTTGTATGATGTCTATCAACTAAAACCCACATAAAAATAATCAGGGGGGAGTCTTGAATGGTTAACAATTCAAGCCATACAGCCGTTGCCTCAGAACGCAGTCCGGTCCTCGCGCGCGCCGTGAGCAAAGTGAAGAGCCATGTGCTCCCACTGTTCGTGGTCATGTTCATCCTCAACTACATCGACCGGGTCAATATCGGCTTCGTGCGCACGCACATGGAGCATGACCTGGGTATCGGCGCGGCGGCCTATGGCTTTGGCGCCGGGTTGTTTTTCATTGGGTATGCCCTGTTCGAAGTGCCCTCCAATATGCTGCTGCAAAAGGTCGGCGCGCGTATCTGGCTGACCCGCATCATGTTCACCTGGGGCCTTGTCGCCACGCTGATGGCGTTTATCCAGAACGAAACCCACTTTTATATCCTGCGCTTTCTGTTGGGGGTGGCCGAAGCCGGTTTCTTCCCGGGGGTGATCTACTACTTCACGCGGTGGTTGCCGGGTGTGGAGCGCGGTAAGGCCATCGCGATTTTCCTCAGCGGTTCGGCCGTGGCTTCACTGATCTCCGGCCCGCTGTCGGGTGCGCTGCTGCAGATCGAAGGGTTTGGCCTGCACGGCTGGCAGTGGATGTTCGCCATCGAAGGCCTGGCCTCGGTCGCCATCGGGTTCTTCGTGTGGTTCTGGCTCGACTCCAAGCCTCACGACGCCAAATGGATGACCCGCGAAGAACAGGACGCGCTGGTGGACGCCATCGACCAGGAACAACGCGAGCGCGAGGCGCTCACCAGCGTCAAGCCGACCCTCGGCAAGCTGCTCAAGGACCGCCAGATCCTGCTGTTCTGTGCGTTGTACTTCTGTATCCAGTTGACCATTTACGCCGCGACCTTCTGGCTGCCGAGCATCATCAAGAAGATGGGCGACCTCAGCGACGTGCAGGTGGGTTTCTTTAATTCGATCCCGTGGCTGATCTCGATCATCGCCATGTATGCCTTCGCCTCGCTGTCGGGCAGGTTCAAGTTCCAGCAGGCCTGGGTGGCAGCGGCGTTGTTGATTGCGGCGGCAGGCATGTTCATGTCCACCACCGGCGGGCCGATCTTCGCCTTTGTGGCGATCTGCTTCGCGGCGATTGGTTTCAAGTCGGCGTCCTCGCTGTTCTGGCCGATCCCCCAGGGCTATCTGGATGTGCGCATTGCCGCCGCGGTGATCGCGCTGATCAACTCCATCGGCAACCTGGGCGGTTTCGTTGCGCCGACCACCTTCGGGTTTCTGGAGCAAACCACCGGTTCGATCCAGGGCGGCCTCTACGGCCTGGCGGGCACTTCGGTGCTGGCTGCCCTCCTGGTGTTCTTCGCCAAGACCGCGCCCTCCTCCACCTTGAGCGCACCTGGCGCCGTGCCCAGCGCCGCGCTCGGCAAACCTCTTTAAGCTCACTCAGGAATCTGCCATGACTACGCCAATCGTCACTCACTTCCAAGTCATCCCCGTGGCCGGCCACGACAGCATGCTGCTCAACCTGAGCGGCGCCCACGGGCCGTTCTTTACGCGCAATATCGTGATCCTCAAGGACAGCAGCGGCCGCACCGGCGTGGGCGAAGTGCCCGGCGGCGAACGCATCCGCGAAACCCTGGAAGACTCGCGCAGCCTGGTGATCGGCCAACCCATCGGCCAGTACCAGCGCGTCCTCAACCAGATGCGCAGCACCTTCGCCTCGCGGGACGCCGCCGGGCGTGGCCTGCAGACCTTTGACCTGCGCATCACCATCCACGCGGTTACCGCCATGGAAGCCGCTCTGCTCGACCTGCTGGGGCAGTTTCTCGAAGTGCCGGTGGCCGCGTTGCTCGGCGAAGGGCAGCAGCGCGACGCGGTGAAAATGCTCGGTTACCTGTTCTATGTCGGCGACCGCACAGCCACCGACCTGGCCTACCGCAATGAGGCCGACAGCGACGATGACTGGTTCCGCCTGCGCCATGAAACAGCCCTGACCGCCGAAGCCGTGGTGCGCCTGGCCGAGGCGGCCCAGGCCAAATATGGCTTCAATGACTTCAAGCTCAAGGGCGGCGTGCTGAGCGGCGATGCGGAAATCGAAGCGGTCACTGCGCTGGCCGAGCGCTTCCCGCAGGCGCGCATCACCCTCGACCCGAACGGCGCCTGGTCGCTGAAAGAAGCCATTCGCCTGTGCCGCGACCAGCACCACGTACTGGCCTACGCCGAGGACCCGTGCGGCGCGGAGCATGGCTACTCAGGCCGCGAAGTCATGGCCGAATTCCGCCGTGCCACCGGGCTCAAGACCGCCACCAACATGATCGCCACCGACTGGCGCGAGATGGGCCACGCGATCCAGCTGCAATCGGTGGACATCCCCCTGGCCGACCCGCACTTCTGGACGATGCAAGGCTCGGTGCGTGTGGCGCAGATGTGCCACGAGTGGGGCCTGACCTGGGGTTCGCACTCCAACAACCACTTCGATATTTCCCTGGCGATGTTCACCCAGGTGGCCGCCGCCGCACCGGGCGACATCACCGCCATCGACACCCACTGGATCTGGCAGGACGGCCAGCGCCTGACCCGCGAACCGCTGAAAATCGAAGGGGGTTATGTGAAGGTGCCGGCCAAGCCCGGCCTGGGGGTGGACATCGACATGGACGCCGTGGCCCACGCCCACGAACTGTACAAAGGCATGGGCCTCGGCGCGCGGGATGATAGCGTGGCGATGCAGTTCCTGATTCCGGGGTGGCGGTTTGATAATAAGCAGCCTTGCCTGGTGCGCTGAAGCCTTCAGGTAAAGCGGATAAATGTGGAAGGGGCGGTGCGACGATTCGACTTGCCCCCGATAGACACAGGTATCTACACAAGTCTTAAAGGCTGACACATAACCCTGTGAGCGGGCTCGCTATGGTGAGCGGGCTTGCTGTGGTGAGCGGGCTTGCCCCGCGCTGGGCTGCGAAGCAGCCCCATTCCAGGCGATGTGATTTCAGCTGACACTCCGAGGTGCCTGGGTGTGGGGCCGCTTCGCAGCCCAGCGCAGGACAAGCCTGCTCACCACAGAGTTCGCGGCCTCTCCCCAGCGCTACTCACGCTTAGCCCCGCTTGGGCAACGTCCAATTTGGCCGGATGAAGTGGCACGTATACCCATTGGGTATGCGCTCCAGGTAATCCTGATGCTCCGGTTCCGCCTCCCAGAACTCGCGGGCAAGCTCTATCTGCGTGACCACAGGTCCCGGCCACAGCTTGGAGGCATCCACGTCAGCCGCGGTATCTTCGGCAATCTCCCGTTGCTGCTCGCTCAGGTAGTAAATCGCCGAACGATAGCTTGGCCCCAGATCATTGCCCTGCCGGTTCGGCGTGCTGGGGTCATGGATCTGGAAAAAGAACTCAAGAATCTGCCGGTAGGTGATCACCGCCGGGTCAAACACGATTTCAATCGCTTCGGCATGGTTGCCATGGTTGCGGTAGGTGGCATTCGGCACATCGCCGCCGGTGTAGCCGACACGCGTGTGCAGCACGCCGGGGTAGCGTCGCAGCAGGTCCTGCATGCCCCAGAAGCAGCCGCCGGCGAGGATGGCGGTTTCGGTTGGATTGGTCATGGTGTGTCCTTGCGCTTGGTGGATATGGGGTAGTTATGGGGTGATGTTGCGCAATACCAAGCTGGATCGAGGAAAAACGACCGCCGGGCCACCACTCGCCTGCCGTATCGCTCTGGGCCGCGTTGGCCTGCAGGATGATATAGGCGCTGCGGTTGCCGCGACCCTGTCCGATGACATGGCCTGGGCTGATCGGACGACGTTGGATATCTCAGGTGGGCAGTTTTTTGTAGCCTGCGTTGTATGGGCTCATTTTTAACCCAATCCGTTGAAGCCCACGACGGTACGCCGCAGGCCTTGAGGCTCAGCAGGCCAATGTGCGGGGCGATGGGCTGTTCTGGTCAGGGTGGGCATGTACTCAGGGTTTGAGATGTCTCATTAACTTGAAAAGATGTCCTGCCCAAGTCCATCGTGTCGCAGTGTTGCCGCGCGTATCTGCGAGAGCTTCAAGGACGCTATGCCGGGTCGCTTCACCGACGGAGGCATCCAACTGCACTGACTGATCGTCAGACGGCGGCCCTGGCTGGCTCATGTGGCCAGTAACCGGGTCTATCGTATAGCCTTCGGCCTTACCTTTGTCTGTAAGGGTCCATACACCATTGACGCAGCCGCTGAGGGCTTGGGAAGGTGGCAGCCTGTCAGATTTGTCCGTAGTTCGGACGATGTAGTCCTCGATTCTGATGTTTCTGTCGAAGGTGGCGAACTCGTTGCCCAACGGCGGTTGCAGGTCACCCTCACTGGAGAATTTGTTCACCATTTTCTCCAAGAACGGTATGCCGCCTATATTGGAAAACGCACCTTGTTCGGGTCGCAGGATATGGCGCAAAAAGCCTGGATCGATGCGGGTACTGTTGATCGCTGAACCATTCAGGATGCGTGCGGCAATGGCTTTATCTTCCTCTTTGAAGTCGAAGATCACCCGATAGCCCTGCGCATCGTAGCTGAGGCCATCCATTAATTGACGACCGTCGCTGAAGTGACGATAAGTACCGAGAATCCCGGCCAATCGATCAACGTAGCTCAGGTCCACCCCCTCCGCCTGTGCATAGGCATACATATCCGCAAACAGGGCTCGATCGTTATGGTTAAGAAAAAGGTTGGCGTTTTGAGCACCGTTTTCACTGGTATGGGGGGGCTTAGCCACAGGCGGCTCATATGGGGTACCAAACAAACGCTTAATCATGAGCTCGCGCTCGCTGGCGGGCGTTGACTTCTTAACGACAGCGGCCGATGGCGCGATTGATTGCAGCTCATCCCAAGCAGCGCGTCGCTCGTTAACGGTGAAGGGGCCGCCGTCATCGTGGGCAATCAGGATCAGTTGATCGCGTGCGATGCCTTTGAATGGGTTGGTATCAGATCCGTTGGCGAAGCCTGTCGCTTGGCGAGCGCGTGCCAGAAGTTCCGGGTTATCGGTATCGGGAACCTCCGCATCGTGCTGTGCTTTTTTGACGAGATACTGCTCGCTGACGATCGGGCCGAGCAAAACGTCGTTATTCTGATCACCACGAGTGTGTGCACGCGTTGCCGCCTCACTTAACTGACGAGCCAGGATCGAGACGGAACTGGAAGTAACGCTGCCGTGAGAGGTGACCATGGTTTGCTTCTCATCATTTGGTGACGCTGCCGCCAACGTCGTAGCGCTGGTAGAACTATGTACCAAAGGACTGTAAGACGACGAGGAAGAAGCATTGAGAATGACCATGAGCACGTACTCCGCGTAAGAAGACAGTAACGGCTACATTCACTTTATTTTTTAAGGGAGGAACTCTCTTAATTGAAAAGCGGCGAATCCATCATCGCTTGATCACTACCTGTACCGAAATGTCACTGAGTCGACACCAGCAGGCTGTATATAACGCGGTGTACCGCCATACACCCTGTGATAGATAGTGACATAGGCACCATGATCGAAAGCTTGAGCATTAAAGTCAAAAAGCGTTCCGGATGAATTAGGATAAATTGCTCTACAGCTCTCCTCAGTGCTGTAAGGCCGCGTGTAGCACAATTTAACTTCCTCCCCGAACCCTTGAGGATAGTAGGTTGTGCTCCACTGGATTTCCATTAGTTGCTTTTGATCAGCGAAGACGGCGGCAGGTATATCTGCAGTAAACACATGCAATCTCGCGAATCCAACGCCTGCTACAGTATCGGAATTGGATAATACCAGTATGGGATTGGGGGCCTTAATCTTTGTGATGGACCTTTCTTGCGCAATAGAGCCACTGGCAAAAAACACCCCAAAAAAACAAGTAACAGCTCCTGCCCCTTATAATTCCTGGCAATGCATTCAAGCTCATCATGACCGCCACCTCAGACTTAATAATAATTAAATATTTTCAGATAAATCCACCATTAGAATCACGCCACCACCCTTGCACGATTTATTAACGAAGAACAGCCATGCACTTCCTAAAATCCGGAAGGACAGGTCTGTCATTCGCAAAAGTAGGAACTTGTAAGTAACTTCCTAGTCCCGCACCTGCTCCCGCTCGAACGCCCTTCATGCGTTCAGCTTAAATCCACAGCGAAGGCGCATGGCTAATAAATTTGGGCAGTGCAAGCCAATTGGTTCGAAGCTAAACCAACTGGCGGACCCCCAGAGACAAAATCAAACCACCGCATAGTCGATCAATTATTTTTTTCCGCCGTTGATACCCCGAAGCAATCTTAGGGTGCGAAAGCGCGATTGCGACCATTCCATACCAGGTCGTTGAAACCACTACCACAACTGCCAACATCGAAAAAAACGTGGCTGGCGAAACATGGGCGGGGGCGGCGGCAGAAAAGACAGCGGCGTAGAAGGCCATGGACTTGGGGTTGCCAATGTTAGTAATCACCCCCTGAATAAAAGACTGCCGGTGACTACCGGCAACGGCATCATTTAGCGCGCCAAGTGCATTCTTCCCCGCGTTGATCAGCAGTCGAAGCCCGAACCACATGAGGTAGGCGGCCCCTAGAACCTTTACAACAAAGGCAGCCCAAGGGAACGCAGCAAATACAATCCCCAGACCCGCGATTGCACAGGTAGACCAGAACAAGTTGACCACTACGATACCCGCTACCAGGGCCAGCGCTTCTGACCGTGTAGTAGCCACCGCTTTATGGACCACTGCGACGAAATTTGGGCCGGGGGTAACGACACCGGCCAGGTAAACCAAAAAGACTGTCAAGACAGCGGAACCATCGATCATGTGCTTGCTCGCGAGTGGTGTGGGCGGTGTCATCAGGGAAACGAGTCAGGACGCTTATGGGTCCACCTCCATTGAGATAAGAGTTTTACACAGCGTTCAGAAGTTCCGGTTTTTTTACACGCGCTGAGCCGAGGGCAGCCGCTCATGGGCAACAGCCTCCGAACCCAGGTATACCTTGCTACCAACGCTGATCAGTGTGGGCTGGCGGTGGGACGCACCACAATCTCACTTACATCCACATCGTCGGGCTGTTCAATGGCATAGCCAATCTGGGCAGTTCTACATTGCATCATCGTTTCAAGGCAGTGACGGCCATGAGTCCGCTGCAGTATCAAAAACAACTGCGCCTGCAGGAAGCCCGCCGCCTGTTGCTCGGCGAAGGGCTGGATGTGGCGAGTGCCTGCTATCGAGTAGGCTACGAAAGCCCTTCGCAATTCAGCCGGGAATACAGTCGTCAGTTTGGGTGTCCGCCATCAAGAGATACCAACCGAGTTCGGCACCCTGTGTGAGAGTCGAAGCGCTTGCCTGGGCGTTGCATGAATTCACCCCATCAGGGCGTGAAGCTTGCGACGCGAGATACATGACGGACCCTGGCGTGCTGCATCACCGGTACAAGTCCTACAAGCAGCCTGTGCGCCTTGCTCCGTTGCCTACAGTTGCGTCAGAATCCGCCGGCTTGTGCGCTTGAGTGAGCGTCTCTAAGGTGGCCCGGTCGCTGACAACTCAGTGATCGGGTTTAGTAGCCCGTGGTCGAATTTCGCTTAGTGCACAAGCTTCATCCACCAGACTTCCGGTCTGTGCTTGATGGTGGCTGTGCGCAGGGCACCTTCGGGTGCGCCGGCTTTGCGGAATTCCCCGGTCTACTAACCTGCGTACAGCTGCCACCCTTTCGTTTAGTAGCGAAACGGTGTCGGCCCTGACAGGGAAATTCCGTTATGTACAAAGTCACGCCTAACCCTCCGAACAGTCCTGACCTGAAACTGAATCAGGCGGCGCATCGTGCGATTGATCACTACCTCAACGCGGGCGCCGAACCGCCACAACCGCCTCCTCCACCTTCGACCACGCTATTCAACGTTGCTGACGATGCCAGCAGCGAAGTGCTGCTCGTCAATAGCTATGAAACCTTTTCGTCGGTCACAGCATTGCTGCTTGACCTGTCGGATGAATTGACAGGAAAGCAGCGGGATGTGGCATTGGCGATTCATCAGCTGAGTGAACTGGGGGTGTTGTTGGTCGATAAATTGATGGCGCGGGAGGGGGCTGGGGCAGGCAGCTAACTATCG
This sequence comes from Pseudomonas sp. FP2254, assembly GCF_030687695.1. Lineage (NCBI taxonomy): Bacteria > Pseudomonadati > Pseudomonadota > Gammaproteobacteria > Pseudomonadales > Pseudomonadaceae > Pseudomonas > Pseudomonas sp. FP2254. The sequence continues at coordinate 3,705,862 of NZ_CP117444.1, forward strand.
GCTCTATATAACGCTGAGTCTTCGTGACTTATTTTATGAAGACTCGGCGGTTTTCTTTTGGGAATAAATAGATTTGCTTCTAACCTGACTTAATCCGAGGTGTGATTGGCTGCTTCCGGCCAATAGCTGCCGGTCGGCACGAGCAGAAATCGCCAGACTATTCAACCGGTAGAGGCAACAGACTAGACACTGCACTGGCAGAAAGACTGCCTCAGATAAGGCGAGGCCATAGATGGCAAGCGAGCTAAAAGGATCTATATGTCGGTGACATTGATCACATCAAAATCCGTTTCTGGCGATGCTTTGGAAATTACGGGTCTCTTCGAAAAGAAAGCTCAGTTCCTCCTGTATCCCCTGGTTGACCTCCTCGTCCATCATCCACTCTAAGTTGGTGGCAATACGCATTGTCTCTGTACGCCATCACAATCCGCATCCCTTTGCGATAGGCTCAACGATAAGTGTTGAAGGCGCTTTCCCTGTCTGAATATCAATTACCTCCAATGCGCAACCGAATTTAGGAGCTGAGTGGGTCACTTGGTAGATCCCCCCCGCAGTAGGGACGAAGCTACTGAAGCTCAAACAACTCCTATGGATTAACGGCTGATCCGTATTCTCACGCTCCTTGATTCCTGAGCTGAGTGCGCTCAGGTAAATGCGCCGATCAGGCTGGATTAGAAATCGATTCTTTTCAGGTTCTGACGGTGAAACAACACCTAGCACACCGGTCTCTCTGGTGTCTTGGCAGTGAGCATCGTAGTAGGCCCAATACGCTTGGCTGCCTCCAGAAATGAATTCGTTTTTCCCCCAATGAGCATCAAGGGTGGCGTGCGGCGCATTCGGTGCCGGTTGCTGGTAGTGACCGACACAGCCAGTCAGAAAAACCGCACAGCAGATAAGTATGGATTTAGTCAACTTCACACCGATCGAGAAGAATTCAGAAATGGGGACATCTGGTCCGTTATCGGCCAGTCTGGTTTAAACAAGAGAGTTCGTCTCAAACGTTGACGACCCAAAATAGCCTTCGTGGTCGGCAGCAGTCGGCCAGAAGCTGCCTGTCATACTGACCGCTTTTTGTTGACCGAGATCGGTCTTGACGTAAAATCGCCGCCCCGGAAAAATCAGCTGTCATAGTGAGAAGGAGCTTCGATGCAACGGGTGATGATTGTTGGTCAACCTGGGTCAGGCAAAAGCACTTTGGCGCGTGAGCTTGGTCAGCGCACAGGTTTGCCGGTCATTCATATCGACACTATTCACTGGCAGCCAGGGTGGATCGAGCGAAGTCCGGACGAGAAGACACAGCTTTGTCTCGATGTAGAGGCCCGAGATTGTTGGATATTCGAAGGCGGCCATTCAGCCACTTGGGACAACCGGCTGGCCCGTGCAGACCTTTTGATATGGATTGATCGTTCGGCGACGCTTCGATTCTTACGCGTACTGCGCAGAACCCTGCTCCAACGCGGTCAGTCTCGGCCTGACTTGCCTGAGAACTGCCCCGAACTGCTGATGAACCTGCCGGAGTTTTTTAGATTCATGTGGCGGACGAAAAAATCAGCGCGAGAAAAGATGCGGCAACTTGTTGCAACAGCGCCACCAGCTTGCCGCGTGGTTTGTCTGCGTTCTAATCGGGATACCTGCAATTTTCTCGCGAGCATTGAAAATTCGAACGTCCAGACTCCGCGAGAATGATCGACGGTTGCCTGATGCGATGCGGGACTACCGTTTACGAGTGGCTGCTATTAGCCGATAACTGACTTTCTGATCGGACAGGCCGAGCTGGAATGGCTGATAGGCAGCCAGTACGCTTGAGTCCCTCTAGTGATAGCCATGGCGTTTTCATCGTACTGATAGTCGCCGTAATTACACTCCAAGATCTGCCCTATATTGGGTTCAAAGTTAATAGCCATCAATCGTCCTTAGAGCTGGATCGCTGCCAGAATTCATGATGCTACAGCGCCACGCATTCCGCGCGAAGGAGCGCTGGGCATATCCATGCGATGGCTTGCTGCGAAGGCTACGTGAGCGAGTGACGCCCGATTAGCGCCCCATGAGTGGGTAGTGCTCGATGCGACACGGATGCGGGTGGCCGTCGCCCTTGCAAATTCCATCCAGATACCGGTAGTCAATCTGCACAGACTGGCCTTTTCGAGGCCATTGCCGACGCGGGAGGGTGTTCTGGTAATCGGCGGTTTCCGGGGTGAAGGTGAGCGTCGAGCCTTGCTGGGGACATTGCGTGGTGGGGGTGGTCGGGGCGACCTTGAGGATCCGCCCCTGCAGCTGTGGGTACGGTTGTTTCAAGACGTTGACGATCTGTACGTCCAGCCGGCAAATCTGCCAGCTCGCCGCGTGGAGGGGGCTGCACAGGGTGGTGAGCGCAAAGGCCAGCGCTGCGTATGTTTTCATGGGTTAAATGTCCAGATCCTTGGAACAAGCAACCTGGCAAGGCCCTGAACTTCCGTCAGCTTCTGGCTGACTTAGTCCTTGGCGCCGGGTCAGTTGGGGAGTGGCAGCACTATGCCAATTACCCAGCGGCCAATACAAGTCTTATGACTTTAATGTTCCCCTGTGGCGAGGGAGCATGCTCCCGCTGGGCTTAGAGGGTCTTCAATACCCCCCAGTGAACTGGACCGCGAGAAGGGACCTATAGGGATATAGGTGTAAGCAATAAGCCAGAATGACTTTAGATATACAGTCGCATGCTGTGAGCCTTGACTATCGGGCTGAACCAGAACCGCGCCGGCGGTCCGCTTTTGGCCGAAAGCCCCCCTCACCGCGTCCTTCCGTCGCACCCCACCACCTCACCCTCCAGCCCCCACCCAACCCGCCGATAACCCTACTAACCGCATGCCCCCCCGCATCCCCATTCGACCGAGCCCCACCCCATGAATCCACTCGCCCTTCTGAAAAAATCCCGGCCCGCTCGCCAAGGCACCACCACCCTCACCTGTACCGCCAGCGACCTGGACGCTGCTTTAGCCGCCCAGCGCATCACGCCCACGCTGATCACCGGTTTCATCTCGCCGCACCTGGACATCGACGCCATCGCCGCCAAGCTCAAACGCCGGTTCCCGCACTCCACGATCAGCCTCTGCACCACCTCCGGCGAGCTCTGCAATGCGCCCAATTCGCTGTATTGCGCCACCGGCGAGCGCTGGGATCGGATTGTGTTGCAGTTGTTCGACGACAGTGTGATCGCCTCGGCCGAGGTGGTGATGGTGCCGTTGGAGTGCGAGGACATTCGCAGCGGTGGCAAGCGCCTGGGCATGCAGGAGCGAATTGCCAAGTTGGTGGCCAATATCAAGCGTGTGCAGGTGCGCACGTCGATCGATCATCGCGATACGCTGGCGTATGTGGTGTTCGATGGGCTGTCGGCGTCGGAGTCGTTTTTTATGGAGGCGTTGTATGAGTCGGGGCGGTTCCCGTGTTTGTTTGTAGGGGGATCGGCCGGGGGTAAGTCGGATTTCCAGAAGACGCTGATTCATGACGGCCAGCGCAGCTATCAGAACCATGCACAGATTGTGTTCCTGAAGACGGCGGAGCATGTGCGATTTGGGGTGTTCAAGAGCCAGAACTTTAAACCGGCGGATTTGACCTTCAGCGTGCTGACTGCTTCGGTGGAGGACCGCACCATTGACCAGGTCATCGACAGCGCGGGCAACATCAAGAGCATGGTGCAGGCGTTGTGTGATGCCTTCAATTGCACGCCCCAGGCGCTGGAGCCGAAGCTGGCGGATTATTCGTTTGCCATCCGCGTGGGCAGTGAGTTGTTTGTGCGCTCCATCGCGCGCATCGACTATGAGCAGCAGATCGTGCAGCTGTTCTGCGACGTGGCGCCGGGCGAAGAGTTGGTGATGGTGCGGCGTACACCATTGCGCGAGGCGACGCGCCGGGACTATGAACAATTCCTACGCGGCAAGGGCGGCCAACCGGTGGCGGGCATCTTGAATGACTGCATCTTGCGGCGGCTGAACAATGGCGCCGAACTGGGCAGCATGGCTGGCACGTTCGGCGATGTGCCGCTGGCGGGGTTCTCCACCTTTGGCGAAATCCTGGGTTTGAACCTTAACCAGACACTGACGGCGATTTTCTTTTTCCGGGTGGGCAAAGGCGCAAGTTTCAGTGACGAGTACGTGGACAATTTCATCGCCCATTACGGCGAGTTCAAGGCATTTTTCTTACGTCGGCAGGTGAAGAAGCTGGCGGGATTGAACCATGTAGTGGTCAAGCAGATTGCCGCGTTCAAAAACAACGACTTTGCTAACACCCTTAATACCCGCGGGCTGGATCGCAATATCCTGCCGGTGTTCGAGGGACTAGCGGACTTGGGTATGGTGCTGGCCCAGGCAGAGCGCCAGCAGGAAGACATCGCAGCGCAACTCAAGCATTACTCGGGCGAGTTGCACGCGTCGATGGATGAATTGGTGGGGACCATCGACCAGCAGAACGCGGTGTCGGCCCAGGCCGGGTCCACGGTGGAAGGCTTGTCCAGCCAGGCGGATGTGGCGGTGGAAGGGGCGCGTACGCTGGCGGGTTCGAGTTTGCGTATTCAGTCGATCGTGCAGGTGATCCAGCAGATCGCCGGGCAAACCAACCTGCTGGCGCTCAACGCGGCCATTGAAGCGGCACGCGCCGGTGACCTGGGCCGTGGGTTTGCGGTGGTGGCGGACGAAGTGCGCAAACTGGCGGAAATCACCCGTAAGAATGCGGCGGAAATCGGCGTGGATATTGACCTGCTGTCCAGTGAGATCCAGCGCGTTGCCCAACAGATCGAAGACCAATCCACCGGGGTCGGCGCGCTGCGCGAGATGCTCGATGCGCTTGAAGCGTCGAGCCGCGCCACTGAGGGCACGGCGCAGCGGACCAAGACGATTGCCGATACGTTGACGGGGCTGACGCATGCGTAGGGGCAAACCGCGCCGCCGGGGCTGTAACGCTCGTTCGCTGCTAGCCACCGCAGCGCTCGGCTGATGCACCGTTTCACGGTTTTAAACTTTTGATCAGGTTGAACACATTGCCGGCCCAGAACCAACGCTTGGTCGGCGTTTCGCGGTTGCCTGAAAGGGCCTCAAGCAGGGTGCGGTCACGCGTTGCGCCTGTGGCAAGGCCAGGCTCTGAGCGCTGCGGACCAGCAAGATCAGAAGGCTCGACTGGCTTGATCAGCAAGCCAGTGGCCTGGTCTATTGTATAGCCCGCTGCCTTGCCTTTTTCAAAGAGGGTCCAGACGCCGTTTAGTCTACCCGCAAGTGCCTCGGAGGGCGCAAGCCTCATGGATTCGTGGGTGGTCACAACGATGTTGTCTTCGACCGGGGTCGCTTTAAAAGTGGTGAACTCATCGCCGAGCGCAGTTTGCATGCCACCTTCGTCAGAGAACCTATTCACCATTTTTTCCAGGAACGGCAGGCCGCCGATATTGGAGAGCGCCCCGTAATCCGGATTGAGGATATGCCGCAAATAGCCCTGATCAAGTCGGGTACTGGTAATGGCCGTACCGTTCAATATGCGTGAGGCCGTTTCGGCGTCTTCTTGCTTGAAGTTGAACGTTACGCGATAGCCCTGTGCATCGTAGCCATTATTGGAGCTCAACTGCTGGCGCCCATCGGTCGCACGACGATAGCTGCCAAGTGAATGAGCCAGTTGGTCCACGTAGCCCAGATCGGCACCCTCCTCCTGTAAGTAGGCGTACATATCCGAGATCAGTGCACGATCATCGCGGTGCAAAAATTCAAAAACGCTCTGGCCCGCGTTCTCGTAGGTCGCAGGCGGCAGGGCGACCGGCGGCTCGTGGCTACCGAACAAGCGCGCAACCATCAGCTCGCGGCCGGGACCTGGCGTTGAACTGGCGACTGTCGGAGACACCGCAGACTGCATCTGCAACCAAGCGGCGCGTCGTTCATTAATGGTGAAGATGCCGCCGTCATCGTGGGCAATCAAGCTCAGTTGATCGCGGGCCAGGTCTTTGAACGGGTTGACGTCACTGCCGTTGACGAAGCCGGTAGCTTGCCGAGCCCGCGCCCTCAGGACCGGGTCATCGGCAACGGGAGTCTCTGCGTCGTGCTGCGCTTTACCGGCGATATAGTGGCCGCCTGTGATCGGTTCAAGCAGTTTGGGGTCTTGCTGGACGACACGGTTCTCGGCATGTATTGCGGCTTCACTTAACTGACGCGCAAGGATCGAAACGGTCTCGGTCGCCGTGTGACTATTGGGTGAAATAACCACACTCGCACGCTCACTCGCAGGCACGACAGCATGGTCGCCATAGACACTAACGGACCGACTTGCCAAATCACGGTAAGACGACGAGGCATCAGGATTTAGATTGACCACGACGGCACCCCTCCTTCATAAGGGAGTAGCGATAACGCTACCTAAAAACACCTCCAGTTACTATAAGTCATCCGCAGAGGATTTAGCTGCGGGCACTTCGCGCCGCATCAATATCGATATCGGAAAGTTACCGAGTCGGCACCCGCAGGTCGGGTATAAGGGGGTGTTCCACCTAATACATAATGCTTGATAGTGACGCGCACACCGTGATCAAAGCTCTGGTTATTAAAGTCGTAAAGAGTTCCGGACGATCCCGAGCGTATATCTACACAATTTTCTTGAGAACTGTAAGGACGGTAATAGCAAAACTGCACCCGTTGAGTCACGCTGCCTGGGTAATAAGTGGTATTCCATTGAATTTCCAGCAACTGCTTGGGATTTATGAGTGTGCCTTGTGGAATATCCGAGGTAAAAACATTAAAACTTACGAGCCCAACACCAGGACTGGTATCAGAATTCGACAAAACAAGTACGGGGCTTGGGGCGCCAACTTTGGTGATAGACTGCTCCTCCGCATCTGATTTTCCACCTACCAATATCATCCATACAAAAAGCAATACAACGGTGAATGTCTTTAAACTCAAACTACGTAGCAATAACGAGGACATAACTGGACTGCTCATATCGCACCTTCCTGTCATAATTGGCCAATCTAATTAATTCCAATCCTGCAATATGAATACGCCTCTACCATTGCATGAATTTTCAGCCAAGGTAAGTTACCAACGTCCTAAAAACATGAAGTCCCTATCTGTAAGACCTTTATGTAAGAACTCGCCAGCAACTTCCTAATCCCGTCTTGCAGCTATAAAAATGCCTGTTTTTCGGCGTCGTGTTCGCCCTTCAAACGCCGCGCAAACAGGTGTGGATATCGACGTGTTATCGGGCAAGCTCCAGCACGTTGCCCAACAGAGCGAAGACCAATGCTCCGGCGTCGGCGCGCTGCGCGAAATACTTGACGCGCTGGGACCGTCCAGCGCCACCGAAGGCACGGCGCAGCGAACCAATACGATTGCGGATACGGTGACGGGGCTGCCCCAAGCGTAAGTGGCGAGGACGTCCTTTCGTTGCGCTGCGGGAGGAGAAAACATCTACAATCGCGCTCCCCCAAGCTCGGAGTGCTGCCATGCCACGTTTCCTGCCCCTGCTTCTGCTGCTGTTACCCGGCATGGCTCATGCACTCCCGGCCCTGCAGGACACCACACTGTACGGCGAAAAAGCCAAGGACTGCCAAGACGTCGACCTCGCCACCTGGCAGCACCCGACCCGCACCCTGCTGGAGAAAAACAGTTTTCAGCTCGAACGCATCCAGCTCTGTAACGGAGGGCGTTATCCGATTTTTCACGTGCAGGCACCTTACGATCCCCGGGGTCAGACCAAGGATTTTTTCTTGCCGCTGTACGAAAATATGCGCAAGGCCAACGGTAAATGGCCCTTCGCATTAGTCGACCGCAGTGACGCGGTGGTGGTGTATGTGAGCTACCCGCAAAGCAACGGAATATCGCTGAATTATGAGGGTTACGCGATGCCGTAAGCGAACGCCCCGGGTCATGACACTCGGCCTCCGATCAAGGACGATATCACCAATGAAAACCGCACTGCGCACCCTGCTCCTGCTATCCCTGGCCACTCCCGCCTTCGCTGCCCAAAGCCCTGTCGACTTCAAGACCGCAACCCTGCCCGATGTGCAAAACAACCGCCCGTTGGAACTGACTGTCTGATACCCCGCCGCTACCGGCGCGGTGCCCGAGCTGATCGCCGACAATGCGGTGTTCGTCGGCGCCCTCGCCGTGCAGAACGCGCCGGTGGTGGCCGGGGAGCCTCCGCTGGTGGTGCTGTCCCACGGTTACGGCGGCAATTGGCGCAATCAGGTGTGGTTGGCCAGCGCATTGGCGCGGCTGGGCTATATCGTGGCGGCGGTCAATCATCCTGGGACCACCAGCAAAGACCGCAGCCCCGCCGCCGCCGCGCAGTTGTGGCAAAGGCCCAGGGACGTGAGCCAGGCCACGGGCGGTAATTCAGCAGCAGGTGGTGGGGCTGATCAGTGAGTTTTTGCGGCGCGCGTTTCGCAATTAAGCAACGCAGGTTGCTCACTCACAATGCATCAAATGATCGTTGCAACGCGCAGCGCGGGACCGATCATCACATACGCCTAGCTCAACCCCCTCACATCGATAGCACTGATGATTACTATCGAACCGCTCGCCTATAGGGTGGCCAGGCCCGATTCCTATAATCGCCTCCCATTCTTCCCCTTCGCCTGGCCTCAGGCGACATTCCCTTGGAACCCAGTACCATGCCAAGCGCCCCTCAGGCCCCCAGCGGCCGTCCCGAACATAATCAACAAAGCGTCAAACAGCAGTGGCTGGCGATTCTCTCGGTCGCGGTGGGGGCATTCGCCCTGGTGACCAGTGAGTTTCTGCCGGTGGGTGTGCTCAACGACGTGGCCGGCGACCTCGGTATCAGCGCCGGCCACGCCGGGCTGATGGTCACGCTGCCGGGCATCATGGCCGCACTCGCCGCCCCGTTCCTGTCGGTGAGCATCGGCGCGATGGACCGACGCTACCTGCTGATCGGCCTGACGCTGATCATGATCATCGCCAACTCGGTCGTGGCCTTTGCCAGTGATTTCAGCCTGCTGTTATTCGGCCGTGTCTTGCTGGGGATCAGCATCGGCGGTTTCTGGGCCACGGCCATCGCCCTCAGTGGGCGCCTGGCGCCCAGGGGCGTGGACGTGGCGAAGGCCACCTCGATCATTATGATGGGCGTGACCCTGGCCACCGTGCTCGGCGTGCCCGTGGGCACCTGGCTCAGCGGCCTGATGGGGTGGCGCATGACCTTTCTGGTGACCGCGCTGCTGGGCGTTCCGGTGCTGCTGGCGCAGGTGTTCCTGCTGCCCCGCCTCACCCCGGAAAAGGCCATTCGCATCAGTGACCTGCCGGCGTTGTTTATCAACCCACAGGCGCGGATCGGGTTGATCGCGGTGCTGTTGATCGGCCTGGCGCATTTTGCGGCCTATACCTATGTCGCGCCGTTCTTCAAATACAGTTCCGGCTTCGATGGGCCGACGATTGGTTCGCTGCTGTTGCTGTTCGGCGTGGCCGGGGTGTTCGGCAATATCTTCGCCGGTTTCGCCGCCAACCGCAGTGTGCGTCACACCCTGTTGCTGGTGGCCCTGATGATCGGCACCAGCACCGCGCTGTTCCCTCACTTCGCCACCGGTATGACCGGCGCCGCCATGCTGATCGGGCTGTGGGGCTTCGCCTTCGGTGCCTTCCCGGCCTGTGCCAGTATCTGGATGTTTGTGGTCGCACCCAAGGATGTGGAGCGCGGCATGCCGCTGTTTGTCGCGTTGTTCCAGGTGATCATTGCCTTGGGTTCGTTCTTCGGCGGGCGCATCGTCGACCAGTTGGGCAGCTCGGTGCTGTTGAGCCTGGCCACGGCCCTGGTGGGCTGCGGTTTTGTTACAGTGCTGGTGCTGGGGCGCAACATCAGTAATAGCTTGGCGGCCCAGCCTGGCTAACCCGAGGGCTCATGGATACCGCCGACGACGCTTCTTTCGCCTATCAGGCGGTGTACCGTTACCTCGTCGAGTTGATCGAGGCGAGCCCTTCGACAGCTGAACGCAAGCTGCCGTCCCTGCGCCAGTTGGCACAGCGCCTGGGGGTGTCGGTGTCGACCACCAAGTACGCCTACGCGCTGCTGGAGGACGAGGGACGTGTCCAGGCCAGGCCCAAGCTTGGCTATTTCACTCGGGCCGTGCCGGCGCTGTTCGCGCGCGAAGGTTCGCCTGATTTGCTCGACCGGGTATTCGCCCATGCCCGCCAGCCGGGCATGCTGGCCCTGAGCAGCGACGCCCCGGCGATGCTGCTGTCGTTGGAAAACCCCTTGTTGATGATGGAGCGCGAACTGGCCCGCCAGTACCCACGCTCCCTCACCCCTCTGTACCTGCCATTCGGCGAGCCCGAGTTGCGTGCGGCGCTGGCCGCGCGCTACACCCAATCCACTCACAACTATTGGCAAGCCGAACAGGTGTATATCGGCTCGGACCTGCACAGCGTGCTGGACCTGTCGCTCAGCGCTTTGGGGTTGCGCGGCACGCTGGCGGTGGTGGAATCGCCGTGTTCCTGGGCGGTGCTGCGTCAATTGCAGGCGGCGGATATCCGCGTGATTGAAATGCCCCTCGGCGCGGACGGGCGCTTCGACCTGGCCGCCTTCCAGGCGCTGCTGGAGCGAGAGCCGATCCGCCTGGCCGTGCTGTCATCCAGCGTGAACGCGCCCCAGGGCGGCGTGATGCCGGCGCAGGATAAACAGCAGATCTGCGCCTGGCTGGCGCAGCAGGATATCTGGCTTTTCGAAAACGACACCTACGGCGAGCTGTATTTCGAGGCGCGCCCCGCCCGCTACCGCGACTTTGCCGACCCGCAGAAGCTGTTGGTGTTCTCGACCTTCGACAAGGTGATCGGCGCGGAGGCGCCCTACGGCTATGTGCTGTGTCGCGCGCAAGGGTCTCAGTTGCAGCGGTTGTTCCTGGCGCGCGGGTTTCGCCTGTCGCCCATCCGACAGAAAGCAATCGCCAAGCTGTTCACCTCCAGGCGCATCGACCAGCACTTGGTGACGCTGCGCGCCGCATTGCGGGAACGGATGACGCGCCTGAAAGCCCTGCTCGGAACGCACGACGAGTGGCACGTGGTCGAACCCCAGGGCGGCGCGAGTTTCTGGCTGGAGGCCAGGCGCCCGGTGGACATGCGGCAGGTGTTCGAGCGCCTGCTGGCTCAACGCATCGTGATCGCCCCAGGCCAGTTGTTCAGCCTGCACGGCAGCTGGGCGCAGCACGTGCGCCTGAGCTACACCCTCGACTGGAGCAAGGACATCGCCCAGGCCGTGCAGTTGCTGGCCCGGGCGATCCGTCACAGCCCGTAGCAGTGCCGCGCTTCGGGGAAGCGGCCGTGGCGCACGTCGTCAGCGAACTGCCCGCACGCCTCGCGGATCACCGCGCCGACATCGGCGTACTGTTTGACGAAGCGCGGCAGACGCTCGCCGCCCAGGCCCAACAGGTCCTCGGTGACCAGCACCTGCCCGTCGCAGGCCGGTGAAGCGCCGATGCCGATGGTGGGCTTGTCCGAATCGTGGGTAATCTGCCGCGCCACGCCTTCGGCCACCCCTTCGAGCAGCAGGCTGAAGGCGCCCGCCTCCAGATTGGCGCGGGCGTCTTCGGCAATCACGGCGCCGGTTTGCGCCGTGAGCCCCTGCGCTTTGAACCCACCCATTACATTGACGAACTGAGGCATCAACCCCACGTGCGCCATCACCGGAATACCGCGCGCCACCAGAAACGCCACAGTGCCCGCCAACGCTTGGTTGGCCTCCAATTTGACCGCGTCGCAGCCCGTGCGCGCCAACACCTGGGCACAATTGCGAAAAGCCTGTTCATGGGATTCCTGATAGCTGCCAAACGGCATGTCGGCAATCACACAGGCCAGGCGGGTGCTGTCGACCACCGCGCGGGTGTGGCCGATGATTTCTTCGAGCTGCATGCTCAAGGTCGACGCCCGGCCATAGCCGACCATGGCCGTGGAGTCACCGACCAGAATGAAGTCCACCAGTGGGTCGATCAGCTTGGCGATAGCGCTGGTGTACGCCGTGAGGGAGACGATTTTCTGCTGGCCTTTCATGGCGACCAGCTCAGGCACGGTCATGCGTTGGGTTCGGATGTGCAGGCTCATGGTGTGTTCCTTATAGCGTTCAATACTCGGGAGTTGCGGGGCCCGAGTATTAGCCAAAGGCATGGCGATTCAATGCACAGATCGGCACTGAAAAACGACCCAGGCAGCGGGGCCGGGTTTTGAAGCTGGTATCATCCGCGCCTGCACACTCCAGGTAACTACCTATGAATCGCCAGAAAAAACTGCAACAGCTGTTCAAGGCCAAGGCCAAAAAGGCCAGCGCCAAATTGGCACCCAAAAGCAAGGACCGCTATATCAGCAAGGCCGAGCGGGAAAAGCTGGCGGCCGAGGCCGCACAGGCGCCAAGCGTTTGCCCGGAGGACTGATTCAGCAACCGCTCAGCGCCACCTGGGGCCGCTCGCCCGCAAAGAAAAACGGCCGCAGGCGCACACCCACGCTGTTACCGATAAACGCCGCCACCAGCCACACCCAGCCATGCAGGCTGCCCGAGGCGATGCCGCTGAAGTAGGCGCCGATGTTGCAGCCGTACGCCAGGCGCGACCCGTAGCCGAGCAGCAGCCCGCCGATCACCGCCGCCAGCAGCGAACGCGCCGGGATCTTCAGGCTGGGGGCAAAACGCCCGGCCAGGCCGGCAGCCAGCAGCGCACCGAGGACGATGCCGATGTCCATGACGCTGGTGATGTCTTCCCATACCGGCGCGGCCAGGGCCTTGGCATTGCCCGGCATTTGCCAGAACGCCCAGCTGGCCACGTCCACACCCAAGCCGCTCGCCACCTTGGCGCCCCACAGCGCGAATGCCGACGTAATCCCCCACGGCCGCCCGGCCAGCGCCAAGGTGGCGTAGTTGAGCAGCGCCAGGCCAATCGCGCCCCACACCAATGGCCAAGGCCCGCGCAGGAAGCGACGCAAGCCGTGATGTTCGCTCGTGACGCCCGCTTCCAGCTGGCCGTGACGGCGTTTTTCCAAGCGCACGGTGACGGCCGCAATGATCGCAAACATGGCCAGGCTGGCGAGCAGCGCGGGCATTACGCCGAAGCTTTTGACGATGGACACCGCCGGGAACGCCGGCAGCGCAAACCACCAATCCACATGGTGCGTGGCGATCAGCGAGCCGCAGATAAAGAACAACAGGGTCACCAGCATGCGTGCATTACCGCCGCCCACCGTGAACAACGTGCCCGAGGCGCACCCGCCGCCCAACTGCATGCCGATGCCGAAAATAAACGCGCCAACCACCACCGACACCCCGGCCGGCGCCACCAGCCCGACCACCGGTTGCCCGAACAAGGTGCCCGCCCCCAGCGCCGGGAAAAACAGCAGCACCGCCAGCGCCAGCATCACCATTTGCGCCCGCAGGCCGGCGCCACGGCGATCATTGATAAACACGCGCCAGGCGGAGGTGAAACCGAAAGCAGCGTGGTAGAGGGTCAGGCCCAGTGCGGCGCCGACCACCAGCAACAGCACCTGGCGCGAGCCGACGCTGCTTTGCAGGAACAAGGCGCCCAGCACCAGGATCATAAAGGCTACCAACGGTGCGACAGGCCGGCGCGCGGGAGCGAGAGGAAGCGAGGTGCTCATGAGGTATCTCGGTTGGTTTGAAGAGGTGATTGCGAACGGGTGAGTATAACCTGTGGGCGCTGTCGAGCTTCAGCGAGGCGGCGATAGCGCTGACAGGATGCGTCCCTTTACGGTTTTGCGAGGTGAAATCTTGGCTAAAGACATCGAAAACCCCTGCGTCTCCACTTGCCAGCTCAGCGGCGACCTGTGCGTCAGCTGCGGGCGCAGCAAGGACGAGATCCGCAAGTGGAAACGCATGAAACGCCCCGAAAAAATGGCCGCGGTGCAACGCGCAACCCAACGCTTGAAAGCGTTGAAAAAAGCCAGGTAAGCCGCTTGATCAGGTGCGCCCGACCGACCCCGACACCGGCAGATTACCCAGCAGTTTAAGCCCGGTGCTTTTCACGAAGGCGTCGTAGTCCATGGGCTTTTGAATGCGGGTCTCGGCGTTGGGCAACACGTAGGCCCAGGCGCGCTGGGACGATGCGTCGTACACCAGCTTGAACAGCCGCGTCGGCACCCAGACCTGGTTGGCACCGATGGTGCCGTAGCCCTCGTCGAACAACGGCCCGGTGAACACGTACACGTCGCCGCCGGCGCGCAAGGCGAACTTGCGAACATCGGCCTCGACCTTGCTCCAGATCTTGCGGTTGTTGGTGGGGTCCTGGGGCACCATGTTCGACAGCGCAAACGACTGGGCCATGGCCTTGGCGTCGGGTGCATCGGCAGCGGGGGATTGATGGCCGCGATCCATGGCCGGTTGCAGGCCACGGTAGTCGCTCAGCTCCGCGCGCGCGCCCTTGGGAATGCGCGGGTCCGCATAGAAATGGTTGGTACGTTCTTCGCCTTTCGCGTCCTTGAGCTGGCGCGCGTTGAGACGCTCCACCACCACCAGCGGCGTCTTGCTGGTCTGCGAATACAGCACCGCGAAATGGTCGGAGCACAACGCCAGGGGTTTCATGCCGGCGGGGATGGTCGCGGTTTTGATCGGCGTCGCGCCTGGAAAGACATCGGCGCAGTGGTCGAACGACAATTGCCGTTCCTGAGGGGAGTAAAGGTCTATCGCGCCACGAGCCTGTGCCCCGGCTGAAAACAAAACAAAGGCCGATAGCCCAACTGCAATTTTGCGTAGGTGCATGGATTGAATCTTCGAAAGAGAGTGACGCGGCAGGCCCCGCGTACGGGGCCAAGTGAATGATATTTCGAGGATTATGGACTAACGAATGTCAGATTAGTGCCCGAGCGATGTAGGTTTTCCCGCACCCCGCGCGCCCGGCTTGAAGCCATGGGCGCTGGCCGCCCAGGCAATGGCAAACGCCACGCCCACCAATAGCAGCATCGCCCACGCAAATGCGGCCACACCCCACGTGTCCAGCAGCACCCCACCTGCCACGCCGCTGCCCGCGATCGCGCTGTTCCACGCCACCACGTTCAGCGACAACGCCACATCCGCGCCATCCCCCGCCGCATCCGCCAGGGCGGTTTGCAGCAAGGTCGCGGCACCGCCGAAGCTCAGGCCCCATACCGCCACGCCGAGGTAGATCACCTGCGGCACATGCCCCAGCAAACCGAATAGCACGCTTACCGCCGCGAACGTCGCCAGGCTCACCAGCACAGTGTTGCGTAATAACGGCTCGACCAGTCTGGCCGTGACCCAAATGCCCGCTAACGCGGCGATGCCGAAGACCAGCAGCACCAGGTCCACGCGCTCGGCCAGGCCCGCCGGCGTCACGAATGGAGCAATGTAGGTGTACAGAATGTTGTGGGCCAACATCCAACTGATCACCACCGCCAGCACCGGGCGTACGCCCGGCGTGGTCAATACCTTGCGCAATGAGCGGCGTTGATGCGCGGGCTGCGGCGCAAAGTCCGGGACTTTCACCAACACCCAGCCGATCAGCACCAGGCTCACGCCCGACATCAGCCCGAAGGTGGTGCGCCAGCCCACCAGGCCACCGAGCCAGGTGCCCAGCGGCACACCCAGCGACAGCGCAATCGGCGTACCCACCATCGCCAACGCCAGCGCCCTGCCCTGTTGATGCGGCGCGACCATGCGCCGTGCGTAACCAGCCAGCAGGCTCCAGGCCAGCCCCGCCGCCACCCCGGCGAAAAAGCGCGCCACCAGGGTTACGCCATAGTGGGACGACAACGCGGTGATGGAATTGAACAGCAGGAAGCCGACGATGGTCAGCAGCAACACGTTGCGCCGGCGCCAGCCGCGAGTGGCAATGGTCATGGGGATCACCGCCAGCACCGACCCCAGCGCATACGCGGTGACCATCTGCCCGGCCATCGACGGCGAAATCTCCAGGCCGTCACTGATCAACGGCAACAGGCCGGCGGGCAGGGTTTCGGTGACGATGCAGATGAAACCGGTCATCGCCAGCGCGAGCAGGGCGCCGATGGGCAAGCGGTCGGACGAAGCCGATAACGTCAGTGAGGGGGTCACGGGAAACTCCTTGTGGAACGGATTTAGATACTGATCGATACAAATGTTGCAGGGGACCGCAACGCGTTGTCAACGACTTATGTATCGACTAGTATTTATCTCGTTTTGCAAAGGAGACGCCACATGGCACAAATAGGCCGCCCGCGTAGTTTTGACCGTGAACAGGCCGTGGAACAGGCCCTGCATCTGTTCTGGCAGCACGGCTATGACGCCACTTCCCTGGCCCAGCTCAAGGCCGGACTGGGCGGCGGTATTTCCGCGCCCAGTTTTTACGCCGCCTTCGGCTCTAAAGAAGCATTGTTCGAGGAGTGCGTGCAGCGCTACCTGGCCACCTACGCCCAAGTTACCGAATGCCTGTGGGACGAATCCCTGTCGCCGCGCCAAGCCATCGAAACCGCACTGCGCCAATCGGTACGCATGCAATGCGAAGACGGCCACCCCAAGGGCTGCATGGTGGCGCTCGGCGTGATGAGCGCGCCAAGCCCGGAGAACGCGCGGGTGGCGAATGCGCTTAGCCAGTCGAGGTTGCGCACGCGGGCCGGGATTGTGGCGTGTGTGGAACGGGCTGTGCGTGATGGCGAGTTGCCTCAGACGACCGAGGCTGCGGTGATGGCGAGCGTGTTTGACAGTTTTTTGCAGGGGGTGTCGATCCTGGCGCGGGATAACGTGCCCCATGCAAGACTCGATGCAGCAATCAGCCAACTGCTGGTGACGTGGGACGTCGCGGCCTCTACCGCGGCGCCCGCTGAGCGTGAAGTGGGTTGCGAAAAATAAAGGCGCTCCGAAGAGCGCCTTTATTCATTGCTGTATTACTGCTCGCTGATCGACTTCACGTCAGCCTTGCTCGCACCGCCAATCGCAATACGCTTAGGCTTGGCTTCCTCCGGCACGACTCTGAGCAGATCAATGCTCAACAAGCCATTGGAGAGCTGCGCGCCCTGCACTTCGATGTGGTCGACCAGGCGGAACGACAAGCGGAACGCGCGCTGGGCGATACCTTGGTGCAGGTAGGTGACGTTTTCATCGTGTTCGCGCTTGCCGCCGGCGACGGTCAACACACCTTTTTCTACCTGGATCTCCAGGTCGTCCTCCACCAGGCCGGCAGCTGCGATAACGATCCGATAGTGGTCATCACCGTGCTTTTCGACGTTATGGGGTGGGTACGTGGTACCGGCCTCGCTGCGAAGCGCCGATTCAAAAAGGTCGTTGAAACGGTCAAAGCCAACGGAGTGGCGGAACAGTGGGGCCAACGAGAGAGTAGTAGCCATTGCAAAATCTCCTGAGTTTTCTCCAAGTGATTTGATACGCGACCCGTACTCGGCATCGCGTAAAACCTAAGTAGGTTCAGGGGGAAAAATTTCAAGCGCCGACCAAAAAAAATTTTTCGCGGCAGATGGCTGGCCGTTCGGCCCTTCGGAAGGGGCGTGCTGGACAGGCCTATTCAGTGGTCTCGGCCACCCCCTGATCCTCCCCCAGAAACCCGCCGCTCTGGTGGTGCCATAAGCGCGCATACGTGCCGTTCTTCCTGAGCAGTTCAGCGTGGGTGCCTTGCTCGATGATACGGCCGTTATCCATGACGATAAGCCTGTCCATGGCCGCAATCGTGGACAGCCGATGGGCGATGGCAATGACGGTCTTGCCCTTCATCATTTCATCGAGGCTTTCCTGGATGGCGACTTCCACTTCTGAATCCAGCGCGCTGGTGGCCTCGTCAAGCAGCAGGATCGGAGCGTTCTTGAGCATCACTCGGGCAATGGCGACCCGTTGACGCTGGCCGCCGGACAGCTTGATGCCACGCTCGCCAACCAGCGTGTCGTAGCCCGAGTGACCTTGCTTATCGCTCAGTTGGCTGATGAAACCGTCGGCCTGGGCACTGGCTGCAGCACTGCGGATTTGCTCATCGGTCGCGTCGGGGCGCCCATAGGCGATGTTGTCGCGAATCGAGCGGTGCAGCAGGGACGTGTCCTGGGTGACCATGCCGATAGCGCTGCGCAGGCTGTCCTGGGTGACCTGCGCGATATTTTGCCCGTCGATGCAGATCTGCCCCTTGTCCACGTCGTAGAAGCGCAACAACAGGTTGATGAGCGTGGATTTACCGGCGCCGGAACGCCCTACCAGGCCGATCTTTTCGCCTGGGCGGATGTTCAGGTTCAGGCCATCGAGGACCTGGCGTTCGCCGTTGTAATTGAAGCTCACATTGTCGAAGGTCACCGCGCCGCCGCTGGTGACCAGCGTGGCGGCGTCCGGCGCGTCCTGCACCTTGGGCCCGCGGGTCAAGGTTTGCATGCCATCCTGCACGGTGCCGATATTTTCGAACAGCGAGGTCATCTGCCACATGATCCAGTGCGACATGCCGTTGACGCGCAGCGCCATGGCGGTAATTGCGGCTACCGCGCCGGTGCCGACTTCGCCTTGGTGCCACAGCCACAGGGCATAACCGCCCGCGCCCATGATCAGCGCGACCACCAATGCCTGATTGACGATCTCGAACTGACTGACCAGGCGCATCTGGCGAAAGCCGGTCTGCTTGAAATCCTCCATCGCCGCGCGCGCGAAATGCGCCTCACGCTTTGAGTGGGAGAACAACTTCACGGTGGTGATGTTGGTGTAGGCGTCAGAAATGCGCCCGGTCATTGATGACCGCGCATTGGCCTGTTCCTGCCCGACTTTGCCCAGGCGTGGCACGAAGTACCACATGGCCAGGCCGAATAACGCCAACCAGCCAATGAAAGGCAGCATCAATTTGGGATCAAAGCCGCCGGCCAGCGTGATAAGCGCGATGAAGTACACGCCGATTCCAGGCGCCATCTCGATCAGGGTGAACAGCACCTCGCGTACCGACAGCGCCGTCTGCATTACCTTAGTGGTGACGCGGCCGGAGAACTCATCGGAGAAAAAGGAAAGGCTCTGTCGCAGCATCAGTCGATGGAAATCCCAACGCAGCCGCAACGGCAGATTGATCGCCAATATCTGGTGCTGCACCATCGTGCGCAGCGCAACCAGGCCGATACTGGTCACCAGCACGATACCAATCCCCCACAGCACCCGGCTTTCCTGCCCGGCTGCATCGCCGCCGGCTTGCCAGGTCGACAGCAGGTCCACGACCTGTCCGAGAAAAGAAAACAGCCAGGCCTCGTAAATCGACACACCGGCGCTGAGCAGCGCGAGCACGACGATATAACCACGGGCACCACGGGTGCAGGCCCATAAAAATCGCGCCAGGCCTTCCGGAGGCGGGGGAGTCTCGTCGGGCGGGAAAGGGTCGAGCCGTTGTTCGAATACGCGAAGCATGGGGTTCTCCAGAACGGTCTAGTGAGGGGATTCTGGCATTTAAAGGATGGCTTGAGGGCGTATCGGGATAGAACCCCTCCCGGCAAGAAGGGTCTGCTCTTGAATCAGATCTCAGGAATCCATCGAATGTCAGCGCAAAACAGTCTTGTGATACTTGCTCGAGGAGGCTATGCCGCCCGGGGCGTGCTGTATCTGATCATCGGTATCTTCGCACTGCTGGCAGCCCAGGATTCGACCAAACCCAAGGATAGCCACAAGAGCCTGGAAGCCGTGCTCAGCCAACCGTTCGGCTATTTTTTAATTGGGATTGTGGTAGCAGGCCTGCTCTCATTCGCGTGTTGGCGCGTGCTGCAGGCTACCCGCGACGTCGATCATCACGGCAAGGAATTCAAGGGCCTGGTGATTCGAACCGGTTTATTTGCCGGGGGGATGGTCAATGGCGCTCTGGCGTTTTTTGCGCTGGGTCTACTGATAAGCGGCATTAAAAGCTCGGGCAATTCCACAGGGCAGGCCAAAGACTGGCTGTCCCATCTGTTGTCATGGGAACATTCGAACATGCTGGTGTACCTGATCGCCCTCATTCCGCTCGGAGTGGGCATTGCTCACATCATCAAGGGCTGGAAGGCATCGTTCGAAAAATATTTTGAGGCCGACGAAGATGTCATGCGCTACGTGCGCCCCGTCTCACGATTCGGACTGATCGCCCGTGGCGTGGTGTTTTTAGAAATTGCCGTGTTATTGGCGATCAGCGGTTCCACTTATCAAGCCATGGACCCACCCGGTATGAAAGAGGCACTGGATGCGCTCCAGAACCTACCCGCTGGGTGGTTGATCTTGATGGTGATGGCCCTGGGGCTGATTGCTTTTTCGGCTTACAGTTTCTCTGAAGCGTGCTGGCGCAAGATCAACATGGATGTGCCGGGGGTGGCGAGGACGTAAGACCGTGTTCATTCATAGCGGGATTAGAGACGCGTTCATGCTGTGAGCTTTGACTCCGCCGGAAAAATCCAAGGCAAAAAAAAGCCTGCATCGCTGCAGGCTTTTCCCTATCTGGCTCCACGACCTGGACTCGAACCAGGGACCCAATGATTAACAGTCATTTGCTCTACCAACTGAGCTATCGCGGAATGCGCCGTATGTTACTGATTGAAAAGGAGAAGTCAAGCATTGCCTGGTAAACGGAGCGTTTAGATTCTTTGCGCACTGCCCAGTGGCTGTTCGGCGGCCAGGTCCAGCCAAGCGCGGGCGGCGGGTGGCAAGTGGGCATTGGCGCGCCAGGCCAGGGCGATGTGCCAGTCGGTGTGCGGTTCGTCCAGTGCGATCAAGGCGATGCCGGCGTGTTGATGCTTGTGCGCCAGCATGCGCGGCAGAAAGGCCACGCCCAGGCCGGCGGCGACCAGGTCGACGATGAAGTCGATCTGCCCGCTGCGTGCGGTCACGCGAGGGTTAACGCCTTTGCGTTCACAGGCGGCGAGGATCTTGGCGTTCAGGGCGAAGCCAGCTTCGAACAAAATGAAGGGCGAGTCGGCCAGGTCGGTGAAGTCAATGCGTTCGCGCCCGGCCAAGGGGTGATTGAGCGGCAGCACCGCGATCAGCGGTTCATTACGCACTGGTTGGTAGTCGAACACGTCATCGACCGGCAGCAGCAAGGCGGCCAGGTCCACCTCCCCCGCTTCCAGGCATTCGCGCAGTTTTTTGCTGCCGTATTCGGTCAGTTCGATGTCGATGTCCGGGTAGCGGCTGCGGTAGGTGGCGAACATGGTTGCAAACAGCACGCCGCAGCCCACCGGGGGAAGGCCGATGCGCAACCTGCCACGCTTGAGGCCGCGCAGGTCGTTGATCTCGCTGACCAGGTCGCTGTGTTCGGCCAGCAGTACCTGGGCGCGGCGGTAGGCAATTTCGCCGGCAGCTGTCAGTTGGTTACGATGGCCGAGGCGATTGAGCAGCGGCATGCCCAGCTCCTCCTCCAGGGTCCTGACCGCCTTGCTTACGGTGGATTGGGTCAGGGACACCACCTCGGCGGCCTGGGAGAAGCCGCCCTGGCGCACCACTTCGACAAAGGCGCGCAACGTTCTGAGGTTCATCGGTATTCCCTTGGCGACTGGCAGCCAGTAATAAAAGTTGTTTTTATCATGCCAGAAGTTGGCTTATGGTGGAGCCACCTTGCCCTGTGGATTGACTGTTGATGATCATTTCGTCCGCCTCCGACTACCGCGCCGCCGCGCAGCGCAAATTGCCGCGTTTTCTATTCGACTATATAGACGGCGGTGCCTATGCCGAACACACGCTGCGAGCCAACAGCGCGGACCTGGCCGACATCAGCCTGCGCCAGCGCATCCTGCGCAATGTGGACAACCTCAGCCTCAGCACCACCGTACTCGGCCAGACCCTGGCGATGCCGGTGATCCTGAGCCCGGTGGGCCTGACCGGCATGTACGCCCGTCGAGGCGAGGTGCAGGCGGCCAAGGCGGCGGCCAACAAGGGCATCCCGTTCTGCCTGTCGACGGTGTCGGTGTGTTCGATTGAAGAAGTCGCCTCGCAAAGTCCGCAGGCGATCTGGTTTCAGCTGTATGTGCTCAAGGATCGCGGTTTTATGCGCAATGCGCTGGAACGCGCACAGGCAGCCGGGGTCACCACGCTGGTATTTACTGTGGATATGCCCACGCCGGGCGCGCGTTATCGCGATGCCCACTCGGGCATGTCCGGGCCGTTCGCGGCATCGCGGCGCATGCTGCAGGCCGTCACCAAGCCACAATGGGCCTTCGATGTGGGGCTGATGGGCCGCCCCCATGACCTGGGCAATATCTCCAAGTACCTGGGCAAACCCACCCACCTGGAAGACTACATCGGCTGGCTGGCCAGCAATTTCGACCCATCGATCAGCTGGAGCGACCTGGAATGGATCCGCGAGTTCTGGAAAGGCCCGATGATCATCAAGGGCATCCTCGACCCCCAGGATGCCCGGGACGCGGTGAGCTTCGGTGCCGATGGCATCGTGGTATCCAACCACGGCGGCCGCCAACTCGACGGCGTGCTGTCCACCGCCAAAGCGTTGCCGACCATTGCCGATGCCGTGGGCGATGACCTGACGGTACTGGTGGACTCCGGCATCCGCTCCGGCCTCGACGTGGTACGCATGCTCGCCCTCGGCGCCAAGGCGTGCCTGCTGGGCCGCGCGCCCTCCTATGCGTTGGCCGCCGACGGGCAGCATGGAGTAGAGAACCTGCTGGATATCTTCGCTAAGGAAATGCGCGTAGCCATGACCTTGACTGGCGTGACGTCCGTCGCGCAGATCAACCACGATACGCTCGTGCAGGCAGCCAAATAACTGACGTGGCCCGCTGCGCGCCAGCTCGGGCGGTAGGGAAGCGTCATTGATTTAAAAGGATATTTATTTATTTAAACAAAGTGGCATGAATCTCGCTCTAACCTCTTCCAAGCAGGTCGAGCGATGACACGACGTGCGGCGGTGCCCAGGGGTTAAAACCCTCTGCAAAGCGGTTTAGACTGTTCCCCTGTTTTACGTAACTGACGGAACAGCAAGACCCCTCGCACTCGCCACACTCATCGGGCCTGTAAGACACTTAGAGGCCCTACGCTTATGAAAGCTCCTACCCAGACCAACGCAATTGATTTCGACCGCGCCAAATTGCAACGTCTGGGTTTCGGCCAGCCGTCTCTGCCGCCTCGACGCCCTACGACCATTACTCAACTGCGCCAGCAACTGACCCTGCAGCTGCAGACCAGCCTGGAACCCGAGCGCATCCTCGGCGTGTTCTTTCGTGAGGTGCAACGCCTGGTTCCGCTGGACGCCCTGCATTACCGTCACGAAACCAGCGACCTGCGCCTGGAATTCGGCCAGCGCGGCCACCACTCCGTGAGCTACAGCCTGAGCCACGAAGGTGAACACCTCGGCGAATTGATCTTTCGGCGCAACCAGCGCCTGACAGAGGAAGAGCTGGGCCAGCTCGAATCGCTGCTGGCCACCCTGCTCTACCCGATGCGCAACGCCCTGCTCTACCGTGCGGCGACCCGCAGTGCCCTGCGTGATCCGCTGACCGAGACCGGCAACCGCATCGCCATGGACCAGACGCTGCAACGAGAAATCGACATGGCCCGTCGGCATATGAGCCCGCTGTCCTTGCTGATGCTGGATATCGATCATTTCAAGACGATCAACGACACCCACGGCCACGCCGCCGGCGATGACGTGCTGCGCAGCGTCGCGGCGACCATCAAAGCGCAATTGCGCAATGTGGACATGGTATTTCGCTTCGGCGGGGAAGAGTTTCTGATCCTGCTGTCCAACACCAGCCGGGAAGCGGCGGCAATGGTCGGTGAACGCCTGCGCAAGGCAGTGCAGGCCCAGGACTATTGGGCGGACGGCAAACGGATCGAATTGACGGTAAGCCTGGGTTGTTCGACTTTGCTGGCCGCCGAGTCGGTCGAAAGCGTGCTGCGCCGGGCCGACAACGCCCTGTATGTGGCCAAGCGCGAAGGCCGCAACCGCCTCGCAATGGCGGGGTAGGCACCCCGCCATCGCATCCTGTCAGGCCTCGCTGGCGACGCGTGCCGGGCGCTCGCGCACGGTGGCGCTCGCGATGCCGGCAGGCTTGTCTTTTTCCAGACGCATGCAGCTTTCCAGGAACAGGTACATATAGTCGTAGCTTTTGCACACGGCCTGGCGCAGCTCCACCTGCAGAGCCTTGCTGGGGTTCATCCCGGCCAGGGTGCAGATGATTTCCAGGGCTTCCCATGGGTGCGCATCGTCGTACTGGGCGTGCATCTTCAACCACTTCATCGCCCGCTTGCGCTCCTCCTCGGGGAAGGCCGCCGCGTACACGCCGGTGGAACACACCACGGCCGACCACTCCCCGGTCGCGCCCTCGATCGCGTAGTTGGTGGCGGCAATGGCCACGATCAGCGAGTCGGCCGAACTGGTGTGCCAGCACCAATGACTCAACGCGTGCAACTCAGGCGGTACGTTCTGGGCCTGCAGCTCTTCCAGGCTGACGCCATGGGCCGCGGCCCAATTCACCCAATAATCGGCGTGGTTGAGTTCCACGCGAATATTGCGCATCAGCCACCGGCGCGCCATATCCTCCCCAGGATGGCGGGCAAACTTGGTCTTGGTGAGGTTCTGTGCCATGTATAAGGCAAACTGTTCCACCACAGGCCAGCCACCGATGAGGTAGTGGCGCAGGGTACGTGCGCTCAGCGTGTTATCGCGCATGCGCTGGTACAGTTCGTGTTCGACCACCCGGCGCTTGCTCTCGCTACAGTCCTGGATCAGTTGCTGTGCCCAGGCGGGGTAACTTGAGGCTTCCATCAGCGGGCCGGTTCTGTTGAATGTGTCGATCACTATAAGGCTCCTTTTTAAGTGTGATTTACAGACCGGCGGTTGTTTCAGCGGAATGTGCCGGGCGCCTTGAGCAACAAAGGCTGCGGCCGCTCGGGTCGACACTGCAGGCTGTCAAAGGTAAACAATTGCGGCTGTTCGATCAGGTAGCCCTGAGCGTAATCCACACCTATGTCGAGCAGTGCCTGTTCGATCTGCGGTGTTTCAACAAACTCGGCAATTGTGCGCTTACCCATGACGTGGCCGATGTGGTTGATCACTTCGACCATGGCGCGGTTAATCGGGTCGTCCAGCATATCCTTTACGAAACTTCCATCGATCTTCAGGAAGTCTACAGGTAAATGTTTCAGATACGCGAACGAGGACATTCCGGCGCAAAAATCGTCCAGCGAAAAGTGGCAACCTAACGCTTTGAGTTCATTAATAAAACGAATGGCGCTGCCCAAATTGGCGATAGCGCTGGTCTCGGTTATTTCAAAACAAATCATTTCCGGCGCAATGCGATAAGTCTCGAATTTCTCATGTAAAAATCCTAAAAAGTCATCATCTCCGATGGTGATGCCTGACAGATTAATCGCACACATGGCCATAGAACGGCCCGGACGCTCCTGCTGGCAACGGGCTATGATCTTGAACACGTTCTCGACCACCCAACGATCCAGGGATGTCATCAGGCCATAACGCTCGGCCGCCGGGATAAAACTGTCGGGCAGGATGATGCGGCCGGCTTCGTCGTGCAGGCGCAACAGGATTTCGATGTGCCCGCTGCCACCCTCGGTGGGGCCGAGGGCCGCGATTTCCTGGGCATACAGGCAGAAGCGGTTTTCTTCCAGCGCCATGTGCAGGCGCTGCACCCAGGCCATCTCGCCAAAACGCATGGACAGCTCGGAATCGTCGGGGTGATACACCTGCACGCGGTTGCGGCCCTTTTCCTTGGCCATGTAGCACGCCATGTCCGCGGCGCGCAGCGACGCTTCCAGGCTGGTCGGGGTATGGGCGATATGCACCAGGCCGATGCTCACGGTGGTCACGAACGGCCGGCCCTTCCACACAAAATGCAGGCTCTGCACGGTATGGCGCAGGCTCTCGGCGATTTTTTCCGCCGCGTGCGCCGGGCAGTTTTCCAACAAAATGCCGAACTCATCGCCGCCCAGGCGGGCCAGGGTATCGCCTTCACGCAGGTCCGACTGCAACAACGCGCAGATATGCCGCAACAGTTCATCGCCCGCCGCATGGCCACAGGTATCGTTGACCAGCTTGAACTGGTCCAGGTCCAGAAACATCAACGCGTGCCGCGCGCCTGGCTGACTGGCCGCAGGATGCAGCACCTGCTCCAGGCGGAATTCGAATTCGCGGCGGTTGGCCAGGCCGGTCAGGGCGTCGTGGGTTGCCTGCCATGACAGGTTGGCAATGTATTGACGCTCCTGGGTCATATCATGCAACACCAGCACCGCGCCGCTGACCTGGCCGCCGCTGCGGATGGGCGCGCCCACCAGGGTGACCGACACCGTGCTGCCATCCAGGCGCTGGATGGTCTTGGCATGCTCGCTGCCGCCCCTGAGCTGGCCCTTGACGATGTGCTCGATCAGGGTAAAGGCATCGGGCTGGGCATTGTCATCCAGCAGGTTGAACAGCGCCGCCAGGGGCAGGCCCTGGGCCTGGCTCGACTTCCAATGGGTGAGCGCCTCGGCCGCCGGGTTCATGTAAGTAATGGCGCCATCGACATTGGTCGTAATCACACCGTCGCCAATCGACTCCAGAGTGATCTGCGCCCGCTCCTTCTCTACCTGCAAAGCATTGGCAAAGGCATGACGCTGGGCCAGCAACTTATGGGTGCGCAACAGCGCCAGCACGATCAACCCCAGGGCGGTGGCCAGGTTGGTGATCAGTAACAGCCGCAGGATCACCCGCGAACCTTCGCCCAAGGCGTCGCTGAAGGCTTTGGCGGCCGGCGTCACACCGTCGTTGATCGCGATGATATGCGCCTTCCATTGACGCACATCGTTGGCGTTGACCCGGTCGGCACTGATCGCGGCGTGCATCTCGCGGGCCAGGTTGTCCAGCTGGACCAGGTAGCCATCGCCCACCGTCCATAGCTCGATGGCCTTTTCCAGGTAGCTGAAATGGCGAAAGTTCAGGTACAGCCAGATCAGGCTGGAGACGTCGTCCGGGTGATTGCCGCCCTTGAGGATGCCCAGGCGCGCGGCGTTCAGGTCGGGCGTGGGACGATCCAGGGCGATGCGCAGCTCGTGGCCGCCCTGGGGCACCGCAATGGCCTGCTGGTATTTGAGGTAGGTGCTTTCGTCGCGGTTATCGGCGTACAGCGTCAGATAATAGATGGCATCCTTCTGGCCTTTGGACCACAGGCTTTCGCCGCCCACATAACCGCGCACCGCCGAAAGCATGTACAGGCTGAC
Source organism: Pseudomonas sp. FP2254 (assembly GCF_030687695.1). Lineage (NCBI taxonomy): Bacteria > Pseudomonadati > Pseudomonadota > Gammaproteobacteria > Pseudomonadales > Pseudomonadaceae > Pseudomonas > Pseudomonas sp. FP2254. The sequence continues at coordinate 3,732,943 of NZ_CP117444.1, forward strand.
GCAGCCCAGCAGTGCCTGGAACAGCACAACCGCGATAAAGGGCCACACAATGCCCAACAGCCGAGGCGTTCCGAGAGTCCGCTTTCGCTTCATGAAGTCCCTTGCATATGCACCACTGACTACGCACGCTAAAAACCACTTTCATGTCGCACAGCCTAAGCTGAATCAACGCACTTGTTGCAAGTGTCCATAAAGCTTGGCGTATAGGCCGCCATCGGCGATCAGCTGCTGGTGGTCGCCATCTTCGGCAATATGCCCGCCATCAAACACTAATACGCGGTCCGCCTGTTTTACCGCCGACAGACGGTGAGCGATGATCAGTGTAGTACGACCGCTGAGAAACCGCGCCAGCGCCTGGTGCAGGTTGTACTCGGTGGCGGCGTCCAGGGCCGAGGTGGCCTCATCGAGGATCACCACTTTCGGCTCGGCCAGCACCATCCGCGCAATCGCCAGGCGCTGGCGCTGGCCGCCGGAAAACCGTACACCGGAACGCCCCACCACGCTGTCCAGGCCCAGAGGCAAAGCCTTGACGGTGGCGTCCAATTGGGCGATTTCCAGCGCCTGCCAGCAGGCCTGGTCGCTGCGATCACGGCCCATGGTCAGGTTGGCGCGTACCGTGTCGTTGAACAGCGCCGGGTGCTGCAGCACCACCGCGACATGCTCGCGAATCATCTCCAGGCCAATCGCCTGCTGGGTGGCGCCACCAAAACGGATGCTGCCGGCCTGGGGCGTATAAAGCCCCAGGAGCAATTGCACCAGGGTACTTTTGCCGCCACCGCTGGCGCCGACAATCGCGACTTTCTCACCGGGAGCGATGCTCAGGTTCAACTGGTCGAGCACCAGGTCTTCGCCGTAGCCGAAATCCAGCCCGCGCACGTCGATGCCGACGGTATCGTGCCCGCTGAACGGATCTTCACCGCCGGGGTATTGCGGCTCATCGGCGCGCGCCAGCAGTTCGTTGATCCGCGTCAGCGCACCGCCCGCCGCGTAATAGGCGTATTGCAGGTTCAGCAACTGTTCCACCGGGCCGATCATGAACCACAGGTAGCTGAACACCGCGAGCATCTGGCCGATGGAAAGGTCGGAAAACAGCACGGTGAGCATCGCCGCCGCGCGGAAGATGTCGATACCGAACTGGAACAGCAGCCCGCTGGCACGGCTGGACGCGTCGGTTTTCCACTGCGAATGGATCGCGTAGTCACGCACTTCCTGGGCGCGCTGGCCGAGCCGGCCGAGGAAGAAGCCCTGGCGGTTGCCGGCGCGCACTTCCTGGATGGCGTCCAGGGTTTCGGTCAGCGCCTGGGTAAAGCGCGAGGTGCTGTCATTTTCCAGCTTCTTGAGGTGTTTGACGCGCTTGCCCAATTGCACCGTGGCGTAGATCACCAGCGGGTTGAACAACAGGATCAGCAACGCCAGTTGCCAATGCATCCACACCAGGATCGCCGAGGTGCCGAACAGCGTCAGCATCGCCACCAGAAAGCGGCTGAGGGTTTCACCGACGAATTTGTCCAGCGTATCCAGGTCGGTGACCAGGTGCGTGGTCACCGTGCCGCTGCCCAGGCTTTCGTATTCACCCAGGGAGATGCGCTTGAGCCGCTCGATCAGACGCACGCGGATGCGGTACACGATGTCCTTGGCCAACCGGGCGAACAGCCGCGCCTGCACCACGTTGAACAGCAGCGCGCCGCAGCGCAGCAACAGGGTCACCAGCAGCATCAGGCCGATATAGCCGGCGGCTTTCTGCCAACCCAGAGGCAGCGCGTGGTTCATCACCTTGAGCGCGGCGTCGCCACGGCCCAGCAGCACTTCGTCCACCAGCAACGGCAACAGCAAAGGAATGGGCACGCTGCACAGGGTCGCCAGCACGGCGACGCCATTGGCGATCCATAGGGATTTCCTGTGACGCAGGGCCAGGCGGCGAATTTCCGCCCAGGTCAGTCGATCGGTGCGCTTGCCGGGTTCTTTATCGGGTTGATCATGCACAGGCTGCTCGCTCCAGCCATCGACCCAGTAACGGCGACAACTCGGACAGCGGCTGGTAGCCATTGGTCAACAGCGCCAGCTGGCCGTCGCGCTCGGCCAGCAGCGTCGGGAACCCGGCGATGCCCAGATCCTGCACCCAGGTGAAATCGGCGGCCGTGGCGGCATGCTGCTCGGCACGGTCGAACTCGCCGGCAAACTCGATTCGCGGGATGCCGGCTTGTTCGGCCAGTTCCACCAGCACCTTGGCCAGGGTCACGTCGCGCCCCTGGACATAAAAGGCCCGCTGGATCAGCCCCAGCAATGTCCACGCGCAATCCGGCGCCAGGCTGCGGGCGGTAACGATGGCACGGCACGCAGGCTCGGTGTCATACACAAAACCGTCGGGCAACGCCCCTTCGCGCTTGAACGGCTGCCCGGTGGCCTCGGTGACCGCCTGCCAATGTTCAAGGATATAGCGCCGCGTGGTCGGCTCCAGCGCCGCACCACTGCCGGTGCGCAGGCCGCCCACCACCAGGTGCACGTCGACGCCGGCCGCCTGGGCCTGCTCTACCAGTGCCTGCGCCACCGGGGCAAAGCCCCAGCACCAGGAACACATCGGGTCCATTACATAGAGCAGGCGCGCGGACATGGCTCAGGCCTCGGAAGGGGTTTGCTTGTAGTTGTAGCCAATCGGGTGCGGCATATTGCGGGCCTTGGCCAATTCAATCTGCTTTTGCCGGTCGATGGCGCTGCGACGGGTTTTCTCCGGCAGCTTATCCCAGCAATGCGGGCAACTGATGCCGGCCACATAGTGTTCGGATGCACGGTCTTCCACGCTCACCGGTGTGCGGCAGGCATGACATTGATCGTAGTCGCCTTCGCTCAAGTCGTGGCGCACGGTCACGCGGTTGTCGAACACAAAGCAGTCGCCCTGCCATTTGGTTTCTGCCTGGGGCACCTCTTCGAGGTATTTGAGGATGCCGCCCCTGAGGTGATACACCTCATCGAAGCCTTCGCTGAGCATGAAGCTTGAAGCCTTCTCGCAGCGAATGCCGCCGGTGCAGAACATCGCGACCTTCTTATGCTTGGCCGGGTCGAAGTGGGCTTTGATGTAGTCGGGAAACTCGCGAAAGCTGGTGGTCTTCGGGTCGATCGCGCCTTCGAAGGTGCCGATGGACACTTCATAGTCGTTGCGGGTGTCGATCAACAGCACGTCCGGATCGCTGATCAACGCGTTCCAGTCCTTAGGATCGACATAGGTGCCGACCTGCTTGTTAGGGTCGACGCCTTCGACGCCCAGGGTCACGATTTCTTTCTTGAGCTTGACCTTGGTGCGGTAGAACGGCTGCTCGTCGCAGTACGACTCTTTGTGGTCGAGGTCGACCATGCGCGGGTCGGTCTTCAGCCAGGCGATCAGGCCGTCGATGCCTTCGCGACTGCCGGACACGGTGCCGTTGATGCCTTCTTCGGCGATCAGCAGGGTGCCTTTGATGCCGTTGTCGACCATTGCCTGCAGCAGGGGCTCGCGCAGGGCGACGTAATCTTCGAGGGTGACGAACTTATACAGTGCCGCCACGACAATCGGTTGAGTCATGGGTGTTTTCTCCAGGTGGCTACCCTCGTAAAGGGTGAACCGGATACATAAAAAAGCGGGCCGGGGCGCGCGGCGCGCATTCTAGCAAAACCCTGGCGACGCCGCATCGACACTCAGTCGCCGATATTTCCTCGACACCCGCGCGGCATTGGCCGACCTCGGCACCGAAACCTGCGTGATAGCGTCTGGCGTTGCCCATTGGATCCACCTGTGGGCGCACTGGAAGACCGTCTTCATGCTCACTTCAAGCAGTCCGCTACTGGCCAGACTGGTAGAACGGCCCGTCCCTCCCGGCGAGGGAAAGGTCGACTTCTGCACGGCCCTGCATCAACTCGGCATCACCAGCGTCTTTGACATTGTGCGTCTGCCCCGCGCCGACTTCATCGGCCGACTGGGCCGCTGCAACGATGACGATGGCGCCCAGGCCTACGACACCGCGCTGGCCTACGCCACTCAGCTGCAATGGCTGCACGACCTGCAGCCGGACCATTCAGTGTCAGCCCCGGCACGCGACAAACGCGCGCTGGCGTCCGGCATTACCGGCCAGCCTGAGACAGACTGGGCCAACGCCTGCGCCCCCGACGCCCTAGCCGCGCTCGACTCGCCGGTGGCCTACCTGCGCACGCTGTTTCTATTCGCCCTGCAACTTGAGAAAAACGGCACGGGCACCCAGGACAAAATCCCCCTGGGCCAGCGGCGCCCGGACCTGGAAACCCTGCTGATCGACCACGACAGCACCTTTACCGAACGGCCCTTGCTCACGTTGGTCGATGAGCTGCTGCGCCGGCAGATCACGCTTCATCATCCCGGCCAACACCTCAATCGCCTGCTCAGCACCCGGCACTATCCGCTGGCGCTGCCGTATCACCATCACCACGCCCAGGTTCGCCTGGGGCTGGCGGGCACCGGGTATAGCCTTGGCGAATTGAACTACCGGATCAGCCGGCGCCTGCCCTTCGACGCCGCCGGCATTGCAGGTTACGCCACGGTGCGCGCGCGCAACGCCGATGTGCACTGCCTGATGAACGAACTGAACCCCGGTCAACACACGCTCCTGCTGCAGCCACCGATGGGCGGCAGCACGTTGTTTGAAACCTGTTTCGGCCAGGCGCTGGACCCGGTCACCCGACAGGCAGGCCCGCCGCCGACTCTGCAGGCGCTGCTCGACGCCACCGCAATGGACACCGCCCGGCTGCAGGCGCTGCTGGCACAGGAACGCTTCGCCCCATATGCCTCGCCCTCGGCCCGGCACGGGTCGCTGCCCACTTACGGCGCGCGCTATATCAACGGTGGCGGCCAACGGCCGCTGACGTTGACGGGCAACGCCGCGCAGTTGCTCAACGCTTCAGACGAACACTTCGACCGCCTGCAGCGCATGATCCGCCTGCAACAAGGGTTCGACCTGCCGTTTGCCGAACTCGACACCTTGCTCGTCAGTGCCATGGCGTGTGAACAGCCGGCCAACACCCAACTGCGCATCCGCCACGCCACCCTGCGCGCCCTCGGGGTGTATCGCTACCTGGCGCGACGCTACACGCTGACGCCGCTGGAATTCGGTGCGTGGCTGGACCGCCTGCCGCTGCAGGCCAGCGCCCCGGCCCAGCCGTTGTTCGACCAGGTGTTCAACCGCACCACGGTGGGCGCGCACGCCCTGGCATTGGACGAGCAACCCTTCGACGCAGCCACCCGACAACAGCTGTGCGCCGCGCTGCAACTGAACGACACCCCCCAGGCGCTGCAACTGCTGATCGACGCCAGTCCGACTCCAGTGCTGCGCAACCTGGCGACCTATACCGCGCTGTACCGGCAGGCGCATATCGCGCGCACCTTCGGCCTGTCGGTGTGGCACTGCAAACAATTGGCCGACCTGCTGGGCCCCTCAACCTGGACCACCCTCACGCGCCCCACCCTGCACGTCGAAGGCCACGGCGCGGCGGATTTCCTCGATGTGCTGATGCAACTGGACTGGGCCGTCACCTGGCTCAACGACAGTCACACCAGCGTGCCCCAACTGCGCCAGCGCCTGCTGCTGGAGGCGGACACCGATAACCCGGCCCTGGCACGTTGGGTCGAGTTGCTGCAGCGCCCGCCTTACGAGCTGCCGTCCACCCGCCAACTGGCGGCGTTGTCGCTGCCGCAACCTGGCGTCGCGGACAACCTGGCCGCCATCGAATGGGCCGGGGTGCTGGCCCAGGCGCTCGGCCCGGCGCCGGACCTTTCCCAACCCTGGCAGCCGACGCTTGCGCTGGCCCACGCGATCGACGCCCTGACCCTGAGCCGCACGCCGGCCGAGGACGCCGCATTGAAACGCCAAGCCAGGGAAATCCTGGTGCCGTGGCTGCAACGTCTCGCCGACCAAAGCCTGCGCCTGTGCATTCAACGGCTGTTGGACAACCCGGTGCCAGCCCCTTATAGCCGCGAGCTGACGCTGTACTACAACCAACACCTCAACACGCTGAAACAGCCGGTTGTGCTCAAGCACCTGATCCTGCTGGCCCCGGATATCACCACGCTGCTGGCGCTGCCGGTGAACGGCGCGAGCCTGCGGCAGTGGTTGCTTAACCCGCATTGGCTGGACAGCCACCTGACGCCCTCGACGCCGCTGGAACTGAACCTGGGCACGCTCTATCTGCTGCAGCGCTTCAAAGACTGCTGCGATACCTGCGGCCTGACCCAGGAGCGCCTGCTGGCGTTCTTCCAGGCCGCCAACCACCACGACGCTCAAGCCGCCGACGAGCGGCTCAGTCACTGGCTGGGCTGGAGCGAAACGGAGCTGCGGGTGCTCACCGACACCCTGCCCGCCGGCCGCGTGACGGCCATGGACCAATTGGACTGGGTGATGCGCTGCCGACAGGCGTGCGCGGTTACCCGCCTGTCCAGCCAGACCCTGCTGGACGCGAGCGAGCTGACCAGTACCAGCGATTTCAACCAATGGAAAGCGGTGGGCGAAGCGGTTATCGCCGCGCGTCACTGACGGCCGCACCCACCCAGGACTCAAGGAATGACGATGTCAGAGACCCTCGACAGCACCCTCAACCAAGCCCACCGCGATGCCATGCTGGGCTTCTACCTGGCGCACTGCGTCAGCGCGCCATTGAAAGCCGCGCTGCGCACCCCCAACGACCTGTACGACTACTGGCTGCTGGACGTACAAGTCAGCCAGGCCGTGCCCAGCAGCCCGGTGGCCAGTGCGATAACCAGCCTGCAGCATTACATCAACCGTATCCACGGCGGCCTGGAACCCGGCTACGAAACCCAGGGCCCGTCAGCGGATGAAAGCCAGGCCTGGCACGACAGCCTGCGCACTTACCCGTTGTGGCGCGCCACCCAGCAGTTGCGCTATCAACCGCACAACTTCCTCGACCCGGCGCTGCGCGAAGACAAGAGCGCCAGCTTCGAACAACTGGAAGCCGACCTCAACCAGCACCGCCTGCAGCCGGCCACGGTGCACAACGCCGTGCAAGGCTACCTGTCGCGGTTCGAAGCCATCGCCACCCTGCACACGCTCAATGGCTACATCGACGGCGATGTGCGGCAGTTGGATACCACCACCTATTACTTCGTCGGCAAATCCGCCAGCGACAACCTTTACTACTGGCGTTCGCTCGACCTGTCCAAGCGCTCCAGCGCCCGCCCCGACACACCGGCGCCGCTGGCCTGGACTGACTGGAAGCCGATCAACCTGGCTTTTTGCGCCGACACCCCCGCCCACAGCATTCGCCCGGTGCGGTTCAACAACCGGCTGTTTATCGCGTGGGCCGAGAGCATCAAGCCGGCGCCCTACCACGCCGCGCAGGTAACGGGAAACGGCAATGGCGAGGATGACGATGAAGAGCAACAACAGCGCCAGACCGAATGGCTCAACAGCCGGTTCGTGAAGTTTCGCCTGTGCTTTTCCTATCAGAAGCTCGATGGCAGCTGGAGCGTGCCGCACACGGCATTGGAGGAGCATTGCGTCACCCGCGGCGTCAACGCGCTGACCCGCGCGCAGCTCACCGGCATCACGCAGACCATCGCGGTGGTCGACGGCCGCACGCCCCATAGCCTGTTCCTCGGCATACGCGCCAACACCCTCAACCATGGCAGCGAACAGCCGGGAGAGTTCTTCCAGGCGGTGAGTGTCGATCAAACGCTGGGAGTGAAAGTCGTGGCATCCGCCGGCAGCCCCGGACGCTACAAGATCGTGCCGGGCTCGGCCGTTGCGCTGGAGACCATTCGCCTGTTGGAAGCCTACGAGTCAACGCAGAACACGCCCTTGCAAACCGCGCTGCTTGGCGGCCCCGACGAGGACGACGTGTTTTCCAGCGTCTTGCTGACGCCCTTTGCCCATCGCTATTTCGGCCTGTTCTTCGACATCAACCACGGCAACCTGCAATTCAAAGCCAGCGTGGCGCAGGACCCCGCGCTGCCGGTGCTGGCCCTGATCCCGGACACCTCGCCGCCGGTGAAAGACTGGAATTTCGAATACCGCAGCCAGGACATCCTGACCGCCGACAGCCCCCATACGACAGTTGACCCGATCACCCACGAGCTGGTTTTCAGCTCGAAAACCGCCAGGAGTTTCCTGCAGACCTATCGCATCAACCTGACAACCCGGCACGGTGAGGCGAGTATCCATTTGGTCACCGAGTCGGCCATGCATGACGCGGCCAGGGAAGACGTCGCCTTGAGCCGTGGCTCGGCCATCGTCCTGAACAGCGGGCTCGTCTCGGAACTGGATGTCACGCACTACGCGCTGTTTTTCAAAAACCCCAAGACCGGCAAGACCTTCGCCAATGCCATCTACGACCAGGGCAGCATGCTGTTGACCCTGTCGGGCCAGGCCGACACGCTGCGCGCCGAAAAAACCGCCGACAGGAATGTCACGAGGTATTCACTGGAAGGCAAGTTCATCAACAAAAATGCCTTTCTTCACCTTTATGCCCATGCCCAGGACAACGTTCTGGCGATCCTGGATCGCTACAGCGGCTACTTATTGCCGGGGGACGACTCGTCCAGCAGGAAGCTGCATTTCGTCAATGACCTGAGGCTGGTGTACAGCAGCGCGTCCACCCCGATCCGCCTCTATCGCCACGTGATCATGCAGTCCAGGCTCAAGGACTTGCCCACGCCGCAGGCCGTCGGCAACAACACCATGCATATCCTCAACTTTATCGACACCGAACATGAAAGCCTGTCGGGCTCGGCACCGGAGTTGCCCGCCGGGCATGTCGCGACGGCACGCATAAAACTCCCTGACGGGCAACCGACCTCGGCCGTCACGTTGATCCATGGCGTCATCACCCTGGAGAGCCTGGGCAACGGCGCGCGCGTGCTGGGCTATGCGCTCAAGGCCGTCACCTGCACCCTGAGCCAGACGCAGAGTATCGACGACCCGGCCCATTCTCCGCGTGTTCAACGCGTGCACGAGGAAACCGGCGAACCCAGCGAGTTCATCGACTTTTCCGCGAGCCTCAAGCCGGCTCTGCCGTCGATCCCACTCACCAGTCGGCTGGCCAGCCGCGTATTCAGCCAGGCCGGCGCCGGTCTTGAACAACTGTCTGCAGGCAGCCTGGCACGACTTGCCGGGGCGGCGCCGCAACCGAGCGACTTCCAAGGCGCGCATGGCCACTGCGTGCGCGAACTGTTTATCTATTTGCCCTGGACCCTGGCCCAGCGTCTGCACCAGCAACAGCAATACGCCGAGGCCGAGCGCTGGCTGCATGCGCTGTTCGACCCACGCCGGCCGGACACCGGGACACTGCGCATCCTGGCGACGGCCCCCATGGAACTGAGCTACGCCTGCCAGCATCCGCAGAGTCCCCATTACCTGGCCCTCAGTTTCCCCAGCTATCTGCGCAAGGCGCTGCACTTGCTCAACGTCGACATCCTGATCAACCGTGGCGACGCGGCCTATCGCCAGTTGAGCCCCGACAGCCTGGCTGAAGCCAAGCTCTGGTATATCCAGGCGCAGAACCTGCTCGGCCCGCGCCCGACGCTGACCCGCGCCGACAGCTGGACTCCGCGCACCCTGGCTAGCCTGGCCAACACGCCGGCCACGGCGATACGCGAACGGGAGCACTCGCCCGAGCAGCACCGCACACTCTTGCGTCAGTGCGGGACGTTCGGCCAGCGCACATGGCTCACCGACAGCGCTTACCTGCTCCGGCCGCTGAACACGCAACAGGTGGCGCGCTGGGACACGTTGGACAGCCGCCTGCATGGGCTGCGTAATCACCTGGACATCACTGCAAAGCCGTTACGCCAGCCGCTGTTCGCCGCGCCGATAGCGCCCGCCGACCTGCTCGCGCGACGGGCCGAGGGTGCCGCCGTGGGCATCGAGGGGTATATGCCGATGCGCCCGGAAGTCGGGCATTACCGCTTCCAGGTGATGGCCGCGCACGCCCTGAGTGCGGTCGACAGCCTGGCGCAGTTCGGCAGCACATTGCTCACCCTGATCGAACGCAAAGAGCAGGCGCACCTGCTGGAGGTGCAGCAGCAGAATGCCTGGGAGCTGGCCCGACTGGTGGTGACCCAACAGGCCCAGGCGCTGATGATCGACGAGAAAAACACCCACGCCCTGCAACGCAGCCGCGCGGTGGTCAAGGCGCGCCTGGACTTCCTTGCCCATCGCCTCGACGAAGGCAGCAGCGCCGGTGAAACCGCCGCCGGCCGACGCTATCTTGAGAGCGCCGCGTGGGAGCGCAAAGTGGCGATTGCCGGCGTCGGCGCCGGTGCGGCCATGCTCGCGCCGAACATCTTCGGCACCTCGTTCGGCGGCATGCGCTTTGAGGGTCTGTTCCACAGCTATCAGGCCTTTGCCCAAGGCGAGGCCAACCGCGCCCGCGCCACCGCGAACGACCTGGACCGCACCGAGCAGTTCAACCGCCGTGCCGAGGACTGGGCCCACGCCGCCCAACAGGCGCGCCTGGAACTGGCGCAGATCGACGCCCTGCTGCAGGCCCAGGCCGAGCAGGAAAAAGCCACCCGCCTGCAACTGCGCAGCGCCCGCACCGCCCTGGCCCACGCGCAGTCGGCCTATCAACTGTTGAGTACGCGCGTCTCCAGGGCGCAGCTGTATCAGTGGCTGAATTCGCAATTGGCGACGTTCTATTACGCCCTGCATGACAGCGCGCACTCGTTGTGCCTGGCGGCCGAAGCCTGCTGGCAGTACGAAACCGCCGAAGACCGCCGGTTCTTTCAGGGCGACAGTTGGCGGCAGGCCTCACAAGGCCTGCTGAGCGCTGAAGCCATGAAGCTCAACCTGATCAGCATGAACGCGGCCTACCTGCAACACACGCCCCGCGAGCTGGAGATCACCAAAACCGTGTCGCTGCGCGATCGCCTGATCGCGTGCGCGGTCATCATCCCGCAGGCCGGCGCGCCTCTCAGCGGCCAGACTTGGGACGATCACAAGGCCGCGCTGATGCAGCACGGCAGCCTGTGTTTCGAGCTGCCCCAGGCTGTGTTCGACGAGGACTACCCCGGCCACGTGCTGCGTCGCATCAAGCACGTCAGCGTGTCGCTGCCCGGCACACTGGGGCCGTTCGAGGACCTCAAGGCCACGCTGACCCAGACCCGCAACGAGCTGAACGTTGCCGGCGGCGGCACGCGCACCGAATGGCGCGCGCGCCAGCAAATCGCACTGTCGCGCGGGCTGGATGACAACGGCCTGTTCACGCTCACCTTCGACAACGACCCGCGCTATCTGCCCTTCGAGTACACCGGCGCGGTGTCGTCCTGGCGCCTGGACTTTCCCCATCCGCAGCGCCAGAAAGACTTGCTGGCGTCGATCACCGACATCATCTTTCACCTGCGCTACACCGCTCGGCCGGCAGGGAGTGACGCATGAATCCGTCTACCGATCTATCGCCCCTGCCGGCGCCGCCGACCACCGCCACCGCCCCGCAAGGCGCCGCCAAAGGCTGGGCCCCGGTCGGCGCCGACGGTGCCGCATGTTTCGAGATCGCGTTACCGATCAGCGCCGGCCGTGGCTACGCACCGTCCCTGGCCCTCACCTACCGCAGCGATGCCGGCAACAGCGCGTTCGGCTTCGGCTGGACGGTTGCCGTGGCGGCCGTCACACGCTGCAGCCGTCGCGGCGTGCCGACCTACACCGAAGCGGACACGCTGCTGGGGCCGGACGCCCAGGCATGGATGCCCGAATGCACTGCCGATGGCACGCCGCTGCGCACCCAGCGCGACACCTTCAACCAGGTGCCACTGGGCACGACCTACACCGTGACCCGCCACTTCCCACGCGTGGAGAGCGACTTCTCGCGCATCGAGCATTGGTGCTCGGCCCTCGACGGCGCCGGCTTCTGGTGGGTACAGGCCAGCGACGGCAGCCAGCACCTGTACGGCAAGACCCCGATCGCGCGGATCGCCGACCCCGAGCAACCGCACCATGTCGCGCAATGGCTGCTGGAAGAAAGCCTGAATGCCCACGGCGAACATATCGGCTACCGGTACCAGGCCGAGACCGATAGCCGCACCTTCCCCCATGACAGCCGCGCCCAGCGCTACCTGCACAGCGTTTACTACGGCAACGCCACCGCCCGGGAACAAGAAGCGCCGTACCTGCTCAAGAGCGACGACTTCACCCGCCACGCCTGGCACTTTCACCTGCTGTTCGACTATGGGCAGCGCACCGACGCCTTCGATCAGCGCCCCAGCTACGCGCCGCTGCACGCGTGGACGCCGCGCGCCGATCCCTTCTCCCGTTATGCCTATGGGTTCGAACAGCGCACCTTGCGCCTGTGCCGGCAAGTCATGATGTTTCATGCCTTTCCCGACGAGCCAGGCATGGGCCCCGAACCGGTCCTGGTGCGGCGTCTGCTGCTGGAGCATCACCTCAGTCGCAACGGGGTAAACCAACTGATGGCCGTGCACGAACAGGCGGTGGATGCCCACGGCAACCTCACCTGCCTGCCGCCGCAGGAATGCCTGTATCAGGGCAGCACACTGAAACTGGACAGCGCGCGCTATCGGCCGCTTGAGGATTTCCCCGGTTTGAACGACAGTCACCGTTATCAACTGGTGGACCTCTATGGCGAAGGCGTACCGGGGATGCTGTACCGCACCGCTCACGCCTGGTATTACAGCGCGCCGCAGCGGGCCGACGACCCCGCCGATGCCGACGCCGTCACCTATGGTCCGGCCCAGGCGCTGCCCATCAACCCGGCCGGCGAGTCGACGTTCCAGGCCTTGCTGGACGTGGACGGTGACGGCTGCCCGGAGTGGGTAGTGGCACGCCCGGGCATGGCCGGTTTCTTCAGGCTCGGCCCGCACTCGGCGCGGTTTGTGCCGTTCGACGCCATCCCGGTGGAGCTGTTGCACGCCGATGCGGTATTCGCCGACCTGCTGGGCAGCGGCGTGGCCGACCTGGCCCTGGTAGGCCCGCGCAGTGTGCGGCTGTATGCCAATCGGCAAGCCAAAGGCTTCGCGGCGGGCGTCGACCTGGCGCATGCCATCGACGGTGATGACTTGCCCAGTCTGCGGCCCTGCGCCAGCGAGTGGGTGGGGTTCAGCGATGTGCTCGGCAGCGGGCAGCCGCACCTGGTGCGCATCCGCCATGACCGGATCGAGTGCTGGCCGAACCTGGGCTGCGGGCGCTTCGGCAAGGGTCGGGTACTGGCCACGTTGCCATTTCGGCACACCGCGTTCAAGGCGGCCAATGTGCTGCTCGCCGACCTGGACGGCGGCGGCGCCAATGACCTGCTGTACCTGACGCCGGACGCGGTGCGCATCTACCTCAACCAGCGCGGCAATGGCTTCGCCGCCACACCGTTGGTGCTGCCGTGGCCGGCCGGGGTACGGCACGACGACCTGTGCCAGGTCAGCCTGACGGACCTGCGTGGCCAGGGTTTCGTCAGCCTGGTAGTCAGTGTCATGCACCCGCGCCCGCGCCACTGGTGCTACGACTTTTTCGATACCCGCCCCGGCTTGCTGCGCTACACCTGCAACAACCTCGGCACCGTCTCCCGGCTCACCTACCGCAGCAGCGCTCAGGAATGGCTGGATGAAAAACATCAGCGCCAGGCTAACGGCCTGCGCGCCCGCTGCCGGCTGCCGTTCGTTATCGATGTGGTCAAACAGCAGGTGCAGCACGACGAAATCACCGGCAACACGCTGACCCAGCGCCTGAGCTATCGGCAGGCGTATTACGCGCCCGAGGAACGCGCCTTTAACGGCTTCGGCCTGGTGCTGCAACGCGACAGCGACGCTGCGCCCGGCGGCCTGCTGAGCAAACGCTGGTTTCACACCGGCCAATCACTCGACATGCCGCGCGACGATTACAGCCAGCACGACCCCCACGCCATCACGCCAGGCCCCACGCTGATCGGGCGGCACACCACGCCCGATGCGATGCAGCCCACCGATCACCACGACAGCCTGATCACCCCGCCCACCCCACAGCAACAACGCGAGGCCGCCTACGCACTTCGGGGGTTGCCGTTGCGGGTCGAAGTGTTCGCCCTCGACGCCGCCGACGGGGTGCCGTTGTCCGTGCAGCAGCACCGCTACATGGTGCGCCGGCTGGCCCCGGCGCATGGCGCACAAGCCTGGGCGCGACTGCTGCCGCTGAGGCTGGAAACCCTGGACTGTCACTACGAGCGCGTGCCCGACGACCCGGTGTGTCAACACCAGCTCAACCTGCGCTGGGATGCGTACGGCAGCCTGGTGCACAGCGTCACGTTGCATCACGCGCGGCGCAAGACCGCCACCGATGCCCCACCCGTGCAGCTCAGCGATGCTCACGCACACCAGTGGTGGCGCGAGACCCACGACGCGGCGCAACAGCACTATTACCTGAGCGAAACCCTGGCGCAGTGGATTCACCTCCCTCGGCCGGATCAATGGCGCCTGGGCCTGCCCTACCGCCAGCGCAGCAATGCCTGGACGCTGCCCAAGGGCGAATGGCCCTCGGGCCTCGCCCCCGCGACCGTCAGCTACGAAAGGTTTATCGACCGGCACAGCGGGCCGCTGGGGCCGCAGGCGCCTCGGCAATTGAGCGGCTTATCGGTGCAGCGCTACCGCGAACCCGGCGGCAAGGGCCGCACGCTGGACGCGGGCGTCGCCACCGTGCATGCCCTGAGCGATTACCTGGAAAGCGCCGAACTGGGCCCCGACGCCCTGCAGGCCTACGCGCATATTCCCACGCTGCCGGGCCAACCGGCCTGGGACCGTCAGGCGCAGTTGCAGCACCTTGGCTACCAGCCCATGGCAGTGTTTTTCTTCGCCAATGCCGCAGAGCAAAACGCACCGCCGGAACTGTGGTCGGTGCGCAGGCGGTTTGCGCGCTACCTCAATGCCAAGCGCTTTTGCCGCCTGCGCAGCTGGCGCCTGACCCAATCCTTGGGCGAAACCACGCTGGAATACGACGCGTACGGCTGCCACGTGCGCCAGGTGACCCAGGCCGACAGCTGCGTGACCCGCGCCACTTACGACTATCGGCTGTTGCAGCCGCTCACGTGGGTGGACCCCAACGGCACAGTGCAGGAAGTGCGCTACGACGGGTTCGGACGGGTCCTGGCCAGCAGTGTCTACGGCCACGAATCCGGCACGGCCACGGGTTTCGCCCCCTTGTCGTCCGCCGAAGCCGCGCAGCCAGCGCCCATCGCGCAGGTGATCGAAGCGCCCGAGGCCGCGCTGGGTAACGCCGCCAGCGCCTGGGTGTACGCGCCTTTCAGTTGGATGGGCACCCTTGCCGAGGCCGACCTGCGACCGGAATGGGTGAGCCAGCACTACCTGTTGCCCGGCGGACAGATCCGCGCAACCGCGCGGCTGCGCCTGCAAAAAAGCCTGTCGACCGCCAGCCAGGATCAACAACTATTGAGCCGGCTGATCAGCCAGGCGCATCGCGAACCGGTGCACTGCCTGACGCTGCAGGCCGATCGTTACCCCGACGATCCGGCCAGGCAGGTTCGCCTGCTGCTCAGTCACTGGGACGGCTTTGGACGCGCACTGCAGAGCAAGCACAAAACCGAACCGGGTCCGGCCTATGCCGTGGCGGTCGACGGCACGCTGATCCTGCACAACCAGCGCATCCGGGAGGTCGACGCCAACCCGCGCTGGCGCGTCAGCGAGCGGGTGGAGTACAACCTGCGGGGCCAGCCGATGCGCGTCTACCGGCCCTATTTCGCCGACCGGCACGGCTACATCAATGACGCGTCGCTGCGCACCGGGGGGCTGTGCGACCAGCACACCTACGACGCGGCCGGCCGCGTGGTGCAGACCCTCAACGCCGACGGCACGCTCAAGCGCACCACCTATTGGGCCTGGTACACCGTCAGCGAAGATGAAAACGACACCGCCGCCGACGGTTGACCCGCCCCCAGGGCTCAGCGCCGATGGGGCTGGCGCACGCCTTCGACGCGGTACCGGCTGCCGCCCAGGTGGCTGACCATCAGGCGGTAAGCGCCGCGCCCCCGTGCGGCGGCATAGCCGTGCAGGTCGGCGGACCACAGGCGATCCTGGTGCTGGTGCCAATGGACCGCACCAAAGCGCCGCTCGCGCAAGTGGCTGAGCGTGAGGGCGATGCTGCGACCGGCGCGGCTGACGGGGTCGACATCGGCGACGGCGCCGCTGTCGATCTGCATCATCGGCAGACCGGCGCTGCTGGCCGTCGACGCCACGCCGGGCAACGTCGCGCCCGGCTTGCGCATCCGGCGCCCGGCACCGCTCGCCTGGATCGTCGGGCCGACCTCGAAGGCACTGGCAGCGCCTGATTTACCGCCGGCGGCCAACGCCTCCCTGACCGGCCCGCGCAGCACAATGGCGCTGTAGCCCATACGCTTGAGCTCCGGGACGGGGTTGCGACTTTCCTTCAGAGCCCTGTCGGCTTGCGCGCTTTCTTCCACCGGCCCCACATAGCCATAGATGCGTTCTTCACGGGCTGACAGGTAGATCGAAACACCCTCTTCAGCGTGCCGACGCTCATAGGCGAAGTTGACCAACCGCGCCGTTTCTTCGTGACTCAAACTGGCCTGTTGCGCCAGTGTGAGCGCCATTTCCGCGACCGACTGGGCAAACAGCGCCTCCTGCGCCTGCGTGTTCTGGTCCTGCGGTTGCAGTTGCCGGTAACCAGCGTAACGGCTGGTGCCAAACAGCACACCGCCCACCAGCCCACCCACGGCGGCACCGGTGGCGGCATTGCCCAGCAACGCGCCGACGCCCAGGCCCACAAAAATAAATGCTGCGAGGAGGATAAGCCCGCCGAGGATGCGCGTGCTCTCGGCGCTGGCCGGCTGCAGGCCCATGAAATCAACCAAAGTCACCGGGTTGTTGGCGGCCATCCGGTAGGGGTTCGATCCGCCCTGCTCGGCGATCGAATCGGGGTTGATCCAGCGCTGCAACCACGGTGCGTAATAGCGAAAACCGTAGTAGTACAGGCCGCTGGCATCGCGCTCCTTTCCGCAATAGCGGCGGCTCCTGTCGCGCACGTCGACGGCACTGTGCGACGCCCACCAGGCGGTGCCGCCGTAGGGAAAGTAGCTCTCCTGGCTGAGCACTTGTGCCTGCTCATCCAGCTCGAGGCTGTGACTGGACTGATGGTCGGCCAGGCAAAAACGCAGCGCCTCATGACGGTCGCCCGGCTCGCGCCCGTGTTCCCATTGCAGAACCTCGACCGTGCACAGCGCCAGCTCAAGGCGCACCACATTCAGATGGCGCTGCGCGCTCTGGCGGATCTCCAGTCCCGGCAGGTAATACACCCGCGTCGTGCGGCGCTGCCCGCCGACCTGCTGTCGACTGAGCTTGAGCGCGCGCTGGCCGTCACTGGCGTAAACGTAGACTTCGTCGTCGGCCGGCCCATCCTCGCGCGCTACCTGCGTGACCCCGGCCAACTGATTGCGCACATTCCACTGCATCGCCTGCCCCTGGGCCAGTTCCTGCTGGTTGCCGTTGGCATCGAATCCCTGTGTGGGCCTGTCGCCAGCCACGGCGCGATTGCTGTCGGCCGCCACCTGCAACGTGCGGGTATAGCCGACACCGCTCGATGGCGTATGCCGCAACCGCGTCAGGTTGCCGCCTTCATCGTAGGCGTACTGTTGGGTGTAAGTGCGCCACAAGCCGTCGTCGGTAGCACCGAATGTCAGGCGCGGCGGCAAGCGCGGGCCGACACTGGCCGCCGCGCTTTCGCGGCCCGTGGCTTGGGTGAGCTGGTACAACGAGTCGTAGGTATAGCGGCTCACCGCGTCGACTTGAGTGTTGTGCCGCCATTGCGTCGGTTGCGCCTGATCACGCAGGCCCAGCACATTGCCCACCGGGTCGTAGACGTAGTGCAGGTCCTGCAAGGCCGTCCGCCGCGCCGCCGTGCGATACGCCGTCAGCCGCTGCAGGCGACCATTCTCGGCGCGGTAGTGCGCTTCGCGCTGAACGCCGTTGCCCAGCAGCGCCGATTGCACCTGGCCGGCGGCGTTGTAGACATGGCGTTGCAGCAGCGCTTTTTGCGCGCCGCCCTTGAAGCTGAGGCTGCTGGTTTGCAGCAGACCATCGACCCCATACAGAAATTGCCGACCGTTGCCCTTGGCGTCGATCTGTTCCAGGGTGGCGCCCAGTGCGTCGAATCGCCAGCGCGTGGTGTAGGCCTCGGGTTGTAGCTGCGCGTCCTGCTCGGTGACAGCCTGGGGCCAGTCGACCTCAAGGGCGCCCGCGTGAAAGCGCCGAGTCTGACTCAGCACTTGTCCGTCGATGCCATAGGCGTCATACAGCTGGGTGCCGGCCGGATCGGCATGCCGCACCAGGCGACCGCTGCGGTTGAGCGCCTGGTGGTCGAGCGTCGGCGCCGCGTAGACCAACCGCTCGACGCAACGCGGCTGCGCCTGCGAGGCGGCCTGCTCGTAGACCGCCACCGGGCGCTGCAGCGTGTCGTATTCATGCCGCTGATGGGCACCGCGCCCATCCCAGGCCTGCACCAGCTGCCCGCCAGGCGCGGACAGCAGCAGGCGCAGGCCGGCGTCGACGTCCTGTCGGCGCACCACCGTGCCGGACAGACTGTAGACAAACTGCTGATTGGGCACGGTGCGTGGTTCGCGCTGGCGCAAGGCATGCAGGCGCGGGTCCCACTGTTCCAGCACCAGACCGCTGGCGCTGTGGACGCGACGACTCACTCGCGGCGCAGGGGCCGCCTGGGCCGTGGCACGGTGATAGGCAATGGTGCGGACCGTCAGACCACGCGAGTCGAACGCCGTCAGCGAGGGGGTGTTGCGATGCAGTGAAGCAGACATGGACTCATGACCCCAATGACACAATGGTCACCTGAGCCTAGGGAGCCTGTACGGGGAATGGCGGTAGCCGCGTATGCGGGCTCCAGCCGGTGAGTACCGGTTGAAGCCCGCCACTTTTTACGCGTGCCCGCCGGCGCAGGTCGGCGAGGCCGGCGCTGCGTCGATGGTCGCCCATTCTTCGGGCGTGTAGGTGTGCAGCGCCAGCGCATGAAATTCGCTCATCAGGTCACCCAGGGTGGCGTAGACCTTCTGGTGGCGCTTGACGCGGTTAAGCCCTGCGAACTGCTGGCTGACCAGCACGGCCTTGAAGTGGGTCTGCAACCCACGGCTGTGCATATGGCTTTCGTCCAGCACGCTCAAGTGGTCCGGGGCCAGGGCGGCGAGCGCCGTTTCGATACGCTGTTGCATGGTCATTGCTGCTTACTTCTTCTTGGCCGGAGCGGGGGCTTTTGGCGCCAGCTCGTTGGTCATGTCTTCCAGCAGCTTGTTGACCACCGGTACGGCGCTTTCCAGCTTGGCCTGGGTCATCTGGGCCGATTGCTGGGTCAGCTGGGGCATTTTTTCCAGGACTTTCTTGCCCAGGGGCGACTGGTAGAACGCGACCAGGTCCTTGAGCTCGGACTCGCTGAAGTTGGTGGTGTAGAGCTTGACCATGTCCGGCTTCAGCTTCGGCCAGCCGATAGCCTGGTCCAGGGCGGCGTTGGCCTTGGCCTGGTAGCTGTCGAGCACCGATTGCTTGGCGGCGGGTGCCTTGGTCTGTTCGAAACGCTGGGCGAACATTTGCTGCACTTGCATGTACACCGGGGTACCCAGCTTGTCAGCATGGGCCAGGGTCAGGAACGCTTCGGCACTGGCGTTGTGGCTGGCGGTATCGGCAAAAACCTGGCCGCTGGCGCAAACCAGAGCAACCGCGGTACAGATGGCACGAAGACGAGTCATCGAGTTTCCTTTCTAGCTGGCGAGGTAAAACCCCAAGGGCGACCATTCTGCGCCTAAAAAACCTCGCGGCTCAACCCCACCCCCTTGCGAGGCCTGGTTTTACGGGGCGCGGTCGCACAAATGCAAGTTTGTGGAACCCATCGCGGCGGCCAGGGCCTAAACTGACCGATCACGACTGGATTAAGGAGGATGCACGATGAGCCGTATCGAAACCGACAGCCTGGGCGACGTCGAGGTGCCGGAGGACGCGTATTGGGGCGCGCAGACCCAACGCTCGCTGGTCAATTTCGCGATTGGCGAGCAACGCATGCCCCTGGCGGTCCTGCATGCGCTGGCCCTGATCAAGAAAGCCGCAGCGAGGGTCAACGACCGTAACGGCGACCTGCCCGCCGACGTCGCCCGCCTGATCGAACAGGCCGCCGACGAAGTACTCGCCGGCCAGCACGACGATCAGTTCCCCCTGGTGGTCTGGCAGACCGGCAGCGGCACCCAGAGCAACATGAACGCCAACGAAGTGATCGCCGGGCGCGCCAACGAGCTGTCGGGCAAGACCCGCGGCGGCAAGAGCCCCGTGCACCCCAACGACCACGTAAACCGCTCGCAGAGCTCCAACGACTGTTTCCCCACGGCCATGAGCATCGCGGCCGTGCAGGCGGTGCATCAACGTCTGTTACCGGCGATCGCCACGCTGTCCGGCGGTTTGGCGGAACTGGCAGCACGGCACATGAAGCTGGTGAAAACCGGTCGCACCCATATGATGGACGCCACGCCAATCACCTTCGGCCAGGAACTCTCGGCCTTCATCGCCCAGCTCGACTACGCCGAACGCGCCATTCGCAGCGCCCTGCCCGCCGTGTGCGAGCTGGCCCAGGGCGGTACGGCGGTGGGCACCGGGCTCAATTCGCCTCAGGGTTTCGGCGAGGCGATTGCGTCCGAACTGGCCGCACTGTCGGGCCTGCCCTTCGTGACCGCGCCGAATAAATTCGCCGCGCTGTCCGGCCATGAGCCGTTGGTGACGCTGCACGGCGCGCTGAAGACCCTGGCGGTGGCGCTGATGAAAATCGCCAACGACCTGCGCCTGCTGGGTTCTGGCCCACGCGCCGGGCTGGCCGAGGTGAAACTGCCGGCCAACGAACCGGGCAGCTCGATCATGCCGGGCAAGGTCAACCCCACCCAGTGCGAAGCGCTGTCGATGCTGGCCTGCCAGGTGCTGGGCAACGACGTGACCATCGGCCTGGCCGCCAGCCAAGGGCATTTGCAGTTGAACGTGTACAAGCCGGTGATCATCCACAACCTGCTGGAGTCGATCCGCCTGCTCGCCGATGGCTGCAACAACTTCCAGGAACACTGCATCGCCGGGCTGGAACCGGATGCCGGGCAAATGGCCGAGCACCTGGAGCGCGGCCTGATGCTGGTGACCGCGCTCAACCCGCATATCGGCTATGACAAGTCGGCGCAGATCGCCAAGAAGGCCTATGCCGAAGGCGTGACGCTAAGGCAAGCGGCGCTGGACCTGGGCTACCTCACCGACGCCGAGTTCGATCAGTGGGTGCGGCCGGAGAACATGCTGGAGGCGGGGCATTAAGACGTCATGCGCAGTCGCCGGGCCTTGAGCCCGGCGAACAATGACGGCGCCAGGGCGACCGCCGCCGAGCCCAGCACCACCACCACCGCGCCGAAATAGCCGAGCGCGTTGATCTCTTCGGCCTGCACATAATCGGGCCACAGCCACGCCGCCAGCGCCACGGCAACAAACGTCACCAACGGCGTGAGCGCCAAAGTCGCGCTGACCCGCGAGGCTTCCCAATGGGCCAGCGCTTCGGCGAACGCGCCATACGCCACCAGGGTATTCATGCAGCAGGCCAGCAGCAGCCAGCCCTGCAGCGTACTCAGTTGCAGGGCCTCCAACGGATGCGCCCAGGGCGTCAGCAGCGCGGCGCAGCAGAGATAAATCACCATCATCACCTGCAACGAATTCCACACCGTGAGCAATTGCTTCTGGCCCAGGGCGTAGAACACCCAGATAGAGGTGGCGAGCAGTACCGTGAGTACACCGGCGGTGTAGGCGCCGAGGGAGGTCAGCAGATCCGTCAAACGCTGGTTGAAGAACAGCCCGAACCCGACGATCAGCACCACCAGCCCTATCACCTGGCCCAGGCTGAAGCGCTCCTTGAACACGAACACGCTGGCGATCATCAGAAAGATCGGGCCCATCTGCACCACCAGTTGCGCAGTGCCGGGGCTGAGCAACTTGAGGCCCACCAGGTACAACACGTAGTTGCCCACCAGCCCGCACACCGCCATGGCCACCAGCCAACCGCCCTTGGGACCCAGCACCTTGCGGCTGGGCAGGCGCCGGGTAGCGGCCAGGTAAACGAACAGGCAACCGCCGGCCACCGTCAGGCGAAACCAGGTGACAGTGATCGGGTCCATCACCTGCAGCACTTGCTTGAGTTTGATCGGCAGAATGCCCCACAGCAGCGCAGTCAGCAGGGTCAGGAAGAAACCGTAGACCCAGCGGCCGGAAGAGATATGCATGAGTGCCCCAAAAAAGACCAGAGGTGGAGGAGCGGCCATTCTAGGGGCAAGTGCACGAATTGGGATACGGCGCCGTTTAACGGTGGGAGCGGTTGCACCCCTCCCACCTGTGGCTCAGCGCACGGCTTCGAAGAGTCCGGTGCCCCCCATGCCGCCGCCCACGCACATGGTGACGATGCCGTAACGCAGGTTGCGCCGTTGCAGTTCACGCACCAGATGCCCCACCTGCCGCGAGCCGGTCATGCCGAACGGATGGCCGATGGAAATCGAGCCGCCGTTGACGTTGTATCTGGCGTTGTCGATTTCCAGGCGATCGCGCGCATACAGGCACTGCGAAGCGAACGCCTCATTGAGTTCCCACAGGTCGATGTCCGCCACCTGCAGGCCCTTGGCCTTGAGCAACTTGGGCACCGAGAACACCGGGCCGATGCCCATTTCATCCGGCTCGCAGCCCGCGACGGCGAACCCGCGGAAAAACGCCTTGGGCTTGAGCCCCAGCGCCAGGGCCTTGTCCAGGCTCATCACCAGGGTCATCGAGGCGCCGTCGGAGAGCTGCGAGGAGTTGCCCGCCGTGACCGAACCGTCTTCGGCAAACACCGGCTTCAACCCGGCCAGGCTGTCCAGGGTGGTGTCGGGGCGGTTGCAGTCGTCGCGGTCGACCACGCCATCGAGGATCTGCACCGCGCCGGTGGCTTTGTCTTCGACTTTGTATTTGACGGCCATGGCCACGATTTCATCGTCGAACAAGCCGTCCGCCTGGGCCTGGGCCGTGCGTTGCTGGCTTTGCAGGGCGTAGAGGTCCTGGGCCTGGCGGCTGACGTGGTAGCGCCGCGCGACGATCTCGGCGGTCTGGCCCATGGGAAAATAAATGCCGGGCACCTGCTCCTTGAGCAATGGGTTGATCAGGTTGTCGGTGTTGACGCTCTTCATGGTCAGGCTGATCGACTCCACGCCGCCGGCGACAATGATGTCGCTGCAGCCGGAGGCGATCTGGTTGGCGGCGATCGCGATCGCCTGCAACCCCGAGGAGCAGAAGCGGTTGAGGGTCATGCCCGCCGTGCCGGTGCCCAACTGCGAAAGCACCGCCACATTGCGCCCGATGTTGTAGCCCTGAGCGCCCTCGTTGGAGCCGGCACCGACGATGCAGTCCTCGACGCTGGCCGGGTCGATGCCGTTGCGCGTCAGCAGCGCATTGACGCAATGGGCGGCCATGTCATCGGGGCGGGTCTGGTTGAACTTGCCGCGAAAGGACTTGGCCAGGCCGGTTCGCACGCTGTCGACGATCACTACTTCACGCATGGGCTACCTCGATCTTGTCATTGTTGGGAGATGGATCGAGGATAGATCCGTGCCTGCCCGACCGCGATGATCATTCATCGGGCGTATGCAAAAGCATGGTTCGGTGCAGGCGCTTGCTGTGGTGAGGGGCCAGTTGTGGTGAACGGGCTTGTCGAATCGTCGCACCGCCCGCGCTGGGCAAGCCTGCTCACCACAAAAAACCGCTCGCCACGACAGTCCCGCCTTTCATACAAGGGGATTATTTTTTGGTTTTCTTGCCGTGTTTATCGGATTGCGCAAACGCCTCTTCCAGCGCGCGGTTGATGGTGCGCAGGACCTTGATCCGGGCCCAGCGTTTGTCGTTGGCTTCCACCAGCGTCCATGACGATACCTCGGTGCTGGTGCGGTCGACCATGTCGCCCACGGCGGTGCGGTAGTCGTCCCACTTGTCGCGGTTGCGCCAGTCGTCTTCGGTGATCTTGAAGCGCTTGAACGGGATCGACTCGCGGGCCTGGAAGCGTTCCAGCTGGGTTTGCTTGTCGATGGCCAGCCAGAACTTGACCACAATCACTCCCGCATCGCGCAGTTGCTCTTCGAAGTCATTGATCTCACCGTAGGCACGCATCCAGTCCGCCGGGGTGCAGAAGCCTTCGATGCGTTCAACCAGCACGCGGCCGTACCACGAGCGGTCGAATACGGTGAACATGCCCCGCGCCGGGATTTTCTGCCAGAAGCGCCACAGGTATGGCTGGGCACGCTCGTCCTCGCTCGGCGCGGCAATCGGCACGATGTGGTACTGGCGCGGGTCCAGCGCCGCCGCCACGCGACGGATCGCGCCGCCCTTGCCCGCCGCGTCGTTGCCTTCGAACACCGTGACCAGCGCGTGCCGACGCATACGCTTGTCGCGCATCAGGCCTGAGAGGCGCGCCTGTTCGGTGATCAGTTGTTCTTCGTACTCGTCCTTGTCCAGGCGCAGGCTCATGTCGAGGCTGTCGAGCAGGCTCTTGCGGTCAACCGACGCCAGCAGCGGCGCGGGGTTCATGCCGCTGGTCCTGGCCTTGGCCAGTTTCAGGGCATTGTGCAAGCCATCGAGGAGGATCTTGCCCACGGTCAGCCCACGATAATGCGGGTCGACACCTTCGATCACATGCCACGGCGCATAGTCGCGACTGGTGCGGCGCAGCACGCGTTCGCCGAAGTGCACGAACTTGTCGTAGGTTTTGGACTGCTGCCAGTCCAGCGGGCTGATGCGCCAACTGTGCAGCGGGTCGTCGGCCAGCGCCTTGAGCCGCGCCTTCATTTGTTTCTTGGAAAGGTGGAACCAGAACTTGAAGATCAGCGCGCCTTCGTCGCAGAGCATTTTCTCCAGGCGTTCGGCGCCGGCGATGGCCTGGTCGAGCCGCGCGTCCTTGATCTGGCCGTGCACGCGGCCTTGCAGCATCTGGCTGTACCAGTTGCCGAAAAACACACCCATGCGCCCCTTGGCGGGCAGCTGGCGCCAATAGCGCCAGGCCGGCGGGCGCGCCAGTTCTTCGTCGGTCTGCTGGTCGAAGGTGCGCACCTCGATCAGGCGCGGGTCCATCCATTCGTTGAGCAACTTGACGGTCTCGCCCTTGCCGGCCCCTTCGATGCCGTTGATCAGCACGATCACCGGAAAGCGTTTTTGCTGCTGCAGCTCGTACTGCACTTCCAGCAAGGCTTCGCGCAGGGCCGGCACTTCGGCGTCGTAGGTGGCTTTGTCAATGGCGTGACCGATTTCGGCAGATTCGAACATGGGCGGCTCCGTTCCAGAAGTGAGCAAGACTAGCGGATTGGGCAACGCCGCGCGGGAGGAAATTCAATGCACCGTTGCCGTAGATCAATTCAGATCGAGTTGATCGGCTAGAATGGCGGCCTCGCCTTTACCTGCTGCCATTTTTCAGAGCCGCCCATGAACCCCGTACCGCCCAACGCCCAACTCGACTGGGACGCAGAAGGTCGCCCGCATTCGCGGGTATTCGACGACGTGTATTTCTCCGACCAATCGGGCCTGGAAGAAACCCGTTATGTGTTCCTGGAACAGAATCGCCTGCGCGAGCGCTTCGCCGCCCTCAAGCCCGGCGAGCGCCTGGTGATCGGCGAAACCGGCTTCGGCACCGGCTTGAACTTCCTCTGCGCCTGGCAATTGTTCGCGCAGCACGCCTGCGCCGGGGCGCGCCTGCACTTTATCAGCGTGGAAAAATACCCGCTTACCCATGCCGACCTGCACCGCGCCCTCGCCCTCTGGCCGCAGTTGCAACCGCTGGCCGAGCAGTTGCTGGGCCAGTACCAGGCAATCCATCCAGGCTTTCAACGGCTGCTGCTGGACCGCGGCCGTGTGACACTGACGCTGCTGGTCGGCGATGCCATGGAGCAATTGTCGCAACTGGACGCCCAGGTCGACGCCTGGTTTCTCGACGGGTTCGCCCCGGCCAAAAACCCCGACATGTGGACCGCCGAGCTCTTCGCCGAACTGGCGCGGCTGGCGGCGCCTGGGTCGACCATCAGCACGTTCACCAGCACCGGTTGGGTGCGGCGACTGATCAACGCCGCCGGGTTCAAGATGAAACGCACTCCGGGCATCGGGCATAAATGGGAGATCCTGCGCGGCGAGTTTGTCGGTTGGCCGGCCGACACGCCGCCACCGGCGCCGGATAAACCGTGGTTCGCCCGCCCGCCTGCGGCCCACGCTGAGCGCAGCGCCCTGGTGATCGGCGGCGGCCTGGCCGGCTGCACCACGGCGGCCAGCCTGGCTGCGCGCGGCTGGCGCGTGACCTTGCTGGAACGCCACGCGGGCCTGGCGCAGGAAGCGTCGGGCAACCCGCAGGGGGTGCTGTACCTCAAGCTGTCGGCCCATGGCACGGCGTTGTCGCAGCTGATCCTCAGCGGCTTCGGCCACACCCGGCGCCTGCTCGAACACCTGCAGCGCGGTGTCGACTGGGACGACTGCGGCGTGCTGCAACTGGCGTTCAATGCCAGGGAAGCCGAGCGCCAGGCCCAGTTGGCCGCCGCCTTCGCGCCGACGTTGTTGCACCCCCTGGACCCGGCCCAGGCCCAGGCCCGCGCCGGCGTGGCTGTGGATCATGGCGGGCTGTTTTTCCCGGAAGGCGGCTGGGTACATCCGCCGGCCCTGTGCGAATGGCAAGCGCGTCACCCGCTGATCGAGGTGCTGCAGCACCGTGAAGTGGTGCATCTGCAACGGGCGCAAGGCCAGTGGCAGGCCCGCGACGGCGACACGGTGCTGGCCAGCGCCAGCGTGGTGGTGCTGGCCGGTGCCGCCGAGATCAAGCGCTTCCCCTTCAGCGCCGAGCTGCCGCTCAAACGCATTCGCGGGCAAATCACCCGCCTGCCCCAGACCGTCGCCAGCCAGGCCCTGGCCACGGTGGTCTGCGCCGAAGGCTACGTCGCCCCGGCGCGCCTGGGGGAGCACACCCTGGGCGCCAGTTTCGATTTCAAGCACGACGACCTGACCCCGACAGTGGCCGAGCACGTCGGCAACCTGGCCATGCTGCGCGAGATCTCCCAGGACCTGGCGCAGCGCCTGGACGCCGACCGCCTGGCCCCCGAACACCTGCAAGGCCGCGCGGCGTTTCGCTGCACCAGCCCCGACTACCTGCCGATTGTCGGGCCGTTGGCCGAGCGCGGCGCCTTCGACGAGGCCTACGCGGCGCTGCGCAAGGATGCGCGCCAGGTGCCCGACGCCGCCTGCCCGTGGATCGACGGCGTGTATGTGAACAGCGGCCACGGCTCACGCGGCCTGGTGACGGCGCCCTTATGCGCCGAACTGCTGGCGGCCTGGCTGGACAACGAGCCGCTGCCCGTGCCACGCAGTGTGGCCGAGGCGTGCCACCCCAATCGCTTCGCCTTGCGGGCGTTGATGCGCAATCAATCTTGAGATTCGCGCCAGGTATGGGGCGAGCGGGCAGGCTCTACCGTGGCCAATCAAGGTCACGGAACAGGAGCCTCGCATAAGCCCTGCGCATCGTTTTTCAGGGCCTCTTCGGTCAGACCATTGAGTTCGGCTTTTTCCGCGGCCGCCTGCTCCACCATCAGCAGGTTCACCTGCCGGCTGTAGTCCGCGTACTCCAGCGTATCGACCTGCTCAAACAAGGCATTCATGCGTTGGTCGAACGGCTCGTACAAGCGTTCGAACCGGTCTCTGTAGGTTTTTTTCAGATAGCGGACCCATAACGGTAACTCGACCAGATAATTGACCAGCGCCGGGGACAACTCCGCCGAGCGGAGTTCAAAGGCTGCGCTCGTCATGTCTTGCGGCGTCACCCCACCCAGGCGGGCATAACGCATATGCCGAGGCTGGCCCGGCAGATAAAACCGGTCGGCCAGGCCGGTCCGGAACGCGAGGCTCACCTCCAGAGGATCGGCAGCCGGATTCTGGTCACTGTGGCGCTTGGCATATTGCTCAAGCCGGTCAAGACGAAACAGTCCCTGGCCCAGACGCAAAAGCGGCTTGGCCGTGAGCACCCCACCTTCAACGCTTTCGGCCGCGATATGCACTTCGACGAGCACCTCAAGGCTGGCGAAGTTCACAGCGGCGGCGTCATCACAATTGATCGGGGTGGCCGCGCGATCGAAGATTTCGTCGCGCAGGTTTTCGTCGTCGGCGGCGGCCTCCAGTACCCGCCAGACCCGCCGGCGCATGTCTTCACGCACCTGGGTGGCATCGGCCGTGCCCCCCACCTCGGTGAGCAACTTGAACAGGCCCTCGGAGCGAGGCTCGTTCTTGAGCGCCGCCCAGGTCGCCTCGCGGATCGGGAAGTCCGCGCCGCTGTCCTGCAGCCATAAATCGCG
Organism: Pseudomonas sp. FP2254; assembly: GCF_030687695.1. Classification (NCBI taxonomy): domain Bacteria; kingdom Pseudomonadati; phylum Pseudomonadota; class Gammaproteobacteria; order Pseudomonadales; family Pseudomonadaceae; genus Pseudomonas; species Pseudomonas sp. FP2254. Next base: position 3,761,290 of record NZ_CP117444.1, read on the forward strand.
GGCCTTTTGTTCGTTCATGCGTGCGATGTTGTCTTCCAGAATGCCCATGCCGATGCCCGTACGCTTGCGGTAATCGCCAAGCAACCGGTGGCTGGGCGTGTCCAGGGGGTTTTGGCGCAGGTTGAGGGTTCTGGCCACGCGGCTGGGCAACTCGAACACCCACGGCGGCAGGCTGGAGATGTCGTTCTCGCGCAGGTCCAGGTACTCCAGGTAAGGCAGCCTGGCCAACCCGCCGGGCAGTTCCTTGAGTCGGCAGTTGCGCATGAACAAAGCGCGCAGGCTGAACAGGCGGCTGATGGGCGGCGGGTCTACCAAGGGGTTGTCATTGAGGCCCAACACCTCAAGGTCGGTGAAGCCCGCCAGTTTGGCGCGGGTGTATTGGGTCAGTTGCAGCCGGTTGTTATCCAGATACAGGCGCTTGAGCTGGGGCATCCGCGACAGCGCTTCGGGCAGCCGGCTTATGCGGTTGCCTTGCAGCTCCAGCGTTTGCACGCCCGGGAAGTGCTTGAGGAAATACGCCACATCGTCATTAAGCCCCATGTGGTTAAGCGACAACTTGCGAATAGCTGCAAAGCTGACCTCGGCCGGCAACGTCGGCAGCGGCCCCACTTCCATGCCATCGAGGTTCAGCGCCAGTACCCTCACCCCTTCGGCATCCGGCTGCCGGGTCATCTGCTTCCAGGCGTCTTCGATCCTGCGCATCGTGTAATGACGGCTCATGCGGTAGTCATCGATGGGCCTGGGCAAGCCGGCCAATGAGGTCTTGTCCCGCCGCCAGGCCTTCAGCGCGCGGTGCAGGGCGTCGAACTCTTGTTCAAGCGCCTGCACCGCTCTGGCACGGGATAAAGGGTCGGCGCCCTGCTCATCAAGAAACGCCGCGATCTGCGCATCGCTGAACAACGGGTACAGATGCCTGACCTTGGCCACCAGTGCGCGCGGGTGCTGCGCCGGGTTGATCTGGGCAGCCACTGTGCACAGCACCGGCGGCTCGGGCACGGCACGCTCCGGATACAGGTAGCGCGACAGCCGCGGGCGCCGGGTTTCGGCCTCCGTCATCAGCGCATAGCGCAGATAGCCACTGTTTGCCCTGCCGGTCACGCTCAGGTCACGGCGCTGATCCGGCGAGAGGGTGTCGAGAAGCGCTTGATAAATGCCCTCGTGGCCCGAGGCGATTTCACCCACGGCGCGGCCCTGCTCGTCAAACGCCTGAAAGCCCTGTTCGGACTTGACCACGACACGCCGCACAGTGGCCGCCTCGGCACTGGACTCACCGAGCACACGCCCACTGAAAGAACCCTCGCGCAGTTGCACGGATAACTCGCCCGGCCAGCCGGGTACCCGCCTCAGCAGGCCGACGGCCAGACGCTGGGTATTTTCATTGGCCAGTTCCGGCAGCAACAGGCCGAACAGCGCCTGGTCTTGCTCCAGATCCTGCAGTGCCGCACGGGTACGCTGCGCCAGCCCCAAGGGCACGCGCCGGCTGTCGCGCAGGCGCCAGCGCTGTGTGGTGGGGCTGTCTGACAGCAACTCCCAGGCGACCCGGTTCGGCAATGCGGGGTAATGGGACTTGAGCACGCCGTAGTGGGTGTCCACCTGCGCTTCGGTTTGTTCGTACAACTGCTCGTAGAGCGGGCGGTGGGTGCGCGCGAGGGAGGCGAGCAACTGCCGCGCCAACGTGGCCTGGCGCGCTTGAGGCGCTACTTCGGCACCAAGCAAAGTCTGGACCTCCTCGGGCTCCAATGCGTCCAGCACAGTGGACATCACCTCGCCCTCGTGCAATTGCTGCTCGGTGATGTGAATGCTCAGGTCCTCATAATCAGAAGGCGCTGTGTCGGGGTAGCGCTCGATCAAGTAGCCTTCACTGTCCAATACCTCGAAAAAACGCCCCTTTGGCCACCCCGACATCAGCGGCAACGCCAGCAATTGCGTAGGGGCCGTGTCGGCATCCGGACGCGGCTGATGCTCCAACTGCCAGATCAGGTCACGCACCTTCTGGTTCTGCTGCACGCGCACGATGCCGTCGCGAAAACGCTTGGGCAGCGCAAGATTCTGCCGGAAATGCAAGCGCAGGCGCGGCACGTCCAGGCCGGTGATGCTCGCCACGCTCCGCACGTGCTCCGGCGGCAAGGTCGCCAGGCTGGGGTCGAGCCGGATCAACAGGCGGTAAGCGTCGTCCCAGTCGTCCGGGCGCTCGAAAGTGAACCGCCAGCCGCCCTGGAAGTTGTGGCTCAAGGGCGGACGATACGCGCTGTCACGCAGGGGGTGGCGGACCCGCCAATGGCCGGAGGGCGCATCGTAGGCGATGGAATAAAGCGCGCCGTCGATCTTGACGTAGGACTGGCCGTTGACCTGATAAATACCGCGCGTGTTGGCACTTGTCTGCGCGTCGACGTCCAGGGACTGCCGATAGGTCCCTAGACGTCGTCGCCACAGCCGCGGTCCGACACCCTGTTGTTCGATGGCTTCCATTTTGTCGAAGAAGCGCGTCGCGCCGATGCGGGTCGTCTGGACGACCTTGCTGACAGCCTTGACCCCGGCGGCGAACAGTGCCATGCCGGCGAGGTTCTCCGCTACGTTGACCAAGTGCCCGAACGCCTCGGTTTTCTCGCCGTGGGTCCAGTCATCAATGCCTTCGAAGACTTCACCGAGCAGTTGCCCGATGGCCACGCCGGTCATCAGTTGCCCGAGTACCGGCACCACCAGTCCGGCTAGGCCCAACACGGTCAGCCCCGCATTGAGGTAGTCCTGCAGGCGCCGCCGCTGTTGCTCCTGGTCCGCGCTGGGCACGGGCACCGCCAGCACTTCGGCATCGCGCTGGAGCTTGCACACCAGCGCCGTAAAAAAGAACCACGACAGGTTGGCGGTGACGGGCATCGGTTCAACCCGACCGAGGGTTTTGTCCTGGTCGATGTGCTGGAAAAAGTCGAACCGCTGCGACTCGTCGAGGTAGCGGGTGAAAAAGCGCCGGTACTCGGGCACCTGCAGCTTGAGCGACAGGTAGGTGGTGAAGTCCTCCAGCGACGGGTATTCGAACCATGGCCTCAGAGGATCGCCGGGCATATACACCAGCACGGGGCCGGTGGAAAAATCCTCGGCGCCCGCCTGACTGAACACCAGCACACCCCACAGGTTGGCATGATGAGCCGCGATGCCCTGCCAGCGCAGCGGCTGCCCATTGAACCGCACGTGGGTGAGGCGGTTGGCGGGCCGATCGGCATCGACCAGTGTTTGCAAAGCCGCGTACGCCGCCTGGCCGACATCGCCTTTGGCGAAAGCGATATGCAGGTCGACCAGCATGTTCATGCACATGGCCGGGCCGATGGCAGCGATTGTCGGGTTGTAATCCAGTTCAGCGTTCACCGGTTCGTCAGGTGCCGGCAGGTTGAACACCTCGCGCAGGTGCTGCTGGTAAGCGCCGCCGACATCCAATTCGCGGCAAGCGTCTACAAAGGCCTGGGCGCTGAGCGCCTTGACCACGGACTGATCCGAAGCGCGTCGAATCACCGACCCTGGCGGCAGGCTGACTGACGCCACGGTTTGCATGGCGGCGTGCAGCAAGGTGTCGTTTTGCGCAGGCTCCATTTCAACATGGGGGCCCTCCAGCAGGCCGCCCGTCAGGAAATACACCCTGGGTACCTGCAGCAGGTCCCGTTCGACATTCAGGTCGGCCAGCCCCTTGGCGACCAACAGTGCCTGCAATCGGTCGCGGCAGAATTGCCGCAGCGGTATGACCCGTTCAAGCAGGCGCGCTGCCGTGTCGCGCGCGGGCTGACCGGCCTCGTAGCTGTTGAGCAGCGCCTGGCGCACCTGCGAGCTGGCGCCGGTCAGCCAGGTCGGCAACGTGCCTTGCAGTACCTGGGCCTTGTCCAGGTCGCCGGTCAGCTCCAGCAGCGTCGCCATCATGCTGTCGGGTGCGGTGGGATCGGGCGCGGTGGTGCCGTCAAGGGGTGAGTCCATGGCAATCGTCCTTATTGCATTGAATGATGCCTGCGGACGATACGTGCACAACGCCGGATAAAGGGTTCGAATACTGGGTGGATCGAGGCGCCTGAACCGCCGAACTTTGGATAAAAGCTTGACCTGTGCACCGCACATTCCGGGCAGGCCGCGCGCGCCGGTGAGGCGTCAAGGCGGATTGCCTTATAACGTATTGTTCTAAAACTCCCACAATCTGCTCGGGTCAGTTTCTGGGTACCCGCCGTTTTGGCGCGCGGTACTTCATCCCTCCCCAACGGAAAAACCGGTAAGGAATTTATGTGCGGATTAGCTGGTGAGTTACGTTTCGATGCCCAACCTGCCGACCTGGCTGCGGTTGAGCGCATCACCCATCATTTGGCGCCACGCGGCCCTGACGCGTGGGGCTTCCATGCCCAAGGGCCGATTGCCCTGGGCCATCGCCGTCTGAAAATCATGGACCTGTCGGATGGCTCCGCCCAACCGATGGTCGACGCCCAATTGGGGCTGTCCCTGGCGTTCAACGGTGCGATCTACAACTTCCCGGAACTGCGCCATGAGCTTGAAGCCCTCGGCTACGCGTTCTATTCCGGCGGCGACACCGAAGTGCTGCTCAAGGGTTATCACGCCTGGGGCGAAGCGCTGCTGCCCAAGCTCAATGGCATGTTTGCCTTCGCCATCTGGGAGCGCGATGCGCAGCGGCTGTTTATCGCCCGCGACCGCCTCGGCGTGAAGCCGTTGTACCTGTCGCGCACCGGTCAGCGCCTGCGCTTTGCCTCGGCGCTCCCGGCGCTGCTCAAGGGCGGCGATATCAACCCGATCCTCGATCCGGTGGCGCTCAACCATTACCTGAACTTCCACGCCGTGGTGCCGGCGCCGCGCACGTTGCTGGCGGGCATCGAAAAGCTGCCGCCGGCCAGCTGGATGCGCATCGACGCCGACGGCAAGACCGAGCAGAAAACCTGGTGGACCCTGCCCTACGGCCCCCATGACGATGAAAAAAGCCTGACCCTGCAAGACTGGACCGACCGCGTGCTCGACAGCACGCGCGAAGCCGTGGCGATCCGCCAACGCGCCGCCGTGGATGTGGGCGTGCTGCTCTCCGGCGGTGTCGATTCGAGCATGCTCGTGGGCCTGTTGCGGGAAGTCGGCGTGCAGGACCTGTCGACCTTCTCCATCGGTTTTGAAGATGCCGGCGGCGAGCGTGGTGACGAGTTCCAGTATTCGGACTTGATCGCCAGGCACTACGGCACGCGCCATCACCAGTTGCGCATTGCCGAAAGCGAAATCATCGAGCAACTGCCGGCGGCCTTCCGGGCCATGAGCGAGCCGATGGTCAGCCACGACTGCATCGCCTTCTACCTGCTGTCGCGGGAAGTGGCCAAGCATTGCAAGGTGGTACAGAGCGGCCAGGGCGCCGACGAATTGTTCGCCGGTTACCACTGGTACCCGCAAGTGGACGGCGCGAGCGAGCCGTACGCGGCCTATCGCGAGGCGTTTTTCGACCGCAGCTACGACGACTACGCGGCCACCGTCGCGCCCAAGTGGTTGACCGCCAACGACGCCGCCGGTGACTTCGTACGCGAGCATTTTGCGATGCCGGGCGCCGATGCCGCCGTGGACAAGGCTCTGCGCCTGGACAGCACGGTGATGCTGGTGGACGACCCGGTCAAGCGCGTCGACAACATGACCATGGCCTGGGGCCTGGAAGCGCGCACGCCCTTCCTCGACTATCGCCTGGTGGAACTCTCGGCCCGTGTGCCAGGTAAGTTCAAACTGCCCGATGGCGGCAAGCAGGTGCTTAAAGAGGCCGCGCGCCGAGTGATCCCCAGCGAGGTTATCGACCGCAAGAAAGGCTACTTCCCGGTGCCGGGTCTCAAGCATTTGCAGGGCGATACCCTCAACTGGGTGCGTGAATTGCTGCTGGACCCGAGCCAGGATCGCGGCCTGTTCAACCCAGCGATGCTCGATCGTCTGCTGACCGACCCCCAAGGCCAGCTGACCCCGCTGCGCGGCTCCAAGCTGTGGCAACTGGCAGCGCTGAACCTGTGGCTCAGCGAACAAGGAATCTGATTGATGAAACCTCACGCCGCGGCTTACAGCCAACGTTTGTTGAAGGGCCAGGCGCCGACCTATGAGCGCCTGCAGGCCCGCCTGGCCGAGGATGGCAGCCCCCTGGCCGCCGAGCCGATTGCGGTGCATTGCGGCTGGGGTCGCCTGTTGATCGGTCACACCTTTCCCGACCCGACCAGCCTGGCTAAAGAGTTGCTCAAAGAGCAGCCGGGGGAGCGCGATATCGCACTGTACGTGGCCGCGCCCCAGCAGATTCTGGGGATCGACCCGCAGCAATTGTTCCTCGACCCGTCCGACACCCTGCGTTTGTGGTTCAGCGACTATCGCCCGGCCACGCGAGTATTTCGCGGGTTCCGCATTCGCCGTGTGCAAAGCGAGGCGGATTGGCACGCGGTTAACCTGCTGTATCAAGGCCGGGGCATGTTGCCGGTGGACGCCGAGCGCCTCACTCCACGTCATCAGGGCGGCCCGGTGTACTGGCTGGCCGAGGATGAAGACAGCGGCGCGGTAATCGGCAGCGTCATGGGCCTGAACCATCAAAAAGCCTTTCACGACCCGGAAAACGGCTGCAGCCTATGGTGCCTGGCGGTCGACCCGCAGTGCACCCGCCCCGGTGTGGGCGAAGTGCTGGTGCGCCATTTGGTCGAACACTTTATGAGCCGTGGCCTGAGCTACCTCGACCTGTCGGTGCTGCACGATAACCGCCAGGCCAAGAACCTCTATGCCAAGCTGGGTTTTCGCGCGCTGACGACCTTTGCGATCAAGCACAAGAACGGCATCAACCAACCGCTGTTCCTTGGCCCCGGCCCCGAGGCGGGGTTCAACCCGTATGCGCGGATCATCGTCGAAGAAGCCCATCGGCGCGGCATCGATGTGCAGGTCGATGACGCCGATGCCGGGCTGTTCACCCTCAGTCATGGCGGGCGCCGGGTGCGCTGCCGCGAATCGTTGAGCGACCTGACCAGCGCCATCAGCATGACCCTGTGCCAGGACAAGAGCCTGACCCACAAGACCCTCGAGGCGGCCGGGTTGAACGTGCCGTCGCAGCAATTGGCGGGCAGCCCCGACGACAACCTGGAGTTCCTCGATCGACACCAGCGCATCGTGGTCAAGCCGCTCGATGGCGAACAGGGCCAGGGGGTGGCGGTGGATCTGCGCACCATTGAAGAGGTCCAGCAGGCCATCGAAGCGGCGCGCCAGTTCGACAGCCGCGTGCTGTTGGAGAGCTTCCACGAGGGCCTGGACCTGCGCATCCTGGTGATCGGTTTCGACGTGGTCGCCGCCGCGATTCGGCGTCCCGCCGAAGTCACCGGCGATGGTCAGCATTCCATCCGTGCGCTGATCGAAGCCCAGAGCCGACGTCGCCAGGCCGCCACCGACGGCGAAAGCAAGATCCCACTCGACGCCGAGACCGAACGCACCCTCGCCGCCGCCGGTTATGACTACAGCAGCATCCTGCCACGCGGCAAAACCCTGGCGGTGCGGCGTACCGCCAACCTGCACACCGGCGGTTGCCTGGAGGACGTCACCGCAATCCTGCACCCCACGCTGGTGGACGCCGCCGTGCGCGCCGCCCGTGCCCTGGACATCCCCATGGTGGGCCTGGACCTGATGGTGCCCGCCGCCGATCAACCCGAGTACGTGTTTATCGAAGCCAACGAACGGGCCGGCCTGGCCAACCACGAACCGCAGCCGACGGCCGAGCGATTTGTGGACCTTCTATTTCCACACAGTTAGAAGCCTCGAGTTACAAGCTGCAAGCTTCAAGAGTAGAGCATTGCCGGCAAGCCTCAGATACCGCTTTTAACTTGAAGCTTGCAGCTCAACGCTTGCAACTAAAGGAAACCTTTATGACCCGAACCATCCCAGAACCGGATCTCAACTACCTGCAAAAAGTCCTGCTGGAAATGCTCGCCATTCCCAGCCCTACCGGCTTCACCGACACCATCGTGCGCTATGTGGCCGAGCGCCTGGAAGAACTGGGCATTCCGTTTGAAATGACCCGGCGCGGCACTATTCGCGCCACGCTCAAGGGTCAGAAAAACAGCCCGGACCGCGCGGTGTCGGCGCACTTGGACACCATCGGCGCCGCCGTGCGCGCAATCAAGGACAACGGCCGCCTGACGCTGGCGCCGGTCGGTTGCTGGTCGAGCCGCTTTGCCGAAGGCAGCCGGGTCAGCCTGTTCACCGACAACGGTGTGATCCGTGGCAGCGTGTTGCCACTGATGGCCTCCGGGCATGCGTTCAACACCGCCGTGGATGAAATGCCGGTGAGCTGGGACCATGTCGAGCTACGCCTGGACGCCTACTGCGCGACCCGCGCCGACTGCGATTCCCTGGGGATCAGCGTGGGCGACTACGTGGCGTTCGACCCGTTGCCCGAGTTCACCGAAAGCGGGCATATCAGTGCCCGCCACCTGGACGACAAAGCCGGCGTCGCCGCCCTGCTCGCGGCGCTCAAGGCAATTGTCGACAGTGGCGAACCGTTGCTGATCGACTGTCATCCGCTGTTTACCATCACCGAAGAAACCGGCAGTGGTGCGGCGGCGGCGCTGCCTTGGGATGTGAGTGAATTTGTCGGTATCGACATCGCCCCGGTCGCGCCCGGCCAGCATTCCAGCGAGCATGCGGTGAGTGTGGCAATGCAGGATTCCGGCGGGCCGTACGACTATCACCTGTCCCGGCACCTGCTGCGCCTGGCGGCGGATAACGAACTGCCGGTGCGCCGTGATCTGTTCCGCTACTACTTCAGCGACGCCCATTCGGCGGTGACCGCCGGCCACGATATCCGCACCGCCCTGCTGGCATTCGGCTGCGATGCAACCCACGGCTATGAACGCACGCATATCGACAGCCTGGCCGCGCTGAGCCGCCTGCTGGGCGCGTATATTCTCAGCCCGCCGGTGTTCGCCAGCGACGCGCAACCGGCCCAAGGCTCACTGGACCGCTTCAGTCATCAGATCGAGCACGAAACGCAGATGGAGAGCGACACGCGAGTGCCATCGGTGGACAGCCTGATCGGTCAAAAGTCCTGACGCTGGCAACTGGAGTCCCGGCGCAGTAGGATCGCCGGGATCCAACACCCGAGGCTTGTATGCTGATTCCCTACGATGCACTTGAAGTCGACACCCTGACCCGCCTCATCGAAGACTTCGTCACCCGCGACGGCACCGACAACGGCGACGACACGCCGCTGGAAACCCGCGTGCTGCGCGTGCGCCAGGCGCTGACCAAGGGCCAGGCCCTGATTGTGTTCGACCCTGAAAGCGAGCAGTGCCAACTGATGCTCAAGCACGACGTGCCCAAGCATCTGTTCGACTGAGCGGATCTTTCAGGGGTTGGGCACCACCACCGGATGAGTGGCGGGTCCCTGGCGCTTGAGGATTTTCTGGTACACCTCGGCGCGATGAACATTCACCCCGGCCGGGGCCTGGATGCCGAACTTCACGTGGTTCCCGTTCAATTCGACGATGTGCAAGGCGATGTCATCGCCGATGGAAATGCTTTCGCCTACGGCGCGGCTTAAGACCAGCATGGCGGTTGTCCTTTTAGAGTGACAGGACCCCGACCATGCGCGCCGGATGTAAAAGCATCAATGCCCTGCCCCTAAAACAGGCAGGCCCTACATCGACCGGTAATTTAACTGACAGACTGGGTGAAAGATGCGAAGGGGTTTTCCACTCTCTCACCTATGGTTTTCTACATAAATTCATCACCCTCGGGGGCAAGCCTGAGAAATTGAGGCTCTTGTGATGTTTCAGCCTTTGGTCGCCTGCGCCTTGGCGCGCATTTTGTCGGCCATGCTGGCCATTTCGTCATAAAGCAGTTGCGGGTTCTTTTGCTTCAATGCCCAGGCCATCCGCCCCTGTTCATGGGGCAGAATCATGAACTCGCCCTCGGCGACACGCTGGTAGATGTAATCGGCGATATCCGCCGCCGAGATCGGCGAACTCTCAAGCAACTTGCCTACCTGCGCTTTCATAGCCGGCGTGGGGCCTCGGAACGAGTCCAACAGGTTGGTCTGGAAAAACGATGGGCAGACCACGTGTACCCCGACTTCCTGTTGCCTGAGCTCCACCAGCAGGCTCTCCGACAGCGCCACCACGCCGGCCTTGGCCACGTTGTAGTTGCTCATGGCCGGGCCCTGCATCAGCGCCGCCATGGACGCGATGTTGATGATGCGACCCTTGCTCTTTTCCAGCAGCGGCAGGAACGCTTTGCAGCCCTTGACCACGCCCATCAGGTTGATTGCGATCTGCCAGTCCCAGTCTTCCAGCGACAGCTCCGCAAAGAACCCGCCGGAAGCCACCCCGGCGTTGTTGACGATCACATCGATCCCCCCCAACTTGACCTCGCAGGCCTGGGCAAACGCGGTGAGCTGGCTGTAGTCGCGGACATCGCAGCGCTGTACGAAGCCTTCGCCGCCGACTTCGCGTACCTGTTTGAGGGTTTCCTGCAGGCCGGGCTCACTCACATCCGACAAGGCCAACTGCCAGCCCTCGCGCGCCCAGCGCAGCGCGATTTCGCGACCCAGGCCGGAGCCGGCACCAGTGATCATCATGCGATTTTGCATAAGAAGTAGCCTTGTGGTTCACAGAAGAAGTGATCGGCAGTGTAGCGAAGGTTGTTGGGCGGCCCACTCACCATCAGAGTGATGAATGCCCCGGGCAAACCGGCGGCCAGGTCTGATGCCTGCGCTCGGCCTAAGTTCAATCTTTTTTCAACTAAGGCTTAGTCCGACGCAGTATTTAAAGGAAATAAGCTAGTTATCGAAATGGATTAAAAAAACAGGGAATTTTCTGTACGGCACTACAGTCGGAGTTGTTAAGGCGCCGGTAATTAACATTACGGTCCTACCGTTAAATAACCTGTCCTTGCATAAGGCCTATAAGGAAATAAAACCATGAGCCTCATTTTAATCATCATTCTGATCCTGCTGCTGGTCGGCGGTCTGCCGGTGTTCCCGCACTCGCGTAACTGGGGCTATGGCCCGTCGGGTATTCTGGGCGTGGTACTGGTAGTGCTGCTGGTGCTGTTGCTGCTCGGCAAGATATAAAAGCGCAGTCAAAAAAAAGAGGCCTTCAAGAAGGCCTCTTTTTTATTGCCGGTCAATCAGTCCGGCTTGCCGTCTACCACGCCCGCGGTATTGTCCAGCAGGCTCTTGGTGGCCGTTTGCAGGAACGACTCAAGTTTCTGCTTGAGTGCCGCCTCGTCCGAGGACTCGGGAATTAATTTACCGGTCGGGTTGGCGCCCAATTCGTACTGCCACAACTTTGGTGGCATTTCCTTGGGCAGTACCAGGATGCGGTCCGCCGTCACCAACGCCACGGTCTGATCGCTGCCCGAAGGCTTGATCACGCCGAAGCCCTTGTCGCCCTCCGGCAGGTTCAGCAGGTCGCGCCCCCAGCACTGGTGCAGGGTTTCGCCACCGAGGCGTCCCATGATGGTCGGCACGATGTCGATCTGCGTACCCACCGTGTGATCGCGCTCGCCGAACTTTTCCTGCATGCCCGGCGCGATCATCAGCATGGGCACGTTGAAGCGGCCCAGATCCATCTCGGTGATCTGCTGTTCGTTGCCGAAACCGTGATCGCCGACGATCACGAACAGGGTTTCCTTGAAGTACGGCTCTTTACGCGCCTTTTCAAAGAACTGGCCCAGGGCCCAGTCGGAGTAACGCATGGCGGTCAAGTGTTCGTTGAGACTGCCACGGTCGGTGACTTTCTCTACCGGCAATGGCGTGGGCAACGCGTACGGCGTGTGGTTGGACAGGGTTTGCAGCAGCGCGTAGAACGGCTTGCCGCCTTCACGAGCCTTCAGCTCTTGCAGGCCACGGTTGAACATGTCCTGGTCGGACACGCCCCAGGTCGGATCGGAGAACACCGGGTCGACGAAGTCGTTACGGCCGATGAAGTTGGTCATGCCCTGGTTGCTGAAGAAACCCGACTGGTTGTCCCAGGCGAAGTCGCCGTTGTAGACATACACGTCGTCGAACTTGCGCGCGCTGAGCAGCTGCGGCAGACCCGACAGTTTGTGGCTGCCTTCGGGGGTCTGCATCAGGTATTCGAAGCCCGGCAGGTTCGGGAAGCAGGCCATGGTGGCGAACATACCCTGGTGGGTGTGGGTACCGTTGGAGAAAAAGCGGTCGAACAGCAGGCCTTCCTTGGACAATTTGTCGAAGTATGGCGTGATGTCGCCCGGACGGCCCAGCGCACCCACCGAGTGGCCGGCGAAGCTTTCCATCAGGATCACGACAACGTTTTTGATCGGCAGGGTCTTCTCGGCCGGCGGCAGGTAGTCACGGCGTACGGCGGCAGTGTCGGTGTCTACCAGTTTTTCCGCCGGCAGTACCAGCATGTCGCGCACAGTCTGGGTCGCCAGCGGCTGTTCCAACGTGGCTTTCCAGATGTTGGAGCGGTCCTCGGAGAAGCGCGCCTTGGCCGCTGCAATCAGTGACAGTGTGCCGTTGAGGCCCAACTGGTTGGCGAAGTTGGACTCGGTGGTGTACACGTCGCCCCAGCGCAGCGGCGGGCCCTGGCGCAGGGTGCCACGGGCGGCGACCACGGCCACCAGCAGGCACACCACAAATACGGCGATGCGCGAATACCACGGCGCTACCTGGCGCGTACCGATGCTGCCGCCGCTGAACGGGCCGCGCGGGCGCGTGGCGCGGTCGGCGCCTTTGAATGCCATGCTCAGGATCAATGTACCCACGGCCCACGCCAGCAGGTAACGCACCACTGGGAAACCGTACCAGAGCATGCTCATCACGGTTTTGGGGTCTTCTTTCACATACTGGAACACCAGGCCGTTGAGACGCTGGTGGAACTCGCGATAGAAGTCCATTTCCATCAGGCCCAGGAACAGGGCAATGCTGGACGCGACGGTCAACCAGAAACGGAAGACCCCCCGCGCAGCCATCGCGCGCACGCTGAACAGCGCCAGCAACAGCGGGATGCTCAGGTACACCACCAGGCGCAGGTCCAGGCGCAGGCCGTTGCCGAACGCTTCGAGGAACGTCGAGGCCGGCGTGTCGAGGATCATCTCGCGGTTGTACACCAGCAGCGCCAGGCGCAGCAGGGAGAACATCACCATCATGATCAGTGCGCACAGCAGCGTGTAGGCCAGATGGGATTTGACGGTCGGTTGCAGCAGGCGAGTCGAGGCTCGCTGCTGGCTCAGGGCGTCCGGGTTTGCCATGTCGTTTCAGGACCCATTGGAAGTTGAAGTGACGAAGTATTGCAGTGGCGCGAATGGTGCCCGATCAATGCCATCAAGGCTATTAATTACTGAACGAGCACCGCTGCGCCGCCTTTAAAAGCGCCTGAGGCAGGGGCCTTGGCCGGGAGATGGAGCCGGGGGATTGTCTTGAATGGGATGTGAAAATTTTGTGCAGCGAATATTTGGACACACAAATCTGTGCAATGCGCTGAAAACCAGGCTGGGAGGGAGCAGGCCCCCTCCCACGCTTACCGTGCCGCTGAACGAGCTGTCAGATCCGCACGTTACCGCGCGGCCCGGCGATCGCCCAGATGATCAGGCCCAGCACCGGCAGCAGCAGGATCAGCAGGATCCACAACACCTTGGCCCCAGTGCTGGCGCCGCTTTTGAAGACGTTGATAATCGCCCAGATATCCAGCGCGAGGATGATCAGGCCGATCAGGCCGTTGAAAGTGGAACCCATGGTGTCGCTCCTAAGTGAGGGCATGCCCTTGTAGGATAGTCAGCCCCTGCCAGGGTTCCGTTTTATTTCAAACATGTACGGCGATTTTCAGGGCTTCCAGGGACGGCTCGGCCTTGATCCCGATCTCTTCGCACAACGCCAGCACGCGCGGCAAGGCATTGCCGTGGACCAGCACCACCTGGATGTCGTCGTCCAGCAACTGGCTGAAGTTCACCAGCACATAACCGCCGTCTTCCCGGCTCAAGGCGCTCATTTGCACCTGGATACGATTGAGCGCGGCCAGCGCCTCGGTCTTGGCCAGTTGCTTGGGCTTGAGGTTGAACGCCACGCCGGGGCCGAACGAAGCGACGATCTGGGCAAACAGGTCGCCATAAGTGTCGGCCTGGAACAACACCGTGTCGGGCAGGCTGCCGACTACGACCCACTCTCCCAGCGGAATCGGGAAGGTGTCGTCGTAGTTGATATCCGGGTTGGCCGCCAGAAACGCTGCCGGATCGGCGTAGGCCTGGGCTGCTTCCTCGGCGATGCGCGCCACCTCATCCTCGCCCATGACGCCGGCGCTGATGTGACTGATAAGTTCGACGAGGGCGGTTTTCATGGGGCATTCCTGCAGCGGTGTGATTTTCGAGGGCGCAAAGCCTACACCAGATTCTGCAAGCGCGCCGCCGTATCCATCGCACCCATGGTTTGCGCCGCCGCCAGCGCCGTAGCGCCCTGGGCGTCGGTGGCGTTGGGGTTGGCGCCCTGGGCGAGCAGGTAGTCGAGCATTTCAACGCGATTGAACATCGCCGCCATCATCAACGCGGTGCGACCGTCCGAAGATGCGGCCTCCACCGGTGTACCGCCTTCGATCAGGGCCTTGACCACGGGCAGGTTGCCTTTGAACGCCGCGCCGGCGATCGGTAATTGATTCTTGTCGTTGGCGATCAGCGGGTCGGCCTTGAACTCCAGCAATACTTTGACCGCTTCGGCATGGCCGTGGTACGCGGCGAGCATCAGCAAGGTGTCCCCATTGTGGTTGCGCAAGTTGGCCGGCAAACCCTTGGCCAGCAGCGCGGCGAGCATGGCGGCGTCGCCTTTGCGGGCCACATCGAAGACCTGTTCGGCAAATTCGGCGGCTTCGTCTTCGGTCATTTGTCGAGGGGTGGACATGCGAGGCTCCTTAGCGGGTGAGAATTCAAGTACTCATAGGGCGCCCAGTGTCGCGACGGAGTTCCCCACTGTCATGGCTTTTTTGTCAAAAGCCCCCATAGCCACAATCAATAGCGGAAATGGCCGCCCTGGATTTGCGCCAGTAACTCGCCGGTGACGGGTACGTACCCCTGCGACCCCGGCAGCCAGGCATACACCGGGTCGTTGCCCGCCCTGGCCGGGTCAAAGGCTTCCTCCTTAAGCCGTACTTTCTGGTACTTGAAGGTGCCGGTGGTTTCCATCTGCACCTTGATCCGCAGGAATAGCGGCACTGCGTAGGGGGGCAACTGACTGTGGGCAAATTGCAGCAGTTCACGCATGTCCAGTGCGGCCAGAGACTCGCTTGGGGTGATCGCGACCATGCCGGCGCGCCCGTTGGTGTTGTTGATTTCAACGCCATAGGCCACCACTTCGGCGATCTGCGGATGCTGCAGCAGCACATTCTCGACCTCGGTGGTGGAAACGTTTTCACCCTTCCAACGATAAGTGTCCCCCAGGCGATCGACGAACTGCGCATGGCCGAACCCGATGCTGCGCAACAGATCGCCGGTATTGAAGTAGCGATCACCCGGTTCGAAGACGTCGGTGAGGATGACCCTGAGATTCTTTTCCGGGTCGGTGTAACCGTCGAAGGGCGACTTGTCATCGATCCTGGCCAGCAACAGCCCCTGCCCGCCCGTCTGCACCTTGCGCATGAAACCATCGCCGCCACGAATGGGTTCGCCGCTGTCATGGGCGTAGTCCACCAGTGCCCAATGCTGCAGGCAAAAGCCGATGGTGTTGTCGAAATTCAGCACGTTGGTAAAACCGATATTGCCGTCACTGGCAGCGTATAACTCGCAGACATGCGCCACGCCGTATCGCGCCTTGAACTGGGCCCATACACCGGGGCGCAGGCCATTGCCGACCATTTTGGTGACACGGTGGGCTCGATCGCTTTCGCTCGGCGGCTGGTCGAGCAGGTAACGGCACAACTCCCCCACATAGCCCAGGGTGGTCGCGTTGAACGTGCGCACATCGTCCCAGAACTGGCTGGCGCTGAACTTGCGGCGGATAGCGAACCCCGACGCGCCGACAATCGCCGAGCCCCAGCACACACACAGGCCGGTGGCGTGGTACAGCGGCAAGGTGCAATAGAGAACGTCGTCAGGGCCCATGTCCAGGGCGATACGGCCGAAACTCACGGCGGTCCTGGTCCAGCGCCCGTGTTTCATGATGCCGGCCTTGGGCAGGCCAGTCGTGCCGGAGGTATAGATATAGAAACAGGGGTCGTTGAAGAACACCTGGGCAGTGCTGGCCGGGTTGCCCTCCGGGCAGTCGGCACTGGCCGCGATCAGTTCGATATAGCCCTCGGGCTCTGGTGCGGGCTGGTCAGGAATGAACCAGGTGCGCGCGGCCTGGATCGATACCTGATCGCGCACAGCGTCATAGGCCCCCATCAATTCCCCGCCGACCACAATCGCCACCGGGCTGACCAGGTTGAGGCTGTGCACCAACGTTGCCTGGGTTTGCGCGGTATTGACCATCGCGCAGACGCCACCCAGCTTGGCTACCGCCAGCACACACAGCAGCAACTCGGGGCGGTTTTCAATAAACAGCGCAACGACGTCCCCCTTGCCCACGCCTTGGGCCTGCAGGTAATGGGCGATACGGTTGGCCTGCCGATTGACGTCGGCGTAACTGAGCACGCGGTCGCCATACAGCACCGCGTGGCCGTGCGGGTTGCGCAAGGTGGCTTGCTCGAAGTGCCAACCCAGCCCGCACGGTTGGCCGGGGTCGGTGACATTCGCCGCGCGCAGACCGCGCACCACGCGCGGCAGCGCGCGGACAATGGCGGGCACCTTACGCAGCATCTTGCCCCAGGTGATCATGTCGCCGTGCGGAGGGTTCATGGTGGAACGTCCTTTTTCTTATTCTTCGAATGATGCACAGGCAGCAGCTTCACCGTAGGACGCTGCCAGATACCTAGCGGGAAAATACGTGAGCCCCTCTTCAGCTGTACACGCGGGATTTGAAAAGTTTTGTATCCCGACAGGCGTGCTCGGCAAAAGGGAATTTAGCGGCGCCTGCGCAGTCTTTAAACATAACCAGATGCCGATTGCACCGCATCGAGTAACGCAAAATGCAGGATGCATGATGGCCATTCATGCAAATTGCACGAAATCGAAAATTCTGATTTTTTGCAAGCCGATGATTTATAAAGAGTTTTTTAATTTCTGCTAGCTGGCACAATCGCTGCACCTATCACTCCATGCTTGCCCACTTGAGCCAATGGAGCTGATAAACATGAGCCTGATACAAGATAAATTCGCTTCGGTATTCTCCAACTACGACGTCACCACTCAGCCTCGTCCGGACGGCGGCATCCTGTTGACCCTGCGCAACAGTGAAGGCAAGCAGGTCAAGCGTTCGATCTCTTACCAGCAGTTGCACACCGCCGACCAACTGACCTGGGTGATCAGCGCGATCCGCCGTGACCTGGCCGAGCAAGCCAGCGAGCTGCCGCAGATTTCCATGCTGCAAAGCCAGAATCGCTTCGCCCTGCCGACTTACCATTCCGCGTAAGTCAGCAGCGCAAAAAAAGGGCCGCGACGCCGTTGAGCGTCGCGGCCCTTTTTTGTGGGTTCAACATAGGCCCCGGCGGGCGGCTTCGTTCATCGCTTGCACACGGTTGTTGACCTGCAATTTGCCGTAGATATTGCGCAGGTGAAATTTCACTGTGGCCTCGGACGTGGCGCGAATCTGGCTGATTTCCCAGACAGTCTTGCCTTCCGAGGCCCATCGCAGGATCTCCAACTCTGAACAGGTCAGCGGTTTGCCGAACAGGTTAAGGCGCCTTCTGACAGCATTAGGCACGGAATACGACGCTTCAAACGGCTCCTCTGGGCGATTCATCGGTTCTCTCCTTTTATTGGCTAATGCCTTATCACCCTTCGGATTCCTCCTATTGACAGGCGATACAAACACTGAGGCCGCAGAAGAGTTACACAACCAGGAGCGCCCATGGGCAGGGCTCAGGATAAACAGCAGCGCCCTACAACTGACTCAGCTACTTCCCACACAAACTTACAACGTTTCGGGGTTGAAGATTCTGACGCAAGGGCCTAATCGTCCAAACCGGGAAAACAGCCGGCGATGGCGTCTGCGGTCAATACCGGCACGCAATCCTCGGCGCTGTTGAACATGCGCAGCGCCACGGCATGGGGATGCTCACCGAAGTCCAGCCAGTGCGCTGTGTCGGCCGGCACGATCAGTAGATCGTTTTTCTCGCAGCGCACGATGTAGACGTCCTCGCCCATGTGCAGGCCGAAGAGTCCTTGGCCGGCGATGAAAAAATAGCCGTGGGTGTCTCGGCAACGCTGTTCGGCGCGTGCCGGGAAAGGGTGTGTGATGTTGAGTACCTCGACGTTGTTGTAGCCCAGGTCATTGATCGGTGCGCGATAGGCCTCGATCATCACGGCGTCGCTGGCGCCCTTCTCGATCGGGCCGGGTTGCCAGCGCTCGAACCGTACACCGTGCTCGGCCAGGGTGCTGGCGATATCTTCGACATGGGTCAGGACCTTGTTCGGCGTATCCGGTGCAGCGACGTGGTAGACGGCGACATAGCTCATTGAGGGGTTCCTTGGTTCTGCTCGTGCAATCGAAAGCCGATGATAACGGCCGCGGCCAGGGCGGCGACGCTGGCAAGACTAAAGGTGAAGGTCGGGCCCAACAGGTTCCAGCTGTAACCGGCATACAGCGCGCCCAAGGCACCGCCGGTGCCGGACAACGCAGCGTACAGCGCCTGGCCCTGGCCCTGTTGTCTGGCGCCGAAGCTGCGCTGCACGAAGGCAATCGCGGCGGCATGGAAACTGCCGAAGGTCGCGGCGTGCATCACCTGCGCCAGCAGCAACACCCAGAAGAATTCGGCAAAGCTGCCCAACAGTAACCAGCGCAGCGCCGCCAGCACAAAGCTGGCCAGCAGCACCCGGCGCAGCGAAAAACGCGTGAGGATACGGCTCATGCCGAGGAACATCAGCACTTCGGCCACCACCCCCAGCGCCCATAGCAACCCGATCACCCCACGGCTGTAACCCAGGTGCTCGAGGTGCAAGGTCAGAAATGTGTAATACGGGCCGTGGCTCATCTGCATCAGCGCCACGCACAGGTAAAACGCCAGCACGCCGGGGCTGCGCAGTTGCTTGAGGAAACCATCCCCGGCCAGGCGATTGCCGTGGCTGGCCGGTTGCGCATTCGGCACCCACAGGCTGGCGCCGATAATCCCGGCCATGATCACCACGACCACCACCGGGTAAATGTCCAGGCTCAGCCAATCGAACAGGCGGCCCATGATGACCACGGTGAGGATAAAACCGATGGAGCCCCACAGGCGGATCTGGCTGTAGCGTGAAGTCTGTGTTTGCAGGTGAGCCAGGGTGATGACTTCAAACTGCGGCAACACCGCGTGCCAGAAGAACGCATGCAGCGCCATCACCAGCGCCAGCCAGGCGTAGCTGTGGCTGACGAAAATCAGCGAAAAACTCAGCAACGTACACACCGCGCCAAACCGCACGATGGCCAGGCGACGACCGGTGTGGTCCCCCAGCCAGCCCCACAGGTTCGGGGCCACGCAGCGCATCAGCATGGGGATGGCCACCAGCTCGCCGATACGCGCGCTGGAGAACCCCAGGTGATCGAAGTACAGCGCCAGGAACGGTGCCGTCGCCCCCAGCAGGGCGAAGTAGAACAGATAGAAACTGGAGAGGCGCCAATACGGAAGGGCTGTCACAACCAGCCCGTCACAGCTGGCCCAGCACCGGTGTACTCACACGCACATCGGCGTTTTGCCCGCGATTGCGCAGCAGATGGTCCATCAGCACGATGGCCATCATTGCTTCGGCGATCGGCGTGGCGCGGATGCCGACGCAGGGATCGTGACGACCCTTGGTGATCACGTCCACCGGGTTGCCGTGCACGTCGATCGAGCGGCCCGGGGTGGTGATGCTCGACGTGGCTTTGAGTGCCAGGTGCGCAACGATGGGCTGGCCGGAAGAAATACCACCGAGGATGCCGCCCGCGTTGTTGCTGAGGAAACCTTGCGGCGTCAGCTCATCGCGATGCTCGGTGCCGCGCTGGGCAACACAGGCGAAACCGGCGCCGATCTCCACGCCCTTGACCGCATTGATGCTCATCAGCGCGTGGGCCAGTTCGGCGTCGAGACGGTCGAAAATCGGCTCGCCGAGGCCCGGCTTGACGCCTTCGGCGACCACGGTGATCTTGGCGCCGACCGAATCCTGGTCACGGCGCAACTGGTCCATGTAGGCCTCCAGCTCGGGCACCTTGTCCGGGTCGGGGCAGAAAAACGCGTTGTCTTGCACGCTGTCCCAGGTCTTGAACGGGATTTCAATCGGGCCCAGCTGGCTCATGTAGCCACGGATCAGGATGCCCTGGGTTGCCAGGTATTTCTTGGCAATAGCCCCGGCGGCCACGCGCATGGCGGTTTCCCGCGCCGAACTGCGGCCGCCGCCACGGTAGTCGCGCTCACCGTATTTGTGGTGGTAGGTGTAGTCGGCGTGGGCCGGGCGGAACAGGTCCTTGATCGCCGAATAGTCCTTGGACTTCTGATCGGTATTGCGAATCAGCAGGCCGATGGCGCAGCCGGTGGTGCGGCCTTCGAACACGCCGGAGAGGATCTCGACTTCGTCGGGCTCCTGGCGCTGGGTGGTGTGGCGGCTGGTGCCGGGCTTGCGGCGGTCGAGGTCACGCTGCAGGTCGTCCAGGCTCAACTCAAGGCCGGGCGGGCAGCCGTCGACAATGGCGACCAACGCCGGGCCATGGCTTTCGCCCGCGGTGGTGACAGTGAACAGCTTGCCGAAGGTATTGCCGGACATGCAGGGCGCTCCGTGAAATCAGTTGTAATCACTCAGGGGTGATAACCAAGCGCGCCAGTATACGCGGGCCCACCGACTAGTTCATCCTCGAAACCTTACCGGTCGGCATGGGTCCAACCGGCACCTCCCTGATGATGGCGCGATGATGCTGCGAGTTTTGCTGTTCACCCTCACCCTCTTGACCACCCTGGCTCACGCCGCCTCCCCCGTTGTACTGCAACGGCCTATCAGCCTCGATACGGGCAATGGCGAGTTGTTCGGCTCGCTGCTGCTGCCGCAGTCGGACCGCCCAGTGCCGGTGGTGTTGATCATTGCCGGTTCCGGGCCTACCGATCGCAACGGCAACAGCGCCGACGGCGCACGCAACGACAGCCTCAAGCGCCTGGCCTGGGTGCTGGCCCGGCACAACATTGCCAGCGTGCGCTACGACAAGCGCGGCGTGGCCGCCAGCCTGGCCGCCACCCCGGACGAACGCAACCTGACTCTGGATGCCTATGTCGCCGACGCTGTAGCCTGGGGCAAGCTGCTCAAGGCCGACAAGCGCATGGGCCCGTTGATCGTGCTGGGTCACAGCGAGGGCGCACTGGTGGCGGCGCTCGCGGCGCCGCAGCTGCAACCGGCTGGCGTGATTTCCTTATCGGGCAGTGCGCGCCCGGTCGACCAGGTGATCCGCCAGCAACTGGCCGATCACCTGCCCCCTGCGCTGCTGCTGCGCAGCAATGAGATCCTCGACCACCTCAAGGCCGGCCAGGTGGACGCCGATGTCCCTGCCCCGCTGGAAGGTATTTTCCGACCGAGCGTGCAGCCGTATCTGATCAGCCTGTTCCGCGCCGACCCGTCGGCCGCGTTCGCCAAGCTGAGCATGCCGGCACTGATTATCCAGGGCACCCACGACATCCAGGTGGGCGTGAGCGACGCACAGCAACTCAAGCAGGCCAAACCTGACGCGCAATTGGTGGTGATCGACGGCATGAATCATGTGATGCGCATCGTGCCCAAGGAGGTGAAACAGCAGCTGGCATCCTACAACGACCCGCAACTGCCGCTTGCCGCAGAGCTGGGCAACCGCATAGTGCGCTTTATCGACGGACTTCAAACCCGATAAGCGACAAATTACCTCCAGTCCTGGCAAATCCGGCCGATAAGCCCAGGGTCGACAGTAAAAAGACTGTCGGCTCGCTGGGCCTGGACAGGATCGCACCGCATGACAACCACTGAAGTACTACCCGAACCGACCGCCGACGCCTCGGCCGCGCCACCCGAGGTTGCTGACGCGGCGCCTTTGCCGTGGGCGGATGTTCAAGCCGAACATTTCAAGATGCTGCGCCTGGCGCCCCTGGCCACCGACCGCGCCACCGGTGCACGGCCGCTGCGGTTCGTGCAGTTCGGCTATGCCGAGCGCAACGACAAGCACCGCAGTTTGCTGCGCATGGTTATCCAACTGCCCGGCCAGCGCGTGCGCCGTGAGCAGAACCATCTGGATGTGTGGGTCGACCACGATACACATCGCGTGCATTTCGGCCCCGGCAACAGCCTGGAAATCGAACCGCCCAACCGTGGCATCGGTCGATTCCTGGTGGCCCAGGCTGCGGCGTGGGCGAAAAAGCACGGGGGCCATTACCGCGTCGACGGCGTCGACCTGGCCAACAAGGACGCCCTCAACGAATCCACACGCCTGCGCCGCGATCACTTCTTGCGCGTCCAGGGCTTCGACGTGGCCTACGCCGACGTGCAGCACCTCAAAGGCAATGTGCAACCCGGCAAGGTCAGCGCCGTGCTGGACAGCTGGAACACCGAGAAGGTGCAGTTCGTGGAAATCCTTGAAGCCGCGCAGATGCTGCAACAGGCGGAGCAGAACCTGCTGGAACAGGAAGTGAAGCTGCGCAAGGAAGAAGAAAAGGTCACCAAGTTCAAACGCGAAGACAGCGGCTTGCGCTTTACCATCACCTGCCTGGTGGCGTTTACGGTGTTTCAAGCGGGGTTGTTGATCTGGATTGCCACGCACCGGTAGCCGTTTGAAAGGCGATCCATGTGGGAGGAGGCAAGCCTGCCTCCCACCTTTTTACCTGTGCCCCTGCCGTTAAACCTTGGCGGCGAACACCGCTTGATGGGCGCGGCACTGTTCGGCAGTCAACATGAACACCCCGTGCCCGCCGCGCTGGAACTCCAGCCACGCAAAGTCCACTTGCGGGTACAGCGCTTGGACATGCACCTGGCTGTTGCCCACTTCGACGATCAGCAAACCTTTTTCGGTCAGGTGGTCCGCCGCTTCGGCGAGCATCCGCCGTACCAGGTTCAAGCCGTCATCCCCGCAGGCCAGGCCCAACTCCGGCTCGTGCTGGTATTCGTCCGGCATGTCGGCAAAATCCTCGGCGTCCACATACGGCGGGTTGGAGACAATCAAGTCAAAGCGCTGCGCCGGCAGGCCGTCGAAACCGTCGCCCTGCACGGTGTACACACGCTGATCGACGCCATGACGCTCGATGTTCTGGTTGGCCACTTCCAGGGCTTCAAAGGACAGATCCCCCAGCACCACTTCGGCATCCGGGAACTCGTACGCACAGGCGATGCCGATGCAACCGGAACCGGTGCACAGGTCGAGGATGCGCGCCGGGGGCTGGGCCAGCCAGGGTTCGAAGCGGTTTTCGATCAGTTCGCCAATCGGTGAGCGCGGGATCAGCACCCGCTTGTCGACGATAAACGACATGCCGCAGAACCACGCCTCGCCCAGCAGGTAAGCCGTGGGCACGCGCTCATGGATGCGGCGATGCAGCAGGCGCTGGACGTGAGAGATTTCCTCTTCTTCGAGGTTGCAGTCCAGGTAGCTGTCGGCCATTTCCCATGGCAGATGCAGGGCGCCGAGCACCAACTGACGGGCTTCATCCCAGGCATTGTCGGTGCCATGGCCAAAAAACAGGTCTTCCCCATGGAAACGGCTGACAGCCCAACGGATATGGTCGCGCAAGGTGCGCAGGCGGGAAGTGATCACGGGGGCAGACTCCTGGAAAAAACGACTGGCGATTCTAACAGCCTTCGCCTGTACCGACGATGTACGAAAAACCTGGTGCCATACGTCGGATTTCATCCAAATTGCCAGTATTGCGCCAGACGAGTTCGCCTCTTGACATGGCTGCACGCCAGCAACGGCGTACCTTACGATGGTAGCGATTCACAGAAGCGCTCAGCCAGTGGACAATGTCGCAAATGCCCCCCTCACAGGAGCCCCCAGAATGTCCGTTCCAAAGACGATGTTTCAACTCAGCGGTCGTGGTTACGCAGCTGCCAACCTCAGCCATGCGACCCTTGTGATCATCGACGCCCAGAAGGAGTACCTCAGCGGCCCACTCGCCCTCTCGGGCATGGACGCGGCCGTGGCCAATATCAAGCAACTGGTCGCGGCGGCGCGCGAAGCCGGGCGCCCGATCGTGCATGTGCGTCACCTGGGCACCGTGGGCGGCCTGTTCGACCCACAAGGCGAGCGCGGTGAATTCATCCCGGGCCTGGAACCTGCCGCTGACGAAACCATCATCGGCAAACTGCTGCCCAGCGCTTTCCATGGCACCGAACTGCTCGACCGACTGCAAAACCTGGGTTCCCTGGACCTGATCGTCTGCGGTTTCATGAGCCACTCCAGCGTCAGCACCACGGTGCGCGCAGCCAAGAACCTGGGGTTTCGCTGCACCCTGGTGGAAGATGCCTGCGCCACCCGCGACCTGCCCTACAAAGGCGGCGTGCTGGGTGCCGAGCAGGTGCAGCAAACCGAAATGGCGATCATGGCCGACAACTTCGCCACCCTCGCCCTGACCAAAGATCTGATCTGATCGCTGCCGGGATGAGCGGGTTTATTCCCCCGCTCATCCGCCACGCCCTTTCATTTGGCGCATTTACCCCTCCCGCCGGAACAACCTGGGTATCTTCCGGTCGAAGGGCCGATACCCTGGAGGAAAGGTCGGGATGAAGATATCCGATGGTTTCGACGCTCGTCGCTTGCGCCCCAAGGGCCCGAGCAATTGGCGTCTGCGCCTGGTGGCCGGCATTGCCGCGTTGCTGGCGATTGTAGGTGTGCTGTTGGCGGGCGCTGGTGGCGCCGGTCTGTTTGGTCATTCACCGGCGCTTGGCGAATTGAATGCCAGCCCGGGCGGTTCGGCCCTGCTGCTGGGCATTGGCCTGCTGGTGCTGTGGCTGGGCGTGTGGTTGTGGCGCCGCAGCCGACGCCGCATGCGGCAGCCGCTGTCATTGAACATTGCCTCGCACTTGATGAAGAAGCACGACTAGTGGCGCTTGGATAGCGTTTCCTGCGCCCGGCCGCCGCGATTTAGGTAAACTGCCCGCCCTTCGCGGAGGCTGACATGCAAGACGACGATTTTTCCCTGTTCAAAAACGAGCTGCGCGGCGTCAAGCCGATCAAACACGATCGTGCCGACACCGGTAAACCCAAGGCCGACCGCGCGCAGATCGCCACACTGCGCCAGGCCGCGACCGTGCGCACCGACGCCACCACGGTGGATGGCCTGTCGGACCAGTTCGTGATCGACGTCGGCCCCGAAGACGAGTTGATGTGGGCCCGCGACGGCGTGCAGGAAAGCCAGATGCGCAAGCTCAAGGCCGGCCAGATCCCCTTCGAAGGCAGCCTGGACCTGCACGGAATGACCGTGGAAAAAGCCCGGGAAACCCTGTGGGCCTTTCTCGCCGAAGCGACCAAGTTCGAAATCCGCTGCGTGCGCGTCACCCACGGCAAGGCCGTGCGGCTGGACGGCAAGCGGCCGATGATCAAGAGCCACGTCAACACCTGGCTGCGCCAGCATGCCCAGGTACTCGGCTTTACCTCGTGCCAGGCCCGCCACGGCGGCGCGGGGGCGGTGTATGTGATGCTCAAGCGGACCATGATGGAAGGGCGCGACGAGTAACAAGTGCCGTCGTCGTGCTTGCAGCGATGTGCCCGCCACCGTAACCTTGCGCTTTGCGAAAATCCCACAGGTAGTTTCATGTCCCTGGAACAGAATTACACCGCGATCCTCGGCCAACTCGGCGAGGACGTTTCCCGCGAGGGCCTGCTCGATACGCCCAAGCGTGCCGCCAAGGCGATGCAGTACCTTTGCCGCGGCTATGAACAGACGCTCGAAGAGGTCACCAACGGTGCCCTGTTCAGTTCCGACAACAGCGAAATGGTGCTGGTCAAGGACATCGAGTTGTACTCGCTGTGCGAACACCACCTGCTGCCGTTCATCGGCAAGGCCCATGTGGCCTACATCCCGAGCGGCAAGGTGCTGGGCCTGTCCAAGGTGGCGCGGATTGTCGATATGTACGCGCGCCGCCTGCAGATCCAGGAAAACCTCAGCCGCCAGATCGCCGATGCCGTGTTGCAGGTGACCGGCGCGCTGGGCGTGGCGGTGGTGATCGAAGCCAAGCACATGTGCATGATGATGCGCGGTGTGGAGAAGCAGAATTCGTCGATGATCACCTCGGTGATGCTCGGTGAATTCCGAGAAAACGCGGCCACTCGCAGCGAATTCCTCAGTCTGATCAAGTAACGGGCTGCGTAAAAAAAAACCGGCGCTCATCGCCGGTTTTTTTTCGCCTGCACAAATCAGGTAAGCTGCGGCCCCTTCTGTGTTCGGCAAGAGGTTTCAGCCATGTTCGTCAAAGCACTTCGAGTGGGCCTCGGCCACGTCATCATCGCGGGCGATTTGCTGACCCGTCCTCGCAAAAAGCAGCGCCCCGCCGAGCAGCAGGCACAGGTCAACGAAGCGGCCAAGGGCCTGACCCTGTACCAGTTCCACGCCTGCCCGTTCTGCGTGAAGACCCGCCGCACCCTGCATCGCCTGAATGTGCCGGTGGCGTTGAAGGACGCGAAGAACAATGAGCAGGACCGTCAGACCCTGCTGGAGCAAGGCGGCAAGATCAAGGTGCCGTGCCTGCGTATCGAAGAAAACGGCCGGACCACCTGGATGTACGACTCCAAGGTGATCATCGATTACCTGGACAAGCGGTTTGCGGCGATCTGACACGCCTGCACCGCCCCCACCGTCAGTTCGGTATTGGCACATCCAGGTCCAGCAGCGCCGAGCCGAGGCACTTGCCATGGGCATCCAGTGCCAGTGAGCGGGTCACGCCGCCGCGCAGTATCCCCGGCAGCACGAAGTTCAGCGCGTGCACGTTGGGCAGTTCATAGCGCCGCACCGGCGCCGCGCCCGGCGTGAGCAGCCCGGCAAAAAACGCGGCGACCCGCTCGGCGGTGAGCTGCTCGCACAGTAACGGGTAATCCTCGGCGCGGTAGGCAATGATCGAGATGTTCGACGTATCGCCCTTATCGCCGGTACGGGAATGGGCCAGAGTGTGCAGTTTCATGCCTGGATCCTCGGGTTGACCGCGTCGCGCGGCAGCAGCAGCGACGCTACCGCCACCACCTGGCGCACGCTTTTGCTGGCACCGCCGCCGCCGGACGGGCCGTTGGTGTACAGGGTTTCCACTTCGTTACCGACGCGCACGGCGTCGCTGCGTTCTGCACAGCGAGCGGCGACGCGCAGGCGCACTTCCCAGGGCTCCACGCTATTGCGCGGACCGTGCAGCGAATCCATGCCGATCAATTCGGCGCGTACGTCCTGCATCTTCACTCCCATCCATTCAAGACGCTTGAGCACCACATCCCGCGCCAACTGCGCCCGTGCGACAGCGCCGGGGCCGCCGTAGGACATCTGCCCTTCCCCGATCCAGCCATCCAGATAGCCCACGCTGACCTTCAACTGCGACGGCCGCCCACGGCCATCGGCGCCCAGAGCGCGCACACGGTCCACGCCCTCCTCGACAAAACTCACCTGGGAAAAGTCCGCAGTCACATCGGGGGTGAGATAGGCCGCCGGGTCATGCACCTCATAGATCAACTGCTCGGTGCAGGTGGCAGCGCTGACTCGTCCACCGGAACCTGCGACCTTGGTGATCACCGCGCCGCCCTCAGCATCGATTTCGGCCAACGGAAAACCCAGCCGCGCCAGATCCTCCACGTCCTTGAACCCCGGATCGGCAAAATAGCCGCCGCTGACCTGCCCCGCGCACTCGAGCAAATGCCCGACCAGCGTGCCACGCCCCAGACGCGGCCAATCGTGCGCGGCCCAGCCGAATTCAAACATCTGCGGCGCAAGGAACAGCGATGGGTCGGCCACGCGCCCGGTGATGACAACGTCGGCCTCGGCGCGCAGGGCCTCAAGGATGCCGTCGACGCCCAAGTAGGCGTTCGCCGAGATCACTCGCGCGCCGAGTGAGGCAAGGGTCTGGCCGTTGTCCAGCACCTGCTCGTGACGCAGCAGCGGCAATACGTCGTCGCCGACCACCGCCAATACTTTGAGATCCAGGCCCAGCTCATGGGCGATGCGCCGCACCTCATCAGCCGCCGACAGCGGGTTGGCCGCGCCCATATTGGTAATCACCCGCAGACGCCGACGCCCCGACTGCGCGCCCACAAACGGCAGCACCCGACGCATGCGCTCGCCCAGCAGCGGGTCGTAGCCGCCCTGGGGGTCGCTGATGCGGGCTTGCTGGGCCAGGGCGATGGTGCGTTCGGCCAGGCATTCGAAAACCAGATAATCCAGGTCGCCGTGCTCGGCCAATTCGACGGCCGGTTCGATGCGGTCGCCGGAATAGCCGGCGCCGGAACCGATGCGCAAAGTGTTCATGTCAGATCACTCCCAAAAGCAACGCGGTCAGGGTCATCAACACTGACGCGGCAAACAGAAACGGAATGGTGAAGCGCTGGTGATCGGCCAGTTCGATTTTGCACAGGCCCACCAACAGGAACGTCGCCGGGGTCAACGGGCTGACCGGGAAACCGGTGGTGTGCACGCCCAACAGCGAGGCCTGGGCCACTTGCAGGGGGTCGACGCCGAGGGCCTTGCCGACTTCGGCAATCACCGGCATCACACCGAAATAGTAGGAATCGGGATCGAAGAGCATGCTCAGCGGCATGGATATAAAGCCCACCACCGCCGGGATCAGCTTGCCGTGGCCCGCCGGAATCTGCGCCACCGCTACTTCGGCGATGGCCTTGAGCATGCCGGTGCCCTGCATGATGCCGGTGAACACTCCGGCGGCGAGCAGGATACTGGCCATGGTCAACGCGGTTTTTGCGTGGGCATCGATGCGCGCACGCTGGGCGTCCACGTTCGGGTAATTGATGCACAGCGCCACGACGGTGCCGAGCATGAACATCACCACCGGGTCGACCCAACCGGCAATCATCACCACCATCACCAGCACCGTCAGGATCAGGTTGAGCCAGAACAGGCGTGGGCGCCGCAGCTTGAGGTCATCCTCGCTGAGCACGCGTTGCGGCACGGCGTCCACCGTGGACCCCGCGCCCAGGCCCAGGCGTTTTTCTTCGCGGCGGCCCAGCCACCAGGCGCAGGCGAACACAAATATCAACCCCACGATCTGCACCGGAATCAGCGGCTGGAACAGATCCGCCACCGGCACATGCAGCGCGGCCGAGGAGCGCAGCACCGGGCCGGTCCACGGCAAAAAGTTGACCCCGGCGGCCATGGCGCACACACAGGCAAGGATACGTTTGTCGATGCCCAGCCGCGTGTAGAGCGGCAACATCGCCGGCACCGTCACCAGGAACGTCACCGCGCCGGAACCGTCCAGGTGCACCAGCAACGCGAGAGTCGCGGTGCCGACGACAATCCGTGTCGGGCGCGTGCCCACCGTGCGCAGGATGCGGTCAATGATGGGATCGAGCATGCCCGCGTCGGTCATGATCCCGAAAAACAGGATCGCGAAGACAAACATGCCGACCACGGGGGCGACGTTCTTGATACCGGTGATGATGAAGGCGCTGGTTTGCAGGCCGAACCCACCGAGCAGCGCGGCGATGATCGGCAAGGCGATCAGCGCCACCAGCGGCGAGAGGCGTTTGCTCATGACGGCAGCGAGCAGGCACAGGATGGTGATGACACCCAGGGTAGCGAGCATGGGGACTCCAGAGCGGCCTTTGGTGGCCGGTTATTGTTTTCCCCGGAGTATTGGAAGCGCGGTAGTCTTTGTAAATTGGAATATTCAGCCCGGCACGTTCGGAAAAACAAAACGATGAAAAATTCGATCCAGCATATCCAGGCCTTTCTCGCCGTCGCCCGCACCGGCAGCTTTACCAAGGCCGCCAGCGAACTGAACCTGTCGCCCTCGGCGCTCACTGTGCAAGTGCAGCAACTGGAAGAGTGGCTGGGCATTACGCTGCTCGACCGCAGCCCGCGCCACGTCAGCCTCACCACTGCCGGCCAGGAAGCGCGCGGCCCCATGGAAAAACTGCTGCTGGACCTGGATAACATCGTCACCGGCTCGCGCGACCTCGCTGCGTTGCGCCGGGGCGTGGTCACCATTGCCGCCCTGCCCTCGGTGTGTGCCGGTAGCCTGCCCCCGGCGCTGCGGCTGTTTCGCGAGCGCTTTGCCGGGATCGAAGTGCGCCTGCACGATGTGGTGGCCCACCGCATTCATGCTCAGGTGCGCACCGGCGACGTGGACTTTGGCATCGGCGTGCGGGCCCGGTTAAGCCATGGGCTGGATTTCGTGCCGGTGTTCAATGACCGTCTGTGTGCGTTCGTGCCATTGGATCATCCCCTCGCGGCTTTGCCACGCCTGACCCTTGAACAACTGGCGGACCAGCCGATCATCCTCACCGGCCGCGACAGCAGTGTGCGCGAGCAGGTGGACGCGCTGTTCGACCAGACGCGGCTGAGCATGACGGCCGGCATGGAGGCTAACTACATGTCGACGGTGCTGGCTTTGGTGCGTCAGGGATTGGGGATCAGTGTGTTGCCGGAATCGGCGGCGGACAGCCTGGAGGGGTTACAGCGGATCGCCATCGATCATCCCGGGGTGAGCCGGGAGATCGGTTTGATCTGTCGCAGTGGGACAACACTGAGCCCGGCAGCGCAGCGTTGTTTCGACCTGCTGAACGATGAGTTATCTGGCACGTCATCGAACTGAATGGAGTGATCAGTCCAGCATCGCCACATGCTGGGGATGACTGGCTACCCGCGCCAGCCAAGCCTGCACCGCTGGGTACGGCGCCAGGTCGAAGCCACCTTCGTGCGCCACATGGGTGTAGGCATACAACGCGATATCGGCAATCGAGTACTGATCACCCACCAGATACGGCGTGGCTTGCAGTTGACGCTCCATCACCCGCAGTGCCTTGTAGCCGCCTTTATGGGTGGTTTTGTATTCCTCCAGACGGTCTTGCGGCATGTTCAGGTAGTACTGGATAAACCGCGCCACGGCGATGTAGGGCTCGTGGCTGTACTGCTCGAAGAACTGCCATTGCAGCACTTGCGTACGCAAACGCGGCTCGGTCGGCAGAAACGCGCTGCCGTCGGCGAGGTAGTTGAGGATTGCGTTGGATTCCCACAGGCAGGTGCCGTCTTCCAGCTCCAGCACCGGGATTTTGCCGTTGGGGTTCTTGGCCAGGAATTCGGCGGTCTGGGTGTCGCCGTTGAGGATGTCGACATTCACCCATTCATACGGGATGCCCAGCAGGTTGAGCATCAATTTGACCTTGTAGCAGTTGCCCGAGCGGTAATCGCCATAAACCTTGTACATGGGGTTCCCCTTATGCCGCTTGCGCGTGCTGTGCTTGACGGATCACGGCGGCCAGACGCATCAGACCTTCATCCAGGCGGGACGGGTCGATATGGCTGAAATTGAGCCGCAGTGAGCCCAGGTGCTGGTCCGGCTCGGAAAAGAAGGGTTCGCCGGGCATGAAGGCGACGTTCTCAGCGAGCGCGGGCGCCAATAAGGTGCGGGTATCGAGCGGCTGTTTCAAGGTCAGCCAGAAGAATAATCCGCCCTGGGGCACCTGCCAGTCGGCGAGTGCGCTGAAATGCCGTTCCAGTGCGGCCTGAAACCCATCGCGGCGCTCGCGGTAAAAACGGCGCAGTTCAACCAGGTGCTGCTGATAATTTGGCGTGCCGATCCACTGCATCGCCTGCCACTGGCCCACGCGATTGGTGTGCAGATCGGCCGACTGCTTGAGCTTGAGCAGATGCGGGAACAGGTCGGGGCTGGCAACCAGGTAACCGACGCGCAGGCCCGGCAGCAGGGTTTTGGACACGGTGCCGGTGTAGATCCAACTGGCCTTGTGCAGGCGGCTGACGATGGGCCGCGCGCTGGCGCCGTCGAAGGTCAGTTCGCGGTAGGGTTCGTCTTCGATCAGGGTCACGCCGAATTCGTCGAGCAACGCGGCGACGGCGTCGCGCTTGGCCTCGCTATAGCGCACCGCCGACGGGTTCTGGAAGGTGGGGATCAAGTAGATGAACGCCGCGCGATGACGCTCAAGCTTGGTGCGCAACGCGGCCAGGTCGGGCCCGTCGTCCTCCAGGGGCACAGTGAGGCAATCGGCGCCGAACAGCTGGAAGATCTGCAACGCGGCCAGGTAGGTCGGGCCTTCGAGCAGGATGGGCGTGCCTTGATCGATATACAGCTTGGCCGCCAGGTCCAGGGTCTGCTGGGACCCGCTGACCACCAGCACCTGGCTGGCCTGGCACGGCACGCCCAGGGCGCGCGCCTCGGCCGCCAGCAATTCCCGCAACTGGGGCTCGCCTTCGCTCATGCCGTATTGGCCGATGTTTAATGGCATATCATCCCAGTTCAACGCCGGCAGCATGCTTTCGGCCGGCAGCCCGCCGGCGAACGACATCACTTCCGGGCGCTGCGCCGCGGCGAGGATTTCACGGATCAAAGAGCTTTTAAGGCGCGTAACACGTTCGGAGAAGGCCATAAGGTCACCGCTGGCGAAAACTGTGGGAAATACGTCAAACTGGTTGACCGAAATTACGACAGCTCACCTGGATACGTCAACATGCTTGACCTTAAAAACCAAAACAGCCAGCAACAAGCCATGGAAGCGTTTTTCTTCGGCTACCAGGCATTCACCGCCAAGGCCGATGAAATGCTCGAACGTCGCGGCCTGAGCCGGGTACATCAGCGCATTGTGTTTTTTATCGCCCGCTACCCGGCCCTGAGCGTGACGCAGTTGCTGGCATTGCTGGGGGTAAGCAAGCAGGCGCTGAACATGCCGTTGCGCCAATTGCAGGAAATGCACTTGGTGAGCAGCGTGGCGTCGCAGACCGATAAGCGCAAACGCCTGCTGGAGCTCAGCGAAGACGGCCGGCGGTTCGAACAGTCTTTGCGCCGCGAGCAGGTGAAGTTGCTGCAGCGCGCTTTCAGTGAAGCCGGCGAAGAGGCGGTGAAAGGCTGGCTGGCGGTGAATATGGCGCTGAGCGCGAATAACTAGAGGTTTGCCTTTCATCTCTTTCGCACACAAAATAGAAAACATTATTTGCTTTCTTTGTATACAAAAGCATAATTCGCTTCGTGCGAGTTCCTGACCTATCAGTCAACAAAACCCGCCGGTAACCTCACAGCGCTTCGCGCTGGCCATAACAATAAAATGCTTGAGGAGTACTCGCTGTGGATAGCCGCAAATCCGAAGCCCCTACGCTGGACCTGTCGCCCTCCTCCCAGGGCGGTTGGCTGGAACGCCTGTTCAAACTGCGCATGCATGGCACCACAGTGAAGACCGAGCTGATCGCCGGCCTGACTACTTTTATCACCATGGCCTACATCATCTTCGTTAACCCCAACATCATGGCCGACGCCGGCATCGATCATGGCGCGGCGTTCGTCGCCACTTGCATCGCCGCCGCCCTCGGTTGCCTGCTGATGGGCCTGTATGCCAACTGGCCGGTGGGGCTGGCGCCGGGCATGGGCCTGAATGCGTTTTTCACCTACACGGTGGTCGGTACCATGGGCTATCACTGGGAGACCGCGCTGGGTGCGGTATTTATCTCCGGGGTGTTGTTCATGCTGTTGACGCTCTCACGCATCCGCGAATGGCTGCTCAACAGCATTCCGGTCAGCCTGCGCCATGCCATGGGCGCCGGTGTCGGCTTGTTTCTCGGGGTGATCGGCCTGAAAACCGCCGGCATCATCGTCGACAGCCCAGCCACCTTGATCAAGCTGGGGTCACTGCACGAGCCGGCGCCGTTGCTGGCGGCGGTGTGTTTTTTGCTGATTGCGATCCTCAGCTATCACCGTGTGTTCGGCGCGATCCTGATCAGCATCATTGCCGTGACGCTGGCCGGTTGGGGCCTGGGCCTGGTGCATTACAACGGCATCCTCTCCACCCCGCCGAGCCTGGCCCCGACCTGGATGGCAATGGACGTCAAAGGCGTGTTCAACGTCAGCATGATCAGCGTGGTATTCGCCTTTCTGTTCGTGCACATGTTCGACACCGCCGGCACGCTGATGGGCGTCGCGCAACGGGCCGGGCTGGTGAATGCCGACGGCAGGATCGATAACCTGTCACGCGCACTCAAGGCCGACAGCGCCTCCAGCGTGTTTGGCGCCATGGTCGGCGTACCGCCGGTAACCAGTTATGTGGAAAGTGCCGCCGGCGTGGCGGCCGGTGGACGCACCGGGCTGACCGCCGTGACCGTGGGCGCGCTGTTCGTAGCGGCGATGTTTTTTGCGCCGCTGGCGGGCATGATACCGGCCTACGCCACCGCCGGTGCGCTGATCTATGTGGCGATGCTGATGATGGCGAGCATGGCTCATATCAACTGGGACGAAGCCACCGACAGCATTCCGGCGATCGTCACGGCGATCATGATGCCGCTGACGTTTTCGGTCGCCGACGGCATCGCCCTGGGCTTTATCACCTATGTGGCGCTCAAGGCCGGCACCGGCAAGTACCGCGAGATTTCCGTCAGCCTGTGGGTGCTGTGCGCGATCTTCGTCGCCAAATTTATATTTTTATGAAACAGCGGCAAGGGACAAGAGGATGATTTGTCGTTTGCCGCCGCCCCCTGGAGCAATGAAATGACCCTTGAAACCTGGCTGCTGTTCAGCGGCGCTGCCTTGATCGTGATCCTGATTCCCGGCCCGTTGTCGCTGTTGATGATCAGCAACAGCCTCAACTATGGCGTGCGCCGTTCGTACCCGGCATTCCTGGGCGGGGTATTTGCCTCGATCTGCCTGCTCAGCGCTTCGGCCCTGGGGCTTGGCGCATTGTTGCTGGCCTCGGAGCAGCTGTTCAGCGCCCTGAAAATCGTAGGTGCGCTGTATCTGTTCTACCTTGCCTGGCAAAGCTGGCAGCAGTCGCGCCAGCCGGCCCAAGGTGCCGACGTGCCGCGGACGGCAGCTGTGCCGCGCTTTCGCACGCTGTTTGGCCGCGCATTCGTATTAGGCGCCAGCAACCCCAAAGACATCCTGTTTTTTGCCGCGTTCCTGCCGCAATTCCTGAGCAGCCAGCAGGCGTTTGTGCCGCAGCTTTTGGTCATGATCGCCACCTGGACCGTGCTCGACCTGCTGTGCAAGCTGGCCTACGGCCTCGGTGCCCATGGTGCGGCGGGCTATCTGCGCAGCGGCCATGGCCAGAGCTGGTTCAATCGCATCAGTGCGGCGCTGTTCGGTGCCGCCGGCGTGGCGGCGCTGAGCAAGGCTAGGACGGGTTTACTTTGACAAAATAGACGGTCGGTGCAAGCGTACCGAGGGTAGGCCATTGAACGCCCGCCACGATACGAACCAGGCGGTTTTCTCTCATGGCGCTCTCGACGCCCGCCAATAGAAGCGAATTCGGATTTTTTTTGATCGCGACATTCACCCAACTGTCCGTAAGCCTCGTATTCAAAGGAATACCCGATCGCTCCAGCCAATGCGGGGAGATGTAGTACACCCTGTTTGAACTGGACAGAGGATGAGTCGCGATCAATTCATCAACGGTCCTGCGCCCGCGCAGGACTTGCAGGCGCTGCACGTTGAAACCTTGCTGTTGCAACACGCGCTCGATGCGCGCGCTCTGCGCAGCGCTTCGCTCAGCGGCACGCCCACGGCCGAGACCGCGACCGCGAGCGCGATCCCGCAGCGCAGGGGCCAATCCGGATACGTTGAAGTCAACGCGAGTGAAGCCAGGTGCCTTGCCTTCATAGCCGATGTTTATTGTGTCCTGCCTTTCGGTAGGCCGAAGCAGCCTCAGCAGATCATCCGTCTGGCCAAGCCCATTAGCGGTCGGGGTCAACCAATTATCCAGCGTCGCGCGGATATTGAGCAGGTGAGTGGCGGTGGCCGGGCGAGACGAATCTGCCAGTTCAATCAGCCTCTGCGCGGTGAAGACTCGGCTTTGAGAGGTCATCTCAGGGAAAGCGATGCCGACATAATTAGCCAAGGGCCTGTCGAACTGTACGCTGTGCAGCCTCCACTCACCGGTTGCGCTGCGTGATACCGGAATGGGCTGCTCTCCAAGCGCAGTGGTTGTCCACCGATCAATATCTACATGCGCGCGTGAAACCAGCGGCTCATTCCTGGTGATAAACGCAATGCCATCCAACGGTGCATTGGCTCCCTGGTGGAGCAACCGGTAGTACCCCGCCCCTGCCGTCGTCGGACTGTCGTACGTTCTGCCCACATAGATGACATCGAAGGGAAAATTCGGGGATTCCATATGCACATGAAACGTCCCCATGGACGACGTAGCAGACAACTGCGTCGTGGAGAGCTGCACTTTCCAATCACACCAATAGGTCGTCGGCGCCGGTGATTGACGGATGCGGTTTTCGGTCGCCGCGCGCACCACTGGCGGCCGCCAGTCCGGCGCCGGTGACACGGGGGCGCGCCATGGGCTCAGCGCCCCCGCGCTGCTGCCCGGCGCAGGTTGAGGAGCGTCCGCGTCGAGCAACCACTCCCTGGAGTGGCGGATGTTCAGAATCAGTTCGTCTTGCCCTGGCGCGTGTTGATTCTTCAGGCGATACATCGGTTCGTCGCTGCGTCGGTACACCGGGTAATGGTGCACGCCATCCGCCACGAAGGATTCGCCATTTTTCACATAGATACCGTGTTCGCCCGGCGCTTTTAACGCCACCGCTTCGTCAGGCAACCCTTTGGTTTTGAAGCGCGCCAGGGCGTCAAGTTGCGTCACGGGTGACGGCACCACACGGGCGCCTCCACTTGTCGTCACCGGCAAGCGACGCATCCGCGCCAACGCTGTCCTCGATCTGGGCCGTATCGCGCGCGCAGCAGAGCCGCCCACCTTTTTCGGGCCGGGTACAAAATTCAGTAGCAAATCAATCGCCAACACGGTGCTCATAAAGCCCACATCCAGTGCATCTCGTGCGTCACCAAAACGATGAAAACGTCGCGCCGCCAGCAGCAACTCGTAGAAATCGTTGAACATTCCAAAGAGCGGAGAGAAAAAAGCCTTCACCGCCCGGTCGCGGGTATCGCTCTGCTCACCAAGACGGCGAGTGCGGTAGGCTTGCAACGCTTTGCCGGACTGGCTGGCGGCCTGGGTAGTGCGTTGCAGCTCAAGCACACTGGCGCGGTACAGCAATGCCTGGGCGTCGCTGTGGGACGTGGCAACGAGGGCCAGCCAGTCAAGCGGGTCACTGGCAATCTGCTCGAGGGCTTGCTTTTCGATCTCATCCAAAAACGGCACTGGCTCCAGATGTCGAGTGCCAAATGAGCGAATGAACTCGATACCTTGCCAAATGCCTTTGGCCATGACGAACGCCGGTATCAGGTCAAGATAATCAAGGGTCGGGCCAGACTGGTCAGCGCCATCGGGATGGTGGACGACTGCCTCGAATGCCCAGCCGGGTGCGACCTGCCGCGCCAGTGCCTTGACGTTGGCCGGCGACGCACCGAGACGGTTCAGCTCGTCATGGGCATGCTGCAGGCTGCCGTATTCGGTAAGAACCAAATCGTGCGCAGCCTCGGGCCAATACACCACGCAGAGCCCGGTGCGCTTGTCCTGTACCACGACTATTCCCGCAATGTAGCGATCATGCAGCATCGTGTGCCCAATCAAATGCACCACGTACAGCTGCAGCTCATGCTGGTTTTTCAGCAAGTCTTGCGGCGTGCGTGCCGCCATAGCCGTGCTGAAGACGCTTTGTGCCGCAGCAGTGACCCCCCGCTGGATCGCCGACAAAAGATGATGTTCATAGCCTGTGCGCAATGCGCGATTCAATAACGCCGGAACACGTCCCACGCCGGGTGCCTGGCTGCCTGCGACACGCGGATAAAAGACCCGAAGAATCGATGCGTCGTATTGCCCGCCGATATCCAGCGAGGACACCATGCGGATCAGATAATCGGCATTCAGCGATTGTTTCCATTCCGGTTGCAGAAAGCGTGCGCGATTGAGTCGCCAGCGTGTCCAGGGCGCCAGCGGGTCGAGGTTATGCATCGCCAGTTGTAACAGACTGAAGGAGGTACGCGTGACAGTCGGGGTCAATTGGATATTGCGGTCGCCTGCGGTACAGCCGCTTGTCCAGCCACAAAAGCTGCCCTGAACGTCATCAGGCAGTTCAATAAAGGGTTGGCCGATATCAAGCTCTGGGGAGATGCCGTCCTCGCGCAATCGGGCAGTCAAAACGCGCCGGGCGAAGGTGTACAAGTCAGGCAGCTCGTGTTCAAGCCCGGTTCTAAAAGCAAAGGTGCCGCTCAGATAAAGTTTTAGCGAGCGCCTGAAACGTTTACGCTGACCACGCGTTGCGCGCGTCAGCCAGGCCGGCATGGTTTTGGCTTCGGACGCGGCCTTGCGCACCAGCTCAATGGCGGCCTGGGCCTGGCTCAGGGCGACGTTGGCAGGAATCTTCAACTGTTGTTCCAGCTCGACGGTCAACAGCGCGCGACTCAACTCGGCATCCTTGACCTCACTGAAAAGACGCACGAGCTCTTCGTGGCTTGTTTGCAGGCGGTCGTAGCTACCAAGCAGTTTCTTGAGCGCGGCCAGCGCAGGCTTGCCCTTGATGTTCAGGTAGCGTACAGCCAATGTTCGATTGGTCGCATGGGCACGCAGATCGCGACGC
This sequence comes from Pseudomonas sp. FP2254, assembly GCF_030687695.1. Classification (NCBI taxonomy): domain Bacteria; kingdom Pseudomonadati; phylum Pseudomonadota; class Gammaproteobacteria; order Pseudomonadales; family Pseudomonadaceae; genus Pseudomonas; species Pseudomonas sp. FP2254. The sequence continues at coordinate 3,799,917 of NZ_CP117444.1, forward strand.
TTGTCACGCTCGATATAACCCCACAGCGGGGAGTCGTCCCGACTGCCCAGGCTTGCCTTGAGGCTTCGGGTCAGTGCCTCCACCCCGGAAAAAGCCACCACCCCACCGTCCATGCCAAACGCGTACAGCACCACCGGATGCTGGCGGGTCGGAACCCTCATCGCGGGCGCCGTGGTCACCACCCAGACGTTATGCAACGCATAGAAGGCGTCCGGCTCACTGCCCACCGCGATCCAATACACCTGGGCATCGCTGTCGGTGCGTTTGTAGGCCCAGGGCTGCTCCACCACATCAATGACCAGGTCGCGATGCGCCGTGCTTAGAAGCTTGAGCTGGTGCTGCAGGTGAACTTCGCAACGCAGGGCCTCGGTTTGCGCGTTCATGAACAACGTCACACGCCGCGCAGTCCACGCACCGCCTGGGCGCTCAGCCCAAAAACCCAGCTCGAGCAAGCGGGCCCGCGCGCCCTTCATCAACGTGTCCAACGCCTGCGTATGGGCCTTAAGCTGTTCCACCAGCGTCGTGAGCGCCTGATAGGTCGGCGTGTCGGCGCCTGGGTCGGAGGGGTCAAGCAACGCAAGCACCCGTTGTTCGTAGCGCTTTGCCCGTTCCTGTACGGTGCGCAAGGCCAGCCCGGACGTGGTACTGGCGAAGATAATTTCCGCGCGCCGTCGTCGATGATCCCAATCAAGCAATTGATCGCCAAGGGCACCGAGTCGAGCGCTGCCGACCATTTGCTTCCTGAACCCCTCCGCGTATGCGAGCAGACGCACGGCGTCCAGCGGCGGTGGCCGGGGCCGATCACTGGAAAACACGTGCGCGTGGTTGACACTGACCGCACAGGCCAATTCGTTGCTCGATTGCCCTGTGAGCAAGGCCTGCGCGCCCAGTTCTAACGCATTGCTCATCACCTCAAGGCCGCGCATGACCGTGGAGGCTGCCGACAAGTCAGCAGGCCTGCATAACCCGTTACGACGGTTTAACGGCAGGCACTGCCACAGGTCGTGGAGCCGAGACGATTCCAGCTCCAGCAAGCCGCACTGAAGGCTTGCGAAAGAGCGATACTCGTAGAAATTGCGCGCCGCACCCGGCAGGTGAATAACATGGGGCGCATCCACCGGGTCGCCTTCACGATAGAGGTGCAGTGCGCCCGGGATCGCTACCGCCGAGGTACCTGGCCACATCAACTGAGCCACGCGCACACTGGCCCAGTCACCGCCCGCGCGCTGGCGCGCCTCGGCGGTCGGCGCATCGATCAGCGCCTTTACCATGGCAATACCTGCACTTGACAGTTCATCAAGTTGGCGCGCCATAAACGCCTGATCGGCGAACAGCTGCGTGTATAAATCGACCCAACGCTCCCGCCGTGTGCGCCAGGAACCCTGGGCCGGCGTGTCCCAATAATCGCTCACCGCGTGGGCCAGGCGCTCGAAAAGCCGCATTGCGATAACTCGTCGCAGCACTTGCAGCGGTGTATACGGCAACCGACGTTGCGGCTCTCCTTCGATGCTCAGGACGGTAAATTGATTGACATTGATCGACACCGAAGGCAGCACCAGCAGCAACAAAGCCCGCTCCGTCAAACTGTCCACTTTGTGGACCACCCCAGGCGCCTTGGTCTCAGTAAACAACAGGCGGTCGGGGTCAACGTCGAACGCTTTGCGCAGCTCTGCGCGGATCACCGTCAACACCTTGGGCGAACGCCCTATCAGACGAGAGAGGGCTTGGGTCGACTCTCGGCAACGGCGCTCGGCAAGACCGATCTGATTTATCAGGCGGCTGGGATGGGCGCAGGTGTTGACTCGTCGGGTCAACTGGTCGCGAATGAACTGCGACGCTGCTTCGACCGCGGCGTCGGAATCAGCGCCGTCGGGTGGTGACAGGCTGAAGGGCGGTGAGGACATAGCGTTTTCGTCTCTATGATGAAAAGGCCAAGCCTATGCACCGCAGCGCCTCAAGGGGCGCTAGATAGTTGAATGTGTGACGAAAGAAAAAAAGCCCGCAGTGTGGGCGGGCGAAACCAACGAAGAGCTTTGGGGGTGATGCGCGGTGACGACTCAGCTACCGCGATAGGTCGAGTAGCTGTAAGGCGAAATCAGTAAGGGCACATGGTAGTGATCCTGTTCGGCGCTGATGCCGAAACGCAGCACCACTACGTCCAGAAAGGCCGGCTGCGGCAGTTGCACGCCGCGGGCGCGGTAGTAGTCGCCCGCGCTGAACTGCACTTGGTAGACGCCGCTGCGATAGTCGTCGCCTTGCAGCAGCGGCGCGTCACAACGGCCGTCGCTGTTGGTCACCGCAGTGGCCACCAGTTCCAGTTGCGTGCCTTCGACGCGGTACAGTTCGACCTTGATGGCGCTGCCGGGGCAGCCGTGGGCCGCGTCGAGTACGTGTGTGGTCAGTCGTCCCATGGGTCGGGGCTCCGTTCAGTCAGGTCAATGAGGCCGCACTTTTTCAGGGCGAGAAAAACGTGGCGATGGCTGATTAAGACACTTTCAACGAAAATTGTACACAATAAAAATGACAAATTTCAGCCTGCGCCGCTTGGCCCAGTGCTGGTGTTTGAATTCTTGGTAATCCTCGCTTTTGAACGACCTTTTAGACATTTACTGACCGACCGGGCAAGTTTCTTGCAGTGCTAAGCTGTGCAAGCGGTCTGGAAAAAATGCGGAAATACAGGCTTACAAAGTGGCTATCAAGTTGTATACAATCAGCCCATCGCTGTGACGCCACCCAGTCTTTCCGCTGGCCGCCACACACTCGCTACCACGCACAAGAAGGAAGACTGCAGTGAGCGCTGACTACCCACGCGACCTGATCGGTTACGGCAGTAACCCTCCTCATCCCCACTGGCCGGGCAAGGCGCGCATTGCCTTGTCGTTCGTACTCAACTACGAAGAGGGCGGTGAACGCAACATTTTGCACGGCGATAAAGAGTCGGAGGCGTTCCTTTCGGAAATGGTCTCGGCCCAGCCGCTGCAAGGCGAGCGCAACATGAGCATGGAGTCGCTGTATGAATACGGCAGCCGTGCGGGGGTGTGGCGCATCCTTAAGTTGTTCAAACAATTCGATATCCCGCTGACCATCTTCGCCGTGGCCATGGCCGCCCAGCGTCACCCGGACGTGATCCGCGCCATGGTCGCCGCCGGTCACGAGATCTGCAGCCACGGTTACCGCTGGATCGACTACCAGTACATGGACGAAGCGCAGGAACGCGAGCATATGCTCGAAGCCATCCGCATCCTTACCGAACTGACCGGTGAACGGCCACTGGGCTGGTACACCGGGCGCACCGGCCCCAACACCCGGCGGCTGGTGATGGAGGAAGGCGGCTTTCTCTATGACTGCGACACCTACGACGACGACCTGCCCTACTGGGAACCGAACACCCCCACCGGCAAGCCGCACCTGGTGATCCCCTACACGCTGGACACCAACGACATGCGCTTCACCCAGGTGCAGGGGTTCAACAAGGGCGATGACTTTTTCGAGTACCTCAAGGATGCGTTCGATGTGCTTTATGCCGAAGGCGCCGAGGCCCCGAAAATGCTCTCCATCGGCCTGCATTGCCGCCTGATCGGTCGCCCGGCGCGCCTGGCCTCGCTCAAACGCTTTATCGAATACGCCAAAAGCCACGAACAGGTGTGGTTCACCCGCCGCGTCGACATCGCCCGTCACTGGCAAGCCACTCACCCTTACAAGGGAGCGGCGAAATGACTGCGTTCCGAACCCTGCAACCCTCGACCTTGAGCCGTGATGCTTTCGTCCAGGCCTTTGCCGATATCTACGAACACTCGCCATGGGTGGCCGAAAAGGCCTTCGACCTCGGCCAGGACGCGCCGATCGATCAGATCGAAACCCTGCACCAGCGCATGAGCGATATCCTGTTGAGTGCTGATCACGCCTCGCAACTGGCGTTGATCAATGCTCACCCCGACCTGGCCGGAAAAGCTGCCGTCCAGGGCCAACTGACCGAAGCCAGCACTAACGAACAGGCCGGCGCCGGTATTCACCAATGCACGGCCGAAGAGTTTTCTCGCTTCACCGAGCTGAATGAGGCCTACAAAGCCAAGTTCAAGTTTCCCTTCATCATGGCGGTAAAAGGCAGCAACCGGCATCAGATCCTCGCCGCGTTCGAAACGCGCATCCACAATTCGGCAGACACCGAGTTCAAGTGCGCCCTGGACGAGATCAACAAGATCGCGTTGTTCCGTTTACTGACCCTCTAAACACCATCCCCAGCCACTCTATCTAAGGCAGACAAGAAGAATGAAAGCGCAACCCGTACCTTTCGAAAAGTTCGTCAACCTGGCCGACGCCCGCTTGGGCACCAAGATCATCTCCGTGACCGATGACTGGTTCGCCGACGCCAACCGCTTGTTCCAGCCGACCCCGGCCGTGTGGAAGGAGGGCGTGTTCGATGACAACGGCAAGTGGATGGACGGCTGGGAGTCGCGCCGCAAACGCTTCGAAGGTTACGACAGCGCAGTGATCCGCCTGGGCGTGCCGGGTTCGATCAAGGGCGTGGACATCGACACTTCATTCTTCACCGGCAACTACCCGCCGTCGGCCTCCCTGGAAGCCTGCTTCCTGGTCTCCGGCGAGCCGGACGCAAATACCCAGTGGACCGAAGTACTGTCGGCCGTCGAGCTGCAAGGCAACAGCCACCACTACCACGAGATCAACAACGACCAGGCGTTCAGCCACTTGCGTTTCAACATCTACCCGGATGGCGGCGTGGCCCGTCTGCGTGTGTACGGCGTGCCGTTCCGCGACTGGTCGGCGGTGGGCGACAACGAACAAGTCGACCTGGCGGCGGCGCTCAACGGCGGTCGCGCCCTGGCGTGCTCCGACGAACACTTCGGCCGCATGAGCAACATCCTCAACCCAGGCCGTGGCATCAACATGGGCGATGGCTGGGAAACCGCGCGTCGCCGCACGCCAGGCAATGACTGGGTGATTGTCGCCCTGGGTCATCCGGGCGAGATCGAAAAAATCATCGTCGACACCCTGCACTTCAAGGGCAACTACCCGGACACCTGCTCGATCCAGGGTGCTTTCGTGAAAGGCGGCACCGACAGCCAGATCGAAACCCAGTCGCTGTTCTGGCGCGAACTGCTGCCGGCGCAGAAGCTGGAAATGCACGCCGAACACACCTTCGCCGAGCAGATCAAGGCGCTGGGGCCGATTACCCACATCCGCCTGAACGTGTTCCCGGATGGAGGTGTAAGCCGCCTGCGCGTGCTGGGCAAGGTCGCTAAATAAGCGGTGAACCCAATCGCGGGCAAGCCCGCTCCCACATTCGGAATGCATTCCCCTGTGGGAACGGGCTTGCCCGCGATAGCAATAGACCAGACAACACAGAACTCGGATAAGAAGACAGCCATGCGCACACTGATGATCGAACCCCTGACCAAAGAAGCCTTCGCCCCTTTCGGAGACGTTATCGAAACCGACGGCAGCGATCACTTCATGATCAACAACGGGTCGACCATGCGCTTTCACAAATTGGCCACGGTCGAAACCGCGAAGCCGGAAGACCACGCCATCATCAGCATCTTCCGCGCCGACGCGCAGGACATGCCGCTGACCGTGTGCATGCTGGAGAGACACCCGCTGGGCAGCCAGGCTTTCATTCCGCTGCTCGGCAACCCCTTTCTGATCGTGGTCGCGCCACTTGGCGATGTACCTGTATCAGGCTTGGTCCGCGCCTTCGTCACCAACGGCAGGCAGGGCATTAATTACCATCGCGGCGTCTGGCACCACCCGGTGCTGACGATCGAAAAGCGGGATGACTTCCTGGTGGTTGATCGCAGTGGCACAGGCAATAACTGCGATGAGCATTTTTTCCAAGAGGATGAGCGGTTGATCCTCGCCCCCCACCAATAAGAGAAGGCCGGATCACCCGACAACAAGGGTGACAGGCGAGAGGTAAAGACTGTGGAAGCACATCTGTTGGAATGGCTGAACCTGAGCGTGCGCTGGGTTCACATGATCACTGGCGTCGCCTGGATCGGCGCTTCGTTCTACTTCGTCTGGCTGGAAAACAACCTCAACCGCGTCAACCCCAAGGACGGCCTGGCCGGCGACTTGTGGGCGATCCACGGTGGCGGCATCTACCACCTGGAAAAATACAAACTGGCCCCGCCGACCATGCCGGACAACCTGCACTGGTTCAAATGGGAAGCCTATTTCACCTGGATGTCGGGCGTCGCGCTGCTGTGTGTGGTGTTCTACTCCAACCCGACCTTGTACCTGCTGGCACCGGGCAGCAGCCTCAGTGGTCCGCAAGGCGTGTTGCTGGGCATCGGCTCGCTGTTCGTCGGCTGGTTTATCTACTCCTTCCTCTGCGACTCGGCCCTGGGCAAGCGCCCTGCCCTGCTCGGCTTCATCCTGTTCGTGCTGTTGATTGGCGCCGCGTATGGCTTCAGCCAAGTGTTCAGTGGACGCGGCGCTTACCTGCACGTAGGCGCGGTGATCGGCACCATCATGGTGGGCAACGTGTTCCGCATCATCATGCCGGCACAACGCGCGCTGGTGGCGGCCATCGCCGAGAACCGCACACCCGATCCGGCCTTGCCGGCCAAGGGCCTGCTGCGCTCGCGCCATAACAACTACTTCACCTTGCCGGTGCTGTTCATCATGATCAGCAACCACTTCCCGAGCACCTACGGCAGCCATTACAACTGGCTGATCCTGGCCGGTATCGCGGTGGCGGCGGTGTTGGTGCGGCATTACTTCAACACCCGGCACAACAGTCAGAAATACGCATGGACCCTGCCGGTGGGCGCTTTGGCGATGATTTGCCTGGCGTATGTGACCGGTCCCAAGCCGGTCGCGGAAGTGGCCAAGGCACCGGCGGCCATCGAGTACCAGCCACTGCCGGAAACCGCCCTGGGCGGTGGTGCCAAGCCCGCCGCGCCTGCTGCGGCACCGGCGCCTGCGCCAGCCCAGGCGACGGTGGATTTCGACAAGGTGCATGGGGTGATCCAGGAGCGCTGCGCCGTATGCCATTCGGCCAAGCCCACCAGCCCGCTGTTCAGCACCGCGCCGGCCGGCGTGATGTTCGATACACCGGCGCAGATCCAGCAGCAGGCGGCGCGCATCCAGGCCCAGGCCGTGGCGAGCCAGATCATGCCGCTGGGCAACATTACCCAGATGACCCAGCAGGAGCGCGATCTGATCGGCACCTGGATCAACCAGGGGGCGCATACCAACTAACAGCCTGGTGCAACTCCAAAATGTGCGAGGGGGCTTGCCCCCTCCCACAGGTGACTTGCAGTGGTTTAGAGATTGCGTTCCACACAATACAAAAATAAAAAAGATTCGAGGTGTTGCATGTCCCCGTTAGAACCGCAGACTCCTGCCGCGCCCGCCATGGTGCGGCTGCCCCTCTTGCAACTGATTCTGGTCGGCCTGCAACACGTCTTGTTGATGTACGGCGGCGCCGTCGCCGTGCCTCTGATCATTGGCCAGGCCGCCGGCCTGAGCCGTGAAGAAATCGCCTTTCTGATCAACGCCGACCTGCTGGTGGCCGGCGTCGCCACCATGGTGCAGTCGTTCGGCATCGGCCCTCTGGGCATTCGCATGCCGGTGATGATGGGCGCCAGTTTCGCCGCCGTCGGCAGCATGGTCGCCATGGCCGGCATGCCCGGTATCGGCTTGCAGGGAATCTTCGGCGCAACCATCGCCGCCGGGTTCTTCGGCATGCTGATCGCGCCGTTCATGTCCAAGGTCGTGCGCTTTTTCCCACCGCTGGTGACCGGCACCGTGATCACCGCCATCGGCCTGTCGCTGTTCCCGGTGGCCGTGAACTGGGCCGGTGGCGGCAGCGCGGCGGCCACCTTCGGCTCCCCCATCTACCTGACGATTGCCGCGTTGGTGCTGGCCACCATCCTGCTGATCAACCGCTTTATGCGAGGCTTCTGGGTCAATATCTCGGTGCTGATTGGCATGGGCCTGGGTTACGCCCTGTGCGGCGTCCTCGGTATGGTCGACCTCAGCGGCCTGGCGCTGGCGCCGTGGGTGCAGGTGGTGACGCCGCTGCATTTCGGCATGCCCACTTTCGAGTTGGCGCCGATTCTGTCGATGTGCCTGGTGGTGGTGATCATCTTCGTTGAATCCACCGGGATGTTCCTGGCGCTGGGCAAGATCACCGATCGCGAGGTCACGCCGAAGATGCTGCGTCGAGGCCTGCTGTGCGACGCCGGCGCGTCGTTCGTGGCCGGGTTCTTCAACACCTTCACCCATTCCTCGTTCGCCCAGAACATCGGCCTGGTGCAGATGACCGGCGTGCGCTGCCGCTCGGTGACGATCATGGCCGGGGCGTTTCTGATCGTGCTCAGCCTGTTGCCCAAAGCCGCTTACCTGGTGGCGTCGATTCCGCCGGCGGTGCTGGGCGGCGCGGCGATTGCCATGTTCGGCATGGTGGCGGCCACCGGCATCAAGATTCTGCAGGAAGCCGATATCGCCGACCGCCGCAACCAGTTGCTGGTGGCGGTGAGCATCGGCATGGGCCTGATTCCCGTGGTGCGCCCGGAGTTCTTCGCCCAACTGCCGCTGTGGATGAGCCCGATCACTCACAGCGGCATCGCCATGGCCACCCTCAGCGCGTTGTCGTTGAATGTGCTGTTCAACATCCTCGGGGGCGCCGAGCGAGCGGTGGTCGAGCACGCGCACACCTGATTGCCCCATCATCGCGCTGTACGCCCTGTAACAGCGCGCTTGAGGCCAGGCAGGGTTATCAGTATTCTCCGCGCCCGCTCGAATCGATTGCTCTTCAACGCGTTGGCGCGGCTCTTGCTAAACCCATAAAAGCTGACCGATCAGACGATATTCACAGCGAACCAAAGGCGCCGCATCAGAGCGCCTGCACTAAAAGAAAAACATAAAACTTTAACTCGGGAGCAACCGAATGAAACCTATGTTCAAAGGCCTGGTACTGGCGGGATCCCTGCTGGCCGGCGGCCAGGCCGTGGCCGGTGACTTGTTGCAGTGGCAGAACAACAGCCTGACGTATTTGTGGGGCAAGAACTTCACCGTCAACCCGCAGATCCAGCAGACAGTCACGTTCGAACATGCCGACGCGTGGAAGTACGGCGACAACTTCTTCTTCCTCGACCGCATCTTTTATAACGGCAAGGAAGACGGCAACGTCGGCCCGAACACCTACTACGGTGAGTTCAGCCCGCGCTTGTCGTTCGGCAAGATTTTCGACCAGGACTTGTCCTTCGGCCCGATAAAAGACGTATTGCTGGCAATGACGTACGAGTTCGGCGAAGGCGACAACGAGTCGTACCTGGTCGGCCCCGGCTTCGATTTGAACATCCCCGGTTTCGATTACTTCCAGTTGAACTTCTACCAGCGCCAGACCGAAGGCAATCGGCCAGGTGACGGCGTGTGGCAGATCACCCCGGTATGGTCGTACACGATCCCGGTGGGCAACTCGAACATCCTGATCGACGGCTTCATGGACTGGGTGGTGGACAACGACAAGAACGCCCGCGGCACCTACCACGCTAACCTGCACTTCAACCCTCAGGTCAAATACGACCTGGGCAAAGCCATGAACTGGGGCGAGAAACAGCTGTACGTCGGTTTCGAATACGACTACTGGAAGAACAAGTACGGCATCGAAGATTCCGGCGCGTTCAAGACGACTCAGGACACGGCGAGCTTCCTGGTCAAGTATCACTTCTGATCGAACACCGCAGGTGAGCGTGTGAGAGGGGCTCGCCCCTCCCACAGTCAGACAGGCTGCAAACCCAGGAACCGGGTGATCTCTTCACGCTTGGCCAGCGCATCTTTCCTGCCCAACTCGATCAATTCGCTGCAATACCCCGCCTCGAACAACAAGTAGCTCAGCACCCCTGCCCCGCTGGTCTTGGTCGCACCCGGCCCGCGCAGGAACACACGCAACGCCGCCGGCATTTCCTGGCGATGCCGCGCGGCGATTTCGTCGATGGGCTGGCTGGGGGCGATCACCAGCACCTCCACCGGCGCCAGACCGCGCGCCGCGCTGTCGGCCGGTTGCAGATGGCTGAACTGATTGAGGCGTTCCAGCAATTCGATATCGCTTTCCAGGCTGTCGATGAAGGTGCTGTTGAGCATGTGCCCGCCAATCTGCGCCAAGGTCGGTTGCTGTCCGGTGTAGACGCGCTGCACGACCGGCTCGTTGCCACGCGGGTTGCCGCTGACGCCAACCACCAGCACGCGACTGGCACCCAGGTGCAGTGCCGGGCTGATGGGCGCCGACTGGCGCACCGCACCGTCCCCGAAATATTCCTGGTCGAGCTTCACCGGGGCAAACAGCAGCGGGATCGCCGAACTGGCGAGCAGGTGCTCAACCGTCAGTTGGGTCGGCACGCCGATGCGTCGATGGCGCAGCCAGGCGTCAATGGTGCCGCCGCCCTGGTAGAAGGTCACGGCTTGCCCGGACTCATAGCCAAAGGCTGTGACCGCCACCGCATGCAGGTGCTTTTGCCGAATGGCTTCGTCGATACCCGGCAGGTGCAGCTTGTCCTGCAACAGGTCACGCAATGGCGAGCTGTTGAGCAGCGCCACCGGCACCTGGCGGCCCAGACCCAACAGGCTGTGAATCAGGAAGCGCCCGGCCTGGCGCGCCACGCCGGGCCAATCGCTGCGCAGCACCAGGTGGCTGCGAAAGCCCTGCCAGAACGCGGTCAGGCGCTCGATGGACGCGCGAAAATCCATGGCGCCACTGGCCAGGCTCACGGCATTGATCGCCCCGGCCGACGTGCCGACGATCACCGGAAACGGGTTGGGCGCCCCCGGCGGCAACAGCTCGGCAATCCCCGCCAGTACCCCCACCTGATACGCCGCTCGCGCCCCACCGCCGGAAAGAATCAAGCCTGTAACCGGTTCAGCTGGGCGCATCGCGTCACTCCATGTGGGGAAAGGTCGGTCTTATCGACGGCGTTTTTCGTACAGTTTCGGTTCACCCGCCGGCCGGCTCTTGAAGCGGCGGTGGGTCCATAGGTATTGCTCGGGGCATTCACGCACGCAGGCTTCGATCCACTGGTTGATGCGCAGGCAGTCGACCTCATCGCTGTCACCGGGGAAGTCAGCCAGCGGCGGGTGGATCACCAGGCGATAGCCACTGCCATCGGCCAGGCGCTCCTGGGTGAACGGCACCACCAGCGCCTTACCCAGGCGGGCGAACTTGCTGGTGGCAGTGACGGTGGCGGCCTGAATGCCGAACAGCGGCACAAAAATGCTTTGCTTGGCGCCGTAGTCCTGGTCCGGTGCATACCAGATGGCGCGGCCGGCGCGCAGCAGCTTGAGCATGCCGCGCACGTCTTCGCGTTCCACCGCCAGGGAGTCGAGGTTATGCCGCTCGCGGCCACGGCGCTGGACATAGTCGAACAACGCGTTGCCATGCTCGCGGTACATGCCGTCGATGGTGTGCTTCTGGCCGAGCAGCGCCGCGCCGATTTCCAGGGTGGTGAAATGCAGGGCCATCAGGATCACGCCCTTGCCGTCCAACTGCGCCTGCTTGAGGTGTTGCAGGCCCTCGACATGGGCCAGCCGCGCCAGGCGCTGGCGCGACCACCACCAGCTCATGGCCATTTCAAAGAAGGCGATGCCGGTGGATGCGAAGTTCTCCTTGAGCAGCCGCTTGCGCTCCTCGGCGGATTTTTCCGGGAAGCACAGCTCCAGGTTGCGCGCGGCAATGCGGCGGCGCTCGCCGGCCACACGGTACATGCCCGCGCCCAGCAGCCGACCAATGGCCAGCAGCGCGCGGTACGGCAATTGGGTCACCAGCCAGAGCAGGCCGAGTCCCAGCCATAACAGCCAAAATCGCGGGTGAAAAAATACAGCTCGAAAACGCGGGCGATCCATTACAGATTCCGGTAAAGACAAGGGCCGCGCATTCTACAACGGTTCGACTCGGCTTGCGGCGGGTGAGTGTTCTCGTTATAAGTCTCGACACTTTTCGTGACAAGCCGCTTTATGCCGACCATGAGCCAAACCGAACCGCTAGACCAAGATCCCGTGTTCCAGTTGAAAGGCAGCATGCTCGCCATCACCGTGCTGGAACTGGCGCGCAACGACCTCGAGGCCCTGGACCGCCAGCTCGCCGCCAAGGTCGCCCTGGCCCCCAACTTCTTCAACAACGCCCCGCTGGTGCTGGCCCTGGACAAACTGCCCGCCGGTCAAGGCGCCATCGACCTGCCCGGCCTGATGCGTGTGTGCCGCTCCCATGGCCTGCGCACCCTGGCCATCCGGGCCAGCCGAATCGAAGACATTGCCGCGGCAATCGCCATTGAACTGCCAGTACTGCCACCGTCGGGTGCACGCGAGCGACCGCTCGATCCGACCGAAGGCGAGCTGAAGAAAAAACCGGAAAAACCACCCGAGCCGACGATCAAGCCTACAAAGATCATCACCACGCCCGTACGCGGCGGGCAGCAGATTTACGCCCAGGGCGGCGACCTGGTGATCGTCTCCTCCGTCAGCCCCGGCGCGGAACTTCTCGCCGATGGCAATATCCATGTATACGGCCCGATGCGCGGACGCGCCCTCGCCGGGATCAAGGGTGACACCAAGGCCCGTATTTTCTGTCAGCAGTTGACCGCTGAACTGGTGTCCATCGCCGGCCAGTACAAGGTTTCCGAAGATTTGCGCCGCGATCCGCTGTGGGGCGCCGGGGTGCAGATAAGCCTGTCGGGCGATGTGTTGAACATCGTCCGCCTTTAACGGATACTGCCGCATTTTCCAAGCATCTCTAGACTCTGATAGCACAGCGAAACCGGCAAGACTTGCGTAGGAATAACTGAAAGCTGGCGTTCCCCATGGGAGCCACAGCTTTTTTCCTACAAGGGCTGTCCGCCTGCAGCGAGTTTCAAGAGATGTTTTTCAGGGGCTGAAAAGTCCTTTTTCCTTAGGGGTGAAACACCTTGGCCAAGATTCTCGTGGTTACATCCGGCAAGGGTGGTGTGGGTAAGACCACCACCAGCGCCGCTATCGGTACCGGTCTCGCGTTGCGCGGCCACAAGACAGTCATCGTCGACTTCGACGTGGGTTTGCGTAACCTCGACCTGATCATGGGCTGCGAACGCCGCGTGGTGTACGACTTCGTCAACGTGGTCAACGGCGAAGCCAACCTGCAACAGGCTCTGATCAAGGACAAGCGTCTTGAGAACCTGTACGTGCTGGCCGCCAGCCAGACCCGCGACAAAGACGCGCTGACCAAGGAAGGCGTAGGCAAAGTTCTTGCCGAGCTGAAGGAAACCTTCGAATACGTGGTCTGCGATTCCCCTGCGGGTATCGAGACCGGCGCGCACCTGGCGATGTATTTCGCCGACGAAGCCATCGTCGTGACCAACCCGGAAGTCTCCTCGGTACGTGACTCGGACCGCATGCTCGGCCTGCTGGCCAGCAAATCCAAGCGCGCCGAAGAAGGCCAGGACCCGATCAAGGAGCACTTGCTGCTCACCCGCTACAACCCTGAGCGCGTCAGCAACGGCGAAATGCTCGGCGTTGAAGACGTGAAGGAAATCCTTGCCGTGACCCTGCTGGGCGTGATTCCAGAATCCCAAGCGGTGCTCAAGGCCTCCAACCAGGGTGTTCCGGTGATCCTCGATGACCAGAGCGACGCCGGCCAGGCGTACAGCGATGCGGTCGATCGCCTGCTGGGCAAGTCCGTGGAACATCGCTTCCTCGATGTCAAGAAGAAGGGATTCTTCGAGCGTATCTTTGGAGGCAATTGAACAATGAAATTTCTCGACTTCTTTCGCGCCAACAAAAAGCCAAGCACCGCGTCGGTCGCGAAAGAGCGTCTACAGATCATCGTGGCGCACGAACGCGGCCAACGCAGCACCCCGGATTACCTGCCAGCCTTGCAGAAGGAACTGGTCGAGGTGATCCGCAAGTACGTCAATATCGGCAACGATGACGTGCATGTCGCCCTGGAAAACGACGGCAGCTGCTCGATTCTGGAACTCAATATCACCCTGCCCGATCGTTGATCGAACGGGCGGTCGCCACGGCGGCTCGGTCATTCGGCTCCCTTCGCGGGAGCCGGGTGGCCCAGCCGCCGTTGGCGTTTGTTACGAGGCTGTTTAATGCCGTTGTCCAACATTCATATCCTTTACCAGGACGCCGCTGTGCTGGTGGTGAACAAGCCGACCCTGCTGCTCTCGGTGCCTGGGCGCGCCGACGACAACAAGGATTGCCTGATCACGCGCCTGCAGGAAAACGGCTACCCTGAAGCTCGCATCGTCCACCGGCTGGACTGGGAAACCTCGGGCATTATCCTGCTGGCCCGCGACGCGGATACTCATCGCGAGCTGTCGCGCCAGTTTCACGACCGTGAAACCGAAAAGGCCTACACTGCCCTGGCCTGGGGCCAACCGACGCTGGACAGCGGCAGCATCGACCTGCCCCTGCGCTACGACCCACCCACCAAGCCCCGCCATGTGGTCGATCATGAATTCGGCAAACATGCGCTGACCTTCTGGAAGGTGCTGGAGCGCTGCGGCGACTGGTGCCGCGTCGAGCTGACACCCATCACCGGACGCTCGCACCAATTGCGTGTGCATATGCTATCCATCGGCCACCCTCTGTTGGGGGATGGCCTGTACGCCCACGAACAAGCCCTGGCTGCGTGGCCGCGCCTGTGCCTGCACGCGAGCATGCTCAGCTTTACCCATCCGCAAAGCGGCGAGCGCCTGCGCTTCGAGTGCCCTGCACCCTTTTAAGTGGTCAACACAGGCAAATGTGGGACGGGGCTTGCCCCCGATGACGGCGTATCAGTGACAGATGTACTGACTGACACACTGCAATCGGGGGCAAGCCTTCTCCCACATTTGTTATGTGCACTTGCCGCCATCGAACGGTAAACTCCGCGCATTGCTGTCTGGAGCTATTTATGCGCGAAGCGTTGAATCAAGGCCTGATCGACTTTCTCAAGGCCTCCCCTACTCCTTTTCATGCCACCGCCGCCCTGGCCCAGCGCCTGGAAGCGGCCGGTTACCAGCGTCTCGACGAGCGCGAAACCTGGACCACCGAAGCCAACGGGCGCTACTACCTCACCCGTAACGACTCCTCGATCATCGCCTTCAAACTCGGCCGCCATTCACCACTGCAGGGCGGCATTCGCCTGGTCGGCGCCCATACCGACAGCCCGTGCCTGCGGGTCAAGCCGCAGCCGGAATTGCAACGCCAGGGCTTCTGGCAGTTGGGCGTGGAAGTCTACGGCGGTGCCCTGCTGGCACCGTGGTTCGACCGCGACCTGTCGCTGGCCGGGCGCGTGACCTTCCGCCGCGATGGCAAGGTCGAAAGCCAATTGATCGACTTCAAACTGCCGATCGCGATCATCCCCAACCTGGCCATCCACCTCAATCGCGAAGCCAACCAGGGCTGGGCGATCAATGCCCAGACCGAGCTGCCGCCGATCCTGGCGCAGTTCGCCGGTGACGAGCGCGTAGACTTCCGCGCCGTGCTCACCGACCAACTGGCCCGCGAACACGGGCTCAATGCCGACGTCGTACTCGATTATGAGTTGAGCTTCTACGACACCCAGAGCGCCGCGGTGATCGGGCTCAACGGCGACTTCATCGCCGGCGCGCGCCTGGACAACCTGCTGTCGTGCTACGCCGGTCTGCAGGCCCTGCTGACCAGCGACAGCGAGGAAACCTGCGTGCTGGTGTGCAACGACCACGAAGAAGTCGGCTCCTGCTCGGCCTGTGGCGCCGATGGCCCGATGCTGGAGCAGACCCTGCGTCGCCTGTTGCCCGAAGGTGATGAATTCGTGCGCACCATCCAGAAATCCCTGCTGGTGTCGGCCGACAACGCCCACGGCGTGCACCCCAACTACGCCGACAAGCACGACGCCAACCACGGCCCCAAGCTCAACGCCGGCCCGGTGATCAAGGTCAACAGCAACCAGCGCTACGCCACCAACAGCGAAACCGCCGGTTTCTTCCGCCACCTGTGCATGGCCCAGGAAGTGCCGGTGCAGAGCTTCGTGGTGCGCAGCGACATGGGCTGCGGCTCGACCATCGGCCCGATCACCGCCAGCCACCTGGGCGTGCGCACCGTGGACATCGGCCTGCCGACGTTTGCCATGCATTCGATCCGTGAACTGTGCGGCAGCCATGACCTGGCGCATTTGGTGAAGGTGTTGGGCGCGTTCTACGCCAGTCACGACCTGCCCTGAAACCAGGACTGCCTGTAGGTGGGAGGGGACACCCCCCCTCCCACATTGGTTTTGCATCCACCTGACCTGCATCACCTGCACTTTGCGCAATCCGACCTAGACTGGTCGATATTCCCCTCAGACAAGGCCGTCGCTCCATGATCCCCATGTCCTCGTTCCACGCCATGCTGATTCCCATCCTGATCGGCATGATCCTGCTGGCGGTAGGCTTCAACTTTCGCGACAAGCCTCTGGGCGTGTTCGGCATGTGGATCGGCATGCTGCTGATTCTGGGCACCGTGGTGTACAAAATCCTGGCCAAGCTGGCCGAATGACAATTGCACTCGCATCTGGCATAGCGCCCTCGTACACTCGGTCAATTCGTCGTCTCCAAGGTTGACCGCCTCGTGCTTTCCCGTCTGTTTGCCCTGCCCTGTTGCCTGCTGCTCGCCCTGCTCATTCTGCTGCCGACCTCGCCCGCCCACGCGGCGGGCCTGCCCGGGTTACTCGCAGGCTCCAGCAAGCCCCAACCACAGGCCGAGGTGCCCTTGGGGCAATCGCTGGACGAGGTGATCAAGACCCTGGAGAACGACCAGCAGCGCACCCAGTTGCTCAGCGACCTGAAAAAGCTGCGCGCCGCGACGCAAAAGGCCCAGCCGGTCGCCGAGCAAGGCGTGCTCGGCTTGATCGGCAGTACGCTGTCAGGCCTGGAACAGCAATTCTCCGGCAGCGACAGCCCACTGGGGCGCTGGTCCGATGAAGTCGACCAGGCCAAGGACGAACTTGAAGCCCTGATGCTGCCAGCCAGCGAATGGCTGCCGATCATTTTCGGCTTTGCCTTGATCCTGGCGGTGTGGAGCCTGCTGGCCGCCGCGCTGATCTGGCTCAGCCACCGCGTGCGCGAACGTTTCGGCCTGCCCGAAGAATTGCCGCAACATCCACGCACATGGGACATGCTGCGCTTCGCCCTGCGCAAACTCGGGCCGTGGCTGATCGCCCTGGTCATCACCGTGTACCTGAGCTACGCCCTGCCTTCGTCCCTGGGCAAATCCCTGGCGATGGTGCTGGCCTATGCGCTGGTGGTGGGCACCTGTTTTTCGGCGATCTGCGTGATTGCGTTCTCCCTGCTCGACGGTCCGCACCGCCATCGTGCGCTGTACATCCTGCGCCACCAGGCCTTTCGCCCGCTGTGGCTGATCGGCAGTTTCGCTGCCTTCGGCGAAGCCCTGAGCGACCCGCGCATGATGCAATCCCTGGGACCGCACCTGGCCCATACCGCCGCGACCGTGGCCAATGTGATGGCGGCCCTCTCCACCGGTGTGTTCATCCTGCGCTTTCGCCGGCCGATTGCGCACCTGATCCGCAACCAGCCGCTGTCGCGCCGTCTCACTCGCCGCGCCCTCAGCGACACCCTCTCGATTATCGGCACCTTCTGGTACCTGCCGGCGTTGTTGCTGGTGGGCATTTCGCTGTTCGCCACCTTCCTGTCCGCCGGCGACACCAGCACCGCCCTGCGCCAGTCGCTGCTGTGCACGGTGCTGTTGGTGTTGTGCATGGTGATCAACGGCCTGGTGCGTCGCCATGCGCTCAAGCCGCAGCGCGGGCACAAGCGCCATGCGCTGTATTCCGAACGCCTGAAGAGTTTTTTCTACACCCTCGCCCATCTGCTGGTGTGGCTGGCGTTTATCGAGTTGGGCCTGCGGGTGTGGGGCCTTTCCTTGATTCGGTTTACCGAAGGCGACGGCCATGAAATCAGCGTCAAGCTGTTCGGCCTGGGCGGTACGCTATTGTTTGCCTGGCTGATCTGGATCCTCAGCGACACCGCGATCCACCACGCCCTGACGCGCTCGCGCAAAGGCCTGGCCAATGCCCGCGCCCAGACCATGATGCCGTTGATCCGCAACGTGCTGTTCGTGACCATTTTCATCATCGCCGCCATCGTCGCACTGGCGAACATGGGCATGAACGTCACGCCGCTGCTGGCCGGTGCCGGTGTGATCGGCCTGGCCATCGGCTTCGGTGCACAATCGCTGGTGGCGGACTTGATCACCGGTCTGTTCATCATCATCGAAGACTCACTGGCCATCGACGACTACGTCGACGTCGGCGGCCACCTGGGCACGGTCGAAGGCCTGACCATTCGCACCGTGCGCCTGCGCGACATCGACGGCATCGTGCACACCATCCCGTTCAGCGAAATCAAGAGCATCAAGAACTACTCGCGGGAGTTCGGCTACGCGATCTTCCGCGTGGCGATCCCGTACAACATGGACATCGACGACGCGATCAAACTGATCCGCGAGGTCGGCCAGAAAATCCGCAACGACCCCATGCAGCGCCGCAATATCTGGTCGCCGCTGGAGATCCAGGGCGTGGAGAGCTTTGAGTCCGGCAGCGCCATTCTGCGCGCGCGGTTCAAGACGGCGCCGATCAAACAGTGGGAAGTGTCGCGGGCGTTCAACCTGTCGCTCAAGCGCCAGCTGGACGAAGCGGGCCTGGACCTGGCCACGCCGCGCTTGAGTGTGCAGGTAGTGACGGCGGCATCCGGGCAGGAAAAAGACAAAACCGTCTGACTCCCGATCCCATTGCAGGATCGGGAGCGGCGCAGATCAACCGGCCAGTGCCGCGCCGTCCATCTTCTGGCGCAGGCTCAGGGGACGCATGTCGGTCCAGACTTCTTCGATGTAGGCCAGGCATTCTTTCTTGAAGCCGCTCTTGCCCACGGTGCGCCAGCCTTCGGGCACGGCCTTGTAGTCGGGCCAGATGGAATACTGTTCTTCGTGGTTGACCACCACCTGAAACAGGATGTCGTCGCGGTCAAATACTGAGGTCATTGCGGTTCTCCGTCGTTCATGGGCTGGCTGCGCAGCGTGCGCAGCGTCGATATCTGTAGAAACGTAGCGCGCCTACAAAAAATTAGAGGCTGGCGACGGCTGCCGCGAGGGCGCGACCGAAAATCTCGGCCACCTGGTCGATTTCGCCGGCGGTGATCACCAGCGGGGGCAGAAAGCGCACCACGCTGGCGTGGCGACCGCCCAGCTCCAGGATCAGCCCGCGCTTGAGGCATTCGCGTTGCACCAACGGCGCCAACTGGCGATGCACCGGAGGGTGGCCCTGGTGGTCGAGCGCGCCGTGCGGGTCCACCAGCTCGACGCCGAGCATCAGCCCGCGCCCACGGATGTCCCCCAGGTGCGGGAAGTCACGCTGCAGCAGGCGCAGGTGTTCGCCCAGGCGCTCGCCCATCGCTGCCGCGTGGCCGGGCAGGTCATGGGCCTTGAGGTAGCGCATCACCGCCGAGCCTGCCGCCATGGCCATCTGATTGCCGCGAAAGGTCCCGGCATGAGCACCCGGCAACCAGGTGTCGAGCCAGTCGCGGTACACCACCACTGCCAGCGGCAGGCTGCCGCCGATGGCCTTGGACAGCACCACCACGTCCGGAATGATGCCGGCGTGTTCAAAGGCAAACATTTTGCCGGTGCGACCGAAGCCGCTCTGGATTTCGTCGACGATCAACGCGACGCCCGCCTGTTCGGTGATACGCCGCAGACCGCGCAGCCAGTCGAGGTCCGCCGGAATCACGCCGCCCTCGCCCTGCACGACTTCCACAATCACCGCAGCCGGCAACAACACGCCGGCTTCGGGATCGTTGAGCAGGTTCTCGAGGTAATGCAGATTGACCCGCACCCCCTCCGCGCCGCCCAGGCCGAACGGGCAACGGTAGTCGTAAGGGTATGGCAGAAACTGCACGCCATGAGCAAGCAAGGCGCCCAGGGGTTTCTTAGGGCCCAGGCTGCCCATCAGGCTTAACGCGCCCTGGCTCATGCCATGGTAACCGCCCTGGAACGACAACACGGTGCTGCGTCCGGTGGCGGTGCGCACCAGTTTCAGCGCGGCTTCCACCGCATCGGTACCGGTGGGGCCGCAGAACTGGATCTTGGCCTGGCGCGCCAGTTCGGCCGGCAACAGGCCGAACAGGTCCTGCACGAATTGATCCTTGACCGGCGTAGTCAGGTCGAGGGTGTGCAGCGGCAGCTCATCGATCAGCACCTGCCGGATTGCGTCGATCACCACCGGGTGGTTATGCCCCAGCGCCAGCGTCCCCGCACCGGCCAGGCAATCGATAAAGCGGCGACCTTCCACGTCTTCCACATAAATACCCTTGGCGCGTTTGAGCGCCAGGGGGATGCGCCGTGGGTAACTGCGCGCGTTGGACTCCTGCTGACGTTGACGCGCCAGCAGCGGGGTTTCGTCGAACTGATAGAGCGTTTCATGCACCTGGGTATCTTCGATACGGCTGGTAGCGACTGACATCTCTGGATCCCTCAATACGCTGGATGATGGTGACCAAACTGCCGATCCGTTGGCGTCTGGCCCAAGGGCATGCGCACGGATTTCCTGTTCTGGAAACGCACCAGCGAGAAGAGGATTTAGGCGGCAGTGATGAATGCCCCTGATGACCCTAGGCATCTACCCAACTTCGGTGAAAACATAACCTGAAAAAATGAGGTTCTGGTGGCGAGCAGGCTTGCCCTGCGCCGGGCTTCAGAGCCCGCGGTATTTTTCATTCAAGGCATACAGAATCGCGCAGGTTTCGGCGTCCAGCACGCCGCAGTAATCCCGTGGCCGGAAATGCATTTGCAACGCACGGGTTCTCAGTTCGAACGCCTGGCGATTCTGCGCCGGTTTGTACCCATAGCGCTGGAAGGCCCGCTCCACTTCGACTTCCGGTGGCAGACCGACACAGAAGCGTCGTTGGTACATGGCCCGCGTCGGCTCATCGAACCAGGCGCCGATACCTGCCGTGTGCAGTCGCTCCCAGGGCAGCCGAGGCCCCGGATCGCTCTTGCGCCAGTAGGCCACGTCGGAGTGGCCGAGGATATCGGTCGGCGTAATCCGCGGATAGCGACCCAGGATATCGTGCAGCAGCGCGATCAGTACTTCGATCTGTTCCTCGGCGTAGGCGGGAAAGCTGAATACGCCCGCGTCGCCCCGCGCCAGGTTGACGAGCTCGATACCGATCGAGCGGCTGTTAAGGTTGTCCCCTGCGTCCCAATGGCTCGCGCCGGCATGCCAGGCGCGCTGGGTCTCGTCCACCAGGCGAAACACGCGCAATTCCTCATAGCCGACGGCGCGATAGCCGGGATCATCGGGGTCGGGCAGCAGGTAATGCGCACTCACCCCATCCTGCGTCAACGTGCGCAGGGAGGATGCAAACGGCGCCGCGGTGTAATGCACGATGACCTGGCGCACGGGCTCGCCATTGCGCCCGTTGAAGCCGGTGGCGGGATAACTGGTGTCGATGACCAACATGAGAGCCGTCCTTTTCAATACAGGCCAAGTCGTTCAGCCCGTTCAAACGCAAAAAAATTACCGCCATCCTGAAGGTTCGGACGCCAGGCGGGCGGTAACTATTTGGCTCTCAAAGAAAAGCGATTAGCGCCGCAGCGGCATGCTCAGCTCGACGCGCAGGCCATCGGGGAGGCTGTCGAAGGTCAGCGAGCAGGCGCAGCGCTGCACGATCGCCTGCACGATCGCCAGGCCCAGGCCACAGCCTTCGCTGCTGCCGTTGCGCCAGAAGCGCTGAGTGAGGTATTGCAGGTCTTCGCTGGAGATCTGCTTGCCATGGTCGCGCACGCGAAACACCACCTTGTCGGCGTGGTTGAACACGTTCAATTCCACGCGGGTGTGCGCCGGAGTGTGGCGCAACGCGTTGTCCAGCAGGTTGCGCAATGCGGCGACCGCCAGGCCCACCGGCATGTCCACCGGGGCGCCGCAGAGGTTGTCCGACAGGCTCAGGTCGATGCGCGCGTTGTCGCCGGCGTTGGCGTCCTGGATGGCCAGGCGCGCGACTTCTTCGGCGCTGGACTGCAGCCCATCGTCAAACGAAAGACTGCCTTCCACCCGCGCCAGCAACAGCAATTGCTCCAGGGTGCGATGCAGGCGGTCGGCGCCCTCCTCGGCGTGGGCCAGGGATTGGTCGCGGGCGGCACCGTCGGTCATGCGCGCCACCTGCAGGTGAGTCTTGATCGCCGTCAGCGGGCTGCGCAGCTCATGGGCCGCATCGCCGGTGAGGCGGCGTTCGCGCTCGATGGTCTTGGCGATGCGCTGCAACAGTTGGTTCTGGGTGTCGAGCAGCGGTTTGAGTTCGCTGGGCAGCGGGTGGATCTGTAGCGGTTCGAGGGAATCGGCGCTGCGCCGCATCAGCGCGTCGCGCATGCGGTTGAGCGGCAACAGGCTTTGGCCGATGCCCAGCCACAGCAGGCACAAACACCCCAGCATCGCCACGCCCACCGGCACCGAGGCTGCCAGCAGGATCGACAGGTTCAATGCCTCGCGCTCCACCTGGCGGTCGGCGGTGGTGATCAGCAGGTCGCCACGGGACAAGGTAAAGCTGCGCCAGCCCACGCCATCAATGACCTGGTCGCGAAAGCCGCTCTTGCGCGACTCCAAGCCCTCATCCGGGGTGGTATGGCTACGCGCGAGGACTTCCCCGCGCAGGGAACTGACCTGACAGGCCATACCGCCCGGCACATTGAGTTGTTCGGCACTGAAATGCGCACCACCGCTGACACTGGCCAGGCCCGGCATCTGTTCGGTCAGCCCGGCCACCATGCGCGCAGACGCCACGAGGCGCTGGTCGAGGGAAAACATCATCTGGTTGCGCAGGTCGTTGAGCATCCAGGCCGCCGCCAGAGCCCAGATCAACACAAACGCGACGCCCAACTTGAACGTCAGGCGCAGACGCAGGCTTTTCAAGACGCGTCCTTTGCCGTGCCCGCCGGCCCCAGGCGGTAACCGAGACCGCGCACCGTTTCGACGATACCGTTGCCCAACTTGCGCCGCAGGTGGTGGATATGCACATTGAGGGCGTTGCTTTCCAGCTCGTCATTAAAACCGTAGACGCTGTCTTTGAGCTGCTCGCTGGAGAGCACGCGGCCCTTGTTGTGCAGCAGCGCCTGCAACAGCGCCTGTTCACGGCGGGACAGGTCCACCGGCTGACCGCTGAGGAAGGTTTCACGGCTGCTGGGGTCGTACGTCAGACAGCCGTGCTCGATCAGGTTGACGCTGCGACCCGCCACGCGGCGCAGCAGGGTTTGCAGGCGTGCGGCCAATTCGCGCAGGTCGAAGGGCTTGAGCAGGTAATCGTCGGCGCCGGCCTGCAGGCCATCGACACGGTTGGTCACCGAGTCCCGGGCGGTGAGGATCAGCACCGGAATCTCCAGGCCCTGGCTGCGTTGTTGCTGCAGCAACTTGAGACCGTCTTCGTCGGGCAGGCCGAGGTCGAGCACCATGATGTCGAAGGTCGCGGCCTTGAGCATCGCGCGCGCGGCGGCGGCCGAGGCCACGCGCTCGACGGTAAAGCCCTGGGCAGTGAGGCCGGCCACGATGCCGCTGGCGATCAGTTCGTCGTCTTCGCAGACCAGTACGTGCATGCTGAACCCTTCATGAAAGATGGGGCGATTAGAAACACAGCCGATTAAGCGCCGATTATGCCGCGAAAAGAGGCCGCCCCAAGATAATCCCTACACTCTAGAATAGCGCCCGGTTAATCATCGGTTAATCAACGCCACACATTGTGGCCTCACTTGCATCGAACTAAGGCTTGACCATGCGGCATCTGTTTACCTTTCTGCTGGTGTTGTTCGCCGGGTTCGCCCAGGCCGCGCCGGGCAGCCCCTTCGACACCAAACCCGAGTTCCTGCCGGTGGGCAAGGCATTCACCTTTACCTCCGAGCGGCTTGAAAGCGGTGAGACCCAGCTGTATTGGCAGATTGCCGACGGTTACTACCTGTACCAGCAACGCATGAAGTTCGACGGCCTCGCCGAAAAGCCCGCGCTGCCGCCGGGTGAAGCCCATAGCGACGAGTTCTTCGGCGAGCAGCAAGTGTATCGCCAGGGCCTGGAAGTCAAGCTGCCGGCGGGCACCACCGGCCGGGTCAAGCTGGGCTGGCAGGGCTGCGCCGACGCGGGCCTGTGCTACCCGCCGCAATCGATCACCGTGGACCTGGGCGGCAACCCGGCCGTCGCCGCCACTGCGCAGGCGCAGGATCAAAGCCTGGCCAGCGGCCTGCAACAACGCAGCCTGGGTTGGAGCCTGCTGGTGTTCTTCGGCCTGGGCCTGCTGCTGTCGTTCGCGCCGTGCTCGTTGCCGATGCTGCCGATCCTCGCCGGCCTGGTGGTCGGCAGTGGCGCCAGCCCACGTCGCGGCCTGGCCCTGGCCGGCAGCTATGTGGTGTGCATGGCGCTGGTGTATGCAGGCCTGGGCGTGCTGGCCGCCCTGCTCGGCGCCAACCTGGCGGCGCTGCTGCAAACCCCTTGGATCCTCGGCAGCTTTGCAGCGTTGTTCGTGATCCTGGCCCTGCCGATGTTCGGGTTCTTCGAGCTGCAACTGCCGGTGGCCTTGCGCGATCGCCTGGATAACGTCAGCCGCAACCAGCGCGGTGGCAGCCTGCTCGGCGCCGGGATGCTCGGCGCGTTATCCGGCCTGCTGGTCGGGCCGTGCATGACCGCGCCCCTGGCCGGCGCCCTGCTGTATATCGCCCAGAGCGGCAATGCACTGCACGGCGGGCTGATCCTGTTCGCCATGGGCATCGGCATCGGCATCCCGCTGTTGCTGCTGGTAACCGTGGGCAATCGTTTCCTGCCCAAGCCGGGCACCTGGATGAACGTGCTCAAGGGCGTCTTCGGCTTCCTGTTCCTGGGCACTGCGGTGTTGATGATTCGTCCCGTGGTGGATGACAACCTGTGGCTCGGCCTGTGGGGCGCCCTGGCGATTGCCATGGCTTATTGCGGTTGGCGCCTGGCTCAGGACTTCGGGCGGGTGGCCATGCTGTTCGGCGCCGGCTCCGTGGTGCTGGGCCTATGGGGCGCGTTGATGCTGGTGGGCGCCGCCGGTGGCAGCGACGATCCGTGGCAACCGTTGAAGGTCTACAGCGGCTCGGGTATTGCCGGCGCGCCGACGGCCCACGACGCGTTCCTCACGCTCAACGACCCGGCCGCGCTGCAAACCCAACTCGACAGCGCCAAGGCCCAGGGCCAGTGGGTGCTGGTGGATTACTACGCCGACTGGTGCGTGGCCTGCAAGGTCATGGAAAAACAGGTGTTCGGCCGCCCCGAAGTCCTCGCGGCGCTTAAGGACGTACGCCTGCTGCGCCTTGACGTGACTGCCGACAACGCCGCCAGCCGCGAACTGCTGGGCCGCTATCAGGTGCCAGGGCCGCCGAGTTTTGTGTGGATCGGCCCGGACGGTCACGAGCGCCGCGCCCACCGCATTACCGGTGAGGTCGATGCCATGACCTTCCTGCAACGCTGGACCCAAGCCCGGGACGCCCTCTGATGCTGACCCTGACCATCGGCACCTTCGCCATCGCCCTGAACCACATCCTGCTGATCGGCGCGCTGATTCTCGCCACATTGGTGGGCTGGCGCGTGGCCAAGCGTGGCGGTGAAAACCCGGAGTCGGTGCTGTTCAGCCTGTTCCTGCTGGGGATGCTGGCCGCGCGCATCAGTTTCGTGCTGGCGTACTGGGGCTATTACCGTAACGACCCACTGCAGATGATCGATCTGCGCGACGGCGGTTTCCTGGCCTGGCCGGGCGTGATCGTGCTGATCCTAGGCGCCCTGCTCTACGGCTGGCGACGCCCGTCACTGCGCAAACCGCTGAGCGCCGGGGTTATCACCGGCCTGCTGTTCTGGGGCATGACCAGCCTGTCGTTGAACGTATATGAAAAAGGCACGCGGCTGCCCGACATCACCTTGCGCAATGCCAATGGCGACGTGGTGCAATTGGCCGACTATCAGGGCGGCCCGCTGGTGATCAACCTGTGGGCCACCTGGTGCCCGCCGTGCCGCCGTGAAATGCCGGTACTGGAAAGCGCCCAACGCATGCGCCCCGACGTGACCTTCCTGTTCGTCAACCAGGCCGAGAGTATGCAAAGCGTCAGTATCTTTCTCATCACCCAGGGCCTGACCCTGGACAACGTCTTGTTCGATGCCAGCGGCCGCCTGGGCCAGGCCGTGGGCTCCATGGCCCTGCCAACCACGCTGTTCTATACCGCCGACGGACGCCTGATCAACAGCCATCTGGGGGAGTTGTCCCAAGCCAGCCTGGCCCGTGCCCTGGAACCTTTCGACACCGTCCCCGCCGCCACAAGGAAACCGACATGCCCCGCCTCCGCCACCTGCTGACCCTGCTGCCGCTGACGCTGGCGGCCGCCCTGGCGCACGCCGAAGACTGGCCCGCGCCGATCAAACAGATCGAAGCCAAAGGCGCCAAAATCATCGGCAAATTCGACGCTCCCAGCGGCCTCACCGGCTATGCCGCGCAGTACCAGAACCGCGGCATGGCGCTGTACCTGACCGCCGACGGCAAACATGTGATCGCCGGCAGCCTCTACGATGCCCAGGGCAACGACCTGAGCAACGCGCCCCTGGAAAAACTGGTGTATGCGCCAATGGCCAAGGAAGTCTGGGCCAAGATGGAAAAAAGCAGCTGGATCCAGGATGGCGACGTTAAGGCACCGCGCATCGTCTACCTGTTCAGCGACCCCAACTGCCCTTACTGCAACATGTTCTGGGAACAGGCGCGACCTTGGGTGAAGGCCGGCAAGGTGCAACTGCGCCACATCATGGTCGGCATCATCCGCGAAGACAGCCCCGGCAAATCCGCCGCGCTGTTTGCCGCCAAAGACCCGCAAAAAGCACTGGAAGAACACGAAGCCGCCGGCAAAGGCAGCAAGTTGCAAGCCCTGACCAAGATCCCGGCGGATATCGAAGCCAAGCTCGATGCCAATATGAAGTTGATGGATGAACTGGAGTTGTCGGCGACGCCGGCGATTTTCTATCTGGATGACAAGGGCGGGTTGCAGCAGCAACAGGGGGCGCCGTCGCCGGATAAATTAGAGAAAATACTGGGAGCAAAATAAATATCTTGAGTCATGTAAAAACGAAGCCTCCACATGGGAGGCCTCGTCCGTGTTTCAAGGGAAGCCAGATTAAATTTCCTGCACTGTAATTTGGGTCACATCGAAGTCGTTGCCAGGCGCTACTCCCATCTGAAGATTATCCAGACTGAGGCGCATGGTGCTTGAGTCGGCCTCGAATACACCCGTCACGAACCTGAGCACTGAACTTGTACTTACGCCCCTGTTCCAGTTCTACGTAGTTTTTGAACAGTTTCTCACGTTGCGTAACAGGATTGCTGGTGTTGGTATTGCCGTAGTCAAACAGGTAGTAGCCTCTCGGGTTGCCAGGCACTGCGCCTGTCTTGAGTATCAAATCCGAGCTATGCGCGGCGCCCGGTCCTTTCTGCCAAGCATTCCAGGATTCGCCGTCCGGATCAAAGTCGGTGTAATCGTAATACCGATGACGCACGTTCAACTCCAATACAGGGAACTCAATAGCCGCACCCTCGGAAGTGCTGCCGTCCGCAGTCACTTTGCAAGTAAACGTCAGGTCGCTGCGATTCTTCAGTAACTCAAGTTCGGATCGCTGCAGAACCTCTTTCAATCCAATGTCCAACTCTTCTGCAGTTACTCCTTTGCCCAAATACACCTCAACGGTGTAGTTGCTCCCATCTTTATGGGTGCCCTCACCTCGCAACCAAACCATCTGCTCCGGCAAAATAAACCACCAATGCGAACGGTATTGCCCGTTTGGTGCAACCCCAAAGGGTCAAGACGTCCGTCCTGCGCTTCGCGCAGTGTTAGCTCAGGCACGATCGCAGCAAAGTTTGCATTCATCTCCATAACTCCCTTAAGTGTATTCATCGGCGCCAGAACATACGGTCACCGTCGAATCTCACTCGCAAAGGGCATAGTTTTCTACTGTCTGAATTGACAGTTCTTTCGCAAAATCGGTAAATTACCGATCAACGATTATTCAGCAAGCTTTTCTTGGAACAATACCTGCACTGCATTTTTTATATGGATGACTGAGGCGGGTTGCAGTAATAGCAGGGGGCGACGTCGGCCGATGTTGATGAAGA
Source organism: Pseudomonas sp. FP2254 (assembly GCF_030687695.1). Lineage (NCBI taxonomy): Bacteria > Pseudomonadati > Pseudomonadota > Gammaproteobacteria > Pseudomonadales > Pseudomonadaceae > Pseudomonas > Pseudomonas sp. FP2254. Next base: position 3,828,065 of record NZ_CP117444.1, read on the forward strand.
TACTCGGCGCAAAATAGTCCTGGCATCATCAGAAGAATGCCCGCACAAGGCGGGCATTCCTGCATATCATGGAAGAGCAAGTAGCAGCTCCGTTACCCTGATGTTATCAATTGCGTAATCATTACCTATTCCAGTAGCCACATGATTGTAGAGCTCCAACGACATGGTCGTGCCAGTGGCTGTAAAAATACCACTCATGGATTGCCAGCTCTGGCTTGAAATAAGTGCCGGCCCAACCAATGTTCTACCTCCCACCAATAACGACACCTGGGGCACAGCCGGGACGCTGTTGACGCGCCGAATTGAAATACTGAACTTATAGTCAAAGCCAACTTCCAGGCCTGAATAATCTCGCTTGAGAAAGACACCCGCGGAGTTATTCGTATACGTCCAGTTATACAAAAACCAGTTTCCATCTTCCTGCTTTATGACCAAGTCTCTTGAATCAACCGCTGCCGGACCTTTTTCCCAATGATTCCAGTTGTTGTCATCAAAGGTTGTCAGGTCATCGAAAGGCAGACGCACTTTCAACTCCCGCGATGGACATACCACGTTCTCATTCAAACTGCCGTCCGTCGCCACACTGAAGGTGAGGGATACCGAGGTGTTGTTGTTCAACTTTTCCAACTCAGACCGCAACACAGGACTGGCTACCCCTTCCGTCACCTCTCGCTCAGTAATAGTTCTGCCCTCATAGACGACAAAGGAGTAAGGGCTACCATTTTTGCCTGTGCCGGTTACGCGCAACCAACACTTCTGCCCCGCCCGCAAGAACCACATCTGACCATTGGCCGAGCGACCATCCTGAAGTGAGTTGGCATTGCCGGTAAACGTACGCAAATCCAAAGTGGCGCCTTGTGTCCGGCGCGGCGTGGCTTCATTTACGTTCGGCGCTTCCAGGCGCGTCGGCAGGCTGATCTTCAAGTTCAACGTCGGTGACGTCTGCACCTTGCACGCTGTGATAACGGTGTAAGTAATCCGCACTGTCTTGCCCAGGCTTTCGATCACCGCTTCCGGCGGCAGGGCAAAGCTGACAGCGCCCTCCGTACTTCCGGGTCTGGAAGCCAGCTCCCAGCAAGTACCGCCCGGCCTTTCCCAGCAGACGCTGATGCGGTGATTGGGGTTGATAGCATCGTAAGCCACTTCGATGTGTACGCCATCAGCTCCATTCCAGGCGGTCAGCTCGGAGCCTATTGCTTCAGTGACCGTGGGGGCAACCAGCTTCAGCGGTTCCTGCTCGATATCGAAAGTCTGGACCGCAAACTTGCAAGCGTGGTCGAAGTCGTTGGCATCGCAGAAACTAACCGCGAAGTGCAACTCAAACTTGCTGCAATCGGCCAGGGTTTTCAGCCCTTGCCTGGAAACAGAGGTACGCACGCCTTGCCTCTTCCACTCATCCGTGACCGGCGCTCCCACCAAAATATCGAACCGATGATCGCTACCGTCTTCACGCTTGCCAGTGAGCCACATCCAACACGTGTTTGAGCACTCGGCATAGGCCCAGGCCGGTACTGTCGCGTTCGCATTCCCTTGGAATGTACTGAGGTCCAGTTTTTCGGCAGTAACCTCTTCAATATCGGAGAAGGTGAACTCTGGCACCGAAACGCTGATCTCCCTTTTAGGGGATTCCTGTGGCTCATCACTGTTGGGAAATTGAACGGTGTAGGTCAGCGTCATCGACTGGTGGAAAAAACACGCGACCACACAGGCGGGCAACTTGACCGAAGGTTGGTCCCCATCGTGTTCAATGCTCACACAGCCCAGCGATTTCTTATCGTAATTGGACCCGCTGACATAGAAACAAATCTGATCACCTGCATAAGTGTCCAACCCGGGAGCCCCTACATCGCCGCCCTCTTTGGTGAGTTCAGGGTTGAGGCACCACGTATTGTTGTATTGCGTGGATTGGCTCAGGTGTGGAGGCGGCAGATTTTGCAGGCCTTGATCGCCAATGAAATCAGCGGTACGACGATGTGGGATTTCAAGCGCATTCCTTGGAAGGCGAGTCTCTTCATCAGGATTTTGAACTTCAGCCGGCGGTTGGGCCGGCAAGCCACTCGTGATCCAGGCCGCTTGGCAAGTGATCGACTCATAGAGTGGTTTTTGCCGTGCCAGCCAGCCACGGGCAATGGGAAAAGATAGGTTCTCACCGGAAGCTATATCATCAGCCGTTAACGCGTAGTCGTACGCCACAATGTAGAACGCCGGTTTCTGACTAAATTGCTCAATCACAACGGAGCAGTAAAGCTTATCTCCTTCCTGAGCAAGATCCGGCAGAGGGATCTTAACGATCTCGTCCCCTTCGTGATCGTGCATGTAGTACTTTGGCGTGTTCTGGTGGATTTTTTCATGAAGTAATCGAGGTGCGAGCACTTTACCTTGCTCATATGAGTAGAAATTTATGCCTACGTCCTTGGGCAGTGAAACAGCGATTTTTCCGTTTACTGTTCCCTCGTACCATACGACCAGTGTGAACCTCATGGTCTTGGTCAGGTACTTCAAAGGAATCGGCGTTTTCCTGGCTCCCGATTCACCGCTTGAATCCACAATATCCTCAAAAACCAGCCCCTCCTCAATTTCCCCGGTAAGCGTATTTTTCGCGCGGAATTTAAAGGTAATAGGCGAAGCATCCATGACTGAATCGACCGTCAGGAATGACCCTCTCATTCGGGAGGGAGACACCGTACCGTTTTCCTCGCTGGAAACCAGCGGAGCGGCGACTTCCACTGCATCGGGTGCCAAGCCGGTTTCAGCTGCGAGTGTTTTTTTTGTCTTCATAAGAACTCCGTATTCCAAAGGGGATTTTCGCGGCAGCGCCAGCCGCGAACTCCTTTAGTGAGCTCTCTCGTACAAAGTTTGCCTACTGTCAGAATTGACAGTTATTTCGCAAAAACGGTGAATTTCCGATTAACGGTTAACCAGCAGTCGCTGCATTTATCTGGATGACAGCGCAGGTTGCCGCAATAGCAAGGCGCGCCGTGGCTGGAGAAGTGAGCGCAGATAGCCGCGCAAACACGGACTGGCGCCATCGGGGCATTGGTATCTACACATCCTCGATAAAAACACAGCCTGAAAACGTGAGCTTTTATGGTGAATGGGGCTGCTTCGCAGCCCGGCGCGGGGCAAGCCCGCTCACCACATGTGTCAGTCTTCAGGACTTAAGTAGATGCAACGAGCATCGCAGATCAGAGCCCTTCCAACTCGGCCATCAGATCACTCAACCGATCCACCTTCTCCACACTGATCTCATTACCCGCCAACCCTTCGATGTACTCGGCCAACTCCGCCACGGTGCTGCACTCGAACATCGCGCGCAGCGGTACGTCCCGTTGCAGGGTTTTCTGCACGCGCGATGCAATCTGTGTGGCCAGCAGCGAGTGCCCGCCCAGTTCGAAGAAGTTGTCCTGTACGCCTACCCGTTCGACTTTGAGCACCTCGGCCCAGATAGCGGCCAGGGTGGTTTCCAGTTCATTGCGCGGTGCCAGGTAGTCCTGGCGGTGCAACTGGCCGATGTCCAGGGCCGGCAGGGCATTGCGGTCAAGTTTGCCGTTGGCGTTGAGCGGCAGGCGCTCAAGCCATAGCCAGTGCAGCGGCACCATGTATTCCGGCAGTTCGGCGCGCAGGCGTTGCTTGATGCGGTCCAGGCGTTCGCTCGGGTTGAGCGCCGTATCCGCAGCGACCAGGTAACCCACCAGGTGCTTGCCGTTGGCGCCTTCCTGTACACCGACGGCCGCGTCGCGCACGTGCGGTTGCTCATGCAGGCGCGCTTCGATTTCCCCCAGTTCGATGCGGTAGCCGCGAATCTTCACCTGATGATCGACACGCCCGACATATTCCAGCACGCCATCGCTGCGCCGCCGCGCCAGGTCACCGGTGCGGTACAGGCGCTCGCCCGGCGCGCCGAACGGGTCGGGTACGAAGACCGGCGCGGTGCGCAGCGGGTCGCCGACATAGCCGCGCCCTACCCCGGTGCCGGCCACGCACAACTCGCCGACGGCGCCTTGAGGCACCAGTTCCAGCGCGCCATCGAGCAGGTACAAACGGTTGTTGTCGGTGGGTGTGCCGATCGGCAAGTAGGTGCCACGGGTGGAGGCCAGGTCAACGCGGAAGAACGCCACGTCATCGGAACATTCCGCCGGACCGTACGCATTCACCAGGCCAATCTCGGGGTAGCGCTGCAGCCACTGGTGCGCCAGCTCCGGCGGCATCGCTTCGCCGGTCGGCAGCATCCAGCGCAGGCCGTCCAGGCTGATACGGTCCTGGGCCAGCATGCCCTGGATCAGCGACGGCACGCTCTCCAGCACGCTGATGCCCTGGGCCTGCACATGCATCAGCAAGCCTTGCGGATCGTGGGCCAGGGTATTGGGCACGATGTCCACCCGTGCGCCGAACAACGGCGCGGCGAGAAATTGCCACACGGAAATATCGAAACTCTGGGACGCGGTCTGGGCAATCACATCCGCCGAGGTCAGACCCAGGTACGGCACCTTGCTCAATTGGTTATTGAGCATGCCGCGCTGTTGCACCATCACGCCTTTGGGCAAGCCGGTGGAGCCGGAGGTGTAGATCACGTAGGCGAGGTTGTCCGGGCCGCTATACACCCCTGGGTTTTCGCCTCGCGACGGCACGTCGTCCCACACCAGCAACTGGCAGTCAATCCCGTCCAGCAGCGCGATGGCCTGCTCGCGACAGGCCTCGCTGCACACCAGCAGCGGCGTGCGGCTCAGCTCGATAAGGCGACGCAGACGCTGGCTCGGCAAGCCCGGATCCAACGGCAGGTAGCCGGCACCGGCCTTGAAGCTGCCGATGATCATGCCCAGCAGATCCAGGTTGCGTTCAGCCAGCAACGCCACCGGTTGATCCAGGCCGACACCCGCTGCGATCAAGGCATGACCCAGGCCATTACCGCGGCGGTTCAACTCGTCATAGCTCCATTGCTGATCAAGGCAACTGGCGGCGATACGCTGCGGGTGCGCGGCCACCTGGGCTTCGAACAGCTCCACATAGCTGCGCTCCAGCGGGTAGGCGTGCGCGCTCCGGTTGCAACCCTCCACCAGAAACTCGCGCTCCTGCTCACCGATCAGCGGCAACTCGGCCATGTCGCCATGGAAGCCCTGCACCAGCGCCAGCAGCAGGCGTTTGAACTCGGCGAGCAAGCCTTGCACGGTGCTCTCGTCGAAGTAGCGCTGGTCGTAGGACAGGTGCAAACCGAGGTCATCACCGGGGTAGCACACGGCGGTCAGCGGGAAGTTGGTGTGGGTGCGGCCGGAGTCCGAGGTGGCGTTAAGGCTGTGGGCACGGTCCAGCACCGTGGTGTCCACCGGGGCGTTTTCGAACACGAACAGGCTGTCGAACAGCGGCTGGCCCTTGGGCAGTTCGCTGTGTTCCTGCAGAGTCACCAGCGGCAGGTATTCGTACTCGCGCAATTGCATGTTGCTGTCGAGCAGGCCGCTCAGCCACTGACGCACACTGCAGGGCTGGCCGTCTTCGGGCAGTTGCACCCGCAGCGCGATGCTGTTGATGAACAGGCCGACCGTGTGTTGCATTTCGGGCATGTCCACCGGGCGACCGGCCACTGTCACACCGAACACCACGTCACGATCGCCGCTGACCCGGCGCAGGACCAAGGCCCAGGCCGCCTGGGCGAACGTATTGACGGTCAGCTGATGGGCCTGGGCCAGCTCCCGCAGTTGTGCGCCGTCACGCGCATCGAGGCGGGTGTAGCAATCGCCCACCACCATGCCGCCGCTGTGGCCGGCGTGTTCGCGCAGGAATGGCCGGTCGCTGGGGATTGGCGTGGTTCGTTCGAACCCTTGCAGGTTCTGCTGCCACCACTGGCGCGCCTCATCCAGGTTGCGGCGTTGCAGCCAGGCGATGTAGTCGCGATAGCGCGGCGGCGTGGCCAGTTGCGCATCGCGGCCTTCACCGAGGGCCAGGTAGATTTCAAAGAAGTCGTTCATCAGCAGCGAACGGCACCACGCATCGATGAGGATATGGTGGTTGCTCATCATGAACCAATAGCGTGCCTCACCCACGCGAATCAGGCGCAGGTGGAACGGTGCCTGGTTGAGCAGATCGAACCCGGCCTCGCGCTCGGCCTTGAGCAACGCTTGCAGACGCGGCTCGTGCTCGGCTTGCGGGTCGTGGCTCCAGTCCAGGTATTCAATCGGCGCACGGCCCGGCTTGTGGATCACCTGCAGCATGTCTTCGCCGACGTTCCAGCAGAACGAGGCGCGCAGGGCTTCGTGGCGGGCGATTACCGCTTGCCAGGCCTGGGCGAAACGTTCGGGGTCCAGCGCGCTGTTGATGCGGTAGCGGTCCTGCATGTAGTAGAGGCCGGTGCCCGGTTCCAGCAGGGTATGCAGCAGCAGGCCCTCTTGCATCGGCGTGAGTGGGTAGACGTCCTCGATCGCCTGGGCAGGCACCGGCAGGCTGTCCAGTTGCGCCTGGGTCAAGCGTGCCAGGGGGAAGTCGGACGGCGTGAGGCCGCCGGCATCGGTCTTGAGGCAATGCGCGATCAGGCTGTGCAATTGGGCCAGGTAGGCGTCGGCCAGCTCGCGAATCACCTGTTGATCATGGCGTTCGCGGCTGAAGGTCCAGCGCAGCACCAGCTCGCCGCCGTACACCTGGCTGTCGACGCTCAGTTCGTTGGGCAGCGGCGCATCCGGATCATGGGCCAGGCCGGTGGACTCCTCCAGCGGATGGAACAGCGCATCGGCGCCGAAGCTCTGGTCGAACTGACCAAGGTAGTTGAACGTGATTTGCGCGCTCGGCAGTGCGGCCATGCGCTGTGTGCACAAGTCATCGGCCAGGTAGCGCAGCACGCCAAACCCCAGGCCCTTATGGGGCAAGGCGCGCAGTTGCTCCTTGATTGCCTTGATCGAGTCGCCCAGCTCCGCCTGCGGTGTCAGGCGCAATGGATAAGCGCTGGTAAACCAGCCGACGCTGCGGCTCAGGTCGATATCGTCAAACAGGGGTTCGCGGCCATGACCTTCCAGCTGGATCAGTGCCGAGTCATGGCCGCTCCAACGGCACAGCACCCGCGCCAGGGCCGTCAGCAGCAGGTCATTGACCTGGGTGCGATAGGCGCTCGGTGCCTGTTGCAACAACTGGCGGGTGTGTTCGGCATCCAGGCGCACGCTGACCGTCTCGGCATCGCGATTACGCCGTGCGCCTTGGGGGCGCTGCACCGGCAATGTCACGGCCGGGCCGGCCAACTGCGCTTGCCACACGCTCAATTCTTCGCGCAGGGATTCACTCTGGGCATAGGCCTGCAACCGCGCAGCCCAATCGCGCAGCGCACTGGTCTTGGCCGGCAAGCTGACGGGTTGGCCGTCGCTGAGTTGGCGATAGACGGTTTGCAGGTCTTCCAGCAGCACGCGCCACGACACGCCGTCGACGACCAAGTGATGAACCGCAATCAGCAAGCGCTGCTGGCCTTGCGGGCCGTCGACCAGCAGGGCACGCAGCAGCGGCCCGTGCTCCAGGTCGAGGCTGCGCTGGGTGTCGGTGAACAAGGCGCTGCACTGCGCCATGTCGCGCACCTGCGCCTGCATCAGCACGCCGGCTTCCGGCACATCCCGATAGTCGGCATGCCACTGCGCGCCGCGCTGGCTGAAGCTCAGGCGCAGGGCGTCGTGGTGCGCCAGCACCGCCAGCAATGCCTGCTCCAGGCGTCGGGGATCGAGCAGGTGCAGCGGTTTGAGCAGCAATGCCTGATTCCAATGCTGGCGCGCGGGGATGTCGGTGTCGAAGAACCAGTGCTGGATCGGCGTCAGCCCGGAGCTGCCGGTGAGTACACCTTGCTCGGCCACGACCCGCTCCGATCGGGTGGCGACGGCGGCCAGGCTTTGCACGGTCTGGTGCTGGAACAGGTCGCGCGGGCTGAAGTGAATGCCCGCCTGGCGCGCGCGGCTGACCACCTGGATCGACAGGATCGAATCGCCGCCCAGTTCAAAGAAGTTATCGTCCAGGCCGACTTGCCGCACGTTCAACACCGCGCACCAGATCGCGGCCAGGGTACTTTCCAGGGCGTTGCGTGGCGCCACGTAGTGTTGGCGATTGGCCTCGGGGTCCGGTTGCGGCAAGGCGCGGCGGTCGAGCTTGCCGTTGGCGGTCAACGGCATGCTGTCGAGGATGATCAGGTGCGCGGGCACCATGTAATCCGGCAGTTGTGCCTTAAGGTGGGCTTTGAGCGCCTCGCGCAAGGCGGCGTGGTCGGCGCCCCCGACCAGGTACGCCACCAGTTGATGGCCGCTTGGGGCCTCCAGCGCCAGCACCACCGCTTCGCGCACCTGGGGATGTTCCAGCAGGCGGGTTTCGATTTCCCCCAGCTCGATGCGGAAACCGCGAATCTTCACCTGATGGTCGATGCGCCCCAGGTACTCCACCAGGCCGTCGGCGCGCTGGCGCACCAGGTCGCCGGTGCGGTACAGGCGCCCGCCATCGGTGGCAAACGGGTCGGCGACAAAACGCTCGGCGGTCATGCCTGGACGCTGGTGGTAACCCTGGGCCAGCCCGGCCCCGCCGATGTACAACTCGCCGCTCGCGCCCTGGGGCACCAGGGCCAGATCGGCATCCAGAATGTACGCCACACGCTCACCGACAATGCTGCCGATCGGCACGCTGCCGGTGCCCTCCTCCCACTGCGGCGGCGCCAGGCTGGCCAGCGGCATCACCACGGTTTCGGTGGGGCCGTAGGCATTGAAAAACAGCTGGGGCTGGAACGCCGCGCGGATGCGCTGCAAGTGCTCGCCGGTCAGGGCTTCGCCGCCGGTGATGCACATGCGCACCGGCAATGTCTGCCGTTGGGTCGCCAGCCACTGCGCCAACTGGCTGCCGTAGCTCGGAGTAAAGCCCAGCACCGTAACGCCATGGGTGCGGATCAGCGCGCAGATCTGCTCGGCGTCCCATTGCCCCTCGGCCCGCAGCACCACGTGGGCGCCGCTGAGCAACGGCACCAGCAAACGCTCGGTGGCGGCGTCGAAGTTGATCGAATAGAAATGCAGCTCACAGTCGTCGGCGCGCATGCCGAAACGCTCGATCACGGCCCGGCAATGCATGGCGATTTCACCGTGTGACACCACCACGCCTTTGGGTTTGCCGGTGGAGCCGGAGGTATAAATCAGGTACGCCTGGTGCTGCGGCAGGTTGATAAAGGGCAGTTCATCAGCCGGGTAATCGGCAAGCGCTGCAAGGTCATCTTCCAGGCACCAATGAGCCACCGTCGCCGGCAATTCGCCGAGGGCTTGGAACATCGCCGCATCGCTGAGCAGCAGGCCGATGCCGCTGTCTTCGATCATGTAATGCAGACGGTCGAGCGGGTATTCCGGGTCCAGCGGTACGTAGGCGCCGCCGGCCTTGAGGATCGCCAGCAGCCCGACCACCATCTCCAGGGAACGGGGCAGCGCCAGGCCAACGCGCACCTGCGGCCCCACGCCACGCTCGCGCAGCATCCAGGCCAGGCGGTTGGCGCGCGCATCCAGCTCGCGGTAGCCGAGGGTTTCGCCGGCAAAGGTCAACGCCGGGGCGTCGCCACGCCGCTGAGCCTGTTGGCTGAACAGCGGATGCAGGCACTGGTCGAGGCGATGCACGCCGGGCTCGGCGCCGAGGCTGCGTTGCAGTTGGCGCCGCTCGGCGGCACTCAGCAACGGCAATTCGCTCAAGCGCTGACGCGGGTCGGCGATCAGCGCTTCGAGCAGATTGCGCCAATGTTCGGCCATGCGCGCGATGCGTGGTTCGTCGAACAGGTCGGTGCTGTAGGTCAGGCAGCACCCCAGGCGATGATCGAGGTCGGTGACTTCCAGGTTGAGGTCGAACTTGGTGGCGCGCGCATCGTTGGCCAGGTACTCGACGGTCATCCCGGCCAGTTGGCGGCTCTGCTGGAACTCCCAGCGCTGCACGTTGCACATCACTTGGAACAGCGGGTTGTATGCCGCGCTGCGTGGCGGTTGCAGGGCTTCGACCAGGTGATCGAACGGCAGGTCCTGATGGGACTGGCCTTCGATCACGGTGTGGCGGACGTGCTCAAACAATTGGTGGACAGTCATCTGCCCATCGAGCCGGCAACGCAGCACCTGAGTGTTGAGGAACGCGCCGATCAGCCCCTCGCTCTCCGGCCGGATGCGGTTGGCCACAGGGGCGCCGATGCGCAGGTCGGTCTGGCCGCTGTAGCGGTAGAGCAACACGGCCAGGGTCGCCGTCATGGTCATGAACAGCGTCAGGCCGTGCTCGGCATTGAACGCCCGCACGCGCGCGGCCAGTTCATCGCTGAGGTCGAAGCGATACAGCTCGCCTCGGTGGCTTTGCACCGGCGGCCGTGGGCGGTCTGCGGGCAATTCCAGCAAGGGGTGTTCGCTGCCCAGTTGCGCGGTCCAGTAATCCAGCTGGCGCTGACGCTCGCCGCTTTCCAGCCATTGGCGCTGCCACACGCTGTAGTCCAGGTACTGCACCGGCAACGGCGCCAGCGGCGACTCGCGCTCGTCGATAAACGCTTCGTACAGCGCGCTGAGTTCACGGGCAAAGATGTCCATGGCCCAGCCTTCGGTGACGATATGGTGCAGGGTCAGCACCAGGTAATGCTCCTGCTCGCCGGCCTTGACCAGGCATGCGCGCAGCAATGGCCCGGTTTCCAGGTTGAACGCGGTGTGGGCTTCGTGATCGGCCAACTGCTGCAGGCGCTGCTGGCGCTCGGTAGCATCGAGCGCGGACATGTCCCGCCAATCCATGCGCACGCCGGTCTGCGCCGAGACCTGCTGACAGGCCACGCCGTCGACGCTGGGGAACGTGGTGCGCAGGGTTTCGTGACGCATGATCAGGGCCTGCAACGCGGCCTCGAAACGCCCCACGTCCAGCACGCCGCGCAGACGCACCATGCCACCGACGTTGTAGGCCGGGCTGTCCGGTTCCATCTGCCAGAGGAACCACATGCGCTGCTGGGAATAGGACAGCGGCACCGGCTGGCGACGGTCGACCCTGGCGATGGCCGTGTGTTGATTGCGCTGGCCGGCGGCCTGGATCAGCGCGACCTGCGCGACGAATGCTTGCAGCTCGCTGGCGTCGAACAGGGTGCGCAACGGCAGCTCGACGTCGCAGGCCTGCCGGGTGCGAGAGACGATCTGGGTGGCCAGCAGTGAGTGGCCGCCGAGGGCGAAGAAATCATCGCGCAGACCCACTTGCGGCATACCGAGCACCTCACGCCAGATCGCGGCGATCTGCTGTTGCAAGGGCGTCTGGGGTTCCACGTGTTCGCGGGTATGCCACACCGGCTCGGGCAATGCGCGGCGGTCGAGTTTGCCGCTGGGGCTCAGGGGCATCGCGTCCAGGCGCATCAGCTGCGCGGGCACCATGTACTCCGGCAGCTCGGCGGCCAGGGCGGCTTTGACCGCGTGTTCATCCAATGCGGTGTGCGCGGTGTAGTACCCGATCAATTGCGCGTCACGCACCTGCACCACGGCCTGGGCGATGCCGTCCAGGGCCAGCAGGCGCGCTTCGATTTCTTCCGGCTCCACGCGGAACCCGCGCAGCTTGACCTGCTGATCGAGACGACCAAGGTATTCCAGCACGCCGTCGCGGCCCCAGCGCACCCGGTCGCCGGTGCGATACAGGCGCGTGCCCGCATCCCCCAGCGGGTCGGCGACGAAACGTTCGGCGGTCAACCCCGCACGTCCCAGGTAACCGCGCGCCAGGCCGATGCCGGCGATGCACAGCTCGCCCGGCACCCCGGCCGGCAGCGGGTTGAGGTGTTCGTCGAGCACGCGGCAGATCACGTTACCCAGGGGCCGACCAATCGGCGAGCGCTCGCCATCCTCGGCCTGGCAGTGCCAGTGGGTGACGTTGATCGCGGTTTCGGTCGGCCCGTAACGGTTGTGCAACTGCACCGCCGGCAACTGCGCCAGCACGCGGTTGCGCAGCTCGGCGGGCAAGGCTTCGCCACCGCAGAACAGGCGACGCAGACTGGTGCATTCGGCGCTCAGCGGCTCGTCGATAAACAACTGCAACAGCGGCGGCACAAAGTGCAGCGTGGTCACGCCGTAGGTCTGCACCAACTGTGCGATGCGGTGCGGGTCGCGGTGTTCGCCGGGCCCGGCCAGTACCAGGCGGCAGCCGCTGATCAACGGCCAGAAGCACTCCCATACCGATACATCGAAACTGATCGGTGCCTTTTGCATCAGCACATCGCTGGCGTCCAGCCGATAGGTGGCCTGCATCCATTGCAAGCGCTCGGCCAAGGCCCGATGGGTGTTGCCCACGCCTTTGGGCTGGCCGGTGGAGCCGGAGGTGTAGATCACGTAGGCGAGGTTGTCGCCATGCAGGTGCAGGCCCGGCGCTTGGGTCGGCCAGCTGTCCAGGTGCAGGCTGTCCATGGCGATCACGCACACGCCGTCGGCGCTCGGCACCCGGTCGAGCAGTGCGGTCTGGGTCAGCAGCAAGTGCACGCCGCTGTCCTTGAGCATGTAGGCCAGGCGCTCGGCCGGGTAGTCCGGGTCCAACGGCACATAGGCGCCGCCGGCCTTGATGATCGCCAGCAGGCCGATCAGCAACTGCGGCGAACGCTCGGCGGCGATGGCCACGCACACATCCGGGCCGACGCCTTTGTCGCGCAGGTAATGGGCCAGGCGGTTGGCCTGGGTGTGCAGTTGGGCGAAGCTCAGGCTGCCGCCGTCCCACACCAACGCAGTGGCGTGCGAGGTGTGCCGCCCGAGGGCTTCGGGCAGCCATTGCCGGGCCGGTGCGCAGGGCGCGGCGTTCCACGCCTGCTGCTCGTCATGTGGCAGCAATGGAAGGTCGCCGAGGGCCTGTCGCGGCTGTTCGCACACACCGTTCAGCAGGTGGATAAAGTGCTCGGCCAGGCGCTGGATAGTCGCCGCGTCGAACAGTTCGTCGGCGTAGTCGAACGACAGGCTCAGGCGCCCATTGCGGTCCTCTTCGCTGTGCAGCTGCAGGTCGAACTTGGCCTCGCGGCTGTGCCACGGCAATTCGTCGGCGAGCATCCCAGGCAGGCGGCGCAGGGCGCTCAAGTCGCGCTGTTGATGGTTGAACATGACTTGGAACAGGCCCTGTTCGCGGGCCTGAGGGAAGGCTTCCAGCAGTTGCTCGAACGGCAGGTCCTGATGGGCCTGTGCCCCCAATGCGGTGTGGCGGGTGGCGGCCAGCAGCTCACTGAACGGCATACGCCCGTGCAGTTCGGCGCGCAGCACCAAGGTATTGATGAAAAAGCCCACCAGCCCCTGGGTTTCCTGGCGCGGGCGGTTGGCGTTGGGCACGCCGATGCGAATATCGCGCTGGCCGCTGTAGCGATAGAGCAGGGTCTGGAACGCCGCGAGCAACAGCATGAATGGCGTGGAGTCGTGCGCCAGGGCGGTCTGGCGAATGGCTTCGCTCAGAGGCGTGCTCAAGCGCACGCTGTGCCGCGCCGCGCTGCGGCGGTGCTGCGCGGAACGCGGATGATCGGTAGCCAGGCTCAGCACCGGATGTTCATCGCCCAGTTGCGCCTTCCAGTACGCCAGTTGGCGCTGGCCCTCACCGTCGGCCAGCCATTGGCGTTGCCAGCTGCCGTAATCGGCGTAGCTCACAGCCAGGGGCGCCAGCGTCAGCGCCTGGCCCTGGACGGCGGCGGCATACAGGCGCGAAAACTCGTCGAGCAGAATAGTCAGCGACCAGCCGTCGGCGATGATGTGGTGCAGCGTCACCAGCAACTGGTGATCCTCATCATCCAGGCGCACCAGGGTCAGCCGCAGCAGCGGGCCTTTTTCCAGATCGAACGGGGTGTGCGCCTGGTCCTCGCGGATCCGCGCCGCGCGAGCCTCGCGCTCGGCGGTGGGCAGGTCGCCGAGGTCGATGAGCGGCAGGTCGAACACCACCTCGGCATCGATGCGCTGACAGGCCTGGCCGTCGCGTTCGTAAAAGCGTGTGCGCAGGGCATCGTGGCGCTGGATCAACTGCGCGAAGCTGGCGCGCACGGCGTGTTCATCCAGCTCGCCGCGCAGGCGCAAAGCGCCGGGGATGGTGTAGGCGCTGCTCCGTGGGTCGAGTTGCCAGGTAATCCACAGGCGGTTCTGCGCCAGGGATTGGGGCCGTTCATCGTCGCGCGACAAGACGCGGATAGCACCCTGGGCCACACCGCCATCCTGTTGCAGGCGCGCGACCTGCGTGGCGAAACCGTGCAAGGTCGGCGCCTCGAACAGCAGGCGCAGGTTCAGCTCCAGGCCCAGGCTTTCACGCAGACGCGCGATCACTTGGGTAGCGTTGATGGAGTTGCCGCCGAGCAGGAAGAAGTGGTCGTCGGCGGCAACGCTCGGGACCTGCAATTGCTCGCACCAGATCGCGGCGATCCGGCGCTGCAGATCGGATTCCAATGCGGCCTGAGCGGCCGGCACCTGCCGACCGGGGAATTGCGCATAGCTGTCGAGGCTGCCGTCGGCATGGCGCAGCCCACAGGCCGCGCGCTGCACTTTGCCGCTGGAGGTCTTGGGCAAACCGCCGGGGTTGAGCAGCACCACCACCGATGGCGCCTCTTGATAGGCCTCGGCTACTGCCTGGCGGATCGCTTTGATCAGCGCTTCGGGCGACAGGATTTTCTGCACGCTGCGGCTGATTTCGGCGGCGATGCCAATACCCTCCACGCCCTGGTCGCTCACGGCGAACGCCGCCACCCGGCCTTTGCGCACCCCTTCCACTTCGCGTTCGATGGTTTGTTCGATGTCCTGGGGATAGAGGTTGTGACCGCGCACGATCAACAGGTCCTTGAGACGGCCGGTGATGTACACCTCGCCGTCACGGATAAAGCCCAGGTCGCCGGTGCGCAGCCAGGTACGTCCGGCGTGCTGCACAAAGGTCCTGGCGGTGGCTTCGGGGTTGCGCCAGTAGCCGTGGGCGATGCTCGGGCCGCTGGCCCACAGCTCGCCGACGGCGCTGTCGGGCAGTTCGCTCAAGGTGTGCGGATCGGCGATCAGCACCGCGTGTTCCGGCTGGCTGGTGCCGCAGCTCATGATCGCACTGCCCTGCCCCGGCTCGGCACGGTTGGCGGCCAGCGCCTGGTCGTCGACCCGAAGTGCCGCGATGCCCTGGCCGCGAGTACCGCCGGCCACGAACAACGTAGCTTCGGCCAGCCCGTAGGAGGCGAAGAAATGGTTCGCGGTGAAGCCGCACACCGCGAACTTCTCGGCGAAGCGCTCCAGGGTGTCGAGGCGGATCGGTTCGGAACCCGAATACGCCACGCGCCAGCGACTCAGGTCGAGGCGCTCCAGGGCGGACTCGCTGACCCGCTCGCTGCACAGGCGGTAGGCGAAATCCGGGCCGCCGCTGATGGTGCCGCCGTATTCGCTGATCGCTTGCAGCCAGCGCAAGGGCCGGCCAAGAAAGTACGAAGGCGACATCAGCACACACGGCACGCCGCTGAAGATCGGTTGCAGCAGACCGCCGATCAGGCCCATGTCGTGGTACAGCGGCAACCAGCTGACGATCACGTCGTCCGGGTTGAGGTCGATGCCGAAGCCGCGGCGGATCAGCACTTCGTTGGCCACCAGATTGCCGTGGCTGACTTGCACCCCCTTGGGCAGCGCGGTGGAACCGGAGGTGTATTGCAGGAAGGCGATGTCATCGGCCTGCAAGTCGGCGGCGACCCACTGCTCGGCGAGCTGCGCATCGAGGGTGTCGACGCTCAGCACCGGCGGCGCGTTGTCGAGTTGCGCCAGGCCGTCGCTCAGGCTGGCGATGGTCAGCAACAGGCGCGGCTCGGCGTCGCCGATAATCGACAGCAGGCGCTCCTGATGGTGACGACGCGTGGACTCCGGAGGGTAAGCAGGCACCGCGATCACGCCGGCGTACAGGCAACCAAAGAACGCCGCGACGTAATCCGGGCCGCTGGGGAACAACAGCACCGCGCGGTCGCCCAGGCTCGCGTGCGCCTGCAGGGCGGCGGCGATGGTGCGGGCGCGCAGGTCCAGGTCGCGGTAACTGAGCACCACGTTGTGCTCGACCGACTCGGCCAGGAAGCGCAGCGCCACCTGATCCGGGGTGTGCGCGGCGCGACGTTGAAGGGACTGGACCAGGGTACGGGGAAGTTCGAAGGCGTCCATCATGGGGTTCCTGCCTGAAATCGGCTTACGGGGAAATCGGAAAAATTGAGGGCGTTCAGCTGGCGGCCAGTTGCCGCGCCGCGCCATTGCGCCAGCGCGCCAGGTGCGCCTCGGCATAGCGCCGCACGCAGCGCAGCACTGCGCTTTCCTGCTGCATCAGGAAGAAGTGGTGACCGTCGAACCAGTCCAGGGAGAAGCCGCTCGCGGCCTCGCGCTGCCAGTCGAGCAATTGGTCGGCGCGTACGCTGTCCTGCTTGCCGCCCAACACATGGATCGGCATGCCCAGCTGCGGGCGCTCGCCATAATTGAAACTGCCGCAGAGCAGAAAATCGGCGCGCAGGATCGGCAGCATCAGCTGCATCAATTCGGGGTTGGCCAGGGCTTCTTCGGTGGTGCCCTGCAATTGGCGCAGGCGGGCGATCAGTTGCTCATCGGTTTTTTCAATCGCGTATTCGCTGACGTCGCGCTGCGCCGGCCCGGCGGTGCCGGAGGCGAACAGCGCCAGCGGCGCGGGAAGGTTGCGGGCATGCAGCGCGTGGGCCAGTTCGAAGGCCAGCAGGCCACCAAGGCTGTGGCCGAACAACGCATAGGGGGCGCTCAGGTCGTGGCTGATCTCCTGCGCAAGTTGCGCCGCGAGGGCCTTGATGTCGCGCTGCAAAGGCTCATCCATGCGCATGCCACGGCCGGGTAACTCCAGCGGACAGATGTGCAGCCAGTCCGGCAGCGCGCGCCGCCAGCGCATATACACCATGGCGCTGGCGCCGGAATAGGGCAGGCAATACAGACGCATTCGGCTCGGTGCGCTCATCGCTGGAGCACTCCGATGTGAGACACGCTGTGTGCACGATAAAAACCCATCTCGCCCTCCTGCGGGTGCTGATCCTTGGCCGCTGCGCTAACGGACCTGTCACCCAAGAGAACGGACGGCATCGGCAAATAATTAGTCGCCGGCGGCGCACACGAGGCGTGCCTATGCCGCGCCGAAAGGCATAAGATTAGTTCGTCTTCTCATTTGACAATCATTATCATTAAGCATAATTTGTTGCCCGATGTGTAGGAGGCCTCAGCAAGGAAGCCCTCCCCTAACCTCTCAGCGACAAGGTGATTTCCATGACGGAACCAGTAACCACAGGCAGGTGCGACTCACCCCTTCTCCAGGCATTCGTCGACAATCGAACGATCCTGGTGAAGATCGCGGCACGTATCACCGGGTGCCGCTCGCGGGCCGAAGACGTAGTGCAGGACGCCTACTTCCGGTTGCAGTCGGCGCCGACGATTACGTCATCGTTCAAGGCCCAGCTCAGTTACCTGTTCCAGATCGTGCGCAACCTGGCGATCGATCACTACCGCAAGCAGGCGCTGGAACTCAAATACTCCGGGACCGAAGAGGAAGGCTTGAATGTGGTGATTCACGGTGCTTCGCCGGAGACGTCCCACATTAATTTCAACACCCTGGAAAACATCGCCGACGCGCTGACGCAACTGCCCCAGCGCACCCGCTATGCATTCGAGATGTACCGCTTGCACGGGGTACCGCAAAAGGACATCGCCAAGGAGCTGGGCGTCTCGCCAACCCTGGTGAACTTTATGATTCGCGATGCGCTGGTGCACTGCCGCAAGGTGTCGGGAAACCACAGCGATACGTTTGCGCGGCGGGTTTGATGGAGGTTGTGCCCGCCGAGCAACGCGCCGCCGTTCAAGGCACCGGCATCACATCGATGCGGTAAGGTTCGAAAATTTTCAGCATCTGGCCGTTGTCGCGCAGGCCTTTGAGCAGAGCGGCGAAGGCCTCGCCGGTGATCGGCGCATTGGGGCGCAGCAGCGCGTAGTGGTGATACACCTGGTCGATACGTTCGGAGACCAGGAACTGCTCGCCGACTTTCGGATTGCGCACCATGAAGTCACTCAGGTACGAACGCGTCACCAGCGCAATGTCGGCGCGGTCGCGGGCGACCATCTGCAGGTTGCTGTCATGGGAATAGGTCAACGTGGCGTTGAAGCGTTCGGCCAGGAACTTGGGGTCGGCGTTGAAGTTGGCGAAAGCGTAGTGATACCCGCTGAACACCGCCAGACGCTTGCCGGTCAGATCGGCGAAATAGCGCTGGTCGCGCCCGTCCTCACGCTGGGCGACGAAGATTTCCGCGTCTTCCAGGCCCATGTCGACGCTGATGTGGGGAATGCCCTGCCAACCCCAATCGGGGTTTTCAAAGATCGCCATATCGACCCGGCCTTGCTCGAAATCACGGAAACGCCGGGGAATGGAAGTGGGCACCAGCACAAACTGATAATCGCCCTGGGCGCCGTTCAACGCTTCCACCAGCTGGGGCAGCAACCCCGTGTCGGCGCCCTGCTCGGGGCGCACGGTGTAGGGTGGGAAATGCGCCGCACCGATCCGCACCAGTTGCGCAGCCGAAGCGGGCATCCACCCCGCGGTGCCCAGTGCCCATAAAGTAACTCCTGCAGCCAACCGCCATGGCGATAACATCAAGGCAAACACCGTTCAACACTCTGATGGCATTAAGCTAGGCGTTTTTGCCCACAGAGACAACTTAACCATCGGCAAATTAACCACTTGCGCCTCAAACCCCCTCTAAAACCATCAACAACGCTTCCTGCGCCAACTGCTCGAGGGTCAGGCTTCCCTCGGCGCGGAACCACGTAGTGGTCCACGACAGTGCACCCGTCAGGAAACGCCGGGTGATGCACACGTCGCCGCGAATGTAGCCGGCGGCCCTGGCCTCACCCAGCACCTGCAGCCAGATCTGTTCATACACGTCTCGCAACGCCAGCACGTGCGCCTGGCCCTCGGCCGACAACGAACGCCATTCATACACCAGCACCGCCATGGCTTCGCCGCTGCCGCCCATGATCGACTGCAATTCACAGCGGATCAGCGCCAGCACACGCTCGCGCACGTCACCCGCCTCTTCCAGCGACGCACGCATCAATGCGGTGTTGTAGTGGATGGTCTCTTGCATCACCGCCCACAGAATCTCGTCCTTGCTCTTGAAGTGATGAAAGATACTGCCGGACTGGATGCCCACGGCGCCGGCCAGGTCGCGCACCGTGGTGCGCTCGAAGCCCTTATTGCGAAACAGGTGAGCCGCCGTCTGCAGCAACTTGCCCCGGGCGCTGTCGGGGTCGGTCAATTGGCCGCCGTCGACCAGGGTGCGCATCACCCGCAGGGCTTTTTGCTCATCCATGTTTCTCTCCTTTCCTGCTCGCGAACGTCTTGGCCGGCAATTTAGGCGGTGCCGGCCACCCAAGCAAGCGCTCGGGCTTAACGTGCAAGTGCAATGTACAAACCAAGTGCTTGCCTGGTAGCCGGTGTGGTGGATTGCCGAGGCGGTGACCTGAGGAGGCAGGCAAAGACACCAGGCTCCCACGAAAAAACAGCGCGGAACTACAAGGGCCGTCTACGCTCTATCCCCCAGGACGGGAAGAGTACGGGAACCTGCACCATGCCTCATTGGCTGATTATTGACCTTGAAGCCACGACGGATGAAGGCGGCTGGCCCGTGACGGAGATGGAAGTCATCGAGATCGGCGCGAGCCTGGTTAACCGCCAGGGCCGCGAAGTGGATCATTTCCAGCGCTTTGTACGGCCGCAGCGCCGCCCTTTGCTGACGCCGTTCTGCCGCCAGCTCACCCATATCACCCAGGCCAATATCGACGCGGCGACGCCGCTGAGCGAGGTGTGGCCGCTGTTCGAACGCTGGCTGGGCCAGCACCAGACGCGGTTGGAAGGCTGGGCCAGCTGGGGCGACTACGACCGCCAGCAACTGGAACTGGAGTGGCAACGCCACGGCCTGGACAGCGCCCTGGCCCACACACCCCACATCAACCTCAAGCAACGCTTCGCCAAGGCCCGGCGCCTGGACAAACCGCTGGGGCTCAACGGCGCGCTGCAACTGGCCGGCATGCAGTTCCATGGCCAGCAGCACCGGGCACTGGAAGACGCACGCAACACTGCCCGCCTGTTGCCGCTGATTTTGCCGGTCTAGGCAGCCTTGCCACGCTTGGGCATACTGGCCGACCTTTTCCATAACGCTGCCCTCGCTCCTGCAGGGAAGGCAACTTTTCCGAGGATTCGCCCATGTTCAAAGTCAACGAGTACTTCGACGGCACCGTCAAGTCGATCGCGTTCGGCACCGCTGAAGGCCCGGCGACCATCGGCGTGATGGCCCCGGGTGAATATGAGTTCGGCACCGCCCAGCGTGAAATCATGCACGTGGTCTCGGGCGCCCTGACCGTCAAACTGCCGGACGCCGACGACTGGCAGACCTTCGCCGCCGGCAGCCAGTTCAACGTACCGGCCAACAGCAAATTCCAGCTGAAGGTCGAGGTCGACACCGCTTACCTGTGCGAATACCGCGGCTGAGGATTCAGCCCGGCAAAAAAATGCCCGTCTCCTGGAGACGGGCATTTTTGTATGGGCGCTGAATTATTCGAGGATTGTCACCGGCATGCCGACTTCCAGGCGGCCCACGCCATCGTTGACCAGGTTCTGGCCAAACATCGCGCCGGCTTCGGTCTTGCGGTAACCATTCAAGGTGGCGAACGGTTCGCGATCGGCGCTGCGCTCGCCGGTGCGCGGGTCGATGGTGGTGAGAATGCACCGCGAGCACGGCTTGACCACCCGGAACTCCACGTCGCCGATGCGCAGGCGCTTCCAGCTGTCTTCGGCAAACGCGTCGGCGCCTTCGATCACCAGGTTGGGCCGAAAGCGCAGCATCTCCATGGGGCGGCCGACCTTCTCGGACAGGTCGTCCAGGGAGGCCTGGCCAATCAGCAGCAAGGGATAACCGTCGGCCAGCGCCACCTGATCATCGTCCCGGCCATAGCCGGACTGCGTGGTACGCGCACGTTGCGGCGGCATGTGCACCAGTCGGGTCGGCTTGCCGATAAATTCGCTGACCCACGCCGCCGCGGCGTCGCCGGCGTCCGGCAGGCGCACGGTGTCGCGCCAGATGGTCACGCCACGCAAGTTGGCGTCTTCGCCGGGCAACGCAACGTCGAGGGAGGTGTGGCCGGGGGAACTCAGGGTCAGGCCGCCGGCGCTGTTCCACAACGCCGACAGTTGGCTCATTTTGTTTTCGGTGCGCTGCGTCAGGAAGCGCCCGCTGGGTTCGTCCACCAGCATCCAGCGTCGATCCCCGTCCAGCCCGAGTTTATCCAGGCCGACATGCGGCAAGGGCTGGGCCTTGCCGGATTTCAAGGGATAACGGTACAACGCGCTGAGACGAAGCATGGGCCTGCATTCCTGGGAGACGAAGCCGTCACCCTAAGGTCAAGCCGGCTGTTCGTCCAGCATCAGTCGCTGACGCACCACATCCACCAGTTTGTCGGGTTGGAATTTGGACAGGAAGTTGTCGCACCCGACCTTCTTGACCATCGATTCGTTGAAGCTGCCCGACAGCGACGTGTGCAGCACCACGTACAGCTTGCGCAGGCGTGGGTCGTTGCGGATCTCCGTGGTAAGGCGGTAGCCGTCCATTTCCGGCATTTCCGCGTCGGTGAAGATCATCAGCAGCTTGTCGGTCATCACGTGCCCGGCGTCGGCCCAGGACTTGAGCATGTTCAGCGCTTTGAGGCCGTCGCTGGCGATGTGCATCTTGATCCCCAACTGGCCGAGGGTGTCACGCAGCTGCGACAGCGCCACGTTGGAGTCGTCCACCAGCAGCACTTCGCGGCCGCGAGCCCGTTCGAGCACCGGGTCTTCGAGCTTCTCCCGCGAGACCTTGGCGTTGTACGGGACGATCTCGGCGAGGACTTTTTCCACGTCGATGATTTCCACCAACTGGTCATCGACCTTGCTGATGGCGGTGAGGTAATGCTGGCGACCGGCGCTGGTCGGCGGCGGCAGAATGGCTTCCCAGTTCATGTTGACGATGCGGTCCACGCCGCCCACCAGGAACGCCTGCACCGAGCGGTTGTACTCGGTCACAATAATGGTGCTGTTCGGACCCGGCACCAGCGGGCGCATGCCAATCGCCTGGGACAGGTCGATCACCGGCAGGGTCTGGCCCCGCAGGTTGACCACGCCGCAGACAAACGGGTGGCGCTGGGGCATCAACGTGAGCTTGGGCAGTTGCAGCACTTCCTGCACCTTGAACACGTTAATGGCGAACAGCTGCCGCCCGGCCAGGCGAAACATGAGGATCTCCAGGCGATTCTCACCCACCAATTGCGTGCGTTGATCTACCGTGTCGAGAATGCCGGCCATTAAGAGCTCCTGAAATGCGCTGGTAAGTGCTGCGCCTGGGGATTGTGCAGTTCACTAAGTGGTTTATCGGCGGCGAGCGCCAGATCTTGACCCCGTTAACATGCCACGTAAATTAATTGATGTCACACTGACATCATGCTTTACTGGGCGTGCCTCTTCATGACGGCAAATGAGCCCATTGCGCGACACTCAAATCGACGTAAGGTTCCACCGTGTAAGGGATTCCCCTATACGCAATCAGGCCCAACCTGATATTCGCAATATCTAATAGCCATTAATGTGACGCCATTCTCATTGCATGAATGGAGTCAGGCTTTTGTTTGCCATCCCAAGTCCTCGCCCCCTGGGTCTTCCAGGCGTCCACGTCGCGACAACAGAAGGTGTGCAATCAAGCCCGCGCATGGCGGCTGCGCCGCGCCGTCACCGCCATTTCAATAAGTTTCCTACTCAAAACTCAGAAGCCACCTACAGGTACGAGTCAAATTTCAGCGCTAGTTTTAAGCCATTCACCCGCAGCGACATCTCATCACCCGACCGTATGTTGTGGAGACTTGCATGATGAACGACGGTAAAGAATGGCAGCGCGCACTGCCCGAATTTCTGCTCGAAGCAGAAAAGCTGCTGAACAAATCGGAAGAATGCCTGAGCCACCTGCACCTGATTCGCAATGACAGCGACGCGATCGACTGCATGAAAATCAGCCTCAGCAGGCTCGCCGAAAAGGCCGACGCCCTGGCCCTGCAGGCGATCGGTGAATTCTCGCGGCATATCCAGACCCTGATCGCCAACGCGCAGAACCCATTGCAACTGCATGACCAGGCCCTGGAGGCATTGCATGCCTGCCTGACCTTGCTGGCGTGGCAGCTGGAGTTGATCGACACCAGGACCGGCGAATTGGCGCTGGATGACACCGAACAAACCACCCTCATCGCCACGGTTACGCTGCAGATTCCGCAGAAGACATTCAGCCACAAGCCGCAGCAACGTTTGCATCATATGTGGTGATGGGCAGCGGTCTTCTAAGGCGACGGATTATCTAAAAGCGACATACGCAAAATATCATTTAGCCATCAACGACAGAATAACTATACAAGTTCGCATAACTTGTAAAACATTCTGAGTTAATGCGTTGAGACTGTCTCTGTCCATTAACCGGGATAATCGACCAACGCCGCCTGGTGCCAGGCGACCAACGGTTACAGGGGTGGTACTATGCGCCGCTCGAAGTCATTGAACTTCCTGTATATAAACGCTTCGGCCATGCACTTCAGACTGAGCCTCGTCAGACGTGTCCGAACTTTCGCAACTACTTCTCATTGGCTCCATCCGCTATGTACGCCAGCCTCAAGTCACTCCTCGCCAGGTCCGCGTCCCGCAGCCATGCTCGCCGCCTGATCTTTGGCCTGTGCCTTGCCTCGCTGCTGATCAGCCTGTGGGCCTTTAACCACGCCGCCCCGTTGCCGCTGAGCGTATTGCTGCTAAACCTGGCCACGCTGCTGGTACTCGGCCTGCAACAGTGGCGCTCGCGCAAGTCCATTCGCCTGCAGCCGCAGGAACTGGCCGATCGCCTGCTGCAGGTGCAGGAAAACGAACGTCACCGCCTCAGCCGCGAACTGCATGACGACATCGGCCAATTACTGACCGCCGCCAAGCTGCAAAGTGAATGGCTCAAGCGTCGCCTGCCGCAAGACCTGCAAAGCCAATGCGCGGTGCTATGCAATACGCTGAACGAGACCCTGGCCAAGGTGCGCGACGTGTCGGCCATCCTCAATCCCCGGCAACTGACCAGCCTGGGGCTGGAAGCCAGTCTGCGCGCGCATTTGCTCAAGACCCTTGAAAACACCCCTGTGCACTGGAGCCTGGAATGCCAGCAGCGGCTTACCGGCATCCCGGAAGAGATGGCCGTGGCGGCGTTTCGCATCACCCAGGAAGCGGTAACCAACATGCTGCGTCATGCTCACGCGCATAACCTGCTGGTGCGCCTGCAACGCCTGCCCGAAGGGCTGTCGCTGAGCATCAGTGACGACGGCCAGGGCTTCCTGCCCGCCGGCAACCCAGGCCGCGAAGGCCAGCGGGGCATGGCCGGCATGGCCGAACGCATTGATCAACTGGGCGGCACGCTGTCGGTCAACAGTCAGCCTGGTCATGGCACACGTATCGACGCACTTTTCCCCTGGGCGCCGCGCGCCCTCGAACGGGCCAGTTCCCCTAAGGTTCTCGAGTGACCTGCACATTACTCCTGGTGGATGACCATGCACTGATCAGGGCCGGCGTGCGTGCGTTGATCCAGGATATTCCCGGCTATACGGTAATCGGCGAAGCCAGCGACGGCGCGCAGTTGCTGGAGCAATTCCACGTGCTGCAACCCGATATGGTACTGCTGGACCTGTCGATGAAGCACACCAGCGGCCTTGACGCGCTGCAGCAGCTCAAAAGCGCCTATCCCCGCTGCAAGGTGCTGATCCTGTCGATGCACACCGACCCGGAACTGATCATGTGCGCACTGGAAGCCGGCGCCCATGGCTACCTGCTCAAGGACACCAGCGCCAACGAGCTGGAACACGCCCTGCGCGCCCTGCGCAACAATGAGCGCTACCTGAGCCCGGCGATCGCCCACACGGTGATCAGCCAGGCGCTGGTACGCAGCCAGGGGCCCGCCGTGCCGGTCGGCCACAGCCACAACCTCACGCCGCGCCAGTTGGAGATCCTGCGCCTGATCGTACGCGGCAAGTCCACCCGCGAGATCGCCCACGGGCTGGGGCTGAGCATCAAGACCGTGGAAGCCCATCGCTCGCAGATCATGAAGCGCCTGCAGATATTCGACGTGGCGGGGCTGGTGTTATTCGCGGTGCGCGAGAAGATCATCAGCCTGGACGACTAGGGGCGAGCCCGGCGGCAGGTGCACCCGCAGCGCCTTGGGCAGTGTTTCGAAACGCAGGTCGTCGCCCTTGAGCGGTTCGCCGTCCAGATTGATGTAGAGCCCTTCGGCCTGTTTGATCTGCACCCACGGCAGGCGCGCGCGCACGAACATGTTGTCCAACCCCCAGCCATTGCTCATCAGCTCGCGCAAAGTGCCGACCACTTCCTGCGGCGCCGGCAGAATGCTCACATCGAGCAAACCATCATCGGCCATTGCCTGCGGGCACAGCACATGCCCACCGCCGGCCTGGCGACCGTTGCCGATGCCCAGCGCCAGCATCTCGCCCTTCCACTGGAAATCCGGGCCTTCCAGCTCGCCGTAGGCAGCCTTCAACTCGCTGAAACGCGTGAGGCCGGTAAACAGATACGCCGCGCCGCCCAGGACTTTCTTCAAGTCTTCGGAGGTATTGGCGGTGACCTGGCTGCCGAACCCACCGGTGGCCATGTTCAGAAACACCTGGCCGCCCACCTGGCCCAGGTCGATCGCCCGCGGCGCCACGTCCAGCAGTGCCAGGGCCTGGGCCGGTTCCAACGGCACCCCGGCGGCCTTGGCAAAATCATTGGCGGTGCCCAGCGGCATCAGTACCAGGCTGGCATCGGCCCTGGCCTGGGCCATCGCCTCGGCCACGTCGCGCAAGGTGCCGTCGCCGCCGCCGGCAATGATGTGCGTATAGCCCTGCTCCAACGCCTCGCCCACCAGGCGCCGAGCGTCGCCACCCTCCCACGTCACCCGCACTGCCAGCTCCCAACCCTGCTCACGCCGGGCCAGCACGGCGCTGCGCACGTCCTCGTTGAGGGCTTGCTTGCCGTGAAGGATCAACAGTGCCTTGGGGGTGCTCATGCGGGGAATCTCCTGATTCAAAGGTGCTTGAAGGATGTGGACCTTGGAGGAGAAGAAAAAAGTCAGTGGGATTGGAAATTAATTGGGCGGCCGGGCGCTACCCATCGCAGGCGCGACGCTCCTTAACGCCTGACATCTGATTCTGTAGTGAGCAGGCTTGCCCTGCTCGGCACAGACGCAATCAGCTCTTGTGCAACTTACTCATCAACTGCGCCTCAGCCTGGGTCAAGCCGCACGACTGGGTCAGGTCGTCCACCGTCGCGCCCATCCCCACCAGCTTCGCCGCCTGGGCAAACGACAGGTTGGCAGGATCGCGCTGCTCCAGCTGCTCGAGCTTGTCCGGCATCGGAGCGAGGATCGCGCGCAGTTCATGCACCTCATCCCCGACCCGCACCGCACTCTTCTGGTAATGGTCGACACGCTTGACCAGTTCCAGAATGCGCCGATCGCGCACAGCCTCGCGCTCGGCCTGCTGCAGTGCCAATTCGCGCTGCCGGGCCATGTAGCGCAGCAGAAAACCCAGGGTCCCGGCCCACAACAGGGCCAGGACGATCACCGCGACCTCAAGGAACAATCAGATGCTCTCCAGTTCCGACCACTCTTCTTCGCTCATCATTTTGTCCAGCTCAACCAGAATCAACAGTTCGTTGTTCTTGTTGCACACGCCCTGGATAAACTTGGCCGACTCTTCGTTGCCCACGTTCGGCGCGGTTTCCACTTCCGATTGGCGCAGGTAGACCACTTCGGCGACGCTGTCGACCAGGATACCGACCACTTGCTTGTCGGCTTCAATGATGACGATGCGCGTGTTGTCGGTGACTTCAGCGGTGTCCAGGCCGAAACGCTGGCGCGTGTCGATCACGGTCACGACGTTGCCGCGCAGGTTGATGATGCCGAGCACATAGCTCGGGGCACCCGGGACCGGGGCGATCTCGGTGTAGCGCAGCACTTCCTGCACGCGCATCACGTTAATGCCGTAGGTCTCGTTGTCCAGCTTGAAGGTCACCCATTGCAGAATCGGATCGTCCGAGCCTTTTTGTGCTGATGCTGACATATTCATACCCATGACCCCTTCAAATGCCGTTGGATACGGCGTGTGTGCTTCGTTCGGCGACCGCACACCCGTGCGGCCGGCGTGTTCAATCAACTGCGTTTGTTACCGGGCATCGACTTGACGGCACCGCTGGCGATCAACTCGGCCAGTTCGGCGACGTCAAGCAACGCGCACATGTGTTCGATCACGGTGCCGGCCAGCCAGGGCCGCTGGCCCCGGTGGCTGCGCCATTTGATTTCGTTGGGGTCCAGGCGCAACGAGCGGCTGACCTGATGCACCGCCAGCCCCCACTCGTAGCCCTGAACGGAGATCACGTACTGCAAGCCCTGGCGGAAATCGTCGCGGTAGCGGTCGGGCATCACCCAGCGCGCGGTATCCAGCACCTTAAGGTTGCCGGCCTGGCTGGGCAGGATGCCGAGGAACCATTCCGGCTGCCCGAACAGCGGCGTCAGCTCGTGACCTTCGAGCGAATAGATCGAACCCAGGCACACCAGGGGCACCGCCAGGGTCAGACCGGCGACGTCGAACAACAGGCATTCGAACGGCTCGGCGGCCCATGCCGGGCGGCCATCGCCGCTTGCCGGAGGCGGAGTGATGCTCGGTGGCAGGTGCACTTGCACCACCGGTTCGACGACCACGGGCGCCGGCACCACAGGCTCCGGCACCACAACGACGGCCGGCGCGGCGACAGGCACCACGATCCGGGCGTCCCGTGCCTGCTCTTCCAGCACGGCCAATTGGAATTCATCCAGCGCACTGCTGGTTTCGACTATCGGCTCCAGTACCAGCACCGGTTCCGGCAGATCTTCGTCGGTTGCTTCCTGCAGCAGGGCATCCAGGTAGGATTCCAGCGCCAGCTGCGGCCGGGTCTTGGTCTTGAGGTCGACGGGACGGTTCATCATGCCACCTGCGCCACGAGTTGCTGGGACAACAGGTGCTTGAGCAACGCGCGATAAGCCAGCACGCCACGGCTCTTGCCATCGAACTGCGAAGGGGTGAGCCCGGCGCGGCTGGCGTCACGCAGGCGCGTGTCCACCGGAATGTAGCCTTGCCAGATGGTGTCCGGGTACGCATCGCGCAATACACGCAACGTACCGAGCGACGCCTGGGTGCGGCGGTCGAACAGGGTCGGCACGATGCTGAACGGCAGCGGCTGCTTGCGCGAGCGGTTGATCATCGCCAGGGTGCTGACCATGCGCTCCAGGCCCTTGACCGCCAGGTGCTCGGTCTGCACCGGGATCACCAGTTGCTGGCTGGCGGCCAACGCGTTGACCATCAACACCCCCAACAGCGGCGGGCTGTCGATGACGGCGTAGTCAAAGTCCTGCCACAGTTGCGCCAGGGTCTTGGCGATCACCAGGCCCAGACCGCTCTGACCTGGCGACTGGCGCTCGAGGGTGGCCAGTGCGGTGCTGGACGGCAACAGCGAAATACGCTCGTCGCTGGTGGGCAGCAGCAACTGCCCAGGCAGGTCGCCGGGCACGTTGCCCTTGTGCAGGAACAGGTCAAAGCAGCTGTGTTCCAGCGCATCCGGGTCATAGCCGAAATAGCTGGTCATCGAGCCGTGGGGGTCCAGGTCGACCACGACCACGCGCTTGCCCGCCTCGGCCAGCAAACCGGCCAGAGCGATGGAGGTGGTGGTCTTGCCGACTCCACCTTTTTGATTGGCAACTGCCCAGACTCTCATTCGGATGGTTCCTCCCGGCAGGCACAGGCGCGACCGAGACATTGCATAAAGTTATTGAGCCGGTGACGGAGAATTGACGGCGCTCTGACGAACCGGCGGCTTAATCGCTGGCGGTGCAGTTTGTGTGCCAGCACGCCTCAAGGCCGCATCCGGTGTTGCATTGGCGGTGCCGGTGCCGGTCAGGCTGCGGCGCACATCCAGGTTGCGCGACACCACCAGCACCACCCGACGGTTGCGCGCACGTCCTTCCAGCGTGGCGTTATTGGCCACCGGCTGGAACTCGCCATAACCCACCGACGCCAGGCGACCGGGGTTCACACCCTGCATCGCCAGCATGCGCACGATGCTCGCTGCGCGCGCCGACGACAGTTCCCAGTTGGTGGGGTACTGCGCGGTGCTGATCGGAATATTGTCGGTGAAGCCTTCGACGTGGATCGGGTTCTCGAACGGTTTGAGGATAGCCGCCACTTTATCGATGATGGTGAACGCCTGGTCGCTGGGCATCGCATCGGCACTGGCAAACAGCAGGCTGGAATTAAGCTCGATCTCGACCCACAACTCATTGCCGCGCACGGTCATCTGGTTGGAACTGATCAGGTCGCCGAATGCGGCGCTGATGTCATCGGCGATGCTCTTGAGCGGGTCGCTGGTGCCCCCCACCCCGGCGGCGGTTTCATCGCTGTCGTTGACCAACGGTTTGGCCGGGGTCACGGTGCGGGGCCGTTCCTCACCGATGGGGATCGGCTTGAGCGAACGGTCGGCGTCGTTGAATACGCCGATCAGCGCCTGGGAAATCACT
The DNA here is from genome assembly GCF_030687695.1 of Pseudomonas sp. FP2254. Taxonomy (NCBI): domain Bacteria; kingdom Pseudomonadati; phylum Pseudomonadota; class Gammaproteobacteria; order Pseudomonadales; family Pseudomonadaceae; genus Pseudomonas; species Pseudomonas sp. FP2254. The sequence continues at coordinate 3,857,670 of NZ_CP117444.1, forward strand.
TTGTACTTGCCTTCGTTGATCGACGAGATGGAGTACATCACCACGAAAAACGCGAACAGCAGGGTGATGAAGTCCGCGTAGGACACCAGCCAGCGTTCGTGGTTAACGTGTTCTTCAGGCTCGCGACGGCGACGGCTCACAACCCATACCTCCCATCAATCCATGAAGCCCTGGAGCTTCAATTCGATGGAGCGCGGGTTCTCGCCCTCGGCAATCGACAGCAGGCCCTCGAGCAGCATTTCACGGTAACGCGCCTGGCGCATGGCGATTGACTTGAGCTTGCTGGCCACCGGCAGCAGCACCAGGTTGGCGCTCGCCACCCCGTAGATGGTGGCGACGAAGGCCACGGCAATACCGCTGCCCAATTGCGACGGATCGGCCAGGTTACCCATCACGTGGATCAGGCCCATTACCGCACCGATGATGCCGATGGTCGGCGCGTAGCCGCCCATGCTTTCAAAGACTTTGGCGGCATTGATGTCGCGGCTTTCCTGAGTGAAGAAATCCACCTCCAGGATGCTGCGGATCGCTTCCGGCTCGGCGCCGTCCACCAGCAACTGCAGGCCTTTGCGCGCGTAGCTGTCGGGCTCGGCATCGGCCACGCCCTCCAGGCCCAGCAGGCCTTCCTTGCGGGCGGTAAGGCTCCAGTTGACCACGCGGTCGATGCCGCCGGCCAGGTCGACGCGCGGCGGGAAAATAATCCAGATCAGGATCTGCATGGCGCGCTTGAACGAACTCAATGGCGACTGCAGCAATGCGGCCCCCACCGTGCCGCCGATCACGATCAGCGCCGCCGGCCCGTTGGCCAGGGCGCCGAGGTGGCCGCCCTCAAGGTAGTTGCCGCCAATGATCGCGACGAACGCCATGGTGATGCCGATCAGGCTCAAGACATCCATCAGAGGCAGGCCTCCACCAGGTGCTTGCCGATGTCATCCAGGCTGTAGACCGCATCGGCCAGGTCGGCCTTGACGATCGCCATGGGCATGCCATAGATCACGCAGCTGGCTTCGTCCTGGGCCCAGATCGCACTGCCGCCCTGCTTGAGCAACCGCGCACCTTCGCGACCATCGGCGCCCATGCCGGTGAGCACCACCGCCAGAACTTTGTCGCCGTAGGACTTGGCCGCCGAACCGAAGGTGATATCAACGCAGGGCTTGTAGTTGAGGCGTTCGTCACCCGGCAGGATTTTGATCGCGCCACGCCCGTCGACCATCATCTGCTTGCCGCCCGGGGCCAGCAGCGCCAGGCCCGGACGCAGGATGTCGCCATCTTCGGCTTCCTTGACGCTGATGCGGCACAACTTGTCCAGGCGCTCGGCGAAGGCCTTGGTGAATGCCGCCGGCATGTGCTGGATCAGCACGATCGGCGCCGGGAAGTTGGCCGGCAACTGAGTGAGCACGCGCTGCAACGCTACCGGGCCACCGGTGGACGTGCCGATGGCCACCAGCTTGTAGGCTTTGCGCTTGGGCGCCGGCGAGTGGCTTGTCGATGCCGATGCCCGCGCGGGAGCCGCCGCCGGCCGGGCAACCGGCGCGGGGGCCGGACGCCCGAACGTCGAACTGCTCGGCGCCGCCGGAGCAGCCGGAGCAGGTGCCGGCGAAGGCGAAGGCGCGCTGAACAGGCTGCGACGGTTGCTGCGGGAAATGCTGTGGACTTTCTCGCACAGCAGTTGCTTGACCTTCTCGGGATTGCGCGAGATGTCTTCGAAATTCTTCGGCAGGAAGTCCACGGCCCCCGCATCCAGCGCGTCGAGGGTCACTCGGGCGCCTTCATGGGTCAGCGAGGAGAACATCAACACCGGAGTCGGGCAGCGCTGCATGATGTGCCGCACCGCCGTGATGCCGTCCATCATGGGCATCTCGTAGTCCATGGTGATGACATCCGGCTTCAACGCAATGGCTTGATCAATCGCCTCTTTGCCGTTGGTGGCCGTGCCGACCACCTGGATGCTTGGATCGGCGGAAAGAATTTCCGAGACGCGGCGGCGGAAGAAACCCGAATCGTCCACCACCAGGACCTTGACTGCCATAAACACTCCGTTAGGCGGGGCGGGCTGACCGCCCTGCCCCGCCAGAATCAAATACGCCGAGCGGCGTAACGCTTGAGCATGCTCGGAACATCGAGAATCAGCGCGATCCTACCGTCACCGGTGATGGTCGCACCCGACATGCCCGGGGTTCCCTGCAGCATTTTGCCCAAAGGCTTGATGACCACTTCTTCCTGGCCGACCAGTTGATCGACCACAAAGCCGATACGCTGGGTGCCCACGGAGAGAATCACCACATGGCCTTCGCGCTGTTCTTCATGCGCCGCCGATGCCACCAGCCAGCGCTTGAGGTAGAACAGCGGCAACGCCTTGTCGCGCACGATCACCACTTCCTGGCCGTCCACCACGTTGGTGCGCGACAGGTCGAGGTGGAAGATCTCGTTGACGTTGACCAGCGGGAAGGCGAAGGCCTGGTTGCCCAGCATCACCATCAGGGTCGGCATGATCGCCAGGGTCAACGGCACCTTGATGACGATCTTGGAACCCTGGCCCTTGGTCGAGTAGATATTGATCGAGCCGTTGAGCTGGCTGATCTTGGTCTTGACCACGTCCATGCCCACGCCACGGCCCGACACGTCGGAGATCTCGGTCTTGGTCGAGAAGCCTGGGGCGAAGATCAGGTTGTAGCACTCGGTGTCGGTCAGGCGGTCGGCGGCATCCTTGTCCATCACGCCACGCTTGACCGCGATGTTGCGCAGGATGGCCGGATCCATGCCCTTGCCGTCGTCGGTGATAGACAGCAGGATATGGTCGCCTTCCTGCTCGGCCGCCAGGATCACCTTGCCGCCACGGGACTTGCCCGAGGCTTCACGTTCTTCCGGGGTTTCCACGCCATGGTCGACGGCGTTGCGCACCAAGTGGACCAGCGGGTCGGCCAGGGCCTCGACGAGGTTTTTGTCGAGGTCGGTTTCTTCGCCTACCAGTTCCAGGTTGATTTCTTTCTTCAGCTGGCGCGCCAGGTCGCGAACCAGGCGCGGGAAGCGGCCGAAGACTTTCTTGATCGGCTGCATCCGCGTTTTCATCACGGCGGTCTGCAGGTCGGCGGTCACCACATCGAGGTTCGACACGGCCTTTTGCATGGACTCATCGCCACTGCTCAGGCCCAGGCGCACCAGGCGGTTACGCACCAATACCAGTTCGCCGACCATGTTCATGATGTCGTCCAGGCGCGCGGTATCGACCCGCACGGTGGTTTCGGCTTCAGTCACAGGCTTGTCGGCCACCGGCGCGGCGGCGGCCGCTCGTGCAGGGGCAGCCGCCGCGGCCGGAGCAGGCGCAGGCTTGGCGGCCGGGGCGGCGGCCTTCGCGGCTACCGGTGCAGGCTTGGCGGCGGCGGCCGTCGCTGCGGCGGCCGGGGCCACTTCGCTGAACTTGCCTTTGCCGTGCAGATCGTCCAGCAGTGCTTCGAACTCATGATCGGTGATCAGCCCGTCGCCGGCGGGTTGGGCCGGTGTCGCCGGTTTGGCGGCGGCCGGTGCCGCAGGGGCTGCCGCGGTGGCGGCCACTTCCGGCAGCGCGTCGGCGGCGAAGGTGCCCTTGCCATGCAACTGGTCGAGCAACGCTTCGAATTCGTCGTCAGTGATATCGGTGCTGGCAGTGGCAGTGGCCGGCGCCGGCGCTGCGGCGGCGGGTGCCACGGCGTCGGCGGCGAACTGGCCCTTGCCGTGCAACTGATCGAGCAGCGACTCGAATTCGGCGTCGGTAATGTCTTCGCTGGTCGGCGCCTGCGCCGGGGCCGCTGCGGCAGGTGCTTCAGCTTCGGCCTTGACCGCGCTGAGAGAGCTGAGCAGCTGTTCGAACTCGCTGTCGGTAACGTCCGGTTCCGGCGCCGGCTCAGGTTCCGCCACCGCCTCAGCCACGGGCTCGGCCGCCAGATCGGCAGGCTCCGCGTAACGCGCCAGGGCGGCCAGCAGTTCCGGGGTGGCAGCGGTGATCGGGGCCCGTTCGCGCACTTGGCTGAACATGCCGTTGACCGCATCGAGTGCTTCGAGAATCACGTCCATCAACTCCGAGTCGACGTGCCGCTCACCCTTGCGCAGGATGTCGAACACGTTCTCGGCGATGTGGCAGCACTCCACCAGCTCATGGAGCTGGAGGAAGCCGGCGCCCCCTTTTACAGTATGAAAACCGCGAAAAATTGCATTGAGCAGGTTCGCATCATCCGGGCGGCTTTCCAGCTCGACCAGTTGTTCGGACAGTTGCTCTAAAATTTCGCCGGCCTCTACAAGGAAATCCTGAAGGATCTCTTCATCGGCGCCGAAGCTCATGTGGGTGCTCCTTAGAAGCCTAAACTGGATAACAGGTCATCTACGTCATCCTGACCTGACACAACGTCTTCACGTTTATCGGCATGAATCTGCGGACCTTCACCCTTGGCGAGATGTTTTTGTGGATCTTTTTCCGAGAGGATCGCTTCGCGGTCATGTTCGATGCCGGCGAAACGGTCAACCTGGCCTGCCATGAGCACCAGTTTGAGCAAATTGCTTTCCACTTCGGTGACCAACTGCGTCACACGCTTGATCACCTGACCGGTCAGGTCCTGGTAGTCCTGGGCCAGCAGAATATCGTTGAGGTTGCTGGACACCGTGCGGTTGTCCTGCTCGCTGCGTGACAGGAACCCTTCGACCCGGCGTGCCAGCTCGCGGAACTCTTCAGCCCCCACTTCCCGCCGCATGAAGCGGCCCCAGTCGGCATTCAGGGCCTGGGCTTCATTGGCCATGCCGTTGACCAGAGGCGTGGCGTTTTCCACCAGGTCCATGGTGCGGTTGGCCGCGGCCTCAGTCAGCCTGACCACGTAGGACAGGCGTTCGGTGGCATCGGTAATCTGCGAGATTTCTTCGGCCTGGGGCATGTGCGGGTCAATCTGGAAATTGACGATTGCACTGTGCAACTCGCGCGTGAGCTTGCCCACTTCCTGGTACAGGCCTCGGTCACGGGTCTGATTGAGCTCATGGATTAACTGCACCGCGTCGCCGAAATGACCTTTTTCAAGGCTGTCGACCAGTTGGTGAGCATGTTTTTTCAGGGTTGACTCAAAGTCTCCCTGTGACGTTTCTTTCTGCTCCATAGCTCCCCCGCGATGGCATTAGCCGTGGATGCGTTCGAAGATTTTTTCGATCTTCTCTTTCAACGCCTGTGCAGTGAATGGTTTGACCACATAACCGTTAACGCCGGCCTGGGCAGCTTCGATAATCTGTTCACGCTTGGCTTCGGCGGTCACCATCAGCACGGGAAGGCTGCGTAGTTTTTCGTCAGCGCGCACGTGACGCAGCAAGTCGATGCCGGTCATGCCCGGCATGTTCCAGTCGGTTACCAGAAAGTCGATGCCCCCGCTGTTGAGGATCGGAATCGCCGTAAGGCCATCATCCGCCTCGACCGTGTTTGTGAACCCAAGGTCACGCAACAGGTTTTTTATGATCCGCCGCATCGTTGAGAAGTCATCAACGATGAGGATTTTCATGTTCTTGTCCAATTCGACCTCCAAGCAGTCTTAAACGCGCCCAGCACCTGGACGCGCCATTTCAATCAACAGGCATTACACAAAAAGGACTGCCGGGGCCACCACGGGCCGAACCCGCGCAGGCCCATGGCCCACGCGGTATCGCTCTGCAGTGTCCCCACACTGCCTGTCAGCGCGCTCGCCACTCTCCCAGACGTCCCCGCAAGCGGGCGGCGCACTGGCTATGCAACTGGCTGACCCGCGATTCGCTGACCCCCAGCACCTCACCGATTTCCTTGAGGTTCAGCTCTTCGTCGTAGTACAGCGCCAACACCAAACGTTCACGCTCCGGCAAATTGGCGATTGCGTCCGCCAATGCCCCCTGGAAGCGTTCATCCTCCAGGTCGCGCGACGGCTCCATGTGAGCGCTCGCGCCGTCCTCGTGCAGCCCTTCATGCTCGCCGTCCTGCAACAGGTCGTCGAAACTGAACAGGCGGCTGCCCAAGGTATCGTTCAAAATCCCGTAATAATCGTCGAGACTCAATTGGAGTTCGGCCGCAACTTCATGATCTTTAGCGTCACGACCGGTTTTTGCTTCAATTGCTCGAATTGCGTCACTGACCATGCGCGTATTGCGATGCACCGAACGGGGTGCCCAGTCACCTTTACGCACTTCATCGAGCATCGCGCCGCGAATACGGATACCCGCATACGTCTCGAAACTCGCACCCTTGGTGGCGTCGTACTTGGTCGACACCTCCAGCAGGCCGATCATGCCCGCCTGGATCAGATCCTCCACCTGCACGCTGGCCGGCAACCGGGCCAGCAAATGGTAGGCAATGCGCTTGACCAGGGGCGCATAGCGCTCGATCAGTTCACCCTGGCTGTCACGCGCCGATTTTTTGTAGAGGTTGTAACCGCTCGATGTCATAGCACTGGCCCTGCGCTCGTCTGATGCACCAATCGCTCGACGAAAAACTCCAGATGCCCACGCGGGTTGGCGGGCAGCGGCCAGGTATCGACCTTCTGGGCAATAGCCTTGAACGCCAAGGCGCATTTCGAACGAGGGAATGCTTCGTAGACCGCGCGCTGTTTCTGCACGGCCTTGCGCACACATTCGTCGTAGGGAACTGCGCCGACGTATTGTAAGGCGACATCGAGAAAGCGATCCGTGACCTTGGTCAACTTGGCGAACAGGTTGCGCCCTTCCTGCGGGCTCTGGGCCATGTTGGCCAGGACGCGGAAGCGGTTCATGCCGTAGTCACGGTTAAGGAGTTTAATCAGGGCGTAGGCGTCGGTGATCGAGGTGGGTTCATCGCAGACCACCAGCAATACTTCCTGCGCGGCGCGCACAAAGCTGACCACGGACTCGCCGATCCCCGCAGCGGTGTCGATCACCAGCACGTCGAGGTTGTCGCCGATATCGCTGAACGCTTGAATCAGCCCGGCATGCTGCGCGGGGCTCAGGTGCACCATGCTCTGGGTGCCGGAAGCGGCCGGCACGATGCGGATCCCGCCGGGGCCTTGCAGCAGCACATCGCGCAGCTCGCACCGGCCTTCGATCACATCGGCCAGGGTGTGTTTGGGCGTCAGCCCCAGCAGAACGTCGACGTTCGCCAGTCCCAGGTCGGCGTCCAGCAGCATGACGCGACGGCCAAGCTCTGCCAGCGCCAGGGACAAATTCACTGACACGTTAGTTTTTCCGACGCCACCTTTGCCGCCGGTCACCGCGATCACCTGTACGGGATGCATGCTGCCCATTTTATTTCTTTACCTTGTCTTGCTTAGACGCAGGCTACATGGCTTGGCCGCGTGAATCGCTTGCAGACCATCAATGTAGGTACATTGCATTGTGTTCATGTTGCTCAGCCCACCCGTTTTGCCGGGCTGTGGTACAGGTCAGCGAACATATCGGCCATCGCTTCCTCGCTAGGCTCGTCCTGCATTTGCACGCTGACGGCACGGCTGACCAACTGATGACGGCGCGGCAGATGCAGATCATCCGGAATCCGCGGCCCGTCGGTCAGGTAGGCGACCGGTAATGCATGACCGATAGCCAGGCTCAACACTTCGCCCAGGCTGGCGGTTTCGTCCAATTTGGTCAGGATGCAACCGGCCAGCCCACAGCGTTTGTAACTGTGGTAGGCAGCGGTAAGAACCTGTTTCTGGCTGGTGGTTGCAAGCACCAGGTAATTTTTTGACTTGATCCCACGCCCGGCCAGGCTTTCCAGCTGCATGCGCAGCGCCGGATCGCTGGCTTGCAGGCCGGCGGTGTCGATCAGCACCACGCGTTTGCGCAGCAGCGGGTCCAGGGCGTTGGCCAGGGACTGGCCCGGGTCGACATGAGTCACCGGCACGTTAAGAATGCGCCCCAGGGTCTTGAGCTGTTCCTGGGCACCGATACGGTAGCTGTCCATGCTCACCAGCGCGATGTTATGCGCGCCATACTTGAGCACATAACGCGCCGCCAGCTTGGCCAGGGTGGTGGTCTTGCCCATGCCGGCAGGGCCGACCATGGCGATCACGCCGCCCTCTTCCAGAGGTTCGATTTCCGGGGTGACGATCATGCGGGCCAGGTGCGCCAGCAGCATGCGCCAGGCCTGGCGTGGCTCGTCGATTTCAGTGGTCAACGCCAGCAGGTCGCGGGACAACGGGCCGGACAGGCCGATGCGTTGCAGGCGACGCCACAGGTTGGCTTGCTGCGGCTTGCTGCCTTGCAACTGGTTCCAGGCCAGGGAGCCCAGTTGCACTTCCAGCAATTCACGCAGGCCATTGAGTTCAAAACGCATCGAATCGAACATGCGCTGGTCGACGGCGGCGGCCGGGGCTGGCGCGGCGGGACGCGGCGGTTCGACAAACGTAGGTTCAACCAGCGGCTCGGCGGCGGTCAGCGGCAGGCCGGCGAACAACTGGCGATTGGTGGTGGCATCGCTGTCGCCGCGCATGCTCAGTTCGGCCTGGGCCGAGACGATGCGCGAAGCGGTCTTGCGCAACTCGTCCTCGAGCTCCATGTTGGGAACGCGTGGCGCCAGCGCCGAGGGGGTGTAGTCCAGGGCAGCCGTCAGCTCGACACCGCCGGCAATACGACGGTTACCGATAATCGCGGCGTCGGCGCCCAGCTCATCACGGACCAGTTTCATGGCCTGACGCATATCGGCGGCGAAAAAACGCTTCACTTGCATAACCCACTACCCTCAGCCGTTGGGCCCTACTGTCGCGACGATAGTCACTTGCTTGTTGTCAGGAATTTCCTGATAAGCCAACACGTGCAAATTCGGTACTGCCAGGCGTCCAAACCGCGACAACATCGCTCGGACCGGACCCGCCACCAGCAGAATCACCGGTTGGCCCTGCATTTCCTGGCGCTGTGCGGCGTCGATCAACGAACGCTGCAGTTTTTCAGCCATGCTTGGCTCCAGCAGAACGCCTTCTTCCTGGCCTTGCCCTGCCTTCTGAATACTATTGAGCAATATTTGTTCCAACCTTGGTTCCAAGGTGATAACAGGCAGCTCGGAGTCAAGCCCTACAATGCTTTGCACGATTGCGCGGGACAATCCGACGCGCACCGCGGCCACCAGCGCGGCGGTATCTTGACTCTTGGCGGCGTTATTGGCGATGGCTTCGGCAATGCTGCGGATGTCGCGCACCGGCACTTGTTCGGCCAGCAGCGCCTGCAGCACTTTGAGCAATTGCGACAGCGACAGCACGCCCGGCACCAGCTCTTCGGCGAGTTTTGGCGAGGCTTTGCCGAGCAACCCCATCAATTGCTGGACTTCCTCGTGGCCGATCAGCTCGTGAGAGTGCTTGTACAGGATCTGGTTCAGGTGCGTGGCAACCACGGTGCTGGCGTCGACCACGGTGTAGCCCAGGGATTGGGCCTGGCTGCGCTGGCTGATTTCGATCCACACCGCTTCCAGGCCGAAAGCCGGATCTTTGGCGGTAATGCCGTTGAGGCTGCCGAACACCTGCCCGGGGTTGATCGCCAGTTCGCGATCGGGGTAGATCTCGGCTTCGGCCAGGATCACGCCCATCAGGGTCAGGCGGTAGGCGCTGGGCGCCAAATCGAGGTTGTCGCGAATGTGCACGGTGGGCATCAAAAAGCCCAGGTCCTGGGACAGCTTCTTGCGCACGCCCTTGATCCGCGCGAGCAATTGGCCACCCTGGTTGCGGTCCACCAATGGGATCAGGCGGTAGCCGACTTCCAGGCCGATCATGTCGATCGGGGTCACGTCATCCCAGCCCAATTCCTTGGTTTCCTGGGCGCGGGCCGGGGATGGCAGCAGTTCCTGCTGGCGAGCGATCTCTTGCTGGGCCTGGACCTTGACCATGTTCTGTTTTTTCCAGAACAGGTAAGCCGCGCCACCGGCCATGGCTGCCATGCTCAGGAACGACACGTGCGGCATGCCCGGCACCAGGCCCATGATCGCCATGATGCCCGCCGCCACGGCCAGGGCCTTGGGCGAGGCAAACATCTGCCGGCTGATCTGCTTGCCCATGTCTTCGGAGCCCGACGCACGGGTCACCATGATCGCCGCCGCTGTGGATAACAACAGTGATGGCAATTGCGCCACTAAACCGTCACCGATGGTCAGCAAGGCGTACACCTTACCGGCATCGCCGAAACTCATGCCGTGCTGGAAGATACCGACCGCCATGCCGCCGATCAGGTTGATGAACAGGATCAACAGGCCAGCGATGGCGTCACCGCGCACGAATTTACTGGCACCGTCCATGGAGCCGTAGAACTCGGCTTCCTGGGCGACTTCCAGGCGGCGCGACTTGGCCTGGTTCTGGTCGATCAGACCGGCGTTGAGGTCGGCGTCGATGGCCATCTGTTTGCCGGGCATGGCGTCGAGGGTGAAACGCGCGCTCACCTCGGAAATACGCCCGGCGCCTTTGGTCACCACCACGAAGTTGATGATCATCAGGATGGCGAACACCACGATACCGACCACGTAGTTACCGCCGATCACCACTTCACCGAAGGCCTGGATCACCTTACCGGCGGCGGCGTGGCCGTCCTGACCGTGCAGCATCACCACGCGGGTCGACGCGACGTTGAGCGCCAGGCGCAACAGGGTCGCCACCAGCAGGATGGTGGGGAACACCGCGAAATCCAGCGGACGCAGGGCGTACACGCAGACCAGCAGCACCACCACGGACAGCGCGATGTTGAAAGTGAAGAACACGTCCAGCAGAAACGGCGGCATCGGCAACATCATCATTGCCAGCATCACCAGCAACAACAACGGCACACCCAGATTGCCCCGCGACAGGTCAGTCAGGGTGCCACGGGCCGTGCTGAGCATTTGAGAGCGATCCACCACCGGTATTCCTCGTTTCCTTGAAGCAAACTTTTGACGCCAGCTGGCGACTTGCAGGCGGTATTGCAAGAAGCCTTCCAACTTTACTTTTGTGCCTGGAGAACCTCACAAACACTCGGGGGATCGGATGTTGTCATCCAAATGTAATGAGGGGGCTTGCCCCCGATTGCAGTCTGTCAGGCCTGGATCAGGTGCCTGATACACCGCCATCGGGGGCAAGCCCCCTCCCACATTTGCGCTATGTGCAGCCAGCGCTGCTGAGGACATTTATTGCAAGAATTGGGGACCGTCTCTAGGAGGCCCGCTCGCTAGTCCAACACCGAAGAACTGAAGCTCAAAGGGCGCGAACGTTTTCAGCCTGAGCACCTTTGGGCCCCTGGGTAACCTCGAACTCCACTTTTTGCCCCTCTTCAAGGGTCTTGAATCCGTCGCTCTTTATGGCCGAGTAGTGGACAAATAGATCGCCCCCACCGTCCTGAGTGATAAATCCAAAGCCCTTCTCCGCGTTAAACCACTTCACAGTACCTGTTGCCATTGCCGTTCTCCGTACACTTCAATTAAACGCAGATCAGCTTGATCTCGCACGCATAGACTCCATCAGGACGATGGATTTTCTGAAATGCCACTCTCTGGCCCTGCGAAAGCAAACGACCGCCTGAGCTGAGCAGATAGACCGCCACCACCTCACCCCACTCCTCCGGAGCGATCAAACCCTTGCCGGTCTGTGGGTCATACGCTTGAACCCAGCCTTTAAACATCTGCATTTCCCACTCCCTGCATCTTGATGCGCAGCGAGGTTATGGAACCGCGAGAAAGCGATGCTGGCTACTGTCAAAGTTGACAGGTAGACACTGATCAGCGACGAATGGTAACGGCCAATGGGAGGACTTATGGATGAGGAGACCTTGCGGTGAGAGCAGGCCTGCCACAGCACGACTGATCACCCGACGGCTCAGGAATCGCGGCGCAGATCCGGCGGAATCGGCAGATCCTTGAGCGGATCAGGACGCTTGCCCTTGCCGGCGCGATACTGGCGAATCTGATAGACATACGCCAACACCTGGGCCACCGCCAGATAAAGCCCGGCGGGAATTTCCTGGTCGAGGTCGGTGGAGTAGAAAATCGAGCGCGCCAACTCCGGCGATTCCAACAGCAGGATGTCGTTGGCCACCGCGATTTCGCGGATTTTCAGCGCGGTGAAGTCGCTGCCCTTGGCCAGCAGCATCGGCGCCCCGCCCTTCTCCGGGTCGTACTTGAGCGCCACCGCGTAGTGGGTCGGGTTGGTGATGACCACGTCGGCATCCGGCACCGAAGCCATCATCTTGCGCTGCGACATCTCGCGCTGCAGCTGACGGATGCGCTGCTTGACCTCGGGCCGACCTTCCTGGTCCTTGTGCTCGTCGCGCACCTCCTGCTTGGTCATCAGCAGTTTCTTATGGCTTTCCCACAGCTGGATCGGAGCGTCCACCGCAGCGATGAGGATCAGCCCGGCCGCCATCCACAGCGCACTCCAGCCCACCACCTGCACGCTATGGATAATCGCTGACTCCAACGGCTCATGGGCAATGCGCAGCAAGTCATCGATATCGGACGACAACACCGCCATGGCCACGAACAGAATCAATATGAACTTGGCCAAGGCCTTGAGCAGCTCGACCAGCGCCTTGGCCGAAAACATGCGCTTGAGCCCCGCCGCCGGGTTCATGCGGCTGAACTTGGGCGCCATGCTGCTGGCGGCGAACAGCCAGCCGCCAAGGGACACCGGGCCGATCAGCGCGGCCAGCAGCAACGTAATCAGAATCGGCTGTACCGCCAGGATCGCGATCTTGCCCGAGTGCAGCAGGTACTGGCCCATCGCGCCGGGGCTGAGCAGTACCTCGCGGGGCAAGGCGAAGTTGAGCTTCATCAGCTCCATCAGATCCAGGGCCAGGCCGCCGCCATAGATCAGCAGCGCACCGGAGCCGGCCATCATGGTGGCGACGGTATTGAGCTCTTTGGAGCGGGCGATTTCGCCCTTTTCCCTGGAGTCCTTTTTGCGTTTCTCCGTGGGGTCTTCTGTCTTGTCCTGACCACTCTCGCTCTCGGCCATGGCTCAGCGCGCCCGTGCCAGATCACGTAAAAACTGCAAGGCGTCGGTCGCCAGCGGTTGATACTGATTGAGAATGTCGGCCAGGCCGATCCAGAAAATCCCCATGCCCAACACCAGGGTCAATGGGAAACCGATCGAGAAGATGTTCAGTTGCGGCGCCGCACGGGTCATCACGCCAAACGCGATGTTGACCACCAGCAGCGCCGTGATCGCCGGCAATACCAGCAACAGTGACGCGCCCAGCACCCAGCCGAGGCGCCCGACGATTTCCCAGAAATGGTTCACCACCAATCCTGAGCCCACCGGCAGCGTGATGAAGCTTTCGGTCATGACTTCGAACGCCACCAAATGACCGTTCATGGCCAGGAACAGCAAGGTCACCAACATGGTCAGGAACTGCCCGATCACCGCCGCCGACACACCGTTGGTGGGGTCGACCATGGAGGCAAAGCCCATGCCCATCTGGACCGAGATGATTTGCCCGGCGATCACGAAGGCCTGGAAAAACAGGCTCAGGGAAAAGCCGAGCAAGGCGCCGATCAGGATTTGCTCGGCGATCAGCAGCAGCGCGCTCAGGTCCAGCGCATTTACCGGCGGCATCGGCGGCAGCCCGGGCACGATCACCACGGTGATCGCCACCGCGAAGTACAGGCGCACCCGCCGCGGTACCAGGGTCGTGCCGAACACCGGCATGGCCATCAACATCGCCGTCACGCGAAACAGCGGCAGGATGAACGAGGCCACCCAGGTGCTGATCTGCGTGTCGGTCAAGGCCAGCAAGGATTGCATCGGGTCAGCCGATCAACTGCGGAATACTGCCGTACAACTGCAGGATGTATTCCATGAACGACTGCACCAGCCACGGCCCGGCGACGATCAGCGTGACCAGCATCACCAGCAGGCGCGGCAGGAAGCTCAAGGTCTGTTCGTTGATCTGGGTCGCGGCCTGGAACATCGCCACCAGCAGGCCCACCAACAGGCTGGGCACCACCAGCACGGCGACCATCACGGTGGTCAGCCACAGCGCTTCACGGAACAGGTCGACGGCGACTTCTGGGGTCATAGCGCTATACCCCTCCGAAACTGCTGGCCAAGGTGCCGATAATCAACGCCCAGCCATCCACCAGTACAAACAGCATGATCTTGAACGGCAACGAGATGATCAGCGGTGACAGCATCATCATCCCCATGGCCATCAGCACGCTCGCCACCACCAGGTCGATGATCAGGAACGGGATAAAGATCATGAAGCCGATCTGGAACGCGGTTTTCAATTCGGAGGTGACGAACGCCGGCACCAGAATGGTCAGCGGCGCCTGGTCGGGGCTGGCGATGTCGGTACGCTTGGACAGGCGCATGAACAGCTCAAGGTCGCTGGAGCGGGTCTGCGACAGCATGAAATCCTTGATCGGGCCCTGCGCCTTGTCGATGGCGTCCTGGGCGGTGATTTTCTCCGCCAGGTAAGGTTGCAGGGCTTGCGTGTTCACCTTGTCGAACACCGGCGCCATGATGAACAGCGTCAAGAACAGCGCCATGCCGGTGAGGATCTGGTTCGAAGGCGTCTGCTGCAGGCCCAACGCTTGCCGCAGGATCGAGAAGACGATGATGATCCGCGTGAAGCTGGTCATCAGCATGACAAACGCCGGGATAAAGCTCAGCGCGGTCATGATCAGCAGGATCTGCAGGCTGACCGAATACTCCTGCGCGCCGGCCGCGTTAGTGCCCAGCGTAATAGCCGGGATCGACAGCGGGTCGGCGGCGAACGCCAGCGGCGCCGCAAGCCACAGCATGAGCGTCAATAAAACGCGCATTACTTATTATCCTTCTGGTCCTTGCCCAGCAACTCCATCAGGCGCTGGGCAAATTCCGGCGTGGCGGACTGGGTCTTGTCGACATTCACAGGGGTCTTGAGCACGTGCAATGGGGTGATGCGGCCGGGTGTGATACCCAGCAGAATCTGCTCCTCGCCCACTTGCACCAGCACCAGGCGATCACGCGGGCCGAGGGCGCGGGCACCAATCATCTCGATGACCTGGCCGTTGCCCGGCCCCACGCGCTGCACGCGGCGCATCAGCCAGGCCAGCACAAAGATCAAACCCACCACCAGCAACAGGCCCAGCACCAACTGGGTCAGTTGCCCGCCCACGCTGCCCACCACCGGCGCGGCAGCGGCCTGAGCCACTGGCTCGGCCGCCCAGGCCGGCAGGGGCAGCGCGATTAACAGTCCCACCGTGAGCCGGTTCATATCAGCGCAGCTTCTTGATGCGTTCGCTCGGGCTGATCACGTCGGTCAGACGGATACCGAACTTTTCGTTGACCACTACCACTTCGCCGTGGGCGATCAGCGTGCCGTTGACCAGCACGTCCAACGGCTCGCCGGCCAGGCGATCCAGCTCGATCACCGAGCCCTGGTTGAGTTGCAGCAGGTTGCGGATGTTGATTTCGGTGCTGCCCACTTCCATGGAAATCGACACCGGAATATCCAGGATAACGTCCAGGTTCGGACCGTCGAGGGTCACCGGGTCGTTGTTCTTCGGCACGCTGCCGAATTCTTCCATCTGCAGGCGGTTGCCGGCTGGCGCGGTGGCGGCATCAGCGGCCAGCAGGGCATCGATATCGTCCTGGCCGACATCGCCGGTTTCTTCCAGGGCAGCCGCCCATTCATCAGCCAGGGCCTGGTCTTCGGCGGAAGTGTTTTCGTGTTCGGTAGCCATTACATGTCCTCGGCGAAGCAAACATTTATAAATTAGGGGTCAGCGGCGGGTGATCGGCTCAACCACTTGCAATGCCAGGTTGCCCTTGTGGGAACCGAGCTTGACCTTGAACGACGGCACGCCATTGGCGCGCATGATCATTTGTTCCGGCAACTCCACCGGGATGATGTCCCCAGGCTGCATATGCAGGATGTCGCGCAGACGCAGCTGGCGGCGCGCCACGGTGGCGCTGAGCGGCACGTCGACGTCCAGCAGGTCTTCGCGCAGGGCCTTGACCCAGCGCTCATCCTGGTCGTCCAGGTCGGACTGGAAGCCGGCGTCGAGCATCTCGCGCACCGGCTCGATCATCGAGTACGGCATGGTCACGTGCAGGTCGCCGCCACCGCCGTCGAGTTCGATATGGAAGGTGGAGACCACGATGGCTTCGCTGGGCCCGACGATGTTGGCCATGGCCGGGTTCACTTCCGAGTTGATGTACTCGAAATTGACTTCCATGATTGCTTGCCAGGCTTCCTTCAAGTCGATGAAGGCCTGCTCCAGCACCATGCGCACCACCCGCAGCTCGGTGGGGGTGAATTCACGGCCTTCGATCTTGGCGTGACGGCCGTCGCCGCCGAAGAAGTTGTCCACCAGCTTGAACACCAGTTTGGCGTCGAGGATGAACAGCGCGGTGCCGCGCAGGGGCTTGATCTTGACCAGGTTGAGGCTGGTGGGCACGTACAGCGAATGCACGTACTCGCCGAACTTCATCACCTGCACGCCACCCACCGCCACGTCCGCCGAACGGCGCAGCATGTTGAACATGCTGATGCGCGTATAGCGGGCGAAACGTTCGTTGATCATTTCCAGGGTCGGCATGCGTCCACGGACGATGCGATCCTGACTGGTCAAGTCATAACTTTTGACGCTGCCGGGCTCGGCAGCCATTTCGGTCTGTACCAGACCATCGTCGACGCCATGCAACAGCGCATCGATTTCATCCTGGGACAGCAGGTCCTGCACGGCCATGTCGTGATCCTACTGCAATACGAAGTTAGTGAAGAGCGCCTGTTCGACCACTACTTTGCCGAGCTCTTTCTGGGCCACTTCCTGCACGCTGGCGGTGACCTTCTGGCGCAGCATTTCCTGGCCGACCGGGGTGGCCAGGGTGTCGAAGCTCTGGCTGGAGAACAGCATCACCAGGTTATTGCGGATCACCGGCATGTGCACCTTGAGGGCATCCAGGTCCGATTGGTTGCGCGCCAGCAAGGTGATGCTCACCTGCAGGTAACGCTGACGGCCGTTCTGATTGAAGTTGGCGACAAACGCCGGAAGCATCGGCTCGAAGATTGCCGGTTGCTTGACGTTGGTAGCGGTTTCGGCGGCGGGAGCCGGTTTGCTGGCACTGCTGTGCATGATGTACCAGGTGCCGCCCACCGACGCGCCAATGGCCAGGAGCAGGCCCACGACTATCAACAGAATAAGCTTGAGCTTACCTTTGCCCGCGGGTGGTTTTGCTGCTGCGTCTTCGCTCTTCGCCATGCCAATAATCCGTCACTATTCGGGGATTCATAGATCTACGGGAAGGCAAGAGCAAGTGTTATGCCAGAGTTGTCTGGCTGAACACAGACAAAGGAACACCACAAATCAAGTGTGGGAGGGGGCTTGCCCCCCAATAGCGGTGTATCAGCCAACCGATGTATGAACTGACACATCCTCATCGGGGGCAAGCCCCCTCCCACATTGTGATCTGGTTTCGTCAGTGGGTAATTAAGTTGGAATGCGATTCGAGTGGGAGGGGGCTTGCCCCCGATGAGCATGGGTATCTACACAGACCTTAAAGGCTGACACATAACTCTGTAGTGAGCGGGCTTGCCCCGCGCCGGGCTGCGAAGCGGCCCCAAACCCAGGCACCTCGGAGTGTCAGCTGAAACCACATCGCCTGGAATAGGGCCGCTTCGCAGCCCAGCGCGGGGCAAGCCCGCTCACCACATCAAAGCCAGCTCACCACAGCAAGCCCCCTCCCCCATTTTGTCCTATGCCATACCTACATCAGGCGTAGTAATCGACGGCGCTGGAGCCGATCACCGTTGAAGTCACGGGCGCCACTGCTTCGGCCACATCAATGTGGCTGCCGTTGTCACCGCTGTCGCCGCCCCGCCCGCTGCGGCTAACGCCCCCCGTCTGCGCCTGTTGTTGCTGCTGTTCCTGACCACGGGATTGGTCGGACACGTTCACATCCACCTGCCCCATGCCTTGCTGGGCGAACATTTCACGCAGGCGGCCGGACTGGCTTTCCAACGCTTCACGCACCACCGGGTGGGCACTCATGAAGTTGACCTGGGCCTGCTGGTCGGCGGTCATGTTGACCTTGATATCCAGGCGCCCGAGTTCGGCCGGCTGCAACTGGATTTCCGCCGACTTGAGGTTGGCGCTCGACAGGTACATCACGCGGTTGACGATCTCATCGGTCCAGCCGCTCTGGTGCATGGCCAGCGGCGCATTCGCGACGGGCGGCAAAGCGTTGGCGGTTTTCGGCGTGGCGGCCTGGGTCAGGGCGGCCAGGCGGTTGGCGAAGTCATCGACACGCGTGTCGCTGCCGGCGCTCTTGAGGTCCTTGAGGCCGTCGTCGATCAAACCGCCAAAGGCCTTGTCGCCCCCTTGGTCGGTGCTGTCCTTGGTAGCCTGCTGGTCGACCAGGGTGGCCAGGCCGGCAGCGAAATTCTGCGCGGCGGTCGGTTGGTCCAGGGTCGGCGTCGACGCATTTTTGGCTGGCGCCTGGCTGCTGGCCGACACATGACCGCCCTGCTCCATGGCCAGGCGCACGGCCGGCATTGCATCCAGCGGGTCGGCCGCAGGGTCGAACGCGGGATTGGCCTCTTCGCTCGCGGCCACCGGCACCGGCGGCGCGGCAACCAACGGCTGGGCGTGATCATCCGGCGTGTCGGCGACTGGTGTCGGGGCTTCCACCGGCACCGGCACGGCGACCGGGGTGACGGCCGCGATCAGCGCCGGGTCGACCACCGGGTCGGCCGGGAGCTGCTGCACCAGGGCCGGATCAACCGGGGCATCATCGTCCGAACCGACGCTGTCGTCCGCCTTGGCCGCAGGCGGGCCGGCAGGCAAAGGATTGCCGCTATCGGCAACCGCCGGTGCCTTGGCGGCAGGCTTGTCACTCCCGGCAGCCGGCTTGGCGCTGCCATCGACGGGCTTGTCGCGGCTGGGTCTGGTGGAGTTGTCGTCGCCTTTGGACGCAGGCTTTGAACCCTGGCTGGCGAACACTTGAGCGAAGCCAGGGCCCTTGTCCCGTGGCTCCGCAGCCACCGCCGGTAGATTGGCGGAGGGCGCTTGAGGCTTGGCCGCGGGGGCAGCCTGAAGAAGCGAATTCGGGGCGACTGGCATGGTAAAGGTCTCCACTGCATGGGGATCGGGGATGCAGTATGAGGAGATAGAGCAAGAGTCGGGCCAGGTTTGGTTTCGGCTGGGCGAGGGTTGGTTGCCACCGTCACATCTGGAAGCGCTGACGCTCCGACTCGTACAGCGGCTTGACCAACGCAAACTCAAGATCGATCTGATCCACCAGTGCCTCCAGATCGCCGGCCGCCTCGGCGGATTCGGCCTCCAAGCGCTGACACAAGTGCGCCAAGCGCACCGCTCCGAGGTTGCCGCTGCTGCCTTTGAAACTATGGGCAATACGCCCCAGCGCCTTCGCGTCGCCCCGAGACTGGCGCAATGCTTCGATGCGTTTTTGCGAATCGTCAAGAAAAGTATCGAGCAACTTGGGGTACTCGCTTTCCATGACTTCCTGCAAACCCGACAACACTACCGGGTCCAGATGAACATCAACCACTTGCTCGCTCCTTGATCAAGAATCGGCGGATTATGCCAGAGCCTCCCACGAAAACTCCACGCACACACACCGCCCGCCGTCGGACCAACGCACGTCATGACTGAGCCGACGTACCAGGCTCAAGCCGCGACCGGACAGACGGTCGATATCCAAGGGCTGCGCCAACACCTTGTCCACATCAAATCCCGGCCCGCTGTCCTCGATGCGCAGGGTCATCGTGCCGCCGGCGTCGGTAGGCACCACTTGTACCTGCACTCGCACGTAACCGCTGTTCAACTCGGCCAATCGTTCGTTGCGCCGGCGATAGTACTCGGCAAACCCCTGGGCATCGCGTTTGAGCCGTGAGTCCAGGCCCAGCACGCCATGTTCCAGCGCGTTGGAGTACAACTCGGCCATCACGCTGTAGAGTGCGCCGCTCTGCGCGCGCAGGCCATGGATCTCCAGCAGCAATTGCAACAGGTAGGGCAGCGGGTTGTAGCGCTTGAGGGTCTCGGCGCGGAACTCGAAATTCACCGACCAGTCCAGCGGGCACGACTGGCCGCTGTCGGCATACAGCGGCCCACTCGCACGCAACGCCGGGCCGGACTGCAAGGTGATCTCCACCATGCTCACGTCATCGCGCGCCTCCCCGCGAAATGCCGCCAGGGCCTGCTCGACATCTTCGAACAAGCGATCAGGCTCGCGGTTGGCAGCGAACACCTGCTGCAAGCGCTCGACCCCGAACAACTGGTTATTCGCGTCGGCGGTCTCCAGCACGCCGTCGGACAACAGAAACACACGATCCCCCAACGCCATGGGCCAGACTTCAGTGCAGTCATTGAACAGCTCGGCCGACAGCACACCCAACGGCAAGTGCCGCGATGCCAGCGATGTGCGTTTGCCTGTGGCGACCTGATGCACATAGCCCTCGGGCATGCCGCCGTTCCATACCTCCACCACATGGCGATCGGTGCTCAGGCACAACAAAGTGGCGCAACAGAACATGTCCACCGGCAGGATGCGTTTGAGCTTGGCGTTCATCTCGCGCAGGATCTGCGCCAGGCCATAGCCCTTGGCGGTCATGCCGTAGAACACGTCCGCCAGGGGCATGGCCCCCACCGCCGCCGGCAAGCCGTGGCCGGTGAAATCCCCCAGCAGCACATGCATATCGCCCGACGGCGTGTAGGCCGCCAATAACAGATCGCCATTGAACAGCGCGTAAGGCGACTGCAGGTAGCGGATATTCGGCGCGGCGTTGATACAGCCGGAGTGGGCGACCTTGTCGAACACCGCCTTGGCCACCCGCTGCTCGTGCAACAGGTGGTCATTGTGCTTGGCGATCAGGTCGCGCTGCTGCAGCACCGTGGCCTGCAACCGACGCAGGCGGTCCATGGCGTTGATTTTTGCGCCCAGGATCAGCGGGTTGTAGGGCTTGGGCAGGAAGTCATCGCCACCCGCGTCCAGACACTCGGCCAGGTCGGCGCTGTCGCTCAGGGAGGTGAGGAAGATGATCGGCACCAGGGCTTCCCCCGACAGCTGCTTGATCCAGCGCGCAGCGGCGAAGCCATCCATCACCGGCATCAGTGCATCCATCAGCACCAGTTGCGGGCGCTCACGGGTAAACACTTCGACGGCTTCGCGACCATCGGCAGCGGTGAGCACCTGATGGCCCTGGCGTCGCACAATGGTCGACAGCAACAGCAGGTCGGCCGGGCTGTCGTCGGCGATCAGGATCGTGAGCGCCTCATGGGCGGGGGCCAGAGCGCTCAATTGATGTCAAACAGCCGATCGAAGTTGGCGATAGCGAGGATCTTGCGCACGTCAGGGTTGCTGTTGATCACAGTAACCTGCGATTCGTCGCCACCGGCGTGGTCGCGCAGCAGCAGGAGCATCCCCAGCGCCGAGCTGTCCATGTAAGTGGTTTCCTTGAGGTCCACGATATAGGCCTGCGGGACCTTGTAGAAACGCTCGTAGGAATCACGAAACTTCTGATGCTGGCCGAAATCGAACCGGCCTTTGATCACGATCGTCAACTTCTTCCCGTCCGGGGATACTTCTGACTCGACTGCCATGCGACTGCTTCCTTGTCGTGGGACTACACACAAGGTTTAGCAGGTGAACGGGATGTGAGCAACAGCGCACCCTGATTTAGAACTGCTCCGGACGCGGCAGACGCTGCGACAGTTCATCGAGCAGTTTCTGTTCGCGCTTGTCTTCGATCGCGCGTGCTTCGTCAATGTAACGCTGCACCAGCTTGCGCAGGCCTTCGACGCGGGCGAATGCCTGTTGCCAGCTCTCGCGGGCTTTTTCCAGGTTGTTCTGATGCCAGGCCAGGCTCTGGCGCTGCTGGCCGACTGCTGTTTCCAATTGGTTGAGAAAACCCTGATAACCCATCAGCCACTGGCCCGACACGCCTTTGGTGCCACGCTCGATCCATTGCTGCTGGTACTCGCCGCGAAAACGTTCGAGGTCGCCCAACTTGCTTTCCGCCAGGCGCACTTGGCCCTGGAAATACCCCAGGCGCTGCACGGCGGTTTTTTCGGCCTTCTCGGCCATTTCCACCACCGGGGCCAGGCGTGACGCGCGGCTGCTGGCCATGGCTTAGCCGCCTGGCGCCGGGGCGAAGATCGACTGCAGGTGCGCTTCGCTTTCGCCCATGCTGATCTTGTCGTTCAGGCCCTGGCGCAGGTAGGTCACCAACTGCGGCTGCAGGGCGATGGCCAGGTCGGTGTCGCGATCGCCGCCGGCCACGTAGGCACCGACACTGATCAGATCGCGGCTCTGTTGATAGCGCGACCACAACTGTTTGAACTGCTGCGCGCGAACCATGTGCTCGGGCGTGACCACCGCCGGCATCACCCGGCTGATGGACGCTTCGATGTCGATGGCCGGGTAATGCCCCTCCTCCGCCAGGCGCCGGGACAGCACAATGTGCCCATCGAGCACGCCACGCGCCGAGTCGGCAATCGGGTCCTGCTGGTCGTCACCTTCGGACAGCACGGTATAGAACGCAGTGATCGATCCTCCGCCGGCCTCGGCATTACCGGCCCGCTCCACCAACTTGGGCAGCTTGGCGAATACCGACGGCGGATAGCCCTTGGTCGCGGGCGGCTCGCCGATGGCCAGGGCGATTTCCCGCTGGGCCTGGGCGAAACGCGTGAGTGAGTCCATCAGCAACAGCACGTTCTTGCCCTTGTCGCGAAAATATTCGGCGATGCGCGTGCAATACATGGCGGCGCGCAGGCGCATCAGCGGCGCATCGTCGGCGGGCGACGCGACCACTACCGAGCGCTTGAGGCCCTCTTCACCCAGGCTGTGTTCAATGAACTCCTTCACTTCGCGACCACGTTCGCCGATCAGCCCGACCACGATAATGTCGGCCTCGGTAAAGCGCGTCATCATGCCCAGCAGCACCGACTTACCCACGCCGGTACCGGCGAACAGGCCCAGACGCTGGCCGCGGCCGACCGTCAATAAACCGTTGATGCTGCGAATCCCCACGTCCAGCGGCACGCTGATGGGGTTGCGGTTGAGGGGATTGATGGTGGGGCCGTCCATCGGCACCCAGTCTTCGGCCTTCATCCCGCCCTTGCCGTCCAGGGCGCGGCCGGCGCCGTCGAGCACGCGACCGAGCATGCCCATGCCCATCGGCAGGCGACCGGTATCGGCCAGCGGCACCACGCGGGCGCCGGGGGCGATGCCCGCCAGGCTGCCCACGGGCATCAGGAAAATCTTGCTGCCGGAAAAGCCCATCACCTCGGCCTCGACCTGTACCGGATGATAGCTGTCGTCATTGATGACCATGCAACGGCTGCCCATGGCGGCGCGCAAGCCCTCGGCTTCGAGGGTCAGGCCGACCATGCGCAGCAGGCGACCTTCAAGGATCGGCTGGCCGGGCAACTCGGTGGCTTCGGTGTAAGCGCTCAAGCGCTTGGCGAAGCTGGTGCGATCAAGGCGCATCTGGGGTGTCCAGGTCGATGCTCAGGTCAGGTTCGGCAGGATTCAGGACCTGTTCGTGCTGCTGATCGAGCAACTTGGCCATGATCTGGCTGATACGGGTTTCCACCGTGGCATCGATACGGCTGTGCTCGGTCTCGACGCGGCAACCGCCGGGCTGCAGCGCAGCGTCCTCGACGATGCGCCAGGTTTCCTCATGGCGCTCGCGCAGGGCTTTGACCTGTTCGAAATCCTGCGGGTTGATGTACAACCGCACATTGCCGACGCCCAGGGGCAGCAGCTTGAGGGCCTCGCGCATCACGCTTTCGATCTGGCTGGAGTCCAGCGCCAGCTCACGCTGGATCACCTGGCGAGCGATGTGTTCCACCAGGCGCACCATGGCCTTTTCGAGCTGTGTGTCCTGCTCGGCGATCGGGTCGAACAGGCTGCCCATCAAGCGTTCCAGGCTGGCCAGCTTGACCGCGAGCGCCGCGTCGGCCTCCTGGCGCACCTTGAGGGTGGTGCTGCGAAAACCGTCTTTTTCACCGGCGGCAAAGCCCTCGTTGTAGGCTTCCTGGCGGATGCTTTCCAACTCTTCCAGGGTCAGTGGCTGGACTTCTTCCAGCGGCACTTCTTCCATTTCCACCGGAAGTTCTTCCACCGGTTCCGGCTCGGGCTCAGGCACGTGCGGATCGAAGCTGGGCAACGACCAGATGTCGAACCCGCCGACATCCCGCGCGCGAATCAGATCGCTGGGAGCCTCATCTTTGTTCGACATGGACAACGCCTTAGATCATTTCTTCGCCGCCCTTCCCACCGAGAACGATTTCTCCGGCTTCGGCCATACGGCGGGCAATGGTGAGGATTTCTTTTTGCGCGGTTTCCACGTCGCTGACGCGCACCGGCCCCTTGGCTTCCAGGTCGTCGCGCAACAGTTCGGAGGCACGCTTGGACATGTTCTTGAAGATCTTTTCCTTGACCCCGTCGTCGGAACCCTTGAGTGCCAACACCAGCACGTCGGAGGACACTTCGCGCAGCAACGCCTGGATGCCACGGTCGTCGACATCGGAGAGGTTGTTGAACACGAACATAAGGTCTTCGATCTGGCCGGACAGGGTGTCGTCGATCTCGCGGATCGAGTCCATCAACTGGCCTTCGACCGAGCTGTCGAGGAAGTTCATGATATCCGCCGCGCGCTTGATGCCACCCAGGGTGGTGCGCGAAGCATTGGAATTGCCCGAGAACTGCTTCTCCAGGATGGTGTTCAATTCTTTCAACGCCGCCGGCTGCACGGTATTAAGCGAAGACACCCGCAGGATGATGTCCAGGCGCACTTTATGGTCGAAGTGGCCCAGCACCTCACCGGCCTGGTCGGGGTCGAGGTAAGCCACCACGATGGCCTGGATCTGCGGGTGCTCATAGCGGATCACATCGGCCACGGCGCGCGGCTCCATCCACTTGAGGCTGTCCAGGCCGCTGGTGTTGCCGCCCAGCAGGATGCGATCGATCAGGCCGTTGGCCTTGTCTTCGCCCAGGGCCGAGGTGAGCATTTTGCGAATGTAGCTGTCGGAGCCGACGCCCAGGCTGGTCTGGTCGCCGACGATCTCGACGAACTCGCTCATCACCTGTTCGACTTGCTCGCGGTGCACATTGCGCATTTGCGCCATGGCCACGCCCACCCGTTGAACCTCTTTGGGGCCCATGTGCCGCAGCACTTGGGCGGCGTCGGTTTCCCCCAGCGACAGCAGCAGGACTGCGGCTTTGTCGACCCGGGAGAGCTTGGCAACAGCGGCTCGATCACTCATCTGCGTTAATCCACTCTTTCACGACCTGGGCCACACGGCCCGGGTCTTCTGCTACCAGACTCTTGATTGCGTTCAACTGAGCGTCATAGCCTTCGCTCGGGCTCGGCAACAGGATGCTTTGCGGGCCGCCGAGGCTGACGCGGTCGTTGGCCAGCTCGCCGTCCAGGCCGCCCATGCCACCCAATTCGACATCGCTGCCGCCGGCCAGGGCCAGTTGTTTCTTGCCGTTGCCGGTGATGTTGTTCAGCACCGGACGCAGTACGCCGAACACCAGCACCAGGATGAACAACACGCCCAGCACTTGCTTGACGATGTCCCAGAACCAGGGCTGCGAGTAGAACGCAGGCTCGGCAATCACTTCGCCACGCTCGGCGGAGAATGGCATGTTGATCACGCTGACGCTGTCGCCACGGCTGGCGTCGAAACCGACGGCGTCCTGCACCAGACGGGTGAAGCGCGCCAATTCGTCGGCGCTCCACGGGGCACGGGTGACCGCACCGTCGGCCGCATTGACCTTGACTTGGTCATCGACCACCACCGACACCGACAGGCGATTGACACGGCCCTGTTGCTGCTTGGTGTGGCTGATGGAACGGTCCAGCTCAAAGTTTTTGGTGGACTGGTTACGCTTGTCCGCCGGGTACGGCGCGAGCATCGGCTGGCCGGTCGCCGGGTCCATGATCTGTTGGCCGTTGGCGTCCAGCAGCGGTTGGCCAGGCTGGATCGCGCCGGCAGTGGCGGCGGCGCCACCGGTGGTCTGCGGAGCCGAAGCCGGCGAAGGCGGTTGGTTGCTCAGGGCGCCCGGTACGCCTTGCGGGCCATTGCTGGCGGTGCGTTGTTCGCTGGTGGACTGCTCGCTGCGCAGGGCCGGCTGGTCCGGGTTGAACTGCTCGGAGGTCGACTCGACGGCGCTGAAGTCCACGTCGGCGGAAACTTCGGCTTTATAACGGTCGTTGCCCAACACCGGTTGCAGAATGTTATGCACGCGCTGGGTCAGCATGCTTTCCACGCGGCGGCTGTAGTCGAACTGCTTGCCGGCCTGGGTCAGCGCCGAGTTCTCGGCCTGGTCGGACAGCAGGTTGCCCTTCTGGTCCACCACGGTGATCTGCGATTTGCTCAGTTCGGGAACACTGGTGGCCACCAGATTGATGATCGCCATGACCTGGCCCGGCTCCAGGGAGCGGCCGGAAAACAGCTCCACCAGCACCGACGCGCTGGGCTTGCGCTCATCGCGCACAAACACCGAGCTTTTCGGAATGGCCAGGTGCACACGGGCACCCTTGACGTTATTCAGGCTGGAGATGGTGCGTGCCAGTTCGCCTTCCAGGCCACGACGATAACGTGTGGCTTCCATAAACTGGCTGGTACCCAGGCCCTGGTCCTTGTCGAGGATCTCGAAACCGATGTTGCTGTCGGACGGCGTGACACCCGCAGCGGCCAGCTTCATGCGCGCACGGGCGACGTCGTCGGCCTTGACCAGCAGCGCGCCGGAGTTGGGCTCTACGGTGTAGGCGATGTCGGCCGCGGCCAGGGTTTCCATGATCTGCTTGGAATCCATGCCCGCCAGGCTGCCGTACAGCGGCCGGTAATCGGGCTGCTGCGACCACAACACCACAGCGAAACCAATCGCCACGCTGGCGGCCAGACCGACCAACAGGCCGACCTGACGCAACATGGTCATTTCCGAGAGGTTTTCCAGGAACGACAGGCCAAACAGCGGCGGCTTGCCGTCTGTCTTGGCGGGTACGTTGTCCACGACTGCTTCTGCCATGACTTAAATCTCGCCCTTAAACCGGCATCTGCATGATGTCTTGATAGGCCTGCACCAGCTTATTACGCACCTGGGTCAGAGCCTGGAACGAAACGCTGGCCTTTTGCGACGCGATCATCACGTCGGTGAGGTCCACGCCGCTCTTGCCGATTTCGAACGCGCTGGCCAACTGGTTAGAGGCTTGCTGGGTGTCGCTGACTTTGTTGATGGCCTGGCCGAGCATGTCGGCAAAGCTGCTTTGGCCCAGTTGCGGCGCTGGCGCGACGGATTTCGGTTGAGCCATGGCATCCATCTGCATGGAGCGCATATCCAACATCAACCGATTGAACTCAATACCCTGGCTCATGACCTTCTCTCTCCGACCCGCAAAAATTTGACACTACGCAGCAGTTACTAGGGGAGGTAGCAACAAGGGTGCCAGATCCGTGGCGACTCGTAAGAAAAGGCGACAAACCCTGTACGCCTTAGGAAATTTCACGTGGCGAAAAGATACGCTTCCACATCCATGCCAGCGTCGCGCATCTGCGCCAGCTTGTAGCGCAGCGTGCGCGGGCTGATGCCCAGGCGCTCGGCGGCCTCTTTGCGGCGGCCGCGCTCGGCGCGCAGGGTATCGATGATCATCTGGAATTCGCGGCGACGCAGGTCATCGCCCAAAGCGCTGACGGTTTCCACCTCGGCGACCAACGGTGCGGGGGCCAGTGTCGGCAGCGGCGCCGCGCCACTGCCCATGGCCAGGCAGAAATCCTGGGGCTGGATCAAGCCGCCCTGCTGCAGGATCAGGGCGCGCTGGATGGCGTTGTCCAGCTCTCGCACATTGCCCGGCCAGGGGTAAGCGATCAGGCACGCCTGCGCCTCGGCCGACAGCCGCGCCTGGGCGTGCTTCATTTTTTTGACGTGGTTATGCAGCAGGCGCTCGGCCAGCGGCACGATGTCCGCCGGGCGCTCGCGCAATGGGCGCCAGGCCAGGGGAAATACCGACAGGCGGTAGAACAAATCTTCACGGAAACGCCCCGCCGCGACTTCGCCGGCCAGGTCGCGGTTGGTGGTGGCAATCACGCGGATATCCAGCTGGATCGGCTTGCGCGCACCGACGCGCTCCACTTCGCGCTCCTGCAGCACCCGCAACAACTTGGCCTGCAGGCCCAGGGGCATTTCTGAAATTTCATCGAGCAAAAGCGTGCCGCCGTCGGCCTGTTCGAACTTGCCCGCTTGCGCGGCGATGGCGCCGGTGAACGAACCTTTTTCGTGACCGAACAGCGTGGCTTCCAGCATGTTATCGGGGATCGCCGCGCAGTTGATGGCGATAAACGGCTGACTGGCGCGGGTCGATTGCTGATGGATGTAACGCGCCAGCACTTCTTTACCGGTGCCCGACTCGCCGGATATCAACACCGTGGAATCACTGCGCGCCACGCGGGCCGCCAACTCCAGCAACTGGGCACTGGCCGGCTCGATGGCGATCGGCCCCTCGCCTTCGCTCGCTGCGATCACGCCCAGGGCGTGACGCGCCACCAGCTCGATCAATGCCTTGGGCTCGAACGGCTTGACCAGATAATCCGCCGCGCCCTGGCGCATGGCATCCACCGCGCGCTCGACGGCGCCATGGGCAGTCATCAACAGCACCGGCAGTTGCGGCTGACGGGCGCGCAACAGGGCCAGTAACTGGTGACCGTCCATGCCGGGCATGTTGACGTCGCTGACCACCAGGCTGAACGCCTCCCGGGCCACTGCCTCCAAGGCCTCTTCGGCCGAACCGACCGCCCGGTAGTCATGGCCCGCCAGCAGCAGCGTGTCAGCCAATGCTTCACGCAGGGCGCGGTCGTCTTCGACCAATAGAACCTTGATAGCCATCGTTCGTTACTCCGTGCCGGCCGCGCCTGAAAACAGCGGCAAGCTCATCAATGCACAGGTGCCGCGCCCCAGTCGGGAACGCAGTTGCAAGTGTCCCTGATGCGCGCGTGCCACAGCCTTGACCACGGTCAGGCCCAGGCCGGTTCCGTTGGTCTTGGTGGTAAAAAAGGGTTCTCCCAGGCGCCGCAGCACCTCAGGGTCGATGCCGCTGCCGCTGTCGCTGATGCACAGGCGCAGCGTGTCTTCGCGACGGTACAGGTGCACCTTGAGCCGCGCGCCGGACGCGCTGGCCTGGGTGGCGTTTTCGATCAGGTTGAGCAGCGCACCTACCAGTGTGTCGCGATTGCACAGCAGCTCGCCCTGGTGGCTGTCGCACTGCCAGCGCACCTGCGCGTCCTGAATGTGGGGGGCGGCCGCAGCCTGCAGCGCGTGCATCAGTTCGGCCGGCGTGATGCGGTCGGTCAGCGGCAATTCTCCGCGAGCAAACACCAGCATGTCGCGAACCTGATGCTCCAGCTCATGCAGGCGCTCCTTGAGGCGCCCGGCAAAACGCTGGTGGGTGGCGGCCGGCAATTGCTCGTCAGTCAAATGACTGGCGTAGATCAATGCCGCCGACAATGGCGTGCGGATCTGGTGCGCCAAAGAAGCGACCATGCGCCCCAGGGACGACAATCGCTCATGGCGTGCCAACTGGTCCTGCAGGTGACGGGTTTCAGTCAGGTCGTTGAGCAGCACCAATTGGCCAGGTTCGGCGTCCAGGGAACGGGTGGAAATCGACAGGCGCCGCCCGTCCTTGAGGGACACTTCATGGCCGTCATCCTCACGCGGGGCGAAGCAACGGGTGATGACGTGACGCCACAGCTCGCCTTCCAGCGGCAGGCCCAACAGGTCGCAGGCGGCCGGATTGGCTTCGCGTACGCGGCCCTGATCGTCGATCACGATCACGCCGCCAGGGAGCAAATCGAGCAGGTTTTGCAGACGGTTGGCCAAGCGCTCTTTCTCAGCCAGTTCCTGCATGCGCTGGGCACTGACTACCGCCAGCTCGCCTTTGAGCTCGCAAACGCGCGCTTCAAGCAGGCTGTAGGAGTCGCTCAGTTGGCTGGACATCTGGCTGAACTGCGAGAACGCCTGTTCAAGACCCTGCCGGGCAAGCGGCTCTGCGGATGGAACAAGCCCCTGGATGGCAGGGGCTGAGGCTAATTGGGCGGCGTGGGGCATGATGCTCTCTCGCTTGGCTGACCGTCAGTTAAACGGAACGTTGCGAGGGCTGTAGCAATACCCGTGCCTAAAAAAATAGGCTTAGTTTTCAGTCAGTTGAAAAACAGGCGTCAATCATCCGCCTGTTCGTCTCCTTCCCGTCGGCTCATGCCGTACTTGCGCATCTTCTCCACCAGGGTGGTGCGACGGATGCGCAGGCGTTCGGCGGCACGGGCGACGATGCCACCGGCGTCATCCAGGGCCTGCTGGATCAGGCCTTGTTCCAGGTTGCCGAGGTAGTCCTTCAGGTCCAGGCCTTCCGGCGGCAGCATGGCGGTGGAACCGAAGTCCGGGGTGTGGCCGTTGATGGCGACCCGTTCTTCCATGTCACTGCGCAGGCTGTCGACCAGTTGCTCGTCTTCGTCGTCGACGTAGCGGAATTTCTTCGGCAGCTCGACCACGCCGATCACACCGTAGGGATGCATGATCGCCATGCGCTCTACCAGGTTGGCCAGTTCTCGCACGTTGCCCGGCCAGCCGTGACGGCACAGGGACATGATCGCGGCGGAGTTGAAGCGAATCGAGCCACGCTTTTCATGTTCCATCCGCGAGATGAGTTCATTCATCAGCAGCGGGATGTCTTCCACGCGCTCACGCAGCGGGGCCATCTCGATGGGGAATACATTGAGGCGGTAGTACAAGTCCTCACGAAAGCTGCCGATCTCGATCATGCTTTCGAGGTTCTTGTGGGTCGCGGCGATGATGCGCACGTCCACGCTCTGGGTCTTGTTGCTGCCGACGCGCTCGAACGTGCGCTCCTGCAAGACGCGCAGCAGCTTGACCTGCATAGGCAGCGGCATGTCGCCGATTTCGTCGAGGAACAGAGTGCCGCCGTTGGCCAGTTCGAACCGTCCGGCACGGCTGGTGATCGCCCCGGTGAAGGCGCCCTTCTCGTGGCCGAACAGTTCGCTCTCCAGCAGCTCTGCCGGGATCGCCCCGCAGTTGACCGGCACGAAAGGCCCGTCGCGGCGCTTGGAGTGGTAATGCAGGTTGCGCGCGACCACTTCCTTGCCGGTGCCCGATTCGCCGAGGATCAGCACGCTGGCGTCGGTGTCGGCCACTTGCTGCATCATCTGGCGTACATGCTGGATGGCACGGCTGGTGCCGACCAGGCTGCGGAACAGGTTGGGTTCGCGGTGACGACCGCGCTCGCGGGCCTGGTCGTACATCTCGCGATAGACCTGGGCACGGTGCAGGGAGTCGAGCAATTTGCTGTAGCTGGGCGGCATTTCCAGGGTGGACAGCACACGGCGGCGCTGGTCTTCCGGCAGGTCCGCCGAAGAATTTTCACCCATCAGCAACACGGGAAGGAACTCATCCCAGGTCGACAGTGTCTTTAACAAGCCCAAAATAGCGCCAGGAGCGTTTACGGTCCCGATCAGCACACAAATGACTTCACGGCTCGACGACAACGAGCTGACCGCCTGCTGCCAGTCGTGGCTGCCGCAGGGCAGATTTTCTTCGCCGAGAAAATTCAAAATCACCGCTAAATCGCGGCGGCGGACGCTATCGTCATCAATCAGCAGAATTTTGGTTTCACGCCACATGCAATAGCAACTTCCCTAGTAAAACTTCCTGCCCCAGTGTAGGGACAATCGAGACGGCCGTAGGACTTCTTACTCTATAGACGTCTGAACTCTGAAAACAGCACTAGTTAAGTGAAAAAAGCTGGCACGGTCAAATTTATGACGCGCCGGTCGGATTAACTGCGTCTGTTCACCCGAACAGATGGTAGACCTTGGACGCATTCTTCGCCTGGTTGATCTGCGACATCTCCTCGAAAATCGCCTGGCGCTCGCCCGTCGTTACCGTCAGCAGTTGCTGGTACACCGCCAGCAGACTCTCCAGCTTCTCCCGCAGCGCACTTTCATCCACCGGGGCCTCATTGAGCACTTCGTCGATCACGCTGCGACAGCCCATATCCAGCTCGCCGATGGCTTCCCAGTTACGTTCCGCCAGCGCGCCGATCAAGGCTTCGCGGGTTTCATCAATGCGTTGCAGTGCGTGGCTCATGACGTGTTCCTCAAGACCCGTGGTCTTATTGTGCGACGCCCTGCGGCGCCCCGATGGCATCCCAGCCTTCTTTCACGGTAATCAGCAGCTGCGCGACTTCGTCGATCATGTCGGCATCGTTGTGCAGATTGGCTTCCATGAGGCGGTTGCTCATGTACACATACAGGCCTTCCAGGCGCTGGACGTATTCCTTGTTGTCGCTTTTTTCCGCATTCAGGCCATCACGAAGGCCGATAATGATATCGGTGGCCTTGCCCAGCATCAGACCCTTCTGAGCAATATCACCGCGCGCCAAGGCGCCCTTGGCTTGTGCCATACGGTCCAGGCCGCCTTCAAGCAGCATCTGTACCAGGCGATGCGGGCTGGCTTCGGAGATCTGGGCGTGGGAATTGACCTTCTGATATTGGCGAAGGGCTCTCATGGGATTCATGTTTCTACCTCGTGACAAGCAACAGCGAGAAGGATTTCACTAACTAATATGTCGACTGGGTTGCAGGAAACTTTAACCCGTCGGCGGCTTGAAGAACAAAGCCCAGGTCAATGAACCTGGGCTTTTTTTCGACCATTCAATCAGTTATCGCTTTTTGAATTACTGATCGCATTGAGCGTGCCGAGAATGCTGTTGCTCTGCTGCCGCAGCTGCGCCACCAAGGTGTCCATGGCGGTGTACTTACGAGTCAGCGCATCCTGCATTGTGGTTATGCGCTCATCCAGGCTGATCTGGTCTTTGTTCAGGTCTTTGAGGCTCTCGGACAACGACGCGGTGCGCGTGGCCAGGATGCCAGTGGACGCCTTCGCGTAGGGCTCGGTCGCCGCCTTCATGCGCGCCAGCAGGCCTGACTTGCCACTGAAGATGCTGTTGATATCCGCCGGATTGCTCAGCACCGCCTTGTCCCATTGCTTGGCGTCGATGCTCAGTGCACCGGTGTCCTGATCGGTACTCACGCCGAACTGCGCTAGGGACTTCAAGGTGCCGTTGCCGGACAACATATTGAACTCGTTGCGGATCGCCGATTGCAGGGTGCGCATGGTCGAGTCGCCGGTCAGCGTTGCCGCGACTGAGTTACCGGCGGCATCCTTGGTCACTTTGGTCTCGGCGTTCATGGCCTTGAGCAGAGCGTTGTAGGTGTCGACAAACCCCTTGACCCCGGACTTCAGTGCGGTAGTGCTGGTGCTTACCGAGATGGTCAGGGCATTGCGAGCCGTGGATGTCGTATCGGAGGGTGTGGTTAAAGGCGACACAGTCAGCAGCTTGATACTCACGCCACTCACGGCATCAGTGATGCTGTTGGACTTGGATTCCGCCGCAATGCCGTCGATGGTGTACTTGGCGTTCTGCGGCACGTCGACCACTTTGTAGCCCGTGTCGATCCCGGAGTTGCCCGACATGGTCAGGTCAGACCCTACCCCGCCGTTGGTGGACGTCAGGATCATCCGCGAACCGTTGGAGTCGGTGAGAATGTTGGCACTCAGACCGGCAGTGCCGAACTGCGAGTTGATCGAATCGCGCACCTGTTGCAAGGTCGCACCGGCCGGCACACTCAGGTCGAAGTTCTTGCCTGACTGGCTGATGGTCAGCGTCGTCGCTTTGCCCGTGCTGTTGACGACCGTGGATTGACCACCGGCAAAACTGGTGGTCGACAGCTTCGAGGGTTTTGCGAGCTGGTTGACGACCAGCGAGAAACTGCCGTTGGCCGCGCCCTGGTTGGCCGTCATAGTGGCGACTTTTTCGTCCGAGGACGTGCCGGTCAAACCACTGAAGCTGTTATCGGTCGCCATGCTGTCCAGCGCGCCGCGGAACGCATCCAGCGCGGCCTGGATCTTGCCGATCGACGACAGCTGGGTCGTTGCCTTTTGCGACTGTGCGTTGATCTGCGCCTGCTTCGGCGCGCGTTCGGCATCCACCAGGGATTTCACAATTGCCTGGGTGTCGAAACCAGACCCCACGCCAGTAATCGTTGTACCCGCCATCATCTTTCTCCTAGTCCGGTGGCTGCCGTTATCTTGACGAATTACGCATCAGACAGTAGCAGCAACAAGTTTCATGCCAGCTCAAGCCTTGTCGTCAAACAGCACATGACTGGCGCTGGACAAGCTCTGCGCCAATTTCAAGGCCGTTTCCGATGGGATCTGGCGGATCACTTCACCGGTGTCGGTGGCAATGACCTTGACCACGACCCTGTGAGTGGAATCATCAATGGAAAAATCCAGATTACGCTGGGCCGCTTGTACGAATTCTTTAATGTCGGTGACCGCTTTTTCCAGATCGCCAGGTTTGGCCTTATCCGGGGTTGGTGCAGTCGCTTCAACCTTGCTTTTGTCTTTATCCACAACCACAGGGGCCACAGCGCCTTGAGGGGCGAGCGACGGATAAGACAAGTTCAAATTTACGTTCATGTCCATGCCCAATCTCCTCTGATTGGAAAAGACGAAAGGGCACGTAAACGCGCCCTTCCGTCAGCTACCAAGCGCTTGAATTACTGAAGCAGCTTCAGTACAGCGGATGGCAGTTGGTTAGCCTGCGACAGGATCGCGGTCGAAGCCGACTGCAGGGTTTGCTGCTTGGTCAGCTCAGCGGCTTCGGAAGCGAAGTCGACGTCCTGAACAGTACTACGGGCAGCAGTGGTGTTTTTCTGGATGTTGGTCAGGTTATCCACAGTGCTGGTCAGACGGTTCTGAACAGCACCCAGACCCGAACGGGCGCTGGAGATGGAAGCGATAGCCTGGTCGATCACGGACACAGCGTTCTGTGCCTTGGTGGCGTCGGTCACGTCGGTTTGCGACACGGTGGTCTTGGCCGAAGCAGCCGAAGTACCGGCACCGAAGATACCAGTCACACCAGCGCCTTCCAGGGAGTAGCCCTTGGAGGAGTTCAGGTTCACAGCACCGGTAGCGATGATGCCGTCAGCCAGGGCGGTAGCAGTGCCGTAGGTACCCGAACCGTCTTTGGTGGCGACAGTGATGGTACCGGCAGCGGTCGAAGCGCTGAAGGCCAGGTTTTCACCGGTGTCGGATTTAACCGACAGGGTGCCTTTGGACTCATCGTAGTTAACGCTGATACCCAGTTTGGCGGAGTTGGACTTCAGCTGGTCAGCCAGGCTGGCGGTATCGGTCACGCCGACGAACGTAGTGGCTTGGCCGCCAACGGTCATGGTGAACGAAGCAGGAGCAGTAGCAGCACCTGCGCCGACCACGAACTGAGCTTCTGTGCTGGCGGTAGCGCCCAGGCCACCGATGGCGCCGTTCAGTTGGGCAGCGATGGTTTTGGCCGAAGCAGCAGCCGCTACGGTGACGCTGCTAGTCTGGCCGTTACCGGTTACAGCGATTGCGCCGCCAGCAACACCGGCACCTGGGGTGATGCCAATGCTCTTGACTTGCTGCGAACCAATGTTGTTGGCCGCAACGTTGTCCAGGCTGACGTTGATGGTTTCGTTAGCGTTGGCGCCAACCTGGATGGCTTTGGTACCGTACGAACCGTCCAGCAGTTTCTGGCCACCGAAAGTGGTGGTTTGCGAGATACGGGTCAGTTCCGAAGTCAGAGCCTGGTATTCGTCGTTGTTCGACTTACGGTCGTCGGTGCTCAGGGAGCCGGTAGCCGAGGACAGAGCCAGGGTACGCATTTTTTGCAGAATGTCGGTCGAAGCCTGCATTGCGCCTTCAGCGGTCTGCGCGATGGAGATACCATCGTTGGCGTTCTTCACTGCTTGACCCAGGCCGTTGATCTGGCTGGTCATACGGGTAGCGATACCCAGGCCGGCAGCGTCGTCTTTAGCGCTGTTGATACGCAGGCCCGAAGACAGGCGCTGCATGGAAGTGGCCAGGGCGGTGCCAGCTTTGTTCAGGTTGCCCTGAGTGGAGACGGAAGCAATGTTGGTGTTTACTGTTAAAGCCATGACGAAATCCTCGTTGGATGGATACTGCGGCTTCCGGCCCTGGCAACTGCCGGGTGTGGCCTAGAGAACCTACGTAATAGTTATCGTCGTGGTAGCCGGTTGCTTGAGGGTTTTTTTGATTTTTTTTACTGGCGTGGTGCCACCCCTTGCAATTCAAGGGTTTAGCCCGAGCCCCAGCGTCGATTTCACGGGCTTTTTTGGCGCCAAATAAAAAACGCCGATGATTTTTCAATCATCGGCGTTTGCATTTACCAGAGAAGCCGTCTACTGAAACGTCACGGTCGATAGAGAATCGCCGATCCCCACGACAGGCCCACACCGAAACCACTGATCGCCACGCGCTTCCAGGTGGCGTCCATCACGTGCTTTTCCAGCAGCAACGGAATGCTCGACGACACAGTGTTGCCGGTCTCGACCATGTCCTTGATGAACTTGTCCACCGGTGCGTCTTCGAAACGACGGGCCACCGCGTCGACAATCGCCGCACTGCCCTGGTGAATGCAGAACGCATCGATGTCATCGGCCTTGAGCTCCGATTCATTGAGCAGCTCGTGCAAATGCGCCGGCACCTTGAGCAGGGCAAAGTTGAACACCTGCCGACCGTTCATGAAGAACACGCCGTCGCTGACCTTCAGGTGCGGCGCGCCGGAACCGTCGGTGCCGAACTTGGACTTGCCCAGCTGCCACGAAGCGTCTTCGCCCATCCAGGTCGCGGTGGCGGCATCGCCGAACAGCATGGTGGTGTTGCGATCTTCCGGGTCGACAATCTTCGAATACGGGTCGGCGGTGATCAACAGGCCGTTTTTCAGGCCGGTGGCTTCCATGAAGCCCTTCATCGCGTAGATGCCGTAGACGTAACCGGAGCAGCCCAGGGAAATATCGAACGCGGCGACGTGGGTCGGCAGGCCCAGTTTGTCCTGGACGATAGCGGCGGTATGGGGCAAGCCCTCCTCGTCGCCGTTCTGGGTCACGACGATCAGCGCGTCAATCGACTCGCGCTTGAGATCCGGGTTGTTGGCAAACAAGGCGTTGACCGCTTCGACACACAGATCGGAGGTTTCCTGCGCGGCTTCCTTGCGCGGCAGGAACGCCGAACCGATCTTGCCAATGATGAACTCTTCATCCTTGGCGAATTTGGCACCCTGGGCGTAGTTATCGATACCGTCCGCCGGCACGTAACTGGCGATGCTTTTTATGCCAATCATTGTGGCTTCCCAATACTAAATAGCTGGAGAACACCCCAAGGCCGACGCCTGGGGTGCTGACAATAAAGGGGGTAACCCCATAAAAATCTCGCTGAAAGCCGCCCCGCAAGGACCCTGTGACGACTTATCCTTTTCACACGATACAGTGAAGATGCGCTTTATGACTCACAGGTCACTCAATTTTCTGCGGTTTATGCAAAACCTTTAAACAATTGAGCCCCAAAAACGACTGCGGCCCAACCTGTTTCCAGGCTGGGCCGCGGCGTTCACGCGCTGAAATTACATCTTATTGAACAGGCTCAACTGCGAGATCTTCACGAACGCCAGTTGCGAGG
The DNA here is from genome assembly GCF_030687695.1 of Pseudomonas sp. FP2254. NCBI lineage: Bacteria > Pseudomonadati > Pseudomonadota > Gammaproteobacteria > Pseudomonadales > Pseudomonadaceae > Pseudomonas > Pseudomonas sp. FP2254. The sequence goes on from NZ_CP117444.1 coordinate 3,895,157, forward strand.
CTTGCAGCATGGTCTGCTGCAGCGACAGGTTGATTGCCGCCTCGCCCATGTCGATGTTGGCCAAGTCGCTCATCGTGCTGGTGTTGGCGATACCAATGCTGGCGTTTTCGTCGGACTGGATAGTCAACGCCTGGCCTCGCGCACCGATGGAGCCCCGCACGTTGACGATCTGGGACGTCGAATTGGCCAGGTTGGCGATGGACGTATCCAGTACGTCCTTCAGCTTGACGGTCGCCGCCGGGTTGCCATCGGCCGGCAGCTCCAGGGCATGACGCAACTGCCCCAGGGTATCGAGTGCATTCTGGGTCTTCTGGGTGTTGGCCCCGACGGAGAACTGATCACCCGGCTGCGGTGGCCCGGCACTCACATCGAAGGTCACGCCGGCCGCTGTCACCGTGGTACCGCCACCGGTATCACCGGTGGCAATGGTCTTGCTGTCGGTGGTGTACGGCTGGGCATACACCTCATAGGCCGTGGCACTGGTGAACTTGATGATCGCGCCGCTGTTGGTTGGAAAGGTGCTGGCATAGTCCGTCTGGTTTGACACACGAGCCCCGGTCAGTTGGGCGTTTGAGGCGTTGCTCGGCGTGCGCGAGACGCTGAAGGTGTCGGGTTTGGACTCCAGGCTGAACGTACGGTCCTTGACCAGCGCATCGGAGGGCGCGCCTGGCGCGACATCGTCGCCCAGCTTCAGGGTGATATCGAACTTCACACCACGCAGCGCAACGCTGGAGCTGCCTTCTTTGGAGGCATCGAACGTGCCGTTGCCGGGGATTTCGGAAGTGATATCGGTACCGTTTTTATCCTCCACCTTAAATTGCGTACTGCTGGTGAACGTGAGCTTGTATGGCTGGCCATCGGCAAATTTATTCGAGTAGTCAGCGCTCGACGTGACCAGGCCGGCGGACAGGGCCACCTTGTTGTCGTTGACAGTCGGCGGCACCGTCTGAGGCACCGGCGCCAGCCACGGGGCCTGGGTACGACCCGAGTTGGCCGCGCCTTCCAGGACAGTCTTGCCGGTATCGCCGGCGTTGATCGTCAGCGTATTGGAAACCTGCAGGCTCAGCGGTGTTTCATCACCCTGATAGCTGTAGGTCCCATCGTTGTTACGCGTATAAGGCGGAGTCTGGGTTTTGGAGCCGGAAAACAGATAGTTACCGGAAGAGTCTTTGCTGTTGAGCAAACCCAGCACCTGATCCTCGATCGCCCCCACTTCGCTGGCGATCGAGCGTCGATCCGCGTCGCTGACCGAACCACCGGCACGCAGCGCCAATTCAGTGGCGCGCTGCATGGCATCGCTGATCGCGCCCAGCACGCTCTCTTCGTTGGTCAGCTTGTCCTTGAGGCTGGTGATATTGCCGTTGTACTGGGTCAGCATGTCTTTCTGCTGCTGCAGCATCAACAAACGTGCCGCCGCCACCGGGTCATCCGCGGCGGTTTGCACGCGCACGCCGCTGCTGGCCTGGTCCTGGGCTTTCACCACGCCGGAATAGTTGTTCGAGTACTTGGTGGAACTGGTCTCGAAATACTGCTGGGTAGAAATGCGCATCGTCCCTGGCTCCCTTAAAGACTATTGATCAGCGTGCTGAAGGTTTCTTGCGCAGCCTTGATGATCTGCGACGACGCGGTGTAGTACTGCTGGAACTTGATCATGTCACCGGCCTCTTCATCCAGGTTGACCTGGGACACCGAATTGCGCGCGTTTTTATTGGCGGTTAACAGCGCGCCGGTGGCGCTGGTGTCGGTGCCGGCCGCAGCAGCCTTGGCACCGACGGTCGACACCAGCTTACTGTTGGCCCCTACCAGGCTGGTGCCGCCGGTGCCATCAGCCGCCGTGCCAATGGTTGCCTTGGTCTGCAGATTCAACAGTTGCAACGCATTGCGGTTGTCCGACTTGCCGCCGGCATTGAACGAGAAGGAAGTGCTGTCACCATCCGCTGGCACCCCGCCCACCGTGGTATCAAAACTGAAACTGGTGGCCGGCACTACCAATGCGCCGCTGGCATCGCGCATCGGCACATTAATGGTGACTTTGTTGCCCTGCCCCGGAACGATAGTCCCGCTGCCGATCGGATTACCCTGGGAATCATTGAGCTTATACGGCTGGGTGCCATCTGCCGCGGGCTTGCCGAACACCATCTTCACCGGCATCGAGTTTTCAATGCCGACGCGCAACTGAGCAGTGGCGGCGCCGCCCTGGATATCCAGGGGTACGGTCAGCGCCGGCGGTGTGAAGTTGCCGGTGCCCTGGTTGGTTTTGCTGGCTTCGCCCAGCAGCGGCGCGGCAAAAGCGAGCTTGGTAGGGTCGGTGAGAACGGTGCCGATTTCCTTCGCGCCGTTAGCTGTGGGGCTGACCTTGAAGCTGTCACCGGCCTGGACCGCACCACTCTTGACCGCCAGCGTGAACCCATCAATGACCGGCGGCGGCGTGGCGCTGAGGTCGTAAACCCCCATGGCCTTGCCGTCGGAACGCAGCACGGTCGCCTTGGTGAGGTCGGTGCTGTCGTTGAAGGAAACCTTGTAATCGTAATTGGTCAGCTTGCTGGTGTCTTTGATCGTCACGCCCAAGGCGCCATTACCGAGATTGCCTTGGGCAGCCTGGCTACGCAGGGCAACGGCCGACGCACTGTTAATGTCCGTGAACAACGAGGAGCCGAACTCACCGTTGAGGTCCAGGCCCTGGCCCAGCTGACTGTTGACCACATCAGCCGTCGTCACTGCAATGCGGCCCAGGTCATTGATCGCCGGGATCAGCGCATCGCTGCGATAACGCAACAGGCCACCGATGCTACCGCCGCTGATCACGTTGCCTAGATCGAGCTTGGTGCCGCCGGGTGCATTCAGCTCAATGGTGTACTGGCTGGTATCGCCTCTGCTCGGCACGGCGGAAATGGTGCTGAACTGGTCGCCCAGGACCAGGGACTGACCACTGCCGGTGCTGACACTGAACACGCCATTCTTTTCGACTGCGGTCACGCCGATCAATTCGTTGAGAGAACGCACGGCCTCGGCGCGGGAGTCGAGCAGGTTGGCGGGTGTGGTGTTGGTCGAACCCTGCGCCTGATTGATCTGCTTGTTGAGCGAGGCAATCGAGGCAGTCAATTGGTTGACCTGATCGCTCATTGAAGTCAACTGACCATTGATGGTCTCTTTCTGCTGGCTCAACTGCGAGGAAATCGCGTTGAAGCGATTGCTCAACGTCTGAGCGTTGGTGATCATCACCTGGCGGGCGGTCACGTCGCTTGGGTTGCTTGCCGCCGTCTGCACCGCGGCAAAAAACGAACTGAGCACCGCCGACATGCCGGTCGTCTTGTCCGATAAGGTCTTGTCGATAGCACTGACCTGATCCTGATAAGCCTTGGCATCGCCGTTGAGCGCGGTGCTGTTCTGATAAGCAGTGTCCAGAAATTCGTTATACACCCGGCGCACATCGGCCAGAGTGGTACCGCTGCCGATGTACACGCCGCCGAACTGGTTCACGGCGTTCGCGCTTTGCGTGGTCTGCTGACGCGAATAGCCTGCGGTATTGGCGTTGGCGATGTTGTTACTCAAGACCGACAACGATCCTTGAGCGGCGTTAAGCCCCGACATCCCGATATTGAGCAAACTCATGGTTCAGACCTTATAAAAGAGTGGTCGCGCCCGCGGCGGCGTAATTCTGGTAACTGTTCATCGAATTGGCGATCTGCGAAATCTTGTTGGCGTAGTTAGGGTCGGTGGCGTACCCCGCCTTTTGCAACTCGCGTACAAAGCGTTCTGGGTTATCGGCCGATTTCACCACGTCTTTATAGCGATCATTGCTTTGCAGCAACGTCACCAGGTCGTGGAAGCTGTCCTGATAGGAATCGTAGGAGCGGAACTGCGCGGTCTCCTTGACCATCGCCCCATCGCGAAACTCGCTGGTAATCGCACGTGCCTGGCCGCCCTGCCAGCTCTTGCCGGCCTTGATGCCGAACAGGTTGTGGCTGCTGGTTCCGTCCTGGGCACGCATCACCGATTTGCCCCAACCGGTTTCCAGGGCGGCCTGGGCCACCAGGTACTTCGGATCGATGCCGATACGCTTGGCGGCCGCTTCGGCCATCGGCAGCATGGTGGCGACAAATTCGTCCTGGGAGCTAAACGCCTTCTTGGGCGGCGCCAACGGTGGTTGGGCCACGGCGCGGCCATAGACCTGCATGCTGCCGTTGGCCGCGGCAACGCTGCGTGCGCCGCTGTTGATCACGTTGTCCTGCAAGGCGCTGTTGCGCAGCGGCGCGGCCTTGGCCTCGGTGGCAACCTGGGCGCTCGGCACGATGCCGGCCAACAGCCGACCGGTCAGCTTGCTCGGCAAGGCAATGCGGCGCTGGTTCATCAGTTCCATGTCGTTGCCGTGGCTGGCTGCGGCGCCGGCTTGAGGCTCGGCGACACGGAACGCCCACAGCGGACGTTGGCCATTGGAGCGTCCAAGCGGACCGTCGGCCTGGGTACCGGCGGCGATCTCGGTCGGCACATCGACTTTCTTGACCGCTTCGGCCGCTGCAGGCCCCTGCAATGTAGCCGCCTGCGCGTCCACCGGTTTGGTCTTCTGCATCTGGCGCATCAGCACGTCGGCCAGGCCAATGCCGCCGCCCTCGCGGGACAGCGAGACCGCCAGTTGCTGGTCGTACATTTCCTGGTACTGCTTGGCCGCCGGGGTGTTCATCGGGTTGTCTTTGCCCAGCGCTTCGGTAGCCGACCGCATGGATTTGAGCATTTCGCTCAGGAACAGCGACTCGAACTCCTGCGCCACTTTGCGCATGTTGCCTTCGCTGTTCTTGTCACCGACCTTGAGCTGGTTAAGCCGGTTCAGGTCGGAGTAAGACCCCGAGTCCGCCGTGCTGCTGATTCCGCTTTTATGCATATCCATGGCCATGGCCTCAGATGACGATCAGGTCGGCCTGCAAGGCGCCGGCCTGTTTCAAAGCTTCAAGGATCGCCATCAAGTCGCCGGGCGCCGCGCCCACCTGGTTCACCGCGCGGACAATTTCGTCCAGGGTGGTGCCGGGGCCGAATTTGAACATCGGCTTGGCTTCTTGCTGAGCGTTGACCCGCGAGCGTGGCACCACCGCCGTCTGGCCGTTGGACAACGGCCCAGGCTGGCTGACGATCGGGTCTTCGGTGATGGTCACCGTCAGGCTGCCGTGGGTCACCGCCGCCGGCGAAACCTTGACGTTCTGGCCGATCACAATGGTACCGGTACGCGAGTTGATGATGACTTTGGCCACCGCCTGGCCTGGATCGACTTCCAGGTTTTCCAGAATGGACAGGTAGTCCACGCGCTGGCTTGGGTCCAGCGGCGCGGTCACGCGGATCGAACCGCCGTCGATGGCCTGGGCAACGCCTGGGCCGAGCATGTCATTGACCTTGTCGACCACGCGCTTGGCGGTGGTGAAATCCGAGCGGTTGAGGTTCAAGGTCAGGCTGTTGCCCTGATTGAAACCGCTGGGCACGGTGCGTTCCACCGTGGCCCCGCCGGGGATGCGACCGGCCGATGGCACGTTGACGGTGATCTTGGAACCGTCGCGACCTTCGGCGTCGAACCCGCCCACCACCAGGTTGCCCTGGGCGATGGCGTAGACATTGCCGTCAATACCCTTGAGGGGCGTCATCAGCAAGGTACCGCCGCGCAGGCTTTTGGAGTTACCGATGGACGATACCGTGATGTCCACCACCTGGCCCGGCTTGGAGAACGCCGGCAAATCGGCACTGATCGACACCGCCGCGACGTTTTTAAGCTGCACGTTGCCCGACCCCGGCGGCACTTTAATGCCGAACTGCGAGAGCATGTTGTTGAAGGTCTGCAGGGTAAACGGGGTCTGGGTGGTCTGGTCACCCGTACCGTTGAGCCCCACCACCAGGCCATAGCCGATCAACTGGTTGGAGCGCACGCCGGAAATACTGGCGATGTCCTTCAAGCGCTCGGCCTGGGCGACAGCGCTCAAGGAGAGCAGGAGTGCCGCCGCCATCAGCTGTTTGAATTTCAAAGTGGCCACCTAGAAAGGGAACAGCGGGCTGAGGAAGAACCGGTCGAACCAGCCCGGCTGGCTCGCGTCGGCAAACGCGCCGGTGCCGGAGTAGGTAATACGCGCGTCGGCAATGCGGGTCGACGGCACAGTGTTATCGGTGGAGATATCGTCGGCACGCACCATGCCGGCAATCCGCACCAGCTCGTCGCCGGTGTTGAGGGTCATCCACTTCTCACCGCGCACGGCGATGATGCCGTTGGGCAACACGTCGGCCACCGTCACGGTGATCGACCCCGTCAGGCTGTTGCCCTGCCCCGCCGCGCTCTTGCCGTTGGTGGCGCGATCGCCGCTGTAGCCGGCATTCAGGCTCAAGTCGCCGTCACCCAGCGGGTTGTTGGTGTTGGGAATGGCACCGAACAACGAGGTCAGGCCAATCCCTGCCTTGCTGGTCTTGCCGACCTGGGAGTTGGCGTTCTTGCTGGCCTGGGTCTTCTCGTTCAGGGTAATGGTGATGATGTCACCGACCCGGAAGGCCTTGCGGTCGCTGTACAGGTTCTGTTCGAAACCGGCCTGGTAGATCGAGCCGTTGTTGGCCGCCGCCGGCAGCGGTGTGCGTGGCAACACCGGCGCGTAGTACGGGTCATTGGGTTTTGGCGTCGGGGCGACACAGCCCGCGAGCACGGCGATCCCACTCAATGCCAGAACGGAAACATAGCGATTCATGACCCTTACCTCACGGTGTTGCAGGCGCCGTCAGGGCGCCCCATAGACTTGATTACAGATTCTGCGTTACGAACGAGAGCATCTGGTCGGCGGTGGAGATCACCTTGGAGTTCATCTCGTAAGCGCGCTGGGTGGTGATCATGTTGACCATCTCTTCCACGGTGCTGACGTTGGAGGTTTCCAGGGTGCTTTGCAGCGTGGTGCCGAAACCGTTCAGGCCAGGGGTGCCGATCTGTGGCGCGCCGCTGGAGGCGGTTTCCAGGAACAGGTTGTTGCCCGTTGCCTGCAGGCCCGCCGGGTTGATGAAGTCGGCGGTCTGCAGGTTGCCGATCACCTGCGAGGCCGGGTTGCCGGCCACGGTGATGGACACGGTGCCATCGTTGCCGACGGTGAAAGTCTTGGCATCGGCCGGCACCACAATCGCCGGTTCCAGGGCAAACCCGTTGGCGGTAACGATCTGACCGTTGGAGTCCAGGTGGAATGTGCCGTCACGGGTGTAGGAAGTAGTGCCGTCCGGTTGCAGGATCTGGAAGAAGCCACGGCCGTTGATGGCCATGTCCAGCGGCTGGCCGGTCTGTTGCAGGTTACCGGCGCTGAAATTCTTCTGGGTGCCGACGATCTGTACACCGGTACCCAGTTGCAGGCCCGACGGCAACTCGCTGTCCTGGGTCGACTGGGCGCCCGGCTGTTTCTTGATCTGATAGAGCAAGTCCTGGAACTCGGCGCGGTCACGTTTGAAACCCGTGGTCGACACGTTGGCCAAGTTGTTGGAAATGGTGGTCAGGTTGGTGTCCTGGGCGGACAGACCGGTTTTGGCAACCCATAGAGCCGGAAGCATATCGTTCTCCTTCGTGCGCCTGTTTGTTGGCGCTGCGCTGCAAAATTAGTGGTTCAGTGAAACCGCAATCAGCTCATCTGCATGACGCGCGTCATGGCCTGGTCGTCTTCCTTGGCGCTGTTCATCATCTTGACGTGCAGCTCGAACTGTTTGGAAAGCGCCAGCACCGCCGTCATCTCTTCCACGGCATTGACGTTGCTCGCCTGCAGGAACCCCGAGGTCAGCCTGACGCCCGCATCGGCCTGGGCCGGTTGGCCATCCTTGGTATGGATGGTGCCATCCAGGCCTTTATTCATGTTCTTCAAGTCCGGCTGAACCAGCTTGATGCGGTCCACTTCGGCCATTACCCGCGGGCCTTCGCCCATGGCGCGGATGCTGATGGTGCCGTCGGCGCCGACTTCGATTTTCTGCTGCGGCGGCACCGCGATCGGGCCACCGTTGCCCATGATCGGCATGCCGTTACCGGCACGCAGCACGCCCAGGGCGTCCACGTTCATGCTGGCGCTGCGCACATAAGCTTCGCCGCCGTCCGGGGTCTGCACGGCCATCCAGCCGTTGCCGTTGACGGCCACGTCGAGGTCGCGCCCTGTCTCGATCATCGCGCCGGGGCTGAAGTCGGTGGCGGGACGCTCGGTCATGGCAAAAGCCCGCGCCGGAAAGCTGTCACCAAACACCGGCATCGAACGCGCCTGCTCAAGGTCACGTTGGAAACCGTTGGTGGAAATGTTCGCCAGGTTGTTGGCATGGGCCTTCTGCGCCAGAGCATTCTGGCTGGCGCCGGTCATTGCCACGTAAAGGTACTTGTCCACGCTCTTTCCTCTTTCTGACGGACGCTTGCCGCCCACCGCTGTACTGATGAGGCTTAAGCAATTAGCGAACCAACTTTTGAAAAGTCAGGAAAGTCCAGGCGGGACGGGGGTTTGGCGGCAAGCCTCAATAAAGGCGCCGGGGTGGGAGTCGAAAAAACGGCGGACTTATGCCGCTTACGGCAAGTACCCGGGCTACGGGTGACAGAGAACCCATGTGGGAGGAGGCTTGCCCCTCCCTCATTTGTGCCCCCGCTGTGCCAGTTGATTATTTTTCGGTCTTGAAGATGTCGTAATCGCGCAATTTGTTGGCGACGGTGGTGTGGGATACCCCCAGTCGCTTGCCCAATTGCCGACTGCTCGGGTGCTCGGCGTACAGGCTCTCCAGCACCGCCTTCTCGAAACGCCCGACGATCGCCTCCAAGCTGCCCTCCAGGGAAAAATCGCCAAGCGGCTGACGCACGCCGTAATCCGGCAAGCGAATATGCTCAGCCTTGACCGTGCCGCCCTCGCACAACGACACCGCCTGAAACAGCACGTTTTCCAGCTGCCGCACATTGCCCGGCCAATGGTAATGGCTGAGGCGATCCATCGCCGCCGGCGCCAACCTGGGCAGCGGGCAGCCAATCTGGCGGCTGGCCTGGTCGAGAAAGTGCTCCACCAGCGGCGCGAGGCCGTCGAGGCATTCGCGCAGCGGCGGGATGTGCAGCGACAGCACATTGAGGCGGTGATAAAGGTCCTGGCGGAATTCGCCGCGCGCGCAGAGTTCGGACAGATCCACCTGGGTGGCGCAGATCACCCGCACATCCAGGTAGACCTCCTCGTCACTGCCGACACGACGGAAGCAACCGTCCTGCAAAAAGCGCAGCAATTTCACCTGCAGGCGCGCGCTCATTTCACCTACGCCATCCAGAAACAACGTACCGCCCGCAGTCAGCTCCAACAGCCCCAACTTGCCTTCGGCCCGCGCGCCTTCGAAGGCACCGGGGCCGTAACCGAACAGTTCGGTCTCGGCCATCGACTCGGGCAGGCCGGCGCAATTGAGCGCCATCAGCGGCGATTGCCCGCGCGGACTGGCCAAGTGGCAGGCGCGGGCCAACAGTTCCTTGCCGGTACCGGTTTCGCCTTCTATTAATAGAGGGGCGTCCAACGGGGCCATACGGCGTGCTTCACGCACCACCGCAGCCATGACCTTGGAGCTTTGGAAAATACTGTCAAACCCGCGCAGCTCCTGCTTGCGCACATTGTAGATACGCTCGCCGACGCGGTCAGCGCGGTGCAGGGTCAGCACGGCACCGGCCATGGCTTCACTGTCATCGTGCTCGGAGGATTGCAGCGGCGCGATATCCGCCAGGAACACGTCGCCCTTGACCTTGACCCGCAAGCCGTTGATCCGCGACTTGCTGGCGCGCACCAGTTCCGGCAAATCGAAATCCTCGGCGTAGCGCGACAGCGGGATACCGGGCACCTCATCGACCCGCACGCCGAGTAACTGCGCCGCTGCGCGGTTGGCCGCCACGATGGAGCCGCCCATGTCGATCGACAGCACCGGAAACTCCAGCGCGCCCAGCAAGGCGTTGAGTTCCATGTGTCGCCGCTCGCTGGGCATCAGCCCGACCCGCTTGACGCCGAACACCCCGGCAATCGCTTCGAACTGCGGGCGCAGGGCTTGAAACTGCATATTCACCAGGTTCGGGCAGAACAGGTAGATGGCATTGCCGTGCTCGCCGCCGACCTCGCCCTTGGCGACGTTGACGCCGTATTCCACCAACAGGTTGAGAATGTCCCGCAGGATGCCGATGCGGTTCTGGCAATGCACTTTGATACGCATGAAAGAGGCCCGAAAAGTGGGGAGGCGCCGCGGCTTTTTGTCGCTGGGCGCAGATAGTCGTCAAGATTATGTGACAGTCCAGGCACATTTCCCAGCCCGACACTGCGCGCAACGGCGTGTGCGTAACGATTAGTTTACGAATATCAGTAAATATTCCTACGCAGGCGCGCAGCAGGTGGCTGGCACGCAAGCCTGAACGGGTTATCAATAGACCCATCGCAGGACATAACAAGAATGAATGCCTAGCAGGAGAGCCGTATGAAGCAGACGCACTACGTGGCCCGCGAGCCCGACGCGCAAGGTTTTATCCACTACCCGCCGGAAGAACATGCGGTGTGGAACACCCTGATCACACGTCAGTTGAAGGTGATTGAGGGCCGCGCCTGTCAGGAATACCTGGACGGCATCGACAAGCTCGGTCTGCCCCTTGACCGCATTCCGCAACTGGGCGAGATCAACCAGGTGTTGCCCGAGACCACCGGCTGGCAGGTCGCCCGCGTGCCGGCGCTGATTCCCTTCCAGACTTTTTTCGAATTACTCGCCAGCAAACAGTTTCCGGTGGCCACTTTTATTCGCACCCGTGAAGAATTGGACTACCTGCAAGAGCCGGATATTTTCCACGAGATCTTCGGCCACTGCCCGCTCCTGACCAACCCCTGGTTCGCCGAATTCACCCACACTTACGGCAAGCTCGGCCTGGCGGCGACCAAGGAGCAACGGGTCTACCTGGCGCGCCTGTACTGGATGACCATCGAGTTCGGTCTGGTAGATACCCCGGCCGGCCGGCGCATCTACGGCGGCGGGATTCTGTCGTCGCCCAAGGAGACGGTGTACAGCCTGTCCTCCGAGCCCGAGCATCAAGCCTTCGACCCGTTGGAAGCGATGCGCACGCCGTACCGCATCGACATCCTGCAACCGCTGTACTTCGTGCTGCCTGACCTCAAGCGTCTGTTCGAGGTGGCGCAGGAAGACATCATGGGCATGGTCGAGCGCGGCATGCAGTTGGGTCTGCATGCGCCGAAATTTGCGCCCAAACCAAAGGCCGCTTGAACCGCGCCTTTTAAGGCCAGGTGAGTCTGTTCCCTGGCCGCGCGTTGCTTTAGGGTAACGCCACTGACCTCTACCTATTCGAATTCAGGACACTTGCACATGACCACCTTGAACCAAGCCCACTGCGAAGCCTGCCGCGCCGATGCCCCGCAAGTCAGCGACGAAGAACTGCCGGTGCTGATCAAGCAGATCCCCGACTGGAACATCGAGGTGCGTGACGGCGTGATGCAGCTGGAAAAGGTTTTCCTGTTCAAGAACTTCAAGTTTGCCCTGGCCTTTACCAACGCCATGGGTGAGATCTCCGAAGCCGAAGGCCATCACCCTGGCCTGCTGACTGAATGGGGCAAAGTCACCGTGACCTGGTGGAGCCACTCCATCAAGGGCCTGCACCGCAACGACTTCATCATGGCCGCGCGCACCGATGAAGTGGCCAAGACCGCCGAGGGCCGCAAGTAATGCATTTCAACGCCATTGGCCGCGTGCCCGGCGATCCGATCCTGGGGCTGATGGACCTGTACGCCCAGGATGCCAATCCGAACAAGTTCGACCTGGGCGTGGGCGTGTACAAGGACGACCAGGGCCTGACGCCGATTCCGCCGTCGGTAAAACTTGCCGAACAGCGCCTGGTAGACCGGCAAACCACCAAGACCTACATCGGCGGTCACGGTGACGCCGCGTTCGGCCAACTGATCAGCGAGCTGGTGCTGGGCGCCGACTCCGCGCTGTTGCACGGGCGGCGTGCCGGCGCGACCCAGACGCCGGGCGGCACCGGCGCGCTGCGTTTGAGTGCCGACTTTATCGCCGCCAACCTGCCGGGCCGTGGTGTCTGGCTGAGCAACCCGACCTGGCCGATCCACGAAACCATCTTCGCCAAGGCCGGGCTCAAGGTCAGCCATTACCCCTACGTGGGCGCCGATAACCGCCTGGATGTGGCGGCGATGCTGGCCACCCTCGCCACCGTGCCGCAAGGCGATGTGGTGCTGCTCCATGCCTGCTGTCATAACCCGACCGGCTTCGATCTGTCCCACGACGATTGGCGCCGGGTGTTGGAGATCGTGCGCGAACGGCACCTGCTGCCGCTGATCGACTTCGCCTACCAGGGCTTCGGCGATGGCCTGGAGCAGGACGCGTGGGCCGTGCGCCTGTTTGCCGCCGAACTGTCGGAAGTGCTGATCACCAGTTCCTGCTCGAAGAACTTCGGCCTCTATCGCGACCGTGTCGGCGCGCTGATTGTATGTGCGGCGGATGCCGAGAAGCTCACGGATGTGCGCAGCCAATTGGCCAACATCGCGCGCAATCTGTGGTCGACCCCGCCGGATCACGGCGCGGCGGTGGTGGCGACCATCCTCGGCGATGCCCAGCTGAAACAGCAGTGGAGTGAGGAAGTCGAAGCCATGCGGGCGCGCATTGCGCAGTTGCGCTCCGGGCTGGTGGAGGCTCTGACACCTCACGGTTTATCCGAGCGGTTCGCGCACATTGGCGCGCAACGCGGGATGTTTTCCTATACCGGCCTGAGTGCCGAGCAGGTCAAGCAACTGCGCGAGAAGCACAGCGTGTATATGGTCAGTTCGGGAAGGGCCAATGTGGCTGGGATTGATGCGACACGCTTGGCGTTGCTGGCCGAGGCGATTGCCGACGTCTGCAACTGAACACTGCGCATCTAAGTCAGTCACCGGTTGACTGATACACCGCTATCGGGGGCAAGCCCCCTCCCCCATTTGGTCGCATTCCAATGTGGGAGGGAGCTTGCCCCCGATGGCGATCTGAAGTTACAGAATGTGTGCCTGAGCCACCTCGGCCTTCAGTTGCGCTTCTTTGGCCTGGGCGTCCGCCAGCCGATACAACTCGATACTGCCATCCCAATGTTCAATCAACGCCGTGCACGACTCCACCCAGTCCCCGCAGTTGAGGTAATCCACCTCGCCCACCTTGCGAATCTCCGCGTGGTGGATATGCCCGCACACCACCCCATGCAGTTCACGCCGCGTCACTTCATGGGCGATCGCTTCTTCAAAATCGCTGATGAAACTCACCGCCGTCTTGACCTTATGCTTGAGATACGCCGACAGCGACCAGTAGCCATAACCATAGCGCGCGCGCCAGTGGTTTAACCAGCGGTTCAAGGTGAGGGTAAATTCGTAGGCTGAGTCGCCGAGAAACGCCAGCCAGCGGTGATAACGGGTAATCACGTCAAATTGGTCGCCGTGAATCACCAGCAGGTGGCGACCATCGGCGGTCACATGCACGGCTTCGTCGACCAACTGGATATTGCCCAGGATCAGCTTGGAATAACGGCGCAGGAATTCATCGTGGTTACCGGTGACGTAGATCACCTCAGTGCCACGCTTGGCCATGGTCAGCAGACGGCGGATCACGTTGGTATGCGCCTGGGGCCAGTACATGCCGCCGCGCATTTTCCAGCCGTCGATAATGTCGCCCACCAGATAGACCTTGTCGGCATGGTAGCCCTTGAGAAACTGCGAGAGATGTTCAGCCTGGCAATCCCGGGTGCCCAGATGCACATCGGAGATCCACAGGGTACGCACCCGTTGCTTGCGGCTGGGCTTGGCGAACTCGGCACTGGTCATGGGCATCCCTCGACGGTGTTTTCGCGAGCTTGCGCCATGGCGGTTAATGCCCCATGACAAGTGTGGGTCAGTCTGATGACAGCGACCGGCGCCCGCGATGCGTTGTAGACTGGCGCCTCGCCGCCCAGGAGACCGTGATGAGACCGTCCCTCACCCTACGCCACTACCTCGAAGCGCCCATCGCCCACAGCCATGAGCATGCGCAACTGGTGTTCGGGCTGTCCGGCCATCTGGACCTGGAGGTCGATGGTCATGGCAGCCAGGTGCGCGAGAGCAGCGTGATGGTGCTGCCCTACTCCGCCCACCATGCCTGTGGCAGTCGCGATGGCAGTCGCTGCCTGGTGCTGGACGTACCCACCGAACACTGGGTAGTGCAGTCTCTGGGCGAGCACGCGGACGCCAGCCGCCGGCTGCTTGACCAGCCGGCGCGCCTGGCCCTGGATGCCCGCCAGCACCAGCTGGTGCAGTGGCTCGCCCAGAGCCCGGTGGACGACCCGCTGATGGTGCAGCAAGGCGCGGTATTGCTGCTCGCCAGCCTCAACCATCCGCAGGCCCAGCCCGTGCCAGGTCGACGCCTGCCTTATGCAGCCTTCAATGCGCATATCGAGCGGCACGTGTCACACCCTCTGCAGGTGGCCGACCTGGCGCGCATCGCCGGCCTGTCGGTGGCACGCCTGCATGCGCGATTTGTCGCCGAGTGCGGTCAGACGCCCATGGACTACATCCGCAGCCGTCGCCTGCACAAGGCACGGCGCCTGCTGCAGGACACGGCGCTGCCCATCGGTGAAATCGCCGAGCGCGTCGGCTATGCCTCGCAAAGCGCATTCGCGGCCGCCATGTTGCGTGAGTTCGGCGCGTCTCCCGGAACCTTGCGGCGCTCGTCATAGTGCGAGTCCTGCGCTAAAACGCGCGAGCCCCACGACAGACGCCCGCCACCCCAAGCCACTAGACTGCGAGCTGTCACTCTCGTGGTTTGAAGGATCGCAATGACTCCCCGCACAGCCCTGGGCGCCCTGCATATCGGCGCATTGATGTTTGGCCTCACCGGCGTATTCGGCAAACTGGCGGCTGCCTCGCCGGCGATCATCGTATTCGGCCGGGCGCTGTTCGCGGTGCTTGCCCTGGCGATGTTCGCCCGGTTCGCCAGCCGCACCCCATGGAAGCGCCTTGAGCGCCGCGATGGGCGGCGGCTGCTGCTCAGCGGCGTGTTGCTGGCGGCCCACTGGGTAACGTTCTTTATCGCGGTGAAGGTGGCGGGCGTAGCGGTGGCGACGCTGGGCTTTACCGCGTTCCCGGCCTTCACCGTGATCCTGGAAGGGTTGATTTTTCGCGAACGTATCCGCGCCAACGAAGGGCTGCTCGTGGTGCTGGTCACAGTCGGCCTGGTGCTGGTGACACCCGACTTCAACCTGGCCAGCGAGGCCACGGGCGGTCTGCTCTGGGGCATCGCTTCGGGTTTGCTGTTTTCCCTGTTGTCGTTGAACAACCGTGCCGGCTCCGGGCGCATCCCGGCGGTGCAGGCGGCACTGTGCCAGAACCTGGTGGTAGCGGTGTGCCTGTTGCCGGTGGCGGCTCCGGGCCTGGCGGATGTGCGCGCGCTGGATTGGTTGTGGATCGGCCTGCTCGGGGTGTTCTGCACCGGCCTGGCCCACAGCTTGTTCGTGGCGAGCCTGGCGGTCATCAAGGCGCGCACGGCGTCGGTGGTGTTTGCCATGGAGCCGGTCTACGGCATCACCGCCGCATGGCTGCTGTTTGCCGAAACCCCTACCCTGCGCATGCTGTTGGGCGGTGCGTTGATCATCGTCGCGATCGTGATTTCCGGCCTGATGGGCAGCGCCGCCCCGGCCAAACAGCCCACCGCAGCCGCCTGATCTATACTCCTGGCATCCGCAACAGTCTGTCGTCGTTCAACGGATATCGATTCCTCGACGACAGCCAGGGCATGTTCCGCCATTGCTGCCGGCGCGGGGTCGCTCCCTTAACGCTACGCAGGAATTGATCATGGAAATGCTCATCAATGTATTGGTTCAGATCATCAGCGGCATCATTGGCGGCAATATCGCCGGCATGACCAAACAGAGCCTGGGGACCGGGCTCAACACGCTGCTCGGTGGCGTCGGCGGATTGCTGCTGGGCCAGGTCGTCGCCGCGCTGACCGGCACCTCAGGCGGCGAACCGCTGGATGTCGCGGCCATCGGCGGCAACATCGCCGGCGGCGGTGTCGGTGGCCTGGTGCTGACCTGGGTGGTCGGCTTCATCAAGCAAAAGATGACCGCCAAATAGCAATCACGGTCGCCGTGCCGTTCGCTGCGGTGACCGTTTTTTTATTGCGTCCGGTCGTTGTGGCCAAGGTCGCGCGCCGGGTCGATCTGGTCACGTACGCGCTTTTTAAGCTCCTTGGCTTCGGGAAAACCGCCATCGGCTTTACGCTCCCAGAGCTGCACGCCGTCGCAGGTGATCTGAAACGCCCCACCGGTTGCAGGCACCAGCGAGACTTTGCCCAGGTCATCGGCAAATGTGCTCAACAGCTCCTGGGCCAGCCACGCGGCGCGCAGCAACCACTGGCATTGGGTGCAATACGTGATGACGACCTCGGGTTTGATCGAAGACATAATTTGACAGGTTCCTGGCATGACGGGCGCGAAGGATCGGGTGGCTATAATAGCCGCCTTTATCGTCCAGCCCCGAGATTCAAGATGCGCCGCCTGTTGTCCTGCCTGTTCCTGTGTCTGCTGCCCCTCCTCGCGCACGCCGTCGACATACCACGCCCAAAGGTCGGCCTGGTGCTGTCCGGCGGCGCCGCCCGTGGCCTGGCGCATATCGGTGTGCTCAAGGCCCTGGAAGAGCAAGGTATCCAGATCGACGCGATCGCCGGCACCAGCATGGGCGCCGTGATCGGCGGGCTGTATGCCTCCGGCTACAAGATCGACGAGCTGGAAAAACTGGCGCTCAACATCGATTGGCAACAGGCGCTGTCGGACGCGCCGCCGCGCGAAGATGTGCCGTTTCGCCGCAAGCAGGATGACCGGGATTTCCTGGTCAAGCAGAAGCTCAGTTTCCGCGACGACGGCAGCCTCGGCCTGCCGCTGGGGGTGATCCAGGGCCAGAACCTGGCGCTGCTGCTGGAAAGCATGTTCGCCCACAGCAGCGACACCCGCGACTTCGACAAACTGCCGATCCCTTTCCGCGCGGTGGCCACCGATATCACCACCGGCGAAAAAGTCGTCTTCCGCAAGGGCCATTTGCCCAAGGTGATCCGCGCGAGTATGTCGATCCCGGCGGTGTTCGCGCCGGTCGAGCTGGACGGTCGGTTGCTGGTGGACGGCGGCATGACCGATAACATCCCGCTGGATGTCGCGCGGGAGATGGGCGTGGATATCGCCATCGTGGTGGACATCGGCACGCCGCTGCGCGCTCGCAAGCAACTGGCCACGGTGGTGGATGTGCTCAACCAGTCCATCACGCTGATGACCCGGCGCAATTCCGAAGAACAACTCAAGGCCCTGCACCCCAGGGACGTGTTGATCCAACCGCCGTTGGCTGCCTACGGGGTGACCGATTTCGGTCGCGCCAAGGACATGATCGACGCCGGCTACCGCGCCACCCGCGCCCTCGACGTGCGCCTGGCACACCTGCGCCCCGCTGCGCCGGTTGACCCGCAACTGGTGGCCGCACGTACGCCGGGTGAGCGCACGCCGGTGATCACCGCCATCCGCGTGGAAAACGACTCGAAAGTCAGTGACGATGTGATCCGCTATTACATTCGCCAAGCCTTGGGCGAACCGCTCAATCTAGGGCGCCTGCAAAGCGACATGGGCACCTTGTATGGCCTGGATTATTTCGACCAGGTGCAGTACCGCGTCATCAAGAAAGGCCAGGACAACACCCTGGTGATCAGCGCGCGCGGCAAACGCAGCGGCACCGACTACCTGCGCCTGGGGCTTAACCTGTCGGATGACATGCGTGGCGACAGCGCCTTCAACCTCGGCGCCAGCTACCGCGTCAATGGCATCAACCGCCTCGGCGCGGAATGGCTGACGCGAGTGCAGATCGGCGATCGCCAGGAACTGTACAGCGAGTTCTACCAACCGATGGACGCCGGCTCGCGGTACTTCGTCGCGCCGTATATCAGTGCCCAGGCGCAGAACGTGGAGCTGATCCTGGACAACGACCCGATCTCCGAATACCGCCTGGAACGCTACGGTTTTGGCCTGAATGTGGGACGGCAGATCGGCAACAGCGGCGAGATCCGCTTCGGCATCGGCGAGGCCTGGGGCCAGGCCGACGTGCGCATCGGCGACCGCGACCTGCCGAGCGTGAGCTTCAACGAGGGTTTCTACGAACTGAAATACTCCTTCGACTCTCTGGACAACGTGTACTTCCCCCACACGGGGGAGGACATCGGCCTGGCCTACCGCGAATTCGAACCCGGCCTGGGTTCGGACCAGCGCTACCGCCAATGGGAATTCAAGCTGGACAAAGCCATGAGCCACGGCCCGGACACCCTGGTGCTGGGCGGGCGCTACGGACGCACTCTGGACGATTCGGACGTGGTGATTTCCAGCTTCCTGCTCGGCGGCGCGCGGCAGCTCTCAGGCTTTCGCCAGGACGCGATTTCGGGGCAGAACATCAGCCTGATGCGCGCGGTGTACTACCGCCGGCTGACACCGCGCTCGTACTTGCCGCTGGATTTCCCGCTGTATCTGGGCGCATCCCTGGAGCGCGGACGGGCGTGGAACAATGACAATGAATTTGATAGCGGTTACATCAACGCAGCCAGTATTTTCCTGGGCTTCGACACGCCGTTGGGGCCGCTGAATTTCAGTTACGGGTTTAACGATGACAACCAGAGAGCGGTTTACCTGAACCTGGGGCAGACCTTTTAAGGGCTCGGCAAGCTATTTATTTGTGGTGAGCGGGCTCACCACAACAAGCTCGGCCTGCTGAGGCTCAGGACTTTTCCAGATTCGCCAGAATATGCCCGTGCACACGCATGCACACTCGCAGGTCCGCCTCATCCACGCCCACGAACAGTTCATGGCGCAAGGCGGTGGCGATGGTTTCAATCTGATCGATCAACGGCCGCGCGCTGTCGCACAGGAGGATGCGCTTGGCACGTCGATCCTCCAGCACAGCCTGGCGTTGCACCAGGCCCTGGCCTTCGAGGCTGTCGAGCAGTCGTGCAAGGGTCGGCCCTTCCACCCCGACGCTTTGCGCCAGTTCACGTTGAGTGGGGGCTTCCTCGAAACGGGCCAGGTGCAACAGCACCAGCCAACGCGCCTGTGACAGGCCCAGACCCGCCAAACGGCGGTCCAGTTCGGCGCGCCAACCTCGGGACATTTGCGCCAGTTGCATGCCAAAACGGTGTTGATCGGTTAACGGCATAAAAAACTCATGTTTTAGACTGAAAATAAAATGTGGCTAATTATTAGTCAGCTAAGCATGAGCCTTGCCCATAGGCAAGAGTGGCCATGTACTGATTCGTTACATTGTCGTAATTGGCACACTAAATTTCGAATTCCGACTGCAAAGCGGCGCGTACGCAGTACAGAACACCCTCAGGCACGCGGCCGGTAAACAACGGTGCAATCTCCGTCACCGGTGGCAATTCGCCTTCGCCGTCGAGGAAAGCGTCCTGTATTTCACCGAGCAAATCTTCCGGTAAATCAAGCGCCTGCTCCAGGGACAGCTGCTGCTTGCCAATGGATTCGGCCAGCAAGGTGTAGACGTTTTTTTCCGAGCATTGCAACTGCCCCGCGATCTGGATAGGGGTCATGCCCGCACGGGCCAGGCTGATCAATTCATGGCGAATGTCGGCCACTTCCTTGGGCGCTTCGGCCTGGCCACCGAGTACTTCAAGGAAGGCTTGGCCATAGCGCTCCAGCTTGCGCGCCCCCACGCCGCTGACACGCGCCATTTCCGCCAGGGTGGTGGGTTGCTCGCGCAGCATCTCCAGCAAGGTGGAGTCGGGAAAGATGACATAGGGCGGCACGCTGTGTTCCTGCGCCAGTTTGCGCCGCAGGGTACGCAAGGCTTCCCACTGTTCGCGCTCTTCCCCACGCACCAATTGGCTGGCCTGGCTGGTGCTGCTCTTGGCGGTGGTCTGCGGCTTGAGGTCGCGGCGCAATTGCAGGCTCACTTCGCCCTTGAGCAGCGGCCGGCAACTGTCGTTGAGGCGCAGCCCGCCATACCCTTCAAGGTCGATGCCCACCAGGCCGCGAGCGACCATCTGCCGGAACAACGAGCGCCACTCGCCTTCGGCGCGCGCTTTGCCGACGCCGTACACCGAGAGTTTTTCATGGCCGAAGCTGCGAATCTTTTCGTTGTCCTTGCCCAGCAAAACATCCACCAGATGACCCACGCCATAACGCTGGCCGGTACGATAAATGGCCGACAGGCCCTGGCGCGCCGGTTCGGTGGCGTCCCAGGTCTGCACGCCGTCCACGCAGTTGTCGCAATGGCCGCAAGGCTCGGGCATGTCTTCGTCGAAATAGGCCAGCAAGGTCTGACGACGGCAGCGGGTTTCCTCGCACAGCGAAAGCATGGCGTCGAGCTTGTGCTGCTCCAGGCGCTTGTGGCGCTCATCGCCTTCGGAGTTCTGCAGCATCTGCTTGAGCATCACCACGTCCTGCAGGCCGTAGACCATCCACGCATCCGCCGGCAGGCCATCTCGGCCGGCACGTCCGGTTTCCTGGTAATAGGCCTCGAGCGACTTGGGCAGGTCCATGTGGGCCACGAAGCGCACGTTGGATTTGTCGATCCCCATGCCGAACGCGATGGTCGCCACCATGATCAGGCCCTCCTCGTTGAGGAAGCGCTTCTGGTGATAGGCACGCAGGTCGTTTGGCAGGCCGGCGTGGTAAGGCAATGCCGGGTAGCCCTGCTCGCACAGGAAGGCAGCAACTTCATCGACCTTTTTACGCGACAGGCAGTAGACAATGCCCG
Organism: Pseudomonas sp. FP2254; assembly: GCF_030687695.1. Classification (NCBI taxonomy): domain Bacteria; kingdom Pseudomonadati; phylum Pseudomonadota; class Gammaproteobacteria; order Pseudomonadales; family Pseudomonadaceae; genus Pseudomonas; species Pseudomonas sp. FP2254. The sequence continues at coordinate 3,915,922 of NZ_CP117444.1, forward strand.
CATCGCTGCGCCGCTCGGACAGGAATGCCAGCAACTGCTTGCGCGGCTGCTCCTTGGGCACGATGCGGTAGAAGATATTCGGGCGGTCGAAGCTCGACAGGAAGCGTTCGGCGTTCTGCAAGTGCAGGCGCTCGACGATTTCTTCGCGGGTACGCTTGTCCGCAGTGGCCGTCAGGGCAATGCGCGGCACGTCGGGGAACAGTTCCGCCAACTGACCCAGCTGCAAATATTCGCGACGGAAATCGTGGCCCCATTGCGATACGCAGTGCGCTTCGTCAATGGCGAACAAGGCAATCTCCAGGCTCTGCAGGAACGCCAGCATGCGCGGCTGCACCAGGCGCTCAGGAGCGAGGTAGAGCATTTTGACTTCACCACGCTTGATCCGCGCGGCCAGGTCGCGTTGCTGCTCGGCGCTGAGGGTGGAGTTCAGGGATGCGGCGGCCACGCCGAGTTCTTCAAGGGTCGCCACCTGGTCGTCCATCAAGGCGATCAACGGCGACACCACCACCGCCAGCCCGTTGCGCAACAGCGCCGGCACCTGGAAGCACAACGATTTGCCGCCGCCGGTAGGCATCAGGACCAGGGCATCGCCACCACTGGCCACGCGCTCAATGATCGCACCCTGACGGCCACGAAAACTGTCGTAGCCGAAGATGTCCTTGAGGACGCGTTGAGCCTGCTCGAGCATGTAGAACTCCAAAAAAGTACCGAAACCCTCTGTACAGGCTGGCCGAAAAAAACCGGTGTCACGGGAAATAATCCGTAAGCGAAGTTTTCTCGGGTGGCAACCAGGCCGGCAGGGGCATCACAAAACGCGGCAGTATACCCGAGCGTCATCCGCCAAAGGGCGCCACTGACGAATTGCAGCCCGTCTTTAAAACCGGGCAAATATGCATGGCGGCTGGCCTGCGGGCGCAAGAACGCCTAGAATTCAGCATCGTTTATCCCCAAGGTAGTCCTTCATGTCCTTCGCTGAGCAACTAACCCGCCTGCAAGCCTTCCTCGACGCCGATGAGCTGCATGAGGAGGCGCTGGACTATGTAGCCGCCCACGGCTACCTGACCGCCCTGTCCATCTGTTCCGAGGTTGTGCCGGACCGCGAATGGATCGACGCGCTGTTTGCCGAAGAACCGCACTACGCCGATGCCGCCCAACGCGAAGAAATCGAATCTACCCTGCTGGCCCTCAAGGCCCACATCGGTCGCCAACTGGCGTCCGACGAGGAGTTCGAGCTGCCGTGCGAGCTGGACCTGGGCGACGACCCGGACGACTCCGACCTGCGCGGCTGGTGCATCGGTTTCATGGAAGGGGTGTTCCTGCGCGAAGCCGCCTGGTTCGAAACCGCCGAGGAAGAGGTCAGCGAGATGCTGCTGCCGATCATGGTCGGTTCGGGCCTGTTCGAAGAAGAGGCGGAATTTTCCGACATCGCTGCCGACGCCAACCTGATGGACGACATGATCGTACAGATTCCGGAAGCCCTCACCGCCCTGTACCTGCTGTGCAACGCTCCTGACGAAAAACCGGCGATCCTCAAGCCTCGTCACCACTGAGTCGCTTGCCCGTGACACCCATGGGCAAGCGCTCGCCGCTCCTGCGCTACGCGCTGCTGGCCATCGGCTGGCTGAGCGTGGCGTTGGGCGTAATCGGCATTTTCCTGCCGGTGCTACCGACCACCCCATTCCTCTTGCTTGCCGCCGCCTGCTTTGCACGAAGCTCCCCGCGTTTCTACCAGTGGCTGGTGGAGCACCCGCGCCTGGGCCCGTGGATCCGTGACTACCTGGATGGCAATGGCATACCGCTCAAAGGCAAGGTCTACGCCATCGGCCTGATGTGGCTGAGCATCGGCCTCTCCTGCTATCTGGTGCCGCTGCCCTGGGCACGCGGTTTCATGCTGACCAGCGCGGTGGTGGTCAGCATCTATATCCTGCGCCAGAAAACCCTGCCGCCGCGCTGATCGCCGCCTGCGACATAAGATCCCACACGACCTTGGTCGACACTGACTAACCCCAGGCATCATGCGAGACTGTCCCACCGGGCCTGGAATGCCCGGGTGTTCCCTTGCTCGGAGTTCCCATGACGCTGTCCAGCGGGCTGATCGCCGCCGTTGCCCTGGCCTATATGGCCATTATGTTTGCCATCGCCTTCTACGGTGACCGTCGTCGCGCGCCCTTGCCGCCGCGCATGCGTGCCTGGGTATACAGCCTGTCGCTGGCCGTTTATTGCACCAGCTGGACCTTCTTCGGCGCTGTCGGCCAGGCGGCCGAGCAGCTGTGGGCTTTTATACCCATCTACCTGGGACCGGTGCTGTTGCTGGTGCTGGCACCCTGGGTGCTGCAAAAGATGGTGCTGATCAGCAAGCAGGAAAACATCACCTCCATCGCTGACTTTATCGCGGCGCGCTACGGCAAATCCCAATCCCTGGCGGTGGTGGTTGCGCTGATCTGTCTGGTGGGCGTGCTGCCGTATATCGCCTTGCAGCTCAAAGGCATTGTGCTGGGCGTTAACCTGTTGATCGGCGCCGGTGCCGACACCACCGGCACGCGGGCCCAGGACACGGCGCTGGTGGTGTCGCTGGTGCTGGCGCTGTTCACTATCGTGTTTGGCACGCGCAACCTCGACGCCACCGAACACCATCGCGGCATGGTGCTGGCCATTGCCTTTGAATCCCTGGTCAAGCTGTTCGCTTTTCTTGCCGTGGGCGCGTTCGTGACCTACGGCCTGTACGACGGTTTCGGTGACCTGGTCGACCAGGCGATGCTTGCGCCACGCCTGGAAGAATACTGGCAGGAGACCGTTAACTGGCCCTCGATGGTGGTGCAGACCGGCGTGGCAATGATGGCGATCATTTGCCTGCCCCGGCAATTTCACGTGACGGTGGTGGAAAATATCGAACCCCAGGACCTGCGCCTGGCCAAGTGGGTGTTTCCGGCCTACCTGGTGCTGGCCGCGCTGTTCGTGATACCCATCGCCCTCGGTGGCAAGATGCTGCTGCCCGCCTCGGTGCTGCCGGACTCCTACGTGATCAGCCTGCCCTTGGCCGAGGCGCACCCGGCGCTGGCGGTGCTGGCGTTTATCGGCGGCGCGTCGGCGGCCACCGGCATGGTGATCGTGGCGAGCATCGCGTTGTCGACCATGGTGTCCAACGACATGCTGCTGCCCTGGCTGCTGCGCCGCTCCAGCGCCGAGCGGCCGTTCGAAGTATTCCGCCACTGGATGCTGTCGGTACGCCGGGTGAGCATCGTGATCATCCTGCTACTGGCGTACGTCAGTTATCGCCTGCTGGGGTCCACCGCGAGTCTGGCGACCATCGGCCAGATCGCCTTCGCCGCCGTGACTCAATTGGCGCCGGCCATGCTCGGCGCGTTGTACTGGAAGCAGGCGAACCGGCGTGGTGTATTTGCCGGCCTCGCCGCAGGGACGTTCCTGTGGTTTTACACCTTGGTCCTACCGGTCACCGCGAAAAGCCTGGGATGGTCCTTAAGCCTTTTCCCTGGGTTGACGTGGATGCATTCCCACCCGCTGGGCTTGTCCGTGACTTCACTGACCCTGGGCACCGTGCTGTCACTCGCGGGTAACTTCACGCTGTTCGTCTGGGTTTCGATGCTGTCGCGCACACGGGTGTCAGAGCATTGGCAGGCCGGACGCTTTATTGGCCAGGAAATCAGTCAACGCGCCAGTGCCCGTTCGATGCTCTCGGTGCAGATCAGCGACCTGCTCAGCCTGGCCGCGCGGTTCGTGGGTGAGGAACGTGCCCAGCAGAGCTTTATCCGGTTTGCGTATCGCCAGGGCAAAGGCTTCAACCCCAACCAGAATGCCGACAATGAATGGATCGCCCACACCGAACGCCTGCTGGCGGGCGTGCTCGGCGCCTCTTCGACGCGCGCAGTGGTGAAAGCCGCGATTGAAGGTCGGGACATGCAGCTGGAGGACGTCGTGCGCATCGCCGACGAAGCCTCGGAAGTCTTGCAGTTCAACCGCGCCCTGCTGCAGGGCGCCATCGAGAACATCACCCAAGGCATCAGCGTGGTGGATCAGTCGCTCAAGCTGGTGGCCTGGAACCGGCGTTACCTGGAGCTGTTCAACTACCCCGAGGGCCTGATCAGCGTGGGCCGGCCGATTGCCGATATCATCCGCTACAACGCCGAACGCGGCCTGTGCGGACCGGGCGAGGCCGAAGTGCACGTGGCGCGCCGCCTGCACTGGATGCGCCAGGGCCGCGCGCACACTTCCGAACGCTTGTTTCCGAACGGCCGCGTCATCGAGTTGATCGGCAACCCAATGCCCGGTGGCGGCTTTGTCATGAGTTTTACCGATATCACCGCGTTCCGCGAAGCTGAACAGGCGCTGACGGAGGCCAACGAGGGCCTGGAGCAGCGCGTGGTCGAACGCACCCATGAACTGTCCCAACTCAACCTGGCACTGACCGATGCCAAAGGGGTGGCCGAAACCGCAAGCCAGTCGAAAACCCGCTTCCTGGCGGCGGTAAGCCATGACTTGATGCAGCCGTTGAACGCCGCGCGCCTGTTCTCCGCCGCGCTGTCCCACCAGAGCGACGGACTCTCCGACGAGGCCCGTCAGTTGGTGCAGCACCTGGACAGTTCGCTGCGCTCGGCAGAAGACCTGATCAGCGACCTGCTGGATATTTCTCGCCTGGAAAACGGCAAGATCACACCCCAGCGCCAACCGTTCGTGCTCAATGAGCTGTTCGATACCCTGGGCGCCGAATTCAAGGCGCTGGCCCAGGAGCAGGGCCTGCGCTTTCGCCTGCGCGGCAGCCGCCTGCGGGTGGACAGTGACATTAAATTGCTGAGGCGCATCCTGCAGAATTTTCTGACTAACGCTTTCCGTTATGCAGACGGCCCGGTGCTACTGGGCATACGCCGACGCGGGGGCCAATTGTGCCTGGAGGTATGGGACCGCGGTCCGGGCATCCCGCCGGATAAACAGAGCGTGATCTTTGAGGAATTCAAGCGCCTGGACAGCCACCAGACCCGCGCGGAAAAAGGTCTGGGCCTGGGCCTGGCGATCGCCGACGGCTTGTGCCGCGTACTCGGCCATCGCTTGAGCGTGCGTTCGTGGCCGGGCAAAGGCAGCGTGTTCAGCGTAAGCGTGCCGTTGGCGCGCAACCAGGCCATCGCGCAGCCCCAGGCGGCGCTGGAAAACGGTTTGCCACTGAGCGGCGCGCAGGTGCTGTGCGTGGATAACGAAGAAAGCATTCTTATTGGCATGCGCAGCCTGCTCAACCGCTGGGGATGTGAAGTATGGACGGCCAAGGACCAGGCCGAGTGCGCCGCCCTGCTGGCCGAGGGGGTGCGCCCGCAACTGGCGCTGGTGGACTACCACCTGGATCATGGTGAAACCGGCACCGAGTTGATGCGCTGGCTGCGCGCGCAGTTAGCCGAGCCGATTCCAGGCGTGGTCATCAGTGCCGACGGCCGTCCGGAGAGCGTGGCCGAAGTGCATGCGGCGGGTTTGGATTACCTGGCCAAACCGGTCAAGCCCGCGGCGTTGCGTGCGTTATTAAATCGGCACTTGCCGTTGTAGGCCGGGTTTGCATCGGGGCGTTCATTCAGGCAGGTGCGCCACGCCATCCGAGTCGCTCATCGCACGCTCCAGCAGGTCCGTCGGCAGGCTTTTGCTCGCACGCGCGCCGAGCAACCTCAATTGCTCGGTACGGCTGACCAGATTGCCGCGTCCGTCTGTCAGCTTGTTTCGCGCCGCGCTGTAGGCTTTATCCAATTGCTGCAGACGATTGCCCACCTCATCCAGATCCTGGATAAACAGCACGAACTTGTCGTACAGCCAACCGGCACGCTCGGCAATTTCGCGGGCATTCTGGCTTTGGCGCTCCTGTTTCCACAGGCTGTCGATCACCCGCAGGGTCGCCAGCAACGTGGTGGGGCTGACGATGACGATATGGCGATCAAAGGCTTCCTGGAACAGGTTGGGCTCAGCTTGCAACGCGGCGGAAAACGCCGCTTCGATCGGTACGAACAGCAGCACGAAATCCAGGCTGTGCAGGCCTTCCAGGCGTTTATAGTCCTTGCCGGCCAGGCCTTTGACATGGTTGCGCAGCGACAGCACGTGCTGCTTCAGGGCCGCCTGGCCGATCACGTCGTCCTCCGCGGCGACGAATTGCTGGTACGCGGTCAGGCTGACCTTGGAGTCCACCACCACCTGTTTATCACCGGGCAGCATGATCAGCACATCCGGCTGGAAGCGCTCGCCGTCCGGCCCCTTGAGGCTGACCTGGGTCTGGTACTCGCGGCCCTTCTCCAGCCCCGCGTGCTCCAGCACCCGCTCAAGAATCAGCTCACCCCAGTTACCCTGGGTTTTCTGGCCCTTCAACGCACGGGTCAGGTTGGTGGCTTCATCGGACAGACGCAGGTTCAGTTGCTGCAGGCGTTCAAGTTCCTTGGCCAGGGAAAAACGCTCGCGCGCCTCGTTCTGATAGCTCTCTTCCACACGCTTTTCGAAGGACTGGATGCGCTCCTTCAATGGATCGAGCAACTGGCCCAGGCGCTCCTGGCTGGTCTCGGCGAAGCGCTGCTCGCGCTCATCGAAAATCTTGCCGGCCAGTTCGGCGAACTGGGCGCGCAGCTCATCGCGTGACCCCTGCAGGTCGGCCAGGCGTTGCTGGTGGCTGTCCTGCTGCTCGCGCAGCTCGGCGCGCAGGGCGGCCGCCAATGCATCAAGGCGACGCAGTTCGGTTTCCTTGGCGCTGCGGTCGAGGTTCCAGGCGTGGGCGGCATCGCGGGCGTTGTCGCGGTCGATCTGCAGCAGTTCGACTTCGCGACGCAGCGCTGCCAGGTCGGCTTGCTTGGCGGCATTGGCCTGGCTCAGATCGCTGATTTCATCGCGACTGGCTTCCAGTTGGGCAATGAGGCCTTCCTGGGCCAGTTGCGCCATGGCCAGGCGCTCTTCAAGCAACTCCCAGCCGGCCATGCGCGCGCTCAAACGCCGTTGAAGCTGCCAGCACACAGCGAGTAAGGGCAGCGCGGCGCCCGCAAGGCCCAGGGCAATACTGGTCCAGTCAAAAGCCATAGCCATGTCTGCCATCACCGAAAAAGTGCAAGGTTAACCAAGCGCGGGGCTCGAGGACAGCTCAGTCTTCGACCTGACCCAGTTCGCGCCGGGCCTGCACATCGCCGGCGCGGGCGGCCGAGCGCAGCAGGTCGTGGCCGATGCGACGGTCACGGGCACTCCCGCATTCGCGGCACATCAATTGCCCCAGGCGGCTCTGGGCCGCGACCACACCTTCACGGGCCGGCTGCTTGAGCAGGCGCCCGGCGAAGTGCTTAACGTTGGTGTTATGCCCCAGGCGCGGGCTGTCGAGTAGCCACAGCGCGACTTTCAAGGAAAACCGCTTGGATGCGGTAACAGTCTGGAGGGTATCGGTAACAGCAGGTGATACTGAGCGAAACTTCATAAAGCACTGTGGGACGGAACGGAAGGCGCGCCACTCTACTCTTTTTTTCGTACAGGTAAAGCTGAAAAAACCCTGCACGCCCGTTCTAGAGCAAGCGCTTGGGACAATCCACAGAAGCTGTGGATAACTCAGTGGACAACCCTCTTCGAACCCTCGCAAAGCCCCATGGAACGTGGCCCGCAGTCAAACTGACGATTTTTTCACCAATAAAAAAAAGCCAGATTTTTCATTGACTTAAATTTCCATTGCAGGCAAATGGCGGGGCGTTGCAGCGAACGTCCGCTTGGTTACACGCGACACAACTAATGTGCACAAGTACACATCCCGCGGTTATAAACGGGGCCTTTTTTGAAGCGACCGGTGCAAAAAATGTTACCGGCAGGTCCTGCAAGGACTTTTCAAATCATTGCAGGCTGGCCACACTGCCCGACCTGCAACGCAATGGGGAATGGCTCGATGAAGGGAATGCTGGTGTTCGCGGTGCTACTGCTGGCCATCTGCGGCGTTTCCCTTGGGATCAATGCTGCACTGCCTCCGCCGGACGGCGCCTTGTTCGCCATTGCGATCCTGCTGTCAGCTGCGTTCACCGCCATTAGTCTGTGCATCGAACTGGGTGAAGGCCGCATCAACGACATGAGCGATGTGCTCAAAGCCGTCGAAACCGGCCAGTCGCTGCGCCTGACGCTTGCCGCCTACGGGCTTGGCTGTTCCCTGGCGGCGGCCGCGACGGTGCTGGTCTATCGCGGCCTGCTCGGCGGCTGATGTAAACTTTTTGGCTAACACACTTCCCTTAGCTGTTTCAATCCGTTACTATCCGCCCCGTTAGTACCAAGCTGAAAGTCAATTCTGGTCGAACAACTCCCTTGAACAACATGGGATCGACCACCTCGATGGTTTCCAGGTATCACTTGCGACGACACTGCCTTTGAACAAGTAAAGGGTGTCGCGAAGTCCAGTACTCTGACCGAACCAACCTGCAAATTGATCAGGATCTTCACCCCGGGCCCAGAACCTTTGCCCCTGTTGTGTTGCCTGCCCTCCTAAGTACCTACCTGCCAGCCCAAGCGCGCCTATTGAATAGCGCTTCAAACTGGCTGCTTTGTTCCAGTCGGGTTCTTCGTTTGATCAATGGTGATCAACGTCACTGGAACGTTTTAACGTTGCACGGTTCTTAACCGTGTCATTTGTAGGAACACCAATAATATGTCCACTCAAATTCATACTCAGGATGCCATTCGCACCCTCACCAATGCTTTTGCCCCAATGAACTGCCTGATCATGGCCGCTCGCAAAGGCTGCTTCAGCTTCACGCTGGTCAACGAACACGGCATCGCGCGTCACAGCGAACGCCTGTACCCCGATCAATACTCCAGCGCAGAACCGCTGCAGGCTGTGATCGAGCGTACCCGCCAGGCACTGGTTGCCTGATCGACCCGAGTCGCCGAAGCAAAAAAAACCCTGTTTGAAACACAGGGTTTTTTATTGCCAAAAATTTACTTCACAGCCCCAGCGCCTAAGTACAAATAGATATAAACGCTATAACTGAATGGATAAGACGTTTTAAAAACAATCCTTTACATCATAAATATGACACTACACTTCAACTCAAGCGGCATGATCCGCTTACGGCGAGCCTGAGATCCGATCCACCGCTGCCAAGCCCGACTCTCTCAGGACTCGCCTACCCTTTTCACGATTGAGGCGTCTATGGGTATCGCGGCCAGTGAATTGTGTCGTTATGTGATCCGGCCAACGCTGACCTACCTCGGCCAGCACAGCCCCACGGCAGAGTCCCTGCTGCTGGGCATCGCCGCCAGCCAGTCGGAGCTGGGCTCGGCGCTGCACGAACGCCGCGGCCACGGCCTGTATGGCATCACCAAACCGCGCCATTGCGCCCTCTGGGACAACTACCTGGCGCTCGATCCTGAACGTGCCAGCCTGGTGCGCGGCCTGGCCAGCCAACATGCATTCCTCAGCGCGCCCCAGCTTGAGCTCACGGTGAACCTGCGTTACGCCACGGCCATCGCCTGGCTACTGGTGGAACAGCACACCGTCACCCTGCCGGCGACCGGCGATGTGTTAGGCATGGCGCGTATCTGGAAAGAAATTTTTCACCCTCAAGGCAGGCTGCGAGATTTCAGCCAAGCGTGGCAAACCTGTGTTTCGCCCAAGAATCACGTGAGCTGCTGACCGGGCAATTTGCAAGATTCGCCAAAAACTGCCGATTTTGGTCGGATTGTCCTACAAAACCGCTCTATCTCCTGCATTACAGCCTATAGCGCGATGTTAAATTTATTGATACTTTCCGCAGCGGTGATCACCACGGAGTTCTAATAATGAAAAAAGTAATGCTCAAGACCACACTTAGCCTCGCCGTTGCCATGGCATCCTCCCACCTGTTTGCAAGCGGTTTCGCACTCAACGAACAGAGCGTCAGCGGGATGGGTACGGGTTTCGCAGGTCGCTCTTCTTCTGCCGATGATGCAAGCACTGTGTACGGCAACCCTGCCGGTATGGCGCGCCTGAATGGCCAGCAAATCACCGGCGGCGTAGCAGCCATTGATGCCTCCACCGATATCAGCGATGTCAGCGGCCGTTCCCGCGGCAGCAACAAAGGCGACATGGTGCCTTTCACCGCCGTGCCTTTCGGTTTCTACACCAATAAACTCAACGATCAGTGGGCTGTCGGTTTTGGCGTATACGCCCCGTTCGGCCTGGTGACCGACTACGAAAGAGGCTTCCAGGGCCGCAGCTTCGGCAGCAACAGCGAAGTCAAGGTTATCACCCTGCAACCTACCGTCAGCTACGCCTTCAATGATCGCGTCTCGGTAGGTTTTGGCCCGACCATCAACCGCATCGCCGGTACCCTGGAATCGGACCTGTCGTTCAACCCGGCGGCGCCCGATACCAACATCAAGATCAAAGGTGACGACACCGCGCTGGGCTTTAACGTCGGCGTGCTGGTACAAGCCACCGATACCACGCGAGTGGGTCTGACCTATCACTCCAAGGTCAGCTACAAGCTGGACGGCCACACCGAGGTAAGCGCACCTACCGTGACTTCGGGCCTGTTGCGCAGCAACCGTTATGACGCCTCCCTGAAGATCGATACGCCTGAGTCCTACGACCTGTCGGTCACTCAAGACCTGACCGATGCCTGGAAACTCTACGCCGGTGCAACCTGGACCCGCTGGAGCCGCCTGAAGGACATTACGGTCAAGAACGAAGGCGTTGTCGGTGGCGCGAGCGGCGGCCTGCTCGCCCCGTCCCTGGTCAGCACCATCAAGGAAGAACAGAACTGGCACGATACCTGGGCCTACGCCGTGGGTACTTCGTATCAGTTGACCAAGCAGGTGGTACTGCGTACCGGCCTGACGTTCGACCAATCGCCGACCAACAACACTGATCGTTCGCCGCGTATTCCTACCGGTGACCGTACTATCTTCAGCCTGGGCCTGGGCTATGAAGTCATGCCGAACATGACGATCGACGTGGCCTACTCCTACCTGAAGGAAGAAGACGTCAAGGTTGCGCGCTCCAACCAACTGGCCAGCTACAACGCCAAGTACGAAAACAGCGCCAATGGTTTTGGCCTGGGCATGACCTATCGCTTCTGATTTCACCGAGGCGTAAAAAAGCCCCGCTCTCCTGCAAAGGAGGCGGGGCTTTTCAATGGGTGTCGATCAGGGTTTGGAAGCCAGTGCTTTCTCCACCGCCTCGATCAGATCCGGGCTGTCCGGCTTGGTCAGGCTGGAAAAATCGGCGATCACCTTGCCCTGTCGGTCGATCACGTATTTATAGAAATTCCATTTCGGTGCATTACTCTGCTGTGCCAGCACCTTGAACAAGTGCACCGCGTCCGGGCCCTTGACCTTCTGCGGTTCAGTCATGGTGAAGGTCACGCCGTAATTGACGTAGCAGACCTTAGCCGTCTCTTCACCCGTCTTGGCTTCCTGCTTGAAGTCATCGGAAGGCACGCCAATCACCTCCAGGCCCTGATCCTTGTAACGCTGGTACAACGCCTCAAGACCTTTGAATTGCGGGGCGAACCCACAGAAGCTCGCGGTGTTGACGATCACCAGCGGCTTGCCGGCAAAGCGCTGGCACAGGTCGATGGACTCCTTGGCGCGCAACTTGGGCAATTGGCCTTCCAGCAAGGGTGGACAGTCGGCTGCCAACGCTATGCCGCCAAAGGCAGCCATCAGCACGGGTACTGCAAGCCAGCGCATCTGCATGGGAAATGTCCTTTTAAGAATTCAGGGATCGAACTTAACAGATCGACATGCCCAGTTGCATCAACGCCAGGCCGCCGCGCTGCCAGCCCCACCAGGCCAGCGCCAGCAACAGCGCCATGGCTGCTGCGCCGCCGAGCCAATACCAGGTTGAACTCATGCCGCCTCCATCTGCGCCTGCAAGCGCGCCACCGGACGCTCGCGCACCGGCCAGTTCAAGGCCGCGGCGAGCAGGCTCAATAGAATCGCCATCTGCCAGATCAAATCGTAGTTGCCGGTTCGATCATAGACCACCCCGCCCAACCAGCCGCCGAGGAATGAACCGAGCTGGTGAAACAGGAACACGATCCCGCCGAGCATGGACAGGTTTCGTACACCAAACAGCGTCGCGACCGTGCCGTTGGTCAGCGGCACGGTGGACAGCCACAAAAAGCCCATGGCCATGCCGAACAGGTAAGCCGAGAGCTCTGTGACCGGCGCCCACAGAAACAGCACGATCACCACCGCCCGCAGCAGGTACAAAGCCGTCAGCAGGCGCGGCTTGGACATGCGCCCACCAAGCCAGCCGGCGGTGTAGGTGCCGAAGATATTGAACAGCCCAATCAGCGCCAACACCGTGGTGCCGACCGTGGCCGGCAGGTGTTGGTCCACCAGGTAGGCCGGCAGGTGCACCCCGATAAACACCACCTGGAAACCACAGACAAAAAAACCGAAGGCCAGCAGCCAGAAACCGGAGTGGGAGCAGGCTTCCTTGAGCGCCTCAGCCAGGGTCTGCTGGCCGGCCGTGACCGGCAGCGGACGATCCTTGAGCATGCCGACCAGCGGCAGAATCAGCGCCACCATCAAGCCCAGCGCCAACAGCGCGGCCGACCAGCCCAACCAGCTGATCAGGCCCAAGGTGCCCGGGACCATGGCGAACTGACCAAAAGACCCGGCTGCGCTGGCGATGCCCATGGCCATGCTGCGCTTCTCCGGCGCCACGGCGCGGCCCACCACGCCCAGGATCACCGAGAACGAGGTGCCTGACAGGCCAATCCCGATCAGCAGGCCTGCGCTCAGCGACAGCGACCACGCCGAATCGGACATGCCCATCAACACCAGGCCAGCGGCGTACAAGACCCCACCGACGAACACGGCCTTGGTCGCGCCGAAACGGTCGGCCAGGGCACCGGTGAACGGCTGCGCCAGGCCCCAGATCAGGTTTTGCAAGGCAATGGCGAACGCAAACGTTTCACGGCCCCAACCGAACTCGGAACTCATCGGCGCGAGAAACAGGCCGAATCCGTGACGCACGCCCAACGACAGCGCCAGGATCAGCGCACTCCCCACAAGAACCCAGCCACTGGTGCGCCACATCGAGGTCATTTCTTATTCTCCGTACGCGGGTATATACCCGCTTGTCATCGAACAAACCCGCGCTCAGGCGAGTTCGTCCAGCAAGGCCAACAGGGTCTCGCGTTTTTGCGCGCCCAGTTTATCGATCAACTTCTGCTGCGCCGCTTCCCATGCCGGCAGTGCGGCGGCCAGGCGTGCTTCACCGGCTGCCGTCAACTGCACCAGGCGATTACGCAGGTCGTCGCCCTCCACCAATTGCACTAACCCTTCCCCTTCGAGCACCCGCAGGTTGCGGCCGAGCGTACTGCGATCCAGGCCCATCGCATCGGCCAGACTGGAGATACTGGGTTGATCCAGACGCTGCAGATTGCACAGCAGAGAATACTGGGCAACGTTGATCCCGAAGCCGTCGAGAGCGCCGTCGTAGTGCCTGCTGACGCCACGGGCGGCGCGTCGCAGGTTGGTGCATAAACATTGGGAGGAAAGCATGGAACGTGTATATACCCGCGATTCTACAAATGCAAGAAAGTGTTACAGCGCCAGGCCGACCAGCACGACGACTTCCAGCAGCTCCAGTAACGCGCCGGCGGTGTCGCCCGTGGTGCCGCCGAGGCGCCTGACCATCAACTGACGCAGCGCCACAAACCCGAGGGCGGCCAGCAGTACGGCAATTGCGCCGCTGAACCCGCCGATCAGCACACAGGCCAGGCCGCTGAGGACCAACACCAGTTGGCCGACAGCCCTCGGTAAATGCTCTGACAATGCCTGGCCTAATCCGCCGGCACGCACATAACGCGTGGTCAGGAATAACGCGAGCATCGACGCCCGGCCAATCAGCGGCGCCAGAATCAATGCGACGGTATTGTGCTGTTCGATCAAGGCCACCAGCGCAGCGAACTTGAGCAGCAGCACCAGGCCCAGCGTGACCACGGCAATCGGCCCGCTGCGCGGGTCCTTCATGATGGTGAGGGTGCGCTCGCGATCGCCGAAGCCACCCAGCCAGGCATCGGCGCTGTCCGCCAGGCCGTCCAGGTGCAGGGCGCCGCTGAGCAGCACCCAGGCAGTCAGCAGCAGCGCCGCGTGCAGCAGCAACGGCGCGCCCGCCAATGCGCTGCTCAGCCCCCATAACAGCACACCGAACAACCCACCGACCACCGGGTAAAACAACAGCGAACGTCCCATTTCCTGGGGCTGCGGCATGCCTGGCAGGCGAATCGGCAGGCTGCTCAGAAACTGCAGGGCAATCCAGAACGGCGACATCGTCAGTCTCCTTCGCGCAACACGCCATCGGCCGCGACACGCAGGCTGAACAACCCACCGTGACCGACTTCGACATTCAGCAGGTGCTCACGGGGCAGGCCTCGTGCGCGCGCCAGCAGCAGACGCATCACCCCGCCATGACTGATCAACAGGACGCGCTCACCGGCATACGCGCGATGCAGCCGTGCGACCGCACCCAGAACCCGCTGGGAAAAATCCTCAACCGCTTCACCCTCGGGCGGCGTGAAGCTGTACGGGTCGGCCCAGAACCGTCCGAGCCCGTCGGCATCGGTTTGCATCAGTGCGGCGGCACTCTGCCCTTCCCACGCGCCGAAGTGCAATTCCTGCAGGTCCTTTTCCAGACTCACGGGCAGGTTGAGCCGGGCCCCCAGCTCGTCGGCAAACCGTGCGCAGCGTTGCAGGGGTGAACTGATCAAACGATCCCAGGGCCCCTGCTGCGCTACGGCGGCGCGCATCTGTGCCCAGCCGTTGGCGGTGAGTGCGTCGTCCAGGCTGCCACGCAGGCCGCCGCCCAGTTCGGTTTCACCGTGGCGCAGCAGGTCCAGATGCAAGGTCATGCGGGGCGATCCGCCACGGCGGCTTCGGCGAAGGTCGCCATTTGCCCGTGCAGTGCGCAGGCCAGGCGCAACAACGGCACCGCCAGTGCCGCGCCGCTGCCTTCGCCCAGGCGCAGGCCCATGTCCAGCAGCGGTTGCGCGTCCAAGTGTTGCAGCACATGGCGGTGGCCTGGCTCGGCGCCGCGATGGCCAAACAGCAGCCATGGGCGGCAGGCCGGATTCAAGCGCGTGGCCACCAGTGCGGCGACGCTGCAGATGAAACCGTCCACCAGCACGGCGATACCGGCCTGGGCACAGGCGAGATAAGCGCCCACCAACGCGGCGATTTCAAAGCCGCCGAGGTTGAACAGCGTCTGCAACACATCGCCGCGCTCGGCAGCATGCCGTGCCAACGCGCGTTCAATCACCGCTACCTTGTGACTGACGCCCTGGGCATTCAAGCCAGTGCCCGGCCCGGCCAGGTCGCTGACTCGGCAATCGAGCAAGGCACACGCCAGCGCGCTGGCCGCCGTGGTGTTGCCGATGCCCATTTCACCGCCGATAAACAGTTGCGTGCCCAGTTCCAACGCGCGCCGTGCGCTGTCGCGTCCGGCCTGCAACGCCTGTTGGCCTTGGGCGGCGCTCATCGCCGGGGCATGCACGAAGTTGGCGGTACCCGCGCCGATATTCAGGTGACGTACGCCGGGCAGGTTCAGCGCGGGTGTCACCGTGCCCAGGTCGACCACCTCCAACCGTGCCTGCAGTTGCCGCGCCAATACGCTGATGGCTGCGCCGCCGCTGACAAAGTTGTGCAGCATTTGTGCGGTCACCGCCTGGGGAAACGCCGACACGCCCTCGGCTACCACGCCGTGGTCGCCGGCAAAGATTGCGATCCACAGCTGATCCACCACCGGCTTGACCTGGCCTTGCAGGCCGGCCAATTGCACCGCCACCGCTTCGAGCTGGCCGAGAGAACCGGCGGGCTTGGTCAATTGCTGCTGGCGTGCCAAGGCGTTTTCATACGCGATGGTGTCGACTGCCTTACAGGGATCCAGCCACCAGGTGTCAGTCATAACGCAATACCTTTCAATGTCAGGGGCAGTCCGGCGACCGTCAGCACCACGCGCTGACACCGCTCGGCCAAGGCTTGATGCAGCCAACCGACTTCATCCACGTAGCGGCGAGTCAATTCGCCCAGCGGCACGACACCCAGACCGGTCTCGTTGCTGACAAAAATAATCTCCCCCGGCAGCGTGGCCAGGGTTTCAAGCAAGTGGTCGCGTTCCAGCGCCAGGCGCTCGGAGTCTTCGAGCATCAGCAGGTTGGTCAGCCACAGGGTCAGGCAATCCACCAGCAGACAGCGGTCGGTGGCGGCATTTTCGCGCAGCACCCGCGACAGCTCGATCGGTTCTTCGATCAGGCCCCAGTGCGCCGGACGCCGCTGGCGATGCAAGGCCACCCGTGCGTTCATTTCGCCGTCCCGCGGTTGACTGGTGGCGATATAGATAACCGGCAACGCGCTGTCGGTGGCGAGCGTTTCCGCCAGGCGACTTTTGCCGGAGCGGGCGCCGCCGAGGATCAGTTGGTGCATGGGGCCACTCCACACAGGGTGCGCAATAAATCGGTATCCAAATGCTGCTCCACCAGATCCGCCAGGCGCTCGATATCGCGCTCGCGCAGGGCGTGATAATCCACCGCCTGCACCTGCGCCAGCCCGGCCCAGCGCAGCAATGCGCCGCAAGCGGCCGGCGTTTCGAACAAACCATGCAGGTAGGTGCCGAAGATCTGCCCGTCGGCACTGCGTGCGCCATCATGGCGCCCGTCGTCCAAGCGCACGGCGGGGCTTGCCAGGGCTTCGCCGGACGTCACCCCGGCATGGATCTCATAACCGTTGACCTCGGCATCTTCCAGCAGCAAGCGCCCGCGCACGTTGCGCAACTGCTTGTCCTCTTCCAGGGTGGTGCTGAACGCCAGCAGCCCCAGGCCGGCGCTGGAACCGGGCGGCCCTTCCAGGCCCAGCGGGTCATGCACCTGCTCGCCGAGCATCTGCAGCCCGCCGCAGATGCCCAGCACCTTGCCGCCGTAGCGCAAGTGTCGCGCCACGGCATTGTCCCAGCCATTGGTGCGCAGGTAGGCGAGGTCGGCGCGCACGCTTTTGGAGCCCGGCAGGATGATCAGGTCGGCGGCCGGGATCGGTTGGCCAGGGCCGATAAATTGCAGGTCCACCTGGGGGTGCAGGCGCAGTGGGTCGAAATCGGTATGGTTGCTGATGCGCGGCAGCACCGGCACAACTACTTTGAGTACCTGGGCGGCCTTGTCGATCTGGCGCCGATCGATGCCGTCCTCGGCTTCCAGGTGCAGATCCATTACATAGGGCAGGACGCCGACCACCGGTTTGCCGGTGTGCGCCTCCAGCCAGTCGAGGCCGGGCTGCAACAGTGCGATGTCGCCGCGAAAACGGTTGATGATAAAGCCCTTGACCCGCGCCTGTTCGCTGGGCGAGAGCAATTGCAGGGTGCCCACCAGGTGCGCGAACACGCCGCCACGGTTGATATCGGCAATCAGCAGCACCGGGCAGTCCACCGCTTCGGCGAAACCCATGTTGGCGATGTCATTGGCGCGCAGGTTGATCTCCGCCGGGGAGCCCGCGCCCTCCACCATCACCACCGGGTAAGCCGCGCTGAGTCGCGCGTGGGAGGCGAGTACGGCCTGCATGGCAATGGCTTTGTAATCGTGATAGGCCACGGCGTTCATGGTCGTGACGGCACGGCCATGGATGATCACTTGAGAACCGGTATCGCTGTTGGGTTTGAGCAGCACCGGGTTCATGTCGGTGTGGGGCGCCAGGCGCGCGGCCTGGGCCTGCACGGCCTGGGCGCGGCCGATCTCGCCGCCCTCGGCGGTCACGGCGCTGTTGAGCGCCATGTTCTGCGGTTTGAACGGGGCGACGGCGACGCCCTGGCGGATCAGCCAGCGGCACAGCGCAGTCACCAGCGTGCTTTTGCCGGCGTCGGAGGTGGTGCCTTGCACCATCAGCGTACTCATGGAAGGGCCTTGTAGGCAGCCAGGGCCTCATCGAGGCGCAGCCAGTCGGCCTCGGTGTCGGGCAGGCCGAAGCGCAAGCTGCTGTTGTGAACAAACAAGCGCAACAGGATGCCGCGCTGGGCCATGAATTCATGCATGCGCTCGGCATGCGGGGTGATCAGCCACTGGAACAACGCGCAGCCGCCGTGGGGCTCGAACCCCTGTTGTTCAAGCAATGCGTACAAGCGCTGGCCGGCCTCCAGGCAGCGCGCGCGCTGGCGTGCCTGCCCTTCTGTGTCGCGCAGGCAGGTTTGCCCCACCACCCGCGTAGGGCCGCTGACCGCCCATGGCCCGACCTGCTCGGCGAGCAACTTGAGCAATTTGCGCTCGGCCAGCACAAAGCCCAGTCGCACGCCGGCCAGGCCGAAGAATTTGCCGAACGAACGCAGCACGATCAAACCGACAAGATGGGTTTGACCGGCCAGGCTCAAGTGCGGCGTCACATCCATGAACGCTTCGTCCACCACCAGCCAACCACCACGCTGGGCCAGGCGCGCGTGCCAATCCAACAGGCGTTGCGGGCTCAGGCTCAGGCCGGTGGGGTTGTTGGGGTTGACCACCACCAGCACATCGAGACCGTCGAGGAAAAAGTCGACTTCCTGCTCCTGCACCTCGCGCACCACGTAACCGGCGCGACGCCAGGCCTCAGCGTGTTCGGCGTAGCACGGCGACACCACCCCGACCTTGCCGGCCCGGCGCAGACGCGGCAGCAACTGGATCGCCGCCTGGGAACCGGGCACCGGCAACAGGTGAGCCGCGCCGTAGTACGCGCTGGCGGCCTGCTCCAAACCATCGTCGGTTTCCGGCAGGCGTGCCCAGGCGCGCAGCGGGATTTCGGGGATCGGCCAGGGCCAGGGCGCGAGGCCGCTGGACAAGTCCAGCCAATTAGCCTCAGCGATCCCGTATTGAATGGATGCCTTACGCAGTCGACCGCCATGTTCAAGCATAGAATTGCGCCCCCGCGCATAGGATCAGCAGCCACAACCATACGCCGCGCTGCACCAGTTGCCAGCCCCGCTCGATGGCGTCGGCGTCCGCTGCCGGGCCTTCGCCCAGTGGCGGGCGTTGGTGCAGTTGGCCGTGATAAATCGCTGCACCGCCCAACTCGACGCCCAATGCACCGGCGCCTGCCGCCATCACCGGGCCGGCGTTGGGGCTGTCCCAGGTCGGGCCCTGGGTGCGCCAGCATTTGAGCGCCAGACCGGTTTTGCCGAGCACGGCGTAGGTCAACGCCACCAGGCGTGCCGGAATATAATTGAGCACGTCGTCGATTTTTGCCGCCGCCCAGCCGAACCGTTCGAAGCGTTCGTTGCGATAGCCCCACATGGCATCCAGGGTGTTGCTCAGTCGGTACAGCACCACGCCAGGCACCCCGGCCACCACAAACCAGAACAGTGCGGCAAATACGGCATCGCTGCCGTTTTCGAGTACCGACTCGGTAGCGGCGCGGGCCACTTCGGTGCTGTCCAGTTCGCTGGTCTGGCGGCTGACCAGATAACTCACACGCGTGCGCGCTTCTGCCAGGTCATCGCTGCGCAGCGCCTGGGCCACGGGCAGCACATGCTCGCCCAGGCTGCGCATGCCGAGGGCGCAGTACAGCGCGAGGATCTCCAGCACCCAACCGATATAAGGCGCCCACGACAACGCCGTGGCCAGCAGGGTCAGCGGCACCACCACGATCACCCAGGCGGTGACCCCATGGCTGCGCCAGCCGCGCCCGCCGCTGTTGAAACGCTGCTCGATGCGCCCGGCAAAATTGCCGAACGCCACCAGCGGATGCCAACGCCTGGGCTCGCCCAACAGCGCATCCAACGCCACGGCGGCGACACACAGCAAAGCCACACTCATCGACTCACTCCCCACGTATTTTCATACAACATGTCACTCAGCGGTCGAGGCTCGGCCCAGCCTTCGAGCTGCAACATCGGTGCTGGGTAAAACTCGGCCACCGGGCCCAGGCATAACACCGCAAGCGGCTTGGCACCGGCGGGCAGCCCCAAAAGATCCGCCAGGGCCTGGGGCTCGAACAACGAGACCCAGCCCATGCCCAGCCCTTCGACGCGGGCCGCCAGCCACAGGTTCTGGATCGCACAGGACAGGGAAGCCATGTCCATTTCCGGCAAGGTGCGGCGACCGAAGATATGCCGCTCACGATCCTCCATCAGCGCCGCCACCAGGACTTCGGCGCAGTCGTGGATGCCTTCGACCTTGAGCTGCATGAACTCGTCAGAACGCTCGCCGAGCGCTTCGGCGGTGCGCACGCGTTCTTCCTCCACCAATTGTTGAATCTGCCCACGCAACACGCGGTCGCTGATGCGGATAAAACGCCACGGCTGCATCAGGCCGACACTCGGCGCCTGGTGCGCGGCCTGGAGCAGGCGCTGCAGCAATTGGGGAGCGACGGTGCCACCGGTGAAGTGGCGCATGTCGCGGCGCTCAGCGATGGCGCGGTAGACGGCGTCGCGGTCGGCCTGGGGGAAAGCGTTGTCGGTCATGACCCTATCGGGGGCAAGCCCCCTCCCACAGTGGAGGGGGTTTCAGCCAGGTCCGGGGCAAACAAGGCGGCGACCGCCGTCGGATTCGACGGGAAATAGAAGTGTACGTAAGAGGCAGTCATCCGCCCCTGTCGGAAGACTGCCTCGGCACCGCGCCCACCGTTCGGGCTTTGGCCACGGGCAATCGGCTGCCACTCCGTGCTGGTCAGGGAATGATGGTAGGTATGGCCACGCAGTACGCCTTCGGGCAATTCGACGCTTTGCAGGGCCAGGGCGGCGAGTTTTTTCTGCATGACGGCATCGCCCTGCAGCAGGCCGACCAGTTCGGCTCGATTGCCGTCGACATCGGTGAGCGAGTCCAGCAGATACAACATGCCGCCGCACTCGGCGAGCAACGGTTTGCCGGCCGCGTGGTGGGCGCGGATCGCGGCCAGCATCGGGGTGTTTTGCGCCAGGGCCTGATGATGCAGCTCCGGGTAACCGCCGGGCAGGTAGAGACTGTCGGCGTCGGGCAGTGCGCGGTCGTGGATCGGCGAGAAGAAGTGCAACACGGCGCCCATCGCCCGTAGGAGGTCGAGGCTGGCGCCGTAGGTAAACGCGAAAGCTTCGTCGCGGGCCACGGCGATGCGCACACCGGCCAGCAACGGCTCGGCTTCCACGATCGTCGGCGCGGCGAAAGTGACCGGCGGCGGCACCGCGACTTCGCAACTGCTGCCCAGGGCTTGGGCGGCAGCGTCCAGGCGCAGGTCGAGGTCATTCAGTTCGCTGGCCTGCACCAGCCCCAGGTGACGGCTGGGCAGCTCGATCCCGGTTTCGCGGGACAGCGCGCCGTACCAGCGCAGGCCTTCGGTAAGGCTGCCTTCGAGCAGTTGCGCATGGCGCAGGGTGCCGACACGGTTGGCCAGCACCCCGGCGAACGGCAGGTCCGGCTGGTAGCGCGCCAGGCCCAGGGCCAGGGCGCCGAAGGTCTGGGCCATGGCGGTGCCGTCGATCACACCCAGCACCGGCACGCCGAAATGCCGGGCCAGGTCGGCGCTCGAAGGTGTGCCGTCGAACAGGCCCATCACGCCTTCGATCAGGATCAAGTCGGCCTCGCCGGCGGCTTCCCACAGCAGACGGCGACTTTCCTGCTCGCCCACCATCCACATGTCCAATTGGTACACCGGCGCACCGCTGGCGCGCTCGTGGATCATCGGGTCCAGGAAGTCCGGGCCGCATTTGAACACGCGCACCTTGCGCCCCAGGTTGCGATGCAAACGGGCCAGCGCGGCGGTGACCGTGGTTTTGCCCTGGCCGGACGCCGGTGCGGCGATCAGAACCGCCGGGCAATGACGGGGCTGATTCAAAGTTCGACGCCTTTCTGTGCCTTGATACCGGCCTGGAAGGCATGTTTGAGCATGCCCATTTCGGTGACGGTGTCGCCCATCTCGATCATTTCGGGCTTGGCGCCACGGCCGGTGACCACCACGTGCTGCATCGGAGGGCGGGCTTGCAGGTCACTGAGCACTTGGTCCAGGTCGAGATAACCGTGCTTGAGGGCGATGTTCAGTTCGTCCAGCACCACCAGGCCGATGGCAGGGTCTTGCAGCATCGCGCGGGACACGGCCCAAGCGGCCTCGGCGGCGGCGATGTCGCGTTGGCGGTCCTGGGTTTCCCAGGTGAAGCCTTCGCCCATGACGTGAAAGCGCACTTGTTCGGGGAAGCG
This sequence comes from Pseudomonas sp. FP2254, assembly GCF_030687695.1. Lineage (NCBI taxonomy): Bacteria > Pseudomonadati > Pseudomonadota > Gammaproteobacteria > Pseudomonadales > Pseudomonadaceae > Pseudomonas > Pseudomonas sp. FP2254. The sequence goes on from NZ_CP117444.1 coordinate 3,938,019, forward strand.
TCGGAAGAACAACTCTTCGCCTGTGCTGTGGCGGCCCTTGATGAACTGCACCACGCCGCATTGCATGCCGTGGCCCATGGCCCGGGCCAGCATGCCGAAGGCCGAGCTGCTCTTGCCTTTGCCATTGCCGGTCAGTACCAGCAGCAAACCGCACTGATTGGGGGAATTGGCGATGCGCTCGTCGATCACGGCTTTTTTGCGCAGCATGCGCGCCAGGTGGCGTTCGTCGCGGTCGGGGGAATCGGTCATGGCAGCTCTCCGTTGGGGCTGGACAAAAACGGCGGGCAGGAAAAAACACAATCAGACAGCCAAGCATCGCCCACCGTGATGCTGTTGAATGGTCCAGGCCGGTCTCCGGGCTCATAAGTGGCCGTACCCTGGCGAACCAGGAGCGGACCCACGCTGCGCCTTCCCATATCGCACGCGATACAGTGGCCAAAGGCAGCGTCTTGACTCATTTACCGTTGCGGGGGCAGCGCCGGAATTGCGGCAGCACTGTGTATAAGTGCGCTCACTCACCGGCTTCCCTGTTTCACTCCGTCGACCCTTGGGTCACAGAGCACCTGAAACAAGCCGCGAAGGTTAGTGGGTTGGGGGTGGAGCGTCAATTAAAGCCGGCCTTGTACTTGAACCATCGTACCCGCGCCCTCCTCTATCCCTACAGGTATCAAGGAGAACACCATGCGTAAAACCAGACTCGCCTTACTGATCATGCTCGCCGGCACTCTTGCCGCCTGTGGCGAAAGCTCCACGTTGCAGATCAGCGACGGCACCGGGCCATCGCCTAAGCTGCCGGAACCGAACAAGACGCTGATCCCCACCGTCAATATCGCCCCTGCCATCGGCTGGCCCGAGGGCGTCCAGCCCACCGCAGCACCCGGCCTGCAGGTGAGTGCTTTTGCCGAAGGCCTGGACCACCCGCGCTGGCTGTACGTATTGCCCAATGGCGACGTGCTGGTAGCTGAAACCAATGCACCGCCCAAGCCGGACGATTCGAAGGGTGTGCGTGGCTGGGTAATGGAAAAAGTCATGAGTCGCGCAGGCGCCGGTGTACCCAGCCCGAACCGCATCACCCTGCTGCGCGATGCCGACCACGACGGCGTGGCCGAAACCCGTACGGTGTTCCTGGAGAACCTCAATTCGCCGTTCGGCATGACGCTGGTGGGCAATGACTTGTACGTGGCCGACTCGGACAAACTGCTGCGTTTCCCCTACCAGCCAGGTGAAACCGCGATCAAGCAAGCCGGCACTAAAGTCGTGGACCTGCCGGGCGGCCCGCTGAATCACCATTGGACGAAAAACGTGGTGGCCAGCAAGGATGGCAACCAGTTGTATGTGAGTGTGGGCTCCAACAGCAACGTCGGCGAAAACGGCCTGGAGGCCGAACAGGGCCGCGCCGCGATCTGGGAAGTCGACCGCGCCAGCGGCCAGCACCGCCTCTTCGCCTCAGGCTTGCGCAACCCCAACGGCATGGCGTGGGAACCCCAGAGCGGCAAGTTGTGGACCGCAGTGAATGAGCGCGACGAAATTGGCAGCGACCTGGTGCCGGACTACATCACCTCGGTCAAGGACGGCGCTTTCTATGGCTGGCCTTTCAGCTACTACGGCCAGCACGTGGACGAACGCGTCACGCCGCAGAACCCGGATCTGGTGGCCAAGGCCATCGCCCCGGATTACGCGGTAGGGCCACATACCGCCTCTCTGGGCCTGACCTTCGCCGACGGCAGCAAGTTGCCAGCCGCCTACAGCAACGGCGCCTTTATCGGCCAGCACGGCTCGTGGAACCGCAAACCCCACAGCGGCTACAAAGTGATCTTCGTGCCATTCGAGGGCGGCCAGCCCAAAGGGCAACCGCTGGATGTACTGACCGGCTTCCTCGATAAAGATGAGAAAGCCATGGGCCGGCCGGTGGGCGTGGTGATTGATCGGCAAGGCGATTTGCTGGTGGCCGATGATGCCGGGAATAAGGTGTGGCGGGTGTCGGCCGCTCGATAGGCGCTGTGAAAAACTGTGGGAGGGCGTTGCACCCTCCCACAGCGGATTCAGGGATTGCGCGCCAAATGCTCAGCCGGCAATACGCGTTTGGCACTCAAGTAAGCATTCTGCCAATACGCCTTGGACAAGGTGTCCAGCTTTACCGTGCCGCCGGTTTGCGGGGCGTGCACAAAGCGGCCCTCGCCCACGTAGATGCCGGCATGGCTGACTTGGGAGCCTGCGCCGGTGGCAAAGAACAACAGATCACCGGTCTGCAGGTTCTGCGCGCTGACGTCCTGCGCACGCATGCCGATCAGCTCTCGGGTAGTGCGAGGCAGGGAAATGCCGGCGGCGTCGCGGAACACGAAGCCGATCAGGCCGCTGCAATCAAAGCCTGAATCGGGCGTGTTGCCGCCCCAGCGATAAGGCGTGCCGACCAGGCCGAGCGCACGAAACAGCACGTCTTCGGCGACAGGCGAGTCATTCTGGGTGGTATAGGTGAAGACCGGCTTGGGCTTGACCGCAACAGGCGCGGGCGGTGGCCGGTTGGCGCAGGCGCTGATCAGCGCGGCGCAGAGGATAAGAATCAGGCGGGCCGAGGTCGACATGTGCAGAACAATCCTGGTCTGGATGCGGCTTTCGCTGCCGAACGTTGAAAACCAGAACGCGCGAGCAAGGCTCGCGCGAACGGATTACAACAATGTCCAGGGATTCTAGCGCTTACACGTCAAACTTCAAGTATCACTTTAACTTTACTTGCTGGCGGTAACCGTGGTCGGAGCCATCGCCAGGGCACGCTTGGCCTCGATGAAGGTTTTGCTCCAGTAGCTGTCACCCAGACTGTCGACTCGGACACCGCCACTGCGACGGCTGCTGGAGTGAATAAACTGGTTATCGCCCAGGTAGATACCGGCGTGGCTTACGCGGCCACGACCACTGGTACTGAAGAAAAGCAGATCGCCGGGCTTGAGGTTGTTACGCGCGACCAGCGGTGCATTAACGTTGATCATTTCACGCGTCGAACGCGGCAGATTCATGCCGGCCTCTTCACGGAACAGATAACCGATAAAGCCGCTGCAATCGAAACCGGCTTCCGAGGTGCCGCCGAAACGGTAGCGAGTACCGATCAGGGACATGCCGCGTTCAAGGATGCTGTCGGCCAGAACTGGAAGCTGGTAAGGCTTGTTGCCGGAGAAGTCGGCCAGTTCCTTTTCGGTCGCCACTTCTTCCTCATAAACAGTGGAGGACTGGGCTGCGACGAATTTTGCCTGGTTTTGAACCTGTGGTTTCTGCTGTTCCGCCACCTGTTGAGGGTGGGACGCGCAACCAAACAACAGGGTAACGAGTGCGAGAGGCACGAGGGGTGCGAAGCGATTTAGCATGGGCACGACCGTGGCTGATGGATAAAGAAGCCGCGACTATGCCCTCTATCACATCGATTTGCAAATTCAATCGTGGCTTTTGTGACTTGGCGATTAGACGCTGACATCTAAGCCGTAATTCCATTTATCGACAAAATTGCGTAGCTCACCGGGCTTAAACGCAGGTTTTCTGACGCCTGTAAAATGTCGAAACATTGAAAATCCACGAGTTACCAACCCAACGTCTCTTTGAGAAAAGGGATCGTCAATTTTCTTTGCGCCTGCAATGAGGCCTGGTCGAGCTGTTCAAGCAGATCGAACAGCGCGCTCATGCTGCGGGTACCCCGGGTCAGAATAAAGTGCCCGACTTCATCGGTCAGGTGCAGACCGCGACGCGAGGCGCGTAGTTGCAACGCGCGCAATTTGTCTTCATCGGACAGAGGGCGCATCTGGAAGATCAGCGCCAGGGTCAGGCGCGATTTGAGGTCGGCGAGTTTTATCGGTAATTCCCGCGGCGAAGTCGAAGCCGCAATCAACAGGCGCCTGCCGCTGTCACGCAGGCGGTTGAACAGATGGAACAGTGCCTCTTCCCAATCCGCTTTGCCGGCGATGGCCTGCAGGTCGTCCAGGCACACCAGCTCGTATTGCTCGAGGTGGTCGAAAATCCCGATACCGCGATCCATCAACTCCGCCAGCGGCAAGTACACCGCCGGCTCGCCCATCTGTTCGAAACGCAGGCACGCGGCCTGCAACAGATGAGTACGCCCCACGCCGTGCTTGCCCCACAGATAAATCAGGCTTTCAGTCCACCCGGCGTCGGCTTCGCAGAGCCGCTCGACATAGCCGAGTGCAGCGGCGTTGGCGCCTGGGTAGTAATTGATGAAGGTGGCGTCGTCACGCAGACGCACACCCAAGGGCAGCTGAATCGGTTTCATGCTGACTGAACGGCTCCCATCGAACCGTTAGTGGCCTCTGTGAAAAGTTTGCGAAGTTTATACCCGTGACGTCGGGCGCACAATGCAGCAGACCCCAAGCAAAATCAAAGGTTTGCGTTAACCCGTTGGTTTTACGCGAATTGTTTGACGCCAAGCCTGCCTGAACGCCACACCCGGCGTTGCGCCGGGTGTGGGTCATAGCGACTACAGGTCGGGGTCTTCAATCCCGGTATAGACATCCGAATCCTTGTAGAGATCATGCGCATGGCGCACCAGCACCATGATCACCGCCGCCACCGGCAGCGCCAGCAGGATACCGGTGAAACCGAACAGCTCACCTCCTGCCAGGATCGCGAAGATTACCGCCACCGGGTGCAGACCGATTCGGTCACCGACCAGCAGGGGCGTGAGCACCATGCCTTCCAGGGCCTGGCCGACCATAAACACAGCAACAATGCCCAGCATCGGGTACAGGTCACCGCCAAACTGGAAAAGACCCGCCACCAGCGCCGCGCCGATCCCGATGACGAACCCCATGTACGGCACGATGGCGGCCAGACCGGCAATCAGGCCGATCAACAGACCCAGCTCCAGGCCAATAGCCATCAAGCCGGCGGCATAGATAATCCCCAGTGCCAGCATCACCAGTAACTGGCCCCGCACGAACGCACCCAGGACTTCATGGCACTCTTCGGCCAGGGACACAATGCGCTCTTCGCGGTCACGCGGCAGCAGGCTGCGGACCTTGGCCATCATGATGTCCCAGTCACGCAGCAGGTAAAACGCCACCACCGGAATCAGCACCAGGTTGGTCAACCAGCCGATCAATGCCAGGCCGGACGCCGTGGCCTGGCTGAGTACCACCCCGACGATGTCGCCGGTCTGGCCCATATGCTCGCTGATCGCCGCCTTGACCTTGTCGAACTTCCAAAAGCCATCCGAAAGCCCCAGCTTGGCCTGGGCCCACGGCATCGCCGTGTGCTGCAGCCAGTCGAGCATTTGCGGTGCCAGTTCGTACAGCCGGTACAACTGCTTGACCAGCATCGGCACCAGCACCAGCACCAGAGCCGTGATGATCAAGGTGAACAGCGCGAACACCGTGACAACACCGAGCGTGCGCGACAGGCCAGCCTTCTCCAGGCGATCCACCACCGGATCGAACAGATAGGCCAACAGCAACGCGACCAGGAACGGCGTCAGGATCGAATGCAGCAAAAACACAAAAACGCACAGCAGGACGATCCCGCCAAGCCACACCCAACGACGCGTATCCGCCATAAACCACTCCATTTATTTGCTTCTATCTATATAAGGAAGAACATTTACCAGCGAAACCGCAGTTGCGCCTGGGGTTCGGATGCGCTGGCCGGTGGCGTTCCATCGCCCACAGGCTGCGCTTCACCTGCCGCAATCTCCTGCAACTTGCCCAGGCTCAACTGGGTGCGCAACTGCTCGGCGTTGCCATTGACGCGATACACAATGCGATTGCCATCAACCAGCAGCGGCTGAGCGCCAAATGGCTCCAGCAGATGCCCCAGCGTCGCATAGCGCTCCAGATTCATGCCCTGCACCTCCAGTAACTGCTCAGTGCTGACACCCGGCTTGACCGCAAAGCGCGGCGCCAGCTTCTGGCTGACCGCCAGCATCACCGCATCCGCCAGCGCAGCGGTGTCTGTGCCTTGGGCGGTGCCCTGCTCGGCCTTGTCGCCCAACCACAGGCGCCACTTGGCCTGCCATTGATTGCCTTCCTGACGCGCGTGCACCGCCAGCAAGGCGTCGGCACCGTAGCGTTCGGAAGCGGCGCGCAACGGCGTGGCATCGGCGCTTTCCAGATTCGGCGCGGTGGCCACCACTTGCTCTTCCAGATCGCCCATGGGCAGACGCAGCGGCAAGCCGCGGTGTTGCGCTGCACGGCGCAGGGCCTGGGCAACGGCCTGGCCATCGCCGACCAGGCTGCTGCCTTCGGTGGAGTCGTTCAGCCACCAGCCCAGGATCGAAGGTCGATTGCTGCCCCAGATCGACAGGCCCGCGTCACGCAACGCGCGGTCGGTACTCACCGGGTCGAAATCCACCTGCAGGCTTTCCGGCGGACCGGCGTCGTAGCCGTACTGGCTGATGATTTGCTGCGGGTCTTTGCGCACCGCCGCCAGGCCCGGCCCTTCGGCGGCCTTGGCATCGCCGGTCAGGCGAATCACCAGCGTCTGCACCGCGCGCTGGGTGGCCTGGTCGCGCTCCTGGGGCGACTGGCTGCTGACCGGTTCAAGTACTTGATAAAGACCATTGAGGGTTTCGGCATGACTCGCCAGGCTGACCAACGACAAACAGCCCACAAAAAACACATTACACAGACGCATGAAAGATTCCCGAACGACAGATTTAGCGGCTGGAACAAACCGCGCGAACTCGGTTTCGCCAGGCTGTGACCATGGCAACCGGTGAAACATTCGCGGGGTCTCGGTAAGTTTTCGTACTGTCACAGTACTAGCGGATTCAAGGCTATACCTTAATACGCGCTGAAGCCGAGCCGATTAGCATTTTTTAATCCGCTTTTTTAGTCGATATGGCCCTGCCCGTCGGCCCGAGGATGGCCGCTGCCCCGCAAGCCTGATAAAATCGCGCGCCTTCGCAGACCGTCAACGGCTGGGCCTCTTTTTCAAACGCCCCCGCCCGCCCGGTCGTTACCCAGAAATCCCCCCTAAAGGCCTGGATCATGAGCAAGCAACCCTCCCTGAGCTACAAGGACGCCGGTGTAGACATCGACGCCGGTGAAGCATTGGTCGAACGCATCAAGAGCGTCGCCAAGCGCACTGCGCGCCCTGAAGTCATGGGCGGCCTGGGCGGTTTTGGCGCCCTCTGCGAAATCCCGGCCGGCTACAAGCAGCCTGTGCTGGTGTCCGGCACCGACGGTGTGGGCACCAAGCTGCGTCTGGCCCTGAACCTGAACAAGCACGACAGCATCGGCATCGACCTGGTAGCCATGTGCGTCAACGACCTGGTGGTGTGTGGCGCCGAGCCGCTGTTCTTCCTCGACTACTACGCCACCGGCAAGCTGAACGTGGACACCGCGGCACAAGTGGTCACCGGCATCGGCGCCGGCTGCGAGCTGGCGGGTTGCTCCCTGGTGGGCGGCGAAACCGCTGAAATGCCGGGCATGTACGAAGGCGAAGACTACGACCTGGCCGGTTTCTGCGTCGGCGTGGTGGAAAAAGCCGACATCATCGACGGCTCCAAAGTGGCCGCCGGCGACGCCCTCCTCGCCCTGCCATCCTCCGGTCCTCACTCCAACGGCTACTCGCTGATCCGCAAGATCATCGAAGTGTCCGGTGCCGACATCGAAAACACCCAGCTCGACGGCAAACCGCTGACCGACCTGCTGATGGCGCCAACCCGCATCTACGTCAAGCCACTGCTCAAGCTGATCAAGGACACCGGCGCGGTAAAAGCCATGGCCCACATCACCGGCGGCGGCCTGCTGGACAACATCCCGCGCGTGCTGCCAAAAGGCGCCCAGGCCATCGTCGACGTGGCCAGCTGGCAGCGCCCTGCGGTGTTCGACTGGCTGCAGGAAAAAGGCAACGTCAACGAGACCGAAATGCACCGCGTGTTGAACTGCGGCGTAGGCATGGTCATCTGCGTGGCGCAGGAACATGTGGAAACCGCGCTGAACGTATTGCGCGAAGCCGGCGAGCAGCCTTGGGTCATCGGCCAGATCGCCACCGCTGCGCAAGGCGCGGCTCAGGTTGAACTGAAGAACCTTAAGGCGCACTGATGCCTGCAACCTGTGATGTCGTGGTGCTGCTCTCCGGCACCGGCAGTAACTTGCAGGCCCTGATCGACAGCACGCGCACCGGCGACAGCCCGGTGCGCATCGCTGCGGTGATTTCCAACCGCAGCGACGCCTACGGCCTGCAACGCGCCAGGGATGCGGGGATCGAAACCCGCTCGCTGGATCACAAGGCGTTCGACGGCCGCGAGGCCTTCGACCGCGCCCTGGTCGAACTGATCGACGCCTTCAACCCCAAGCTGGTGGTACTGGCCGGCTTCATGCGCATCCTCAGCGGCGATTTCGTGCGCCATTACGCCGGGCGCCTGCTGAATATCCACCCTTCCCTGCTGCCCAAATACAAGGGCATGCATACCCATCAGCGTGCCCTCGACGCCGGTGACCGCGAGCATGGCTGCAGCGTGCACTTCGTCACCGAGGAACTCGATGGCGGCCCTCTGGTCGTACAGGCAGTGGTTCCGGTAGAGTCTGACGACTCGGCGCAGACGCTTGCGCAACGGGTTCACACCCAGGAACACAGGATTTACCCGCTGGCGGTTCGCTGGTTTGCCGAGGGGCGGTTGATTCTCGGTGACCAGGGTGCATTATTGGACGGTCAGTTACTCGCGGCCAGCGGCCACTTGATTCGAACCTAGGAGATTTTATGCGTCGCGCCTTGCTCTTCGCTTTTGCGCTATTCGCCTTGCCTGCCGTGCAAGCGGCAGACCTTCATCCCTTCTCCGTAAGCTATACCGCTGACTGGAAACAGTTGCCCATGAGTGGTTCGGCCGAACGCAGCCTGACCAAGAACCCAGACGGCACGTGGACCTTGAACTTCAAGGCCTCGATGATGATCGCCAGCCTGACCGAAACCAGCGTGATCCTGTTTGACAAGGACAGCCTGCAACCGAAGAGCTACACCTTCGAACGCGGCGGCCTGGGCAAGGCCAAGAAAATCAACCTGGACTTCGACCAGGCGACCAAGAAAGTCACCGGCTTTGAAAACAAGGACGCGGTCAATGTGCCCCTGCAAAGCGGCATGCTCGATAAGTCGACCTACCAGTTGGCCCTGCAGCGTGACGTCGCCGCCGGCAAAAAGAGCATGAGCTACAACGTGGTGGAAGGCACCGACGTCGACACCTATGACTTCCGTGTAATCGGCCCGGAAAAAGTACAGACCAAGGTCGGCGCCATCGACGCGATCAAAGTCGAGCGCGTGCGTGATCCGACGCAAAGCAAGCGCATCACGCAGATGTGGTTTGCCAAGGACCAGGGCGGCATCCTGGTTGCCCTGCGCCAGGTCGAGACCGACGGCAAGGAATACAACATCATGCTGCAGGACGGCAAAGTTGACGGTAAAGAGGTCAAAGGCAGCTGATCCAAACGCAAGACCAGGAGCCCCGCAAATGCGGGGCTTTTTTTCGCCTGGGTTTTGTCGCTCGCACCCGTGCGATAAGCCTTTGCACATGAAACTTTCGTCATCTAACCCAGCGCTCTAAAGCGCAACGCCTTGGTTTATCTGGCCTGCAGCATTGTTGCGTATGACGCAATGAATTGTTGCGGGCAAAACCGGTTTACTTAGCAAGCTAACAAAACATATAACGAAGGCCTGCGACGACTTGCCGCAGATCCACCAGAGATTGGAGCAAGCAGATGACTGTAAAAGTAACTGAACGCGACGATGCACATATGTCCCACGAAGCCTTGGGCCATGGGATTCACATCTGGGATGTACACCAACAAGACCTGCTGGTCGGCATGTTTCACAACGAGAGCGACGCTCAGAACTACAAGAACGAGCTCGAAACCCTTGAGATGAGACGCCAGGCACAAAACGTCTGAACCGCTGAAAGTGCGCAGGCGCTGCGTCCACGACACGGAGCACCTGCGAAACAAAACCCCGCCTTCGAGCGGGGTTTTGCGTGGTCAAGACGGTACTTTTTAATCACCGCATAAAACCAGACACGTCTTACAAAAATTGCATCTACGTACTACGGGCTGCGTTAAAAAACCTGAACAGGCCCATTCCAGAGCCTCCCAAGCCCGCCTCCCCGCCTCCAAAGCGACACAGTTGCCTTGAGACACCCCGCCCCAGCCAAGCGCGAATAAACGTGGGCGTCTATTCGAGTAACAAAAAATAGACATTTGATAATGGTTCTCGATACTATCGCGCCGCCTTCGACTCAGTATCCAGGATAAGGAATTCGACTTGATGTACGGAAACAGCATGACGCCTGAATCGTCCCTGCTCGCACGGTGGAGCGAAGCACTGGCCACCTCGACCTTCCAGGCGAATCACATCACCCTCGAAGACCTTGCCGGCACCTTGCAACCCGCCGCTGAACGTAGCTTTCAACGGCTGCTCCAGGCACTGTTCCGCGAAGCGCTGCTGGCTCCCGACACCTGTACCTACGACGGTCATGGCCATTGCTGGCTGGTGTTGCCGGACCAGTCGCGCCTGTGCTTCGAGCATCTGCGTCCAGGCCGTATGGCCAGCTGGGATCTGCGCGGGCGCGTCGTGCATGTGCGCGAGGGTCAGCCGGCGCTCAAACTGCAGTTCCCCTCGCAATTGCTGACGCTGCTCAACAGTACGCTTCAAACCCCTGCCGCGCCGGATGTACTGAATCGTCTGAACACTGAAATTGACGACAGCTTCGTGAACGACACGCTGTGCCTGGCCTTTCACGCGCATTGGACGCTGAAGCTTCAGGCCGCCATGCTACCTGCCCACGCGGGCAACCTGCTCAGCTATCTCAAGCAGGATCCACAGGTCGCCAACGCGACCTGCGTGTTGGAGCAATGGGGCACGCTGGGCCATCCCTGGCACCCCAACTACAAAACTAAATTGGGCTTGAGCACCGAGCAGGTGATCGCGTTCTCGCCGGAGTTCGAAGCGCGCTTCCCGGTGTTGCTGTGCGCCTTGCACCGTCAATACGCACACGTTGAAACGCTGGCCGGTTCTGCGGATTACTGGCCGTGGTGGCAACAGCATTTTCCCCAGGCCGCCCGGGAATTGGCCGACGTGCTGACCGCGCAAGGCCTTGCACCCGCGGACTATCTGCCGCTGCCCGCTCACCCCTGGCAGGCTCGCCAGGAGTTGCCACAGCTGTTCGCCAATGAGATCAGCGACCGGCTGCTGGTGCTCAGCGAGATTGTCGCGTTTACAGCCCACCCCACCATGTCTTTTCGCACCGTATTGCCGGACGGCCGCTGCGATGCACCGATGGTCAAGCTGCCAGTCTCGCTACGCCTGACCAGCGTGCAGCGTACCGTTTCACCACGTTCGGCGCGTATGGGGCCGCGTATCAGCGAGCTATTGTTGAGCATTCTTTCCCGTGAGCCGGGTATCTCCAAGCGGCTCAGCATCGTACCGGAGCGAATCGGCGTGCACTTCAAGCCGCAACCGGCCAATGACGAACATTCCCGTCACCTCGCCGTGCTGTACCGCGATAACCCGCTGAGCCAGCTGCAATCGGGGGAAATGGCTGTGCCGGTCGGCAGCCTGTTCGCCCTCGACCAGCACGGCGAACCGCTGCTGCGACACTGGGTACGCCTGAGCCAGGGCCGGGACGATGCCCAAGGCATGCGCGCGTTTTTCCGTGATTACGCCGCGATCACGGTGCCGGCGCTGTTGGGCATGTACCTGCGCTACGGCGTCGCATTCGAGGCCCATCAGCAGAATTCCTTTATGGTCATGAGCGACGACGGGCAACTGAGCCGCCTGTTGCTGCGCGACTTCGGCGATATCCGTATCGACCGCAAGACCTTGCATGGCCAGGGTCTGGACATTGAGCTGCACGACCCGAAAATGACCTTGTACGACGACGCCAGCTTCGTACGTGACAAGTTGCTGCACACGGTTTTCATGTGTCATTTGGGCGAGCTGGTCCTGCTCAGCGCGCGTCATTTCGAAATGCCCGAGGCGCAGCTGTGGGATGAACTGTCAGCCCAGGTCAGCCAGTGTTTCGACGCGCTGCGCGACCAGGTCGAGCCCCAACGCTGGCGGACCGAACGCGCAGCACTGCTGGAGCAGGCATGGCCGGCCAAGTCGTTTATGCGCATGCGCCTGTTGGAAAGCCACGCCGATATTGTCGGGCGGCTGCGCAACCCGCTGAGTGCCGCCGCCAATGGGCTCTGACCGTACGGCGTTGCGGTTGCTGGTGATGATTCAGTTGGTGTCGATGGGCGCCATGGAAATGAGCGGGCCTTTCTGGCCGTTGCAAATCCAGAAACTGCTCGGCGTTGCCGATGCTCATTACACTGGGCTGCTGTCATCTCTGGTGTACGCCGGGCCGATGATGGCGGCGATGCTCCTGACACCGATGTGGGGCCGTCTGGGTGACCGCACCGGTCACAAGCCGATGATCCTGCGCGCGCTGCTGGCGCTGGCGGTGTGCCAGGCGCTGGCAGCGATCGCACAGGATCCGTGGTTGCTGGTGGCAATCAGGGTCGTGCAAGGCGCGTTGGCGGGCTTTATCGCAGCGGCCCAGGCCTACGCTCTGGCGTGCTGCGGCGACGGCGGACGCGGGCACATCCTAGCGCGGCTGCAATCGGCGACCGCCGTGGGTTCGCTGGCAGGCCCGGTATTGGGCGGCTGGCTGATGGACGTCTCGGGGTTCGCCCTGCTGTGCTACAGCGCCACTGCGGTCTGCCTGCTCTGCGCAGCGCTAAGCCTGTGGCTGCCCAGCGATACACCGCGCGCACGACCGGCGCGCAACGCGACCCGCGCCGCGCTGCCCAAGGGCTGGCTCGGCGCGATGCTTGGCATCATCGTGTTGATCCAGGCGGCCAAAATGATGCCGCAGCCGTTCTATGCGCTGTACGTGGCCGATGTGCTGCACGCGCCGGCGTGGTTGATTGGCGCCAGCTATGCCGCCAGCGCGCTCACCCTGGCGCTTTCCGCGCCGCTGTGGGGTCGCCTGTTCGACCGGCACCCACCGGCGCATACGCTGCGCATCATCGAATGGGTCACGTGGGCCTGTGCCCTGACGCTGGCATTCACCGCCATGGCCAGCGAGTGGCTGGGGTTTCTCGCCAGCCGGCTGCTGTGGGGCGTATGGCAAGGCGCATTGCTGCCTGTCGCTTATACGTTGATCGCCAGCACCGTGCCCCCCAGCCAGCAAGGGTTTGCCCTTGGGCTGGGTAATAGCGCCGCCAAGGCCGGCGCGCTGTGTGGCGCGCTGATCGGCGGTATCGGCATGGGGATGGTGGGCCTGGCGCACAGCTTCTGGCTGGTCGCGCTCACCTATGCCGTGGCGGCCGTGGGCATCCGGGGGATCCGCGGGCTGGCGCGCGCGCCTGAGCCGTCCGATTTTTCTGTCAATACTTCTAATAACTCAAAGGCAAGGTCATGAATAAACCACACTTGGCACTTCTACTGCCCTTCCTCGGCTCACTCAGCAATGCTGCCTGGGCCGATACCGCGGAGCAAACCCAGGCAGCTCCCACTAACCTGCAGTTGCAGGCAACCGTGGTCTCGGCCACGCGCAATGAAACCAGCATCGCGGCGATCCCGGGCTCGGTGCAGGTCATCGACGAAGCGCAGATCCGTCAGCAAACGGGCGCCGGGCGCCGGGTCGCGGACATCCTCGGGCAGTTGGTGCCGGGCATTGCCCCTTCCAGCGGCGGAATGAGTAACTTCGGCCAGACCCTGCGCGGGCGCAATACGCTGATCCTGATCGACGGCGTGTCCCAGAACGCCACGCGCGACAACTTCCGCCAGCTCAACAGCGTGGCGCCGGAGAGCATCGAGCGTATCGAAGTAATTTCCGGCGCCAGCAGTGTCTACGGTGCGGGGGCCTCCGGCGGCATCATCAACATCATCACCAAGCGCAACAAAGGTGAGGACCTGGCGTTCAGCAGCAAAATCGGCATGACCTCCGGCAACAATTTCAACCGTAAAGGCTTTGCCTACGAGGCATTCCAGAGCGCCACCGGCCGCCAGGGCCCGGCGGACTGGTATTTGTCCGCCAATACCGTGCAACGCAACGACCAGTTCGACGGCAACGGCAAGCGCATCCCCCAGGACACGTCCCAGGGCAGCAACATGGACACCGACACCTACGACCTGCAAGGCCGTTTCGGCTACGAGTTGGATGACGATAAAAAGATCAGCCTGTCGCTGCAGGACTACAAGGACGAACAGGATACCCGCTACACCAAGAACCCACGCATCACCAGCACTGCCGTTGCGGTCAAAGGCCTGGACCTGGACGACCAGCCGTCCACCCACAACCAGGCCGTCAACCTCAACTACACCGACCGGGACTTCTACGGTCAGGGCCTGCAGGTGGAAAGTTACTGGCGCCGCGCCGACGCGCTGTTCTTCCCGGACCTGTCTCGAGGCCGCGCCGGGGTATCGGACAATAACAGCGTGCAGGACGTGTACGGCCTACGCGCCGCCATCGACACGCAAATGCCGGACATCGGCCGCGCCACCGGCAACCTGGTGTGGGGCGCGGATTACGATCACGAGACATCCCGCCAACGCGGTGACCAGTACCGGGTCAATGGCCTGACCTACACCAAGACCGGCACTACCTTCGAGTTGGGCCCGGACATCCAGACCACTACCAAAGCCATCTTCGGGCAGCTGTCCTACGACATTGATGACTGGACCCTACGCGGTGGTGTGCGCCGCGAATGGATCGAAAGCGATGTGGACGACAGCATCGCCTACGGCGAAATCGTGCAGACCGGCAATCGCGCGACACTGCCGGGGGGCACCCTCAAGTATGACGACACCCTCTACAACCTGGGCGCGGTGTACCACCTGAGCGAAAACCAGGATGTGTTCGTCAATTTCAGCCAGGGGTTTTCCCTGCCGGATATCCAGCGTTTCCTGCGTGACGTGAGCAGTCGATACGATATCCAGAACCTCAACGCCCAGGCGCTGAAAGTCGACAGCTACGAGCTGGGCTGGCGTGGCAATTGGGACAAATGGCTGGCCAATGTCACCGCGTATGAAAACACCTCGGACGTCACACAGTTCTACGACGCCAACGACCGTGTGCTGCGCCTGGTCAGCCAGAAAGAGCGCGTGCGCGGTATCGAAACCAGCCTGACGTATAACGTTACCGATGAGTGGTCAGTCGGCGGAACCTACGCCTACGCCAAGGGCGAGACGCGCCAGAACGGCCAATGGATTGACCTTCCGGCCACGCGCATCGCGCCAGCCAAGACTACCGCCTTTATCGGCTATGACCGCGGCGACTACAGCCTGCGCCTGCAAGGTATGCGCCTGGCCGACTACGACGTCGCGTTCAAGGACAATAACGGTCGCGATATCAAGGGCTACACATTGGCCGATCTGCTGGGATCGGTGCGGTTGCCGGTGGGGCGCCTCGAAGGCGCGGTCTACAACCTGACTAATCGCAACTACCAGAACATGTTTGCCCAGGCGAATGCGCGCGCGCCCTATCCGAACGCAGAGGGGCGCACGTTCAGCTTGAGTTACGCCGTGGATTGGTGAGGGAAACTCCCCTTGTAAAAGCGCTTCAAGAAGAAAAACAAACCCCGCCATTGAGCGGGGTTTGTTGTTTGCAGCGGGACGCGCCGCTTACCACATCAGGTCGTCAGGGATCTGGTAAGCCGCGTATGGATCATCCTCGTCCGGCACCTGGCTCTCGGTGAGGATATTGAGCTGCACGATGCGCTCGGGTGCGCGTTCCTGAATCTTCAGCGCGGCTTCACGCGGGATCACTTCGTAACCGCCGCCGTGGTGCACGATCGCCAGGGAGCCGTTACTCAGTTTATTGCGCATCAGCGTGTTGACCGACAGGCGCTTGACCTTCTTGTCATCCACGAAGTTGTAGTAATCCTCGGTGGTCAACTTGGGCAGGCGCGAGGTTTCGATCAGTTGCTTGACCTGGGCCGCGCGGGCCTTGGCTTCGGCTTTTTCCTGCTGCTGACGGTTCAGTTCCTGGTCGCGCTTGACCTTTTCCGCCTTGGCTTCAAGGGCCAGGCGCGCCTGGGTGTCGTCGGCTTCGGCCTGGCCTTTGTGGACCAGGCGCTGCTGCTTCTGTTTCTCTTTGCCGACCTGTTTGGCCTGCTTTTGGTTGACCAGACCTGCTTTAAGCAACTGGTCGCGAAGGGAAAGGCTCATGGTGCTTACTCACTTAGGCAACTGCTCAACCGCAGCTGGACACGTTCTTTTCCTGACGTTTGGCTTCGCCCCACAGGGCGTCCAACTCTTCGAGGGTGCAATCTTCCATGGGACGCCGGGTCTCGCGCAATGCCTGTTCGATAAATCGGAAACGTCGTTCGAACTTGGCGTTGGCGCCACGCAGCGCGGTTTCGGGGTCGACCTTGAGGTGACGGGACAGGTTGACCGCCGCGAACAGCAGGTCGCCGACTTCATCGGCAATGGCCGCCGGGTCGTTATCGGCCATGGCTTCGAGGACTTCATCCAACTCTTCGCGCACGTTGTCGACCACCGGCAAGGCGGACGGCCAGTCGAACCCGACCTGGCTGGCGCGCTTCTGCAACTTGGCGGCACGGGACAGGGACGGCAAGGCGTTGGGCACGTCATCGAGCAGCGACAACTGCTGCGGTGCGTCGGACTTTTCCGCACGCTCCTCGGCCTTGATCTGCTCCCAACGCTCCTTGACCTGGTCTTCGCTGAGTCGCGGAACGTCCAGCGGCGCATACAGGTCGCCGCTCGGGAACACATGGGGATGACGCCGAATCAGCTTGCGCGTGATGCTGTCGACCACCCCGGCAAATTCAAAGCGCCCCTCTTCCCGCGCCAGCTGGCTGTAGTACACGACCTGGAACAGTAGATCGCCGAGCTCGCCTTGCAGGTGATCGAAGTCGCCACGCTCGATGGCATCGGCCACTTCGTAGGCTTCTTCGAGGGTATGCGGGACGATGCTCGCGTAGGTTTGTTTGATATCCCACGGGCACCCGTATTGCGGGTCCCGCAGGCGATTCATCAAGTGCAGCAGGTCTTCGAGGCTGTACATCGGGTTACTCATGATGGCGTGCGATTACGCCGCGTCTCGATGATGTTCGGCAACTGGGAAATCCGCCCCAGCAACCGCCCCAGCGCATCCAGCCCGGGAATCTCGATGGTCAGGGACATCAGCGCGGTGTTGTCCTCTTTATTCGAGCGGGTGTTGACCGCCAGCACGTTGATCCGCTCGTTGAGCAGCACCTGCGAGACGTCGCGCAGCAAGCCCGAACGGTCGTAGGCGCGGATCACGATGTCCACCGGATAAGTGAGCACCGGCACCGGCCCCCAACTGACCTGGATGATGCGTTCCGGCTCGCGCCCGCCCAACTGCAGCACCGAGGCGCAGTCCTGGCGGTGAATGCTCACGCCACGGCCCTGAGTGATATAGCCGACGATGGCATCGCCCGGCAGCGGTTGGCAGCAGCCGGCCATCTGCGTCATCAGGTTGCCCACGCCCTGGATCTGGATATCGCCGCGCTTGCCAGGCTTGTAGCCGGTGGCTTTGCGTGGGATCAGCTCCAGTTGTTCGTTGCCGCGTTCCGGCTCGACCAACTGCTGGGCCAGGTTGACCAGCTGCGCCAGGCGCAGGTCGCCGGCACCGAGGGCGGCGAACATGTCTTCGGCGATCTTCATGTTGGCCTTTTCGGCCAGCTTGTCGAAGTCCACCTGGGGCAGGCCCAGGCGCGCCAGTTCGCGTTCGAGCAGGGTCTTGCCGGCAGCGACGTTCTGGTCGCGGGCCTGCAGTTTGAACCAGTGGACAATCTTGGCCCGCGCCCGCGACGTGGTGATGTAGCCCAGGTTCGGGTTCAGCCAGTCGCGGCTCGGCGTACCGTGCTTGCTGGTGATGATCTCGACCTGTTCACCGGTCTGCAGGCTGTAGTTGAGCGGCACGATGCGCCCGTTGATCTTGGCGCCCCGGCAGTTGTGGCCGATTTCGGTGTGCACCCGGTAGGCGAAGTCCAGCGGCGTGGCGCCCTTGGGCAAGTCGATGGCATGGCCGTCCGGGGTGAAGATGTAGACCCGGTCCGGTTCGATATCCACCCGCAGCTGTTCGGCCAGGCCGCCGATGTCGCCGAGTTCTTCGTGCCATTCCAGCACTTGGCGCAGCCAGGAGATTTTCTCTTCGTACTGGTTGGAGCCGGCCTTGACGTCGGTGCCCTTGTAGCGCCAGTGCGCGCACACCCCCAGCTCTGCCTCTTCGTGCATGGCGTGGGTGCGGATCTGCACTTCCAGCACCTTGCCCTCGGGGCCGATCACCGCGGTGTGCAGCGACCGGTAGCCGTTTTCCTTGGGGTTGGCGATGTAGTCGTCAAACTCTTTGGGAATGTGCCGCCACAGCGTGTGGACGATGCCCAGCGCGGTGTAGCAGTCGCGCATTTCCGGCACCAGCACGCGCACCGCGCGCACGTCGTAGATCTGGCTGAAAGCCAGGCCCTTGCGCTGCATTTTGCGCCAGATGGAATAGATGTGCTTGGCGCGACCGCTGATGTCGGCATCGACGCCCGTGGCCTGCAGTTCGGCGCGCAGTTGGCTCATCACGTCACTGATAAAGCGCTCACGGTCCAGGCGCCGCTCATGCAGGAGCGTGGCGATCTGTTTGTATTGATCGGGTTCGAGGTAGCGGAAGGACAGGTCCTCCAGCTCCCATTTGATATGGCCGATACCCAGGCGGTGCGCCAGGGGCGCGTAGATATCGAAGACCTCGCGGGCGACGCGATTGCGCTTTTCGTCGTCGGCGGTCTTGACCGCACGGATCGCACATGTGCGTTCGGCCAGTTTGATCAGGGCCACGCGCACGTCGTCGACCATCGCCACCAGCATCTTGCGCAGGTTCTCGACCTGGCCCTGGGTGCCCAGCACCATCGACTGGCGCGGACTGAGGCTGGCGCTGATGGCGGCCATGCGCAGCACGCCGTCGATCAGCTTGGCCACCACTGCGCCGAAGCGCTGGCTGACCGTGGGCAATGGAATATGCCCTTCACGCACGCCGCGATAGAGCACGGCGGCGATCAGCGAATCCTGGTCCAGCTTGAGATCGGCGAGAATCTCGGCGATCTCAAGGCCGGTGCGAAAACTTGAAGTGCCTTCGGCCCACAGATTCTTCGCCGCGTTGTCCTGTTGTTCAGACTCACGGGCGAACTCGCAGGCGGCCTTCAAGGCTTCACGGTCCAATGCCGGATCGACACTGACCGCATGATCCAGCCATGCCTCGAGATTGATACTGCCGTCAGTGTTGATCGGCTGGTGTGCTCTCACCTGTACCATCTTGCTTACCTTCCCTACGACGCACCTTCGATGCGTCAAAAATCATCGCCGACCGGCTTTATCGCTAAAGCTCATCCTGCAGATTCCCTGGCGGATCATGGCCCTGGAGAATGCAGGCCAGTCGGATTAAACGGGCATCCTAGCCCGCCTCAAATAACGCCATGGCCTCGACATGCGCTGTCTGCGGAAACATGTCGAGGATCCCGGCACGTTTTAGCCGGTAGCCTTGCTTGACCAACTCAACCGTATCCCGCGCCAGCGTCGCCGGGTTACAGGACACATACACCAGACGCTTGGCCCCCAGGGTGGCGAGCTTGCGCACGACCTCCTGGGCACCGTCGCGAGGTGGGTCCAAGAGTACCGCAGAAAAGCCCTGTTTGGCCCATTCCGCGTCAGTCAAAGGCTGGGACAAATCGGCCTGAAAAAACCGCGCATTATGCAAATTGTTACTGACGGCATTGAGCGCCGCCCGGTCCACCATGGTCTGCACGCCTTCTACCGCCACCACTTCGCGCACTTGGCGCGCCAGTGGCAAGGCAAAGTTGCCCAGACCGCAAAACAGATCCAGCACCCGCTCGTCGGGTTGCGGCGCCAGCCATTCCAGCGCCTGGGCCACCATCGCGTCATTGACCGCCGCATTGACCTGGACAAAATCCCCCGGCCGATACGCCAGGTCCAGACCCCACGCCTCCAGGCGAAAGCCCAGGGCCGTATCGGGGTCCACCGGTGCCGGTGGCCCCTCGCCGTGCAGCCATAATTGAGCGTCATGGAACGCGCAGAATTCTTTCAACACCAGCAGGTCCGCTTCGCACAGTGGTGCCATATGCCGCAGTAACACAGCAATGGACGACCCACTGAACAACTCCACATGCCCCAGGGCTTGAGGTTTGCTCAAGCGACGCAGCATGTTCGGCAAGCGCTGCATGATCGGCTGCAAAGCCTGTACCAGTACCGGGCATTCATCGATGGCGACAATGTCCTGGCTGGCCACGGCGCGAAAACCCACTTCAAGGGTCTTGGCCTTGGCATCCCAGCGCACGGCCACGCGGGCCCGGCGACGGTAGCCGAATTCGGCGCCGCTCAACGGCTCCGCCCATTCCTGGGGTTCGACGCCGGCCACGCGGGTCAGCTGCTCGGCGAGCATGCGCTGTTTCAGGGCCAGTTGTTCGTCATGGGCCAGGTGCTGCACGCTGCAGCCACCGCAGCGGCCGAAGTGAGCGCAAGGGGCCGGACGACGCAGTTCACTGGCCGTGAATACCCGTTCGGTACGGGCCTCGACCACTTTGCCGTGGGCACCCAACACCCGCGCCTCAACCTCTTCACCGGCCAGCGCACCATTGACGAACCAGGTGCGGCCTTCGAAAAACACGATGCCGCGTCCGTCGTTGGCCAGGCGCTCGATGGTCAGGCGTTGTTTCTTGCCCACCGGAATCTGCGGCGCTCGGCTGCCGCCCGTCGGTTGGAAGCGCAGGCCTCTTTCATGCTTGGCCATCAGTTGGGTTCGTCGAAAATGCCGGTCGACAGGTAACGGTCGCCGCGGTCACAGATGATCGCGACGATCACCGCGTTTTCCAGTTCTTTCGACAGACGCAACATGCCGGCCACGGCACCGCCGGAGGACACGCCGCAGAAGATGCCTTCTTCACGCGCCAGGCGACGAGTGGTGTCTTCGGCTTCGCGCTGGGCCATGTCGATGATGCGATCGACCCGCGAGGCGTTGTAGATCTTCGGCAGATACGCTTCGGGCCAGCGGCGAATGCCGGGGATGGCCGCGCCTTCCATCGGCTGCAGGCCGACGATCTGAATCGCCGGGTTCTGCTCCTTGAGGTAACGCGAGTTGCCCATGATGGTGCCGGTGGTGCCCATGGAACTGACGAAATGGGTGATGGTGCCTTGGGTCTGGCGCCAGATTTCCGGGCCGGTGCTGGCGTAGTGCGCCTCGGGGTTGTCCCCATTGGCGAACTGGTCGAGCACCAGGCCACGGCCTTCGGCGGCCATGCGCTCGGCGAGGTCGCGAGCGCCTTCCATGCCGTCTTCCTGGGTCACCAGCACCAACTGGGCGCCATAGGCGGTCATCGCCGCCTTGCGCTCGGCGCTGCCGTTGTCAGGCATGATCAGGATCATCTTGTAACCCTTGATCGCGGCGGCCATGGCCAGGGCGATGCCGGTGTTACCCGAGGTGGCTTCAATCAGGGTATCGCCCGGCTTGATCTGCCCGCGCAGCTCGGCGCGGGTGATCATGGACAGCGCCGGGCGGTCTTTTACCGAGCCGGCCGGGTTGTTCCCTTCGAGCTTGAGCAACAGGGTATTGCTGGTTTCACCCGCCATGCGTTGCAAGCGGACCAGAGGTGTATTGCCGACGCAATCGGCGATTGTTGGGTACTGCAAGGTCATGGCGTATTCGCAATCCAGACTGCGGGGCGGACATCATACCGGGAAAGGCTGGCGGGCCATATCACGCAAAGTGTGGTGCTTATGGCTTATGGGAATAAGCAAGGAAAATGGGCAGCTGTGAGGGCCCTATCGGGGGCGAGCCCCCACCCACATGCGAGCGCATTTCATGCTGCATCGCCCCCCGCCTACTCCCAATGCCCGCCGCCATGATTTTTCTGGAAAACCTCCTCCCCCATCGCCGCAATCTGCCCATCGATCAACGCTTCAAAAGGTTTGAGCAGCGGCTCGAAAGAAGTGGGTGCCTCCAGCACCTGCAACGCCTGCGCAATTGCTTCAACCGTCGACAAGGCTCCCGGCCCGGGTGCCTTGCGCAGCCGATAGCGCGACACACCGCCCTCGGCCAGCGACACCCGTGGCAACGCCGCCAACAACGGATTCAGGTGCAGCAATTTACGTGCTTTTCGCCAGGTGCCGTCGGGGACCACCAGCAACAGCGGCTGATCGACAGGCCCATAGGCTTGCAGCGGCTGGGCATCGTCAGCGGGAAACAATAACCGTGCCTGATAGCCGGGTGGATTCAGCAAGGTCTGCAGATCGTCGAATACCTCGCCCACCACCAGCTGCGCATTGTTCAGGCCCAAAGCAGCCAGGCGTGCGGTATTGAGCGCATGGTTGACCTCGCTCGGGTGCTGCAAAACAAGCACCCGTGTGCGGCTGTCGAGGCTGGGGATCAGTGCGCACAAGCAATGCGCAGCGGGCCTGAGGCAACGGGAACATTGGGGTCTGGGCATGGCGGTATCAGGCCTGATTGAGCTGGGCTTTAAGTAAATCGCGGAAAGTCTGGATCAGCGGTTCGCGGCTGCGGCCCCGGCGCATGATCATCGAAAACGGTGCCTGATAACCAAAGGTGGCCGGCAACAACACCCGCAGATCGCCTTTGTCGGCCCAGGCCTGGGCGTAGTGTTCAGGCAGGTAACCGATATAGGCGCCGGACAGCACCAGGATCAATTGCGCTTCCATACTTTCCACCGTGGCGGCGCTGTGCTTGAAGCCGTGGCGCGCCAGTTCCGCCTGGCTCCAGTAACCACGACCGACCATGCGCTGTTGAGTGATCACCTGTTCAGGGATGCGCCGCTCGCTGAACAACGGATGCCGCGAGCTGCAATACAGCCAATGCTGCTCGCGGTACAGCGGCATATACATCAGCCCACTCATGCGGTTGGAGAAGGCGCCGATGGCCAGGTCGAGGCGGTTGTCCTGCACGCCCAGCTGCAGTTCGTAGGGGCTCATGACCGACAGGTGCAGGTGCACCGCCGGGTGCTCCTGGCTGTAGGCACCGATGACCTCGGCAAATGGCAGGGCGTTGTCGCTGACCGTGGAATCCAGCACACCGAGCTTGAGCGTCCCGCGCAGCTCACCCTTGAGCGCGGCGGCGTATTGCTCGAAGCCTTCCAGTTCGCCGAGCAGGCGCAAGGTTTCCTGGTGGAACAGCTCGCCCTTGCTGGTCAGGCTGAACCCGCCCCGCCCGCGATGGCACAGCACCAGGCCCAGCGCGCTTTCCAACTGGCTCATATAGGTGCTGATGGCCGAGGTGGACAGGTTGAGTTCGTGCTGGGCGTTGGCGAACCCCTGGTGCCGCACGACACTGACGAAGATGCGCAGGAGTTTCAGGTCGGGCAAGGCGTTGGCCATGGTCGGCTCCGGGGGTCGAGAGCAGCAGTCTACCCGCCCCTTTAGTTTAGAAAAACCTGAACTAAGTATTTGCCTCAGCCGATTCTTCCCTCTCCAGGCTTTTCGCAGAATCGGCCCCCAACAACCAAAACAACGATGAGGCACTCCCGTGGACAAGATTTTTCACCAACCACTGGGCGGCAACGAAATGCCGCGCTTTGCCGGCATCGCCACCATGATGCGCCTGCCCCACCTGCAAACGGCCCAGGGCCTGGACGCCGCGTTTATCGGCGTGCCCCTGGACATCGGCACTTCACTGCGCGCCGGCACCCGCTTCGGGCCACGCGAGATTCGCGCCGAATCGGTGATGATCCGCCCTTACAATATGGCCACCGGCGCCGCACCGTTCGACTCGCTGTCGGTGGCGGACATCGGCGACGTGGCGATCAACACCTTCAACCTGCTCGACGCGGTGCGCATCATTGAAGAGGCGTATCACCAGATCCTCGAACACGACGTGATCCCCCTGACCCTGGGCGGCGACCACACCATCACCCTGCCGATCCTGCGGGCGATCCACAAGAAATACGGCAAGGTCGGGCTGGTGCACATCGACGCCCACGCCGACGTCAACGACCATATGTTCGGCGAGAAAATCGCCCACGGCACCACGTTCCGCCGCGCCGTGGAAGAGGGCCTGCTCGATTGCGACCGCGTAGTGCAGATCGGCCTGCGTGCTCAGGGCTATACCGCCGAGGACTTCAACTGGAGCCGCAAACAGGGCTTTCGCGTGGTCCAGGCCGAAGAATGCTGGCACCACTCCCTTGCGCCGCTGATGGCCGAAGTGCGGGAAAAAGTCGGCGGTGGCCCGGTCTACCTCAGCTTCGATATCGACGGCATCGACCCGGCCTGGGCGCCCGGCACCGGCACGCCGGAAATCGGCGGCCTGACCACCATCCAGGCGATCGAAATCATCCGCGGCTGCCAGGGGCTTGACCTGGTGGGTTGCGACTTGGTGGAAGTGTCGCCGCCCTACGACACCACCGGCAACACCTCGCTGCTGGGTGCGAATCTGCTGTACGAAATGCTCTGTGTACTGCCCGGCGTGGCGCACCGCTGATGAGCACGCAGGAGGTGCTGCAAGCGGCCGCCGATCTGGTGGCGGCCTTCGCCCGTAATGACCGCACCGCTTACTTCGGCGCGTTCACGGCCGATGCCAGCTTTGTGTTCCACACCTTCCCCCAGCCGCTGCTGAGTCGCGACGCCTACCAGTCGTTGTGGGACAGCTGGCGCAGGGACGATGGATTCGAGGTGCTGTCCTGCACGTCGAGTAACGCCCACGTCAGCCTGCACGGGGATGTGGCGATTTTCATGCATGACGTGGCCACCGCGTTGCGCATGCACGGGGAGCAATGCTTCAGCCAGGAACGCGAGACCATTGTGTTTATTCGACAAGGGTCTGGCACACAACAAGAACAAGGCCTGTGGCTGGCCTGTCACGAACATTTGTCCGCTATGCCGGAAGGGCTGCCGCCCCCTTAGCCAATGTGATCGGAGCTGATCATGAATAATAAAAACAACCAAAAAAGTATTCGCACCATAGAAACCAACGGGGTCGAACAGATCCCGGACCACGAGCGTACCGCCAGCCCCAAGGATCTGTTCCGACTGATCTTCGGCGGTGCCAATACCTTTGCCACCGCCGTGCTGGGCTCCTTCCCGGTACTGTTCGGCCTGTCGTTCCAGGCCGGCGTGTGGGCGATTGTGCTCGGTGTGCTGGTGGGCGCGCTGATCCTGGCGCCCATGGGCCTGTTCGGGCCGATCAATGGCACCAACAACGCCGTATCGTCCGGCGCGCATTTTGGCGTGCATGGGCGCATTGTCGGCTCGTTTCTCTCGCTGCTGACGGCGATTGCCTTCTTCTCCTTGTCGGTGTGGAGTTCAGGTGACGCACTCGTAGGCGGCGCGAAACGTCTGATCGGCCTGCCGGAAACCGACCTGACACTGGGCCTGGCCTACGGCCTGTTCGCCTTGCTGGTGCTGACGGTGTGCATCTACGGCTTTCGCTTCATGCTGTGGGTCAACCGCATCGCCGTGTGGGCCGCGAGCCTGCTGTTCCTGCTGGGCATCTTCGCCTTCGCACCGGCCTTCGACAGCCACTTCGCCGGCAGCGTGGCCCTCGGCCAGAGCGGTTTCTGGGCGGCCTTTATCGGCGCCGCGCTGGTGGCCATGAGCAACCCGATTTCCTTCGGTGCGTTCCTGGGCGACTGGTCGCGCTACATCCCGCGCCAGACGCCGAAACTGCGCATCATGCTGGCGGTGATTGCGGCGCAGATCGCCACGCTGATCCCGTTCCTGTTCGGGCTGGCCACCGCGACCATCGTGGCAGTCAAAGCACCGGACTACATCGCGGCCAACAACTATGTCGGCGGTCTGCTGGCGGTGGCGCCGACGTGGTTCTTCCTGCCGGTTTGCCTGATCGCAGTGATCGGCGGCATGTCCACCGGCACCACCTCGCTGTATGGCACCGGGTTGGATATGTCCAGTGTGTTCCCGCGTTTGCTCTCTCGGGTCAAGGCGACGTTGCTGATTGGGGTGATGTCGATTGCCTTCATCTTTATCGGACGTTTCGCCGCCAATCTGGTGCAGAGCGTGTCGACCTTCGCCGTGCTGATCATCACCTGCACCACGCCGTGGATGGTGATGATGATCATCGGCCTGATCGTGCGCCGCGGCTTCTACTGCCCGGATGACCTGCAGGTGTTCACCCGTGGCGAGACCGGCGGGCGCTATTGGTTCAGCCATGGCTGGAACTGGCGCGGACTGGGGGCATGGATCCCGAGCGCGCTGGTGGGCCTGTGCTTCGTCAACCTGCCGGGGCAGTTCGTCGGCCCGCTGGGCAACCTGGCCGATGGCATCGACATCAGCCTGCCGGTGACCCTGGGGCTGGCCTCGGTGGTGTACCTGACGCTGCTGCGAATGTTCCCGGAGCCGGCCTCGGTTTATGGACCGACCGAGTCGGCCAGGGCTTTGGCCACAACCCGCGCGCAAACCGCCTGAAAAAAACAATCGGAGACTCGCCGTCATGGCTTTGGATTTATTCGTCGTACTCATCTACGCCGCCGGCATGCTCGTGCTCGGCTGTTACGGCATGCGTCGCGCCAAGACCCACGAAGACTATCTGGTGGCCGGCCGCAACCTGGGCCCGTCGCTGTACATGGGCACCATGGCCGCCACGGTGCTGGGCGGCGCGTCCACCGTCGGCACCGTGCGCCTGGGCTATGTGCATGGCATCTCCGGCTTTTGGCTGTGCGCTGCGCTGGGCATGGGGATCATCGCGCTGAACCTGTTCCTGGCCAAGCCGCTGCTCAAGCTGAAGATCTTCACCGTGACCCAGGTGCTGGAAAAACGCTACAACCCCATGGCACGCCAGGCCAGCGCGGTGATCATGCTGGCGTATGCGCTGATGATCGGCGTGACGTCCATCCTGGCCATCGGCACCGTGCTGCAAGTGCTGTTCGGCCTGCCGTTCTGGGTCTCGGTGCTGCTGGGCGGTGGCGTCGTGGTGGTGTATTCGACCATCGGCGGCATGTGGTCGCTGACCCTCACCGACATCGTGCAGTTCGTGATCAAGACCGTCGGCCTGATGTTTATTCTGCTGCCGATCTGCCTGTATCGCGTCGGTGGCTGGGACGAACTGGTGGCCAAGCTGCCGGCGTCGAGTTTCAGCTTCACCGCGATAGGCTGGGACACGATCATTACCTACTTCATGATCTACTTTTTCGGCATCCTGATTGGCCAGGACATCTGGCAACGCGTCTTCACCGCCCGCGATGAAAAGGTCGCGCAGTACGCCGGGACCTTCGCCGGCTTCTATTGCGTGCTCTACGGGCTGGCCTGTGCGCTGATCGGCATGGCGGCCCATGTGCTGATCCCGGACCTGGACAACGTCAACAACGCCTTCGCCGCCATTGTGAAACTGTCGCTGCCGGACGGCATTCGCGGCCTGGTGATCGCTGCGGCCCTGGCGGCCATGATGTCCACCGCCAGCGCCGGCCTGCTGGCAGCGTCCACGGTATTGACCGAAGACCTGCTGCCCCGACTGCGTGGCGGTAAACAATCGAGCCTGAGCATCAACCGTCTGTTCACCCTACTGACCGGCACCGCAGTGCTGGGCATTGCGCTGGTGGTCAATGACGTCATCAGCGCCCTGACCCTGGCCTACAACCTGCTGGTGGGCGGTATGCTGATCCCGTTGATGGGGGCGATCTTCTGGAAGCGCGCCACCACGTCCGGTGCCATTGCTTCCATGACCCTGGGCTTTGTGACGGCGCTGGTGTTTATGTTCAAGGACGGGCTGGATGCAAACACGCCGATCTACTACAGCCTGGCAGTGGGCTTGGTGAGTTTCGTGGCGGTGAGCCTGCTGTCGCGCAAACCACAAGGTGTGGCTGCGCGCGCGGTGTGAGGCGTGGGAATTTCTTCAACGGGTGCGACGTCGGAGGTCGCACCCGTTTTTTCAGTGGGCGTTCATGGCCAAGACCATAGGCGCTTTGGCCTGGATAATTTCCTGCACCAGAGCGGCCCACAGCAACCCCTGTGTGGTGCCTGCGGCATAGGTTCCGCCGGCGGCGATGCGGTTGTGGGCGCAGTAGTACACGATGGATATTTCTTCGAGTCCGTCGCCCTCCAAAGTCGACACTACGCAGTGTCGCCTACTCAGCGCGGCAATTTGGGGCGGACTCAACGGCTCAGACAAAAACTGGACCCCGGAGCCACGCAAGAGCGCCTCGAGTTCATCGAGCAAAGGGGCGATCGCCTGCTTGCACGCAAGTCGCGCCAGCGCAGGGTTGTCCGCCAGCAGCTTTTCGAACAGCTCAAGGCCTGCGCAATGACATTCAATGGGTAATCGGTCGTCCGGCTCAGGCTCCGCCGCCGTCTGCGTTGTTGGCATAGACCAGATACTTAAACGCTCAGGGCTGTCTTCATCGTTATGTCGCTCTGTTCCATACACCGTGACCTGATAGTTGGCCAAGCGAAACATCACGGTTTGAAACAGGCCATTGATCCCCCTGCCGAGGATCGACACACGTGGCGCAGCAGCCTCGGTTGGCACAGTCGGAATAGTGAAAGATTTCGCAAGGGTGCGCTTGAGCAGGCCGCGCAAGGCCGTCAGGCTCTGCTGAACGCAGACGGCGTAGTCGAGGTCGCTATGGCAGGCATCGCTGGAGGTCGCTTGCACCGTGATCGTCACCGGCCTGCGCCAGGTGTCGAGACGGCAGCCGAGCCGTCGAGTGCGCAAACGAAACGCACCCAATGTGACGGCCCCGCAGCCCAGCACCAGTTGAAGGTGTTCAGCCGCTGCCAGGGCTTGAATCGCATCGTCGCTGAACACGTCTGGCTCGGCAACGCAGACCAAACGGGCGTGTGGGTGCAGACATTCAATCAGGGCGCCATCGATGCAACGCGTAGTTTCTTCACTCCGGGCCTGGCATAGGGCGACGGCATGGGCTCCCGTCAGCGCTCCAAATCCGTCCACGACAAATGACACTCTGCTGTCGGTGGTCTCTTGGGACTCGTGCTCGCCCAGCACCTTGATTCGCACCTGGGGGTCGCGCTCAAGCAACAATCTGACAAGCGCCTTGCCCACGTTCCCGTAGCCCAGTACACCGATCTCAGGGGGGATGGTGCCATCGGCGAGCGTCAGCCAGTGCGCCACATACGCCGCCACATGCGGCGCGTTCACGCCTGGGGTATTGATCACCCGGATATGGTTCGCTTCGCACAGGTCCAGCCGTACTTTATCCAGGCTGGTGCCTCTACGAATCAGACAAAGGTCGCCAAACGGGTGAGCGACGCGCCATCGCTCAATGAGGTCGGCATCGATGACTTGGTCCGCGACAATCAATGTGGACGGGCGCAACAGGGCGATCTGCAACAGCAGCGTTTGTTGGGGGATGGTTGGGGGAAGAAACACGACATTGCCGGGAGCCTCGGCCCGCCAGCGTCTCGACACCGGAGCGATGTGTAAGACTGTGTCTAGGGTGGCGATCA
This sequence comes from Pseudomonas sp. FP2254, assembly GCF_030687695.1. Lineage (NCBI taxonomy): Bacteria > Pseudomonadati > Pseudomonadota > Gammaproteobacteria > Pseudomonadales > Pseudomonadaceae > Pseudomonas > Pseudomonas sp. FP2254. The sequence goes on from NZ_CP117444.1 coordinate 3,967,389, forward strand.
GTGAGGCGACGACGGGCGGCACACAAGAGAGGGTCATGTCCTCATCTCCAGCAGGTTCAAGTAGGCGCTGGAGAATTTTCTACGCTGATTTTTCGAATTAACTAAGCCAGCCGATTCTGACAAATAAGTAGTCTGATTCCGACGCTTGAAGACGAAAGTCTGACAGGCAGGGAAGCATAAGTATCTTATTGGCGAGGGAGCTTGCCACAGCAAGCCCTCTCCCGCGGTGGGGTCCTCAGTGTCCTATCAACCGCGGATTACCGGCGACGTGGGCGACGCTGTTCATCATCCGTACGAATCGGCACCGGCTGCAGCGGCGGCTCGATCAGGCCCAGCGCGACGCCGAGGTCATGGAGCCAGGTTTGAATTTTCTCTTTCATAGTGGTGCCCCCTTTGAGGGTAATGCGGATCGGCGGTAGCTGAATTGCCTTACATAAAATGTCGCCGCTTCCTACTGATAATAGCCCTAAGTACTACGTATTGCTTGAACCAAACCACAACGAACTATTACCGAATGGGTCCGAATCCTGACGGATCGCTCAAGCAATCGCGCGCGTGTCCGACAGCACCTCGGCCTTGCCTTTTTGCTGCAGGTCGATCCATGCGTTGAGGTTAGCGCCGAGCATACCCTTTCGCCACATTAACCAGGTGGTCGCAGTGGCAAATTGCCCTATCAGCGGATGAACGGACACGCTGTCCCTGCCCGGCAGGCTGGCAAGCATGGATTCGGACATCAATGCCACTCCCGAGCCGGCGATGACACAGGCGAGCATGCCCTGATATGACTCAATCTCGATGGCGCGGCCCATGGCTACGCGATCCTGGGCAAACCAGCTTTCCAGACGCGTACGGTAGGCGCAGCTGCGGCGGAAGGTGAACACTGAGCGGCCGGCCACATCCTGCGGCCCGCGTACCGGCGGGTGGTCCGCTTCACAGATCAGCACCAGGCGCTCCTCACATAGCGGGATCCCGTCCAGGGAGGCGATGGTCAGCGGGCCGTCCACCAAGGCCGCGTCCAGGCGTCCGGTGATCAGGCCTTCAAGCAATTCGCCGCTGGGCGCCGACTGGACCTGCAGGTTCACCATCGGGTAAGCCTTGTGATAACGCGCCAGCAACGTCGGCAAGTGAATCGCAGCGGTGCTGTACATGCTGCCCAGCACAAAATCCCCGGCCGGTTGGCCACCTTGCACCGCGCCGTGGGCTTCGTCATGCAAGGCCAATAGCCGCGTGCTGTAGTCCAGCAAGACTTTGCCGGCCGGGGACAGCTGCAAGCGCTGACGTTCGCGCACGAACAATTCGACGCCGAGCTGTTCCTCCATCTGCTTGAGGCGAGTCGACAGGTTCGACGGCACGCGGTGCAGGCGCTCGGCCGCGCGGGTGATGGAGCCCTCTTCGGCCACGGCTTGGAAGATGCGCAATTGACTGAACTCCATACCTTTCTCCAAAGCTGAACAAGTTGCTCACTATTATTCATTTTTACAGAAAGTCAATGCACCTTAGGCTGATCGTCATTCGCCTCTCGCCGGAGCCTGACCATGTCGCCGTTGATTCGCTTACTTGCCAGCTTTGTCGCCTTGATGATGGCCATGGGCATTGGCCGCTTCGCCCTCACCCCGCAGCTGCCGCACTTGCTCAATGAAGGTCAGATCGACCTGACGGGGGCGGGATTGATAGCCGCCGCCAACTACCTGGGCTATTTCGTCGGTGCCGTGGATTCGATGTTCGCCCGCAGCCATCACCACATTCGTGGCCGTCTGTACGGCGGGCTGTGGCTGTGTGCGCTGCTGACCCTGGCCTCGTACTGGGCCCACGGGTTCTGGCCGCACCTGCTGCTGCGATTCGGCACGGGGGTGGCGAGCGCCTGGGCGTTGGTGATGATTACCAGCCTGAGCCAGCCGCTGGCTATTGCCGCCGGCCGGCCGCGCGCGGGGACGCTGGTGTTTGCCGGGCCGGGGTTCGGGATTGTGCTGACCGGCCTGCTGGCGCTGGGCTCCAACCTGCTTGGGCAAAGCAGCGCAACGCTGTGGCTGGTGTATGGCGGCGTGGCGTTGGTGATGCTGCTTGGGATACTACCGTTCCTGCCGCCGGTCAACGCAACGGCCGCCCCGGTGGCCGACACCAGCGTCGGCGGCAACGCCAGCATCACGCATCTGTGCTGGACGTACGTGTTGTACGGCGTGGGCTACATCATCCCGGCGACGTTTCTGTCGCAGATGGCCAGCGCGCAATTCAAGGGCGCCTGGCAGGCAGACCTGTTCTGGCCCTGCTTTGGCCTGGCATCGGCTCTCGGTGTGGTGGCCGCGAGCCTGCGCCGCAAGGATGCGCACACCACACGCCGCTGGCTGATGACGACCCTATGGCTGCAAGCGGCCGGCGTATTCGCCTGCCTGCTGGGCAATGTCTGGGGCCTGGCTTTGGGGGTGCTGTTGTGCGGCGGGCCGTTCCTGGCGTGCATGCAGCTGGTGATGGCGCGCCTGCGAGAGATCGCGCCCCACGGCTACCAGCGCAACACCGGCCTGCTCACCGCCAGCTTCGCCATCGGGCAATTGAGCGGGCCTTTGCTGGCGTCGTTCAGCAGCCATTTGAGCGGCGGCCTGCAGCCGGCGCTGGTGATGGCCGGTGCAGGTCTGTTACTGGCGGGCGGGATCGTACTCAGCTCGCGACCAACGGCGCCGGCATGCGAACCTGCTCGCGTCGCGCCAGCACCAGGAAGAACAGCCCACCCAGCAAACACCCGGTGAACCAGGCGAAGTTGGCCAGCCCCTGCAATGCCGGGGTGAAGGTGATCGCGACGCCCACCAGCGTCGCGGGCACCAGCGCCTTGACCGCCGTCCAGTTCACGCCGCCGTCGAAGTAGTAACGCCCGCTCGGGCTGTCGTCGAACAGCGCATCCACGTCGATCCGCTGCTTTTTGATCAGGTAGAAGTCCACCAGCAGGATGCCGAACAACGGCCCGATAAACGCCGCGAGAATATCCAGGGTGTAGTGGATCATCAGCGGGTTGTTAAACAGGTTCCACGGGGTGATGAAGATCGAAGCCACCGCAGCGATCATGCCACCGGCACGCCAGCTGATTTTGCTCGGCGCGACATTGGCGAAGTCGAACGCCGGGGACACGAAGTTGGCGACGATGTTGATGCCGATGGTGGCGGTCACGAACGCGAAGGCGCCGAGCAGAACGGCCATGCTGTTATCGATCCGCGAGACGGTCGCGATCGGGTCGTGGAGCATCTCGCCAAACACCGGCAAGGTGCCTGAAACGATCACGACGGTGACCAGGGAAAACGCCAGAAAATTCACCGGCAGGCCCCAGAAATTACCGCGTCGCACGTCCTGCATGCTGCGGCAGTAGCGGCTGAAATCGCCGAAATTCAGGGTAGGCCCGGAAAAGTACGACACCACCAAAGCCGTAGCGACGATTACCTGGCCGAACGCCTGCCAACCCGAGAGGGATTTCTCCGCCAGGGTGAAACTGATATTCGCCCAGCCGGCCTTCCACACGATCCAGCCGGCCAGGATAAACATCACGGCGTACACCACCGGACCTGCCCAATCGATAAAACGACGGATGGACTCCATCCCGGCCCAGAACACCGCGGCCTGCAGTACCCATAAGCTGAGGAATCCGAACCAACCCAAGTAGGAAAGACCCGCAAAATGCGGCTCGGCGTACACCGCCATCTGTGGGAAAAAGCGCAGCACCACAATGATCAAGGCACTCGATGCCAAGTAGGTCTGAATGCCGTACCACGCCACGGCGATCAGGCCGCGAATCACAGCAGGAATATTCGCACCGAACACCCCGAATGCCAGCCGGCAGATCACCGGGTAAGGTACGGCCGCCTGCTGGCTGGGCTTGGCCACCAGATTGGCGATCAACTGCACGATACAAATGCCGGCGAGCAAGGCGATCAACACCTGCCAACTGGCCAGCCCCAGCGCGAACAGGCTGGCGGCGAACACGTAGCCGCCGACGCTGTGTACGTCGCTCATCCAGAAGGCAAAAATGTTGTACCAGGTCCACTTCTGCGGCAGTGGTCCCAGGTCCTGGTTATACAGGCGTGGGCTGTAGCCGTTGGGCAATTGCTCGGTCATCGCTGGGCTCCTCGTCATACCCGCCTGCGCTGCCGTAGCGGGTGCATACGGGAGGCGGCATAGTTTGTATACGGAAGAGTCAGCAGAATACGTGCCAATGGCACACAATCCCTGTGGCACGGGGCTGCAAAGCGATCATCAAGCTTTAACCAACGGCACTTCGCTCAGCAACGGTGCAGGTTGATCCTGTACACAATCATCGGTGCACCCGATCTGCACACGCATAACCCACCGTGCAGCAGGCCGCTGTGAGGAAGGTGCCCCAGGCCATATCCATCATTGCCAATTGGGCGGACCACCCCTGCAGCGTGGCCCAATTGCTCAAGTCATAGGTGCCATAGGCCACCAGGCCCAACAATGCCCCCAGGCGCGCCGCACGTTGCCAGCTGGCACTGGGCAGCACCACGAACACGACGCATCCGAGTACATATAAGAGATAGAAGAGTGCTGCGGGCAACAACCGCGGCTGATCGAGCATCAGCGGGCCCAGCAGGGATTTGTAGGTGGGGCCCATGACCACGCCGAGCCAGAGGCCGTCCAGAATCAGAAACGCGAGCATAGTGCCGAGGTAGGCAAACAGGGTCTTCTTGGTCATGGAAACAGCCTCCGTAGGCACCGATTGGTGCCTACAGAAGAGCAAACCGCACTCAGCTTAGTTCAATGCGATCGGCATGAATCACAATCTGCCCCTGCTTGTAGAGCGCACCAATGGCCTTCTTGAAGTTGCCTTTGCTCACCCCGAACAAGTTGCTGATCAGCGCCGGGTCACTTTTATCGCTGACCGGCAAGGTGCCGTTGTTGTCGCGCAACTTGGCTAGGATCTTCGAGTTCAGGCTGGACGCCGCTTCCTGGCCGACCGGTTGCAGGCTCAGGCTGATGTTGCCATCGGCGCGGATCTCTTTGATAAAGCCCTTCTCTTCCTTGCCAGGACGCAGAAACTTGAACACTTCGTTCTTGTGGATCAGGCCCCAATGCTTGTTGTTGATGATCGCCTTGAACCCCATATCGGTGGCTTCAGCGACCAGCAGATCGACTTCCTGACCCACCTGATAGTTGGCGGGGGTCTTGTCCAGGTAGCGGTCCAGGCGCGCCGTGGCAGTGATGCGCTTGGTGTGCTTGTCGAGATAGACGTGCACCACGCAATACTCACCCGCGCTCAATTGACGTTTTTCTTCCGAATACGGCAGCAACAGATCCTTAGGCAGCCCCCAATCGAGAAACACGCCAATGCTGTTAACTTCCACCACTTTCAAACTGGCGAATTCGCCGACTTGAACTTTGGGTTTTTCGGTAGTGGCGATAAGTTTGTCATCGCTGTCCAGATAAATGAAAACGTTAAGCCAGTCTTCATCTTCACTGGGAATATCCTTGGGAATATACCGATTAGGCAAGAGGATTTCGCCATCTTGCGCACCATCAAGGTACAAACCAAAGTTCGTGTGTTTGACTACTTGCAAACTGTTGTAGCGCCCGACTAAAGCCATTTCCAAACCCCTCGTTACGTGGGCGGCATTCTACCCGAGTTGTGCCCGCCACGCGCGCACGCCTGAAAAATCGCGGGGTTGCGTGGCTTTCTACTGGCCCTGCTCCGCTCGTCAGATCATCGTGGTGAATTCCACAGTGGGAGAACGTCACGCCGATGCGCGGCTTTCGAGTTAAAACAGCAAGTTAGCGGCTTATTTGCGTGACGAACTTCCGCCATTGCGGACAGCAGCACTTATTCGAAAGGGATATTTGCCAAGCAATTGTCAAGTATTTCCTGTACGATGCCTGGCCAAGTTAATTTTCTACAGGTTAGTGGCCGCCATGCGTGTAAAAGCATCCAACAGCAAAGCAAAGCCAGCTCCCGCCGTTGAAACCAGCGAATCGATCAACAGCCAGATCGCTGCGTTCCTCAAGTCCGGTGGCGAAATCCAGCAAATTGCCAAGGGCGTGAGCGGCCAGACTTTCGGCCCGTCCAAGCAAATCAGCCTCGGCAAGAAGTAACCCCCCGCACCACACCCTGGTTCCTGAGCGCCTTGCCTTCAAGGCGCTAGGACTGGCGTCTGAAACACCCTCACATCGCATTCAATAGCACGCTAATCGACGAGCGGAGCTCAACGCCCGCCATTCGCCGGTATCCTTGCACACGTCTAGCACGGGCATCCGCCCGATTTTCTCCGTCACTGCTCCTCGCTTTTCATGGAGTGAAGCATGTTCAAACCCTGCATATTCCTGATCACTGCCCTGGTCGCCAGCCCGCTGGCCGAAGCGCAAGTCTTCCAGCGTGAATTGGGCGACTTCGACCTCAAGCTGGGCACCACCCCCAGCCGCAGCATGGCCCAGGGTCTGGTCAAACCGACGTCGCCGGGCAGTGATTCGTTTCACGGTGGCCTGGACCTTAGCCACGACAGCGGCCTGTACTTCGGCCAATTTTCGCCCAACATGGGCCTGTCATCGTCCAGCAACCTCGAAGTCGATTCCTACATGGGCTTCAAGCACCCCTTTGACCAGACCCTGGGCTATGAAGTGGGTCTGATTCACTACAGCTACCCCACGCTCAGCCCGATGAACAGTCAGGAGTTCTACGGTGGCCTGAACCTGCTGGGCAATCGCTTCGGGGCCTCATTCAGCAACGACCCGGACCGTCAGGACAGCACCCTCTTCGCTGACCTGGGCGGCACGCAGCCCTTCGGTATCGGCGTGAGCATGAAGTACACCACCCATCAGCTGGGCTCCCCGGTCTCGGTGAACGGTGGCTCCATCAGCAGTTTCAGCGATTGGTCGGTGCAATTCTCCCGCGCCTGGAAAGGCATCGACCTGGACCTGATCTACAGCGATTCCAGCCTCAGCGGCGGCGACTGCTCGGCCTACTCCGGGCACAACACAGAATGCGATGGCCTGCTGACCCTCAAGGCCGTGCGCTCGTTTTACTAACCGGCTGAACTGTCGGACCCGGCCAGCGTTCACATGCACTAATCCCCTCTGCGCAAGGTTTCGCTCATGCTGCGTCGGCTCAAATTAACGGTGGCACTGCTGGCCCTGAGTCTGCTGCTCGCCGGCTGCAATCGCGTGGGCCTGGCCTATCGCAACCTGGACGTGATCATTCCCTGGACCCTCAACGACTATCTGGACATGAACGCCGGGCAGAAAAGCTGGTTCAACGACAGACTCAAGGAACACCTGGCCTGGCATTGCACCACCCAATTGCCGGGTTATCTGGACTGGCTCGACCGCCTGCAACAGATGGTCGACAGCAATCAAGTCACCGACGTCGAACTTCAGGCCCGTACGGCAGAGGCCAAGCGAGCGATCGCCGAGGTCGCCCGCGAAATCACGCCCTCGGCTATCGAGCTGCTCAAGGGATTGGACGATGAGCAGGTCAACGCGATGAACGACGCGCTGGCCAAAGACCTGCGCAAACGCCAGGACGAGTACCTCAAGCCGCCATTGGAGCAACAGATAAAGGAACGCGCCGAGCGGATGCGCAAGCGCCTGGACAGTTGGATGGGCCCACTCAGCGCCCGCCAGCAAGCCAGGGTCATGGCCTGGTCGGTAGCGTTGGGCCAGCAGAATGAGCAGTGGATCGGCAACCGCGCCCATTGGCAGGCGCAGTTTATCGACGCGGTGCAGCAACGCCGTAGCGCCGATTTCCCACAAAAAATGCAGCAGCTGCTGGTGGACCGGGAAAGCCTGTGGACCCCGCAGTACCGAGCGGCCTACGCGCAGACGGAAGCGCAGGCGCGCAGCCTGATTATCGACCTGATGGCGGACAGCACTGCGCAACAGCGGCTGAAACTGACTCAGAAAATCGACGGGGTGCGCAGCGACTTCAAAGCCCTTAAATGCCTGAAGGCCACTGAGCGCTAACGGGGCGGGGTGCCCCCCGCCACGACAGCGTCGTACAGACCTTAGATCGCGCCGCCCGCATTCGCCGCTTCGCAGGCCACACGCTCAAAGGTCGCTTCGTCCAACGCGTCTTCCTGTTCGTCCAGGATCTGACGCGAACGGGCATCGCCGGGAATGGAGCTGTCGATCAGCGCCAGCAAACTCGAACCCCGCGGGGTCAAGATGAAATTTTCACCGTTACCGCCCTCTTCTTCCGGGCGCGATTGGATAAAGCCGCGCTTGAGCAGCAGCGCCTCATAATCGGCGGCGGTTTTTTTCAGTGCATCCAGATTACCGATGGATTCGCCGGCCGTGGCCTTATCGGCGGCTTCCTGCTCCGCATACTTGCGCGGGGCAAAGCTGCCCTCGCCGTTCTGCACTTCATGCAGCAAACGTTCGATCAAATCCCAATTGTAAGTCGTCATCCTGATTCCTCCTGCGGGCGTGAGGAAAAGTAGCCCGTCAGCAGGTGTGACCTGTGACGTCAGCGGCCGTTCAGCCGAATGCACGGGCGGTATTTCTCTGAACTTTCCAGACGTTCGCCCCCTCAACTGACTACTAACGCCAAGGAGGTCGATCATGAAAACCCTGATGAACCTGGCTGCCGCTGCCGCCCTGCTCACCGCCCTGCCCGCCTGGGCCTGTACTCCGGAAGAAGCCACCGCCAAGCGCGAGGAACTGGCCAGGCAAGTCACCCAGCTCACCGAACAGAACCCGGCCAAAGCCAAGGAGATGAACCAGCAATTGCAGAAAATGGACCTGGACACCGAAAGCGCGGAGTTTCCCGACAAATGCCAGTTGATCGACGCGCGCCTCAAAGAGTTGAAAGAGGCTGCCGCCAAGGCCAAAAACTGAGCCTATAAAAAAACCGGACATTGTCCGGTTTTTTTTATATTGCCTCAGGCTTATTCAGCGGCCGGCACTTGCGGCTTGCGGCGCTTGAGCGGGGCCATGCCGTCCTTGCTTACCAACGACAGGTTGTCGGTCTTCGGGCGGTTGGCGATCTTGCGCTTGGTCGGCGACTTCGCGCCGGCTTTCTTCTTTTCTCCCTTGGCGTCGGTCTTTTTCTTCTTCACGCCGACGGCCTTGCCCGACGCCTTGACCTTTTTCGGCCCGGTGTAGGTGCCTTTGACTTCCTTGATGGTGCGGCGCTCGAACGACTGCTTGAGGTAGCGCTCGATGCTCGACATCAGGTTCCAGTCGCCGTGGCAGATCAGGGAGATCGCCAGGCCATCGTTACCGGCTCGCCCGGTGCGACCGATGCGGTGCACGTATTCGTCGCCGCTGCGCGGCATGTCGAAGTTGATCACCAGGTCCAGGCCATCCACGTCCAGACCACGGGCGGCGACGTCGGTGGCCACCAGGATCTTTACACCGCCGGCCTTGAGGCGGTCGATGGCGAGCTTGCGATCCTTCTGGTCTTTCTCGCCGTGCAGCACGAACGCCTTGTATTCCTGAGCGACCAGACGGCCGTAGATGCGGTCGGCGGCGGCGCGAGTGTTGGTGAACACAATGGCTTTCTGATACGTCTCGTTGGCCAGCAGCCAGTTGAGGATCTGCTCTTTGTGCACGTTGTGGTCGGCGGTGACGATCTGCTGGCGGGTGGTCGCATTGAGGTCGCTGACGTTGTTGACCTGCAGGTGCTCCGGGTTGTTCAGCACCTTGGCTACCATGTCGCGCAGGGTCGAGCCGCCGGTGGTGGCGGAGAACAGCATGGTCTGCTGACGGTTGACGCACTCGCCCACCAAACGCTGCACATCGTCGGCAAAGCCCATATCAAGCATGCGGTCGGCTTCGTCGAGCACCAGCACTTCGACTTCCTTGAGGTCCAGGTTGCCGGCGTTCAGTTGCTCGATCATGCGCCCTGGCGTGCCGATCAGAATGTCCGGCACTTTACGCAGCATGGCGGCCTGGACCTTGAAGTCTTCGCCGCCGGTGATGATGCCGGACTTGATGAAGGTGAACTGCGAGAAGCGCTCGACCTCTTTCAGGGTTTGCTGGGCCAACTCGCGGGTCGGCAGCAGGATCAGGGTCTTGATGCTGACGCGGACCTTGGCCGGGCCGATCAAACGATTCAGGACCGGCAGGACGAACGCGGCGGTCTTGCCGCTGCCGGTTTGCGCCGTCACCCGCAGGTCACGCCCTTCAAGCGCGAGCGGAATGGCCGCGGCCTGCACTGGCGTAGGCTCGACAAATTTAAGCTCGGCCACGGCTTTGAGCAGGCGTTCGTGCAGGGCGAATTGGGAAAACACGGGTGCTACCTCGAAGAAATGCAAAATATCAGCTGCATAGGGTAACGGTTTCGGGCGTCCAAACCGAGTTTCTTTACGCGAGCGGTGCCAATCAGGCGTTTTTTTGTGCGTGATTGTGTCAATGACATCAACTTTGTCGCACTCAGATGCTCTAATCGCCCCCGACCTGTCTTACCGAGGAACCGCTTCATCCATGGATATCAAACAGCTTTGGCGCAACGTCCAAGACCTCTGGGGCGCACTGGATCAACACCCGCTGTTGCACGCGAGCCTGGGCCTGCTGGTATTGCTGGTGGTGGCGCTGGTACTGGGTCGGGTGGCGCGCTACCTGATCCTGCACGCGGTCAAATTACTCGGCCGGCAACCGGCCCTACACTGGCTCAACGACTTGCGCCACAACAAAGTCTTCCACCGCCTGGCGCAACTGACCCCGTCACTGGTGATCCAGTTCGGCCTGTACCTGGTGCCCGACCTGAGCAAGACCGCCACCCTGTTCATCGGCAACGTTGCCCTGGCGTTCACCATCCTGTTCCTGGTGCTGGCCATGAGCGCCCTGCTCAACGCCCTGCTGGACATCTATGCCCGCACCGAACATGCCCGCACCCGCTCGATCAAGGGCTATGTGCAATTGGCGAAGATGGTGCTGTTTGTGTTCGGCGCGATCATCATCGTCGCCACCCTGATCGACCGTTCGCCGTTGCTGCTGCTATCCGGCCTGGGTGCGATGTCGGCGGTGATCCTGTTGGTCTACAAGGACACGTTGCTGTCGTTCGTCGCCAGCGTGCAGCTGACCAGCAACGACATGCTGCGGGTCGGCGACTGGATCGAAATGCCTCAGGTCGGTGCCGACGGCGATGTGGTCGACATCACCCTGCACACGGTGAAAGTGCAGAACTTCGATAAAACCATTGTCTCCATCCCGACCTGGCGCCTGATGTCGGAGTCGTTCAAGAACTGGCGCGGCATGCAGGTTTCCGGCGGGCGTCGCATCAAACGCAGCCTGTTCATCGACGCCAGCGGCGTGCGCTTCCTGCGTGACGATGAAGAAGTGCGCATGACCCAGGTGCACCTGCTCACCGATTACATCAGCCGCAAACAGGCCGAACTCAAGGCGTGGAACGAAGCCCAGGGCCACAGTGCGCAACTGTCGGCCAACCGCCGGCGCATGACCAACCTGGGCACCTTCCGCGCCTATGCGCTGGCCTATCTGAAAAGTCATCCGGACATCCAGCCCAACATGACGTGCATGGTCCGCCAGATGCAAACCACCGCCGAGGGCGTGCCGCTCGAGATCTACTGTTTCACCCGCACCACCGTGTGGGCGGACTACGAGCGCATCCAGGGGGATATTTTTGACTATCTGCTGGCAGTGTTGCCGGAGTTCGGATTGAACCTGTATCAGCAACCCAGCGGCACCGACTTGCGCACCGCAATACTGACCTTGGCACGCGATACCCACGCCTCGCAATCCTCCGAGCATTGACAGCGATACCGGCGAGGCACTGGCAAGCGCCTCGCTCCAAGGTCAGCCACTGCTGACTCACCCGCCGTAAAAAAGCCCGCCACTATGTGTAGCCGCCACGGCCCATTCTTCAACCGGCACAGCCCACAAAGAAAATTCTTCCTACGCGTTTAGTGAATTTCACTACGCGCGCGCACTGTTTCTAATCTGTTTTAAAAAAAACCAACTGCTTAGCATCTGGGCCATCGAACAACGCCAGCAAAAGGCCCTCGCCATGTTATGGACAACTCAGCTTTCCGTTAATGCAGTAGATTTTGTATTAAGTTCGAATGCCGAAGCCCTGACCCACTATTGTGGTGCCGCCGCCTTTGCTCAACCCCACGACTTTTATACCCAAAGCCCTTATCAGCGACCGTCGCGGCCACAGGACGTCACCGATTCAATCATTACCACCTGCCTGACCAGCGATCAACTTTCAAACAGTCAGCATCTCTTGGCACAGCGGTTATTGTTGAATATCTACGAACAGGATCTGGTCTTTTTACCCAAGCCGCCATTGGAACTGGATTTAAAGGCTTTTAAAAGTTTCTACGATCCCGTTCACACCGCCAGTGGTAAAAAGATCCGGCCCTTGTTGGAACACTATCTGTACAACTGGCTCAAGGAAGAAGTGCATATCAACGGCCCTTGGTGCCTGGATTCCTTTATTGCCCACACCGATAAAGTATTGGACGACGTCGCTCACTCCGAGTCCAAACTCCATGAAGTGTTAACCACCAGTCGCCAGCCGGAACGTGCCGCCAGGTTTTTCATGACGCAATGTGCGGGAGACTTTCTCAGTGAAGCATCGGCGATGGCCCGCAACGTACTGGGCAACAGCGGTGTGTACACCAGCGAATTGTTCAAGATCCTGATCGACGAATATGGCTACGGCGTCGACAAAAAGAAGCACAGCACCATTTTCGAAGACATGCTCCAGGACATGGGCATGTCCCATCACGTACACCATTACTGGCAGTTCTATACGCCGGCGTCGCTGTCGCTCACCAACTACTTCCACTACGTATCGGCCAACCACGGCGAACTGTTCCGCTATATCGGCGCGATGTACTACACCGAAGCCACGTTGGCACTGACGACCAAGCACCAGTCACGCGCAATCAAGAGCATCTTCAACGGCACCGTCTCCACGGACTATTTCGACGAACATGCCCACATCGATGTACACCACGGAAGAATGGCGCTGCAGCGCTTGATCATGCCCATGATCAAGCAGTTCGGCACCCAGATCATTCCCGACCTTATACGCGGCTTCGAAGAGTTCAGGCTGCTTCAGGACATCGCCGACGAAGAGCTGTATGCCCATATCCAATGGCATGACGAGTTGGATCAGCATCGCGCACGGGCAGCGGCGCTGCAGGGCCAAAAACCCGTGGACCTGAGGATTACCGAGACTGAACTCGAACTGTCGGTGCTGCATACCCACCCCAATGACGAACTGTTCTGGGTCGAATCAGGCGAGCTGGAGTTTGTCGCCAGCCCCGAACTGACGGTACGCCTCAAAGCCGGCGAAGGCGTTGTGATTCCCAAGGGAATGCTGCATGGCACGCGCATCTGCAGTCCCTCCTGCACCTACACCGTAACCGCCATTTGAGTGGGCAACCCCATGAAAGCCATCAGCCTGAATATCTCCCACGCCAACTATGTGGCCGTGGAGGAACGCACCTACTTTCTCAAGCGTCACGCGTATTCGACGCAATTGCTGCCCACCAAGTGCCCCCACCGTGGCGGCCCGCTGCACATGGGCGAAGTGACAGGCGACGGCCAAAGTGTGATCTGTCCCTGGCACGACAACGCCTACAGGGTCTGCAACCTGGAAAAGAGCGCACTGCCCACCGTGCGTGTCAGGAACCGGATCAGCACGGTCGTCGGCGACACAGAGCGTTGTGTGCCGCTGCTTAAAATTTCCCGCTACGACGGATGAAGCTCATGAAGACTAAATCGACACTGACAGCGTTCTACTCAATCGTGACGCTCTTCACCGGCCTCGACATGGCGATTGTCATCGCGATGGTCTGGTTCGGCCTGGAGACTACCGGTTCGACCTTCCTGGTCGGCGCCACCTTGTGCGTGGCGACCGTCGTGCCTTATCTGTGCGAACAGTACATCGGCCGGTTCTTCACCATTGAACTGAGCCTGAAACGGCTGTTGTACATTCGCCTGGTGGCCTTTGCGGCAGTCCTGGGCTTGTCGTTTACCGAGGCCGCCCTGCTACCGATCGGCTTCCTGGCCATTGCGTTCGTAGTGGGCGTGACCGACTACTTCACCATCAGCACACTGGAATCGAAAAATACCAAGCTGGTGCTGGCCGGCCTCACCGACAGCGATACCTGCGCGCGGTTGATGCAAACCTCCATACAGATCGGTGCCTTCGGCGGCGCGCTCCTGGGCGGGTTGATTGTGGATGTGTTTTCGGTCAACCAGACGCTGCAGATCATCAGCCTGGCAGCGATTGTCTCGCTCGCGGCCATCCTTCTGGTAGCCGACAGCCCCAACGAACACGCCACCGAACAGGCCACGGCAACCTCCACCGCGCGGCCACTGGAGCTACCGCGAAACCTCTATATCCTGATCATCGTGTTGAGCATGATCGGTTTCCATATCGGCGCGTTCAACAGCCTGGTGCCCATCGTTTTTCAAAAACTCAATGAGTGGAATGCCACGCTGTTCGGGGTCGCCAGCGGCCTGGCGGGCCTGGGTGCCTTCAGCGCTGCGGTGTTGCCGCGCATCAAGCTCAACCGCTACGGCGCGATCTCGCTGGTGATACTGGCGGACGTGGCGATCGTCTACTTCCACAACCTCTACGTGATGATGGCCGCGGCCTTCCTGCTGGGTTTTTGCATCAACAGCCTGCGCATCCAATTGCGCAGAACCTTGATCGAGTCGGCACCCAACGCTCGGGTAGCCGACGTGATCGCGGCCAAAAGCTCGCTCTACTACCTGCTGGTCAGTGGCTCGGCGCCGATGATCCTGACCTTCTTCACCACCTCCGGCTTCCTAGGACTCGAAGGCGCCCGCCTGTTGATGATCGTCTCCGCCGGCCTGTTGGCCACTGCCGTACTGGCGTGGAACCTGACCCCGGCCCCCGCGCCCACCGCCACCACGGAATAAGGAATACACGACGTGACAGTAGTGAAAACCGTATTGATCGTTGACCCGTTCTCCACGGGCAAACTGTATGCCCCCCTGCTCAACGCGCAGGGCATCCGGTGCATCGCCGTGATCTCCACCCGTGACTTGCCGGAACACTTCACCCAAGACTTGATCGCAGACAACTTTGATCAGGTGTATCACTGGGAAGAAAGCCTGTTGATCACTCTGGAAACCTTGTCGCTGAGCGCCGTGATCGCCGGTTGCGAAACCGCGATCTATCTCACCGACTACCTGACGGAGCTGCTCGACATCCCCGGCAACAGCCGCATCACCAGCGACCTGCGCCGTAACAAGTTCTCCATGCAGCAGGCATTGAAACACCACCAGTTGTCCCACATCGCCTCGCACCTGCTGAGCTCACCGAGCCGCATCGGCGAGGTGGTGGCCAAACTCGACGAGTCGGCCACCTATGTGGTCAAGCCACTGAACTCGGCCGCCACTGAAGGCGTGGTGTTTGCCCAGGGCAAGCGCGAAGTGGAAACCGCCTTGAAAAACGCCGCCTGGCAGCAGAAAAACGACCTCGGCGAAGTCAACCTCGGGTTTATCGTGCAGTCGTTCATAGCGGGGCCTGAGTACGTGGTGGATATGGTCGCCTTCGGCAGCACCTACATCGTCGCCAGCGTCTGCAAGTACACCAAGATCCAGAAGAACGGCAGCATGTTTGTCTACGAAAGCCTCGACACCCTCGACCCTCAGGCGCCCGAACTGCAACCGCTGACCGATTACGCCCGCCAGGCGGCGGCGGCCCTGGGCGTACGCGTCGGGCCGATCCATATGGAGATCATTTGGTCCGACGCCGGGCCGGTAATGATTGAGGCCGGCGGTCGCTTGCACGGCGGCATCGCGCCCCTGCTGTTCCAGCAGGTGTATCTCCCCGACTTGCTGTCACTGTCGATCGACAGCTACCTCGGCCACCCCCGCCCACAGGCCG
Source organism: Pseudomonas sp. FP2254 (assembly GCF_030687695.1). NCBI lineage: Bacteria > Pseudomonadati > Pseudomonadota > Gammaproteobacteria > Pseudomonadales > Pseudomonadaceae > Pseudomonas > Pseudomonas sp. FP2254. The sequence goes on from NZ_CP117444.1 coordinate 3,983,209, forward strand.
CTGCGGCCAGCCAGATCAGCCATGGCCGGATCGGTTTCTTCTGCTCCGATGAAAGCCGAACCTTCGAGCCGCCGTCACCCCAGGCCTTACAAAGCGCCCAGGCGGACGAAGCCTACTGCGGGCACCGGTATTTCATGCGCGCCGGCGATACCACGCCGGTCACTATCGACTTCGCCACCTGTCCAGGGCTGTTCTGGCTGCAAAGCCCCTCGGCGCAGCAACTGGACGTGAGTACCGCCAATCTGCGAAAAAAACTGTGGGCCTAAGGTTATGAGAAGCCGTTTGATTATCAAAAAGTCAGCTTGCGAGCTGGGCATCAACAATGCATGCGCTGCCGTTATCGAGGACGTCACCGTCTCGGATGATCGGAGCTTCGTCGGGGTACTGCAAAGCAACCTGAACCACGTGGCCTCGCATCTTAACGAGCTGGATTCGAACGTCGTCTACGAAGGGTTTTCCAGGCAGCTCAAAAAACTCGGCTACGAAAATACCGTCAGCGCCAATGAGAAGCTGCTGCGACGCTTCATCGCCAAAGGCGTTTACCCCATCAACAATATCGTCGATGCCTATAACGCGGTCGCAATCCGGCATGGGGTCAGCATCGGCGTGCACACGTATCACCAGAAGGATGACATCTATGTGATGCGCTCGGACAAACCGAGGGTGCTACGCCCGCTGTTCGCCAAGAAGCCCATCACGATTCCTGTCGGCGACATCGTCTATACCTGCGGGGATGTGCCGTTGGCGAGCATCGGCAAGGTGGACGCCGATGCCCATGACTTCCGGCTGACGAAAGACTCATCGAGGCTGCTGGTGGTGATCCTGGGACATGACGACACATCGTTCCAATTCAACCAGGCGGTCATCGAAGAACTCGTGGACACCCTTCGTCAGCAAATGCCGAACCTGAGTCATCATTTTCTTGAAACCGTTCGCGATCATGCGTGAAGCCATGCCGGCCATGGCCTGGGCCTAACGCCAGGCCTTCAGCACGGGGTTGACCACCACTTCCTTCACATGCTCGATCTTCAACAGGCTTTCCTTGAACACCATCAGCTCTTCAAAGCTTCTGTAGCGAACGTCGAGCATCATGTCCACGTCGCCAAACAGTGAGTAGGTATGCACCACCTGGCTGAACTGCTGAAGCATCGGATACACCAGGTGACAGTGACTGCCATTGAGCGTCAGCATCAAAAACGCCGCTTGCAGGGTGCCATCGCCCTCCGCGACGTTGATGGTAAAGCCCAGGATGACGCCTTTTTCAATCAGCTTTTGGACGCGCGACTCTACTGCGGTTCGAGACTTGTGAACTTGCCGCGCCAATTGCGCCAGGCTGACGCGGGAGTCATCCTTCAAGGCCGCAATGATCAGTTCATCAATCTTGTCCACTCTGCCGCCCCCACACCGTTCTTTCCGATAGCAGACTTTCATCGCCGCTCACGCCGCCCAAGGCCCATCACGTCGCAGACTGTACGCCAGGCGCGGGTTTTACGCCCAGTCGACTTATCCAGACCGCCGCCAGAATCACCAGGCCACCCAAGGCCAGGCGGCCCAGCGGCTCGTGCTGGTTCCAGATCAGCAGGTTGAGCAGCAGGCCCACCGGTACGTGCAGGTTGTTCATCACCGCCAGCGTGCCGCCGTTGACCAGACACGCGCCTTTATTCCACCAGTACAGGCCCAGCGCCGTACTGACCAGGCCGAGGAACACCAGCACGCCCCATTGCAGCGGCGCCTCCGGCAGGAAGTCAGCCTTGCCGAACAGCAGGAACGCCGGCAGCACCACCAGCAACGCGCCAAGGTAGAAGTAGCCGAAGCGTCGATAGTGCGGCAGGTCGCTCGGGTAGCGCGCCACCAGGTGCTTGTACATCACCTGCCCGGCGGCATAGGTGAAGTTGGCCAGTTGCAGCAGCAAAAAGCCCATCAGGAAGTGGGCGGTGATCTGATCGAAGCGAATCACCGCCGCGCCCGCCACCGCTACCAGCGCGGCCAGCAGCGCCCAGAAGTTGAAACGCCGGTTCAGGGCGTCCTCGATCAGGGTCACGTGCAACGGCGTAAGGATGGTGAACAGCAGCACCTCCGGCACCGTGAGCACGCGAAAGCTCAGGTAAAGGCACACATAGGTCACGCCGAACTGCAGCGCGCCGATCACCAGCATGCCGCGCATGAACGCAGGCTCCACCGAACGCCAGCGCGTCAACGGGATAAATACCAGCCCGGCCAGCACCACGCGCACCAGCACCGCGAAGTAGCTGTCGACGTGACCGGCGAGGTATTCGCCGATCAAGCTGAAGGAAAATGCCTGAATCAGGGTGACAACCAGTAGATAGCCCATGCGCGCCTCGTTTCGAATGGGCGGGACATTAAAGCTTTTCGTCGCGGGACGAAACTGGAGGCAAAAAAAACCCGACCTCGCTATAGCGGCAGTCGGGCAGGAGCACTCAGGAGCAACAAGTGCAAAGGGAGGTTCGTTACGCGTACTTGAAGGGTTGGCGTGGAGCGATATAAACACCGGGCGATTACGTGGCGATTAAAGGATCACGCCACCTGGGCAATCAGTGCCTTGGCGTGGTTGATGCCCTTCTCCTGGAAGTCACCGCTCAGGTTCACCCCTTCGGCATGAATGAAGGTGACGTCGTGAATCCCGATGAAGGCCATGACCTGACGCAGGTACGGTTCCTGGTGATCGGAGCTGGCGCCGGTATGAATACCGCCGCGAGCGGTGAGCACGATGGCGCGCTTGCCGGTCAGCAGCCCCTGAGGCCCGGTGGGGGTGTATTTGAACGTCACACCGGCACGCAACACGTGGTCCAGCCAGGCTTTCAGCGTGCTGGGGATGGCGAAGTTGTACATCGGCGCCGCCAGCACCAGCACGTCGGCGGCGAGCAGTTCATCGGTCAATTCGTTGGAGCGGTCGAGGGAGATCTGTTCGTCGTCATTGCGCTGCTCCGCCGCCTTCATCCAGCCGCCGAGCAAATTCGCGTCCAGGTGCGGCACCGGGTTAAGGGCCACGTCGCGCACGCTGATGCGGTCCGCCGGGTGAGCGGCGCGCCATTGGCCGATGAACTGCCGGGTGAGCTGGCGGGAGATCGAATCCTGCTGACGTGCACTGCTTTCAATAATCAGAACGTTGGACATGGCTTTGTAGGCTCCATCTGAAACTGCTGTAAGTCGATGGAGAAAAGATTATCCAGGGCTGATTCGATTAAAAAGCGCAAAAAACTGCTATAACCCATCTAGAAATTTGTTGATTAACCGAGTATCCCTGTAGAGCGCTCCACCGGCGCGCTATTTCGGGGCGCACTCCAGAGCGATACGCATCTTGATAATGGAGCGGGTGAACTTGACCGTGGTGTTTGTGCTTTTGCCGGCCGGTACCGAGACATTACGTCGACGGGGCGATTCCGGACCGTTGGTGAAGACTACCGAACACTGTGCGTCAATGGTGCCGTAGTTATTCAGTTGAATCGAACTGATGTCATCGTCCACGTCGGACGCCGTGTAGTCCAGGCTCACGCCTTCGATCTTTTTGGTCACATCGATGGGGTAGGCATACGCACTCATCGGCAACAGCGCCAGCAACACACAACAGAATTTTCTCATTCGGCAGTCTCCAATAAGGACCGCCAGCTTAGGACAAGAGGAACCTATCTTGAAAGCGCCCCGCGTTACCCTCGATCAATGGCGCACGCTGCAAGCCGTGGTCGACCATGGCGGCTTCGCCCAGGCGGCCGAAGCGCTGCACCGTTCGCAGTCTTCGGTGAGCTACACCGTGGCCCGCATGCAGGACCAGCTCGGCGTGCCGCTGCTGCGCATCGACGGGCGCAAGGCGGTGCTCACCGATGCCGGCGAAGTGCTGTTGCGCCGCTCGCGGCAACTGGTGAAGAACGCCAGCCAGCTGGAAGACCTGGCCCACCATATGGAGCAGGGCTGGGAAGCCGAAGTGCGCCTGGTGGTGGACGCCGCCTACCCCAACGCCCGGCTGGTGCGCGCCTTGAGCGCATTTATGCCGCAAAGCCGGGGTTGCCGCGTGCGGCTGCGCGAGGAGGTGTTGTCCGGTGTCGAAGAGCTGCTGATCGAAGGCGTGGCCGACCTGGCGATTTGCGGGTTCAGTATCCCCGGCTACCTGGGCACCGAGATGAGCGATGTGGAGTTCGTCGCCGTGGCCCACCCCGAGCATGCCCTGCATCGCATGAACCGCGCGCTGAGCTTCCAGGACCTGGAGAGCCAGATGCAAGTGGTGATCCGCGACTCCGGTCGCCAGCAACCGCGAGATGTGGGCTGGCTCGGCGCCGAACAACGCTGGACCGTCGGCAGCCTGGCCACGGCGGCGTCCTTTGTGGGCAGCGGCCTGGGTTTTGCCTGGTTGCCACGCCACATGATCGAACGCGAACTCGCCGAGGGCGTACTCAAGCAGCTACCCTTGGAACAGGGCGGCAGCCGCCACCCGACGTTCTTCCTGTATTCAAACAAGGACAAACCCTTGGGCCCGGCCACGCAGATCCTTGTCGAATTGCTGCGCACCTTCGACACCGCCCCGCTGGACGCGCCTTTCGCCGCGCCTCGGCAAGCCTGAAACGGAGTTCGTGCATGGCCTGGTTCGACCATCAAGGCTGCACCCTGCACTACACGGAATACGGCCACGGTACTCCGCTGATCCTGATTCACGGCCTGGGTTCCAGCAGCCAGGATTGGGAGCTGCAGGTGCCGGTACTGTCCCGGCATTACCACTTGATCGTGGTGGATGTACGCGGCCATGGGCGCTCCGACAAGCCGCGCGAGCGTTACAGTATCCCGGGCTTCAGCGCGGATCTGATCGCGCTGATCGACCACCTCGACCTGCCGCCGGCCCATGTGGCCGGGCTGTCCATGGGCGGTATGATCGCCTTTCAGCTGGCGGTGGACGCGCCCGGCCTGGTGCGCAGCCTGTGCATCGTCAACAGCGCGCCCGAGGTCAAGGTACGCAGCGTCAATGACCATTGGCAATGGGCCAAGCGCTGGACACTGGCGCGCGTGCTCAGCCTGAGCAGCATCGGCAAGGCCCTGGCCGAGCGGTTGTTTCCCAAACCGCAGCAGGCCGATCTGCGTCGCAAAATGGCCGAGCGCTGGGCAACAAACGACAAACGTGCTTATCTCGCCAGCTTCGATGCGATTGTGGGCTGGAGCGTGCAGGAACGACTTTCCAGGATCGCCTGTCCAACCCTGGTCATCAGCGCCGACCACGACTACACCCCCGTGGCGCAAAAAGAAATCTATGTAAAACTGCTGCCCGATGCGCGACTGGTGGTCATCGAAGATTCCCGCCATGCCACGCCTTTGGATCAACCCGACGCCTTTAACACGACCCTGCTCGATTTTCTAAAGACCGTCGACACCACTACCAGGATCACTGACCCATGCTGAAAAAAATCGCCTTCTTCGCCGGTTCCGCCTTGTTCGCTGCCAACCTGATGGCGGCAGAGCCGGCCAAGGCGCCGCACGTTCTGCTCGACACCACCAATGGCCAGATTGAAATCGAACTGGACCCGGTCAAGGCGCCGATCAGTACCAAGAACTTTCTGGCCTATGTCGACAAAGGCTTCTACACCAACACGATTTTCCACCGTGTGATTCCGGGTTTCATGGTCCAGGGCGGCGGTTTCACTACGCAGATGGTGCAAAAACCGACCGAAGCCCCCATCAAGAACGAAGCCAGCAACGGCCTGCACAACGTGCGTGGCACGCTGTCGATGGCGCGCACCTCGAACCCGGATTCGGCCACCAGCCAATTTTTCATCAACGTGGCTGACAACGCCTTCCTCGACCCCGGCCGCGATGCCGGCTACGCGGTATTCGCCAAAGTGGTCAAGGGCATGGACGTGGTCGATATCATCGTCAACTCCCAGACCACCACCAAGCAAGGCATGCAGAACGTGCCAATCGACCCTGTCGTGATCAAGTCGGCCAAGCGCATCGACTGAAGTCTGCAGGACGCACCGCGCGCAGCCCACAAGGCTGCGCGCGCACCTGAAAGGAGAGCCCGCCCGGCGGGCGTCAACCCCAATGCTCTATCGTCGTTTCGAACAACTGATCGATATTTTCCGCGACGCGCCCAGCGCCGCCCCGCCTGACAAAGTCCTGCCCTTCTACCTCTATTACCTGCGCCAGGTATGGCCGCACTTCGCCGCCCTGCTGGTGGTGGGCTTGATCGGCGCGCTGATCGAAGTCGCGCTGTTCAGCTACCTGAGTCGCATCATCGACCTGGCCCAGGGCACGCCGCCCGCGGACTTCTTCCAGGTACACAGCACCGAGCTGATCTGGATGGCCGTGGTTGCCCTGCTGCTGCGCCCGATCTTCGGCGCCCTGCATGACCTGCTGGTGCACCAGACGATCAGCCCCGGCATGACCAGCCTGATCCGCTGGCAGAACCACAGCTACGTGCTCAAGCAGAGCCTGAATTTCTTCCAGAACGACTTCGCCGGACGAATCGCCCAGCGCATCATGCAAACCGGCAATTCGCTGCGCGACTCCGCCGTGGCGGCAGTGGATGCCATCTGGCACGTGGCGATCTATGCCATCAGTTCCCTGGTGCTGTTTGCCGAGGCGGACTGGCGTCTGATGATCCCACTGGTGAGCTGGATCATTTGCTACAGCCTGGCATTGCGTTACTTCGTACCGCGGGTCAAGGAACGCTCGGTGATCTCCTCCGAGGCGCGCTCCAAATTGATGGGGCGCATCGTCGACGGCTACACCAACATCACCACCTTGAAGCTGTTCGCACACACTCAGTACGAGCAGCAATACGCCAAGGAAGCGCTGATCGAGCAGACTGAAAAAACCCAGTTGGCCAGCCGCGTGGTCACCAGCATGGACATTGCCATCACCACCATGAACGGCCTGCTGATCGTCACCACCACGGGCCTGGCGCTGTGGTTGTGGACCCAGTCGCTGATCTCGGTGGGCGCCATCGCCCTGGCCACTGGCCTGGTGATCCGCATCGTCAACATGTCCGGCTGGATCATGTGGGTGGTCAATGGCATTTTCGAAAACATCGGCATGGTCCAGGACGGCCTGAAAACCATCGCCCAGCCGCTGGCCGTGACCGACCGCGACAATGCTCCACGCCTGAACGTACCCCATGGCGAAGTGCGCTTCGAGCAGGTGGATTTTCACTACGGCAAAAAGAGCGGGATCATTGGCGGCCTCAACCTGAGCATCAAGGCCGGGGAAAAAATCGGCCTGATCGGCCCGTCCGGCGCGGGCAAATCGACGCTGGTCAACCTGCTGCTGCGCCTTTACGACCTGCAGGGTGGGCGTATCCTCATCGACGGCCAGAACATCGCCGAAGTGACCCAGGAGACCCTGCGTGAACAGATCGGCATGATCACCCAGGACACGTCGCTGCTGCACCGCTCGATCCGCGACAACCTGCTGTACGGCAAGCCCGATGCCACTGACGAAGAACTCTGGAGGGCGATTCATAAAGCGCGCGCCGATGAGTTCATCCCCTTACTGTCGGACGCTGAAGGCCGCACCGGGCTGGATGCTCACGTCGGCGAGCGCGGGGTGAAACTCTCCGGCGGGCAACGCCAGCGCATCGCCATTGCGCGGGTGCTGCTCAAGGACGCGCCGATCCTGATCATGGACGAGGCCACCTCGGCGCTGGACTCGGAAGTAGAAGCGGCGATCCAGGAAAGCCTGGAAACCCTGATGCAAGGCAAAACGGTGATCGCAATTGCCCACCGCCTGTCGACCATCGCCCGCATGGACCGCCTGGTGGTGCTGGAGAAAGGCACGGTCGCCGAAAGTGGCAGCCATGCCGAACTGCTGGCCCATGGCGGGCTGTATGCGCGGCTCTGGCAGCATCAAACCGGTGGCTTCGTCGGTATCGACTGACTGACAGATCGGTGAGGGGCCACGTTGTCGTGAGCGGGCTTGCCACAGGCAAGCTCCTCACGGGCAACGCGGTAAGGGGATTACCGACGTGTATCGTCGCTCAGGTCAGCGACAGTACGGTCGCCGCAGCGCCGTTGTGAAAGTGGGGCTGGATAAAGGGCCTCCAGCTTGACACCCCATGCAAAGAAGGATCAGGGCACCTGCTCACCCCTGATGGGCCTGCATGTATTGGCGCAACAACTGGTTGATCCGCGTCTGATAACCCGTGCCTTGACCTTTGAACCACTCAAGAACGTCGGCATCCAGCCGAATAGTCACTGCCTGTTTTACAGGCACACGTAACTCCGCACGACGGAAAAATTCGGCGTCCAATTCAGGGATATCGCTGGTATCGATCTCTTTATCACTCATTTTGGCCAGGCGCTCCCAATCAGTTTTGGATGTTTGCGTCATAGTATTTGGCCTCCTTCTTAGTTGCCTTTCGCGCGGAGATGATACGAATCACATCACCACATCGCTCGGTGTATACGACTACACCCATTAACAGTTTTATCCAACCAATACATATCCAACGCTCTTCCCCATAATCCGCTCGATCATCGCGCAAGGCCAGCATTGGATGGCGAAATATATCGGGGACGTCATTGAAATCGATGCCGTGCTTGGAGATATTGGCCTTGTTCTTGGAATCATCCCATTCAAAATGCATGGCAAACGCCTGTATGTACTTTTGTACATACATGATAGCCAGATTATTACCTGTGAGTACCGATGCAGACCAACGGTCTTTATACCTGCCGATACGGCAGCGCCACCTTCGCCTCCTCGGCATACGCCAGAATCCCTACCCGTTCGCGCTCGAGAAAATCCTCCACCGCGCTCTTCAAGCCCGGATGCCGCAGGTAGTGCCATGAACGCGTGATCACCGGTTCGAACCCACGGATCAGTTTGTGTTCGCCCTGGGCGCCGGCGTCGAATCGTTGCAGGCCGTGGGCGATGGCGTAATCCATGCCCTGGTAGAAACAGGTTTCGAAATGCAGGCGGTCGAACTCCGCCAGGCAGCCCCAGTAGCGGCCGTAGAAGCTGTCGCCACCGGTCAGGCTGAAGGCCATGGCCACCGGACGTGTGCCTTGCTTGGCCAGGACCACGCGGATCACCTCGGGCATACGCTCGGCCAGCAGGCTGAAAAAGGCGCGGGTCAGGTACGGCGCCTGGCGACGGACCGCGTAGGTATTGGCGTAACAGGCGTAGACAAAATCCCACTGCGCCTCGCTCAGTTCGTGACCTTGCAGCCATTCGAACGCGATGCCCTGCCCCGCTACCTGCTCGCGTTCCTTGCGCATCTGCTTGCGCTTGCGCGAGCTCAGAGCGTCGAGGAAGTCCTGGAAGTCGCGATAATCGCGGTTCTGCCAGTGGAATTGACAACCCAGGCGCTGCAACCAGCCCGGTTGGCCGGCCAAGGCTCCATCGGCCAGCCCGTCGGTGAAGTTGATATGTGCGCTGGAGAGCCCTTCTATTTCCAGGTAACCGGGCAGACTGTTGAGCAGTTCGAAACCGTCCTCGACGCTGGCGGCCAGCAAACGCGGGCCGCTGACGGGGCTGAAAGGCACCGCCACCAACAGTTTGGGGTAGTACTCGATCCCGGCACGCGCACAGGCATCGGCCCAGCCGTGATCGAACACGTACTCGCCATAGGAATGCCATTTGCGATAACCGGGCAGGGCCGCCACCAGTCGATCGCCCTCCCAGTGCAGCAAATGCTCCGCTTTCCAGCCTGACTGCGGACCGAGGCTGGCACTGTCTTCCAAAGCGCTGAGGAAGGCGTGACGCACAAAGGGCTGGGCGCTCGGCACCAGCGCATCCCATACCTGCGGGGAGATTTCGGACAGGTTGTCCAGACGTTGCAACGGCATCGGCATCCTCACTACATCATGGCGTGAAAGCCTGGCGAGTATCGCCTATCGCCAGCATCGATACACGCCCGAATCGCCGGACAAGGCTCTAAACCGATAGTTCCGCGCTCGATTCATTTGTCATCGACATGACATCACTTTGCCACCGCTCCGTCATAAACCATCGCGATACTGACGCCTGTTTTTAGAGCACCTGGTTCTAGCAGGTGGTTACTTTTCCGTCCGTCATCGGTCGGTTGTGTCCTGGATGGTTTGCCATCCCTCCTCACTTTCGGAGATTGATATGCGTCTTGCTTCCACTAAAACTGCGGCGGTCCTGTGCGGCGGCCTGTTGCTGGCCCTGAGTGTTCCGGCCAGCGCCGCAGTCGACGCTAAATTGCTCGACATGCTCAAGGCCAACGGCCAGATCACCGCGGCGCAGTACACCGAACTGCAAACCGAGTTGGCCAAAGACCAGAAAGAACAGCAGATCGCACGGCAAGCTCAACAAGAGACCAACGAACAGATCGCGGCCACCGCCAAAAAGACCAACGATTTGAGCGTGTTCGACCAGAAGCTGGCGTGGGCAGCCAAGACGCAATTCAAGGGTGATGTGCGTTTCCGCCAGGAAACCATCAAGATCGACGGCGAGCCCAACAACGGTGGCCGCGACAAGGATCGTCAGCGTATCCGTGCCCGTCTGGGCGCCTACACCGAGATCAACCCGCAAGTGGACACCGGTATCCGTATCGCCACCGGCGGCGGCGACGACGCCCGCTCCACCAACCAGGATCAGGATGGCTACTTCGACAAGAAGTCGATCTGGCTGGACCTGGGCTACATCGACTACCACCCTGACCAGATCAAGAACCTGCACGTAATCGGCGGCAAGATGCTGCAACCGTGGGTCAATATGGGCGACGTGATCTGGGATAGCGACATCAACCCTGAAGGTCTGGCGCTGACCTACAAGTATCCTCTGGGCAGCAGCGCCGAGCTGTTCGGCAGCATCGGCAACTACAACCTCAAGGACAACGTCGACGGCGACGGCGTGCAGTTCCGTCACGACCTGCGCCTGACCGCCGGCCAGTTGGGCTCGCGTATCTCGCTCACCGACAACCTGAAACTGACCGTGGGCGGCAGCGTCTACGCGTACAAGAACGATGAAGACAGCCGCTGCACCACGACCACCACGCCGTGCGCGCTGGCGGTCAACGGTAACTCGGCCAACGAAGAGTTCCGCCTGTACGAAGGTTTCAGCCAACTGGACATCGGCGGACTGGCTGTACCGCTGTCGCTGTACGGTCAATACGTGAAAAACAACGACGCCTCCACCGATCAGGACACCGCCTGGCTGCTGGGTGCCAAGTCCAAGGTGTTCGGTTTCAACCTGGACTACAACTACCGCGACACCCAGCGTAACGCCGTGGTCGGCGCCTTCACCGACTCGGACTTCGCCAACGGCACCACCGGTTCACGCGGCCATAAGTTCAAAGTGGGCTACGACATCGACAAGAACTTCGCCGTCGGTGCCACCTACTTCCTGACCAAAGCGGATTTCTCCAGCCGTACCCAGCGCGACGCCGACACCAACACCCTGCAGTTGGATGCCGAAGCCAAGTTCTGAAGCTAAGCGTTGTACACCTTGGGCCAGGAAGGCCTGAGGTGGTTGTCACAGTCTGGCGTGGGCGGGGCGATCCCCATCATCCGTTCGGCTCACCCACGCGAGCCTGGTTATTTCCCGTCTTTCTGGTCTTTGCGCCGCTCGTCAGCGAGCCGCTGCGCCAAGGCATCCACATCCGTGACCGGCGCATCAGGCATGATTTTCAAGGTCGCCTGCATCAGGCGCATCTGCCGGATAAAGCGACGGCAGTTCGGGCAGAACATCAAATGATGACGCACCAGCAGGCGCTCGCGAAAGGTTAATTGCCCATCGAGATAGTCACTGGAACGCGCCACTTGTTCTTTACAGGTCAGCATTCGCCGGTTTCCTCAAAATGCTCCACCGTGGCGAAGACTTTAAGCCGTGCCCGATGCAACAGCACTCGCACATTGGAGAGCGAGAGGGACAGCAAATTACAGATCTCCTCCAATGCCAGGCCCTGACGCTCGCGCAACACCAGCACGCTGCTTTGCAGCTCGGACAAACTGAGCAACGTATGTTCCAGGCAGTCGCGCAGTTCGTCCTCCGTGAGTAAAGCCTCCGGCGTGTCCTGGTGCCAGGCGTAGGGGGCGACGGCCCAGTGACCGTCATCGGGGCTGAAACGGTCATCGCCGATGGTGCCATGGGGCGAGGGCAAATCGTCGAGCAGCACTTCCCGACGATTCTGCTTGTAGCGGCCCTTGGCGGCGTTGGCCGTAATGGTCAGCAACCAGGTCTTTAAGCTGGAGCGCCCTTCGAACTTGCCGAGGTTGCGCACCACCGCCAGCCAGGCGTCCTGCACGATTTCATCGGCGTGGCGCTGGCCGACGATGGCATACGCCACCGCCCGCATCGCACTTTGATAGGTGCTGACCAGCTCCTTATAGGCACGCTGCTCGCCCTTGAGCAGGCGCTCAAGCAGGTGAGCGTCGTCCGCGGCTGCCATAGATGACCTCGGTGTTATCAACGTTTGCGCAGAATGACACTGCCGATCGAATAACCCGCGCCAAACGAGCTGAGCACCGCGACGGAGCCCTTGGGCAAATCGTCCTGGTAGGTGTGAAAGGCAATCACGGAACCGGCCGAACTGGTATTGGCGTAGGTGTCGAGAATCACCGGCGCCTCTTCCACGGAGGCTTCACGGCCCAACAGTTTCTTCACGATCAGGTGGTTCATGCTCAGATTAGCCTGATGCAGCCAGAAGCGCTTCACATCCGCCACATTCAGTTGGTTTTCTTCCAGATGTACACCAATCAGCTCAGCGACCATCGGGCACACATCGCGGAACACCTTGCGACCTTCCTGCACGAACAGTTTGTCCGGCGCGCCGATGCCTTCCGGCGCCGCGCGATTGAGGAAGCCGAAGTTGTTGCGGATGTTATTGGAAAACTTGGTCAGCAATTTGGTGCTCACCACCTCGAACTGATGCTCGGACGTGGCCAGGTCGGCGCGCTCCAGGATCACCGCCGTGGCTGCATCACCGAAGATGAAGTGGCTGTCGCGGTCACGAAAGTTCAGGTGGCCGGTGCACACTTCCGGGTTGACCATCAGGATCGCCCGCGCCTGCCCCAGCTGGATGCTGTTGGCGGCGTTCTGGATGCCGAACGTGGCGGAGGAACAGGCTACGTTCATATCGAAACCGAAGCCCGCAATACCCAGGGCTTCCTGGACTTCGATGGCGATGGCCGGGTAAGCGCGCTGCAGGTTGGAGCAGGCGACGATCACGCCGTCGATGTCGGCGGCGGTCTTGCCGGCGCGCTGCAGAGCCTGTTCGGCGGCGCCAACGGCCATCTGGCAGAGCACCGACCACTCATCGTTGCTGCGCTCCGGGAGGCTTGGGGCCATGCGCTGAGGATCGAGAATGCCGTGCTTGTCCATCACGAAGCGGCTCTTGATACCCGATGCTTTTTCGATAAAGGCCGCGCTGGATTCGGTCAGCGCCTGCACATCACCGCGCTCGATGGCCTCGGCGTTGTCGCGATTGAACTGATGCACGTAGGTATTGAAAGACTGCACCAGCTCTTCGTTGGAGATGCTGTTGGCCGGGGTGTACAGGCCAGTGCCGCTGATGACGACGTTATGCACGGTCGTTCCTCTAAATCTGTCAGGCAGAAGATATTGGTACCGTCGTACCAAACTGTAAGTAGTCCGATTCCGCACTGCGGACACCAAACTGGCATCGCTTTATTCCATCGCGTCGCAGACTTTTGCGACGATCCCGGCATTTATAGCGGCGAAGTTTGCCACAAACCCAGGGATTTGGCGTCATCTGCCAGATGGTTTCACCATGAGAGGGGACACGCCCCCTCTCATATTGTGGTCTGCCTGCTTGGATAACGAGAAAGAGATCAGGCCTCGACCAGGCTCCACTGCTTGCTCAATCGCTTGTCGGAAATCGGCACCTTGGTTCCAAGCTGTTGGGCAAACAGTGACACGCGGTATTCCTCCAGCCACCAGCGGTACAGCTCAAGTTGCGGGTCGCGCTTGCCTTCCTGGGTGTGTTTGTTCAGGCGGTTCTGGTACTGCATCCACAGGCCGCTGAGTTCGCCGCTCCACACCCGGTCTTTCTGTACCTGGCTGGGCAGCTTCTCCAGGCGCAGCTCGATGGCCTTGAGGTAGCGCGGCAGTTCCTTGAACCATTGCGCCGGGGTTTCGCGCACGAAGCCTGGGTACACCAGGTTGCTCAATTGCTGCTTGATGTCATTCAAGGCCACCGCCTGGGCCAGGTCGATCTTGCCTTTGAAGCGCTTTTGCAGGCCATGCCAGAGCTTCAGCACCTCAAGGGTCAGGCGCGCCAGGCGCTCGGCGTGCTCGGTCCAGCCGCCGCGCTTGCGGTCGGCCAGCGCTGCCAGGCCGGCACCGTCACGCGGCAGGCTGGTTTCGCCTTCCAACACACAGGTGTCGAGGCTGGCCAGCAGGATGTCCTCGACCAGCGCGTCGACACGCCCCAGTTCACGGTACATCAGGCCCAACTCGGTAAGACCGGGCAATTTGCCGCGCAGGAATTTGGCCGGTTCCGCCAGTTGCTGCATCAGCAGGCGCTGCAACGCCCGACGGTGCTGGAATTCAGCCTCGGCGGCGGTCGAGAAGCGCCCTTCCTTGACCGTGCCATTCTCTTCCACCAGGGCCGGGTACACCGTCATCGACAGCCCGGCGATGTTTTGCTGGGTCTTCTCGGCCACCGCCGCAAACACCTTGGCCTCCACGGGTTGCTGGCTCTTCGCGGTCTGCGGCACGGCCAACGCGGCCTGGCTGGCTTCGGCGAAGCGTGCGGTCAGTTCGGCCAGGTCACGGCCCTCGCCTAGGAACTTGCCCTGACCGTCGACCACTTCCAGGTTCATCTTCAGGTGACTCTCCACCTGCTGCGCCGCCTCGGCCCAGGCTTCGTCGCTGACCCGAGCACCGGTCATGCGCAGCAGTTCGCGCCCCAGTGCCTGGGGCAATGAGCCCTGGCCGAATTCGATGCGCTGCAGCGCAGCCTTGACGAAGTCCGGCACTGGCACAAAGTTCTTGCGCAGGGCCTTGGGCAGGTTGCGCACCAGCGCGATGCACTTGGCTTCGATCATCCCGGGCACCAGCCACTCCAGGCGTTCGGCGGGCAACGCCGGCAACAGCGGCGCCGGCACGCGCAGGGTCACGCCGTCGCGCGGATGATTGGGTTCAAAGTGGTAACTCAAAGCCAGCGCCAGATCGCCCAGGTGCAGGGTGTCGGGATAATGCGCGGCGGTGACTTCACTGGCCTCGCGGGCCAGCACGTCCTCTTCGCGCATGATCAGCAATTGCGGGTCTTTCTGGCTGTTGATTCTGTACCAGCTGTCAAAGGTCGCAGTCTGGTGGATCTCCGCCGGCAAGCGCGCATCGTAGAAGGCGTACAGGGTTTCTTCGTCGGCCAGGATATCGCGGCGGCGGGCCTTGGCTTCCAGTTCGTCGAGCTGTTCCAGCAAGCGCTGGTTGGCGCTGAGGCACTTGGCGCGCGACTGAATCTCACCGCGCACCAGGCCTTCGCGGATAAACAATTGCCGAGAGACGACCGGGTCGACCGGCCCGTAATGCACCGGCCGGCGGCCGACCACAATCAGCCCGAACAGGGTGATCTGCTCAAACGCCACCACTTGGCCGCGCTTCTTCTCCCAATGCGGCTCGAAGTGGTTTTTCTTGATCAGGTGCCCGGCCAGCGGCTCGATCCAGTCGGCGTCGATCTTGGCCACCATGCGTGCATACAGCTTGGTGGTTTCCACCAATTCGGCGGTCATCAGCCACTGCGGGCGCTTTTTGCCGATGCCCGAGGACGGGTGAATCCAGAAGCGTCGCTGACGCGCGCCCAGGTAATCGCCGTCCTCGGTTTTCTGGCCGATCTGGCTGAGCAGGCCGGACAGCACGGCCTTGTGCAGTTTGGGGTAGTCCGCCGGTTCTTTATTAAGGCTCAGCTGCATGTCGCGGCAAATCAGACTCAACTGGCGATGAGAATCGCGCCATTCGCGCAGGCGCAGGTAGTTGAGGAAGTTCTTGCGACACCAGTTACGCAGCGGGCTGGCTGTCAGCTCCTGGCGCTGCTCTTCAAAACCGCGCCACAGATTCACCAATCCGGCGAAGTCCGAGTCCGGATCCTTCCACTGCGCGTGGGCCTGGTCGGCGGCCTGCTGGCGCTCCGGCGGCCGCTCGCGCGGGTCCTGGATCGACATGGCGCTGGCCACGATCAGCACTTCCTGCAGGCTGCCAAGCTTGGCCGCTTCCAGCAACATACGCCCCATGCGCGGGTCCACCGGCAGGCGCGCCAATTGCCGGCCGAGCGGCGTGAGCTGGCTGTTGCGGTCCACCGCCGACAATTCCTGCAGCAGGTTGAAACCGTCGCTGATGGCCTTGCCGTCCGGCGGTTCGATAAATGGGAAGTCGGTGATTTCGCCCAGGCGCAGGTGCAGCATCTGCAGGATCACGGCGGCGAGGTTGGTACGCAGGATCTCCGGGTCGGTAAATTCCGGGCGACCGTTAAAGTCCTCTTCGCTGTACAACCGCACACAGATACCCGGCTCAACCCGGCCGCAGCGACCTTTACGCTGGTTGGCGCTGGCCTGGGAAATCGCCTCGATCGGCAGGCGCTGCACCTTGGCGCGGTAGCTATAGCGGCTGATGCGCGCGGTGCCGCTGTCGATCACGTAGCGAATGCCCGGTACGGTCAGCGAAGTTTCCGCGACGTTGGTCGCCAGTACCACGCGCCGACCTGGATGTGACTGGAAAATCCGCTGCTGTTCGGCGGGCGACAGACGCGCGTACAGCGGCAGGATCTCGGTGTGCTTGAGTTGGGCCTTGCGCAGCATGTCGGCGGCGTCGCGAATTTCGCGCTCGCCCGGCAGGAACACCAGGACATCGCCGGGGCTGCGGCGCTCGCTGCGCTCATAGGCGGCGATTTCATCGAGGGTGGCGAGGATCGCCTGGTCCACGGTCAGGTCATCCTCGACGCGGTTGCCCTCCTCGTCCTGCTCCAGCGTCAGCGGGCGGTACCAGGTCTCCACCGGAAACGTGCGGCCCGACACTTCGACAATCGGCGCATCGTCGAAGTGCTTGGAAAAGCGCTCCAGATCGATAGTCGCCGAGGTGATGATGACTTTCAGGTCCGGGCGGCGCGGCAGCAGGGTCTTGAGGTAGCCGAGCAGGAAGTCGATGTTCAGGCTGCGTTCGTGGGCTTCGTCGACGATGATCGTGTCATAGCGTTCCAGGTAGCGGTCGTTCTGGGTTTCCGCCAGCAGGATGCCGTCGGTCATCAGTTTGATCAGCGTGTTGGCGTCGCTCTGGTCTTCGAAACGCACCTGGTAACCGACCAGCGCGCCCAGGGGCGTGGCCAGTTCTTCGGCAACGCGGCTGGCCACGCTGCGCGCAGCGATCCGGCGAGGCTGGGTGTGGCCGATCAAACCGTACTGGCCGCGACCGATCTCCAGGCAGATCTTCGGCAACTGGGTGGTCTTACCCGAACCGGTTTCGCCGGCGATGATCAGCACTTGATGCGCTTGCAGCGCGGCCTTGATCTCATCGCGCTTGGCGGCAATCGGCAGGCTGTCGTCATAGCGGATCACCGGCAGGCTGGCGCGCCGCGCTGTCACCTGGGCACAGGATGCCTGCATGCGCGCGACCCACTGCGCCAACTTTTCCTCGTCGGGTTTCTTGCGCAACTCAAGCAGTTGCCGACGCAAGCGGTGACGGTCGGCGAGCATGGCGTGATCGAGGTTTTTGAGCAGGTGGTCGATAGTGGGCGCTTGTTCAGTCATCAGGGCGGCAAGGGTCTTTTGGGTGAGGCAGGTGAGACCTGCGCAGCGTCGGTCGATGGAATGCGGGGGATTGTCGCAGATTTTGAGACGTCAGGAGATGTTGCATCACATTGCAACCACTCGTGCCTGACCTGGCAGCGATTTTTACTACAGCTCCTTGTATTACTTTCGCACTACCCAAAAGCGGAAGTCCGATTTGATGGGTGGAATACGCAGGTTTCAATAGATTGCCGGGTATATCTGAATACCAAAACACTATCACTGAAAACGGAGCTTATTATGCCAATAGACCGTATGTCTTCCTCCCGCGACGGCGGCTATGGACACTCATTTGCGGTAAAGCACCAACGTACACCCGACAGCATGCCGCAAGGCGCATCAGCAGCCTCTTCCGGCTCATGGAAGACAATTGAAACCTTAAAAAGTCTCCCCACCGACTTTCCCGCGACCAACTTCGATCGAAGCTCCGTTGATAGACCTATAGGTTTGCTACAGAGAAAAATTGAACTGCAGGACAAGGGGCTTCCAACCAAAAATATTGACAACGCTTACAAGGAGTCGATGAACCAGCTCTATCAGGCAACTTCTAAAAGCCAGAGCACTTCGTCCAACGAAACCGACAGAAATCGTTTGAGCAACTGGAGTGACAAGCTGCTGGAAACTAACAAAGACACGCCCTTTCTGGCCAAAAAGTAAACTCGCCTCCTACTACCCTCAACTACTGGCAATTTTATAATTGCCGGTAGTTTGGGATAGCGCGCTCCAGAATTTGCTTAACGACCGTTGCTCAAGATATTTCTCCCCACCTGCGCCGGTACGGAAACACATCGATCACCTTGCCCGCGCGAATCGCCTCCTGCAGGCCTTTCCAGTAATCGGCGTTGTACAACTCGCCATGCAATTCATCGAACAGCTTGCGCTGGCCGGCGTCGGCGAACAGGAACGGCGGGAATTCTTCCGGGAACACATCCAGCGGACCGATGGAATACCAGGGTTCGCTGGCCATTTCGTCTTCGGGGGTGCGCGGCGCGGGTATGTGACGAAAGTTGGCCTCGGTGAGAAAGCAGATTTCGTCATAGTCGTAGAACACCACACGGCCATGGCGGGTGACGCCGAAGTTCTTGAGCAGCATGTCGCCGGGGAAGATGTTCGCGGCCGCCAACTGCTTGATGGCCAGGCCGTAGTCTTCCAGGGCTTCGCGCACCTGGGCATCGTTCGCGTTTTCCAGGTAAAGATTAAGCGGGGTCATGCGCCGTTCGGTCCAGCAGTGGCGGATCAGCACGGTGTCGCCCTCCACTTCGACGGTGTCGGCGGCGACCTCCAGCAGTTCGGCCAGACAGTCGGGGTCGAATTTGCTCAACGGAAAGCGAAAATCGGCGAACTCCTGGGTATCGGCCATGCGCCCGACGCGGTCGACGCTTTTTACCAGCCGATACTTCTCAATTACCGTGGCGCGGTTGACGTTCTTGGACGGCGAGAAACGGTCCTTGATAATTTTGAACACCGTATTGAAGCCCGGCAGGGTAAACACGCTCATGACCATGCCGCGCACGCCTGGGGCCATGATGAACTGATCGTCGGTGCTCGCCAGGTGGTTGATCAATGCGCGGTAGAACTCCGACTTGCCATGCTTGTAGAACCCGATCGAGGTGTACAGCTCGGCGATGTGCTTGCCGGGCAGGATGCGCTTTAAAAAACCGACGAACTCCGCCGGCACCGGCACATCCACCATGAAGTAGGAGCGGGTGAACGAGAAGATGATCGACACCTCGGCCTCGTCGGTGATCAATGCGTCGATGCGGATGCCCTGGCCTTCACTGTGCAGCAGCGGGATCACCAACGGCCATTGTTCGTCGCGGGTATAGATGCGCCCCACCAGGTAGGCCCCTTTATTGCGGTAGAGCACCGAGGAAAACAGCTCGACTTTGAGGTCCGGGTCCTTGCACACCCAATCCGGCAGGTTTTCCCGCAGTTGGGCTTCGAGCCTGCGCAAGTCGGCCGCCAGGTCGGCGTAGGGCTCGCTGAACCGGAAGTCCTCAACGATCTGCCCGAGCATCTCGCCAATCTGCCCGGCCGGCGCGTAGACGCGGGTTTGCGCCGCTCGTGCGCGCCGCAGGCTGGGCCGGGTGGTGTGGATAAACATGCAGCCGTCGCTGATCAGGTCATGGCTGAACAGGCCGCAGAAGATCGAGTTGTACCAGGTCTCGGACAACTCATCGTCGAAGCGCAGATCGATCAGGCCGATATAGGCGCTTTTCACCAGGGGCCACAGGTCGATGTCCAGCAGATCGCCGGCATCGAACGCGGCGCGCAGACGCGCGGTGACTTCACCGACCTTTTCTTCATACAGATTGATACGCGCCGCCGATGCCGCCTGGCCCAGCTGCCACTGGGCCTTT
This sequence comes from Pseudomonas sp. FP2254, assembly GCF_030687695.1. Classification (NCBI taxonomy): domain Bacteria; kingdom Pseudomonadati; phylum Pseudomonadota; class Gammaproteobacteria; order Pseudomonadales; family Pseudomonadaceae; genus Pseudomonas; species Pseudomonas sp. FP2254. Next base: position 4,003,274 of record NZ_CP117444.1, read on the forward strand.
TCGAACCGCTCGCGGGCACCGTCGGTGATCCGCCGAAAATGTTCGCGGTAATCGTCGAAGCCTTCGAGGATCGTACGGGCGATGGCGAGGGCGGGCGTGGGTTGCGACATGCGGGAAACCTCGAACGGGCATCTGGAAGCCCTTGAGCTTAGCCAGTGCGCGAACCCAGGAGAAGAAGGTTTTTTTGCGGCGCGGGTCCGCCCCATGCAAACCCTGCATCCGCCATGGAGCGGCTTTACCTCGCCCTGCACTCAGGGATTGTGTCAGGCAGGCCTCTGGGCAACACTCGCCGGCTTATTGGCGTAGGAGTTTTCCGTGAGACCTGTCGACACCCTGTACCTGCTGGGGCTGGCCGCTATCTGGGGCGCGAGCTTTCTGTTCATGCGCATCATCGCGCCGGAGATCGGTACGCTGCCGACTGCATTTTTTCGCGTGTCGATCGCCGCCGCCGGGCTGCTGGTGATGTTGGCCGCGATGCGCGTGAAATGGGATTTCCACGGCAAATTCTGGACTGTCCTGCTGCTGGGGGTGATCAATTCCGGGATCCCCGCAACGATGTACTCGGTGGCCGCCCAAGTCCTGCCGGCCGGCTATTCAGCGATTTTCAACGCCACTACGCCGCTGATGGGCGTATTGATTGGCGGGCTGTTTTTCAGCGAACGCCTGACCTTCTCGAAAATCGCCGGTGTGTGCCTGGGCCTGATGGGCGTGGCCGTGCTCACCCGCGCCGGGCCGATGGCATTCGACCTGCCCTTGCTGATGGGCGCCCTCGCCTGCCTGCTGGCCACCACTTGCTATGGTTTTGCCGGTTTCCTGGCACGCCGCTGGCTGGATCAACGCGGCGGCCTGGACAGCCGCCTCGCCGCCCTGGGCAGCATGCTCGGCGCTAGCTTGTTTCTGTTACCCCTTTTCGCCGTCAGCGCGGTGTATCAGCCTCCGGCCAGTTGGGGTGGCTGGCGGGTCTGGGTATCGTTGCTGGGCTTGGGGTTGGTGTGTACGGCGTTGGCCTACGTGCTGTACTTCCGCTTGCTGACGGCCATCGGTCCAGTGCGTTCGATGACCACCACGTTCCTGATCCCACCGTTCGGGGTGCTGTGGGGCGCGTTATTACTGGATGAACCCCTGTCGATGGCCCACCTGTATGGCGGGGTGTTGATTGCGGGCGCGTTGTGGCTGGTGCTGCGCGTAGGGAGGCGGGCCAAGACCTTGTAGCCAGGTTTCATGCGGGTTGCAGGGATGCTCGCTATAATGCCGCCCGTTTTTTTCAAGGATCTTCCCATGCTGACATTGCCCTGGCTGTACCTGGCACTGCTTTCCATCGGTTATGTAACAGCCCTGGCTTACGGCCAACTCGGCGCGCTGGCGGTGGTATCAGTCGCCCTGTTGTGGGTCGCCGGCTATGCCGTGCGCCGGCAACGCGCACCCTGGGCGCGCTACGTGGGCCATGGTTTGTTTATCGTAGTGGCGCTGGGCCTGGCGATGCACTGGCTGCCCGGTTTCTACAATGGTCGCGGGATCGACCCGCAGCGCTTCACCCCCGATGCGGTGCCGTTCTCGATGTACTTGAACCAGGACAAACCCCTCATCGGCTTCTGGCTGCTGCTGGCCTGCCCCTGGATCGTGGCCCGGCGTGCGTTGCGCCTGTCGATCTGCGTCACCGCCCTGGCCTTGACCCTGACCGCCATCGCGGCCCTGGGCGGCGCGGCCCTGCTCGGTGTCATCAGTTGGGCACCGAAATGGCCGGACCAGGCCTGGCTGTGGGTGCTCAATAACCTGCTGCTGGTCACGCTGGTGGAAGAAGCGCTGTTCCGTGGCTACATTCAAGGCGGCTTGAGCCAACGGTTCCAGCACCTGCCCTACGGCGATAACCTCGCACTGCTGCTGGCATCGCTGTTGTTCGGCCTGGTGCATGTGGGCGCGGGGTGGCACTGGGTGCTGCTGGCGAGCATCGCCGGGGTCGGCTACGGCCTGGCTTACCGGTTTGGCGGCCTGGGCGCGGCAATTGCCACGCATTTTGGCTTGAACCTGCTTCACTTCGGGTTGTTTACGTATCCGATGCTGGCCGGCTGATTGTTGCAAAAATAAGTTAAATAAACCTCCGTGCCGGTCGATACCCCCTGAAAGCCTTGCGGATTGAACAATCATGCGTAATAACCAACCCGTTACCCAGCGCGAACGTACCTTCCCCGCTCAGCAACGGTTGATCTCCACCACGGATGCCAAGGGCGTGATCACTTACTGTAACGACGCGTTTGTCGAAATCAGTGGGTTCAGCCGTGAAGAACTGCTGCGTGCCCCGCATAACCTGGTGCGTCACCCGGATGTCCCGGCGGCTGTATTCGCGCACATGTGGTCGACGCTCAAACAAGGCTTGCCATGGATGGGCATTGTCAAGAATCGCTGCAAGACCGGTGATCACTACTGGGTTAACGCCTATGTAACGCCGGTCTTCGATGGCAACCAGGTGATCGGCTACGAATCGGTGCGGGTCAAACCCACCGCCGAGCAGATCCGCCGGGCCGAAGCGCTCTATCAACGCATCAACCAGGGCAAGTCGGCGATCCCACGGCGCGACAAATGGCTGCCGGTGCTGCAGGACTGGCTGCCGTTTATCCTGGTAAGCCAGTTGAGCTTTATGATCGGTGCGTGGCTCAATTCCCATTGGGGCTTCGCCCTGGCCGCCGCACTGTCGGTGCCGTTGGGCCTGCTGGGGCTGAGCTGGCAACAGCGTGGCCTCAAGCGCCTGCTGCGCCTGGCCGAGCAGACCACCTCCGACCCGTTGATCGCGCAGATGTACACCGACAGCCGTGGCGCCCAGGCGCGCCTGGAGATGTCGATTCTCAGCCAGGAGGCGCGCTTGAGGACATGTCTGACGCGCTTGCAGGACACTGCCGAGCATCTCAACGACCAGGCGGCGCAATCCAACACCCTGGCGCACAACAGCTCCAGCAGCCTGGAACGCCAGCGTGTGGAAACCGAGCAGGTTGCCACCGCCGTCAACCAGATGGCCGCGACCACCCAGGAAGTCGCCAGCCATGTGCAACGTACTGCCGATGCCACGCAGGAAGCCAACCGCCTCACCGGTCGTGGCCGCGATATCGCCGGGGAAACCCGCGAGGCGATTCAGCGCTTGTCCACCGCCGTGGGCGAAACCGGCGTGACCGTGACCCAACTGGCCAAGGACAGCGACGAGATCGGTGGTGTGGTCGACGTGATCAAAGGCATTGCCGACCAGACCAACCTGCTGGCCCTGAACGCGGCCATCGAAGCGGCGCGCGCCGGGGAAATGGGTCGCGGCTTCGCGGTGGTGGCCGACGAGGTGCGTCAGCTGGCGCAACGCACCACCGAGTCCACCGGACAAATCCATGCGTTGATCGCCAAGCTGCAACAAACCGCCAGCGCGGCCGTGCAGACCATGGACGCCGGGCATCGCCAGGCCGAAGAAGGCGTGGCGCGGGTGATGGAAGCGGATCAGGCGCTGGTGGGTATCAGCGAGGCGGTGGCGCACATCACCGACATGACCAGCCAGATCGCCGCCGCGACCGAGGAGCAAAGCTCGGTGGCCGAAGAGATCAGCCGCAATATCAGCACGATTGCGCTGCTGGCCGATCAAACCTCGGAACAGGCACTGAACTCGGCGCAACTGAGTGAGGAGCTGACTCATACAGCTAACAGCCAGTATTCCTTGGTCGAGCGTTTCAACCGATAGACCGCTATCGGGGTGTAGAACCCTCCTGCATTTTGATTGTGAGTACATCAAGTGTGGGAGGGGGCTGCCCCCGATAAGCCTTAACAGGCACCGAGAAACCTGCCCACCTGCACCGCCGCAGCCTCCAGATGCTGCTCATGACTGAACCCGGAAGCCTTCAATGGCTTCAAGTCATGATCCCCCGCCACCAGCCACATCACCTCGATGCTCGGCGATAACGCATAACTCTCTACCGCGGCCCGATTGCCCAAGGCATCGCGCTCACCCTGCACGATCAACGTCGGCGTCTTCAGCTCGGCCAAATGTTCGACCCGGGGTTTCTGCGGTTTGCCTACCGCGTAGAACGGGTACCCCAGGCACACCAGTGCGTCGGCGCCCAGCTCGTCGGCCAACAGGCTGGCCATGCGCCCGCCCATGGACTTGCCGCCAACAGCCACGGCCCCAGCGACATGACGTCGCACCTCGGTGTACACCTCGCGCCAGGCCTGCAGCAATGTCGGCGCCGGGTTTGGCGGGCGTTTTCCACCGTCGATGCGACGCTGGGCCATATACGGAAATTCGAAGCGCAACACGCTCACGCCATGCCCGGCGAGGCGTGCAGCCATGTCGTTCATGAAGGGTGAGTCCATCGGAGCGCCGGCGCCGTGGGCCAGGATCAGCGTCACCGGCCGCCCCGCCGCCGTGTTCGAGGCGACATCCCAGAGCCAGCCGCGTTCCCGCACACACTGCGCCCATTGATCCCCGTCAATACTGGCCTTGTGCTCTTTGCCCATGCTTGCCTCGCTATTCAGTCTGCCTATAACTCCAGCCCAAGTGCCGCTCTGCTTGGGTTGAACCGTGGATGGGGAACCATGAACACTACTTTAAGTACCGCCTATAACTACAAGGTGGTCCGCCAATTCGCCATTATGACGGTGGTGTGGGGCATCGTCGGCATGGGGCTCGGGGTTTTTCTCGCTGCCCAATTGGTCTGGCCTGCGCTCAACTTCGACTTGCCCTGGACCAGCTTCGGCCGCCTGCGCCCGCTGCATACCAACGCGGTGATCTTCGCGTTCGGTGGCTGTGCGCTGTTCGCCAGCTCCTTCTACTCCGTGCAGCGTACCTGCCAGACCCAGCTGTTCGCGCCGAAAATCGCTGCGTTCTGCTTCTGGGGCTGGCAACTGGTGATTCTGCTGGCCGCGATCAGCTTGCCGCTGGGCTACACCAGTTCCAAGGAATACGCCGAGCTGGAATGGCCGATCGACATTCTGATCACCATCGTCTGGGTGGCTTACGCCATCGTGTTCTTCGGCACGGTGATGAAGCGCAACACCAAGCACATCTACGTCGGCAACTGGTTCTTCGGTGCGTTCATCATCACCGTGGCGATCCTGCATATCGTCAACAACCTGGAAATCCCGGTCAGCCTGACCAAGTCCTATTCACTGTACGGCGGTGCGACGGATGCCATGGTGCAATGGTGGTACGGGCACAACGCAGTAGGCTTTTTCCTCACCGCCGGTTTCCTCGGCATGATGTATTACTTTGTGCCCAAGCAAGCCGAGCGTCCGGTGTATTCCTATCGCCTGTCGATCGTGCACTTTTGGGCATTGATCACCCTGTATATCTGGGCCGGTCCGCACCACCTGCACTACACCGCGCTGCCGGACTGGGCACAGTCGCTGGGCATGGTGATGTCCCTGGTCCTGCTGGCGCCAAGCTGGGGCGGCATGATCAACGGCATGATGACCCTCTCGGGCGCCTGGCATAAGTTGCGCAGCGACCCGATCCTGCGCTTTTTGGTGGTGTCCCTGGCGTTCTACGGCATGTCGACCTTCGAAGGGCCGATGATGGCAATCAAGACCGTCAACTCGCTCTCCCACTACACCGACTGGACCATCGGCCACGTACACGCCGGCGCCCTCGGCTGGGTGGCGATGATCTCCATCGGCGCGCTGTATCACATGATCCCGAAAGTCTTCGGTCGCGAGCAGATGTACAGCCTTGGCCTGATCAACGCGCACTTCTGGCTGGCCACCATCGGCACCGTGCTCTACATCGCCTCGATGTGGGTCAACGGCATCGCCCAGGGCCTGATGTGGCGTGCGATCAACGACGATGGCACCTTGACCTACTCCTTCGTCGAAACCCTGGTGGCCAGCCACCCAGGCTTCATCGTGCGGCTGGTGGGCGGTGCGGTATTCCTCAGCGGCATGTTGCTGATGGCTTACAACACTTGGCGCACCGTGCGTTCGGCACAGCCTGCCGAAGTTGCCACCGCCGCGCAGATGGCCTGAGGAGTCGATGATGAAACACGAAACGATTGAAAAAAACGTCGGCCTGCTGATGCTGCTGATGGTGCTTGCCGTAAGCATCGGCGGCCTGACCCAGATCGTCCCGCTGTTCTTCCAGGACGTGACCAACAAGCCGGTCGAAGGCATGAAGCCCTACACCGCGCTGCAGCTGGAAGGCCGCGACATCTACATCCGCGAAGGCTGCGTGCAGTGCCACTCGCAGATGATCCGCCCGTTCCGCGCCGAGACCGAACGCTACGGCCACTACTCGGTGGCCGGTGAAAGCGTGTGGGACCACCCGTTCCTGTGGGGCTCCAAGCGCACCGGGCCGGACCTGGCACGCGTCGGCGCGCGCTACTCGGACGACTGGCACCGTGCGCACTTGTACAACCCGCGCAACGTGGTGCCTGAGTCGAAAATGCCGGCCTACCCGTGGCTTGTCACGGCCCAGGTCGACAGCAGCCACACCGAGACCAAGTTGAACGTAATGCGCACCCTCGGCGTGCCATACACCGACGACGACATCAAGGGTGCCGTGGCCAGCCTCAAGGGCAAGACCGAGATGGACGCACTGGTGTCGTACCTGCAAGTGCTCGGCACTGCCATCAAGAGCAAGAGGTGAGCCATGGGATTTGAATTCGATGCGGGCACCATCCGCGGCCTTGGCACGCTGGTCGTCGCCATCGCTTTTATCGGCCTGTCGCTGTGGGTGTTCAACAATCGGCGCAATGCGGAGTTCGAGCAGGCGCGCCTGCTGCCGTTCGCCGATGAGCCCACCGCCACCCCATCCGACGCTCAAGAAGAGCCTGCAATAAGGAGCACTCGGCCATGACCCTGTTCTGGAGTACATGGATCTGCGTACTGACCCTCGGCAGCCTGATCGGGCTGACCTGGCTGCTGATCGGCACCCGCAAGGGCGAGACCAAGGGCAGTGTCGACCAGACCATGGGCCACGCCTTCGATGGCATCGAGGAATACGACAACCCGCTGCCCCAGTGGTGGTTCATGCTGTTCGCCGGCACCCTGGTGTTCGCGGTCGGCTACCTGATCCTCTACCCGGGCCTGGGCAATTGGAAAGGCGTGCTGCCGGGCTATGAAGACGGCTGGACCTCGGCCAAGGAGTGGGAGAAGGAGATGGCCAAGGCCGACACCAGGTTCGGGCCGATCTTCGCCAAATTCGCAGCGATGCCCGTGGAAGAAGTGGCCAAAGACCCACAGGCGCTGAAAATGGGCGGCCGCCTGTTCGCCTCCAACTGCGCGGTGTGCCATGGCTCGGACGCCAAGGGCGCGTATGGCTTCCCGAACCTGGCCGACAACCTGTGGCGCTGGGGCGGTTCGGCCGAGGCGATCAAGGCCACCATCATGAATGGCCGCCACGCAGCAATGCCGGCCTGGGGTGAAGTGCTGGGCGAGGACGGGGTGAAAAACGTCGCGGCCTATGTGCGTCATGACCTGGCTAAGTTGCCGCTGCCGGCCGACAGCGCCGCCGATCTGGCCGCCGGCCAGGCCACCTTCAATACCACCTGCGTCGCCTGTCACGGCCCGCAAGGCCACGGTGTGGAAGCCATGGGCGCGCCTAACCTGACCGAGCCCGGCGGCTTTATCTACGGCACCAGCCTGGCGCAACTGCAGCAGACTATCCGTCACGGCCGCCAAGGCCAGATGCCCGCGCAGGAAACCCTGCAGGGCAATGACAAGGTGCATTTGCTGGCGGCTTACGTGTACAGCCTGTCCCACAACGCTGATGGCGCAAAGCCAGAAAGCCAGGCGCAATAAGCGCTGACGGCCGCCCCTCCCGGGGCGGCCCTTTTTTTACCGGCGGCGGTTCCTGACCGAGCCGCGTGACCAAGTGTCGCACCCCTCTCAGGCAAACCTTTCCCCTCCTCCCATTCGGGTCTACGCTTGCTTGCACAGTGGACCGATCCTGGTGTGCGCGACGAGCAGCGTTGCGACCCGCAAATTTTCCTGTCCACTCGATCAGCTTTCTATTTCGGATTTTGTCCTTACGCTAAACATGGAAAGGGCGCAGAATCTGGCGTGGAACGCATTGATACAGGTCAGCCATTGCGTTGCAATGACCCCTCGCTTTCTACATACTTGCGGCCGATTTTTACCTATAAAAAAACCTAAACCGTGGAACCTTAGAATGAGCACAGCAATCAGTCCGACTGCTTATAACTATAAGGTAGTCCGCCAGTTCGCCATCATGACGGTGGTCTGGGGGATCCTTGGCATGGGGCTCGGGGTGTTCATCGCCTCGCAACTGGTCTGGCCGGAATTGAATTTCGACCTGCCCTGGACGACCTTCGGTCGCCTGCGCCCGCTGCACACCAACCTGGTGATCTTCGCCTTCGGCGGATGTGCATTGTTTGCCACCTCCTACTATGTCGTGCAGCGAACCTGCCAGACGCGACTGATCTCCGATAGCCTCGCCGCCTTCACCTTCTGGGGTTGGCAAGCGGTCATCATCGGCGCCATCGTCACCTTACCGCTGGGTTACACCACCACCAAGGAATACGCCGAGCTGGAATGGCCGATCGCGATTTTGCTCGCCATCGTCTGGGTGACCTACGCAGTGGTGTTCTTCGGCACCATCGTCAAGCGCAAGACCAAGCATATCTATGTGGGCAACTGGTTCTACGGTGCCTTCATCCTGGTGACGGCGATGCTGCATATCGTCAACCACGCCTCGTTGCCGGTCAGCCTGTTCAAGTCCTACTCGGCCTACGCCGGTGCAACGGACGCGATGATCCAGTGGTGGTACGGCCACAATGCCGTAGGTTTCTTCCTGACCACCGGGTTCCTGGGGATGATGTACTACTTCGTGCCCAAACAGGCCGAACGCCCCATCTACTCCTATCGCCTGTCCATCGTGCACTTCTGGGCGCTGATCACCCTGTACATCTGGGCCGGCCCTCACCACCTGCACTACACCGCGCTGCCGGACTGGGCGCAGTCCCTGGGCATGGCCATGTCGATCATCCTGCTGGCGCCAAGCTGGGGCGGCATGATCAACGGCATGATGACCCTCTCGGGCGCCTGGCATAAGTTGCGCACCGATCCGATCCTGCGCTTTTTGGTGGTGTCGCTGGCGTTCTACGGCATGTCGACCTTCGAAGGGCCGATGATGGCGATCAAGACTGTCAACTCGCTCTCCCACTACACCGACTGGACCATCGGCCACGTACACGCCGGCGCCCTCGGCTGGGTGGCGATGATCTCCATCGGCGCGCTGTACCACATGATCCCCAAACTGTTCGGCCGCGTGCAGATGCACAGCGTCGGGCTGATCAATACGCACTTCTGGCTCGCCACCATCGGCACGGTGCTTTACATCGCTTCGATGTGGGTCAACGGCATCACCCAGGGCTTGATGTGGCGTGCGATCAACGATGACGGCACCCTCACCTACTCCTTCGTCGAAGCGCTGCAAGCCAGCCATCCGGGTTACATCGTCCGTGCCCTGGGCGGCGCGTTCTTTGCTACCGGCATGCTGTTCATGGCCTATAACGTCTGGCGCACCGTGCGTGCCTCCGACCCGGCCGAAGCCGAAGCCGCCGCCAAGATCGCCGTTGTGGGAGCCCACTGATGAAGCATGAAGTCGTCGAGAAGAATATCGGCCTGCTGGCCTTCTTCATGGTCATCGCCGTGAGTATCGGTGGGTTGACCCAAATCGTTCCGCTGTTCTTCCAGGACGTGACCAACAAACCGGTCGAAGGCATGAAGCCGCGCACCGCCCTAGAACTGGAAGGCCGCGACGTCTATATCGCCAACGGCTGCGTGGGCTGCCACTCGCAGATGATCCGCCCGTTCCGCGCCGAAACCGAACGCTACGGCCACTACTCGGTGGCCGGTGAAAGCGTGTGGGACCATCCGTTCCTGTGGGGTTCCAAGCGCACCGGCCCGGACCTGGCCCGTGTCGGCGGGCGTTACTCCGATGACTGGCACCGTGCGCACTTGTACAACCCGCGCAACGTAGTGCCTGAGTCGAAAATGCCGGCGTACCCGTTCCTCGTGGAAAACAAGCTCGACGGCAAGGACACCGCGAAGAAGATGGAAGTCCTGCGCACCCTGGGCGTGCCCTACACCGACGAAGACATCGCCGGTGCAGCCGCTGCGGTGAAGGGCAAGACCGAAATGGACGCATTGGTGGCCTACCTGCAGGGCCTGGGCACCATCATCAAAAGCAAACGGTGATTCTTCATGGATATCGGGATGATTCGTGGCCTGGGCACCGTTGTGGTGATGGTGGCCTTTATCGGCCTGGCGCTGTGGGTGTTCAGCCCCAAGCGCAAGTCGGAGTTTGACGACGCAACCATGCTGCCCTTTGCGGATGACCCCGAAGCCATCAAGCACGTCGAGCAAGCTTCTAGGAGTAACAAAGAATGACTACGTTCTGGAGTCTGTACGTCACAGTCCTCAGTCTGGGTACCATCTTCGCCCTGACCTGGCTGCTGCTGTCGACCCGCAAGGGCCAGCGCGCCGAGCAAACCGACGAAACCGTCGGCCACTCGTTCGATGGCATCGAGGAGTACGACAACCCGCTGCCCAAGTGGTGGTTCATGCTGTTCGTCGGCACCATCGTCTTTGCCCTCGGTTACCTGGTGCTTTACCCGGGCCTGGGCAACTGGAAAGGCCTGCTGCCGGGCTACAACTACCTCGACAACGACAAACAAACCCCTTTCGCCAACGGCCAGACCGGCTGGACCGGCGTACACGAATGGGAAAAGGAAATGGCCAGGTCGGATGCCAAGTTCGGGCCGATCTTCGCCAAATTCGCGTCGATGCCGATTGAAGAAGTCGCCAAAGACCCGCAAGCACTGAAAATGGGCGGCCGCCTGTTTGCCTCTAACTGCTCGGTGTGCCACGGCTCCGACGCCAAAGGCGCCTATGGCTTCCCCAACCTGACCGACGCCGACTGGCGCTGGGGCGGCGAACCCAACACCATCAAGGAAACCATCCTCAAAGGCCGCCACGCGGTGATGCCAGGCTGGGCCGAAGTGATCGGCGAACAAGGCGTGGCCGATGTGGCCGGCTTTGTGGTGACCAAACTCGACGGGCGCAAATTGCCTGAAGGCGCCAAGGCCGACGTGGCCAACGGTGAAAAACTCTTCGCCGCCAACTGCGTGGCCTGCCACGGCCCTGCCGGCAAAGGCACCCCCGCCATGGGCGCGCCCGACCTGACTCATCCCGGCGCGTTCATCTACGGTTCGAGCTTCGCTCAGTTGCAGCAAACCATCCGCTACGGCCGCCAGGGCCAGATGCCTGCGCAGGAGCAACTGCAGGGCAACGACAAGGTGCACTTGCTCGCGGCGTATGTTTACAGCTTGTCACAGAAGCAGGATTAGAACTCAAGCCGCAAGCGACACGAGAAAAGCCCCGTACAGCGAACGCTGGCGGGGCTTTTCTCGTTCAAGATGCAGCGATAACTCAAACGTCGCTCTACCGCTTGTGGCTTGCCGCTGGAAGCTTGCTACCGCAAAGTAGTAACGTAACTACATTCATCCCGACAAGTGGGAGGCCCCCATGACCATCACGACCATTTCCAGCCGCGAATTCAACCAAGACACAAGTGGTGCCAAAAAAGCCACCCGCCAAGGGCCGGTTTTTATCACCGATCGCGGCAAGCCTGCCCATGTACTGCTAAGCATTGAGGACTATCAAAAACTGACAGGGCTCAATGCCGACATCGTTGACCTGTTGGTGATGCCGGAAGCGGCAGAGATCGACTTCGAAACCGAACGTGCCGTGATCACTCATCGACCCGTGGACCTCTCTTGATGTATCTACTCGACACCAACGTCATTTCTGAACTTCGTAAACCCCAGGCTGATGCAAACGTGGTCGCCTGGGCCAAAAGTGTCATTGCTCCGCGTCTGTTTATTTCGGCAATCACCTTGAAAGAATTGGAAACCGGGGTCTTGCGTATGGAGCGGCGAGACCCGGCTCAGGGGAAAGTGTTGCGAACCTGGCTCAAGCGTCATGTGATACCCGCTTTCGATGCCAGAATTCTGCCGGTGGATGCAGCCGTCGCGCTGCGTTGTGCGCACCTGCATGTGCCGGACCAAGCGAACGAAAGCGATGCATTGATTGCCGCGACCGCTCTGGTCCATGGGCTCACAGTTGTCACGCGCAACGTCAGCGATTTCAAATCCAGCGGCGTTCCACTGATCAATCCGTGGGACGAATGACCGCGTAACCGATAGGAACCGTCCATACTTCCCAAGTCAATTGATCCAGATCACGTACACCATCAATTGATTTCCCCCAACGCGACCAAAGGTCGCACCCTTGACGTACCATCGGGGGCGTATCATTACGCTACTGCAACACCCCTAATTTGACCGCGGTTGGCACGTACTGGCCGAGGCAAATCTCCACCGCCGTGGGATGCAATGATGAGCGACCAAATACCGGTACATGACGTTACCCCGCCTGCCAAACATTCGAGCCAGACGGTCGATCTCTACGCCGCGCGCGAGAAAATCTACACCCGCGCCTTCACCGGCCTGTTCCGTAATCTGCGTATGCTCGGCGGTGCCGGACTGTTCCTGCTGTACTTCGGCACAGTGTGGCTGAACTGGGGCGGTCACCAGGCCGTATGGTGGAACCTGCCGGAACGTAAGTTCTTTATTTTTGGTGCCACGTTCTGGCCCCAGGATTTCATCCTGCTGTCGGGCATCCTGATCGTCGCCGCGTTCGGCCTGTTCTTTATCACCGTGTACGCCGGGCGTGTGTGGTGCGGCTATACCTGCCCGCAAAGCGTGTGGACGTGGATCTTCATGTGGTGCGAAAAAGTCACCGAAGGCGACCGCAACCAGCGCATCAAGCTCGACAAAGCGCCGATGAGCGCCAACAAATTCCTGCGCAAGTTCAGCAAGCACAGCCTGTGGCTGATCATCGGTTTCGTCACCGGCATGACCTTCGTGGGTTACTTCTCGCCGATCCGCGAACTGGTATTCGACTTCTTCACCGGCCAGGCTGATGGCTGGTCGTATTTCTGGGTGGGCTTCTTCACCCTGGCCACCTATGGCAATGCCGGCTGGCTGCGCGAGCAGGTGTGCATCTACATGTGCCCGTATGCGCGGTTCCAGAGCGTGATGTTCGACAAGGACACCCTGATCGTCTCCTACGACCCGCGCCGTGGCGAACTGCGTGGGCCGCGTAAAAAGGGTGCGGACTACAAGGCCCAGGGCCTGGGCGACTGCATCGACTGCACCATGTGCGTCCAGGTCTGCCCGACCGGCATCGACATCCGTGACGGGCTGCAGATCGAATGCATCGGCTGCGCGGCGTGCATCGACGCCTGCGACAACATCATGGACAAGATGGAATACCCGCGCGGCCTGATCAGCTACACCACCGAACATAACCTGTCCGGTCAGAAGACCCACAAGCTGCGCCCTCGCCTGATCGGCTACGCACTGGTATTGCTGGCGATGATCAGCCTGCTGGTCACAGCGTTCTTCATGCGCTCGCTGGTGGGCTTCGACGTCAGCAAGGACCGCGTACTGTTTCGCGAAAACGCCGAAGGTCGCATCGAAAACGTCTACAGCCTGAAAATCATGAACAAAGACCAGCGCGACCATACCTACGTGCTCGATGCCGACGGCCTGCCGGACCTCAAGCTGCAGGGCCGACGCGAAATCAAGGTGGCCGCCGGGGATATCGTGAGCATGCCGGTGGAACTGTCGAGTGCGCCGGAACAGGTGCCGTCGAGCACCAACGAGGTGACGTTCATCCTCAAGGATGCCGATGACCCGAGCATTCACGTCGAAGCCAAGAGCCGATTCATCGGCCCCCAGGTTCGTTAACCAATACGCCGTTAGACAGAGAGCAGAACAATGCCCGCAGCCACTGCCGCAAGCCCTTGGTACAAGCACCTCTGGCCCTGGATCATCATCGGGATCCTCGCCTGCTCGGTGACCTTGACCTTGTCCATGGTGACGATCGCGGTGAACAACCCGGACAACCTGGTCAACGACAACTATTACGAGGCCGGCAAAGGCATCAATCGTTCGCTGGACCGCGAACGGCTGGCCCAGACCCTGCAACTGCGCGCCAAGCTGCATCTGGACGAACTGACCGGTGAGGTCGAGCTGAACCTCATCGGCTACAGCAACCCCAACACCCTGCAGTTGAGCCTGATTTCGCCGACCCAGCCGGAGAAAGACCGCAAGATCAACCTGACCCGCAGCGACAGCGAACCGGGCCGTTACCTGGGCCAGGTCACCGACAAGGTCGAAGGCCGCCGCTTCGTGGAATTACTCGGCACCGAGGGTGACCGGACCTGGCGCTTGTTTGAGGAGGAAGAGGTCAGCCACGACAAGGATTTGCTGTTGGGTGATGAGCCGTTGCAGGGCGCCGAAGACCTGAAGAAGTAACTTGATTGATCGTTCCCACGCTCCGTGTGGGAATGCAGCCCGTGACGCTCAGCGTCACAAAAGCGGACGCGGAGCGTCCAGCGAGGCGTTCCTACGCAAAGCGTGGGAACGATCTGCGGAACTAAGCCATGACCAGCCCAACCCCCTGCTACCACTGCGCCCTGCCCGTGCCGCCCGGCAGCCGGTTCACCGCCCGGATCCTCGGCGAGCGCCGCGAACTCTGCTGCCCCGGTTGCCAGGCGGTGGCCGAAGCGATTGTGGCCGGGGGCCTGGAAAGCTATTACCAGCATCGCAGCGAAGCCTCGGCCAACCCCGAAGCGCTGCCGGTGCAACTGGTAGAGGAGTTGGCGCTGTATGACCGCGCCGACGTGCAAAAACCCTTTGTGCGCCATGACGGCGAACTGGCCGAAACCACCCTGCTGATGGAAGGCATCAGTTGCGCGGCCTGTGGCTGGCTGATCGAAAAGCATCTGCGCAGCCTGCCCGCCGTGGCCGAGGCGCGACTGAACTTGTCCAACCATCGTTTACAGGTCCGCTGGGCCGATGGGCAGCTGCCGTTGAGCCAGGTGCTCGGCGAACTGCGCCATATCGGCTACGCCGCCCATCCGTATCAAGCGGACCGCGCCGCCGAACAACTGGCCAGCGAAAACCGCCTGGCCCTGCGCCAACTGGGTGTAGCCGGGTTGCTGTGGTTCCAGGCGATGATGGCAACCATGGCCACTTGGCCGGAATTCAATATTGATCTAAGCCCGGAGCTGCATGTGATCCTGCGCTGGGTGGCGATGTTTCTGACAACCCCCATTGTGTTCTACAGCTGCGCGCCGTTCTTCAAGGGGGCACTGCGCGACCTGCGTACCCGCCACCTGACCATGGACGTGTCGGTGTCCCTGGCCATTGGCGGGGCCTATCTGGCCGGAATCTGGACCGCGATCACCGGTGTCGGCGAGCTCTATTTCGATGCGGTGGGCATGTTCGCGCTGTTCCTGCTGGCCGGGCGCTACCTGGAGCGGCGAGCCCGCGAACGCACGGCTGCGGCCACTGCACAGTTGGTCAACCTGCTGCCCGCCTCATGCCTGCGCGTGCAAAGCGACGGCCAGAGCGAACGCATTCTGCTCAGCGAACTGGCCGTGGGCGATCGGGTCCACGTACACCCGGGCGCGGTGCTGCCGGCGGACGGGGTGATCCTTGACGGTCAGTCCAGCATCGACGAATCGCTGTTGACCGGCGAGTACTTGCCGCAGGCGCGCCAGGTCGGCGATAGCGTCACCGCCGGCACCCTCAATGTCGAAGGCGCGTTGACCGTTGAAGTACGCGCCCTGGGCCACGACACCCGACTGTCCGCCATCGTGCGCCTGCTGGAGCGGGCCCAGGCCGAGAAGCCGCGCCTGGCCCGGATCGCCGACCGTGCCGCGCAATGGTTCCTGCTGGGCTCGTTGATCGCCGCCGCGTTGATCGGCCTGCTGTGGTGGCAGCTGGATGCGTCGCGAGCCTTCTGGATCGTGCTGGCGATGCTGGTAGCGACTTGCCCGTGCGCGCTGTCCCTGGCCACCCCGACAGCCCTCACCGCCGCCACCGGCACCCTGCACAAACTCGGTCTGCTGCTGACCCGCGGCCATGTGCTGGAGGGCCTGAACCAGATCGATACGGTGATTTTCGACAAGACGGGCACCCTCACCGAGGGGCGCCTGGCGCTGCGCGCGATTCGTCCCTTGGGCACGCTGGACAGCGACGCCTGCCTGGGCCTGGCCGCCGCCCTGGAAAACCGTTCCGAACACCCGATCGCCCGTGCCTTCGGACGCGCGCCGCTGGCCGCCGACGAAGTGCTCAGCAGCCCCGGTCTCGGCCTGGAGGGGCGTGTGGGCGAACGCCTGCTGCGCATCGGCCAGCCGGGGTTCGTGTGCGAACTCAGCGGCTGCCCGCTGCCCGCCTCGCCGGACGCCGCCGGGCAATGGCTGTTGCTCGGCGACAGCCAAGGCCCCCTCGCCTGGTTCGTGCTCGACGACCGCCTGCGCAGCGATGCACCGGCCTTGCTGCAGGCTTGCCAGGCACGTGGCTGGCGCACTCTGCTGCTGTCGGGGGACAGCTCGCCGATGGTCGCCAGCGTCGCCCTTGAACTGGGTATCGACGAGGCCCACGGTGGCCTGCGTCCCGACGACAAGCTGCACGTACTGCAACGCCTGCATCAGGAAGGCCGCACCGTGCTGATGCTCGGCGATGGCGTCAACGATGTGCCGGTACTCGCCGCCGCCGATATCAGCGTGGCCATGGGCTCGGCCACCGACCTGGCCAAGACCAGCGCCGACGCGGTGCTGCTGTCCAACCGCCTGGACGCCTTGGTGCAGGCCTTCAGCCTGGCGCGGCGCACCCGACGGGTGATCATTGAAAACCTGGTATGGGCGGGTCTATACAATGGCCTTATGCTGCCGTTTGCCGCCTTGGGCTGGATCACGCCCATTTGGGCGGCAGTGGGCATGTCCCTCAGTTCGTTGACCGTGGTGCTCAACGCCCTGCGCCTGACTCGCGTGCCGAGCGCGCCGGCCGCAGGCGCCCCCCAAGTAACCCGCCCGCTGCCGGCATGAGCCGCGCGGGCATGGAGTGCAGATGCCAGCTTTATACGTGATGATTCCGGCGGCGCTGCTGTTAGTCGGCGTGGCCATTTACATCTTTTTCTGGGCCGTGGACAGCGGCCAGTACGACGACCTCGACGGCCCGGCTCACAGCGTGCTGTTCGACGACCAGGACCCCAACCACCTGGCCGCCATCGACGAAGCCAACGGCCCCGAGCAGGCGTCCAAGCCCCAGGCCCCGCCCCGTGTTTGAACTGGCGCCATTGCTGGTCTCCGCGCTGATCCTCGGCCTGCTCGGCGGCGGCCATTGCCTGGGCATGTGCGGCGGCCTGATGGGGGCGCTGACCCTGGCCATTCCCAAGCAACAGCGCAGCCGCCGCTTTCGTCTGCTGCTGGCGTACAACCTGGGGCGTGTGCTCAGTTACGCCTGCGCCGGGCTGTTGATCGGCATGGCCGGCTGGGCCGTAGCCAATAGCCCGGCGGCGATGATCTTACGGGTGCTGGCCGGTCTGCTGCTGATCGGTATGGGCCTGTACCTGGCCGGCTGGTGGAGCGGCCTGACCCGCATCGAACAGCTCGGTCGCGGCCTGTGGCGGCATATCCAGCCGGTTGCCAACCGGTTGCTGCCGGTGTCCAGCCTGCCTCGCGCGCTGCTGCTGGGCGCGCTGTGGGGCTGGTTGCCGTGCGGGTTGGTCTACAGCACTTTGCTGTGGGCGGCCAGCCAGGGTAATGCGCTGGACAGCGGCTTGCTGATGCTCGCGTTCGGCCTTGGCACCTGGCCGGTGTTGCTGGCCACCGGGCTGGCGGCGGAACGCGTCACCGCGCTCCTGCGCAAACGCAGCGTGCGCATGGCCGGCGGCATGCTGGTAATGCTCTTCGGCATATGGACACTGCCCGGCCCCCATCAGCACTGGTTGATGGGCCACTAGACAACGTGTGGCATAGCGCCGCTCCCCGTTGATGCAAATCAAGGCGCCCTCCCCGGCCAGCCCCTAGACTCGGCCCACTAGCCTATCCGGGGGACGCCCGCATGCTCGACGCCATTCGTTGGGACACCGATCTGATTAACCGCTACGACCTGGCAGGGCCGCGCTACACGTCCTACCCAACCGCCGTGCAATTCGACAGCCAGGTCGGAACATTCGACCTGCTCCACGCCCTGCGTGACAGCCGCAAGGCCACGCGGCCACTGTCGCTGTACGTGCACGTGCCGTTCTGCGCGAACATTTGCTATTACTGCGCCTGCAACAAAGTCATCACCAAGGACCGTGGCCGCGCCCATGCCTACCTGCAGCGCCTGGAACAGGAGATTCAACTGGTGGCTTGCCACCTGGACCCCAGGCAGGCGGTGGAACAGTTGCACTTCGGCGGCGGCACCCCGACCTTCCTGAGTCACGACGAACTGCGCCAGGTGATGGCCTGCCTGCGCCAGCACTTCAACCTGCTGGACGATGACTCCGGCGACTATGGCATCGAGATCGACCCACGCGAAGCCGACTGGGCCACCATGGGCCTGCTGCGCGAACTGGGTTTCAACCGCGTGAGCATCGGCGTGCAGGACCTCGACCCCGAGGTTCAGCGCGCAGTGAACCGCCTGCAAAGCCTGGAAGAAACCCGCGCGGTGATCGACGCGGCGCGCACTCTGCAATTTCGCTCGATCAACATCGACCTGATCTACGGCCTGCCCAAACAGACGCCGATCAACTTCGCGCGTACCGTGGAGGAAGTCATCAAGCTGCAACCGGACCGTCTATCGGTGTTCAACTATGCGCACCTGCCGGAGCGTTTCATGCCCCAGCGTCGCATCAACGGCGACGACCTGCCCTCGCCGGCGCAAAAACTGCTGATGCTGCAGACCACCATCGAACAGCTGACCCAGGCCGGCTATCGTTACATCGGCATGGACCACTTCGCCCTGCCCGATGACGAGCTGGCCATCGCCCAGGAGGAAGGCCGGCTGCAGCGCAACTTCCAGGGCTATACCACACACGGTCATTGCGACCTGATCGGACTGGGCGTGTCGGCGATCAGCCAGATCGGCGACCTGTATTGCCAGAACGGCAGCGACCTCAACAGCTATCAGAACACCCTGGCCGGCGCGCAGTTGGCCACCAGTCGTGGCCTGGTGTGCACCACCGATGACCGCTTGCGGCGCGAAGTCATTCAGCAGTTGATCTGCAATTTCAGCCTGGCTTTCGAACCCGTCGAGCAGCGTTTCAACATCGATTTTCGCGGGTATTTCGCTGACCTCTGGCCTCAACTGGAGGCGATGGCCACGGATGGCCTGATCGTGCTCGACGAGCAGGGCATTCGCGTCCTTCCGGCCGGACGGCTGCTGGTGCGCTCGGTATGCATGGTGTTCGATGCCTATCTGGAGCATCAGAACCGGCAGCGGTTTTCGCGGGTGATCTGAAAGCCGAGCGACGCCGGGACGCTGCGCAGGTTGCTATACCATTGCTGCTTTTTTGTACAGGCTGGCCTGACTGCACCACAGTGCGTTACCCTTACGCATTATGTGTGTTTTCCCACAAGGATTTAAGAAATGTCTGAGCCAGTCAAACTGCGCGCTCACAGCCAGGCCCATTGCAAGGATTGCAGCCTGGCGCCCCTCTGCCTGCCACTTTCGCTGAATCTGGAAGACATGGATGCGCTGGACGACATCGTTAAACGCGGTCGCCCGCTGAAAAAAGGCGAGTTTCTGTTTCGCCAGGGTGACAAGTTCGATTCCGTCTATGCAGTACGTTCCGGCGCGTTGAAGACTTTCAGCCTGAGCGATGGCGGCGAGGAACAGATCACCGGCTTCCATCTGCCCAGTGAACTGGTGGGGCTGTCGGGCATGGACACCGAGATTCATCCGGTGTCGGCCCAGGCGCTGGAGACCACCTCAGTATGCGAAATCCCCTTTGAGCGCCTGGATGAGCTGGCTCTGCAATTGCCGCAACTGCGTCGCCAGTTGATGCGCGTGATGAGCCGCGAGATCCGTGACGACCAACAAATGATGCTGCTGTTGTCGAAAAAAACCGCCGACGAGCGCATCGCTACGTTCCTGGTCAACCTGTCGGCCCGTTTCCGTGCCCGTGGGTTCTCGGCCAACCAGTTCCGCCTGAGCATGTCGCGTAACGAAATCGGCAACTACCTGGGCCTGGCGGTAGAAACCGTGTCCCGCGTATTCACCCGTTTCCAGCAGAACGAATTGCTCGCCGCCGAAGGCAAGGAAGTGCACATCCTCGACCCGATCCAGCTGTGCGCGCTGGCCGGAGGCTCCCTGGAAGGTTGATGCAGACACCTGCGGCCGCGCCAATCGGCGAGGCCGCAGGTATACTTCGAGTCCGTTTTCCGCACCCAGGACTCTTCGACGATGACCTCCGACTCGTTCGACATCAAATCCCTGATCCGCCCCGTCATCGACTTCCCCAAGCCTGGGGTGATCTTCCGTGACATCACGCCGCTGTTCCAATCGCCCAAGGCCCTGCGCCTGGTGGCTGACAGCTTTGCCCAGCGCTACGTAGAGGCCGACTTCACCCATATCGGCGCGATGGACGCCCGTGGCTTTCTGATCGGTTCGATCATTGCCTACCAGTTGAACAAGCCGCTGATCCTGTTCCGCAAACAAGGCAAGCTGCCGGCCGACGTGCTGGCCGAGGGTTACCAGACCGAATACGGCGAAGCCTTCCTGGAAGTGCACGCCGACAGCCTGTGCGAAGGCGACTCGGTGCTGATATTCGATGATCTGATCGCCACCGGCGGTACCTTGATCGCAGCGGCGAACCTGGTACGGCGCATGGGGGCCAAGGTCTTCGAAGCGGCGGCGATTATTGATTTGCCGGAGCTGGGCGGCTCGCAACGCTTGGAAGATATGGGGATTCCGGTTTTTTGCCTGACGCAGTTTGCGTTGACTGATCGTTAACGGTTGCTCGGACTGACGCCATCGGGGGCAAGCCCCCTCCCACCTTTGACAGTCATTGCCTGGGCTGGATCATACGGCGCAGCACCGCGTAGTTTGCGGCATTGCCAATCCATACTGTTCCCCCAGTACTAACTGAAAGAACCGTCTCAAAATGTGGGAGGGGGCTTGCCCCCGATAGCAGTGGGTCCTGCGGTGGTCTTTAGAGAGCGATCGGCTTGCGACCAGCGAACGAATGCGCCAGGGTGCCGCCGTCCACCAGTTCCAGCTCGCCACCCAACGGCACGCCGTGGGCGATACGCGAGGTGATCAGGCCTTTGTTGGTCAGCAGTTGCGCGATGTAATGCGCGGTCGCTTCGCCTTCCACCGTGGGGTTGGTGGCGAGGATGACTTCGGTAAAGGTGCCTTGTTCCTCGATGCGCGCCACCAGTTGCGGGATGCCGATGGCTTCTGGCCCCAGGCCGTCAAGCGGCGAAAGGTGGCCCTTGAGCACGAAGTAGCGTCCGCGATAGCCGGTCTGCTCCACCGCGTATACATCCATCGGCCCTTCCACCACGCACAGCAAGGTGTCGTCGCGGCGCGGGTCGGCGCATTGCGGGCAGAGTTCTTCTTCGGTGAGGGTGCGGCACTGGCGACAATGGCCAACGCCCTCCATGGCCTGGCTCAGGGCCTGGGCCAGGCGAGTGCCGCCGCTGCGATCACGCTCCAGCAGTTGCAGCGCCATGCGCTGGGCGGTTTTCTGGCCGACGCCCGGCAACGTGCGCAGGGCGTCGATCAGTTGACGAATCAGGGGGCTGAAGCTCATGGGGCATGGGTCCGACAAAACGACGAGACGCGGTTTATACCCGCGCCCCGGATTAGCGTCAAATGATCAATCCTGCGCGACGCGCACCACCAGCTTGCCGAAGTTACGCCCTTCGAGCAGGCCGATAAAAGCTTCAGGCGCCTGTTCCAGGCCGTCGACCACGTCTTCGCGGAACTTGATCTTACCGTCGCGCACCCACGGCGCCATGGCGCTGAGGAATTCGGGCTGGCGGTCGCCGTAGTCGTCGAACACGATAAAGCCCTGGATACGCACGCGCTTGGTCAGCAATGTGCGTTGCAGGGCCGGCAGACGGTCGGGGCCGCTGGGCGCTTCATGGGCGTTGTAACCGGCGATCAAGCCGCACAACGGCACCCGCGCCTTGGGGTTGAGCAGCGGCATCACTGCATCGAACACCTTGCCGCCGACGTTTTCGAAATAGATATCTACGCCATTGAAGCAGGCCTGAGCCAGCTCGTCGGCGAAGTCCTCGCTTTTATGGTCGATACAGGCATCGAAGCCCAACTCATCCACCACATAGCGGCACTTTTGTGCGCCGCCGGCGACGCCGACCACACGCAAGCCCTTGAGCTTGGCCACCTGCCCCACCACCGAGCCCACCGCACCGGACGCTGCAGCCACCACCAGGGTTTCGCCGGCCTTTGGCTGGCCGATGTCCATCAAGCCCATATAGGCGGTCATGCCAGGCATGCCCAATACACCCAGGGCCATGGACGGGCTGGCGAGGCCATTAGGCACCGGTATCAGGTTGCTGCCATCGGAAATGCTGTGACTCTGCCAGCCAGTGGCACCGACCACCAGATCACCCACTTCAAATTTCGGATGACGCGACTGTTCGATACGGCTTACAGCGCCACCCGTCATTACCTCGTTTATTTCAACCGGTGCCGCGTAGGACGGTGCGTCACTCATCCGCCCGCGCATATAAGGATCGAGGGACAGGTAAAGCGTCTTAAGCAGCACCTGGCCGTCCGCCAGCTCCGGCAGGGTCACACGTTCCAGGCGGAAATTCTCCGGTGTCGGTGCGCCTTTGGGGCGCGAGACCAGAACAATTCGCTGGTTGAGTGTCGGTTCTTGAGGCATCAGAGGGCTCCTTATCGAATTCGTCGGTATAGGGTGCAGACCATCGATGCCGGGCCGGGGTTCGATCGGATCGGCATAAACAAAAATGCCAGGCGCGATGCCTGGCATTTGAGTCTAGCCAATGCCTGTGGATCAGAACGGCAGCTTCATGCCCGGCGGCAGTTGCATGCCGGCGGTCACACCGGACATTTTGTCCTGGCTGTTGGCTTCGATCTTGCGCACGGCGTCGTTCACGGCAGCCGCGAACAGATCTTCCAGCACCTCACGGTCATCATCGCTGACGCCTTCGAGCAGGCTCGGGTCAATGCTCACGCGCTTGATGTCATGGCGACCCGTCATCACCACGCTGACCATATCGCCACCGGCTTTACCGGTGACTTCGGCGTTGGCCAGTTCTTCCTGCATCTTGGCCATTTTTTCCTGCATCTGCTGGGCCTGCTTCATCAGGCCGGCCATGCCACCTTTCATCATGGGAATCACCTCAAAAGTACGTGGATCAAGTTAGTAGCCCGGTGTCATGACGCCTGAGGCACCGGGGCTTCGACAGGTTCAATAGTATCGTGGCGGACCACTGCGCCGAACTGTTGCATCATTTGCTGGATGAGCGGATCGGTGTGGATCGCTTCCTCGGCTTCCCGCTGGCGGTTCAGACGTCGGCGGGTCGCGGCCTGGGCCGGGGTTTCCTGCTCAGGCTTGATCAATTCGATGCTGATCGTCAACGGGCGACCGTGGTACTGGTTCAACGCGTCGTTCAGGCGACGCTGCTGGGTCGCGTTGAACAGGGCGCTGTGGGCCGGGTCCAGGTGCAGCGACCAATGGTCGCCCTCGATGGCGACCAGCGTGCAGTTGGCGGCGATGCTGCCGGTCATGCCGGAAATCGGCAATTTCGGGAACAGTTCCAGCCACTGCAGGGCCAGGCCGGTGGCCGGCGCCGCGGCGGGTTCCGGCTCGGGCTCCGGGGCCGGTTCGGCGGCGTGTTCGCTGGCCAACTCGTCCAGGTAGCTGTAGGCCGAATCCATGTCCGGTTCGATGTAATCTTCATCCAGCGGCGGCTCATCGTCGAGATCGATGCCCGGCGTGGCCGCTTCGACCTGTGCCACCGTTGGCTCGGGCACCGGCGCGCTGACCCACTCCGGCGCATCCGGCACTGCGCTGTCAGGCGTCGGCGTGGGCATCGGGGTCAGCTCGGGCTGCTCGCCGAGGGTTTCCAGCACCGGCTCGACGGCGGGCTGCAGTTCGGGCTCGGGCTCGGGGTCCGCCGGCGCGTTCCACGGCAGGTCGACCTCCGCCACAGGCTCAGGGGGTTCAACCGCCACCGGTTCCACCACCGGCGCCGCTGGAGGCTCTACAAGCGCCGGCGCGGCAACGACTGGCGCGACCACGGCGACGCCAGCCACGGATTTGGCGGAATCAACTGTGGCCTGGCTGATCCCCACTGGCTTTAGCGGCTGTCTCGGTGCGTCCGCCGTATCGGCGGGCCGGAACGCCAGCATGCGCAACAGCACCATCTCGAACCCGCCGCGCGGGTCCGGCGCCAGGGGCAGGTCGCGACGGCCGATCAGGCCCATCTGGTAATAGAACTGCACGTCTTCGGCCGGCAATGCCTGGGCCAGCGCCAGCACGCGGTCGCGGTCGCCATGGCCGTTGTCGACCCCCTCGGGCAGCGCCTGGGCGATAGCCACGCGGTGCAGCACATTGAGAATTTCCGAGAGCACGCCGTTCCAGTCCGGGCCTTGCTCCGACAAATGGCGCACGGCTTCCAGCAATGCCTTGGCGTCACCGTCGATCAACGCGTGCAGCACGTCGAAGACCTGGCCGTGATCCAGCGTGCCGAGCATGGCACGCACATCGGCGGCCATGACCTTGCCTTCACCGAAGGCGATAGCCTGGTCAGTAAGGCTCATGGCATCACGCATCGAACCATCGGCCGCGCGGCCCAGCAGCCACAGCGCGTCGTCTTCGAACGGTACGTTCTCGACGCCCAGCACATGGGTCAAATGCTCGACCACGCGCTCGGGGGTCATGTTCTTCAGGGAGAACTGCAGGCAACGCGACAGAATAGTTGCGGGAAGTTTCTGCGGGTCGGTGGTCGCCAGGATGAATTTAACGTAGGGCGGCGGCTCTTCCAGGGTTTTCAACAAGGCGTTGAAGGAATGGCTGGAGAGCATGTGCACTTCGTCGATCAGGTAGACCTTGAAGCGGCCTCGGCTCGGCGCGTACTGCACGTTGTCCAGCAGCTCGCGGGTGTCTTCGACCTTGGTGCGGCTGGCGGCGTCGATCTCGATCAGGTCGACGAAACGTCCTTCGTCGATTTCCCGGCACACCGAACAGGTGCCGCAGGGCGTCGAGGTAATACCGGTTTCGCAGTTCAGGCACTTGGCGATGATCCGCGCAATGGTGGTCTTGCCGACCCCGCGGGTACCGGTGAACAGGTAGGCGTGGTGCAGCCGCTGGCTGTCCAAGGCATTGATCAGAGCCTTGAGCACATGGGTCTGGCCGACCATTTCGCGGAACGAGCGCGGGCGCCATTTACGTGCAAGAACCTGATAACTCATCGAAAACCGTCGCAACTGGGAAGCGGAAGCCGGTAATGCTAGCGGAGCAAGGGGGAAATTGCATCCGGCACGCTCGTCTAATCTGACTAAGCTCTGCTCACTGGCCCCCAATCGGCCTGAACCCGGAGAGTGTATGCGCGTAGTCCTGGGCGCTTTATGGATGATTACCACGGCCAGCCTGGCGGCGCCCGCCCCGCTGCGCTTTTCGGTTTCCGACAGCTGGGCGATGCCCATGGTGCAGCTGGAAAACGGCCAGCCTACCCAAGGGATTATGTATGACGTGATGGCGAGCCTGGCCAATCAGCTCGGCCAACCGGCCCGGTTCCAGGTGCTGGCACGCGCGCGCATCGCCACCGCCATGCTCCATGGCGATATTGATGTGCGCTGTTATGTCACCCAGGCCTGGCTGGATGACCTGCCGGGAGACTACGCCTGGAGCGTGCCGCTGATGATGCAGCGCAGTGTCCTGGTCAGTACGAGCGAGCAGCCGGTCACGCTGGCCGAGCTGGCGCCACAAGCCATCGGCACCGTGCTCAATTACCGCTACACCGGCCTGGCGGCACTGTTCGCCAGCGGCCGGCTGACCCGCGACGAGGCGCGCAGCGAGGAGCAGGTATTGCACAAACTCCTGGCCGGACGCTTTCAGTATGCGGTGATCAACGAGTGGACGGTGGACCGCTTCAATCAGACCCTGACGCCTGAGCACCGTCTGCACAAGGTCGCCGTGGTCGATGAGCTGAGTCTTGGCTGCATCGTGCGCAACGATCCGAAACTGCCGGTACAGCAGATCCTGCGTACATTGCTGCGTATGAAAGTGTCGGGAGAGATCGACGAAATCATCCAGCTGTATACCGGCCAGGTTCCAACGCAAGCGCACGCTCCTGACAAGAACTGACAGTGCGACCTTTTAGACTGGACCCATTCAATCGCCTGCCCTCAAGGAACCTGCATGTCTACCGTCGCTCATTATTTCCTGCTCTATGTCGACAGTCCGGCCACCAGCGCCAATTTCTACAGCCGGCTGCTCGACAAGCCATCCGTGGAACTGAACCCGACCTTTGCCCTGTTCATACTCGATAACGGCGTCAAGCTGGGGCTGTGGTCGCGGCACACAGTGGAACCGGCCGCCACGCTGACGGGCGGCGGCGCTGAAGTGGGGCTGTCACTGGCGGACAAAACCGCCGTGGACACCTTGCACGCGCAGTGGTCCGCACGTGGAGTCACGATCATCCAGTCACCGACGGCCGCGGACTTCGGCTACACCTTCGTCGCCCAGGACCTGGACGGCCACCGGTTGCGCGCGTTTTGCCTGCACGACTAAGCGCCAGCGCCCCTCCAGACTGATGGCCGCCACGCTGGCCAGCACGATCAGCGCGCCGAGCACCACCCACGGCGTCACCTGCTCACCCAGCAGAGTGGCGGCCATCAGCATCGCCACTGGCGGAATCAGGTACATCGCCACCGCCGCGCGGCTGACCTCCACATGTTTCAACACATAGCCCCACGCCAGATAGGCCAGAGCGCTGGGGAAAATGCCCAGCACCAGCACCGCCAGGTTCTCTGCAACCGGTGCCCGCAGCACCGCCGCGGGCAGGTCCGGCAGGTTCACGCAGAGCATCAGGGTGCCCGCCCACACCATGTAGCACGCCATGGTCAGCGGGCTGTAGCGATGGGCGTAGTGTTTCTGAAGGGCGAAATACACACTCCAGGACAGCGCCGCCAGCAGGATCAGCACGCCGCGTGGGTCGATCTCGCCGATGCCCCGATCACCGCAGATCACCACCCCTACCCCGACCAGCCCCAATGACACACACACCCAACGCCACACACTCACCCGCTCCTTCAAAACCAGAAACGCGATCAGCACACTGAAAAGCGGTGCCGACTGCGCCAATACGCTGGAAGCCGCCGCCGTGACCCATTGCTGTCCATAGTTGAGGGCTGTGTGGTGCAGGAACACGCCGAAGAACCCCAGCACCAGCAACCAGGGCACGTCCCGCCAGCGCGGTCGGCCGATGCCCAGTACCAGCGCCACCCCGGCCATAAACAGCGACGCGATCAAAAAGCGCAACAACGCCAGTTGACCAGGGCTGTAGCTATGCAGGCCGAGGTGCACGCCAATCGGCGAGTAGGCCCAGCAGAGGATCACGCTGGCGGTGACTAGCGTAAGCTTCAGGCGTGACGGGGTGTTCATCGAGAATGTCCAGAAACCGCGAAAGAAGGCTGTCAGTCTTGGCCGGGTCGCGGCGCAGGACAATTAAGCGTTTCTGACTTCTGAAATCACGGGAATTGAGCAATGGAACTGGCCCAACTGAAAATGGTGCGCGCCGTGGCGCAGACGGGCAGCGTGGCCCAGGCAGCCGTGCAACTGCATTGCGTGCCGTCCAACATCACCACGCGCATCAAGCAGCTGGAGAGCGAACTGGGCACGCCGTTATTTATCCGCGCCGGACGCGGGCTGGCGATCAGCGCGGCGGGTGAGATTTTTCTCGACTATTGCGAGCGCATCCTGGCGCTGGTGGATGAGTCCAAACGGGCAGTGGATGCCACTGCCATCCCCCGTGGCACCTTGCGCATCGGCGCGGTGGAATCCAGCGCCAGCGGCCGTCTTCCGCCATTGCTGGCGGAGTATCACCGGCGTTACCCGCAGGTCAGCCTGGAACTGGTGACCGGCGCCTGGAGCCAATTACTCGACGACCTGCAACACCATCGCCTGGATGTGGCCCTGGTAGCTGCAGGCAGCCCGCGCGCCAAGCTCGAACACAGCGTGGTCTACCGCGAACGCTTGGTACTGGTCGCCAGCGCATGCAGCGCGCCGATCCAAGGCGCGCAGGACCTGGCGGGCCGCAGCCTGCTGGTGTGGCCAACCGGTTGCCCCTATCGCGCGGCGCTGGAGAACTGGCTCAAACCCCATAACGTCACACCTAGCACGGCCAGCTACGCCAGTTGGGGCACGATTATCGGGTGCGTGAGCGCCGGCATCGGCGTGGCGTTGGCGCCGGAAGGCATTCTGGCTCGCTACGAGCAGGCCAGCCAGTTGACGTCCTACCGGTTCGCGGAGCTGCAGGCGGTGGACAATCTGCTGTTCTGGCACAAAGACACCCAGCGACATCTGGCGCGCGATGCCTTTGCCGCGCTGCTGCACGAGACGTTCGGTTGAGACTTATTTGAATGCCCCATAGCAGGTTTTTCAGTTATCCTTTCGCGAAATTAATTCAAATTGTAAGGGACTACCGTGAATTACCTCCGCTTATTACTCGCGGCGGCCGCTCTGAGCCTGCCCGCCCTCCCCGCCTTCGCCGCCGCCACGCCTGCTCCGGTCGAAGCCAGTGCCGCCGCCGAGCCG
This sequence comes from Pseudomonas sp. FP2254, assembly GCF_030687695.1. Lineage (NCBI taxonomy): Bacteria > Pseudomonadati > Pseudomonadota > Gammaproteobacteria > Pseudomonadales > Pseudomonadaceae > Pseudomonas > Pseudomonas sp. FP2254. Next base: position 4,031,918 of record NZ_CP117444.1, read on the forward strand.
GCTGAAACCGCCGAACATTTCCTGGCCTCGCTCAAGAAAAAAACCGGTACGGTCACCCTGCCCAGCGGTATCGCCACCCTGAAACTCAACGACGAGTTCTACTACCTCGACCCGGCCGACACCGAGCGCCTGCTGACCGATGGCTGGGGCAACCCGCCGGGCTTCAAGACCCTGGGCATGATTGTGCCCAAAGCCGTCAGCCCGCTGTCCGAGCGCGGCTGGGGTGTGATCGTCAGCTACAAGGCCGATGGGCATATTTCCGACGAGGATGCGGCAAAAATCGACTACGCCGATCTGCTCAAACAGATGCAGGAAGAAGACGAAGCCGAGAACCAGGAGCGCCAGAAACAAGGCTACGCCGGCCTGCACCTGCTGGGCTGGGCCGAGCCGCCGCATTACGACGACACCACCCACAAAATGTACTGGGCCCGCGAACTGAAAGCCGACGACGCCGATCAGAACACCCTCAACTACAGCATCCGCGTGCTGGGCCGTGAAGGCGTGCTGGAACTCAACGCCGTCGCCGCCATGGCCGACCTGCCTACCATCAAGCAAGAGTTGCCCAAGGTGCTGGCCTTCACCAACTTCACCGATGGCAACCTGTACACCGACTTCAACCCCACCACCGACAAAATGGCCACCTATGGCCTGGCGGCGCTGGTGGCCGGCGGAATCGCCGCGAAGGCCGGGCTGTTCGCCAAGATCGGCATTTTCCTGCTGGCGGCGAAGAAGTTTCTGGTGATCGGCGTGGTGGCACTGCTCGCCGGTATCCGTAAGCTGTTCAGCCGCAACAAGGGCTGAAACCCGCACACAAAAACGCCGCCGCGTGCCCTGGCACACGGCGGCGTTTTTTTACGGCTCAGTTTTGCGCGGTGGGCGCCGCCAGACGGCTGTACTGGTCCTGACTGATCCAGCCGATGGACGAACGGCCCTCGGCGTTGACGAACTCGACCTGCGCCCAGCCGTCCTTGTACGCCAGCACACCGACCACGTCACGCTTGACGATGTACGGGCGCTTGGCGACCTTGGCACCGAGGGTTTTCTGCAGGTAAGCCTTGTCGGCGGACACCGTGACCAGGCCGATCCAGTTTTTGCTGGCGGTCTGGCTCAGGTCCAGGCCGGTGGCGATTTCCGGCATCAGCACGTTCAGGCAGCCGGGATGCTGGCGGCCCTGTTCCACGGTCAGGGTCACGCCATCGGCGGACGGTGCCACGCTGCCCGGATAAGCCTCCTGGCCCCAGGTCGTCAGCGCACCGGGCTTGCCCTGCAGGTAAAACGTGCAGCCCCGGGTGACGCCCTCGCCCATTTCTTCGGCGTAGTAACCTTCGACCTGCTGCTGCGGCGTAACCGCCAGCATCAGGCCCTCGTACTTGCCTGAATGCAAAGCGCTGCTGGCGGCCAATGCCGGCATTGCACAGCACAACGACAACACACCCATCGTCAGAAAACGCGTCATCCTATTTTTTCCCTTCAAGTTTTTCGTAGGCTTTCTTCATCAGGACATCGTAGTTGCCGTAGTCCTCGCCATTGTAGTTGCGCGCCATGCCGGTGAAATCCTTGGCCTTCATGGCTTTCATCAAGGCCGGGCTCTTGCTGCAGAAACCCAGGAAGGCTTTGAGTTGGTTGCCGGCATTCACTTTCAAGGCTGCCGCAAATTCAAACACCGTCTTGTAACCGCACGACGAAAAGTTGAACCCCATGATCTGGAACATGCCCCACGACGCCGACATCAAGGCCGCTTCCTGGTCCAGGGCAAACGCGGTGGCCATGGTTTCCCAGGCCTTGATCTGGTCCTTGTTATTGACCTGCCACTGCGGCCCGGCCTTTTTCACGTAGGGGTAAGACAGCAGCGGGTGCGCCTGGTCGTAGATGCGCTTGGTGTATTTGCGAAACAAGTGCCCTTCGAAGGCGATCACCGGCAACTTGGCCGGCCCGAACCCTGAACGCCCGCCCGATTCCACGGTGGCGAAGGCCTTGATGATGTTCACCGAAATGCCATTGCCCAACTGGGTGGCGGCGTTCTGGAAGTCTGTATCGGAGAGGGTCATGCCGCCGTCGCAGGTGGGCTGCAACATCAATTGGCGGTTGCGCCGCTCTGCCTCGATCATCGCGCGCATGCGGTCCAGGTACACATTGACCGTGGCGTGCACCGCGTCGCCCTGGTTATTGCCGAAGCCGTTGAGGAACGTTGGGATACGCAGGGTCGGCGAGGCCTTCACCGGCACCTTTACCGCTTCTTCGATCAGGCTGTTGAACGTGCGGCCGGTGGGGTCGATCACGCCGTCGGGGTGAGCATATTTGAGGTGACGGAACTGGTACTGGCTGATGCACTGCACCAACTGGCCGTCGCACTTGCCGTTTTCGGCCAGTGGAGCGCCCATCTTCGGAATGATCAGATTGAAGAGATACTGGATGCACTGCACATCGGCGGGCAAATTGCGGGCTTTACCGGGAGCACCCACCGAAGCGCTGATCAGACGGGGCAACCCTTGCAGGCTTTTCATCGGAGACATCCTTGTTGGTTAAAGAAGTGATGCCACTTCAAAATCAATGCGTTGCCGTTGTCATATTCTGAAACATGCGGCTGGCGGAAACTAGCAAGGCGATTTTGGGTTGTCCAGAGGGGCGCTTGAAAGTTGTGAAACAACCGAACCAATTTTCTAATAACCATGAGTTTCACGGGTCTTCTGATACTTGTGGTAATCGATCCACTCGACCACATCGTAAGGCAGGTACAACTGCCGCCTGGCTCTTGAAATCGCGATATACACCTCGCACAGTCGCTGGTCGAACGCATAGGCATCCTTGAATTTCACATTGGTCAGCAGTGCCGGGGTGAGCAGCACGCTGTCAAACTCCATGCCGCCGGCCTCCTGTGCAAGCATCAGCCGGCAGCACTTGTCAGGCTGGCCGCTCAACCGGTTCAGACGGGTCACATCGGCCACATTGAAACCTTTCTCCAGCTCGTCCTCGACCCACAGGAACGCTTCGTCGAACTGGCCGGCCTCGCGCACCTGCTGCCAGTCGGCCAGGTCGCTGAAATAGGCGTGAGGGCCTTTGTCGGTGTGTTCGGTGCTGTAAAACTGCGGTTTGAACAGGGCAATGGCGCTGATCATGAAACGCTCCAGATCGCGCTGCGCTGCGCTGTCGAACACGCCGAACGGGCAATTGGCCTGCTGCAACTGGATTGCCCACTTCATGGTGTCCCAGTGGGACGCGGTCAACACGACGCAGCCTTCGGGCGGCACGAAACCCTGGGGGTAATGCTCGATGCCGACATCGGCGTCCCGCGCGCCTTCGAACGGAACCTTGCTCTTCTGCGAGTGCACGCTGATCAACGGGTTGACCAGGCGTTCGACATTGCGACCGGAACGCACCGAGTAGCTGATATCGGTGTGCCGGACTTCGCGTTTGCGCCGCACCATCACGCCTGTGGCCAGCTGGTATTCGTCGCCCAAGGTAATCAACACCTGACGGCCGCGCTCAATGATCTGCAGCAACGAGGCCGGGATGTCCTGGCTTTCATCGATCAACACATGGGTAAAGCGCGGTGGCACCTCGCAGCCCGCCAGGCTGGCGCGCTTGATCAACCACAGGGTGGCAAACTCGGTCTGGTTGACCCACTGCGGGTTGCGCTCCAGGTACGTCCAAACGCGACTTGCGTATTCCAGCAAGACTTGGGCATCCAGGCTGCTCAAGGCGTGCTTGAAGTGGGGCAAGTGCCGGGCCGAGAGGCTGTGATGGCTGGAGGTGCAGTAGTTCTCAAGCACCTTGAGGCACACATTCAGCGTCGCTTGGCCATCGTGGCCGCGCCACCCCAGGATATCCAGGGCTTGGGACACCGCCTGTTTGCCGGGCAATCGGGCCGGCGTTTTGTCCGCGCCGGGGCGCCCCGCCTGCAACAGGGCCTTGGCAAAGGCGGCGAAGGTCGAACCGGCCTTGCCGTCCCGCGCCAGCCCCATGCGCTCGCGAAGCGTGGCCAGTTTGGCCCCGGTGCGCGCCAGGACCAGGGTTTTTTCCGGGCGCAGGCATTCCAGCAACGCGCCCAGCAGATGGCTCTTGCCGATACCGGCGTAACCCTGCACATGCAGGTCTTCATTGAGATTCGCGCGAAAGGTGCGCACCAGCTTGTCCTGGGCCGGGCTGAGCCAACGCTCACGGTGCCGGGGGGTGATCATCTGCTGGCTGAAGGGGTCGTTGCTGCGCCGCTGTCGGACTTTGAAGGTCACATCCCACTGGCCGTCGGGCAACAGGTAATCGCGCGCCGCGACTTCTTCGGGCAGTAACAGGCGCAGGTTGAGGTTTTTGAGCGCATTGATGCCGAAGTACAACTTGCGCGGGTCAAACAGGCGCCGCGCTTCGGACAGCAATGCCGGCGTGCCGGACGTCGGCGCGTTCACCACCCACCCCATCAACTTGACGAGCACACGCTCGGCGGCCGCGCCGTTGAGGTCCGTTTGCGCGGCCTGCGCCAGATTCTGAATGACCAGTATTGCGGCCAGCTCCGGGTCCGTCAGGCTGTCCAGGTGCGCGGCACCGTCGGCACCGAGCAAGGCGCTGCAGGTTTCGTCGGTGACCGGCAGGAAGACGGGGCTGGATAAGTCGAAGTGTTCCGGTTGCATACATCCTCGCGGCCAGGGGCCGAATGAGGTCAATCAAATGGATTCAGCGGTCAAGCTTGTCAGGCATCCTGACCGACGCCCACCTCGAATTGATAACCGCCCAGAGAGCCCGTCATGCCGCCGGGGTAACGCCGTGGTTCGGTGGACGCCGAAGCGCCGGCCACTTCAATCTGCCGTTGCAGTTCGTGAACGGCCATATCGAGCAAACGCCGCAGATCTTCGGCGCTGTGGGCAGACACGTTCAAGTGCAATTGGTAGGTAGCGGTGACCGATGGAAGCTGATCGATGCTGGGCTCAGGGCTTGGCTCGGCGGTGCGGATAAACTGCGCAGCGCTCATGATTTGAGCGTGCTCCTCGTCCATCAGGTCCAACACTTTCGACAACGCCAGCGTTTGCTCCGGATGGGCCTGGATACGGTCCTTGATCTCCAGGCGCCGCATCTGCCATTCCCGCAGTTTTTCTCGAGTGAGGTCGTCAACTTTTTCCACTTACGCTGCCTCCGAATGCCAGGCAGTGAAGTATGCCACCGATCAAACGACGGGCTGACGTGAGTTTTCAACCGTCGCGACAATGCCACCATCGACTGCTCGAAGGCAGATGGTTCGCATACGTTTTTTTAAGATTTGGATAGACAACAAAGGAAGAGCGTTATGGAGGCAACCCCACCAGCCACACCCCGGCACACAATGTTCCCGCTGTGGCTGCTCCCTTCCGGGCCTGACCAGGTTAACGGGTAATCGTTGCGGGGGGACCGATGGGGTCACCATAACGACGCTGGCCTCTCGGCAAGCCGCGCCATTGTACCGATCTCATGGGAAGTTACAACCGTTGGTGACCGATTAAAAATATGAAGAGGTTCAAGCACTTGCCTTGACCACACGCTTTGCCCTCACACACGGGTTAATCACTGTGCCTGCAACACCTCGTCCGCACGCCCACCCTCCTCCTGGATCACCAGGTGGATAAAGTGCAGTTTGGCGATCACCGCCGGTGGCAGTACGAAGGGGTAGAAATCCGGCTGGCCCATGCTGCGCGAGAGTTCGTTCAGCATGCCGGCCAGTTCGATCCAGGCGTTGACGAACGAAAGAAATGCCGGACCGCCTGGGTGTTCAGGGTCGTAGAGGGTGGCGAGGGGGAACGGCTGATAATCCAGGTCCATCTCGCGGGCGCTCATGCCGAAGCCCAGGGCGGTGTCCACGGCGTCCATCATGTGCAGGTAGTGCGCCCAGGTCTCGGCCCAGTCTTCCCACGGGTGCATGGTGGCGTAGGCGCTGACGCAGGTGTGCTGCCAGTCCGGTCGCGGCCCGTGCTGATAGTGGCGCTCGAGAGCATCGGCGTAGCTGGCGCGTTCGTCGCCGAATAATTGGCGAAAAGGTTCGAGCCAGTGGCTGTCGGCGATCAGTCGATCCCAATAGTAATGACCGACTTCATGGCGAAAGTGGCCGAGCAAGGTGCGGTAAGGCTCGTGCATCTGCACGCGGACTTGCTCGCGGTGGGCGTCATCGGCTTCTTTGATGTCCAGGGTGATCAGACCGTTGGCATGTCCGGTGGTGGGCGCGTTGCCCTGCAGGTCGATGCCGATAAAGTCGAAGGCCAGGCCGGTATCTTCGTCGACGCGCTTGGGCACCACTTGCAAGCCCAGGCTGATCAACTGCGCCACCAGGCGGCGCTTGGCGGTTTCCACTTTGCGCCAGCGCTCGTGGTTTTCCACGATGGACAGGTCCGGAATGGTGCGATTGAGGCTGCAAGCCACGCACAGCGGCGCGGTGCTGTGCGCCGGGATCAGCCAGTTGCAGGCCGCCGGCGTGTCGAGGTTGGCGCAGCGACGAAAAGCACCGGCGTCGAGATTGCCGTCCTGCAGCCACGTCCCGGTCACGGGGCCGGGCTGCAGGGACGCCAGGCGACTCTGCTGCGGCTGATAACCCAGCAGCGCCGAGCAGGCCAGGCACTGACTGTTGCGAAAGAACAGCGCCTGGCCGCAACGGCATTGCCAGACCTTGCCGTTGCGCGAGGTATCGGCCATGAACGGTGCGGCAATGCGCGAACTGAGCTGCTCGAAATAGCGGAACATGGCGATCTCTCCCAGGGATGACCAAGACTAGATCATCGCGGACTCCGGATCGTTCCACTTGGCAGGCACGAGGTGCGCAGCGCAGCCCGCGCGCTGCTGACGCCGTCAGACAGATAAGTTGTGCCGGGCCAGGAAAGCGATAAATGCCTCTTCATCCAGTACTTTCAAACCGAGCTCGGTAGCCTTGGTCAGCTTGGAGCCGGCGCCGGGGCCCGCGACCACGCAGTGAGTCTTGGCCGAGACGGAGCCGGCCACCTTGGCGCCCAGGCTTTCCAGCTTGTCCTTGGCCACGTCGCGGCTCATCAGCTCCAGCGAGCCGGTCAGCACCCAGGTGTGGCCGGCTTCGGGCAACCCTTCGATGACTTTTTTCTCGCTGTGCCAGTGCATGCCGAAGTCCTTGAGCTGCTGCTCGATCGCCAAGGCGCGGCGCGCATTCTGCGGGTTATCGAAAAAGTCACGCACGGCCTTGGCCTGCTTCTCGGGCAATGCCTGGCGCATGTCCAGCCAGTCGGCCTGGATTACGCCGTCGAGGCTGCCGAATCTGTCCGCCAGTTTCTGCGCGGCGCCGGGACCGACGCTGGGCACATTGAGCTTGTCGAGCAACCCGCCGAGGGTGGCGCTGGCGGCGAATTCGGCGCTCAGATCGCCCTGCTCCTGCAACTGCAGGCCGCATTCGTCCGGCGACAGCAACGCGCCGATCACCTGTTGGTTGTGGCCGTCCTCAAAGAAACTGTGGATCTCATGCGCCACTTCCAGGCCCACGTCCGGCAAGTACGTGAGCACTTCCGGCAAAGCCTGTTGCACGCGCGCAAGGGAGGCCAGCGAGCGCGCCAGCACCTTAGCGGTCTCCTCGCCCACATCGGGAATACCCAAGGCGTAGATAAAGCGCGCCAGGGTCGGCGACTTGCTGTTTTCGATGGCGGCGATCAGCTTTTTGCTGGAGATATCGGCGAAGCCTTCCAGGTCGATGATCTGCTCGTACGTGAGCTTATAGAGGTCAGCCGGGGAACCGATGAGGTGTTCATCCACCAGTTGCTCAATGGTCTTGTCACCCAGGCCGTCGATGTCCATGGCGCGACGCGACACGAAGTGGATGATCGCCTGCTTGAGCTGCGCGCCGCAGGCCAGGCGCCCGACACAGCGGTACACCGCGCCCTCGCTGACGGTTTCCTTGCCTTTGCTGCGCTTGACCAGTTGCGTGCGCTCCACATGGGAACCGCACACCGGGCAGCTTTCAGGGATCTGCACCGCGCGTGCGTGTTCCGGGCGGCGCTCGGTGACCACCGAAACCACCTGCGGGATGACATCGCCGGCGCGGCGGATTATCACGGTGTCGCCAATCATCAGGCCCAGTCGCGCCACTTCGTCCATGTTGTGCAAGGTGGCGTTGGCCACGGTTACACCAGCAACCTTGACCGGTTTCAAGCGCGCGACCGGCGTCACGGCGCCCGTGCGGCCGACCTGGAATTCCACATCGAGCAGTTCGGTCAGTTCTTCCATGGCCGGGAATTTGTGGGCGATGGCCCAGCGCGGTTCGCGGGCGCGAAAGCCCAGCTCGCGTTGGGAGGCAAGGCTGTTGACCTTGAACACCACACCGTCGATTTCATACGGCAGGCTGTTACGCCGCTCGCCGATGTCGCGGTAGTAGTCGAGGCATTCCTGAATACCCTTGGCCAGTTTCAGCTCATGACTGATGGGCAGCCCCCACTGTTGCAATTGCTTGAGGTTGCCGATATGCGTGTCGCTGATATCGGCGGTGACCTGGCCGATGCCGTAGCAGCAGAACTCCAGCGGGCGGCTGGCGGTAATCTTCGAATCCAGCTGGCGCAGGCTGCCGGCGGCGGCGTTGCGCGGGTTGGCGAAGGTCTTGCCGCCCACTTCCAACTGCGACGCGTTGAGCCGCTCGAAACCGGCCTTGGACATGAACACTTCGCCGCGCACTTCCAGGGTCGCCGGCCAGCCGCTGCCATGCAGCTTTAAAGGGATATTGCGCACGGTACGCACGTTGACGCTGATGTCTTCGCCGGTGGTGCCGTCGCCGCGGGTGGCACCGCGTATCAACTCGCCGTCCTGGTACAACAGACTGACCGCCAGCCCGTCGAGCTTCGGCTCGCAGCTGTATTCCACCGCCGCACCGCCGCCGAACAGATCGCCCACCGGCAGATCGAGGCCCTCGGTGACGCGGCGATCGAACTCAAGCATGGTGGCTTCATCGAACGCGTTGCCCAGGCTGAGCATCGGGATCTCATGCTTGACTTGAGTAAACGCCGACAACGCCGCGCTGCCGACCCGCTGCGTCGGAGAATCGCGCGTGACCAGCTCCGGGTGCTCGGCTTCGAGGGCCTTGAGCTCGTGGAACAGGCGATCGTACTCGGCGTCCGGAATGCTCGGCTCGTCGAGAACGTGGTAGCGGTAGTTGTGCTGATCCAGTTCAGCGCGCAGTTCGAGGATGCGGGTGTGGGCGGCGGTCATGGTGTTCTCTCATAAAGCAAAAGAGCAGCCGAAGCTGCTCAAATGTTGGTGCGCTTATTCTAATGACAACGCTGGAAGCCAATCCTCAGCGTTTCTGTGTCAGGGCGCGACGCTCGAACTCGACGATACGCTGACGGTAGTGTTCGATGGTCTGGGCGGTCAGCACGCTGCGCTGGTCGTCCTTGAGCTCGCCGTTGAGCTCCTGAGACAGCTTGCGCGCTGCGGCCACCATCACGTCGAACGCTTGTTTGGGGTGACGCGGGCCCGGCAGGCCGAGGAAAAAGCTTACCGCCGGCGTGCTGAACAGGTCGATATCGTCCAGATCAAAAGTACCCGGTTTGACCGCGTTGGCCATGGAGAACAGCACTTCGCCATTGCCGGCCATGCTTTCGTGGCGGTGGAAAATATCCATCTCGCCGAAGCGCAGGCCGCTTTCGAGGATGTTCTGCAGCAATGCCGGGCCCTTGAAGCCGCCCGCATCGCGGCAAATAACGCTGATCACCAGGACTTCTTCGGCAGCCGGCTGATCGTTGACCGATTGGCGCGGCGCGTTCCTGCTGGTGTTTTCATCCGGGAAATCGTCGTCGCGGCTGCTGAAACCGGGGCCTTCGTTTACGTCAAGATTCAAGTCGCCCTGTTGTGGCTCGGCCACCGGGTTGGCACGCTTGCCGCGTTTGGACGACGGCTCGCGGGCTTCACGCACCGGCGCACTCATCGACGGCAGGTCGTGCTCGTCCAACTGAGGCTCTTTATGGGTGTCCAGCACACGGGGCGGGCCCAGCAACTCGGCGCTGCCGTCATCGTCGGGCAAGTTGGACAGGTTGCGGTCCAGGCGGAACTTGAGCTTGCCCTTGCCACCGCGCATGCGGCGCCAGCCATCAAAAAGAATACCGGCAATGACAATAATGCCGATGACGATCAGCCACTCGCGCAGACCGATTTCCATGTAATCCCGTGCCTCTAATAAAAAATGCTGAAAAATAAGGGGTTTAGCACCGTGCAAACCGCTTTAAAACGTGGCGCCAACTCTATGTTCTGACTGACGTTTTGCCCACGCACACGAAAAATTGACATTAAACTAGCACGACCAAAGATAACTTTACACAGTTGGCGCGAAATGTGTCGAATTGCCAGCTTTCAGGCGTAGCAGGCAATCTCCTACAGCAGACGCCAACTGTGACCCACAGGCCCTGAGCGACAAGCTTCAAGCTGACTCACTTGCCGCTTGAAGCTTGCCGTCAGGCGTCCACCATCGCCATCGCCTCTTCCACGTCCACCGCCACCAGGCGCGAACAACCCGGCTCGTGCATCGTCACCCCCATCAATTGATCAGCCATTTCCATGGCGATCTTGTTGTGGGTGATATAGATGAACTGCACGGTCTGGGACATCTCCTTGACCAGCCGCGCATAGCGCCCCACGTTCGCATCATCCAGCGGTGCATCCACTTCATCGAGCATGCAGAACGGCGCCGGGTTCAGCTTGAAGATGGCAAACACCAACGCCAACGCAGTCAGGGCTTTTTCGCCGCCGGAGAGCAAATGGATGGTGCTGTTCTTCTTCCCTGGCGGACGCGCCATGATCGTCACCCCTGTATCGAGTAGATCTTCGCCCGTCAGTTCCAAGTAGGCGCTGCCGCCACCGAAAACTTTTGGGAATAAGGCCTGTAAACCGCCATTAATCTGATCAAAGGTATCTTTGAAACGGTTGCGGGTTTCCTTGTCGATCTTGCGGATCACGTTTTCCAGGGTATCCAGTGCCTCCACCAGGTCGGCGTCCTGGGCATCCAGATAACGCTTGCGCTCGGACTGCTGCTGATATTCATCGATAGCGGCGAGGTTGATCGCGCCCAGGCGTTGAATCCGCGCGGCAATGCGTTCGAGTTCTTCTTCGGCGTCTTTCTCGTTGGCCTGGGCGGTCAAGGTATTGAGCACGCCGTGCAGGTCGTAGCCGTCTTCCAGCAATTGGTCCTGCAGGGTTTTGCGACGCACGGTGAGGGCCTGCCATTCCATGCGCTGTTGTTCGAGCTGGCCGCGGATCAACTGGGAATGCTGCTCGGCCTGGGTCCGGCGTTTTTCTGCGTCGCGCAATTCGCGGTCGGCATCTTCCAGGGCGATCTGCGCGGTCTTGAGCTCTTCGTCGACGGTCATGCGCTTGTCGAGCAACTCTTCGAGCTTGAGACGCAACTCTTCCAGCGGCGCTTCGCCCTCCTCCAGGTTGAGGCTCAGTTGCTCGCGCTTTTCGGTCAGGCGTTCGGACTGCATCTCCAGGCGCTCAAGAGCCTGGGCCGTGGACGCGTGCTGGGCCTTGAGCGAGCCCAGGCGCACGGCCAACTGATGGGCGTGGTCCTTGTGCTGGCGCGCTTCCTGGCGCACACGGTCGAGGCGCTCGCGCAGGCTGTCACGCTGGGCCAGCAGCAGTTCGCGCTGTTCGGTGTCCTGGGCCATGCTGTCGAGCGCCTCCTGCAAGTGCAGGCGCGCTTCGCCGATCTGTTCGTGCTCCAGGGCGCGTTGTTCGCCCATCTCGGCGACCTCTTCGTCGAGCCGGGTGCGGCGCAGGGTCAGTTGCTCGACCTTGGCCTTGCTCGCCGACAGTTGCGCCTTGAGTTCGCCTTGCTGGCGCGCTTCATCCTGCAACAGGCGACGCAGGTGTTCGCGGCCGGTCTCTTGCTGGCGCTGGGTGGCGCGCAGGGTTTGCAGTTCGGTTTCGAGACGTTCGAGGGTGGCTTCGCGTTCTTCGCGCTCGGCGCTCAGGCTGACGATTTCCTGGCCACGGGCCAGAACGCCGCTTTCCGCTTCGCTGGCGCGGCGCACACGCAGGAAGTGGCGGCCAACCCAGTAACCGTCACGGCTGATCAGGCTTTCGCCTTCCGCCAGCTCACCGCGCTGGGCCAGGGCCTGCTCCAGGGAGTCGACCGGCTTGACCTGGCCCAACCACGGCGACAGATCAATCGCGGCCTCGACCTTATCCAGCAGGCTGCCCGGCACCCGTGCGCCATCGGCGGCGGGGCTGAGCAAACGCAGATCGCCCTGGGCAAACCCGGCGAGGTCGAAGCCGCCGAAATCGTCCACCAGCACGGCTTGCAGGTCGGCCCCCAACACGGTTTCCACGGCCAGCTCCCAACCGGCGTCGACTTTCAAACCTTCGGCCAGACGCGGGCGCTCGGCCAGGTGCTGGTCGCGCAGCCATTCGGCGGTGCCGGTGCCGGGGTCCAGCGCGGCTTGCTGCAGCGCCTCAAGGGATGCCAGACGCCCGTTAAGCCGCTGCAAATCGCCCTGAGCCTGCTGCTGCGCCTGGGTCGCCTGTTGCAATTGCTGGCGCAGTTGCTCCAGGCGCTCGACTTGCTGTTCTTCGCTGGCTTCCAGCTCCTCCAGCGTCATTTCGCTTTCGGCCAGTTGCTCGCTGAGGTCCATGATCGCCGCGTCTTCCGGGTCGGCGGCAAGCAGCACGCGCTCTTCCTGCAAGCGGCGCTGGCGCTCGGCCAGGCGTTCCATGCTGGTTTCCAGTTGCTGGATGCGCGACTGCTGCACCTCGGCCTGGCGTCGCGGTTCGGCCGATTGCAGGTTGAAAGCGTCCCACTGCTCCTGCCAGCCGTGCATGGTGGCTTCGGCTTCCTCCAGGGCAGCGGCGGCTTCTTCAGCGGCGGCGCTGGTGATCTCTTGCTCGGGGATGAGCATGTCCAGCTCTTCGCCGAGGGTCAGCAACAAGGTGCGGTCGTGGCCCAGGTGGGATTCGGTCTCCAGGCGCGCGCGCTCGGCTTCCTTGAGATCGTCCTGCAATTGGCGCAGGCGTTGCTGTCCGTGCTGAATGCTCTGCTCCACGCGAGCTATATCGCCGCCCACGGAATAGAAGCGGCCCTGCACCAGATTGAAGCGCTCGGACAGATCGTGGTGCCCGTCGCGCAGGCGTTCGATGCTGGCGTCGGCGTTGCGCTGCTCGGCCACCAGCGCTTCGAAGCTGATTTCCTGGGTGCCGATGATGGCTTCGCGCTGGCCCACCTGATCGTTCAAGGCCTGCCAGCGCAGGGCCGACAGTTGCGCCTTGAGCTGGCGCTCTTCGCCCTTGTACTCCTGATACTTTTCGGCGGCCTGGGCCTGGCGGTGCAGGCGCTCCAACTGGCGCTCGAGCTCTTCGCGCAGGTCGGTCAGGCGGGCGAGGTTTTCGTGGGTGCGGCGGATGCGGTTTTCGGTCTCGCGACGGCGCTCCTTGTACTTGGAGATGCCGGCCGCTTCTTCGATGAAGTTGCGCAGGTCCTCGGGCTTGGCTTCGATCAGCTTGGAGATCATGCCCTGTTCGATGATCGAGTAGCTGCGCGGGCCGAGGCCAGTGCCGAGGAAGATATCGGTAATGTCGCGACGTCGGCACTTGGTGCCGTTGAGGAAGTAGCTGTTCTGGCTGTCGCGCGTGACTTTGCGGCGGATGGAGATTTCCGCGTAGGCCGCGTATTCGCCGATCAGGGTGCCGTCGGAGTTGTCGAACACCAGCTCGATGCTGGCCTGGCTCACCGGCTTGCGGCTGGTGGAGCCGTTGAAGATGACGTCGGTCATCGACTCGCCGCGCAGGTTCTTGGCCGAGCTCTCGCCCATCACCCAGCGGACGGCGTCGATGATGTTCGACTTGCCGCAGCCATTGGGCCCGACCACCGCCGCCATGTTACTGGGGAAGTTCACCGTGGTCGGGTCGACGAAGGATTTGAACCCCGCCAGTTTGATGCACTTGAGCCGCACGTTCAGGCGTCCGTTAACGCAGCGATGACCAACGAGCAACTGCGCTGGCCGTAGGCCGACAGCACTTGGCGAATCTGCGGCAGGTCACGGGCCAGCACGGCGGCGAGCAGTTGCTCGAACAACGCCAGGTACTCGCTCATCTCGGCCTTGCGCTGGTCCAGCGCCAGGTAATAGGCGCGGTTCATCGCCGGTTGCAGGTTTTCGACGGTTTCCTGCAGGTACGGGTTGTTGGCGAAGGGGTACGCGGCGCGCATCACATTGAAGCTTTCTTCGACGAAGGCGCGGATATCCTGACGCTCGAAGTTGCTCACCAAACGCTGCTGGATCTGCACGAACGGCGCCATGTCGGCCTGGGTCTGCCAGCCCTGCGCCACTGCATTGCCGAGCAGGATGTACAACTCGCCCATCAACGTGCACAGGCTCTGCACCTTGTGTGCGGTCAGCTCGGTGACGTGAGCGCCACGGCGCGGCAGGATCGCGATCAGGTGCCGGCGTTCAAGGATCAGCAGGGCTTCGCGCACGGAGCCGCGGCTGACATTGAGCGCCAGCGTGACCTTCTGTTCCTGGATACGCTCCCCAGGCTTGAGATCGCCGCGAATGATACGTTCGGCGAGGTGGTGAGCGATCTGCTCGGCGAGACTGTCCGGCGCCTTGAACGTCATGGGTTTCCTTCAAAATCGTCTATCGATACAAGCGCGGCAGTGTAGCGCATTGGCCCGCTGATGGCGCTACGCCCACTGTCGCGAATTGGCATGAAATAAGCAGCTCTCCCCATCTACAAGCCGCCAAAAACGCCGTTTCCAGAAGACTGAACCATAATTGAATGGGTTGTGACCGCATTTTCTTGACCCTTAGGTCAGAAAACAATTGACCGAAAAGTCAGACATGACTAGATTCGGCCCACAGCGGTTAACAACAATAATGAGTCTGCGAGGCCTTCCGTGATCCAGTTTTTACTCAACCAGGAACTCCGTAGCGAGCACGCCCTGGACCCCAATCTGACCGTGCTCAATTATCTTCGCGAGCACCTGGGCAAACCCGGTACCAAGGAAGGCTGCGCCAGCGGCGACTGTGGTGCATGCACCGTGGTAGTCGGCGAGTTGCACACCGATGATCAAGGCGTCGAGCACATTCGCTATCGCAGCCTCAATTCGTGCCTGACCTTTGTGTCGTCTTTGCACGGCAAGCAACTGATCAGCGTCGAGGACCTCAAGCACCAGGGCCAACTGCACAGCGTGCAGCAGGCCATGGTGGAGTGCCACGGCTCGCAATGCGGTTTTTGCACCCCCGGTTTCGTGATGTCGTTGTTCGCACTGCAAAAGAACAGCGACGCCCCCGACAGCGCCAAGGCCCACGAAGCGCTGGCCGGCAATCTGTGTCGCTGCACCGGTTACCGGCCGATTCTCGCCGCCGCCGAACAGGCCTGCAGCAACAAGCCCAAGGACCAGTTCGACAGCCGCCAGGCCGACACCATCGCGCGCCTCAAAAGCATCGCACCAACCCAGACCGGCGAACTCAACAGCGGCGACAAACGTTGCCTGGTGCCCCTGACCGTGGCCGACCTGGCCGACCTTTACGACGCCTATCCGCAAGCCCGTCTACTGGCCGGCGGCACCGACCTTGCGTTGGAGGTCACTCAGTTCCACCGCACGCTGCCGGTGATGATCTACGTCGGCAACATTGAAGAAATGAAGCGCATCGAGTCGTTCGACGACCGCCTGGAAATCGGCGCCGCCACCCCGCTCTCCGACTGCTACGCCGTATTGCACCAGGCATACCCGGACTTCGGCGATCTGCTGCACCGCTTCGCCTCCCTGCAGATCCGCAACCAGGGCACCCTAGGCGGCAATATCGGCAACGCCTCGCCGATCGGCGATTCGCCGCCGCTGCTGATCGCACTCGGCGCGCAGATCGTGCTGTGCAAAGGCAACACCCGGCGCACCCTGGCGCTGGAAGACTACTTCATCGATTACCGCGTCACCGCGCGCCAGGACAGCGAATTCATCGAGAAGATCATCGTGCCCAAGGGCCATACGCTGTTCCGCGCCTACAAGGTGTCCAAACGCCTGGATGACGATATTTCCGCCGTCTGCGCCGCTTTCAATCTGACCCTCGACAACGGTGTGGTCCAGACCGTCCGCGTGGCCTTCGGTGGCATGGCCGCCACGCCCAAACGCGCTCGACACTGCGAGGCCGTACTGGTGGGCGCCACCTGGAACGCCGCCACGGTCGAGAAAGCCTGCGCCGCCCTGGCCGAGGACTTCACGCCGCTGTCGGACTTCCGCGCCAGCAAGGAATACCGCCTGCTCAGTGCGCAGAACCTGCTGCGCAAATACTTTATCGAGCTGCAAACACCGCACATCGAGACTCGGGTGACCGCTTATGTCTAACCATCACGCCGTGGAAAAAACCCAGGCCGAGCTGGCCGAACTGTTCGCCCAGGACTTGACCAGCGGAGTCGGGCGCAGCGTCAAGCATGACAGCGCCGCCAAGCACGTCTCGGGCGAGGCGCAGTACATCGACGACCGCCTGGAATTCCCCAATCAGTTGCATGTGTACGCTCGCCTGTCCGACCGCGCCCACGCGCGCATCCTCAGCCTCGACACCGCACCCTGCTACGCCTTTGACGGCGTACGTATTGTCATCACCCATGAAGACGTGCCGGGGCTTAAAGACATCGGCCCGCTGCTGCCCGGCGACCCGCTGCTGGCCATCGACACCGTGCAGTTCGTCGGCCAGGTGGTGCTGGCCGTGGCCGCCCGCGACCTGGAGACCGCGCGCAAAGCCGCCATGGCGGCGGTGATCGAATACCAGGACCTGGAACCGGTGCTGGATGTGGTCGAGGCCTATCGCAACAAGCACTTCGTGCTCGACAGCCACACGCACCAGCGCGGTGATTCGGCGGGTGCATTGGCCACGGCCAAAAATCGCATTCAGGGCACGCTGCATATCGGCGGCCAGGAACACTTCTACCTGGAAACCCAGATCTCCTCGGTGATGCCCACCGAAGACGGCGGCATGATCGTCTACTGCTCGACCCAGAACCCCACCGAAGTACAGAAGCTGGTGGCCGAAGTGCTGGACGTGTCGATGAACAAAATCGTCGTGGACATGCGCCGCATGGGCGGTGGCTTCGGCGGCAAGGAAACCCAGGCCGCCAGCCCGGCATGCCTGTGCGCGGTGATCGCGCACCTGACCGGCCAGCCGACCAAGATGCGCCTGCCGCGGGTCGAAGACATGCTGATGACCGGCAAACGTCACCCCTTCTATATCGAATACGACGTGGGCTTCGACGACAGCGGTCGTCTGCATGGCATCCAATTGGAACTGGCGGGCAACTGCGGCTGCTCGCCGGACCTGTCGAACTCGATTGTCGACCGCGCCATGTTCCACGCCGACAATGCCTATTACCTGGGCGACGCCACGGTCAACGGCCATCGCTGCAAGACCAACACTGCGTCCAATACCGCTTACCGGGGTTTCGGCGGCCCGCAAGGCATGGTTGCGATTGAGGAGGTGATGGACGCCATCGCCCGTCATCTGGCGCTGGACCCGCTGGCGGTGCGCAAGGCCAACTACTACGGCAAGACCGAGCGCAACGTCACCCACTACTACCAGACCGTCGAGCACAACCTGCTTGAGGAGATGACCGCCGAACTGGAAGCCAGCAGCCAATACGCCGAGCGCCGCGAAGCGGTTCGCCGCTACAACGCCCACAGCCCGATCCTGAAAAAAGGCCTGGCGCTGACCCCGGTCAAATTCGGCATTTCGTTTACCGCCAGTTTCCTCAATCAGGCCGGCGCGCTGATCCATGTCTACACCGACGGCAGCATCCACCTGAACCACGGCGGCACCGAGATGGGCCAGGGCTTGAACACCAAGGTCGCCCAAGTGGTAGCCGAAGTGTTCCAGGTCGGCATCGATCGCGTGCAGATCACCGCCACCAACACCGACAAGGTACCCAACACGTCGCCGACCGCCGCTTCCAGCGGTGCCGACCTGAATGGCAAGGCCGCGCAGAATGCCGCCGAAACCATCAAGCAGCGCCTGGTGGAATTCGCCGCGCGCAAGTACGACGTCAGTGAAGCGGATGTGCAGTTTCACAACGGTCATGTGCGCGTGCGCGAGCAGATCCTGACCTTCGAGACGCTGATCCAACAGGCGTACTTCGCCCAGGTCTCGCTGTCGAGCACCGGGTTCTACAAGACCCCGAAAATCTTTTACGACCGCAGCCAGTCGCGCGGCCGACCGTTCTATTACTACGCGTTTGGCGCGGCCTGCTGCGAAGTGCTCGTCGATACCCTGACCGGCGAATACAAGATGCTGCGCACGGACATCCTTCACGATGTGGGCGCTTCGCTGAACCCGGCCATCGACATCGGCCAGGTGGAAGGCGGTTTCATCCAGGGCATGGGCTGGCTGACCATGGAGGAACTGGTGTGGAACGACAAAGGCAAACTGATGACCAACGGCCCGGCCAGCTACAAGATCCCGGCGGTCGCCGACATGCCGCTGGACCTGCGGGTCACGTTGGTGGAAAACCGCAAGAACCCGGAAGACACGGTGTTCCACTCCAAGGCCGTGGGTGAACCGCCGTTCATGCTCGGCATTGCCTCGTGGTGTGCGATCAAGGATGCGGTCGCAAGCCTTGCAGGTTATCGCCATCAGCCGAAGATCGACGCGCCGGCAACACCGGAGCGGGTGTTGTGGGGGTGTGAACAGATGCGCCAGTTGCAGGCGGCGACAGCCATTGAGACTGAAACCGAGATGGCTTCGCTCTAGATCGAGGTGCTGCCATCGGGGGCAAGCCCCTTCCACATAGTGATCTGCGAATGCTTTCAAATGTGGGAGGGGGCTTGCCCCCGATAGCGGCCTGACAGACACCACAAGAGGTGACTATGAACAACTGGATCAGCGCCCTCGCCGACCTGCAGAACCAGGGCGAACCCTGCGTCCTGGTGACCATCATCGAAGAACTCGGCTCCACGCCCCGCAATGCCGGTTCCAAGATGGTCATCAGCGCCGCCCAGACCTTCGACACCATCGGCGGCGGGCACCTGGAATACAAAGCGATGCAGATCGCCCGCGAGATGCTTGCCCGTGGCCAGCAGAACACCCACCTGGAGCGCTTCAGCCTGGGCGCGAGCCTGGGCCAATGCTGCGGTGGCGTCACCGTGCTGCTGTTCGAACCCATGGGCCAGGTGCAGGCGCAGATTGCGGTGTTCGGCGCCGGCCATGTGGGCCGCGCGCTGGTGCCGTTGCTGGCGGGCCTGCCGTGCCGAGTGCGCTGGATCGATTCGCGCGAGCAGGAGTTTCCGCAACAGATCCCCGAGGGCGTGCGTAAAATCGTCAGCGAAGAACCGGTCGACGAAATCGCCGACTTGCCGGTGGGCAGTTACTGCATCGTCATGACCCACAATCACGCCCTCGACCTGGAACTCAGCGCGGCCTTGCTCAAACGCAACGATTTCGCCTACTTCGGCCTGATCGGCTCGCAGACCAAACGCGTCAAGTTCGAACACCGCCTGCGCGATCGCGGCTTCGACACCGCCCAACTGCAACGCATGCGCTGCCCCATGGGCCTCGCCGAGGTGAAGGGCAAATTACCGGTGGAGATCGCCATCTCCATCGCCGGCGAAATCATCGCCACCTATAACGCCAATTTCGGCCAGCACAACGCAAGCGCCGAACCCATTGCCAAACTGCTGCCGGTGTCACGCCGCAGCCAAGCTACCCATTGAGACCACCATGCCTTTGACTCGCAAAGCCTACCGCGCCGCCATCCTGCACAGCATCGCCGACCCCGCCGAGGTGGGGATCGAAGCCTCCTATGAGTATTTCGAAGACGGCCTGCTGGTGATCGACAACGGCCGCATCAGCGCCGTCGGGCACGCCGGCGACTTGCTGCCGACGCTGCCGGCCGATATCGACGTGACCCATTACCAGGACGCGTTGATCACCCCCGGCCTGATCGACACCCATATCCATTTGCCGCAGACCGGCATGGTTGGCGCTTATGGCGAACAGTTGCTGGATTGGCTCAACACGTACACCTTCCCCTGCGAAAGCCAATTCGCCGATAAGGCCCACGCCGAGCAAGTAGCGGATATTTTCATCAAGGAACTGCTGCGCAACGGCACCACCACCGCATTGGTGTTCGGCAGCGTGCACCCACAATCGGTGAACGCGTTTTTCGAAGCAGCCGAGAAGCTCGACCTGCGCATGATCGCCGGCAAGGTGATGATGGACCGCAACGCCCCGGATTATCTGACCGACACGCCCGAGTCCAGCTATCAGGACAGCAAAACCCTGATTGAGCGCTGGCACGGCAAAGGCCGCCTGCATTACGCGGTCACGCCACGCTTCGCCCCTACCAGCACGCCGGAGCAATTGACACTGGCCGGGCAGCTGCTGGGGGAATATCCGGATCTGTATATGCAGACCCACATCAGCGAGAACCTGCAGGAAGTGCAGTGGGTGAAAGAACTATTCCCGGAGCGCAGCGGCTACCTGGACGTGTACGACTATTACCAGCTGCTGGGCGAGCGCTCGGTGTTTGCCCACGGCGTGCACCTGTGCGACGACGAATGCGCACGGCTGGCGCAAACCGGCTCGGCAGTCGCCTTTTGCCCGACCTCGAACCTGTTCCTGGGCAGCGGCCTGTTCAACTTGCCGATGGCCGAGAAGCACAAACTGAACGTTGGCCTGGGCACCGATGTGGGAGGCGGCACCAGTTTCTCGCTGCTGCAAACCCTTAACGAAGCCTACAAGGTCATGCAGTTGCAGGGCGCGCGGTTGAGCCCGTTCAAATCGCTGTACCTGGCCACCCTGGGCGGTGCACGGGCGCTGCGCCTGGAAGACAAAATCGGCACGTTGCAGCCGGGCACGGACGCGGACTTCCTGGTGCTGGACTACAACGCCACACCACTGCTCAGCTACCGCCTGAAGCAGTCCAACAGCATCGACGAGACGTTATTTGTACTGATGACCCTGGGGGATGACCGGGCGGTGCTGCAGACCTATGCCGCCGGCCAACTGGTGCACCAGCGCTGATCTCGGCCACAGCACAAAACCAATGTGGGAGGGGGCTTGCCCCCTCCCACATTTTGTCCCTGGCACATCAGGAAAATTACAGCTTTATCGAGGAACGCCCAGGCTTTTTGGTCTGCAACAGATGCGAGAACACCGCATGCAGATCATCCGACGCGCTCTCTTCGTCGAGGTTGAGCTTGCTGTCGATGTGATCCATGTGATGCATCATCAGGTTCACCGCCAATACCGCGTCGCGGGCTTCGATCGCATCGATCAACTGCGTGTGTTCATCGTAGGAACAGTGGGAACGGTTACCGCTTTCGTACTGGGCGATAATCAGCGAGGTCTGGGACACCAGGCTGCGCTGGAAGCTGATCAGCGGTGCGTTCTTCGCCGCTTCGGCCAGCTTGAGGTGGAATTCGCCGGAGAGGCGGATACCGGCACCGCGATCGCCACGGGAAAAGCTGTCGCGCTCGTCGTTGACCATCTGGCGCAACTCGGCCAGTTGCTCGGCGGTAGCATGCTGCACCGCCAATTCGGTAATCGCTCGCTCCACCAGCCGCCGGGCCAGGAACACTTGGCGCGCTTCTTCCACGCTCGGGCTGGCCACCACCGCGCCGCGATTGGGTCGCAGCAACACCACGCCTTCATGGGCCAGTCGCGACAGGGCGCGACGAATGATGGTGCGGCTTACGCCAAAGATTTCGCCCAGTGCCTCTTCGCTCAATTTAGTGCCGGGTGCCAGGCGTTGTTCAAGGATGGCCTCGAAAATATGCGCGTAGACGATATCGTCCTGGGTTCCGCTGCGACCGGCCTTGCCGGCACGCGGTTGTTTCTTGAGAGGTTGCAACTGTTCGTTCATGGGCACTCGGGTTTGGAGAACGGCGGCGAATTATCGGTAATACGGCAACAGCGGGTCGCTGGCAAGTATCCGCTAAAAACAGGGCACATTGTACACAACCCAATGAGCCAACACACTGTACGGCTGTTTGCGCCGCCGGCTGTATTGCAATGGGTATCAGCGTTTGAGTTTAGGCTTGAATCCGCACCTCCACCGGCCAAACCCAGGTAAAAGGAACACCTTTCCATGACCGAAGCCACCCAAGCGCGCCTGCGCCCGCTGGCGGACACATCCCCATCGGCCGTTGTCGCCGGCTTTATCGCGATGATGACCGGCTATACCAGTTCCCTGGTACTGATGTTCCAGGCCGGGCAGGCCGCCGGCTTGACCACGGCGCAGATCTCTTCATGGATCTGGGCGATCTCCATCGGCATGGCGGTGTGCAGCATCGGCCTGTCCCTGCGTTACCGCACGCCGATCACCATCGCCTGGTCCACTCCCGGCGCGGCGCTGTTGATCACCAGTCTGGGCGGCGTGAGCTACGGTGAAGCCATTGGCGCTTACATCACCTGTGCGGTGCTGGTGACGCTGTGCGGCTTGACCGGCAGCTTTGAAAAACTGGTCAAGCGTATTCCAGCGTCACTGGCGGCGGCGTTGCTGGCCGGCATTCTGTTCAAGATCGGCAGCGAGATTTTCGTCGCCGCCCAGCATCGCACCGGCCTGGTGCTGGGGATGTTCTTCACCTACCTGATCATCAAACGCCTGTCGCCGCGCTATGCCGTGCTCGCCGCGCTGATCATCGGCACCCTGCTGTCGGGGGCGATGGGGCTGCTGGACTTCAGCGGGTTTGAGTTGGAAGTCGCCACGCCGGTGTGGACCACGCCGCACTTCTCGCTGGCGGCCACCATCAGCATCGGCATTCCGCTGTTTGTGGTGGCGATGACCTCGCAGAACATGCCGGGCGTGGCGGTGTTACGCGCCGATGGCTACAACGTGCCGGCCTCGCCGCTGATCACCGCCACCGGCCTGGCCTCGTTGGTGCTGTCGCCGTTCGGCTCCCACGGCATCAACCTGGCGGCGATCAGCGCGGCCATCTGCACCGGGCCTCACGCTCACGAAGACCGTAACAAACGTTACACGGCGGCGGTCTGGTGCGGCGTGTTCTACGGCATCGCCGGTGTGTTCGGCGCGACATTGGCGGCGTTGTTCGCAGCGTTGCCCAAGGAACTGGTGCTGTCGATTGCGGCGTTGGCGTTGTTCGGCTCGATCATCAACGGCTTGAGCATTGCGATGAATGAACCCAGAGAGAGGGAAGCGGCACTGATCACCTTCATGGTCACCGCCTCGGGCTTGACGCTGTTTTCCATCGGCTCGGCGTTCTGGGGGATTGTGGCGGGGGTGTTGACGCTGCTGATTCTGAATGGGCGGAGGTAGGGGTTAGCTGCAAGCTTCAAGCTTCAAGCTTCAAGCTTCAAGCTTCAAGCTTCAAGCTTCAAGCCACATGAGCTTGCGGCTTGAAGCTTGTAACTTACCGCTTCAATTCTTGGAATTGATCGGCTTTTCCGGATACCACACGTCCAGCAGCGGGCTGACTTCAGCCTTGGTCAGCTCGGAACGGGTTTTCAGCCAGGCTTCAACGGCAGCGCGCTGCTCTTCGGAAACCGAGCCACGCTTCTGCAGGCAAACCAGACCGTAGTCATCGCCGCCGACGTAGCCCAGACCGTTGGCTTCCATGGCTTCTTTGATGAATGCTTCGAGGAAAGCGTCGATAGCTTCTTCACTCAGGCCTTCTTTGAAGTCCAGGTTCAGTTCGAAACCCAGCTCTTGAAATTCATCAACGCACAGTTTTTTGCGCAGACGCTGGGAACGGTTAGTCGCCATTGGAACAGTCCTCTTAAGTAATAACGGCCGGCACTTTAGCAGTTTAAGGCGACGATTGCCCGACTCTCTGGGACAGGCGGCATTCTGCTGGAAAAAAAACGCCGATTTCCAGCTATCGTTCAGCTACAAATACGCCCGCCTTGGGGCATAATGCCGACACTTTCATGACCATTGAGGGATTTTTCTTATTGTCCCCTCGCCTTTTTCACCCTCCCTCAGCAGTAGGGTTTTACTCTTTATGATCAAATCTTTGCGTCCCCTGTTACTGGCCGGTTTTCTTTTGCCACTGGCCTTTTCCGTCACCGCCGCCCCGATCAATACCACCCTGCCGCCCAACGTCGCGCAGGCCCTGCAAAAAGCCAAACTGCAAAATACTGCGTTATCCCTGGTTATGCTGCCGCTCAACGGTCCGGGCACGCCGACCGTGTTCAACGCCGACGTGTCGGTGAACCCGGCCTCCACCATGAAGCTGGTCACCACCTACGCGGCCCTGGAAATGCTCGGCCCCAACCATCAGTGGAAAACCGAGTTCTACACCGACGGCACCCTCAGCGGTGGCGTATTGCATGGCAACCTGTACCTCAAGGGCGGGGGTGATCCCAAGCTGAACATGGAAAAACTCTGGTTGCTGATGCGCGACCTGCGCGCCAACGGTGTGCAGCAGGTTACCGGCGACCTGGTGCTGGACCGCGGCTTCTTTATTCCGCCGCAACTGCCGGAGTTCAACGACGATGGCAACGACGAAAACAAGCCATTCCTGGTCAAACCCGATGCCTTGCTGGTCAACCTCAAGGCCTTGCGTTTCGTGACACGCAATGATGGCGGCCGGGTGCTGGTTTCGGTGGAGCCGCCGATTGCGAGCATTCGTATCGACAATCAGGTCAAGGTTTCCAACGCCAAGCAATGCACCGGGGATGTGCGCTACAACCCGGTGACCGCCGCCGATGGCAGCGTGACCGTGACCGTCAGTGGCCAACTGGCCGACGGCTGCAGTTCACAGACGTACCTGTCGCTGCTCGACCACGCCACCTATACCGCCGGCGCAGTGCGGGCAATCTGGAAGGAGCTGGGCGGCAGCATCCAGGGCCGCGATATCCAGGCGCCGGTGCCCAAGGATGCCAAGGTGCTGGCCCGCGCGTTCTCGCCGGACCTGGCGGAAATCATCCGCGACATCAACAAATACAGTAACAACACCATGGCCCAGCAGTTGTTCCTGAGCCTGGGCGCGCAGTTCCGCAATGATGCCGACGGCGACGATGCCAAGGCCGCGCAGCGCGTGGTGCGCCAGTGGCTGGCGAAAAAAGGCATCACCGCGCCGCACCTGGTGATGGAGAACGGCTCCGGCCTGTCGCGCGCCGAACGGGTCAGCGCCCGTGAAATGGCAGCCATGCTGCAGGCAGCCTGGAAGAGCCCGTATGCGGCGGAATACATCAGCTCGATGCCTATCGCCGGCACCGATGGCACCATGCGCAAGCGCTTGAAGACGACCGCCATGCGCGGCGAGGCGCACGTCAAGACGGGCACGTTGAACACCGTGCGCGCCATCGCCGGGTTCAGCCGTGACAACAACGGCAACACCTGGGTGGTGGTGGCGATCCTCAACGATCCCAAGCCATGGGGCGCTTCGTCGGTACTCGACCAGGTCCTGCTGGACCTGTACCGCCAGCCAAAACTGACGGCGGCGGCGCCGGTGCTCTAAAACAGCGTTGGCCTGAGGGGGGCTTGTTGCGGTGAACCATTAAGACAGGTGTAGACACCTCTGCCACATGCCTTCAAGCCCGCGCCCTCTCGGCCTCAACCCGGTCCCTGCCCGCCTGCTTGGCCACATACACCGCCGAGTCGGCGCGCAGCAGCAACCCATCGACGCCTTCATCGCCCCGCCAGCTGGCCACACCAAAGCTGGCGGTGACAACGCCCACCGGATCCATCGGCGCGGTGCGCAACGACTGCCACAAATCCGTTGCCAGGCTGTAGGCCTGTTCGGCATCGGTGGTAGGGCACAGCACCATGAACTCCTCCCCGCCCAGACGGCAGAACACGTCGGTGCGGCGTAGACGCTGGCTGATGCGCGCGCATAACTCCTGCAGCACTGCGTCACCCACCGCATGGCCGTGCTTATCGTTGATGCGTTTGAAGTGATCGATATCCAGCATGATCACCGACAGTGCCCCGTGGGTTCGATTGAGCCTGGCGATTTCGGCGCGCAAGCGATCCTGGAAGTAGCGCCGGTTGTGAATACCGGTCAGCGAGTCGGTGATGGACAAGGCCCGCAACTCCTCCTCCACTCGTTTGAGATCGGAAATATCCGACACATACCCGTGCCACAGCGTACCGCCGCCAGGTAACTCTTCCGGGGTGGCCTCGCCGCGAATCCAGCGCAGGCCGCGTTGCGGCAGCAACACCCGGTACTCCTCGCGCCAATGGCTCAACTGCAGGGCCGACAAGCGCACCGAGGCGCGCACCCGCTCCACGTCCAGCGGATGGATGCGCTCGAATACGCGCTTGGCATCCTGCTGCAACAACCCGGTTTCGATTTCGTAGATATCGCGCATCCCGTCGCTGGCATAGATGAAGCGCCAATTGTCCTGAGGCTCCAGGGTGAACTGGAAGATGCCGCCGGGCACATGGGCACTGAGTTTTTTCAGCAGGCGATCCCGTGCAGCCAGCGCTTCGTAGGCGCGCTTCTGTTCGGTAACGTCCAGGTAGATCGCCAGGTGCCCCACCCACAAGCCATGGTCATCGAGCAGCACAGTGCCGAGCATATTCACGTTCAACGGGCTGCCGTCCTCGCGGATCAGAGTCCACTCGCGGGCTTCGTGCAGGCTGTCAGGGCTTTCGACCAGCATGGCCTGGCTCGCGGGGATGCGCTTGCCCAAGGCCACGCCCAACTTGGCGGAACGCATTTCCAGCTCCGTCGCCAGGTGCAGGCTCTCCAGGGTCAGCTTGCCCACCACCTGATCGGCGGTAAAGCCGAGCATCTTTTCAGCGCCGGCGTTGAAGGTATTGATGACACCGCGCAGGTCGGTGGCAATGATCGCGACCTGGGTGGCCGCGTTCAGCACACTGCGCAATTGGCCGTGTGCGCCGCGCAGCTCCTGCTCGCGCAGACGCAACTGCACAGTGCGCTGCTCCACCAGCTTCAAGGCACGCTGGCGTTGGCTCACGAGCACGTAGAGCAAGGCGCTGAGCAACAGGCTGAGCAAGCCGCCCATGATCAGGATGGCGCTCAACGAGGAATGGTTGGCCAGTTCGAACACTTTGCTCGGGCGCAGGGTCAGGGCATAGACATGATCGCCCAGGGTCAGACGACGAGCCCCGACGAGAGGGCTGTCGGCCACGACATTGTTCGATTCATACAGGACGCGTTGTTGCACATCGGATGTATCCACAATCTGCATGACGAGGTTGTCGCGTGGCGACTTGGGCAAGCCGTCGGCCACCAACTGGCGCATGCTGATCACCGCCATCACATAGCCGTAGGGTGGGTCGTTGCCCGCCTGGTTGCTTACCGGCGCTACCAGCAAAACCCCGGCGGCATACGCCGGCTCCACCCCCACCAGTTGCATGGGCTGCGACACCGCCAGCCTGCCACTTTTTTGCGCGCGCTCAAGGGTCGCGCGCCGCAGCGGCTGGGCGAGCAGATCAAAACCCAGCGGTGAACCCAACAGGCTCTGGGTCTGGCTGTAGAGCACCGGCACGTATTCATCGCGTTGCGGCGCCGGGGCCAACTCGCCCGCCGTGTTCAATTCACGGATAACAAAGTCCACACCGCGATCGCGGGATACCTGGCGTTCGAACTCGCTGCGCTGCTCGCGAAACACCCGCGGCGCCCAGGCGTAGGCGCGGGCGCGCAGCAGCAAGGGCTGGGTGAACCCGTCGAATTCTTCGCGGGACACTTGCTGTGAATTGATAAAGAAACGCCGCAGGCTGTTAAGGCGCTGCTCCTGATCCTCGAAACGCTCCTGCAGGCGGGTATAGCGTTCGTTGACCAGCAATTGAAAGCGTTGGCGCACCTGCTGCTGATACAGGTCGTGAGTGGCCCAGGCGACGATACCCGTCAAGGTGCAACCGGCCAACAGCACCACCAATGCCACCAGCCAAGCCGACGCCTGCTCACTGATAAAGCCTAGGATTTTCGGGCGAACGGCTTGCAACGGCATAGGCAACACTCACAACGCCAGCGTGCGGGGGGTGTCACTTTGGCTAGGCCTTAAGTTATAGCTATCGGCCCATGGTTTGACCAGCGCAAAAAAGCCGCAAGCCCGGAATATCCTGGCTTGCGGCTTTTTTGTGCAACCGTCAGCGGGCGGTGATTTTCCAGGCCCGGTGGATCTTGGCATTGCGCGCAAAATCCGGGTCGATGGTCTTGTCGCTGATTTCCTCGACCGCGTAGCGTTCGCTGAGGTTGTCTTCCAGCTGGAACTTGCGGAAGTTGTTGGAGAAGTACAACACGCCGCCCGGCGCCAGACGGGCCATGGCCAGGTCCAGCAACTGCACGTGGTCGCGCTGCACGTCGAAGATGCCTTCCATGCGCTTGGAGTTGGAGAAGGTCGGCGGGTCGATGAAGATCAGGTCGAATTCATCGCGACTGGCTTCCAGCCACGCCATCACATCGCCCTGCTCCAGGCGGTTCTTGTCGGAGAAACCGTTGAGGGAGAAATTGCGGCGCGCCCAGTCCAGATAAGTCTTGGACAGGTCGACACTGGTGGTGCTGCGCGCACCGCCCTTGGCGGCGTGCACACTGGCGGTGGCGGTGTAGCAATACAGGTTGAGGAAGCGCTTACCGGCCGCTTCCTTCTGAATCCGCATGCGCATCGGGCGGTGGTCGAGAAACAGGCCGGTGTCCAGGTAATCGGTGAGGTTGACCAGCAGCTTTACGCCACCTTCGCTGACCTCGGTGAACTTGCCCTGGGCGCTCTGGCGCTCGTACTGCTTGGTGCCGCTCTGACGCTCGCGACGCTTGACCACCACGCGGCTCTTATCGATATTCAGCGCCTGGGGAATGGCCGCCAGGGCATCGAACATGCGCGCGGAGGCTTTTTCCGGGTCGATGGACTTCGGCGCGGCGTACTCCTGCACGTGCACCCAATCGTGGTACAGGTCGATGGCCATGGAGTATTCCGGCATGTCGGCGTCGTACACACGGTAGCAATCCACGCCTTCGCGCTTGGCCCACTTGCCCAGCAACTTAAGGTTCTTTTGCAGGCGATTGGCGAACATCTGCCCGCCTTCGCTCAAGCGCGCCTGTTCGACCACGGGGGCCGGGGCCGGCTTGATCGGGTTGCCGTTCTTGTTGTACTGGCGCTCTTGCGGTTCGGTCGGCGCCTGGTCGTACGCGGCTTGCTCGCGTTCGGCCTGGCGCTGCTCCGGGGTGCGGCGCTCGCCGGTGACGAACTGGTCGGGGTTGACCTTGATCAGCAGCAACTTGCACGGCAAGGCGCCGTTCCAGAATGAGTACTGTTTGTGGCTGCGGATACCCATGCGCTTGCCCAGGTCCGGTGCGCCGGTGAACACCGCCGCCTCCCAACCCATGCACGCCTGGCGCAGGCGTTCGCCGAGGTTCTGGTAGAGGTACAACAGGCTGGCTTCGTCACCCAGGCGCTCGCCATAGGGCGGGTTGCAGATCACCAGGCCTTTCTGGTTCTGGTCCGGGCGCGGTTCGAAGGTGCCGACTTCGCCCTGGTACACCTTGATCCAGTGGCTCAGGCCGGCGCGCTCGATATTGTTGCGCGCGGGCTGGATCAGCCGCGGGTCGGCTTCGTAGCCTCGTATCCACAGCGGCGTTTTGTTCATGCCGATCGCGGCGCGCTCGGTGGCCTCGGCGTGCAGTTTTTTCCACAACGCCGGAACGTGGCCGAGCCAGGTGGTAAAGCCCCACAGTTCACGGTTGAGGTTGGGCGCCATGTCGGCGGCAATCATCGCGCCTTCCACCAGGAAGGTCCCCACGCCGCACATCGGGTCGGTCAGCGCGCCGCCTTCGGCAGCGATGCGTGGCCAGCCGGCCCGGATCAGGATGGCGGCGGCCAGGTTTTCCTTCAGCGGCGCCGCGCCCTGCTGCAGGCGATAACCGCGCTGGTGCAGACTGTGGCCGGAGAGGTCGAGGGACAGGATCGCTTCCCCACGGTCCAGGCGCAGATGGATGCGCAGGTCCGGGTTGATCTTGTCGATGGACGGGCGTTCGCCGGTTGGGGTGCGCAGTTTATCGACAATCGCATCCTTGACCTTCAGCGCGCCGAAATGGGTGTTGTCGATGCCCGAGCCGTGACCGCTGAATTCCACCGCGAGGGTGCCATCGGAAACCATGTGATCGGCCCACTCGATATCCAGCACGCCGTGGTACAGGTCTTCGGCATCCTTCATGGGGAAGCGCTTGAGCACCAGCAGCACGCGGTTGGCCAGGCGCGACCAGAGGCATAGGCGGTAGGCGGTTTCCATGTCGGCCATGCCGCGCACGGCCGAGGTGTGCTCGCGGGCTTCCTCAAGGCCAAGCCCGACGGCTTCCTCGATCAGCAGGCCTTCGAGGCCCTTGGGGCAAGTGAGGAAGAGTTCAAAACGGTCCGACATGGGGCATTCCAGGCTTTTCAGCAATAAATGAACGGGCGACGCATCGCCGGCTCGGTTTTCAATCAAGCACTTTTCTTGAAGAGTGCTCGCGTGGCACGAATGTGCCGTCCCACCCCGTCTGCCAGGCCTTGGGCCTTTATCGACGGGGCAGATAAAGATGTGCAGCAACAAAAAGAAATATTCCGACCCTTCGTCGAATAATAACCGACTGCAACAGACGGTCATTCTTACTTAAGGATTAAACCTTTCCTCTATGCGGGGTGCATCATAGCTGGCTTTGCCAGACAAATGGGGCGTAAAGCCATCCCAGCTTATGGCTATAGCATCGTTATCGTTACGTGCTTATGACAAAACGATCATTGAATCCATGTGACCTATTGGTTAGAACTCAACACAGGTTGGCGCCGTAACGACGCCGACACATCGGCTCGCCACGCCGGCAGCGAGCCCACCAACGGCAGAAAAACTCTGCCCGGCCTCAGACGAGGCCGAAGGATATCAAGACAGTCAACAAGTGAGGGAAACACCCTATGAGAAGACTTAAGCGTGATCCGTTGGAAAGAGCGTTTTTACGCGGATATCAATATGGCGTTCATGGCAAATCCCGTGAGCTTTGCCCATTTACTCTACCGTCGGTACGCCAAGCCTGGATCAACGGCTGGCGAGAAGGACGCGGCGACAACTGGGACGGTATGACTGGCACTGCGGGAATCCACAGACTCAACGAACTTCACGCCGTCGGCTAATCAGGGCACTTAATTCCGACACATCACCTTTGAAGCAGTAACGACTTACCATGCACGCCCCATCCGGGCGGCGGGCTTCGGCCCAGGGGGCTCCTTGAAGGAGCCCTTTTTTATGGGCCGCTCTCAGGCCTTCTTCGGCAGCGCGGCGATCGCATCCACGGACTCGCGAATCAAGGCCGGGCCTTTGTAGATAAAACCGGAGTACAGCTGCACAAGGCTCGCGCCCGCTGCGATCTTCTCGGCGGCGTGCCGGCCTTCGGTGATGCCGCCCACGGCGATGATCGGCAAGCGCCCGGCCAGCTCCGCCGCCAGCACCTTGACGATATGAGTGCTCTTGTCCCGCACCGGCGCGCCCGACAGGCCACCGGCCTCATCACCGTGGGCCAGGCCTTCGACGCCGACCCGACTGAGCGTGGTGTTGGTGGCGATCACCGCGTCCATTCCGGAATCCATCAGGGCCTGGGCCACCAGCACGGTTTCTTCGTCGCTCATGTCCGGTGCGATCTTGATCGCCAGCGGCACCCGCTTGCCGTGACGCACAGCCAGGTCTTCCTGACGCTGGCGCAGGGCTTCGAGCAATTGCTTGAGGGAGTCACCGAACTGCAGGCTACGCAGGCCCGGCGTGTTCGGCGAGCTGACATTGACGGTGACATAGCTGGCGTGGGCGTAAACCTTGTCCAGGCAGATCAGGTAGTCATCGACCGCACGCTCGACCGGCGTGTCGAAATTCTTGCCGATATTGATACCGAGAATGCCGTTGTACCTGGCAGCCTGAACCCGGGCCAGCAGGTGATCGACGCCCAGGTTGTTGAAGCCCATGCGATTGATGATCGCCTCCGCTTCCGGCAGGCGGAAGATGCGGGGCTTGGGGTTGCCCGGCTGCGGTCGCGGCGTCACCGTGCCGATCTCGACAAAGCCGAAGCCGAGCTGGGCGAAGCCATCGATGGCCGCGCCGTTCTTGTCCAGGCCGGCAGCCAGTCCTACCGGATTGGGAAAGTCCAGCCCCATCACCGAGACCGGCATTTTCGCCGCAGCCTTGCAGACCAGGCCATTGAGTCCCAGGCGGCCACCGGCACCGATCAGGTCGAGAGACAGATCGTGGGAAGTTTCCGGGGAAAGTTTGAACAACAGCTGGCGGGCCAGGTTATACATGGGCGGGCTAGACTCGGATGGCGGCGAAAGGTGGCGGCGATTATAGCCGGGGTGACGGTGCGCAGGCGAGGCGTGCCGCGCCAAACGACATCAACGCTGCATGACCAGGGCCTCATACCGCGCCCAGATTTTTTCCGCATAGCGCCTGCGCAACGCATCACGTTCCGGCCCCGCACCCGGCCCCACGTTATAGGAACCCACCGCCGTCCAGTTGTAGCCGAAACGCTGGATAAACTCGGCAAGGATCGACGCCCCGACCTCTACCGACAAGCACGGCTCGCTCAACAACCGCTGCTCGGTAATCCCCAGCGCGAGCAGGCGCGGCAAATGGCTGCTGTTGATTTGCATCAGGCCGATATCCCAAGTGCCGTTGCCATTGGCGCGGTTGATCGCCCCCGCTTGATAACCCGACTCGACGGCCGCGATGGCCTGCAGCAACTCCGGCTCGATATCGTAACGGCTGGCGACCTCTTCCCAGCAATACGCCTGCGCTTGACGACTGCCGAATAACAGCCCCAACAACAATACCGTGGCCCAGCACCTACCCATGGTTGACCCGGCCGCAGGCCGAACACACCTGCTCCTTATGCCCCTGACCGCCGCGCTGGACCCTCACCGGACACGTGAAGCGGTAACCGCGGCCATAGATCGTCTTGATAAACGCTTTGTCGACACCCAAATGCTTGCGCAACGAATAGATGCAGCGCGTCAGCGATTCCTCGGCCACTTCGCCCTTGGGCCAGGCCAGCTCCAACAGGCGATCCTTGGTCATCAACACACCACCGGAAGCCAGCAGCAGCCGCAGGACATGCCCCTCCTTGGGCGGTAACTGAACATCACCGCCCTCTCCGCTCAAGCGCCCATCGGCGTGCAGCGTCCAACACGCAAAGACCAGGGAAACCGTCGCCAACTCATCATTCACGACGACCATATCTACCTCGGCATCCGACAACTGACATTGAAGTCCTTATTCCTTGACTGGCGTTTGCGCCGATACAGCGACTATAAAAACCCGTCCGGCAACTCACGTTAGGAAAAAGCGCATAGATACAGCGTTTTCCGGAACAGCCCTGTAAGGCGTTTCTTCAGCGAAACCCACCAGGCGCCCACTCCTGATACACCTCGTGCAGTTCAACCCCAAGGCGGTCTTCCAACTGCACCAGTTCACCCAACGCCAGCAACTGGCCGTTCACCCGAACCTCGACGCAGTGAATGACCGCGGGCGCCAACGGCAATACCTTGCCCGGCGCAAAGGCGGCCAGGCGCCTGCGGCTGATCAACTGTTCCTGCAGAAGAATTTCCAGATGCATGACTGAACGCCTTATTTCACGGGAACACATCGAGACCCGGCCGCACAAACGCACGTTGCACGCGCTCATACTGCGCCGCGGTCAATGGCGGCGGCCCACCTGCGGCGGCCGCCCCTCTTTCCTCGCCTGCGACGGCGCGCGCCTGAATCACAAACAGGCGCACCTCACCCGAGGGCGCCGAGGCCCGTCCGCGATCTCGCTCACGCGAGTCACGCGGGAACGCCGCCAACCACAGACGCTTGCCGTGGGGCACACGAACCACGCTGCTGACCCCGATCCGCGCAACCGCGTCCGGTTTGCTGCCGCGCCGCTGGTCATTGATCG
Organism: Pseudomonas sp. FP2254; assembly: GCF_030687695.1. Taxonomy (NCBI): domain Bacteria; kingdom Pseudomonadati; phylum Pseudomonadota; class Gammaproteobacteria; order Pseudomonadales; family Pseudomonadaceae; genus Pseudomonas; species Pseudomonas sp. FP2254. The sequence continues at coordinate 4,065,660 of NZ_CP117444.1, forward strand.
GTCGAGCGTCCTCGATCTCCAGCAGCATCTCGATCTCATTGGCCTCGGCGAAGCGCGGCAGCACACTGACCTGGGTCGCATAAGGCACCGGCTTCCATCCGGCGGCATCGTCGGCGAGGGGCGGCAAATGGAACGTGCGGTTGTCGTTGAACACTGCCGGCACATTTTCCTGCGTGAGGATCACCGGCAGCGCCACCACCTTGGCGCGCCGACGGCGCTCCAGCACGGCAAGCCGGGCCATCAAGCGGTTATCCTCCAGGGGCTCCATCACAGCGCTGGTCGAGGCCTCGCTGTTGTCGGCCCAGGCCGGCCGTAGTGTGCTCAATGCGTCGCGGCCCACATCGACCAGCCACAGCGAGACCTCGATGGCTCGCTTGGGCGTGTCCAGCTCCGTCACCAGTTGCTCGATGAACCGTACCTGCGCAGGGTTGCCTTTGATCAGCAGACTGTTGGTGTCCGCATAGGCGATCACCACGAGCGCCTTGTCTGCAAGCAGGCCCTTGCGCTCACCCGCCAGCAGGGTCTCGATCGTCGACGCGATCCCCGCTACCCGGAGCGTGCGTTCACCCATCGTGTATTCACGGTCCGCGACATGGGTGTTGAGTACCTGGACGACGCCAAAAGCCTGGTTACCCACGCGTAGATCCGCGCGCTGACGGTCCATCAGTTGCGCCAGGCGCAGCACCTGGTCCACGTAGTTGGGCGGGCCGGACACATAAAATGTCCGCCCCCCGCTGGCACGCAAGGGGTAGCGCGTTTCATCCAGCCCCGAACGGCGCATGAGGCTGCGGAACCTGTCGATTGAAAGATGCCGCAATGCCACCGCCGAGCTTTTCGCTTCAGTAGCGTCATAGACATGGATCGCCTGCCCGTCGCCGTACCAGATCAGGCCCTGCTGCTGCGCCAGCCTCTCCAGGCTCTGCTGCGGCGCTGCCAAATCAAGCACACCACTCAAGCGCTTACGTGCCACCTCGCGGCTCACGACAATCGGCAGGCCCATGGGCACCGACAAGGCAGTGAACACGGTATGCAGGCTCTCATCCAGTGCCTGGTAGCTTTCGCCCCAGGCCATGCCATGGCCCAGCCACAGGACGGCACACAACAGCCAGCGGCATAGCGGGGTTTGGAGGAAGGCAGCGGGCACGGTAGGGGCTCCCGGGAGCTGGCGAAAGAAGCGGCCATACTGAGAGGCCACCTCTTTTCAATCTTGATGAAAAGTTGACGGCCGAGTCCCTTTCCCACCCGTGGCATGTGCCTTGCTAATGGACTCAGTATCAAAGCGCGCGCCAATGGCGGAGCGGGCTTACGGACAAAGGCGTCGTTACCCGCAATGGCCGGCATCGCCATCTGAGGGAACGGCGCTTTTTTTTGAAAGAAAAGGTAGGTGTGGATGAACGATTCGGTGGGCAACCGCCCGATAAGCGACGCGCTGGCGTGGGTCAGCGGCAGCGACGCTCCGGAAAAGAGCAGCCTCGACCTGGGGTTCATGGCCCTGAGCGATTGCGCCTCGCTGGTAGTAGCGGCGACCCAGGGTTTTGCGCAACCCTACGGCTTGACCCTTAACCTCAAGCGCCAGTCATCCTGGGCCAACCTGCGGGACAAGCTGGTCAGCGGCGAATTGGATGCCGCCCATAGCCTGTATGGCTTGATCTACGCCGTGCACCTGGGCATCGGCGGCGTGGCGCCCACCGACATGGCGGTGCTGATGGGCCTGAACCAGAACGGCCAGAGCATCAACCTGTCGCGCGGCCTGCAGCAACAAGGGGTGGTCACTCCTGAGGCGCTGGAGCGCCACGTGCACCAAAGCCGCACAAAACTGACCTTAGCTCAGACATTTCCCACCGGTACCCATGCCATGTGGTTGTACTACTGGCTGGCGAGCCAGGGCATTCATCCATTACAGGACGTCGAAAGCGTGGTAGTGCCGCCACCGCAGATGGTTGCGCATCTGCAAGCGGGACGCATCGATGGCTTTTGCGTGGGCGAGCCTTGGGCTGCCAGCGCCGTCGCCCAGGATCAAGGCTTCACGCTGGCCACCAGCCAGGCGATCTGGCCGGATCACCCTGAAAAGGTACTGGGCTGCACCCAAGCCTTCGTCGACCATTACCCCAATACAGCGCGCGTCTTGGTGATGGCCATTCTGGAAGCCAGCCGCTTTATCGAACAGAATCGCGAAAACCGACGTTCTACCGCGCAGCTGCTCAGCGGCCGCGATTACCTCGATGCGCCCCTCGACTGCATCGAGCCGCGTCTGCTGGGGACCTACGACGATGGCCTGGGCCACCACTGGCAGGACCCCCACGGTCTGCGCTTTTTTGCCGAGGGCAGGGTCAATCTGCCCTACCTCTGCGACGGCATGTGGTTCATGACCCAATTTCGCCGCTGGGGGCTGCTGCGCGAAGACCCGGACTACCTGGGCGTGGCGCGCCAGGTCCAGCAACTGGCGCTCTATCGCCAGGCGGCCGCGGCACTGGGCATTACCGCCGGGGATCGGGACATGCGCAGCAGCCAGTTGATCGACGGCAAGGTCTGGGACGGTTCGGACCCGGCGGGTTACGCGCGCAGCTTCCGCCTGCACGCCCTGGTCGGCGACGCCAACCGCCAAGCCTTGCGCTGACAGGAGAAAGGCCATGCTGCGAATCCTGTTGATCAACGACACCCCGCGCAAGGTCGGGCGCCTGCGCACCGCGCTGATCGAGGCCGGATTCGAGGTGATCGACGAGTCGGGCCTGATCATCGACCTGCCGGCGCGCGTCGAAACAGTGCGCCCGGACGTGATCCTGATCGATACCGAGTCGCCGGGGCGTGATGTGATGGAGCAAGTGGTGCTGGTGAGTCGCGATCAACCGCGCCCCATTGTGATGTTTACCGACGAACACGACCCGACGGTGATGCGCCAGGCCATCAAGTCCGGCGTCAGCGCCTATATCGTCGAGGGCATCCAGGCCCAGCGTCTGCAACCGATCCTCGACGTGGCCATGGCCCGCTTCGAAAGCGACCAGGCCTTGCGCGCCCAGTTGCAGGCACGCGACCAGCAACTGGCCGAGCGCAAGCGCATCGAGCTGGCCAAGGGCATGCTGATGAAAATGAAAGGCTGCAATGAAGAAGAGGCCTACACCCTGATGCGCCGCCAGGCCATGAGCCGCCAGCAGAAACTGATCCAGGTGGCGGAGCAGATCATCGCCATGAGCGAGCTGTTGGGCTGATCTGGCTCAGCTTTTGCTAATCAAGCATTACAGGTAACCAACGGCGGTTGCCCCTCCACGACAAAGACGTCGCACATCCGGTTTGCCCTCGCGAACCCGGTGGCGGCGTTTTTTCGTTTTGGCCCCCTGCATGGGGCCGGTGGGGCGGCCGTTGCGGCTGTTCCATCACCCGGCCTTTTTACAACACTCCCAACCGTTGAGGTGCGTGATGAAATCAAGCTTCTGGAAATCCGGGCACACCCCGACCCTGTTTGCCGCGTTCCTGTATTTCGACCTGAGCTTTATGGTCTGGTATCTGCTGGGACCGCTGGCGGTGCAGATCGCCGCCGACTTGCAGTTGACCACCCAGCAGCGCGGCCTGATGGTCGCGACGCCGATCCTGGCCGGCGCGGTACTGCGTTTTCTGATGGGGATGCTCGCCGACAGGCTGTCGCCCAAAACCGCCGGGATGATCGGCCAGGTGATCGTGATTGTCGCGCTGTTCGGTGCCTGGAAGCTGGGGATACACAGTTACGAACAGGCCCTGGTGCTGGGGCTGTTTCTTGGCATGGCCGGCGCGTCCTTCGCCGTGGCACTGCCCCTGGCGTCCCAGTGGTACCCCGCCGAGCACCAGGGCAAGGCCATGGGGATTGCCGGAGCCGGTAACTCGGGCACGGTGTTCGCCGCGCTGCTGGCGCCGGTTCTCGCCGCAGCGTTTGGCTGGAGCAACGTCTTTGGCTTCGCATTAATCCCGCTGATCGTGACGCTCGTGGTCTTCGCCTGGCTGGCGCGCAATGCCCCTGAACGCCCGAAAGCCAAATCCATGGCTGACTATTTCAAGGCCCTGGGCGACCGTGACAGCTGGTGGTTCATGTTCTTCTACAGCGTGACGTTCGGCGGTTTTATCGGCCTGGCCAGCGCCCTGCCCGGCTACTTCAACGACCAATACCGCCTCAGCCCCGTAACCGCCGGCTATTACACTGCCGCGTGCGTGTTCGGTGGCAGCCTGATGCGTCCGCTGGGCGGCGCCCTTGCCGACCGGTTCGGCGGCATCCGAACCTTGCTGGGCATGTATAGCGTCGCGGCCATCTGCATCGCCGCAGTGGGCTTCAACCTGCCCAGTTCCTACGCGGCGCTGGCGCTTTTCGTCTGCACCATGCTCGGTCTCGGTGCGGGCAACGGGGCCGTATTCCAGTTGGTTCCGCAGCGCTTTCGCCGGGAAATCGGCGTAATGACCGGCCTGATCGGCATGGCCGGCGGCATCGGTGGCTTCGCTTTGGCAGCCGGCATGGGCGCAATCAAGCAAAGCACCGGCAGCTATCAACTGGCTCTGTGGCTGTTTGCCAGCCTGGCCGTGCTGGCGTGGTTCGGGCTGCATGGGGTCAAGCGTCGCTGGAGAACCACCTGGGGTTCTGCAGCCGTGACGGCTGCGCGCGTCTGATGAGCCTGCGACTGAGCGTCGCCCAAGCCAGCGCCATCGGTCCACGCATGGAAAATCAGGATGCGCTGCGGGTGGTCACGCCCGCGGCGGAACTGGCGGCCAGCAAAGGCTACCTGTGCGCGATGGCCGACGGCGTCAGCCAATGCGCCGATGGCGGATTGGCCGCGCGCTCGACCCTGCAGGCCCTGGCGATTGACTACTACGCCACGCCGCAAACCTGGAGCGTGGCCCAGTCGCTGGAGCGGCTGCTGCTGGCGCAGAATCGCTGGTTGCAGGCTAACGGCGGTGGCCAGCCGCTGCTGACCACCCTCAGCGCCCTGGTGTTTCGCGGTCAACGCTTCACCCTGGCGCATGTCGGCGACTGTCGGGCTTATCGCTGGCTGGATGGCGTGTTGCAGCGCATCAGCGAAGATCACGTATGGGAACAGCCAGGCATGCAGCACGTGCTCAAGCGTGCGCTGGGCCTGGACCAGCACCTGGTGGTGGATTTTCTCGATGGCCAGTTGCGCGAGGGCGAATGTTTTCTGCTGCTCAGCGACGGCGTATGGGCAACGCTGGGCGATCACAGTATCCAGGCGATCCTGCGTGAACAGGCCGACCTGGACCTGGCGGTGACCACCCTGGTCAACGCGGCCCATCTGGGCGGCAGCCAGGACAACGCCAGCGCTGTGCTGGTCCGCGTGGATGCACTCGGTGCGGCCACCCTGGGCGACGCACTGGTGCAGTTGCAGCAATGGCCGCTGCCGCCGCTATTAAAAATCGGCCAACACTTTGAAGGCTGGCAGGTGGATGCCGTACTGGCGCAAAGCCGACAATCCTTGCTTTACCGGGTACGCGATACCCAGCAGCAACCGTGGCTGCTGAAAACCCTGCCCTTGAGCCGCGAGGACGACAGCGACGCCGCTCAGGCGTTGCTGGCCGAGGAGTGGTTTCTGCGTCGGGTGGCCGGGCGCGCGTTCCCGCAGGTGCATGCCGCTGGTAGTCGGCAGCATCTGTATTACGTCATGCGCGAGTATCCCGGGCGAACCCTTGCGGCCCTGTTCCAGCAGCAAGGTCCCCTGCCTCTGGCGCAATGGCAATCGATTGCCGAGCGCTTGCTGCGGGCGGTGGGCCTGCTGCACCGCAGGCAGATCCTGCACCGCGATATCAAGCCGGAGAACCTGTTGCTGGGGGACGACGGTGAGTTGCGCGTGCTGGATTTCGGCCTGGCCTACTGCCCGGGCCTGTCGGAGGACCATGCTCATGCGTTGCCGGGTACACCGAGCTTTATCGCACCCGAGGCTTTCAACGGCGAGAGTCCTACCGCCCAGCAAGATTTATACGGCGTTGGCGTCACCTTGTACTACCTGCTGACCGGGCACTATCCCTACGGCGAAATCGAAGCTTTCCAGCGCCCCAGATTCACTCAGCCCATCAGCGCCAGCCGCTATCGTCCTGACCTGCCGGAGTGGCTGGCGTTGAGCCTGGAACGGGCCGTGGCCGCGCAGCCGGCGCAACGCTATGAAACCGCCGAAGAATGGCTGCTGGCATTAGAGCAGGCTGACCGGCGGGAGTTGAGTATTCGTCCCAGACCTTTGCTGGAGCGCGAACCGCTGAAGGTATGGCGTAGCGTGGCGCTGCTATCGGTGCTGGTTAATCTGGTGCTTCTGTATGCACTCTTTCACAGCTGACCATCTCTGAGGGCAACTCTATGAACGCAAAAGTCTGGCTGGTGGGCGCAGGCCCCGGTGATCCGGAGCTGTTGACCCTCAAGGCGGTCCGAGCCCTGCATGCCGCCGATGTGGTGTTGATCGATGACCTGGTCAACCCGGCAGTGCTGGAACATTGCGCCATGGCGCGCGTCATCACAGTGGGCAAACGCGGCGGCTGCCGCTCCACGCCACAGGATTTTATCCATCGTCTCATGTTGCGCTATGCGCGCCAGGGCAAATGCGTGGTGCGCCTCAAGGGCGGTGATCCGTGCATTTTCGGGCGGGGCGGCGAAGAGGCGCTATGGTTGCGCGAGCGAGGCGTTGAGGTGGAGTTGGTCAACGGGATTACCGCGGGCCTGGCAGGCGCGACGAATTGCTCGATTGCGCTGACGCTGCGCGGTGTAAGCCGTGGCGTTACGCTGGTCACTGCGCACACCCAGGACGACAGTCGTCTGAACTGGCGGGCACTGGCCGAAGGCGGCACCACACTGGTGGTGTACATGGGCGTGGCCAAACTGGAAGAGATCCACCAGCAACTGCTCGACGGCGGGATGGCAGCCGACATGCCAGTGGCGATGATCGAAAATGCCTCGCTGCCCCAACAGCGCGAGTGTCGCAGCACGTTGTCACGCCTGTACGAGGATGCCCAGGCATTCGCGCTGAAAAGCCCGGCAATCCTGGTAATCGGCCGCGTTGCCGCCGGCGACCAGGCCGCGTCTGTCGCGACCGTCGCCAGTGCTTGAGATTAAATGGCAGGCGAAAAAAAACCCGGCCTGAGCCGGGTTTTTTCTACAACTCAGTATTACTGAGCGGTAGCTTCAACCGACGCTTCTACGCGACGGTTAACAGCACGACCAGCTTCAGTTGCGTTGTCAGCAACTGGGCGGGATTCGCCGTAACCTACAGCAGTTACACGGCTAGGAGCCACGCCGTCTTTAACCAGGACTTGCTTAACAGCGTCAGCACGACGCTGGGACAGCTTCTGGTTGTAAGCGTCTGGACCTACGGAGTCAGTGTGACCAGCTACTTCTACGTTAGTAGATGGGTACTGAGCCATGAAGTCGGCCAGGTTTTTCACGTCGCCGTAGCTGTTAGGCTTAACAACAGCCTTGTCGAAGTCGAACTTCACGTCCAGCTCAACACGAACAACCTGAGCAACTGGAGCTTCTGGCTCTGGAGTTGGCTCTGGAGCTGGTGCTGGGGTAGGAGCTGGAGCAGCTGCGCCAGCGTTACCGCCGAAGTTTACGCCCAGGCCGACCAGTGCGGAGTAGTCCCACTTGCCGTTGTCCAGACCGTAGTCAGCTTCAACACCGGCACGAGCGTACAGGTTGTTGGTGAAGTAGTACTTAACGCCGGTACCGACAGTGGCGAAAGTGGTCTGATCGCGACCGCTGTGACCGTCAGCCTGTACGTTGGTACGGCTCTGGTGACCGAAACCGCCTTCTACGTATGGACGCAGGGAGTCGACGCCAGCTTGACCGAAGTGATACTGGGCAACCAGGCTGCCGGTATCGCCTTTGATTTTCTGGCTACCAGTACCGTCGTTCGAACGGGTGTGGTTGGTCTTGTCGTAGGACAGGTTCAAGGACAGGTCGTCGGTCAGGAAGTAACCGATGCGAGCGCCAGGATTGAAGCCGTCTTCGATGTGCTTGACGCTATCGTTGTACTGCTTCTTGTAGAACAGCTCGCCTTCAACTGCGCCTTGGCCTTGTGCCAGAACGCCGAAAGAAGTAGCGGCAATAAGAGAACCAATGGCCAAGCCCAAGGTGTTTTTCAGTTTCATCCGTTAAATCCCCATCTGGTGATTGTAAAGCAGTCCCACAAACCGGGGGACAACTCGGCGACAAGTCTAACAGAACTTGCCTACACGTAAGAGATATTTGCTACGCACTAAGTTTCAGTCTCGCCCGCAAATTTCTCACGTAATTTATCAAGAGCACGCTTGTAACGCATTTTTGTAGCACTCAAACCCATGTGCATGATGTCGGCGATTTCCTGGAACTCCAGCTCTGCGACAAATCGTAGCACCAGAATTTCCCGGTCAATCGGGTTCACATGCACCAGCCAGCGATCGAGTCCGCCCTTCTCCTCGGGTGCCGGCGCCTTTTCTTCAGACGCCTCCTCAAGGGGGTCCAGACTCAAAGCGTCCATCAAGCGACGCTTTCGCCGTTCCTTCCGATACTGCGTGATGCACTCGTTGTACGTGATGCTGTACAGCCAGGTCTTGAACTTCGATTTGCCCTCGAAGTTCTTGAGGCCGTAAAGCACCTTGAGCATCACTTCCTGACAGACATCGTCCGCATCTCTATCGTTCCCCAAATACCTTGAACAAACGTTGAACAGAGTGCGTTGATATCTGCGCATTAATTCTTCGTACGCGCGTGTTACGTGAAACAGCTCCGTATGCGAGCGCGCGACCAGCTCCTCATCAGAGAGCTCACGGGGGTCATAGCGCGTAGACAGCGTTTGGGCTTTATTCAAAACAAGTCGTGCCGACAGTCAGGTCAATGTCCGCTGCGGCCCGGTCACCCGGGTTCGCGGCGGCGTACATTAGCAGGGTTTGCCGGTTTAGCGGCTACTGACCTGCTGCTCGAGAAGAATCCGGTTCGACAACGACACCAGGTCGCCGTCGTCGGTCAGCACTGTCGTCTTGACGGTACCGATCTCCTCGATTTGCCCTTCGACCTCGCCCACACGCACCTGTTGCCCTACCTGGTACAACTCGCGCACGTAGATTCCCGCAAGAATCTGGCCGGCAATTTCCCGGCTTCCTAACCCCATGGCCAGCGCAACGGCCAGACCAACGGTAATCAAAACAATCACAATCACGTGATTAAGCAGGTCGGTTTTGACCTCCAACTGACTGATCGCGACCGAAATACTGATGATGATCACCAGCCCCTGAGCAATTCGCCCGAGGCCGGCGGCATAGTCCAACCCCACGCCTTCGGCGGCGCCGCGCACCAGCCCATTGGCCAGTTGCGCCAGCAATACGCCTACCAGCAACACCAGCGCGCCGCCGAAAACCTTCGGCAAATACAGCGCAAGCATGTCGAGCGTAGCTGAAACTCGCTCAAGTCCAAGGGACTGGGCCGCAGAAACCAGAAAAATCAACAGAACGAACCAGTAGACGATCTTGCCCACCAGCGTAGAAATCGGCACTTGCAGCCCGGCGCGCCCCAGCAGCTTGGTCAGGCCGGTGCCGGCCATCAAACGGTCCAGGCCCAGCTTTGCCAGCAGTTTGGACAACAGGGTGTCCAGCAGCTTGGCCACCACAAAGCCCAGCAGTACCAGGACCAGCGCCCCAAACAGGTTGGGAATGAAATTCGCCACCTTGGTCCACAATGCGGTCATCGCAGTAACCAGGCTCTGGGTCCAGAGATCAAGTTCCATAGTTTCAATCAGCCTTATCAGCAGTGCGAGCAAGAGGTTTACGCCGGGAAACCGGTGACACATGGGCCGAACCGTTGTTCAGCGCCATCATCAATGCCGGCAGCCAACGACCCAACAACCCGAACAGATCCCCCGCCCCTACCTGACGGTTGGCGGTTTTCAGCACGCGACCCAGGCACGCATCGTCGTCGCGGTTGGACGGCGAAGCATTGAGCATGTCACGCAAAGACTGTTCGAACGGATCGTGCATAAAGACCTCTCGCAAGTGATTTAAAAGACGAGGGTAAATTTCATCGGGTCACATAAGACCCTTCCTACGTTCAGCTCATATTCAGCTCAAACCCAGCGCAATCGTCGAAACAGCCACCATTGCCCGAGTGCCACAGTGACCATCAGCAGGCACGCAATCATGAATCCGTAGGGGCTGGCCGAGAACGGGATACCCCCAACATTTATGCCCAGCAGGCCGGTCAGGAAACTCATCGGCAGGAAGATCCCGGTGATGATCCCGAAGCGGTACATGGTGCGGTTCATGCGCACGCTCAAGCGCCGGTCTTCGGCCTCCAGCACAAGCCCCACGCGCTCCCGGGTCAATTCGAGCTCTTCCAGGTAGCGGGTCAGGCTGTTGTTCAATTCGTTCCAGTAGTCGGCATCGTCGTCACAAAACCAGGGCAATTTAATCCGCGTGAGCTGGGCAAAAATATCTCGCTGCGGGGCGAGAAAACGCTTGAGCCCGGCTGCGCGCCGACGGATCTGCAAAATGCTGCCGTGCTCCGGAGTATACCGTTCGTCGGTATCGAGTTTTTCTTCTTCGGTATCGACGATTTCAGACAAATCCGTGACCAGGTCCTGCACTTTATTGGTCAGGTACTGCGCCATATAAAGTATGAGTTCGGACGCAGTGCGCGGCCCCTTGCCATCCGACAACTGCACCAGCAGCTCATCGGTAGCGCGCAGCGGGCGCAGACGCAGGGAAATCACGCGGTTGGCGGCGGCGAAAATACGCACCGAAACCATGTCCTCCGGCTCGGCGCCCGGGTTGAGGTTGACCCCACGCAGAAACAGCAGCAACTGCGAATCCGGCAGCGGCAACAAGCGCGGCCGGGTGTTCTCTTCCAGCAGCAGGTCACAGGCGAATTCACTCAGGCCACTGGATTTACGCAACCAGGTCTGGGTTTGCGGATGACTGCGATCCCAATGCAGCCACAGGCTTTCCTGAGGCTGCAGTTGCAGGTCATCAAGCTCAGTCCGGGCAATCGAACGCGCACCGCCTTTACCGTCCAGCACCAGGGCATGCACCAGCCCCCATTGCGCGTTTTCTTCCTCGAACATCCTCACCCCAGTCGGCTATTGCAGTTTATTCAGGCATTTTCAGCGGGCTGGGCGACACGATCACGCCGTTATTGTCGGCATAGATGTATTCGCCCGGGCGGAAGGTCACGCCGGCAAAGGTGACCACGACATTCAGATCGCCAATGCCGCGCTTATCCGTTTTCATCGGGTGACTGGCCAAAGCCTGCACGCCAAGATCGGTCTGGGCGATGACGTCGACATCGCGGATGCAACCGTAGATCACCATCCCTTCCCAGCCATTTTTCGCGGCTTTCTCGGCAATCATGTCACCCAGCAGCGCGCGGCGCAGCGAACCACCACCGTCGACCACCAGCACCTTGCCGGCGCCCGGCTGGTCGGCCTGTTCCTTGACCAGCGAGTTATCTTCGAAGCACTTGATGGTGACAATCTCGCCACCAAAGGAATCTCGGCCGCCGAAATTGCTGAACATAGGCTCGACCACCTGCACCAATTCGGGGTAGGCGTCACACAGGTCGGGGGTCACGTAATGGTTCATCGAAAAATTCCTTTCTGCCAAAGAAGTGTCTTTCAAGGAAGTACCGGGCGAAACGGGTGAGAAACATCCCACTGGTATCGCTGCAACGCAATAGCCTCTACGCGACTGAATATGACCAGAAGCGTTTGGCGCGTCATATCTTAGCCGCAACCTCACAGGAGCGAAACGCCCTTGGCAGAGCGCTGCGTCAAACCGCCGCGAGGGCCTGCGCCGGCACACCGAACAACGGTGTGATGGGGTCTTTCAACCACTGTTCCACCAAAGGCCAGACCTCGACCTGGGCAGCCTTGCTCACCAGCATCTCGACATGCCCGAAATCATCGGTAAATCCGTGCCTGCGCCCCAGGCACAGGTACTGGCGATGCTCAGTGCCGACCTGCTCGAACAACTTGCGGCAGGCCCAGTCCGGGTCTTGATGGTCACCCGCCGCACTCACCGCCAACAACGGCACGTCGACGTCCGCCAAGCCCTTCCACCAATCACGCTCGGCATCGCCGAAACGCCCGAACAACCCGTGCCAGCGCATGGTTTCAATCAATACCCCCACCGGCTCATCTTCAGGCCCGCGTTTGAAACGCGCACCGGACACCTCGGCCATTCGCTTGAGAATAAAGCGCCCGCCCCACTCCACCGGGGGAATTTTCAACGGCCAGTAGTTGCGACTGACCTGACAGCCAAATAACGCGACCGAAGCCACCGCCGGGGCGCCTAAATACTGGCCCCCCAGCGCCGCCGCCAGGGTCGTGCCGCCCAGGGAGTGTCCGATCCAGTGCGGGATCTGCGCGCTTTGCTCACGCACGAACGCACCGATGGCTGGCAAGTCGTACCGCGCATAATCTGCCACCCGGTTGCACGCATAGGCCTGATTGCGCTTAGACAAACCATGGCCGCGCATTTCCGGAATCCACACGTCAAAGCCTCGCCGCGCCAGATAGGCGCCCAGGCCTATGCCTTTGGGCGAATACCAGAAGCGTCGATTGGAAAAACTGCCGTGCAACAAAATTACCGGGGTGCCCCGGTTTTCCGGGACATCGGCCAGGCCCAGACGGGTCACGGCCAACTCGACGGTACCGTCGGGGCTATTGCCGGGTTTGAGGCGATACACATCTTCACTCAGGTCGCCACGACGCTCAGCGCTGATCAGGGCGACAGGAAACAGATTGCTGCTGCTTTGCATAATGCTCTTGCACAAAAAAGGGCGGCGTCCACACGGATTCCCGCCCTGTACAGATAAGAATGCCGGTCAACCTTCACGGTTGACCGGCACTTTTGACGGATCGCCCTCAGGCGGACGCTTGGCCTTCGGCCAGGAAGAACCAGGTTTCCAGCACCGAATCGGGGTTCAGCGAAACGCTTTCGATACCTTGCTCCATCAGCCATTTGGCCAGGTCAGGGTGGTCCGAAGGGCCCTGGCCGCAGATGCCGATGTACTTGCCTGCCTTATTACAGGCCTGGATGGCATTGGCCAGCAACTTCTTGACCGCCGGGTTACGCTCGTCGAACAAGTGCGCGATGATCCCGGAGTCACGATCCAGGCCCAGGGTCAGCTGGGTCAGGTCGTTGGAGCCAATGGAGAAACCATCGAAGAACTCCAGGAACTCTTCGGCCAGGATCGCATTGGATGGCAGCTCGCACATCATGATCACGCGCAGCCCGTTTTCACCACGGGACAGACCGTTTTCAGCCAGCAGATCCACTACCTGGCTCGCTTCACCCAGGGTGCGGACGAACGGCACCATGATCTCGACGTTGGTCAGGCCCATCTCATTGCGCACGCGCTTGAGGGCACGGCATTCGAGCTCGAAGCAATCACGGAACGCTTCGCTGATATAGCGCGAGGCACCTCGGAAGCCCAGCATCGGGTTTTCTTCTTCCGGCTCGTAGAGCTTGCCGCCGATCAGGTTGGCGTATTCGTTGGACTTGAAGTCCGACAGACGCACGATGACTTTTTTCGGGTAGAACGCCGCCGCCAGGGTGCTGATGCCTTCCACCAGCTTCTCAACGTAGAAACCAACCGGGTCGTTGTAGCCGGCGATGCGCTTGTCGACGCTTTCCTTGATATCCAGCGGCAGGCCGTCGTAGTTCAGCAGCGCCTTGGGGTGCACGCCGATCATGCGGTTGATGATGAACTCCAGGCGAGCCAGGCCTACACCGGCGTTCGGCAATTGCGCGAAGTCAAAGGCGCGGTCCGGGTTGCCGACGTTCATCATGATCTTGAACGGCAGGTCCGGCATGGCGTCGATGGAGTTCTGCTTGATATCGAAGCCCAGTTCGCCTTCGAAGATGAAACCAGTGTCGCCTTCGGCACAGGAAACGGTCACGCCCTGGCCGTCCTTAAGCAGTTGCGTGGCATTACCGCACCCTACCACCGCAGGAATCCCCAGCTCACGGGCAATGATCGCCGCGTGGCAGGTACGCCCGCCACGGTTGGTAACGATGGCACTGGCGCGTTTCATCACCGGTTCCCAGTCCGGGTCGGTCATGTCGGAAACCAGGACGTCGCCTGGCTGAACCTTGTCCATCTCGGACACGTCCTTGATGATCCGCACCTTGCCCGCACCGATGCGCTGCCCGATGGCGCGACCTTCCACCAGCACGGTGCCGGTTTCCTTGAGCAGGTAACGCTCCATGACGTTGGCGGAGGTACGGCTCTTCACGGTTTCCGGGCGCGCCTGCACGATATACAGCTTGCCGTCGTCACCGTCCTTGGCCCACTCGATGTCCATCGGGCACTTGTAGTGCTTCTCGATGATCATCGCTTGTTTGGCCAGTTCGCTGACTTCAGCGTCGGTCAGGCAGAAACGCGCGCGCTCGGCCTTGTCGACTTCAACGGTTTTTACCGAGCGACCGGCCTTGGCCTCGTCGCCGTAAATCATCTTGATGGCCTTGCTGCCCAGGTTGCGACGCAGGATGGCCGGGCGACCCGCTTCGAGGGTGCCTTTGTGTACGTAGAATTCGTCGGGGTTGACCGCGCCTTGTACGACGGTTTCGCCCAGGCCGTAGGCGCCGGTGATAAACACCACGTCACGGAAGCCGGATTCGGTATCGAGGGTGAACATCACGCCGGCGGTGCCGGTTTCCGAACGCACCATGCGCTGTACGCCGGCAGACAGGGCCACCAGTTTGTGGTCGAAACCCTGGTGCACGCGGTAGGAAATCGCGCGATCGTTGAACAGCGAGGCAAACACTTCCTTGGCCGCGCGGATCACGTTTTCCACGCCGCGAATATTCAGGAAGGTTTCCTGCTGGCCGGCGAAGGAAGCGTCGGGCAGGTCTTCGGCGGTGGCCGACGAGCGCACGGCAACGGCCATGTCCGGGTTGCCCGCTGACAAGGTGGTAAACGCCGCGCGGATTTCTTCGTTGAGCTTTTCGGGGAACTCGGCTTCCATGATCCACTGGCGGATCTGGGCACCGGTCCTGGCCAGGGCATTGACGTCGTCGACGTCCAGGGCATCCAGCGCGGCGTGGATCTGAGCATTGAGGCCGCTCAGTTCGAGGAAATCGCGGTAAGCCTGGGCCGTGGTGGCGAAACCACCCGGCACCGAGACACCAGCGCCTGCAAGATTACTGATCATCTCGCCGAGGGATGCGTTCTTGCCCCCCACATGCTCTACATCATGGACGCCGAGCTTATCGAGGGAAACTACGTACTCTACCAAGGTGATCTCTCCACTAACTGTGTTGGAAAAGCTCAGGACGCCGACTGCTCGTAGGAGCGTTCGCCAGCGTTTGTGGCCTGGACCTGGAAAATAAGTGAGAATGCGGCCCTCTGTGGGACGGCAAAATCGCGCCTATCATATCCAAGATTCGTCATCAGCTTAAGGCCCAGGGCTCAAATGAAACGATCTGCTTTCTTTATCTCCGACGGCACCGGCATCACAGCCGAAACCCTGGGCCAAAGCCTGCTCGCGCAGTTCGAAAACATTACCTTCGCCAAATTCACGCGACCCTATATCGACAGCGTGGATAAAGCGCGGGCCATGGTACAACAAATCAATCTGGCGGCTGAAAAAGACGGTTTTCGGCCGATCATTTTCGACACCATCGTCAATCAGGACATTCGTGAGATCCTCGCCACTTCGAATGGTTTCATGATCGACATCTTCTCCACGTTCCTGGCGCCACTGGAACAGGAGTTAAGCGAACATTCCTCTTATTCGGTAGGAAAGTCCCATTCCATTGGGCATAACTCCAATTACATGGAGCGCATCGAAGCGGTGAACTTCGCCCTCGACAACGACGACGGCGCCCGCACCCATTACTACGACAAGGCCGACCTGATTCTGGTGGGGGTGTCCCGCTGCGGCAAAACGCCGACCTGTTTATATATGGCCATGCAATTCGGTATCCGTGCGGCCAATTACCCGCTGACCGAAGACGATATGGAGCACCTCACCCTGCCCGCAGCCCTGCGCGCCCATTCGCACAAACTGTTCGGCCTGACCATCGACCCGGACCGCCTTACCGCGATCCGTAACGAGCGCAAGCCCAACAGCCGCTACTCCAGCTACGCCCAATGCGAATTTGAAGTGCGCGAAGTGGAAAACCTGTTCCGCCGCGAGAATATTGCGCACATCAATTCCACGCATTTTTCGGTGGAAGAGATTTCGGCCAAGATTCTGGTGGAGAAAGGTGTGGAACGAAGGTTTAAGTAAGGCAAACTCAAGCCGCAAGCTGCAAGCTGCAAGCTAAAGCCACTCCGCTCTCGTCTTGCAGCTTGAAGCTTGAAGCTTGAAGCTTGCACCTCAAACCTTACAACTGAAACCTCCCCCCACCCTGTCCCAAAGCCGTCGCCAACGCGTCGAATCCCGCCCTCAGCAGCTGATCGTCTCCCGACGTGTTGCAGATGCTTGCACGAATAAACTGCGGCACCGCCGTCTGCCCCACGGCAAAGGCTTCGGCGGTGGCGATCAGGTAATTATTCTGCTTGAGCTCCGCCTCGATTTCCGACGCGCGCCAAGGCTCCGGCACTTCAATCCAGAAGTGCGGACTGTTGAGGTGGGTGCGGTATTGAAGGCCCGCCAACAAGTCGCGCACCAATGCCTTGCGCCGGCTGATTTCGCTGATCTGCTGGCTGAGCAGGTACTGCGCCGTGCCGTTCTCGATCCACTGCGTGGCCAGTTCCAGAGTCACCGGCGTGGCCATCCAGCAGGTTGAACGCAACGCCGCCGAGATGCGGCTGACCAACGCCGGCGGTGCGTGCACATAGCCCACCCGCAGGCCCGCCGAGACGGCCTTGCTCAGGCTGCTGATTAAAATCGTGCGTTCGGGGGCGAAAAAACTCAGCGGCGGTGGCCGGTCTTCCACCAGTACACCGTGGGCCTCGTCTTCAAGGATCAACAGGTTGTGTTCCCGGCATACTTTGACCAGCGCTTCACGCCGCGCCACCGACAGCACCGCGGTGGTCGGGTTCTGAATCGTCGGCGTGCAGTACAGCGCCGAAATACGGTGATTCCGACAGACTTCATCCAGCGCGCTCGGCAACAGACCCTCTTCATCCATTTCCAGCCCGATCAGGCGGATGCCAAGCATCCGCGCGGCGGTGATCAGCCCGGGATAGGTCAGCTGTTCGGTGACCACCGTGTCCCCTGCGCGCAGCAACGCCATCATCGCGCAGAGCAACCCATGCTGGCCGCCATTGACGCAGATGACCTGTTCGGGAATCGGATGAAAATCGCGCTGCACCAGCCACTGCGCGCCCGCGTCGCGATAGCGCGGCAGGCCGGCATCCGGCGTGTAGGCGCTGATGTCCTGCAAAAACTTGGCATTGGTCGCCAGGGTCTGGAAGCTCTGGGCCAGGAAGGCAGTCTCCTGCCCCGGAATATGCATGTTGCGACTCATGTCGAAGTACTGGCGCGGCTCTTCGCTGACATTGCGAAACCCTTCATCGCGCTGACGTTCCATCCCCCGCTTGCGCACAAACGTGCCGTCGCCCACGCGCGCCACTACCAGCCCGAGGCGCTCCAGTTCGCCGTAGGCCCGGCTGATGGTGCCGATGGTTACACCCAGGTTGTCGGAAAGCACCCGATGGGGCGGCAGTTTTCGTCCAGGTTCAATCAAGCCTTCAAGGATGCCGCGCTCCATCACATCGGACAGGCGCTTGTACTTGACGCCCTGCCCGTTGGACAACCCCTCACGCATAATTGACACCATGTCAATATTTGTTTTGACAGCCATCTTTAGCCCTAATAGTGTGCTTTTACGGGTTCAATCGCCGATTTTAACAACTCATTACAAGTTCAATATAGAGTTCAATTCTGGCTCAGGGAAGCAATAAACGATGCCAATGTCCGCCGTCCTCGAAAACACCGCGAAAACAAAAACGCAAAAACAGTGGGTGGCCGGACTGGTCACCAGCGTGTTGTTCCTGATCGTGTGCCTGAGCTGGGGCACGACCTGGCTGGGCATCAAGATCGCCGTGGAAAGCGTGCCGCCGCTGACCTCAGCCGGGCTGCGCTTTCTGATCGCCTTCCCACTGTTCCTGTGCTTTGCCCTGGCCCGACGCGAGCCGATCCTGTTTCCCCGCGAGAGTCGCTGGTTCTTTGTCTTCGTGACGTTGTCGTATTTCAGCGTTCCCTACTACCTGCTCAATTACGGCGAGATGCACGTATCGTCCGGCCTTACCGCCCTGTTATTCAGCTGCATGCCGGTATTCATTCTGATTTTTTCCGCGCTGTTTCTTCGCGAGCGCATCTACTTTTCCCAGGTGGTCGGCATCGGCATCGGTTTCGGCAGCCTCTACATGATCATCAGGAGCCAGGGCCTGCACCTGGACCACGCCGAATTCCTGGGCGTATTGGCGATTTTGACCGCTGCGATCATGCATGCCCTGTGCTACGTCATCACCAAGCTCAAAGGCAGCGCCATCAGCGTAATCAGCTACAACACCCTGCCCATCGGGATTGCCGGGCTGATGCTGTTCATCGCCGGCCTGTTCGTTGAAACACCGAGTTTCGACGCCATCACCCTGCGCTCATGGAGCGCGTTGCTCTACCTGGGGCTGGTGGCCTCGGTGGGCGGATTTATCGTGTACTTCATGCTGCTCAAGCGCCTGAGCCCGATCATCCTGTCGTTCGTGTTCATCATTTTCCCGGTATTCGCGGTCATCATCGGCGCCTGGTATGAAGGCGTGCCGATCTCCCATGACTTGATGCTCTACTCGGCGATCCTGCTGGCCGGCTTTGCAATCACCAAACTGCCGATTGAAAAACTGCTGGCCAAGAAAAATTGACCCGCCCGACCCAACCACCCCAGCAACGCGAGAGAAACATGGAAGTGCTCCGCCCCGATGCCCTGGAACAGATCTACGCCCACGCCAGCCGCAGTTATCCCGAAGAATGCTGTGGTTTTGTCTTCGCCGACGGCAGTGTGTACCTGGGCAGCAATATCCAGAATGAACTGCACCGCAAGGACCCCGAGATGTACCCGCGCAGCGCGGCCGATGGCTACACCTTCTCGGTGGCCGACACGCTGCTGCTGAACAAGGCGTTTCGCAGCGACAACCCGGTAGTGGTGATCTACCACTCGCACCCGGATGTCGGTGCCTATTTCAGCGACGAAGACCAGGACAAGGCGCTGTTCATGGGCGAGCCGATCTACCCGGTCAGCTACCTGGTAGTCGACGTTCGCCAGGGCCAGGCCCTGGGCTCCAAGTTGTTTGCCTGGGACGGCAAGCATTTCGCCGCACAACCTTTCAACGACCTGCACACGGAGTTGTCCATGAACGCTGTCTCTTTCCCCGACATTCTGGTTCGCGTGGCCAAGCTACCGGAATCGACCCTCGAGGGCGCCGGATCGACATTGCGCGAAGTCATTGAAAACCTCTGCAACAGCCACCCGCAACTGCGTCCGCATCTGTTCCACGAAAAGAACAACCAGCTCAAGGAACACTTCCTGTTCACCGCCGAAGACGAATTGATCGCGGCCGACGACCTGCTGCCCGAAAAGGCCAGCATCGAAGTGCTGCTCGCCACCTCCGGCGGCATCGGCGTCGACACCTTGAGCAATGAAGAAGTGCAGCGCTACGTGCGTCACATCACCCTGCCCGGCGTCGGTCGCGAAGGCCAGTTGAGCCTCAAGAAAGCCAAGGTGCTGATCATCGGCACCGGCGGCCTTGGCTCGCCGATCAGCCTGTACCTGGCGGCGGCCGGCGTCGGCACCCTGGGACTGGTGGATTTCGATGTGGTGGAGAGCAGCAACCTGCAACGCCAGATCGTGCATGGCAACAGCACCCTGGGCCTGCCCAAGGTCGAGTCCGCCAGACGGCGCCTGCAGGACCTCAATCGCCATATCCGCATCAACGCGCACGACACCGCGCTGACCGCCGACAATGCCCTTGAGCTGGTGGGTGCCTACGACCTGGTGATCGACGGCACCGACAATTTCGACACGCGCTACCTGGTCAACGACGCCTGCGTACAGCTGGGCAAGCCCTTGGTATATGGCGCCATTTACCGCTTCGACGGTCAGATCAGCGTGCTCAACTACCAAGGTGGGCCGTGTTATCGCTGCCTGTTCCCAAGCGCCCCGCCCGCCGAACTGGCGCCCAATTGCAGCGCCGGCGGTGTGATCGGCGTGTTGCCCGGCGTGGTCGGGATGATCCAGGCCACCGAGGCGATCAAACTGCTGATCGGCCTTGGCGAACCGTTATCCGGCCGCCTGATGCGTTTCGATGCCCTGGCGATGAAATTCAGCGAAATCCGCTTCAAGCGTCGCGCCGATTGCCCGTGCTGCTCGGAACTGCGCCACAGCGAAACCGTGGCGCCAGCCGTGTGCGCCGATGCCGTGCCACGCCAACCCGCACTGGCCGAGGAACGCTACATCCAGCCGCAAGGGCTCAAACAGGTCATCGAACACCCCAGCAGCGCCGACGTGCTGCTGGACGTACGCGACGCCAGCGAACTGGAGGTGTGCAAACTGCCGGGCGTGGTGCATATCCCCCTGGCCGAGCTGGACGGGCAACTCGATCGCCTCAGCCGCGATAACACCCATTACCTGATCTGCTACGCCGGCAGCCGCGCCGAGCAGGCCGCCAGCACGTTGCTGGCGGCGGGCTTTGTCAACACCAAAGTCCTGCGAGGCGGCATGAAACACTGGGTTCGCGACGTCGAACCCGACATGCCTTTGTACTGATCACCCGCCATGGGCTCCTACCTGATGTTG
The DNA here is from genome assembly GCF_030687695.1 of Pseudomonas sp. FP2254. Taxonomy (NCBI): domain Bacteria; kingdom Pseudomonadati; phylum Pseudomonadota; class Gammaproteobacteria; order Pseudomonadales; family Pseudomonadaceae; genus Pseudomonas; species Pseudomonas sp. FP2254. Next base: position 4,086,381 of record NZ_CP117444.1, read on the forward strand.
CATAACTCTATTCTCGACGCCATTGGCCAGACGCCCATCGTGCGCCTGGCGCAGTTTTCCGAAGACCTTGGTATCGAGGTCTACGCCAAGCTCGAATCCCTCAATCCCGGCGGCAGCCACAAGGCGCGCATCGCCTTGGGCATGATCCTCGACGCCGAGCGCCGCGGCGTACTGATCCGCGACTCCGGGCAAACGATCATCGAACCCAGCGGCGGTAATACCGGTATCGGTCTGGTGATGGCCGGCAACGTGCTCGGCTACAAAGTGGTGCTGGTGATCCCCGACAATTACAGCCCGGAAAAACAGAAATTGCTGCGCCTGTATGGAGCCAAGGTAGTGCTGTCGGACAGCCGCCTCGGTAACAATTCCCACGGTGAGAAGTGCATGGAACTGCAGCTGGAAAACCCCAGCTACGTGATGCTCAACCAGCAACGCAACGGCGCCAACCCGCAGACCCACCGCGATACCACGGCACGGGAAATCATCCGTGCCTTCGGCGACCGCCGCGTGGACTATTTCGTCAGCGGCATCGGCACCGGCGGGCATATCACCGGGATCGGTGAAACGCTGAAGACCACCTGGCCGGCCATCCGGGTGATGGGCGTGGAACCGGAGGAATGCGACCTGTTGCAAAACCGGCACGCGCCGCACCACATCCAGGGCCTGTCGATCGGGCTGATTCCCAGCATCCTCAATCTGGATGTGATCGACGGCATGCTCAAGGTGTCGCACCAGGACTGTCTCGACATGATGAAGCGCATCATGCGCACCGATGCCATCAGCCTGGGCCTGTCCTCCGCCGCCAATATGGTGGCCATTGCCAGGCTCGCCCCCGAACTGCCGCCCGAAACGGTGGTGTTGACCATGGTCTACGACAATGCCGACAGCTACCTGCCCAGTTTCGAATAACCGGTTTTTCAATGATCCAGAACGCGGGGGTGCCTCCATGGGTGGCTTTATCGACATGCAACATCTGCACGATGAGTTGCTCACCCATCTCATCAAGACCCTCACGCCCGCGCAGATGAAGCAGTTGGAACCCCATCTGGCGCCGCTGATCCAGAACGCCGCCCAGGCAGTGGCCGAAGACTTGATCGCGTACGCCTACCGCGACCCGGCCTCCCGAGGGCGTGGTGAGCTGATCCTGGAGTCCTACGCGTCATTCAAGGCCGTGCTGTATTACCGCCTCGCCCACCTGGTGTGGAATTTCCCCGACCGCATCAACGGCGTCTTCTCGCGTATCGCTTTGAAGCTCAGCAACCAGGGCAAGGTGTTGTCCGGCGCCGAGATACACCCGGCAGCCCGCATCGGAAGGCGTTTCGTGCTGGACCACGGCTACGGCACGGTGATCGGCGAAACCTGCGAGATCGGCAATGACTGCTACATCCTCTGCGGCGTAACCCTGGGCGCCCGGGGCATCGCCAATAACCCCGACGGCAAGCGCCATCCGCGTCTGGGCAACAATGTCGAGGTTGGCTCCGGCGCCCGTGTGCTCGGCTATGTGCAGATCGGCGACAACGTATTTATCAGCCCGTCCTGCGTGATTACCCAAGACGTGCCCGCCGGCACCAAGGTGAAGGTGGTCAACCAGATCCAGTTGCAAAAGAACGATGAGTCGGACCACAGCCAGTACCTCGGTGCCTTTGCCCTGGACGAACGCCTGCACGTGGTGGGCGAGATCACGGCCAGCCACAAGGTCACGGTACTGGACGCCGACTTCCACCCGCTGCCGGGGTTGATGCTCGAGCCCACAGTGAAGGAGCGCCACCACCTGCAATTTCGCCTGCACCGGCTAGAGCCCGCCAGCCACCTGCCGCGCCTGCCGCTGAACCTGAAGGTCTGCGGGCCGGAATTTGAAATCACCCTGCTCTCCCCCCCTGGCTTGAGCGCAATGGTGCGCCACCTGTTGCAAGCCAGCCCATCGATCGTCGGAGGTTGAACATGTCCGTGCACACCATGGAAACCCTGGCGCTGTTCGACAGCGCGCCCTATCAGAACGCCTTCAGCGCCCGGGTGATTGCCGTCAGCGAACACGGCATCGCCCTGGAGCACACCTTGTTCTACCCCACAGGCGGCGGCCAACCGGGCGACACCGGGCATATCACTCTGCCCGACGGAACCCGAGTGGCGGTGACGGGCACGGTGCGCGACCCGGTGCTGCGCTCGATCATCTGGCATCAGGTCGAGCAGTGCCCCGAGCAATTGACCGCCGGCGTACAGGTGGACGCCGGCCTCGACTGGGAGCGGCGTTACCAGCACATGAAGATGCACACCTGCCTGCACTTGCTGTGCTCGCTTATCGACGCACCGGTGACTGGCTGCAGCATCAGCGCCGATAAGGGGCGCCTGGATTTCGACCTGCCGGAAATGACCCTCGACAAAGACAGCATCACCCGTGACCTCAACGCCTTGATCGAACAGGCGCATCCGGTCAAGACGCTGTCGATGCCGGCCTCGGAATACGCCACCCTGCTGCAGATCACGCGCACCCAGGCCGTCGCACCACCGGTAGTGCAGGGTTCGGTGCGCGTGATTGAAATCGCTGGGATCGATATCCAGCCATGCGGCGGCACCCACGTGCTCAACACCGAGGAAATCGGCCGGGTGTTCTGCGAAAAGATCGAGAAAAAGAGCAAGCACAACCGCCGGGTGATCCTGCGGTTCGAGTGAATGCCCTTCAAATATGGGAAGGGGTTGTGGTGAGCAGGCTATGGTGGTGAGCAGGCTTGCCCTGCGCTGGGTCGCGAAGCGGCCCCAAACCCAGGCACCTCGGTGTGTCAGCTAAACCACTTCGCCTCAAATGGGGCTGCTTCGCAGCCCAACGCGGGACAAGCCCGCTCACCACAGAGTTATTTCAACCTTTGAAACGTGTGTAGATATCTATGGCTATCGGGGCCAAATGCACCGAGTCGCCGGATGGCGCGGTGTTGCTGAGTTAGGTGTTTGGATGTAGCGAGTGGTGATCCCTCTCTGACCCAGAGGAATCTAACTGTGGGAGGGGGCTTGCCCCCGATGGCGGCCTGACAGCCGACCAGGATGTTGGGTCAGACCGAGTACATATCCGTTGCTGCGGTCATGGCGGCTATGGGTTCCGCCCTTACGGCGGGTCACTTTTGGAAGAGCGCCAAAAGTAACCAAAAACGCTTCGCCCCACCACTCGGCACCTCGCTCAGGCTCGGTGTGCCCGGAATCCGACATTGATTTGGGGGGCCGCCGCCACGCGCCATCCATGGCGCGGGGCGGCTAAACCGGCATCCCTGCCGGTTTAGCCCCCAAATCAATGCTGAATTCCGGCCAGCGTGGTTAACGGGGCGCCTGAGGTCAAAAGCGAGAGCAAGAGCGGCTCGCTTCGCATCGTGGTTAGGGTTGGTGGCTGCATGTCTTCGGTGAAAACATAGCCTGAGAAAATGAGGTTCTTGTAGTGAACGGGCTTGCTGTGGTGAGCAGGCTTGTCAAATCGTCGCACCGCCCCTGCCACAGGTTTAGCTCGGCGCATCCTGCTAGATCACGAACAAGTCCACGAAACGGTTGACCGGGGTGGCTTCAAGCTTCGCCTGATCCTTGCACAACGCAAAAATCTCGGCACTGCGCTGCGCGGTAAACCGCGTGGCCAGGTTGGCCTTGAACTTGTCTTCCAGCAATGGAATGCCCTGCGCCCGGCGGCGACGATGACCAATCGGATATTCCACCGCCACCTCTTCGGTGCAAGTGCCGTCGGTAAAGAACACTTGCACCGCATTGGCAATCGAACGCTTGTCGGCCTCCAGGTATTCACGGCTGTAGCGCGGGTTCTCGACGATGACCATCTTGTTGCGCAGCACGTCGACGATCGGGTGCGCGGCATGGAAAGTATCCTCGTAGTGCTCGGCCACCAGGTTGCCGAACGCCAGGGGCACGGCGGTCATGTATTGCAGGCAGTGGTCGCGGTCGGCGGCGTTGGCCAGGGGGCCGACCTTGGAGATGATACGAATCGCTGACTCATGGGTAGTGATCACGATGCGTTCGACCTCGTGCAGGCGGTCCCTGACCTGCGGATGCAACCTCACCGCGGCTTCGCAGGCGGTCTGCGCGTGGAACTCGGCGGGAAAGCTGATCTTGAACAGCACGTTCTCCATCACATAGGTGCCATAAGGCTGACTCAAGCTGAATGCACGCTGGTCTTCGGGCTTGAGCGCCAAGTCCTTGTTGGTGTGGCTGAACAGTACGTCATAGAAACCCCATTGCGGCGCACTCAGCACCCCCGGGATGCCCATTTCGCCACGCAGCGCGATATCCGCCAGGCGTACGCCGCGACTTGAAGCGTCCCCCGCCGCCCAGGATTTGCGCGAACCGGCATTCGGCGCGTGGCGGTAGGTGCGCAACGCCTGGCCGTCAACGAATGCATGGGACAGCGCCGACAGTAACTGCTCGCGATTGGCGCCCATCAGTTTGGCGCTGACCGCGGTGGAGGCGACTTTCACCAGCAGCACATGGTCGAGGCCGACACGGTTGAACGAATTTTCCAGGGCTAGCACGCCCTGGATTTCATGGGCCATGATCGTCGCCTCCAGCACCGCGCGCAGGGTCAAGGGCGCATCGCCATTGGCCACGCGCTTTTGCGAGAGGTGATCGGCCACGGCGAGGATGGCGCCCAGGTTATCCGAAGGGTGGCCCCATTCGGCGGCGAGCCAGGTGTCGTTGTAGTCGAGCCAGCGCACGAGGCAGCCGATGTCCCACGCGGCCTTGACCGGGTCCAGCCGGAATGAAGTACCCGGCACCCGCGCGCCGAACGGCACCACCGTGCCCTCCACCATCGGCCCCAGATGCTTGGTGCATTCGGGGAAACGCAGGGCCAGCAGGCCGCAGCCGAGGGTGTCCATCAGGCAGTGGCGTGCGGTGTCCAGAGCGGCCTGGGATGCGATCCGATAATCGAGAACGTAATCGGCGATGTCCTGCAGGACCTGATCATAGTCAGGACGGTTGTTCTGGTCGACGTTGGCGCTCATGGCAGTTCTCCACAAGGATTGGTGTTGCGCTTTAGAAGGAGCCCCCGGGTACGCGCACGAAGCCTTCCATCAATACCCGGGCACTGCGGCTCATGATGGCCTTCTTCACCACCCATTCACCGTCCACCTGGGTGGCCTCGGCCCCCACGCGCAAGGTGCCGGACGGATGCCCGAAGCGCACGGCGTTGCGCTCGATGCCACCGGCCGCCAGGTTGACCAGCGTCCCGGAAATCGCCGCCGCCGTGCCGATCGCCACCGCCGCCGTCCCCATCATGGCGTGGTGCAACTTGCCCATCGACAGCGCGCGCACCAGCAAATCCACGTCGCCGGCCTTGATTGACTTACCGCTGGAGGCCACGTAATCGGCGGGTTTGGCCACGAACGCGACCTTGGGCGTGTGCTGACGCTGGGCGGCTTCGTCCAGATGCTTGATCAAGCCCATGCGCAGAGCGCCATGGGCGCGCACGGTCTCGAACATCGCCAGGGCCTTGGGGTCGCTGTTGATCGCGCCTTGCAGTTCGGTGCCGGTGTAACCGAGGTGTTCGGCGTTGATAAAAATCGTCGGGATGCCGGCGTTGATCAGCGTGGCCTTGAACGTGCCGACGCCCGGCACCTCCAGCTCGTCCACCAAGTTGCCGGTGGGGAACATCGAGCCGCCGCCGCCCTCTTCGTCCGCCGCCGGGTCCATGAATTCCAACTGCACTTCGGCGGCCGGGAAGGTCACGCCGTCCAATTCGAAGTCGCCGGTTTCCTGAACCGCGCCATCGGTGATCGGCACGTGGGCAATGATGGTTTTGCCGATATTGGCCTGCCAGATGCGCACCACGGCCACGCCATTGCGCGGCACACGGGCCGGGGCCACCAGCCCGGCGCTGATGGCGAACGAACCCACCGCCGCCGACAGGTTGCCGCAGTTGCCGCTCCAGTCCACGAAGGGCTTGTCGATGGAGACCTGGCCGAACAGGTAATCCACGTCGTGATCGGCGCGGGTGCTCTTGGCCAGGATCACCGTCTTACTGGTGCTGGACGTGGCGCCGCCCATGCCGTCGATTTGCTTGTCGTAGGGATCGGGGCTGCCGATCACTCGCAACAACAAGGCGTCGCGTGCCGCACCCGGCACCTGCGCCGACGCGGGCAGGTCCTGGAGGCTGAAAAAAACGCCCTTGCTGGTGCCGCCACGCATATAGGTGGCGGGGATTTTGATTTGCGGTGCGTGTGCCATGGTCATCCTCCTCAGGCGGTCGCCGCCGATTCCAGGAAGTCCTGGGCAAAACGCTGCAATACGCCGCCCGCCTCGTAGATCGACACTTCTTCGGCGGTGTCCAGGCGGCAGGTGACCGGCACTTCGACACGGGCGCCATTCTTGCGGTTGATCACCAACGTCAGTTGCGCGCGCGGGGTGCGTTCGCCGACCACATCATAGGTTTCACTGCCGTCGATCTGCAGGGTGTGCCGGTTGGTACCCGGCAGGAACTCCAGCGGCAACACACCCATGCCCACCAGATTGGTGCGGTGGATACGCTCGAACCCTTCGGCGGCAATTGCTTCCACGCCGGCCAGGCGCACGCCCTTGGCCGCCCAGTCACGGGACGAGCCCTGGCCGTAGTCGGCGCCGGCGATGATGATCAGCGGCTGTTTGCGCTCCATGTAGGTTTCGATGGCTTCCCACATCCGCGTGACCTTGCCTTCGGGCTCGATGCGCGCCAGGGAACCCTGCTTGACCTTGCCGTTTTCCACCACCATTTCGTTGAACAGTTTCGGGTTGGCGAAGGTGGCGCGCTGCGCGGTCAGGTGGTCGCCACGGTGAGTGGCATAGGAGTTGAAGTCGACCTCCGGCAGGCCCATTTTCGCCAGGTACTCACCGGCGGCGCTGTCGAGCATGATCGCGTTGGACGGCGACAGGTGGTCGGTGGTGATGTTGTCCGGCAGCACCGCCAGCGGCCGCATGCCCTTGAGCGGCCGCGCCCCGGCCAGCGCGCCTTCCCAGTACGGCGGACGACGGATATAGGTGCTCTGCGGACGCCAGTCGTACAGCGGCGCGACTTTCGGGCCGGTGTCCTCGTGGATCGCGAACATCGGGATATACACCGCGCGGAACTGCTCCGGCTTGACCGATGCCTGGACCACCGCGTCGATTTCCTCATCGCTTGGCCAGATGTCCTGCAGGCGGATTTCCTTGCCGTCGGCGTCGAAGCCCAGCACGTCTTTCTCGATATCGAAACGGATGGTGCCGGCAATCGCATACGCCACCACCAGCGGCGGCGAGGCGAGAAAGGCTTGCTTGGCGTACGGGTGGATGCGCCCATCGAAGTTACGATTGCCCGACAATACGGCGGTGGCATACAGGTCGCGGTCGATGATTTCCTGCTGGATCGCTGGGTCGAGCGCGCCGGACATGCCATTGCACGTGGTGCAGGCGAACGCCACCACGCCAAAACCGAGTTTTTCCAGTTCATGGCCCAGGCCGGCTTCTTCCAGGTACATCGCCACGGTTTTCGAGCCTGGCGCCAGGGACGACTTGACCCACGGCTTGCGCGTGAGCCCCAGTTTGTTGGCGTTGCGCGCCAACAGGCCTGCGGCAATTACGTTGCGCGGGTTGCTGGTGTTGGTGCAGCTGGTGATGGCGGCAATGATCACCGCACCGTCGGGCATTTGGCCGGGCACTTCGTCCCATTGGCCGCTGATGCCTTTGGCGGCCAGGTCGCGGGTGGCGACGCGGGCGTGCGGGTTGCTCGGGCCGGCCATGTTGCGCACCACGCTGGACAGGTCGAAGGTCAGGCCGCGCTCGTATTGCGCGCCCTTGAGATCGTCGGCCCACAACCCGGTATGGCGAGCATATTGCTCGACCAGCGCGACCTGCTGGTCTTCGCGGCCGGTGAGTTTGAGGTAGGCAATGGTCTGTGGGTCGATGTAGAACATCGCCGCCGTGGCGCCGTATTCCGGGGCCATGTTGGAGATGGTTGCGCGGTCGCCGAGGGTCAGTTTGGACGCGCCCTCACCGAAGAATTCCAGCCAGGCGCCGACCACTTTTTGTTGACGCAGAAACTCGGTCAGCGCCAGCACCATATCGGTGGCGGTGATGCCAGGCTGCAGTTCTCCGGTCAGTTCCACACCCACGCTTTCCGGCAGGCGCATCCACGACGCGCGGCCGAGCATCACGCTTTCGGCTTCCAGGCCGCCGACGCCGATGGCGATCACGCCCAGGGCATCCACATGCGGGGTATGGCTGTCGGTGCCGACGCAGGTATCGGGGAACGCCACGCCGTCGCGCACCTGGATCACCGGGGACATTTTCTCCAGGTTGATCTGGTGCATGATGCCGTTGCCCGGTGGGATCACGTCGACATTCTTGAAGGCTTTCTTGGTCCATTCGATAAAGTGGAAACGGTCTTCGTTGCGACGGTCTTCGATGGCGCGGTTTTTCTCGAACGCGTCCGGGTCGGAACCACCGGCTTCGACGGCCAGGGAGTGATCGACGATCAGCTGTGTCGGCACCACCGGATTGACCTGCGCCGGATCACCGCCTTGCAGGGCGATGGCATCGCGCAGGCCGGCGAGGTCGACCAGTGCGGTCTGGCCGAGAATGTCATGACACACCACACGCGCCGGAAACCACGGAAAATCCAGATCGCGCCTGCGCTCGATCAACTGGCTCAGGGAGGCGTTGAGGGTGGCAGGCTCGCAACGGCGCACCAGGTTCTCGGCGAGTACACGAGAGGTATAAGGCAGCGTGGCATAGGCGCCGGGACGGATGGCGTCGACCGCCGCACGGGCGTCGAAGTAATCCAGGCGACTGCCGGGCAGCGGTTTGCGAAATTCAGTGTTCATCGTCAGGACTCGGTCACGGTGATTGCAAAAGGAAGACCTGCGCCGATCCAAAATTGAAATGCGACTTAAATGTGGGAGGGGGCTTGCCCCTCCCACACTGGGTCCGGTTTCCACTTCGGGATCGTCGGTATTCCCATTCAGCGACGTTCGATTGGCACGAACTTGCGCTGCTCCACGCCGACGTACTCGGCGCTTGGACGGATGATGCGGTTGTTGGCGCGCTGCTCAAATACGTGGGCCGCCCATCCTGTAAGCCGCGAGCACACGAAGATCGGCGTGAACAGCTTGGTCGGGATGCCCATGAAGTGGTACGCCGAGGCATGGTAGAAGTCGGCGTTGGGGAACAGTTTCTTCTGTTCCCACATGGTTTTGTCGATGGCTTCGGAGACCGGGAACAGCACGGTGTCGCCTACTTCATCGGCGAGTTTTTTCGCCCAACCCTTGATCACTTCGTTGCGCGGGTCGCTGTCTTTGTAGATCGCGTGGCCGAAGCCCATGATTTTGTCCTTGCGCGCCAGCATGCCGAGGGTGCCTTCCACCGCTTCTTCGGCCGAGGCGAAGCGCTCGATCATCTCCATCGCCGCTTCGTTGGCGCCGCCGTGCAGCGGGCCGCGCAGGGAACCGATGGCGGCGGTGACGCAGGAATACAGGTCCGACAAGGTCGAGGCACAGACCCGCGCGGTGAACGTCGAGGCGTTGAATTCATGTTCGGCGTAGAGAATCAGCGATACGTTCATGACTTTTTCATGCAGCTCGCTCGGTTTCTTGCCGTGCAGCAGATGCAGGAAGTGAGCGCCGATGCTCGGCTCGTCGCTCACGCAGTCGATGCGCTTACCGTCGTGGCTGAAGCGATACCAGTAGCACATGATCGCCGGGAATGCGGCGAGCAGGCGGTCGGTGACATCGCGCTGGGCGCCGAAGTCTTTTTCCGGCTCGATATTGCCCAGAAACGAGCAACCGGTGCGCATCACGTCCATCGGGTGGGCGTCGGCGGGGATACGTTCGAGCACTTCTTTGAGCGCCTGCGGCAGGTCGCGCAACGTGCTCAGCTTGGCACTGTAGGCCGCCAATTCGGTTTTGCTCGGCAACTCGCCGTACAACAACAGGTAGGCGACTTCTTCGAATTGCGCGTCGGCGGCCAATTCACGCACGTCGTAGCCGCGATAGGTCAGGCCGGCACCGGCCTGGCCCACGGTGGACAGTGCAGTCTGCCCGGCCACCTGGCCACGCAGGCCGGCGCCACTCAATACTTTTGCTTCAGCCATGGTTCTTCTCCAATTTTGTAATTATCAGGGAGGCGCTGCGCTTATTTCTTGGCGGCGAACAGCGCGTCGAGCTTCTGCTCGAAGGTGTGGTAGTCGATGCGATCGTAAAGCTCCATGCGCGTTTGCATGGTGTCGATCACGTTCTGTTGGGTGCCGTCGCGACGGATCGCGGTGTACACGTTTTCGGCGGCCTTGTTCATGGCGCGAAAGGCCGAGAGCGGGTACAGCACCAGGGAAACATCCGCAGATTTCAACTGTTCGGTGGTGTACAACGGGGTCGAGCCGAATTCGGTGATATTGGCCAGGATCGGCGCTTTTACCCGCGCGGCGAACAGTTTGTACATCTCAAGCTCGGTGATCGCTTCCGGGAACACCATGTCGGCACCGGCTTCGATGCACGCAGCGGCACGCTCCAGCGCGGACTCCAGGCCTTCGACGGCGAGGGCATCGGTGCGCGCCATGATCACGAAACTGTCATCGGTGCGCGCGTCCACGGCGGCCTTGATGCGGTCGACCATTTCCTGCTGGGATACGATTTCTTTGTTCGGACGATGGCCGCAGCGCTTGGCGCCCACCTGGTCTTCGATATGAATGGCGGCCGCGCCGAACTTAATCATCGACTTGACCGTGCGCGCCACGTTGAAGGCCGAGGAACCGAAGCCGGTGTCCACATCCACCAACAGCGGCAAATCGCACACGTCGGTGATGCGCCGCACGTCGGTCAGTACGTCGTCCAGCCCGGTGATACCCAGGTCCGGCACGCCCAGGGAACCGGCGGCCACCCCGCCACCCGAGAGATAGATGGCCTTGAAGCCGGCGCGCTTGGCCAACAGCGCATGGTTGGCGTTGATCGCGCCGACGACCTGCAACGGGTGCTCGCTGGCCACCGCGTCACGGAAGCGCTGGCCGGGTGTGCTTTTGTTGTTCGAACTCATGACTCACCTCTATCAGGGGCGCCGCCTGGGAAATGACGGGCAATATTGCGTTTGGAAGCGCCGATATGCCGGCGCATCAATAACTCGGCCAGTTCGCCGTCGCGATCGGCAATCGCATCAAGAATGCGGTGATGCTCGGCAAACGCCTGGCGGGGGCGGTTGGGCGTGGTGGAGAACTGGATGCGGTACATGCGCACCAACTGGTACAGCTCGCCGCAGAGCATCTGGGTAAGCGTGCGGTTGCCCGCGCCTTGAATGATGCGGTAATGAAAGTCGAAGTCGCCTTCCTGCTGGTAGTAGCCGACACCGGCCTGGAACGCCGCGTCCCGCTCATGGGTGTGCAGCACCTGGCGCAGCTCTTCAATCTCGGCATCGGTCATGCGCTCGGCGGCCAGGCGACAGGCCATGCCTTCCAGGGATTCGCGGATTTCGTACAGTTCGATCAGCTCGGCATGGCTGAGCGAAACCACCCGCGCGCCTACGTGCGGCACCCGCACCAGCAGGCGCTGGCCTTCCAGGCGGTGGATCGCTTCACGCAGCGGGCCACGGCTGATGCCGTAGGTGCGCGCCAGCTCCGGTTCGGAAATCTTGCTGCCGGGGGCGATCTCACCTTTGACGATGGCTGCCTGGATCCGCCGAAAGACGTTCTCCGACATCGTTTGGGACTCGTCTGACGCCACCGTCGGAAGTTCTGATTGAACCGGCATATTGTCGACACCTTGAAAACCAATGCGGCAAAAACTAGCCAATCAATCACGCTTAGTCAAAGAATAAATGCATATTGTCGACAATCGTCTAATAACCTCGACGTGTCGCTTAGGAGCATGGCCGGCTGCCAGCGCTGGCGCCAGAAAAGCATCATGCTAGAATGCCCGCCGCCTTTGCCTGACATCGCTTGATGAAACGGCGCACCAGAGATTGCGCAGTCATGCCAGTCGCCATGAATGAACATCGCACTGCACCGCGTCAGGATCTATGAGACTCAAGCCCCTCCCCCTAATGTTTTGCCTGTTGTCCATCCCGAGCCTCGGCGCCGCCGCCGAGAAGACCGTGTATGGCCTCAACGAATATGCCCAATTGGCCGGTATCGACCTGGAAGTCGCCGCCAAATTGGACACCGGTGCCAAGACCGCCTCCCTCAGCGCCCGCGATATCAAGCGTTTCAAACGCAACGGCGAATCCTGGGTGCGCTTCTACCTGGCCATCGACACCGCCCATTCCCACCCCATCGAACGCCCCCTGGCCCGCGTCAGCAAGATCAAGCGCCGCGCCGGTGACTACGACCCCGATGAGGACAAGAACTACACCGCCCGCCCGGTGATTGCCCTGGATATCTGCATGGGCACCGCTTTACGCAGCATAGAAGTGAACTTGACTGACCGCAGCGCTTTCCAATATCCGCTGCTGATCGGCTCCGAAGCACTCAAACGCTTTGATGCGCTGGTCGACCCCAGTCTTAAATATGCAGCAGGCAAACCTGCCTGCGCCGCCGACGCTCATACCGCCGAGTAAACCGAATGCGCTCTCTGACCCTGCACCTGAAAATCCTCATCACCCTTCTGGTGGTGCTGGGCATTTCGGTCACCGCCTACCAGATCTTCGTGCTGGGGATCCCCGTGACCGAGGACGCCACGGATGACCTGTGGAACATCGACGCCAAGGTCGAGTTCGTCGCCAGCCCCAAGGACCCGGTCAAGATCCAGATGTTCGTGCCGCCGTTGAGCCGTGACTTCGTCAGCCTCAACGAGAGCTTCATCTCCAATAACTACGGGGTGAGCGTCAACCGCATCGACGGCAATCGCAAGGTCACCTGGTCGGCGCGCCGGGCCAAGGGCAACCAGACCCTGTATTACCGCCTGGTGCTGACCAAGCGCTACAGCGGCGAAAAAGCCAAGATCAAAGGCCCGACCTTCCGTGACAGCATCGCCGTGGAAGGCCCGGAAAAAATCGCCGCCGAAGCCCTGCTGGCGCCGATCCGCCAGCACTCGGCCGACGTCGAGACCTTTATCACCGAAGCCATCAAGCGCACCAATAACCTCAACGATGACAATGTGAAGCTACTGCTGGCGGGCGACCCCTCGACGCCGCACAAAGCCAAGATCGTCGAGCTGCTGCTGTCCATCGCCCACGTGCCGGTGGAAAAAGTCCACACCATCCGCCTGGTCGCCGACCAACCGCAAACCCCGGAACTGTGGCTGCGCAGCTTCAATGGCAACGACTGGCTGTACTTCAACCCGGAAACCGGCGAACCGGGCCTGCCCGCCGACCGCCTGCTGTGGTGGACCGGCGATGAAAACCTGATCACCGTCGATGGCGGCAAGAAAGCCATGGTCACCTTCAGCCTCAACAACAGCGAAATGAACGCGATTCGCCTGGCCAAGCTGACCGACGAAAACACCGACGCCAATTTCCTCGAATACTCGCTGTACGGCCTGCCGCTGCAGACCCAGCAGACCTTCATGATCATGGTGATGATCCCGATCGGCGTGCTGGTGATCCTGATCCTGCGCAACCTGATCGGCCTGCAGACCCTGGGCACCTTCACCCCGGTGCTGATCGCCCTGGCGTTCCGTGAAACACAGCTGGGCTTCGGGATTGTGTTGTTCACCATCATCACCGCGCTGGGGCTGTCCCTGCGCTCGTACCTGGAACACTTGAAACTGCAGATGCTGCCGAGGCTGTCGGTGGTGCTGACGTTCGTGGTGGTGTTGATCGCCGCGATCAGCCTGTTCAGTCATAAGTTGGGGCTGGAGCGCGGCTTGTCGGTGGCGCTGTTCCCGATGGTGATCCTGACCATGACCATTGAACGCCTGTCGATTACCTGGGAAGAACGCGGCGCCAGCCATGCCCTGAAAGTGGCGATCGGTACGCTGTTCGCTGCGTCCCTGGCACACATCATCATGAGCGTGCCGGAGCTGATCTACTTTGTGTTCACCTTCCCGGCGATCCTGCTGATCCTGGTGGGCTTCATGCTGGCCATGGGTCGTTATCGCGGCTATCGCCTGACCGAACTGGTGCGGTTCAAGGCCTTCCTCAAGGCTGATTCGTAATGTTCGGCTTCTGGAAGACCTGGAAAGCCCTGGAGGCGCGGGGGATCATGGGCATCAACCGGCGTAATGCCGACTACGTGCTCAAGTACAACAAGCGCAGCCTCTACCCGATCGTGGATGACAAGATCATCACCAAGGAACGGGCGCTGGCGGCCGGCATCCATGTGCCGGAAATGTACGGGGTGATCTCCACCGAAAAGGAAATCGACAAGCTCGACGAGATCATCGGCGGGCGCAGCGATTTCGTGATCAAGCCGGCCCAGGGCGCCGGCGGTGACGGCATCCTGGTGGTGGCCGACCGCTTTGAAGGGCGCTACCGCACGGTGTCCGGCAAGATCATCAGCCACGAGGAGATCGAACATCAGATTTCCAGCATTCTCACCGGGCTGTACTCCCTGGGCGGCCACCGCGACCGCGCGCTGATCGAATACCGCGTGGTGCCCGACCAGATCTTCAAAAGCATCAGTTACGAAGGCGTGCCGGACATCCGCATCATCGTGCTGATGGGTTACCCGGTGATGGCCATGCTGCGCCTGCCGACCCGGCAGTCCGGCGGCAAGGCCAACCTGCACCAGGGCGCAATCGGCGTAGGCGTCGACCTGGCCACCGGCCTGACCCTGCGCGGCACTTGGCTGAACAACATCATTACCAAACACCCCGACACCACTAACGCGGTGGACGGCGTGCAACTGCCCAACTGGGACGGCTTCATGAAGCTCGCGGCGGGCTGCTATGAACTGTGCGGGCTGGGCTATATCGGCGTGGACATGGTGCTCGACCAGGAAAAAGGCCCGCTGATCCTGGAGCTGAATGCACGGCCGGGGCTGAATATCCAGATCGCCAACGACTGCGGCCTGACCTTGCGTACCCATGCGGTAGAGGCGCGGCTGGAAGAACTGAAGGCTGCCGGCGTGACGGAAACCGTGGAAGAGCGGGTGAAGTTCGTGCAGGCGATGTTCGGCCATATTCCGCCCGTTGAAGGCTGATCCGGCCTTCGAACTGTCTATCCCCGACATCCCCTCTAGGAGCAAATCCTACAGGGGACTACAATCCCCTCCCCCGCGTCCTGGCTGATCCACCCCGCATGTCGACCTGCACCGTTTATCCGCTGCCCTACCGGGCCAACCCCGCTGAGTATTTCGCGGCGATTCGCCACGCCCCCGGCGCGGTGCTGCTCGACAGCGGCCGCCCGACGGCCGAACGCGGCCGCTATGACCTGCTCAGCGCCTGGCCGGAAACCACGTTGACGGTATCGCCTGACGAAAGCGGTGAGCATTTCCTGCAACGCCTGCGGGAAAACCTTACGCAGTTGGGTAAGGCCGACCTGCCGGTAGGATATGACCTGCCGTTCGCCGGCGGTTTGATCGGCTATTTGAGTTACGACTTCGGCCGGCATCTGGAGCAGATGCCGACCCTGGCGGTAGACGATCTGCATCTGCCGGATGCACGCTTGGGCCTGTATGCCTGGGCGCTGGTCAGTGATCACCAGGCGCAGACCAGCCAATTGGTGTTTCATCCGGCCCTGATCGACAGCGAACGGCAACGGTTGATGGCGCAGTTCACTCAAGTGCCCGTCGCCACTTCGGCCACCTTCGGGCTCCAGGGGCCGATGACGCCGGATATCACGGCGCAGGCGTACCGCCAGGCCATCGTGCGCATCCAGGACTATATCCAGGCCGGCGACTGCTATCAGGTCAACTTCGCCCAACGCTTTCGCGCCCCCTGCAGCGGCGATCCCTGGGCCGCTTACTGCGCGTTGCGCGAAGCCTGCCCGACACCGTTTTCCGGGTTCCAGAGCCTGCCCGACCAGGGCGCGGTTCTCAGCCTGTCGCCGGAACGTTTCGTGCACATCAGCGAGCGCCGGGTCGAAACCCGCCCGATCAAAGGCACCCGCCCGCGCGGCCACACACCCGAAGAAGACGCCGCCCACGCCGCGGAGCTGCTGGCCAGCCCCAAGGATCGCGCGGAAAACCTGATGATCGTCGACCTGCTGCGCAACGACCTGGGCCGTACCTGCCGCACCGGTTCGGTCAGCGTGCCGCAGCTGTTCAGCCTGGAAAGCTACCCCAACGTGCACCACCTGGTGAGCAGCGTCATCGGCACCCTCGCCGACGACAAGGACGCCCTGGACCTGATCGCCGGCAGCTTCCCCGGCGGCTCCATCACCGGCGCGCCGAAAATCCGCGCCATGCAGATCATCGATGAACTGGAACCGACCCGGCGCGGCCTGTACTGCGGCTCGCTGATGTACCTGGACGTACGCGGCGAGATGGACAGCTCGATTGCCATCCGCAGCCTGTTGGTCAAGGACGGGCAAGTGTGCTGCTGGGGCGGGGGCGGGATCGTGGCGGACTCGCAGTGGGAGGCGGAGTATCAGGAGTCGTTGACGAAGGTGGCGGTGTTGTTGCGGACGTTGGAAGGGTTGTAGAGGCTGGGGAGTCGACTGGGGGCAAGCCCTCTCCCACTGGAAAAAGCCTGAATCAGAACCGCGCTGGACTGGGTTCGAGGGGGAGGATAGGTTCCAAATCCGACTATCCACCGCCGGTTGTGAAGGACCACATGAAGCGACTGTCTGCTTGCCAGAAATCATTTCCTCGTTTGCATATCCCCTTGACCGCACCTATCATCTCCCAAATTGGGAGGATGCGGCGATGAGAATAATTGCGCGGTCCACCCTGCGAACATTCTGGGAAAGCCATCCCGCTCATACCGATGCAAAAGCCCCCCTCACCGAATGGTATCGCCACATGGAACAGGCCATTTATCCGACACCGCAAGCGCTGAAAGCACAGCTCAGGACAGCAAGCATTCTGAAGAGTGGCAGAGTTGTATTTAACGTGGGCGGCAATAAGTATCGAGTGATCATGGCTATCGATTATCAGCGACAACTTGGCTTCATACGTTTCATGGGAACCCATGCGCACTACGATCAGATCAATGCGGAGACCATCTGATGAACATCAAACCCATTCATAGTCAGGAAGATCTGACCGCCGCGCTCGCACGCGTCGAGCAGCTATGGGGCGCAGAAGCCGGCTCGCCCGAAGGTGATGAACTGGAGATCCTGGCCATCTTGATCGAGAAATACGAGGCCGAACACTTCCCGATGCCTGGGTCGGATCCAGTGGAAGCGATTAAATTCCGCATGGAGCAGTTGGGCATGACAGCCCGCGATCTTGAGCCTTTCATTGGTACGAGCGGGCGTGTTTCCGAAGTGCTGAATCACAAGCGCAAGTTGAGCTTGTCGATGATCAAACGCCTACATGAAGGCCTGCGCATTCCTTACGAAAGCTTGCTGGCAGGCAATTGAGGCTCAGGCTTAACTTGCGCCCCATCGGGGCTTGCACCGATGGGGCCCTCAGTCGCGCTGAAAGCTTTAAAGACTCAACGACCGATTCGACGCCTTGATAAATTCCTGCTTCAACGCCTCGAACGTATGCACCGCCGGAAACTGCGGGAATTCGCGGATCACATTGTCCGGCGCATGGAACAAAATCCCCTGGTCAGCCTCGCCCAACATAGTGGTGTCGTTGTAGGAATCGCCGGCGGCGATCACGCGGTAGTACAGGCTCTTGAAGGCCAGTACCGATTGGCGCTTGGGGTCTTTCTGGCGCAGTTGGTAGCTCACCACGCGATCGGTCTCGTCGGTGATGAGGCGGTGGCACAGCAAGGTCGGGAAACCCAGCTGGCGCATCAGCGGCTGGGAAAATTCATAGAAGGTGTCGGACAGGATCACCACCTGGAAGCGTTCGCGCAGCCAGTTGACGAACTCGACGGCGCCCTCCAGCGGTTTGAGGGTGGCGATCACTGCCTGGATATCGGCGAGTTTCAGGCCGTGTTCGTCGAGAATGCGCAGGCGCTGTTTCATCAGCACATCGTAGTCGGGAATGTCCCGGGTGGTGGCCCGCAGGGATTCGATGCCGGTTTTTTCGGCGAAGGCGATCCAGATTTCCGGCACCAGCACCCCTTCCAGGTCAAGGCAGGCGATTTCCACGAGACACTCCATATTGGTGTTATTGGTTGAGCGAACAAAAGGACTGCCGAACTCTAGCGATTCAAGCCCGTGGCCGCAACGCAGGACGGTTTTTGGTACCATCGCCCACCTATAGAGCGCTCAGCGCCACTGACCTGCAGGAACCGTGCTGATGAACCAAGCCTTCGACGTCGTTGGACTCGCCGCGACTTACGCCAACAAATCCGCCCAGGACATCCTCAAACTGGCGTTCAGCCAGTTCGGCGACGACCTGTGGATCTCTTTCAGCGGTGCCGAGGATGTGGTGCTGGTGGACATGGCCTGGAAGCTGAACAAAAACGTCAAGGTGTTCAGCCTCGACACCGGTCGCCTCCATCCGGAGACCTACCGGTTTATCGAACAGGTCCGTGAGTTCTACAAGATCGACATCGAACTGATCTCGCCCGACCAGAGCAAGCTGGAACCTTTCGTCAAGGAAAAGGGGCTGTTCAGCTTCTATAAGGACGGTCACGGCGAGTGCTGCGGTATCCGCAAGATCGAGCCGTTGCGCCGCAAACTCGCCGGCGTCAGCGCCTGGGCCACCGGCCAACGCCGCGACCAGAGCCCCGGCACTCGCAGCCAGGTGGCGGTGCTGGAAATCGACACAGCGTTTTCCACCCCGGAACGCACCTTGTACAAGTTCAACCCGCTGGCGCAGATGAGCAGCGAAGAAATCTGGGGCTACATCCGCATGCTGGAGCTGCCTTACAACAGCCTGCACGAACGCGGCTTTATCAGCATCGGCTGCGAGCCATGCACCCGCCCGGTGTTACCGAACCAACACGAACGCGAAGGCCGTTGGTGGTGGGAAGAAGCCACGCAGAAAGAATGCGGGCTGCACGCCGGGAATATCATCAGCAAAGCCTAAGGGCTGACGCAGTTAAATAGGTGGGAGGGGGCTTGCCCCCGATAACGGTGGATCAGCCAGCTTAGCGCTGTCTGACACTGCGCTATCGGGGGCAAGCCCCTCCCACATTTGTTTTGAGTTTAACTTTTTGATGTACACACATTTGTAACCATAGGTGCCATTTATGTGTGCAATTCTCAGAAATCCGCACCATAACGTAACACCGGTTCCGCATCATCCTGCGTACTGGCGAATAGCCCTGCCTCAACAGAAAAATAAATAGCTGTTCAAACGGTCAATTTATATCGCTTTGAATTCAGATAGTTATTTATCCCACCTATAAAAACGAAATTACCCACAGTTTTGATAGATCCAAAACTGGCACGCATGTGGCTTAAGGTGAAAAGCGCTTTGTATACAATAAATACAAAACCTACATACACTTTGCCATCCGCGGCTTTGCTGCAGATGCCTTGGAGCCTGCCGGAATGCGTACAAGCCTCTCGAATGACATCGCACTGGATCTGCCCTCCTGCGCCGTGAACCATCAGGCCATGAGCCCTGGCCCGCTGGTGCTGAGCCCGCGCCTGCACAACAAGGACCTGGCGCCGACCAAGGTGGAAGGCCGCCGCTGGGGGCGCTACAGCATCTTTGCGCTGTGGACCAACGACGTGCACAACATCGCTAACTATTCATTCGCCATCGGCCTATACGCCCTGGGCCTGGGCGGCTGGCAGATACTGCTGTCCCTGGGGATCGGTGCGGCGCTGGTGTACTTCTTCATGAACCTGTCGGGGTACATGGGGCAAAAAACCGGCGTGCCGTTTCCCGTGATCAGCCGCATCAGCTTCGGTATCCATGGGGCGCAGATACCGGCGTTGATCCGTGCGGTGATCGCGATTGCCTGGTTCGGTATCCAGACCTACCTGGCTTCGGTGGTTTTCCGCGTGCTGCTGACAGCGATTCATCCAGGCTTTGCCGATTACGACCACAACTCGATCCTCGGCCTGTCGACCCTGGGCTGGGTATGTTTCGTGGCGATCTGGTTCGTGCAACTGGTGATCCTGGCCTATGGCATGGAAATGGTGCGGCGCTATGAAGGGTTTGCCGGCCCGGTGATTCTGCTGACCATGGCCGCCCTGGCCGGCTGGATGTACTTCCAGGTGGACGGCCATATTGCCTGGTCGGTCCGCGAGCCGCTGAGCGGCGGTGAGATGTGGCGCAATATCTTTGCCGGCGGCGCGCTGTGGCTGTCGATCTACGGCACGCTGATTCTCAATTTCTGCGATTTCGCGCGGTCCTCGCCGTGCCGCAGGACCATCGTGGTCGGCAACTTCTGGGGCCTGCCGGTGAATATCCTGGTGTTCGCCGCCATCACCGTACTGCTGTGCGGCGGGCAGTTCCAGCTCAATGGTCGAGTGATCGAGAGCCCCACCGAGATCATCGCGGCGATCCCCAACACCCTGTTCCTGGTGCTCGGTTGCCTGGCCTTCATGATCGTGACGGTGGCGGTGAATATCATGGCCAACTTCGTCGCGCCGGCCTTTGTGCTGAGCAACCTGGCGCCCAAGTACCTGAATTTCCGCCGCGCCGGGCTGATCAGCGCCACCGTGGCGGTGCTGATCCTGCCGTGGAACCTCTACAACAGCCCGCTGGTGATCGTGTACTTCCTTTCGGGCCTGGGCGCTCTGCTCGGGCCGCTGTATGGCGTGATCATGGTCGATTACTGGCTGATCCGTAAAAGCCAGGTGAACGTGCCGCAGCTCTACAGCGAAGACCCGCTGGGCGCCTATTACTACAGCCGTGGGGTCAACTTGCGCGCGGTGGCGGCGTTTATTCCGGCGGCAGTGATCGCCATCCTGCTCGCCTTGCTGCCGGGGTTCGCCAGTGTCTCGCCGTTTTCCTGGCTGTTTGGCGCCGGTATTGCAGGGCTGCTGTACCGGCTGATCGCCAAGCGCCAGCCTTTCTATGCCGATGTCAGCGGCGAAAGCATTGCAGTCGATAACGTCAGTCATTAATCAAGGACACCCCATGCGCATCCTCGTGGTCAACGTCAACACTACCGCCTCCATCACCGAAACCATTGCCCAACAGGCGCGGGCCGTGGCGGCACCGGGCACCGAGATTGTCGGGCTCACCCCGTATTTCGGCGCCGAATCGGTGGAGGGCAACTTCGAAAGCTACCTGGCTGCCATCGCCGTGATGGACCGCGTGATGGCCTATGACCAGCCGTTCGATGCGGTCATCCAGGCCGGCTACGGCGAACACGGTCGCGAAGGCCTGCAGGAGTTGCTCAACGTGCCGGTGGTGGACATCACCGAAGCGGCCGCCAGCACTGCCATGTTTCTTGGCCATGCGTACTCGGTGGTGACCACCCTGGACCGCACCGTGCCATTGATCGAAGACCGCCTGAAACTGGCCGGCCTGTACGCGCGCTGTGCCTCGGTACGCGCCAGCGGCATGGCCGTGCTGGAACTGGAAGAAGACCCATTGGCCGCCATGGAGGCCATCGTGCGCCAGGCCGAGCGGGCCATCCACGACGACAAGGCCGAGGTAATCTGCCTCGGCTGCGGCGGGATGGCCGGGCTGGATGAGCAGATTCGCCAGCGCACCGGCGTGCCGGTGGTGGACGGCGTAACGGCGGCGGTGACTATTGCCGAATCGCTGGTGCGCCTGGGGTTGTCGACGTCGAAGATCAGGACCTATGCCACGCCAAGGCCGAAGAAGGTGATCGGCTGGCCGGGGATGTTCGGGCGATAGGCCCACGATTCGATTAAACCGCGCTGAACCGCTGCCCCAGACGCTGTTCGGCAAACTGCTCGATGATGAAATCCACAAAGGCCCGGGTTTTGCCGGGCAGCAGCTTGTGCTCGGCGTAGTAGATGGAAATATTGCCATCGTCCACATACCACTCAGGCAGCACCCGCACCACCGCGCCACTGTCCAGAAACGGCACCGCCATGGGCATGCTCACCAGCGCAATGCCCAGGCCCTGGGCGCTGGCGCAGCAGGCGGCTTCGGAGTCGCTCAGGGTCATGCGCGGTTTGAGTGTGAGGGGGCGCTGTTCACGCTCGGGACCGGTCAACTGCCAGGTGCGCACGCGGCCGGTTTGCGGCGAGCGGATCAGGATGCCCAGGCAGCGCCCCAGGTCTTCGGGCCCTCGCACCAGCGGGCGTGTGGCCAGGTAACCCGGCGACGCCACCAACACTCGATGGGCTGGCGCCAGTTTGCGCGCCACCACGCCCTGAGGCAGTTCGAAGCCACCACCGATGGCCGCATCGAAGCCCTGGCCGATCAGGTCTACCTGGCGATTATCAAAGTGCCAGTCCGGGCTGATATCCGGAAAGCGTTCGATGAATCGCGCCAACAATGGCATCACATAGCGATTGCCGAACACAGTGCCCATGCTCACCTTGAGTGTGCCCACCGGCCGCCCTTCGGCGCTGGCCAGGTTGGCTACGGCGTTCTGGATGGTGATAAGGCTGCCGCTGACTTCATCGAGGAACAGCTTGCCGGCTTCGGTGAGGGTCAGGCGCCGCGTGCTGCGCTGAAACAGACGCACACCGAGGCGCGCTTCAAGCTTGGCCACGCTTTTGCCCACCGCCGCAGGGGTCAGGCTCAAGTGCCGCGCAGCCTCGGCAAAGCTGCCGCCTTCGGCGCTGCGCACAAAGCATTCGATACTGCCAAAGCTTTCCATATCGCCCCACTCTAAACTTCTGGTTTACACAGACTATAGCAATCACGGTCTACCGGCCTGAGCGAGCGAGGTCGATACTCGGCTGCAACCACAAGGCATACCGCCTTGAACAGACAGGAGATCGACATGACTGCACACACCCTCAACGGCAAAGTCGCCTTGATCCAAGGCGGCTCGCGCGGCATCGGCGCCGCGATCGTCCAGCGCCTGGCCGCCCAAGGCGCTGCCGTGGCCTTTACTTACGTCAGCTCGGCGGCCAAGGCTGAGGCTTTGCAGAACAGCGTGATCAACGCCGGCGGCCAAGCCCTGGCCATTCACGCCGACAGCGCCGATGCCGCCGCGATCCGCAACGCGGTCACCGCCACCGTCGAGGCATTCGGCCCTCTGGATATTCTGGTGAACAACGCCGGCGTGCTGGCCATCGCCCCGCTGGAAGACTTCACGCTGGAAGACTTCGACCAGACCCTCGCGATCAACGTGCGCAGCGTATTCATCGCCACCCAGGAAGCCGCCAAGCACATGAGCGAAGGCGGCCGCGTGATCAATATCGGCAGCACCAACGCCGAGCGCATGCCCTTCGGTGGCGGCGGGCCGTATGCCATGAGCAAAGCCGCGCTGGTCGGTTTGACCAAGGGCCTGGCACGAGACCTGGGGCCGCGTGGCATCACCATTAACAACGTGCAGCCTGGGCCGGTGGACACCGACATGAACCCGGCCAACAGCGACTTTGCCGAGAGCCTGATCGGCTTGATGGCCATTGGGCGGTACGGACATGTGGAGGAGATCGCCAGTTTTGTGGCGTATCTGGCGGGGCCGGAAGCGGGGTATATCACAGGCGCGAGCCTCACCATCGACGGTGGCTTCAGCGCCTGACCCAGTGCAGGAGGGGCTTGCCCCTCTCACCTGTTGACCGTGTCGATTCAGGTCATCGGCGGTAAGCCATAGGCCGCCAGATCAAAGTCCGCGAGCTTGCGGATGATCTGGTCGGCGTGGTGGTATTTGCTGTCGGCCATGGCTTCATCGGGCACGGCGATGGCAGTCATCTGGGCGGCCTTGGCAGCGGTCACGCCGAACGGCGAATCTTCGAACACCAGGCAATCTTTGGGGTCGACACCCAGGCGGCGCGCGGCGGTGAGGAAGATGTCCGGCGCGGGCTTGGCCGCGCCGACTTCCGGGTCGTCCGCCGTGACGATGGTGTCGAACAACGCAAACCACTCGCGGTGCAAGGTGGTCTTGTGTCCGAACGAATTGCGCGACGAGCTGGTGCCCACGGCAATCGGGATGTTGTGCGCTTTCAAGTGCCGCACCAAAGCCTCAGCGCCGGGCATGCCAAGGGCCTTGGGGAAACGCTCGCTCATCAGCGGTTCGCGGATCTGCAGAAACTCGGCCGGAGTGATCGGCAGTTCCAGCGCCTTGACCACGTATTCAGCCAGGTCCTGAGCCCCACGCCCGATGATGTGCTGCTTGATACCCCAGTCGTAGGTACGGCCGTAGCGTTCGGCGATAATCTGCGTCACTTCGGTGTAGATGCCTTCGGTATCCAGCAATAACCCGTCCATATCGAAAATCACGGCCTTGATCGGGACAGCGGTACGCGGTGCATTCATCACAACGGATCCTTGGGAGAACGACTAAAAGGGTTCAGCACAATAACGGTGACACCGACACGCGGGCAACCTTTAGGGCGCGGTTGATCCCGCGTCGCGTACAGGATCGCGACAGCTTGGCTGGTGAAGAATCAGTATCCCTCACGCCGTTCACAGACGCCGCCATGTCCGAAGCCTTCGAAGTCCCGAGCCCCCACGAAAAACATATCGAACACACCACCGAACACGCCCACGCCCGCGGGGATAGTTTCGCCAGTCGCATCGCCGTGATGACCGCGTTGATGGCCACCCTCGGCGCCATGCTCAGCTACCAGGCCGGTTCCACCGAGAGTGAAGCGGCGATGGACAAGAACAACGCCGCGATCATCAAGACCGAAGCCGCCAACCAGTGGAATTACTACCAGGCCAAGTCCAGCCGACAAAACCTGGCGGAGCTGGCCACCCATATCCCCGGCGTGGATGCCGCGCATTACCGGGAAGAGATCGAACGCTACAAAAACCAGAAGGAGGCCGTGCGCCAACAGGCAGAAAAGCTTGAAGCCACTTCACGGGAGTGGGATGAAAAATCCGAGCAGGCGCTGCATCGGCACCACCGCTGGGCCCAGGCGATGACTGCGATTCAGATCGCGATTTCGTTGGCGGCAATTACTTTGTTGACGAGGAAGGAATGGTTGAAGCGGCTTTCGTACGCGGCCGCAGGCGGGGCCATGGTGCTGGGCGGGTTGGCGTGGCTGCATGTTTAGCCAGCGCGGCGTGAGCGAGCCTAATCGTTCAGATTCGTTTCAATTCGTCAGAGCAGCGATTACAGTACGCGCCCCCAGGAATTGAATCCTGGGCTTTAGTTCATGGAGTTACACAGTGAAGTACGTCAGCAAAGTGGTTGCAGCAGCAGTACTCGGTTTCACCCTGGCCGGCTGCACCGGCACCGCCATCAAATCCCCACAGTACGACAGCAGCCAATACACCGTGCTCGGTCACAGCGAAGCCAGCGCCACCGGCATCATGTTGTTCGGCCTGATCCCGATCGGTCAGAACAGCCGTTTCGTGCGCGCGCAGCAAGCCGCCATCCAGGCTAAAGGCGGCGACGCGCTGATCAATACCCAAGTGCAGGAAAAATGGTTCTGGGCCTGGGTGCTCAGCGGCTACACCACCAAGATCTCCGGTGATGTGGTCAAGCTGAAAACCGCGCACTAAATCGCCCGGGCGCTCGCCCACGCCCGCGACGTATCATGGGCCGACCTTTCGAGGATGGCCCATGAACCTCAGTATCGTTTACGCCCTCTGCGCCGCCGCCCTGTTCGGTGCCAGCACCCCGCTCGCGAAACATTTCGGCATGGGCCTCTCGCCCCTCCTGCTGGCCGGTTTGCTGTACCTCGGCAGCGGCCTCGGCCTCGGCGTGGTACGCCTGATCCGCGATCGCGGCTGGCGGCCCAGCGGGCTGAAGCCCCTTGAATGGCCCTGGCTGCTGGGCGCCATCCTCTTCGGCGGCATCCTCGGCCCCGTTGCCCTCATGTATGGTTTGATCCGCACCGCAGGCGCGACCGCTTCACTGCTGCTCAACCTGGAATCGGTACTTACCGCCCTGATCGCCTGGCTCGTGTTCCGAGAGAACGCCGACCGCCGTATCGTGCTGGGGATGATCGCGATTGTGCTGGGCGGCTTGGTGTTGTCGTGGTCCGACGGCGTCGGCGCCGGTCACGACTGGAGCGGGCCGCTGGCGGTCGCGCTGGCCTGCCTGTGCTGGGGCATCGATAACAACCTGACGCGCAAGGTCTCTGCCTCCGATGCGGTGTTTATCGCCGGCATCAAAGGCCTGATCGCCGGCCTGGTGAATACTGCCCTGGCCGTTTACCTCGGCGCACAATGGCCGGCGGCCACACAGTTGGCGCCGATCCTGCTGGTGGGCTTGCTCGGCTACGGCATCAGCCTGGTGCTGTTTGTACTGGCGTTGCGCGGCCTGGGCAGCGCGCGCACGGGGGCCTACTTCTCCACCGCCCCCTTCCTCGGAGCGGTCCTGGCCGTTCTGGCGCTGGGCGAGTCGGTATCGAACGCGTTCTGGATCGCCTCGGCATTAATGGCGGCAGGCGTGTGGCTGCACCTGACCGAACGCCACGCCCACGAACATCAGCACGAAGCCACGGAACACGGCCATCGGCATGTGCATGACGAACATCATCAGCATGAACATGCCTTTGAATGGGACCCGAAAGAGCCTCACAGCCATGTGCATGTGCACAGCCCGCTCAGGCATAGCCACGCGCACTTTCCGGATGTGCATCATCGACACCGGCATTGAGCGCCTGGCCGCAGCTCAGTCCGGCACCGGCTCAACCACCACGCGATTGCGTCCGCCTTGCTTAGCCTGGTACAGCAATTGATCCGCTCTCTCGAGGACGGCAGCTATCGACTCGCCATCAGCACGCCACAAAGCCACCCCGAGTGAGACCGTAACATGCCCGACGGTCTCGATGCTGGCTGCCTCAATCGAGGCGCGCAGCCGCTGAGCAACGTCGGCCGCTGTGTGCAGTGAACTGCCCGGCAATAACAGGACGAACTCCTCCCCACCTACCCTGCAAGGCAGGTCGTTGGCGCGTGAATTCTGTTGCATGAGTTGAGCAACGGCACGCAGCGTTTCATCCCCCACGCCGTGCCCGAACGTATCGTTGACGCGCTTGAAATGGTCAATGTCGATGGACACCACGGCGAACGCTTTGCCCGCCTCCTGCCAGAGCGACAGAACGTCCTGCATCGCACGGCGATTGGCCAGCCCTGTCAGGGTATCCGTGTGGGCCTGCTGATTGAGCTTGCCGATCTTTTCCTGCAACAGGGTTGCCCCCAGCAACAACGCTCTGCGGATCTGCCAGCTTTCAAAATAGCGCGCAGGTACAGCGCTGATGCGCGCATAACTGTCCGGCGTGTCCAAGCGTTTGGCACAGTCGGCGAGCCGCGACAACGGGGCCGAAATTCTGGTCCCCAACCACCAGATCAGAATGATCCCGAACAGCCCCAGTGGCGCGATACCTTGAGCGATTTTGATCATTGTCCGGCGCAGGACTGCCTGGATATTTTCCAGGGGCTGCTGCGAGATCACGCCCCACCCGCTGCTGGGCACTTGAGCAAAGCCGGCGAGCATTTCCACACCGTGCTCATCCACAGCCTGCAATGTGCCCGCGGCCTCTTTGAGCGATGCATCGGCGATCAAATCCGCGCCCCTCACGCTGCCTATCTGCTCGGGATAATTGTGATAGAGCACCCGGCGGGCGCCATCGATCAAGTAGAAATGCGCGCCGTCTTTACGCACATTCGTGTCCATGAGGGCTTGAAGGGTATTGCTCTGCTCCAGCCGAATAGTGCCGCCGATCAAGCCCAGGTACTGCCCTTTCACATCGAATATGGGATGAGAGATAAAGACCACCAGGTTGCCGGTGATGGATCTGAAGGCGTTGCTGATTTTCGCCGTGCGCAGACTCAGGGGCTCTTTGTGCTGCAACGTACGGCCGTTGAGCTGAAGGCTTTCGGGGGGCAGAAGCAACGATGGTGCCGTTCGCGTCGGCGACCAGTACGGAGTTGAAACTGGCATCCTGCTCAACCAGGCGTTTGGCTTCCCGAGTCAACGCACTGTTGTCGCCAAACGTTTTGCCAATCCCGGCTGAACCGTACTTCAACTTATCAAGGTCGGCGTTCAGTACCTGCTCGACACTGCGAGCAATACGGGCGGCATAGGCCTGGTTGGCGTCCAGTGCATTTTCAATCAGCTCTTGCTTCTGAATCTTGAACATCACCCAGAAACTGTTGGCCAGCGTCGCAACGGCAGAAAACAGGACAAAAATAAGAATCAGGCTACGCAGGTTGAGTGTGGGCTTCGGTCGAGTGGTCATTTACGCAATCCGGGTGAGGCGCAGGAGGTACAACAAACAAGTTAAAGTATGAATCGCCCGGTACACCGGCAGGAATGCGGGCTTCTCACACCAAGCTTGGCACCCATCGGGCGGTTAGAAAATGGAATTCGGATCTGCTTTGGATAATAGGGCTGCAGCCACATGAAAATGCTCGTCATCGCCTCACTGGGAATGCTGTCGCTGTCCCAGGTATCACTCGCCTCCGCAGACACTGCCAACGGCAAATCCCTCTTTTTACAGCGATGCTCTATGTGCCACGGGCCAGACCTCAAAGCGACGGGCCCTTTAGCGAGAAAAAGCACCCCGCCCACGCCTGACCTGACCACACCGGCTTTCAAGCAACGTTTAAATGAATACCCAGGTGTTATCGTGGCGTCAGTCATCCTTCGCCCAAATGGCAACTTGATTCCGAGGACCTTGCAGGAAAATGGTGTAAAGCTGCCGGCGCACGCATGGAGCGTTCAGGATCTGCGGGACTTGAATGACTATATGCGAGGGGTGATTGTAAAAAGTCGGTGACGAGACAGGGGCTGGGCACTACCTAGCGTGCCGGACCTTGTATTTGCGAACCCCAGAAACCACAAACCCCCGGCTCTTTATAAGAAACCAGGGGTTTGTGTTTGTAGAATGTGGCGGTGAAGGAGAGATTCGAACTCTCGATACAATTTCTTGTATACACACTTTCCAGGCGTGCTCCTTAAGCCACTCGGACACTTCACCGTATCTCGTCAAACCAGTTCAGTCTGTCGAGGCGCGCTAATGTAGTCGAAAGCCTTTCTGATGGCAAAGGTTTTTTTCAGAATATTCATGCGGTTAGCCGGCTATGCCGGAGCCTGCCCGGCGAGGGGTGGCGATTGTGCCATTCTCGGGCACTGCTGATGCCGGTCGTAAGGCTTTGCCGCGCCACGCCGCAGGCCGTCTACGCTTGGGCACGCGTGAAAAGCCTGACTGGGCAGTCAGTCATGGCGCTTTACCCGGGCGGGCGCGGTGGGTAACGTCTGCTGCATTCTTCTATAACAAGCCCTACAAGGAACCGCGTCATGAGTGAGCTGATTGCCTACCACCTCGAAGACGGTATCGCGACCCTGACCTTGAGCAACGGCAAGGTCAACGCCATTTCCCCTGCGGTGGTCAGTGCGTTTAACGAAGCGCTGGACCAGGCCGAGAAGGATCGGGCGGTGGTGGTGATCACCGGCACGCCGGGAATTCTGTCCGGGGGTTACGATTTGAAGGTGATGACCGCCGGCCCTAAAGAAGCAATCGGCCTGGTGACGTCGGGCTCCACATTGGCGCGGCGCCTGTTGTCGCACCCCTTCCCGGTGATTGTGGCGTGCCCTGGGCATGCGGTTGCCAAGGGCGCATTTCTGTTGTTGTCGGCGGATTATCGGATCGGTGTCGAAGGTCCGTTCAGCATCGGCCTCAACGAAGTGATGATCGGCATGACCATGCACCACGCCGGCATCGAGCTGGCGCGGGACCGTCTGCGCAAATCGGCGTTTCATCGCTCGGTGATCAACGCCGAGATGTTCGACCCGCAGGGCGCATTGCAGGCCGGCTTCCTCGACAAGGTGGTCGCCCCCGAAGAACTGCACGCAGCAGCCCTGGAAGCTGCACGGCAATTGAAGAAGATCAACATGAACGCCCACAAGCACACCAAATTGAAAGTCCGCAAAGCGCTGCTGGAAGCGCTGGACGAGGCGATTATCCAGGATCAGGGCCATATTCTGAGCTAAGTCCTTCGTTGCGTGCGTCTAAGCCCGACCTTGCGTCGGGCTTTGTCTTACAGCCATATCTGAAAAAAACTCCCGCCGCTCTAGGCTGGGGTCTCTGACAGATACAGAAACATGCCCTCAAACATCGCCCATCTCCTCACTCTATAGCGCCAATTGCCGAATACAGTGCACATCCGTACACTGCGCCCCCTTTTGTTTCGATAGGCCATGTGGATGCTTTTTCTGTTACGGATGGTGCTGATGAGCCTGCACTTTATAGTCGCCGGGGTGCTGGGCGTGCTGATCGGCGTCTGCCGACCGTTCAACCCGGACAACAGCCGCCTGTGCGCCCGTCTCTATGCGGTGCCTGCCATGTGGTTGCTGGGGCTGGAGGTGAAGGCCGATGTCGACTCGCTGCGCCATAAACCGGGCACCTGCGTGATTATCGCCAACCATCAGTCCAACTATGACTTGTTCGTGTTCGGCACCGTGGTGCCCCACCGTACCGTGTGCATCGCCAAGAAGAGCCTGAAATGGGTGCCCTTGTTCGGCCAGTTGTTCTGGCTGGCGGGCAATGTGTTGATCGACCGGGGCAATGCGCACAAGGCGCGCCGGGCGATGCTTACCACCACACGCACACTGCAACACGAAGACACGTCAATCTGGGTATTCCCGGAAGGTACGCGCAACCTGGGCAAGGGCCTGCTGCCCTTCAAGAAAGGCGCGTTTCATATGGCGATTGCCGCCGGCGTGCCCATCGTGCAGGTATGTGTCAGCAATTACGTCACCCATATGCAACTCAATCGCTGGAACAGCGGTGATGTGCTCATACGCTCGTTGCCACCTATTCCTACCGTTGGCATGACCTCGGAGGATATCCCAGCCTTGATGCAAGCCTGTCAGGCGCAGATGGACGCGTGCATCAAGGCAATGGATGGGCAACTGAACAGCGTGTAATCCCGTCTCCTTTGCAGGGCTGGGGTTGCTCGCTGCGCCAACGGAACGCCATTCAGGCTAAGCTGCCCAACATCTGTCCCCTCCTATAAGAAGTGATCAGCACCATGGGTAGAGTTGTTGCGGCCGCCGTGTACAGCGCCGGAAAGAAAGTCACCGATATCACCCTTGACGAAGGCGCGGCATGGGCCGCCAAACCCGGCCATTTTGTATGGATCGGCCTGGAAGAGCCCAACGCCCAGGAATTGGCCAACCTGCAACGCCAGTTCAACCTGCATGAACTGGCCATCGAAGATGCCTTGGAAAAACACAGCCGTCCCAAGCTGGAAACCTTTGGTGACGCGCTGTTTATCGTCACTTACTCGCCGGTGCGCGAGAACGGCAAACTGATATTTATTGAAACCCATATTTTCGCCGGCAACGGTTACGTGATCACCGCGCGCAACGGTCATTCGGCGTCCTACGGTTTTGTGCGCCAGCGCTGTGAGGCGCGGCCGCTGTTGCTGGAGCATGGGGAAGATTTCGTACTGTATGCACTGCTGGATTTCGTCACGGAAAACTACCAGCCGGTCAGCGAGGCGATTCACGCCGAGATCGATGAGCTGGAGCGCAATGTGCTGTGCAGTTCGTTGAGCGAACGCGATATCCAGAACCTGCACAGCCTGCGGCGCGATGTGCTGCGGCTCAAACGTCACGTGGCGCCGATGGTGGAGATCAGCCAGGAACTGCAAAAGCTGAGCTTCCCGTTTATCGACAAGAACATGCGCCCGTACTTCCGCGATGTGCAGATCCACGTCACGCGGCAGATGGAAGACCTCACCACCCTGCGCGACATCGCCAGCCAGACCATCGAGATCGGGGTGTTGCTGGAGGCGTCGCGCCAGAGCGTGGTGCAGCGCAAATTCGCCGCCTGGGCGGCGATCCTGGCGTTCCCCACTGCGGTGGCAGGGATTTACGGGATGAATTTCCAGAACATGCCCGAGCTGCAATGGCACTACGGCTACTTTGCGGTGCTCGGGCTGATTGCGGTGGGATGCACCAGCCTATGGGCCAGTTTCAAGCGCTCGGGATGGCTTTAACTTCGGCCTCGGGCGTGTGCGCCACGAAGCGCATCATCCATTCCGCTACGGTGACGCCGTGGTGCTCGCGTGCCAGGCTGGCCACACCGTTTGAGTACACCTTTTCACCCAAGGTTGTCTGAAGAATCTCCAGCAACTCGCGCGAATAGTCCTGGATAAATTCCGGGTGGCCCTGAAAGCACAGCACCTGATCGCCGATGTGGTATGCGGCGAACGGGCAAAACTCGCTGGAGGCAATGACCTTGGCGCCCTCCGGCAAGGTGGTCACCTGGTCCTGATGGCTGATCAGCAGGGTCAGTTCCGGCACCTCGGGGCTCATCCAGGGGGTCTTGGCATCCAGCGTGTAATCATGGATGCCCATGCCCCAGCCTTGAGTGGCGCGCTCGGCTTTGCCACCCAGCAGCAGTGCCAGCAACTGGTGACCGAAACAGATGCCCAGCAATTTGTCGCCGCGCTTGTAACGCTCTAGCAGGTAGGTTTTGAGCGTCTGGATCCACGGGTCGGTACCGAAGGAATCGGCCTTGCTGCCGGTAACCAGGTAGGCGTCAAACCGCTCATCGTCCGACGGGTATTCTCCGTTCACCACGTTGTACACGACAAACTCGGCAGGGATCGGCTGCTTGGCGAACAGGCGCTTGAACATCTGCCCGTAACCTTGGTACTGATCGATCAAGCCTGGACGCAGGATATCGGTTTCCAGGATGCAGACGCGTAGCGACATAAAAAATACCTGACACGGCGATGGGAATATTGAACACCTCAAGCCTGCCTGCAAACCTACCTGCAAAGCAAGCCCCCGCCGCACCTATACAAAGCGCTGCCCGCGCGCGGCCTTCTCCAGCAACAACGCCGGCGGTGTGAACCGCTCGCCATACTGTTCGGCCAGATAGCGGGCGCGGGCGATAAAGTCGTTCAGGCCGTACTGATTGATAAATTGCAGCGCGCCGCCGCTCCACGCGGCAAAGCCGATGCCCAGGATCGAGCCCACATTGGCGTCCGCCGTGGACATCAACACGCCCTCCTCCACGCAGCGCACGGTTTCGATGGCCTGGATAAACAGCAACCGGTCGCGCACGTCCTGGGATGCAATCCGTTGTTCGGGCCGCTCGAAACGTTGTTTAAGCTCAGGCCAGAGGTATTTCTGCGCGCCACTGGGGTATTCATAAAAACCGCCGCCGGCGGCCTTGCCTGGCCGTTTGAATTGATTGACGAACAGGTCGATCAGCGCTGTGGCTGGATGGGCCCGCATCGCCTTACCTTCGGCCTGCAGGTCCTTGGCGGTTTGCTGTCGGATATGGTTCATCAGGCTGAGGGAGACTTCATCGGACACCGCCAGCGGCCCTACCGGCATGCCCGCCTTGCGCGCTTGCATCTCGATCAACGGCGCGGCCACGCCCTCGCCCAGCATGGCGATACCTTCGCTGGTGAACGTGCCAAACACCCTTGAGGTGAAGAAGCCGCGACTGTCGTTGACCACGATAGGAGTTTTTTTGATCTGGCGTACGAAATCAAAGCTGCGGGCCAGGGTTTCATCCGAGGTGCGCGCGCCCTTGATGATTTCCACCAGCGCCATCTTGTGCACCGGGCTGAAGAAATGCAGACCAATAAACCTGGCCGGGTCCGGCACCGCCGTGGCCAGGCCACTGATGGGTAAGGTGGAGGTGTTGGATGCGATCACCGCGTCGGCCCCCACCACACGTCGGGCAGCGGCTGACACGCTCGCCTTGAGTTCGCGGTCTTCAAACACCGCTTCAATGATCAGGTCACAGCCGGCCAGGTCGCTGTCATCTTGAGTAGGATGGATCCGCGCCAGGATGCTTTCGCGTTGTTCAGCGCTCAATTGCCCACGGCCGAGCTTCTTGTCGAGCAGGGCCGCCGAATGCGCCTTGCCTTTCTCGGCCGCCGCCAGGTTGATGTCCTTGAGCACCACGTCGATCCCGGCACTGGCGCTGACATAAGCGATACCCGCGCCCATCATGCCCGCGCCGAGCACGCCGAGCTTGCGCGTCACACAAGGCGCAATACCCTGCGGGCGTGAACGGCCGGCGTTGATGTCATTGAGCTGGAACCAGAAGGTGCCGATCATATTTTTAGCCACTTGCCCGGTGACCAGTTCGGTGAAGTAGCGGGTTTCGATCAGATGAGCGGTCTCGACGTCCACCTGGGCGCCTTCGACGGCGGCGCAGAGGATTTTCTCCGGCGCAGGGAAGCAGCCGTGGGTTTTGCTGCGCAGGATCGATGGCGCAATCGCCAGCATTTGCGCGATTTTGGGGTGCGACGGTGTCCCGCCGGGGATCGGGTAGCCCTTGTGGTCCCAGGGCTGTCTGGCCTCGGGATTGGCAAGAATCCAGGCACGAGCCAGGGCCAGCATCGCCTCGCGGTCCGTGGCCAGCGCATGGACCAAACCGGCCTGCAGTGCTTGCTGCGGCCGCACTTTTTTCCCTTCGAGCAAATACGGCAGGGCTTTTTCCAGGCCCAGCAGGCGCACCATGCGTACCACGCCCCCGCCGCCGGGCAGTAAACCCAGGGTGACTTCCGGCAACCCCAACTGTATCGATTGATCGTCCAGGGCGATGCGGTAATGACAGGCCAGGCAAATCTCCCAGCCACCGCCCAGTGCCGCACCATTGATGGCAGCCACCACCGGCCTGCCCAAGGTCTCCAGGCGACGCAACTGCGCCTTAAGCACCCGCACGCCGTCGTAGAACGCCTTGGCGTCGGCCTTCTCGACCTTGATCAACTCGTTGAGGTCGCCGCCGGCGAAGAACGTCTTCTTGGCCGAGGTCATCACCACGCCGGCGATGTGGTCCTTTTCCGCTTCCAGCCGTGTGACGGTGGCGGCCATGGCCTCTCGGTATACAGCGTTCATGGTGTTGGCGCTCTGGCCGGGCAGGTCGAGGGTCAGCACTACGATCCGGTCCTGGCCTATTTCGTAACGAATGGCATCGGTCATGACTAATTCCTAAGGCTCAGAGACGTTCGATTACAGTGGCGATACCCATGCCACCGCCCACACACAGAGTGGCCAGGCCGTAGCGCTGTCGGCGTGCCTCCAGTTCGTCGAGCAAGGTGCCCAGGATTGCGCAGCCGGTGGCGCCCAACGGATGACCCATGGCGATCGAGCCGCCATTGACGTTGACCCGCGCCGGGTCGATGCCCATGTCCTTGATGAACTTGAGCACCACCGAGGCGAAGGCTTCGTTGACCTCAAACAAGTCGATGTCTTCCACACGCAAACCGGCCTTGGCCAAGGCCTTGCGGGTGGCCGGAGCGGGGCCGGTGAGCATGATGGTGGGATCGGTGCCGGTCACCGCTGCGGCGACAATGCGCGCCCGTGGCTGCAGGCCCAGCTCCCGGCCCTTGGACTCGGAACCGATCAGCATCAGCGCGGCACCGTCGACGATGCCGGAACTGTTACCCGGCGTGTGCACATGGTGGATGCGCTCCACATGGCTGTAGATCCGCAACGCGGTGGCGTCGAAGCCCATCTGCCCGATCATCTCGAAACTGGGTTTGAGCTGGCCGAGCCCCTTGAGGGTGGAGTCGGCGCGGATAAACTCATCATGATCCAGTAGCACAATGCCGTTCTGGTCCTGCACCGCGATCAGCGACTTGCTGAAAGAACCGTCCGCACGGGCCCTGGCTGCTTTCTGCTGAGACTGTAAGGCAAAGGTATCGACGTCCTCACGGGTGAACCCTTCCAGCGTGGCGATCAGGTCCGCACCGATACCTTGGGGGGTGAAATGGCTGTGCAGGTTGGTCTGCGGGTCGAGCACCCAGGCGCCGCCGTCGCTGCCCATGGGCACGCGGGACATGGATTCGACACCGCCGACCACCACCAGGTCTTCAAAACCTGAACGCACTTTCATCGCGCCCAGATTGACCGCCTCCAGGCCCGAGGCGCAGAAGCGATTGACCTGCACGCCGGCGACGCTGATGGCCCAGTCGGCGACTAGTGCGGCAGTTTTGGCGATGTCGGCCCCCTGGTCGCCCACCGGGGTCACGCAGCCGAGCACGATGTCATCCACTTGCCGAGTGTCGAGGTCGTTGCGTTGCGCCAGCGCCGTGAGCAACCCGGCGGCCAGGTTGACCGGTTTGACGCTGTGCAAGGCGCCATCAGCCTTGCCTTTGCCACGGGGCGTGCGTATCGCATCAAAGATCAGAGCTTGGGTCATGACATCCTCGAAACGTGCATATGAGCCCTTACCTTAAGCCCGATTGACACGGTTTCAATGACGGATGCGCTCACGGCCTTTGACCCTCACGCTCGGACGAACGGTAGGTTCCTAAGCTAATTGCCGGATTAATCGTTTTAGCTGTCTAGCCAAGGCATTGGCGCCAAGATGGCGTTGTGCCTCATGCCTTTTTAAGCAGAAATGCTGATTAGCTGATACGAAATGGATCTAAGCGAGGAAGAACGAGGGCTCTAAGGTTCAATCAGTAAGAAGTTGCTGCCGGGTTTTGCCGGGGCAGTTGTAAGAAAAGCGACACGTCACTGCGCCATACTGAAATATCACGGCACGTATTTGACGCTCAGGAATAACAACAAAAGGCAGTCAGCCATGTTCAAGCATTCGAAAGTTCGTCAGGCGGGACTCATTCTGTTCGCCACCACACTGATATTGATCCTGCCCAACCTGACCAAGGTCATTGGGTGATCGTTCAGCCCCCGTATTCTGTGCACTCACTGCATCAGGATTGCAGTTTTTGGCAGCACCTGTCGGGTCTTCGCGTAAAGCGATGCCGTGGCAGGGGCTGTCTTTTTACGCGCGTTTTTCCGGTATCGTGAGCGCTGTCGCCCTTCTTACCGAGCGCTCCTCTTGAAATCGATCCTCGCTCTTCTCCTCGTGCTGATTGCCCTGCCGGTTACGGCGGCATCCTTGACCCTCGAACTCGATCACGAGAGAAAGACCTGGCAGACCGCCGACTTGCTCACGCATCCGGATGCACAGACGGTGCGCATCGCTGATGACGTTTCCTACAAGCACGCCATGACTTATCGCGCAGTCCCCATGGCGGTGCTCCTGCAGGGCTTGAAGCCGGAGCACCATGTGCAAGCCGTTGCACTGGATGGCTTCGCCGCCGAGTTAAGCGCTGGCCCATTGCTGCAGAGCCACGGCGCCCGCGCCTGGCTGGCGGTGGAGGACCCGGCGCACCCCTGGCCCGCCCTCGCCGACGGCAAACCCAGCGCGGGGCCGTTTTACCTGGTGTGGACCGACCCGCAGGCCGGGCCTGTCAGCCCCGAACAATGGCCGTTCCAGATTTCCAGCATCAAGCAGTTAAAAACCGTGGCAGAGCGCTTTCCGGCTCTCTTGCCCGACCCGCAGCTGGCGGCCGACGATCCGGTCAATCAGGGTTTTACGCTGTTTCAGAAAAACTGCCTGGCATGCCATCGCCTCAACGGCGCGGGGGATGCGCAGGTGGGGCCGGATCTGAATATTCCCTACAACCCAACGGAATATTTCGCCGGGGATTTCCTCAAGCGCTACATCCGCGACCCGCAAAGCCTGCGGCATTGGCCACAGGCAAAAATGCCGGCGTTCGCCGCCAGCGTGTTGCCGGATCCTGAGCTGGACCTGCTGGTGGGCTATCTGAAGCACATGGCGGAGCGTAAGCAGCAGCGGTAAATCTCAGCAATGACCTTCGTTTGGCCGGTGAGCTTCGCGGCGGTGCCCGATTATTGCTGCTGGACTGAAATCACGGGCATCGGCGCCACCGATACCTTGGCGTGCATTTGTTCATGCCCACCGCCTCGGCGCATGCCGCGAACCGGGCAGGCGTCAAGATAGTCCAGGCCCACCGCCAGCTTGAGGTGGCGTTCCGGCCGGGCCAGACGGTTGGTCACGTCGAAGCTGTACCAGGCGTTGTCCAACCAGGCTTCGGCCCAGGCATGGCTGGCCAGGTGCGTGCTGTCCTCGCTGTACAAATACCCCGACACATACCGCGCCGGAATACCGAGGCTGCGTGCGCAGGCCAGGAATACATGGGTATGGTCCTGGCACACGCCCGCGCGGCCGGCGAACGCGTGGGCGGCACAAGTGTCGACTTCGGTGGCGCCGGGCGTGTAGACCATGGCCTCGTTGAGCGCGTGCATGAGGTCGATCAGCGCGCTGCGGTCACGCCCTTGACGACAGTGCTGCCGCGCGAAGCCGCGCAGGGCTTCATCGGACTCGGTCAGGCGGGTACCGCGCAGGAACGGATAGGCCGACTGCTGCTCATGCTCGGCTTCGCGCAATTCATCGATATCCACTTGGCCACGGGCGCCGATGATGATGGCGTCGTGGGGCTCATCCAGGGTCAACACGTGCAGGATATTACCGAACGGGTCGATCTGCGCGCGAACCGGGCGCGGCAGGTCGAGCTGCCAACTGAGTACCTGCTGCCGTTCGCTGTCGTGGGGCGTCAGGCGCAGGTACTGGATGCTGGCGCGCACCTGGTCTTCGTAGTGGTAGGTGGTTTCGTGGCTGATCGAAAGTCTCATGCCGCCTCCAGGTAGGAATGGTAGATGGCATCGCCCAAGTGGCGGACCAGGGGAATAAAGTCGGTCAGCCAGGCGTGCAGGCCTTCCTCCAGGATTTCATCAATGGCGGTAAAGCGCAGGCGCGCATCCATCTCTGCGGCCAGGCGCTGTGCCGGGCGGCCGTTCAGGCCGGGCAGGCTGGCGAGGATCTGATCGATCTCTTCGCTGCAGGCGCGCAGGGAGCGCGGCACATCGGCGCGCAACAGCAGCAACTGGGCCACTTGCCGGGCGCCGGGAGCGTCACGATAAATTTCGGTGTAGGCCTCGAACGAGGACAGCGCGCGCAGCAACGCGCTCCACTGATAGTACGCGTGAGCGGTGCCGTCGGTGACCGTGTCGGCATGGTCGCCGGCCATTTCATACCGCGCATCCAGCAGGCGCAAAGTGTTGTCGGCGCGCTCGATAAAGGTGCCCAGGCGAATAAACCGGAACGCGTCATTGCGCATAATGGTGCCGTAGGTTGCGCCGCGAAACAGGTGGGAGCGCTCCTTAACCCACTCGCAGAAACGGCTCATGCCATAGCGGCTCAGGCCTTGTTGAGCGATTTCACGAATATCCAGCCAAGTGGCATTGATGTTTTCCCACATGTCGGCGGTGATTCGCCCACGCACCGCATGGGCGCTGGCCCGCGCGGCGCCCAGGCAGCTGTAGATGCTCGCGGGGTTGGCCGCGTCCAGGGCAAAGAAGTGCAGCAGACGCTCGGCGTGTAACTGGCCGTGACGCTCGTGGTAATCCTCCAGGGTGCCGGTGATCAGCAGCGGCATCGCCAGTTCATGCAGGCCATCGCCGCGCCCGTCCTGGGGCATCAGCGACAGCGAATAACTGACATCGAGCATGCGTGCGAGGTTTTCCGCGCGTTCCAGGTAGCGCGACATCCAGTACAAATCCGAGGCAGTTCGACTCAACATGGCATCAGTCCTCCACGACCCAAGTGTCTTTGGTGCCGCCGCCCTGGGACGAATTGACCACCAGCGAGCCCTCGCGCAGGGCCACGCGCGTCAG
Source organism: Pseudomonas sp. FP2254 (assembly GCF_030687695.1). Lineage (NCBI taxonomy): Bacteria > Pseudomonadati > Pseudomonadota > Gammaproteobacteria > Pseudomonadales > Pseudomonadaceae > Pseudomonas > Pseudomonas sp. FP2254. Next base: position 4,125,773 of record NZ_CP117444.1, read on the forward strand.
GCCGCCAGGCACCACGCGGGTGTCCTTGCCGGACAGCACGAACGGGCGCAGGTCGATATGGCGCGGGGCGATACCATTCTCGACGAAGGTCGGGCACGTGGATAAACACAGCGTCGGCTGTGCGATATACGCATGGGGCTTGGCTTTGATGCGGGCGCGGAAGGCTTCGATTTCCGCCGCCGTGGACGCCGGCCCGACCAACATGCCGTAGCCGCCGGACCCTTGGGTTTCCTTGACCACCAGTTGCGGCAGGTGGGCGAGCACGTGGGACAATTCGTCGGGCTTGCGGCACTGAAAGGTCGGAACATTCTGCAGGATCGGCTCCTCATCCAGGTAAAAACGGATCATGTCGGTGACGAAGGGGTACACCGACTTGTCATCCGCGACCCCGGTGCCGATGGCGTTGGCCAGCACCACATTGCCCGAGCGATAGGCGGCCAACAGGCCCGGCACCCCGAGCATGGAGTCCGGGTTAAAGGCCAACGGGTCGAGGAACGCGTCATCGAGGCGGCGGTAGATCACATCCACCGCCTTGGGACCGTCGGTGGTGCGCATGAACACGTGATCGTCGCGCACGAACAGGTCGGCACCTTCCACCAGTTCCACGCCCATTTCCCGGGCGAGAAAAGCATGTTCGAAAAAAGCACTGTTGAACCGCCCTGGGGTCAGCACCACCACGCTGGGGTTATCCAGGGCGCTTGCGCTTTTGAGGGTGTCGAGCAGCAGGTTGGGGTAGTGGTCGATCGGCGCAATACGCTGGGCAGCGAACAATTCGGGGAACAGGCGCATCATCATCTTACGGTCTTCGAGCATGTAGCTGACGCCGCTGGGTGTACGCAGGTTGTCTTCCAATACGTAGTAAGTGCCGTCGCCATCACGGACGAGATCGACCCCGGCGACGTGAGCATACACATCGCGGTGCAGATCCAGGCCCTGCATGGCCAGTTGGTATTGCTCGTTGGCCAGCACCTGCTCGGCGGGAATGATCCCGGCCTTGATAATGCGTTGTTCATGATAGAGGTCGGCAAGGAACAGGTTCAGTGCCTTGACGCGCTGGATGCAGCCGCGCTCGACAATCCGCCATTCGCTGGCCGGAATACTGCGCGGGATGGTGTCGAAGGGAATCAGGCGCTCGGTGCCCTGTTCATCCCCGTAAAGGGTGAAGGTGATCCCGGCACGGTGAAACAGCAAATCGGCTTCGCGCCGACGCTGGGCCAGCAGTTCAGCGGGGGTCTGGGCCAGCCAGCGGGCGAATTCGCGGTAGTGAGGCCTGACCTGCCCTGCCCCATCGTACATTTCGTCGTAATAAGTGCGGATCATGCCGTACTCCTTGTCACTCGGACGCCAGAACCATCGCAAGGCCCGTGCCATCGGCATAAACACTTAAGAATCAGCGAGTTGTATAAATACGAAGCACTATGCGCACCTTACTGGTGCGCAGATTGCCCGGTGTGTGGTCGCGCGCTTCATCGCAATGCAGGCTTTGACTATCAAGAGCATAGTCAGAGTTGATTTCACCGGCCTGCAAAGCTTGCGGATAATCGCCACCATCTGCTGAACAGACCTTCAGCGCTCCGCTCTTCCCTTCGGCCACCCTACTCGGGTGGCTTTTTTTTGGTGCATGAAAAGAGCTCGCAGAATGCTCCGGGTATTGCCTGCGGCACAAACAAGATCGGCCGACCCGAAGGCCAGCCGATGCGTGGTGTTGTTGCGAGTGCGGGCAGTGTCGAACTACATCGGCAAACCGCGCACCTCCTGTTTGACGCCCCACCCCTCGATAATGCCACCGAGGGGCTCGACCACTGCTTCAAAGTCCTGCTCGAAATCTCCTATGCCGTCGTAGGTTGCAAACATGACCTTGCTCAGTTCCAGGTACCACGCGCCATCGTCGCGCGCGCTGACCTGGGCGTTCAGGGACTCTCCACGAAACTCGCCCGCCGCCCTGCGCGCCCGTTCTTCATCCGGGAAAATCGCGTAGAACTCGATGGGGTGGAAACGTGAGAAATCGAAACCGCCTTCTTTCATGCGGCGCAGAACGTGGGTGCTGATGTCTTCTTGATAGGCTGTGCTCATGAAAAGTGCTCCTCAAGACCGATGGATAGACTTTCCGTGCTCCCCGAAGCCCGCGCCCTGCTGGCGCGGAGGCTACGGCAATGACCTCACCGCGGGAAAACAAGCATGTAGCTGACAAGACCAGACCTTAGCGATTCATTCGCTGATCTCGTTTGCAGAGTAGCGCGAAGCAATCACCTCCACCAGAGGCGCTTGCCAGGCCTACAGGGAATATTCAGGCAGAGGGAGAAATATCGAGGATCTGGATACTGTTCTGGTCTTTGAGGATCTTGACCGTCGGCTCCGGCTTGCGTCCCTCAAGGTCATTGAGGTCGAGCTCGGCGGCGACCGGCACCAGTTTGCTGCGAATCATGTGCGCAGCGTCTTCGAGGCTGGGCTCTTGTTCGCAGGTGAACAGCTCTACGGTTTTTACGCCGTGATCATCAACGAAGGTAATTTGCCACGTTTGCATCGGTGCCTCCTCGATAAAACCCATGTGTGGGCTCACTTCTATCTGGACCTTGGGGGTTCGCCAAACGTTCCACCCAAGGCAGGGGCACCCGATCAATCGCGCTTATTTTTCCGCGCGCGCTTTAAGCGCCTTGAGGGTGTTGAACGGCGCGTCGACCACGAACTTGTTGGCCAGCCACGAAGGCACGCTGCCGCCTGGCTCGGTGTGCACCTGGTAAGTCACTTCGGTCTCATTTGCTCCCTTAGGGACCAGTTTCCAGAAGCCCTCGACTTGAGCAACACGCACGTAGCCTTTTTCTTCGGGCTTATAGGTCGGCACGCCCTGCAACGTGCGGGTTACGTTGCCGTCGGCATCCTTGGTGGTGGTGACATGGATGTAAGAATCGCGGTCGGTCACCGGGAACGGTGCCTTGAACTGGGTGTAGGTCCAGGCTTCATCGCCTTTTTTGTCGACCAGCTTCTGGGACTTGCACTCATGAATCCACGAACAGGCACCGGCGACATCTTCCTGCAGGGCCTGGACCTTGGCGACAGGCGCCTTGATCGTGGTCACACCGCGATACGCCTTATATTTGGAGCCGGCGACTTCGCTAAGGGACACCTTGATGCCGTCTTCATCCTTGGCAACCTGCCAATCCTCAGCCTGGGCAGTGGCGGCAAATACCAGCGTAAAACCGCACACGACAGCTATTCGTTTCAGCGAACCCATTGTTGTATTCCTTATTGTTGAAGTTCCGATAGTAAAGCCCATCAAGCCGCCGTCATCTGTTCCCACCAGCCGATCAGGCGGATCGCATCGGCCTGGTCGGTGCCGCACACCTCGATATCAGCCTTGAAATCACTGCATACCGCCGGTCGCTCCGGTTGGCCGAACAGTTGGCACAGCAGTTCGACCGACAGGTGCGCGCAGCGTTCGCCCGCCGGTTTGCCATTGGGCATACCGGGCAGCGGTGAACTGATGGAGGGGGCGATGCAGCAAGCGCCACAGCCTTCACGGCATTTCATGACCAGTGGGTCCTCGACGACTCAATAGGGATGGCCGGGCTAGACTACGCCCTTAAACAGCCGTTTTAAAATGGTCCAACAGGGGTTTTATGCAGAAAACCCAAGTGACCGACCAGTCCGCGACAAATGGTCGAAGGGTCATCTTGCAAAGGTAGGAAGCACTTACTGTTTGAATTCGAAATCCAGCGCGGCACCCTCTACCTCGCGCCGCTCTTCATTGCGCAATTGCAGGCGCATTTCGTTACTGAGCAGACGTCCGTTGATCTGGAAATCGCTTTTATCGGTGGGTTTCTCACCGAACATCGGCGGCAGCAGTGGCACGCTCTTAGGCTGCGGCAAGGTGCCCAGCGGCTGCAGGTGCCGGACCATGTCCGAGGGCAGCGACAGGTCCAATTGGGCCGGTGGCAATTTGGTCTCGGCCACTTCATGGGCGGATTTGGCCTTCCTGGCCGCCGTACGTTTCTTGGCGTTGGTGGTGTTTTTCTTCACGGCAGGCGCTTTTTTTGCCGGAGCCGGCGTTTTCGCGGGAGTGCTCTGCTCACTGCCGGCGGCCGGCTTGTTTTCGCTCACAGGCGCCGCCGCCAGCGCGGTGTGGACGTTGCACAGGCTTAACAGGCCAATTACCAGAACAGCTCGGAACATCGAGGTCATATCGCCTACAGCATTAAAGGCAGAGGGCCATATGCTCGCTTGTTGTGCGCGCCATGACAAGCGCGGTGATTAGCCAGCTATCGGCATAGCCCTGTTTTGCACGCTCATCAGCGCTCAAAAACCGGCAGCGGTTTCCTGGCACAACTGGCTCGCCAGCATGCCCAACGTCATCAGCGCGCGCTCTGCCTCGCGGTTCCACGGCGTGCCGCAGTTAAGGCGGATGCAGTGGTTGAATTGCTCGGTATTACTGAAGATCAACCCTGGCGCGATGCTGATGCCCTGTTGCAGTGCACGTACGTGCAGTTCCTGGGTATTGACCCGTCCTGGCAAACTGACCCACAGGATGAAGCCGCCGGTGGGACGGGTCATCTGCGTGCCCTCCGGGAAGTATTGCTGCACCGCCAATTGAAAGGCGCTGAGGTTCTTGCGGTATTCCTGACGGATGTAGCGCAAATGTCGGTCGTAACCGCCGTTCTCCAGGTACGCAGCCACGCCCATTTGAGTCACGCTGCAGGCCGAGTGGGTGCTGAACATTTGCAGGCGCTGGATTTCCTGCTGGTACTTGCCGGCGATCATCCAGCCGATACGCACCCCTGGCGACAACGTCTTGGAGAAGCTCGAACAATAGATCACCCGATCCAGGCGATCATAGGCTTTCAGGGCCTTGGTGCGGCCCAGCTCGAACATCAGCTCGCCGTAGATGTCGTCCTCGACAATCTGAATATCGAAATCCGACGCCAGGCGCAGCAACTGCTTCTGACGCTCCTCCGGCATGGTGCCACCCAGCGGGTTGCTCAGCCGCGTGGTCAGCACCAGCGCCTTGATCGACCACTGGTTCGCGGCCAGTTGCAGCGCCTCCAGGCTCATGCCGGTGGACGGGTCGCTGGGGATCTCAATGACTTTGAGGCCCAGCAGATCCGCCAATTGCAGCAAGCCGTAATAGGTGGGGGATTCCGCCGCGATCAGATCGCCGGGGCGAGTCAGCACGCGCAGTGACATCTGCAACGCATCGACGCATCCGTGGGTGATCACCACTTCGGAAGGGTCCACCACCACCCCGGCATCGCGCATGCGGATCGCGACCTGGCGGCGCAGCGGCTCGAAGCCGGGACTGAACATGTAGCTGAACGCGCGCGGGCTCTGGAAACGCGTGACCTTGGCCAGTTGCTGATGCAACGCGCGCACCGGCAGGTAATCGACGCTCGGGACTGCGGCGCCCAGGGGAAAAACCCCTTCGCGGCGCGACTCGCCCAATACCTGCTGGATGATGCTGCTGCGCGTGACCAGCCCCGGACGCTCGACCCGTGCGATATCCGGCGTGGGCGCGGTGAGCGCGGGGGTCTGGTGTACGTAATAACCGGACTGCGGTCGCGCCCTGATCAGCCCCTGGTCTTCGAGGTTGGCATAAGCCTGCAATACCGTGGCATGGCTCACATTGAGCTGGGAGCTCATCTTGCGTACGGAAGGCACCCGTTCGCCCGGTTGATAGACACCACGCCGGATATCCTCAGCCAGCTGCTGAGCGATACGTTGGTAGAGCAAAAGATTGGTCATGTCGCAGCACTCGATTTCACGGGCATTTTATTTTTGTGTGAAACATACCGGCACAGTTTAGAAGTGTACGGGGACAGTTGCCACAATAGTCGAGCGCGGCTGGCAGTGACAGCAAAAACTGTAAGGGTGGTGGAGAGAGCTTTCAGGCTTATGCAGAAAAAAGCAGGAGGGGCGGTGCGACGATTCGATTGGCCCGATAGCGGTGCGTCAGTGACAGCTGGGCTGACTGACCCACCGCGAACGGGGCATGGGTATCGACTTCTCTTCAGTGAACACCTCACCTGAGAGCCTGAGGCTCTTGGGGTGAGCCCCACCTTGTCAATCAGCCCAAGGCTTCAGCGGGCGGCGCCCAACTGGCCCTTGGCGTCGGAGAATACGATTTCTACCCGGCGGTTCTGCGCACGACCGCGCTCGGAAGCATTGGCTTCCACTGGATACTGGTCGCCATAGCCTTCGACCTGGATGCGTTTTTCATCAATGCCCAGATCTACCAGAACGTCCGCCACCGCCTGCGCGCGATCACGCGACAGTTTGAGGTTTTCCTGTTCGCCACCGGTACTGTCGGTGTAGCCCTCGATGCGTACCACGCGCTTGGGGTTCAGTTGCAGGAATTGCACGATCTTGAGCACGGTGCGATTGGCCGAGTTTTTCAGTTCCGCTTCGCCGGTGTCGAACAGCACGTCACCCAGGGTCATCACCAGGCCGCGATCGGTCTGGGTAGTGGCCAAACTGGCGATCTGCTCTTCAAGCCACTTGCCCTGTTGCTGCACGCTGCTCAATTTGCTTTCGCGCAGGGCCAGTTGCAGGCGCTGACGCTCCAGCTCAAGTTTGGCGCCGCGTTCTTCATTCAGTGCCTGCTCGGTGTGTTCGCGGGCGATGGCGCTGTAGCGCTGGCTCAGGTAGGCGTAGTGCACGACGTCATTGCCGCTGCCCCAATAGCTGGACAGTCGGTCGGCCCGGGCCAGGGATTCACCGGCGCGGATCACGTCCTTGGGCGCGATGCGCAGCACATTGGCATCTTCCTTGACCTTCTGGAAGTCGCTGCCGGCCTGCTGCAATGCCTGCTCGCTGTTGGGATGGCTGGCACACCCGCCCAGTACCGCACTGGCCAACAACGTTGCAAAGCCCAGACCTCGGATCGTCAGGCTCATTGGGCATCTCCCAATTGCAGTTGCTTGCGCAGGCGCGTGATGCGGGTATTGAGCACGTTCAGTTGTTCCTGGCTTTTGCGGGTCAGCACCTTGGCCTCGGCCAGACGCGCATCCAGCTCGGCCTGCTCAGCACGCATGCGCGCATGTTTGAAGGATTGGTCGGCCATGTCGGCCCTGGCCCGGGCAAATTTATCCTCGGCCAGCTTCAGCTCGGGCGAGTCATCGGCATTGGCACCGACGGCGCTGGCCTGTTCGAGAGCCTGCTGAGTAAGGCGTATTTGTTCATTCGGCGCAGGATCGGCTGCACATCCCGCCAGAGCGACAACGGCGAGGGCCGCGAAAAGAGGTCGAAGAGTCACTGAAAATCCCTACTTTGTTGGGGTGCCGACGGGTTGTTGCAATTGCGCCTTCCAGCGCTCGATATTGCGCTGCAGTGCAGCTTGCACCCCATCGGACCCGCGCAATTCTGTCATCTTTTTGGCCAGCTGTCCGCGCAGCCACGGATCATTACAGGCCGAGTTGTGAGAAATCGCCAGGTACAGGCCGGGCTGATCGACCGGTACATCGCGGGCGACCAAGTCATTGCTCATGCCCAACGACTGCGCCATGGCCATGCCGGAATAACGCCCGGCCAGCACATAATCCACCTCGCCCAGCAGCAGTTTCTGGAACGCCGGGGTCAAGGTGGGAAAACGTTGCAGGCTCAACTGCTGGCCCGCGAAGGTTTCAAAACCACGGCTCAGCCGCGCGCGTTCCGACACCGCGCCCTGATGGCCGTGCAGATCCGCAGCCGTGGCGTAAGCCAGCGTCGAGTCTTTGCGCGTCCAGACCAGGTAATCGTTCTGCATCAGGGCTGGATGAATGTAGTCAAAGTTTTCCAGCTCGCCGACATTTAGCGGCGCATCGGCCAACATATCCATGCGCCCGCTGCGCGCTTCATCCAGGGCCAGGGCGCGCTTGCCGCCGTAAAGCAGATCGATCTTTACACCCAGGTCCTTGGCCACTTGCTGCAACACATCCGCGGTGGCGCCAATCAGGCGCGTAGGGTCTTGCGGGTCGCGCCACAATAAAGGCGGTGCATCCGGGCTGCCGGTAATCACCAGGCGGTCACATTTACCGGCGGCCAGCGACAAGGTCGGCAGCAACAGTGTGAAACCCAGCAGCGCAGTCCAGGGACGCAATTGCATGGTGCATTTCTCCGATAGGCAAAAAGCCGGGCAAAAAAAACCCGGTCATACGACCGGGCTCTTTATAAGTGAAGCGACTGGATTAGACCAGCTTCTCCAACTCGGGTACGGCTTCGAACAAGTCCGCCACCAGGCCGTAATCGGCCACCTGGAAGATCGGAGCTTCTTCGTCCTTGTTGATCGCGACGATCACTTTGGAGTCTTTCATACCGGCCAGGTGCTGGATCGCGCCGGAGATACCGACGGCGATGTACAGCTGTGGCGCAACGATCTTGCCGGTCTGGCCGACCTGCATATCGTTGGGCACAAAACCTGCGTCCACTGCGGCGCGCGAAGCGCCAACCGCGGCGCCGAGCTTGTCGGCCAGGGCGTACAGGTGTTTGAAGTTGTCACCGTTCTGCATGCCACGCCCGCCTGAAACGACGATCTTGGCAGCGGTCAGTTCAGGACGATCGGACTTGGCCAGTTCTTCGTTGACGAAGCTGGATGTGCCGGCGTCATGAGCAGCCGCAACGGCTTCAACAGCAGCCGAACCGCCTTCTGCAGCAACCGGGTCGAAACCGGTGGCACGCACGGTGATCACTTTGATGGCGGCGGTCGACTGTACGGTAGCGATGGCGTTACCGGCGTAGATCGGGCGTTTGAACGTGTCGGCGCTTTCGACCGAGATGATCTCGGAGATCTGGTCAACGTCCAGCTGCGCGGCTACGCGCGGCAGGATGTTTTTACCGTTGGAGGTGGCGGCCGCCAGGATGTGGCTGTAGCCCTTGCCCAACTCGGCGACCAGCGGCGCAACGTTTTCCGGCAGCTGATGCGCGTAGGCCGCGTTGTCAGCGTTCAGAACCTTGCTCACACCGGCGATTTTCGCAGCGGCTTCAGCAACGGCGCCCGCGCCCTGGCCGGCAACCAGTACGTGAATGTCGCCACCGATCTTAGCGGCGGCAGCCACGGTGTTAAGGGTGGCCGGAGCCAGCACCTTGTTGTCGTGTTCGGCGATTACCAAGATAGTCATGTTCAGATTACCTTCGCTTCGTTTTTCAGTTTCTCGACCAGTTCAGCCACCGACTTGACCTTGATGCCCGCGCTGCGTGCAGCCGGCGCTTCGACTTTGATGGTCTTGTTGGTGGAGGCGGTGGAAACGCCCAAGGCATCCGGAGTCAGCGACTCGAGCGGCTTTTTCTTGGCTTTCATGATGTTTGGCAGGGACGCATAGCGCGGCTCGTTCAAACGCAGGTCGGTGGTGACGATGGCCGGCAATTTCAGGGAAACCGTCTGGGCGCCGCCGTCGATTTCACGGGTCACGGCAACGCTGTCGCCGCTCACTTCGACTTTGGAAGCGAAGGTGCCCTGGCCGTAACCGGTCAGTGCAGCCAGCATCTGGCCAGTCTGGTTGTTGTCGCTGTCGATGGCTTGTTTGCCGAGGATCACCAACTGGGGCTGTTCCTTGTCGACAACGGCCTTGAGCAGCTTGGCCACGGCCAGAGAGGTCAGGTCTTCGGCGGACTCGACCAGGATGGCGCGGTCGGCACCCAGGGCCAGGGCAGTACGCAACTGCTCTTGAGCGGTGGTCGGGCCGATGGACACTACGACGATTTCAGTCGCGACGCCTTTCTCTTTCAGGCGCACCGCTTCTTCAACAGCGATTTCACAGAAAGGGTTCATCGACATTTTGACGTTAGCAAGATCGACGCCGGAATTGTCCGCCTTGACGCGAACTTTCACGTTGTAATCGACAACGCGTTTGACAGCTACAAGAACCTTCATGGATTCCTCGTTACTCTCCGGTGAAAAGAAAGTCGCCTAGGCGAACCTGGCGGTTGATGCTCATCGGCACACAAGGGCACCTCCAAAAACATCCGCAGCGGCGAATCGACAGTAAAATGCAGACCGTTCGTCAGGAGTGACTGGGAGGTCATTCTCTATCGCGGCGTGTAAACTGCGCGCCACCCTCTGCACGCGTACCCGCCGTTCATGCCGTTGCATTGCTTTTGGACGTGCTCTTGAAACCTGCTGTCTGCCTACGGTAAGCGCAAAACCGACCGTATCTTGACCGGAACGCCTATTCTGGTCAATACGGCAAAATGGTCAGTCATAAGCCGCGTTGCTTTGATTTATCTAGCCTGCGGGCAATTCAAACAAACGTTTGTATTGGACGCTGTCGGTGGTCTATATATAATGCGCCACCTAGAGAGAGAGGTGGGTCTTGCCCTGTCTGCAAGACGAAACCGAACCTCCACCCATTAGAAAAAAAGCCTGTTGAGCCTTGAGTAGGAGATAGCCTGTGGAACGCGAATACATGGAATTCGACGTGGTCATCGTCGGCGCTGGCCCGGCTGGCCTGTCCGCCGCCTGCCGACTGAAGCAGAAGGCCGCCGAAGCCGGTAAGGAAATCAGCGTCTGCGTGGTCGAGAAAGGCTCTGAAGTCGGCGCCCATATCCTCTCCGGTGCCGTATTCGAACCACGCGCCCTAAATGAATTGTTCCCGGACTGGAAAGAACTCGGTGCCCCGCTCAACACCCCGGTGGTGCGCGACGACATCTATGTACTGCGCAGCAGCGACACCTCCACCAAGGTGCCTGACTTCTTTGTGCCCAAGACCATGCACAACGAAGGCAACTACATTATTTCTCTGGGCAACCTGTGCCGCTGGCTGGCCCAACAGGCCGAAAACCTCGGTGTGGAAATCTACCCCGGCTTCGCCGCCCAGGAAGCACTGTTCGATGAAAACGGCGTGGTGCGCGGGATCATCACCGGCGACCTCGGCGTCGACCGTGAAGGCAACCCCAAGGAAGGCCTCTACACCCCCGGCATGGAGCTGCGCGGCAAATACACGCTGTTCGCCGAAGGCTGCCGTGGCCATATCGGCAAGCAACTGATCCAGCGTTTCAACCTGGACAGCGATGCCGACGCCCAGCACTACGGCATCGGCCTCAAGGAAATCTGGGAAATCGACCCGGCCAAACACCAGCCAGGCCTGGTGGTGCACACCGCCGGTTGGCCGCTGGACATCATGAGCGCCGAGAACACCGGTGGCTCGTTCCTGTATCACCTGGAAAACAACCAGGTGGTGGTGGGTCTGATCGTCGACCTGTCCTACAGCAACCCTTTCCTGTCGCCGTTCGATGAGTTTCAGCGCCTCAAGCATCACCCGGTACTGGCTCAGTACCTGGAAGGCGGCAAACGCGTCAGCTACGGCGCCCGCGCCATCTGCAAAGGCGGCCTGAACTCACTGCCGAAGATGGTCTTCAAAGGCGGCGCGCTGATCGGTTGCGACCTCGGCACCCTGAACTTCGCCAAGATCAAAGGCAGCCACACTGCCATGAAGTCCGGCATGCTCGCCGCCGATGCCGTGGCCGATCGCCTGTTCGCCGCGTCCGAAGGCGGCGATGAACTGACCGCCTACGTCGACAGTTTCAAGTCCAGCTGGCTCTACGAAGAACTGTTCGCCACACGCAACTTCGGCCCGGCGATGCACAAGTTCGGCCCGATCCTCGGCGCCGGCTTCAACTGGTTCGACCAGAACATTCTGGGCGGCAAGATGCCGTTCACACTGCACGACACCAAGCCGGACTATGCCTGCCTGAAACTGGCCAAGGACAGCCAGAAGATCGATTACCCCAAGCCCGACGGCAAATTGAGCTTCGACAAGCTCAGCTCGGTGTTCATCTCCGGTACCAACCACGAAGAAGAGCAGCCGTGCCACTTGAAATTGAAAGACCCAAGCATCCCGATCGGCACCAACCTGCCGCTCTACGATGAACCGGCGCAGCGCTACTGCCCGGCCGGGGTGTATGAAGTGGTGACGAAACAAGACGGCGAGAAACGCTTCCAGATCAACGCCCAGAACTGCGTGCACTGCAAGACCTGTGACATCAAGGACCCTTCGCAGAACATCACCTGGGTCACGCCGGAAGGCGCGGGCGGGCCGACTTACCCGAATATGTAAGCCAGACAAGGCTCCCAAATGCAGACTGTGTGAAAACCTAGCAATCTGTCCGGCCCTTTAAGAGAATGCTCCGTATCGAAAGATACGGAGCATTTTTCGTTATGGCCTACATACAAGGCGAGTCCCGCAGCCAGACCAGCCTGTTCCCGGTCTCGCTGGAGGAACTGATCCCTGAAGATCACCTCGTACGGGTCATCGACCTGTATGTCACCAAGCTCGATCTGGGCCAGCTCGGTTTTGAGAAGGCTCAGCCCAAGGCCACTGGGCGCCCAGCTTACGACCCCGCCGATCAGCTCAAGCTCTATCTCTATGGCTATTTTCAGCGCATTCGATCGTCGCGGCGCCTAGAAGCTGAGTGCCAACGCAACATCGAAGTGATGTGGTTGATCAACCGGCTTAAACCCGACTTCAAGACCATCGCCGACTTTCGCAAGAACAACAAAGTAGCGTTCGTTACGACGTGCCGAGCTTTTGTGCAGTTCTGCCGATCCGTCGGCTTGATTGCGGGCGATCTGGTTGCGATCGATGGCAGTAAGTTTCAGGCAGTCGCTTCCTCGCGACGCCACCTGAATTTGAATCAGCTCAAGCGTCAGGAGGAGAAGCTGGATAAACGGATCGCCCAATACCTGGCTGACCTGGATGCCGTTGATAAAGCAGAGGGCGAGCAAGTGGTCGATCGCACTGCGATCAAGGCGGCACTGGCGAAGCTTGAGGCCAAGCAGCAAGACAACCGTAGTTGCCAAGCTTTGATGAAGTCGATGGGGCTGGAGCAATTCAACACGCACGAAAGCGATGCCCGAATGATGCGCACGCCAAAGGGGGCTCGTGTTGCCTATAACGTGCAAACAGCCGTGGACGCAGAGCACTGTCTGATTTTGCACCATGAGGTGACGCAAGATGGTGACGACCGCAAACAGCTTGAACCCATAGCTAAAGCTGCCAAGGCCGAACTGGGGCAGGACACGCTGACCGTGACAGCCGATATGGGCTACTCAAATGGCCAGCAATTCCAGGCGTGCGAGGATGCCTCCATTACCGTGTACGTGCCGCCAAACCGAACTTCGAACCCAGGCGGAGAGACATTATTCGAGCGCCAGGACTTTACCTATGACGCTGAACAGGATCGATACCAGTGCCCGGCAGGTCAATGGCTAACCCTGAAGCAGCGTTGCAAAGGCGACCGGATCTACCAGGCGGCAGTCAGCGACTGCGCTGGATGTGCGCTGAAAGCCCAATGTACAAAGGCTCAGCGCCGCTATGTCTCACGTCACGCACAAGAGGAAGCCTTTGAGCGTATGGCACAGCGGATGCAACTGCATCCAGAGATGATGGAGCGACGCAGATCCATCGTGGAGCACCCGTTTGGCAATCTCAAACAATGGCTATTTGGGAACGGGCGGTTCTTGCTACGACAACTTGAAGGGACGAAAGCTGAAATGGCCCTGGCCGTGACCGCGTACAACTTCAAGCGGGCGATCAGTGTCTTGGGAGCCAAGAAAATGATGCAACTGATGGGCTGAAGAGCCTTTTTCAGCACAAAAACAAACGCCCCGAACAAGTCGGGGCGTTTGGTCTAAGGCCTGTCAGTGTGTTTTCACACAGTCTGCAAATGGGAGCCTTTTTTATAGTTAACATCAATCCAATGTGGGAGGGGCTTGCCCCCGATATCGGTGGTGAGTTGCAGAAATGCTGACTTCACACCGCCATCGGAGGCCCCTTCGCACCTTGGGATTTGTTTCTTCGCCTGAACTCGCTACGCCGCTCGTTCTTCACCCGGATTGCGCAAAAAGTAGCGCTTATATTCCCGACTGAACTGCGACGTACTCTGATACCCCACGCTGTGTGCCGCCTGCGCCACGCCCATGCCGTCCACCAGCAGCAATTGCTGGGCCTTGAGCAGGCGCAGCCGTTTGAGGTACTGCACCGGCGACAACAACGTGCAACGCTTGAAATGCTCGTGAAAGGTCGACGCGCTCATATGTGCATAGCCGGCCAGGGTCTCGATATTCAGCGGCTCGGCGTAATGGGCATGCAGGTGATTCAACGAGGTGGCAATGCGTGAGAATTGGCCCTGTTGCTCTACCAGCGCGCGCAGCACATCGGCCTGGGGCCCGCGCAAGGCGGTAAACAGCAATTCGCGCACCCGCGACGGGCCGATGATCCGGCTTTCCAGCGGATCGTGCAGGCACTGCAACAGCCGCTCGACGCAGCCGCGCATCGCTTCGTCGAGCACCACCGAACTCATCGATGCCAACGTCTGCGCAGCGGGCGGCGGACCGGCCTGAATACCCATGGCCATGACCAGCTCGCCAAGCACCACGCGGTCGATCGCCACCGTCACGCCCAACAGCGGTGCACCAGGCGCCATGGCGAAGGTCTCGCACTCGAACGGCACCGGCATCGCCTGGATCAGATAGTGCCCGGCACCATACTCCAGCGTGCGCGGTCCCAGGTACGCGACCTTACTGCCCTGAGCCACGAACATCAGGCTCGGCTCATAGATCTGCGGGCCGCGTGCCACATCACAACTGGCACGCAAAACCTGTACGCCAGGCAAGTGGGTCGGGGAGAAACCGTCACGGGTCGTGAGGCCCTCGATCAAGGAAACCAGCGTGGCGTTGGCGTCGAGATGGCGGGTCAATAGCATAAAAGCAGTTCTCGGGAGTTTTCAGATCTGAGCGTCAGCAAGCTTCAAGCCTCAAGCTGCAAGAGAGCGCGCAGTTTATAGCTTGCGGCTTGCAGCTTGCTGCTTTTAGCTGCTCCGCCGGAGCTTTAGGCATAAGACTCGGAGCAATCGCCATGGCCGCCAACCAAGTCGATGGGGACAATGGCCCGCCTCACTTGCCATTGCTTTTGCGAGGTTCTCCCCATGTACACCGCCATCGGTTACGCCGCCCAGTCGGCCACCACTCCCCTCGCCCCCATGAGTTTCCAACGTCGCAGCCCACGGGCCGACGACGTGGCCATCGAGATTCTGTACTGCGGCGTCTGCCACTCCGACATTCACCAGGCACGCAACGAGTGGGGCATCGCCGTCTACCCGCTGATGCCAGGCCATGAGATCGTCGGCAAAGTCACCGCCGTGGGCGCCAGCGTCACCGCGCACAAAGTCGGCGACCTGGTGGGCGTGGGCTGCATGGTCGATTCGTGCCGCCAGTGCCAGGCCTGCCAGTCGGACCTGGAGCAATACTGCCTTGAAGGCCCGACCATGACCTACGCCACCCCCGACCGCGTGGACGGCAGCAACACCATGGGCGGCTACTCCGACAGCATCGTGGTCAGCGAGCATTTTGTGGTAAAGATCCCGGCCAAGCTCGACCTGGCCAGCGCTGCGCCGATCCTGTGCGCGGGCATCACCACCTACTCGCCGCTCAAGCACTACGGCGTGAAGGCCGGCGACAAGGTCGGGATTCTCGGCATGGGCGGCCTGGGCCACATGGGTATCAAGTTCGCCAAGGCCATGGGCGCCGAAGTGACGCTGTTCACCCGCTCCGCGAGCAAGGCCGAAGAAGGCCGCCGCCAGGGCGCCGATCATGTGATCGTGTCCACCGATGCCGAGCAAATGAAAGCCGCCGCCGGGCAGTTCGACTTCCTGCTGGACACCATTCCGGTGCAGCACGACCTGAACCCCTACCTCGATACCCTGCGCTTTGACGGCGTGCATATCCTGGTGGGCCTGATCGAGCCAGTGGACCCGCCCGTCAACGCCGCCAAGCTGGTGCTGGGCCGTAAAGTGCTGGCCGGCTCGTTGATCGGGGGTATTGCCGAAACCCAGGAAGTCCTGGATTTCTGCGCCGAGCATGACATCACCTGCGATATCGAGATGCTCGACATCCGCCAGATCAACGAGGCTTACACCCGCATGATCGCCGGCGATGTGAAGTACCGCTTTGTCATCGATATGGCGACCCTCAAGGTCTGATCAGGCCTTGGCGCCCAACTCCGCCGACAGCCGCGCTGCGACCTGTTTGATCACAGGGATCAGCTCGGCCATTTTTTCCAGCGGCATGTAGGGCACGGTACTGGCGATGCTGATGCCGGCGACGATCCGCCGGCTGGCATCGCGCACCGGTGCAGCCACGCAACGGATCGACGGTTCGTTGTCTTCCAAGTCGAAGGCATAACCACCCGCTACGTACTCGTGCATGCGTTGCTCGAACTGCGCCCAGGATTGCTCAGGATGGTGGGGCCACTGCAGATTCTTCCCGCCTGCCGGCAGGCTGGCGTCGTACAAGCGTTGCCATTCCTGTACCGAATCATCCAGCAACATCGCCTTGCCCACCCCGGTACGCGCCAACGGCATGCGGTGGCCGACCCGCGAGCGCATTTCCGGCCCGTAGCGGCCTGGGTTCTTGTGCAGGTAAAGCACGTCGTCGTGTTCACGGATGGCCAGGTGGATGGTGTCGCCGGTCAGCGCCGAGAGCTCGTCCAGATAGGGCACTGCCAGGGTGACCAGCGGCAACTCTTCGCGTGCCTGGAACCCCAATTCGATCAACTTGGGGCCCAGCAGGTAACCGACTTGCGGCACCACACGCAGGTAACGCTCGTCCACCAGGCAACTGGCCAGGCGGTGAGTGGTGCTGCGGGTGGTGCCGATGCGCCTGGCGATCTCTTTCAGATCCCGCGCACCCGCCGCCACCGCTTGCACCACCCCCAGGCCACGCAACAGGGTCTGGGTGCCGGTGGGAGCGGCGTCTTTGGCGGGGGTTTGGGCGTTTTCCTGCATATCGGGCCTATTGGGAAGTACGAAAACGGGCGCCATTATGGCAAATACCCGAGGGCAACACAGTGCGGATATCTATGTGGCGGGGGGCTTTACCCGATGGCTGTGGGTCAGTTTGAACATCCGGGTCTGACACATCGCTATCGGGGGCAAGCCCCCTCCCACCTTTTGATTTCACATGACCAGGGCTCAGCTTTGTTTCATGGACTCAATCACCGCTGCCAGCAACCACATCGAACCGCCTTACTGTGGGAGGGGGCTTGCCCCCGATTACGGAGTGTCAGGCTGCAATTTTTGCTCTGATACACCGCTATCGGGGGCAAGCCCCCTCCCACACTCAGTCCTCACATGGCCTGGAGTCAGCGTTGTTTCATGCGGTCGATGACCACGGCCAGCAGCAGGATCGAACCTCGAATCACATATTGGTAGAAGGTGTCGATGTTCTTCAGGTTCATCGCGTTTTCGATGATCGCCAGGATCAGCACGCCCGCGATCACATGGCGGATCATGCCGATGCCGCCGCTCAGCGACACGCCGCCCAGTACGCAGGCGGAGATCACGGTCAGTTCAAAACCCTGGCCGATCATCGGTTGACCCGAGGTCATGCGTGAGGCGAGGATCACGCCGGCGAGTGCGCCGATCAGGCCGTGCACGGCGAAGATCAGGATTTTGGTGCGGTCCACGTTCACGCCCGCCAGCAGCGCCGCTTCCGGGTTGCCGCCGATGGCCATGGTGTTGCGCCCGTAGGTGGTGTAGTTGAGCAGCCAGCCGAAAAACAGGAAGCACACCAGGGTGATCAGGATCGGCACCGGCACGCCGAACAGCTGGCCGTTGCCGAAGATGAAGAACTGCTCCTGGGACACGCCCACGGCCTTGCCGTCGGCAAATATGTAGGCCAGGCCGCGCACGATCTGCATGGTCGCCAACGTGGTGATCAGCGCGTTGACCCGCAGTTTGGCGATGACGATGCCATTGATCAGCCCGACGACCAGGCCCATCAGCAATGCTGCGCCAATGCCCAGCATCACGCTGTCGGTATCGCGCATGACGATGGCCGCGACCACGCCGGCACAGGCGATCACCGAGCCCACCGACAGGTCAAAATGCCCCGACGCCAGGCAGAACAGCATGGTGCACGCGGCGATGCCCACGGTCGACACCGCCAGGCCCAGGCCGCGCATGTTCAGCGGCGAGAGGAAGTTGTCGATCAGCAAGGCGCACAGCACGAAGATGCCGATGGCCGCCAGCAGCATCGCCCAGTTGTCGAGCAAGGCGCGCATGTCCAGGGGTTTGCGTGCGCGGGGCAGCGCGTTGTTTTGAGTGGTCATGGTCTTCTCTCAGTTCGTCACGCGGCGCGGCAAGGCCAGCTGCAGCAGGTTGGATTCAGTGGCGTGTTCGCGCAGTTGTTCGCCGCGCAGGGCGCCTTCGCACAGCACCAGGATGCGGTCGGAAATGCCCATGACTTCCATCAGGTCGCTGGACACCACAATCACCGCAATGCCCTGCGCCGCGAGGTTATGGATGATCTGGTAGATCTCGGCCTTGGCGCCGATATCGATGCCCCGCGTCGGCTCGTCGAGCAGCAGCACTTTCATCGGCATCGACAGCCAGCGGCCCAAAATGGCCTTCTGCTGGTTGCCGCCGGAGAGGTACAGGATCTTTTGCGCGGCGTTCGGGGTTTTGACTTTCATCGCCTGGATCTGGTGTGCGGCGTTGCCCTTCTCCCAGCCCTCGCGCAGCAGCCAGCCGAAGCGCGAGTGGGCGCCACGGGCACTGATGTTGATGTTCTCGGCCACGCTGGACAGCGGGATGATGCCTTCCTTCTTGCGGTCTTCGGGGCACAGCAGCACCCCGGCAGCGATGGCGTCGCGCGGCGAACGCAGTTGCAATGGCTCACCACAGAGCTCAAGGCTGCCGGCGCGGGCACGCTCCAGGCCGCTGAGCAGACGGAACAGCTCGGTACGCCCTGCCCCGACCAGGCCGAACAAGCCGAGGATTTCGCCTTTGCGCACCTGGAAACTCACCGGCTCGCGCAAGCCTGGCCCAAGCAGACCGTCGACCTTGAGCGCCACCTCGCCCTGCTCGCGCGGGCGGTAGTCGTAGATGTCCTGAATGTCGCGACCGACCATGCAGGTCACCAACTGGTCGTGGGTCAGTGCGCTCATGTCCTCGAACGTGCGCACGTAGCGGCCGTCCTTGAACACCGTGACCGCGTCGCAGATGCGGAACACTTCTTCCATGCGATGCGACACGTAGAGCACCACTTTGCCCTCGTCGCGCAGGCGCGTGATGATCGCCATCAAACGGTCGATCTCCCGTGCCGACAGGCTGCTGGTCGGCTCGTCGAAGGCGATCACATGGGCGCCACGGGACAGCGCCTTGGCGATTTCCACCAATTGGCGCTGGCCCAGGGACAAGCGCCCCAGCTTCTGGTCCGGGTCGATCTCATCGGCCAGGCCCTTGAGGCACGCCAGGGCCTGCTTGCGCAGCAGGCCACGGTTGACCACGCCCCAGCGCGTGGGCAAATGGCCGAGGAACAGATTCTCGGCCACGCTCATTTCCGGCACCAGATGCAGCTCCTGGTGAATCACCGCCACGCCGCTGGCGATGCTGTCGGCGGCACATTTGAAGGCCATGGTCTGCGCGCCGATCTGCACCGTGCCGCTGCTCGGGATATAGGCTCCGCCGAGGATCTTCAGCAGCGTCGACTTGCCCGCGCCGTTTTCGCCCATCAAGGCGTGCACCTGCCCCGGGTGGGCGGTGAAGCAGATACCGTCCAGCGCCTTGACGCCGGGGAAGGTTTTGCCGATGCCGTCGAAGCGCAAAGCCGCAGCGGTCATTTCCACAGCCCGATCTTGGTCAGTTCTTCCTGGAAGTTGGCGCGGGTGATCAGGGTGACTTCATCCATGGCGGTGTACTTGGCCGGTTCCTTACCGGTGGTGACCCACTCGTACATCGCCAACGCGGTGTTGTAACCCTCGATATGCGGGCTTGGCAGCATCGAGCCGAAGAAGCCGCTGTTCGGTTTTTTCAGCTCGCCGATGGCGTCGGTGCCGTTGATGCCGATACCGATCACATTAGCCGCCTTGAAACCGGCCGCCTCGGTGGCGCGTACGCCGCCGAGCACGGTGTTGTCGTTCATGCCGCCGATGATCAGGTTTTTCGCCGCGCCGGGCAGTTTGACCAGGGCCGAGTTGGTGGCGTCCATGCTGCCGGGGACGTCGAGGGTTTTCAGCGGTGCGGTGAGGATATGGTCTGCAGGGATGCCGGCTTTTTTCAGCGAATCCATCGAACCGTCGGTGCGTTTCTTGCCGGTATCGAGTTCGTTGTAGGTGGTAATCACCGCGTAAGTTTCTTTCCAGTCCCAGCCGCGTTTTTTCGCTTCATCCGCCATGGCCGCGCCCTGCTTCTGGCCCACTTCAAAGGCCGCCATACCCAGGTACGGCACGTCTTCCATGAACTTGCCCTTGGCATCGACAAAACGGTCGTCCACCGCCATGACTTTCAGGTCGTTGACTTTGGCCTTAGCCACGATAGCCGGGCCGAGGGACACATCCGGCGGGCAGATCACAAAACCCTTGGCGCCGTTGGCGGCCAGGCTGTCGATGGCCGAGAGGGTTTTTTCGCCGTCGGGCACGGCGATCTTGATCACGGTAAAGCCATGCTCCTTGCCGGCTTTTTCGGCGAAGGCCCACTCGGTCTGGAACCAGGGTTCTTCGGCCTGTTTGACCAGAAAACCGATTTTGACGGGATCGGCGGCCAGGGCGAAGGAACTGAGGCCGCTGAGCGCAACGGCGGTAGCAAGCACACGTAAGGCTTTTTTCATGAACGGCACCTCTTGTTGTTATGGGAGAGCAGCGGGTTTTAGTCGTGGTACATCACAGACCGCCCGCCATCGATCATCAGGCAGGTGGCATTGATAAAAGGCGCTTCGTCGGTGGCCAGGAACAGCGCCGTCATCGCCACCTCGACCGGCTGGCCGATGCGCTTGGGTGGGTGCAGGTCGAAGGCGCGCTGACGCTCGGCGTGGGGGTCGGGGAAACCGTTCCAGTAGTCCACATTGAGTTGGGTTTCGATATAACCCGGCGCGATGGCATTTACGCGGATGCCTTTGGGCGCATATTCGATGCCCAGGGCACGGGTCAGGCCGAGCAGGCCATGCTTGGCGACCGGGTACGGGAAGCAACCGGGAATGATGTGACTGGAATGGGTGGAAGCGATATTGATGATGTTGCCGATGCCCTGCTCGATCATGTGCGGCAGCACTGTGCGGCAGCCGAACCAGGCTCCGTCGAGGTCGATGGCGAAGCAGCGGCGCCAGTCTTCGTCGGTCATCTCCAATGGGTCACGGAACACATTGACGCCGGCGCAGTTGACCAACACATCCACGCGCCCGAAACGCTCGATGGCCAGGCTGACCAGCGCCTGCCACTGCTCCTTCACGGTGATATCGATAGGCAGCGCATGGATCCGGGCGCCACGTTCGCGCCAGCGGGCGGCTACGGCTTGGACTTTCTCACCCTGGATATCGCCGATCACCAACTGCGCCTGCTGGGCCTGGAAACACGCGACGATTGCCTCACCAATGCCTTGGGCGGCACCGGTGATAATCACCACCTTGCCTTTGAGACGCTCGCCGTAGGTAGGCTCGGGCACCACGGGTAAGGACAACGGTTGTGCCTGCATCGCTTCACCTGTTTTATTTTTGGTAGTGAGTGCTGATGCCGCCGACTATAAACCCAGACCCTGAAACATCTCAATATATAAATTTGCATCCCATAATGTGAGAGAAGATATAAAAAAACCGGCATTAGGATGCCGGTTTATTGAGCAATCGCTACGGCGGCTTTCAGCCTCAGCCCAAGGCAAAGTCGCGCAACGCGTCGCCTTCCATGCGATAACGCACCCACTCTTCCTGGGGCTGGGCGCCGATGGACTTATAGAAAGCAATCGCCGGCTCGTTCCAGTCCAGCACGCTCCACTCGAAACGACCACAGCCGTTGTCGAAGGCGATCTTGGCCAAGTGGCGCAACAGCTTCTTGCCTGCCCCGCCGCCGCGTTGTTCCGGGTTGATGTAGAGGTCTTCGAGGTACAAACAGTTGCTGCCCAGCCAGGTGGAGTAGCTGAAAAAGAATACCGCGAAGCCGATCGGCACACCGTCTCGCGAGCAGATCAGGCCATGGGCAGTCGCACCTTCGCCAAACAGGCTGCGCTGGATATCCGCCACGCTGGCGATCACCTCATGCCGGGCCTTTTCGTACTCGGCGAGCTCGGTGATGAAAGTCAGGATCTGCGCAGCGTCACTGGGCACGGCGGGACGAATCTCGATGGTCATGGGCGAGCCTTGGCAATGTGAAAGGCCACATATTAAGACGCTTCGATGAGCGATTGCAGCGCAATTTTATGCGCTGCGGGGTGCCGTCGTTGTGGCCGGGTGCGCTGTCACACAAATTCTTACAGGCGACTTGATACCGTTCGTCGCCCTTAAGGCACGATCAATAAACACCGGCTGACCAATAGAGGGTAAGGACATTAATCATATGGAGACACCCTCATGAACCATTCCAAATGTGCTGCCCTCGCCCTCGCCGGCCTGCTGTCCGCGGTTTCCCTGAGCAGCTTCGCGGCGACTTCGTCCACCGGCCCGACCAACCCAGACGCCACCACCGAATCGCAGAAGTCCATGGGCACGGGCCTGGACGCCAATGGCGGCGCGGTGATCGATAACACCAACGCCGCCGACCCGCACACCCAAGGCCACGACACCCAGCGCCAGGCACCGGCTGCGGTAGGCAATGGCAAGATGGGTCCATCGGTGAACGAGCCTAAGATCAACAAAGGCGACGACTCGAACCTGCCGGGCGCGCCTAAACAACCGACACCTTGATCCATCGTACGCCAGCCGAACACCCGATCATTTCCCCATGAAGAGGTACGCATGAACGTCGATAAGAACCTTGAAAAAGAAGTCCTCACCCGCCTGCTGCACGCCCATCCCCACGGTTTGGGCAAGGAAGTGCTGGACAACTACCGCGGCGAAAAAGAGGTCGCCAGTGCCTTGGCGTTTCTCCAGGACCGTGGATTGATCAAGGATGGTCATGTGACCACCGACGCTGCCGGTGAATATGCGTTGAACCTGCCGATCAAGCTGACCGCGTCGGGTGTCGATGAAGCGCGCAAGCTGGAGAGCGCAGACGCTCAGTAATTCATTTTGTCTGGTCTGGCCCTGGCGAAAGGGCCAGTAGGAGTATCGCAATGCCTCTTGGAAGCAAAGCCAAATACACCGCCGCACAGAAGCGCAAAGCCGCCCGTATCGAGCACAGTTACGAGGATAAAGGCGTGCCAAAGGCCGAAGCCGAAGCGCGCGCCTGGGCCACGGTCAACAAGCAATCCGGTGGTGGCGAAAAAGCCGGCGGTTCCGGGCAGCGCAAGGCCCCGGCGAAGAAAGCCGAGGATCGTCAGGCATCGGCCAAACGCGCTGCCGCCAGCCGCGAGGGACATCCGCGCAACAGCCGTG
The DNA here is from genome assembly GCF_030687695.1 of Pseudomonas sp. FP2254. Classification (NCBI taxonomy): domain Bacteria; kingdom Pseudomonadati; phylum Pseudomonadota; class Gammaproteobacteria; order Pseudomonadales; family Pseudomonadaceae; genus Pseudomonas; species Pseudomonas sp. FP2254. Next base: position 4,149,030 of record NZ_CP117444.1, read on the forward strand.
CGGCGTTAAGCGCCCAGACCAAGCAAAGCTTGCTCGAAGAAGCTCGGGCGAAGGATATCCCCGGGCGTTCGAGCATGCGCAAGGACGAATTGATCGAGGCGTTGAAGAAGGCGGGTTAACCCTGCTCTGACGCCAATGTCACCGATGTGAGGGCGCGCACGTCCTCACATCGGTGGCGTGTTATCCGTTGAGGAAAGCGTCGACTTCGCCAGCGCCCGGCGATGTGGCCGGGCCCCGACGGGTCACCGCCAATGCCGCTGCGGCATTGGCACGGCGCGCCGATTCCACCGGCGTGAGGCCTTGGGCAAGGCCGGCCATCATTACCCCTGCGTGCGCATCCCCGGCGCCGTTGCTGTCCACTGCCCGTACCTTGAAACCCGGCACGTGGTCGATGTGGGCGCCCCTCCCTACCCAGCAGCCATTCGGCCCGTCGCGCACCACCAGCAGCGCGTCGGCGGGCAGGTGCCGAGCGAGCGCGGACAGGGCCTGCGCGATGTCCACCGCGCCGGTGAATGCCAGCGCCTCGGGAGCGTTACTGGTCCAGATATCGATGCGCGGCAGCAATGCACGCATCAGGGCCGAATCAGGCGCTTTGACCAAAGGCCCCGGATCGAACACCACCACAATGGCGCGCGGCAGCGTCAGCACCCAGTCAATCAGCGGTTGCGCCTTGCCTTCCAACAACAGGCTGTAGCCGCTCACATAGACATAATCACCTGCATGCGGCGCCACGCTGGCAAGGTCTTCGGCACTGAGATCACCCTCGGCGCCGAGGCGAGAAATGAAGGTTCGCTCCGTGGACGCTTCGGTCAGGGCAACGCACAAGCCGGTGTCCTTGCCAGTGCTGGGCGCAAGGGCTATCTCGATGCCGTCCGCCTGCATTGCCGCGCGGGCCAGGTCGCCGAAACGCCCGGTACCATGGCGCCCCAGGTACACCACCGGCATCCCGTTGCGGCGTGCGGCGGCCATCACGTTGAAGCCCCCGCCGGTTTCGAAGCTGGCCGATTGCGCCAACACGTCGCCACCGGATTCGGGCAACGCATCGAGGGCCATGACCAGGTCGACAATAACCTGACCGGTGTGCAGCAACCTAGACATGCGCGCCCTCGACCAGCGCCGGACGGCGATCGGAGGCGCCACCCAGTACGGCATAAAGGCCACCCGCAACCAGGAACGTTACGATCCAGCCCAGGCCGTTGTGGCCCAGCCAGGAATCGGACAATGGTCCGGCAAACCAGATGTTGTCGGCGGTGGTGCCAATGGTGGTGAAGCTGAAACCCAACACGATCGCCACGGCCCAGGCGCCGAACGCGCGCCATTCCACGCCGCCGCGATACCAATAGGCGCTGCTGGGGCTGACGTCCAGCAAATCCTTGGCGCTGTAGTAGTGACGGTGAATCAGATCGACCACGAAGATCCCGACCCACGCAGTAATCGGCACCGCCAGCAGCGAAATGAAGGTGATGAACGGGCCATAGAAACTGTCGGCGATCAGCATGAAGTAAATCGAACCGGCGAAAATCGCCACGATATCGACGATCACCGCATGCACGCGCTTGACCTTCAGGCCGAGCGTCAAGGTGGTGAGGCCGGCCGAATACACCGACAGGTTGTTTGACAGCAACAGCCCGCCGAACGCGGTGATCAGGTACGGCACGGCCATCCAGGTGGGCAGCATGTCGCGGATCGCGATGATCGGGTCCGTGGCCGCCGCCAGGTCATTGTTGCCCACCGACAGCAGACCGCCGAGGGTGATCAACAGTACCAGCGGGATACCCGCGCCAAATGCGGCGGACGCCACCAGTCGTGCGGCCTTGACGCTGCGGTGCTGGTAGCGCGACATATCGGCACCGGCATTGGCCCAGCCGATACCGGTACCGGCGGCCATGGTGCCGATGCCGATGATCATCGCGCTCAGCGGAGCCGGGGCGGCGTTGAAGACGGCGCTCCAGTCGATGGTGGCGCAGAGAAAACCACCCACCAGGATGTTCAGCGCACCGAACACATAGGTGGCCCACTTCTGGATCACCAGCAAGGTGGCGTGGCCCAGGCCGGAGACGGCCAGGGTCAGCAGCACGAAGATGCCGATAAAGATCAGGGTCAGCACCGGCGCGCTTTTGGCTTCGACCGCCGAGCCGAACAGAATCGAACACAGCGACAGCAGCACAAACGCGGCGGTGGTGGTGTTGACGGTTTCCCAGCCCAGGCGCGACATCAGCGAGACCAGCGTCGGACCGATATTGCCGCGCACGCCGAAAATGGCTCGGGACAGTGTCAGGCTGGGCGCGCGGCCCCGTCGGCCGGCGATGGAAATGATGCCCACCACGGCAAAGGAACCGGCGGCGCCGAGGATTGCCACGATCACTGCCTGCCAGATCGCCAGGCCGCGAAACGCCACCAACGTGGCGCCCAGCGGCAAACCGAGGATGCTGATATTGGCGGCGAACCATACCCAGAACAGTTGCAGCGGGTGGCCGTTGCACTCCCCTTCCGGGACGGGCTCGATACCGCGTGTTTCCAATTGCCCGGCGCCTTGGCCGGAAGTCATGCTGCCCATCGTGGTGCTCCTGATGCCTGTAGTTGTTATGTGAAGGCAAATGGTTAAAGGGTTAACCCGTCATCCTGACTGTTCAATCATGCGCTTGACGCAAGGCCAGCAGCCCCTGGACCAAGGGCTGCAGATCCAGGCGATTGACCCGCCTGATCTGCTCGATCATCGCCGACGGCCAGCACGGCATGCCCAGGCAAGCGCCGAGCATGGCGCCGAGCATGGCCGCGATGGTGTCGGTGTCCCCGCCGAGGCTGGCGGCCAGGCACAGGGCATCCAGCGCCGTCAGCTCGCCCACCGCCACTTGCTGCGCAAGGGCAAACGACACCACCACCGACTCCTGGGAGGCGACGGAAGTGCCGATCAACTCGTACAGCAAGTCGGCGAACAGCGCCGTGTCGCCACTGCCGACGCTCAGGGTACGCGCCCAACTGATGCGGGTGGAAATCCGCCCGCCGGCAATCCAATGCCCGTGGGTTTCAGCCTGCTGGGCCATTTGAGTGCCGATGTTCAAGGCTTCGCCCAGGTCCGCACCGTTGATGCCGGCCGAGACCACCGCCGCCACCGCCGCCGCGCTGGAAATCCCCAAGGTGGTGTTATGGGTGACCTGGCACGCCTGGATCACCGCCTGGATAAACCGCGCCGAGTCGTTGACGTCGGCGGCAATGCCCACGGGCGTAATGCGCATGGCGGCACCGTTGGTGGTGCCATAGCGCCCGGACTCTTCCGGGGTATGGCCGGCGAGGATCATGTCGATGGCACGCTTGGTGGAAGGGCCGAGCAAATCCTGGGAGCCCTTGGCGCGCATGCTCGCTTCCCATTCGATCAGCCGATGGGCGAGCACCGAGGGTTGGATCGTGCCCTGCCCCTGCACCAGCAGCTCGCCCACGAGGATGGCTTGTTCGGTGTCATCGGTGATGGAGCCGGCCGGCATGTTGGGGGCGATAGGCTGGTCGGCGTGGGCGTCGACCAGCGTGGTGATAGCGCCGAAACGCGCGCGAACCTGTTCACGGCTCAGAGACTGGGTGGGCATGCCCAGGGCATCGCCCAGGGCCAGGCCGTAGAAGGCGCCGAGGGCGCGGTCGTGCGGAGTCATTTGGCGGTTCCGAATTGCAGGTGCAGGCGAAAGTGCACAGGGTCTAGAAGGCTTTCGACGTACTCCATGAAACGCCCACGGCGGTCATAGGTGGTGCGTGACGCCTTCAGAAACACTGTGCCGGCCGTACGCCCGAGCAACTCGGCGTCCGCAGCGCTCAGAGGCTCGGCACCGATCCACTGATCGCCGTCGGCGCCGATATAGCCGTAGGCCGCGAGGGTGATGGTCAGGGAATTGTCGATCAAGCCCACGCGGGGCAGGCTTTCCAGACTGCCGGAGGCTGGCATCAACGAGCGCTCCAGGGATACGGCAGTGCCGTCGGTAGTGCGCCGGCGGCGGTCGAGGGCGATGAATTGGTCGCTGCCGAAGCGGCTGCGCAGGTCCTCTCGCGTCACAGCTTCCAGGCGCAGCACCTCGGTGTTCACCAGTGCGCCCGTGTCGGCCAGGGCCTGGGCCCAGCCATTGGCTTGATCGAGCACCATGCCATCGAAGGTGACGATGGAGCCGACCCCGCTTTGGGTGGCGATGTAATTGCGCCGCTTGAGTTCGGCCAGTGCCTCGCGCAACGTGCCTCGGCTGACCGCAAACTCTTCGGCCAACTGGTGCTCGCCTGGCAGCAGGAAACCGTCGGCCATCACCCCGCCTTCGATACGGCGAATGAGTTCGTCGACGACGCGTTTTTTCTTATCAAATCGGACATGTCTAATCATGTACAAATTGATAACCGAAAGCCCCCATCAGCGGCAAGCGAATTATGTCAGGGCCGCGTAAAAACTGAACTCACGGCTCCAGGCCAATCACAAAGAACGCTCCGCCGCTCCAGACCCCAAGCCAGTTTTGCCCATTGATCGGACGGCTCACCGCCAGTTCTACCAACTGGTAGAACACATTGCGATGCACCAGCGCTTCGAGGTTGTTGCGTACGCAAAGATAAGGCGACGGCTCGTCGGTAACCGGATCAATCACCACCCGCAGCGGATGTTCAGGGCCAGCCTCGATCTGCTCGTCGATGTTAGTGGTGAAGCGCAATTGCTGACGTTCACCCTCGCCTTCGACCTCGAGCGTCACCGCAACGAAGGGTGCATCGTCGACCACGATCCCGACTTTTTCCACCGGCGTGATCAGGAAATAATCATCACCGTCGCGGCGAATGATGTTGGAGAACAGCTTGACCATCGGCTTGCGCCCGATCGGCGTGCCCTGGTAATACCACGTACCGTCCCGAGCGATACGCATGTCGATATTGCCGCAGAAATCCGGGTTCCACAGATGCACCGGCGCCGGGCCCTTGCCTTTTGGCAGTTGGGCCAAGAGATCATTGGTTTTGGCGGAATCGGTCATGGGTTCTCCCTGGTTGACGAACCTACTGATCACTCATGCCCAGCAGGCCGCGTGCGTACTGCGCCAGTGGGCGGGCAATCAGGTCTTGTGGCTTGTTGTCGTGGAATGTCAGTAAACCGCCACGACTGCGAATGCGTGCAGTATCAATCAAATACTGGGTGCTGGTCTCGATCAACATGATCTGGATGACACCGCTGTCCACGCCAACGCGGTCAAGCGCCTCCTGATCGGCCCATTCATCGGCGTTGCCGATACGGTCGTCGGCCTTGGCGAAGCGGCAATACAACAGGTAATGGGCGCCCGCCGCACGGGCTTCCGCCATGGCTTGCTCGAGGCCTTCGGGTTGGCGCGCGCGACGTACCATGGGGAAGTACTCGACGAAACCGTTGAAGGCTTCCTCGGCCACCACGTTCGGACGTGGATAGGCACTGCCGGGCGGTACGAAGGCCCCCTGGGCGATGAAGATGAACGAATCGGGCTGCACGCGAATCGACGCGGTGCGGCGGGTATCGCTGTGGTCCAGCAAACCGGCGTCACTCATCTGATAGCGGGTGCCTTCGGCCATATCGCTGACGGTCATGCAGCCACTCAGCGTCAACGACGCCAGCAATAACACCAGACTACGCATCCTAATCCTCCAGAAGCCGGTGACGGAAAACCGGCGAATGGGCACGAGATGCAGGTTCTGGGCCAGGGGAGCCGCTCGGCGTCAGCCGCCAATAATCTTCATGACGGTTGCACCGCCGGAGAAGGCCACTTCCTGTTTGTCGCCCAGAGCCTTCATCAACAGGCCCTGCAGCGCAGGCAGCGCCTGGTGGCGAGGCTTGTCGAGCAAGTCGCCGACGTAATGGCGGTTGCTCGACGACAGGCAGCCATGCAACCAGCCGGTGGATGACAGACGCAGCCGCGAACAGGTACGACAGAATGGCACGCTCTCGTTGGCAATCACGCCGAAATGGCCTTTGCCAGGCACTTCGTAGCGTACCGCGGTAGCGTCCACGGGGGCGTTGGCCTGCAGGTATTCGTGGTGCTCGCCGATCAGGCTGAGCAATTGTTGCAGACTGACGAATTGCTGCAGGAATGCGTTCGAATCCTTGGCCAGATGGCCCATGCGCATCAGTTCGATAAAGCGCAGTTCGTAGCCGCGTTCCAGGCAATAATCGAGCAGCGGCATGACCTGGTCCAGGTTCTGGCCGCGCAGGGGCACCATGTTGACTTTGATCTTGAGCCCGGCGGCACGCGCCTGGTCCATGCCATCCAGCACGGTCGCCAGGTCGCCGCCACGGGCGATGCTGCGAAACGCCCCGGCGTCCAGCGTGTCGAGGGAAACGTTGATGCGACGGATGCCGGCGTCCACCAACAGCGGCAATTTGCGCGCCAGCAACTGACCATTGGTGGTCAAGCTGATATCACTGAGCCCCATCCCGCCCACAGCGCCCAGAAAAGCCTCCAATTTGGGGCTCACCAGCGGCTCACCGCCGGTGATGCGCAGGCGCTCGATACCCGCCGCTTCAATCAGATACGCCACACCACGCGCCATGGCCTGAGCCGAGAGTTCGTCCTGGGCAGCCACCAGCCGCTTGCCGTCAGGCACGCAGTAGGTACACGCATAATTGCAGGCTGAGGTCAGGCTGATTCGCAGATTGCGAAAACGCCTGCCTTGACGATCAACGATCATGGATCACTCCGGCAGCGGTTAATTCGGGCGCGCTAAAAACTGACCTATAAATCAGCTTTTAGCAAGGTCCTTGCCTGAGTATATTCCTGGGTTACTGCACCTGGCAGCAAATCATTGCGTGGCGGGCGTTTCGGCGGGAGCCGCTTCCAGCGCAGGCTCACTGCTGTGCTTGCGCTTATTGCCCATGCGCACGCCAATGTCCATCAGGAACTGGAAGAAACCTTCCTGATCTTCCAGCACATTGCTCCAGAATGGCGAGTGATACAGCGCGACCGCACCGTGCACCAGCGCCCAGGCGGCGCAGTAGTGGAAATACGGCGGCACATCTTCAAGCTTGCCTTCGCTGATACGGCCCTTGATCAACAGGGTCAGCCGTTCGAAGTTGGACGCGCGAATCTTGTGCAGCTCTTCAACCATCTCCGGGACTTGATGGCCTTTCACCACTTTCTCTTCCAGGCGATCGAACAGGCGATAGCGCTGCGGGTCACGCATGCGGAACTCGAAATAGGCGCGGGACAGGGCTTCTTTATCCTTGTCCACGTCAGCCGAATGCAGCAGCTCATTCAAATCGCGCTCATAGTCGAGCATCAGGCGCAGATAGATCTCGGCTTTGGATTTGAAGTGCTTATAGATAGTGCCTTTGCCGATACCTACGGCATCCGCAATCATCTCGACGGTGACGCTGTCTTCACCCTGTTCGAGAAACAATTTGAGCGCGGTGTCGAGAATTTCCTGCTCACGGCGGCGAAACTCACGGACCTTACGGGGTTCTTTGTGCATGAGGAAGAGGTCTGCAGAGGTCGGTAGAGGGAGGGTTGCGCAAGGCCACGGACACGTGACGATACGATTTACCTGACGCGAGGGATTATCCCGACTGAACGGTCGTTGGGCAACGCCTATGTGAACCGACCCGGCACTTTAATGACAACACGCCAACGAATAGGCGCCGATCAGTCAGAAATAATACGCAACATCCACCGTTGCCCTCCGCTCAATGAGAACTCAACTGAAGCGCACGTATTCCAAATCTGTTTAAAAAACGACCAGCCGCCACTGGACTGAATCGGATACTGATCAATACTTCAACTGTCGGCGTGACATCTCCCCCAAGTGAAGCGCCGACCTGGGTACCGACGGACTGAGTGCCCTTGTTTTACTCCTAATGGTCTTAGCCCGGATTCACCCCCCAGAACCCGGGTTTTTTTTGCCTGCGATTTGGCCTTCAACCCGCTACGTGAGCCAATGGGAACAAGCGCTTGAAGTTTTCCGTGGTCTGCTCGGCGAACCGCTCGTAGGGTTCCCCGCGCAGCATCGCCAGGTACTCCGCTACGTCGCGCACATATTCCGGCAGGTTGGGCTTGCCGCGATGAGGGATGGGCGCCAGGTAGGGCGAGTCGGTCTCCACCAGCAAGCGGTCAGCCGGCACTTGCCGCGCCACGTCGCGCAGCGCATCGGCATTGCGGAAAGTAACGATCCCCGACAACGAGATGTAGAAGCCCAGGTCCAGGGCAGCCCTGGCCATGTCCCAGTCCTCGGTGAAGCAGTGCAGCACGCCGCCCTGGGGCAACGCAGCTTCGCGCAGCAGGGCCAGGGTGTCGGCACGCGCGCCGCGGGTGTGGACGATCACTGGCTTGCCGGTTTGGCGGGCAGCCTGCAGGTGCAAACGAAAGGAAGCCTGCTGCAACTCGGCGGCTTCGGGCTCGTAATGGTAGTCCAGGCCGGTTTCACCGATGGCCACGACGCGCGGGTGATTGAGTTCCGCCAGCAGCCACTCAAGCGCCGGCGCTTCGCCGGGTTTGAGGTCCAGCGGGTGGATACCCACCGAACAATCCACATCGGCATAGCGATCGGCGAGGGCTTTGACGTCGGTGGCGTTTTCAGCACTGACGCCGATGCACAGGAAATGCCCGACCCCGCGCTGGCGCGCCGCTTCGAGGGCGGCGTCAAGGGAGCCTGCGTGCTGGGCAAGGTCAAGACGGTCAAGGTGGCAATGGGAATCTACGAGCATAAGAAGGTACGACTTGAAATCACGGTAAATGTCCGGCCAACGATACACCCGTCGGCCATCGAGGGATTAACGGCGCCCGAGCAGGCCAACCCATTGCACCAGCAGCGCTTCAAGCAGTAGCACACGGTTGAGGTTGGCCTTGCCAAGGACTTTCTGGCGTTGGGCAAGGATCCAGTCCTGGATGTTCAGCACCTTGTCCTGAGGGCTTTTCTGCGCAAGGTACTGCACCACTTTGCGCATGTCCGGCAAGCCAAGACCGTTTTCGTCCTGGGTCAACTGATAACGCAGGATCAGGCTCGACCAATCGCAGAACCAGTCGAACAGTAGCAGTAAGGGGATGTCCTTCCAGGCCGTTTCGGCCAACTGCGTAGCGGACAATTCCTGTTTGAGCAACTTCTTCACGCCCTCCACTACCAGGGCTCGCTGTTCGCGCACGCCCTGGGCCTGCAGCTTGACGGCAGCCAATGGCGAGCCTGCGGCCAGGGTCAATAACTCCACACGTTCCTCAGCAGAGCAATCCGGCAGAGCCTGTCCCAGCCACTGCAGGCTCATGGCCTCGCTCGGCAGGGGGCACGCCTGCTGCACGCAACGGCTGCGAATGGTCGGTAGCAAACGGCTGGACTGATGGCTGACCAGCAACAACACGGTATCGCCGGAAGGTTCTTCAAGACTTTTAAGCAAGGCGTTGGCGGCGTTGATGTTCATCGCCTCCACCGGCTCGATCAATACCACTTTGCGCCCGCCCATCTGCGCGGTCTGCACCACAAAACTGACCAGATCACGCACCTGGTCGACCTTGATCGCCTTGTCGGCCTCTTCGGGTTCGAGCAGGTAATTGTCCGGGTGGCTGCCTGCCTTGAGCAGCATGCAGGATTTGCATTCACCGCAGGCCTGCAGATTAACCGGCCGCTGGCACAGCAGGCTGGCCATGAGGCGCTCGGCCAGATGGCGCTTACCGATCCCCGCCGGGCCATGCAACAAGTACGCATGGGCGTGCTGGGCACGGCCGGCCAATTGCTGCCAGAGGCCGTCCTGCCACGGATAGGCTTCAGCCACGGGCACGCTCCAAGAGCGTCGGCAACAGTGTGTCGATGGCGCGCTGCACATGGCTCAACGGTTGCGCCGCATCCAGCAGGTGATAGCGCGCGGGTTCGGCTGCGGCCCGCGTGAGGAAGGCGCTGCGCACGGCGTCGAAAAACGCCTGGCCCTCCTGCTCGAAACGGTCCAGGCGACCTCGGGCACTGGCGCGGGCCATGCCCACTTCCACCGGCAGATCGAACAGCAGGGTCAGGTCAGGACGCAGTTGGCCCTGCACGAACGCTTCCAGCGTAGCGATACGTTCCAGGCACAGGCCACGGCCACCGCCCTGGTACGCGTAGGTGGAATCGGTAAAACGGTCGCAGATCACTACGGCACCACGCGCCAGGGCCGGGCGGATGACCTCGGCCAGATGCTGGGCACGGGCAGCGAACACCAGCAGCAACTCGGTGTCCGGGTTCATCTGTTCTTCGCCCGGAGCCAGCAACACTTCACGGATGCGCTCGGCCAGCGGGGTTCCGCCCGGCTCACGGGTCAACACCACCTCGATACCCTCTGCACGCAAGCGCTCTGCCAGGTAATCGCGATTGGTGCTTTTGCCGGCGCCTTCCGGGCCTTCCAGGGTAATAAACAAGCCAGTCACAGGCGGTCCTTAGTCAGAGTCATTGCGGGCTTTGCGGTGCGGCGGTGCGGCGGTGTCCGGCGCGGCATCGGTCGCAGGTGCCGCCGGTTCGGACGGTTTCACCGCCGGCGCCGGGCTGGAGCGATAATCGGCCCGCCGCTTGAGCTGAAACTCACGCACGGCCGCATTATGCGCATCCAGGTCATCCGAGAAAATATGGCTGCCATCGCCACGCGCGACAAAATACAGGCTGCTGCCCGGCGCGGGGTTCAACGCCGCATGAATCGCCTCACGGCCGACCATGGCGATCGGCGTCGGCGGCAAGCCGGCCACCATGTAAGTGTTATACGGGTTGGCTTCCTTGAGATGGGCGCGGGTCAACTTGCCGTTGTAACGTTCGCCCAGGCCGTAGATCACCGTGGGGTCGGTCTGCAGCAGCATGCCGATCTTCATGCGGCGCACAAACACGCCGGCAATCTGCCCGCGCTCTTCGGGTACGCCGGTTTCCTTCTCCACCAACGATGCCATGATCAAGGCTTGATAGGGCTCGGTGTACGGCACATCGGCGGCGCGCTTGCTCCATTCCTGGGCCAGCACGTCGTCCAGGCGGTTATAGGCTTTTTTAAGGAACTCGACGTCGGTCATACCGCGCACAAAACGGTAGGTGTCAGGGAAGAACCGTCCCTCCGGGAACACACCGGGATGGCCGAGCTTGTCCATGACTTCGCTGTCCGTCAGCCCCGACAACGTCTGCACGATCTTTTCGTGCTTGGCCAACGCCGCGCGTACCTGACGGAAATTCCAGCCTTCGACCAATGTAAGGCCGTATTGCACCACTTCGCCGCGTTGCCACAGGCCGATCAGCCCTTGGGCAGTCATGCCGGGGGTCATGCGATATTCGCCGCTGTGCAGCGGCTGGCCGTCCAGGTTGAAGCGCCAATACAGGCGCAGCCAGAAAGCGTCGTCAAGCACGCCGTCGGCTTCGAGGCGGTTGAAGGTGCCGGTGGGCGTTGCTCCGGAAGGTACATCGAGCAATTGCTCCTGGGTCAGCTTCAAGGGCTGCGTAAGGGCAGAGTCGAGTTTCCAGGCAGAAAAGCCCAACAGCAAACCGGCGCAGAACAGACCGACCAGCAGCAGTACAACCAGTTTTCGTATCAACTCAAATATCCAATAGCGCGCGAACAATGCCCTGCAGTTTACGGGTGAGCGGGCCAACCGACCAGCTCATCGCAGCGCACTCACGCACCGGCCAAATGCCATAAATGCTGTTGCAGGTGAAGACTTCGTCAGCCTGACGCAACTGCTCCAGGCTGATGTCGGCCACGGCCACCGGGACGCCCAGCACTTGAGCCTGGGCCAGAATCTCGGCGCGCATGACGCCGGCAACCCCACAACGCTTCAGATCGGCGGTTAGTAACAAGCCGTTGCTTACAATGAATAAATTGCTGAACACGCCTTCGATGACACGCCCGGACGTATCCAGCATCAAGCCTTCGGCGTGCTCGGCATCCTGCCACTCGGCGCGGGCAATCACCTGTTCCAGGCGGTTGAGGTGCTTGAGACCGGCCAGCAGCGGTTGCTCGGCGAGGCGAGTGGCGCATGAAAACAGACGGATACCGACGGTTCCATGGGCCTGCGGATAGGATGCGGGCGGGCTGCCCTGAATCACTCGACGCACGGGGGCGCCGGGGTTGATGCCATAACCACGCAGGCTGTCGCCCCGAGTAAGGATCAACTTGAGAACACCGTCGCCGAGGGCGGCGGCATAGGCCTGCACCTCACCGCGTACGAGCACGTGATCGACCGCTAAGGCGAGGCGCCTGCAGCCCTCGTGCAGGCGCTGCAGATGCCGGTCGAGCAGCACAGGCTGCCCGGCCTTGACGGCAATGGTCTCGAACAGACCATCGCCGTATGCCAGGCCGCGGTCTTTCAGGGGCACGCCGTCCGCTGGCTGACCGTCGACCCAGCTGTGCATCACTCGGCGAACCGGCGGAACACCAGAGAGCCGTTGGTACCGCCAAAGCCAAACGAGTTGGAAATGGCGACATCGATCGGCATCGGCTGCGCTTCGTGAGGTACGAAGTTCAGGTCGCAGCCTTCGTCCGGCTCATCCAGGTTAATGGTCGGCGGAGCGACCTGATCCTTGATGGCCATCACACTGAAGATTGCCTCGACCGCGCCCGCCGCACCCAACAGGTGCCCGGTCATGGACTTGGTGGAGCTGACCGCCAACTTATAGGCGTGCTCGCCGAATACCGACTTGATGGCCTCGGCTTCCGCCAGGTCGCCGGTGGGGGTCGAGGTGCCATGGGCATTGATGTAGTGCACCTGGTCCGCATTGACCTTTGCATCACGCAGCGCATTGGTGATGCACCGCGCAGCGCCGGCACCGTCGGACGGTGGCGAAGTCATGTGGTAGGCGTCGCCGCTCATGCCAAAGCCGATCAACTCGGCGTAGATGGTGGCACCACGCGCCTTGGCATGCTCCAACTCTTCCAGGACCAGAGCCCCGGCACCGTCGGACAATACGAAGCCATCACGGCCTTTGTCCCAGGGACGGCTGGCACGGGTCGGTTCGTCGTTGCGCGTCGACAGTGCACGGGAAGCACCGAAGCCGCCCATGCCGAGGCCGCAGGCAGCCATTTCCGCGCCGCCCGCAATCATCACGTCCGCCTCGTCATAGGCGATGTTGCGCGCCGCCATGCCGATGCAGTGGGTGCCCGTGGTGCACGCCGTGGCAATCGCGTAGTTAGGCCCCTGTGCGCCCAGGTGGATGGACAGGAAACCGGAAATCATATTGATGATCGAGCCCGGTACAAAAAACGGTGAAATTCGACGTGGGCCCGTCTCATGCAGCGTGCGGCTGGTGTCTTCGATATTGGTCAAACCGCCAATACCCGACCCCATGGCTACGCCGATGCGCTCACGGTTGGCGTCGGTGACTTCCAGGCCGGCGTTACGCACTGCCTGAAAACCGGCGGCCAGGCCGTATTGAATGAACAGGTCGAGCTTGCGGGACTCTTTGATCGAGAGATATTCCTCGACGTTGAACCCTTTTACCGAGCCGCCAAAACGGGTGGAATAGGCAGAAAGGTCCGTATGTTCGATCAGACCAATGCCACTGCGGCCAGCCAGAATGCCCTGCCAACTGCTCGGCACATCCGTACCCAGTGGCGACAACATACCCATACCGGTGACTACGACGCGTCTACGCGACACAGCACTCTCCTTTTTCATGATGACGACACTATGCTTCAGCGCTCACTTTTCATTGGAGCTAAAGAAAAAACCGCACGCCGTTACAGCAGTGCGGTTTTTCCCTGACAGCAAGCGACGACTACAAACTATTACGCCTGGTGGGCAGTAACGTAGTCGATGGCAGCTTGAACAGTAGTGATTTTTTCAGCTTCTTCGTCCGGGATTTCGGTCTCGAATTCCTCTTCCAGAGCCATCACCAGCTCAACGGTGTCAAGGGAATCGGCACCCAGGTCTTCTACGAAGGAAGCAGTGTTGACCACTTCTTCTTCCTTAACGCCCAGTTGCTCGGCGACGATTTTCTTGACGCGCTCTTCGATGGTGCTCATACCTTGTTTAACTCCTAATGGACAAATTCAGGCAGCTGGCCAGTGGGTAAGTGTATAGAAAGCCATTTCAGCTTTTCAACTGAAAGCTTCACCCCGAACCCGCTCGGCCACCCGCCTATAAATTAAGTTGCAGCTTTATAACGGATTTTAGACAGCTCGTATGACATTTTTTTGAAGCGATCCGTCACAATTTAACTCATGTACATCCCGCCGTTAACCGGGATTGTAGCCCCAGTCACGTATGCCGCACCGTCGGATGCCAGGAAAGTGACCACATTCGCGATCTCTTGAGCCTGGCCCAGACGACCCAGCGGAATCTGCGTCAGCAAGGCTTCACGCTGTGCTTCCGGCAGTTCGCGAGTCATATCGGTGTCGATGAACCCAGGGGCCACCGAGTTGACCGTGATCGAACGCGAACCGACTTCACGCGCCAGTGCGCGGCTGAAACCTTCCAGGCCGGCTTTGGCGGCAGCGTAGTTTACTTGGCCTGCGTTGCCCATGGCACCCACTACGGAACCAATATTGATAATTCGGCCCCAACGCGCCTTGGTCATGCCGCGCAAAACACCCTTGGACAGGCGAAACAGACTGTTCAGGTTGGTATCGACCACGTCGTACCACTCGTCGTCTTTCATGCGCATCATCAGGTTATCGCGGGTGATGCCGGCGTTATTGACCAAGATCGACGGCGCGCCGAACTGTGCGGTGATCTCGGCCAGTACAGCGGCCACGGACTCATCGCTGGTCACGTTCAGCTCAAGGCCGGTGCCTTGAACGCCATTGTCCTTCAGGGTGGCGGCAATACGCTCGGCGCCCGAGGCGGATGTGGCGGTGCCGATCACAACGGCGCCCTGACGGCCCAGCTCCAGGGCGATCGCCTGGCCGATGCCACGGCTGGCGCCGGTAACCAGTGCAACTTTACCTTGCAGACTCATGCAGGTTTCTCCTGTTCAAGCTTGTGCTGCGCGAGCGGCAGCGAAAGCGTCTGGGGTGTTGAGATTGGAAGTGGACACGCCCTCGGCGCAGCGTTTGTTCAGACCGGCCAGCACTTTGCCTGGGCCGCATTCGACCAGTTCGGTCGCGCCCTTGGCCGCCAGGGTCTGCACCGATTCGACCCAGCGAACCGGCTTGTAGAGTTGCTCCAGCAGGTCGCGCTTGAGGGTGTCGAGGTCGGCAGCCACGGCGGCGCTGACGTTCTGAACCAGCGGAATCTGCGGCGCCTGCCAGTCGATGGCGGCGATGGCTTCGGCAAAGCGCTCGGCAGCCGGACGCATCAGTTCGCAGTGCGACGGCACGCTCACCGGCAGCGGCAGCGCGCGCTTGGCCCCACGAGCCTTGCAGCCTTCGATGGCGCGCTCGACGGCAGCCTTGGCACCGGCGATCACCACCTGGCCAGGGGAGTTGAAGTTCACCGCGCTGACGACTTCGCCCCGGGCCGCTTCGGCGCAGGCTTCAATCACCACGGCATCGTCCAGGCCCAGGATCGCGGCCATGCCGCCCTGCCCGGCCGGAACCGCCTCTTGCATCAACTGGCCACGACGTTCGACCAGCTTGACCGCTTCACCGAGGGTCAGGCTGCCCGCCGCTACCAGCGCGCTGTATTCACCCAGACTGTGACCGGCAACAAACGCCGGACGCGCGCCGCCTTCTGCCAGCCACAAGCGCCACAGGGCGATCGAAGCGGTCAGGATGGCCGGTTGGGTTTTATCGGTCTGATTGAGCTGCTCTTCCGGCCCTTGCTGGGTCAGGGCCCACAGGTCGTAACCCAGGGCGTCGGAAGCTTCCTTGAAAGTGTCCAGGATCAACGGGTATTGCGCGCCCAGCTCGGCCAACATGCCGAGGGACTGCGAACCCTGCCCTGGAAAGACGAATGCGAGGGATGTAGACATGTAACAAGCCCCTAATGATCTGGTCGTCGGAAATAGTCGCTCCTACGGTGGGAGCGCACGAAACTGACAGATTGGATGGTCAATTGAACTGGCCGGTCACATTTAAGCATTCCCGGGCCGATTCGCCTAAGGCAACAAGTCCTCGAGACGGCCGTGCAAGCGCTGCGGCAGGTTTTCCTGAATCTCGATCACCGCACGGGCAATCGCACTCTGGAAGCCTTCGACCCCGGCCGAACCATGGCTTTTCACCACGATGCCCTGCAGCCCCAGAAAACTCGCCCCATTATGCCGCGCCGGGGCCAGGTCGGCCTGCAGGCGCCGCATCAGCGGTAGCGCCAGGGCGCCCACCAGGCGCGATGCCAGGGTGCGTCTGAACAACACTTCGATACGCGAGGCGATCATGCTCGCCAGGCCCTCGCTGGACTTGAGCAGGATATTGCCGACAAATCCGTCGCACACCACCACATCCGCTTCGCCTCGGTACAAACCATCGCCCTCGACAAATCCGATGTAGTTCAGCCCGCGCGCTTGCTGCAACAGCGTCGCGGCGAGCTTGACCTGCTGGTTGCCCTTGATGTCTTCGGTGCCGATATTCAACAACGCTACGCGCGGCCGTGCCACGCCCAGCGCTTCGGCGGCTACCGAGCCCATCACGGCAAACTGGAACAGGTGCTCGGCGCTGCAGTCCACGTTCGCGCCCAGGTCCAGCAACTGGCAATAGCCATTCTGCGTCGGAATCGCCGCCACCATCGCCGGACGATCAATCCCGGGCAGCGTCTTGAGCACATGCCGCGACAACGCCATCAAGGCCCCGGTATTACCCGCACTGACGCAGGCCTGCACCTTGCCGTCGCGCAACAGCTCCAGGGCCACCCGCATTGAAGAGTCAGGCTTGCCGCGCAAGGCCGCCGACGGCTTTTCATCCATCGTGATGGTTTCGCTGGCCGGCACAATGCTCAGGCGCGCGCGATCCACCGCCGGATGGCTGGCAATCAGTTCTTCAAGAAGGGAGGGTTGACCGACGAGGGTCAGGTGCAACGAGGGTGTAGCGCACAGGCTGGCAAGGCAGGCCTGAACAATGCTGCGGGGACCGAAGTCCCCGCCCATTGCGTCAATCGCGATGACGAGAGCAGACAAGTGATTACTCGTCAGCGCCCTTGTCGATCACTTTACGGCCACGGTATACGCCTTCTGGCGATACGTGGTGACGCAGGTGAACTTCACCAGTGGTCTTTTCCACGGACAGGGTGCTTGCCTCGAGAGCGTCGTGCGAACGGCGCATGTCACGGGCGGAGCGGGATTTTTTGTTCTGCTGAACAGCCATAATTGATTAACTCCTAAACGTTTGGGTCACGCTTTAACTGCGCCAATACACTGAACGGGTTGGACCGCGTTACCTCGTCCTCGCTCGGTTCGGGCTCGGCATCGAGGCCCGCCGGCTGCTGGCATTCTTCCGGATGATGAGCAGGCACAATGGGCAAGGCGAGCAGAAGCTCCTCCTCGATCAGTGCATGCAGATCCAATGGATCTTCGCCCAGTTCCAGCACGTCATAACCTTTCGGCAACGACTGGGTATTCGCACCCTCCTTCACCACGGCGTAACTGCATTCGCTGTGGATCGGCAGGGTGACCAGCTCAAGACAACGCTGGCAAACCATTTTGACTTCGGTGTCGATAAAACTGTGGATCACCACAGATTTACGTTCATCTCGTTCAAAATCGAATTTGGCCTGCACCGTACCGACAGTGTCGGAAAGCGGGTCGCAGAGTCTCTCCAAATCGGCCAGCAGCACTTCACCTTGAAGGGAGGTGCCACGATCAGCCAATTTGCGCGGGTCAACGTGAGGTGGAATCGGGTCATTCAACATAGGCGCAGCATTATAGGGATGCACCCAGCCATGTCAAAGGAAATTCAGCCCTGTGCGTCAGCCGGTCGCCCCGCTAGAATCGGCGGCTGCCTTGAGGAGACGTATATGCTGCCTTTATTACTCGCTTCCAGCTCGGTTTATCGCCGGGAACTGCTCAGTCGCCTGCATCTGCCGTTCATCTGCCGCTCGCCGGATATCGACGAAAGCCACGCTGCAAATGAGTCCGCCACAGACTTGGTCAAGCGCCTGGCCAAACAGAAAGCCCATGCCCTCGCCGCCAGCCACCCAGGCCACCTGATCATCGGTTCAGACCAGGTTGCCACGCTGGAAGGCCGCATCATCGGCAAGCCCCACACGTTCGAAAATGCGCGCGAGCAGTTATTGGCCGCCAGTGGCAAGCGTGTCAGCTTCCTCACCGGCCTGGCTCTGCTTAACAGCGAGACGGGGCACTGCCAGGTGGACTGCGTGCCGTTCACTGTGCACATGCGCGAACTGGATGCAACGCGCATCGAGCGCTACCTGCAGATCGAGCAGCCGTACGACTGCGCGGGCAGCTTCAAGGCGGAAGGGTTGGGCGTGAGCTTGTTCCAAAGCACCGAAGGGCCGGACGCGACCAGCCTGATCGGCTTACCATTGATTCGGCTGGTGGATATGCTGCTCAGCGAAGGCGTGCAAATCCCTTAAGAACACAACCAAATGCGGGAGGGAGCCAGCTCCGTCCCACATGTTGATCTACGGCAGACT
The DNA here is from genome assembly GCF_030687695.1 of Pseudomonas sp. FP2254. Classification (NCBI taxonomy): domain Bacteria; kingdom Pseudomonadati; phylum Pseudomonadota; class Gammaproteobacteria; order Pseudomonadales; family Pseudomonadaceae; genus Pseudomonas; species Pseudomonas sp. FP2254. The sequence goes on from NZ_CP117444.1 coordinate 4,167,446, forward strand.
TGAGATATTAACGCAGCGCCGGGCCCTGGAAGCCCATGTACAGCGCCAGTTTCTCAGCCACGCTGGCGCCTAGTTTCTTGGAGAAACGATCAAACGGCGATTCTTCAACGGTGAAGTCCACCAGTTCTTTCTCGCCGACCACATCCCGCGCTACCGAACTGGCACTGCCCAGTCCATCGACCAGGCCCAGCGGCAATGCTTGCTCGCCCGACCACACCAACCCGGAGAACAACTCCGGATGGTCTTTGTCCTTCAGGCGATCCCCACGCCCCTGCTTCACGCTGGCGATGAACTGGCGATGGGTGGTGTCGAGCACTCCCTGCCAGAACTGGGTTTCATCGGCCTTTTGCGGCTGGAACGGATCAAGGAAGGACTTGTGTTCGCCGGAGTTGTAGGTCCGACGTTCAACCCCCAGCTTCTCCATGGCTCCGACAAAGCCGTAACCGGCCGCCGTCACGCCAATGGAGCCCACCAGACTGGCCTTGTCGGCGTAGATCTGATCGGCTGCACTGGCGATGTAGTAAGCACCGGAGGCGCCAAGATCGGCGATCACCGCATACAGCTTGATATCGGGGTGCAGGCCGCGCAGGCGACGAATCTCGTCATACACGTAACCCGACTGCACCGGGCTGCCGCCGGGACTGTTGATTCGCAGGATCACGCCCTTGACCTTGGGGTCCTCGAACGCGGCACGCAGGCTGCTGACGATATTGTCGGCGCTGGCAGGCTCCTTGTCGGCAATCACCCCACGTACTTCGATCAACGCGGTGTAGTTGGCGCCACGGGTCGCGCTCTTTTCCATATCCATCAGCGGGCTGAACAGCGCCAGCATGATCAACAGGTAAGCAAAGGTCAGCAGCTTGAAGAAAATCCCCCAGCGCCGCGCACGCCGCTGCTCCTGGACACTGGCCAGGAGCGTCTTCTCCAGCAACTGCCAGCTCTTGTCGTCACCGCTTTGAGCCTTCTCAGGCGCTTTCCACTCGTCACTCATGCCATCAACCCCAGCAAAGACTTATTGGGCCCGACCAAGCCAGGCCTGCAATTGCGAAAAATGATCAATCGTGACCCTCGGCTCGTATTGCTGCAGCGCCTCGGCGGACTGGGCGCCATAACTGACGGCCACACTGTCCATGCCGGCGTTGCGCGCCATCATCAGGTCGAAGCTGGCATCGCCCACCATTAATGCCTGGCGCGGCGACACCCCGCAATGCGCCACGATCTGCTCCAGCATCAGAGGGTGAGGCTTGCTGGCGGTTTCATCGGCCGCGCGGGTGGCATCGAAATAATCCTCAAAGCCATGAGCCTTGAGCACCCGATCCAGGCCGCGACGAGCCTTGCCGGTAGCCACCGCCAGGTGATAACCATCGGCACGGAAAGCCTCAAGCGATTGCCGCACACCCTCGAACAGAGGCGAAGGCTCGGCCTCCAGTCCAATGTAGTGTTCGGCGTAATGTTCACGGAACGCCAGCAGCCCGCCATCGGATATCTGCGGATACAGGGTGCGAATCGCTTCCGGCAGGCCGAGCCCGATAATGCCCTTGACCGCCAGGTCGCTGCACAACTCGAACCCCGAGCGGGTCGAAGCCATGTGCATCGATTCGACGATGCGACCAATGGAATCGGCCAGCGTGCCGTCCCAATCGAAAATCAGCAGCTTGTAATCACGGTGCGACACTCAAACGCTCCACGGTCTTGGCCCACATCTCGTCAACCGGTGCCTGAAGCTTCAGCTCACCGCCATCGGGCAGCGGCACCGTCAGCATGTACGCGTGCAGGAACAGACGTTTGCCGCCCAGATCGCGAATCTCCCTGGAAAAATCTTCGTCGCCGTACTTGGTGTCACCGGCAATGCAATGACCCGCGTGCAGGGTATGCACACGAATCTGGTGGGTGCGGCCGGTGACCGGCTTGGCCTCGACCATAGTGGCAAAGTCACCGAAGCGGCGCAGCACCTTGAACAGGGTCAGCGCCTCCTTGCCCTCCTCGTCCACCTCGACCATGCGCTCGCCGGAACGCAGGTTGCTCTTCTGCAACGGCGCGCGGACGCTCTTGATCGAACTGGCCCAATTGCCGCGTACCAGCGCCATGTAACGCTTGTCCACGCCATCGCCGCGCAGAGCTGTGTGCAGATGGCGCAACATGCTGCGCTTCTTGGCGATCATCAGCAGTCCGGACGTGTCGCGGTCCAGACGGTGGACCAGCTCCAATTCCTTGGCATCCGGGCGCAACTGACGGAAGGCCTCGATTACGCCGAAGTTCAGGCCGCTGCCGCCGTGGACGGCAATCCCGCAGGGCTTGTTGATCACGATCAGCTTGCTGTCTTCAAAGACAATCGAGGCTTCCAGGCGTTGCAGCAGGCCCTGGGCCAGCGGTACGGGTTCGTCGCGCTCGGGCACGCGAACCGGCGGTACGCGGACGATATCGCCGGCCTGCAACTTGTACTCGGGCTTGATGCGCCCCTTGTTCACGCGCACTTCGCCTTTACGCAAGATGCGGTAAATCAAGGTCTTGGGCACGCCCTTGAGCCTGGCCAGGAGAAAATTGTCGATGCGTTGGCCGGCATATTCCGGCGAGACCTCAAGCAGCTGGACGCTGGGGGTCGGGGGGGTGGTAGTCGTCATGGCGGCGATGATAACAATTTTTTATGGAATTGAAGCACTTAATCATTGCTGCTATAGTCGCGAACGCCGCCAAAAGCGGCCTGGCCAGAGGACTTGCGGCAAACTGCCGGCCCTGACCATCGCAATTCATCAGGACGCGAGGCCGTCCTACGGGGCGTTCGCCACCTTGGAAAGCTCGGGATTGTAACAAGCGCAGGTGACATGAGGCCTGAAGCGAGCGCGGAAAGCAGAGTGAATACTCGCCTTCTGCGCCGATATTTACGGCCAGTTCACAAAGTGCAGTCAGTCTTGAGCCAGACCATGGCGAATGCTTCGGAAACAACGCCTGTTAAGAGCTGAGTGAGAGCGCAGTCGCTTTCATTCAGGCCTGTTTAGCCATGAGCGTGAACTCCCCATTGGAGTACACGGTAAATGCCAACCCGCTGCGGATTCTGCGCGCGGCAGCACCCGAATTATCAGGGATACGTGTAGGGTGGAGATGCACAACCGTCGGACCGTGTAGCACTAGGCTTATATTTAGACGCTTCATCTCGTCCACAGTCGCCGGTTGATTCCTCCTCCTGACCTTAGCTTTTGTTGAAGTGGTGCCTTTGTCACCACCGCTAACAAGCAGGACGCGTCCGTCGCATACCGGCCCAATTGGCCGATTTTGCTGGACACTGGAGTGGCCAACCACTCTTGACGCACCTGACACCGACCGTGAGAAGTCGTGTGTGCCGAACGCCGTTTCCGGCAGCCCGGAAACCGACGGTACAACATGAAAAGAATGCTGATTAACGCAACTCAACCCGAAGAGTTGCGTGTTGCACTCGTAGATGGCCAGCGCCTCTATGACCTGGATATCGAATCCGGTGCACGCGAGCAAAAGAAGGCCAACATCTACAAAGGCCGTATTACTCGCATCGAACCAAGCCTTGAGGCTGCCTTTGTCGATTTCGGCTCCGAGCGCCACGGCTTCCTGCCCCTCAAAGAAATCTCCCGCGAGTACTTCAAGAAAGCCCCCGAAGGCCGCGTAAACATCAAGGACGTCCTGAGCGAAGGCCAGGAAGTCATCGTCCAGGTCGAAAAAGAAGAACGTGGCAACAAGGGCGCCGCCCTGACCACCTTCATCAGCCTCGCCGGCCGTTACCTGGTCCTGATGCCGAACAACCCGCGTGCCGGCGGCATCTCCCGTCGCATCGAAGGCGAAGAGCGCAACGAACTGCGTGAAGCGCTCAACGGCCTGATCGCTCCAGCCGACATGGGCCTGATCGTGCGCACTGCCGGCCTGGGCCGCAGCAGCGAAGAAATGCAGTGGGACCTCGACTACCTGCTGCAACTGTGGACCGCCATCAAAGAAGCCTCCCTGGATCGCTCCGCGCCGTTCCTGATCTATCAGGAAAGCAACGTGATCATCCGCGCTATCCGCGATTACCTGCGCCAGGACATCGGCGAAGTGCTGATCGACAGCGTTGAAGCCCAGGACGAAGCCCTGACCTTCATTCGCCAGGTGATGCCGCAGTACGCCAGCAAGATCAAGCTGTACGAAGACAGCGTCCCGCTGTTCAACCGTTTCCAGATCGAAAGCCAGATCGAGACCGCTTTCCAGCGCGTGGTCGAACTGCCTTCCGGCGGCTCCATCGTGATCGACCCGACCGAAGCCCTGGTGTCCATCGACATCAACTCGGCGCGCGCCACCAAAGGCAGCGACATCGAAGAAACCGCCCTGCAGACCAACCTGGAAGCGGCTGAAGAAATCGCCCGCCAGCTTCGCCTGCGTGATATCGGCGGCCTGATCGTGATCGACTTCATCGACATGACCCCGGCCAAGAACCAGCGCGCCGTGGAAGAAAAAGTCCGCGAATGCCTGGAAGCCGACCGCGCCCGCGTGCAGGTTGGCCGCATCTCGCGCTTCGGCCTGCTGGAAATGTCCCGTCAGCGCCTGCGTCCATCCCTGGGCGAGAGCAGCGGCATCGTCTGCCCGCGTTGCAACGGCACCGGCATCATCCGTGACGTTGAATCGCTGTCCCTGGCGATCCTGCGCCTGATCGAAGAAGAAGCCCTGAAAGACCGCACCGCCGAAGTCCGCGCGCAAGTGCCGATCCCGGTGGCCGCATTCCTGCTCAACGAAAAACGCAACTCGATCACCAAGATCGAACTGCGCACCCGTGCCCGCATCGTGATCCTGCCGAACGATCACCTCGAGACGCCGCACTTCGAAGTACAGCGCCTGCGTGACGACAGCCCGGAAGCCCACAGCGGCCAGTCCAGCTACGAAATCGCCGCTGCCGCCGCGGAAGTGGAAGAAGTCCAGCCAGCCGCCGCCACCCGCACCCTGGTTCGCCAGGAAGCTGCCGTGAAGACCGCGCCGGCGCGCGCCAATGCACCAGTTCCGGTTGAAGTCACCGCACCGGCTGCAGCACCGGCCGCAATGCCTGAGCCGAGCCTGTTCAAAGGCCTGGTCAAGTCGCTGGTCAGCCTGTTCGCATCCAAGGAAGAGCCTGCCGCCGCCCCGGTCGTGGTTGAAAAGCCTGCCACCGAGCGCCCGGCGCGTAATGAAGAGCGTCGCAACGGTCGCCAGCAGAGCCGTAACCGCAACGGCCGCCGTGACGAAGAACGCAAGCCGCGCGAAGAACGTGCACCGCGTGAAGAACGCGCGCCACGCGAAGAGCGCCAGCCTCGCGAAGCCCGCGAAGACACGCCGACCGTAGCCCGTGAAGAACGTGCACCGCGTGAAGAGCGCGCGCCACGCACCCCACGCGCTCCGCGCGAAGATCGCAAGCCTCGCGGTGAGCGTGAAGAGCGCGTACGTGAACTGCGTGAGCCGCTGGACGCTGCTCCGGCCGTTGCCGCTGCCGCCGCCACCGAAGAGCGCCCGGCTCGCCCGCCGCGCGAAGAACGTGCGCCGCGTGAAGAACGCCAGCCTCGTGCCCCGCGTGAAGAGCGTCAACCGCGCGCCGAACAGGCCGCTGCCGCCAGCGAAGAAGAAGTGCTGACCGGCGAAGAGCAACTGCAGGAAGACGGCCAGGACAACGCCGAAGGCGATCGTCCACGCCGCCGCTCCCGTGGCCAGCGTCGTCGCAGCAACCGTCGTGAGCGTCAGCGCGACGCCAACGGCAACGTGATCGAAGGTTCGGAAGAAACCGGCGAACACACCGAAGCCGGTGCCCAGCAACCGACTGGCGACGAACTGGCCGCCGGCCTTGCCGTCACCGCTGCCGTGGCCAGCTCGGTTATCAGCGCACCAGCTGAAGCCCAGGCCCACGAGCAGGCTGAACGCGCAACCGCCGCTGTCGAAGAGACTGCTGTTGTGCAAGCCCCGGTTACCGAAACTGCGGCCGTTGAGCCTGCCGTGGTGGAAGCTCCGACGGTAGAAGCAACGACCCCGATCGAAGCCCCCGTGGTTCCGGAAGTGGAAGTAGCACCGGTTCGCGACGCCCAGCCGGTCACCGATGTGATAGCCGTTGAGGTTGCGCCGCAGGCTGAGCCTCAGGCAGTGGTGGAAGCAGCGATTGAAGCACCGGTCGCCGAAGAAGCCGCCCCGGCAGTGCGTGAAGTTCGCGAAGAACAGACCGCCTTCCAATGGAACGCTGAACCTGCCGCTCCGGTTGAAGCACCAGCGCCTGCCCCTGTGGCAGAAGAAGCACCAGCGCCGGTTGCCGAAAACGTGGTAGTCGAGCCGACGCCAGTCGTCGAGCCCGCGCCGGTCGTCGAGGCCCCTGTGGTCGCCGAGGTTGCAGCCCCAGTGGTTGAAGCCGCGCCAGTCACTGCCCTGACCGAAAATGGCCGCGCGCCGAACGACCCACGTGAAGTGCGTCGCCGTCGCAAAGAAGCTGAAGCAGCTGCCGCTGCGGCAGCTGCTCAAGCCTCGGTTGAACCGGTGGCAGAACCCGCCGCCCCTGTCGCTGACGAAGCCCCGCGCGTCGTCGAAGAAGCGGCAGAGCCCAAGGCCCAGGAAGCAGAGCACGAGCCTAAACCTCTCGCCTGATTCCATCAGCCACTAAAAAGCCCCGCCTGAGTGATCAGGCGGGGCTTTTTTGTATCGCTCAGCGGTAATTCAACAGCGCAGGTACGTCCACATCCCACAACACGCCCGGATCGTTCACCGGCACCTGGGTGACATCTGCCTGAGTGAACAAAGACCTGGCGCCGCGATCACCCGTCAACGCCATCAACCCCAGCCCGAAATCACGGCCAAAGGCCACAGGGTGCCCATAACGGCCGGCTTGCACAGGCACGCGGATGCCTTCTCTGGATAACCCGTGGATCACCTGCTCGATGCTGGATGCCTGGATAAACGGCATATCCCCCAGCAGCACCAGCCAGCCCTCGGCGTTATCACTGGCCGCGACGGCCGCCGCAAGGCTTTCGCCCATGCCGGCGGAGCACAACGTCAGGACTTGGCAGCCGTAGGCTTCAGCCAGCCGAATGACGTCGGTGCGCTCCGGCAGTGTCACGACCCAGCGCTCAACCACAGCGGCGGGTAGGTTGACCAGCACCTGCTCAATCACCGGCCGGGTCACACCGTCCAGCCCCACGCAGGGCGCCAGCAATTTGTCCTGGTCAGCCCCGGCTTCGGCGCGAAAACGACTGCCCTGCCCTGCCGCCAGCACTATCGCCGTGACGGTCACTCAGCCAGCACCGGCAAGGGTTTTTTCTGCATAGGCGCCACGCCGTTCTTGATCGCGACAATTTCCGCCATCAGCGACAAGGCGATTTCCGACGGCGTGTGACTGCCGATATGCAGGCCGATCGGCCCGTGCAACCGCGCAATCGCCTGCGCCGTCAGCCCCAACGCCGCCAGGTTGTCCCGGCGTTTCTGACTGTTGACCCGCGAGCCCAGCGCGCCGATGTAAAACGCACGGGAGTCCAACGCCGTCAGCAGCGCCATATCGTCCAGGCGCGGGTCGTGGGTCAGGCAGACGATAGCCGTACGCTCGTCGGTCTGGATGGACAGCACCGCTTCATCGGGCATGCCCGGCACGAAGCGCCCGTGCTGCGCCTCCCAGCCGTACACGAACTCTTCGCGGGGATCGCAGATGAGCACTTCGAAATCCAGCAAGCGCGCCATTTCCGCGACGTAGCGCGACAGCTGCCCGGCGCCGATCAGCAGCAGGCGCCAACGCGGGCCGTAGATGGCGCGCAGGCGTTCACCGTCAAAGCTCAGACCATCGGTTTTGGTGGCGCCGCTCAAGGTGACCTCGCCCGTGGTCAGGTTCAGCTCCCGTGCGACAATCTCATGGGCCTCGCAGCGTGCCAGCAGGTCGGCGACCCATTGCCAGTCCTGCACCCGCTCTTCGGTCAGGCGCAAGGTGCCGCCGCAAGGCAGACCAAAACGTGCGGCTTCGTCCTGGGTGACGCCGTAGGTCACTAACTGTACCGGCGGACCGTCGTCTACCAGGCGGCCGTCGTGCAGGCGGGCAATCAGGTCATCTTCGATGCAACCGCCGGATACCGAGCCGATCACCACGCCATCGCCGCGCAACGCCAACATGGCGCCCGGTGGGCGTGGCGCGCTGCCCCAGGTCTGGACCACGCTGTACAACACCACTCGCTGCCCGGCGCGGCGCCACTCCAGCACGCTACGCAGAACATTCAGATCCACACTGTCCATCAAGCCTCCCGCGGTCACTATCGCGCTCACTGTAAACCAAAAAATCGCCTGAAGTGCCGAGCCATAAACGCAAACGCCCCGAACATGTCGGGGCGTTTGTGCAAGGCTGGGGGCGTCAGTTCACGCCATCAGCGTCTTACTTGACCACCGGTGCAGGACCTTCGGCCACGCCCAGGTCATCGAGTTCACGGGATTCGGAAATACCGGTACCGCCCGACGCCAGCTCACTCTGCAGTTTATCGGTGTCCAGTTCCTTGACCCACTTGGCCACGACGATGGTGGCAACGGCGTTACCCACCAGGTTGGTCAGCGCACGGGCTTCGGACATGAAGCGGTCGATGCCCAGGATCAGCGCCAGACCGGCGACCGGCAGGTGGCCGACAGCCGACAGGGTCGCCGCCAGGACGATGAAGCCGCTGCCGGTCACGCCCGCAGCACCCTTGGAAGACAGCAGCAGCACCAGCAGCAGGGTGATCTGGTGGGTGATATCCATGTGGGTGTCGGTCGCTTGGGCGATGAACACGGCGGCCATGGTCAGGTAGATCGAGGTACCGTCGAGGTTGAAGGAGTAGCCGGTCGGGATCACCAGACCGACTACGGATTTCTTCGCGCCAAGACGCTCCATCTTGATCAGCATACGTGGCAGCGCGGATTCGGAGGAGGACGTACCCAGAACGATCAGCAGCTCTTCACGGATGTAGCGGATCAATTTCAGCACGCTGAAACCGTGGGCGCGGCAGATGGCGCCCAGCACCACGACCACAAACAGCACACAGGTGATGTAGAAGCAGATCATCAGCTGGCCCAGTTGCACCAGCGAACCCACACCGTAGGCACCGATGGTGAACGCCATGGCGCCCAGGGCACCGATCGGCGCGAGCTTCATGATCATATTGATGATGTTGAACATCACGTGGGCGAAGCGATCGATGAAGTCCAGCACCGGTTTGCCGTAGGCACCCAGGCGGTGCAGGGCAAAGCCGAAGATGACCGAGAACATCAATACTTGCAGGATATCGCCGTTGGCGAAGGCGCCGACGATGGTGTTCGGGATGACGTTGAGGATAAAGCCAACCACGCTCTGGTCTGCACCGGCGGTCACGTAGGCCGCGACTTTAGAAGCGTCCAGGGTGGCTACGTCGATGTGCATGCCGGCACCCGGCTGCACCACGTTCACCACCACCAGACCGATCAGCAGGGCAATCGTGGAGACGATTTCAAAGTAGAGCAGCGCGTAGCCGCCGGTCTTGCCCACCGATTTCATGCTCTGCATGCCGGCGATGCCGCTGACAACGGTACAGAAGATGATCGGGGCGATGACCATTTTGATCAGTTTGATGAACCCGTCACCCAGTGGCTTGAGGGCCACGCCGGTCTGCGGGTAGAAGTGACCGAGCAAGATACCGATAACGATTGCAACGATCACCTGGAAATACAGGGATTTGTAGAGTGGCTGACGAGTCGTCATTGCAAAATTCCTCAAACGTCCCGTGTGGCAAATATCCGCCATTGCCCACGACACTTGAATTGCGAACCCTCCTGCACTGGAGGGATTTGTTGTTTGTGAGGGCAGTGGGATAAATCTTTCACTGCCTTACCTGTCGACCTATCGCAAACGCCGTGCCACTTTGCATAAATCCGCTGAAGGCCTTTAGACACCGGGGCCGGCGGTTTCAAGCTGCCGCCAACGCAGATCAATACGTGGCGGTTTTCCGCCGCACCGCTCTGCAGTGCCCTGCAATTTGGCGGATATCCGCCTTGCCGCGCCCGCCGGGTGGTGGCTACCATCCGCCACTCCATGGACGAGGGCCCCGCATGCGTGAACGAACCATTGCCAGCCACTTTGCCCGCGCCGCTCTGGGGGGTGCGCGTCGGGCCGGTCATGACTATTCGGCCCTGCTGCAGCAGGTGGGCATCCCACAGGAACTGTTGACCGAACCCCGCGCCCGCATCGCGCCGGAGCAATTTACCCGGCTGCTGCAAATGCTCTGGCTGGCGCTGGACGACGAATACCTGGGGTTCGCCGATGGCCCCAGCAAACGCGGCACCTTCGCCATGATGTGCCACGCGTTGATCCACTGCCGCACCCTGGAGAAGGCTCTGGAACGCGGCTTACTGTTTTATAGCTTATTCCCGCAGGGCCCGCGTTGGCAGCTGACGCGCGAGGGCGAAATGGCGCGCCTGAGCCTGGACCATTCGCAACTCTGGGACCCGGACCACTTCCTCAGCGAGTGCCTGCTTGTGATCTGGCACCGCCTGGGCAGTTGGCTGATCGGCCAGCGTATCCGATTGCACCAGGCCACCTTCGCCTACCCCAGGCCGCCCCATGCCAGCGAATACGACCTGCTGTTCCCCTGCACCCAGGTGTTCGGTGCACCGCACAGCAGCCTGGTGTTTCCGGTGCGCTACCTGAGCCTGCCGTTGCTGCAGGACGAGCGCACCCTCAAGCATTTCCTCGCGCGCTCCCCGGCCGACCTGTTATCGCGCCCGGATGAAGGCGACAGCCTGAGCAGCCAGTTGCGCCGCCTGCTGAGCCGCGACCGCACGCCCTGGCCCGACCTGGAAGCGGTCGCCCAGCATCTGCATATCAGCCCGCAAACCCTGCGCCGGCACCTGCGCGAAGAAGGCACCAGTTTCCAGGCGCTCAAGGATGAATTGCGGCGGGACATCGCCATCTACCACCTGGGTCGGGCGGATCTGTCCTTGCAGCAGATCGCCGAGCAGTTGGGTTTTTCAGAACCGTCGGCGTTTCATCGGGCGTTCAAGAAGTGGACGGGGCTGACACCGGGCGCCTATCGGGCGCAGGAGAGCTAGCACTGCGTCGTGTGTGAGGGCCTCATCGGGGGCTTGCTATGGTGAGCGGGCTTGCCCCGTGCATGGCCAGCCCAGCCACTGAAGATCACACGGCGGGGAAGTGAATCCTGAACGCCGCGCCGCCCAGGGGTGAATCGTCCAGGGTCAGCCGCGCGCCGTAGCTTTCGATAATGTCCTTGACCACCGCCAGGCCGATGCCCTGCCCAGGATGCTGGCGGTCCAGGCGCTCGCCGCGTTGCAGGATGCGCGCCCGCTGGTCCGGCGGCACACCGGGGCCATCGTCTTCGATGCACAGTTCCGTGCCGTCTTCGTTTTCGATCAGGCTGATGCGCACCTGGCTCAGGCACAGGCGGTAGGCGTTCTCCAACAGATTGCCGAGCAACTCGAGCAAGGCCCCCTTCTCGATGGGCACGTCGCACGCCTGGGGCAACTGGAAGGAGACCGTCACTGCTTTGTCGCGGTACACCTTGCCCAACGTGTCGCACAGGCTCTGGACCACCGGTTCCAGGCGCACCTGATGGCGCACCAGGCCGCTCTTGCGCAGGCTGGCACGCTGCAGCTGGTAGCTGATCTGCTGGCTCATGCGTTCGATCTGCGTTTGCAGTACCCGGGCCTGATCGCGGTCTTCTGGGCGCTGGGCCATGTCTTCGCTCACGCCCTGCAACACCGCGAGCGGGGTTTTCAGGCTGTGGGCCAGGTCGTCGAGGGAATCGCGGTAACGCGTGCGTTGTTCGCGCTCGCTGTGCAACAAACGGTTCAGGGAACCGGTCAGACGCAGCAGTTCGCGGGGATGCTGTTCGGACAGGCTTTCGCGGGTACCGCCTTCGATCTGGTCCAGTTCCTGGCTCAACCGCCGCAACGCCTGCAGGCCCCAGGTCAGGCCCAGCCACAGCAGAGTCAGCAGCACCAGCAACGCCGCGCCGAAGCCCAGGTAGAGGTTTTCGCGCAGACCTTCGAGGGTCAACTGGTATTCGCGCACCGGTTGCAGGGCGACGATACTGAATGCCGCGCTCTTGCCGCCGAGCAGCTTGACCTCGACGTCATACACGAAGAATTCCTGGCCATTGGCCTCGCGAATCCTTGCAAACTCGTTGCCGCGCCCGTCATAGCGCGGTTTGTAATTGATGTTTTCTTCGCGGGTCGCGCGCGAGCGCCACACCAGGTGGCCTTCGCGGTCATAGATATAGCCCAGCAGCCGGCTGTCGGCGAGGTTGAAGCGTTCATCCGGCAGTTGCGCCGGCATCAGCAAATGGTTGTTTTCCACCCGCGCGGCGGAGATCAGCGTGGTCACATCCGACGCCAGGCGCTGCTCGATGGAATCCTGCAACGCCAGGCTGAACGCACCTTGCATCGCCGGCAGCAGGCCGAGCATAAACAGCACGGCCAGGGTGGCGGCCGCCAGCATCAGTCTCACACGTAACGAGCGAATCAACGGCAGCGCTCATTAAACAGATAGCCCAGGCCACGCACGGTGTCGATCGGCTTGAATCCGGCCGGGCCTTCCAGTTTGCGGCGCAGACGACCGACCAGCACTTCGATGACATTCGGGTCGCGCTCGTCATCATCCGGGTAGAGCTGTTCCATCAGGCGGTCCTTGGCGACCACTTGCTGGTGATGGCGCATCAGGTATTCGAGGATGCGGTATTCGTAGGCGGTCAGCGCCAAGGGCTGTTCGTCGAGGGACGCCTGCTTGCGGTTGATGTCCAGCAGCAACGGCCCGGCGACGATGGTGGACTGGGTAAACCCGCTGGAGCGGCGCAACAGTGCGTTCATGCGGGCTTCCAACTCTTCGAACTGGAACGGCTTGACCACATAGTCGTCGGCGCCGGCGGCCAGGCCTTCGACCTTGTCCTGCCAGTTGCCGCGCGCGGTGAGGATCAGAATCGGGAACGTCTTGCCCTTGGCGCGCAACTGGCGGATCAGGTCCAGGCCGCCCATGCCCGGCAGGCCCAGGTCGACGATGGCCAGGTCGTGATTGAACTGGCCGGTCTGGTACAAGGCCTCCTCGGCATTGGCCACGGCCTCAACCACATGGCCGCTGTCGGTCAGGCGGGTAAACAGGTGATGGCGCAGCAGCGCCTCATCTTCCACCACCAGCAATTTCATAGGGCTCTCCAAAGCGTATCAACTGTCCGACTGGGTGACATCATAGCGGCCCTGCAGGTCTTGCGGGCGCAGTTTGATGCCATTGAATTGACCGGTCAGCTGCGCATAACCGACGCGGTAGGCTGGCTGCGGGGTCGTCGCGCCCAAGGCCTGGCCCCACGGCGAGGTCTGGCTGCCCGCTTCTTCGAAGCTCACACGATGGATCAGGTTACTGGGCTTTCTGGTTTTCTCCCTGCCGAATTCGGCGAAGGCGCCCTCCGACGCCTGCGCTCCGGCAGCGGCACTCAGCAGGGTCAAGGCCAGCATCAGCTTTTTGATCGCAGTCATGGTGTTACCTCATACGCGTTTGGCTGTCCGGCCAGACTACGCAAGCGCCCCTGAACTCCCCCTGAACAGGCTCTGAACCTGGCCTGAACCGGCGCGGGCTATCCTGTGAGACGGCAACTGGGCAAAATACCGCCCCATGAATCTCCTACCCGCTTGCTGCACTCCGCTCGACGCCCGCTGGCCCCTGCCCGATCCACTGGCGGGCACGGTGTTGCTCAGCACCCGTTTCGATCCCGCGATGCTGGCGGTGGACGATTTTCAACGCTGCGCCGTGCCGCCACCGGCGAGCATCCAGCGTTCGGTCGCCAAGCGTCAGGCCGAATTCCTGGCCGGCCGCGTGTGCGCCCGCGCCGCCCTGCACCAGCTCGGTCATCCCGATTGCATCCCGGCGATCGGCGCAGATCGCGCGCCGGTTTGGCCCCCCTCTGTCAGCGGTTCCATCACCCACAGCACCGGGCACGCCGCCGCAATTGTCGGGCACACGGCGCAATGGCGCGGCCTGGGCATGGACCTGGAAAATCTGCTGAGTGCCGAACGGGCGCAACGCCTGGCCGGGGAGATTCTGACCACCGATGAACTGCAACGCATGGCCAGACTCAAGCCAGAGCAGGTCGCGCTGCTGGTGACACTGACGTTTTCGCTCAAGGAAAGCCTGTTCAAGGCGCTCTACCCGCTCGTGCACAAACGATTTTACTTTGAGCATGCCGAGCTGCTGGAGTGGTCTGACACAGGCCATGCACGCCTGCGGTTGCTCACGGACCTGTCCCACGAATGGTGCCAGGGTACGGAGCTGCAAGGCCAGTTTGCACTGGACGACGGTCAACTGCTGAGCCTGGTGGCCGTGCAGGCCCAGGCGTGCTGATCAGTGCGCGTGCTTATCCTGGTCCCTCGGCCAGCTCAGGCTGAAACACGCGCCGCCCAGGTTGTTGCTTTTGCTGATCAACGCTCGCCCGCCGTGCCAATAAATGATGCGCCGCACGATCGACAAGCCCAGCCCATGCCCGCCGGAAGCGCGGGTGCGGCTGTCGTCCAGGCGCAGGAACGGCGTGAAGATGCGCTCCCAGGCGCTTTCCGGTACGCCGGGGCCGTCATCTTCCACGTCGATACGGCAGCGTACCTGCCCTACCTGATAACTGATCAACACTTGGCTGCGGGCGTGACGCATGGCGTTGGTCACCAGATTCTGCAGCGCGCGGTGCAGGTAGCGCGGCTCGGCATCGACCCGGGCGCCGTCCCAAAGGGCCGATGACAGGCAAATGCCGCGACTGACGACGATAGTCGGGCGCAGTGGCGATAATTCGCCGATCACCTGATCGAGCAGCCCATCCAGGTCCACGCGCTGGAAATTCAGCTCCGGCGACCCCTGCTCCAGTCGCGCGTAGGTCAGCATTTCATCCACCAGGCCGTCCAGATCCTGGATATCACTGTCCATGCCCTCCAGGTATTTGCGGCGCGCTTCAGACGTAGCGGCCTCGCCAAGCATCTCCAGGCCAAAGCGCAGGCGCGCCACCGGCGTGCGCAGCTCATGGGACACCGCACGCACCAGTTCGCGCTGGATCGCCAGCAACTGCTGCAAGTGCTCGGCCATGCCATTAAAGGCCGCCGCCAGACGCCCGACCGAGTCCGCGCCCCGGGCCGGCACACGCACATGCAGGTTGCCCTTGGCGATACGCGTGGCGGCGGCTTCCAACCCTTTGAGCCGACGTTCCAGCTGGCGCACCAGGAAATACACGATCAGGCCGATCAGGGTCAGGCCGATCAAGGCGATCAGGATCAGCCATTGCGCCGGATACGGGTTCATCTGGTACAGCGGGCCGATCTCCAACACCCACGGCGTGCCGACCATGCCGGCAAACACACGGATCGAGTCGCCGCCCTTACCCAGCGCCATCACCGTATCGCCCTCGGAGACGCGCCGGCGCTGGTCGTCATCCATGTCGGCCTGGTCCAGGGTCATCAGGCGCATGTCGAAGCCAAAGCCTTTGGTCTCCTTTATAGCCGCCAGCCGTTGAGGCTGTTCCGCCACGGGATAGCGCACCAGTTCGTCGGACAGCAGGTAAATCGTCGCGCGCGCCAACTGTTCGCTGATTTGCTGCACTTCGCCGGTCAGTACCAGTTGTTCCTGCTCGCTGACTAACCGCACCACCCGCGCCGCATGCGGGCCGGTCTGTTGCACCAGCACCTGGCCGCGCTGCAGGCTGGTGCGCTGGCCCAGGTCCAGGCGGGCGTCGGCGAAGGTGCGCAACTCCAGCGGTATGCCGAGTAAACGCTCCCACACCGCCAGGGCGCGCTGGCGTTCGATGCGGTTCATGGGCTGAAGGTTGTCGCCCATCAGGGCAAATGTGCCGTGGGCCAGGCGCTCGCGGTATTGGTCGCTGCGCACCTCGTTGAGCAGGTGCAAGGCGAGCACGCCGAGCAGCGCCACCAGGATCAGTGCGGCACACATACCGCCATAGATGCGCAGGAAGATTGAGTTCACAGCTGCAGGTCGACGGCGGCTTCGGGGACGAACAGGTAGCCTTTGCTGCGGATGGTCTTGATCAGGCGCGGGTGGATCGGGTCGTCACCGATTTTAGGGCGAATGCGCGAGATGCGCACATCAATGGAGCGGTCCTGACCGTCGTAGCCGACGCCGCGCAGAGCGATAAAGATTTCTTCGCGGGACAGAATGCGTCCGGCATTCGCGACCAATAGCCACAGCAGGTCGAATTCGGCGCTGGTCAGTTCGATACCGGCGTCATGCAGCCACGCCTCACGCAACGCGCTGTCCACCACCAGCGGGCCGAATTGCAGGCGCCGCTCAAGCGCCAAGGCCTGCGCTTGCGCCGGCTCGCTGCGGCGCAACAGCGCCTGGATCCGTGCCAGCAGCAGGCGCGGGCGTACCGGTTTGCACACATAATCGTCGGCCCCCAGGTCCAGGCCCAGCACCTGGTCCATATCGTCGGTGCGCGCGGTGAGCATCAGGATGACGCCGTCGTAGTGCTCACGCACCTTGCGACAGATGCTCAGGCCGTCTTCGCCGGGCAGCATCAGGTCGAGGATCACCAGGTCCGGCTGCTCGCGGATGATGCGCTCGGCCGCCAGCGCCCCATTGCCTTCCACTGCGACCCGCAGACCGTTGCTTTGCAGGTAATCGCGCGTCAGCTCGGCCAGTCGCTCGTCGTCCTCGACGATCAGGATGTGCCAGGCGTCGTGCTCCATCAGCTACCT
The DNA here is from genome assembly GCF_030687695.1 of Pseudomonas sp. FP2254. NCBI lineage: Bacteria > Pseudomonadati > Pseudomonadota > Gammaproteobacteria > Pseudomonadales > Pseudomonadaceae > Pseudomonas > Pseudomonas sp. FP2254. The sequence continues at coordinate 4,184,117 of NZ_CP117444.1, forward strand.
CGGTTGTATTTATTATTGGAGCGAGCGCGCTCGCGAAAAGCCCAAAGGGCCGCAAGCACGCGCCTTAAGTTGTCATGTGGCGCGGACAAACTAGCGCCGATTGTAGCCATGGGCCAGCCCTCAAACACAAGGCGGGAAATCCATTCGGTGATCGTGTTTTTTTGTGATAGGGTTCGCGCCCTTCGAAAAGGGCACCCTGGTTTTTTGGACGAAACATTTCATGACAAACGGTCCGACGCAGTGGTAACGCGGCCTACAAGACCATTGCACCTTTCATACACATTTTACCCACAGCGTTATCCACAGGTTACTGCGTTGCTAAGCCCTCCAAAACGCATTATCTTGTAGCTCGGCGGCATCGAAGACCCTACATGTAGCGTTTTCGACCTAAGCGCCCAACCACACAAGTGGCTCGAAACTCAAGCGCTTTATTTGTTAGTGCAGCGTGGAACCAACCGATTTTCAGTAGACCAAACCGCTCACGCGGATGGCACCTGTTTCTCCATCCCGATATGGAAAACGGTACGGGTGTTGCAGGAAGAGCCTGGCACTCGCAATCAAATATAGAACGTGGAGACATCCCCCCATGCAAACCGACACAACTCGCGAGAACCCGCAGGGCTCCGTGCCGCAGGCCGCCGATTCGACTATGGATCTGTCCGCCACCGCACCTGGCCAGCTGCGCGTGATCAAGCGTAACGGCACTGTCGTTCCTTACACCGATGACAAAATCACCGTCGCCATCACCAAAGCGTTTCTTGCAGTTGAAGGCGGCACCGCTGCCGCTTCGTCGCGCATCCACGACACGGTTGCCCGCCTGACCGAACAAGTCACTGCGACCTTCAAGCGCCGCATGCCTTCGGGCGGCACCATCCACATCGAAGAAATCCAGGACCAGGTCGAACTGGCCCTGATGCGTGCCGGCGAGCAGAAAGTGGCTCGCGACTACGTGATCTACCGCGATTCGCGCGCCAAGGAACGTGCCGTGCGCACGCCCGCCGAAGAAGCGGCGGTACAAGCGCACCCGTCGATCCGCATCACCCTGGCCGACGGCAGCTTCGCGCCGCTGGACCTGGGCCGCCTGAACACCATCATCACCGAGGCCTGCGAAGGCCTGGAAGAAGTCGACGGCGACCTGATCCAGCGCGAAACCCTGAAGAACCTGTACGACGGCGTGGCCCTGACCGACGTCAACACCGCCCTGGTGATGACCGCCCGTACCCTGGTTGAACGCGAACCGAACTACTCGTTCGTGACCGCGCGCCTGCTGATGGACACCCTGCGTGCCGAAGGCCTGGGCTTCCTGGGCGTGGCCGACAGCGCCACCCACCACGAAATGGCCGAGCTGTACGCCAAGGCCCTGCCTGCGTACATCGCCAAGGGTATCGAATTCGAATTGCTGAACCCGGTCCTGGCCACTTTCGACCTGGAAAAACTCGGCAAGGCGATCAACCACGAGCGTGACCAGCAGTTCACCTACCTGGGCCTGCAGACCCTGTACGACCGTTACTTCATCCACAAGGACGGTATCCGTTTCGAACTGCCGCAAGTGTTCTTCATGCGCGTGGCCATGGGCCTGGCGATCGAAGAGAAGCACAAAGAAGACCGTGCGATCGAGTTCTACAACCTGCTGTCGTCCTTCGACTACATGTCGTCGACCCCGACCCTGTTCAACGCCGGTACCCTGCGTCCACAGCTGTCGAGCTGCTACCTGACCACCGTGCCGGACGACCTGTCGGGCATCTACCACGCGATCCACGACAACGCCATGTTGTCCAAATTCGCCGGTGGCCTGGGCAACGACTGGACGCCGGTGCGCGCACTGGGTTCGTACATCAAGGGCACCAACGGCAAGTCCCAGGGCGTCGTACCGTTCCTGAAAGTGGTGAACGACACCGCCGTAGCGGTCAACCAGGGCGGCAAGCGCAAAGGCGCTGTGTGTGCCTACCTGGAAACCTGGCACATGGACATCGAAGAGTTCATCGAGCTGCGCAAGAACACCGGTGATGACCGTCGTCGTACCCACGACATGAACACCGCCAATTGGATCCCGGATCTGTTCATGAAGCGCGTCTTCGATGACGGCAAGTGGACCCTGTTCTCGCCCTCCGAAGTACCGGACCTGCACGACCTGACCGGCAAGGCCTTCGAAGAGCGCTACGAGTACTACGAAGCCCTCACCGAGTACCCAGGCAAGGTCAAGCTGTTCAAGACCATCCAGGCCAAAGACCTGTGGCGCAAGATGCTGTCCATGCTGTTCGAAACCGGCCACCCATGGCTGACCTTCAAGGACCCGTGCAACCTGCGCAGCCCGCAGCAGCACGTGGGCGTGGTCCACAGCTCGAACCTGTGCACCGAGATCACCTTGAACACCAACAAGGACGAGATCGCCGTTTGCAACCTGGGCTCGATCAACCTGCCGAACCACATCGTCAACGGCAAGCTGGACACCGCCAAGCTGGAGCGCACCGTCAACACCGCCGTACGCATGCTCGATAACGTGATCGACATCAACTACTACTCGGTGCCGCAGGCGCAGAACTCCAACTTCAAGCACCGCCCGGTGGGCCTCGGGATCATGGGCTTCCAGGACGCTTTGTACCTGCAGCACATTCCTTACGGTTCGGACGCTGCGGTCGAGTTCGCCGACAAGTCCATGGAAGCGGTCAGCTACTACGCGATCCAGGCTTCCTGCGACCTGGCCGACGAGCGCGGCGCCTACGAGACGTTCCAGGGTTCGCTGTGGTCCAAGGGCATCCTGCCGCTGGATTCGCAACAGATCCTGATCGAAGCCCGTGGCCAGAAGTACATCGACGTTGACCTGAACGAAACCCTGGACTGGGCACCGGTACGTGCTCGTGTGCAGAAAGGTATTCGTAACTCCAACATCATGGCCATCGCACCGACCGCCACCATCGCCAACATCACCGGCGTGTCGCAGTCGATCGAACCGACTTACCAGAACCTGTATGTGAAATCGAACCTGTCGGGCGAATTCACCGTGATCAACCCGTACCTGGTGCGCGACCTCAAGGCCCGCGGCCTGTGGGACTCGGTCATGATCAACGACCTGAAGTACTACGACGGTTCCGTGCAGCAGATCGAGCGCATCCCGCAGGAACTCAAAGAGCTCTACGCGACTGCGTTCGAAGTGGACACCAAGTGGATCGTTGACGCCGCCAGCCGTCGTCAGAAGTGGATCGACCAGGCGCAATCCCTGAACCTGTACATCGCCGGCGCTTCGGGCAAGAAGCTGGACGTGACCTACCGCATGGCTTGGTACCGTGGCCTGAAAACCACTTACTACCTCCGTGCCCTGGCCGCGACCAGCACCGAGAAGTCGACCATCAACACCGGTAAGCTGAACGCAGTGTCCAGCGGCAACCACGGTGATGATTCGGTACTCGCCGCCCCGGCCGGCCCGGCGCCAGTGCCAAAGGCCTGCGCGATCGACGAGCCGGATTGCGAAGCTTGCCAATAAGCTGAGCCCGCTGGGTTAACCAGCCCCCGTTATGCTTATCGCATACCGGGGGCTTTGTTTTGCCGGATGAACAGCGCCGCGACTAGAACAAGACGGTTGCAATACCCGATCGAGGCATGCCGCCGCGTTTGCCCCACAACTCAATACGGCCCTCAATCACGGCCATCGAATGACCGTCGTATTCCACCGTCCCCACCTTGCTGCTTCTCAAGTCAGCACCGGTTGCCGGCCGGTAACGTCCCCTCAAACCCAAACGATCCAGCCCTTCACGCGAGTGTTCACCATCGTTGAGGCTGTTCATGGCCGCCTGAAAACTGCGTCCGGCGCTACCATCGTTGTTTTCCATCTGCGCCCGCTTGGCGCTCGCGGCATACATGAAGTTGGCATCGGTCATCATTGCCGGGTCATCGCCCTTGAAACGCGCATGAGTGGCCGCCTGCCTCACTTCATCCTTGGACAAAGACAGCTGGAAGCCGTCACGCATGGTCACTTCATAGCCGTTGCCAACCTCCTTGACCTCTTTGAAAACGTCCGTAGGTTTTTGGCCGTACTGCATCATTGCAGCCTTTATTGCCGATACCGTCACGCAATTGCCGTCAGGCCCCTGGCTGAACCCACTCCAGATATTGTTCGGCTTCTGCCCGGGGCTGCTCGTGTCGGGCTTGTAGTTATAGTGCCTTGAGCCTTCGGTAATCGGCTTGTGGCTCATCGACTCGCTGGGACCGAACCCGCCGCGGCCAGGAAAATGACCGCCGCCACCGCCACCGCCGCCACCAGGCGATGGGGGCGCGGGAGAAGGAGAAGGCGCATCCGGAAACAAATCCGGAAACAGCATCTTCAACAGCTCAAGCCATCGCCGGGACCATTCGTCCTTGAGTTGCTCGAGGATCTTCTTGAACGCCTCGTCCCCCAGCGCTTTGCGCTTCTCGTTGAGCTTGTCGCGTAGCTCCCGGACGGTCTGGCTCTTGCCGGTACTTTGGGCGTCGTCCAGTTCCTTGAGCAGTGCTGCGACGGCGTTCTTAGTTGCGCCCGCGTCCTCGCTGATATCGTCTGTCGCGCCCTTGCCGCTCAAATAAAGCGGTGCCGCTGCAGCGGCCCCGGCAAAACCCACCTGCCACTGATTTCCCATCGCTGTCCCCACCCCAGATCACAAGCTCAACGGCTTGCCGCCTCCTGGGTGGCATTGAGGGCGTAGGGCGTTCCATACGATATTCGTCAGAAAAAAAAACCCCTCGATCGAGGGGTTTTCAGTCAAGCGCGTGACGCCATGGCATCAGGTCATCTGAATGATGGTCTGCATGATGGTGCTTTGGGTGGAGATGGTCTTGGCGTTCGCCTGGTAGTTGCTCTGGGCCTTGATCAGGTCCACCAGCTCGTTGGTCAGGTTGACGTTGGAGTTCTCCAGGGAGTTGGCCACGATCGAGCCCAAGGTCCCGGACTGCGGGGTGTCGTAACCTGGCTGGCCCGAGGCGAAGGTTTCACGCCAGGAAGTGCCGCCCGCCGGCTGCAGGCCTTGTTCGTTGTTGAAGCTGGCCAGAGAAATCTGGCCGATGGCCTTGCTCTGCTGGTTGCTGAACGTTGCGAACAGTACACCGTTGCCGTCGATTTTGAGGCCGGTGATCTGGCCGGTGGCATAACCGTCGGTCACCGGTGGGTTACGGTAGGTGGCCGAGTTGTACTGGGTGATGTTAGCCATGTTGATGGCGATACCGGTCGGGTTGGCATCCGCGCCGTTTGCCTTCCATACGCCGTTGGTCACGGTACCCGGTACCCACCCAGTAACGTTCAGGGTCGTGCTGGAAACGGTACCGGTCAGAATACCGGTGAGTTTGCCGGCACCGTCAAAGCTCAGGGTCGACGGTACAGGCGGCGTCGAAGGCGTGCCGGTCGGCGCCGAACCGTCCGGGTTGCGGCCATCGATCAAGGTATAGGCGTTCCACTTGTTGCCGTCGGTTTTCACCAGGTACTGCACCATCGGGTGCGCGTTGCCCTGGGAGTCGTACAACGTGGTGCTGTACTGGGTGGTGAACGTACTGGTATCGGACGGGTTGAACGGCTTGAGCGTCTGGTCGATCACCGGCTCAGAGGAGTTCAGGTTACTGGTGGAGTCCACTTTGGTGGACGCCTTCGGCGGCAGGTTGGACAGGTTCAATTGCAGGTCGGTCAGGCCGCCCTTGATGATCTTGCCGTCGTCATCCGCAGCGTAGCCCTGCAGACGCGAGGTGCCGGTGTTGTTGGTGATGTAGCCGTCCTTGTCGGCACGGAACGCACCGGAACGGGTGTACTCCAGCGAACCGTCGCTGCCCTTCTGCACGAAGAAGCCGCCACCCTGGATCGCCATGTCCAGGATACCGCCGCTGCCGTTGACGTCGCCCTGGGTGAATTGCTGCGACACCGCCGCCAGGTTCACGCCGTTACCGATGCTGTTCTGGCCGGTGCCCAGTTTGGACGCGGCGTAGATGTCGGCGAATTCCGCACGGGACGACTTGAAGCCGGTGGTCGCAACGTTGGCGATATTGTTGCCGGTCACGTCCAGCTGTTTGTTGGCCGCATAGAGGCCGCTAAGGCCGATGTTAAAAGACATGTTTCTCTCCCTCTGCCGTATTTAGCCGGCTCTATGTACCGATAGTCTGAATTTGCGACAGCTTGACGCTGCCCATGCCGCCCGCAAGGTTCAGCAGCATTTCGCCGCCGGTCTTGCTCAATGTCACGCTGGTGACGGTTGCCGGCAGCGAGGTGGCCAGGGCCACCGATTCGCCCTTGTCGTTCTTGGTGGTGGCCGCGAAGGTATAAGTACCCGCCGCCGCCACTTCACCCTTGTCGTTCTTGCCGTCCCAGATAAAGTCGGACGTGCCGGCGCTTTGGGCGCCCATGTCGATAGTGCGGACCACATTGCCGTCCTTGTCGGTGATCTTGACGGACACATTGCCCGTCGCCGCCGTCACTGCCACCGAACCGTTCATGCTCTTGCTGGTATCGACCAGCGCCTTGTCGGTCTGGGTGATGATCGAGCGCCCCACCAACGACGAAGCCTGCAACGCCTGGGAGGAGCTGAAGTTGCTGGAAATCGAGTTCACCGAGTCGTTCAGGGTGTTGATACCTTCCAGGCTGCTGAACTGCGCCAGTTGGGCGACGAACGCGCCGTTGTCCTGGGGCGACAGCGGGTTCTGGTTTTTCAGCTGGGTGACCAGCAACTGCAGAAACGCGTCCTTGCCCAGCGACTGATTGCCGGTCGCGGCCTTGGAGGCGTTCGCCAGATTAGTGTTATCCGACGCCGTCTTGACCTTCGAATTGAAAAGGTCCTGAACCGCCGTATTGTTAGACGTATCGACAATGGCCATGGTTGGCGCCCCTTATCACTGACCCAGGGTCAGGACCTTCTGCATCATGGTTTTGGCGGTGTTCATCATTTCCGCGTTGGTCTGGAACGAGCGGCTGGCCGAAATCATGTCCGCCATTTCCTCGACCACATTGACGTTCGGGTAGTACACGTAGCCTTTTTCGTTGGCCGCCGGATGGTTCGGCTCGTAACGGGCTTCGAGGTTGCTCTGGTCTTCGACCACACCGAGCACCTGCACGCCCTGGCCTGCGGCATCCTGGTTCTGGAACAGCGAATCGCTGCCGCCGCTCTGGCCGCCCTGGAACATGGTGGCGAACACCGGGTGACGGGCGCGGTAGGTTTGGTCAATGCTCGAAGACACAGTCTCGGCGTTGGCGATGTTACTGGCGACGGTGTTCAAGCGCGTGGTCTGCGCGCTCATGCCACTGCCGGCAATATTGAAAACACTGGACAGGGACATGGCTTACTCTCCACGCAGGGCTGACATCAGCCCTTTGAATTTACTGTTGAGCAGGGTAAAGCTGGCCTGAAAGTTCACCGAGTTCTCGGCATAGGCCGATTGCTCCAGCTGCGCATCGACGGTGTTCTGGTCGATGGACGGCTGCATCGGCGTGCGATACAGCAGCGACTCGTCGCCACTGCTCAGGCCTTGCGCTTCGATGTGACGGTTGTTGGTCATGTTCAAGGCGAAGGTGCCGTTCTTGGTCTTGTCCTGCTGCGCGGCGAGCACGGCGGAAAAGTCCAGGTCCCGAGCCTTGTAGTTCGGGGTATCGGCGTTGGCAATGTTGTTGGCCAGGACTTCGGCACGCTGGGCGCGGAAGCCCAGGGCTTGTTCGTGGATACCGAGCGCTTTATCGAAGCTGATGCTCATGGCGGAAACCTTTAGGCTGACCTGCTGTTCGTTAACAGAGGTATAGCAAGGTGCATGCCAATCTTTTCAACGCCCGTATATCAAGGACTTAAGCCGATATTGCCGGCGGCAATGCCAGAAAAGCGGCAAGCGGCTTCCGCCTGGCGCCAGTAAAGCGGCAATGGGGGATTGCCGCGAAACTAAAAGTGGGAGAAGGCTTGCCTCCGACAGCGGCGTATCAAGTCATGGATAGGTGACTGATCCAAACGCTATCGGGGGTAAGCCCCCTCCCACATTTTTGACTGCACAGGCCTTGTTTACTTGGCCTGGTAAATGATGCCAGGGCTGCACTGCACCATCTGGTAATGGTCCGGCAGGCCGTTCAGTGCTTCGGAGGCCCCGAGGAACAGGTAGCCGCCCCGCTTGAGCGTGCCATGGATGCGCAAGAGGATGTCTTTCTTCACTTCCGCCGAGAAATAGATCAGCACGTTACGGCAGAACACCATGTCGAACTTGCCCAGACTGGCGTAACTGTCGAGCAGGTTGAACGAACGGAACTCCACGCGGCTCTTGATCGGCGCCTTGACCGCCCAACGCCCCGCCCCTTTGGAGTCGAAGTAACGTTGCAGACGCTCCTGAGACAAACCACGGCCCAGGGCCAGGCTGTCGTACTCGCCGGTTTTGCAATTGGTCAGCATGGTCCCGGACAGGTCGGTGGCGACGATCTGTGCCCCGGCCTTCAACTGGCCCATGTTGGTTCGCTCGAACTCGTCGATGGCCATGGAAATCGAGTACGGCTCCTGCCCCGACGAACAGGCCGCCGACCAGATGCGCAAGCGCTGGCCGGGGCTGGCCTTGATGGCCTCCGGCAGCACCTTGCTCTTGAGCACCTCAAAGGGGTAAGTGTCTCGAAACCACAGGGTTTCGTTGGTGGTCATGGCATCGACCACCATCTCCTTGAGCCCACCGCGCGGCTGACTCTGGATCCGCTGAACCAACTCGCCCAGGGACTTGATGCCCTGCTGCTCCATGAGTTTGTTGAGACGGCTGGATACCAGGTACTGCTTGTTCTCACCGAGCAATATGCCACAGGCTTTTTCCAGGAAGACCCGGAACTGTTCAAAATCCAAATTACCCGTAGACACTGATACTACCGCCTCTTAAATCGTATGACCGCCAAGGAAATACCTTAGCTGTGATCTGCTGCCTTGATCCGGTCGACTACCCGGGATGCGAGGTCATCAGGACGGAATTTGGCCAGGAAGTCATCCGCCCCGACCTTCTTGACCATAGCCTGGTTGAAGACGCCCGACAGCGAAGTATGCAGGACGATATGCAGTTTTTGCATACGCGGGTCACTTCGTATCTCGGCCGTGAGAGTGTAGCCGTCCATTTCCGGCATCTCGATATCCGAGATCATCATCAGAAATTCTTCTTCCGGCTTCTTGCCTTCGTCCACCAGTTTGCGCAGGTAATCCAGCGCCTGGCGGCCATCATTGAGCGCCACCACGTCAACGCCGACGGTTTGCAGGCAACGGGTCACCTGCTTACGCGCCACCGAGGAATCGTCCACGGTGAGCACACGCAGGGACACGGCCTTGTGCGCCGTCTCGGCGTCCACCACTCCCACCGAAATCGTCTCCGAGGTGGGAGCCACTTCGGCGAGAATTTTTTCCACGTCGATGATTTCGACCAACTGGTTATCGACCCGCGTCACCGCCGTGAGGTAATGATCGCGGCCGGTGCCCTTGGGTGGCGGATGGATCTCTTCCCAGTTCATGTTGACGATGCGCTCCACCGAGCGCACCAGGAAGCCCTGGGTCTTGGTGTTGTACTCGGTGATGATCACGAACGGACTCTCGCGATCCTGCAGGCCCGACGAACCGGTCGCCAACGCCAGGTCAAGAATCGGGATGGTCGCGCCACGAATATTCGCCACGCCGCACACCACCGGACTGGACTTGGGCATGATCGTCAGCTTGGGGCACTGCAACACTTCCCGCACCTTGAACACGTTGATGCCGTACAGCTGCCCGCCATCAAGGCGAAAAAGCAACAATTCCAGGCGATTCTGCCCTACCAGCTGTGTGCGCTGGTTTACTGAATCCATTACACCTGCCATGCCCAGACTCCTACGCTAAAACCTTCGGGGGTACGACGCGCACCCAACACTAAACGGCACGAGCTTTGCTATTTGTTGGCTATGGATATGAAAACGACAGTTTCTCGACACCCCCGCCACCGCAGATTGCTCTGCGTCACGTTGGCATTGCTTGCTTTCTGCCTGGGCGCCACGGCCCGCGCAGAGAACGTCACCTTGCCTGATCTCCTTATCGGCGTCACTCAGGGCTTTCTTGAGTTCACTGTAGAAGATTATCTGGCAAGCACACAGACGCCGGGGCGTTATGAAATCCAAGTCAACCAGCTGGACCCACGCCTGCGCATGCCGCTGTGCGACAAGGAATTGACAGCGACCCTGGAAAGCCCGGCCCAGCCCATCGGCCGCGTGACGGTGCGTGTACGCTGCGACGGCGCCTCGCCCTGGACCGTGTTTGTGCCGGCGCAGGTCAAACTGTTTCGCGATGTGGTCGTGGTGGCGCGACCGCTCAAACGCACCGGCATCATCAGTTTTGAAGACGTGGTGCTGCGTGAACGCGACATCAGCCAGATCAATCAGGGCTATCTGACGTCCGTTGATCAGGCCATCGGCCAGAGGTTGACCCGACCAGTGGTCACCGACCAGCTCCTCACGCTGGTCCATCTGGAGCAGGCCGAGGTGATTCGCAAGGGCGATCAAGTGGTGATTTCCGCCAGCAGCGGCGCCTTGAACGTGAAAATGCCGGGAGAAGCGCTGTCCAACGGGGGCATGAGCGAACAGATCCGCGTCAAGAATCTCAACTCCAATCGCGTCATCAAGGCGCGCGTGACCGCGCCGGGGCAAGTCGAGGTGGCCTTATAGATCACTGGTAGAGGACGCTGGGTTTTCCTACACTGTGCACGGACAAGTCCCGTGTGGAGATTTATTGTCATTCGCGCCTAAAGTTAATCCGGGTATGGCCGAAAACATGGCAAGCGTCCAAATACCCAGAGGTTTTTTATCATGGTCATTGATTTCAGTCGTTTAAATAACTCCCCGGCTACGTCCGGCGCCACGCGCACTTCAGGTGCCAAGGAAAGTGCAGACGCCAAGGCTGCGCTGCCCGCCAAGGCAGAACAGGCCAGCGCCAGCCAGAGCGGGGAATCGGTACACCTGAGCAATGAGGCTCAACAGTTGCAGAAGGTCACTGACTCGCTGCGCGATCAACCGGTCGTCAATAAAGCCCGCGTGGCCGAATTGAAACAGGCAATCGCTGATGGCAGCTACAAAGTCGACAGCAACCGTGTCGCCAGCAAGCTGCTTAACTTCGAAGCCGAGCGCTAGGCAAAGGCCTGCGCTGGGCTTCTGGACGCTTAAATCCCAAGGCCAGCCATGCATCACGACGAAAATCTGCTTCAACTGATCATCGATGATCTTGAGCCGACGCAACAATTGCTCGATCTGCTCAAAGAAGAGTCCCTGGCCCTCTACGGTCGGGACATGCCGCTGCTCGAAGAAATTCTCGCGCGCAAGCAGTCGCTGATTGTCCTGCTGGAGCAGCACGGCAAAAAACGCAGCCAGATCCTGATCAGCCTGGGCCTGCCGGCCAATCACGACGGGCTCGCGCAACTGGCCAGCCACTCCTCGGTCGGCGAACAGCTGCTGGCCCAGAGCAAAGAACTCAATCAATTGCTTGCCAAGTGCCAGGAAGCCAACCAGCTTAACGGCCAATCGATCCAGCTTCAGCAAGCCACCACGGCCAACCAGTTGCGTATCCTCCACGGCGGCGAGCCACCGGCGCTTTACAATGCCCAGGGTTCCACCTCGCGCCTGGTCAAGCCAAGCACTCGCAGCCAAGCCTGACATCGTTTATCGCGCGCCCTATCCAAGGCGCGCTACATGCTGGCAAAATGCCGGTTCTTGCGTGTAGTCGTATTTTGCCTGGAGATGGAAGAACCGTGTTCAACGCCCTTAATGCGGAAGATGCTCCGCAGCCCCCCAAGGTCCTCACCACGCCCCTGGAAATCGCCGGCACCTTGCGAATGCTGCAGGAAAGCCATGACCCGCTGATCATCACCTTCCACGAGCGCAGCCAGCGTTTCCAGAGTTATCTGGTGGATGTCGACCGGGACAACAAGACCCTGGCGCTGGACGAAATGATCCCCCGCGACGGTGAACGCCACCTTGAAAACGGCGAGCCGTTCCGCATCGAAGGCTTTCACGACGGCGTGCGTGTCGCCTGGGAAAGCAACGGCAGCCTGACCATCAGCGAAAAAAACGGCCATCGCATTTATACCGGCAGCATGCCCGACGAGGTGGTCTACCATCAGCGGCGCAATGCCTTTCGCGCCGCTCTGAAACTGGCGCAACTGGTGAACATCGAGCTGGGCGGCGAAAAGCTCAAGGCACCGGTCAGCGGCAAGCTACTGGATATTTCCGCTACCGGCTGCAAATTGCGTTTTGAGGGTGATATCTGCGCGCGCCTGCAATTGGGACAGGTGTACGACCGCTTTGTCGCCGCCCTGCCCTTCGGCAGCATGACCACCTCAGTGGAACTGCGTTACCTGCACTTCGAAGAAAAGATCAACACCACTTTCGCCGGCGTACGCTTCCACAACATGAGTGGCCTGGTGCAGCGCCAGGTTGAGCGATTTGTTTACCAGTTGCAGCGCGAAGCCCGTCGATTCGATAAAGACGACGATTTTTAAACGGTCCGGTCAGCGACAAAAAAACGGGCAGCTCCTTAAAGGGGCTGCCCGTTTTTTGTTTCAGGGGCGCGCCCTGCTCAAGTCGTGAGGATGCTCGTCCGGGTCCAACGGTTCGGTGGGCGGTTCAGGGCTCGGCTCGTCGACCGGCGGCTGCTCGGGGTCGGTTTGCGCCTCAGGCGGAGTGGTCTGCATCTGGTCCTGCACCACCTGCTCATCCACCCGCGGATCCAGTGCCGCTACCAGCGGCGAACTGGACATGCTGTCGGGCATTGCCACGTGGTGCAACGGTGCATCGTCCACCTGGTGCAGGTTGGTCACCGCTTTAGGACGAATGCGCCATACCAGAATCAGCGCACACAGGCTGAAAAACGCGTACAGCATCTGGCTGCCGAACAGCTTCATCACCACGCCCGCGAGCAGCGGCCCGATACTGGCGCCGACGCCATAAGTCACCAGCAGCATGGCCGTCAGGGAAACCCTACGATCGCCCTCGACATGGTCATTGGAAAACGCCACCGCCAACGGGTAAAGGCAGAACTGCACCAGCGAGCACAGGAATCCGGCGACGAACAGCACCTCCAGCGGTACTTGGGTGAGGATCGCCAGCGGCAGGGCCGCAACGGCCAGGCACAGCGCAAAGCAGCGGATCAGCAGCGCGCGGTCATAGCGGTCCGACAGCCAGCCCAGCGGCCACTGCACTAATAAGCCGGCGAAAATGCAGCTACCCATGAACAGACCGACCTGCTCGGTCGTCAACCCTTGCTGGGCCGCGTAGAGCGGCGCCAGGCCGTAGAACGACCCGACGATCAGCCCCGCGCCGAGTACCGTGCTCAGTGATTGCGGCACGCGCTTGATAAAGAAGCGCGGCTCCATCGGTGCCGGGTGCAAGGGCGCGGGGTGGATGCGCCGCGTCATCGCCACCGGCACCAGGCACAGCGCAAAGCACAGCGCCACCAGCATCAGCAGCTCAAGGCCGAGCTGGGGATGCATCACCAGGATCAACTGCCCGAGCACCAGGCCCAGGTACGAAGCGATCATATAACCGCTGAACACCACGCCACGCTGCTTGGCATCCGCCTGTTCGTTAAGCCAGCTTTCGATAACCATGTACTGGCACATCATCCCCAGGCCCACGATCACCCGCAGCACGATCCAGGCCGGCAACCAGTCGATCAGACCATGGCCAAGCACTGCGGCGCCGACGATCCCGGCGCAGGTAGCATAGGCGCGGATATGCCCGACCCGGGCAATCAGGCGGTGCCCGATTTTGCCGCCCAGCACCAGGCCGAAGTAGTTGGCCGCCATCAGCGCACCCACCCACAGGCTGTCGACATGATCGGCCGCCAGGCGCAGGGCCAGGTAAGTACTGAGCAGGCCGGAGCCGATCAGCATCATCAAGGAGGCGAAATAAAGGGCTCGAAAAGATTTCCAGATCTGGCGCATCGGCGTTCCGAGCGGCTCCTTGCAGTGAGAGACAGGGCTATCGGCATGATAGTCCTGGGTAGCCGGTTCCGGACAGGCGGTACGGGCGGTTTCCGGGGAAAATTTGTTTAAAACGATTGGCTACAGCTCAGACGCTGCCCAGTGAGGTGCAAGTTACAACGTTGCACTAAATACACGCCAAGCCCCTGCTGTGAACCTGGATCGTCGCCAAGGTTCGACCGGGGTTGGAAAAGATCCGGCGCACACAAAAAAGCCCCGCCGGATATCTCCGTGCGGGGCTTTGAATCTGGTGTCCCAGGGCCGGTTCGAACGGCCAACCTTCCCCTTAGGAGGGGGATGCTCTATCCAATTGAGCTACTGGGACTAATGACAGCCACCAAGCCGGGTAAGGCGATGGACGGCGTGCATGTTAACGGCCGAGGTGCATTTTGTCATGTCGTCCGTCAGCTTTTTGAGTGTAGGGCGATCCCGAGGCCGGAATGTGCGGTTTCGTCCAGTAAACACGGGAGATAGCCGTCATCGTGCAAAATGCACTCCCCATCAGTGACCATGTTGCAAATTGCAACCTCCAAAGCCTTCAATACTCAACCAAACCGTTGATTTCATTAATAAAATAGTTTGGCACGAGACCTGCACTATCCCTCTCGCAAACACCCTATTCAGCCACGGCGGTAAGCGGAGTACATCACCATGAACAGTGCCCTTCTGTTAGCCCTCAACACAATCGCCTTGGCTGCGCTGGTGATGTTTCACTTCCAGTCGTCACAGGCGCCGGATCCGGCCCAGATCAGCCAGGCGATTCCGCACCATCTGCAACAACGCCCGCAACTGGCGGTAATGACGCCTGGCGCGCAATCCCCGGTACGCCTTGCACAAGATACCCAGGGCGCCCCCGCATCCGAACACTGGGTTTTCTAAGGACACGATCGATGAGTAAATCCGCCTGGTTTTTCCTTTGCCTGACCACTGCAACCTGCATATATGGCTTGGGAACGCATGCCCAAGACGAGCAGACCACGGCATTCATTGCCAGCGGCGTCTGCGCCTGCCTGTGGTTGCTGACCCTGATCGTAGGGCGCCGTATCAAGTTCGACCCGGTGTTGCGCTGACCCTCGCGTCTGAATCATGGATGTTCGCCCGACACCTGCCAACCCCCTCTCCTTCGCCCTACCTTACGTCGCCTCGACCTAGTCAATCGGCAGATTGCCACTAGTCTTAAACACAGGGGCAAAAGGCCACTCTGCGTTAGGATGTGCGGTCTCAACCCCAGCTGCGGCTTGGTTTTGCAGGAATCCTTCCTGAAATCTCCCCGACGGGAAGTTTTCCAACCAGTCCGCAAAAATGTAAATCAGTGCTGGCATAAAGCCTCCAGGCAGTTCAATATTTGTCACAGAATTGACGCCAAGGAACTGGCAAATCTGAGGCATGATGCGGCCTCTTTGCAATTCGGGTTGAACTTTGGTCGTGAGTCTTGTCTTAACACTCATCTTGCGGCCAATTCCAAAAACCGCTCCCCTGAACTAACCGGTTAAATATATGCGCCCATTGAAACAGGCAATTTATTCCAGCCGTACGGCTGACAAGTTCGTCGTACGTCTGCCAGACGGAATGCGGGAACGCATTGCCGAGGTGGCTCGCAATCATCACCGCAGCATGAACTCCGAAATCATCGCGCGCCTGGAACAGAGCCTTATTCAGGAAGGTGCGCTGGGCGAAGAGTTGAGCATGCGCCTGGACAGCCCGGAGCTGTCGCTGCACGAACGCGAACTGCTGCAGCGTTTCCGTCAGCTCTCCCACCGCCAGCAAAATGCGCTCGTCTCGCTTATTGCGCACGACGTCGAGGCGGCCGCAGAAGCCGACTGATACGCTACTGAAAGCCGAAGCCAGCCTAGTGCTGGCTTTTTTTTGCCTGGGATTTGAGTGTTGAAATGCAGGAGCGAGCTCGCTCCCGCAGTGCCGCGACGGGAACGCCGCGCATGGGCATGGCTCAGAGCAGGAAGATCGTCGCCAGACCCAGGAAGATAAAGAAACCGCCACTGTCGGTCATGGCCGTAATCATGACACTGGCGCCCATGGCCGGGTCGCGCCCCAAGCGCGCCAATGTCATCGGGATCAGCACCCCCATAAGGGCGGCGAGCAACAGGTTCAGGGTCATGGCAGCCGTCATCACCACTCCGAGCGACCAGCTGCCGTAGAGCAAGTAAGCCACTACGCCGATCACTCCACCCCATACCAGCCCATTGATCAGACCAACCGCCAGCTCTTTGCGCAACAACCGCGAGGAGTTGGCCGTGCTCACCTGATCCAGCGCCATCGCACGCACGATCATGGTAATGGTCTGGTTACCGGAGTTACCGCCGATACCCGCCACAATCGGCATCAATGCCGCCAGCGCCACCAGTTTCTCGATGGAGCCTTCAAACAGTCCGATTACGCGTGAAGCGATAAACGCGGTAATCAGATTGATTGCCAGCCAGGCCCAGCGGTTATGCAGCGAGCGCCAGACCGAAGCAAAAATATCTTCCTCTTCACGCAGACCCGCCATGTTGAGGACTTCGGTTTCACTCTCTTCACGGATCAGGTCGACGATTTCGTCGATGGTCAAACGACCAATGAGCTTGCCGTTCTTGTCGACCACCGGCGCGGAGATCAAGTCATACCGCTCAAACGCCTGGGCCGCCTCATAGGCGTCCTCGTCAGGATGGAAGCTCACCGTGTCGCTGGCCATCAAGTCGGCTACTTTTTTCTCCGGGTCATTGACCAGCAAGCGCTTGATCGGCAAGACGCCCTTGAGAATGCCTTCGTAGTCGACCACGAACAGCTTGTCGGTATGGCCAGGCAATTCTTTCAGCCGGCGCAGGTAACGCAGCACCACTTCCAGGCTGACGTCTTCGCGAATGGTGACCATCTCGAAGTCCATCAGCGCGCCGACCTGGTCGTCGTCATAGGACAACGCCGACCGCACGCGCTCACGCTGCTGACCGTCGAGCGCTTCCATCAGCTCATGGACAACGTCCCGAGGCAACTCAGGGGCCAGGTCGGCGAGTTCGTCGGCATCCATCTCCTTGGCAGCGGCGAGGAGCTCATGATCGTCCATGTCGGCGATCAGGGTTTCGCGCACCGAGTCGGATACTTCGAGCAGGATGTCGCCGTCGCGATCAGCCTTGACCAACTGCCAGAGGGTCAGGCGATCATCGAGCGGAAGGGCTTCGAGAATGTAAGCGACGTCGGCGGAGTGCAAGTCGTCGAGCTTGCGCTGCAGCTCGACGAGGTTTTGCCGGTGTACCAGGTTTTCGACGCGGTCGTGGTGCGGACCTTCCTGGCGATGCGTGAGGTCTTCGACCACACGTTGGCGCTGCAGCAGCTCGATGACTTGAGCAAGGCGATCCTGCAGGCTTTCTTGAGTTTTCTTTACTTCAACTTCGGTCATAGGCGAGCTCCACTCCCAGCAGCAGGGCACGCCGGAAGGATCAATCAGTCAATTCATGATTGGTAAAACGCGGTACTGAGTAACTACTGGGTAAGTCCATGGAGGTATTCCACAAGCCCCGGCGGGGCTGACGGGCGCAATGATACACCTTTGCGGGCGCTTTTAATGTTAAAAAACTGGAAAGAACAAGCGCTTGCGAGCCAAAGTTGAGTAGTAGCCGCATCTATGAACTGCGACGACGCAGCAGAAAAGGAAAACACATGGCTGGAGCGAAAAAAGATAAAACCCAGACGGCAAAAAGCCCGCACTAGGCGGGCTTTTTGTTTGTATGGTGCACTCGACAGGATTCGAACCTGTGACCGCTCGGTTCGTAGCCGAGTACTCTATCCAGCTGAGCTACGAGTGCAAATTGTGTTTTTAGACCAGATCACAACTGGTTGGAGCCAAGCTACCTGCATTGCTGCAACTAACTCTTAAATGGTGCACTCGACAGGATTCGAACCTGTGACCGCTCGGTTCGTAGCCGAGTACTCTATCCAGCTGAGCTACGAGTGCATTTGTTGCCGCGCATTATAGGCCGTTCAATCTCTATGTAAAGCGATTTTTTCGAGTAATTTCAACAACTTACCGATAAATCCAGATTACAACGTACTAAGCAAATAATGGCGGAGAACGGGGGATTCGAACCCCCGACACCCTTTTGAGGTGTACTCCCTTAGCAGGGGAGCGCCTTCGGCCACTCGGCCAGCTCTCCGCAACACGGGGCGTATATTAACCACGTTGATCCCCGTTTGCAAACATAAAAAACGATAAAAATTAAAGGCTTGGTTCTTCGTCCTTCTCTTTCTTGATCCGCAGGTAAATTTCCTCGCGGTGAACCGCTACCTCTTTCGGAGCGTTAACCCCGATACGCACTTGATTGCCTTTGACGCCGAGCACGGTCACGGTGATTTCGCCATCACCGATAATCAGGCTTTCTGCGCAACGACGAGTCAGAATCAGCATGCCTTTCTCCTCACGCATTTCAGTTCAGGAACAACAGTCTGCAAAAAAAAGGCAATCGACCTACAACCAGAAGGCCATAGCCCTACCCACCTAAGTATTGTCCAGCGCAGGCAAAAGACCATGCGCCCTACAAAAAAATGAAAGGCGCGGTAAACCGCGCCTTTCAGGCAGTGCATCACTCGCCCTGTCGGGCCGGAGCGTCAAGCTCAAAAGCGGTGTGCAACGCGCGCACGGCCAGCTCAAGGTACTTTTCTTCGATCACTACCGAGACTTTGATTTCCGAGGTGGAGATCATCTGGATGTTGATGCTTTCCTTGGCCAGAGCCTCGAACATGCGGCTGGCAACGCCGGCATGGGAACGCATGCCCACACCAACGATCGACACCTTGGCAATCTTGGTGTCGCCCACCACTTCACGGGCACCGATTTCCTTGGCCGTGTTCTGCAGAATCCGCTCCGCCGCATCGTATTCATTGCGGTGCACGGTGAAGGTGAAATCGGTGGTGTTATCGTGCGAAACGTTCTGCACGATCATGTCGACTTCAATGTTCGCGCCGCTGATAGGGCCCAGGATCTTGAACGCCACACCCGGAGTGTCTGGCACGCCACGGATCGTCAGCTTGGCTTCATCGCGATTGAAAGCGATGCCGGAAATGATCGGCTGTTCCATGGATTCCTCTTCATCAATAGTAATGAGGGTGCCCGGACCCTCTTTGAAGCTGTGCAATACGCGCAGCGGAACGTTGTACTTGCCGGCGAATTCCACCGCGCGGATCTGCAACACCTTCGAACCGAGGCTGGCCATTTCCAGCATCTCTTCGAAGGTAATCTTGTCCAGGCGCTGGGCCACCGACACCACGCGTGGGTCAGTGGTATAGACGCCATCCACATCGGTGTAGATCTGGCACTCGTCAGCCTTGAGGGCCGCCGCCAGCGCTACGCCGGTGGTATCCGAACCGCCACGCCCCAGGGTCGTGATGTTGCCCTGCTCGTCCACACCCTGGAAGCCTGCTACAACTACCACGCGCCCGGCCTTGAGATCAGTACGGATTTTCTGATCGTCGATCTGCAGGATACGCGCCTTGGTATGCGCGCTGTCGGTCAGAATGCGCACCTGGCTGCCCGTGTAGGACACCGCCGGCACGCCGCGTTTGTTCAGGGCCATGGCCAGTAAAGCGATCGTCACCTGCTCACCGGTGGACACGATCACATCCAGCTCGCGCGGCAGCGGTTGCTGGTCGCCACTGATTGCCTTGGCCAGATCGATCAGGCGATTGGTCTCGCCGCTCATGGCCGACAGCACCACCACCAGGTCGTCGCCCGCGTCGCGGAATTTCTTAACCTTGTCGGCCACCTGCTCGATTCTTTCGACAGAACCGACCGAGGTGCCTCCAAATTTCTGTACGATCAAAGCCATTTCCAGCCGCCTCAGCCCGTAAAGGGGCGCCTAAATTTCCAATCCACCCGCACTGGTCAGGCCCGCGACTAGACCACGGGCCGATTAACAGCGCCTTAAATGCCAGCCTCGACGAACGGCACGGTCAGGGCCAGGGCCGCATCCAGGGCACCGGCGTCTACACCACCGCCTTGCGCCATGTCCGGACGACCACCGCCCTTCCCGCCCACTGCCGCGGCGGCCTGCTTCATCAAATCACCGGCTTTGAGTTGGCCAGTCAGGTCTTTGGTTACACCGGCAACCAGAACGACCTTATCCTCATGGACACCGCCGAGCAGGATCACTGCGCGGCCGAGCTTGTTCTTCAACTGGTCGACCAGCGCCAACAACGCCTTGCCGTCCTGACCGTCCAGGCGCGCAGCCAGAACTTTCACGCCCTTGACGTCGACGGCCGAAGCTGACAGATCGTCGCCCGCAGCGCTGGCGGCCTTGGCTTGCAACTGCTCCAGCTGTTTCTCCAGCGCACGGTTGCGCTCCAGTACGGCGGACAGCTTGTCGACCAGATTGTCGCGGCTGCCCTTGACCAGGCTGGCCGCTTCCTTGAGTTGTTCTTCCGCCGCATTCAGGTAGGCCAGGGCCGCAGCACCGGTCACCGCTTCGATACGACGCACACCGGACGCCACGCCACCTTCGCTGATGATCTTGAGCAAAGCGATGTCGCCGGTGCGGTTGGCGTGGATACCACCACACAGTTCCACCGAGAAGTCGCCGCCCATGCTCAGCACGCGCACACTGTCGCCGTACTTCTCGCCGAACAGCGCCATGGCGCCCTTGGCCTTGGCCGTCTCGATATCGGTCTCTTCGGTCTCGACCGGGGTGTTCTTGCGGATCTGGGCGTTGACGATGTCTTCCAGCGCCTTGATCTGCTCAGGCTTGATCGCTTCGAAGTGGCTGAAGTCGAAACGCAGGCGCTGGCTGTCGACCAACGAACCTTTCTGCTGGACGTGCTCGCCCAGCACCTGACGCAGTGCGGCGTGCAGCAAGTGGGTGGCCGAGTGGTTCAGCGCCGTGGCGTGACGCACATCGGCGTCTACCTGGGTGTCGACCGGCGAGCCCACGGTCAGGCTGCCCGAAGCCAGCACACCGTGGTGCAGGAAGGCGCCGCCGGTCTTGGTGGTATCGCGCACGTCGAAACGGCCGGAGGTGGATTTGACGAAACCGCAGTCGCCGATCTGACCGCCGGATTCGGCGTAGAACGGGGTCTGGTCCAGCACCACGACGCCCTCGTCGCCCTCGTTCAAAACGTCGACCGACTGGCCGTCCTTATACAGGGCAACCACTTTGGCCGCTCCGCTGGTGGCTTTGTAGCCGGTGAACTCGGTGGCCACGTCAACCTTGACCAGGCTGTTGTAGTCCATGCCGAAAGCGCTGGCCGAACGTGCGCGCACGCGCTGGGCTTCCATCTCGCGCTCGAAACCTTCTTCGTCGAGGGTCAGGTTGCGCTCGCGGGCGATGTCGCCGGTCAGGTCCATCGGGAAACCGTAGGTGTCATAGAGTTTGAACACCACGTCACCCGGCACCACGTTGCCCGACAGGTTGGCAAGGTCTTGCTCGAGAATCTTCAGGCCCTGTTCCAGGGTCTTGGCGAACTGCTCTTCTTCGGCCTTGAGCACACGCTCGATGTGCGCCTGGTTCTGCTTGAGTTCCGGGAATGCGTCGCCCATCTCGGCGACCAGCGCCGCGACGATCTGGTAGAAGAAGCTGCCATTGGCGCCCAGCTTGTTGCCGTGGCGGCAGGCGCGACGAATGATGCGGCGCAGCACGTAGCCACGGCCTTCGTTGGACGGCAGCACGCCGTCGGCGATCAGGAAGCCGCATGAACGAATGTGGTCGGCCACTACCTTGAGCGACGCCTGGTTGTCATTGCTGCAACCGATAGCCTTGGCGGCCGCCGCCAACAGGCTCTGGAACAGGTCGATTTCGTAGTTGGAATGGACGTGCTGCATCACCGCACTGATCCGCTCCAGGCCCATGCCGGTGTCCACCGACGGCGCCGGCAACGGATGCAGCACGCCATCGGCGGTGCGGTTGAACTGCATGAAGACGTTGTTCCAGATCTCGATGTAACGGTCGCCGTCTTCTTCCGGCGAACCCGGCGGGCCACCCCAGATGTCGGCGCCGTGGTCGTAGAAGATCTCGGTGCATGGGCCACACGGGCCGGTATCGCCCATGGTCCAGAAGTTGTCGGACGCGTACGGCGCGCCTTTGTTGTCGCCGATGCGCACCATGCGCTCGGCCGGCACGCCGACCTGTTTGGTCCAGATGTCGTACGCCTCGTCATCGCTTTCGTAAACGGTGACCCACAGTTTTTCCTTCGGCAGTTTCAGTACGCCGGTGAGGAAGGTCCAGGCGAAGTTGATCGCGTCCTGCTTGAAATAATCGCCAAAGCTGAAGTTGCCGAGCATTTCGAAAAAGGTGTGGTGGCGGGCGGTGTAGCCGACGTTTTCCAGGTCGTTGTGCTTACCACCGGCGCGCACGCACTTCTGGCTGCTGACTGCACGGGTGTAGGCGCGCTTTTCCTGGCCCAGGAAGCAGTCCTTGAACTGGTTCATCCCCGCGTTAGTGAACAGCAGGGTGGGATCATTGCCTGGGATCAAGGAGCTGGAGGAGACACGGGTGTGACCTTGCTCTTCGAAGAAGCGAAGGAAGGCTTCACGGATTTCTGCGCTTTTCATTAGGTTCTTCCACGGAGGCTGCGGCCAAAGGCCAGTGCGCAACATCATCAGACGGAGCGACGGCAAAGGGCCGCATTATATCGGCCCTTTGCCGGTGGTACAGCGTGTTTATGCGATAGCGACGTTCAATTAGACGGTCTGCACGATCATTTTTGCGAATATTCGACGAATGTCTCCAGCACCTGCGCCATCTGCGCCCGGCTTACATCCAGATGAGTGACCATGCGCAGACGCGGGGCGGCGCTCAACTTGATCCCGCGCTCGGCGGCAAACGCCTTCAAGGCCTGGGCCTGGTCGCCCACCTGCACATAGACCATGTTGGTCTGCACCGGCTCCACCGTGTAGCCGGCCTTGCGCAGCTCATCCCCCAGCCACTGGGCATTGGCATGGTCTTCGGCCAGGCGCTGCACCTGATGGTCCAGTGCATACAGGCCCGCCGCCGCCAGAGAACCGGCCTGGCGCATACCGCCACCGACCATCTTGCGCAGCCGGCGCGCTTTGGCGATCAGCGCGGTTGAGCCGCATAACACCGAGCCTACGGGTGCACCGAGGCCCTTGGACAGGCACACCGACACCGAATCGAAATGCGCGGCGATCTCACGCGCGTCCACGCCCAGCTTGACCGCCGCGTTGTAGAGCCGCGCGCCATCCAGATGCAGGGCCAGGTCGTGTTCGCGAGTAAATGCCCGTGCCCTGGCCAGGTACTCCATCGGCAGCACCTTGCCCTGCATGGTGTTTTCCAGGGCCAGCAAGCGGCTGCGGGCGAAGTGGAAGTCGTCGGGCTTGATGGCGGCCAGCACGTGCTCCAGATCCAGCGAACCGTCCGCCTGCACTTCCAGCGGCTGTGGCTGGATCGAACCCAGCACCGCCGCACCACCGCCTTCGTATTTGTAGGTGTGGGCCTGCTGGCCGACGATGTATTCCTCGCCGCGCTCGCAGTGGGCCATCAGCGCCAGCAGATTGCTCATGGTACCGGTGGGCACGAACAACGCGGCGGCGAACCCCAGGCGTTGGGCCAGCTCGGCTTCCAGGCGGTTGACGCTGGGGTCTTCGCCGTAGACGTCATCGCCGCAGACGGCGCTGGCCATGGCATCGCGCATGCCGGCGGTGGGTTGGGTCACGGTATCGCTGCGAAGGTCTATCACGGTCATCAAACTGGCCTCGGGCAGGTGGGGCGTTTTGTCGTATTGACGATTACTGCGGGCAAACCCGCGAGATATCAAGCCCTATGTGCAGTCAATCGAATAGCTACCAAACAAACCGATATAGCTTATCGATACGGCGTCCGTGCAGTTTCTGAAAAACCGTGTTAAAAACTCTGCGCCGCCAGGGTTCTGGCGGCAACGTTCTCAGGGCGGGGTGCAATTCCCCACCGGCGGTAATTGCACGCAATGTGCATAGCCCGCGAGCGCTTGACGCCTTGGACTGCTCACGCAGGCCGGCGCCAAGGTCAGCAGACCCGGTGTGATCCCGGGGCCGACGGTCATAGTCCGGATGAAGAGAGAACGGGATTGGCACCTAAGGGCCGCACGCCTGTTTGCGCATGCGTACCCTTAAATCCCATTCGATTCATAACGCCCTGTTTTTTTCTTAAACAGGAGTCAGAGCATGCAACCCACCGCTATCGACAGCAAAAGCAAAAACCATCACGGCGAGCGCGTCGCGTTTATCCAGGCCTGCTGGCACAAGGATATCGTCGACCAGAGCCGTAAAGGTTTTCTCGCCGAAATGATCGCCCAGGGCTACCAGGAATCGGACATCGATTTCTTCGAAGTCGGCGGCGCCTTTGAAATGCCCCTGCACGCCAAACTGCTGGCCAAGACCGGCCGTTACGCCGGCATCGTCGCTGCTGCGCTGGTGGTGGATGGCGGTATCTACCGCCATGAGTTCGTCGCCCAATCGGTGGTCAGCGGCCTGATGCAGGTGCAACTGGAAACCGAAGTGCCGGTGTTCTCGGTATCCCTCACGCCGCATCACTTCCACGGCGGCAGCGAGCACACGACGTTCTTCTACGAGCACTTCGTGCACAAGGGCCAGGAAGCGGCACGGACCTGCGCCGACACGCTGCACAAAGTGCGGGCGATCCGTCGCAGCGAGCCACGGGCGGTAGCAGTCTAAGCAATACTGCAAAACAAAATGTGGGAGGGGGCTTGCCCCCTCTCACATTCGGTCCAGGTCTATGCCAGGCCCACGTCCGTGGTCGGCACAATCAATATCCCTGCCCGCAAACCGTTTTTCACCTTCGGGTTGGGGAAGATGATACGCGCACCCTCCTCCTCGATTACCCAACGGGTCTTGGCCACGTCTTCGGCCAGCAGATAACCCTTTTCCAACTCAGAAAAGTTTTCCACATCCGCCGGCAAGTGCAGCAGGAAGGCGTCGCTGTGCTTGATCACTTCCCGCGACACGGCAAACAGTTTCAACCCATCCAGGCTGTCGGTCGCAGGCTCGGTGCCTTCGATGATCTGCGTCAGGCGCGATTCCAGGCGTGAAACGTCCACCCCCTGGTTCTGCCCGAACGGCCGCGCCTTGCCCAATTCCAGGGTGAATGCCTCGGCGTCCAGTTGCTCGTAGGTGAAGGCCGTGAAGGTGATCGAGGTTTTGTTCTGCAACAGCACCGCTTCCATGCCCGCCGCACGCAAACGTTCCAGCTCGCGACGCGAATGCTGGCGCCCGTCTTTCCACGGGTACAGCGCGAACTGCTCGATTTTGGAGCCACGGATGGCGGTGTGCAGGTCGTAATGCAGGCGCGTGCGCTCGGGTTTGCTGAAAAAACTGCGCGCCAGTTGTTCCAGCTCTGCGGCACGCATGGCTTCGGGGCCGATGTTTTTTTCGTGACGGCCGTTGAACAGCCGATTGATGTCCAGTTCCAGGTAACGCTCGCCGCGGCGCATGGCCTCGGGGTTGCCGAACAGGAACAGAATACGGGTGCGGGGCTTGATGTCCCCACGGGCGATGCCATGCAACAGGCGGTCGAGCAGTTCGATCGGCGCGGTTTCGTTGCCATGGATGCCGGACGACAGCAGCAGATCGCTGCCATTGTCCCTTGTCTCGGGAGGTCGCACTTCCAATGCGCCCTCGCTGAGCCAGCGCATCTGCACGCCGTCGACAGTCAGTTGAATTTTTTGCGCCGGTTCGCGACCGGCGAGGGTCAGTTCAAGCAGTTTGCCGAGGGCGAGCATACGCAAGCTTCCTTAGTGGTTGCAGCCAGGACCGTGGACGTGATCGTCATCATCGCCGTCAACGTCGGCCGGTTCCATTTCCAGTTGCAGGCTCATCAGGTTGGTGGCCAACGGGCGCATCAGCAGGTTGGCGTACTCGGCGTCGCCTTCCTCCACGTCCACACCGATCAGCAGTTGGCCGCGGCCGTCGTGCTGAATCCAGATTTCCTTGCCCTGCCACACCACGGCGACGCGGGTGCAGGAGGTTTCCAGCTGGGTGCCGTCGGTGTCTTCAAGGATCAGTTTCAGGGTGTCGGTCATAAAATGCTCTCAGCCGTGCGGCGTTAATTGATCTGGAAAGGATAAACCGCGCCCAGTTTAAGGATTTGCGTCAGTTCATCCAGTGCCGTCCGGCACTCAAGCAGCAATTGCGGGTCAGCCAGGTCGGTTTCGCGCAGGCTGTCGCGATAGTGCTTGTGGACCCATTGGGTCAGCGTGTCGTACAACGGCGCGGTCATGATAACCCCTGGGTTTACCGCCGCCAGTTCGGTTTCGTTCAGCGCCACGCGCAGGCGCAGGCACGCCGGGCCACCGCCGTTCTGCATGCTTTGCTTGAGGTCGAAGACCTTCACTTCACGGATCAACCCACCCGAGGCGGTCAGGCCCTGCAGGTACTGCCAGACGCGTTCATTGACGCGGCACTCTTCCGGCACGATCAGCAGCATCGAGCCGTCGGCGCGAGTCAGCAACTGGCTGTTGAACAGGTAGGAACGCACCGCATCCTCGACGCTCACCAGGACGCGCGGTACACACACCGACTGGAAATTGCCGCCCAGCTTGCCCAGCTTGGCCTGCAGTTCGCCGAGCATCTGCTCGGTATTGAGAAACGCATCCTCGTGGTAGAACAGCACTTCGCCGTTGCCCACCGCGATCACATCGTTGTGGAACACGCCGGCATCGATCACCGCCGGGTTCTGCTGGGCGTAGACCACGCCGTCATCCTTCAGGCCATGCAGACGGGCGACGGCCTGGGAAGCTTCCAGGGTCTGGCGCGCCGGGTACTTCTGCGGTGCCGGGTAGCGGGTGTCGAACGCACTGCGGCCGAACACGAAAAACTCCACACCGGCCTCGCCGTAGTCACGGCAGAAACGCGTGTGGTTGGCGGCGCCCTCGTCGCCGAACTGCGCCACTGCCGGCAACGCGGCGTGGTGGGCGAAGTGCTGCGGGTTGGCAAACATGGCGCCCAGCACGCGACTGGTGGTCGGGTGCTCGATGCTGCGGTGGTATTTGCAGTTGAGGTTGGCGGCGGTGAAATGCACGCGGCCGTCGGCGGTGTCGGCGCTGGGGCTGACGGTGGCGGCGTTGGCCACCCACATGCTCGATGCCGAACAACTGGCAACCAGCAACGGCATGGCCTGCTTGGCCGCCTGCTGGATCACCTGAGCATCGCTGCCGCTGAAGCCGAGGTTGCGCAGCGCGGCCACGTCGGGACGTTCCTGGGGAGCCAGCACGCCTTGCACGAAGCCCATGTCCATCAGGGCCTTCATTTTTTGCAGGCCCTGCAACGCCGCTTCCTTGGGGTTCGAAGACTGCTGGCTGTTGCTCTGGGACGCGACGTTGCCGTAGGACAACCCGCCGTAGTTATGGGTCGGCCCCACTAGACCGTCAAAATTGACTTCATAGGATTTCATCGGCGAGGCTCCACGAACATCTGTTTTTATAGGCATCAAAAGTCTTCAACACATCCCCTCCCACCTCTAGATGAGGGTAATGCCAGGGGTCAGTGTCGCGGGCACCACCAGGCTTGGGGTTTCCAGCGATGCCACCGGGTACGCGCAATAATCCGCCGCGTAATACGCACTGGCGCGATGATTGCCCGAGGCCCCTACTCCACCAAATGGCGCGGTGCTGGCGGCGCCGGTCAACTGTTTGTTCCAGTTGACGATACCGGCGCGGCTTTCCAGCCAGAATTGCTGGTAGCGCGCTTCGGAATCGGACAACAAGCCTGCGGCCAGGCCGTACTGGGTGTTGTTGGCTTCGGCAATCGCCGCTTCGAAGTCGTGGTAACGGATCACCTGCAGCAGCGGGCCGAACAGCTCTTCGTCTTCGCGTTCGGTCACGCCGGTCACATCGATGATACCCGGCGTCAGCAACGCTGCCTGGTCCTGGGGCTGGGTCATTTCCAGCAGCGCCACGGCGCCATTGGCCAGCATCAGCTCCTGGGCGTCCATCAAGGCTTTGGCGGCGGCGAGGGAAATCACCGAGCCCATGAACGGCGCCGGTTGCTGATCGAACGCGCCGACTTCAATGGTCGAACTGACTGCCACCAACCGCGCCAGCAACGCATCGCCCCAGGCGCCTTGCGGCACCAGCAGACGACGGGCGCAGGTACAACGCTGGCCGGCCGAGATAAATGCCGACTGGATAATGGTGTAGACCGCTGCGTCCACGTCGGCCACTTCGTCCACCACCAGCGGGTTGTTGCCGCCCATTTCCAGGGCCAGGATTTTGTCCGGGCGCCCTGAGAATTGCTGGTGCAGATGGTTGCCGGTGCGGCTGGAACCGGTGAAGAACAGGCCGTCGATGCCTGGATTGGCCGCCAAGGCGATTCCGGTTTCCCGCGCACCTTGCAGCAGGTTCAGTACGCCCGCCGGCAGGCCGGCTTCGATCCAGCATTGCACGGTCAGCTCGGCGACCTTCGGGGTCAGCTCGCTGGGTTTGAACAGCACCGTGTTGCCCGCCAGCAACGCCGGCACGATATGCCCGTTGGGCAAGTGACCGGGGAAGTTATACGGACCGAATACCGCGACCACGCCGTGAGGCTTATGGCGCAGCACAGCGGTGGCGTCGCCCAGCGGGCCGCTCTTCTCGCCGGTGCGTTCGCGGTAGCTTTGCACGGAGATGGCGATCTTGTTCGCCATGCTGGTGACTTCAGTCGCCGCTTCCCACAGCGGCTTGCCGGTTTCCTCACCGATGCAGCGGGCGATTTCATCGGCGCGGCGCTTGAGCGTGGCGGCGAAAGCGTCCAGCACCGCGATGCGTTCTTCCAGGCTGCGCCGAGCCCAGCTCGGGAACGCCTGACGCGCGGCCTGTACGGCGGACTCGACCTGCTCGGCGGTGGCGCCGTTGCCAGCCCACAGCACGTGCTGAGTCACCGGGTTGCGCGATTCAAACAGTTCACCCTGGCCGGCCAGCCAGCTACCTGCGATATACAACGAATTCATTACTTCGACTCCCGAGCAGCGGACAACGGTACGGCACGCACCTGATCACCAACCACCAGTTGCAGACGCTTGGCGGTCAACGGGTCGACCACCAGCGTGCCGGCGGCCAGGCGCGCCGGCGCGGCGGTAATGCGGCAATCTTCGCGTTTGCGGTTATGAATCAGGAACGGC
The DNA here is from genome assembly GCF_030687695.1 of Pseudomonas sp. FP2254. Lineage (NCBI taxonomy): Bacteria > Pseudomonadati > Pseudomonadota > Gammaproteobacteria > Pseudomonadales > Pseudomonadaceae > Pseudomonas > Pseudomonas sp. FP2254. The sequence continues at coordinate 4,213,138 of NZ_CP117444.1, forward strand.
GTGGCGTCGTCCCCTGGCGTACCGATGGCCAACACCAGCGACTGGCTGTCGCGCACCGCACGGATCTTGCTGGTTTCGCATTCCACCGCCGGGCCGGCGTCGAAAATGTCGACATAGCCCTGGTAGCTGAAGCCTTCGCTCTTGAGCATGCTCAGCGCCGGTTCGGTGTCGGGGTGGACCTTGCCGATCACGTTGCGCGCGTCTTCGGACAAAAAGCAGCTGTACAGCGGAAACTTCGGCATCAGCTCGGCGATAAACGCCTTGTTGCCCACGCCCGTGAGGTAGTCGGCCTGGCTGAATTCCATTTTAAAGAAATGCCGGCCCAGGCTCTCCCAGAACGGCGAACGCCCGGCCTCGTTGGACACGCCGCGCATCTCGGCAATGATCTTGTTGCCGAACAGTTGCGCGAACTCCGCGATAAACAACAGGCGCGCCTTGGCCAGCATGCGGCCGTTGAGACCGTTGCGGTAATCGGCGTGCAGGAACAACGAGCATAATTCGGAATTGCCGGTGAGGTCGTTGGCCAGAAACAGCGTCGGGATCTCGCGGTAGATGTTCAATTCCTGAGACGCGCTGACGGTCAGGCCCACCCGGAAGTTGTACCAGGGCTCACGCAGGCCGACGGCACCGGCAATCGCGGAAATGCCGACCACGCGGCCCTCGTCGTTTTCCAGCACGAACAGGTAGTCGGCATCGCCGCGACCGGCCTCGCCGCGAAAGGTTTTCTCCGCCCAGCCCACGCGGTGGGTCAGGCGCTCTTCGTTGGCCGGCAGGGTGGTCAGGCCGGTGCCGGTGCTGCGCGCCAGATCAATCAGGGCCGGTAAATCGCTGCTGCGTACGGGACGAACGATCATGCTATCTCCTCAGACGGGCCGCTCTTGGCCACCCGCGAAACTCTGCGTTTAAACCGCGACCAGGCGCACACTGGCGCCCTCGCCGACGCCCAGGGCTTCAGCCGCGGCCAGGTCCAGGGTTACCGGCTTGCCAGGCGCGTAATCCAGCTCCAGCATCACCGCACGGTAATCCTGCAGCTGCGCGTTGCTGACCAGGTACTGGCGGCCGACGCCCTTGACCATCTCGCCGATCTTCACCGGCACCACGCGGCTCTGGGCAATCGAACGGATGCCCGAGACCCGCGCATGCAGCGTCGGGCCGCCGTCGAAGATGTCGATGTAATGATCGGTCTCGAAGCCTTCGCGCATCAGAATGTCGAAAGTGATCTGCGCGCGCGGATGCACCTGGCCCATCGCCTCCTGGGCTGCGTCCGGCAGCAGCGGCACGTAGATCGGGTAATGCGGCATCAGCTCGGCGAGGAAGGTGCGGCTCTTGAGCCCGCACAGGCGCTCGGCGGCGGCATAGTTGAGGTCGAAGAAGTTGCGGCCGATGGCGTCCCAGAACGGCGAGTCACCGTTCTCGTCGCTGTAGCCGACAATCTCGGTGACCACCGAATCGGCAAAGCGCTCCGGATGGCTGGCGACAAACAACAGGCGCCCGCGGGAATTGAGTTCCGACCACGGCGAGCCGACCAGTTCCGGCACCACGTAGAAACTGGTGAGCAGGCTGTTGCCGGTCAGGTCGTGGCACTGGGAAAGCACGTGAATCTTGTTGTGGATCTTCAGCTCGCGGGAGGCGTGCACGAAGGTCTCGTTGCGAAAACTGTAGAACGGCTCGGAATAACCGGCCGAGGCGACGATGGCCGAGCAACCGGCGAGCTTGCCGGTCTCGGTGTCTTCGAGCACGAAGAAATAGCTTTCTTCGCCGTTGAAACTCACCTCGGCCGCGAAAGACGCTTCGCTGGCGGCGATCTTGTCGCTCAGGCGTTCCACATCGTCCGGCAAGGAGGTGACACCAATCGGGCTGTCCGCAGCCAGACGCTGTACCTCGCCCAGATCAGCCATTTGCGCGGGGCGCATCACCAGCATGGTGTCACTCCTTAACTCGAAAATTCACAGAAAAAAATACCGGACAGGTCAGGAACGCCACATAGCTTCAAGTGGGCATATTCCAGTGTGGGAGGGGGCTTGCCCCCGATAGCAGTCTGTCAGTTGATACATCTGTGACTGATACACCGCCATCGGGGGCAAGCCCCTCCCACATTTGATCCGGTCCGACAGAAAGATGTGTATCAGGCTTGGGTCAGCGTCTTTACCGCACGCTCGAAACGGTCCAGGCCTTCGCTGATGTCCGCCTCATCCACCACCAGGCTCGGGGCAAAACGCACCACGTCCGGGCCGGCTTGCAGGATCATCAGGTTTTCTTTTTCGGCCGCGTTGAACACGTCCTTGGCCTTGCCCTTGAATGCATCGCTCAATACGCAACCGATCAGCAGGCCCATGCCGCGTACTTCGGTGAAGATGCCGTACTGCTTGCCGATCTGCTCCAGGCGCGCCTTGAACAGTGCGTGCTTGGCCTTCACGCCCGCCAGCACCTCAGGGGTGTTGATCACATCGATTACCGCTTCAGCCACCGCACACGCCAGCGGGTTGCCGCCGTAAGTGGTGCCGTGGGTGCCGACCACCAGGTGCTTGGCCAGCGCTTCGGTGGTGAGCATCGCCGCGATCGGGAAACCGCCACCCAGGCTCTTGGCGCTGGTGAGGATGTCCGGGGTCACGCCGTAATGCTGGTAGGCGAACAGGTGGCCGCTGCGGCCCATGCCGGTCTGCACTTCGTCGAACACCAGCAGCGCGTTGTTCGCGTCGCACAGCTCGCGGGCGCCTTGCAGGTAAGCCAGTTCGGCCGGCAGTACGCCGCCTTCGCCCTGGATCGGTTCCAATACAACGGCGCAGGTCTTATCCGACACGGCGGCTTTCAGCGCTTCCAGGTCGTTATAAGGAACGTGGGTGATGCCGGTGATTTTAGGCCCGAAACCATCGGAGTACTTGGACTGCCCACCGACGTTGACGGTGAACAGGGTACGGCCGTGGAAGCTGTTGAGCGCGGCAATGATCTCGTATTTTTCGCTGCCGAAGCGGTCGAACGCCACGCGGCGGGCCAGCTTGAAGGCGGCCTCGTTGGCCTCGGCGCCGGAGTTGCAGAAGAACACGCGCTCGGCAAAGGTGGCGTCGATCAGCTTATGCGCCAGGCGCAGGGCCGGCTCGTTGGTGAACACGTTGGAGACATGCCACAACTTGTTGGCCTGTTCGGTCAACGCGCCGACCAACGCCGGGTGGGCATGGCCCAATACGTTGACCGCGATGCCGCCGGCAAAGTCGATCAGCTCGCGACCGGCCTGGTCCCATACACGTGAACCTGCGCCACGCACGGGAATGAACGCGGCAGGTGCGTAGTTGGGAACCATGACCTGGTCGAAATCGGCACGTTGCACCGGGGCTTGCTCAACGGACATCGGAGTCTCCTGAAGAGGAACGCCTGCCTGGAACTGGCGGGCGATGCAGGGATTGTAAGGACAGTTTTCGGCGCGGCCTTGCCGCCAAGCGACAACTTCTTATAGCGCCAACCCGCGATTTTCGTGGGTTTACGCCAATGCGACAAATAGCGTCGCAATGGCGCAGTTTAAACCGTGTAAAGCCGCAGAGGCAGGCCAAGGCGGATTGTTTTAATCCGGACAAGCCGCGCAACTATCTAACACCGCCCCTATGTCACCCTCTGGCTTGCTAGGCCTTCATTTACCACATGAAGGCGCCAGCCGATGCCCGTGCAACCCGACCCAACCGCCCCGCTCGATTTACTTCCCACCTATCGCGACCTTCACCACGACCTACTGGCGAAGGCCATTCCCGCCTGGCTGGGCAACGCGTCCGATGCTCGCCGGGCAGCCCTCAAGGCTGTCACCCCGGGCATCGAGCCCTGGCACGCGAATGCCACCGCCGAGCAACATGACGCGCTCAAGCCGCTGATCGGCGAAGCGTGGGCCGCGCAAAACCAAGTGGACCGGGTGATGACCAGCCTCAAATCCCCCCAAGACTTCGGCGCACCGATTCTGCAACAAGCCCTCAAGCAGCGCTTCGGTGTCGAGCGTGATGTGCACAGCACCTACCTTCGGCTCTATATCCCCGCCACCATTCCCTGGCTCAAGGTCAAGTCCGGTGCCGCGCGTACCTGGACGGTGTCGCTGCTGGAAGCGGCGTTGCACAACTTCGAAGAATCGGAAACCCGAGAAGGCGCGTACGAAGAAGCGTCCACCTTCATCACCCGCCCCGGTGCCGATGGCCATTTCGAAAGCCTGCCCGGCGTCGCCACCCGCATCAGCGTACCCGCCTTCACCCAGCTATGCCGCGAGCTGGATATCGGCCGCCAGTACAGCGCCTACCTCGAGCAGTACCTGGGGGTGCAGGATGCGGCGGCCAAGGCGGCCCTGCAGCTCAAGCTCAGGCAAAGCCACCAGTCGGCCTTGAAGGTCGCCTTGCAGATGGCACGGATGAAGGGCGACATCCCGCAAGCCAGTGTTGATCCCCTCGCGCGCCTGTTCAATGGCCAGGACTGCACTTCGCTGCTGCGTCACGACTTGAGCCTGCTGTCCACCCCGCTCACCGGCATCGTGCTGTTTGCCGCAGACCTTGAACGCAGTCAAACCGTGGTGCCCGTAGTGGCCTACATTCCCGGCGACCCGGAACACCCGCTCAAGTACTACCCCTCTACCGCCCACTTCATGCAGGAACTGACGATCAAACTGCGCCATCCCAAGTACCAGCGCTTTTTCAGCCATTTTGTCGGCCATGAGGAACAGGGCCGTTTTTTCACCCTGCTGGACACGCGCCTCAGCGAAGTCACCTGGCATCCACACACCCAGGGGGACGCACGCCCCAGCTGGCGCGAAACACCGACAGCCGCTCCTGACCTGCAAGCGGTCTCCACCCCTTTCGGCGAAGACCTGTTCGAGCACCTCTACCACAGCCACTTGAATAAGCTGCTCAACGATGCGCGGAGCATGGCGATCGCTACCGCCAGCGTCGACCAGCAGGCGCGCTGGCGGCGTTGGGACCTGCTGGGTAAGATCAGTTCGGCCTTGCTGCAGGTCGTCGCCTTCATCGCCGCGCCTTTCGTGCCGCCACTGGGGCTGTTGATGCTCGGCTACACCGCCTACCAATTGCTCGATGAGACCTTCGAGGGCATTGTCGACTGGGCCGAAGGCGTCAAGGACCAAGCCTTCGAACACCTGATGTCGGTGCTTGAACAACTGGTGCAACTGGGCCTGTTCGCCACCGGCCTGCCCATCGCCGAAAGTTTGCTGCGCCAGGCGCTGCCCGCGCACGTGTGGGCATTTTTTGACACGCTCACACCGGTCATGCGCAAGGATGGCTCCTCCAGGCTGTGGAATGCGGACCTGGCACCCTATGCCCACGACCTGTCGCTGCCCGCCGACGCCATGCCCGATGCCAAGGGCCTGTATCGCCACGCCGGCAAAGACGTCCTGCCCCTGGCCGGCCAGCACTACGCCGTAGCGACGGACCCTGTAACCGGGCACTATCGCCTGCAACATCCTTCACGCCCCGATGCCTACCGTCCGCGCCTGTACACCAATGACCGCGGTGCCTGGGTCACCGAACTGGACTACCCGCTGGCGTGGGACCGCCCGACCCTGTTGCGCCGGCTCGGCCATCAGGTCGATGCCCTGAGCGATGCCCAACTGGAGCAGGTTCGCCACATCAGCGGGGTCGATGACGATGCGCTGCGCGCGCACTACCTGAACCGGCAGCCGCCGCCGGCACTCTTGGCCGACAGCCTCAGGCGCTTCAAGATCGACCACGACCTGCACACCTTCGCCGCTCAACTGCGCAGCGACGATCCGGCCGTATATAGTCACGCCGATGCCCAGACCCAGCTGTTCCTGCTGACCCGTTACGGCCTGTGGCCCAAGACCAAAACCCTGCGTTTTCTCGACCGCCACGGCACCGTTGCCTGGGAAGTCGTCGGCAACCCGGATGCCGCCGTGGTGCAGATACCCGAGGAACAGTTAACGAACGGCGACCTGTTGAAAACCCTGCTGCAGGCACTGGACGAACCTGAACGTAAACAGTTGCTGGAGGAAGAGTTCGGCTTGCCGCCGATCTCCCTGGAGGCACGAGCCGGGACCCTCAGGGCTCGATTGGCCGACCTGGCCCAGGACAAACATGCGGCGCTGTTCGAGTCGCGCTACCACAGCCTGGAACACACCACCGACGCTGGGTTGCAAAGTCTTATCAACGCAGAGCGCGGCCTGCCTCTGAGCGCCGCCGAAGCGCTGCTGCATCACGCCAGCACCAGCGAACTGCGTGAGCTGAACCAGGGCAATATTCCGCAATCCCTTCAACAGCGGGCACGCGCCGCCTTGCATCAGGTACGCGTGGCTCGCGCCTATGAAGGGCTGTATCGGGAGTCGCTGGCTTCGCTGGACACCCACCGCCTGGCCCTGCATTCATTGCAGCGCCTGCCGGGTTGGTCGAGTGACGTGCGTATCGAGGTCAGGGACTACAGTGCCAGCGGCCCGCTGCGCGACAGCATTGGCAGCGCCAGCGCCCCTATCCACCGAACCTTGATCCGCCACGAAACCGGAGGCTATACACCGACCACGCTCACCGATGAGCTGTTCGGGGTCACCGACCTGTACACCGCCGTCCTGCAGGCCCTGCCCGACACCCAACGCGACGCACTGGGCCTGCACATCGGCCAAGGCCCGCAGCTCAGGCAGGCAATGGCCGAACACGCACTGGAACACCGCCAACTCAGCCCGTTACTGGCGGCCGATCCCATTCTCAAGCCCAGCCATGACCCCAGTACCATGCGCCTGCTCGGCGGCATGGAGGGTTATCGAGCGGCACCCGCGCACCAGCCCGGCACCGTGCCAAGCATCCAGGCGCAGTTGCAACAGCTCTATCCCCGCCTCTCTCAAGAACGCATCAATGCGCTGGTCATCACCCTGCAGCGCCTACCCGGTGGACCCTCGAGCGCGGTGGCGGCACTGAGAGTCGAATACGCGCAACTGGACAATGACCTGGATATCTGGGAAAGCAATACACCTCAGCGGTCCACCACCGGAGAACGCCTGAGGCATCAGGATTACACGTATGCAAGGCGCAATCGCCGCCTTTGGGCCGATGAAATCCGGCGCGCCTGGCGCCACGAAACCACGGTCGACGACTACTATGAGCCGATCACCCGCAACGGCCTGCGCCTGCTGCTCAGCGCCCCCATCGAAGGCGAGCTGCCACAACTGACCGCACGCTTGCCTCACGTGACACTCCTGGAACTGCAAGGCAGCGAGCGCCCGGTCGCGCACCTCGACGCCTTCCTGGCGCTGTTTCCAAACCTGCGCCTGCTGGCGGTGCGCGACATGCCGCTGAACGCACTTCCCGCCGCCACACCGGGCATGCCGCACCTCAATGAACTGATTCTGAGCAACTGTTCGATCACCTTGAATGCCCGGAGCGCGCAAACGCTGTCGGCCATGACGCGCCTCAGAAGCCTGGATCTCTACAACAACCCGTTGGGCATCACGCCCGATGTGACGAACATGCCGCAGCTGAGCTTTCTGGACCTCAACCACACAGGTATCACCGAAGTACCGCCAGGCCTGGCGAATCGCCCGCGACTGGAAGCCGCGATCCTGTCGAACAACCGCATCAGCGCGTTGCCCGCCGAGCTGTTCACCTTGCCGGCGGCTGTCAGCGAACACTTCGACCTGGCGAACAACCCGTTCACCCCGACGACCCTGGAACAGGTGAAAATCTACTTCCAACGCACCGGCAGCCACTGGGAAGCCACGCCACACGCCTTGGACGTCGCCCGGGTTAAAGCGCTTTATCCGTCCTTCAATGACAGTGAAGTGCGCAGTTTTATCTTTGGCCTGCACGGCACTTTGGAAATGGGGCGAATAGAACTGACACGCCTTGAGCAGGAGTACACAGCCCTGCAGACAGAATTGACCCAATGGGCCACGCAAGCGCCACGTCCGCAGGACATCCAGACGCGCCAGACCTTCAAGGCATTGCTTGAAGCCTGCTGGCGCAAGGAGTCGGCGTTGGACGAGCGCAGTACCAGCATCGTACCGACCTACGCACTGCGTGTTCCCTCGCCGCTTGCCGGTGACCTGCCGGCGCTGGGCGTGCTTTTGCGCGAGGTTTCATCGCTTGAGCTGCAAGGTAACGCCAGCCCACTGCAAGTGGCGCAGTTCCTTAACGCGTTTCCTCAACTGACCAGCCTGCGGGTGGAAAACGCCTTGCTCGGTGCCATTCCACCCACGGTCTTCGAGCTGCCCTACCTGGTCTCGCTGCAGCTGCCACGCTGCGGCGTGCGCCTGTCGGCCGGCGAGGAACAAGGCCTTATCGGCCTGTACTACCTTGAGCACCTGGACCTCAGTCACAACCCGCTCACCCACCTACCCGATTTCGAACGTCTGCCCAGGTTGTTCAGGCTATCGCTGCAAAACACCGGCATGACCGAGCTCCCCGCCAGCCTGCTGGTGCCCACGGGACGCCGTGAAATCAACCTGAGCCACAACCGGATCAGCCAGTTGCCCGAGGATTTGTTCGCACTGCCTGCGTCGGCCACCAGAGCCTTCAACCTATCGGGCAACCCGCTGTCGCGCCAGGCATTGCAGCACATCAAAACCTACAGCCAGGCCCAGGGCGAGCATCTGCAAGCCGATGCGCCAGCCAACGAGCGCGCGCGGGTATCAGTGCTTTACCCAACATTCTCTTCGGCGGAGGCCAACCGTTTTGTGTTCAACCTGCCAGGCGATATGGACGCCGTACCTCGAGCACTCGACAGCCTGGAAGCCGAGTACCGCCAGCTCTGCGCAGATTTGCAGACGTGGGCACTGGATGTCCCGGCACCCGAGCCCACGCAAGGCGCCCGGATGGATGAGCAGCTCCAGGCCCAGGAGCAGATCAACCGCCTGATGTTCAAAGAGTTGCTGGAACAGGGCTGGCGCCGCGAGAGTCCGTTGGATGAACTCAATGGCGGCGAGCCACCCACTCACGAGCTGACGTTTGAGACACCGCTGCGTGGCGCACTACCGAGGTTGAACGCGCGTTTCGAACACATCTCTCGACTGGACCTGAGCACGGGCGACATCACCACCGACATCGACGGGTTGCTCGCAGGCTTCCCCCAACTCAAAAGCCTGTCGGTGTTCCGTTACGCCCTGAGCAAGCTGCCTTCCTCGATATTCGACATACCCAGCCTGACCTCCCTGAGCCTTCAGGAATGCCGGATTATCCTGACTGAGGAAACCGCCGGCGCGCTGGCGGCGATGACGCAACTGGAGTACCTGGACCTGAGCGAGAACCCACTGGGCCTGCCGATTGACGTGAGCCAGCTGTCCAACCTGCAGTCGCTGTATATGCAGGACGTCGGGCTCACCGAGTTTCCCAGTGGCGTATTTGGCCTGCATCACCTGACCACATTGGACGTCAGCGACAACGCCATCGTAGAGGTGCCCGCCGACATCCTCGAACGGCAACTGCCCTTCGATGAAGAGTCTGACTTCAGTGGGAACTCGTTTTCGCCTGCCAGCATCGAGCGTTTAAGAACCTATTTCTTGCAGACCGGCAATGACCTGGGAGTCGCGGATGCGGCCCACGATGATGCAGGCGCCCCTCTGGCGCCGCCGACACCGCCGGAGCCCGTGGAGGAGTAACCCGTCAGCCGCGCTCGGCCGGCACCGACGACAACTCGAATGGGCTGCTGCTGCGGCGCTGGTTGCGGTCTTCACGGGGGGTGGCGCCGAAGAAATTGCGGTAGGCGCTGGAGAAGTGCGGCCCCGAAGAGAAGCCGCAGGACAGGCCGATCTGGATGATCGACTTGCTGGTTTGCATGAGCATCTGGCGCGCCTTGTTCAGGCGCAGTTCCAGGTAGTACTGGCTGGGGACGCGATTGAGGTATTGCTTGAAGATGCGTTCCAGTTGTCGTCGCGACACGCACACGTGCTGGGCGATTTCGTCGGTGGTCAGCGGCTCTTCGATGTTGGCTTCCATCAGCAGCACTGCCTGGGTCAGCTTCGGATGGCTGGAGCCCAGGCGGTTTTGCAGCGGGATACGCTGGCGCTCGCCGCCTTCGCGGATGCGCTCGACCACCAGCTCTTCGGACACCGCGCCGGCCAGTTCGGCGCCGTGGTCACGGGCCAGCACCGCCAGCAGCAGGTCGAGCACCGACATGCCGCCGCAGGCGGTCAGGCGGTCGCGGTCCCAATCGAACAGATGGCTGGTGGCGATGACCTTGGGGAAGCGCTCGGCAAAGTCGTCCTGCCAGCGCCAGTGCACGGCGGCACGGTAGCCGTCGAGCAGACCGAGCTGGGCCAACGGATAGACGCCGGCCGACAACCCGCCGATCACACACCCGGCGCGCACCAATTGCTTGAGCGCGCTGCTCAGTTGAGAGGCGATGACGGTGGGCGGCTCGTCGGCCAGCAGGAACAGTTTCTGGAAGCCTTCGAGCTTGCCGGCCCACGGCTCGCCCGGCAGTTGCCAGGCACCTTCGGCGGCAGGTTCGGCGAGCAGAAACGACAGCTCGTAGACCACTTCCGGATGCACCCGCTGGGCCACGCGCAAGGCCTCCTCAGCCAGCGCAAGCGTGAGTGCTTTTGTGCTGGGCCAGATCAGGAAACCAATTTTGTGGGCGGTCATGGAAGGCTATCCGAAGCAAAAACAGTGAAAGAAGCCGTGGGCCAATGCTAGCCCGTAAATGAACACAAATCTCAAAAACGATGAATATCCAATGTGGGCGGGGGCTTGCCCCCTCCCACATAAAGCAGCGCTCACACGGAGTGGCTACTTCAAGCTGCCGGACAGGAACTGCTGCAACCGCTCCGATTGTGGATTCACCAGCACTTCACGCGGGTTGCCGCGTTCTTCGACGATGCCTTTGTGCAAAAACACCAACTGGTTGGACACTTCACGAGCAAAGCCCATTTCGTGGGTCACCACCACCATGGTGCGGCCTTCCAGGGCCAGGTCCTGCATCACCTTGAGCACTTCGCCCACCAGCTCAGGGTCGAGGGCCGAGGTGGGTTCGTCGAACAGCATCACCTCCGGTTCCATCGCCAGGGCACGGGCAATCGCCACGCGCTGCTGCTCGCCGCCGGACATATGGCCGGGGAACGCATCCTTGCGATGGCCCACGCCGACTTTGGCCAGGTAGTGCTCGGCCTTTTCACGGGCGTCTTTTTTCGACATGCCCAGCACATGCACCGGTGCTTCCATCACGTTTTCCAACGCGGTCATGTGCGACCACAGGTTGAAATGCTGGAACACCATGGACAGGCGCGAACGCATGCGTTGCAGTTGCTTGGGATCGGCCGCCTTCATGGCGCCGTCCTTGTTGGCCACCAGCTTCAGCTCTTCGTTATTGAGCAGGATCTTGCCGGCGTGAGGTTGCTCCAGCAGGTTGATGCAGCGCAAAAAGGTACTTTTGCCCGAACCGCTGGAACCGATGATGCTGATCACATCACCGGCGGCGGCGGCCAGGGACACGCCTTTGAGCACTTCATGACTGCCATAGCGTTTATGCAGGTCTTGGACTTCAAGCTTGTACATGCGGTCGGTTCTCACAAAAACAGGTGGTCAGTCGTTGAGCAAGCGCCCGTGTCGCAGCGCTTCGCGCCCCGCCACCTTGGCCAGCCAGAAACCCGCTTGGGCATAACGTAGCCGTTCAACGGCAAACAGCACCCCCGAGGTGCCCGCGCAGATAATGCTCACGCGGTCGGTCAGGGGATCAATCACTTCAAAAATCGGTTCGCCTTTGTCGACCCAGTCCCCGGCCTTGCGCAGGTAACTGATCACCCCGGCGTGGGGCGCGAACAGCAACTCGGTGCCTTCGAACGGCACGCCTTCGCACGGTTCGTGTTGCGGCGCCGGCCACTCGCCTTTGATCAGGCCCTGCTCGGCGAGGAAGGCGAGGATGCCTTCGGCATGGAAGATCGCTTCGTCGCGACCGGTGTCGGCCTGACCGCCCAGCTCCAGCGTCGTCGCCAGGCACGCCAACGGGATCTGCGCCTCGGGGAATGCCCGCGACAAGCGCAACCACGGCAGCGAACAGGCTTCATCGAACGAACTGCCGCCGGAGTCTTCTGCGAGCAGGCCGACCTTCACATTCAGGTGCGCCGAGAGCGAACGCCACTGCGGCCAGTGCTGGGGCAACGCGTACATGTGCAGCGCGGCTTCGGCGTCGCAGTGCAGGTCGAGCACGATATCGGCGGTGCACGCATGCTTGAGCAATACGCGCTGCATGCCTTGCAACTGGCTGCTCGGCTCGGGCAGTGCGTCCAACGCCTGGCTCATCGCCTGGCGAATCAGGCGCACATTGGCGTGAGGGTCATCCTCCAGCTTGCCGGAGAGCAGCTCGGCCACTGGCTCGCTCAATTCAACGAAGTCGCGGTTGAAATTCTTGCCGCTGCCCACTTCGAAACGGCCCTGGTGGCTGCCTTGCAGCAGCTGCCCAAGGCCCATCGGGTTGGCCACCGGCACCAGCTCGATCACGCCGTTGAGGGCGCCTTGCCGTTCCAGTTCGATCAGACGCTTTTTCAGCTCCCAGGCGGCGCGCATGCCGGGCAGCTCATCGGCGTGCAGGCTGGCCTGGATATACGCCTTGCGCTCGCCGCTGCCGAAACGGAACACACTCAGCTGGCGCTCGCAGCCCAGGTGGCCCCAGGGCAACAGGTGGTCGATACGTTCCATATCAGTGCTTCCGTGGAGCCAGGTAGCTCAGCCAGCGGCGCTCGGCCAACTTGAACAGGCGCACCAGGATGAAGGTCAGGCACAGGTAGAACACGCCGGCGGTGATATACGCTTCGAACGGCAGGTAATACTGCGCGTTGACGGTACGGGCCGCGCCGGTGATGTCGATCAACGTGACGATGGAGGCCAGGCTGGTGGTCTGCAGCATCATGATCACTTCGTTGCTGTACTGCGGCAGCGCGCGGCGCAGGGCCGACGGCAGCAGGATGCGGCGGTACAGCTTGTAGCGCGACATGCCCATGGCCTTGGCCGCTTCGATCTCGCCGTTCGGAGTGGCCCTGAGGCTACCGGCAATGATTTCGGCGGTGTAGGCGCTGGTGTTGATCGCAAAGGCCAGGCACGCGCAGAACGTCGCGCTGGACAGCCACGGCCACAGGAAGCTCTCGCGCACCGCTTCGAATTGCGCCAGGCCGTAGTAGATCAGAAACAGCTGCACCAGCATCGGCGTGCCGCGGATCACGTAGGTGTAGAGCCAGGCCGCGCCGTTGACCAGCGGCTGTTTGGACACCCGCATCAAGCCCAGGGGCACCGCCACGAGCAGGCCGAAGAACAGCGAGATCGCCAGCAGTTTCAGGGTGGTCGCCAGGCCGCCGAGGTACAGCGGCATGGCCTCCCAGATGACGTTGTAGTCGAAGATCATAGATCAGCCGCCCTTACGCCTACCGAGTAGCGCTTTTCAAGGTAACGCAAGGCCAGCAACGACACGCTGGTGATCACCAGGTACATCGCCGCCACTGCGAGGAAGAAGGTGAAAGGCTCGCGGGTGGCGTCGGCCGCCTGCTTGGCCTTGAACATCATGTCTTGCAGGCCCACTACCGAGATCAGCGCGGTGGCCTTGGTCAGTACCAGCCAGTTATTGGTGAAGCCGGGGATCGCCAGGCGGATCATCTGCGGCACCATCACCCGGAAAAACACCTGGAAGCTGCTCATGCCATACGCAAGGCCGGCTTCGGCCTGGCCCTTGGGGATGGCCATGAAGGCGCCGCGGAAGGTTTCCGACAGGTAGGCGCCAAAGATGAAACCCAGGGTGCCGATGCCGGCGGCCAAGGGGTTCAAGTCGATATAGTCGTCAAAGCCCAGCAGCGGCGCGACGCGATTGAGCAGGTCCTGACCGCCGTAGAAAATCAGCAGGATCAGCACCAGGTCGGGGATCCCGCGGATCACCGTGGAGTACAAGTCACCCAGCCAGGCCAACCAGCGCACCGGCGACAGGCGCAACGCGACCCCGATCAGACCCAGAACAATGGCCAAGGCCATGGACGACAAGGCGAGCTGAAGCGTCAACCATGCGCCATCGAGGATGACGGCCCCGTAGCCTTTCAACATGATTCAGGTCCTCGAAAAGGGGAGATGAAAAAATGGCGCAAACCGCAGGAATTCTGTTGCTTGCGCCATTCTGGACAGACAGCCGCGACGATTTACTTGGCGTCGGCGCCGTAGATATCGAAGTCGAAGTACTTGTCCTGGATTTTCTTGTACTCGCCGTTGGCACGGATGGCAGCGATCGCAGCGTTGATGCGGTCCAGGTTTTCCTTGTCGCCTTTGCGTACCGCGATGCCTACGCCGTCGCCGAAGTATTTCACGTCGGTAAATGCCGGGCCTTCAAACGCGAAGCCTTTGCCGGCGTCGGTCTTCAGGAAACCGTCCTGCAGCAGGGTGGCGTCAGCCACGGTGCCGTCCAGACGACCGGCGGCCACGTCCAGGTAGATTTCGTTCTGGGTGCCGTAAGGAACCACGGTGGCGCCTTTAGGGGCCAGCACTTCCTTGGCGAAACGATCATGGATCGAACCGCGCTGCACACCGATCTTCTTGCCTTTCAACTCATCCAGGCTGTCGCTGACGGTCGTGCCTTCCTTCAACACCAGGCGCGCCGGGGTCAGGTAGTAGCGGTTGGTGAAGTCGACGGACTTCTTGCGGTCGTCGGTGATGGACATGGACGACAGGATCGCATCGATCTTGCGCACTTTCAGCGCGGGGATCAGACCGTCGAATTCCTGCTCGACCCAGGTGCATTTAACGTCCATCTGCTTGCACAGGGCGTTGCCGATGTCGTAGTCGAAACCGACGATGCTGCCATCCGGCGCTTTCGATGCGAACGGAGGGTAGGCTGCTTCGATACCAATTTTCAGCGGCTTGCCTTCAGCGAAAGCCTGCATGGACAGCACGGACAGCGCCAGGGCGCCCAACAGCACGAGTTTCTTCATCTTGGGACTCCATCGGTATAGGGCAGAAACAGCAGTATGAGCCAGGGCCCACGATGCGATTGAGTAAAACCGAATAGCGGTGCTGCGTCCTGCGCCGGTGGCTACCTGCGACGACGAGCGAGTGATCGGCATTCTAACGACAGGCCGGAAGCCGATATTTCCTCAATGCGACAACAATTTACAGAAGCACCGAGAAAGCGGTTCCAGCTCATTGACAGCCTCTGAAATTTATGCAGAGACAAAAGATATTAAACCTGTTGATGCTGCAAATTGCGGGCCTATTATTCGCAAACCCTTCTAGCACGGCAAGTCTGGCGTTTAATCTTATTTCAAGGGGTGTCTAAAACGCGGTTTTTCGCGGCATGAACGTAGCGCTTTGCCTCATGCCTGGGCAGGAGGTTACACATTTGCACCGCTCGGTAACATCCAGAAACCTCCTACGGGAAAAACCGATATTTATTGGTTTCTACCTTGATCGTTCCCACGCTCCGCGTGGGAATGCAACCCAGGACGCTCCGCGCCCGCTCTACTTGGATGTCCACCGTTTTTAAGCAACGACAAAAAAGCCCCACTCGGCCTACGCCGAATGGGGCTGTTTGCCACCTACCCCGCCTTACGCGACGTTCATGGTCTTGTGCGTTTCAATCAAATGCGCCACCACACCCGGGTCGGCCAGGGTGGAGATATCCCCCAGCCCGTCATATTCGGCCGTGGCGATCTTGCGCAGGATACGACGCATGATCTTGCCCGAACGCGTCTTCGGCAGGCCCGGCGCCCACTGGATCACGTCCGGCGAAGCAATCGGCCCGATCTCTTTGCGCACCCAGTTTTTCAGCTCCAAGCGCAGCGCTTCGGTCGGTTCTTCGCCACCATTCAAGGTGACGTAGACATAAATGCCCTGGCCCTTGATGTCGTGCGGCACACCCACCACCGCCGCTTCGGCGACTTTAGGGTGCGCGACCATGGCGCTTTCGATCTCGGCGGTGCCCATGCGGTGGCCGGACACGTTCAACACGTCATCCACGCGCCCGGTGATCCAGTAGTAGCCATCCTCGTCACGACGCGCACCGTCACCGGTGAAGTACATGCCACGGAAGGTCTTGAAGTAGGTGTCGACGAAACGGTCATGGTCGCCGTACAGCGTACGCGCCTGGCCCGGCCACGAATCGAGGATCACCAGGTTGCCTTCGGCGGCGCCTTCGATCAGGTTGCCGAGGTTATCCACCAACGCCGGCACCACACCAAAGAACGGCCGCGCCGCCGAGCCCGGCTTGAGCGCGTGGGCGCCGGGCAGCGGGCTCATCATGTTGCCGCCGGTTTCGGTCTGCCACCAGGTGTCGACAATCGGGCAACGGGACTGGCCGACGTTCTTGTAGTACCAGTCCCAGGCTTCCGGGTTGATCGGCTCGCCCACCGAACCGAGCAGGCGCAGGCTGCTGCCGTCGGCGCCTTCGCAGGCGGCGGTGCCCGAGGCCATCATCGCGCGGATCGCGGTCGGTGCGGTGTAGAGGATATTGACCTTGTGCTTGTCGACGATCTTGGCCACCCGGGTGATGTCCGGGTAGTTCGGCACGCCTTCGAACAACAGCGTGGTCGCGCCATTGGCCAGCGGGCCGTAAACGATATAGGTGTGGCCGGTGACCCAGCCGACGTCGGCGGTGCACCAGTAGATTTCGCCCGGGCGGTAGTCGAACACGCGCTCATGGGTCAGGGCCGCGTACAACAGGTAACCGCCGGTGGTGTGCTGCACGCCTTTAGGCTTGCCGGTGGAACCGGAGGTGTAGAGGATGAACAGCGCTTCTTCGGCGCCCATCTCTTTGGGCGCACACACGGTGCCCGCCACTTTCATCAGGTCTTCGTACCAGATGTCGCGATGCTGGTTCCACTTGATCTGGCCATTGGTGCGCTTGCACACGATGACCTTCTGGATGCTGCTGGTTTCCGGGTTGGTCAGGGCATCGTCGACATTAGCCTTGAGCGGAATTTTCTTACCGGCGCGGATACCTTCGTCGGCGGTGATCACCACTTTCGACTTACAGTCGATAATACGACCGGCCAGGGCCTCCGGCGAAAAACCACCGAATACCACCGAATGAATTGCACCGATACGCGCGCACGCCAGCATGGCGACCACGGCCTCGGGAATCATCGGCATATAGATAGTCACCACGTCACCACGGTGCACGTCCTGGCCACGCAGGGCGTTGGCGAACTTGCAGACTTCTTCGTGCAGCTCGCGGTAGGTGATGGTGCGGCTTTCGGCAGGGTCATCGCCCTCCCAGATGATCGCCGCCTGGTCGCCGCGCTCGGCGAGGTGACGGTCCAGGCAGTTGTAGGAAACGTTCAGGGTGCCATCGGCAAACCACTTGATGTCGACGTGGTGATCGTCGAACGACGTCTGCTTCACCGTGGTGAAAGGCTTGATCCAGTCGAGACGCTTGGCTTGCTCGCGCCAGAAACCATCGGGGTTGACCACCGACTGCTGGTACATGGCCTTGTAGGTCGCCTCGTCGGTCAGCGTGTTGGCTGCTACTTCGGGGCGAACGGGGTACAGGGAAGCCGCACTCATCTTTCTTACCTCGGTGACAATAGTTGTTTTTGTATGGCCCCTGTTGTAGCCGGGGTGAGCCTATAGAACCATTCGACGATGGTAGTAACAAGACCCTACAAATTGCCCTGCTATGCCCTTACGCCGCTCTGGCCCGCTGCCTGCGCGGCTTTGCGCGCAGATGGAAAAAACCTGATTCGGCGATTGTTACAAAAACCGCCAAAAGTGTTTATCAAAAGCACGGGTATATGAATATAACCCGCAGGCCTAGAATCAGTTCCGCCAACCAAGGCACCGTGATTAACACCGTAACAGCCCCCACGAAGGCAACGTTAATCCGAACTTCCCAACTTTCAAGTTACACACGCGGCCTCACAAGGGCCCCGTGACCCCTTTCGCCCTGAAGAAGGTAGATACAGTAATGAAAGCTTTACTAGTTATGGCCCTCAGCAGCCTGTGCGCCACCGCCGCCCTGGCCGACGAGGCCCCGACTGAACTGGCCGGCCAGAATGCACCGATTGTTGAGGATTACACCTACAGCACCAAGCTGGACGTAGCCAAAGTGTTGTCCATGAGCAACATCCCGGAAGTCTGCGAAGTTGTACCGGTAAAAATGGAATATGAAGATTCCCAAGGTCAGCGTCACATTCTTAATTATCACGTGATGGGTAATGGTTGCTCTAACGGATAACAACTTCGTTAGTTGGAACAGACCCGGATCTTATTCGCCGCAAGAAATCGTTCTTGCGGCAAAGAACCGACGCCTGGCAAAGCACGCGGTACATGTGGGAATGGGGTTGCCCCCGATAGCGGTCGTCACTCAGCCCCTCCCCTCCCTTCCTCTCTTCAAAAAGCCCTACCCTACCCCCCACAATAAATAGCCCACCGCCCGTCAAAAATTTCCTACCCCATCAACCCCCCGCAAACCCTCACTCTGGCTCAAATAGCCACCTTTTTGTCTCTGATCCGAGACCATCCGCCGCAACACAAAGCCGAATTTTTCCCTATAATGCGCGGGTAAATCGGGCCTGCAATATCCCTTTACACAGGGACGAAGAGCCAGACCTGAGGCCACCGCCGGAGCTTGCACCTGTTGCTCCGCCCCTCAAGCCTCACGCAGAGCACCCGTTACGCAATTTCCGTTTAATGCCTGCGCGAGCTGTTGCAAGAAACGATTCCTTAAGATCCACCGCGGCCCGAGAGCCGTGTGAACACCCAACCATCCGGTTTCACACGGGCACCTTGGAGCCCTCACGCAGGAGACGACACGTCATGCTGAGCTGGGACGAATTCGACAAAGAAGATGAAGGCGAAGTAGCCACCAAAGGCGCCAACGCCGGCCACGCCACCGAAGCCAACATGGACCGCCTCGACGGTGCCGGCGCCGCCGCCGCCATCGAAGCCCGCGCCGTCACCGCCAGTGACTCCGCCGCCATCGTGCGCGCCAAGGCCGCCCTGGACAAACTCGACGTCGCCGAAGGCCTCGCCGAACTCGAAGGCGCCTCCGCCCGCGTCGCCGTCGACGAAAAGCGCATGATCAACTGCCGCGCCGACCTCAACCAACTCGTGCCCTTCAAGTACGACTGGGCCTGGCAAAAGTACCTCGACGGCTGCGCCAATCACTGGATGCCGCAAGAGGTCAACATGACCGCCGACATCGCCCTGTGGAAAAACCCCGAAGGCCTCACCGACGACGAACGCCGCATCGTCATGCGCAACCTGGGCTTCTTCTCCACCGCCGACTCCCTGGTCGCCAACAACCTGGTGCTGGCCGTGTACCGCCTGATCACCAACCCGGAGTGCCGCCAGTACATCCTGCGCCAGGCCTTCGAAGAAGCGATCCACACCCACGCCTACCAATACTGCATCGAATCGTTGGCCATGGATGAAGGCGAGATCTTCAACATGTACCACGAGATTCCATCGGTCGCCAAAAAGGCAGCCTGGGGCCTGAAGTACACCCGCTCGATCTCCGATCCGAAGTTCGAAACCGGCACTGTCGACACCGATAAGGAACTACTGCGTAACCTGGTCGCCTACTACTGCGTACTGGAAGGCATCTTCTTCTACTGCGGCTTCACCCAGATTTTGTCCATGGGCCGCCGCAACAAAATGACCGGCGTGGCGGAGCAGTTCCAGTACATCCTGCGTGACGAGTCGATGCACCTGAACTTCGGTATCGATGTGATCAACCAGATCAAGATCGAAAACCCGCATTTGTGGGACGCCGAGATGAAGGAAGAAGCGACCCAGATGATCCTGCAGGGGACGCAGCTGGAGATCGAATACGCGCGCGACACGATGCCTCGCGGTGTTCTCGGCATGAACGCGGCGATGATGGAGGATTACCTCAAGTTCATCGCTAACCGTCGGCTGTCGCAGATCGGTCTTAAAGAAGAGTATCCAGGCACGACCAACCCGTTCCCGTGGATGAGCGAGATCATGGACTTGAAGAAAGAGAAAAACTTCTTCGAAACCCGCGTGATCGAGTACCAGACCGGCGGCGCGCTGAGCTGGGATTGATTCCTGAGTTAAGCACCCTTAAAAAGCCCTGACTTGTTCAGGGCTTTTTTATGCGTTCATGATTTGAATAGGAACTGTCTTACAAAAGGATCATCCACAAAACGATTGATGCGAACTTCGATACTGATAGCCTAGTCCGCCGGTGCCTAAGAAACGCCCAACGTAGATGCTAACCCTGATCGTATAGCAGAAATCCGCCTGAACTTTAGTCATGGGGACGTGATGCTGCATGAAGGGCAATGCCTGTTGGAGTTTCTTGAATCCGCTCTCTACGTTGGGCCCTTGGCCCTCCTGAAAATCACGTAGAGGTCATAGGAAATGCCTAACCAATATCTGCTCGACTTACCGACGGCCAAGAGTGCAGTAATACCTGAGCTTTATATTGCCGTCGTGTTCACTAGACATCATCTTCCCCTACATGCCCTCCTTTTAGAAAACCAACCGTGGTTCTGCGCGCGCGACCTCGGGCGCTTGATGGGTTACTGCCTGGATGAACGAACGACTCGTAAGCTCGATGCCGATCAACGGCAATACCTGAAATTGCTGTTCCACGGTCAACCAGAAGAATTGCTGATGATCAGCGAGTCCGGTGCATACGCACTGCTGGTCTATCACTACGCCCCAGAGAACAGGCTGTTACGGAGTTGGCTCACTCATGAAGTCGTTCCGACATTGCGCGACGAGCTCCAGCCCCGGACGGTGGAGCGACCGCTATTGAGCATGCTGGATTGGCCGGAGATGTCGTTGAACCTGCTGCACTGGCAGGATGAAGGCTGGATTCGCCTTCGAGACATGCCGTATCTGTTGATCAATCGAACCTATCGGAAAGAGTCAGCAAAGACTCCGTGGTGGCGCAAAGTCACTCAACCTTTCCGAATGAAGCAGCGAATTTACTAACTCGGACGACCGCCGAATCCTACCAATGCGTAGGAAATTTCGTAGACGCAATAATGGCTACTCAGTATCGTCCGAGGGTTTTCTACCCTCGGCGGCTGCATGGACATTACGAAAGACAAAACGGACTGGAGCGACGCGGAGCTGGCAGCTGCGGTCGAGGCGTACTTGAAGATGCTGGCCTGGGAAAAGAGCGGCCAACCGTTCAATAAAGCCCTCGAAAACCGCCTCCTACGCGAAGGACCGGTGGCAGGCCGTGCAAAGGGCTCCATCGAGTTCCGCATGCAAAATATCTCCACCGTGCTTGTGCGTATGGGCTGGGACCGCATCGAAGGCTATAAGCCTGCGAAGAACGTGGGCACAGGCGTGGAGCAACGCATCCGTCAAGCGCTGGCCGAGCAGGGTGTATTCGAATCCGAAGACGCCGCCCAAACAGCAGACGAGCAAACGCTTATCCGCCGCGCGTCCAAACTGCAGCAACAACCTTTTCCTAAGCTACCGGACGGCATTGCCCAACCGCAGAAGGTCTCGACCGTCAGCACCGCTTTTGTTCGCGACCCAAAGGTACGCGCCTGGGTGCTGAAAGAAGCCAACGGCATCTGTGACGGCTGCGGCGCTAACGCGCCGTTTGAGGTCGACGGTTTGCCATTTCTTGAAGTACATCACGTCAAGCACCTGGCCCAGAAGGGTTCGGATCGCATCACCAATGCTGTAGCCTTGTGCCCCAATTGCCATCAGCGTTGTCACCGGTCGAGTGATCGAGAGGCTTTCACCGAAGGGCTTTACGCCAAGGTCGGAAGATTGGCACGGGAGTAGACTCCTGCTGTCACACCTGATGCACGCTTAAAAAATACTAGATAGGACCGAGGCCACCCCGTGAACCCAGACATGCTCGAAGCCGGCCCCGCTGACGCCAAAGTACTCTCCGTCTTTGACTTCGACGGCACGCTTACCCACCACGACAGTTTCGTGCCCTTCCTCAAGTTTGCCTTCGGCACCGGCGAGTTTTATGGCCGGATGGTCAAGCTGGCGGTGCCGGGGCTGCGTTTTTTGCTGCGGCAGATCAGCCGGGATGAATTGAAGGCGCAGTTGATCCGCACCTTTATGACCGGGGTGGAGAAGACGTGGGTGCAGCGCAAGGCCGAGGAGTATTGCCAGCGCAATTGGGCGCGGTTGATGCGCCCGGCGGGGGTTTTGTCGGTGGAGCAGGAATTGGGCTCGGGGGCGGTGGTGACGCTGTGCTCGGCGTCGCCGGCGTTGGTGTTGCAGCCGTTTGCCGATCGGCTGGGGATCAAGTTGATTGGCACGGAGCTTGAGGTGGTCGACGGGGTGTTGACCGGCAAGCTCACCGGGAATAACTGCCGGTGTGAGAACAAGGTGCTGCGGCTGGAAGCGGTGTATGGCGATTTGGGCGAGTATCGGCTGCGGGCCTGGGGCGATACGCGTGGGGATCGGGAGTTGTTGGCGGCGGCGCAGGATGCGCATTTTCGGCATTTTCATGCGAAGAAGAAAAAGCGGGCTCGGTTGCAGCGGTGATTCGGGTGGTGGTTTTCAGGGAACGCTTTAAGCCGCTACCCAGTTCTCCACAATCAAGCCATTTACGCGCTTGAACTCACATTCATTGTTAGTCACCAACACCAAGCCTGCGCTTCTAGCGTGCCCGGCGATGTGGAGATCATTTACACCGATAGGCGTGCGCTTTTTCTCCAGATCCGAACGAATCGAGCCGTAGTGAAAGGCGGCCTTGTCATCGTAGTTAAGGACGTCGAGCCGGGAAGAAAAGTCTTCCACGGCTCGCGTATTTTTCTCAACGAGCTGACTCTTTTCTGCTCCATGCATCAGCTCTGCGAGGGTAATTGAAGAAATCACCATACGCCCTACGTTCGCGTTGAATTTTTCCAGTATTTCGATGGGCCGACGCTTGATGATGTAGATCACGATGTTGGTGTCAAGCATGTACTTAATCATCAAAAGACTCTCGCTCTTGCTGGGTTTGATCGGCGCGCTCTTCCATAAAATCATCAGATACCGATTCGCCTGCAAGGAAAAAGCTGTCCCAAGTGTTTTCAACCGGCGAAATGATCAGCTCGCGTCCCACAGCGCGGACCTCGACAGTTTTCACCCCCGCAGGAAAGCGCATGTCAGCAGGGATACGAATATTTTGCGTTCGATTGTTAGTGAAGATCGTTCCAGAAGACATAGAGAACACCTCTCTGGGCAGGGAAGACTGGGAAGAATGATAGTTCGTGGATGCTCTATTGCAAAGCTCTATAGCAGTCATCCGACGGACGCCCATCCTTAGCCCACAGGCATGGGGAGGTAGGATCAAACGTTCGAACCGCTCTTGCTCATAGCCTCCAGCTACTTACTGCAGCCATGAAAACGCTGACGCCCCCCTGAATTTGATAACAACTCCACTGTTCGCGTCGAAAACGATAACGGCCTGGAGGAAAAGGCGATGCGGGTGGAGAAGTTTGACAGGGAAACCGAATCGATCCCATCGCAGCCTCGCCAAAGCTCGACACCTCCCACATTTAACCTTTTTCAGCCCGTTGATCTGTGTTCGGCGAGTGGTTTATGTGGTGGCTTTGAGGTTTACGCCCAGGGCGGTGGCAAAAGCTTTTACCAGCGGGCTTCTCGGCGCGTTGTGGCGCAGGATCAGGTTGAAGGCGGTGCTCAGGTGAACGTGCTCCGGGCACAGTGCGCGCAGGCGTCCTTCCCTTACCAGCGGTGCGGCGTAGTGTTCGGGCAGGAAACCGATGAAGCGGCCGGTCAGCACCAGGATGGCGACCGCTTCAACCTGGGAGGCTGAGGCGGATTGGCTGTCGTAGTTGACGAAATTAGTCTTGTCGCGATGGATCGCATACCGATGGTTGACCACTTCGTATTGGCGCAGCACCTCGGGCGTTATGTCGTTCGCGGTGAAGAGCGGGTGTCCTACGGCGCAGTAGGCGTGGGCCTTTTCTTCGTAGAGCGGGAAGTAGTCGAATTCTTCGCGGCGCTGGTAGACGGGGACGATGCCGACAATCAAGCGCCCTTCCACCACGCCGCGTTCAACTTCATCCAGCTGCGAGGCGTGCAGGCGTAATCTAACTTTTGGCGATTGGCTATGTAAGTTGCCCAGTGCGGTAATCAGCGGGGAATTAACGTCGGACACAGTGTTATCAATAACGCCCACACTAAGGTCGCCAATGAGTTCATTTTGCGCTGAACTAAGCTTGTCTCTGAAACTGTCCACCGAGGTAAATAACTCGATGGACGCTTGATACACCAACTTGCCTTCTTCGGTCAGCCCGAAGCCTTCCCGGCCCCGCGTACACAGGCGCATGCCGATACGAATTTCCAGATCGGAGATCTGTTTGCTGATGGCCGCCAGGCCCACATTCAGCTCGTTTTGCGCAGCACTGAAGCCGCCGGCCTCGACCACGGCCATAAATACCCGCAGCAGTTTGAAGTCCAAACCACTGAGTTGCAGGGGCGGTCGTGCGCCGGGTTTGGGCGGCAGGTTTCCAGAAGTGGAAAGTGGAGTTTCCATAATACGCGTTGACCTCTAGTGCCATATTCAACAGGCTTCAACCCAATCCTTGAACATAGCCAGGCGGCGATAATGAACATAAACATCCGGCCTTGGCAACCTTGAATACGGCGCGTCAGACGTCGATTCAACCCGATGGAAATTTGATTGTTACTGCCTCCGACTCTTCTAAAAACAAGCGTGAGGAACACCTATGTCTCAGCCCACCGATCGCCTTTGGGGCGCGCGTTTCAAGACCGGCCCGTCTGCTGCGTTGGCCGCGTTGTCGCGCTGCCCTGAGCGCTATTTCCGCCTGACGCCCTACGACCTGGCCGGCTCCCGTGCCCATGCCCGTGAGTTGCAGCGCGCCGGTTTACTGGACGAGTCGGAGACCTTGCGTACCCTCGAGGCCCTGGACCGTATCGGCGATGACTTCGCCGCCGGCCGCCTGCATCCGACCCAGGATGACGAGGACGTGCACACCTTTATCGAACGCGTATTGACCGAACGCCTGGGCGCCCTGGGCGGCAAGTTGCGCGCCGGGCGTTCGCGCAATGACCAGACCGCCAACGATTTGCGTCTGTTCCTGCGCGACCATGCGCGCACCATCACCACCGAGGTGCTGGGTTTGCAGCAGGCGTTGGTGGCGCAGGCCGAGCAACATGTCGAGAGCATCTGCCCCGGTTTTACCCATTTGCAGCAGGCGCAACCCATCGTATTCGCCCATCACTTGCTGGCTCACGCGCAGTCGATGTTGCGCGATGTACAGCGCCTGGTGGATTGGGATGCGCGTACGGCGTTGTCGCCATTGGGCGCCGCCGCGATGGCGGGCTCGGCGATTGCGCGGCAGCCGGAGCATTCGGCTAAGGAAATGGGCTACACCGGGCCGTGCGAAAACTCCATCGACGCTGTCGCCAGCCGTGACCATGTGGCGGAGTTCCTGTTTGTGGCAGGCATGCTCGGGGTGAATATTTCGCGGCTGTCGGAGGAGTTTTGCCTGTGGTCGTCGCGCCAGTTTCGTTGGGTCGTGTTGGACGATGCCTACGCCACCGGCAGCTCGATCATGCCGCAGAAAAAGAACCCGGACATTGCCGAATTGGCACGGGGCAAAGCCGGACGTTTGATCGGCAACCTGACCGGGTTGATGTCGACGCTCAAGTCGTTGCCACTCTCCTACAACCGCGATTTGAGTGAAGACAAGCACAGCGTATTGGACAGCGTGGACACCTTGCTGCTGGTGCTGCCGGCCATGGCCGGGATGGTCGCGACCATGAAGGTGCAGGTAGAGGAGCTGCGGCGCCAGGCACCGATGGGCTTTACCTTGGCGACTGAGGTGGCGGATTGGCTGGCCACCCGTGGCGTGCCGTTCAAGGAGGCCCATGAGATTACCGGCGCTTTGGTGCAGGCCTGTGAGAAGCATGAGATCGAGTTGTGGGAAGCCTCACCGGCGATGTTGGCGGAGGTGGATGCAAGGTTGACGCCCGAGGTGCGGGACTGCCTGACATTGGAAGCGGCGATTGCGGCGCGCAGTGGCTGGGGTGGGACGGCGCCGGAGCGGGTTAGGGAGCAGATTGGGCGGTTGAAGGTAGCGTTGGCTGAGCAGCAGAAATGGGCTGAGAGTTACCTGGGGTTTCGGCTTTGAGCCGGTGGCATAGGTGGTGCCTGCACGGACGCTTTCGCAGGCAAGCCAGCTCCCACATTTTGACCGCATTTCAACAGTTACACCGAGTACAGCGGTAATCGCTTTTTTGGAGAATCACCATGAACCAAACTCCGGCCGAGCGCTTGGAAATAGAGCGCAAGCTGTCCGAAAACCAGTTCGATATCACGCAGTACGAGCACGTGCCGCGGCGTTATTACGGGCGCATGTTTTTTGCCACGTTGATCGTGATCGTACTGGCCGCGTTGTTGCGCGCGTTCGCCAACGGCCAGATCGAATGGTCCTACATCGGCCAGTTTCTGACGTCTGAAGCGATCCTATGGGGCTTGGCCAATACCATCATCATGTCGATCCTGGCGATGGCGCTGGGCGTGGTGATCGGGGTGATCACGGCGATCATGCGCATGTCGGCCAACCCGATCCTGCGTTACGTGGCCATCACCTACACCTGGCTGTTTCGCGGCACGCCGCTGATTCTGCAGTTGCTGCTGTGGTTCAACCTGGCGTTGATCTTCCCGGTGATCGCGATTCCCGGCCTGTTCAGCATCGACACCGTCGACCTGATGACACCCTTCGTGGCCGCCCTGCTCGGCCTGAGTATCAACCAGGGCGCCTACACCGCCGAGGTGGTGCGCGCCGGCTTGCTGTCGGTAGACACAGGCCAGTACGAAGCCGCCAAGTCCATCGGCATGCCGAGCCTGCAGGCGCTGCGTAGGATCATTCTGCCGCAGGCCATGCGCGTGATCATTCCGCCAGTAGGCAACGAGTTCATCAGCATGGTGAAAATGACCAGCCTGGCCAGCGTGATTCAGTACTCGGAGCTGCTGCACAACGCGCAGAACATCTACTACGCCAACGCCCGGGTGATGGAGCTGCTGATGGTGGCCGGTATCTGGTACCTGGCGGTGGTGACCGTTCTTTCATTTGGCCAAAGCCGCCTGGAGCGTCGTTTTGCCCGCGGCGCCGGCAAGCGCTCGTAAGCCTGGGTTGAGGAGATTTGCCCCATGAGAAGCATCGTCAAGGCCGTCAACCTGAATAAGTACTACGACCAGTATCACGCGCTGCGCGACATCAATATCGAGGTCGAGCAAGGCGAAGTCATGTGCATCATCGGCCCGTCCGGCTCGGGTAAAAGCACGCTGCTGCGCTGCGTCAACCAGCTGGAAAAAATCGACAAGGGCGGCCTGTGGGTCGACGGCGAACTGGTGGGTTATCGGGTCGTCGGCAACAAGCTGCATGAGATGAACGAAGTGCAGATCGCCCGCCAGCGCCTGGCCACTGGCATGGTGTTCCAGCGCTTCAACCTGTTCCCGCACATGACGGTGTTGCAGAACATCATCGAAGGCCCGTGCCAGGTGCTCAAGCGCTCGCCCAAGGAAGCCACCGAGGATGCCTTGGAATTGCTGGCCCGCGTCGGCCTGGCGGACAAGCGCAATGCCTATCCGGTGGAATTGTCCGGCGGACAGCAACAGCGTGTGGCGATTGCCCGCGCGTTGGCAATGCGCCCCAAGCTGATGCTGTTTGACGAACCTACGTCAGCCCTCGACCCGGAGCTGGTCGGCGAAGTGCTGTCGGTGATGCGCGATTTGGCCACCACCGGCATGACCATGATCGTGGTCACCCATGAATTGGGCTTTGCCCGTGAAGTGTCCAACCGCATGGTGTTTATGGACGCAGGCCAGATTGTGGAAGCCGGCAGCCCCGAAGACATTCTAATAAGCCCACAAAACCCGCGTACCCAAAGCTTTATTTCTGCCGTTCGCACTTAACTAAAAAACTAACGAGAACGCCCCCATGAAAAACATGTTCCTCCCCACCCTGCTCGCCGGCCTGATGGCCTCCTCCGCAGTGTTCGCGGCGTTGCCGGCGGCCATCAAGGATAAAGGCGAAATCAGCGCGGCCATCGTGCCGAACTACCCGCCGATGGACTTCAAGGACCCGGCCACCAACCAGCTCACCGGTTTTGACTTCGACCTGGGCAACGCCCTGGCCGAGCGCCTGGGCGTGAAGATCAAGTGGCAGGAAACCGGCTTCGAGCAAATGCTCAGCGGCCTGACCACCAAACGCGTGGATATCGTGCTGTCGGGTATGAGCGACACCGCCGAGCGTCAGAAATCGGTGACGTTCATCGATTACTTCACCAGCGGCCCACAGCTGTACACCCTGGCCAAGCGTGAAGAGATCAAGGAATTGACTGACCTGTGCGGTAAAAAGGTCGGCACCAGCCGCCGTACCACCTGGCCGTCGGAAATTACCGCGTGGAGCAAGGAACACTGCGAAGCGGCGGGTAAGCCGGCCATTGTGGTGATCGGCACCGAAGGCTCGGCGGACGCGCGGGCGCAGTTGCAGCAGAACCGCCTGGATGCGGCGATGCAGGGCAGCGAGACCCTTCCTTATCTGATGTCGTTGGACAAGGGTAAGTACAAGCCGGTGGGTCAGGCGATTTCCAAACAGTTCACCGGGCTGGGTATCGAGAAGAGCAACACTGAGCTGGTGACGGCGATCAGTGAGACGTTGCAGGGCATGATCGATGATGGCACCTACGGCAAGATCCTGAAGAAGTGGGACCTGGAGCAAGGGGCGGTCGGGAAGATCACCATTAATGCCGGCCAATAACTCGGTCTAAAAAATGTAGGAGGGGCTTGCCTCCTCCTACATTTGCCCTGTGTTGTCATCAAGTACTCACTAGGACGCTCGCCCCCACCGTGGCCACCTACTCCCTGGTAATCCGCCGCCTGATGATCTGCTCGGTGACCATTGTGGTCAGCCGCGCCATGACCAGCCCGTTGCTGGCGCTGCTGTTGAGCACGCGCCTGGGCTTGAATCAGCAGGACATCGGCCTGCTGATGGGGGTTGCGGTGTTTATCGCCACCCTGCTGGGCCTCTACGGCGGCTACATCATCGACCGTCTGGAAAAGCGCAAGCTGTTGATCCTGGCGATGCTCTCCAGCTCCATCGGGTTTCTATTGCTGACCTTTGCCAGCAACCTCTACCTCACCACCTTGACCCTGGTGATCACCGAAGCTGCGTCGGCGCTGTTTTTGATCGGTTCCAAGGCGATCATCAGCGAGAACCTGCCGGTGGGCGAGCGCGCCAAGGTGTTTTCCCTGCGCTACACCCTGACCAACGTCGGCTACGCCACCGGCCCGATGGTGGGCGTGGTGATTGCCGGGCATATGCAACTGGCGCCGTTCCTGATTGCCAGTGCAATTGCTTTGGGCAGTGTGTTCCTGATGATCGGCATTGCACCCACCCAGCGCGACGACAGCGTCAGGCCGCTGAGTTTTTTCAGCACCCTGCGTACCTTGCGCAATGACCGCACGCTGATCCTGTTCACCAGCGGCAGCCTGTTGAGCACCATTGTCCACGGGCGCTACACGCTTTATCTGTCGCAGTTTCTGCTGGTGGCCTACAAGCCCGAGCAGGCGCTGAAGATTCTGTCCGCCGTGCTGGCGTGCAACGCCATCACGGTAATCCTGATGCAGTACCAGATCGGCCGCTTTCTCAAGCGCGAACAATTGCGTTACTGGATCATGCTGGGCACCGCGCTGTTCATCGCCGGGCTGATCGGCTTCAGCCTGGCCGACGGCCTGCTGGGCTGGTGCGTGGCGATGTTCGTGTTCACTCTGGGCGAGATGATCATCTACCCGTCCGAGTTCCTGTTTATCGACACCATCGCCCCCGACGCCTTGCGCGGCAGTTACTACGGAGCGCAGAACCTGGCGGCCTTCGGCGGGGCGATGAGCCCGGTGATCTGTGGCTATCTGTTGATCAATGCGGCACCGACCAGCATGTTCTATGCGCTGGGTGCGCTGACCGCACTGGGGGGTACCTTGTGCTTCCTGAGTGGGCGGCGCGTTGCAGGTTCTTGCTGATATTTACTCGGGATCCGGCTATTAATAGCGAACTTTCTCACGGACCCGAGCCCCATGAAATTCGACACGGCCTACTGCCTGAGTCTCGACGAGAAGCTGTCGATCTATGATGTACGAGAGCTGAATTTCGACGAAACCGCCGATTTCGACTCCGACACCGACAGCTTCCTCTGCCCCAACGACGCGTGCCGTGCCGCCTTCAAGGCGAGCAACACACTGAGCACCTTCAATGCGAAAAACGTCAACTACCAGCGCACGCCGCATTTCAAGAACAAGACCGGCACCCAGCACATCGACGGCTGCCGCTACGCGAGTACGCACAAAGGTACGGACGGCGAAAACGAGGACGACCGCGAGGATAATTTCCCATCGGAATTCGTACTGACGCGGCGCACTTACCCGCGTAAAGCCTCGACCGTGAATACTGAGGGACAGCCCCCACAAGATCCGACGAAAACACCCCCGACACGCATCGGTACGTCCGTCAGCGGCAGCGACGCTACGCCGGATAAAACCAGCGTATTCGCCCACCCGGTGGAGTGCTACGTGTCGAATATCGACGACAAGGACAAGCTGAAGAGCATGCCGTTGAAGATCGGCGAGCACACCGCGACCTACTGGACCTTTTTCAAAAAGATCGAATACCTGCAGGACAACAAGGGCCTGATCTACTGGGGCAAAATCAAAGAGATCAAGGACTACACCAACAGCTTTCGCATCGATTTCGAAAAGAAGGTGTGGCTCGACAAGAAGCCCTATTCGGTGAATGTCTACCTGAGCAAAAAGCTCATCGACAACTACCGCAAGCGCAAGGCATTTCTGGAGCAGATCAAGGCGGCGGTCGCCAGCGAGCGGGCGTTGTATTGTTTTTTCTATGGAGTGACGCCGGAACTCAAGCAGGTGCCCAGCAAGAAAAACCCCGAACAGACGTTCGGGGTGTTCAGCGCGAATATCGAGAACCTGGACCACTTGATCGTTCGCGAGGTGCCGGGGGCCGAAGAGCTGTAACCCACTGCTAGCGAGCGATCTGTGTCGTGCACCCGGTTATCGGCATCGACGCGGCAAGGGGAAAACTTCGAGGGGATGAGCGGTCAAAACAACTGTACAAAAACACAGTATAGTAACCCCTCACTCGTCGAACCCTGGAGAAATCCCATGTCCTCTCTGGCAATGAGCTCTTCTGTAGACCAGCAGATCGTGCTTCACCAATTCACCGCTAAACACAGCGTGCAGGCGCGCGCCATGCTCGGCTGGAGCCGCGAAGAGCTGGCCCGCCAGGCCGGGGTGCCGGTGAGTGCGCTTCAACAATTCGAAAGCCTGGGAGAGGTGGACGATGACACCCGCCTGGCCCTGGCGTTTCGGCTGGAGGCTGAAGGGCTGGTGTTTTTTCCGGGGTTTGCGCCGGGGTGGGGAATGCGTACGCGCCGGTTTGGCACCTCACCCACCGAGCCCGCGGCGCAAAGCGTCATTTCGCGCCTGATGGGCTCGACAACGGCGGCCCTCGACGGGTCGGCGCCGCAACCCAATGGGGCCTGACAGCAGGCCAGGGGCTGGAACAGTGCGTAGTCACAACCCAGGCCTGGCAGGCACTTTTGCCGCCTGCTCATACCCATGCGCCACGGCCAGCAGCGTCGGCTCCGACCAGCGTGCACCGAAGAAGTAGGCACTGGTGGGTGCACCATTTGCATCCTTGCCCGACGGTACGCTGATGCCAGGGTAGCCGGACGCGGCGACTGCGAAGTAACTGTTGGTTTCGAAATCCGAGACCAGGGCGTCCAGGGATTGCTGATCGATCAACTCGTCCACCGTGCCGCGAAAGGCCTGGATGAGCGCATCCCATAACGGCGCGCGTTCTTCGGCGCTCAGGGTGGAGGCTTCGATGTCCTTGAGTACCGGCTGGTGGTCCGTGTCGGTGCCGTCGCGCTGCTCGTTGAAACGGATCAACTCAGACACAGACTTCACCGGCAACCCGTCGCGCTTGGCCAGATAGCCATTGAGTTCGTCCTTTACATCGGCAAGCAGTAACTCGTCATAACGCGAGGCATCCGCCAGGCGAATGTTGACCGGCACAAGCTGTGCCCCCTGGGTGCGGAGCACTTCAAGCGTTTGCGCAAACTGCGGGCTGTTGTCCACCGGCAGGCTTTCGCCGTCGGCGGAAAACGTTGCGGGATACCCGATACGTTTACCCTGCAACGCGCCGGGCGTGAGCAATGCGGTGTAGTCGATCCCTGTGGGTGCCTGAGTAGTCGCTGCGTCGTGGGGGTCACTGCCCGACAAGGCGTTGAGCAATAGTGCGCTGTCAAATACCGTGCGGGCCATGGGCCCTGGCGTGTCCTGTCGGTGGCTGGCCGGAATGATACCGCTGCGGCTCAATACGCCCACGCTGGGCTTGAGCCCCACCACACCGTTTAACGCGGCCGGTACGACGATCGAACCATTGGTTTCGGTGCCGACCGCCAATGGTGCCAGGCCGGCCGCGACCGCCACCGCCGAGCCTGAACTCGAGCCGCCTACGGGCGCGTCGGCATCGTGAGGGTTGCGAGTTTGGCCGCCCCGGCGGCTCATGCCGTCGGGGCCACCGCGAAAGCCTGCCAGCTCAGTCAGGTTGGTTTTCCCCAGGATCACCGCGCCCTGCTGGCGCAGGCGTTCGACGATAAATGCATCTTGGGCGGCCGGGGCGCCCACCAGGGCAAAGGCGCCGGCGCTGGTTTGCTGGGTGTCCGCGGTCTCGATGTTGTCTTTGAGCAACACGGGGATGCCATGCAGTGGCCCGCGCACTCTGCCGTTGGCGCGCTCGCAATCAAGCTCGCGGGCGATGTCCAATGCTTGCGGGTTGAGTTCGATGACGGCGCTCAAGGCGGGGTCGAGTGTTCGAATTCGCTGCTGCAGGTAACTGACCAGCTCGACCGACGTCAGCCCGCCCGGCCGGGCCATCTGCTCTCCAAGTTCACGAACACTCGCGTATTCGGTTCCCGGCGGAACGGGCCTTGATACCGGCGCAGGCGCGTTCAATCCCATCAGTTGCACAGCGTGTTGAACCACCGCACTCACACCGTAACCCATGCCAAACATAAACCACCTCCCAGGAAGGGTAAGAAACGACGAAGGATCACCGTTGATCCGTGCGCCAGTCTAAAAACTCCCCTCTTCCCAGGCTGCGTGATGCGAGCACTTCACTGCGTGCGATTGTTCAACGCGGCGAGTAGGCGTGCGGCTGGCCCTGACCAGCACTGCGATAAGCCTGTACCAGCGCGGGCAGCGAATCCCTGGACCACCGCGCCACGTAGAACCACAGCGTCGCGCCGTCCTCAAGCGGCTCGCCCAGCCTGGCGTAACCGCCCCAGCACGCGTCATGGAACGCACTGCTGCGGCTGTCCGACACCAGGGCATCGAGTCGGTATTCACTCACCAACGCATCGATTTCATTGTGGGTATGCAGATCGAATCGCAGACTGGCATCGGCCTGCCGGGCAGGCACAGGCACAAGTTGCGCACCGGCGCGGCTCAGCCTGTCCAGCGCATGGGTGAACGTCGCTCGATGTTCGATCGGTTCGTGCGCATCGCCATGGGTATAGCGGTCGGCAACGCCTATGCGCCTGCGCGCCAATGCCTGGCAGGGTGCAAACGTACTGTCATTTTGCACCAGCGGTACTTCCACCATCACCGGACCCGAAGGCTCGATGCCACTCAACGCAATAAGCGATAACGCCGGGTCTCGCACGGTCTTCATCATCGGCCCCGGCACATCTTGCCTGGGGGCAGGAATGCCTGGCTGGGGCGCGGTCGCGAAGGCGATGCTGCCTTGAGTGGCCTGCTGCTCAGGGCGATTGCCCACGGGCGCCGACGACAGGCTGGCCGGACAGGACGACGGGTAAGGTTCCAGGGCGCCAGGCGCGCAAGGTCGCAAAATTTTCCTACAATCTTCTTCCATCAAAACCTGCCCGGACTGTGAACTTGCCGGGATCACCGCACCTCTCACGCTTACGTGTCGCAGGGGTGAAACACTTTGAAAACTCCTTTTCCAGGCACCTGGCGCATCAGCTCACCAGCCGCTCCTCAAGGCCCTGGGGCTCCACGTCCAGCCACCATGCATGCCCGCGTTCCGGCTGGTTCAAGCTGAACGCCCGGCCCATTGGCGGCGTGGTAATCGCCACGTTGCGTTCCCACGCCAGCGCCATGATGCGGTCAAACGGTTCGTGCCAGGCATGAAACGCCAGGTCGAAAGTACCGTTGTGGATCGGCAACAGCCAACGCCCTTTGAGATCGATATGCGCCTGCAGGGTCTGCTCCGGCTGCATGTGCACATGCGGCCAGTCAACGTTGTAGGCGCCGGTTTCCATGAGGGTCAGGTCAAACGGACCGTAGTGATCGCCAATGCGTTTGAAGCCGTCGAAGTACCCAGTATCGCCGCTGAAAAAAATCCGTCGCGCGCCGTCGATCATCACCCAGGAACACCACAGCGTCTGGTTGGCGTCGAACAGGCCTCGCCCGGAAAAATGCTGGGCGGGCGTCGCGACAAATCGAATGCCGCCCACCTCGGTCCCCTCCCACCACTCCAATTGACACACCTTGTCGGCATCCACGCCCCATTTGATCAGCAGGTCGCCCACGCCCAGCGGCGCCAGAAAACAGCGGGTCTTGGCGGCCAACCGGACCACCGCATTGCGGTCCAGGTGGTCGTAGTGGTTGTGGGAAAGAATCACCGCCTCCAGGTCGGGCAGGTCTTCAAGGCTGATCGGCGGCTGGTGGAAACGCTTGGGACCGGCCCAACCGAATGGCGAGGCGCGCTCTGCGAAGACCGGGTCGGTCACCCAGAACTTGCCACGCAGTTTGAGCAGTACGGTGGAATGGCCGAGGCGAAACACACTGTGGTCGGGTGCGTCCAGTAACTGCTGGCGCGTTAAAGGCTCGACCGGAATGGCTCCTACCGGGCGCGTGGTGCGGGGTTTGTTGAACAGCATGTTCCAGAAAATGCGCAACGTTTTGCCAAACCCGGCGTGCTGCACCGGCGCCTCATTATTGAAATGTCGTTTGCCCTGCTTGGCGCGCGGGGTGGAAGGGTCGACACGGGATGAAATCGTGGGCATGACAGAGTGACTCCTGCGGTCCGCTCATAAATTACACTGCACAGTGTAGTTTCAAGATTGCAACAAAAGCGAGAACAAGTAAACTACCGAGTGTAATTTCCCCTCGAAGAGCCGAACGTTATCCATGACTGCCCCTAAACGCCTTACCGACCGCAAACGCGAAGCCATCGTGAGCGCGGCCATCAGCGAATTTCGGGCTAACGGCTTCGAAGTTACCAGCATGGATAAGATCGCCGCCACGGCCGGGGTGTCCAAACGCACGGTGTACAACCACTTTCCCAGCAAGGAAGAGTTGTTCGCCGAGATACTCCATCAACTCTGGGCCAGCACCGTGGCGCAGCTCGACGTGGTCTACGCCAGCGACCGCCCGCTGCGCGAACAACTGCGCGGTTTGCTGGAAGCCAAGATGAAGATGATGTCGGACGCCAACTTCCTCGACCTGGCCCGCGTCGCCATCGCCGCCACCATTCATTCACCGGAACGGGCTCAAGATATGGTCACGCGCCTGAGCCAACGCGAAGAAGGCTTCACGCAATGGGTGCGCGCGGCGCAGCAGGACGGGCGTCTGTCCTGCACCGACCCGGCTTTCGCGGCCCACCAGATCCAGAGCCTGCTCAAGGCGTTTGCGTTCTGGCCGCAGATTACGCTGGGCCAACCCACCCTCGACACGGCCACCCAGGCCAGCGTTATCGAGTCGGCCATTGACCTGTTCCTCGCCGGCTATGAAATCAACCCGCCCCGCCTGCAGTAATGCCTGTTGCCGGAGCGACATTCCTGGTCGCTTTTGACGCATTCGCCGTCTTTTTTGCGCAAATGGCCTGGAAGGACACTGATTATTCCTACGGGAATCCCTGACAATATTCACAGGGTTTCCCCGATCAACGGTCATGCCCGATCAAGTGCCGTCACCTCCGCAAAAAAAGAACTCACCCAGGTATTTATGGAAAACCGACAAGGCAAAGGGCTGTCATTTGCCAGGCGTCTCTACAAGCCAAGGATCATCGGCGCGGCCATGTGCTGCATCAGCGTGACCGCCGCGCTCTACCCGCTGGGCATGCCCGGATGGGTGTGGGCGCTATTGCTGGCCAGTGGATTTGCCTGGCCACATTTAGCGTTTCAACTGGCGACCCGCGCCAAATTCCCCTACAACGCCGAACGACGCAACCTGATGTACGACGCGGTGCTGGGCGGGTTCTGGGCCACGACGCTACAGTTCACGCCGTTGATCAGCGTAACGTTGCTATCGATGATCGCCATGAACAGCGTGGCCGCAGGTGGCACGCACTTGCTGCTGCGCGGGTTGCTTGCCCAACTGCTCGGTGCAGGGGTGGCCGGATTGATTTTCGGGCTGCGGTTTAACCCCGATGTCAGGCTGGTGGAGGTCTACGCCAGCCTGCCGATGTTGACGCTCTACCCCATGGCCATCGGCATGGTCTGCTATCAACTGGCGATCAAACTCTCGGAACACAAGCGTACCCTCAGTGCGCTGAGCCGTATCGACAGCCTCACCGGGCTGCTCAACCACGGTTCGTGGAAAGACCTGCTGAACCTCAAGTTCCATAAATGCCAGCAGCAGCAAAGCCACGCCACCATCGCGCTGATCGATATCGATCATTTCAAACAGATCAATGACACCCATGGCCACATCGTGGGCGACGCTGTGCTGCGTCAACTGAGCCTGGAACTGCGGCGCAACCTGCGCGACAACGACCTGGCCGGCCGTTACGGCGGCGATGAGTTTTGTGTGATTTTGCCGCAGATGTCGCTGAATAAAGCCGTGCACCTGATGGAGCACTTGCGCGAAACGTTCAGCGATTATCGTAACGCGCATATTCCCGAGCTACGGGTGAGCCTGAGCATCGGCGTGGCGGACTTCCAGCCCGAGTTCGCCGATGCGGCTGCCTGGCTGAATGCGGCGGACCGCGCGTTGTACGCCGCCAAACACACCGGGCGCAACCGGGTCGGCGTCAGTGACCATCGGCTCGCGTGTAGCGCCTGAAAGTGGCGCAATGACATCTCGTCTGAAATCTCCGTGCACCGCCCCGTCGATAGCATAATGCCTCTACTGGTCGTCAACCCAAAAATGGTCCCGCCCACGGGCGAACTTCCGGGCAGGCTGATCACTCTGAACCCTTTGTTACACCCACCCTGCCAGCACACGGAGGCTGGCAATGAGCACGTCAACCGTACGGCACAGGCCCTACGGCGGCAGGCGCATATCCATGGAACCCCCCAGACGCTTGCTTGCCTGAGCACACGACCATGCTATTCAACGCCCATAAGAAAACCATCGACGCCCTGCAGCACACCCTTGCCCAGCAAACCCACCTGCTGAACGCCATCGAGCGTTCGATGGCAGTGATTGAGTTCGACCCCCAAGGTCAGGTGCTGCGGGCCAATGACAACTTTCTCAAGACATTGCGCTACCGCGCCGACCAAGTGATCGGCCAGTCCCACCGGATGTTTTGCACGCCCGCGTTCGCGCGCAGCGCCGATTACGCGCAGTTCTGGACGGACCTGCGCAGCGGACGCTTCCAGTCGGGCACGTTCGAACGGGTGGCCGGCGACGGCCATTCGGTGTGGCTGCAAGCCAGTTACAACCCGATATGCGATGACAGCGGGCGTGTAATCAAAGTGGTGAAGTACGCCATGGATGTCACCGCGCGCCTGCAAAGCGAAAGCGAAACCCACGGCAAACTGGAAGCCATCGGCCGGGCCATGGCGGTGATCGAGTTCAACCTGGACGGCACCGTGATCACCGCCAACGCCAACTTCCTGCAACGCATGGGTTACAGCCTGGCGCAGGTCCAGGGCCAGCATCACCGCCTGTTCTGCACCCCAGCCACGGCCGGCAGCCAGGCCTACAGCGAGTTCTGGAGACGCCTTAACCAAGGCGAATTGTTCAACGGTCAATTTGAACGGGTGGACAAACACGGCAACCCGGTGTGGCTGGAAGCCAGCTACAACCCGGTGTACGACGCCGGCGGGCGCCTGTGCAAAATCGTCAAGTTCGCCTCCGACGTGACCGCCAGGGTACAGCAGCACGCGGCCGACGCCGCCAGCGCCGCGCAGGCCTATCACATCTCCATGACCACCCGGGACATCGCCGAGAAAGGCGCCGAGGTGATTCAGCAAAGTGCCAGCGGCATGCGCGACATTGCCGCCGACATCGACAGTTCATCGCACTTGATTGCCAAACTGGGCGAGCGTTCGGAGCAGATCACCACCATCGTCAACACCATCCGCGCGATCGCCGATCAGACCAACCTGCTGGCGCTTAACGCTGCCATCGAGGCCGCGCGCGCCGGTGAGCAAGGACGCGGATTCGCCGTGGTGGCCGATGAAGTTCGGCAATTGGCCGCGCGCACCAGCGGCTCGACGTCGGAAATTTCCAGCATGATCGCACTCATCCAGGCCGAAACCCGCCAGGCCATCACCAGCATGGACGGCACGCGCGACCGCGCCGCCCTGGGCGTGGAACTGGCCAACCGCGCCGGCGCGGTGATTGTGCAGATCCGCGAAGGCACCGGCGAGGCGGTGCAGGCGGTGAGCGCGTTCGCCAACGAGCGGGGCGCACGCTGAGCGCAGGCTCGGGTTATTCATGCATCAGACAGCCGGCCAGGCCTATAGTGAGTCACTGTCTTAACGTTGATGACCCGAGCCCGCCATGACCCCAGACAAACCCGAAACCGCCGCCGTCGACCACCTGCGTTTCCACCGGCGCCATGCCCACCTGGCCCCCACCTTCGGTAACGACACGTTTGCGCTGAAGGCCGAAGCGTTCGCGCGCTTCTTCGGCACGCCCGCCTTTCTTGGCGCGCAAACCCTGATCGTGATCCTCTGGGTGGCGCTCAACGTCAGCGGTGTCACGCATTTCGACGTGTACCCTTTCATCCTGCTCAACCTGGCTTTCAGCCTGCAATCAGCCTATGCCGCTCCACTGATATTGCTGGCCCAGACCCGTCAGGCTGCGCGCGACAAAGCGCAGTCCGACGCCGATGCCCAACACCGCGAAGCCTTGGCCGTCGCCAACAGCGAGCGCCAGGCCCAAGCCGCGCAGACCAACAGGCAGTTGCTGGAATTGTTGGAACAGAACACCCGGCTGACGGAAATCACCAAGCAGCTGTCGGAGCACATCGACAGCCTGACGTGCGAAATGCATCAACACTTTGTGCGCAAGACTTAACCCTGCGGCAAGCGCACATGTCGACCCAGTTCATCGAACAGCGTCACCACCGAGCGCAAGGCCCTGCAATCGGGGCGCGTGAGCAACCATAGTGCCGTGTTATGCGCCGCCAGTGGCGGGCCCAGGGCTTGCAGGGTGTGATCGAGCAGAAAACTCGGCAGCGCCGCGACGCCCAGCCCCGCCCGCACCAGTTCGGTGACCGACAACATGCTGTTGCAGCGATAACCGGGACGCACACCCGGCAAGTGCTCGCGACGCCAGACGACGGTGGGGTGATCGGGCAGAAAATCATCCGGCGCGATCCAGGCCAGTTCCGCCAACGCTCGGCCTGCGTGGCGGGCGGCATAATCGCTACTGGCGCAGACTTGATACGACACGCTGCCCAGGCAACGTCCCACGAGATGCTCCGGCGGCGTGCGCGTTAACCGCAGGGCAACATCGGCATCGCGTCGACTGAGGTTGGCGAAGTCATTGGAAGTGCTCAGTTCCAGGGCCAGCGCCGGATAGTCCGGCATGAACTGCGCCAGCGCCGGCAGCAGCAGGCCCTGTAATACCAAGTCGGTACACGTCAGGCGCACCGTGCCGCTGATCACTTCGCCACCTTGCTCCACGCCAATCCGCGCCGCTTCCAGCGCCTGCTCCGCGCGTTCGGCCTGTTGCGCCAGGGTAGCGGCCAGGCCGCTGGGCAGGTAGCCGGCGCGGCTCTTTTCAAACAGGGTCTGGCCCAATGCCGCCTCCAGCCGACGCACCGCGCGAAATACCGTGGAAACATCCACCCGCAGCAATGCCGCCGCCCGCGCCAGGGTGCCGCCGCGCACCAAGGCGAGGATCAGAGAGAGGTCGGCATAGTCGAGCTGATAGTGCGTGGCTGCATTGAGCATATGCGTAAACGCCAATATTGATTGCGTGAGCGCCAATCTATAGTGCACGCCAGGACACCACAAGCCATGGGATGCACCCAATGAAACACCCTCACCTGCACCTTGCCCTGATCGGCGACTACAACCCCGATGTGCTTGCGCACCAGGCGATTCCCATCTCGTTGCAACAGGCCGCGGACACCCTTGGCGTGCAGGTTCACGCGCAATGGCTGGCCACCGACACCGTGACGCCCGCCACCGAACTGCACGGCTTCGATGGTTTCTGGTGCGTGCCCGCCAGCCCCTACCGCGACACCGCAGGCGCGTTGTGCGCCATTCGGTTTGCCCGCGAACAACGGCGCCCTTTCCTCGGCACCTGCGGCGGTTTTCAACATGCGGTGCTTGAGTATGCCCGCAACGTGCTGGGCTGGGCCGATGCCGAGCACGGCGAGCTGGCGCCCAATGCCGCCCGCGCAGTGATCGCGCCGTTAACGTGCTCGCTGGTGGAAGCCACCGATACCGTGGGTTTAGCGCCCTACACGCGGATCGCCGAAGCCTACGGCCAGTTGCAGATCGAAGAAGGCTATCGCTGCCGCTACGGGGTAAACCCGACCTTCGCCGATGCATTGCTCGCAGGGGCACTGATCGCCTCCGGGCATGATTCGACCGGGGATCTGCGCGCGGTGGAGTTGCTCGACCACCCGTTCTTCGTCGCCACCCTTTTCCAACCGGAACGCGCCGCGCTCAAAGGCACCCCCGCGCCGTTGGTACTGGCGCTGCTCAAGGCCTGCCAGGCGGTGTCGGCATGATCGCCAGCACCCCGGCGACGCCTTACTACGCGGTGATTTTCACCTCGCTGCGCACCGCAGACGATCAAGGCTACGGCCGGGCCGCCGCGCGCATGCTCGAACTGGCGCGCGAACAACCGGGGTTTCTCGGGGTAGAGTCGGCGCGGGAGCACGGCCTGGGGATCACCGTATCGTATTGGGCCAGCGAAGCGGCGATCCTGGCCTGGAAACACCACGCCGAACACCGGGAGGTGCGTGAGCGAGGGCGCTCCACCTGGTATTCGGCGTTTCACACACGAGTGTGCAAGGTGGAGCGCGACTATGCCTTTTAGGCGCGAGCGTGTGCCTGCACCAGACTGCGCAAGGCACTGATCTGCGGGATTTCCACCCGGCGCATGTACACCCGCAGCGGTTCGGTGATGTGGATGCGATCGTCGATATTCTGATCAAGCAGCAACTGGATGCGCTCGCGGGACAGGGTCATGGTTTGCCCCGGGGCCGGCAGCCAGACAAATTCGGCGCAGGGAATGATGCCGTCATCGGCAACGTCCATGCCGAACGAGTCTTCGCTGAAACGCACGATGTATTGACCGGTCTTGCGGTTGAGGCCGACGAAACCGTTGAGTTGGTCGGCGGCCTGGCAGATAAGCTCGGAAGTGATGCGCATGCTAAACCTCACTGAAAAGTCCCACAGGGACTGGAAAGATGGTTTACACGCGTGGCAGAAATTGCTGTCCTCTGACGGGGCAGCTGCGGGCAAGAGTACTGCAATGCCTGCTGAAAAAGGCAGAAAATCGATGGGTGCACACGTTAATGTCGGTTTGGTGATAGCGCCTTTCGCAATCAATTGTTAAAAAGGAGCCCTTCTCAAAGCTACCTCCAAGAAAGGACTTCGCCTATGCCTGCCACGTTCACTAAGAGCGCCTTGCTGCTCGCCCTGATGCTCGGCCTGGGCCATGCACAGGCCGCCGAACCGATCAGCCCGGCTGAATTGGCAACCAACGAAGGCATTCCCTACCCCGCTGTGATCGCTCACCGTGGCGCCTCCTACGATGCCCCCGAGTCCACCGCCGCCGCTTACAAGGTTGCGCGTGACCTGGGCGCCGACTACTTGGAACTGGACCTGCAGCGCAGCAAGGACGGCGTGCTGTTCGCCCTGCACGACAACAATCTGCAACGCACCACCGATGTGGCCACCAAGTTTCCCGAGCGCAAGGACGCGCCGGCCAACGAATTCACTTGGAAGGAACTGCAAACCCTCGACGCCGGCAGCTGGTTCAACGCCGCCTACCCGGACCGCGCGCGCCCCGGTTTCGTCGGCCTGAAAATCCTCAGCCTGGACGACATCATCAAGATTGCCGAAGGCAACCCGCAGCACAAACCCGGCCTGTACATCGAAACCAAAGAACCCAAGCAATTCCCCGGCATCGAAGCCGACCTGAAAAACAAACTGCTGGATAAAGGCTGGTTGAGTTCCGCCGGCTCCAAGCTGGGCAAGAGCAACACCGGGGTTGGCCAGGGCAAGGGCCGCGTGGTGCTGCAAACCTTCGAAACCGCGAGCCTCAAAGAGCTGCAGAAGGAAATGCCGAACACGCCGAAGATTCTGCTGCTGTGGGTGGGCGAAGGCAGCATCGAGCCTAAATCCAAGCAGACCTTCGCCGAATCCGGCGAGCCGACCAAGGCCGCGTACTACGCCAAGCAAGAACCCAAGGACGCTGCCGAATTCGAAAAGTGGGTGGACGAGGCCAAGCGCCTTGGCGCCATCGGCACCGGCCCGTCGGCCCAGTTGACCAACCTCGGCGACCAGAGCTATTCGGACCTGGTGAAACCTGAGATGAACAAGCTGACCCACGACAAAGGCCTGCTGGTGCACGTGTACACCGTGGATGAGCCGGTGGACTTCGAGAAAGTGATGAAGGCCGGCGTCGACGGCATCTTCACCAACCGCGCCGCCGAACTGCTCAAGTTCTACAAACGCTGGCCGTCGTCGAGTGTGCAGGACTTGCTCAGGGACAATAAGTTCTGAGCCCGCCTTTAAGGGTGAGTTAAGTTGCGCCGGTTAATCTGGCGCCACTTAAACAGCTCAACCGAGAAGGACACACCCCATGAAAACTTTGACTGCCCTGTTCGCCGCCACCGCTCTGACCCTGACTGCCGGCCTGGCCCAGGCGGATGTTCGCCCGGACCACATTGAAGGTCTGCTCAAGTCCGGCGCGGTAATGCCATTCGAAAAACTCAACGCCGCCGCCGTGGCCAAGCATGCCGGCGCCAGCATCACCGACACCGAGCTGGACCACAAAAACGGCGTACTGGCTTACGAGGTCGAAATGACCGACACCGCCGGCAAAAAGTGGGATGTGACCCTCGACGCCAAGACCGGCGCCGTACTCGAAGACAAGCAGGACTCCTGACCAACGATTGCGCCACCCGCGAGGGTGGCGCTTTTTATGCGCGATCAACCGCCCAGTCGCGCCGTCACTTCATTGAGCTCCCCGGACAGCCCTCGCAGGTTTTGGCTCGCCGCTTCGGTGCGTCGCACGTTGTCCAGGTTGGCGGTAGCGACCGTTGTGATCTGTGTGATATTGCGCGAGATGTCCTCGGCCACCGAGGTCTGCTCTTCGGCCGCGGTTGCGATCTGACGGTTCATGTCACGAATCGCCTCCACCGCCTGCGTGATGTGCGCGAGCATGGCACCGGCCTGAGTGACTTTTTCCACACTGTCGTCGCTGCATGACTGCCCGCTGACAATCGCCTCGGCCGCATCCACCGCGCCGGTTTGTACCGCCTGGATGATCCCGTTGATCTCGATGATCGACGCCGCCGTGCGTTGCGCCAGGCTGCGTACTTCGTCGGCGACCACCGCAAAACCGCGGCCCGCCTCCCCTGCACGTGCCGCCTCGATGGCGGCGTTGAGCGCCAGCAGGTTGGTCTGCTCGGCAATCCCACGAATCACTTCCAGTACTTTGCCGATGCGCACGCTGTCGTTTTCCAAGCGACGAATGATGGTGCCGGTGTTGAGGATTTCAGTGCGCATCTGGCCGATGGTGGCAATGGTGACTTGCATCACGTCGCCGCCTTCACGCGCCGAGCGGTCGGCCTCATCGGCGGCGCGGGATGCGTCGGCGGCGTGACGTGCAACTTCCTGGGCGGTGGCCGACATTTCAGTCATGGCCGTGGCCACCTGATCGGTGCGGGTAAATTGATCGTGGGTGCCCGAGGCCATCTGACCGGCAATCGAATTCAGCTCGCCACTGGCATTGACCAAGTCGGTGGCACTGCGTTGCAAGCGGCTGAACGTCTCGGCCAGGAAGTCGCGCAACGTATTGGCGGCGGCGGCCAGATGACCCAGTTCATCCTGGCGCCGGCTGGCGACTCGCTCGGCAAAACGCCCACGGCTCAATTGCGTCACGTAGTCGATCAGGCCACGTATTGGCTGGATCAGGTTACGGTTGATCAACCACAGACTGAACAAACCGATCAGCACACCGGACAGCAGCATGATGCCCAGGCCCACCACTACGGTGCGCTCGGCATAGGCACTGATGGTCAGGGATTTCTGGTTGCCTTGCTCTCGCAGATCGTTGACCAAGGCGCTCATCTGCTCACTGGCGGCGCGGTCCACGCCTTTGACAGCCGTGTCGCCGGCCACCGGGTCGCCACCGGAAGCCACGTAGGCGTCGCGGCCTTTCTGGTAGGCCACGCCGAGTTGCTGATGTTCCTGGCGCAGGGTTTCAATGCGTCGGCTCAACGCCGGATCGCTGTCGGTCTGGGTGACCAGCCGCGCCAGAATGCCTTGCACATCGTGTTGTCGTGCCTCGAACTGGCCCCAGTATTTTTCCAGGTCCTGAGGCTGTTTGCCGCGCAGCAGAACGTTTTT
This sequence comes from Pseudomonas sp. FP2254, assembly GCF_030687695.1. Taxonomy (NCBI): domain Bacteria; kingdom Pseudomonadati; phylum Pseudomonadota; class Gammaproteobacteria; order Pseudomonadales; family Pseudomonadaceae; genus Pseudomonas; species Pseudomonas sp. FP2254. The sequence continues at coordinate 4,257,825 of NZ_CP117444.1, forward strand.
CCATTCCTGCACCTGCACTTTGAATTGCAGGTTGGCTTCATCGATCAGTTGGGAGGTGTGCAACGGGCCATCGATCAAGCTGCGATAGCTCTGCACACCATTGGACAAGAAGTTGAAACAAGCCAGGGCGATCAACAGCATCGCCAACAGACTCCCGCCGAGCAGCGACAGAATCTGCGCTCTCAGTGAAGCTCGTAAAACGTTCATCGGGGAAAGCCTCGATACAGGAAGAAAGGCGCACGCACAGCCACATCCCTGTCATCCCGCCAACCCTTTCGACAGTGGTGCTTACACGTTGGATCGACCGTTCCAGACGCTTCTTGAGCGTAGCTGACCCGTGGTCAGCCCTTCCGAGCCGTCACAAAACTGTCAAATCTCCCTGCAATGATTCGCCCACGCGAACCTGTGAAAAGTCCTACAGGCGCTTTCTCTGCGAGCCTCCATGAACCACAGCATCGACCACAGCCACCAGGACTCTGACCTGTTTGGCTTGCTCTACGGTTTTCGTTTTCGCCCAGGTGAAAAAGGCGAGCAGATCGACTCAGCCACGGCCTTGCAAGCACTGCAGCAACCGGCCGACTCGGAAGAATTCCTATGGCTGCACCTGAACCTGGCCCACGCGGCCTGCGAGCGTTGGATGAAGGCTCACCTGCAGTTGCCCGAAGAGTTCTTCGAAGCGCTGCATGAAGGCTCGCGCTCCACGCGCATCGAACACGTCGACGCGGCCTTGCTGGCGGTGGTCAACGATGTGGTATTCAACTTCAGCAGCATGGTCTCCTCGGATATTTCCACGCTGTGGGTGTGTGCGCGCAGCCGCCTGTTGATCAGTGCGCGCCTGCAACCGCTGCACTCGGTGGATAAATTGCGTTCGTCGGTCAAAGGCGGTGAGCGCTTTCGTTCGCCGCTGGAATTGCTCGTGCATTTGCTGCGCGATCAGGGCGAGGTGCTGACGCAGATCGTGCGCAAGACCAGCATCAGCGTGGACCATATCGAAGACCAGTTACTTTCCTCGCGCGTGTCCACCAACCGCGCCGAACTGGGCGCCATGCGCCGGGTGCTGGTGCGCCTGCAACGCTTGCTGGCGCTGGAACCGGGCTCGCTGCTGCGGCTGCTCAACCGTCCGCCGCAGTGGTTGCAGAAGGAAGACGTCAAAGAGCTGCGCAAGTCCACCGAGGAATTCGCGCTGATCATCAACGACCTGACGGCCCTGGGCGAACGCATCAAGCTGTTGCAGGAAGAGATCGCCGCCAACCTCAACGAGCAGAGCAATCGCACGTTGTTCACCCTCACCGTAGTGACGGTACTGGCGCTGCCGATCAACATCATCGCCGGTTTCTTCGGCATGAACGTCGGCGGCGTGCCGCTTTCCCAGGATCCGGAGGGGTTCTGGATTCTGGTGGCGCTGGTGGCGACGTTTACCTTGATTGCCGGACGCTGGGCATTCCGCAAGCGCAAGGACTACTGAGTGCGCCCTGCCCTGGCTGCACGAGCAGACCGACGGCGCCTTCAATCACCTAAACACTGACGTGCCGCAGCATCTCTGTAACATTCTGCAATGATCATGGGCGACATCCTCCTCACTCTGGATGCTCCGGCATGGCCACCCCTTCCCTGACTGCTTCCACGTCCGCCCCCCTGGCAGGCCCCAAACCCCGGCTCGACAAGAAACCCGGCCTGGTCACGGTGATCATTTTCTTCGCCGTGCTTGCCATGGGCCTGTTATTCACCGCCTACAGCCTGATGCACGACATGCACGAGATGGGCGCACAGGTCACCACCTGGACGCCATTCCTGTTGCTGGGCGTGGCACTGTTGATCGCCCTGGGCTTCGAGTTCGTCAACGGGTTCCATGACACCGCCAACGCTGTGGCCACGGTGATTTACACCAATTCGCTGCCGCCGCACTTCGCGGTGGTATGGTCGGGCTTTTTCAATTTTCTCGGCGTGCTGCTTTCCAGCGGCGCGGTGGCGTTCGGCATCATCGCCCTGTTGCCGGTGGAGTTGATTCTGCAGGTCGGCTCCAAGGCCGGCTTTGCCATGATTTTCGCGCTGCTGATCGCCGCGATTCTGTGGAACCTCGGCACCTGGTGGCTGGGGTTGCCTGCGTCGTCATCCCACACCCTGATCGGTTCGATTATCGGCGTGGGCGTGGCGAACGCCTTGATGCATGGGCGCGACGGCACCAGCGGGGTGGATTGGAGCCAGGCGACCAAGATCGGTTATGCGTTGCTGTTGTCGCCCCTGATCGGCTTTGTGTTTGCCGCTTTGCTGTTGCTGGCCCTGCGCGCCTTCGTGAAAAACCGCGCGCTGTATAAAGCCCCCAAGGGCGACACCCCGCCGCCGTGGTGGATTCGCGGCATGCTGATCGCTACCTGCACCGGCGTGTCGTTCGCCCACGGTTCCAACGACGGCCAGAAAGGCATGGGCCTGATCATGCTGATTCTGGTCGGCACCCTGCCGATGGCTTATGCCCTGAACCGCACCATGCCCGCCGAACAATCGTTGCAATTTGCGGCGGTGGCCGAAGTGACCCAGGCCGCGCTGGTCAAAAGCGCGCCGCAGGCCGCGCCAGGCGACCCGCGCGCGATTCTGTCGGTGTATGTGCGCACCAAGGAAGCCACTCCGGAACTGGTGCCGGCCCTTGCCGCCCTCGCCGGCCACATTGGCGATGAAGTCAAAGGCTACGGCTCCCTGGCCAGGGTTCCCGCCGAAGCGGTCGGCAACGTGCGCAATGATATGTACCTGACCAGCGAAACCATTCGCCTGATGGACAAGGGCAAGGTCGGCAACTTCGACGCCGACACCCAAGGCAAACTGCAACTGTTCAAACAGCAGATCGACGATGCCACGCGCTTTATCCCGCTGTGGGTGAAAATCGCCGTGGCCATTGCCCTGGGCCTCGGCACCATGGTCGGCTGGAAGCGCATTGTGGTGACGGTAGGCGAGAAAATCGGCAAGACCCACATGACCTACGCCCAGGGCGCCGCGGCGGAAACCGTGGCGATGCTGACCATCGGCGCGGCGGATATGTATGGGTTGCCGGTCTCGACTACCCATGTGTTGTCATCCGGCGTGGCGGGCACCATGGTGGCCAACGGCGGTGGCTTGCAGATGAAGACCATCCGCAATTTGCTGATGGCCTGGGTGCTGACGTTGCCGGCGGCGATTCTTCTGTCGGGCAGCCTGTACTGGCTGTTCACCAACCTGTTCTGACGCACCTTGATCAAACATGCGGGTGGGGTTGCACCATGGCCGCCAACCAGTCCATGAACACCCGCACCCGCATGGGTAAATGCCGTTGCCCGGCGTACAGCAGGGCCACATCCAACGGCGGTGGCGGGTAGTCCGGCAGGATCGCCACCAGTTCACCACGAGCCAATTCGTCGGCCATGCCCAAGGTCGGCACCTGGATAATCCCGAAGCCGCCCAGGCAAGCCGATTTGTACGCATCGGTGCTGTTGACCGTCACCCGCCCCTTCATGGGAAGCCGTTGCACCTTATTGCCCTGCAGGTACTCGAACCCCGCCGAACGTGATCCCAGCGGGCGTACGTAATGCACCAAGTGATGGTCGGTGAGGTCGGCCAAGGTGTGTGGCACGCCAAAACGCTGCAGGTAGCTGGCGCTGACACAATTGATCATCGGCAGGCTGCACAGCGAGCGGGCTACCACCGTCTGATCCGGCTGCGCGCCGATGCGCAACACGCAGTCGAACCCTTCGGCGAGCAGGTCGACCTGGCGGTCGGTGGCGCTGATCTCCAGCTCGATCAGCGGGTGTGCGTCCATGAACGATGGCAGGCGCGGCAGAATCAACTCCCGCGCCAGGGCGTTGGGCATGTCCACGCGTATCCGCCCGGCCAACTGAGCTTCGTCCTGGCGAAACAGCCCCTCAAGTTCCTCCATATGGGCCAGCAAATCCTTGCTGCGCTCGTACAACACACGACCATCCTGGGTGGCTTGCACCTTGCGCGTGGTGCGTTGCAGCAAGCGTGCACCGAGCAGTTCCTCCAGCGCCTGCACATGCTCGGACACGGTAGAGCGCGGCAGGCCCAGGCTCTCGCCGGCCTGGGTAAAACTCGACAGCTCGGTGACGCGTACGAAGGTGCGCAGCAACTCAAGTTTGTTCATGGGATTGTTCGCCTTATCCGGCCAGTGATTCCGGTTTCGTTCTGTTTATCACGTTACAGGCGGACAAATACACTCAGTCCCACATTCACATCCGAAGAGGACTGCACCATGACCCGTAAAATCGCACTTATCACCGGTGCCAGCCGTGGCCTGGGCAAGAACGCCGCGCTGCACCTTGCCGCACAGGGCGTCGATATCATCGGCACTTACCACAGCAAGGCCGACGAAGCCCAGGCACTGCTGATGCAGATCGAACAATTGGGCGGTCGTGCCGCAATGCTGAAGCTGGATGTGAGCCAGAGCGCGACGTTCGGTGATTTCGTCGGCGATGTGGCTGGCGTGCTCAAGGATGTTTTCGCACAGGATCGCTTCGACTTTCTGATCAACAATGCCGGTATCGGCATTCACGCCAGCTTCGCCGAGACCACCGAAGCGCAGTTCGACCAACTGCTGGCGATCCAATTCAAGGGCCCGTTTTTCCTGACCCAGAAACTGCTGCCGGTGATCCGCGACGGTGGTCGCATCCTCAACGTCTCCAGCGGCCTGGCGCGCTTCAGCTTGCCAGGCTACGCAGCCTACGCGGCGATGAAAGGCGCGATGGAAGTGCTGACCCGCTACCAGGCCAAGGAGCTGGGCGGGCGTGGCATCAGCGTCAACATCCTCGCCCCCGGTGCTATTGAGACCGACTTCGGTGGCGGCGCCGTGCGCGACAACGCCGACCTCAACGCGATGGTCGCCAGCAATACCGCCCTGGGCCGCGCCGGTTTACCGGACGATATCGGTGGCGCGATCGCCAGCCTGCTCGCCGACGGCAGCCACTGGATCACCGGGCAGCGTATCGAGGCGTCGGGCGGGATGTTTTTGTAGGAGCTTTTCGCGCAGCACGTCATACCCCCAGTGATACACGTAGGTGTACGGCAGAAAAAACAGCAGTACACCGATGTCGAGGATGAAAGCCTGCAACAGGCTGATCTTGAGCCACGCCGCGATCAACGGCACGCATACCAGGATCAGCCCGCCTTCGAACAGCAACGCATGGAGCACGCGGGTCCATGGGTTGTTGGCCAACTGCAGGCGCACCTTGAGGCGGTCGAACAGGCCGTTGAAGATCACGTTCCATGTCAGCGCCATCACGCTGATCGCCAGGGTGACCATGCCCATTTCCAGGGCGGGCTTGTCCATGATCCAGGCCAGCAACGGCGTACAGATCAACAACGCCAGGGCTTCGAAACCGATGGCCTGGCACACGCGTTCGGTAAGGGATTTGCTAGGGCTCATGACCCGGCTCCACAGTGAGGAAGGTTGCCATCATTACCCTTTGAATCGATACTTCATAACCAATAACCATCGATCAAGGCGATAGTCATGGCCTCACATGAAGTGCTGCAGGCGTTTGTGCAGGCGGCTACCCAAGGCTCGTTTTCAGCGGCGGCGCGCAAGCTCGGCAAGAGCCAATCCACCGTCAGCGCGGCGGTGGCGAGCCTGGAGATCGACCTGGATGTGGTGCTGTTTGACCGCAGCAGTCGCAAGCCGACCCTCACCCCCGCCGGCCATGTGCTGCTGCAACGCGCCGAGCAGGTGCTGGAGGCCAGCAGCCGGCTTGAATTGGCGGCGAGCCAGCTGGCCCAGGGGCTGGAGCCTAAGCTGAGCATCGCGATGTCGGACACCTACCAGTCCGACCGTTTCGAGGTCGCCCTCAGTGCATTCGAACAACGCTACCCGGACCTTGAGCTGGAATGCCTGATCGCCGAGTGCGAGGACCTGATCGCGCTGGTGCAAAGTGGTCGCGCGCAGATCGCGTTTATTGAACAGCAGGACGTGTACCCACCGGACCTGACGCGCGCGCCCGTGGAAGAACGCACGGAAATTGCCCTGTTCGTGTCCCCCAAACATCCCCTGGCGCGCCTCGGCACGCTCACCGCGCACGCCCTGCAACAGCATCGCGAACTGCGTCTGGCCAGCATCATCAACCCGAATGAAACCCGCGCCAACGGCCGCGTCTGGTCGGCCCCCAGTTACCTGATGCTGCTGGAGATGGCCCAATTGGGTTTCGGCTGGGCGCCAATTCCGCGCTGGCTGGTGGAACGGTTTGGCGGCGGCCAATTGGTGGAGCTGAAAGCACGCGGCTGGCCGCGCTCGGTGGCGGTGGATGCGTTGTGGTCGCGGCATCATCCACCGGGGCCGGCGGGGAGCTGGTTGTTGGGCAAAATGCTGGAATGATCGGGACGACTAAAGTGGGACGGCGCGGTTGAAAAATAATGTCGCTGCACCAAACCCGATAGACTGCGCCCCTACTTGCAGCCGTTCGGACACCCTCGATGCACACCCGCCTCGTCGACTACGCGGCGCTGACTGCCATGCAACAACAGCACGTCAGCGCCATCGAAGTTCACCCTGAGCAGTTGCCGTTTTGCGGCGATATGTATTGCGCGCTCAATAGCCTGTTGGCTAAACCCAGCCCCGGCGTCAAAGGCTTTGCGCTGCTGGCCGACGACTTGCCGGTGGCCTTCCTGCTGCTTAAACGTCCACCTTGCCTGCCCCACTGGGCCGATGAACACAGCGCTACGCTGCATGCCTTGCAGGTGGACCGGCGGCAACAGGGTCGTGGGTTCGGCAAGGCGTGTCTGCAGGCATTGCCGGCGGTGGCGCTGGAGGCATGGCCGCAGATCAAGGGCTTGGAGTTGTCGGTGGACACGGACAATGTGGCGGCGATGGGCTTGTATCTGGGGCTTGGGTGGGTGGACAGCGGCGAGGCCTATAAGGGGCGGGTTGGCTACGAGCGCAGGTTGAGCCGGGCACTTCATCCGAAGCAATAACAGTCACGTAAACATGACGTTCAGAGGTCCATGTCATGTTTACGCGACATTGGTTGCCGGTTCAGCCCCGCTCTCCGATCGGTAACCAGATTTCCACCGTTCCCGTGCCTTTGCGCGCATCAAAATCCGCGCTGTAGCGCTCGAAATCCGCCCCCATCACCTTGTAGCCCGAGTGCGGCAACCACTCGAACATGATGCGCTCGTAGGTCTGTTCCAACGCCTGTACCGGGCCATGATGCGGGAACACGGCATAGTTGAGCGGTGGAATTTCGATCACTTCAAAGTTGCTCGGCACATCGCTTTTGGACGGGACTTCCACGCCGGCCATGTAATCGAATTCGCCGTGGCGGGGGTTATGGCACACGCCATAGGTCACACCACCGACACGTTTCTTGATGTCCTTGATGCAACTGTCGAACAACTCCCACAGCCGGGGGATATCGCCGACGGTGGCCTTCGAATAACGGCCTTGTACCCCGGCGATCACCAAGGCCTTGCCTGCTTCCAGGCGTGGCTCCAGCGGTTGTTTTGTCTGCTGATCCATACGAACAGTCTCCTTCTTATAAGGGAACGAACCCGCGTCGAGTATAGGGGCATTTCCACGCGGCGCCTCAAGCAGAAAATTTTCCTACGCATCTGGACAACTGGCCATCACCGACCGTATTGTCTGCCCCGCAGGCCACCGCAGTGGCCGACGTCGCTCGGACGGTTCCGGGCGCTTACGTACTCTCGAGGCAACAATGGCCGAACAAGGTTCGCCGCGCCGCTTTGCGCGCATCGATCGACTCCCCCCTTACGTGTTCAATATCACTGCCGAGCTGAAGATGGCTGCGCGTCGGCGCGGCGAAGATATCATCGACTTGAGCATGGGCAACCCCGACGGCGCCACGCCGCCGCACATCGTCGAAAAACTTGTGCAAGTGGCCCAGCGTGAAGACACCCACGGTTACTCCACCTCCAAAGGCATACCGCGCCTGCGCCGGGCGATCTCGCGCTGGTACAAGGACCGTTATGCAGTGGATATCGACCCCGAGACCGAAGCCATCGTGACCATCGGTTCCAAGGAAGGCCTGGCGCACTTGATGCTGGCCACCCTGGACCAGGGCGACACCGTGCTGGTGCCCAACCCCAGCTACCCGATTCACATCTACGGTGCCGTGATTGCCGGCGCCCAGGTGCGCTCGGTGCCGCTGGTGCCTGGCGTGGATTTCTTCGCCGAGCTGGAACGGGCGATCCGCGGTTCGATCCCCAAGCCGAAAATGATGATCCTCGGTTTCCCGTCCAACCCCACCGCGCAGTGCGTGGAGCTGGATTTCTTCGAACGTGTGATTGCGCTGGCCAAGCAGTACGACGTGCTGGTGATCCACGACCTGGCCTACGCCGATATCGTCTACGACGGCTGGAAAGCCCCGTCGATCATGCAGGTGCCCGGCGCCAAGGACATTGCGGTGGAGTTTTTCACCCTGTCCAAGAGCTACAACATGGCCGGCTGGCGTATCGGCTTTATGGTGGGCAACCCGGAACTGGTCAACGCCCTGGCACGGATCAAGAGCTACCACGACTACGGCACGTTCACACCGTTGCAGGTGGCGGCGATTGCAGCATTGGAGGGCGACCAGCAATGCGTAAAAGACATCGCCGAGCAATACCGCCAACGCCGCAATGTGCTGGTCAAGGGCCTGCATGAGTTGGGTTGGATGGTCGAGAATCCGAAAGCGTCGATGTACGTCTGGGCGAAGATCCCGGAGGCGTATGCCGCCATGGGTTCGCTGGAGTTTGCCAAGAAGCTGCTGCTGGAAGCCAAGGTGTGCGTGTCACCGGGAATCGGCTTTGGCGAGTATGGGGATGATCATGTGCGCTTTGCGCTGATTGAGAACCAGGACCGCATTCGCCAGGCGGTGCGTGGGATTCGCGGGATGTTCCGCGCGGATGGGCTGGTCCAGAAAGCCTAGCCATTTGTGTTGCAGAAATGCAGTTAAAAATGTGGAAGGGGGCTTGCCCCCTCCCACATTTGATTGGGTTTTCACCCTTGCCTTGTGGTGTGCCTGTTAGACCACTAACGACAGCAACATGATGAAGATCAACGCCACCACGGACAGGATGGTTTCCATCGCCGTCCAGGTCTTGAAGGTCTCGGCCACGGTCATGTTGAAGTACTGCTTGACCAGCCAGAACCCCGCATCGTTGACGTGAGACAGGATCAACGAGCCCGCCCCCGTCGCCAGCACCAGCAGCTCGCGGTTCACCCCCGGAATCATGCCCACCACCGGCACCACGATGCCCGCGCCGGTAATGGTCGCCACAGTGGCCGAACCGGTGGCCACGCGAATCACCGCCGCCACCAGCCACGCCAGCAGAATCGGGTTGATCTGCGCGGTCACGGCCATATGGCCGATCACGTCACCTACACCGCTGGTGACCAGCATCTGCTTGAAGCCACCACCGGCACCGATGATCAGGATGATCGCGGCGGTCGGCGCAAGGCTGGCGTCGAGCAGTTTGAGGATCTGCTTGGAGTGAATGCCCTGACGCGCACCGAAGGTATACAAGGACAGCAGCAACGCCAGCAGCAGGGCGGAGATCGGATGACCGATCATATCCATCCAGTTGCGCACGATGTGGCCGTCCGGCAGGCCGATGTCAGCGAAGGTTTTGAGCAGCATCAGGAACACCGGCAACAGCACGGTGATCAGGGTAATGCTGAAGCTCGGCAGGTCTTTGCTTTCCGGCTCGCGGGCCAGTTGATCCACCAGTTCCTGGGACGGGTTGCCCGGAATGTACTTGGCGATGAACGTACCGAAGATAGGGCCGGCGATGATGGCGGTCGGCAGTGCGACGATCAGGCCGTACAGGATGGTCTTGCCGATGTCCGCGCCAAACACACCGATGGCCAGCAGCGGGCCCGGGTGCGGCGGCACCAGGCCGTGCACCGCCGACAGGCCGGCGAGCAACGGAATGCCGATTTTGATCAGCGACACACCGGTGCGGCGCGCGACGATAAACACCAGCGGGATCAGCAGCACAAAGCCGATTTCGAAGAACAGTGGGATACCCACCAGAAACGCGGCGAACATCATGGCCCACTGGACCTTTTCCTTGCCGAAGGCGCGGATCAGGGTCTGGGCGATCTGATCGGCGCCGCCGGATTCGGCCATCATCTTGCCGAGCATCGTGCCCAGGGCGAGGATGATGCCGACAAAGCCGAGCACGCCGCCGAAACCGTCCTGGAACGCCTTGATGATCTTGTCCACGGGCATGCCCGAGGTCAGGCCGAGAAAGCCTGCCGCAATGATCAACGCGATAAACGGGTGAACCTTGAAACGGGTGATCAAGACGATCAGCCCGATAATAGTGACCACTGCATCAAGCAGCAGATACGACTCGTGGGACATGCCAAACATGGGGGTCTCTCCTGTTTGTTGTTGTTATTAAAGCGGGTATTGAATGAGTTGCCGGGGATAGCGCTATCTTGTCCGGCAAACAATTATTTGGATGGTTCAAAACCGTGTTCCAGCCACCAGGCGTTGGTCTGCTCGGCGAGTTGCTCGACGTTGTCGCGGCTGGCGTTGAGGGCCAGGGTCAGCGGCTCGCCTTTGGGCGATTCGAGGGTGGCGAACTGGCTGTCGATGAGGCTGGCCGGCATAAAGTGCCCAGGGCGGTGGGACACGCGGTCGGCGGCCACTTCACGGGTCAGTTCCAGAAACACGAACCCCAGGCCCGGCGCGGCTTCGCGCAGGTGGTCGCGGTATTTTTTCTTGAGGGCCGAGCAGGTGAGCACCGGGTGTTGGCCGGCCTTGAGCGAGCGGCGCAGCTCATCGCAGAGGATGTCGAGCCAGCCGGCGCGGTCGTCGTCGTTGAGGGGGTGGCCTGCGCTCATCTTTTCGATGTTGGCGGCGGGGTGAAAGCTGTCGCCTTCAATGGCGGTGGCGCCGTTAAGGCGGCACAGGGCCTCGCTGACACTGGTCTTGCCGCAGCCGGCAACACCCATGATGACCAAGGCGGTAACAGGTTGACTCATGAAACACCTCAGGACGCAGATAGCGCTACCCTTGCACGCTGTAAGGCTAGTGCAAAAACAGGCTTTTCCCGCGCCGTCTTGTCTTTTTTTATGGAGTGACGCGTGCATCCGCTCCAATGGTTTGAACAGGATCAGGCAACCCAACGTTCAAGTATTTGCAGCCTTTTGGAGACAGCGCTACCTTAGTGCCTCGATTTTTGTTTGGCAAGCCGCCTGATGACCTCCAAGAACGATAAAAATACCCGCACGACGGGACGCCCCACCCTGAACGAAGTCGCCCGCCTGGCCGGCGTCAGCCCTATCACCGCCTCACGCGCCCTGCGCGGCATCAGCACCGTGGCCACGGAGCTGGCGGAAAAAGTCCGGCACGCCGCCGCCGAACTCAATTACGTGGTCAACCCCGCCGCCCGCGCATTGGCCTCGGCCCAGAGCCATTCGGTGGTGGTGCTGGTGCCTTCGCTGTCCAACCTGCTGTTCATCGAAACCCTCGAAGCCATTCATCAGGTACTGCGGCCCAAGGGCTTCGAAGTGTTGATCGGCAACTCCCACTACTCGCGCGATGAAGAAGAAAACCTGCTGCGCAATTACATGGCCTACCAGCCGCGAGGCCTGCTGCTGACCGGCTTCGACCGCACCGAAAGCGCCCGACGGATGGTCGAGACCAGCAACGTACCCTGCGTCTACATGATGGACCTGGACCCCAACGCCGGCGTGAACTGCGTGGGTTTCTCGCAACTGGTCGCCGGTGAAACGGCGGCGGCGCACTTGATCGCCCGTGGGCGCAAGCGCCTGGCGTACATCGGCGCGCAACTGGACCAACGCACCCTGCTGCGCGGCGAAGGCTTTCGCCGCGCGCTGCAACAGGCCGGCCTCTACGACCCCGCCTTGGAACTGCTGACGCCGCGCCCCTCTTCCGTGGGCCTGGGCGGCGAGTTGTTTCTGCAGTTGCTGGCCAGCCATCCGGATGTGGATGCGATTTTCTTCGGCAATGACGACTTGGCCCAGGGCGCATTGCTGGAAGCGCTGCGCCATAACATCAAGGTGCCCGAACAAGTGGCGGTGCTGGGTTTCAACGACTTGCCGTCCTCCTCCTTCATGGTGCCGCGCCTGAGCAGCATCAGCACTCCGCGCGAAGCGATTGGCCGGCGTGCGGCGGAGCATTTGTTGACGATCATGGCGGGTAACAAGATCGCCAAGCCGGTGGTGGATATGGGGTTTGAGTTGCGCGTGCGGGAGAGCACGTAGGACAGGTGTAGGAAGCAGCTGACATTACGGTAAGCGCCTTGCCCGCTTGCCTACGCTTACGTCAGAATCCGCCGGCTTGTGTGCCTGGGAGGCGATCTTTAAGGTTTGCCGGTCGCTGAATTCTCGGTGATCGGGTTTAGTAGCCCGAGCCTCCCAACACAAGATGCATGAGCCTATCGATGCTTGATGGTGGCTGTGCGCAGGGCGCCTTCGGGTGCGCCGGGTTTGTGTGGGATACCGGTCTACTAACCTGCGTACAGCTGCCACCCTCGTTTAGTAGCGATGAGGTATCAGCCCAAATCAGGTACTTAAACATGCAAAGCCCACATCCCACGCATACGCTTTTCACCGTCATCCCCGATGTCTCCATCGAAAGCCTGTTGATCAACAGTTACGAAACCGTCTGTTCCGTCAGCACCTTGCTGCTTGATTTGTCCAATGACCTATCCGGTAAACACCGTGATGTCGCCTTGGCCATTCATCAATTAAGTGAGCTGAGCGTACTGCTGGTCGGCAAGGCCGCGGACCTGCACGCCCCACGCTGTTGAGCCCCTCCCCTTCGCACATTTTTTTCCGTGCACACTTAGAGATATCGCCGTCGCTTGTCGCCCCTGCTAGATTGTCCCTCTCTCCATCGCCAGGGAAGCACCATGGGACACTCACTGAAAATCTTGGGCCGCGCGTCGTCCATCAACGTGCGCAAAGTGCTCTGGACCTGCCAGGAACTGGGCATCGACTACGTGCGTGAAGATTGGGGCATCGGCTACACACCCACTCAATCCGCCGAGTTCCTGGCCCTGAACCCCAACGCTCAGGTGCCGGTGCTGATCGATGACCACGGCGTGCTGTGGGAATCCAATACCATTTGCCGCTATCTGGTCGGCCTATACCAACGGCATGACCTGCTGCCCGCCGAGCCCGCGCCAAGGGCTCGGGTGGAGCAGTGGATGGATTGGCAGGCTACCGAGCTGAACCCGTCCTGGGGCTACGCGTTCCATGCCTTGGTGCGCAAAAACCCGGACTATCAGGACCCGCAACGCATCCAGGCCGGTGTGCAAGGCTGGAACGACAAGATGGCCATCCTCGAACAACAGTTGACCAAGACGCAGGCCTACGTCGCCGGTGATGAATTTACCCTGGCCGACATCCTTATCGGCCTGTCGGTGCACCGCTGGCGCATGACGCCGATGGAGCATCCGCCCTTTCCCGCGGTGACGGCCTATTACGACAGGCTCAGCCAGCATGCGGGCTTCAAGGCATTCGCCCTTGATGGTCATAATTGATCGCCACGCCATAAAACCTTAAGCCATGCGCCTTATGCGCAATTAATTGCCAAATGTGCTCGGCGCCACCTGCAACTTAACAAGCAGCAGTTTCCGTTAGCCGGCTAAGATTCCAGGTCACTGCCCCTGGAATCTCAGCCATGTCGACCCTCACCGCCTCAGCCACCGACGGCATCGACCCGTTGCGCGCTGCCCACATCAGCGCACGCATCGACCGCCTGCCCGCCGTCGCCACCGTCTGGCGCCTGGTGGCGCTGCTGTCGATCGGTGGTTTTTTTGAGTTGTATGACCTGTTCCAGACTGCCTACATCAGCCCAGGCCTGATCAGCGATGGAATTTTCCACACCGGCAGCGAGGGTGTGTTCGGTTTCTCCGACCAGGCCGCGTTCGCCTCCGCGACCTTTCTGGGCCTGTTCCTCGGCGCCAGCCTGCTCAGTCCGATTGCCGATCGCTTCGGGCGCCGGGCGATCTTCACCTTTGCGCTAATCTGGTACACGGTGGCCACCGTGTTGATGGGCATCCAGACATCCGCCCTGGGCATTATCGGCATGCGTTTTCTGGTGGGCATCGGCCTGGGCATCGAGCTGGTGACGATCGACGCCTACCTCTCGGAACTGGTGCCCAAGCGCATGCGCAGCTCAGCGTTTGCCTTCGCGTTTTTTATCCAGTTTCTGTCGGTGCCCGCCGTGGCGCTGATGTCGTGGTGGCTGGTGCCCCAGGCGCCATTCGGGATCGCCGGTTGGCGTTGGGTGGTGCTGAGCAGTGCGGTGTTTGCGCTGTTTATCTGGCAACTGCGCAAGCGTTTGCCGGAATCACCGCGTTGGCTCGCGCAACAAGGCCGCTTCGACGAGGCCGGGCAGATCATGGACAACCTGGAGGCGCACTGCCGCCAGGATCACGGCAAACCGCTGGACGAGCCCGAGCCAGAGGCCGTCAGCGTGCAGGGCAGCGGGCGTTTTGCCGATATCTGGCAGCCGCCGTACCGACGCCGGGCGTTGATGCTGATCGTGTTCCATGTGTTCCAGGCCATCGGTTTTTTCGGCTTTGGCAATTGGTTGCCGGCGTTGCTGTCGGGCCAGGGCGTGAGTGTGACCCACAGTTTGCTGTACGCGTTTATCATCACCCTCGCCTATCCGCTGGGGCCGTTGCTGTTCGTGAAGGTGGCCAACCGCTTTGAGAACAAGTGGCAGATCGTCGGCTCGGCCATGGGCGCGGTAATCTTCGGCAGCCTGTTCGCGCTACAGACCACGGCGGTGGGGCTGGTGTTCTGCGGGGTGATGATCACGTTCTGCAATGCCTGGCTGAGCTTCAGTTATCACTCGTACCAGAGCGAACTGTTCCCAACCAATATTCGCGCGCGGGCGGTGGGGTTCTGTTATTCGTTCAGCCGCTTGTCGACGGTGTTCAGCAGTCTGTTGATCGGGTTCATTCTCGAGCACTTGGGCACGCCCGGTGTACTGGCGTTTATCGCCAGCAGCATGTTGATCGTAATGATCACCATCAGTTGGTTCGGGCCACGCACGCGCAACCTGGCCCTGGAACATATCGCCCATTGACGGCAACGGTTGGCCGTCGGTGGGATAAGTTTTGCCGCCGACGGCGCGCCGCCCCCAACAAACCGGGGGGGCCGGCACTCGGCATGCTATTTGCTCCAGCTGTGGCAACGAACATTTCACAGGTGACGATCATGCTGGTAAACAACAACACCCAAGCCGTGTCGACCGTTCAACAGATCAAGCGCCCCGACATGGACCCCGCCAACGCCGCCGCCAGCGCACTGTACAGCGGCGCTTTGCAAGCGGCGCAACAAGCCGTGACCGTACCGGCCGCGCAAAAGGAACTGGACAAGGCCACCGATCGTATCGATGAAGCCTTCGCCAAAACCCGTGTGCAATTGCAGACCAGTACCACCAGCGATGTGCCGGCCACCAACGCTACGTCCGGCGCACGCGCGGAGTTCACTGAATACATGAGCAAATCTCCGGCCGAACGTATCCGTGAGCAATTGCTCAAGGAACAGGGGCTGACCGAGGCGGATGTGCAGAACATGTCGCAGGAAAAGCAGGACGCGATTTCCAAGCAGGTGGCTGAACGCTTGAAGCAGCAGCAGGAACAGCAAGTAGCGGCGAAGACGGCTGCGCCTCAGGCGCAAGCGCTGAAAGAGACCTTGGCGGCCATCTGACGTCACTGGCCGCGAGGTTTTTAAGCACTCACGAACGCTGCGGCCATTCCCGGATGATCGTGCCATCGAACGACTTCGCAAGCCTGCTCGCCCTTGAGCGAACAGGCGTTTGCGGATCAGTGCCCGAACAGACCTGTTTCGGATTTCTTGGCTTTCTTGTCTGCGCGTTTTTCATCGGCGGTCTTTGCCGGTTTTTTCTTCGCGGCTTTCTTTGAATCCATACCTTTGGCCATGTTGCGTACTCCACTGTGAAGGGATGCAGCATTGGGTATACCACCTATTGCCCGGCAGAAGGCGCTTATAATCCTGGGCCCATCACGACGCCTGCTTGAATACCATGCCCGAGTTGCCCATTGAGCCACTGCCAGCGCCCCTGTGGCCGCTGCTGAACAAATTTTACCGCCGCCACGACTCATCGATGAAGGCGCTCAAGGGCGGGCGCTTATGGGTGGCGCGCGATGGCGACATTGTCGCCGGGTTGTGCCTGACCCCCGCAGTGGGCGGGCAGTGGCTGACGGGCGTGTTTGTGGCGCCGGATTATCGCGGCCAGGGTTTGGCGACGCGGTTGATCCGTGAGGCAGTGGCGTCAGCCGAGGGCACGGTATGGTTGTTGTGCCATCCTGACTTGGAGCGGTTGTATCAGCGGATGGGCTTTACCCAGGACACGCGATTGCCGCAGTCCCTCAGCGAGCGGCTGGTGCGTTACAAGCGCAACAAACCGATGATCGCGATGGGCTTGGAATCGGGAGTGAGGTCGCCCTCGGATAGCCGGTGACAGGCAGGGAATGGCCCATGTTTTTTGTCTGGCACACCGCTGTGTCTGGAGAGAGGGCCGCTTCGCGGCCCGGCGCGGGGCAAGCCCGCTCACCACAACCACTTTGTGCGCCGATCCCCTGTGGTGAGCAGGCTTGGATTATGTGCAGCTAACTAAGGCTACTGGGCAAGCCCCTTCCCACATTCTGATCGGCATTTGTTTGTTTAATCGGCCGTAGTGGGATCCAGCTCCGGGAACATCACGTCGATGAAACCGAACTTGCTGAAGTCGGTGATGCGCGACGGGTATAAGCGGCCGATCAGATGGTCGCATTCGTGTTGCACCACCCGCGCATGGAAACCATCTGCAAAGCGCACGATAGGCTCGCCCTTGGGGTCGAAACCTTCATAGCGGATCTGCTGGTAGCGGTTCACCGCGCCACGCAGGCCAGGCACCGACAGGCAGCCTTCAAACCCCTCTTCGAGCACCGGGCTGAGCGGCGTGATCAACGGGTTGATCAGGATGGTCTGGGGCACGGGTGGCGCGTCCGGGTAGCGTTCGCTGCTCTCGAAGCCGAAGATCACCAGTTGCAGGTCGACGCCGATCTGCGGGGCGGCCAGGCCCACACCTCCTACGTGTTCCATGGTCTGGAACATGTCATCGATCAATTGCCACAGCTCGGGGCTGTCGAACATTTCCGGCGGAACCGGAGGGGCGATGCGCAGCAGGCGTTCGTCGCCCATTTTCAAGATTTCACGGATCATCGATCAGACTTCGTCAGTAGTGGGCTTGATGGAGTGGTCACGGCCAAGGCCGGACACGTGCTGTTTTTCCAAGGCCGGCGGCTCGTCGAAATCCTTCGCCCCGGGTTCCTTGCCTTCGGCTGACATGTGTTCGATCACGGCGTTCATCTCCGCGCCCAGCAGCAGCACCGCGGCGGAAATATAAAAGTACAGCAGCAACACAATGATCGCACCGATGCTGCCATACATGGCGTTGTAGTCGGCGAAGGTCTTGACGTAATAGCCAAAGCCCAGGGAGGCGACGATCCACACCACCACCGCCAGCACCGAGCCCGGCGTGATAAAGCGAAACTTCTGCTCGACATCGGGCATCACGTAGTACATCAACGCCACGGCAAACATCAGCAGGATCACGATCAGCGGCCAGCGCAGGATGGTCCACAGGGTCACCACGAACTCCTGCATACCGATCTGCCCCGCCAGCCACTCCATCACTTGGGGGCCGAGCACCATCAGCGCGGCGGCGGCCAGCAGCATGCCGGCGATACCGATGGTATAAAAAATCGACAGCGGAAAACGCTTCCAGATCGGCCGACCTTCGACCACGTCGTAGGCCGCGTTCATCGCGCTCATCATCAGGCGCACACCGGCCGAGGCCGTCCACAGTGCAATCACGATACCTACCGAGAGCAGGCCACCTTTGGATTGCTGCAGCTGGTCGATCACCGGGTTGACCTGCTCCAGCGCCTGGGGCGGCAGCACCAGTTCCGATTGCAGGCGCAGCCAGCTGAAGAAGTCCGGCAGGTGCAGGAAACCGATCAGGGCGATCAAAAACAGCAGGAATGGAAACAGCGAGAACAGCATCTGGTAAGCCAGCGCCGACGCGTAGGTGGGCATTTCGTCATCGACGAATTCCTTGATGGTGCGAAACAGCACGGTGTGCAGCTTGAGGCCATCAAGTACGGGAAAAATCATAGCGTCTCCTTTCGCCGCAAAGAGGAAAAGATCGTGGGCGACTCAAGAGCCGTTTTCTACCTCAAAGTAGCCCATCTGGCGACTTTGAAACAATTTCCAAAGTTTAGTTGCAGCGCAGGACATAAAAACGGCCATCCGTGGATGGCCGCAGGACGACGGGTTTGCACCCGCCCTAGCCAGCATTACTTAGTGGCTTTTTTGACGGCATCCTTGGTCTTGCCGACAGCCTGCTGTGCTTCGCCTTTCTTCTCTTGAACCACACCTTCAGCACGCAGTTTGTCGTTATCGGTCGCTTTGCCGACACCTTGCTTGACGTTACCAACCGCTTCGTTGGCCAAACCTTTTGCCTTATCCGCTGTGCTGCCCATGGTATTTCTCCGAAAGAACAATCAAGGGTTTTTGGTCATTACCTAAAGATTGACCGGGGGCCGTTCGGCAGAGTTTCAATTATTTCAACGTGCATTTGATCGTCGCGCACAGGTTGGGCTTTATGTTTTGCGGCCAACCCACGAGAATGCGCGGCACATTCAGGCTATTACGCTGAATAACAGATCCCGTAGGAAGGTTATGAAACTCAATAAAGCACAGGCCATTGCCCGCAGAAACCAGGAATTGGGCGGTGCCGTACTCGGCGTCAACAATTGCCATTTCACCGACCTGGACCGTAAACGCAATATCTGGTGGTTCGATCTGCCGGTGGCGCGGATTGCGGTGGGTCAGTACGAGTGGATTCACTTGTTGATGCATAACGCCGAATCCGACCAGTTGCTGCACCTGAAGGTGCCGACGGCGTTTCTGCGTGAAAAACTCGAAGGGTTGGTGGTGCGTAATGCGGGCAAGCGCAGGCCGGAGATCACCTTGGAGCTGAGCGCGGACAAGGACTCGTTCTTGAAGGACGTGCGTCCGGCGGGTGCAGGTGTGAGCTTCGCGCAGTTCGCTCTGTAAGAGCCGCAGTCAAAAAAATGTGAGAGGTGGCTTGGCCCCTCCCACATTTGAATTGCATTACTTTTTAAGCCCGAGCTTCTTCAGCTCTTCGTCGCGCAACTCGCGACGCAGGATCTTGCCTACGTTGGTAGTCGGCAAGGCATCGCGGAATTCCACGGCCTTGGGCACCTTATAGCCGGTAACGTTAGCGCGCATGTGCTCCATGACCTGCTCTTTGGTCAGGGTCGCGCCCGGCTTGACCACGATAAACAGCTTGATGTGCTCACCGGATTTCTCGTCCGGCACACCGATGGCCGCGCATTGCAACACGCCCGGCAGGCCGGCCAGCACGTCTTCCAGCTCGTTGGGGTACACGTTGAAGCCGGAGACCAGGATCATGTCCTTCTTGCGGTCGACAATGCGCATATAGCCATCGGGCTGGATGATCGCGATGTCGCCGGTCTTGAGCCAGCCTTCGCTGTCGAGCATCTCGTCGGTGGCGTCCTGGCGCTGCCAGTAGCCCTTCATCACTTGCGGGCCCTTGACGCACAATTCGCCGGTTTCGCCCAGCGCCAGCTCGGTGCCGTCGTCGGCAATGACCTTGCACACCGTCGAGGGCACCGGAATGCCGATGGTGCCGATCTGGATATGCTGGATCGGGTTGACCGTGGCCACCGGGCTGGTCTCGGTCATGCCGTAACCTTCGCAGATGCCGCAACCGGTCACGGCTTTCCAGCGCTCGGCCGCCGCCAATTGCAGGGCCATGCCGCCCGACAGGGTGACTTTCAGTGCGGAGAAGTCCAGCTTGCGGAAAGCCTCGTTGTTGCACAGCGCCACGAACAACGTGTTCAGGCCGACAAAGCCACTGAACTTCCACTTCGACAGTTCCTTGACCATCGCCGGCAGGTCGCGCGGGTTGCTGATCAGGATGTTGTGGTTGCCGATCAGCATCATCGCCATGCAGTGAAAGGTGAACGCGTAGATGTGGTACAGCGGCAGCGGCGTGATCAGGATCTCGCAACCTTCATTGAGGTTTGAGCCCATCAGCGCCTTGCACTGCAGCATGTTGGCCACCAGGTTGCGGTGGGTCAGCATCGCGCCCTTGGCCACG
Organism: Pseudomonas sp. FP2254; assembly: GCF_030687695.1. Lineage (NCBI taxonomy): Bacteria > Pseudomonadati > Pseudomonadota > Gammaproteobacteria > Pseudomonadales > Pseudomonadaceae > Pseudomonas > Pseudomonas sp. FP2254. Next base: position 4,278,002 of record NZ_CP117444.1, read on the forward strand.
CCGGTGGTGCCGCCGGTGTATTGCAGCACCGCCACATCGCTGCTGAGCGGACTGGCGTCGCTGACCGGTTGGCCACGGCCTTTGGCGAGCACGTCGTTGAACTTGACGGCCTGGGGCAAGTGATACGCCGGGACCATTTTTTTCACGTACTTGATGACGCTGTTGATCAGCAGGCGCTTGAGCGGCGGCAGCAGGTCGGCGACTTCGGTGACGATCACATGCTTGACGGCGGTCTTGGGCACGACCTTTTCCGCCAGGTGAGCCATGTTGGCCAGGCACACCAGCGCTTTGGCGCCGGAATCGTTGAACTGGTGTTCCATTTCCCGCGCGGTGTACAGCGGGTTGGTGTTGACCACGATCAGGCCGGCGCGGATGGCACCGAACACAGCGACCGGGTATTGCAGGACGTTGGGCAGTTGCACGGCGATTCGATCGCCGGGCTTCAAGTCGGTATGCTGTTGCAGGTAAGCGGCAAAGGCGCCGGACAGTTCGTACAATTCACCGTAGGTGATCGTCTTGCCCAGGTTGCTGAAAGCCGGTTTGTTGGCGAAGCGCTGGCAGGACTGTTTCAGTACCGCCTGAATATTTGGATACTCGTCTGGATTGATGTCTGCAGCAATCCCGGCGGGGTACTTATCCTTCCAAAAGTCTTCGTTCATGGAAGCCCACTCCTCAGCGACGCGAATTCATCATCGCATTTGATGCGATTATTATTGGTGTATGTTTTTTTAGGTGAGTCCGGCGCGTTCAAGCAGGCCGAGAGGTCACAAAGCGCGCCGAGAGTAGCAGCTTTGCCGAGGGCCGACTAGAGCCAAAAGAGGCCCCTACAGTCATAAACATGACTCAAGAATATCCAATAGTCATTTTTAGAGCAAAAATTCTATACCGCCTGAAAAGGCTCTAGAACAGGGCTTAACAGGTTAAACACAGACGAATGTGAGAGGGGGCCTGCTCCCGATGGCAGTGGATCAGTCGATACAAATGCTGACTGTTCCACCGCCATCGGGGGCAGGCCCCCTTGCACATTTTGATTGCATTTCACTTCGGGGTCAGGCGATCTCGCGCAGCTCCCTGCGCAGGATCTTGCCCACCGGCGTCATCGGCAACGACTCACGCAAGACGATGTGCTTGGGCACTTTGTAGCCGGTGAAGTTGGCTTTGCAGTAGGCCTTCAGCTCTTCAAGGCTAACGCCCTGAGAACGCGCTACCACGAACAGTTTTACCGCTTCCCCGGTGCGCTCGTCCGGCACGCCGATCACCGCACAACTGGCCACCGCCGGGTGGGCCATTACCACGTCTTCGATTTCGTTGGGGTATACGTTGAAACCGGACACGATGATCAGGTCTTTCTTGCGGTCGACGATGCTTACAAAACCGTCGCTGTCGATCACCGCGATATCCCCGGTTTTCAGCCAGCCCTCGGCATCCAGGGTTTCGGCGGTTGCCGCCGGCTGTTGCCAGTAGCCTTTCATCACCTGCGGGCCCTTGATGCACAATTCGCCGCGCTCCCCCAGGGGCAATTCGTGGCCTTCGTCATCGATCACTTTCATCGCCGTACCCGGCACCGGCATGCCCACGGTGCCCAGCCGCGACTGGCTGCCGTAAGGATTGGTGCTGGCCACCGGCGAGGTTTCGGTCAGGCCGTAGCCTTCGCCGATGGTGCAGCCGGTCAGGGCCTTCCAGCGCTCGGCGGTGGCCTTGACCAGGGCAGTACCGCCGGAATTGGTGATCTTGAGGTGGGAGAAATCCAGGGTCTTGAAGTCCGGGTGGTCCATCAGCGCCACAAACAGCGTGTTCAACCCCAGCAGGCAGGAGAACCGCCATTTTTTCAGCTCCTTGATAAACCCACCGATGTCGCGCGGGTTGGTGATCAGCACGTTGTGGTTGCCGGTCACCATCATGCACATGCAGTTCGCGGTGAAGGCATAGATGTGGTACAGCGGCAGCGGCGCAATCATCACCTCCTGCCCTTCGCGCACCAGCGGCTGACCGTTGTCGCTGACCTGGGACATGCACGCCCGCGCCTGCTGCATATTGGCGACCAGATTGCCGTGGGTCAGCATCGCGCCCTTGGCCAGGCCGGTGGTGCCGCCTGTGTATTGCAACACGGCGATGTCATCCAGGGTCACCGGGTGGCGGGTCACGCCCAGGCCCGCCCCCATGCGCAGCGCGCGCTTGAACGACACGGCGCGCGGCAGGTGGTAGGCCGGTACCATCTTCTTGACCTTGTCGACGACGGTGTTGACCAGCCAGCCTTTGACCGCGGGCAGGAAGTCGCCCATTTTCGCTTCGATCAGGTAGTCGATCTCGGTGTCCGCGCACACCTCCTGCACCCGTGAACCGAACAGGTTGAGGTAGACCAGCGCGCGCACGCCGGCATCCTTGAACTGGTGGCGCATCTCACGCGGGGTGTACAGCGGGTTGGTGTTGACCACGATCAGCCCGGCGCGCAGCGCGCCGAACACGGCAATCGGGTAATGCAGCACGTTGGGCATCTGCACCGCGATGCGCTCGCCGGGCTTGAGGTCGGTGTGATGCTGCAGGTAGCCGGCGAACGCCGCGCTCTGGCGTTCAAGCTCGGCGTACGTGAGGGTGATGCCCATGTTGCTGAATGCCGGACGGTCGGCGAACGCCTTGCAGGACCGCTCGAACACTTCGATCACCGACTTGTAGGTGGTGAGGTCGATGTCATTGGGAACGCCCGCCGCACGTTTGTCATTCCAGAAATCAGGTTGCATTATTCTTATTCCCCTTGCCCGCATGTGTCCGGCCGCCTTTATAGAAAGCGGAGCTTTGGGGACGTTAGCAGCTATGGCCAAACAGGCAAATACACTGAACTGTGTCATTGATTGTATGAATCTTGCCGCTGATGCGCAGGCAGATACCCCGCCCCTCACCCGATCAGCGATACACTGCAACGACCCGGAGCAAAGGAATCGCCATGAACCCGTCCACCTTCTGGCTGACCGCCAACGATCACACTCGTCTCTACGTGAATCAATGGATGCCGCAGGCTCCGATCAAGGCCGTGGTGATGGTGTCCCATGGCATGGCTGAGCACAGCGGGCGCTATGCGCGGCTGGCCCAGGCGCTGTGCGACGCAGGCTACGGCGTGTACGCGCCGGACCAGCGCGGTCATGGCCGGACCGCCGATGAAGGTACTCTGGGGTTGTTCGCCGAGCGCGACGGTTGGAGCAAAGTGGTGGGCGATCTGGCCAGCCTCAACCAGCACATCGGCCAACAGCATCCGGGGCTGCCGATCGTGCTGCTGGGGCATAGCATGGGCAGCTACATCGCCCAGGCGTACCTGCTGCACCACAGCGCCAGCCTGCATGGGGCGATTCTCAGCGGGTCGAATTTCCAGCCGGTGGCGCTGTACCGCGCCGCGCGCCTGATCGCTCGCGCCGAACGCCTGCGCCAAGGCGTGCGCGGTCGCAGCGCGCTGATTGACTTTCTGTCGTTCGGCTCATTCAACAAAGCATTCAAACCCAATCGCACAGCTTTCGACTGGCTCAGCCGCGACTCGGACGAGGTGGATAAGTACATCAACGATCCACTCTGTGGCTTTCGCTGCACCAACCAATTGTGGGTGGACCTGCTCGGCGGCTTGCAGCAGATCAGCAAAGCGTCCAACCTGCGGCAGATCGATCCGGGCCTGCCGATTCTGGTAATGGGCGGCGAATGTGATCCGGTCAGTGAGGGCAAGCGTCTCACCCACCTGGCCCAGGCCCTGCAAGCGGCCGGCTGCCAGCACCTGCAGCTGACTATTTACCCGCAGGCGCGTCATGAAGTGTTCAACGAAACCAATCGTTCGCAAGTCACGGCGGATGTACTGACATGGCTGGACCACGCCCTGAGCTTGCATCGACCGCCCCGCTGCGAATAACTTTTCCTTTAAAATCAAAAAATTACCGATTATCCACAGGATGCACCTTGAGATGACCCAGGTTACCAATACCCCGTACGAAGCCCTTGAAGTCGGCCAGACCGCCAGCTACAGCAAAACCGTTGAAGAGCGCGATATCCAGCTGTTCGCCGCCATGTCCGGTGACCACAACCCGGTGCATTTGGATGCGGAATACGCGAAGGCGACCATGTTCAAGGAGCGTATCGCCCACGGCATGTTCAGCGGCGCACTGATCAGCGCAGCGGTCGCCTGTGAGTTGCCTGGGCCGGGTACCATTTACATCGGCCAGCAGATGAGCTTCCAGAAGCCGGTGAAGATTGGCGACACCTTGACCGTGCGCCTGGAAATCCTGGAAAAACTGCCCAAGTTCCGCGTGCGCATTGCCACCCGTGTGTTCAACCAGCGCGATGAGCTGGTGGTGGATGGCGAGGCGGAGATCCTCGCACCGCGTAAACAGCAGGTGGTGACCCTGACCGAACTGCCGCCGATCAGCATCGGCTGAATACAAATGTGAGAGGGGGCTTGCACCCGATTGCGGTAAGTCAGTCATTAAACATCGACTGATTCACTGCTATCGGGAGCAAGCCCCCTCCCCGTTTGCTACGCGGTAAGCTTACGACTGAGCGCGAGCCTGGTTACGCAGGGCTTTCACTTGGTCGTGATTGCGTTGTACGCCATGGTACTGACGCTCAACCAGGTCACGAATGCCCAGCAGGTTGTGCTTGTTGATCTTCTCGATCGCTTCACGGTAAGCCTTAAGTGCGTGGTCTTCACCGCGCTCGGCTTCGTTCAGCACAGCCTCTTCATCTTTACCGGTCACCATCGACTTAACGTCGACCCAACCACGGTGCAGTGCGCCGGCAACGCTGCCGGAATCTTCCGGATCACCACCCAGGGCACGCACGGCGGTTTTCAGCTCGGCGGCAGCGGTGGCGCAATCAGCAGAACGCTTGGCAAACAGCGCCTTGAGTTCTGGGTGCTTGATGTCTTCAGCGCACTCTTTGAAACCTTTTTGACCGTCGATGCTGGTTTCGATCAGGTCGTTCAGTACAGAGATCGATTCTTTGTTGATGTCAGTCATTTTTCAATTCCTTATGTGGGTTGAGAAAGGTTGTCTTAATGATTGCAGCGCTCGTGCCAGGTTTTGAAAAATAACTTTATTGTTTAAATTCAAATAGTTACGAAATATTGAACCATCTGTATCTACGTTATTTGCATGATCTGTCATTTGGCCTTCATGCAGAATGCCTGTATTTTCCAAGACCACCCTCGTAACTGCCTGACGCCCATGAACCCGGAAAAGCTGGAACTGCTGGTCACCCGCGAAATGCCCTTCGGCAAATACAAGGGCCGGATCATCGCCGACCTGCCCGGCCCTTACCTGAATTGGTTCGCCCGTGAAGGTTTCCCCCACGGCGAATTGGGCGGTCTGCTGGCACTGATGCAGGAAATCGACCACAACGGCCTGTCAGAACTGCTCGACCCACTGCGCGCCAAGCACGGCAAACCCGCCCCACGCCATTAAGAGCCCACGCCCATGCCCTGCAATGCCGATAACGAAGCGCACTGGCAAGCCATCGCCCAGCGCTATGACTGTGAGCCAGGCCCGATCAATCTGGAAAATGGCTACTTTGGTCGCATGAGCCGTGCGGTCCAGGCGCAATACCTGGAGCATGTAGCGTTTATCAACCGCAGCAATGCGGTGTATGTGCGCCAGCGCTTTGAACAAGGCGAGAGCGTCGAGATCCGGCGCCAGCTCGCCGCCTTGATCGAAGTGGACCCCGAGTCGGTGGCGTTCACCCGCAACGCCACCGAAGCCTTGCAGTCGCTGATCCGCAATTACAACCGCCTGCAGCCGGGCGACCAGGTGCTGATCAGCGACCTGGAGTACGACACGGTCAAGGGCGCCATGCGCTGGCTGGCGGCGCATCGCGGTGTGGAGGTTGTCGAACTGTCCCACACCCACCCGACCAGTTTCGACAGCCTCCTACAGACCTATCGCGATGCCTTCGCCCAACACCCGCGCCTCAGGCTGATGGCTCTGACCCACGTCACCCATCGCACCGGGCTGGTGATGCCGGTGGCCGACATTGCTCAGGCTGCGCGGGCCCACGGCGTAGACGTGATCCTCGACGGTGCCCACGCCCTGGGCCAGATCGATTTCAACCTCGCCGAACTGGGCATCCAATTCGCCGGGTTCAACCTGCACAAGTGGATCGGCGCGCCGTTGACCCTGGGCTTTTTATACATCGCGCCCGAGCGCCTGGCCGATATCGACACGGACATGGGCGAATTTCACTACCCGACCACCGATGTACGCGCGCGTACCTCCTACAGCACGCCGAACTTTCCGGCGCTGATGACCCTGCCGCGGGTACTGGACGAGCATCGGGCGCTGGGCGGCGCGGCAGCCAAGGGCGCGCGGGTCAATTACCTGCGCAATGTGTGGGTGAGCCAGGTGCGGGCATTGCCGGGGATCGAGGTGCTGACGCCGGACGATCCAAGGTTGTATTGCGGGATTACCGCTTTCAAGTTCAGCGGTCGTGACCAGCAGGCGATGGTGGAGCGTTTGCTCAAGGACTACAACCTCTTCACCACGACGCGCGTCGGGGCATCGTTCGGGACGTGCATTCGGGTCACACCGGGGTTGGTCACCTCGGTGGCCGACATCCATCATCTGATCCATGCCATCACCGAACTGCACCACCGCCCTCATTAGAAGCGAGTTTGGCGTTATTGCAGGCAAAAAAAAGCGGTACACCGACCAAGTGCACCGCAAAAATGCCGTTAAGCACAGCAACAACGATTCGGTAAATCAGATCAATCCAGCAGCGCCAGCGCCTGAGCGGTGACTTCCTGAATACGTGCCCAGTCGCCGTTCTTGACCCACTCTGGGTCGAGCATCCAGCTGCCGCCCACGCACATCACGTTTTTCAACGCCATGTAGCTTTTGATATTGGCCGGGCCGACGCCGCCGGTGGGGCAGAACTTCACTTCGCCGAACGGGCCACCCAACGCCTTGATCGCCGCTACGCCACCGCTGACTTCAGCGGGGAACAGCTTGAAACGACGGTAGCCCAGGCCATAGCCTTCCATGATTCCGGACGCATTGCTGATGCCCGGCAGCAGCGGGATCGGGCTGTGTACCGAGGCTTCCAGCAGGTCGCGGGTGATCCCGGGGGTAACGATGAACTGCGAGCCGGCCACTTCCGCCGCCTCCAGCATGTGACGATCAAGCACAGTACCGGCACCGGTGCACAGCTCAGGACGCTGCTCGCGCAGGACCTGGATGGCCTTGAGTCCGAACTCCGAACGCAGGGTCACCTCCAACGCGGTCAAACCGCCAGCCGCCAGGGCATCGGCCAGCGGCAGAATGTCCTGTTCGCGGGCGATGGTGATCACCGGCAGGATCCGCGCCTTGGCGCAGAGGCTGTCGATCAAGGCAACTTTATCCGCCATGGACACGGTCGGTTGTGGGCTTTTCATAGCGGCTGATCCTTGGCTCATGGGCACCAGTAAATCTCTAAAGTAGGTTGCAAAAACGCGCGAATCGGCATGGCGGCGACATCGTCTCCGGCCAGCGCGGCGCTCAAGGTGGTCAATTTCGAACTGCCGGAGATCGACAGTACGGTGTAGTGGGCCGTGGCCAGCAACGCGCGACTCATGGTCAGGCGCTGGTGCGGCACGGTCGGCGCCAGCATTGGCCAGCAACGGCGGGTACCGTCGGGCTGCAGGGCTTCGTTCAGGTTCGGGCTGTTGGGAAACAGCGAGGCGGTGTGGCCGTCATCGCCCATGCCCAGCACCAGCACATCGATGGCCGGCAGTTCGGCCAGCAGGCGGTCGGCCTGCTCGGCAGCTTCTTCAAGGTTCACGGCAGCGCTGTACAGGCTTAGGAACCGCGCCTTGGCGGCCGGGCCCTGCAACAGGTACTTCTTCAACAGGCCGGCGTTACTGTCGGCGTGTTCCACCGGTACCCAGCGCTCGTCGGCCAGCGTGATGGTGACCTTCGACCAGTCCAGGCCCTGCTTGGCCAGGTTCTGGAAAAACGCCACCGGGCTGCGCCCACCGGATACGACCAGGGTCGCGACGCCGCGGGCACTGATGGCCGTGCGCAGTTGCTCGGCCACATCGTTGGCCAGGCCGTCCGCCAGCAACGCAGGCGTACGGTACTCATGAGCGTTGACGCCTTGCGGCAGTTTCAATTCAGATATCGCCATACCACGACCTCCCATCCCGCGTGATCAGTGCAATGGAGCTCATCGGCCCCCAGGAGCCCGCTGCATACGGCTTGGGCGCATCACCGGATTTCTTCCACCCGGCGATCAACTGGTCACACCACTTCCACGCGGCTTCGATTTCATCTTTGCGAACAAACAGGTTCTGATTGCCGCGCATCACTTCCAGCAGCAGACGCTCGTAGGCATCGGGGATGCGCGCGCTGCGATAGGTATCGGAAAAATTCAGTTGCAGCGGGCCGCTGCGCAGTTGCATGCCCTTGTCCAGCCCCTGTTCCTTGGTCATTACACGCAAGGAAATCCCTTCGTCCGGCTGCAGGCGGATGATCAACTTGTTGCTGATCTGCAGGCGCTGCTCGGGAGCGAAGATATAGTGGGACGGTTCCTTGAAATGGATAACGATCTGCGACAGTTTTTGCGGCATGCGCTTGCCGGTACGCAGGTAGAACGGCACTCCGGCCCAACGCCAGTTACGGATATCGGCCCGCAGGGCGACGAAGGTTTCGGTGTCGCTCTGAGTGTTGGAGTTCTCTTCTTCCAGGTATCCGGGCACCGGCTTGCCGGCGCTGTAGCCGGCGATGTATTGGCCACGCACCACTTGGGTGGTCAGACCGTCCGGGCTGATCGGCGCCAGGGCCTTGAGCACCTTGACCTTCTCGTCGCGGATACTGTCGGCGGACAGGTCGGCCGGTGGGTCCATGGCGATCAGGCAAAGCAGCTGCAACAGGTGGTTCTGGATCATGTCACGCAGCTGGCCGGCTTTGTCGAAGTAACCCCAGCGGCCTTCGATGCCGACCTGCTCGGCCACGGTGATTTCCACGTGGGAAATGTAGTGCTGGTTCCACTGGGTTTCGAACAGGCTGTTGGCGAAACGCAGCGCGATCAGGTTCTGGACGGTCTCTTTGCCCAGGTAATGGTCGATGCGATAGGTGCGGTTTTCCGGGAAAAACTGCGCCACGGCGTCGTTGACCTTGCGCGAGGACTCCAGGTCCGAACCGATCGGCTTTTCCAATACCACACGGGTGTTGTCCGCCAGGCCGACCTTGGACAGGTTCTCGCAGATCGCGCCATACACCGCCGCCGGGGTGGCGAAGTAGGCGATCAAGCGTTGTTCGGTGCCGGCCTTTTCGGCCAGGGCCACATAGTCGTCGGCTTTCAAGAAATCGACGTGAACATAGGTCAGGCGCGCCAGAAAGCGCTGGGCGATGCTCTCGTCCAGTTCCTTGCCGACGTACTTGCGCAGTTCTTTTTCGATATGGGCCAGGTGTTGCTGCTCGGAACCGGCTTCACGGGCCAGGGCCAGGATGCGTGTGTCATCGTGCAGGAGCCCGGCGCCATCAAGCTGATAGAGGGCAGGAAACAACTTGCGCAGCGCCAGATCACCCAAGGCGCCAAACAGGCCAAAGGTGCAGGGTTCTACGGTTATCGAAGGCATGATGTTTGTTCTTTTATCAAGTTAAGCTACAAATACCTTTTTTCAAGGTATCACTCAAGGAAAAATGTAGTAATAACCACAACATTTTCCCGAAATACGCATTGCGTGTGGTGGTGTTCAGCTACCCTCAGTAGGATAGGCCACCGCAACAGGCCGCTCGTCGATTGCTTGCCGGCCTTAATTTGCATCGTCGCCCGAAGGAAAGACTGAATGGACCGCGTGCGAAATCTTCTGGAGCAGATCCAGAACCGCCTCGAAGACTTGAACAAGGCAGAGCGCAAAGTCGCTGAAGTCATCCTGCTCAACCCGCAGCAGGCCACACGCTTCTCGATCGCCGCCCTCGCCCAGGCCGCCTCGGTCAGTGAACCGACGGTCAACCGTTTCTGCCGCTCATTTGGCGTCAGCGGTTACCCTGAACTCAAATTGCAGCTGGCGCAAAGCCTGGCCAGTGGCGCGGCGTACGTCAGCCGCGCCGTAGAAGCCGATGATAACCCCGAAGCCTACACCCAGAAGATCTTTGGCAGCGCCATCGCCTCCCTGGACAGCGCCTGCCAGGCCCTGGACCCTAACCTGATCAGCAAGGCCGTGGATTTGCTGATTCAGGCCCGGCAGATCCACTTCTTCGGCCTCGGTGCTTCGGCCCCGGTGGCGATGGATGCCTTGCACAAGTTCTTTCGTTTCAACCTGGCGGTCACCGCCCATGCCGATGTGCTGATGCAGCGCATGATCGCCTCGGTGGCGCATACCGGTGAGTTGTTCGTGATCATTTCCTACACCGGGCGTACCCGCGAGTTGGTGGAAGTGGCGCGCATCGCGCGGGAAAACGGTGCATCGGTACTGGGTGTAACCGCCGAGAACTCGCCACTGGCCAAGGCCAGTACCGTGAGCCTGAATATTCCATTGCCGGAAGACACCGACATCTATATGCCGATGACGTCGCGGATCATTCAGCTGACGGTGTTGGACGTGCTGGCCACCGGCATGACGTTACGCCGCGGCGTGGATTTCCAGCCGCATTTGCGCAAGATCAAAGAGAGCTTGAATGACAGCCGGTATCCGGTGGGGGATGAGTTTAACTAAGCTCCAATCGCTACCAGCAATACCGCCGCCATCGCGGGCAAGCCAGCTGCTCCCACAGGGGAATGCGTTCCAAATGTGGGAGCGGGCTTGCCCGCGATAAGGCCTTACAACAACGCTAAACTCCAGCCCGAGCCTGCAAACTCAGGTGCGCCCTCTCCCCCGGCGCCAGGCTCGCCCCGGCCATCGCCGACTCCACGCACACAAACCCTGACGCCTCGTTAAAGCTCACGCCCAACAATGGTCGACTGCCCGGATGCCACACCACGGTGTCGGCACTCTCGCCAGTATCGATGCACAGTTCGCGCTGCCAGGCGTGGTCCTTGAGGTGCAGCTCGCCCTCGTGCTGAAACACCCGCTGACATCCGCCCTCCACGCGCAACTCGCCCTCCTGCTGACACACCTGGCGATTGAGCTGATCGTAACCTTGCGCACCGTCGAGCCCAGACAGCGCTATCTCGTCGACGTGACCAATACGCCAGTAAGCGTGCAATGCATGGCTCAACTGGCATGGCAGTTCGTCCTGATGCTCGGTGCTCAGGCGCAATTCCAGGGTCTCGCCAAGGTGCGCGTGCAGGTCCACCTGCCAGTCACACAGTTGCAGCTGCCAGTGCAGGCGCACGCCTTCGTCGTCGTTGCTGCTGTCGAGCAGCTTCCAGTCGATCAGCCGGGCCCAGCCATGGGACGGCCAGGCGTTTTCGCTGGGGTGGCGGCCATACCAGGGCCAGCACACCGGCACGCCGCCACGAATGGCGCCGACCTGCGGCCACTTGGCCGCGCACCATAGCCAGGGTTTCTGGCCACGGGGCTGAAAATGCAGCAGTTGCGCGCCCTGGCGACTGAACACCGCCTGGCACAGCGGATGGTCGATCACCAATACATCGCGCATCTGAAAGCGCTCCCAGGCAAACACGGGGCGCGGGCGCAGGGATTTGAAAAAGCGTTGCAGCGGATGCTCAGGCATGTGCCACGGTCCTGTATCACAGTGCTGCGCAAAAAAAAGCGGATAGCCATGGCTATCCGCAAAATGCGCACAGAGAGAAGGAGCTTATCGCACCAGCGTTAGAACTGAGACTGAATTTTCAGGCCAGCCACCAGCGCGTTGTCGACTTTGTCCACGCCGCCAGGTTGCACGACGTATTGCAGGTTGGGGCGTACGGTCAGCCAGTTGGTGACGTGGAAGCCGTAGTTGAGTTCGAAGTTGTATTCGGTTTCGCGGATCGGCGTGTACAACGGGTTGTCGTAATCGCTGACACCGTTCGCGGCGTTGAGCAGCTCAGAGTTACGCTTCACGTCGTTGTTGACATGCAGACGCGCGGCACCAATGCCGACGTCGTCTTTTGGACGCGCATCGAATGGGCCTTTGTACACCAGCATGAGCGACTGATAGTTGTCGACCAGGTTGGTTTCCTTGTCGTGGAAGGTGGCGTTGGCTGCGATGTTCAGGCCGCGCGACGCGTCGCCGTTATGGGTGGTGAGTTGCTGCTGCGCAACGAACCAGTAGCCTTTCTTGCTGCTGCGGGTACGGAAGTCAGCGCCACTGAGGACCGCATCGCCACCGTTGACGTCCTTACGCACGTCCGGAGCGTCGGCTGCGCTCTTGTAGTAACCCACACGGTATTCGCCCGGCAGGTTATTCACCTTCGGCGACCAGACCAATTCAACCGGGATCACAGTACCCTTGGTGCCGCTGCCGCTGAGCTTGAAGCCATTGCCATGCTCCAGCTGCGATGGGTTCTGGTTGTAGGCGCCGATCTGGGCGTACAGCTCAGGCGTAATGTTGTACTTCACGCGGATAGCCGCCTGGCTGACTGGCCAGTTGTACCAGGTGTTGACGTAGTTACCGACCTGGGAGCCGCAGAACGACAGGTTCTGGAAGTCGCACGGGAAGGTGTTGAAGTCTTCGCCTTCACCGAAGTAGCCCAGTTTTACGTCCAACTTGTTGTCGAACATCTGGTGCTGGATCCAGAACTGGGTCAAACGCACCATGTGGCCACGGCCGTACACTTCCTGCGACGAGCTCAAGGTGCCGGCACGTGGGTCGCCGATACGGTCGTTGGAAATGTTCTGGCCATTACGATTGGTCAGCTGGATCTTGGCCTGGGTGTTATCCCAGCCCCACAGTTTTTGCAGGTCCAGTGCCACGCCAAGGCCGAACTGGTCGGAGTAGCGACCGGTCTTGTCGTTGTTGTAACCGCCGTGGGCGTTGTAGCCCATCTCCCCGACATAGTCGGCCTTGATGTCGATACCTTGCTCGATCAGCTTGGTACGCTCGCCGCCCCAATCGCCGGTCATCCACTTGGAGTCGGCACTGAAGGCATCGGCCGCCATCGCATTGGCGGACAATACCAGGGCTGCTGCTGCTGACAGTTGGCAGATCAGCCGAGTGTTGTTGTGCTGCTTTTTCATCCCTACATCCTCGTCTTTATTGTTATTAAACTGTTTTTATCTAACGCGGGTTACATTTTTTTAACTAAAACAACAACTTATCTTACTCAGCGGCCCTTGAACTGGGTCACGTTGTCGGCGTGCCCCGGTACCGGCAATGCGGCGACTGTGCCCAGGCGCTCGCCGGTGTTGGCGTCAAACAGCAGGACCTTGGCCGGGTCGAACTGCAGCGTCAGGGTCTCGCCCACCTGCGGCGCCACATCGGGCGCCAGGCGGCAGCAGACCTTGGTGTCGTTGAGCTGCACGAATACCAGGGTGTCCGGGCCGGTGGGCTCGGTGACCTGGACTTCGGCACGAATGCTCGACGAGCCGTTACCCTCGCCCGCCGCCAGCACGATCTGCTCCGGGCGCAGGCCCAGGATCACATCGCGGTCTTCCAGCCCGGCGTCGTTCATGCCCAGCGGCAACTCGCAACGAGCCTGGCCGCTGTCGAGCAGCGCCACCAGCCTTCCGTCTTTGCGTTTTAGACGCATAGGAACGAAGTTCATCGGTGGTGAACCGATAAAGCTTGCCACAAATAGGTTAGCAGGGTCGTTGTAAATTTCTTTCGGCGTACCGAATTGCTGGATGATACCGTCCTTCATGACCGCCACTTTGTCGCCCAGGGTCATCGCTTCGATCTGGTCGTGAGTCACGTAAACCGTGGTGGTTTTGAGGCGTTGGTGCATCAACTTCATTTCGGTGCGCATCTCGACACGCAGCTTGGCGTCGAGGTTGGACAGCGGTTCGTCGAACAGGTAGATCTTCGGCCGACGCGCCAGGGCCCGGCCCATGGCCACGCGCTGTTGCTGGCCGCCGGAGAGTTGGCCCGGCTTACGGTTGAGCAGGTGTTCGATCTGCAGCAGCTTGGCCACGCGCGCCACTTCGGCGTCGATATCGGCCTGGGGCATCTTGCGGATTTTGAGGCCGAATTCGATGTTCTCGCGCACGCTCATGGTCGGGTACAGGGCGTAGGACTGGAACACCATGGCGATGTCGCGATCCTTGGGGCTCATGCCGCTGACATCCTGATCGCCGATCATGATCGCGCCGCCGGTGATGGTCTCCAGGCCGGCGATGCAGTTCATCAGCGTGGATTTACCGCAACCCGAAGGGCCGACCAGAATCAGGAATTCGCCTTCCTTGATCGACAGTTCGATGTTCTTCAAGGTGTCGGGCAGGCCGGCGCCATAGGTCTTGTTTACATTGCGAAGTTCAAGCGTAGCCATGATTACCCCTTGACCGCGCCGGCCGTGAGGCCGCGCACGAAATACTTGCCTGCGATCACATAGACCAACAGGGTCGGCAGCCCGGCGATCATCGCCGCCGCCATATCCACGTTATATTCCTTGGCCCCGGTGCTGGTGTTGACCAGGTTGTTCAGCGCCACCGTGATGGGCTGCGAGTCGCCGCTGGAGAACACCACGCCGAACAGGAAGTCGTTCCAGATCTGGGTGAACTGCCAGATCAGGCAGACCATGATGATCGGCGTCGACATCGGCAGAATGATCTGACGGAAAATGGTGAAGAAACCCGCACCGTCCAGGCGTGCGGCCTTTATCAGCGCATCCGGGATGCTCACGTAGTAGTTACGGAAGAACAGCGTGGTGAACGCCAGGCCGTAGACCACGTGCACAAACACCAGGCCCGTGGTGGTGCTGGCCAGGCCCATCTTGCCGAGGGTGAACGATGCCGGCAGCAGCACGGTCTGGAACGGCAGGAAGCAGCCGAACAACAGCAAACCGAAGAACAGCTGCGAACCCCGGAAGCGCCAGAACGACAGCACATAGCCATTCAACGCGCCGATGGCGGTGGAGATCAGCACGGCCGGAACGGTGATCTTGATCGAGTTCCAGAAGTAACCATCCACGGTATCCCAGGCCTTGACCCAGCCGATGCCGGAAACCACGGTCGGCCAGCTCAGCAGGTTGCCGGTGCTGATGTCTTCCGGGGTTTTGAAGCTGGTGAGCAGCATCACCACCAGCGGCACCAGGTACAACAGCACCGCAAGGATCAGCACTGCGTAGATCGCGATGCGACTCAGGCTGATGGCAGGTTTGGAAGCGAAACTAGTCATTACGTTTGGTCCTCAGCTCGGAGTAGAGGTAAGGCACGATGATCGCGAGGATCGCACCGAGCATCAGGATTGCACTGGCCGAGCCCATGCCCATCTGGCCACGGCTGAAGGTGAACGAATACATGAACATCGCGGGCAGGTCGGACGAGTAGCCCGGGCCGCCGGCGGTCATGGCCGCCACCAGGTCGAAGCTCTTGATCGCAATGTGCGCCAGGATCATGACCGCACTGAAGAACACCGGACGGAGGCTGGGCAGCACTACGCTCCAATAGATGCGCGGCAGGCTGGCGCCATCGATCTGGGCCGCACGGATGATCGATTGATCAACACCACGCAGGCCAGCGAGAAACATCGCCATGATGAAGCCCGAGGCTTGCCATACAGCCGCGATCACCAGGCAGTAAACGACGCGGTCCGGGTCGATCAGCCAGTCCAGGCGGAAACCTTCCCAGCCCCAGTCACGCAGGAGTTTGTCCAGGCCCATGCCCGGGTTGAGCAGCCATTTCCAGGCGGTACCGGTGACGATCATAGAGAGCGCCATCGGGTACAGGTAAATGGTGCGGATAAAGCCTTCGCGGCGGATTTTCTGGTCGAGGAAAATCGCCAGTGTCACGCCGATCACCAGGGTTATGCCGATGAACATGCCGCCAAACAGCGCCAGGTTCTTACTCGCTACCCACCAGCGATCGTTGTCGAACAACCGCTCGTATTGCGCAAGACCGGCCCATTTGTAACTGGGCAGGAATGTAGACGTGGTGAACGACAGTACAAACGTCCACAGGATGTAGCCGTAGAAGCCCACCAGCACGATGAACATGCTGGGCGCCAGCACCAGTTTAGGTAGCCAGCGCTGCAGTGCATCGAACGGCGAGGCTTTGCTGAACACAGCAACAGAACTCATGGGGAAATCCAATAGTAAGACTGAAGGCAGCTACAAGCGGCAAGCTACAAGCGTCAAGACATACCGCGCCCGCTTGCAGCTCGTAACTTGCAGCTTGTAGCGAGTTCCTACTTGGCAGACTTGATCGCAGCGCCAAGTTTCTTGGCGGTGTCGGCCGGGTCGGCTTTCGGGTCGTTGATGTAGTTGGTCACGACATCAAAGAACGCGCCTTGCACGGCCAGGGTGGTGGCCATGTTGTGCGCCATGCTTGGTTGCAGGCCACCGGTCTTGGCATCGGCCAGGAAGTCTTTGGCCGCGGTCTGGGCGCAAGAGTCGAAGCCGAGCTTGTCCATTTCATTGAGCATGTCGGTTCGAACAGGGATCGAGCCCTTGTTGATGCTGAAGACTTTCTGGAAGTTTTCACCCAGCACGACTTTGGCGATGTCCTGCTGACCGGCCGCAGTGCCTTTGTCTTTCTGCTTGAACACCGCCAGGGAGTCGATATTGTAAGTGAAGGCTTTGTCGGTGCCTGGGAAGGCTACGCACTCGTAGTCCTTGCCGGCGACTTTCTTGGCGGCGGTCCACTCGGACTTGGCCCAGTCACCCATGATCTGCATACCGGCCTTGCCGTTGATGACTTTGCCGGCTTCCAGGTTCCAGTCCTGGCCTTTGCCGTCGACGTCCATGTAGGTCGCAACTTTCTTCAGCTCAGTCAGGGCCTTGACCATTTCCGGACCAGTCAGCGCGGCGTTATCCAGGTCGACCAGGGCTTTCTTGTAGCCATCGGCGCCCATCACCGACAGGACTACCGCTTCGAACACGGTGCTGTCCTGCCAAGGCTGGCCACCGTGGGCGAGCGGGATGAAGCCCGCGGCCTTGAGCTTGTCGCCGGCTGCGTAGAATTCTTCGAGGGTGGTGGGGTTCTTGGTGATACCCGCTTTCTTGAAGACTTGCGGGTTGATCCACAGCCAGTTCACACGGTGGATGTTGACCGGCACGGCAACGTAGTCACCGTCGTACTTCACGGTATCGGAGACTTTCTTGTCGAGCAGGGAATCCCACTTCTCTTCTTTGGCGACGTCTTTGAGCACGTCGGTGTCGAGCAGGCCGGTGGACGCCCATTCCTGGATGTCGGGGCCTTTGATCTGGGCTACACCCGGTGGGTTGCCGGCCACGGCACGGCTCTTGAGCACGGTCATGGCAGTGGCACCACCGCCACCGGCGACGGCACCGTCTTTCCAGGTGAAGCCGTCTTTCTCAACTTGGGCCTTCAGGACATCCACAGCCGCTTTTTCGCCACCCGAGGTCCACCAATGCACCACTTCCACCGTACCTTTGGAGTCGGCGGCAAATGCACTGAGGGGGAACAACGAGGCAACGGAAATAGCAACGGCGAGGCGATTAATCGCGTTCATCTGAGTACCTTTTTTTGTTGTTATGCATGCAAGTCTTAGGCTTGCGCTGCACGGAGTTTAAACATGGATTTTCAGGGCGCAGGTAACAAAGGGATGCACAAACGTCACCACTTGGTGACATAAGTACCGGCGTTCAATGCGCTGGTCATGCTGGGCGCCAACGGCAGTGCCGGCAGCACCACCGCTTGCCAGGCATGGTACAGGTCAGGCTTGCCGCCCCAGATCCTGCTGCTGGGCTGGTTGTGCGGGTTGAGTTCGTGGTGCCAGCTGCCGTCGGCGCGGTCAATGAAGTGGTTGTCACAGAATTCCCAGATACGCCGGTACCAGGTTTCGTAGTGCAATTGACCGGTGCGCTTGAGCAGAGCCTGGGCGGCGGCGCTGGCCTCGGCGTGGGTCCAGTGCAGGCGTTCGCGCACCACCGGGCGGTGGTTCCAGTCCAGGGTGTAGACAATGCCGGGAGCACCGTCCACGGCCCAGGCATATTCGCAGGCACTGGCGAACAGGCCTTTGGCGTCAGTCAGCAGCCACGCCGGGGTGGGCAGGCCGGCTTCCAGGCGCGCGGCCTCCAGGTGCAGCAACAGCCGTGCCCACTCGAAGCCATGGCCAGGGGTGATGCCATAAGGGCGAAAACCGTCGGCGGGGTTGTCTTCGTTGTAGGCCAGCAAAGGTTGCCAGTGCACGTCGAAATGTTCGATCACCATGAACTGGTTGCCGGCGGCGTGTTGGTGAATCACGCGCTCGACGATGCGCAGCGCGCGGTCCAGCCAGCGCGTGTCGCCGGTGACATCGGCCAGCGCGAGAAAGGCTTCGGTGGCGTGCATGTTGCTGTTGGCGCCGCGATAGGCTTCCAGGCCGCTCCAGTCCTGGGCAAAGGACTCAAGCATCGCGCCCTCCTCTTCGCTCCAGAAAAACTGCTCGATGATATGCATCGCATCGTTGAGCAACTGTTGAGCCCCCGGTGTGCCGGCTACCACCGCCGAACTGGCCGCCAGGGCCACGAATGCGTGCAGGTAGGCGGCCTTGCCCCGATTGCCATCCACCGCACGGGGCGCGGCAAACCAACCGCCGTGTTCAGGGTCGCGCAACGGGCCGCCGAGGGCGGCGACACCATGGGCCACCAGATCGGCATAACCGGGCAAGCCCATGGCATGGGCCATGGCGAAGCTGTGGGTCATGCGGGCGGTATTCATGGTTTCGGCGCGGGCGTCGGCGGGCAACTGGCCAGTGGCGTCGAGGTTGCCGAAGCCTTCAGGCACTCGGGACGCCTTGGCGAACCCCAGCAGACGTTGGCCTTCAGCAGCGAGCCAGGCGTGATGGGCAGGTGCATTCAGCCAACTGCTGGCAGGCAGTGGTTGGGTGGTCATGGGTGGCCCTTATTGTTTTTTGTAGGATGACCGGAGTCTAAACAAGGGCAACCGGAGGGCAAGTAACGAAGGAGACGGAAAATGTCACCAGACGGTGACATTTACTTGTGCGATCACTGGGCAGGCGTGCCGATCTGGCGCTGCAGGTTCTGCACCTGGCTTTGCAAGGTGGTGATATTGCGCGTGGTCTGGATGCGGAACACATCGAATTCCTTATTGGTAGGCGCATCGCTGTTGAGCGGTTGCGTCTCCTGCGCGCTCTTGAGCACGACCAGCTCCTGCTCGATACGGGCAATCGCGGCGCTCGGATTGCCCTGTTTTTTCAAGGCGGCCACATCGGCGGCCAGCTCCTTGAGTTCCGCATCGCGCTTGCCGGCATCGCCCTGGGCGGCCTTGAGGGTTGCCACGGCATCGGTCAGGGCCTGCACCTGGCCTTGCAGCTTGGCGTTGGCGTTGGACAGGTCGGTCGTGCTGGCGGTCATCTGGGCCAGACGCTTGTCCAGCTCGGTGGCCTGGCCGGCCACGCCTACCTGCTGCTTGCCCTGCTCCATCAATTGGGTTTCCAGCTGTTTAATCTGTTGCTTGAGCGCCTCGCTGCCGTTGTTCACGTTGGCCTCGCTGGCCACCACCTTGCCGGAAATATCCTGCAGGCGCCCGGCCGCTTCTTCACTGATGCGCGCAAAGCTTTCCTGGGTCGCAACCAATTGCTGACCCATCAGGGAAATCTGCTGGAAGCTCCACCACGCCAGGCCGGCGAAGGCGATCAGTAACGCGCCGACCAAGGCCCACAGCGGGCCGGTGCTGGCGCTCTTGACCTTGACCACGGGCGTGGTGCGCGAGCGCACCGACGTGGCGGGGGTCGGTTCGAAATCCTCGTCGTCCCCGTGGTCGGCCCGCAGGCTGGGAACGTTGTCGAAATCGTCGTTGGCATCGTTACGCATGGATCAACCCTGAATCATCGAAGTGGCTGGCTGGAACGCCGAGCGACGGGAGTATAAACCGCACTCGCGCCGCATTGATCGACCGGGCACCGCACATTCGGTTCCCGGTGTGTTGCCGGTTGTGACCTCAGCCGCCGCTCGGGTCCTGGGCCTTCCACCAACCGCAGAACTCGTCGAGGGCGGCCCACAGGCTGACCTTGGGCTCATAGTCCAGATAATGCCTGGCCCGACTGATGTCGAGGGTGAAATCTTTGTTCATCACTTGCATGCCCAGACGCGAAAGCGAAGGCTCCGGTCGACCGGGCCACATTGCACAGAATGCTTCGTTCAACGCTGCCATGCTGTAGGACAACCCGTAGGAACGATACCGGGTGACCTGAGGCAATTGCATTTGGCGCATCACATAATTCACCACATCCCACACCGGCACCGGCGCGCCGTTGCTGATGTTGTAGGCCTTGCCGAGCGCCGAGCCCGTGGCGAGCAGCCCGCTGAGCAACGCTTCGTTAAGGTTGTGCACGCTGGTGAAGTCGACCTTGTTCAAGCCGTCGCCGACGATGGCCAGACGGTTCTTGCGTTGCATTCTGAGCAGGCGCGGGAAAATGCTCATATCGCCCGCCCCGGTCACAAAGCGCGGGCGCAACGCCAGCACCTCAAGACCGAATTCCTGGGCACCGAACACTTTCTGTTCCGCCAGGTATTTGGTCGCGGCATAGGGATGCTTGAAGCGTTTGGGCACTTGTTCTTCGGTCAGGCCCAAGTGATCGCGGCCGTCAAAATAGATCGACGGCGAGGACAAATGCACCAGACGCCCGACCCGCTCCTTGAGGCAGGCCTCGACCACATTCTCGGTGACCAGCACATTGCCTTGGTGGAAATCCTGATACTTGCCCCACAGCCCCACGGCACCGGCGCAGTGCACCACGGCCTCGACATCGCGGCACAGTTCGCGCACCAGGTCGGCGTCGCTCAGGTCACCCTGGATAAACTCGGCACCGCGCCGGACCAAGTGCTCGACGCCTTCGGCGCGCCGCCCGTTGACCCGCACGTCCAAGCCCTGCTCCAGGGCGAAACGCGCAAAGCGCCCGCCGATGAAGCCGCTTGCGCCGGTGACCAGAATTTTCATGTATTACCCCGTGTCCTTTCATTTTTCATCGCTATTGCCTTGACGCGTGCCGTCACTCCAACGGCACCAACCATTGACCACACACCTGAGCCAGATGGTCGGTCAACAGGTTCAGCAGTTGCCCGCCATTGCGCCAATGATGCCAGTACAACGGCACATCGATCGGCTTATCTGGCAATAACTCCACCAGTACGCCTTTTTGCAGTTGGTCGCGCACCTGCAATTCGGGGACAAGGCCCCAGCCCAGCCCAGCCTCCGTGAGACGGATAAAGCCTTCGGACGAGGGGCATAAATGGTGTTCGAAACCACCGTCCACACCGAGCGATGCCAGGTAGCGGTGTTGCAGGAAATCATCCGGGCCAAACACCAGCGCCGGGGTGCGGGCCAGTTGGTCGGCGCGCACTCCGCTTGGAAAGTGCCGCGCAATAAAAGCCGGGCTGGCCAGCGCGCGATAACGCATGGCGCCGAGCAACAGACTGCGGGCACCGGCCACCGGGCGTTCGCTGGCGCAGATGCACGCCGCCACTTCACCGGCACGCATACGCTTGAGGCTGACCGTCTGATCGTCCACCACCAGGTCCAGCAGCAACTGCTGTTCGGCGCAAAAAGCGCTGACGGCCTCGGCCCACCACGTGGCCAGGCTGTCGGCATTCAAGGCGATGCGCAAGCGCTCGGGCATGCCCTCGTCGTCCAGCGCCGGCACCTGGCTCTGCAGGTCACGTTCCAGCAGACGCACCTGTTGCACATGGTTGAGCAGGCGACGGCCGATTTCGGTGGGTGTCGGTGGCGTAGCTCGCACCAGCACAGGCTGACCGACACGCGCCTCCAGCAGTTTTATGCGCTGGGAAATCGCTGACTGCGACAGCCCCAGCACCTGGGCGCCGCGCTCAAAGCCGGCCTGCTCCACCACGGCCGCCAGGGCGGACAGTAATTTGTAGTCGAACATCAGTTTCTCTAATGAGCGATCAGTAATATTGGTTTTTCTTATACAACCTACGCCGGGACAATAGCCAGCAGTGCCTCTCTTTAATAAGGAACCACCCCATGGCCGGCGAAACCGCCCTGGCAACCCTGCTGCGCAGCATGAGCCCACACCTCAATGACGGTGACTACGTGTTTTGTACCCTGCCCGACGCCCGTATCCCGCCAGGCTGCGAAGTGATTGGCAGCTTCCGCGAACAGGAAGGCCTGACCCTGATCGTGGAACGCCAACAGGCAGAACAGGCCGGACTGGCGTTCGAATACATCGCCGCCTGGATCACTTTAAATGTGCATTCGGCCCTGGAAGCCGTGGGCCTGACCGCCGCTTTTGCCGGCGCCCTGGGCACGGCCGGCATCAGTTGCAACGTGATTGCCGGTTTTTACCACGATCATCTGTTTGTCGGCCGCGCCGATGCCCAACGCGCCATGGCCGTACTGCGCCAACTGGCGACCACTGCGGAGTAAACCTTATGTGGCAAAGCTATCTTAACGGTCTGTTGGTGGCCCTTGGGTTGATCATGGCGATCGGCTCGCAGAACGCTTTTGTACTGGCCCAGAGCCTGCGCCGCGAACACCATTTGCCCGTGGCGGCATTGTGTGTGGTGTGCGACGCGATACTGGTGGCCGCCGGCGTATTCGGCCTCGCGACAGTACTGGCGCACAGCCCTGTGCTGCTGGCGATCGCCCGCTGGGGCGGCGCCGCGTTCCTGCTGTGGTACGGCACCCTGGCGCTGCGCCGGGCATTTTCCAAGCAGAGCCTGGAACAGGGCGGCAGCCTCAAGGTACGTTCATTGCGCGCGGTGCTGCTCAGCGCCCTGGCGGTCACGCTGCTCAATCCCCATGTCTATCTGGACACCGTGTTGCTGATCGGCTCCCTGGGCGCCCAGCAAACCGAACCCGGCGCATATGTCGCCGGTGCCGCGAGCGCTTCGTTCCTGTGGTTCGCCACGCTCGCACTCGGCGCGGCATGGCTGTCCCCATGGCTGGCACGGCCTTCGACCTGGCGCCTGCTGGACCTGTTGGTGGCTGGCATGATGTTCAGCGTGGCCTACCAATTGATCAACGCCTGACAGATATTCCAAAACGCTCTGGAACCTCTATCCCACACAGTTGTTGCGTGGTTTTGCCACACCCCCGGTGCTATGATCCGGACCCTGCGCCGCAAAGAGTACAAACTCCCCGGCGCATGTTTGGCCGCCCGTGATCGGCCTTGCGCTCACCGCAACTGACCTGATTAGGAGAATCATCATGGCTTTCGAATTGCCGCCGCTGCCCTACGCACACGATGCCCTGCAGCCGCATATCTCCAAGGAAACCTTGGAATACCACCACGACAAGCACCACAACACCTATGTCGTGAACCTGAACAACCTGGTGCCTGGCACCGAGTTCGAAGGCAAGACCCTGGAAGAGATCGTCAAGTCCTCTTCGGGCGGCATCTTCAACAACGCCGCTCAGGTCTGGAACCACACGTTCTACTGGAACTGCCTGGCACCGAACGCCGGTGGCCAACCTACCGGCGCGCTGGCTGAAGCCATCAACGCGGCGTTCGGTTCGTTCGACAAGTTCAAAGAAGAATTCACCAAGACGTCCGTCGGCACCTTCGGTTCCGGTTGGGGCTGGCTGGTGAAAAAGGCTGACGGCTCCCTGGCCCTGGCCAGCACCATCGGCGCCGGCAACCCGCTGACCAGCGGCGACACCCCGCTGCTGACCTGCGATGTGTGGGAACACGCCTACTACATCGACTACCGCAACGTGCGTCCAAAGTATGTGGAAGCGTTCTGGAACCTGGTCAACTGGAAGTTCGTGGCTGAGCAGTTCGAAGGCAAGACCTTCACTGCCTAAGCAACGCTTGCAGTACAGGAGCCCGGCGATTGCCGGGCTTTTTTATGGGCGGCGGAACCAGGCGCTTGGTTACGACCACGCAGGAGCGAGAGGAATTCGCCTCTTGCCCCTGTCGGAGAAATAACCATGACCATTGGAGCACTCGCAGCACTGCCGATCGTCGGCGACTTGGCCAAAGCCGCTGGCGACATCACCAAATCGCTCGCACCGCTCGCCCAGCCATTCGCCGATGTACTGGCAAAGGCCCTGGGCAACGCTTTGGAACCGCAAAACAAAACCGTGGATTTCTCGAGCGCCCAGGAGACTGCCAAGCGCCAGGTGATCTTCTCCAACTGATCGCCCATCCCACGCTGAACACAGCAGGCGGATACCCGTCCGCCTTGCCTGTTGCCGCTGCACCTTCCCGCCGAAACCGCCAAAGCGGCCCTTACCCCAATGTTCCTTTGACTGCCATCACCAGATTGCCAATACTCATGGCATATTGAAGGCCACCCGCATGAGACAAGGAATGCCCCTTTGAAGCTGGAACTCAAGAACAGCTTGTCGGTGAAGTTGCTACGGGTTGTGCTGCTGTCGGCGTTGGTCGTGGGCGTGGCGCTGAGCGTGGCGCAGATCGTGTTTGATGCCTACAAGACGCGCCAGGCCGTGGCCGGCGATGCCCAGCGCATCCTCGATATGTTCCGCGACCCTTCGACCCAGGCGGTGTATAGCCTGGACCGCGAGATGGGCATGCAGGTCATCGAGGGGTTGTTCCAGGACGATGCGGTGCGCATGGCCTCCATTGGCCATCCCAACGAAACCATGCTCGCGGAAAAAAGCCGCGCCCTGCAGCATGCTCCCAGCCGCTGGCTGACCGATCTGATTCTTGGCCAGGAACGCACCTTCACCACCCCCCTGGTAGGCAAAGGCCCCTACAGCGAGTACTACGGCGACCTGAGCATCACCCTCGATACCGCCACTTATGGCCAGGGGTTTATCGTCAACTCGGTGATTATTTTCATTTCCGGGGTGTTGCGGGCCCTTGCCATGGGCCTGGTGCTGTATCTGGTCTATCACTGGCTGCTGACCAAACCGCTGTCGCGGATCATCGAGCACCTGACCTCGATCAACCCGGACCGGCCGAGCGAGCACAAGATCCCGCAGCTCAAGGGCCACGAGCGCAACGAACTGGGGTTGTGGATCAATACCGCCAACCAACTGCTTGAATCCATCGAACGTAACACGCACCTGCGCCATGAGGCGGAGTCCAGCCTGCTGCGCATGGCCCAGTATGACTTTCTCACCGGCCTGCCGAACCGCCAGAAACTGCAGGAACAACTGGACAAGATTCTGACCGACGCCGGCCGTCGTCAGCGCCGCGTGGCGGTGCTGTGTGTGGGCTTGGACGATTTCAAAAGCGTCAACGAACAGTTCACCTACCAGGCCGGCGACAAATTACTGCTGGCCCTGGCCGACCGCCTGCGCGCCCACAGCGGCCGGCTCGGCGCCCTCGCCCGCCTGGGCGGCGACCAATTCGCGCTGGTGCAGGCCGATATCGACCAGCCCTATGAGGCTGCCGAACTGGCGCAAAGCATCCTGGACGACCTCGAGGCGGAATTCGCCCTCGACCACGAACAGATCCGCCTGCGCGCCACCATCGGTATTACGCTGTTCCCCGAAGATGGCGACAGTACCGAGAAGTTGCTCCAGAAAGCCGAACAGACCATGACCCTGGCCAAGAGC
The DNA here is from genome assembly GCF_030687695.1 of Pseudomonas sp. FP2254. Taxonomy (NCBI): domain Bacteria; kingdom Pseudomonadati; phylum Pseudomonadota; class Gammaproteobacteria; order Pseudomonadales; family Pseudomonadaceae; genus Pseudomonas; species Pseudomonas sp. FP2254. The sequence goes on from NZ_CP117444.1 coordinate 4,303,434, forward strand.
CGCTCACGCAACCGCTACCAGTTCTATATCGCCAGCGTCGACAGCGAAATGCGCCGACGCCGCGAGCTGGAAAAAGACCTGCGCGAGGCCCTCAGCCGCGACCAGTTCCACCTGGTGTACCAGCCACAGGTCAGCTACCGCGAGCAGCGCGTCGTCGGCGTGGAAGCCTTGCTGCGTTGGCAACACCCGGAACATGGCCTGGTACCGCCGGACCTGTTTATTCCGCTGGCCGAGCAGAACGGCACTATTATCGCGATCGGCGAGTGGGTGCTGGACCATGCCTGCCGCCAACTGCGCGAATGGCACGATCAGGGTTTCACCACCCTGCGCATGGCCGTCAACCTGTCGACTGTGCAGTTACATCACACCGAGCTGCCGCGGGTGGTCAACAACCTGATGCAGATCTATCGCCTGCCGCCGCGCAGCCTGGAACTGGAAGTCACCGAGACCGGCCTGATGGAAGATATCAGCACCGCCGCTCAACACCTGTTGAGCCTGCGGCGCTCGGGGGCGTTGATCGCCATTGATGATTTCGGCACCGGGTATTCATCCCTGAGTTATCTCAAAAGTCTGCCGCTGGACAAGATCAAGATCGACAAGAGCTTCGTCCAGGACCTGCTCGATGATGACGACGACGCCACCATCGTGCGAGCCATCATCCAGCTGGGCAAGAGCCTGGGCATGCAGGTGATCGCCGAGGGCGTGGAAACCGCCGAGCAAGAGGCCTATATCATCGCCGAGGGCTGCCACGAGGGTCAGGGCTATTACTACAGCAAACCCCTGCCGGCGCGGGAGTTGGCGGTTTTTTTGAAGCAGGTGGAGCGCAATAACGCAGCGATTCTCTAATCGGGCAAAACGATACTGAATATTTCCCGCGCATAACCCTTTACACAAAATGCAAATCTTTCGCATTATGTCGCAGTTTTGCGCGGCCTCCGCGCGTCCTCTCAACAACCGAAGCAGGATGTTCGCCATGATTCGTATGCCCCTGGCCACCGCCAGTCTGCTGGCCATTGCCATTTCTCTCGCCGGCTGCGGCGAAGGTAAAGACAAAGCCGCCGCGCCCCAGGCGCCGACCCCGGCGGCCAGCACTGCCGCTCCAGCGGCGGCCGCCCCTGCCGGAAAAGTCGACGAAGCCGCCGCCAAGGCAGTGGTCGCGCACTATGCCGACATGGTGTTCGCGGTCTACAGCGATGCCGAATCCACCGCGAAAACCCTGCAGACCGCCATCGACGCGTTCCTCGCCAAGCCGAACGATGAAACCCTGAAAGCCGCGCGCACCGCCTGGATCGCCGCACGCGTGCCGTACCTGCAGAGCGAAGTGTTCCGCTTCGGCAACACCATCATCGACGACTGGGAAGGCCAGGTGAACGCATGGCCGCTGGACGAAGGCCTGATCGACTATGTCGACAAATCCTATGAGCATGCCCTGGGCAACCCTGGCGCCACCGCCAACATCATCGCCAACACCCAGATCCAGTTGGGCGAAGACAAGGTTGACGTAAAGACCATCACCCCGGAAAAACTCGCCAGCCTCAATGAGCTGGGCGGTTCCGAGGCCAACGTCGCCACCGGCTACCACGCCATCGAATTCCTGCTGTGGGGCCAGGACCTCAACGGCACCGGTCCCGGCGCCGGCAACCGCCCGGCCTCGGACTACCTGACCGGCGCCGGTGCCACCGGCGGTCACAACGAGCGTCGCCGGGCCTACCTGAGCGCCGTGACCCAATTGCTGGTCAGCGATCTGGAAGAAATGGTCGGCAACTGGAAACCCAACGTCGCCGACAACTATCGCGCCACCCTTGAGGCGGAACCGGCCACCGACGGCTTGCGCAAAATGTTGTTCGGCATGGGCAGCCTGTCCCTGGGCGAACTGGCCGGCGAGCGTATGAAGGTGTCCCTGGAAGCCAACTCGCCGGAAGACGAGCAGGACTGCTTCAGCGACAACACCCACAATTCGCACTTCTACGACGCCAAGGGTATCCGTAACGTTTACCTGGGCGAATACACCCGTGTCGACGGCACCAAAATGACCGGCGCCAGCCTGTCGTCCCTGGTGGCCAAGGCCGATCCGGCTGCCGACACCGCGTTGAAAGCGGACCTGGCGGCCACCGAAGCGAAGATCCAGGTCATGGTTGATCACGCCAACAAGGGTGAGCACTACGACCAGCTGATCGCCGCCGGCAACGACGCCGGCAACCAGATCGTGCGCGACGCCATCGCCGCGCTGGTCAAGCAGACCGGTTCTATCGAAGCCGCAGCGGGCAAGCTGGGCATCAGCGACCTGAACCCGGACAGCGCCGATCACGAGTTCTGATCAGTGCAGGCTTAACGTTAAGTGATACTGAAAATGCCCCGACCCGTTCGGGGCATTTTTTGCCGACAGGTCGAGTCAGGTCAAACCCGCAAGACAAATATGGCCGCCGCGCTCCCCTCGAACGGCACATGGATGCCACCCACCAGCGACACCAATTTGCCCGCCGCCCGCGCGGCATTCACTTGCCTGCGAGACGCAGCATCCAGTAACGTTTCCCTGAGCGTCACATTGGGACCGCTCTCCACTACCTCCCCAAACACACGCCTTAACCGTAGCCAGTAAAGCGTGTCACGAGCCGGGCGTTTGAATAGCACTTCGCCAGGTGGGCTGTAGGCCGACATGACGATGTAGCCATCGCGAATGAGTACCTGGTTCATCAGGGCCTTGAGCGTTCCATCGGTACGGCTGACTAGCGCGTTGTACAAAAGAATGGGCGTGTGATCGGTACGAAAGGTGAGCCGCGTGTATAAGTGTGGCTGGGTCACCAGCCGCCAATGGCCCTGTGCCGTTCTCACCGTCGTGGGAAGCAGCGTCAACGGATCTCCCAGCCGCACGTGGCTCGAAGGCGAGGCCAGACGCCAGTCCTGCAAGGTACGTTGCATGGCGGTAATCCCCCACGCAGTGAGCCCGTTCGGGTTGGCCCGGTTGAACAACGTACGGGCGACATTGACCTGGCTGTCGATCGTCAGCATCGGGAACGCCTGCGCGACCGAGGCGGCGAGAGGCTTCTGGAAGGACATCGTCGTGGCATTGACCCAACGGCGATCCTGGGGCGCGAAGCTCGCTATACGGGGCTGGTCAAAGAGGTCCCTCCTGAGCATCGTTTCAAATTGCCCATACGTCCGAAACGGCTGATTGGGATCTCGCATAAAAACAAAATGGCGAGGCACTTCACCCACAGTGGCCGATGCACCGGAGGGCAGAATAGGAAAGTAGCGCTGATCAATCTTGACGTAGTCGGTACCGATCAGCGCGGCGGTTCCGCCAATGCGCCGGTAAATTCCCAGGCCGGCGTTATGTAACTGGAGTTCGGCGGCATCGATGGTTTGCCCCCAGTCGACGAACCGCTCAAGCGGCTGCCTGACGGGCCTGGCCTGGCTGAGGCCGGGAAGCGGTTCCAGCGGTGTGAGCGGCGTGCCGGAAGAATCGCCCCCTCGCAGGCGTAGGGACAAACGCCTGGGCGTCACCATCAAGTATTGGTTGAAGGCATCGAGCGCGGTGCCCGCTCTCAAGGTGTGAACGACATCCAATTGAAATTCAAGTTCACGCCCGGGTGGGAAGTTGAATGACTCAAACACCAGCCGAGCATTGTCCTGGCTGAGAAACGGATAGAGCTGCCTCAACTCTTCTTCAGGTGATAAGCCACCTTTCAACCCTTTGCCGGGGTGTGATCCCACTTCCCAACGGCCCTGCGAGTCAAGGCGAATAGGTGCATGGTGATACTGATAAGGCTTGCGTACATCCCTGACGCGCCAAGCCTGCTCGCCACCTTCATCGAGGATCGAAAACCAGCGATTTTGCGCACGGAGAAAATACTGCCGAGTGCCCTCCACGGTCGACACTTTGTAGTAGATACCTTTGCCCTCCCACCCCTTTAGAACCAGCAGATCAGCGGGTTTGCTTCTCAAGGCCATGTGCGGATTCAACCCCCGCGAAGCGGCGGTTGCCGCGCCGGTGCGGGCACCGACAGCACCATCCACCAGCGCCCCGATGAACTCGCCCAAGGCGCGGACAAGGTGATGCGCCGCTTCCCCGCGGTCACCAAGGCTGGCGGCGTCCATAGCGTTGAATATTGAAAACAGGCTCCTGGCCAGCCCAATCGGCAACATGACCTTGATCGGCAATACCATGGCGGCGATGTCAAAAGCCGTGGTTGCAACCGTAATGGCTGTGTCAACGTCCGTTTCAGTGGTGGTTCTCGACTGAGACCCGGCGTCGTTGATCGCGAAGTTAGCTTCTACCTCATAGGCTTCCTCGAAAATGTTACCGGCGATCCTGGGCATATGCATCATGGTCATGTCGCCTCGCCCACGCAAAATGCTACGGACATGGCGCTGCTGCGCTTTTTCCACCCGGCCCACCAGATACTCGCGCCAGGAGCTGTTATGGGTGAAGCCACTAGACAACTGGTCATCGGCGAACTCATAGAACACACGCCCACCAGGCGCTTGCGGCGCGTAGACCACGGTCGAGCCGACGCTCGAGGAGGCACTGCGAAACAACCACACACCGCGTACCCGCTGGCCGCGCAATTTCAGGGATTGCACCACCACCCGATGCCCCTCGACGGTCTCCCGCCGATCACTGTCCACCGGTTGATCCAGCACCACCCGCACCCAGTTGAAGCCCCGTTCCAAGCGGTCCGGCAAGAAATCACCGGCGATCTTCGCTTCGATTGCATCCAGCCTTACCTGTCGTTCAATGACGCGGGCAAAGTGGCTTTTTTGCGCCAGGGCTGCGGGCGAGGTGATCAAGCGATCCTTCAGCAGGGCGTCGTAGCTGTCGCCGATGTTGGCGCTGCGAACCAGGTCCTTCACCTGCCCGACGGTCAGGTCCGAGTAGACTGCGCCACTCTTGTCGGTCAGGCGGGAGAAGTTGGCAAAGTTGAAGTCCAGCCCACCGACATTTTCCAGAGCCAGCTCGGTCAAGCTGCGTTTGCGCTCGGTATAGAGCGGCGTACCGGGTTCCCTGGGCACAGACGATGCAGCGCCTGGTACGTAAACGATGGGCGGGGTATGGGGCTCGCGTGTATGGACCAGAATTTCGTCTGGATTTGCCTGCAGTCCGAATTGCGCCTTGAGGAGCCCGCGTAATTGGGCATTGCCATAGGCCAGCAAGGCGGTTTTATCACTGAATTGGGCCAAGGTCGGCAGACCCTCGGTGTCCGACAGATTCGACAGTTCATCGCAGTAGCCCTGGATCGCCTCGTGCCAGGCAAGTTTGTCGGCGGCACTCGCACCTTCAAGAAAGATTTTGAGCTGGGCCTGGCCACGTTTTTTAAGCCGCGCCAACAATACACGGCTGCCATCGAAAGCCCGCGTCAAATCGGTCGCCAGGTCCAGGCTCTCCGCCAGCCGGGAACGGTCTTGCGTAGCGGGAAAGGCCTGGTAGCGCATGAGGGTCGAGATGAAATCGGCTCGCAGCTTTTGGCATTGATCTTCGATGGCGTGGATGAAAGGCGAGTCTAACCATTCGAGGTATGTGAATTGATCACTGGTCTTGTCCTCACGGTGCAGAGCCAAACCCTGTGGCTGATCGTTGTCAGCCATCAGCGCCAGAAGACTGGAGAATTCGCTAGGATGGTTGAGGCGACGGTGCAGTTCGCGGTCGAGACTGGCCAGTGAATCAAACTCTTCAAGGCCGTTGTTCGGACTGAACAGCAGCACAATACCCAGGTTGCTGCCCGCATTAACGGGCCGCACTTGCAGCTCGGCGGGCGTGTCCGATTCCCAGGTGTTCTGTGCGTCCTGTGGGTCGCGGGCGGTCAAGACAAACGCGCCGTGGAGCAACGCATCCGCGGACGCCGCGCCCTTGAGCGCCAGGCCATAGGCACACGGTTTATAGCCCTTGAGCGCGCGGCGGGCCAACGTGTCGGGATAGCGCAACAACTTGTCGAACAGCGCCTCGCCCGCCGCCGTAACCAGGCCATCGCCTTTGAGCAAGGCCACTTCAGTGCGCAGGTGTTCGAGACGTTTATCCACCAGCCATTGTCGACGGCTGCGCACATCGGTCGAACCTCGCGGCATGGCCCAGTAAGTTTGCGTAAAGGTCAAATAACGAGAGGTCAAAGCGCCGCCCAGACTATCGACGAAGCCATCGAACGCCAGGCCGTTCAGTTCAGGTATGAGCGGCGGATCGCCTTCGTCGGCCGGTGTCCGATAGAACCGGGTATCGCGACTGGCATGGGTAGACGCCTGGCCGGTCACGATACGTTGCACCACGACGTCCAGCACTGTCGGCGCCAAGGGCGAGGGGGCCAGCGTATCCTGTAACGTCGTTTGCCCGAATGCTTGTTCCTCGCCGCCCTGAACATAGTCCTTGCGCACGTCCAGGCGCGGCATCAGGTCGCTGAAATGGCGGTCAAACTCGTCCTGCACAAACGTCTCGAACCTGGGCTGCTGGGCCAGCTCTTCCAGGAGCTGGAGATTGAGGGTCGACAGTTTCTCTACCAACGCCATTTGTGACGGGTTGTCATTGGCGTTCAGTCGTCGTATCAACGACGGGGTGGTTAAAGACTCAAACAGCATGGTGGGTCTCTTAAACAGAATAAGGAACCCCATGCTGACGAACCCGACAGTGGTCCGTGCTTTGCATATGTGTCGCTCGCCCATCCGCCGCACCGGTTTACATGCCCTGCCCCCCAGGTAGAATGGCGCCTCTGTTCCCTCATCCGAGCTCACTTCATGGCGTTGCCGACCCTGCGCATCATCGGTTTCATCATCGGCATCTTCCTGATCACCCTCGCGATCGCCATGGTCGTGCCCATGGCCACCCTGGTGATCTTCGAACGCACCAGTGACCTCCCATCCTTCCTGTGGGCCAGCCTGATCACCTTTGTCGCCGGCCTGGCGCTGGTGATCCCCGGCCGACCCGAGCAGGTGCACCTGCGCCCGCGCGACATGTACCTGCTCACCGTCAGCAGTTGGCTGGTGGTGTGCGTGTTCGCCGCGCTGCCGTTCCTGCTGACCCAGCACATCAGCTACACCGATTCGTTTTTTGAAAGCATGTCCGGCATCACCGCCACCGGTTCCACGGTGTTAAGCGGCTTGGACAGCATGTCGCCGGGCATCCTGATGTGGCGCTCGTTGCTGCACTGGCTTGGGGGCATCGGCTTTATCGGCATGGCGGTGGCGATCCTGCCGCTGCTGCGGATTGGGGGCATGCGCCTGTTCCAGACCGAGTCCTCGGACCGCTCGGAAAAGGTCATGCCGCGCTCGCACATGGTGGCGCGGCTGATCGTGGCGGCTTACGTGGGCATCACCATTCTCGGCAGCCTGGCATTCTGGTGGGCCGGCATGGGCCTGTTCGATGCGATCAACCATGCGATGTCGGCGATTTCCACCGGCGGCTTTTCCACCTCCGATCAGTCCCTGGCCCATTGGCAACAACCGGCGGTGCACTGGGTGGCGGTGGTGGTGATGATCCTCGGCAGCCTGCCGTTCACCCTGTATGTCGCCACGTTGCGCGGCAACCGTCGGGCGTTGATCAAGGATCAGCAGGTGCAGGGCTTGCTTGGCTTGCTGCTGGTCACCTGGCTGGTACTCGGCACCTGGTACTGGTGGACCACCAACCTGCACTGGCTGGAGGCCTTGCGCCACGTAGCGTTAAACGTCACATCGGTGGTGACCACCACCGGTTTCGCGCTGGGAGACTACAGCCTGTGGGGCAACTTCTCACTGATGCTGTTTTTCTATCTGGGTTTTATCGGCGGCTGCTCAGGCTCCACGGCGGGCGGGATCAAGATCTTCCGTTTCCAGGTCGCCTATATCCTGCTCAAGGCCAACTTGAACCAGTTGATTCATCCGCGCGCGGTGATCAAGCAAAAGTACAACGGCCACCGCCTGGACGAAGAGATCGTGCGCTCGATCCTGACCTTTTCGTTTTTCTTCGCCATCACCATCTGCGCCATCGCCCTGGCCCTTTCGCTGCTGGGGCTGGACTGGATGACCGCACTGACCGGCGCCGCCAGCACCGTGTCCGGGGTCGGCCCGGGCCTGGGGGAAACCATCGGCCCGGCCGGCAACTTCGCCAGCCTGCCGGATGCGGCCAAGTGGATCCTGTCGCTGGGCATGCTGTTGGGTCGCCTGGAAATCATCACAGTCTTTGTTCTGTGTATCCCGGCGTTCTGGCGCCACTGAGGGTCGACGCGTCCTGCAACCGCGCCCGGTACTCGCCGGGCGTGGCATCGAACCAGCGGCGAAATGCGCGGAAGAAATTGCTCGGATCGGCAAAGCCCAGCAGGTAGGCGATCTCCAGCAGGGTCATGCTTGGCTGCGCCAGGTATTGCTCGGCCAGTTCCCGCCGGGTGTCGTCGAGCAGGGCCTGGAAACTGGTGCCTTCTTCCTGCAAACGCCGTTGCAAGGTGCGCTGCGACAGGTGCAGGGTCTGGGCTACCACCTCGCGTTTAGGCTCGCCCTGAGGCAATAAGCGACACAGTACCTGGCGTGCCTTGTGGGTCACGCGACTTTCCGAGAACCGCGCCAGGTATTCGCCGGCAAACCGATCATGCAGCAGCGCCATGGCTTCGTTGGCGGTGGGCAGCGGCGCGTCCATATCGGCGCGTTCAAAGATCAGCGCGTCATACGGCGCATTGAATTCCAGCGGTGCGTGGAATGCCTGTTTGTAAGGCGCCAGATCGAGCGGTTGCTCACCCTGCAGCAAAACTTTGCGCGGCTGCAGGGAGCGCCCGCTCAGCCAGCCACAGAGCGCCAGCGCGCTGGCCAGGGACGCTTCGGCGCTCTGTCGAGTCGGTGGGAGATGATCACCATGCACCGTCAGAATCAGCGCATAGCCCTCGGGTAACAGGCGGAAACTCAAGTCGGCGCTTTCGGCGATGATCCGCTGATAGCGCACCAAGCGCATAAAGCCTTCAGCCAGGGTGTTGCTGGACATCAACGCATAACCGGCCACATGAAACGATGCCGGACGCACCACCTTGCCCATGTTCAGGCCAATCGCCGGGTTGCCCGACAGCTCGACCGCACGCTGCCACAGGCGGGTCATGGAATCCTGCGGGAACCGTGCATCGGGGTCGCTCAGGGCGGCGTAGTCCAGGCCCAGTTGCCTGAACAGGGCTCGGCAATCCAGGCCGTCCATTTCCAACGCCTTGACTATCCCCATCGCCCAGCTTGCAGAAGTTGTTCGTTCGCTCATGGCGTCTTCTTAATGAAAGCAGGCTCAAAACGGCAGCCAGGAAGGCAAGGATACTAAAGTGGCATCTATTGTCACTGGCTGTTACCACTGATCACTCTAGACTCAAATAAGCTCCCCGCCGAACACCCGTCGGACGGGATAACAATAAAGGGCCGGCCAACGTGGAAAACATCAAGCGATTCAACAGTTTCGCCGAATTCTACCCGTACTACCTGCAGGAGCACGGCAACAGTACCTGCCGCCGCCTGCATTTTATCGGCACCACTCTGGTCATCGGCATCCTGGCCTACGCCATTGGCAGGGGCTCGCTTGGCTTGTTGCTGGCGGTGCCGATTGCCGGCTACGGCTTTGCCTGGGTGGGGCATTTTTTCTATGAAAAGAATCGTCCGGCAACCTTCCAGCACCCGTTCTACAGCCTGTTGGGGGATTTTGTGATGTACCGCGACATGATTCTGGGCAAGGTGCCGTTCTAGGTGGCGTGGATATAAAAGTCTTTTTGTCATTTACACTGCTGTATCCTGCGAAGGCTTGTAGAACGCGCGGAATCACCTGCGATTGAAAAAACAGACTTTGCAAGGAGCGACGACGATGCACGAGATCCCTAATCTCCCCTTCCCAAGCCTGCACGAAACTGAGCAGCCAACACCGCAGCAGGCCAGCGCCCAGCAGCCTGAGGCCAAAGAAGCCAAACCAGTCGACAGCGAACGCCAGGACTGACGCCGTACCAGACCGTGTGGAAAGCGCACCGTTGAGCGCTTTCCACACTGCCTGAAGCCACGAGATACCCGCCATGACCGATACCCTCCCCGACACCCCGGATGCCGCCTTGCTCGACGCTGCCTTGCAGATGGTCGAGGTGTGGAACCGCCTGAGCGCCGATAAACAAGCCATGCTGCTCAAACGCTTCGGTACTCAGGAAAACGCCCTGGCCGCTCTGGTGACTACGCAATTGCTGAGCCCTGCCCAATCCTGAGTTTTTTGCGGTTTGATGCCCTGCGCGGGCATAAGCACCGGTATCATTAGCAGCCTATCTTTACCTGCTGCAAATGTGGACGTTTTCCCATGCCCGATACCCAGCGCCCCATGGCGGTCACGCTGCAAGTTGTTTCCATTGTTTTATTCACCTTTATCGGCTACCTGAATATCGGCATTCCCCTGGCGGTATTACCGGGCTATGTGCACAGCGAACTGGGCTTTGGCGCGGTGATCGCCGGGCTGGTAATCAGCGTGCAATACCTGGCCACGTTGCTCAGCCGCCCCTACGCCGGGCGCATTATCGATAACCTGGGCAGCAAGCGCGCCGTGCTGATCGGCCTGGCGGGCTGCGGCCTGAGCGGTGTGTTCATGCTGCTGGCCGCATGGTTCTCCAGCCTGCCGGCGCTGAGCCTGGGCAGCCTGCTGATCGGCCGCCTGGTGCTGGGCAGCGCGGAGAGCCTGGTGGGCTCGGGCGCCATCGGCTGGGGTATCGGCCGGGTGGGCGCGGCCAACACCGCCAAGGTCATCTCGTGGAATGGCATCGCCAGCTATGGCGCGCTGGCGGTCGGCGCACCGCTGGGGGTGCTGCTAGTCAGTCACCTGGGGCTGTGGAGCATGGGCGTGAGCATTATCCTGCTGGCTGCCGTGGGCTTGCTGCTGGCGTGGAATAAAGTCGCGGCGCCGATTGTCAGCGGTGTGCGCCTGCCCTTCATGAACGTCCTGGGTCGCGTGCTGCCCCACGGCTGCGCGCTGGCCCTGGGGTCGATCGGCTTCGGCACCATCGCGACGTTTATCACGCTGTATTACACCACCCAGCACTGGGACAACGCGGTGTGGGCATTGAGCCTGTTCGGCGCCAGTTTCATCGGTGCGCGCCTGTTGTTCGGCAACCTGATCAATCGCATCGGCGGGTTTCGAGTAGCGATTGCCTGCCTGTCGGTGGAGATCCTCGGTCTGCTGTTGCTGTGGCTGGCCCCGGACGCCCACCTGGCCCTGGCGGGCGCGGCGTTGAGCGGCTTCGGCTTTTCCCTGGTGTTCCCGGCGCTGGGAGTGGAGGCGGTCAACCTGGTGCCGGCGTCCAGTCGCGGCTCGGCGGTGGGCGCGTATTCGTTGTTCATCGATTTGTCGCTGGGCATCACCGGCCCGCTGGCCGGCGCAGTCGCGGCGGGCTTCGGTTTTGCCTCGATCTTCCTGTTCGCCGCCCTCGCCGCGCTGGGTGGCTTGCTGCTGAGCCTGTACCTGTACCGCCAGGCACCCAAGGCCCGCGAAGCGCGTGACGCCTAGAAGTCGACCTTGCCGCGCCCGGCCTTGATGCTGCCGCGCTTGGTCTTGGATTCCAGGCGACGCTTTTTCGAACCCAGGGTGGGTTTGGTCGGGCGGCGTTTCTTTTCCACCTTGGTGGCGCTCTGGATCAACTCCACCAGACGCTCCAGCGCATCGGCGCGGTTCTGCTCCTGGGTCCGGTAGGACTGGGCCTTGAGCACCAGCACACCGTCGCTGGTGATGCGACTGTCGCGCAGTGCCAGCAGCCGTTCCTTGTAGAACTCGGGCAACGACGATGCCGGAATATCAAAGCGCAGGTGCACCGCGCTCGACACCTTATTCACGTTCTGCCCACCGGCGCCCTGGGCGCGGATGGCGGTCAGCTCGATTTCGGCATCGGGCAGGTGGACGTTGTTGGAAATGACCAGCATCACTCAAAAACCTTAGGCAACGGATAAGCCAAACGTGGATAACAACATCGACAACAAAGCCACCTGTAAAATGAAAATACCCTTGATCGCTTTGCTAGGCACTTTATCACTCATTCAAACTTCGCAGTCTTTCGCGGATCTTGCCAATGGCAAGAATCTCTATGTGCCATGTGCCACGGAGCGGATCTCAAGGCAACGGGACCACTGGCCGGGAAAAGCAGCCCGCCTACACCTGACCTTACAACCTCCGCGTTCAAAAAACGCCTGACTGATTATCCGGGCGTAATTGTCTCTTCGGTCATCCTTCGTCCCAATGAAAACTTGACTCCAAAAACATTGCAGCAAAATGGTGTAAAGCTACCGCCGCGCGCGTGGAGCCTTCAAGACTTTCTCGATTTGAATCAATACATGAGTGGTGTCATTTTAAAAAGCCGGTGAATGTCTCTCGGTGTATGAGATTCCGCCGTGGGTGGTGTTTATGTGTGACATGACCATCGGGTTTAAGCGACTACTTTCACAACCACGGCAGGACGCCATGAGCCGCGCAGTTGCACGCGTTCCCACTTATTTCATCTGCTGCCATACATTTCACGTCTACACAGCACGGCCATATCGCCTCATTCACTACAAGACAACTGAAAAATGTAGTCCGGGCTATTGAAAGTCTTGCCGGTCATGCGTTCAAGAAGGCCGACTTGCTCTGGTGATAGGTCGTACTCATAGATCGCATCTTCAGGCTCACTCCAGGACATTAGGTCCGATAATTTGTCGTACTGGTCGGCAGGAATTTCAATACTGAAAGCCACCCCCTCGGTTTTTTTATCGAATGCAAGAATTTCATGCTGCATGTTGAGGCTCCTATCAAGATTATTTTGGCGTGGTTCGGCTTGGCTCGGCGTCCTTTGTGCGCTCTCCCGTATCAGGGGGGGAAATCTCCAAGATGTTTGCCTTGCTTGTCGTAAAGTTCAACCCGGCCATTCTCATAGTCCCACTCATAAATGCGTCCCTTGCGATCTTTCCAGCGCTTACGCTTTTGCGCCCCGCCTTTAACTGAGCGGACTGAGTACCGCATCGGGAAACGCTGTCAGCCCCTTGGGGCAGGGTGTGTACAAACTCAGCAATAAAAAAATATATTCGAAACAAGCTGAATTTTGCGTCTACTTTTCCCACGCTTATCATCGAATATGCTGATTCCAGCTCCTTGATCCTCCCTCGTAGGCTCACTCCCCCATACAAGGAAGTGAGCCCGTCATGTCTGAACGTGCCTACCCGATCACCGAAGAAGAACAACTCAAACGGCGAATCCTCACCCCGCAGCCATCGCGTGCGCCCTATTCGCCGCCTATCGATTTATTCATCCCATCCCCAGCCCCAGCCCCAACACCCAAGCCGGCCAAGCCTCCCGGCTGCACCTTCCTCAAACCCTGCCAACTGCCAGATGGCCTCACTCACTACACGGACCCCGCCGGTTACGTACCGCTGGAGTTGATCAGCGAGTACGGTCATTTCAGCCTGTTGGGTGGGCGGGAAGTGGACGCCCGGGGCGCGGTGGCCTTGCGCAAGATCGGTGGCAGCGCCTTGCCGGTCGGTTTGGGGCAGTTGGCGTTGCGTACGGCGGTGGTGGAATCGGCCATTGCCGCAGCCGGGTCTATGGCCGCCGGCTTATTGGCCGGTGTAGTGGGGTTGGCTTGGCCGGGAAAGTTGGGCGATAGCGCGTTATATAGCGAAGAGCAGTTGCGCTCGATGCAGCGAGCGCGGTCGCAGATGCGACTGCAAATTGAGCAGCGTGAGGACGGCACGCTCAGGGGTTATGGGTTTTACACAGGCAACCATGCCGCCTGGCAGATGATCGATGTGGTGCAGTTCCAAAGCCGTGACGAGCAGTTTGTTGCGGATTTGGGTGAGGGTGTTGAACTGATCTGGACTCCCGCCGTTGATCCAAGTGACACGCTGGGTATTCCGGCTCTGGAGGCTGCACCGCAAGCGCCGGTGATCTGGATTTACCCACCGACGGAGAAGGCGGCACAGATTCTGGTGAACCCGGTATATCCGCCGCAATATCGGGATTTTATTCTGGTGTTCCCGGTGGAGTCGGGGGTTCGGCCGCTGTATGTGGTGGTGAGTGTTCGAAGAAAAACACTTCCGGCACTCGGTCATGGTTATCACACGGCGCCGACTGCGGAACAAATCACCGGTTTCCCTGGTTTGAGGAACATAAAAGGAATGACCCCAAAGCAGGGAGGTGCGGGTGTACGGAAACGATGGACGGATGCCAAAAACAGAAAAACCTTTGAATGGGACTCGGCAGAAGGGGAGCTGGAAGTTTACTTGATAAGTGACGGGAGCCATATTGGTGCGTTCAATCATATAACTGGCGAAAGAACAAAACAGCCAAACCCAAAGAGAAACATCAAAAAACACCTGTGAGGAAAAACACCTATGAGCCTCAGAGTCATGCTCGAATGGTTTGAAAAGCCTACCGGTTTCGGAGTTGGAGAAGAACCGTCAACTATATTTGAAGATGCTCATTCGATACTTTCTTCACTTGAGCTAGAGAAAGACTATCAAATTTTCGATGGCGCTTACGATCTTAAGAAAAAGTGGATAGCGGTCCTACAACCTCACTTCAAACATGAGGTAAAACAAGACAACTATGACTATCAGATATCATTCCACCACCAGGGGCCTTGGCCATACTGAGTATGTACTGGTAGCGAGTGGCCGGTTCCGCGAAGGAGCCACATGGGACTCAAAGTGAGATTGGAATGGTTCGACAGAACCACAGAGTGGCTACGCGGAACGGAGCACTCGGCGGATTTAGGAGACGATTACTCCGTGATTTCCAAGCTCGGGTTGTCAGTAAACGAGGACGTCAATAACGGCATGTTTAAACTGCGGCAGGAGTGGTTATCACTGATCCAAGCGTACTTCTTTCATGAGATTACTTTTTCAGAAAACGACTACTTCATTGCGTTTGATTACGAACATGCACACGAGTGATACAGACTAAGAGCCCTTTCAACGAAGAACACTTCTCCTTTGTGTCTAAAACCCTGAAAAGCAAATGCCCCGACAAGTCAGGGCGTTTGCTTTCAGCTGGTGTAGGCAGCGTCTTCACACAGCCCGCATATTTTGCTTACTTTAACGCCGCTCCCGCCGTCGCCAACACCGCTTCAGCACTGCGCTTATTCTTGATCCAATAACACACCGCCATAAACGCCACCCACACCGGGATCGCGTACACCGACACCTGAATCCCCGGGATCATCAGCATGATCACCAGGATAAACACCACGAACGCCAGGCACACATAGTTGCCGTACGGGTACCACAGCGCCTTGAACAGCGGCATCTGGCCAGTGCGGTTCATGTGCTGGCGGAACTTGAGGTGGGAAAAGCTGATCATCGCCCAGTTGATCACCAGCGTGGCTACCACCAGCGACATCAGCAGCTCCAACGCGTGTTGCGGGATGAAGTAGTTCATCAGCACCGCCACCAGGGTCACCGCCGCCGAGGCGAGGATCGAACGCACCGGCACGCCGCGCTTGTCGATCCTGGCCAGGGCCTTGGGCGCATCGCCTTGCTCGGCCATGCCCAGCAGCATGCGGCTGTTGCAGTAGGTGCCGCTGTTGTACACCGACAACGCCGCCGTCAACACCACGAAGTTGAGGATGTGTGCCGCGGTGTTGCTGCCCAGCATCGAGAACACCTGCACGAAGGGGCTGCCGCTGTAGGCGTCGCCGGACGCATTCAGCGTGGCCAGCAGGCTGTCCCACGGCGTCAGCGACAACAGCACCACCAGGGCGCCGATGTAGAAAATCAGGATGCGATAGATCACCTGATTGATCGCCTTGGGGATCACGGTGCGTGGCTGATCGGCTTCGGCAGCGGTGAAACCGAGCATTTCCAGGCCGCCGAAGGAGAACATGATGATCGCCATGGCCATCACCAGGCCGCCGACGCCATGGGGGAAGAAGCCGCCGTGCTCCCACAGGTTGCTCACCGAGGCTTGCGGACCGCCGCTGCCGCTGACCAGCAGGTAGCTGCCCAAAGCGATCATGCCGACGATGGCCACCACCTTGATGATCGCGAACCAGAATTCGGCTTCGCCAAAGACTTTAACGTTGGCCAGGTTGATCAGGTTGATCAGCACGAAAAACGCCGCCGCCGAGACCCAGGTTGGAATCTCCGGCCACCAGTAATGCACGTATTTGCCGACAGCCGTCAGCTCGGACATGCCCACCAGAATGTACAGAATCCAGCAGTTCCAGCCCGACAGAAAGCCGGCGAAACCGCCCCAGTACTTGTGGGCAAAATGGCTGAAGGAACCGGCGACCGGCTCTTCCACGATCATTTCGCCGAGCTGGCGCATGATCATGAACGCAATGAAGCCGCAGATGGCATAACCCAGGATCATCGACGGCCCGGCGGATTTAAGCACGCCGGCCGAGCCCAAAAACAGGCCGGTGCCGATGGCGCCGCCCAGGGCGATCAACTGGATATGACGGTTTTTCAGGCCACGTTTCAGTTCGCCTGAAGAGGAATGGGGTCCACTCATGGAAAAGGTCTCACGCAAGGTTTGATGATGTTGAATGCACGTTGCTGCGTTGAATCTCTGCTCAAGCAGCGCCGCTCAAACCCCAGCGCAGGCACCAGGAGTACAGCGTTTTTCTAATGGTCATGCGTCACCTGTTTGTTTTTATCTGTGACGA
The DNA here is from genome assembly GCF_030687695.1 of Pseudomonas sp. FP2254. Taxonomy (NCBI): domain Bacteria; kingdom Pseudomonadati; phylum Pseudomonadota; class Gammaproteobacteria; order Pseudomonadales; family Pseudomonadaceae; genus Pseudomonas; species Pseudomonas sp. FP2254. Next base: position 4,320,005 of record NZ_CP117444.1, read on the forward strand.
AATCGAACCCGTCCGGCTCGTGGCCAGGCGGAGTGATCAGGGTGGGTGAACCCTGAGGTCTTGGCCTTTTGCGTAGGCACGCAATGGGCGTCACAGTAAAACGCGCGCATTGTACACGGCTCGACAGCCTGCGGCGGCCATCGCCTGACACGTGCGACGATCTGTCAGGCATTCCTTACAGGGTAAGAATGTTCAATATTGTCTCGATCAATACGTAAATTAATCGTTACAGCACGGAAATTCTGCGTTACAGCTGTAAATTTAATAGAAATTGACGGTAGGAAATTTCCTCAGAATTGGTAATCGCAGCCTTTTGAATTTTCTCAAAAAAACAATCACGCAAAAAATCAGAACAAAAAATCCAAATGAAACCGTGTCAATAAATTTTTTGCATTCTGAAACACCCTCACCTAGGTTTCCCACTTGCCCAGCGATGCCGCTGGCAAGCCGTTCTCAAACAACGTCCTCTAGGAGATACACCATGCAAGTACTGGAAAACGACCTGGAAACCGAACTGCAACTCGACGATTGGTTTGAAGCGCCGACCCATGAGGCCGCCGTTGAAATGATGCAAGCCGACGCCGTTGTGCCGTTTGGCACCGCGATGTGGCCTTTCTAAGCCTCGACAGGCATCCGGCAGGTGCTGTGCACGGCACCTGCTTCCTTACCCAAGGCATACAAGGACACCCGTCATGGACAAGGCCCGCGCCGTCGAACATTTTCTCTACTACCTCGCCCATCACCCGGCCCTTAACGGCGTGAACTGCCCGACCGTGCTGCTGGGCCACACCGAACGCTACGACGCCATCGCACAGGCCATCACCCAAGGCAGCGCCGGCCGCTTCAATTTCCAAGTGCAGCGCCTGGACTTGACCGCCAGCGATGCCCTGGCCCAGGCCATCGACGCCTGTGACCTGTACCTGTTTCTGTACGACTCTTCCACGCTGCCCAACCCACGCGCAGAAGGCCCGGATTTTATTCGCGCCCTGCAAGACGTAATGGCCGAGCATTGGAAGAAGTCCCTGCTGTTCAAGGATTACGGCGACTATTTCTACGATACCTTCAGTGTCGAGCCCCAGCGCATCGCCGACCTCAACGCCACGCTGATCCGGCGTATGGGCCAGGCCAACGTGCTGAGCTTTACCGACAAGCACGGCTCACGCCTTGAAGCGCCGCTGAGCAGCATCAAGAAGTGGACGAATATTAACGGCGTCGGCAACCACGACCTGGCGCCCGGCGAGATTGCCACCCACAGTGAGGCGATCAATGGCCAGGTGCGATTCATCGGCACCTTTCTCAGCACCATCCCTTTTGCGCGCAAATACGGCGTGCTGCAATCGCCCCTGGAGCTGTGGATCGAGAACTCCACCATCTGCAGCGTGGCCAGCGACGTGCCGGGGCTGGCGGATGACTTCAACAAATACCTCAACGCCAACCCGTCCAACCGCCGTGTGGAGGAGCTGGGGATCGGCACCAATGAAGGCGTCAAGGACCTCTACGCGCGCAATGCCGGTTTCGAGGAGCGCCATTGCGGTCTGCATCTGGGACTGGGGGGTGGGCAGAAAGGCAGCCATCACCTGGATTTGATCTTTGCCAGCGGGGTGTTGGCGCTGGATGACAAACCCGTGTTCGATGGCAGGTTTGCGTTCTAACGCCAGCTGCAAGTCGCAAGCCACAAGCAAAAAAAAGCGCCAACCCGTAAGGGCTAGCGCTTCTTCTTACAGCTTGCAGCTAAAAACTTACCGCTGCCCTTAAGGCTTCTTACGACCAAACCCTGGACGCTGGCCGGAACCGGCCGGGGCGCCGCGACGCTTGCCCGACGGCTCGTCCGCCACCAGTTTAGGGCCGGGGCGCTTGTTCGCTGCCGGCTTGGCTGGGCGCTTGGTGCTGGCGCTGTCGGCCGGGCGATCGGCTTCACCACGGTTGCTGCGACCGCCGGCCGGGGCTGGCCGCGGAGTGCGTGGTGCACGCTCGCCTTCCTGGCGCGACGGTGCGGTCGGGCGACGCTCGCCTTCGATCTGCGGCTCGCGGGAGATACGCCCGCCGGTCGCCGGTGCATTGAGCGCCGGGCGCAGGGTGCGCGCCACACGTTCGGTACGCGCCACCGGACGCGACGATTTACGCTGCATACGCTCAAGCTTGTCTTTGCTCTTGGCGTTCATCTGCGGCATCGCCACCGGGGTCAGGCCGACTTCGGCGCTGAGAATATCGACTTCGTACTGGCTCATTTCGCGCCAGCGGCCCATCGGCAGGTCGGAGTTCAGGAACACCGGGCCGAAACGCACGCGCTTGAGGCGGCTGACCACCAGGCCCTGGGACTCCCACAGGCGACGTACTTCACGGTTACGGCCTTCCATTACCACGCAGTGGTACCAGTGGTTGAAACCTTCGCCGCCCGGAGCCTGCTTGATGTCGGTGAACTTGGCCGGGCCATCTTCCAGCACCACGCCGGCCTTGAGGCGTTCGATCATTTCGTCGTCGACTTCGCCACGCACACGCACGGCGTACTCACGGTCCATCTCGTAGGACGGGTGCATCAGGCGGTTGGCCAGCTCACCGTCGGTGGTGAACATCAGCAGGCCGGTGGTGTTGATGTCGAGACGACCGATGTTGATCCAGCGGCCTTCTTTGGGCTTGGGCATCTTGTCGAACACGGTCGGACGGCCTTCCGGGTCGTCACGGGTGCAGATCTCGCCATCGGGCTTGTTGTACATGATCACGCGGCGCACCGATTCGGCGGCCTCTTCACGCTTGATGACCTTGCCATCAATGGTGATTGCGTCGTGCAGGTCGACGCGCTGGCCAAGGGTGGCCTCGACGCCGTTGACCTTGATGCGCTTCTGGGTGATCCAGGCTTCGACGTCACGGCGCGAGCCCACGCCGATACGCGCCAGCACCTTCTGCAGTTTTTCGCCTGCTGGGCCGATTTCCTGACTGTCGTTCTGGTCTTTGTCGTTCATCTTAAGCACCTCCCGGTGGGTCGATTCAGGCGTGGCCTGAAGGGTATTGAAAGCGGGGCTTTGGCCGAATAGCTCGGCAAAGGGTCGCGAATCATACGCGCATGGCGCGCATTGCGCATCAGAGACTAGTCGATTAGCGCCAGGTCATTTGCTTTTCCGCCGACCGGTGATGCCCAAAGCACCAGAGAACCGATGCGGGAGGGGGTTGCACCCACATTGGACCGTGTCAGTCTTCGAGCTGGCGGCGTTCGTTCTCGATGGCTTCGGCCAGGGCTCGGGCTTCGTCTTCTTCGTCGCTCAGGGGCGGCTGTTCGAGGGCGGCGACGGCGGCCAGGAGTTTTTCACGGGCTTGTGCCACGCCAAGGATATCTTCCTCAGGTTCAGGCTCGACCTCCACGCTCATCCGGGTTTCCGGCTCGGCCGCCCCATCACGCAGCAAATCATCAAAGTCGGTCTTGATGCCCTGCTCCATGTCGTCCAGTTCCAGCAGCAAGGTATGGAAACTGGTCTCGTCCTTCGGCTCTTCCGGCTCGGCCGTGGCATCGGCCAGTTCCTGCAAACTCGCGGGCACCGGTGCGTCGTCGAAATCCAGAACCGGTTCGGCCTCCATTTCGCGCAATTCGGCAAGCGGCGGAAGGTCGTCGAGATTCTTCAGGTTGAAATGGTCCAGGAACACCTTGGTGGTGGCGAACATCGCCGGTTTTCCCGGTACGTCGCGGTAGCCGACGATGCGAATCCACTCACGCTCCAGCAATGTCTTGACGATATGGCTGTTGACTGCCACGCCGCGCACATCCTCGATCTCGCCACGGGTAATCGGCTGCCGATAGGCGATCAACGCCATGGTTTCCAGCATCGCCCGCGAGTAGCGCTGCGGGCGCTCTTCCCACAATCGGCCAACCCAGGGGGAAAATTTCTCACGGATCTGCAAGCGATAACCCGACGCCACTTCGCGCAGTTCAAAGGCACGGCCGTCGCAGGATTTGCGCAGAATTTCCAGGGCCTTCTTGAACACCGGCGGCTCGGGGCGTTCGGCCTCTTCAAACAGTTCGAACAGGCGCTCCAGGGACTGCGGCTTACCCGAGGCCAGGAGAAAGGCCTCCAGCAGCGGCGCCAGTTCGCGGGGTTCAGTCAGATTCATCGTTTCAGCTCTTTATTCGGCTCGCGCCCGCACGTGGATAGCCGCAAAAGGCTCATTCTGGACCAGCTCGACCAAGGATTCCTTGACCAGTTCAAGGATCGCCATAAAGGTCACCACCACCCCCAGGCGCCCTTCTTCAGCGGTGAACAGCTCGACAAACGGCACGAAACCGCCGCCTTTAAGGCGTTCCAGCACATCGCTCATGCGTTCGCGGGTAGACAGCGCTTCGCGGCTGACCTGGTGGCTTTCAAACATGTCGCCACGGCGCAGCACCTCGGCCATGGACATCAGCAATTCCTCCAGGCTCACGTCCGGCAACAGCTTGCGCGCGCGGGCCTCGGGTGCGTCGAGCTTGGGCACCACCACGTCGCGGCCGACGCGGCTCAAACCGTCGATGCCCTCGGCGGCGGCCTTGAAGCGTTCGTACTCCTGCAGACGTCGGATCAGTTCGGCGCGCGGGTCATCCTCTTCGGCCTCCACTGTCTCCGAACGCGGCAGCAACATGCGCGATTTGATTTCGGCGAGCATGGCGGCCATCACCAGGTACTCGGCCGCCAGTTCCAGGCGCACCGACTGCATCAGCTCGACATAGCCCATGTACTGGCGGGTGATTTCCGCCACGGGGATGTCGAGGATATTAATGTTCTGCTTGCGAATCAGGTACAGCAGCAAGTCCAGCGGGCCTTCGAACGCTTCCAGGAACACTTCCAGCGCATCCGGCGGGATGTACAGGTCCAGCGGCATTTCCATGACCGCCTGGCCGTAGACCATGGCGAACGGCAGTTCCTGCTGGGCGCCTGCCTGGGGATCGACGGTTTCCACGGCCGACATTCAGGCCTCGGCCATGAAGGGCGCGGGGTCGCCGCAGCCGATCCGGATCACTTCCGGCTCGCCGTCTGCCAGATTGATCACGGTGGACGCCTTGGCGCCGCCGAAACCGCCGTCGATGATCAGGTCCACCTGTTTTTCCAGGAGCTGACGCATCTCGTACGGATCTTCCAGCGGCTCGGTCTCACCGGGCATGATCAGCGATACGCTCATCAGTGGCTCCCCCAGCTCGGCCAGCAGCGCCAGGGCAATCGGATGTTCCGGCACGCGAAGGCCGATGGTGCGCTTCTTGGGGTGCAGCAGCAGGCGCGGCACTTCGCGGGTAGCGTTGAGAATAAAGGTGTAAGGCCCCGGCGTGTGCGCCTTGAGCAGTCGAAACGTGCCAGTATCGACCTTGGCGAACAGGCCCAGTTGGGACAGGTCGCTGCAGATCAGCGCAAAGTTGTGCTTGTCGTCCAGCTGACGCAGGCGTCTGACACGCTCGACTGCGCTTTTGTCGCCGATCTGGCAACCGATCGCGTAGGACGAATCCGTTGGATAGATCACTACGCCGCCGGCGCGAATGATCTCCACGGCCTGTTTAATCAGGCGTGGCTGGGGGTTTTCCGGATGAATCTGGAAGAATTGACTCACGTGCTCTACCTGTTCAGACGGTGGCAATAATGGGGTCATGCTTGAATCGCCCCCACAAGAGCGGCAAATCTTCCGGGACGGGCCGATATTCGCCAATCTCGGACCAGCCGCCTGGGCCATGAAAATCACTGCCGGCACTGACCAGCAGACCAAATTCGCGGGCAAGAATCGCCAGGCTGCCGACCTGTTCGGCGGGTTGATGCCCGTTGACCACTTCGATGGCGTGGCCTCCCGCTCCAATATAGTCGCCAATCAGTTTGCGACGTTTGCTGCGGGTGAAATCATAATGCCAGGGATGCGCCAGGCTGACCCAGGCACCGGAGGCCCGCAGTGTGTCGACGGTGTCCTCCAGGGTTGGCCAGTGTTGCTTGACGTCACCCAGCTTACCGGCGCCCAGCCATTTACGAAAAGCTTCGGCCCGGTCTCGCACAAACCCTTCGCGCACCATCCAGTCGGCAAAATGCGGACGGGCCGGTGCGTTGCCGCTGTCGCCCAGTTCCTGCTGGATGGCTCGCGCACCGTCGAGGGCGTTAGGCATGCCTTTAAGGCTGAGCTTGCGGCTTATTTCTTCGGACCGCAGCCAGCGCCCATCGTGCAAATCGGCGATGGCCTTGACCAGCGGCGCGGCCTGCTGATCGAAACCGTAGCCCAGTACATGAATAGTGGCGCCACCCCAGGTGCAGGACAATTCCACGCCGTTGACCAGTTGCATGCCCAGGGCCTGGGCCGCCGCGCGGGCTTCGTCGAGGCCTTCAAGGGTGTCGTGGTCGGTCAACGCCAGGACTCGCACCCCGTGCTCATATGCCCGCGCAACCAGTACCGCGGGCGCCAGGGCGCCGTCGGAGGCCGTGCTGTGGCAGTGCAAATCAACATTCACGGGGGTGTGTAACCTCAAGTCAGGTGGCGCTTTCGCTGCCAAGGATGTTTGTTATTATGCCGACACATCCAGCTTCTGGCTCTTACTGTGAAACAATTCATCGACTTCATCCCGCTGTTGCTGTTTTTCATCGTTTACAAACTCGACCCCAGGGTCATCGATATCGCCGGCCATGAGCTGACCTTCGGAGGCATCTACAGCGCCACCGCAGTACTGATCATCAGCTCCATTGTGGTCTACGGCGCCCTCTTCATCTCCCAGCGCAAACTGGAAAAAAGCCAATGGCTGACCCTGGTCGCGTGCCTGGTCTTCGGCAGCCTGACCCTGGCTTTCCACAGCGAAACCTTCTTGAAATGGAAAGCCCCGGTGGTGAACTGGCTGTTCGCCCTGGCGTTCATCGGTAGCCACTTCATCGGCGATCGGCTGCTGATCAAGCGGATCATGGGCCATGCGCTGACCCTGCCGGAGCCGGTCTGGGCCCGCTTGAACGTGGCGTGGATTGCGTTTTTCATCTTCTGTGGGGCCGCCAACCTGTTTGTGGCCTTCACATTCCAGGATTACTGGGTCGACTTCAAAGTGTTCGGCAGCCTGGGCATGACCGTGCTGTTCCTGATCGGCCAGGGCATCTACCTCTCGCGCCATCTGCATGACACCGACCCCACCACGCCGAAAACCGAGGACTGACATGCTCTACGCCATCATTGCCACCGATGTTGCCCACTCCCTGGAAAAACGCATGTCCGTGCGCCCGGCCCATGTCGAACGCCTCAAGCAACTGCAGGCCGAAGGGCGTATGGTGCTGGCCGGCCCGCACCCGGCCATCGAGAGCAATGACCCAGGCGAGGCCGGTTTTACCGGCAGCCTGATCGTCGCCGAGTTCCCAACCCTGGCTGAAGCCAGGGCCTGGGCCGACGCCGACCCATACGTCGCGGCGGGCGTCTATGACAGCGTGGTGATCAAGCCTTTCAAGCAAGTCCTGCCTTAACCTGCAGGCGTGCCGAACCTATTGCGTTCGGCACACTCCTAATTGCTCATTATTCCCGGTAACCTGCCGACAACTTTCTGAATATTCGTGTGGAATCAGGAGTTCCGATGCGCTTACGTCAGTTGTGTCTGTTGGCAGTGTTAATGATCGGGGCCAAGGCCCACGCGGAAGACCCCTCAAACACCGGCGGCTCCACGCCTTTGTCCTTGAGTGCCGGCGCCCAGATCACCGAGTTGCAGCAACGCTTGAAAGACAGCGAACGGCAGCGTGAAGAACTGAGCAAGCAACTGCAAAGCGCCGATGCGACCCGCGAAAGCGCCCAACTGAGCCGCCTTCGCCAAGAGAACCAACGCCTGGCCCAGCAACTCAAAGACGCACAGGGCGGCGGCTTGACCCGATGGCTGACCGAGCAACAACAGTGGTTTGTCACCGGCGGCGCCGTCGCTCTGATTGCCCTGTTGTGCGGGATCTTCGCCAGCGGCGGGCACCGGCGTCGTCGACAATGGCTAAATTGAGTGAGTCATGAGCGAGCTGTTACTGATAGATGATGACCAGGAGCTCTGCGAGCTGCTGACCAGTTGGTTGAGCCAGGAAGGCTTCCAGGTGCGTGCGTGTCACGATGGCCTGAGTGCGCGCAAGGCCTTGGCCGACAGCGCCCCGGCTGCCGTGGTGCTGGACGTGATGCTGCCCGACGGCAGCGGCCTGGAGTTGCTCAAGCAGTTACGCACCGACCACCCGGAGTTGCCGGTGCTGATGCTTTCGGCACGTGGCGAACCGCTGGACCGCATCCTCGGCCTGGAGCTGGGCGCCGATGATTATCTGGCCAAACCCTGCGACCCTCGGGAACTGACTGCACGCCTGCGCGCTGTGCTGCGCCGCAGTCACCCGGCCGCCGTGTCGACCCAGCTCGAACTGGGCGACCTGTGTTTCAGCCCGGTACGCGGCGTGGTCAGCATCGATGAACAGGAATTCACCCTCACCGTTTCCGAGAGCCGCCTGCTCGAAGCCCTGCTTCGCCAGCCCGGCGAGCCGTTGGACAAACAGGAACTGGCGCAGATCGCCCTGGGCCGCAAGCTCACCCTGTACGACCGCAGCCTGGATATGCACGTGAGCAACCTGCGCAAAAAGATCGGCCCGCACCCTGATGGCCGGCCACGCATCGTGGCATTGCGCAGCCGTGGCTATTACTACAGCCTGTAGATTAAAAAGCCCGGCATGTTGGCCGGGCATTTACTCACTGTTCATCTCAATTGTTTTTCATCGCGTCCGTAGTAGCTTTTATTATTGCCTTGGCAGCCTCGACGCTGATGGGCAACGGTGCCTGTAAATCATCCTGGTCAGCTTTGGGCCGATGGTGGAAATAGCGCAACAGTGCAATAAGCAGCAGCGTAGGCACTGTAGAGAGGGACACGATGATCGGAATATCTCCCGCGCTGTGCGGGCGAACGGCGGCGAAGAAATACCAGACACCGGCTGAGATTCGAATATTCCCAAGAAAGACGAAGCCCAGCAGCGCCAGGTAAAACAATAGGATTAACGCGACAGTCACATTGGTCAGGCGCTTTTCCCACCTGAACCGCCAGGCTTCTCTTCTCAAATAGTCACTGATCAGGCCAGGATTATCAGCCTCGCCGCCAGACAGATCGTCGCTGCTATCAATCATAAAAGCCCAATCGCCTTGAGCCGGAACTCCATCGCAGCCGTAGAGACCCCGAACGCACTGGCCAACTTTGCGATATCGGTGATTCGCTGCTCAATGACCATATGTTTGACCAATGCCGCCGGCATCAGGAGCGCTGCGGCAAAGCGGTTGGCCGCCACTTCCCTGGGGTCCCGCGACTTGGCGCTGAACTGCTCCGAGGTGTCTCGCGGCGCGTCCAGGTCGCCATATACGTGGTGGCCGATCTCATGCGCAATAGTGAAACGTTGCCTGACCGGAGCGTCCATGAAGTTATAGGTAATCAGCGGGTTGCCACCGCGAAAAGAATAATGCCCGCTTTCAGTGGCACGCCACTTTTCGGGCTCATCCGGGGTAAGCGCCTCAACTTCTATTCCCATCGCCTCGGCAATGTTCTTTGGACTTACCGGCAAGCGACCATCCCAGTGAGCGCGCAGGACGTCGTCTGCAGTTCTGTACTCCATACGCCTCCCTTATAAGTTTAGAACTCAACATTTTGGTGGGTTGAATTGAGGGCAAATGTTGCATAGGGCCAAGCCCTCGTCAAATTGTAGTTGACACAAGTACAAGCATTCGTTCCTGCAATATTTAGTTTAACTGTATATGCATACAGCCCAGGCGCCGAAGTATGCCCGTATTCATGATGAACGTGGCAGCGCTGTTACAAAAGAGCACGCTTAAGTTATGTCAGCGCCCATCGTATGGCTCTTTACCGAAGCTTTACCCACACCTGACCGCCGCTGACCTTGGTCTGCGTAACCTACTCACATCCGGATTCACCGGAATAGAGACAGGAGAATCACCATGCGCAAGACCCTTATCGCTTTGATGTTCGCCGCAGCCCTGCCCACTGTCGCCATGGCCATGCCGGAAGGCCCGACACCAGGCCCGATGGGCGGTCCTGAAGGCCACATGATGGGTGGCCCGGGTCACGGCGAACACGGTCCGCGCGGCAAAGGCGGTCCGTTCAGCCAACTGGACCTGAGCAAAGAACAGCGTGAGCAGATCGGCAAGCTGATGGGCGATCAATGGCACGCTCGCAAGGATCTGGTCAAAAAGTACCTGGCCAAACTCCCGGCCGCCGACCAGAAAGCCATGCAGGATGAAATCGATGCCGGGCGTCAGAAAACCCAGGCCGATATCCGTAACCTGCTCAAGCCCGACCAGCAGAAGAAGTACGACGAGATCGTCAAAAAACAAGCCGAGCGTCGGGCCGAGTGGCAGCAATTCCAGGCCTGGAAAGCGCAACAGCCGCAAAAAGCGCAATAATGCTCTGGCGTTAATCTCCCAGCCCAGTGGCCCACGCCACTGGGCTTTTCCTGTTTGAGGGTGTCCTGTGCGTTCATTGTTCTGGCGGATCCTGGCGAGTTTCTGGCTGGCCATCGCCCTGGTTGCCGGTTTGTCGATCCTGCTGGGGCACATGCTCAATCAGGATGCATGGATTCTCAGCCGCCACCCTGGCCTCAACAACCTGGCCCAGGAGTGGACCCAACTCTACGAGGCCCAGGGCGAGGACGCGGCCCAGGAGTTGCTGCAGCAACGCAAGCGCCAGTATCACATTGATGTGCAAGTGCTGAACGAAAGCGGCGACCCGGTGGTGCGCGGCACCTTTCCGCGTCGCGCCGCGGCGTTCGAAGCCCGGCAAAACGACAGCAAGGACGGCCACCTGCCCTGGCGCCGCCTGACCGCCGAGTACACCAGCGACAAAACCGGCGACACCTATTTGCTGATCTACCGCATTCCTCATCCGGAACTCGACGAATGGCATCGCAGCAGCCTGGCCTGGCCCTTGAGCGCCCTGGCCATCGCCCTGGTGGTGCTGACGCTGTTCAGCCTGTTCGTCACCTTGTCCATTACCCGTCCGCTCAGCCGCCTGCGCGGCGCGGTACACGACCTGGGCCAGGCCACCTACCAACAGAACAGCCTGGCGCGCCTGGCCAATCGGCGCGATGAATTCGGCGTATTGGCCACCGACTTCAACCGCATGGGCGCCCGCCTGCAAAGCTTGATCGGCAGCCAGCGCCAGTTGTTGCGCGACGTGTCCCACGAACTGCGCTCGCCCCTGGCGCGTCTGCGTATCGCCCTGGCCCTGGCCGAACGCGCCAGCCCCGAAGAACGCGAGCGACTCTGGCCGCGCCTGACCCGCGAATGCGACCGCCTGGAGGCGCTGATCAGCGAGATTCTGGTATTGGCCCGCGTTGACGCCGACAACGCCAGCGCCGAAGAGGTGGACCTCTACACGTTGCTCAAAACCTTGCAAAAAGATGCCCAGCTCAGCGCACCCGACCAAGTGGTACGCCTGACCACCGACGCCGACCTGCACCTCAAGGGCTGGCCGACCATGATCGAGCGGGCGGTGGATAACCTGCTGCGCAATGCCCAGCGCTTCAACCCTGCGGGCCAGCCCATCGAATTACAGGCCCAGCGTCTGGGTGAGCGCATTGTGATCAGCGTGCGCGACCATGGGCCCGGGGTTGATGCCGAACACCTGAGCCAACTGGGCGAGCCGTTCTACCGCGCCCCAGGCCAGACCGCCCAGGGCCACGGGCTGGGCCTGGCGATCGCACGGCGAGCGGCGGAACGCCACGGCGGCAGCCTGGAGCTGGCCAATCACCCGACCGGCGGCTTTATCGCCAGCCTCGACCTGCCGCTGCAACCCGGGGTTGTCACACCCGCCGGCTGATCTTCTATAGTGGTCCTTCTCCCGGAGGGCCTTTGATGACTGACCTGCTGACTTCCATCCAAGCCGCGCTCGATCTACCGCAAACGCCGCTGCCTCTGACCGGCGCCGGCGCCCTGCCCTCGGCCTTCGCCGTGACCGACCTGGCCTGCGCCGGCCTCGGCGCCGCCGGCCAGGCCGTGGCCGAGCTGATCCGGCAACAGACCGGCCGCCTGCCCGACGTCAGCGTGGACCGACGTCTGGCGTCCTGGTGGTTCTCGTCCTCACTGCGCCCGCGGGGCTGGCATGTGCCGCCGCTGTGGGACCCGGTGGCCGGCGATTACGCCAGCGCCGACGGCTGGATTCGTCTGCACACCAATGCACCCCATCACCGTGCCGCCGCCGAGCAGGTGCTGGGCCAGGTCCGTGATCGCACCGAGATGGCCGGCAAGGTCGCCGCCTGGAAGGCCGCGGAACTGGAGCAGGCAATGGTCGAGGCCGGCGGTTGTGCCGCGCAGATGCGTACCGGGTCGGCCTGGCAGCAACATCCCCAAGGGCAGGCGGTGAATGCCGAGGCACTGGTGCAGCGTCAGACGTTTGCGGCCACCACGGCCAAACCCTGGCGCGGCTCGGTGGCCCGCCCGCTGGCAGGGCTCAAGGTGCTGGACCTGACCCGCGTCCTGGCCGGCCCGGTGGCCAGTCGCTTCCTGGCCGGGCTGGGGGCGGATGTGCTGCGCATCGACTCGCCGACCTGGGACGAACCGGGCGTGGTGCCGGAAATGACCCTGGGCAAACGCTGCGCGCGGCTGGATTTGAAAACCCAGGATGGTCGGCAGCTGTTCGAAGCCTTGCTCAAGGACGCCGACCTTTTGTTCCACGGTTATCGCGCCGACGCCCTCGAACGCTTGGGCTACAGCGCCGACAGCCTGCAACGCCTGGCCCCCGGCCTGATCGACGTGAGCCTTAACGCCTATGGCTGGAGCGGCCCATGGCGCAACCGCCGCGGCTTCGACAGCCTGGTGCAGATGAGCTGCGGCATCGCCGAGGCGGGCATGGCCTGGCAACAGGCGGACAAACCGCTGCCGTTGCCAGTGCAGGCGCTGGACCACGGCACCGGCTACCTCATGGCCGCCAGCGCGCTGCAGGCATTGCGCGAACGCTTGCAGTCCGGACGTGGTGGATCGGTGCGCTTGTCCCTGGCGCGTACGGCAAAGCTGCTGATGGAAGCAGGGCAAGCGCCACAGGAACCGGCGCTGAGGCCCGAGGAGCCAGGCGACCTGGGGCTGCTGGTCGAACACACCCATTGGGGCCCGGCGCACCGGCTGCTGCCCCCCGTGAGCATCAACGGCACACCGCTGCAATGGGATCGGCCGGCCGTAGAATTGGGTTCACATCGGCCACAGTGGTGATCGACCGTCCAGGCGTACGGCTGCCCGTCACAATGACAATACCCCGCTGTATAACCCGTATGCCGCCAGGCCCGCGCCGGCGATCACGCAGCTGAAAATGCCTTTTTCCACGTGGGTAAACAACGGTAGAGCCTGTTCGCGCTTGGCCAGGGCGAACAGGATCACACCGGGCGCATAGAGCAACGCCGACAACAGCAGGTACTTCAGACCTCCGGCATACAGCAGCCAGATCGCATAACCGAGGGCGATCAGGCCGATAAGCAAGTCTTTGAGGCGCTCGCGGGGCGCGTCTTGATAGGTCTCGCCGCGCCCGCTCAGCAACACTGCGTACGCCGCCGACCACAGGTAAGGCACCAGAATCATCGAAGAAGCCAGGTAGATCAGCTTGGTGTAGGTGCTGTGGGAAAACAGCGTGATCACCAGGAATGCCTGGATCATCAAGTTGGTCAGCCACAGCGCGTTGACCGGCACCTGGTTGGCGTTTTCCTTTTTGAGGAACGCCGGCATGGTCTTGTCATGGGCCGTGGCGTACAGAATTTCCGCGCACAACAGTGCCCAGGACAGCAACGCACCGAGCAGCGACACTGCCAGCCCGACGCTGATCAACAGCGCGCCCCACGGCCCGACGATGCGCTCAAGCACCCCGGCCAGCGACGGGTTCTGCAGCCCCGCCAACTCCGGCTGGCTCATGATGCCCAGGGACAGCACATTCACCAGCACTAACAGCGCCAGCACGCCGAGAAAACCGATCACCGTGGCTCGCCCTACGTCGGCACGTTTCTCGGCCCGCGCCGAATACACGCTGGCGCCTTCAATGCCGATAAACACAAACACGGTGACCAGCATCATGTTGCGCACCTGCTCCACCACCCCGCCGATCTGCGGGTTGCCCAGGCCCCAGATATCCCGGGTGAACACGTCAGCCTTGAACGCCACGGCGGCGATCACGATAAACATCAGCAGCGGGACGATTTTCGCGATGGTGGTGATCTGGTTGATGAACGCCGCTTCCTTGATGCCGCGCAGCACCAGGAAATGCACAGCCCACAGCAACAACGAAGCGCAGCCGATGGCCACCGGGGTGTTGCCCTGACCGAAGGCCGGGAAGAAATAGCCGAGGGTGCTGAACAGCAAGACGAAGTAGCCGACGTTACCCATCCAGGCGCTGATCCAGTAACCCCAGGCCGATGAAAAGCCCATGTAGTCGCCAAAGCCGGCCTTGGCATAGGCATACACCCCGGAGTCCAGCTCCGGTTTGCGGTTGGCCAGGGTCTGGAACACGAAGGCCAGGGTCAGCATGCCCACGGCAGTGATCGCCCAGCCGATCAACACCGCGCCCACTTCGGCACGTGCCGCCATGTTCTGCGGCAACGAGAAAATTCCCCCACCGATCATGGACCCCACCACCAGCGCGATCAGGCCGCTGAGGCGAAGTTTCTCGCTTGTTTGAGACATGAGTACTCCTGACTGAATAACGACTTGAGTCGACAACTGTGCACCCAACTTAATTTAACTAAGCGAGTGTAGCGCTTGTTTACGGCGCCACTATTTCGCCATGCTCATAACGCAAGCGCATGACAGATGTTCGAGTTTAGGCTTATTTAGAATTTAAATACGGCGCACACTTTAAATCATTGCGCGCTTGTTCGCGGTCAGCGTCGAAAAAGTTTGCACATTTGGCAATCCCGTCTAGCTTCAAACCCCATGCCTTGCACTAAATGATTAATTCCAACGCACAAAGCGCTCTGGAACAAGCCTCTGCGGGAAAATCCGTGCGTACAGGGTCGCCGTTAAGTCATTAATTCGCAATGGAATGTGCCAATGAAGTGATCTGAGTCAGCTGTTTGATCAGCTTACGGATTTATTCTGTGGCCTCTCTTCTCCTGCATTGGAGTCATGCAATGTCTGAATCTCCCGGAAAACTTCGATTAGGCGCCCTGGTTGCACTTGTCGTCGGTTCGATGATCGGCGGCGGCATCTTTTCACTGCCGCAAAACATGGCCGCGAGCGCCGATGTGGGCGCGGTATTGATCGGCTGGGTCATTACCGCGATCGGCATGCTGACCCTGGCATTCGTGTTCCAGACCCTGGCCAATCGCAAGCCCGACCTCGACGGCGGCGTGTACGCCTACGCCAAGGCCGGGTTTGGCGACTACATGGGCTTTTCATCGGCCTGGGGTTACTGGATCAGCGCCTGGCTGGGTAACGTCGGCTACTTCGTGCTGTTGTTCAGCACCCTGGGCTATTTCTTTCCGATCTTCGGCGAAGGCAATACGCCAGCGGCGGTGATCGGCGCCTCGGTGTTGCTGTGGGCCGTGCATTTCCTGGTGCTGCGCGGCATCAAGGAAGCGGCGTTCATCAACCTGGTGACCACCGTCGCCAAGGTGGTGCCGCTGGTGCTGTTCGTGTTGATCGCCCTGTTCGCGTTCAAGCTGGACATCTTCACCGCTGACATCTGGGGCGTGAAAAACCCGGACCTGGGCAGTGTGATGAACCAGGTGCGCAACATGATGCTGGTCACCGTATGGGTGTTCATCGGCATCGAGGGCGCGAGCATCTTCTCGGCACGCGCTGAAAAACGCAGTGACGTGGGCAAGGCCACCGTGATCGGGTTCATCACGGTGCTGTTGTTCCTGATGCTGGTGAACGTGCTGTCCCTGGGCATCATGACCCAACCGGAACTGGCCAAGCTGCAGAACCCATCGATGGCCGCTGTGCTGGAGCACGTGGTCGGCCACTGGGGCGCGGTGTTGATCAGCGTCGGCCTGATTATCTCGCTGCTGGGCGCGTTGCTGTCATGGGTGCTGCTGTGCGCGGAGATCATGTTCGCCGCCGCCAAGGACCACACCATGCCGGCGTTCCTGCGCAAGGAAAACGCCAACCACGTGCCGACCAACGCACTGTGGCTGACCAACGCCATGGTCCAGCTGTTCCTGGTAATCACACTGTTTTCCGCCAGTACGTACCTGTCGCTGATCTACCTCGCCACCTCGATGATCCTGGTGCCTTACCTGTGGTCGGCGGCCTACGCGCTGCTGCTGGCGGTGCGTGGCGAGACCTACGAAAACGCCCTGGCCGAGCGCAAAAAAGACCTGTTCATCGGCGCCGTCGCGCTGATCTACGCGATCTGGCTGCTCTACGCCGGCGGCATCAAGTACCTGCTGCTGTCCGCCCTGCTCTATGCGCCCGGCGCGATTCTGTTCGCCAAGGCCAAGCATGAACTGGGCAAACCGATTTTCACCAACGTCGAGAAGCTGATTTTCGCCGCGGTAGTCATAGGCGCCCTGGTGGCTGCCTACGGGCTCTACGACGGCTTCCTGACCTTGTAATTGTTGTTCATTGGAGGATCTGAAATGACCACGGAAAAAGTGAAGTACGGCGTCCACTCCGAAGCCGGCAAACTGCGCAAAGTCATGGTGTGCTCCCCCGGTTTGGCCCACCAGCGGCTGACCCCCAACAACTGCGATGAACTGCTGTTCGATGACGTGCTGTGGGTGGCGCAGGCCAAGCGCGACCATTTCGATTTCGTCACCAAGATGCGCGAGCGGGACATTGATGTGCTGGAAATGCACAACCTGCTGACCGATATCGTCGCCCTCCCCGAGGCGCTGGACTGGATCCTGGCGCGCAAGATCACCGCCAACACGGTAGGCCTGGGCCTGGTCGATGAAGTCGGCTCCTGGCTGCGCAGCCTGGAGCCGCGCAAAATCGCCGAGTTCCTGATCGGCGGCGTGTCGGCCGATGACCTGCCGGGCAGCTTCGGTGGCCGCACCATCGAGATGTTCCGCGAATTCCTCGGCCACTCCAGCTTCATCCTGCCGCCGCTGCCCAACACTCAGTTCACCCGCGACACCACCTGCTGGATCTACGGCGGCGTGACCCTCAACCCGATGTACTGGCCGGCGCGACGTCAGGAAACCCTGCTGACCAGCGCCATCTACAAATTCCACCCCGAGTTCACCAACGCCGACTTCCAGATCTGGTACGGCGACCCTGACCAGGAGCATGGCGCCGCCACGCTTGAAGGCGGTGACGTGATGCCGATCGGCAATGGCGTGGTATTGATCGGCATGGGCGAGCGCTCGTCCCACCAGGCCATCGGCCAGCTGGCGCGCAACCTGTTCAAGAACAACGCCGTGGAGCGCGTGATCGTCGCCGGCCTGCCGAAGTCCCGCGCAGCGATGCACCTGGACACCGTGTTCAGCTTCTGCGACCGCGACCTGGTCACCGTCTTCCCTGAAGTGGTCAATCAGATCGTGCCGTTTACCCTGCGTCCTGACGAGAGCAAGCCGCACGGTATCGATATCCAGCGGGAAAAAACCAACTTCGTCGAGACCGTGGCCGCGGCGCTCAACCTCAAGGCCCTGCGCGTGGTCGAGACCGGCGGCAACAGCTTTGCCGCCGAGCGCGAGCAGTGGGACGACGGCAACAACGTGGTGGCCGTGGAGCCGGGCGTGGTAATCGGCTACGACCGCAACACCTACACCAATACCCTGCTGCGCAAGGCCGGCGTGGAAGTCATCACCATCAGCGCCGGTGAACTCGGCCGTGGCCGTGGCGGCGGCCACTGCATGACCTGCCCGATCATCCGCGACCCAATCGACTACTAATTTTCAAGCCATGGCCGCCGCTCATAAGGCGCCGGCCATGGGGATAACCTAAACAGAAGGAGATCCATCATGGCTTTCAATATGCGCAACCGCAGCCTGCTGTCGCTGATGCACCACACCACCCGTGAGCTGCATTACCTGCTGGACCTGTCCCGCGACCTCAAGCGCGCCAAGTACACCGGCACTGAGCGTCCGCACCTGCAAGGCAAGAACATCGCGCTGATTTTCGAAAAAACCTCCACCCGCACCCGCTGCGCGTTCGAAGTGGCGGCCCATGACCAGGGCGCGCACGTCACCTACATCGACCCCGTGTCGTCGCAGATCGGCCACAAAGAAAGCATGAAAGACACCGCGCGCGTGCTTGGCCGGATGTTCGATGCCATCGAGTACCGTGGCTTCGAACAGGAAATCGTCGAAGAGCTGGCCAAGTTTGCCGGCGTGCCGGTGTTCAACGGCCTCACCGCCGAGTTCCACCCCACCCAAATGATCGCCGATACACTGACCATGCGCGAACACAGCGACAAACCGCTGCATGACATCAGCTACGCCTACCTGGGCGACGCGCGCTACAACATGGGCAACTCGCTGCTGATGATCGGCGCCAAGCTCGGCATGGACGTGCGCATCGGCGCGCCGAAAGCCCTGTGGCCCCATGAAGATTTCATCAAGCAATGCCAGGCCTTCGCCGAGGAAAGCGGCGCGCGCATCACCATCACCGAAGACCCCAAAGAGGCCGTGAAGGGCGTGGACTTCATCCACACCGATATCTGGGTGTCCATGGGCGAACCGGTGGAAGCGTGGGACGAACGCATCGAGCAACTGCTGCCGTACCAGGTCAACGCCCAGATGATGAAAGCCTCGGGCAACCCTCGGGTGAAATTCATGCACTGCCTGCCGGCGTTCCACAACAGCGAAACCAAGGTCGGCAAAGACATCGCCGCGCGCTACCCGAACCTGGCCAATGGTGTGGAGGTGACCGAAGAGGTGTTCGAGTCGCCGGCCAACATCGCCTTTGAGCAGGCGGAAAACCGCATGCACACCATCAAGGCGATTCTGGTATCGGCGCTGGCGGATATCTAAAGGCTACACGGGTGAAGTGTGGGAGGGGCCTGCCCCCGCCCACCTTGGTCCTGTGTTCGCAACATCGAACTTTGGAAGGACATTCTTTATGCGCATCGTCGTAGCCCTGGGCGGTAACGCCCTGCTCCGCCGTGGTGAACCCATGACCGCGGACAACCAACGCGCCAATATCCGCATCGCCACCGAACAGATCGCCAAGATCCACCCCGGCAACGAGCTAGTGATCGCCCACGGCAATGGCCCGCAGGTCGGCCTGCTGTCGTTGCAGGCGGCGGCCTACACCAGCGTCTCGCCCTACCCGCTGGACGTGCTGGGCGCCGAGACCGAAGGCATGATCGGCTACATCATCGAACAGGAGCTGGGCAACCTGCTGGACTTTGAAGTGCCGTTCGCCACCCTGCTCACCCAGGTGGAAGTCGACGCCAACGACCCGGCGTTCAAGCACCCCACCAAGCCCATCGGCCCTGTGTATTCCAAGGACGAAGCGGAAAAACTCGCCGCTGAAAAAGGCTGGGCGATTGCCCCGGACGGCGATAAATACCGCCGCGTGGTCGCCAGCCCACGCCCCAAACGCATCTTTGAAATTCGCCCGATCAAGTGGCTGCTGGAAAAAAGCGCCATCGTGATCTGCGCCGGCGGCGGCGGCATCCCGACGATGTATGGCGAAGACGGCAAACTGCAGGGCATCGAGGCCGTGATCGACAAAGACCTGTGCTCGTCGCTGCTGGCCACACAACTGGACGCGGACTTGCTGGTGATCGCCACCGACGTCAACGCAGCCTTTATCGATTATGGCAAGCCGACCCAGAAGGCCATCGGCCAGGCCCACCCCGACGACATGGAAAAACTCGGCTTCGCCGCCGGCTCCATGGGGCCCAAGGTACAGGCCGCCTGCGAGTTCGCCCGCCGCACTGGCAAAACCGCCGTGATCGGTTCACTCTCGGACATCGAAGCCATCGTCCAGGGCACCGCCGGTACACGCATCAGCACGGCGACACCTGGCATCACCTATCTGTGAAGTAGAGGAGATTCGCCTATGGCTACCTTTGAACCGGGACACTTGCACGTCGAACGCCACGCGTTGAACAAGGATGACTACAGCTACAACCTGTGCATCGATTACGAAGTCAGCCAGGACCCAAAGGAAGGTAAGGGCATGCTGTTCAAACTGCACGGTTCGGTCCAGGGCCAGGACCTCAAGGAAGAGTTCTTTTTGCCCAAAGACCAGGCCTTCGACTTTGCCCGGCATGCGATGAACATTGCGCAGAAATATGGGATGCCGAAGATGGCCGTACTCAATGGCTCAATGCACAAGCAGTACGACCTGATGTTCGAGGACGTGCGGCATCAGTTGGACGTGAAATCGGGCGATCCGGTCAAACCCGAACACCTGGGATAATCCGGTTGCGCTGACCCACTACCGTTCGATCTGTGGGAGGGGGCGAGCTCCCTCCCAGTTTGATCTCTATCGCCTGCAAGGCATACTGGGCACCCTCCGCATCCCAGAATCCAACGCCACCTCATGCGTATCCACGTCAGCTTCATCGACCGCGTCGGCATTACCCAGGAAGTCCTGGCCTTACTCGGTGGGCGTAACCTCAACCTGGATGCGGTGGAAATGGTGCCGCCCAACGTCTATATCGATGCACCGACGTTGAGTGCCGAAGTACTTGAAGAACTGCGTGACGCGCTGTTCAGCGTGCAGGGCGTGCAGGCAGTGACCGTGGTGGACATCCTCCCCGGCCAACGCCGCCACCTGCAACTCGACGCCCTGCTGGCCGCCATGACCGACCCGGTGCTGGCCGTGGACAGCGCCGGCAAGATCCTGCTGGCCAACCCGGCGTTGATCGCGCTGTACGGGCGCGAACCGGCCGGCGAAAGCATCAGCGCGCTGTTCAATGACGCGGCCCTGCTGGAGACCTTGCTGGAGGTAGGCTTTCGCCTGCCGCTGCGCGAAATCAGCGTCAACGGCCAAACCTGGTTGCTTGACGCCACACCCATCACCGACGCCGGCGCCCTGCTCACCCTCTACCAGCCCAACCGCATCGGCGAACAACTGTCGGCCCTGCACCACGACCATGCCGAAGGCTTCGATGCGCTGCTGGGCGAGTCCCCGGTCATCCGCACGCTCAAGGCCCGCGCACAACGGGTGGCGGCGCTGGACGCGCCGTTGTTGATCCAGGGCGAAACCGGTACCGGCAAGGAACTGGTGGCCCGCGCCTGCCACGCCATCAGCGCACGCGCCAGTGCGCCGTTCCTGGCGTTGAACTGCGCGGCGCTGCCGGAAAACCTGGCCGAGAGCGAATTGTTCGGCTACGCCCCCGGCGCCTTTACCGGCGCGCAGCGCGGCGGCAAACCGGGGCTCATGGAGCTGGCCAACCAGGGCACGGTATTTCTCGATGAAATCGGCGAAATGTCACCGTACCTGCAAGCCAAACTGCTGCGTTTTCTTAACGACGGCAGCTTCCGGCGCGTCGGTGGCGACCGTGAGGTGAAGGTCAACGTGCGCATCCTCAGCGCCACGCACCGCGACCTGGAAAAAATGGTCAGCGAGGGCACCTTCCGCGAAGACCTGTTCTATCGCCTCAATGTGCTCAACGTGGAAGTGCCGCCCCTGCGCCAACGTGGTCAGGACATTCTGCTGCTGGCGCGCTATTTCATGCAGCAGGCCTGCGCGCAGATCCAGCGTCCGGTGTGCCGCCTGGCGCCCGGCACCTACCCGGCGCTGCTGGGCAACCGCTGGCCGGGCAACGTGCGCCAGTTGCAGAACGTGATCTTTCGCGCGGCGGCGATCTGCGAAAGCAGCCTGGTGGACATCGGCGACCTGGATATCGCCGGCACCTCCGTCGCGCGTCAGAGCGATGGTGAGGTCGACAGCCTGGAACAGGCCGTGGAAGACTTCGAGCGCGACCTACTCGAAAAGCTCTACACCAGCTACCCCTCGACGCGCCAACTGGCCAGCCGCCTGCAAACTTCGCACACGGCCATTGCCCATCGACTGCGCAAGTACGGTATTCCCAACAAGCCCTGACATCGGGTGCAGGGGAGTTGACTATGGAACACCGGCAAGCCCCCTCCCACATTGTGTGCATTGCCAGGGTTTGGTCTGAGAACGACATTCACTGTACTGAAAGCGCTACAGCGTAACGATATCGCTACAACCCTGTTTTTTGCGCGCCATGCAAGGCTTTGATCCACATAGGCTTTTTTTCAGCAGCCCAGCTGTAGCGAAATCGCTACAGCTAAAGCGTCTCCCTTTCCGCCAAATTCTATTAAGCCTTTGATTTTTATAGATTAAATTACATTGGCCGCGATTTTGCTAAGCAACTCCTAATTATTCCAATCCCGTCCACCAGACGAATTCTGGCCCTGAGGAGTTTGCATGAGCGAGTTGCGTTTTACCGAAGATCACGAATGGCTGCGCGCCGAAGCCGATGGCAGCGTCACCGTGGGCATCACCGCTTTCGCTCAGAACGCGCTGGGTGATGTGGTTTTCGTACAACTGCCGGAGTTGCAGACTTACGATAAGGGCGCCGAAGCATCCACCGTTGAATCGGTCAAAGCCGCCAGCGGCGTGTACATGCCGTTGGACGGTGACGTGCTCGAAGTGAACGACAAACTCAGTGACAGCCCGGAACTGGTCAATGAAGACCCACTGGGCGAAGGTTGGTTCTTCCGCTTTAAACCGGCCGATGCCAATGCAGTGGCTAAGCTGTTGGATCAGGATGCGTACGACCGCCTGATCAAAGCCAACGCTGAAGCCTGAGGAGCGCGCCATGACCATTGAATTGAGCACCGCCAACGAATTCATCGCCCGCCACATCGGCCCGCGCCAGGCAGACGAGCAGCACATGCTCGCCAGCCTGGGCTTTGACTCCCTGGAAGCCCTGAGCGCCAGCGTGATCCCGGAAAGCATCAAGGGCACCAGCGTGCTCGGCCTGGAAGACGGCCTGAGCGAAGCCGAGGCGCTGGCGCGGATCAAAGCCATCGCCGGCCAGAACCAACTGTTCAAGACCTACATCGGCCAGGGTTACTACAACTGCCACACGCCGTCGCCGATCCTGCGCAACCTCCTGGAAAACCCGGCCTGGTACACCGCCTACACCCCCTACCAGCCGGAGATTTCCCAGGGCCGCCTGGAAGCGCTGCTGAATTTCCAGACCCTGATCAGCGACCTCACCGGCCTGCCGATCGCCAACGCATCGCTGCTCGACGAAGCCACCGCCGCCGCCGAAGCCATGACCTTCTGCAAGCGCTTGAGCAAGAACAAAGGCAGCAATGCCTTCTTCGCCTCGATCCACAGCCACCCGCAGACCCTTGACGTGCTGCGCACCCGTGCCGAGCCATTGGGCATCGACGTGGTGGTGGGCGACGAACGCGAACTGAGCGACGTCAGCCCATTCTTCGGCGCCCTGCTGCAATACCCGGCCAGCAACGGCGATGTGTTCGACTACCGCGAACTGACCGAGCGCTTCCACGCAGCCAACGCCTTGGTGGCCGTGGCTGCCGACTTGCTGGCCCTGACCCTGCTGACGCCTCCGGGCGAATTCGGTGCCGACGTGGCCATCGGCAGCGCGCAGCGCTTCGGTGTACCGCTGGGCTTTGGTGGGCCGCACGCCGCCTACTTCTCCACCAAGGATGCGTTCAAGCGCGACATGCCGGGCCGTCTGGTCGGCGTGTCCGTGGACCGTTTCGGCAAGCCGGCCCTGCGCCTGGCCATGCAGACCCGCGAGCAACATATCCGCCGCGAGAAAGCCACGTCCAACATCTGCACCGCTCAAGTGCTGCTGGCCAACATCGCCAGCATGTATGCGGTGTACCACGGCCCTAAAGGCCTGACGCAGATCGCCCAGCGCATTCACCAATTGACCGCCATCCTCGCCAAGGGCCTGACCGCTCTGGGCGTTAAGGTCGAGCAAGCGCACTTCTTCGACACCCTGACCCTCAACACTGGTGCCGCCACCGCTGCCCTGCACGACAAGGCCCGCGCCCAGCGCATCAACCTGCGGGTGGTCGACGCCGAGCGGGTCGGCCTGTCGGTCGATGAAACCACCACCCAGGCCGACATCCAGGCGCTGTGGGCGATCTTCGCCGACGGCAAGGCCCTGCCCGCCTTCGATGCCCAGGTCGACAGCTGCCTGCCGGCGACGCTGCTGCGTCAGTCGGCGATCCTCAGCCACCCGGTGTTCAACCGTTATCACTCCGAAACCGAATTGATGCGCTACCTGCGCAAACTGGCCGACAAAGACCTGGCGCTGGACCGCACCATGATCCCGCTGGGTTCGTGCACCATGAAGCTCAATGCCGCCAGCGAGATGATCCCGGTGACCTGGGCCGAGTTCGGTGCCCTGCACCCATTCGCTCCGGCCGAGCAAAGCGCCGGCTACCAGCAACTGACCGCGGACCTAGAAGCCATGCTCTGCGCAGCCACCGGCTACGATGCTATCTCCCTGCAACCGAACGCCGGTTCCCAGGGTGAATACGCCGGTCTGCTGGCGATCCGTGCCTACCATCAGAGCCGTGGCGAAGCCCGTCGCGATATCTGCCTGATCCCCTCGTCGGCCCACGGCACCAACCCGGCTACCGCCAACATGGCCGGTATGCGCGTGGTCGTCACCGCCTGCGACGCCCGTGGCAACGTCGACATCGAAGACCTGCGCGCTAAAGCCATCGAGCATCGCGAGCACCTGGCCGCACTGATGATCACCTACCCGTCCACCCACGGCGTGTTCGAAGAAGGCATCCGCGAAATCTGCGCGATCATCCACGACAACGGCGGCCAGGTGTACATCGACGGCGCCAACATGAACGCCATGGTTGGCCTGTGCGCACCGGGCAAGTTCGGCGGCGATGTGTCCCATCTGAACCTGCACAAAACGTTCTGCATTCCCCACGGCGGCGGCGGCCCGGGCGTCGGCCCGATTGGCGTCAAATCGCACCTCACGCCATTCCTGCCGGGCCATGCGGCCATGGAACGCAAGGAAGGCGCGGTGTGCGCGGCGCCATTCGGCAGCGCGAGCATCCTGCCGATCACCTGGATGTATATCAGCATGATGGGCGGCGCGGGCCTCAAGCGCGCTTCGCAGTTGGCGATCCTGAACGCCAACTACATTTCCCGTCGCCTCGAAGAGCACTACCCCGTGCTGTACACCGGCAGCAACGGCCTGGTGGCGCACGAGTGCATCCTGGACCTGCGCCCGCTCAAGGACAGCAGCGGCATCAGCGTGGATGACGTGGCCAAGCGTCTGATCGACTTTGGTTTCCATGCCCCGACCATGTCGTTCCCGGTGGCGGGCACCCTGATGATCGAACCGACCGAGAGCGAATCCAAGGAAGAGCTGGACCGTTTCTGCGACGCGATGATCGCCATCCGCGAAGAAATTCGCGCGGTGGAAAACGGCACCCTGGATAAAGACGACAACCCGCTCAAGAACGCGCCACACACTGCGGCCGAACTGGTGGGCGAATGGAGCCACCCGTACAGCCGTGAACAGGCGGTGTACCCGGTGGCCTCGTTGATCGACGGCAAGTACTGGCCACCGGTTGGCCGGGTCGACAACGTGTTTGGCGATCGCAACCTGGTGTGTGCGTGCCCGTCGATCGAGCTTTATGCCTAAAGCAGTTGTAAGCGGCAAGCTACAAGCTGCAAGTTAAAAGCCGAATGGCTCTTTCTTGCAGCTTGTGGCTTGGAGCTTGCCGCTGCTCCTATAACAAGAAACCGGAGAACAACTCATGTCTTTAAGCGTGTTCGACCTGTTCAAGATTGGCATCGGCCCCTCCAGTTCCCACACCGTCGGCCCGATGCGCGCCGCCGCTCGATTCGTCGAGGGGCTCAAGCGCGACGGCCTGTTGAGCGCCACCACCAGCGTCAAGGTGGAACTCTATGGCTCGCTGGGCGCCACCGGCAAAGGCCACGGCAGCGACAAAGCCGTGCTGCTGGGCCTGGAAGGCGAACACCCGGACACCGTGAATACTGAAACCGTCGCAACGCGCCTGGCACAGATGCGCAGCGATGGCCGTTTGAATCTGCTCGGCGAACACCGCATCGCGTTCAATGAGAAAGAACACCTGGCGATGATCCGCAAACCCCTCGCCTATCATCCCAACGGCATGATCTTTCGCGCTTTCGATGCCGCCGGTCTACAAATCCGCAGCCGCGAGTATTACTCGGTCGGCGGGGGCTTTGTGGTGGATGAAGGGGCCGCCGGCGCTGACCGGATTGTTGAAGACGCCACACCGCTGACCTTTCCATTCAAGAGTGCCAAGGATCTGCTGGGGCATTGCGCGACGTACGGGTTGTCCATCAGCCAGGTGATGCTGACCAACGAAAGCGCATGGCGTCCGGAGGCGGAAACCCGGGCCGGCCTGCTGAAGATCTGGCAGGTCATGCAGGACTGTGTTGACGCTGGCTGTCGCAACGAAGGCATTTTGCCCGGGGGGTTGAAGGTCAAGCGCCGCGCGGCAGCCCTGCATCGTCAACTGTGCAAAAACCCGGAATCGGCGTTGCGCGATCCGTTGTCGGTGCTCGATTGGGTCAACCTGTATGCCCTGGCGGTCAACGAAGAAAACGCCAACGGCGGGCGCGTGGTCACAGCGCCCACCAACGGTGCGGCCGGGATCATTCCGGCGGTGCTGCATTACTACATGCGCTTTATCCCAGGGGCGAACGAAGACGGTGTGGTGCGCTTTCTGCTCACCGCTGCCGCCATCGGCATCCTGTACAAGGAAAATGCGTCGATCTCCGGCGCCGAAGTCGGCTGTCAGGGCGAGGTCGGCGTGGCCTGCTCCATGGCTGCCGGCGCATTGTGCGAAGTGCTGGGCGGCAGTGTTTCGCAGGTGGAAAACGCCGCCGAGATCGGCATGGAGCACAACCTTGGCCTGACCTGCGACCCGATTGGCGGCCTGGTGCAAGTGCCCTGCATTGAGCGCAACGCGATGGGCTCGGTGAAGGCGATCAACGCGGTGCGCATGGCTTTGCGCGGTGACGGGCAACATTTCGTATCCCTCGACAAGGTCATCCGCACCATGCGCCAGACCGGCGCCGATATGAAGAGCAAATACAAAGAAACCGCCCGTGGCGGTTTGGCAGTCAACATTATCGAGTGCTGACGCCCGAAGGCGCGGCAGTACGTTTTTCAGGAGCTGAACATGTCCACCGAAACCCTGTTGAAAACCCCATTGCATGCCCTGCACATCGAGCTTGGCGCCCGCATGGTGCCCTTTGCCGGCTACGACATGCCGGTGCAATACCCGCTGGGTGTGATGAAGGAACACCAGCACACCCGTGATCAGGCCGGGTTGTTCGATGTGTCCCACATGGGTCAGATCCGTCTGACCGGCGCCAATGCCGCCAAGGCCCTGGAAACCCTCGTACCGGTCGACATCATTGACCTGCCGGTGGGCATGCAGCGCTACGCGATGTTTACCAACGATCAGGGTGGCATCCTCGATGACCTGATGGTGGCGAACCTGGGTAACGACGAACTGTTCCTGGTGGTCAACGCTGCCTGCAAGGATCAGGACCTGGCTCACCTGCGCCAGCACATCGGCGACCAATGCACCATCGAGCCGTTGTTTGCAGAGCGTGCCCTGCTGGCTCTGCAAGGCCCGGCGGCGGTGAAGGTGCTGGCGCGCCTGGCGCCGGAAGTGACCAGGATGACGTTTATGCAGTTCGCCGCCGTGCGCCTGCTGGGTGTGGATTGCTATGTCAGCCGCTCCGGCTACACCGGCGAAGACGGTTTTGAAATTTCCGTGCCGGCCGCGAGCGCCGAAAGCCTGGCGCGCAGCCTGCTGGCCGAGACCGAAGTGCAACCCATCGGCCTGGGCGCCCGCGATTCCCTGCGCCTGGAAGCCGGGCTGTGCCTCTACGGCCATGACATGAATACTGACACCACGCCGATCGAAGCCAGCCTGCTATGGGCAATCTCCAAGGCACGCCGCGCCGACGGAGCGCGTGCCGGCGGTTTTCCGGGCGCTGATCGGATCTTCACCCAGCAACAAGTCGGCGTGGATCGCAAGCGCGTGGGCCTGCTGCCTCAGGAGCGCACGCCTGTACGTGAAGGCGCTGAGCTGGTCGGCGAAGACGGCGCCGTGATCGGCCATGTCTGCAGCGGCGGCTTCGGCCCGAGCTTGGGCGCCCCCCTGGCCATGGGTTACCTGAACAGCGCCTTCACCGCTCTGGACACGCAAGTCTTTGCCTTGGTGCGTGGGAAAAAGGTGCCGGTTCGTGTAAGTAAATTGCCATTTGTGCCACAGCGCTACTATCGCGGCTGAGTAACTGTTTCTATAAGTAACGGAGGTCGCGTAAACGCGCACTAAACTGTAACGCGACCGCCATATAACAGTGCATTCACGATAGGAATTATTACTTGGTTCGACCTATAACAAGTGAGTGATTCTATCGAATAAGCCTGTGGACTTATATTCATCGAAGTGGCACGAAGCCAAGCAAACACGGGGCTATGAGCGGGGCTTGTTTTTTCCGCATTAGTTGGCGTAGAGTTTGCCCACTGTGTTTGCATGGGTCGCTTGGAACCTGGACCTGGGCAGTAGCTGAAGTAGTTGTGCTACAACCCGTTCGACGTCTCTTACTTTCCTGCAACCCAGCCCAGTACTCTTTCGTGTGGAAAGGGGCTGTCATTAATTTTTTAGCGTCAAGGAAATAAGAAAATGGCTGATCGTCAGAGCGGTACCGTCAAGTGGTTTAACGACGAGAAAGGGTTTGGTTTTATCACTCCAGAAAGCGGTCCGGATCTGTTCGTGCATTTCCGCGCTATTCAGGGCAACGGCTTCAAGAGCCTGAAAGAAGGCCAGAAAGTGACCTTCGTTGCGGTGCAAGGCCAGAAAGGCATGCAGGCTGACGAAGTTCAGGCAGAGGGCTGATTCCCTCTGCGACAAAAAGCCCCTGATATGACATCAGGGGCTTTTTTATGGGCGCAATTCCGTAAAATGGCTTTTTTCTTCCGAGAGCCCTGCCATGTCCAAACCCTTGCTGAGCCCCCAAGGCGAATTCCCCGCCGTGGGCCTGGGCCGTCGTCTGGCAGCGATGTTCTATGACTTCCTGTTGTGCACCGCACTGATGATCGTCACTGCGTTCATCTACAAACTGATCTGGATCGCGTTCGTGGGTGAAGCCAGGATGCGCACGCTTACCGAATCCGGCGCATTGGATGGAGACCCATTACTGTCGACGATTCTGTTATTTGTACTGTTCGGGTTTTTCGCCAAATTCTGGACCCATTCCGGGCAGACCCTGGGCATGCAGGTGTGGGGCGTGCGCGTGCAGAATGCCGACGGCTCGCGGATCAGCCTGTGGCAGGCGCTGCTGCGCTTTGTGGTGTCAATTGCGTCGTGGTTGTGTGTAGGGCTGGGGTTTATCTGGTCGCTGTTCGACAAGCACAAACGCAGCTGGCATGACATCTATTCCGACACCCAGCTGGTGCGGATTCCGAAGCAAAAAAGATAACCCGCCGCCTGAACGAGCTCAAAATGCGGGAGGAGCAAGCCCCTCCCTCCCTGTTTTTTTCGCGTTCGACTATGCGTTACCGGCCAGCTTCAGGCGTGCAGCCTGGGTGAAATCCAGCATGCGCTTGAGCGGCCTCACGGCGTGGGGGATCACGGAAGGCTCGACGAAGATCTCGTTGCTGCCCTCGCGCAGGCACTGCAGGGTGCGCTCCAGCGTGTTCATCGCCATCCACGGGCAGTGTGCGCAACTACGACACGCAGCACCGTTACCGGCCGTAGGCGCCTCCACAAACACTTTGTCCGGGCACAACTGCTGCATCTTGTAGAAGATGCCGCGGTCGGTCGCCACGATAAAGGTTTTGTTCGGTAAACGTTGTGCCGCCGCGATCAACTGGCTGGTAGAGCCCACCGCGTCAGCCAGCTCGATCACCGACGTCGGAGATTCGGGATGCACCAGAATGGCTGCATCCGGATACAGCGCCTTCATGTCTTCCAACTGCTTGGACTTGAATTCTTCGTGGACGATGCACGCACCGTCCCACAACAGCATGTCCGCACCGGTCTGGCGCTGGATGTAGGTGCCCAAGTGCTTGTCCGGGCCCCAAATGATGGTCTCGCCGTTGTCCATCAGGCTCTCGACGATTTCCAGCGCACAACTGGAGGTCACCACCCAGTCGGCCCGGGCTTTGACCGCAGCTGACGTATTGGCATACACCACCACGGTACGCTCGGGGTGCTGATCGCAAAACGCTGAAAACTCATCCACCGGGCACCCCAGGTCCAGCGAGCAGGTCGCCTCCAGTGTGGGCATGAGAATGCGCTTTTCAGGGGTGAGAATCTTGGCCGTCTCCCCCATGAAACGCACGCCGGCGACCAGTACGGTCCTGGCCGGATGAGCGGCACCGAAGCGGGCCATTTCCAGGGAATCGGAGACACAGCCACCGGTTTCTTCGGCCAGGGCCTGAATCACCGGGTCGCAGTAAAAATGGGCCACCAGCACCGCATCCTGAGCCTTGAGCTCGGCGGCGATGGCGCTACGCAGGCTCGCCTCTTCATCGGCGCTGAGGGCCTTGGGCTGCTTGGCATCGAGGTGGGCTTGAACCAGTAGGCGTTCGGAAATCTGCGTCATGTTCGCAAGACCTGCAGGCGCAGTAGCGCGAAAGTCGAGTGTACCACCGGCTCTGGAGCCCTTCGGGCGCCGCCGGACGAAGTGATTGTTCATCAAGCACGGGTGAAGCAGCGCAAGGCTACAGAATATCGAATGGATTCAAAAGCCTAATCTAGTATTCGCGGGTGCCTGCCGAAGCGGCGCGGGGCATGCACATCGTGTGATATTGGCTGCGGGAGATTCCATAGGGCAAAAAAAAACCCGGAAATCCTCACTTACGTGGGCCTTCCGGATTTTCTAAACCGCTAAAAATGGTGGGTCGTGTGGGATTCGAACCTACGACCAATTGGTTAAAAGCCAACTGCTCTACCAACTGAGCTAACGACCCGCTGTGTGGTGGCGCGTATAATACTGATTTCTAAGGATTATTCAACACCTTATTTCAAATAAATCAGAAAAAACGCGTTGAGGCTGTAATTGCGGCGATTCTTCGCCCTCTCAGCGACCCGGCTCGTCGTTCCACAGGTACTTGTGCAACTGCAACTGCAAGCGCACCGGCAGGTTGTCAGCCACCACCCAATCCGCCAGGTCGCGGGCATTGAGGTCGTGGTGACTTGGCGAAAACAGCACTTCACCAGCTCGACGATCGAGACCGTATTGGATCAGCTTGGAGTTCGCCCAGTCGTAATCCTCACGAGAGCAGATAACGAACTTGACCTGATCGTTGGGCGTCAGCAGCTCGATGTTCTCGTAACGGTTGCGATGAGCTTCCTTGGAGCCTGGGGTCTTGAGGTCGACCACGCGACTGACACGTGGGTCGACTGCGGAAATGTCCAAGGCTCCGCTGGTTTCCAGGGACACTTCATACCCGGCATCGCATAATTGCTTAAGCAATGGGATGGCATTGGGTTGGGCCAACGGCTCACCACCGGTCACACAGACATAGCGAGGCTTAAAGCCGGCAACCTGTTCCAGGATGTCGTCGAGGGTACGCACCGTACCGCCACTGAAGGCGTAAGCGCTGTCACAGTATTGGCAACGCAGCGGGCAACCTGTCAGCCGTACAAACACAGTGGGCAGGCCAGCGGTCCGCGTTTCACCCTGCAACGAGTAAAAAACTTCGGTAATACGTAATGTGTCTTGCATAGTCGCCACGGGCGTAACAGCTAAACAGGCTGTCCGCCTCCGTCAGGCACTTCAAGGAACCCCGCCAACGCGCAGGCCCCAGGAAGCGTGTTTCATAAAAGGGCGTGGATTCTAACGAAAAAACCCGCGCCAGGCGCGGGTTTCTTCTAAACGGGTAGCATCGCTTACAGGCGCTGCAGATCCCGTTGAGCCAACTGAGCGGCGGAAGTCCCCGGATATTGGGCTACGACCTGCTGCAGAATGCCTTTGACCTTGTCGGTATGACCCAGGCGGCGCTCTACGTCAGCGAGTTTGTACAGCGAGTCCGGCACCTTGGCGTGTTTGGGGTACAGTTGGCTGACCTTGGCAAATGCCTGGCCCGCGCCCTGCAGATCCCCCTTTGCCAGGTTGACTTCACCCAACCAGTATTGGGCATTACCCGCGTACTGGCTGTTGGGGTATTTGCGCAGGAATGCGGTAAAGGCCTGGCTGGCCTTATCGAAGTCCTTGGCTTTGATCAGGTCGAAGGCTGCATCGTAATACAGTTTTTCCTTGGCCGGATCACCCGGTTCGCTGCTGGCGGCAGGAGCTTGAGCAGCAGCAGCGGCCCCCGCTGCCGCACCACCGGCAGCAGCGCTTGGCGCGCCACCGGCAGAAGAATTATCAGGAGTAGCGGCAGGTGTAACGCCCGCTCCTATGCGTCGATCAAGATCCTGGTATCGCTCCAGGCCTTCTTGCTTGAGCTGGTTCACTTGATTCTGCAGAACTTCAATCGCGCCTTGCTGCTGCGCCAATTGATCCTGCATGCGTTGCAGCTGATTGAACAGTTCGCCCTGTGCCGAGGGGGCGGACGTAGCCGCCCCCCCAGCATAGGCGCCGTTCGTGCCATAACCTGCCGGCGGATAACTGCTCCCGCTATTGTTATAGCCAGAGTTGCTATCTTCCACAGGAACCGCAGCCCACACCGCAAGCGGTGCGAGGCTGAGAGCCAATACAGTCAGAGCACGACGGCACGTTCGCATGACGAATTACTTACGCAGTTCGACGCGACGGTTTTGAGCCCAGGACTGCTCGTCGTGGCCAGTAGCAACTGGACGCTCTTTACCGTAGGAAACCAGTTCCAGCTGAGCTGGCGAAACGCCTTGCAGGACCAGGTAGCGTTGAACGGCTTTCGCACGACGCTCGCCCAGTGCCATGTTGTACTCACGAGTACCACGTTCGTCGGTGTTACCTTCCAGAACAACGCGAGCGCCGTTACCTTTCAGGTCCTTCGCGTGAACGTCCAGAGCGCGCATGGCTTCTGGCTTCAGGTCCGAACTGTCGTATTCGAAGTAGAAAGTGGTGATAGCGCGCAGAGCAGCTTCTTCGCTCAGGGAGCCGTCAACTGCACCAGTGTTAGCGCCGTAACCAGCGTTTGGATCAACAGCTGCGCCTTCACCGGCATTGTCGCCGCCTTTGGACGAGCAACCAACGGCTACGGACAGAGCCAGAGCCAGAGCAGCAAACTTACCAAACTTCAGCATTTCCATCGTGAAACTCCTAATGAACCCCAGTGTGTTAAGCAAATCTTTTTGTAGCGCCGCGTCAGTTCAGGTAAGGGGACCAGGATGGTTCTCTGACTTCGCCTTGTGCGGTAGGAAGCGGGAGCCTTACGCGTCCGTTAATGGACACGAGCATCAAGACTCCCCGGCCCTGCTGGCGGGTGGCGTAGATTACCATGGTGCCGTTGGGCGCAACAGTGGCTGACTCATCAAGGTTGGTATCTGTAAGGATTTTTACGGTTCCGCGCTGCAAATCCTGGGCCGCAACCCGGAAATTAGTGAAACCATCCTGACGGTGAATCATCACCAACGTCTTTTCATCGGCCGAAAGCTTAGGGTTGGCGTTGTAGTTACCAATAAAGGTCACACGCTCCGCACCGCCACCGCCAATGCTGGACTTGTAGATTTGCGGCTTACCGCCACGGTCGGAGGTGAAGTAGATAGTCGAACCATCCTTACCCCAGAACGGTTCGGTGTTGATGCCCGGGCCGCTGGTGACACGGGTGATCTGGCGCGAAGCCATGTTCATCACGTAGATATCCGGGTTGCCATCCTTGGACAGCACGAACGCCAGGCGCGAACCATCCGGCGACCAGGCAGGTGCACCGTTGAGGCCTTCGAAGTTGGTGATCTGCTCACGGCGACCGGTATCGATGTGCTGGACAAAGATACGCGGACGTTTCTGTTCGAAAGACACATAGGCGATACGCTTGCCATCGGGCGCAAAGCGCGGCGACAGGATCGGCTCACGCGATTGCAGCAACGTCACTGCGCGCGCGCCGTCGTAGTCCGAACGCTGCAAGGTGTAGCGGGTGTTGTCCACGGAGAAACGTTCAGCCGTCACATACAGCAGACGCGTCGAGAAGGCACCCTTGATACCGGTCAGTTTCTCAAACGATTGGTCTGAAATGTAGTGGGCCATATCCCGCAGTTGATCGGTGGTACCCGACACGCTGCCGGTCAGGACCTGCTGCTCTGTCGCCACGTTGAACAACGTGTACGTGATCTGCAGACGACCG
Organism: Pseudomonas sp. FP2254; assembly: GCF_030687695.1. Classification (NCBI taxonomy): domain Bacteria; kingdom Pseudomonadati; phylum Pseudomonadota; class Gammaproteobacteria; order Pseudomonadales; family Pseudomonadaceae; genus Pseudomonas; species Pseudomonas sp. FP2254. The sequence goes on from NZ_CP117444.1 coordinate 4,354,122, forward strand.
CCGGCCGGCACAATGTTGCCGACCATCAGGTACTGGGCGCCGACGGCTTTCCAGTCACGGAACACGACTTCGCTGGCCTGGTTCGGCTGGCTGATCATGTTGCCTTTCGGAATCGGTGCGTAGTAACCGGAGTTGCGCAGGTCGTCACTGACGATCTGAGCCATGTCGTCCGGCAATACGCTGCCGCCCTGCCAACCGAACGGCACTACGGCGATCGGGGTAGCCCGATCGCTGCCGCTGGTGACCAGGATGTTCTTTTCATCCGCCGCCGCTATCCCTGCCATACAGCAAATAACGACAAGCATTCCTCGAAGAAGGTTTCTCACAAGGCTAGATCCTCAGGTGTGAATGTCATCTTGAATGAACGATAGGGAGCGAAGTCGCTTGGTTTCATTCCCTGCATCTCGGTCAACCGGCCAATATTCTTGACTGCGGCAACCGCCGAACTGTCGAACGAACCGTCACCACTGGACTTGGCGACGCTGACCGAAGTCACCGTACCGTCCGGCAACATGCCGATCTGCAGCACTACTGTCATGCCTTTGCGTGCCGAAGGTGGACGCGTCCAACCTTCCGCTGCCCGCGCCCGAATCAGGTCGTCGAAACTGCCCGCGACTTCATCACCGCGTTCATCGGCCAAGGCTTGCTGACGCTGCGGCGTATCCGAAAGCAAATCTGCCAAGGCCTGAGCCTTTTTCTCTTCGGCGGATTTGCGCGCTGCTTCCTGGGCCTTTTTCTTCTGGGCGTCGGCGGCAGCTTTCTTCTTCGCGTCTTCGGCGACTTTCTTCTTCGCCTCGTCTGCTTCAGCTTTTTTCTTGGCGTCTTCGGCGGCTTTTTTCTTCGCGTCTTCGACTATCTTCTTCTTGGCTTCCTCAGCGGCCTTTTTCTTGGCCTCTTCCTCGGCAGCTTTCTTGGCTTCTTCTTCAGATTTCTTCTTGGCTATATCAGCCAATTGTTTCTCTTCGGCCTTTTTAGCTTCGGCGGCTTTCTCGGCTTTCTTGGCTTCATCAGCCTTTTTCGCCTCGTCGGCCTTCTTGGCTTCGTCAGCCTTTTTCGATTCCTCGGCCTTTTGAGCCGCCTCTTCTTTCTTTTGTTCCGCAGCAGCCTTCACCGCTTCCTGCTCGACCTTCTTCTGTTCCATCTGCTCGACTTCAGTCTGGCGCGCAGCCGACTTCTGGGCCTCCCCGGCAATCTTCTGATTGGTCTGGGTAGTGGCCTGGCTTTTCGATTTCAGCTGATACAGGGTCGCCTGCACGATCGGCTTGGCTGGCGGCAGGTCCGGGGTCATGGCAAAGCTGACGAACAGCATGCCGAACACCAGGACATGCAGGGCAATCGCCCAGACACTAGGCCAGAAGTAGCTTTCCGAGGCGGACGGCTCTCGCTGTTGCTGCATCAGGGCGCCTCGGTAATCAAGCCAACGTTACCGACGCCGGCCTTCTGCAGTCCGCCCATGGCACCCATGACGGAGCCGTAGTCGACCGACTTGTCGCCGCGGATGAACACCTGGGTGCGCTTGCCGCCTTCGTTACCGGCGCGAATGATCTTGGTCACCGCGTCGGTCATCGCCGGCAAGGTCAGGGCCTTGTCCTGCTGCTTCTGAGTATCGACTTCGCTGCCAAGGTTCCAGTAATAGGTCTTGTCGGACTTGATCGAAATGGTCAGCACCTGGGTGTTGTTGTCCTGAGGCAAGGCTTCGCTGGAAACCTTGGGCAGGTCAACCTTCACACCCTGGTTGAGCATCGGCGCGGTCACCATGAAGATCACCAGCAGCACCAGCATCACGTCGATGTAAGGCACTACGTTCATCTCGGCGACCGGCTTGCGCTTGGTTCGAGCTCGAGTGATTAAAGCCATCGGGGAGTACCTGCTTATTCTTCGCTGGTGTGCACTTTACGGTGCAGGATCGCCTGGAATTCATCGGCGAAGGTGTAGTAACGGCCAATCAGGTTCTCGCCGCGCGCGGCAAAACGGTTGTAGGCGATAACCGCGGGAATGGCGGCGAACAGGCCGATCGCGGTAGCGATCAGGGCTTCGGCGATACCAGGTGCCACGGTAGCCAGGGTCGCTTGCTGAGCCTGGGCCAGGCCGCGGAAGGAGTTCATGATGCCCCACACGGTACCGAACAAGCCGATGTAGGGGCTGACGGAACCAACGGTGGCAAGAAAAGGCAGGCTCTGCTCAAGCTTCTCTTCCTCGCGGGAAATGGCCACGCGCATGGCACGGGCCACGCCTTCCATGACCGCTTCCGGGTCTACGCCTGGCTGCTGGCGCAGACGGGAGAACTCCTTGAAGCCGGCGCGGAAAATCTGCTCGACGCCCGAATCCGGGTCCGGGTTGCTGCCGGCCTGGCGATAGAGCTTGGACAGGTCGATACCCGACCAGAAGCGCTCTTCAAAGCTCTCCAGGGCACGTCGACCGGCACGCAACAGGTTGCTGCGCTGAAAAATCATGACCCAAGAGGTAACCGATGCGGCTACCAGGATCAGCATCACCAGTTGAACCACGACACTGGCATTGCTGACCAGGCTCCACATGGAGGAATGGTCGACGACGGTAGGTTCCACGCTAAATCTCCTGCTTTGATTGTTTACCCGCGCCGCTCACGGCGGCAAAGGCCACACGTAGAGTTTCGGGAATGGCCCGAGGTTTCAAACTGATGGTGCGCACACACGCCACCAAAAACTGCCCCTCACAGAGCAGCGTTGCATCCGTTGCCCGCCTGACCTGCTGTTTGAAACGCAGGCTGGCACGGTTCAATTCAATTACTTCAGCGCTGACCAGCAGCTCATCGTCCAGTCGCGCCGGTGCGTGGTAACGCGCCTCGCTGGAATGCACGACGAATAACAGGTCCTCCCCTGCCAGCTGGGATTGGGCAAAGCCCAGCTCCCGTAGCCGCTCGGTTCGGGCCCGCTCCATGAACTTGAGATAATTGACGTAGTAAACGATGCCGCCGGCATCGGTGTCCTCGTAATAAACGCGACAGCGATGTGCGAACGACTGATCCCCGTTTTGCGCGCGCATACTCTAGTGCTTACTCCTGAGGTTGCCAATCCGGCCAGGCAACTGTTTTTTAATTCTCTGAAACATTTTCACTGACTGAATGACGACGCCAGTCACTGGGACAGCACAAAGCTGGAATAAATCGTCAAGCCGAACGCTTTTAATCGTCCACTGCATCGAGGAATTCGTCTACCACGGGCATCTCGCCCAATCGTGACGGGATATTTAACCCGAAGTGCAGGTAAGCATGGCGCGTCACCACCCGCCCCCTTGGCGTACGCATGATGTAACCCTGCTGGATCAGGTACGGTTCAAGCACATCCTCAATGGTATGGCGCTCTTCGCTGATGGCCGCCGCCAGGCTGTCCACGCCCACCGGCCCACCGTCGAACTTCTCGATCATGGTCAAGAGTAGCCGCCGGTCCTGGTGATCGAAGCCATGTTCGTCAACATCCAGCAGGTTCAGCGCCAGGTCTGCCACCGCCTTGGTGATGTGCCCTTTGGCGCGCACTTCGGCGAAGTCCCGCACCCGACGCAGCAAGCGGTTGGCAATACGCGGCGTACCGCGTGCGCGCCGAGCGATTTCAAACGAACCTTCCGGGTCCAGGGGCAAGCCGAGGATGCTCGCCGAACGACTGACGATGGTTGCCAGGTCCGCCGTGCTGTAGAACTCCAGACGTTGAACAATCCCGAATCGGTCTCGCAGAGGATTGGTCAGCATCCCGGCACGCGTCGTTGCGCCCACCAGCGTGAAGGGTGGCAGGTCGAGCTTGATTGAACGGGCCGCCGGGCCTTCGCCGATCATGATGTCGAGCTGGAAGTCTTCCATTGCCGGGTACAACACTTCCTCGACGATCGGCGAAAGACGGTGGATCTCATCGATAAACAGCACGTCGTGCGGTTCAAGGTTGGTCAGCAGGGCCGCCAGGTCGCCCGGACGCTCCAGCACCGGGCCGGACGTGGACTTGATCGACACGCCCATCTCCTGGGCAATGATGTTGGCCAGAGTGGTCTTGCCCAGCCCCGGCGGGCCGAAGATCAATGTGTGGTCCAGGGACTCACTGCGCCCGCGCGCCGCCTGGATGAACAGCTCCATCTGCTCGCGCACGGTGGGCTGGCCGATATACTCGGCCAGGCTCAGGGGGCGAATGGCCCGGTCCTGGACTTCTTCACGGTCGCGCGGGCCGGTGGCCGCAATCAGACGATCTGCTTCAATCACTTAAATCATTCCCTTCAGGGCGCGGCGGATCATGTCTTCACTGCTCAGGTTCTTGTCCTTGATCGCCGACACGGCTTTGCTGGCTTCCTGCGGCTTGTAGCCCAGGGAGATCAGCGCACTGACGGCGTCGCTTTCAGCGCTCGCAACCTGGCCCGCCGGCATATCCGGCTGGTTCGGAACCAATGCGAACATGCTCGGCACCACTTCCCAGGCTTTAAAGCGGTCTTTGAGTTCCACCAGCAGGCGCTCGGCAGTCTTCTTGCCCACGCCTGGCACCTTGGTCAGCGCCGAGGTGTCCTGCGCCGAGACGGCACGCACCAGCTCGTCCACCTCCAGGCTCGACATCAAGGCGAGTGCCAATTTGGGCCCTACGCCATTCAACCGGATCAGTTCGCGGAAGAAATCGCGGTCGCGCTTGCCAATGAAACCATAGAGCAATTGCGCATCTTCGCGCACCACCAGATGGGTATGCAGGGTTATCGGCTCGCCGACCGATGGCAGGCGATACAGAGTCGTCATGGGGACTTCCAGCTCATACCCCAGCCCATTGACGTCCAGAATCAGGTGCGGCGGCTGTTTTTCAGCCAGGATGCCGCGCAAACGTCCAATCACGGTACAGATCCTTAACACGTAGGGTCAGATCAACGCCTGACCGGAAATCACGATTGCGCTGATGCTATCAGAGACGCAGGCGCCCGCCACGACTGCGTGCCGTACCGAGGCCGTGAGGCAGCAGGCTGGAACGGGTATGGGCATGGCAAATGGCAATGGCCAGGGCGTCAGAGGCGTCAATCTGCGGTTTTGCGGTGAGCTTGAGCATGTGCATGACCATCATCTGCACCTGCTCTTTGTTGGCGGCGCCGGTGCCGACCACGGCCTGCTTGACCTGGGTCGCGGTGTACTCGGCGATCTCCATGCTCTCCTCCGCGCCGGCGACGATGGCCGCGCCACGGGCCTGGCCCAGTTTCAACGCGGAATCGGCGTTTTTCGCCATGAACACTTTTTCAATACCCATGGTGACCGGGCCGTAGGTCTGGATAACTTCGCGCACGCCCCGATAAACGATCTGCAGGCGCTCGGCCAATTCACCCGAACCGGTACGGATACAGCCCGACGCAACATACACACAGCCGCGCGGGGTGTGTTGCACCACGCCAAAACCGGTGATGCGCGAACCGGGGTCGATACCTAGGATTAAAGTCATAACGCCTGCGGGTTGGGTTAAACAAATTTTTTGATACAGGGAAAATTCAATGTGGGAGGGGGCTTGCCCCCGATTGCAGCGTATCAGTCACCCCATACAGCCACTGATACACCGCTATCGGGGGGCAAGCCCCCTCCCACAATGAAGCCACATCGCACTTCAGCCCAGCTGTTCGGCCACTGACTCTGGAATGTCGGCATTCGAATAGACGTTTTGTACATCGTCCAGATCTTCAAGCATATCCAGCAATTTCAACACTTTCTGCGCGCCGTCCAGGTCCAATTCAGCGCTGGTGGTCGGCAGCATGACGATTTCCGCGTCGGTGCCTTTGAAACCGGCAGCCTCCAACGCGTTACGCACGGCATAAAAGCTGGCAAACGAGGTGAACACATCGATGGAGCCATCCTCGTTGGTCACCACATCATCGGCATCCGCCTCCATCGCCGCTTCCATCAGCGCGTCTTCATCGGTGCCCGGCGCGAAGGTAATCTGCCCCTTGCGCTCGAACAGGTAGGCCACCGACCCGTCAGTACCGAGGTTGCCACCGCACTTGCTGAACGCATGGCGCACGGCAGCCGCGGTGCGGTTGCGGTTGTCGGTCATGCATTCGACCATTACCGCCACACCGCCCGGGCCGTAGCCTTCGTAGGTCAATTCGACCATATCATCGGTGTCGGCCGCGCCGGCCCCACGGGCCACGGCGCGATCGATGATGTCGCGGCTCATATTGGCGCCGAGCGCCTTGTCCAGAGCCAGACGCAGACGCGGGTTGGAACCTGGATCACCACCACCCTGACGGGCAGCGACGGTCAGTTCGCGGATCCACTTGGTAAAAATCTTGCCTTTCTTGGCATCCTGACGCTCTTTGCGGTGCTTGATGTTCGCCCACTTGGAATGGCCAGCCATAACACAACTCCGAATTCTCTAGAAACCTTGTCAATCCTGCCCCAGGCCGGATTTCTATCTGTTGAACACAGCCCTTGGAACGCAAAGGCGCATCCGAAGATGCGCCTTTTTAGACTGCGTAAACCTCAGTGCGCTTTCACGCAGCAGCCTTACTCAGCCTTCGGCGTCTCGCGCAGGCGGATGTGCAGTTCACGCAACGCCTTGGCATCGACTACGCCCGGAGCCTGCGTCATCACATCAGCAGCACTCTGGGTTTTCGGGAAGGCGATCACTTCACGGATCGACTGGGCGCCGGTCATCAGCATCACCAGGCGGTCCAGACCGAACGCCAGGCCACCGTGTGGCGGTGCACCGTATTTCAAGGCGTCGAGCAGGAAGCCGAATTTCTCTTCCTGTTCCGCTTCGTTGATGCCCAGCAGGCGGAAAACCGCTTGCTGCATCTCTTTGCGGTGGATACGGATCGAACCGCCACCCAACTCGGTGCCGTTGAGCACCATGTCGTAGGCTCGGGACAAAGCGCCTGCCGGATTGGCTTCCAACTCTGCAGGGGAGCATTTCGGCGCGGTGAACGGGTGGTGCAAGGCGCTGAAGCTGCCGTCGTCGTTCTCTTCGAACATCGGGAAGTCAACCACCCACATCGGCGCCCACTCGCAGGTCAGCAGGTTCAGGTCGTGACCGAGCTTGATACGCAGTGCGCCCAGGGCCTCGCTGACGATCTTGGCCTTGTCGGCGCCGAAGAACACGATATCGCCATCGACCGCACCGACGCGATCAAGGATCACATTCAGGTTGGCTTCCGGGATGTTCTTCACAATCGGCGACTGCAGGCCGTCAACGCCGTTGGCGCGCTCGTTGACCTTGATGTAAGCCAGGCCCTTGGCACCGTAGATGCCGACAAACTTGGTGTAGTCGTCGATCTGCTTGCGCGGCATGCTCGCGCCGCCAGGCACGCGCAGAGCGGCGATGCGGCATTTAGGGTCGTTGGCCGGGCCGCTGAACACCTTGAAGTCGACTTCTTTAAGCTGGTCGGCCACGTCCACCAGTTCCAGCGGGTTACGCAGGTCGGGCTTGTCGGAACCGTAGCGGCGCATGGCTTCTTCGAACGTCATGTGCGGGAAGTCACCGAATTCCAGGTCCAGCACTTCCTTGAACAGGTTGCGGATCATTTGTTCGGTGATACCCATGATCTCTTTTTCATCGAGGAAGCTGGTCTCGATGTCGATCTGGGTGAATTCCGGCTGGCGGTCGGCGCGCAGGTCTTCGTCGCGGAAGCATTTGGCGATCTGGTAGTAACGGTCGAAGCCGGCCACCATCAGCAGTTGCTTGAACAGCTGCGGTGATTGCGGCAACGCGAAGAACGAACCGGCGTGGGTACGGCTAGGCACCAGGTAGTCACGCGCGCCTTCCGGGGTGGCCCGGGTCAGGATCGGCGTTTCAACGTCAAGGAAGCCGTTTTCGTCGAGGAAACGACGGATACTGGTGGTCATGCGCGAACGCAGACGCAGCTTCTCGGCCATTTCAGGACGGCGCAGGTCCAGGAAGCGATAGCGCAGACGGGTCTCTTCGCCCACATCGGAGTATTCGTTGAGCGGGAACGGCGGGGTTTCCGACTCGTTCAACACTTCCAGCTCGTAGCCCAACACCTCGATACCGCCGGAGGCCATGTTCTTGTTCACGGCACCGGCCGGACGCAGACGCACCTTGCCGGTGATTTTCACGACGTACTCGCTGCGCACGCGGTCGGCAGCGGCGAAGCTCTCGGCGCGGTCCGGGTCGAACACCACCTGGGCCAGACCGTCACGATCACGGATGTCGAGGAAGATCACCCCGCCGTGATCGCGGCGACGGTGAACCCATCCGCAAAGGGTGATTTCCTGACCTTCCAGGGTCTCGTTCAGTTGGCCGCAATAGTGGCTGCGCATCATGGTCGTGGTTTCACTTCTCGTAATTCGAAATTCGGTGGAGGCCTGCCTCGGTCACCGGACATTTAAGCCAGGGGACGGATAATGCAGGAGCCTGCGCGTAGAGTTCAACTCAGTCTGCTTTGTCGCCGCCCGCCAGGTTCTTCTTGGCGCCGGTCTTGAAATCGGTCTCGTACCAGCCGCCGCCACTCAGACGGAAGCCCGGCATCGACAACATCTTCTTGAGCTCAGGGGCCTTGCAGGCCGGGCAATCGACCAACGGCGCTGCGCTGATCTTCTGGATGGCTTCCAACTGATGACCGCAGGAAGCACATTGATAGTCGTACATGGGCATGGCGATGTCTCGCGAACAGATCGTTACTGCGCCACGCCTGCCCGAAGGGTAAAGCCCCGGCCTGCGCAGCAAAGCGCGGGATTATATCTGGTTAATCGAGGCAGCGCAGCCGGCTTTCTGCCCGAAAGCCTGCCCGCCAGGATGGCGGACCGGCACCGGGCACCCGGGCTACTCCGGGCTGGGCGAAGACGCACGCCCCTTTAGCAGGTGAACCACGCACACCACCCTGACCAAACCGCTGAAGCTCTTCACCCCCCCATAACGCAAGTGCACTTCCCGATCGACGTAAGACAGCAACGCACTGACTGAACAGGCGTTGAGCCTGGCGATTTCCGTCAGGATATTCCAATAGATCTGCTCAAGACGCAGGCATGTTGAGAACCCGTTGAGCCTGACTGATCGAGACAGCGGCCTTGCCAGCCCCATGTCGAACCCCTTGGAAAAGGGATCGACCTTTATCTTATGAACGCCACAGGCTTCCATAACTCCATTACATACTGCACGTGACATACACCTGACACTCCATTGCCAAACAGCAGCCCACGGGTTTCTCCCATTGGGCAGTGGGCCTATCAAACAGCACGAAGCGCGGGGTGAGCCAGAAGACAGGGAGTTGAAAGCTGTAGGACAACGCCAGGAAGTGCGCAGAAACATGCAAGCGGCGCCAGGACGGCGCCGCTCAGGGCCGAGCCTTACTTGGACTCAAGCAGGGAACGCAGCATCCATGCAGTTTTCTCGTGCACCTGCATCCGCTGGGTCAGCAGGTCCGCGGTCGGTTCGTCGCTGACCTTGTCGAGCAGCGGAAAAATGCCACGCGCGGTACGAGTGACCGCCTCCTGACCTTCCACCAATTGCTTGATCATCTCTTCAGCGCTGGGCACACCCTCCTCTTCCTTGATGGAAGACAGGCGCGCGTAGACCGAATAGGCACCCGGCGCCGGGAAACCGAGGGCACGGATGCGTTCGGCAATGGAGTCCACCGCCAGCGCCAGCTCGTTGTACTGCTCTTCAAACATCAAGTGCAGCGTACGAAACATCGGGCCCGTGACGTTCCAATGGAAGTTATGGGTCTTCAGGTACAGTACATAGGTATCGGAAAGCAGGCGCGAAAGCCCATCGACGATGGATTTACGATCTTCTTCACTGATACCGATATCGATTGCCATGGTTATCCCCTTCAATTGACAAACATTCATTGAGCAGATGCAGCACCACTCTAGCAAGAGCGCCGGTGATGCGCAGCGGGCAAGGTGCGGCAAATCGCCCATGCGGACGATTTGCTGATCACGATAGGAACATTCTCAAATAATCCACCCAAACCACCCGCACCTGTCTAGGACAAGCGTTTGCTCCGGAAATGCCCAACCCTTCGCAACACCGCGAAATGCTTGATTTGAGAAGGCACGGCCTTTGCTGTTAAATAGGCAGCGTGTCGCCATCGTTAATGTCTGCGGTGGCCGGCATAGGCTGATACCCGCGTACGTGCCCAACGCCTCCCATTGTTCAGAAGCGAACCGTGCCAGTCAGCTCTTCCTTGTGATCCGTCTTAACGTGAGTTAATCAAAATGTTGAAAATCGTCCACCTGCTAACGGGCGTTGCAGCGTTGCTGCTGTCCTTTATACCGAGCCTGCAACCAGAGAGCCTGCCGTACCTGCAACAACACGACGCGCTGTATCTGGCTCTGTTCGGCCTTCTCAACCTGACGCTGGCACCCGTGATTCCTTATTGGAACAAGGGCACTCGTCATCAACTGCAAAACTTGGTCAGCGCGCTGCTGGTACTGACCGTCGTCGTACAAACCCTCACCCTCCTGGCACCCATGCCTGAAGTCGGCGGCCACCCGGCCATCCTGCTCAGCCTGGTCATTGCTGTGGTCGCCATTGTTCTTCACCTGGCCATCAGCTTCTACCGCTCGTCCCCGGCGGCCGCGTCGCAAACCTACGACATGACCAATCGGGATACCGGTACCGTCAAGTGGTTCAACACCTCCAAAGGCTTCGGCTTTATTTCCCGCGATTCGGGCGATGATATTTTCGTCCACTTCCGGGCCATTCGCGGCGAAGGCCATCGCGTCCTGGTGGAAGGCCAGCGCGTGGAGTTCTCCGTCATGAATCGCGACAAAGGCTTGCAAGCCGAAGACGTGATTGCCGCACTGCCGCGCCGCTGAGTCCAGCTGCCCGCAGCAAAAAAAACCGCGATCCAGCCTGGCTGGGTCGCGGTTTTTTCATGGCGCCATTAATAGTGAGGCGGTGGTGCTTCTTCTTCGGACGTTTCGAATTGGCCGCCCATCTCTTCCTGGCGCTTGAGCAGCGCAGTTATCTGCAACTGCAGGCGCTCGACCGCGCGTTGCTGCGTGACCAGGATGTCGTTGAGGGTCTCGATGGTGTCATCCTGAAAGGCCAGGCGGCTTTCCAGGTCGGTAACACGCTCTTGCAAGTCCATGATTCAGCCCTGGGCAAAATTGAAGTCGGCGGGTAGCAGCTCGCGCAGACGCGCACGCAATGCCGCCACCTGTTCTTGCGTATAAGGGCGAGCCGGATGCTTGCCCCATACCGGCGAAGGCCACGCGACGTCATCACGCTTGCGCACGATCACATGCACGTGCAACTGGCTGACGACGTTACCCAGCGCGCCGATATTCATTTTATCCGCGCCCAGACCGTCGTTTAGCCACTGCGCCAGACCGGTCGTCTCTTCCCAGAGTTTTTGTTGATCTGCGACATCCAGATGAAACACCTCGCTGATACCGTTGATGCGCGGGACCAGGATAAACCACGGGTAGTTCGAGTCGTTGGACAGCAGCAGGCGGCACAGCGGGAAGTCCCCGATGACCAGTGTGTCTTGTTGCAGGCGTTGATCTAAGGCGAACACCGCGGGCACTCCATTGGGCAAGTCAGATTCAGGGCCCCAGCATACCTTTGAATGCCTGTCGCTTCACGACCATTGCGGATCAGCCTGTGAGGCATCGAAGCGAAAATCCGCACCCTTTCGATGCAGACCAATATTTAAGCTACGCTGGAATGGGCCTCACCGGGATGCACCAAAATGACCCACTCATGCTTCAAAGGGATCCGCCAATTACTCACTTTCGGGGTGAACCGGTAACGTTTTATCCGGCCAGGCGTTTTGCGCTCACCCCAACCAGGCAGAGCACGCGGCCGTCAAGGCCAAACAAAAGGGCGTAAAAAGCCCGTGCTTATGCGGTTTTTACAGGAACGGAACTTTTTTCACGAAAAAATGACATTCGGTTACCGCTTTGAGCACGCTTGTTGCATTCACACCCACATCGTCGGCAACGGCACCCGTTCGGAAGCAGGTGTTTCGCGATAAAAACAACGGCGGTTCAATGCACGGCAGGGAAGCATTCAATCCTTCAAAGAGGTTTTGAAACAGTATTGAAGTTGTCAGTCCGGTTACATTCCGGACTGTGAATTTGCGACATGGAGCTAGCAATTTACGACAGCCTCGTAAAGAAGCTGAAAGGAAAGATGGGTAAGTATCGTCAATAGAGTCCGCGTGATATAACTTTGCGCCGACACAAAAAAGAAAGAGCCGCCCAGATAAAAATACAGGTGGGACGGCAGTACTCTTCCGAAAACCAAAGGAGCAAATCACGATGCGCGTGATGAAGTGGAGCATGATCGCACTGGCTGTTTCAGCCGGTACCTCGCAGTTCGCAATGGCGTCCGCCCAGGACGATTCCAAGGGCTTTGTTGAAGACAGCACTTTCAGCATCAATACTCGCGCCCTGTACTTCAGCCGCGACTTCCGTAATAACCCGTCGGGCCCTGGCTCCAAAAGCCGCGCCGAAGAAACCGGCCTGGGCTTCAACGCACTGTACGAGTCGGGCTTCACCCAAGGCACCATCGGCGTAGGTGTTGACGTGATCGGCCTGATGGGCCTCAAGCTCGACAGCGGTAAAGGTCGCGCGGGTACCGGCCTGTTCCCGACCGGCTCCGATGGCCGCTCGCAGGATGACTACTCCAAAGGCGGCGGCGCTGTTAAATTCCGTATCTCCAATACCGTCCTCAAAGTCGGTGACCAATACACCACCGCGCCGGTGTTCGCTTCCGACGACAGCCGTCTGCTGCCTGAGCTGCCACAGGGCATCTCGATCACCAGCAACGAGATCAAGGGCCTGAAACTGGAAGGCGGTCACTTCACTTCCAGCGTCGCGCAGAACCAGACCTACCATGACAGCCTGGGCCTGACCAAGACCGACTTTGTCGGCGGTGTCTACTCGTTCACTCCAGAGGTCACCGGCAGCCTGTACTACGCGAAGACTGAAGACTACTTCCGCAAGTACTACAGCAACCTGAACTGGACCCATGCCCTGAGCGATGACCAGTCCTTCGCGCTGGACTTCAACATCTACGACACCAAGAGCGACGGCGCAGGCCTTCAGCGTGCCGAGAAAGATGGTGTAACCAAGCTCGACAACCGCGCATTCAGCTTGCAGGGTGCGTACACCATCGGCGCTCACACCTTCACTCTGGCGGCCCAGAAGGTCACCGGCGACGGCGACTACGGCTATGGTGTAGACGGCGGCGGCTCGGTCTTCCTGGCCAACTCCGTGGCCCGCTCCGACTTCAACGCCGAAGGCGAGAAGTCCTACCAGGCGCGTTACGACATCAACATGGCCACCTTCGGCATTCCTGGCCTGAGCTTCATGACTCGCTACGTGACCGGCAGCGGCGCCAACACCGCCACGACCTCGAACGGCAAAGAGTGGGAACGCGACATCGAAGCCAAGTACGTCGTCCAGAGCGGCCCGGCTAAAAACCTCAGCTTGCGTCTGCGTCAAGCAACTTATCGCTCCGGCGATGGCGTGTACTACGGTTCGCCTTCGATCGACGAGCTGCGTCTGATCGCGAACTACCCGCTGAACATCTTGTAATTTTCGGTTTAATTACAACGATGACTTAAGGCCTCGGCCTTAAAATAGAAAGCCGGCCTTCTGTTTCCAGAGGGCCGGCTTTTTTATTGCAAAATTATTACTTCAGAAAATAACTAGCAAGCTAACTAACGAGATTAAGGTGACACGTTTAACCTGACCGAATGGCCAAGTTAAACGTTGGCTCTTTTATTACTTCGGCGCTGCTTCCTGCATGACACGAATAACCCGCTGCGGAAATGGAATATCAATCCCCGCCGCTTTCAAACGGTCACGTGCGAATTCATTGAGCATAAACATCACGTCCCAATAATCCGCCGTCTTGGTCCAGCAGCGCAGCGAAACGGTGATCGAGCTATCGCCCAAGGTCGAAACCACGGCCACGGCGGCGGGATCTTCCAGTACACGTGGGTCCTTGGCCAGCTCCAGCAGCACGTCGCGGGCTTTCTGCAGGTCGGCTTCATAGTCCACACCGACGTCGAACACCACCTTGCGGGTTGGCTGACGGTTGGTATTGGTGATGATGCCGTTGGACAGGATGCCGTTCGGCACAATGACGGTCTTGTTGTCGCCCGTACGCAGCACCGTGTGGAAAATCTGAATGCTGTCGACGGTGCCCGAGGTGCCCTGGGCTTCGATCCAGTCGCCGATACGGAACGGGCGGAACAGCAGAATCAGCACCCCACCGGCAAAGTTCGCCAGGCTGCCTTGCAACGCCAGGCCGATGGCCAGGCCTGCGCCCGCGATCGCAGCCACGAACGATGTGGTTTCGACGCCGATCATCGACGCCACACTGATCGCCAGCATGATCTTGAGGATGATGTTCGCCAGGCTGGTGATGAAATGCTGCAACGCCAGGTCTGCGTTGCGTATCGCCAGCAGACGGCCCACACGATGGGTCAACTTGTTGATCAGCCACCAGCCGATGGCCAGGGTGATGACGGCGAGCAAAACCCGGCTGCCGTATTCCATGATCATCGGGATCCAGGACTGGGAGGTCTTGATCAAGTGATCCACTTCAGCGTTCAAGTCCATTTCTTTTCTCCTGTGTATGGACGGTCGGCGCTTAAAGCAATTGAGCCCCGTAGGGCTCAAGAGTAGGCGCAATTGTTGGGGCGTGGGACGTCAAAAACGCCCTCGGGTTCCCTGGGGCGATCAGTCGCGGAAGTTATTGAACTGCAGCGGCATATCGAAAGACTTAGCGCGCAGGGCCGCGATGGCCTCTTGCAGGTCGTCACGCTTCTTACCAGTGACACGTACCTGCTCGCCCTGGATGGCGGCCTGGACTTTGAGCTTGGCGTCCTTGATATGCGCGACGATTTTCTTCGCCAGCTCTTTGTCGATCCCTTCTTTGAGGATGACTTCCTGCTTCATCAGCTTGCCGGAGGCGTACGCGTCCTTGATTTCCAGGCATTGCGCGTCGATCTTGCGCTTGACGAGTGACAGCTTGAGGATCTCGATCATCGCTTCCAGCTGGAAATCGGCTTCAGCGGTCAGGTTGACGGTCAGTTCCTTTTCCTTGAATTCGAAGCTGCCCTTGCCTTTCAGGTCATAGCGACGGTCCAGTTCCTTGACGGCGTTCTCGACGGCGTTGGTGACTTCGTGTTTGTCCAGTTCAGATACCACGTCGAACGAAGGCATGTGATTTCTCCAATATAAGGGGCGGGCTCAGTAGAGATGGAGCGCGCCCGAGCTAAAATGCCGGGGCATTATAGCGGTTCTTTCGTCCCATTCACTGTGAGCGACCCTGCGGAGTACAAACTGATGTCGACCACCTGGCATATTCTCGGCGCCGGCAGCCTGGGCACATTGTGGGCTGCACGGCTGGCGCGCGCCGGCTTGCCGGTCAGGTTGATCCTGCGCAACCAGACACGCCTGGCCAGCTATCAGTCGGCGGGTGGTCTGACCTTGGTGGAGCACGGCGAAACGCGGACCTACCCCGTGATTGGCGAAACACCCGATAGCCAGGAACCGATTCATCGCCTGCTCGTGGCGTGCAAAGCCTACGACGCTGAAGCAGCAATCGCGCAGTTGCAGCAGCGCCTGGTACCGAATGTCGAGCTGATCCTGTTGCAGAATGGCCTGGGCAGCCAGGACGCCGTGGCGGCGCAGCTACCCCAGGCCCGTTGCCTGTTTGCTTCCAGCACCGAGGGCGCCTTCCGCGAGGGCGACTGGCGCGTGGTGTTCGCCGGCCATGGCTATACCTGGCTGGGGGACGCGGCCCATCCAACGCCGCCCTTGTGGCTGGATGACCTGCACGCCGCCGGCATCCCCCACGCCTGGAGCACCGATATCCTGACGCGCCTGTGGCGCAAGCTGGCGCTCAATTGCGCAATCAACCCGCTGACCGTGCTGTATCAATGCCGCAATGGCGGTCTGCAAGACCATCACTGTGAAGTCGCGACGCTGTGCGCGGAACTGAGCGAGCTGCTGGAATGCTGCGGCCAGCCTGCCGCTGCGCTGGATCTACAGGACGAAGTGGAACGGGTGATCCACGCCACCGCCGCCAATTACTCCTCCATGTACCAGGACGTAGCCAACGCCCGGCGCACCGAAATCAGCTATCTGCTGGGCTATGCTTGCCACGCGGCAACTCGTCACCAATTGAACCTGCCCCATTTGCAACAGTTGCAAGTGCGCCTGGTCGACGAGCTGCTCGCGCGCGGATTGCCCCGCGACTGAACCACGCGCTACCCTGCCCGCCTGTCTCTCTCCTGGGAAAAGCCTGATGCCGCTGCGCCAGCGTCTAGAAAACCTACCGGTCGGGCAGAAACTGCTGGCGGCCCTGCTGGTGCTGCTGACCACCGTCCTGCTGGTGGCCAACCTGACCTTTATCAGCGCCGCTTACTGGATCTCCCAGGAAAGCATGGCGCCTCAGGCACTGCAGGCCATCGGGCGACTGGTGTCCAACCCGGCGCTGGCCGCCGAGGCACTGGACTCTCCCGCCAAGGCCGATGCCTTGCTCAATGAACTGACCAGTTATTCGCCTTTGCGCGCCGCCGCCCTGTACGACAGTGAAGGCAACCGCCTGGCGCAGATGCAGCACGGTGATCGCCTGCACCTGCCGGACAACTACCGGCATATTGAAGCCTGGCGCGTTACCGAGTTTCGCAGCAACCAGGTGATCACCTTGCCCCGTCCGGGGCAGCCCTCCGGGCATCTGCTGCTAGTGGCCAGCAGCGAACTGCCGGTAGCGTTTTATACCGGCACGCTGACGGCCAGCCTGGGCATCCTGATTTTCAGTGTGCTGCTGTGGCTGGTGATCGCCAGGCAGATCAAACGCCTGATCACTAAACCGATCCACGAGCTGGAAGAACTGTCGCGACAAGTGACTCGGGAAGAGAATTACGCCCTGCGCGCCGGCCGTGGCAATCGCGATGAAATCGGCAGCCTGGCCGAAGCGTTCAACACCATGCTCTCGCGCATCGAAGCGCGCGAACAGCAACTCAAGCGCGCACGTGACGACTCCCAGGCCGCCTATGACCAGGCCCAGGGCCTGGCCGAAGAGACGCGCCATACCAACCGCAAACTGGAACTGGAAGTCCAGGTGCGCAGCAAGATCGAGAAAAAGCTCACCGGGTTCCAGAACTACCTCAACAGCATCATCGACTCGATGCCCTCGGCATTGATTGCCCTGGACGAACAGCTCTACGTCACCCAGTGGAACCAGGAAGCCAGCGCGCTTTCCGGTACGCGCCTGGATGAAGCCTTGAACCAGCCGATCTACCTGGCCTTCCAACCGCTCAAACCATACCTGCCGCAGATCAAGGCCACGGTGGAGCAACACACCGTGGAGCGCATCGAGCGGGTGACCTGGATCAAGGACGACGAGCCCAAGCATTACGCCTTGACGTTCTATCCACTGAGCGGCGGCGCCGGACGTGGTGTGGTGATCCGTATCGATGACATCACCCAGCGCCTGTCCCTTGAAGAGATGATGGTGCAGTCGGAAAAAATGCTTTCCGTCGGCGGGCTTGCCGCCGGTATGGCCCACGAGATCAACAACCCCCTGGGGGCGATCCTGCATAACGTGCAGAACATCCGGCGCCGTCTGTCTCCCGACTTGCCCAAGAACCTGGAACACGCCGAACAGGCAGGCATCGAACTGGCCATGGTCAACCGTTACCTGCAAAGCCGCGAAGTGCCGCAATTGCTCGATGGCATCCAGCAAGCCGGGGCGCGGGCGGCGAAGATCGTTACCCATATGCTCAGCTTCAGCCGGCGCAGCAACCGGCAGATGGCGCCTTGCGACTTACCGGCACTGATCGATCAAGCGGTGGAAATCGCCGGCAACGACTTCGACCTGGCCATCGGCTTTGACTTCAAAGGCCAGGCAATCATCCGCCAGTTCGACCCGCAACTGGGCCCGGTGCCCGGCACCGCGAACGAACTGGAACAGGTGCTGCTCAACCTGCTGAAGAATGCGGCGCAAGCCATCCACTTGCGTGAAGACGATCGCGAGCCTGGGCGCATTATCCTGCGCACTCGCCTGAATCCGCCCTGGGCCGAAATCCAGGTGGAGGACAACGGCATTGGCATGAGCGAAAGCGTGCGCAAACGTACCTTCGAGCCGTTCTTCACTACCAAGGAAATCGGCCAGGGCACCGGACTCGGCTTGTCGGTGTCGTACTTCATCATCACCAACAATCACAAAGGCCAGATGGAAGTGCATTCCACCCTTGGCCAAGGCACCTGCTTTACCCTGCGCCTCCCCTTGGCCGGCAGCCAATTGCCGGCCCACGAACTGACCCAACTGGAGCACTGACCATGGGCTTTCGCCTGTCGAAAATCTACACCCGTACCGGCGACACAGGCGAAACCGGCCTGGGCGACGGCCGCCGCGTGCCCAAGGACCACCCTCGCGTGGAAGCCATTGGCGAGGTCGACGCGCTGAACAGTCAACTTGGCTTACTGCTGGCTGGCCTTGAAGAGCAGAGTGGGCAGCACCCGGCGCTCAATGATGTGATCGAAGTGCTCGCGCCGTGCCAGCACCGACTGTTCGACCTGGGTGGCGAGTTGGCGATGCCGGTGTACAAGGCGCTGAATGCGGCGGAAGTGGATCGCCTGGAAGCGGCCATCGATCGCTGGAACGAGGAAGTCGGGCCGCTGGAGAATTTCATCCTGCCGGGCGGCTCTGCGCTGATTGCCCAGGCCCATGTGTGCCGCAGCCTGGCGCGCAGTGCCGAGCGACGCTGTCAGCACCTGAATGCTGTCGAGCCGCTGGAAGGTGTGGGGTTGGCGTATATCAATCGTCTATCGGATTTGCTGTTTGTGGCGGCGCGGGTGATCGCCAGGCGCCAGGGTGTCGCGGAGGTTTTATGGCAGGCTGCGGCGAAGCCCCACTGATCATGACTCGGTGACTGGGAGGGCCCAATCGGGGGCAAGCCCCCTCCCACCTTTGATCTGTGAATACATTCCAATGTGGGAGGGGGCTTGCCCCCGATAAGGCCCGCCAGAGCAACCTCAAACCTGCGGCCAGAACGCCCTGATACCCGCCACACCCTGGGCACCGGTTTCCCAAGCTCGCTCCCGATCCGCAGGCCCGACCCCACCCAGCAAAAATACCGGCTTGTTAAACCCGCGGATCAACTCCGACGCCTGCTCCCAACCCAACGGCTGCGCGTCGGGATGTGTCTGCGTGGGCTGCACCGGTGACAGGGTGACAAAATCCACGTCCATCAATTCGGCCAACGCCAGTTCTTCGGCGCTGTGGCACGAAGCCGCCAACCAGCGATCCTTCGGCAACGGACGGCCCTTGCTGGCGTACTTGCGCAGTTGGGCCGAGGTCATATGCCAACCGGCGGAAGGAAAATCCCCGAGCCACTCGAACGGCCCTTTGAGCATCAAGTGTGCCTTGCCGGCGCACAGTCCCACCGCATCCACCGCCAGGTCGCGGTATTTGGGGTCGTAACCGTTGGGCGCGCGCAACTGCACCAGTTTGATCCCACCCGCAATGGCTTTCTGAAGACCGCGCAACAGCGGCGCAGCGTCCAGGTCCCCTGGCGTGATCAGGTACTCGGCCGGCAAGCGCGCGGCAGCCACAATCGGCGCATTGGCCGCGGGGAACTCATAGTTGGACAGATCCCGCGGCGCCACCCATTGCAAGGGTTGCCCTTCGGCGCCGTGGGGCTCACCGGTGAAGGCCGAAACCTCCCAGACATCCAATAACACCTGTTTATCCGGGTAGTCATGCCGCACGTTGATCAGCGGTCGCGCCGTGGTGACCTGGATGCCCAGCTCCTCCTGCAACTCGCGGGACAACGCGGCAGCGACCGACTCATCGGCCTCCACCTTGCCCCCGGGAAACTCCCAGAGGCCGCCCTGGTGTTGGGTGTCGGCGCGGCGCGCCAGCAGGATCCTGCCGTCGCCACCGCGGATCACCGCTGCTGCTACATGCACTCGTTTCACCGTGCGTTTCCTCCGGCTATCAGGTGCGGTATTCCGCATTGATCTTCACGTACTCGTGGGACAAATCGGTGGTCCAGATGGTTTCGCTGCAATCGCCGCGACCCAGCTCGATGCGGATCGTAATTTCTTCCTGCTGCATCACCGCCGAGCCCTGGGCTTCGGTGTAGCTTTCGGCGCGGGCGCCACGGCTGGCAATGCACACTTGACCGAGGAACACATCGATCTTGCTCACGTCCAGGTCCGGTACTCCGGCACGCCCGACAGCGGCCAGGATACGGCCCCAGTTCGGGTCCGAGGCGAACAGCGCGGTCTTGATCAGCGGCGAATGGGCCACGGTGTAGCCGACATCCAGGCATTCCTGGTGGTTTGCGCCGCCGTTGACTTGCACGGTGACGAACTTGGTAGCGCCTTCGCCGTCACGCACGATGGCTTGGGCCACCTCCATGCATACCTCAAACACCGCTTGCTTGAGAGCGGCGAAATAAGCGCCGCTGGCCTCGGTGATCTCCGGCAGGTCAGCCTGGCCGGTGGCGATCAGCATGCAGCAATCGTTGGTTGAAGTGTCACCATCGATGGTGATGCGGTTGAACGACTTGTTGGCGCCGTCCAGCATCAGGTTCTGCAGCACGCTGCGCGACACCTTGGCGTCGGTGGCGATGTAGCCCAGCATGGTCGCCATGTTCGGACGGATCATGCCCGCGCCCTTGCTGATGCCGGTCACGGTCACGGTCACGCCGTCGTGCACAAACTGACGGCTGGCGCCTTTGGGCAGGGTATCGGTGGTCATGATACCGGTGGCGGCCGCGGCCCAGTTATCCACAGACAGATCATCCAGCGCGGCCTGCAGGGCGCCTTCGATTTTGTCCACCGGCAGTGGCTCGCCGATCACACCGGTGGAGTACGGCAGCACCTGGCTGGCGTCCACGCCGGCCAGCTGAGCCAGTTTGGCGCAGGTTCGCGCGGCAGCCACCAGGCCCGGCTCGCCAGTGCCGGCGTTGGCATTGCCGGTGTTGGTCAGCAGGTAGCGAATCGGCCCGGCTACGCGTTGCTTGGCCAGGATCACCGGCGCGGCGCAAAAGGCATTGAGGGTGAATACGCCCGCTACGGTCGAGCCTTCGGCACAGCGCATCACCACCACATCCTTGCGGCCTGGGCGCTTGATACCGGCCGAAGCGATGCCGAGTTCAAAACCGGCAACCGGGTGCAATGTGGGCAAAGGACCAAGACCAACAGCCATGAATGCGCTCCTTAAAATGAGGTGATGTCTGTGCCGTCGCTATCGACGGTGGGAATTAATGGCAAAACGCCGCGACGGCAAAGGCCGGTCGCGGCGCGGGGTGTTGCAGCGTCAGGCGAAAATCTTATTCGATCTGGCCGTGGCAGTGTTTGAATTTCTTGCCTGAACCGCAATAGCACAGCTCGTTGCGGCCCAGTTTCTGGTCATTGCGAACCGGTGTCTGCGCCAAGGCCACATCGACCTCTTCGCCCAGTGCTTCCGGCTGATCCAGGCCCGGCGCTTCGTCGTGCTGGAACTGCATGCGTGCGGCCAGCGCTTCGGCCTCCTGGCGCAGGCGGGCTTCTTCCTCGATCGGGTCTTCGCGACGCACCTGGACGTGGGACAACACGCGGATCGAATCGCGCTTGATCGAATCCAGCAACTCGGAGAACAGCGTGAACGACTCGCGCTTGTACTCCTGCTTCGGATTCTTCTGGGCGTAGCCACGCAGGTGGATACCGTGACGCAGGTGGTCCATGGTCGACAGGTGGTCTTTCCACAGGTCGTCCAGCACGCGCAGTACGATTTGCTTCTCGAAGGTGCGCAGGGCTTCGGCACTCGCCTGCTCTTCTTTCTCGTTGTACGCGGCCAGCAGTTCGGCCATCAGTTTTTCGCGCAGGGTTTCTTCGTACAGGTGGTCGTCTTCGTCGAGCCACTGCTGGACCGGCAGGTCAACGCCGAAATCGCTCTTCAGCGCGGCTTCCAGGCCGGCCACATCCCACTGCTCAGGCAGCGATTGTGGCGGAATGTGCGCGCTGACGGTGGCGTTGAGCACGTCCTGACGGAAGTCGGCGATGGTCTCACCGATGTTGTCAGCGGCCAGCAACGTGTTACGCATGTGATAGATCACTTTACGCTGTTCGTTGTTGACGTCGTCGAACTCGAGCAGTTGCTTACGGATATCGAAGTTGCGGCCTTCAACCTTGCGCTGGGCCTTCTCGATGGCGTTGGTCACCATGCGGTGCTCGATCGCTTCACCGGACTGCATGCCCAGGGCTTTCATGAAGTTCTTCACCCGATCCGAGGCGAAGATGCGCATCAGGCTGTCTTCCAGGGACAGGTAGAAGCGGCTGGAACCGGCGTCACCCTGACGACCGGCACGACCACGCAACTGGTTGTCGATACGGCGCGATTCATGACGTTCGGACGCGATCACCTGCAGGCCGCCGGACTCCAGCACCGCCTGGTGACGCTTCTGCCAGTCGGCCTTGATCTGGGCGATCTGCTCAGGCGTCGGGTTGTCCAGGGACGCGACTTCCACTTCCCAGTTGCCGCCCAGAAGGATGTCGGTACCACGACCGGCCATGTTGGTGGCGATGGTCAGCGCGCCTGGGCGACCCGCCTGGGCGATGATCTCGGCTTCTTTTTCGTGGAACTTGGCGTTGAGTACCTTGTGCTCGATGCCTTCCTTGTTGAGCAGGTTGGACACATGCTCGGAAGTCTCGATGGTGGCGGTACCCACCAGGATCGGGCGGCCCTTGGCCATGCCGTCCTTGATGTCGTTGATGATCGCCGCGTATTTCTCTTCGGCGGTCAGGAACACCAGGTCGTTGTAGTCCTTACGCGCCAGTGGTTTGTTCGGCGGGATAACCACCACCGACAGACCGTAGATCTGGTGGAATTCGAACGCTTCGGTGTCCGCCGTACCGGTCATGCCGGACAGCTTGTTGTACAGACGGAAGTAGTTCTGGAACGTGGTGGACGCCAAGGTCTGGCTTTCCGCCTGGATGTTGAGCATTTCCTTGGCTTCGATCGCCTGGTGCAGGCCTTCGGACAGACGACGGCCCGGCATGGTACGGCCGGTGTGTTCGTCAACCAGTACCACCTGGCCGTCCTGCACGATGTACTCCACGTTGCGGTGGAACAGCTTGTGGGCACGCAGGCCGGCATAGACGTGGGTCAGCAGGCCCAGGTTATGCGCCGAGTACAGGCTCTCGCCTTCGGCCAGCAGGCCGATCTGGGTCAGCATGTCTTCGACGAACTGGTGACCGGCTTCGTTGAGCTCGACCTGGCGGGTCTTCTCGTCGATGGTGAAGTGACCTTCTTTGGTCACCACGCCTTCCACTTCTTCGATGTGCTGCTCCAGGCGCGGGATCAACTTGTTGATCTCGGTGTACAGGCGCGAGCTGTCTTCAGCCTGGCCGGAGATGATCAGCGGGGTACGGGCTTCGTCGATGAGGATGGAGTCGACTTCGTCGATCACGGCAAAGTTGAGTTCACGCTGGAATTTTTCTTCCATGCTGAACGCCATGTTGTCGCGCAGGTAGTCGAAACCGAATTCGTTGTTGGTGCCGTAGGTGATGTCGGCGGCGTAGGCGGCGCGTTTCTCTTCCGGCGGCTGGAACGGGGTCACAACGCCGACGGTCAGGCCGAGGAATTCATACAGCGGGCGCATCCAGTTGGCGTCCCGGCGAGCCAGGTAGTCGTTCACCGTTACAACGTGCACGCCCTTGCCGGACAGCGCGTTGAGATAAACGCCCAGGGTCGCTACCAGGGTCTTGCCTTCACCGGTACGCATTTCAGCGATCATGCCTTCATGCAAGGTCATGCCACCGATCAACTGCACGTCGAAGTGGCGCATGCCCATGACGCGCTTACCGGCTTCACGGGCTACCGCAAAGGCTTCTGGCAGCAGTTTGTCGAGGGTTTCACCTTTGGCTATGCGGGCCTTGAACTCTTGGGTCTTGGCGCGCAATTGCTCGTCCGAAAGGGCAACCATCTGCTCTTCGAAGGCATTGACCAGCTGCACCGTCTTGAGCATGCGTTTGACTTCGCGCTCATTCTTGCTTCCAAAAAGTTTCTTTAACAAAGGCGCAAACATATCGGCAGGTTCTTCCACACATAGGGATGGAGGGCGCACCGTCAGTGGCCCGAGCAGCCCTCACGGCCGCATGCGAACGCGCATTCTACCCGGAATCGTGGGTGAGGAAAGTGGCGTTGTTCCCCGATGCAGGCATGGGGCGGTGAGAGGGCTCGTTTAAAATAAGGGCTTTTGCGCGAACTTCAACCCATGAAGGGCAGAAGTTAACAATTGATTTCACAAGCAAACTGCCGTTGATGCAAGCCCTGAGGGCGGGCCGACGCTTTCTGCTAACATGGCGGCTCTGTTACTTAAGGTGTCCGATCATGGCATTTCGCCCTGTTACCGCCCGCGCGCCCGGCGTGTTGCTTCGCGAAGCCAAGCCGTTGCGAGCGATCTTTGGTCATGCGCAGCGCCTGGGTCATTTGCAGCGTCTGCTCGAAAGCCAGCTGCAACCGGCGGCGCGCGAGCATTGCCATGTAGCCTCGTGGCGCGAAGGCAACTTGCTGCTGATTGTCACCGACGGCCACTGGGCCACCCGCCTGCGCTATCAGCACAAACGCCTGCTGCGCCAATTAATGGCGTTCGATGAGTTCGCCAACCTCACGCGTATCCAGTTCAAGGTACAGCCGCCAACGGTTCACCCAGGCACTGCCGGACATACGCTGGACCTGTCGACGAACGCCGCCGAAACCATTCAAGCCACGGCCGACGGCATCCGCGATCCGGCGTTGCGCACGGCGCTCGAGCGGCTGGCCGCGCACGCGCGGCCCAAAGCCTGAGCGCCTATTTGCGCTTGCTGCCCCCCAGCAATGAGCCAAGCAGCCCGCGCACCAGTTGCCGCCCCATCTGATTGGCCGCTTGCTGCATGGCTG
Source organism: Pseudomonas sp. FP2254 (assembly GCF_030687695.1). Lineage (NCBI taxonomy): Bacteria > Pseudomonadati > Pseudomonadota > Gammaproteobacteria > Pseudomonadales > Pseudomonadaceae > Pseudomonas > Pseudomonas sp. FP2254. Next base: position 4,378,964 of record NZ_CP117444.1, read on the forward strand.
ATTTGAGTGCCTTGCCCGCTGCCGTCCCGAGAAACGCCCCGGCCCGGTCGGTGAAGCTCGGCTCTTCGGCGGTCGGCGCGGTTTCTTCAGTCGGGCCTAACGCCTTGCGCGCCATCAGCACTTCGTAGGCCGACTCCCGATCAATCGGTTTTTCATAGCGCCCCTGCAGCGGCGAAGCGGCCACCAATGCCGCGCGCTCCGTCTGGCTGAGCGGCCCTATGCGCGATTGCGGCGGTGCTACCAACACGCGTTGGACGACTTCCGGCGTGCCTTTTTCCTGCAGTGTTCCTACTAACGCCTCACCGGTGCCCAGTTCGGTCAATACCGACAAGGCATCAAATGCCGGGTTGGGCCGGAACCCCTCCGCGACCGCCCGCAGGGACTTCTGCTCTTTGGTGGTGAACGCCCGCAGGCCATGCTGAATGCGCAGGCCCAACTGGGCCAGGACGTTGTCGGGCAGATCGCCCGGAGATTGCGTGACGAAATACACCCCGACACCCTTGGAGCGAATCAACCGCACCACCTGCTCCAGACGCTCTTGCAAAGCCTTGGGCGTATCGGCGAATAACAAATGCGCCTCATCAAAAAACAACGCCAGCAGCGGTTTTTCCGCATCGCCGCGCTCCGGCAGTTGCTCGAACAATTCGGCCAGCAGCCATAACAGGAACGTTGCATAGACCTTTGGCGCCTCATGCACCAGGCGGCTGGCGTCCAGCAGATGGATGCGTCCGCGCCCGTCCGCGTTGGGCTGCAGGATATCCTCAAGCTGTAACGCCGGTTCGCCGAATAACGCTTCGGCGCCCTGCTGTTCCAGCACCGCCAGACGCCTGAGCAAGGCCTGACTGGAGCCGGTGGTCAGCAGTGCGGCATCCTCGCCCAACAACTGCGGGTGATAGTGCAGGTGGTTGAGCAATGCCTTGAGGTCCTTCAGATCCAGCAGCAGCAAGCCTTCGCGGTCCGCCACTTTGAAGGCGGCGTACAGCGCCGATTGCTGGCTGTCGGTCAGTTCCAGCAGGCTGCCGAGCAACAATGGGCCCATCTCGCTGATGGTAGTGCGCAACGGATGACCGGACTGGCCGTGAATATCCCACAGCGTTACCGGATAAGCCTTGGCGGTGTAATTAAGGAAGGGCATGCCGGCGATACGCTCGGCCACTTTGTCTTGAGGGGTGGCCGCCGCGCCCAGGCCGCACAGGTCGCCCTTGATGTCCGCGGCGAACACCGCCACGCCAGCATCACTGAATGCCTCGGCCAGACGTTGCAGTGTGACGGTCTTGCCCGTGCCGGTAGCGCCGGCAATCAGCCCGTGACGATTGGCCAGGCGCATGGCCTGGGCGATAGGCTCGCCGGCAAGGTCTGCGCCGATAAGGAGTTGCGTGGAGTCAGGCATTTCGTCACCCATGGTTAATCTTTAATGCGCCAAGGTCGATACAGACAGAGTGAGACCCATAAAGTCGAAAAATAGGTCAGATAGTTCCCACAGGGACCACGGAACTGCGACTACAAATAGCACACCTTTTTTCGCACTGTCATTTCGCGCATCCTACAAGGACGCGCTTTGGATATTAAGACCTTAGCGGACCCTACAAGCCATGAATAAAAATCTGCGTTTCAGCCACAAAATCCTGCTTGCAGCCTCCCTTATCGTCATCGCCGCCTTTGCGTTATTCACGCTGTATAACGACTATTTGCAGCGCAACGCCATTCGCGACGATCTGAATAACTACCTGCATGAAATGGGCGATGTCACCGCCGGCAATATTCAAACCTGGCTGTCCGGCCGGATTGCCCTGGTAGAAAACGCCGCCCAGAACATCGCGATCAATCCGCAACCGACTGTGGTAGCCAGCCTGCTGGAACAAAAAGCGCTGACGTCATCCTTCATGGCCACCTACGTGGGCGACAGCCAGGGCGCGTTCACCATCCGCCCCGACACCAAGATGCCGGAGGGCTTCGACCCGCGTGTGCGCCCCTGGTACAAGGGCGCGCAAAGCAGCAACGGTTCAACCCTGACCGAGCCTTATATCGACGCGGCCACCGGGCAATTGATCATTTCCATCGCCACCCCCAGCAGCAAGGGCAGCCAAAGCATCGGCGTGGTCGGCGGCGACCTGAGCCTGCAAACCCTGGTGGATACCATCGGCGCGCTGGACTTCGGCGGCATGGGCTATGCCTTCCTGGTCAGCGCCGACGGTAAGGTGTTGGTGCACCCGGACAAAACCCTAGTAATGAAGACCCTGGCCGATGTGTATCCGAAAAACACACCGAAGATCAGCGGCGATTTCAGCGAAGTTCAAGCCAACGGCAAAGACAATATTGTCACCTTCACCCCTATCAAAGGCTTGCCGTCGGTGAAGTGGTACTTGGGTATTTCGGTAGATAAAGACAAATCTTTCGCCATGCTCAGCGAATTCCGCACCTCTGCGGTAATCGCCACGATCATTGCGGTGGTCATCATTATCGCCCTGCTGGGCATGCTGATCCGCGTGCTGCTGCAACCGCTGCACCTGATGACCCGTGCGATGCAGGACATCGCCGACGGCGAGGGCGACCTGACGCGCCGCCTGACCATTCAGAACCACGATGAGTTCGGCACCCTCGGTAACGCCTTCAACCGCTTCGTGGAGCGGATTCACACATCCATTCGCGAAGTGTCCTCGGCGACCGAACACGTCAATGAAGTGGCGCTGCGGGTTGTCAGCGCCTCCAACTCGTCGATGGTCAATTCCGACGAACAAGCCAATCGCACCAACAGCGTGGCCGCCGCGATCAATCAACTGGGCGCCGCGGCACAGGAAATCGCCCGTAACGCGGCGCAGGCATCCAATCAAGCCAGCGACGCGCGACAGTTGGCCGAGGACGGACAGCAGGTGGTGGAACGCAATATCAAGGCCATGACCGATCTTTCCAAGATGATCAGCGCATCGAGCAGCAATATCGAAGCACTTAACAGCAAAACCGTGAATATTGGCCAGATTCTGGAAGTGATCACCAGTATTTCCCAGCAGACCAACCTGCTGGCGCTCAACGCGGCTATCGAAGCGGCCCGTGCCGGCGAGGCCGGGCGCGGGTTTGCAGTGGTGGCCGACGAAGTGCGCAACCTGGCCCACCGCACCCAGGAGTCGGCGCAGCAGGTGCAGACCATGATCGAAGAACTGCAGGTTGGCGCGCGCGACTCGGTAAGCACCATGAGCGAGAGCCAGCGCCACAGCCATGACAGCGTGGAAATCGCCAACCTGGCCGGCGAGCGCCTCAACAGCGTGACCCAGCGTATCGGCGAGATCGACGGCATGAACCAGTCGGTCGCCACCGCTACCGAGGAACAGACCTCGGTGGTGGAGTCGATCAACATGGACATCACCGAGATCAACACCCTCAACCAGGAAGGCGTAGAAAACCTGCAGTCGACACTGCGCGCCTGCGCCGACCTGGAGCAACAGGCCGCACGCCTGAAGCAACTGGTGGGCAGCTTCCGCATCTGACAGAACACAGCGCGTAGGGGGGCGGGCCGGCCCGCGCCCCTCCACTCGCACAGTGCCCTCGCATCCCGACCGAACATCTATCCTTGCCTAAGGTCCACGTAAAGGAGAGCTTGGAAAGGAGGGATGTTCATCGTGCATATCGCTGACATAACCATGTTCTACGCCCCGGCCAGTGGCGGCGTACGCACTTACCTGGATGCGAAACACCGGCGCCTGGCGCTCAAGCCCGGCATTCGCCACAGCCTGTTGATTCCCGGCGCGCACTTGAGCGAACAGGACGGGGTGTACAAGGTGCCTGCACCCGCCCTGCCCTTTGGCAAGGGTTATCGGTTCCCACTGCGGCTGGCACCATGGCGAAATGTCCTGCACGATTTACAGCCTGATCTGATCGAAGTAGGCGACCCTTACCTGACCGCCTGGGCCGCGCTGGATGCCAGGCGCTCGCTGGATGTGCCCGTCATCGGCTTTTATCATTCCGACCTACCGCTGTTGGTGAGCAACCGCATGGGCCCGTGGTTTACGCCGAACGTTGAAGCCTATGTCAGCAAACTCTATGGGAATTTTGATCGGGTCCTGGCACCCAGCCAGGTGATGGCCGATAAGCTTACCGGGCTTGGGGTAAAGAACGTCTTCGTCCAGCCGCTGGGCGTGGATTTGCACACGTTCAACCCGGACGCACGCGACCCCGGGCTTCGCGCTGAACTGGGGATCGACCAAGACACGCGGCTGCTGATCTTCGCCGGCCGCGGCTCCAAGGAAAAAAACCTGCCGGTGCTGCTTAAATGCATGAAGCGCCTGGGCGAGCGCTATCACCTGCTGCTGGTGGGCTCCGGCATGCCCGCCAACGTGCCGGACAACGTCACCGTGGTCGATGGTTTCCAGCCCGCCGCGCAGGTGGCGCGCCTGATGGCCAGTGCCGATGCCCTGCTGCATGGCGGCGACCAGGAGACCTTCGGGCTGGTCATCCTTGAAGCCATGGCCTGCGCCATACCGGTCGTTGCCGTGGCCGCCGGTGCCTTCACGGAAATAGTGCACGAGCAATGCGGCCAGCTGTGCACGCCCAACGATCCGAGGGCGATGGCCGAAGCGGTGCGTACGTTGTTCGACCGTGACCCTGTTCGCCTTGGCGCACAGGCCCGGCGCCATGTTGAACAGCATTACGCCTGGGACACCGTGGTCGACAGCCTGCTCGGGCATTACCACGCGGTGCTCGGCACCCACAGCCCGATGCTTGCCCATGGCTGAGCGCTCGGTAGTGCTGGTATTGCACGATGTGGCTCCACAAACCTGGGTCGACTACCGCCCTTTTGTCGAAGCGGTGGACGCCTTGGGCGGGGTCCCCATCACATGGCTGGTAGTGCCGGACTTCCATCATGGCGGTGCTCTCGGCGATCACGCTGAGTTTCGTCGTTTGCTCGACATCCGCGTGACATGTGGCGATGAACTGGTACTGCACGGCTACTACCACAGCGATGACCAACCCGCGCCGCGCACGCCCAAGGATTGGTTTATGCGCCGCCTCTACACCCATGAGGGCGAGTTCTACCAACTGTCCCAGGACCAGGCACTGCAACGCTTGCACCAGGGTGTCGAGGTATTCCGGCGCAATGACTGGCCGTTGCACGGTTTTGTCGCCCCGGCCTGGCTGATGAGCCAAGGCACCCGGGATGCCTTGCGCCAACTGCCGCTCTCCTACACCAGCGACCCGCAGCATCTTTACCGGCTTCCCGACTTCACCGCTGTGGATGCCCCGGGCCTGGTCTGGAGCGCCCGCAGCCCCTGGCGTCGCGGCGTGTCCAAAGTCCTCAGCGATCGGCGCGAACGGCAGTGGCGAACCGCCCCGGTCATTCGCCTGGGGCTGCACCCGGTGGATATGCGCCATGAATTCTCCCGCCACTATTGGCTGCAAACCCTGCGGCGCCTGTTGGAGGCCGGCCGTACGCCAATGACTAAAATGGCCTGGCTGGCGTCGCAGGCATGAGCCGCCTGCTCTGGATGCTGCTGGCATTGCTGGTCGCCCTGGCGATTCCGGTATGGCTCGGCGGCAGCGAGACCGCCACACGCCTGCTGCAATTCCCACCCCTGCTCTTGTGGCTGATGCTTGCCATGATCATTGCATGCTGGATCATCAACAGCCTGCGTCTGCGCCTGTTGCTGGGCGAGCACAGGAGCCGGCTCAGTCGTCTGGGCAGTCTCGGCGTGGTGATGTCCACCGAGTTTGCGCTGTGCGCCACGCCTGCCGGCAGCGGCGGCCCGCTTACCCTGATGGCCCTGCTGGGACGCAACGGTATACGTCCGGCTCATGGCAGTGCGGTATTTGCCATGGATCAGTTGAGTGACCTGTTGTTCTTTCTGTGCGCCCTGACGGGGATCGCCGTGTGGGCTGTGTTTCACACACTCAATCCGCGCCTGGAATGGCTGTTGGGGTTGAGCGCGGCGACGATGCTGGGCGGGTTATGCAGTGGCCTGTTGCTGGTGCGTTCGCACCGCCGGGTGATACGCCTGACGGGACGATTGCTCAAGTACCTGCGCGTCAGTGCCAGCACTCGCCGACGTTGGGCACGCCGATTGCTGCATTTTATCGCGGCATTTTCCGACACGCTGAAATTGCCCTGGCTGACTCTGATCGGCGTGTTTGCGCTGACAAGTCTGCATTGGCTCCTACGCTACAGCGTGCTCTACCTGGCATTGCGCGGGTTGGGTGGGGATGTGCGTTGGGCCTGGAGTTTTTTGATCCAGATGCTCTCGCTCACGGCGGGGCAATTCAGCCTGTTGCCGGGCGGGGCGGGCGCCGCGGAACTGACGTCAGCGGCATTGCTGGCGCCAATGGTGGGCAAATCTACCGCTGCAGCGGCGATTCTGATCTGGCGCGCGGTGACCTATTACTTCTATCTGGTGGCCGGTGGGCCGGTGTTTTTGCTCATGGTCGGCAAGCCGCTGCTCAAGCGTCTTTTTCAGAAGGCGCCGGCGGCGCGTCCGGTGCCTGCAACTGTTCCCACAACCGGGCCGCGCCCGGAAAGTCAGTACCATCCTCGGCGTCCAGCGCATCCGGGTCATAGCGACTCAGACACCCCTCGCCCACCGTAGCGGGCGCCTTGGACGTGGCTTTTTCCAGTGGGTCGCTCATGCTCGATGCTCCATGGCAGACAGGTGAGAAAGGGCCCATGGCGATTACCACCACGGGCCCTCGGGCTTGGATCAGAACACAACCGTTTTGTTGCCGTGCACCAGGACGCGGTCTTCCAGGTGGTAACGCAGGCCACGCGCCAGCACCATCTTTTCCACATCACGGCCGAAACGCACCATGTCTTCAATGCTGTCGCTATGGCTGACGCGAACCACGTCCTGCTCGATGATCGGACCGGCGTCCAATTCCTCGGTGACGTAGTGACACGTTGCGCCAATCAACTTCACGCCACGCAGGGAAGCCTGGTGGTAAGGCTTGGCACCGACGAACGACGGCAGGAAGCTGTGGTGAATATTAATGACTTTGCCGGCGTACTCGCGGCACAGCTCCGGTGGCAGGATCTGCATGTAGCGCGCCAGGACGACCACGTCGGCCTCATGGTGCTTGACCAGGCGCGACACCTCGGCGAATGCCGGCTCCTTGTCCTGCGGATTGACCGGCACATGGTAGTAAGGAATGCCATGCCACTCGACCATGCTGCGCAGGTCGTCATGGTTGGAAATCACACAGGCAATTTCGCAGTCCAGTTCATCGCTGTGCCAGCGGTGCAGCAGGTCCGCCAGGCAGTGGGACTCGCGGCTGGCCATCAATACCACGCGTTTTTTCTGCTCGGTATCGGTGATCTGCCAGGTCATGGAGAACTCTTCAGCGATCGGCGCAAACGCCTCGCGGAACGCCTCAAGACCAAAGGGCAGCGTATCGGCACGGATTTCGTGACGCATGAAGAACCAACCGCTGAGGTTGTCCGAGTGATGGCTCGCCTCGGTGATCCAACCATTGTGGGAGGCCAGAAAGTTACTGACTTTGGCAACGATGCCGACCCGGTCCGGGCAAGCAATCACCAGCCGAAAAGTGCGCATTAGGGGGGAACTCCAGAACTTCGCAAAGGCCGCCATTCTAGCGATTGCGCAGCAAAACTGCAGTATTCGTTAACGCTTATTCCGCTCGCCGGCCCCGGCCTTGCCCCTTAGGAGCCTAAGGTTTTACCTGCTTATATCAATCAGCGGTTTTATCGCAGGCGTCTCGATAAAATTCACGCAGATGATGTTTCGCGCTACGTCCTTGTAATTAACTCGTTTGCAGCGCTTTTCTAAAAACATTCAACGTAATTCACATAATTGCATTCTTAAATGTTTACTTGGGCAAACCGCCTGACTATTATTGGGCCACTATCCCTGTCAATCAGCGCTCTACATAAGGTAGTCCACATGTCCCTGATCAACGAATACCGTGCCACCGAAGAAGCTATCAAAGAGCTGCAAGCCCGTTTGAAGAATCTGTCGCAAGACGACAAGCTGAAAACCGAGCTGGAATTCGAAGGCAAATTGCGCACCCTGATGGGTGAGTACTCCAAGTCCCTGCGTGACATCATCGCGCTGCTGGATCCAGAGTCGAAAGTTAAAGCACCTCGCGGCGCTGTGAAAACTACCGGCACCAAGCGTGCTCGCAAGGTCAAGCAGTACAAGAACCCGCACAACGGCGAAGTGATTGAAACCAAAGGTGGCAATCACAAAACCCTGAAAGAGTGGAAAGCCAAGTGGGGCGGCGATGTGGTTGAAAGCTGGTCGACCCTGCTGGGCTAAGCTTGACCAGGCCCGCGCCTGATACGCGACACATTAAAAACGCCAGCTTGCTGGCGTTTTTTATTGCTCGCTCTATTCTGAATATTCGATTACAGGGTCATGCGCGTCGCTAAAGCGTCAACATAGTCCTGCCAGTGTGCCAGTACCTGCAGCTGAAACGGTGTCGCACTAAGCGTTAATTCCTGCCGGGCCTGCTTAAATGATTCAAAGGTATTCGGTGCACCCCATTCAGGGTCCGACAAACGTTGCTGACAGAAAAGTTTCCAGCGTTGTAGCTCCTCGCTGTTCAACGTATCGGGGAAGTTACGTGCACGGTAGCGAAACAATAGTTCAGGTAAACGTTCATCATCAAAAGGCCATTGCTGACGTGCTAATTGCGCAGGTTCCGCCAGGCGGACTTGTTCGCACAAGCGTCTATCACGGTCGCCGATAAAGCCGTCATAGAGCTGCTGTTCGGGGTCCGCACTCGCTGCAAAATCTTCCTTGGCATAAATGATGGCCAACTTATCGCGCCACACTTGCTGTGCGTCAGTTAGCCGCAGCGCCCGCGCCTGCAACAGCGCCATGTCCAAATGCAGGCGCTCACGGTCTTCGGCCCTCAGCACGTTCAAGGGCGCAACCACCGGGCAGCGGTTGATATGCACCAGCTTGAGCGGCACCGCCAGCTCCCCGTCAGCCAAGTCATCGCGGCGTGTATAGAGGCGCCGGCGCAAGGTCTCGGCATCTGTGTCAAGCAAGCCCTGCGGGTCCAGCCCAAGGTCGCAGACAATCAGCGCATTGCGGTTGCGCGGGTGCCAGGCCAGCGGCAGTACAACGCCCAGGTAATGGCGTTCGGCGGAAAAACGCCCGGAGATATGCACCATGGGTTGCAGCAGGCGCACCTGGTCCATTACCCGCTGTTTGCTGCGCAGTTGAAACAGCCACTCGTAGAGCTTGGGCTGTTTCTCGCGAACCAACCGGGCCAGGGCAATCGTCGCGCGCACATCGGACAATGCATCGTGGGCCTGGCCATGGTCGATACCATTGGCCGCTGTCAGGCGTTCCAGCTTGAGCGTGACGCGCCCGTCCTGCTGCGGCCACTGGATACCCTGCGGGCGCAGCGCGTAAGCGGTGCGTACCACATCAATCAGGTCCCAACGGCTGTTGCCGCCTTGCCACTCTCGGGCGTACGGGTCAAAAAAATTGCGATACAAACTGTAGCGCGTCATTTCGTCATCGAATCGCAGCGTGTTGTAGCCGGCGCCGCACGTGCCAGGGGCCGCCAGCTCGGCATGCACGCGCGTCATGAAATCGGCTTCGGCCAGGCCTTTTTCGGCCAGGGTCGCCGGGGTGATGCCGGTAATCGCACAGGCGGCGGGGTGAGGCAGGATATCGTCGGCAGGCTGGCAGTAGAGGTTGACCGGGGTGCCGATTTCGTTGAGTTCGAGATCGGTACGAATGCCGGCTACCTGAAGAGGGCGATCGCTGCGCGGGTTGATGCCGGTCGTTTCATAGTCGTACCAGAAAATGGAGGTCACGAGCTGTTCCTGTGCTGAAGATCGGCAAAGTCTAGGCGCGGAACGGCATCCGGGGCCAGCGCCAAATCACCTGTACAAATATCCAGCAAAATCTTCAATGGTTGCTTCCAGCGCCGACACTGCTAGCATCCGTGTCTTCCAGCCGTTCCGCACTGCCAAGGATCGCGATGCCATCAGCCCCATTGGATACCCGCTATCAGATCGAAACTCCTGAGGGCATCGACCTGCCGCTGCGTCCCGCTGGCCTGGTGCCACGGGTACTGGCCTTCGCGTTCGACCTGTTGGCCCGCGCCATCATCATGGGCGTGCTCATGGCACCGCTGGCGCTGCTGGGCAACGTTGGTCTAGGCCTTGGCGCGCTGCTGCTGTTCCTGGTCAGTTGGTGGTACATGGTGTTGTTCGAAGTACTCAACCAAGGCTGCTCACCGGGCAAACAGGTCATGGGGTTGCGCGTGGTGCAGGACGACGGCACGCCGATCGGCTGGTCGTCCTCACTGATCCGCAACCTGCTGCGCTTTGTCGATATGCTCCCTTTCGGCTACTTTCTCGGTGCCATCAGTTGCCTGCAGCATCCCCATTTCAAACGCCTGGGCGACCTTGCCGCCGGTACGCTCGTGGTCTACCGCGAACGCCCCCTCGCACGCCCCCAGGTTCCTCAGGCGGCGGCCCTGCGCTTGCCTTTTGCACTGGACCTGAGCGAACAGCGCGCCATCCTGGGTTTCGCCGAACGCCAGGGCGAATTGTCCACGGAGCGCGTGCATGAACTGGCGGCAATCCTGGCGGCTCCCTTGCAAGTCTCCCCTGCCCGCGCGGCTCAACAACTCAACGGTCTGGCCCGCGGCCTGCTGGGGCCAACATGAAGCAGAGCCAGTTCGAAAGCCGTCACCAGCCCGAATGGCAAGCCTTTGCCGAACAGCTCAGGCAGCTGGAACAAGGCACGGCCAAGGCCGATGATGTTGCTGACTTCCCCCATCAATACCGGCGTCTTTGCCAGCATCTGGCGCTGGCACAGGAACGCGGCTACAGCAGTTACCTGGTAGACCCATTGCAACAACTGGCCCTGCGCGGCCACCAGCAACTTTATCGCCATCGCAGCCAACTGGCGGCGAACGTATTGGGTTTCATCCTGGCCGGTTTTCCACGCCTGGTGCGGGAGCAATGGCGGTTCGCAGCGGTCGCCAGCCTGCTGTTCTTCGGCAGCCTGTTGGGCATTGCGTTGCTGGTCTACCTTTTTCCCGAACTGATCTACAGCATCGTGAGCCCCCAGCAGGTGGCCGAGATGCAGGCCATGTACGACCCCGACGCCAGCCGCCTGGGACGCGCCGCCGAACGCGCATCGAGTGAAGACTGGATGATGTTCGGCTATTACGTGATGCATAACATCGGCATCGCCTTCCAGACATTCGCCGCCGGTTTGCTGTTCGGCCTGGGCAGCGTGTTCTTCCTGATTTTCAACGGGTTGATCATCGGTGCGGTATCCGGGCACCTGACCGAAATCGGCTACGGGCAAACTTTCTGGTCATTCGTCATCGGCCACGGAGCGTTCGAGCTGACAGCCATTGCCCTTGCCGGTGCCGCTGGCTTGCAACTGGGCTGGGCGTTGATCTCCCCGGGGCAGTTGACGCGTGGCGAGTCCCTGAGGCGTGCGGCGCATAAAAGTGTGCAACTTTTGTGCGGTGTGATGGTTTTCCTGCTGATCGCAGCGTTTATCGAAGCCTACTGGTCTTCCACCACGGTCATCGCTGCATGGGTCAAATACCTGGTGGGCGCAGTACTCTGGCTGCTGGTGGCGGCGTACCTGACGTTTGCCGGAAGGACACCCCATGCGCCTGAGTGATGCCAGCGTGGCAATCCGCCCCCGTACGGCCTGGGAAGCCATGGACCTTGGCGTACTCATGGCCAGGGAACACCGCCGACTGCTGACCCTCAGTTGGGCACTGGTCACGCTGCCGGCGTTCATCCTGCTCAGTGCCGCGCTGTGGAAGTATCCGTCCGTTGCCGTATGCGTGTTCTGGTGGTTAAAGCCTGCCTTTGATCGATTGCCTTTGTATATCTTGTCCAAGGCACTGTTCGGGGAGGTGCCCAGCCTCAAGCAAGCCGTACGCCAGTGGCCGCGTCTGCTCAAGGGTCAACTGCTGGCAAGCCTGACCTGGCGCCGGCTCAGCCTCAGCCGCAGCTTCGTCATGCCGGTGAGCCAGTTGGAAGGCCTGGATGGGCAGGCGCGGCAAAAGCGCCTGGGCGTGCTGCAACAACGCGACGCGGGCGCCGCACGCTGGTTGACGACCGTCGGAGTACACCTGGAAATCGGGCTGTGGTTCGGTTGCATGGCGCTGTTCTATCTCTTTATTCCGCAGAACGTCGAGCAAGGGTGGGACTGGCAGCGCCTGGTACTGGCGAGCCAGTCCGAAGGGCTGTGGCTGGAGCACCTGAGCAATGCGTTTTATGCCCTGATCCTGGTGTTCTGGGAGCCCATCTACGTGGCCTGTGGTTTCAGCCTTTACCTCAATCGTCGTACCGTGCTGGAGGCCTGGGACCTGGAACTGGTATTCCGCCGCCTGCGCCAACGCCTGAGTACGGTGGCGACGCTGTTGATACTGGTTGTGGGGCTGACTGTGCTGCCCGTCAATCGGCCCGCCATGGCCGATCAGCCCAAGCCGCTGAGTACGCAGGGCGCAAGCCAATCGATCAAAGCGCTGCTGGACAAGCCTCCGTTCAAAAACCCGGAGACCGTTACCCGTTATCGATTTGGCGAGGAAAAACCCGCTGTAAAGAGCAAGGCTCGCGGCGACAGCAAGCTGCCGGCGTGGCTGCAGGCGCTGTTGGACAACCTCAACAGCAATACCTTCAAGCACATCGCCCAAGGCCTGGAAGTCCTGTTATGGGGGCTTTTGATCGGCGGGCTGGCCCTGCTTGCATGGCGCTATCGGGACTGGCTGCGCACCTTTGTCAGCCGGCGTCCCCCCGCTCGCCCCAAGGCCATCCAACCGGCGCCCACGCAATTGTTCGGGCTGGAATTGGGCACGCAGACCTTGCCGGCAGATATTGCCAGCACCGCCGAACAGCTCTGGGCCACCCAGCCCCGGGAAGCTCTTGGCCTGCTGTACCGAGGGCTGCTGAGCCGGTTGCTGCATGACTTCAATCTGCCGCTTAAAAGCGCCGATACCGAAGGTCAGGTTCTTGAACGCGTTCATCAACTGGCGCAACCGCAACTGCTGGCCTTCAGTGATGAACTGACCCGGCATTGGCAAAACCTTGCCTACGGCCACACCCTTCCGCCAGCCTCGGCCCAGCAGAAATTATGTGGCGACTGGCGTGCCCTGTTCAGCTCAGGGAGCGCCCCATGAACCGACCCTTGGCATGGGCTGGGCTATTGCTGGTGTCTTTGCTCACAGCGTGTGGATTCTTCGTCTGGAGCAAAGCAATCCCTTACGAAGAAGTGGTAGACCATGGGCCCTCCCCCGAGGCCCAGGCCAACCCTTATCTGGCGGCCGAGCAGTTTCTGCGCCTGCAAGGCCTGGCGGTGGAGCACGCCTTCAGCCTCGACCGCGTGGCCACGTTGCCACCCCAGGGCACTAGCCTGCTGCTGTTCAATGAACGTAGCAACATGTCGCCACGCCAGGTGGCGCAACTGCTGGACTGGGCCAAGTCCGGCGGCCATCTGCTGGTGGTGGCGGAGGCGCTATGGGATGAAGAGGCCGGTAAAAGTGGCGACCTGTTACTCGACCGCCTGGCAATCCACCAAGCGTTGAGCGACGAATCCGCAGAGCCCGCGCCCGCCCGCAAGAAGAAAACACCGGACCTGACCAGGCTATATGTCGACAATGAAACCGCTCCGGCCTATTTCAGCTTCGACACCGACTTCAACCTCACCGACCCGCAGCACCTGGCGCAATTCTCGGCCAACAGCGCCAGGTCAAGTCACCTGATGCAACTCAACCTCGGGCAAGGCCGAGTGACGGTGATAACCGACAGCGAGCTGTGGAAGAACCGCGATATCGGCAAGCACGACAATGCCTGGCTGCTGTGGTACCTGACCCAGGGTACCGGCGTGACGCTGTTGTTCAGCAGTGACGTGGATGATCTGTTCAGCCTGCTGTTGCGCTATTTTCCCCAGGCGATAGTCGCGCTTATCGCCCTGATCGCGCTGGCACTATGGCACGCCGGCATGCGCCAGGGCCCGATCCAGGCACCTGCGCCCAAGGCTCGACGGCAACTGCAGGAACACTTGAAAGCCAGCGCCGACTTCCTGCTGCGCCACAGCGGCCAGGGCACGCTGCTGCACGCGCTGCAGCGCGATATCCTGCGCGCCGCCAGGCGTCGCCATCCCGGCTTCGAACACCTCGACACAGCAGAACAATGGCAGGTGCTCGAGCATCTGACGCATCAACCCTCTCACGTCATCAGCCAGGCCCTCGGCCCACTCCCGCAGAAACGGCTATCCAGCGCCGACTTCAGCCGGCAGGTGGCATGCCTGCAAACCCTCAGGAATGCACTATGAGCGAATTTCAAAGCGCCACTGCCCTGACCGGCGAAACCCTGCAACGCGCCAGCCAGCAGGCCCAAGCCTTGCGCGCTGAACTGCGCAAGGCCGTCATTGGGCAGGATCAGGTCATTGATGATGTCCTCACCGCCCTGATCGCCGGTGGCCACGTCTTGCTCGAAGGCGTGCCCGGCCTGGGCAAGACCTTGCTGGTGCGGGCATTGGCGCGCTGCTTCGACGGCGATTTCGCACGCATCCAGTTCACCCCGGATCTGATGCCCAGCGACGTCACCGGTCACGCCGTGTATGACCTGCATACCGAACAGTTCAAGCTGCGCAAGGGCCCGGTCTTCACCCATCTGTTACTGGCTGACGAAATCAACCGCGCCCCGGCCAAGACCCAGGCGGCCCTGCTCGAAGCCATGCAGGAGCGACAAGTGACACTTGAAGGCGAAGCGCTGCCCATCGGCCAGCCGTTCATGGTACTGGCCACCCAGAACCCTATCGAACAGGAAGGCACCTACCCGCTGCCGGAAGCCGAACTGGACCGCTTCATGCTCAAGGTGCGCATGGACTACCCCGACGCCCGGCAGGAACTGGAAATGGTGCGCGAAGTCACTCGCTCGTCACGCGCCGACATGCTGGATGTGCAACCACTGCGCACCGTGCTGCAGGCCGAGGATGTGCTGCAACTGCAACAGATCGCCAGCGAACTGCCCCTGGACGAGCAAGTGCTCGACTACGCCGTGCGCCTGGCGCGTGCCACTCGCAGCTGGCCAGGATTGGCCATCGGTGCCGGCCCACGCGCGTCCATCGCACTGGTACGGGGCGCCCGCGCCCGCGCCTTGTTGCGCGCAGGTGCGTTCGTCACCCCGGATGACATCAAGGGGTGTGCCCTGGCGGTCCTTCGCCACCGTGTACGAATCGCCCCCGAGCTGGACATCGATGGGCTGGAGGTCGACCAGGTACTCAAGCAGATGCTCGACCAGATCTCGGCTCCGCGGCAATGAATCGCCCATGAAACCGACCCGTCTGCTGTTAACTTGGCTGGGCATATTGCTGGGGCTCGGCATTCTGCTGGGCGCCGCCACGGCGTTGCGGTTCAAGGTGCCCGACGCCGTACAGTCAGTGGCCTGGGGCCTGCTCCTGGCACTGATGCTGCTGGCGCTGCTGGACGCCCTGCGCCTGCGCCGCCGCCCTACGCCCCGCGTGCAGCGGCAGATGCCCGGCAGCCTGGCGCTGGGACGCTGGGGCGAAGTACGCCTCACCCTGGAGCACGATTTTCCACAACCGTTGACGGTGCAGGTATTCGATCACGTTCCCGATGGCCTGAGCGCGGACAATATGCCTCAGACCGTCGAGCTGCGCCCCGGGGCGCGCAGTGAGCTGGGGTATCGCCTGCGCCCATTGCGCCGCGGGCATTTCGATTTCAGCCGCTGCGAAATTCACCTGCCCAGCCCGTTGGGACTGTGGTCGGCAAGGCGTTTTGTCGAACCGCGAGATGCCACCCGCGTCTATCCGGACTTCGCTCGTCTGTACGGGGCTCAGTTGCTGGGTGTGGATAACTGGCTGAGCCAACTGGGGGTTCGCCAACGTCAGCGACGAGGCTTGGGGCTGGAGTTTCATCAGTTGCGTGAATTTCGCGACGGCGACAGCCTGCGGCAGATCGACTGGAAAGCCACTGCACGGCAACGCACGCCTATCGCCCGGGAGTACCAGGACGAGCGCGACCAGCAGATCGTGTTCATGCTCGATTGCGGCCGACGCATGCGCAGCCAGGATGATGAATTGTCTCATTTCGACCACGCGCTCAACGCCTGCCTGCTGCTCAGCTATGTGGCATTGCGCCAGGGTGATGCGGTGGGGTTGTGCACCTTCGCTGGTGAGCAACCGCGCTACCTGGCGCCTGTCAAGGGCAGCAGCCAGTTGAATGTGTTGCTCAACACTGTGTACGACCTGGACACAACTCGACGAACCGCCGACTACCAGGCCGCGGCCAGCCAATTGCTGGCGCGGCAAAAACGTCGGGCATTGGTGATTGTAGTGACCAACCTGCGTGACGAAGACGACGAGGCGCTGTTGGCTGCGGTCAAGCGTATCAACCGCCAGCACAGGGTACTGGTGGCCAGCCTGCGCGAGGAGGTACTGGATCAACTGCGCCAATCTCCCGTGCAAACCCTGCAGGAAGCCCTGGCCTACAGTGGCACGGTTGATTACCTCAATACCCGCGACGAATTGCATGACCGCCTGAACGCTCATGGTCTGTCAGTATTGGATACCCTGCCTTCGCAAATGGGCGCGGCGTTGGTGACACGCTATCTGGGGTGGAAAAAAGCCGGCGTCTTTTGAGCGCCAGAAACAACCACGGCAGGCGCGGCAATGCTCCTGCCGTGGGGTGACCTGCAGGCTTAGACCGATGCCTGCAGGGGATCAAAGCTGAAGTAATGCACCAAAACGCTGATCAACTGCGCATATTCCTCCGACGCTGAAATCACTCGGAACCCGGAATCGTAATGCTGCGGGTTGATGTCTTCATGACTCCACAGACAAGTCGCCGTCAGGTCAATGGCATGAAAATCCCCATCAGCGCTGGGGATCTTTACGCGCAACTCGAAATTCGCGTCAACCATCATTGGCAACAGGCTGATTAACATCAGTCCGTCTTCCGAAGCATTGCCCAGAAACCCGATGGGTTTATCGGTCAAACGATTAAACACTTGCAGGAAACTTGGTAATTGATGCCGCTCGATCCGCCGGTCAGTAAACATGGTGAAATCGCCATCCAGTGGCCATGACTCAGGCCGTGCCAGTGATTCGGAACGAGCAATAGCGCTCGCTCTCCCTGGGCCTCGGAATGACAACCTCCTGGAATGTCACTAGACCGCCGCCGAGCCCGGGCCTCGCATTCGATTGAATAGAAACTTATACAAACGAACATTCAAAGAATAGCCCAAGACTGGCAACGGGCCAGTTATGAAATGGCAAATATTTTCACAGTGACGCGGGACGCGGCTGGGCAGCGCTTGCGTCGCGGTAGTGACCCAGTTGCTGCAGCGTGTCCAGGCGTGCGCGGGCACGGTAGGCGTATTCGCTCGACGGGTATTGGGTAATGATGAACTGATAGGTTTGCACCGCGTCGACAAACAGTTTCTGCCGTTCCAGGCACTGCCCGCGCAGCATAGAGACCTCGGGTTGCACATAGCGACGGCTGCGGCTCTCGCGGTCCACTTGGGACAACTCCAGGGTAACGCGCTGGCAATCACCCACGCCGTAGGCGCGGTAGGCGTTGTTCAAATGGTGGTCCATCGACCAGCGGGTGCAGCCGACAACACTGACGGCCAGGGCGGCAACGAGCAAAATTCGCATGAGGGTTCTCCTGTCTTGTGCAGTGTATCGACCCCTCGTCGAAAATCTTCAAGGCTGTTCGTCTTTTCGGCTGCGGCCAGAACAACTGAATCGTCGATAAGTAGTGCAAACGAACAATGACTACAACGAAAGAGCATAGTAGCCTTCCTCAGCGCTTGAACTCAGGAGTCTGTGCATGTCCGTCCGTCGTACCAAAATCGTCGCCACCCTTGGCCCGGCCAGCAATTCGCCGGAAGTCCTCGAACAGCTGATTCTGGCTGGTTTGGACGTCGCCCGTCTGAACTTCTCCCACGGCACCCCCGACGAGCACAAGGCTCGCGCCAAGCTGGTGCGTGACCTGGCTGCCAAGCACGGTCGCTTCGTGGCATTGCTGGGTGACCTGCAAGGCCCGAAAATCCGCATCGCCAAATTCGCCAACAAGCGGATCGAGCTGAAAATCGGCGACACGTTTACGTTCTCCACCAGCCACCCGCTGACTGAAGGCAACCAGCAAGTGGTAGGTATCGACTACCCGGACCTGGTCAAGGACTGCGGCGTCGGCGATGAACTGCTACTGGACGACGGCCGCGTGGTCATGCGCGTCGACACCGCCACCGGCACCGAGCTGATCTGCACCGTGACCATCGGCGGCCCGCTGTCCGACCACAAAGGCATCAACCGCCGTGGCGGTGGCCTGACAGCACCGGCCCTGACTGAAAAAGACAAGGCTGACATCAAGCTCGCCGCCGAAATGGAAGTGGACTACCTCGCGGTGTCCTTCCCGCGCGACGCCGCCGATATGGAATACGCCCGTAAGCTGCGCGACGAGGCCGGCGGCACCGCCTGGCTGGTGGCGAAGATCGAGCGCGCCGAGGCCGTGGCCGACGACGAAACCCTCGATGGCCTGATCAAGGCTTCCGATGCGGTCATGGTTGCCCGTGGCGACCTGGGCGTTGAAATCGGCGATGCCGAACTGATCGGCATCCAGAAGAAAATCATCCTGCACGCGCGCCGCCACAACAAAGCCGTGATCGTCGCGACCCAGATGATGGAGTCGATGATTCAAAACCCGATGCCGACCCGCGCCGAAGTGTCCGACGTGGCCAACGCCGTATTGGACTACACCGACGCCGTAATGCTGTCGGCTGAAAGCGCCGCCGGCCCTTACCCGCTGGAAGCCGTACAGGCCATGGCGCGTATCTGTGTCGGTGCCGAAAAGCACCCGACCAGCAAGACCTCCAGTCACCGCATCGGCAAAGTGTTCGAAAGCTGCGACCAGAGCATCGCCCTGGCCGCGATGTACACCGCCAACCACTTCCCGGGCGTGAAAGCGATCATCGCCCTGACCGAAAGTGGCTACACGCCGTTGATCATGTCGCGTATCCGTTCGTCGGTGCCGATCTACGCGTTCTCCCCGCACCGCGAAACCCAGGCTCGCGCCGCCATGTTCCGTGGCGTCTACACCGTACCGTTCGACCCGGCGTCGTTGCCGCCCCATGAGGTCAGCCAGGCGGCCATCGACGAACTGCTCAAGCGCGGCGTCGTGGAGAAAGGCGACTGGGTCATCCTGACCAAGGGCGACAGCTACCACACCATCGGTGGCACCAACGGCATGAAGATCCTGCACGTTGGCGACCCAATGGTCTGAGTGATCGATTGCTGAAACAAAAGCCCTGTCATGCAAGTGACAGGGCTTTTTGCTTTCCGTGGGGGAATGGGCCTTGCTCGCTTTCAGCGCCGAGCAATGAACGCCGATAATGCGGCGATTGCCTCCGGCGACCTCAGCCGCTGGGTAAACAGCGCGCCCTCCTCCTCTATTACCTGGCGCAACTGCTCGCGATCCACGCTCTTCATCAGTTGCTTGGTGACCTGCACCGCACCCGGCGCCAACGCGTCAAAACGCTCAGCGACTTGCCTGGCTTTGGCCAACGTCGCCTCACCACTGCCCAACGCTTCAGTAGCGATGCCCCATGCAGCCGCCTGTTCGCCGGTAAACCCTTCGCCCAACA
The DNA here is from genome assembly GCF_030687695.1 of Pseudomonas sp. FP2254. Taxonomy (NCBI): domain Bacteria; kingdom Pseudomonadati; phylum Pseudomonadota; class Gammaproteobacteria; order Pseudomonadales; family Pseudomonadaceae; genus Pseudomonas; species Pseudomonas sp. FP2254. Next base: position 4,398,567 of record NZ_CP117444.1, read on the forward strand.
GAAGTAATTCGGCGGCTTTGGCGTGCCCCAGCAAACGTGGCAGGATCAGGCTGGAGCCGAACTCCGGGCACAGCCCAAGATTGACAAATGGCATGCGCAGTCGCGCATCACGACTGACGTACACCAGATCGCAGTGCAACAGCAGGGTTGTACCGATGCCCACTGCCACGCCGGCCACGGCGGCGATCACCGGTTTGCGGCAGTTGAGCAGGCTTTTCATAAAGTGAAACGGCGGACTGTCGAGGTCACTGGGTGGCTGTTGGAGAAAGTCGCCGATGTCGTTGCCGGCGGTAAAACACTCGCTGCTGCCCTGGATCAGCACCGCATGGATGTTTGGGTCCGCATCGGCCTGCTCCAACGCCTGGGCCAAGTGGCTGTACATGGCGCGCGTCAACGCGTTCTTCTTGTCCGGGCGATTGAGTTGCAGGGTCAGCACCCTGGCTTCGCGGTGCTGGAGGATGGCGTCGGTCATGGCGATTCTCGCGGCTGTGGTGTTCAGCGCTCAACCATGGGGCACAAACACATCCGCCAGCAGTTGATTGCGCGGCAGTCCGGCCAGGAACAGACGCTTGGAGAATGCCTCGACACTGGCCGGATGCCCGCAGAGTAAGGCCAGGGTTTGCCGGGAAACAAGCCGCAGTTGCGCCAATGCCTGGGTCAACTCAGCCGCAGTCCACAGCTCCACGGTCAGCTGCGGGTGATGGGCGGCCAGCACCGCCAGCGGTTCAGCCAGATAATGGCCTTCAGCGTCATGGGCCAGATGAATCAGGCGTATGGCGCCGTGGTGATCCTGACGCAGCGCCTCGCGCATCACGCCCCATAAGGGGCCTAGACCGGTGCCCGAGGCCAGCAGCCACAGCGGTCGGGTTTGCCAGTCAGGATCATAGTGCAACGCGCCACCGCGCAATTCGCCGAGACACAGGCGATCCCCGACCTGCAACCGCCGGGCGATATCGCTGAATTGCCCGGGCTGGCGGCAATCGAGATGAAACTCCAGGAACGCGTCCTCCTGCGGCAGGCTCGCCAGGGAATACGGACGTGCCACCTCCCCGGCCCACAGCACCAGGTGCTGCCCGGCGCGATAACGCAGAGTGCGCTGGGGTTGCAGGCGCAAACGCAGCACCGCCGACGTCAGCCAATCGGCTCCCACCACCTGGGCAGGCGAGCCATCGCGCAGCGGATCGAACGTCTCGACCCGCACGTCCCCGCGCAACCGGCACTGGCAAGCCAGGCGCCAGCCATCCTGGCGTTGCACCGGGCTGAGGGCATCGGGCTGCTGATCGTCAACCTCGCCGTGGCAACGCACCAGGCATGCATGGCAACTGCCCGCCCTGCAGCTGTAGGGCACGGTCACACCGGCCTGATTCAAGGCATCCAACAAATTGCTGCCGGTGGGTACCGACCAGTGGCGTTCGCCGACGTGCAGTTCAGGCATGGAACATCTCGACTCAAAAGGCGCAGACAGGGAATCACGCCCGGCACAGTTTGACCATAGTCGGGTGTATCGGCCACCGCGCCGGGTTATACTGCCGCGCCTTTTTAGCGTCGCGCCTGCACCACTTGGCGTGCCTTGGAAAGGTGGCCTCAGCCGACCGATACACCCCACTGAAGCCACCTTTATTGAATGTTCCCGTCTTATAGAGGAGCGCGACTCATGACCGTGATCAAGCAAGACGACCTGATTCAGAGCGTTGCCGACGCCCTGCAATTCATTTCCTACTACCATCCCGTGGATTTCATCCAGGCCATGCACGAAGCCTACCTGCGCGAAGAATCGCCGGCGGCCCGTGACTCCATCGCCCAGATCCTGATCAACTCGCGCATGTGCGCCACCGGTCATCGCCCGATCTGCCAGGACACCGGTATCGTCACCGTGTTCGTGCGCGTGGGCATGGACGTGCGTTGGGACGGTGCCACCATGGGCCTGGACGACATGATCAACGAGGGCGTGCGTCGCGCCTACAACCTGCCGGAAAACGTCCTGCGCGCCTCCATCCTGGCCGACCCGGCCGGTGCGCGTAAAAACACCAAGGACAACACCCCGGCCGTGATCCACTACTCCATCGTCCCGGGTAACACCGTGGAAGTGGATGTGGCCGCCAAAGGCGGCGGCTCCGAGAACAAGTCGAAAATGGCCATGCTCAACCCGTCCGACTCGATCGTTGACTGGGTGCTCAAGACCGTTCCGACCATGGGTGCCGGCTGGTGCCCGCCGGGCATGCTCGGCATCGGCATCGGCGGCACCGCCGAGAAAGCCGCGGTGATGGCCAAGGAAGTGTTGATGGAATCCATCGACATCCACGAGCTGAAAAAGCGCGGCCCGCAGAACCGTATCGAAGAAATGCGTCTGGAGCTGTTCGAGAAGGTCAACCAACTGGGCATCGGCGCTCAGGGCCTGGGTGGCCTGACTACCGTGCTCGACGTGAAGATCATGGATTACCCGACGCACGCGGCCTCGCTGCCGGTGTGCATGATCCCCAACTGCGCCGCCACCCGTCACGCGCACTTCGTGCTCGATGGTTCCGGCCCGGCGTCGCTGGAAGCGCCACCGTTGGACGCTTATCCGGAAATCGTCTGGGAGGCCGGCCCTTCGGCCCGTCGCGTCAACCTCGACACCCTGACCCCGGAAGAAGTGCAGAGCTGGAAGCCGGGCGAGACCGTATTGCTCAACGGCAAAATGCTCACCGGTCGCGATGCGGCGCATAAGCGCATGGTCGAGATGCTGAACAAGGGCGAAACCCTGCCGGTGGACCTCAAGGGTCGCTTCATCTACTACGTCGGCCCGGTTGATCCGGTGCGCGAAGAAGTGGTTGGCCCAGCCGGTCCGACCACTGCGACGCGGATGGACAAATTCACCCGTCAGATCCTCGAGCAGACCGGCCTGCTGGGCATGATCGGTAAGTCCGAACGCGGCCCGACCGCCATCGACGCGATCAAAGACCACAAGGCCGTGTACCTGATGGCCGTCGGCGGCGCCGCGTACCTGGTCGCCCAAGCCATCAAGAAATCCCGCGTGGTGGCCTTCGCCGAACTGGGCATGGAAGCGATCTATGAGTTCGACGTCAAAGACATGCCGGTTACCGTGGCGGTCGACAGCCAGGGCGAATCCGTGCATATCACCGGCCCTGCCATCTGGCAGAAAAAGATCAGTGACAGCCTGGCGGTAGAAGTGCAATAAGCGCTGCCTCAGCGACAGAAAAAGCGACCGATGCGATCAGCACGGTCGCTTTTTTATTGCCCGCCCATTTCTCAGTGGGGAGCCTGCTTATCTACAACCACCGCGCGCACCACAAGACCTCTACCGCTCATGCTATGGTGCACTCCCCTTACCGTGCCTGTTCATCACCGTATGATCGCGATCCCTCGCCCCCTGCGCCTGACGTTCTATTCCCTGCTGATCATCGCCGGTGCGGTGCTGGCCGCGGCCCTGGCCACGCGGCATGCCGAGCGCCAGGCACTGGTGGACGATGCCGCCCGCGCCAATCAGCAACTGGCGTTGTATGCCAACTCCCTGCATACCCTGATCGAACGCTACCGCGCCCTGCCCGCCGTACTGGCGCTGGACTCGGAAATGATCAACGCACTCAAGGGCCCGCTGGACGCCGCCACCCAGGACCTGCTCAACCGAAAGCTGGAACGCATCAACAACGCCGCGCAGTCATCCACCCTGGAGCTGATGGACCACACCGGCCTGGCCGTGGCGGCCAGTAACTGGAACCTGCCGAGCAGTTATGTGGGTCACAACTACGCGTTCCGACCTTATTTCAGCCAGACCCGCAGCCAGGGCACCGGACGCTTCTACGCGGTGGGGGTGACCACGGGGATTCCCGGCTACTTCCTCTCCAGCGCGGTGCTGGATGAACACGAGCAGTTCCTTGGTGCCATGGTGGTCAAGCTGGAATTCCCCGAGCTTGAGCGCGAATGGGCCCAGGGCGACGATCTGCTGCTGGTCAGCGACGCGCGCGGCATCGTGTTTATCGCCAACCAGCCGGGCTGGCGCTACCGCAATCTGCGACCGCTGTCGGACAGCGACCTTGCCGAACTCAAGGCCACCCGCCAATACGACAAAAAGCAACTGCAGCCGCTCGAAAGCCAGCCGCTGCAACGCTTCGATGAAAACAGTCACCTGATGCACGTAAGCGGCCCCGATGGCAGCGCCGATTACATCTGGGAATCCCTGCCGCTGAAGGCCGAAGGCTGGACCCTGCACCTGTTACGCAAACCGCAGCTCGCGTTCGAGGATCAACGCAATGCCGGGCTGGCCGCCGCCGGGTCGTGGCTGGCGCTGGTGTTCCTGGTGCTGTTCCTGACCCAGCGTTGGCGTCTGGCCCGCCTGCGCCAGCGCAGCCGCGAAGAGCTGGAGCGCCTGGTGGAAGAGCGTACCCAGGCCCTGCGCACCGCCCAGGACGGCCTGGTGCAGTCCGCCAAGCTGGCGGCCCTGGGGCAGATGTCGGCAGCCCTGGCTCATGAAATCAACCAGCCGTTGACGGCCCAGCGCATGCAACTGGCCACCCTGCGCCTGCTGCTCGACCATGGTCGCGTGGATGACGCCTACAAGGCGCTCACGCCGCTGGACGATATGCTCACGCGCATGGCCGCGCTGACCGGCCATCTCAAGACCTTCGCGCGCAAAAGCCCCAGCGGCCTGCGCGAACGCCTGGACCTGGCCACCGTGGTCGATCAATCCCTGCAGTTGCTCGACGCGCGCCTGCGCGATGAAGGCATCGGCACCGTGCTGGACCTGACTCGGCCCGCCTGGGTGCGCGGCGATGCGATTCGCTTGGAACAAGTGCTGATCAACCTGCTGCGCAACGCGCTCGACGCCATGGCCGATAAGCCGCGCAAGCGTCTGGAAATCCGCCTGCACGCCGACCAGCAGCTGTGGCAACTGACGGTCAGCGACAGCGGCGGCGGTATTGCCGAAGAGCATCTGAACAATGTATTCGACCCGTTCTTCACCACCAAACCGGTGGGCGACGGGCTGGGCCTGGGGCTGGCAGTGTCCTACGCCATCGTGCACGAACTCGGCGGGCGCCTGAGCGCCGGCAACCGAGGCGATGGCGCGGTGTTCACCCTCACCCTGCCGATCGCACTGGAGGCCGCCGAGCCATGTTGAACACCGTAATTGTGGTCGATGACGAAGCCAGCATTCGCACGGCCGTGGAGCAATGGTTGAGCCTGTCAGGCTTCGACGTGCAGTTGTTCAGCCGCGCCGAGACATGCCTGGCGCAACTGCCCAGGGACTTCGCCGGGGTGATCCTGAGCGATGTGCGCATGCCAGGGCTCAGTGGTCTGGAGTTGCTGGCCGAAGTGCAACGACGCGATGCGGACTTGCCGGTGATCCTGCTCACCGGTCACGGTGATGTGCCGATGGCTGTCGAGGCGATGCGCGACGGTGCCTACGACTTCCTCGAAAAGCCCTTCAGCCCCGATGCCCTGCTCAACAGCCTGCGTCGCGCCCTGGACAAACGCAGCTTGATCCTGGAGAACCGCCGTCTGCATCAGCAGGCCGGCCAGCGGGCACAGTTGGAGTCGAGCTTGCTGGGCATGTCGCGCGCGCTGCAGAACCTGCGCCGCCAGGTGCTGGACCTGGCGGCCCTGCCGGTCAATGTGCTGATCCGCGGCGAAACCGGCAGCGGCAAGGAACTGGTCGCCCGTTGCCTGCATGATTTTGGGCCGAGGGCAAAAAAGCCCTTTGTGGCGCTCAACTGCGCGGCGATTCCCGAGCAACTGTTCGAGGCCGAGCTGTTCGGGCATGAAAGCGGAGCCTTTACCGGGGCCCAAGGCAAGCGCGTCGGCAAACTGGAGTATGCCCATGGTGGCACCCTGTTCCTCGATGAAATCGAGAGCATGCCCCTGGCCCAGCAGGTCAAGCTGCTGCGGGTGTTGCAGGAGCAGAAACTTGAGCGCCTGGGTTCCAACCAGAGCATCCACGTGGATCTGCGCATCATCGCCGCGACCAAGCCCGACCTGCTGGAAGAGGCCCGCGCCGGGCGCTTTCGTGAAGATCTGGCGTATCGCCTGAACGTTGCGCAACTGCGCCTGCCTCCGCTGCGCGAACGCCGTGAAGATATTCCTCTGCTCTACGAGCACTTTGCGCACAGCGCCGCCGAGCGCCTCGGCCGCACGGTCGAACCACTCGGCGGTGCGCAGCTGGGTCGTCTGCTCAGCCATGACTGGCCGGGCAATGTTCGCGAGCTGGCCAACGTCGCCGAACGTCAGGTACTGGGGTTGGGCGAACCGGAGCCGGAAGGTATCGAGGCCGGGCAATCCCTGGCGGCGCAGCAGGAAGCATTCGAAGCACAGTGCCTGAAAGCCGCGCTGACGCGGCACAAGGGCGATATCAAGGCGGTTCTGGCCGAACTGCAACTGCCTCGGCGAACCTTCAACGAAAAGATGCAGCGCCACGGCTTGACCCGAGAAGCGTTCCTCTGAGCGCAGCATCCGGCTTAGGCGGATTTCCGCTTATCGCCTGAAAAGCATCGGCGAATATCCGCTCAAAAAAAACCGGCGACCCTTCTAGACCGGGCCTTCATCCCGCTGGCACAGCTCCTGCTATAGCCCCAGCCAGGCTGCACTCACGCGGCTTCATAAAAACAACTAGATGAAGGTTCCTTCGATGGATAACTCCAACACCCTGCCTGCAGGGTCGGCAGCCGTGCCGACCAAAGAACGCACCACCACCAGCCGGATCAAATCGATCTTCAGCGGCTCGGTGGGCAACATGGTCGAGTGGTATGACTGGTATGTCTATGCCGCCTTCTCGCTGTACTTCGCCAAAGCCTTTTTCCCTAAAGGCGACACCACCGCCCAATTACTCAATACCGCCGCGATCTTCGCCGTGGGCTTCCTGATGCGCCCGATCGGCGGCTGGCTGATGGGTTTGTATGCAGACTACAAAGGTCGCAAGGCCGCGCTGATGGCCTCGGTACTGCTGATGTGCTTCGGCTCGCTGATCATCGCCCTCAGCCCCGGCTACGAAACCATTGGTGTCGGTGCACCGATCCTGCTGGTATTTGCGCGCCTGCTGCAGGGCTTATCGGTGGGTGGCGAATACGGCACCTCGGCCACCTACCTGAGTGAAATGGCAACCAAGGAACGCCGGGGTTTCTTCTCCAGCTTCCAGTACGTGACCCTGATCTCCGGCCAGCTCATCGCGCTGGCGGTATTGATCGTGCTGCAACAAGTGCTCACCACCGAGCAACTCTACGACTGGGGCTGGCGTATCCCGTTCGCCATCGGCGCCCTGTGTGCCGTGGTCGCGCTGTACCTGCGTCGCGGCATGGAAGAAACCGAGTCGTTCACCAAGAAGGAAAAAGCCAAGGAAAGCGCCATGCGCACCTTGCTGCGGCACCCCAAGGAACTGATGACCGTGGTCGGCCTGACCATGGGCGGCACCCTGGCGTTCTACACCTACACCACCTACATGCAGAAATACCTGGTGAACACCGTCGGCATGAGCATTTCCGACTCCACCACCATCTCGGCGGCGACGCTGTTTCTGTTCATGTGCCTGCAACCTATCGTCGGCGGGCTGTCGGACAAGGTCGGGCGCCGGCCGATCCTGATCGCCTTCGGCATCCTCGGCACGCTGTTCACCGTGCCGATCCTCAGCACCTTGCACACCATCCAGACCTGGTGGGGCGCGTTCTTCCTGATCATGGCGGCGCTGATCATTGTCAGCGGCTACACCTCGATCAACGCGGTGGTCAAAGCCGAACTGTTCCCCACCGAAATCCGCGCCCTGGGCGTCGGCCTGCCGTACGCGCTGACCGTGTCGATCTTCGGCGGTACCGCTGAATACATCGCGTTGTGGTTCAAGAGCATCGGGATGGAAACCGGATACTACTGGTACGTGACCGCGTGTATCGCGGTGTCGCTGGTGGTCTATGTGACCATGAAGGACACCCGCAAGCACTCGCGGATTACGACGGACTAACGCTTGGATGCAGTAACAAATGTGGGAGCGGGCTTGCCCCTCCCACATTTTGAATCAGGACAACTGCGCCACATCGGCCCGTCCATACCGCCTTTGCGCATACGAAGCCCCGGCAATCATTACCACCAGCACGGCCGCCAATACCGCCGAAGAGCCAATGGTGCCAAAATCCAATCCGCCCTTTTCGTGGGGCTTGGTCAAGAAGTCGCCCAGGGTTGCGCCAAAAGGCCGGGTCAACACAAATGCTACCCAGAACAACAGCACCGAAGAGATTTGGGTGAAGTACTTGAGCACCACCACCACCGCGATGGTCGAGCCAATCAGTAGGGCCCCGCCAGCAAAGCCCAACCCCGAATCATCCGCCAGGAAATCGCCCAGGGCCGTTCCCAGGGTGTTGGAAAACAGGATGGCCATCCAATAGAACAACTCGCCTCGGAAGGTCTGCACCTTGTTCACGTTCAGCGAGTCACCGCTGAGGTGCCACAATGCAAAGATGATCATCAGTATCACAATCAGGATCATCGACCCGGTGGCGTAACCCAAGCCCAGGGTGCGATCCATGAAGTCGGACATGGTAGTGCCGGCAGTGCTGGTGGACAAAATCACGATCCAGTACAGCACCGGGTTGTAGGTTTTCGACCAAAGTTGCGTCACCAGAGTGACCAGGAACACGCTGATCAAAATCATCGAGCTGATGGCGTAACCGACGTTCAGGGTCATCGATAGCAAGTCACCGGCGGTTTCGCCCAAGGTGGTTGCGCAGATTTTCATGACCCAGAACGCCAGGGTGATCTGAGGAAGTTTGTTCATGCGGTTGAAGGCTCCGAGGCTCAGTCTTATAAGGGGTGTCGACCTAGGCGCAGACTGAATGGGCCGCTGTGAAAAATAGGTGGGCGCTGAATGAAAATTCCATCGGCGCATGGAAATTCGTCGCTGTGGATTGCACTATGGCTGCCTTCCAGAACCCCACAGCAGGAACCCGGCCCATGCCTGACGATATCCACTTCTACGAACCGGCCAACGGCCACGGCCTGCCCCATGACCCGTTCAACGCCATCGTCGGCCCACGGCCGATCGGTTGGATTTCGTCACACGACAACGAGCGCCGGCTGAACCTGGCGCCCTACAGTTTCTTCAACGCGTTCAACTACGTTCCGCCGATCATTGGGTTCTCCAGCGTCGGACGCAAAGACAGCCTGAACAACATCGAACAGACCGGCGAGTTCGTCTGGAACCTGGCCACCCGCCCGTTGGCCGAACAGATGAACCAGAGCTGCGCGGCGGTCTCGCCGGACGTGAATGAATTCGAGCTGTCCGGCCTGACCCCGGTGCCGTCGAAAATCGTGGGCGTACCGCGGGTGGGCGAAAGCCCGGTGTCGTTCGAGTGCAAGGTGACGCAAATCATCCAGTTGCAACGTGCCGATAAGGCGCTGGTGCCAAGCTGGCTGGTGCTGGGCGAAGTGGTCGCCGTTCACATTGCCAAGTGGCTGCTCAAGGACGGCGTGTACGACACCGCCGCCGCCGAGCCGATTTTGCGTGGTGGCGGCCCGGCGGATTACTTCCAGTTGGGGCCGGAGGCGTTATTCAAGATGTACCGCCCAGGCGCCAGCAAACCCTGACTGAAATACAGTCAAACTGTGGGAGGGGCTTGCCCCCGATGGCCATGGGTATCTACACATAACCTGAGAAAATGAGGTTCTTGTGGCGAGCTCCCTTCCACATCAGATCAGCGCCGTTGTTCAGCGGGTGGCGCTCGCCCAGGTCAGTTGACCTTCTTCATCCACATTCACAAGCTGCTCAAGCTGCACGGTGGCCGCATCATCGGCATCGGAGGCAGTTTTGAACGTCTGCCCATCGAGGATCTTGTGAAACCGCGGGGCGCCCATGCCGTCCAGCGCTTTGACGGCGACGGCGGCGCTGTAGCCCCCTTCACCCGGTACTACGGCGGAGACGGCTTCGTGCTGAGCAAATTGTTTACGTGCCATGTTGCAGGTCCTGGCCAATGGAAAAGTTGGCCATTCTAACCATTAACCGGCCAGTTGCAGGTACTCACCGTAGGCATTGACGGCGCAGGCATCGGTGAAGGTCTGGAAGTCTATGCTGCGCACGACCATGTCGTTCAACAGTTCGGTAAAGATCATCAGGGCCGGCGAGTTGAAGTAGGCGCTCATCGCCTGCTCGCTGCTCCAGAGGCCCGAGACCAGCCACACATCGGGATCGACCTGGGAATGCTGCAACGAAAATTGCAGGCAACCCTGCGCCTGGCGGCCCGGTTCGATCAAACTGCTCAAGCGTGCACCCAGTTCGGTGCTGCACCCGCTGCGGGCGCGGATAAAGGCCATATGGCTCGCGGGAATGGGGGTGGACATATTCGACTCTCCCGTTGAGAAGTGATGCTCGGCAAGCACTGTGGAGGTGTGTTGCCACAGGATCAACGATAACGGCGCGGGTGCGAGCGCGGTTAGTCGATTCCTGCCGGCTTATTGCACGATCCTGCGAGAAGCGTAGATAGGACGTCGGGCCGGCGGCTTTATTCCACACCCAAACGCCGTGTTTCAGGCGCGTGACACGCCCGGCGCTTGCCTGATTGACGATAGGCCGCAGGATCAGGCAAGGATCGGGCAGAATCGACCTAACACATTTTGAAAAGCCGCCGCTAAGCTGGCCCCATCACAGCAGCCTGCAGAGGACGCGCCATGTCGTCACCCGAACATCAGCCCACCCCCCTCGATGCCGAGATGGAAAAACAGCGTGCTGAACTGGCCAGCATCGTGCACCGGCATACCTGGGAAGATGGTTCCTACGGCACCGCAATCACTTCGTTGTACCTGAACCGCCACAACGCACCGCGAGACTTTATGCCGGTACTGGTGGAGCCCGCGTTGTGCATCCTCGCCAACGGCAGCAAGGAAGTGCGCCTGGCCGACGAAGTTTTCGCCTATGACCCGCTCAACTATCTAGTGTTTTCCGTGGCGATGCCCGTGGCCGGGCGAGTCATCGATGCGACGCCCGAGGACCCGAACCTGTCGGTGCGCATCAACATCGACCCGGCGCAGCTCACAGCGCTGATTGCCGAGGCCGGCCCCATGGGCGTGCCCACGCGTCCGATCTCGCGCGGGATGTACGTGGACCGTATCGACACCCAGTTGCTCGACGCCGTGCTGCGCCTGGCACGTTTGCTGGATACGCCCAAAGACATCGCCATGCTCGCGCCCCTGATCAATCGCGAGATCCTGTACCGGCTGCTGCGCGGGCCGCAGGGCTATCGGCTGTATGAAATTGCCGTGGCCAACAGTCAGAGCCATCGGGTGAGCCAGGCGATCAAGTGGCTCAACGGCAATTACGAACAGCCGCTTCGCATTGATGATTTGGCCAAGGAAGTGAACCTGAGCGTCTCGACCTTGCACCATCGCTTCAAGGCGATCACGGCAATGAGCCCGCTGCAGTACCAGAAGCAACTGCGCCTGCAGGAAGCGCGCAGGCTGATGATTGCCGAAGGGCTGGAAGCGTCGGCGGCCGGTTATCGGGTGGGGTATGAAAGCCCATCGCAGTTCAGCCGCGAGTACAGCCGCTTGTTCGGCGCGCCACCGCTGCGGGATCTGGCGCGGCTGCGCCAAAGCATCTGACACACGAGAGAAACGCTGGTGACAAAGGGCTGGCTCGATAGCAGTGCGTCAGCCAAGCCATCCAGTGACTGAAGCCCCGTCATCGGGGGGCAAGTCAAATCGTCGCACCGCCCCTCCCACCTTTGTCCAATCGTGTTATCAGTCCAGGGTTCGGGGCAGTTGCAGGGTGACGCGCAAGCCGCCCTCGCGCAGGTTCTGCAAGCTCACCTCACCGCCATGGCTGTGGGCAATGTTGCGTGCGATGCCCAACCCCAGGCCGTAGCCCTGCTGCTGGCCGGCGAGGCGAAAGTGCGGCTCGAACACTTGCTCCAGACGTTGCTCCGGTACACCGGGGCCTTCGTCATCCACATGCAGGATGAATTCCGCGCCGTCGTCCTCAATATGCAAATGGGCGTTCTGCCCGTACTTCAACGCGTTGTCGATCAGGTTGCCGATGCAGCGTTTGAGCGCCAACGGTTTGCCCGGGTACGCCGCCAGCGCCATGCCATCCAGGGTCACGCGGCCGTTGCCGTTGGGCGCCACGTACGGCTCCACCAGGCATTCGAGTACATGGTTGAGGTCGACCGGCTGGATGTTCTCGTGAATATCGGTGTCTTTCACGCATTGCAGCGCGCCCTTGACCAGCAATTCCAGCTCATCCAGGTCACGACCGAACTTGGCCTGCAGGTTCTCGTCTTCCAACAGTTCCACGCGCAGGCGCAGGCGCGTGATGGGTGTACGCAGATCGTGGGAAATCGCACTGAACAACTGGCTGCGTTCGGTCAGGTAGCGGCTGATGCGCTCGCGCATGGCATTGAACGCACGGCCCACTTCCACCACTTCACTGCCGCCGCCCTCGGCCACCGGCTCGACGTCGGCGCCCAGGGACATGTCCCGCGCCGCCAGCGCCAGGCGCTTGAGGGGCCGACTCTGCCAATGCACCAGCAGGCCTATGAACAGGAGTAGAAAGCCGCTGGTCAGCACGATAAACCACACCTGCTGGGACGGTAGGCCCTGCTCTTCCAGACTGGTGTAGGGCTCGGGCAACAGCGAGGCGATATACAGCCACTCGCCGGGCGCCAGTTGAATCTGGGTCACCAGCACCGGCGGGTTCACCGGTTCCAGGGTCAGTGCGTAGTGCGCCCAGGAGCGTGGCAATTCATCGAGTTTGAGGCCGGCGTTGAAAATCCGCAGGTCTTCGGCGCTGACGAACTCCACCGAGATATGCACATCGGCGCCCAGGGTCTGACGCAGCACTTCATCCACCGCGGTCAGCACCGCCTGTTTGCGCGGGGTTTCGGGCAGCACCTGCATGTCCAGCGGGCGATCGTTGAGGGTCACCACAAAGCGGGTGCCGCCCATGCTGCGCAGTTGGTCAAGCACCAACGGGCGATAGGCCACCGGCAGCGAGCGGAAATAACTCACGCTGGCGGTCATCGAATGCGCCAGGCTGCGCGCGCTGGTGACCAGGCCTTCGAGCTGGGTGGCGCGCAACTGCGAGACCCAGATCACGCTGGACAGTGCCTGGGCGAACAGCACTGCCAGCAATGTGAGCAACAGCATGCGCCCCAATAGCGAGCGCGGTACCGGAAACCGGCGACGCCGTTCGCTCACCGGCTCAATGGGCATTGCCGGCAACCACGTTGGCTGCCAGTTGATAGCCGCTGCCGCGCACGGTGCGAATCAGCCGCGGAGGTTTTTCGGTATCGCGCAGGCGTTGGCGCAGGCGGCTGACGGCCATGTCGACGATACGGTCCAGCGGCATCAGGTCGCGGCCACGGGTGGCGTTGCCGATGGTGTCGCGGTCGAGGATTTCCTGGGGATGGTCGAGAAACAGTTTGAGCAGGGCAAAGTCGGCCCCGGACAGGATCACTTCTTCGCCATCGACGTGGAACAGCCGGTGGCTGATCATGTCCAGCCGCCATTCGTCGAACACCAGCACATCGCCCCCGGTGTTGCGCTCCTGGAACTGGCAGCGGCGCAACAGCGCCTTGATCCGCGCCTGCAGCTCACGCGGGCTGAACGGCTTGCCGATGTAGTCATCGGCGCCCAGCTCCAGGCCGATCACGCGGTCGGCTTCGTCGGAGCTGGCGGTAAGCATGATGATCGGCACCTGCGCCTGGCGCGGGTGCTGGCGAATCCAGCGGCACAGGCTGAAACCATCTTCGTCCGGCAACATCACATCGAGGATGACCAGGTCGCACGGCGCCTCGTTCATCGCCTGACGGAATCCCGCGCCATCCGGCACCCCCCGCACCTGGAAACCGGCGCGACTGAGGTAGGTCTGCAGCAACTCGCGGATTTCCTGGTCGTCGTCGACGAGGAGAATCGATTTACTGATTACGCTCACGGGGTCCTCCTTGTTGTTATGCGGTGTAGTTGAAGGCCTCATGGGGGCAAGCCCCTTCCACACTGATGTGGGAAGCCATCACTGCCTAAGCAAATGCCTGCTCCAGCGCCACACCCGCCCCGGTCAAGCCGGAATACGGCGCGGTCACCAGCCACACCGGAATACCGTTGAAGTAGTCGCTCATGCAGCCCTTGTCACGAAAGCTCCCGGCAAAGCCGCTTTGAATGAAGAAGTCGGCAAACCTCGGTATTACCCCGCCCACGATATACACACCACCACGTCCACCGGTGGTCAGTACATTGTTACCCGCCACTCGGCCCAGCCAGATGCTGAACTGGTCCAACACTTCCATGGCAATCGGGTCGCCGGCCAGGCCAGCCGCCGTGATGGCTTCGGGCGTGTCCAGCTGCGGCGTGTGGCCATCAACCGCACAGATTGCCCGATACAGACGCGGCAAACCACCACCGCTCAAGGCCGTCTCTGCGCTGACGTGGCCGATTTCGTTATAGATATGCTGCCACAGCTGGGTTTCCCTCGGGCTGCTCAAAGGCAGGTCGACATGGCCGCCCTCCCCCGGCAAGGCCGCGAAACGACCCGCGCCAAGATCCAGCAATGTGCCGACGCCCAGCCCCGTGCCTGGCCCGATCACCACCGCCGGACGCAGCGGTTCCGGCGTGCCCTGGCAGACCACGCGAAATTCATCGGGCTGCAGCCGGGTCATCCCCAGGGCCATGGCCGAAAAATCGTTGATCAGCAGCAGCTCATCCACCTGCAGCGTCTTGCAGAAAGCGGTCTTGCTCAAGCGCCAGTGATTGTTGGTGAACTTGAACTCATCGCCACTCACCGGCCCGGCCACCGACAGGCATACCGCGCCGATATCGCCGATTTGCAGGCCTTCTTCCATGAGGTAAACCAGGATGGCCGCCTCGGGACTGTCATAGTCCGCCGTGGCGTGCACGCGGATCGAATGCAGGGCCTGATCCCGCCACAACGCAAAACGCGCGTTGGTACCGCCAATGTCACCGACCAGCGCTAACTTCACTTAAGCGTCTCCAGGGCAGAGGTAAAGGCGCTGGCGCCCTGCTCTGCGGAGCTTGCGGCCAAGCGCATAAATGCAAACAGCTCGCGACCGGCCCCCACGTTGTTGCCCAACAGACCCGTGGCAGGCGCGCGCGCTGCGAATTCTTCGGCGTCCACCTTAAGCTCCAGGGTGCCTTTGACGCCATCCACGCGAATGATATCGCCATCGCGCACGCGTGCCAGCGGCCCGCCGCTTTGAGCTTCGGGGTTCACATGGATCGCGGCGGGGATCTTACCCGACGCGCCGGACATGCGCCCGTCTGTCACCAACGCCACTTTGAAGCCACGGTCCTGCAACACGCCAAGAAACGGCGTCATTTTGTGCAGTTCCGGCATGCCATTGGAGCGCGGGCCCTGGAAACGCATCACCGCGACGAAGTCTTTCTCCAACTCGCCGGCCTTGAACGCATCGGCCAGGTCCTGTTGGTCCTGGAACACCACCGCCGGCGCTTCGACGATCTGGTGCTCGAGGGCCACGGCCGAGACTTTCATCACGCCACGGCCGAGGTTGCCTTCCATCACGCGCAGGCCGCCTTCGGGCGAGAACGCGCGGGCCACCGGGCGCAGGATGGCTTCGTCGAGGCTCTCGATCGGGCCGTCGCGCCAGATCAGCTCGCCGTCGACCAGGAACGGTTCCTGGGTGTAGCGACTCAGCCCCTTGCCGGCCACGGTGTTGACGTCTTCATGCAGCAGGCCGGCTTCAAGCAGTTCACGAATCAGGAACGACATGCCCCCCGCCGCCTGGAAGTGGTTGATGTCGGCCTTGCCGTTTGGATAGACGTGGGACAGGGTCGGTACCACCTCGGAGAGGTCGGCCATGTCCTGCCAGGTCAGGATGATACCCGCCGACATGGCGATGGCCGGCATGTGCAGGGTGTGATTGGTGGAGCCGCCGGTGGCATTCAGAGCCACGATGGAATTGACGATGGATTTTTCGTCGACGATTTCGCCGATCGGGGTGAAGTTGCCGTTGACCTTGGTCAGGCGCGTGACCTGATGCGCGGCTTCGCGGGTCAGTGCGTCACGCAGCGGCGTATATGGGTTGACGAACGAAGCGCCAGGCAGGTGCAGGCCCATCACTTCCATCAGCAGTTGGTTGGTGTTGGCCGTGCCATAGAAGGTGCAGGTGCCGGGGCTGTGATAGGACTGCATCTCCGACTCCAGCAGCTCTTCGCGGCTGGCCTTGCCTTCGGCGTAGCGCTGGCGCACATCGGCCTTCTGCTTGTTGGAGATGCCCGACGGCATCGGCCCGCCCGGCACGAAGATCATCGGCAGGTGGCCGTAGCGCAGTGCGCCCATCATCAGGCCGGGCACGATCTTGTCGCAGATTCCCAGCATCAGTGCCGCATCGAACATGTTGTGCGACAGCGCCACTGCCGTGGACATGGCGATGACTTCACGGCTGAGCAGGCTCAGCTCCATGCCCGGCTCGCCCTGGGTTACGCCGTCGCACATCGCCGGGGTGCCGCCGGCGAACTGGCCGACCGAGCCGACTTCACGCAGGGCTTTCTTTATTTGTTCAGGGAAATGTTCGTAGGGCTGATGCGCCGAGAGCATGTCGTTATATGAAGAAACAATTGCCACGTTAGCGGCGTTCATCATGCGCAGGCTCTGTTTGTCTTCGGTGCCGCAACCGGCCACGCCGTGGGCGAAGTTGGCGCATTGCAGCTTGCCGCGCATCGGGCCGTCGCTGGCGGCGCCGCGAATGAGCGCAAGGTAAGCCTGGCGGGTGGCGCGGCTGCGGGCGATAAGCCGTTCGGTGACCTCAAGGACGCGGGGATGCATGTGTAGAACTCCAGGCTAACGGATGTGGCGACCTGAGTGTCTATGCTGATCAAACGCCCGCAGCGCATGGGATGGCAGGGTGTCGTTTGGATCATCGGACCAGTTGATTCAGGTCACTCGTTGTAGATTGAACAAAATATTGCCACTAAAAAGGCTTGTTTTCTATTTTTATGCGAATAATCTTGTAATTCTTACAACAAATCGACGACAGGCACTCTCCAATGACTCTTCGTATCGCAATCAATGGTTTTGGCCGTATCGGCCGTAATGTCCTGCGCGCACTGTATACCCAAGGCTACCGCCAGGATTTGCAGATCGTCGCCATCAATGATCTGGGCGACAGTTCGATCAATGCCCACTTGCTCAAATTCGACACCGTACACGGTACTTTCGATGCAGAGGTTGCCCACGATCAGGAAAGCCTGACCGTCAATGGCGACCGGATTGCCGTGAGTGCCATTCGCAACCCGGCCGAACTGCCGTGGGCCGCGCTGAACATCGACGTGGTGTTTGAATGCACCGGCCTGTTCACCGATCGCGCCAAGGCCGCCGCCCATATCACTGCCGGCGCGCGCAAAGTGATCATCTCCGCCCCCGCCAAGGGCGCAGACGCCACCGTGGTCTACGGCGTTAACCATGACATCCTGCGTCAATCCCATCAGATCATCTCCAACGCCTCGTGCACCACCAACTGCCTGGCGCCGGTGGCCCAGGTGCTGCACCGTGAACTGGGCATCGAAAGCGGCTTGATGACCACAATCCACGCCTACACCAACGACCAGAACCTGACCGACGTGTACCACACCGACCCGTACCGCGCGCGTTCGGCCACCCAGAACATGATCCCGAGCAAGACCGGCGCCGCCGAAGCGGTCGGCCTGGTGCTGCCGGAACTGGCGGGCAAACTGACCGGCATGGCCGTGCGGGTGCCGGTGATCAACGTGTCCCTGGTGGACCTCACCGTGCAACTGAAGAAAGAAGCCACGGCCGAGCAAGTCAACGCGCTGCTCAAGGACGCCAGCCAGCACTCCAAAATTCTCGGCTACAACACCCTGCCGCTGGTTTCCAGCGACTTCAACCACAACCCGCTGTCGTCGATCTTCGACGCCAATCACACCAAGGTCAGCGGTAAATTGCTGAAAGTGCTCGCCTGGTACGACAACGAGTGGGGCTTCTCCAACCGAATGCTGGATAACTGCCTGGCACTCTGCAACGCCGAATAATTTAGTTTGCGTGGGAGGGGGGTTGCCTCCTCCCACTATGGTTTTGGTGTAGCGCAGAACAGAATAGCCACTTGCCATTTGCGTTGATGATAAGCATTATCATTAACTGCCTATCGGTCTGGTATCACTGTGAGCCAATCTCGCTTCAACCATGTTTTTCTCACTCAACGGGCGATCCTGCTGCGCACCCTGCAACGGATGGTGCATAACCACAGCACCGCCGAAGACCTTCTGCAGGAAACCTACCTGCGCGTGACCCGGGCCCTGAGCGAGCGGCCGATCGATCATCTGGAACCTTTCGTCTATCAGACGGCGCGCAATCTGGCGCTGGATCACCTGCGCGCGCGCAAGATCCAGGCGCGCACCCTGCAGGAAGACGTACCGCTGCAAATCCTGCAAAGCGTTGCCGCGCCGATCACTACCCCCGAAGACGCGACCCAGGCCGAACAACTGCTGGAGCATTTGAGCGTCAGCCTGGGTCAGTTGAGCGTCCGCCAGCAGCGGATATTCATCCTCAGCCGCCTGCACGGCTGCAGTTACCAGGAGATTGCCGACCAACTGGGGGTGTCGTTGAGTACGGTGCAGAAGGAACTGAAATTGATCATGGCGATCTGCGTAGGTGTGGCCGAACGGTTGGATCAGTCTTAAGCTGCATCCCACAGAAGCGTCGACGCAAACCGTAGGAAAAATGAATAAAACGTGGCGAAGACCCGAGGAACACCGTGACGGACCCGAATAACGTGCGCCCCCTTGCGTTGGCGCATGAGGTGCTGCAAGACCCGGCGATGGACCAGGCTCTCGATTGGCTGATCGCCCTGCAGTGCCCGCAACCTGGCCAGCAGGCTGAATTCCAAGCCTGGCTGGCCTGCGATCCGGCCCATCGCCAGGCCTTCGAAAAAGCCCAGGCCGCTTGGGGTGGCGCGCCAGTGCACAGCGCCGCCGTAGCCCTGGCGGCGCCACGAGGGCCGAGTGTCTGGCGCCGTATTCGGCCACACTGGAAACCGCTGGCCACCGCCGCCTTGCTGGTGATCGGGCTGTGCAGTTTCAGCAACCTGCCCGTGCGCCTGCAAGCCGACCACCTCACCGTGGTCGGCGAACGTCAGCGCCTGCAACTGGACGAGGGTGCCAACGTGTTGCTCAACACTAATTCGGCGTTTTCCAGCCGCATCCAGGACCAGCAGCGAATCGCGCACCTGTACCAGGGCGAAGCGTTTTTCGACGTGGCCGCCAACCGTGGCCTGCCGCTGGAAATCGACGCCGGCCCGGTGCGTGCCAGCGTGCGCGACACCGCGTTCGCCGTGCGTTACCTCGATGGCGAGGCGCAAGTGCAGGTGCAGCGCGGCGACGTGGACCTGAGCAATACCTTCGACGATGCCCGGGTACGCCTGAGCGCCGGGCAAAGTATCCGCATCGGCCCCCAGGGCTTCGGTCAGCCGGGCAAACTGGACATCAACAAAGACCTGGCCTGGGTGCAGGGCCGGCTGATTTTCGAAAACTGCCCGATGAGCCAGGTGCTCGCCGAACTACGCCGCTATTATCCCGGCTGGATCGTCAACACCAATGAGCAGCTCGCCAGGGTCGCCGTCACCGGCAACTATCGCCTCGACCAGCCGCTGGACGTGGTGCGCTCGCTGGCCCACATCACGTCGGCCAAGCTTTCGGAATACCCGGCGCTGGTGATCCTCAACTAAATGAGAATAATTTTTACTCGATAGCCTGCGGTGGTACGTCTCGTCTTAGCCAATGCAACTGATTCCTATTTGGAAAGGTTCGCAACTATAAGATTCGTACCCCGGAGCGCTCTCGATGTCCTCTTGTTTCAACCGCCGGTCTTCTTCGCCCGTTCTGTCCTTGCTCACCGCCGCCATCCTGCTGGCCGGCCTGCCGGTTGCCAGCGCCACGGCCGCTGAACCGGCGCCGCGCAGCTACGGCAATTATCAATTCAGCATCGAACAGCAGCCGCTGGTTTCGGCTCTCAACGCGTTTACCGCGGTGACCGGCTGGCAGGTCGGCCTGCCGGCGGAACTCGGCCAGGGCGTGTCCTCTCCTGGCGTGCGCGGCCCGATGGCAGCGGAAAAAGCCCTGGACCGGCTGTTGGTGGGGACCAACCTGACCTATCGCAAACTGGGCAGCAATAACATCGTTCTGGAGCCACGCGCCGCCGGCAGCACGCTCAACCTGCAGCAAGTGACCATCAGCGCTACCCGTAACGCGCAGGACATCAGCAGCGTACCAAGCACCGTCAGCGTGCACGACCGCGAAGCACTCGACCGCCAGAACGTGAACACTATCCGCGACCTGGCCCGCTACGAACCCGGCGTCTCGGTGAGCGGTGCCGGCAGCCGTTCGGGCAACGCCGGTTTCAATATCCGTGGCATCGACGGCGACCGCATCCTCACCCAGGTGGACGGTGTGGAAGTACCGGACAACTTCTTCAACGGCCCCTACGCCAAAACCCGGCGCAACTACGTCGACCCCGAAATCGTCAAACGCGTAGAGATTCTGCGCGGTCCGGCCTCGGCCCTGTACGGCAGCAGCGCCATCGGTGGCGCCGTGAGCTATTTCACCCTCGACCCGGAGGACATCATCAAGCCCGGCCAGGATGTCGGCGCGCGCCTGAAGACCGGCTACAGCTCCGCCGACGACAGCTGGCTGACCTCGGGCACCTTCGCCGGCCGCGTGGCGGACGTCGATGGCCTGCTGCACCTGAGCCAGCGCAACGGCCATGAAACCGAATCCTACGACGGCAACAACGCCACCGGCCTGGCCCGCACCGGCGCCAACCCGGAAGACGCACGCACCACCAACGTGCTGGCCAAGCTCGGGTGGAACTACGGCGACGATAACCGCCTGGGATTGACCTATGAAAAATACAAAGATGATCGCGACGTCAACCTGAAGAGCGCGGTAGGCGGCCCTTTCACCGGCGGCCGAGGCTTCAACTTCTACCGCGCCCGTTCGGGCAACGACACCATTACCCGGGAACGCTTGGGCCTTGAAAACCGCTTCGGCCTTGACTCACCGATTGCCGACCATATCAAGACCAGCCTCAACTACCAGATCGCCAAGACCGACCAGAACACGGCGGAAATCTACCAGCCATCACGCCGCGTCCTGCGTACCCGCGAAACGCTCTATGAAGAAAAACAGTGGGTCTTCGATGCACAACTGGATAAGGCTTTCAGCCTCGGCGCCACCGACCACCAGGTCACTTACGGCACGACGCTCAAACAACAGAAAGTCACCGGCTCCCGCGAAGGTGCCGCCACGTGCCTGGCGGTCGGCGCGGGCTGCACGGCCATTGGCGCCCCCAGCCCTTCCCCCAGCGACAGTGTGAAAAAGGCCAGTGACTTCCCGGACCCGACCATCAACACCTACTCGCTGTTCGCCCAGGACCAGATCGCCTGGGACAAGTGGACGTTCCTGCCCAGCGTTCGCTACGACTACACCCAGCTCAAGCCCAAATTGACCGAGGAATTCCTCAACACCGTGGACCCGAACCGGATCTACGATCACAGCAACAAAGAAAAAACCTGGCACCGCGTCACGCCGAAATTCGGCCTGACCTATGCCTTGACCGAGCAATACACCTGGTTCGGCCAATACGCCGAAGGTTTCCGCACGCCTTCGGCCAAAGCGCTGTATGGCCGCTTCGAAAACCTCGGTCAGGGCTACACCGTGGAGCCCAATCCCGACCTGAAGCCAGAGACCAGCAAAGGCATCGAGACCGGGATTCGCGGCCAGTTCGACGCGGGCTCCTTCGACATCGCGCTGTTCTACAACAAATACCGCGACTTCATCGATGAAGACGCGGTGGTTGCCGGCAGCACCGTCGAAGCCTTCCAGGCCAAGAACATCAAGCGCGCCACCATCAAGGGCGTGGAAGCCAAGGGCCGCC
Organism: Pseudomonas sp. FP2254; assembly: GCF_030687695.1. Lineage (NCBI taxonomy): Bacteria > Pseudomonadati > Pseudomonadota > Gammaproteobacteria > Pseudomonadales > Pseudomonadaceae > Pseudomonas > Pseudomonas sp. FP2254. The sequence continues at coordinate 4,420,447 of NZ_CP117444.1, forward strand.
TGAACCTGGATGCCCTGGGCGCGCCGCACGGTCTTTACACTCAAGGCGCTATCAGCTACGCCCATGGCCGCAATGACGACAACGGCGAGCCGCTCAACAGCGTCAACCCGCTCAAAGGCGTATTCGGCCTGGGCTACGACCAGGATCGCTATGGCGCGCTGGTCAGTTGGACCCTGGTGAAGAAACAGGACCGCGTCGACAGCACCACCTTTTTCGCCCCCGACGGCAACACCAGCCGTGGCCCATTCAAGACGCCAGGCTTCGGGATCGTCGACCTGACCGGCTTCTACAAAGTCACCCGCGACGTGACCATCAACGGCGGCCTCTACAACCTTACCGACAAGAAGTACTGGAACTGGGACGACGTGCGCAGCTACGACGGCGTCGGTGAAGCCGGCGTGACCTCGCCGGCCAACCTGGACCGACTGACCCAGCCCGGCCGCAACGTGGCGATCAATGTGATCTGGGACATCTGACCACGCCAGCCTCACCTCGCCGAAATTTCAGTGACGAGGTGAGGATTTTTTACTGTGCTGCGTCTTCTTGTTCGTCTAGTTGATAACCACTCTCTTTAAGAGCAACCAGGCGCTCCCCTCTCAAGGACTTTTTCATGACCGCTTCCCCTACCGCAGAACGCCCAAGCCTGCGCTCCCAGCGCCTGAACCAGATCACCCACGCCCCGCACGCCAGGCTCGATGCACTGGTCAAGGCCCATGCGCCGTTTGAAAACCAGGCCAACTTCGCACGCTTTGTGGTGGCGCAGTACCTGTTCCAATCGGAACTGGTGGCGCTGTACACCGATCCCGAGCTGATCGAACTGGTGCCGGACCTGGCCGAACGTTGCCGCGCCGAAGCCGCCCGGCTCGATCTCGCCGACCTGGAGACCGACGTGCCGGCGCCGGTGGCCGGCGCGGTGAGCCACCCGAGCAAAGCCGAAGCCTTGGGCTGGCTGTTTGTGTCCGAGGGTTCCAAACTCGGCGCCGCGTTCCTGATCAAACGCGCCGTGGGCCTGGGCCTGAGCGAAACCTTCGGCGCCCGCCACCTGGCTGAGCCAGCCGGTGGACGTGCCGAAGGCTGGAAAAGCTTCACTCGCACCCTGGATGCACTGCACCTGAGCGCCGATGAAGAAGCCGCGGCGGAAAAAGGCGCGATTGACGCGTTTGTGCGCTTCACCGTTTTGCTGGAACAGGCGTACGCTAGCGCCCCTGAGCTGGCCTGATCGCCGATTTGAAATGCAATCGACTGCGGGAGGGGGCCTGCCCCCTCCACTTTTGTATTGGTTTGTTCCTGACGTTGCATACCCCATGACCCGCAAAACCCAATCCACCTCGAAAATCGCCCAGCTCCTCTTCGGCCTGCTGGCCTACGTCAGCCTGGGCATCGGGCTGGTGGCGATTGTGGTGCCGGGGTTGCCCACCACCGAATTCATCCTGCTGGCCGCCTGGGCCGCCACCAAAAGCTCACCGCGCCTGAGCGCGTGGCTGGAGAACCACCGCCTGTTCGGACCGATCCTGTTCAACTGGCGCAATGGCAAGATCATCGCGCGGCGCGCCAAGGTCAGCGCCACGGTGAGCATGCTGCTGTGCGCCGTCCTGATGCTGGTCATGCTCGACCATGGCTGGCCGGTTTACCTGGCAATCGTCGGCATGGGCCTGGGCAATCTGTGGATCTGGTCACGCCCTGAACGGCTGGCAGTGCCCGCACAGCAAAGGCTGTAGCTGTTTTCCTACCGTTTATCGCCTGCTGCTCATGAATCGACCCGTTGCGCCGATGTTTCAGACATAGCGCTGAATGGACTTGGCCCTGCCTTGCCCACCCAACACGTCCATTCGTGAGTGAACCTATGTTCGACACCCTCTCTATCCGCTTGAAAATCGTGCTGCTGTCCGGGCTCTGCCTGTTAGGGGTGATAGCGCTGGTGGTCGGCATCAACATCTACAACACCAACCAGAATGATCAGTTGGTCAGCGATTCAAGCTCGCGCATGCTCACCGACGGCGTTGAACAGTTGCTGCAGGCCAAGGCCGCGGAACAGGCGGTGCAGTTGCAGAAAACATTCGGCGACAGCCTGTTGGCGCTGACCGCGCTGTCCGACCAGATCAAAGACCTGCGCATCCAGGCCAGCAAACGTGGCCTGGAAGCCGGCGCACTGCGCGAGGACATCAACCAGAGCCTGAAAACCACGTTCGATCGCAACAGCAAGGTGCTGGGTTTCTGGCTGTCATTCGAACCCAACGCCCTGGATGGCAAGGACAGCGAATTCCTCGACGACAAGGCGCGCGCGTCCAATGAAAAAGGGCGTTTCTCCAGCTATTGGAGCCGTGCCGGCGGCGAAGGCCTGAACACCGTGATGGTCGAAGAGGACCTGAACAAGACGACCCTCACCCTCAGCGGGACGCCCTACAACATTTGGTATACCTGCCCACGGGACACCCGCAGCACCTGCCTGCTGGACCCGTATGAAGATACGGTGGGAGGCCAAAAGGTACTGATGACCACCATCGCCTCGCCGCTGATCGTGGAGGGCAAACTGATAGGCGTCGTCGGTGTGGACATTGCCCTGACGGCCCTGCAAGCGACCACCGACGCCGCACAGAAAGACCTGTTCAATGGCGCGGCGCACCTGGAGATTCTTTCCAGCACCGGCCTGATTGCCGCCTACAGCGGCGAACCGGCCAGGGTCGGCAAGAACCTGATCGATACCCTTGGCGAAGAAGGCAAGGAAATCGTGCAATTGCTGGCAAGTGACAACCGCATGATCCGCGAACAGGGCGATACCATTCGCGCCGTGTACCCGGTCAAGCCACTTGCAGATGCCAAGCCGTGGGGTGTGGTGATCAAGCTCCCCAAAAGCGTAATGCTCGCCGATAACGTCAAGCTCCAGGCGGTGCTCGACGAAGCCCAGGCCAGCGGCACGATCAAGGCGCTGCTGGTAGCGGCCGCAGCCGGCTTGCTCGGCCTGCTGCTGATCTGGCTCACCGCCACCGGCGTAACCCGTCCGATCAACAGCGTGGCGGCCATGCTCAAGAACATCGCCAGCGGTGAAGGCGACCTTACCCAGCGCCTGGCCTACGCCAAGAAGGACGAACTGGGCGAGCTGGTGAACTGGTTCAACCGCTTCCTCGACAAGCTGCAGCCGACCATCGCGCAGATCAAGCAAAGCATCACCGAAGCCCGTGGCACGGCGGACCAGTCGTCGGCCATCGCCCGCCAGACCAGCGAAGGCATGCAGGTGCAGTTCCGCGAAATCGACCAGGTGGCCACCGCTTCCAACGAGATGAGTGCCACGGCCCACGACGTCGCCAACAGTGCCTCCAATGCCGCCAGCGCGGCGCGCGGTGCCGACCAGTCGGCGCGTGAAGGCATGCAGATTATCGAGAAGAGCACCCGCGACATCACCACCCTGGCCGACGAAGTCAGCAAGGCGGTGGGTGAAGTCGAAGCGCTGGCGGTCAACAGCGAGCAGATCGGCTCAGTGCTGGAGGTGATCCGCAGCATTGCCGAGCAGACCAACCTGCTGGCGTTGAACGCGGCAATCGAAGCGGCACGTGCAGGGGAAAGCGGCCGTGGTTTCGCGGTCGTCGCCGACGAAGTCCGTAACCTGGCCAAGCGCACCCAGGACTCGGTGGAGGAGATTCGCCAGGTGATCGAACGTATCCAGAGCGGCACCCGTGGCGTGGTGGCGACCATGCATTCCAGCCAAAACCAGGCCCAGAACAACGCCGGGCAGATCCATCAGGCCGTACAGGCCCTGGGCAAGATCAGCGACGCGGTCACGGTGATCAGCGACATGAACCTGCAGATCGCCAGCGCCGCCGAGCAGCAAAGCGCTGTGGCCGAAGAGGTCAACCGCAACGTCTCGGCGATCCGCACCGTGACCGAAACCCTCACCGGCCAGGCGACCGAATCGGCGGCCATCAGCAGCCAGCTCAATGCATTGGCCAGCCAGCAGATGAAGCTCATGGATCAGTTCAAAGTTTAAGAAACACCACGGGACCAATGTGGGAGGGGGCTTGCTCTAATGCCAGTCAGTTAAGGGCTCAGATGATCCAGCCCAGGCAATGACTATCAACAGTGGGAGGGGGCTTGCCCCCGATAGCGATGTGTCAGCTACAGATAAGTTGACTGACACACTGCAATCGGGTGCAAGCCCCCTCCCCCCATTGTCAAAGACCCGTCCAAGCCTGCACAAACGCCGCCACATCTTCCTTCGGCGCCGTACGCGGCGGGTTCTGCGGTGTGCCCAGATAGAGGAAGCCAATCACTTCCTCATTCGCCGCCAGCCCTAAGCCCTTGGCAACGTGAGCCGAGTAGGACAATTCGCCAGTGCGCCACACCGCGCCGATTCCCTGGGCATAAGCCGCCAGCAGAATGCCGTGGGCCGCGCAGGCCGCTGCCAGCAACTGTTCGGATTTGGGCACCTTGAAATGCTCCTGCAGGCGCGCGATCACCACCACCACCAGCGGCGCGCGCAACGGGCCGTTCTGGGCTTTGTCGATGACCGCCTGCAGGGCTTCGGGGTCCTGCAGGCGCGCGGCTTCAGCCAGCAGCGTGCCCATCTGTTCACGGGCCGAGCCTTCGACGGTGAGAAAGCGCCACGGACGCAGCTGGCCGTGGTCCGGCGCTCGCATAGCCGCAGCGAAAAGCACCTCGCGCTGCGCCTGGGTCGGTGCCGGCTCCAGCAAACGCGGCACGGAAACACGGTTGAGCAAAGCGTCGAGAGCCTGCATTGGCCACCTCCAGAAAAAAATGTGCGGTCATTCTAGCGGGAATGGTCCGTGAGTCCATCAAACGATAATTGCTCTTATTCAATCCGCCCTGCCCTGTTAGACTTTGCGCCCATCTTTTTCGCATTCGTCCAGGAAACTCGATGTTCCGTTCGCTTTTTCGTCTGTGCGTCGCCTTCATGGCCCTGGGCCTGGTTGCGTGCGATGACGCCCCGCGTTTCACTCAGGCTGAGCCCGGTGAAGCGCGAGCCGGCGGCGCAGCGACGGTGAACAAAAACGACCAGAATGCGTTTTCCCTGCCCTCCGCCAACCTGTCGCCCACGCGCCGCCTGGACTTCAGCGTCGGCAACAGTTTTTTCCGCAGCCCCTGGGTGATCGCGCCGTCCACCACCACCGCCCGCGATGGCCTGGGCCCGCTGTTCAACACCAATGCCTGCCAGAACTGCCATATCAAGGACGGCCGCGGGCACCCGCCGCTGGCCGACGCGCCCAACGCCGTGTCCATGCTGGTGCGCCTGTCGATACCGGATGCTGCACCCTACGCCAGGCTGATCGAGCAGTTGGGCGTGGTGCCGGAGCCCGTGTACGGCGGGCAACTGCAGGACATGGCCGTGCCGGGTGTCGTACCGGAAGGCAAGGTGCGCGTCGACTACACACCGGTCAATGTGACCTTCAAGGACGGCACCGTGGTGGAACTGCGCAAGCCGGATTTGCAAATCACCCAACTGGGCTACGGCCCGATGCACCCCGACACGCGCTTCTCGGCCCGCATCGCGCCGCCGATGATCGGCCTGGGCCTGCTCGAAGCGATCAGCGACGCGGATATCCTGCGCAACACCGACCCGAAAACCGCCGACAACGAAGCCATTGTCGGGCGGCCGAATTGGGTCTGGGACGACGCCCAGCAGAAAACCGTGCTGGGCCGGTTCGGCTGGAAAGCCGGGCAACCCACGCTCAATCAACAAAATGTTCACGCGTTCTCTGGTGATATGGGCCTCACCACCACCCTGAGACCCTTCGATGACTGCACCGACGCCCAAGTCGCCTGCAAACGGGCGCCCAACGGCAATGGCCCCGATGGCGAGCCGGAAGTCAGCGATAACATCCTGCGCCTGGTGCTGTTCTATACCCGTAACCTGGCCGTGCCCGTGCGCCGGGACGTCAACGCGCCGCAGGTGCTGGCCGGGAAAAACCTGTTCTATCAGGCCGGCTGCCAGGGCTGCCATAAGCCCACGTTCACCACCGCCACCGATGCCGCCGAGCCTGAGCTGGCGAACCAGACCATCCGCCCGTACAGCGACCTATTGCTGCACGACATGGGCGAAGGCCTGGCCGATCGGCGCAGCGAATTCAAGGCCGGTGGCCGCGACTGGCGCACACCGCCGTTGTGGGGTATCGGTTTGACGCAAACCGTAAGCGGTCATACCCAGTTTCTGCATGACGGCCGCGCCCGCAACCTGCTCGAAGCCGTGCTCTGGCATGGCGGTGAGGCCCAGGCGGCGCAGCAGCATGTGTTGTCCTTCAATGCCGAGCAGCGCGCTGCGTTGCTGGCGTTCCTGAACTCTTTATAAGCTTCGCCCCAATTACAGAAGGGAGCTCGACATGTTCCGTCCCAAGTTGTTGTTCACCAGCCTGGCCGCCCTTGCCCTCGGTGCCTGCTCGCCCCAGGACCCGCAGGCCGTGACCTCGGCGGCGATCGCCAAGCAAGTGATCCTGCCCACCTACAGCCGCTGGGTGGAAGCCGACCGCCAATTGGCGGTCAGCGCATTGGCCTATTGCCAAGGCAAGGAAAGCCTGGACACCGCCCGCGCCGACTTCCTGCACGCACAAAAAGCCTGGGCCGAACTGCAGCCGCTGCTGATCGGCCCGCTGGCAGAAGGCAATCGCGCCTGGCAAGTGCAGTTCTGGCCGGATAAAAAGAACCTGGTGGGTCGCCAGGTCGAGCAACTGGTGGAGGCCCAGCCGCAGATCGACGGCGCCGCCCTGGCCAAGTCCAGCGTGGTGGTGCAGGGCCTGTCGGCTTACGAATACATCCTCTACGACGCCAGGACCGACCTCGCCGACGACGCCCGGAAAGCCCGCTACTGCCCGCTGCTGGTGGCCATCGGCGAGCGCCAGAAAGCCCTGGCCGAAGAGATCCTGGCCAGCTGGAACAGCACCGACGGCATGCTCGCGCAAATGAGCAAGTTCCCTAACCAGCGTTACGCCGATTCCCACGAAGCGATCGCCGATCTGCTGCGGGTGCAAGTGACCGCACTGGACACCCTGAAGAAAAAGCTCGGCACGCCCATGGGCCGCCAGACCAAAGGCATCCCGCAGCCGTTCCAGGCCGATGCGTGGCGTAGCCAGTCGTCGCTGCAAAGCCTGGAGGCCAGCCTCGCGGCCGCCCAGACCGTGTGGGTCGGCGTCGACAATAAAGGCCTGCGTGGCTTGCTGCCGGCGGATCAGAAAGCCTTGGCCGACAAGATCGACGCCGCCTACGCCGCGTCCCTTAAACTGTTCGCCAGCAACCAGCGCAGCCTCAACGAACTGTTGAACGATGACGCCGGGCGCCAGCAGCTGAACGATCTCTACGACAGCCTTAACGTGGTCCATCGCCTGCACGAAGGTGAGCTGGCCAAGGCGCTGGGGATCCAACTGGGCTTTAACGCCAACGACGGTGACTGATGATGCTCAGGCGACAGGCTTTGGCGCTCGGCAGCGTGCTGCTCAGCGCACTTACGTTGGGTGGCTGGACGCTGTTCAAGCAGAAGGGCAGCGGCCCGCTGCTGCTGTCGGCACGTGACGATACGGACGGCAGGCACTACGCCGTGGGCTTTCGCTTGGACGGCAAGCAGGTGTTTGCTACCCAGGTCGGCCAGCGCTGCCATGACATCATCAACCACCCCACGCTGCCGATTGCGCTGTTCGTTGCCCGTCGCCCGGGCACCGAGAGTTACCTGATCGACCTGCGCGACGGCGCGCTGCTGCAAACCATCACCTCGAATGCCAATCGCCACTTCTATGGCCACGCGGTAATCCACAAGAGCGGCGAGTGGCTGTACGCCACCGAAAACGATACGTCCGACCCCGGCCGTGGCCTCCTTGGCGTGTATAAGTTCGAGGGCGAGCGCCTGGTGCACAGCGCCGAGCTGTCCACCCACGGCATCGGCCCGCACCAGGTCTCATGGATGCCCGACGGTGAAACCCTGGTGGTGGCCAACGGGGGCATTCGCACCGAAGCGGAAAGCCGCGTGGAGATGAACCTCAACGCCATGGAGCCGAGCCTGGTGCTGATGCGCCGCGACGGCACACTGATCAGCAAGGAAACCCTGGGCCAGCAGATGAACAGCGTGCGCCATATGGGCATCGCCAGCGATGGCACGATTCTCACCGGGCAGCAGTTCATGGGCCCGTCCCAGGAGCGCTCCGAACTGCTGGCGATCAAGCGCCCAGGCCAACCGTTCATGGCTTTTCCGGTGGCCGACGCGCAACTGCAGGCCATGGGGCATTACACCGCCAGCGTGGCCGTGCACAGCGAGTTGCGCCTGGTGGCACTGACGGCGCCACGCGGCAATCGCTTCTTTATCTGGGACATGGACAGCGGCGAGCTGCGCCTGGACGGTCCGCTGCCGGACTGCGCCGGTGTGGGCGCGGTGGCGGATGGGTTCGTGGTCACCTCGGGCCAGGGCCGGTGCCGCTTCTACGATTGCCGGCAGGCCCCGTTGGTGGCTAAACCCTTGGAATTGCCGGCCGGGCTTTGGGATAACCACCTGCACTTGGCGTGAACGCCAGCCGGCAGCCTGGAAAAAACGCAAAAAAAAGGGCCTCGCATCGCAAGGCCCTGTTCGGGAGGTTTAAACGTTTCAACTTTGAGGCCTCATTCCTTGAGACAGACCGAACATGAACAGCAGCAGTTCATGATCGGGCTTGGCCGCCGTGCTCGCCTTGGCGACACGCGGCAACAGGCATTGCGCGCCGCCCTGCGACGCGCTGAGTACCTGAGTACGAGGCTGCTCCCAGGCGGCCAGCGCCAAGGCTGCCACGCCCAACGCTCCCACCAGGAACAAACCTCGCGCTATTTCTAGCTTCATCTGGTTAAACCCTTGATAGCGCTGCCAAACGCCGTCTCATAAAAGTAGCTGAGTTTTTCCCAATCGGCGCTGCTCCACGACGAATGGCGACGCAGTTGCAGCATGTCATGGGACGCCGCCCGATAAGCGGTCAGGCGCTGGCGGCATTTTTCAAAATCCAGCAGCGCCACTTCTACCGTGGCCGAGTCGCCCTCGCCTGTCACCCGCGCAAAGATATGCTTGATGTACAGGCAGCCGTGCTGCCAACGCCCCTTGTGCATGCGCGCCAGGGTGGTCGCCACTTCCTTGAGCAGACGTTCGTGCACCTGCTCGCCGTACTGCTCACGGCCACCGGCGGCGTACCATTTTTCGATTTCGTCGAAACCATCCAGCGAAGCCGTCACCAACAACGCCTTCCATTGATGCTCGGGATCGCGACGTGCTTCGCAGAAGACCATTTCCGGCACCCGCACATCCAGCAGGCGCAAGCCCTTCAAAGCATCACGCTCACGCAGCACCGTGGGGCGCCCGAAGGGATGCAGCCAACTGCGATAAATATGCCCGGTCTGTCGCTTGCTGTAGAGCAAACGACCACTGGCGGTCTTGATTCGCTGTACCCCACTTTCACCACCGCGACGACGATTGGGCTCTTCCACCCACTCGCCTTGCTGACGCCAGAAATAATCGAAGCGTTCTTCTGGAGCTACGTGACTGCCTGCTACGCACTCAACTGCCATCCTGTTACCTCTTGCGTAATACGTATACCCGCCACATGGCGTAGAGCGGTATGAAGTCCAGGGATTCCTGAACGCGAAAACCCGCCTGCTCGAATTCTGCTTCTACAGTAGCAGCCGGTAACACAAACCTGTTTTGGTAACCTTCCTGCTCACCTTTCCTACGACGACGCGCTTCCGAACGCTTGCGCTTCCACGCCTTGAAATTGCCGTCAACCCACAGTGAGATGATCACGCTGTCTCGGGTAACTCGCTGAAACTCCCGCAGTATCGCCAGGCGATGCGCCGGATCACCTATGTGGTGCAGCAAGCGCATGCAAAAAATGCTGTCGACCGCGTTATCTGGCAAATCAATATCAAAGGCTGAAGTCTGCAAAGGGCGTACCCGTTTCACCACCTCTGCCGGTTGGGCGCCGGTTGCTATCTTCAACATCGAAGCGGAATTATCGGCGCCAATAATGATTCGGTTGGGCTTTTCCGCCAGCAGCGGCCAGAAACGGCCGGCGCCACACGGCAAGTCCAAAACCAAACCGGGCTCGCCCGCCATCGCCAGCGCGCCTCGGGCCAATTGCTCGTCGCGTTTGTGGGACAACCGGCGCGCCAAATTGTCCTGATGCTTGAGCAAATATTTCTGAGCGTGCTGATCGTCGTACTTTTCGGAAAATTCGAGTTTGATCGGGGTAGGCATCAACAGGTCTCCAATGACTGATGCCTACAAACTATTCAGCGATACGTGATCGCCAGGTCAACTCGTTGTGAAAAACTTGTCCTGTCCAACTTCATACATTTCAAGACTTTACAAAGACAATCAATAGCAAGTCGCCATCTTCGCCGAATAACGGCGGCTTATGGCAGGATAGCGGCAGCAGACGCGGTCAAGGCTTGACCTGACTCAACTCAACGTGAAAGCGGCAACCGTTGGGTTCCATGGTACTGAGGCTGACACTCCAGCCCTGGTTCTCGCAGATCCGCTGCACCAGTGACAGGCCCAGCCCCAGGCCTTCACCGCGCTTCTCACTGCCACGCACGAACGGTTCGAACATGGCCTCGCGTTTTTCTTCGGGGATACCGACACCGCTGTCTTCCACCACGAAACCGGTAGGTTCCAGGGTCAGGCGGATAAAGCCCTGCTCGGTGTAATGCAAGGCGTTGCGCAGCAGGTTGCCCATTACGGCGTGCAGGAAGGTGGTGTTGTAGCGCGTGTCCAGAGGGCTGCCCGGTTGATAGATCAGTTGCAGGCCCTTCTGCTCGATGGGTTCGCGCCAGATGCCGAGCAAGTCCTCCGCCACCTGGGTGAGGCTTACCTGGGGCGACATAGTGGACTCGCTGTGTTGCGCCCGCGCCAGCATCAGGAAGGTTTGCACCAGCTCGCGCATTTCTTCGCAGGCCCTGGCGATACGCAGCACCTGGTTACGTCCACGCTGATCGATGGCCGGATTTTCCAGCAGCAATTCGCAGGAACTGGCCAGGACCATCAGGGGGGTGCGCAACTCGTGGCTTACGTCGCTGGTGAACAACTGCTCACGGGATAGCGCCTGGCGCAGTCGGCCCAATGTGGCGTCGAAGGCCACGGCCAATTCGCCCACTTCGTCAGCCGCATAGTCCGGCGCCAGAGGCGGTGCCAGGCCCAGCAACTGGTCACGGTGGCGCACCTGGCGAGCCAGGCGCACCACCGGCGCCATTACCTTGCGCGCCAGCACCCATCCCAGGAACACCGCCAACGCCAGGCTGAGCACAAAGCCCACCAGGACCACGGCGAACAGCACCCGCTCACGCTCTTCGAAGTCACTTTGGTCCTGCAGCAGCACATAGCGCCGACCGTCGATCACTTCGACCATGGCGTGGTACGACAGCGACTCGCGAAACACCTCGTGAAAGCCCGGTTCCAGATGACGCAAATCCTTGGGCAATTCAAAGTCGCCACGCCCGCCGCTGAAATAGAACAGTTGGTCCGGCTCGGGTCGATGACTCCAGTCTTCGACGCTGTCCATCAGCAGCAAGCGTTGCAGGTCACCGCCCAAGCCCGCTGAAATCAACTTCTCTTCCACCAGGTGCACCGTCGCAACGATGCCCATGGCGAAGGCGCCCGCCACCAGTGCGCTCATCAAGGCAAACGCGATGATGATCCGCTGGGCAAGGCTTTGCTTAAACTCCATCGCGACCCTCGGCCAGGCGATAACCCACGCCGTGCACCGTGTGCAGCAATGGCTTGGCAAACGGTTTGTCGATCACCTGGCGCAGTTGGTGGACATGGCTGCGCAGGCTGTCGCTGTCCGGGCAATCATCGCCCCACAGCGCTTCTTCGAGAATTTCGCGGCGCAGCACATGGGGGCTTTTCTGCATCAGCACCGCCAGCAGCTTCAGGCCGACCGGGTTGAGCTTGAGCAGGCGCCCGTCGCGCGTCACTTCCAGGGTGTCGAGGTCGTAGCTCAGGTCGCCCACTTGCAACGCGCGGCGCCCCCCACCCTGGGCACGACGCAGCACCGCTTCGATGCGCGCGGCGAGTTCCGACAGGGCAAATGGCTTGAGCAGGTAGTCATCGGCGCCGGACTTGAAACCCTGCAGCCGGTCGTCCAACTGATCGCGCGCGGTGAGCATGATCACCGGCGTATCACGACGCGCATCTTCGCGCAGGCGTTTGCACAAGGTGTAGCCATCGATGCCCGGCAGCATGATGTCGAGCACGATCAGGTCGTAGTGTTCGGTGGCGGCCAGATGCAGGCCCGACAGCCCGTCCTGCGCACAGTCGACGGTGTAGCCCTTCAGCCCCAGGTAGTCCGCCAGGTTGGCCAGAATATCGCGGTTGTCTTCAACCAATAAAATTCGCATGGGCAGTGTCTCCGTACGCGGTAACGGCCGTGTTGGCTCGCGCAGCTTAAGGCCAAGTCGGGCTCAGGGATAGACCTCCAGGGCGCGTGGATCAAGGTTTTCAATCAAATTGAGAGGGCAACGAGTTTTTCACTATAGCTTCACAAACTGATTACAGTGTCAGGACGACCATCGCCTCCCATTTATATAAGGAACATAGACATGGGTTTGGTCAAAACTGCGCCAATGCGCTATTTGCTGCTGATAACCGGTGCCTGGTTACTGATTTTCCTGGTCACCCGTGCCGTGCTGTTGCTGACTCACTTGGACGAAGTCGGCGGTAACCTGCTGCCGGTGTTCGGCGTGGGGTTGCTGTATGACCTGGGGTTTCTTGCCTACGCAGCGCTGCCGCTGGGACTGTACGTGCTGCTATGCCCGCCGGGCCTGTGGCGTCGTCGCGGCCACCGCTGGTTTTTGCAGGCGGTACTCACTGTCAGTCTCTTCGCAATGCTGTTTACCTCGGTCGCCGAATGGCTGTTCTGGGACGAGTTCGGGGTGCGCTTCAACTTCATCGCCGTCGACTACCTGGTGTATTCCGACGAAGTGTTGAACAACCTGCTGGAGTCCTACCCGATCGGCAAACTGCTCAGCTTATTGGCAATGCTGGCCATTGTGTTGAGCCTGGCTTTGCGTAAAGCGTTCAATGCCGCCACGGCCTCACCACTGCCACCGTTGCGCGGCCGCTTGTTCAACGCGGTGGTGCTGGTGCTGGCCGTCGGCCTCAGCCTGCAGTTGATCAGTCAGGACAGCCCCCGCGCCCAGGGCGGCAATGCCTACAAAAACGAGCTGGCCAGTAATGGCCCATATCAGTTTTTTGCAGCCTTTCGTAACAACGAACTGGATTACTCGCAGTTCTACAAAAGCCTGCCGACCGACGTGGTCGCCCGCCAGTTGCGCGCCGAACTCAGCGAGCCGAACGCCCGCTTTATCGGCCAGGACCCGCTGGATATCCGCCGGTCCATCAGCCACTCCGGCCCGCCGAGCACGCCCAATATCGTGCTGGTAACCATCGAAAGCTTCAGCGCCAAATACATGGGCAGCAATGGCGACGGGCGCAATCTCACGCCGAACCTCGACGCGTTGCGAAAACAAAGCCTGTATTTCAATAACTTCTACGCCACCGGCACCCGCACAGACCGGGGCCTGGAAGCAATCACCCTGGCGATCCCTCCTACGCCGGGACGCTCGATCGTCAAACGCATCGGCCGTGAAAGCGGTTTCGCCAGCCTCGGGCAACAGCTCACCGCCGTCGGTTATGACAGCGTATTCGTGTACGGTGGGCGCGGTTACTTCGATAACATGAACGCGTTTTTCAGCGGCAACGGTTACCGCGTGGTCGATCAGAGCAGCGTACCCGAGGCCGAAATCTCGTTTAAAAACGCCTGGGGCATGGCCGACGAAGACCTGTACAAACAAACCCTGAAACTGGCCGACGCCGATTACGCCAAGCGGCAACCGTTCCTGCTGCAATTGATGACTACCTCCAACCATCGCCCTTACACCTATCCGGATGGGCGCATCGATATCAAATCCGGGAATGGCCGCGACGGCGCGGTGAAATACACCGACCATGCCATCGGTGAATTCCTCGACGCGGCACGTCAGAAGCCCTGGTTCGACAACACGATCTTCGTGTTCGTCGCCGATCACACGGCCGGCAGCGCGGGCAAGGAAGACTTGCCCATCACCAACTACCAGATTCCGCTGTTCATCTATGCGCCCAAACTGATCGACCCACGGGAGTCCGCGCAACTGGCCAGTCAGATCGACCTGGCGCCGACCCTGCTGGGCCTGATCAACCTGAGCTACGAGTCGACATTCTTCGGCCGCGACTTGCTTCAGGATAACCCGCTGCCGCCGCGCGTGGTGGTCGGCAATTACCAGCATCTGGGGCTGTTCGACGGCAAGGACCTGGCCATTCTCAGCCCGCGCCTGGGTCTGCGTCGCCACGACCAGGCCTTGGCTGAAAGCCAGGAGTCGCGAGTGGGCAGTGATGATCCCTTGATCCAGCGAGCAATCACCTATTACCAGGCCGCCAGCTACGGGTTCAAACAACAGTTGTTGAGTTGGAAAGCGCCCCAGGAGACGAGCCCACGGCTGACCGAGCGCTAAGCCAGCTCATGACCCCCAAGCAATAAAAAAGCCCCGCCTGCATCACTGCAGGCGGGGCTTTTTCAGTACGGGGGTAAGGCTGGCTTACATCATGCCGCCCATGCCACCCATGCCGCCCATGTCTGGCATACCGCCGCCAGCCGAGCCTTCTTTCTTCGGTGCATCAGCGATCGCCGCTTCGGTGGTCAGGATCAGACCGCCGATGGAGGATGCTGCCTGCAGCGCCGAACGGGTTACCTTGGTTGGGTCCAGGATGCCCATTTCGATCATGTCGCCGTAGACGCCAGTCGCAGCGTTGTAACCGTAGTTACCTTTGCCGTTCTTGACTTCGTTGACCACAACGCTTGGCTCGTCGCCGGAGTTGGCAGCGATCTGGCGGAGTGGTGCTTCAACAGCGCGACGCAGTACAGCGATGCCGACGTTCTGGTCAGCGTTGTCGCCGGTCAGGTCAGTCAGGGCTTCCAGGGCACGGATCAGCGCAACGCCACCGCCAGGTACCACACCTTCTTCAACGGCTGCACGGGTTGCGTGCAGGGCGTCTTCAACGCGGGCCTTCTTCTCTTTCATTTCAACTTCGGAACCGGCGCCAACCTTGATCACTGCAACGCCGCCGGACAGCTTGGCCAGACGCTCTTGCAGTTTTTCACGGTCGTAGTCCGAGGAAGTTTCGGCAACCTGGGCACGGATCTGGTTGATGCGCGACTCGATGTCGCCTTCAACGCCGGCACCGTCAACGATGATGGTGTTTTCCTTGGACAGGGTCACACGCTTGGCGCTACCCAGGTTTTCCAGGGTGGCGCTTTCCAGGCTCAGGCCGATCTCTTCGGAGATAACGGTACCGCCGGTCAAGACGGCGATGTCCTGCAGCATGGCCTTGCGACGATCGCCGAAGCCTGGCGCCTTGACGGCGGCGACTTTGACGATGCCACGCATGTTGTTCACAACCAGAGTCGCCAGGGCTTCGCCTTCAACGTCTTCAGCCACGATCAGCAGTGGGCGACCGGCTTTGGCAACAGCTTCCAGCACCGGCAGCATTTCGCGGATGTTGGAGATTTTCTTGTCGACCAGCAGGATCAGCGGGCTGTCCAGCTCGGCAACCATGGTGTCAGGCTTGTTGACGAAGTACGGAGACAGGTAGCCGCGGTCGAACTGCATGCCTTCTACAACCGACAGTTCGTTTTCCAGGCCCGAGCCTTCTTCAACGGTGATCACGCCTTCTTTACCGACTTTTTCCATGGCTTCGGCAATGATGTCGCCGATGGAGTTGTCGGAGTTGGCGGAGATGGTACCCACCTGAGCGATGGCCTTGGTGTCGGCGCATGGCTTGGACAGGTTCTTCAGCTCTTTGACGATGGCGATGGTCGCCTTGTCGATACCGCGCTTCAGGTCCATCGGGTTCATGCCGGCAGCAACGGCCTTGAGGCCTTCGTTGACGATCGACTGAGCCAGAACGGTGGCGGTGGTGGTGCCGTCGCCTGCGTCATCGTTAGCACGGGAGGCAACGTCTTTGACCAGCTGCGCGCCCATGTTTTCGAAACGGTCTTCCAGTTCGATTTCTTTGGCGACGGAAACGCCGTCCTTGGTGATGGTCGGAGCGCCGAAGCTCTTCTCGATGATCACGTTACGGCCTTTCGGGCCCAGGGTCGCTTTTACTGCGTCAGCCAGAACGTTGACACCAGTGAGCATTTTCTTGCGGGCGGAGTCGCCGAATTTAACTTCTTTAGCAGCCATGATCGATATTCCTTAAATACTTTGACGTAACGGGAAAATGAGCGGGAAATCAGCCTTCCAGTACAGCGAGAATTTCGTTCTCAGCCATTACCAGCAGGTCTTCGCCGTCGACTTTCACAGTGTTGCTACCGGAGTAAGGGCCGAAAACAACCTTGTCACCCACTTTCACGGCCAGCGCGCGTACTTCACCGTTCTCCAGGGTCTTGCCCGGACCCGCAGCGACGATCACACCGTGGTTGGCTTTTTCAGCAGCCGAACCTGGCAGAACGATGCCGCCAGCGGTTTTCTTTTCTTCTTCGCTGCGACGGATGACGACGCGGTCGTGCAGAGGACGAAGCTTGCTCATTGTCGATCTCTCCTAATTGTGTTTTTCATCGGCCGGTATCAATTCCGGCGGGTTAAATTCCGGCGGTGCCGGTCGCGGTTCGCTGGGCGAAACGCGGAAGTCTGTCTAGTGTCACCACCAGAAACCTTGCGGTGACCGTTACATAAGGGCGCCTGTGCTTATTACAAGGGCCCGCGAATGAAATTTTTTATGTCCAGGGAGCCGGTAAATGCAGCACGGCACCTGAAGGTGCCGTGTGGGTGGGGGTTATTTGCCGTCGCGGTGCTCGAACTCGCCTTCGATCACATCGCCTTCACGGCCCAAAGGCTGGCGCGGGGCCGGGCCACCACGAGGCTGCAGGTCGTCGGCGAACGCACGCTGGCGAATCGCGGCCTCTTCGGCGCGCTGGCGCATTTTGCCGGCCAGCAATTTGCGGGTGACCGGCAGCAGCATCACCAGACCGACTGCGTCGCTGATGAAACCCGGCAGGATCAACAGCCCACCGGCCAGGGCCATCATCAGGCCTTCCAGCATGGTCTGGGCGGGCAACTCGCCGCGGTTCAGGCTTTCCCGGGCACGTAATGCCGTAGCCAGTCCGGCGACGCGCAGCACTAGAACGCCAAGCATCGAGCCTAGAATGATCAACAGCAATGCCGGGAAAAACCCGATCGCACTGCTGACTTGAACGAAGACGAACAGCTCCAACACCGGGAACAGCAGAAAGAGCAATAAAAAAGGGCGCATCAAATGGTTCCTCAACGCAAGAATGCCTTGCCAGTCCACCTTAGATGACGTCGCCGTTTCGTGAATTCAAGCGTCGGACGCCGTTTTTTTCGGCCAGGCAGCGGCATGAGCCAATGAAACCAGGGCTTCGCGCACCTGTGTCGGCGTGTTGCAAGACGTTGCGAACGGCAGCCAGTGCAACGACTGACCAATGCGCAGGTGCATGCCCTCACTGTCGATCCCGGCCAACTGCGCGGGCTCGCCGGCAGGCAAATCGGCAAGTGCCACGTAATGCGCAATCGCCTTGGCATGGTCGCTGTTCATGTGCTCGACCATGCTGCGCTCGGCCGTGCCGGCGAAAGGGTTGGCCAGGGTCAGCTGATCAAGCCAATGGATCGCGCCGAACCCGCCTATATAGCGGTGACGCACCGGCTTGAGCACCCAGAAATCAAAATCGTGAGCCTTGTGGTAGTTGGCCGACTCGGGAAAGTAGCGGTAGTAGCGTTCGGCCGCTGCCTCGACGGCGGTGGCGTCCTGCAGTTTTTCGGCTTCGGCCAGGTAGGTCAGGCGCCCCACTGCCTGCACATCGTCCGCCTCGCGCTCGCCGACCAGCAGCGAACACTTGGGATCTTTTTGCAGGTTATGGGTGTGCTGGGCGATACGGCTGATCAGAATCAATGGCCGGCCCTGCTCGTCCAGGCAGTACGGCACCACCGATCCAAAGGGAAAGCCGGGCATGGCTTTGGACAATGTGGAGAGAGCCCCACGGTATTCCTTGAGCAACAGCTCTCGGGCGTTCCTGGCAACCTGTGCGCTCAACGTATGACTCCTCGGGTATTCAGCCGCCCACTGCGTATGGGAATGGATCTCAACACAAGGTAATCAATAAAGGCCGCGGTTGCCAGGGGCTCGATTACCAGGCCACGCCGAACCCAGCGGTGTAGCGGGTTTTGCTCAGGCTGCTCTGGGAGTCGCCGCTGATCACATCGCGCTCGGCCTTGAGGTTGAGCGATGCCCACTCGGTGACTTTGTAGCGCAGGCCCATTTCCGCATCCAACGAGTACTCGGCCGGTGCATCGATAGGCTTGCCCAGTTCGCCGTTGGTGAAGAACTCAACGGTCTTGCCCACCAGGTAGCGGTTGTAGTTCCACTTCATGGCCAGGGAATAGAAGTTGTCTTTGCCGCCGTCGGCATATTCATAGTCGGTTCGGTTGACCAGCGAGCCGAGGGAGAACGCGCCCAGTTCATCGTCCCAGAACTGGTAGCCAGGGCCGGTACCCACGGTGCGCTGGCGAGCCAGGTCTTCAACCTTGTCGCGCTTGTAGGTCAGACGCCCTTGCCAGAACCAGTGCTCGGTGAGAAAACGGTCCAGGTCGTATTCCAGCGCCCAGTTGTCGGTGGTGGTCACATCGTCCTGAAATTCGCGGTTGTACTCGCCCTGCCCGGTATGGCGCCATTGACCATGACGCGCGGACGTCTTGAAATCGATATCGTAGTCGTTGGTGTCTTTCTCGGCGCGCTTGTAATCCAGGGCCAGGTCGACGTTGCCCTTCCATACCAGGTCCTCGATCACAGGCTTTGGCTTGATGATCTGCTGAATGCTCGCCAGCTCCACGGTCTTGGGTGCCTCGCCATTGGCCAGCACCACCTTGCCGTCTTCCGCCGCGTGGAGGGACTTGGCCTTCTCGCCGCTGTAGGCATCCTGCTTGACCAGCAGTTCCTGGTCGCTTTCCAGGGTTTTGACCTGCTTCCAGTCCACGGGCACAGCGCCGGCGTAAGCGGTCTGGATCAGCAACTTGCCGCCGTCGAACAGCTTGATTTTGCCGGTCAGGCGATCACCGTTTTTCAACCAGACGGTATCGGCAAGCAGAGGCGTTGAGGCACTGAGAACAGCAAGGCACAGCAGGGTTCTGGACAACATAAGCGGATTCGAGGCTCGGGCGTGGCGAAAAGAGGGCATTATCGTGTTAGATCACGTCTTAGCAAGCACTGACTCAAGGATCGCAGATGAGTTCAATTCTCACCGCCATATTCACAGACGTTTCTTACATTATTACTGACGTTTTAAACGGATAGCGCCACAGTGAATCCCACACTCGAGCCTGAACAAAGCCCTGCCGAGATACGCCGCACAGCGCTGTACCTGACGCTGGCACAAGTGCCCGAAGGCTGCGTGGTGAGCTACGGCGAGCTGGCGCACCTGGCCGGTTTAGGGCGCGCGGCTCGCTGGGTGGGCCGCACCTTGAGCCAGCTCCCCGAAGACACGCGCTTGCCCTGGCATCGTGTGCTGGGTGCCGGCGGTCGGATAAGCCTGCCGGTCGGCAGCGCCTCGGGCGACGAACAACGTGCGCGTTTGCGCAGCGAAGGCGTCAGTATCCTGAACAATCGCGTTGATATTCAGCGCCATGGCTGGCGCCCGGTAGAGCACAGCGGTTAGAGTGCGCGCTTTGTTTCCGTGAATCTGAGGCAGACTCCAGCCCATGCCCCGTAAAACCTGGCGCGCCGCGCTCGCTGCCTATGCCAGCCCCTCGACGTTAGTGCTGTTGTTGCTCGGCTTCGCCGCCGGCATGCCTTACATGTTGGTGTTCTCGACGCTTTCGGTGTGGTTGCGCGAAGCCGGTGTGGCCCGCGAAACCATCGGTTATGCCAGCCTGATCGGGTTGGCGTACGCCTTCAAATGGGTCTGGTCGCCGCTGCTCGACCAATGGCGCCTGCCGCTGCTCGGCAAACTCGGGCGGCGTCGTTCCTGGCTGGTGCTGGCCCAGTCGCTGGTGATCCTGGGCTTGATCGGCATGGGCTTCTGCGATCCGCAGAAGCATTTGTCCTGGCTGATCGCCATTGCAGTGATCGTCGCCTTTGCCTCCGCTACCCAGGACATTGCGGTCGACGCCTATCGCCTGGAAATCGCCGACGACAGTCGCCAGGCTGCCTTGGCCGCCAGCTATATGTCCGGTTATCGGATCGCCGCGCTGCTGGCCACCGCCGGCGCACTGTTTTTCGCCGAAGGTTTCGGCTCCACCGGCTTCAACTACAAACACTCGGCGTGGACCGGCACCTATGTGCTGTTCGGCGTGCTGATGATTCCAGCCTTGCTGACCACCCTGCTCATGCGCGAGCCCAATGTGCCACTGCGCACCCAGTTGCAGGCTGGCCGCTACAGCTTCGTGCATCAACTGGTGTCGGTGTTCGTGCTGATCGTACTGCTGGTGTCGGTACCGGCGATGTTCACCCAGTTGTACAACACCGATTTCGCCAGTGTGCTCTTCCAGGGCGTGAGCCTGTGGGACCTGCTGATGGAAGACCGCGCGTTCCTGCGGGCCATCCTCTATATCACGCTCACCAGCCTGTGCCTGTCGGCCATGGGCCGGCGTGGCCTGGCGCCGGTGCTGACACCGGTCAACGACTTTATCCTGCGCTATCGCTGGCAGGCGTTGCTGCTGCTGGGCCTGATCGCAACGTATCGCATGTCCGACACGGTCATGGGCGTGATGGCCAATGTGTTCTACATCGACCAAGGCTTTACCAAGGACCAGATTGCCGGGGTCAGCAAAATCTTCGGCCTGATCATGACGCTGCTCGGCGCCGGCATGGGCGGCCTGCTGATTGTGCGCTTCGGCATCCTGCCGATCCTGTTCATCGGTGGCGTAGCGTCGGCCGGCACCAACCTGCTGTTCGTGATGCTCGCCGACATGGGCCCGGACCTGCAGATGCTGATTTTCACCATCTCACTGGATAACTTCAGCTCGGGCCTGGCCACGTCGGCCTTCGTGGCCTACTTGTCGAGCCTGACCAACCTCAAGTTCTCCGCTACCCAATATGCGTTGCTCAGCTCGATCATGCTGTTGTTGCCGCGCCTGATCGGCGGGTATTCGGGGGTGATGGTGGAGAAGTTCGGCTACCACAACTTCTTCCTGATCACCTGCATGCTGGGGGTGCCGACGCTGCTGCTGATCGCGTTGCACTGGTATCAGGAGAATCGGCGCATTCGTTTGAGTCCGCCGGCTGAGGACTGACAATGTGGGAGGGGCGTTGCGACGATTCGACTTGCCCCCTCCCACATACCCCTCTGCATTCTGATGCCTGTACTCCGGCAGCCCGCGCCCGTACAATCCCAAGTCATTTCAAGTTCAAGCAACCGACAACGGCCTACCATGCGTACCAGTCAATATTTGCTCGCCACACAGAAAGAAACGCCTTCCGATGCGGTCGTGATCAGCCACCAACTGATGCTGCGCGCCGGCATGATCCGCAAACTGGCCTCGGGCCTGTACACCTGGTTGCCCATGGGCTTGAAGGTGATGCGCAAGGTCGAAGCCATCGTTCGTGAAGAAATGAACGCCGCCGGCTCCCTGGAAGTGTTGATGCCGAGCACTCAGCCGGCCGAACTGTGGCAGGAATCCGGACGTTGGGAAGAGTATGGCCCTGAGTTGCTGCGCTTCAAGGACCGTCATGGCCGCGATTTCTGCGCCGGCCCGACCCATGAAGAAGTGATCACCGACCTGATGCGCAACGAGCTGAGCAGCTATAAACAGTTGCCGCTGAACCTGTATCAGATCCAGACCAAATTCCGTGATGAAATCCGCCCACGCTTCGGCTTGATGCGCGGCCGTGAATTCATCATGAAGGACGCCTATTCGTTCCACGCTGACCAGGCGTCCCTGCAAGTCACCTACGACCGCATGCACCAGGCCTATTGCAACGTGTTCACGCGCCTGGGCCTGAAATTCCGCCCGGTTGAAGCGGATAACGGTTCCATCGGCGGCGCCGGCTCCCACGAATTCCACGTACTGGCCGAGTCCGGCGAAGACGATATCGTGTTCAGCAACGGCTCCGACTACGCGGCGAACATCGAGAAAGCCGAGGCCGTGCCACGGGAAACCTCGCGCCCTGCCCCGACCGAAGAACTGCGCCTGGTGGACACCCCGGACACCAAAACCATCGCGGCCCTGGTGGAAAAATTCAATCTGCCGATTGAAAAGACCATCAAGACGCTGATCGTGCACGCTGAAGAAGAAGGCAAGCTGATCGCGCTGGTGATCCGTGGCGACCACGAACTCAATGAAATCAAGGCCGCCCAGCAGCCGGGCGTTGCCAACCCACTGGTCATGGCCACCGATGCCGAGCTGCGCGACGCCATTGGCGCCGGCGCCGGTTCCCTCGGCCCGCTGAACCTGCCGCTGCCGATCATCATCGACCGCTCGGTCGAGCTGATGAGCGACTTCGGTATCGGCGCCAACATCGATGACAAGCACTATTTCGGCGTGAACTGGGAGCGTGACCTGCCGGTTCCCACCGTCGCCGACCTGCGCAACGTGGTGGCCGGCGACCCTAGTCCGGACGGCAAGGGCACCCTGGAAATCAAGCGCGGCATCGAAGTCGGGCATATCTTCCAGCTGGGCAACAAATACAGCAAAGCGATGAAGTGCGAAGTGCTGGGCGAGAACGGCAAGCCGATCACCCTGGAAATGGGGTGCTACGGTATTGGCGTGTCCCGCGTGGTGGCGGCTGCCATCGAGCAGAACAACGACGAGAAAGGCATCATCTGGAGTGACGCCCTGGCGCCGTTCCAAGTGGCGCTGGTACCGCTGCGCTATGAAACCGAGCAAGTACGCGAAGCCACCGACAAACTGTATGCCGAACTGACGGCCGCCGGTTTTGAAGTGTTGCTTGATGACCGGGACAAGAAAACCAGCCCTGGCATCAAGTTCGCCGACATGGAACTGATTGGCATCCCTCACCGGATCGTGGTCAGCGACCGCGGCCTGGCCGATGGCAATCTGGAATACAAGAGCCGGACCGAAGCCGAAGCCCAACCGTTGCCGGTGGCTGACGTGCTGTCTTTCCTTCAGGCGCGTATTCGTCGCTGAAAACCAGATCAAGAGAAGTCATGTTCAAGCGAAACACCAGAGCCCTGGGGGGCGCCGCCTTGTGCGGCGCCCTGCTGGTCAGCGGCTGCGCCAATCAGATGTCGCAACGCAGCGAGCACGAGGAGCGGGTCGAGCGCAAATTGCTCGATCACAGCCTGCAGATCGATGTAGGCGAGCCCAAAGTGCTGGAACTGCCGCAACGCCGGGTGCGCATTCACGAACAAAAGACCTTTGAGGTCACCGAGTTCGAAGTCACCCGTCGTTATGACCGCTATACGCCTTACCAACCCTGGCGCGAAGTGTATGAAATGCCACTGGGTGCGGTGGCGTTGGTAGCAGGCGCAGGCGCCAACGTGGCGAACATCTTCGCCCTCGGCAACCTGCCGACGAGCGTGACCCATGATTGGCTGATCTACGGCGTGGACGGGCTCAACCCATTCATGAACGTGCAGTCTCATGGTCGCGCGCAGCAGAATCTGGCCGGTATCGATGAAGTCCAGCGCGACAAGCGCCTGGAGTATTCGAGCCTGCCCTGGAGCGAACGTCCGGTCCAGGTCACTGCCGGCAACCAGACCCATGAGCTGACCACCGACCGCAACGGCGTGCTGCGCCTGAATTTGCTGGACAGCCCCTTTGCCGAGCAGGACCTGAACCACGTCACCACCTTGAAGATCAATGTGGAGGATGGTCAGGACGATGTGCACGTGGATTCGACATTGGCCATCAGCCACACCCTGCGCGGCAAGTTGCTCGAAGCCCACGGTTTGATCTACGACGACCTGGAAGACGACGAAGTCAGCCAGTGGGTGCACCGCGTCAAACGCTTGTCGGAGTTGGGCCTGGAAGAAGAAGCCAGCGAGCTGGAACAAAGCCTGATCGAACTGACCCGCAATGATCCTGAGTTGCAGCAGGAATTTTTGCAGGCGTTGACCAAGGATGCAGGGCGACTCGTAGCGGATCCAGGCGCACGCTGAGAGCGCAAAGGGTTGGAGATCAAATGTGGGAGGAGCCCCTTCCACATTTTGACTGGCGGTTTCTACCAGGCGAACTCTAACTGTTCGTTACCGCCACTCAGGTCCAGCAAGCGCACGCCAATCCCCAGCAAACGCACTGGTTTCCCACCGCGATTGAACGCCTGGGTCAGTAGCTGCTGATAACTCTCCAGATCCCGCCCTGCCCCGGCCTGCTCCAAGGTGGTCTGGGTAAAGTCATGAAACTTCACCTTAACGAACGGCTTGCCCGCCCGATAACTGCTGTCGATGCGCGCCATGCGCCCGGCCAGGGTTTCCATCAGCTCAGGTAGCTTGGCCAGGCAACTTGAGAGATCCGGCAGGTCGGTATCGTAGGTATTTTCCACACTGATGGATTGTCGCCGGCTGTCATTCTGCACCGCGCGCTCATCAATCCCACGGGCCAGACTCCACAGTCGCTCGCCAAAACTGCCGAATTCACGCACCAGCGCCAGCTTGTTCCACTCTCGCAGTTGCAGACAGTCCTCGATACCCAGGCGTGCCAGCTTGTCGGCGGTGACCTTGCCCACCCCATGAAGCTTGCTCACACGCAGCTGGGAGACGAAATCTTCAATCTGGTCCGGGGTAATCACAAACAGGCCGTTAGGCTTCTTCCAGTCGCTGGCGATCTTGGCCAGGAACTTGTTCGGCGCCACGCCAGCAGACACGGTGATGTGCAGTTGGTTGGAAACCCGACGGCGGATGTCCTGGGCGATGCGCGTGGCACTGCCGCCAAAATGCGGGCTGTCGGAAACGTCCAGGTAAGCCTCATCCAGTGAAAGCGGTTCGATCAGATCGGTATAGTCGCGAAAGATCGTGTGAATTTCCTTCGACGCTTCTTTATAGGCATCCATGCGCGGCTTGACGATGGTCAGGCCCGGGCACAGCTTCAGGGCATGCCGTGACGACATTGCCGAACGCACACCGTAGGCCCGTGCTTCATAGTTGCACGTGGCGATCACCCCGCGCCGATCCGCCGAGCCGCCCACGGCCAGTGGCTTGCGGGCCAGGCTCGGGTCATCGCGCATCTCGATGGCGGCGTAGAAGCAATCACAGTCGACGTGGATGATTTTGCGCTGCGTCATAAATAGAAGGGGTAATCCAACGGGCGTTCAGTATCGCACTCACCCCCTGTATATAGCACCAGTAGTTTGAATCTTCCGTCTGAGCGGTAGGAATTTTCCTGATGAGATTTAATTTCTCAATCGAAACAAGCCGCGCAATAGAGCTGAAACCCTCGGCCTGCCTGGGCCCGTGCGGTCAAGGAAGCCGTTATCGAGAGCTAACCGATTGAACCCAAAGCGCTTTTCTTGCAATCACAGGTTGACACACTCGCGTTCCTCTGTAGAATGCCGACACACAGACGCGGGATGGAGCAGTCTGGTAGCTCGTCGGGCTCATAACCCGAAGGTCGTCGGTTCAAATCCGGCTCCCGCAACCAAACATCAAAAAAGGCTACTCGAAAGAGTGGCCTTTTTTGTGCCTGCCTGTTTTACATCTGTACGAAAATTGTAAGACAAAAAAATCTTTAGTCGCCGCGCACTTAGCGCTCCTGACCGGTATGCAGCCTCCGATTCACACTTATTTGACCCATCGGGCCATTAACGGTTGACACCTCGCCGCTGGACTGTAGAATGCCGCCCACAGACGCGGGATGGAGCAGTCTGGTAGCTCGTCGGGCTCATAACCCGAAGGTCGTCGGTTCAAATCCGGCTCCCGCAACCAAACATCAAAAAAGGCTGCTCGAAAGAGTGGCCTTTTTTGTATCTGAAGAAAAAGTTCTTCTGAAACAATGAGATGGCATATTTCATGAAACCGCACACGGTTTGTGGAGTCCATCTGATCACGCGCTATGCTTACTCCTCTACGACCAATGGCCGCAGTCGCCGCACCCGGTGATACGCGTTAATATTTGTAATTATTTTGTCCATAGGGATTGGTAACTTGGCTGGATACCTCCATCCTGTCGCGCACAATCCACGAGGTGATTGATGCGCGCCAACTCGTCTGAACCACAAGATTCCGTCACAGCAACCCAACCGATCGCCCCCACCCGTTTGCGCTGGCTCGATCTGTTGAGCAAATACCGACAGCCGATCGGCCTGGCAGTGACGTTGCTGCTGTTCGCCATCGCCCTGATCGCCTGCCGACATCTGTTGCTGGAACTGGATCTCTACGCTCTCCACGACTCGATCCTGGAAGTGCCCAAGCCAGCCTTGCTGGGAGCCTTCGCTGCGGCCGTCGCCGGCTTTGTGATCCTGCTGGGCTATGAGTTTTCCGGCGCCCGCTACGCAGGGGTAAACCTGCCCGCCAAGACCTTGGCCCTCGGCGGCTTTACCGCCTTCGCCATCGGCAATGCCATTGGCCTGTCGATGCTCTCGGGCGGATCGGTGCGCTACCGTCTCTATGCACGCCATGGCATCGGGGCCTCGGAAGTAGCCCGCATGACGGTGTTTGCCAGCCTGGCCTTGGGCACTGCCCTGCCGCCGCTGGCCGCGATCGCGACATTGAGCAACCTGCCGGCCGCCTCCAGCTATCTGCATCTGCCGCAAATACTGCTCGGCGGTATTGCCGGCGCGGTGCTGATACTGTCGGCCGCGCTGTGCATCGGTATCTATCGCCGTCGTTTGCCGGAACAGCCCTATCCGGACAACCTGCTGGTCAAGGTCGGCCGCCGCACCCTGCGCCTGCCGGGTCGTCGCCTGACCTTCCTGCAACTGGTCATTACCGCACTGGATGTTGCCGCCGCCGCCGCCGTCCTTTATATGCTGCTGCCGGAAGCGCCGCCCTTCGGCCCGTTCCTGCTGGTCTACCTGCTGGCCCTGGCCGCAGGTGTGCTCAGCCACGTACCGGGCGGTGTGGGAGTGTTCGAGGCGATCCTGCTCGCAGCCTTCGCCGACAAGCTCGGCGCCGCGCCACTGGCGGCGGCGTTGCTGCTCTATCGCATGATCTACGTGGTGCTGCCACTGCTGATCGCTTGCGTTTTCCTGCTGGTCAACGAGGCCCAGCGCCTGTTCCAGACCCAGCAGAGCCTGCGAGTGGCCTCGGGCCTGGCGGCCCCGGTGCTGGCCGTACTGGTTTTTTTGTCCGGCGTGGTCCTGCTGTTTTCCGGCGCCACGCCGGAGATCGATTCACGCCTGGAAAACATCGGCTTCCTGATTCCCCACCGCCTGATTGACGCCTCCCACTTCGGTGCCAGCCTGATCGGCGTGCTGTGCCTGCTGCTCGCCCAGGGCCTGCGTCGACGCCTGTCGGCCGCCTGGATGCTGACCATGGTGTTGCTGTTGGTGGGCGCCCTGCTTTCGCTGCTTAAAGGCTTCGACTGGGAAGAAGCCAGTCTGATGACCATGACCGCGGTGCTGCTGGCGATCTTCCGACGTTCGTTCTACCGCGCCAGTCGCCTGACCGAACTGCCGTTTTCGCCGCTGTACCTGGTGGCCAGCGTATGCGTGCTGGGCGCCTCGATCTGGCTGCTGTTGTTTGCCTACCAGGACGTCCCCTACAGCCACCAACTCTGGTGGCAGTTCACCCTCGACGCCAACGCCCCGCGTGGCCTGCGCTCCTTGCTCGGCGCCGCCGTGCTGTTGGTGATCGTGTCGCTGACCTGGCTGCTGCGTACTGCGCGCCCCGTGATCCATCTGCCCACGCCGGAAGAACTGGAGCGCGCTACCAGGATCCTGATGGCCTCGTCCCAACCCGACGGTGGCCTGGCGTTGACGGGAGACAAAGCCCTGCTCTTCCACCCCAATGACGAAGCGTTCCTGATGTACGCCCGCCGTGGGCGCAGCCTGGTGGCCCTGTACGACCCGATCGGGCCGACCCAACAACGCGCCGAGATGATCTGGCAGTTCCGCGACCTGTGCGACATCCACCATGCGCGCCCGGTGTTCTACCAGGTGCGGGCGGAGAATCTGCCGTACTACATGGACATCGGCCTGACCGCGATCAAGCTGGGCGAGGAAGCCCGCGTGGACCTCAAGCGCTTTGACCTGGAAGCCAAGGGCAAAGAGATGAAGGATTTGCGCTACACCTGGAACCGTGGCACCCGGGATGGCCTGTCCCTGGAGATCTGCGAGCCGGGCACGGCGCCGATGGATGAATTAAAAGTTATCTCGGACGCCTGGCTTACCGGTAAGAATGTGCGCGAAAAAGGCTTTTCCCTGGGGCGCTTCAGTGATGACTACCTCAAGCACTTTCGCATCGCGATCATTCGCTTCGAAGGGCGCCCGGTGGCCTTCGCCAACCTGCTCGAAACCTACAACCATGACCTGGCCAGTCTGGACCTGATGCGTGCGCACCCGGACGCGCCCAAGCTGACCATGGAGTTCATGATGGTCGGCCTGATTCAACACTATAAGAACCATGGCTACGCCCGCTTCAGCCTCGGCATGGTGCCGTTGTCGGGCCTGCAACCACGACGCGGCGCCCCATTGACCCAACGCCTGGGCTCGATGGTGTTCCGTCGCGGCGAGCAACTGTATAACTTTCAAGGTTTGCGCCGCTTCAAAGACAAATTCCAGCCTGACTGGGAACCTCGCTATATGGCCGTGCCCGCAGGACTCGATCCGCTGGTGGCACTGGCCGATACCGCCGCCCTCATCGCGGGCGGCTTGACTGGATTGGTGAAACGCTGATGATTCGACGCTCCTGGCGGTATGTATTGGTCTTAGTAGTGCTGCTCGCCCTGATCCTGGGTGGCGGCTTTTGGTACTGGAACCGCCCTGCCCCGCAGCCCACTCTGGAGCAATTGCCCCAGGCCGATGGCGCGGCGCTGACCCGTGTGACCCCGGCCGGCACCGCCAAAGCCCGCGTGATCGTGGCCGTGCTGGCCGACGACGTGCTGGCCGACAGCCAACTGCTGGCCCTGAGCCAGGGCGGCAAGGCGCAGATCGTGCAAGTGGTGCTGCCCAAGGATGACTGCAAACTGCAGGAACAAGCCCTGCAAGAGGCCCTGGCGCAGCTCAAGGGCCCGGCCACCCTGGTCAGCGGCATCGGCCCTGGCGCAGCACTGGCCTGGCGCTGGCTGGCCACACAGAACGACGACAAGGCCAACGCCATCTCGGTCGGCTTTGCGCTTGTGCAGGAAGGGTGCAAGGATCCTTTGCCGAAAACCGCCGCCCACGGCAACTGGCTGGTGGCATGGAATGACAATCCTGACGATGAAAGCGCCAGCTTCGTACGTGATACGCCGCGCGCCACCACCAGCATCAGCGACTACGACATTCATTACCCGCAAGTGCTGAACAACGAACTGCGCAAGCAATTGGTCGGTTCGGACAACGGCGGGCTGGCGATCCCGGTGGTCGAAGTGCCGGCCGGCCAGGCCAAGGACACGGTAACGCTGTTCCTCTCCGGTGATGGCGGCTGGCGCGACCTGGACCGCGACGTAGCCAGCGAGATGGCCAAGATCGGCTACCCGGTGGTCGGCATCGACACACTGCGCTACTACTGGCAGCACAAGACGCCGGAACAAAGCGCCAAAGACCTCACCGAATTGATGCAGCACTACCGGCAAAAGTGGGGCACCAAGCGCTTCGTGCTGACCGGCTACTCCTTCGGCGCCGACGTCCTGCCGGCCATTTACAATCGCCTGCCGGAGAACGAGCAACAGCGGGTCGATGCAATCATCCTGCTGGCCTTCGCCCGTACCGGCAGCTTTGAAATCGAAGTGGAAGGCTGGCTGGGTAACGCCGGTAAAGAAGCCGCCACCGGACCCGAAATGGCCAAGCTGCCGGCAGACAAGGTGGTGTGCATCTACGGTGCCGAAGAAGTCGACGAGAGCGGCTGCACCGACAAGACCGCCGTGGGTGAAGCCTTGAAGCTGCCGGGCGGGCATCACTTCGACGAAAATTATCCGGCGCTGGCCAAACGGTTGGTGGATATCATCGTCAAGCACCAGGCCAAAACCGAATAAAATCGGCCTTACAGGAATCAAAATGCGGGAGGAGGCTTGCCCCCTCCCACCTTTGTTTGGTCAGCGCGGCTCGATATGCGCGATCATCAGTTGCACGGTTTCATTGCCCCGGAACTCGTTCACATCCAGCTTGTAGGCCAGTTCCACCCAACGCACCGTCGGGTTCGGCCAGACCTCCCGATCCACCCCGAACGCGATGCCGTCGAGCTTCACCGAACCGCACTCACTCTTGAGCACCACTTTCAGGTGGCGCTCCCCCACCACACGTTGCTCCACCAACTGGAACACGCCGTGAAATAACGGCTCGGGAAAGTGCTGCCCCCATGGGCCGGCATGTCGCAGAGCGCGGGCCAGTTCCAGGTGGAATTCCTCCACCGCCAGAGTGCCGTCGGACAGCAGGCGGCCCGTGAGGTCTTCTTCGCGCAATTGGCGACGCACTTCGGCATCGAAGGCTTGCGCGAACAGTGGGAAGTTTTCCTCAGGCAATGTCAGCCCCGCCGCCATCGCGTGCCCGCCGTATTTCGCGATCAGCGTGGGATGCTGGCTGGCAACCACGGCCAGGGCGTCGCGGATGTGAAAACCCGGCACAGAGCGCCCTGAGCCTTTGAGCAGGCCGTCCCCGGCGTCGGCAAAGGCGATGGTCGGCCGGAAGTAGCGCTCTTTCATGCGCGACGCCAGGATACCGATTACTCCTTGGTGCCACTGCGGGTCGAACAGGCACAGGCCATAGGGCATGGAGTCCACCGGCAAGTCCTTGAGCTGGGCCAGGGCTTCGCGCTGCATGCCTTGCTCGATGGATTTGCGGTCCTGGTTCATGCCGTCCAGTTGTGCGGCCATCTCGCGCGCCGCGGCAACATCTCGGGTGAGCAGGCATTCGATGCCCAGGCTCATATCATCCAGGCGCCCAGCGGCATTGAGCCGTGGCCCGAGAATAAAGCCGAGGTCGGTAGAGGTGATTCGCGCCGCGTCGCGCTTGGCCACCTCCAGGATCGCCTTGATCCCCGGCCGCGCCCGTCCGGCGCGGATGCGCTCCAGCCCTTGATGCACCAGGATGCGGTTGTTGGCGTCCAGGGGCACCACGTCCGCGACGCTGCCCAGGGCAACCAGATCGAGCAGATCACCAATATTGGGCTGCGGTGTGTTCGCGTATCGGCCCAACTCGCGCAGGCGCGCGCGCAGGGCCATCAATACGTAGAAGATCACGCCGACACCGGCCAAGGCTTTACTGGGGAAGGTGCACCCCGGCTGGTTCGGGTTGACGATAGCATCCGCCGCCGGCAACTCTTCCCCCGGCAAGTGGTGATCGGTCACCAATACCTTCAGCCCGGCCGCCTTGGCCGCGGCCACGCCTTCGACGCTGGAGATACCGTTGTCCACGGTGATCAGCAATTGCGGCTCGCGCTGCAGGGCCACGGCGACGATTTCCGGCGTCAGGCCGTAGCCGTATTCGAAGCGATTGGGCACCAGGTAGTCGACATGGGCAGCGCCCAGCAGCCGCAGGCCCAGGGTGCCGACGGCGCTGGCCGTGGCGCCATCGGCGTCGAAGTCGCCCACGATCAGGATGCGCTGGCGCTGCTCCAGCGCCGTCACCAGCAGATCCACCGCCGCGTCGATGCCCTTGAGCTGCTGATAGGGAATCAACCGCGCCAAACTCTTGTCCAGCTCGGCCTCGGACTGCACTCCGCGCGCGGCGTAGAGGCGGGTCAACAGCGGGGGCAGTTCACCGAGAAACGGCAGGACGGCGGGCAATGGGCGGGGATCGATACGCATGGGGTGACGGGCGCTTCTCTTCTAATACAACGGTTAAACAGCAAGGCTGAAATCAACTGAACTCAATCGCGTTCGCCGACCAGCCATTGCAGTTGCACTTCATGCTGGCCGCGGTCGTCGGTGACGAAGATCGTACCTTCGCTGATCATCACGTCCCACTTGATCACGCGGGGCATGTCCTTGGCCAGGGTCTCGAGGACCTCCTGCGGTACGGCTGCGATGTGCACATTCTTCAGGTTGTTGGCCACCGGCACCACCTTGCCTTCCCACACGCGCAGGCTACCGTACGCCAGCAGGCTGGTGCGCTCGGTGCGACGCGAGCACCAGGTCAGGCGGTCGGCATCGGGCTGGCCGACTTCGATCCAGTGCAATACACGGTCATCCAGGCTTTTCTCCCACAAGGCCGGTTCGTCTACATCTGACAGGCCACGGCCAAACGCCAACTGCTCGTTGTACCAAAGCGCGTAGGCCAGGAGCCGCACGGTCATGCGTTCTTCAGTCTCCGACGGATGGCGAGCGATGGTCTGTTTGACACTCTCGTACACCGAGCGATCGAGGTCGGTGAGGTTAAGTTCGAATTTGTAGGTCGTGGACGGCTGGGCCATGAACGGGCTTCTAGAGACAAGGAAAGGCGGCCAGTCTAACCGATGGCGACGCCAATCCACGAATACTGCGCTGCATCCGCCTTATCCCTGGGCCCTCGCCTATGTTAAAAGGCATCACACACCTGTTCTGCGCAGCCAAGGATCCCCATGTCGTTTAATGCCAAACC
Source organism: Pseudomonas sp. FP2254 (assembly GCF_030687695.1). Lineage (NCBI taxonomy): Bacteria > Pseudomonadati > Pseudomonadota > Gammaproteobacteria > Pseudomonadales > Pseudomonadaceae > Pseudomonas > Pseudomonas sp. FP2254. The sequence continues at coordinate 4,453,052 of NZ_CP117444.1, forward strand.
GCTTGCCGGCCTGAAAGTCATCGAACTCGGCACCCTGATCGCGGGCCCGTTCGCCTCACGTATCTGCGCGGAATTCGGCGCCGAGGTGATCAAGGTCGAATCCCCGGACGGCGGCGATCCGCTGCGCAAATGGCGCAAGCTGTATGAAGGCACATCGCTTTGGTGGTTCGTGCAGGCGCGCAATAAGAAATCCCTGACGTTGAACCTCAAACACCCGGATGGCCTGGCCATTCTCAAGCAACTGCTGGCGGATGCCGACATTCTGATCGAAAACTTCCGTCCCGGCGTGTTGGAAAAACTGGGCCTGAGCTGGGAGACCTTGCACGCGCTCAACCCGAAACTGGTGATGGTGCGGCTGTCGGGTTTTGGCCAGACCGGGCCGATGAAGGACCAGCCAGGGTTCGGCGCGGTGGGCGAATCCATGGGCGGGCTGCGTTATATCACGGGCTTCGAAGACCGCCCGCCGGTACGCACCGGGATTTCCATCGGCGACTCTATCGCGGCGTTGTGGGCGGTAATCGGCGCGCTGATGGCGCTGCGGCATCGCGAGGTCAACGGCGGCCAGGGCCAGATGGTCGATGTGGCGCTGTATGAAGCCATTTTCGCCATGATGGAAAGCATGATTCCCGAGTTCGACGTGTTCGGCTTCATCCGCGAACGCACCGGCAACATCATGCCCGGCATCACGCCCTCCTCGATCCACACCAGCGCGGACGGCAAGCATGTACAGATCGGCGCCAATGGCGACGCAATCTTCAAGCGTTTCATGGCGACCATCGGTCGTGACGACCTGGCCAACGATCCCCAACTGGCCAGCAACGACGGTCGCGACAGTCGCCGCGATGAGCTATACGGCGTGATCGACCGCTGGGTCAACGCCCTGCCGCTGGATCAGGTCATAGCGCAACTGAACCAGGCCGAGGTGCCTGCCAGTCGCATCTACAGCGCCGAGGACATGCTGGGAGACCCGCAGTTTTTGGCCCGGGAGATGTTCCTCAAGGCACAACTGCCCGGCGGCAAGGATTTCAAAATGCCTGGCATCGTGCCCAAGCTGTCGGACACGCCGGGCAGCTGCGAGTGGGTCGGCCCGCAGCTGGGCGAGCACAACGGCGCAGTGCTGGGCGAGCTGGGGTACGACACGGCGGCGATTGCGCGCCTGCGCGAGGAAGGCGCGATCTGATACGCCGTCGGCACAGGCGAAGGTTTGCTTGGTTCGGCCTGGGCGCAAAGAAGGCTGGCGGGTGCGTAGCGTCGCCCCCGCCATGACAAATCGCAGGCAAAAAGAAACCCCGAAGAGTGGGGAGACACTTCGGGGTTAAACGTGGCCTACAACAAGACCAGTACAGCAAGCCACAAACACCGGAGCACAATGTTTGCTCTTGCTGTTACGAAATCTGACCGGGCACGCTGTAGGAAGTTTCCATAAATAAACAATTCTTCATGCGCGCACGGCGCCGCGAGTCTGGGCGGCATTGCGCAGCGCGGCGATCACCGACGGTTCCAGCCGCCCTTCGGCGATTTTGATATCGCGCAACAGGCAATCCACCACATCCACCAGCCCGCGCTTGTCCATCAACTGTGCGCGATCGAATTCACGCTCGACCACGATCGCGTCAGCAGGATTCCTGACAGTCACCAAGCACTCATCCTGCATACCTGCGGTGGTCAACGTCACCTGATAAGGGCTCAGTGCTTCTTCGAGCAATAGGCTGATAATTTCCATCTCGATCACCACTCAATAGTTCGCAAACATTCTTGTAAACGGGAGCTGCATCTTTCCTTAGTGACTGGTTGCGACGTAGGAAAGTTCGCTTTTTTGTTTATGCGGGGTCGCCGGGGGATGACGTCTCCAGCATGCGCTTGCAACATGACAGGCAAAAAACGGCGGCACATAAATGCTTACGCAATGGGCTGCTGTTTTGGGGTTTGCCGGGCCAAGGCTGAGGCTGAATCCTATACTCGATAAGCGCTGGCCGCGCTGCGATGCGGACACAAGCGCATGTCAAAAGGCCCATATTGCGAAGGATAAATAGCGATGGCGGAACACAATGAACCGCAGACGTCGACAGACAGAATGCACGCAGAGGTGTCTCGTATTTTTGCCGAGGTGTCACGGATGAATGCCGAGATATCACGCATGAATGCAGAGCAAAACAAACTTCACGCAGAATCGTTGAAGATAACCTGTGAGACGTTCTGGCACCCGGTGGCTATCGCGACAGGCTTCTATGCCGCTGTGGGCACAGTCATCGTGGTCGCGCAGAAACTACTCTCGTAACGCGAGACCGGGCCTGCCACAAACTAAAACGCCGCTGACCCAAGGAAGGGAAAGCGGCGTTTTTGCATTCGCGATGGGCCTTACAAAGGCTTACCCCGATTGCCATGCTGGCTCACAAACGCCTGCACAACCTTCAGGTCATTGGCCAACACCGTGCAGCGCTCTTCGCGCTCGAACAGGTTTGTGAGATGCGCCGGCAGTTCAAGAGCCTTGCCGACCCCGGCCTGCTCCACCGCTTCCGGAAATTTGACCGGGTGGGCGGTGCCGAGGATCACCATCGGGATATCCAGGCTGCGACGGCATTCGCGGGCGGCCTTTACACCGATGGCGGTGTGCGGGTCGAGCAACTCGCCGGTGTGGGCGTAGACTTCGGCGATGGTTTCGCAGGTCTGCGCGTCGTCCACGGCCAGGGAATCGAAGAGCTTGCGGGTTTCGGTCCAGCGCTCTTCATCAACGCTGAAACCACCGCCACTCTTGAATGTGTCCATCAAGCCGGCAATGGCCGCACCGTTGCGACCATGCATGTCGAACAGCAGACGCTCGAAGTTCGACGACACCATGATGTCCATGGACGGCGACAATGTGGCGTGCAGGGTTTCCTTGACATACTGGTTGCCGCTCATGAAGCGGTGCAGGATGTCGTTGCGGTTGGTGGCGACGATCAACTGGTTGATCGGCAGGCCCATGTTACGCGCCAGGTAGCCGGCGAAGATGTCGCCGAAGTTGCCGGTCGGCACCGAGAACGACACCGAACGCGCCGGGCCACCCAGCTGCAGGGCGGCGTGGAAGTAGTAGACGATCTGGGCCATGATCCGCGCCCAGTTGATCGAGTTCACCGCCACCAGACGCGTTCCCTTGAGGAAGCTCTGGTCGGCGAAGCTGTTCTTGACCATTTCCTGGCAGTCATCGAAGTTGCCTTCGATGGCGATGTTGTGGATATTTTCGCCGAAGATAGTCGTCATCTGGCGACGCTGCACTTCCGACACGCGCTGGTGTGGATGCAGGATGAAGATGTCGACGTTTTCGCAGTGCTTGCAGCCTTCGATCGCCGCCGAGCCGGTATCACCGGACGTGGCGCCGATGATCACCACACGCTCGCCACGCTTGGCCAGCACGTAGTCCAACAGACGACCCAGCAATTGCAGAGCAAAATCCTTGAATGCCAGGGTCGGGCCGTGGAACAGCTCCAGCACCCATTCGTTGCCGTTCAACTGACGCAACGGGGCGATGGCGCTGTGGGAAAACACGCCGTAGGTCTCTTCCAGAATCTTCTTGAAGTCCGCATCCGGGATGCTGCCGGTGACGAACGGGCGCATCACCCGAAACGCCAGCTCGTGGTACGGCAGGCCGGCCCACGAAGCAATGTCTTCCTGGGTAAAGCGCGGCAGGTTTTCCGGCACGTACAGGCCGCCGTCGGTGGCGAGTCCCGCCAGCAGGACGTCTTCGAAATTCAGGGCCGGTGCCTGGCCGCGGGTGCTGATGTAGCGCATAGGGGCAAACCTTCGGTTTGGGCTTCAAGCTTCAAGTGACAAGCTTCAAGTTAGAGCAGATCTGCTTCTACTTGAAGCTTGCAGCTTGGCGCTTGCAGCTGAATTAATTCAAATGTTCGACGCGAATCCGTACAACCGGCCCAACCACACCCTGGAGCGCTTCCAGTGCCTGGATGGCATCGTTGATGTGTTGTTCCAGCACACGGTGGGTCAGCAGGATCATTGGCACCTGGCCATTTTGCTCCTCGACTTCCTTCTGCATGATCGATTCGATGTTGATGCCGCGCTCCGACAGAATGCTGGCCACCTGAGCCAATACGCCAGGGTGATCCTGAGCCTGGATGCGCAGGTAGTAGGCACTTTCGCAGGCTTCGATCGGCAGGATCGGATGGGCCGAGAGCGAGTCCGGCTGGAAGGCCAGGTGCGGTACGCGGTTTTCCGGGTCGCTGGTCATGGCGCGCACCACGTCCACCAAGTCGGCGATCACCGACGACGCAGTCGGCTCCATACCGGCGCCGGCGCCGTAGAACAGGGTCGAGCCGGCGGCGTCGCCGTTGACCATCACAGCGTTCATCACGCCATTGACGTTGGCGATCAGACGGTCGGCCGGGATCAGCGTCGGGTGCACACGCAACTCGATACCCGCCGGCGTGCTGCGAGCCACGCCCAGGTGCTTGATGCGATAGCCCAGCGCTTCGGCGTAATTCACGTCGGCGGTGGTCAGCTTGGTGATGCCTTCGGTGTAGGCCTTGTCGAATTGCAGCGGGATACCAAAGGCGATGGACGCCAGGATGGTCAGCTTGTGCGCCGCGTCGATGCCTTCCACGTCAAACGTCGGGTCGGCTTCGGCGTAGCCCAGAGCCTGGGCCTCGGCCAGCACGTCTTCGAACGTGCGGCCCTTCTCGCGCATTTCGGTGAGGATAAAGTTACCGGTGCCGTTGATGATACCGGCCACCCAGTTGATACGGTTGGCGGACAGGCCTTCACGGATCGCCTTGATCACCGGGATACCGCCGGCTACCGCGGCTTCGAACGCCACGATCACGCCCTTCTCGCGGGCTTTGGCAAAGATCTCGTTGCCATGCACGGCAATCAGCGCCTTGTTGGCGGTGACCACATGCTTGCCGTTCTCGATGGCCTTGAGCACCAGCTCGCGGGCCACGGTGTAGCCGCCCACCAGTTCGATGACGATATCGATCTCGGGGTTGGTGGCCACGGCGAAGACATCGTGGGTAATCGCAATACCGGTCGTTTGGAACTGAGGCTTTGGCGAACGCGTGGCAATTTGTGCCACTTCAATTCCACGCCCTGCACGGCGCGAAATTTCTTCAGCGTTACGCTGAAGAACGTTGAAGGTACCGCCACCGACGGTCCCTAACCCACAGATGCCTACTTTGACCGGTTTCACTGAAGAACTCCCCATGAAACGGCCGACGCTAGGTCGGCCGTGGAAAACAGCCGCACAACCGCGGCTTTCAATTAATGGCCCGCCGGCTTATCCGCGGGCCATGATCGTCAAAGGTTCGACGATGCTGGTTTATTTGGCACTCAGCGCCAGTTTGGCAACTTGTGGCGCCGGCTGGTAGCCCGGAATCACTTGGCCGTCTGCCAATACGATGGCCGGCGTACCGTTCACACCGATGGACTGGCCGAGGGCGAACTGTTTGGAAACTGGATTGGCGCATTTAGCGGCCTTGATTTCCTTGCCGTCGACCATCTTGTCCATGGCGGCCTTCTTGTCGGCCGAACACCATACAGCCTGCAACTGCTCGTCACCCGGAGAACCCAGGCCCTGGCGCGGGAACGCTACATAGCGCACTTCCACGCCCAGCTTGTTCAGCGCAGGCACTTCGGCGTGCAGCTTGTGGCAATACGGGCAGGTGGTGTCGGTGAACACGGTGATGTGGGTCTTGGTTTCGCCAACCGCCGGGTACACCACGGTTTCAGCCACAGGAATGCCATTGATCAGCTTGGACACACCCAGGCGCTCGGCCTTCTCGGTCAGATTGACCGGCTTGCCGTCCTTGAGCTGGAACAGGTAGCCCTGGACGATGTACTGACCGTCGGCACTGGCATACAGCACGCGGCTGCCCTTGAGCTTGACCTCATACAGGCCGGCCATGGGGCTGGCGCTGATGCTTTCGATCGGGGTGTCGAGCTGCAGGTTGGCCAGGCTCTTGCGAATGGTCTGTTCGGCCGCGTCATCCGCGACGACAAAGGTGGAAACCAACGCAATCGCTGCGGCGGCAATAATCTGGGTCAAGCGCATGGAAACTCCTGAAGGCAGACGCAGGGACGGGAAGGAGCGCCGGTCTGGAAACACGGGCCTGTGCCGTCCCCCTTGCTAACCGGCAAAGCCTACCACAGTTGGGCCGCAGGGCAGCCCGTGGCGGGACAAATTGGCGGTTTTCACCCACGCGGATGGTGCTTGGCGTGCAGATCCTGCAACCGTGCGCGCGCCACATGGGTATAGATCTGGGTTGTGGATAAGTCGCTGTGTCCGAGCAGCATCTGCACCACGCGCAAATCCGCGCCATGATTGAGCAAATGGGTGGCGAAAGCATGACGCAACGTGTGCGGCGACAGGGTCTTGCCGATCCCGGCGACCTTGGCCTGATGCTTGATGCGATGCCAGAAGGTCTGGCGCGTCATCTGCTCGCCGCGCAGGCTGGGGAACAGCACATCGCTGGGGCGCCCACCGAGCAATTCGCTGCGACCATCGCGCATATAGCGCTCAACCCACACAATCGCCTCCTCGCCCATCGGCACCAGCCGCTCCTTGCTGCCCTTGCCCATTACTCGCAGTACGCCCTGGCGCAGGTTGACCTGCTCCAGGGTCAGGCTGATCAGTTCGGTCACCCGCAGGCCGCAGGCGTACAGCACTTCCAGCATGGCGCGGTCGCGCTGGCCGATGGCTTCGCTGAGGTCGGGGGCATTGAGCAAAGCGTCGACGTCGGCTTCCGACAGGGATTTAGGCAGCGGCCGGCCCAACTGTGGCATCTCGATTTGCAGCGTCGGGTCGAGGCTGATGAGTTTTTCGCGTAGCAGATAGCGATAAAAGCCACGCACACCCGAGAGGAATCGGGCAGTGGAACGGGGTTTGTAGTTTTGCTCCAGGCGCCAGGCCAGATGATCGAGGATCAGCTCACGACCCGCATTAATCAGTTCGAGGTTTTTATCCTGCAACCAGCCGTTGAACAGGGCCAGGTCGCTGCGATAGGCCTGGCGCGTGTTATCCGACAAGCCTTTCTCCAGCCAAAGGGCGTCGAGGAAGCGGTCGATCAAAGGGTGGTCAATGGCAGGCATGGGAGCTCGAACAGGTAAATAGCGGAAGGGTAGATCCTAGCGCGGACCTTAAATCGCGGGCACAAAAAAGCAGCCCGTAGGCTGCTTTTTTCTGCATCGGAAGCTGGGCTTAAGCCAGTTTTTCCTTGATGCGAGCTGCTTTACCGGACAGGTCACGCAGGTAGTACAGCTTGGCTTTACGTACGTCACCGCGACGCTTAACGGCCATGCTGTCGATCTGCGGGCTGTAGGTCTGGAAAGTACGCTCTACGCCAACACCGTTGGAGATTTTACGAACAGTGAAAGCACTGTTCACACCACGGTTACGCTTGGCGATTACCACGCCTTCGAACGCTTGCAGACGCGAACGGTCGCCTTCCTTCACTTTCACCTGAACGACAATGGTGTCGCCCGGGGCAAAGGTAGGGATCTCTTTGGTCATCTGCTCTGCTTCGAGTGCAAGGATGATTTTGTTAGTCATGCTGTGCTCCTAAGGTAAGTCATTGGACCTACCATCGATACGTTGTTAACTATCGTCCCGCGCGAGGATGTATTCCTCGAGCAGCTTCTTCTCTTCTCCAGAAAGCGAGCGGCTTTCCAGAAGATCGGCGCGTCGTTCATAGGTCCGACCAAGGGACTGCTGTAAACGCCAACGCCGGATGTGTGCGTGATTGCCACTTAGCAATACGTCGGGAACACGCTGATCCGCATACACCTCCGGACGGGTGTAGTGCGGGCAATCCAGCAAACCATCCGTGAAGGAATCTTCCTCCGCAGAGTCCGCATGCCCTAAAGCTCCAGGCAGCAGTCGTGTAACCGCATCTATCAGGACCATCGCCGGCAGCTCGCCGCCAGACAGGACATAGTCCCCAATCGACCACTCTTCATCGACATGAGCTTCAATAAAACGCTCGTCAATGCCTTCATAGCGACCGGCAATCAGGATCAGTGCGTCCTCATTCGCCAGTTCGCGTACCGCCGCCTGTTTCAGCTGACGGCCTTGAGGGGACAGGTAAATCACCTTCGCCTTCTCCCCGGCGGCTGCCTTGGCCTGAACCAACGCATCTTCCAGGGGCTTGATCTTCATCACCATGCCCGGGCCTCCGCCAAATGGGCGATCGTCCACAGTGTGATGTCGATCCGTCGTGTAGTCTCGCGGGTTCCAACAGGTGAGCTGCAGCAGCCCCTGTTTCACCGCCCGACTGGTGATGCCGTACTCGCTGATGGCGGAAAACATCTCGGGAAACAAACTGATCACTTCAATGCGCAAATTAGCCACGCTTAGAAGTCCGCGTCCCATTCCACCTTCATCTCGCCCGCTGCCAGGTCGACGGCCAACACGCATTGCTCGGTATAGGGCAACAGGCGTTCGCGATCATCCAGGCTGCCAGCGCAAGGCTTGACCACCATTACATCATTGGCGCCGGTTTCCAGAAGATGATCGATTTTCCCGAGCAGTTGCCCCAGTTGATCAATAACCTTCAGACCTTCCAGCTGGTACCAGTAGTACTCGCCGTCGGTCAATTCAGGGAACAGGTTGCGCGGCACGCAGATCTCATAACCGGCCAGAAGACGAGCTTCTTCACGATCATCAAGACCCTTGAGCTTTGCGACCAGGAACTTATCGCTCCCGCGTCCACTGACCAGCTCGACCTGTTTCACGCTGCCTTCGCGCTTGAGCGTCCAGGTTTTGTACTGCAACAGGTTTTCAGTCGGATCAGTAAAGGAATACACCTTCACTTCGCCGCGAACGCCATGAACAGAGTAGATCTTGCCGATAACGATCAAATCATCAGCAACCGCTGGCGTCGCGTTCATATTGCTCAGGCTGCGGCCTTAGCCGAGTCCTTCAACAACTTGGCAACACGCTCAGAAGGCTGTGCACCAACGCTCAGCCAGTAGGCTACGCGCTCTTGGTTCACGGACAGGCGGACTTCTTGACCACGAGCGATCGGGTTGAAGAAGCCAACTTGTTCCTTGTGAGAGCCGTCACGTGGGTTGCGGCTGTCAGTTACGGTCAAGTGGTAAAACGGGCGCTTTTTGGAGCCGCCAAGGGCAAGACGGATTGTTAGCATGTGAACATCGTTCCTGTAGTCGGTGCTGCAAATCTAAATGCACAGCGGGCATAGGTGCCCGAAAGGCCGCATATTCTAAGGAATATCCCGACTTTTGCAAATGTCTTTTTCCGGCGCCTATAGCCGTGACACTCAGATCTGCTGGAGAGCCGTCGCTTAAAACGGCAGGTCAGCGCCCGCCAACGGCGGGTTTGCTGGAGATCCCACATCCCTGTGGGTCGGAGCAAGAGCAAGCCCTTGCTCGAATTCTTTACATCTTGGGCATGCCGCCGCCGGGCAACATACCGCCCATGCCGCGCATCATCTTGGCCATTCCACCCTTGGCGGAGAACTTCTTCATCATTTTCTGCATCTGCTTGTGTTGCTTGATCAAGCGGCCGATGTCCTGCACCTGGGTGCCGGAACCCATGGCGATCCGACGTTTGCGCGAACCGCTGATCAGCTCAGGGTCACGGCGCTCGGCCGGGGTCATGGAATTGATGATGGCTTCCATCTGCTTGAATTGCTTCTCGGCCGCGCCCTGGGCATTGCCCATTTGGGCCAGGTTCACACCGCCGATGTTCGGCAGCTTGTCCATCAGGCCGCCGAGGCCGCCCATGTTCTTCATTTGCTGCAGCTGGTCGCGGAAGTCTTCGAGATCGAAGCCCTTGCCCTTCTTCAGCTTCTTGGCGAGCTTGTCGGCCTTGTCCTTGTCGAGGGTGGCTTCGGCCTGCTCGATCAAGCTGAGTACGTCGCCCATGCCGAGGATGCGCGAGGCGATACGCTCAGGGTGGAACGGTTCGAGCGCTTCGCTCTTTTCGCCCATACCGATGAACTTGATCGGCTTGCCGGTGATGGCGCGCACCGACAGCGCGGCACCGCCACGGGCGTCACCGTCGACCTTGGTCAGGATCACACCGGTCAGGGGCAGCGCGTCGCCGAAGGCCTTGGCGGTGTTGGCCGCATCCTGGCCGGTCATGGCATCGACCACGAACAGGGTCTCAACCGGATTGATCGCGGCATGCAGCGCCTTGATCTCGCCCATCATCTCTTCATCGATGTGCAGGCGACCGGCGGTATCGACGATGACCACGTCGATGAATTTCAGGCGTGCTTCTTTAATAGCCGCGTTGGCGATGTCGACCGGCTTCTGGCTCAGGTCCGACGGAAAAAAGGTCACCCCCACTTCGCCCGCAAGCATTTCCAACTGCTTGATGGCCGCCGGACGGTAGACGTCGGCCGACACGACCATTACCGATTTCTTCTTGCGCTCTTTGAGGAAGCGCGCCAGCTTGCCGGCGGTGGTGGTCTTGCCCGCACCCTGCAGACCGGCCATCAGCACGACGGCCGGTGGCACGGCGCTGAGGTTCAGGTCTTCGTTGGCCGCGCCCATCAGGCTTTCGAGTTCGGCCTGGACGATCTTCACGAATGCCTGGCCCGGCGTCAGGCTGCGGGACACTTCAGTGCCGACCGCTCGCTCCTTGACCGAGTTGACGAAGTCCTTGACCACAGGCAAAGCAACGTCGGCTTCCAGCAGCGCCATGCGCACTTCGCGCAGGGTGTCTTTAATATTGTCCTCGGTCAGCTTGGCCTTGCCGGTAACGTGGCGCAGCGTCTGCGAGAGACGGTCAGTCAAGTTTTCAAACATGCGCGATCCTTTCAGGCCCTATTCAACGAAGTGCGTTGTAGACCGAGGTAATGGCGGCCCAGGCTGTGGTAAATCGCTGTTAAAAACAGCGCTCGGCGAGCCTGCGGCGTGGGCAGGTCGCGGATTATAGCGAAGACTGCGTCCATGCACACCCGCTGTCTGGCCCGGGAGTCTTTCGTGGAGCGCAGGTGTGTGCCAAACTCAGCGCCTTTCGGGCTTGCCTATCAGGATTTATGCTCCCTTTGCCACCCAGTTTGCTACCCAGTCTCGCCGCCGCCCTGCTGTACGCCGCTGCGACCCTCTACCAGGGCACTCGCCTGGCCCAATGCGCCAAGGCCGACAAGCGCCTGCTGGTCGGCCTGGGCGTCCTCGCCCTGCTGGCACACGCCGCGAGCCTGTTCACCCACCTGTTGACGCCGGTCGGCCTGGCCCTGGATTTTTTCAGCGCCGCCAGCCTGATCGCCGCCGCGGTGATTGCCCTGACGCTGCTCGCCTGCTCCCGCATCCCGGTGGAAAACCTGCTGGTCCTGTTATTCCCGCTGGGCATGCTCACCGTACTGCTGGCACAGTTCGCCCCTACCGGCACCGTGCAGGTCATCGACGAAGAGCCGGGCATGCTCGCCCACATCCTGCTGTCGATCCTCGCGTACGGCATGTTTACCATCGCGGTATTCCAGTCCCTGCTCCTGCTGCTGCAGGACCACCAGCTCAAGCACAAACACCCGCTGGGCCTGATCAAGAACTTCCCGCCGCTGCAGACCATGGAGAGCCTGCTGTTCGGCTTCCTGTGGGCCGGCTGGACCCTGCTGTCGCTGTCGTTGATATCCGGCTGGGTATTCGTCGAGAACCTGTTCGCCCAGCATCTGGTGCACAAAACCCTGCTGGCATGCCTGGCGTGGGTGGTGTTCAGCGTACTGCTGTGGGGCCGTAACCGCCTCGGCTGGCGCGGACACAAGGCGATCCGCTGGACCCTGGCCGGCTTCTGCCTGCTGATGCTGGCCTATTTCGGCAGCAAGCTGGTTCGCGAATACATCCTGCATATCTGACGGGCAGCGATCATGGACAATTTGCCCCTGGGGCCGATGCTCGCGGTAATCGCCCTACTGGTGTTATGGGCCGGGCTGTTTACCGCCATTGAAGCCGCCCAGCAGCACTTGCTGGCGCTGCGCCCCGGCACGCGCCAGGGCGACAAGGCCGCTGCCCGGCTGAATTTCCCGCGCAACAGTCTGATCCTCTGCAATACGCTGTGCCGTGGCGTGGTGGTGATCCTGTGCACCTTGCCGGCGATCCATGCCTGGGCGGAAAACGGCCCCTGGCTGGGCTGGCTGGTGTCCTGCGCGACCCTGCTGGTGCTGGCCGACTACCTGCCCCGCGCCCTGGCCACCCGCTATCCCCAGGCTGTACTCGGCTTTGGCAATACGCTGTTGGGCGTGCCCCTGAAAATCGTTTATCCGTTGGCCTGGCTGCTCAATGGCATCAGCCTGCTGCTGCTGCGCCCTTTCGCGCGCAAGACCGGCACGGTGAAAAACAGCGATGAGCCGTTGCCCGATCACGACGACGAACCCGCGCCTGAGGCGGACGAAGGCCGCTCCCACGGCATGCCCGGCATACACGCGCTGGACAACATCACGGTCAATGACATCCTCGTGCCGCGCAGCGAGGTCGACGGCATTAACCTGGATGACACCGTCGAAGAGATCATCGAACAACTGCGTACATCCAAGCGCACGCGCCTGCCGGTGTTCCACAGCGATATCAACCAAGTGCAGGCTGTATTGAACACGCGCCAGATCCAGCACCTGCTGCCCGACGCCAGCCTGACCAAGGAAGCCTTGCTCGCGGCCTGCCACGAACCCTACTTCGTGCCGGAAAGCACGCCGCTGCAATTGCAGCTGCTGAACTTCCACAAGCAACAGCGCCGCCTGGGCATGGTGGTGGACGAATACGGTGAAGTGCTGGGGATTGTCACGCTGGAAGATATTCTCGAAGAAATCGTCGGCGAATTCGAAAGCGAGCAAGGCATGGACAACCCGCACATCCAGGCCCAGCCGGACGGTCGCTATATCATCGACGGCGCCGCTTCTATTCGTGAACTGAACAAGAGCCTGAGCTGGCACTTGCCCAGCGACGGCCCCAAGACCCTCAACGGTCTGGTGACCGAGGCGCTGGAAACCATTCCTGACTGTGCGGTATGCCTGAAAATCGGCCGCTATCGTCTGGAAATCCTCGAGACCGAGGATAACCGGGTGGCCAAGGTGCTGATCTGGCATACCAGCCGGGTACCGGTCGCCGCGTAAGCACCTGACAGCAAACAGCTGCGATGTGGGAGGATCTTGCCACCTCCCACATTTAGATTTGCGGTGTGTCGGCTCTTGTTGTAATTCCAGACCCCTTCCTATAATCCCTGCGGTTTATCCAAGCTTCGCCCGACCGCGTGCAACCCTGATCCATGGGTGTTCGACCAATAATAATCCGCGTCCAAAACGCGCAACGACCGTCAGGGATACCACCATGAGCACCACCTATAACGAGGCCGCAACCGCCGCACCGAGCAACTCGACCGCGCGGGTTGCGACCGCGAGCATCGTCGGCACCGCCATCGAGTTCTACGATTTCTATATCTACGCCACCGCCGCGGCATTGGTGATCGGCCCGGTGTTCTTCCCGCAGAGCTCCGGCACCGCGCAGATGCTGGCGTCGTTCCTGACCTTCGGTATCGCCTTTATCGCCCGCCCGCTGGGTTCTGCGCTGTTTGGCCATTTCGGCGACCGCATCGGCCGCAAGTCGACACTGGTGGCGTCGTTGTTGCTGATGGGCGTCTGTACCACGCTGATTGGTTTGCTGCCCGGCTACGACAGCATTGGCGCCTGGGCGCCGATCCTGTTGTGTGTGCTGCGTTTCGGCCAGGGCCTGGGCCTTGGCGGGGAATGGGGTGGCGCGGCGCTGCTGGCGACCGAGAATGCGCCCAAGGGCAAACGGGCCTGGTTCGGCATGTTCCCGCAACTGGGGCCTTCGATCGGCTTTCTGGCGGCCAATGGCTTGTTCCTGATCCTGGCCATGAGCCTGAACGACGAACAGTTCCGCAGTTGGGGCTGGCGCATTCCGTTCATCCTCAGCGCCGCGCTGGTGATGATCGGCCTGTACGCGCGTCTGAAGCTGCATGAAACCCCGGTGTTCGCCAAGGCGGTGGCCAAGGAAGCACCGGTGAAGGTGCCGCTGGTAGAACTGTTCAGCCAGCATTGGCTGCCGGTGTTGCTGGGCGCCGCGTCGATGGTGGTGTGTTATGCACTGTTCTATATCACCACGGCGTTTTCCCTGAGCTACGGCGTTTCAACCTTGGGCTACAGCCGCGAAACCTTCCTTGGCCTGCTGTGCTTTGCGGTGCTGTTCATGGGATTGGCCACGCCCATCGCCGCATTGGCCAGCGACCGTTACGGGCGTAAACCTGTGCTGATCGTCGGTGCGATCCTGGCGATTCTGTCCGGTTTCACCATGGAGCCGCTGCTGACCCATGGTTCCACCTGGGCCGTGGCGCTGTTCCTGGCGCTGGAACTGTTCCTGATGGGCGTGACCTTCGCCCCGATGGGTGCGCTGTTGCCGGAGCTGTTCCCGACCCGCGTGCGTTATACCGGAGCTTCGGCGGCGTATAACCTGGGCGGCATCGTTGGCGCATCGGCCGCGCCATTCTTCGCGACCAAGCTGGTGGCGATGGGCGGTCTAAGTTATGTGGGTGGGTATGTGTCGGCGGCAGCGTTGCTCAGCTTGATCGCCGTGCTGTGCCTGAAGGAGACGCGGGATAACGATTTGAATAGGGTGGCCTGAAACCTGATCGTTCCCGCGCTCCGCGTGGGAATGCAGCCCAGGACGCTCCGCGTCTCAGCGTGACGCAGAGCGTCACAAGAGGCATTCCCACGCAGAGCGTGGGAACGATCTGCGTCAGGGTGGCGTGATGGACCGCTATCGGGGGCAAGCCCCCTCCCACTTTGATTTGTGAATACAGTCAAATGTGGGAGGGGGCTTGCCCCCGATGCTTTTAGAGCTCTACGACAACCGCTTTAGAAGCACGGGTAGCCTTGGCCCGAGCCGCTTCAATCGACTCATCCCGCGCCAACGCCACGCCCATGCGGCGCTGGCCGTTCACTTCAGGCTTACCAAACAGACGCAACGCCGTGTCCGGCTCGCTCAACGCGGCGCCGAGGTTGGCGAACGCGGTCTGGGTCGACTGCCCTTCCACCAGGATCACCGCCGACGCCGAAGGCCCGAACTGGCGGATCAGCGGGATCGGCAGCCCGAGAATCGCGCGTGCATGCAGGGCGAACTGCGACAGGTCCTGGGAAATCAGGGTCACCAGGCCGGTGTCATGCGGGCGCGGCGACACTTCGCTGAACCACACCTGATCGCCTTTGATGAACAGCTCCACGCCGAACAGGCCACGCCCGCCCAAGGCCTCGGTCACGGCCTTGGCCACGCGCTCGGATTCGGCCAGGGCAATCGGGCTCATGGCCTGTGGCTGCCAGGATTCCTGATAGTCGCCCTTTTCCTGGCGATGGCCGACCGGCGCGCAGAACGTGGTGCCGCCGATGTGGCGCACGGTCAGCAGGGTGATTTCATAGTCGAAATCGATAAAGCCCTCAATGATCACCCGGCCCTTGCCGGCACGCCCGCCCTCCTGAGCGTAGTCCCAGGCCTTCTGCACGTCGTCGGCGCTGCGCAGCAGGCTCTGGCCCTTGCCCGACGAACTCATCACCGGCTTGACCACGCACGGGAAGCCCAGGTCATGGACGGCCTTGCTGTAGTCTTCGAAGGTGTCGGCGAAGTGGTACGGCGAGGTCGGCAGGTCCAGTTCTTCCGCGGCCAGGCGACGGATGCCTTCACGGTTCATGGTCAGCGACGTGGCGCGCGCGGTCGGGATCACGGTGAAGCCTTCGGCCTCCAGTTCCACCAGGGTGGCGGTGGCGATGGCTTCGATTTCCGGCACGATGAAGTGCGGCTTTTCCGCTTCGATCACCGCACGCAGGGCGGCGCCGTCGAGCATGTTGATCACGTGGCTGCGATGGGCCACCTGCATGGCCGGCGCATTGGCGTAACGATCCACGGCAATCACTTCAACGCCCAGGCGTTGCAGTTCGATTACCACTTCCTTGCCCAGCTCACCGCAGCCACACAGCAAAACGCGGGTCGCGGTCGGCGACAATGGAGTTCCGATTCGGGTCATCTCAGGTCCTCAGGGGAGCGGATCATGGGGAGAAAGGCCGGCATTTTACATGAACTGTAAAAATTGGCCTCAGTTGGCGACAGCCCGTTTGCGCAGGCGCCAGGCCATGATCAGCCACACCGCCGTGACCCCGGCGAATTTCGACACGAGCGCGGTGCCTGCCACCATCGGGGTCAGCGCGCCGATCAGGCCGAAGAAGATAAACGTATCGAGGGGAATGCTCAGCGCCGAACTTATCCACAGGCGGTCGTGCAACGGGCGCTTGGTGATGCTGAACACCAGCCAGTCGATGCACTCGGACACCGCGAACGCCGTGGCGCTGGCCAGGGCGATGGACGGGTCGGAGGTGATATACGACAGCACCAGCGCCGCCAGCATGGCAATGATCGCACCGTGGCCGAAGCGGGTTTGCACCATGTCGCGCAGGATAAACACCAGGCCACCCCAGGCGGACCAGATCACATCCAGGTGCGGGGCGGTGGAGAAGGCGAAGTTGATCAGCACGACGCTGCTGATGTAGGCGATCAGGAAGAGCATGGCGGGATGGGCCCTGTGTATAAGGGGCACAGGGTACTTCACATTAAGAAATATGTCGTCTGGGGGGCCTTATCGGGGGCAATGGTTCAGGCGCCGGATTTACCAGAAGCCATAAACACCCACCCACTCGCCAAGGCCCGCTCATGGCACAACCCCAACACTACCCGACGCTCGGCATTATCCATGCGACTCCAGCGTGTGATTTCATCCACGGTGCGCTGGCAGCCGGTACAGATGTCATCATCATCCAGCGCGCAAATGCTCACGCAGGGCGATGCAACAGGTCGTTCAACTGCACTCATTCTTCCTGCTCAGCCAGATCACGGGCATAACGCTGCGAATTGTGTACATAGTGCGCGGCACTGGCCTCGAGCATCCTCTTCTGCGCCTCGGTCAATTCACGCACCACTTTGCCCGGCGAGCCCATCACCAGTGAACCATCGGGGATCTCCTTGCCTTCGCCAATCAGCGAATTGGCGCCGATAATGCAATGCTTGCCGATCTTCGCACCGTTGAGCACCACGGCATTGATGCCGATCAGGCTGTAATCGCCAACGGTGCAGCCATGCAACATCGCGTTATGGCCGATGGTCACGCCGGTACCCAGGGTCAGCGGGTAGCCCATGTCGGTGTGCATCACGCTGCCGTCCTGCACGTTGCTGTTCCTGCCGATCAGGATCAGTTCGTTGTCGCCGCGCAATACCGCGTTGAACCAGACGTTGGCGCCCTCCTCCAGCTTGACCTTGCCCACCAGCGTGGCATTGGGCGCGACCCAACTGCTGGGATGCGTCTCGACGTGGGCGTCGCCCAGGCGGTATTTCATGGTTATTCCTCACGGCGGGCCATTCGTTCGATGGCTTAGCGATTAATAAAGCTCTTGGGTGGATTGTGCAGGCTGATCTGCGCGTCGTCATAGAGCACGTTGATCAGCTCGACGATCATGATTGCCGTCAACCCCCAGATTTTGTACTCGCCATAACGATAGCTGGGCACATACCAACTACGGCCTTGGTAGTCGATCCTGTGGGTATGTTCGCGCGGGTCCTGTCGGAAAAAATCCAAGGGTACGCTGAAGACAGCGGCAATCTCGGCATCGTTGGCCAGGTACTCGACGTAGTCGGGGATGACACCGACATAAGGCGTGACACGAATGCCATGCAGTGAGATCAGTGGACTCAGGGGGCCGATAATTTCCACCAGGCCCGGTGCCAGGCCGATTTCTTCCTCAGCTTCGCGCAGGGCGGTGAAGATCAGGTCCGGGTCTTCGGGGTCACGGCGCCCACCGGGAAAGGCCACTTCGCCACCGTGGGTCGACAGGCCGCTGGCGCGCAGGGTCAGGATCAGCTCAGGTTCGTCACTGCGGGTGATCGGCACCAGCACCGCCGCTTCAGGGAAACGCCCGTCAGTCTCCAGCGTATGCGGCGTGTGATTGCTTACCCGGCGAAGTAGCTCGTCCAGCATGAGTCATCTCGATCTGTTGGCTACCTGGCATCATGCACCAAAGCGCGCGGGCGCCCAAGCCCAAACCGGAGCGGTGTCGCTAAACGACAACTTGCAGGAACGCCTGGCCCCAAGCCAAGATGGACGCACTCTCCAGGAACCCCAGCATGAAATTCTGCAGCCAGTGCGGTAAACCGGTGACCCAACGCATTCCCGATGGCGACGCGCGCCTTCGCTATGTGTGCGATCACTGCTCGACCATTCATTATCAGAACCCCAATATCGTCGCCGGCACCGTGCCGGTGTGGGGCGACCACGTGCTGTTGTGCCGCCGCGCCATCGAGCCGCGCCTGGGTTACTGGACCCTGCCGGCCGGCTTCATGGAAAACGGCGAAACGGTGGAACAGGCCGCCATGCGCGAAACCCTGGAAGAAGCCTGTGCCCGCGTGCGCAACTTGAGCCTCTACACGTTGATCAACGTGCCGCACATCAGCCAGGTGCATATTTTCTACCGCGCCGAGCTGATCGACCTCGACTTCGCCGCAGGTGCCGAGAGCCTGGAAGTGAAGCTGTTCGCCGAAGCCGACATCCCTTGGTCCGAGCTGGCTTTCCGCACGGTCGGGCGTACCTTAGAATGCTTCTTCGCTGACCGCAGGCAACAGGCCTACCCGGTACGCAGCGAATCGGTGCCGCCACTCGCCAAGCCCGCCCAATAACAAACCGGCAGACGGCCTTCAAAGGGAAATCGTTTCAATGCGTTGGTTGCTTGCTTTGCTCTGCCTGTCGTTCGCCGCGTTGTCGTCAGCCTCCACCCTGGAAACCCTGGGCGGCAAGCCGGTCGAGAAAGTCCTGGTACTCAAGTCCGCCCATCAGTTGCAGCTGATCAACGACGGCAAGCCGCTCAAGACCTATCGCATCTCCCTGGGCAAAAACCCCAAAGGCCCCAAGCTGATCGAAGGCGATCGCCGCACACCCGAAGGCCTGTATTGGATCGACTGGCGCAAGACCAGTGAGCGCTTCAACCTGGCCATGCACATCTCCTACCCTAATATCAGCGATGCCGCACGCGCACGCCGCGAAGGCGTCAAGCCCGGCAGCATGATCATGATCCACGGCACCCCCGACACCGAGGACTACCCGGAACAGTGGTTCCACACCCTGGACTGGACCGACGGCTGCATCGGTATGCGCAATGTGGACATGCGCGAAGTCTGGAACCTGGTCAAGGATGGCACGCTGATCGAGATCCGGCCGTAATCGTCGACCACTCGTAAAATAATTCGAAAAAAAAACCTCCCCCGACAATGCCCGCCGGTGAATACCAGTTCACCGCGCGGGCTACGCCGTTATGCACGCGCTGAAGACCTCTCTAATACCACTTCAAACCAGGCACCTGAATAGAGCCCTAAAAGCCCTGTACGCACTGTTCTGGCGGCATTGACATGGTATTTAAGTGGTATTAGTTTTCGGCCACTACCGGGCGACAACACTCCAATAACGCATCGGAAACCTGACAGATGAATCTCATCCTGGCCCTGCGCCCCGACGACAAACAATCCACACCGCTGTATCTGCAATTGGCGCATAAGCTGGAAGCCGCGATCCATGCCGGCGAGTGGAAATCCGAACAGGCGTTGCCCTCGGAACGGGCACTCAGTGAGCAGTTGAACATCTCGCGGGTCACGGCCCGCAAGGCACTCGAGGTGCTGTTTGCCCAAGGCCTGATCCGCCGCAGCCAAGGCTCCGGGACCTTTATCACGCCACGCCTGGAACAGCCGCTGTCGCGCCTCTCGGGGTTCAGCGAGATGTTGCGTCTCAAGGGCTTTGTGCCCAGCTCCCAATGGCTGGAGCGCGACATCACCCAGCCAACCCACGAAGAGCTGATCCGCCTGGCCTTGTCGCCCACCGACAAAGTGGCGCGCCTCAAGCGGCTGCGCAAGGCTGACGACACGGTGATGGCAATTGAAATGACCACAATGCCTGCCTCGGTTCTTCCACAGCCGCAAGCCATCGGCAACTCGCTCTACGAGTACCTGGAAAGCATCGGCAAACCCATCATGCGCGCGCTGCAGCACATTCAGGCGATCAACGCCTCGGACGAATTCGCCGCGCTGGTGGGCATCGCTCCAGGCACCGCCATGTTGCTGATGACCCGCGTGGGTTACACCGCCGACAACACACCGATAGAAATCACCGACACCTACTGCCGCAACGACTACTACGACTTCGTAGCGGAGCTGCGCAGATACGACTTTGCCGCCGAGCTGCGGCCTTAGAGAACTGCCATGCCCGAAGACAATATCCTCACGCCCGACGGTTGGATTCGTGGCCGCCTGGCGCATGCACATGGCAAGGTGACCGCCATTGAAGGCACGCCCTGCGACCCGGCCGACAACGATTTGCCCTACCTGCTACCGGGCTTTATCGACCTGCATGTGCACGGCGGTGGCGGCAAGGACATCATGCAAGGCACCTCCGCCTTCCAGACGATCACCCGCACCCATGTGCGCTTCGGCACCACGTCGCTGCTGGCCACCACCATGACCGCGCCGGTGGACGAGATCTCCCGCGTACTGGGCCAGCTCGGCACTTTCTGCGAGCAGCGCCCCGCCGGCTGCGCCCGTGTACTCGGCGTGCACCTGGAAGGTCCCTACATCAATCCGGGAAAACTCGGCGCCCAACCTAATTTCGCCCACACCGCCTTGATGGAGGAAGTCGAGGCCTATCTGCGCCTGGCGCCGATCCGAGTGATCACCATCGCACCGGAAATCGCCGGCCACGATGCGTTGATCCGCGCCCTCAGCGAACGCGGCGTACGCATGCAGATCGGTCATACCCTGGGCAGCTATGAAGAAGGCGTCGCCGCCCTCGCCGCCGGTGCCACCAGTTTCACCCACTTGTACAACGCCATGAGCCCGCTGCATCACCGCGAGCCCGGGATCGTCGGCGCCGCACTGGCCCATGCCAAGTACGCCGAGCTGATCCCGGACCTGCTTCATGTGCACCCAGGCGCCATCCGCGTGGCGTTGCGCTCGATCCCATGCCTGTACTGCGTCACCGACTCAACCGCCGCCGCCGGCATGCCCGACGGCGAATACAAGCTGGGCAGCCACACCGTGACCAAATGCCTGGGCGGCGTGCGCCTGGCCGACGGCACCCTGGCGGGCAGCACGCTGACCATGGACCAGGCGCTGCGCAACCTGGTGAAGATCGGCCTGCCCATCAGCGAAGCCTCTCAACGCCTGTCGCAATTTCCGGCGGACTACCTGGGCCTGGAAGAACGCGGCCGCCTGCAACCCGGCAGCTATGCCGACTGCGTGCGCCTGGACCGCTCCCTGCACCTCACTGACGTAATGGTCGAAGGAGACACCGTTGACTTCAAAAATGCTTGAAGAGGCCCTCGCCTCCGCTGACGCGGTCGCCGCGCAACTGCAACGCCTGGGCCCGCCGCTGGATGAAATCGCCGGCCGCTTGCGCCGCCAGCCGCCGCAGGTGGCGATGACCATCGCCCGTGGCAGTTCGGACCACGCCGCCAGCTACTTCGCCTACCTGGCCATGCAGCATGTGGGGATTCCGGTGGCGTCGTTACCGATGTCGGTGGTCACGTTGCTGCAAGCGCCGTTGAAGGTCAGCGGCCAGGTAGCGTTCGGGTTCTCGCAGTCCGGCCAAAGTCCGGACCTGGTGGACAGCCTGCGCCTGCTGCGCAAGCGCGGTGCGTTGAGCATCTCGTTGGTCAACGCTGAAGCGTCACCGCTGCAAGCCGCGTGCGAATGCCACGTACCGCTGTGCGCCGGGCCGGAGCTGAGCGTGGCCGCCACCAAAAGTTTTATCGCCACACTCAGTGCCAGCGCCCTATTGGTGGGGCACTGGAACCAGGAAGCAGACTTGTTGCAAGCCTGCCAGGCGCTGCCTGAGGGCCTGCGCGACGCCGCCGGACAGGATTGGCACCAAGCCGTCGAGGCCCTGCGCGACAGTCAGCGCTTGATGGTGATCGGCCGTGGCGCCGGTTTTGCCGTCGCCCAGGAAGCCGCGCTCAAACTCAAGGAAACCTCGGCAATCCAGGCCGAAGCCTTCAGCAGCGCCGAAGTGCGCCACGGGCCGATGGCGCTGATCGACGAAAATTACCCATTGCTGGTGTTCGCCCCGCGCGGCGCCGAACAGGCCGGCCTGCTGACGCTGGCCGCCGACATGCGCCAACGCGGCGCCCGTGTATTGCTGGCCGCGCCGGACGATATCGCCGAACGCGACCTGACCCTGAGCCGCGCCGAACACCCGAGCCTGGACCCGATCCTGGCGATCCAGAGCTTCTACGTGATGGCCGCCGGCCTGGCCGTGGCGCGCGGCATGGACCCGGACCAGCCGCGCCACCTGAGCAAAGTCACTCGCACTCACTGAGTCGATTGCCGTGTTTTCCTGATGAGTACCGTGCCCATGTCCAACAACAATAAAGAACTCACACTCAGCGCGCCCCTGAGCGGCCCCGTGCTGACCCTGGGCCAGGTCCCCGACGAGGTGTTCGCGAGCCACGCCATGGGCGACGGCATTGCCATCGACCCGTTGAACGACTGCCTGCATGCCCCCTGTGACGGGGTGATCATTCATGTCGCGCGCACCGGCCACGCGCTGACGATCCGCGCCGACAACGGTGCCGAACTGCTCATGCATGTGGGCATCGATACCGTGGAACTGAACGGCGAAGGCTTTGCGTTGCTGGTCAAGGACGGCGCGCGAGTGACAAACGGCCAGGCGCTGGTGCAGTTTGATCTGGATCGCCTTGCGCGCCGGTGCAAAAGTTTGGTCAGCCTGATCATCCTGACCAATGGCGAACAGTTCGAGCTGCAGCCTCTGGCGCGTAAAACGGTCAAGGTCGGCGAGCCGCTGATGCGGGTACTCGCTCGCTCGACCGTCGGCGACGAAACCGCTGTGGATAACGTGAGCGCTGAAGCCAGCGCCAGCGTGCGTATCACCCATCGGGGCGGTCTGCATGCGCGCCCTGCGGCGCTGATCCGCAAAACCGCACTGGGTTTCAGCAGCCAGGCACGCTTGCATTACGGCGATAAATCGGCGCCGTGCGACAGCCTGGTTGGCTTGATGGGCTTGGGGATCGGCGAGGGTGATGAAGTGCGGGTCAGCTGCCGTGGTACGGACGGCGAAGCGGCGTTGCAGGCATTGATTGCCGCCTTGTCAGTTCCGGTCACAGCACAACACGTCGCACCTGTAGCGGCGCCACCACGCCGGGCCAGCAACGAAGCCAACGTGCTGCAGGGCGTGTGCGCGGCGCCCGGCCTGGTGTGCGGGCCGTTGTTCCGCCTCGCCGGCATCGAACTGCCGGCGGATATCGGCACACACGTGGTCGACGACCAACGGCAACGCCTGGACACCGCCCTGGAGCAAGTGCGCAGTGAAATCCGCGCCACCCTGGACCACGCTCGCCAGCGCCAGCATGTCGAGGAAGAAGAGATCTTCGCCGCCCACCTCGCCCTGCTGGAAGACCCTGCCCTGGTCGAAGCCGCCACCGCCGCCATCGAACACGGCAGCGCCGCCACTCATGCCTGGCGCGATGCCATCCAGGCCCAATGCACGGTGTTGCTCGCATTGGGTAAACCCTTGTTTGCCGAACGTGCCAACGACCTGCGCGACCTGCAGCAACGCGTGCTGCGCGCATTGCTGGGCGAGGCCTGGCACGTCGAATTGCCGGCCGGTTCGATTGTCAGCGCGCACGAGTTGACGCCTTCGGACCTGTTGCAACTGAGCGCGCAGCAAGCGGCGGGCATCTGCATGGCAGTAGGCGGGGCCACGTCCCATGTCGCGATCCTGGCGCGCGCTAAAGGCCTTCCCTGTGTGGTCGCGCTGGGCGCCGACGTGCTCGACGTGCCCCAGGGCCAGCGCGTGGTGCTCGACGCCGCCAACGGCCGCCTGGAACTGGCGCCCAGCGAGGCGCGCCACGCCCAAGTGCACCAGATTCGCGACGCGCAGCAACTGCGGCGTCAACAGCAACAGGCCCAGGCTCGACAGCCCGCGCGCACCCTCGACGATGCGAGCATTGAGGTGGCCGCCAATGTGGCCTCCAGTGCCGAAACCCAGGTGGCGTTTGAAAACGGTGCCGATGGCGTCGGCCTGCTGCGCACCGAGTTCCTGTTCGTCGACCGCCGCACCGCGCCGGATGAACAGGAGCAGCGCCAAGCCTATCAAGCGGTATTGGATGCCATGGGCGACAAGTCGGTGATCATCCGCACCATCGACGTGGGTGGCGACAAGCAGCTCGACTACCTGCCACTGCCCGTCGAGGCCAACCCGGTGCTGGGCCTGCGCGGCATTCGCATGGCCCAGGTACGGCCGGAACTGCTCGACCAGCAACTGCGTGCGCTGCTGCAAGTGCGCCCGTTGGCGCGTTGTCGGATCCTGTTGCCGATGGTCAGTGAGGTGGACGAGCTGCTGCAGGTCCGCCAGCGCCTGGATGAGCTGTGCGCGGAGCTGGAACTGACCCAGCGCCCTGAACTCGGGGTGATGATCGAAGTGCCCGCCGCCGCGCTGATGGCCGAGCAACTGGCCGAGCATGCGGATTTCCTCTCGATCGGCACCAATGACCTGTCCCAGTACACCCTGGCCATGGACCGCGACCACGCCGGCCTCGCCGCGCGGGTGGATGCCTTGCACCCGGCACTGCTGCGGCTGATCGCCCAGACCTGCGCCGGCGCCGCCCAGCATGGGCGTTGGGTCGGTGTGTGCGGTGCCCTCGCCTCCGATCCTCTGGCCACGCCGGTACTGGTTGGCCTGGGCGTACGCGAGCTGTCGGTGAGCCCGCTGCAGATCGGCGAAATCAAGGACCGCGTCCGCCACTTGGACGCGGCGCAATGCCGGCAATTGAGCCAAGAGCTGCTCGACCTGAGCAGCGCCAAAGCCGTTCGCCACGCCTGTCAACACCACTGGCCGCTGAGCTGACAACAACAAGAAAAAAGGAGACACGCCATGTATCAATACTTCATTGAAGGCCTGCAACGCCTGGGCCGGGCACTGATGCTGCCGATCGCAATCCTGCCGATCGCCGGCCTCTTGCTGCGCCTGGGCGACACCGACCTGCTGAACATCGCGGTGATGCACGACGCCGGCCAGGCGATCTTCGCCAACCTGGCGCTGATCTTCGCCATCGGCATCGCCGTGGGCTTTGCCCGCGACAACAACGGCACCGCCGGATTGGCCGGGGCCATCGGTTATCTGGTGATGATCTCCACCCTCAAGGTGATGGACAGCACCATCAATATGGGCATGCTTGCGGGTATCGCCAGCGGCTTGATGGCCGGCGCGTTGTACAACCGCTTCAAGGACATCAAGTTGCCGGAATACCTGGCGTTCTTCGGCGGGCGACGGTTTGTACCCATCGTCACCGGGTTTTCGGCCGTGGGCCTGGGCGTGGTGTTCGGCCTGATCTGGCCGCCGATCCAGCACGGCATCAACAGCTTCGGGGTGCTGCTGATGGAAAGCGGCAGCCTCGGCGCATTTGTGTTCGGTGTGTTCAACCGCCTGCTGATCGTCACCGGCCTGCACCACATCCTCAACAATATGGCCTGGTTCGTGTTCGGCAGCTTTACCGACCCGGCCACCGGCGCGGTGGTGACGGGCGACCTGACCCGCTATTTTGCCGGCGACCCCAAGGGCGGCCAGTTCATGACCGGCATGTTCCCGGTGATGCTGTTCGGCCTGCCCGCCGCGTGCCTGGCGATGTACCGCAACGCCTTGCCGGAGCGGCGCAAGGTGATGGGCGGGATTTTCCTGTCGATGGCGCTGACCTCATTTTTGACCGGCGTGACCGAGCCGATCGAATTCGCCTTTATGTTTCTGGCGCCGTTTTTGTACCTGATCCATGCCGTGCTGACCGGCCTGTCGATGGCGATCACCAACATGCTGAACATCCACCTGGGCTTTACCTTCTCCGGTGGCTTTATCGACATGGTGCTGGGCTGGGGCAAGTCCACCAACGGCTGGCTGGTGGTGCCGGTGGGGCTGGCCTATGCGGCGATCTACTACTCGGTATTCAGCTATTGCATTCGCCGCTTCAACCTGAAGACGCCGGGCCGTGAAGATATCCAGGTGGCGCAGGCTGAAACGATGAGCGACAACCAACGCGCCACGGCGTACATCCGCGCATTGGGCGGCGCGGACAACCTGCTGAGCGTCGGCGCCTGCACCACGCGCCTGCGCCTGGACATGGTCGACCGTAACAAGGCGGTGGATGCCGACCTCAAAGCGCTGGGCGCCATGGCCGTGGTGCGGCCCGGCAATGGTGGGAGTTTGCAGGTCGTGGTCGGGCCGATGGCCGACAGCATCGCCGATGAAATTCGCCTCGCTATGCCGTCCTTTGTTGGCAGCACGCCGGCAGCGGCGGCACCTGTGGATAAACCGCTGACGGTGGATGTGCAGGAAGCCGAAAAGTGGCTGAGCGCCCTGGGTGGCCGAGAGAATGTGCGGCAGTTGGAAGCCGTGGCGATGACGCGATTGCGGGTGGCGCTGAGGGATGATTCGGTGTTGTCCGAAGCTGATCTCACTGCCCTGGGTTGCCAGGGTGTCAGCCGACTGGAAAACGGGGTTTGGCACCTGTTGATGGGTGACAAGGCACCGGGATTGGGCGAGGCGTTGGAGCGGTTGGTCGGTGCTCAGCAGATCAGGACGGGGGCTTAAAGCTTCATCGTTGAAAAGGCCTCTTCGCGAGCAAGCCCACTCCTACATTTCGACTGTATTAACAGCTCAAAATGTGGGAGCGGGCTTGCTCGCGAATGGGCTTAACGGGCGCCTGATGATTTGAGTTCGGGCACCTCATTCAAATCCAGCATGCGGTCCACCATTAACTGGATTCCTTCCAACATCCGGTGAATGCACAGCACGACATTTCGCTGCGTGCCGTCGACTTCAAAAGCCAAGTGCCCCGTCAGCGCCTGTACCGAAGCAATATCCTGGGCGGCATTGGCGAGTAAAGTTTCGCTATCGAGACTGAGCCGTACGCTGAAAAGCTGGTCGGTGGGTAGAGAGTCAGTTGGGGGATTTGGACTGTCTTTGATCATGGTAAACCTCTGGTGTGAAGTAAGAGCTACCAGCATCACTTGCAGATGATGGGTGGCAGCCGTGTGCGGGCCTGCAAGACCGAGTCACCAGAAAACCTCGGTAGACCCGAAGGTCTCCCGCACACAGCCGCCATAAATGGCGACCATGAAAAAGCGCCGCGATTATAAAGGCGCTTATGACTGACTGGTGAGGTTTCGGCGGGCTTGCAGTCCCGGTCGCTGAATTGGCAGCGACTGGGGGAGGTTAGTTATGCGAGTTCCGAGGGACAACCTGAAAGACTTGTCGGAAATGTCCGAAGCGACTATTCCAACGCAGTTACAGCATAGGTATCCGCAAATTTTGAAGGCCGACACATAACTCTGTGGTGAGCAGGCTTGCCCTGCGCTGGGCTGCGAAGCAGCCCCCAAATCAAGCGCCTCGGTGTACCAGATAAAACCACATTGTCTGGAGTGGGGCCGCTTCGCAGCCCAGCGCAGGGCAAGCCTGCTTGCCACAAGAACCTCATTTCTCAGCTTATGTTCACCGAAGCTGTGTAGATACCCCATGGCCGTCACCGGCAAGCCCGCCGACCTGACAGTTGCCATGCGCCCCTGCGCCTGTTCCCGCTACTTATTTACGGCCTGCCGCCCACCACGGTTCTCCATGCTGAGGGCTCTACCCCTCGCATGGAGCGCGTACCCGTGAGCACGACCAGCCCGTCCTTTGACGACATCAAAGGCTACCTCAACCAGATCGGCCATCATTTGCTCAAGGCTCAGGCACCGTTGCTGCCGCAGGCCGAGCCGTCGCAGGAACTGCGTTACCTGGAGCGCCTGAACGGTATCCTCAAGCCCTATCACCAAGCGTTCATCGCCAAGGGTCGCAGCCACTACCAAGCCTTGCACAACCTCGACCTGCAAAGCGCCGGCGGGCAAACCCTGCTTGCCGAGCTCAAGGCCACGTTGAATAAGCAACTGCTGGAAATGGACCTGCGGGAGCAGGTCGATGGCAAGCCACGCAAGTCTTTCATGGTCTTTGAGGCGGGTTTTACTGCCCTGGGTAACGAAGCCAGGCTCGGCGTGCAGGATCGTCTGTTGCACCCGCAGGAAGGTGAAATCCTCGGCAAAGTGCCGCTGGGCCCGACCCTGCGCCCCGGGCTGTACGCGTTGCAGTTCACCTACCAGCAGGCAACGGTGGAGCTGGCCGGCGCGTTCGTCGTTACGCAGCTCAACAGCCCCGTAGTGACTGCGCTGACCACGACGCAAGGCGTGGGCCAGGTGATGCTGTTCACCCCGCTGCGCGGGATCGAGTCATTCGACTCGCTGGCCGACCTGAATAAGCATTTACTCAAGAGCCTCGACCACCGCAGCGGCCGCGAGGAACTCATGAGCCTGCTGCCGGCCCGTTACCAGGCGCTGACGGCCGCCGGCATCTGGCCGTTGATGCTGTCGCCCATCGTCGATAAACCGCTGTTCGAACACACGTTCCAGGCGCTGGTCGACAAGCGCAGCGCGGATGTCGAGCGGGCCCTGAGCCTGGCCGACAACCCCACGCAGAATGCTGCGCAACTGATCGACGAGTTGGACCGCGCCATCGCCGCCGCCCTGCCCGACCTCGATGCGCGCCTGGAGCTGCGCGCCCAGGCCTTGCTCGAACGCTGCCTGCGCTACAGCGCCCCGGCCTGGTACCGCAGCGCCAGCGAGGCACGCCGTGCGACGTTGGCGCAGCACCTGGCCGAGTACGACCAGGCGCGCCACACCCTGTTGAGCCTGCTCGGCCCCGCCGCCACCCCGCACACCCTGGCACGCCATGAGTGGCTTGAGCGTTTGAGCGATGATTTGGCTATCCACGACCTGGAGCCGGAACACCTGCAAGTCAGCACGCGCCGTTTCGTTACAGGCGTGGGGCATTACGAGCAGACCCATACGTTGACTGAGCTGGCATTGCGCGGCCTGCATGACGGCGACGAACAGTTCGGCTCGGACTTCCTCAGCCAGACCACGCTCACCTGCGATGACGCGCCATTGCCCGAGCGCTACGCTGACCTGACCCCGACATGGCTCGTCGACCAGTTGAAAACCCTGCACCCGCGTGTCGCCTTCGCCCCTGTACAGCACGAGCTGCATCACCGGGAAGAAGTGCGGCACGCTATCGAACGTCTGCTCGAACAGCGGATCAACGCCCTTGCCTACATCGCCGTGCTGCAAGGCCACCTCGGTGAAGATGATTTCCAACTGATCCAGCGCCTGCGCCAAGGTCCCGACACCCCGGAGAGCACCACGGTGCTCAGCGCCAACACGCTCTCACTCCACGGCGCCCAGCTTCAAGACATGTGGGCACTGCGCCAGAAAAATCCGCAGGGCCACGTCACCCGCGTGCTGTTGTGCACGCCAGGCGCGCCTCGCGAGCAACAGTTCCAGGTGTTTGATTCCGACAGGGCCTGCCAGCAGCACATCCTGGGGTGGGCCATGGACAATGGCGTGAAGGCCGCGCCCGGTACGCTGACCGACTACCTGATCAGCCGAGTGCCCTTGCGCTTTCAAAAAGCCATGAAGCAAGTGCTCACCGGCCTGAGCTTCAAGCCCCATGCACAGGAATACGCCGAAATCACCTTCAGCCCGGCCGACAGCCAGCGCCAGTGCCTGACATCCATGGCCGAACACGTGCTCACCACGCGCACGGATGACTACGACTTCGGCACACCGGCCTGGTATCGCTCAACCACCGAGGCTATCAGGCGAAAACTCCTGACGCTGGCCGAGGATGCCGAGGGCGCCTTGCGCGCCTACACCGACGAACCGTTGTCCCTGTCGACGTTTCCCAGCTTCACCACGTACCTGCACGAACAGGCCAAGCGGCAACTGAACCAGTTGCTGGGGCGTTCCGGTAACGATGTCGATCCGGATACGGTATGGGCCTACTCGCCACCTTCGCTGGTGGGCACCTGGACGCCGCCACCCTTGACATACACCCAGTTGTTCCGCGATGGCTATGCCGATGGCATCGGTTTTCTCGATGAAAAATTCTCGCGCTCGGCGACGTTCAAGGGACCCGAAGGCATCGACTTGAGCACCTTGACCGCGCAAACAGTAGCGCGCTCGGTCACGGGGGTATGGATCGGCCAACGGTATATCGACAAAGTCCGCGCTGAACTACTGAGCCCAGACAGCCAGGGTTATGCCTACCGGCGCAACGCAACCCTGGCGATCACCCAGCTGCACATGCACAGCGCCGCGCTGGAATCGCGATTGCAAGGGCACATCGCCGCAGTGGACTTGGACTGGTTGGAAAAAAGCATCGCCAGCCTGGGCGATACATCGGCCCGCACCCGTGGCAACTACGCCATCCACCGCCTGATGGTGGACGGTGAATGGGTAATCGATACCCTGTTGTTCAGCCATGCCGACAACCCCGTCCTGCTTTACACGCCCCAGGCTCCGGATGGCATTCAGTTTCGCGAAGCGCGGCAGTTCAATTACCTGTTGAAAAAGCAGCCAGGCATGATCGAGTACCTTTGCAGTCGCATGGCCCGACAGTCCCAGGTTCGTATGCGAAGCTTCCTGGAAAACGCACGCAAAGCGCTGCCTGAACACCTGAATAAAACCGATATCAGCCCTGCGCGCTACGACTCCACCCGTCGCGTAACCCCACTGCTCGACCTGCGCCAAGCCTTGTACAACATGAAATTGCAGCGCCGGATCGATGACGTCCGAGGTTCGACATCGGACCGCACGCAGATGATCGGCGCGATCGTCTGGAGCTGTGTGGAGTGGATAGCGGCCGTTGCCACCGCCCCCTTCCCGCTCGTGAGTCTGGCTACCGGCCTGTTGCTGGCCTTCAAGGACGCCATGCTCGCCCTGCACGCTTATCACCAGGGCGACAACGCTGGCGCCTTTGAGCACTTCATGGGCTACTTGTTCAACAGCGCCGGCGGCCTGCTGACCGACCTGCGCCCGGCGTTGCGCGCACTGCCACGATTTAGCCGTCCGTCGCGCCTACCGGCCGCCAGCCCCGAACATGCCCGGGCCATGAACCGCCTGCAGACCCTGGAAAGCGCCCGGCCGGCGCTCTCGAACATGCAGCCGGTGCTCTTCTACGGCCAGCCACATTGGGCGCCCAAAACACCGGATGTATTGGGGCGTTACCTGTTGTACCGACTGGACCCGACCAGCGGGCAACTGCGGTCGACCACCCGCCTGGCAACGCCGACCGCCGACGGTGGATGGGTGCGCAGTGGCGTGTCGGGCGGCGCGCCCAAGTTTGAAAAACTCCCGAACTCGCCCGAGACACTCAAGCCTTATGAAATGCCTGCCAAACACTGGCGTGATCTTGAACGGGTAATGGACCCGCAGCTCAAGGCCGACCTGATGGCACAAAGCGAGTGGGCGACCAATAGCCCGTTGCACGCTCTGCCGACAGTCATCGACGAACTGCGCCCGATCCGCACGCTCTACCTGCAGCAGGTTGAACGGCTGACCCGCGATGCCAAGGCTTTTTTCGATGCGCTGGAGCCGATTGTCCCGCGTGTCGACGTGCTCCTGTTCGAGGCCAGTGCCAGCGCCGAACACATCATCCAGCAGTTGTTCAAAGAACGTTCAGGCTGGATCATCGGCCAGGTTGCCGCCTCCATCGCCAGTAAGCAGTTCCTGATCGACAACATGGATGCGCTGGTCCGACAAGGCCTCAAGCGCCTGTACGTGGAATACCTGCCGGCCGATGTGTTCCGCCTCAAGCTGGATAAGTTCAACGCCGGTAAATCCTGGCGGCATATCGAAAAACACTTGGCGGCCGTCGACAAGGCCTTGGGTTTCAGCCAGGGCGCTCAATACTCGTACCTGGCCCTGGCGCGCAAGGCGCGTGAAAAAGGGGTGAAGCTATTGCCGCTGGATGCCTCGACGTCATACCAATTGGAAGACGCCCTGCAATTGGGTGAGACCGCGCCCACCACCCCGCGCAGCAACAACTTGCGCAATTTCTACTCGCATCGCCTGCTCGAAGCCGACGTCGCCGCCGCGCCCGATGAACGCTGGGTGGCCCTGGTGGATCAGACCCGCATGAGCACGTTCGAACAGGTGCCCGGGCTTGCGGACCTGCATAAAACCGTCGCGTTGCGCATTCAAGACGTCTCCGCCGGCCAACCGGTGGGTATCTGGGCGGACGCCGCCGGAGCCATACCGGGGGATGCCTTGGCCAAGGGCGACTATAAGCTCACGCTGCAGACCGCCTACAAGGCCGCCGAAGCGCCGCCCGCCTCCGCTGCTAGCCCTCGTGCGGCGACGCAGCATTTCAGTGAGTTCGATTCAGTAGCCGAGCATCATGCAACCCTGGCCGAGTTGTCGATGCACCCCCGCGGCCTGGACACCCGCTACGGGCCCTCCAGCCCACTTCACGTCGAGGCGTTCAATGCCTTCCAGAAAACCCGCTCACGCCTGAAGGAAGCCGCCGAGCACTTCTTCACCGACTATGCGCCCGCACCGCGCCCCATATTGCCGACGGTACCGGCCGAGGTAACGCTGGAATCGTTTCTCAAGCAAGTGGCGGACGGGCCTTTCTCCGGGTTGGTGATCGGTGAAGCGCACAATGCACAGTCAAGCAAAGCGCTGCTCAGGACCCATATGAAAAGCATCAAGGAAGCAGGCTTCCAGACACTCTACGTCGAACACCTGCTGACGGATTTGCACCAGGCCGAGCTGGACATATTCCATCGCACTCAACGCTTTCCGGAACGTCTCAAGTCTTATTTGAAAGCTCAAGACGGCGGCCATATGCCTAGGTATAGGGGCCTTGATACCTACTCGAACACCATCCAGGCTGCGGCCAAGCACGGTATTCGCGTACGGGCACTGGACTGCACCGCCAGCTATCACCTGCGCGGCTTGCGCGGCAATGGCAAATCCCGGACACAGATGTTCAACTACTTCGCCTCGCGAGTTATTCAAGACGACCAGGCCCGCCACGGTCCTCATAAGTGGGTGGCCTTCGTCGGCAGCTCGCATACCAATACTTACCAGAGCGTTCCCGGCCTGGTGCAACTGCAGGATGCAGTCAGCCTGCATGTGCAAGACACCGCATCTGGCTTGGGCAAACGCATTCATCCTGGTTTCTGGGAGGTCAAGCAAGAAAGTGTGCCCGGACGCTGGAAGGCGGTGCGCAGCGACTTCAAGCTGGAGGTCGAGGTCGCCACCACCGAGGCGCCTGCGCCTTTTGTCCCGGTTGACCGGTCACGCCTGAACCAACCCGGTCACTTCCTGATCGAGCGCCCTTCGGCCGCCGAGACCCATTTGCTGCATCACTCCAGCACGGGAGAGATTATTTCCACACCCATCCAGGTGGACGATAACGGGCTGTTTTTCATCAACCGCTGGGGCTTCGATGCACGGCGCTTTGAAGACCTGGGCATTCTGATCGAAACGCTCAAGGCCGAGGTGCACCTGACACCCGCGCCCTGAAACGCAGTCAACAAAAAACCCGCTGGCCAGACTGGCCCAGCGGGTTTCCCGTGGTTGCAGCGGGCGGCTCAAAAGTCCGCCAGCTGCCACACCTCATACGCCGGTGTTTCGTACGGGTGACTGAGTTTGAGCGCGGCCACCACCGCCCCGATCAGCTCATCCGCCACCACCAGCTCGACCTTCCACTCTTCGACCACTTCAACCTGACCCACTTGCCCGATAAACGGCTGGCTGCCGTCCAACGCGCGAAACTGGCCCTGGCCCAGCACTTGCCAGGCGCAGCTGTCGTAGTCGCCGATGCGCCCGCCGCCGGCTTCGAAGACGGCGGCTTTCACCGTCTCCACATGGCTGTCGGGCACGAAGAAGCTGAGCTTGTACACCGCCTTAGTTCACCCACGCGCGCGCGTTGCGGAACATGCGCATCCAGGCGCCGTCTTCGTCCCACTCTTCCGGGCGCCACGAGTTCTGCACGGCACGGAACACACGCTCCGGGTGCGGCATCATGATGGTCACGCGACCGTCGCGGCTGGTGAGGCCGGTGATCCCGCGCGGCGAGCCGTTGGGGTTGGCCGGGTAGGTCTCGGTGACTTTACCGTGGTTGTCGACGAATCGCAGAGCCACGGTGCCGGACAGGTCGGCTTCGAGCAACGCTTCTTCGCTGGCGAACTCGGCATGGCCTTCACCGTGGGCGATGGCGATCGGCATGCGCGAACCGGCCATGCCTTGCAGGAAGATCGAGTTGGACTCCTGCACCTGCACCATGGCCACACGGGCTTCGAACTGCTCGGAGCGGTTGCGCACAAAGTGCGGCCAGAACTCGCTGCCCGGGATCAGTTCGCTGAGGTTGGACATCATCTGGCAACCGTTGCACACACCCAGGGTGAAGCTGTCGTTGCGCTCGAAGAACCCCTGGAACGCATCGCGGGCACGGCTGTTGAACAGCGCCGACTTGGCCCAGCCTTCGCCGGCACCCAGCACGTCGCCGTAGGAGAAACCACCGCAGGCCACCAGGCCCTTGAACTCGTTGAGGTCGACGCGACCGGCGAGGATATCGCTCATGTGCACGTCGATCGCATTGAAACCGGCGCGGTCGAACGCGGCCGCCATTTCCACCTGACCGTTGACGCCCTGCTCACGCAGCACGGCCACCTGTGGGCGAATGCCCTTCTTGATGTACGGCGCGGCGATGTCCTGGTTGACGTCGAAGCTGAGCTTGGTGCTCAGGCCCGGATTGTCTTCTTCCAGGATCACGTCGAATTCCTGCTCGGCGCAGTCGGCGTTATCGCGCAGGCGTTGGATCTGGTAGCTGGTCTCGGCCCACTGGCGTTGCAGCAGACGGCGCTGGCCGGTGAACACGGTGTCGCCGTTGAACGAGATGTTGATTTCGCCGTTGTTGATCGGCTGACCGATCACCGCCACGCAATCGGCCAGGCCGGCGGCGCTGAACTGAGCCAGCACATCCGGGGTCGCGTCCTGGCGTACCTGGATCACCGCACCCAACTCCTCGTTGAACAGGATGCCGTTGATCTCGGACGCATCCTCGGCAACGCTGTCGAGCACGATGTTCAGACCGCAGTGACCGGCGAAGGCCATCTCGACCACACTGGTCAGCAGGCCGCCGTCGGAACGGTCATGGTAGGCCAACAGGTGGCCGTCGGCGTTGAGGCCCTGGATCACGGCGAAGAAGGCTTTGAGGTCTTCGGCGTCGTCGACGTCCGGGGCCTGCTTGCCGAGTTTGCCGTGGGTCTGCGCCAGGATCGAGGCGCCAATGCGGTTCTGGCCACGGCCCAGGTCGATCAGCACCAGGTCGGTGGTGCCCTTGTCCATGCGCAGTTGCGGGGTCAGGGTCTGGCGGATATCGGTGACCGGCGCGAAACCGGTGACGATCAGCGACAGCGGCGAGGTGACGCTCTTGTCGGTGCCGTCTTCGTTCCAGCGGGTGGCCATGGACATCGAGTCCTTGCCCACCGGGATGGTGATGCCCAGCTCCGGGCACAGTTCCATGCCGACCGCTTTAACGGTGTCGTACAGGCGCGCGTCTTCACCGGGGTGACCGGCGGCGGACATCCAGTTGGCCGACAATTTGATGTCGGACAGCTTGCCGATGCGCGACGCGGCGATGTTGGTGAGGGTTTCGCCAATGGCCATGCGGCCCGACGCCGGAGCGTCCAGCAGGGCCAACGGGGTGCGTTCGCCCATGGCCATGGCTTCACCGGTATAGACGTCGAAACTGGTGGCGGTGACGGCCACGTCGGCCACCGGCACCTGCCACGGGCCGACCATTTGGTCACGGGCCACCAGGCCGGTGATGGTGCGGTCGCCGATGGTGATCAGAAAGCTTTTGCTCGCCACGGCCGGGTGATGCAGCACGCGTTCGATGCTGTCGGCCAGGTCCAGGGCGCTTGGGTCGAAATCATCGCCCAACTCGGTTTCACGTACCGCCGAACGGTGCATGCGCGGGGCTTTGCCCAGCAGCACTTCGAGCGGCATGTCCACCGGGCTGTTGCCGAAGTGGCTGTCGGTGACGGTCAACTGCGGCTCGGCAATGGCTTCGCCGACCACGGCAAACGGGCAGCGCTCGCGCTCGCAGATGGCCTGGAAGCGCGCAAAGTCGTCAGGGCCGACCGCCAGTACGTAGCGTTCCTGGGATTCGTTGCTCCAGATTTCGTGCGGGGCCATGCCCGGCTCGTCGTTTGGAATGTTGCGCAGTTCGAAGCGGCCACCGCGGTCGCCGTCGTTGACCAGTTCCGGGAAGGCGTTGGACAGACCGCCCGCGCCGACGTCGTGGATGAAGCTGATCGGGTTCTTGTCACCCAACTGCCAGCAACGGTCGATGACTTCCTGGCAGCGGCGCTCCATCTCAGGGTTTTCGCGCTGTACCGAAGCGAAGTCCAGGTCCGCCGAGCTGGTGCCGGTGGCCATGGAGGAAGCCGCGCCGCCGCCCAGGCCGATCAGCATTGCCGGGCCGCCGAGCACGATCAGCTTGGAGCCGACCAGAATCTCGCCTTTCTTGACGTGTTCTTCACGGATGTTGCCCATGCCGCCGGCCAACATGATCGGCTTGTGGTAACCGCGCACCTCGTCGCCACGCGGGGTGGTGATGGACTGTTCGAAGGTACGGAAGTAACCGGTGAGCGCCGGACGCCCGAATTCGTTGTTGAACGCCGCGCCGCCGAGCGGGCCTTCGATCATGATGTCCAGCGCGGTGACGATGCGCTCAGGCTTGCCGTACGGCACTTCCCAAGGCTGTTCGAAGCCCGGGATCTGCAGGTTGGACACGGTGAAACCGGTGAGGCCCGCCTTGGGCTTGGCGCCACGGCCGGTGGCACCTTCGTCACGGATTTCGCCGCCCGAACCGGTAGCTGCGCCAGGGAACGGGGCAATCGCGGTCGGGTGGTTGTGGGTCTCGACCTTCATCAGGATGTGCACCGGCTCCTGCACCGCGCCGTACTGGCGGGTTTCCGGGTCCGGGAAGAAACGGCCGGCAACGCTGCCGACGATCACCGAGGCGTTGTCCTTATAAGCCGACAGAACGCCTTCGCTGTGCATCACGTAGGTGTTCTTGATCATGCCGAACAGGCTTTTTTCCTGGCTTTCGCCGTCGATGTCCCAACTGGCGTTGAAGATCTTGTGACGGCAATGCTCGGAGTTGGCCTGGGCGAACATCATCAGTTCGATGTCGTGCGGGTTGCGCTTGAGGCCGTTGAAGGCGTTGACCAGGTAGTCGATCTCGTCTTCGGCCAGGGCCAGGCCCAGTTCGGTGTTGGCCTTCTCGAGGGCGGCGCGGCCACCGCCGAGCACGTCGATCGCGGTCAGCGGCTTGGGCTCGGCGTGGCTGAACAGGCCGGCGGCCTGTTCCAGCTGGCCGACGATGATCTGGGTCATGCGGTCGTGCAGGCTGCTGGCGATCAGCTCGGCTTCGGCGTCGCTGAACTGCCCGGCGACGTAGAAGGCGATACCGCGTTCCAGGCGCTGGATGCTCGACAGGCCGCAGTTACGGGCGATATCGCTGGCCTTGCTCGACCAGGGCGAGATGGTGCCGAACCGTGGCAGAACCAGGAACAAGCGGCCGGTGGGCTCTTGAACGGGAACGCTGGGACCGTACTTCAGAAGGCGTGCCAGCACTTGCTGTTCGTCGGCGGTCAAGACGCCGGTTACGTCGGCGAAGTGAGCAAATTCAGCATACAGGCCTGTAACAGCTGGAACCTTCTGGCTCAGTTGCTCAAGGAGTTTGCTGTGGCGAAAGGCAGAAAGGGCAGGAGCGCCGCGCAGGATCAACATCTTCGGGACAGCCTCGGGAAGGGGTGTGCTTTGAGGCCGTGCATTCTAGCGTAAACCGCCGCCAACGGCACCCGAAACGGCACCGCTGGCCGCTGCCGAACGTCAGTTGGCCGACATTGCAGGCCGCCGACGCGTTATCGCCGCTATTGGGCGCAGTTATTTTAACCGTCACAATCGCCCGCCAATGCCCATTTCTGCGGGCTGCAGCACAGTTTCAGCGGCGCTAGCAGACAAGTCCGCCGCTGTCGAGATATGGCGCCGTGGGCCGTTTGCGTATACTGCGCAGATGTTCTCCCCAACTGCTTTGCGCCCGCGATGCGCCAGATGGCTTATCGCAACCGGACTCTTCCTGATGCTCAGCGCCTGTGTTGATAAGCCCAGCACGCTCGAGCGAATCAAGGAGGATGGCGTATTGCGGGTGATTACCCGAAACAGCCCGGCGACTTATTTCCAGGACCGCAACGGTGAAACCGGTTTCGAATACGAACTGGTCAAGCGTTTTGCCGATGACCTGGGGGTGAAGCTGGAAATCGAGACCGCCGACAACCTTGACGACCTGTTCGGCCAGTTGGGCAAACCCAACGGCCCGGTGCTCGCCGCCGCCGGCCTGGTCAGCAGCCAGGAGCGCCAGCAGCAGGTACGTTTCTCCCACCCGTACCTGGAAGTGACCCCGCAGGTTATCTACCGTAACGGCCAGTCGCGCCCGACCAATGCGGCGGACTTGGTGGGCAAGAAGATCATGGTGCTCAAGGGCAGCACCCACGCCGAACAACTGGCCGAGCTTAAAAAGCAGAATCCCGCCATCGAATACGAAGAATCCGACGCCGTCGAGGTGGTCGACCTGCTGCGCATGGTCGACGAAGGGCAAATCGACCTGACCCTGGTGGACTCCAACGAAGTGGCGATGAACCAGGTGTACTTTCCCAATGTGCGCGTCGCGTTCGACCTGGGCGATGCCAGCAACCAGAGCTGGGCCGTGGCCGCCGGTGACGACAACAGCCTGCTCAACGAAATCAACGGTTACCTCGACAAGGTGCAAAAGAATGGCACCCTGCAACGGCTCAAAGACCGCTACTACGGGCATGTCGATGTGCTCGGCTACGTCGGCGCCTACACCTTTGCCCAGCATTTGCAGCAGCGCCTGCCCAAGTACGAAAAGCACTTCCGGGCCTACGCCAAGGAAGAAAAGGTCGACTGGCGCCTATTGGCCGCCATCGGCTACCAGGAGTCACTCTGGCAGCCGGCGGTCACCTCCAAGACCGGCGTGCGCGGCCTGATGATGCTGACCCAGAACACCGCCCAGGCAATGGGCGTGTCCAACCGGCTGGACGCCAAGCAAAGCATCATGGGCGGCGCCAAGTACCTGGCCAGGATCAAAAACGAACTGGACGACAGCATCGCCGAGCCGGATCGCACCTGGTTCGCCCTCGCGGCCTACAACGTGGGCACCGGCCACCTGGACGACGCGCGGCTGCTGGCAAAAAAAGAAGGCTTGAACCCGAACAAGTGGCTGGACGTGAAAAAAATGCTGCCGCGCCTGTCGCAGAAGCAGTGGTACAGCAAAACCCGCTACGGCTACGCACGCGGCGGTGAACCGGTGCACTTCGTGGCGAACATCCGGCGTTACTACGACATTCTCACCTGGGTGACCCAGCCGCAGCTGGAAGGCAACCAGGTGGTCGAAGGCAACCTGCATGTGCCGGGTGTGGACAAGACCAAGCCGCCGGAAGAAACCCCGCCGTTATGATCGTTCCTCACGCTCCGCGTGGGAATGCATCCGGTGACGCTCTGCGTCACGACTTTAAGAGCGGACGCATAGCGTCCAGAGCGGCGTTCCCACGCGGAGCGTGGGACCGATCATCGAGGGCAAGCCCTCTCCCACATTGTGATCTCTCCTTGGATCAGAGGCCGGTGATCAGGTGGACCACTCCTCCCGCCAACACCATCACACCCTGCACACCCGTCGCTTTCAATGCCGCCTCATCCAACCGGCCCGCATCTTGCAAGTGCACCCTCACCCGCTGTTGCGATTCTGATCGTTCCCCACGCTCCGCGTGGGAATGCATCCGGTGACGCTCTGCGTCACGACTTTAAGAGCGGACGCAGAGCGCCCAGAGCGGCGTTCCCACGCGGAGTGGGAACGATCATCGAGGGCAAGCCCTCTCCCACATTGTGATCTCTCCTTGGATCAGAGGCCGGTGAGCAGGTGTACCACTCCTCCCGCCAACACCATCACACCCTGCACACCCGACGCTTTCAATGCCGCCTCATCCAACCGGCCCGCATCCTGCAAGTGCACCCTCACCCGCGTCAGCGCCACACGCTGTTGCGATTTGAGGTTATTCGCACCGCCCAACGCACTCAGCACATCGGCCGACAAGAGCCCCAGCGTCGGTGTCGCCACCGTTTCGGCGACCAGATCCGGGGTCAGGGCTTTCCAGAACGCCCGCTGCAATTTCTCGAACATGTTCAGTGCTCCATGACAGGTGAGGTTTCAACGGCGGTTGCCTGATACAGGCGCAGCGCCTCGCGCACCTGACTGGCACCCTCCAGGCCCAGCACGTGGGTTGCAAGGGTTTGGCAGCTATGCAGATCAAGGTCGCGCACCGCGGCCTTGATGGTGGGAATCAGTGGCACACTGACGGACAGCTCATCCACCCCCAGCCCGACCAGCACCGGCACCGCCAACGCTTCGGAGGCCAGGGCGCCGCACACGCCGACCCACTTGCCATGGGCGTGGGCGGCCTTCACCGTGGTAGCGATCAGGCGCAGCACCGCCGGGTGAAAACTGTCGGCCTGGCCGGCCAGGCGCGGATGATCGCGGTCCATGGCCAGGGTGTATTGGGTCAGGTCATTGGTGCCGATGGAGAAAAAGTCCACGTAGGGCGCGAACACGTCGGCCATCAGGGCGGCAGATGGCACCTCGACCATGATCCCCAGTTTCGGCAGTTCTTCAAGCCCGAGGGCCAGCGCTTCCTCCTCAAGGATTTGGCGGGCCAGGTGCAACTCCGACAGCAGGCTGACCATCGGCAACATGATGTGCAGGCGTGCGAAACCGGCGCAGGCGAGGATCGCGCGCATCTGTTCGCGCAGCAGCTGCGGACGTTCCAGGCACAGGCGAATGCCGCGCAAACCCAGAAAGGGGTTGGCCTCGGCCGCCATTGGCACGTAGGCCAACGGTTTGTCGCCACCGACATCCAGAGTTCGCACGACCAGGTTGCGCTCGCTGCCCAGAGCGCGCGCGATGGCCGTGTAGGTGCCGGCTTGCTCCTGCGGGCTGGGCGCACGGTTACGGTCCAGGTAGAGAAATTCCGAGCGCAGCAACCCCACGCCATCGCCGCCCAAGGTCAGGGCCTGCTCGACTTCCTGCAACGAGGCGACGTTGGCCGTGACTTCAAAGTGATGGCCGTCTCGGGTAATGCTGGGTAGCGCAGCCTGTGCCATTTCACGCTCGCGCCGTTGAATCTGCCGTTGGCGCGCCGCTTCCAGTTGTTCGATGTCGGCCAGGTTCGGCTGCAGATGCAACTCGCCTTTGTCTGCGTCGAGCAAAACCTGTTGGCCATCGGGCAGCGCCAGCACCTGCGCAGGCACGCCGCAGATCGCCGGCAGGCCAAGGGCACGCGCCAGGATCGCAACGTGGCTGGTGGCGCCACCGCCGACAGTGACGAAGCCGAGCACCTTGTGGGTGTCGAGGCTGGCGGTCTGCGAAGGGGTCAGTTGCTCGGCGATCAGGATCGCGCGTTCCGGCAGCTCCCAGACGCGGTCCTGGATACCGAGGATCAGTTTGAGCACCCGCTGGCCGACATCGGCCAGGTCGGCTGCACGCTCGGCCAGCAGGGCATTGCCCAGGCCCAGGAACAACTCGGCGGTGGCGAGCGTGGCGCGCTTCCAGGCGAATGCGGCACTCTTGCCTTCGGCCAGTAGCCCGTAGGCTTGCTCCAGCAGGGTCGGGTCTTCAAGCAGTTCCTGATGGGCCCGGAAAATTTCCGCCTCCGCAGCGTTGGCGGCCTTGGCTTGCAGCGTTTGCAAGGCCTCGGTGGCCGCCCGCAGGCCTTGTTCCAACATCGCGCGTTCGGCCGCTTGACCGGTGCCGTGTTCAACAATGTCCAGCTCCGGCTCGGCCACTTGCACCACTTGGCCGAACGCCGAGCCAGGCGACGCGCAGACGCCCTGCAGCACGCCGGCTGACGGTAAGGATGCGACCGGCTCAATCCCAGCGGCCACAGTGGCAACCTGTTCTCCACAGCCTTCAGCCAACAGCGCCACCAACGCCTGGATCGCCGCCGCGGCCTCTTCACCTGCCGCGCTCACCTGCAGCGTATCGCCCTGCACCGTCTGCAATGCCATGATCGCCACCAGCGACTTGGCATTCGCGCTCTGGGTCTGCTTGTGCAGATAAATACTCGCATTGAAGCCTTTAGCCGCCTGGGCCAACACCGCCGCCGGGCGCGCATGCAGGCCGTTGGCGTTGGGCAGCGTCAATGGCTTGGAAAACAACGCATCGCCCTGCGCGTCGATTGCGGCCTCAGCTGTGTCGATAGGCGATACCTGCATCAGCGGCTGGCCCGCCTCCACCAGCCCGCTCGCCAGCAGGCTGAACGGCTCGCCACTGACCACCAGCATCAGGGTCAGCAAACTGCGGGCGTGGAGCGCCACGTAGTCGGCATCGAACTCGATCAACGGCTGCCCCGCCTCCACCCGCTGACCCTCCTCAACCAGGCGGGTGAAGCCTTTGCCTGCCAGGTTCACGGTGTCCAGGCCAATATGCATCAGCACCTGCACGCCGCTGTCGGCGGTGATGCTGACCGCATGCCCGCTGTCCTGGATAGTGCTGATTACGCCGGCCAGCGGCGCGCACAGAGTCTGCGAGGTGGGATCAATGCACAGGCCGTCGCCGATCATGCGGCTGGCGAACACCGGGTCCGGCACCTCGTCCAGTGACAGCAGGACACCCGCTAAGGGCGCCAGCAGTTCCAGGGGTTCAATTGCGGTCATGACTTCACCTGCTTTTTGCTCTGTAAAAATCATTGGGTGGATGCACATCCCACGGATGGCGGTTATTTCCACCAGTATTCGACTTGCACGCCCACATTCGACCCATGCCGCGCGGTGCCGTAGGAACCGGTGTCGGACAACGCCGAGCCCGCCGCCAGTTCATTCGCGGCGCGTTTGGCCGCTTCGTTCCAGGTCGCATAGGTGTAGTACACACGCACTTCCGGCCGCGCCCAGAAATCCGGGCCTTTGGGCGACCACGTGGGCGCGAAGGTAAATTTGCTCAGCTTGCGCGTACCGCCGCTGGCGTCGACCTGATCATGACCAAGCTCGGTAACCAGTTTGAATTGTTCACTGATGGCATACGCCGGGCGCACGCCGAGGGACATCCAGGTCTGGTCCTGGCTGCCGGGGCGAATGTCCTTCTGGTACACCGCTTCGATCTGCCCACCAAAGCGCGGCGTTACCTGCCAATCGAAGAACTCCACGGCGCGATAACTTTTGCTGCTGTCATCCAGGAAAGTGTTGCCGGTGTAGCCCAGGCCGGTGCCGGGGCCTTCGCCGTACTGCAAGGCGAATTTGTTCTTGCCACCGAGGAAAGGCGTTTGCACATGCTGCGCGGTGAGTGCCCAGCCGCTGTGGGTGTCACGCCCACCGGCCTTCTCGATGTAGCTCAAGCCCAGCTCCAGCTCGCCACCAGGGTTGGTCTTGAAGCCCGCAACGTTGAAGTCGTGACGGGTGGCATATTCCTTCTGGTAGAGATTGTCTTTGCGCGAAATGGCGTAGCTGTACTTGAGGTCGCCGATCCGCACGTCCTCGATGCCCCCGCCAGTGGCACTCTGGTTCCAGTAGTAGAAGTCGGAGATATGGATGTCATTACGCTTGTAGTAACGGCGACCGGCCCACAGCGAACCACCGTTGAGGCTGGGCAGGTTGGACCACTGCGCATACATCTGCGGCATGCGCGCGGTGCCGTTGTTTTCGCCCTGGAATTTCAGCTCACGGTCGTACTTGTTATAGAGCGAGGCCATGGCATCGACGCTGAGCACCGAGCCGTCATCGAAGGTCAGCAGGTCCTGGCGCAATTCCAGCTCGGCGTATTGCTCGCATTCGTTACCCAGCCGATATTTGGTCTGCGCCCCCGGCAATTGGAAACACTGCTGGGGACCGCTGCCGGTGGATGTGCCGGCACCACTGCGCAGGTAACCGGCAAATTCCAGAGCCTGGGCACCCAACGGCAGGCTCAGGCAAGACGCGACGACGCCCAGCTTTATTGTGGTTTTCATGAACGCTCCTTCTATTTTTATTGTTGTATTGCTTCTGTTGCACAACGCGGTTCGCTGGCGGGGAGTTTCAGTCGATCAGGTGCAGCACAAACGATTCGTAGGGGCGCAACGCAACCGTTGCGGTACGTGGCGGGCAGTCGGGGTAGTTACTGATCAGCAGGCGTTGCTTGCCCGCCGCGTGGAGCACGTCGTCGGGCAATTGGATTTCGCAGGGCCAGCCATAGAAGTTGTTCAGCACCAGCAGGCGCTCGCCCTGGCCCTCACGCAGATACGCCCAGACCTGACGGTGGTCCGCCAGCAGCTGGCGATAAACGCCGTGTTGGATCAGCGGTTCGCTACGACGCAAGGCGATCAGTGCTCG
This sequence comes from Pseudomonas sp. FP2254, assembly GCF_030687695.1. NCBI lineage: Bacteria > Pseudomonadati > Pseudomonadota > Gammaproteobacteria > Pseudomonadales > Pseudomonadaceae > Pseudomonas > Pseudomonas sp. FP2254. The sequence continues at coordinate 4,497,404 of NZ_CP117444.1, forward strand.
ATAGTGATGCAGCACGGAATCCGGATCTTGCCGCTGGCATTCGACGTTGATCTGCGCGGCATTGGCCGGCAGCCCGATCCACGGTTCGCCAGTGCTGAAACCGGCATTGGGTTGTGAATTCCACTGCATCGGCGTGCGCCCGTTATCGCGGGATTTCTGCATGATCGCCGCCATGCTCGACGCTTCGGGCTCTCCCGCATCCCGCTTGAGGCGGAAGATGTTGAGTGTCTCTACATCGCGGTACTGCTCGATTCGGTCGAAGCCCGGATTGGTCATGCCCAATTCTTCGCCCTGGTACACAAACGGCGTGCCCTGCAAAAAATGCAGCGCTGTGGCGAGCATCTTGGCCGAAACCTCGCGGTACTCACCGTCGTTGCCAAACCGGGAGACCACCCGCGGCTGGTCGTGGTTACACCAGAACAGCGCGTTCCAGCCGCCACCGGCCTGCATGCCTAGTTGCCAGTCGGAAAAAATCCGTTTGAGCTGCAGAAAATCGAAGTCGGCCTTCACCCACTTTTGCAGATTGGGGTAATCGACTTTCAGGTGATGGAAATTGAAGGTCATCGACAGCTCTTTCGAGGCCGGGTTGGAATAGCGGATGCAGTGCTCAAGGCTGGTGGACGACATTTCGCCGACGTTGATCAGGTCATACCCTTCGAAGACCTCGCGGTGCATTTCCTGCAGGTATGCATGCACATTCGGACCGTCGGTGTAGAAGCGTCGACCGTCACTGTTGTCTTCGGGGAAATCGGCGGGCTTGGAGATCAGGTTGATCACGTCCAGGCGAAACCCGCCGACGCCTTTGTCGCGCCAGAAGCGCATCATCTTGAACACCTCGGCGCGGACCTGGGGATTGTCCCAATTGAGGTCGGCCTGGGTGTGGTCGAACAGGTGCAGGAAGTACTGCCCGGTTTGCGCCTCGTACTCCCAGGCCGAGCCGCCGAACTTGGACTCCCAGTTGTTCGGCTGGTCACGCCAGATGTAGAAGTCGCGGTAGGGGTTGTCGAGGCTGCTGCGTGCCTGCTGGAACCATTCATGCTCGATGGAGGTGTGGTTGACCACGATGTCGAGCATCAGCTTGATGCCGCGCCTGGCCGCTTCGCTGATCAACCGCTCACAGTCGGCCATGGTCCCGTAGCTGGGGTCGATGGCGTAGTAGTCGCTGATGTCGTAGCCATTGTCGCGCTGCGGCGAGCGCAGGAACGGCGTGATCCAAAGGCAGTCCACGCCCAGCCATTGCAGGTAGTCGAGTTTGTCCACGATGCCCAGCAGGTCACCGGTGGCGTTACCCGCGTGGCTATGGAAGCTTTTGGGGTAGATCTGGTAGATCACCGAGTGCTGCCAGGTTTGCATGGTGGGGTTCCTTCAATTAATGGTGTGCTGGCTTTGGGGCCGCCTCGGGCGGTAGATCAGGCAACCCTGAATCCGGGCCGAACGATCTTCATGCTCAACGCACAGGTCAGCACAAACGGCACGACCATCGCGATGACCATCCCGATCACAAACATCGCAATGGATTGCGGCACGATGGAGATAAATCCAGGTAAACCACCGACGCCGATGGCCGAGGCCTGCACCTTGTTCAGCGACAGGAAAATGCTGCCCAGCGCCGAGCCCACCAGGGCCGCGTAAAACGGAAACTTGAAGCGCAGGTTCACCCCGAACATCGCCGGTTCCGTGATGCCGAAGTAGGCGGAAATCGCTGAAGTCGAAGCCATGCTTTTATCCCGCGCATTTCGGGTGGTGTAGAACACCGCCAGCGCCGCGCTGCCCTGGGCCAGGTTGGACATCACGATCATCGGCCAGATAAAGGTGCCGCCCTGTGTGGAGATCAGTTGCAGGTCCACGGCCAGGAACATGTGGTGCATGCCGGTGATCACCAGCGGGGCATACAGAAGACCGAAAATCGCGCCACCGAGCATGGGCGCCAGGTCAAACAGGGTGACCATGCCCTCAGTGATCAGGATGCCGATGTGGCGCGTGACCGGGCCGATGATCGCCAGGGCAAGCACGCCGGTGACGACGATGGTGGTGATCGGTACGACCAGCAGTTGAATTGCATTGGGCACGCGCGCGCGCAGCCACTTCTCGATCACGCTCATCACGTACGCGGCCATCAGGATCGGCAGGATCTGCCCCTGATAGCCGACTTTTTCGATCTGGAACCAACCGAAAATATCGAAGTACGGCAGGCTCTGGCCATCGAGGCCGGCGACTGCCTTGCCGTAGTTCCAGGCATTCAGCAGGTCCGGGTGCACCAGCATCAGGCCAAGCACAATGCCAAGGATTTCGCTGCCGCCAAAACGCTTGGCCGCCGACCAGCCCACCAGCGCCGGCAGGAATACGAACGAGGTGTTGGCCATCAGGTTGATCAGGCTCCACAGGCCATCCAGATTCGGGTAGGCCTCCAGCAGCGTCTTGCCCTCGATGAACATGCCCTTGGCGCCCATCAGGTTGTTGATGCCCATGAGCAGGCCGGCAATGATCAGTGCGGGCAGGATCGGCATGAACACATCGGAGAACACCCGCACCAGACGCTGCAGGGCGTTGGTCTTGTCGGCGCCCTTCTTCTTCACGTCGGCGATGGTGGCGGCGGCCAGGCCGGTGATTTCGCGCAGGGCGGCGTAGACCTTCTCGACTTCACCGGGGCCGATCACCACCTGAAACAGGCCGCCGGTAAAGAACGAGCCCTTGACCAGGTCGACCTGGTTCAACGCGCTGTTATTGACCAGGCTCGGGTCCTTGAGCGCCAGGCGCAGGCGGGTTACGCAGTGGGCAGCTTGCTCGAGGTTATCGCTGCCCCCGAGGTGCTCGAGAATCTCGCGGGCAATCGTCGAATAGTCGTGGCTCATGCTTGGTTTCCACTTTGATTTTTTTATTGGAGGGCAGTCATTGGCAGCACGCCGAAAGCAAAAGTACTCGTACAGACGAGTTAAAGCAACAACTCGTCTGTACGAGTTACAAATTGTTTTCTTTTCTGATTCAGAGGTCAGACATTTCGCTTCTTACGCGCGCGCTCAATGGACAAACCCCACCTCTGCCACTAAGGTTCCTGCCTTGAACGCGCCGTTCACCTTACTCAAGCCGCGCACAGAGCCCTCTCCATGAGCAAATACAACCAGATCTATACCGATCTGCTTGCCAGCATCACCACCGAACGCCTGCAACGCGGCACGCGCCTCCCTTCCGAAACCGAATTGATGGACAGCTACCAGGCCAGCCGCGGCACCGTGCGCCGGGCGATCGAGCAGCTTCAGGAGCGCGGGTTTGCGCAAAAGATCCATGGCAAGGGCACCTTCGTGCTATCGCCCAACCCGATCGAGTTCCAACTGGGCGGCATCGTCAGCTTCCATGAAACCCACGCCGACCTGGGCGATGACGTACATACCGAAGTGGTCGAGTTCACCCAACTCCCACTCGAAGGTGCGCTGCTGCAACACATCGAGGCCGAGCCCGGCACCCTGATCACCCGCATCAAACGCGTGCGACGCATCGGCGGCAAACGGGTGATTCTCGACATCAACCACTTCGTCGCCGACCTGATCCCGGGCCTGGACCCGACAATCGCCGAGCAGTCGATCTACGCGTTCATCGAACAGACTCTGCAGCTGCAGATCAGCTACGCCCAACGCACCATCGAAGCGCTGCCGCGCAGCAAGGACGACCAGACGCACCTCGACCTCGACGGACAAAGCCATGTGATCGTGGTGAGCAACCAGACGTTTTTGCAGGATGGGCGGCAGTTCGAGTACACCGAGTCGCGGCATACGCTGGATAAGTTTTACTTTTCGGATATTGCGCGGCGGTGATATGAGCCTAGGGACAGTGGCTTCCGGGCACTCAGGGCAAGCCGCAACGCGATAAAATCGCATAAATAAGCACCCAAGATGTCCTTGTCAGGCGTCTTGGTCTTTCACTCAGCGCAGACACATAGATCAACTTTTCCGTTCAGCTTTAGTTGATCGAAAGTCGTGTGTGGCGACAAAGGACTGAGCGAGTCACGAGCATAGCCCTGCCGTAGGTATCAAGGGCGGCAGTGATAACTGACAAACCATCACCGGAGCTGAAAATTTACTAAGTAAACATTTGCTCCGGCAGAGATGGAAAGAAGTGTAGAGCCTCCTGAGGTATGGAGACCTTCGAAGCTCCCACCACTGATGAGACAGCAGCTAAAAGAAGCCACCTCTAGGTTCTTGTCAACAACCTAATGAAATAGCGCTGTTATCCGAATAAAAATCTCCTGGTTCACTCCTGTTCAGACGAAAGGTAAAGTGAAGCATTGGCAAACTGTTGAGTCCAAAAACCATTTAGCTGACCATTCGCATAACTGGGTACTTTTTCTCTTAGAGAACGAATTTCTCGACGAGAGGTTTCACGCAAAAGGCCTATTGCCTTATTGACGGATTTTCCAGTTATCCTACTCAACAAAGACTTTCCAACCAGATGCGCCTTAAGCCGACCATCCGCTCGCGCATCGTGCGACACAAATAGTGCATTGGCAACATCCACCTCTCTAATATCGAATAAAGCCTTGAGGTGAGCACTATCCAGAACCAGAAATCCATTTTTGTGTGCTTTTTCGCCCACTGGAATTCGTTGATCCTCAACTATTAAAACGAAACCGTTATCGCTTAATGCTCTAGAAACTACTCCATACCTACCGATTGTTTCAATCCATAGCTCCGGTGGAATTTCGTGGAAAACATTACACAATACAACTAACGCGAAAGAGCCTTCGTCTTTTTTCTCGAACAGCTGATCAGGTGTGCTGAAATAGCGGTTCTGACTATCAGGGTAGTACGTTGCCAACACCCCCTCACAAATAGCTCGGTCATCCGGAAACGGTTCATAAGCGTGGTAATCGATAACATCGGAAACCTTCACTCCATCCTCGTGCATAGATGTCGCAAGACCTTCAAGAAGTCGCCCCTTACCTGCCCCGAAATCTAAAACTCTCAGCAGGGATTTTTCGTTGCGCGCACGAAGGAGAATCGACTGGATTTGCGAGACCTGCGGATCAGGACCGCTCGCCGCAATTACGGTCGGGGGATATAGGCTTTCAGTCGCATAGTTAACGGCGGCCAGCACGGCGGGCAAGCCAGAGAACGCGTTCAATTGAGCAACCCCTTCCTCTCCACCCAACAGGCTGTCGAGCACAATCTCAGGGCGCCTCCCCGCATGCTCCACACCGCCATTGCTCACATACCATAGACACATAGGATCAATGCTGGTCATATAGGCTAGCAGCGGGACAGAATGCGTGGCGATAAAGATCTGGGAAGTTGTTGTAGCATCATGTAAAGCTTTGACAATTTCTATCACCGCCGAGGGATGCAAGTGATTTTCCGGCTCATCAAGAAGCAATACCGTATTATCTAGATTTTTACCCTGAGCGTGTAACGCAACACATAGCTGGAGCAAAACCTTCTGGCCATCCGAAAGCCGAGCATCAGCAATTGGCTTTCCGAAAAGCATCGGGTCTCCTGAGAAGTTCCTCTCCAGCCTCTCTCCCAACATCCTCTGCATTAGAGCCTGAAGCCGACAATAACTCGCCTCGACTTCTGCTCTTGCCTCAAGATCAGAAGAATGACTGGAATGCGTCACGGCGAACCACTTTTCTAAAACATGATGCAAGTAGAATAGACTGAGATCATGGTAATCAGATGCCCCCCAAGACATAGCGGCATCCGCTCGATTCTCTACTTCTCCTCGCATTTCTTTACGTGGATCTGTCAAATTTAATTGTTTTGGAACAAAGTACAAGCTATTAAAAAAAACATTTCCAGTAGTACTGATCCATTCATTGGTAGCTAAAATTGCTAATCTTAGAGTATCAGAATGCTCACGCCACACTTTCGTAGAACTACCATCAGGATTGCCTTCAATACTCCTATCATAATTATTTTTTTCAGAAATTAACTTATCCACACCTGATCGAGCTCGCCAACGCATATTGATCACAGCATCGACTGCAGCCAATAAACGAGACTTACCTGAACCATTTTTTCCTGCTAACGCCACTAATCGTCCAAGGCGCCGCATATGAATATCTTTAAGACCAAGCGATTGAAACTCTACTGCTGGAATATGAATCCTCTCTATCAACATTTTCCGAATCCTTTCATACAGTACACAACCAAATAACTGCTTAAGTTTCAGTTAACAAAAAGCTCATCGCAGCCAGACTGAAAAAATATGTCGCTTAAACTGTGACAACTCTCGTATAGCTACACAGCCGACCATGCCACTCCGAGGGTGACCTAGTGGTTCTTAAAGCAGTGATATTGGCATACCTGAAAGTAAAAAAGCCCGCAATTACGCGGGCTTTTTTACTTTTTGACTCAGGGAAGCAATCTAACAAACGCCCGATCATTCCCACTCAATCGTCGCCGGCGGCTTGCTCGACACGTCATAAGTAACGCGCGAAATACCTTCGATCTCATTGATGATACGGCCGCTGACAGTCTCCAGCAGTTCGTACGGCAGATGCGCCCAACGAGCAGTCATGAAGTCGATGGTTTCCACCGCACGCAGGGCCACAACCCAGGCGTAACGACGGCCATCGCCGACCACGCCAACCGATTTCACCGGTTGGAACACCACGAAGGCCTGGCTGACTTTGTGGTACCAGTCGGCCTTGCGCAGTTCTTCGATGAAGATGTGATCGGCGCGACGCAGCAGGTCGGCGTATTCCTTCTTCACTTCACCGAGGATGCGCACGCCCAGGCCCGGGCCTGGGAAGGGGTGGCGGTAGACCATGTCGTACGGCAGGCCCAATTCCAGGCCCAGACGACGGACTTCGTCCTTGAACAGTTCGCGCAATGGCTCGACCAGCTTAAGGTTCATTTCCTCCGGCAGGCCACCCACGTTGTGGTGGGATTTGATCACGTGGGCCTTGCCGCTCTTGGCGCCGGCCGACTCGATCACGTCGGGGTAGATAGTGCCCTGGGCGAGGTACTTGATGTTGTCCAGTTTGCTCGACTGGGCATCAAACACGTCGATGAAGGTGCGACCGATGATCTTGCGCTTCTTCTCCGGGTCGGACTCGCCGGCCAGGTTGTTGAGGAACTGCTCCTCGGCGTTGGCGCGGATCACTTTGACACCCATGTTCTCGGCGAACATGGCCATCACTTGCTCGCCTTCGTGCAGGCGCAGCAGACCGTTGTCGACGAACACGCAGGTCAGTTGGTCGCCGATGGCCTTGTGCAGCAACGCAGCAACCACGGAGGAGTCAACGCCGCCGGACAGGCCGAGCAGCACGTTGTCGGTGCCGACCTGGGCGCGTACTTGGGCGATGGCGTCTTCAGCGATCTTCGACGGGGTCCACAGGGCTTCACACTCGCAGATGTCGAGGATGAAGCGCGACAGGATGCGCCCGCCTTGCTTGGTGTGGGTCACTTCCGGGTGGAACTGCACGCCGTAGTAACGACGCTCGTCGCTGAACATGCCGGCGATAGGGCAGCTCGGGGTGCTGGCCAGGATGTGGAAGTCTTCCGGCATCTTGGTGACTTTGTCACCGTGGCTCATCCACACGTCGAGGCCGAACAGGCCGTCGGCGTCGATGTGGTCTTCGATGCCGTCCAGCAGGCGGCTCTTGCCGACCACGTCGACACGGGCATAACCGAATTCACGCAGCTCGGAACCTTCAACCTTGCCGCCCAGCTGCTCGGCCATGGTCTGCATGCCGTAGCAGATACCGAAGACCGGCACGCCCAGGTCGAATACCGCCTGCGGGCAACGCGGGCTGTTGGCTTCGTGCACGGACTCGGGGCCGCCGGCGAGGATGACGCCTTTAGGGGCGAATTCGCGGATCGCTTCGTCGTCCATGTCGAACGGATGCAGTTCGCAATACACACCGATTTCACGCACGCGGCGGGCGATCAGTTGGGTGTACTGGGAACCGAAGTCGAGGATCAGGATGCGGTGGGCGTGAATGTCGAGGGCCATGAGAGAAACTCTGAAGAGCAGTTGCAAGCTTCAAGCTGCAAGCTGCAAGTAATCGGAAGCCGCGCGGTAGCTGTACGAATACAGCCCCGCTTGCAGCTTATAACTTGTGGCTTATAGCTGTCGGCATCAGCCGACCCGATAGTTTGGCGCTTCCTTGGTGATCTGCACGTCGTGGACATGGGATTCAGCCATGCCGGCGCCGGTGATCCGTACGAACTCTGGCTTGGTGCGCATTTCTTCGATGTCGGCGCTGCCGGTGTAGCCCATCGAGGAGCGCAGGCCACCCATCAGTTGATGGATGATGGCGCTCAGGGTGCCCTTGTACGGCACACGGCCTTCGATGCCTTCCGGTACGAGCTTCTCGGCGCCTGCCGAGGAGTCCTGGAAGTAACGGTCGGAAGAACCTTGCGCCTGGGACATGGCGCCCAGCGAACCCATGCCACGGTAAGCCTTGTACGAGCGACCCTGGAACAGCTCGATTTCGCCCGGCGCTTCTTCAGTACCGGCGAACATCGAGCCCATCATCACGCAGGAAGCACCGGCTACGATGGCCTTGGACAGGTCACCGGAGAAACGGATGCCACCGTCGGCGATCAACGGCACGCCGGTGCCTTCAAGGGCAGCGGCGACGTTGGCGATGGCGCTGATCTGCGGCACGCCTACACCGGCAACGATACGGGTGGTGCAGATCGAGCCAGGGCCGATACCGACCTTGACGGCGTCGGCGCCAGCTTCGGCCAGGGCCTTGGCGGCAGCGCCGGTGGCGATGTTGCCGCCGATCACCTGCACGTCAGGGAAATTCTGTTTGACCCAGCGCACGCGGTCGATCACGCCTTTGGAGTGACCGTGGGCGGTGTCCACCACGACTACGTCGACACCGGCAGCGACCAGGGCTGCAACGCGGTCGCCGGTGTCTTTACCGGTGCCGACGGCGGCGCCGACCCGCAGACGACCTTGGTCATCCTTGCTGGCCAGTGGGTAAGCCTTGGCTTTCTCGATGTCGTTGACGGTCATCATGCCTTTGAGGGCGAATTTGTCGTCGACGATCAGCACGCGCTCGATGCGGTGCTTGTGCAGCAGTTCGCGCACGTCGTTCTTGTCGGCGCCTTCCTTGACAGTCACGAGGCGCTCTTTCGGGGTCATCACTTCGCGGACGGTGACTTCAAGACGGTTCTCGAAACGCACGTCACGGGAAGTGACGATGCCGACCAGGTCGCCATCGTGCAGTACCGGAACGCCGGAGATGTTGTGCAGGCGGGTCAGGTCGAACAGGTCACGCACGGTAGCGTCGGCTTCGATGGTGATCGGATCCTTCACCACACCGGCTTCGTAACGCTTGACCTTGCGCACTTCGGCAGCCTGCTGCTCGATGGTCATGTTCTTGTGGATGATGCCGATGCCGCCTTCCTGAGCCATGGCGATGGCCAGACGGGCTTCGGTGACGGTGTCCATGGCAGCGGAAACCAGGGGAATATTCAGCTCGATGCCACGGGTTAGGCGGGTCTTGAGACTGACTTCGTTAGGAAGCACCTCGGAATAACCGGGCACTAGGAGAATGTCGTCGAATGTCAGAGCTTCTTGGCTGATACGCAGCATCGCGGGGGCTCCCGAGCGGGAAAATGGAAGCGCGCCATTATATACATGCACCCTGCCCGGCTCAATGTAAAACTCTGACAAACTTGGTAATACTGATAGATGGATTAAAGCTCGACCTTGACCCAGCTGATCTTCTGATCCAGCCAATCGGCAAACTCGTCGATAAAACTCTGCTTGAAGCCTGCTTCGGCCCAGTTATTGAAGATGAAACCCAGGTTGGAAAATCCGCATTCCTGCAGGAACAGAAACCCGTTGATGTCATCTTCATGCCCGCACAGCGGGCAAGTGAAGTTGTCGGTATGGCCGGGCATCCAGTCTTCCAGGCTCTCGAACAGCGCCTCCCCTACCTCACGACGGCATTCAGGGCAGCCGGCTTCTCCAAGAAAGCCCTTGGCGGGCGTGTAGATACAACGTTTGTAGATGATCTCCAGGCCATTGACCGGCTCGTTGAACGGCAGTGCTTCGGGGTACAGCACCACGGCACGCGCTCCATCGGCCAGGGCATAACCCATGCGGTTGCCGGTACGGCCACAGGTGGTCAGTTCTTCCTTGACGATGTTCTTGCGCACCAGCCAGCGCACAATCGCCCGGGCGCGGGGCTCGTGCACGGGCAAAGTGGAGATTTTCGGAACAAGGATGCTTTGGGAGTTCATGGGAGTCCTGCGGTGTGGCTTCTGGCCTCATCGCGGACAAGGCCGGCTCCCACAGTTGATTGCATTCCTAGGTGGGAGCCGGGCTTGCCCGCGATGACGCCCGGGAGGACGGCAGCTTAATCCCTGAAGAAATCAGGTCAAGTACTCAAATACCGACCAATCAACGCAATGCCGCTGGCCAGCACCAGCCACGTCACCAACCGCACGAACGCTTCCCGTGACAGACGCATCGTCAGTCTGCGCCCTGTCCACAACCCCAATGCCATCGCCGGTAACAAGCACACCGCCAATAGCAACAACGGTAAGTCCGCATACACCCCGGCCACCAGGAACAGGCTCAGGCGCACCACAGTGCTGCAACTGATCAACGCGCTCTGGGTGGCGCGCGCCGCGTCCTTGGGCAAACGACTGTTGAGATAGATCGCATACAAAAAACCGCCGCTGCCAAACAGCGCACCGAACAGCCCGCCGACCGTGCCCATCGGGATCGACCAGCCCGTCGCCAACTGTGTCGGGCGCGCCTTGATCGCCAGGCTGTAGAGGGCGTAAGCGCTGATAAACACCCCCATCAACAGTAAAAGAAGGTCGGAATGCAGATTGAGCAAAAACACCACGCCCAGTGTGCACCCGATGGCCATGCACGGCAGCAGGCGCAGTAACTCAGGCTTGCTCACATCGCGTCGGGTTTGCAGCAAACCGCCAAACGCCGCGACAAAGTCCAGCAGCACCAACAGCGGGATGATCTTCGACAGCGGCATGAACATAATCAGTACCGGCCCGGCTACCAGCGCCGTGCCAAAGCCGGCGATACCGAACACGATATAGGCAACCGCCACGCCCAGGCCGATGACCAACCACTCCAAACCGCTGAACGACCACTGACTCATCAGCTCGACCGGGCCCATGGGAGATTCCTTGCAAGAGATGGCGTTCACTTTAGCCATCGACGAGCGTTGCGACTAACATCTTCAAAACCTTTCAGTCATCTCAAAAAGGCATGACGTGTGATTTCCACTCGCCAATTGCGCTACTTCGTTGAAATCGCCGACAGCGGCAGCTTCAGTGCCGCGGCCGAACGCCTGTTCGTCGCGCAGTCGGCCTTGAGCCGACAGATCAAGGCGCTCGAGACCCAACTGCAGACGCCGCTGTTCGAGCGCACGGCGCGCCAGCCAAAGCTGACGGCAGCGGGCGCGGCCTTCTATCCGCGAGCGCGCAACTTGCTGAGCGAACTGCACAAGGCCGGTGAAGTGGCGACCCAGATCGGCAACGGCCAGGTCGGCACACTGCGTCTGAGCCACTCGAGCACCGTGCCGATGAGCGGAGCGCTGCTGCGCGGCATCAGTACCTGGCTGGAACGCTGCCCTGGGGCGTCGGTGGATATCGTCAAGATGTCCTCCGAGGCGCAATTGGCCGAGATCGCCGACGGTCGCCTGGACATTGGCCTGCTGCGCTTGCCGGTGTTGCGCCAGCGCGAAGGTGTGCGCGTAGCGCCTTTATACAGCGAGCCCTTGATGCTGGCGGTGCCGGCGGGCCATGCGCTGGCGGGCTGTGATGCGCCCATTGAGCTGGCGCGGTTGCGGGATGAGGCGTTTATCTCAATCCCCCATCCGCAACGCGGTGGCCTGAGTTATCTGTCAGCCGAACTGTGCATGCGCGCAGGATTTTTCCCCAAGGCGGCTCGGGTGATGTCGCGCAAGACCACGCAGTTGCAGTTGATCCAGGCCGGGTTCGGTATTGCCCTGTTACCAAAATTCATGCAGGACATTGCCCCCGCCAACCTGCACTTTTTAACCCTGGCCGAGCCGGACAGCCTCAGCACCGTGGCTCTGGCCTGCCATCAGGCGCCGAGCGCGCTGGTTGAGCAATTCTGCCAAACGCTGCACGAATGCCTATAAACTGCCGTCCATGATTAAAGACCTCCTGCCATGATTAAAGACCCGTTTGCCCGCCTGGGCCTGGACCGCGAAGTCCTGACAGTCAGCCAGCTCAACGGCCGCGCGCGGGTGTTGCTGGAAGATGTGTTCACCAATATCTGGGTCGAAGGTGAGATCTCCAACCTCGCCCGCCCGGCCTCCGGCCATGTGTATTTCACCCTCAAGGACAGTGGCGCCCAGGTGCGTTGCGCGTTGTTTCGCAGTAACGCCGCACGGGTACGCCAGGCATTGAAGGACGGCCTGGCGGTGAAGGTGCGCGGCAAGGTCTCGTTGTTCGAAGGCCGTGGCGACTACCAATTGATTCTCGACACCGTGGAGCCCGCCGGTGACGGCGCGCTGCGCCTGGCTTTCGACGCGCTGAAGGAAAAACTCAGCGCCGAAGGCCTGTTCAGCGCCGAGCGCAAAGTGCCTCTGCCGGCGCACCCGCAGCGCATCGGCATTATCAGCTCGCCCACCGGTGCGGTGATCCGCGACATCATCAGCGTGTTCCGCCGCCGAGCGCCGCAGGTGCAACTGACGTTGATCCCCACCGCCGTGCAGGGCCGCGAAGCGATCCCGCAGATTGTGCGGGCGCTGAAGCTGGCCGATGCACGCGGCTTCGACGCACTGATCCTGGCCCGTGGCGGCGGTTCGCTGGAAGACCTCTGGTGCTTTAACGAAGAAGCCGTGGCCCGCGCGGTGGATGCCTGTGTGACACCGATTGTCAGCGCCGTCGGCCATGAGACCGATGTGTCGATCAGCGACTTCGTGGCTGACGTACGCGCGCCCACACCGTCCGCTGCCGCCGAATTGCTGGCACCGGATTCAAGCCATCTGGTACGCCAGGTCGAAAACCTGCACCGGCGCCTGGTGATGCTGATGCGCAACCGCCTGCGACACGACCGCTTGCGTGTCGAGGGTATGGCCCGCCGCCTGCGTCACCCCGGCGAACGCCTGCGCCAGCAGGCCCAACGCCTGGACGATCTGGACATGCGCCTGCGCCGCGCTTTCGAGCGCAGCCTCAACACCCGTCGCGAGCGCTTGATACGCCTGGAAACCCGCCTCGCCGGCCAGCATCCGGGGCGCCAACTGGCCCTGTTGCGCCAGCGCCTGGACAGCCTCGCCGAACGGTTGCCGCGCGCCATGCGCGAAGGCCTCAAGGCGCGTCGCCTGCAGCTGCAAAGCCAGGTGCAGACGCTGCAGGTGGTCAGCCCGCTGGCCACCCTGGGCCGTGGTTACAGCATCCTCCTGGATGAGCGCGGCCAAGCCATTCGCAGCGCCGCGCAAACCCACACCGGCCAACGCCTCACCGCCAGGCTCGGTGAAGGCCAATTGCAAGTACGGGTGGAAGACAACCACCTGACACCCGTTACCCTTTCGCTATTGGATTGATCGATGCCACGTCTTTTTAGCCTGTTGATGCTGCTGTGCCTCGCCTTTAACGCCCACGCCGACAGTTACATCAGCCGCACCCTGAACAAGCCGGTGCCGGGAGGCGTCGCGGTGGTCGAACTGGGCCCTTCGGCAGCGGCGCCCAAAGCCACGTATCAAGGCAAACCGGTGCTGGTGATCAAGGAACAGGACAGCTGGCTGGCGATTGTCGGCATTCCGCTGACGGTCAAGCCCGGCAACGAGCGCATCAGCAGCGGCGGACGCAGCCTGCCGTTTATCGTCGGCTATAAAAAGTACCCGGAACAGCGCATCACCTTGAAAAACAAAAGCCAGGTCAACCCTGCTCCGGCGCAGCTCAAGCGGATCGAAGCCGAGCTTGCGGTGCAGATCAAGGCTTACCGCAGCTTCAGCCCGAACCTGCCGAGCAATTTGATACTGGACAAGCCGGTCAATGGTCCATTGTCGAGTAAGTTCGGCGTGCGCCGCTTTTTCAACGGCGAGGAGCGCAACCCGCATTCGGGCCTGGACTTCGCGGTGCCCGCCGGTACGCCGATCAAGACACCGGCCAATGGCAAGGTGATCCTGGTGGGCAATTACTTCTTCAATGGCAATACGGTGTTCGTCGATCACGGCCAAGGTTTTATCAGCATGTTCTGCCACATGTCGGCGGTGGACGTGAAGGTCGGCCAGCAACTGGTGCGAGGTGCGGTGGTGGGCAAAGTCGGATCAACCGGCCGCGCGACCGGGCCTCACATGCACTGGAACGTCAGCCTGAACGACGCGCGGGTGGACCCGGCGATCTTTATCGGCGCGTTCCAGCCTTGAGGGCATCGATTGCGCGCATGATAATCGGCGCGCAATAAAAACCAGATAATTCAATTATTACAACCATAAAATCTCGCATTCATCCTCAATCGAAGAACTTCTATCAATTTTTTTCGACTGCTTGCCATCATTCACCTCGACGGTTAGGGTTGAGCCTATGAAAACCTCTCACACCCTCATCCAGCTCCGCCAGCACCGCAGCCTGTGCCTTGTCAGCGCACGACTGCCAGGCTGAATCGATCTGCCTCGTCTTGTGCTTTATCTCCAATAACAGTTCCACGGCAGGCCGCCTCTTTTCGGCCCCGACACAAAGGATTCCCCGATGAGCATGCTCAAAGACCCGTCTTCGAAATACCGCGCGTTCCCGACCATCGATCTCCCGGACCGCACCTGGCCGTCGAAAACCATCACTGCCGCGCCGATCTGGTGCAGTTCCGATCTGCGTGATGGCAACCAGTCGCTGATCGAACCGATGGATGCAGTGAAAAAGCTGCGCTTCTGGAAGACGCTGGTCGCCGTGGGCGTCAAGGAAATCGAGGCATCGTTCCCGGCCGCTTCGCAGACCGACTTCGATTTCGTGCGCACCCTGATCGAAGACAACCATATCCCCGAGGACACCACCATCCAGGTGCTGACCCAGGGCCGTGAAGACTTGATCGCGCGCACCTTCGAATCCCTGCGCGGTGCCAAGAAAGCCATCGTGCATTTGTACAACGCCACCTCGCCGTCGTTCCGCCGCATCGTGTTCAACCAGGACAAGGACGGAGTCAAGGCGATTGCGGTCAATGCCGCCAAGCTGTTCGTCAAATACGCCGCCCAGCAGCCGGAAACCCAGTGGACGTTCGAGTATTCCCCCGAGACGTTCAGCGCCACCGAACTGGAGTTTGCCAAGGAAGTCTGCGATGCCGTGATCGAGGTGTGGAACCCGACGCCGGAGCACAAGGTGATCCTCAACCTGCCGGCCACCGTGGAATGCGCCACGCCGAACATCTATGCCGACCAGATCGAATGGTTCGGTCGCCATATCAATCGTCGCGACAGCGTGATCATCAGCCTGCACACCCACAACGACCGTGGCACCGGCGTGGCGGCTACCGAGCTGGGCCTGATGGCTGGCGCGGATCGTGTCGAAGGCTGCCTGTTCGGCAACGGCGAGCGGACCGGTAACGTCGACCTGGTCACGGTGGCCTTGAACATGTACACCCAGGGACTCGATCCGCAACTGGACTTCTCCGACATCGACGGCGTGCGCAAAGTCGTTGAGGAGTGCAATCAGATCCAGGTACATCCACGCCACCCGTACGTTGGCGATCTGGTGCACACCGCGTTCTCCGGCTCTCACCAGGACGCAATCCGCAAGGGCTTCGCCCAGCAGAAAGACGACGCCCTGTGGGAAGTGCCGTATTTGCCGATTGACCCGGCCGACATCGGCCGCAGCTACGAGGCGGTGATTCGCGTAAACAGCCAGTCGGGCAAAGGCGGTATTGCTTACCTGCTGGAGCAGGAATACGACATCAGCCTTCCGCGCCGCATGCAGATCGAGTTCAGCCAGGTGGTACAGGCCGAAACCGATCGCGTGGGCCTGGAGATGACCGCACCGCAGATCTACGCCTTGCTGCAACGTGAATACCTGCAAGCCAACACGCCGTATGCGTTGGTCAGCCATCGCCTGCAGGAAGAAAACGGCAACAGCTTTGTCGAAGTGGAAGTCTCGGGCAAAGGCCAGGGCGAAACCAACCTGCACTGGAAGGGCAAGGGCAACGGCGCACTGGAAGCCCTGGTGGCTGGCCTGCCGATTGGCGTGGAAATCATGGACTACAACGAACATGCAATCGGCGCAGGCACCAACGCCAAGGCGGCGGCCTACATCGAACTGCGTGTGAACGGCGAACGCCCGGTGCATGGCGTGGGCATCGATGAGAACATCACCACGGCCAGCTTCAAGGCGCTGTTCAGTGCGCTGAACCGCTCGTTGAGCCAGCAGGAAGCAAAAGCGGCGTAAACGATGGCCGCTGAGTGCTGAAGGCCCCTGGGTGTGAATCCAGGGGCCTTTTTATTGAGTGGCAAATTTAGGTTGATTGTCGGGGACTCATCGGGGGCGAGCCCCACCCACATTTTGAACGGTCCACAGATCAACCTGTGGGAGGGGGCTTGCCCCCGATAGCGGTCCGTCAGACGAACTGAAAACTATCGGCATCCAGGTTCGCCGGAAACCGGGTGCGATATGCGGCCAACTCCGCCGCATCCAGCTTCACCTCAAACACCCCGTCAGCCTCTCCCGCACTGAGCAGAGTCTCGCCCTGGAAGTCCAATACCTGGCTATCGCCGGTGTAGGCGAAGCCTTTGCCGTCGGTACCCACTCGATTCACCGCCGCCACGTAACACAGGTTTTCGATGGCCCGCGCCGGCAATAATCGATTCCAGTGCTGACGCCGCGCTCCCGGCCAATTGGCGGTGTACAGCAGCAAGTCAGTGTCCTGGGCGTCGCGGCTCCACACCGGGAAGCGCAAGTCGTAGCAAATCAATGGGCGAATACGCCAGCCCTTCAACTCGAACTGCACCTGGCGCTCGCCGGGCGTGTAGTGATTGTGCTCACCGGCCATACGGAACAGATGACGCTTATCGTAGTGCAGCACTTCACCATCCGGCCGCACCCACAGCAGGCGGTTACGATGGCTGCCGTCAGCCGCCTGGATAATCACGCTGCCGGTAATCACCGCGTTGTGTTTCGCCGCCTGAGCTTGCAACCAGCGCTGAGTGGGGCCGTTTTCCGGCTCGGCGAGGGCGTGCGAATCCATGGAAAAACCGGTGGTGAACATCTCCGGCAGTACGATCAGATCGGCACTGCCGGCCTGCGCCAGCAGCGGCTCGAAATGCTCAAGGTTGGCCTGGCGGTCATGCCAGGCCAAGGTGGTCTGGACCAGGGCGATATTCAGATCGGGCAGTGCGGTCAGATCACGCATAGTTTTTCAGCTGCATGGCGCAGCGTCTCCTCGCGTTTGGCAAAGCACAGGCGCACCAGGCGCTGCTCTTTGGGCGGGTTCTGGTAGAACACCGAGATAGGTATGCTCGCCACGCCATGCTCGCGGGTCATCCACAGGGACATGGCGACGTCGTCCAGGTCGGGGCGTATCCGGGAGTAATCCACCAGCTGGAAGTAGGTTCCGGCCACCCGGGTAAAGGTGAAACGCGACGGTGCCAGCAGATCGCAGAACAGGTCGCGCTTGGCCTGATAGAACCCCGGCAATTCGTCGACATGCTCTGGATGATCGGCCATAAAGTCGGCCAACGCGAACTGCAACGGCGTCACGCAGCAGAAATTGACGTACTGATGCACTTTGCGCAACTCGGCCGTGAGGTCGGGTGGCGCTACCACATAGCCGGTTTTCCAGCCGGTCACGTGGTAGGTCTTGCCGAATGAGCTGATCACGAAGGCGCGCGCATACAGCTCTTCGTGAGCCAGCACGCTGACGTGGGCCGCGCCATCGAATACCAAATGCTCGTAGACTTCGTCGCTGAGCAGGTAGATATCGCGGTCGCGGATTAATTCAGCCAATTGGTCCAGCTCAGCGCGGCTGATCAGCGCACCGGTTGGGTTATGCGGGGTGTTGAGGATGATCATGCGCGTGCGTGGCGAGAGTGCGGCCTTGATCCGCTCAAAGTCGAGTGCAAAGCCCTGCAGGTTCAATTGCACCCGCACGCACCGGCCGCCGGCCAGTTCCACAGAGGGCACGTAGCTGTCGTAGCACGGGTCGAACACAATGACTTCATCGCCGTTGCGAATCACCGCCTGAATCGCGCAGAAGATCGCCGCGGTGGCCCCGGGGGTGATGGTGACCTCAGTGTCAGGATCGACCGTGGCGCCATAGCTGCGGGCGATCTTGGCGACCACTTGCTGGCGCAGGGCCGGCAGGCCAGTCATGGGAGAATATTGGTTGTGCCCGGCCCCCACGTGCCTGCCCACCGCGTCGAGCAGGCCTTGAGGCGCATTGAAATCGGGAAAACCCTGGGACAGGTTGAGCGCGCCCGTTTCGGCGGCGAGTTGCGACATGGTGGTGAAAATGGTCGTGCCGACCGTTGGCAGTTTGCTGATGATCATCTTAGGCCCCTGCGAATAAGTCCCAAGTTTTAAGCTGCGAACCCCATGGGGTCAAGGCACAAACCGACGCGCACAAAAAAGGGCTCATCAAGAGCCCTTTCTGCGAAGTCGATATCAGCGCTTGTCGCGGCGCTTTTTGTCGGCTTTCTTGTGGTGAGTCATCAAACGACGCTTCTTGTTCACCTGACGGTCAGTCAGTGTGTTCTTGTTGCCTTCGTATGGGTTCTCGCCGCCCTTGAACTCGATGCGAATCGGCGTACCAACCAGTTTCAAGACACGACGGTAGGTGTTCTCCAGGTAACGCACGTACGACTTGGGCACCTTCTCGATCTGGTTACCGTGGATCACGATAATCGGCGGGTTGGCACCCCCCAGGTGGGCATAACGCAGCTTGATCCGGCGGTTGTTGACCATCGGCGGCGCATGCTCGCCTACCGCATCTTCCAGGATCTGGGTCAGACGGTTGGTCGGCCAGCGGGTGACCGCAGACTTGAACGAGTTCTGGACGGAGGCGTAAAGGTTACCCACGCCGGTGCCATGCAACGCCGAGATGAAGTGAATATCCGCGAACTCAACGAAGAACAGGCGACGCTGCAGCTCGATCTTGACGAAATCGCGCTCGCTCGGCGTCATGCCGTCCCACTTGTTGATTGCGATAACCAGAGCACGACCGGCCTCCAGGGCAAAACCCAGCAGGTTCAGGTCGTGGTCCACCACGCCTTCACGGGCGTCCATCACAAAGATCACCACGTTGGCGTCCTTGATGGCCTGCAGGGTCTTGACCACGGAGAACTTTTCAACTTCCTCGTGGATCTTGCCGCGCTTGCGCACACCGGCGGTGTCGATCAGCGTGTACTTCTCGTCGTTACGCTCGAACGGGATGTAGATACTGTCGCGAGTGGTGCCGGGCTGGTCGTAGACGATGACGCGGTCTTCGCCGAGCATCCTGTTGACCAGAGTCGACTTGCCGACGTTAGGGCGACCGATGATGGCGATCTTGATACCGTCTTTTTCGCTCGGACCAGGAATGCGCTTGGCTTCCTCGCCTTCTGCAACAATCTCTTCTTCGCCGTCTTCTTCCTCGACATCATCCTTGGGAAAATCGCGCAGAGCGATTTCCAGCATCTGGGTGATACCGCGACCGTGGGCGCCGGCGATCGGGATCGCATCGCCCAGACCCATAGGGCTGAACTCGGCACGGGCCTGCTCAGGATCGATGTTGTCGATCTTGTTGGCGATCAAGTAGGAGCGTTTATTGCGCTTGCGCAGGTGCTCGCCGATCATCTGGTCGGCAGCGGTGTAGCCCGCACGGGCATCCACCAGGAACAACACGACATCGGCTTCTTCGATGGCCAGCAGCGACTGCTCGGCCATTTTTTCGTCCATGCCATGCTCGTCACCGGAGATACCACCGGTGTCGACAATAATGTAGGAGCGCCCTTGCCACTTTGCCTCACCGTATTGGCGATCACGGGTCAGACCGGACAAGTCGCCGACAATGGCGTCGCGAGTCCTGGTCAGGCGGTTGAACAAGGTGGACTTGCCGACGTTAGGTCGGCCCACCAGGGCGATTACGGGAACCATGCGGCTCTCCACTTCGTTATTTCAGAAAATACAAAAGCCGCTGCAGGGCAGCGGCTGGTGCTCGGGGCGGCATTTGATATGCCGCATGCCCTGCCGAAGCAGGGCCGCCTGGGGGTAACCCCAAGCATAGTCAAACCTTTACTTGATGGTCAGGGCTTCCAGCTTGCCGCTGTTGCCATACACATAAAGCATGTTACCCACCACCAGCGGACGCGCACGCAGGCCGTCGCTGTCGATACGCTCGCGACCGACAAAGCGACCGTCCACCTGGCTCAGCAGGTGCAGGTAGCCTTCGAAGTCGCCGACCGCTACGTAGCTGGAGAACACTTCCGGTGCCGACAGCTGGCGGCGAGCCAGCGAGTCATTACTCCAGAGTGCGGTGGTGGTGCGCTCGTCGACACTTTCAACGGTGCCCGACGCCAGGCTGACGTAAACGCTGCCAAACCCTTGGGCAACACCGGCGTAGCTGGAAGCATCACGCTGCCAGTTCACACGACCGCTCTGCAGGTCCAGCGCCGCGACACGGCCCTGATAAGTGGCGACATAGAGTGTTTCACCCGACAGCAGCAAGCCACCATCGATGTCCACGACGCGGTCCAGCTCGGAACGACCTTGAGGAATCGCCACACGGGTTTCCCAGGCCGGTACGCCGTTCTGGGTATCGAGGGCGACCACTTTACCGGTCGACAGGCCTACCACGGCCAGATTGTTGGTCACAATCGGACCACTGGTACCGCGCAGCGTCAGCACCGCCGGGGTGCTGTCGTACAACCAGCGCTGTTCGCCAGTGCTGGCGTCCAGGCCAATCACACGGTCGTCCTGGGTCTGTACAACCACCACGTCACCATTGGTGGCAGGCGGTGCGAGCACTTCACTGGTCACGCGAGCGCGCCATTTCTCTTCACCGGTGCTGGAGTCCAGGGCCACGACTTCGCCCTTGAGCGTGCCGAGCATCACCAGGCCATAGCCCACGCCGACCGCACCGGATACCGGCAGTTCGAGGTCTTTCTTCCACTTCACGTCGCCGTTCATGCGATCCATGGAGATCACCACGCCGGTGACGTCCGCGGCCACGATGTTTGCACCGTCGATGGCCGGCACCAGCATGTTGTAGGTTTCACCCTGGCCGTCACCGATGGAGCGGCTCCACTGCTTTTGCAGGACCACTTCTTCCTTGAAGCTGGTCAGCTCGGCCGGAGGCAATTCTTTCTTACTGTTGCTGCTGCAACCCGCGGCCAGAACGGCCAGAGCCAGCAATGCTGCATGTTTCCAACGGATCACGTCACGCATCCCCTTTGGCCAAGTCGTCGAGCTTGATTTGTAAGCCACCGACCGCCGCTTCATCAGACAGCGCCGCCTTGGCTTTCTGGTACGCAGCATTCGCTTCGTCGGTACGACCCAATTGGACCAGCAGGTCGCCCTTGAGCTCTTCGCGAGTGGCTACAAATGCCTTGTCTGCATCGCCGTCGAGCAGTTTAAGTGCATCGTCCGGCTTGTTCTGTGCCGCCATCACCTGAGCCAGGCGCTGACGTGCGATTTCACCCAGGATCGGGTTGGTCGGCTTGTCGACGATGGATTTCAGCTCGGTGGCTGCCTCATCCAGCTTGCCGGCATCCACCGCAACCTTCGCGACGAACAGGCTGCCGTACTGGGCATAGGTACTACCGCCGAAGTCGCTCTTGAGCTTACCGGCCAGGTAGATGACTCGAGCCTGATCAGGCTTGCCGTCCGGCGTCAGGGAGGTTTCCAGCAATTGCTGATAGAGAATCGAGGCGCCTTGGGACTGGTTGGCCTGATACTTGGTCCAGGCTTGCCAGCCGAACACCACCACTAAAGCCAGCAGGCCGCCGGTAACCAGGGGCTTGCCATTACGCTGCCACCAGTCCTTGAACTCGGCCAACTGCTCATCATCAGTACTCGACACCCCAATACTCCTTTAATCGCTAAATTCGGCTGTTCGACAGCTTCAACCCTGCACGACGCAGGTGGCCAAGTGCGCAGCGAGCGCATCAAAGGCAATGTTCTGTTGCTCACCCTGACCACGCAGGGGTTTGAAACCTATCACTTGCTGGGCCAGTTCGTCGTCGCCCAGGATCAATGCATACAACGCACCGCTCTTGTCGGCTTTCTTGAACTGGCTCTTGAAGCTGCCGGCGCCGGCGTTGATCTGCAGACGCAGGTTGGGCAACTGATCGCGCACCTTTTCGCTCAGGGTCAGGGCCGCCAGTTCGGCAGCCTCGCCGAAGGCGCACAGGTACACGTCCACCTGCCGCGAAATGTCTTCCGGCACCTGCTCCAGGGTTTCCAGCATCAGGATCAGCCGCTCGATGCCCATGGCAAAACCTACGCCGGTGGTCGGCTTGCCGCCCATCTGCTCGACCAGGCCATCGTAACGTCCACCGGCGCACACGGTACCCTGGGCACCGAGCTTGTCGGTGACCCATTCGAATACGGTCTTGCTGTAGTAGTCCAGGCCGCGTACCAGCTTAGGGTTGATCACGTAGGGAATACCGGCCGCATCCAGGCGAGCCTTGAGCCCCTCGAAGTGCGTGCGGGATTCGTCGTCCAGGTAATCGGCCATTTTCGGCGCATCGACCAGAACTGCCTGGGTATCGGCGTTTTTGGTGTCCAGCACACGCAGCGGGTTGGTTTTCAGGCGGCGCTGGCTGTCTTCGTCCAACTGATCCAGGCGCGCCGACAGGAACTCGACCAGGGCTTCGCGGTAGCGGCCCCGGGACTCGCTGGTGCCCAGGCTGTTGAGTTCAAGCTTGACCGCATCGCGAATCCCCAGCATGCCCCACAGGCGCCAGGTCAGCACGATCAGCTCGGCGTCGATGTCGGGGCCATCGAGGTTGAACACTTCAAGGCCGATCTGGTGAAACTGACGATAACGGCCTTTCTGCGGGCGCTCGTGACGGAACATCGGGCCGATGTACCACAGTTTCTGCGGCTGGCCGCCACCAGTGAGACCATGTTCGAGCACCGCGCGCACGCACGCGGCCGTGCCTTCCGGACGCAGGGTCAGGGAGTCACCGTTGCGGTCTTCAAAGGTGTACATCTCTTTTTCGACGATGTCGGTGACTTCACCGATGGAGCGCTTGAACAGCTCGGTGAATTCCACAATCGGCATGCGGATCTGCTTGTAACCGTAGTTATCCAGCAGGCGCGCGACGGTCCCTTCGACGTAGCGCCACAGCGGCGTCTGGTCGGGCAGGATGTCGTTCATGCCACGAATGGCTTGCAGAGACTTGCTCACATCAAATCCTTAAATTCGTTCTTAGCCGCGCGCGATCAGCGCTGCGTCAGCCGCGACCTTCTCGGCCGCTTTCTGGCGAATCAGCCTTTCGAGCTCATCCACCAGATTGTCATTCGTTAACTTCTGCGACGGCTTGCCGTCGATGTAAATCAGGTTCGGTGTACCACCGGTCAAGCCGATATGCGCTTCCTTGGCTTCGCCAGGTCCGTTGACCACACAACCGATCACCGCCACATCCAGCGGAACCAGCAAGTCTTCGAGACGCCCTTCCAGATCGTTCATGGTTTTCACCACGTCGAAATTCTGCCGCGAGCAACTTGGGCAAGCGATGAAGTTGATGCCACGGGAACGCAAATGCAGGGACTTGAGAATGTCGTAGCCGACCTTCACTTCCTCTACCGGGTCTGCCGCCAGGGAGATGCGGATAGTATCGCCAATCCCTTCGGCGAGCAGCATACCGAGACCCACCGCAGATTTCACTGTGCCTGAGCGCAAACCGCCCGCTTCGGTGATACCCAGGTGCAGCGGCTGCACAATTTCCTTGGCCAGCAAACGGTAGGCTTCTACCGCCATGAACACGTCGGAGGCTTTTACGCTGACCTTGAAGTCCTGGAAATTCAGGCGCTCCAGGTGCTCGACATGGCGCAGCGCCGATTCAACCAGGGCCGCCGGGGTGGGCTCGCCGTACTTCTTCTGCAGGTCTTTTTCCAGGGAACCGGCGTTGACGCCGATACGGATCGGGATGCCACGATCACGCGCAGCATCCACCACCGCGCGCACACGGTCTTCGCGGCCGATGTTGCCTGGGTTGATGCGCAGGCAATCCACACCCAATTCGGCGACGCGCAACGCAATGCGGTAGTCAAAGTGGATGTCGGCCACCAACGGCACCTTGACCAGTTGCTTGATACGGCCGAACGCCTCGGCGGCGTCCATGTCCGGCACCGACACGCGAACGATGTCAACGCCGGCGGCTTCCAGGCGGTTGATCTGTGCAACCGTGGCGGCCACGTCATTGGTGTCGCTGTTGGTCATGCTCTGCACCGCGATGGGAGCATCGCCGCCCACCGGCACCGAGCCGACCCAGATCTTGCGCGATACGCGACGTTTGATTGGAGATTCGCCGTGCATGACTATTGTCCCAACTTGAGGCGAGCGGTCTCGCCACTGGTGAACGGCGCCACGTCCACAGGCTGGCCGTTGTAGGCCACTTGCGCGCCACGGGCATAGCCCAGACGCAGCGTCAAAGGAGGCTTGCCGCCCTGGTCAAGCGTATCTCCCTTACGCTTGAGACCGCTAAACAGCACTTTGCCATTGCCATCGGTGATCTGCGTCCAGCAATCAGCGATGAAGGTGATCTGTACTCGCCCGTCACCGGCAATCAGCGCAGGCGTGGTGGGCGGTGAAATCGCCGGGGCTGCAGGAGCGACGGGCGCGGTCGTTGCCGGGGCCTGTACCGGAGCAGCGGGAACATGGGCCTGTACCGTCGGCGCAGCCGGCGTCGCGGAGTTCGCCGGCGCGGGCGCCGGGGCGTTTGCAGCAGGGGCCGGGGTGGTTTGCGGCGCGGGTTGCTCAGTGGCGGGCGGCGCCTCAGCGACGCCCTGCCCTTCTACAACGGCCTGGTCTTCCGGCTCGTCCAACGGATGAATCTGGGTGGTGCCGTCGGCGCTTTCGACTTCGACGTGCTCCATGGCATTACTGGTCATGTCCTTGGTGCGCTGGGACGTTTGGTCCTGCCACCAGACAAAACCGCCGCCGATAACGGCGATCAGCAGCAACAGGCTGACAATTCGCAAAATAGTGTGGGAAACGCGCACCGGCTCTTCGATTCGCCCCAGGCCATGCACGCTGCTGCCCTGAGAGTCGGTACCGGTAAACTGATCGAATTCCTGGACCAGCACGGCCTGGTCGATGCCCAGCAATTTGGCATAAGCGCGGATATAGCCACGGGCAAAGGTGTGCCCTGGCAGCTTATCGAACGCGCCGGCTTCCAGGTTGGCCAGGGACGTTGTGGTCAAATTGAGCTTGAGGGCCACTTCCGCCAGCGACCAACCATTGCTTTCGCGGGCCTGACGCAAGGTCTCGCCTGGGTTTACGCGATTAGCTGCTACAACTTCCGGGTGCGCCGCTTTCATCATTGCTCCGACAGGTATTGCTGATATTCCGGGGTACCGGGATAGAGTCGTTCGAGTTGCTGGCCAAATCGTGCGGCCGTGTCGCGTTCTTCATGAACCGTCGCCAGGCGCACGCCGAGCAATAGACTACGTGCATTTTGCCCGCTGAGCAGGCTAAAACGCTCGTAATAGTCACGCGCCGGCACATAATGCCTGTCTTCGTAGGACAACTCAGCCATTTCAAGCAAGGCACGGGGCTGAAGGGCGTTCAAATGCAGGGCTTTTTCCAGGTGCTGGCGAGCGTTTTCACGCTGGCCGAGGCGCATCGAGGCGACTCCAAGGTTTTCGAACACCCGCGAACGTTCAGGATAGAGGGTATCGGCACTCGCTTGCTGAAAATAACGCGCAGCTTGCTCATAGCGTTTCTGCTCGAACAGGAAGCTGCCGTAGTTGTTCAGTAGCCGCGGGTCGGCAGGACGAGCAGCCAATGCCTTGTGGAAATACCCGTCGGCCAGTTCCGGCTCGGCCTGGGCCTGAAACACCAGTGCGAGCGCGGCGTTGGCGTCGGCATCGTTGTCGTCCAGCTCCAAGGCCCTTCTCAACGGCACCTTGGCTTGCTCGCTCATGCCCTGGCGCAAGTAGCCCAACCCCAGCTGTACATAAGCGACTCGCGCTTCATCACGGCCCTTGCCGGTTTGCAACGGGCTGTCATGGCCCGATGAAACACACCCGGCCGCAAGACCGAAAATCAACAGAAGCAGCGCAAGGCGCAAGGGCATAGAGATCCTCTCTCAGGTTCGATTCACAGCGCTTTGCGGCATATCGTCGGCGGCGCTCAGCTCGCGTACCGCGATATAACGTTCGCTGCGTCGGGTGCGATCCAGCACCTGTCCTACCAATTGGCCACAGGCGGCGTCGATGTCTTCACCACGGGTGGTGCGTACGGTGACATTGAAGCCGGCCTGGTGCAGTTGATCCTGGAAACGACGGATGGCGTTGTTGCTCGGCCGCTCGTAGCCAGAATGGGGAAACGGGTTGAACGGAATCAGGTTGATCTTGCACGGGATGTTCTTAAGCAGCTCGATCATCTCGACGGCGTGTTCGACCTTGTCGTTGATGTCCTTGAGCAAGGTGTACTCGATGGTCAGCACGCGCTTTTCGCCCAGGGACGACATGTAGCGCTGACAGGATTCGAGCAGCATCTTAAGCGGATACTTCTTGTTGATCGGCACCAATTGGTTACGCAATGCGTCATTAGGTGCATGCAGCGACAACGCCAGGGAGACGTCGATGTGCTTGGACAGCTCATCGATCATCGGCACCACGCCGGAGGTCGAGAGGGTCACACGGCGCTTGGAGATGCCGTAGCCCAGGTCGTCCATCATCAAATGCATGGCCGAGACGACATTGTCGAAGTTCAGCAGCGGCTCACCCATGCCCATCATCACCACGTTGGTGATGGCACGGTCGACGGTCGCCGGGACGCTGCCAAAGGATTTGTTGGCAATCCACACCTGTCCGATCACTTCGGCGGCGGTGAGGTTGCTATTGAAACCTTGCTTGCCGGTGGAGCAGAAACTGCAATCCAGGGCACAGCCTGCCTGGGACGAAACGCACAGTGTGCCGCGCTTGCCCTGGGGGATATAAACGGTCTCGACGCAGCTGCCGGACGCCACGCGCACCACCCACTTACGGGTGCCGTCGCTGGAAATGTCCTCGCTGACCACTTCGGGACCACGCACCTCGGCAATGGCCTTGAGCTTGTCGCGCAAGGCTTTGCTGACGTTCGTCATGGCGTCGAAATCGTCGACGCCAAAGTGGTGAATCCACTTCATTACCTGACCGGCACGGAAACGCTTCTCCCCGATTGAGTCGAAGAATTTTTCCATTTCCTGTTGAGTCAGACCCAGCAGGTTGGTTTTTACAGTCGATGTAGTCATGGATTCACCTTCACTCTTAAGCCGATGCTTAGCGAGTGGTTACTTCGGTAGCGGCGAAGAAGTACGAGATTTCGCGAGCAGCAGCGGCTTCGGAGTCCGAACCGTGTACGGCGTTGGCGTCGATGGATTCAGCGAAATCGGCGCGGATGGTACCGGCAGCAGCTTCTTTAGGGTTGGTAGCGCCCATCAGCTCACGGTTCAGAGCGATAGCGTTTTCGCCTTCCAGAACCTGGACGACAACTGGACCGGAGATCATGAAAGCAACCAGGTCGCCGAAGAAACCACGCTCTTTGTGTTCAGCGTAGAAGCCTTCAGCTTCAGCCTTGGACAGTTGCTTGAGCTTGGAGGCTACAACCTTCAGGCCGGCTTTTTCGAAACGAGTGGTGATCTCGCCGATGACGTTTTTTGCAACAGCGTCAGGCTTGATGATGGAGAAAGTACGTTGAACAGCCATGGTGTAACTCCAGAAACGGTAATTTACGAAAAATTAAACCCGCGAATTATACGCGGGTTATTGGGTATTGCCTAACTGCGTAAAAAGGCGACTCAGTCTGCTTCTTCGATCCACAGGCCTTGAATCGCCTCCAGAACCTTTTCGCCGCCCCGGTCCGGGACGTCGTCAAAGTCAGGCAGCTCCAACACCAAATTGCGCAACTTGACGAAGTTGACCGTTAGAGGATTGACCTCAGGGTGAGCTTCAGCAAGTTGTATAGCGATTTCTTGTACATCAACCCATTTCAGGCTCATGACATTTCCTTGAATCAATGCGGTGCTTCGGCCGCATGGTTGAGCGAATATTTCGGGATTTCCACGGTGAGGTCTTCAGTTCCCACTTTTGCCTGGCAGCTCAGGCGCGATGTCGGTTCAAGGCCCCACGCCCTGTCAAGATAGTCTTCTTCCAGGTCATCGGCCTCGTTGAGGCTATCAAAACCTTTACGAATGATGCAGTGGCAGGTGGTGCACGCGTTGACGCCACCACAGGCACTTTCGATCTCGATATGGTTGTCATGCGCGACATCGAGAAGGGACTTGCCGGTCTCAGCCTCCACGACCATGCCGTCCGGGCAATGCTCGGCGTGCGGTAGAAAAGTGACCTGCGGCATCAGTTATTCCTCAATTTCATTCAGGTTGCGGCCCGCCAGCGCGGCTTTGACCGTCTGATCCATACGGCGGGCGGCAAAGGCATCGGTGACTTGCGACAGACGCTTGGTCTGCTGCTCGATGGCATAACCATCGTTACCCTTCATCAGTTCGGCCAGTTCCTGCATCTGCAGGTCGATGACCATGCGCTCTTCGGCGTCCAGCAGGCGCTCACCATCGGCGTCCAGCGCCCCCTGCACCGCTTCGAGCAGGCGCTGGGCATCCACTTGCTGCTCGCGCAGCACACGGGCGACCTTGTCGTCGCCGGCGTGCTGGAACGAATCCTTGAGCATCTTGGCGATTTCGCCGTCGGTGAGGCCGTAGGACGGTTTGACCTGGATACTGGCTTCAACGCCCGATCCCAGTTCGCGCGCGGCCACGTTCAGCAGGCCATCGGCGTCGACCTGGAAGGTCACGCGAATCTTGGCAGCTCCGGCGACCATCGCCGGAATGCCGCGCAATTCGAAGCGCGCCAGGGAGCGGCAATCGCTGATCAGTTCGCGCTCGCCCTGGAGCACGTGAATCATCATGGCCGTCTGGCCGTCTTTGTACGTGGTGAAATCCTGGGCGCGGGCGACGGGGATGGTGGTGTTGCGCGGAATCACCTTTTCCATCAGCCCACCCATCGTTTCCAGGCCCAGCGACAACGGAATCACGTCAAGCAGCAGCAATTCGCCGCCATCGCGCTTGTTGCCTGCCAGGGTATCGGCCTGGATGGCGGCGCCGATGGCGACCACCTGGTCCGGGTCGATTTCGGTCAGTGGCTGGCGGCCAAACGCCTCTGCTACGGCGTCACGGACCCGTGGAACGCGGGTGGAGCCGCCTACCATCACCACTGCGCCCACGTCTTCGAGCTCGATACCAGAATCACGTACGGCGCGGCGGCAAGCCTTGAGGCTGCGGGCAACCATCGGCTCGATCAGCGCATCGAAGGCCTCGCGAGTCAGTTGAGCCGACCAGGCGCCGTAGGAAACTTCAACGGATGCGGCGTCAGTCAACGCTTCTTTTGCCGCACAGGCCGTTTGCAACAGGTTGCGTTGCGCGCCTGGATCGAGATCGGCGGACAAGCCAGCGCTGGTGATGATCCAGCCCGCAATCGCGTGATCGAAGTCATCGCCGCCCAGGGCACTGTCGCCGCCGGTGGCCAGCACTTCGAAGACACCGCCGGTCAGGCGCAGGATCGAGATATCAAAGGTGCCGCCGCCCAGGTCATAAATGGCGACCAAGCCTTCGGCGTGCTGGTCCAGGCCATAGGCAACGGCCGCCGCGGTCGGCTCATTGAGCAAACGCAGCACAGTGAGACCGGCCAACTTCGCCGCATCCTTGGTGGCCTGACGCTGCGCGTCATCGAAGTACGCGGGCACGGTGATCACCGCGCCGACCAACTCGCCGCCCAGGGTTGTTTCCGCGCGCTGGCGCAGCACCTTGAGGATTTCTGCCGACACTTCCACCGGGCTTTTCGGCCCCTGGACGGTGTCGATGAATGGCATATGGGACTCACCGCCAACAAACCGATAAGGCAGTTGGTCACCCAATTGTTTCACATCGGACAGACCACGGCCCATCAGGCGCTTGACCGACAGCACGGTATTGAGCGGGTCGGCCGAGGCCGCGAGCTTGGCGGATTCGCCGACCTCGACGCGATCGGCGTGGTAACGCACGGCAGACGGCAGGATCACCTGGCCATCGGCATCGGGCAACGGCTCGGACAGGCCGCTGCGCAAGGCAGCAACCAGGGAATTGGTGGTGCCCAGGTCAATCCCCACCGCCAGGCGTCGCTGGTGCGGTTGAGGGCTTTGGCCGGGTTCGGCGATCTGCAGTAGAGCCATGGTAATCAGGTCTTATCTGTCAATCAGGCGTGCAACGGGGCAGCGCTGGGTTAATCGTCGAGGCGCTCTTCCAGCTGGCGCACTTCGTAGGAGAGCTTGTCGAGGAACTGCATGCGCCGCATCAGGCGTTCGGCCTGTTCACGTTGCGCTGCGTCATCCCAACAGGCTGCGAAGCTTTCGTTGAGCTCATCCTGGGCCGTTTTCAGTCGACGCTTGAAGACCGCGACACCCGCCAGATCGGCTTCGTCCTGCAACTCTTCGAGCTCTTCGCGCCACTGCATCTGCTGCATCAGGAAGTCGGGATCGTGCACCGTGACTTCCAGGGGCAACTCGCCACCGTTCATCGCGAGCAGATAGCGCGCGCGTTTCGGCGGACTCTTGAGGGTCTGATAGGCTTCGTTGAGACTGGCCGATTGCTCCAGGGCCAGGCGTTGCTCGCGCTCGGAACCGTCGGCAAAGCGGTCCGGATGCACCCCACGCGCCAACTCTCGGTAGCGCGTGGCAAGCTGCTCAAGGTCCAACCGAAAGCTCGGCTGCAACTCGAATAAAGCGAAATGACAAGGAGTACCCACGAATAGCCTCAGATGTTGAAGCTTTCGCCGCAGCCACATTCACCGCGGACGTTGGGGTTGTTGAACTTGAAACCTTCGTTCAACCCTTCCTTGACGAAATCGAGTTCGGTGCCGTCCAGGTAGGTCAGGCTCTTGGGGTCGATAATCACTTTCTCGCCGTGACTCTCGAACACCTGATCTTCCGCAACCACCTCGTCGACAAACTCCAGCACGTAGGCAAGGCCGGAACAGCCCGTGGTGCGAACACCCAGACGAATCCCCTCACCTTTACCGCGCCCATCCAGGGAGCGTCGCACGTGCCGCGCAGCCGCTTCTGTCATGCTGATAGCCATCGTTGACTCCTTACTCGTCGCCAAATGCTTAGATCAAGCCTTTCTTCTGCTTGTAGTCGCGAACGGCCGCCTTGATGGCGTCTTCAGCGAGTACCGAGCAGTGAATTTTCACGGGCGGCAAGGCCAGTTCTTCGGCCAGCTGAGTGTTGCTGATGGTTACAGCCTCATCCAGGGTCTTGCCTTTCATCCATTCAGTCGCCAAGGAGCTGGAGGCGATGGCCGAACCGCAACCGTAGGTCTTGAACTTGGCGTCTTCGATAACGCCGGCATCGTTAACCTTGATCTGCAGGCGCATGACATCGCCGCACGCCGGAGCGCCGACCATGCCGGTGCCTACATCCGGGTCTTCCGCGTCCATCTTGCCGACGTTGCGGGGGTTTTCGTAGTGGTCGATGACCTTTTCACTGTAAGCCATGGTACTGAATCCTCACTCATCAGGGCCGCTCTGGAACTCTGTAGAAACGCCTGCGGTATGCGCCACGTTCCTACAGAGCCTGGGTGGCGGCTTCTATAGTTAGTGTGCCGCCCACTCGATCTTGGAAATGTCGACACCGTCTTTGTACATGTCCCACAGCGGCGACAAGGTACGCAGTTTGTTGACGGCTTCGCAGACTTTCTGCGCGGCGTAGTCGACTTGCTCTTCGGTGGTGAAACGGCCGAACGTAAAGCGGATCGAGCTGTGCGCCAGTTCGTCGTTGCGGCCCAGGGCGCGCAGTACGTACGAAGGCTCAAGCGAAGCCGAGGTGCAGGCAGAACCCGAAGAAACCGCCAGGTCCTTGAGCGCCATGATCAGCGACTCGCCTTCGACAT
The DNA here is from genome assembly GCF_030687695.1 of Pseudomonas sp. FP2254. NCBI lineage: Bacteria > Pseudomonadati > Pseudomonadota > Gammaproteobacteria > Pseudomonadales > Pseudomonadaceae > Pseudomonas > Pseudomonas sp. FP2254. Next base: position 4,529,406 of record NZ_CP117444.1, read on the forward strand.
AGTTGAAGCTCAAATTCAGGTTGTGCGGGACGCGGGCGGTCATGCTGCCGTTGACATACAACTCCTCGAGGTTTTCGACTTGCTTGTAGAAGCGGTCGCTCAAGGCCTTGATGCGCACGTTTTCGGCAGCCATGTCTTCCTTGGCCACACGGAAGGCTTCACCCATGCCCACGATCTGGTGGGTCGCCAGGGTGCCCGAACGCATGCCGCGCTCGTGACCGCCGCCGTGCATGGTGGCTTCGATACGTACGCGCGGCTTGCGGCTTACGTAGAGCGCACCGATACCTTTGGGGCCGTAGGTCTTGTGAGCGGAGAACGACATCAGATCGACTTTCAGCTTCGACAGGTCGATGTCGACCTTGCCGGTGGACTGAGCAGCGTCGACGTGCAGCAGAATGCCTTTGGAGCGCGTCAGCTCGCCAATGGCTGCGATATCGTTAATGGTGCCGATTTCGTTGTTCACGTGAATCACGGAAACCAGGATGGTGTCTTCACGCAGCGCGGCTTCGATCATGGCCGGGGTGACGATACCGTCGGTGGTTGGCTCAAGGTAAGTCACCTCGAAACCTTCACGCTCCAGTTGGCGCATGGTGTCCAGGACAGCCTTGTGCTCAATCTTGGTAGTGATCAGGTGCTTGCCTTTGCTCGCGTAGAAATGCGCCGCGCCCTTGATTGCCAGGTTGTCGGACTCGGTGGCACCGGAGGTCCAGACGATTTCACGCGGGTCCGCGCCAACCAGGTCGGCAACCTGGCGACGAGCGTTCTCGACCGCTTCCTCGGCTTTCCAGCCGAATACGTGGGAACGGGAGGCCGGGTTGCCGAAGTTTCCGTCAACCAGCAGGCATTCGCTCATCTTTTGCGCGACACGCGGGTCAACCGGGGTGGTCGCTGAGTAATCAAGGTAAATCGGCAATTTCATGGACTTTCTCCTAAATCAGGCTGGCTGGCGTGCCGTTAGCTCTGCGGCTGTCACTCGACGGCGGACGCTTCAATCTTGTCCAGACGCGGCGCCTTGGTGTTGCAACGGCGCTGGTCCTGACGCTGGGCTACTTCTTGCACCTCACGGCGAGTCACAAGATCAGCCAAGCTGATACCACTCAAAAACTCATGGATCTGCAGGCTCAAGTCACACCAAAGGTGGTGTGTGAGGCAGGTGTCGCCGGCATGGCAGTCACCCAACCCCTGGCATTTGGTGGCATCGACCGATTCGTTGACCGCGTCGATCACCTGGGCTACCTGGATACCCTGCATATCGCGGGACAACTGGTAGCCACCGCCTGGCCCACGTACGCTTGAGACCAGATTGCTGCGGCGCAATTTGGCGAACAGCTGCTCAAGGTAGGACAGGGAAATGCCTTGGCGCTCGGAGATATCGGCCAGGGACACCGGCCCGGTTTGCGCGTGCAAAGCCAGATCAAGCATGGCGGTTACCGCGTATCGGCCTTTTGTAGTCAGTCTCATGGACAAGTACCAAGGTGTTTCAGAATGGGAGCAAGTATGCGATTCCCGAGTATTTAAGTCAACTATAAGACCTAGTACTTTAGTCAGGATTACCCGTAAAAAGGGCGCGCGAATCATAGCAGGATGGGGTGGGGACGAACAGCGGCAGCCGGGCGATGGCTCGATATCGAGACCAATGGAGATCAAATGTGGGAGGGGCATGCCCCCTCCCACATTGAACTTGCCGCGAATGTAAGATCTCAGCCAGCCTTGGTGGCAGGCTCACTCTTGATCTCGGCGAAGTCTTCTTCGCGCAGTTCAGGCAGCTCTTTCGCACAGTAGCTGCTGCCCAGCTCCTTCAGCGCACCGCACATACCGTCCAGCTTGCCGTCCACCGCTTGCAGGTGGTCGAGCAACTGGCCGATGGCGCGCGCCACTGGGTCGGGCATGTCTTCGCTGACACCGTAGGCGTCGAAGCCGATTTTCTCGGCCATGGCCTTACGCTTGGCCTCCTGCTCGTCGCCGACTTCCGGCTTGACGATGATGCGCCCCGGGATACCGACCACTGTGGCACCCGGCGGCACCGCTTTAGTCACCACCGCATTGGAACCCACTTTAGCCCCCGCGCCGACGGTAAACGGGCCAAGCACCTTGGCGCCCGCCCCAACTACCACGCCATCGCCCAGCGTGGGGTGGCGCTTGCCCTTGTTCCAGCTGGTACCCCCCAGAGTGACCCCCTGGTAAAGCGTCACGTCATCGCCGATCTCGGCGGTTTCACCGATGACAATGCCCATGCCGTGGTCAATAAAAAAGCGGCGACCCACCTTGGCTCCAGGGTGAATCTCGATCCCGGTGAGCCAGCGACCGAAATTCGATACCAGTCGCGCCAGCCATTTCCAGCCCATATTCCACAAGGCACCGGACAGGCGATGGATCCAGATCGCGTGCATGCCCGGGTAGCAGGTCAGCACTTCAAAGGCGTTGCGCGCCGCCGGATCACGGTGGAAAACACTCTGGATATCTTCTCGCAGACGCTCGAACATTTTTAATCCTTCCGCTTAAGGAGCTCGCCACGGGCCGCTTTCTGGGTTTCCGTGAGGATGCCACGCAATATATTCATTTCCGCTCGACTGATCGAGCTGCGCCCGTACAGGCGACGCAGGCGGGCCATCAAGTGCCGCGGCTTTTCAGGATCGAGGAATTCGATGGTGACCAGGGTGTGCTCCAGGTGCTCATAGAACCGCTCCAGCTCATCCATGGTGGCCAGCTCGCCACTTTTGGTGGACGCCACTTCATCCTTCTCGACCTTGCTCGGCTGACCCTCAGCGGCCAGCCAGGCCATGCGCACTTCGTAACTCAACACCTGCACCGCCGCCCCGAGGTTCAGCGAACTGAATTCAGGGTCTGATGGAATGTGCACATGGAAGTGACATCGCTGCAGCTCCTCATTGGTCAGGCCGGAGTCTTCACGGCCGAACACCAAAGCGATTTCGGCGCCACCGGCCGCTTCTTCCACCACCTTGGTACCGCACTCACGCGGGTCCAGCAGCGGCCAGGGGATGCGGCGGTCGCGCGCACTGGTGCCGAGCACCAGATTGCAGCCAACCAAGGCGTCTTCCAGGGTGGCGACCACCTGGGCCTTTTCCAGGATGTCATTGGCGCCGGAGGCGCGCGCATCGGCCTCGTGGTGCGGGAACACACGCGGCTCGACCAGCACCAGGCGCGTCAGCCCCATGTTCTTCATGGCTCGCGCCACCCCACCGATGTTGCCGGGATGACTGGTATTGACCAAGACGACACGAATGTTTTGCAGCAAGGGAGGCGCTCTCGGACACAGGAAAGGGGAGCAAATCTTACAGAACAGCCTAAGGTTATGCCATGAAAGCGAACGTCGTCCTTCACCTGAACAAAGTTTCTGCTAGAATGCCCGGCTTTCTTTAACAACCTTAGGTGACACATCCATGCAGCCCATGCTGAATATCGCGCTGCGCGCCGCCCGCAGCGCCAGTGAATTGATCTTCCGCTCCATCGAGCGCCTGGATACCATCAAGGTCGACGAAAAAGACGCCAAGGATTATGTATCCGAGGTGGATCGCGCCGCCGAACAGAAAATCATCGACGCACTACGCAAGGCCTACCCTACCCACGGCATCCTCGGTGAAGAAACCGGTTTGCACAAAGGCAGCGGCGAAGGCGAAGACTATCTGTGGATCATCGACCCACTGGATGGCACCACCAACTTCCTGCGTGGCATCCCGCACTTTGCCGTGAGCATTGCCTGCAAATACCGTGGTCGCCTTGAGCACGCGGTGGTACTCGACCCGGTTCGCCAGGAAGAATTCACCGCCAGCCGTGGCCGTGGCGCTCAACTGAACGGTCGTCGTCTGCGCGTCAGCGGTCGCACCAGCCTGGACGGCGCTCTTCTGGGCACTGGCTTCCCATTCCGCGACGACCAGATGGATAACCTGGAAAACTACCTGGGCATGTTCCGCGCCCTGGTTGGCCAGACCGCCGGCATCCGTCGCGCCGGCGCGGCAAGCCTGGACCTGGCCTACGTGGCTGCCGGTCGTTTCGATGCGTTCTGGGAGTCGGGCCTGTCCGAGTGGGACATGGCGGCAGGCGCCCTGTTGATTCAGGAAGCCGGCGGCCTGGTGAGCGACTTCACCGGCGGTCACGATTTCCTGGAAAAAGGCCACGTGGTTGCCGGGAACACCAAATGCTTCAAGGCAGTACTGACGGCGATCCAGCCGCATCTGCCGGCGTCGCTGAAGCGCTAAGCGAACGAGCACAAAAAAAGCACCCTTCGGGGTGCTTTTTTATGCCTGGGATTTGGTGCGAGCCGGAATACCAGCAGCGCCACAAATCAAATGTGGGAGAGCGCAAGCCCCTCCCACATTTTGAACGCACAGACCTTTTGAATCTGCGCCCAGGCCAGTATTACTGCTGGTTTTGACCGAGGACGAGACGCCCTTCCTTGTCGACTGGAATCTGGCCGCCTGGATCACGATCCATACGCACCGAACCTTCCTTGCCATCCAAGGTGTACCGCACGTCATAGCCTACGACCTTATCGCTGATGTCGTTGACGGTGTTACAGCGGGTTTGCGTGGTGGTGTAGGTATCGCGGTTCTGCATACCTTCCTGCACCTTGTTGCCGGCGTAACCGCCACCGACCGCGCCGGCCACGGTGGCCAGTTTCTTACCGTTGCCGCCGCCGATCTGGTTACCCAACAGGCCGCCTGCGAGGGCGCCTACGACGGTACCGGCAATTTGATGCTGATCCTGCACCGGACGCTGCCGGGTCACGGTGACGTCCTTGCAGACCTCACGCGGGGTTTTGATCTGGGTCTTGACCGGCTGCACCGCCAGTACTTGCGCATACTCAGGGCCGCTTTTTACCAGGCTGTAGGTGGCGACAGCACCCCCGGCAGTCACACCGACAGCACCCAATACCGCACCAACCAGTAACGACTTGTTCACGTTGAACCTCCTGACCATCACAAACGGACCGAAAGGTCCGCGCTATACCCAGCCTTGGAGCAAAAAAAAAGGCGCGAGTTCAATACTCGCGCCTTCTTTGTAACAGCGATCAACAAGCGCCCATCAAGGACGGTCGTCGACCTCCTTGCCTGTGGTGGTCGGAGGGATCAGGTCTTCGCTGTTGAGGTTCAGCCAGATCAGCACCACGTTGGCGATGTAGATCGATGAGTAGGTGCCCGCCAGAACGCCGATGAACAGCGCCAGGGAAAAGCCCCACAGGTTGTCGCCACCGAAGATCATCAACGCCGCGATCGCCAGCAAGGTGGAGATCGACGTCGCCATGGTCCGCAACAGGGTCTGGGTGGTGGAGATGTTGATGTTCTCGATCAACGACGCCTTGCGCAGTACGCGGAAGTTCTCGCGAACCCGGTCGAATACCACGATGGTGTCGTTAAGGGAGTAACCGATGATTGCCAGCACCGCCGCCAGCACGGTCAGGTCGAAGGTAATCTGGAAATAGGCCAGGATACCCACGGTCACGATCACGTCGTGGATCAGCGACACGATGGCGCCGACACCGAACTTCCACTGAAAGCGGAACGCCAGGTAGATCATGATGCCGACCAGCGCCATCAGCATGCCGAGGCCGCCCTGGTCGCGCAGCTCTTCACCGACCTGCGGCCCCACGAACTCGACGCGCTTGACCGACGCCGGGTTATCGCCACCGACCTTCTGCAAGGCCTCGGCGACCTGATGACCCAGTTGCGGGTCTTCGCCAGGCATGCGCACCAGCAGGTCGGTGGTGGCACCGAAGTTCTGCACGATGGCTTCGTGATAACCGGCCTTGACCAGCTCGTTGCGCACCAGGGTAACGTCGGCCGGCTTCTCGTAGGTCAGCTCGATGAGCGTACCGCCGGTGAAGTCCAGCCCGTAGTTCAGCCCCTTATGGAACCAGCTGAACAATGCCAGAACGGTAAGGAGCACTGTGGCGCCGAACGCAATGTTGCGAACGCCCATGAAGTTGATTGTACGTAACATGGCAGCCCCTTAAATCCACAACTTCTTGAAGTCACGCCCGCCAAAGATCAGGTTGACCATTGCGCGGGTCACCATGATGGCCGTGAACATCGAGGTAAAGATACCCAGGGACATGGTCACCGCAAAACCTTTGACCGGGCCGGTGCCCATGGCAAAGAGAATCCCGCCGACCAGCAAGGTGGTCAGGTTGGAGTCGAGAATCGCGGTAAATGCCCGGCCGAAGCCTTCGTTGATTGCGCGCTGCACGGTCATGCCGGCGGCGATCTCTTCGCGAATACGCGAGAAGATCAGCACGTTGGCGTCCACCGCCATACCCATGGTGAGTACGATACCGGCGATGCCTGGCAGGGTCAGCGTAGCCCCCAGCAGCGACATCAGCGCCAGCAGCATCACCATGTTGCCCGCCAGGGCCACGGTGGCAATGATGCCGAAGAAGCGGTAGATGGCGATGATGAACAGCGACACGAACAGCATGCCCCACAAGGCCGCGTCGATACCCTTGGTGATGTTGTCCGCACCCAGGCTCGGGCCGATGGTACGTTCTTCGGCGAAGTACATCGGCGCCGCCAGGCCACCGGCGCGCAGCAGCAGCGCCAGCTCGGACGATTCGCCCTGGCCGTTCAGGCCAGTGATGCGGAACTGAGCACCCAGCGGCGACTGGATGGTCGCCAGGCTGATGATCTTCTTCTCTTCTTTGAACGACTGCACCGGCACGTCTTTCTCGACGCCGTTGACCATTTGCTTGGTGTAGGTGGTGATCGGACGTTGCTCGATGAAGATCACCGCCATGCTGCGGCCGACGTTGCTGCGCGTGGCGCGGCTCATCAGTTCGCCGCCGTGGCCATCCAGGCGGATGTTCACTTCAGGAGTACCGTGCTCGCCGAAACCGGCCTTGGCATCGGTCACCTGGTCACCGGTGATGATCAAGCCACGCTCGATCAGCGCTGGAGGACGGTTGCCCTCGCGGAACTCGAACTCTTCGGAAGTGGCGCGCGAAGCACCCGGCTCGGCGGCCAGGCGGAATTCCAGGTTGGCGGTCTTGCCCAGGATACGCTTGGCTTCAGCGGTGTCCTGCACGCCCGGCAGCTCAACCACGATACGGTTGGCGCCCTGGCGCTGCACGATCGGCTCGGCCACACCCAGCTCGTTGACGCGGTTACGCACCGTGGTCAGGTTCTGCTTGATGGAGTATTCGCGGATTTCCGCGATCTTGGCCGGGCTCATCGCCAGACGCAGTACAGCCTGGCCATTCAGGTCAGCCGGTACGATGTCGAAATCGTTGAAGTTCTTGCGGATCAGCGCACGGGCCTGTTCGCGGGAAGCTTCGTCGGAGAAGCCCAGCTGGATGGCACCGTTGAGCTGCGGCAGGCTGCGATAACGCAGCTTCTCTTTGCGCAGCAGGCTCTTCACGTCGCCTTCGTAGACCTTCAGGCGCGCGTCGAGGGCTTTGTCCATGTCGACTTCCAGCAGGAAGTGCACACCACCGGACAAGTCCAGGCCCAGCTTCATCGGGTGCGCGCCAATGCTGCGCAACCATTGCGGGGTGGTCTGTGCCAGGTTGAGCGCGACTACATAATCGTCACCCATGGCCTTGCGCACGACATCCTTGGCCGGCAATTGGTCTTCCTGCTTGGTCAGGCGCAGCAAGCCGCCCTTCGCACCAGCCGCCAATGTTGCCGCCTTGACCTGGATACCCGCGTCGGTGAGCGCCTTGCTCGCACGGTCCAGATCAGCCTGATTGACCTGCAGCGAAGTGCTGGCGCCAGTGATCTGGATCGCCGGGTCATCAGGGTAGAGATTGGGAGCGGAATAAATAAAACCGATCGCCAGCACCGCCAGGATCAGTACGTATTTCCACAGAGGGTATTTGTTCAGCATCACGCCGCCCGCTTATAACGCGGGGCGCCTTGCGCGCCCCGTCGATTGGTAAAGGTTGTTACTTAGATCGCTTTGAGCGTGCCTTTAGGCAGCGTGGCGGCGATGGCGCCCTTCTGGAACTTCATTTCCACGGTATCGGAGACTTCCAGTACCACGAAAGCATCGGACACTTTGGTGATCTTGCCGGCGATACCGCCGGTGGTCACGACTTCGTCGCCTTTCTGCAGGCTGCCCAGCAGGTTCTTCTGCTCTTTGGCGCGCTTGGCCTGTGGACGCCAGATCATCAGGTAGAAGATGACCAGAAAGCCGACCAGGAAAATCCACTCGAAACCACCGCCCATAGGGCCCGCGGCGGCAGGCGCAGCGGCGTCGGCCATGGCGTTAGAGATAAAAAAGCTCATTTAGCACTCCAGTTGCAAATAGTGAATCTTAGGGTCGGGAAACTCAGTCCAAGGGCGGCACAGGGAGCCCGCGCTTGGCATAGAAGGCATCGACGAAGGCGGCCAATGTACCCTGTTGAATAGCCTCGCGCAAACCAGCCATCAGGACTTGGTAATGGCGCAAATTGTGGATGGTATTCAACATGCTACCCAGCATTTCCCCGCACTTGTCCAGATGGTGCAGATAAGCACGGGAGAAGTTCTGGCAGGTGTAGCAGTCACAGGTGGGATCCAGCGGCGAATCATCATGGCGATGGAACGCGTTACGGATCTTCAGCACGCCTGTATCGATGAACAGATGCCCATTGCGGGCATTACGGGTTGGCATCACGCAATCGAACATGTCCACACCGCGGCGCACACCCTCTACCAGATCCTCCGGTTTGCCAACGCCCATAAGGTAACGAGGTTTGTCAGCCGGCATCAGGCCCGGCAGGTAATCCAGCACCTTGATCATCTCGTGCTTGGGCTCGCCCACCGATAGACCGCCAATGGCCAGGCCGTCGAAGCCGATCTTGTCGAGGCCTTCCAGCGAACGCTTGCGCAGGCTTTCATGCATGCCACCCTGGACGATACCGAACAGCGCCGCAGTATTGTCGCCATGGGCGTTCTTCGAGCGCTGGGCCCAACGCAGCGACAACTCCATGGACACCCGCGCGACATCTTCATCGGCCGGGTACGGAGTGCATTCGTCGAAAATCATCACGATGTCGGAGCCCAGGTCACGCTGCACCTGCATCGACTCTTCCGGGCCCATGAACACCTTGGAACCGTCGACCGGAGAGGCGAAGGTCACGCCCTCCTCCTTGATCTTGCGCATGGCGCCCAGGCTGAACACCTGGAAGCCACCGGAGTCGGTGAGGATCGGACCTTGCCACTTCATGAAATCATGCAGGTCGCCATGCTTCTTGATCACTTCCGTGCCCGGGCGCAGCCACAGGTGGAAGGTATTGCCGAGGATGATCTCGGCGCCGGTGGCGACGATGTCGCGCGGCAGCATGCCCTTAACGGTGCCATAGGTGCCGACCGGCATGAACGCCGGGGTCTCCACGGTGCCGCGCGGGAAGGTCAGGCGGCCGCGACGGGCCTTGCCGTCGGTGGCCAGCAATTCAAACGACATACGACTCATAGTTGTTCCTCCGGGCCGCGCGGCGCCGGGTTACGGGTGATGAACATCGCATCACCGTAGCTGAAAAAACGGTACTCATTGGCGATGGCGGCCTGGTAGGCGGCCATGGTCTCGGGGTAACCGGCAAATGCCGACACCAGCATCAACAGCGTGGATTCCGGCAAATGGAAGTTGGTGACCAGGCAATCGACCACATGGAACGGCCGGCCTGGGTAAATGAAGATATCCGTGTCGCCGCTGAACGGCTTGAGCACGCCATCGCGCGCCGCGCTTTCCAGGGAGCGCACGCTGGTGGTGCCGACCGCGACCACCCGCCCGCCGCGCGCTTTGCACGCATTGACTGCGTCCACCACGTCCTGGCTGACTTCCAGCCACTCGCTATGCATGTGATGGTCTTCGATGTTCTCCACACGCACCGGCTGAAACGTGCCGGCCCCCACGTGCAGGGTGACATAGGCGGTCTCGACGCCCTTGGCGGCAATCGCCTCCAGCAGCGGCTGGTCGAAATGCAGCCCGGCGGTCGGCGCGGCCACCGCACCCAGGCGCTGGGAGTACACGGTCTGGTAGCGCTCGCGGTCGGCGTCGTCATCCGGGCGGTCTATATAAGGAGGCAACGGCATATGGCCGACGCGCTCCAGCAACGGCAAGACCTCCTCGGCGAACTTGAGCTCGAACAAGGCATCATGGCGCGCCACCATCTCGGCTTCGCCACCACCATCGATCAAGATGCTCGACCCTGGTTTCGGCGACTTGCTGGAGCGCACATGGGCCAGCACGCGATGGCTGTCCAGCACCCTTTCCACCAGAATTTCCAGCTTGCCGCCGGAGGCTTTCTGGCCGAACAGCCGCGCCGGAATCACCCGGGTATTGTTGAACACCATCAAATCGCCCGGGCGTAAATGCTCAAGCAAATCAGTGAATTGACGGTGTGCGAGGGCACCGCTCGGCCCGTCCAGGGTCAGCAGTCGACTGGCGCGACGCTCGGCCAACGGGTGGCGAGCGATCAGCGAATCAGGGAGCTCAAAAGTAAAGTCAGCAACGCGCATGATGGGGTTCGTCTAGCAGGGCCGGGAAGTCTAGCGGAAATAGTCAAAATTGACCATGAAACGTGATTGACCAACGGTAATCACCTCTCTATACTTCGCCGCCATTGAGCCCTGATGGCGGAATTGGTAGACGCGGCGGATTCAAAATCCGTTTTCGAAAGGAGTGGGAGTTCGAGTCTCCCTCGGGGCACCATATAGCAGTATCTGAAAGTCTCTACCAGACTATCAGCACCAGAGAAACCGGCCACCTAAGCCGGTTTTTTTGTGTCCGCTTATCTACCTCTGTATCCCCTTATCCGTTGTATCCCTGTATCCCTGCTTGTATCCTGAGGAAAACACCGAACTTTGGGATACAAGGATGAAGCGCGCAGATATCAAGCGCCGCCCTCTCGCAGACACAACGCTTGCAGGGCTGGAGCCGGAGTCAAAGGAATACCGGGAGCTAGACGGAAACGGCCTCTACTTCAGGGTCAAACCTGATGGCGGTAAATCTTGGCAGCTTCGCTACAAACGTCCGGCGGGCAATTGGGCTTGGATGGGGCTCGGGGGTTACCCAGAAGTCAGTGGTGCGCTGGCAAGAGACAAAGCTGCCGATCTACGCAAAGTAGTGAGTAGCGGCGCCGACCCCCTTGAGCAGAAACGATCCGCTAAAGCTGCAATCGATGCGGCCAAGACCCGTACGTTTCGAGCTGCCGCTGAAGCTTGGCTTAAGGCCAAAGAAGAAAAGGGCCTTGCACCCTCTACCCTTCACAAAATCCGCACCTACCTCGACAAGGACATACTCCCAGCACTGGGAGATAAGCCCCTCGACGAAATCACCCGCACCGACTGTGCAGATCTCCAGGCAACCCTCGAAGCTAGAGACGCTCACAACGTGGCGGAAAAGTGCCGCACCTGGATCAACCAAATCTTCGGCCGAGCCATTGGTTTAGGACTCACCGAAAACGATCCGGGCAGCCGCCTTCGCGACATTGCCGCCCAGGCACCCAAGACTCAGCAGCATCCACACTTACTGGAGCCTGAACTGGCTGAGTTTCTCCAAGCACTTAAAAACACTCCGAGCAGACTGACGGCACGCACCGCCGCTTGGCTTTGTATCTGGACGGCATCCCGCCCAGGCATGGTCCGCTTGGCTGAATGGAAAGAGTTTGACCTTGAGAAGGCCGTTTGGACGACGCCTGCTGCCAAGATGAAGATGCGTCGGGATTTTGTATGCCCCCTTCCCCACCAAGCAGTTACAGCTTTGAGGGAGCTGCACTGCTTAACGGGACGGAGTCGTTGGCTTTTCCCTGGCGTAGGAGCGAAGAACCCAACCATCAGCGAAAACACAATCAACAAAGTCTTCGCCACCATCGGCTACAAAGGTCGTCTCGTAGGGCACGGTACTCGACACACCGCGAGCACGTTACTTCGAGAGCATGGCTGGCCGAAGGAACATGTTGAAGCACAGCTGGCTCACAAAGAGGAAGGCATCTCGGGGGTATACAACAAGGCCCAATACTTTGAGCAACGCGTAAAAATGATGCAATGGTACGCCGATCACCTTGATTCCCTAGAGGCCGGAAATGTAGTGCAAGGTCAATTTGGGAAGGCTGTGTGAAGTCGTTAACCCCCTTCCCTTTAAAAAATAGTGTTACGGGTGTTACGCGTGTTACGCCTATCTTCAAGCCATTGTTTTTATTGGATATATTGAGCGTTACACGCGTTGCAAAGCTTCTGAGCACCACGTGTTACATCGAGCAGTCGTGTTACAGAAAGGTCACACCCTCAACCCAGCTGGGATTGACGCTTCCAGCTGAAAATCGCTGTAACAGCCTATCGGCTTCGGGGCAGCGGGGAGATCTAAATGGACTTTGAACGGGGCATCAATGCAGAAGAGCTTGAACTCGAAATCGCAGGCTTCGATGTAACGTGCCTGATGTGGGATCAGGACGACGTCGAGGCAGCCGTTCGCAGTCTTGTGCTGTTTCCGCAGTTCAACGAACACTTCAAAGACGCCTTCGATCTGATCAACACGGCCACCTCGTTCTGGCTTGAGGAGGGCTCATACGCTCCGTGTGCAGAGTCGGTAACAAAAACCCTTTATCGACTTCGCGATCCCATTAGCGAGCATGCCAGTTATGCAGAGGCAGGCTCATTGCCCAGTGTCATTCGACGGTTTCTTGGGGTGAGTCATTCCGCAGCAGATTCACAGCTTACGGCTACCTTTGCCCTGGTCATGGGAACGCAGGCTGTGGAGACGCTTGCAAATTGGCTGTTCGACCTTGAGCTCACCACTTACGACATTGATGCAGACCTGATAGAGCAGCTGAAACACGACTCTCCCCGCCAGTACCTTGCCCTGATCGAAAAAGAGCGGGACCGCAGCAGTGGAAACGAGATCAGGGCACGAGAAGAATTCGCGACGTTGCTAGGCGAGGCGAATCAGGCGCTGCTGATGGCGAGTCTTTATCGCCAGGTGGAGCAAATGGATGTGTTTAAAAAAGGCTTCAACACATCAAGCTTGATGCATCGAATTCTCGACGACGCCTTGTCTACAAAGGCGACGAGAAGGGGTCAGGAAGCCGGCAAGGGGAACCGAGATCCCAACTCAAAAATACAGACCGACACAATGGATAGACGAGCAAAAATCAAGGTTGCTGCCGAGCAAATCATTAACGGCCGAAAAATTGAAATGCGAAGTCTGTCCGACTCTGAACTCACCAATATTCTTTTCAACCAAAAGGTTCACGGTACGGAAAAGACCATCCGACGCCATTTGGAAGCTTTGAAGCTTCGACCTCTGAAATAAAAAAGGGAGCGGACACAGTCCACTCCCGTCCCCCTGCGTAGCGTATGACCCGTTGTCTCAATTAACAAAGGGTTAGCTCGCTATGACTACCGTATTAAAAGCAATTCCCTCGCATGATCCCTCAATGACCCTCATCCGCATGCCAGAGGTCATTTCAATCGTAGGGCTCGCACGCCCGACTATCTACAAGCTGATGCGTCAACCTGAAAGCGGATTCCCGTTGCCGGTAAAGCTGAGTAACAGCAATGCCCGAAGCGCTCCGGTTGCGTGGGTATTGGGGGAAGTTCAGGCATGGACACGCGCACGCATCGCTGCCCGTGATCAGGTGGCAGCATGAAAAATCGTGTCGCCAACAAGGCCATTTTGCAGCCCTTTTCTGTACTCAGAACAGTCGGATTCTCATCACGCGGTATGCAGCGTTTTGAACGTTACCGCACAGAGCAAAAACGCCTGAACCGGGACGTGATGGTGATGCGATGGAGAGATGGCATCTGGTGCGCATTGTCAGTTCCCTGCCAAGCCCCGCAAGCAATCATCGTCGACGAAGGCCAACAAATCGACGCCTACGAGGATGCACGCGCCTGCCTCGAAGGCGACCTATTGCCCTTTGTCTCCCTGCGCTGGGACGCCCATGCCTGAAACGAAAACGCCCCCGGAGGCAACCGGAGGCGTTGAGGTAAATCTACATGCCTGATCAATTTATGCCGCATCGAAAAAATCCGCAAGCGATCCACACAGTTGCACTTTCAAAAAACGGGCGTTACTCTCTGACGGTCGCTGCAAATTCAGCGACCGGGTTTGGCGACCCGAGATACTTGGCGCACAGGCGCCCCATCCGACAGCAGGCGCTTTTTTTGTGCCCGCCGTTTCGTGTTATGGCAGCTGTGCGTGGGAGACCTTCGGGTCTGCCGGGTTCCAAGTTCCCGGTTCGCCAACCTGCGCACAGCTGCCACCCTAAATCGTTTGGCGACGATCAGTGGCAGCTCCATCTTCAAACTTGGAGTGTCACCTATGCCCGCCCTCAATCCGTCCAAAATTCGCGCCGCCGCTCATCGAGCAATGGCTCTCGCCGCTTTACACGCCAACTCCAGCCTCGCTACACGCCTTTCCCGTTACAACGCCCATATGTCCAAGGCTCGCGCCCTGGAAGCCGCAGGGGGTGCCCAATGAGCATACTCCCAGGCTTCTCACTTCCCGAGGATCTGCTCTGCGTCAGCCAGGATGCTGAAGCCGGTATTCCCATTGATGCCATCACCTGCGCCCTCGACCGTGCCGACTCAGTTCTGATGCTCCTGGAAGATCATTTAGACGGCGATAAACCCGTGCTCTCCAACCGCGTGCTGTCATCCGTCATTTGGGACGTTCGCGGCACCTTGGGCTTGATCAAAACACTCGCCTTGTACGGTGATGCCTCCTCTGTGCCAATGGGCCAGAAAGGCGGTGCCTTGTGAAGGCAGCCACTACTCTCGGGCGTGCCGAATTCTCATGTGCTAACGACACCCACCAGAAGCTATTCCGGGTGAATGCAGGCGTGCCTCTTGAGGATGCGCTTGAAGCAATTTCACTGTTTCAGCACTACGCCAATCAACTGACCCTCGATGCTGCCATGAGTAACGAGGGCGAGCGTTTCAGTTGGCCGGCGTTCTACCTGGGCGAGATGGCAAAAGCACTGATCGATGACGTCAACGATGCGCTGTATGCAACGAGGACAGCCCCATGACTCAGCGCACCGGCAACAACTCAAAACGTCCCAGCTTTGCCGATGTGAAAAGCGCTGCCCTGAAGAACATCGACCGCGTGCTTGCCCACTGGCTGCCAAACGGCAAACGCGTCGACGGCGGCAAGGAATACACCGCACCTAATCCCACGCGTACAGACAAACGCGCAGGCTCACTCAAGATCAATTTGAGCAAAGGCACCTGGGCGGATTTTGCCACCGGCGATAAGGGCGGCGACCTGATTGACCTGGTGCGCTACATCGACGGCGGCACCGACGTTGAGGCCTGCAAAAAGCTGGCGGATCTGCTCAGTGTTTCCGCTGGCTCTGCGACTGCCAAAAGCGCACCGGCCAAAAGCGCAACGCCGGAGTGGATTGCGATTGAACCGATCCCGGCCGAGGCCATGAACAAGTGTCCAACCAAACACCGGCAACACGGTGTTCCGTCCAAAGTGTGGATCTATCGCGATGCTCAGGGCCAGCCGGTCATGGCGCTGTATCGCTTCGACCTGGGTCCCGATGAAGACGGCAAGCCGCGAAAGGTTTTCGCACCGTTGACCTGGTGCAAGCGCTCCGATGGGCAAACCACGCAATGGCGCTGGCAAGGATTGCTGGAGCCTCGGCCACTGCTGCGCCTGGATGAGCTGGCACAGCGCGCCGATGCGCCTGTGGTGCTGTGTGAAGGCGAAAAGGCTGCTGATGCCGCCGCTGAACTGATGCCCGACCATGTAGCCACGTGCTGGCCGAACGGCTCCAACTCTTGGCACAAGGCCGACCTGACGCCACTCAAAGGGCGCACGGTGGTGCTATGGCCGGATAACGATGCCAGCGGGAAGACCTGCATGGGCGCTATCGAGCTAAAGTTGATTGAACTGGGCGTCGCTTCGGTACAACGAATCTCGCTCGACGTGTTCAAGCTCAAGCCCAGCAGCAAAGGCGGCAAGCCCACGCTCATCAAGGGTGGAAAATGGGCAGACGGCGACGATGCAGCGGATGCGTTAGCCAAAGGCTGGACCGCTGCCCACGTCGCCGAGCTGGTGCGCAGCGGTGAGTTTTTCGGCGGTGCCGCTGAGCCAACTGAACCTCAAGAACAGAAGGCCAAGGCGCCCGCCAAACGCCCTGCGAAATCGAAAAATGACTTATTGCCGGGCGGCTTTCGCCTGACGCCTGAAGGGGTGTTTTATTCCGGCGATGATGGCGAGGCGCGCCCCGTGTGTTCGTCTTTGGAAATCATCGCTCGCACTCGCGACGACAAGGGCCACAACTGGGGCTTGCTTGTCGAGTTCGACGACCCGGACGGCGCCAAAAAGCGCTGGAACATTCCGGCCCGAACCATGACCGGCGACTTCGGCAAAGATGTACTCGGCCCGCTGGTAGACATGGGTCTGCGCCTTGCCGGAAGCCGATCAGGGCGCAACGCACGCAATGACCTGCAGAGTTATCTCGGCGGCTTCGACAGTGCCCAGCGCGCCCGCTTGGTGACGCGTTTGGGCTGGCACGACAACGCCTTCCTTTTGCCCGAACAACAGATCGGCTCGCACGCCGAGCACCTGCATTTTTATGAGGCCGGTGCGCAGCTGCCGCCGATCAGCGAGGCGGGATCTCTTGAGCAATGGCAAAAGCAAATCGGTGCGCTGTGCGTTGGTAACCATCGCTTAGCGTTTGTCGTCTCTGTGGCCTTTGCAGGGCCTCTGCTAAACCTGCTGGGGCATGAGTCAGGCGGCTTCCACCTGTATGGCGACAGCTCCGGGGGCAAGACCACTCACCTACAAGTCGCCGCCTCGGTTTATGGCGGGCCGCGTCTGGTGCGTTCGTGGCGCTCGACAGATAACGCCTTGGAGTCCATCGCCGCTGCACACTCAGACGGCCTCCTGGTGCTGGATGAAATCGGCATGTGTGACCCACGCATTATTGGCGAGACGGTGTACATGCTCGGCAATGGCACCGGTAAGGCCCGGGCGAATGATCGGGGACAAGCGGGCCGACAGGTGCAAGAGTGGCGCTTACTGTTTCTCTCGACCGGCGAGAAGACATTGGCGCAGCACATGGCGGATGCCAACAAGGAACTGAAAGCCGGTATGGAGGTGCGCATGCTTGCCGTGCCAGCGGATGCCAGCAAAGGCCTCGGCATGTTCGATGTGCTGAATGGTTTTGAGGACGCTGCAGCCCTCTCCGATGCGCTCAAGGCCCGTGTCGCTAAATACTACGGCACACCCCTCACCGCCTTCCTGCACGCACTGTGTGCGCCTGGAGAAATGCTCAGGTGGTCGGTGATAGTTCGCCGCACGGTAGAACAGTTCATCACCCAAAACCTGCCCGCTTCAGCCAGTGGACAAGCCCAGCGCGCCGCCCTTCGCTTCGGCCTCGCGGCAGCGGCGGGAGAGTTGGCGACTGCCTTCGGAGTCACCGGTTGGCCCGACGGCACGGCCACGACCGCCGCAAGGGTGTGCCTGCATGCATGGCTGGCAGAGCGGGGCGGCGCCGGTAACTTCGAGGGTGATGCGATTTTGGCGCGGCTGCGCCAGGTCATCGAGCGGTTTGGAGAAAGCCGCTTTACCCGCTGGGAGTCCGCCGCCGCCAAGATCGATGAACACGGCCCACGCACGATTGATCGGCTGGGCTTTCGCAAGACCATGGAACACGGCATGGGCGACACCCTGCACACCATCAACACCTACTACGTGCTGCCGGAAGCCTGGAGGGCCGAAATTTTCAAGGGCATGAATATCAGCGCAGTGAACAAGGAGCTGCTGCAACGGGGCGTGCTTGAGCCGGGAAGTGACGGCAAGGCTTACAGCTTGATCCGTCTGCCCGGGCTAGGCCCCCAGCGCTGCTATGTGGTGAAGACGGCTCCGGGGACGGATGAAGGCGAGGCCAAGGCCGCTTGACGGCATGCCTACTGATAGAGGTAGCGCCGGCTCATTACCGGCCTCGCCAGCCGTTCGACAACCATCCCTATCAACCGCAGTACCCAGAGACAATACAGATGAACACTATCCAAGAACTGAAAGACCGCCGCGACACACTGACCCTCGAAATGGAGAGCATTCAGCGCGACCTGGCGCCCTTCGAAGAAGCGCTGGAAAGTCCCGAGGTTATCCAGGAGGGCCGTCAAAGGGCCGTCCAGGATGAAATCAACGATCACAAAAGACGCATCGACTCGCGAGACTTTGAGATCCATCGTCTGAATCAAAAAATCGATCGCCTCGAGACTTTGGCGAACTGTGAGAGCTTGGCTGCGGGTTACCTCAGCGGCATGGCGAACTGGAAAGCCGACGAGATGGAGCTTAACGCAAAGCGCACCAGTATCGAGACCAGGTTGCAGCAAGTCCGCCAGAGCGATCAGGAAGACATGGCAAAGGCTCGACAAGCTGAAACGGACGCAGCCACTGCTTACGCACAGGCTGTCGCCTGGGGCGACGTGGAGGGCGAGAAAACCGCTAACGCGGAAGCTCAAAAGGCAGCAAAAAATCTCACGGCTGCGGCTGAGCATCACCGTCGCCAACAACTGATCATCAACGCGCTGGAGCAAGAGTTGGTGACGATTGATCTGCACATCACTGAGGCACAAAAAGAATGCGCCAAGATCGAGAACAACGCGGCTCACCTGGCGAACACTGTGCTGGAAGAACAATGGAATGAGGCGGCGAAAGCATTGCTGGAGACCGGTGGCAAGTTGTGGGCTGCGCGCAGACTGATTAATCGTGATCCGGTTGCGCTGCTGAATCTGGACATCCCTGAGCAAGGTGAAAACTTCGGAAGCTGGACCTTCCGAGAACTTGCAGAACGCTCACACCAACACAGCCTGCTTGACCTGTTGGCGGCCTAACCTAAACCCTCCCCGAAACAACCGGCGAGCGCCGGTTGCTTCGGGCCTACCATCGGTCTAACCATGAACCACGCACCACAGAACAGCGCTCAGATACCTGATGACCTAAAGGCCCGAAAGCTGCATTTAAACGGGATAATCGTCGGCATCGCTGGCATGAAAAAGCTCAACGCAAGAGCAAACAAAATCACCAAGGTTGAGACGCTCACGATTGATGCAATCAAGGCAGAGCTGGATTTCATTGACCTCCAGCTCAAAAGAAAGAGCGGGTGATTAAGAGGCGGAAGCCTGATCGGCTTCCGTTTCGCTACACCGATTTGCGCATAGCGAAGCAAACACATCAGCGCGTGAAAGTTAAAGAGACGTTTGTGATCGTCGAAGCCGCCGCTCTGGCAGCTTTTTCATGCCTTGTCTCAAGCTGACGTTGGGTAGGGCATTTTCGAGCAGCATGACTGCCGGATCATGATCGCTAAGGATTGACGCGATCTCAAGAATTCAATATCGGATTAGGGGACACCGCTATAACAGGAAGCCAAAGGCTCAATCTTGCCATGGTGATGTAACGAGCACCTGTACCTCGGTAAAGGCCCTTGAATTCCGCCCAGCGAGAGTGAATCCGTTTCTCCGCTTTAGTTGCCCCCGCTTTTGTAGAGAACTCCAACGCGATGACGCAGTCAGAAAGCTGCACGGTTTGCTCTAGCTTAACTGCTTTCACGGCCTGAAAGTCCGGGAGGCCGACTCTAGGGACTAAAATGACCCATCCTTTTGTCCTTCCCTTAGCCACATTGCCGGTTTTGGATAGACCTTCAATTTTGCCTGCAGCCGCAATGTACTTAAGATCTGTAGAGTGTACAAACGGTACTCCAGACGAATTAGAGACATTCAGATGGACTGGAAGGCTGCCTCGCAAGAGCCTGGCATGGATGACGCCATTGTAATGCCTGAATTCTTGATGATACTGCTGATGACCTCCAGGCAGGATCTGGACGACGGAGGCCTGAACTTTGGCACCGCGGAATGTGCATCGTTGCAAGTCTGCCAATTTTGTAAGTTGATAGTCTTCCGCAAGAGCTTTTCGGGCGTCCTGATCAGTTTCAGAGTAGAGAAGAGATTCTGGCGCTATCACGATGGCGCCCAAACGGGGCTGGAACAAGTCGAAGCTTCGCAGCAGGTGGGCCATTGCGATGCTTCCCCTCATTTCTTTTCCGGCAAACTGGATCTCTACGAATTTCTTATGTCCGTGGCTGAATGGCGGATTAAGCACCAGCAAATCGACAGGCTGCCGCCTATGCAAGGTCTCGCAGGTACTTGGATGGAGCAAGTCACCTATGGACAAATGCCAGTCAGGCCTTCTCAGCCGTAGCTGACTGATCGCTTCCACATCACGGTCAATTCCAATAGATTCTACTGAGCCAAACACCGCGTTTGCGGCATCTAAAAGCCGGCCAGATCCACACGTGGAGTCGGCGCACACCTTAGGCACATAAGGAAACACGCCGCGCTCTAGGGCGCTAACCGCGACGTCTTCCGGCGTATAGTACCTATCCAAATCAATAGGCATGGAAGTCCTCAAAATCGTAGACGTGGACTATCCCCACACCTGACGTTCGTCCACTTTTCTTCACAGGATGGTCAAATAATATTTCGGTCGTTTCGGCATGCTTCATAGCGAATAGAACAGAGCCAATAGCGTGCGGCTTGGTGCCGACAAGCGCCAAGTATATATAGTGCTCTGGGTAATCTCTACGAATCTTGGTCAGAGCTTCGAATGCCTCGAATGGACAGCTTGCACGGGCATATCTTACCTCCGAATGGGCTTTGTACTCATCCAGAAACATTCGGTTGCACCCGACCGTGAACGCTGGGTATTCGAGTTGAAATCCCGGAGCTCCCACCACAGGGATGACTTTCGGAACTGGGTCAAGCTGGGCAGCAAGGTGTTCAGGACGATTACCTTCAAACCCCAACATTGCTATAAACAGACACCGGTCTTCATCATCTGGCCCTGCCAGTTGGGCGAAGCCTGGCAATGGGGCTAACCCACCAAATGTGACACTTAGGTCGAAAATGGCAGAGGACGCAGGGCTGGGATGAGGGGTATAAGACTCTGGCTCAACGTACATCAAGCGCGTGTTGATTTTTTGCGTGTAGGCACTTTTAAAGAGTGGCGCCCATACATCATGGGAAAGTCCCGTGACGTCAATTAAGAAATCTCGAGAATGAAAGATGGAGTTTATAGAGTCTTCGTCTCTAAGAGAGATGCGCAACTCTTGGGCTTTATGACGTACTACTATCGTATCTTTGTCTAAGCTCTTAATCGATACGATTCGCTCAGGAGCGGTGCGCTGGATTTCCTCCCATGCGTAGAGCCTGTCCCTATTCTCCGCTAAATCATCGGCAAGGATTATTGTCTCTTCCGGCTTTAAATCGCTAATCGTAAAGTTTTTGAAACGCTTGGTATGGAGCGACGGCAAAGGCAATCTGATCATTTTGCTTGCCCGTCATCATAAAATGCAGAAAAAAGTGCCAATTGTTCTGGCAGATCGTCCTCAGTTGTTTGAGGCCTCTCATCAAGAAGCGCAGAAATTGCCCGCGCAGGGCGATCCTCTAGCACCCTTATAAGGGTCGAGGCCTCGATAGACATACGTCTTTTTTTACGATGTGAGATCTCAAAAAAGGCGCTGAAGATTCTGTGCAAGCGGTATTCATCATCTCTGAGCTCGACGCTGCTGGTGGATTTTGTTCTGGGGTCTGATTCGAATGCGAGGTGACCAACGCCTTCCTGCAGCAAGCGATGAATCCTAGCAGTTTCCGTTTGGTTGCCTGATAAGACAAAAGATGTAACTTCTGGAGTTTTACCGCTTGGTTCTCTTGCGAGCTCAAAGAACACCTTGCCTATAGCAAGAACCAGTCGCTTAAGCTGCACGCCATGGTCTGCAAGTCCCTCTAGCTGATTGAGACGCCGTTTCCCAACTTCTCTAGCCGCGAGAGTTTGAGATTTTGCGGAAATAATTAGAGGTCGCTGGTTGGCTCCCTCCTCATCGAGCTGGAAACCGATCGCAGTATCGATTAGTTCCAAGAAGTATCGTATGTTTCCAGCGGCGAGTGAGAGCAGCGTCCGCTCACCGCAATAGTACTTTCTAATCCTCGCGCCTTTTCGGCCTTTTGAAAGCCAAAAAAGGCTGGCGTAGCCGTGATTGCCTAGTCTGGTTTTCCATTCAGCCTCTTTGTTAAACCAGTCATTTGCCAGTTCTTGTAATGAACCACCTTCACTTTGTTGCCAGTACTTAAGAAAGGAAAGCTCAGCATGAGACTTTTGACTGAAATAGCTGTAGTGCTTGTCAGCTTTAAGTTCATCGAGCACAGCAGCAGCAACTCGATCTGCTCCTAAAACGACAGCCTCCTCAGCAAGCGACAGCTCTTGCAAGAAGTCGCGAAGATTGTCGGAAATCTGCGCCCCAACGCCTTGGGCGTATTTAAGTCTTAACTCCGCAACAGCCTTCGCAAAGAATTCAAAGCCCTCGTCAGCGATCTCAATTTCCAGACAATCGTCTGGCACTCGCAGCAAGTCCTGTCCATCCAATGTCTGCCTATTGCGGAGTCCGTTTTTTCTGACGCCTACCTTGTAAGACAGCGGTGGTTCAGCATGCTTTATGTACGTGTTAAGTATAGCTTGTTGATAATCTAACAGATTTTCGTATTCATCAATGCAGCAAAATATGACTCTGTCACCGAGTAGGTTTTGAGATTGAATAGCTTCAGCAAATGTTCGGAGAGGAGACTCCGCCATTGATAGCGTTATCCCAAGATCCTTCATAGGATTGTTAACTTGGAGCTGTAGGGATGAAATTGCCTTCTTTATCAAAATTTTCAGTTGATCAAGCGTTTCACAGCATTCCAGCCCTAGCTCTAGCGCAATTGTTTCCAGGTGCTCCGGCTGTAACCTTAAACCCTGCTTAGTTTCCAGCCAGAGTGTCAGATTTACCATTTCGCTGCAGACTGACAGGTTGAAGTAATGGGCAAATAACTTTGACCACCTTTCCTCCCCAAGGCCGCTGCCTGCAAAAGCACGAACCCGATTCTTGTTCATTCGAACAAGCACACCCAAATACTCTTGGTCTGCGAAGGATTGACCGCTACCTTCCAGGCGCTCTAGCATCGAATCGTAGCGTAACGACTGCAGTGCCGTTGTCTTACCCGTTCCGCGCCCCCCAACAAGGAAGCATGGACGCATTACTTCAAGTTTTCCTAGGTAAGCTGGTTTGACAAATAATTCTTTGAAATTAGCAGATGGCCATTCTGCCCGGTTATCGCCAAAAAGCTGTCTCAAGACACCTGCGGAATTATGTTCGCTCAATTAGTGGCTCCCAGTTGTCTCGCCCCGGTGACCAAAAAATCGGCAGGGTGGCGTCAGGTATTGAATGTTCAAAGCCGAACATCAGGCCTCGTGTTTTATATCCAAACATCAGGTAGTTTTGATTATTAGCGATGTACGGCTCTGTCGGTGTCAGACGAGGCGTGTATTTAGCCAAAAATTGCAGAATGGGTGATTTCCAGCTGGGGTTTGAATCCATCACGCCTTCTATAGTGGATTTTCTTTCCAGTATGTGTGTGGCGCATACCGCAACAGAAGGAGCGCAATTATTGATTTTAATGAGGCCAAAATCAGTTGTAACTAACGTCACGTATATTGCAGTGAAATGGGTCTTCGAGTGGGCGTCTGCAAATGATCTGCTCTGCTTATCAAGCATATTCCATGTTGAGACAAATTGATCACCGGAACCCACGAAGTCATCAATAAAGATCACCGTGCCGCCCTGGTACGCGTGGTCAAGTGCCGCGTCCGAGTCCAGTACAAAACTGTCGTTCAGGTGTAACAGCTGCCGGGCGCTGCGGCATAGAAAGTAGCCGGAATCAGTAGGGTTGGGGTTCTCCCCCCTTACTGGCGTCAAGACCGCTGAACTGATACTTGCCACAAGCTCCGCCCATTGGGGAGCAGACGGACCTTTAGCCATCCCGTCACCAATTGAATTATAGGAGGCCACCAGCAGGGCGTCAGTGAGCGATTTATTATAGAAAGTGAACTTATCCAACAGAAAGGCTGCGATGTGGGCGTCTGAGTCGTCGAAATTCCTGAGCCAAGCCCGAGGGCGTAGCTTGGGTTCAGGCGGCCACAAGCCTGCTCGCTTGAGGATGTCACATTTAGACAAAATTTCTTGCACTTGAGTGTCGGCGCGCAATTGGGAACTCCATGTTTCATTGCTGCGGCTCACGGCAGGCCGAAGCTCATTCTGGTGACCGCATCCATATCCAGAAACTGTGAATTGGGCAAAGGAGACGTGTGGTTAGGCGGAAACTGATACTGGCTTGAACCGCTTAACCACCACTTAGGAAATGATTTTGAGGCTATCAAAATGCTATGCAGGCGTCTACCAACCGCCGACCCACTCATGGGGTGACCAACGCACATTGGTTCAGACAGGTGGGAGGTAAGGGTTGTCTAGCATAGTCGACGCCGCCTAGGATGATCCTAGAAATTAGCGGGGCGCTTGTTCAAAACGCGGGACGACAGCTATCGAACGTTAAATCCGGCCTAGATTTGCAACATACGGCTGAGCTCACTGACCGTATAGCATCCGCTTCTGGCCGAATTCTGCAGCTACAGATCGACAGCGATCAATCCCAAAAGTCCACCATCTCCCCGTCCGAGGCAGCCAGATACACGGCTGCACACGGCTACTTTAGCTAAGGGGCGACCCAACTTATGCTTTTTGATCGCTCGTTGGAGCTGATCAGTTGTACATCGTTATCTCAGGGCTATGATGGCTTTGTGTTTCTTTTTTGTAAGTTTCCAAGGAAGAGGGCTCAATGCCCCCCGCATTAACCACTCTCTCAAGAAACCTTTCTGTTGGAGTTCTGTCCATCATGCACGCTGTTGCAGTACCTTTCGGCACAACTATATAGGCATACTTTTCAAGATGCCTATCTCTGTCTTTGAATGAATCACGATCAACCTTTAACACATCACCCTTGTGTTCATAATATCCGTTGTTCGTTTCGTTACAGTCGATATACTGGTCGCCCCATAGCGTCGCATAATCAGTTTTTCTCTCTGCGCCTAACGCCCTTGAAATTGGTTGCCCTTCATTATCAACGAGATCAAAAGGGGCTGACGGCGCTAATAACAAAATAAAGAAATTTTTGTAGGGATAATGAGAGTCCCTGTGAATAATTAGCTTAGACAGCTTTATTTCAGTCATATCGCAAAATAAGTAATTTGAATCTGACAACTGTTCAATTCCGGTTAATTCATTGTCGCCACCATCTAGGCTCATATACCAGAAGTCATCAAAATTGCAATCTTCTTGAAAATTCTTAAAAAATCTATTGCAAACTTTTGTATCGGTAATTTCTAAGACACCTTGTATTGTTGGTACTGAGCGCCTGATAGAGTTGTCCAGTGCATGCAGTGCTTTCCAGTAGTCAGGCCTGCTCGGCTGTTTTAGCTGCTTTAAAAAATCAGATATCTCTGACATTGATTGAAAACGTTTAACCGGATCATTGATCAAACATTTTCTTAAAATTTGACTCAGATGTTTTAGCTTTTCCGGAGAGTTTGCGTTTGCAATTGGGTGCATTTCCAAACCCCTAATTGTGTTACCTGTCAAATACCAATAAATCACCTGACCCAAAGAATAAATATCGCATGATGCCTTGACTGGCTCTTTGCTATTTATTTGTTCCGGAGCGCTAAAGCCAAAGTTTGCCATGCGCTCGGATGGCTTTGTTTTAGAGTCTCTCTCGAACTTATCATCTGAAAAGTGCGCAATCCCTAGATCACCGACGACATATTCATCGGCACTTTTGTCAAAAAAAATATTTTGAGGTTTAAGGTCGCGATGAATTATTTCATGAGAGTGGAGGTGGGTAAGGGCTCTGGCTAAACACGCAAATAAACTCCATGCTTTTTCCGATCTGGCATCCTCATCATCAGTACTTATAACCCCCTCGGAGCTTAAGGTGCCATCGTAGTACTTCATCAAGATAATGAAATATTTCTCATCCTCCACATCGATTTTGTCAAAGTGATATGTTCTGGCAATATTCTTGTGTGAAGGTATTTGCACTGAGCAGAAAAACTCATCCTTGAATCGATTTAACTTAGATTCTTCTGAAGTCTTTAAAAACTTAACAGCAAAACTTGTGCCCCCTTTCTTAAATTGAAAAACGAAGCTATTTCCTCCCTCACCCAAGCTCCCTACATATTCAAATTCGCCTAAATCGGTCTGAATTGTTTTTTTACTACTTAATTTTTTACTTAGACTCATTTTCATCTTCTTAATTTTTTATAAATTCACTTACTCAACAATAGAATTATAATCAAAATAATTAGTCAGAGTGATTTTTCCCTCCATTCGGCCCCAATAGCGGCTCATGCCTAAACCCTCATCGACTTGGAAAAACGCAGTGAAAACGTAACATGACCTGCGCGGAGATTACGAAGTCGCTAGCGGCGTGTCCATTACCTATTTTCACCCTTCAACGCTACTCGTATCAAAACGTTGGCAGCATTCCCCGGGCCGCTTCTAACCGAAAGCGACCATAAACGACCGCTGGGCGATAGCGGCCCTTCTAAGCGGAGGGCTCGCGTCCGATGACATTCGCGGAACTCATCATGAACCGCTCCTCGCTGAGCAGTTACTGATGTAACACCTACTTACCATGTAACACGTCTAGCGGCAAACGAAGAACAACCGTGTAACGCTATATAAATCGTTTTAAATCATATAGTTACCACACACCGTAACAAGCGTAACACCCGTAACACGGTTTTAGGGTACCCCCCGAGCCCCATAACCATTGCTCCTCCAGCGAAGGGATGTGGGTCATGCTCTTAGCTTTGGTTCGGTAGTGGGGACCCTGGAGTACTCTTGAAGGTACGGGGTCGGAAACCCGCGCGTTCGTGTTAGCGGCTGGATTTTTTAAGTCGGTTGACAGCCATCTCCCTGGTTGACGCCATGCAGGTGTTCACTATCAGCAACAGACAAAGCCACCGTTACCAAAGCGGTAACGATGGTCCTTTTTCTTCAAGATCCTTTCAATTTCAACGATTGAAATTTCAGTAACTTCCACCACCTCCCACTAGCTTGATCCCGCGGGTTTCATGCCCCGTACCATCACTTGTCTTCCAGGGGCCCCGGCGGTTTCTGGGCAAGTAGGCTACGCTGGTCGCTAACCCATGATCGCCCCCTCCTGAACCGAGCAATTTATGAGTCAGCTAACCACCACGGCACGATTTGAATGCCCTGCATGTAGGCAAGAAGCCTGCGTAACTGTTGAAGTGCCAGAGGTAGATTGGTGCGTCGAGCCGCTCTCGGACTCCCTGTCGGAGGATGACGGTGAAATGGCATGTGACCAATGTGGAGAGTTCTTCAATATCAACATTCAGAACTCCCCTGCTGGCTGCTTTATAGAAATTCTCGATCATCCCGATGTTGATGTCGATGCAGACGAGACTCCCTTTGGGTCGGGCGACTCAGAGGAAAATGAATGGCTCAACAATTCTATTCCCCAGAGGCCATACGAGATTTACATCTCTACCTATCACCACCTGGGTGATGTGCTCGCCGAGTGTTCAGGTAGTGAACTGGGAGTTTTTAAGCGGTCAGCATCGATAATACAGAGAATGATTTTCGCCGAAACAATCAGCTCGATGGAGGCGTATCTAGGAGACACACTCCAAAGCGTAGTGCTGACCGAACCGCAGGCAATGCAACGATTAGCCATCAAAGATAAAGAGCTATCCGCTGAGAAGGTCCCTTTGAGCGCTATATTGGCGAACCCTGAGGTGGTAAGTGACAGAATCCGCAGCTATCTCAAGGGGCTGCTTTATCACAACCTCCCAAAAATCGAGGTGATTTTTAAGATCGCTCTAGAGGTAGATATCTTTCCAGACGAAAAGCTCAAGATCAGACTTCTTGAATTGGTGCAGCTTAGGCATGACGTTGTTCATAGGAACGGAAAGGACAAGAACGGGGCGGAGCACTCATTCCCTGCAGAATGGGTTACAGAGGCAATGGAGGACGTTAGAAAATTCGTCGAAACCGTTGAAGCATCTGTCGTACGTGCTCGCGTTGCATTACTTTTCCCGACCAAGGATAAGCCGCAGCCAGACTAAATATGTATCCCGGCTTGTATCCCTGCCCAGAAAATCACTCTGCAAGGCTTGATTTATATGGAGTGCACGAGTCTCCCTCGGGCACCATCTTAAAAAAAGACCTTGAAATTCAAGGTCTTTTTTTTCGCCTGTCGAAAAGTGCGGGCCGGCCGATTCACCGCTCACGCCAGCCGAAAACACGATCCACTGCGTGAGCTGGCTTGCCTGCGACTACCATAGCCTACCCAGACATCTGCGCTGAAAACATTACCCGAGAAACTAAGGTTTTGTGGTGAGCAGGCTTGCCCTGCGCTGGGCTGCGAAGCAGTCCCAATTAAAGGCACCGGGATTTTTCTGTTAGTTACTCAGCGTGTAGTTTTAGGGCCGCTGCGCAGCCCAGCGCGGGGCAAGCCTGCTCACTACAGAGTGATGTGCCAGCCCTTAGGATTTGTGTAGATACATAAAGCCTCGCCACACCCCGACCCGCTATCATCACTCACCCCAGCCTCAATGACGACCGTGTGCATGCCCACCCCCGACTGCTGGCAGTTCCTCAACCTGCCCCCGCACACCGACGAGCGCACCCTCAAACACCACTACGCCAAGTTACTCAAGCTAACGCGCCCGGATGACGACCCCGTCGCCTTCCAGCGCCTACGCGAGGCTTACGAGCAGGCACTCAACAGCGTACGCGCCAGAGCATCCGCCCCCGTTCAAACCGAGGACATGACGTCGTCGCGGTTTGCCACGCACCTTGCGCCCGGCCCGACGCCCTCCTCCCTGGAACACGCCTTCGCACTGTTATCCGACTTCGACGACTCCCGTGTGGACGACTACTGGTCCCGAGCCCAGGCTCAAGGTTGTGCCGCCGAGTTCGAACAGATGTTGTTCCAGCGCTGTGTCGATGCGCCGAGCGGGCATTTGGAGTTGCTGACCTGGGGCGTGGAGCAGCGTCAATGGCTCACCCCGTGGCAGCAGATCAACAGCGGTGGCTTCCCCCATCAGCGGTTGGTGCATGCGCTGACCACAGCGCTGTACGACGCGCTTGAACAACTGATGAAGCCGGGCGAGCAGGCGTTTTTCTTTCCGCATCTGGAGCGTGCCAGTCGGCAGGGCTGGTTGCTGGATTTCGAGCATCGCCAGGCATTGCAGGTGCACGTGCTGAACCTGTTCATGAGCCATGAGCGTTGGTCGCCGCAACTCTTCCAGCGCGTGTGCCGGCTGTTCGCCTGGGACGCTGAAGGCGCGTCTGCCCCTATCGACACGGCGCAGTGGCGAGCCTTGGTCAGGCGCTGCGAGCAACAGGATTGGTTGCACCAGCTGCAGACCCTGGCGCAGCAACGTGAGCTACACCCCAGCGCGGCGGCCAACGCGGCGGCGTTGTTTCTGATGTCGGCGGAGCCTGCACGGCAAGCGCAACTGGCGGCGACCTTCGGCGAGGCCGATTGGTTGGCGTGTGAGCAGTTGTCAACGGCATTCTCCACGCACTTTGCCGATCTGCTGGGACTGTTTCCCAATCACAATTCATGGTTCTGGCAAGAACTTGTCGGCCATCGCCCGTTGCGCCATGGCGTCAAACGCGCGGCCTGTGTTTTGGCAATCTGCCTGACGCTCAGCCAACTTTCCAGCGAGTCCAGCCTGGTTCCCCTGCTGCTGATGCTGCCGTTGTATGCGCTCGGCGGTTACGTGATGGCGCAGGTCGGCAAATGGCTGCTCACCTACTGGGCGGCCATTGCGCAAAGCCTGCATGACGTCGACCAACGCCTCAGCCGCTGGTGTGTGCGCCACAACCTGACCTCGGACCGTCGCGATTTGCTGATTCGTAACAGCGGTCCGTTACTGGGGCTTGGCTTTGTGATTTGGCAATGGCTCGGGTGGCTCGGGCTGGGCACTTATGCGATCACCGGGCTGATTGGCGTGTTGCAGCCGGAAAGTGCTGTGCCCGCCGAACGCGAATACCGCTGGCGCAGGCCGCTGCAGGCGATTTATCGGATCGCCGGCCTGAGTAGGTTGCAATGGCTGTTCTGCGTGATGATGATCGGTGTCATCGTCTACCTGCGGCTTGAAAGCCCTGGCACGCTGCTCGCCCTGGGCTTGCGGCCTTAACTCACGACGATCAAACCCTCGAATTCAAAACTTGGTTAGAGCAAGTTGAAGAGTGACGGCAAGCATTTAACGCAGGTTTACTCACTGTAATGATGCTGGCGAATTTCTAGGTAAGGCGGGCCATGCGGCGTTGCTCCACGTCGCAAGCGTGCCGGGCTGGCACTACCGAGCGGCGGGAGCGGACCTGATCGTGACACCACGTATTGCGTGAGCCTCGAACCAGTTGAAACCCGACCGCCCTTACCGAGCGGCCGGTAGTTTTACTTGAACAGCGCAATCACCACGCAGACGACCATTAACACCAGCGCCGGCCACTGCATGGGCAGGAAAAAGAAGTGGTGGCGCACGCCATCTTCATGAACCTCCCGATTCAGCACAAAACCCAGCACGGCGTTGATGGCCGAGCCGATCCCCGCGCCCACCAACAGTTGCATCAAGGAGGTGTTGCCGGGCTTGACGCTGGGGTCGGGCCACAACCACATCAGCAATAAAATCATCGCCACCGGAGTGAACAACGTCAGCCAGCCTGCACCACGATAAATCATCGTTTAATCCCTTTATTCACAATCAATGACCACGCGACTGGCTTACGCCAACTCGCGCGCTTGAGCCTCTTTGGTAAACACTGCGTCGAGCGTATGCAGGAACAGGTCGTGGCTGAGGATGCCGGTGGCGATGGTCGACAGGACCGACTTGCCGTTTTCGTCCTTGACCACCACTTTTTCGGTCCAGGCGTTGAGGTCGACGCTGCGCAGTGTCGACATCGGCACCTTGCTCCCCTGGTATTCCAGGCACTGCGCACTCACCAGGATGGGCGCCGTGGTGATCTTGAGGAAATTGCCGCTCATGCGCTTGCCCCACACCTGCCCGGAGCTGATGCAATTGAACCTCACCGCCTCGCCCGATTCCAGCGTGCTCAGCACACCCGGCATGCGCGCACGTACGTGCAGCTCGCGCACCATCTGCTGGAATTCCTGGAAGCCCTTGAGACTTTCAATCACGCGATGGAAGGGCTCGGCGGCCGTGCGGCGGTAGGCCAGGTTAGTAATCAAGCCCGTCATCACCGTTTGCCCGGAGCTGAACAGGTACAGGTCCTGGATCTCTACAAACGGAGTGTATTCGCGCTGGCCTTGGTTGATGCGCGCAATGCCATGCTCGTACACCTCGTAAGAGGTACTGCGCAATTTCTTGTGCCAAGCGTAGAGGCCGAACACGCACAGCCCAAGAATGGCCAGAAGGCCACTGGTGAAGTTGATCACCGATTGCGCGCTGCTGAAGTTCATTGTCATGCCCCGTGACGTCGTAATGCCGACAGGGCCTTCATTGCCCGGCGGCAGGATCGTGCCCAGGTACAGCACGAACGCGGCGAGCGCCAACAGCGCGACGCCGAATATCAGGCTGAAAATCAGAAAACCCTTGCCGTGGCGAAAGCTCGCGATCAGCTCGCCCGTGTCGGACGAAGCAGGAGTGGAGGATGACTGCATGATTATTTGCGTCCCTGTAAGTGAATGAAGTGCGCCGGTTCAACTTCGCACCGGTCCATTTATGGCTGCGCGAGCTTGGCACGGCGGTTTGGAACATGGCTAATTAATATCGTTCCTTGGAGGCCGTGTCACTCAAACGTCTGGGTCCTTTTTTTTCGGCGTCAGAACAGTGATCATCGCGCTCCGCCCGAACACCGAGGAAGCCCCACCATGGAATTGACGCTGGAAGCTGTTGCGCTCTTTGCCCTCAAGCTGGTGCACGAAACCGACGACGGCAGCCCGATAGTGCGCGACGACCCGGTGATGGCTACGTATGAGCGTGAAGTGTTCGGTCTGCTGATGCGCCAGGGTGATCTTCGTGCGATTCAAACTAAGCTGGACGAATGCGTGGCGCAGGCGCTGGTGGCGCTGGGCGGAAAGGAGACGGTGTTGGGACGGGAGTTGGAACGATTGGCCGTCGACACCCGAAAAGCCTCGACACTGGAGGAGCTCGACGCCCCGCTCGACGCACTCAGGCATTACCTCAAAGCGGTTCAGTAACAGCGCTCTAGTGCGAGCGCGCTTGACCGCAGCGAGCACACCTCGTTGATGCTTCCACGAAATGCAACGCTGTATTTGGCGTGCGATGCGCAATGTTGACGTTTTTACTTACTCAGCTCATTGCCACTTATAAAGCAGCCCAAGGACGACGATGAAAAAACCCCTCCTCTACCGCTCCGTCAACACCCGCACCCACGGTGTGACCGCACAAATGCCTACTTGGGCTGAAACGTCTCAAGATACGCCAGGATATTTTCTATCTTCTCCTGATCGCTGATGCCCCAGAAAATCATCCGCGTACCGCTTACCACCTTCTTGGGGTTCTCGATGTACGCCGCGAGTTTTTCGCGGGTCCAGACCACGCCGGAGTTTTTCATCGCGTCGGAGTACTGGTAGTCCTCAGTGGTGCCGGCGGGGCGGCCGATGATGCCATTGAGCTGTGGGCCGAAACCGCCACGCGCGCCTTCGCCGATGCTGTGGCAGCCGCCGCAGGTTTTCGTGAAGAGTCTGCCGCCGGCTTCGGCATCCCCGGCGGCGAAGGCCGGGGCGCTGTTGAGGATCAGGGCGAGGGTCAGAAAGGCGTACTTCATGGGCGACTCCACATCGGCGGTTGCAAGCGATTATGCCTGTTTGTCAGCCATGCACATCCATCCGGATTATCGCTGTGCTGCAATTGCCTCGGCATGAACCCCCAACCTAGACGCCCTGGACGACCACCCATCGCTTGGGACACATCCAATCGAACCTATACCGCTGCGCTCCACTCCACCTAACTGAACCCTGATGGTGGAGTAAGGATCATGGCTCAGCCATCGATTTTAGTATTGGAAGACGACGAAATTATTCGGGCGTTGATGGTGGATGTGCTGGAGGATTTCGGCGCGATTGTGACGTCGTTTCCTTCAGCCGATGAAGGGATGATTTACCTCGAACGCGAGAACGACCCTGTGGACCTGATAGTCAGCGATATTCAAATGCCAGGGTTGCTCAATGGTTATGACTTGAGCCGCGTGGTTGCCCATCGGTGGCCTTCGGTGCGCGTGGTACTGACGTCGGGTAATACAAAAATGGCGGAAGAACTGGGCGGTTCCGTGCGTTTCCTGCCCAAGCCATGGAGCACTGAGCATCTGATCGAATGTGTGCAAACGGCGCTGACCCAGCAGGGTTCGTCGCTGCACTGATAGCGTTGCAATATCACCTAAACCGAACTTACCGGTACGCCTTACGGTCAGTCATGAGGCAGGGAGCGACTCTTCTGATCCGCTGGTCAGGCTTTTCGCCTTGCGCGTACAGTCAATGGCCATGACTTGTGTAGAATCGTCGCCCATTTCCACGCGTCATTCATGGCCGGCAGGCCCACAGTTCGAGCTTATTGCATGCTTTCTCAGGCCCATGACGTTGGTGCGCCCTCCTTGCTTGACGCGTTACGCACAGGCACTGCCCTGCTGCATGTGGCGCTGGAGAAGCGCATGCCGTTTTTTTCCGAGCGCCTCGACGCCGACTGGTATCAGCGCCTGTTGCAGGCCTATCACGGGTTTTACGCGCCGATGGAAGCGGCGCTGTATGCCAGCGCCCGTATTCCTAACGGATTTGATGCCGCCTCGCGTGTGAAAACCCCGACACTGCTTTCTGATCTGCGCGCATTGGGCCTGAACGACGCCGCCATCCACGCCCTGCCGTATTGCACCGCGCTGCCTCGCCTGGATACCCCGGCGGCCTGTCTCGGCACGCTCTACGTACTCGAAGGCGCAACCCTGGGCGGCCAGGTGCTGCGCCGGGAAATGGCTCGTCGCCTGGGCATCGACGCCGATAACGGTGGCGCGTTTCTGGATGTGTACGGCGCCGAGACGGGCCGACGCTGGAAAGATTTTCTCGACTATCTGGGTAACCAGGCGCTGGACGCCAAGGCCCGACAGCGCGCGGTTGACGCCGCGCGTTCGACATTCAGCTGCTTCGAGCGATGGCTCGACAGCCAGGAGGTACTGCTATGAAACCCGACGATTTTGAAGAGCTGCTCGCCAACTGCGCTGACGAACCCATTCGTTTCCCAGGGGCGATCCAGCCTCATGGTGTGCTGCTGACCTTGTCTGAGCCGGACCTGAAGATCATCCAGGCCAGCGCCAACGTCGCCACGCTGTTCAACCACGCACCCGAAACGCTGTTGGGCCAGCCGCTGCACAGCCTGCTCGGCGCCGAGCATGCCCAGGCCGTGCAGGCCATGGCTGAACACAACACTTTTGTCGATGCGCCGCCGTTGCACGTCACGCTTAACGGCGCGCAATTCGAAGGTTTGTTGCACCGCCATCAAAACGTGCTGGTACTGGAGTTCGAACCGCGTCTCAAGGATTTCCAGCCACGCGCCCTGAACGGTCGCACCAGTGATTTGGGCAAGATGCTGCGCCGCTTGCAGTCGGCAAAAACCCTGGCGGCGCTGTACGACATCAGCGTGACCGAAATCCAGGCCATGACCGGTTACGACCGCGTCCTCATTTATCGCTTCGAAGAAGAAGGTCACGGCCAGGTAATCGCCGAAGCATCCGCCCCATCCATGGAACTGTTCAACGGGCTGTTCTTCCCCGCGTCTGACATCCCCGAGCAGGCCCGCGAGCTGTACCGCACCAACTGGTTGCGCATTATCCCGAACGCCGATTATGAGCCGGTGCCTCTGGTACCCAAGCTGCGCCCGGACACCGGAGAGCCGCTGGACTTGAGCTTCGCCACCCTGCGCAGCGTGTCGCCGATTCACTGCCAATACATGAAGAACATGGGCGTGTTGTCTTCCATGAGCATCTCGCTGATGAAGGGCGACAAGCTGTGGGGGCTGATCAGTTGCGGCAACCGCACGCCGCTGCTGGTGCCGAACGAGCTGCGTACCGCCTGCCAGACCATCGGCCAGGTGCTTTCGTTGCAGATCAGCGCCATGGAAGCCCTGGACCTGAGCCACCAGCGCGAAGAAAAAGTCGAAGCCCTGGCGCGGCTGGACAAGGCGATGAAAGCCTCGGACAACAATGTGTTCGACGGCCTGGCCCAACAGCCGCAAGTGCTGATGGACCTCACTCTGGCGGGCGGCGTGGCGATCATCGAAGACAAACAGCTGCACCGCTACGGCAATTGCCCGGAGCCGGCACAGATCCGTGCCTTGCACAAATGGCTGCAGGCAAGCGGCGAGCCGGTGTTTGCCAGCCATAACCTGGCGGCGGTGTACCCGCCGGCGGCCGAGTTCCAGCAGGTGGCCAGCGGAGTCTTGGCCATGGCCCTGCCCAAGCCGGTGGACAACGGCGTGCTGTGGTTCCGCCCCGAAGTCAAAGAAAACATCAACTGGAGCGGCGACCCGAAAAAACCGCTGGACCTGGAAAACTCCGACGCCGGTATGCGCCTGCGTCCGCGCACGTCTTTTGAGATCTGGAAAGTGGAGATGGCCGGTATCTCGACCAAATGGAGCCATGGCGACCTGTTCGCCGCCAATGACCTGCGTCGCTCAGCGCTTGAGAACGACCTGGCTCGCCAGGTCAAGCGTGAGCAACAGGCCGTGCGCGCCCGTGATGACCTGGTGGCGGTGGTGTCCCACGACCTGCGCAATCCCATGACGGTCATCTCCATGCTCTGCGGCATGATGCAAAAAGCCTTCAGCTCCGAGGGCCCACACACTTCGCGGCGAATTTCCACGGCCATCGACACCATGCAACAGGCAGCCGGGCGCATGAATGTGCTGCTGGAAGACCTGCTCGACACCTCCAAAATCGAGGCCGGGCGCTACGTGGTCAAGCCGGTGGCGCTGGATGTGAGCCAGATGTTCGAGGAGGCCTACTCCTTGCTTGCGCCGTTGGCCATGGAAAAAGGCATTGACCTGTCGTTCAACGCCGAGCCGGGCCTGCAGATCAATGGCGACCCGGAGCGTTTGTTCCAGGTGCTGTCTAACCTGATCGGCAACGCCATCAAATTCACCCCGCGCCAGGGCAATATCGGCATCAGTGCCATGAGCAACGGCGAGGAAATCGTATTTTCGGTGCGCGACTCCGGCGAAGGCATTGCCCCCGAACAGTTGCCTTATGTGTTCGATCGTTACTGGACACAGACCGAAAACAATCCCACCGGCAGTGGACTGGGGCTGTATATCACCCAGGGCATTGTCCAGGCCCACGGCGGCGAGATCGTGGCTGAAAGCGAAGTGGGGCGTGGCAGCGAGTTCCGGTTTACGGTGCCGAAAGTGATCGGCGATTCGCATACCTGAGCAAGCCAATGCGTGGGTTCAAGGGTGCGCAGTCACACTCTGCCACGAGGCGTTTATATATTTACCGCCTCGTCCCTCTCTAAGTTGGGTCCGGCTTCGCGATCGCGAAGCTCACCCACTGACAGAAGGAGAGTGACTATGCTCGGCACCATTCATTCCACATTTGGCAACGCTCATTACCCCACCGCGCAGCAAGACGAGGCAGCAGGCCTGCCGCGTAAAAAACGCAACCTGGATGAGCGCCTATCAACCCTTGTGTCTGAGGCGTGCGACGGTTCCTCACGCACCTCCCGACGCCGCCAGGGCACGTTGGACAGCCTGGGCAAGGGCAACCTGCTCTAAACCGGTGTACGCAGGGCAATATGCGGCCCTGCGTCCCCCCTCTGCTTTAACAAAACGCTGACATTTCCTGCGCTAACCTTGCCGGCTCAAGCCTGGCTGGAGTGTTTCCCTGGATGCTGCCCCCCGATAACCTGCCCGCCGTGCTCGCCGGCCCTTTACTGCGTCGCCTGGAGCCTCGGCGGCTGGTGCTGTGGCTGGCAGGCAGCCGCATGCTGGACCTGAGCCTGACGCTGCAGTGGGCCGACCAGGTCCTGCACATCCCGCTGGATCAAGGCCAGTGTCAGGTCGTGCCCATAGGGCGCCACGCCTTCGTCCACCTGATCGATGTGCCGCTGGACCAGGCGTTACCCCAGGACGTGGTCATCGACTACGACTTGCTGGTTGACGGCCTCGGCATCGCCCACTGGGCACCGCACCTGGTGTATGGCGAGGCACTATCGCCGAATTTCATCCTGCACAGCCGCCTCCACCAATTGGTGCATGGCTCCTGCCGTAAACCCCACCATCACGCCGACGACGGTTTGCTCTGCGTCGATCGCCTGCTTGCCGATGCGCGCGCACCGGATGAACGCCCGGCCCTGCTCATAATGAGCGGCGATCAGGTGTACGCCGACGACGTGGCCGGGCCAATGCTGCGGGCGATCCATGCCCTGACTGCGCGGCTGGGGTTGTTCGACGAGTATTTGGACGGTGCGGTGGTGGACGACAGCGCCAGCCTCTACGGGCATCGCGCCAGCTACTATCACCGCGCGGACCTGCTCCCGGCACTGGACAGCAACGAGACCCTGCGCGAGCGCTTTTTCGGCGGGGTGAAAAAACCGATTTTCACCAGTAGCAGCGCCGACAACCATCTGGTGACTTTCGCCGAAGTCGTGGCCATGTACCTGCTGGTGTGGTCGCCTACGCCCTGGGGCCTGATCGCTTCCCAACCGCCGCAGTTAAGTGCGCACGACCTGGCGCGCTATGCCCGCGAACGCCTGCAGATCGAGCGATTTTGCAGTGGCTTGCCTGGGGTTGCGCGGGTCCTCGCGCACTTGTCCACCCTGATGATCTTCGACGATCACGACATCACCGACGACTGGAACCTCAGTGCCCAGTGGGAAGAGACCGCCTACGGGCACCCGTTTTCCAAGCGCATCATCGGCAATGCGCTGCTCGCTTACCTGCTGTGCCAGGGCTGGGGCAACCACCCGGACGCCTTCGCCGGCCTGTTGCAGCAAACCCGGAGCCTCGCCGCTGCGGTGCACGACAACCACCTCGATGCCACCGCGCAGGATGCCTTGCTCGCGCAATTGTTCAACTTCCAACAATGGCATTACGTACTGCCCACCACGCCCGCCCTGATTGTGCTCGACACCCGCACCCGGCGTTGGCGCAGCGAGTTCACCCTCAAACAACCCTCCGGCCTGCTGGATTGGGAAGCCTTGAGCGAGCTGCAACAGGCATTGCTGGACCATCCCTCGGCGATCATCGTCTCGCCCGCGCCGATCTTCGGTGTGAAGTTGATCGAGACGGTGCAGAAAGTCTTCAGTTGGTGCGGCCACCCGTTGCTGGTGGACGCGGAAAACTGGATGGCACATCGGGG
The DNA here is from genome assembly GCF_030687695.1 of Pseudomonas sp. FP2254. Classification (NCBI taxonomy): domain Bacteria; kingdom Pseudomonadati; phylum Pseudomonadota; class Gammaproteobacteria; order Pseudomonadales; family Pseudomonadaceae; genus Pseudomonas; species Pseudomonas sp. FP2254. The sequence goes on from NZ_CP117444.1 coordinate 4,567,639, forward strand.
CGCGGCCCAAGTGATCCTCAATATTTTCCGCCACTCGCGCACGCCGGGTAACTACGTGATTCTGTCGGGCGATGTGCACTATTCGTTCGTGTATTCGGTGTTGATCCGTCATCGCAACGCCGGCCCGCGCATCTGGCAGATCACCAGCAGCGGCATCAAGAATGAATTTCCACCGCGCCTGCTGGAATGGTTCGACCGTGTCAACCGCTGGCTATACTCACCCCGCTCGCCGCTCAACGGGTTCACTCGTCGGCGCACCATGCAGGTGGTGCCCTATATTCCGGAACATGCCGAGGCCGGCGAACGGTTATGGAATTCGGCGGGCATAGGGCAGGTATTTTTCAACGAACAGGGCCAACCGGACGCGATCTTTCAACACAACGCGAACGGTAAGCCTCGCACCAGGATGGTGGCGCCTGAGCAGTAGCGCGCGGCCCCAGGCAAGGAGCAGCACGTGGACGACAGGTCAGGCGGCAACCCCCAGCATCAGGATTTCTCACACCTCAACGCCGATATGCTGCACACCATTCTGGAACTGGTCAGCGACGGGATATGGGACTGGAATGCCAACACCGGGTTCGTCTACCGCAGCCCAGGCTGGTACGAAATGCTCGGTCACCCACGCAACGCCTTGGAAAATACGCTGTTCACGTGGGAAAACGTGATCCACCCGGATGATTACGCCCAGGTGATGACCCTGTTCGATGAGTACATCAACCGCAGGGCTCCCTACTATCAGGCCGAATACCGCTGCCGTCGAAAAGATGGCAGCTACCTGTGGATCGAAGACCGCGGCTATGTCATCGCGCGTAACGACGACGGCTCGGTGGCGCGGATGATCGGGGCGCATCGCGACATTCAGGCACGCAAGTATTCAGTCGTTCAACTGCAACAGCGCAACCAGTCTCTGGAAGCGCTGGTGGCCGAGCGCACGCAGGAGCTGTCGCGGGTCAATCAGCAACTGCAATTGCAGTTGGATGAAAACCGCGCCCTGGCCGAACGCGATGCCCTGACCCTGGTCGCCAACCGCTATCGCCTGGAAAAAACCCTGCTGCGCGAATGCGAGCGCGCCCAGCGTTTTCGCCGGCCGCTGTGCCTGATCGCAATGGACATCGACGGTTTCAAACCGATCAACGATCGCTATGGCCACAGCTTGGGCGACCAGACGCTGGTGCGCGTAGCGCAATGCCTGGAACGCTGCACCCGCCCCGGCGACCTGCTGGCTCGCTGGGGCGGCGATGAGTTCATGATGACCCTGCCCGACAGCACGCTGGTCACCGCCACGGCACAGGCCGAGCAGATCCGCCGCCAGGTGCGTGCGATCACGGCACCCGCCGACTTCGTCATCACCCTGAGCCTGGGCGTGGCCGAGCGTCAGCTGGATGAGTCGCCTGCGGCGCTGATGGAGCGTGCCGACCAGGCGTTGTATCGCGCCAAGGCGGCAGGGAAGGACGGGGTATCGACCTAACGCCGCCGCGCGGCAGGGCTCCTTCCGATTTGGAATGACCCGAAGACTTTATTTCGTTTGCGACAGACCCGGGCTGGCGGCTTAGATAAAAAACACCCGCCTTTGTCGAGTCCCGGATTCATGAGCCACGCCAGCATCAGCCAGTCGATTTCCATCGTCCACCCCATCAGCCTCAGCCACGGCAGGAACGCCGAAGTGTGGGACACCACGGGCAAACGCTATATCGACTTTGTCGGCGGTATCGGCGTGCTTAACCTCGGCCATTGCCACCCGCACGTGGTGGAGGCGATTCGCGAGCAGGCGACCAGACTCACGCACTACGCCTTCAACGCCGCGCCGCACACGCCTTACATTGAGCTGATGGCGCGCCTGAGTGAGTTCATCCCGGTGAGCTACCCGGTCAGCGGCATGCTCACCAACAGCGGTGCGGAAGCTGCGGAGAACGCCTTGAAGATCGTGCGCGGAGCCACCGGCCGCAGCGCCGTGATCGCATTCGACGGGGCATTCCACGGCCGCACGCTGGCGACTTTGAACCTCAATGGCAAGGTGGCGCCCTACAAGCAAAAAGTCGGCGTATTGCCTGGCCCTGTGTATCACCTGCCCTACCCCAGCGCCGACAACGGCGTGACCTGCGCAGAAGCGCTGAAGGCCATGGACCGCCTGTTCAGCGTGGAAATCGACGTGGATGATGTCGCCTGTTTCATCATCGAGCCGGTGCAGGGCGAGGGTGGTTTCCTGGCTCTGGACCGCGAGTTCGCCCAGGCCCTGCGACGTTTCTGCGATGAGAAGCGGATTCTGTTGATCGCTGACGAAATCCAATCCGGGTTTGGCCGCACCGGCCAGCGCTTTGCCTTTACGCGCCTGGGCATCGAACCGGACCTGATCCTGCTGGGTAAAAGCATCGCCGGTGGCGTGCCGCTGGGGGCGGTGGTCGGACGCAAGGCACTGATGGACAACCTGCCCAAGGGCGGCCTGGGCGGCACGTACTCCGGCAACCCCATCGCCTGCGCGGCGGCGCTCGCCACCCTGGGGGTGATGACGGACGCACATCTGCAGGCCTGGGGCGCGCAGCAGGAGGCGGCGATTGTGAGCCGCTACAGCGCCTGGCGTGCGCAAGCGCTGTCGCCCTACCTCGGGCGCCTGACCGGCATCGGCGCCATGCGCGGTATCGAACTGGCCAACGCCGACGGCACGCCGGCGCCCCGCCAATTGACGCAACTGCTCGGCCTGGCGCGGGACGCCGGGCTGCTGCTGATGCCCAGCGGCAAGGCGCGGCACATCATCCGCCTGCTGGCACCGCTGACCACTGAGCCGCACGTGCTGGAGGAAGGGCTGACTATCCTTGAAGCCTGCTTCAAGCAATTGGATTGATCCCACACGGTCGGCAGCCTTTCGTCGCGATAACAGCGTTGTGCTGCCTTGACCTGACTCCCCCACCCCTTGAAAATGCGCGACGCTTTTTTGTCCTCGTTTATTGAAGTAGTGAAATTTTAATGTCCGATTCCTACACCGCAGAATCCGTGGCCGCCTTGGCCTCCAAAGCTGAATACGAAAACGCCATCAATCTTTCACAGCATGTGCCAGCGGCCAAATCCATCAGCGAGATGGTGCTGGATGCGTTCCACACCTCCAAGGAGAGCGACCAGATCCGCGAACTGCGCGTCGCCATCCGCCAGGCCCACGACGCGTTCGACGACGACAAGGCCTACGACCTGATGGGCCAGCTCAAGCAACTCAAGGACGCCGAAGCCGCCGACAACCTGGCCTTGGAAGACTTGAGCAGCAAGTTCTCCATCAGCCGCATCCTGTCCAGCTTCAAGGACGATCCCGAGTTCCAGGAGCTGGTCTACGGCCTGGCCCTCAAGGTGTTGAACCAGACGCACCAGGCCATCAGCAACCCGAGCGCCGGCAAGGGCAAGGCGGCACGCGCCAAGAAAGACGCCGACGTGTTCGTGATCAGCAAGGACGGCGCCAGCGTCACCCTGCCACTGCGCACGCCGCGCTCCAGACTGAACGTGGACCGTGAAGCGTTCGAGTTCCTGGGGTTCAGCTTTGTGGGGGAAGGGGACGAGGCCGAGCTGCAAAGCGAGTCGTTCACCGACAACAACGGCGCCGAGTTGCCGGTCACCCGCAAAAACGTGGTGAGCGCCCTGCAGCAGAAGACGGCGTTTGATGGGTACAGCATCGCGCAGCAATAACCCTTAACCTCAGTGAGGGAAGGAGCACCGCCCTTCCCTCGTGGGGCTTGCGCTAGACCCGCGCGGCAAACACCTCGCGAAAGCGCGCCATCTCCTGCTTGCTCCCCACCGTCACCCGCACCCATTGCGGCCAGTTCTGCCACACCCGGCCGATCAGCACGCCCTCGGCGGCGAGCTTTTCGATCACCTGCTGCGCGGGCTGCCTGACGTCGATCATGAAGCAGTTGCTCTGCGAGGCGGTGCAGGTGTAGCCACGGCCCTTGAGCCAAGCCACGGTTTCGTCGCGCAACCGCGCATTGAGCGCCTTGCGCTGGGGCAGCACTTTGACGTCTTCCAGGCTGGCAAGGCCGCCAAGCAGCGAGGGACCCGCCGGCACATTGTCGCCGCCAAACACCGCCAGCCGCTCCAGCAGCGCCGGGTGGCCGATGGCCAGGCCCAGGCGTGCGCCGGCCATGCCGTAGATCTTCGAGAAGGTGCGCAGCACCAGCAGGTCGTCGTGATCCTTGACCCAGCTGACCACGCTGGGGGCGTCGGCGAAGTCGATATAGGCTTCGTCCACTACCAGCACGCTGCCTTTGGGTTTATTCGCCAACGCATCGCGGATGGCCTGGGTCGGGGTGAGGGTGCCGGTAGGGTTGTTGGGGTTGCACAGATAAAGCATGCCGGCCTGAGGGTCGGCGGCGAGCATGGCGGGGATATCGTGGGCATGATGGGCGTCGAGGCTCACCTCCCGCACCGGCGCCTTGTGCGCTTCGGCGGCCTGGCGTGGTACTTCATAGGACGGCGTGGCCATCACCAACCCACGGGTATCGCCGGTGAACGCCAGCACCGCATAACGCAACGCCGCCATGGAACCTGAGAACACCGCCACCTGTTCTTCGGCAATGCCCTGCTGCCGTGCGAACAGCGCCGCCAGGGCGTACATGTGGTTGTAGGGGTAGCGCCCGGTAGTGGCGATGCCACGCTGCATGGCTTCGCGGGCGGCCAGGGCCGGACCGTAGGGGCTTTCGTTGTAGTTGAGCCGGACCTTATCGGCCTTGGCCTGCGGCGTCGCGGCGAGCGCCCAGTCCAGGCGCCCCAGCAATGGCAGGGCGGCGCTCAAGGCGAGAAGGGATCGACGACTCACGCTGACCATGGGGACTACTCCTTGTAGGCGGGTGATGGATTCGCACAGTGCGTACAGAGGGGTATGACGAGATAAGCGTGGGCAGATTTAACCCGGCGCGCGATAACCGCGCATCACTGGGGGGCGCCGGTCGAGGGAGCCGTGGGCGCCCTCTCCCGCAACGGAGCCGGATCGGGCCTATTGGAGCTGTAACTTGTGCTTGAGGCTGTGCATGACCTGCGCCTTGTTCTGCAGGTAGTCATTCAAGCCTCGGGCGCGCAGATTGCAGGCATCGCATTGGCCGCAGCCCGTGCCGATCACGCCGTTGTAGCAGGTCAGCGTCTGTTCGCGCACCAGCTCGAGTTGGTGGTGGTAATCGGCCAGGGCCCAGGTTTCGGCTTTGTTCAGCCACATCAGCGGGGTGTCCAGGCGTACGTCGTACTCCATGCCCAGCTTGAGCGCCTGATTCAGGGCTTTGACGAACTCATCGCGGCAGTCGGGGTAGCCCGAAAAGTCGGTTTCGCACACCCCGGTAATGACGGTCTCGGCCTTGACCTGATACGCGTAAATCGCCGCCAAAGTCAGGAACAGAATATTGCGCCCCGGCACAAAAGTGCTCGGCAGGCCATCGCCGGAGCTGTTCACGCTGGGCACCGGAATGTTGTCGCGGGTCAGGCTGCTGATGGCCAACTCGTTGAGCAAGGACACATCCATCACTTTGTGCACCGTGGCGCCCAATTGCGTGGCGAGCTGGCGGGCCACTTCGATTTCGGCGACATGGCGCTGGCCATAATCGAACGTAATGCAGTGCACTTCGTCATACAGCGCCATTGCCTGGATCAGGCAGGTCGTCGAGTCCTGCCCGCCGCTGAACACCATTACGGCTTTTTTACTCATCGCTGTGCTTCCTGGATGCGTGGAATGGGGGATAGTTTAAAGGCCATGCCATAAAAAACCCCGCGCTTCTTGCGAAGGCGGGGCCTTTTACTGCTCGGACCACTCAGTGGGCGTAGGTCAGCAACAGCTCTTTCGGCACTTGGAAATCCAGGGACATCATCACGCTCAGCGCGGTGATGGTGAAGATCGAGAACACGAACAGCTTGCGCGCCCAGACGGTGTCATCCACCGCCTTGTAGCCGGTCCAGGCCATGTACAACCAGTACATGCCCATGGCGGCGGCGACGGCGAGGTAGCTCATGCCGGCGTAGCCACTGAAGGTCAACATCAAGGTCGCCACAAGGAAGGCCAGGATGTAGAGCAGGATGTGTTTCTTGGCCACCTGGATGCCGCGTTTTACCGGCAGGACCGGAATCGACGCAGCCAGGTAGTCATTGAAGCGGAAAATCGCGATGGCGTAGGAATGCGGCATCTGCCACAGGCTGAACATCACCAGCAGCACCAGCGCGGCCATGTCGAAGCTATTGGTTACAGCCACATAACCAATCACCGGCGGCATCGCCCCCGATAGACTGCCCACCAGCGTGCCGTGAACCGACTTGCGCTTGAGGTACAGGCTGTAGAGGCCGACGTAGATGACAAAGCCGATCACGGCAAACAGCGCCGCCAACGGGTTGGCCACCTTGTACAGCAACACCACGCCCGCAACACCCAGGACGGTCGCGAAAATCAGCGCCAGCTTCAGGGAGATAAGGCCCTGGACCAGCACGCGATTCTTGGTGCGTTCCATCTTGATATCGATGTCACGGTCGATGCAGTTGTTGAACACACAACCGGAAGCTACCACCAGGGACGTGCCGATCATTGCAGCCAGGAAGATGGCCAGATCGACATGTCCCTTGGAGGCCAGGAAGAAACCGCCCGCCACAGAAAGCACGTTACCGAAAATGATCCCCGGTTTGGTGATTTGGATAAAGTGCTTAAGCGACATCGGGTCTTACCTCACTTCGCCATCATGTAGGTGTGGATGCTGAACATGATCCACAGCGACAGGCCAACCAGCAGAACGATCACCAGGCCGGCGAACACGAACGCAATCACGTTCTCGCGCTGGGCTTCGGAGCGGTCCAGGTGCAGGAAGTACACCAGGTGCACCAGCACCTGGATAACCGCGAACGCCAGGACAATCATCAACGTGATCGACTTCGGCAGGGTGGGGTACATCACCAGGCCGAACGGGATCAGGGTCAGGATGACCGACAGGATGAAGCCGATCGCGTAAGACTTTACGCTGCCGTGGCTTGCATCGTGGCTGTCATGGGAGTGTGCATTAGCCATTACAGAGTCCCCATCAAGTAGACGACGGTGAATACGCAGATCCAGACCACATCCAGGAAGTGCCAGAACAGGCTCAGGCAGCTCAGGCGAGTCTTGTTGGTGTTGGTCAGGCCGTGCTTATTGACCTGATACATCATCACCGCCATCCACAGCAGACCGGCCGAGACGTGCAGACCGTGGGTGCCGACCAGCGTGAAGAACGCCGACAGGAAACCGCTGCGGTGCGGACCGTAGCCTTCGGAGATCAGCAGGTGGAACTCGTTGATCTCCATGCCGATAAAGCCCAGGCCGAACAGGAAGGTCAGGGCCAACCAGCTCAGTACGCCTTTCTTGTTGCCCTTGTAGAAGGCCAACATGGCGAAGCCGTAGGTGATCGAACTGAACAACAGCAAGGCGGTTTCGCCGAGCACGTAAGGCAGTTCGAAGATGTCGTGGCCCGACGGGCCACCCGCTACGTTGTTTACCAGTACCGCGTACACCGCGAAGATCGACGCAAACAAGATGCAGTCGGTCATCAGGTAGAGCCAGAAACCGAAGACGGTCATTGGCCCCGAGTCGTGGTGATGGTCATCGTGCCCATGGTCATCGACATGGGCGTGTCCAGCATTGGTCACTAAGTTCGACATGGTTTAAGCCTGTTCCAACGAGGTTTCTACACGGTTGGCCGGGATTTTCTTCTCGGCGACCAGGCGAGCGTGCTGCTCGGCTTCGATGCGTTCGATCGTTTCGACCGGCACCATGTAGCCTTGATCATCACGTGCGGCGTGGACGATGAAGTAACCGATGGTACCCACCAGGCTCACGATCGCCAGCCACCAGATGTGCCAGATCATCGCGAAACCGAATACGGTCAACAGCGCACCCATCACCACGCCAGTGGCGGTGTTGCTTGGCATGTGGATCGGTTCGTAGTGCTTAGGCTTCTGGTACGCAGTACCGTCTTCCTTGGCTTCGGTGAACGCATCGATGGTGTTCGCAGTCGGGATCACGGCGAAGTTGTAGAACGGTGGTGGCGACGAGGTCGACCATTCCAGGGTGTGGCCGTTCCATGGGTCGCCGGATTCGCACATGTTCTGCTTGCGATCACGCACGCTGACATACAGCTGGATCAGCTGGCAGGCGATACCCACCGCAATCATCACCGCACCGAACATGGCGACGTACAGGTACGGCACCCACTCAGGGTTGGTGGTGGCGTTCAGACGACGGGTCATGCCCATGAAGCCCAGTGCATAGAGCGGCATGAACGCGACGAAGAAGCCCGAGATCCAGAACCAGAATGCAGCCTTGCCCCAACCTTCGTGCAGCTTGAAGCCGAACGCTTTCGGGAAGTAGAAGCTGAAACCGGCGATGTAACCGAATACCGCACCACCGATGATCACGTTGTGGAAGTGCGCGATCACGAACAGGCTGTTGTGCAGCACGAAGTCAGCACCCGGGATGGCCAGCAGTACGCCGGTCATGCCGCCGATGGCGAAGGTCACCATAAAGCCCAGGGTCCACAGAACCTGGCTGGTCATGCGCAGACGACCGTGGTAGATGGTGAACAGCCAGTTGAATAGCTTCACCCCCGTCGGGATGGAAATCAGCATCGTCGCCAGGCCGAAGAAGGCGTTGACGCTGGCCCCCGAACCCATGGTGAAGAAGTGGTGCAGCCACACCATGAAGCCCAGTACCGAAATTGCGCCCGATGCGTAGACCATCGAGTGGTGACCGAACAGGCGCTTGCCGGTAAAGGTCGAGATCACTTCGGAGAAGATACCGAACGCCGGCAGGATCAGGATGTACACCTCAGGGTGACCCCATGCCCAGAACAGGTTCACGTACATCATTGGATTGCCACCAAGTTCATTGGTGAAAATGTGGAAATCCAGGTAACGGTCAAGCGACAGCAGCGCCATGGTGGCGGCCAGGATCGGGAACGAAGCCACGATCAGGACGTTGGCCCAGGTGCAGGTCCAGGTGAAGATCGGCATGTCCATCAGTTTCATGCCAGGGGCGCGCATTTTCAGGACGGTGGCCAGGAAGTTGACCCCCGTCAGCGTCGTCCCGAGCCCTGATAACTGTAGCGCCCAGATGTAGTAGTCCACCCCCACGCCAGGGCTGTACTGAATGCCCGACAGCGGCGGATACGCAACCCAACCGGTCTTGGCGAATTCGCCGACGCCCAGGGACACGTTGATCAGCACCACGCCGGAAACCAGCAGCCAGAAGCTCAGGGAGTTCAGGAACGGGTAGGCCACGTCACGCGCGCCGATCTGCAGCGGCACTGCCAGGTTCATCAAGCCGGTGAAGAATGGCATCGCCATGAAGATGATCATGATCACACCGTGGGCGGTGAAGATCTGGTCATAGTGTTCAGGTGGCAGGTAGCCAGGCGAACCCTCGGTGGCCATGGCCAACTGGGTACGCATCATAATGGCGTCGGCAAAACCGCGCAGCAGCATGACCATGGCGACGATGATGTACATCACGCCGATTTTCTTGTGGTCGACCGAGGTCAACCACTCGGTCCACAGGTAGGTCCACTTCTTGAAGTAAGTGATACCCGCGAACAGTGCCAGACCACCCAGCGCGATCATGGCGATGGTCACCATTACGATCGGCTCGTGGAACGGGACCGCATCCCAACTTAATTTACCAAACATCGTTTACTCCTCTGCCCCAGCAGTTGAATGCGCGCCCGTCTCAGAACCTTCAACCACGGCCACTTCTTTCTTCTCGTGCTTGACCGGCTTGCCTGGCTTCATACCTTCGTACTTGTCGACGATTTTCTGAAACAGGTTCGGCTCGTACGAGGAGTACAGCGCGACAGGGTTGTTCTGGCTTGGTTTGGCCAGGGCGTCGTATTCAGCTTGATCAAGCTGTTTAGGTGCGGCCTTGACTTCGGCTACCCAGGCGTTGAAGTCTTCCTGGCTCGTCGAGATCGCTTTGAATTTCATGCCGGTAAAGCCAGCGCCGCTGTAGTTGGCGGAGATGCCTTCCATTTCAGCTTTCTGGTTGGCGATCAGGTGCAGCTTGGTCTGCATGCCTGCCATCGCGTAGATCTGGCCGCCCAGGGCTGGGATGAAGAACGAGTTCATCACGGCGTCGGAGGTGATCTTGAAGTTCAGCGGAGTGTGCTCCGGGAAGCGGATCTGGTTAACCGTGGCGATACCCAGGTCCGGGTAGATGAACAGCCACTTCCAGTCCAGCGCGACCACTTCGATATTGATCGGCTTGGCATCCGATTCCAGCGGACGGTAGGGGTCCAGCGCGTGGGTGGACTTGTAGGTCACATAACCCAGGGCAATGATGATGAGGATCGGAACCAGCCACACCGCGATTTCGATCTTGGTGGAGTGCGACCACTTCGGCGCGTAGGTGGCGCTGGTGTTCGACGCGCGGTATTTCCAGGCGAAGGCGAAGGTCATGATGATCACAGGGACCACGACCAGCAGCATCAGCAGGGTGGCGGTGATGATCAGGTTTCGTTCATCCAGACCGACCTGTCCTTTTGGGTCGAGCAAGGTCCACTTGCAGCCTCCCAGCATTAACATCATGCCAAGCAGCGGCAAAAAGCCTAGTAATCGGGGGTACCTGTTTTTACTCATCTCACGACCTCTAAAGCAGCTTGCGCAATGCAGTTGGGTTTTGATCGCCAACACTTCACCCTGCCAAGGGTTGGCATTTCTCTTCGATTGAATAAGAGCCTGCTCGCACGCCATCACTGGACGATTTGCGAACCTGCGGTGAGTTCTTATTCGATTTCGTGGCTAAAGGCCTTGTTACAGACCAATTCCATTTGGTGCGGATAGTTGAAAGGCTGCCGGAACCTGGGGTCGCACAGAGCCATCCATCTGCCCCTCGACCGCTCCAATGCTCAAATATTGAACAGCACCGGACATTCAGTGCGGGCGATTGTAGTTAGCTAGCGATGTATAAACCATGTCTTATAAAGAAATAATTTTTATCGAAAGCAGCAATAATCCTTCACCAAAATTGCAAAGGTCGGGGATCTTATCGCGTTCAATTCGCCACAAAAACCACAAAAATTGCCGTGTTATAGGGCAAACCGCCATAGCCCTTACCCTGTGCAAGGGCTTGGTAAACGGTTGCAAGTCCCCATAAAACAAGGCATTCGGACATCATCCAATGCTGCGCGCCGCGCGTGATTCGTGGCGTCGGCCAAACGATGAAGTGACAGCACATTTTGGCCGTTTGGTGCAAATTTAAGCGAGGCTGTGGCGGGTCAGAAACGTCCTGCGGCGACTTCCGTGTGACAACATGTCGCACACTGTGCGCACCTAAAATTGTCCGGCGTCACGTCGTCTTCACAAAAGGCCAGCTGTAAAAAAAGCCCCGGCCTTCGGTGAAGAAGAACGGGGCGTTTTCAACCATCGGTTCAGGCGTTGCGTCGTCGATTGCGATAGATGCCCAGCGGCACCAGGATCACGGTCAGCACAAATGCCACCAGCGCCCATTGGGCCAGGGACAGACCCAGGATCGGCGGGTAAGGCGTGCTGCAGAAGCCATCGACCTGGAAGCCCAAGGGGAAAACCTTGGCCAGCGGCAGATCGTCGACAATCGGTTGCAGCACATCGACGCCGCAACTGACCTGCGGGAAGAACTGGGTGTACACATGATGCCCGGCGGCGGCCACCCCACCCAAGGCGCTGAGGACCACCAGGCCTTCGAAAAACGTGATGGCGCCCTTGGTGCGCATGGCGGCGCCGATAAAGGCAAAGATCGCGATCAACAGCAAAGCGTAGCGCTGCAGAATGCACAGTGGGCACGGCGCCTCGCCGAGCACCACCTGCATGTACAGCGCCCCGCCGATCAACGCCAGGCAGATGATGCCCAGCAACACCAGAAAGCGCCGCTCCCTGCCTAAACGCAATTCGTCACTCATCCCGGTTTTCCCTTTGTTTGGTTGTGGCTCTGGCCGCAAGTTTACACACAGGGAGTGGTTTAAACAGAGATGGGTTAACGGCGGATTAATCGCGAGAAATGGAAAACCAAATGTGGGAAGGGGGCTGGCCCCGATGAGGGTGTGTCAGCTGGCTGATGCACCGCTATCGGGCGCAGAGGGATCGGCAGAGATATCTTCACATCTTCGCTGTAAACAGAAAGTGACGTTCTTGTAGTGAGCGGGCTTGCCCCGCGCTGGGGCGCGAAGCGGCCCCACTCCAGGCGATGTAATTTCACCTGACACACCGAGGTGCCTGGGTTTGGGGCCGCTTCGCAGCCCAGCGCGGGGCAAGCCCGCTCACCACGGCAGGCCCCTCCCACACTGTTGACCTTTAGGTCCTATTCCAAGGCAGCGGCCGGGCCGAAGAATTCGTAGCGGCTTTGTTTTTCGGGCACACCCAGGGCCTTGAGGTGACGCTTGATCGCGGCCATGAAGCCTTTCGGGCCGAGGAAGTAGGCGTCGATATCACGTTGCTCGGGCAACCACGCCGCCAGTTGGTCCTGACTGAGCAGACCAACGTTGTCCGCTGCCGGGCTCACGCCGTCGTCTTCGGCATAGCAATAGAAGCGCTTGAGCTGCGGGTGCCTGGCCGCCAGGGCATCCACCCACTCGCGAAACGCGTGCAAGCCGCCGTTGCGCGCGCAGTGAATGAAGTGCACCGGGCGCTCGGTGGCCAGGGCCGCTTCGAGCATCGGCAAGGTCGGCGTGATACCGACGCCGCCGCTGATCAGCACCAACGGCTTGGCGCTGGCGGCCAGGGTGAACTCGCCCGCCGGCGGGAACAGGTCGATGGTGGCACCGACCTGCAATTGATCGTGCAGGTAATTGGACACCCGGCCGCCGGCTTCGCGCTTGACACTGATGCGGTACTGGCCGCCATCGCTCAGTGCCGAGAGGGAATAGTTGCGGCGTACCTCTTCGCCGTTCAGCACCAGCGTCATACCGATGTATTGGCCGGGCGCCGCCGCCAGGATCGGGCCGTTATCCACCGGGGCGAAATAAAAGGACGTAATCTCGGCGCTCTCCTCCGCCCGCTTGACCAGCGTGAACGGCCGCGCACCGCGCCAGCCGCCAGGGGCCTGGGCTTTCTCGTCATAGATGGCCGCTTCGGCGCCGATCAGGATATCCGCCAGTTGGCCGTAGGCCGCGCCCCAGGCATTCATCACCTGTGGCGTGGCGATCTCACTGCCCAGCACTTCGGAAATCGCCCGCAACAGGCAGGCGCCTACGATCGGGTAATGCTCCGGCAGGATCTGCAAGGCCACGTGTTTATTGATGATCCTGGCCACCAGATCGCCCAGTTGATCCAACTGGTCGATATGCCGCGCGTACATCAATACCCCATTGGCCAGGGCACGCGGCTGATCGCCGCTGGCCTGGTGGGCCTGGTTGAACAACGGGCGAACTTCCGGGTATTCGGACAGCATCATGCGGTAGAAATGGGTGATCAGCGCTTCACCGCCACTTTCCAGCAGGGGCACGGTGGATTTGACGATGGCACGGTCTTGGGCGCTAAGCATGAGAGCCTCCAGGGCTTCTTTAAAGTTAGCCTTGGACAGTCAGCATTCATGCCAACTTTAAAATCGTTAATTTTCAATGATTTAAAACTCAAGTAGTCAGTATGACTTCTTACAGGATAAAGTCATAAGGACTACAAGGAGTCATTATGACTGCACACTCGCTGCTCACCACCCTCCTGCCCCTGGTGGCCGATCTGTCCCGCGATCTGCCCGAGGGCGAGCGCTACCGGCGCCTGCTGCAAGCCATGCGCGCCCTGCTGCCCTGCGACGCCGCCGCGTTACTGCGCCTGGACGGTGAAGCGCTGGTGCCGCTGGCGGTGGACGGCCTGAGCACCGACACCCTGGGCCGACGTTTCAAGGTCAGCGAACACCCGCGTTTCGCGGCGCTGCTCGCCAGCCCCGGCCCGACCCGCTTCGACAGTGACAGCGAGTTGCCCGACCCTTACGACGGCCTGGTGGAAGGTCTGCACGGGCACCTGCAGGTGCATGACTGCATGGGCTGCCCCTTGTTTGTCGACGACCGCCCCTGGGGCCTGTTGACCCTTGACGCGCTGGACACCGAGCGCTTCGAACGCGTCGAACTGGACGCTCTGCAAGCCTTCGCCAGCCTGGCCGCCGCCACGGTCAACGTGGCCGAACGTATCGAACGCCTGGCCCTGCGCGCCGAAGACGCACACCAGCGCGCCGAAATCTATCGCCAGGCCAGCGGCCAGCAGCACAAGGAAATGATCGGCCAGAGCAAAAGCCACAAGCGTCTGGTGGAAGAAATCAAGCTGGTGGGCGGCAGCGACCTGACGGTGCTGATCACCGGCGAAACCGGGGTGGGCAAGGAATTGGTGGCCCAGGCGATTCACGCCGCCTCGCCGCGCGCCGACAAACCGCTGATCAGCCTCAACTGCGCCGCCCTGCCGGAAACGCTGGTGGAAAGCGAGCTGTTCGGCCACATACGCGGCGCCTTCACCGGCGCGCTGAACGAGCGACGGGGCAAGTTCGAGCTGGCCGACGGCGGCACCTTGTTTCTCGATGAAGTGGGCGAACTGTCGCTGACGGTGCAGGCCAAACTGCTGCGCGTGCTGCAAAGCGGCCAGTTGCAGCGCCTGGGGTCGGACAAGGAACACCAAGTGGATGTGCGCCTGATCGCCGCTACCAACCGCGACCTCGCCGATGAGGTGCGCAACGGCCGCTACCGCGCCGACTTCTACCATCGCCTGAGCGTTTACCCGCTGCAAGTGCCGGCGTTACGCGAGCGCGGCCGCGATGTACTGCTGCTGGCCGGTTTCTTCCTTGAACAGAACCGGTCACGCATGGGCCTGGGCAGCCTGCGCCTGACCAGCGATGCCCAGGCGGCCCTGCTGGCCTATAACTGGCCAGGCAACGTACGGGAGCTGGAACATTTGATCGGACGCAGCGCACTGAAAGCGCTTGGAAACTGTCGCGAGCGTCCGAAAATTCTCAGCCTGAGTGCCACCGACCTCGACCTGCCCACCGTCAGCGCACCACCGATTGAAACCCCGCCCGCACTGGCGCCCCTGACCGGCGACCTGCGCCACGCCACCGAAAACTATCAACGCCACCTCATCAGCGCCTGCCTGGAACGCCACCAGCACAACTGGGCCAGCACCGCCCGCGAACTGGGCCTCAACCGCGCCAACCTCGCCCGCCTGGCCAAGCGCCTTGGAATAAAATAACTCGGTGAAATGAGGGGGCAAGTCCTGATGCCAGTCAGATCCACCCCAGGCAATGACTATCAAAAGTGGGAGGGGGCAAGCCCCCTCCCACATTTTGGTCCCGTCCAGGGCAGAAATTCACTCACTGATTCCTTCACTGACGGGCATTAGGACTTGCCGCCTGCCACCTGGTCAGACTGTTCTCGCCTTCAAGACCGGGCTCACACCCTTAGGCTTACGAAACACCAACACATTCCCCGCCATCACCAAGCCCAACCCCACCAACGCCGGCGCGGTCCACTGATAGCCCTCGGCAAACGCCGACACATTCAGCGCCACCACCGGAAACAGCACCGTGCAATACGCCGCGCGCTCCGGCCCCATACGCCCCACCAACGTCAAATACGCCGTAAACCCAATCACCGACCCCGGAATCACCAGGTAAACCAAGGCACCGATATATCGCGCACTCCAGTCCATCTCGAACGGAACCCCTCGGACTACGCACCAGGTCGCCAGCATCGCCGCGCCATACGCCATGCCCCAGGCGTTAGTCGTCAGCGGCCTGAGACCGGCCTTCTGCTGCAGGCTCGACAACAGATTGCCAGCCGAGAAACACATCGTCCCCAGCAAGGCCAACCCCAAGCCCAGCAGGGTCTGCGGGCTGGCGGTGTGCCCCACCAGCTCCGGCCAGAACAATAACCCCAAACCCGCCAACCCAAGGCCACCGCCCATCAGCACATTGCGCGCCACGCGCTGGCCGAAAAATACCCGGGCGTTCAACGCGTTCCACAGCGTCGCCGTGGAAAACACCACCGCCACCAGCCCGCTGGGGATCCATTGGCTGGCCGTGAGAAAGCACATAAAGTTGACGCAAAACAGACACAGCCCCTGGGCCAGGCAGATCAAGTGCCCGCGCCGGTTCATCACCTGCAGCTTGCGGCTGAGCAGCAGCAACGCAAACAACACCAACGCCGCCAGGCCGAAGCGATAAACGATGGACACGGGAATCGCTACCACGCCCAGTTGCCATTTGAGGGCGATCCAGGTGGTACCCCAGATCAGCACGGTGAGTAAATACAGAAAAAGGTTCATAACAGGCTCCATCGATTGAGCCCCAGTGTCCTCCCCAAACCACGCTGCGCTCTTGCACATTCTTGCGCTTTTGTCGGGCGAGCCGCGCACAGCACCGGCATCGCGGAGTACGATGCAGGGCGTCGGAGAGTACACGCCATGCCGGATCTGCAATCGCTGCAAGTCTTCCAAGCCCTTCACCGTTCGCCCCACGCGCGCCTGGAGGCCTGCGCCGAGCTGGGTGACGGCCTTGCCGCGGCCTTGTGGAGCAACCACCACGATTCCCAGGATTACCAGGCGCCAGGCCATCACACCCTGTCGTGCTATGTGGGCGGCGGCACCGGCACGTTTCGGCGCGACCGACCCGACACCAAGGGCGGCCCCGACAAGCTGTGCATCCTGCCCGCCGAGCATCAGTCCGGGTGGGTGATCAACGGCGAGATCCGCCTGGCCCATGTGTACTTCAGCCCGGAACAATTCGCCCTCGGCTGCGTGACCCTGCTCGACCGCGAACCGCGCACCTTGCAGTTGCAGGAGGGTACGTTCCTGGAGGACCCCAGCCAGGCGCGCCGCTTCCACCAGTTGATCGCTCTCGATTGGCAGGAGCCCGCCGAGCGTCTGCTGACCAGCAGCCTGGCCCATGAGCTGCTCAGCCACACTTTGCTCAACCAAGTGGGCCTGCGCGACGGTCTGCGCTTGAAAGGTGGGCTGGCGCCGCATCAGCGCCGCTTGTTGGTGGACTACATCGACTACCACCTGGAGGCGCCGCTGAGCCTGGGGCAATTGGCCGGGCTGTGTGCACTGTCGGAATACCACTTCGCGCGAATGTTCCGCCAAAGCTTCGGTCTGCCGCCCCATCAATACCTGCTGGCGCGCCGCCTGGCCCGAGCGCAAAGCCTGTTGCGTGGGGGCACCCTGCCCCTCGGCGAGATTGCACTGATGTGCGGTTTCTGCAGCGCCAGCCATTTTACCCGCCGCTTCGGCCAGGCCATGGGCGCCACGCCTGGAGAGTATCGTCAGGCCTTCTGCACCTAAGTCATCAACCCCAGGGTTTTGGCCTTGGCCACGGCCTGGGTGCGCCGCTCGACCCCGAGCTTGCTGTGGATGCGTCGCGCGTGGGTTTTGACGGTGTGCAGGGAGATAAACAGGCGATCGGCGATTTCCAGGTTGGAATTGCCCAGGGCTATCAACTGCAGCACTTCCAACTCGCGCTGGCTGAGTGGGTTTTGCACCGTGCCCGGCGTCGACGCCTGCGGCTCCAACCCCAACTCGCTCAGCAGCCCCGGCGAACGCAGGCGCAGTTCGCGAATGGCTTGCTGCACCTGGCAGCGCGCGGCCAGTTCCAATCCGGTCTGCAGTGAACGACGCGCTAGCCCGGCGTCGCCCAGTTGCCAGGCGACTTCACCCAGCACCAGGTGCAACTCGGTTTCCAGGCACAGCATGCCGCGCTGATGGGTGGCCTCCAGCAGCGCTTGCAGGCGCGCCAGCGGCTGTTCGGCGCAACCCAGTTTCACCTCGGCCAATACCAACAGGTATTCAAGACGCGGGATCAGCTCCAGAGTGGCCGGCGGCGCTTGTTTGGCCTGGGGCCCGCGGAAGTGACGCAACACGCGGCGCAGCGCTTCGACGGTCAACTCGGCACGCCCCTGCTGCAACCAGAAATGCCCGCTGACCAGCAGCAACACTGCGCGGTACACGGTGTCCGGCACCTGGCGTTGCTGCATCAGACGTTCCGCCTCGCGCAGTTGAATGAACGCCTGGGCGTAATCGCCACGGTTGGCCGCCAGCAGCGCCAGGCCCAGAAACCCATAAAGCACGCGCTTGTCCTGACTGTGCAGGCACATCGGCAAGCCTGTCTCGAAACACTCGGCGGCCAGCGCGTCCTGCCCCTGCCGCAGCGCCAGGTGCCCGCGCCGCAGGGCAATGCGCCCGACCAGCGGGCCGGCCTTGAGCCGCTGCTTGAGCAGCATCGCCTGCATATGTTCGAGCAGGCTCTGGGCCCGGTGCGGCGCGCCGCGCTGTTCGAGCAATTGGGCGTGATCCAGTTCCAGCAGCGCTTCCAGCAGCAATGAGCCATGGGCACGCGCCAGGCACAGTGCTTCGCGGTTCAGGGTTTGCGCCACGTTCAGCTCACCACGCAACAGGGCTTGCTGGGTGAGCCCTGACAAGCACATCAGGCGCGAAGTCCAGGCACTGTCGGGCAAGGCTTGTAACGCTTCGAGGAAATGCGCGCGCGAACGCTCGGCGTCCCCTCCCAAGTGCAGCAACCAGCCCCACTGGGCCTGCCAGCGTGCCAACAAGTGCCGCTGCCGGGCCGCCGTCGGTTGCGGAGCGAAGCGTGCGAGTTGGTCGATGCACACGGCGGCCTGCTCGAAGCGCCCGGCAAACAGCAGGGCCGCCGTCACCAGCCCCACCAACTGGGCCGAACCGAGCATCAGGTCATCGCCATGCTCCGCGTGCAGGCGCAACAGCAGCAACGCGTTCTGCTGGCGGAACAGATCTTCGAAGCTGAAGTGCTGCAACAGGCTGACCGCCACCTCATATTCTTCGGCCAACAGCGCCTGTTCGAAGGCGGCTTGCCAGTCCTGCTCGGCGGTGAACCATTGGCAGGCGCGACGGTGCCACGAGCGCTTGGTCGGCCAGGGTTCGTCGCGCATCAGACGCGCCAGGGGCGGAAAAACCTGCAGCCAGTCGGTGTCTTCCCACGGCTGGATAAAGGCGCCAAGGGCCAGCAGATCGCGCAGGTACTGATCACCGTCGCCGGCCCCGAACAGGTGTTCGCACAGCCCTGTATTGAAGCGCGGCAGATGGGCCAGCACGCGCCAGGCGTCGGCCAATTCGGGCGGCAGCACGCTGAACAGTTCGTGTTGCAGGTAGTCGAGCAGGGTTTTGTCGGGGTGCCCGTCGCCCAGCAGCGCGATGCGTACACCGGCGCACCAGCCGGCGCTGAACTGCAGCACGTCCTCGACGGACTGCCCTGGCGCATGGCAGAGCAGCGCCTGGATTTCCCCGGCGCGCAACGCCAGTTCCGCACCGCATTCGAGCAATTCATCGTCGAGCAGCAACCGCGGCCAGTTGCACGCCGGCCGCCGCCGCGCGCCCAGCCACCAGGTCAGCGCCGGGCTGCCGGCGGTGAGCAGGCGGTCGAGCAAGGCATCGGTCTCGGGCGTGGGCCAGCGGCAGAAATCATCAAGGAACAACCACGCCGGAGCTTGCCAGCGGCTCAAGTCCTGCAGCAGTGTGGCTTCATCGGTAAAGGGCATGCCAAGGGTATGCGCCAGGCGCTGGCACAATTGGAAGGGGCTGAGGGCCACGCCATTGAGGGGCAGCCAGTACACCTGATACCCCACGGGCGCCTGCAACGCACATTCGGCGAGCAACGCGCTCTTGCCGCTGCCGCCGGGCGCACACAACAACCTGACCCGCGCCACAGACGCCAGCAACGGCTCGGCCAGGCGTGGGCGCAGCAGATGATGGGCGGACAGCCGAGGCATGAATCCAGGACGGTCCAGGCAGCGAGTCATGGCGGTCATTGCTGCATCCTGCGTTTTTATTGTTATGCAACCTGACGCTTACCCTAGACCTGTGACGGGCGATAGTTGAAGAAGTATTCAGCAGGGTGATTGAAGGCCATGCACAAAACCCAATGTGGGAGGGGGCTAGCCTCCTCCCACCTTTGATCAGGGATCAGCGCACGCCTTCCGCCCGCAACGCCGCCGGCGTGTAGTCCGCCGCCTTGGCCGCAAACCCGAACACGAAGCTGCTCTTCTCCTCGTTTTTCATCCCCAGCGCGATATAACGCCCGGCGATCAAGTCATACAGGGTCTCCACGGTGTACGCCGGCACCTGATGGTCGTAGTAGAACTGTGAATGGCCTTCGGCGACCCGCCACAGTTGGCCACGACCGTCATAGTGATCCACCAGCGCGACTTGCCAGCTGTCCTCGTCGATGTACATGTGGCGCTTGGCATAGATGTGCCGCTCGCTCGGTTTGACCGTGCCGACCACTTCCCACACGCGGTGCAGCTCGTAGCGGGTCAAATCCTGATTAATGTGGCCGGCCTTGATGATGTCGTCGTACTTGAGCGACGGCGAGTCAAGCTTGTAGCTGTTATAGGGGATGTACATCTCTTTCTTGCCCACCAGCTTCCAGTCATAACGGTCGGGCGCACCGGAGAACATGTCGAAGTTGTCGGTGGTGCGCAGGCCGTCCGACGCGGTGCCCGGCCCGTCATAGGACACCTGCGGGGCACGCCGTACGCGGCGCTGACCGGCGTTGTAGATCCATGCCAGGCGCGGCTCCTTCACCTGGTCGAGGGTTTCGTGCACCAGCAGCACGTTGCCCGCCAGGCGCGCCGGCGCGGTGACCGATTGCTTGAAGTAACTCAACACGTTGGCCGCCTTGGCCGGGTCGATATCCGGGATGGCCTGGGGCACCGCCACTTCTTCCTCGAAGCGGATCGGCGTGTAGCTGCCGTTGGTCTGTGGGGTGGCCTGGGTGATGATGCGGCGCAGGTTGCCGCCGTGGTAGCGGGTGATGTGGTTCCACAGCACTTCCACGCCGTTCTTGGGAATCGGGAATGCGTAGTAGCGATTGCCGGTGAAGTTCTCCAGGCCATTGCCGTCGTTGATCGCCTTGACGTTCAGCGCGCTGCGCTTGATCGACTCGTAGATATCCGGCGGCAGGTTGACCGTGCGGTGGCTGGGGTAGACCGGGATCTTGTAGGTCTCGGGGTAGCGCTTGAACATCGCCACCTGGCCGTCGGAGAGTTTGTCCTTGTACTTGTCCACCGTGGCGGCGGTGATCACGAACAGCGGTTTTTCACTGGCGAATGGGTCGGCGAGAAAGCCTTTGCTGTCCACCGCGCCGGCGTTTTTAGGGATGCCGCCGGTCCAGGCGGGGATAGAGCCATCGGCGTTACCGGCCTTCTCGGCACCCACCGGGGTGAGGGTGGTACCAAGCTTGGCGGCCTCTTCCGGGGAAACCGCTGCCCATACGTTGGCGGCCAACAGGCTGAGGGCCAACACTGCAATTGTCTTACGCATACGTTCTTGTCCTTCTTTAAGCCAAATCAGAAGTTCACGCCGAAGCTGAGGGCGAGGAAGTCACGGTCGGTCAGGGTGTTGTAGTCGCCGCCGAAGAAGTCGGTGTAACTGAGGCTGGCGGTGTAGGTGCTGCGGTAGTCGGCATCGACGCCCACGCTGATGGCCTTGGCGCCTTTGTTGAACAGCCCGTTGGGGCCGTAGCCGGCAACGTCATGGGACCAGGACAGGTTGGGCTTGAGGTTCACCCCGGCGATCGCGTTGTTGTAGTCCAGGATTGCCCGCGCGCGATAACCCCAGGACGTGGATGTAACGAAACCGTCGGTATCGCCCTGGAATCCGTAAGCGCCGTACACCGAGTCGCGGCCGTAACGCAGCTTGGATTTATCTTCCAGGCCAGCCACGTGGACGACAGCGGCTTCGCCCACTACGGTCAACCGTTCGGCGCCCAGCACCTGGTCGAAGAACTGGGTCATGGAGCTCTGGATCTGGGTGATTTCCTTGCGACGGTAGCCGGTATTGTCATCCCCGAAGTTGCTGCGTATCGGCGAGGCCGCTTGCCCGGCGACCGGATTGATCAAGGCCAGGGTCAGATCGGTGGTGTTCAGTTGCACCGGCGCATTCGGTCGGTAGCTGATTTCCCCGGTCCAGGCCGTGCCGGTGGGCAAGGTCGTGGAGAAACTGGCACCGAACAGGCGGATGTCTTCCGGGTAGTCGAGGTAGTACTGGCCACGACCGAGCATCACGCTCTGCACCAGGCCTGCGCCTGAGCCGGGGGCCAGGCGATTGGCGGCGCCGGCGATGGCGCCGAGGGTGGCCAGGCTGGTGTTGTTGGTGATAGTGCCCACGGTCGGCGTACGACTGTGGTAGTTCATGAAGTACAGGCCGTACTCGGTGTCGTCGCCCAGCCAGCGCAACGCGGCGCCGAACTGTCCGGAATCCCGCGCATCGCGGTCGCCGGCACGCCGCACGATCACGCCTTCGTTGACCACGCCAAAGCCTTGCCCGAACGCCGCCGCAACAGGTTGCAACGGGCGAATGGCCGGGTTGCCGACGGTGTAATTATTGGTGCAACCGTCCGCCGCCACGTCGCCGCCGAAGAAAGTGCCGCAGTTATCCAGCACGGTCTGGTCCCATTCCAGCTGATAGAAGCCTTCCACCGTGAGTTGATTGGTCAGGCTCTGGGAAGCGAACAGCATATTCACCGGGATCAGGCCTTCCTTGATCTCGGCGCCCGGCCGACGGAATGCCGAGACGTCGATCGGGTTGATGCTGTTGATGGAGTTGCCGATGAAAGTGCTTTCGCCCCAGCTGACCACCTGCTTGCCGGCGCGCACGGTGCCCGGCAGGTCGCCCAGGGAATAGTTGTGGTAGACGAACGCGTCGAGGATCTCTGCGCCGCTGGATTTGGCGCCTTCCTTACGGTTGTGGTCGCTGATTGGCTTGAATTCGCGGTCTTCGTCCTTGAGCTCGAAGTCATACCAGTACTTGCCGCGCACGAACACGCCGGTATCGCCGTACTTCAGTTCGAGGTCGTGCAACCCTTTGAAGATTTTGGAGAAGGTCTCGCCCTTCTTGAAATTGAGGCGTCCGTCATCCCCCGTGGAAGCCTGGCCCGTACCGCCGTTGACGGTGCCGACCAGTTTCTTGTCGGCGTCGCGCATACCCCAGCTCGACCCCACCGACAACGACGAATCGAATTGCCCTTCGATCTCGCCAATGTTGAACGAAACAGCCTGCGCGTGGGCACAGCAACCCAACGCAACCGCAGCGGCCAGCGCCTGTGGCGTGAAGATGGCGCGCATTGTTGTTTTTGTCATGCGTCTTCCCCGGTGAGTGACAGAAGGCCCCACCCTACTGCCGCGCGTCAGGAGCGATAAGCGCACCAAGGAGGGATTCGTGCTGTCGCTCGAAAGGATGACAGGCCGCTCTGGCTGGGGTGCGGGCGGGGGCATGCGCAGGGTGGATGGAGGGTTATCAGGAACATGGATGGCGCCAGGGACTGTTGCCGGATCGGTAACAGTCCTTGTCCTGAAGCGCTATTACTCATCTTGTTACAACCAGCTATTCTTGTCGGGCTTTCAGGGCAATCCGCCCGCTTCCAAGTTTGGAAGACAAGCTGAGCTTCAATGGATTGATGTGTTTTTTCAATCCGTTACCGGTGTTCACTGACGTTGATTTGTTGCTCCTTGATCAAACGTCTTACTTCGGCCGCTGCCTTTGCAGCGGCCTTTTTTATGCCTGAAATAAAACGGGGCGCCATCAGCGCCCCGTAGGATTGACCCGCGTTCAGACAACGATCACAGGCTGTATTTCTGCAAGTTAGCCATCATCTCCTTCAACGCCTCGATAGTGTCCTTGGGGTGGGCGGCGCCTTCGAAGTCGCAGATCTGCGCCCAATGCGCCGCCACGTCGTCCGGCGAAAACCCGGCCTCGGGGTCGAAGCCCACGCCCAGGCTGCGCTCCCAGCGGGTCTTGCCGATCCAGCCGCCGCCGACTTCGAACAGTCCCGAGGTTTCCTGGCAGGCTTCACTGCCCAGGTACACCACCAGCGGGCTGACCAGCTCCGGCTTGAGGCGCTCGAACACTTGCGGCGGAATCAGGCCTTCGGTCATGCGTGTGGCGCCGGTGGGGGCGATGGCGTTGACCAGGATGTTGTTCTTGCGGCCTTCCAGCGCCAGGGTGCGGGTCAGGCCGTAGAGGCCAAGCTTGGCCATGCCGTAGTTGGACTGGCCGAAATTGCCGTAGATGCCCGAGGTGGACGCGGTGAAGATCACCCGGCCATAACTTTGCTCACGCAGATGAGGCCAGGCGGCGCGGGTGACTTTGTAGGCACCTTCGACATGCACCCGGTAAACCATGTCCCAGTCGCTGTCGTCCATTTTATGAAAGGTCTTGTCCCGCAGGATGCCGGCGTTGTTGACCACCACGTCGATACGGCCGAACGCATCGAGAGCGTTGTGCACGATCTTGTCACCGTCGGTGACAGAATCATGGTTGGCCTCGGCGATTCCGCCGGCCGCCCGGATCTCGGCCACTACGCGGTCAGCGGCCGACGCGCTGGCGCCCTCGCCCTGGGTGGAGCCGCCGAGATCGTTGACCAGCACCTTGGCGCCATGCCGGGCGAATAACAGCGCATGGGCACGGCCCAAGCCGCCGCCGGCACCGGTGACGATCACGACCTTATCCTGGAACTGCACTGACTCACTCATACCGAACTCCTAGGGCGACAATGGGGATGGCTGGAGTGTCAGGCACAGCGCCTTTGGTCACAATAACTACGGTCGCGGCTGAATGGTGCGCGATAAGGCACGGGGATAATCGCCGCGCGCCTGCGGCAACAAGCGATGCCGCTCAGGAATAAGCCACCTGCGACGCCGGCCGCCCGATTCGATCGCGAAACGCCAGGTAGTGCTTGAGCACCTGCACCGGCGCTTCGATCTGCGGGTAATGGCCGATATTGGCCAGCAGCACCGTGTCGGCATTCGGCACCAACTGCTGGTAGCGCGCCACCATATGGGCCCCGGAAATCGGGTCGATCTCGCCATCGATCACCCGCAGCGGCACGTCACCGCCCTGCATGGCCTGCACCCAGCGCTCGCGCAGGCGTCGGCGCTGGGGGATGTAGGAAATCAACTTGTGCAGGATGCGCGGGCCGTCGTTGCAACTGATCAGGCTCCAGAAGTCATCCAAGGCGCTTTCGCTGGGGCGGGTAGCGGGCCCGAAAATCTGGCTGAAGCTTTTGGACAAGGCATTGCGCCCGAAGGCCCGCCCGATCATCCAGCCCAGGGGGCTGAGCAACAGTTTTTGCACCAGCGCCGGGCGATGGGTTTCCGGGAACAGGCCGCCGTTGAGAAACACACAGCTGGCCATCTGGAACCGGCCTTCATAGTGCCGCGCCAACAATTCCTGAGCGACGCTGTCGCCATAGTCGTGGGCCAACACATGCACCGGCGGCTGCACACGCAGGTGTTCAAGCAGGGCCTGCTGCAAGTCCGCCTGTTCCAGCAGGCAGTAGCCATGGTCCAGGGGCTTGGCCGAATCGCCGAAACCGAGCATGTCGCAGGCGATCACCAGATAGCGCTGGGTCAGGGCTTGCCACAAGTAATGCCAGTCCCAGCTGGCCGTGGGGAAACCGTGGAGCAGCAACAGCGGTTCACCCTGGCCCGCTACCCAGTAACGGATGGTGTGGCCATGAAAGTCGAAATCCTGGCCACGCTTGCGCCAGGCTCGAAGCGGGATCTCGGCGATTGGCATCAGGTTTCATACCCAGGGTTTTGGTGGTCCAACTTACGCAGCAACGCCGGCCAGGCCAGCGCGCCGCCCATGCCTTGGGCACTTTTGGTAACAGCCGCGCCCATGGCCTTGGCTCCGGCGAGAATCTGCGGCTCGATGCTGATCAACTCGGCACCGCCGGTTTGCGCCAGCACCTGGATTTCACAGGCGCGCTGGAAGATAAACATCATCAGAAAAGTGTCGGCGATGCTGGCACCGCAGGTGAGCAGGCCATGGTTGTGCAGCAGGAGGAACTGGTTGTCGCCCAGGTCGGCCTGCAGGCGGGCCTTTTCCTCGTGGTTCAGCGCGACGCCCTCGTAAGCGTGGCAGGCCAGGCTGGAGAGCACAAAGATCGATTGCTGGCTGATGGGCAGCACGCCCTGCTTCTGCGCGGCCACCGCGACCCCGGCGGCAGTGTGAGTGTGCAGCACGCAGGTCACATCATGGCGCACTTCATGGATGGCGCTGTGGATGGTGTAGCCGGCCGGGTTGATCTCATGGGGGCTGTCCATCAGTTTGTTGCCGGCCTGGTCGACCTTGACCAGGCTCGACGCGGTGATCTCATGGAACATCAGGCCGTAGGGGTTGATCAGGAAATCGTCGGTGCCGGGCACTTTGGCTGAGATATGGGTGAAGATCAGATCGTCCCATCCATGCATCGCCACCAGGCGATAGCACGCGGCGAGGTCGACGCGTGCCTGCCACTCGGCAGTGCTGACCTGGGCCTGGACATTCTGTGGGGATACAACCGGGGCTAGGCTCAAGGTGATGACCTCCTGGACGCACGTTCTTATTGTTCTAAGGGTTGGGCCAGTCTAGTCAGACGCCCTGGCCGGCGGAGTCGCCTTGGCAGCCAGCTTGATGACTGTACGAGTCACGTACTGAGAATAGTAGAAATCCATACAAGCGCCCCCGGAACGATGGGCGCTTGGGTGTCGACCCGATCAACCGCGCAGGGCAGCGACCAACTCGGCCAGCCAGGGTTCGGCGTCGCTTTCGGGCGTCACGCTTTCGCTGGCGTCCAGGCGCAGCATCGGCAGCACTTCGCGCACGCCCAGCTCGACGAACAACTCACGCATCTGCTCGCCACCGGCGCAGAAGGTATCGCCGTAGCTGGCGTCGCCCAGGGCGATGACCGCGCCGGGCAAACCGCGCAAGGCGCCGGGCAGTTGCTCGCGCAGCGCGCAATACAGGGGCTGGAGGTTGTCGGGCAGTTCCCCCATGCCGGTGGTGGACGTGACCGCCACCAGTGCGTCAGGTGCATAAGCCTGCACGTCCGCCAGGGTGGCGCGAGGGTTGTGCCAGGCTTGTAAACCTGCGGCTTCGAGGATGACGACAGCGTGGCGAGCCACTTCTTCTGCGGTGCCGTACACCGAGCCGGAAAGGATGGCGACTTTCATCAATCTGATCCTGTAGTTGAGCGAAAGCGTGGGATATTAACAGCTGACGCAACTATTTCGCGGCGCCTGGTGCAAGATTCAACGGGTGCCATACACTCCTCTTTCCCACCACAAGCCATGGACCGCTCAATGATTAATGCCAAGCTGATGCAACTGGTGATCAACGCTTCCAACGACGGCATCGTCGTCGCCGAACGCGAAGGCAAGGACAAGCCGCTGATCTACGTCAACCCGGCGTTCGAACGGCTGACCGGCTACACGCTGGATGAAATCCTCTATCAGGACTGCCGTTTCCTGCAATCCGGCGACCGCGACCAGCCGGCGCTGATGGCCATTCGCGACGCTCTGGAAAGCGGCGGGGTGTGCCGTGAGATCCTGCGCAATTACCGCAAGGACGGCAGCCATTTCTGGAATGAATTATCGCTGTCGACGGTGTACAACGAGGCTGACCGGCAGACCTACTTTGTCGGCGTGCAAAAAGACGTGACCCTGCAGGTCAAGGCCCAGCAGCGCGTGGCCCAACTGGAGGCCGAACTGGCTGAGGTCAAGGCCGAACTTGCGACGCTTCGCGCGACAAGTGGCTCAAACAAAATTTAGAAACATCGGTCACTAAGGGGGATAATGGCCTTTTAGCACTTCTACTGAGCAAACGGCGATGCCACGCAACGCGCTTCTGACCCAGGATGAACTGGACTTCATTCAGAACATGCAGCACAACCCGCAGTTGAACCTGCGGGACGCTTCGTCGAGCCTGACGGTCAACGGCGGTGCGCAGATCCGCGACTTGCTCACCCGACTCGCCGCTCACGACCATGTCACCATCCAGGCCCAATTCGACAACCAGCAACTGACGTTTCCCCTGCACTTGGTGGAGGACGAGTTCAACGCGGTGCATCTGCGCCTGGGGGTGCCGAGCATTTTCGAAGACGGCCCCATGATCCGCCCGTGGCGCCTGGTGCTGGAGACGCCGGTGGCCTTGGAAAATATCCGAGGCAACCCCGGCGCGCTGTGGGTGCATGAAGTGTCGTTCAAGGGTGTGCTGGTCGAGGGTCGTGGCCGCTTCAAGCCGCCGAAAACCTTCGCGCTGTGGTTCAGCCCTTCGGGCTACGAACGCATCGCCTTGCGTGGCACGTTGCAGCGGGTAACGGCGCGTGGCCTGTTTGCGTATCGCTTGAGCCAGAGCGATGCGGACGAAACCGAGCGACTGCGCCATTTCATCCTGCATCAGCACCGCCTGGCGCATCCGCACGTTCACGCTTGAGGTCAGGTATCGAGCGTGCCGCTCAGATACTGCTGCAAGCGGCGTAGCATCACGGGCCCGTCATTGCCCAGGCAACCGATGGAGGAGCCTGCCAGGTCGTGCTCGGCCAGGTCCGACGCAGCGCCGGCGATGAACAACGGGCAATCCAGGGTCTGTGCGAGACGATTCAAGCGCACCGCCAGGTCTTGGTTATGTGAGTGGTTGGAGAACAGCACCAGCGCCTGGGGACGGGTCTTCTGGCACACCAGCGTCAACTCATCGAACGGCTGGCCCATGCCCAGCACCTTTACGACCAGGTCATCGCGCGCCAACAGGGCGGCCGCCACCAGCAGCTCCAACTTACGGCACTCGCCCGGCAACGCCGCCATCAAGACACGGGGAGCCGCGCCAAGGCTTGCCAACTGCAGGCGCTGCAGCACATGGCTCCTAAGGAATACATCGAAGAACAGCCATTCGCTGGCCTGGCCGAAGCGGCCCTGATGGCGCAACAGTTCGTTCCACAGCGGCATGAAGATGTCCTGGAACGCCACACTGATCGGATAGGTGGCTAGCACCTGGCCGTACAGGCTTTCCAGTTGCCGATCATCGAAGGCACTGACCGCTTGCCTCAGGCGCGCCTGCAATTGTGACCACTCAAAGGCCTGCAGCACATCGCCCTCGGCACGCACTGCATCGGCCTGCTGCTGTTCGCGGGCGAGGATCCTGCCCACTTTGCTGACGGCCACCCCGCGCTCGATCCACTCGAGGATGCGACTGACCGTCTGGATATCGTCGCGGGTGTACAGCCGATGCCCACTTTCGGTGCGCTTGGGCTCGATCAAGCCGTAGCGTCGCTCCCAGGCACGCAGGGTGACCGGGTTGATACCTGTCATTCTGGACACTTCACGGATCGGAAACAGCTCGTTGAAATCTATCGAGTCTGGTTGCGAAACACTATCAACGGGAGCATGGATCACGGGCATTGACGACCATAAAACCAACGGTAATTGAACGCGCATTTAACGCCTTTAAAGCTGTCCTTTTCAAGGTCCGCGATTTTCGGACCAATGCCGCTGGTGTATTCGGTGGATTCGGGAATAATCCTTGCCTGTTTTTTCTACGTCGCTGCCTCACCCCGCAGCCTCGTCCGCGCGCCGCCTACCCGGCCAACCGCGCCCGTTCATTTGGAGATACACAATGTCTACCTCCCCCGTTACCCTGATGGTTGCGCGCCGCGTGGCCAAGGGACGCTATGAAGAACTGATGGCCTGGCTGCGCGAAGGCGAGCAATTGGCCACCGATTTTCCCGGTTACCTGGGCTCCGGCGTACTGGCGCCGCCGCCCAATGACGATGAGTTCCAGATCATTTTCCGCTTTGCCGATGAGCAAACCCTGCACGCCTGGGAGTTTTCCGCCTCGCGCAGTGCCTGGCTGGGCCGCGGCAGCGAGCTGTTTGCCGACCCGTCGGAGCATCGCGTGCGCGGCATCGACGGCTGGTTCGGCGCAGCAGGTGCGCGCCCACCGCGCTGGAAGCAGGCAGTGGCTATCTGGCTGGCGTTTTTTCCGGTGTCGCTGTTGTTCAACTTTGGCCTGGGGCCGCTGCTCAACGAGCTGGCCCTGGTGCCGCGCGTGCTGGTCAGTACCCTGGCACTCACGCCCTTGATGGTTTACCTGTTCATTCCCTTGTCGACCCACCTGCTGGCGAACTGGCTGCACCCCAGCCCACCGCCGGGCAAGCCTACCGAAGCGGCGGCGTAGGTACAGGGGCGCCGCGTCGCTGGTATGATTCGAGCCTGCCAGCGACGCGAGCCTCCCATGTCTGCAACGAACGCCCCGATCCTGATCACCGGTGCCGGCCAGCGTGTCGGCCTGCATTGTGCCCATCGCCTGCTGGACGAGGGCCAGCCAGTGATATTCAGTTACCGCAGCGAACGCCCCGGCGTTCAAGCCCTTCGTGACCGCGGTGCGGTCGGCCTGTTCGCTGATTTCTCCAGCGAGGCCGGGGTGCTGGCGTTTATCGCTCAGGTGAACACCCACACCCAAAGCCTGCGCGCGATCATTCACAACGCCTCGGCCTGGGTCGCCGAGACGCCGGGTGACGAGAGCCGCGCGTTTATCGACATGTTCAACGTGCACATGCTTGCGCCGTACTTGATCAACCTGCATTGTTCACCTTTGCTGCAACGTTCTTCACCGGCCGATATCGTGCATATCAGCGATGATGTGGTGCGCAAGGGCAGCCGCCAGCATATCGCCTATTGCGCCACCAAGGCCGGGCTCGACAGCCTCACGCTGTCGTTCGCCGCGCAGTTCGCGCCGCTGATCAAGGTCAACGGCATTGCGCCGGCGATGGTCATGTTCAACGAAGGTGACGATGCGGCCTACCGTGCCAGGGTGCTCGCCAAGTCGGCGCTGGGCATCGAACCCGGCCCCGACGTGATCTACCAGAGCGTGCGTTACCTGCTGGATAACCCTTATGTCACCGGTACCACCCTGACCGTCAACGGCGGGCGGCATATCAAGTAAGCCGTTTTGAGGATGTTGTATGACCTTTTCCCTGCCCCACCATTACCGCGAGATCCTCAAGGGCCTGGGCGAAGACCCGGAGCGCGAAGGCTTGCTCGACACCCCCAAGCGCGCCGCCAAAGCCATGCAATACCTGTGTCATGGCTACGAGCAGAACCTGGAAGAAATCGTCAACGGCGCGCTCTTCGCCTCCGACAACGACGAAATGGTGATCCTCAAGGACATCGAATTGTATTCACTGTGCGAGCATCACCTGCTGCCCTTTATCGGTAAGGCCCATGTGGCGTATATCCCGACCGGCCGGGTGCTGGGCCTGTCAAAGCTGGCGCGCATCGTCGACATGTTCGCCCGGCGCCTGCAGATCCAGGAAAACCTCACGCGGCAAATCGCCGATGCGATCCAGGAGGTAACCCAGGCCGCCGGCGTGGCCGTGGTGATCGAGGCCAAGCATATGTGCATGATGATGCGCGGCGTGGAAAAACAGAATTCAACCATGAACACCTCGGTGATGCTCGGCGCGTTCCGCGAGTCGAACACCACGCGCACGGAGTTCCTGCAACTGATTGGACGGAGCAAGTAGCAATGCCACAACTTCAACCAGGCATGGCGCGCATCCGGGTCAAGGACCTGTGCCTGCGCACCTATATCGGCATCAATGAGGACGAAATCCTCAACAAGCAGGACGTGCTGATCAACCTGACCATCCTGTATGCGGCCCAGGAAGCGGTGCGCGACAATGACATCGACCATGCCTTGAACTACCGCACCATCACCAAGGCAATCATTGCCCACGTCGAGGGCAACCGCTTTGCCCTGCTCGAGCGCCTGACCCAGGAACTGCTGGACCTGGTGATGAGCAATGAATCGGTGTTGTACGCCGAGGTCGAAGTGGACAAGCCCCATGCGCTGCGCTTTGCCGAATCGGTGTCGATAACGTTAGCTGCAAGCCGCTAGCTACAAGCTGCAGGCTAAAGGCCAACCCCATTCCAACTTGCAGCTTGAAGCTTACCCGCTTGAAGCTGCCTCGAAGAGCCCCGCTATGAACGATCAACAACGCCTCGAACTCGAAGCCGCCGCCTTCCGTCGCTTGGTAGCGCACCTGGACAGCCGCAAGGATGTGCAGAATATCGACCTGATGAACCTCGCCGGCTTCTGCCGCAACTGCCTGTCCAAGTGGTACAAGGCCGAGGCCGATGAGCGCCAGATCGAGCTGAGCCTCGATGACGCCCGTGAAGTGGTGTACGGCATGCCGTACGCCGAGTGGAAAGCTCAATACCAGAAAGAAGCCAGCGCCGAACAACAGGCGGCGTTCGCCAAAGGAAACTCCCATGACTGATCTCAATACCCTGCGCGCCAGCTTGAACAGCGGCGAGCACGTTTTTGCCGATACCCTGGCGTTCGTCGCGGCCGGTTACAATTACCAGCCGCAGGCCTTCACCAATGGCGAGGTAGAAAATGCTGCCGGGCAGAACGAAGGCTCGTGCAAAACCTTGGGTTTGGCCTTGCTGGAAGGCTTGAGCGACCAGCAAGCGCTGCTGGCGTTTGGGGAGCACTACCGCTCGGTGCTGGCGACGCCTGAGGGCAGTGACCATGCCAATATTCGCGCGTTGATTACCCATGGGTTGGCAGGCGTGAAATTTGCCGCACAACCCCTGGCCCGCAAATCCTGAGTCAGTTGCAGGTGAAAATGAGTTAGCTTGCCCCCGATAGCGGTATGTCAGTCACCGATGCATTGACCGAACCACTGCCATTGGGGCAAGTCTCTCCCACCTCTAAATGGCACCCATAAAAAAACCGGCCTCGCAGCCGGTTTTCTTATTTCAACGGTTTAGAACGCAGCATCCTTCAAACCGTCGAGGTAACGCTCGGCATCCAGAGCCGCCATGCAACCGGCGCCGGCCGAGGTGATGGCCTGGCGGTACACGTGGTCGGCCACATCGCCGGCAGCAAAGATGCCTTCGATGTTGGTGGCGGTGGCATTGCCTTCACGACCGCCCTTCACCACCAGGTAACCGTCCTTGGCTTCCAGCACGCCTTCGAACAGCGAGGTGTTCGGGGTGTGGCCGATAGCGATGAACACACCGTCGACTTTCAGCTCATCGAAGCTGCCGTCGTTGTTTTTCAAGCGAGCACCGGTCACGCCCATGTTGTCGCCCAGGACTTCGTCCAGGGTGGCGTTGAGCTTGAGGATGATCTTGCCTTCGGCGACACGGGCGTGCAGCTTGTCGATCAGGATCTTCTCGGCGCGGAACGTCTCACGGCGGTGGACCAGGGTCACAGTGCTGGCGATGTTGGCCAGGTACAGCGCCTCCTCCACGGCAGTGTTGCCGCCACCGACCACGGCGACCGGCTTGTTGCGGTAGAAGAAACCGTCGCAGGTGGCGCAGGCGGACACGCCTTTGCCCATGAACGCTTCTTCCGACGGCAGGCCCAGGTAGCGGGCGCTGGCACCGGTGGCAATGATCAGCGCGTCACAGGTGTACACGCCGCTGTCGCCGGTCAGGCTGTAAGGTTTCTTGGAGAAGTCGACCTTGTTGATGTGATCAAACACGATCTCGGTTTCAAAGCGCTCGGCGTGCTCTTTCATACGTTCCATCAACGCCGGGCCGGTCAGACCGTGGACATCGCCAGGCCAGTTGTCGACTTCGGTGGTGGTGGTCAGCTGACCGCCCGCCTGCATGCCGGTGATCAGCAACGGCTTGAGGTTGGCACGGGCGGCATAGACGGCAGCGCTGTAACCGGCAGGGCCGGAACCGAGAATAATCACTCGCGAATGACGGGTATCAGACATGACTCGCTCCTATCGACCGCCCGGACAACAAGACGGCTGGAATAAAAAAGGACCGCGAAGCACTTGGGGAAGGCTTGAACTCGCGGATCCTGAAAAATAATGGGTGCAGCGTATAGAGGGGGGCAAGATTAAGGAAATACGCAATAACAATCCAGCTCATAGGCGGTCTCTATGCAGTCGACATCCTTGATCGACGCCTTTGTTACCTTTGATGTCGTCACACTGACCGTGCTTTCGCCATGCCGGCAAAGCCGGTAAGGTCGGCGCGTTCGTCATTCTGCTCGGAGTACCTCATGCCCGCCCCTGCTCTTTCCGGCCCGCAATACCTGCGAGAAGGCCTCAAACTGGTGCTGAGCCCCGGCCTGCGGCTGTTTGTGCTGCTGCCGCTGGCGATCAACCTCGTGCTGTTCGTCGGGCTGATTTATTTTGCCGGCCATCAGTTCAGCCTGTGGGTCGACCAGTTGATGCCGACCCTGCCCGGCTGGCTGAGTTTTCTCAATTACCTGCTGTGGCCGCTGTTTGTGGTGCTGGTTGTGCTGATGGTGTTTTTCACCTTCACCCTGCTCGCCAACATCATCGCAGCGCCGTTCAATGGTTTCCTGGCGGAAAAGGTCGAAGTGGTGGTGCGTGGCACCGATGACTTCCCGCCGTTCAGCTGGAGCGAGCTGGTCGCCATGATCCCCCGCACCCTGGCCCGGGAAATGCGCAAGCTGGGCTACTTCCTGCCACGCGCCATCGGCCTGTTTATTCTGTCGTTTATCCCGGTGGTCAACTTGATTGCCGCGCCGCTGTGGCTGTTGTTCGGCGTGTGGATGATGGCGATCCAGTACATCGACTACCCGGCGGACAACCACAAACTGGGCTGGAACGAAATGCTCGCCTGGCTGCGTCAGAAGCGCTGGCAGAGCTTGAGCTTCGGCGGCGTCGTCTACCTGGTGCTGCTGGTGCCGGTGGTCAATTTGCTGATGATGCCGGCGGCGGTGGCCGGCGCCACGTTATTCTGGGTGCGTGAACAAGGCGCCGAAACGATGGTGCGCCAAGCAAAAGTGACCCGGTCATAAATCCATCATACCGATGACACATTGACGACATGGCCCACAGCGAGACTGGGGGTCATGACGACAGCTTCGCTTCACATCACCCTGATTACCGAAACCTTCCCGCCAGAGATCAACGGGGTGGCCAATACCCTTGGCCGCCTGTGTGATGGCTTGCGCGCCCGCGGCCATCTAATCGAACTGGTGCGTCCGCGACAGGGCGTTGATCAGAGCCGTCCCAGCGACGACCAATTGCTGCTGTGCCGCGGCTGGCCTCTGCCCGGCTATCCGGGTTTGCAGTGGGGTCAGTCGTCGATGCACAAGTTGCTGCGACGCTGGACGCGCCAACGCCCTGATGTGCTGTACATCGCCACGGAAGGCCCGCTGGGGCTGTCGGCGCTGCGGGCCGCGCGGCGCCTGGGGATCAGTGTGGTGAGCGGCTTCCACACCAATTTCCAGCAGTACTCGAACCAGTACGGTCTGAGCCTGTTGAGCCGGATGGTCACGCACTACCTGCGCTGGTTTCATAACCGCTCCGACTTGACGTTGGTGCCCAGTGCCAGCCAGCGCCTGGAGCTGGAGCGCCGGCATTTCGAACGCCTGGGCATGTTGTCGCGCGGGGTCGACAGCCAGCTGTTCCACCCGGCCAAGCGCGACAATGCCCTGCGGGAAAGCTGGGGGCTGGCCAATGATGACGTGGCGGTGCTGCACGTCGGTCGGTTGGCCCAGGAAAAAAACCTGGGCCTGCTCAAGCGCTGTTTTGAGTCATTGCGCGCAACTTATCCACAGCGCCGACTGAAATTGATCATCGTCGGCGATGGCCCGCAACGGGCCCAGTTGGAGCGCGATCTTCCCGACGCGATCTTCTGCGGCAGCCAGCGCGGAGAAAGCCTGGCACAGCATTACGCGTGCGGCGACCTGTTCCTGTTTCCCAGCCTGACCGAAACCTTCGGCAATGTGGTGCTGGAGGCCATGGCCTCTGGCTTGGGCGTAGTGGCATACGACCAGGCGGCCGCAACCCAGCACATTCGCCACGGTTACAGCGGCGCATTGGCGATGCCAGGGGATGAAGATGCCTTTTGCGACGCGGCCAACTGGCTGCTTGAAGAAAGCGAACACTTGCGCAGGGCGCGTCTGAATGCACGCCAGCATGCCAGCCGCCAAGGCTGGCCAGCGATCATCGAGCAATTCGAGAACCAGTTACGCGATGTGTGCGGGGAGCATTTGACGGTGCCAACGCTGCCCTACGTTCGTTGAACGCTCCGCAAATGACGTAAGCCCGTTCGCCCTCCTGCCTCTGCTGCGCCTGGGTTCTGGCCTCTGCACGGGGAATCTCGCCTTGAGGCCGCACGAATCGGCGCACCACAACAGGATATTTCTGGAACGGTGTGCGAATCAGCGCCACCTAGATGACACCTGCCATCCGATGGTGTTTCCCAGCGAAACACGCTCGAACCAGGCAGGCCATCGATACTGGACATTGATAGAGAGCGCTATGTCGACACTGATAAATGGGTCATTCACGCTGCATCCTCAGCCCTCCCACACTCAAGGGGAGTTGCAGATACGCCCGTCCCCGAACGGCTCGTCGAACCCTTCCCACGGCGCAAGCCATGGCTGGAACCGCCCGCAACCGCAACGCCCCGCCAATGCTTGGCAAACTGCGCATGACGACAGGCAACGCCCGCCCCACAACGGTGGCTATCGCCCCTACACCGTGCGCCCTGAAAACACCTGGCAACCAGAGCACAACGGCGGGCAACGCCCACCTCATAACGGCGGCTATCGCCCCTACGCCGTGCGCCCTGAAAACACCTGGCAGCCCGAGCACAACGGCGGGCAACGCCCACCTCACAACGGTGGCTATCGCCCCTATGCCGTGCGCCCTGAAAACACCTGGCAACCAGAGCACAACGGCGGGCAACGCCCACCTCACAACGGCGGCTATCGCCCCTACGCCGTGCGCCCTGAAAACACCTGGCAGCCCGAGCACAACGGCGGGCAACGTCCACCCTACGACGGTGGCTATCACTTGCGGCAAGCTGACAGACCTTCACTGCCTGACCACACGCCTTACTATCAAAGGGCGTATTCCAACCAACCCGACGACACTTATTGGGCTTAACCAATAAAGGCTTAACACAAGACCTCAGGCCGCAAGGCCAGTCGGCCTGACGAGAAGCGGGGGGCGGATATTCAATACCCGCCCCCCGTTTAAGACTGCCACTGACGTGATCCTCAAGCGCGGCTCTGTTGAGTTCTACACCAGTGTCGTCAACGCCTCACGACTGAACGGCAGGATGTCGCCTTCGCGCCCTTCACGCACTTTCGACGCCCAGTCCGGATCCACCAACAGTGCGCGACCCACGGCGACCAAGTCGAATTCATCGTTATTCAGACGCTCCAGCAATTTTTCCAGGCTTGCAGGTTGAGCGACCTTATCGGTATTGACCATAAACTGCAGGAACTCGCCATCCAGGCCGACGCTGCCTACGGTGATAGTCGGTTTACCGGTGAGCTGACGGGTCCAGCCGGCCAGGTTGAGATCTGAACCTTCAAACTCCGGCTCCCAGAAACGCCGCGTGGAGCAGTGGAAAATATCCACACCCGCGTCCGACAAAGGCTTGAGAAATTCACCCAATGCTTCAGGGGTGTGCACCAGCCGCGCGGTGTAGTCCTGCTGCTTCCATTGCGAAAACCGGAAGATGATCGGAAAGTCCGGGCCGACGGCTGCGCGGGTGGCCTGGATCAGTTCGATGGCAAAACGCGAGCGGTTGGCCAGGCTACCGCCATATTCGTCGGTGCGCTGGTTGCTGCCGTCCCAGAAGAACTGGTCCACTAAATAGCCGTGGGCACCGTGGATTTCCACGCCGTCCATGCCGATGCGCTGGGCATCTTTGGCCGCTTGGGCGAAGGCACCGATCACCTCCTTGATGTCCTGGACGGTCATGCCGTGGACAACCACATTGCCATCCTTAAGTTTTTCCATCGGCCCGTAGGCCGGCACGCTGGCGTCAGGTTCGGTGCCAAGGCGACGCACGCTGCCCACATGCCATAACTGCGGAACGATCTTGCCGCCCTCGGCGTGCACTGCATCGACCACGGTCTTCCAGCCGGCCAGGGCGGCTTCGCCGTAGAAGTGTGGGACGTTGGGGTAGCCATTGGACGCTTGATGCCCGACCACTGTGCCCTCGGTGATGATCAGGCCCACACCGGCGGCCGCGCGTCGACGGTAGTACTCGACGACCTTGGCATTGGGCACGCCACCGGGCGAGAACGAACGGGTCATTGGCGCCATGACCACGCGGGTCGACAGTTGCAGTGCACCGAGCTGGAAAGGTTTGAACAAGGCTTGGGCAGGCATGGGAGCACTCCACGAAGGTCTGAATTATGACGTGGATAATATGGGCGGCGTTGCGCGCTGAGTAGCACTATTGATCTGGGTGATTAAAGCTTAGAAATGACGGACACCTGCAGGAGCGCATTGGCGCCTGCAGGTCAGGGAATCAGGCCAAGGCTTTTTCGATGGCCTGAACGACGGTGGGATCATCCGGTGCCGTGCGCGGCGAGAAGCGCGCAAGCACGCGACCATCCTTGCCCAACAGGAATTTCTCGAAGTTCCAGGTGATATCGCCCGGAAACTCAGCGCCCTCCCCCGCGAGGATACGGTACAGCTGGTGACGCTCCGGGCCATTGGCTTCAATCTTGCTGGCCAGTGGGAAAGTCACCCCATAGTTCAGGCTGCAGAAGTCCTGGATTTCCCGTTCGGTGCCCGGCTCCTGGCCCGCAAACTGGTTGCAAGGCAGGCCGAGCACGGTGAACCCCTTGGCCTTGTATTGCTGATAAAGGTTTTCCAACGCCGCGTATTGCGGGGTTAAACCGCACTTGGATGCGACGTTGACCACCAGCACAACTTGCCCCTTGAAACGCGCCAGCGGCAGCTCTTGCCCGTCCAGAGCTTTGAGTTTCAGGTCGTGGAAAACACTCATGACGAACTCCAGATATCCCATATTCTTTGCATTGCGGCGTTTCGAGATTACAGACCGCAAGCTTGGAATCATAGACGCCGATGACAAAACTCGCCCGCCGGTTACTGAGCGGTCGGCCACGGCAAAATCGGAATGGCCGTCACCGCGTTCTGCGGGCTGCCTTCGATCAGGCGGTCGCTGTAGACCAGGTACACCAGGGTATTGCGCTTCTTGTCGAGGAAGCGCACCACCTGCATGGTTTTGAACACCAGCGAGGTGCGTTCCTTGAAGACTTCGTCGCCGTCCTTGAGTTCGCCCTTGAAGCGAATCGGCCCTACCTGGCGGCAGGCGATAGAGGCTTCGGCGCGGTCTTCGGCCAGGCCCAGCCCGCCCTTCACGCCGCCGGTCTTGGCGCGCGAGAGGTAGCAGGTCACACCGTCGACCTTGGGGTCATCGAACGCTTCGACCACGATTCGATCGTTGGGGCCGACAAACTTGAACACTGTCGACACTTGGCCGATTTCTTCGGCCGAGGCCAGCAGGGGCATGGCCACCAGCAGGCCGAGCAATCCTTTCAGTACGCGCATTGTGTATTCCTTTGGTTAAACCAGGATCAGGTTATCGCGGTGCACCAGTTCCGGTTCCGCCATGTAACCCAATAGACCGACAATCGCGTCGGACGGCTGCCCGATGATCTTCTGCGCTTCCAGGGCACTGTAATTGGCCAGACCACGGGCGATCTCGCGACCATCCGGCGCCACGCACACCACCATCTCGCCACGGCGGAAACTGCCCTGCACCAACTTGACGCCGACCGGCAGCAGGCTTTTGTTGCCTTGGGACAACGCCGAAACCGCGCCGTCGTCCAGCACCAGGGTGCCACGGGTTTGCAGATGCCCCGCCAGCCACTGCTTGCGTGCCGCCAGCATGCCGCGCTCCGGCGACAGCAGCGTGCCGATGCGTTCGCCGGCCTTGAGACGGTCCAGCACGCGCTCCAGGCGCCCACCGACAATGATCGTGTGCGCGCCGGAACGGGCGGCCAGGCGCGCGGCACGCAGCTTGGTCTGCATGCCACCGCGGCCCAGGGCGCCGCCGACGCTGCCGGCCACGGCATCGAGCGCCGGGTCGTCGGCACGCGCTTCATAAATGAGCTGCGCATCGGGGTTGTTGCGCGGGTCGGCGTCGAACATGCCGTCGCGGTCGGTGAGGATCACCAGCAGGTCGGCTTCCACCAGGTTGGCCACCAGCGCGGCCAGGGTGTCGTTGTCGCCGAAGCGGATTTCGTCGGTGACCACCGTGTCGTTCTCGTTGATCACCGGGATCACCTTAAGCTCCACCAGCGCGCGCAAGGTGCTGCGGGCATTGAGGTAGCGCTTGCGGTCGGACAGGTCGTCGTGGGTCAGCAGGATCTGCGCGGTGTGGCGACCATGCTCGGCAAAGCTCGATTCCCAGGCCTGCACCAGGCCCATCTGACCGATGGCGGCCGCGGCCTGCAGCTCGTGCATCGCGCTGGGTCGCGCGGTCCAGCCGAGGCGGCTCATCCCGGCGGCAACCGCTCCGGACGACACCAGCACCAACTCCACGCCCGCTTCATGCAAGGCCACCATTTGCTCGACCCAGACGCTCATGGCTGCGCGATCCAGACCCTTGCCATCGGCCGTCAGCAACGCACTGCCGATCTTTACGACCCAGCGCTGCGCACCTGTCACTTTGCTCCGCATCATCTTCAACCTTAGAGTGAGGGCCGCGCGACCCAGCGCCGCCCATAACGTTATTCGTGACTGCTTTAAAGACTACAGATACCAAAACGCCGCTCGAGTGAGCGGCGCTTAAGTTTACTGCAACGAATCAGTCGCGCACGTAAATGATTTCCGGACCGTCTTCGTCATCCACGTCTTCTTCGTCCCAATCATCGTCACCGATGTCATGAACCGACTTCACGCCGCTGCGACGCAGGGCACGCTGGTCGTCCAGGGCCTGCAGCTGGGCGCGGGCCTCGTCTTCGATGCGCTGGTCGAGTTCGGCCAGTTCGGCTTTGAACACCGGATCGGCGGCCAGGCGGTCGGCACGGTCTTCCAGGTAGCGCATGATGTCGCGCGTCAGGCGCTCGGTGCCTTCTTTGGCAATGGCCGAGATCACGTAGACGGGACCTTCCCACTCCAGGCGGTCGACGATTTCCTTGACGCGCTCTTCATGCTCTTCTTCGAGAATCTGGTCGCACTTGTTCAGTACCAGCCAACGATCACGCTCGGCCAGCGACGGGCTGAATTTGGTCAGCTCGCTGACGATCACTTCGGCGGCGTCCGGTGCGCTGGTGTCATCCAGCGGCGCCATGTCGACGAGGTGCAGCAGCAAACGGGTGCGGGACAAGTGCTTGAGGAAGCGGATACCCAGGCCCGCACCGTCGGAAGCGCCTTCGATCAAGCCGGGAATGTCGGCGATTACGAAGCTTTTCCAGCGATCGACGCTGACCACGCCCAGGTTGGGTACCAGGGTGGTGAACGGATAGTCGGCAACTTTCGGCTTGGCGGCCGATACCGAACGGATAAAGGTGCTCTTGCCGGCGTTCGGCAGGCCCAGCAGGCCCACATCCGCCAGCACTTTCATTTCCAGCTTGAGGTCGCGCTGCTCGCCCGGCTTGCCCGGCGTGGTCTGGCGCGGCGCACGGTTGGTACTGGACTTGAATCGGGTGTTCCCCAGACCGTGCCAGCCGCCCTGCACGACCATCAGCTTCTGGCCGGCCTTGGTCAGGTCGCCGATCACTTCCTGGGTCGCGGAATCGATGATCGTGGTGCCGACCGGTACGCGCAGGACCAGATCTTCACCTTTCTTACCGGTGCAGTCAGTGCTGCCACCGTTGGAGCCGCGCTCGGCATCGAAGTGCCGTGTGTAGCGGTAGTCGACCAGGGTGTTGAGGTTTTCGTCGGCCATCATGTAGATGGAACCGCCGTCACCGCCGTCGCCACCGTTGGGGCCACCGTTTTCGATGAATTTTTCGCGACGGAAACTCATGCAACCGTTACCGCCGTCGCCTGCTTTTACTCGGATGGAAACTTCATCAACGAACTTCATAACAAAACGCCTCTCGTCGCATGGACGAGCTTAAGAAACCAAGACATAAGACTCTTGCAAAAATGAGCGCAGCGACCTCAAGCAACATCCGCAAAATCCGCTGCTTTTGCCCATCACAAACAGCTTTGCAAGAGACTCATTCCACAAACGAAAAAGCCCCGTCGCAAGACAGGGCTTTTCCAGCGATCGCGCAATTAAGCGGCGACAACGCTCACGTAACGGCGGTTGAACGCGCCTTTTACTTCAAACTTGATCACGCCTTCGATTTTCGCGAAGAGGGTGTGATCTTTACCCATGCCAACACCGTAACCGGCGTGGAATTGGGTGCCGCGCTGACGCACGATGATGTTGCCCGGAATGATTTTCTGGCCGCCATACATCTTCACGCCAAGGCGTTTGGCTTCTGAGTCGCGACCGTTACGGGTACTACCACCAGCTTTTTTGTGTGCCATGAGTCAATTCTCCTAGTGAGGAATTAGGCTGAAATTAAGCCTGAATACCGGTGATTTTGATCTCGGTGTACCACTGGCGGTGGCCCATACGCTTCATGTGGTGCTTACGACGACGGAACTTGATGATGCGGACTTTATCGTGACGACCTTGGGAGATCACTTCAGCCACAACGG
Organism: Pseudomonas sp. FP2254; assembly: GCF_030687695.1. Lineage (NCBI taxonomy): Bacteria > Pseudomonadati > Pseudomonadota > Gammaproteobacteria > Pseudomonadales > Pseudomonadaceae > Pseudomonas > Pseudomonas sp. FP2254. The sequence continues at coordinate 4,609,835 of NZ_CP117444.1, forward strand.
TAGCGCCAGCAACAACTGGAGCGCCAATGTTCACGTCATCGCCATTGGCGACCAACAGAACGCGATCAAAGGTAACGGATTCGCCGGTAGCGATTTCCAGTTTTTCGATCTTCAGGTATTCACCTGGGGCGACCTTGTATTGCTTGCCACCAGTAACAATTACTGCGTACGACATGGTATTTCTCCGATAATCCTGCTCACCCAGCGCTTTATAAGAAGAGGTATTGGCTGGCATGGCTGCATGGGATGGACGTCCCTAATGCAATTGCGTAAGGCAGGTGCTGCCCAGGAAGTTCAGGGTGCGCGATTGTACGCAAGGTAAATAGGTGTTGCAAGTGGCCGTCCATCGCGCCTTGACACTCGGGGGCCTGGGTCCTAGCATGCCGCGCAACCCTTCTGGAGCGACTGTCGCTGATGCAACCCCAAGCTTTCTACCGCGCGGTCGCGGACGATTTTAGCGCCGTCGACGGCATCATCAAGCAGCAGCTCACATCTAAAGTGCCGCTGGTCTCCAAAATTGGCGACTACATTACGTCGGCGGGTGGCAAACGCCTGCGTCCTTTATTAGTGTTGCTGTGCGGCAAGGCCCTGGGCCGCGAAGGCGACGATCTGCGCCTGCTGGCTGCCACGATTGAATTCCTGCATACCGCCACCCTGCTGCATGACGACGTGGTCGACATGTCCGGCATGCGCCGTGGCCGCGAAACCGCCAATGCCATGTGGGGCAACGCGCCCAGTGTGCTGGTGGGTGATTTCCTGTATTCGCGCTCGTTCGAAATGATGGTCGAGCTGGGCTCGATGCCGGTCATGAAGATCCTGTCGCAAGCCACGCGCATCATCGCCGAAGGCGAAGTGCTGCAGTTGTCCAAGGTACGTGACGCCAGCACCACCGAAGAAACCTATATGGAAGTGATTCGCGGCAAAACCGCGATGCTCTTCGAAGCCTCCACCCATAGTGCCGCCGCGCTGTGTGGCGCGACCGCCGAACAGGCCGAAGCCCTGCGCACCTTCGGTGATCACCTGGGCGTGGCATTCCAATTGGTGGACGACCTGCTCGACTACCGTGGCGACGCCGAAACCCTGGGCAAGAACGTCGGCGACGACCTGGCCGAAGGCAAGCCGACCCTGCCGCTGATCTACACCATGCGCGAAGGCACGCCGGAACAGGCTGCGCTGGTGCGCAAGGCGATTCAGAAAGGTGGGATCGAAGACCTGGAAAGCATCCGTGCGGCCGTCGAGGCCTCGGGCTCGCTGGACTACACCGCGCAACTGGCCCGTGACTACGTGGCCCGTGCAATCAAATGCCTGGAAGCCCTCCCGGCCAGCGAATACAGGGACGCCCTGGTTGAGCTGAGTGAGTTTGCGGTGGCACGCACTCAATAAATCACATTGATGCGGGAGGAGCGTACCTCCTCCCACATTTAGATTTCATTCAACCTGCAAGACCGTAAATCCCTATACAATGTGCGACTTTAGCCATCCTGACCTTTAAGGAGCGCAAGTGAGCACTTTGCCACCCTGCCCGAAATGCAATTCCGAATACACCTATGAAGACGGCACCCAACTGGTCTGCCCGGAATGCGCCCATGAATGGTCCGCTAACGGTGAGACCGAAGCGGCCGGCGATGAAACCGTGAAGAAAGACTCCGTGGGTAACGTGCTGCAGGACGGCGACACCATCACCGTGATCAAAGACCTCAAGGTCAAGGGCACCTCCCTGGTGGTGAAAGTCGGTACCAAGGTGAAAAACATCCGCCTGTGCGACGGCGACCACGATATCGATTGCAAGATCGACGGTATCGGCCCGATGAAACTCAAATCAGAGTTCGTGCGCAAAGTCTGAATATGCTGCTTCCATCCCGCGCCCGTCGCGGGATGGCGTTTCGCCCTCTGCGTTGATCGAACGCAACACCCCTTCAGAAAAAACCAAAAACCGCCAATAGGCACTTGCTATTCAGCGAATAAGAATTATTCTCATTGAAACCCATCAAGGAGAATTGACCATGACTTATTTGATAGACGCCTGGCTGGATCGCCCACACCCTTACCTGCGAATCCTGCATCGGGAAACCGGCGAAGTCTGTGCAGTGCTTGAAGAAGAAGCATTGAGTGAACTGCAGGACCAGGGCGACCTGGACGTCAATGGCCTGAGTTCGAGCGAACCCGGTGTGCTGAAGGAGGTGGTGCGTAATTTGTTTCTGTTCTGCTATGCCCGAGCGTTGCGCCCGGCCACGGAAATCAATGGCAAGTTTCATCCATGAGCCATGCTGAAGAACCCTGTAGGAGCGGGCTGGCTCGCCCCTACAGGTAATCAGCAGCAGGTCTTACAGAACGTCGAGCAGCTCGACGTCGAACACCAGAACGCTGTGTGGCGGGATGCTGCCAACGCCTTGAGCGCCGTAAGCCAACTCGCTCGGCACGTACAGGCGCCATTTGCTGCCGGCATTCATCAGTTGCAGGGCTTCGGTCCAACCGGCGATCACACCACCTACCGGGAATTCGGCTGGCTGGCCACGCTCGTAGGAGCTGTCGAACACAGTGCCGTCGATCAGGGTGCCGTGGTAGTGGGTACGCACCTGGTCTTCACGGGTCGGCTTGGCGCCGTCGCCCTGAGTCAGCACTTCAAACTGCAGACCGGAAGCCAGGGTGGTGATGCCCTCGCGCTTGGCGTTTTCAGCCAGGAAAGCCAGGCCGGCACCGGCTGCGGCTTCAGCCTTGGCAGCGGCTTCGGCCTGCATGACTTCGCGGATCACCTTGAAGCTGGCGGCCATTTGTTCCTGGTCAACACGGCTTGGCTTGCCCGCAAAAGCGTCGGTCAGGCCGGCCAGGATCGCGTCCAGGCTCACGCCCGGCGGCGGGTTGTCGCGCAGTTGGTCGCCCAACTGACGGCCGATACCGTAGCTGACGCGGGTTTCGTCGGTGGACAGATTAACTTCGGACATGAATAGGCTCCGCTGTAGGACGGTACTGAAAACACTGTCTCCCGCACCGCCCAAAACTAAAAGGGCCCGCAGACTAGCACAGAATATGTGCCCCCGATGAGCCTTCGCGGAGTACCGATATGGCGCCGCAGGTCGCTGTACAAGAGTGTGCGCCGGGGTTTTACGAATAAACGTTTCAGATTCTCGTCCGCCTGCCGATACAGGTCTACTCACCTTGGCTGGCTCAAACAACAACACCGTCCAGCAGACAAATCACTTTTGCGGAGCATTCGATGAACAGCTGGTTCGGTAACATCAGCGTCAACCTCAAACTCGGCCTGGGCTTCGGCCTGGTGCTGGTCCTCACCTCGATCCTGGCCCTCACCGGCTGGACCAGCCTCGGCAGCCTGATCGATCGCAGTAACTGGATGAGCGATATCACCCAGCTCAACGCGTCGCTGACCAAACTGCGCATCGTGCGTTTGCAGTACATGCTGGCCAACGGCGACGAAGCCGTGGCGCAGAACGTACAGACCAGCCTGGATGCGTTCGCCGCACAACAGCAGAAGCTGCTGGACAGTTTCAAGAGCCCGGAAAACGTCAAGCTGCTGACCGACCAGAAGGCCGTGATCACCGCCTATCAGCAGTCCCTGAACAAAATGCGTGAGGCTTACCGTAACGGCAACGCGTCGCGCCAGGTCATGGGCGACAAGGCTGACATCGCCAACGCTCAGATCGAGGCCCTGGACACCAGTGTGCAGCAGATGCCGGACAGCCCGGAACGCTTCACACAGTTCCAGGCATTGACCAATGCCAAGCAGGAATTCCAGTTGGCCCGCTACGAAGTGCGTGGCTACACCAACAACGTCAACCCTGACACCGAAGCCCGCGCCGCGGCACAAATCGAGAAAGCCATCAACGGCTTGAAAGGTTTGAGCGCCGTGTTCGGCAGCAGCCAGCAAAGCGCACTGACCGCGCTTGAAACCGCCCTGAATGCCTATCGCAACGCCGTGCAGAACTATAAGGCTGCCAACGCCAACATCGTCGCCGCCCGGGCCGAGATGACCACCCAGGGAGCCGATATCGTCACCATCAGCGACAAGCTCTACGATATTCAGCTTGACCGCCGCGACGCCGAAAGCGCCCAGGCCCGTAGCCTGCAGTTGATCAGCACCTTGCTGGCACTGCTGGTCGGCATCATCGCCGCGCTGGTGATTACCCGCCAGATCACCCGTCCGATCCAGGACACCCTGGCCGTGGTGGAGCGCATTGCCTCCGGCGATCTGAGCCACAACATTCAGGTCACCCGCCGCGACGAGTTGGGCGTGCTGCAACAAGGCATCCAGCGCATGGGCACCACTTTGCGCGAACTGATCAGCGGGATTCGTGATGGCGTGACTCAAATCGCCAGCGCCGCCGAAGAGTTGTCGGCCGTGACCGAGCAGACCAGCGCCGGCGTGAACAGCCAGAAAATAGAAACCGACCAGGTCGCCACCGCGATGCATGAAATGACCGCCACCGTGCAGGAAGTGGCGCGCAATGCCGAGCAGGCTTCCCAGGCTGCGTCCGACGCCGATGGCCAGGCCCGTGAAGGCGACAAGGTGGTGGCCGAGGCCATCGCTCAGATCGAGCGGCTCGCCGCTGAAGTGGCGCGCTCCACCGACGCCATGACGCATCTGCAGCAAGAGAGCAACAAGATCGGCAGCGTGATGGATGTGATCAAGGCCGTGGCCGAACAGACCAACCTGCTGGCTCTCAACGCAGCGATCGAAGCGGCACGTGCAGGTGAAGCCGGCCGTGGCTTTGCCGTCGTGGCGGACGAAGTGCGCGGCCTGGCCCAGCGCACGCAGAAATCCACCGAAGAAATCGAAGGCCTGGTCGCCGGCTTGCAGAACGGCACCCAGCAAGTGGCCAACGTGATGAACAACAGCCGCAGCCTCACCGACAGCAGCGTGGAACTGACCCGCAAGGCCGGCGTGTCGCTGGAGAACATCACCCGGACGGTGTCCAACATCCAGTCGATGAACCAGCAGATCGCCGCTGCCGCCGAAGAGCAGAGCGCCGTGGCCGAAGAGATCAGCCGCAGCATCGTCAACGTGCGCGATGTGTCGGAACAGACCGCCAGCGCCAGTGAAGAGACCGCCAAATCCAGCGTGGAACTGGCCCGACTGGGCAGCCAGTTGCAGCAGATGGTAAGCCACTTCCGGGTGTAGGAAAGCAAAAAGCCGCCTCGGCATACACCGAGGCGGCTCCGCTTTTCAGACCTTAGCGGTCATCGAAGCTGTCTCGCAGGAACTTCCATACGTGATAAGCACGCAGGCAGTTCACTACGAGGTTCCACATACGTCGTGCAAACTTAGACATACTCGGCCCTCCATGAGTTGGGCCTTACCTCCAGCGCACTTACCGGAACATGTGAGCCTTCGGACGCGGGTCAGCGCTTCGAGTGAGGCGGCCGGGCTTTGGTTCCTCCCGCATGAATCCGGCACGGATTACTAGCCCGTGGCGTTCGGTCCATAATTCCGCGCGCATACCCAGCCACCTACAAAACGACATATTTGGAACGGGGGTGATACTAACCAACATCCTGACCGAAGGTGTGACAGGTGACGATAAATCAGCAGTCAAAACCAACCGATTCATTGCAAAATTTTGCCGCCGTTTTTGTACATAAACAAACCAGGCCGAGCGTGGTCAGGCCTTGCACGAAAGGATAGTCGCCATTAATATCGGCAGGGTGGGTCAGCGCTTTCAGTGAGCTCGCAATCCCAGCCACTAACTGGGATCGCAAAAAAACCGTCTTAACCAAGACGGTTTTTTATTGCCCGCGATTTACCGCTCAGCCCTCGCCCTCCTCCACAAACACCAGCCGATTCCCGAACGGATCCTTGATGCTCATCTCCCGCGAGCCCCACGGAGTTTCCTCAACGTCCGGCTTGGCGTAACGATAATCCTTGGCCAGCAATTGCCGTTGGTACCCGTCCACGCCTTGCGCCTGAATGCGCACGGCGGCGCCCGGCGACGCATCGCCATGGTGCTCGGACAAATGCAGCACGCACTCGCCCAAAGACACCTGCAGGTACACCGGATAATTGGCCTCGAAACGGTGCTGCCAATCCACCTTGAAACCCAGGAAGTCGACGTAGAATTCCAAGGTTTTGGCTTCGTCGAAAATTCGCAGGATGGGGGTGACTTTTCCTAAGTGCATGGCGATCGCTCCGTGTGTGAAGGCGCCCACTATAAAGACCAAAACCCACCGCGCAAATCCCCGCTGCGCGCCAGGAAGCGGCCCGGCCGTTCACCGTTGGCGTGCCCATTGTGGTAGCTCAACACTCCGTTGACCCATACCCCCTCGATGCCTTCCGCCGCCCGCTGCGGTGCCTTGAAGTCCGCGACGTCACGCACCCGCAAGGGGTCGAACAACACCAGATCGGCCCAGTGCCCTTCACGGATTTCACCGCGCTCCGACAAGCCAAACCGCGCCGCCGACAAGCCGGTCATTTTGTGCACCGCCGTGTGCAGCGGGAACAACCCCACATCCCGGCTGAAATGTCCTAGCACCCGTGGGAACGCGCCCCACAGGCGCGGGTGCGGGAACGGGTCTTCCGGCAACCCGTCGGAGCCCACCATCGATAACGGATGCGCAAGGATGCGCCGCACATCCGCCTCGTCCATGCCGTAGTACACCGCCCCCGCCGGTTGCAGGCGACGGGCCGCGTCGAGCAGGGAAACGTCCCACTCGGCCGCAATGTCCTGCAAGTCGCGCCCGCCCATGGAGGGGTACGGCGTCGACCAGGTGATGGTGATGGGGAAGGCATCGGTGACTTGCTTGAGGTCCAGCGTCGAGGAACTGGCCGCATAGGGGTAGCAATCACAACCCACCGGGTGGGTTTTCGCGGCCAGTTCCAAGGACGCCAGCAACTGCGGACTACGCCCCCAGTTACCCGCGCCGGCACATTTGAGGTGGGAAATGATCACCGGCGCCTGGGCATGCCGGCCGATCAGGAACGCTTCGTCCATGGCCTCCAGCACCGGCTCGAATTCGCTGCGCAAATGGGTGGTGTACACCGCGCCGAAAGCGGTCAGCTCTTCGCTCAGTTGCAGCACTTCATCGGTCTCGGCGTTGAACGCACTGGCGTAGGCCAAACCGGTGGACAAACCCAGGGCGCCCGCCTCAAGGCTTTCCTTCAACTGTGCGCGCATGGCCGTTATTTCTGCCTGGGTGGCCGTGCGGTAGAGGTCGTCCAAGTGGTTGCTGCGCAGCGCCGTATGGCCGATCAACGCAGCAACGTTGACCGCCGGGTGGGCGTTTTCCACCGCTTGGCGGTAGTCGGCAAAGCGCGGGTAGGCAAAGGCATCACGCCGCCCCAGCAGGTTCATCGGGTCCGGCGGATCGCCACGCAGGCTGACCGGCGCCGCGCTGATACCGCAGTTGCCGACGATCACCGTGGTCACGCCCTGACTGAGTTTGGGCAGCATCTGCGGCTGGCGGATCACCACTGTGTCGTCGTGGGTGTGCACGTCGATAAAGCCTGGCGCCAGCACCCGGCCACTGGCCTCGATTGTTTGCGCGGCCGAGCCGCTCGACAGCTCGCCGATGGCCTCGATACGCCCCGCGCGCACGCCTACATCGGCGACATATCCCGGGGTGTTGCTGCCATCGATAATCAGCGCCTGGCGGATCAACGTGTCGTACTTCATTTCAATCTCCGAGCGGCAAGGCATCGGGGCCGCCGCGGTAGTCGTCCAGGGCCAGCTTGATGCGGCGTAGGCGTTCCTGATTATCGTCCGGCATGGCCAGCGCCAGCTCGGTGGCGAGCAGGTCGATGGCCAGCAGCATGCCGTAGCGCGCCGCCGTGGGTTTGTAGATAAAACTGGTTTCGGCCGGTTGCAGCGGTAGCACCACGTCGGCCAGGCGCGCCAACGGTGAGTCGGCGAGCGTGAGGGCGATAACGCGTGCGTCGTAGTTGCGCGCCAGTTCCACCACGTCGAGCAACTCGGGCGTCAGGCCGGTCAGCGAGCAGACGATCAGCACGTGCTGCGGGCCCAGCGTGGCGGCGGTGACGCGCATCATCAGTGGGTCATGGCAAGCGGCAATCGGATAGCCCAGGCGCACCAGGCGCACTTGCAACTCATCGCTGCACAGACTGGACGGGCCGCCCATGCCGAACGCATGCACCATGCGCGCCTTGCTCAACAGGCCGACCGCGTCGGCGAAACTTGCCTGATCGAAGCCCGCCAGGTGCTGGCGCAGCGTGGCTTCGATATCCCCCAGGATCTGCCGGTGAAACGCCGACTGCTCGGGTGTGCCCACCGGGTCCAGGAAGCGGCTGCCGACGCCGCTGGCCTGGGCCAGCTGCAGGCGTAGATCACGCAAGTCGCGGCAACCGACACTGCGGGCAAAACGTGACAAGGTCGCAGTGCTGACCTCGGCGCGCTGGGACAGTGCTTCCAGACTGGCCGACGCGGCAAAGCCTACGTCGTCCAGCATCAGCCGGGCGATGCGCCCTTCGCCGGCGCTGAAGGACGCCTGGCGGGCGCGGATCTGGTAGAGGATGTCCATAAGGGCTCCGGGTCAAAGCAGGCAGGACAGACCATAGGTCAGACCGAAGGCAACCACGGAAATCAGGGTTTCCAGCACGGTCCAGGTCTTGAAGGTCTGGATCACCGTCATATTGAAGTATTCCTTGATCAGCCAGAAGCCGCCGTCGTTGACGTGGGAAAAGATCACCGAGCCCGCACCGGTGGCCAGCACCAGCAATTCCGGATGTGGATAGCCCAGGCCCAGGGCCACCGGCGCCACCACACCGGAGGCAGTGGTCATGGCCACCGTGGCCGAGCCGGTAGCGATGCGCATCAGTGCGGCGAACAACCAGCCCATCACCAGCGGCGACAGGTGGAAGGCATGGGCCAGCCCCAGAATCTCGTTGGTCACGCCGGCATCCACCAGGATGCGATTCAAACCGCCACCCGCCCCCACCAGCAGCGTGATGCTGGCAGTCGGCGCCAGGCATTCGTTGGTAAATCTGAGGATCGATTCGCGGTTGAAGCCTTGAGCCAGGCCCAGGGTCCAGAAACTGACCAGCGTCGCCACCAGCAGCGCAATCACCGAGTTGCCGATAAACAACAGGAACTGGTTGAACCCCGTGCCCGGCGTGGACAACACATTGGCCCAGCCGCCGATCATCATCAGCACCACTGGCAACAGAATGGTGGCCATGGTCAGGGCAAAACTCGGGAGACGGCTACGCGGCTCGCGCTCGATAAACTGGCGCTCCAGCGGGTTTTCCGCCGGCAGGTGAATACGCGGCACGATGTATTTGGCGTAGACGGGGCCGGCGATGATTGCCGTCGGAATGCCGATCAGAATCGCATACAGCACGGTCTGCCCCACCGACGCGTTGTACGCCAGCACCGCCATCATCGCCGCCGGGTGCGGCGGCACCAGCGCATGCACCACCGACAAGCCGGCGACCATCGGTAAACCAACCATCAGGATCGACACCCCCACGCGCCGCGCCACGGTAAACGCGATGGGCACCAGCAACACAAAGCCCACCTCGAAAAACAGCGGCAGCCCCACCAGAAAGGCAATGCACACCATGGCCCAGTGCGCATTGCGCTCGCCGAAGCGATGGATCAAGGTGCGCGCCACCTGCTCGGCACCGCCGGACTCGGCCATCATTTTGCCGAGCATGGTGCCCAGCGCCACCACCAGGGCGATGTGTCCCAGGGTCTTGCCGACGCCCGCCTCGTAGGAGCCCATGATGGTGTCGGCCGGCATCCCGGCCATCAGCGCCAGGCCGATAGACACCAGGGTGATGACGATAAACGGGTTGAGTCGGTAACGTGCAATCAGCACGATCAATGCAATGATGGCGATGGCAGCGTATGCCAACAGCCCAAAGCCCGGTGATGCGGCCATGCGGTACTCCTCGGAAAGGGTCACGTCGAATTGGTTGTGAAATTCATAAATCATTTCCCCACGGGATTTTCAAACTGCATGAAAGTAACTTTCGTCCACGGATAAGCGCTGTCGCCGTCGGACATGTTCGGCGCCATCGGATGAAAATCAGGAAGGTGTTCTTACATGAGGATCGGACGCTGGCGGAAACTCAGACCGCGCCGCTGGGTCTTAGAATGCGCACCCACTCACGCTCAGGAAAATCGATGATGACTCGTAGCTCTTTCGCCGCCGCCGCCGTGCTTCTGGCCTTGTGCGGCCACGCAACGGCCGCCGATAACGCCGCGCTGACAAAGTGCATGGACAGCGCCAACACCACGCTCGACATGGTCACCTGCAACACCAAAGAGGCCAAGGTTCAGGACGATCGCCTGAACCGCGCCTACAAAACCGCCCTCGCCGCCCAGGAAGGCCCACGTAAACATCAACTGCAGGACGTGCAGCGCCTGTGGATAAAGTATCGCGACGCCAATTGCGCCTTTGCCGGCTCGGCGACCGGTGGTTCCATCGATCGGGTCAACGGCTCCGGCTGCGTGCTGGACATGACCCAGACCCGCGCCCAGGAACTCGAAGACCTGATGGGGCCATAACTCCTCTCAGGGCGGGAGTCAGTCGTGATGCACCCGCGCGCGTTTGAGCAGTTTTTTGCAGCGCTCAGACAAATGCAGCACCCGCAAATGCTTGCCGGCCTTGTTGTAGCGCTCGCGCAGGGTCATCAGCGCGGCAATCGCCGAATAATCGACGAAGCTGAGATGGCGACAGTCCAGCGTCACCTGGGCCGGGTCGTTGGCCGGATCGAACTGGTTCAGGAACGGCGTGGTTGAGGCGAAGAACAAAGTGCCATGCAGGCGATAGAGCTTGCTGCCGTCGGCTTCCACGTGTTCATCGGCGTACAGCTCGCGGGCCTGCTGCCAGGCAAAATTCAGTGCCGCAATCACGATCCCGCATAGCACCGCGGTGGCCAGGTCGGTGAACACGGTGATGGCTGTCACTGCGATAATCACCAGCACATCATTGAGCGGCACCTTGTTGATCACCCGCAACGACGCCCACGCGAAGGTCTGTTGAGACACCACGAACATCACCCCCACCAGCGCCGCCAGTGGAATCCGCTCGATCAGCGGCGACAAAAACAGAATGAACAACAGGATCATCACCCCGGCAAACACCCCGGAGAAACGCCCGCGTCCGCCGGAGCTGAGGTTGATCACGGTTTGCCCGATCATCGCGCAACCGCCCATGCCACCGAACAGGCCCGAGACCATGTTCGCGGCGCCCAGGGCCACGCTCTCACGGTCGGGGTAGCCACGGGTCTCGGTGATTTCGTCGGTGAGGTTGAGGGTCAGCAGGGTCTCCAGCAGGCCGACCATCGCCATCAGGAACGCGTAGGGCGCAATGATGCCGAGGGTTTCCAAGGTCCATGGAACCTGCGGCAGCGCAAAGCCGGGCAGGCCACCGGCGATGTGAGCCATGTCGCCCAGGGTGCGCGTCGGCAAGCCCAGCAGGTACACCGCCAGACCCACGCCGAGGATCGCCACCAGCGCAGGCGGCACTGCGCGCGTGATGCGCGGCAGCCCATAGACAATCGCCATGGTCACCAGCACCAGGCCGCTCATTACGTAGAGCGGCGTGCCACTGAGCCAGGCCTCGCCGTTCTTGAAATGCTCCAACTGCGCCAGGGCAATGATGATCGCCAGGCCGTTGACGAACCCCAGCATCACCGGGTGCGGCACCATGCGCACCAGCTTGCCCAGGCGCAGCAGGCCGAACGCAACCATGATCAACCCGCCCAGCAGCACGGTGGCGAGCAGATACTCCACCCCGTGCTGCACCACCAGCGCGACGATCACCACCGCCATCGAACCGGCCGCCCCGGACACCATCCCCGGCCGCCCGCCGAACAGCGCGGTGAGGGTACAGATGATAAAGGCGCCGTACAGGCCCATCAGTGGGTTGAGGTGAGCGACCAGGGCGAAGGCGATGCATTCGGGCAGCAACGCAAAGGACGTGGTGAGGCCGGCCAGGGCATCGGCGCGCAGACGGGTGAGGTTCATGAGGTACCAGGGTATTGCGGGGAATAAGGCCAGGAATGGTACGGAATTGAGCGGGGCGGGGCTAGTCTTGAAGGCCGAGTGGGCGCCATCGGGGTGCAAGCCCGCTCTCACATGACCGTCGAATCAGCAGGCATACCGCGCCAGCTTGGCCTGGATAAAGTCCAGGAAGCACTGGATGCGCAGCGCCAACTGCGAGTTGCGATAGAACACCGCGTGGATCGGTTGGCGGTAGCCGCTGTAAAACGTTTCCAGCAGCGGCACCAGGCGCCCGGCGTCGATGTCGTCGAAGGTCATGAAGTTCGACAGGCAAGCAATGCCCTGTCCTTCCAATGCCAGGTGACGCAGGGTTTCGCCGCTGGAAGCGCCGATGCTCGGCTGGATCAGCCAGCGGTCGCCTGCCGCATGGCGCAGCGGCCAATGGTTGAGGGTTTCGGTCTGGGTGAAACCCAGCAAGGTGTGATCCGCCAGGTCAGCGACCGTGCGTGGCGTGCCGTGGCGCTCAAGATAGTCGGGGCTGGCAAGGATATGCAGCGGGGTGCAGCCCAGGGACCGCGCATGCAGGCTCGAATCGGCCAACGCACCGATGCGAATCGCAATGTCGGTGCTCTGTTCCAGCAGGTCGATGATCAGGTCATCGCTGTTGAGCTCCAGTTGGATCTGCGGATACAGGCGGCGAAATTCGGCGATGTACGGAATGATCCCGTGCAGCATGAACGGCACCGCCGCATTGATGCGCAGGCGCCCGGCCGGTGTTTGCTGGCGCGAGCTGAGGCGTTCTTCCAGCTCATCCATCTGCGCCAGAATCGCCTTGGCCTGCTCGAAGAAGTATTTGCCTTCCTCGGTCAGGTCCATGCGCCGCGTGGTGCGGTTGATCAGCGTGGTGTCGAGCTTGGCTTCCAGGCGCGACAAGGTCCGGCTGACCGCCGACGGCGTCTGCCCGGCCTGCTCCGCCGCTGCGGAAATCGAGCCGCACTCGATCACGCTGACAAAAATCTGTAGCTCATCGGATCGGGCTTTCACGGGCGCTCCTCTCTCATCGTGAGGCGCAGCTTACACCGAGAGGTTGAACACCTGCGCCAGATGCTGCTCATAGCGCGCCACATCCGCGTCGATGGCCGGGCGTTTCATCACATCCACGCAAAGGAAAGTCGGCAGGCCGGTCATGCCGAGGAATTGATTGGCCTTGTGAAACGGGAAGTACACCGCGTCCACGCCCTTGGCTTCGAAGAAATCGCTGGGGTCGTCGAAGGCTTGCTGCGGTGCGTTCCAGGTCAGCGACAACATGTACTGCTTGCCCTGGATCAGGCCGCCGCTGCCGTATTTCTGCGATGCATCGGACCGGGTGCGACCATCGCTGGCATACAGGCTGCCGTGGCCTTCGGTGAAGACTTCGTCGATGTACTTCTTGACGATCCACGGCGCGCCCATCCACCAGCCGGGCATCTGGTAGATGATCACGTCGGCCCACAGGAACTTGGCGACCTCTTCGGCCACGTCGTAGCCGGCGTCGATATGGGTGACCTTGACGTCGATACCGGCACGGTCCAGCACCGCCGCTGCGGTGTCATGCAGGGTAACGTTGTAGCGGCCATCGGAGTGGGCGAATTGTTTACCGCCGTTGAGCAACAGGACTTTTTTCATGGGAGATTCCAGAAGGTTGAAAGGTCTGGACGCAGACTATCCGCCCAGACCCCTTCGAATAAGCCATGAACCGGCAAAATACATTTGATCTGCAAGCACGAATAGGCGGCCATTATTAACCACTGATCAGCAGATGCCCGCCCAACAGCGCCATGCCGACAAAAAATACCCGTTTGAACACCACGGCACTGATGCGCTGGCGTACCCACTGGCCCAGCCACATGCCCAACAGCGCCGGCACCAGCGCCAGCAATGAAGCATTCAGTTCAGCGCCGCCCAGCCCACCGCGCCAGGCCAGCCCGCCAGCCAAGGCCAGGGTGGACACGCTGAACGACAGCCCCAGCGCCTGCACCAGTTGATCGCGCTGCAAGCCCAGCGCCTGCAGATATGGCACGGAGGGAATCACAAACACCCCGGTGGCTGCGGTGACGACGCCGGTGAGCAATCCGCATAGCGGGCCCAGCCAGCGCTCCGCCGCCGAGCCGACCTTGAACGTGGGCAAAAACAACCCGCTCAAGGCGTACGCCAGCAACGCTGCGCCCAAGGCGTGCGCCACCCAGCCGCCGCCGTCGATGCCCAGCCACGCCGTACCCAGCCCGGTGCCGAGAAAAATCAGCAACAGCATCGGCCACAGACGTCTGACCAGCGCACTCAGATGGCCGCCGAATGCCAGTTGCCAGAGGTTGGTGACGGTCGACGGAATGATCAGCAACGCCGCAGCCTGCGCCGGCAACATAGCCAGACCGAGCAGCCCCATGGCCACGGTGGGCAAGCCCAAACCGATCACCCCTTTGACGGTGCCCGCCAGCATAAAGGTGGCGATCACCAGCAAGGACAAGGCCAAGCCGATATTTTGATAGAACGTGAGGAAGGTCGTCATGGGCCGATTGTGACGATTTTCGATGAGCGCGAAAATTCGCCATATACTTAGGCAGCCTCTTGTTTTACTTGAGGCTTGAAGCTTCATCCGGAGCAAGGCCCGATAAGGCCCGTCCAGCCACCCGAGAAACCGGCCATGCACTTTGACCTGATCGACCTGCGCCTCTACCTGCACACGCTGGACGCCGGCAATATCACCGCTGGCGCAGCCCGCAGCCATTTGTCTCTGGCCGCCGCCAGCGCGCGCATCCGGGCCATGGAAGCGTCGCTGGGGATCGAGTTGCTGCAACGCGGTCGCCGTGGTGTCAGCCCGACGCCCGCGGGCAAGGCCCTGGCCCGCCACGCGCGCCTGCTGTTGCAACAGGCCGACCACCTGCAACAAGACCTGGCGGCGTATGCCAATGGCGTCAAAGGCCAGGTGCGCCTGCTGTGCAACACCACGGCGCTGAGCGAATACCTGCCGGAACTGCTGGCGGATGTGCTGCGTGACAATCCCTACCTGGATATCGACCTGCAGGAGCTGCCCAGCCTGCGCATCACCCAGGCGCTGCGCCAAGGCACGGCCGACCTGGGGATCATCTCCGACGCGGTGGATACCCACGGTTTGCAGACCCTGCCCTTTCGCGACGACCCGCTGGTGCTGATCATGCCGGCGACGCATGCACTGGCGGCAGGACCGGCCAGTTTTATCGATAGCCTGCAACACGACTTCGTCGGCCTGGCGGCCCACAGTGCGCTGGCGGTGTACCTGGAAGAACAGGCGCTGCACGCCGGCTTTCGTTTGCACACGCGAATTCGCGCCGAGAGCTTTGATGGGCTGATGCGCATGGTCGCGCGCGGCGCCGGCCTGGGGATCGTGCCCCAGGCCGCGTTGGAACGCTGGTCAGGAAAACACCGCTTCAAAGCCCAGCCGCTGCGCGAAGAATGGGCCTCTCGGCGATTGCTGCTATGTGCGCGCTCGTTCGAACAACTGCCGGGTTACGCCAAGGCCTTGTTCGAAGCGCTGGCCCTGCCCTTGCGGAAAAACCCGTAGTACACCGCCGACAGTATCAGCAGAAACGGCACGCCAAACACCAGAGTCAGCTTGAACGCCTCGGTGAAGTAGGTGGTGATCATCACCGCGCCCATCAGCACCAACCCCAGCAGGGTGCTGCAGGGAAACAGGCGTAACTGGAACGACAGGTTCGGCCCACCGTGGCGCTTGCGATAGCGACGGAAAAACAGGTGGGTGAGGAAGATCATGAACCAGGTGAAAATCGCACCGAACATCGAGATCGCCATCATCAAGGTGAACGAGCTTTGCGGGTACACCACGTTGAGCAAGGTCGCCAGGGCGATGCCCGAGCTGGACAGCACCAGCGCGTTCAGCGGTATCCCGCTCTTGCTCAACGTGCCCATGGCCTTGGGCGCAAAGCCGGCGCGCGAGAGGCTGAACATCATGCGCGTGGTGATGTAGAGCTGGCTGTTCATCGCCGACAGCGCCGCGATCAGGATGACGAAATTCATCACCCCGGTGGCGCCGGGGATACCGAGGGTCTGCATCACCGTGACGAACGGGCTCTGGGCCTGGCCGGCCTGGTTCCACGGCACGATGGCGAGCATCAGCGCCAGGGTCAGCAGGTAGAACACCACCAGGCGCACGATGGTCGCGCGAAAGGCTTGCTTGACCGCACGCTCCGGGTCGGCCGCTTCACCGGCGGCCACGGCGATCATCTCCACACTCAGGTAACTGAAGATCGACACGATCACCGCGATCCACATACCGCTCACACCGTGGGGAAAGAAACCGCCATGAGCCGTGTAGTTCTGCACACCGTAGTCCGGGTTGGCGGAACCGAACACCACGTACACCGCGAGGAGAATGAAGCCGACGATGGCGCTGATCTTGATCGTTGAAAACCAGTACTCGAAGTTGCCGAAGGTTTTCACGCTGATGGCATTGAGCACAATCAGCACGCTGGAAAACGACACGATCCACACCCACTCCGGCACGTTGGCGAACCAGTACTTCATGTAAATCGCCACCGCCGTAACCTCGGCGCCCACCGCCAGCACAATCGCGGCCCAATAGGCATAGCGCACCAGGAACCCGGCCAGCGGGCTGATATAGAACTCGGCATAGGCGCCGAAGGAACCGGAGGTGGAATGGGCCACCGTCATCTCCGCCAGGCAGCCCATCAGCAGCAAGGTGATCAACGCACCGATGGCGTAGCTCACCAGTACGCTGGGCCCGGCATAGCCGATGGCGTAGGCGCTGCCCATGAACAGCCCGGTGCCGATGGCGCCACCGATGGCGATCATGCTCATCTGGCCGGAGGTGAGCTGGCGCCTCAGGCCCAGTTCGCGATGGGTGATTTCGGCAAAGCCGTTGTCTGGTGTGGTCACTGTGGTGTGCCTCTTTATTATTGTGGTTGTACTGTCTAACCGTTGTCACAGATCCCCTGTGGGAGGCGGCAGGCCCCTCCCACATTCTCCGGCGTTTATTCAGGTAACGCTGTGGCGGACCTTGAATTGGGGTTGGTCCCAGGTGTTGTTATCTAGAATCTCACCAAGGATTTCCACCGCATCCCACACCTCGGTAAAGCTCGTGTACAGCGGCGTAAACCCAAAGCGCATGATGCGCGGTTCGCGGTAGTCGCCGATCACGCCACGGGCGATCAGCGCTTGGATCACCGCATAGCCTTCAGGATGCTCGAAGCTCACATGACTGCCGCGCTTGGCGTGTTCACGCGGGGTAATCAGTTGCAGGCCATGGGCGGCGCAGCGGGTCTGCACCAAGGCAATAAACAGGTCGGTCAACGCGAGGGATTTGCGGCGCAGGCTGGCCATGTCGGTCTGTTCAAAAATCTCCAGACCGCATTCCACCATCGCCAACGAAGTGATCGGCTGGGTGCCGCACAGGTAGCGAGCGATGCCGGCGCTCGGCGCATAGCTGGATTCCATGGCGAACTGCCGCGTATGCCCGAACCAGCCCGACAACGGCTGGCGCACCAGGTCCACCAGCGCCGGGTTGACCCACACGAATGCCTGGGAGCCGGGGCCGCCGTTGAGGTATTTGTAGGTACAGCCAATCGCGTAATCGGCGCCGGCCTGATGCAGGTCCAGCGGCACCGCGCCCGCCGAATGCGCCAGGTCCCAGATCGTCAGCGCACCGCACTCATGGCTCAGGGCGGTCATGCCCCGCATGTCATACATGTAGCCGGTTTTGTAGTTGACATGAGTGAGCATCACCACCGCCACGTCGGCGTCGATGGCCTGGGTCAGCTCGTCCGGGCCGTCCACCAGGCGCAGTGAATAGCCCTGTTGCAGCAACTCGGCCAGGCCTTCGGCGATGTACAGGTCGGTGGGGAAGTTGCTGGCCTCGCTGACGATGATCCTGCGCGTCGGCGCCCGCTGGCGCTGCACGCTCAGTGCGGCGCTGAGCACTTTGAACAGGTTGATCGAAGTGGTATCGGTGATTGCGACTTCGCCGTCGCGTGCGCCGATCAGTGGGGCCAGGCGGTTGCCAAGGCGCAGGGACAGGTCTGCCCAGCCCGCGCTGTTCCAACTGCGAATCAAGCCCTCGCCCCACTCCTGGGCAATCACCTGTTGCGCCCGCGCCAGCGATGCCACCGGGCGTGCGCCGAGGGAGTTGCCGTCCAGGTAGATCACGCCTTGGGGCAAGGCAAAGCATGCACGCAGCGGTGCCAGCGGGTCCTGGGCATCCAGGGTTTGGCAATGGCTTCGGGAGGTCATGGCAGGTCCTGATTCTTATAAGAGAAGATGAACCAAATTATTAACGAAGTTTTAAAGAATTTTCGTGCAAAGTGCTGGGCGACAGGCTAATTAAGCTGTAGGAAATTCGAATTAAACCCTCAAACACGCGGATTTATTCTAAGCATGATTCTTGACGCCACCGACCTGCGCCTCCTGCATTTCCTGCAACAGGACGGCCGTATCAGTAATCAGGAACTGGCGGAAAAAGTCGCCCTGTCGCCCTCCGCCTGCCTGCGCCGTTTGCGCCTGCTGGAAAGCGAGGGTGTGATCAGCGGCTACCGTGCGGTGCTGAATGCCGAGCAATTGGGGATCGAACTGGAAGCCATCGTCCACCTGTCCTTGCGTCAGGACGTAGAGGATTGGCACGAGACCTTCATCAAGAAGGTGCAAGGCTGGCCGGAAGTGGCCAGCGCCTATGTGATCACCGGCGCGAGCAACTACGTGCTGCGGGTGCAGGCGCGCAACCTCAAGCATTTTTCTGACTTTATCGTGAACCACCTGAACCGCACGGCGGGAGTGATGGATATCCGTTCGGAGATTGTGCTGCAGAAGATCAAGGATCGGGATGAAGTGCTGGATCTGGTCGTGCGCAAATAGTCAGGCACGACACAGATCAAATGTGGGAGGGGCGGTGCGACCATTCGACTTGCCCCCTCCCACATGTTTGACCGCATTCAGTCTTCGAGGGCGCGCACCCGCTGCATGCGTTTCTGTTCTACCGGCGCGTCGGCCGCCTGCAACTCAAAGTCAAAATCAATCTGTGCAAAGCGCCCTTGCACACCAAACTCGCGCGCCAGTTGCGGATCGTCGCTGAAGCGGATCTGGGCGATCAGTTCGTCACGGGTGGCATAGGCGAAGTCATCATGCAGATAGGGGTCGTCCGACAGGTTGATCTGCGTGGTCAGGTGCCGATGTCCAGGCGCAGAGATAAAGAAATGGATATGCGCCGGGCGCTGCCCGTGGCGCCCCAGTTGATCGAGCAACTGCTGGGTCGGCCCGCTCGGCGGGCAGCCGTAGCCCGACGGCACGATGCTGCGAAAACGGTAGTTGCCCTGGGCGTCGGTCTCGATGCGGCGGCGCAGGTTGAAGTCCGACTGCGTCGCGTCGAACCACGAGTAGGTGCCACCGGTATTGGCCTGCCACACATCCACAATCGCTCCGGCCAGTGGCTTGCCATGGGTGTCGCGTACCTGGCCGCGCATGAACAGCGGCACGGCATCGTCGCTGCCGTCGTCCAGGCGGGCTTCGTACTGGCACAGCGGCGCGCCGGCCACGTACAACGGGCCTTCGATGGTGCGCGGGGTGCCGCCGGTCTTGCCGGCCTCTTCGTCGGCAGCGTCCATCAGCATGTCCAAGTAATGCTCCAGGCCAAGCCCGGCGGCGAGCAGCCCGGCTTCCTGCTGTTTGCCCAACTCGTTGAGGTAGTTGACCGCTTTCCAGAATTCTTCCGGGGTCACCTCCAGGTCTTCGATGATGTTCACGGTGTCGCGCAAAATCCGGTAGATCAGCGCTTTGGCGCGCGGGTTGCCGCCGGCGTTGCAGTTGCCGCTGGCTTCTTCGAGAAACTGCTGGGCGTGGGCGGTCTGGGACAGTCGAATGGACATGGTGCAATCCTCATCTTGTAATTATCGGGCGCAAATCAGACTCAGCGGTCGTCTTCATGGATCGACGACGGGTGTCGGCACAGGGCATTCACCTCGATGGCCATGTAGGGATACAGCGGCAGTTGCATCAGCAGGTCGTGCAGTTGCTGCACGCTGTCGACGTCGAACACGCTGTAGTTGGCGTAGTGCCCGGCGATGCGCCACAGGTGGCGCCACTGGCCGGACTCCTGCAGGCGCTGCGCCAAGGCTTTTTCTTCGGCCTTGAGGCTGGCGGCGCGTTCGGGGTGCATGTCGACGGGCAGGTTCACGGTCATTTTTACGTGGAACAACATGGCAGGTGCCTCTTAGGGTTTATCGCGACGCAAGAACGCCAGGCGCTCTTCATCGATGACCAGGCCAAGGCCCGGTGCGGTGGAGACATGCAGCTGGAAATCGCGGTACAGCGGCGGCTCGACAAGGATGTCTTCGGTGAGCAACAGCGGGCCGAACAGTTCGGTGCCCCACGCCAGTGTGTCCAGGGTCAGGAAGGCATGGGCCGACGCCAGGGTGCCGATACCGCCCTCCAGCATCGTGCCGCCGTACAGGCCGATACCGGCCGCTTCGGCAATAGCCGCCGTGCGCAACACTGCGCGCGGGCCGCCGCTCTTGGCGATCTTGAGGGCAAACACCGACGCCGCACCTTCGCGGGCCAGGTTGAAGGCATCCTCGACACATTCGATGGACTCGTCGGCCATGATCGGCGTCGGGCTCGACAGATTGAGCCGCGCCATGCCGGCACGGTTGTTGCGCGAGATCGGCTGCTCGATCAGGTCGATGCCGTTGTCGCCCAGCACCCGGCACGCGCGCAGGGCCACGGCTTCGTCCCACGCCTGGTTGACGTCGACCCGCACACTGGCGCGATCGCCCAGGGCTTTTTTGATCGCGATCACATGGGCCAGGTCATGGTCGACCTGCCCTGCGCCGATCTTCAGCTTGAACAGGCGATGGCGGCGCAGGTCGAGCATCTTCTGCGCTTCGTCGATGTCCTGCGCGGTATTGCCGCTGGCCAATGTCCAGGCCACCGGTAGCGCATCGCGCACGCGCCCGCCGAGCAACTCGCTGACGGGCAGGCCCAGGCGCTTGCCAAGGGCGTCGAGCAACGCGCTCTCCACGCCGGATTTGGCAAAGGTGTTGCCGCGTACGCTGCGCGCCACGCGCAACATGGCGGCGTTGATGTTGCTGGCGTCCTGGCCGATAAGCAACGGCGCGATGTGGCGATCAATGTTGACCTTGATGCTGTCGGGGCTTTCGTTGCCGTAACTCAGGCCGCCGATGGTGGTGGCCTCACCGATGCCCTCGATGCCATCGCTGCTGCGCACTCGGATGATCACCAGGGTCTGGTTCTGCAAGGTGTGCATGGCCAACTTGTGCGGGCGAATGGTTGGCAGATCGACGATAAGGGCCTCGATCGAGGTGATGATGCAAATCGGCATGGCAATACCCGCTGGGTTGCGTATAAGTTTCGATCGATTCTGCACCCCAGATTTCAAGGCTTCCAATATAGAATGGGTCTGGCTTGATACCTCATAAGTATGAAAGGAGTCGTCATGGAACTGCGTCATCTGCGCTATTTCCAGGTGCTGGGAGAAACCCTCAACTTCACTCGCGCGGCCGAACGCCTGCACATCGCCCAGCCGCCGTTGAGCCGGCAGATCCAGCAATTGGAGGATGAACTGGGGGTGCTGCTGCTCGAACGCAGCCGCCCATTGCGGTTGACCGAGGCCGGACGGTTTTTCTATGAGCACGCCCAATTGTTGCTCGAGCAGTTGGACAAGATCCGCGACGTCACCCGCCGCATCGGCCAGGGCGAGAAGACCTGGCTGGGCATCGGCTTCGCGCCCTCGACGTTGTATGGCGTGTTGCCGGAGCTGATCCGGCGCCTGCGTAGCCACGACACGCTGGAACTGGAGCTGGGCTTGGCGGAGATGACCACCTTGCAGCAGGTCGAAGCGCTCAAGACCGGGCGTATCGACGTGGGCTTCGGGCGCATTCGTATCGACGACCCGGCCATCGTGCAGCGCGTGCTGGTGGAGGATCGCCTGGTGGCCGTGCTGCCCGCCGGGCATCCGCTGCTGGCCGCACCCGTTACCCTCGCGCAACTGGCCGCCGAGCCGGTGGTGCTTTACCCCGGCAACCCACGGCCCAGTTATGCCGACCATGTAATCGCACTCTTCGACGCCCACGGTTTGAGCCTGAAGGTGGCGCAGTGGACCAACGAGCTGCAGACCGCCATCGGCCTGGTCGGTGCCGGGATGGGCATGACGCTGGTGCCGGCGTCGGTACAGGTGCTGCATCGGGCGGACATCGGCTATACGCCGATTGTGGAGGCGACGGCGACTTCGCCGATCATCTTGAGCCGACGGGTGAACGATCAATCGCCGGGGCTGAGTCATTGCCTGCAACTGCTGGAAGAGTTGATCTGATCCCCACCCCGCCCCTCCCACATAGGATGTCATTGCTTTTAGAGATTGCGCAGGCGCTTGCGCTGCAAGGTCTGGCTGGGGGACTCATCGAACAGTTTTCGGTACTCCGCCGAAAACCGCCCCAGGTGAGTAAAGCCCCAGCCCAGGGCGATTTCGGAGATGGTGCGGGTCGAGCCGTGCTCGAGGATCTCCTGGCGTACACCGCCCAGGCGATGCTTTTTCAGGTAGGCCATGGGCGACAGGGCGAAGTACTTGCGAAACGCATCGAACAGCTTGAACCGCGACACCCCGGCGGCGGCTTCCAGGTCTTCCAGGTGCACGGCTTCGCGTGCGTTGACGTGGAGGTACTGGCGCGCGCGGATCAGGTAGTGCGGCAGTTTCACGCCGAGTACGTCGCGCAGTTCTTCGGAATAGTTATTCGGCTGAGCGAGGATCAGGCCCTTGATCAGCGAACTCTCCAGGTCGCGGGTAAACGCCGCGTGCTCGTACAACTCGCTGCTGTGTTCCAGCTCGGCAATGAAATAACGCGCCATGCGCCACCACGACGCCGGCGCGCCGTCCACGGCGTCCATCACCGGTTCGAAGCACAACGGTGCTTCGATCGGGCGCTGCAGCAGGCCCTCGAGGGTTTCGCTCATGGCGGCGCGGGTGATCACCACTTGCAGCTTGCGACAGTCGCCGGAAATCGCCAGCACCTGATGCTCGTTGGGCGAGATGATCACGCCTTGATCGCAGTTGGAACTCAAGCGCTCGCCGTTCTTGCTCAACTCCTGCTCGCCCACCAGCGGCAGGCTCAGGCTGTAGCTGCTGAAGTGTTCGGCGTCTTCGATATCGATAGTCACGTCGGTGCCGTATTCGATCACGCCGAGGGTGGTAGCGCGGGACTTGAACACATTGGCACTGTGGTGGAAGCGCAGGCGCTCGGGCGTTGCCGTCGCCAGGCGGTGCGGCCCGCAGATGCCGGACATCCAACTGCGGGCGCCCTCCAGGTCGAAACGTTGAATACGGATATCGCGTGTCTGGCTACTCATCAGGGTGCACCCACGGCGGTTAGGCATTTGCGCGCTCTGGCGGCGCGTCATCTGAGCTGAAGGCAAGTTCTGCGCCACGCCGGCCGGTTTGCCACTGGCTGGATAACAAGCGTCGACTATGTGGATAAGTCCCACGCTTTTGCGCACATCGCCCGGCAGGACAGTAGCGCATTACGTCACCGCGCTGCACCGACGTGGGTAGTTGCTGCCCAATTATCCGGCGCACCTTCCCCCATTAAGCGGATAGCCCACGGCCGACGCTCAACCGCTTAATGGCCGACGTGTTCAGCCATTAATAAAAGGTGCCTCCCATGAGTGGTGCAAGAAGCGTCGAGCAATGGAAAAGCTTTATCGAAAGCTGCCTGGATTTTCGCCCCGTCGACGATGTGTTCCGCATCGCCCGCGACATGTTCACCGAGCCGCAGCTGTTCGATCTGGAGATGGAACTGATCTTCGAAAAGAACTGGATCTACGCCTGCCACGAAAGCGAACTGGCCAACCTCCATGACTTCGTGACGATGCGCGCCGGGCGCCAGCCAATGATCATCACCCGCGACGGCGAAGGCCGCCTCAATGCTCTGGTCAATGCCTGCCAGCATCGCGGCACCACGCTTACCCGCGTGGGCAAGGGCAACCAGTCCACCTTCACCTGCCCGTTCCATGCCTGGTGCTACAAGAGCGATGGCCGACTGGTGAAGGTCAAGGCGCCGGGGGAATACCCGGAGGGTTTCGACAAGGCGACACGCGGCCTGAAAAAGGCGCGCATCGAAAGCTACAAAGGCTTCGTGTTCATCAGCCTGGACGTGAGCGGCGGCGACAGCCTGGAGGATTTTCTCGGCGATGCAAAAGTGTTTTTCGACATGATGGTCGCGCAGTCGGCTACCGGTGAGTTGGAGGTGCTGCCGGGTAAATCCGCCTACACCTACGACGGCAACTGGAAGCTGCAAAACGAAAACGGCCTGGACGGTTATCACGTCAGTACTGTGCACTACAACTACGTGGCCACGGTGCAGCACCGCCAGCAAGTGAACAGCGAAAACGGCAGCGCCGCCGGCAGCACGCTGGACTACAGCAAGCTCGGCGCAGGCGACGCGAATACCGATGACGGCTGGTTCGCCTTCAACAATGGCCATAGCGTGTTGTTCAGCGACATGCCCAACCCGAGCGTGCGTTCCGGCTATGCCACGATCATGCCGCGCCTGGTCGCCGAACACGGCCAGCAAAAAGCCGAATGGATGATGCACCGCCTGCGCAACCTGAACATATACCCCAGCCTGTTTTTTCTCGACCAGATCAGCTCGCAGCTGCGCATCATCCGCCCGGTGGCATGGAACAAGACCGAGATCATCAGCCAATGCCTGGGCGTGAAGGGTGAATCCGACGCCGACCGCGAAAATCGCATTCGCCAGTTCGAGGATTTCTTCAACGTGTCGGGCATGGGCACACCGGACGACCTGGTGGAATTTCGCGAAGCCCAACGCGGGTTCCAGGGCCGCCTGGAACGCTGGAGCGATATCTCCCGTGGCAGCCACCGCTGGCAAACCGGGGCCACCCCCAACAGCGAAGCCCTCGGCATCCAGCCGGCGATGACCGGTACCGAGTTCACCCACGAAGGGCTGTACGTCAACCAGCACCGCAACTGGCAGCAATTTCTGCTCAAGGGGCTGGAGCAACGCGCGCTGACACTGCGGGAGGTGCAATGATGAATGCGCAACTGCAGTACCGCATCGAACAGTTCTTCTACCGCAAGTGCGAGCTGTGCGACGCCCAGGACTGGGACGCCTATGTGCAGCTGTTCGACCCACAGAGCGAATTCCACTTGCCGCAGTGGGATTCGGAACACGTCTATACCCGCGATCCCAAGCGCGAACTGTCGCTGATCTACTACGCCAACCGTTCGGGGCTTGAAGACCGCGTGTTCCGCCTGCGCACCGGCAAGGCCGCCTCCGCCACGCCGATGCCGCGCACCCTGCACCTGATCAACAACGTGCGTATTGCCGAACAGGCCGACGGCACCCTGCAAGTGCACCTGAACTGGCACACGCTGTTTTACCGGCTGGCCACCTCGGAGCAGTTCTACGGGCACGCCACTTACCGCCTCAAACCCGACGGCGACAGTTGGCTGATCACCCGCAAGCATGCGCTGCTGCTTAACGACACCATCAATTCGGTGTTGGATTTCTATCACCTGTGACGCGCATCACCTGTGGAGTTTCGCGAATGAATCACAAAGTGGCCTTCAGTTTTGCCGACGGCAAGACCCTGTTTTTTCCGGTGGGCGCGGGTGAAATCCTGTTGGATGCCGCACTGCGCAATGGCATCAAGATCCCCCTCGATTGCCGCGAAGGTGTGTGCGGCACGTGTCAGGGCCGTTGCGAGTCGGGGGATTACACCCAGGATTATGTCGACGACGAAGCACTCTCCAGCCTCGACCTGCAGCAACGCAAAATGCTCAGTTGCCAGACGCGGGTGAACTCCGATGCGGCGTTCTATTTCGATTTCGACTCCAGCCTGTGCAACGCGCCGGGCCCGGTGCTGGTCGGCGCCAGCGTGAGCCATGTTCAGCAGGTGTCGGCCAGTACCGCAATGCTCACCCTGCGACTGGACGCACCGCTGGATTTTCTGCCCGGCCAGTACGCCCGCCTGCAAGTGCCCGGCACCGATAGCTGGCGTTCGTATTCGTTCGCCAATCGGCCAGGCGAGCAGCTGCAATTTCTGATTCGCCTGCTGCCTGACGGGGTGATGAGCAATTACCTGCGCGAGCGTTGCCAGGTAGGTGACCGGCTGCAGTTGGAAGCGCCGCTGGGGGCGTTCTACCTGCGCCACGTCAGCCAACCGCTGGTGCTGGTGGCCGGTGGCACGGGCTTATCGGCACTGCTGGGCATGCTCGATCAGCTGGTCGACAACGGCTGCGAGCAGCCCGTGCATCTTTACTATGGTGTGCGCAGTGCAGAGGATTTGTGCGAGGCCGAGCGGATCAAGGCGTACGCGACGCGCCTCGCGGGTTTTCGCTACACCGAAGTGCTCAGCAACCCGTCGCCCGAGTGGCCCGGCAAGCGCGGCTACCTCACCGAACATTTCGAGGTGGCGCAATGGCGGGATGTTTCGGCGGATATGTACGTGTGTGGCCCGCCGCCGATGGTCGAATCCATCCAACAATGGCTGTTGGATCAGGCACTTGATGGCGTTCAGCTGTATTACGAAAAGTTCACGCAGAGTAATATCTGACCCTCAGCACTTCTGAGGGGCTGATGCGGCCTGCACTCACCCTTAAGAAAAACAAGTAGAAGGGAACGTTAATGGCGGATGACATGGTTAACCCGGTGGGCCTCAAGCGCGGCTTGAAGAACCGGCATATTCAGCTGATCGCTTTGGGCGGCGCCATCGGTACGGGGTTGTTCCTCGGTTCGGCCGGTGTGCTCAAGTCCGCCGGGCCGTCGATGATCCTCGGCTACGCGATCGCCGGTTTTATCGCCTTCCTGATCATGCGCCAGCTCGGCGAGATGATCGTCGAAGAGCCGGTGGCCGGTTCTTTCAGCCACTTCGCGCACAAATACTGGGGCGGTTACGCGGGTTTCCTGGCGGGCTGGAACTACTGGGTGCTGTATGTACTGGTGGGCATGGCCGAACTGACGGCGGTGGGCAAGTACATCCAGTTCTGGTGGCCGGAGATTCCGACCTGGGTCAGCGCGCTGGTGTTTTTTGTCGCGGTGAACCTGATCAACACGCTGAACGTGAAGTTCTTTGGTGAGGCCGAGTTCTGGTTCGCGATCATCAAGGTGGTGGCGATTGTCGGCATGATCGTGCTCGGTTGCTACCTGCTGTTCAGCGGCACCGGCGGTTCGCAGGCGTCCATCAGCAACCTGTGGAGCCACGGTGGGTTCTTCCCCAATGGCGGCATGGGGCTGCTGATGTCCATGGCGTTCATCATGTTCTCGTTTGGTGGCCTGGAGCTGGTGGGCATCACCGCCGCCGAGGCCAGCGAACCGCGCAAGGTGATCCCCAAGGCGATCAACCAGGTGGTGTACCGCATCCTGATTTTCTACGTGGGTGCGCTGACTGTGCTGCTGTCGCTGTATCCGTGGGACCAACTGCTGCAGACCCTCGGCGCATCGGGCGATGCCTACAGCGGCAGTCCGTTCGTGCAGATCTTTTCACTGATCGGCAACGATACCGCCGCGCACATCCTCAACTTCGTGGTGCTGACCGCGGCGTTGTCGGTGTACAACAGCGGCGTGTACTGCAACAGCCGCATGCTGTTCGGCCTGGCCGAGCAAGGCGATGCGCCCAAAGCGCTGATGAAGCTCAATAAGCAAGGCGTGCCGCTGCGGGCCCTGGCGATCTCGGCGCTGGTGACGATGCTGTGCGTGGTGGTCAACTATGTCGCGCCGCAGAGCGCCCTGGAGTTGCTGTTCGCCCTGGTGGTTGCCTCGCTGATGATCAACTGGGCGCTGATCAGCATCACCCATATCAAGTTTCGCAAGGCCATGGGCGAGCAAGGCGTGGTGCCGTCGTTCAAGACGTTTTGGTTCCCCTTCAGCAACTACCTGTGCCTGGCGTTCATGCTGATGATTGTCAGCGTGATGCTGGCCATTCCGGGGATTCGTGAGTCGGTGTATGCGATGCCAGTGTGGGTGGGGGTGATCTATGTGGCCTACCGGTTGCGAATGAGTAAGGCGAAAGCAATCGCCGCTACGCAGTGATAGGCATATGGGAGGGGCAAGCCCCTCCCATATGTGTTTAGAGCGTGGAACGCACTCGCCATAACTCGGGGAACAACACCGTGTCGAGCATCTTGCGCAGGTAACCCACGCCCTCGGTGCCGCCGGTGCCCGGTTGGAAGCCGATGATGCGCTCCACCGTGGTCACATGGCGAAAGCGCCACTGACGGAACGAATCCTCCAGGTCGATAAACTTCTCGGCCAACTGATACAAGTCCCAGTAACGGCTCGGATCGCGATACACCTCGCGCCACGCCGCTTCCACCGAGTCATCGTGAACGGTCGCTGCCGTTGGGTCGCGTTGGGTGCGTTGCGGGTCAATCGCCAAGCCGGCCTTGGTCATCAGGTTGATCGCCTCGTCATACAGCGACGGCGTGGCAATCGCCACTTGCAGTTGCTGCAACAATTCCGGGCGATGGGCATGGGGCCGCAACAATGCCGGGCTCTTGTTGCCAAGGATAAATTCGATCTCACGGTACTGAAACGACTGGAACCCCGACGACTGTCCCAGGAACGGGCGAATGGCCTTGTATTCCGAGGGCGTCATGGTCGCCAGTACCGCCCAGGCATGCACCAGCTGGTCGAAGATCCGCGACACCCGCGCGAGCATCTTGAACGCCGGCGGCAGCTCGCCCAGGCGCACATGTTCGCGGGCGGCCTTGAGCTCGTGGAGCATCAGCTTCATCCACAGCTCGGAGGTCTGGTGCTGGATGATAAAGAGCATTTCATTGTGGTCCGGCGACAGCGGGTGCTGAGCGCTGAGGACTTTGCCCAGGTCCAGATAATCGCCGTAGCTCATGGACTCGGAAAAATTCAGCTCGGCGTTATGCCATTCTTCCGGCGGTTGGTAGTCAGCAGAGAAAGGACATTGGCTCATCGCGTGGGCTCCTTGAGCGGGCGCAGGATTGCGCGGACCGGACTGGCGTCGAGGTTGGCAAAGCGCAGCGGCAAGGCGATCAGTTCGTAGTCGCCCTCCGGTACGTCGTCAAGCACGATGCCTTCGAGAATCGCCATGCCATGCCGGGCCACGGCGTTGTGAGAATCCATGGTCTTGGACTGCTGCGGGTCCAGAGACGGCGTATCGATACCGATCAGCCGCACACCCAGGCCGGCGAGCCGTTCGATGGTTTGCGGGGCAATCGCGGTGAAGTTCGCGTCCCATTCAGTCAAAGGCGCTTGTGGATAAGTGCGCAGCAGCACGCGCTCGGGCAAGTTATCCACACGGCCATCGAGCTGATGAGGCTGCACCAGCGCACCGCTGCCCAGGCAATGCAGCACCCGGCAGGGGCCCATGTACACCTCCAGCGACACCTCACCGATCGGCGCGCCGTCCGCGCTGTAATGCAGCGGCGCATCGACATGGGCGCCGGTGTGCGGCGAGAAGGTTACGCGCCCGACGTTCACCGGGCACTCGGGGCCGAACTGCCATACGCGCTCTTCCTGAAACGGCGTATCGCCCGGCCAGGTGGGCGTGGCTGCGCTCAAGGGCGGGCTGATGTCCCACCACGTTTTTATTGGGTTCATGCTCAAGGCTCTCGGTCGTTACTGGGGTGAATGATACGAGGGCCTGCTGTGAATTTTCTTGCGAATTCTGGCGTGAGATGGGAGATCTTTCGCACTTACTGCGAGAAACAGGCTTGCTCACGCTCGAATATGTCGCGTGGCAACGTTTGACTGGACACCAAGAATTAATGCGGGAGGGGGGGATGCCCCCCGATTCAGTGAGCCAGTTGATCCAGGTGCCCGCTGTGACGCCGCCATCGGGGGCAAGCCCCCTCCCACATTGACCTTGTTGTGCCAGGAGCATCTGCGCTTCTGGACATCCCGATGTCGAGTTCAGACCACTGAGGGTGCTGGCGACGCTATAGGGTTCGACTCTCGTTTAATTGCCTCGGAGTCATCATGCCCAAGCCCATTACCGTACTGCGCGACACCCATCCCTTGCCGGTCCTGGATGCCTGCAAATGGGAGAAGCTCGAAGGCGATCCGCACACCGTCAACCTCAACGCCTACACCAGCGAAGACGGCAGCAAGATCATGGGCACCTGGATCTGCACGCCGGGCAAGTGGTACGTGGAGTACGTGAAGTGGGAATACTGCCATTTCCAGGAAGGCTACTGCGTGATCACGCCTGAGGGGATGGAGCCGATTCACTTGCGGGCCGGGGATATCTTTGTGGTGGAGCCAGGGATGAAGGGGACGTGGGAAGTGGTCGAGACTGTGCGTAAGTATTTTGTGTTCGCCTGAGTAATCGCTCCGCTTATGGGGGATTGAGCAGGTGGGTGGTGAGCGGGCCGGTCCTGCTCACCACGCAGTTTCCTTTGCGCAGGACCTATTTGGGCTTGCGATAGCTGTTAACGATCGCCGAGAAGTCCTGGCCGCCCTCCCCGCGCTGGCTCATGGATTGATACAACTGTTGAGCCACAGCGCCCAGAATCACCGGCTGCCTGGCCTGGCGGGCAGCTTCGGTGGCCAGGCCCAGATCCTTGAGCATCAGGTCGGCGCCGAAACCGCCGGTGTAGCCACGGGACGCCGGGGCGGTTTCGATCACGCCAGGCCATGGGTTGTAGGTGTCGGAGCTCCAGCAGCGCCCGGTAGAGCTGTTGATGATGCCCGCCAGCACTTGGGTGTCGATCCCCAGCGCATCGCCCAGGGCCATGGCTTCGCTGACGCCCACCATGCTGATACCCAGCAGCAGGTTGTTGCAGATCTTGGCGATCTGCCCGGTGCCGACTTCACCGCAATGCACGATGTTGCGGCCCATTTGCGCCAGCACCGGGTGCAGGGTGGCGAACAGTTCCGGGGTAGCGCCGACCATAAAGGTCAATGTGCCCGCCTGGGCGCCGCCGGTACCGCCGGAGACGGGCGCGTCGGCCATCACCACGCCGTGCTTGGCTGCCGCTGCGGCCACGTCGCGTGCGGTCTGCGGATCGATGGTGCTGCAGTCCACCGCCGGCACGCCACTGCCGATACCGGCGAGCACGCCATCGTCATTCAGCCACACGCTGCGCACGTGGGCAGCGGCCGGCAGCATGGTAATCACCAGCTCAGCGCCTTGGGCGGCATGGCGCGGCGAGTCGCTGATGGTGCCGCCCAGTTCGGCGAGTTCCTTGAGCACCGTCTGGTTGAGGTCGAACAGATTCAGCGCGTGGCCGGCCTTGATCAGGTTGCGGGCCATGGGCGCGCCCATGTTGCCCAAACCGATAAATGCGATCTTCATGGTGGTCTCCCGGAATCAGCGCAGGTTGATGGTGGTGTTGACGCCATCGTTGACCGTGTCGTCGTCGAACCAGCGGCTCGTCACGGTTTTGGTCTGGGTATAGAACTGCACCACTTGCTTGCCGTACGGGCCGAGGTCGCCAAGCTTGGAACCCCGGGAGCCGGTGAAGCTGAAGAACGGCACCGGCACCGGAATCGGGATGTTGATGCCGACCTGGCCTACGTCGATTTCACTCTGGAACTTACGCGCCGCCGCCCCGCTCTGGGTGAACAGGCCGGTGCCATTACCGAACGGGTTGGCGTTGACCAGGGCGATGGCCTCGTCGAGGGTGTCGACTTCGATCACCACCAACACCGGGCCGAAGATTTCTTCGGTGTAAATGCGCATGTCGGTGGTCACGCCCGAGAACAGGGTCGGACCAACGAAGTTGCCTTGCTCGAAACCCGGCACCTGGATGTCGCGACCGTCCAATTCGAGCTTGGCGCCTTGCTGCACGCCACTTTCGATCAGCTCCAGGATGCGTGCCTTGGCGCGCTTGGAAATCACCGGGCCGACATCGGTGCCGGCTTCGCTGCCGGCGTTGACCTTGAGCTTCTGCGCCAGCGCCTTGAGGTCCGGCAGCCATTGCTTGGACGCCCCCACCAGCACCACCACGGAGGTGGCCATGCAGCGCTGGCCGGCCGCACCGAAACCGGCGCCGACCAAGGCATTGAGGGTGTGTTCGCGATTGGCATCCGGCAGCACCACCGCGTGGTTCTTGGCGCCCATCATCGATTGCACGCGCTTGCCGTGTTTGCCGGCCAGGTCGTAGACGTGCGTGCCCACCGCCGTCGAGCCGACGAAGGATACGGCCTTGATGTCTTTGTGGGTGCACAGCGCATCCACCACGTCCTTGCCGCCATGCACCACGTTGAGCACACCCGCGGGTACGCCGGCTTCCAGCGCCAGCTCCACCAGCAGCATGGTCGATAGTGGGTCCTGTTCGGACGGTTTGAGGACGAAGGTATTACCGCAGGCGATGGCCATCGGGAACATCCACAGTGGAATCATCGCCGGGAAGTTGAACGGGGTGATACCCGCACACACGCCGATAGGTTGGCGCAGGGTGTAGGTATCGACGCCACCGGCGACGTTCTCGGCGAACTCGCCCATTTGCAGGGTGCCGATGGAACAGGCGTGCTCCACCACTTCCAGGCCACGGAAGATATCGCCTTCGGCATCGGCAATGGTCTTACCCTGCTCGGCGCTGAGGACCACGGCGATGCGCTTGGAGTGTTCGCGAATCAAGGCCTGCAGTTTGAGCATGATGCGCATGCGCGCGCCGATCGGCGTCAGTTTCCAGGTTTGGAAGGCGCGATGGGCGGCATCGATGGCGGCGTTGACTTCATCGGCGGTGGCAAACGGCACTCTGGCCAGCACTTGCTGAGTGGCGGGGTTGACGATGTCCTGCCACTGGGTGGTCTTGGACTCAACCCATTCACCGTCGATCAGTAGCTTGACCGGTTGTACGGAAATTTCGGCAGATGCGTTCATGGGGTCTCCAATTCTTATTTATATGCAGAGAACCAAGGCGTTGAACCGCCCTGAAGAATGAGGCGTTCGGACTGTTTTTGGAGTATAGATGTGCAAATCTCTAATAAGAACGCACATAAAAGCCGGACCAATATGCAAAAAAACATCACGTCGCTGGGCTCCCTGAACTGGGATGACCTGAAGTTTTTCCTCGAAGTGGCCCGCACCCGCAAGGCCAGCGTCGCCGCCAAGCGCCTGGCGGTGGACTACACCACGGTGTCGCGGCGCATCAGTTCGCTGGAGGTGTCACTGGGCACACTGCTGTTCGAGAAATCCCGCACCAACGGTTTTGTGCTCACCCCCGAAGGCCAGCGGTTGCTGGGCTACGCCGAGTCCATCGAAAGCACTTTGCATATGGCCTGCGAGCAGGTGTCCGGCTCCGGCGTGGCGTTGTCGGGGCATGTGCGCATGGGCTGCACCGAAGGCTTCGGCAGCTTCTTCGTCACGCCGCAGTTGAGCCACTTCGTCGACACCTACCCGGCGATCTCGGTGGACATCCTGCCTCTGCCCCACTTCATCAGCCTGTCCAAACGCGAAGCCGACATCGTCATCGCCCTGGAACGCCCGGAACACGGGCCTTACGTGTGCTGCAAACTGTGCGACTACACCTTGCAGTTGTACGCCACCCAGGATTATCTCGACCAACACCCACCGATCCAACGCCCGTCGGACCTGGCCACGCACCCATTTATCAGCTATGTCGACGACCTGGCCTTCAGCTCCGAGCTGCTCTACCTGGCCAATGTGGTGCCCGGCGCCAGCGCCAGCCTGCGCAGCACCAGCGTCATTGCACAATACGTGGCCGCGCAGCAGGGCCGTTCGATGGCGATTTTGCCGTGTTTCCTGGCGGCACAGGACCCGCGCCTGCTGCCGGTGCTGGGGGAGCAGATCACGATTACGCGCCAATTCTGGATGTACTGCCGGGAGGATCTGCGCAAGTTGAAGCGCATTACATTGTTGTGGGACTACATCCGGGAAGTGACGGAGCAGAACCGGGGGTTGTTGATGGGGGAAACCCGGCAGATGCGGTTTGCGGATTAAATGGTCAGCCGGGCGAGCCCCTTCACGTACTTGATGGTCTTTCAGATTGAAGCCGCTCAGTCGGCAATCACTACAATCGACACTCGCCGATTCTCGGTGCGCCCCGCTGCGGTGTCGTTCGACGCGACTGGCTGGCTGCTGCCCAAGCCGCGTAGTTGGATGTTTTCGTCTTTCATGCCCACGCCAGTCAACACCGTGGCCACGCTTTTGGCGCGGCGCAGGGAGAGTTGCTGGTTGTAGGTTTCCTTGCCGGAGGCATCGGTGTGGCCGTCGACGCGCACGCGCTCAATACCTACGCCGAGCAAGGCTTTACCGATGCGTTGAACGATTAAAGTGCTGGGCGGGTTGAGGGTTTCGATGTCGCTGCCGAACAGCACTTTGCCCGACAGGCCGAACGCCCAGCCGTCGTCGGTGAGTTCGAACCCCTGTTGCTTGAGCACCGCGACTTGCGCCGGGGTCAGGCCCTTGGGGGGTTGGGTCTGACAGCCACCGAGGGCCGACAGGGCCACCAGCAAGGTAAGAAACATAACGCGTGCAGTCGAGAACAAGGGATCAACTCCTGTGTTGAACGTTGACAGCGGAGTGCTCCGACTCCGCCGTGTGCTGGCCGCCCTGGGACAGGCGTTTGGCCTGGTACATTGCCGCATCGGCGGCGTTGAGCAAGGTGCCGGGCGTGGCGCCATGTTCGGGGTAAAGGGCAATCCCGATGCTCAGAGAAGTGACCACCTGGGTACCACCCGGTACGTCAATCGGCAGGTCCATACTGGCGATGATTTTATCGGCGATGCGTTGTGCATCCTCGGCCTTGTGCAACGGCGCGAGCAGGATGGCGAATTCATCACCGCCCAGGCGTGCCACCAGGTCACCGTCCCGCAGTTGCGCGCGCACACGTGCGGCAACGGCCACCAGCACCGCATCGCCGGCGGCGTGGCCGAAGGTGTCGTTGATGTCCTTGAAACGGTCACTGTCGAGAAACAGCACCGCGACCCGCTCGTTGACCTTGGCCGCGCCGCGCAGGGCTCGGATCAGCCGCCCCTCGAAGAACGCGCGGTTGGGCAAACCGGTCAGGCTGTCGTGGCTGGCCTGGTGGGCCAGGGTTTCATTTTCACTTTGCAGATGGCTTTGCCAGGCTTCCATTTCGCCGAGCAAGGCATTGAAGTCACTGCCAAGGCTGTCGAGTTCGGCGATGCGCGCCGGTGGCACTCGCCGGTCAAAATCGCGCTCGCTGCGAGCGGCGTGGGCTACCGCGGCCAGGCTTTGCAGGGGCACGGTGATCCCACGCAGCAGACGCCGGGCCAGGTGCAACGCCACCCAGGCGCTGAGGGCGGTGCAGATCAGAATCCCGGCCAGGCCGCTGAGCAGGAAGCGCAGCAGGCTGCCGCCGTGGCCAGTCAGGTGAATGCTGCCGACCGTGCGGCCCTGGTGCAGGATCGGTTGGTTGATCGGCTGTTCGAGCAGGGTGTGCGCCAGCGCCAATTCAACCCGCGAAAGCAGGCCGGTTTCGGGTCGCGCCCAATAGGCTAATAGATTGCCATCAGCCTCGAATACTTCGGCCTCGGCCACTTCTTCGGTGGAAGCAATCAGGCTCAGTGCTTCGGTGGCTGCGGCGCTGTCGTTGAACACCACCGCCGCCTCCACCGTATAGGTGATCGAGCGCGCGATCAGTTGCAGGTTATGTTCGGCATATACGCGCAGCGCCAACACACCGAGCAGGGTCAGGGACACACTGGCCAGGGTCACCGCCACCAGCGCCAGGATCAAGTGACCACGGCCGATGACGGAGCGCAGGGTAGGTCGCACTTTCACGTCGGTCATGGCCCCGGCGACCGGCGGCGGGACAGTTGCAGCACGCTGGGGTGAATGCGCACGCCGCTGCGTGCCACCGAGTCGAGGTTGACCTCGAACGACACCTGCTCATTGCCCACACGCAGGCAGAACAGACTGCCCACGGTGCATGGGTCGCCGCCTTCGCTGATGCTGAGCACCGGGTGACCGATCAACGAGGCAAACAACTGGCTGCGCTCGTCGGCGGAAAGCTTGCCGATGTACACCGCATCGCAGGCATTGACGATATCGGGATGGTTGACCAGCAGGCGCTGCACCACTACCGGACGGCCGGTGGCCTGAGTGGTGCCCTTGATCAGGTCGTCGGTGTATTGGGTAGGCCCGACGATGCACAAACGCAATTGCGCCGGCTCGACCGGCCAGCGCGCATAACTGAGGATGCCCAGGACCACCTGAGTGACGGCCTCGGCACGCTGATCAGCCATGCGGTCGCCGCCTGAGGCTTCAGCGAACACGCGCGGTGCCAGCACACACAGCAGCGCGATCAGCAGCAGGCGTCTCCAGCTCCAACGGCACTCTGTGGGCGAGACAGCCACGTTCATGCTGCGATTCTCTCGGGTGTTTTCGTGGGGTGATGCCGCAACGATAGCACAGCGGCGAAAAACCCCGCGAGGCAGTGCCATCGCGAGGGCCGCTATTTTTTCAGAAAATTCACACAGCGAAATAAGAAATATTAGATGACCTGTCAGTCAGCTTTTCAGGCGCCGCTATCCAATTCCAGCATCAGCCCGCTCAAACGCTTGACCTTGCGTCGCACCGCTTCCTCAAATACACCGCCGCGCGGCTCGATCAAGCTGAACCAGCGTTTGGCGCGGGTGATGCCGGTGTAGATCAACTCCTTGGTCAATACTGGATTCAAGGCGTCAGGCAGGATCAGCGCGGTGTGGGTGAATTCCGAGCCCTGGGATTTGTGCACGGTCATGGCGTACACGGTTTCCACATCATTCAGACGACTGGGCAGTACAAAACGCACACCACCCTGACCATCGTTACGTGGGAACGCGACGCGCAGCACCTGCGGGCCGCCGTCGCTTTCGGGCAGTTTGAGGGCGATGCCGATGTCGCCATTCATCAAACCCAGGCCATAGTCGTTGCGGGTCATCAGCACGGGGCGACCTTCATACCATTGCTCATCGCCTTCGATCAGCCTCACCTTGCGTAACGCCGCAGTGATACGCGCGTTCAGCCCCTCCACGCCCCACGGGCCCTTGCGCACGGCACAGAGCAATTGGAACGCGTCGAAGGCTTGCAACAGTTGCTGGGCCCAGGCCGTCCAGGCGGGGTCGTCACGCGGGGCGGCAGGTGACGGACGCGCCGATTGCAGCAGGTTCAAGTAATAACGATAGCCCTCGGCACCGCCGCCCTGCCCGTCCAGCACCAGGCGCTCCAGGGCGTGGTCGTGTTCGCCCTTGAGGCTGACACAGAACAGGTCGCTGTGACTGCGCGCAGCCAGCAGCCTGCGCGCTTCTTCCGCGTTCTGTTGATTGACCCAGCGCGCCAGTTGCCCGATGCCGCTGCCTTCGCCGAACCGGCGCGAGTAGCGCAGCATCACCACTTGCTGGGCCAGGGGATGGCTGTGGTCGAGGTCTTCGCTCAGGCCGCTGGTGCTGAGGTCTTCGCCGCTGACGGCTTGCAGCCACTGGCGCGTGTCGGGGTTGTACCAACCGGCCTCGGCGTCGCGGCACAGGTCACCGAGCACCGCGCCGGCTTCCACGGACGCCAATTGATCCTTGTCGCCCAGCAGCACCAGACGGGCATGGGGCGGCAGGGCATCCAGCAGGTTGGCCATCATTTCCAGGTCGATCATCGAGGCCTCGTCCACCACCAGCACATCCAACGGCAATGGGTTGCCCGCATGGTGCCGGAAGTGTCGGGTGCCTGGACGACTGCCCAGCAAGCGGTGAACCGTGGTGACCTGAGTAGGAATTTTTTCGCGCACGGCCCCGGGCACGCTCAGCGACAGCACTTGCTGGCTGATGGACTCGGTGAGCCGCGCAGCCGCTTTGCCGGTGGGCGCCGCCAGGCGAATACGCAACGGGGTGCCGATTTCCACGGCAGGCGCCTGCAGCAACGCAAGCAGACGCACCACAGTGGTGGTCTTGCCGGTGCCGGGCCCGCCGGTGACGATGCTGAACGCACCTCGCGTGGCCAGTGCACAGGCGAGTTTCTGCCAATCCACCACGCCGTCGGGCGCAGGTTGGTCGAACAGACCGTTCAAGCGCTCGGGCAAATCGTCGGCAACGTTTTCGCGGGTCGCCAGGCGCAGGCGCAATGCAGTGTCGATACGCCGCTCGTAAGTCCAATAACGCCGCAGGTACAGACGTTTACCTGACAACACCAAGGGCCGGCTCTGCGCCGCCTCGCTGCCGTCCAGCGCCAGGGCGACCAAGGGACTGGCGGCCAGTACATGGCACCAGTGAGCGCCGTCGAGGCCATCGAGCAACTGCGACGGGAGGAGCATTGCGCCCGTCTGCAGGTCACCTTCGGGAGGCAGGGACAGAGCGAAATCCGGCGCTTTGAGGGTTTCGAACAAATCCAGGCAGACATGGCCGTGGCCCAGTTGATGGCTGGTCAATGCAGCGGCAAGCAATAACAGAGGATCGGCCAGGGGATCGAGTTCGTGCAGGAAGCCGACGAAGGCTTTGTCCAGCGCTCGCAACCAGCCGCGCTCGACCCAGCGCTCCAGCAGTTGCACCAGGTCGACGGCACGTTCCAACGGTTCCAACGCCTCCAGCGGGAGCGGCGACAGGCTCATAACAACACTCCTTGTTCCCAGGCGGGCTCAGCCTTCGGCGGCAGCGGTTTGCCTTGGAACAGCAGATCGAGGCCCTCGATCAACGCGCGTGGCGGTCGGGTGAAATAGGCGCCTTGGCTGGCCGACTGGGTGCCGCGCAGGAACAGATACAGCGCACCACCCACGTGACGGTCGTAATCGTAGTCGGGCAAACGCGCCTTGAGCTGGCGATGCAGGGCCAGCAGGTAAAGAACGTATTGCAGGTCGTAGCGATGCTCGAGGATCGACTGTTCCATGGCTTGCCGGGTGTAGGCCGAATC
This sequence comes from Pseudomonas sp. FP2254, assembly GCF_030687695.1. NCBI lineage: Bacteria > Pseudomonadati > Pseudomonadota > Gammaproteobacteria > Pseudomonadales > Pseudomonadaceae > Pseudomonas > Pseudomonas sp. FP2254. The sequence continues at coordinate 4,648,600 of NZ_CP117444.1, forward strand.
GTCAGGGCCGAGCCAGTTGGATTTATAGTCGGCCACGTAGTAGCGACCGTGGTGTTCAAACGTCAGGTCGATAAACCCCTTGAACATGCCGTTGAGCAGCACCGGTTCGGCAGCTACGCGGGCGACGCCGTTGTGAGTGTGCTGACACACCAGTTTATCCAGAGCAAGTACATCGACTTTATGGCTGGCGAACCAGAACTCCATTTCGATCTGGTACTGCTGCAGGCTGTTCAAGGTGACATGGCCATTATCCACAGGCAGTGGTGTGTGCAACAGGTGGCCCAGCCAGGCGCTGAGGGTGACGATCCAGCCTTCCCAGTTACGCCGATTGCAGCGCGCGCCAACGGCTTTTTCGATAGCCTCAGGCGTTACGTTGAAGCCGTCTTCACCGGCCCATTCCAGCAGGCCATGCAGAAAGGTGCCGGGATTCGGCCCCCGCGGGAAACGGTGAATATCGCCCCCAGATGCCGCCATTTCGCGCGGTGCGTCAGGGTCGAGGCGTTCGTCATCGAACAGCTTTTGCGCTTGTGGGCTTTCAGGCGCTTCGAGGGTAGCGGTGCTCAGGCTGTCGCCGATGCGTAGAGCGCTGTAGGACGCAATCCACCAGTTTTCCGCCGCCTTGCGAGCGGGCAATAACGGCGCCAGCAACGTGGCCGGGTTGCGTGGCGGATGGAACAACACGTCCCGCGCCTCGGGCACCTGGGCGTAATGGATGGCTGGGCAACCGTCCTGCAAGTTCAATAGCCAACGCGCCAGGCCCGCGGACTCGCCGAGCGCTGCGCCGCCGCCGAGCAAATAGCCCAGCGCACACAGGTGCAGGACCGAACGGCTGTTATTGCCGCGTTTGAGGTCGGCAACGCCCAGCCAGCACGCATGCTTGGCGCGGGTCAGGGCGACATAGAACAAACGCAGGTCCTCGGCCAGCCGCTCGTCGTCAGCCTGGGCAATCAGTTCGGCAGTCGGGCGCAGGCTGATGTGAGAAGTGCCGTGTTCATCGTGGTAATGCAGCGGCAGGCGACTGCCGTCCACCGGCTTGGCCGAGCAGATGAACGGCAGGAACACCAGGTCGTACTCCAGGCCTTTGGACTTGTGGATGGTGACCACTTTGACCAATTGCTCATCGCTTTCCAGGCGCAGGATCTGCTCTTCACCGGCTTGCCCCGACAGTGCCAGATGCTCGGCCAGGTGGCGGATCAGCGCCTGTTCGCCGTCCAGCTCCGAGGCGGCCTGTTGCAGCAATTCGCTCAGGTGCAGCAGGTTGGTCAACACCCGCTCGCCGTCGCTGCGGGCGATCAGGGTTTGCGGCAATTTGAAGTCATGCAGCAAACGCCGCAGCATCGGCAACACGCCTTGGGTGCGCCAGATCGCACGGTAGCCCCGGAACTGCATCACGCGGCTTTCCCACGCCAGTTCGTCCTGATTCAGACGTTCCAGTTCGGGCAGTGTCAGGTTCAGGGTGACGCACGCCAGGGCGGCGCGCAGTGGGCGCTCCACATCCGGCTCGGCGCAGGCTTTGAGCCAGGCCAGCAGGTCGTGGGCTTCCTGGGCAGCGAATACGGAGTCCTTATCGGACAGGTACACACTGCGCACGCCTCGGGCGGCCAATTCGCCACGCACGGCTTGGGCTTCCTTGCCGTCGCGCACCAGGATGGCGATGTCCGACGGCATTACGCCTCTGAGGCTGGCGTCCGGCTGTAGAAAGCCGGCCTTGCCTTGCTGCCCGGCGTTGAGCAACTCGACAATCTGCGTGGCGCAGGCAGCGGCCAGGTGCTGGCGGTAAACCGCATTGGAAATCGGTTGATCGGTGGGCAGGTGCCAGAGGTTCATCGCCGGCACCCGTTGGCCGTCGACCAGCAGGGTTTCTTTGCGCCCCTGGGACAATACCGGCTGGAACGGCACCGGATTGTCGCCATTCGGTGCGCGGAACAAAAACGCGCCGCGCCCGGTTTCTGCGCGCTGGAATACGTGGTTCACCGCCTCGACCATTGCATGGCTGGAGCGAAAGTTGGTGCCCAGGGTGTGATGACGGCCGAGGGTGGACTTGCGCGCGCGCAGGTAGGTGTAGATGTCGGCGCCGCGAAAAGCGTAGATCGCTTGTTTGGGGTCGCCAATCAGGAACAGGCCACTGTCGAGGTGGTTTTCTTCGATGCGGTAGATACTGTCGAAGATGCTGTACTGCACCGGATCGGTGTCCTGGAATTCATCAATCAGCGCTACCGGGAACTGCTCGCGGATCACACTGGCCAGGCGCTCGCCGCCCTCTGCTTGAAGGGCGGCGTTAAGGCGGATCAGCATGTCGTCGAAGCCCATTTCGGCGCGGCGGCGTTTTTCTTCTTCGAACCGTTTGCTCACCCAGGCGGCCGCGTGTTGTAGCACGGCGGCGTCGGGGCTCGGCAACGCGTCGAGGCTGGCCTTGAGAGTGGCCATGGCCTCGATGCCGGGATGCCGGGGCGGTTCGTCTTTCCAGGCTTCGGCCATACCCTCGGGCGTGAGGCGACTGAAACCGGTGCCGATATCCAGTTGTTCCAGGGTTTCATCGTTCGCCCAGGCGCTGATTTTTTCAAACCAGGGCTCGAAATACCGTGCCTGCATCTTACGACCGTCGACGGCTTTGGCGGCCACGGCTTGCAGGCAGAGATCGCGCAGTTCGGCGGCCCACTGTTGCCAGGGCGCTTTGAGGGCGACCAGCGCCTCGCGACGCTCCTGCAGACAAGCGTTGATCAATTCGGCGGGGGCGCGTGTGTCGTCGCTGGGCCGTTCACTGCCGAACAGCGCGCGCACGCGCGGCATCAACGCAGCGGGACCGCCCCAGTGGGTGCGCACCCAGTTGAGCGCATCGTCGTGCATCGGGTAGCAGAACAGTCGCCAGTAATCGCGCAGCACCTCGCCGAGCAGGTCGCTGTGATCGGTTTCCAACGTCTGGGTAAACAGGCTGCCGCTGTCGAACGCGTGCTCGCGCAGCATGCGCTGGCACCAACTGTGGATGGTGGAGACGGCCGCTTCGTCCATCCACTGGGCCGCGATGTCCAGGCGGTTGGCGCAGGCATGCCACTGTTGCGGCGCATAGTGCGCGCGCAGGTCGGTGATTAATGCGTCGGGTGATGGGATCTCGTCGCGGAAGAACCGCGCGGCTTCGGCCAGACGAATGCGAATGCGTTCACGCAGTTCTTTAGTGGCGGCGTCGGTAAACGTCACTACCAGGATCTGCGGCGGCAGCAATTCCCGCCCAAAGCCCCACTCATCGCCGCCGTGGCCAAGCACCAGGCGCAGGTACAAGGCGGAGATGGTGAAGGTCTTGCCGGTGCCGGCGCTGGCCTCAATCAGCTGGCTGCCCTTAAGTGGGAAGGCCAGCGCCAAGGGTTTACTGCTCATGCGCCGCCCTCCTCGCCAGTGAGTGATCGCCACGGCGCATTGATCATCGGTCGATAGAGCGCTTCGCACCAACCCTCGAATTCTTCGCTGGCCGTTAGCGCTGCGTAGTCCGGGAATTGGCGCGTGAGCGCAGGGCTCTCTCTCCGTTCGCCGTCGGTGGTCAGGCCGTCGCCTTCATAGGCTTTGCTCGCCGCGGCATGGGCTTTGGCCGGATCGGTTTGGCCCAGCCACGCAAATGCGGTCTTGACGGCCACCGGCAGTGGCTTGCGCATACCGCTGTGCCAGGCCAGGAGCAGGTTGCCGAGGATGTCCTGGGCGAGCGTCGGGGCCAGCGGAGCCAGGAGTAAGGTGTCGTCGCTGGCCACCAGGCCAGTACTCAAGGGCAGTCCGCAGGCGCAGCCCACCACGTGATTGACCCAAGGGCGGATCAGACGATGCCACTTGCGCGTCTTGATCGAGCCGATGCTGTTCGGGATGGTGCTCACGCTGAGCAATCCGCCATCACTGCGCCGATGCAGGCCGCTGACCCAGCCTTCGAGCCTGATCCCTTGATGCTCAAAACTGACCGGTTCGGCAGCGGTGTGAGGAGTTGGCCATAGGGCCAGCAATTGCTGGTAGCGTTGCAGCAGATCGGGCAAGGGCTCGATCAGTTCGTTGCGCAGGCACTCGCCGAAACCAACCATGGGCAACAGACCACTGCCCTGCAGACGCTGGGCCTGGGCCTTGAGCGCCTGGTCGAGGTGATCCGGCTGGCTCAGTGCAGCATTGAGCAGGCTTTCGCTCAGGTTGTAGCGTTGCAGGGCGTCCAGGACAAAAGGTTCTTCATCGGCGAGCGGAACTTCGGCGGCCTCAAAGAATACTTTCAGGCGCTGACTGAAGAAGTGCTTGACCGGGTTGCGCAGGAAATCCTGCAACTGACCGAGGCTTAGCGGTTCTTCTTGCTGGTGTTGCGTCAGCTCGGGCTCCGGCGCGGCAGTGGATGTGGCCTCGTGCAGCAGCTGCCATTCACGGGCGTAGCTGAACAATGGATCGCCCGCGTGGAAATAGCGGGCGCTGAAGGGCTGCAAGGGGTGTTCCTGAGTCAGGGCGTCGATGAGCGGTTCATCACTTGTTACGTGCTTCCAGCCGCTGGCGAGATGATCGCGCAGCTGGCCGATCAGCACCGAAGCCGGGCGCTCACTATTGTCTCGGATGCTACGGCCGACCCAACTGATGTAGAGCTGGTCGCGGGCCGAGAGCAGGGCCTCGAGCAGCAGGTAACGGTCATCTTCGCGGCGCGATCGGTCGCCAGGGCGGTAATCGCTGCCCATCAGGTCGAAGTCCAGTGGCGGCTGCGCACGGGGGTAATCGCCATCGTTCATACCCAGCAGACAGACGAGTTTGAAGGGGATAGCGCGCATCGGCATCAGGGTGCAGAAATTGACAGCGCCGGCAAGAAAACGCTGGGACAACCGGCCCTGGTCCAGACCGGCCAGCCAGGCTTCACGGACCACGGTGAGTGGTAACTCATCCTGCAGACCGACAGACTCGCAGGTTTCGAGCCAGGTTTCCCGCAGTTGCTCAAGTTGGCTCAGGAGATAGTCATCATGTTCGCTGCTGGCCAGGAAGAACCGCTGCATCAAGCGTTGCAGGCGTTCGCCCCATTGTTGGGGAGTAGTCGGTTCGGACAAGGCCTGGTGAGCATCACTCAGTGCATCAAGCAACGCGACCAGCGGGCCGATCAGCGCGGCATCAAGACCGCCGATCTCATCGTAGGGCTCAATACCTTCGCAGGCCGCACCGCTACCGACTGCGTATCCCAGCAACATGCGGCGCAGCCCGAATCGCCAGCTGTTCTGCTCAAGCTCAGCGGGCAGGCCCAGGCTGGCACGTTGTTGCGCGTTGAGCCCCCAGCGAATGCCGGCCCCTTCGATCCAGCGGTGCAGCGTCGGCAAGTCGCGCTCTTTGATCGCAAAGCGTTCGCGCAGGGCGGGCACGTCGAGCAGATCAAGAATTTCGCTGACAGGAAAACGGCTGTCGGGGAGTTTGAGCAAGTGCTCCACGGCGATCAGCAGAGGGTCGCGTCCACGTTGCCCCTGGTCGGTCAAGGTGAATGGGATGAAGCGCGGATCATTGCGCTCGAGTTGGCCGAACACGGCGCGAATGTGCGGCGCGTAGCTGTCGACATCCGGGACCATGACGATGATGTCCCGAGGTCGCAGCGTGGCGTCGGCACTGAAGCGGTGCAGCAATTGGTCGTGGAGCACTTCGACTTCGCGTTGAGCGCTGTGGGCGATGTGGAAGCGGATTGACGTGTCACGCTGCAGGTCGACAGCGGGCCATAGAGCGCGGGTTTCATTGAGCGGGCGCAGTTCGAGGATATCGTCCTGCAACTGATTGAGCAGCGTGGTGGGCTCACTGTCGCTGAATAGGTCTATGCGTCCATCGCGGAATGCGGCGCGGTAGCTGTTAGGGTCGTCGTAACTGTCCAGCAGGCTGATGTAGTCGCGCCCCTGTTTGCCCCAGGCGGCCAACAACGGATGGGCGTGCTGGTGCAGGGTTTGCGGGTCGATACTGATGGGCATGCCGGACTTGCGCGCCTGCCGTTTGTATTCGTTACGAAGCAGGTCTTTGTCGGCGACGATGTCGGACCAATGATGGCGACAGGGGTTGTGTACGCACAGCAGGACCTGACTGAAACGAGCCAACCCGGCGAGTGCTTCAAGAGCCTGGGCCGGCAAGGAAGAGATGCCGAAAACAATGACTCGTGAAGGCAGGCCGGACGGGGCCTGCTCAAGCGAATTGATCCGCTCGATGAAGCGCTGGTGCACGCCGGCACGGCTTTCAGACATACCCTCTTCCCCAACGTCCAGCAGCAATGCACGCCACAATTCTGCTTGCCAGCAGTTCGCCGGGTTCAGGGGTTTGGTTTCACCTCGCCCGTTGCGAAGTTGATGGCGGCCGGCGGCCCAATCCTCCAGCCAGTCAGCACGGTAGACCTGATATTGGTCAAACAGGTCAGCCAGGCGCTCAGCCAATTGATAGCGCTTACGCAGGTCGGTGTCGTGGGTGAGGAAGCGCTGCAACGGTTCGAAGTGTGGTTGGTTGATCAGTTCCGGCAGCAGGCGCATAAGGCGCCAGGTGAGTGGGGCTTTGTCGAGCAGGGATTTGGGCGGGATTTCATCGCGGCCCAGAACCATGCGATAGAGCTGCCACATAAAACTGCCAGGAAGTTGCACATCAATGGCGGCGGCAATGCCGCAGCCGCCCATGTCGTCATCTTCTGGATCTTCAGCCAGTGCCAGTTTGAGCCACTGGGCGATACCGTTGCTTTGTACCAACGCAATTTCGTTTTCCAGGGGCGCGAGGGGATACCGGCGCATCCAGCTCACCACCAGGCTGCGCAGCTCATCCAAGCGGTTACCGTGAACCACCATGAATCCAGCGCTGAGGGACTCCGCATCCGGCATAACAGCTTCCTTGGGAAAGCAAAATCGGGGGTATGGACTTTAGCATTGATGACGACGCTGACGCCCGTGGCGCTTTTCGAGCGCCCAAAACAAAACCCCAACTGCTCTCGCAATTGGGGTTTCGGAATTTAATCTTGACGATGACCTACTCTCACATGGGGAAACCCCACACTACCATCGGCGATGCATCGTTTCACTGCTGAGTTCGGGATGGGATCAGGTGGTTCCAATGCTCTATGGTCGTCAAGAAATTCGGGTACTGAGTCGCGGCCAGATGGCCTCGCTTCAGCAAATTGGGTATGTGACAGCTGTCGGTGTTTTGTGAGCGTCGAACTTTCGGTTCATTGCGTCTTCACACACCGCAATCTGGCCTTTCGACTCAAATTGCTTGGGTGTTATATGGTCAAGCCTCACGGGCAATTAGTATTGGTTAGCTCAACGCCTCACAGCGCTTACACACCCAACCTATCAACGTCGTAGTCTTCGACGGCCCTTCAGGGAACTCAAGGTTCCAGTGAGATCTCATCTTGAGGCTAGTTTCCCGCTTAGATGCTTTCAGCGGTTATCTATTCCGAACATAGCTACCCGGCAATGCCACTGGCGTGACAACCGGAACACCAGAGGTTCGTCCACTCCGGTCCTCTCGTACTAGGAGCAGCCCCTCTCAAATCTCAAACGTCCACGGCAGATAGGGACCGAACTGTCTCACGACGTTCTAAACCCAGCTCGCGTACCACTTTAAATGGCGAACAGCCATACCCTTGGGACCGGCTTCAGCCCCAGGATGTGATGAGCCGACATCGAGGTGCCAAACACCGCCGTCGATATGAACTCTTGGGCGGTATCAGCCTGTTATCCCCGGAGTACCTTTTATCCGTTGAGCGATGGCCCTTCCATACAGAACCACCGGATCACTAAGACCTACTTTCGTACCTGCTCGACGTGTCTGTCTCGCAGTCAAGCGCGCTTTTGCCTTTATACTCTACGACCGATTTCCGACCGGTCTGAGCGCACCTTCGTACTCCTCCGTTACTCTTTAGGAGGAGACCGCCCCAGTCAAACTACCCACCATACACTGTCCTCGATCCGGATAACGGACCTGAGTTAGAACCTCAAAGTTGCCAGGGTGGTATTTCAAGGATGGCTCCACGCAGACTGGCGTCCACGCTTCAAAGCCTCCCACCTATCCTACACAAGCAAATTCAAAGTCCAGTGCAAAGCTATAGTAAAGGTTCACGGGGTCTTTCCGTCTAGCCGCGGATACACTGCATCTTCACAGCGATTTCAATTTCACTGAGTCTCGGGTGGAGACAGCGCCGCCATCGTTACGCCATTCGTGCAGGTCGGAACTTACCCGACAAGGAATTTCGCTACCTTAGGACCGTTATAGTTACGGCCGCCGTTTACCGGGGCTTCGATCAAGAGCTTCGCGTTAGCTAACCCCATCAATTAACCTTCCGGCACCGGGCAGGCGTCACACCCTATACGTCCACTTTCGTGTTTGCAGAGTGCTGTGTTTTTAATAAACAGTCGCAGCGGCCTGGTATCTTCGACCGGCATGAGCTTACGGAGCAAGTCCTTCACCCTCACCGGCGCACCTTCTCCCGAAGTTACGGTGCCATTTTGCCTAGTTCCTTCACCCGAGTTCTCTCAAGCGCCTTGGTATTCTCTACCCAACCACCTGTGTCGGTTTGGGGTACGGTTCCTGGTTACCTGAAGCTTAGAAGCTTTTCTTGGAAGCATGGCATCAACCACTTCGTCATCTAAAAGATGACTCGTCATCAGCTCTCGGCCTTAAGATCCCGGATTTACCTAAGATCTCAGCCTACCACCTTAAACTTGGACAACCAACGCCAAGCTGGCCTAGCCTTCTCCGTCCCTCCATCGCAATAACCAGAAGTACAGGAATATTAACCTGTTTTCCATCGACTACGCTTTTCAGCCTCGCCTTAGGGACCGACTAACCCTGCGTCGATTAACGTTGCGCAGGAAACCTTGGTCTTTCGGCGTGGGTGTTTTTCACACCCATTGTCGTTACTCATGTCAGCATTCGCACTTCTGATACCTCCAGCAAGCTTCT
>NZ_CP117444.1:4660000-5631378 GCF_030687695.1 Pseudomonas sp. FP2254
GCACCTCAGTGTCAGTATCAGTCCAGGTGGTCGCCTTCGCCACTGGTGTTCCTTCCTATATCTACGCATTTCACCGCTACACAGGAAATTCCACCACCCTCTACCATACTCTAGTCAGTCAGTTTTGAATGCAGTTCCCAGGTTGAGCCCGGGGATTTCACATCCAACTTAACAAACCACCTACGCGCGCTTTACGCCCAGTAATTCCGATTAACGCTTGCACCCTCTGTATTACCGCGGCTGCTGGCACAGAGTTAGCCGGTGCTTATTCTGTCGGTAACGTCAAAACCATCACGTATTAGGTAATGGCCCTTCCTCCCAACTTAAAGTGCTTTACAATCCGAAGACCTTCTTCACACACGCGGCATGGCTGGATCAGGCTTTCGCCCATTGTCCAATATTCCCCACTGCTGCCTCCCGTAGGAGTCTGGACCGTGTCTCAGTTCCAGTGTGACTGATCATCCTCTCAGACCAGTTACGGATCGTCGCCTTGGTGAGCCATTACCCCACCAACTAGCTAATCCGACCTAGGCTCATCTGATAGCGCAAGGCCCGAAGGTCCCCTGCTTTCTCCCGTAGGACGTATGCGGTATTAGCGTCCGTTTCCGAACGTTATCCCCCACTACCAGGCAGATTCCTAGGCATTACTCACCCGTCCGCCGCTCTCAAGAGAAGCAAGCTTCTCTCTACCGCTCGACTTGCATGTGTTAGGCCTGCCGCCAGCGTTCAATCTGAGCCATGATCAAACTCTTCAGTTCAAACATCTTTGGGTTTTTAAGAAACCCTAAACTTGGCTCAGCAATCGTTGGTTACATCTTTGATTTCTCGCGGAGTAACTTGTGATGCTGATAATCTTGTTGACTATCAGTCTGACTCCACAAGCACCCACACGAATTGCTTGATTCAGTTGTTAAAGAGCGGTTGGTTAAGATCTTTCGTCTCAACCGAGGCGCGCATTCTACAGCAGCCTCATTTGCTGTCAAGTGATTATTTTCAGAAGTTTTCGAAGATTTCTTCAACAACTTCAACCACTTGCGCTTCCGATCTCTCGTTAGCGGGAGGCGAATTCTACAGCGTTACACGCTGCTGTCAACACCTCTTTTTCTCCGCTTTCGACCGAGAAGATCGAAACGTTAATAGAGCCAAACAACCTTGCTCTACCAACTCCTTCTGAGCTTCGATGAACTGAAGCGATCCGCTGTCGAATTCTGCGTAACTCTTTGTTTACCAAGAGTTTTCCGTTTCGACTGCGCCGGAAGTGGGGCGAATTATAGACTTCTGGAATCTGCCGTCAAGCGTTAATTATGCTTTTGTCGCGAAAGATGATTTTTTCGCGATAACCCGCGGGATACGCCGCATAACCGGGGGAATTCGCAAGACCAGAAGCGCCGCACCTAGAGAGGCGTAGACGGCCCATTCTTTAAGATCCGCCCTCACGATCCACAGCATATGCAACAAGCCAAGCCCAAGAATTACGTACACAAGACGATGCAGCTTCTTCCAACGCTTACCCAGCCGGCGCTGACTATAGCGATTCGATGTCACTGCCAACGCTGACAAACCCAGGAAACCCAACGCTCCGACAATAATGTACGGGCGCTTGCGCAGCTCCACTCCCAGTTGCGACCAATCCAGCCCCAGAACAAAGACACCATAGGCCGCCAAGTGCAGCACCACATAAGCAAAGCACCACAACCCCAACTGCCGGCGCACCGCTATCCATCCCGACCATCCAGTGAGCTTCTGCATCGGGGTCATTGCCAGAGTGATCAGTAGCAGGATCAAGGTCCCCAGACCCAACCGATCAACCAACACCTTGCCCGGATCGGGGCCAAGTGCAGAACTCCATGCCTGGTATAGCCAATACAACGGCCATATCGCCACGGCTATAAAGACGGCAACACGCCAGATAAGTTGACGCATCAATAGTTCTTCCGCAGATCGAGGCCCGTATAAAGAGACGCCACCTCTTGCGAGTACCCATTGAACATTTGCGTTTCACGCACATTGGGACTGAATAGGCCGCTCGGCAGCCGACGCTCACGGGCCTGTGTCCAACGAGGATGATCGACCGTAGGATTCACATTCGCATAAAACCCATACTCATCCGCAGCGATGCTTTGCCAGGTGGTTTTCGGTTGCTCACTGACAAGACTGATGCGGACAATTGACTTCACACTCTTGAAGCCATACTTCCAAGGCACAACAAGACGCAAGGGTGCGCCATTCTGGTTAGGCAGCTCCCGCCCATACATGCCCACGGCAAGAATCGCCAAAGGGTTCATTGCCTCGTCCAGACGCAAACCTTCTACATATGGCCAATCAATCAAGGCGAAGCTGGAACGTTGACCCGGCATGCTCTTAGGATCCTGCAGGGTTTCGAAACGGATGTACTTGGCCTTGGAAGTCGGCTCGACCTGCTTGAGCAGGGCTGCAATCGGAAACCCTATCCATGGAATAACCATCGACCACGCTTCGACACACCGCAGCCGGTAGATGCGCTCTTCCAATTGATAAGGCTTAATGAAATCTTCCAGGGCATAACGCCCAGGCTTTGCAACCTCACCATCAATCACAACACTCCAGGGCTCAGTCTTGAGCGAACCGGCGTTTTTCGCCGGATCCCCCTTGTCGGTACCGAACTCGTAGAAGTTGTTGTAGTGCGTTGCGTCTTTGAATGGCGTGATGGCCTCATCCTTGACCGTTATCGCTTGCCACTTTGTAGCAGGCAGCTTCTCGGCAAACCAGCCAGGCGCCCTGCCCGGCTCGACGTCGGCATAACGGGCAGCTTCATCCGCGCTCGCCCAGCGTGGCAAGCTGCTGGTGGCAATGCTGGCAAGCGCACCACCGAGCAAGCTGCGGCGAGAGAGGTAGAAGGACTCGGGGGTGACATCCGATTCGTGGCAATCGGACGCTTTAGGCGATTTAATTAACATGGCAACTCCGCAGCGTTGGAGAACTGATGCACCAATAGACTGCGGAGTATGGGCGAAATTACATTAAGGCAGCGTTTTGTCCCGACGCAGACGCAGCAGATATTGAATCGGCCCCGACGCTGCATAAGCCAGGAACGCCAGCAGCAGAATACGCGGCGGGTCGCTGAACACCACAGCGAACACCAACACCACCACAAGAATCGCCACGAAAGGCACCCGCCCCTTGAGATCCAGCTCCTTGAAGCTGTTGTACTTGATGTTACTCACCATCAGCATCCCAGCAGCGGCAACCATCAGTGCCACCAGGAACGACATTTTCGACCCCTGGATGCCGTAGTCACTGAACGCCCAGACGATGCCCGCTACCACACCCGCAGCGGCAGGGCTGGCCAATCCAATGAAATAACGCTTGTCGGCGGTGCCCACTTGAGTATTGAAGCGCGCCAGACGCAGCGCGGCACCCGCGACATAAATGAAGGCGACCATCCAGCCGACCTTGCCCATATCACCCAACGCCCAGGCAAATGCCAGCAAGGCCGGGGCAACACCAAACGCGACCATATCCGACAGCGAGTCGTATTCGGCCCCGAAAGCGCTTTGCGTATTCGTCATTCGCGCCACACGACCATCCAGGCCGTCGAGCACCATGGCCACGAAAATCGCGATGGCGGCAAAGCCGAAATATTTGCTGGCGCTTACGGCATCACCCGCCGCCAACGCGCTTTGCGCGCTCATGGAGTTGATGATGGAGTAGAACCCAGCAAACAGGTTCGCAGTCGTAAACAGGTTGGGCAGAAGATAGATGCCACGATGCCGGACCTTGCGACCTTCCGCGTCATGCCCTTCTTCGACATGTTCATCGATCGGCAGCAGGCTTTCGGCGTCAGAAGCCTGGCTTGGCTCTTCGGGACGTTCGCTCATGGACTTTACCTTGCAACAGTTTGAAAAATTCAACAAAGACGTGCGGCGAGTGTTCGCCAGCAAACGATGCAGCTTTATACCAGAACCGGCGACCCAAACGAAAAAACGCGGCCTAAGCCGCGTTTTTCGCTGATGCGTACGACTTAGTTCTTGGCTTTGTCGACGATCTTGTTGGCACCGATCCACGGCATCATCGAGCGCAGTTGCTCGCCGATGACTTCGATACCGTGAGCAGCATTGTTACGACGCTTCGCGGTCATCGAAGGGTAGCCGGTAGCGCCTTCGCTGATGAACATTTTGGCGTATTCGCCGTCCTGAATGCGTTTCAGGGCGTTACGCATGGCCTGACGGGACTCGGCGTTGATGACTTCCGGGCCAGTCACGTACTCGCCGTATTCGGCGTTGTTGGAGATCGAGTAGTTCATGTTGGCGATACCGCCTTCGTACATGAGGTCAACGATCAGCTTCAGTTCGTGCAGGCATTCGAAGTAGGCCATTTCCGGCGCGTAGCCAGCTTCAACCAGGGTTTCGAAACCGGCTTTAACCAGCTCAACGGTACCGCCGCACAGAACGGCTTGCTCGCCGAACAGGTCGGTTTCGGTCTCGTCCTTGAAGGTGGTTTCGATGATGCCGGTACGACCGCCACCCACGCCGGCGGCGTAGGACAGCGCAACGTTCTTGGCGTTGCCCGACGCGTCCTGGTAGATCGCGATCAAGTCAGGGATACCACCGCCTTTGACGAACTCGGAACGCACGGTATGGCCCGGTGCTTTCGGCGCGATCATGATTACGTCGAGGTCGGCGCGCGGCACAACCTGGTTGTAGTGGATCGCGAAGCCGTGGGAGAACGCCAGGGTGGCGCCTTTTTTGATGTTCGGCTCGATTTCGTTCTTGTACAGCGAAGACTGGAACTCGTCCGGGGTCAGGATCATGACCAGGTCGGCAGCAGCAACGGCGGAAGCGACGTCCGTCACTTTCAGGCCGTGGGCTTCAGCCTTGGCCACGGTGGCCGAGCCTTTGCGCAGGCCGACAGTCACGTCAACGCCGGAGTCTTTCAGGTTGCAGGCTTGCGCGTGACCTTGGGAGCCGTAGCCGATGATGGCGACTTTCTTGCCCTGGATGATCGACAGGTCACAATCTTTATCGTAATAAACTTTCATGAGGTTCCTCTATATATCCAGGCCGTAAGGCCATTCGCTAATTTGGTTTAGATGCTGAGTACTTTGTCGCCACGGGCAATCCCGGTGACACCACTGCGGACGGTTTCCAAAATCGAGGCCGTCCCGATCGACTGGATGAAGCTGTCCAGCTTGTCGCTCGTACCGGTCAGTTGAACGGTATAAACACTGGCGCTCACATCGACGATCTGCCCGCGATAAATATCGGTAGTGCGCTTGATCTCGGCACGCTGGGCGCCCGTGGCCTTGACTTTAACCAGCATCAGCTCGCGCTCGATATGGGCGCTTTCCGACAGGTCGACCAACTTGACCACTTCGATCAGCTTGTTGAGGTTTTTGGTGATCTGCTCGATCACCTCATCGTGGCCGACGGTGGTCAACGTCAGACGCGACAGGGTCGGATCTTCGGTTGGGGCCACGGTCAGGCTTTCGATGTTGTAGTTACGTTGTGAAAACAGGCCGACAACACGCGACAGGGCGCCGGGTTCGTTCTCCAGAAGCAGGGAGATAATATGCCGCATGATTAAGTACGCTCCGTCTTGTTCAGCCACATGTCGCGCATAGAGCCGTCTTTGATCTGCATCGGGTAGACGTGCTCGCTGGTATCCACCTGAATATCGATGAACACCAGGCGATCCTTCATGGCGAACGCCTCTTCCATCTTAGGCTTCAGATCTTTCAGATCGGTGATGCGAATGCCGACGTGGCCATAGGCTTCAACCAACTTGACGAAGTCCGGCAACGATTCCATGTAGGAGTGGGAGTGACGGCTACCGTAGCTCATGTCCTGCCACTGACGAACCATGCCCAGCACGCCGTTGTTCAAGCAGACGATCTTCACGGGAAGGCCGTACTGCAGGCACGTCGACAGCTCCTGGATGTTCATCTGGATGCTGCCTTCGCCGGTGACGCACGCAACGTCCGCCTCCGGGAAGCTCAGCTTCACCCCCATGGCCGCTGGGAAACCAAAGCCCATCGTGCCCAGGCCACCGGAGTTGATCCAGCGGTTCGGCTTGTCGAACTTGTAGTACTGCGCAGCGAACATCTGGTGCTGCCCCACGTCGGAGGTCACAAAGGCGTCGCCCTTGGTCACTTCGCAGAGGGTTTCGATCACGGTTTGGGGCTTGATGATGCTGCCGTCGCCCTTGTCGTACGGGAACAGGCCGCGATCACCGCGCCATTCGTCGATCTGCTTCCACCAACTGGCGACAAACTCCTTATTCGGCGCTTCACCGATGTCCTTGAGCGCTGCCACCATTTCAGTCAATACGCTTTCCACCGGCCCCACGATCGGCACATCGGCCTTGATGGTCTTGGAGATGGATGCAGGGTCAATGTCGATGTGGATGATCTTGGCATTCGGGCAAAACTTGCTCGCGCCATTGATCACACGGTCGTCGAACCGCGCGCCAACCGCCAGAATGACATCCGCGTGGTGCATGGTCAGGTTGGCGGTGTAGCTGCCGTGCATACCGAGCATGCCGACGAACTGACGATCCGAACCCGGGAATGCACCGAGGCCCATCAAGGTATTGGTTACCGGCAGGTTGAGCAGCTTGGCCAGTTCGGTCAGCGGCGCGGAGCCACCGCCCAGGATCACGCCACCCCCCGAGTACAGCACGGGACGCTTGGCCGCCAGGAGCATTTCCGCTGCCTTGCGAATTTGACCCGAGTGCCCACGGACGGCCGGGCTGTAGGAGCGCAATTTGGCTTTCTTCGGAAAAATGTATTCGAATTTCTCCGCCGGGTTGGTCATGTCTTTCGGAATATCGACCACCACAGGGCCCGGACGACCGGACTGCGCGAGGTAGAACGCCTTTTTCATGACTTCCGGAATTTCCGAGGCATGCTTGATCATGAAGCTGTGTTTCACGATCGGCCGGGAGATACCGATCATATCGGTTTCCTGGAATGCGTCGGTACCGACCATGGTGCTGGCAACCTGGCCGGAAATGATCACCATTGGGATGGAGTCCATATAAGCAGTCGCGATGCCGGTAATGGCATTGGTTGCGCCTGGGCCTGACGTTACCAGCACCACACCGGCTTTACCGGTGGCACGGGCATAGCCGTCAGCCATATGGGTCGCGGCTTGTTCGTGGCGAACCAGGATGTGGGTAACAGCCGGTTCCTTGAACAGCGCGTCGTAAACATGCAGAAGAGCACCACCTGGGTACCCGTAGATATAGTCGACGCCTTCGTCACGCAAAAAGCGGACGAGCATCTCACCACCAGATAAAAGCTCCACGTTGTTCACCTCTAAAACGCCAGAATACCGTCCGTTGAAAACCGACGGGTCTTAATAGGTTTACTTCTCAACAGAGCATGAGCGACGGTGGTCGCCGACTACGTCAGCACTGACTGAGCAAGTATTGGGATCGTCCCAAGTGTTGCGGGCTTTTCCCACCCAGCGCGAGGTAACGCGTTGCGGGTGTAACAGGTCGGCGCGGATGTGCGCCTCATGATCTGCTGAGCGGGCCTGCTTCTGGCAGTCCCGATACAGCGGACTTTGGATTCTTCTGTTTCAGGCCGTTCAAGTCAAGCAATAATTGCGCTTTTTTCCAACTAAGCGCATGAGAACGCATAAGAAAGGGCTGTGAGGAGGGATAAAACTCGCCTGAATGTCGTCAAGCGGTAGAAATATGCGCAAGACTGCCGAAAAAGCCGGCAGTCAGGCAATTAACGAGCGCCGACGATCAATTGATCGAACTTTTTCAGCGCATTGCGCAGCCCGAGGCTTTCCACAGGCCGGTCGGCGTAGACCATCTCGGCCATTTCCAGAATTCCCGATGCGCCGGGCAGAGGCAGATCCTGCTCAAGGATGTGCTTCATGCGCGCCAGGAAAACCCACTGCAGCCATTGATGAAAGTCCAGCGTGTCCACCGAAAACGGCTCGACACTCCTGAGCGCCTCAGGGCTGGGAGGCGTCTCGTCCCACCAGCCCTGCACACGCAATTCCCGCTCGATCAGCAATAACTGTTCGGCAATCGCATGAAAACGCCCATCCATCAGAGGTTGACCTTGGCTTTCTGCCGAGCCTGGGCCGCACCGGCGGCATCACCCTGCGCCGCGCGCGCATCACCGATCAAAGCCCATAGGCTGGCTTGCAGGTCAGGCCGACCATTGGCCAGGCTGAGACCGCGACGCGCGAACTGTTCAGCCTGCGGCGCGTCGCCCTGGGCCATGCGCACCTGCGCCAAGCGATACAGAACCTGAGGCTCACGCGGCGCAACACGTTGCGCACGTTCAAGGCTGGACGATGCGCCATTCAAATCGCCGCCTGCCTGCTGCTGTTGCGCGGTAGTCAGCAAGGCCAGCACCGGCCCGTCCAACTGCTCATCAGCCGACAGGCCACCCGCATTGGAAGACGACGGAATGCCGCTCGGCGACGATGGCATGTTATAGGTGCCCTGATTGACTGGCGCCGTCTGAATCGGCGTGGCATCGATCGGCCCGGAAGTGCTTGGCCCTGGCGTCCACGGCTCAGCGCTGATCGGCGCCGCTGTGGCAGCACCGCCGCCGGGAACCATCACTACCACGCCCGAATCCTGCGGCACCGCTTGGGCCGCGGCCTGCACAGGACGCTTGGTCACGGTCTGGCGGAAGCCGCCATTGGCCGAGATACGGTCGCTATTGGAAACGGCTGTGCTCGAGTCCACCACGGGAATGGAACCGCGCTGCACGCTGGAGCAACCGCTGAGCAAAGCCAGCGCTGTAATAGCTGGAATCCACCACTTGTTCACTTGAAACCCTCTTTGCTTAATTCATCCAGCCCTTGACCCAGTCCATCACCGATTCCGCGTCAGCAGGGGCACCGCCACCGCACGCGGCACCGGGTGGTGGTTCGCTGCCGCGAATATACGGCATCTGCACCGCCCCCGGACAGTTCGCATCGGAGCCCTGGCCGGTGTGTGGATCAATCCAGGCCTGCACAATGTTGTCCGGCTGCGGCATGTTCAACGGAAGCGGGTCGGCCTTGCGCATGAAACTGGTCCAGACCTGCAACGCCCCCGTGGCACCGGTGAACGGCGTCTTGCCATTATCGTCACGGCCCAACCACACGACAGCCAGCACATCCTGTCCAAAACCTGCGAACCAGCTGTCGCGCGAATCGTTACTGGTACCCGTCTTGCCCGCCAACGTCAGATTCGAAGGCAGCACTTTATAGACCGAACTGCCAGTACCTTCGCGCATCACGCGCTGCATAGCGTTCTGGATCAGGTAGATGGAACCCGCGTCGAAACGCTGCTGAATCTGGAACGGATAGCGCTTGAGCGGTTCACCCTCGGCCGTCAATACGCTGCGAATACCGCGCATCGGCGTGTTGAAGCCACCGTTGGCCAGGGTCTGGTACATGGTTGCAACTTCCATTGGCGTCATGGCGCCGGCGCCCAGCAGGATCGATGGGAACGCCGGGAATTCCCGCTCGATGCCCAGGCGCGCCAGCGTCTTGAGCACGCTCGGCACCCCGACTTCCAAGCCAAGCCGAGACGTGGAGATGTTGTAGGAGTGCGCCAACCCCTGGTACAGAAATACCGTGCCATGGGAACGGCGATCAAAGTTCTGGGGGGTCCAGACCTGGCCATCGGCGCCCTTGACCGACAGCGGATCGTCCGAGAGCCAGCTGGTGAGCGTGTACTTGTTCGGTTTTTCCAACGCCGTCAAATACACCGCCGGCTTGACCAGCGAGCCAATCGGACGCACAGCATCCAAGGCCCGATTGAATCCGGCGAAGCTGGCCTGACGACTGCCGATCATGGCCTGCACTTCACCCGTCTCAGGATTGGTCACGACCATTGCCGCTTCCACTTCATCGGAACCCTTGCGGCCGGTCAGGCGCTTGAAGGTGTCGTTGACCGATGCTTCGGCCTTCATCTGCAGGATCGGATCGAAGCTGGTGAAGATCCGCAGGCCTTCCTCGGTCAAGTCTTCGTCGCGGTAGTCTTCACGCAACTGGCGTTTGACCAGGTCGATAAAGCCGGGGAAGGAGCTGTCCGCCAACTTGCCACGCGAGGTCACGCCCAGCGGCATTTTCTTGGCTGCGGCAACCTGCTCGGCGGTTGCGACACCCTGCTGCTCCAGCACGTCCAGCACCAGGTTACGGCGTTCCAGCGCGCGCTCCGGGTTGCGACGCGGGTTGTAATAGGACGGGCCCTTGACCATGCCGACCAGCAGTGCGACCTGATGCAGCTTCAATTCGGACAGCGGCTGACCGAAAAAGAACTGACTGGCCAGGCCAAAACCATGCACCGCGCGCTGGCCGTCCTGACCGACGAAGACTTCATTAAGGTAAGCCTCGAGAATTTCCTGCTTGCTGTAGTGCAGCTCAAGCAGCATCGCCATCATGGCTTCAGTGAGCTTGCGGGTCAGGCTGCGCTCGTTGGTCAGGTAGAAGTTCTTGACCAATTGCTGGGTAAGCGTACTGCCGCCCTGGGTCATTTTGCCGCCGGAGGTATTTACCCAGATGGCGCGGGCAATCGACTTGGGCGAGACGCCCCAGTGACTGTAAAAATCGCGATCCTCCACCGCAACCAGCGTTTCGAGCAGGTACGGCGGCACCTGGTCCAGCTTGATCAGGATGCGATCTTCGAGATTCTTGGGGTAAATGCCGCCGATCATCAGCGGTTCCAGGCGAACCACCGGCAGCTTCGAGCCGTTGAGCGACGACAGTTCGGCTACATAGTCGCCGGAGAAGCGCACACGTACCGGCTGAGGTTTTTCCAGACCTTCATAGAACTGGAAACCACGGGTGTTCAAATCGACGGTGTTACCGCTGACGGCGGCGGCACCGGGGCCATTGCTGACGGGTTCACGACGATAACCGAGCGCGTCGAGCTCGGTGAGGAAGTCGTCCTTGCTCAGCTTCTGGCCGGTGAACAACTCCAGCGGGCGTGCGTAGACCTTGGCCGGAATGGTCCACCGTTTACCGGAGAATTTCTCCTGTACCACGGCGTCGAGATACACCGCAAAGCCGGCGAGCACGACAAGACCGACAAGGCCGAGCTTGAGCGCCCAGCCCAACCAGGGGCGCAGGCTGCGGGAGGGTGTTTTTTTACGGGAACGGGGAGATCGGGTTCGAGTCATGGCGGCGGATTATACGCACTTTATCGATGATCAACATGAGCCGGACAGCGGTTTGCACGACCGCCCACAGCGGCCATAATGCCCACCATGATTTCCCCCAGACTCTGAAGGATCGCCCGTGAGCCAGTCCCTGATCGCAGCCCTGCAAAACCCGGCGTTGTACCCGCATCCGGTAGAAGCGTTCCAAGTCATCGAAACCCATATCTCCTGGGTCATTTTGACCGGCCCTTATGCCTATAAACTGAAGAAGCCGATGAACTTCGGATTCCTGGACTTCACCGCCCTGGACGATCGCGGGCACTTTTGCAAAGAGGAACTGCGCCTCAACCAACGCCTGACAACAGATTTATATCTGGACGTACTGCCGATTACCGGCACCACCGAATCGCCGCAATTGGGCGGTGATGGCCCGGTGATCGAATACGCGCTGAAAATGCGCCAGTTTCCGCAAAGCCAGCTGCTGAGCACCTTGCAGGCCAATGGCGAACTGACCAGTGCGCACATCGATGAGATGGCCCGGCAGATCGCGCACTTTCATCTCACCGCCCCACACGTACCGCAAGCTCACCCCGCCGGCACCCCGGAAGAGGTGATGGCGCCGGTGCGACAGAACTTCGAACAAATTCGGCCTTTCCTCAGCGACAAGGCCGACCTGATTCAACTCGACGCCCTGCAAGCCTGGGCCGAAAGCAGCTTCGAGCGCCTCAAGCCACTGCTCGCGCAACGCAAGCTCGATGGCTTCACCCGCGAATGCCATGGTGATATCCACCTCGGCAACGCCACGCTGATCGATGGTCAGGTGGTCATTTTTGACTGCATCGAATTCAACGAGCCCTTTCGCTTCACCGACGTTTACGCCGACACCGGCTTCCTGGCCATGGACCTGGAAGATCGCGGGCTCAAGTCCCTGGCGCGCCGCTTCATCAGCCAATACCTGGAGCTGACCGGTGACTATCAGGGCCTTGAGTTGCTGAACTTCTACAAAGCCTACCGCGCCCTGGTCCGCGCCAAAGTTGCGCTGTTCAGCATGCCGAGCGAGGCCAGCCCGGTGCAACGCGCCACCACCCTGCGCCAGTACCGCAACTACGCCAATCTGGCGGAAAGCTACAGCACCATTCCATCGCGCTTTCTGGCGATCACCCACGGTGTGTCGGCGGTTGGAAAGAGCCACGTTGCCATGCGCCTGGTGGAAGCCTTGGGCGCCGTACGCCTGCGTTCGGACGTGGAGCGCAAGCGCCTGTTCGGCCAACAGCAGATAGAAAACACGCCCCAGGCCGGTATCTATGCCGCCGATGCCAGCATCAAGACCTACGCACGCCTGAATGAAATCGCCACCATCGTGCTGCGCGCCGGTTTCCCCGTGGTGCTGGATGCCACATTCCTCAAACGCGAACAGCGCGATGCCGCCGCCAAAGTCGCCGAAGCCACCGGTGCGCCTTTTCTGATTCTGGATTGCAATGCGCCACCCGCGGTAATCGCCAGCTGGCTGGCACAACGTCAGGCGGAACAAAACGACCCTTCCGACGCGACCCTCGCCGTTATTGAGGAACAACAGGCCAACCGCGATCCGCTGACGGCCGAAGAACTGTTGCAGAGCAAGCGCGTAGAGACCAATCAGAGCGGGACATTGGATGCGTTGGTCGCGCACATTCGCCAACGTCTGCCAGGCTTGTAAGAAATATTTCTTGGTCGTGTCGCTGCTTGAGGCGCGCGACCTGCAAATAGTGGCACTATAATGGCGTCATAATTCCAACAGGAGTCGCCTTCATGAGTCAGCCCAAGCTTCTCGATACTCCGCTCTACTCGCTCCTGCATAAAGATGATATCCGCGGCTTCAACCACGAGCGCCCGACAGAGGGCATTGTCGATATGCGGGGCGGCGACTTCCGTGGGCTGGACCTGCGCGAGCTGAACGCCAATGGCGTGGATTTCACCGACGCGTATTTCCGCTCCGCCGATTTGCGCGGCGTGGATTTGCGCGGTTGCTCGCTGGAAGGCGCCAGCCTGGCGCATGCGCAGATTTCAGGCGCCTACTTTCCGCCTGAGCTGACCGCGGATGAAATCCTCATGTCGGTCAATTTCGGCACCCGCCTGCGCTACCGCACCAAGTGAACCCAACGACCTAAGCCCCGGTCATGCAAGCGCGTAACCGGGAGCTTGCGGCTGCGTCAGTCATGGCTACCACTCCATTCTTATAAGCGTTTAAGCCGCTTCGGAGCAAAGAACTGCACTTTTCCTACTGAGCGCTACACTCCTTTTCAGGCTTGCCTGGTCACGATACCCACCGAACCATTCGGCCGTCGCAAGGAGGCTTGATGAACGATGAGCTGCAACACCTGAAAAACCTCGGCAAGACTTCAGCACAGTGGTTGCATGCGGTGGGCATCCACAGTGCATCCGACTTGCGTCGCCTGGGCGCGGTCGACGCGTACAGAGCCGTCAGGACCCGCGGATTTCGGGCGTCTAAAGTGCTGTTATATGCGATTGAAGGGGCATTGCTGGATGTGCACTGGAATGACATACCTGCCGAGCGCAAGGAAGCACTGAATCGCCAGGTAGATGCAATTGCGGCACGACAGAAAAGCTGAACCTTTCACCCTCCAACCCCCATGTTTCGAACGAGCGTTTGAGAAAAGCTCTGATGCGAGCCGAAACAACGGTTGACTCTCAAATGAGAATCGTTATGATTATCACAACTGGTCGCGAGATCAGCCGATAACTGAAAGGCCCTTGGTTCGGGCGCTCAGATTATCTCCTCATCAGGCTAATCACGGTTATTTGACCCGGCTCTTGCCGGGTCTTTTTTTGCCTGCCAAACCCGTATCAGCGCGCGATGATCAACGGATGCCCGCGTTCCGGATGCGGCTGAACCAGCACTTCAAGCCCAAACACCGCTTTAAGGGCCTCAGGCTGCAGCACCTGCACCGGCGTGCCCAGTGCATGAGGGCGCCCTTGCGCCAGCAGTAGAATCCTGTCGCAGTAACGTGCGGCCAGGTTCAGATCATGCAGGATCACCAGCACCGCCGCCCCTTGATCAGCAAAGGAGCGGACCGCTTGCAAAATGGTGTGTTGGTGCAAAGGGTCGAGCATCGATGTGGGCTCATCCAGCAGCAGGGTCTGCCCCGCTTCACCTGGCCATACCTGCGCCAATACGCGCGCCAGGTGCACACGCTGACGCTCACCGCCGGACAAGGCGAGGTAACTGCGCGCGCTTAAATGCCCGATATCGGCGGCTTGCAACGCCGCCTTGATAATCTCGTCGTCACGCGCCTTGCCCGTCTGATGAGGCAGGCGCCCCATGCCGACCACGTCCTGGACACCGAAAGCGAAGTCCAGCGTGGACACCTGCGGCAACACCGCCAGGCGTTGCGCACGCTGCGCCCCACTCCATGCGCCCAGTGCTTTCTGATCCAGCCACACTGCGCCCTGATCCGCCTGCAATTCACCCGACAACGCCCCCAGCAATGTGCTTTTACCAGCACCATTGGGACCCAGTACGCCAAGCACTTCACCCGGCAGCAGGTCGAGGGTGACGCCCTCCAGTACGGTTTTGCGATCACGGCGGATCTGCAAGGCTTCAACCCGCAACATCAGGCGCGTCCTCGTAACAGCAAGTAGAGAAAAAACGGCGCACCGATAAACGCAGTCACAATTCCAATCGGCAACTCAGCAGGTGCCAAGGCCAGCCGTGCGACCAGGTCGGCAAACAGTAATAGGCTTGCGCCCGCCAACACCGAAGCAGGTAACAGCACCCGATGATCGGGCCCGGCCAACAGCCGAACCAGGTGCGGCACCACCAACCCGACAAAGCCAATCATGCCCGCCGCAGCCACCGCCGCGCCCACCCCCAAGGCAGTGCAGAACACCAACTCGCGTTTGAGACGTTCAACATCAATGCCCAAATGACCCGCTTCGGATTCGCCAAGCAGCAGCGCATTCAACGCCTTCGCCCGGCGCGGCAACCATAGCGCCACGCCGGCACTCACCAGCAGCAATGGCCACAGCCGCGAATAACTGGCGCCGTTCAGGCTGCCCAGGTTCCAGAACGTGAGCGTACGCAACGTCGCGTCATCCGCCAGGTAGGTGAACAATCCGACGGCCGAACCGGCGAGCGCAGTCAGAGCAATACCCGCCAGCAGCATGGTCGCTACATGGGTCTGACCATTGCGTCGCCCCAGGCGATAAACCAGCGCAGTCACCCCCAGCCCACCCAGAAACGCACACAGCGACAACAGGTAAGGGCCGAACACTTCCGGCAAACCGCCCAGCAACGTAGCACCGACTATGGCGACCGCCGCTCCCAGGGCCGCCCCGCTGGACACCCCGACCAATCCGGGGTCCGCCAACGGGTTGCGAAACAGCCCTTGCATCGCCACGCCCGACAGCGCCAACACTCCTCCGACCGCCAGGCCCAGCAGAGTGCGCGGCAGACGAATCTGCCCCAGAATCAGCTCAGCCTGCTCAAGCCCCTGGGCATCGAGCGGCACGCCCAGCAAGCGCAAAGCCGCACGCAGGGTGTCCCACAACGGCAGGCTCACCGGCCCCAATGCCAAAGACAGCCAGATCGCCAAGCCGCACAGCAGCGTCAAGCCGATAAACAAGGTGCGCGGTTTTACCAGAGTGCTCATCGGGCGGATTCAGTCGAGTCTGGATAAAACACCGCCGACAAGGCTTGCAGGCTCTGCGGCAGACGCGGCCCCAGCCCGCCGACCAGCAGGGTCGGGTCCAGCTCAAGCACTCGCCCACGCTTGGCCGCCGGTGTGGCCGCCAGAATCGGGTTTTCCTTGAACAACGCGGCACGCGCCGCATCACCGCCGAGCGCGCGATCCGCGAACACCAGGACATCCGGGCTCAACCCCGCCAGCGATTCCGCAGAAAACGGTTTGTAACCGGTGTGCGTCGCCAGATTCCGCCCACCCGCGTGCCGCAACACCCAATCCGCGACCGTGCCCCGACCGGCCACAAGCGGCTTGCCACCGGCATTGCCGACCAGCAACAACACGCCCGGCGCCTTGTGAGTGGCCTGCATCGTCGCAACGAGGGCTTCGTGCCGAACCAGCGCGTGTTCGTACTCACTGAACACCGCGTCAGCCTGGGCTTCGTTGCCGAGCAACTGACCCAAGTGACCGAGGTTGCTCTTCAACGTCTGCAAATCCGGCTGCGCCGAGAACAGCTCCACCTGCACACCTGCATTACGCATCTGTGCCAGCGCCGCCGGCGGCCCCATTTCCTCTGTACCTACAAGCACGTGCGGGCGCAGGCTCAGAACTCCCTCGGCGGACAATTGCCGCTGGTAACCGATGCTTGGCAATGCCTTGAGCGTTGCGGGATGCTGGCTGGTAGTGTCCACACCGACCAGTTTCGGCTCGCCGCCCAACGCCACCACCCACTCCGACAACGCGCCACCGGCACTCACCCAGCGTTGCGGCAGTTCAGAGGCCAGCGCCCCGTGGTTGACCAGCAGTCCGACAACAAGCGCAATAGCGCTGGCACTCAGGCGCATAACAGGGTTTCCTTCCAGGGGCAGGGCTTTTGAGGCTTGTCCGAGGTGACAGACGGGTTCCGACTGGCATCGAACGTAGCACCCCGTCAGCCAACGGGCGAAGCCGGCATTTGATAATTGTTTGCATTTGAACGTCAAGGCACTTAAGGATTGAAATGAAGTTTCTCTGCTCCTCCGCCGCGCTCGCGCCCAACACCAGCCTCGGTTTCAATATCGACGGTTGCACGTTATTGGCCGTGCGCCGCGATGGCATCGCTTACTTCTATATCAACCGCTGCCCCCATCGCGGTGTCGCGCTGGAGTGGCAGCCGGACCAGTTTCTCGACGACAGCGCCAGCTTGATACGGTGTGCCACCCACGGCGCGTTGTTTCTGATCGAAACCGGTGAATGCATCGCCGGGCCGTGCGCCGGTAGAAGCCTGGTCGCCGTGCCCGGCCGCGAAGACGCCCATGGCCTTTGGGTGGATGCCTAGTCGAGCAACACGTCCAGGCGGCGCTCCACGCAAATCTCCTGCGCCGTGACGCGCACGCCATACGCCAGCACTTCCACCCCGGCGGCCTTGGCCTCGCGTAATGCCGCACTGTAGGCCGCATCGATTTCCACGGCCGGGCGCACTGCGTCGATCCCCGACAGATTGACGCAATACAATTGCACGGCCCGCACGCCATCCCGCGCCAGGTGCGCCAACTCCCGCAGATGCTTGGCCCCGCGCTGCGTCACCGCGTCGGGAAAAGCCGCCACTCTGGAATCATCAAACCCCAAGGTGACGCTTTTGACTTCCACGTAGGCCGCGCCGTGGGGATAGTCCAAACGGAAGTCGATACGGCTTTTCTCCTGACCATACGGGACTTCGCGCTTCAGAGCGGTAAAACCATCCAGCTCGATGATGACCCCGGCGCGCAACGCCTCCTCCACCAACTGATTGGCGCGCGCCGTGTTCACGCAAGCCAGGCGGCCCTGAGGCGTTTCAGCGATTTCCCAGGTGCCGGGCAGCTTGCGCTTGGGATCATCGGAGCGGCTGAACCAGACCTGCCCGCCTTCGACCATGCAATTGAGCATCGAGCCGGTGTTCGGGCAGTGAATCGTGAGTAACTCGCCGGTAACGGTTTCGATATCGGTAAGAAAGCGCTTGTAACGACGAATCAAGCGGCCTTCTTCGAGGGGAGGATAAAAACGCATCAGCCTTGCCAACTCCGCAGACCACGGGCGATGCGTTGCACTGCTTCCTGCAGGCGCTCGGTGTTCTGCGTGTAGGCAAACCGTACGTGGTGGCTGGCCTGATAACGACCAAAATCCAGGCCGGGCGTAAATGCGACGTGCTCGGTTTCCAGGAAATGACGGCAGAATGCGAAGGCATCGCCGCCGAATGCGCTGATATCAGCGTACAAATAGAAGGCGCCTTCGGGCTCGACGGCAATACCGAAGCCCAACTCGCGCAATGCCGGCAGCAGGAAATCGCGACGGCGCCCGAATTCGGCGCGGCGCTCTTCCAGGATACTCAGCGTCTGCGGGGTAAAACACGCCAGCGCGGCATGCTGAGCCATGCTTGGCGCACTGATGTAGAGGTTTTGCGCCAACTTCTCCAGTTCACCCACCGCAGCGGATGGCGCCACCAGCCACCCCAAGCGCCAACCGGTCATGCCGAAATACTTCGAAAAACTATTCAGGACAAAGGCGTCATCATCGACCTCCAGCACACTGGCGGCGTCGGTGCCGTAAGTGAGGCCGTGGTAGATCTCGTCCACCACCAAATGGCCATCGCGCGCCTTGATCGCACTCGATAGCCCGGCCAGTTCGTCACGGGTCAGGATCGTGCCGGTCGGGTTAGCCGGCGATGCCACGAGGGCGCCCACGCTGTCCTGGTCCCAGTGCTTGGCCACCAGGTCCGCCGTCAGTTGATAGCGCACGTCCGGGCCCACCGGTACCAGTTGCGCCGCGCCTTCCACCAACCGCAGAAAATGCCGGTTACACGGATAACCCGGGTCTGCCAGCAGCCAATGCTTGCCGGGGTCCACCAGCAAACTGCTGGCCAGCAGCAACGCACCCGAGCCACCGGGCGTGATCAGGATCCGCTCGGGATCGACACTTAAACCGTAGCGTTGCTGATAGAACCCACTGATGGCCTCGCGCAGTTCCGGCAGGCCACGGGCGGCGGTGTAGCGGGTTTTGCCGTTGGCCAACGCAGCCTGGCCGGCCCGAATGATCGGCTCGGCCGTGGTGAAATCCGGCTCGCCGATTTCCAGGTGGATCACATCATGGCCCGCCGTCTGCAGCTCGTTGGCGCGCGCCAGCAACGCCATGACATGAAAAGGTTCGATGGCGCGACTGCGCGCACTGTAGGGCTGGGCCATTAGCCTTCCTTAACGGTGAGGACAAAATCAGGATTCTACCGAACCCTCGCGGTAAAACATGCTCTATTGCCTGCTCGGTCGTTCGAGATGAACCCGGCACGCGCCAGCAAAACGACTAAAATCAACATTCGAGGCGATCCATACCCAGCCACAGCGGGCTGCTGCAGTTTGCAACCCCTGGGCGGAGGGCTTCGACAACCGGGAGTGGCGCACCCTGAATCTATCTGGTAAGTTCGCCCGCTTGCAGCCGCAGGGCCGGCAGGTGTCGGTGACGTTGCAATCCTGCGCAATGGATTAGAAGAGTGAGAGGCGGTCTATTCATGTCCACCCAAGCAAAGCAACAGCAGCAGAGCCTCAGCGGCTTCACACCTTACGTCGAAACGAAGGGTGAGGAGTACATGGGCAAGCCCATGCGCCAGCACTTCACCAAGATCCTGCAAAAGTGGAAGCAGGACTTGATGCAGGAAGTCGACCGTACGGTTGACCATATGAAGGACGAAGCGGCCAACTTCCCTGACCCGGCCGACCGTGCCAGCCAGGAAGAGGAATTCGCCCTCGAGCTGCGTGCCCGTGATCGCGAACGTAAGCTGATCAAGAAGATCGACAAAACACTGCAACTGATCGAAGACGAAGAATATGGCTGGTGCGAATCCTGCGGCGTCGAGATCGGCATTCGTCGCCTGGAAGCCCGCCCAACCGCGGACCTGTGCGTAGATTGCAAAACCTTGGCCGAAATCAAGGAAAAACAGGTCGGCAAATAATCCTGCCGGGCTGAACGAATGGGGCGTGCTAACGCTCCATTTTTGTTTCTGGCGTTTGCCGATTTTCCAGTAGTATCCGGCCCATGACTGCCTCTACCTATATCGGGCGTTTCGCCCCCACGCCCAGCGGCCATCTGCATTTTGGTTCCCTGGTCGCCGCCCTCGCCTCCTACCTCGACGCCCGCGCCAACCATGGCCGCTGGCTGATGCGCATGGAAGACCTGGACCCGCCGCGCGAAGAACCCGGCGCCCAGACCGCGATTCTTCATGCACTGGAAAGCTATGGCTTTGAGTGGGACGGTGAACTGGTCCGACAAAGCGAGCGGCATGATGCCTACGCCAAAGTGCTGAACGACCTGTTCAACTATGGACTGGCCTACGCTTGCACCTGCTCGCGCAAACAACTGGAGCCTTATAACGGCATCTACCCCGGCTTGTGCCGTAACGCCGGCCATGACCTGCACGACGCGGCCATCCGTTTGCGCGTTCCCGAGCTGGAATACCACTTTACTGACCGAGTGCAGGGCAACTTCCGACAGCACTTGGGTCGCGAGGTCGGCGACTTTGTTATTCGTCGGCGCGACGGCCTCTACGCCTACCAATTGGCCGTGGTGCTGGATGACGCCTGGCAAGGCGTGACCGACATCGTGCGCGGTGCCGACCTGCTCGACTCCACACCGCGCCAGCTGTACCTGCAGGAACTGCTGGGCCTGCGCCAACCGCGCTACTTGCACGTACCGCTGATCGTGCAGCCCGATGGCAACAAATTGGGCAAGTCCTACCGCTCGCCGCCGTTGACACCCGACCAGGCCACGCCGTTGCTGTTAAGAGCTCTGCGCGCCCTCGGGCAGCAACCGGGCAGCGAACTGCTCTACGCCAGCGCGCGCGAGTTGCTCGATTGGGGTATCCAGCACTGGGATGCCACGCGCATCCCGCGCACACTCACGTTGGCGGAAGCGCACTTGAGCTGAAGGCGCTTGCAGCTTGCCAGCCATCCGTTACCATCGCGGCAGTTTTTTACTCAGAGGCCAACATGTACATCTATCGATTGGTCCTGCTGCTGGTCGTCGGGATCTACCTGTTTTCCCCCGCCATCATGGATTGGTGGATCGACGCCACGGGCGCCTGGTATCGCCCCTATCTGCTGTGGCTGATCCTGATCGTCGTGACTTTCATCCTGCAGAGCCAAAAAGATGCCGATGAGCTTTAGCCTCACCCAGATGTTGCTGATCAGCGCCGCCTACCTGGCCGCGCTGTTCGGCGTCGCCTGGATCAGTGAGCGCGGAATGATTCCGCGGGCGATCATTCGCCATCCGTTGACCTACACCTTGTCCCTGGGGGTCTACGCCAGTGCCTGGGCCTTCTACGGCACGGTGGGGCTGGCGTATCAGTACGGCTACGGGTTTCTGTCCAGCTACCTCGGCGTGTCCGGCGCGTTCCTGCTGGCGCCGGTGCTGCTGTACCCCATATTGAAAATCACCCGCACGTATCAACTGTCGTCCCTGGCCGACCTGTTTGCGTTTCGCTTTCGCAGCACCTGGGCCGGCGCGCTGACCACGGTGTTCATGCTGATCGGTGTGCTGCCCTTGCTGGCCCTGCAGATCCAGGCAGTGGCCGACTCCATCAGCATCCTCACCCATGAGCCGGTACAGCATCGCGTGGCCCTGGCCTTTTGCGCGCTGATCACCCTGTTCACGATTTTCTTCGGTTCCCGTCACATCGCCACCCGCGAAAAACACGAAGGCCTGGTGTTTGCGATTGCCTTCGAATCGGTGATCAAGCTGATCGCTATCGGCGGTGTCGGCCTGTATGCGCTGTACGGCGTGTTCGATGGCCCGCAGCAATTGGAGCTGTGGCTGCTGCAGAACCAGACCGCCCTCGCCGCCCTGCACACGCCCTTGCAGGAAGGTCCGTGGCGTACGTTGCTGCTGGTGTTCTTCGCGTCGGCGATTGTGATGCCGCACATGTACCACATGACCTTTACCGAGAACCTCAACCCCCGCGCACTGGTCAGTGCCAGCTGGGGCCTGCCGCTGTTCCTGCTGCTGATGAGCCTGGCGGTGCCGCTGATCCTGTGGGCCGGTCTGAAACTGGGCGCCACCACCAACCCGGAATACTTCACCCTCGGCATCGGCATCGCCGCCAACAGCCCGGCCCTGGCGTTGCTGGCCTATGTCGGCGGTCTGTCGGCGGCCAGTGGTTTGATCATCGTCACCACCCTGGCGCTGTCGGGCATGGCCCTCAACCACCTGGTGCTGCCGCTGTACCAGCCGCCGGCGGAAGGCAATATCTACCGCTGGCTGAAATGGACGCGTCGCGCACTGATCGTCGCCATCATCATGGCCGGCTACGGTTTCTATTTGATGCTCGGCGCCGGGCAAGACCTGGCCAACCTGGGCATCGTGGCATTTGTCGCCACCTTGCAATTCCTGCCGGGAGTGCTGTCAGTGCTGTACTGGCCGACGGCCAACCGGCGCGGCTTCATCGCCGGGCTGCTCGCGGGGATCCTGGTGTGGGTCGTGACCATGCTGCTGCCGTTGGTCGGCAACCTGCAGGGCTTCTACATTCCCTTGCTGAACATGATCTATGTACTCGACGACACCAGCTGGCACATGGCCGCAATTGCCTCGCTCGCCGCCAACGTCTTGATGTTTACGCTGATCTCGCTGTTCACTAACGCCAGCCCCGAGGAAACCAGCGCCGCCGAAGCCTGTGCGGTGGACAACGTGCGCCGCCCGCAACGCCGCGAATTGCACGCTGCCTCGCCCCAGGAATTCGCTACGCAACTGGCCAAACCCCTGGGTGCCAAAGCCGCGCAAAAAGAAGTCGAACAAGCGTTGCGCGATCTGTACCTGCCCTTCGACGAGCGCCGGCCCTACGCACTGCGCCGCCTGCGTGACCGCATCGAGGCCAACCTGTCCGGCCTGATGGGCCCCAGTGTGTCCCAGGACATGGTGGAAACGTTTCTGCCCTACAAGGCCGGGGGCGAAAACTACGTCACCGAAGACATCCATTTCATCGAGAGCCGCCTGGAGGATTACCACTCACGCCTCACCGGCCTGGCGGCCGAACTCGATGCACTGCGCCGTTACCACCGTCAGACCCTGCAGGAATTGCCCATGGGCGTCTGCTCCCTGGCCAAGGATCAGGAGATCCTGATGTGGAACAAAGCCATGGAAGAACTGACCGGCATCGCCGCGCAGCGCGTGGTGGGCTCGCGCCTGAATACGTTGGCCGAACCCTGGAAAGAACTGCTGCAGGGCTTTATCAACCTGCCGGATGAGCATTTGCATAAACAGCACCTGGCCCTCGACGGCCAGACCCGCTGGCTCAACCTGCACAAAGCCGCCATCGATGAGCCCCTGGCCCCCGGCAACAGCGGCCTGGTATTGCTGGTAGAAGACTTGACCGAAACCCAGATGCTCGAAGACAAACTGGTGCACTCCGAGCGCCTGGCCAGTATTGGTCGCCTGGCAGCGGGCGTCGCGCACGAGATCGGCAACCCGATCACCGGCATTGCCTGCCTGGCGCAGAACCTGCGCGAAGAACGCGAGGAAGACGGCGAAATCACCGAGATCAGCGGGCAGATCCTTGAGCAGACCAAGCGCGTTTCACGCATTGTGCAGTCGCTGATGAGTTTTGCTCACTCCGGCGCTCATCAGAATCAGGACGAAGCGGTGTGCCTGGCCGCGGTGGCACAGGATGCCATCGGGCTGCTGGCCTTGAACCGGCGCAATTTCGAAGTCCAATTCTTCAACCTGTGCGACCCGGATCATTGGGTCGACGGCGACTCACAACGCCTGGCCCAGGTACTGATCAACCTGTTGTCCAACGCCCGTGACGCCTCACCGCCCCACAGTGCGGTACGCGTCAAGAGCGAGGCTTTCGAGCACACGATCGACCTGATCGTGGAAGACGAAGGCAGCGGCATTCCACAGAACATCATGGACCGACTATTCGAACCCTTTTTCACCACCAAGGATCCGGGTGAAGGCACCGGTCTGGGCCTTGCACTGGTCTATTCCATCGTTGAAGAGCATTATGGACAAATCACCATCGACAGCCCGGCTGACACCGAAAGCCAACGCGGCACCCGTATTCGGGTGACTTTGCCGCGTCATGTCGAAGCGACGTCCGCTGTGAACTGAGACCGTCGAGAGAATTGAATCAATGCCGCACATTTTGATCGTCGAAGACGAAACCATTATCCGCTCTGCCCTGCGTCGCCTGCTTGAACGTAATCAGTACCAGGTCAGCGAAGCCGGCTCGGTACAGGAAGCTCAGGAGCGCTTCAGCATTCCTACGTTCGACCTGATCGTCAGCGACCTGCGCCTGCCGGGCGCGCCTGGGACCGAGTTGATAAAACTCGGCCAGGGCACGCCGGTGCTGATCATGACCAGCTACGCCAGCCTGCGCTCGGCGGTGGACTCCATGAAGATGGGCGCGGTGGACTACATCGCCAAGCCTTTCGACCATGACGAAATGCTTCAGGCAGTGGCCCGCATCCTGCGCGACCGGCAGTCGGCCGGCAGCGTGCAGGCCGAACAACGCCCCGCCGGCAAAGCCACCAACGGTGCCGAAAAGCCCGGTGTGGACAACAGCAATGGCGAGATCGGCATTATCGGCTCATGCCCGCCGATGCAGGACCTGTACAGCAAGATCCGCAAAGTCGCGCCTACTGACTCCAATGTACTGATCCAGGGTGAGTCCGGGACCGGTAAGGAACTGGTAGCCCGCGCCCTGCACAACTTGTCCAAGCGCGCCAAGGCACCGATGATTTCGGTGAACTGCGCGGCGATCCCGGAATCGCTGATCGAATCCGAACTGTTCGGCCACGAAAAAGGCGCCTTCACCGGTGCGAGCGCTGGACGCGCCGGCCTGGTGGAGGCGGCGGACGGCGGCACGTTGTTCCTCGACGAAATCGGCGAACTGCCTTTGGAAGCCCAGGCGCGTTTGCTGCGCGTGCTGCAGGAAGGCGAAATTCGCCGGGTCGGTTCGGTGCAATCGCAGAAGGTCGATGTGCGTCTGATCGCCGCGACCCACCGCGACCTCAAGAGCCTGGCCAAGATTGGCCAGTTCCGTGAAGACTTGTACTACCGCCTGCACGTGATCGCCCTCAAACTCCCGGCGCTGCGTGAGCGCGGCGCCGACGTCAACGAAATCGCCAGTGCCTTCCTGCAACGCCAGAGTGCGCGCATCAACCGAACCGACCTGAAATTTGCTCCGGATGCCGAACAGGCTATTCGGCATTACTCATGGCCGGGTAACGTGCGCGAGCTGGAAAACGCCGTGGAGCGCGCGGTGATCCTGTCGGAAAGCCCGGAAATCTCCGCCGAGCTGTTGGGCATCGATATTGAACTCAGTGACCTGGAAGACGATGAGTTCATCGGCCTTGCCCCACAGCAGGGCGCGGCCAGTAACACCAGCCATGAGCCGACGGAAGATCTGTCGCTGGAAGATTACTTCCAGCATTTCGTCCTGGAGCATCAGGACCATATGACCGAGACCGAGCTGGCGCGCAAATTAGGCGTAAGCCGCAAGTGCCTGTGGGAACGACGTCAGCGCCTAGGCATTCCGCGGCGCAAGACCGGCGTGGCCAGCGAAAGCTGAGGCGCGTACGCAGGTAACACCGAAGAATGTGAAAAAACTGTTACCGCAGACAATTCGCGTAACAAAAGCCGGGGCTTACGGTAACGAAGCCCCGGCTTTTTTTCGTCCGTCAAAAAGCCGAAACCACCTCAAACCCCCGGTTTTACTGGGCTTTGAAAAAGTTGGCACGCACCCTGCTATATGCTTAGTACAAAAACAATAACAAGCTTTGTACAAGACAATAAAAATAAGACGAATCGACTCACGCATAACAAAAACAACACGGCGGAGGCGCAGCTAACTGATTCTTTTGGAGAGGCGTTGCATTTGGGGCTTGCCCCGCAACCAGGCCGAGAACAACAAAAACTGCCCTAAGGCAGAGCCTGAACTGGTTGGATCGTAGATCAGCAACACAGCGACCAAAGCAATCCGTTTGCTCTTGACTCCCGATTGGGAGTGTCATGAAGGTGAAGCTTCATGGCGAGGGCGATCAACAAAAACAAGAAGCCCGACCAATAATAAAAATAGAGCACGCAACTACTTCTGGGGGAGCTTCGGCTCCCCTTGTAGTTTCCGCGATTTGACGTTCCAGAGCCTATGGCGCAATGCCTGTAGCTTGTTCCTACACCATCCCCTGACTAAATGCTAGAATCCCGGCCCATCATGCGGTCATTCTTCGTTATGGCCGAACATTCCTTCAAACAGTGCATCCCATGCTGAAGAAGTTGTTCCAGTCATTCCGTTCTCCCTTGCGTCGTACGCAACACAAACGCAGCACGCCTGAAGTGCTCAACAGCAGCCAGCATTCGTTGCAGCGCGCTCAGTTCAGTCGTTATGCGGTGAATATCGTCGAACGTTTGCAGAACGCCGGCTACCAGGCTTACCTGGTAGGCGGTTGCGTACGCGACATGCTGCTCAATATCACGCCTAAAGATTTCGACGTGGCCACCAGCGCCACGCCCGAACAAGTGCGTGCCGAGTTTCGCAATGCGCGGATCATCGGTCGCCGGTTCAAGCTGGTGCATATCCACTTTGGCCGAGAAATCATCGAAGTCGCCACGTTCCGCGCAGGCCACCCGCAAAACGATGAAGAGGAAGACACCAACCAGTCTTCCCGCAACGAAAGCGGACGCATCCTGCGTGACAACGTATATGGCACTTTGGAAGAGGACGCGCAGCGCCGCGACTTCACCATCAACGCGTTGTATTACGACCCGGTCAGTGAGCGCATCCTCGACTACGCCAACGGCGTGCACGACATTCGCAACAACCTGATCCGCCTGATCGGCGACCCGACCCAGCGCTACCAGGAAGACCCGGTACGCATGCTGCGCGCCGTGCGCTTCGCCGCCAAGCTGAACTTCGGTATCGAAAAACACACCGCCGCGCCGATCCGCGACCTGGCGCCGATGCTGCGGGAAATCCCCTCGGCACGCCTGTTCGAGGAAGTCCTCAAGCTGTTCCTCTCAGGCTACGCCGCCGACACGTTCGAAATGCTTGTCGACCTGCAGCTGTTCGATCCGCTGTTCCCGGCCAGTGCCGAAGCGTTGGAATACAACCCGACTTACACCCACACGCTGATCAGTGAAGCGCTGATCAACACGGACCTGCGCATCAAACAAAACAAACCGGTGACCCCGGCCTTCCTGTTTGCCGCGCTGTTGTGGCCCGCCCTGCCAAAACGCGTGCTGCGCCTGCAGGAACGCGGCATGCCGCCGATTCCGGCGATGCAGGAAGCCGCTCACGAATTGATCACCGAGCAGTGCCAGCGCATCGCCATCCCTAAACGTTTTACCCTGCCCATCCGCGAGATCTGGGACATGCAGGAGCGCCTGCCGCGTCGCAGCGGCAAACGCGCCGATCTATTGCTGGAAAACCCACGCTTCCGCGCCGGCTACGACTTCCTCCTGCTGCGCGAAAGTGCCGGGGAGCAGACCGACGGCCTGGGCGAATGGTGGACCGACTATCAGGACGCCAACGACAGCGGGCGACGCGAGATGATCCGTGAGCTGGGCAGCAAAGGTGATGCCGCCGGCGAAGGACCGAAAAAACGGCGTCGCAGCGGCGCCAAGCGCAAACGCAGCGCCGCCGATGCTTCGGGCGCCGCAGGCGAATAAGCGTGGAACGTATCTACATCGGCATGGGCAGCAACCTGGCTGCCCCGGACCAGCAGCTGCACAGGGCAGTCCAAGCACTGGCCGGCCTGCCCGGCACTGCCCTCGCCGGCGTTTCCGCTTTCTATCAAAGCGATTCCCTGTTGCCCGGCCAACCGCGCTATACCAACGCGGTCGCGGCCTTGGACAGCGATCTGGCGCCACTGGACCTGCTCGATGCACTGCAAGCCATCGAGAATGACCAGGGTCGCGAACGCCTCGAGCGCTGGGGCCCTCGCACGCTCGACCTGGACATCCTGTTATTTGGCGATCGCCTGATCGACGAGCCGCGCCTGAAGGTGCCCCATTACCAGCTGCACCTGCGTCCGTTCGTGTTGTATCCATTGGCGGAACTGGCGCCTGCCGAGCTGCAATTGCCGGATGGCAGACGCCTCAGCGCCTTGCTGGAAGCCTGCCCGTTTGTCGGCCTGGAACGGCTCCCCGTTGCTGAATCGCGTCAGTAACAGCGGTAACACCGCCATCGTAACAATGCGGTAACACATCCAATTGACTTCCCGTGTCCTCCTCACGACTATAGGCGTCCTGCTGCCGCCAACCCGGCGCTAAAGGGCGCAATCCAGGCCTTATAAGCACTGCTATCAAGACGGTGCGCCTGTATAAACGAAGACTCACGCGCGTTACTCGCTGTTTCCAAGCGCCTGAACGAGGACCCTTTTCATGCCAGACATTACCCTGACCACCTTGCAGAGCCTCAAGCTCAAAGGTGAAAAAATCACCATGCTCACCTGCTACGACGCCACCTTCGCCCACGCCAGTTGCCAGGCCGGCGTCGAGGTGTTGCTGGTAGGTGATTCCCTGGGCATGGTTCTTCAAGGGAATGACAGCACACTGCCAGTCACCACGGATGAACTGGCGTACCACACCGCCAGCGTCAAGCGCGGGAACGACGGCGCGTTCATCATCGCCGACCTGCCGTTCATGAGTTACGCCACCCTGGAGCAAACGTTCGCGAATGCCGGCAAGCTGATGCAGGCCGGTGCGCACATGGTCAAGGTCGAAGGCGCCGTGTGGCTTGCCGACTCGATCCGCCTGCTGGCTGAGCGCGGCGTGCCAGTGTGTGCGCACATGGGCCTCACCCCGCAGTCGGTCAACCTGCTCGGCGGTTACAAAGTGCAAGGCCGCCAGGAAGCCCAGGCGCGGCAGATGCGCGCCGATGCCATCGCGCTGGAGCAAGCCGGCGCCGCGATGATTCTGCTCGAATGCGTGCCGAGCGAACTGGCGGCGGAAATCACCCAAGCGGTCAAAGTGCCTGTGATTGGAATCGGCGCAGGCTCCGCCACCGATGGCCAGGTGCTGGTATTGCACGACATGCTCGGGCTGTCGATCAGCGGCCGCGTACCCAAGTTCGTGAAGAACTTCATGGTCGGCCAGGACAGCATTCACGCCGCCTTGAGCGCCTACGTCGCCGAAGTCAAAGGCGTGACGTTCCCGGGCGCCGAACACGGATTTTCTGCATGAACACCGTAAGAACCGTAAGAGAACTGCGCGCCGCCGTGGCCCATGCGCGCAAGGCCGGCAAGCGCATCGGCTTTGTGCCCACCATGGGCAACCTGCACAGCGGCCACGCCACGTTGGTGACCAAGGCTGCGCAGCAGGCCGACTTCGTCGTCGCCAGTATCTTCGTCAACCCACTGCAATTCGGTGCCGGCGAAGACCTGGACACATACCCGCGCACCCTGGCCGCCGACCAGGAAAAACTCCTGCAGGCCGGTTGCAACCTGCTGTTCGCCCCCACTGTTGAAGAGATGTACCCCGACGGCATGGCCGGCCAGACCCGCGTCAGCGTCCCGCAAGTGTCCGAAGGCCTGTGCGGCGCCAGTCGCCCCGGGCACTTCGAGGGCGTGGCCACGGTGGTCAGCAAGCTGTTCAACATGGTCCAGCCGGACATGGCCGTGTTCGGTCAGAAGGACTACCAGCAATTGGCCGTGATCCGCGCGATGGTGCGCGACCTGAATATGCCGATCCAGATCATCGGTGAACCGACGGTCCGCGCCGACGATGGTTTGGCGCTGTCGTCGCGCAACGGCTACCTGAGTGACGAACAACGTGCCATCGCACCAGTGCTGTACCGCAGCCTCAGCCAGATGGCCGCGGCGATCAAAACCGGAGACCGCGATTTCGCCAGGCTGCGCGCCGAGCAGATCCAGCACATCGAAGCTGCCGGCCTGCGCCTGGATTACCTGGAAGTGCGCCAGGGCGTACACCTGCGCCCGGCCATGGCCGAAGACCGTGACGTGGTAATTCTGGCCGCGGCCTACCTG
Source organism: Pseudomonas sp. FP2254 (assembly GCF_030687695.1). Taxonomy (NCBI): domain Bacteria; kingdom Pseudomonadati; phylum Pseudomonadota; class Gammaproteobacteria; order Pseudomonadales; family Pseudomonadaceae; genus Pseudomonas; species Pseudomonas sp. FP2254. The sequence continues at coordinate 4,689,760 of NZ_CP117444.1, forward strand.
GGCACGACGCGCCTGATCGATAACCTGCACCTGACCCTCGACTGACCCCTCCCGACGCCCCGCCATTGCCCCATCCGCTGTGCCGGTATAAAAAAGTACCGGCTACAGCACAGACAAAGCCAAGACATATGCACACGCGAGGTTTAATGTAATCGCCCTGCGCTATGGTTAGCGCTGTCTGGCACCCAGCCCTTGATAAAAGACTGGACGTTCCGGGCTTTGAAGTGTCCTAAAGGCAGTCCCCGTAATAAAAGGAAACCCGCAGCGATGGCGTACTACCGCACCCCTCATGACGTTACCGCTCTGCCCGCCTGGCAAGCGCTCACTCAACACCGCCAAGCCATGCAGGATTTCAGCATGCGCGAAGCATTCAATGCCGATCCCCAGCGTTTTTCCCAATTCACCTTGAGCAGCTGCGGGCTTTTCCTCGATTACTCGAAAAACCTGATCACCAGCGAAACCCGCGACCTGCTGGTAGCCCTGGCCAAGGAAGTCAACCTCAAGGACGCCATCGACGCGCTGTACGCCGGCGAACCGGTCAACTCCTCCGAGGGCCGCCCTGCCCTGCACACCGCGCTGCGCCGCCCGGTAGGCGACAAGTTGTCGGTCAATGGCGTGAACATCATGCCGGACGTGCACAAGGTGCTGAACCAGATCACCGACCTGGTCGGCCGCATCCACGACGGCCTGTGGCGTGGCTACACCGAAAAGCCGATCACCGACGTGGTGAACATCGGCATCGGTGGCTCGTTCCTAGGCCCGGAGCTGGTCTCCGAAGCACTGCTGTCCTACGCCCACAAAGGCGTACGTTGCCACTACCTGGCAAACATCGACGGCAGTGAGTTCCACGAACTGACCATGAAGCTGCGCGCCGAGACCACGCTGTTTATCGTCTCGTCGAAATCCTTCAACACCCTGGAAACCTTGAAAAACGCCCAGGCCGCCCGCGCCTGGTACCTGGCCCAGGGTGGTTCGGAAGCTGAGCTGTACCGCCACTTCATTGCCGTATCGAGCAACAACGCGGCGGCCGTGGCCTTCGGCATCCGCGAAGAAAACATCTTCCCGATGTGGGACTGGGTCGGCGGTCGTTACTCGCTGTGGTCGGCCATTGGCTTGCCAATCGCCCTGGCCATCGGCATGTCCAACTTCAAGGAACTGCTGTCCGGTGCCTACACCATGGACCAGCACTTCCAGAATGCGCCGTTCGAGGCCAACATGCCGGTGCTGCTGGGCCTGCTGGGCGTGTGGTATGGCAACTTCTGGGGCGCGCAGAGCCATGCGATCCTGCCGTACGACCACTACCTGCGTAACATCACCAAGCACTTGCAGCAGTTGGACATGGAATCCAACGGCAAGAGCGTGCGCCAGGACGGTACGCCAGTGGCTACCGATACCGGCCCGGTCATCTGGGGCGGCGTGGGCTGCAACGGTCAGCATGCGTACCACCAGTTGCTGCATCAAGGGACCCAACTGATCCCGGCCGACTTTATCGTGCCGATCGTCAGCTTCAATCCTGTATCCGACCACCATCAGTGGCTGTACGCCAACTGCCTGTCCCAGAGCCAGGCGCTGATGCTGGGTAAAACCCGCAGTGAAGCCGAAGCCGAGTTGCGGGACAAAGGCATCGCCGAAGACGACGTGCAGAAGCTGGCGCCGCACAAAGTGATCCCCGGCAACCGTCCGAGCAACACCCTGGTGGTCGAGCGTATCAGCCCGCGGCGCCTGGGTGCTCTGGTCGCCATGTATGAACACAAGGTGTTCGTACAAAGTGTGATCTGGGGGATCAACGCCTTCGACCAATGGGGTGTGGAACTGGGCAAAGAACTGGGCAAAGGCGTGTACAACCGCCTGACCGGCGCCGAAGAAACCTCGGCCGAGGATGCTTCGACGCAGGGCTTGATCAACTACTTCCGCGGCCGTCACCGCGGCTGATAGCAGTGCCTGCCGGGCCAACGTCGTTTGGACGTTGGCCTTGCCCCCTCCCCGCACTGGGTGCATCTTTATGCCTTGTCCCGACAACAAGAATAAGGACCGCTCATGTTCGATATCAGCACGTTTCCCGCCGCCGATGCCGTCCGCCGGGCTGCGCAACTCAGTCAAAAGGACTATCAGCGCCTGTACCGCCAATCCATCGAGCAACCCGATAGCTTTTGGGCCGAACAGGCCAGCGCTTTTCTCGACTGGATAACCCCATGGCATACCGTCCAACAGTCAGACATCACTACCGGCGCCGCCCAATGGTTTGCCGGCGGCCAGTTGAACGTCAGCTATAACTGCATTGATCGCCATCTGGCAAAACGCGCCGATCAGCCGGCCTTTATCTGGGAGGGCGACGATCCGACAAACTCCAGCACAATCACCTACCGCCAACTGCACCAGAACGTTTGCCGCCTGGCCAACGTACTGAAAAGCCGTGGCGTGAAAAAAGGTGACCGGGTGTGCATCTACATGCCCATGATTCCCGAGGCTGCCTACGCCATGCTCGCCTGCACGCGCATCGGTGCGGTGCACTCGGTCGTGTTCGGTGGATTCTCGCCGGACGCCCTGCGTGACCGCATCCTGGATGCCGATTGCCGCACCGTGATCACCGCCGACGAGGGCGTGCGCGGCGGCAAGCCGGTGGCACTGAAAAACAATGTCGACAAAGCCCTGGCCAGTTGCCCAGATGTCAGCACCGTGCTGGTGGTGGAACGCACCGGGGCGGCCGTGAACTGGAGCGATGGTCGCGACCTGAAATATCAACAAACCCTGGCCGCCGCCAACGATGATTGCCCACCCGAGCCGATGGATGCCGAAGACCCGCTGTTCATCCTGTATACCTCCGGCAGCACCGGCAAACCCAAAGGCGTGCTGCACACCACTGGTGGCTACCTGCTGCAGGCGGCGATGACCTTCAAGTACGTGCTCGACTACCGCGCTGGCGAAGTCTTCTGGTGCACCGCCGATGTCGGCTGGGTCACCGGCCACAGTTACATCGTGTATGGGCCGCTGGCCAACGGTGCCACCTCGCTGATGTTCGAAGGCGTGCCCAGTTACCCCGACAGCTCACGCTTCTGGCAAGTGATCGATAAGCATCAGGTCAATATCTTCTACACCGCGCCCACCGCGTTGCGCGCCTTGATGCGTGAAGGCCACGGCCCCTTGGAAAGCACCTCGCGCGCCAGCCTGCGGCTGCTGGGCAGCGTGGGCGAGCCGATCAACCCGGAAGCCTGGGACTGGTACTTCAACGCCGTGGGCGAACAACGCTGCCCGATTGTCGATACCTGGTGGCAGACCGAAACCGGCGGCATCATGCTCAGCCCGTTGGTCAGCGCCCAGCGCATCAAACCCGGCTGCGCTGCCCAGCCGATGTTTGGCGTGCAGCCGGTGCTGCTGGACGAACAAGGCAACGTCATTACCGGCCCTGGCAGCGGTGTGCTGGCAATCAAAGCCAGTTGGCCGGGGCAGATCCGCAGCGTATACGGCGATCCGCAGCGCATGGTCGACACCTATTTCAAACCCTATCCCGGCTACTACTTCACCGGTGACGGGGCACGACGCGATGAGGACGGCGATTACTGGATCACCGGGCGCATCGATGATGTGATCAACGTCTCCGGCCACCGTATCGGCACTGCCGAGGTGGAAAGCGCACTGGTCCTGCACGATCAAGTGGCCGAAGCCGCCGTGGTGGGCTACCCCCATGATGTGAAGGGCCAGGGTATCTATGCGTTTGTCACGCCCATGAACGGTGTGGAGCCCAGCGAGGCGCTGAAACAACACCTGTTGGAATTGGTCAGCCGGGAAATCGGCAGTTTCGCCAAACCGGAGCTGATTCAATGGGCACCGGCCCTGCCGAAAACCCGGTCCGGCAAGATCATGCGCAGAATTCTGCGCAAAATCGCCTGTAACGAACTGGACAGCCTCGGCGACACCTCAACCCTGGCCGATCCGAGCGTAGTGGATGGCCTGATCGACAAACGCCTGAACCGATAGGAAGCCTCAAGTCGTCATGGAATTTATCCGCAGCCGTATCGAAACCCAGTTGATGAGTATGACGGGCCTGTCTCTGGGCCAATTGGACCTGGAAAACCCCAAGGGCGATCCGGGCCTGTTCGGGCCAGACTCCGTCAGCTGGCAAGTGCATGGCGACTTCAGCAGCATGCTGATCGGCGGGATCAGCGCGTTGATGCTGCAAGCCTTGCACCCACTGGCTCTCGCCGGGGTGTGGGACCATTCGAACTTCCGTCAGGACATGCTCGGACGTCTGCGCCGTACTTCGCAGTTCATTTCCGGCACTACCTTCGGCTCACGCAAGGATGCCGAGTGGCTGATCGAAAAAGTGCGCACCATCCACCTGCAAGTGGTCGGCCATGCGCCGGACGGGCGCCCTTACGCGGCGAGCGATCCGGCACTGCTGACCTGGGTGCATGTGGCGGAAGTGAGCAACTTTCTCGCCGCCCATCTGCGCTACCGCAACCCGCATCTTTCGGGCGCCGATCAGGACCGTTACTACAGCGAAATCGCACTGGTTGCCGAACGCCTGGGCGCGCAGGACGTACCGCGTTCCAGGCAGCAAATGTCCGAGTATCTGCAGCGAATCCGCCCACAGCTGCTGTGCGACGAGCGCAGCCGGGAGGTGCTGCACCTTCTGCTCAATGCGCCTGCGCCAAGCCCACTGGCCAGACCGCTGGGCGCCTTGATGATGCAGGCCGGCATCGACCTGCTGCCGGACTGGGCCAGCGCCTTGCTCGACCAGCATCAGAGCCCGCTGCAACGGCGGATGATCCGCGCCGGGGTCAAGAGCAGTGCACCGTTGCTGCGCTGGGCGATGCGCAACGGCTCGGTGCAACGTGCCCATCGCCGGATGGGGTTGCTGTAGCCGGCCTGCCATAGCTGCTAAACTGCGCGCCCTTCTGCCCACATCCCCTACGCAAGGCGCGCTCCATGTCTTCATTGAATCAGGCGCTGCGCGCCGCCCTCGATCACCGCCAGGCGCTGATCAACGAACTGCATGCTCAAGGCACCGACTGCTATCGACTGTTTCACGGTAGCCAGGAAGGCGTGGGCGGCTTGACCATCGATCGCTACGGCCCGCAATTGCTGGTGCAGAGTTTTCATCAATCGCTGCCAACCACCGACCTGCTGGACCTGCATCGACAGATCAATCAGCACATGGGCCTGGAATTGCTGCTGGTGTACAACGACCGCTCTCGCGGCAACTCGCGGATCGATCGCGAAGACACGGTATACCGCGCCGAACCCGCCGCGCTGGAAGATCTGGTGGGCCATGAATGGGGTCTCAAGTACCGCGTGCGTGGTCGGCATGCCGGCCAGGACCCGCTGCTGTTCCTCGATCTGCGCAACACTCGCGGCTGGGTCAAGGAACAGGCGGCCGGCAAGCGCGTGCTGAACCTGTTCGCCTATACCTGCGGCGTGGGCCTGAGCGCCGCCGCCGGTGGCGCGAGCGAAGTGTGCAACCTGGACTTCGCCGAGGGCAACCTGGCGGTCGGACGCGAAAACGGCCAGCTCAACCCTCAACTACCGCCCATGCATTTCGTGCAGTCGGATTACTTCCCGGCGATCCGCCAATTGGCCGGCCTGCCGATCACCCAGCGGCGCGGGCATAAACTGCCGAGCTATCCACGCCTGGAACAGCGCCAGTACGACCTGGTCGTGCTCGACCCACCCGCGTGGGCCAAGAGCGCCTTCGGCACCGTCGACCTGCTTCGCGACTATCAGAGCCTGCTCAAGCCCGCTCTGCTTGCGACGGCCGACAACGGCGTGCTGATCTGCTGCAATAACCTGGCAAAGGTCAGCATGGACGACTGGCGTGAACAGGTGCTGCGCTGCGCGGAAAAAGCCGGACGCCCGGTACGTGATTGGAAAGTAATGGCTCCGGGCGCGGATTTCCCTTCCCAGGATCATCAGCCGCCCCTGAAAACGCTGATCTTGCAGCTGTAAGACTTGTCTCAAACGCCCGGTTCTTCGGAACCGAAAACCCGTGCCATACTCCAAGGCACTCCTTGTTCGACATAGATGGCGTCACCCATGCCCAAAGGATTGATCCGCGCCGCCGGCGCCTTGTTGACTGCCCTGGCCTTGTACAGCTTACTGGGCTTTTTGATCCTCCCCGGCATTGGCCTTCGCATTGCCAACCAACAATTGGCCGAGTACGCCACGGTGCCGGCACGCATCGAGCGGATCGAACTCAACCCGTTCAGCCTTGAGCTGACGGTCTGGGGCCTGAAAATCGGAGAACCGGGCAAGGAGCATGTGGGTTTCGAGCGCCTGTACGCCAATCTTCAACTCGACAGCTTATGGTCCCGCGCCCTGCACCTGGCCGATGTGCAACTGGACAAGCCTAAAACCGAATTGCTGTTCGACAAATCCGGCCAACTGAATCTGGCGCAGTTGTTCAAACTGCCACCCAGTGAGCCAACGCCGACTGATCCTGACGCCAAGCCCTTTCCGCTGCGTATCGACAGCATCAAGCTGGCCGGTGGCTATGTGCACTTTGAGGACCTGCGCCCCAGCGAGCCCATCGAATTCCTCTACGACAAGCTCGACTTCGAACTGAAGAACCTCAGTACCCTGCCCGAAGACAACGCCGACATGACCCTGGTCGCCGCCGGCCCCGAGGGTGGGCATATCGACTGGAAAGGTAATTTCAGCCTGGTGCCGATTACGTCTCAGGGCACCCTGAAAGTCACCGACGGCAAGATGAAAGCCTGGTGGCCCTATGTGCGTGACGCCTTGCCACTGGTGCTTGAGGATGGCGTGCTCAACCTGAGCACCGACTATAAATTCAGTCTTGCCAAAGAAACCGAACTGAACCTGACCAACACCGCCGCCAGTATCGCGCCGTTTGCCATCAAGGCGCCGGACGGGCGGCCACTGGTACGCCTGGAGCGCCTGGACGTCAGCGACACCACGGTGGACCTGGCCAAACAACAAGTGGTCGTCGGCAAGATTCGCAGCAATAAACTCGAAACCTGGGCCGCGCGTGAGGCCGACGGGCAACTCGACTGGCAGAAACTGTTCGCCGGCCAACCGAGCAAACCGGCCAAGGCGGCGGAGCCGGCCAGCGCCCCTGCCACCGCTGACTCGCCCAAGGCTGAGCCCGCCGCGCCAAGCAAACCCTGGCAAGTGCTGCTCAAGGATGTGCAACTGCGCAACTACCAAGTGCATCTGGCCGATCGTCAGGCCAAGCCTGCGGTCGCACTGGAGCTGGGCCCGCTGAACGTCGACATGCAGAACTTCGACAGCCTCAACGGCAGCCCCTTCAACCTGAAGATCGATAGCGGCGTGGGTAAACAAGGCAAGCTCCAGGCGAGTGGCGAGGTTAACCTCAACCCGGTCAGCGCCAGGCTCAACGTGAATACCCAGGACATCGACCTGCGCGTCGCCCAGTCCTATATCAGCCCCTTCATTCGCCTGGAACTGCGCAGCGGCATGCTGGGCAGTAATCTCGCCGTCAATCTGAAAAGCACCGATCCGCTGGCGCTGCAGGTGACCGGCCGGGCGCAGGTCGATCAACTGCATACCCTCGACACCCTCAAGACCCGCGACTTTCTCAAATGGCAGCGTCTGGTGCTCGAAGGCGTGAATTACCAACATGGCGAAAGCCTGTCGATCGACAAGGTCAACCTGCTGCAACCGTATGCCCGTTTCATGATCAACGATGACCGCACCACCAACGTCGATGACCTGCTGATCCCGCAGCCGGCGGACACTGGCGCCAAGTCGGCGGCCAAACCGGCCGCGAGTAAAGACAAACCGCTGGGCATTCGCATTGGGCAGATTGCGATCAACGATGGCTCGGCCAATTTCGCCGACTTCAGTCTCACGCCCAACTTCGCCACGGCGATTCAACAGCTCAACGGCCAGATCGGTACCATCGACAGTCGCCAGGCCAAGCCTGCCAGCGTCGATATCAAGGGTAAGGTGGACCGCTATGCGCCAGTGACCATCAAAGGCAGTGTCAACCCGTTCGACCCGATGGCGGCGCTGGACATCGCCACCAGCTTTAAACGGGTAGAGCTGACTACCCTCACGCCTTATTCGGGCAAATTCGCGGGCTTCCGCATTCGTAAGGGCCGCCTGAATCTCGACCTGCATTACGTAATCATCAAGGGACAATTGAAGGCCGAAAACAAAGTCGTGGTAGAGCAGCTGCAACTGGGCGAAAAAGTCGACAGCGCCGATGCCGTGGATCTGCCGATCCGTCTCGCGGTCGCGCTGCTCAAGGACAGTGATGGCAAGATCTCCATCGAGCTGCCCGTCAGTGGCGACCTCAATAACCCCCAATTCAGTGTCATGCCGATCGTTTGGCAGACTTTGCGTAACCTGGTGGTTCGCGCCGCCACGGCGCCTTTCAAATTCATTGGTGGGCTGGTCACCGGCGGCGGTTCAGAAGATTTGGGCAACGTATCGTTCGCGCCCGGCTCCAGTGAATTGAGCAAAGACGCCGAGGGCGCGCTGAATAAACTGGCCACAGCGCTTAAAGAACGCCCTGCCCTGCGCCTGGAAATCGAAGGCACCGCCGCAGCCAGCAGCGACGGGCCATTCCTGGCTGAACAGCGCCTGGAGCGCGAATACCAATACAACTACTACAAGATGCTGCAACGTCGGGGCGACAAGGTTCCAGCCCAGGCGTCGTTACTGCAGGTCCCGGAAAACGAAAAAGCCCCGTTGCTCGAAGGCATCTACCGCACCCGCTTGAAACAGCAGCCGCCTGCGGAGTGGAAAGACCTGAGCCGAGACGAACGCTCGGCCAAACTCAAGGACGGCGTGATCAAGTTCTGGAGTGGCAGTGATGTGTTACTGCGCCAGTTGGGACAAGACCGTGCCAGCACCATCAAGGATTACCTTGTGGATAAAGGGCAACTGGAGGACGACCGGGTTTACTTCATTGACGCGCAGCTGGGGCAGGCTGAGAAGGATGGTCGGGTGGTGACACCGATGCATCTGGATGCTGAGTGATGCAAGGCGTCATTCAGCCTCTGTAGGACAGGTTTGAGTGCGGTGAGGGTCGGCGGGGGAAGCCGGCTCCGGTTGGGGCAAGCTCGCTAACCACAGCACGCTGGATCGCCACGTTTAATTGCTGCGTGAAATAGAACAGGCCCTGACACAAAGTGCCGGGGCCTGTAATGACCACTTCCGTGTGGTCGGTCGCATGAACCTCAGAGGTGCATTGAGTGGATATCTAACTCACGCGCCGCCGCCGCTAAGTTCAGACGAACTGTCGAGCGTTACTCAGCTTTCAGGCCGTCGGCCGATACAGCTTTAACGCCTTTGATTTTCTTGGTGATCGCAACAGCAGTGGCTTTCTGCGATTCGGTCACTGGGGTAGCGGACGACAGGGAAACCACGCCTTTGTTGGTTTCAACCTTGATGTCGGTACCAGGAATACCTTTTTCGGTAACCAGATCAGCCTTCACTTTGGTAGTGATCCAGGTGTCCGAAGTGGCATCTTTGGATTTGTCGATGTTATCGGCTTTGACAGCGCCGCCAGCCAACAGGCCGTCAGCGGAAACAGCGGTTACGCCTTTGATTTTCTTGGTGATGGCTACGGCAGTCGCTTTCTGCGAGTCCGAGATAGCTACGTCGGAAGACAGGGAAACCACGCCTTTGTTGGTTTCAACCTTGATGTCCGAACCTGGAATGCCTTTTTCAGTCAGCAAGTCAGCTTTGACTTTGGTGGTGATCCAGGTATCCGAAGTGGACTCTTTAGCCTTGGTCATCTCGCCAGCAGCCAGAGTCATTGGCGCCTGGGTAGGTTGGGCGAAGGCGGCGTTAGCCATGGCCAGGGTCAGAGCGGTAGCTGTTGCGGTAGCGAGAGCGAACTTCTTCATACGAGTAACTCCTGTTTTATCAAAAGTCTGCAGCGTGTAAACCTTGATGCTGCAGCGTTAACAGGGATATTGCAGACACTGTGCCAATTCTGTTCGGACGATTAAATCCTTAAAAAACAATGAGTTATAAAACATGGCTAATTTCGGAATCGTGCATATTGCATGAAGCCCCCTGCTCCTGCATGCAAGTTGCGGCTTTTGAATACGCATTAACCGTCTGATTTTCAGGCATTTTCCATCGCGCATAAAAAAGGACTCCGTAGAGTCCTTTTCTCAGCTTAAAAACCAGGGTAGTTAAACACCCGAAGCTTTGGCTGCTGCCACGTCTTTGATGGACAGTTTGATACGGCCGCGGTTGTCCACGTCCAGTACCAGCACTTCCACTTCCTGGCCTTCCTTGAGGATGTCGGTCACTTTTTCAACGCGAGCATCGCTCAGCATGGAGATGTGAACCAGACCGTCCTTGCCTGGCAGGATGTTGACGAATGCGCCGAAGTCGACGATGCGCTCAACCTTACCGACGTAGATCTTGCCGATCTCGGCTTCCGCAGTGATACCCAGCACGCGCTGACGCGCGGCTTCCGCAGCTTCCTTGGTTTCACCGAAGATCTTGATCGAACCGTCGTCTTCGATATCGATCGAGGCCTTGGTTTCTTCGCAGATTGCACGAATGGTCGCGCCGCCTTTACCGATAACGTCACGGATTTTGTCGGTGTCGATCTTCATCGCGATCATGGTCGGAGCATTTTCCGACAGCTCGGTACGCGACTGACCAATGATCTGGTTCATCTGGCCGAGGATGTTCAGGCGCGCTTCCAGGGCTTGGCCCAGGGCGATTTCCATGATCTCTTCGGTGATGCCCTTGATCTTGATGTCCATCTGCAGCGCGGTCACACCTTTGGCGGTACCGGCTACTTTGAAGTCCATGTCGCCCAGGTGGTCTTCGTCGCCCAGGATGTCGGTCAGGACGGCGAACTTCTCGCCTTCTTTAACCAGGCCCATGGCGATACCGGCAACCGGTGCCTTCATCGGTACGCCAGCGTCCATCAGCGCCAGGGAAGCACCGCACACGGAAGCCATGGAGCTGGAACCGTTGGATTCGGTGATTTCCGATACCACGCGGATGGTGTAAGGGAACACGTCAGCAGCCGGCAGCATGGCCTGAACCGAACGACGAGCCAGACGGCCGTGACCGATTTCGCGACGACCGGCACCGCCCATGCGACCACACTCGCCCACCGAGAACGGAGGGAAGTTGTAGTGCAGCATGAAGGGGTCTTTTTTCTCGCCTTCCAACGTGTCCAGCAGTTGCGCGTCACGGGCGGTGCCCAGCGTTGCAACAACCAGCGCCTGAGTTTCACCACGGGTGAACAGAGCCGAACCGTGAGTCTTCGGCAGAACGCCGACTTCAATGTTCAGCGGACGCACGGTGCGGGTGTCGCGACCGTCGATACGTGGCTTGCCGTTAACGATGTTTTCGCGAACGGTGCGGTATTCGATTTCGCCGAAAGCTGCCTTGACGTCGCTGGCGGAAGGCTGGCCTTCTTCGCCGGACAGCTTGGCCACAACCTGATCCTTCAGCTCGCCCAGGCGAGCGTAGCGGTCGGCCTTGACGGTGATGGTGTAGGCGTCGGAGATGGCAGCGCCGAACTCGGAACGGATCGCGGCCAGCAGCTCGGTCGCTTCAGCCTGTGGCGCCCAGGTCCAGGTTGGCTTGGCGGCTTCGGCAGCCAGCTCGGTGACCGCTTTGATAACGGCCTGGAACTCGTCGTGGGCAAACAATACAGCGCCCAGCATTTGGTCTTCGGTCAGCTCTTTGGCTTCCGATTCAACCATCAGTACGGCTTCCGAGGTACCGGCAACGACCATGTCCAGGCTCGATGCTTTCAGTTGCTCGTAAGTCGGGTTCAGCAGGTAGCCGGTGCTTTCGTGGAACGCAACACGGGCAGCACCGATCGGGCCATCGAAAGGAATGCCGGAGATGGCCAGGGCAGCCGAGGTACCGATCATCGCAGCGATGTCCGGATCGGTCTTTTTGCTGGTGGAAACGACGGTGCAGACAACCTGCACTTCGTTCATGAAGCCTTCTGGGAACAGTGGACGGATCGGGCGATCGATCAGTCGGGACGTCAGGGTTTCTTTCTCGGAAGGACGGCCTTCACGCTTGAAGAAACCGCCAGGGATCTTACCGGCAGCGTAAGTCTTTTCCTGGTAGTGAACGGAAAGAGGAAAGAAGCCTTTGCTTGGGTCAGCGGTCTTGGCACCCACAACGGTCACCAATACGGTGACGTCGTCATCAACGGTAACCAGCACTGCGCCGGAGGCTTGACGGGCGATACGGCCTGTCTCGAGGGTAACGGTCGACTGACCGAACTGAAATTTTTTGATAACCGGGTTCACGGTGTCCTACCTTCTTTGTGGCTCTTGGGGAACTTGTCTTCTTGCGAAATTCTTGGGCAATGCCGGGAATCGGCCCGACGCTCGTCCAGGGTAAAACGTGTATCCAGATAAAACTTGAGGCTGGGAGCCTGCCATGGGCCAGCGCAATCGCACTGACACACGGCAGACAACCAACCTCTAGCGCAATCGCTTATTAGCGACGCAGACCCAGGCGACCGATCAGAGCCTGATAACGACCCAGATCCTTGCCTTTCAGGTAGTCCAGCAGCTTACGGCGCTGGTTTACCATGCGGATCAGACCACGACGGGAGTGGTGGTCTTTACCGTTGGCCTTGAAGTGACCTTGCAGCTTGTTGATGTTGTGGGTCAGCAGTGCAACTTGCACTTCTGGCGAACCAGTGTCACCAACAGCTTGCTGATAGTCAGCTACGATTTGTGCTTTTTCTTGAACGTCGAGAGCCATGAGGCAATCCTTCTTTCAGGAAACCACCCAAAGGATGGTTTCAACAGGCCAGGGACAAATCCCTGTATCTAAAAATGAGTGTTGACCATGCCTGTTAACAGCCACACTCGTTCGGTCATTCTGACCGAATCAGTCGACGCGGCGCGATGCGCCCGTCTTCGCTCACTTCACCGATACCGATAAAGCGACCGTTATGATCCTGTACCCGCACCATGCCGAACTTCGGGGCATCCGGCGCGCGTACCGGCTGGCCGTTGAGCCAGTAGAACGCGCTGTGCTCCGAGAAGTGCAGCAATGGCCAATCCAGCAGCCCACTGTCCGATGGCATCAAAAAGCGATCAACCGCTTCATTGCCGCCTTCGGCATGCACCGCTTCCAGCTCTTCCAGGGTCACGGTCTGTGCCAGGCTGAAAGGGCCGGCCTGTGTGCGCCGCAGCTCTGCAACGTACGCGCCGCAACCGAGCTTTTCACCGATATCTTCCACCAGGGTACGGATATAGGTGCCTTTGCTGCAGTCCACGGCCAGGCGCGCGGTGTCACCTTCACAGGCGAGCAATTCCAAGCGCGCAATAGTAACAGAACGCGGTTCGCGCTCCACTACTTCACCCGCACGCGCCAACTTGTAAAGCGGCTGCCCATCACGCTTGAGGGCCGAGTACATTGGCGGTATCTGACTGATTTCCCCGCGAAAAGCGGGTAAAGCAGCCTCAATATCAGCACGACCAACGGTCACATCGCGAACCTGCAGAACATCACCTTCGGCATCGGCCGTGGTGGTGGTCTTGCCCAGCTGCATCAGGGTTTCGTAACCCTTGTCGGAATCGAGCAGGTACTGCGAAAACTTGGTGGCCTCGCCGAAGCACAACGGCAATACACCGGTGGCCAGCGGATCGAGACTCCCGGTGTGCCCGGCCTTTTCGGCGTTGAGCAGCCAGCGGACCTTCTGCAGCGCGGCATTGGAGGTAAAGCCAATGGGCTTGTCGAGCAGAATAATGCCGCTGACATTGCGACGGATACGTTTGACCTGAGCCACCGCTTACTCCTTGGCGTCTTCAGGTGTAGACGGGTGCTGGCTGTCTTCAGCCACGGCACGCTCGATCAGTGCCGACAGGTGCGCGCCGCGTACGACGCTTTCGTCGTAGTGGAAGTGCAACTGAGGAACGCTGCGCAGCTTCATTTCACGGGCCAACTGCATGCGCAGGAAGCCTGCTGCAGCGTTAAGCACCTTGATGCTTTGCGCGATTTCTTCGCTGCTGTCCTGCCCCATCACGGTGATGAAGATCTTCGCGTGACCCACGTCGCGACTCACTTCCACAGCGGTGATGGTGACCAGGCCAACGCGCGGGTCTTTGACTTCGCGACGGATCAGTTGAGCCAGCTCGCGCTGCATCTGATCGCCGATACGCTGGGTACGGCTGTATTCTTTTGCCATGTCTTGTTACCTGTTACTGCCACACGGTGAAACCCGTGGGGTCTGAAAGCGGCAAACGCCCGGCCTGACAAAAGCCAGACCGGGCGTTGCGTTTAGAGTCCGTACGCTGCGCGGGGCATTTGCATGCCCGCGCGCCGCGTGGCTCCGGAAGTGCGCGAGTCAGAGGCTGCGAGCAACCTGAACCTTCTCGAAGACTTCGATCTTGTCGCCAACCTTGACGTCGTTGTAGCTCTTGACCGCGATACCGCACTCCATGCCGGCACGTACTTCAGACGCGTCATCCTTGAAGCGGCGCAGGGATTCCAGCTCGCCTTCGAAGATAACGATGTCTTCACGCAGTACACGGATAGGACGGTTACGGTACACAGTACCTTCGACAACCATGCAGCCGGCAACCGCACCGAATTTCGGCGAGCGGAACACGTCACGCACCTCGGCGATACCCAGGATATTCTCCCGAACGTCACTGCCAAGCATGCCGGTAAGGGCTTTCTTGACGTCTTCGATGATGTCGTAGATGACGTTGTAGTAACGCATGTCCAGGCCTTCCTGCTCGACAATCTTGCGAGCGCCGGCATCGGCACGCACGTTGAAGCCAAACAGTACAGCGTTGGAAGCCAGTGCCAGGTTGGCGTCGGATTCGGTGATACCACCGACACCGCCACCGACAACACGCACTTGCACTTCGTCGTTACCCAGGCCGTTCAAGGCGCCGTTCAACGCTTCGAGGGAACCACGTACGTCAGATTTGAGGACGATGTTAAGCGTCTTCTTCTCTTCCTGGCCCATGTTCTCGAAGATGTTTTCAAGCTTGCCGGCGTGAGCACGGGCCAACTTGACCTCACGGAACTTGCCTTGACGGAACAGAGCCACTTCACGGGCTTTCTTCTCGTCGGCAACCACGCTCATCTCGTCGCCAGCGTCCGGGGTACCGTCCAGGCCGAGAATCTCGACGGGGATGGCCGGACCGGCTTCCTTGATTGGCTTACCGTTCTCGTCGAGCATGGCACGTACACGGCCGTAGTTCGAACCGACCAGTACCATGTCGCCTTGGCGCAGGGTACCGTCTTGAACCAGCACGGTCGCAACCGGGCCACGGCCTTTGTCGAGGCGGGATTCAACCACAACACCACGGCCAGGAGCCGATGGGGTAGCGGTCAGTTCCAGGACTTCGGCTTGCAGCAGAACGGCTTCAAGCAGTTCGTCAACGCCAGTACCCATTTTTGCGGAAACCGGTACGAATGGAGTGTCGCCACCCCACTCTTCCGACGTCACGCCGTGAACCGACAGTTCGCTACGGATGCGGTCGAGATCGGCGCCCGGCTTGTCGATTTTGTTCACGGCGACTACCAGCGGAACGCCAGCTGCCTTGGCATGCTGAACGGCTTCGATGGTTTGTGGCATTACGCCGTCGTCCGCTGCAACCACCAGGATCACGATGTCGGTCGCCTTGGCACCACGGGCACGCATCGCGGTAAACGCGGCGTGACCAGGGGTGTCGAGGAACGTCACCATGCCACGGTCGGTTTCAACGTGGTAAGCGCCGATGTGCTGGGTAATACCACCGGCTTCGCCAGCAGCCACCTTGGCACGACGGATGTAGTCGAGCAGGGAGGTTTTACCGTGGTCAACGTGGCCCATTACGGTCACAACCGGTGCACGGGAAACCGCTTCACCTTCAAACTTCAGGGACTCGGCCAGGGAATCTTCCAGGGCGGTGTCGCTGACCAGGGTCACTTTGTGGCCAAGCTCTTCAGCAACCAGTTGAGCAGTTTCCTGGTCCAGTACCTGGTTGATGGTAGCCGGAGTGCCCAGCTTGAACATGAACTTGATGATTTCAGCAGCCTTGACCGACATCTGCTGGGCCAGATCGCCCACAGTGATGGTCTCGCCGATCTTCACTTCACGCACGACAGGGCCGGTTGGGCTCTGGAAACCGTGGGCGTTGCGTTTCTTCAGCTTGGCCTTGCCGCGACCACCGCGACGGAAGCCATCGCTTTCTTCGTCGGTTGTACGTGGGGCAACGCGTGGAGCAGGCGCTTTCTCTTTGACCGAAGCACGATGCGGAGCGTTTTTGCGCTCGCCATCACCGCCACCACCGCGACGATTGTTATCGTCGGCACGTGGTTTGTCCGGACGACGAGGCTCGTCGCGCTTGCGGGCATCTGCTGCCGGAGCAGGTGCTGCAGCCACCGGAGCGGCCTCACGCACAGCTTCAACAGGAGCGGCAACCGCTTCAGTGTTAGCAGGTTGCGCAGCAGCAGGCTGGCGACGCGCTTCTTCTTCGGCGCGACGCTTGGCTTCTTCTTCAGCCTTCTGACGAGCAGCATTTTCTACTGCGCGACGTTCTTCCAGTTCGCGTTTACGCTCGGCTTCGATTTCTTCCGGGCTGCGCTGTACGAAGACTTTCTTCTTGCGTACTTCAACGCTGATGCTCTTGCTACCCGCAACACGCAGGGTGCTGGTGGTTTTGCGCTGCAATGTAATCTTGCGCGGTTCTTCCACTTTCGCCTTGTGGCTGCTCTTCAAGTGAGTCAGCAAAGACTGCTTCTCACTATCGCTCACACCTTCATCGGCGGCGGTGTGCGGCAGACCTGCCTCACGCATCTGCTGCAACAGGCGCTCTACCGGTGTTTTGACCTCATCGGCCAGTTGTTTCACCGTGACTTGCGTCATGCACTTCTCTCCTCAGGCCGCGCCTAGTTACTCGAACCAATGGGCTCGGGCGGCCATGATCAACTTGCCGGCACGATCTTCGTCAATGCCGTCGATGTCGAGCAGATCGTCAATAGACTGCTCGGCCAGGTCTTCGCGGGTAATTACGCCGCGCACCGCCAGTTCCATCGCCAAATCCTTGTCCATACCCTCAAGCGAGAGCAGGTCTTCGGCCGGATGGGCGTCTGCCAGCTTTTCCTCAGTAGCGATGGCTTTAGTCAACAAGCGATCCTTGGCCCGAGCGCGAAGCTCGTTGACGATATCTTCGTCAAAGCCGTCGATGTTGAGCATTTCTTCCAACGGTACGTAGGCAATCTCTTCCAGGCTGGTGAAGCCTTCATCTACCAGCACCTGTGCCAGCTCTTCATCGACTTCCAACTCTTCGATGAAGTTGCGCAGGATGTCACCGGTTTCAGCTTGCTGCTTAGCCTGGATGTCCGATTCGGTCATCACGTTCAGGGTCCAACCGGTCAGTTGGCTGGCCAGACGCACGTTCTGACCACCACGACCAATGGCCTGAGCCAGATTGTCTGCGCCAACGGCGATGTCCATCGCATGGGCATCTTCGTCAACGATAATTGCCGCCACTTCAGCCGGCGACATGGCGTTGATCACGAACTGCGCCGGGTTATCGTCCCACAGGACAATGTCCACGCGCTCACCGCCCAATTCGCCAGACACCGCCTGGACGCGCGAACCGCGCATACCAATGCAGGCACCTTGCGGGTCGATGCGTTTGTCTTTGGAGCGGACCGCAATCTTGGCGCGCGAACCCGGGTCGCGGGACGCCGCCATGACTTCGATCAGGCCTTCGGCAATTTCCGGCACTTCGATACGGAACAGCTCAATCAGCATTTCCGGAGCGGTACGCGACAGGATCAACTGAGGGCCGCGGTTCTCGGTGCGGATTTCCTTGAGCAGCGCACGCAAGCGCACGCCCACACGGAAGGTTTCGCGAGAGATGATGTCTTCACGAGCCAGCAACGCTTCGGCGTTATTGCCCAGATCGACGATCACATTGTCGCGGGTGACTTTTTTAACGGTGCCGGAGATGATTTCACCCAGGCGTTCGCGATAGGCGTCGACGACTTGAGCGCGCTCAGCTTCGCGGACCTTCTGCACGATGACCTGCTTGGCGGTCTGTGCAGCAATACGGCCGAATTCGATCGATTCGATTTTTTCTTCGACCACATCGCCAACCTTGGCACCAGGATGCGTTTCAGCAACCTTGCTCGGCCAGGTTTCAATAGCCGGATCGTCAAGATCGGCCTCTTCGACGACTGTCCAGCGACGGAAAGTCTCATAGGCACCGGTGTGGCGATTGATTTCCACACGCAGATCAACTTCGTCCTCAAAACGTTTTTTGGTAGCAGTGGCCAGGGCCAGCTCCAACGCTTCAAAAATCACGCTTGCCGGTACGCCCTTTTCATTGGATACCGACTCAACAACCAGCAGTACTTCTTTGCTCATCGTACGCCTCGCCTTTCGCAAGCCATTGGATCCGCGGGATCCGCGTCTCAGTCAAAACTGGGAATAATGTTGGCCTTGTCGACCATATCGATCGGCAACAGGAATTCATGGTCTTCTACCTGCACCACGACATCCTGTTCTTCTACACCGCGCAGAAGGCCCTGAAAGTTGCGTCGCCCTTCAAAGGGAGATCGCAGCTTGATCTTCACTTGTTCACCGGCATATTTAGCAAACTGCTCAAGAGTGAACAGTGGGCGTTCCATGCCTGGCGAGGAAACTTCGAGGGTGTATTCAACGGAGATCGGATCTTCAACATCCAACACACCACTGATCTGACGGCTGACAATGGCACAATCGTCCACCAGCACACCGCCCTCTTTATCGATATAAACGCGCAACATTGAGTGGCGACCTTGAGCCGAAAACTCAATACCCCAGCATTCATAGCCTAGGGCCACGACCACCGGGGCCAGCAAGGCCTGCAACTCTTCTAGCTTGCTCGACACCTGAACCCCCTCGTGCATGTATGTGCATGCTGTGCAAAATAAAAAAATGGGCGAAACGCCCATCCTTGAAACGCCGTCGAACAGCGGCGTTGAAAGTGTCCAGCTAACAAAAAGCCCCTTAAAAGGGGCTCCGCTAAAACTGGTTGCGGGGGCCGGATTTGAACCGACGACCTTCGGGTTATGAGCCCGACGAGCTACCAGACTGCTCCACCCCGCGACAAAGCTGGGGCGGAAGTATACGACCGATCCCTTGCAGGGTCAATGTAACCTTCCACCTACAAGAAAGCCCGCAACAGCGGGCTCTCCTGATAATTGGTACCGAGAAGGGGACTCGAACCCCTACACCCTATGGGCACAACCACCTCAAGGTTGCGTGTCTACCAATTCCACCACCTCGGCAATACAACGTTTACAACTCTTCTTACTTCTGCTCTTGAGCTGGAGGTACGTCAGTCGCTGGAGTAGCCGACTTTTGCTCTTGAAGCACCGGAACATCATCAGAAGCCGGTTTTGCTTTTGGTACTTCCAACACTGCTGGATCTGGCAAACCTACTTGAGTCAGCACATGAGCTTTCTCTTTAGCAAAGTAACCTAACCCCAAGCTGGTTATGAAGAAACCGGCGGCAAGTATAGCAGTAAACTTACTAAGAAAGGTAGAGGAACCTTGGCTTCCGAATACAGTATTTGAAGCACCTGCACCGAAAGACGCACCAGCATCCGCACCTTTACCCTGTTGCAGCAAAACCAGGGCAACTACGCCCAGTGCAGCCAACAGATGAAAAACGACCACGACTGTTTCCAGCATTTTTTCAGTTTCCCGCGGCGCGACAGATCGCACCGAACTCATCTGCATTCAGGGAAGCTCCACCAATGAGCCCCCCATCGATATCCGGCATGCCGAACAGTTCGACCGCATTGGCCGCCTTCACGCTGCCGCCGTATAGAAGACGCACACCTTGTGCGACTTCAGAATTCTCTGCCGCCAACTGCGCGCGGATGGCTGCGTGCACATCCTGCGCCTGTTGCGGTGTAGCAGTCAGCCCGGTGCCAATGGCCCAGACCGGCTCGTATGCGATGACCGCTTTTGCAAACGCACCAACACCCAACTCTTCGATGATGCTGCCCAGCTGACGCGAGACAACCTCAAGAGTCTTGCCCGATTCGCGCTGCTCCAGGGTTTCCCCTATGCACAACACTGGGATCAGACCGCATGCCTGTGCCGCTGCGAACTTGCGATTGAGCATCCCATCGCGCTCACCCATCATCTGACGGCGCTCGGAGTGCCCGACAAGCACAAAGGAACATCCCGCATCGACCAGCTGACTCGGCGCAATTTCGCCGGTCAACGCACCTTGCATGGCTTCCACCGCAGAATTCTGCGCGCCGACCTGGATCGACTTACCCTTCAAGCCATCAACCACTTGGGCGATATGCAGGCAAGGCGGGAAAACCGCAACATCGACACCGCCAGGCAATGCCAAGTGACGAAGGCCATTGATCAGCTCAGCGACACTGGCGCGGGTACCGTGCATCTTCCAGTTACCAGCTACCATAGTGCGACGCATGCTGTACCTCGTCGGTCAAAGTGGGCGCAGATGTTACCCAACCCTTTCATCACTGGCAAGCCGAATTCAGGCGCAAACTTCAGTTACCAGTTTTGCCAGGTCTTCAGCGTGGCCGCGAACCTGTGTTTCATCTTCACCCTCGACCATGACACGCACCAGAGGCTCCGTGCCCGACTTGCGCAGCAATACCCGCCCACGCCCTTCCATCGCCAGGGTTACGCGCTCACAAGCGTCCTTGACCGCAGGGTGCTCAATCGGGTTTTCGCCTCCACCGAACCGCACGTTCAGCAGCACTTGCGGACACTTACGCAACGCCTGCCGCGCCTGAGCCAAGCTTTCCTCGCGACGACGCAAGGCAAGCAGCACCTGCAGCGCGGCGATAATCGCATCACCGGTCGTGGTGTGCTGGAAGCACACGATATGGCCCGAGTTCTCACCACCTATCTGCCAATTACGCTCGAGCAGCTCTGCGATGACATAACGATCACCGACATTGGCGCGAATAAAGGGAATGCCCAGATCTGCCAGGGCGAGCTCGAGCCCGAGATTGCTCATCAAGGTGCCGACCACACCCCCTTGCAACTTGTTACGCTCATGCAGGTCGCGAGCAATAATGAACAACAAGTCATCGCCATCCACGATGGTACCTGTGTGATCCACCATCAGAACACGGTCGCCGTCGCCATCGAAAGCGATACCCAGGTCTGCATGCTCGGCCAATACTGCGGCCTGCAACTGCTCCATATGGGTAGAGCCGCAGTTGTCGTTGATGTTCAAGCCGTTAGGCTGGGCCGACAACACAGTAACCTGTGCACCCAACTCCTTGAACACGCTCGGCGCCACCTTGTAGGTTGCACCGTGGGCGCAATCGACAACGATCTTCAACCCGGCGAAATTGGTGCTGCTTGGCACGCTGCTCTTGCAGAACTCAATGTAACGGCCGGACGCGTCGTTAATACGCGAGACCTTGCCCAACTTGCTGGATTCGACCACTGTCATCGGCGCATCCAGCAACTCCTCGATCATCAGCTCAATCTCATCGGGCAGCTTGGTACCTTGACCCGAGAAAAACTTGATACCGTTGTCATCATGAGGGTTGTGCGAAGCACTGATAACAATGCCCGCCTCGGCATGGAAGGTACGCGTCAGGTAGGCGATGGCGGGCGTGGGCATTGGCCCCAGCAGCATCACATCGGCCCCAGCCGCGGACAACCCGGCCTCCAGCGCAGACTCGAACATATACCCCGAAATTCGAGTGTCCTTGCCCACCAGGATGCGACACGCGCCCATGCTGCGGAACGCCATCCCCGCCGCCCATCCCAACTTGAGCATAAAGTCAGGGGTAATCGGGAACTCGCCGACCCGACCACGGATTCCGTCGGTGCCAAAATATTTTTTAGTCATAAGTGCTCCATCATTCTTATTCGGCTGATTCTACAGCGGCAATCATACGCACCACGTCCACTGTCTCGGCGACATCGTGCACGCGCAGAATTCGCGCGCCTTTGGTCAAGGCGAGTGCCGCCAGTGCAAGTCCGCCATACAGACGCTCACCCACCGGACGATTCAACGCCAGCCCTATCATGCTCTTGCGCGACACCCCTACCAACAGGGGCCGACCAAGGGCATGCAAGGACTCCAGGTGCTTGAACAGGCTTAAATTATGTTGCAGGGTTTTGGCGAATCCAAAACCCGGATCAAGGATGATCTGCTCCGGCGCAATACCCACGGCAGCACATTGGGCAATCCGCTCAGCGAGAAAGCCTGTCACCTCTCCCACCAAATCGTCGTAATGCGGGTTGTCCTGCATAGTGCCGGGCTCGCCCAACATGTGCATGAGGCACACCGGCAACCCGGTAGCGGCAGCTGCGTCCAACGCGCCATCGCGCCGCAGTGACCGCACATCATTGATCAAGCCAGCCCCCAAACGAGCAGTTTCGCGCATCACTGCGGGGGTCGAAGTATCAACGGAGATGATGACGTCCAACTCCCGGGCAATACGCTCGACAACCGGAGCGACCCGCTCCAACTCCTCAAGAGGAGAAACCACACGGGCACCAGGCCGAGTCGACTCACCACCGACATCGATCAACGTCGCGCCAGCCGCCACCATCGCCTCGGCATGACGCAACGCAGCGTCCCGCTGACTGAATCGGCCGCCATCAGAAAAGGAATCGGGGGTTACATTGAGGATACCCATGACGTGTGTATGGGCCAAATCAAGAACCCGGCTGCCGCAAGGCAACCGGGTGGAGGGCAACACAGAAGTCATTTCAAACCTTAGTGTTCGGCTGCAGGACCGCCGATCGGGGTTTCAGGGCGTTCATTCTGGACCACGGGCGGAGTGCCCGAGGTGCCTGAACCGCCTTCCCAGTCGCGAGGTTCGCGCGGCGTACGACCTGCCATGATGTCGTCGATCTGATCGGCATCAATGGTTTCGTATTTCATCAGCGCATCGGCCATCGCATCCAGCTTGTCGCGGTTATCGGTCAGGATCTGCTTGGCCGTGCCGTAGCACTGGTCAATGATGCTGCGCACTTCGGAATCAATCAGCTTGGCAGTCTCACCCGAAAAACTGGCACTTTGACCGCCACCACCACGACCCAGGAACACCTCGCCATCTTCCTCGGCATACATCAAAGGACCGAGTTTTTCAGACAAGCCCCACTTGGTCACCATGTTTCGCGCTATCTGACTGGCTCGCATAATGTCGTTGGAAGCGCCGGTGGTCACACCGTCAAAGCCCAAGGTCATTTCTTCGGCAATCCGCCCACCATAAAGTGAGCAGATCTGGCTGATCAGCGCACGCTTGGAGAGGCTGTAGCGATCCTCTTCTGGCAGGAACATGGTCACGCCAAGTGCGCGACCTCGCGGAATGATCGAAACCTTGTACACCGGGTCGTGCTCGGGCACGACGCGCCCCACGATCGCGTGACCGGCTTCGTGATAGGCAGTGTTCTGCTTCTCTTTTTCAGACATGACCATGGACTTGCGCTCGGCGCCCATCATGATCTTGTCTTTAGCCAGCTCGAACTCTTTCATTTCTACAATGCGCTTGCCGGTACGCGCGGCAAACAGCGATGCCTCGTTCACCAGGTTGGCAAGGTCAGCACCGGAGAAACCAGGAGTACCACGGGCAATCACGGCCGGAACCACATCGTCGCCCATCGGCACTTTACGCATGTGCACTTTCAGAATCTGTTCGCGCCCGCGAATATCAGGCAAGCCAACCACCACCTGGCGGTCAAAACGGCCTGGACGCAGCAAGGCTGGGTCAAGCACGTCAGGACGGTTGGTCGCGGCGATGACGATGATGCCGTCATTCATCTCGAAGCCGTCCATCTCTACCAGCAGCTGGTTGAGCGTCTGTTCGCGCTCATCATGACCACCGCCCATGCCAGCACCACGATGACGACCAACAGCGTCGATCTCATCGATGAAGATAATGCACGGCGCGTGTTTCTTGGCCTGCTCGAACATATCGCGAACACGGCTGGCACCGACACCAACGAACATCTCGACGAAGTCAGAACCGGAAATTGTAAAAAACGGCACCTTGGCTTCGCCAGCAATTGCCTTGGCCAGCAAGGTTTTACCCGTACCCGGAGGGCCGACCATCAGCACGCCGCGCGGAATACGACCGCCAAGACGCTGGAATTTGCCCGGATCGCGCAGGAATTCGACCAGCTCACCGACTTCTTCTTTGGCCTCATCGCAGCCGGCAACATCAGCCAGCGTGGTTTTCACCTGATCCTCGGACAGCAGGCGTGCCTTGCTCTTACCGAAACTCATCGGTCCGCCCTTGCCCCCCGCGCCGCCCTGCATCTGGCGCATGAAGAACATGAAGACTGCAATGATCACCAGAATAGGGAAACTGGCCACCAGAAGCTGGGTCCAGATGCTCTGCTGTTCAGGCTGCTTGCCTTCAACCACCACGTGGTTATCGACCAGATCGCCGATCAGACCGTTATCCTGAATTGCCGGACGAATGGTCTTGAAGCTGTCGCCATCGTTACGCTTGCCGGTGATCACATAGCCATCTACCGCTACGCGCTCGACCTTGCCATCCTTGACTTGCTGGATGAAGTCGGAATAGTTGAGGGTCTGCGGCTC
Source organism: Pseudomonas sp. FP2254 (assembly GCF_030687695.1). Taxonomy (NCBI): domain Bacteria; kingdom Pseudomonadati; phylum Pseudomonadota; class Gammaproteobacteria; order Pseudomonadales; family Pseudomonadaceae; genus Pseudomonas; species Pseudomonas sp. FP2254. Next base: position 4,714,260 of record NZ_CP117444.1, read on the forward strand.
GTTAGGGCTGGAGAAGTTGTTCATCACCGTCACAAGGACAGCCGCGATGATCAACCACAGGATCAGATTCTTTGCCATATCGTTCAATTAACTACCCTCTGAAGCAAGCTCCGCTGCTGGCGCGCGCTTCGCATGATATTCACCGGCCTAACTTACTACATTACCTACAACTCTGGCAGGCGCCGTCTGTAACCCTTTGTGAAACTTTGACTACACAATATTCGTAAAGCTTCATGACGAAAGCGATATAAAAAAACCTATCGACTCCCTTCAAACCTTTAAAGACGCTCATCGCTGGCAGCGCCTTCAATGCCACGGAACCCACGCGCCAACAGGTATTGCTCGCGGGACCGATCCCGGGAAGAGTCCGGTTTGCGCATCTGAACCTTGTCGAATAGCTTACGGATGTTCTTGTGATACTCGTCGAAACCTTCCCCCTGGAAGACCTTGACCAGGAAATCACCCCCCGGACGCAATACCCGGCCCGCCAGATCCAGCGCCAATTCGCACAGGAACATGGCGCGCGGCATATCAACAGCCGGTAATCCACTCATATTGGGGGCCATGTCGGAAATCACAAGGTCTACCTGCGAATTTCCCACGGCTTCAAGAATCTCGGCCAGTACCGCATCCTGAGTGAAATCCCCATGTACAAAGGTTACATCCGGAATGCTGTCCATCTCCAGAATGTCGGAAGCGATCAACCGCCCCTGCCCACCAATCAGACGACTGGCAACCTGTGACCAGCCGCCAGGCGCCGCTCCGAGGTCGATCACACTCATGCCGGGGCGGAATAGTTTGTCCTTGTCCTGCAACTCCAGCAGCTTGTAGCTGGCCCGGGAGCGGTAGCCGTCCTTCTGCGCCTTTTTGACGTAAGGGTCGTTGAAATGCTCTTGTAGCCACTTAAGGCTGGTTTTGGAACGGGCCACTGGGCACCTCGAAAATAAAACGGGTCGTGATTAACTGGGCGGTCCCGGACTCGCTCGGGTAAACTGGCCGCCGCTTTTTACAAGATCAGACGCAGGGGTCAGATTATGCCGCTCACTCAAGAGCAGAAGAAACAATACAAATCCATTGGCCACCATCTGAAACCAGTTCTGATTGTGGCAGACAACGGTTTGACTGAGGGTGTGTTAGCCGAATTCGAACGCGCACTCAACGATCACGAGCTGATTAAGATCAAGGTTAATATCCTTGACCGCGAAGCACGCCTGGCCGCCATTGCAGAACTGTGCAAGGTGGGCAAAGCGGACCTGGTTCAGGTTATCGGCAAGATGGCACTGCTGTATCGCAAGAATTTCAGCGTCAACAAGCAACTGTCGAATGTTCACCGCTTCAAATGATAGCAAGGGTCAAGGGCGTGCTTCGCGCGCCCTGCCACTCCAACCCGGTGCCGGCTGTATCACCAGCACGAGGCCTGAGAACCCTAGCACAAGATAGCTGAATAGTTGCCAGCGCAACGCTTGCGGCAGCCAGACATGCACGACGAAATACATCGAACAGCCATACAGCGCCATCAACAGTAATTGCCCACGAATATCCCGCCACAGACTCTCCAAGCCCTCGGTCCTTACCAGCACCAACACTTGAAGTATCACGCACGCCGCCGCAAAACCCACCAGCAACGCACTCAGTAATCCATCGAGCTCATCGATCAGCAACGGCGCCAGCCCAATCAGGCCCAACGCCGGCAAAACGCCAAGGTGCAACAGCCACAAGCCACCCACCCAGAGCATCTGGGTGAGCTGCCAGAGCATTGCGCCCGCCTGGAGCGGGCGCCGTCTTTCAGACGTGACGAACTTCGACAATCTCGTACTCGATCACACCGCTTGGTGTTTTCACGGCGACCACGTCGCCTTCTTCCTTGGCGATCAAGGCGCGTGCGATCGGCGAGCCGACAGAGATCTTGCCTTGCTTGATGTCAGCTTCATCCTCACCCACGATGTGGTAAGTCACGCTCTCATCAGTCTCGACGTTGGCAATTTCAACGGTCGTACCGAAAATCACCTTGCCGGTGTGCGGAATAGTGGTCACATCGATGATCACAGCATTCTGCATGCGGCCTTCGATATCGCGGATCCGCGCCTCGACCATACCTTGCTGCTCGCGAGCAGCATGGTATTCGGCGTTTTCCTTCAAGTCACCCAGCTCGCGGGCCGTACCGATGTCCTGGCTCAGCTTTGGACGTACGACCTTGGTCAGGTGGGCGTGCTCCTCTTCCAGGGCCTTGGCACCCTGGACGGTCATTGGGTATTTGGTAATGCTCATGCCTTCAATCCTGCGTGTAGATCCTGCAAGCGACGCACGGTCTTTTCCGGACCGAACTTGAGCGCTTCGCAGATAGCTTCGCCAGCAGCAATGGTGGTGGTGCAGTAAATCTTGTGCTGCAAGGCGTTACGACGAATGGAGTAGGAATCCGCGATCGATTGACGACCTTCGGTGGTGTTGATGATCAAAGTGACTTCGTCATTCTTGATCATGTCGACCACGTGCGGACGACCTTCCGTTACCTTGTTCACGCGACGCACTTTCAGGCCGGCAGCCTCGATCAGCTTGGCGGTCCCGGCGGTGGCCACGACCTCGAAACCCAAGTTGATCAGATCACGGGCCACACCTGCAACCAGTGGCTTGTCGTCATCGCGCACGCTGATGAACGCCGTACCGCCGGTCGGCAGCACTTCGCTGGCGCCCATCTGCGCCTTGGCAAAAGCCTCACCGAAGGTATCGCCCACGCCCATCACTTCACCAGTGGACTTCATTTCCGGGCCCAGGATCGGGTCCACGCCAGGGAATTTGGCGAACGGGAACACCGCCTCTTTCACACTGTAGAAGTTCGGGATGATTTCCTTGGTGAAGCCGATTTCCTTCAGGGTCTTACCAGCCATCACACGCGCAGCGATCATGGCCAGCGACACGCCGATGCACTTGGAAACGAATGGCACGGTACGCGACGCGCGCGGGTTGACTTCGATGACGTAGATGTCTTCGCCCTGCAAAGCCAACTGCACGTTCATCAGGCCGACCACACCCAGTTCGAGGGCCATTTTCTTGACCTGCTCGCGCATCTCGTCCTGGATGTGCGCCGGCAGCGAGTAAGGCGGCAGCGAGCATGCGGAGTCACCGGAGTGAACGCCGGCCTGCTCGATATGCTGCATGATTGCGCCGATCACCACGTCGGTGCCGTCGCAGACCGCATCCACGTCCATCTCGATGGCGCAGTTAAGGAAGTGGTCCAGCAGCACCGGGCTGTCATTGGAGACTTTCACCGCGTCGCGCAGGTAACGCTTGAGTTCTTCTTCTTCGTAGACGATTTCCATCGCACGGCCGCCCAGCACATAGGACGGACGCACCACCAGCGGGTAGCCGATCTTGCTGGCAGCACGAATCGCTTCATCTTCGCTGCGCACAGTAGCGTTCGGCGGCTGACGCAGGTTCAGGCGCTCAACCATTTGCTGGAAGCGCTCACGGTCTTCTGCACGGTCGATAGCGTCCGGGCTGGTGCCGATAATCGGTACACCCGCCGCTTCGAGGGCGCGCGCCAGTTTCAGCGGGGTTTGGCCGCCGTACTGAACGATCACACCTTTAGGCTTCTCGACGCGCACGATTTCCAGCACGTCTTCCAGGGTCACCGGCTCGAAATACAGGCGATCGGAGGTGTCGTAGTCGGTGGAAACGGTTTCCGGGTTGCAGTTGACCATGATGGTTTCGTACCCGTCCTCGCGCAGAGCGAGGGCGGCGTGTACGCAGCAGTAGTCAAACTCGATACCCTGGCCGATACGGTTTGGCCCGCCGCCCAGGATCATGATCTTGTCGCGACCCGACGGCGCCGCTTCGCACTCTTCCTCATAGGTGGAGTACAGGTACGCGGTGTCGGTGGAAAACTCCGCCGCGCAGGTGTCGACGCGCTTGTAGACCGGAAAGATTTCCAACTTGTGGCGATGAGTACGCAGGTTCTTCTCGGTCACACCCAGCAACTTGGCCAGACGCTGGTCGGAGAAGCCCTTGCGCTTGAGGCGGAACATCATGTCGCGGTCGATGCTGGCCAGGCCCAGGGTCTTGACCTTCTCTTCTTCCTTGATCAAGTCTTCGATCTGTACCAGGAACCACGGATCGATCATGTTCATGCCAAAGATGTCTTCGACAGTCATGCCGGCACGGAACGCGTCCGCCACGTACCAGATACGCTCGGCACCCGGCACGGTCAGTTCGCGCTTGAGCACGCTCATGCTTTCCGGATTGCTCAGGTCGAGCTTCTCGTCCAGACCGCAAACGCCGACTTCCAGGCCTCGCAAGGCTTTCTGCAGAGATTCCTGGAACGTCCGGCCGATGGCCATCACTTCACCCACCGACTTCATCTGGGTGGTCAGGCGCGCATCCGCCTTGGCGAACTTCTCAAAGGCAAAGCGCGGCAGCTTGGTCACGACGTAGTCGATGGAAGGCTCGAAGGACGCCGGGGTTTTGCCGCCGGTGATGTCGTTCGACAGTTCATCCAGGGTGTAGCCCACCGCCAGCTTGGCCGCGACCTTGGCGATAGGGAAGCCGGTGGCCTTCGACGCCAGTGCCGAGGAACGGGATACACGCGGGTTCATTTCGATCACGACCATACGGCCGGTGTTCGGGCAGATACCGAACTGAACGTTGGAACCGCCGGTTTCCACACCGATCTCACGCAATACCGCCAGGGAGGCGTTACGCAGGATCTGGTATTCCTTGTCGGTCAGGGTCTGCGCCGGAGCAACGGTGATCGAATCACCAGTGTGCACACCCATCGGATCGAAGTTTTCGATGGAGCAGACGATGATGCAGTTGTCCTTTTTATCGCGGACAACCTCCATCTCGTATTCTTTCCAGCCAATCAGAGACTCGTCGATCAGCAGCTCTTTGGTCGGCGACAGGTCGAGCCCACGGGCGCAGATCTCTTCGAACTCTTCACGGTTGTAGGCAATGCCACCACCGGTGCCGCCCATGGTGAAGGACGGACGGATGATGCAGGGGAAGCCCAGGGTCTCGAGGACCGCGTTGGCTTCTTCCATGCTGTGGGCAATACCGGAGCGCGGGCATGCCAGGCCGATGGACTTCATGGCCTTGTCGAAGCGCGAACGGTCTTCGGCCTTGTCGATGGTGTCGGCATTGGCGCCGATCATTTCTACGCCGAACTTCTCCAGAACGCCTTCGCGCTCCAGGTCCAGAGCACAGTTCAGCGCGGTCTGGCCGCCCATGGTTGGCAGCAGCGCGTCCGGACGCTCTTTCTCGATGATCTTGGCAACGGTCTGCCATTTGATCGGCTCGATGTAGGTCGCGTCGGCCATCGCCGGATCGGTCATGATGGTGGCCGGGTTGGAGTTCACCAGGATGACGCGGTAACCCTCCTCACGCAGGGCTTTACACGCCTGGGCGCCGGAGTAGTCGAATTCGCAGGCCTGGCCGATCACGATCGGGCCAGCGCCGAGAATCAGGATGCTTTTTATGTCTGTACGTTTTGGCATGGGTTTGTCACTCAAATCCGCAGGTCAGTCGGCAAGCCGTCTTGAACAATCTTTAGAGAGCCTGCGGGGGCCACCGGTTTTCGGGGCCACCCGCAAGCCGCTCAGTCAGCGTCGCTTGGCCATCTCATTGATGAAACGGTCGAACAGCGGTGCTACGTCGTTCGGGCCCGGGCTGGCTTCAGGGTGGCCCTGGAAGCTGAACGCGCTCTTGTCGGTGCGCTCGATGCCTTGCAGGGAACCGTCAAACAGCGACTTGTGAATCGCACGGACGTTGCCCGGCAAGGTCGCTTCATCCACCGCAAAACCGTGGTTCTGGCTGGTGATCATTACCACGCCGGTGTCCAGGTCCTGCACGGGGTGGTTGGCGCCGTGGTGGCCGTGGCCCATTTTCAGGGTTTTGGCACCGGAGGCCAGAGCCAGCAGCTGGTGGCCCAGGCAGATACCGAATACCGGGATCTCGGTTTCCAGCACGTCCTTGATCGCCTGGATGGCGTAGTCGCAAGGCTCAGGATCACCTGGGCCGTTGGACAGGAACACACCGTCCGGCTGCAGAGCCAGCACATCGCTGGCAGGCGTTTGTGCAGGTACAACCGTCACCCGGCAGCCGCGCTCGACCAGCATGCGCAGGATGTTGTACTTGATGCCGTAGTCGTAGGCCACTACGTGGTAAGGCAGCTCGGCGGCGTCGATGGTTTCGTGGCTGTCGGTCTTCAGGTCCCAGACGGTGGAGCGCCACTCGTACTTGTCCTTGGTGCTGACGACCTTCGCCAGGTCCATGCCTTTGAGGCCGGGAAAGCCTTGCGCGGCCGCAATCGCCGCCTCTTCAGAAATATTCTCACCGGCCATGATGCAGCCGTTCTGCGAGCCTTTTTCACGCAGGATGCGTGTCAGGCGACGCGTGTCGATACCGGCGATAGCCACCACATTGTTGGCTTTCAAGTAATCGGACAGCGACATCGTGTTACGCCAGTTGCTCGCGACCAGCGGCAGATCACGAATCACCAGGCCCGCGGACCAGACACGATCAGACTCGACATCTTCCGGGGTAGTACCGGTATTGCCGATGTGTGGATAAGTCAGGGTAACGATCTGTTGGGCGTAGGAAGGATCGGTAAGGATTTCCTGATAGCCGGTCATGGCAGTGTTAAACACTACCTCTCCAACGGTTTGACCGTCGGCTCCAATGGCTTCGCCGCGAAAAATGCTGCCATCAGCAAGGGCGAGTATGGCTGGCTTAGTCAAGAAGACCTCCCGTAAATAAAGCCTGAAGGGGCGATCGCAGGTTGTAAAAAAGCGGAGTGACGTATGGACACGTCACCCCGCTTGTTCACTGAATTATTCTGCGCGCTTTTAGTGGACACACTAAAGCTGTAGCTTACAGAAAAAGGCTTTTTGGGTCCACCGCTAAAGAGCCTTAAAGGCAGGGGAATGCGACAGGACGTCGCCTAGCGGTTAAAAACGGGGGCTCAGGATAATCCTGGGCACCCGTTTTAGCTACTGATTAGTGCAGGTCCAGCACGTCACGCATGTCGTACAAGCCAGGCTCGCGCCCCTCCAGCCAAAGCGCAGCGCGTACGGCGCCCTTGGCGAATGTCATGCGACTGGAAGCCTTGTGCGTGATCTCAAGGCGCTCGCCCTCAGTGGCGAATAACACCGTATGGTCACCCACCACATCGCCACCACGCACGGTCGCAAAGCCAATGGTGTCGCGCGCCCGAGCACCGGTATGGCCCTCACGACCGTAAACCGCGACCTTCGACAGGTCACGACCCAACGCATCGGCAATGGCTTCCCCCATGCGCAGCGCCGTACCAGAAGGCGCATCGATCTTGTGGCGATGGTGGGTCTCGATAATCTCGATATCCGCTTCATCGCCCAGCACTCGCGCGGCCATGTCCAACAGTTTGAGCGACAGGTTCACGCCAACGCTGAAGTTGGCGGCAAACACCACGGGAATATCCTTGCCCGCCTCCACCAGCAACTGCTTCTGCTCGGCAGTCAGCCCCGTGGTACCAATCACCATGGCCTTGCCCGACTTGCGGCAGAACGCCAGGTTCTTGAGCATCACTTCAGGCAACGTGAAGTCGATCAACACATCGAACTCATCAGCCACTTGCTCCAGGCTGCCCGACAGCGAAACGCCGATACGCCCCAAGGAGGCCAGCTCTCCCGCATCCGCACCGATCAACGTGCTGCCAGGGCGAACGATCGCCGCCGTCAGCCCGGAGGCCGGTGAACGCAACTGCACCGCTTCGACCAAAGTCTTGCCCATGCGCCCGGCAGCGCCCATTACGGCTATACGTCGCATATTCACTTCCTTACAGGTCGCCGAAGAAGCGCTTCACGCCTTCGAAGAAACCGGTGGTTTTCGGCGAATGGGTGTCATCGCCCTCCAGGGAGCTGCGGAATTCCTCGAGCAACTCGCGCTGGCGGCGGCCCAGGTTGACCGGTGTTTCTACCGCCACGCGACACATCAAGTCACCCGCCCCACCACCGCGCACCGGCGCCACGCCCTTGCCACGAATGCGGAACTGCTTGCCGGTCTGCGTGCCTTCAGGAATCTTCAGCTTGACGCGACCATCAAGGGTCGGAATCTCAAGCTCGCCACCCAATGCCGCATCCACAAAGCTGATTGGAACCTCACAGAACAGATGCTTGCCGTCACGCTGGAAGATCGCGTGCTCGCGCACACTGATCACCACGTACAAGTCGCCAGTAGGCCCACCCTGCGCGCCTGCCTCACCTTCGCCCGACAGACGAATGCGATCACCGGTATCCACACCGGCCGGCACTTTGACCGACAAGGTCTTGTACTCTTCGACGCGGCCTTCGCCGTGGCAGGCGTCGCACGGATCGGAAATGATCTTGCCCTGTCCATGGCAACGCGGGCACGTCTGCTGCACCGAGAAGAACCCTTGCTGCATCCGAACCTGGCCAATACCGCCACACGTAGGGCAGGTGATGGGCGAAGACCCCTTCTTGGCACCGGAGCCGTCGCACGGCTTGCAGTTGACCAGCGTAGGCACGCGAATGTTGACGCTGGTGCCGCGCACGGCCTCTTCCAGATTCAACTCAAGCGTGTAACGCAGATCACTGCCACGCTGGGCACCGCCACGCTGACCACCACGACCACCACCAAAGAAGTCGCTGAACACGTCACCGAAAATATCAGAGAAATTCTGACCACCAAAACCGGCACCACCGCCACCCATGCTCGGGTCGACGCCGGCATGACCGTACTGGTCGTAGGCCGCGCGCTTATTGGGATCACACAAGCATTCGTAGGCCTCATTGGCCTCTTTGAACATGTCTTCGGATTCTTTGTTATCCGGATTACGGTCCGGGTGGTGCTTCATCGCCAGGCGGCGGTAAGCCTTTTTCAGCTCAGCCTCGCTGGCCCCACGCTCCACACCCAAAACTTCGTAATAGTCACGCTTTGCCATAAGTCTTTGCACTCTTAAGGACGTCCAGCCAGACCCTCCTGAGCCTTGCCAAACTCGTTGAGCCCCAATACAGGCCCGGACCCAACTCACGTCAATTCAACGATCCTGGTCATTACTGCTTTTAGCCAGGGACCCGGCCAAAAACCCGGTGTTCAATACTCGGAAAGCAGGAGCATCCCCGATCACACCGCCAGCATCCGACTGATGTCGCATGCTGTAAAAATTCGCATACCCCAGACACGCCAACGCGGGAGCAAGCTCCCGCGCGGCGACATCCTACCAGTCACCGCTTGAAAGCGGTCAACCGGGCGACCAAGTTACTTCTTCTGGTCTTCTTTGACTTCTTCGAACTCAGCATCGACAACGTCGTCATGCTTGGCTTCCGGTTCTGCCTGTTGTGCAGCACCGTCCGCCGGCTGAGCCTGCTCTGCGTACATCTTCTGAGCCACTGGCGCAGAGACTTTCGACAACTCTTCAATCTTGGCTTCAATGGCGGCCTTGTCGTCGCCTTTGACGGCGGCTTCCAGGGCAACCACGGCAGCCTCGATTGCAGCTTTCTCTTCAGCCGTAACCTTCTCACCAGCGTCCACGACCATTTTGCGGGTCGAGTGAACCAAAGCATCGCCCTGGTTACGAGCGCCAGCCAGTTCAGCGAACTTGGCATCCGCATCAGCGTTGGCTTCAGCATCACGAATCATCTGTTGAATTTCTTCATCAGACAGACCGGAGTTGGCCTTAATGGTGATCTTCTGCTCTTTGCCGGTCGCTTTGTCCTTCGCACCTACGTGCAGGATGCCGTTGGCGTCGATGTCGAAAGTCACTTCGATTTGTGGCACACCACGTGGCGCTGGTGGAATATCGGCCAGGTCGAACTTGCCCAGGGATTTGTTCTGGGAAGCCTGCTTACGCTCACCTTGCAGCACGTGAATAGTCACAGCGCCCTGGTTATCATCGGCAGTCGAGAACACCTGGGATTTCTTGGTAGGAATCGTGGTGTTTTTCTCGATCAGCGCGGTCATCACGCCACCCATGGTTTCGATACCCAGGGTCAGCGGGCTGACGTCCAGCAGCAGCACATCTTTTACATCGCCGGCCAATACCGCGCCCTGGATGGCAGCACCCATGGCAACTGCTTCGTCCGGGTTCACATCTTTACGCGCTTCTTTACCGAAGAATTCAGTAACTTTCTGCTGAACCAGCGGCATACGGGTCTGGCCGCCCACCAGGATCACGTCGTTGATGGAACCAACGTCGATACCGGCGTCTTTCAGTGCAATGCGGCAAGGCTCGATGGTGCGCTGAACCAGGTCTTCAACCAGTGCTTCCAACTTGGCGCGAGAAATCTTCACGTTCAAGTGCTTAGGACCGGTGGCATCTGCAGTGATGTACGGCAGGTTGACGTCAGTCGACATGCTCGACGAAAGCTCGATCTTGGCTTTCTCGGCCGCTTCCTTCAGACGCTGCATGGCCAGCGGGTCACCCTTGAGGTTCATGCTGGTTTCTTTCTTGAATTCGTCAACGAGATAGTCAATCAGACGAATATCAAAGTCCTCGCCACCCAGGAAGGTGTCGCCGTTGGTAGCCAATACTTCGAACTGGTGTTCGCCGTCGACTTCAGCAATCTCGATCACCGAAACGTCGAAAGTACCACCGCCCAAGTCATAAACGATCACAGTGTGATCGCCCTTGGCCTTGTCCATACCGTAGGCCAGGGCCGCAGCAGTCGGTTCGTTGATGATACGTTTTACATCCAGGCCCGCGATGCGGCCGGCGTCTTTGGTTGCCTGGCGCTGGCTGTCGTTGAAGTAAGCCGGAACGGTGATCACCGCTTCGGTGACCGCTTCACCCAGGTAGTCTTCGGCAGTCTTCTTCATCTTTTTCAAGACTTCAGCCGAGATCTGCGGCGCGGACATTTTGTTGCCGTTCACTTCAACCCAGGCGTCACCGTTATCAGCCTTGGCGATTTTGTAAGGCACCATTTTGATGTCTTTCTGTACGACTTCTTCGTCGAATTTACGACCGATCAGACGCTTTACTGCGTACAGCGTGTTATGGGGGTTAGTCACTGCCTGACGCTTGGCCGACTGACCCACAAGGATCTCGCCGTCGTTGGCGTAAGCGATGATCGAAGGCGTAGTACGTGCGCCTTCTGCGTTCTCAATGACTTTGGCTTTGCCGTTTTCCATGACCGAGACGCACGAGTTGGTGGTCCCCAGGTCGATACCGATAATTTTGCCCATGATTTACTCTCCCGAAACTTGAATTTGGTTGCCGCAGCAGTTGTGGCTAACTGCGGTAGCACTTAATCGCTTGACTTATAAATGGGGGCCTTGCGGCGAATTTCAAGCCTGCTCATCAATAGAAGGTGCAGCGGGTGCTGGCGCCTTGCTAACCACCACCATTGCCGGGCGCAGCAAACGACCGTTGAGCAGATAACCTTTCTGGAACACCTTCAGCACACTGTTAGGTTCCAGGTCATGGCTTTCCTGCATGGCCATTGCCTGGTGGTGCTCAGCATTGAAGGGCTCGCCGCCCTGCGGATCGATGGCTTCGAGCTGATAACGCTTGAGCGTGTCCTGGAACATTTTCAGGGTCAGCTCAATGCCTTCACGCATCGCACGAATGTTTTCATCATCCGGATTGGACAGCTCGAGGCCGCGCTCCAGGCTGTCCATAATCGGCAGCAGGTCACTGGCAAATTTTTCCAGTGCGAATTTATGCGCTTTTTCTACATCCTGCTCGGCACGGCGGCGGACGTTCTGCAGATCGGCGGCAACACGCAACGACTGATCCTGCGCAGCAGCCAATTGCTCTTCGAGCACTTGCACACGAGTTGCCAGTTCATCACCGACAGCCGAATTGGCGTCTGGAGTTTGCGTATCCTGCGTCTGTTCGTCAGCCATAGATTATCTCCTTTCAAAATCATGCGCGAACACAACTCGCGCTTCTGTTCCGGTATATGGGGCCACAATTTTCAGGTTCAAGGGCTCAGGCGATACCAAAAATCTCTCACCCGGACACGGATGATTCCTGCCCACACATTCCCGTTTGCGCTAAAAAATGTCGAAATTCAAGCAAATCGAGCTAAGCATCAGGATTGTCAGGGCTGAACAAAACACTGTATAAATAACCAGACCTAAAGTCTGGGAGCGGTCATCATGCTCGTGCACCTGTCCGTACATAACTACGCCATCGTTGAACACCTGGATCTCGAACTGGATCGCGGGATGAGCGTAATCACAGGCGAAACCGGCGCCGGCAAGTCGATCATGCTCGACGCGCTGGGGCTGACCCTGGGCGATCGCGCCGACAGCGGCGTAGTACGCCCCGGCGCGGACAAGGCCGATATTCTCGCCACGTTCGACCTGGCCGACATTCCCGAAGCTGAAGCCTGGCTGGCTGAGCGCGACCTCAACCATGAAGGGCCGTGCATCCTGCGCAGGGTCATCACCGCCGAAGGGCGTTCGCGCGGCTATATCAACGGTACCCCCTGCCCGCTTGGCGACCTGAAAGCCCTGGGCGAGCTTTTGATCGATATCCACAGCCAGCACGAGCACCAGTCACTCCTGAAAACCGATACACATCGTCGCCTGCTCGACGAATACGCCGGCGCCACCGACCTTGCCAGGCAAGTGCAACTCGCCGCACAACGCTGGCGCCAGACGCGCCAGGAACTCGAGCAGCTCTCCAACTCCGGAGACGAACAACGTGCGCGCCATCAGTTGCTCAGCTACCAGCTTGAAGAATTGGAGAGCTTGGGCCTTGGTGAAACGGAGCTGGAGCAACTGGAACAGGAACACAAGAACCTCACCAATGCCGAAACCCTTTTGGGTATCTGCCGCCAGGTAGTGGAGCAATGCAGCGAGAGCGATTCCGGCAATGTGCTCAACGCACTCACCGCCAGCCTCAATCGCCTGTCCAGTGTGAACAGCGCTTCCAGCTCCCTGAGCGAAGCCACCACGTTACTTACCAGTGCACAAATCCAGGTGGAAGAAGCGGTGGGCGAGCTGAACCGTTTCCTGGATCACTTCGATGCCGATCCGGCGCGCCTGCAAGAGATTGAGGAACGCCTGGACACCATCTACACACTGGCGCGCAAGCATCGAATCCAGCCCACCGAAGTGGCAGCGATGCAGCAAAAACTGCTGGATGAAATCGAAACGCTGAACGCGAACGATGAATCCATTGAGCGCCTGGGTGACGAACTTGCCTCTTATGCTCGCCACTACCAGGAGAAGGCTCAAGAACTGAGCGAGCTGCGCCATAAAGCCGCGACCAGCCTTGCCGGCGCGGTCGAGCAGGAGATTCAGCGCCTCGGCATGCCGGGCGGGCGTTTCACGATCGAACTGCGCACCAACGCCAGCAATGAGCTGCAACCCCACGGCCTTGAACAGGTAGAACTGTTGGTCAGTGCCAACCCTGGGCAACCGCTCAAGGCGCTGGCAAAAGTTGCCTCAGGCGGTGAACTGTCACGCATCAGCCTGGCCATTCAGGTGATTACCGCACAGACCTCCCGCGTACCGACGCTGGTATTCGATGAGGTGGACGTGGGTATTGGTGGGCCGACGGCAGAAATTGTCGGGCAACTGTTGCGTCGCCTGGGGGATCGAGGCCAGGTCCTTACCGTCACCCACTTGCCACAGGTGGCCGCCCAAGGACACCAGCATTTGTTTGTACACAAGGTGCGAGGCAGCGACGCAACACGCACAGCAGTGTCCAAACTGAACAAATCGGAACGCGTAGAAGAGGTTGCGCGCATGCTGGGCGGCATCGACCTGACGAAAGAATCGCTGGCACATGCGAAGAAGATGGTGGTTGCTACCAAGGCCTGATCTTATCCCTATATAGAAAGCACGAAGGCGACCCTGAGGTCGCCTTCGATCGTTTCGCAGAGCGCGTCTGCGTAGCTTTTTACTTTTTCTTACGGATGTACAACACGAGATTGTGATCCACCAAATCGAAGCCATGCTCCTCAGCGATTTTGTGCTGAAGCTCTTCGATTTCCGTGCTGGTGAACTCGATAACCTCGTTGGTATCCAGGTCAACCATGTGGTCGTGATGACCGCCGTCAGCCAGTTCAAATACTGCGTGACCGCCGTCGAAATTATGACGAACCACCAGCCCCGCGGCTTCAAACTGGGTGAGCACACGATAAACCGTGGCCAGGCCAACGTCCTCATTGGACTCCATCAGCGCCTTGTAAACATCCTCGGCACTCATGTGGCGCTGCTCAGCAGAATCGAGCATTTGTAGAATCTTGACGCGTGGCAGAGTCACTTTGAGACCGGCTTTGCGTAGTTCGCTATTTTCAACCATGGTTAGCTTTCTCGCGGATGCTGCTTCGCAGCTTCTCTTAATACGGGTATGATCGGCGTTTACGTTGTCCCAGCCAAGATAGTGGAAGTCGCCCACCGATGCAAAACACCAAGCTCTTGCTAACCAGTTTCACCTTTGTGGGACTGCTCGCACTCGCCGGTTGTTCATTCCCCGGGGTTTACAAAATCGACATCCAGCAGGGCAATGTCGTCACGCAGGACATGATAGACCAGTTACGCCCCGGAATGACCCGACGGCAGGTAAGGTTTATCATGGGTAACCCCCTGCTGACCGACACTTTCCATGCCGATCGCTGGGATTATCTCTACAGCATTCAGCCTGGTGGCGGTGAGCGCCAGCAGGAGCGCGTCAGCGTCATTTTCAATGGCAATGACCAGCTTGTCAGCCTGTCCGGTGACTTCATGCCCGGCGTAAGCCGCGATGAAGCCTTGCTGGGTAAAGACAACGCCACGAACGTGACGGCTCCCGCTCAGGAAGGCGAAAAGCCGAAGTCCGAGGTTCCAGCCAAACCTGGCTCCTTGCTGGACAAGATCCAAAAAGACGTCGACGGCGTGGAAACCGTGCCAGTCCCGACGCCTCAGCCTCTGGACACCAGCCCGCAGTAACTGTGCGGCCATTAAAAAGCCCGGCGTGCCGGGCTTTTTTGTACCTGTCGGGCGGAAATCCTAAGGGTTTCGCTGCCTGGCAAGCGCTGCCTTGGCTGCGCGCAACCTACGAATCTCCTTAGGGTCAGCCAGCAACGGGCGGTAGACCTCAATGCGATCACCTGCGTGCACAGCGCGAAGATCGGCGTCAGCAACCACCTTGCCGAATATCCCCAGCACGCATGTTTCAGCGTCAACATCAGGGAACTGCTCCAGGATCCTGGAAAGCCGAACCGCCTCGCGCACGCTGGTGCCCACCGGCACCGTCACCGCGAGCAAGGCCTGGCGATCCTCAGCAGCATGCACCACTTCGATTTCAACCATGCAGCTGCTTGGCCCGCTGACAGAAAGCATCCACTAACGTATTGGCCGCCTGATTGAACAAGGGCCCCAGCGTCGCACGCACGATAGGCCCTGCGTATTCGAAAGACAGGTCAAGACTGATTTTGCAGGCCTTGTCCGTTAGCGCCTTGAACACCCACACACCATGCAACTGCGTAAAGGGCCCTTCCTGCAGATTCATCTCAATGGACTTGCCCGGCACCAATACATTGCGCGTGACAAAATGCTGACTCAGGCCGCCCTTGGCGACACCAACACTGGCAACCATGTGCTCGGCACTGCTCTCCAGCACTTCGGCAGTTGAGCACCACGGCAGGAATTCCGGATAACGCGCCACGTCGTTGACCAGATCATAGAGCGCCTGTGCCGGATAGGGCAGCAGCGCCGAACGTTGAATATGCGTCGTCATGTGTGCGTTATTTCCACAGCTGAGCGGCAAACATCGCGAAAGAACAGCCCGATTCGCGAGAGAAAAAAACCAAAGAACTGGCCGCATTGTCCGGGATTCATCCAACACGCTCAAGCACGCAGGTTGACCGTAGCCGACACGCTCGCAACTGCCTATAATGCCGCCCCTATGGCTAAACAAAAGAAACACCCCACAGGGACCATCGCGCAAAATAAAAAAGCGCGACACGATTACTTCATCGAACATCGTTTCGAGGCTGGTCTGGTCCTGGCCGGCTGGGAAGTAAAAAGTCTGCGTGCCAGCAAATTGCAGCTGGTCGACAGTTATGTGCTGCTCAAGGATGGCGAGGCTTGGCTGTTAGGCAGCCATATTACCCCGCTGACCACCGCGAGCACCCATGTGATCGCCGACCCGGTGCGCACCCGCAAGCTGCTGCTTAACGCTCGCGAGCTGGACAAGCTTGCCGCAGCCGTTCAGCAGAAAGGCTACGCCTGCGTCTGCCTGTCCTGGTATTGGAGCAAACACCTGGTCAAGTGCGAGATCGCACTGGGCAAGGGCAAAAAGGAATACGACAAGCGCGATACCGAGCGCGAACGCGATTCCAACCGCGAGCTGCACCGCGCGGTTCGCAACAAGGGCAAGGAAGAATAACCTTGTATCGAGTGGCCTCGGCAATCGCCGCGGCTACATCCCCTTGCGTCGCTCCGCACGCGCCACGCGCTGAACCTCCTGACGCACTTCCTCCAACACTTCCTGCACATACAGCAGGTGACGTGTCGAAACCTCCCGCGCCTGCTCGGCCCGCCCCTCGATAATCGCCAAGTACAAATCCCGATGCTGATTGATCAGCATGTCACGGGTTTCGGTACGCTGTTGATACATGCCGCCGATGTTGGTCACCACGTTGCGCTTGAGCAGATCGAACAAACCACGAATCGTATGCAGCAACACCGCATTATGACTGGCTTCGGCGATCGCCAGATGAAACCGCGCATCCGCCGCCCCCTCCTCCGCCCGACTCACCTCATCGACGCGGGTGTAGCAATCCTGCAGCGTTTCAAATGCAGCGGTGAGACGCTCACGGTCGACCTCAGTGGCGCGCAATGCCGCGTAGTAAGCACAGGAAGCCTCCAGGGTCTGACGAAACTCCAGCAAATCACGCTGCGCCTCAGGATTGTTTTCCAGCAAGTGCAAAAGCGGATCGCTGAAGGTCGAGCCCAGAGACTCCGCGACATAATTACCGCCGCCCTGACGACTTACCAGCAACCCTTTGGCCACCAGCTTCTGGATAGCCTCGCGTAACGACGGGCGCGACACGCCGAACTGCTCGGCCAACGCGCGCTCAGCCGGCAAGCGCTCACCCGATTTCAGCGTGCCTTCAAGGATCATGCCTTCAAGCTGCTCGACAATATCGTCAGACAAACGGCGCTGACGCACCTGATCAAACGCCATAACTCACTCTCCACCATCCCGGCCCTTCGCCGGGCCCTCTATTCTGGCCTATCGCCGCCTTTGCGGCACCTATCAGAAGGCCTTGGTTTCTGCCGATCAGAAGCGCGCCCGCGCTCGCCTACGACCAAAGTTTCGCAAGCGGCAAATTGACACATCCCCTGAAGGCTTTTAACCTAGCCCACAGCGATTGTAAATTGGTATTACCAATTATCCAAGTCGACTAAAAAGTGCCTGACCAACAACAATTAGGGGCCACCCCATATGCAAACCTGGCAACAGCTTTACAGCCCACTCGGCAGCCTCGGCCTGTCCGCCCTGGCCGCCGTCATCCCGATCGTATTCTTCTTCCTGGCTCTGGCAGTGTTCCGCCTCAAAGGGCACGTGGCCGGTAGCATTACCCTGGCACTGTCGATCCTGGTGGCAATCTTTGCCTTCCAGATGCCCGTCGATATGGCACTGGCCGCTGCCGGTTACGGGTTTGCCTATGGCCTATGGCCCATCGCGTGGATCATTGTCGCGGCCGTGTTCCTCTACAAGCTTACGGTCAAGAGCGGCCAGTTCGAGATCATTCGCAGCTCCGTTCTGTCGATTACCGACGACCAACGCCTGCAAGTGCTGCTGATCGGCTTCTGCTTTGGCGCCTTCCTGGAAGGCGCGGCCGGTTTCGGCGCCCCGGTGGCCATTACCGCTGCACTGCTGGTCGGCCTGGGTTTCAACCCGCTGTACGCCGCCGGCCTGTGCCTGATTGCCAACACCGCCCCCGTCGCATTCGGCGCGCTGGGCATCCCGATCATCGTGGCAGGCCAAGTGACCGGTATCGACGCTTTCAAGATCGGCGCCATGACCGGCCGTCAACTGCCTTTGCTGTCGCTGTTCGTGCCGTTCTGGCTGGTGTTTATGATGGACGGCCTGCGCGGCGTGCGCGAAACCTGGCCGGCAGCCCTGGTAGCCGGTTTGAGCTTTGCGGTCACCCAATACTTCACCTCGAACTTCATTGGCCCGGAACTGCCGGACATCACCTCGGCGCTCGCCAGCCTGATCGCCCTGACCCTGTTCCTGAAAGTCTGGCAGCCCAAGCGCACCGCAGGCGCGCAAATTGCCGGCGCCACGTCGAGCGCGGCGGTAACCGCCAGCGTCGGCGGGTTCGGCCAGCCACGCAGCACCGTCGCATCGCCTTACACCCTCGGGCAGATTTTCAAAGCGTGGTCGCCCTTCCTGATCCTCACTGTGCTGGTAACGATCTGGACCCTTAAACCATTCAAGGCCATGTTCGCCGCAGGCGGCTCGATGTACAGCTGGGTGTTCAACTTCGCGATCCCACACCTGGATCAACTGGTGATCAAGGTCGCTCCCATTGTGACCAACCCCACGGCGATCCCGGCGGTGTTCAAACTGGATCCGATTTCAGCCACCGGCACCGCGATTTTCTTCTCGGCACTGATTTCGATGCTGGTATTGAAGATCAACGTAAAAACTGGTCTTACCACTTTGAAAGACACGTTTTACGAACTGCGCTGGCCGATCCTGTCGATTGGCATGGTGCTGGCGTTTGCCTTCGTCACCAACTATTCCGGCATGTCGTCGACCATGGCGCTGGTGTTGGCGGGCACCGGGGCGGCTTTCCCGTTCTTCTCGCCTTTCCTCGGCTGGCTGGGGGTTTTTCTGACAGGCTCCGATACTTCGTCCAACGCACTGTTCAGCTCGCTGCAGGCCACCACCGCGCACCAGATCGGTGTTAACGACACGCTGTTGGTTGCGGCCAACACCAGCGGTGGCGTCACCGGCAAGATGATCTCGCCGCAGTCGATCGCCGTGGCCTGCGCCGCCACCGGCCTGGTCGGCAAGGAATCCGATCTGTTCCGCTTTACCCTCAAGCACAGCCTGTTCTTTGCCACCATCGTCGGTCTGATCACCTTGGCTCAGGCTTATTGGTTCACCGGTATGCTGGTGCACTGAAGACTACACATAACAGGGTAAGAATCGACGCCGGACAATCACGCCGGCGTCAGCTACTTCTGGAGGACTGATGAGTCTGCCTACCGCTTTCCTGACTGATGTCGCACGGCTGATTCCGAAGAGTCGACGCTTCGACGACCCGCTTTCTACCCTCGCATTCGGCACAGACGCCAGTTTTTATCGATTGATCCCACAACTGGTGATCCGCGTAGAGTCTGAAGACGAAGTCGTGACGTTGCTGCAATGGGCCCAACGCGACCAAGTACCCGTCACCTTTCGTGCCGCCGGCACCAGTTTGTCCGGGCAAGCGATCAGCGACTCGGTACTGATCGTGCTGGGCGATAACTGGAACGGTCGCGAAATTCGTGGCCAAGGCACGCAGATCCGCCTGCAACCCGGCGTGATCGGCGCCCAGGCCAACGCCTGGCTGGCGCCGTTCGGGCGCAAGATCGGTCCGGACCCGGCCTCCATCAACGCCTGCAAGATCGGCGGCATTGTCGCCAACAACGCCAGCGGCATGTGCTGCGGCACGGCGCAAAACACCTACCACACCCTGGCCGGCATCCGTCTTGTACTGGCCGACGGCAGCCGCCTCGACACGGAAGACCCTGCCAGCGTCAGCGCCTTTCGCACGCAGCATGGCGCACTGCTGGACCGCCTGGCGACACTGGGACGCGAGACGCGGGCAAATACCGAGTTGGCCGCCAAAATTCGCCACAAATACCGTCTGAAAAACACCACAGGCCTGTCACTTAACGCCTTGGTGGACTTTGACGACCCGCTGGAGATTCTCAGCCACTTGCTGGTGGGCTCCGAGGGCACCCTGGGGTTTATCAGCGCGGTCACCTACGACACTGTGGTCGATCATCCGAACAAGGCGTCGGCACTGATTGTTTTTCCGGATGTGGAAACTTGCTGCAACGCCGTCACCGTGCTGAAAACCCAGCCGGTATCGGCCGTAGAACTGCTGGATCGACGCAGCATGCGCTCGGTGCAGAACAAACCCGGCATGCCTGCATTCGTACAGCACCTTTCAGAAAATGCCTGCGCACTGTTGATCGAATCCCGCGCGGCAACGTCCTCATTGCTGCAGGAACAGCTCGTCCTGATCATGGCCTCCCTGGCCCGCTTCCCGGTGGAAAAACAGGTCGACTTCACCGAAGACCCCGTGGAAAACGCACGTTTGTGGGCGATTCGTAAAGACACCTTCCCCGCCGTCGGTGCTGTGCGCAAGACCGGTACCACCGTGATCATCGAAGACGTGACGTTCCCGGTCGAGCAACTGGCCGTAGGCGTAAACCGCCTGATCGCGCTGTTTGACAAACATCATTACGACGAAGCGATCCTTTTCGGACACGCGCTGGAAGGCAATCTGCACTTCGTGTTCACCCAAGGCTTCAACAGCAGTGAGGAAGTCACCCGCTATCAAGCCTTCATGGATGACGTCGCCCAGCTGGTTGCGGTGGAATTCGGCGGTTCGCTCAAGGCCGAACACGGTACCGGGCGCAACATGGCGCCGTTCGTCGAGTTGGAATGGGGCCGCGACGCCTACCAATTGATGTGGCAACTCAAGCGCCTGCTTGATCCCAGCGGCATTCTCAATCCGGATGTGGTGCTCAGCGACGACCCACAGATCCATCTCAAGCACCTCAAGCCGCTGCCCGCCGCCGATGAGCTGGTGGATAAATGCATCGAGTGCGGGTTCTGCGAGCCGGTGTGCCCATCCAAAGGGCTGACCCTGAGCCCGCGCCAGCGCATTGTGATCTGGCGCGACATCCAGGCAAAAAAACGCGCCGGGGTCGATACCACCGAACTGGAGGCGGCCTACCACTACCAGGGCATCGAGACCTGCGCCGCCACCGGCCTCTGCGCTCAACGCTGTCCTGTGGGAATCAATACCGGCGATCTGGTGAAAAAACTGCGCGCAAGGGACGCCGACCGTACGAAAACCGCCGAATGGCTCGCCACCCATTTCGCCACTGCGTTGCAAGGCGCGCGCTTTACCCTGCATGTCGCCAATGGCGCCCGCATGCTGCTGGGGGCACCGCGCCTGGCCAAACTGTCCGGCGCAGCAACACGTCTGTCCAAAGGGCAAATCCCTCAGTGGACCCCGGCCATGCCGCAGCCGGAAAAAGCCATTCGTTTCAGCCCACCGGTCACTGACGAACGACCTCGCGTGGTCTACCTGGCAGCCTGCGTGTCACGGACAATGGGCCCGGCAGCCGGTGACAAGGAGCAGATGTCGCTGTACGACAAAACCCGTGGCCTGCTGGAAAAAGCCGGTTACCAAGTGGTTATCCCAGAAAATCAGGACAACCTGTGCTGCGGTCAGCCGTTCGCTTCCAAAGGTTATGCCGAACAGGCCGAGCACAAGCGTCAGGAACTGATCGGCGCCCTGCTCCACGCCAGTCGCGGCGGGCTGGACCCCATCTACTGCGACACCAGCCCCTGCACCCTGCGCCTGGTACAGGATCTGGGCGAAACCCGCCTGGACCTCTATGACCCGGTGCGGTTTATCCGCACGCACCTCATCGACCGTCTCGATTTCACACCACAGGAAGCGCCCATCGCGGTGCACGTCACCTGCAGCACCCAGCATCTGGGCGAAAGCCAGGCGCTGATCGAACTGGCCCGACGTTGCGCCAGTACCGTGATCGTCCCGGAGGGCATTCACTGCTGCGGCTTTGCCGGTGACAAGGGCTTCACCACGCCGGAACTCAATGCCCATTCGCTGCGGTCGCTCAAGGATGCGGTGCAATTTTGCAGCGAAGGCATTTCCACCAGCCGCACCTGCGAGATCGGCCTGAGCCAGCACGGCGGCATTGATTACCACGGGCTGGTCTACTTGGTGGACCGGGTAACCCAGGCCCGCGTCCATTAAACCCTGCAAAAAAACAGAACCCCTGCGCGCCGGCGTAGTCATCTGAACAGGCCTCGACAAACGAGGCCTTCACTGATGTCGCTGGCAGCCGTCGAACGCCAGCAGCGTCCAGCTTTTTTTCGCAAGGAGATACCCAATGAAGCGTTCCGCTCTTGCTGGCTTGTTCATTACCGCTGCGATGCTGGCCCCTTCCGCTTTCGCTGCCGGTGACAAAGACCTGTGCCAGATCAACCTGGATAAAATCAACAACGGCAAGGCACTGCTCGCCACCGACACCAGCGGCAAAAGCGGTGAAATCGACACGGCGGTGGCTCAAGCCAAAGCAGCCCATGCGGCCGGTGATGACAAGAAGTGCATCGAGATCACCTCCAAGGCGCTTCAGGACCTGCAAAATAGCGAGAAAGGCGGTCAGTGAACGAATGTGCCAACCTTCGGGTTGGCCTTCCGTGACCGTTTGGCGTACACTGCACAGGCTTGTCACTCACTATGAAACAACGAGTTACAAGCACGGGGCCGTTTAGGATTCGACGCCGGTTGCGAAACTTTAGGTGCATGCCGAGTTGGTAACAGAACTCGTAAATCCACTGTTGCAACTTCTTATAGTTGCCAATGACGACCAATACGGTGCTGCTCTCGCTGCTTAATTGCAGCTGACATGCACTCCTGGTGCCTTCGGGCCCAGCAATCATCAGGGGATGTCTGTAAACCCAAAATGATTGTCATATAGAACAGAATCGCCGTGCAGTACGTTGTGGACGAAGCGGCTAAAACTTACACAACTCGCCCAAAGCACCCTGCCCGTCGGGTCGCCAAGGGTTAACTTAATAGACACGGCTACGCATGTAGTACCGACAGCGGAGTACTGGCGGACGGGGGTTCAAATCCCCCCGGCTCCACCACTTCATCATCTAAAGACGTCCACGGACGTCTTTTTTTGTGCCTGAAATCCAGCAAAATCAAGGGTTTAAGCGCTACTGGGCGCTGGAAAGGTTTTTTGAGTTCCAGCCGTTTGGGTATTCCAAATGGTATTCCAAGCCATCCGGTGCTATTTTTTGGAATACCAAAACGGTGTCAGAGGTAGCTCTCATGCCTGCTCCAGCCCTTCGCCTTTCCGACCGCCAGCTCAAGGCAGTCAAGGCAAAAGACAAGGATTACGTCCTCAGCGATGGTGACGGCCTCCAGCTCCGAGTCAGGAGCAATGGCTCGATGCTGTGGAACTTCAACTACCGCGAGCCGGTAACCAAAAACCGTATCAATATGGGGCTGGGCACATACCCAGAGCTCTCGCTAGCGAACGCCAGGAAGAAAGTGGTGGAAGCACGCGAGCTGCTTGCACAAGGCATTGATCCCAAGGTGCAACGCAATGCACAGGACGAAGCCAAACGAGCGGAGACGGAACACACGTTTGAAAACGTGGCCACCGCCTGGTTCGAGCTGAAGAAGGACTCCGTCACGCCGGCGTACGCCGAAGACATCTGGCGCTCGCTCACGCTACATGTGTTTCCAGACCTGAAAACAACGCCGCTCTCAAAAATCAGCGCACCGATGGTCATCGAACTGCTTCGCCCAATAGAAGCTAAAGGCAGTCTCGAGACAGTGAAGCGACTGAGCCAACGGCTCAATGAGATCATGACCTACGGGGTCAATTCAGGACTGATCTTTGCGAACCCCCTCAGCGGCATTCGCGCAGTGTTCAAGAAACCCAAGAAACAGAACATGGCTTCACTCCACCCTGATGAGCTACCCGAGCTCATGCTGGAAATCGCCAACGCAGCCATCAAAAGAACGACCCGCTGCCTGATCGAATGGCAGTTGCACACCATGACCCGTCCAGCCGAAGCGGCAACCACACGATGGGCGGACATCGACTTCGACAGGCGTATTTGGACCATCCCCCCGGAGCGCATGAAAAAGCGTCGTCCACATACCATCCCGTTGTCTGAACAGGCACTCGCACTGCTGGAGGCACTCAAGTCCCACAGCGGACACAGAGAGTACGTGTTCCCGGCAGACCGAAATCCCCGCACCCACGCCAACAGCCAGACTGCCAACATGGCGTTGAAACGTATGGGCTTCCAAGACCGGCTGGTCAGCCACGGCATGCGCTCCATGGCCAGCACCATCCTGAATGAGCATGGTTGGGATCCGGAACTAATTGAGGTCGCACTGGCGCATGTCGACAAGGACGAAGTTCGTAGCGCCTACAACCGGGCGGACTACATCGAACGCCGGCGTCCGATGATGGCCTGGTGGAGTGAACATATCCAAAAAGCGGCCACTGGCAGCCTTTCGGCATCTGCCATCAATCAAGGCAGGGACCGCAACGTCGTACCGATTCGCTGAGCATCCAAAGTACGCGACGCCGGTACAATCCATGTCGTGCAGTAGGCGACAGGATTGACGACTGTGGATAAACCTCTCGCATGGCTGCGCTTTCAGCCAAGCCCCTGAGTATGGGAAGGCTCCGCATTCCCATACTCAGGGGCTCACGCTTAAAGGTCCATCAGGCAACCACGACTTTTGCCTTTCTACGGCGGACCAACCCTGCTGTTAACTCGTAGTAGTAGATGGTAGCTGGGGCTGAGCATCGCAAATAGTACTCCAGAAACCATCTCACGTGCTTTTCTCTCCAGGACCAGGGAGTCGCGCAACCCCAACGTTCACGAATCACCTCGTGCATCCTTTCTGCTTGCCTGATGTGCCGCTGCCGCGTGGCATGTGCACCTCTGAGCACGGGGCGCAGAAACAACGCTATGTCGAACTCGGACGTCATCGCCGACCTCCGATGTAAGCACTCACCACATCGATGCGGTTATGTCCCAATTCATGGCTGATCTGCTGTCGTGCACGCTGATCAAGCTCTCGATCTTCTCGATGACCACGACCGCCATTGACAGGTGTATCGAAGCCAGTCAGTTGCTCATAGCGCTCACAGGCGTAAGCCGCCCGCAGCTCATGAAAGCCTTTCAATCCATGCTCATGGAGGAGGTGGCGTGCCGGTCGCACGACTTTTTGTATGAAGTCTTTGTAGCGTTCAGCGGGCGCCAACAAATTCCGACTGCCACTGGGTGACGCCTCGCAGGCTATATCCAGGGCGTTGCGAACTTGATCCGTGACCATAATCCAGCGCGGCGCCGATGCCCCTGATCGACCACCTTTGGTGCCATCTTGGATATTGATCTTTCCCAGTCGCTGAGCCTCTCGTTGCAGGCGCGGCAGGTCGGCCAAGATCGCTTCACGCAGGCGCATACCGGTCTCCCGTGCAAGGAGCACAATGGCACTCACCCTCTCCAGCTGACGATCTGCCAGCGCTTGCGCAATCAGCCTGACCTGCACACGGTCTTGGCCTTGCGGTGCCTCACTACGAACGCTTGAGCGCTGCAAGCCCAGCGCCTTGCTCGGACTGGGGATTTTGACGTACTGATCACCGCGCAGCGCAGCCATCGTTCGGTTCACACTGGACAGACGGTTCTGCGCGGTGGCGATGCCGACCTTGCCCTGATCAACCTGCTCGCGCATATGGAGGGCGTACCGCATGAGGATCTCACGGTCGATCTGTTGCGCGTCGTTGAGTCCCGGTCCCTCCTCGGATCGACACCATTGCACGAATGCCTGCCAGCGATCGCTATGGGCTTTGACGGTAGCAAAATGGCCGTCGCCAAAAAGATCTTTCAGTGCTTGCGGTCCGGCATAGCTAAGCTGACGACCGAAGCCAAAATTACGCCCCGCTCGCTTACCGACCCGAGCCATTTTTCTGCTCCTGATCGACTGCAGCGAGATCATGCAAAAGGGCTCTCCAGTTCGCACTCACGATGGCGAACTGGGCCCAATCAGTCGGGCGAAAACACAGCGTGTTGTCGGTGACGTAGAGATGCGCGCCCTCCTCTTTCAACCACTGAATGATGGCTGTCGTCGAGGTGATAGTTTTACGTGTGGTGGCGACACCGGCGACAGCGGCGACACCCCTTGTCCTGCCTGGTTTTGGGCGTGGCGACAAAGTGGCGACACTAGCGGCGACAAACCGCGTTTTTGGCTCTTTTTGGCGCTGAGCCAGATGGTTACGCAACGCTTCATCAAGATTGAACATGGCGCACCTCGAAGGTGTGGCCGTCAGTGATGAGCCACTGATGATCAATCAACTCGACCAACAGCTTGGCGGCATGACGACTGCTCTTACGGGCAAAGCGGGGACCATTGCGATTCAGGTCTCTAATACTGAAGCGCTTCCAATCCTTGACCTGCAGCCAGCGCAGCAGCCGGTCCGCCTCTTCCTTTACCCGGCACACCGGTTCCTGTTCGGTCAGGCGCTGGATCTCGGTGAGGTAGTAGCCAACTAAGGTTGAGGCCCGTTGGATATGGTCGACCTCCACGACACTGCTCTCCTCCACCACGGCCAAAATGCCGGCGACGCGCAGCAGGTTGTCGGCGGCCTTCGAGCCGCTGGGCCGCACACTAGCCAGTTCCCCAAACTCACCCAACTGGGCTTCTATGGCGTCATGCAGATCAATCCAGCGACGGCGGGCCAGCGGACTGAGGTTCAGCGGTGTTAGAAGCAAGGCCCCGTCAGGGGAAAGCGACCAAGGCTGATGAAACAAGGCCGAAAGGCGGCGGTGATATCGCTTTAGGGCAGCGTCTTTGGACAAGTCGACAGCCTGGTAGCTGCGTTGTCCGGCCAGGCTGGTGGGCCAGGTCGTCAGGCAGCGACCGAGAATGCCTTGCCCCTGCAGCAACGGATCACTGAGTAACTGCATGGCCAAGTACGGTTGCAGCATCAGGTGCAGGCTCAAGCGCCGGTCAAAGGCTCGCAGGCTTTCACCAGCCATGGAGCGCGCTCGATCAATTGGGCTACCGTCCCAGAGTGACGACAGGGTCGTGACCGCTTTCAAACGATTATCCCGACTCATGGTGCTACTGCCGAGGAACTGTCCTCCTTCGTCACAGAACAGGCCCATGCTGGGTAGGTCATGGCAGAGCCCTTTGATCAGCGCCTCGATAGTTGGATCCGTGGTGATCAGCCGAGGGGCCGAGGGCTCCGCTTCGAGCAGTACGCCGTTTGTGGGGTCGGGATCGGCAGGACTGATACGCTGCGCCTGTCGTTGTGCGAAACGGTACCGAGCAAGTTGTTCGCGGTAGCGCTGCCACTGTTCACGCTCCCATTGTCGTGCTGGCAGCAATGCAAATCGGTCCGCCGCGGTCTTGCGATCACCGGACGCGGCCACCGTGATCAGGTACAGCGACAGGGGATAATTCCTCCCGTCGAGCTGTAAGCCCGCATGACCTTGAGTGGCCAGCGCCGAGGCAGCCAAGACCGATTGTGCAGCCAGTGCCTGGGGCACGCCGACGACCTCGGCCATGCGCTCGACTGCTGGCCCGAGAATTCCACCCAACGCCTGGACCGGGTAAGGCTCGACCACGGGGGTCGACTCGATTAACGGTCGAGGGGATCGTGGTAGTTCAAGCTTCGGATCTAACTGCTGCATGGGCCCTCTCCTCGGTAATTGCTGGCTGTCCTCACGTACTCCCGCCACGGCTGTTGAGTGTTATCAGGGATCAAGGCCCCTGCGGCCTGTGAGGTGCTCACTGACGCGGAACGTACGGCTCCTTACGGCCGGGAGCGAGGGCATGAACCCATGAATCTTGCCTCCTTGGCGCATCCGAAGATGCGGGCGGGCGGAGGCTGTGCCGACTGACGAGTTCGGCACCTGGAGATCATGGGTGGGGGAAGGCAAAGACATGGACACCTGGGGCATGCCTGACTGTCAGTCAGGTGCAGTCTTTCCAAAGGCTGCGGCACCGGTGCCTGTGTCGTTACGGATGGCGACGAATCGGATTTGTCAGGCCGATTGTCACGAGGAGAGTTGCGGCAATGCCCTGTACAACGTGACTTGCAGCAGTAGTACGAGCGCCCGTCTCTTTCCGGAAGAAAGAGACGGGCGCGGTATGGCGCAGCGAAGTGCGTCGAGAGGTGAGGTTGCTGCAACGCAGCGAGGTAGGTCCATCGTCTGCCGCAATGGACAGATAAGTCGAGTAGGCATCCACCACTCTTGGGGAGTGATCGTGCGAGCCGCCGGACGCTAATCGCACTTCGGGAGAACCACCACGCAAGTGGCGTAGCCTTGAAGGTTCTGGCTACCTGGGCTGCCGCTGTCAACGACAGCGATCCGTGCGCCAATTTTTATACCCACTCGGAAAGGTGGTCAAGCATCCCGGCCAAAGCGCCCACAAAGCGGCGACTGTCGCCACTTTTGTCGCCACGCGTCAGGGCCCGTCCGACGTGGGCTGTCGCCGGTGTCGCCGGTGTCGCCATCTCTCTAGCCATAGCACCACGACAAGCTCCACTCTGACGCTATGGGATTGCACGACACTCGATAGAGATCACGGCCAATTACTGAGGGATAAACAAAGTCGTGGCGCTAATCAAAAATTTGAGATGGGAGGGTGGAACGAGGTGGCTTCGAGAAATAGCGGGTGAACCCTCCGATCGGCGCGATCAAAGATCGCTGGATCGGAGCGTTTGGCGGGAAAAACAAATCTCAAACGTGAAATACAATCTAAGGCATCAAAACTGGTTGATTGGGAGGCTACAACCTCATTGACGCTCGCCGAATCTAATGGCCGCCTACCGCCTCAGCTGTGACCCATAGACTCTTTCCTACAGGTTCCGGCCACGCTGATAGAATCGGTCAGGCTATAGCTCACCGGTCATCGCTCGCCGCCAACACGCCAATAAAAGGATTTGAGATGTATAACTTCATCATGCGATACGGCCCTTGGACAGAAGGCCTTAACTCAATGAGATCCGAGCGGCTTTTTGAGTACACCGACGAGGTCATTCGAAACGCATTCACTACCGCTGCAGGACCAGACTTTTCAGCACTTCAAAATCAACCGGCATTGTTCGTTCAAGAAGATCAAGGACATGAGCCGCAATTTGCACATGTAGGCAGAGTTCTAAACCCGAGAATAGTTGGCAAAGATGTTGAATTCGAGGTCGTCTTTGAGCGAGGCACGCCGCCAATCCCACAAGCTGAAATTCATCGTCTGTCGCGCAACCTACATATCTCAACATCCGGGCGCGGACTGACAGAGTTCAATCGGGGTCATTGGGCATTAAAGGATGTAGACCTCTACCGGGTCATCCACACGGAACTGAGACAAGCAACCAGAGCTCCGACGGTCTTCAGGCTTCCAGCTCATCCCCAAGTAGATCCGCACCTGGTTTCGGTGATGATGCCTTTTGCTTCGGCATACACAACAGTATTCCATGCAATCCAAGGCGCCTGTCTGGGAGTCGGACTGGCATGCACCCGCGCCGATAACATTTGGGAAAATCCAGCGGTTATCGATGACGTGGCGAATCTCATTGATAGGTCATGTGTTGTAATTTTCGACTGTTCTGAAAAAAATGCTAACGTTTTCTATGAGCTTGGATTAGCACACGCTTGGGGCAAAGAAGTGATAATTCTGACCAACGATCCTGCGGATATCCCCTTCGATTTACGTCACATCCGATTCATCCGATATAGCAACGATCAACTCACGTTGCTGAGTACTGCACTTTCTGTTCGTCTGCGAGAGCTCACGCAGTAGCTACAGAAGGTTACAGATATTCACTCTCAGAGTAGGGCAGATTGACAGTCTGCCCGGCCATTTCTTGCACCGGAGTCATGCCAACACCTTTAACGACGCCTGGCACAACGCTAGTCGATCCGCCGCACCATGGGCACAGTCGGGCCGGGGCCGCCCAGATCGCCTCGCTGGTAGTCTCCAGATTTAATGCCCCGCTCCACAGCAAGAGCTGATGAAGTCGATAGCAGACCTAGACCATATTTGTCAGTTTGTAGTGACAGGTCGGACTATTCCGTCGCTTTTTTCCGAACCCACTCGAAAGCGCAAGCCTTCAACCCTCGATCAGCGGGCAGATGTTGAGTTAAGACAGGATTGATGGCATTTTGTCTTCGCGCCGATAATATCAACGTCCAAATGCCGACAGTATGTGTTTACGGGGAAATTCAGCGCCCAGACGAATTGGCAAGTGGATGGCGCGACTGCTGAAGTCCTTTCAGCACGCAGGCTAGGGGCAAAGGAATGCAAATTGCTGGTGGTCTTTACCGTGAGCTCTGCGACATGCCATTTTGGGACGCAACTTTCGGCTCCGGAGCCCGCGCGGCTGCCGCCGTCGCAGCCCATTGTTCAGATGTCGAACTGCACACGTATGCCTCACCGTCTGACCAACTGGCTCTCGCCGCTCTGCGTAATCAAGGCATACGTTTGAGCATCACCTCACGACCGTCGCCGATCGCCTTTGCCTATTTTCATCCGCTCTCTGTGCCTTACATACAACCCGCCCGCCCCCACATTGAGCGTCAACCTTCAGTCAACGTTTCAGGTGAAGCAGTGCTGCGTTTCGGCTTCCTTGAGGGGGACGCTGTCGTGAAAGCCAACCGTGCTGTCTACGACCCTCAGACATGGCGTAATCCCCAGACTTTTGCAGCCAATGGATCGACGGCCAACGAACTTGCAGTCGTGTTGAATGAGCTGGAGTTGCAGCACGCGACCGGAGTTGCCGAACAGGATAAAGCAGCCGCTGAGCTCATGAAGAAGCAAGGCGCTGCGATCGTGGTAGTTAAAGGTGGCACTCGCGGGGCAATAGTTTATGAGCGCTCGGGGCACTCCTCCCACATCCCGGCATATCGCTCTTCCAGGGTATTTAAGATAGGAACGGGTGACGTATTCAGCGCTATGTTCGCACTCCATTGGGCCCAAGAAGGCATTGAGGCTGCAAAAGCAGCTGACCTAGCCTCTCGCTCAGTCTCTCTATATTGCGAAACCCGAAACTTTGGGTTCGACCGAGCCCTGATGTCGCGACTGCTGCCAGTTTCCGGGTCGGCGGGTGGTTCAGTTTCCCTTGAGGGAGCGACTGAAACGCTAGGGCAACGTTTTGTAATGGAGGAAGCCCGATTCGCATTACGCGAGCTGGGGATGGACGTGCGTTGCCCCGAGCTTGAGTTCGGATCGAACAATACGAGCGCTAGCGCAATACTGGTTATTGATGATGGCTTGTCACTCGAATCTCTGGCTCGCATACAGGTTGCCAAGGCCACCGCCGTACCTCTCGTGACACTGCATGAACGTGCCGACACACCGACCTCCATAGCCGATAGCGACTGGATTACTGACGACTTCACTACGGCAATGTACTTGACTGCTTGGGCAGCTAAATCAAAAAAAATAGAAAAGCAGTAACGAACTTGAGGCATCACCCTCTGGGTCATGCAATGGAATGTAATTAGCCGAGACCTGATCGCCCCATGTCCGATGTATACATTATTTATGCACGAGAAAATCGTGAAACAGCCCAGAAGGTGTACGACCTTCTCGCCCGTCGTTGGAAGGTGTGGTGGGACGACCACATCGTCGGTGACTACAATCGCGCCATAAAAATAAACCTCGCGAAAACGAAGTGCATCGTCGCGCTTTATTCGGTTTATGCCGACAAGCCGGCTGTGACAGAGGAGCTGAGATTAGGGGAAAAGTACAATAAAATCATTATCCCCTTGGAGCTGGACGACAGTGACGCCCCCTACCCATACGGCCACTATAGCAGCATCGATTTTCGTCAGTGGAACGGTGAGGCTGAACATCCTGGCATGAAGCTTCTGCATACGAAAATTGGAACCGTCGTCGAAGGACGCGAGCAGGAGCGAATCCAGGTCTTAGCGGGTGGAAAGCTGCCAATTCCCAACATATTTATGTCTGTGTCCTCGCACGAAACCCAGTTTGATCCGGTTGATGCGCTGAAAGTGCTTAAAGCACATAGCACCTCCTCGATTCTCGTTTCAGCCTATGATCTCGTGAACTCGGCCAACCGCGTCCAGATGATCAGCCACATCAAATCCTACCGTGACAATGGAGGACTTGTGCTAATCGATTCGGGGAATTATGAGGCTCAGCGCTTGGAGGACGAGCATTGGAAGCCAAAAGACTTCCACAAGGCGTTGAAGGACACTCCGCATGACTGGGCCTTCAGTTTTGATGAAATGAACCCTAGCAGCGATCCACGAGAGGCGATTGAGCAAATCATCTCTGCTGTAAAACGGGATTCAAAATTCACTCCTTCTCCTGTATTTCCCATCATCCATGTAGATCAGGGCGAGGAAGGCTTAGCGAGGCTTCCCGAAATCGTCAGAGAAGTGTCCAAACAACTTCGCCCCCTGGTCATCGCACTTCCAGAGAGAGAGCTGGGCGCGGGTCTGGCAATGCGAGCTAAAACGATGAAAATGCTCCGAAAGGAGCTAGATTGCCTACCCTACTACCAACCGATCCATTTGTTGGGAACAGGGAACCCGTGGAGCATCGCAGTACTGGTGGCCGCCGGCGCCGATACATTCGACGGCCTCGAGTGGTGCCGATTTGCGGTGGATCCCGTCCAAGGCCGTCTGCACCACTTTCAGCATTTCGATTTCTTTCAAGATAAAGCTACCCGCACGCAATTCCTCGATCTGGTGGACGCTACACCTGAGATTGAATATGCGGGACGGGTCGCCCTTTATAATCTGGAGTATTATAAAGAGTTTGGCCGCGACATGCGTGACTTCATCTCGACAAACGACGCACGACTGTTTGCACTGGGCGTTATGAACGCCTTCACCTCAGAAGACCTGAAAAAGCTGTTCCCGGAGATTTTTACATGACCACCTATTCCCCTGAAGCGCTGTCGAGGGCCGTCTCTGCGGTCTGCCCAGACATTCGCTCGCGTATTGAGGTGGGCGTAGTCTCCAATGAACGCCACCTTTGGTGGGAGCTCTCATGCTGCATCCTGAGCAGTCAAGTCCCCTATTCCCTAGCGATGGCTGCCGCAGATGCAATCGATCAGCAAGGGCTGCTTCGTGACGGTGATCAGGACGTTGATCGCTTAAGCCTTTGTCTGTACGAACTCCTTCGTGAGCCGCTGGACGTCGATGGTATGAAGCGCAACTACCGATTTCCCAAGGCAAGAGCCGAACAGCTAGCAGCCACCCGAGCAGCTGTTAGCAACGCAGGAGGTTCGCTCAAGTCATTGATCAGTGGTGATGCCAATGATGCTCGTACCTGGCTGGTTGCTCATGCCAACGGTGTCGGGCCGAAACAGGCCAGTATGTTCCTGCGCAACTGCGGGGTGACCTACGACTTGGCGATACTGGATCGTCACGTGCTCAATTACATGTCTGCCCAAGGGATTTACTCGGGCGCACAGACATCAATATCTGGCTTGAATCAATACGGTAAGCACGAAAAAAAGCTTCGGGATCACGCGCGACAGCTGGATTGCTCCGTGGGCCTACTAGACTGGGCAATTTGGATCGTCATGCGAGTCGCAAATAGAAAGCAGGAGGCTGTTTTAGTATGAGCATCGTCACTCTCGTTTCCGGCGGGCTGGACTCCACACTGGTTGCAAAACTTGCGCAGGAGGAAGGGCTCCAAATTTTCCCTCTATTTGTCGATTATGGTCAGCGTGCACGCGATCGAGAACTGGCAGCTTGCCGGGTCGCGATGAAGACGCTGGGCCTTCCAGAGCCTGAAATTGCGAGTTTGGGCGGTTTTGGCAAATTGATACGTTCAGGCCTGACCGATACCTCATTACACATCATTGATGATGCATTCACGCCAGGGCGCAACATGCTTTTTCTGCTGACCGCTGCCGCTTATGCACATCAGAAAAACGCTGACGCTATTTCGATTGGGCTGTTGCACGAAAGCACCAGCTTGTTCCCTGATCAGACCTCTGGCTTTCTTGCCGAAGCGGAACGCATGATATCGCTATGCATGGGTAGAACAATAAAAGTGCTTGCACCGCTATCTGTTTTTACCAAACCAGATGTGGTGGCTTTGGCTGCAGAAAAGGGAATTTCAGGTACCTATTCTTGCCACATAGGTGACGAGGTACCTTGCGGAAATTGCATTTCTTGCAACGAGTTTAAATTCGAGGTGACCAGCGATGGGCGGTAGCAGCTCTGGAGGATGGAGTCGGCTGGGTGATGTGAGATCACTGGAGCAGAAGGCTAAAGAGGCGCTTCAAGAAGGTAAACGGAACGTGTTCATCAGCTTCGCTACAGAAGACATGAATGAGGTCAATTTGCTCAGGGCTCAAGCAAAAAATGAAAATAATGACCTTGAGTTCAATGACCACTCCGTTCGTGAGGCCTACAACAGTGAACAGGCGGAGTACATCAAACGCAAGATTGCGGAGCGGATCAACCGAGCGTCAGTGACGGTCGTTTTCATCTCGGACTCTACTGCCCAAAGCCAATGGGTGAAATGGGAAGTCGAAAAAAGCCTTGAATTAGGGAAGAAGGTTGTCGCTGTGCATTCAGGACAGCATTTAGGAGCTCCCCCACCGAAATGGGTATCGGATTACGGTATTAAAACAGTACCCTGGTCTAACCTGGCAGCAGAGCTAAAATAGCATCAGGCCAGCGAAACAAGGCATCGTCTTGTACAGACGAGCCTTGACCCGCTCACCAGATAAAGACCGTTGCCTTAAGCGGTAACCACCTTCCGCCCGGTCCCGGTAACTCGCTTCAGTTATCTTTACGCGCTACCCACTGCGTATGCTCGCGCGAAAACGCATTTTCTGCATCTCCAACGAATGACGATAAGGCACCATCAGACACTAAGTCATCGGCTTGCTCGCGAACGATGCCAATCTCATTGGCGGTAAGCGCGTAGGATGCGGAAAGCTCCGAGAAGCGCTTCGCCTGCATCCAAGTTAACAAGCTAGCCGCGATGGCGATCAATATGTCCGTTGGGAAATACTGATATTGCACGTTGGCAATCTTAATCAATGCACACAGCAGAGCGATTGCATTTATCAGCACTAATATTGCGAAAAATCTTGAAGATGCTCGCTTATTGAAAGTCGCTTTTTTCTCATACCAAGCCAACTGATCGTTGATCCGATGCTGGATATAGGTATTTCGCCGTTCATCGAAGGAGCCAGACCTCAACTGCACCATCATGTCAGAAATTTGTTTTTCCTTGAGATGAGTGATGAGCTTATCTGATATAGCCTTATTTTGTTTCACGACCTGTTTGAGCTTTTCGAGCAGCAGCTTCTTAGAGACGTCATCCGCCTCGTGAAAAGGCTCCGCCCGGGAGACATAGCGCCAGACTAGTGTCTTGATGGACTCGGCTACAGCGCGACCGGAGTACCACAGACGCTCCGGTCTGACCAAAGCAAGGTATACGGAGCTTGCCATAGCCCCTGCTAGGAGTACCGCCTGAACAACGGCTGAGATCCAATGTGGGTAATTGACCACTGATACCGCCGCGGCCAACACCAAGGACAGCAAATTGAAAACCAAAGCAGTGAAAAAGTGGGCCTGGGCATTGCCGGAAAGGGTGTCAGCCGCCTGATAAATACCCGGAAAATCTGATTCTTTCATCACTGGGCCTCATAACCAAGTTTTGTATACAGCGGGTCTCCATAGGACCAATCACCGTGATCCTGCTTCGTAAAGTTTTCCAGCGCGTGGGCGAGGATTCTGGCCCTGCAAGGTACGAAGACAGCCCCAATGTTTCGCATCACCGTAGGGCAAGAGTTGGGATTCATCTTGCGACTTCCGTCGAGATTAACGCCGATAATTCGGCACTCCTTCTCTAGGGCAACTTCGATTTCCCACTGAACATATTTAAATTTGTAACGAGTATCATCACCTATTAAAAGCGCAAATGTACCCGCCATATCTATACGCTCTCGGCATTTGCGCTTGATATAAGCTTCATCTTCAGATCTGACTGCAACTTCAAGCTGGCAGTCCGCAAAATTAAAATCAATGTGCTTATTTTTCTTCCATGCACACATAATATTGTACATATGAAGATCCGTACTGCTAAAGCTGACAAACGTCCTTGGCAACCCCATATTCCCCTTTCCCTTCTAAAAACGACTCAAAATTTCAGGCAACACCTGCAAGCAAAAGGCTATTTCTATACGCGAGTCAGTGTAGATAGTCTTTCAGGCTGGATCGCCATCAGCTCCTCTTTCCCCATGTAATAGGTGTCCAACTCCCATTGAGCAGCGGCCGCCCCTATAAACTTCTGCTCGTACGTCATCCCAGTTGCAGGTTCTTCGCAAGCAAAGTAGCAGTTTGCTAATGTTGCATATACCCAGCGCTTATCCGGCCTGTCAAAAAAATCAGGGGATGCTTCAACAGCTGACAGTGACTTTGTGATCGATCGACGAATCTTTTGAGCACTCATAAAGTCGTAGACTTTTTCTGTATGCTCGGCATGCTCTTGTGCTCGATACTCGAAGCACAGGGCAAAGTTCTCACCATTGTAATAGTCGCGCCTGACCTCAAAGCCCCTGCCGTAGAGTCGTATGGCGAGATCCAGCGCGGCCCTATCATTTTGAGATAACCAGAGTCGCTTATAGATGGCGCCGGCTATACCCAAGGTTTCCGGATCATTCGAGAGCTCAGGTTTAAGAGGCCCTAGCACAGCCAATCCAGCATGCAGCGCCGAAATCTCGTCTGGTAATTTTGATTTGTAGGTGCTTAGTGCAAGCTTTTGCAGGATGTCGGGCTCCTCAGGTTTCATTTCCCGCGCAGCCCTAAACTCTACGGCAGCGGCAACGTGATCGCTTTGCCGCATGAATTTTTCACCGGCATGCATATGATGCGATAACTTCTTCTGCGCCGCTTCCGCCTCATCAATCATCTCCTCGTACTGATCATCCGACATCCGCGGAGAAACGAGTTTAGGAAGGAAGGTGTAGACAGGACTATCGACAGCCCCCTTCATGGCGGCCTCAATAAGGTCTTCCAAGGCCTTCTTCGCCCTGATTACCTCGCGCCCCATAATGTCTTCACCAAAATGAGCGTATCGAAGAGTGCTGACATGGTTGAGATCAAAATGAAGCTTACCCTGGTCTTCATTCATGATGATCGTTGAGTTAGGGCGCAGGGCATGCCGAACACCAAGCTCATAAACTGCATTCACGTTTCCGGTAGAAATATCAGCAATAACGAGGTCTGCTCGCAGGAGCATCTCGTACATTTGGACGTCGATGATTCCCGACTGCGTGATTTCATCTGCTCTCACGCAACGCAGCCCTTTACTGATAACGGCAGGCTGAATGATAGTCTCGTAGGTGGCATTCAGATCCAGTGTGCGGCCACTTTCGTAATCCGTTTTCTTGCCAAATCCCATCACGACGAAGCAAACCTGCATTTGTGCAATTCCTTTTAACAACACAACGATCAAGGCGTGATGGATACAGAGTTGAGGGGACCTGGTTGGATTCCCACTCCTGGATCTATCCAGCGACATTCGAGGCAGGCCATATGATATCACGACCACAAGTGGTCCCAAGAATCTTCATAAACTCCTAGCTAGGGCTTTTCCAACGGTATGTTACTTGAGCGTCTCACAGCAGGCTTACTGGACAAGCACTGGTTATTTAGACGCCCGAGGGGCAGCGGTAGGTCGACTCTGATGAGCTTTGGGCAATGTACACTTCTGAATGTGTATTCCAATTAGTATTCCAAAAAAGAAACCAAACAATAAATAATTAATAAAATCAATTGGATACAACACCAGTTCAGATTACCCCGGCCCACCAACTCAAAACATCGACAAAACCCGCCCCGTGCGGGTTTTGTCGTTTTTACTCTCCGGAAACACCCACCTGGTCACTCCTCAGAAATTTCCTTCAACATGCAGCGCTCGTGATGAACTGGTGCAACAACTCCTACGCAGATAGCCTCCTTGCGTCGCTGCAAAATCAGCGACCGGGTTTAGCAGCTCGTTTAACATCAAGGCCTGCAAAGCCACCTACCGTTCGAGCGATGCTTCCAGCATCGACTGGTACGAATTATGGCGGCTGTGCGTGGGGCACCTCCGGGTGCGCCGGGTTCCTTGATTCCTGGTCTGCTAACCCGCGCACAGTCGCCACCCTTTTCGTTTAGCAGCGATTTCTGGCGACTCCATCAATCAAGGAGTTTGAACCATGAAAAAAATCACCCCCAACCCCCCAACCCCCCAACCCCCAACATCTTCACCATCGCCCCAAACATCCCCCCGGAAGCATTACTGGTCCAAGCCTGCGAAACCCTGGCCGCATTGAACGTCATGACCACCGACCTGGCGTTCGAGCTGGAAGGTGCGCAGCGTCAGAAGTTGTTGGCCAGTCAACAGTTGATCGTGCTGGGTGAGTTATTAATCGATCGCTTGCTGGACACCCTGTCATTCCCTCATGCGCAGGCACTGCCGTAGTGAGCGCAACGGGCGGGCCGCAAGGCTTGCCCGGCTGGTATCCGGGTACGGTCCCGATTAACCTGTCGGCCTTTATCAGACATCCGGAAGTCAGATACCCGTGCTCAAGCCTCTCGCTGTGTTCGCCCTCGCCTGTATGCCATTGCTCACCTGCGCTGCCGACCTGGCGGGCGTCTGGAAGGGGACGCTGGGCAAGTCCGCCATCACGGCCTGCTTCAACGGCGCCGGCGGGGAGCATGGCAGTTATTACTACCAGCGCATCCTCACGCCCATCCAACTGACCCAGGCAAGTGCCAATGCGCCGTGGGTGGAAGAAGGCAATACCGGGTTGTGGACGCTGGGCGGCTTGCAGGGCAATACGCTGGCAGGCGCGTGGAGCAAAACGAAGGGCGGCACACCGCTGCCGATTACCCTGCAACGCGTGGGCACGCCAGGCGACGGTTGTGGCAGCGATGCGTATAACGCTGCATTGGAAGCGGCGCCGCTGCCGGTCAAGGTGGAGAAGAAAGCCTTCGGCGAGCACCGTTATCAGCTCAAGACGCAAGGCGCGCGCGTCACGCTGCAACTCGAAGGCGAAGGCCCGGCGGTGCAGAAGATCAATCGGCAACTCGCCGCGCTGGCCGTTAACGACGATGACCAGGCTGACTTCCTGCGCGAGCGGCGTGAGTATCTGGGGCGAAACGGTTCGGCCTATACCAGTGAAATCGTGGTTGAGCCGACCTATTGGTCGTCGCAGTGGATAACGGTCAGGTTCTATCGCTGGGCCGCCGGTACAGGCGCCAGGGGCATCAGTTGGGGGTTGCATTCGTTTAATCTGCAGACCGGCGAAGGCGTCGACCCGTGGACATGGCTGGGAGCGCGCCAGCAATGGCATGACGCCTATTCCGGCGAGGTGACGCTGCCCGCCACGTTCAGCCATTGGCTGGTCAAGCAAACCAGTACCGACGAGGGCTGTCCGGCGATCACCGACTATTCCCGGTTCGACCTGAGCTTTAACACCCAGGGCCTGCAACTTTCGACACCGGCCAACGGCGACGGCTGCGACAACGAGCTGTCGTTTACCTGGGAGCAATTGGCACCGGTCCTGACGCCTCAAGGCAAAGCCGCGCTGCCCAGCTTGCAGGCACCCTGAACACCTATAGAGAAATCCGACGGTCGTTCACGAAATGTTCAGAAACCCCGACCGATACTAGCCGGATGCCAAGGCCGTTCCCCCGAACGGCCCACTGCCCGGTACCCACACCCCATGACGCGTCCCGCCCCTCTGCTGCTCCTGCTCGCTGGTCTGTTGTTTTTCTTTGCCCTGGGTAACCACGAACTGCAAGGCTCAACCGAAGCCCGCGTCGCCGGGATCGCCATGGCCATGCACTTGGACAATGATTGGGTGGTGCCGCAGCTGTTTCGCGAGCCCTTCCTGGAAAAGCCGCCCCTGAGCCTTTGGTTGGACGCCGGGGCGATTCGACTGTTCGGCGCCAGCCCCTGGGCGGTACGCCTGGCCTCGGCGTTTGCCGGATTGTTCAGCGTGATGCTGCTGTACGCGATGCTGCGCAGATTCGGGCGCCCGCAGACCTTGGCCTTCAGCGCGGCGTTGATCCTGGCGACCATGGCCAGTTATTGGAGCAACGTGCGCGGCGTGGGCGAGGACTCACTGCTCACCCTCGGTGTGACCACTGCCCTGCTGGCGTTCTACCAGGCGGTGCGACCCGACCGTCAGGGTTCGGCAACCGGCGCCTGGGCGCTGTTCACCGCCGGGATGGTGATCGCCACCTTGAGCAAAGGCGTGCTGGGCCTAGCGATGCCCGGCGTGGTGATTTTCGTCTACCTGGCCAGCAGCACCCTGCTGGACAAACGCCTGCGCCTTGGGGATTGGCTTAAACCGGCGGCGTTTACCCTGTTGGCCCTGATTCCTCTGCTGATCTGGCTGATGTTCCTGTTCCAGCGCGGCGGCCTGCAGGCGGTGGGCGAGGTTCTGTGGACCAACAGCGTGGGGCGCTTCAGCGGCGAATTCGTCGAGGCCGGGCATTACGAGCCGTTCTATTACTACCTGCTGAAACTGCCCGAAGCATTTTTACCGTGGAACATCCTGGTGTACCTGGGGCTATGGCATTTGCGCAAAAGCCTGGCGCGTAATCGCTACCACTTGTTTTTCAGTGTCTGGCTGGTGGCACAGTTCACCTTGCTGACATTGGCCTCAAGCAAACGCACGGTGTACCTGATGGCCCTGACGCCCGCCGCCGCGGTCCTGGCCGCTGAGTATGCGCGGGTGCTGCTGGCGTGGCTCCAGGCGCACAAGCCGGCGTTGTACAAGCACCATAAGCGCGTGATCGGCAGCGTGTTCGCCGTGGCGGTGGCCTGCTATCTGACGGCAGCGTTCTGGTTTGCGCCCAAGGCCGACGTGCGCCATTCGTTCGTGCCCTTGATCAGTCAGATCCAGGCGCTGCAGGCCGAAGGCAGGGATGTGGTGTTGTTTCAACCCAACGAACGCATCGCCGGAGCCGGCGTGTTCTACATGCAGGGCTATTTGAAGATCCTGCAAACCGAAGCGCAACTGCACAGCTACCTCGCCGCCAGGCCCGGCAACGTTGCGCTGCTGGACCATACCGACCGGCTGAGCACACAGGTCAAGGTGATCAAGGAGATGGCCGTCAACCGCCAGCCCTACTACTTCATCGAACAGTAAGGCCGGCGCGTGGTATCAATGCTTGGTGAGTTTGTCCAGATAACCCATGGCAAAAGCCGAGACCACGAAGGTCATGTGGATGATCACGTACCACATCAGGTGCTGGGGATCGACGTTCTTGGCGTCCATGAAGATGCGCAGCAAGTGGATGGAGGAAATCGCCACGATGGACGCCGCCACTTTCATCTTCAGCGACGAAGAGTCCATGGTGCCCAGCCAGTTAAGCTTTTCCTTGTTGTCATCGATATCCAGCTGCGAGACGAAGTTCTCGTAGCCGGAGATCATCACCATCACCAGCAGGCCGCCGACCAGGGCCATGTCGATCAATGACAGCAGCAGCAGGATCACTTCGGCTTCCAACATGCTGAAGATGTTGGGAATGACGTGGATGATTTCCTGGAAGAATTTCAACGCCAGGATCAATAACCCCAGGGACAATCCCAGGTAGATCGGCGCCAGCAACCAGCGCGAGGCGTACATCGCATTTTCGATAAAGCGTTCCATTGGATCTCACACAGCGTGGTTAGAAATGGCGGCGAGTATACCAGCCGCCACCAAAGCGCTGTAACCGCGAGAAAACTGACCTGAGCGGCTTCTGTAAGAGAATTTTTCTGCTAGTGTCGAGCCCATCAACTCGGCTCGATGACGTCGGACAGGAAGACTCTCAGATGATGGATGTGCGAACCCCTTTGGCCGGTATCGGCTTATGTGCGGCGCTGCTGCTGGCGGGCGGTTGCTCGCCTGGTGATGAAAAAAAACAAGCCACGCTCGAAGAGAAGACCGCGCAGTTCGAACAATCCCTCGACCGCATCCAGGACCCCAAGCTGCGCGACGCCATCGCCGACCTCGGCGGTTCCCTGCTGTTGCTCGAGCGCGCGCAGATCAAGCTCGCCAGCAAGCCCATCGAGCCCGAGTACGGCGAAGACAGCCTGGCTCTGCTCAAGCATTACCCCACGCCCCAGGCACTGGTGGACACTTACATCAATGGCCTGTTCGTGCTGCGCAAGACCTCTCACTCCGATTACCTGACGGATCTGCAGCCGGTCTTTCCGTTCAACTTCAACCAGCCCGATCAATTCCCGTTTCCCCACAGCCTGGAATGGCAGTCCGTGACGCTCAGCAACCATAAGGTCATCCCGTTCCAACCGGAGTGGTCGGAAACCGACCCGGGCATCCAGCTGAGTCCCAGCAGTTCCAACCTGACCAACCCCGATGATCTGACGGTGACCTACCCGTTCATCGACGGCATCGAGACCGAAAACAAAAGCCAGCCGCAGCCGGTCAGCCTCAAGGGCACAGTGGAAGTCATCGCGCCGGGCAATGTGCTGACGTTCGACCTGGCGAAAAAGGACGTGGGCCACCCGCGCACCGAGGGCGCGATCAGCGTTAACCTGCTGCGCCTGGAGAAGAACTACGCCGAAATCGAACTGACCAACCGTGCGCCCCTCGCCCCCCAAGTGGGCGATGAATCCCCCAACCCGCTGCTTGTGCAGGCGCGCGACAGCACCGGGCAGTTTCTCACCCGTGCGGGCGCCATCAATGAGAGTGCAGCCCAGGTGGCGTTCTATCAGAAACAACTGGCCGAGATGCAGAAGCAGAACGCCTGGTCCGATGCATTCGAGCAACAGCTCAACGACGAGCGAAAAGCCTTCGAGCACCAGCAGAGCACCCATTACGCCAAGGTTTATTTCAATGGCCTGGTCGACACCCTGCAGGTCAACGTGCTGGACTTTTCCCAGGCGTCGATCACACGCAAGGACCTGGACCTGCCCGTGCAGCGCTTCGACAGAAACAGCCTGGAAAAAACCGTGCAGGCCCTGCCCATGCCGGTCACGGTGTATGAGGACGGCGCCGCGGCCTGGCTCAAAGACGCCACGCTGACCGAAGAGCAACTCAAAAACAGCGTCACGATCAGCCAGTCCGTCGAAGACGCCAGCGCCGCGACCATCGTGTTCGACCATCCCTTCACCTTCAACGATGATCTGGTGGGCGCCGAGCGCAACAGCGGGGAGTCGCCGGTGACCTTCTTTACCGCCGATGACAAGGGCGAGCGCGGCGAGCCCATCGAATTGCCGACCGAGGCGTATGAGCTGAACCCGGCGCGCGGCACCCTCACCTACGATCTCACACTGTTTCCGGAAACCCCGGCCTTTGTGGTGGGCTCGATTCCGCTGTTCCTGGCGACCATCGAAAAGAACCAGATTGACGCAACGACCCTGCCCAAGGGCCTGTCGCTCAAGGACAACGCGCTGATCGTCGATCAGAAAGCCTTTCCGGCCGACAGTTGGCGCTTCTACGCCAAGGACGCCAGCGGCAATTACCTCAAGGAAATCCTGGGCGTCAGCCACCGCGCCGCGGAATACGGCACGGCGCTGTTTGATGTGCATTATTTTTACGGCCGGCCGACCGTTCTGGAAAGCTATCAGCGCACCGACCTGAGCACCGTGCAATACGGGTTCGAGGTCAAACTGGACAAGCCCGAAAACAAATAAGCCTGGCTACAGCGCGAGCTGTTCGTGGCTGCGGTTAAGCGATCGCAGATGAGCCTGCAGGTGCAGGCACCAGATCGGCGGGTCCTCGGCATGCTTGTAGCCTTGCCCTGTCAGATTTTCGACGATCGAGTCGAGCAGTTTGGCGGCTTCCACGGGACCGCGAAAAGGTCCCTGGGATTTGACGGCTGAAGGTTGCTCACCGCTCATTCCGGCGGCGAATAAGACCGTCCACAGGCCGTCATCCCCCGCGAGAGGGCGAATGACGCATTCGATACGGGTAGCCAGGCCGAAGTACTGGCGGGTAAGACAGAGGTTGCGCGGCATGGCGGCGACCCTCGGTAGATCGGTGTTCAACCCCGGCGCGTGGGCGAGGCTGTCTCTATCCAGCGACTCCTGCAGATATCCCTAATCCTCAGAATAGAAGAAAACCACGACAAACCAAGGCCGTAGAGACCAACGGTGCAAGCCCCTCCGGGCGCCAGTCAAATTATTGTCATTTCTGCCAACCTTGCGTTGGCCGAACAGGCCCGCGCGAGGCCAGCTCGCTCACCACAAGGACGAGGAGTGGCGTCAGCATTTCAGCGTCATTTACTTTTAGAAGAAGAGCCGATCACTCCGGCTCTGTGACAACACACCAACCCATGTGGTGAGCGGTCTTGCCCCGCGCGAGGCCAGTTCGCTCACCGCCTATGGGCCGGTTATGAAGCGGGCTTGGCTTCGGCCAGTGCCTGCTGTGCCAATTCCTTCTCGGCTTCTTTGAGATCGTCCTCGCTGATCATCTCGGCGATCGCGCGCAACCGCTCGACCACACGGGCGTTGACGGTGCCTTCCGGGAATTGCCCTTCGGCATCCGGCTCACCGGCATCCTCGCCCACCAGCAGGCTCAAGGCTTCGTCGGCCTGGCGCACTGCGTAGATGTGGAACTGCCCGGCGCGTACGGCCTGCAGCACTTTCTCATCAAGCATCAGCGTGGCGACGTTGGCCTGGGGGATGATTGCCCCCTGCTCGCCGGTCAGCCCGCGGGCCTCGCAGAGACGGAAAAACCCTTCGATCTTCTCGTTGACCCCGCCGACCGCCTGCACTTC
The DNA here is from genome assembly GCF_030687695.1 of Pseudomonas sp. FP2254. Lineage (NCBI taxonomy): Bacteria > Pseudomonadati > Pseudomonadota > Gammaproteobacteria > Pseudomonadales > Pseudomonadaceae > Pseudomonas > Pseudomonas sp. FP2254. The sequence continues at coordinate 4,758,724 of NZ_CP117444.1, forward strand.
ACCAAACTGGTTGATGGAACCGGTAATGGCAAAACACTGCTTGAGTGGGGTTTTCGACAGGGCCGAAATCAACGTACACGCCTCACCCAGGGATGCACTGTCACCGTCCACGTAGCCGTAGGACTGTTCCAAAGCGATGCTGGCCGAAATCGCCAGCGGAAATTCCTGGGCATAGCGGCTGCCCAGGTAACCCGTGAGGATCATCACGCCCTTGGAGTGGATCGGCTGGCCGAGGTTGACCTCGCGCTCGATGTCGACAATCCCGCTGCCGCCCGGGTACACCGTGGCGGAAATCCGCGCCGGCACGCCGAACGCCGAGTCGCCCACTTCCAGCACCGTCAGCCCGTTGCACTTGCCGACCGCCGCACCGGCGGTGTCGATCAGGATTACCCCGGCGAGCATATCGTCGAGAATCCGCGCCGATACCCGCCCGGTGCGCGTGGCCTTGGCCTTGAGCGCGCGTTCGATATGGCCGGCGTCAGTCATCTTGTCGCCCGCCAGATGGCGAATGAAATCCGCCTCGCTGACCAGTTGGAAGAGATCACCAATGCGCGCCGACAAGCGCCCCTGATGCTCCGCCAGCCGCGCGCTGTAAGTAGCCAGGCGCGCCACGGCGTCCGACGTCAGCGGCGCCATGCCTTCTTCCGAGGTGCGGGTTTTGAGCAACTGCGCGAACTGCTCCAGGCTTTCGTCCACCATCGGGATGTCTTCGTCGAAGTCCACCAGCACCCGGAACATTTCCTGGAAGTCCGGATCGGCGTCCTGCAAGGCGTAGTACAACTGACGCGAACCGATGATGATGACCTTGACCTGCAGCGGGATCATCTGCGGGTTGAGGGTCACAGTTGCGAGGCGACCCAGTTCGCCCAGGGGCGATTCCATTTTCAGCTTGCGCGACTGCAGGGAACGCTTGAGCGCGTCCCACACGAACGGCTCGCTGAGCATTTTTTCCGCTTCAAGGATCAGGAATCCGCCATTGGCACGGTGCAACGCCCCGGCGCGCAGTTGCCGATAGGTGGTGTAGAGCGCGCCCTGGTCGGTGCTGTATTCGATACGGCCGAACAGATTGTCGTAGGTCGGGTGCGGTTCGAACACCACCGGCGCGCCGCCGTTGACCGGATGGCCCACCACCAGGCTCGGGCAATATTGCTCTTCCAGTAGCTTGCGGGCCTGGGCGTCGGTCTTGGCATCATCCACCAGTTGCTCGACCACGGTCTTGAGCAGGTACACCTGCATGGCTTGCAGGTAACCGCAGACGGCCGCGTTTTCCGCGTATTTTTCCGACAACGGCGCCAGCAAGGGCTGCAGGGCCAGGGTGATGGTTTCTTCGTTGAATTGGCGCAGCTGGTTATTCGACTCGCGCTTCCATTGCGGCAGGCTGGCCAGTTCTTCGTTGAGGCGCTCTTCCAGCTCGGAAATATCGGTATGAAAGCGCTCGCGCTCGGCCTCGGGCAGCTGCGAGAACTCGGCCTCGTCCAGCGCCTTGCCATCGAGCATGGGAGTGAAGGCGATGTTGGAGCTGTCGCGGTACAGCGCCACGTCCTTTTCCAGCGCCAGGCGTTCGATGACATCCAGCGCCTTGTCGTAGCGCTGGTTGAAGGCGCGGTCGATGGCGCTCTTGCGCTGCTGGTAGGTGGGGTGTTCGAACACCGCGGGGAATGTGGCCACCAGGTTGTCGATCAGCGCATTGATATCGGTGATGAACGCTGCGGCGCCACCGGCGGGCAACTCAAGGGCGCGCGGCTCGCGCGGCTCATCGAAATTATTGACGTAGACCCAGTCCGACGGGGTCTGCAGGCGCTTGCCCTCGGCCTTCAGGTAGCGTTTGACGAACGAAAAGCGACCGGTACCCGGCTCGCCCATGACAAATACGTTGTAACCGGGGCGTGGCATGGCCACACCGAACTGCAAGGCTTCAACCGCGCGTTCCTGGCCAAGCACACCGCGAAAGGGCTCCAAATCATTGGTGGTCGAGAAGCTGAACTGTTCAGCGGAGAAAGGACGAGTCAGCGCATCAGGCGCTAGACGCAGGCTGGCAGCAACAGGATCAGGCATCGGGCTTCCTTACATCAGGCGGGGCAGATAACGGCATTCTGGCTCCCCCTTGCGCGCTCTGGCAAGGCAGGTCTCTGGGAAAGCTTAGACGCGGGACGCGACCGGCAAATATTTCATCAAATCGCCAACGGTTTTATAAAAACACACGGAACCCTTCGAACGTGCCTAAACTCCAAACTGCGCGGGTTGGACTAATAACCGATCCCTGGGGCGCTATGAAGTGCCTGAACCCTTGTCCATTGGTTGCACACAAAGAGAACAAAGCTATGAAACGGATCCTTCTCGGTACTCTCTTCACCGTCGTCTCCCTCAATGCAATGGCAGAAGCGCCAGGTGGCCCGAACTGCGGTTGGGGCAACATGTTGTTCGAAGGCCAGCGCGGTACTCCGGCTCACTTCCTGGCTTCCACCACCAACGGCACCTCCGGTAATGCCACCTTCGGCATGACCTCGGGTACCAACGGTTGCAGCACCAATAGCGCGCTGACCTACGGCGGCAAGTCCTGGATTGCCATGAATGGCATGATGAACGAGCTGTCCGAAGACATGGCCAAGGGTAATGGCGAAGCACTGACCACCTACGCCGTGGTACTGGGCGTTGCCCCTGAAGATCGCGAGCACTTCGCTGCCGTGACCCACGAGCACTTCCAGCAGATCTTCAGCAAGGCTGACGTGACCGCTGACGACGTGCACAACAACACCCTCGCTGTACTGAAAAGCGATGCCCGTCTGGCGAAATACGCGACCCAGGCTTAAGCTCGACCGGCCCGCGCCTCTCCAGGCGCGGGTTTTATTTTTGGGCCCGCCTCCCCTTTGGGTCTTTCTATTTCCGACTTAAGTTGCCTCTATGCTCAAACGAATTGCCTGCCTGGCACTCTTCGCCTGCGCCCCGCTGTATGCGGCCCCGCACCTTGATGATCAGCGTTTGCAGCAATTGGCCAACGATCCGTTCTGGCTTTCCCTGGGCCATTACGAAGCCGGCAAGCTCAAAGGCTGGCGCAGTTATGTCAGCGATAAGAAATTCTTCCTCGCGGCCGATGGCGCTCACCATCCGGACGCGGAACTCAAGGCTACCGTCGACGCACTCTATGCGCCCGCCAACCTGGGTGAAAAACACGCCCAATGCGTTTACCCCGCACGTACCCGCTGGCTCAAGGATCAGTTGCACCTGACCGACCTGCCCGCCGTGGACTGCGCCGAATTCAAGCAATGGTTCAAGGACGTCGCGCCCCACAGCGCGGTGATGATCTTCCCGGCGGCCTACCTCAACAGCCCATCGTCGATGTTCGGCCACACCTTGCTGCGCATCGACCAGGCCGACGTGCAGAGCAACAACACCGCGCTGCTCAGCTACGCGATCAACTTCGGCGCGTATATCGAGGGCTCGGACAACAGCATCCTCTACGCCTGGAAAGGCCTGATGGGTGGCTACCCCGGCCTGTTCGCGCTGGTGCCCTACCAGGAAAAACTCTCCGAGTACCGTAGCCTGGAGAACCGTGACTTGTGGGAATACCGCCTCAACCTTACCCAGGTCGAGACCGAGCGCATGGTCGAGCATGTGTGGGAACTCAAGCAGATCCAGTTCGATTACTTCTTCTTCGACGAAAACTGCTCCTATCGCCTGCTGGAGCTGCTGCAAGTCGCCCGCCCCGGCCTGCGTTTGACCGAACAGTTCCCGCTGACCGCCATCCCCACCGATACCGTCAAAGCGGTGAAAGAGGCCGGTCTGGTGGAAAAAATCGACTATCGCCCGTCCCGCGAGCGCGAATTGCTTGAACGCGCCAAACCCCTGGACGGCGACGAGCAGCAATGGGTGCTCAAGATCAGCGACGACCAGAAACAATTGCAGCAAGCGGCCTTCAAAGCCCTGCCCCGCGAGCGCCAGGCCCTGATTATCGACGCTGCCTACCGCCTGGGCCGCTACCGCGCCAACGGCCTGGAGCGCGACACCGCCCGCTCCCAGCGCAGCTTCGAACTGCTGCGCGCGATCAACCAGAACCCCGCGCCCGACCTCAAGATCCAGCCGCCCGGCCTGCCGGAAGACGGCCATGAATCACGTACCTGGCAAGCCGGCATCGGCACCCGTGGCGACAAGGCCTTCGGCGAATACGGCCTGCGCATGGCTTACCACGACCTCAACGACAACGCCGAAGGCTTCCCCCTAGGCGCGCAGATCGAAATCCTGCAAATGAAACTGCGCCAGTACGAAGGCAATCACTGGCAACTGCAACAACTGGACCTGGCCACCATCCGCTCCTTGACTCCACGCAACGCGTTACTGCAACCCTGGTCGTGGCAAGTCACCGGTGGCCTGGAGCGCGTACCGGGCAAACACGACGACGAAACCCTGGTCGCCCACGTCAATGGCGGCGCCGGCAGCACCTGGCAACTGCGCGACGACATGCTCGGCTTTGCCCTTGGCACCGTGCGGGTGGAGCATAACAACGACTTCAGCGAAGCCATCTCCCCCGCTGCGGGCTTCAACACCGGCGTGCTGTGGAAAAACCCGCTGGGCAACCTGAGCCTGGAAGCCAAGGGTGACTTCTTCACCAATGGCGAAGTACGGCGCAGCCTCAGCCTCAACCAGCAATGGGAACTGTCGCGCAACCTGGGCCTGCGCCTGAGCGCCCAGCGCGAATACAGCCATTTATCTTCGCCGGTCAATGAAGTGATGCTGGAAGTGAAGTGGTATCACTACTGACCAACGCCTGCCGGAAAACGAACATGTGGTAGGGGGTATGCCCCCGATGGCGGCGGTTCAGTCCAGTATCGAGTGGCTGACACACCTCTATCGGGGCATGGGTCTCTACACAACTTTTCCGATCCTGAAAAAACTCCCTGTGGCGAGCGGGCTTGTCCCGCGTTGGGCTGCGTAGCAGCCCCGGTAAAGAAGAACGCGGTGTATCAGACACTCTGTAGAGGCTGGTTTTGGGACTGCTACGCAGCCCAACGCGGGACAAGCCCGCTCGCCACAACAGCTCTATCTGCCGGGCGTTTAGCGTTAAGCCAAAGCTGTGTAGATACCTATGCCATCAGGGGGCAAGTCCCCTCCCACATTTGCTAGCATTGCCTGCACAATCAGGAGTTCACTCGACATGGCCGTCATCTGTACCACCCTTGAAGAAGTGCGAACCAACATCGACCACCTCGACCAGCAAATCGTCACCCTGCTGGCCGAGCGCGGCCGGTACGTCTCCCAGGCTGCCCACTTCAAGAAAGATGCCGATGGCGTCAAGGCACCGCAACGGGTCGAACAAGTGATCGCTAAAGTGCGCAATCTGGCGCAGGCGGCGGGAGCCAATCCGCAAGTCACCGAGCAGGTGTACCGCGCCATGATTGCAGCGTTTATCCAACAGGAACTGGCTGACCATGCGGCGCTGACCACTCAACGGGCGGCCTGCCCCCCTGAAGTCAGCTGAGCACAGGTTTGGCGTCAACCGTAAAGCCCAACACATTTCTCACACCCGCTTCACATCCGTCCGACGAATCCCCTTCTAGACTTTCCCTATCAGCCGTAAAACGGCCAGGGAGTACGCCATGTGGCGCTATGCGGTCATGTTGTATGCGGTACTGGGGTTGGCGGGTTGTCAGACCACCCATCAGGAATTATTGGCCAAGGGTTATCCGCCGGCGTTCGCCGATGGCTTTGACGATGGCTGCAGCAGCGGTCGCCAGGCGGCTGGGGTGATCAGCGGGGAGTTTCGCAAGAACGTGCCGCGCTATCTGAAGCAGCGCGAATATGCCGAAGGCTGGGAGGACGGTTTTCGCCAGTGCAAGGCGATGCGGGAGAACGAAGAACTGCGCGATTACAAAGAGCGCCATTGGGATGAGCGCGAACGTGAGTGGCAGCAGGAGAAGGATCGCGATGCGGCTCGGGCCTATCGCGCCCAATAGGTCGCTTTCAGACATCCAGCGAAACTAAAGCGCGGCGAACATGGCCCAAGCTCCATAGAGGAGATCATGATGAGCCGTGCTTTTGTTAATGAAGATAACGCCGCCGCCCAGGCCGATCAGCCGGTGGAGCGTCAAGTCAGTGAGCAACCCAACCGCCTGACCGCGCAAGGTCTGGCGCAGTTGCACGCCAAAGTCGCTCAGTTGCAGCAGGAACATGGCGCTGAATCAGCCAAGGGCGAGCAGGCCGATAAACAGCGCCAGGCCGACCTTGAGCGGGATTTGCGCTATTTCAACCAGCGGGTGCAAAGCGCCCAGGTAGTGGCGCCTGCCACGTCCACCGACCAGGTACAGATCGGCAGTTGGGTCACCTTCGCCAACGAGCACGACGAACAGCAGCGCATCCAACTGGTGGGTGAAGACCAGGCCGACGCCAACGCCGGTTTGATCAACTGGGGTTCACCCCTCGGCCGCGCATTACTCGGTGCACGCATCGGTGACGAGGTGTTGTGGAAGCGCCCCGTCGGCGATCAGTTGATCGAAGTGCTGCACATCGACGCCGAGGTTTAGACGATGCCTTGGGCCAGCATCGCGTCGGCGACTTTCACGAAGCCGGCGATGTTCGCGCCTTTGACGTAGTTAACCCGGCCGTGTTCTTCGCCATAGTGCACGCACGCGTGGTGGATCGACTGCATGATCGCGTGCAGCTTGCTGTCCACTTCCCCGGCGGTCCATAGCAGGCGCATGGCGTTCTGCGACATTTCCAGGCCGCTCACCGCCACACCGCCGGCATTGGATGCTTTGCCGGGTGCGAACAGAACCCCTGCCTCGATAAAGATATCCACAGCCTCCAGCGTGGTCGGCATATTGGCGCCTTCAGCCACGCAGATGCAGCCATTGCCCAACAACGTGCGGGCCGCGTCGGCGTCCAGCTCGTTCTGGGTGGCGCAGGGCAAGGCGATGTCGCAGGCCAGCGCCCACGGCGTTTGCCCTTTGCGGAACTCCAGGCCAAAGCGCTCGGCCAGTTCGCTGATACGGCCACGTTGCACGTTTTTCAGTTCCAGCAGCGCCGACCATTGTTCTTCGGTCAGGCCACTCTCGGCGTACAGGGTGCCTTCGGAGTCAGACAAGGAAATCACCTTGCCGCCCAGGTCCATGACCTTACGCGCCGCGTATTGCGCCACATTGCCGGACCCGGATACCGCGACGCGCTTGCCTTCCACGCGCAGGCCGTCGCGCTTGAGCATCTCTTCGGCAAAGTACACACAGCCAAAACCGGTGGCTTCCGGGCGGATCAGGCTACCGCCGTAGGCCATACCCTTGCCGGTGAACACCGAGGTGAACTGATTGCTCAGCCGTTTGTACTGGCCGAACAGGAAGCCGATCTCACGGGCACCCACGCCGATATCACCGGCCGGCACGTCGACATCCGCACCGATATGCCGGTACAGCTCGCTCATGAACGCCTGGCAGAACCGCATCACTTCTGCGTCGCTCTTGCCCTTGGGATCGAAGTCCGAACCACCCTTGCCGCCGCCCATGGGCAGCGAGGTCAGGGAATTCTTGAAGGTCTGCTCAAAGGCGAGGAATTTCAAAACCCCCAGGTTGACCGACGGATGGAAGCGCAGGCCGCCTTTGTACGGGCCGATCGCGCTGTTCATCTGGATGCGGAATCCGCGATTGACCTGGACCTTGCCTTGGTCATCCACCCACGAAACCCTGAACGTAATCGCACGCTCGGGCTCGCACATGCGCTCCAGAATGCCCGAGGTCAGATAGTGCGGATTGGCTTCAAGAAACGGCCACAGGCTGCGCAGGACTTCTTCTACTGCCTGGTGAAATTCCGGCTGGTCGGGGTCACGTTTCTTAAGGCGAGCGAGGAAGGATTCGACGGATTCGATCATGAAGAGTCTCGGCAAATTGATTGTTTTTAAAATGAGATTGGGCCGGACTTTAACAATTCATGTCGCACCGCGACAGGGCAAAATGTCGCCTTTGTGAATTTAAATGGTGCAATGGATATAAATAAATCAGGGAAATGGGCGTTTTATGCACTTAAAGAGGGATTGCCAAGCTGGGGTGTGCACTGTCAGAGGAAGCGCTATCGGGGGCGAGCCCCCTCCCACAGTTGAATGATGTGGGGCAGGGAAAATGTGCAAAAAAAACGGTGCCCGAGGGCACCGCTTTTTTCAACCCGGCCCGAATCAGGCCAGTTTTTTGTGGCGTACGCGGTGCGGCTGGGCAGCAGCATCGCCCAGGCGCTTCTTGCGATCGGCTTCGTACTCGGTGTAGTTGCCTTCGAAGAACACCGCTTGGGAGTCATCTTCGTATGCCAGGATGTGCGTCGCGACGCGGTCAAGGAACCACCGGTCGTGAGAGATCACAATGGCGGCGCCAGGGAAGTCCAGCAGGGCTTCTTCCAGGGAACGCAGGGTTTCGACGTCGAGGTCGTTGGACGGTTCGTCGAGCAGCAGCACGTTGCCGCCCTCTTTCAAGGTCAGGGCCAGGTGCAAGCGGCCGCGCTCACCACCGGACAGGTCCTTGACGAACTTCTGCTGGTCGCCGCCCTTGAAGTTGAAACGGCCGACATAGGTGCGCGACGGGATTTCATAGTTACCGATGCGGATCTGGTCGGAACCGTCGGAAATCTGCTGGAACACGGTCTTGCTGCCGTCCAGGTCCTCACGGCTCTGGTCAACACAGGCCAGCTGCACGGTTTCACCGATTTCAATGCTGCCCGAATCCGGAGTTTCCTTGCCCATCAGCATGCGGAACAGCGTGGATTTACCCGCACCGTTACCACCAATTACGCCGACGATCGCGCCTTTTGGCATGGAGAACGACAGGTTGTCGATCAACACGCGGTCGCCGTAGCCCTTAGTTACGTTCTTGAATTCGATGACCTTGTCACCCAGGCGCGGACCGGCCGGGATGTAGATCTCGTTGGTTTCGCTGCGCTTCTGGAATTCCTGCGACTGCATTTCTTCAAAGCGTTGCAGACGCGCCTTGGATTTGGACTGACGGGCCTTGGCGCCTTTGCGCACCCACTCCAGTTCTTCCTTCATGGCTTTTTCGTGAGCCGATTGCTGCTTGGACTCGGCGGCCAGACGGTCGGACTTGGCTTCCAGCCAACCGGAGTAGTTACCCTCGTAAGGGATACCGGCGCCACGGTCGAGCTCGAGGATCCAGCCGGCCACGTTGTCGAGGAAGTAACGGTCGTGCGTGATCGCAACCACGGTGCCCGGGAAATCGTGAAGGAAATGTTCCAGCCAGGCGACGGAATCGGCGTCCAAGTGGTTGGTCGGTTCGTCGAGCAACAACATGTCGGGGGCCGACAGCAGCAGGCGGCACAGGGCCACACGACGCTTTTCACCACCGGAGAGGTGCTCGACCTTGGCGTCCCACGCCGGCAGGCGCAGCGCATCGGCGGCAACTTCCAGCTGGCGCTCCAGATTGTGCCCGTCGCCGGCCTGCAGGATGGCCTCAAGCTTGGCCTGTTCGGCGGCGAGCTTGTCGAAGTCGGCATCCGGTTCGGCGTAGGCGGCGTACACCTCGTCCAGACGCGCCTGGGCGTCTTTGATCACGCTGACGGCCTCTTCGACCACTTCGCGCACGGTCTTGGTCGGATCCAGAATCGGCTCCTGCGGCAGGTAACCGATGTTCAGCTCCGGCATCGGGCGCGCTTCGCCTTCGAATTCGGTGTCGACGCCGGCCATGATTTTCAGCAGGGTGGATTTACCCGAACCGTTGAGGCCCAGCACGCCGATCTTGGCGCCGGGGAAGAAGGACAACGAAATGTTTTTCAGGATTTCCCGCTTCGGTGGGACGATTTTGCCCAGCCGATGCATGGTGAAGACGTATTGAGCCAAAATGGAGCCCTCTGATGAACTGTGTAAACAAAGGCCGGTATTCTACGTCAAGATGAACCTGTGCACAGATGCAGAACGCCGACCGGTGTCACACAGCCGGCATCAGAACAACCTGATGGCCAGCACGTTCAGGTCCAGCGTACTGTGCAAAAGCATCACCAGCAGGATCGCCGAGGTGCACAGCGCCTGGCCCAGTACCCCGCGATGGATCTGCCGCGCTGCCGGTGGGCCGAACGGCCTCCTCGGCCAGTCGGTCGCACAGCGAAACGATCAGCGCGGAGGCTTCAATCAGTTTAAGGGTGGTGGGAAATCCTTGGATTAATCGAAGCCCAGGTACAGCACGATAAGGTCGACCTGGCTGTGCACCATGCCGGCGTGCAGGGTCTGCGGCGCAATCCATACGGCCATGCCAGGCTTGAGCAACCAGCGCTGGTCCTCCGTGTGGCCGTGGAGCATGCCTTTTTTACCAACACGAATTGACCGACGGGGTGCCTGTGGGGCTCGCCCTCGTCGTCAATCCTGCTCAACTGCCTTTCAATCACCAGCGCTGAATAGTGTGTTCCATCGTAATGCATGCCTACCCCAGTCAGTCTTCTCGGAATCCACCCGCGCCAGACGCTTGCCGCACACCGTCGCGCCGGCTACCCAGCCCAGGGCGGCGAGCATGATCAGGGCGCCGCTCGACAACGCACCACTGGCCAGGTTGCGACGTGCCACCAGCCAGTCGGAAGCGGGCGTCATATCGGCCCCGTAACGGCGCTGATAAATGTCGCGGATATAAGCTACTGTTTCTGGTGCACCCTGCTCGCTTCTTCTAATTATTTCGAACCGTGCATGATCATTTTCATCTTGGCTTGAAGTGTGCAGAAAACTATTCATGACGTATCCCTGTGAACGGCATTTGCCGCTCACAAAGCTACGTAACCCCTACTTGATCGAACATGCTCAGGCAGGACAACAAGTCGATTGAAACGGACGACTGACGCGGCCGCTCGCGGCCACGTTCAGTCGGGCGGGACTGGCACTTTGCCACAAGTCAAGGCATGCTAGCCGCCCTCCGGGCGTCCGGCTTATAGTGCACGTCGCGCGCCAGTCCAGCCAAACCGCAGGATTACAGCTTGTCCAAAGTCACGCCGCCAACTCCTTTGCGCGCCGCTCATCTAGCGCCAGGAGCGCCCCTGCACGGTCCTCTCAAAGGCGCATTGGCGACGCTCGTCCTGCTGCTGCTCGCTTTATTGTTCTGGCAACTGCTGGATCAACTGCAGCAAAACCAGAAAAACCAACAGCAATACACCATCGACTACAGCGCCGACCTGGCCGAACAAATCAGCCTGAACATGGCCCTGAGCGCCAAGATCGCGCTCAACCTGCTGCCGATGGTCGAGGCGCCCCGCGACAGCGAACAGCAACAGGCCTTGATGCGCACACTGCAGCGTTCCCTGCCGGAATTGCGCAGCGTCGCCCTGCTGGCTCCCAGCGGCGCGATGATCAGCGACAGTGCCACGGACAGCCAGGACAGCGCCTGGCTCGACGAACTGGTGGAGCGCAGCCACGGCCAGGCGTATTACCTGAGCAACAACGACGACGGTTCCCTCATCTATTTGCTGCTCCACCAGCCCAGCGGCGGCTCGCGGGTCTACTGGGCGCTACGCCTGGCGCCCGAGTACCTGGCCAACCTGACTCCCCAGGACAACCAGGGCCAGCGCCCGACGTGGGCCATCGAGAATCGCCTCAACCACCGCGTGATCAGCCGCGACACCGGCATGCCGGCCCAATGGGCCGGTGCCCTGACCCCGGACGAATTGAACAAAACCGTACTGATCACTCCCCTGAGCAAAAGCGACTGGCAACTGCGCGGCCTGTTCGACCGCACCGCCGTGCTCGAAGAACTGCTGCCGGCGTTTATCGGTAAATGCCTGTTGGGGCTGGCGTTCTCGCTGATCCCGGTGATTGTCCTGCTGAACATGCGCCGCCGTCAGCGCCAGGTGCATGAGGGCCGGCGCCGTTATCAGGATATTTTCGAAGGCACCGGCGTGGCCCTGTGCGTGCTGGACCTGTCGGGGCTCAATGCCTTTTTCGATAAGGCTCGCCTGCAGACCCGCGAGCAACTGCAGGCCTGGCGACTGGCCGACCCGGCGCAGTGCCGGCTAGTGCTCAGCGAACTGCGCATCACTGAAATCAACCAGGTGGCGGTGCGCCTGCTGAACGTGGGCTCGTGCGAAGAGGCCTGGCAGCGCCTGATCAGCGATTGCCCGGACAACGCTACCTCTATCGGCTATCAGGTGCTTGAGGCGGTCCTGACTCAGCAGGACCAGTTGGAGCTGGAAATCCAGCTCAAGGACGTGGCCGGCAACGAACAGTACCTGTGGCTGGTCATGCGCTTGCCGGAGCAGCAGGACGATTTCAAGGCGGTGATCCTCAGCATCAGCGATATCACCAGCCGCAAGCTGATCGAGCTGTCGCTGGTGGAGCGCGAAAGCTTCTGGTCGGACGTGGTCCGTACGGTGCCCGACCACCTGTATGTGCAGGACGTGATCAGCCAACGCATGATTTTCAGCAACCATCATCTGGGCCACACGCTCGGCTATAACCGCGCCGAACTGCAGCAAATGGGCGAGTACTTCTGGGAGATCCTGCTCCACCCCGAAGATGCCGAGCACTACCACGAGCTGCGCCAGCAGCAACGCCAGGCGGGCTACGCGACCCAGCTGCACTGTCAGTTGCGCTTTCGCCATCGCAACAACCAGTGGCGACGCTTCGATATCCGTGAACAGGCCCTGGCCCGGGACAAGAGCTCGCAAGTCACGCGCATCATCGGCGTGGCCAAGGACATTACCGACCAGATCGAAGCCAGCGAATCGCTGCGCGACAGCGAGCAGCGCTACCGCATGCTCGCCGAAAGCATCAGCGACGTGATCTGCTCCACCGACAGCCAGCTGGCGCTCAACTACATCAGCCCATCGGTCAATGCGGTGCTGGGCTATGACGTGGACTGGGTGTTCAAGAACGGTTGGCAATCGATCATCGCCAACCCGCAGCAATTGGCCGGCATCTACAGCCTGGTGGAACAGGTCAGTCGCGCGCTGGGCGACCAGGCGGCCCTGAGCAAACTGCGCGATCAGGTGCAGACCCAGCTGTTTCTGTTCGACTGCCTGCGCGCCGATGGCCGCAAAGTGCCGATCGAACTGCGCGTGGTGCTGGTATGGGACGAGCACGGCACCTTCGAGGGCATCCTCGGCGTGGGCCGCGACATCAGCCAGCAACGCCGCGCGGAAAAAGACCTGCGCATGGCGGCCACGGTATTCGAGCACTCCACATCGGCGATCCTGATCACCGACCCGGCCGGCTATATCGTGCAGGCCAACGAAGCGTTCAGCCGCGTCAGTGGCTATGAAGTGGCGGATGTGCTGGACCAGTTGCCGAACATGCTGACCGTCGACGAGCAGCAGGAAGCCCACCTGCGCTACGTTCTCAAGCAATTGCACCAGCACAGCACCTGGGAAGGCGAGGTGTGGCTCAAGCGCCGCAACGGCGAGCATTACCCGGCCTGGGTCGGCATTACCGCAGTGTTCGACGACGAAGGCGACCTGGCCAGCTATGTGTGTTTCTTCAGCGACATCAGCGAGCGCAAGGCCAGCGAGCAGCGCATCCACCGCCTGGCCTATTACGACGCCCTGACTCACCTGCCCAACCGCACATTGTTCCAGGACCGCCTGCACACCGCATTGCAGGCGGCCGAACGGCAGAAGTCGTGGGTGGTGCTGATGTTCCTCGACCTCGACCGCTTCAAACCGATCAACGACTCCCTGGGCCACGCCGCCGGCGACCGCATGCTCAAGGAAATGGCAACCCGCCTGCTCGGCTGCGTGGCCGAAGACGACACCGTAGCGCGCATGGGCGGCGACGAATTCACCTTGTTGCTGCAACCGCGGGTCAATCGTGAACTGGCGCTCAACCGCGCCATTCATGTGGCCGAGCAAATCCTTGCGAGCCTGGTGAAGCCGTTCGTGCTGGAAGGCCGCGAGTTCTTTGTGACCGCCAGTATCGGTATCGCCCTGAGCCCGCAGGATGGCAATGAGCTGAGCCAACTGATGAAAAACGCCGACACGGCGATGTATCACGCCAAGGAGCGCGGCAAGAACAACTTCCAGTTCTACCAGGCCGACATGAACGCCAGCGCCCTGGAACGCCTGGAACTGGAAAGCGACCTGCGCCACGCCCTCGACCAGAACGAATTCGTGCTCTATTACCAACCGCAGTTCAGCGGCGATGGTAAACGCCTGACCGGCGCCGAAGCCCTGCTGCGCTGGCGCCACCCACGGCGCGGGCTGGTGCCCCCAGGCGATTTCATCCCGGTACTGGAAGAGCTGGGCCTGGTGGTGGACGTAGGCGACTGGGTCATCAGCGAGGCCTGCCGCCAGCTCAAGACCTGGCATCAGAACAAAGTGCGCGTGCCGAAAGTCTCGGTGAACATCTCCGCGCGGCAGTTTTCCGACGGCCAGTTGGGCACGCGCATCGCCAACATTCTGAAGGACACCGGCCTGCCGCCGGCGTGTCTGGAACTGGAGCTGACGGAAAGTATCCTGATGCGTGAAGTCAACGAAGCCATGCACATCCTCGACAGCCTGAAAAACCTGGGCTTGAGCATTGCGGTGGACGACTTCGGCACCGGTTACTCGTCGCTCAACTACCTCAAGCAATTCCCCATCGATGTGCTGAAGATCGACCGCACCTTCGTCGACGGCCTGCCGTCCGGCGAACAGGACGCGCAGATCGCCCGCGCGATTATCGCCATGGCCCACAGCCTGAACCTGGCGGTGATCGCCGAGGGCGTGGAAACCCATGAGCAACTGGACTTCCTGCGCGAACATGGTTGCGACGAGGTCCAGGGCTACCTGTTCGGGCGGCCGATGCCGGCGAATCGGTTCGAGGCGCAGTTCAGCAATGATGCCCTCTTCATGTTCGATTGAAGGGTGTGGTGCGGCCACTGGCCTCATCGGGGGCAAGCCCCCTCCCAGATTTGAATGTATTCACAAATCGAAGGTGGGAGGGGGCTTGCCCCCGATGAGGCCGGCACAGCCACCACCCATCCCGAGGTGAATCCCGCTTGTCCGCGACATGACGTCCTTTCATATGCCATCTAAAACCCATTGGGTTAGAATGCCCTCCTTTTCTGCCCCCGATCCTTGAGGACCGCCATGTTCAGCCGTGATTTGACTATTGCCAAGTACGACGCCGATCTCTTCGCCGCCATGGAGCAAGAAGCCGTGCGCCAGGAAGAGCACATTGAGCTGATCGCTTCGGAAAACTACACCAGCCCTGCGGTGATGGAGGCTCAAGGCTCTGTACTCACCAACAAGTACGCCGAAGGCTACCCGGGCAAGCGCTACTACGGTGGTTGCGAGTACGTCGACGTGGTTGAACAACTGGCCATCGACCGTGCCAAGGAACTGTTCGGCGCCGATTACGCCAACGTCCAGCCGCACGCCGGTTCCCAGGCCAACAGCGCCGTGTATCTGGCCCTGCTGCAAGGCGGCGACACCATTCTGGGCATGAGCCTGGCCCACGGCGGTCACCTGACCCACGGCGCCAGCGTGTCCTCCTCCGGCAAGCTGTACAACGCCGTTCAATACGGTATCGATGCCAATGGCCTGATCGACTACGACGAAGTCGAGCGCCTGGCCGTTGAGCACAAGCCGAAAATGATCGTGGCCGGTTTCTCTGCCTACTCGCAGATCCTGGACTTCCCGCGTTTTCGCGCCATCGCCGACAAAGTCGGTGCCTACCTGTTCGTCGACATGGCCCACGTGGCCGGTCTGGTCGCCGCCGGCGTCTACCCGAACCCGGTGCCATTCGCTGACGTGGTCACCACCACCACCCATAAAACCCTGCGCGGTCCACGTGGCGGCCTGATCCTGGCGCGCGCCAACGCCGAGATCGAGAAGAAGCTGAACTCCGCCGTATTCCCTGGTGCCCAGGGTGGCCCGCTGGAGCACGTGATCGCCGCTAAAGCGATCTGCTTCAAGGAAGCCCTGCAGCCTGAGTTCAAGACCTACCAGCAACAAGTGGTGAAGAACGCCAAGGCCATGGCCGGCGTGTTCATCGAGCGCGGCTTTGACGTGGTGTCCGGCGGCACTGAAAACCACCTGTTCCTGCTGTCGCTGATCAAGCAGGACATCTCCGGTAAAGATGCGGACGCTGCCCTGGGCAAAGCCTTCATCACCGTGAACAAAAACTCGGTACCGAACGACCCACGCTCGCCGTTCGTCACTTCCGGCCTGCGTTTCGGCACCCCGGCTGTGACCACTCGCGGCTTCAAGGAAGCAGAGTGCAAGGAACTCGCCGGCTGGATCTGCGACATCCTGGCTGACCTGAACAACGAAGCCGTGATCGACGCGGTACGTGAGAAGGTCAAGGCCATCTGCAAGAAGCTGCCGGTATACGGCGCTTGATTGCAGTTGCTTGAATAAGAAGCCCGGCTCTAGAGCCGGGCTTTTTTATGCCAGATTTCAATGTGAAATGCGCTCAAGCCCCCTGCCACATGGTCTTCAGGGTTGGTAGACCTTGGCAAAGCCTTCGCGGATCTTGTCTTCCGGCAATTCATCGGCAATAAACACGATCACACTCTCCCGAGCCTCGCCCTCGCCCCACTGCGTGTCCCAGTCGAAACCATAGAGCTTCAGCACACCCTGGAACACCATGCGCCGCTCCTCCCCGGCAATATTCAGCACGCCTTTGTAGCGCAGCAATTGCTTGCCGTGGTCTTCCAGCAGTTCGTTCATAAATTCACTGAGGCGGTCGATGTCCAGCGGCTGGTCGGTGCGCAGCACCAGGCTGGAGATACGGTCGATGGACGGCGCCTGGCTCACCGGACGCAGGCTCATGCCGGCATTGAGGTTGAAACCACGGACATCGAGCAACTGAGCCAAATCTATCTTGCCGTGCTCGACGACGTGGATCGGCGCGCGACGGTTGATACGCGTCAGGCGTTCGCTGAGAGCGTCGAATGTGATGGCGTCCACCAGATCACGCTTGCTCACCAACAAGCGGTCGGCAAAGCCAATCTGCGCCTGGGCGATGGTCTGGGTCAGGTGGTGCTCGGCGTGGGCTGCGTCCACCAGGGTGATGATGCCGTCGAGGATGTAGCGCTCGCGCAATTCCTCGTCGATGAAAAATGTCTGGGCCACCGGCGCCGGGTCGGCCAGGCCGGTGCACTCGATCACCAGGCGGTCGAAAGCAATCTCACCGCTGTCCAGGCGTTCCAGCAGCAGGTAAAGGGCCTTGGTCAGGTCGGTGTGGATAGTGCAGCACACGCAGCCGTTGGACAGGGTCATGACCTGCACCGGTTCTACGCCCAACAGTTGGCTGTCGATACCGGCATCGCTGAATTCGTTTTCGATCACGGCGATTTTAAGGCCGTGCTCGGCTTTGAGCAGGTGGCGCAGCAAGGTGGTCTTGCCGGCGCCGAGAAAGCCACTGAGAACGGTCACTGGAATGGGAGAGGACAAACAGTTCTCCTTATTAACTGAAGAAATCCAAAACAAGTGTGGGAGGGGGCTTGCCCCCGATAGCAGTGTGTCAGGCACTTATGTGTCACTGAGACACCGCTGTCGGGGGCAAGCCCCCTCCCACAGTGGATCATCGCCAGCCCGAACTAACGGGTCAGCAGCACTTGGGCCCACCCTTGCCGCCGTAACGGGCTTCCTGGCGTTCCCGGAAGAACGCCTTGTAGTCCATCACCGGCTTGTCCGGGTGCTTGGTTTGCATATGCTCGACGTAGGTGTCGTAGTCGGGCATGCCGACCATCAGGCGTGCGGCCTGACCGAGGTATTTACCCAGGCGACTGATGTCATTGAACATGGCTGCAATCCTCGATCATGCGTCCGGAATGGCCTGGAACGGGGCTTCTTTATCAGTACGTTCCTTGTTGCCCCAGGCGGCGACGCCGACCTTGAGCGCATAGAACAGGATGCTGAATACCACGAACAGGAACAACGCCGTCAGTGTCGCGTTGGTGTAGGCGTTCCAGATCACGTGCTGCATCTGGTCGATGCTCTTGGCCGGCGCGAGGATCTGGCCACCGGCCAGGGCATCGCTGTACTTCTTGGCCAGCGACAGGAAGCCGATTGCCGGGTTGGCGTCGAACAGCTTGATGAAGCCTGCGGTGGTGGTGCAGATCAGCAGCCATACGGCCGGCAGCATCGTTACCCAGATGTAGCGCTGGCGCTTCATCTTGATCAGCACAACGGTGGCGAGCATCAGCGCGATACCGGCCAGCATCTGGTTGGAGATGCCGAACAGCGGCCACAACGTGTTGATACCGCCCAGTGGGTCGATCACGCCTTGATACAGCAGGTAACCCCACATCGCTACACAACCGGCGGTCGCGATCAGGTTGGCGGTCCACGACTCGGTACGCTTGAGCGCCGGCACGAACGAGCCCAGCAGGTCCTGCAGCATGAAGCGACCGGCACGGGTACCGGCGTCGACAGCGGTCAAGATGAACAAGGCTTCGAACAGGATCGCAAAGTGGTACCAGAACGCCATGGTGTTTTCACCCGGCAGCACACTGTGCAGGATCTGCGCGATACCGACTGCCAATGTCGGCGCACCGCCGGCACGCGCCAGGATGGTGGTTTCGCCGATGTCATGGGCCACCGCCTGCAGCGCTTCCGGGGTGATTGCAAAACCCCAGCTGCTGACGGTCTGCGCCACGGCCATTACGTCACCGCCAACCACGGCGGCCGGGCTGTTCATGGCGAAGTACACACCGGGCTCGATCACCGAGGCCGCGACCATCGCCATGATGGCCACGAAGGACTCCATCAACATGCCGCCGTAACCGATGTAGCGGGCGTTGGTTTCGTTATCCAGCAGCTTGGGCGTGGTGCCCGACGAGATCAGCGCGTGGAACCCCGAGACCGCGCCACAGGCGATGGTGATGAACAGGAACGGGAACAGCCCGCCTTTCCACACCGGGCCGGTGCCATCGATGAACTGGGTCAGCGCCGGCATTTTCAGCTCGGGCATGGTGACCAGGATACCGATCGCCAGGGCGATGATGGTGCCGATCTTGAGGAAGGTGGACAGGTAGTCGCGCGGCGCCAGGATCAGCCACACCGGCAATACCGCCGCCACGAAACCGTAGCCGATCAGCATCCAGGTGATTTGCACGCCGGTGAAGCTGAACGCCTTGGCCCACACCGGATCGGCGGCAATCTGCCCGCCCAGCCAGATCGAGCCGAGCAGCAACAGCACGCCGATGATGGAAATCTCGCCGATGCGGCCCGGGCGGATGTAGCGCATGTAAATGCCCATGAACATCGCGATCGGGATGGTCGCCATCACGGTGAAGATGCCCCATGGGCTCTCGGCCAGGGCCTTGACCACGATCAGCGCCAGCACCGCGAGGATGATGATCATGATCAGGAAGCAGCCGAACAGCGCGATGGTCCCCGGAATGCGCCCCATCTCTTCGCGCACCATATCCCCCAGGGAACGGCCGTTGCGACGGGTGGACAGGAACAGCACCATAAAGTCCTGCACCGCACCGGCCAGCACCACGCCGGCGATCAGCCAGAGTGTGCCGGGCAGATAGCCCATCTGCGCCGCCAGCACCGGGCCGACCAGCGGGCCTGCGCCGGCAATGGCGGCAAAGTGGTGACCGAACAGGATGTGTTTATTGGTCGGCACATAGTCCAGACCGTCATTGTTGAGCACTGCGGGGGTGGCCCGCCGTGGGTCGAGCTGCATCACGTTGTTAGCGATGAACAGACTGTAGTAACGGTAAGCAACCAGGTAAATGGCCACTGCGGCCACCACAATCCACAAGGCGTTGATCGCCTCGCCGCGGCGCAAGGCCACTACGCCCAGGGCGCACGCTCCTACGATTGCCAGCACCAGCCAGGGTAAGTGGCGTAGCAGGCTATTATTATTTTTCATTTTTATATTCCAGCCAGGGTGGACAGAAAGGACAGCCACTCGGAGTTTAGCGCTGTTGGCCTCAAAGACCACCCCCCTCCATTGGTCTAGAGCCCTGCAGCGCTGAAAAAAGCAGAAAAAATCGCCCAATGATGGCGCAGGGCTACACTCCATCCATCCTCAGAGGGTTTCACCATGACCGATCACCCGTCCGACCGCCGCTGTTTCCGCCGGATCGCCCTGGATGCGAAAACCGAACTTCGCCAAAACGAGCAGCAATGGCCAGTAACCTTAGTGGATCTGTCGCTCAAGGGCCTGGCAGTAAAGCGGCCCGAACATTGGAAGGGCAATAAAGACCTGCCGTTCGAGGTGGATATCCGCCTGGATCCCAAAGCGCATATCAAGATGCAGGTCAGGCTGACCCACGACGATCACGGCCAACTGGGCTTTGTGTGCAAAGAAATCGACCTGGATTCGATCAGCCACCTGCGACGGCTGATCGAATTGAACCTCGGCGATCAAGATGAACTTGAGCGAGAGTTGGGCGCCTTGCTGGCGCTATAGGCTCAGGGAAACGCCTCGCGGCCGGGAAATTCGTTTTCCATGTCCCAGTAGCCCTTTTTCTGACTCGACGTGACTTGCCATCGCCCGTCGACATAGCGATACGTCTGGTAGCGCGTGGTGAAATCGTCCTCGCCGTCGCCGTCCATAAAGGACGATACCTGCAACAGTTCATCCGGCCCGCCACTGGCCGGCGTCGCCACCTGCCAGTCGGCCTTCCCCGTGTGGGCCAGGGTCAGCGGCTGAGGCTTGCCGTCCGCGCCGGTGTAGCTCAGCGGTGTGAGTTGCTGTTTGGCCGGCAGCAGCAATTGAGTGGCAGGGCCGCTGTAGGAGCCCATCGGCGCGGTCTCATCGATGCTCAGGAAATACACCGGCTCGGGTAAACCCTTGAGCGGGGCTTTACCGACCTCGGCCAGCGGGTAGCCAAGGTCCTGCTGCGCAACCACTTTATCGGCGGCCGACACCAGGCGTACTTGAGCCTCAAGCAGCGGGTTGTCGACCAGATCGCCGGGCTCGTCGAACGAGTCCTCATCCAGCCCACTGCCCCAATTGTCCTTATGCATCTGCGCGCTGATGCGCTGGTCTTCCAGGATCTGCAGCTGGTTGCCCTCTTCGGTTGCCAGCGTCTGCGCCAGGCGGTAACCGGCCGGCAGCTCGGCAGCCGCGGCCATGGCGGGCGCGCCCGTCAGGGCGACAAGCAGGGCGACTACCGCCCAGTCGTTCGATCGTTGCATCGGGTGGTTCCCTTGTTATTCGAAAAGTGCATCGAGCGCCTGCTCCAGCCGCGTCACCGCAATGACCTTCAGCCCCGCCGGCGCTTCCTTCGGCGCGTTGCCCTTGGGCACGATCGCGCGCTTGAAGCCGTGCTTGGCGGCTTCCTTGAGTCGTTCCTGACCGCTCGGCACCGGGCGCACTTCGCCGGACAGGCCGACTTCACCGAACACTAACAGGTCATGAGGTAATGGCCGGTTGCGCAGGCTGGACATCACCGCCGCCATCAAGGCCAGGTCGGACGCAGTTTCCAGCACCTTGACCCCGCCGACCACATTGAGAAATACGTCCTGGTCGTGGGTCGGAATGCCGCCATGGCGATGCAGCACCGCGAGCAGCATGGCCAGGCGGTTCTGATCCAGCCCCAGCGTCACCCGACGCGGATTGGCCAGATGGCTGTCATCCACCAGCGCCTGGACCTCCACCAGCATCGGCCGGGTGCCTTCCCACGTGGCCATGACCACGCTGCCGGGGACTTCCTCCTGGGCGCGTGTCAGGAAAATCGCCGAAGGGTTGGAAACTTCCTTCAACCCTCGGTCGGTCATGGCGAAGACACCCAGTTCGTTGACCGCACCGAAACGGTTCTTTACCGCCCGCAGCAAACGCAGGCGTCCGTCGGACTCGCCCTCGAAATACAGCACAGTGTCGACCATATGCTCCAGCACGCGAGGCCCCGCCAACGCACCCTCTTTGGTGACGTGGCCGACCAGGAAAATCGCCGTGCCGCTCTGCTTGGCATAACGCACCAGCAGCGCCGCGCTCTCGCGTACCTGGGACACGCCGCCCGGCGCCGATTGCAATTGCTCGGTAAAAATCGTCTGGATCGAGTCGATCACCATGACTTTGGGCTTTTCCACACGAGCCGTGGCAATGATGCTTTCGATGCAGGTTTCGGTCATCACCCGCAACTGGTCCTGGGGCAGGCCCAGGCGACGGGCGCGCATGGCCACTTGTTGCTGGGATTCTTCACCGGTGACGTACAGCGCCGGCATGCGGCTGGCAATGCTGCACAAGGTCTGCAACAGAATGGTCGACTTGCCGATGCCCGGGTCGCCGCCGATCAGCACCACCGAGCCATCCACCAGGCCGCCGCCCAGCACCCGGTCCAGTTCACCGGAGGCCGTGGAAAATCGCGGAATCTCTTCGACGCTGACTTCAGCCAGGGTTTTGATCTGCGCCTGTTGCCCGGTCCAGCCGGCGCGGCCGGTGGGCGCAGCCGCACCGCCGCTCTCGATCATGGTTTCCGTCAGGGTGTTCCATGCGCCGCATTCGCCGCACTGGCCGGCCCACTTGGGAAAGGTCGCGCCGCACTCCGTGCAGCCGTACATGCGCTTGGCCTTTGCCATTCGAGAACCTCCAACTGAAAAACCGCGATGATAGCTCAGCGCGACGCCGGGGTCCGGATTTCACCGCTGGCCAATCGCGAGGCACTGTTACCCACCGGGTCTTCGGCGTTGAGGTCGGCGCCCTTGGCCTTCAGCTCATCCAGCAGTTCGATGCGCTTGAACAGCCCGGCGTACATGGCGGCGGTCTGCCCGGCACCGTTGCGCTGGTCGGGGTTGCAGTCGGTGGCCAGCAGGCGCTGGGCAATTTTCAGCTCACCCTTGAAGATCGCGCCCATCAGGGCGGTGTTACCGCGTTTATCCTGCACGCAGGCGTCGGCACCGGCGTCCAGCAAGCGCTCCACAAAGGGCGCCTGGCCATGATAGGCGGCGAGGATCAGGGCGGTGTAGCCCTTGTCGTCCTGGGTGTTCAGGCTGTAGCCGGACTCAATGAATGTATTGAGCATGTCGAGGTCGCCACGGCGGGCGGCGTCGAAGTAATAGTCCTGCAGTTGCGCCTTGAGCGCGACCGGGTCGGCGGATTCGGCCCGAGCCGTGAAGGCCAGCATGGCGATCAGCAAGCCAATGGAAATACGCATGGGAGTTCTCCTGCCAAGGGATCGGCGCCCGCGTGGGCGCCGATCGGAACCAACGGGGTCAGTCGGTCAGTTTGTCGGCCAGCGCCTTCACGCGGGCCAGATCGCCCTTGGCGACCTTGGCCACGCCGGTGCCGTATTCCGGATCGGCCTTATAGAGGAACGAGAGAATGATGTGCTTGCTCTCGTCATCGGTAGTGGCCAGGGAGCCGCCGAAGTTTTCAATCAGGTCCTGACGCTCTTTCTGACTGTACGAACGGTACAGATCACCGGCCTGCTTGAAGTTCTGCTCGCGCTGGATTTTCGCCTGCTGGGTGCTGCCAGACAGCGGCAACTGGCTGTAGCGCGCAGCTTGTGGCTCTTCACGCGGTTCCAGGCGGCTTGGCTGATAGTTCACACCGCTGCTGGTCTTGCCGCTGTTCATCGCGCCGTCCTGATTGCCGTTGTTGACGGTCACGCGCGGGGCGTTGATCGGCAGTTGCAGGGCATTGGCGCCCAGGCGGTACATCTGGGTGTCGGCGTAGGAGAACACACGGCCTTGCAGCAGGCGGTCTTCAGACGGCTCGATGCCCGGCACCAGGTTGGCCGGCGCCATGGCGACTTGTTCGGTCTCTTGGAAAACGTTGGCCGGATTACGGTTGAGGACCATCTGCCCCACTTTGCGCTCGGGCACATTCGGCCAGATCTTGGTGGCGTCCAGTGGATCGAAGTCGAACTTGGCCAAGTCTTCAGGCTTGAGCACTTGCACATACAAGTCCCACTTCGGGAAGTCGCCCTTGTTGATATGGGTGACCAAGTCGTTAGTCATGTGACTGTAATCGCGCCCCTGTACTTGCACCACTTGTTTGGGATCTAAATTCTTGATGCCTTGCAGGCTCTTCCAGTGGAACTTGACGTAATGCACTTCGCCCTTGGCGTTAATCAACTTGTAGGCGTGTACGCCATTGCCATCCATTTCCCGGTAACTGGCGGGTGTGCCGGCGTCGGAATACAACTCGGTGAGCGTGCGGGTCGACTCGGGAACATGGGAGAAGAAGTCGAACCGGCGCGAATCGTCGTCCAGGTTAGTGCGCGGATCAGGTTTGAACGCATGCACCATGTCAGGGAACTTGATGGCGTCGCGAATAAAGAACGTCGGGAAGTTATTGCCCACCAAGTCCCAGTTACCGTCAGCGGTATAGAACTTGGTGGCGAAGCCGCGTGGGTCACGCAGGGTTTCCGGGGAATGGTTGCCATGCACCACGGCGGAGAAGCGCACGAACACCGGAGTGGTCTCGCCGGCGGCGAATACTTTGGCCTTGGTGAGGTCGCTGAGGCCATCGGTCACGGTGAAGGTGCCGTGGGCGCCGGTGCCGCGCGCGTGCACCACACGCTCCGGGATACGCTCGCGGTCGAAGCGTTGCAGTTTCTGAATCAGCTGTACGTCTTGCAGCAGCACCGGGCCGGTGGCACCGGCGGTTTGCGAGTTCTGGTTATCGCCAACCGCGGCACCGTTGTCGCGGGTGAGGTTGGCGGCGTGTACAGACAGGGAAAGCAGGCTGGCGGTGGCCAGGAGCAGCGCGTGTCGCGCCAGCACCGGCCCGCGGCGGGTTGGATTTTTCATCAAGGTTTCCTCTGGTTTTTTTGATGCACATTCAGTTGTGCTTGCCAGAGGCTAGTGACCCGAGAGTCAGAAGATAAATAGAAAACTCATACCAGGCCGATTAATAAATGAGTGTGGTAACCCACTGAATTTCCGGGTATTTCGCGCGCGATTGGTGGCACTTTGCAAACTATTTGCGTTTTAATGTGTCGATAAAAACCAACAGTGTTAACAGTTGTGTCGCGCAAGCCCGCATCGACTGACTTACACTTGGCACCACCCTTCTCATCTGTAACAAGGAATAACCTATGGGCGTGATCAGTGAGTTCAAGGCCTTCGCGGTCAAAGGTAATGTGGTCGACATGGCCGTCGGTATCATCATCGGCGCCGCCTTCGGCAAAATTGTTTCCTCATTTGTAGGCGACGTGGTGATGCCGCCGCTCGGTCTGTTGATCGGCGGTGTGGACTTCGGTGATCTGGCGATCACGCTCAAGGCCGCCCAGGGCGATGCACCGGCCGTGGTGCTGGCGTATGGCAAGTTCATCCAGAGCGTCGTCGACTTCCTGATCGTGGCATTTGCAATCTTCATGGGCGTGAAGGTGATCAACCGTCTCAAGCGCGAAGAGGCCAAGGCACCGAGCCTGCCGCCGACGCCGACCAAGGAAGAAGTGCTGCTGGGCGAGATCCGCGATCTGCTCAAGGCACAGAACGACAAGCCGCTTTAAGCCGCACCGGTTTGCAAAAAAGGCGCCTCCAGGGGTAATGCCAGTCAGATAAGAGACGGAACGGGCAACCAGTAACCTGTGGCGAGCGGGCTTGCCCCGCGTTGGGCTGCGAAGCAGCCCCAAAACATAGTCCCGGAGTTGCCTGGCATACTGCGACGCTCCTATTGGGGCTGCTGCGCAGCCCAACGCGGGGCAAGCCCGCTCACCACAGTTACAGTGTTCCTCCTTAACTGACCGGCATTAGCCTCCAGGGGCGCCTTTCGTTTACCAGTAGTTCTCCACCGCCACCTGGCCCGGTCGCCTGGAGAGCGACAGGTTCATGTCGCGTTTCTTCAGCAGTTGGCGGGTGTCATCGACCATCTGCGGGTTACCGCAAATCAACACGCGTGAATGCTCGGGGCTCAGTTTTACCCCGGCCGCCCGCTCCAGCTCGCCGTTTTCGATCAAGGTGGTGATGCGGCCGTTCAAGGCGCCCGGGTGCTGCTCACGAGTGACGATGGGCAGGTAGGTGAGTTTATGCGCGTACTCGGCCAGGTATTCGCGCTCGCTCAGTTCCTTGATCAGCGACTGGTAAGCCAGCTCCCTGGCCTCACGTGCGCTGTACACCAGGATGATGCGCTCGAATTTCTCCCAGGCTTCGAAGTCCTGCAGGATCGACAGAAACGGCGCCACGCCGGTGCCGGTGCCCAGCAACCAAAGGTCGCGGCCATCGACGAATCGGTTCAACGTCAGATAACCCGTGGCCTGACGCTCCACCATCAGCGTGTCGCCGACACGCAGGCGGCTAAGCTCACTGGTGAACTCCCCCCCCGGTACGACGATCGAGAAGAAATCCAGGTACTCGTCAAAAGGCGCCGACACCACGGAATACGCGCGCCATACAGTGCTGCCATCCGCCTTGGTGACCCCAAGGCGCACAAATTGGCCGGCGGTGAAACGAAACCCCGGATCGCGGGTGGTGCGCAGAGTGAAGAGGCTGGGGGTGAGCGATTGCACGTCGAGCAAGGTCTGGCAGGTGTATTTTTCAGCGCTGGCCGTCATGGGGAACTCCGATCTGCAGAGGCCACTAGTGTCCCTCAAAGCCGCGCCGGCTAACACCGGTGATTTGTACTGGCATTATCGACCGCTGACGGAATGTCGATCGCGACGATAGAAAGACCCTTTATTAGTTACGGCTTTTGACTGATCAAGTTCTTGCACATGCACTAATCATTTAGCTATTAACGTCCTCCCGTTCGATTACTAGAGTAAAAAGCCTAACCAAATGATGTCAATTAGACACTACTTGAAAAGCCTAAAAATCAATACTCTTTTAAATAGCTACACAAAACTGTTAAGTCTGTACAAGTTAAAACCCTCGAAAATTACCAACTACTATTAATTTTTTTTCGTACCTGAAAGTAGCCGGTGTCCTACACTCTTTTCCGAGCAGCATTGGGATCAGGACGTACCCAAGCCATGCCAATTCACATGGAGAGTTATCGATGGTCAACTGGCACAACACACGCCCCCCAAAACTGAAAGAGGAGGACGAGATCACCAGTGTCTTTGAGATGGTCGTCAATGAAACCTACGCCCTCGGCTTTCACTTCTGCGCCTTCAAAATGAGTACTCAGCACACGACTAATCAAAATCTTGTATTCGAAAAAAACAACTATCCAAATGAGTGGAACAAACTCTACCGCCGCGCCAAGTTTTTTCATTACGACCCTGTGGTGACTCACTGCCAACGCTCTGTGTTGCCGTTTGTGTGGAAAGAAAGTGCCTTCGAAAGTTCGCCGCATCTGTGGCAACTGGCTCGATCCTATGGCGTGCATTTGGGGTGGACACAGCCGTTGCACAGCCCACACGGCGTGGTCAGCATGCTGACATTGAGCCGCCGCACAGGCGAAATCACCCCGGAGGAACTGTACGAAAAAGCCGGCAATGCCCTGTGGCTGTGCCACGCGCTGCATACCGTAGTGGCGCATAAATACGCCAACGGCCCAACTGCCAGGCCGTCCACAAAGTTGACCGCGCGCGAAATCGAAGTGCTGCGGTGGTCGGCGCTGGGCAAAACCGCGGCGGAGATCGCACAGATCCTGTGCCTGTCCGAACGCACGGTGGGGTTTCACAACTGCAGTTCGATGCGAAAACTAGGGGTCAATAACAAGATCGCCGCCGTGATGGTGGCTGCAAAGGCCGGCTTTCTATAAACACCGCATGTAATCCGCACAAAAAAACCGTAACATTTGCGACCAGTTCCGGGTGATGACGCAGCCTTCAATGTCGTGTCGCCGTTCACCCAGAAGGTTCGACTACCCAGAGTTTCCTCCCCCCATGCCCCTGCTCGACAGCCCCTTCGCCCAGCTCGATCTGATCCGCCAGCCCGAGCAGCACAACGACCCGCTGCAAGCCTTCGATGCCGCCGACGAATACCTGCTCAACCATCTGGCGGCACAGCAGCCGAACGTCAGCACCCACGTGCTGGTGCTCAACGACAGCTTCGGCGCCCTGGCGGCCAGCCTTGAAGGCCGGGTGCAGGTGACGTCCAGCGGCGACTCGTTCCTGGCGGCCCAGGGCCTGGAGAAAAACCTGGTGCGCAACGCCAAGGCTTTCGATGCCGTGCCGTTCATTCCCGCAAGCGAGGTGCCCACCGGGCCGTTCGACCGCGTGCTGATCCGCGTGCCCAAAACCCTGGCGCTGCTGGAAGAACAACTGATACGCCTGCAGGGCCGACTGGCACCCGGCGCCGAAGTGATCGCCGGGGCGATGGTCAAGCACTTGCCACGCGCGGCCGGGGACCTGCTGGAACGCTATATCGGGCCGATGCACGCCTCTCTGGCGGTCAAGAAAGCCCGACTGCTGATCGCCACCGTGGCCGAGCGCCCTGTCGCCGCTTCGCCCTATCCGACGCGCTACACCCTGGACACTCCCGCCCTTGAGTTGCTGAACCACGCCAACGTGTTCTGTCGCGAAGGCCTGGACATCGGCACCCGCGCGTTCCTGCCGCACCTGCCCACCGGCCTGGGCGATGCCCGCGTGGCCGACCTCGGCTGCGGCAACGGCGTGCTGGCGATTGCCAGCGCGCTGCACAACCCCGACGCGCACTACACCCTGGTGGACGAGTCCTACATGGCCGTGCAATCGGCCCGTGAAAACTGGCAGGCCGCGCTCGGTGAGCGTGCCGTGATCGTGCGCGCCGCCGATGGCCTGGCCGGGCAAGCGGCCCAATCGCTGGACGTGGTGCTGTGCAACCCGCCATTCCACCAGCAGCAGGTGGTCGGCGACTTCCTTGCCTGGCGCATGTTCCAGCAGGCTCGTGAGGCGTTGGTGGTGGGCGGTGCGCTGTATATCGTCGGCAACCGCCACCTGGGTTATCACAGCAAATTGGCGCGGCTGTTCCGCGGCGTCGAGCAGGTGGCGGCCACGCCCAAGTTCGTGATTCTCAAAGCCCGCAAATAAAAAAAGACCCCGCCCCTACAACGTAGAAACAGGGTCAAAAAACCGTGCCGCAAGGCAACGGGATGGGATGTCAGTGGGTGGTCAGGCCGGCCGCATTCATGAACATGCGCATCAGGCTGGCCACGACGAACAGTGCCAGCACGCTGCCGGTCCAAATCATCGCCAGCCACCCCAGGCGCCGCCACAGCGGTTGCTTTTCAGCCTGTTCGATCTCGTGCAACGAAGGCTTGCCGGACATGTCGCGCCCCTCCTAGTGGTAACCGTCTTCGTGGGTGACCTTGCCGCGGAACACGTAGTAGCTCCAGAAGGTGTAACCCAGGATGAATGGGATGATGAACAAGGTGCCCACCAGCATGAAGCCTTGGCTCTGCGGCGGTGCGGCGGCGTCCCAGATCGACACCGACGGCGGCACGATGTTCGGCCACAGACTGATTCCCAGGCCGCTGTAGCCGAGGAAGATCAGCACCAGCGTCAGCAGGAACGGTGTGTAGTGCGCATTGCGCGCCACCGCGCGAATCAGCCCGTACATGGTCACCAGCACCAGCAGCGGCACCGGCAGGAACCAGAACAGATTAGGCAGGGTGAACCAGCGCGAGGCGATTTCCGCGTGCGACAGCGGGGTCCACAGGCTGACGATGCCGATCACCGCCAGCACCACGAATGCCAACGGCCGCGCCAGGTTGTGCATCTGTTCCTGCAGCTTGCCTTCGGTCTTCATGATCAGCCAGGTGCAGCCGAGCAAGGCATACGCGACGATCAGCGCTACGCCGCAGAACAGCGTAAACGGCGTGAGCCAGTCCAGCGAACCGCCGGCGAACTGGCGATTGACCACCGGAATGCCGTCGATGAACGCCCCCAGCGCCACGCCCTGGAAGAACGTCGCCGCGAGCGAACCGCCGATGAAGGCCTTGTCCCACAGATGGCGCTTGTGGTCCTTGGCTTTGAAGCGGAACTCGAACGCCACGCCCCGAAAAATCAACCCCACCAGCATCAGGATCAGCGGCAGGTACAGCGCCGACAGCACCACCGAATAAGCCAGCGGGAAGGCGCCGTACAGCGCCGCCCCACCCAGCACCAGCCAGGTTTCATTGCCGTCCCAGACCGGCGCGACGGTGTTCATCATCACGTCACGGTCGACTTTGCCCGGAACAAACGGAAAGAGGATGCCGATGCCCAGGTCGAAGCCGTCCATCACCACGTACATCATGATGCCGAAGATGATGATCACGGCCCAGATCAGCGGAAGATCAATACCCATCTCAATTCCCCTTGTGCTGGATGTGGTCGTGGTCGTCGTCGGTGCCATCGTCGGCCGCCGACAACGGACGTGCCGGTGTGCGTTTCTGGCCGGGGCCGCCGTGGGTCGGTTCGGTGCTGTCGTGGGTCACAGGGCCTTTGCGCACCAGGCGCATCATGTAGCCCAGGCCCGCGCCGAACAGGGCGAAGTACACCACTACGAACAACACCAGGGTGATGGTCATCTGCGCCACGCTATGCCCGGAGGAGGCATCCGCCGTGCGCATCAGCCCATAGACCACCCAAGGCTGGCGCCCGATTTCGGTGGTGAACCAACCGGCGAGGATCGCGATCAGGCCGGACGGGCCCATCCACAACGCCAGGTACAGGAACGGTCTGGAGGTATACATCCGGTCGCCCCGGCGCAGCCACAGGCTGAACAGACCGGTAAAGATCATCAGGAACCCCAACCCGACCATGACCCTGAAGGACCAGAACACCACGGTCGAATTCGGTCGGTCCTGCGGCGCGAACTCCTTGAGTGCAGGCACCTGTTTATCCAGGGAATGGGTCAGGATCAGGCTGCCCAGGTAGGGAATCTCTACGGCGTACTTGGTTTTTTCCGCCTGCATGTCGGGCCAGCCAAACAGGATCAGCGGCGTCGCCTCATTGCCTTTATTTTCCCAGTGACCTTCGATCGCGGCGATCTTCGCCGGCTGGTGCTCCAGGGTATTGAGCCCGTGGAAGTCACCGATTACCGCCTGGACAGGCGCCACAATCAGCGCCATCCACATCGCCATGGAGAGCATTTTGCGGATCGCCGGGTTGTCCTTGCCGCGCAGCAAGTGCCAGGCCGCCGAGGAGCCGACGAAGAATGCGGTCGCCACGAAGGCCGCCGTGGCCATGTGCATCAAGCGGTAGGGGAATGAAGGGTTGAAGATTACCGCCAGCCAGTCGGTCGGGATCACGCGGCCGTCGATGATTTCAAAGCCCTGGGGCGTCTGCATCCAGCTGTTGGACGCCAGGATCCAGAAGGTGGAGATCAGCGTACCCACGGCCACCATCACCGTGGAGAAGAAGTGCAGCTTGCGCCCCACCTTGTTCCAGCCGAACAGCATCACGCCAAGAAAACCGGCCTCGAGGAAGAACGCCGTGAGCACTTCATACGTCAGCAAGGGGCCGGTGACGGCGCCGGCGAAATCCGAGAAGCGGCTCCAGTTGGTGCCGAACTGGTAGGCCATGACCAACCCCGAGACCACGCCCATGCCGAAGTTGACGGCAAAGATCTTCGACCAGAAATGGTAAAGGTCACGGTAGGTATCGTTATGGGTCTTGAGCCAGAGCCCTTCCAGCACCGCAAGGTAACTGGCCAGGCCGATGGTAATCGCCGGGAACAGGATGTGAAATGAGACGGTGAACGCAAATTGAATTCGGGCGAGATCTAACGCCTCCAAACCGAACATAAGTCTTCCTCTGTCAGGTAATACCGGCTGCTGGCGGGAGCCTGCACCCACTTCCCCCACGGATATGGAGTGTGGCGAATTTCAATTCGTTTCTTTTTTTGGCCAACCACGTAGGGAATCCGGCCTTGCGGCCCGCCAGGACAAATCATGGGATGGATTTGATCTGGATCAATTACAGCTCAAAGAGTAGTCCCATTTTTGCTGTCCAGTTGTGTGGTCGATTGACGCGTGACAGGCTGCCTCACCCCGGTTCTCGCAACTATTTGTTACAGCTTGATGCTAATCTCGCCCTTCCCTCCGGCCTTGATCTGAATTCCCGATGCCTAGTGAACCTGCGTTGCTGTTGCGTCACCACCGCCCCTTCATAGCGTTCTGGCTGGCGCGGATCTTTACCGCAAGTGGCTTCCAGATGCTGACCGTGGCCATCGGCTGGAACCTTTACCAACTGACCGGCAATGTGCTGGACCTGGGTTTGGTCGGCTTGGTGGAGTTTGTACCCCGCGTGCTGTTCATGCTGCACACCGGGCATGTAGCCGACCGTTATGAGCGACGCAAGGTCGCGGCCATTTGCCAGACCGTACAGGCGCTGATTGCGCTGTCCCTGGCCATCGGCGGCCTGACCGGCAACGTAACCCGCGAGATGATCTTTATCCTCGCCTTCCTGCTCGGGGCTGCGCGGTCTTTTGAAATGCCCACCACCCAGGCGCTGCTCCCCAGCATCGTGCCCAGCGCGCTGTTCCCGCGTGCCGTGGCGTCGTCGCAGTCCGCCCAGCAACTGGCCACCATCGTCGCACCTGCCTTGGGTGGTTTGCTCTACGCGTTCGGCAGCGTGTGGGTGTATGGCCCCACCGTGGTGTTGTACCTGATCGCCTGCGCGCTGACCCTCAACCTGCCTGCCCGCCAGACGCCGCTGAACAAAGGCAAGGCCACCTTGGATTCGCTGCTGGCCGGCATCCGTTTTATCCGCAGTCGTCCGGACATCCTGGGGGCCATTTCCCTGGACTTGTTCGCGGTGCTGCTGGGCGGCGCCACCGCGCTGCTGCCGGTGTTCGCCAAAGACATCCTGCTGACCGGCCCCTGGGGCCTGGGCCTGTTGCGCTCGGCACCGGCGGTAGGGGCGTTGTTGATGTCGTTGTGGCTGGCGCGCTTCTCGGTGGACCGCCACGTCGGCCGCGTGATGTTCACCGCCGTCGGCGTATTCGGCGTGGCGACCATCGCTTTCGGCCTGTCCACTTCGTTCTGGTTTTCCCTGGCGGTATTGGTGGTGCTGGGCGCGGCGGACATGATCAGCATGGTCATCCGTGCGTCCTTCGTGCAGTTGGAAACGCCGGATGAAATGCGCGGGCGCGTCAGTGCCGTCAACGGCCTGTTTATCGGCGCGTCGAATCAATTGGGCGAATTCGAATCCGGCATCACCGCCCACTGGTTCGGCACCGTGCCCGCCGTGGTGATGGGCGGGATCGGCACCCTGGTGGTCACCGGGGTGTGGATCAAACTGTTCCCCACCCTGGCCAACCGTGATCGCATGCATGTGCCGGTGGAAGAACCGGTCTCGAAACCCACCGCATAGGCGCTGTGGCGACAAGGTCAATGGGGGAGAGGGCTTGCCCTCGATGGCGGCGTAACAGTCGAAGCATCCATTGACTGAAACACCGCCACTGGGGGGCTGGCCCCCTCTCACATTTGGATAGACCGTGTTTTTAAAGAACCTTGTCCAAGGTAATCGGGAAGTCCCGCACCCGCTTGCCGGTGGCGTGGTACACCGCATTGGCCACTGCCGCCGCGACGCCGACGATGCCGATTTCGCCGACGCCCTTGGACCCCAGCGCGTTGACGATCTCGTCGTGTTCTTCGACGAATACCACATCAATCTCACCAATATCGGCGTTCACCGGGATGTGGTACTCGGCCAGGCTATGGTTCATGTAGCGGCCCAGCTGATGGTCGATCTGGGTTTCTTCATGCAGGGCCATGCCGATACCCCATACCACGCCGCCGAGGATCTGGCTGCGGGCCATCTTCGGATTGACCACCCGCCCGGCGGCAATCACGCTGACCACGCGGCTGACCTTGATAGTGCCGAGGTCCTCATCCACCCGTACTTCGACGAACACCGCCGAATGGGTCGCCGTGGCATAACCTTCGCGTTTTTTGTCCGGCTCGCTGTCGACCTGCACCTCCAGGACGTCTTCACCGCTGTCCTTGACCAACTGCACCAACGACACGCTTACGTCGCCCGTGTGCAACCGACCGTCCTCGAAGCGCACCGACTCGGCATCCTTGAACACCGGATAAGTCTGCCGGGCCACGCTCAGCAGTTTGGCGGTCAACGCTTCGCAGGCCTGTTGCACGGCGGTGCCCACCGAGGAAACAGTGAACGAACCGCCCTGCAACGGCGCGGTGGGCAGCGATGAGTCGCCTAGCACGAAGCGCACATCTTCCACCGCCACGCCGCTGGCCTGGGCGGCGATCTGGGTCATCACCGTGTAGGTGCCGGTGCCGATATCGGTGGTGGCGCTGCTCACCACCAGCTTACCCTCGGCATCGATACGCGCCTTGGCGCTGGCCTTCATTTGCATGGCTTCCCATACGCCGCCCGCCATGCCCCAGCCGATCAGCTGACGGCCGTCGCGCATGCTGCGCGGTTCCGAATTGCGCTGGCTCCAGCCAAAGCGCTCGGCGCCTTCGGCATAACACTCGCGCAGCGCTTTGCTCGACCACGGTTTGTCTTCGTTCTGGTTGCGCTCGGCGTAGTTGATCAGGCGCAGTTGCACCGGGTCGATGGCCAGGGCGCAGGCCAGTTCGTCCATGGCGCACTCCAGGCCGATCACCCCGAGGGCGGCGCCGGGTGCGCGCATGTCCAGCGGCGTGAACACATCCAGCGGCACCAACTTATAGGTCAATTGCACGTTGTCGCAGTGATACAGCATGCCGCTCCACTCCACCACGTGTTCACTGAAGTCCTCAAAGCGCGAGGTCTGGCCGATCGCAGTGTGCCCCAGCGCCAGCAGGCGACCATTGGCGGCGGCGCCCATTTGCAAGCGCTGCAACGTGCGCGGGCGGTAGCCGAAGGTGAACATCTGCTGACGTGTCAGGGTCACGCGCACCGAACGCTTGAGCGCCAGCGACGCCATCACCGCCAGGGGCAATTGGTACTGCGGACGCAGGCCGGAACCAAAGGCACCGCCGACAAACGCGGCAAACACCCGCACCTGGCTTTTATCCAGGCCAAACACTTTTTGCACATAGGCCTGGCAGTTCTGCGGGCCCTGGGTTTTGTCATGGATATGCAGCGTGCCATCTGCCTGGTACAGCACGGTGCTGGCGTGGGGTTCCATGGGGTTGTGATGTTCGATGGGAGTGCTGTAGTGCACGTCCAGGCTCACGGCGGCAGCGGTCCACTCGGCCTGGAAATTCCCGCGCGGGGCCGGCGGTGTCTGTGGCGACGGATGGGCCTGGGCCTGCTGGGCGAGCAGGTCGGTTTCGAACTCATCGCGCTCGTATTCGATCTGCACCAGGGAGCCGGCATGTCGCGCCAGCTCCAGGTTGTCGGCGATCACCAGGGCCAGGGGCTGGCCGCTGTACAGCACGCGGTCGTTGTACAGCGGGCGAAACGGCGAGCCATCGGCGGCATCGGCGTCGGCAAACGCGTCGTCATAGCTGGCCAACCGAGGCCGGTTGGTGTGATCGAGCACCATGACCACACCCGGCAGCGCCAGGGCCCTGGACGCATCGATACGAACCACGCGGCCCTTGGCGATAGTGCTGGACACCACGCTGCCATGCAGCAGGTCGTGTTCGGGGAACTCGCCGGCATAGCGCGCCTGGCCGGTGACTTTAAGCAGACCGTCGACACGGTCCAGAGGTTTTCCGACGGCACTCATGGGCGTTCTCCTGCGACAGCGGCATCGCTCAGGGCGCGGATAATTGCGCGCCGTGCCAGCTTGACCTTGAAAGCGTTGTGTTCCAGCGGCTCGGCGTCCTGCAACATCGCATCGGCGGCGAGGCTGAAGGTTTCGCGGCTGACAGCCTGCCCGATCAATCCCGCCTCCACCGCGCGGTCGCGCCAGGGTTTATGGGCCACGCCGCCCAGGGCTAGGCGCGCGTCGACGATCACATCGCCGTCCAACTCCAGAGCGGCGGCCACCGACACCAACGCGAAGGCGTAGGACGCACGGTCACGGATCTTCAGATAATGGCTGTGCCGCGCCAGGTGGTCGGCAGGCAATTCAATGGCAGTGATCAGTTCATCGTCGGCCAGCTGGTTGTCCCGTTGCGGCGCATCGCCGGGCAAACGGTGGAAGTCGGCGAACTCGATGACCCGCGCACCGCCGCGCCCTTGCACATGCACCCGCGCCTCCAGCGCCGCCAGGGCTACGCACATGTCAGACGGATGGGTCGCCACGCAGTGTTCACTGGCACCGAGGATCGCATGGATGCGATTCAAGCCGGTGCGCGCCGGGCAACCGCTGCCGGGTTCGCGTTTATTGCAGGGCACGCTGGCGTCGTAGAAGTAATAGCAACGGGTGCGCTGCAGCAGGTTGCCACCGGTGCTGGCCATATTGCGCAACTGCGGCGAGGCACCGGCAAGGATGGCCTGGGACAGCAACGGGTAACGCTGTTCAATCAAGGGGTGCCAGGCCAGATCAGCGTTGCTGACCAGCGCGCCAATGCGCACGCCGCCTTCGGCCGTGGGTTCGACGCCGTGCAACGGCAGGCCGGTGATATCGATCAGGTGCTCGGGGCGGCTGATGTTTTCTTTCATCAGGTCCAGCAGGTTGGTACCGCCGGCGATAAAGCGCGACGCGGCACTGCTCAGGTGCACGGCTTCGTGCACGTCGGCCGGTTTGCTGTACTGGAACGGGTTCATTGCTCACCTCCCGCATTGCGGCAGGCCGGCAGGGCCTCTTCAATCGCATCGCGAATGTTGCTGTAGGCGCCGCAGCGGCACAGGTTACCGCTCATCAGCTCCTGGATTTGCGCGCTGTCGTGGGCACGGCCTTCATTGGCCAGGCCGACGGCGGAGCAGATCTGCCCAGGCGTGCAGTAACCGCATTGGAAGGCATCGTGCTTGATGAAGGCTTGCTGCATGGGGTGCAGTTGATCGCCATTGGCCAGGCCTTCCACGGTGGTCAGTTCAGCACCGTCGCACATCACCGCCAGCGTCAGGCAAGCGTTCACGCGTTTGCCGTCGCGTAACACGGTGCAGGCGCCGCATTGGCCGTGGTCGCAGCCTTTTTTGCTGCCCACCAGGTCCAGTTGTTCGCGTAGCAGGTCCAACAGCGTGGTCCAGGGCAACACGTCCAGTTGGCGGGCCTGCCCATTGAGGGTCAGGCGTATCGAATGGCGGGCAAACGGCTGGGCCGCCGCGCCTTGGGGGGTTGCGCTCATAAACACCTCACGGGTTGGTCTGCATCCGCGGCGTTCAGGAAAATCGCCGTCTCAGGGGTACGACTTCCCGGGGTTTTGAGCGTTCAAGAGAATTGATCAGCGGATATTGAGCTGGGTCTTCAAGGTGTTTCGCGGGGGGTTGATCGAAGAGTTGCTGTATTCAAACCAGCCCTGGGCCTGCACATCCAGGTCGAATACATAGATGTAGCCCATCAGCGTGCCCGCGCCGTTGCACGCCTGGCTGATGTTGCCGACCTGGCACACCGGCGTGCGCTGGCCATTCAATACCGCGCCATTGAACAGGCCGACCGGGTTATTGCCCAGGCCCACCTCCATCACCGACACCTTGGTGGGCCCACGGTGCGTGCACATCTGCGTGGAGGTGACGCGTTCGGGGATGGTTTCCTCGCAGCGCGACGACTCGACCTTGAACACGCGCACCTCGCTCAAGGCCGGTGCAGTCGCGCCCCATGCCGGTGCCGCGCCGAGCCACAGGCTCAGAGCGGCGATCAGGGCTAGACTCCACGCGTTGGCTTTTTTCATGCTGTCGATGACCGTGAATTGAACGTCGGCGCAGTATGCCTCAAGCCCATGCGCCACACAGCCTCGGCTGCTGGTATGATGCGCCGCTTTTTCCGATCCTCTCTGGAACCACAGGCGCTTGGCGCAGTTTGTGCTTTGACTTAGAGGTCAACAAATCACGACGCAAAATAGCGTCACAGGGAGCCGGCATGCTGGAAAAGCTGTTTCAACTCAAGGCACACAACACCAACGTGCGCACCGAGATCCTCGCGGGCATCACGACATTCCTGGCCATGGCCTACATCCTGTTCGTGAACCCGAGCATCCTCGGCGAAACCGGCATGGACAAAGGTGCGGTGTTTGTCGCGACCTGCCTGGCGGCCGCCATCGGTTCGACCGTGATGGGCCTGATCGCCAACTACCCCATCGCGCTCGCGCCGGGCATGGGCCTCAATGCCTTCTTTACCTACACCGTGGTCCTGCACATGGGCCACACCTGGCAAGTGGCACTGGGGGCGGTGTTTATTTCGGCGGTGCTGTTTTTCCTGCTGTCGATCTTTCGCATCCGTGAGTGGATCATCAACGCCATCCCCCTGCCCCTGCGTTCAGCGATTGCGGCCGGTATCGGCCTGTTCCTGGCGCTGATTGCCTTGCACAACGCGCAGATCGTGGTCAGTAACCCGGCCACCATGGTGGGCCTGGGCGACCTGACAAAAGCCGCCCCCATCCTCGCCACCCTCGGTTTCGTACTGATCGTCGCGCTGGAAGCCCTGGCCGTACGTGGTGCGGTGCTGATCGGCATTCTGGCGGTCACCATTGCTTCCATCGTACTGGGCGTTACCCCGTTCGGCGGCGTGACCTCAATGCCACCGTCCCTGGCACCGACCTTCCTGCAACTGGATATCAAGGGCGCGCTGGATATCGGCCTGGTCAGCGTGATCTTTGCCTTCCTGTTCGTTGACCTGTTCGACAACTCCGGCACCCTGATCGGCGTCGCCAAGCGCGCCGGCCTGATGAGCAAGGACGGCCACATGCCGAAAATGGGGCGTGCGCTGATCGCCGACAGCACCGCGGCCATGGCCGGTTCGCTGCTGGGCACCTCGACCACCACCAGTTATATCGAGTCCGCCGCGGGCGTGAGCGCCGGTGGCCGCACCGGTTTGACCGCCATCGTGGTCGCGATCCTGTTCCTGCTCGCACTGTTCTTCTCGCCGCTGGCCGCCAGCGTTCCGGCTTTTGCCACCGCACCGGCGCTGCTGTTCGTCGCCGTGCTGATGACCCAGGGCCTGGCCGAAATCGACTGGGATGACATTACCGTTGCAGCGCCGGTGGTGATCACCGCCCTGGCGATGCCCTTCACTTACTCCATCGCCAACGGCATCGCCTTCGGTTTCATCGCCTGGACCGCCATCAAGCTGCTTTCGGGCCGCTACCGTGAGCTGAACCCGGCGCTGGTGATTCTGTCGATCCTGTTCGTGATCAAGCTGGGCTGGTTCAACGCATGACTTTTGACGCCGCACGCTACACCGCTCAATTGCAAGACAAGGTCACGCGCCTGCGTGACCTGCTCGCTCCGTTCGATGCGCCCGAGCCGCAGGTGTTCGACTCGCCGCTGCAGCACTTCCGCCTGCGCGCGGAATTCCGCCTGTGGCGCGAGGGCGGTGAACGCCACTACGCGATGTTTTCCCAGGATGACAAGCGCACGCCGATCCTGATCGAAGACTTCCCCATCGCCAGCGCTCGCATCAACCAGCTGATGCCGCAGCTCAAGGCCGCCTGGCAAGCCAGCGCCGCCCTGAGCCACAAACTGTTCCAGGTGGAGTTCCTCACCACCCTGGCCGGCGATGCAATGATCACCCTGTGCTATCACCGCCCGCTGGACGAGCACTGGCATGCCGCCGCCAACCAGCTCGCCGCGGACCTGAACGTGAGCATCATCGGCCGCTCCAAGGGCAAGCGCGATGTGATCGGCCACGACTACGTGGTGGAGAAACTCGACGTCGGCGGCCGCACCTTCAGCTATCGCCAACCCGAAGGCGCGTTCACCCAGCCCAACGGCACGGTGAACCAGAAGATGCTCAACTGGGCCTACGAGGCGTTGGGCGATCGTGCGGATGACTTGCTGGAGCTGTACTGCGGCAACGGCAACTTCACCCTGCCCCTGGCGACCCGTGTGCGCAAGGTGCTGGCCACTGAGATCAGCAAGACCTCGGTCAACGCAGCCCTGAGTAACCTCGATGAAAACGCCGTGGCTAACGTCACCCTCGTGCGCCTGTCCGCTGAAGAACTGACCGAAGCGCTCAACGAAGTTCGCCCGTTCCGCCGCCTGCAGGGAATCGATCTGAAGAGCTACGAATTCGGCAGCGTTTTCGTCGACCCGCCGCGTGCCGGCATGGACCCGGACACCTGCGAACTGACCCGGCGGTTCGACACTATCCTGTACATCTCCTGCAACCCGGAGACGTTGGCGGCGAACATTGCGCAACTGCATGACACGCACCGTATTACCCGGTGTGCGCTGTTTGATCAGTTTCCGTGGACGCACCATATGGAATCGGGTGTGTTGTTGACCCGACGCTAAACGTGCTGTTGTCCCATGCACGGCCGCCCGAGCCATTGGCTAAGCGGCCGCGCAGTGGGCTTGCAGCGCGTTGCTCGCATTAACGGTTCGATAATCGAACACATGCCGCGCTGGCAATTGACCAAATTAACCATCCAGTACATTTTATCTCCATAACCAACAAGAACTGTGGAGATACCCCCTCATGCCGCCCATCGTGCTGGTGCTCAACGGCCCCAACCTCAACCTGCTCGGCAGCCGCGAGCCTGCTACGTACGGGCATGAAACCCTGGCCGACATTGCCGCGTTGTGCGGCCGTAGCGCGGAACAGTTCGGACTGAAGATCGAATTTCGCCAGACCAACCACGAAGGCGAGCTGCTGGACTGGGTCCACGGCGCCCGTGCGCGTTGCGCCGGCATCGTGATCAATCCAGCGGCCTGGACCCATACCTCGGTGGCGATCCGTGATGCACTGGTGGCCAGTGAAGTGCCGGTGGTCGAAGTGCATTTATCCAACGTGCATGCGCGTGAGGCGTTTCGTCATCACTCGTTCGTGTCGCCCATCGCCAAAGCGGTATTGGCCGGTTTCGGCAGCCACGGCTACCACCTGGCCCTGGAACATTTCAGCCATCTGCTGAAAGGACGTGCCTGATGAAGCCACGCATTCTTGCCGGCCTGATCGGCGCCGGCATCCAGGCCTCCCGCACGCCCGCTTTGCACGAACAGGAAGGCGACGCCCAGGGCCTGCGCTACCTGTATCAACTGATCGACCTCGATGCCCTGGGCCTGGACGCCAAGGCCCTGCCCGAGCTCCTACGCGCCGCCGAGCTGATGCACTTTACCGGGCTGAACATTACCTACCCATGCAAACAAGCGATTCTGCCGCTGCTGGATGACTTGTCCGACGAGGCCCGAGGCATCGGCGCGGTGAATACCGTGGTGTTCAAAGACGGCAAACGCATCGGCCACAACACCGATTGCCTGGGGTTTGCCGAAGGTTTGCGGCGCAATCTCAGTGACGTGCCGCGCCAGCGTGTGGTGCAGATGGGCGCCGGTGGTGCGGGCGCGGCAGTCGCGCATGCACTGCTGGCTGAAGGGGTGGAGCAGCTGAGTGTTTTCGATGTGGACGCCGGCCGCGCCCGCGACCTTGTGGATAACCTCGCACAGCGTTTCGGCAGCGGCCGCGCTCAAGTCGGCGCAGACCTGGAGAACGCCGTGGCCGACGCCGATGGCCTGGTTAACACCACGCCGATGGGTATGGCCAAACTCCCCGGTACACCGGTGCCGGCGGCGCTTTTGCGCGCTCAGCTGTGGGTAGCGGAAATCGTCTACTTCCCGCTGGAAACCCAACTGCTACGGGATGCACGCGCCCTGGGGTGTCGCACCCTGGACGGCGGCAATATGGCGGTGTTCCAGGCGGTAAAAGCATTTGAATTATTCAGCGGTGAAGTGCCGGATGCGCAACGCATGCTGACGCACTTCAACAGCATGAATACCTGACTGACGAAACCAGATCAAAATGTGGAAGGGGCTTGCCCCTCCACCTGGCAGGCATTCCAACCTGAGCCTTCAGGCTTGCAGGTAGCGCATCACCGAGTCGCAGAGCATCTCGCGGTGGCGCTGTTTAACCGCCTCATCCGACAGTTCGATCTGAAAGATCTCACTGAACGTATGGCGGTTGGACACCCGGTAAAAACTGAATGAGTTGATCAGCAGGTGCACATCCAGCGGCTCCAGGCCTTCGCGGAACAGGCCCATTTCGGCACCTCGGCGCAAGGTAGTGCCCAGGGCTTCGAGGATGTTGCTGTTCATGGCCTTGATCGAGTCCGAGCGCTTCACATATTCAGCGTTGTGGATATTTTCGATGCTGACGATGCGCACGAAATCCACGTTCTGATCGTGGTGATCAAAGGTGAATTCCACCAGCCGACGGATCGCTTCACGCGGTTCCAGCGCCGTGAGGTTCATGCGGGTTTCGGTATTGCGGATATCGCCGTAGAGCTTCTCCAGCACCTCGACGTACAGCTGCTCCTTGCTGCCGAAGTAGTAGTAGATCATGCGTTTGGAAGTGTGGATGCGTTCGGCGATGGCGTCCACGCGCGCGCCGGAAAGGCCCTGCTGGACAAACTCCACAATGGCTTCCTGCAGTATGTTTTCGCGGGTCTTTTCCGGGTTGTTCTTACGACTCTTGCGCGGTGCTTCTGGCACTGCGGGGAGTTCGGGACTCGACGTCATTGTGCTCACGGCCATTGTTGTTAGGCAGGCCGCGATTATGGGCCGGGCCGCTCCCCGAAGGAAGCACCCGGCCATGGCTTACAGGCGTGCCTGGCGCACCGCGCCGCTGCGCGACTTGGCCATCGCCGCCAGGCGTACCGCCACGTTGGCCGCGCCGTAGCCCACGTAACCGTTTTTGCGTTGGATGATTTCGAAGAAAAACCGCCCTTCGAACGGCTCGGTGTAGACGTGAAACAACTCACCGCCCTGAGCGTCGCGGTCGTACAGCACGTTGTAGTACGCCAGCTCGCTGAGGAACTCCTCATCAAAATCAAAGCGCGCCGCCAGGTCGTCGTAATAATTGAGCGGGATATCCAGCAGCGGCACACCGGCCTCTTTGGCCCGGCGTACCTCGGCGAAAATATCCGCACAGTCGAAGGCAATGTGATGCACCCCCGAGCCCCGATAGCTCGATAGCGCGTGGGAAATGGCCGTGTTGCGGTTCTCGGAAATATTCAGCGGCAGGCGGATCGAGCTGCAACGGCTGCGCAATGCGCGGCTTTTCACCAGGCCGTAGGGGTCGGGCAGCACCACTTCGTCATCGGCTTCGAAATCCAGCAGACTCTTGTAGAACAGTACCCAACTGTCGAGGCTGTCAGCCGGCAGGGCCATTGCCATATGGTCGATGCGCAGCAGGCCGCCGCTACAAGCCGTGTTCGCCTGCAGGTTGAAATCGGTGTCGTAGAGCCCGCCTTCGCTGGCGTCCACCAGGTAAATCAGGCTGCCGTCCGGCGCGCGCACCGCCGCCAGCTCCAGTTCGTTCGGCCCGACCAGGCCACGATAAGGCTGGCCTTTAAAGGCGACCGCGCGCTCCAACGCCTTGGCGCTGTCCTTGACCCGCAACGCCGTGGCGCACAGCGACGGCCCGTGGGCTTCGAAAAAGTTATGGGCGAAGGAATACGGCTCGCAATTGAGGATCAGGTTGATCTCACCCTGGCGCAACAGGCTGACGGCCTTGGAACGGTGCTGCCCGGCCTTGACGAAGCCAAGTCGCTCCAGCCAGTGGGAGAGCTTGGCGCCGAGGCTTTCATCCACGGCAAATTCGAGGAACTCGATGCCGTCGTACTCGCTGGCAGGCGGCGTTTCGAACAGGATATCCACCGGCGCGGCCGACTGTTCCTCGGCCAGGCGCTGGCGTGTTTTTTCCTCCAGGTACAGCAGCGAGCGCAACCCGTCGGCGGCATTGGCGCGGGTCGGCGCGGCGCGGAAACCATCGTTGAAGATTTCCAGGGACAGCGGCCCGGTGTAACCACTTTTGATAATCGGCGCCAGAAACCCGGCCAGGTCGAATTCGCCCTGCCCCGGGAAGCAGCGGAAATGCCGGCTCCATTCCAGCACATCCATGGCCAGGATGGGCGCATCGGCCATTTGCACGAAGAAGATCTTGTCGCCGGGGATCTGCGCGATAGCGCTTGGGTCGCCCTTGAGCGACAGGGTATGGAAGCTGTCGAGCAGCACGCCCAGGCTCGGATGATCGACTTGACGCACCAGGTTCCACACCTGCTGCCAGGTGTTCACATGCTTGCCCCAGGCCAGGGCTTCATAGCCAATGCGCAAGCCACGTTTGCCGGCGTGCTCGGCCAGCAGGCTCAAGTCATCCAGCAGAATGGATTCGTCGCCCACACAATCGGCCGAGGCATTGCTGCACACCAGCACCAGATCGGTGCCCAGTTCCTGCATCAGATCGAATTTACGCTCGGCCCGCTCCAGGTTGCGCGCCAGGCGCTCGCGACGGCAGCCTTCAAAGTCGCGAAACGGCTGGAACAAGGTGATGGCGATGCCGAGGTCGGCGCACATCTGCCGCACTTCCCGCGGGCTGCCGTCGTAATACAACAAGTCATTCTCGAAGATTTCCACCCCATCGAACCCAGCGGCGGCGATGGCGTCGAGCTTTTCCGGCAGGGTGCCGCTCAAGGAAACGGTAGCGATGGAACGTTGCATGGAAACTCCCCGCATTGGTTGTTTGTGGCAAATTATTCGCCCCCCGCCTACCGGCAGCAAATAAAATGT
This sequence comes from Pseudomonas sp. FP2254, assembly GCF_030687695.1. Classification (NCBI taxonomy): domain Bacteria; kingdom Pseudomonadati; phylum Pseudomonadota; class Gammaproteobacteria; order Pseudomonadales; family Pseudomonadaceae; genus Pseudomonas; species Pseudomonas sp. FP2254. Next base: position 4,802,916 of record NZ_CP117444.1, read on the forward strand.
ACGAACCGGTTAGTTTTTCGGGCGATTATCGAACACTATGCCGTGCAGCGAATTGACGATTTTTTAGGCGCTGCGCACCATCGATCACGCAACAAACGTTCACAAAAGACCCAGAACACACCATAAAAATTTCAAAAAACGGGTACGACCTCATGCCTTTGCAAAACTCCGTCCTGGCCGAGCGCCCAGGCATGCCGCACGCCGGCATCGGCAGCAAGATCCGCGGCGCCCTGGCCGTGGGCAAAACCCGCTGGGGCATGCTGGCCCTGGTGTTCTTCGCCACCACCCTGAACTACATCGACCGCGCCGCCCTGGGGGTGATGCAGCCGATCCTGGCCAAGGAAATGAGCTGGACGGCGATGGACTACGCCAACATCAACTTCTGGTTCCAGGTCGGCTACGCCATCGGGTTTGTGCTGCAGGGTCGCTTGATCGACCGCGTTGGCGTGAAACGCGTGTTCTTCTTCGCGGTATTGCTGTGGAGCCTGGCCACCGGCGCCCACGGCCTGGCCACCTCGGCCGTCGGCTTTATGGTTTGCCGCTTTATCCTCGGCCTGACCGAAGCCGCCAACTACCCGGCCTGCGTCAAAACCACCCGCCTGTGGTTCCCCGCCGGCGAGCGCGCAGTGGCCACCGGTATTTTCAATGCCGGCACCAACGTCGGCGCGATGATGACACCGATGCTGTTGCCGCTGATCCTGCACGTATGGGGCTGGCAGGCGGCGTTCCTGTGCATGTCGGCGCTGGGCGGCATCTGGCTGGTGTGCTGGGGCCTGAAGTACTACAACCCCGAAGAGCATCCGACGGTTAAACAATCCGAATTGGACTACGTACAACAACAAGCCGAACCGGAACAACCACGCGTGCCCTTCACCCGTATCCTGCGCATGCGCGGCACCTGGGCCTTTGCCCTGGCCTATTCGCTGACCGCGCCGGTGTTCTGGTTCTACCTGTACTGGCTGCCACCGTTCCTGAACCAGCAATACAACCTGGGCATCAACGTGACGCAGATGGGCATCCCACTGATCATTATTTATCTGACAGCCGACTTCGGGAGCGTGGGTGGGGGGATTCTCTCTTCGTTCCTGATCGGCCGAGGGATGAACTCGATCAAGGCGCGGCTGCTGTCGATGCTGCTGTTCGCCTGCTGCATCGTCGGCGTGATCATGGCGGCCGGCTCCAGCCAGCTGTGGGTGGCGGTGTTCGCCATCTCCCTGGCCATCGGTGCGCACCAGGCCTGGACCGCGAATATCTGGAGCCTGGTGATGGACTACACGCCCAAGCACATGATGAGCACGGTATTCGGCTTCGGCGGCATGTGCGCGGCCATCGGCGGCATGTTCATGACCCAGATCGTCGGCCATATCCTGACCGTGACCCACAACAACTACACCGTGTTGTTCACTCTGATCCCGGCGATGTACTTCATTGCGCTGGCCTGGATGTACTTCATGGCACCGCGCAAGATTCCCACCGTCGAGGTATGAATCATCGCCGCCGCTGCTGCCAGGCGGCGGCCAACCCGCTCATGCAGATCACCCCGATGCCGACCACCGTGGTCATGTCGGGGGTATGGGCAAACACCAGCCAGCCCAGCAACCCCGCGAACACGATCTGGCAATAGCCGAACGGCGCCAGCAAGGCAGGCGCCGCAAAGCGGAACGCCTGGGTCAGCATCAAGTGCGCCGTCATGCCACAGGTGCCCAGGGCCAGCATCATCACGCCGTGCCACAGGGTCGGCACCTGCCAGAAGAACGGCACCAGCGCACTCATCACCAGGGTATTGCACAACCCGGCAAAAAAGTTGCTGGTGGTGGGGGTGTCGTACTGGCTGAGGATGCGCGTCAGCAGTTGGTAAAAGCAGAAGAACATCGCTGAACACAACGGCAGCAGCACCGCCGGCGTGAACAGTTCACCGCCTGGGTGGATGATCACCAGCACGCCGATAAACCCGCAGATCACCGCCAGCCACTGGCCACGTGTCACATGCTCACCCAGCAGCGGCACCGACAGCGCAGTCACCAGGATCGGTGCAAGGAAGTTCACCGCCGTGGCCTCTGCCAGTGGGATGTAATGCAGCGCGGTGGTAAAGAACAGACTGGTGCCCAACAGGCACAAGGCCCGCACCACCTGCATCCCCGGTCGCTTACTGCGCAGCACGCGCAGACCCGATTGCGGCAGGAAGATCCCGGCCATCAGCACGGTATGCACCACGTACCGTGCCCACACCACCATCACGATCGGATAGAACCCGGCCAGGTATTTGGACAACGCGTCGTGGCTGGAAAACAGAAAGGTCGCCACCACAATCAGCAGGATGCCTTTGAACGGATGGTTGACGCCGGAAAGCGGGGTACTGACAGTCATGGAATTCTCTTGCGTGGCGGGCTTAACGCTGAGCACTGAACGAGGCCGCGCTCAACCCGGTAATCTAGCAGGCGGGCCGCAGCCTGCCCCAAGAGCATAACCAAACACCGGGCGAACAGCGCACTAAATCATGGGAATCGAGTCCAACCCTGCACGTTGCCTTCCAGCTGCACATTTTTTAATCAAGGCCTTGCCGCTATGAAAAAAACCTTCTTTGTTCTTTCCACCCTCGCCTTGCTCGCCGCCTGCAACCAGGAGGCCAGGCAAGCGCCCAAACCCGCGCCCGCGTCGGTGCAAGCCACGCTGGTGCCGCAGACTCCACCGACCGATAAATGGGTCGGCAAGTGGGTCGGCGTCGAAGGCCTGCACCTGACCATCGCCAAGGACGACAGCATTGGCCGCGGTCACTATCTTCTTACCATGCAGTACGGCCTCGACGCCGATGACAGCGGCACCTTCAAGGGTGAAGCGGCCGAAGATGGGATCGCCTTCAACCGCCCGGACGGTCCGCAGTTGCTGCGCGCCGGTGATGGCGCGGCGACCGGTCTCAAGTGGCTGGCGGACAAGAAAGACTGCCTGGTTGTGGTGACCGGCGAAGGGTATTGCCGCGATTAACGGCCATACTCATCTCAATATTTTGTAGGACCGTTCATCAAGAGGATTGCCCCATGCTATGGAAAAAAGGCCGACGCAGCGACAACGTGGTGGATGCCCGCGATGACAGTGGTGGCGGCGGCGGGATGCGCTTCGGCGGCGGCAAGGGCCTGAGCCTCACGGCGATTGTGCTGATCGTCGGTATCGGCTGGTTGACCGGCCAGGACCCGATGCAGATTCTCGGCCAGTTGACCGGTCAGATGGAGCAGGCACCGTCGGTCAGCACCCAGCCGCGTCAGGCGCCGCCGGCCAACGATGAGCAGGCCGATTTCGTCCGCGCGGTGCTGGGCGACACCGAAGACACCTGGGGCCAGGTGTTCAAGGAAAACGGCAAGACCTACCAGAACCCCAAGCTGATTCTGTTCCGTGGCCGGGTCAATTCCGCCTGCGGTGGCGCCACTTCGGCGAGCGGTCCGTTTTATTGCCCGGCCGACCAGCAGGTGTACCTGGACCTGGACTTCTTCCGGGAAATGTCCCAACGCTTCCAGGCCGCCGGCGATTTCGCCCAGGCCTATGTGATCGCCCACGAAGTCGGGCACCACGTGCAGACATTGCTCGGCATCTCGGCGAAGATCCAGGACGCGCGCCAGCAAGGCATGCAGATGCAGGGCGATGGCGGCCTGCTGGTGCGCCAGGAACTGCAGGCCGACTGTTTTGCCGGCGTGTGGGCCAACCGCGCACAAAAACGCTTGAACTGGCTGGAACCGGGCGACATCGAAGAGGCCCTGAATGCGGCCAACGCCATCGGCGATGACCGTTTGCAACAGCAAGGCCAGGGCCGCGTGGTGCCGGATTCGTTCACCCACGGCACCTCCGCGCAGCGGGTGCGCTGGTTCAAGACCGGCTTCGCCCAAGGCCAGATCAGCCAGTGCGACACCTTTAACGCCAAGAGCCTGTAAATGAATAAACGATCGGGATTGCTGCTGGGTATGTGGCTGGCCTGCTCTACCGCCGGGGCCGTCGAGCATGGGGTCAAGGTAGTCAGCCCCGATCGTTTCCAGCTGGAGACCGGTGCCTTAAGCCTTGGTGTAAGCCAGGACTGGCGCCAGCCGTTGCCACATGTCACCCGCGTGCTGATCGTCGTGCACGGTCGCCTGCGCAATGCGCAGACCTATCTGCACAGCGCCGAAGCCGCCGCCGAACAGGCGGGCCAGGCCGATACAACGCTGGTGATCGCCCCGCAGTTTCTCAACGAGGCCGATGCGCAGCGCAATCACTTGGACAATACGGTGCTGCGCTGGCAAGGCAATGACTGGATGGCCGGCGAGCCGTCGGTGGGGACCGATCACGTCAGCTCCTTCAGCGCGCTGGACCAACTGATCCAGCATCTGGGCGATCGCCGGTTGTTCCCGGCACTCAAGGACATCGTGGTCGCCGGTCATTCCGGCGGTGGCCAGGTGGTACAGCGCTTTGCGCTCCTCGGCGGCGATCATCCGACCTTGCATGACGAAGGCATCCGCCTGCGTTATGTGGTGGCCAATCCATCGTCCTACGCCTACTTCAGCCCGCAACGGCCCGTGCCGTTCGACGCGGCGGCCTGCCCTGGTTTCGACGACTGGAAGTACGGCCTGCAAAAACTGCCGGCGTACGCCAACGGCCAAAGCGCCGCGCAACTTGAGCAAACCTACGTGTCACGCAGCATCACGTATCTGCTCGGCCAACAAGACACCAACCCCAACCACCCCGCGCTGGATAAAGGCTGCGAGGCCGAGGCCCAGGGCGCCTATCGGCTGATTCGCGGGCGCAACTATTTTGACTACCTCAAACAACGCCATCCGCAGCTGCGCCAGGAACTGGTGGAAGTGCCAGGGGTGGGGCATAACGGCGATGGGATGCTCAGATCGCCCGAAGGCCAGAAAGTACTGTTTCCCCAGCTTTAACTGAACAAAACAGGCGCAACCTGTGGGAAGCGGCTAGCACCCGAGAGCCATAGGTATCCACGCAACCCTCACAGGCTGAAATAACTCTGTGGTGAACTCGGCTGTTTGTAGTGAGCCGGGCTTGTTGTGGTGACCTTGGCTTGCTGTGATGACCTGGCCTTGTTGTGGTGACCTAGACTTGTTGTGGTGACCTAGACTTGTTGTGGTGAGCGGGCTTGCCCCGCGCTGGGCTGCGAAGCAGCCCCATTCCAGGCGATGTGGTTTCAACTGACACTCCGAGGTGCCTGAGTTTGGGGCCGCTTCGCAGCCCAGCGCGGGGCAAGCCCGCTCACCACAAGAGCTTCATGTACTGACGTGATGTTTTCACTGAAGATAGGTAGATACCCATGCCCCGATAGCGGTGGGTCAGGCACCCAGCTGTTGCTGACTCACCGTCATCGGGGTAAGTCGAACCGTCACACCGCCCCTCCCACCTTTGATAGTCATTGCCTGGGCTGGATCATCCGGTGCAGTGCCGCGCAGTCTGCGGCATGCCAGTCCGCCAACTCGGGCCACGGGTTCTCCGGCAGGTTTACCAGCACGGTCCGGGTTCCCGCCGCACGGCCGCAATCGAGGTCGAAGCGGTAATCCCCGACCATCACCATTTCATCGGGCGATACCTGCCACGCCGCCGCCAATTTCAACAAACCACCCGGTTGCGGCTTGGGCGGCGCGTCTTCGCGGCCCAGCACGTCTTCCACGGCGAAGCAGTCGGCCAGGCCGATGGCCTGCAACGTGACATGGGCCAGCTCCCGCGCGTTGCGGGTCAGGATGCCCAGGCGATACCCGCGTGCGGACAACTCGCGCACCAGTTCCACCGCACCGTCGGCCGCCACCGAGCCCAGCGCCAGTTCACGCTCGTGCTCCAGCAACCAGGCATGCTTGGCCGCCGCCACCTCGGCGGGCAGTGCCGCCAGGTGGGTGAGAATATCGTCTTCGGGCGGGATCTCCAGCGCCACGCGGATCGCCGCAAAATCATGCACGGCCACCGTCAGGGTGCCATCCATGTCGAACACCCAGTGCTTAACGTCCGCCAGGCTCATGCCCAATCCTTGCGATGGCGGATCAGGCCTTCCTGGGTCACCGACGCCACCAGTTGCCCGGCGCGGTTGTACACGCTGCCACGGGAGAACCCCCGAGAGTTGCCGGCCCACGGGCTGTCCATGGCGTAGAGCAGCCAATCGTCGGCGCGCAGGTCGGCGTGGAACCACAGTGCGTGGTCGAGGCTGGCGACCTGCATGTCTTTCTGCCATACGGTCTTGCCATGGGGCAGCAATGAGGTGGTCAGCAGGCCGAAGTCGGAGGCGTAGGCGAGCAGGTATTTATGCAGCGCCGGCGCATCGGCCAGGGCGCCGTCGGCACGAAACCACACGTACTTGACCGGGTCGGACGGCTGGGGGTTGTACGGGTCTTTTTCGGTGACCGGGCGCACTTCGATCGGTTTGGCGCACAGCAGCTTGTCGCGCATGGGTTCGGGGATCAGGTGCGCGCGCTGGCGCGTCAGCTCCAGCTCCGATGGCAGATTCTCCGGGCCGACCACTACCGGCATGGTGGTCTGGTGCTCAAAGCCGACTTCGTCGTATTGGAACGAGGCGCTGCAGGTAAAAATCGGCTGGCCCTTCTGGATCGCCGTGACCCGGCGCGTGCTGAAGCTGCCGCCGTCGCGCACGCGGTCCACCGAGTACACCACCGGCAGCGCCGCATCGCCGGGGCGCAGAAAGTAACCGTGCAGGGAATGCACATGCCGCGCTTCTTCGACGGTCTGGCTGGCCGCCGACAACGACTGCCCGAGCACCTGACCACCGAACAACTGGCGAAAACCCAGGTCCTGGCTGCGGCCGCGAAAGAGGTTTTCCTCGATCGGCTCCAGGGTCAGCAGGTCCACCAGATCTTCCAATACTTGGCTCATAGAGCAACTCCTAAAAACGATAGGGCATTCCGGGCTGCTTATCCGTGCAGCGTGTCCAACCATTGGGCGCGGGTGATGCGGTACAAAACATGATGACGCAGCGGGTCGTCGGCTGCGACTTTGGGGTGTTCGAAATCGGCCTGCGGATCGTAATGCATACCGATGGCCTGCATGACTTTTTGTGAAGGCAGATTGGCTTCGGTGGTGAAGGCGACGATTTCATCCAGCTGCAAGCGGTCGAAACCACAACGCAAGGCGGCCCAGGCGGCCTCACTGGCGTAACCCAGGCCCCAATGCTCGCGCGCCAGGCGCCAGCCAATTTCCACCGCCGGGGTGAAGCCGGTTTCAAAGCTGACGTTCTGCAACCCGGTGAAGCCGATGAATTCGCCGCTGTCCTTGCGCTGCAAGGCCCAGAAACCGAAGCCGTATTCGGCGAAATGGCCACGGATGCGCCCGATCAAGGCGGCGCTTTCCAGGTGGCTCAGCCGGGCCGGGAAATAGCGCATCACCTGAGGGTCGTCGCACATGCTCGCAAATGCCTTGAGGTCTTTGTCGCGCCACTGGCGCAGCACCAGCCGCGCGCTTTCCAATTCCAGTATCGGCTCCATGGGGCCCCTCCCTTGCCATGTGCGTGAGTGTACAGCGCTGTTAAGATCAGTCGCAGATTCCCGTCAGAAAATTCCATGCCATTGCCACTGATCTACCACGATGACTACAGCCCGGAGTTCCCGGCGGACCACCGGTTCCCGATGGACAAATTCCGCCTGCTGCGTGACCACCTGGTGGCCAGCGGCCTGACCAAGGACAGCCAACTGCTGCGCCCGTCATTGTGCCCGCCGCAGATTCTGGCCCTGGCCCATGAACCTGGGTATATCGAACGCTACATGAGCGGCGAGTTGTCCCGCGAAGACCAACGGCGCCTCGGCCTGCCCTGGAGCGAAGCCCTGGCCCGGCGCACGGTGCGAGCGGTGGGCGGTTCGATCCTGGCCGCCGAGCAAGCATTGGAGCACGGCCTGGCCTGCCATCTGGCGGGCGGCACCCACCATGCCCATTACGATTACCCGGCAGGCTTTTGCATTTTCAATGACCTGGCGGTAATCAGCCGTTACCTGCTGGAAAGCGGCCGGGTCGACCGCGTGCTGATCTTCGATTGCGACGTGCACCAGGGCGACGGCACTGCGCGCATCCTGCACGACACCCCGGAAGCGATCACCGTGTCGCTGCACTGCGAAAAAAACTTCCCCGCGCGCAAGGCCCACAGCGACTGGGACATCCCACTGCCCATGGGCATGGGCGATGCCGACTATCTCAAAGTGGTCGATGACGCCCTCAACTACCTGTTGCCGCTGTATCAGCCCGACCTGGTGCTGTACGACGCCGGCGTAGATGTGCATAAGGATGACGCCCTCGGTTACCTCAAGCTGACAGACCAAGGCCTGGCCGACCGCGATGAACGCGTGATGCGTCACTGTCTGGGCCGCGACATTCCGGTGATGGGCGTGATCGGCGGCGGCTACAGCAAAGACCGCACGGCCCTGGCCCGCCGCCACGGCATCCTGCACCACAGCGCGCAGCGGGTGTGGACGTCATCAGGTTGTCATTGATTTGTGAGCGTTACCCACAATGGCTGTGGAACGGCCTGTGGATATCTTGAGCGTAAGCGGCTGAGAGCCAGTCTCTGCATAGCCTGTAGGAAGCTGTACATTTTTTGATCAGGCAGCGTCGCACTCCTCAGGTAGAATGCTCGGCTTATTTTTGCGATCGTAGCCCTGCCCATGCCCGACATTTCCTCTCGACACGCCACCATCATCGGCGGCGGCCCAGCCGGGCTGATGGCCGCCGAAGTCTTGAGCCTGGCCGGGGTGCATGTGGACCTCTACGATGGCATGCCCTCGGTGGGGCGCAAGTTCCTGCTGGCGGGCGTAGGCGGTATGAACATCACCCATTCCGAGGCGTACCCGGCCTTTGTGGCCCGCTACGCCGAGCGCGCCGCGCAAATGGCGCCCTTGCTGCGTGAGTTTGGTGCCCAAGCGTTGTGCGAGTGGATTCATGGCCTGGGTATTCAAACTTTTGTCGGCACCTCCGGCCGCGTATTTCCTACCGACCTGAAAGCCGCCCCGCTCTTACGTGCCTGGCTCAAGCGCCTGCGCGACCAAGGCGTGGTTATCCACACCCGCCATCGCTGGGTGGGCTGGAATGTCGAGGGCGATTTACTTATCCACAGCCCGGACGGCGAAACAGTTGTCCACAGCGAGGCCGTGCTGCTGGCCCTGGGCGGCGGCAGTTGGTCGCGCCTGGGTTCCGACGGCGCCTGGCTCAAGCTGCTGGAAGACAAAGGCGTGCCCTACGTCCGCCTGCAACCGAGCAACTGTGGTTTCGAGGTGTCGGCCTGGAGCGATTTGATGGTCAGCAAATTCGCCGGCGCGCCGTTGAAAAACGTCGCCATCGGCTTGGGGGACGACAAACCGCGGCTGGGCGAATGCGTGATCACCGCCACTGGTATCGAGGGCAGCTTGATCTATGCGTTGTCGGCGCCGATTCGGGAAGCGATCAACCGCGACGGCGCGGCCACCGTGCATATCGATTTGCTGCCGAGCAAACCGCTGGATAAGGTCCAGGCCGCCCTGACCAAGCCGCGTGGCTCGCGCTCGATAAGCAAGCATTTGCACAGCCAGTTGGGGGTGGATGGGGTGAAAGCCGCGCTGCTGCGCGAGTTGACGCCAGCCGATCACTTCCAGGATCCCGCGCAATTGGCGGTGGATATCAAGGCGTTACCCCTGACGCTGGTGAAAACCCGGCCAATGGATGAAGCCATCAGCACCGCAGGCGGCGTGCCCTTTGAAGCGTTGGATGAGCGCTTGATGCTCAAGCAATTGCCGGGGGTGTTTTGTGCGGGCGAGATGCTGGATTGGGAAGCGCCGACCGGCGGGTATTTGCTGACGGGGTGCTTTGCCAGTGGTCGAGCAGCTGGGCGGGGCATGCTGGAATGGTTGAACCGCTGATCGTTCCCACGCTCCGCGTGGTAATGCCGCCAGGGACGCTCCGCGTCCCGCTGTAGAGTCGTGACGCAGAGCGTCACAGGATGCATTCCCACGCAGAGCGTGGGAACGATCATTTACTTCTTCTTACGCGGCCCGGTATTAAACACCGGCACCTTGCGCACCGGCTTGATCGACGGCTCCACCGGCGCCGCGTCCCCACTGTCCACCCACTTGCCCAGATTGCGCTTGCCGCCACCACCGGACGCTTTGGGCTTCTTCGGTTTTTTCGGCTTCTTCACCACTTGCCCGCTGGCATCGGTATCCGGCACCCGGTGCTCGGGCTCAAAGTCCGGCTCGGTTTTGCGCGTGAGGGTCTGACGGGTCAGCATCTCGATGGCCGACAGCATGTTCACTTCATCGGCACACACCAGGGAAATCGCCTCACCGGTGTTGCCCGCGCGGCCGGTGCGGCCGATACGGTGGATGTAGTCCTCGGCCACGATCGGCAGGTCGAAGTTGACCACCAGCGGCAGGTCTTCAATGTCCAGGCCACGGGCCGCCACATCGGTGGCCACCAGGATCTGCACATCGCTGGACTTGAAGCGGTCCAGCGCGCGTTGGCGCGTAGCCTGGGGTTTGTCGCCATGGATGCCGTCGGCATTGATGCCCAGGCCCTGCAGCTTGTCCACCAGCGCATCCACGCCGTTGCGGGTCTTGGCGAACACCAGCACCTGCTTCCAGCGGCCTTTGCGCATCAGGTGCACAAACAGCTCCGGCTTGCGCTTCTTGTCCACCGGCACTACCCATTGCTTGACGGTGTTGGCGGCGACGTTACGCGGGCTGACTTCGATGCTCAGCGGGTCGTTGAGCATCTGCCCGGCCAGCAGGCGGATGTCATCGGAGAAGGTCGCCGAAAACAACAGGGTCTGGCGCTTTTTCGGCAGCATGCGGTAGATGTTCGCCAGTTCTTCGGAGAAGCCCAGGTCGAGCATGCGATCCGCTTCGTCCAGCACCAGGGTCTGCAGCTGATTGAGCTTCAGCGCGTTCTGGCGGAACAGATCGATCAAGCGGCCAGGGGTGGCGACCAGGATGTCGACGCCCTTGCGCAGCTTCATCATTTGCGGGTTGATGCTCACGCCGCCGTACACCGCGTAGGTGGTCAGCGGCAGGTGTTGCGCATATTCGGCGACGCTGGCGTGGACCTGCTCGGCCAGCTCACGGGTTGGGCACAGGATCAGCGCGCGTGCCGAGTTGGCGGCGACTTTCGGCCCTTCCAGGGTCAGCAATTGCAGCAACGGCACGGCGAAGCCGGCGGTCTTGCCGGTGCCGGTCTGGGCGGCGGCCATCAGGTCGCGACCGGCCAGCACCGCCGGAATGGCTTGCGCCTGCACCGGCGTCGGGGTCTGGTAGCCGAGCGTCTCAAGGGCGCGCAGCAAGGGTTCGATCAGGCCAAGGGTGGCGAAAGTCATGTAGTTACCGTAGGAAAAATCAACGCAAGGTCGCAATGCGCGGCAGTTTACCTTATTTCCGGCTTGGGCTTGCGCCACTGGGGCAGGCTGATCAACAGCACCGCGCTGATAATCACCAGCATGGCCAGGGCTTCTTCCAGGCCGATGGTTTCACCGACGAACACAATCCCCAGCAACACCGCCACCGCCGGGTTGACGTAGGCGTAACTGGTCGCCGCTGCCGGGCGCACGTGCTTGAGCAGGTACATATAGGCGTTGAAGGCGATGATCGAGCCGAATACGGTCAAGTAAGCCAGGGCCAGCCAGCCTTCCAACGGAGGCATCGCCTGCAGGTGCTCGCCGGACAGCGCACTGACGATCAACAACGCCACACCGGCCACCAGCATTTCCGCGGCACTGGCCATGGCGCCCTGGGGCAACGGCAACTGCCGGCTCCACACCGAGCCGAACGCCCATGACGCCGCCGCAAACAGCAACAACGCGGCCCCTATCGGACTCGACTGCAGGGTGTTGCCCATGTTGAGCATGGCGATGCCGACGATCCCCAGGATCACCCCGGCCCATTCCAGTCGCGTATTACGCGCGCCCCAGAAGTACCCGCACAGCAGGGTGAACAGCGGCACCGTCGCTACCGCCAGCGCCGCCACACCGGACGACACGCCGGTGTGCTCGGCCACGCTGACGCCGCCATTGCCGAAGGTGAGCAGCAAAATGCCGATCATCCCGGCGGCTTTCCACTGCTTCCAGGTCGGCGCCGGCACCCCACGCCATCTGAGGTAGCCATACATCAACGCCCCCGCCGTGCAAAACCGAATCCCCGCTAGCAACAGCGGCGGCCAATATTCGACGCCGATGCGGATCACCAGGTAGGTGGAACCCCAGATCACATATAAAGCAAAGAAGGCAGCGATCAACGGTAAGGGAAAGCGACGTGGGCCAGGCATGGGGCGGCTCTATGACGGAAACGGGAGGCTTATTCTAGAAAGGCAGGCGGATAAAAATAAGTTACAAAACCTGTTTAAACGGCCCATACACTTTTCAAAACAGGGTTATGGGGGCTATAAGCTTTGTTTTCGAAAGCAACCGGTGATTGGAGCCTTTCTATGGACAAATACGACCGCATGCTCCTCAACGCCCTGCTTGAAGACGGCCGCGCGTCCTACGCACAACTGGCGCGCATCGTTAACCTCTCCGCCCCGGCCGTGGCCGAACGCGTGGCCAAGCTGGAGGCCAGCGGGGTAATCACCGGCTATCAGGCCAAGGTGGACCTGTCCAAAGTGGGCTTACCGATTCAATGCGTGATTGAACTGCGCCTGACCCACCACGGTAATCAAAAGGTCTACGACGCCCTCGCCGAAATCCCCGAACTGACCGAGTGCCACCGCGTCACCGGCGACCCCTGCGTGATCATGCAGGCGGCGGTGGGGTCGATGCAGGAGCTGGAAAACCTGATCAACCGGATTGCAAAGTTTGGGTTCAGCAAGACCTCGATCATCCTATCGAGCGCGATAGAACGGCGAGTGCCGTTGGGGCAATTGGAAGGTAATGGGAAAACGCTTGGCTGATAGATCGCCATCGGGGGCAAGCCCCCTCCCACAGTTTTGACCGCGTTGACTGCGCCAATCCGAAGGTAAACACAGATCCAATGTGGGAGGGGGCTTGCCCCCGATGGCGTCAGTGGCCGCACCGCAAATTCGAGCGCTCAACGATCGCGACGCCGTCAGAATGCTTGGATGGCCAGCAAGACTGATCCCTTTCATTTGCGGGACGTTTCCGAGAGAATCCCACCGTCTTGTTTCCGTCGGATCAGGTAGCTAGTCTCGCCCAGTCATCGAGTTTTCGGTGACCGGACGTGCAAGTCCGATGGCAAGCGAGATCACAAATCAACCTACAGCTTTACGCCTAGTCTCAGGCTTTCAATATGCCCGTTATGGCGGCTGTGCGTGGGAGACCTTCGGGTCTGCTGGGTTTACTTCTTGCCCCGGTCTTGCACACCTACGTACAGTTGCCACCCCATTCGCGTGCAAGCGAACGGTGTCGACTTCTTCCAGCAAGGAGTTCAACCATGGTCAAAGTCACGCCCGATCCACCCCACTTTCCCAGCGAAGACGCCCTGCTCCACCGCCGCGCCATCGACTACTACCTCAAAGCCAGCGCCCCCGATGCGCCCACTTTTACCCTGAACGACAACCTGAGCCTCGAAGACGCCCTCGCCCACGCGGCGGATTTGTTGCACTGCGCGGTGGGCACTGCACATTCGTCGGGGGAAGCGATGGATGTGCAGCAGCGGGCGGTGATGCATTTGGTGGAGATGGCAAAGGGAGTGGTGGATCAGGCTCTGGAGTGTGTGCAGCCTCGATGAACGACACATAACTAATGTGGGAGGGGGCTTGCCCCCGATAGCGGTGGACCGGTCAGCTAATCTGTGACTGACAGATTGCCATCGGGGGCAAGCCCCCTCCCACAGTTTTGACCGCGTTGACTGCGCCAATCCGAAGGTAAACACAGATCCAATGTGGGAGGGGGCTTGCCCCCGATGGCGTCAGTGGTCGCACTGCAAATTCGCGCGCTCAACGATCAAGTCGACTATCTGCTTGATGGTAGTGATGTGATCCCAATCCTCCTGCGTCGCCTGCAAGTTGAATTGCCACTTGATCTGCATGACAAAGCAGGTCAAATCATCATCAATAATCTTGAAGTCATGGATGAAGTCCGTTTGCTCCGTGACCTGGCTTCGGTCGATAAAGCCGATGATATCGACGAATAGCTGAATTACCTTTTCGCTGATCTCGGTTCTAGTCGGGCTACCTTCCATTTCTGGCCTCATAGGCGCACTTACCAATACTGATTAGATCAAAAACAGCTAACCCCGCAGCTACGAACGGAATGCCCCGTCCAATAATGCCAAATACTAGGACGGTGCCAAACGTTGCTTTCGCCATTCTGGCCACCGTGGGTTGCCTGATCAATGTACGGGGGAAAAAGCGCATGCCAATAAAACTCGCCAAGTTCGTCGTTTTGCTGGAGCCAACATGAACCCAAGTGCCCACGGCCATTTTGCTGATAGGTATGCCCGCGGCACCAGTGAGAACCGTTGCGGCCGTCAAGCCGTAGTGTTGCTGTGTGCATTTCCAGAGTTCGTCAAACGTGGTGCTCGGCACCGAGGAGTCAGCATGCACGGGCTTGAGGAGCTGGTAACTGGCGCCATGGGTCCAGCTTGGCGAACCAGGTAAAACCATGACTGCCGGGCAGCTTGTCATCGCGTTTCCCAAATGAAACGCCACGTTTGAAGTTGAGCCGAAATCGATGCCGTTACGCTGGAGTTCAAACTGGCTTCGCATGATTGCTGTGTGAAGATCGCTTTCCTGCATGACGTAGTCCCTGTACGTAAATGACAGCAGGGATCTTAGGTCGCAGCGAAGGGCTATAGACGGGAGACGGGAAAATCCAGAAAAGTCCGACATGACAGCAAGTCTAAGCTTACTGACTATTCAGAAAGCAAATAAACGCCCCGAAAAAGAGCTGTTGTTTCAAAGGCCAGCAAGACCGATCCCTTTCATTTGCGGGACGTTTCCGAGAGAATCCCACGGCCTTGTTTCCGTCGGATCAGGTAGCTAGTCTCGCCCAGTCATCGAGTTTTCGGTGACCGGACGTGCAAGTCCGCCGACGGTAATACTCAAAAGCTTTAACTCTTTAACGTCTGTTTTTTCAGGCGGTAATTCGTTATGGCAGTTGTACGCGGGAGATCTTCGGATCTACCGAACTCCGTCTCGGTCTTGCACACCCGCGTACCGCTGCCACCCTAATTCGCGTGCAAGCGAATGGTGCAGCTTCTTATCTGACGGAGAAGCGACATCATGGTCAAAGTTACCCCCGATCCACCCCATTTCCCCAGCGAAGACGCCCTGCTCCACCGCCGCGCCATCGACTACTACCTCAAAGCCTGCGCCCCCGATGCGCCCACTTTCACCCTGAACGGCAACCTGAGCCTCGAAGACGCCCTCGCCCACGCGGCGGATTTGTTGCACTGCGCGGTGGGCACCGCACATTCGTCGGGGGAAGCGATGGATGTGCAGCAGCGGGCGGTGATGCATTTGGTGGAGATGGCAAAGGGAGTGGTGGATCAGGCTCTGGAGTGTGTGCAGCCTCAATGAACGACACATAACTAACGTGGGAGGGGGCTTGCCCCCGATAGCGGTGGACCGGTCAGCTAATCTGTGACTGACACACCACAATCGGGGACAAGCCCCTTCCCACATTTCCACTGTCAGAACCCGCGATGCTTCTTTAAATGCTCGTTGATCTTCGCCGCCGGCACCTTCTGCAAGGTGCACAGCAGGTCGTGGGACAGTTCGCGCAAGCCGTGAGTCCCGCGCAACTCCTTGGCCAAATGCGCCGTCAGGTTGGCGGCCATTTCCGCGTCCGCCAATGCCCGGTGAGCCTTGCCGGTGTGAGGCAGTTGAGCGAAAGCATTCAAGGTGCCGAGCTTATGGTTGGGTGCCGAGGGCATCAGGCGGCGGGCCAGTAGCAGGGAACAGGCGAATTTCTGCAGGCGGGTGCGGCGGATCAGGCCCAGTTCGTAGTCCCAGAATTTCTGGTCGAATGCGGCGTTGTGCGCCAGCAGCGGCGTGATGCCGACGAACTCGTTGACTTCGTTCATCACCCGCTCGGCCGGTGGTGCGCTGCGCAACATGGCGGTGCTGATGCCGGTCAGTTGTTCGATAAAGCCCGGCACGCGCACGCCGGCATTCATCAGGCTCTGGTAGCGGTCGACGATTTGCCCGCGCTCAAGGATGACCACGGCAATTTCCGTGGCCCGGCACTGGCTGCTCGGGGTGATGCCGGTGGTTTCAAAGTCGATGACCGCTATACGTTCCAAACCTGTTCCTACTCCGTCAAAACAACTATTTAAGCAGCAACGCGCCTTCGATCGGCACGTAGCGGCTGGCGGCGCGTATCAATGAATTGGCCGTGAGCCCCGGCACGCCATAAGCCACGGCTTCAACGCCATGTTTGTGGATGATGCGTTCGAGCAGCATGTCGAAATCACCGTCACCGGAGGCCAGCACCACTTCGTCGACGTGGTCGGCGGCGTCCATGATGTCGAGGGTGATACCCACGTCCCAGTCGCCCTTGGCCGAGCCGTCGCTGCGCTGGATATACGGCTTGAGCTTTACCGTAAAGCCCAGGTTGCGCAGGATCTGCTGGAACTGCTGCTGCTTGCTGTCGCCCCGGTCGATGGCATAGGCATACGCCTCGACGATCTGCCCGCGGGAGCTGATATCAGCCCACAGGGCGGCGTAGTTGAAGTGGCAGCCATAGGCCTGGCGCACGGTGTAATAGAGGTTTTGTACATCGGCGAACACTGCAATTTTCTTCACCGCACTTCCCCATGACAGCCATTTGGACCCGGCATACGGGGGTCCGCAAAGGCGCCAGTATGCCAGCCACAGGGAAGTTTCCGGGAAAAAATCAGACCGGGGCGCTATGCCGCCCCGGCCTGGCGGTGTCAGACGAAGGAATCGTCATCATCGAAGACGGAAGAGTCGCCGGAATAATCGCTATCGGCAAAGCTGTCGGCGTTGTTGCCGCCCCAGCTGTCGTTGCCGGCGAACTTCTGGTCATCGTTGCCCCAGTTGCCTTGATCGCTGGCCGGCGCCGGTTGCTCGATGATTTCTTCCACCACCTGTGGTTGCTGGTTGTGGTGGAACAGGCTGCTGATGCCCTCGGCCAGCAACACACCACCGGCCACGCCCGCTGCGGTTTTCATGGCGCCGCCAAGGAAACCGCTGCCCACGGGCGCGGCAGGTGCTTGGGGGGGCTGCTGATAGCTCTGTTGCGGCGCAGGCTGGCTGAAGGAGGGCCGCGCCGGTTCGCGCCAACCGCCGCCCGTGGAGGCCGGGGCGCTCTGGGTGGGTTGCGCGTCGCGGGAGCCGCCGCCAAAAATGCTCGACAGGAAACCGCCACCGCTGGAGGCGGCGGGTTGCGCGGATTTGGCGCGTTGCAATTGTTCCTGCAACTGCTGAATCTGCTGCGCCTGTTGCTTGTTCTGCGCGTCGAGGCTCTGCAGGGCGTGTTCCTGCACCAGAATCGACTGGGTCATGTAGTACCCGGCGGCCGGTTGGCGAGTCATGTGCTCCTTGATCCGCGCTTCGGCCTGGGCGTCGCGGGGGGCTGAGTCCGTTTCGGCTTGCTGCAACCGTGAAAACAGTCCATCGATCAGGGTTTGCTCTTCGCTGTTCATGGCGACCTCGTTAGATTGCCGGTAGAAATCGTGGTCCTGCCCTTGATCAGGCCAGGTGCGTGCTAGTTATGGGGCTGTTACCAATTGTTTCAATGGTCTTTACTCAAGGTTTACGTTTGTGCCCCTTCGATGCTGATCGGTTAAAGTGTCGCCCTCGTTTACAGGCCTGCGATGAACCTGATGAATCCGTTAGACGTACTGCGCGACTCCTTCCGTTTTACCCTGCGCAACCTGGGCGCCATCGTTCAGCTGTGCCTGCCCTGGGTGATCCTCGAAGCGGTGCTGCAACAAGTGCTCGACCATACGCTCGGCGCGGACGCCTTCCCCGGTTACAGCGTGATAGTGGGTTTGCTCGTCTACCCGGTGTATACCGGTGCCCTGATTCTGTTCCTTGACGCCCGAACCCGTGGCCAGACGCCGCGCACCCGTGATGTGTGGGCGATGGCGCTGACCCTGTGGCCGCGTTTCGCGCTGCTGACGGCCATGAGCACGCTGCTGATTCTGCTGGGGCTGTCGCTGTATTTCCTGCCGGGCCTATGGCTGATGGTGGTGCTGGGGTTTGCCGAGTACCTGCTGGTGCTGCGCGGCATGCCGGCGCTGGAGGCGATGAAGGAAAGCCTGCGCCTGACCCGTGGGCATTTCTGGCGCATCCTCGTCTGCCTGCTGTGTGTGATGACACCCCTGTGGCTGCTCAAGGGCGCCAGTGTCGCGGCGTATCCCGAGCCGGCGCCGTTGCTGGGTGTGCTGATCGACAGTGCTCACAGTTTCCTGCAGCTGTTTACCAGTGTGGTGCTGTTCCGTTTATTCATGCTGATCGGTGGCGACGCCGACGCGCGGTGATATGCTCCCGCCATCCCTGACACGCCCTAAGCCGAGCCGATGACCCGTTTATTGCGCATCACCTTGCTGGGCCTGCTGATCGTCGCGGGCCTGGCGAGCGCCTTGATCTACAGCCTCACCTGGCGCCCCGAACCCAGGCAGACCCTGCCCGTCAGTTGCGTGGCGCCACGGGCGCCTACCCTGCTGCCCGGGCAGGCGCTCAAAGTGATGACCTGGAACGTGCAATACCTGGCCGGCAAGAACTACGTGTTCTGGTACGACACCGCCGACGGCAGCGGCCCGGATGAGCGCCCCACCGTGGAAGACATGGCCGTCAGCCTCGACGAAGTGGCGCGGATAATCCGCGATGAACAACCCGACCTCCTGCTGTTGCAGGAACTCGACGAAAACGCCAAGCCCTCCCATTACCAGGACCAACTCGCGTTGCTGCAAGAGCGCCTGGTCGACCTCTACCCGTGCAGCGCCCAGGCGTTCGACTGGAAAGCCGATTTCGTGCCCGACCTGCATATTTTCGGCAGCGTCGGGCGCAAGCTCGCCACCCTCAGCCGCTACCAGATCGAACACGCCGAACGCCTGCAACTGCCGGTGCCGGATGCTGGACTGATCAGCCGCCAGTTCCAGCCCAAGCCCGCCCTGCTGCTGACGTACCTGCCGTTGAGCGATGGCGGACAGCTGGCGGTGCTCAACACGCGTCTGAATCCCGATATGCCGGGGCACAGTGCCGTGCAGGAACAGGTGCAGGCCACGGTCAAGCTGTTGGATAAATTCGAGGGGCGTGGCACACCGTGGTTGATCGGCGGCGATTTCAATCTGCTGCCGCTGGGGCAATTCCTGCGCCTGGACGCCAGCAAACGCGGGCAGTATTCGCCGGACAGCGAGCTGCACCTGCTGTGGGACAAATACCCGATGATCCCGAGCAACAGCCAATCCAGCGGCATCGACCGGGAGAAATGGCTGACGTACTTCCCCAACGACCCGAGCATCGACGGCCCGGATCGCACGGTCGATTACCTGTTCCACAGCCCGCGCATCAAGCGGGTGGAGGCCAAGGTGCGGCAGGAGGATACGTTGCGCATTTCCAACCATTTGCCGGTGATTGCCCGCTTCCTGCTGCCCGCCGCGCAATAAATGTAGAAGGCTTAGGGTTACGACTTTCGGGGTTTGATCCGCGCGGTCGGCTCGGCTATCAGCGGATCATCCGGCCAGTAATGCTTGGGATACCTGCCCTTCAGGTCTTTCTTCACCTCGGCATAGGTACTGCGCCAGAAGTTCGCCAAGTCCTGCGTCACCTGCACCGGCCGCCGTGCCGGGGACAACAGGTGCAGCTTCACCACCTGGCGCCCGCCGGCGATGCGCGGCGTGTCGGCCAGGCCGAACAGTTCCTGCAAGCGCACCGCCAGAATCGGCGGTTGTTCGCTGTAGTCCAAACGCACCGATGACCCCGAAGGGACTTTGATGTGCTGCGGCGCGAGTTCGTCGAGGCGCTGGGGCAGCGGCCAGGGCAGCAGGTTGTGCAGATAGCTGGAGATATCCAGGTTGGCGAAGTGGCTCAGGCGCGAGACTTTTCCCAAGTACGGCATCAGCCAGTGCTCCAGGCCGGCCAGCAACGCGTTGTCACTGAGGTCGGGCCACTCGCTGGTTTTGCCGGCGTCCAACTGACGCAGCAGCATCACCCGGGATTGCCATTGGCGTAGTTCCGGGGTCCAGGGCAACAGTTCCAAGCCTTTGCGCCGCACCAGATTCACCAGCGCCTGACTGCGCGCGGCTTCGTCGAGGCCGGTCAGCGGTTCGCGGCTGAGCACCAGTTCACCGACTTTGCGCTGGCGCTCGGCACGCAGTACGCCTTCGCGTTCGTCCCAATCCAGTTGATCGACGTTGCGCACTTGCTCGGCGAGCACCGTGTCGAACAGCGCCGGATCGAAATCCGCCGCCAGGTAAATGCGCTCTTCGCGCTGGCCCTGGCGGCTGCCCAGGTCGGCGATCACCAGCCACGGTTGTTTCATCAGGCTGTCGGCCTCGGCGAACAGCGCCGCGCGGCCATTGGCCAGGCGGTATTCGGCGCCGCCGGGGCGACGCTGCTGGGCCACGCGGTCCGGGTAGGCCAGCGCCAGTAAGGCGCCGAGCCAGCGCGGGTGGTCTGGATCGGCCACCGCTTGCGTCGGCTTGCCGCGCAGGTACCCGCGATATTGCCGCGCCAGTTGCCTGGCCCGCTGCACGCCACCTTGGCCGCCGCGTGCGCGTTCTTCGCCGGACATCAACGCCAGACGGCTATGCAGGTCCGCACCGGCACCGCGCAAAATATCGCGCTCGCCCAATAGCGCGGCGACGTCACACGCGGTGGCCGCCAGCCCCAGGTCTTGCCCGCGCAGCAGCAAATGAGCGATGCGCGGATGGGCCGGCAACTCGGCCATCTTCTGCCCATGCGCCGTCAGTTTTTCTTCACTCAACGCCCCCAGACGCACCAACAAGTCCTGGGCCTGGGCATACGCGGCGGTCGGTGGCACATCGAGCCAAACGAGCTGCGCGGGCGTCACGCCCCAGCGCGCCAGCTGCAAGGCCAGACCGGCGAGGTCGGCGGCGAGGATTTCCGCGCTGCCATACGCGGCCAGGCCTTCATGCTGGTCTTCGGACCACAACCGATAACACACCCCCGGTTCCAGGCGCCCGGCCCGGCCGGCGCGCTGGGTCGCACTGGCGCGGGAGATGCGTTGGGTGTCAAGGCGAGTCATGCCGCTGCCGGGGTCGAAACGCGGCACTCGCGCCAACCCGGCGTCAATCACTACACGGACGCCGTTGATGGTCAGGCTGGTCTCGGCGATGTTGGTGGCCAGGACCACCTTGCGTTTGCCGGGCGGCGCAGGGTCGATGGCGGCGCGCTGGGCGTTGAGGTCCAGCTCGCCGTGCAGCGGGCACAGCAGCACGTCGGGGCTGTCGCCCAGGGCGTCGGCAAGCTGCTGGTGGACCCGGCGAATCTCCGCCTGGCCCGGCAGGAACACCAGCACACTGCCGGTTTCGTCATGCAGGGCTTCAAGGACGGTTTGCACCACGCGCGGTTCGATAAACTCACCGGGCTGGTACGGCCGCCCCCAGCGCATCTGCACCGGAAACATGCGCCCTTCGCTGCGCAGGATCGGTGCGTCGTCCAGCAAACCGGCCAGGCGCTCGCCTTCGAGGGTGGCGGACATCAACAGGATTTTCAGCGGCTGCTCATCGCGAAACAGCTCGCGGCCATTCAGGCTCAGAGCCAAGGCCAGGTCGGCGTCGAGACTGCGCTCGTGGAATTCATCGAAGATCAGCAGGCCCACGCCCTCCAGCGCCGGGTCGTCCTGCAGGCGCCGCGTTAGAATACCTTCGGTGACCACTTCGATACGCGTGTTGGGGCCGACCTTGCTGTCGAGGCGGATGCGATAGCCGACGGTGTCGCCAACCTTTTCGCCCAGCTCGCTGGCCAAGCGTTCGGCGGCGGCGCGCGCAGCCAGGCGGCGCGGTTCGAGCATCAGGATGGTCTGCCCGGCCAGCCACGTTTCATTCAATAAGGCCAAGGGCACGCGGGTGGTTTTACCGGCGCCGGGCGGCGCTTCCAGCACGGCTTCATGGCGATTGGCCAAAGCGTCACGCAGGGCGGGTAAAACATCATCGATGGGCAACGAATTCATACTGGCTCCAAAGCAGAGCGGCGAGTATAACGGCGAACTGCCGGATGCCGACGCTGGTCTCAAGGCCGGTGTTATATAGTCGCGTATCAACCCTGTTGAGGAGATTGTCCATGCGTATCGCTTCCCGAGTCATCGGCGGTGTTTTAGCCGTCACCCTGCTCAGCCAATTGACCGCCTGCGGCTCGATTTTCTACCCCGACCGCCGCGGCCAGATCGACGGCAAGATCGACCCGACCATCGCTGTGCTTGATGCCGTGGGCCTGCTGTTTTATGTGATCCCTGGCCTGATCGCGTTTGGCGTCGACTTCGCCACGGGCGCGATCTATTTCGAGCCGGGCAAGACTGCCCAGGTCGCCCCGGAAAAACTCCACGAAGCCATCGGCGCCGACGGCCAGGTCGACAACGCCAAGCTGCAAAGCATCATTCAGAAAGAAACCGGCCGCAGCCTGCCGCTGGACGACCCGCGCCTGATCCAGTTCAAGGGTAGCGTGCAACAACTCGCCGCCCTTGGCCTGCAACCCGCCGCCTAAGGACAGCCCATGACCAGCAGTCCCGAACACGCCCGGCTGTTGCGGCTGGCCACTCGCGCCTCGGTTGCGGTGGCCTGTGTACTGATCATCACCAAGGCCATCGCCTGGTGGTTCAGCGGCTCGGTGAGCATGCTTGCCGGCTTGACCGACTCGCTGCTGGACGGGGTGACGTCGCTGCTCAATCTGCTCGCCGTGCATTACGCGCTGCGACCGGCCGATGACGATCACCGTTACGGGCATGGCAAGGCGGAGTCGTTGGCCGGCATGGCCCAGGCGTTATTTATCGGCGGCAGTGCGGTGTTGATCGCACTGCAGGCCTATGAGCGCCTGCAGCATCCGGAACCGGTGGGCGCGCCATGGCTGAGCATCGGCGTGATTGTGTTCTCCCTGTTGCTGACCGTGGCCCTGCTGATGCTGCAACACCGAGTGGTCCGTGAAACCGGCTCCAACGCCGTGCGCGCCGACTCGCTGCACTATCGCTCGGACCTGCTGCTCAACGGCAGCATCCTGCTGGCGCTGGTGCTGGCCGCCATGGGGTTGCATCAGGTGGATGCCTGGTTCGGCCTGGGGATCGCCGCCTACATTTTGTGGAGTGCCATCCATATCGCCCGGGAAAGCTTTGCGGTGCTGATGGACGAAGAACTGCCGCCCGACGTCAGCCAGCACATGCTGGAGCTGGCCCGTGGCGTGCCCGGTGTGCTGGGCGCCCATGACCTGCGCACGCGGGTATCGGGCAACCATTGGTTCGTGCAATTGCACCTGGAACTGCCGGGGGACCTGACCTTGTCAGTGGCCCATGACATCAGCGACCAGGCCGCCGATGCCATTCACGCCGCCTACCCGCGCGCCGAAGTGCTGGTACACGCCGACCCGCAGGAAGTGGTTACAGGCGCCAAGGTCTAGTACTGCACCTGATACCCGCGACTGCTCAGGCAGTTGCCCTGGGCCTGGCGATAGGCCTGCACCACCGCCGGGTCGGGTGCATAGGTGACGGCCTGAGGGTCGAAGCCGCTTTGCTGCACCGCCCAGCGATAACAGTCATAACCGTCCTGTTGCACCTGGGCCGGTGATTGGCCATTGGCGGGATAGGCCACCACGTCATAACCATTGCCCTGGGGCGCAGGCTGCGGCGCGGGAACCGCCGCCGGCGGCTGCACCACTACGTATTGCTGTGTGCTTTCTTCGTAGGCGTAATAGGCGCCGGCGGCGAGGAACAGCAGCGAGCCGCCGACCCACACTTCGCGCGCATAGTCCGGCAGGTAATGCACGCGGATGCCATAAGGCGGCGCAACCACGACATAGCGCGGGCCCTGGGGGCGATACCAGTAACCGCCGGAGAAGAAGTAGTCCTGGCCACGATACGGCACGCGGTAATTGCGGTCGGGGAAGCGGTCCACCACATAACCCGGACGGTACTGCGGGCCTGGGCCCCAGCCATTGCCATGGCCGTCGGGGCGCCCTGGCCAACGATGGTCATCCGGACGCCCGTTGTAGCCGGGACGCGAACCGGGGCCGCCGGCTTCCCAATGTGGGTTGCCATCGTTGCGCCGGGGGATATCACGGTAGTAACCCTGGCGCGGTTCCTGGGTCTGGCGCACGGTATCGGGCCGGCCCTGGATCGGCAGATTATTCGGTGGTGGCGCCGGCCGCTCCGGTTCGTTGCCCTGCGGCCGCGCCTGCCATTGACCACCGCTATTCGGGCCGCCGCGGTCAAAATGCTCGTTCTGCGGACGCGGTTGAGGGTTCTCGGGACGCGGCGGACTATTCTCCGGCCGCCGCCCGCCCTCCGGGCCGCGCTCATGCTGCCCACCGCCCTGCGGCCCTTGGCCTTCGCGAGGTGCGTTATCGCGCTCGTCGGCCAATACCTGCGCGCCGACACCGACCACCAGCAAACCAACACCTGCCAAACGCCAGATGCGCTTCATGCTTTTCCTCACTGCGATTCGGGGCTTGAACATGAGACTGGGAAAGCCTCGCCCGGTTCTGAGACAAGTTATCAGTCACGAGAACAATTTTCTTAAGGCAAAAGAAAAGGGGCGACCCGTCGGCCACCCCTTGAGAATTTCGTCCTGGCTCAACGCTTTTGACGTTGGCTCACCTCACGCCGTCTTGTGGACAGTGTGCAGCCTGGAGGCCGGCTCAACCCTGCTGGGGCGGCGGCCGCAGCGGGCCTGATTGGGCGAGCTGCAGTGGACTGTTGTCCAGGCGGTGATTCTGTTGCTAACGATACGCGCCAGCACCCGACAGATGATTGCGAAGATTGCGTCAATAAACAGTGCTTGCGCAATTTTTAACCCTTCATAGATAATTCGCCGCAATAGTTACGACAAAGGCCAACCCAATGAGCAAGCTTGACCGATATGACCTGAGTATTCTGGCGGAATTGCAGCGTGACGCGCGGATCTCCAACCAGGAGTTGGCTGAACGGATTGGCCTGTCGCCATCGCCGTGCTCGCGCCGGGTCAAGCAATTGGAAGACGACGGCTACATCGCCCGCCAGGTCGCCCTGCTCGACCGCAAGATGCTCGGCCTGAGCCTGACCGCCTACGTGCTGATCGGCATGGACCGCCACACCCCCGAGCGTTTCGAAAACTTCGAAGCGGCCATCCGCACCCTGCCCCAGGTACTGGAATGCAGCCTGGTCACCGGCATGGATGCAGACTATCAGCTGAAAGTGGTGGTGCCGGACATGGACCATTATCAGAAACTGTTGCTGGGGCATTTGACCCGCATTGAAGGCGTGACCAGCGTGCGTTCAAGCTTTGTACTCAACCAGGTGCTCAACAGCACGGAGCTGCCACTGACCCACCTACGCACCTAAGGTCAATGAAGATCAAATGTGGGAGGGGGCAAGCCTGCTCCCACATTTTGATTGCACTTCGACCCAGGTCAATGTTGCGCTTGTGACACTGCCCTATACTCGCCGCCTGCCCCGTTGGAAGAGCCCATGAACAACATCGACCCCGCCCTGTTTGAAGAATGGATGATGACCGGCCTGGTCACGATTCTGATCATTTTCATGGGCTTTATCGTCTGGGACCTGGCGAAGAAGTCCAAGGCCGGACGCTTTGGTTCGTTCATCCTGTTTTTCGTGCTGGGCCTGGGCGTGGCCGCTTTCATCATCAAGAGCGTGGTGATTGGCCTGATCGAATCCGGCGCTTTATAAACGCGCCGGCACTTCTTTCCACTGGCCTTGATCGAGGCCGTCGACTGTCCAATCGCCGATACGCACGCGCACTAAGCGCAAGGTCGGCAGGCCCACGGCGGCGGTCATGCGCCGGACCTGACGGTTGCGCCCCTCTCGAATCACCAATTCAAGCCAATACGTCGGAATGTTTTTGCGAAAGCGTACCGGTGGGTTGCGCGGCCATAACGCGGGCTCGTCCAAACGCCGGGCCTCGGCGGGCAAGGTTTTGCCGTCGTTGAGTTCTACCCCCTCGCGCAGGCGTTGCAGCAATTGTTCCGTGGGTTCGCCCTCCACCTGCACCCAGTAGGTTTTCGCCAGCTTGTGCTTAGGGTCGGCAATGCGCGCCTGCAACTGGCCATCGTTGGTCAGCAGCAGCAAGCCTTCGCTGTCACGGTCCAGACGGCCCGCCGGGTAGATGCCGGGAATGTCGATGAAGTCCTTGAGCGTCGCGCGCCCGCCTTCGTCGCTGAACTGGGTCAGCACATCGAATGGTTTATTGAACAGGATCAGCTTCGGCTCGGCCGGCGGCGCCTTGGCGACGCGACGCGCAGCGGAATACGGAGGTTTCACGCCAGGGCGGCGCGAATCGGGGCGAGTGGGACGAGACATGGCGGAACAACATCTAACGGTCAGGGCCGACAATGCTAGTGGCCTGACCGTTAAATGACCATCCCAACCGCTTAGCGGAACGGCGGCTCGTCGAAGCTGCGCAGTTTGCGCGAGTGCAGCGAGTTGAGTTCGTTGCGCAGCAGGTCCACCGCTTCGATGCCGATCTTCAAGTGCTGGCTCACCGCGCGTTCATAGAACGCGTTGGCCGAGCCGGGCAATTTGATTTCACTGTGCAGCGGCTTGTCAGACACGCACAGCAACGTGCCGTAAGGCACCCGCAAGCGATAGCCCTGGGCGGCGATGGTGCCGCTTTCCATGTCCACCGCCACGGCGCGGGACAGGTTGATCAATGGGCGCTCCTGGGCCCAACGCAACTCCCAGTTGCGGTCGTCGTAGGTCAGCACGGTGCCGGTGCGCAGGCGTTTTTTCAGCTGTTCGCCTTTTTCGCCCGTCACGTGGGCCGCAGCTTGCTGGAGCGCCAGTTGCACTTCGGCCAGGGCCGGGATCGGAATATTCGGCGGCACCACACGATCGAGAATGCCGTCGCGACGCATGTACGCGTGGGCCAGCACATAGTCGCCGATGGTCTGGGATTGGCGCAGGCCGCCGCAGTGGCCGATCATCAACCAGCAATGCGGACGCAGCACGGCCAGGTGATCGGTGATGTTCTTGGCGTTGGACGGGCCGACGCCGATGTTGACCAGGGTCACGCCGTGACCATCGCTGGCCTGCAGGTGATAAGCCGGCATCTGGTAGCGGTGCCAGACCACACCCGCCGCGATGGCCGAGGCTTCGCCGTGGTCCATGCTCTTGTCGATGACCACGTTGCCCGGCAACACCATGCGGACAAAACGCGGGTCGCTGCGCAACTGCTCCAGGCCATGCAGGATGAACTGGTCGACGTAGCGGTGGTAGTTGGTCAGCAGGATCCAGGGTTGAACATGGCGCCAGTCGCTGCCGGTGTAATGCACCAGCCGGCGCAGGGAAAAGTCCACGCGCGCCGCATCGAACAGCGCCAGGGGCAGCGGGTCGGTGTTTTCCCAGTCATACAGGCCGTCGGCAATGCCGTCGGTGGCGGCTGACAGGTCGGTGCTGGGGAATACCCGCGCGAGGGTGGCGGCGGTCACGCCGGAGCCGGCGAGTTCATCGCCCTGTTCGACCACGTATGGGTAAGGAATATTCTGCTGGCTCACGCCCACTTCCACCGTCACGGTGAAGTCGTGCATCAGCGGCACCAGTTGCTCCAGCAGGTACTTACGGAACGCCGCAGGATGGGTAACGGTTACGCTGTAGGTGCCCGGCAGTTGCACCTTGGCATAAGCGCGGGTGGTCTGTGGGACTTCGCCGTGGCAGTGGTAAGTCAGGCGCAGTTCCGGGTAGCGAAACAGAGCACGCTGTTCGGCATCGGGTTCGACGCGGTCCTTGAGGTATTGCTTGAGGGCCTGATTGAGCGCGCCGGTAGCCCGCTCATGCAGAGCCGCCAGCCGGTCCACGGCTTCTTCGGCGGTTTTAACGACAACAAAAGCTTCGGTCACGGTAAGCATCCTGTGTTCTGACATGCAGGCCTGTATCTTGCCTGCATCCCAGCCGCACCGAAACAGTGGCGTTGGAAAGCGCTCAATAATGTGGGAAAGGGCTTGCCCCTCCCACCTTTGAACCGCGCTTATTCAGAAACAGAAGGCGTTGAGCGGGCGACGATAGCCGCCACATCCACGCCACGCGGCAAGGCGCCATAAGCGCGGCCGGAGGAATCGCTCAAGCGGCTGGCGATAAAGCCATCGCTGACTGCGGCATGACCCGCCTCCAACAAGAGCTTGGACTGCAATGCCACGGCAATGTCCTCGGTCAACTGCCGCGCACGGTACTGGATGTCCTGGGTGTCCATGAAGGCGGATTTCAACGCTTCGATATGCCGAGCCAGCCGCTTGTCGCCGTGCCCGTCGCCCAGTTCGACAAACAGCGCCTCCAGCACCCCCGGCTCTTTGGACAACGCTCGCAACACATCCAGGCATTGCACATTGCCGGAACCTTCCCACGTAGAATTCACCGGCGCCTCACGGTAAAGGCGCGGCAGGATGCTGTCCTCCACATAGCCGGCACCGCCCATGCATTCGGCAGCCTCGTTGATCATGGCCGGCGCGCGCTTGCAGATCCAGTACTTGCCCACAGCCGTGACCAGCCGTGCGAATTTGCTTTCGCGCTCGTCATCCAAGTGATCCAACGCTCGTCCCATGCGCATGCTCAAGGCCAGCGCGGCCTCGCTTTCCAGCGCCAGATCGCCCAGCACGTTTTGCATCAACGGTTGCTCGCTGAGCACGCGCCCGCTTACCGAGCGATGGGCGCAATGATGACTGGCCTGGGTCAGCGCCTGACGCATCAAGGCGCTGGAACCGACCATGCAATCGAAGCGGGTCATGGCGACCATTTCGATAATGGTCGGCACGCCACGCCCTTCTTCGCCGACCATCCACGCCAGGGCGCCGCGAAACTCTACTTCGCTGGAAGCGTTGGAGCAGTTGCCGAGCTTGTTTTTCAGGCGCTGGATGTAGAACTCATTGCGTGTATCACCAGGGCGGTGCCGGGGCAGCAGGAAACAGGTCAGGCCTTTGTCGGTCTGCGCCAGCGTGAGGAACGCATCGCACATCGGCGCGGAGCAGAACCACTTGTGGCCCACCAGCTCATACGCCTGCCCGGGGCCGCCCGCGCCCACCGGATAGGCGCGGGTGGTGTTGGCGCGCACGTCGGTGCCGCCTTGCTTCTCGGTCATCGCCATACCGATGGTGGCGCCGGCCTTGTGGGCGATGCCCACATTACGCGGGTCGTAGTGAGTGCTGAGGATTTTCGGCAGCCAGGCCTTGGCCAGGTCCGGCTGCAACCGCAGTGCCGGCACGCAGGCAAAGGTCATGGTCAACGGGCAACCGCTGCCGGCCTCGGCCTGGCTGTGCAGGTAGGTCATGGCGGCGCGGGCCACATGGGCGCCGGCCTGCGGGTGCGCCCACGGCAACGACGGCAGGCCGTGCTCCACGGCGGTGCGCATGAGCTCGTGATAGGCCGGATGAAACTCCACCAGATCAATGCGATGTCCGTAACGGTCATGACTGTTGAACACCGGCTTATGCTGATTGGCCAGGAACCCGGCCGCCATCAACGGCCCGCCGGCCAGCGCGCCATAGGCATCGATGCGCGGTTGCGCCCAACCGGCACCGAAACGACGCGACCACTCTTGCAGGGGCAAGTCGATGCGGTACAGGTTGACACCGTCCAGGGAGGGCGGCTGGTTGGTCACGTCGTGGGTTTCGGCAAATTGATGCAGGTTCATCACGGGCGTCCTGGAAAAAGGCCACGTTCGGTTAGGGCCGGTTTTTTCAGTTAAGCACCGCTGCTGCGCTTAAAAAAGTGGCATACGCGCCGAATACCCGGCGCTTTCGCCCTCGGCCGCGCCCAGCACCCAGCGCTGCATCACCGCCTGCAGCGCGTCAAAGCGCACCGGCTTGACTATGCGTTCGGTCACCCCGATCCCCAGGCAACGCTCGCGCTCGGGCGCGGTCAGCGACGTGCTCAAGGCGATCACGGGCAGTTCCGCGCAACCGGGCAAGGCACGGATCTGACAACACAACGAGAATTCACCGTCAGGCATATCCAACACCACCGCCTCGACACATCGCGCCTGCAACGCCTCCAACGCCGCCGGGCCGCTGCCTACCGTTTTAACCCGGTAGCCGAGCTTGAGCAGCATGCCGCGCACCGCCAACTGGCCGACACTGTTGTCATCCACCAGCAACACCGTGCAGTCCTGCGGTGCGCGCTGCCCGGCCAGGGCAGGCCTGGACTCGGACGGCAACTGGCGCACCTCCATTTCCAATTGGAAACGACTGCCCTTGTGGGGTTCGGAATGATGGGTAAGGCGCCCGCCGACCAGTTCGATCAACTGCCGACAGATCGCCAGCCCGATGCCCATGCCGCCGTACTCTCGGGTGCTCGAACCGTCCAGCTGGAAGAAACGCTGGTACAACGTGGCCCCGTCAAGGGAGGCAAAGCCGATGCCGGTGTCGGTCACGATAAAGCTCAGGCGCACGCTGCCGTCGCTGTGGGGCACGCCCACCACCCGCACGCGCACGGAGCCTTCGTGGGTGAATTTGAACGCGTTGTCCAGCAGGCAATCCAGGCACTGGATGAGTTTGTCGACGTCGCCCTCCAGGCGGTCCGGCAGTTCATCAGCGACGTCGATGGAAAACGCCAGGCCCTTGGCCAGGGCGCTGGCATTGAATTGCTGGCGCAGGCTGTCGAGTACCCCACGCAGGCTGAACACGCGTTGCTGGGCGCTCAGGCGTCCGGCCTGCAATTCGGTGAGGGTGAGAATGCCGTTGACCATGCGCATCATGTCCCGCGCGGAACCGGCGGCGGTTTGATGGTATTGCGCCAGGTCGTGGGTCAGAGGCACTGTCTGCATCAGCTCCAGAGAGCCGATCACACCGTTCATCGGCGTGCGCAGTTCGTGGGTCAGGGTGGCGAGAAATTCATCCTTGAGCCGGTTGCTGCGGGCCAGTTGCGAGTTGAGCACTTCGAGTTTCTGGCTGGCATCGAACAGAATCTGCGCCTGCTGCTCGCGCATCGCGTTGATGCGGTCGGCCAGGGCCAGCGACAGCAGCGCCACCTCGATTGCCGAGCCGATCTGGCTGGCATACATGGTCAGGAACACATTAGGCAGATAGCCCAGCACCATCAGGGTGTTGACCACCCCACCCAGCAGGAACGCCGACCAGGCGATGATGAAATAGCGCGCAACGCGCTGGCCGCAATACCAGGCCTTGATGGCGGCGACAAAGATACTCACGGTAAACACTAACGCCAGGCCCGTGGCCAGACGCAGTGCCAGCGCGTAGCTGGCCATCAACGACAGCAGCATCACCACGGCGCCGCACGCCACCAGCGCCAGCAGCACGCGGTTGATCCAGCGACTGTGCTGGGCAGTGTGCAGGAAACTGCGCGCAAACAGGCTGCCGAACAATGCCGACGCACCGATCAGAAATGGCGTCGCGGCATTTGTCCACCAAGGGTTGTTCGGCCAGAAATATTCCACCGCCGCGCCGTTGACCGACAGTTGGTACATGCCGAACGAAGCGATATAGAAGATGTAGTACAGGTAGCTGGTGTCGCGCACGCTCAGGTAGATGAACAGGTTATAGACCAGCATCCCCAGCAGCACGCCATAGATCAGGCCCAGCACATACAGACGCAGCGGCTGCTGCTCCAGGTACGCGGTACTGGACCAGAGGGTCAGCGGCGCCTGGATCGAACCTTCGCTCTGCAGGCGCAGGTAAACGGTCTTGGCCTCGCCTGGGGTGAAATCCAGTTTGAACAGGTAATTATTCTGACGAATCTCGCGGCTGGCAAACGGCAGTGCATCCCCGGTGCGCCTGGCCAGACGATAACCGCCCTGGCCGTCGGGCAGGTACAGGTCGAGGTGGTCCAACGGCGGGTACGCCAGCTCCAGCAGCCAGGTGCGCTGAGCCTCGGTGTCGTGGGGTAAATAATGCAGATTGAGCTTGAGCCAGAACACCGAACGCGAGTAGCCGGCGTTGAGGGTGTCTTTATCGTGAGGTTTGAATTGCACGGCCGCGGACGGCGCGCTGACCTCGGCAATGGAAAGGCTGTTGGACGGGTCTTCGAGCACTTGCAAGGCTCGGCCCAGGGGCAGGCTTCGGGTGTCCTGGTTGAACTCGATGGCGCCGGCGAGCATGGGCAGCCCGCACAACAATAGAATCAGCAAATAGCGCATAGAGCCCCAGCGTGGCATGTCCGGTTATGGCAAAGGCCCCCCATTCCTTTTGAGAAGACGTACACCGGCGGTACAGATAAGTTGTTTGGATTCACTCTAGCATAGCCGTTGCAGGCCATTGGACACCATTGAAATAATTTTTTGAAAGGCTCTAGGACAAGGCTTTCAGCATGGTTTTTTGGCTGTTAAAGCCGCGCAAGCGCGAAGCCTTCAGAGTGAAATTCAAGCACTGCCCGAAGGCCACGCAAAAAGCGTTTGGTGGTAAGCTCGCCCACCATGAATATCTACAGCTCTCGCCCTGTTGTCCTCTGTCTCTCCGGCCATGATCCCAGTGGTGGCGCCGGCCTGCAGGCAGATATCGAAGCCCTGCTCGCCCAGGGTTGTCATGCTGCTGCGGCCGTTACCGCGCTGACCGTGCAAAACACAGTCAACGTCAGCGACTTCCGCGTGCTCGACCGCGAGTGGGTGCTGGCCCAGGCCAACGCCGTGCTCAGCGACTCCGAGGTGGCCGCGGTCAAGCTGGGCATGCTCGGCTCCACCGCGATGGTCGACACCGTGGTCGAGCTGCTGCAGGCGCACCCGCACCTGCCGGTGGTCTGCGACCCGGTGCTGCGTGCCGGCGGCGGCGGCAGCCTGGGCAAGGATGAAGTGGGCTACGCCATGCGGGAGCGGCTGTTGCCTCTGTCGCTGATTGCCACGCCGAACCTGCCCGAGGCCCGCATCCTCGCTGAACTGCCCGAAGGCACGGCGGACGAGTGCGCCGACAAGCTGCTGCCGTTTATCCAGCACCTGTTGATTACCGGTGGGCATGGCGACGAGCATGAAGTGCACAATCGCCTGTATAGCCGCGACGGCACGCGCCAGACCTTCACCTGTCAGCGCCTGCCGGGCAGCTATCACGGTTCGGGTTGCACCCTGGCCAGTGCGCTGGCCGGGCGTATCGCCCAGGGCGAAGGCCTGGCCAGCGCCGTGCAATCGGCCCTCAACTACACTTGGCGCACGCTGCGTGATGCTGAACAACTCGGCCAGGGCCAGTTCGTTCCGCGCCGGCTGCCGCTGGATTTCTGCTCGTAGGCGCCTGCTCGCCACTTCAAGGGACATGCCCGATGAAATTACGTGGCCTTTATGCCATTACCGACAGCCAACTGTTGGCCGGCAAATTCCTCGCTTACGTCGAAGCGGCGCTGGACGGCGGCGTGACGCTGCTGCAGTACCGCGACAAAAGTAACGATGAAGCGCGCCGCCTGCGCGAAGCTCAAACGCTGCGGGAACTGTGCTCGCGCTACAAAACCCAATTAATCATCAACGACGATGCCGAACTGGCCGCGCGCCTGGGCGTCGGTGTGCATCTGGGCCAGACCGATGGCCCGCTCACCCCGGCCCGCGCACTGCTCGGTCCCAAAGCCATCATCGGCGCCACTTGCCACAGCCAGATCGAACTGGCCGAGCAGGCCGCCAGGGAAGGCGCCAGCTATGTCGCCTTCGGCCGCTTCTTCAACTCCAACACCAAGCCCGGTGCGCCGGCCGCCACCCTGCAAATGCTCGCCGATGCGCGCAAGCGCCTGCACCTGCCGATCTGTGCGATCGGCGGCGTCACCCTCGAGAACGCCGAGCCGCTGGTGGCGCACGGTGCCGACCTGCTCGCGGTGGTCCATGGCCTGTTCGGCGCCGACAGCACCCAGGAAGTGACGCGCCGCGCCCGCGCCTTCAACGACCTTCTTAAATCTTCAGTGTAGAGAGCCCGTTTATGTCCCGTTCCGAAACCCTGTTTGCCAATGCCCAGAAACACATCCCCGGCGGTGTGAACTCCCCCGTGCGTGCATTCAAAAGCGTGGGCGGCACGCCGTTGTTTTTCAAGCATGCCGAAGGCGCCTACGTCACCGACGAAGATGACAAGCGCTACGTGGACTACGTGGGTTCCTGGGGCCCGATGATCCTCGGTCACAGCCACCCGGACGTGCTGGACGCGGTACGCAGGCAGTTGGAACACGGCCTGTCCTATGGCGCGCCGACCGCCATGGAAACCGAGATGGCTGATCTGGTGTGTTCGATCGTGCCGTCGATGGAGATGGTGCGCATGGTCAGCTCCGGCACCGAAGCCACGATGAGTGCGATTCGCCTGGCCCGAGGCTTCACCGGTCGCGACAGCATCATCAAGTTTGAAGGCTGCTACCACGGCCATTCCGACAGCCTGCTGGTCAAGGCCGGTTCCGGCGCGCTGACCC
Source organism: Pseudomonas sp. FP2254 (assembly GCF_030687695.1). Classification (NCBI taxonomy): domain Bacteria; kingdom Pseudomonadati; phylum Pseudomonadota; class Gammaproteobacteria; order Pseudomonadales; family Pseudomonadaceae; genus Pseudomonas; species Pseudomonas sp. FP2254. Next base: position 4,837,285 of record NZ_CP117444.1, read on the forward strand.
AAGGCGTACCGAGCTCGGCCGGTGTGCCGGCGGCGTTCGCCAAACACACCCTGACCCTGCCGTTCAACGATATCGCCGCCGTCGAGCAGATGCTCAGCGAAGTGGGCCAGGACGTGGCCTGCATCATCGTCGAGCCGGTGGCCGGCAACATGAACTGCGTACCGCCGGCCCCGGGTTTCCTCGAAGGCCTGCGCGCGCAGTGCGACAAACATGGCGTGGTGCTGATCTTCGACGAAGTGATGACCGGTTTCCGCGTAGCCTTAGGCGGCGCCCAGGCGCACTACGGCGTCACACCGGACCTGAGCACCTTTGGCAAGATCATCGGCGGCGGCATGCCGGTGGGCTGCTTCGGCGGCAAGCGCGAGATCATGCAACACATCGCGCCGCTGGGGCCGGTGTACCAGGCTGGCACATTGTCGGGTAACCCGCTGGCCATGGCCGCCGGCCTCACAACCCTGCGGTTGATCAGCCGTCCGGGCTTCCACGCCGAACTCACCGACTACACCACCCGCCTGCTGGACGGCCTGCAACAGCGCGCCGATGCCGCCGGTATCCCATTCGTCACCACCCAGGCCGGCGGCATGTTCGGCCTGTACTTCAGCGGCGCCGACGATATCGTCACCTTCGACGACGTGATGGGCAGCGATGCGGACCTGTTCAAACGCTTCTTCCACCTGATGCTTGAAGGCGGCGTGTACCTGGCGCCGAGCGCGTTTGAAGCCGGTTTCACCTCGATCGCCCATGGCGACGCTGAGCTGAAACTGACCCTGGACGCCGCTGAACGCGCCTTTGCCGCGCTGAAATAAACGGCCGTATCTACCAGGCGCCACCCACGTGGCGCCTGGCTGGGCGCTTTGCTTACAGATATTTCCGGCTTTTTCGCAAGAAATCATCCGCAATCCAGCAGATAACTTGCCCAACCGGCAGAAAAACGAGTAAAGACTTTGTAAGCAGGGGCCTGCTTATTTCATAATGCGCGCTTATTGGATCCCGCGAGGGTCCGCGCGCCCCGTCAGAGGTAAGTCGATTCCCATGAAACGCACCGGCCGCACCCTGGTTCTGGGCTGCCTGTTGCTCCTTCAGCCGCTGCTGGCACATGCACAAGCAGGCGGCAACTCGTTGTTAATCCCAGCGATGGGTCGCTGCACCCTCAATACCCAGCCAGACACCCAGGCCGAAGCCCTGAGCGCGTGCCAGAAACAGGCTGACGAGGGCGATGCCCAGGCGCAATACGAGTTGGGCGCGTATTACCACGACAGCAAAAACCCAGCCCAGGACCTCAACAAAGCCTTGAGCTACTTCGAGAAAGCCTCGTTGCAAGGTCACGCGCAGGCGCAATTCGAGCTGGGCAACATGTACATGCGCGGTGAAGGGGTGCCGGTCAATAACGTCCAGGCGTACATCGTATTGAAGATGGCGGCGGTGAACGGCGCCGAAGACGCACTGGACACGGCCGACGAGGTCGCCGAGCACATGAAGCGCGATGAGCTGGAAGTGGCGACCCAGGTGCTGGGCCAGATCTTCCGCAAGTACCTGCTGGAATTGCAGAGCGCCGACGGACGTTCGCCGTTCTCACCCCTGCCCTGACTCTGCGTTGCATCTGACGGCCACTTAGCGGGCAAGCCCGCGAAGGGCACGACGCACTCTAACGCTCTACTTCTCAGGCATCGGCATCGGAAACGGCATGACGTTGCTCACGCCTCGCGCTTCGCTGATCTTCGGCGTGCCCAGGCGCTCGACTTCATCAATGCGCACAATCGAGTGCATCGGCACGAAACTGCGCACCACGCCTTCGAATTGCGCCTTGAGTTTCTCCTCGCCCGGGTCGACGACCAACTGGGTGCGCTCGCCAAAGACGAACTCTTCCACCTCCAGGAACCCCCACAGATCACTTTGATAGATCTGCTTGGCGTACATTTCGAACACCTGGCCCTGGTTGAGGAAAATCACCTTGTAGATTGGAGCTTCACGTTTGGTCATGGTGGGCGAACAACACATCGGGGATATAAAAGAGGGCGCGAACTATAGCATGGCACCCGATGCACAACGCTAGGAACCAATGGGCATGCCCCCTATAATGCGCGGTTCTTTACCACCAGTTGACGATTCCCATGGCCAAGAAGCTTTACATCGAAACCCACGGTTGCCAGATGAACGAGTACGACAGCTCGCGCATGGTCGATCTGCTGGGCGAACACCAGGCCCTGGAAGTCACCGCCCGCGCCGAAGATGCCGACGTGATCCTGCTCAATACCTGCTCGATCCGCGAACGGGCCCAGGACCGTGTGTACTCGCAACTGGGCCGCTGGCGCGAACTGAAACTGGCCAATCCCGACATGGTGATCGCCGTCGGCGGTTGCGTGGCCAGCCAGGAAGGCGCCGCGATCCGCGACCGCGCGCCCTATGTCGACGTGGTGTTCGGCCCACAGACCCTGCACCGTCTGCCCGAGATGATTGATGCCGCGCGCGTGACCAAGCTGCCGCAGGTCGATGTCTCTTTCCCTGAGATCGAAAAATTCGATCACCTGCCCGAGCCGCGCATCGATGGCCCGAGCGCCTACGTATCGGTGATGGAAGGCTGCAGCAAGTACTGCACCTTCTGCGTCGTGCCTTATACCCGTGGTGAAGAAGTCAGCCGACCGTTCGACGATGTGCTGGCGGAAATCATCCACCTGGCCGAGAACGGCGTGCGTGAAGTGACCCTGCTGGGCCAGAACGTCAACGGTTATCGCGGCCAGACCCACGACGGGCGGCTGGCGGACCTCGCCGAGCTGATCCGCGTGGTCGCGGCGGTTGATGGCATCGAGCGCATTCGCTACACCACCTCGCACCCGCTGGAGTTTTCCGACAGCCTGATCCAGGCCCATGCCGAGGTGCCGGAGCTGGTCAAACATCTGCATCTGCCGGTGCAATCGGGCTCGGACCGCATCCTGTCGGCCATGAAACGCAACCACACCGTCCTGGAATACAAATCCAAGCTGCGCAAATTGCGCGCGGCGGTGCCTGGTATGTGCATCAGCTCGGACTTTATCGTGGGCTTCCCCGGTGAAACCGAGAAAGACTTCCAGCAGACCATGAAGCTGATCGAAGACGTCGGCTTCGATTTCTCCTACTCGTTCGTTTACAGCCAACGCCCCGGCACCCCGGCCGCCGACCTGGTAGACGAAACGCCGGAGGCGGTGAAGAAAGAACGCCTGAATGCCCTGCAACACCGCCTGAACCAGCAGGGCTTCGAGATCAGCCGACAAATGGTCGGTTCGATCCAGCGCATCCTGGTCACTGACTATTCGAAGAAAGATCCTGGAGAATTGCAGGGCCGTACCGAGAACAACCGGATCGTCAACTTCCGCTGCGATAATCCGACATTGATCGGTCAGTTTGCCGATGTGCATATCGACGCGGCGCAGCCGCACTCGTTGCGCGGCTCGCTGGTGCAATAAATGTGAGAGGGGGCTTGCCCCCTCCACATTGGAACCGTGCAACATCCAATGACGTAAGTGCTTTCGTACCCGCGTCACTGGCGTTATCCTCTCTTTCACCTAAACAGCCAAAGGGCGGCTAAAAGCAACCTTGAACGCACCCATCGCAGAACCCCATCGTTTTATCCTCGAGCCGTTTGAGGCTCGCCGTTTCGCCAATCTGTGCGGACAGTTCGACGAGCACCTGCGCTTGATCGAACAACGCCTGAGCATCGAGATCCGCAACCGCGGCAATCAGTTCGAGCTCATTGGTGAACCCCAACACACTACGTCCGCAGAAAACCTGCTGCGCCGTCTCTATCGCGAGACGAAGGGCAGCGAGTTGTTCCCGGAAACCGTGCACCTGTACCTGCAGGAGTCGGCCGTGGAAGACCTGGCCAACAACCCGGTGGCCGAAGCCAGCGTGGCCCTGCGCACCAAGAAAGGCATGATTCGCCCGCGCGGCTTGAATCAGCAGCGCTACGTCAAAGAGATTCTCGGCAACGACATCAACTTCGGCATCGGCCCGGCCGGCACCGGCAAGACCTACCTGGCCGTGGCCTGCGCGGTGGATGCCCTGGAGCGCGAGCAAGTGCGCCGCATCCTGCTGGTACGCCCGGCGGTCGAGGCTGGCGAAAAGCTCGGTTTCCTGCCCGGCGACCTGGCCCAGAAGATCGACCCGTACCTGCGCCCGCTCTACGATGCGCTCTACGAGATGCTCGGCTTCGAGTACGTGGCCAAGCTGATCGAGCGCCAAGTGATCGAGATCGCCCCGCTGGCGTACATGCGCGGCCGGACGCTGAACAACAGTTTCATCATCCTCGACGAAAGCCAGAACACTACCGTCGAACAGATGAAGATGTTCCTCACCCGTATCGGTTTCGGTTCCACGGCCGTGATTACCGGCGACGTCACCCAGGTCGACCTGCCCAAAGGTACCAAGTCGGGCCTCGCCCAGGTGATCGAGGTGCTCAAGGACGTGCCGGGTATCAGCTTCACGCACTTCATGCCCAAGGACGTGGTGCGCCACCCGTTGGTGCAGCGCATTGTCGAAGCCTACGAGCGCTTCGACCACCGCGATGACGCACCGGCCAAGGACGTTCGCCGCGATGCTTGAGCTTGACCTGCAACTGGCCACCGAAGCGCCGGCCCCCAGCGAAGAACAGTTCCGGCAATGGTGCGCCTTGGCGCTGCGCCAGCGCTCCGCCGACTCGGAGCTGACCATTCGTCTGGTGGATGAGCCCGAGGGCCGCGAACTGAACCACACCTGGCGTCAGAAAAACTACGCGACCAACGTGCTGTCCTTCCCCGCCGACGTTCCCGACGAGTTGCTGGACATCCCATTGCTGGGTGACCTGGTGATCTGCGTCGAAGTCGTCGAGCGCGAAGCCAGGGAACAAGGCAAGGAACTTGAGGCCCACTGGGCCCATCTAGTCATCCACGGCTGCTTGCATCTCTTGGGTTACGACCATATAGACGATGATGAAGCCGAGGAAATGGAAGCACTGGAACGAACGTTGCTTGCCCAATTGGGTCATCCGGACCCCTACGCAGATGACGAAGCGTAAAAAACACTCAACTGTAACAACAAAGGATTCAGAGTAATCGCTATGAGCGAAGACCGATCGAGCAACGGGCAAAAGTCTTGGCTGGGTAAGCTGACCCAGGCTTTTGCCCACGAGCCGAAAAACCGCCAGGAGCTGCTGGAGCTGCTGCGCGAGGCCCATCAGAACAAGTTGCTGGACAGCGAAGCGCTGGCCATCGTCGAAGGCGCCATCCAGGTGGCTGACCTGCAGGTCCGGGACATCATGGTCCCGCGTTCGCAGATGATCAGCATCAAGGCGACCCAGACTCCACGGGAGTTCCTCCCGGCCGTGATCGACTCGGCGCACTCGCGCTACCCGGTCATCGGTGAAAGCCATGACGACGTCATGGGCGTGCTGCTGGCCAAGGACCTGCTGCCACTGATCCTCAAGGAGAACGGCGACAGTTTCAACATCAAGGACCTGCTGCGCCCGGCCACGTTCGTGCCGGAGTCCAAGCGCCTGAACGTTCTGCTGCGTGAATTTCGTGCCAACCACAACCACATGGCCATCGTGATCGACGAATACGGCGGCGTGGCGGGCCTGGTGACCATCGAAGACGTACTGGAGCAGATCGTCGGCGACATCGAAGACGAGCACGACGTCGAAGAAGACAGCTACATCAAGCCTCTGCCCAGTGGCGATTTCCTGATCAAGGCGTTGACGCCGATCGAGAACTTCAACGAGTTCTTTGACAGCGAATTCTCCGATGATGAGTTCGACACGGTGGGAGGCCTAGTGATGAGTGCGTTCGGGCACTTGCCCAAGCGTAACGAAACCACCGAGATCGGCGCTTATCGCTTCCGCATCCTGAATGCCGACAGCCGCCGTATCCACTTGATTCGTTTGACACCTATCGCCCGCTAAGGACTGACATGCGCCGTCTCATCGCACCCGGCTGGCCCGGTAACCTGCTGGCCGTGGTGGCCGGCGCCATCACCACCCTGGCGTTGGCGCCATTCGACCTATGGCCGTTTGCGCTGGTGGCCGTGGGACTGTTCTATGTCGGGCTGCGGGAACTGACCCCACGCCAGGCCCTGGGGCGCGGCTGGTGCTTCGGTTTCGGCCTGTTCGGGGCCGGCACCAGCTGGATCTACTACAGCATCCACCACTTCGGCGGCGCCTCGGTGCTGCTGGCGGGTTTCCTGATGCTGCTGTTCACCGCTGCGATTGCCTGGTTCTTCGCCCTGCCGGCCTGGCTGTGGGCGCGCTGGTTGCGTCGCAATGAAGCACCGTTGGCGGATGCACTGACGTTTGCCGCATTGTGGGTGGGCCAGGAGGCGTTTCGCGGGTGGTTCCTCACTGGGTTCCCGTGGCTCTACTCCGGCTACAGCCAACTCGATGGCCCGCTCAGCGGCCTGGCGCCCGTCGGCGGCATGTGGCTGATTTCCTTTGCCCTGGCACTCACAGCCGCTTTGCTGTGCAACCTGCCGCGCTTGCTGGCCGGCAAGCGCAATGCGTTTGTCGGCGCGGGCCTGGTGCTGCTGGTTGCGCCGTGGGCTATCGGCCTGGCCCTCAAGCATCACGCCTGGACCAGCCCTTCTGGCGCCCCGCTCAGCGTGGCGGCCATTCAGGGCAACGTTGAGCAGAGCATCAAGTGGGACCCGGAGCAGCTCAACGCGCAGTTGGCGCTGTACCGTGACATGAGCTTCACGTCCAAGCCTGTCGACCTGCTGGTATGGCCGGAAACCGCCGTGCCGGTGCTCAAGGAGTCGGTAGAGGGCTACCTGGGCATGATGGGCAAGTTTGCCGCCGATCGGCATACCGCGCTCATCACCGGTGTACCGATTCGCCAGGAAGTGCGCCATCAGAAGCGCTATTTCAACGGCATTACCGTAGTGGGCGAAGGCGACGGCACCTACTTGAAGCAGAAACTGGTGCCTTTCGGTGAGTACGTACCGCTCCAGGACATGCTGCGCGGGCTGATCGCGTTCTTTGACCTGCCCATGTCCGACTTCGCGCGCGGCCCGTCCGACCAGCCGATGCTGCAAGCCAAGGGCTATCAGATCGCACCGTTCATTTGCTACGAAGTGGTTTACCCGGAATTCGCCGCAGGCCTCTCGGCCCAGAGCGACCTGTTGCTGACCATCAGCAACGACACGTGGTTCGGGCGCTCCATCGGCCCGTTGCAGCATCTGCAGATGGCGCAGATGCGCGCGCTCGAAGCCGGTCGCTGGATGATCCGCGCCACCAATAATGGCGTGACCGGTCTGATCAACCCGTTTGGGCAGATCACTGCGCAGATCCCGCAATTCGAACGCGGCATCCTGTACGGCGAAGTGGTGCCGATGCACGAGCTCACGCCGTATCTGCAATGGCGCTCGTGGCCGCTGATCATCGTGTGCCTGGTGTTGTTTGGTTGGGCGCTGCTGGCAGGTCGGATGGCCAAAACCGTCTAACGACACAATGCAAAGCCAATGCGGGAGGAGGCTTGCCCCCTCCCACCTTTGCCTGCGGTGTTATCGATAGAACAACCGATACCCCACCTGTCCCACCGCCTCGTTGATCAATTGCCCGCTCTGCCACACCGACTTGAACTCGGGCATCCAGCCGCCCAGCGGCCGGGCGTTGTCCACGCCCAGGAACCCCACCGGCGCGGGCACGACGGTAAAGCCGGCCTTTTCAAAACTCCACACCGAACGCGGCATGTGCCAGGCCTGGGTCACGACGACCACGCGCTTGATGCCCTGGGGCAACAGCACCTCGGCACTCATCTGCGCGTTTTCCCAAGTGGTCCGGCTGCGTTCTTCCTTCCAGCGCACGGTCACACCGAAGTCATCCTGCATCGACACCGCCATCAACTGCGCTTCGCTGGGCGGCGTGCCGTAATGCAGGCCGCCGGTGGTCAGCACCGGCAACCCCGATGCCTTGGCCAGGCGTGCGGCATAGCGCTGGCGCTCCAGGCCGATACCGGTAGGCTGGTCGGCGCCCCAGGCCGGGTCACCGCGCTCGCGCCCGGAGCCCAGCACGACAATGGCGTCGGCACGCTGGGCCAGGCTCGACCAATCCTCAAGGGCCAGCGGTGGCTCGGTCTCAAGCGCGCGCGCGCCCCACTCCACCATCACGGGCAGGCTGATCAGCCACATACCGCCAAACCCGAGGGCAAAGCACGCGCCGGCCAGCCTGGGACGGCTGCGACGAAACCACCAGGCAAGCGCCAGCAACAGCAAAAGGATGCCGGGCGGCAGGAGCAACTGTTTGATGAAATAGCGAATAGGCATCGGGCATCTCCATAGATGCCCGAAGCCTAAGGTGTAGCGCGGTTCAGCGACAGCCCTGACGGTGACATTTGTGACGGTGTACAAGGGTGCTGTTCATGGGGAGAGCTTATTGCTTGCGGGCGGACCGAAACCTTTCCCGACCACGACCCTCGGACACATCCTTGAGCCACACCACCTTGGCAGAGTGCGTGGGCTCCTTGACCGGCGGGGTTGCCAGGGGAGGCGCACTGCGCTTGTTGCGTTCCAGGTAAGCCTTGATCAGTTCCAACTCCGCGCGGCTCAAACCGCGCAGTTCCAACTCAACAGGCCGCTCATCCCGCAATCGGCCAGCCGTTCTCGCTGCATCCAATGCACGACCCAATCGGTCGATCAGTCCTTCGTAGATTTCCGGTTTCGTTGCGATTCGCTGCGATTCAACCATCCCCTCACCTCATTGAAGAAAGACTTGCTCCCCAATAAACAGCGTAGCCCCCGTGGCTGCGCCTGCCCGGCGCCGCGACAGACGGCCTCGGCCGCGCAATCAGGGTTTCCCTCGATAGAGTGGGGTCATGTATGCTACGGCGCTTCCTGTAACTCCACTTCCCGCAGGTTCGGGCACCGACGCGCCGCTTTTGGGTGTCGATCTCCCTGGACAATGCACCGAAGAGGATTAGGCCACCCCTATTCAGTTCAAAAAGTAGCCATGCACGAACAATATCAGCCCCGTGAAATAGAAAATGCCGCCCAAGCCTTCTGGGACGAGCAGAAGTCCTTTGAAGTCAGTGAACAGCCGGGCAAGGAGACGTTCTACTGCCTGTCGATGTTCCCTTACCCCAGCGGCAAGCTACACATGGGGCACGTGCGTAACTACACCATCGGCGACGTGATCTCACGCTACCAGCGCATGCAAGGCAAGAACGTACTGCAACCCATGGGTTGGGACGCCTTCGGCATGCCGGCGGAAAACGCCGCGATGAAAAACAACGTAGCGCCCGCCAAGTGGACCTACGAAAACATCGCCTACATGAAGACCCAGCTGCGCAGCCTGGGCCTGGCGGTGGACTGGTCGCGCGAAGTGACCACCTGCAAGCCGGATTACTACCGCTGGGAACAATGGCTGTTCACTCGCCTGTTCGAAAAAGGCGTGATCTATAAAAAGAGCGGCACCGTGAACTGGGACCCGGTCGACCAGACCGTGCTGGCCAACGAGCAGGTGATCGACGGTCGCGGCTGGCGCTCCGGCGCGCTGATCGAAAAGCGCGAAATCCCGATGTACTACTTCAAGATCACCGCCTACGCCGATGAGCTGTTGTCGAGCCTGGATGATCTGCCGGGCTGGCCGGAGCAGGTCAAGACCATGCAGCGCAACTGGATCGGCAAATCCAAGGGCATGGAAGTGCAATTCCCGTACAACGTCGACTCCATCGGCGAAGCGGGCACCCTCAAGGTGTTCACCACCCGCCCGGACACCCTGATGGGCGCGACCTACGTCGCCGTGGCCGCCGAACACCCGTTGGCCACCCAGGCCGCACAGAACAACCCTGAGCTGCAGGCGTTCATCGCCGAATGCAAAGGTGGCAGCGTGGCCGAAGCCGACGTCGCCACCCAGGAGAAAAAAGGCCTGCCGACCGGCCTGTTCGTCGAGCACCCACTGACCGGCGAAAAATTGCCGGTATGGGTCGCCAACTACGTGCTGATGCACTACGGCGATGGCGCGGTCATGGCCGTGCCGGCTCACGATGAACGCGATTTCGAATTCGCCACCCAGTACAACCTGCCGATCAAATCAGTCGTGCGCACCAGCTCGGGCGATACCAACCCGGCACCGTGGCAGGACGCCTACGGCGAGCACGGCACGCTGATCAATTCCGGCGAGTTCGACGGCCTGGATTTCGCCGGCGCTTTCGACGCTGTCGAAGTGGCGTTGATCAAGAAAAACCTTGGTGCCTCGCGCACTCAGTTCCGCCTGCGCGACTGGGGCATCAGCCGCCAGCGCTACTGGGGCTGCCCGATCCCGATCATCCACTGCGCCAGCTGCGGCGACGTGCCGGTGCCGGAAGATCAACTGCCGGTAGTTCTGCCTGAAGACGTAGTGCCGGACGGCGCCGGTTCGCCGCTGGCGCGCATGCCCGAGTTCTACGAATGCAGCTGCCCGAAATGCGGCCAGCCGGCCAAGCGTGAAACCGACACCATGGACACCTTCGTCGAGTCCTCGTGGTACTACGCGCGCTACGCCTCGCCTCACTACGAAGGCGGCCTGGTGGAAAAAACCGCAGCCGACCATTGGCTGCCGGTGGACCAGTACATCGGGGGTATCGAACACGCCATCCTTCACCTGCTGTACGCGCGTTTCTTCCACAAGCTGATGCGTGACGAAGGCCTGGTGACATCCAACGAGCCGTTCAAGAACCTGCTGACCCAGGGCATGGTGATCGCCGAGACCTACTATCGCCGTGAAGCCAATGGCGCCTATACCTGGTTCAACCCGGCGGACGTCGAGCTGGAGCGTGACAGCAAAGCCAAGGTCATCAGCGCCAAACTGATCGCCGACGGCCTGCCGGTGGAAATCGGTGGCACCGAGAAGATGGCCAAGTCCAAGAACAACGGCGTCGACCCGCAGTCGATGATTGACCAGTTCGGCGCCGACACTTGCCGCCTGTTCATGATGTTCGCCTCGCCGCCTGACATGAGCGCCGAATGGTCCGACTCCGGCGTGGAAGGTTCGCACCGCTTCCTCAAGCGCGTCTGGCGCCTGGCCCATGCCCACGTAAGCCAGGGCCTGCCGGCCAGGCTGGACGTAGCCGCGTTGAACGACGAGCAGAAAGCCATTCGCCGCAGCATTCACCTGGCCATCAAGCAAGCCAGCCAGGACGTGGGCCAGAACCACAAGTTCAACACCGCCATCGCCCAGGTGATGACGCTGATGAACGTGCTGGAAAAAGCCCCGCAGGCTACCGAGCAGGACCGCGCGCTGGTACAGGAAGGCCTGGAAACGGTCACCCTGCTGCTGGCTCCGATCACGCCGCACATCAGCCACGAACTGTGGAGCCGCCTTGGCCACAGCGACGCCGTCATCGACGCCCGCTGGCCGGTGGCCGATGACAGCGCCCTGGTCCAGGACACGCTGCAACTGGTGATCCAGGTCAACGGCAAACTGCGTGGCCAGATCGACATGCCGGCCAGCGCCAGCCGCGAAGACGTCGAAGCGGCCGCGCGCAGCAATGAGAACGTGCTGCGCTTTACCGAAGGCCTGACGATTCGCAAAGTAATCGTTGTGCCTGGCAAACTGGTCAATATCGTCGCCAGCTAATCGGATCGGGCGCAGGGCTTGAGCCCTGCGCCGAATTAAACCTTCGGGGCCGCGATAAGGCCCGCCTGGTTTCAAGGGGAGCAACAAAATGATCAAACGCAATCTGCTGGTTATGGGCCTTGCCGTGCTGCTGAGCGCTTGCGGCTTCCAGCTGCGCGGTACCGGCACCAACGACCTGACGATCAAGGAACTGGATCTCAGTGCCCGCAACGCCTACGGCGAAACCGTGACGCAACTGCGTCAGGTCCTGGAAAACAGCGGCGTGCGCGTCTACGCCGGTGCGCCCTACAAGCTGGTGCTGGTGGACGAGAAAGAAACCCAGCGTAACCTGAGCTACGCCAGTGCAGGCCGTGCCTCGGACGTCGAACTGAGCACCCTGCTCATGTTTGAAGTGCAGGGCCGTGACCACCTGCCGTTGATGGGTGACAAGATCCAGGTGCAGAAGGTCGTGAGCCACGATGGCAACAACCTGGTGGGTTCGGATTCGGAAGTTATCCAAGTGCGCAAGGAAATGCGTCGCGAGCTGATCCAGCGCATGATGCTGCGCCTGCAATTGCTCACTCCGCAGCAGTTGGAGGAGCTGCAACGTACGGCTGACAACAAGGCCAAGGCCGAAGCCGATGCCCTGAAAGCAGCCCAAGAGTACGAAGACAACACGCCGAAACAATCGCCTGTCGAAGTACCGGTTCCGGTCGAGTAAGCCCGACGGGGCGCCCCAGGCGCCCCGTTCGCCCTGCCTATGAAACTCGCTCCCGCCCAACTCGCCAAACACCTGCAAGGTGGCCTTGCGCCTGTCTATATTGTCAGCGGCGATGACCCGCTGCTGTGCCAGGAAGCTGCGGACGCCATTCGCACGGCCGCACGCCAGCAAGGTTTCGATGAACGCCAGGTCTTCAGCGCGGACGCCAGTTTCGACTGGGGCACGTTGCTGCAAGCTGGTGCGAGCATGTCGTTGTTCGCCGAAAAGCGCCTGCTGGAACTGCGCCTGCCTTCGGGCAAGCCCGGTGACAAAGGCGCCGCCGCCTTGATGGAATACTGCGCGCGCCCCGCCGAGGACACCGTGCTGCTGATCAGCCTGCCCAAACTCGACGGCAGTGCGCAGAAAACCAAATGGGGCAAGGCCCTGGTCGAAGGTGCACAGACCCAGTTCATCCAGATCTGGCCGGTGGACAGCAACCAGTTGCCGCAATGGATTCGCCAGCGCCTGTCTCAATCGGGGCTGGCAGCGACCCAGGACGCGGTCGAGCTGATTGCGGCACGGGTCGAAGGCAACTTGCTCGCCGCCGCCCAGGAGATCGAAAAGCTCAAGCTGATGGCAGAAGACGGGCATATTACCGTCGAAACCGTCCAGGGCGCCGTGGCGGATAGCGCGCGCTTTGACGTATTCGGACTGGTGGATGCGATTCTCAACGGCGAACCCGCCCACGCCCTGCGCATGCTCGAAGGCCTGCGCGGCGAAGGGGTGGAGCCGCCGGTGATTCTGTGGGCCCTGGCCCGTGAATTGCGGGTGCTGGCCAATATTTCCCTGCAATACAGCCAGGGCACGCCGCTGGACAAGTGCTTCAGCCAGGCCCGGCCGCCGATATGGGACAAGCGCAAACCCTTGATGAGCAAAGCCCTGCAACGGCACTCGGCGCAACGCTGGGCGCAACTGTTGCTGGAAGCTCAGCGCATCGATGCGCAGATCAAAGGACAAGCGGCCGGCTCGCCGTGGATGAGCCTGAGTCGTCTGGCGCTGCTGATGTCCGGGCAACGCCTGACACTTCCCGCCGAATAACCCTCCCACCTGTTGACCGCGTTAACATTTCAAAAAACGTGTCGGGCTTTACAGCGGTCAAACTTCGGCAGATGATTTGCGCCGTTGTAACCACCTATCGAGAGTACCGACCATGAGCAAAAAGCCATCCAAGCATGGCCCCAACAAGGCCAAATCCATCATCGCCCAGCCACTGTTCCGCAGCCGTCAGGAACGCGCCGGCAAGGGCAAAGGCAGTTACCGCCGCGAAGCCTTCCAGTCTAACAGCTGGGAGGCTTCTTACTTTCTGGCTGCCTGAAGGCAAGCGCCCCTTTGGCATGATAAGGTCTGCACCTGATTTGTAATCCCTGGACCTGTGCATGCCCTCTAGTCTTTCCCGTCGTTGGCACCTGCGCCAATTGATTGCTGCCTCCAGCCTCATCCTGCTCGTCGCCTGCGCGGAAAAACCTACCGCCGCCGACGCCCAGCCCCTGCCCTCACTCCAGACCGCCCCTGTGGTAGCGCCCGCTGTCGTGGCCCCGCTGGCCGTGGACAACCTGGATATCCAACCGACCCAGACCTTTGCCGAATGGCAGGCCGGCTTTCGTGTGGAGGCCCTGAAGGCCGGCATCGCGCCTGCGGTGTTCGACACGGCCTTCGCCAATGTCACCCCTGACATGGCGGTGATACGCGCCGACCGCAGCCAACCGGAATTTTCTCGCCCGGTTTGGGAATACCTCGACGGCGCCCTGTCGCCGGTACGCGTGCGCAATGGCCAGGCGCTGCTGATCAAATATGCCGACATCCTGCAAAGCATCGAACAACGCTATGGCGTCGACCGTCAGGCATTGGTTTCGGTGTGGGGCATGGAAAGTAACTTCGGCCAGTTCCAGGGCAACAATTCGGTGATCCGCTCCCTGGCGACCCTGGCCTACGAAGGCCGCCGACCGGCGTTCGCCCAGGCGCAATTGCTGGCGGCGCTGCAGATCATCCAACACGGCGATATCGCCGCCGACCAGATGAAGGGGTCCTGGGCCGGGGCCATGGGCCAGACCCAATTTATCCCGACCACCTACAACACCCACGCCGTGGACTTTGACGGCGACGGCCGCCGCGATATCTGGAACAGCCCGGCCGACGCCCTCGCCTCCACCGCTCACTACCTGCAAAGCTCCGGCTGGCAGAAAGGCCAGCCGTGGGGCTTTGAGGTCAAGCAACTGCCATCCAGCTTCGATTACGCCCTGGCGGACGGCGGCACGCGCAAGACCGTCGCCGAATGGCTGAAATTGGGCATCCAATTGCCATCGGGCGCCAGCATGCCGCCCAACGTCGATCAACTCTCCGCCGCGCTGCTGCTGCCGGCGGGTTACCGTGGCCCGGCGTTCCTGGTACTGGATAACTTCCGCGCGATCCTCAAGTACAACAACTCTTCGTCCTATGCGCTGGCGGTCGGCCTGCTGTCCGAGCGCTTTGGCGGCGGTGGCGTGATTCGTGGCGAATGGCCGAAGGATGAACTGCCCCTGAGCCGCACGCAGCGCATTGACCTGCAGACGGCACTCAGCGCCAAAGGCTATGACGCGGGCAACCCGGACGGCATCATTGGCGCCAATACCCGCAAGGCCATTCGCGCGGCGCAGCAGGCACTGGGCTGGCCGGCGGATGGGTATCCGACGGTGAAGTTGCTGGAATCGCTGCAGAGCCGCTAGATCTGCTGATGGCGACTATCGCTATCGGGGGCAAGCCCCCTCCCACAGTTGACCGAGTTGTCATGTCGATCACTGATCAATGTGAGAGAGGGCTTGCCCCCTCCCACAGCTGACCGAGTTGTCATGTCGATCACTGATCAATGTGGGAGGGGGCTTGCCCCCTCCCACAGCTGACCGAGTTGTCATGTCGATCACTGATCAATGTGAGAGAGGGCTTGCCCCCTCCCACAGCTGACCGAGTTGTCATGTCGATCACTGATCAATGTGAGAGGGGGCTTGCCCCCTCTCACAGCTGACCGAGTTGTCATGTCGATCACTGATCAATGTGAGAGAGGGCTTGCCCCCTCCCACAGCTGACCGAGTTGTCATGTCGATCACTGATCAATGTGAGAGGGGGCTTGCCCCCTCCCACAGCTGACCGAGTTGTCATGTCGATCACTGATCAATGTGAGAGGGGGCTTGCCCCCTCCCACAGCTGACCGAGTTGTCATGTCGATCACTGATCAATGTGAGAGAGGGCTTGCCCCCTCCCACAGCTGACCGAGTTGTCATGTCGATCACTGATCAATGTGGGAGGGGGCTTGCCCCCGATGGCGGTTTAGCGAGTGATCCCAGATTCAAAGTGTAACGACCACATCCTGCTCCAACACCACCCGCTGCTCTCCCGCATCCAGCCGCACCCACGCGCCCATCGGCAGGGTCAGGTTCGGATCGCAATGCCCACTGCGCCAGCCGGCCAGCACCGGAATGCACAACGGTTCAAATGTCTGTTTGAGCAGGCGCTGCAGCGCGACGTTATCCACTCCCGCCACGTCCCCGACCAGCACCCCAGCTACCTGAGCCAACTTGCCCGCCAGGCGCAAATGCGTGAGCAGACGATCGATGCGATAGATCGGCTCGTTGACGTCCTCGATAAACAGGATGATGCCTTGCGCATCGATTTCGTAAGGCGTACCCATCACCGCCGCAATCATCGACAGGTTGCCTCCCAGCAGACGCCCACAGGCAATGCCGGGCTCAAGAGTGGTCAGCGGGTAGGCCACGGGGTGCGTCAGCACGCTGCCAGCGCCCAGTTGCCCACGCAGCAGGCTGAACAATGAGGATTCGGTAGGTTGCTGCTTGTCGCCGAGCAGGTCGGCATTGAGCATCGGCCCGTGAAAGGTCACGAAGCCCGCGTGGCGATTGATAGCCAGGTGCAGGGCGGTGATGTCGCTATAGCCGACAAATGGCTTGGGATTGGCGCGCAGAAGGTCGAAGTCCAAACAGTCCAACAGCCGTGGCGTGCCGTAGCCGCCCCGCAGGCAGAAGATCGCATCGATTTCAGGGTCGGCGAAAGCGGCGTGCAGGTCACGCAAGCGCACCTCATCGCTGCCGGCAAGGTAGCCGTCGCGTTCATACACCCCAGGAAAAATTTGCAGACCATAGCCGCGGGTGCGCATCCATTGGCCAGCCTTTTCAACATCCAGCGCGGCGGGGCCGGCAGGTGCAATCAGGGCGATGGTGCCTTCGGAACGAAGGGCTGGAACGGCAATGGTCATACACAACTCTCCCTGGTTAACGCAGTACGAATGTGGGAGAGGGCTTGCCCCGATAGCGGTGGATCAGCCAGCACAGGAGTGACTGACCTACCGCTATCGGGGGCAAGCCCCCTCCCACATAAGCCCCTCCCACTCCGGATCTAAACTCCGATCAGGAGATCAGGCTTGCCTTGACCAGCTTGGCCTGCTCGTCAGCGTGGTACGAAGAACGTACCAGCGGGCCCGATGCCACGTTCTTGAAGCCCATCTTGTAGCCTTCCTCGGCGAACCAGGCGAAGGTGTCCGGGTGCACAAAACGCTGTACCGGCAAGTGATTGCGCGACGGTTGCAGGTACTGACCCAGGGTCAGCATGTCGATGTCGTGTTCGCGCATGCGCTGCATGACTTCGATCACTTCCTCGTCGGTCTCGCCCAACCCCAGCATCAGGCCGGATTTGGTCGGGATGTGCGGCATCATCTGCTTGAATTTCTGCAGCAGGGTCAGCGACCACTGGTAGTCCGAACCCGGACGCGCAGCCTTGTACAGGCGCGGCACGGTTTCCAGGTTGTGGTTGAACACATCCGGTGGCTCGGCGGCGGTGATTTCCAGCGCCACGTCCATACGGCCCCGGTAATCCGGCACCAGGGTTTCGAGCACGACGTTGGGCGACAGCTTGCGGATTTCTCGGATGCAGTCGGCAAAGTGCTGGGCACCGCCGTCACGCAGATCGTCGCGGTCTACCGAGGTGATCACCACGTATTTGAGTTTAAGGTCGGCGATGGCGATGGCCAGGCTTTGCGGCTCGTTGACGTCCAGCGGCTTCGGCCGGCCGTGGCCGACGTCGCAGAATGGGCAGCGACGGGTGCAGATGTCACCCATGATCATGAAGGTGGCGGTGCCGCCGGAGAAGCACTCGCCCAGGTTCGGGCAGGAGGCCTCTTCGCACACGCTGTGCAACTTGTGTTTGCGCAGCAGGGCCTTGATACGGTCGACTTCCGGCGAGACCGGGATGCGCACGCGGATCCAGTCGGGCTTTTTCGGCAGTTCGGTGGTCGGAATGATCTTCACCGGGATGCGTGCAACCTTCTCGGCGCCGCGCAGCTTGACACCGGCTTCCACCTTGGCACGCGGGGCCGGGGCCGGACGCTCGGTAACGTCCAGCGTCGGGATCATGGTTTGCACTGCATCAGTAGTCATAATCAGTCGATTCCGCCCGTGAGGGTCGTCTGCTCAGCATAGTCGAGGTGTTTGACGAGCTGCGCACGCAGCCGGGCACTTACCTCGGCAAATTTAATCGGTGTGACGTGCTCGCTCAGTTGTGTCATCGCCAACCCCGCATAACCGCACGGGTTGATGCGTCGGAACGGTGCCAGGTCCATGTCCACGTTCAGGGCCAGGCCATGAAAGGAACAGCCGTGGCGGATCCGCAGCCCCAGGGAGGCGATTTTCGCACCGTCCACATACACCCCCGGAGCATCCGGCTTGGCGGCGGCGGTCACGCCATAACTGGCCAGCAGCTCGATCAGGCAAGCCTCGATGCGGCTGACCAGATCACGCACACCAAACCCCAGCTTGCGCACGTCCAACAACAGGTAAGCGACAAGCTGACCGGGCCCATGGTAAGTCACTTGGCCACCTCGGTCGACCTGCACCACCGGAATATCCCCCGGCAGCAACAGGTGTTCGGCCTTGCCGGCCTGGCCCTGGGTAAATACCGGCGGGTGCTCCACCAGCCAGACCTCATCCGGTGCCGACGTGCCGCGCTCGTTGGTGAAGCGCTGCATGGCATGCCACACGGGCTCGTAGGCCATCTGGCCGAGCTCGCGAAAGCCCAGGACCTGCGGCATCACAACACCATGTGTACGAAGCCGGTGGCCCGCAGTTCACTGTTGATGTTGTAGAGCTGGTCCTGATCCGTCGCCACGATGTGCAACTGGATCGTGGTGTATTTACCGTTGGTACTGGAGCGTTCGTCCACACGGTTGTCGTTGATCGTGGCGTGTTTACGCACGATGTCGAGGATCTTGTCTTTGTTGCCAACACCGGTATCGCTGATCACCTTGACGGGATAATCCGTCACCGGGAACTCGATCTTGGGCGCCTTTACTTCTTTATCGGTCATGGCAGAACAGCCTCGTAAGCGGTAAGCCGTGGCGACGGCAAAGCCCCGCGTCTTATCAACGCGGGGCTTTGCAGGTGCACACAATCAGTTGAACAAGCCGTAGAAGAATAGACGGATGCTATCCCACACGCGGCGGAAGATACCACCTTCGTCGACGGCGTCCAGCGCGATCAGGTCGGCGCTGTGCACCACCTTGTCGTCCAGTTTCACTTCGACTTTACCGATCACGTCGCCCTTGGCGATCGGCGCAACCAATTGCGGGTTCATGGTCATGCTGGCAGCGAGCTTTTTCAGCTGGCCTTTAGGCATGGTCAGGGTCAGGTCTTCGGCCAGGCCGGCCTTGACCTGGGAGGTCGCGCCTTTCCACACCGGCGCGGTCGCCAGCTCAGCACCCTTCTGGTAGAAGGTCTGGGTTTCGAAGAAACGGAAGCCATAGGTCAGCAGTTTCTGTGTCTCGGCCGCACGGGCCTGTTCGCTGTTGGTACCGAACACCACGGCGATCAGGCGCTGGCCGTCACGTACCGCCGAGGACACCATGCAGTAGCCGGCTTCTTCGGTGTGGCCGGTTTTCAGACCGTCGACGGTCTTGTCACGCCACAGCAGCAGGTTGCGGTTAGGCTGCTTGATGTTGTTCCAGAAGAACTCCTTCTGGGAGTAGATCGCGTAGTGCACCGGGTCGACGCGGATGATCGCGCGCGCCAGGATCGCCATGTCATGAGCCGACGAGTAGTGCTCTGGGTTCGGCAGGCCGGTCGGGTTCATGAAGTGGCTGTTGGTCATGCCCAGGTCGGCCACGGTTTTGTTCATCATGTCGGCGAACGCGTCTTCGCTGCCGGCGATATGCTCGGCCAGGGCGACGCTGGCGTCGTTGCCGGACTGGATGATGATGCCGTGCAGCAGGTCGCTCACGGTGACCTGCGAGCCCACCTTGATGAACATCCGCGAACCGCCGGTACGCCAGGCGTTTTCGCTGACGGTCACCGGATCGTTTTCGCCGATCTGGCCGCGACGAATTTCCAGGGTCGCGATATAGGCGGTCATCAGCTTGGTCAGGCTGGCCGGCGGCAGGCGCTGGTCACCGTTGTTCTCGACCAGCACGTTGCCGCTGGCGGCATCCATGAGCACCCAGGCCTTGGCGGCCAGTTGCGGTGAAGCCGGCACCATTTCAACCGCCCAGGCGGCCGGGGTGATGATCAGCGAGATAAGCAGGCACGTGCGTTTGGCTAAGGTGGTGATGTTCATCCGTCTCTCGAAATTGCTTATGGAAACTTGCCCTCGCGGGCAAAACTTATTCAGACAGCCCGCTACCAGACTGTCGCGTGTTCGGTTGCCCGCTCACCCCTTGCTCCCGGGTTTTTATTGTTCAAACGAGCCAACAACCAGGGCCCAGGCCCGCGTACGCGCCTGAACCATCAATCCATTACTGCTTACTCGGCGGTGACCAGGCTGGGTTGCCCCAGGTTGGCCAGACGCACGCTGTTCTGCACTTGTGCAACCTCGCTCGGCGAGCCGATCGGGCCCATTCGCACGCGGTGCAGGGTCTGCTGGTTGCGCACGATAGAGCTGATGAACACCGGCGCATTGACCATGCTGCTGAGCTTGGACCTTAACAGTTCCGCCGCATCCGGGTTGGCAAAAGCGCCGACCTGCAGGTATTGCCCGCCCGCCAGAGAGGCACCCGGCGCGGCCTGAGGCACGGCCACGGTGTCCGGGGCATGCTGTTGCGGCGGCGGCGTCCACTGTTCGACCTTGCCCGCCGACGCGGTGATCTGCGGTTGCGGGGTCTGCGGCTCGTTGAGCATCAACGGCGCCGGCTTGCCGCGCTGGGCCCAGTACTGCGCGGGGTCGATGCCTTCGACCTTGACCCGCGCGGTGCCGGTTTCGGCGTAGCCGAGCTTTTTGGCGGCGGCGTAGGACAAGTCGATGATGCGATCCGAATAGAACGGCCCACGGTCATTGACCCGCAGGATCACCGTGCGGTGGTTGTCCAGGTTGGTCACGCGTACATAGCTTGGCAACGGAAGGGTCTTGTGGGCTGCGCTCATGCCGTACAGGTCATACACTTCGCCATTGGCGGTGTTCTGGCCATGGAACTTGGTGCCGTACCAGGACGCCGTGCCGGACTGCACGTAGGTCTTGGAGTCCTGCAGCGGAAAGTAGGTCTTGCCCAGCACTGTGTAAGGGTTGGCCTTGTAGGCACCGGTGTGCAGGGTCGGTGTGGCGTCGGGAATCTTCGACACATCCACATCCCACCACGGCGCACCGTCTTTGTGCGCGCGGTTGATGTCCAGGCCAGGCTGAGACCGGACAACAGTGCCGCCGGACTTCTGCGCCGGACCGCGACTGGTGGAGGTGGAACAGCTGACAACCAGCAAGGACAACGCGGTGAACGCCACCAGCTTGAGCGGTTTATTGAACGGCGATGCCCGCATTACTTGTTGCCCCGTGCTTGGACCAGCATGTCTGACAGCTGATGCACGGCCATGGCGTACATCACACTGCGGTTATAACGCGTGATTGCGTAGAAATTCTTCAGGCCCATCCAGTATTCAGGGCCGTTTTCGCCTTCCAGGCGAAACGCCGTTACCGGCATGTCGTCGTGGGGCGCATTCTGACTCGACCAACCCAGCGCCCGCAACTCCCCGACCGTTCTGGCCGGCTCGATGCCCTGGGTCAGGCCCTCGTCGGCGCGCTCCCCGCTGACGTCCGCCCGGACCACCACCGGTTCGCCGGCAACCCAGCCGTGGCGCTTGAAGTAGCTGGCCACGCTGCCGATGGCATCGTCGGGGTTACTCCAAATATTGATGTGGCCGTCGTTGTCGAAATCCACCGCGTAGGCGCGAAAGCTGCTCGGCATGAATTGCGGCAAGCCCATCGCGCCGGCATACGAGCCCTTGAGCGTCAGCGGGTCGACTTGCTCTTCGCGGGCCAGCAGCAGGAATTCGCGCAGCTCCTTGCGGAAGAACTCGGCACGCGGAGGGTAATCGAAGCCAAGGGTCGACAAGGCGTCGACCACCCGGTAGCTGCCGGTATTACGCCCGTAAAAGGTCTCGATGCCGATGATCGACACAATCACCTGGGCCGGCACACCGTATTCCTGCTCGGCGCGAGCCAGGGCGGCTTCATGCTGGCGCCAGAAGTCCACGCCACGGGCCACGCGGGCATCGGTGAGGAACATCGGGCGATAGTCCTTCCATTGCTTCACACGTTCGGCGGGGCGGGAGATGGCGTCGAGGATCGCCTGCTTGCGCTGGGCTTCGCGGAACACGCCCATCAGTTGCTCACCGGCGAAACCATAGTCGCGGGTCATTTCACCGACAAATTCGGCGACCTGAGGTGAACCATCGTAGTCACCGGCCAGCGTCTCCTGCGTTGCCCCCAGCAGCCCGATCAGGCCCATCCAGGACGCATGCCGAGTCGCCCAGCCGCGCATTACTTGCATTGACATCTTCACCTTATTCAAACCTGTGCGATCCACTTGCGATGCGTATGAATCGACATCAAAACCCCAAACGCTGACATCAACGTCACCAGCGAAGTTCCGCCGTAGCTAATGAACGGCAACGGCACCCCAACCACCGGCAGCAGGCCACTGACCATACCGATGTTGACGAAAACGTAAACAAAAAACGTCATGGTCAAACTGCCTGCGAGCAATTTGCCGAACAGCGTCTGCGCCTGGGCGGTAATCACCAGGCCGCGACCGATCAACAGCAAATAGATCAGCAGCAAGGCGCAGATCCCCACCAGGCCGAACTCTTCGCCTAACACGGCGATGATGAAGTCGGTGTGGCTCTCGGGCAAGAAATCCAAGTGCGACTGGGTGCCCAACAGCCAGCCCTTGCCAAACACCCCACCCGAACCGATTGCCGCCTTGGACTGGATGATGTTCCAGCCGGTGCCCAGCGGGTCGCTTTCCGGATCGAGGAACGTGAGGATCCGCTGCTTCTGGTAGTCATGCATAAAGAAAAACCACATCGCCACCGCCACCGGCACCGCGGCAGCCAGCACGCTGAGAATCCAGCGCCAGCGCAGCCCGCCCATGAACAGCACGAACGCACCGCCGGCCAGGATCAGCAGCGAAGTGCCGAGATCGGGCTGGCGCACAATCAGGATAAAGGGCACGCCGATCAGGATCAGGCTGATGCCTACGTGCTTGAGCTGCGGCGGCAACGTGCGCTTGGACAGGTACCAGGCGATAGTGGCCGGCATCAGGATCTTCATGAATTCCGACGGCTGGAAGCGAATCACCCCTGGAATGTTGATCCAGCGCGTGGCGCCCATGGCGTTATGGCCCATCACGTCCACCACCACCAGCAACAACACGCCGACCACATAGCCCAGCGGCACCCAGCGCGCCATGAAGCGCGGCTCCAGCTGGGCGATCACCACCATCGACAACAGGCCCAGGCCGAACGACGACGCTTGCTTGATCAGCAGGTCCCAGTTCTTGCCACTGGCCGAATACAGCACAAACAGACTGCCGGCCGCCAGCGTCAGCAGCAGGATCAGCAACGGACCATCGATGTGCATGCGCTGCAGCAACGTCGCGCGGCGACGCATCACATCCTCACTGGAGAGGATGCGGTCAAAATTACTCTTCACTGGCCGTAACCTCGGTGGTTGAAGGGGGGCCGCCATATTCAGGCTTGAGCCTGCCGTCCTCGGCCAGCAGCCAGGCGTCCATCACCTGGCGCACCACAGGCGCGGCGACGCCGGAACCGGACTCGCCGTTCTCGACCATCACCGCCACCACGATTTTCGGGTCGTCGGCCGGCGCGAAGCCGACAAACAACGCGTGGTCGCGGTGGCGTTCCTGGACCTTGGAACGGTCGTATTTCTCGCCCTGCTTGATCGCCACCACCTGGGCGGTACCGCTCTTGCCCGCAATGCGGTATTGCGCGCCGATCGCTGCCTTGCGCGCCGTACCGCGCGCGCCGTGCATCACCTGCTGCATGCCGTGGTTGACCTTGGTCCAGTCCGATGGGTCGCGCAGCACAATGTCCGGGATCGGGTTGTCATCCACCGGCTTTTCGCCTTCGATGGTCCTGGCCAGGTGCGGACGGTTCCACACGCCTTTGTTGGCCACCAGCGCGGTAGCCTGGGCCAGTTGCAACGGCGTCGCCTGCATGTAGCCCTGACCGATCCCCAGGATCAGGGTTTCGCCCGGGAACCACGCCTGGCGGCGCGTCGCACGCTTCCACTCCCGCGACGGCATCAGGCCTGGGGACTCTTCGAACATGTCCAGGGAGACTTTCTGCCCGAGGCCGAACTTGCCCATGTAGGCCGACAGACGATCGATGCCCAGCTTGTGGGCCAGGTCATAAAAATAGGTGTCGTTGGAGCGCATGATCGCGGTGTCCAGGTCGACATAGCCGTCACCGGTACGGTTCCAGTTACGGTACTTGTGATCGTAATTGGGCAACATGTAGTAACCGGGGTCATATACCCGACTGGAAGCGGTCACCACACCGGCGTCCAGACCTGCAATCGCCACCGCCGGCTTGATCGTCGAACCCGGCGGATACAGGCCACGCAGCACCCGGTTGAACAGCGGTCGATCGATGGAATCGCGTAGCTCGGCGTAGGCCTTGAAGCTGATACCGGTCACGAACAGGTTGGGGTCGAAGCTGGGCTGGCTGACCATGGCCAGCACTTCGCCCGTCTTCGGGTCCAGCGCCACCACGGCGCCACGCCGGCCACCCAGGGCCATCTCGGCGGCTTCCTGCAGCTTGATGTCCAGGCTCAGCACGATGTCCTTGCCCGGCACCGGGTCGGTCCGCTTGAGCACCCGCAACACGCGGCCGCGCGCGTTGGTCTCGACTTCTTCGTAACCCACCTGGCCGTGCAGCTCGGGTTCGTAGAAACGCTCGATGCCGGTCTTGCCGATATGGTGGGTGCCGCTGTAATTGACGGGGTCGAGGGTTTTCAGCTCTTTCTCGTTGATGCGCCCCATATAGCCGACGGAGTGAGCAAAGTGCGGCCCCTGCGGGTAGTGCCGCACCAACTGCGCCACCACTTCCACGCCAGGCAGGCGGAACTGGTTCACCGCAATGCGTGCGATCTGCTCTTCGGTCAGCTCGAACAGAATCGGCACCGGCTCGAACGGTCGGCGCCCCTGCCTCATGCGTTTCTCGAAGATCACCCGGTCTTCCGGGGTCAGCTGCAGGACCTCGACAATGACGTCGAGCACTTGCTGCCAGTCGCCGGAACGCTCGCGGGTCATGCTGAGGCTGAAGCTGGGCCGGTTATCCGCCACCACTACGCCATTGCGGTCGAAAATCAGCCCACGGGTCGGCGGAATCGGCTGCACATGCACACGGTTGTTTTCCGACAGCGTGGAGTGATAGTCGTACTGGATCACCTGCAGGAAATACAGGCGCGCAATCAGTACCCCGATCAGCGTCACCACCATGATCGCGCCAAACACCACGCGCGCACGTACCAGACGTGCGTCTTTCTCATGGTCCTTGATGCGGATCGGCTGAGTCATCGGGAGGGGCGCAGACTATTTGTGATAAGGGTGCCCGGACAGAACTGTCCAGGCGCGATACAGCTGTTCACCGATCAGGATCCTTACCAACGGGTGCGGCAGCGTCAGTGCCGACAGCGACCAGCGCTGGTCCGCCCGCGCGCAGACTTCCGGCGCCAGCCCTTCCGGGCCACCGACCATGAAGTTGACGGTGCGCGAGTCCAGGCGCCAGCGGTCCAGTTCCACCGCCAACTGCTCGGTGCTCCAGGGCTTGCCGTGCACTTCCAGGGTGACGATGCGCTCGTTGGGGCCGACCTTGGCCAGCATGGCTTCGCCTTCCTGACGAATAAAGCGCGCCACGTCGGCATTCTTGCCCCGGGTGTTGAGCGGTATCTCCACCAGCTCCAGCGACAGCTCGGCGGGCAGACGCTTGGCATACTCATGCCAGCCTTCTTCCACCCACTTGGGCATGCGTGAACCGACAGCAATCAGACGCAGGCGCACAGCCGTTCCTTATTCCTGGTCTTTGTTGAGCTTGTCGAAGTGAGCGTGGCCCACTTCAGGACTGTGGTGCTTGCCATCGGCGGCACGGCTTTGCTCGGCGCCTTTCCACAGACGCTCCAGGTCGTAGAACTGGCGGGCGTTGGACGTCATCATGTGGACGATCACGTCGTCCATGTCCAACAGCACCCAGTCGCTGTCGCCCTTGCCTTCTTCACCCAACGGCTTGACGCCCTGGGCTTTGACGGCTTCGCGCACCTTGTCCAGCATCGCGCCGATCTGGCGGTTGGAGGTACCGGTGGCGATGATCATGTAGTCGGTGATGCTCTGCTTATCGCGCACGTCCAGCACCTGGATGTCCTGGGCCTTCACATCTTCCAGGGCCGCCACGGCGACTTTTACCAGCTCTTCGCCGGCCAGTTCCGGACCGGTGTGGGCTTCTACCGGCAGAGGGGCGCTTTTGAAAGTGCCTTTGCGCTTAACTTTGCTTACGTCTTTGTTGGTCATATAAAACTCGTTTTGCTCGTATGTTCGGGCGCTCGCTGTACGACGTTTCGTACGTTCAAGCGCGCCTTTTCAGTTCGACGCACGGTAAAGCCCGTGCGCATCGATGTAGGCCAGGACCGCGTCAGGCACCAGGAACCGTACCGACTTCCCGCTGGCCAGCAGTTGACGGATCTGGGTGGCGGACACCGCAAGCGGGGTCTGCCAGACGAATGCAATATTCCCGTTCGGCCCGGTCAGGGCCAAGGGGTCACTTACCGACCGCGCGGCCAGCAGGTTGCGCAAGGCATCCGGCGGTTCGCTGTCGGCATCCGGGCGTTGCAGAACCAGGATGTGGCAATGCTCGAGGAGATCCTCCCAGCGATGCCAAGAGGGCAGGCCGCAAAATGCGTCCCAGCCCAAAAGCAGAAACAACTGGTCGTCCGCGGCCAGTTCGGCGCGCATCAGTTCCAGGGTGTCGACCGTGTAGGACGGTTTATCGCGCTTGAGTTCGCGGTCGTCCACCACCAACGGTGCAATGCCTTCCACCGCCAGACGCACCATTTCCAGACGCTGCTGGGGCGACACTTGCGGCGTGTCGCGATGGGGCGGCCGGAAATTGGGGATCAGACGCAGTTCATCCAGCGCCAGCGCGTCCGCCACCTCCAGCGCACTGCGCAGGTGGCCGATGTGCACAGGGTCGAAGGTACCGCCGAGCAGCCCGATACGCTTAGCCATCAAGTGCGCACATGCCCGTCGCCGAACACCACATACTTCTCGCTGGTCAGGCCTTCGAGGCCCACCGGGCCGCGAGCATGGAGCTTGTCGGTGGAAATGCCGATCTCCGCGCCCAGGCCGTACTCGAAGCCGTCGGCAAAACGCGTCGAGGCGTTGACCATCACCGAAGCGGAGTCCACTTCATTAAGGAACCGGCGCGCATCGCTGAAATGCTCGGACACGATTGCGTCGGTGTGCTTGGAGCCGTAGGTATTGATGTGTTCGATGGCCTGGTCCAGGTCGTCGACGATGCGGACCGACAGGATCGGCGCCGTGTATTCGGTGTACCAGTCCTGCTCGGTGGCTTCGATCACGTCGGCGCCCAGCAGCGCGCGGGTGCGCTCGCAACCACGCAGCTCCACGCCTTTGTCACGGTAGATGGCCGCCAGCGCTGGCAGCACGCGCTCGGCGATGCCGGCGTGCACCAACAGGGTTTCCATGGTGTTGCACGGCGCGTAGCGATGGGTCTTGGCGTTGTCGGCGATGCGGATCGCCTTGTCGATATCGGCCGCGATGTCGATGTACACGTGGCAGACGCCATCCAGGTGCTTGATCACTGGCACCTTGGCATCGCGGCTCACGCGTTCGATCAGGCTCTTGCCACCGCGCGGCACGATGACGTCCACGAACTCCGGCATGGTGATCAAGGCACCGACGGCGGCGCGGTCGGTGGTTTCCACCACTTGCACCACTTCGGCGGGCAACTGGGCCACGGCCAGGCCCTGCTGGATGCAGGCGGCGATGGCACGGTTGGAATGGATGGCCTCGGAACCGCCACGCAGGATGGTGGCGTTACCGGACTTGAGGCACAGGCTCGCGGCGTCGATGGTCACGTTCGGGCGCGACTCATAGATGATGCCGATCACGCCCAGGGGCACGCGCATCTTGCCGACCTGAATACCGGACGGCATGTAACGCATATCGCGGATTTCACCGATGGGGTCAGGCAGCTTGGCTACCTGACGCAGGCCTTCGATCATGTCGTCGATGCGCGCCGGGGTCAGCGCCAGGCGGTCCAGCAGAGCCGGCTCCAGACCATTGGCACGGCCGTTGGCCAGGTCCAGTTCGTTGGCGGCGGCCAGCTCGGAGCGCGAGGCATCCAGAGCGTCGGCGGCGGCCAGCAGGGCGCGATTTTTCTGCGCAGTGCTCGCACGGGCGATCAACCGCGACGCCTGGCGGGCAGCGCGACCCAGGCGGGTCATGTAGTCAAGAACGGACTCAGTCATGGTCGGGGAGTCTTGGCAAAGAGGAAAGCGGCAGATTATAGCCGTGACGCCGCCCGACTGACAGCGGTGAGGGGCGGATGGTCGAAATGAACTGTAAAAACATCGCCTTCAGCGGTAATTAAGGCGGGAGTTGTTATTATTCCGTCACATTTAGCCGCAATAACCCTTGGTGCCATGTCCCGCTTTGCCCCCGAACTCCCCGCCAGCGCCCTGCCCGACAGCTTCTTCGACCGCGATGCGCAATTGCTCGCGCGTGAATTGCTCGGGAAAGTCATCCGCCATCGCGTCGGCGACATCTGGCTTTCGGCGCGAATAATCGAAACCGAGGCGTATTACGCCGCTGAAAAAGGCAGCCATTCTTCACTCGGCTACACAGAAAAGCGTAAGGCTTTGTTTCTGGATGGCGGGCATATCTATATGTATTACGCACGCGGTGGCGACTCCCTGAACTTCAGCGCCCAGGGCCCCGGCAACGCGGTGCTGATCAAATCGGCCTACCCGTGGGTCGATGAGGTGTCCGGCCCGGACAGCCTGGCGCAGATGCTGCTCAATAATCCGGACGCCAAGGGCTTGCCGCGTCCTTCGCACACGCTGTGCGCCGGCCAGACACTGTTATGCAAGGCGCTGGGGTTGAAGGTGCCGATGTGGGATGCCAAACGGTTTGACCAGGAGCGCCTCTATGTCGAAGACGTCGGCCAGACCCCGACGCAGATCATCCAGACCACCCGCCTGGGCATCCCCAGCGGCCGCGATGAACACCTGATGTACCGCTTCGTCGATGCTGGCTATGCGCCTTATTGCACGCGGAACCCGCTGCGCCGAGGCCAGGTCGAAGGCCGCGACTATTTTTTGCTGTGAATTCCCACGAACACCGATGGAGTGGATTGTATGGGCCAATGGCTCGATAGCATTACCGGCTGGCTGACCGTCAACCCGCAGTGGCTGGCCGTGGCGGTGTTTATCGTCGCGTGCGTGGAATGCCTGGCGATTGCCGGGTTGATCGTGCCCGGGACGGTGCTGCTGTTCGCCATTGCCGCGCTGGCTGGCAGCGGCGCGTTGTCCTTGAGCGAGACATTGCTGCTGGGCTTCCTCGGCGGCTTGCTTGGCGACGGGGTTTCCTACTACCTGGGCCGACACTTTCACCAGAACATTCGGCGCCTGCCCGGCTTGCGCCAACATCCCGAGTGGATGAACGGCGCAGAAACCTACTTTCACAAGTACGGCATCGCCAGCTTGCTGGTCGGACGCTTCATCGGCCCGCTGCGGCCCATGCTGCCGATGGTGGCAGGCATGTGCGACATGCCGTTCCCGCGCTTCGCCGGGGTCAGTATTCTGGCGGCGGCGGGTTGGTCGGTGGCTTACCTGCTGCCCGGCTGGGCGACGGGTGCCGCGTTCCGCTTGCCGTTGCCCGAAGGGTTCTGGCCCGAGGCGGCGGTGGTCGCGGGGTGTCTTGCCGTAGTGATCGGGCTGAGCCTGAACAGCAGCCTGCGCGGCCATCGTCGCGCCACTTTATGGATAGGCGGCGCCAGCCTGACGTTGTTGATCGCACTGTTTATCGGCTATCGCTCGCTGGATAATTTTGACCACGGCCTCAGCGCCCTGGTGCAGGAGCACCGCAGCCCTTGGCTGGATGAGGTGATGGTGCGGATCACCCAATTGGGTGAGTTCAAGAAGATGTTTTTCGCCAGTGCCGTGTTTACCGGCCTGTTGTTACTGGCGCGGCAATGGCGCCATGCACTGTTTGTCGGTGCCACGCTGGCGGGGTCGGCCCTTATCAATACCGGGAGCAAACTGTTTTTCGCCCGAGGCCGTCCGGAAATCCTCACAGACCCGCTGACCAGTTTCAGTATGCCCAGCGGCCACGCGTCCGGCGCATTCGCGTTCTTCCTGGCGTTGGCGGTACTGGCCGGTCGCGGCCAGCCCACGCGGCTGCGCCTGACCTGGATGCTGCTGGGCTGTATTCCCGCAGCGTTTATCGCGTTGTCGCGGGTTTACCTCGGTGCCCATTGGCCCACGGACATCCTTGCCGGCACATTACTGGCAATGACGGTGTGCGCGTTCTGCCTGGGGCTCAGTGAATATCGCCGCCCGCTGCCCGCCATGCCGCAGAAAACCTGGTGGCTGCTGCTGCCGGCACTGGCGGCGGTGATGGGTTTTATCGCGCTGATCGGTACTTCGCATGCCCTGCTGCGCTACGCCTATTAAGTGAACAGCTCGCCCTGCAGTTCGTCGAGCAGCGCCTGGATCATATCCAGACGCTCCTGCGGGCTGTCCATGGTCAGGAGCCTGACCTTGTCGTCATCCGTGAACGGCAGCAAATACGCCAACTGATTGGCCAACGCTTGTTGGCCCTCAGCGTTGGTGTCCATGTCCAATGAAGCGACCATCGGGTGTTCGGCCAGGGCCTGCAGCAAGGCCAGCAGGTCTTCATCCTCTTCTTCCAGAGCTTTGTCCGGTTGCTCATCCAGCCAGTGCACCTCACCCACCAGCAACTGGTCTTTCTGCACAGTGACGTCATACACGCGAAAACGTCGCCCACCTTCAACGCGAATGCCCAGCAGGCCGTTATCCTGCTGTTTGAAGTCGCGGATCAACGCTTCACAACCGACCACCGCGTGAGCGTCGGTAACATGGCCGGCCTCGGTTTTTCCAAGGATGCACACCACGCCGAAGCTTTCGTCCTTTTTCATACAGCGCCCGATCATGTCGAGGTAGCGCGCCTCGAAGATCTGCAGATCGAGCGTGCAGCCAGGAAACAGCACGGTATTGAGTGGAAACAGCGCCAGACTCATAAAGCGTTCCTTAAACCCGGTTTAAACAATGACCGACACGGCCAGCGGCAGGAACACCGCCGTGGCCACGCCCATCAAACTCATGGCCAGCGCCGCGAAGGCGCCGCACTCTTCGCTTTCCTGCAAGGCCACCGAGGTACCGACCGCATGGGCAGTCATGCCCAGGGCCATGCCGCGCGCCTCGGCACTGTGCACGCCCAGGCGCGACAATAATGCCGGGCCGACCATGGCGCCAACCACGCCGGTGATCAGCACAAACACCGCCGCCAGCGCCGCCACGCCGCCGATCTGCTCGGCCACCAGCATGGCGATCGGTGACGTCACCGACTTGGGCGCCATGGTCATCAGCACCATGTGTTCGGCGCCGAACCACCAGCCCAGCAGGACACACAAGCCGGTGGCCAGCACCCCGCCTATCACCAGCGTAGTAAAAATCGGCCAGAACAATTGGCGAATCCGCCGCAGGTTCAGGTACAGCGGCACTGCCAGGGCCACCGTCGCCGGGCCCAGCAGGATGCCCATGATCTCGGTGCTTTTGCGGTACTCGGCGTAGTCCAGGCCACAGCTGAGCAGCACGCCGATCACCAGCAGCATGGACACCAGCACCGGCTGCAGGAAGATCCAGCGGGTTTTCTCGAAGCCCGCCAGCACCAACTGATAGGCACCCAGGGTGATGCCGATGCCGAACAAGGGATGGTGGATCACTGCTGTCCACGCGCCGTGCCAGTCGAAGATCATTGGCCCTCCTCCTCATGGGCATGGCGCCTGACCAGGCGCTGCATCATCACGCCGATCACGGCCATTGCAATCACCAGCGACAACACCAGGGCGCCGACGATCGCCCAGAAGTCAGCGGCGATATCCCTGGCGTACACCATCACTCCGACCGCCGGCGGTACCAGCAGCAACGGCAGGTAGCGCAACAGGCTGCCGGCGGCCAGGCTCAGGGGCTCACCCACTTCGCCGCGCCACACCAGAAAGCCGAGCATCAACAGCAGGCCAATGATGGGCCCCGGCAGAACCGGCAGCAGCAAATGATTGAGCGCCGTGCCGATCAGTTGAAACAGCACCAGCCACGTCAGGCCACGTAACAGCATCCGTCCTCTCCCCTTCAAAACACGTTCGCATTATAAGCACGCCGGCTCTATGCCCAGGCATTCGCCATCAGCATGGTGGGTTGACCGAGCCGATTGCCCATGATGATCTACATTGGTTCTCTGTCACCCATAAAAGCCCCGCCGCCACTGGATGAACGCATGCCTGTGCCGGGAGAAAAATCGATGAACCCAGGAGAAACGCAATGCCCTATGTACCCGTAGCGCAGCTCAAAGATTATGTCGGCAAGGAACTGGGATGTTCCGAATGGCTCACCATCGACCAGGACCGTATCAACCTGTTCGCAGAAGCCACCGGCGATTATCAATTCATCCATATCGACCCGGTCAAGGCCGCGCAGACTCCGTTCGGCAGCACCATCGCCCACGGCTTCCTGTCGCTGTCGCTGATGCCTAAATTGATGGAAGACATCCTCATCGCGCCCGAAGGCCTGAAAATGGCGGTCAACTACGGCCTGGACAGTGTGCGCTTCATCCAGCCGGTGAAAGTCGATTCGAAGGTGCGACTGAGCGTCAAGCTCACCGACGTCATTGAAAAAAAACCTGGTCAATGGCTGCTCAAGGCCACCGCCACCCTGGAAATTGAAGGCCAGGAAAAACCCGCTTACATCGCCGAGTCGCTGTCGCTCTACTTCGTGTAGGACTTTCCCTGCGGCGAGGCCCCCACACTCGTCGCAGGGTATGTAAATTTATGTATGAAACGCGCAGCTGCGGCATACTCGGCGCTCAATTATCCGGATCCCGCTATGCGCCCACTCGCCCCACTTGCCCTTGCCCTGTTGCTCACCGCTTGCGGAGACGGCGAATCGCTGTTGCCGCCGGACGCACGCCTGCCCGATGGTGGCCGCTACCGGGGCGACGTGGTCAATGGCTTGCTGCAAGGCCAGGGCCGTGTGGATTACCCCAATGGCAGCTGGTACGCCGGCACGTTCGACAAGGGCCAGTGGCATGGCCAGGGCGAATGGCACGGCAGCAATGGCGAAGTCTATAAAGGCGAGTTCCGGCAGGGTCTGTTCGAAGGCCAGGGCAGCCTGACCACCGCCGGCAGCCAGTACGTGGGCGGTTTCAAGAACGGTCGACGGCATGGCGAAGGCACCCTCAAAGAGGGGCAGATGACCTACCGCGGCGAATTCAAGGATGACCAGTATTCCGGCCTCGGGCGCCTTGAGCTGGCCGACGGCAGCCAGTACCAGGGCCAGTTCGCCCATGGCAAGCCCAATGGCGAAGGCCAGCGCAACGACGACAGTGGCAACCAGTTCAGCGGCCACTTCGTCGACGGCCAGCTGGAGGGCAACGGCATCTTCAACAGCGCCGATGGCGACATCTATGTCGGCCAGTTCAAACAGAACCAGCTCAATGGCAAGGGCCGCTACGAAAACGCCGACGGCGATGTGTGGATCGGTCAGTTCAAGGAAGGATCGCTGACCGGTAAGGGCGAATTGATCGGGGTGGACGGCAGCCATTACGTCGGCCAGTTCGCCGACTGGCGCTTCAGTGGCGAAGGCCGTCTGAACCTTACCGACGGCAGCTTCTATGTGGGCGGCTTCGACAGCGACAACTATCAGGGGCAAGGCACCCTCGTGCTCGCCGACGGCAGCGTACAGGCAGGCACCTGGGTCAACGGCATGCGCGTAAGGGACGCCGACGGCCGGCTGTTGCCCGACCCATTGGAAACAGGCGTACTGGCCCAGGGCCGGTTACTCGATGCCGCCCTCGCCGCCGTGCCGACCTCCACGCCGGCCGTGGAGCTGTATAGCCTGGTGCTGGCTGGCGACGGTAAACAAAGCGTATTCCTGCGCGAGGCCGATTACGTCAGCAATCTGCTGGCAAGCCGCTTTGGCGCGCGCGGGCAGATTCGCCTGGTCAACCACCGCGATCACATCACCGACCGCCCCCTGGCCACGCGCGAGAGCCTGCGCCGCGCCGTGCAGACCCTGGCCGAGCGCACCGGGCCGGAAGACCTGGTGTTTATCTACCTGACCAGCCACGGCACCCATGAACACGAATTGGTGCTGGACCAGCCGCGCATGGAATTGGCCGACCTGCCCGCCGATGAACTGGCAATCGTCATGGCCCCTTTGAAAAACCGCGACAAGGTCATCGTGATTTCCGCCTGCTACTCCGGCGGCTTCATTCCGGCCCTCAAAGACGAGCGCACCCTGATCATGACCGCCTCTCGGGCTGATCGGGTGTCCTTTGGCTGTTCTGAAGAAGCCGACTTCACCTACTTCGGCGATGCGCTCTTCGCCCAGGCCTTCAACCAGACCGACGATTTGCAGCAAGCCTTCAAGCTGGCCCAGGTGCACGTGAGCGAACGCGAACAGGCGGACAATTTCGAAGCGTCCGAACCACAGATATGGGCCCCCAAAGGCGTGATCGCTCACTGGCAACTCTTACGCAAGCAGCAGGCACGAAAGGCGCTGGAAAGCGTCTCAATGAATAGCAAGGAAGCCAAAGGCAACTAAGCTGAACCGTGTAACAAGGGGAAAACACCATGTACTTGACGCCTCAGCATATTTTGCTTGCCGGAGCCAGTGGCCTTACCGGCGAACACCTGCTCGATCGCCTGCTCAACGAACCCACCGTCACTCGCGTACTCGCGCCCAGCCGCAAACCATTGGCCGAACACCCGCGCCTCGAAAACCCAGTGGGCGACCCGGCGGTATTCCTGCCGCAGCTCAGCGGGCAGGTGGACATTGCTTTCTGCTGCCTGGGCACCACCATCAAACAAGCAGGCTCCGAAGAAGCGTTCCGCGCGGTGGACCTGGATATGGTGGTGGCCTTCGCCAAACGTGCGCGGGAAATGGGCGCGCGGCACCTGATCGTGATCAGCGCGATCGGCGCCGATCCGAAGTCTTCGATCTTCTACAACCGTGTCAAAGGCGAAATGGAGCAGGCGCTCAAAGCTCAGGACTGGCCGCAACTGACCATCGTGCGCCCGTCGTTGCTGCTGGGCGAACGTCTCAAACCACGCCTGGCCGAACAACTGGCCGGCCCGTTGTCGCGCCTGATTCCGGGTAAATACCACGGCATCGAAGTGTGCGAACTGGCCCGCGCCATGTGGCGCCTGGCGCTGGAAGAACAGGACGGAGTGCGGGTGGTGGAGTCGGACGAGCTGCGCAAGCTCGGTAAATGAGCCCAAATGTGGGAGGGGGCTTGCCCCCCGATGGCGGCGTGTCCACCGACCTATAACCCCAGGCTAAAGCCCGCCCGTGGCGTTGAACCCAACCCCCAGCACCGTCAGCACTGACAGTGGCAACAGCAAGGTGTCGAGCAATGCACTGGCCGGCAGGTCGACGCCGGGATAGCTCGGTGCTTCGGCGCCAAACCGGTCTTTGGCGCAGCAGCCGCCATTCATTGCGTATAA
This sequence comes from Pseudomonas sp. FP2254, assembly GCF_030687695.1. NCBI lineage: Bacteria > Pseudomonadati > Pseudomonadota > Gammaproteobacteria > Pseudomonadales > Pseudomonadaceae > Pseudomonas > Pseudomonas sp. FP2254. Next base: position 4,872,650 of record NZ_CP117444.1, read on the forward strand.
ATCCAACCGCGTGCCGGCGTACACCACCGGCGCGCCCGGTTGCGCGGCGTCCAGCGTGCGAGCGGTGGCGCAGCCGGCCAGGTGCAACGCCATCAGCACCAGCAGCGCCCTATTCATCGCTGCTCAAATGATGCTCGCCCCAACGGGGCAGCATGTCCTGGGGGATATTCAACAGATTGAGAATGCGCGCCACCACGAAGTCCACCAAGTCGTCGATGGTTTGCGGCTGGTGGTAAAACCCCGGCGACGCCGGCAGGATCGTCACGCCCATGTTCGACAACTTGAGCATGTGCTCCAGGTGAATGCTCGAATAGGGTGCTTCTCGCGGCACCAGGATCAGTTGGCGGCGCTCTTTCAAGGTCACGTCCGCCGCACGTTCGATCAGGTTGTTGCAGGCCCCGGTAGCAATTGCCGACAAGGTGCCGGTGGAACACGGCACCACCACCATCGCCGCCGGCGCACCGGAGCCGGAGGCCACCGGCGACATCCAGTCTTCCTTGCCGTAGACCTTGATCTGCCCCGCCGCCGCCCCGGTGTACTCGGTCAGGAAGGCTTGCATTAATTGCACCTTGGCGGGCAGTGCCACATCGGTCTCGGTGGCCAATACCAATTGCGCGGCCTTGGAGATCAAAAAGTGCACCTCGCGATCCTCGCGCACCAGGCAATCGAGCAGGCGCAAGCCATAGGGCGCGCCCGACGCGCCGGTCATCGCCAGCGTGACGCGTTCCGGGCCGCTCATTTGAGCGCCTCGGCCAGTTTGCCGTGCAGGCCGCCGAAGCCGCCGTTGCTCATCACCACCACATGGGTGCCCGGCGTCGCCTTTTGTTTGACGAACGCGATGATGCCTTCGATGGAATCGCACACCTGCGAAGGCACCGTGCACTGTGCGGCAATGGCCGGCAGGTCCCAGCCGAGGTTGGCCGGGGCGTACCACACGGCCTGATCGGCATCGTTGACGCTCTCCGGCAAACCGTCGCGGTGCGCGCCGAGTTTCATGGAGTTGGAACGTGGCTCGACAATCGCAATGATCGGCGCCGTACCGACCTGTTTGCGCAGCCCGTCAAGCGTGGTGGCGATAGCGGTTGGGTGGTGGGCAAAATCGTCATAGATCGTAATCCCGTTCACGTCGGCGACTTTTTCCATGCGCCGCTTGACGCTCTTGAACGCGCTCAACGCCGCAATGCCCATCGCCGGCACTACGCCCACATGCCGTGCCGCCGCCAGAGTGACCAGCGCGTTGGCGACGTTATGCTGGCCGGTCATGCCCCAATCGACAATGCCCTGGGGCTCGCCCTCGAACAGCACTTCGAAGCGAGAGCCGTCGTCACTGAGCAACTTGACCTGCCACTGCCCGCCGACACCGGTGGTTTGTACCGGGGTCCAGCAGCCCATATCGATCACTCGCTGCAGAGCCGGTTCGGTGGTCGGGTGGATCACCAGGCCCTCGCTTGGGATAGTACGGACCAAATGGTGGAACTGCCGCTCGATGGCCGCCAGGTCGGGGAAAATGTCGGCGTGATCGAATTCCAGGTTGTTCAGAATCGCCGTGCGCGGGCGGTAATGGACGAACTTGGAGCGCTTGTCGAAGAAGGCGCTGTCGTATTCATCCGCCTCGATCACAAAGAACGGCGTATCACCCAGGCGCGCTGACACCGAAAAGTTCTGCGGCACGCCGCCGATCAGAAAGCCCGGGCTCATGCCTGCGTGCTCCAGGACCCAGGCCAGCATGCTGCTGGTGGTGGTCTTGCCATGGGTGCCGGCGACCGCCAACACCCAGCGCCCCTGCAGCACATGGTCGGCCAGCCACTGCGGGCCGGACACGTACGGCAAGCCTTTGTTGAGAACGTACTCGACCGCCGGGTTGCCACGGGACATGGCATTGCCAATCACCACCAGATCCGGCGCCGGGTCGAACTGCTCCGGGTCGTAGCCTTGGGTCAACGCAATGCCCTGGGCTTGCAGTTGCGTACTCATGGGTGGGTAAACATTGGCATCGGAACCCGTGACATGATGGCCCAACTCTTTGGCCAGAACCGCCATCGAGCCCATGAACGTGCCGCAAATACCGAGAATATGAATGTGCATAGTCGACCTCGTAAAACATCGAGGCAGGTTAGCGCAGGGAGGGGGAAATCGCACTCTTTATGCGGCCCAAGGCCAGGCGAAGCAGACCTGCGCCTGGCCTTGGGTATCTTTCACGCGACGGTTGAAGTACCGGCTTTATTTTCACTGTCTTTCATGGCCGCCAAATAGCGTAACTTCTCAAAGGTGTCGACCATGCGTTCCAGTTTTCTTTCCATAAGGTCCAAGCGCTCCTTGGGTTCCGTGGGAATGGCCTCTCCGGGTTTGTAAGGTTTGAACACCAAGGCATTCTGCCGAGCAGCTTTTTTAAAGTGCTGCTCGGCAACACCGAGCAACTTCTCCATGTTATTCAAACGCGCACCACGCTCGGATGGCCAGTTTTCATCTTTGGTAAATACACTGCTGGTATCGCCCAAGGCAAACATGACGGTCGAGGCCATCCCCAGCAACTTCATTTCAACTTCATCCAAGCGTTGGCTGAGAGGATCCGGCGATGTCGACACGGTGGACGATTGGGTCGGCGCAACTGCCACGGTAGCCGGCTTGGGCGAGTTGGCGGCGCCTGGCAAAAAGGGCGGCGGCAGCACCCCGGGCGTATACGATGACTTGATCGACTCCCCCGCCGCCGCCGAACCGGCATAGGCGCCAACGTTGATCGGAGCGCTGACCAGCCCGGTGATGCCCGCACTGATAAATGCATCGCGCGCTACCCGGCTGGCATTCGGTCCGGTAGAGATCACCCCGGCCTTGACCAGACTTTCCGCATCGATCAGCCGCTTGGCAGCCTCCGCCACACTGATCGGCGCTTGCTTGCGCAAATTGGCCATGAGTAGCTCATCGTTCGCCTTGATTCTCTCGGCATGAAGGACCGCCTGCCCGGCGCCTTTGAACTTCTCCACCGGCGCAGGCATTACTGGCTTCAACGACACGGAGTGTTTGAGGGGAGATTTAGGCACGGAAGGCGCGTGGACGACCGGCGGGAGCGATGGCGGCGCGGAGTGCCTTCGTCCAAACCCGAAAAAGCTTCTGGCCCCTCGTTTACTGCGCTCGTGCGACGGATCGGCAGGCTCATGATCGGCTCCTGCGGCCGGGTCCGGAGGCGCTGGTTCCGAGGGGGACAGCATTGGAAGTAAAGGAATAAATGGCGCTGCAATCTTCATCATGTTCACCCACGTAGTTTTATTGTAAGGATCGCTTTAGTTGCACTTATTGAGTGAACAACCCCACGGGAACAGTTCCGCGAGTGGTATCCAACTCAACGACTACGACAATTCAGACCTGACAATAAAAAGCCTTTTACTTCCGACTACGTTGAAACATAAAACCTACAACCTCAGTGCTTATATCATTGAACATTAAATTTATAACGCCGTTAAACGGGCAATCCCATGTTTGCGCAACTTTCGGTACAGAGTATTGCGGCTGACGCCAAGCTGTTCTGCGGTTTGGGTCATGTGCCAACGCTGGCGTTCCAATGCCGCCAGCAGGGTTTGGCGCTCGGCATCCGCCAGCGGCAACTCGGCCACCTTGTGCACAGGCGCTTGGCGCACCGGTGCAGGCAGGTCCGCCAGCCCTACGCGCCCGTTGTCGCACAGCGCCACCACTGTGCGCAGTACCGTGCGTAACTGCCGAACGTTGCCAGGCCAGGCGAACGCCAGCAAGGCCTGGCGCGCAGCAGGCTCCAGGCTGATCGTTTGGCGCCCGGCCTCCTCGGCCAGCAGCACGTCCAGCAACTGGGCCTTGTCAGCGCGCTCGCGCAGCGGCGGCAGGCCCACCTCCAGACCGTTGAGGCGGTAATACAAATCTTCGCGAAAGCTGCCGTCCTGTACGCGTTCGAGCAAATGACGGTGGGTGGCGCTGATGATGCGCACATCCACCGCGCGGGGCTCGCCGCCGATGGGCACGACCAGGCGGTCTTCCAGCACCCTCAACAGCCGGGTCTGCAGCGCCAACGGCATGTCGCCGATTTCGTCCAGAAACAGCGTACCGCCGTCGGCCTGTTGCAATTTGCCAGGCATGCCTTCCTTGCGCGCGCCGGTAAAGCTGCCGCCGCGATAGCCGAACAGTTCGCTTTCGATCAGGCTTTCCGGGATCGCGGCGCAGTTGAGGGCGATGAAGGCTTTATCGGCGCGTTGGCTGGCGTGGTGCACGGCCTTGGCGAACGCTTCTTTGCCGGAACCGGTTTCGCCGTTGATCAACAGTGGCACGTCGCGCTCGAACACCCGCAGCGCTTTTCGAAAAGCCTCCTGCAGCGTCGGGTCGCCCAGGCAGATGCCGGGCGCCGACCGGGGCGCGGGCCTGGGCGCAGGCGCAAGTACGGTCGGCACAGTACGCGACTGGCCCCGTAACGCCGCAAACAACTGTCGACCATCGCGCGTGCGCAGTGGCCAACTGTTGGAGGCGGTGGCGATGGCGCGACCGAGCAATTGATCCAGGGAACAGTCGAACAAGGCGTCCACCGGGCGCCCGAGCAAACCATCGCGTACCTGCCCCAACAGGTTCAACGCACTTTGGTTGACCGCACAGACGCGCCCGTCGCCATCGAACGCGAGCAAGCCTTCGCTGAACAGCCCAACGGACTCGGCCTGCAGGTGAAAACGCAGCAGCCAGTGCTGCTCGAAATGCCGCAGGAAATAGCAGCTCTCGATCATTTTTGCCGACAGGTTGACCAACGCCATGGTGTGGAACTGGCTCTGGCGCGACACCGCTTCACGAGCCGATGACACATCCAGCACGGCGAGCAGGTCACCATTGGGGTCGAACACCGGGCTCGCCGAACAGGTCAGCCCGGTGTGCCGGCCGCGAAAGTGTTCGTCACGATGTATGGTCAGCGGCTGGCGCTCCACCAGGCAGGTGCCGATGCCGTTGGTGCCTTCACAGACCTCGCTCCAGTCCGCGCCGAGCCACAACCCGGCACGCTCGAAAATCTTGCGCTCCGATGGCGCCGTGACACAGTTGAGGATCACCCCGCGCGCGTCGGTGAGCAGCACCGCATGGCCAGCGCCCGAGAGTTGCTGGTGCAGGCTGTTCATTTCGCTGCCGGCAATGTGCAGCACGTGCTGCAGGCGCTCGCGGCTTTCCAGCAGGCGACCGTGCTCAAGCACGGTGGGCGCCATGGTCAATGCGGGGTCGAGGTGATAGTCATGCAGGCAACGCAGCCAGGAGCGAGCGATGGAGGGGTCGCTGGCAGGTCCGTGGGAAAGGTCCTGCCCGCGCGCGACGGTCAATACCTGCTGGGCATGGCGACTGAAATGATCGTTGTGCATGTTCTTATTATTCTCCCGGCGTGAGAGGGACCAGCATCCCCCAGCCACCCAGCCAATGCAATGCCGAGCCGACTGATCGGTCATGGGCTGTACCGTTAGTGGCACAAACTGTCACACAGGCTGTACCAGGCGTGTCACAGCAACGCCCTGCAACAAAGCCCGCCGCCTTGATTTACCTGGTGTGCACAGCGCTGGCCCAACCTTTGCTCTACGCTTTATTACGCGCTTGAGCGCTGCACTCCAATAAACATAAAAGCCAGGAGATACCCACCATGCGTTACGCACACCCCGGTACTGAAGGCGCGATCGTTTCGTTCAAGGCCAAGTACGGCAACTACATTGGTGGCGAATTCGTTGCCCCGGTCGATGGCAACTATTTCACCAACACCTCGCCGGTCAACGGCAAGCCTATCGCCGAATTCCCCCGCTCCACCGCCAAAGACATCGACAAAGCGCTGGACGCCGCCCATGCCGCCGCCGACGCCTGGGGCAAAACCTCAGCCCAGGACCGCTCCCTGGTGCTGCTGAAAATCGCCGACCGCATTGAACAGAACCTCGAACTGCTGGCCATCACCGAAACCTGGGACAACGGCAAGGCCGTGCGTGAAACCCTCAACGCCGACATCCCGCTCGCTGCCGACCACTTCCGCTACTTCGCCGGCTGCCTGCGCGCCCATGAAGGCACCAGCGCCGAGATCAACGAACACACCGCTTCCTACCATTTCCACGAACCGCTGGGCGTGGTCGGCCAGATCATCCCGTGGAACTTCCCGCTGCTGATGGCCGCGTGGAAACTCGCCCCGGCCCTGGCCGCCGGCAACTGCATCGTGCTCAAGCCGGCCGAGCAGACGCCGCTGGGCATCAACGTGCTGATGGAAGTGATCGGCGATCTGCTGCCACCGGGCGTACTGAACGTGGTGCAGGGGTTCGGCAAAGAAGCCGGCGAAGCCCTGGCCACCAGCAAGCGCATCGCCAAGATCGCTTTCACCGGCTCTACCCCGGTGGGTTCGCACATCATGCACGCGGCGGCCACCAACATCATTCCGTCCACCGTTGAGCTGGGCGGCAAGTCGCCGAATATCTTCTTCGCCGACATCATGCAAGCCGAGCCGTCATTCATCGAAAAAGCGGCGGAAGGCCTGGTGCTGGCGTTCTTCAACCAGGGCGAAGTGTGCACCTGCCCATCCCGCGCGCTGGTGCAAGAGTCGATCTACGACGACTTCATGAAAGTGGTGATGAAGAAGATCGAGCAGATCAAGCGCGGCGACCCGCTGGACACCGACACCATGGTTGGCGCCCAGGCGTCCGAGCAGCAGTTCGACAAGATCCTGTCCTACCTGGAAATCGCCAAGGGCGAAGGCGCGCAACTGCTCACCGGCGGCAAGGTGGAGCAGCTCAGTGGCGACATGGCCGGCGGCTATTACATCCAGCCGACCCTGCTCAAGGGCACCAACGACATGCGCGTATTCCAGGAAGAAATCTTCGGCCCGGTGGTGAGCATCACTACCTTCAAGGACGAAGCCGAAGCCCTGGCGATTGCCAACGACACCGAGTTCGGTTTGGGCGCCGGCGTCTGGACCCGCGACATCAACCGCGCCTACCGCATGGGCCGCGCGATCAAGGCGGGTCGTGTGTGGACCAACTGCTACCACCTGTACCCGGCGCATGCCGCGTTCGGCGGTTACAAGAAGTCCGGCGTGGGCCGTGAGACCCACAAGATGATGTTGGATCACTACCAGCAGACCAAGAACCTGCTGGTGAGCTACGACATTAATCCATTGGGCTTCTTCTAACCCGCCTCGATCGTTCCCACGCTCTGCGTGGGAACGCCACCTGGGACGCTCCGCGTCCCGATGTCTGCGCAAGGTTCAAGCCCTGCGCAAGGTGACGCGCAGCGTCATGGGATGCATTCCCACGCAGAGCGTGGGGACGATCGCCCTTGCTGCATAAAACAATAAGAATGAAAGGTACTTTCCCATGCCTAGCGAACCGACTGGATCCTCCGTCGACTTCGAAAAAGTCGACTCCCAATATTTTCAACAACGCGAACTGAAAAAAGGCGCCGCCGGCTGGGTGCTGCTGGTCGGCCTCGGTGTTGCCTACGTGATCTCCGGCGACTACGCCGGCTGGAATTTCGGCCTGGCCCAGGGTGGCTGGGGCGGCATGTTCCTCGCCACATTGCTGATGGCCACCATGTACTTGTGCATGTGCTTTTCCCTGGCCGAGCTGTCCTCGATGATTCCCACCGCCGGCGGTGGCTACGGCTTTGCCCGCAGCGCCTTCGGGCCCTGGGGCGGGTTTCTCACCGGCACGGCCATCCTGATCGAATATGCCATCGCCCCCGCCGCCATTGCGGTGTTTATCGGCGCCTACTGTGAGTCGCTGTTTGGCATTGGCGGCTGGATGATTTATCTGGCGTTCTACATCATCTTTATCGGCATCCACATCTTTGGCGTCGGTGAAGCCTTGAAGCTGATGTTTGTGATCACCGCCATCGCCGCGATTGCACTGGGCGTGTTCCTGGTGTCGATGGTGCCGCACTTCAATGTCGCCAATTTGCTGGACATCCCGGTGACCGAGGCCAAGGGCGCCAGCACCTTCCTGCCCTTCGGCTACGTTGGCGTGTGGGCGGCGATCCCCTATGCGATCTGGTTTTTCCTCGCGGTTGAAGGTGTGCCACTGGCCGCCGAAGAAACCAAGAACCCCAAGCGTGACCTGCCTCGCGGCCTGATTGGCGCCATTGTGGTGCTCACCAGTTTTGCCCTGTTGATTCTGGTGATCGCACCGGGCGGTGCGGGGACCTATGCGCTGATCAAATCCGGCAACCCACTGGTTGAAGCGCTGGCGTTGTCCTACGGCGGCTCGACCTGGATGGGCGGCTTCGTCAACCTGGTGGGCCTGGCCGGTTTAATCGCCAGCTTTTTCTCGATTATCTATGCCTATTCGCGGCAGATCTTTGCCTTGTCCCGCGCCGGCTACCTGCCGCGCAAGTTGTCGGAGACCAACAAAAGCAAGGCTCCGGTATTGGCACTGGTGATCCCCGGCGTTATCGGCTTCGGCCTGTCGCTGACCGGCCAGGGCGACCTGCTGATCCTGGTGGCCGTGTTCGGCGCGACGATTTCCTACGTGCTGATGATGGCCGCGCATATCACCCTGCGCATCCGTCGCCCCAAAATGGAACGCCCTTACCGCACGCCCGGTGGCATCTTCACCTCCGGGGTCGCTCTGGTACTGGCCTGCGTGGCCGTGGTGGCGGGCTTTCTGGTGGACCCACGGGTGGTGATTGGCGCGGCGATCATCTATGGAGTATTAATTGCTTACTTTGCTTTCTACAGCCGGCATCACTTGGTAGCAGGCACGCCCGAAGAGGAATTCGCGGCGATCCAGGCCGCAGAGGCCGCCTTGCACTGAGCCGTAAACCTCGACGCGGGCGCTGTTCCTTCATCTGGCCCGCGTCGCCAAGGAGACACTGTATGGCAAGCTTTTCCCACGCGGTGGGTACACAAACCTACCGCTTCGACAGCCTTAAAGACGTGATGGCCAAGGCCAGCCCCGCGCGCTCCGGAGATTTCCTCGCCGGCGTGGCGGCGCAGAACGATGGCGAGCGGGTGGCGGCGCAAATGGCGCTGGCGAATATCCCGTTGAAGCACTTTCTCGAAGAGGCGTTGATCCCATACGAAAGCGATGAAGTCACCCGACTGATCATCGATACCCACGATAAACAGGCGTTTACCCCGGTCAGCCACCTGACCGTCGGCGGACTGCGCGACTGGCTGCTCAGCGATGCGGCCGATGAACAATCCCTACGCGCCCTGGCGCCGGGGCTGACACCGGAAATGGCAGCGGCCGTCTCCAAGATCATGCGCGTGCAGGACCTGGTGCTGGTGGCGCAGAAGATCCGCGTGGTTACCCAATTTCGCGGCACCATGGGCCTGCGCGGGCGCCTGTCGACGCGCCTGCAACCCAACCATCCCACGGACGAACCGGCCGGCATCGCCGCGAGCATCCTCGACGGCCTGCTGTATGGCAACGGCGACGCCATGATCGGTATTAACCCGGCCACCGACAGCATCGCCTCGATCTGCGCGATGCTGGAAATGCTCGACGCGATCATCCAGCGCTATGAGATCCCGACCCAGGCCTGCGTGCTGACCCACGTCACCACCTCCATTGAAGCGATCAACCGCGGTGTACCGCTGGACCTGGTGTTTCAATCGATTGCCGGCACCGAAGCAGCCAACGCCAGTTTCGGCATCAGCTTGAGTGTGCTGCAGGAAGGGTACGAGGCGGGCTTGAGCCTCAAGCGCGGCACCCTGGGGCAAAACCTGATGTATTTCGAAACCGGCCAGGGCAGCGCCTTGTCGGCCAACGCGCACTTTGGTGTCGACCAACAGACGTGCGAGACCCGCGCCTACGCAGTAGCGCGGCATTTCAAGCCGTTTCTGGTCAACACGGTGGTGGGCTTTATCGGCCCCGAGTACCTGTACAACGGTAAACAGATCATCCGCGCCGGCCTGGAGGACCACTTCTGCGGCAAGCTGCTGGGCGTACCGATGGGCTGCGACATCTGTTACACCAACCACGCCGAGGCCGATCAGGATGATATGGATACCCTGTTGACCCTGCTGGGCGTGGCCGGGATCAACTTCATCATGGGCATCCCCGGTTCCGACGACATCATGCTCAACTACCAGACCACCTCCTTCCACGACGCGCTATACGCCCGGCAGACACTGGGTTTAAAACCGGCACCGGAATTTGAACAGTGGCTGGCGAAAATGGGCATCTTCACGCAGGCCGACGGCAAGGTGCGCTTCGGCAACAGCCTGCCACCAGCGTTTCGCCACGCCTTGGCGCAATTGGGATGAAGGAGCCTACCGTGCAACCAGACCTGCCCGACAACCCCTGGCTGCAACTGCGCAGCCTCACCCCGGCGCGCATTGCCCTGGGCCGCACCGGCACCAGCCTTCCCACCAGCGCGCAACTGGATTTCCAGTTTGCCCACGCCCAGGCGCGCGACGCGGTGCACCTGCCGTTCGACCATGCCGGCCTGAGCCGGCAACTCGCCGAGCGCGGGCGGGACAGCCTGTTGCTGCACAGCGCCGCCACCGATCGCCACAGTTACCTGCAACGCCCGGACCTGGGCCGACGCTTGAGTGACGACTCGGCCCAGACCCTGCGCGAGCATGCCCAGGCCAACCCTGGCGGCGTGGACCTGGCCGTGGTGGTGGCCGATGGTTTATCGGCGCTGGCGGTGCATAAACATACGGTGCCGTTTCTGACCCGCCTGGAGGAACAGACCCACGCCGAGGGCTGGTCGTTATCGCCGGTGATTCTGGTGGAACAGGGCCGTGTGGCCGTGGCTGACGAAATCGGGCAATTGCTCGGCGCCAAAATGGTGGTGATCCTGATCGGTGAGCGACCGGGGCTCAGCTCGCCGGACAGCCTGGGGCTGTATTTCACCTACAACCCCAAGGTCGGCCTCACCGATGCCTACCGCAACTGCATCTCCAATGTACGCCTGGAAGGGTTGAGTTACGGCATGGCGGCGCATCGCCTGCTTTACTTGATGCGGGAGGCGTGCCGTCGGCAGTTATCGGGGGTCAACTTGAAGGACGAGGCGCAGGTTCAGACCATCGAGTCGGACGACCCGGACCTGATGAAAGGAAATTTCCTGCTCAGCTCACCAGATGACCGATAGCCGCGCGATTGCGCTTTTTTGCGGCATTAGGCAGCATCGGGTCACGGCCGCTTGTGTGGTCATACCCCCCTAGGAAGTCGAGGCCTGGCATGCGGATTATTCAAGCGACCCTGGAACACCTGGACCTGTTGACCCCATTGTTCGTCAAATACCGCGAGTTCTATGGGGCGCTGCCCTTTCCGGATTCAACCCGGGCTTTTCTGGAAAAGCGCCTGCGCCGCAAGGAATCGGTGGTCTATCTGGCTTTGGCCGATGACGACGACAAAAAGTTACTTGGCTTCTGCCAGCTGTACCCCAGTTTTTCTTCGCTGTCGCTCAAGCGCGTGTGGATCCTCAATGACATCTATGTAGCCGAAGATGCGCGGCGCCAATTGGTGGCGGATAACCTGATGCGCACGGCGAAAAAGATGGCCAAGGAAACCCATGCGGTGCGGCTGCGGGTTTCCACCAGCAGTGATAACCAGGTGGCGCAGAAAACCTACGAGTCGATCGGCTTTCGCGAGGACACCGAATTCAAGAACTACACACTGCCGATCAGCGAAGACTGACGCCCGGACAGGCACACCGCTATCGAGGGCAAGCCCTCTCCCACATTGGCCTTATTGGCATAGTGGCTAGGCAGTGGGGGGCCGGTGGTGCCGTGTGAATGCACGGGATCGCTCTGAGTCAGTTGCCTCAACACTACTCCAATATGGGAGGGGGCTTGCCCCCGATAATGGTTGCTCAGCCAGCCCATCTATAACTGACCCACCACTTTGGCAATCACGCTGGATTTGTGGCAATCAGCGCATCGGGCTCCACGACATCCCCCGCTACAAAAGCAACACGCTTTTCACCGATCAATCCGTATAATGCGCACCTTTCAGGGTTGTAAGAATCACGGCATACGCTTGTAGCCTTACTTACCCGAGCTTCCGCACAGGCCTGCCGAGTCGGGCCGTTCACACAGGTGCCATCCATGGATTTCAACCCGCTTGACCTTATCCTGCATCTCGATGTTTACCTCGACATGCTGGTCACCAATTACGGTCCATGGATCTACGCCATTCTGTTCCTGGTGATTTTTTGCGAGACCGGCCTGGTGGTCATGCCCTTCCTGCCGGGGGATTCCCTGCTGTTTATCGCCGGTGCCGTCGCGGCAGGCGGCGGCATGGACCCGGTGTTGCTGGCCGGTTTATTAATGCTGGCGGCGATCCTGGGTGACAGCACCAACTACGTGATTGGGCGAACCGTCGGCGAGCGCTTGTTCAGTAACCCGAACTCGAAAATCTTCCGCCGCGATTACCTGCAGAAAACCCACGACTTCTACGACAAACACGGCGGTAAAACCGTGACCCTGGCGCGCTTCCTGCCGATCCTGCGCACATTTGCGCCGTTCGTCGCCGGCATCGCCAAAATGCCGTACGCACGCTTTTTCGGCTTCAGTGTGCTGGGCACCGTGCTGTGGGTCGGTGGCCTGGTGACCCTCGGTTATTTCTTCGGCAACGTGCCGTTTATCAAGAAGAACCTGTCGCTGCTGGTGGTGTTTATCATCCTGCTGTCCCTGGTACCGATGATCATCAGCGTGTTCCGCAGCCGCTTCGGCCGCAGTTCCTCCGAAGCCAACCAGCAGTAACCGGCGATGTGGTCTCTCAGCGGCTGGCGTCGCCGGCGCCTGCTGGCCAAGCACCCGATTGCCGATGACACCTGGCAGCGGGTGCGGCACCACCTGACCTTCCTCGATGGCATCAGCGCCGAGCAGGACCAGTGGCTGCGCGAAGCCTGCGTGGTGTTCCTCGCTGAAAAACACCTCACCGCCCTGCCTGGCGTCGAGCTGCATCAGGAACAACGCCTGCTGCTCGCCGCCCAGGCGCAACTGCCACTGATGAACCTGGGCGACCTGGACTGGTATCAGGGCTTTCACGAAATCGTACTGTACCCCGACGACTTCCTCAGCCCGCAACGCCATCGCGATGCCAGCGGCGTCGAGCACGAGTGGGACGGCGAACACAGCGGCGAGGCTTGGCAGCAAGGCCCGGTGATCCTCGCCTGGCCCGGTGTGCTGGCGAGCGGCCAATGGGAAGGCTACAACCTGGTGATCCACGAACTGGCGCATAAGCTCGACATGCTCAACGGCGACGCCAACGGTCTTCCACCGCTGCACAGCGATATGCGCGTGCAGGAGTGGGCCAGCGTGATGCAAAGCGCGTTTGATGGCCTCAACCGCCAACTCGATGCCGACCCCGACGCCGAGACCGCCATCGACCCTTACGCCGCCGAAAACCCGGCGGAATTCTTCGCGGTCACCAGCGAATATTTCTTCAGTGCCCCGGATTTGCTCGCCAGCAGTTATCCACAGGTGTACGCCCAACTCAGCTGCTTCTATCGCCAGGATCCATTGGCCCGCCTGAGCCAACTGCAGGCCCACGACCCACGTTATCAGCCATCGGGCGAATAACCGTACGACGTCTGGCGCATGGCATCGGCGTCAGAATGTGCCTATAATCGCGGCCACTTTTAGGCCAATCCGGCCAAGTTTCTTGGCCAACTAACGGGGGCAACGCCCAATGAGCTACAGCAAGATTCCGGCTGGCAAAGACCTGCCGAACGACATCTACGTCGCCATCGAGATTCCGGCCAACCACGCGCCGATCAAATACGAAATCGACAAAGACAGCGACTGCCTGTTCGTTGACCGTTTCATGGCCACCCCGATGTTCTACCCGGCCAACTACGGTTTTATCCCGAACACCCTGGCCGACGATGGCGACCCCCTCGACGTGCTGGTCGTGACCCCTTACCCGGTTACCCCAGGCTCGGTCATCCGCGCGCGCCCAGTCGGCATCCTGAACATGACCGACGACGGCGGCGGCGATGCCAAAGTGATCGCAGTGCCACACGACAAGCTGTCCCAGCTGTACGTGGACGTGAAGGAATACACCGACCTGCCGCCATTGCTGCTGGAGCAGATCAAGCACTTCTTCGAGAACTACAAAGACCTCGAAAAAGGCAAATGGGTGAAGATCGACGGTTGGGGCAACGCAGACGCCGCCCGCGCCGAGATCATGAAGTCGGTCGCGGCCTACAAAGGCTGATACCCGCTACTCATTGCCCCGGCAATTGAAAAAGCCCCGTTCATTCGGGGCTTTTTTTTGGAAAAAATTAAACAGCGAGTTCAACTAACATCAACTAACGTTTAAACAGACAAGAAAATTGAAAAAACCGGCTACAACTAAGCCAAAACCTACACGCGCAAATCAACGCATGGTTTATTTGATGGTTTTTATCCGCCAGTAAACTCTGCGTTTATGAATACATCAGGTGATCGTTTAAAAGCACTACTGCGGGAAGTTCATCTTTCCGCTTCCGACTTCGCCAAGAACCGCGGCGTCACGCCTCAACACGTGAACAACTGGTTCAAACGCGGCGTGCCCATGGGCCGACTCAACGAGTTCGCAGAACTGCTCTGCGTCTCCAGCCGTTGGCTGCGCACCGGCGAAGGCCCCAAACACCCACCGGCCAACTTCCTGCTGGAAGCACCCAGTGCACGCAAAGGACTGCCCACCCGCGAAGACAGCGGCAAATACCTCACAGGCCCCGCCTGCAGCCCGGAAAAAATCGACGTGGAGATTCCCCTCCACACCTCCTTCACCTCAACCGAGCGCATCCGCATCTCCCTGCACGCCCTCGAAACCCTCAACGTCAACCCCGACCGCGCACTGGGCGCCTACATGGTCGACAACAGCATGATCGACATCATCCAACAAGGCGCCACCCTCGCCATCGACCGAGGCCGCAGCCAAATCATCGACGGCGAAATCTACGCCGTCGAACACGACGGGATGCTACGCATCAAATACCTCTACAACCGACCTGGGGGCGGATTGCGCATGCGCAGCCACAACGCCGGCGAACACCCGGACGAATACCTCACCTACGAGGAACGCTTCGAACAGAACTTCCAGATCGTGGGTTGGGTATTCTGGTGGTCCACCCTCAACAACCGCCGCCCGCCCGTGCCGCTGGATGAGCATCTTTTGGGCTGGGAAGGCTCTAAATCGGAACCCGAGGTGGGCAACTGAGATGAATGCGGGTATCATGCGCCGCACATTTGGCAGGGGGTGGCTTTGCGCTATCCACCCTGCTCGGCGATGCGGAGGAGTTCCCGCGGATGCCCCTACTATTCAGCCCGACGCAATGTGGGCTGAGCGATTTGAAGGCTGGTGAGGTTTGTCAAAAACAAGCCGAGGCAGTCAGCGAGAAGCCGGCCACAAGCCGGCTTTTTAATTGCCTGATAAGTACCCCCGACTCAAGTGTCCAACAGCTATTGGACAATTGATTAATCAAAAGCGGGTCGCTCTACCTTCTCTCCATCGCTTTACGTGGGCTGCAAACACTCCACAGCTCGATCCGCCACCATCTTCGCCATTTCCACCAAATGCATCACCGCTCTTTGCGGCGCAGCCACTGGTTCACCGAGCACTTGCGACGTAGCCACCGCACACTGCAGTAACTCAGCCACACGCCCCCAGGCATCCTCAAAGCTCAGCTCTTCATTGACAGTAAAAGGGTTGGTCGCAGGCGATGAGAGCGAATCCGAAACAACGTTATCCATAGCAAACCTCCAATCGATAATTTGGAGCTGCCACTTCTCGCGACTAAACAAAAGGCGGCAGCTGTACGCAGGTTAGTCGACCGGTCGATTGGAAACCCGGCGCACCCGGAGGTGCCCTGCGCACAGCCACCATAAGATGCAGGCGAAGGGGGGCCTGACTCATGAGTTGCTTATGCGCCAATCGAATCCGGGCGACTAAACCCGATCACTGAATAGGCAGTGACGATCCGCAGCCTAGCCACGCACTCCCGCTGGCGCAATGCGGTTGGGATTCTCTCGGAAACGTCCTGCAAATGAAAGGGATCAGCCCTGCTGGCCCTTTAAGCGCCAGCCTCAATCCAATATCAAATGCGGCAAAAACCGGCTCGAATCCTTGGTAATCAAACTATTATCCTCCCGCACCCCAATCCCCGCCGCCTGGTCCCCGATCACCCAGGACCCAATCAACGTATAGCTGTCCCCAAACCGCGGCAACGGCGCAAATTCCTGCAGGATAAACGGCGCATCCGTGTAGGGCCCGTCCTCCTTCACAACCAGCCCATCAGCCGTTTGCAGCTCAATGTTGGCGCCTTCCCGCGAGAAAAACGGCTTGCGCACCCACCCCTTCGGCACCGCTTTACCCGGTTCGGTATCCAGGTGGGCGGCGAGCAGATTCGGGTGGCCTTTGTTGAATTCCCACAACAGCGGCAGGATGCCTTTATTGGAAATGATGGATTTCCACGCAGGCTCGAAAAACTGGGTATCACTCTCGGCAATCGCGGCGCCGAAGGGTTCGTGGAAGATGAATTCCCAGGCGTGCAGTTTGAACAGATAGGGAATCCAACGGTCCTGGAGGTCGACGAAGCGGCCTTCGGGGGTCAGGCCGATGTCTTCGATGTCGATGTGGCGTGATTCGATGCCGACTTTTTCCGCGACCAGGCGCAGGTAGTCGGTGGTGCCTTTGTCTTCGACCGAGTCTTTCATCGAGGCGAAGTAGAACGGCTGGTTGACCTGCAACTGCGCGAAAGCCTGGTGCAGTTTGGTGTCGATGCTGTTGAACTGGTCGGCATGCTTGGGCAGCAGGCCGCGCTCGATGCATTGCTCCAGCCAGCCCCACTGAAACGCCGCAGCCTCGTAAAGGCTGGTCGGTGTGTCGTAGTTGAGCTCCAGCAGCTTGGCGGGGCCGGTGCCGTCGTAGGAGAAATCCATGCGCCCATACAGGTGCGGATGACCTTCCAGCCACGACGTTCTGATCATGTCGAAGAAAGGCGCGGGGATGCTCAGGCGTTCGAGCAGTTCTTCGCTCTGGACGACGCGTGCCACGAGGTCCATGCACATGTCATGGATCTCGGTGGTCGGGTCTTCCAGGTCTTGCTCGATTTGCTTGAGCGTGAACTGGTAGTACGCGCTCTCGTCCCAATAGGGTTCGTTGTCGATGGTGTGGAACAGAAAGCCGAGGCTGTCGGCCGTCTGTTTCCAGTCATGACGCTCTGCGCAATGGATCTTCTTCATGCCCGGGTTTTCCTTAACTGCTCGACCCGCCGCCCCAGCCGCTGCGTGCGCTGGCCTTGCTGCCGAAACCGCCACGGGAGGTGGCCGACGCCACGGAGCCCGACGTGCCGGAGGAGCGCAGCGTGTTGGTGTAATTGCTGCTGCCATACCGGGCCTGGTTCGAGCGGCCGAACGTGGCGCCATTGGAGACGCGCTGATTGAGCGTCGAGTTGGCGTAGTCGCCGCGATCATCGCGATAGCGATACACGGGCTCAGAACGGTAGCTGTTGCGATTGCTGCTCAGCATGTTGCCGATCAGCAGACCGGTCAGCAGGCTGCTGGTGGAGAAGCCGGAGCCGCCGCTTGCCTGAGCGTTGGCAGCGTCGACCTGGGATTGTGTCACCTGGCCTTCGGCGGTCAGCTCGAAACCGCCCAGCTTGGGAATGAACTGGCCATTGGAGTCCAGCTGGCACCAGCCGGCGACAAAGTCGGCATCGCAGTCGGCCTGGCTGGCGTACACCGGAGCGATGCGGCGATGCTCGGCCATGGCGGTCATGTAGGCGTCCGAGCAGACGTCCACCGGAAGCTTTTCATCGGCGCATTGCTGAACGGACTGGAAGTTGTACTTCTTCTGCAGATCGTAGGTTTTTTCCGTCGGCCCGCAGCCGGAAATCGCCATCGCGACCGACGCTGCCAGCGAAAGCTGGACGTACTTGCTTCGTTTCATCGGGAGCTCCGTGCGCAATCAGTTCTGGGTGGGCGTCATGCAGGCGGCATTCAACATGCCGACGCTGATAGCCACGGCGGCCACGTAGATGCCTGCCGCAAGCTCGCCCTTCCTGATGCGCTCGGACGTGCCTTTGAGCACCAGGCTGGTCAGCAGAAACGCCAGCAGTTGGACGACGGCCGCGATCACTGCCCAGACGACGAAGTCGAGAATGCTGATCGAGTAGGCAATCACATTGCTGGCCGGAATGGCGAACCCGACGATGGCACCGCCCAGGGCAACGGCTGCGGAAACATTGCCTGCACGGATCAGTTCGAATTCTTTGTGCGGGGTGATGCGGGTGTAGATGAACTGGAACAGTGCGAACAGTACGGCAGCGCCCAGGATGTAGGTCACAAACCCGAGCACAGCGGTTTTGTTCAGTGAAATGGAGAGAGCTTCTAGCATGTGTTTCTTCCTTTTTTAGAGCGCTTTCAAGTCGGTTGTGTACAGCGAAATGCCCAGCGATGTGCTCAGGCTAACGGTGCCTTCAGCGTCTTCCTCGACGGAAAACAGCAGGAACTCACGTCGATCGGTCAGGCCTGTATCCCGTGCGTATAGCATCGAACGGTGCTCGACGCTGTAGGCGTCTTCGGGGTTGATCACCTGCTCACTCATGGCCACCAATTCTGTCTGACCTTCCTCGCTGCCCCATACACGCGCGTATTCGACGCCGTTGTGGGTGTAGGTCGGCAAACCGATCAGACTCTGCGGCCCCGCCAGGCGGCGCAGTTCGGCCTCGCTGCTGAGGGTGACGTAACTCAGGTAGTTGAACAGGATCACCGACTCGACCTGCCCGGTGATATCGCCCGTGGTGTGTACCTGCAGCCAGTAATCTTCGTCGTTCATGTAGTAGCGCGACAGCCAGGTCGACTGCCCGAGGTCAACGGTGCCGTTGCTCCAGATTTCCTGGGTGCCGGGGATGATCACCGTGGTTTTGCCGTCGAGCAGCAATTTCAGGCTCGTGTCGAATATCACGCCTTTGCCCGGCGCCAGGCCCAGCGGCCCGGTGGTCGGCACGGCTTGGCCAGGCTCTTTCGATTGTGTATTGGCGTGCGGGGCCTCAAGCCCCATCAACTGTTTAAACCATCCCATTGGAGATTTCCTTGAGGCGGGTGGAGGCGATGTAGAAGAGTTCGCCACCTGCAACGCGCGTGTTGCTGGGCGGGTTGATCGAGGGTTGCGGGGCGCCTTGGGCGCGATAGCCGATGAGTGTGGCGTTGTGGCGTTCTTTCATTTGGGTGTACAGGTCGCCGAACGTGGCTTCAAAGGCCTCGGGCAATTTCATCAAGTATTGGGTGGCACCTTGGCCCACGCACAACAGCTCATTGATGACCACCGACGAGCCCGGATCCTGAGACGCGCGCACCAGCATTTCGATAGCCATGCTTGATGTGCATTCCAGGCTGGGGGCGTAGGAGCTGGCCAGGGCGGCAATTTCGCTTTCATTGAAGTGGGCCACCACATGACCGACCGGGCTCAGTTGATTCACCGCCAGCACGGTGGCCAGCGTCAGATCATCAGACGGAGTGCGCACCAGCACACGCTCGGCACCGGGCACGCCGGCACGCAGCAATAACGCGGTGGAAGACAGGCTTTCGCCACGGATGAACGCCGCCTTGCCCGGCATTGGGTTTTCTTCGAGGGTGCAATCGCAAATGACGATCAGGTTGTCGTTCGAGGTTTCGTCCTGGAGCAACAACTCAATGACTCGCTCACTGGACGCGCCCTCCCAGCCAATGAGCACGGTATGACCGACCTTACCGGTGAAATCGCCTTTGCCCTTCATGCCTTTTCTCCATGCATCGATGACAGTGCTGGTGGTTTTGCCGATGGCTGCCGTCAGCAGCGCAATGCCCCCGAGCATCACCCAGGCAGCCACGAACACGCGCCCCGCCGAGGTCTGCGGCGCAAGATCGCCATAGCCGACCGTCAGCGTGGTGGTGAGGTAGAAGTAAATAAATGTGGCGGGAGCGGTGAGGTGCTGTTCGCCCAGGTAAACCAGGCCCAGGTAGGCGGTGATCAGGTGTATCCCCAGGGCGATCACCAGCCCCGCCCAACCGAAGCGGTGAAAGAGCGAGGAAGCGTACCTGCGCAACAGAAGAAAAATCGACACGTTGTCCCTGGCTCCTTGGGTACTTGATTACCTGATGACGTTGTCGCCTCGACATCGGGATGCTCAAGCGCGCTCAGCCGGCATTAAACCTGCTGCGTGGTTTGGAGAGAAGTACCTTGGCTGCAATAAATCCGGCGAACGCGCCAAACAGATGCCCTTCGAAGGAAACACCCTGGCGAGGCAGGAAGCCAAGGATCAAGCCGCCATACAGTGCCGCGACGACAGCGGCCGTTATCAGGTTGCCCCAACTCCTGTGGAACCAGGCGCGAGACAACAGGTAGGCCCATAGCCCGAAGACCCAGCCGCTGGCGCCCACGTGTATGCCGGCAAAACCGAACAGCCAGACCAGCGAGCCACCCAGCACAATGATGATCGCGCTGACGGCCACAAACCGATTGAGCCCTTCGATCATCACCAGGCTGCCCAGGATCACAAAGGCAATCAGGTTGGCGCTCAGGTGGGCGAACGAGCCGTGCAGAAACGGTGACGTGAGTATACCGGGCAGCCCCTGCAGCGTTCTCGGGATCAGGCCGAACGCCATAAGGCTGTAACCGGTCGCCACATTGAACAGTTGCAGCGCGACCATCAAGAAGGCCAAGCCTGCGATTGTCTTGAAACCCTTCAGGGCATCCATCCTGACCTCGACAAAAAAGGGAGGGCAGACACTGCCCTCCCAGCGGCGACGTTGCTTACTCCGCCGACTTTTGCTTCAGGCGCTCCAGAATCGCATTGGCGCTGCCTTCATCAGGCGTGATGCCGGCGTCGCGCAGCTTGCGCTCCAGATCGGTCCCCGTCGAAGCGTCAGCCAGCTCATCCTGGGCTTGCAGTTCAGCGGCGAGTTGCTGCTGCTTGGCCTGCAAACGATTCAGCGTACCGACGGCGGTTTCCAGCTTGCCGTTGGCACCGCCGCTGGCGATGGAGGCGCTGACCTGGGCCTTCTGTACGCTGTCGCGAGCCTTGGCCATATCCACTTGCTGACGCAGGCTTTTGATCCGGCTTTCGGCCTTGGTGATGTCCTTGCGCATGCCTTCCGCATAGCCACCGAACTCAATGGCTTGCTTATGCTCGACATCCCGCTCGTTGCTCAGGGTCGAAATCGCTTCGGCCACTTCCAGGGCGAGGTCTTCACGATTGGCCTGCAGGGCCGCCACTGCCTTGGACTCCAGGTCCTTGATCTTGGCGTCGTACTCGTTGACGCGATCAGTCGCCAATTTGTGCTTGGCCATGATGCTGACCAGCTCACGCTTGGCGTTGGCCAGCGCGGTATCGGCATCGCGAATTTCCTGATCGAGGATGCGCAGGGCTTGTTGGTCAACGATCGATTCGCCGACTTCGCTGGCACCGCCACGCAGCGCGGTGAACAATTTGCTCCAGATGGACTGAGTCATTGGATACTCCCGAATACTTAATTGAAGAAACGTTCGAAGGCTTCGCTGGCGCGCTGCACGTTGTCGACCAGGGTTTTCACCTCGGTCACGATATTGGTCAGGCTGGAGTCGGAGCTCAATGCGCCGAACATGTTGTAGACCACTTGCCCGTTGGGCATGGTCTCGATACCGATGGAGGACAGCGGGAACATCTCCCGGCTGCGCAACACCGCGTCATTAAATGCTGCGACATCGTTGATGGACTCGACATCGACCAGCACGGTATCGACGATGATCTGCTCGCCCACCACGGCGATGTAAATCGGCAAGCCACCGAAGTCGTTCATTTCCAGCTTGATGCTGGATTCGGAGCCTTGGACCAGAGACAGCGTAATGTCCTTGGACACCACCTCGTCCAGGGCCTGAAGAGCGGTGAAGAGGCGATCGATATTCCAGTTGGTGCCTGCGCTCATGAAATTCTCCGACATGAATGAACCAGCCAGAATCGGCTGGCGAAGCTGTTTCTCCATTTGCTTGAGCAGGCTTCGATTTTCGGGAAGCACCCAAGTCTCGTGTTTCACATAGCCGGCGGCCGCCAGGCCTGCGCGCATCTGCTTCATGTAAAAGCTCGATGGCTTTTTGACCGACGGTTTCAAGCGCTCTCCTTGAAGACGGGTTGAATCGGTATCGGCCCCTGGGGACGGGTTCGATGGAGAGCTGCTTTTCATAGTGCTGACCTCGCTGTGAAAAACTCACGCGTGAGAAAATCTACAGGCAATTTTCAGCAGGCTCAATAGCTCACGCGTGAGATTTTTTGTCGTACTTCTTTCAGTGACACTAAAGGTCGCTGCTGCTAAATGATCGAAATTGTCACCTTTGAGTTGACGGTATTACCCATATCAGACGATTTATCATGCCGTCGCCACCCATTAATCTGTGCCCATGTTGAACGCAACGCCCTAACCCACTTAAACAAAAAGGATTCAACCATGAGCACTGCAACCTACAACCGCCTCAACAAAGACGACGCCGTAGTCCTGCTGGTCGACCACCAGACCGGCCTGATCTCCCTGGTTCAGGACTTCTCGCCCAACGAGTTCAAGAACAACGTACTGGCCCTGGCCGACCTGGCCAAGTTCTTCAACCTGCCGACCATCCTCACCACCAGTTTCGAACAGGGCCCCAACGGCCCGCTGGTGCCGGAGCTGAAAGAGATGTTCCCGGACGCGCCGTACATCGCCCGCCCTGGCCAGATCAATGCGTGGGACAACGAAGATTTCGTCAAGGCAATCAAGGCCACCGGGCGCAAGCAGATCATCATTGCCGGTGTGGTCACGGATGTCTGCGTAGCGTTCCCGACCTTGTCGGCGCTGGCGGAAGGGTTTGAGGTGTTTGTAGTAACCGATGCTTCCGGCACGTTCAACACCACGGTGCAGCAGGCGGCGTGGAGCCGCATGACACAGGCCGGTGCGCAGTTGATGAACTGGTTCTCGGTGGCCTGTGAGCTGCACCGCGACTGGCGCAACGATATCGAAGGCCTGGGGAATTTGTTGTCCCAGCGCATTCCCAACTATCGCAACTTGATGAATGGGTATGCGGCGCTGACGGCTCATCAGAAGTAAGTCAGCCGAGATTCGCGATAAGCCTGCCCTTAAAAGCAGGCTTTCGTTATTCAACCGAGCTTAACCCGCCAGTTCCCGCTCAATTTGCTCGATGCTTGGCAAACTGGTTTGCAGCTCTGCGGGTAATGCCCCTACCAGTTGATATTCCGCCACTCCGATAGGTCGGTTGTTATCGCGCAGTGCATACTCAGCTACCACCGCGTTCTTGCTCTTGCACAATAATAGGCCAATCGTTGGCCCATCTTGCGGATGCCTAAGCTGAGCATCTACAGCAGCAAGGTAAAAGCTCAGCTTGCCTAGGTGTTCAGGCTTAAATTTTCCCGCCTTGAGCTTGATCACCACGTAGCAACGCAGCTTCACGTGGTAGAACAACAGATCAACGAAGAACTCATCGCCACCCACATCCAAGAGAACTTGTTGGCCGACGAACGCAAAACCAGCGCCCAACTCCAACAGAAAGTCGGTGACGTGTTTGATCAGGGCATTTTCTATGTCGCGCTCCTGCGCATCCAGGGCCAGACTGAGAAAATCAAAACGATAAGGATCTTTCAGCGACTCACGCGCCAGGTCGGATTGTGGCTTGGGCAGGTGGCTTTCGAAATTGCTGACTGCTTTACCCGTGCGCTCCAGTAGGCGAGTTTCGATTTGCATCACCAGCGTGTTGCGGGACCAACTGTGTTCAATCGCCTGCGCGATGTACCAACGACGGGGTTCTGGGCCCGGAAGTTTGTCGAGCAGGACCACATTGTGACCCCACGGCAATTGTGCAGCAGCCTGTTGCACAAATTCCGAATCCGGCCAAGCATTCAGCAAATGCACGCATGTACTTCAGGTTGCGGGGCGAAAAACCTTTCATGCAGGGAAAACTCGTACGCAAATCTTGAGCAAGACAATCAATAACCTTGCTCCCCCACCCCTGCTGGTTCTGGCGGGTCAAAATCTCGTGACCGATATTCCAGTAAAGGAGCACCATTTCTCGATTGACTGCCAGTGACGCACGCTGTTGTGCCACGTGGATGCGCTTTTTAAGGCCGGTCAGCCAATCGCTGTAGCCCGTCGGAGGCGCCGTCAAACGGATAGACCTTTCGCTCATGCCTGTTTCACTCTTGAGTTTTCGGCAGGCTAGTCAGAGGTCTTTGCAGTAACAAGGGGTCGTAAGCGCTTCAGGAGCTGCCAGACACATCTTACAGAACGGTCCTACTGGCAACTGCAAATCAGCTTATTGCAACACTCTCTGAAGCAGGTCGGCGGACGATTTGGAAAAGGGAGAGGCCAATGCTTTGCCCTGGGATCGAGCAGAACACGCTATTGCCAATTTAAGAAGCGAGACCTGGCTAGGCAAATCGCCGTATTGCAGAGGATGCAGGCTGGACTGATTGAATTTGAACTCCAACTTAAAGAAGCACAAAGCACTGCTCGTCAATGAGCATGATCGCCATTTGAAGTAGCCCCCAACTGTGATTGGGGCTGACTATTACGCGACCTTCGTAAGCCCTTTCTGATTTTCCCCGCCGTTCATCCAGCCGCTTTTTACTGCGGCAGACTCCGACGCCTTGCCCTCTGCCGAGACGTCACGGATGACCCACGCTTCCCACATTGCCTCTATCGAACATGAGCTGGATGGCTTTCATCAGAGCCTGGTGACTTATCGCCAGCAGATGGGCGCCTGGTATTCGCGGGCGCTGGATTCGGTGAGCCATGCGGCAGATATGCCGTCGTTGCTGGGGATGGATCGGGTGTTGCGCGTCGGTGACGCGCAGACAACCGTGAGCATAAGCGACCCGAACTTTATCGGCAGTGTTGCCGTGTGCCAGTTGGGCGGCGAGCTGAAGATAGAGAGCACATTCGACTCGGTGTATGACGTGCCGATTGGCGACATTCCAGTCGAAGTGATCGGGTTGGATGACGGCAGTTCCACGCGGGTCATGCTGGATGAGCACGGCAAGGGCTCACACCACTGCGCCGCTGGCGGGCGCTATCAGGTGCGGGTACAGGGCGGTGTTTCCCAGGAGCAGGTGGATGCGTTGTTCGCCTCCTACGCCGGGCTGATGGCGGACCTGGAGCGGTGGCTCCGCGAACAGTGGCAAGGCTTCAAGCCGCATTGGCAGCAGTCCACGGCCAGTGCGATTGGCAGCGGCGTACTGGCGGGCAGTTGGGCCGCGATCCGGGACGTGTGGGACAGCATCAAGCTGGTGCAGGCGATGCTTGAAGACCCGTTGAAGTACGTCGAACAGCTGGGGGCTGAAGCGACCAAGCTCGCACAAATCGCCACCGATGCGCCCAAGGTCATGGCACAGGCGATGTTGCTCGCGAGTGATGAGGCGGCGCTGTTCCTGCTGGTGCGCACGGCGATGATCTGGTTGGACGCATTGCCGCCCAGTGAGATTGCGCAAGTGGCCGCTGGGTTTGTGGTGTCGCTGCTGATTGACCTGGTGATTGGCGCGGTGCTGACCATCGCATTGCCGGCGGCGGCTGTGGCGTATTTGAGCCTGCGGCTGGCCAGGTATGGCGCACAGATTGTTAAGGCGGCTGTAGGTTTTGTTCAGAGCGTGCTGGCGATTCTGACGAAGTTCATGCAGGCGGTGGATCGCTACAAAGCGGTAGCGGTTCGCGGCGTGGTCGGCGGGGTGAAGCAAGGCACGCTGCAGATGCGCTGGCGGGCGCGGCAGAACGCGGTGCTTAAGCAAAAAGAGCCTGTGGATGATGTGCCTGCTGTATCGACGAATCCGAAGGGCGATGCGGCGGCCTCTTCGGATAAGACCGTCACCAACGGCTGCCCGGTGTCGATGGTTACCGGGGAGGAACTGTTGACGCTGACCGATGGCACGTTGGATGGGATTTTGCCGTTTGAGTGGGCACGGTTGTATCGCACCAGTGCGGTGGAAGTGGATGTCGGGTTGGGGTTTGGCTGGAGCCATGCGTTGGCGCAGCGGCTTTGTGTGTCGGGCGATTCGGTGGTGTGGACGGATCATGAGAACCGGTCGATCACTCTGCCCTTGCCCACGGTTGCTCGACCTGCAATCACCAATAGCTTGGCCGAAGCGGCGATCTATCTGGGGGATTCGCCGGATGAATTGGTGCTGGCGCAGGCGTCACGGTTTTATCACTTTCGCGATGGCGCATTGGTCTCGATCAGCGATGCGTATGACAACCGGCTGCGTATTGCTCGGGATTTTTCCGGGCGTATCGAGCGAGTGGATAACGGTGTCGGGCGTTCGCTGTTCCTGCGCTATGCATTTGGCCGCATCGTCGCGGTGGACTATCAGGTCCAGCGCGCCAAGGAGCATGAGCCTTACGAATGGATCACCGAGCAGAACGTTGTTTCCTACGCCTATGACGACCTGGGACGGTTGGTTTCGGCGACCAATTCGGCAGGCGAAAGCGAGGTTTATCGCTACGACGAGCAGCACGTCATTGTGGAGCGTGGACTGGCCGGTGGGGCGAGTTTCTTCTGGGCGTGGGAACGGGCCGGCAAGGCGGCGAGATGCATCCGGCATTGGGCCAGTTTCTCGCAGATGGACACGCGCTATGCCTGGGGGGATGACGGCCGCGTCACGGTGCACAACGCCGATGGCAGCCAGGAAGTGTATGTCCACGATGACCGCGCACGCCTGGTGCAACGTATCGATCCCGATGGCGCGCAGCACTTCAAATCCTACGACGAAAAAGGCCGGCTGACAGTCGAGCAGGACCCGCTGGGGGCGGTGACGGCGTATCAGTACGACGAAGCCGGACGCTTGGTGGCGTTGTTTCCTGGGGATGATGAGCCAACAACCTACGAGCATGACAACGGTTTCGTACGGGTGGTGCGCCGGGGTGAGGCGGTTTGGAAGTACGAGCGCAATGACCAGGGCGATGTCGTTCGTAAGATCGATCCCGATGGGCATGTCACGGATTACAGCTACAACAAATACGGACAACTGACCGGGGTTTGGTACCCGGATCACAGCTGCCATCGGCTGGTGTGGAATAAACGCGGGCAACTCATTGAGGAGCAACTGCCCAATGGCGGGATCAAGCGCTATCGCTATGACGACCTGGGCCGCGAGGTGGCGCGCGAGGATGAGTTCGGCGCGCTGACCCAATATCAGTGGGACGGTGTCGGTCGGTTAGTCCGCATCGTTTTACCGGGCGGTGCCACACGCGAATACAGCTACAACCCCTACGGAAAAATCACCGCCGAACGCGACGAACTCGGCCACGTCACCCGCTACGACTACGCCGACGGCCTGCACCTGATCAGCCACCGCCTCAACGCCGATGGCACTCAGGTCAACTACCGCTACGACAACGCCCGATTGCTGCTGACCGAGATCGAAAACGAAGTCGGCGAAACCTACCAACTCGACTACCACCCCAACGGCCTGATCCGGCAGGAAACCGGCTTCGACGGCCAACGCACCGCGTACACCTACGACCTCAATGGCCACCTGCAGGAAAAGACCGAACACGGCGACGACGGCAGTCAGCGCATTACCCGTTATGCGCGCGACCACGCCGGTCGCCTCGTACGAAAAACCCTGCCCGACGGCAACAAGGTCGATTACACCTACGACCGCCAAGGCAATCTCCTCAGCGTCGACGACGGCCACTGGGCGTTGGCCTACGAGTACGACCGCCAAAACCGCCTCACCGCCGAACACCAGGGCTGGGGCACCCTGCGCTACGGCTACGACGCCTGTGGCCAGCTCAAACATTTGCGCCTGCCGGACAACAACCGCGTGGAGTTCAACTACGACAAGGGCGGGCATCTCGCCACCGTCGAACTCAACGGCAAACCGCTGACCTCACACCTGTTCAGCAAAGGCCGCGAATATCAGCGCCAACAAGGCCAACTGCTCAGCCACTACCACTACGACGACCAGCAGCGCCTGCACGCCCACGCCGTCACCCATCAGACCCATCCGCTCTACCAGCGCCAATACGACTACGACCAAGCCGGCAACCTCACCCGCCTGCTCGACACCCGCAAAGGCGAACACCACTACCGCTACGACCCGCTGCAACGCCTGACCCGCGCCGACCATTCCCACGACGTACAGGAACGTTTCGCCCACAACCCGGCCGGCAACCTGCTGATGCAAAACCGCCCCGGCCCCGACATCGTCGCCGGCAACCGCCTGATGATTCAGGGCGACCGCCACTACACCTACGACGCCTTCGGCAACCTGATCCAGGAACGGCGTGGCAAGGGCCGGCAACTCGTCACGGAATACCGCTACGACTGCCAGCATCGGCTGATCGGCATCACCCAACCCAACGGCCAAACCGCCAGCTACCGCTACGACCCGTTTGGGCGGCGCATCAGCAAAACCGTGGACGGCATAACGACGGAGTTTTTCTGGCAAGGCGACAAGCTGATTGCCGAACACCAGGCCGACCGCCATCGCAGTTACCTCTACGAACCCGACAGCTTTCGGCCGTTGGCACTTTTAGAAGGCTTCGGTCCCAAAAAGACAAAACCCTACCACTACCAACTCGACCACCTCGGTACACCCCAGGAACTCACCACCCCCGAGGGCGATATCGTCTGGTCCGCCCACTACCGCGCCTACGGCGAAATCGCCCGCCTCGACGTAGGCAAACTCGACAACCCGCTGCGCTTCCAGGGCCAATACTTCGACAAAGAAAGCGGCCTGCACTACAACCGCCATCGCTACTACAATCCGGATATTGGTCGTTACCTCACACCGGACCCCGTGAAGTTGGCGGGGGGAATCAACTCCTACCAGTACGCTCCAAACCCTACAGGATGGGTAGATCCGTTAGGCTTAAACACCTGCCCCGGGGGAGACGGTTGTAAGCCAGAGGTAACTGCTAATGAACCGGCCAAAACTGTAAAAGCTGATGAAGGAGATGCTGTATTACCAAAAACAGGAGGAGCTGAGCGATCAGCTAAATACTCAGCGAATTGGAAAACAGCTAACCTGAATGAAAACATTGTCAAATTTGCCGGCACCGATCCAACTGTAACCACAACAGACAAAGGCAAAAAAATACACAAGAACCCTCTCAATGGAGTTGAAGTTGTAGAGGACATCAATGGAAACTACTTTAGAATCTACGACCCATCATTGCCGGGATCGAGACGATACTTAAGCCTTGAAGGCGTCGTGCCCAACAACAAGACATCTCCTTCAGGAAAGCAAATGGGCAGAACACAAAGTGAATACAATGAAGCAACCCATTTCAATAAGGAACTAAAACAATGAAGATGATTTGTGTCCCACTTACGCTAGAGGCTATGAGGTTATTGGACATAAATGATTGCCCGGACTCTCTGCTTGAAATCATTCACCTCACCGATGAAGATTATAAAAAACTACTGATCTCTGGCGCAGTGGAAACTATAAATAACACCCTGGGAAAAATAATTGACGACTACGAAGACGAGACTATCAACACCAATGAGGACCTCATCAAGGCGCTAGCGATATTTAAAGACCACCTGACGCCTGAAAACTCATCAGTAATGAAAAAATTGATCCACCTGAACACAATCGCAATCAAGAGCCACACAGGGCTATTTTTCTTCTTTTAGCTTAATACAGGTACTTGGTAAATGGTCATTTACAACCATTTCTGCATAGCGCAACTAAAATATTTAGTTTGATAAGCTAATCACTCGCTACTCCAGCTTTTTTTCGAAGTGAGATCAACTGACAATTTTTCTTTATCCAACATATATCTGAGCAGAACGTCACCTACGGGCTTGGTATAGAGACACACTTATTCGACTTTGACGTCGGGACGCATCATGGATGACTGCTCCTGAAAAATCGGAGAGTCCAGCATCCGTCATTAGATTTCGGCCTAGAAGGTGGACGTTATGGCGTGCTTACGAACACACCCACCACCAGCCTAGACCCTGAGCCAAATCCGCAGCACAATCGGCTCACCAAATGAGCCGAATAACCTCTTTATTCGGCTCACGCACCCCAGGCATTCCACCATGGCTCATCCGCACTGGATCTGGCAACACGCCGACTGGCCTCACTTCCACTGGCAACCCGGTCGCCTCGCGGCGTTGCTGCGCGAGTGCGGACAAGCCCAGGGCAAGTTGCTGGGCATGCTCGGCTCCGTCAGCCAGCCAGTCAGCGCACAGAATGAACTGGATGCGCTGCTGCAAAATATCCTGACGTCCTCGGCGATTGAGGGTGAACAGTTGAATGTCGGCTCGGTGCGCTCGTCCCTGGCAAGGCGGATGGGCCTGGAAGCGATGGAAGACGGTCAGGTAAGCCGCCGCAGCGAAGGCCTCGCCGAGTTGATGATGGATGCCACTCAACAATTCACCCAGCCGTTTACCCTCGCCCGCCTATTGAACTGGCATCACTTATTGTTCCCGGCCCCGGAAGCGGGCTATGCCGCTCGAGCGCTCAATATTGGATCCTTGAGGGGAGATGAGCCAATGCAAGTCGTGTCGCGCACTTCTGGTTTGTCACACTGCACCCCTTCGATGACGGCAATGGTCGCCTGACACGCGCTAGCACGGATTTGGCACTGGCCCAGGGTGAACACCAGGCCATCCGTTTCTATGCTATGTCAGCCAGCATCCTCGAAGACCGCACCGGCTACTACAGCGCGCTGGAATCCAGCCAGAAGGCCTCCCTGGATATCACTGCCTGGCTGGAGTGGTTCCTTAAAACCCTGTTACGCAGCGTGCAGCAGGCCATGGCGCGGATTGACCGGGTGCTGGAACAGAGTCGGTTCTGGCAGCAGCACCGCGACGTCCCTTTGTCGGCTGAACAGATCAAGGTCCTCAATCGACTGCTCGACGGTGGTGAGAACGGCTTCGAACACGGCATCGGCGCGGCGCAGTACCAGGCGGTCGCAAAGGTCTCCAAGGCGACAGCGACGCGACACCTGGCGGACCTGCTGGAAAAAAACTGCCTGGTCCGCCTCCCAGGAGGCGGCCGCAGCACGCGTTATCAGGCCAATACAGCAGGCGAGTGACACCCCGCTCATTTGCCCAGAATCCCCATGTCTGCTAGTGTCGCGCCGGTTTACCGTCTACCGGAATAGCCGCCATGGCCCGCAAAAAAGTTGCACTCGATTTCGAACAATCCCTCGCCGACCTGCAAGCCCTGGTCGAGCGTCTGGAGAACGGCGAGTTGTCGCTGGAGGACTCGCTGACGGCGTTTGAGCAAGGCATCGGCCTGACCCGTGACTGCCAGAGCGCGTTGGCGCAGGCGGAGCAGAAGGTGCAGGTGTTGCTGGAGCGTGACGGGGAGTTGGCCGAAGAACCTTTCGACGCGGAACAGCCGGAATGATCGACGCGTATCAGGCCAGTAGCCAAGCCCGGGTGAATGCGGCGCTGGAGCCCTTGTTTGTTGCGCCAAGCCCGGAAATGAATCGCCTCTATGAAGCCATGCGCTACAGCGTGATGAATGGCGGCAAGCGCGTGCGCCCGTTGCTGGCGTATGCGGCCTGCGAGGCGCTGGGCGCGCCGGCCGAACAGGCTAATGGCGCGGCGTGCGCGGTGGAGTTGATCCACGCGTACTCACTGGTACACGACGATTTGCCGGCAATGGACGACGACGATCTGCGTCGCGGCCAGCCCACCACCCATAAAGCCTTCGATGAAGCCTACGCGATCCTCGCCGGCGATGGTCTGCAGAGCCTGGCGTTCAGCGCATTGCTGGACCCGCGCTTGAGCAGCGTCAACGCCGAGATCCGCCTGCGCATGGTCACCACTCTGGCGCAGGCTGCGGGCCCGGCCGGTATGGTCGGCGGGCAGGCAATCGACATGGGCTCGGTCAGCCTCAAGCTGGACCAGCAAGCCCTTGAACACATGCATCGCCACAAGACCGGCGCGCTGATCGAAGCCGCCGTGCAGTTGGGCGCGCTGGCCAGTGGTCAGGCGCAGCCTGCGCAATTGGCGGCGTTACAGACCTATTCCCAGGCGATTGGCCTGGCGTTCCAGGTGCAGGACGACATTCTCGACGTAGAAAGTGACACCGCCACGCTGGGCAAACGCCAGGGCGCCGATATCGCACGGGACAAGCCGACCTATCCTGCGCTGCTCGGGCTCGAAGCCGCCAAGGCCTACGCCCTGGAACTGCGCGACCAGGCCCTGGCCGCCCTGCGACCTTTCGACGCGGCGGCCGAGCCATTGCGCGACCTGGCGCGGTATATCGTCGAACGTCGCCACTGATCGGCACGGCCATCATGGCCGCCTATCGGCCAAGTTCGGCGCTCTGCGTGGGCAGTTTGCGATGCTTGAGGTAAACTGCCGCCTCTTCTATACCTATAACGATTCGCCTGATGCCCACGACGTTCCAAGAGATTCCCCGCAAGCGCCCGTCCACGCCCCTGCTCGACCGTGCTGCCACGCCGGACGGCCTGCGTCGTCTGGGTGAAGCCGAGCTGGAAACCCTGGCCGATGAATTGCGCCTGGAATTGCTCTACACGGTCGGCCAGACCGGTGGGCATTTCGGTGCCGGCCTGGGCGTCATCGAGCTGACTATCGCCCTGCATTACGTGTTCGACACCCCGGACGACCGGCTGGTGTGGGACGTGGGCCATCAGGCGTACCCGCACAAGATCCTGACCGGTCGCCGCGAGCGCATGAGCACGCTGCGCCAGAAGGACGGTGTTGCCGCTTTCCCACGTCGCTCCGAGAGCGAGTACGACACCTTTGGCGTCGGCCACTCCAGCACGTCCATCAGTGCAGCACTGGGCATGGCGATTGCCGCCCGCCTGCAAAACAGTGATCGCAAGGCGATTGCAGTGATCGGCGATGGCGCACTCACCGCCGGCATGGCGTTCGAAGCGCTGAACCACGCGCCGGAAGTGGACGCCAATATGCTGGTGATCCTCAACGACAACGACATGTCGATCTCGCGCAATGTCGGCGGCCTGTCCAACTACCTGGCCAAGATCCTGTCGAGCCGCACCTACGCCAGCATGCGAGAAGGCAGCAAAAAGGTACTCTCGCGTCTGCCCGGCGCGTGGGAAATTGCCCGACGCACCGAAGAATACGCCAAGGGCATGCTGGTGCCCGGCACCTTGTTCGAGGAGCTGGGCTGGAACTACATCGGCCCCATCGACGGCCACGACCTGCCGACGCTGATCGCCACGCTGCGCAATATGCGTGACCTCAAGGGCCCGCAGTTCCTGCATATCGTCACCAAGAAAGGCAAAGGCTTCGCCCCGGCGGAAGTCGACCCGATCGGTTATCACGCAATCACCAAGCTCGAACCGCTGGACGCTCCCGCCGCCGCGCCGAAAAAGCCCAGCGGGCCGAAGTATTCCGGGGTGTTCGGCGAGTGGCTGTGCGACATGGCCGCCGCCGACTCGCGCCTGGTGGGCATTACCCCGGCGATGAAGGAAGGCTCTGATCTGGTGGCGTTCAGCGAGCGGTTCCCGCTGCGCTACTTCGACGTGGCGATTGCCGAGCAACACGCGGTGACGTTCGCCGCCGGCATGGCCTGCGAAGGCGCCAAACCGGTGGTTGCGATCTACTCCACGTTCCTGCAACGCGGTTACGACCAACTGGTGCATGACGTCGCGGTGCAGAACCTCGACGTGCTGTTCGCCATCGATCGCGCGGGCCTGGTGGGAGAAGACGGCCCGACGCATGCCGGCAGTTTCGATTTGTCCTACCTGCGCTGCATCCCCGGCATGCTGGTGATGACCCCGAGCGACGAAAACGAATTGCGCAAGATGCTCAGCACCGGCCACCTTTACAACGGCCCGGCCGCGGTGCGTTACCCGCGCGGCAACGGCCCGAACGCAGTGATCGAAAAAGACCTTGAACCCATCGAGATCGGCAAGGGTATCGTGCGTCGCCAGGGCAACCGGGTTGCGTTCCTGGTATTCGGCGTGCAATTGGCCGAAGCCTTGAAAGTCGCCGAGAAGATCGATGCCACGGTGGTCGACATGCGCTTCGTCAAACCCCTGGATGAAGCCCTGGTGCGCGAGATCGCCGGCAGCCATGAGTTGCTGGTCACAGTTGAAGAAAACGCCATCATGGGTGGCGCCGGTGCAGCGGTCAGTGAGTACCTGGCGCGGGAAAATATCCTCAAGTCGGTGCTGCACCTGGGCTTGCCGGATGTGTACGTCGAACATGCCAAGCCGGCGCAGATGCTGGCTGAGTGCGGGCTGGACGAGGCAGGGATTGAAGCCTCTGTGCGCAACCGCATGGCACTGCTGGGTCTGTAAAAACCTGGAACAACATGTGGGAGGGGCTTGCCCCCGATAGCGGTGGATCAGTTACCGATACTGAGTCTGACCCCCTGTAATCGGAGGCAAGCCTTCTCCCACATTTGGCTTGTGCCCTCCTCCACGCCATGGACAGCTCATGAA
Source organism: Pseudomonas sp. FP2254 (assembly GCF_030687695.1). Taxonomy (NCBI): domain Bacteria; kingdom Pseudomonadati; phylum Pseudomonadota; class Gammaproteobacteria; order Pseudomonadales; family Pseudomonadaceae; genus Pseudomonas; species Pseudomonas sp. FP2254. The sequence continues at coordinate 4,906,941 of NZ_CP117444.1, forward strand.
ACACCTGTACCTTGCCTTGCTGCTCCAGCCCTCCCCGCAATTGCTCGCCGACACCCGCGACGAGGCCCTTAAGCTCCCCGACGTGGTCATCAGTGCCAACCGCCAGGTGCAGGCGCGCAATGACAGCAGCGCCGCCAACACGGTGTTCACCCGCGACGATATCGACCGCCTGCAACCGACCAGCCTCTCCGACCTGCTCAGCCGTGTGCCTGGCGTGCAAGTGGCGCCCACCGGCGGGCGCGGTAGCTTGCCGGGGATTTACCTGCGCGGCACCAAGTCCGCCCAAAGCCTGGTGCTGGTGGACGGCCAGCGCATCGCCAATACCACCTCCGGCGACAGCGGCCTGCAATACCTCAATGTCGATCAAATCGAGCGCGTGGAAGTGCTGCGCGGTTCGCGCTCAGTCATGTATGGCAGCGATGCGATAGGCGGGGTGATCCAGGTCTTCACCCGGCGCAACGCCGAGCAAGGCTTGCAGCCGCGTCTTAAGCTGGAGTTCGGCAACCGCCGGACCTGGCAGCGCAGCCTCGGTCTGGCAGGCGGGGACGAACACACGCGGTTCAACCTGGGAGCGAGCCTGGATGAAACCGCCGGCATCAACTCGACCCGTGCGTCTTTTCCCAGTGACGGCGACCACGATGCCTACCGCAACCAGTCGCTCAGCCTCAATCTCAGCCATTCGTTCAGCGATGCGCTGGAGGCTGGTTTCAACCTGCTCGATAACCGTGGCAAATCGGAGTACGACAACAGCTTCGGCCGCTACGACGTCGCCAGTGGTCAGACGCTGGGGCAAAAGCCTTACACCGATTACACCGTCAGCAGCGCCAGCGGCTACCTGGATGCCACGCTCAATGCGCATTGGCAGTCACGCCTGGAACTGGGCCACAGCGAAAACCGCGACACCAAGCGCGACACCCTCAGCGACGACTTCAGCGTGTTCAACACCTACCGCGACTCGATCAACTGGCAGAACGACCTGACCCTGGACGAACACAACAGCCTGATCCTCGGCGGCGATTGGTACGAGGATCGCTTCCATGGCTCCACCGCGTTCAGCGAAAACAGCCGCTGGAACCGCGCGGCGTTTGTGCAGCATCGCTTTCACAGTGAATGGTTCTCCACGGAACTAGGCCTGCGCCGCGACCAGAATCAGCAGTTTGGTGCGCAGAACAGTTGGAGTGGCACGCTGACTTTGCCCATCAACCCCGACAATGATGTGCTGCTGAGCTACAGCGAAGGTTTTCGCGCGCCGACCTTCAACGACCTGTATTACCCCGACACACACTACAGCAACCCCAGTCTGCAGCCCGAAACCTCCAAGAGCTACGAGTTGCAGTGGCGCAGCCAGCTCAGTGACAGCACACGCCTGGAAGCCTCGCTGTACCGCACGGACTTGAGCGACGCGATCATCCTCGACAGCACGGGCAAGCCGCAGAACGTGGCGTCGGCGCGCATCAACGGCATGGAAGCGGCGCTCAAGCAGGAACTGTTCGGCTGGCAGGGCAGCCTGGGGCTGTCGATCATCGATCCGCGCGACCGTAGCACCGGCTATACCTTGGCCCGTCGCGCACGGCGCACGCTGAGCCTGGACCTGGACCGGCAATTCGATCAATTTGGCGTGGGCGCCAGCTGGCAGGCTATCAGCAGCAGTTATGACGATGCCGACAACACTCAACGCTTGGGCGGCTATGCGTTGCTTGGGCTGCGTGGCAGCTGGGCGATCAATCGGCAAGTGGCGCTGTCGCTGAAGGTCGATAACCTGTTGGACCGGTCTTACGTGCGGGCGCGGTACAGCTATGACGATCCGGCGTTCATGAATAACCAGGATTATCGCGAGGAAGGCCGGACGTGGCTGTTCGGCGTGACCTGGACCCCGGAGACCTGACGCGCCTGCGCAACGGTGTCACAGGTCCGGCGCAATCACCCGACACAATCGCCCCAGCGCCTCCAGCATCTGCCCGCTGGGCCGTTCCAGGCCCTTATCGGGCACCTGCCGCACGCGCTCGGCCATGGTTGGCCAGGCTTTCCACGCGTCCATCTGCGCTTGATCGCTGACCAGAATCATCTCGGGATTGCGCTGCAACACCGACTCGATGCTGACTTGCGGCGCCGGCAGGTTCAGATCGTCGAACACATTGCGCGCACCGCAGACCGTCAACGCATCGCTGATGATCTGCCCGCCGCCCACGGTGTACAGCGGCGAATTCCACACCTGGTAAAACACCCGTAGGGGTTCGGCACGCCGATAGCGCCGGCGCAATTCGGTCAGGCGCTGGCGCAACTGCGCGGCCAGTTGCTGCCCGGCGTCGGCACGTCCCAGCCGCGCGGCGATGGCTTGGACCTGGACGGTAAGTTGTTCAAGGTTGTGGGGCTCGGCGATATACACCGGGATATTCAAACGCTGCAATTGCTCGCGCTGGGCCGGGCCGACGCTGCCCGGCCACAGCAGGATCAGGTCCGGTTTGAGGCTCAGCAGGCGCTCCATATCCAACTGACCATAGCGACCGACCGAAGGTACCTGCGCCAATGCCACCGGGCGCTCGCCACCGTCGAGCACGCCCACCAGCAAGTCGGCGGCGCCCAGTTCCATCACGATTTCCGACAGCGACGGCGCCAGGCTGACCACCCGCTCGGCCGCCAGGACCTGGGCGCTCAGCGCCAGCAGCAGAAGCGCCAGCCAGCGGCGCATCATCCCAACTGACGCGGGATGCGGTAGAGGTAAAACAGCACCATCGTCGACAGCGCCAACAGAAACAACGGCACCGCCTCCAGGCCGACAAACACTGCCAGTGCACCCACCCACGCGGGGAGCGCGGCCACCAGCAACGCCGTGCGGCGACGGGCCGCCAGGGTGATCCAGGCGGCGGGTTCTTCGGCGGTGTCGAGGGCTTTGGAGGTGGCGATCAACGCGTGTTTATAGCCATTGAAGTAGCGCAGGCTGAGGAACATCGAGGCCACACCGGCGATAAAGAACGGCATGGCCAACACCGGCAGCAGGGACTCAGCCTGGCCAAACACCAGGTTGACCACAAACAGGGGCAGCAGCGCCAGGGCCAGATACTGCCACCAGTTGACGGACAGCCGACGCTTGACCTGGCCCCGGGTCACGCGCGGTCGACCTCGCCCTGGTGTTCGTTGCCCATCATGTGGTCGAGCTTGCTGGCCTTGGTCGCCAGGTAGAGTTTGTTGTGCGGGTTATGCCCGGTGTGCAGCGGCACGCGCTCGGCCACGGTAATGCCCATGTCGGCCAAGGCTTTGACCTTGCGCGGGTTGTTGGTCATCAGGCGCAGGGATTTCACGCCCAGGTGCTCAAGCATCGGCAGGCAGATCGCATAATCGCGCTGATCGGCCGCGAAACCCAGGCGCTCGTTGGCTTCCACGGTATCGGCGCCGCCATCCTGCAGTTCGTAGGCGCGGATTTTGTTCAGCAGGCCAATGCCACGGCCTTCCTGACGCAGATACAGCAGTACGCCACGGCCTTCCCGGGCGATTGCCTGCAGCGCGGCTTCAAGCTGCGAGCCGCAGTCGCAGCGCTGGCTGAACAACGCATCGCCGGTCAGGCACTCAGAGTGCAGGCGGCCGAGCACGGGTTCGCCATCGGCGATGTCGCCCAGGCTGAGCACAACGTGCTCGCGCCCGGTGGCTTCTTCAAGAAAGCCGCTCATGGTGAACGTGGCAAAAGGGGTAGGCAGCTTGGAAGCGGCGACGAAAACGACGGGCACCGGGTGCTCCTGATTTCAGATTTTACAGAGGCGGCATTGTAACAGCAGGTTCCTACAGACGCTTAAGCTGAATGTTCGCTGATAAAGATCAATCGGTTCGATTGGCCTTCCACTCGGTTCTATGCAGGTCAGAACGGATACGGCTGTTTCCAGTGTTGAAAAATCGGCTTGAGTTCGCCGCTCTTCACCAGCGCATCCATACGCCGATCAAACACTGCCCGCAGGTCCCGCCCCCGCTCGTTGTCGGCAAAACCCACGTAGAGCGGCAGCTGGGTCAGGTGCGTAAGCCGAAAGGTGGCCGGGTCCTGCGCCTGACTCAGGACTTCGCGGGCTTCGGTGAGCGCATCAATGTAGAAATCAGCCCGGCCGTACTGAAGCATCGGCAGGATGCCGTCACGCCGATGTATCTGGTTGAAACGTCGCACATTCGGCAAGTATGCCTCGTATTTGTAGCCATGCACCCAGGCCAGGCGATAACGCCCCAGCATGGCCAGGCTCGGTGCGGGCGAGGTCGCCAGGCCGAGGGCGTAGATGGGGTCTGAATCGTAATGCCAGCGCGGGTACAGCACGCCGGTGACCTCGTCGCGGTAAGAACCGACCCAGCCATCCACCTCGCCGCGCTGGGCCAGGCCAACCGCTCGGGTGTAGGGTTCGGTGCGGGGCTGTACTTGCAAACCCGCCGGCTCGAATACCTTGCGCATCACATCCCACGCCAGGCCGCTGCCATCGGCGTTGGTGTAGCCGTCCCAGGCCTCACTGGCCAGCGTGACCTTGGAGGGCACCACCGGAGCGTCCTGCGCCTGCAACAACGTCGCAGCAGTGCACAGCAGTGTCAGCAGCCAGCGGCGTACATCCATCGGGACGACCTCCTACAGAGCCATGCATCAGGGATTACGCTATTGAGGGTAGCGCAGGACGCCGCTTCAGGGCGTCTCACGAAAATGCTGGTAACCGCGGACGGCTGGTGTGATGTCCTGGCCGCCGGCATCAAGCAGCGTCACGCCCTGCCCTGCCTCCACCCGGCCGATTACATGAATCGGCCAGCCACCGGCCAGCAACGGCGCCAGCTCGGCGGGTGGCAGGGTGAAGGCCAGCACGTAGTCGTCGCCCCCACTCAGGGCGGCCACCCGCGCCTGCTCGTCCCCCACGAACGCCAGCAACGCCTTGGACAAAGGCAGCGCCTGGCGCTCAATCAGCAGGCTGACAGCCGAAGCCTTGGCGATATGCCCACAATCGGCCAACAACCCGTCGGAGATATCCATCGCAGCCGTGGCCTTACCGCGCAGCGCCAACCCCAGGGCCAGTTGCGGTTGTGGTGACCAGTAATGGGCCAGCAGCGGCTCGGCAACGCCAGCATCGGCGCTGCGTTGGCCCAGCACCAGCGGCAAAGCGCCAGCGGCGTTGCCCAGTTCGCCGCCCACACATAACAGGTCTCCTGGCTGCGCGCCGCTGCGGGTCAGGGCCTGCCCCGCCGGCACACGGCCAAACACCGTGAGGGTCAGGCTCAGTGGCCCGCGCGTGGTGTCGCCGCCTACCAGGCCCACACCGCAGTGTTGCGCCATGGCGTTCAAACCCTGGGCATAGCGTTGCAGCCAATCGGCATCGACGGTCGGAGTGGTGAGTGCAAGGGTAAAGGCGAGCGGGTGGGCGCCCATGGCGGCCAGGTCGCTCACCGCCACGGCCAGCGAGCGCTGGCCGAGCAGGAATGGATCGCAGGGGTCGGCAAAATGCACGCCGGCCACCAGAGTATCGGTGGAGATCGCCAGTTGCTCCCCAGGGGGCAGCGCCAGCAAGGCGCAGTCGTCGCCGATCCCCAGGGCTATGCCTTCACCGCCCTGCGCACAAGGCGCGGCGGCGAAGTAGGTGCGGATCAGCTCAAACTCGCCCATCGAGAACTCAAGCGCGGATCAGCGCTTGTGTTCCTTCACTTCGGCTTCGCGCAGGCGCGGGGCCAATTTGTCGAGCACGCCGTTGACGAACTTGTGACCGTCGGTCGAACCATAGACTTTCGCCAACTCGATACCTTCGTTGATCACCACGCGGTACGGCACATCGACGCGCTTGAGCAGTTCCCAGGTGGACAGGCGCATCACGCACAGTTCAACCGGGTCCAGTTCCTCGATCGTCAGGTCCAGGCAAGGTGCGAGGGCCGTGTCGATCTCGGTCAGGTTGGCGTGAACGCCGTGCAGGATGTCGTGGAAGTAACTCTGATCGGCGAAGGTAAAGTCGTTATCGACGCGAAACTGCGCTTCGATTTCGTTCAGCGCAGCGCCTGCCAGGTGACGCTGATACAGCGCCTGGGTCGCGAGTTGACGCGCCTTGCGACGCTTCTCGCTCTTGGACGGCTTGCCGGCATCCGCAGGGCGTGGGTCCTGAGGGTTGAACTGATCGCTCTCGTCGGAAATCACTTGGCCTCCAACTGCGACAGCAGGCTGACCATTTCCAGGGCGGACAGGGCCGCTTCGGCGCCTTTGTTACCGGCCTTGGTGCCGGAGCGCTCGATGGCTTGTTCGATGGAGTCCACGGTCAGCACGCCGAACGCAACCGGCACGCCGAACTCCATGGACACCTGGGCCAGGCCCTTGGTGCATTCGCCGGCCACGTATTCGAAGTGCGGCGTGCCGCCCCGAATGACCGCGCCCAGGGCGATGATGGCGGCGTATTCGGCCTGTTGGGCGACTTTTTGCGCAACCAGCGGAATCTCGAAGGCGCCAGGGGCGCGGATGATCGTGATATCGCTCTCGCTCACACCGTGGCGAACCAGGGCGTCCACGGCACCGCTTACCAGGCTTTCAACCACGAAGCTGTTGAAGCGGCCAACCACCAGGGCATAGCGGCCTTTGGGGGCGATGAAGGTACCTTCGATGGTCTTCAGGGTCATTCGACAAATCTCTTAAAGAGCCGGGACGCGAAATGTGCGTCCCTCAGTGATGATTTAACCGCGAACAAGGGGCAGAAATCGCCGGCCTTTATTCGGAGGGCACGTATTCTACAACTTCCAGATCGAAACCGGATATCGCATTAAATTTCATCGGTGCGCTCATCAAGCGCATTTTGCGCACACCCAGGTCACGCAGGATCTGCGAACCGGCACCGACGATGCTGTAGGTGGTCGGCGTTTTCACCTGGGTGTGCTCGGCGGTTTCGCGGATATGCGCGAGCAGGACGTCGCCATCCACCGGGTTGCCCAACAACAGCACCACGCCACTGCCGGCCTCGGAAACCGCGGCCATGGCGGCGCGCAGGCTCCAGCGGCCGGGTTGCTTGACCATCAACAGGTCGCGCAGCGGGTCCATGTTGTGCACGCGCACCAGGGTCGGCTCTTCAGCGCAAATGGTGCCCAGGGTCAGGGCCATATGCACGTCGCCTTCCACCGAATCACGGTAGGTCACCAGGTTGAATTGGCCCAGTTCGCTGTCCAGCGGCTGCTCGGCAATCCGCTGAACGGTACGTTCGTGGATCATTCGATAGTGAATCAGGTCGGCGATGGTGCCGATCTTGAGGTTGTGCTCGGCGGCAAATGCTTCGAGTTCGACACGACGGGCCATGGTGCCGTCGTCGTTCATCACTTCGCAGATCACACCGCTGGGCTCGAACCCGGCCATGCGCGCCAGGTCGCAGGCGGCTTCGGTGTGACCGGCGCGGGCCAGGGTGCCGCCGGGCTGGGCCATCAACGGGAAGATGTGGCCGGGGCTGACGATATCTTCAGCCTTGGCGTCCTTGGCGGCGGCGGCCTGCACCGTGCGCGCACGGTCGGCGGCGGAGATGCCGGTGGTGACGCCGGTGGTGGCCTCAATGGATACGGTGAACTTGGTGCCGAAACCCGAGCCGTTGCGCGGCGCCATCAACGGCAGCTTGAGCAGTTCGCAGCGCTCGCGGCTCATAGGCATGCAGATCAGGCCGCGAGCGTGCTTGGCCATGAAATTGATGTGCTCGGCCTTGCAGGCCTCGGCAGCCATGATGATGTCGCCTTCGTTCTCGCGGTCTTCGTCATCCATCAGGATGACCATCTTGCCTTGGCGGATGTCTTCAACCAGTTCTTCGATGCTATTGAGCGCCACGCGGCACCCCCTTGGTCAGGATTTCAGGTAGCCGTTAGCGGCCAGAAAACTTTCAGTGATATTCCCGGCAGTCGGCTCTGCGGCCTTTTCGCCCAGCAACAGGCGCTCCAGGTAACGGGCAAGCAAGTCCACTTCCAGATTCACCCGGCGGCCCGGCTGGTACGCGGCCATGATGGTTTCGCTCAGGGTGTGCGGGATGATGGTCAACGCGAATTCTGCGCCATTGACGGCGTTCACGGTCAGGCTGGTGCCGTCGACGGTGATCGAGCCTTTGTGCGCGATGTACTTGGCCAATTCTTTTGGCGCGCGGATGCGAAATTCCACCGCCCGCGCGTTTTCGCTGCGCGATACCACTTCGCCAACGCCGTCGACGTGGCCGCTGACCAGGTGGCCGCCCAGGCGGGTGGTCGGCGTGAGGGCTTTTTCCAGGTTGACCGGGCTGCCGGCCTTGAGGTCGCTCATCGCCGTGCAGTCCAGGGTTTCCCGGCTGACGTCGGCGGCAAAGCCGTTGCCCGGCAACTCGATGACGGTCAGGCACACGCCGCTGACGGCGATGCTGTCGCCCAGCTTGACGTCGCCCAGGTCGAGCTTGCCGGTTTCAACCAGCAGCCGAACGTCGCCGCCCTTGGGGGTCATGGCGCGGATGCTGCCGATGGATTCGATAATGCCGGTGAACATGGCCTTCTCCTGGAAAACGGGGCCGCGCGATGCGCAGGCCGGAAATTATACGCTGGCTGCTGGCAGAGGGATGGCAGTGACTCGCCAGTCGTCGCCTACAGCGCGCATGTCAGTGATCTTGAGTTGGGGAGCGTCCGCCAGTTTCTCAAGCGGCCAGTCCAGCAACGGCCGAGCGGCGGAGCCGAGAAATTTACCGGCGACGAATATCACGTATTCGTCCACCAGGCCCTGCTGCGCAAAAGCGCCCGCCAGGCTTGGCCCGGCCTCCACCAGTATCTCGTTGACGCCACGGGCGGCCAGGGCCACCAGAGCCGAACGCAGGTCGACCTGGCCGTCGACGCCCGGCACTACGAGGCATTCGGGTCCACGCGGGAACTGGTTTTCCGGCGTCACACAGGTGATGACCAGTGCCGGCCCGGCCTTGAAGAACGGTGCGTTCAGCGGTACCCGCAGGCGGCCGTCGATCAGCACGCGCAGCGGCGGGCGAGACATCGCCAGGGCGGTGGTGGCCGCGTCCAGGCCGAGCTCGGCGGCACGCACGGTCAGGCGTGCGCCATCGGCCAGTACAGTGTCGGCACCGGTCAACACCACGCTGGCTTCGGCGCGCAGCCGTTGCACGGCGGCGCGCGCGGCGGGGCCGGTGATCCACTGGCTTTCGCCGCTGGCCATTGCGGTGCGACCGTCCAGACTCATCGCCAGCTTGACGCGCACAAAAGGCAGGCCTTGCTCCATACGCTTTAGAAAGCCCGGGTTCAGCGCTCGCGCCTGGCTTTCCAGCACGCCGCTGCGCACCTCGATCCCGGCTTGAGCCAGACGCTGCATGCCGCGCCCGGCGACTTCCGGATTGGGGTCCTGCATCCCGGCCACCACCCGCGCCACGCCAGCACTCACCAGCGCATCGGCGCATGGCGGTGTGCGGCCATGGTGGCTGCAAGGTTCGAGGGTCACGTACACCGTGGCGCCGCGCGCTTTATCGCCGGCGGCGCGCAGGGCATTGGGCTCGGCGTGGGGCTCGCCGGTGCGCTCATGCCAGCCTTCGCCGACGATCTGCCCATCGCGCACAATCACGCAGCCGACCCGAGGGTTGGGATGGGTGGTGTACACGCCCTTGCGCGCAAGCTCCAGGGCACGGGCCATGTAGTGGGCGTCAAGCACGGCCTGTTCAGCGGAAGGTGGGTTCATTGTTTGGCCGGCTCACGGGCCAGGCGGTCGATCTCTTCGCGGAACTCGTTGAGATCCTGGAAGCGTCGATACACCGAGGCGAAACGGATATAGGCGACTTCGTCGAGTTTTTGCAGCTCGCCCATCACCAACTCGCCCACGACCAGGCTCTTGACCTCGCGCTCGCCGGTCGCTCGCAACTTGTGCTTGATATGCGCCAGGGCTGCTTCCAGCCGCTCGACACTCACCGGGCGTTTTTCCAGGGCGCGCTGCATACCGGCGCGCAGTTTTTCTTCGTCGAAGGGCTGGCGGCTGCCGTCGGACTTGATCAGCCGTGGCAACACCAGTTCGGCGGTTTCGAAGGTGGTGAAACGTTCACCGCAGCCGGAGGCCAGGCATTCGCGCCGGCGACGTACTTGATCGCCCTCGGCGACCAGTCGCGAGTCGATGACCTTGGTGTCGTTGGCACCGCAGAAGGGACAGTGCATGGTGGCAGGCAACAAAAAATGGGAGGGCCATGGTAGCGCATCCCCATGGCAAGACAAGCCATAGCCTTTACGGTATATAGGCTGACAATTATGTTTCTTCTCTTTTAAGCCACGGATTTTGTCCCTTCTGGAGCCGTACATGCAGTTACGACCCGTTGTTTTGCTCGCTTTGTTCAGTGTTCTGGTCGCCTGCAGCAGCGAAGCCCCCAAGCCGAGCGCGCCCCAGCCGGCGCCCGCGCAGGAGAAAAAAGTCCCCGGAATCGAAGACCTCGGTCCACTGCCGGCCTATCAGCGTGAAATCAACGGCAGCCTGACCAATGTGCCTGCCGGGGCCGAAGTCGAAATGGCCCTGCTGGTGATCGACGACCGCTCGCGCCCGCAGCAACTGCTCGCCAGCAGTGTGTTGACCGGCAACGGCAAGCCATTGGCCTTTCGCCTGCGGTTCAACCCCGAGGCTTTCCCGGCCGGCGCGCGGGTTGAGCTGCGCGGTCGTGCCAGCCAGTCCGGCCAGTTGATCCTGCACCTGCCCGCCGTGCGCATTACTCAGGCGATCACACAGACCACCGGCCCCCTGCAACTCGTCAAGGCACCATGACGCCACCGCTGGACCTGCAACGCGCCCTGAGCGATCTGATCGGCGACGCACACCTGGTGCCCTGCGCGCTGCCGGGCACCGACCTGTCGTTATGGCTGCTGGACGCGGACAACATGGACCGCGCCTTCAGCCAGGAGGAAACCCGGCGCATCCTGCATGAACCGCCCTACTGGAGTTTCTGCTGGGCCAGCGGCCTGGCGCTGGCGCGGTATCTGGCGGCAAACCCGGAATGGGCGAAAGGCAAGCGCGTGCTGGATTTCGGCGCCGGCTCCGGTGTGGCCGGTATTGCGGCGGTTAAAGCGGGTGCGCTGGAAGTGGTGGCCTGCGACCTGGACCCGCTGGCATTAGCGTCCTGCCGGGCGAACGCCGAACTCAACGGTGTGAAACTGAGTTACTCGGCGGACTTTTTCGCCGAAGCCGACCGCTTCGACCTGATCCTGGTCGCCGACGTGCTCTACGACCGCGCCAACCTGCCGCTGCTGGATCACTTCCTCAGCCGTGGACGCGAAGCACTGGTGGCGGACTCCCGCGTGCGGGACTTCCAACACCCCGCCTATCGACGCCTGGACATACTGGATGCCCTGACCCTGCCGGACCTGGCCGAGCCGTGGGAGTTTCGCAAGGTGAGCCTGTACCATTCGCGGCGCCAGCCCTTATAGTTGCCCCTATTCCCGCTTTCTTCGAGACGCCCCATGAGTGAGCCCACCCCATATATCTTCGACGCCACCACTGCCACCTTCGACCAGGCGGTAATCGAAAACTCATTCCACAAACCTGTACTCGTAGATTTCTGGGCCGAGTGGTGCGCGCCGTGCAAGGCGTTGATGCCGATGCTGGCGCAGATTGCCGAGAGTTATCAGGGTGAGTTGCTGCTTGCCAAGGTCGATTGCGAGGCCGAGCAGGACATCGTTGCGCGGTTTGGCATTCAAAGCCTGCCGACGGTGGTGCTGTTCAAGGACGGTCAGCCGGTGGACGGGTTCGCCGGGGCACAGCCGGAGTCGGCGGTGCGGGCGATGCTTGAGCCGCATGTGCAGATGCCTGCGCCGAAGGCGGCTGATCCATTGGTGCAGGCCCAGGCGTTATTCGCAGAAGGCCGTATCAGTGACGCCGAAGCCCTATTGGTCGCGCTGCTGGGCGAGGACAACACTAACGCCGCCGCACTGATTCTGTACGCGCGCTGCCTGGCTGAACGCGGTGAGTTGGGTGAAGCCCAGGCCGTGCTCGATGCCGTGAAAAGCGACGACCACAAAGCCGCTCTCGCCGGGGCCAAGGCGCAGATCACCTTCCTGCGCCAGGCCGCCGAGCTGCCGGACGCCGCCGACTTGAAAAGCCGGCTGGCGCAAAACCCGCAGGACGACGAAGCGGCCTATCAGCTGGCTATCCAGCAACTGGCGCGCCAGCAGTACGATGCGGCACTGGACGGTCTGCTCAAATTATTCGTCCGCAACCGCAGCTACAACGAAGGCCTGCCGCACAAGACCTTGCTGCAGGTGTTCGAACTGCTGGGCAATGATCACCCGCTGGTCACCGTGTACCGCCGCAAGTTGTTCGCTGCGCTGTACTAATCGCCGAGCCAACGGTACAGCGGCGTATCCCCGCCGCTGACCACCTTGACCTTGGCGCTGTGGCGCAGGCGCACCAGCAGGCGTTTGCCCACTGCCGCATCGCCGGCCAAGCCTTCCAGTTGATCGAGCAATTCCAGGCCGCTGAGTTGGCCGGCATTGCGTAACAGGTCCTGGGCGCTCTGCCATAGATCATCACCGGGTTTCGCCGCCGCAGCCGGGCCAGCGCTCGCCGGGGCTACTGGCGCGGCCTGAAATTGCGCGCCCAGGCGTGCCCAATCGCCGTCGTCCATCTCTACAGTCAAATCCACCGGCAGGTCGCCGATGGTTCCACGAATTCGCAACATCGCCCCTACTCCCGCAGTTTTTCCGACCGGCATGCTCCCATGTGGCTTGCACAACGCCAAGCGGGCGGGCAAACTCTCGACACATTGTTATAAGATTACATAACAAAACTTTCATCTCCGAGAGCTTTTCCATGCGCCGTCTGTTGCTTGCCTTGCCGTTTGCCCTGCTGCCACTGGCTGTCGCCCAGGCGCATGATGACCATGATCACGAACACGGCAGCCTCGGCGCCCACGAACACGGTGTTGCTCGCCTTAACGCCGTGCTTGATGGTCAGACGCTGGAGCTTGAGCTGGACAGCCCGGCGATGAACCTGGTGGGATTCGAGCACGTGGCCAGCAGCGCCGCCGACAAAGCCAAGGTCGCCGCCGCGCGCGAGCAACTGGAAAACCCTGTCGCCCTGTTCAACCTGCCCAAGGCCGCCGGTTGCAAGGTCAGCTCCCAGGAACTCAACAGCCCGCTGTTCGGTGACAAGCCCGAAACCGATCATGACGACGATGATGACGCCACCGACGGCAAAGGCGCAGCCGCCCATGAGCACCATCACGACCACAGCGAGATCCACGCTCACTATCAATTCACCTGCGCCACACCGACCGCCCTGGGCAATCTGGACCTGACCCAAGTGTTCAAGACCTTCCCCGCCACCCAGAAAATCCAGGTACAACTGATCGGCCCGAGCGGCCAGCAGGGCGTCGACGCGACGGCCACCGCAGCCACCCTGAAGTTCTGAGTGCCCATGACCCAGCCATTGATCGAACTGTCCGACCTGGGCTTTAACTGGCCCGGTCATCCTCAACTGCTGGATATCCCCGCCTTCCGCCTGGAGCGCGGGGAAACCCTGTTTCTCAAAGGCCCCAGCGGCAGCGGTAAGACCACCCTGTTAGGGTTGCTCGGCGGCGTGCAGAAACCCGGTCGCGGCAGCATTCGCCTGCTCGGCCAGGAACTTACCGCGCTGTCGGCGGGCGCGCGCGATCGGTTCCGTGTCGACCACACCGGCTACATTTTCCAGCAGTTCAACCTGCTGCCGTTTCTGTCGGTGCGCGAGAACGTCGAGTTGCCCTGCCACTTTTCCAGGCTGCGTGCGCAACGCGCGGTCCAGCGTCACGGCAGCGTCGACCAGGCGGCCGCCACTCTGCTCGCGCACCTGGGCCTGAAGGACAAAGACCTGCTGGCGCGTCGTGCCGATTCGCTGTCCATCGGCCAGCAGCAACGGGTGGCCGCCGCCCGTGCGTTGATCGGCCAACCGGAACTGGTGATTGCCGACGAACCCACCTCGGCCCTGGATTACGACGCCCGCGAAGCCTTCATCCAATTGCTGTTCGCCGAGTGCCGCGACGCGGGTGCCAGCCTGTTGTTTGTCAGCCACGACCAGAGCCTGGCGCCGCTGTTCGACCGTCATCTTTCGCTGGCCGAGCTCAATCGCGCCGCCACGCCCGCAGAGGTTTGAGATGTATCTGTTTCGTCTAGCCATGGCCAGCCTGGCTAACCGCCGCTTTACCGCGATCCTCACCGCCTTCGCCATCGCCCTGTCGGTGTGCCTGTTGCTGGCGGTGGAGCGCGTACGCGTTGAGGCACGCAACAGTTTCGCCAGCACCATCAGCGGCACCGACCTGATCGTCGGCGCGCGCTCCGGTTCGGTCAATCTGCTGCTGTACTCGGTGTTCCGCATCGGCAACGCCACCAACAACATTCGTCGGGACAGCTACGAGCACTTCGCCGCCAACCCTCAGGTGAAATGGGCCATCCCGATTTCACTCGGGGACTCCCACCGCGGCTATCGCGTGATGGGCACCAACCAATCCTACTTCGAGCACTACCAGTACGGCCGCAAGCAAAACCTCGAACTGGCCAGCGGCCGTGCCTTCGCCAGCGACCCGTTCGAAGTGGTGCTCGGTGCGGAAGTGGCGGATGCGCTGCACTACAAACTCGGCGACAAACTGGTGCTGGCCCATGGCGTAGCGGTGGTCAGCCTGGTCAAGCACGATGACAAACCCTTCACCGTGGTCGGTATTCTCAAGCGCACCGGTACGCCGGTGGACCGTACGCTGCATATCAGCCTTGGTGGCATGGAAGCGATTCACATCGACTGGCACAACGGCGTTCCCGCTCAAGGCAAAGGCCGGATCAGCGCGGACCAGGCGCGCAACATGGACCTCACGCCGCAAGCCATCACGGCCTTCATGCTGGGCCTGAACAACAAGATTTCCACCTTCGCGCTGCAGCGGCAGATCAATGAGTTTCGTGGCGAACCGATGCTGGCGATTCTGCCGGGCGTGGCGTTGCAGGAGCTGTGGAGCATGATGGGCACCGCTGAAAAAGCGCTGTTCGTGATCTCGCTGTTCGTGGTGCTGACCGGTTTGATCGGCATGCTCACGGCGATCCTCACCAGCCTCAACGAACGCCGTCGCGAAATGGCGATTTTGCGTTCGGTGGGCGCGCGGCCCTGGCATATCGCGACGCTGCTGATCTTCGAAGCGTTTGCATTGGCACTGTCCGGGGTGATCGCCGGCGTCGGCCTGCTGTACGTATGCATCGCCGCCTCGCGGGGTTACCTGCAGGCCAACTATGGCCTGGACCTGCCGATGTCATGGCCGAGCGAATATGAATGGACCCTGCTCGCCGGTATCCTGGCCGCCGCGCTGTTGATGGGCAGCGTGCCCGCGTGGCGCGCCTATCGACAATCCCTGGCCGACGGCCTGTCCATACGTTTATGAGGAAGGTTTCGATGCGCCGTGTCCTGTTTGCCCTGTTGCTGGTGGTGGCCGCGCCGACCTGGGCCGATGAGCAACCCAGGGATCTGTCCTGGCAGGAAATGATTCCGCCGGATGCGCCGCCTGAAGTGCCCAATATGAAACCGCTGCACGACCTGTCGAACATGGCCGATGCCTTGTCCGTCGAGGCGGCGCCGGCGGCCAAGCAGGATTTGCCCAACGCCCCGGTGGTCAAGGGCCTCGACGGCCAGCATATTCGCCTGCCCGGTTATATCGTGCCGCTGGAAGTGAGCGAGGAAGGCCGTACCACCGAGTTCCTGCTGGTGCCGTATTTCGGCGCGTGTATCCATGTGCCGCCGCCGCCGTCGAACCAGATCGTGCATGTCAAAAGCGAAGTCGGCGTGAAGCTCGACGAGCTGTACCAGCCGTACTGGATCGAGGGGGCGATGCAGGTCAAGCCCTCCACCAACGAACTGGCCGACGCCGGTTACCAGATGGATGCCGAAAAGATTTATATGTACGAGCTGCAGGAATAACGCTTATCGCCCTTTCATTGAGCTGAGTCAAAAGACCGAACGGAACGATCTTTACCATTGGACCTACAACTTTTAAACGTCCTTTGGAGCTCCCATGAACAAGTCTCTGCTCGGCGCGTCCCTCTTCGCGCTCGCCCTCGTCGCCCCTGCCGCCCATGCTCACGAAGCGGGCGACATTCTGGTTCGCGCCGGTGCAATCACCGTGAACCCGAAGGCCGACAGTGGCAGCGTCAAGGTTGATCAAGGCCCACTGGCCGGCGCCAACCTGGGTGGCAAGGCGACCATGAGCAGCGATACCCAGTTGGGCTTGAACTTCGCTTACATGCTCACCGACCACGTCGGGATCGAACTGCTGGCGGCCACGCCGTTCGAGCACGATGTGAAGATCAAGAACACCGCGCTCGGTGCCGCCAATGGCAAGCTCGGTACTCTCAAACATCTGCCACCGACCTTGAGCGTCGTGTACTACCCGCTGGATAACAAGTCCGCCTTCCAGCCCTACGTGGGTGCCGGTATCAACTACACCTGGATCTATGACGAACACGTCGGCAGCCGTGCCGAGGGCGCAGGCTTCAGCAACTTCAAGGCGGAAAACTCCTGGGGCTGGGCGGCGCAGATCGGCGCTGACTACATGATCAACGACAAGTGGATGATCAACGCCCAGGCGCGCTACATCGACATCAGTACCAAGGCCACCGTGGACAACAACGCATTGGCCGCCGGCACTCGCGCCAAGGTCAATGTGGACGTGGACCCAATGGTCTACATGGTGGGTATCGGCTACAAGTTCTAAGCCGATGTAACCAACACTGCGTCACCAATATGAGAGGGGGCTTGCCCCCGATAGCAGAGTGTCAGTCACCGGTTCATTGACTGACCCACCGCTGTCGGGGCAAGCCCCCTCTCACATTCAGCTGCGGCGGTAGAAGCGGTCCAGCAAGGCTGGCAGCCCCGCACGCCAGGCGCGGGGCTTGATGCCGAACGTGTGCAGGATTTTCTTGCAGGCCAGTACGCCGTGCTGGGGTTCTTCGCTGGCATCCGGGCGGGCGGCGTGGGCCTGGGCGGTGGGTGATTCGATGGCCAACGGGTGAAAGCTGCGCGCTTCGGTAAGGATGGCCTGCCCCAGCGCCAGCGGCGTGGTCGCCTCATGGCCGGCGTAGTGGTACGTGCCCCACAGCGGCGCCGCGCAATCGAGTTGCTTGAGTACCGAAATGATCACCCGAGCGGCGTCGTCCACTGGCGTCGGGTTGCCGCGACGGTCGTCCGCCATCAGCAATTGCCCCGGTTGCTCAGCCTTGGCCAGAAAGCGCCCGAGGGTGCCATCGACACTGTCGTCCAGCAGCCAGCCAAAACGCAGCAACACATGTTGCGGGCACGCGGCGCGCACGCTTTGTTCAATGCGCCACAACGCCTGGCCGCGCAGGCCCAGCGGCACAGGCTCGTCCTTTTCGCTGTAGGCGGTGGCGCGCGAGCCATCAAACACGCGGTAGCTGGACGGTTGCAGCAAGGTGATGGTGTGGTGCTGACACAGTTCGGCCAGGCGCTCGATAGCGAATTCCTGGGCGGCCAGGCGCGTTTCACTGACCGCTTCGGCCTGGAACCAGTCGAAATAGTAGGCGAGGTTGATCAACGCATCGGGACGGGTGTCGTCGAGCAATTGGGTAAGGCTTGCGGCATCCCAGCCGTCTTGGGGCGGTTTGGGGGCGAGGAAACCGATGTCTTCCTCCGCACCGAGGCGAATCAGCGCCTGCCCGAGGGCATTCCCGCCGCCCAGTAACATAAGGCGCATTCGCATAGATTGAGCAGGCCCGGTCTGTTTGGAACGATGGTTGGGGTCGGCAGGGCTGTGGGCCGTGCCGTGGATAGTTGCCAGAATCGTTGCATTTTGCGGGTTTGTAGCGCAACCGTCACGGATAAAGTACGGGTTTGCAACTTGTTGGAACTGGCAGTATCAATCACTCCATGAACGCACTTGAATCCATCGACACAGCCCTGCGCGGTTTCCACCCCGCCGTCAGCGCCTGGTTCCGCGAAAGCTTCCCCTCGGTGACCGACGCCCAGGCGCAGGCGTGGCCGCTGATTCGCCAGCGCCGCTCGACCCTGATCGCTGCGCCCACCGGCTCCGGCAAGACGCTGACAGCGTTTCTGGCAGTGCTCGATGAGCTGGTCCACCAAGGGTTGGCCAACGGCGGCGAACTGCCGGATGAGACGCTCGTGGTGTATGTGTCGCCACTCAAGGCGCTGTCCAACGACATCCAGATCAACCTGCAAACCCCACTGACGGGCATCACTCGGCACTTGCAACAGCAAGGCCTGCCAGCGCTGACGATACGCACAGCCGTGCGCACCGGCGACACCCCGCAAAAAGACCGCGCACAGATGCGCAAACGCCCGCCGCATATCCTGGTGACCACACCGGAATCGCTCTATGTACTGCTGGGCTCGGACTCCGGCCGGCAGATGCTCGCCACCACGCGCACGGTGATCGTCGATGAAATCCACGCCATTGCCGCCGGTAAGCGCGGCAGCCACCTGGCGCTGAGCCTGGAGCGGCTGCAAGGCTTGTGCAGCGAACCGCTGACACGCATCGGCTTGTCGGCCACGCAAAAACCCATCGACGCCGTGTCGCGCTTTCTGGTCGGCACCGGCCGCCCATGCGCCATTGTCGACATCGGCCACGCGCGCCCCCGTGACCTGGACATCGAAGTACCGCCGGTGCCGCTGTCGGCGGTGATGGCTAACGATGTCTGGGAGCTGGTCTACAACCGCCTCGCCGATCTGGCCCGCGAACACCGCACTACGCTGATCTTCGTCAACACCCGGCGCCTGGCCGAACGCCTGGCCCGGCACTTGAGCGAACGCCTGGGTAAAACCGCGGTGGCCGCCCACCACGGCAGCCTGGCCAAGGAAATGCGCCTGGATGCCGAGCAACGTCTCAAGGCCGGCGAGCTGCAAGTGCTGATCGCCACTGCCTCCCTGGAGCTGGGAATCGATATCGGCGACGTCGACCTGGTGTGCCAGATCGGCTCGCCCGGGTCCATCAACGGGTTTCTGCAACGGGTCGGGCGCTCCGGCCACCATGTGGGCGGCACACCCAAGGGACGTTTATTCGCCCTCACCCGCGATGATCTGATCGAATGCGCCGCACTGCTCGACT
The DNA here is from genome assembly GCF_030687695.1 of Pseudomonas sp. FP2254. Classification (NCBI taxonomy): domain Bacteria; kingdom Pseudomonadati; phylum Pseudomonadota; class Gammaproteobacteria; order Pseudomonadales; family Pseudomonadaceae; genus Pseudomonas; species Pseudomonas sp. FP2254. Next base: position 4,925,960 of record NZ_CP117444.1, read on the forward strand.
GTGTGCGGCGCGGCGAACTGGACACGCTGCACATCCCCGTTGCACCGCTGGATGTGCTGGCGCAGCAGATCATCGCCGAGGTCAGCGCCCAGGAGTGGTCGGAGCAGGCCCTGCTGGCGCTGATCCACCGCGCCGCGCCTTATGCCGAACTGGATGAGCGCCACTACCAGGCGCTGCTGCACATGCTTGCCGACGGCTACAACGGTCGCCAGGGCATCCGCAGCGCCTACCTGCACCGCGACGCCCTGACCCGCACCCTGCGCGGCCGGCGTGGCGCGCGGCTGACCGCCGTGACCAGCGGCGGCACGATCCCGGATAACGCCGACTACAGCGTCTTGCTCGAACCCCAGGGGTTGAACATCGGCAGCGTCAACGAGGATTTCGCGGTGGAAAGCATCGCCGGGGATATCTTCCAGCTGGGCAATACCTCCTACCGCATCCTGCGGGTCGACGCCGGCAAAGTACGCGTGGAGGACGCCCACGGCCAGCCGCCGACCATTCCGTTCTGGCTGGGCGAAGCACCAGGGCGCAGCCATGAATTATCGGCCGCCGTGGCCCGCCTGCAGGGGCAGATGGACAGCCTGCTCAGCGCCACACCCGGGGACCTGCGCGGGGCATCGGCGTGGCTTACCGAAACCCTGGGCCTGAACCACGCCAGCGCCGAGCAGATCCTCGATTACCTGGCCCGCACGCGCCTGGCCCTCAGCGCGCTGCCGTCCCAGGACACGCTGATCATGGAGCGGTTCTTCGACGCTTCCGGCGGTACCCAGTTGATCATCCATACGCCGTTCGGCAGTCGCATCAACCGCGCCTGGGGCCTGGCCCTGCGCAAGCGTTTCTGCCGCACCTTCAATTTCGAATTGCAGGCGGCGGCCAGCGAAAACGCGATCGTGCTCTCGCTGTCCACCAGCCACAGCTTCGCGCTGGACGAGGTGTGGCGTTACCTCAACAGCCAGAGCGCCGAACACCTGTTGATCCAGGCCGTGCTCGACGCGCCGCTGTTCGGCGTGCGCTGGCGTTGGAACGCCGGCGTGGCCCTGGCGTTGCCACGCTACACCGGTGGGCGCAAGGTGGCCCCGCAAATCCAGCGCATGAAAAGCGAAGACCTGATCGCCAGTGTGTTCCCCGACCAGATCGCCTGCCTGGAAAACCTCGCCGGCGAGCGCGAAGTACCCGAGCATCCATTGGTCGAGCAAACCCTCGACGATTGCCTGCACGACGCCATGGACAGCGATGGCTGGCTGGCCCTGCTGCGGCGCATGGAAAGCGGCCAGGTGCGCCTGGTCAGCCGCGATCTGCCGGCCCCCTCACCCATGGCCGCAGAAATTCTCAGCGCGCGCCCCTACACCTTTCTGGATGACGCGCCGCTGGAAGAACGTCGTACTCAGGCCGTGCTCAATCGCCGCTGGAGCGACCCGCAGAGCACCGACGACCTCGGTGCATTGGATGCCGAGGCCATCGCCGGCGTGCGCGAAGAGGCCTGGCCGGCGCCTCAGGGCGTGGATGAAATGCACGAAGCGCTGATGAGCCTGGGCGGCATCGCCCCCAGCGAAATCACGCCGCCCTGGGCCAACTGGCTGCAGGCGCTGGCCAAAGCCGGGCGCGCCCATCGTTTGCCCAACGGATTGTGGGCAGCGGTGGAGCGCCTGAATATCTGGCAGGCGCTCGTGCCCCACCACCTGCCGCTGCTGCCGGGCTTCGACGAGCCCTGGAGCCATGAGGACGCTCTGGCGGAAGTGCTGCGCGCACGCCTCAGTGGTTTCGGCCCGCAGACCCTGGCCCAGATCGCCGCGCCCCTGGCCTTGCCGCCGGCCGACATCGCCCAGGGCATGGCCCGGCTGGAGCAGGAAGGCTACGTGCTGCGCGGCCACTTCAGCCCCGGCGCCGACAGCGAACAGTGGTGCGAGCGCCACCTGCTGGCGCGCATCCATCGCTACACCGTCAAGCGTCTGCGCCGGGAAATCGAACCGGTGGCGCTGCAGGATTTCATGCGGTTTCTGTTCGATTGGCAGCACCTGTCCGATGAAACCCGGGGCCAAGGCAGCGCCATGTTGGCGCAGATTATCGGGCAATTCGAAGGCTATGCCGCCGCCGCGTCGGCGTGGGACAGCGATCTACTCAACGTTCGGCTCAAGGATTACTCACCGACTTGGCTCGATGACCTATGCCGCAGCGGCAAATGGGTATGGATGCGCCTGACTGACAAACCCAGCGCGAGTGCCCAGCGCAGCACGCCGGTGGTACTGCTGCCGCGCAGCCAAGTGGGTATGTGGAGCGGCCTGGCCGACGCGGCCGACTGCACAACCCTGTCGCCCAAGGCGCAGAAAGCCCACGGGGCGCTGCGCGAACACGGCGCGCTGTTTTTCGACGAGCTGGTGCACGAGGCCCATCTGCTGCGCAGCGAACTGGAGACCGCGCTGCTGGAACTGGTGGGCGCCGGCCTGGTGAATGCCGACAGCTTCGCCGGCCTGCGCGCACTGACCACCCCCGCCAGCAAGCGCCAGGCCCGCAGCAGCCGACGCGGGCGCGGTGCGTTTATCGGCGGCATGGACGATGCCGGGCGCTGGGCGCTGATTCGTCGCCCACCGAGCGCCGCCGGCCCGCACTCGGCCGAAACCCTGGAGCACGTGGCGATGACCCTGCTGCGCCGCTACGGCGTGGTGTTCTGGCGCCTGCTGGAGCGCGAGGCCGATTGGCTGCCGAGCTGGCGCGAATTGCTGCGCACCTTCCACCGCTTGGAAGCCCGTGGGGAAATCCGCGGCGGACGGTTTGTGAGTGGCCTGGCCGGTGAACAATTTGCCCTGCCGGAAGCGATACCGTTACTGCGCGAAGTACGGCGTCGGCCCCATGACGGGCGCCTGGTGGCGGTGTGCGGTGCGGACCCGTTGAACCTGGTGGGGACGTTATTGCCGGGCAACAAGGTGCCAGCGGTGAGTGGCAATCGCATCGTGTATCGCGACGGGCTGCCGGCGGCGGTGAGGGTCGGCAGCAAGCAGCAATTGCTGGTGGAGGAAGATCAGCAGGCGCTGCAGGAGAAGTTGATCAGGCTGTAAGCTTGAGGGCCTCATAGGGGGGCAAGCCCCCTCCCACAGTGGCGGCAAAAAATGTGGGAGGGGCTTGCCCCCGATGAGGCCCTGACAGACGCCATCACACCACCGGCATCTCAGCGTCCGGCTCATCCGCCTGGGCCATGCGCTTGGGCAGCAACACCTGCTGTGGATAAGTCTGCGCGAAGTGCACCTCGTCACAGTTATCCACAAGCTTTTTCAAGCGCTGGTTAAACGCACGGCTCACTGCATATTGCCCGCCCGACACGGTGCGGAACTGCGCGGTCAGCACCACGCCGTTGAGGTCCATTTTGTCGACCCCGAACACCTCCAGCGGGCCTTGCAGGTTGTATTTGAGGAACACGTCGTCGCGGATCGACTGCCCCGCCTCGCGGATCAGCTCCACGGCCTTGTCCACATCGGTGTCGTAGGTGAACTGCACCGAGAAGAACGCGTAGGCGAACTGCCGCGATTGGTTGGTCACCGCCTTGATCTGCCCGAACGGCACCGAATGCACAAAGCCCTTGCCGTCGCGCAGCCGCAGGGTGCGGATGGTCAGGCCCTCGACGGTGCCGGCGTGGCCGGAGTCGAGCACCACCCAGTCGCCGATCGACAGCGTGTCCTCAATAATGATGAACAGCCCCGTGATCACATCCTGCACCAGTTGCTGGGAACCGAAACCGATCGCCAGGCCGACCACCCCGGCACCCGCCAGCAGCGGGGCGACGTTGATTCCCAGGTTGGCCATGGTAGTGATCGCGCAGATCACCACCAGGATGATCTTCACCGCATTGCGCAGCAGCGGCAGGATGGTCTTGACCCGCGTGCTGGGTTGGCGGCTCGAGCGTTTGTTCACCGGCGGCTTGAGCGCTTCCTGAATCGCCGTGTCGAGCACCACCCAGAACAGCCACGTCACCAGCAGAATCAGGCCGATGCTGCTCAGGGAATCACTGATCGCCCGGCCCACCGAGTTGCGTTGGGCGAATTCGAACAGCGACACGCCCCAGATGCGCCCGAGTATCTCGATAAACGCAATCGCCATGACGATGCGCAGGATCGCGTGCAACAGGCTGAGGAAGCGTTCCTTGTAGGCGCTGCTGCGCTGGATCGCCACCTGGCTGCGGGACTTGAACAGGTGCTGCAGTACCGTGCTGAGAAACACCGTACCGATCAGCAAAATGGTGGTGAACAGCGCGCAACGCAGGGCCTTCTGGTTGTCGTCGCCAGCGCCGATCAAGTTGATCGCCGAGACCAGCACCATCAACAGGATGGGCCAGTACCACAGCCCGGAAAACACCCGCAGCGATTGCTGCAACGCCGGATGCTTGAGGCGTTGGGCCAGCGGCCGGTTACGGATCAGATGCGCCACCGGCCGGCGCAGGCGCACCACCAGCACGCCAAAGATCACCGCCGCGAACAGGCCGGTGAACACCGCGATGCTGCTGGTGATATTGCCGCCCAGCTGGCGTGCGATCTGCGGGCTGGTCAGCGCGTCGCTGAGGGCGGCAAGGAAGCCGATCAGGAACAGCGGCCGCGGGCAGTACGCGCGAATGATCTGCACCGCACGCCGCTTGTGCCCGAGGTTGAACATGACGATCACGCACAACAGCATCGACGTGGAGAAGATCCCGCTGCTGGTGGCGTAGGCGAAACACAGCGCCAGCGCGCGACCGATGGAGCTGGGCAGAAAATGACTGACGTAGAGGGTCAACGGCAGACAGATCAGCGCTGGAATCGTATACGGCGCCACGTAACCCAGCACACCCAGCAGGCGCTCGCGGCGCTGGAAAAACGAGCGTTGCCCGAGGCGCCGCACGATCAGGCGCCCCAGCAACGTCAACAGGGTAAAGGCACCGATCCACACGCAGGACAGCAGCACAAAGTCCCCGGCAATGCTCCACGGCGAACGCTGCGCGGTCTGGTCGACCAACCGCCCGACTTCATCGGCGGCCCGGTCCGCGCGCAGGCGCCAGGCGTCGATAAGGTTCTGGTTGAGATCGAGCTTGTCCTGCACGTCGTCGATGCTGGAGCTGATCGCGCCGAGCAGGCCACCCTCCACCAGCAATTCCGGTTTGGCCGGGGCTTGGGGTTCAGGCGCGGCGGCCGCGGCGTGCAATGCGCCGCTGCCGCACAACAGCAGCGCGCCGAGCAGTAATGCAGTCTTTGAATTCAGCAAAACACCGGGCTCCTTCGCATGGGTCTGTAAGGAACTGACGGGTTTGCGTCCTGATCGTTCCCGAGAATGTGCCGTCTGTAGGAATCGCGAAACTTTCCGTCAAATCCGGCAGTCATCCAACCACGCAGGCAAACCGGCCTTGCCTTGACAGGAGCAACCATGGCGGCGATTCACATCGGCATATCCGGCTGGCGCTACACGCCCTGGCGCGGGGACTTCTACCCCGAGGGGCTGCCCCAGAAACGCGAATTGCAGTTTGCGTCACGCGCCGTCAACAGTATCGAAATCAACGGCTCGTTCTACGCGCTGCAGACGCCCAAGCGCTACGCAGAGTGGTACGCCGATACGCCTGACGGTTTTATGTTCAGCGTCAAGGCGCCGCGCTACATCACGCACATCCTGCGCTTGCGGGACGTGCACAAACCGATGGCGAATTTCTTCGCCTCCGGGGTGCTGGAGCTGAAGGAAAAACTCGGCCCGATCCTCTGGCAGTTTCCGCCCAGTTTTAAGTTCGATCCGGCCTTGTTCGAGGCGTTTCTAAAGGAGCTGCCCACCGACACCCAACAAGCCGCCGCCCTCGCCCGCCAGCATGAGCCGCGCCTGAACGGCAAGGCGAGCCTGCAGGCGCACGGCAAGCGCGCGCTGCGGCACGCGGTGGAAATTCGACATACAAGTTTTGCCGTGCCCGAGTTCGTACACCTGCTGGACACGTACGGCGTGGCCCTGGTGGTGGCGGACACAGCGGGCAAGTGGCCTTATCTCGAAGACGTCACCGCCAACTTTGTGTACTTGCGCCTGCACGGAGACAAACAGCTGTATGCCAGCGGCTATACCCCCGAAGCCTTGACGCGTTGGGGCGACCGCATCGAGCGCTGGTGCAAGGGCAAGCAGCCAACCGATGCGCACCTGGCCGACCCGCAGCACAAGCCGCGTGCGCGCAAGCAGCGCGACGTGTTCTGTTTTTTCGACAATGACATCAAAGTGCGCGCGCCTTTCGATGCGCGCCAGTTACTCAAGCGTTTCGAGCTGGATACGCACCTCGCCACAGAGCCGGGGAAACTGCCGGAACCTGGAGTGTTGCCATGACCCATCCCGAATTGATCCCCATCACCCCGACGACGCCGATCACGCGCTTTACCGTGCTCACGGTGAATATCCACAAAGGCTTCACCGCGCTCAACCGTCGTTTCATCCTGCCCGAGCTGCGCGAAGCGGTGCGCAGCATCGGCGCCGATATAGTGTTTCTGCAGGAGATCCACGGCACCCACGAGCAGCACCCGCAGCGTTACAGCAACTGGCCGAACATGCCGCAGTACGAGTTTCTAGCCGACAGTATCTGGCCGCAGTTCGCCTATGGGCGTAACGCGGTCTACCCCCACGGCGACCACGGCAATGCGCTGCTGTCCAAATTCCAGATCGTGCGCTACGACAACCTCGACATATCCCAAAGCGGCCATGAAAACCGTGGCCTGCTGCATTGCGTACTGCGCCTGCCGGGCACCGGCCAGGAAGTGCATGCGTTCTGCATCCACCTGGGCCTGCGCGAGGTGCATCGCCAGCAGCAATTGCGTTTGCTGGAGCAGCGTATCGCGCAAATCCCGGCGGATGCGCCGGTGCTGGTGGCAGGGGATTTCAACGATTGGCGACAAAAAGCCGACCTGAGCCAGAGCGGGCTGACCGAAGTCTTCGTCGGCGCCCACGGCAAACCGGCGCGCACCTTTCCAGCGCGCCTGCCGTTGCTGGCGCTGGACCGTATCTACGTGCGCAACCTCACCGCCCATAACCCGCGCGTGCTGACCGCACGGCCGTGGTCCCATTTGTCAGATCACGTGCCGCTGTCCGTGGAGATCGAACTATGAACATTGCGGTAGAACACATTTCCACCGATCAGCCGCCGGACGAAGCCAAGGCCCGCGACCTCGATTACGGCTGGCAGAGCGGCAACCGGGTTGAACTGCTGGAAAACGGCGAAGCGTACTTCCCCAGGGTGTTTGAGGCCATGCGCCAAGCCCAGCGCGAGATCCTGCTGGAGACCTTTATTCTGTTCGAAGACAAGGTAGGCAATGAGCTTCAGCGTATTTTGATCGAGGCGGCGCAGCGGGGCGTCAAGGTGGTCGCCAGCCTCGACGGTTTTGGCAGCGGCGAGCTGAGCCCCTCGTTCCTCGGTGCGTTAGCGGATGCGGGCGTGGCCGTGCAAATGTTCGACCCGGCATCCAAGACCCTGGGCATTCGCACCAACTGGTTTCGCCGCCTGCACCGCAAGATCGTGGTGGTGGACGCTACCGTGGGGTTTATCGGCGGGATCAATTTTTCCGCCGACCACCTCGGCGATTTCGGCCCCGAAGCGAAGCAGGATTACGCGGTGCAAATCACCGGCCCGGCGGTCGCCGACCTGCATCACTTCGCCCTGGCACAGAGCGGTCGGCAGGTGCGCACACGACGCGGCTGGCGGCGGCGCCAGCAACGGCCGGCAGTGTGGCCGGCCGAGCAAGGCGATGGCCTGGTGCGTCTGATTTACCGCGACAACCTGCAGCACCGCGACGACATCGAAGAAGCGTATATCCATGCGTTGAGCAAAGCGCAAAAACGCGCGGTGATCGCCAATGCTTACTTCTTCCCCGGCTACCGCCTGCTGCGCGAGATCCGCAACGCGGCGCGACGTGGCGTGCACGTGCAACTGATCATGCAGGGTCAACCCGATGTGTTGCTGGCCAAGCTGGCGGCGCGGATGCTCTATGACTACCTGCTCAAGGACGGCGTGGTGATCCACGAATACTGCCAGCGCCCGCTGCACGGCAAAGTGGCGCTGGTGGATGACGAATGGAGCACCGTGGGCTCAAGCAACCTGGACCCGTTGAGCTTGTCGCTCAACCTGGAAGCCAACGTACTGATCCGCGACCGCGGGTTCAACCAGCAGTTGTACGAGCGCCTGGACACGCTGGCGAGCAACCACTGCAAGACCATGCCGGAAAACCGCAAGCCACGCCTGTGGCTGTGGCGCCTGACCGTGGGTTTCCTGGTGTTCCATGTGATGCGCCATTTTCCCGTATTGACGGGTTGGTTGCCGGCCCACAAACCGCGTCTGAAACCTTTTGAGAGCCAGGCCCATGACCACTGAAAACGGCGGTTCGCGCTTCAAGCGCTGGAGGAAACCGCTGACCATCGCGTTCTTCCTGCTGCTGATTGTGTTGTTCACGATGCTCGCGCGTCGCATCGACTGGAGCGAAGTGGTACAGACCTTGAGCGAGTTCAAGCTGCGCACGCTCCTGATCGCCAGCGCGCTGACCCTGTGCAGTTTTATCGTCTACGCCTGCTTCGACCTGATCGGCCGCACCTACATTCGCCAGCCGTTGCGTTGGAAGCAGATTTTGCCGGTGGGCATCATCAGCTATGCGTTCAACCTCAACCTGAGCGCGTGGGTGGGCGGTATTGCGATGCGCTATCGGCTGTATTCGCGGTTGGGGGTGAGCACCGGCAATATCGCTAAAATCCTCGGCCTGAGCCTGGCCACCAACTGGTTCGGCTACATGGCCCTGGCCGGCGTGGTGTTCAGCAGCGGGCTGGTGACACTGCCACCCGGCTGGAAGTTGAGCAGCGGCGCCTTGCAAGGTGTGGGGGTGTTGTTGGTGCTGGCGAGCCTGGGTTATCTGGCGGCATGCCGGTTCTCGAAGAAGCGCGCGTGGTCGATCCGCGGTATCGAAATAAACCTGCCGTCGTTGCGCATGGCGTGCCTGCAATTGGCGTTGGGCGCGTTGAACTGGTCGTTGATGGCGGCGGTGATTTTCACGCTGCTGCCGTCCAAACTGGATTACCCACTGGTGCTCGGCGTGCTGCTGATCAGCGCCATCGCCGGGGTGGTCACCCATATCCCGGCCGGGCTCGGGGTACTGGAAGCAGTGTTTATCGCGCTGCTGCAACACGAGGCATCGCGCGGCAGCCTGCTGGCCGGGCTGATTGCGTACCGGGCGATCTATTTCATATGCCCGCTGCTGATCGCTCTGGTGATGTACCTGGGCGTTGAGGCCAAGGCCAAGGCATTGCGGGTGAAGAAAACACCCGCCTGAGGGTTACCGCGACTGGATGATGCTCAAGCGCTCGCCTACTACCATCTCGGTGATCCAGTCCACGAGAATCGAGGTGTAGGCCTGCTGGGACACCGGGTCGCTGAGAGCGTGGTCGGCGCCGTCGATGATGCGGTGGGTCAGCGAATGGGTATGCTGGCACGCCGCGCGGTAGCTCATGATGGTGGCGTGAGGCACGTGGTCATCGGTTTCCGATTCGACGATCAACACGTCCCCGGTAAACGCCGAGCATGCGTGCAGGGCTCGGTTGGTTTCGGCGTGCACCAGGGTACTGCGGTAATCCATCAAGTCAGCTTTATCCAGGTCACGCTTGGGCTTGAGCCACTCCTGATCGCGGTACAACGCCGGTACCCGCAGGGCCAGCCAGCGCACCGGGCGCAATGAGGTGAGAATCGCCGCCAGGTAACCGCCGTAGCTGGTGCCCACCACCGCCACCGCCGAGGTGTCGATGGCCGGGTGCGCGATCAGCCGGTCATAGGCGGCCAGCAGGTCGCGCAGGTTGTCTTCGCGCGTCACCCGCGACAGTGGAATACCGGTGCCGGCGTGACCACGCAGGTCGAAGGTCAGGCAGACACAGCCCAGGCCCGCGATACCTTTGGCGCGTTCCAAATCCCGCTCCTGGCTGCCGCCCCAACCATGCACAAACAACACGCCGGGCACTTTGGATTTGGGGCTCAGGAACGTGCCGCTCATTTGTTCGTCGTCGATATCGATGGAAATGCTTTCGCTTCTAGCCGTCATAAGATTTGACCGTTACGTACTTGAGAAGAAATTCGCTGTGTTCCGCCGGGCCTCGGTACACCTCGATGGCATCCGCCGGCAGCGCTTGGTGGTGATAGGTTTCCACCGAGGACACATGAATGGCTTGCAGGCCCGGGTGGTTGATAAAACTCTGTAACGCCGCAACCTCGGCGCTGCTGGCACCGCCCATGCGCCAAGACTGTTCGAGCACGCCGCTGCGGCGCTGGCCCTCGCTGTCCAGGCCCTGGGCGACATCGTAGTTGCGTCGCGATGCGTAGAACCCCGGATAGCACTGGTCGGCGGCGGCGTCGAAAACCCTGGCCTGCTCGACGGCCAGGCGCACGTCGTCGGGCAGCTTCAGTGCCAGCAGGTCGGCGTAATCCCCCGGCACCACCAGCAGGTCGGAGCCGCCGTAGACCTCTTCGCCCTGCCCGTCTTGAGTCAGGTATTGCTGGCCGCAGTAACTGAGCACGTAATCGCCGATAAAACTCTGACCCACGCTGTGAGTGACCACGTTGCGCAGGTCCTGCTCCAGCACCACACCGTCATTGAACATCGCCGTCGCCTGCGGGTGCGCCAGCACGGCATCGAGTTCGTCCAGACTACGGACGACCTGCTGTCCGCGCCCCGCGCAGGCGTGCACAGGTTTCAGACGGATCGGCCCGCTGTACAGCAGGCGCGTGGCGGCCTCCCGCGCGTCACCCAAGGCGAATACGCTGAGGCCGTCGAGCACCACATCGCGCACTTGCTCGCAGAACTGCGGCGACCAGCCATCCGGTGCCTTGGCGTTCGGTCCGAGCAAGCCATGGGTAATGGCTTTGGTGCAGATGAAATCGTGCTCCACATACCCGCCCCACAGGTCGTCCGGGCCTTGGATATTCAGGGCACGGGCCTGGGCCGGACCGACGATGGTTTGCGTGGGCAGCAGGTAGAGATCACGCCCCGCGTGTTGCTGCGGATCGTAGCTGCCGCCGAACTTGAGCCCCAGAATCTGCGCCAGCCAACGGGCCAGGGCGCGGTTGGTGTCGACTTCATGCCGGGGCGCGCCTTTGCGTGTCGAATGCGCCACCACGCTTTTTTTGCATTGCATCGGGGTCATGCGTCCCCCTTGGCCATCCTGCCATGTGTGTAAGGGGGACAGTTGCAGGGATCAGGCCAATCCCCCTAAGGCTGACAGCGTCGGCAAATCAGTCAGTTAGGGGCAATGCGATAGCCAATGGCCTGTTTGATTCTGCACGACCTCGCCTTGAGCAACAGGCGTTCTGCACGATTTACACACCAAAACGGCTGCGGTAGTCGCTCGGCGCCAGCCCGGTTATTTTCTTGAAGATAGCGCGGAACGCGCTGGGGTCTTGATACCCCACGGTCCAGGCGATGTGGTCAATGGTGCCAGTGGTGAACTCCAGCATCTGCCGCGCCTTGCCCACCCGCAGGTGCTGGCAGTATTCGGTGGGTTTGAGCCCGGTGGCGTTGCGAAACCGGCGCAGGAACGTGCGCTCTTCCAGCCCTGCCGCTTGGGCCATGGCGGTCACGGACACATCCACCGCGCCGCTGGCCTGCAACCAATGCTGGACCTTGAGGATCGCGCCATCGCCATGGCCGAGGATGGGTGCAAAGTTGCTGCCGCACTGGCTGGCGCTGTCACTGTGTTCGACCACCAGGAAACGCGCGGTGTCGGCGGCGATACTCGGCCCCATCAAACGGTCGACCAGGCGCAGGCCCAATTCGGACCATGCCATCAGCCCGGCGGTGGTGATCAAGTCGCCGTCGTCCACAATGGGCTTGTCCGCCTCCAGGCGCACCGCCGGGTAAAGGGCGGCAAATGACTCGGCGGATGACCAATGAGTGGTGGCGCTGCGCCCGTCCAGCAGACCGCTGCGCGCCAGCATGATCGAGCCGATGCACACGCCGCCAAGCACCGTACCGCCGGCATGTGTTTTGCGCAGCCAAGCCAGCAGAGACGGCGGCGCCTGCTCATCGGTGAAGCCACAGATCGAGGGCGGCACAAGCAGAGCCATCAGTGGCAGACCCGGGCCGGGCTGGCTGTCGAATACCCGCATCGGCTCACCCTCGGCCTGCACGTGCCAATGGCTGATGCGCAGCAACGGCAACTGAGCGGACGCGTGCCCGGCGGCGATGCGATTGGCCACGCCGAACAGGTCGGTCAGCCCATGCACAGCCGCCAATTGCGCGCCCTGGTAGATCAACACACCCAGCTCAACGGTGGAGCGTTCCACGGCCATTGTCAGTTTTCCCCCTGTTATTGTCGGTGCAGCCAATCCTCGGGCGCGACGCCAGCTAAGATACTGGGCCCATCAACCCATCACGAGGCAACCTCCATGGCCAAGCAGGCGCTCATCCTAATCGATATCCAGAACGACTACTTCCCCCAGGGCAAGTGGCCGCTTGACGGCGTGCAAGCCGCCGCCGACAAGGCACTGCAAGTGCTGCAAGCCTTTCGCCAGGCCGGCGATGCGGTGATTCATGTGCGCCATGAGTTCACGTCCGAGGATGCACCGTTCTTCACCCCGGGCTCCGACGGCGCGCTTTTGCACAACCAGGTGCTCAATCAAGGCGACGAGCCGGTGGTGCTCAAGCATTTCGTGAATGCGTTCCGCGAAACCAACCTGCGTGCGCTGCTCGAACAACGCAGCATCACTGACCTGGTAGTGGTCGGCAGCATGAGCCACATGTGCATCGACGGCGTGGTACGGGCCGCGGCGGACCTGGGCTACACCGTCACGGTGGTCCATGACGCCTGCGCCACCCGTGATCTGGAATTCAATGGGCAGGTGATTCCGGCCGCGCAGGTGCATGGGGCGTATATGGCGTCGCTGGCGTTCGGGTATGCGGGTGTGGTTTCGGCGGATGAGTTCCTGAAGGCGCAAGCGGCGGCGGCCTGACCGCCACCGTGCGGTTGTTGTCAGCGTATGGCGATGACAAACAGACGCGGAAACGGCAACAGCACCGTGCCGTCCGCCAGGGCCGGATAAGCCTGGGTGACGCGCGCCTGATATTCACGTAGGAAAGCGGCCCTTTCTTCGTCGTTCAAAGGCGCTAGAAACGGCCGCAGCCCCGTGCCCTTGAACCACTCCACTATGGCCGCATGATCGGCCAATGGATGCTGGTAGGTCGTACGCCATACGTCGACAGTGCCGCAGTGCTTGCTCAGCAATTCATAGTAGTAGGCAGGCGCGTGCCGCTGGTTGTGTTGGAACCCACCGATCTTTGCGGCCCACGGGCCATCGGCGGCGACTTCGCGGGCGAGCCGGTGCGCGGGCTCATCAAGGTTGTCCGGGGTCTGCACGGCCAAGGTGCCGCCGGGCGTCAGTTGCTGGATCAGATGCGGGTACAACGTGGCGTGGTCCGGCAACCATTGCAGCGAGGCATTGGCCAGGATCACATCGAAAGCCTGCGACGGCTGCCACGCGCCGATGTCCGCCAGTTCGAAGTTCAAGGTCGGCAAACGCTTACGGGCGTCGATCAACATATTGTCCGAGCTGTCGATGCCAGTGATGTGCGCCTGTGGGAAACGCGCAGCCAATACTTCGGTGGAATTGCCCGGGCCGCACCCCAGATCAACGGCCTTGCGCACATGGGTATCGGGGATGGCGGCGACCAGGTCACGTACCGGGCGGGTGCGCTGCTGTTCGAACATCGTGTATTGCTTGGCAGACCAGGTCATTGTGGCTTTCCTTTTTTTGGAAGTTGGCCCTAGCCTAAGTTCTGCCACCCACGAGAACAACCAAGTGGATTAACGGGCAATAAAAAACCCCCGAAGCCTGGACTATCGGGGGTTTTCGTTTCGACGCTTTAAGCCTTAGAACGGAATATCGTCATCAAAGCTGTCGAAATCCGCCGCTGGCTGCGGTGCCGCCTGCTGTGGCGCTGGACGCGACTCACGCTGTGGCTGCTGGCTTGGCTGTGGACGCGACTGCTGGGGACGCGGTGCCGAATTGGACATGCCGCCCTGGCCCTGCTGGTCGCCCTGTGGACGGCCGCCCAGCAATTGCATGGTGCCCTGCATGTCGACCACGATCTCAGTGGTGTAACGCTTGATGCCGTCTTTTTCCCACTCGCGGGTCTGCAGTTTGCCTTCGATGTAGACCTGCGAACCTTTGCGCAGGTACTCGCCGGCGATTTCCGCGACCTTGCCGAACATCGATACGCGGTGCCATTCGGTCTTCTCGACCTTCTGGCCGGTTTGCTTGTCGGTCCACTGTTCGCTGGTCGCCAGACTCAGGTTGGTCACGGCATTACCGTTAGGCAAGTAGCGAACCTCGGGATCCTGGCCGCATGTACCGACCAATATGACTTTGTTAACCCCACGGGCCATAACGTTCTCCTAAGCTGGGCGCGCTGTCGGCACTGGGTTGACCAGTTGCTCGAGCGTCGCGCGATCCAATAATTCGGTGTCCAATTTGATGTAGATGGCGGCTTCTTCAGCAACAACCACGGCATCGGTAACCCCTGTAACAGCCTTGAGGCGCTCGACCAGGCCAGCTTCGCGGATCGCTTCTGGCGACAACGGCAAGCGCAGGCTCGTTACATAGGGAGGTTCGCGCATGGTAACAGCAAAGGCCAGCCAGAGGGCAGCCAGACCTGAGCATCCAAGGAACACAACCGACAAACCGCCATGCTGGAACATCCAGCCACCCATGATGCCGCCCAGTGCAGAGCCCAGGAACTGACTGGTGGAATACACCCCCATCGCCGTGCCCTTGCCGCCGGCCGGTGAAACTTTACTGATCAGCGAAGGCAGCGAAGCCTCCAACAGGTTGAACGCGGTGAAGAACACCACTGTGCCGATCACCAGTGCCCGCAGGCTGTCGCCGAACTGCCAGAAGAATAGTTCAGTGAGCATCAATGTCGCGACGGCGCCCAGCAAAACACGTTTCATTTTGCGTCGCTTCTCGCCATAGATGATGAACGGGATCATGGCGAAGAATGAAATCAGCAACGCGGTCAGGTACACCCACCAGTGCTGTTCCTTGGGCAGACCGGCCTTTTGCACCAGGGCCAGGGGCAAGGCGACGAAGCTGCACATCAGCATGGCGTGTAATACGAAGATACCTAAATCCAGGCGCAGCAGATCCGGGTGCTTGAGCGTCGGCAACAATGCCTTGCGCGCCACGCCGGACTCGCGGTGCTGCAGCGTGCCGGTGGAACGCGGCACCATGAAGGCTACGATCACGATGCCGAACAGCGCCATGCCGCCGGTGGCCAGAAACAGTCCATGCAGGCCGAACGCGCGCGTCAGCAGCGGGCCTACCACCATGGCGACGGCAAACGACAGGCCGATGGTCATGCCGATCATCGCCATGGCCTTGGTGCGATGCTGCTCGCGGGTCAGGTCCGACAGCAAGGCCATTACAGCAGCAGAAATAGCACCGGCACCCTGTAGGATGCGTCCGGCGATCACGCCCCAGATCGAATCGGATTGCGCCGCGAGCACGCTGCCGAGGGCAAACACGATCAGCCCGAGGTAGATCACCGGGCGGCGGCCAATACGGTCGGAAATGATCCCGAACGGAATCTGAAAAATCGCCTGGGTCAGGCCGTAGGCGCCGATGGCCAGGCCGATCAGAGCGGGGGTCGCGCCCGCGAGATCCATCCCATAAGTCGCCAGCACTGGCAACACCATGAACATGCCAAGCATACGGAAGGCGAACACCAGGGCCAGACCACCTGCCGCTCGGGTCTCGCCGCTACTCATGCGTTCGCTGTGGGGATCGTGCATGTAAAAACCTCGTGTGAACCGGCGGCGATTCTACCAGTCCCATCGATTGAGAGGGTATATGCGGCGGTTTGCCGCGCAGCTTTCATGTAAGGCTGCAAGCGGCCTTTTGACAGTGTATATTCATCCAGTCTTTAGCCGTATACTCCGGCATTATTTACGCCCGCCGTGCGAGGCCATCTTGGACAAGATCCTGATTCGTGGGGCTAGAACCCACAACCTGAAGAACATCGACCTGACCCTGCCGCGGGACAAACTGATCGTGATCACCGGCCTGTCCGGGTCCGGCAAATCGTCTCTGGCATTCGATACGCTGTATGCCGAAGGTCAGCGTCGCTACGTGGAGTCGCTGTCGGCCTACGCCCGCCAGTTCCTGTCGATGATGGAAAAGCCCGACGTCGACACCATCGAAGGTCTGTCGCCGGCCATTTCCATCGAACAGAAGTCGACCTCCCATAACCCGCGCTCCACCGTGGGCACCATTACCGAAATCTATGACTACCTGCGCCTGCTGTACGCGCGGGTAGGTATCCCCCGCTGCCCGGACCACGATATTCCCCTGGAAGCCCAGACCGTCAGCCAGATGGTCGACCTGGTATTGGCGCAGCCCGAAGGCGCCAAGTTGATGCTGCTGGCGCCGGTGATCCGCGAGCGCAAGGGTGAACACCTTTCCGTATTCGAAGAGCTGCGCGCCCAGGGCTTCGTGCGGGCTCGCATCAACGGCAAGCTCTATGAGCTGGATGAAGCGCCGAAGCTCGACAAGCAGAAGAAGCATTCTATCGATGTTGTGGTCGACCGCTTCAAAGTGCGAGCCGACCTGCAGCAACGCCTGGCGGAATCTTTTGAAACCGCATTGAAGCTGGCGGACGGTATTGCGCTGGTCGCTCCGATGGATGACGAACCGGGCGAAGAGATCATCTTCTCCGCGCGCTTCGCCTGCCCGATCTGCGGCCACGCCATCAGCGAGCTGGAACCCAAGCTGTTTTCCTTTAACAACCCGGCCGGCGCCTGCCCGACCTGCGATGGTCTGGGAGTTAAGCAATTCTTCGACATCAAGCGCCTGGTCAATGGTGATCTGACACTTGCCGAAGGCGCGATTCGCGGCTGGGACAGGCGTAACGTCTATTACTTCCAGATGCTCGGCTCGCTGGCGTCCCACTATAAGTTCAGCCTGGAAGTGCCGTTCAACCAACTGCCTTCGGACCAGCAGAAGGTCATTCTCAACGGCAGCGGCTCGCAGAATGTCGATTTCAAGTACTTGAACGACCGTGGCGATATCGTCAAGCGCTCTCACCCGTTCGAAGGCATCGTGCCGAACCTGGAGCGCCGCTATCGCGAGACCGAGTCGGCCAGCGTGCGCGAGGAACTGGCAAAGTTCCTCAGCACCCAGCCGTGCCCGGATTGCCGGGGTACGCGCCTGCGTCGCGAGGCGCGTCATGTCTGGGTCGGTGAGAAGACCCTGCCGGCGGTGACCAACCTGCCGATTGGCGATGCCTGTGAATACTTTGGTGAGCTCAAGCTTACCGGGCGTCGCGGGGAAATTGCCGACAAGATCCTTAAGGAAATCCGCGAACGCTTGCAGTTCCTGGTGAACGTGGGCCTGGACTACCTTTCGTTGGATCGCAGTGCGGATACGCTGTCCGGCGGAGAAGCCCAGCGCATTCGCCTGGCCAGTCAGATCGGCGCGGGACTTGTGGGCGTACTTTACATCCTCGACGAACCGTCGATCGGCTTGCACCAGCGCGATAACGACCGGTTGCTGGGCACGCTCAAGCATCTGCGCGATATCGGTAACACGGTGATCGTGGTGGAGCACGATGAAGACGCCATCCGCCTGGCGGATTATGTGGTCGACATCGGCCCCGGCGCCGGCGTGCATGGTGGGCATATTGTTGCCGAGGGCACACCCGCCGAGGTCATGGCTCACCCGGACTCGCTGACAGGCAAATATCTGTCGGGTCGGGTGAAGATAGAAGTGCCGGCCAAACGCACACCGCGCAACAAGAAAATGGCACTGCACCTCAAGGGCGCGCGCGGCAACAACCTGCGTAATGTCGATCTGGAAATTCCGTTGGGCCTGCTCACCTGCGTGACCGGGGTTTCCGGGTCCGGCAAGTCGACGCTGATCAACAACACGCTGTTCCCTTTGAGTGCCACCGCCTTGAATGGCGCGACCACGCTCGAAGCGGCGGCTCACGACAGCATCAAGGGCCTGGAACACCTGGATAAGGTGGTCGATATCGACCAAAGCCCGATTGGACGCACGCCGCGTTCTAACCCGGCGACCTACACCGGGCTGTTTACGCCAATTCGAGAATTGTTCGCGGGCGTCCCTGAGTCGCGCTCCCGTGGCTATGGGCCTGGGCGGTTCTCATTCAACGTGAAGGGTGGCCGCTGCGAAGCCTGCCAGGGCGATGGCTTGATCAAGGTGGAAATGCACTTTCTGCCGGACATCTATGTGCCGTGCGATGTGTGCAAGAGCAAGCGCTACAACCGTGAAACCCTTGAGATCAAATACAAGGGCAAGAGCATCCACGAAACCCTCGAGATGACGATCGAAGAGGCGCGGGAGTTCTTCGACGCGGTTCCGGCGCTGGCGCGCAAGCTGCAGACTTTGATGGATGTAGGCTTGTCGTATATCAAGCTGGGGCAGTCGGCGACTACGTTATCGGGCGGTGAGGCGCAACGGGTGAAGTTGTCTCGCGAGCTGTCCAAGCGCGATACCGGCAAGACCCTGTACATCCTCGATGAGCCAACCACCGGTCTGCACTTTGCGGATATCCAGCAGCTGCTGGATGTACTGCACCGGCTCCGCGACCATGGCAATACCGTGGTGGTGATCGAACACAACCTGGATGTGATCAAGACAGCCGACTGGCTGGTGGACCTTGGGCCGGAAGGTGGCTCCAAGGGCGGCCAGATCATCGCAGTGGGCACGCCGGAGCAGGTTTCCGAGATGTCGCAATCGCACACGGGTTACTATTTGAAACCCTTGCTGGAGCGTGATCGAGCCTGATTTATCGGGTGTAGTAAAAAGCCCCTGTCACCTCATCGGTGGCAGGGGCTTTTTTTATAGCCGAGAATCAGAACTGCGATTGCAGGTAATTTTCCAGGCCAATCAACTTGATCAGGCCCAACTGCTTCTCCAGCCAGTAGGTGTGATCTTCTTCGGTATCGTTCAACTGTACACGCAGGATTTCCCGGGTGACGTAGTCGTTGTGCTGTTCGCACAACTCAATGCCCTTGCAGAGCGCGGCACGTACTTTGTACTCCAGGCGAAGGTCGGCCGCGAGCATGTCTGGTACGGTGGTCCCGACATCCAAGTCATCGGGGCGCATGCGTGGCGTGCCTTCGAGCATCAGGATACGGCGCATCAGCGCGTCGGCGTGTTGTGCCTCTTCTTCCATTTCGTGGTTGATACGCTCGTAGAGCTCGGTAAAGCCCCAGTCTTCGTACATGCGTGAATGGATGAAATATTGGTCACGAGCAGCCAGTTCGCCCGTCAGCAACGTGTTGAGGTAATCGATTACGTCGGGGTGACCTTGCATCGCCCTACATCTCCCTGCTTGAAAGTCTGTAGTTTGAACCATGCTGCGCCGAAGGTCACGGGACCAACGGCAGAAAAGCGAAGTTTTTCAGAGAAACCTAGCTGAAATAACGCAAAAACCGCCCAAATGAGGGCGGTTCTGCTTCTCGTTTAGAGTCAGTTAAGCGATACACCCAACGCCTTTGCGATTGCTTCTCCATAAGCGGGGTCCGCCTTGTAGAAGTGGTGCAGTTGACGCTGAACTACATCACTCGAAACCCCAGACATCGCACCGGCAATGTTGTTGATGAGCAGAGCTTTCTGCTCATCGTTCATCAGCCGGAACAGCGCACCGGCGTGGCTGTAGTAGTCGGTGTCTTCGCGATGATCGTAGCGGTCCGCCGCACCGCTCAATGCCAACGCGGGTTCAGCATATTGAGGCGCCTGTTTCGGCGCGTCGGAATAGCTGTTCGGTTCGTAGTTGGGAGCCGCCCCGCCATTACTACCGAAGGCCATGGAGCCGTCACGCTGGTAGCTATTCACCGGGCTGCGCGGCGCATTCACTGGCAGCTGCTGATGGTTGGTTCCGACACGGTAGCGGTGCGCATCTGCGTAGGCAAATACACGACCTTGCAGCATGCGGTCGGGCGACAAGCCCACACCCGGAACCATATTGCTTGGACCGAACGCAGCTTGCTCTACTTCAGCGAAGTAATTTTGCGGGTTACGGTTAAGCTCCAGTTCGCCGACTTCGATCAACGGAAACTCCTTTTGCGACCAGGTTTTAGTCACGTCGAAAGGGTTCTCGTAATGAGCATTGGCTTGGGCTTCGGTCATGATCTGGATGCAGACGCTCCATTTCGGGAAGTCACCACGCTCGATTGCCCCGAACAGGTCACGCTGAGCGTAATCAGGATCAGTACCCGCTAAACGCGCGGCTTCTGCAGGCGTGAGGTTCTTGATGCCCTGCTTGGTCTTGTAGTGCCATTTGACCCAGTGCCGCTCACCCTGGGCGTTGATCAAGCTGTAGGTATGGCTACCGAAGCCATGCATGTGACGATAGCCATCAGGGATACCGCGGTCAGAGAACAAAATCGTGACCTGGTGCAGTGCTTCTGGAGAGTGCGACCAGAAGTCCCACATCATTTGCGCGCTTTTCAGATTGCTTTGCGGCAGGCGTTTTTGAGTATGGATAAAGTCTGGGAATTTCAGCGGGTCGCGAATGAAGAACACTGGCGTGTTGTTACCCACGATGTCCCAGTTGCCCTCTTCGGTATAGAACTTCAAGGCGAAACCGCGGGGGTCACGCTCAGTATCAGCCGAGCCACGCTCACCGCCCACAGTGGAGAAACGCAGGAAAGTCGGGGTCTGTTTGCCCACCGCTGAAAACAGCTTGGCACTGGTGTATTGAGTGATGTCGCGGGTCACAGTGAACGTGCCATATGCACCCGAGCCTTTAGCGTGGACGCGGCGTTCGGGAATGTTCTCACGGTTGAAGTGGGCGAGCTTCTCGATCAGATGAAAATCATCGAGCAACAATGGTCCGCGCGGGCCGGCGGAGCGGGAGTTCTGATTATCCGCGACGGGTGCACCACTGGCGGTGGTAAGGATTTTATTCTGGCTCATGCTCAATTTTCCTCAGGTCAGATGGAGCTGCCGGCTAATCGGCTTGGAGGAAGTATTGATCAACCACCTCACACCTACAAATTCATTAAATTGTAGACATCAATAGAAAATAACTACCAACAAGTTCCGATACGATAGTGCCAAGCGCTGCTGGAGGAAGCTTGTACATTCGCGCTTTTATCACGCCCACAAAAAACCGGGCACTAGGCCCGGTTCTTCGTTACAGACTGTCGTCTTACTCGGCGCTTACAGCTTCGCCAGCAGTAGCACGATCAACCAACTCGACGTACGCCATAGGCGCGTTGTCGCCAGCGCGGAAACCGCACTTGAGGATGCGCAGGTAGCCACCCTCACGGGTAGCGTAGCGCTTGCCCAGGTCGTTGAAGAGCTTACCAACGATAGCTTTCGAACGAGTACGGTCGAAAGCCAGACGGCGGTTAGCCAGGCTGTCTGTCTTAGCCAAAGTGATCAGCGGCTCAGCAACGCGACGCAGTTCTTTAGCTTTCGGCAGTGTAGTTTTGATCAGCTCGTGCTCGAACAGCGACACCGCCATGTTTTGGAACATGGCCTTGCGGTGCGAGCTGGTACGGCTCAGGTGACGACCACTTTTACGATGACGCATGGTTCATTCCTTACCAAACTCACGTTCGGTGATTACGACGATCAGGCAGTCGCCTTGTCGTCCTTCTTAAGACTTGCAGGCGGCCAGTTGTCGAGGCGCATGCCGAGGGACAGACCGCGGGAGGCCAGAACGTCCTTGATTTCAGTCAAGGATTTCTTGCCCAGGTTCGGAGTCTTCAACAGTTCTACTTCGGTACGCTGAATCAGGTCGCCGATGTAGTAAATGTTTTCCGCCTTAAGGCAGTTAGCCGAACGTACAGTCAGTTCCAGATCGTCAACCGGGCGAAGCAGGATCGGATCGATCTCGTCTTCCTGCTCGATTACCACTGGTTCGCTGTCACCTTTGAGGTCGACGAACGCAGCCAACTGCTGTTGCAGAATGGTTGCAGCGCGGCGGATAGCCTCTTCAGGATCCAGGGTACCGTTGGTTTCCAGATCAATAACCAGCTTGTCCAGGTTAGTACGCTGCTCGACACGGGCGTTTTCCACCACGTATGCGATACGGCGAACCGGGCTGAACGAAGAGTCAAGCTGCAAGCGACCAATGCTGCGGCTTTCGTCTTCATCGCTCTGACGCGAGTCGGCCGGTTCATAACCACGACCACGAGCTACGGTGAGCTTCATGTTCAGGGCGCCGTTAGACGCCAGGTTAGCGATTACGTGATCGGGGTTAACGATCTCGACATCATGATCCAGCTGAATATCGGCAGCGGTAACCACCCCCGAACCCTTCTTCGACAAGGTCAGCGTAACTTCGTCACGGCCGTGCAGCTTGATAGCCAGACCTTTAAGGTTCAACAGGATTTCAATTACGTCTTCCTGTACACCTTCGATGGCGCTGTACTCGTGGAGCACACCGTCAATCTCGGCCTCGACTACTGCACAGCCGGGCATTGAGGACAACAGGATGCGGCGCAGCGCGTTGCCCAGGGTGTGGCCAAAACCACGCTCGAGAGGCTCGAGAGTGATCTTGGCGCGGGTTGGACTGACAACCTGCACATCAATATGGCGGGGTGTCAGGAACTCATTTACCGAAATCTGCATGGATGCACCTATTTTCTAGCCCTTACTTGGAGTAGAGCTCGACAATCAGGCTTTCGTTGATGTCGGCGGACAGATCACTGCGAGCTGGAACGTTCTTGAAAACGCCCGACTTCTTCTCAGTGTCTACTTCTACCCATTCTACGCGGCCACGTTGGGCACACAGATCGAGAGCTTGGACAATGCGAAGTTGGTTTTTAGCTTTCTCGCGAACTGCGACCACGTCACCAGCACGAACCTGGTAAGACGGAACGTTTACGGTCTGACCGTTAACGCTGATCGACTTGTGCGATACCAGCTGACGGGATTCGGCACGAGTCGAACCAAAGCCCATACGGTATACAACGTTGTCCAGACGGCATTCGAGCAGTTGCAGCAGGTTTTCACCGGTTGCACCTTTCTTGCCAGCAGCTTCTTTGTAGTAGCCGCTGAACTGACGCTCGAGAACGCCGTAGATACGACGGACCTTCTGCTTTTCACGCAGTTGGGTGCCGTAATCGGACTGGCGACCGCGGCGTTGGCCGTGGATGCCAGGTGCTGCTTCGATGTTGCACTTCGATTCGATCGCGCGCACGCCGCTCTTCAGGAAGAGATCGGTGCCCTCGCGACGAGCGAGTTTGCATTTTGGACCAATGTAACGAGCCATTCTTTACAATCTCCTGGATTACACGCGGCGCTTCTTCGGCGGACGGCACCCGTTGTGCGGGATTGGCGTCACGTCGGTGATGCTGGCGATCTTATAGCCACAGCCGTTCAAAGCACGGACAGCAGACTCACGACCCGGACCTGGACCTTTGACGTTAACGTCGAGGTTTTTCAGGCCGTATTCCAGCGCAGCTTGACCAGCACGTTCAGCAGCTACTTGAGCAGCAAACGGGGTGGACTTGCGGGAACCGCGGAAACCCGAACCACCGGAGGTAGCCCAAGAAAGCGCGTTACCTTGACGGTCGGTGATGGTCACGATGGTGTTGTTAAAAGAAGCATGGATGTGGGCGATGCCATCAACCACTGTCTTTTTAACTTTTTTACGAGGACGAGCAGCAGGTTTTGCCATGATAATTTTCCTGTCGATTCGCTGGGGCGATTACTTGCGGATCGGCTTACGCGGACCTTTACGGGTACGCGCGTTAGTCTTGGTACGCTGACCGCGTACTGGAAGACCACGACGATGACGCAGACCGCGATAGCAACCGAGGTCCATCAAACGCTTGATTTTCATGTTGATTTCGCGACGCAGGTCACCTTCAGTGGTGAACTTCGCCACTTCGCCACGCAGCAATTCAATCTGCTCGTCGCTCAGATCCTTGATCTTAGCGGCTGGGTTTACCCCAGCAACTGCGCAAATTTTCTGCGCAGTAGTGCGACCAACACCATAGATGTAGGTCAGCGAGATAACAGTGTGCTTGTTATCTGGAATGTTAACGCCTGCAATACGGGCCATTCAGTGGGACTCCAATTGACAGCTACCTACGCCCCGGAAGCCAAGAAATAGGGCGCGAGATAATATCGCTGTAATAACAAATAATCAACCCGGCAGCGCACTAGCTGCCGGGCTTCAAGCGGATCACACTCAGCCTTGGCGCTGTTTGTGACGCGGTTCCGCGCTGCAAATTACTCGAACAACACCTTCGCGGCGAATAATCTTGCAGTTACGGCACAGCTTTTTCACCGATGCACGAACTTTCATCACCAACTCCTCGAACCTTATGGGTACTCAGCGCAACATGCCGCTGCCGTAACCCTTCAGGTTGGCTTTCTTCATCAGGGATTCGTACTGGTGCGAAACGAGGTGCGATTGTACTTGGGACATGAAGTCCATCACAACCACGACCACGATCAGCAACGAGGTCCCGCCAAGGTAGAACGGAACGTTTGCTGCAACCACCAGGAACTGGGGCAACAGGCACACGGCCGTCATATATAGAGCACCGAACAGGGTCAAGCGAGTCAAAACGCCATCAATGTAGCGCGCAGACTGCTCACCTGGACGAATGCCCGGAATAAAGGCACCGGACTTCTTCAGGTTTTCCGCTACGTCTTTCGGATTGAACATCAACGCCGTATAGAAGAAGCAGAAGAAAATAATCCCTGCACTAAACAGCAGAATATTCAACGGCTGACCAGGAGCGATCGACTGAGAGAGGTCCTGTAGCCAGCCCATATTTTCAGACTGACCAAACCAGGTACCCAACGAAGCCGGAAACAGCAGAATGCTGCTCGCGAAAATTGCCGGAATAACACCGGCCATATTCACTTTCAGCGGCAAGTGGCTGGTCTGCGCAGCAAAGACCTTACGGCCCTGCTGACGCTTGGCGTAGTGAACAGCAATACGACGCTGACCACGCTCAATGAACACCACAAAACCGATAATCGCTACTGCCAGCAAACCGATGGCAACCAAGGCGAAGATATTGATATCACCCTGACGTGCAGACTCGAAAGACTGCCCAATCGCTCTCGGAAGACCGGCGACGATACCTGCGAAAATCAACATCGAGATACCGTTACCAACACCACGCTCAGTAATCTGCTCACCCAGCCACATCATGAACATTGCGCCAGCCACAAAAGTGGATACCGCAACGAAATGGAAGCCAAAGTCACCAGTGAACGCAACACCCTGCCCCGCCAGGCCAACGGACATGCCGATAGCTTGAACAAGGGCAAGGATAACAGTGCCGTAGCGGGTGTACTGGCTAATCTTGCGACGGCCAGCTTCACCTTCCTTCTTCAACTGCTCCAGCTGCGGGCTGACGGCGGTCATCAGTTGCATGATGATCGATGCCGAAATATACGGCATGATCCCCAGCGCAAAGATGCTCATCCGTTCCAGCGCGCCGCCGGAAAACATGTTGAACAAGCTAAGAATGGTCCCCTCATTCTGTCGAAACAGGTCTGCGAGTCGGTCCGGGTTGATACCTGGAACCGGGATGTGTGCGCCTATTCGGTAGACGATAATCGCCAGGAACAGAAAACGCAGACGAGCCCAGAGTTCAGACATACCGCCTTTGCCGAGCGCTGAGAGAGCACCTTGCTTAGCCATTTATTCCTCGAACTTGCCGCCAGCTGCTTCGATAGCCGAACGCGCACCTTTGGTGGCGCCGATTCCCTTGCCGATAGTGACAGCGCGAGTCACTTCACCGGACAGCATGATTTTCACACGCTGTACGTTGACGTTGATCACGTTGGCATCTTTCAGGGTCTGCAGAGTAACGATGTCGCCTTCCACTTTAGCCAGCTCGGACAGACGCACTTCTGCGCGATCCATAGCTTTCAGGGATACGAAACCGAACTTAGGCAGGCGACGATGCAGCGGCTGTTGACCGCCTTCAAAGCCTGGAGCGATGGTGCCACCGGAGCGGGAGGTCTGACCTTTGTGGCCACGGCCACCAGTCTTACCCAAACCGCTACCGATACCACGGCCCGGACGATGCTTTTCGCGACGGGAACCCGGCGCTGGACTCAGATCATTGAGTTTCATCGATTAACCCTCGACACGCAGCATGTAGTAAGCCTTGTTGATCATCCCGCGATTCTCGGGAGTATCCTGGACTTCTACAGTGTGACCGATGCGACGCAGACCCAGACCCTTAACACACAGTTTGTGGTTAGGGATGCGGCCGGTCATGCTTTTGATCAGCGTTACTTTAACGGTAGCCATGATCAGAAAATCTCCTGGACGCTTTTGCCACGCTTGGCGGCAATGGATTCAGGGGACTGCATAGCTTTCAAACCTTTGAAAGTGGCGTGAACCACGTTTACCGGGTTAGTCGAGCCGTAGCACTTGGCCAGAACGTTCTGAACGCCAGCAACTTCGAGGACCGCACGCATAGCGCCGCCAGCGATGATACCGGTACCTTCAGAAGCAGGCTGCATGTACACCTTCGAAGCGCCATGGGCGGACTTCATGGCGTACTGCAGGGTGGTGCCGTTCAGATCAACTTGGATCATGTTGCGACGAGCAGCTTCCATTGCCTTCTGGATCGCAGCAGGCACTTCACGCGACTTGCCACGGCCGAAGCCAACACGCCCTTTACCATCACCAACCACGGTCAACGCGGTGAAAGTGAAGATACGGCCGCCTTTAACGGTTTTGGCTACGCGGTTAACTTGAACCAGCTTCTCAATGTAGCCTTCGTCGCGCTTTTGGTCGTTATTTGACATAACTTAGAACTCCAGCCCAGCTTCACGAGCAGCATCAGCCAACGCTTTAACGCGGCCGTGGTACTTGAAGCCAGAGCGGTCGAAAGCCACTTGCGAGACGCCAGCGGCCTTAGCACGCGTAGCGACCAGCTGGCCAACCTTTGTGGCCGCGTCGATGTTGCCAGTGGCACCATCACGCAGTTCTTTATCCAAAGTCGAGGCGCTTGCCAGGACTTTGTTGCCGTCGGCCGAGATGACCTGGGCGTAGATGTGCTGCGACGAGCGGAACACGCAGAGACGCACGACTTCGAGTTCGTGCATTTTCAGGCGTGCTTTGCGAGCGCGACGCAGTCGAGTAACTTTTTTGTCGGTCATTTGCTATGCCCTACTTCTTCTTGGCTTCTTTACGACGGACGACTTCGTCCGCGTAGCGCACACCTTTGCCTTTGTACGGCTCTGGTGGACGGAAGTCGCGGATCTCAGCAGCCACTTGACCTACCAGTTGCTTATCGATGCCCTTGATCAGGATATCGGTCTGGCTAGGAGTCTCAGCGGTGATGCCTTCCGGCAGTTCGTAATCCACTGGGTGCGAGAAGCCAAGGGCCAGGTTCAAAACCGTGCCTTTTGCTTGCGCTTTGTAACCAACACCGACCAGCTGGAGCTTACGCTCGAAGCCTTGGCTTACGCCTTGGACCATGTTGTTTACCAACGCACGCGTGGTACCGGCCATTGCGCGAGTTTGTTGATCGCCATTGCGAGCAGCGAAACGCAGCTCACCAGCCTCTTCAACGATCTCAACGGACGAATGGATGTTCAGTTCAAGAGTGCCCTTGGCACCCTTCACCGAAAGCTGTTGGCCTGCGAATTTGACTTCGACACCGGCTGGCAGCTTAACGGGGTTCTTAGCGACGCGAGACATGCTTATCCCCCCTTAGAACACAGTGCAAAGAACTTCGCCGCCGACACCGGCAGCGCGCGCAGCACGATCCGTCATCACACCTTTGTTGGTGGAGACGATAGACACGCCCAGACCGCCACGAACTTTCGGCAGATCTTCAGCGGACTTGTACTGACGCAGGCCTGGACGGCTAACGCGCTTCACTTCCTCGATGACCGAACGGCCTTCGAAGTACTTCAGCTCGATGGACAGCAGTGGCTTGGTTTCGCTGCTGATCTGATAACCCGCAATGTAGCCTTCGTCTTTCAGGACTTTGGCAACAGCTACCTTCAACTTGGAAGATGGCATGCTTACGACGGACTTTTCAGCCATCTGGGCATTACGGATACGAGTTAGCATGTCCGCTAACGGGTCCTGCATACTCATGGGCTAGACGCTCCTAATACAAAAAAATTAGCCTTGCGGCTACATATGTCGCCGAGAATCTCCGAGCATAGAAAACACGGGCTCAGGCGAGCCGGGTATTCTAGACACACTCCGGAAATGAAACAAGCCCCAAAAGGGGCTTGTTCCAGATTCAAGGTCACCGGCGGTCAGTATCTTGCGACACCAATCGCCTGGACTCTGAAAGTACTTACCAGCTGGCTTTAACCAGACCTGGTACGTCGCCACGCATTGCCGCTTCACGCAGTTTGTTACGGCCGAGGCCGAACTTGCGGTAAACGCCGTGTGGACGACCGGTCAGGCGGCAGCGGTTACGCATGCGCGAAGCGCTTGCGTCACGTGGCTGCTTCTGCAGGGCAACTGTAGCTTCCCAACGCGCTTCTGGACTTGCGTTCAGATCAACGATGATCGCTTTCAGTGCTGCACGCTTCTTGGCGTACTTGGCAACCGTGAGCTGACGCTTCAGCTCGCGGTTTTTCATGCTCATCTTGGCCATGGTCCTACTCCAATCAGTTGCGGAACGGGAATTTGAAAGCACGCAGCAGGGCGCGACCTTCATCATCGTTCTTGGCAGTGGTGGTCAGGGTGATGTCCAGACCGCGGAGAGCATCGATCTTGTCGTAGTCGATTTCCGGGAAGATGATCTGCTCTTTCACGCCCATGCTGTAGTTACCACGACCATCGAAGGACTTGGCATTCAGGCCGCGGAAGTCGCGGACCCGAGGCAGGGAGATCGACAGCAGACGATCCAAGAATTCGTACATACGCTCACGGCGCAGAGTTACCTTGACGCCGATCGGCCAACCTTCACGGACTTTAAAGCCAGCGATGGATTTGCGAGCGTAGGTCACGACGACTTTTTGGCCGGTGATCTTTTCCAGGTCAGCAACAGCGTGCTCGATGACTTTTTTGTCGCCGATCGCTTCGCCCAGACCCATGTTCAGGGTGATTTTGGTAACGCGCGGAACTTCCATCACGTTCCCGAGCTTAAGTTCTTCCTTAAGCTTGGGGGCGATTTCCTTCCGGTAAATCTCTTGTAGTCGTGCCATGGTCTTATCTACCTAGCAGTGTTCAAGCATCAACCGCTTTTTGGGTCGACTTGAAGACACGAATTTTCTTACCGTCTTCTACTTTGAAACCAACACGATCAGCCTTGTTGGTTTCGCCGTTGAAGATGGCGACGTTAGAAGCGTGCAATGGCGCTTCTTTCTCGACGATACCGCCCTGTACGCCCGACATCGGGTTAGGCTTGGTATGACGCTTGACCAGGTTCAAACCACCAACGACCAGACGGTCGTCAGCGAGAACCTTCAGCACCTTACCGCGCTTACCTTTGTCTTTGCCGGCGATCACGATGATCTCGTCGTCACGACGAATCTTTTGCATGTCGGATCTCCTTACAGCACTTCTGGGGCGAGCGAGACGATCTTCATGAACTTCTCAGTACGAAGTTCACGGGTCACTGGCCCAAAGATACGGGTGCCGATCGGCTCTTGCTTGTTGTTCAGAAGAACAGCAGCGTTGCCATCAAAGCGGATAATGGAGCCATCTGCACGGCGTACGCCGTGACGAGTGCGGACTACAACAGCAGTCATCACTTGGCCTTTTTTCACCTTACCGCGAGGAATTGCTTCCTTCACGGTAACTTTGATGATGTCACCGATACCAGCGTAACGACGATGGGAGCCACCCAGCACCTTGATGCACATAACACGGCGAGCGCCGCTGTTATCGGCCACATCGAGCATGGATTGAGTCTGAATCATATAATTTCTCCGACCCCTAGTCCTTAGACTTCCACAGCGCGTTCGAGAACATCAACCAGTGCCCAAGACTTGGTCTTGGCCAGCGGACGAGTTTCACGAATAGTGACTTTGTCGCCGATGTGGCACTGATTGGTTTCGTCGTGCGCGTGCAGCTTAGTCGAACGCTTAACATATTTACCGTAGATCGGGTGCTTAACGCGACGCTCGATCAAAACGGTGATGGTTTTGTCCATCTTGTCGCTGACAACACGGCCAGTCAGCGTACGGACAGTCTTTTCGGCTTCAGCCATGATCACTTACCTGCCTGCTGTTTGAGCACAGTCTTCACGCGAGCGATGTCACGCTTAACTTGCGAGAGCAGATGAGACTGCCCCAACTGGCCAGTTGCTTTCTGCATGCGCAGATTGAACTGGTCGCGCAGCAAGCCGAGCAGTTGCTCGTTCAGCTGCTGTGCGGATTTTTCACGAAGTTCATTCGCTTTCATCACATCACCGTCCGTTTAACAAAGGAGGTGGCGAGCGGCAGCTTTGCAGCAGCCAGGGCGAAAGCCTCACGCGCCAGCTCTTCAGAAACACCCTCGATTTCATACAGGACTTTGCCTGGCTGAATCTGGGCTACCCAGTATTCCACGTTACCCTTACCTTTACCCATCCGCACTTCGAGAGGCTTCTTGGAGATCGGCTTGTCCGGGAATACACGGATCCAGATCTTGCCGCCACGTTTTACGTGACGGGTCAGAGCACGACGCGCTGACTCGATCTGACGAGCGGTGAGACGACCACGAGCTACAGACTTCAGCGCGAACTCGCCGAAGCTGACTTTGCTACCGCGCTGAGCCAGACCACGGTTGTGGCCTGTCATCTGCTTGCGGAACTTCGTACGCTTAGGTTGCAACATTTGGCGTACCCCTTACTTAGCAGCTTTTTTACGAGGCGCTGGTGCTTGTGGTTTCAGTTCTTCTTGGCGACCACCAATTACTTCGCCTTTGAAGATCCAAACCTTTACACCGATCACACCGTAAGTGGTGTGAGCTTCGTAGTTGGCATAGTCGATGTCGGCACGCAGGGTGTGCAGTGGCACACGACCTTCGCGATACCATTCAGTACGTGCGATTTCAGCACCGCCGAGACGACCGCTCACTTGGATTTTGATGCCTTTGGCACCAATGCGCATGGCGTTCTGTACGGCGCGCTTCATAGCGCGACGGAACATTACGCGACGCTCCAGCTGCTGAGCTACGCTCTGCGCAACCAGCATACCGTCGAGCTCCGGCTTGCGGATCTCTTCGATATTGATGTGCACAGGCACACCCATTTGCTTGGTCAGGTCCTGACGCAGTTTCTCAACATCTTCACCTTTCTTCCCGATAACGATACCTGGACGAGCGGTGTGGATGGTGATACGTGCAGTTTGCGCCGGACGATGGATATCGATACGGCTTACGGACGCGCTTTTT
Organism: Pseudomonas sp. FP2254; assembly: GCF_030687695.1. NCBI lineage: Bacteria > Pseudomonadati > Pseudomonadota > Gammaproteobacteria > Pseudomonadales > Pseudomonadaceae > Pseudomonas > Pseudomonas sp. FP2254. Next base: position 4,957,264 of record NZ_CP117444.1, read on the forward strand.
AGTTTGTCTTGGAGATACTCACGCACCTTCAGATCAGCGAACAAGTAGTCCGCATAAGTCCGACCGTCTGCGTACCAGACGGAGGTGTGCTCCTTGACGATTCCCAGGCGAATGCCAATGGGATGTACTTTCTGACCCATCTCTTCGACTCCGTTACTTGTCAGCAACCTTGACAGTGATATGGCAAGACCGCTTGACGATGCGATCAGCACGGCCTTTGGCACGTGGCATGATGCGCTTCAGCGAACGCCCTTCGTTGACGAAAACGGTGCTGACTTTAAGGTCATCAACGTCTGCGCCTTCGTTATGCTCGGCGTTGGCTACGGCCGACTCCAGCACTTTCTTCATGATCTCGGCGGCTTTCTTACTGCTGAAAGCCAACAGGTTGAGCGCTTCGCCCACCTTCTTCCCGCGGATCTGGTCGGCGACCAAGCGGGCTTTCTGGGCGGAGATTCGAGCGCCCGACAACTTAGCGGCTACTTCCATTTCCTTACCCCTTAACGCTTGGCTTTCTTGTCTGCCACGTGCCCACGATAAGTGCGGGTACCGGCAAACTCGCCTAGTTTGTGGCCGACCATGTCTTCGTTAACGAGAACGGGGACGTGTTGACGACCGTTGTGTACTGCGATGGTCAAACCGACCATTTGTGGCAGGATCATCGAACGACGCGACCAGGTCTTAACTGGTTTGCGATCGTTCTTTTCCGCCGCCACTTCGATCTTCTTCAGTAGGTGAAGATCAATAAAAGGACCTTTTTTCAGAGAACGTGGCACTGTCGTATCCCTCTATTTACTTGCGACGACGGACGATCATTTTGTCGGTACGCTTATTACCACGAGTCTTCGCGCCCTTAGTCGGGAAGCCCCATGGCGATACCGGATGACGACCACCAGAGGTACGACCTTCACCACCACCGTGTGGGTGGTCAACCGGGTTCATGGCAACACCACGAACGGTTGGGCGAACGCCACGCCAGCGTTTGGCACCAGCTTTACCCAGCGAACGCAGGCTGTGCTCGGAGTTCGAGACTTCGCCCAGGGTCGCACGGCATTCAGCCAATACTTTACGCATCTCACCAGAACGCAGACGCAGGGTCACGTAGACACCTTCACGAGCGATCAGCTGAGCCGAAGCACCAGCGGAACGAGCGATTTGCGCGCCTTTACCTGGCTTCAATTCGATGCCGTGTACGGTGCTACCAACTGGAATGTTACGCAGCTGCAGAGCGTTGCCCGGCTTGATCGGTGCCAAAGCACCTGCGATCAGCTGGTCGCCAGCGCTCACGCCTTTAGGGGCGATGATGTAGCGACGCTCGCCATCTGCGTAAAGCAGCAGAGCGATGTGAGCAGTACGGTTTGGATCGTATTCGATACGCTCGACAGTGGCAGCGATGCCATCTTTGTCGTTGCGACGGAAGTCGACCAGACGATAATGCTGCTTATGGCCACCACCGATGTGACGAGTGGTAATACGACCATTGTTGTTACGACCACCAGACTTCGATTTCTTCTCGAGCAGCGGTGCGTGAGGAGCGCCTTTATGCAGCTCCTGGTTGACCACCTTGACCACAAAACGGCGGCCAGGGGAAGTCGGTTTGCATTTAACGATTGCCATGATGCACCCCTTCCTTACTCAGCACTGCTGCTGAAATCGAGATCTTGGCCTGGCTGAAGGGAGATAACTGCCTTCTTCCAGTCATTACGCTTGCCCAGACCGCGAGCAGTGCGCTTGCTCTTACCCAGAACATTCAGGGTAGTAACACGCTCTACTTTCACGCTGAACAGGCTTTCGACGGCCTTCTTGATTTCCAGCTTGGTTGCGTCAGTTGCAACCTTGAAAACGAACTGGCCTTTCTTGTCAGCCAGAACCGTAGCCTTTTCGGAAACGTGCGGGCCAAGCAGAACTTTAAATACGCGTTCCTGGTTCATCCCAGCAGCTCCTCGAATTTCTTCACGGCCGACACGGTGATCAACACCTTGTCGTATGCGATCAGACTAACTGGATCGGAACCTTGCACGTCACGTACATCAACGTGTGGCAGGTTGCGAGCAGCCAGGTACAGGTTCTGATCAACAGCTTCAGACACGATCAAAACGTCGGTCAGGCTCATGTTGTTCAGTTTGCCCAGCAGATCTTTGGTTTTTGGACTTTCAACAGCGAAGTCCTGAACCACGACCAGGCGATCAGTACGCACGAGTTCAGCAAGGATGGAGCGCAGAGCTGCGCGATACATCTTCTTGTTGAGCTTCTGAGAGTGATCCTGCGGACGAGCTGCAAAAGTGGTACCGCCGCCGCGCCAGATTGGGCTACGGATAGTACCGGCACGAGCACGGCCAGTACCTTTCTGACGCCAAGGGCGCTTACCGCCACCACGAACGTCGGAACGGGTCTTTTGCTGCTTGCTACCTTGACGGCCGCCGGCCATGTAGGCCACGACTGCTTGGTGAACCAGCGTCTCGTTGAATTCGCCGCCAAATGTCAGTTCGGAAACTTCGATCGCTTGAGCGTCATTTACATTTAATTGCATGTCAGCTTCCCCTTAACCGCGAGCCTTGGCCGCTGGACGTACAACCAGGTTGCCGCCAGTAGCGCCAGGAACAGCACCCTTGACCAACAACAGATTGCGTTCAGCGTCGACGCGCACTACTTCGAGGGACTGCACGGTCACGCGCTCAGCGCCCATATGACCGGACATTTTCTTGCCCTTGAATACACGACCAGGAGTCTGGCACTGGCCAATAGAGCCCGGGACGCGGTGGGAGACGGAGTTACCGTGAGTGTTGTCTTGGCCACGGAAATTCCAACGCTTGATCGTACCCTGGAAGCCTTTACCTTTGGAGTGACCGGTTACATCAACCAGTTGACCAGCGGCGAAGATTTCAGCGTTGATCAGATCGCCAGCCTGGTAGTCGCCGTCTTCAAGACGGAACTCCATAACAGTGCGACCAGCTGCAACGTTTGCTTTTGCGAAGTGACCTGCTTGAGCAGCAGTCACGCGCGAAGCACGACGCTCGCCGACAGTGACTTGCACTGCACGATAGCCATCGGTTTCTTCAGTTTTGAACTGGGTGACGCGATTCGGCTCGATCTCAATGACCGTGACCGGAATGGAGACACCTTCTTCGGTGAAAATACGGGTCATACCGCATTTACGACCGACTACACCAATAGTCATGTTGTAAACCTCATGAGTGTACGGGGCTTTCACCCGCTATGGCCGCCCATTTCAGAGCGTTACACGACTAAGACCCAAGTCTTAGCCGAGGCTGATCTGTACTTCCACACCGGCCGCCAGATCGAGCTTCATAAGTGCATCAACGGTTTTATCCGTTGGCTGGACGATGTCCAGTACGCGCTTATGAGTACGGATCTCGTACTGGTCACGCGCGTCTTTGTTGACGTGCGGGGAGACCAGAACGGTGAACCGCTCTTTACGGGTAGGCAGTGGAATTGGACCACGCACTTGAGCACCAGTACGTTTCGCGGTTTCCACGATTTCCTGGGTGGATTGGTCGATCAGGCGATGGTCAAAAGCCTTCAACCTGATACGGATTTGCTGATTTTGCATTGGATTTCAGACTCCGGCTGCTATTCCCACCGAGCGCAATACGCCCGTTAAAAGGAGGCGCAATTCTATAGACGGCCCCGATAGGTGTCAACCCAATAAAAAAGCCCCCGCTGAGCGGGGGCTTTTTCAAAACATCCAAGCTAACTCAAGAAAGAGCTTACTCGATGATTTTAGCTACAACACCAGCACCAACGGTACGGCCGCCTTCACGGATAGCGAAGCGCAGACCGTCTTCCATAGCGATGGTTTTGATCAGGGTAACAGTCATTTGAATGTTATCGCCTGGCATTACCATTTCTACGCCTTCTGGCAATTCGCAGTTACCGGTCACGTCAGTAGTACGGAAGTAGAACTGTGGACGGTAGCCTTTGAAGAACGGAGTGTGACGACCGCCTTCTTCCTTGCTCAGAACGTAAACTTCTGCGGTGAACTTGGTGTGCGGCTTAACCGAACCTGGCTTAACCAGAACCTGGCCACGCTCAACGTCGTCACGCTTGGTACCACGCAGCAGAACGCCGCAGTTCTCGCCAGCACGACCTTCGTCGAGCAGCTTACGGAACATTTCAACACCGGTGCAGGTGGTGACGGTGGTGTCACGCAGACCAACGATTTCCAGTGGATCCTGAACGCGAACGATACCGCGCTCGATACGACCAGTCACAACAGTACCGCGACCGGAGATCGAGAATACGTCTTCGATTGGCATCAGGAACGGCTTGTCGGTCAGACGAACTGGTTCTGGGATGTAGGTATCCAGAGTTTCAACCAGCTTACGAACGGCAGTGGTGCCCATTTCGTTGTCGTCTTTGCCTTCCAGAGCCATACGAGCCGAACCGATGATGATCGGAGTGTCGTCGCCTGGGAAGTCGTAAGTGCTCAGCAGATCGCGCACTTCCATCTCAACCAGTTCCAGCAGCTCAGCGTCGTCTACCAGGTCAGCCTTGTTCAGGAAAACCACGATGTACGGAACGCCTACCTGACGGGACAGCAGGATGTGCTCACGGGTTTGTGGCATCGGACCATCAGCGGCCGAGCAAACCAGGATCGCGCCGTCCATCTGGGCAGCACCGGTGATCATGTTCTTCACATAGTCAGCGTGACCTGGGCAGTCAACGTGAGCGTAGTGACGAATAGTCGAGTTGTACTCAACGTGCGCGGTGTTGATGGTGATACCACGAGCTTTTTCTTCTGGAGCGCTGTCGATCTTGTCGAATTCAACTACGGCCGAACCGAAAACTTCGGAGCAGACGCGAGTCAGAGCAGCGGTCAGAGTGGTTTTACCGTGGTCAACGTGGCCGATGGTGCCAACGTTTACGTGCGGTAGGGAACGATCAAATTTTTCTTTAGCCACGACAATTAACTCCTTGCCTAAAGGACTGAATCAGCCTTGTTTTTTGGATACAGTTTCAGCGATGTGCGCCGGAGCTGTGTTGTATTTTTTGAATTCCATAGAGTAGCTTGCGCGACCCTGAGACATGGAACGAACGTCGGTCGCATAACCGAACATCTCGCCCAACGGAACCTCGGCGCGAATCACTTTGCCGGAAACCGTATCTTCCATACCCAAGATCATGCCGCGACGACGGTTAAGGTCGCCCATGACATCACCCATATAGTCTTCAGGTGTAACAACTTCTACCGCCATGATTGGCTCAAGCAACTCACCACCGCCCTTCTGGGCCAGTTGCTTGGTTGCCATGGAAGCAGCCACCTTAAACGCCATCTCGTTGGAGTCGACGTCGTGGTAAGAACCGTCAAAAACGGTTGCTTTCAGGCCGATCAGCGGATAGCCGGCAACAACACCGTTCTTCATCTGCTCCTCGATACCCTTCTGGATAGCAGGGATGTATTCCTTAGGAACAACACCACCTACTACTTCGTTCACGAATTGCAGACCTTCCTGACCTTCGTCAGCAGGAGCAAAACGGATCCAGCAGTGACCGAATTGACCACGACCGCCGGACTGACGAACGAATTTGCCTTCGATTTCACAGTTCTTCGTGATGCGCTCACGATAGGAAACCTGAGGCTTACCGATGTTGGCTTCGACGTTGAACTCACGGCGCATCCGATCTACCAGGATGTCCAGGTGCAGTTCGCCCATGCCGGAGATGATCGTTTGACCAGTCTCTTCATCAGTTTTGACGCGGAAAGATGGATCTTCCTGAGCAAGCTTGCCCAGAGCGATACCCATTTTTTCCTGGTCATCCTTGGTCTTAGGCTCAACGGCAACCGAAATAACCGGCTCCGGGAAGTCCATGCGAACCAGGATGATTGGCTTAGCAGCGTCGCACAAAGTCTCACCAGTGGTGACGTCCTTCATGCCGATCAGGGCCGCGATGTCGCCAGCGCGTACTTCCTTGATCTCTTCGCGAGCGTTTGCGTGCATCTGCACCATACGGCCCACGCGCTCTTTCTTACCTTTAACCGAGTTGATCACGCCGTCGCCGGATGCCAACACGCCCGAGTAAACGCGGACGAAGGTCAAAGTACCCACGAATGGGTCGGTAGCGATCTTGAACGCCAGAGCCGAGAACGGCTCGCTGTCATCGGCGTGACGCTCCATCTCTTCTTCCTCGTTATCAGGGTTGGTACCCTTGATAGCAGGAATGTCGGTTGGAGCAGGCAGGTAGTCGATAACGGCGTCGAGAACCAGGGGAACGCCCTTGTTCTTGAACGAAGAACCACAAACAGCCAGGACGATCTCGCCAGCAATAGTACGCTGACGCAGAGCGGCCTTGATTTCCGCGTTGGTGAGTTCTTCACCTTCGAGGTACTTGTTCATCAGCTCTTCGCTGGCTTCGGCAGCAGCCTCGACCATGTTATTGCGCCACTCATCAGCCAGTTCCTGCAGTTCAGCAGGGATAGGCTTACGAACAGGAACCATGCCCTTGTCGGCATCGTTCCAGTAGACAGCTTCCATGTTGATCAGATCAATCTGACCCTGGAAGTTATCTTCGGAACCGATAGCCAACTGGATCGGCACCGGAGTGTGACCCAGACGCTGCTTGATCTGGCCGATCACGCGCAGGAAGTTGGCACCAGCACGGTCCATCTTGTTTACGTAAACAAGACGCGGCACGCCGTATTTGTTGGCTTGACGCCATACGGTTTCCGACTGAGGCTCAACACCCGAAGTACCGCAGAACACAACGACAGCGCCGTCGAGTACGCGCAGGGAACGTTCAACTTCAATGGTGAAGTCCACGTGGCCCGGGGTATCGATTACGTTGAAGCGATGCTCGTCTTTGTACTGCTTCTCGGAACCTTTCCAGAAGGCGGTAATGGCAGCAGAAGTAATGGTAATACCACGCTCCTGCTCCTGAACCATCCAGTCTGTGGTCGCGGCGCCATCATGCACCTCGCCCATTTTGTGACTTTTGCCGGTGTAAAACAGCACGCGCTCGGTGGTGGTGGTTTTACCAGCATCCACGTGAGCGACGATACCGATGTTACGGTAGCGGCTAATCGGAGTAGTACGAGCCATAAAGCCCTCGCAAAATTAGTGAAGCTAAAATTAGAAGCGGTAGTGCGAGAAAGCTTTGTTAGCTTCAGCCATACGGTGCACGTCTTCACGCTTCTTAACAGCAGCACCTTTACCTTCAGCAGCGTCCAACAGTTCGCCGGCCAAACGCAGAGCCATAGACTTCTCGCCGCGCTTACGGGCGAAGTCTACCAACCAGCGCATTGCCAGAGCGTTACGACGGGACGGACGAACTTCAACCGGAACCTGGTAAGTAGCACCGCCTACACGGCGCGACTTCACTTCGACCAGCGGAGCGATGGCGTCGAGAGCTTTCTCGAAGATTTCCAGGGGGTCGCTGTTCTTGCGTTCTTTAACCTTTTCCAGCGCGCCATAAACGATACGCTCGGCAACGGCTTTCTTGCCGCTTTCCATTACGTGGTTCATGAACTTGGCCAGAATTTGGCTTCCGTATTTTGGATCGTCAAGCACTTCGCGCTTGGCTGCTACGCGTCTTCTTGGCATGGATAAGCCCTCAAACGGTCTTCAGGTTCGCTCGGAATCGGTGCCCTTTCGGGACGCCTCCGACCTTACTCTTATCGACTCAGAAAATAAGATGATTCAGGTTTACAAAAAGCCGCTACTACTTAGGCTTCTTGGTACCGTACTTCGAACGACCCTGGTTACGACCTTTAACGCCGGAAGTATCCAAGGAACCGCGTACGGTGTGGTAACGGACACCTGGCAAGTCTTTTACACGACCGCCGCGGATCAGTACCACGCTGTGCTCTTGCAGGTTGTGGCCTTCACCGCCGATGTACGAGGAAACCTCGAAACCGTTGGTCAGACGCACACGGCATACTTTACGCAGTGCCGAGTTAGGTTTTTTCGGCGTGGTGGTATACACACGAGTGCATACGCCACGACGTTGCGGGCAGTTCTGCAGCGCAGGCACGTCGGATTTCTCGACGATACGCTTACGCGGCTGACGTACCAGCTGGTTGATAGTTGCCATCTACTAGCTCCACTGTTGTCTTGCGACGCTATTGTCTTGCAAGAAAAGCAAAATGGCAGGAACGAATTCCCGCCAAATTTAGGGGTACAAGAGTCTAAAGAGGATCTTGTCCCCAGTCAAGGCAAGGCCCCGACCTCTCCGCCCATCGAACCGGAGCAAAATTGCTTCGATCCGACGAACGGAGCGGCCAGGGCCCGGACTCATCTATCGCAGAACTCAGTTACCGCTTGAGTTCAGCGCTTCGGTCAGTGCAGCTTCCACTTCACTGGCGCTTACGCGCAGCGGCTTGTCAGCATCACGGCGACGCTTACGTTCGCTGTGATAAGCCAAACCGGTACCAGCCGGGATCAGACGACCCACGACCACGTTCTCTTTCAGGCCGCGCAGGTAATCGCGCTTGCCGGTTACCGCTGCTTCGGTCAGTACGCGAGTGGTCTCCTGGAAGGAGGCCGCCGAGATGAACGACTCAGTGGACAACGACGCCTTAGTGATACCCAGCAACACACGGGTAAACTTGGAGACAAACTTGTCTTCCGCTGCAAGGCGCTCGTTTTCTACCAGTACGTGAGTCAATTCCATCTGGTCGCCCTTGATGAAACTCGAATCGCCGGATTCAGCGATTTCAACTTTACGCAGCATCTGACGCAGGATGGTCTCGATGTGCTTATCGTTGATCTTCACACCCTGCAGACGGTAAACGTCCTGGATCTCGTTAACGATGTACTTGGCCAGCGCACTCACACCCAGCAGACGCAGGATGTCGTGTGGGTCGCTTGGACCGTCAGAGATAACTTCGCCGCGGTTTACCTGTTCGCCTTCGAAGACGTTGAGGTGACGCCACTTCGGAATCAGCTCTTCGTACGGATCACTACCGTCGTTCGGAGTAATGACCAGACGGCGCTTGCCTTTGGTCTCTTTACCGAACGCGATGGTGCCGCTGACTTCAGCCAGAATCGACGCTTCCTTCGGACGACGAGCTTCGAACAAGTCGGCAACACGCGGCAGACCACCGGTGATGTCACGGGTCTTCGAAGTCTCTTGCGGGATACGCGCGATAACGTCACCGATGGCGATCTTCGCACCATCCGCTACACCGACAAGGGCGTTGGCTGGCAGGAAGTACTGAGCGATTACGTCAGTGCCTGGCAGCAACAGATCCTTACCGTTGTCATCGACCATCTTCACGGCAGGACGGATGTCTTTACCGGCAGCTGGACGATCCTTCGCGTCGAGGACTTCAATGTTGGTCATACCGGTCAATTCGTCAGTCTGACGCTTGATCGTGATGCCTTCTTCCATGCCCACGTAGGTCACGGTACCTTTCATTTCGGTAACGATTGGGTGAGTGTGCGGATCCCACTTGGCCACGATAGCGCCAGCGTCGACCTTGTCACCCTCTTTAACCGAAATCACAGCACCGTACGGCAGCTTGTAACGCTCACGCTCACGACCGTAGTCATCAGCAATCGCCAGCTCACCGGAACGGGACACAGCGACCAGATGGCCATCCACTCGCTCAACGTGCTTGAGGTTGTGCAGACGGACAGTACCGCCATTCTTCACCTGAACGCTGTCAGCCGCGGAGGTCCGGCTTGCCGCACCACCGATGTGGAACGTACGCATGGTCAGCTGAGTACCCGGCTCACCGATGGACTGGGCAGCGATAACGCCGACCGCTTCACCGATGTTCACCTGGTGACCACGAGCCAAGTCACGGCCGTAGCACTTGGCGCAAATGCCGTAGCGGGTTTCGCAGCTGATCGGCGAGCGAACAATCACTTCGTCGATGCTGTTGAGCTCGATAAACTCAACCCACTTCTCGTCAACCAGGGTGCCGGCAGGAACGATAACTTCCTCGGTGCCTGGTTTGAATACGTCGCGGGCAATGACACGACCCAATACGCGTTCACCCAGCGGCTCTACAACGTCGCCGCCTTCAATGTGCGGAGTCATCAGCAGGCCGTGCTCGGTGCCGCAATCGATCTCGGTAACCACCAGATCTTGTGCAACGTCTACCAGACGACGGGTCAGGTAACCGGAGTTAGCGGTTTTCAACGCGGTATCCGCCAGACCTTTACGAGCACCGTGAGTCGAGATGAAGTACTGAAGTACGCTCAACCCTTCACGGAAGTTCGCGGTAATCGGCGTTTCGATGATGGAACCGTCCGGCTTGGCCATCAGACCACGCATACCGGCGAGCTGACGGATCTGCGCAGCAGAACCCCGTGCGCCCGAGTCGGCCATCATGTACATCGAGTTGAAGGACTCTTGGTCAACTTCGTCGCCGTGACGGTCGATGACTTTCTCTTTCGAGAGGTTGGCCATCATCGCCTTGGAAACTTCATCGTTGGCCTTGGACCAAAGGTCGATCACCTTGTTGTACTTCTCGCCCTGGGTTACCAGGCCGGAGGCGTACTGGCTTTCGATCTCTTTCACTTCGTCGGTGGCTGCACCGATGATGCGGGCTTTTTCATCCGGGATAACGAAGTCGTTAACACCGATGGAAACGCCGGAAATGGTCGAATAAGCAAAACCGGTGTACATCAACTGGTCAGCGAAGATCACGGTCTCTTTCAAACCAACCACGCGGTAGCACTGGTTGATCAGCTTGGAGATCGCCTTTTTCTTCATTGGCAGGTTGACGACATCGTACGACAGGCCTTTTGGCACAACCTGATACAACAGCGCACGGCCGACAGTGGTGTCGACGATACGGGTGCTGGTCACGCTGCCGCCATCACGGTCGTTGACGGTTTCGTTGATCCGCACTTTAACCTTGGCGTGCAGTGCGGCTTCGCCGGCACGGAACACACGGTCAACTTCCTGCAGGTCAGCGAACACACGACCTTCGCCTTTGGCGTTGATCGCTTCACGAGTCATGTAGTACAGACCCAATACAACGTCCTGCGACGGAACGATGATTGGCTCACCGTTGGCTGGCGACAGAATGTTGTTGGTCGACATCATCAACGCACGCGCTTCCAGCTGGGCTTCCAGGGTCAGCGGTACGTGCACGGCCATTTGGTCGCCGTCGAAGTCGGCGTTGTACGCAGCACAGACCAGAGGGTGCAGCTGGATAGCCTTACCTTCGATCAGCACCGGTTCAAACGCCTGGATACCCAGACGGTGAAGGGTCGGTGCACGGTTGAGGAGAACCGGGTGTTCGCGAATCACTTCAGCGAGAACGTCCCAAACCTCTGGCAGTTCGCGCTCGACCATTTTCTTGGCCGCTTTGATGGTGGTTGCGAGACCGCGCATTTCCAGCTTGCCGAAGATGAACGGCTTGAATAGTTCAAGCGCCATTTTCTTAGGCAGACCGCACTGGTGCAGACGCAAGGTCGGGCCTACGGTAATTACCGAACGACCGGAGTAGTCAACACGCTTACCGAGCAAGTTCTGACGGAAACGACCTTGCTTACCCTTGATCATGTCAGCCAGGGATTTCAGAGGACGCTTGTTCGAACCGGTGATAGCGCGGCCACGACGACCGTTGTCGAGCAGAGCATCGACGGCCTCTTGCAACATACGCTTTTCGTTGCGCACGATGATGTCAGGAGCGGACAGATCAAGCAGGCGCTTCAAGCGGTTGTTACGGTTGATCACGCGGCGGTACAGGTCGTTGAGGTCGGACGTCGCGAAACGACCACCATCCAACGGTACCAGCGGACGCAGATCCGGCGGCAGAACCGGCAGAACGGTCAGCACCATCCACTCTGGCAAGTTGCCGGAACCCTGGAAGGCTTCCATCAACTTCAGACGCTTGGACAGTTTCTTGATTTTGGTTTCGGAGTTGGTTTGCGGAATTTCTTCGCGCAGGCGGCCAATCTCGTGCTCCAGGTCGATAGCGTGCAGGAGTTCGCGGACAGCTTCGGCGCCCATGCGGGCATCGAAATCGTCGCCGAACTCTTCCAGCGCTTCGAAGTATTGTTCGTCGTTCAGCAGCTGACCCTTTTCAAGGGTGGTCATACCCGGATCGATAACGACATAGCTCTCGAAGTAGAGAACGCGCTCGATATCACGCAGGGTCATGTCCATCAGCAAGCCGATACGGGACGGCAGCGACTTCAGGAACCAGATGTGGGCAACCGGCGAAGCCAGCTCGATGTGCGCCATGCGCTCACGACGAACCTTGGCCAGCGCAACTTCAACGCCGCACTTCTCGCAGATCACACCACGGTGCTTCAAGCGCTTGTACTTACCGCACAGGCACTCGTAATCCTTTACCGGGCCAAAGATCTTGGCGCAGAACAGGCCGTCACGCTCAGGTTTGAACGTACGGTAGTTAATGGTTTCCGGCTTTTTAACTTCACCGAACGACCACGAACGGATCATCTCAGGCGATGCCAACCCAATACGGATGGCGTCGAACTCTTCGACTTGACCCTGGTTTTTCAGCAAATTCAGTAGGTCTTTCAAGGCCTTTCCTCCTGGCGGAGCAGAGAGCGGGCATCACTGCCCCGCTCTCGATTCGCGTCACGTGTTATTCGGTTTCCAGATCGATATCGATGCCGAGGGAACGAATTTCTTTGATCAACACGTTGAAGGACTCGGGCATGCCCGGCTCCATACGGTGATCGCCGTCCACGATGTTTTTGTACATCTTGGTACGACCGTTCACATCGTCCGACTTCACTGTGAGCATTTCTTGCAGAGTGTAAGCAGCACCGTATGCTTCCAGTGCCCAGACCTCCATCTCCCCGAAACGCTGACCACCGAACTGAGCCTTACCACCCAGCGGCTGCTGGGTAACCAGGCTGTACGAACCGGTAGAACGCGCGTGCATCTTGTCGTCTACCAAGTGGTTCAGCTTCAGCATGTACATGTAGCCAACGGTAACCGGGCGCTCAAACTTGTTGCCGGTACGGCCGTCGAACAGCTGCATCTGGCCACTTTCCGGCAGGTCAGCCAGTTTCAGCATGGCCTTGATTTCGCTTTCCTTGGCACCGTCGAACACCGGGGTAGCCATTGGAACGCCGCCGCGCAGGTTCTTCGCCAGATCCAGGATTTCCTGGTCGGAGAAGGTGTCCAGCTCTTCGTTGCGACCGCCGATCTCGTTGTAGATCTCGTGCAGGAACTTACGCAGGTCTGCAACCTTGCGCTGCTCCTCGATCATACGGTTGATCTTCTCGCCCAGACCTTTGGCTGCGAGGCCCAGGTGGGTTTCGAGGATCTGACCAACGTTCATACGCGAAGGTACGCCCAGTGGGTTGAGGACGACGTCAACCGGTGTGCCATTGGCATCGTGCGGCATGTCTTCAACCGGCATGATCACGGAGACCACACCTTTGTTACCGTGACGACCGGCCATCTTGTCGCCCGGCTGGATGCGACGACGGATTGCCAGGTAAACCTTGACGATTTTCAGCACGCCTGGAGCCAAGTCATCGCCCTGCTGCAGTTTGCGCTTCTTGTCTTCGAACTTGTCGTCCAGCAGACGGCGGCGATCAACGATGTAGGCCTGAGCCTTCTCGAGCTGCTCGTTCAGAGCATCTTCGGCCATGCGCAGTTTGAACCACTGACCATGCTCAAGACCGTCGAGGACTTCATTGGTGATGTCCTGACCTTTCTTCAGACCGGCGCCGCCTTCAGCTTTGTGACCTACCAAAGCGGAGCGCAGACGTTCGAAGGTCGCGCCTTCAACGATACGGAACTCTTCGTTCAGATCCTTGCGGATTTCGTCGAGCTGGGTCTTCTCAATGGACAGCGCACGAGCATCACGCTCAACGCCGTCACGGGTGAAGACCTGTACGTCGATGACAGTACCCTTGGTACCGGTAGGTACACGCAGGGAAGTGTCTTTAACGTCGCTGGCTTTTTCACCGAAGATGGCACGCAACAGTTTCTCTTCTGGGGTCAGCTGGGTCTCGCCTTTCGGAGTGACCTTACCAACCAGAATGTCGCCTGCGCCAACTTCAGCACCTACGTAAACGATACCGGCTTCGTCCAGCTTGTTCAGTGCAGCCTCACCCACGTTCGGGATGTCCGCAGTGATTTCCTCTGGCCCAAGCTTGGTATCACGCGCCACACAGGTCAGTTCCTGAATGTGGATCGTGGTGAAGCGGTCTTCTTGAACAACACGCTCGGACAGGCAGATGGAGTCTTCGAAGTTGAAGCCGTTCCACGCCATGAACGCGATGCGCATGTTCTGACCCAGAGCCAGTTCACCCATATCGGTGGACGGGCCGTCGGCCATGATGTCGCTGCGCTGGACACGATCACCCTTGCTGACCAGCGGACGCTGGTTGATGCAGGTGTTCTGGTTCGAGCGGGTGTATTTGGTCAGGTTGTAGATGTCGACACCAGCTTCGCCAGTTTCAACTTCGTCATCGGCAACACGAACCACGATACGGCTGGCATCAACGGAATCGATCACGCCGCCACGACGAGCCACGACGCAAACGCCGGAGTCACGAGCTACGTTACGCTCCATGCCGGTACCTACCAGCGGCTTGTCGGCACGCAGGGTCGGTACAGCCTGACGCTGCATGTTGGAACCCATCAACGCACGGTTGGCGTCATCGTGCTCCAGGAACGGGATCAGCGACGCTGCGACCGAAACTACCTGCTTCGGCGAAACGTCCATCAAGGTGACGTCTTCCGGCGCCTTGACGGTGAACTCGTTCAAGTGACGAACAGCTACCAGCTCGTCGATCAGGACTTTCTTGTCGTTCATCGTGGCCGAAGCCTGAGCGATCACGTGATCAGCTTCTTCGATGGCGGACAGGAAGACGATCTCGTCAGTAACCAGAGCGTCTTTCACCACACGGTACGGGCTTTCGAGGAAGCCGTACTGGTTGGTGCGCGCATAGGCGGCCAAGGAGTTGATCAGACCGATGTTCGGACCTTCCGGCGTTTCGATCGGGCATACGCGACCGTAATGCGTCGGGTGTACGTCACGAACTTCAAAGCCTGCACGCTCACGGGTCAGACCGCCCGGGCCCAGTGCAGAAACACGGCGCTTGTGGGTGATCTCGGAGAGCGGGTTGTTCTGGTCCATGAACTGCGAAAGCTGGCTGGAACCGAAGAACTCTTTCACCGCCGCAGCCACTGGCTTGGCGTTGATCAGGTCTTGCGGCATCAAGCCTTCGCTTTCAGCCATCGACAGACGCTCTTTGACCGCACGCTCAACACGCACCAGGCCAACGCGGAACTGGTTCTCGGCCATTTCGCCTACGCAGCGAACACGACGGTTACCCAGGTGGTCGATGTCATCGACAATGCCTTTGCCGTTACGGATGTCGACCAGAGTCTTCAGAACCGCAACGATATCTTCCTTGCACAGCACGCCCGAACCTTCGATCTCGGTACGACCGATACGACGGTTGAACTTCATCCGGCCGACCGCGGACAGGTCATAGCGCTCAGGGCTGAAGAACAGGTTGTTGAACAGGGTTTCGGCAGCGTCTTTGGTTGGTGGCTCACCAGGACGCATCATGCGATAGATCTCGACCAGCGCTTCCAATTGGTTGCTAGTGGAGTCGATCTTCAGCGTGTCGGAGATGAACGGACCGCAGTCGATGTCGTTGGTATACAGGGTTTCGATGCGAACAACCTGGGCCTTGGCGATTTTCGCCAGGATCTCGGTGTTCAGCTCGGTGTTGCACTCAGCCAGGATCTCGCCTGTGGCCGGGTGAACGATAACCTTGGCGGTGGTGCGACCCAGGACATAGTCCAGAGGCACTTCGAGCTCTGTGATACCGGCTTTTTCGATCTGGTTGATGTGGCGCGCAGTGATACGACGGCCAGCTTCAACAATAACCTTGCCTTTTTCATCCTGGATGTCCAGGACAGCAATTTCACCACGCAGACGCGAAGCAATCAGTTCCAGCTTGAGGGTTTCATCCTTCAGGCTGAATACGTTGGTGGTGTAGAAAGCATCCAGCACCTGTTCGGTGGTATAGCCGAGCGCGCGCAACAATACCGAGGCCGGCAGTTTACGACGACGGTCAATACGCACGAATACGCAGTCTTTCGGGTCGAACTCGAAGTCCAGCCACGAACCGCGGTACGGAATAATCCGCGCGGAATACAGGAGCTTGCCGGAGCTGTGCGTTTTGCCGCGGTCGTGGTCAAAGAACACGCCCGGGGAACGGTGCAGCTGGGAAACGATTACACGCTCGGTACCGTTAATAACGAAGGTACCGTTTTCAGTCATCAATGGGATTTCGCCCATGTAGACTTCTTGCTCTTTGATGTCCTTGATCGCTTTGTTCGACGATTCTTTGTCGAAAATGATCAGACGGACTTTTACCCGCAAAGGTACGGCGTACGTAACGCCACGCAACACACATTCTTTGACATCAAATGCCGGTTCGCCCAGGCGATAACCCACGTACTCCAGCGCAGCATTGCCGGAGTAGCTGATGATCGGGAAAACGGATTTGAAGGCCGCATGCAGGCCCACGTCGCGGAACTGATCTTTGGTCGCTCCCGCCTGCAAGAATTCACGATACGAATCCAGCTGGATAGCCAGAAGGTACGGGACATCCATGACGTCCGGCAACTTGCTAAAGTCCTTGCGGATACGTTTTTTCTCAGTATATGAGTAAGCCATCAGCGTTCCCCAGCTTGGTCACCTGCTTGTTTGGCCCCTCCGACGGGAGCAGCCAGAAAATCTTGCAAACCCCATGGTTTGCACCACCGCATCGGGTGGCTACAGCGCGTTAATGGCGGCGACCGAGTCGACAGCCAAGAACGGAAAAAGGCCGGTGGCAAGAGCCACCAGCCATCAGCCTTCAGCTTAACGCTTGGGCTGGAGACGCAAGGTCGATGCTTACTTCAGCTCGACTTTAGCGCCTGCTTCTTCCAGAGTTGCTTTGGCTTTGTCAGCTGCGTCTTTGGCAACAGCTTCCAGAACCATGGCAGGAGCGCCGTCAACTACAGCCTTGGCTTCTTTCAGGCCCAGACCGGTCAGTTCACGTACTGCCTTGATCACGTTAACTTTCTTCTCGCCAGCTTCGGTCAGCATGACGTTGAATTCGGTTTGCTCTTCAACAACGGCAGCAGCAGCAGCTGGACCAGCGGAAGCAGCAGCAGCGGTAACGCCGAATTTTTCTTCGAAAGCTTTGATCAGCTCAACAACTTCCATTACGGACATGTTGCCAACTGCTTCAAGGATATCGTTCTGAGAGATAGACATGAATCTAATTCCTGATATTGGGGACGGCCTACGCGACCATCGAAAAAAACAAAAAACGCGAGAAGTTGACGAGCCTTAGGCTGCAGCAGCTTCTTTTTGGTCGCGAATTGCCGCCAGAGTACGAGCCAATTTGCTGGTAGCGCCTTGAATCACGCTCATCAGCTGGGAGATTGCTTCGTCACGGGTCGGCAGAGTTGCCAGCACGTCGATTTGGTTAGCTGCGAGGTACTTGCCCTCGAACGCAGCTGCCTTGATCTCGAACTTATCCTGACCCTTAGCAAACTCTTTGAACAAACGGGCAGCAGCACCTGGATGTTGGGTGGAGAATGCAATCAAGGTCGGGCCGGTGAACACGTCATTGAGAACACTGTATTCAGTGTCAGCAACAGCGCGCTTGAGCAGGGTGTTACGTACAACACGTACGTATACGCCAGCTTCACGAGCCTCTTTACGGAGTCCGGTCATAGCGCCTACTGTCACACCACGGGCATCAGCCACGACAGCGGACAGAGCAGCTTTGGCAGCCTCGTTGACTTCAGCGACGATGGCCTTCTTGTCTTCGAGATTAATTGCCACGGGTTTAACTCCTGCTTGTTACCGTTTCATCCGACCTGAGCCGGATGTCGTTTTGGTGTCTGATTCGGTAAGGAACCGGGAGCACCATCTGCGTAGGCTTGTGGTTTAAGACTTGCGTCGCCTACGGTCTTGGATAGCCCCCGCCAGGCAGGGACCCCAATTTTTCAATTGGCGCAATTGCTTGCACCAATCTGTGTCTTATACGTCCAGCGAACCTTGGTCGATGACCAGACCTGGGCCCATAGTGGTGCTCAGGGTAACGCGCTTAACGTAGATGCCTTTCGAAGAAGCTGGCTTGATACGCTTCAGATCCGCGATCAGGGCTTCAACGTTTTCCTTCAGCTTGACGGCGTCGAAGCCAACCTTGCCAACGGAGGTGTGAATGATGCCGTTTTTGTCGGTGCGATAACGAACCTGACCAGCTTTGGCGTTCTTAACCGCGGTAGCTACGTCTGGAGTTACGGTGCCGACTTTTGGGTTAGGCATCAGGCCACGTGGACCCAGGATCTGACCCAACTGACCTACAACACGCATTGCATCAGGAGAAGCGATGACCACGTCGTAGTTCAGGTCGCCGCCTTTCATTTCGGCAGCCAGGTCGTCCATGCCAACGCGGTCAGCGCCGGCAGCCAGGGCAGCTTCAGCAGCAGGACCCTGGGTGAAAACAGCTACACGTACAGTCTTGCCAGTGCCGTGTGGCAGCACAGTCGCGCTACGAACGACCTGGTCGGATTTACGTGGGTCAACGCCCAGGTTCACAGCAACGTCAACGGACTCGCTGAACTTGACAGTCGACAGCTCGGTCAGCAGAGCGGCGGCGTCTACAAAATTGTAGGACTTGCCTGCTTCGATTTTGCCGGCGATAGCCTTTTGGCGCTTGGTCAGCTTAGCCATTACACACCCTCCACGTTAAGGCCCATGCTACGAGCAGAACCGGCGATGGTACGCACGGCTGCATCCATATCAGCTGCAGTCAGATCAGCGTTTTTGGTTTTCGCGATCTCTTCCAGCTGGGCACGAGTGACGGTGCCAACCTTAACAGTGTTAGGACGAGCGGAACCGCTGGTCAGGCCAGCAGCTTTCTTCAGCAGAACCGAAGCCGGAGTCGACTTGGTTTCAAAAGTGAAGCTACGGTCGCTGTACACGGTGATGATCACAGGGGTCGGCAGACCTGGCTCAAGACCCTGAGTACGGGCGTTGAAGGCCTTGCAGAATTCCATGATGTTCACGCCGTGCTGACCCAGAGCCGGGCCGACAGGTGGACTAGGGTTGGCCTGAGCGGCCTTCACTTGCAGCTTGATGTAAGCGGTAATCTTCTTGGCCATGAGGCACTCCAATTACGGGTTCAAACGCCTCGAAAGGCTCCCCGGTTACTTGCGCGTTTATCCCAGTGACGACAAAACCCCACAGCCTAAGGCTGTGGGGTTGGGATGCTTGCTCAGCTAGACCTTTTCGACCTGGCTGAACTCCAACTCTACCGGAGTAGAGCGACCGAAAATGAGCACAGCCACTTGGATCCGGCTCTTTTCGTAGTTAACCTCTTCGACAGTTCCGTTGAAGTCAGCGAACGGACCATCTGTAACACGAACGACTTCACCAGGCTCGAACAACGTCTTCGGCTTAGGCTTGTCGCTACCATCAGCGACACGACGCAGAATCGCTTCCGCCTCTTTATCGGTGATCGGCGCAGGCTTATCAGCAGTACCGCCGATAAAGCCCATGACACGAGGAGTGTCCTTGACCAAGTGCCAAGTACCCTCATTCATGTCCATCTGAACCAGCACGTAGCCAGGGAAGAACTTGCGTTCGCTTTTACGCTTCTGACCATTCCGCATTTCAACCACTTCTTCAGTGGGAACCAGAATTTCACCGAAGCCATCTTCCATGCCTGCAAGCTTTACGCGCTCCAGCAAAGAGCGCATAACATGCTTCTCGTAACCCGAGTAAGCATGCACAACGTACCAACGCTTAGCCACGGGACACCCTTAGCCAACAATCAAGGAAACAAGCCAACCGAGCAGGGAATCAAGCCCCCACAACAGCAACGCCATAACCAGAACGACAGCCACAACAATCAGCGTGGTCTGCGTGGTTTCTTGGCGAGTCGGCCAAACGACTTTACGAATTTCGGTGCGAGCTTCCTTCACCAGGACTGCAAACGACTTACCCTTTGCAGTCTGCAAGCCAACAAAGGCAGCGACAGCAGCAAGAGCCAGCAGTGCAAGAACTCGATACAGGATCGGCGAAGCAGAATAGTACTGATTGCCAACAACGCCTACGACCACCAAAGCGACTACAGCGAGCCACTTGACGAGATCGAAACGAGAGCTTTGAGCTTCAGCCTTAGGAGTCATCTATGAAGATCCTGTGAAAAGAAAGCCAGACACACCACGTGAATCTGGCAGGTCAGGAGGGAATCGAACCCCCAACCTACGGTTTTGGAGACCGTCGCTCTGCCAATTGAGCTACTGACCTAAAACAAAATCAGGCCGACCATTATGCAGGCCTGAAAAAGACTTTACAACAACCAACCCCACTAGACTTGAAGTCACCCAGCAAAACAGCCAAGCAAACACCAACAAGCCGAGGCAGCCGTTAAAACAAAGGCAGATATTTTCATATCTGCCTTGTTATATGGAGCTCTTGAGCGGATTTGAACCGCTGACCTCACCCTTACCAAGGGTGTGCTCTACCAACTGAGCTACAAGAGCAAAACACTTTGCACAACCTGCAAACATGGAGCGGGTAGCGGGAATCGAACCCGCATCATCAGCTTGGAAGGCTGAGGTTCTACCACTAAACTATACCCGCGGAGCCTGCAGCTCACGCTAAAAATGGTGGAGGGGGAAGGATTCGAACCTTCGAAGTCGTAGACGTCAGATTTACAGTCTGATCCCTTTGGCCGCTCGGGAACCCCTCCTAAGCGAGCCGGCATTCTACATCATGCCAGCCTTCTGTCAAGCAATTTCTCATTTAAAAATATGAGGTTAGCTGCGTTGACCTTCGCTTCACACCGTAGACCTCAACGGTCTTCACTGCGAAGCGGGCGCCATTCTATGCAAACTATTCGGCAGTTGCAACGCCTTCGCACAACATTATTTTATGTTTTAACTCATTGAATTCCTTAGCAAGGTTTTCAAGGGGCAGATCGTCTGCCAGCCTCCGGCTTTCTGGCGAGACCCGAAGCCAATACCGGGAGGCGTCTGAAGACTTAAGCAACTGGACTTGGACCTTTATATCCAGGCTTGTAAGTCGCTGCTCAAGCGCGACCGCCTGGCGCTGATCGGCAAACCCACCGACATACAGGCAGGTATCTTGCGCTTCAGCCGTCTTAGAGCGATCCCGACGGACAGCAGCATCAGAAGATTCACTCAATAGCCTTATATCCTGAGACGAGCCACGATAAAGACTCAGAGGCGTTACATCTTTGGCGCGCAAAGGCGCCTCCTGCTGATGCCAAATGTAATAGAAGACATTGAGGACAACCAGAAGCAGAAACAGCCAACGCATAGACACCTCAGGGCAAAGGGCAGGCCATGGCCAAACCAACGAAAACCAGGTCGGGCACAAGCCGAGCTTCAGGCACCGCATCCGCTATCAATTGCGCATCTCCGCCCGTAAGAAACACGGTGAAATTATCCTCCCAGTAAACCCGCGCCTGTTCCAACTGGGTCAAAACGAAGCCCCTCAGCATCAGCGCACAACCGCGCTCCACAGCTTCCACAGTAGTACGCCCCGGCGACAGGCGTTCCAAGGCTCGCTCGGCCTCCTCATCGTCATAACGTATCTTGCGCGTGTGAGTACGCAGCTGATTACGCATGAGTGGCATCCCTGGGCAAATGAACCCTCCCAGATGCTCTCCATCCGCCCCAACATAATCTGCAGTGGCCGCAGTACCAAAGTCGAGTACCAAGCACGCGCGATTTGCCAGCTTGAAGGCTCCCAGCATGGCCAACCATCGGTCCAGCCCCAGACGCTCGAACTCGTGGTACCCGTTGCGCACACCGCCCATTTCCCGGGCCGGGGCAGCAACAGAGACAACGAGGTTAAAGGTACGCACCAGGGCCTCAACGAGCCTTTCAGTCTCCTCTACCGCACGAACACTCACCATTCGACAGCGCGCCAAGCTTAGGCCTGGAACGACCTTCAGCCCTTCAATTAAGGCCATATCCGAACCAACGACCCCCTCGGCAAACGCCGATTTTCCAATTGGTTCGATCACTCTCCATTTGATAAAGCTATTCCCACAGTCGAGCTCAAGAATCATCACGCAACCTCAGGCTTAGCTCACCACCGCTGTATGCTTTCTCTACACCAGCTACATTTAAGCGCAAAGCGCCACGGCCATCGATACCCAGCACGCGCCCATGAATTTGATTTGCTCCTGCGATAAGGGAGACCAAGCATCCCTGCCACAGATGATTCTGCTCCCACTCCTCTCGCAAAGCCTCAAAACCAGATTCACGGTGACACTCGAGATAATGCTGCAACTGCGCTCCAAGCTGCGCGACCATTTGGTTGCGATCAACAGGAGCCCCAGCCTCCAATTGCACAGAGGTCCATTGCTGATCGATACCGGCGACTTCTTGCATATTCACATTGATGCCAATGCCAACGACTACGTGACAGATGTCTGCCGGATCGCCCACGAGCTCTAACAGGATCCCGGCAATCTTCTTACCATCCACCAACACATCGTTCGGCCACTTCAGTCCCGCACGATGCACGCCTGACGCTTGCAAGGCGCGCATAACAGCCAAACCAACAACCAGGCTAAGCCCGTCCAATTGGCGCAATCCGTCTTCGATACGCAATACGAGGCTGTAATAGATATTTTGCGCAAACGGACTTACCCATTGGCGGCCACGTCTTCCCCGCCCTGCCGTTTGCCGCTCCGCAAGCACGAGAAAGGGCGCAGTAGAGCCTGCAGTAATCAAGCGCAGGGCTTCAGCGTTGGTCGAATCAAGAGATTCAGATATGAAAATGGGGTAAGACAAAGAAGGCGCATTCAGGGCAATTTCATCAGCATCCAGGAAGGACACAGGAGCAGCCAATTGATAGCCTCTTCCTCGAACCCTGTGAATAGCCAGGTTCGATTCAAGTTCTAAATTCTGGAGCTGCTTCCATACCGCGCTACGACTCACACCCAGAGCCGCACCGAGCTCCTCACCAGAATGAAATCGGCCGTCTTTAAGAAGCTTCAACAACATCAGCATGCAAGTATCGCCTCACAATGAGGCACGCATGATAGCCATGCGAAGAGTGCTTGCATAGAAAGGGCAAAATTTAGCGTCGAAAACAGGAGAAAATCAGAGTGCCCTCACTCCGCTTTTCGAGCGCCCAAAACAAAACCCCAACTGCTCTCGCAATTGGGGTTTCGGAATTTAATCTTGACGATGACCTACTCTCACATGGGGAAACCCCACACTACCATCGGCGATGCATCGTTTCACTGCTGAGTTCGGGATGGGATCAGGTGGTTCCAATGCTCTATGGTCGTCAAGAAATTCGGGTACTGAGTCGCGGCCAGATGGCCTCGCTTCAGCAAATTGGGTATGTGACAGCTGTCGGTGTTTTGTGAGCGTCGAACTTTCGGTTCATTGCGTCTTCATACACCGCAATCTGGCCTTTCGACTCAAATTGCTTGGGTGTTATATGGTCAAGCCTCACGGGCAATTAGTATTGGTTAGCTCAACGCCTCACAGCGCTTACACACCCAACCTATCAACGTCGTAGTCTTCGACGGCCCTTCAGGGAACTCAAGGTTCCAGTGAGATCTCATCTTGAGGCTAGTTTCCCGCTTAGATGCTTTCAGCGGTTATCTATTCCGAACATAGCTACCCGGCAATGCCACTGGCGTGACAACCGGAACACCAGAGGTTCGTCCACTCCGGTCCTCTCGTACTAGGAGCAGCCCCTCTCAAATCTCAAACGTCCACGGCAGATAGGGACCGAACTGTCTCACGACGTTCTAAACCCAGCTCGCGTACCACTTTAAATGGCGAACAGCCATACCCTTGGGACCGGCTTCAGCCCCAGGATGTGATGAGCCGACATCGAGGTGCCAAACACCGCCGTCGATATGAACTCTTGGGCGGTATCAGCCTGTTATCCCCGGAGTACCTTTTATCCGTTGAGCGATGGCCCTTCCATACAGAACCACCGGATCACTAAGACCTACTTTCGTACCTGCTCGACGTGTCTGTCTCGCAGTCAAGCGCGCTTTTGCCTTTATACTCTACGACCGATTTCCGACCGGTCTGAGCGCACCTTCGTACTCCTCCGTTACTCTTTAGGAGGAGACCGCCCCAGTCAAACTACCCACCATACACTGTCCTCGATCCGGATAACGGACCTGAGTTAGAACCTCAAAGTTGCCAGGGTGGTATTTCAAGGATGGCTCCACGCAGACTGGCGTCCACGCTTCAAAGCCTCCCACCTATCCTACACAAGCAAATTCAAAGTCCAGTGCAAAGCTATAGTAAAGGTTCACGGGGTCTTTCCGTCTAGCCGCGGATACACTGCATCTTCACAGCGATTTCAATTTCACTGAGTCTCGGGTGGAGACAGCGCCGCCATCGTTACGCCATTCGTGCAGGTCGGAACTTACCCGACAAGGAATTTCGCTACCTTAGGACCGTTATAGTTACGGCCGCCGTTTACCGGGGCTTCGATCAAGAGCTTCGCGTTAGCTAACCCCATCAATTAACCTTCCGGCACCGGGCAGGCGTCACACCCTATACGTCCACTTTCGTGTTTGCAGAGTGCTGTGTTTTTAATAAACAGTCGCAGCGGCCTGGTATCTTCGACCGGCATGAGCTTACGGAGCAAGTCCTTCACCCTCACCGGCGCACCTTCTCCCGAAGTTACGGTGCCATTTTGCCTAGTTCCTTCACCCGAGTTCTCTCAAGCGCCTTGGTATTCTCTACCCAACCACCTGTGTCGGTTTGGGGTACGGTTCCTGGTTACCTGAAGCTTAGAAGCTTTTCTTGGAAGCATGGCATCAACCACTTCGTCATCTAAAAGATGACTCGTCATCAGCTCTCGGCCTTAAGATCCCGGATTTACCTAAGATCTCAGCCTACCACCTTAAACTTGGACAACCAACGCCAAGCTGGCCTAGCCTTCTCCGTCCCTCCATCGCAATAACCAGAAGTACAGGAATATTAACCTGTTTTCCATCGACTACGCTTTTCAGCCTCGCCTTAGGGACCGACTAACCCTGCGTCGATTAACGTTGCGCAGGAAACCTTGGTCTTTCGGCGTGGGTGTTTTTCACACCCATTGTCGTTACTCATGTCAGCATTCGCACTTCTGATACCTCCAGCAAGCTTCTCAACTCACCTTCACAGGCTTACAGAACGCTCCTCTACCGCATCACTTACGTGATACCCGTAGCTTCGGTGTATGGTTTGAGCCCCGTTACATCTTCCGCGCAGGCCGACTCGACTAGTGAGCTATTACGCTTTCTTTAAAGGGTGGCTGCTTCTAAGCCAACCTCCTAGCTGTCTAAGCCTTCCCACATCGTTTCCCACTTAACCATAACTTTGGGACCTTAGCTGACGGTCTGGGTTGTTTCCCTTTTCACGACGGACGTTAGCACCCGCCGTGTGTCTCCCATGCTCGGCACTTGTAGGTATTCGGAGTTTGCATCGGTTTGGTAAGTCGGGATGACCCCCTAGCCGAAACAGTGCTCTACCCCCTACAGTGATACATGAGGCGCTACCTAAATAGCTTTCGAGGAGAACCAGCTATCTCCGAGCTTGATTAGCCTTTCACTCCGATCCACAGGTCATCCGCTAACTTTTCAACGGTAGTCGGTTCGGTCCTCCAGTTAGTGTTACCCAACCTTCAACCTGCCCATGGATAGATCGCCCGGTTTCGGGTCTATTCCCAGCGACTAGACGCCCTATTAAGACTCGCTTTCGCTACGCCTCCCCTATTCGGTTAAGCTCGCCACTGAAAATAAGTCGCTGACCCATTATACAAAAGGTACGCAGTCACCCAACAAAGTGGGCTCCCACTGCTTGTACGCATACGGTTTCAGGATCTATTTCACTCCCCTCTCCGGGGTTCTTTTCGCCTTTCCCTCACGGTACTAGTTCACTATCGGTCAGTCAGTAGTATTTAGCCTTGGAGGATGGTCCCCCCATATTCAGACAAAGTTTCTCGTGCTCCGTCCTACTCGATTTCATGACTAAGAGATTTTCGCGTACAGGGCTATCACCCACTATGGCCGCACTTTCCAGAGCGTTCCGCTAATCTCAAAGCCACTTAAGGGCTAGTCCCCGTTCGCTCGCCACTACTAAGGGAATCTCGGTTGATTTCTTTTCCTCAGGGTACTTAGATGTTTCAGTTCCCCTGGTTCGCCTCTTGCACCTATGTATTCAGTACAAGATAACCATCTTATGATGGCTGGGTTCCCCCATTCAGACATCTCCGGATCAAAGTCTGTTTGCCGACTCCCCGAAGCTTTTCGCAGGCTACCACGTCTTTCATCGCCTCTGACTGCCAAGGCATCCACCGTATGCGCTTCTTCACTTGACCATATAACCCCAAGCAATCTGGTTATACTGTGAAGACGACATTCGCCGAAAATTCGAATTTCTCAATTAAGAGAACTCACAAATTTTACCTTAGCCTGATCCGTTACCAGTGAAAGTAACGTTCAGTCTATCTTTCTATCACATACCCAAATTTTTAAAGAACGAACTAGTCAAAGACTAGAAATCAACATTCACCATCGCAGTGATGGAATGCTCATTTCTAAGCTTTATACAACAGAAGCAGTAGTGGTGGAGCCAAACGGGATCGAACCGTTGACCTCCTGCGTGCAAGGCAGGCGCTCTCCCAGCTGAGCTATGGCCCCGTATTTCTACAGGCGTTTCCCACACAAAATTGGTGGGTCTGGGCAGATTCGAACTGCCGACCTCACCCTTATCAGGGGTGCGCTCTAACCAACTGAGCTACAGACCCAATTTCGGGCTGCTTCTTATCGTCTTCTTCAATGAATCAAGCAATTCGTGTGGGAACTTATGGAGCAGCTGATGTCGTCGATTAAGGAGGTGATCCAGCCGCAGGTTCCCCTACGGCTACCTTGTTACGACTTCACCCCAGTCATGAATCACACCGTGGTAACCGTCCCCCCGAAGGTTAGACTAGCTACTTCTGGTGCAACCCACTCCCATGGTGTGACGGGCGGTGTGTACAAGGCCCGGGAACGTATTCACCGCGACATTCTGATTCGCGATTACTAGCGATTCCGACTTCACGCAGTCGAGTTGCAGACTGCGATCCGGACTACGATCGGTTTTATGGGATTAGCTCCACCTCGCGGCTTGGCAACCCTTTGTACCGACCATTGTAGCACGTGTGTAGCCCAGGCCGTAAGGGCCATGATGACTTGACGTCATCCCCACCTTCCTCCGGTTTGTCACCGGCAGTCTCCTTAGAGTGCCCACCATAACGTGCTGGTAACTAAGGACAAGGGTTGCGCTCGTTACGGGACTTAACCCAACATCTCACGACACGAGCTGACGACAGCCATGCAGCACCTGTCTCAATGTTCCCGAAGGCACCAATCTATCTCTAGAAAGTTCATTGGATGTCAAGGCCTGGTAAGGTTCTTCGCGTTGCTTCGAATTAAACCACATGCTCCACCGCTTGTGCGGGCCCCCGTCAATTCATTTGAGTTTTAACCTTGCGGCCGTACTCCCCAGGCGGTCAACTTAATGCGTTAGCTGCGCCACTAAGAGCTCAAGGCTCCCAACGGCTAGTTGACATCGTTTACGGCGTGGACTACCAGGGTATCTAATCCTGTTTGCTCCCCACGCTTTCGCACCTCAGTGTCAGTATCAGTCCAGGTGGTCGCCTTCGCCACTGGTGTTCCTTCCTATATCTACGCATTTCACCGCTACACAGGAAATTCCACCACCCTCTACCATACTCTAGTCAGTCAGTTTTGAATGCAGTTCCCAGGTTGAGCCCGGGGATTTCACATCCAACTTAACAAACCACCTACGCGCGCTTTACGCCCAGTAATTCCGATTAACGCTTGCACCCTCTGTATTACCGCGGCTGCTGGCACAGAGTTAGCCGGTGCTTATTCTGTCGGTAACGTCAAAACCATCACGTATTAGGTAATGGCCCTTCCTCCCAACTTAAAGTGCTTTACAATCCGAAGACCTTCTTCACACACGCGGCATGGCTGGATCAGGCTTTCGCCCATTGTCCAATATTCCCCACTGCTGCCTCCCGTAGGAGTCTGGACCGTGTCTCAGTTCCAGTGTGACTGATCATCCTCTCAGACCAGTTACGGATCGTCGCCTTGGTGAGCCATTACCCCACCAACTAGCTAATCCGACCTAGGCTCATCTGATAGCGCAAGGCCCGAAGGTCCCCTGCTTTCTCCCGTAGGACGTATGCGGTATTAGCGTCCGTTTCCGAACGTTATCCCCCACTACCAGGCAGATTCCTAGGCATTACTCACCCGTCCGCCGCTCTCAAGAGAAGCAAGCTTCTCTCTACCGCTCGACTTGCATGTGTTAGGCCTGCCGCCAGCGTTCAAT
Organism: Pseudomonas sp. FP2254; assembly: GCF_030687695.1. NCBI lineage: Bacteria > Pseudomonadati > Pseudomonadota > Gammaproteobacteria > Pseudomonadales > Pseudomonadaceae > Pseudomonas > Pseudomonas sp. FP2254. Next base: position 4,985,593 of record NZ_CP117444.1, read on the forward strand.
CTGAGCCATGATCAAACTCTTCAGTTCAAACATCTTTGGGTTTTTAAGAAACCCTAAACTTGGCTCAGCAATCGTTGGTTACATCTTTGATTTCTCGCGGAGTAACTTGTGATGCTGATAATCTTGTTGACTATCGTCTGACTCCACAAGCACCCACACGAATTGCTTGATTCAGTTGTTAAAGAGCGGTTGGTTAAGATCTTTCGTCTCAACCGAGGCGCGCATTCTACAGCAGCCTCATTTGCTGTCAAGTGATTATTTTCAGAAGTTTTCGAAGATTTCTTCAACAACTTCAACCACTTGCGCTTCCGATCTCTCGTTAGCGGGAGGCGAATTCTACAGCGTTACACGCTGCTGTCAACACCTCTTTTTCTCCGCTTTCGACCGAGAAGATCGAAACGTTAATAGAGCCAAACAACCTTGCCCTACCAACTCCTTCTGGGCTTCGATGAACTGAAGCGATCCGCTGTCGAATTCTGCGTAACTCTTTGTTTACCAAGGAGTTTTCCGTTTCGACTGCGCCGGAAGTGGGGCGAATTATAGACAGATATAATTCGCCGTCAACCGTTAATTTCAGGTTTATTCCGATTTGAGCGTAATACGCGCAAATGCCTTCTTCCCAGCCTGACAAACATGAGTCGCGCCCAGCTGGTATATAAAGGCGCGATCAACCACCTCACCATCAATACGCACGCCGCCAGAACCCAAAAGATCGCGAGCGACTGCCGAGTTCTTCACCAGGCCCGCCTTATTGAGGACGGCGGCAATGGGCATCGCCTCCGTCGCAGCCAATTCGATCTCCGGCAGATCATCCGGCAACTCGCCATCTTTCATACGATTGCCTGCCGCACGGTGAGCGCTGGCCGCAGCCTCCTCGCCATGGAAACGCGCTACGATCTCTTCAGCCAACTTGATCTTCACGTCCCGCGGATTGGCCCCCGCTTCAACCTCAGCACGCAGCGCATTGATCTCATCCATCGAGCGGAAGCTCAATAGCTCGAAATAACGCCACATCAATGCATCAGGTATGGACACAAGCTTGCCGTACATCACACCCGGCGCCTCCTGAATACCTACATAGTTACCCAAGGATTTGGACATCTTCTTGACGCCGTCCAACCCCTCCAGCAAAGGCATGGTCAGAATGCATTGAGCTTCCTGCCCATAGGCGCGTTGCAACTCACGCCCCATCAGGAGATTGAATTTCTGATCCGTCCCGCCCAGCTCAACGTCCGCGCGCAACGCTACCGAGTCATACCCCTGAACCAGCGGGTAGAGAAACTCATGGATGGCAATCGGCTGATTAGTCGAATAGCGCTTATCGAAATCATCACGCTCGAGCATGCGCGCCACGGTGTACTGAGAAGTCAGGCGGATAAAGTCTGCCGGCCCCATCTGATCCATCCAGGTGGAATTGAATGCCACCTCGGTCTTGGCCGGATCGAGAATCTTGAATACCTGCGTTTTGTAGGTCTCGGCATTATCGAGAACCTGTTCACGGGTCAGGGGTGGTCGCGTCGCGCTCTTTCCGCTTGGATCACCGATCATCCCGGTGAAGTCACCTATCAGGAAGATCACCTGATGCCCCAGTTCCTGGAACTGACGCAGCTTATTAATAAGCACGGTGTGTCCCAGGTGCAGATCCGGTGCGGTCGGATCAAAGCCGGCCTTGATACGCAGGGGCTGGCCACGCTTGAGCTTTTCGATCAGCTCAGCCTCGACCAACAGTTCTTCCGCACCACGTTTTATCAGCGCTAGCTGCTCTTCAACCGACTTCATAACAGACCCGCAAGGCTCAGATTCAAAAGGGAACCAACCATACAAGATCAGGGACTAATTACAAGTTTTGCCCTGCAAACGGACAACCTTCAGCAAGCCCGGCATTCGCGAGCTTGCGCCACAGATGATTTGGTTATATTTTATACAGTTATTTCATCTTCATCATGTCATTCATCTTTTCCATTTCATCTTTTCAAAGTCAAATTACCTATGACCACTGAACCGTCTAAAGCGCCGCCGCTTTACCCGAAGACCCACCTGCTTGCCGCAAGTGGTATCGCCGCCCTTCTCAGCCTGGCACTCCTGGTATTCCCTTCCAGTGATGTAGAAGCCAAACGAACGTCTCTGAGCCTTGACCTGGAGAGCCCCGTTGAACAACTGACACAAGATCAAGACGCTTCCGACGCTCAACAAGCCACAAACGCACCCGTGGAATCACCGTTCGCGCAGATAGAAAGCACTCCCGAGGACACCCAGCAAGCCACCCAAAACCCACCCGTACCGGCACCGACACCGGCGAAGGGCCCACAACACCGCGAAGTGATCGTTGCCAAGGGCGATACCCTCTCCACCCTGTTCGAAAAAGTAGGCCTGCCGGCGGCGTCCGTTACGCAAGTGTTGGCCAGCGATAAGCAAGCCAAGCAATTCACCCAGCTCAAGCACGGGCAGAAACTGGAATTCGAGCTGACGCCGGATGGCCAGCTGAACAATCTGCACAGCAATGTCAGCGATCTGGAAAGCATCACGTTGACCAAGGGCCCCAAGGGCTTTGCCTTCAATCGCATCACCACCAAGCCGGTAATGCGCTCCGCCTACGTTCACGGCGTGATTAACAGCTCACTGTCTCAATCGGCTGCCCGCGCGGGCCTGTCCCACAACATGACCATGGACATGGCCAGTGTCTTTGGCTATGACATCGACTTCGCCCAAGACATCCGTCAGGGCGATGAATTCGACGTCATCTACGAGCAGAAAGTCGCCAACGGCAAAGTGGTCGGCACCGGCAACATTCTCTCCGCGCGCTTTACCAATCGCGGCAAAACCTACACCGCCGTGCGCTACACCAACAAACAAGGCAACACCAGCTACTACACCGCTGACGGCAACAGCATGCGCAAGGCGTTCATCCGTACGCCAGTGGATTTCGCTCGCATCAGCTCGCGTTTTTCCATGGGCCGCAAGCACCCTATTCTGAACAAGATTCGCGCCCACAAAGGCGTCGACTATGCCGCGCCACGCGGTACGCCGATCAAGGCTGCCGGTGACGGCAAGGTACTGCTGGCCGGCCGTCGCGGCGGGTATGGCAACACTGTCATCATCCAGCACGGCAACACGTACCGTACGCTGTATGGCCACATGCAAGGGTTCGCCAAGGGCGTGCAAACGGGCGGCAACGTGAAGCAAGGCCAGGTGATTGGCTATATCGGCACTACGGGCCTGTCTACCGGCCCGCATCTGCACTATGAGTTCCAGGTCAACGGCGTTCACGTCGACCCACTGGGCCAGAAGCTGCCGATGGCTGACCCCATCGCCAAAGCCGAGCGCGCGCGCTTCATGCAACAGAGCCAGCCGCTGATGGCGCGCATGGATCAGGAGCGCACCACCTTGCTGGCTTCGGCGAAGCGTTAAGCGATGCCGCGCTATATAGGTGTAATGTCCGGGACCAGCCTTGATGGCCTGGACATTGCCCTCATCGAGCAGGACGCGGCGATCAGCTTGATCGCCACCCATTACGTCCCCATGCCCGACAGCCTGCGCGCCGAATTGCTGGGCCTGTGCGCCAGCGGCCCGGATGAAATCGCCCGGTCGGCCATTGCCCAGCAACACTGGGTTGCACTCGCCGCTCAAGGCATCCATACGTTACTGGGCCAGCAGAATCTCAAACCGCAGCACATTCGTGCGATTGGCAGCCACGGTCAGACCATTCGTCACGAACCTTCCCGAGGTTTTACCGTACAGATCGGCAACCCCGCGCTGCTCACCGAATTGACTGGCATTACCGTCGTCAGCGACTTCCGCAGCCGCGACGTCGCCGCCGGCGGCCAGGGCGCACCATTGGTACCTGCATTTCATGAGGCCCTGTTTGGTGAGCGCAGCGGCAACCGCGCGGTACTGAACGTAGGCGGTTTCAGCAACCTCAGTTTGATCGAGACAGGCAAGCCGGTCGCAGGCTTCGACTGTGGCCCGGGCAACGTGCTGCTGGATGCCTGGATCCACCTCCAGCAAGGCCACCACTTCGACCGCGATGGCCAGTGGGCCGGCGGCGGTAACGTTGAGCCACAGCTACTCAACGCATTGCTCAGCGATCCGTTCTTCACCACCAAAGGTCCGAAGAGCACCGGCCGTGAAGTGTTCAATCTCGGATGGCTGCAACAGCACCTCGCCCGCCTGCCAGCCTTCGCGCCTCAGAACGTGCAGGCCACCTTGCTGGAACTGACCGCGCAGACCATCGTCGAGTCCCTGCAAATCGCACAAAGCCACACTGAAACCCTACTGGTTTGCGGCGGCGGTGCGCATAACAGCACGCTGATGAGGCGTCTGGCGGCGTTACTGCCCTCCACTCAAGTCAGCACCACCGCGACTTATGGCGTGGACCCTGACTGGGTGGAAGCCATGGCATTCGCCTGGCTGGCCCATTGCTGTCTTGAAGGCATCGCTACTAATCGCCCGAGCGTGACCGGTGCGCGCGGGCTGCGAATACTCGGCGCGATCTACCCCGCGTGACCTTCCAGACAGCAAAACGCCGCTTGGCCTATCAAAGCCAAGCGGCGTTTTTGTATCCGCTGCCAATCAGATCGAGAACGAAGACCCGCAACCACAAGTGGTGGTGGCATTGGGATTCTTGATCACGAAGCGCGATCCTTCCAGACCTTCCTGATAATCCACCTCGGCACCTGCCAGGTACTGGAAGCTCATCGGATCCACGACCAGGCTAACGCCCTCGCGCTCAACGATGGTGTCGTCATCGGCAACTTCTTCATCGAAGGTAAAACCGTACTGAAACCCTGAACAACCGCCGCCCGTAACAAATACGCGCAGCTTCAAGCGATCATTACCCTCTTCATCGACCAGGCTCTTCACCTTGTGCGCAGCACCGTGGGTGAATTGCAAAGCCGTGGGGGTGAAGGATTCAACGCTCATGCTGATAATCTCCCGGCGTCGCGCCGCCATATGCGTAATGGCGGGCATTATCCGCTTCTCCTAGAAAAGCGGTCAACTATTATGGGAGCAGCGGCAATTTCAAGCTTAACGCTTGGCGCTGCTCTCAGGGCAACATGCCTGCGTGGGACAACCCCAGCTTCTCATCCAGGCCAAACAGGATGTTCATGTTCTGCACTGCCTGGCCGGACGCGCCTTTGACCAGGTTATCGATTACCGACAGCACCACTACCAAGTCACCGTCCTGCGGGCGATGCACCGCGATCCGACAGACATTGGCGCCGCGTACGCTGCGGGTTTCCGGATGGCTGCCGGCAGGCATCACATCGACGAACGGCTCGCCGGCATAGCGCTGCTCGAACAAGGCCTGCAGATCCACCGAGCGATCAGTCACGGTCGCGTAAAGCGTGGAGTGAATACCACGGATCATCGGGGTCAAGTGCGGAACAAAGGTCAGCCCCACCTCTTTACCGGCGGCGCGACGCAAGCCCTGACGAATTTCCGGCAAGTGACGATGCCCTTTTACCGCATAGGCTTTCATGCTTTCCGACGTTTCGGAGTACAACGAACCAACCGCGGCGCCACGACCTGCGCCGCTCACGCCTGATTTGCAGTCCGCGATCAGACGCGACGCATCCGCCAGCCCAGCCTCGAGCAGCGGCAGGAAGCCCAGTTGTGTCGCAGTCGGATAGCAGCCCGGCACGGCGATGAGGCGCGCCTGCTTGATCTGCTCACGATTGACTTCCGGCAAACCGTATACCGCCTCTTCCAACAGCTGCGGTGCGCCGTGAGGCTGGCCGTACCATTTGGCCCATTCGTCGGCGTCCTGCAGGCGGAAGTCCGCCGACAGGTCGATAACCTTGGTGCCGGCGGCCAGCAGCTCACCGGCCAGTGCATGGGCAACGCCATGGGGCGTGGCGAAGAACACCACATCGCATGCGCCCAGGGCCTTGGTGTCCGGCACGCTGAACGCCAGGCCGTCGTAGTGGCCGCGCAGGTTCGGGTACATATCGGCCACAGCCAGGCCGGCCTCGGATCGGGAGGTGATGATCACCACCTCAGCCTGCGGATGCTGAGCCAACAGACGCAGCAATTCGACACCGGTGTAACCCGTGCCGCCGACAATACCGACCTTGACCATAAACCTGCCCTCAACGAACCACTGGAAAGCCGTCGATAATAGGGGCCACATCGTTCTGCGACAACCGTCAACGTGACGTATGGGCGTATCTGCCACTACTATCCTCGCTACCGTGAACCTGGGAATAACTGAAAATGCTCTATCTATGGGTCAAAGCCTTCCACATCGTCAGCATCGTCTGCTGGTTTGCCGGGCTGTTCTACCTGCCACGCCTGTTCGTCTACCACGCACAAAGTGAAGACACCGTCAGCAAGGAACGCTTCAGCGTCATGGAGCGCAAGCTCTACCGCGGCATCATGGGCCCGGCGATGCTTGCCAGCCTGGTGTTCGGCATCTGGCTGATTGCACTGAACCCCGGCATCTTCAGCACGGGCGGCTGGATTCACGCCAAGCTGACCCTGGTCGTGCTGCTGATCGGTTACCACCATATGTGCGGCGCCCAGGTAAAACGCTTTGCCCGTGGCGAAAACACCCGCAGCCATGTCTTTTATCGCTGGTTCAATGAAGTGCCAGTTCTGATATTGCTGGCTGTCGTAATTTTGGTGGTGGTCAAGCCGTTCTAACGTCAATCAATCGGGGTACATCCAATGTCGCTGCCCGCTCTGCTCGAACAACGTCTGCGCCTGCCCGTGGTGGCCGCGCCGATGTTTCTGATTTCCAACCCGCAACTGGTCCTGGCGTGTTGCCGCAACGGAATCGTCGGCAGCTTTCCGGCGCTCAACCAGCGTGAAAGCAGCGGCTTCAAAGCTTGGTTGGAGGAGATCGAGGCGGGCCTGGCGCAGTTGGACAACCCGGCCCCGTACGCCGTCAACCTGATCGTGCATGGCAGTAACCCACGCCTTGAGGCTGACCTGGCCATCTGCGTCGAGCACAAAGTGCCGATCGTCATCACCAGCCTCGGCGCGGTCAAAGAGTTGGTGGACGCCGTGCACAGCTACGGCGGTCTGGTGTTTCATGATGTCACCACTCGGCGCCACGCCGAAAAAGCCGCCGAAGCCGGGGTGGATGGCCTGATCGCCGTGGCCGCCGGGGCGGGGGGCCATGCGGGGACCTGGAGCCCTTTCGCGCTGATCGCAGAAATTCGCCAGTTCTTCGATAAAACCGTACTGTTGGCCGGTTGCCTCAACCACGGGCACCAGATTCTGGCTGCGCAAGTCATGGGGGCGGACCTGGCCTACCTGGGCACTCGATTTATCGGCACCACCGAAAGCCACGCTCCAGATGCTTATAAAGAGATGCTGCTCACAGCGCGCGCCGCCGACATCGTGCACACTCCCGCTGTCTCGGGTGTGCCGGCGAGCTTCATGCGCCAGAGCCTGGAAAACGCCGGCTTCGACCTCAATGCCCTGCAAGGCAAAGGCGAAGTCAACTCCGGTTCCAAGCTCAAACCGCTGAACGACGAGGCCAAGGCCTGGAAGACTGTCTGGTCGGCCGGCCAGGGCGTCGGTGAAATTGGCGATTTGCCCGGCGTCGATGAACTCGTTGCGCGCCTGAATGCCGAATACCGCGAGGCGCAAACACAGGCGACACAGTTACACTGGCCACGCTGACTAATCCTGCAAGGCCTGCCGATTGCGCAGGCCTGCACTCCCCCCAATGTTTGACAGACAAGGATGCCCGCATGAGCGACAACCGTTTCAAGATTGTGTTTGATGGAGCCTTGCTCCCGGGTGTCGAAAGCACCACGGCCAAGCTGAACCTGGCCGAGCTGTTCAAGAGCGACGTCGAGGCGATCGAAAAGCTCTTTACCGGCCGCACGGTCGCACTTAAACGTGACCTGTCACGCCCGGACGCCGAGACCTACCTCACCGCACTGAAGAACGCCGGCGTCGATGCACGTATCGAAGCCGAGCAACCGGTGGCCTTCAGCCTTGCCGAAACCCACGAGACCACTTCCGGCACCACGGACTTCTCCACCCCGGCCGCATCGCCGTATGCGCCGCCACGGGCTGCCGTCGGTGAAAACCTGCCGGAATACGCCACCCTCAAAGTGTTCACCATCAATGGGCGTATCGGTCGCCTGCGGTACCTGGCATGGACGCTGGTACTGACCGTTGCAATGATCGTGGCAGCCGGCATCCTGAGCACCGTGGGCTTCGCCATCGCCACCGCCTCGCCGACCCTTGCCATCATCGTCGGTTCGCTGCTGGGCCTTGCGCTGTTCGTGGCGCTCGTTGTCGTAAGCGTGCAAATCGGTGTGCAGCGTCTGCACGACCTGGGCTGGTCCGGTTGGTTGTACCTGCTCAACCTGGTCCCGCTGGTCAACAGCATTTTCCCCTTGCTGCTGCTGGTAATGCCGGGCAATGCGGGCGCCAACCAGTACGGCGCGCCGCCGCCGCGCAACTCCACCGCAGTCAAGGTGCTGGCGTCACTGTGGCTGGCGTTCATTCCTTTGATGCTGATCATCGTGGTGACCCTGGGGATGAACGGCTACCTCGATCAACTCGAGAGCAACGTCGACAGCAGCTACGAAAGCAGTTCCATGACGTACGACGAAGACGCCGACCAGAGCGGGACCGTCCAGGAAGACGACACGCAAAGTGCTGACGAAGCGGCCGACCCTGTAGACTCTCCGGATCAGTAAAGAAACGCTTCGGGCCGGTGGTGCCGCCATCACCGGCCCGGGACGTTGCGATGGAGAAACGCATGACCCGTTACGCTCTGATCACCGGTGCCTCCAGCGGCATCGGCCTGGCTTTGGCCGAAGCACTGGCCCGACGCGGCCGCAGCTTGATTCTGGTGGCCCGCCAGCGTGATCAGTTGGAAAGCATCGCCCTCGAATTGACCCAACGCTTTGGCGTGGAAGTGCTGTTTCGCGCCTGTGACCTGGGCGAGCCTCTGCGCTTGTCCGGGTTTCTGCTGGAGCTGGAAGAAGGCGAGCGACAGATCGACCTGCTGGTGAACTGCGCCGGCATCGGCACCAGCGGGCCGTTCCTGGCCCAGGACTGGATGACCGAGCAGGACCTGATCGAAGTCAACATCCTTGCCCTGACCCGGATGTGCCATGCCCTGGGTAATGCCATGGCGCTGGACGGCGGCGGGCAGATCCTCAACGTGGCCTCGATCGCGGCCTTCCAGCCTGGCCCATGGATGAGCAGTTACTACGCAAGCAAGGCATACGTGCTGCACTTTTCCGAAGGCCTGCGCGAAGAGCTCAAGACCTGCGGCATCAAGGTCTCGGTATTGTGTCCGGGGCCGACGCGCACCGCATTCTTCGGCACCGCGCAAATGGACACCGCCAAGCTCGAGCGCAGCGACCATCTGATGAGTCCGGAAGAAGTCGCGCTCTACACCGTGCGAGCACTGGAAAAGAACAAAGCCATCATCATCCCGGGGCGGCGCAACCGCTGGTTGGCATTCAGCCCACGTTTCAGCCCACGCTGGCTGACACGCAAGATCGCCGGCGCCATCAACAAAGCCTATTGCCCCCGCTGATCGCCTGAGTACACTCACCCTGACCTTTCATCATGGAGAAACCGCTGTGGATACTCTGTTCACCAAGATCATCAACAGAGAAATACCCGCGAAGATCATTTACGAAGATGATCAAGTTTTAGCCTTCCACGACATCGCCCCACAAGCACCGGTGCATTTTCTGGTGATTCCCAAGAAACCGATCCGTACCTTGAACGACCTGACCGAGGACGATAAAGGCCTGGCCGGCCATATCCTGTTTACAGCCCAGCGCCTGGCCCTGGAGCTGGGTTGCGAAGAAGGTTTCCGCGTAGTCATGAACTGCAATGAGATGGGCGGACAAACCGTTTATCACATCCACATGCACGTTCTGGGTCAGCGCCAGATGAATTGGCCGCCGGGCTGATAAGTCCGCAGGGTCGAAGCCAACGCTGGAGGCTGCGACCCTATGCCCTTGACTCAGGGCAAACGCTCTCTCCTCTCTTGCGGTAAACTGGCCGCCGAGATTCTTCCCGGAGGTCAGCATGACAACCCAACGTCACTACTCGCCGATTGACCGTCTGCTGCTGCAAGCCGATACGGCCATGCGTACGCTGTTGCCCTTCAGCGGGCAGCCTTACCGCCCATCGCCCGCCCTGCTGCAGCCCGATGTGCAGATGAACGAGACCGACACCCGTCACGTCGCAGGCCTGATGCGCATCAACCATACCGGCGAAGTGTGTGCCCAGGCGCTGTACCAGGGACAGGCCCTGACCGCCAAGCTGCCGCAGGTGCGCGCGGCCATGGAGCATGCGGCGGAGGAAGAAATCGACCATCTGGCGTGGTGCGAGCAGCGCATCCGCCAATTGGGCAGCCACCCAAGCGTGCTGAACCCGCTGTTCTACGGTTTGTCGTTTGGTATCGGCGCCGTGGCCGGGCTGGTCAGCGATAAGGTCAGCCTCGGTTTCGTCGCCGCGACGGAACATCAGGTGTGCAAGCACTTGGACGAACACCTGGAGCAATTGCCCAGTGAAGACGACAAGTCCCGTGCGATTCTTGAACAGATGCGCATCGACGAAGAACACCACGCCGAAAGCGCGCTGGACGCCGGCGGCTTTCGTTTCCCGGCACCGGTACGCTTGGGCATGAGCCTGCTGGCCAAGGTCATGACCAAAAGTACGTACCGCATCTGATCCGACCTGCCGGTACAAAAAAGGGCGCTCAAACAGACTGTGTGAAAACCTAGCAATCTGTCCGGCCCTTTAAGAGAATGCTCCGTATCGAAAGATACGGAGCATTTTTCGTTATGGCCTACATACAAGGCGAGTCCCGCAGCCAGACCAGCCTGTTCCCGGTCTCGCTGGAGGAACTGATCCCTGAAGATCACCTCGTACGGGTCATCGACCTGTATGTCACCAAGCTCGATCTGGGCCAGCTCGGTTTTGAGAAGGCTCAGCCCAAGGCCACTGGGCGCCCAGCTTACGACCCCGCCGATCAGCTCAAGCTCTATCTCTATGGCTATTTTCAGCGCATTCGATCGTCGCGGCGCCTAGAAGCTGAGTGCCAACGCAACATCGAAGTGATGTGGTTGATCAACCGGCTTAAACCCGACTTCAAGACCATCGCCGACTTTCGCAAGAACAACAAAGTAGCGTTCGTTACGACGTGCCGAGCTTTTGTGCAGTTCTGCCGATCCGTCGGCTTGATTGCGGGCGATCTGGTTGCGATCGATGGCAGTAAGTTTCAGGCAGTCGCTTCCTCGCGACGCCACCTGAATTTGAATCAGCTCAAGCGTCAGGAGGAGAAGCTGGATAAACGGATCGCCCAATACCTGGCTGACCTGGATGCCGTTGATAAAGCAGAGGGCGAGCAAGTGGTCGATCGCACTGCGATCAAGGCGGCACTGGCGAAGCTTGAGGCCAAGCAGCAAGACAACCGTAGTTGCCAAGCTTTGATGAAGTCGATGGGGCTGGAGCAATTCAACACGCACGAAAGCGATGCCCGAATGATGCGCACGCCAAAGGGGGCTCGTGTTGCCTATAACGTGCAAACAGCCGTGGACGCAGAGCACTGTCTGATTTTGCACCATGAGGTGACGCAAGATGGTGACGACCGCAAACAGCTTGAACCCATAGCTAAAGCTGCCAAGGCCGAACTGGGGCAGGACACGCTGACCGTGACAGCCGATATGGGCTACTCAAATGGCCAGCAATTCCAGGCGTGCGAGGATGCCTCCATTACCGTGTACGTGCCGCCAAACCGAACTTCGAACCCAGGCGGAGAGACATTATTCGAGCGCCAGGACTTTACCTATGACGCTGAACAGGATCGATACCAGTGCCCGGCAGGTCAATGGCTAACCCTGAAGCAGCGTTGCAAAGGCGACCGGATCTACCAGGCGGCAGTCAGCGACTGCGCTGGATGTGCGCTGAAAGCCCAATGTACAAAGGCTCAGCGCCGCTATGTCTCACGTCACGCACAAGAGGAAGCCTTTGAGCGTATGGCACAGCGGATGCAACTGCATCCAGAGATGATGGAGCGACGCAGATCCATCGTGGAGCACCCGTTTGGCAATCTCAAACAATGGCTATTTGGGAACGGGCGGTTCTTGCTACGACAACTTGAAGGGACGAAAGCTGAAATGGCCCTGGCCGTGACCGCGTACAACTTCAAGCGGGCGATCAGTGTCTTGGGAGCCAAGAAAATGATGCAACTGATGGGCTGAAGAGCCTTTTTCAGCACAAAAACAAACGCCCCGAACAAGTCGGGGCGTTTGGTCTAAGGCCTGTCAGTGTGTTTTCACACAGTCTGTCAAAGCGCCCTTTTCTTTTGCCGAGTGTTGATCAGCCTAACTCGACAATCTCGTAGTCATGGGTAATGGCCACACCGGCCGCGCCCAGCATGATCGATGCCGAGCAGTATTTCTCAGCCGACAACTCGATGGCGCGCTTGACCTGGGCTTCTTTAAGACCGCGCCCCTTCACCACGAAATGCATATGGATCTTGGTGAATACCTTCGGATCTTCAGTGGCGCGCTCGGCGTCCAGGAAAGCTTCGCAGCTTTCCACGGCCTGGCGGGATTTCTTCAGGATACTGACGACGTCGAAATTGCTGCAACCGCCTACACCCAGCAGGAGCATTTCCATCGGGCGTACACCCAGGTTACGACCACCGGCTTCCGGCGGGCCATCCATGACCACCACATGGCCACTGCCCGACTCACCGAGGAACATGGCTTCGCCCGCCCATTGGATGCGTGCCTTCATCGCCCAGACTCCACTGCTTAAAAAGGGTCGCCAGCTTAGCACAGGGCCCGATCACGGCAGTGCATCCCATCAAAGTGATAGATAACGGGGCGTTGCCCAGTAAATTCCCTGATCGAGTCAGAATGCCTCTGTTAAGCTGGCGCCAAATCGATGGCTCATTGCCACACTTTATCCAGCCCGTATCTGTGCCGATACCGCTGCATACAACAACGCCAACCCCCTTGCGACGCCTTTTCGGGATACAACCATGGTTGCCCTTACTCCCATACCCAAGATCAAGAACCTCGACAAGCTGCTGATGCATTGCCAGCGCCGACGCTACCCGGCCAAGCACAACATCATCTGCGCCGGCGAGCGCTCCGAAACGCTGTTCTTTATCGTCAAGGGTTCCGTCACCATTCTGATCGAGGATGAGGACGGTAGGGAGATGATCATCGCCTACCTCAACACCGGAGACTTTTTCGGCGAGTTGGGCCTGTTCGAACAAGCAGGTAAGGAGCAGGAGCGCAGCGCCTGGGTGCGCGCGAAGGTAGAGTGCGACGTGGCCGAGATCAGCTACGCCAAATTCCGCGAACTGGCCCAGCACGATCCCGACATTCTTTACGCCCTCAGCGGTCAGATTGCTCAGCGCCTGCGCGATACCACGCGTAAGGTCGGCGACCTGGCGTTCTTCGATGTCACCGGCCGGGTGGCCCGCTGCCTGCTGGAGCTGTGCAAGCAGCCGGACGCCATGACCCACCCCGACGGCATGCAGATAAAGGTCACGCGCCAGGAAATCGGGCGCATTGTCGGCTGTTCGCGGGAGATGGTCGGTCGCGTGCTCAAAGACCTGGAGGAGCGCAACCTGGTGCACGTCAAAGGCAAGACGATGGTGGTGTTCGGTACTCGTTAGGCCAGGATGCCGGCCAGCATCTGGCGGTACAAGGTATCCAATCGGCTGATGGCGTCCGGTGCCGGGAACGCTTCGTGCAGGGCGATATGGCTGTCGGCGCGCACTTGCTGCTCCAGACCACAGGCCTGGTTGAAGCGGTTGACCGCCGCAATCAGTGCTTCACGATCGTTCTCCAGTAACAACGCTCCATGCACCAACCCCACCGGGCGACCGCCGCTCTGACGCCAGCGTTGGGCGGTGCCGACCATTTTGCGGCCATTGAGGTTGACGTTGTAACGGCCATCGCAGAATGCCCCATCGATCTCGCCGACCGAGGCATCGCCGCCCAGCTCGATCAACAGATCGCAAATCGGCTGGCATAAACGCAGGTAACCGGTCTCGATGCGGTTCTGGTCGCCTTCGCTGCGTGGCGGCGCGTAGACCAGTGCGATGTTGACCGTAGCCGCCGATTGCGGCACAGGCTCGCCGCCGGTTTCGCGCAAGAGCACCGGCCAACCGGCATCCGCAGACACGCGACTGGCGACATCGAAAGCAGGCAATCTGCTCAAACGGCGTGGCATCACCAATGCCTGGTCACTGGGCTGCCAGAACAACAACCCAAACCCCTGCTCACCCGCGCAAACGGCGGCCAATAAGGCTTGCTCGGCGGCAAGGCCTGCTTCAACACGCATCGACACTGGCTGGATCAATGAGCACCTACCTATCTGAATAAACACAAACCCGAATGTGAGAGGGGCTTGCCCCCGATAGCGGTATGTCAGTCAAGGATGCTCCAACTGAATCGCCGCCATCGGGAGCAAGCCCCCTGCCACACTTGGATCGCATTTCAAATCAATCGAGCGTGGAACCACTGACCGGCACGCCGCGCTCCGGGAAGAACAAGCGCTGCAATTCAGCCCCTGGATTTTCCGCGCGCATGAACGCCTCGCCGACCAGGAACGAATACACGTCGCTGATTTCCATCAGTTCCACGTCGGCACGGTTGAGGATGCCACTCTCGGTGACCACCAAACGGTCGCGCGGGATACGCGGCAGCAGGTCGAGAGTGGTCTCCAGGCTGACCTCGAAAGTGTGCAGGTTTCGGTTGTTGACGCCTATCAGCGGTGTGTCGAGGGTTTTCAGGGCGCGTTCCAGCTCATCGCCATCGTGCACCTCCACCAATACATCCAGGCCGACGCGTTTGGCCACGGCGGCCAGTTCGGCCATCTTCACGTCATCCAGTGCGGAAACGATCAGCAGTACACAGTCGGCACCCAAGGCACGGGCTTCGACGATCTGGTACGGGTCGACCATGAAATCCTTGCGGATCACCGGCAACTTGCATGCGGCGCGAGCCTGCTGCAGGAACAGATCGGCGCCCTGGAAATAGTCAATATCGGTGAGCACTGAAAGACACGTCGCCCCGCCCTTTTCATAGCTCACGGCGATCTCGGCCGGTACAAAATGCTCACGGATCACGCCTTTGCTCGGCGAAGCCTTTTTGATCTCGGCGATCACCGCCGGCTGCTTCTTTTTAGCCTGCTCCAGCAGGGCCTTGGCGAACCCTCGCGGCGCGTCAGCCAGCTTGGCTTGGTCTTCCAGTTCAGCCAGGC
Source organism: Pseudomonas sp. FP2254 (assembly GCF_030687695.1). Classification (NCBI taxonomy): domain Bacteria; kingdom Pseudomonadati; phylum Pseudomonadota; class Gammaproteobacteria; order Pseudomonadales; family Pseudomonadaceae; genus Pseudomonas; species Pseudomonas sp. FP2254. The sequence continues at coordinate 5,000,815 of NZ_CP117444.1, forward strand.
TGACGCGGGCACGGCGCTCGGCGACTTCTTCGACCTTGCGGGCCAGGATCTTTTCCAGAACGGTCGGCACACTCATCCTTCATTCTCCATCTTGAATACGGCAGTGAATGCTCCCAGCTCCTCGAGCTTCTCGCGGGCCAGACCGGTGTGCAGTGCATCGTGAGCCAACTCGACACCTTCTTTAAGACTATAGGCATGGTCCGCTGCGTAAAGTGCCGCGCCAGCATTCAGAACAATCATCTCCGCAGCCTTTTGACCGTTTTCGGTCTTACGGCGCCCCAAGGCATCACGAATCAATTCAAGGGAGGCGGCCGGGCTTTCCACCGCCAGGCCATGCAGGCTCTGGCTCTTCATCCCCAGGTCCTCAGGCTCTACCCAATATTCGGTGACCTGATCGTTCTTGAGCTCTGCGACAAAGGTCGGCGCGGCGAGGCTGAACTCGTCCAGACCGTCCTTGGAGTGCACCACCAGCACGTGCTTGCTGCCCAGACGCTGCAACACTTCGGCCAATGGTCGGCACAGTGCCTGGCTGAACACACCCACCACCTGGTGCTTCACGCCGGCCGGATTCGTAAGCGGGCCGAGCATGTTGAACAGCGTGCGCAGGCCCAGGTCTTTACGCGGGCCGGCCGCATGTTTCATCGCACCGTGGTGAGACTGGGCAAACATAAAGCCGATGCCGACGTTATCGATGCAGCGCGCCACTTGCACCGGCGTCAGGTTCAGGTAGATACCGGCCGCTTCCAGCAGGTCGGCACTGCCGCTCTTGCCGGACACCGCACGGTTACCATGCTTGGCCACGGTGCAACCCGCCGCCGCGACGACAAAAGAAGCAGCCGTCGATACGTTGAAGATGTTCGCCCCATCGCCGCCGGTGCCCACCACATCGACCACGCCGTCGAGGGTCCTGAGTTCGACCTTGTCCGCCAGCTCGCGCATCACCGACACAGCGCCGACAATCTCGTCGATACTCTCGCTCTTCATGCGCATCGCCATCATGAACGCGCCGATCTGCGCGTCGGTGCATTGACCGGTCATGATCTCGCGCATCACATCGCTCATTTCGGCGGTGCTCAGGTCCAGATGGCCGACGATACGGCTCAGGGCAGTCTTGATATCCATGGAAAGTCCTTAGCGCGTGCCGCCGCTCTGCTTGAGAAAGTTGGCGAACAGCTCGTAGCCCTGCTCGGTCAGGATCGACTCGGGGTGAAATTGCACCCCCTCGATATTCAATGTCTTGTGGCGCAGGCCCATGATTTCATCGACGCTGCCGTCTTCCAGCTGGGTCCAGGCGGTCAGTTCAAGGCATTCAGGCAAGGTCTCGCGCTTGACCACCAGCGAATGGTAGCGAGTGACCGTCACGGGCAGATTCAAGCCCTGGAAAACGCCCACGTTGTTATGGAACACCGGGCTGGTCTTGCCGTGCATCACCTGGCGCGCGCGCACCACATCGCCGCCGAAGGCCTGGCCAATGGACTGATGGCCCAGGCACACGCCGAGGATCGGCAGCTTGCCGGCAAAATACTTGATCACGTCGAGGGAAACACCCGCCTCGGTCGGTGTGCACGGCCCCGGCGACACCACAATGCGCTCGGGGTTAAGTGCCGCGATGTCGGCCACAGTGAGCTCGTCGTTGCGCACCACTTTGACCTCGGCACCCAGCTCGCCCAGGTACTGCACAACGTTGTAGGTAAAGGAGTCGTAGTTATCAATCATCAGCAACATGGGAGCAAACACCTCTGGAATTCACTGATTTCTAGCCACGGCCTTCAAGGGGATACCCGCTGCCAGGCGCACGTTCCGGTTGCCGGCGTCGCAGGCAAGGGGCGTCAAACAGAGGGTGAAGAAGGCCAAACGGTACAGGTCCGGCGGAGCCGGTGGAGAAAAAGTCAGGCGCGCCAACGCCAACGGGCGTGTGCCTTGACGACTCGCATTAAGAGTTTGCTGATGATCAACACGGGGAGGGTCTCGTCCATACGTTCAGGCACAGTAACGTAGCCTCGGCAGCGGTGCAATATGGAGCAGCAAATACTGGGTGCGCGACGCAGAGCATGCAGGAAAAAACGGTTTTCATTGAAGGCAACCCTTACTACATTGCTCATGTTTCGTCGCCTTTACAAAAACAACTAAATGGATTTTCGCTATGTTCAGACCCACGGTATTCGCCCCTCTCGCCGGCTGCCTGCTGTCATTGGCCTGTGCCCAGGCGCTTGCAGCGCCAGCGCCGTACTCAACCATGGTGGTGTTCGGCGATAGCCTGGCCGATGCCGGCACATTCCCCGACGGCTCCAACGGCGCCACATTGCGCTTTACCAACCGCACCGGTCCGACGTTCCAAGGCGATTTCGGCCTGGTTTCATCGACCCTGCTCGGTTCACGGCTGGGCGTGCCCACCCACGATCTGAATGCCTCCACCTCCCCCGTTCGGGCCGCCCAGGGCCTGCCGGACGGAAACAACTGGGCCGTGGGCGGCTACCGTACCGACAACATCCTGGACTCCATTACCTCGGTCTCCAACGCCACGATCCCGCCCAACAACCCGGGTGGCGGCACCGTGCTGCGCAGTCGACAGGGCTACCTGCCGGCAAACGGCGGGCGCGCAGACCCGAACGCACTGTATTTTCTGTCCGGTGGAGGTAATGACTTCCTGCAAGGGCGCGTCCTCAGCCCAAGCCAGGCCGCAGCCGCGGGCGGGCGTCTGGCCGACAGCGCGGACGCCCTGCAACAGGCCGGTGCGCGCTACATCATGGTGTGGATGCTGCCCGACCTGGGTTTGACTCCGGCCCTCAACGGCACGCCGCTGCAGGCCTCGAGTTCGGCGCTGAGTCGCGTGTTCAACCAGGCGCTGGTGCAGCGATTGTCACGTGTCGATGCCCAAGTAATCCCGCTGAACATCCCACTGCTGCTTCAGGAAACTTTCGCCGACCCTGGCCGCTTTGGTCTGGGCATCGGGCAAAACCTCACAGGAACGTGCTTCAGCGGCAGCGGCTGTACCGCCAATCCCACCTATGGCCTCGGCGGCAGTGCCCCGGACCCGACCAAGCTCATTTACAACGATTCCGTCCACCCCACCATCGCCGGGCAACGACTGATCGCCGACTACGCCTATTCGCTGCTGGCCGCACCCTGGGAGCTGACCTTGCTGCCGGAAATGGCCCAAGGGACATTGCGCGCGCATCAGGACGAACTGCGTAACCAATGGCAAGGCGACAACGGCGCGTGGCAAGCCATCGGCCAGTGGCGCGCGATCGTAGCCGCGGGCGGCCAGCGCCTGGACTTCGACGAGCAAAACCACTCGGCCAGCGGCGACGGCAGCGGCTACAACCTCAATATCGGTGGCAGCTATCGGCTCGATGAAGCCTGGCGCGTCGGCGTCGCGACGGGTTTGTACCGCCAGACTCTGGAAGCAGGCGCCAGCGATTCGGACTACAAGCTCAACAACTACATGGGCAGCGCATTCGCTCAGTATCAATACAACCACTGGTGGGCCGACACCGCGCTGACCGCCGGCAAGCTGGATTTCGACAGCCTCAAGCGCAAGTTCGCCCTGGGCGTCAGCGAAGGCGCCGAGAAAGGCGACACCGATGGCTGGCTGTGGGCCTTGAGTGGCCGCCTGGGCTATGACATCGCCGCACCGGGCAGCGAATGGCACCTGTCGCCGTTCGTCAGCGCCGACTATGCGCGAGTTCACGTCGATGGCTACGCAGAGAAGGACAACCGCTCAACTGCCTTGACGTTCGCCGATCAACAGCGCGACTCCAAACGTCTCGGCGTCGGCCTGCAGGGCAGCTACCGCGTGACGCCACTCACCCAGGTTTTCGGCGAAGTGGCCCACGAACATGAGTTCGAAAACGACACCCAGAAGGTGAAGATTTCGCTCAACAGCGTGCAGGGGATCGATTTCAAACTGGATGGCTACACGCCGCGCAGCAATTCGGACCGCTTGAGCCTGGGGGTCAGCCATCGACTGACCCAGGAGCTGGCGCTGAAGGCCGCGTATAACCTGAGAAAGGATGACAACCTGACCCAGCAAGGGGTCAGCGTCGGTGTCAGCCTGGACTTCTGACCCGTGCGAAGCAATGTGGGACGGTGCCCCGTTCCCACATTGTGGCCGCCATCAATCCTGCGGGGTCTGTTCGGCCAACGCCACGGCGCGGAACATCGCGCGGCGCTTGTTCAAGGTTTCCTCCCATTCGAGGGCCGGCACCGAGTCGGCGACAATGCCGCCACCGGCCTGAACGTGCAGCTCCCCATCCTTAATCACCGCAGTGCGGATCGCAATCGCGGTATCCATGTTGCCGTTCCAGGCGAAATACCCTACCGCACCGCCATACACACCACGCTTGACCGGCTCCAGTTCGTCGATGATTTCCATCGCCCGAATCTTCGGCGCACCCGACAACGTACCCGCCGGCAGAATCGCCCGCAGTGCGTCCATTGCGGTGAGCCCGGCTTTCAACTCGCCGGTGACGTTGGACACGATGTGCATCACGTTGGAATAGCGCTCGATCACCATCTTCTCGGTGAGCTTGACCGAGCCGATTTCCGAGACACGCCCGGTGTCGTTGCGGCCCAGGTCGATCAGCATCAGGTGCTCGGCGATTTCCTTGTCGTCGCTCAGCAGGTCTTCCTCCAGCGCCAGGTCCGCTTCTTCGGTCGCGCCGCGCGGGCGGGTACCGGCGATCGGGCGCACGGTGATCAGGTTGTCTTCGACACGCACCAGCACTTCCGGCGAACTGCCCACCACGTGGAAGTCGCCGAAGTTGAAGAAGTACATGTACGGCGTCGGGTTGAAGCAGCGCAGCGCCCGGTACAGGTCAATGGGGGCAGCCTTGAAATCGATGGACATGCGTTGCGACGGCACCACTTGCATGCAGTCACCGGCGAGGATGTATTCCTTGATGGTGTCGACCGCGCGCTCGTAGTCATTCTGGGTAAAGCTGGAGCGGAACACCGGGTCGGCCGCCGGCGGACGGCTCAGGTCCAGACCGCGGCGCGGGGTGATCGGTTGGCGCAGCTTTTCCAGCAGCGCTTCAAGGCTGGCCAGGCCTTGCTCGAACGCGTCAGGTTGGGACGGGTCGGCGAGGACAATGGCGTGCATCTTGCCGGCCAGGTTGTCGAACACCACCACTGCGTCGGAGACCATCAGCAGGATGTCCGGTACGCCCAGGGGATCCGGGTTCGGGCACTTGCCCAGGCGTTGCTCCACATAGCGCACGCAGTCGTAGCCGAAATAGCCCACCAGGCCACCGTTAAAACGTGGCAGGCCGGCAATGGTCGGCACGTTATAGCGCGCCTTGAACGCCTCGACGAAGGCCAGCGGGTCTTCTACATCATGGCTTTCGATCTCGACACCATCATGGGTGATGCTGACGTGGTGGTCATACACCCGCAGCACGGTGCGGCACGGCAGGCCGATGATCGAGTAACGGCCCCACTTCTCGCCGCCCTGTACCGATTCCAACAGATAGGAATTAGGCTGGTCGGCCAGCTTCAGGTAGATCGACAGCGGCGTATCGAAGTCGGCCAGGGTTTCGCAGGCCAGGGGAATGCGGTTATAGCCGGCAGCGGCCAAACGCAGGAATTCTTCACGGTTCATGAGGTGCCTCGTGGTGTGAGGGTCTGACGGTCAGGTAGGCAAAACGTGCCGCAGGGCGCGGCCAGGATCGGTCAGGCGCGCCAACGCCAGCGGGCCAGGGCCTTCATGACTTTCATCCAGAGCTTGCGAGTGACCACCACGATGGCATTTCCAGAAGGGGACGGATCAAGGTCGGGCAACGTTATCTCAGCGCCCGCTCCCAGGCAACCGGGGATTAACCGTCGCAGGTCATCGATCACCAGCGCCGGCGATTCTTCAGCAATCGGCCGACCATGGTTGTAGCCGTAACTGAGCGCCACACACTGCACGCCCGCCGCCTTGGCCGCCAGCACGTCACTGCGCGAATCGCCGACGAACAACGACTGGGAGGCCGGGATATTGGCCATTTTCATCACAAAAAACAGCGCCGCCGGGTCTGGCTTCTTCTGCGGCAAGGTATCGCCGCCGATGATCCAGCGGAAATAACGACCGATTTTCATCTGGTCCAGCAACGGCGCGACAAAGCGCTCCGGTTTGTTGGTGATCAGGGCCATTTCCACGCCCTGCTTGCTCAACCATTTGAGGGTGTCCCGCACGCCGGGGTAGACCACGGTCAGCTCGTGGCCGCCTTCATACGCTTCGTTGAACAATTCCAGCGCCCGCTCGGCCTCGACGTCATCGACACCTTCGGCATCGATGTGATTGGCCAGGGCGCGGCGCACCAGCATCTGCGCGCCGTTGCCGACCCATTCGCGCACAGCCTCAATGCCCACCGGCTTGCGCCCCAGCTTGAGCAGCATCTGGTCCACCGCCGCCGCCAGGTCGGGCACCGAATCGATCAACGTACCGTCCAGATCGAACATCACCAGCCGTGGCAATTTGCCGGGGAACAACTGCTCAAAGCCGCTCATGGACGCGCCAGCGCCAGTTCGGCGCGCATCGTGGCGATGACGTCCTGATAGTCCGGGGCGTTGAAGATCGCCGAGCCGGCCACAAACGTGTCGGCGCCGGCGGCGGCGATTTCGCGAATGTTGTTGACGTTAACTCCACCGTCGATTTCCAGGCGGATATCACGCCCCGACGCATCGATCAGCGCGCGGGCTTCGCGCAGCTTGTCGAGGGTGCCGGGGATGAACTTCTGCCCGCCGAAGCCTGGGTTGACGCTCATCAGCAACACCATGTCGACCTTGTCCATTACGTACTTGAGCACGTCCAGCGGCGTGGCCGGGTTGAACACCAGGCCGGCCTTGCAGCCGCCTTCGCGGATCAACTGCAGAGTGCGATCCACATGCAGCGAGGCTTCCGGGTGAAAGGTGATGTACGTGGCGCCGGCGTCGACGAAGTCGCCGATGATGCGATCCACCGGGCTGACCATCAGGTGCGCGTCGATCGGCGCGGTGATGCCGTACTTGCGCAGCGCCGCGCAGACCATCGGGCCGATGGTGAGGTTGGGCACATAGTGGTTGTCCATGACATCGAAATGGACAAAGTCGGCACCGGCGGCCAATACCTTGTCCACTTCTTCGCCCAGGCGGGCGAAGTCGGCGGAGAGAATCGATGGAGCAATGACGAAGGGCTGCATGACGCACCTTTTCTGAGCTAAATCACGATGGCGCGCATTGTATACCTCATGCTTTGCCGCGCGCACCGTGACCTGGCTCAATGGCTAGTAGGCGGCCCGGTAGATTTTCTCGATGTCGGCCGCGCTGAGCTTGCGCGGGTTGTTGCGCATCAGGCGCTCGATACCTGCCGCCTCGGCCGCCATGGCGGGGATGGCATCCTCGGTCACTCCGAAATTGCGCAGCCCGGAGGGAATCTCCACATCCGCGCACAGGCGCGCCATCGCGTCGACGGCCCGGTCGGCGGCCTCAGTGACGCTCAAGCCTGCCACTTCTACCCCCATCGCCTCGGCGATGTCGCGCATACGTTCGACACACGCCAACTTGTTCCAGTGCATCACATAGGGCAGCAGCAACGAATTGCTCACGCCGTGTCCGACGTTGTAGCGCCCACCCAGCGGATAGGCCAGCGCATGCACGGCACCCACGCCGGCGTTGCCGAAAGCCATCCCGGCCATAAGACTGGCGGTGGCCATATCATCGCGCGCCTGCAGGTTGGCCGGATTGGCGTAGGCCTTGGGCAGCGCGTTGACGATCAGTTTGATCGCGCCAATGGCCAGCGCATCGGTGATCGGCGAGGCGTTGAGCGACAAGTAGGATTCGATCGCGTGCACCAGCGCGTCCACACCACTGGCGGCGGTGACGCTGCGCGGGCACGTCAGGGTCATCTGCGGGCTGATCAGCGCGACATCCGGCAACAGGTAGTCGCTGACGATGCCTTTTTTAAGCTGGGCGACCTTGTCGGAGAGGATCGCCACATTGGTCACCTCCGAACCGGTGCCGGCGGTGGTGGGAATCGCAATCAGCGGCGGGCCTTTGCGCGGCACCTGGTCGACGCCGAACAAGTCTTGCAGCGCACCGTGGTAACCGGCATAGGCGGCCACGCTTTTGGCAATGTCGATGGCGCTGCCGCCGCCCACGCCGATCAAGCCGTCGTGCCCACCGTCACGGTACGCCTGCATGCAATCCTCGACGATGGCAATCTCGGGGTCGGGCTTCACGCGGTCGAAAATCTCGTAGCTGCGCTCGCCCAAATGTTCAAGCGCCAGCGCCACCGTGCCGGACTGGACCAGTGCAGCATCGGTGACGATCAGCGGGTTATCCACATCCAGGCGCGTCAGCTCGGCGGCCAATTGCTCGATGGCACCGGCGCCGGTCAGTAGTTTGTGGGCGATCTTGAATGAGGAAGTACTCATGTGCGCGGCCTCTTTTTAATGGATGGGCTGGCACAAGAGTAGCTGACTGAAACAGGTTGTCTTCCATTCAGCGGCTGAATGGTCAAGGAACCTAAGTGGGAGGGGCAGGCCTCTCCCGCAGTTTGATCTGTATTGACCTTTAAACCTGGGCGGTGCGCAGTTTCTCGCTACGCCCGCGCAACCACTCAAGGGTCAGCAACAGCAGCACCGAGAAGGCAATCAGCAACGTCGCCGCTGCCGCGATGGTGGGGCTGAGGTTTTCGCGAATGCCGCTGAACATCTGGCGAGGCAAGGTCGCTTGCTCGGGCCCGGCGAGAAACAGCGTCACCACCACCTCATCGAACGAGGTGGCAAAGGCAAACAGCGCTCCGGAGATCACCCCCGGCGCGATCAACGGTAATGTCACCCGGCGAAACGCCGTCAACGGCGAAGCCCCCAGGCTGGCCGCCGCGCGCACCAGGTTATGGTTGAACCCCTGCAAAGTGGCGGACACGGTGATGATCACGAACGGCACACCCAGCACCGCATGCACCACGATCAGCGAGAAGAAACTGTTGCCCAGGCCCAACGGCGCGAAGAACAGGTAGCTGGCCACGCCGATGATCACCACCGGCACCACCATCGGCGAAATTACCATGGCCATCACCAGCGCCTTGCCGGGGAAGTGCCCACGGGTCAGCCCGATGGCCGCCAGGGTGCCGAATACCATGGCCAGCACCGTGGCCGCCGGGGCGACGATGATGCTGTTTTTCAGCGCGCGCATCCATTCCGCCGAAGCGAAGAAATCCTGGTACCAGTGCAGGGAGAAGCCTTGCAGCGGGTACACCAGAAAACTGCCGCTGTTGAACGACAACGGGATGATCACCAGCACGGGCAGTATCAGAAACAACAGGATCAGGCCGCAGAGAATCCGCAAGCTGTAAAACCACACCCGTTCCACCGGTGACATATAAGGGCTCAGCATCGCAACGTCTCCTCAGCTCAGGCGCAGGCGGCTGGCGCCTACCAGCCGGTTGTAGATCAGGTACAGCAAAACCGTCGCCAGCAGCAGCAGGCCGCCCAGTGCCGTGGCCATGCCCCAGTTGATGCTGGTGTTGGTATAGAAGGCCACGAAGTAGCTGACCATCTGGTCGTTCGGGCTGCCCAGCAGCGCCGGGGTGATGTAGTAACCAATCGCCAGGATGAACACCAGCAGGCAACCGGCGCCGACGCCGGCGTAGGTCTGCGGAAAGTACACGCGCCAGAAACTGCTGAACGGATGGCAGCCCAGGGAAATCGCCGCACGCATGTAGGTCGGCGAGATGCCCTTCATCACGCTGTAGATCGGCAGAATCATGAACGGCAGCAGGATATGCACCATCGAGATATAGACTCCGGTGCGGTTGAACACCAGCTCCAGAGGCTTATCGATCAAGCCCATGCTCAACAGCGCGCTGTTGATCAGGCCACCGGATTGCAGCAGCACGATCCATGCCGCCACCCGCACCAGGATCGAGGTCCAGAACGGCAGCAGCACCAGGATCATCAGCAGGTTGCTTTTGCGCGCCGGCAGATTGGCCAGCAAGTAGGCCAACGGATACGCCAGCAGCAAACAAATGGCGGTGATCACCAGACCCATCCAGAAGGTGCGAGCGAAGATATCCAGATAGATCGCCTGGTCTGGAGTGGCCGGCGCCACTTCGCCGAGGTCGTCGATACGGTGATCCACGGCCGCCAGCAGGTAAAAAGGCGTGACGCTGCTGGTATTGCGCCGGATCGCCTGCCAGTACGCCGGGTCGCCCCAGCGCTCATCAAGGTTTTCCAGCGCTTCTTTATAAGAGGCGGGCGCGTCGGTGAACGGCAGCGCCCGCGCGGTTTTAGTCAGCAGGCTGCGATAGCCGGCCAGTTCCATGTTCAAGCGCTTGGACAGATCGCCCAGGGTCTGGTTTTTGCGCGCCTCGCCCAAGTCCTCGCTGAGGGCCTGGTACACCGGCTCACCCGGCAGGCCACGCCCGTCCCACGCCTTCACCGCCACCACGGTACGCGGCAAACCGCCGACCACTTCCGGGTTGCCGACGCTTTTGTAGAGCAGCGCAACAATCGGCACCAGGAACACCAGCAGCAAAAACAGCACCAGCGGCGCAATCAAAGCCTGGGCTTTCCAGCGATTGAGCCGCTCCGCACGCGCCAGGCGCTGCTTGAGGGTGGGGCTGTCGACCTCGTTAGAGGGAACGGCGATGGCCATGGCTGACTCCGAAACTTGAAAATGAATGCAATCTCACACACACAAGAAATCCCCTGTGGGAGTGGGCTTGCCCCCTCCCACAGGGTTATGCGGTGTTACTTGGCAGCCCAGGAATTGAAGCGCTGCTCAAGCTGCTCGCCGTTATCCGCCCAGAAGCTCACGTCGATCTGCACCTGGTTGGCGATGTTTTCCGGGGTGGTCGGCATGTCCTTGAGGATGTCCTTGGCCAGCAGCGGGACGGCTTGGGTATTGGCCGGGCCGTAGGCGATGTTTTCCGAGTAGGTCTTCTGCTGCTGCGGCGCGACCGAGAAAGCGATGAATTTCTTCGCCGCTTCGGCACGGTCCTTGGCCAGGCCTTTTGGAATGGCCCAGGCGTCGAAGTCGTAGATACCGCCGTTCCACACCACTTTCAGGTTGCTTTCTTTCTGCACGGCGGCGATGCGACCGTTGTAGGCCGAGCTCATCACCACGTCACCGGAGGCCAGGTACTGCGGCGGTTGAGCGCCGGCTTCCCACCATTGAATCGACGGTTTGAGTTCATCGAGTTTCTTGAACGCACGGTCCTGGCCATCTTTGCCGGCCAGCACTTTGTAGACGTCCTTCGGCGCAACGCCGTCGGCCATCAGCGCGAATTCCAGGGTGTATTTGGCGCCTTTGCGCAGGCCGCGCTTGCCCGGGAATTTCTTGGTGTCCCAGAAATCCGCCCAGCTGGTTGGCGCCGAAGTCAGTTTGTCAGCGTTGTAGGCGAGCACCGTCGACCATACGAAGAAGCCCACCCCGCACGGCTGGATCGCGCCCTTCACGTAGTCGGCGGTGTTGCCAAACAGTTTCGGGTCCAGGGGCTCGAACATGTCTTCGTCACAGCCACGGGACAGTTCCGGCGACTCCACCTCCACCAGGTCCCAGGACACGCTCTTGGTGTCAACCATGGCTTTGACCTTGGCCATTTCACCGTTGTATTCACCGGCGACGATCTTGCCGTTGCCTGCGCTTTCCCACGGTGCGTAGAAGGCCTTGACCTGCGCCGCCTTGTTCGCGCCGCCGAACGACACGACGGTCAGGTCCGGGCCGGCCATGGCATGCGTTGCGCCCATCAAGCCAATTGCCAGGGCCGAATACTTCAGGGATCTCAACATTGTTGTTCTCTCCACGTGCAGGGTTGGTGAAGCCATGGGGGCGATCAATTCGCCTCTAGAAGGGGGTCGAGTGCGCGAACGTGCTCGACTTGCCAGCCAATCGGTACCACGTCGCCGACGGCCAGGGCTGGGTCCAGCTCGGCGATCGGTTGTTTCACAAAAAAATCGGTCTTGCCGCAGACTTCCAGGCGCACGCGCACGTGGTCGCCCAGGTAGATGAACTCCGCCACGCGCCCTGAGAAGCGATTGACGCAGCTTTCGCTGGAGCCATTGAGGCTGACGCGTTCCGGGCGCACCGACAGCGTCACCGGGCCGCCGACCTGGCCGACGTTCACCGCCAGCGCCTCGACCTTCTCGCCCCGCGCCAGCTCAACCACGCAACGTTCGCCGCTGCGGCTGTGCAGGCGGCCGTTGAGACGGTTGTTTTCGCCAATGAAGTTAGCCACGAAGGTGTTCTTCGGCTCTTCATACAGGGTGCGCGGCGCGGCGATCTGCTGGATCTCGCCCTGGTGGAACACCGCCACGCGGTCGGACATGGTCAAGGCTTCGCCCTGGTCGTGGGTCACGTACACCACGGTCACCCCGAGGCGCTGGTGCAGGTGCTTGATCTCCATCTGCATGTGTTCGCGCAGTTGCTTATCGAGTGCGCCGAGGGGTTCGTCCATCAGCACCAGTTGCGGTTCGAACACCAGCGCCCGGGCCAAGGCCACGCGCTGTTGCTGACCGCCGGAGAGCTGCGCCGGGTAGCGCTGGGCGAAGGCGTCGAGTTGGACCATGCTGAGCACGCGCTTGACGCGCTCGCTGATGTCGGTCTTGCTCAAACCGCGCACCGACAATGGGAATGCGAGGTTCTCGGCAACGGTCATGTGTGGGAACAACGCGTAATTCTGGAACACCATGCCGATATCGCGCTTATGCGGCGGCACGTTGTTGATGGAGCGCCCGGCCAGCTGGATTTCACCGGCGGTCGGCGTTTCGAAACCCGCGAGCATCATCAGGCTGGTGGTCTTGCCCGAGCCGGAAGGCCCAAGCAAGGTGAGGAACTCGCCCTTGCGAATCTCCAGGTTGAGGTCTTTGACGATCAGGTTCTCGCCGTCGTAGCTTTTCTGCACGCCACGAAAGCTGACCAGCACATCATTTGAATCCACCTCGCTCATACCCGCACCTTTTATTTTGGACTGCTGTGGCACAAGCGTAGTCCAGGCGCGAAGCCCCGGAAATCGGGGGCCAGGAGAGAATCACATCAGCCGGTTGGAAGGTTGGGGGTAGGGATCGCCCTACACCGATGGCGGGCACCGGACAGTGCGGCGGCAAGAACCCAGCTGCAAGCGGCAAAAATGGGTGCGGCGCGGTTTTGCGGGGTGTCGCAAATAGATATGCCGCTACAGAAGCTTGTGTTCCATGGCGTACCGCACCAGCTCGGCCAGGGAGGTGATATTAAGCTTCTGCATCAGGCGCGCCTTGTGGGTGCTGATGGTCTTGCTGCTGAGGGCCAGTTGCTGGGCGATGTCATTGACATTGGCGCCCTGCGCCAGGCGTTCGAACACCGAGAACTCGCGCTCCGAAAGCAATGAATGCAGGGGGCGGGCATCGGTGAGGCCGACTTCGAAGACCATCCGGTCGGCCAGGTCAGGGTCGATATAACGCCCGCCGGCCGCCACCTTGCGAATCGCCGTGAGCAGCAACGCCGGATCACTGTCCTTGGTGGCGTAGCCGGCGGCGCCGACCTTCAAGGCCCGCGCGGCCATCTGCGCTTCGTCATGCATCGACAGCACCAGGATCGCCGGCGGGTTGTTCAATGCACGAATCCGCGCAATCGCTTCCAGGCCATTGACGCCGGGCATTGAGATGTCCAGCAGCACCACCTCACAGGCGACGTGGCGCAGCGTCTCCAATAACTGCTCGCCATTGCTCGCCTCCCCCACCACCTGCAGGTCTTTGGCCAGGCCGATCAATTGCTTGATGCCTTCACGGACGATGGTGTGGTCTTCGGCTACCAGTACACGTATCACAAGGGCTTCCTCTTATTGTCAGGCATCCAACGGCACCGTCACGCTCAGGGTGGTGCCCTCCCCCTGCTCGCTGTGCAGGCTCAGTTGGCCGCCCATGATCAACACCCGCTCGCGCATGCCGACCAGGCCGAACGAGGTCGCTCGACCTTGGGCCGGAACGAAGCCGACACCATCGTCACTGATGGTCAGGCGCAGGTCGGCACCTTCGATCGCCAGGCTCAGTTCCACAGTATGCGCCTGGGCATGGCGCATCACATTGGTCAGTGCCTCTTGCAGGATGCGAAACAGGCCGACGGCCTTGGCGTCGCTCAGCGCCGGCAGGTTATCCGGCACTTGCACCAGGCAAGGAATGTGCGTGCGCGCTTCGAAGCGCCGGGCCTGCCACTCGATGGCCGAGGCAATGCCTGCGTCGAGAATCGGCGGGCGCAACGCGGTAGCCACGTCGCGCACCAATTGGAACAGCTGAGCGATCAGGCGCTTCATGCTGTTCAAGCGCTCATGCAGGCCGGGGTCCAACTGCGCGTAGGCCAGCTCGCACATCGAGGTTTCCAGCTTGAGCACGGTGAGCATCTGCCCGAGTTCGTCGTGTACTTCCCGGGCGATGCGGGCCTTTTCTTCTTCGCGCACGGTTTCCAGGTGGGCCGACAGCTCGCGCAGTTGCGCCTCGCTTTGCAACAGGGCGGCCAGGGTGCGGCGCAGTTCGGTGACGTCGTTGAGGTAGACCACCAGGTATTCGGCGTCGGCAAAGCGTACAAAACTCAAGGAGACGTTAGCCGGCAGGATGCTGCCATCGGCGCGCACACAATCGGTGGCGAAATTCTGCGGCCCCTCTTCGCTGGCCCGCGCGCGCTTCCACAGGTTGAGCCAGCGGTCCATGTCCAGCGTGGGGTCAAGGTCGACCAGCGGTCGCTCGATCAAAGCGCCGGGGCCATAACCGAGCATGGTCTCGGCCGCCCGGTTGGCATAGCGTACATGGCTGTCCCAGTTGACCCAGAGAATGCCGACAGTGCTTTGATCGATGGAAAACTGCGTCAACCGTAACGCCTGGGCACCGGCGGCGCGGGCGGCGCTTTCTTCACGGGCGGCCAGCAGATCGTGTTCCAGCTGGCGCTGGTGGCGGCGCTGCCAGACCACCACCGCCAGGCTGGCGAGCAGCAGCAGGCCCAGCAACAGGCTGAGGTTTTGCCACAGCCCGGGAGATTGCGACAGCCGAGGGTATTGGGGCTGCAGCCAACGGGTGTGCAGTTGGTCCAGGTCACGGGCGGGGATGGCGCGCAGCGCGCTTTCCATGATGCCGGCCAGCTGCGGCCATTCGCGGCGGGTGGCCACGCGCAAGAGTTGCGGCAGGCCGATATCGCCCACCACCGCCAGCCCGGCGAATTCCGCCTCCGCTGATAAACGGCTCAGTTGCGCTTCATCCACCACGGCGTAGCGCGCCTGCTGGCTGACCAGCAACTGCAGGGCCTGACGCTCGATGGGCACGCCTTGCAGATTCAGATTGGGGTACGTGCTGCGCAGGTAATCGGCCACGGCGCTGGGCATGCGCACCGCGACGCGAGATTGATCATCGAGTTTTTCCAGCTCCACCGCACCGCCGCCCTCCCGAATGCCGACCACACGCTGGGGCACGCGCATGTAGGGGTCGCTGAACAACCACAGGCGCAGGCCGGCCGGGGTTTGCTGCAGGCCGGGCGCGATGTCCACTTCACCTTCGCGCACAGCCTCTTCGAGCTGCTCCTGAGAGGGAAAATTGCGCCAGGTCAGCTCGATATTCAGCGCCTTGGCCAGCCACTGCATCAACTCAACGTTGGCCCCGGACAAGCGCTGCAGGCGCCGATCGTATTGCGCATAAGGCGCTTGCAGTACCACACCCACGCGCAGTTCCGGGTGCGCCGCCAGCCATTCGCGCTGCTGCGCGGTCAACTGCGCCGGCCCGACGGCAGACGCGGGAGCGGCGTTTGCCATCAAGGCAACGCACCAACAGCCGATAACCAGCAGACAGCGAAAACCCATGATCCACGTCTCACATCACTGACAAATACTGACCAACCCATTAGGCTGCTGGAATCACTTCTGGCCGGGAATTAACGATGCCCTTTCACCACCGCTCGGCACTGCCAGCATTGTGCCTGTCGCTGCTTTTTACCAGTGCCTTTTCCGTACAGGCCGCTGACGCTCCCGCGCCAGAAGCCGAAAAGCCCGTGGAACGCCAACCTCTGCCCGAACGCAGCCAGGCAGAGGCCAGCGCTCTGGAACGCAAAATCCCGCAACAGGAGCAACAGCAATTACAGGCCGGCAGCGATTCTTTCCTGGCCCTGTGGAAACCGGCCAACAGCGCCGAACCCGAAGGTCTGGTGATTATCGTACCGGGCGCCGGTGAAAATGCTGACTGGCCGCAGGCAATCGGCCCGTTGCGCCGCAAATTGCCGGACGCCAATTGGGGCAGCCTGAGCCTGTCGTTGCCGGACGTCAGCGTAGACACGCTGCCGCCGCGTGTCATGGAAGCACCCAACGCCACGGTCGACACCAGCAGCAAGGAAGCCAGCACCGCCGACAAACCCATCGAGCAAGCCGCCAGCGCCGAAGCCGAGGGCACCGACCCTTCGGTGGTTCCGGGTGCCGACGAGCAGGATAAAACCGATGCGTCGCGTATCTTTGATCGCATCGACGCCGCCGTGGCGTTCGCCCAGACCCAGAGCGCACGCAGCGTGGTACTGCTCGGCCATGGCACCGGGGCCTGGTGGGCCGCGCGCTACTTGAGCGAGAAGCAGCCGGCCCAGGTGCAGAAACTGGTCATGGTCGACGCCAAGACACCCCACGGCCGGCAGCCGGATGTGCAGCAACTGGCCCCAGGCTTGAAACTGCCGACCGCCGATGTCTTCTATCAGGATATCCCGCAAGCCAGCAAAAACGCCCTGGCCCGCCTGCAAGCGGCCAAGCGTTTGAAGAATGACGGCTATAAGCAGGTGTCGCTCAAGACCCTGCCCGGCAACAGCGCCGCCGAGCAGGAGCAGCTGTACCGCAGGATCCGCGGTTGGTTAAGCCCCCAGGCCAACACAGATTGAAGAACAGCACTCCCTTGAACGGCGGCGACTAACGAAAATCCCGGCGTTCGCGAATCAATGCGTAGGCGTTATGCAACTCGCGCGTGCGTTCGGTAGCTTCACGCACCTGCGCCGGGCTGGCGCCGGTGCCGGCGATCTTGTCCGGGTGGTGGCGGCTGAGCAGGCGGCGATAAGCACGCTTGATCGCCGACGGTTCCGTGGTAGCCGTTACTCCGAGCAGGCGCAAGGCGTCTTGATAACTCGCGCCTCGGTTCGCCAACGGCTTGCGCTCGGGGGTGTAGTCAGCGGCCAGAGCCTTGAGCTGTTGCGGTGTCCAGCCGAGCCAGCGGCCCCATTGATTGATCAGATCGCGCTCCGCATCGTCCGCGCGACCGTCCGCCCAGACCATCCGCCAACACGCTCGCAATACGCCTTCGGCGGCATGGGGTTGAGCCTTGAGCACGCGCAGGTACCTGCGCACACGGTCAGAACCGGACTTGCCCCGGTTGAACGCCGCAATCGCCCGACGCTGGGCCGATGCGCTCATGTCCAGCGCGCGCATCTCTTGGCGCGCCTGCTGGATATGCCCGTCCACCACGCGGCCATTGCTCTTGGCCAGCCGCCCCAACAACACAAACAGCAATTCGTCATTGCGTAACGCCGGGCGGCCGCCCAGGCGTTCGCGCAACTGCGCCCAACTGTGCAGTTGCAGGCGACGATCCAGCGCCTGCCCCAACAGCGCCCCTAACAAAGCCCCCGGAATACTGGCAATGGCATAGCCAGCCCCGGCGCCGATCAGCGTCCCTGGCCACAACATGCTACTGCCCCGCTGTGAGCAGGGTTTCGACTTGCGCCAGGCGCTCCAGCGTGCCGACATCAATCCAGCGTCCTGCCATGTGCTCCCCCGTTACCTGACCTTTCGCCATGGCCGCCCGCAACAGCGGCGCCAGCTTGAAGGCACCCGCGCTGCAACCCGCGAACAACTGAGGGTGGAGCACGGAAATGCCACTGAAGGTCAGGTTATCGGCACCGGGCGCCGCATCATGAAGCAGACCGTGATCCAGGTAGAAGTCACCACCCGACGGGTGATGCGCCGGGTTATCGACCATGACCAGGTGCGCCAGGCCCTGGAGCGGTTGCTTGAGCCGGCTGAAGTCGTAATCGGTCCAGATATCGCCATTGACCACCAGGAAGGGTTCGTCTCCTAACAAAGGCAGTGCCTGGAAAATCCCGCCGCCGGTCTCCAGCGGCTCGCCTTCCGGGGAGTAACGGATGCGCAGACCAAATTGCGCGCCGTCGCCCAGGTAGCTTTCGATCTGCTGGCCAAGCCAGGCATGGTTGATCACGATGTCGGTGAAACCGGCCCTGGCCAGCGCCTCCAGGTGATACTCGATCAAGCGTTTGCCGCCGGCCTGCACCAGCGGCTTGGGCGTGTGCAAGGTGAGCGGACGCATCCGCTCGCCTTTGCCGGCGGCCAGGATCATGGCCTTCATACCACCGCCTCCGCGGGCTGGCGCAGGCTGGTCAACAATTCGGAGAGTTCGCTCAGCTCCGAACGCTCAGCCAAGACCGCCTCTATAAAGGCGAAGAAGCGCGGCACGTCCGCCAGATAACGAGGCTTGCCGTCGCGATGGCAAATACGCGCAAAAATACCGATCACCTTGAGGTGGCGCTGCACGCCCATCAGGTCGCTGGCACGCAGGAACTCATTGAAATCCGTCTGCACCGGAATACCCAGTTGCACGGCGCGCTCCCAATAAACACGCTGCCATGCCCGCACACGGGCCTGGGGCCAGCTGAGAAAGGCGTCCTTGAACAGGCAGGTGATGTCGTAGGTGACCGGGCCGTAGACCGCATCCTGGAAATCCAGCACACCGGGGTTCGGCTCGCTGATCATCAGGTTGCGCGGCATGTAGTCGCGGTGCACCAGCACCTTCGGCTGCGCCAGGGCGCTGTCGATCAACCGGTCGCTGACGCGCTGCCAGAGCGCTTGTTGCTGGGTATCCATGTCGATACCCAGGTGGCGGCGCACGTACCACTCGGGAAACAGTTCCAACTCGCGACGCAGCAGGGCGACGTCGTAACTGGGCAGCGGTGCATCCATTGGCAACTGCTGGAAGGCCAGCAAGGCATCGATGGCGTCGGCGAATAATTGATCGGCGTTGTGCTCGTCGATCACGTCCAGGTAGGTTTTTGTGCCCAGGTCATTGAGCAAAAGAAAGCCTCGCGGCAGATCCTGCGCATAAATTTTTGGAACATTTATGCCCGACGTCGCAAGTAAATGGGCGATATCGACGAAAGGTTTGCAGTTTTCCTGGGGGGGCGGCGCGTCCATTACCACGAAAGTCCGGCCACCGCCCTCCCATCGAAAGTACCGCCTGAAACTCGCGTCGCTGCTGGCCGCGGTCAATGTGGCCGGGGGTACGACGCCCCAGTCCTGAGCGTTGAAAAGGATCGGCAACTGCTCATCCAGCCAGACTTTCAGCTGTTGTAAACGTAGATCTTGCTCGGGCATTACAAGGGTCTCCGACGGCGCTAGCCGTCAAGCGGGTCATGCTTTATTATCACGCATCTTTTTCAGACCATCGAGAGGCGTGCGGCCCACACCGCGGGCAGATGGCACGCAGGAAGCCCGGACTAATAAGATGGCATTGAAATCCCCCGCGTTTCGTAGAAAATTTCCGTTGCTGGTAACCGGCAGTCTGCTGGCCATGCAACCCTTCGCCACCTCATTCGTGGTCGCCGCGGAACAGTATGACTGCTCAGTCTCTGCTTCGGGTGCCTGGGATTGCGCGCCGAAAACCGCCGCAGCCCCGCTACCACCGCGTCCGGTGCATGACGGCGCTGCCGTCAGCTCGGCCAACAGCACGGCACAGGCCGAGGCGGGTGGCAGCACCGAGGCCGAGCCCAAGACCGCACTGGTCACCGAAGCCAAGGGCCGCGGCCTGCGTTCGCGCAGCGCCGACTACAGCCACCTGGATTGGGTGCCGCGCGACAAGCTGACCGCAGCCCAATTGGCCGAAACCGGTCCATATTGCGGCGGTGCGTACATCGAACCGACGCGTCCGGGCATGAACGACAAGACGAACAAGAGCGACGCGCCGACCTTCATCGGTGCCAAGGCCTCTCGTTACGAGCAGGAATCGCAAGTCGCGACCCTGGCCGGTGATGTCGTCATGCGCCAGGGCAGCATGCAGCTCGAATCCCAGGAAGCCAGCCTGTACCAGGCCGAGAACCGTGGCGAGCTGAACGGCAACGTGCGCCTGCGTGACAACGGTGCGCTGATCGTCGGCGACCACGCCCAGGTTCAACTGGACACCGGCGCCGCGCAGATCGACAACGCCGAATATGTGATGCACAAGTCGCGAATCCGCGGCAATGCGCTGTACGCCAAGCGTGCCGAAAACGCGATCATCCGTCTCAAGGACGGTACGTACACCACCTGCGAGCCGGACAGCAACGCCTGGCAGCTCAAGGGCAACAACATTACGTTGAACCCCGCCACCGGTTTCGGCACGGCGACCAACGCGACGTTGCGGGTCAAGAACATCCCGATCCTGTACACCCCTTACATCTATTTCCCGATCGACAATCGTCGTCAGTCCGGTTTCCTGCCGCCGAGCTTCAGCACCGGCAGCGAGACTGGCTTTACGCTGACCACGCCGTACTACTTCAACCTGGCGCCAAACTATGACGCCACGTTGTACCCGCAATACATGACCAAGCGCGGCCTGTTGATGGAAGGCGAATTCCGCTACCTCACCAAGGCCAGCGAAGGTCAGTTCGGCGGCGCGTACCTGAACGACGACAACGACGAGCGCAGCAAGCAGACCGATTACGAGAAAACCCGCTATATGCTCAATTGGCAGCATAAGGGTGGGTTGGATTCGCGGTTGTCGACTCAGGTGGATTACACCCGGATCAGCGATCCTTATTACTTCCAGGATCTGAAAAGCAACCAGATTGGGGTGGAGTCTCAGGACTTCCTGAATCAGCAGGGCTCTGTGACGTATCGCGGAGATTCCTATCAGGCTCGTTTGAACCTTCAGGCCTACCAACTGGCGACGATTTCCCAGATCACGCCGTATGATCGGTTGCCGCAGATTACCTTCAATGGCGCGCTGCCTTATAACCCGGGCGGTTTGAGATTCGCCTATGAGACCGAAGCTGTAAGATTTGATCGGGATCTGGAAAACGGCACGTTTACTGACGAAAACGGTGTAATAAGCAATCGCCTGGATACCAACGTAAGAGGGCTGACTCGCGCAAATGGTACGCGTCTGAACCTGGCGCCGAGCGTCGAGTTGCCGCTTACCACATCGTATGGCTTCATCACACCGAAGCTTAAGTACGTTTACACCAAATATGATCTGGACCTCGACACCATTGGTAAGAACTCGCTGGCTGCAGGAGATGAGTTCAAGAGTTCCCAAGATCGCGCAGTACCAATCGCCAGCATCGACAGCGGCCTGTACTTCGACCGCCACACCAACTGGTTCGGCAAAGATTACAACCAGACCCTCGAACCACGGGCTTTCTACCTCTATGTCCCGAATAAGGACCAGAGCGATATCCCGGTCTTCGACACCAGCGAATACTCGTTCAGCTACGCCTCGTTGTTCCGCGACAACCGCTTCAGCGGGTCTGACCGGATCGGTGACGAGAACAAACTGTCCCTGGGCTTGACCAGCCGCTGGATCGAAGAAAACGGTTTCGAACGTCAGCGCGTCAGCGTCGGCCAGGCGGTTTACTTCAAAGACCGTGAAGTTCAGCTTCCAGGCGTACTGGCAGCCGACCGTGCCGATGCGCAGTCCGACGTATCGCCTATTGCCCTGGAATACGAATTCCGCTTCAACCGCGACTGGCGCGCCACTGCCGACTACAACTGGGATACCGAGGAACACAGCGCTCGCTCCGGCAGCGCGATGTTCCACTACCAACCGGAAGACAACCCCAACAAGGTGGTCAACCTCGGTTATCGCTATCGCAACGACCAGGTGGTCTACAACCAGTTGACCGGCAAGTGGCAGTTCGGGGGTGACTATGGCCAACCAGGTGATCCGAACTTCGTGAAGGATTACTACAAAATCCAACAACACGACTTCTCGATGATGTGGCCGATCATTCCGCAGTGGAACCTGATCACCCGCTGGCAGTATGACTATGCCCGCAACCGCACCCTGGAAGCTTTTGGTGGTTTCGAATACGACAACTGCTGCTGGAAATTGCGCGTCATCAACCGTTACTGGGTATCCAACGACGAATACACCCAGATCGCCCCGCTTAACGAAAAGGGTGACCACGGGCTCTTCTTCCAGATCGTCCTCAAAGGACTCGGCGGCCTGACCGGCGCCAAGGTAGAGAGCTTCCTCGACAAAGGCATTCAAGGTTATCGTGAACGTGAAGATCAAGCTTTCTGATTGTCTGCGCCCGCTCGTACTGGGCGCGCTGTTCCTGGGGACCGTCTCGGCACACGCGGCGGTCCAGCAGTTGGACAAAGTGGTGGCCATTGTCGATAACGACGTGATCATGCAGAGCCAACTCGACCAACGGGTCAAGGAAGTTCAGCAGACCATCGCCAAGCGTGGCGGCGGTGTGCCACCTACCAGCGTGCTGGACCAGCAGGTGCTGGAACGCCTGATCGTCGAGAACCTGCAATTGCAGATCGGCGAACGCTCCGGCATCCGTATCTCGGACGAAGAGTTGAACCAGGCAGTGGGCACCATTGCCCAACGCAACAACATGAGCATTGACCAGTTCCGCGCGGCGCTGGCTCACGATGGTTTGTCCTACGAGGACGCCCGTGACCAGATCCGCCGTGAAATGATCATCAGCCGTGTACGTCAACGCCGCGTCGCTGAGCGCGTCCAGGTTTCGGAGCAGGAAGTGAAGAACTTCCTGGCATCGGACCTGGGCAAGATGCAGCTTTCCGAAGAGCTGCACCTGGCCAATATCCTGATTCCGACCCCGGACAGCGCCAACTCCGAACAACTCAATGCGGCAGCTGCCAAAACCAAGGCGATTTATGATCGCCTCAAGGCCGGTGCCGATTTCGCGCAAATGGCGATCGCCCAGTCCGGCAGTGACAACGCCCTTGAAGGCGGTGATATGGGCTGGCGTAAAGCCGCTCAATTGCCACCTCCGTTCGATCGTGAACTGAGCGCCATGGAAGTGGGCGGCATTACTCAGCCAGCTCGCACGCCAGGCGGTTTCATCATCCTCAAGTTGCTCGAGCGCCGTGGCGGCCAGACGTCGTTGAAAGACGAAGTGCATGTTCGCCACATCCTGGTCAAGCCAAGCGAAATCCGTAGCGAAGCGCAAACCAAGGAGCTGGCCGAGAAGATCTACGACCGTATCCAGAACGGTGAAGACTTCGCCACCCTGGCCAAGAGTTTCTCGGAAGATCCGGGTTCTGCCCTCAACGGCGGCGACCTGAACTGGATCGATCCGAAAGCCTTGGTACCAGAGTTCCAGCAGGTGATGGCCGATACTCCGCAGGGCGTGTTGTCCAAGCCGTTCAAGACGCAATACGGCTGGCATGTCCTGGAAGTCCTTGGCCGTCGTGCCACCGACAACACCAGCCAGGCTCGCGAGCAACAGGCTCTGAACGTGCTGCGTAACCGCAAATACGACGAAGAGCTGCAAACCTGGTTGCGTCAGATCCGTGACGAAGCCTATGTGGAAATCAAGCTGCCAGGCGCCGGACCAACAGGCACCGACCAGGCAGCCCAGTGAAACCAAAGCGTTTCGCGGTGACTCCCGGCGAGCCCGCCGGCATCGGTCCAGACCTGTGCCTGCTGCTCGCCTCGCAACCTCAGCCACACCCCCTGATTGCCATTACCAGCCGTGGCCTGCTCGTTGAGCGGGCCGCGCAGCTGGGTGTGGCTGTCACCCTGTTGGATGCGTCACCGGGCAATTGGCCTGACGCGCCCGCGCCCGCCGGCAGCCTGTACGTGTGGGACACCCCGCTGCAGGCCAAGGTCGTAGCGGGTCGCCTGGACAAGGCTAATGCGGCATTTGTGTTACAGACCCTGACTCGCGCCGGGCAAGGCTGCCTCGACGGCGACTTCGCCGGCATGATCACCGCGCCGGTGCACAAGGGCGTGATCAACGAGTCCGGCATCGCGTTTTCCGGACACACCGAGTTTCTCGCCGAGCTGACTCACACCGCGCAGGTGGTAATGATGCTGGCCACGGGCGGCCTGCGTGTGGCGCTGGTGACTACACACCTGCCCTTGCGCGAGGTGGCCGACGCCATCACCGCCGAGCGTATAGAGCGCGTGACACGCATCCTGCACGCCGACATGCGCCACAAATTCGGCATTGCCCAACCGCGTATCCTGGTCTGCGGGCTCAACCCTCATGCCGGAGAAGGTGGCCACTTGGGCTATGAAGAAATCGACATCATCGAACCCACCCTGGAGCGTCTGCGCCAAGAAGGCATGGACCTGCGCGGCCCGCTGCCCGCAGACACTCTGTTTACCCCCAAATATCTGGAGCACTGCGATGCAGTGCTGGCGATGTACCATGACCAGGGGCTGCCGGTGCTGAAATACAAAGGCTTCGGCGCCGCCGTCAACGTGACCCTGGGCCTGCCGATCATTCGTACCTCCGTCGACCATGGCACCGCCCTGGACCTGGCGGGCAGCGGCAAGATCGATACCGGCAGCCTGCACGTGGCCCTGGAAACCGCCTACCGGATGGCCGAGACCCGTATATGACCGAGCATTACCAACACCGGGCGCGTAAGCGCTTCGGGCAAAACTTCCTGCACGACGCTGGCGTGATCGACCGAATCCTGCGCTCTATTCATGCCAAGCCGGAAGATCGCCTGCTGGAAATCGGCCCGGGCCAGGGAGCATTGACCCAAGGCCTGCTGGCCAGCGGTGGGCAGCTGGACGTGGTGGAACTGGACAAAGACCTGATCCCGATCCTCAATCAGCAGTTCGCCGGTAAGCCCAACTTCAACCTGCATCAAGGCGATGCACTGAAGTTCGACTTCAATACCCTTAACGCCGCGCCCAACAGCCTGCGCGTGGTGGGTAACCTGCCGTACAACATTTCCACGCCGCTGATTTTCCACCTGCTGAATAACGCCGGGATCATCCGCGACATGCACTTCATGCTGCAAAAAGAAGTGGTGGAACGCCTGGCTGCCGGCCCTGGCGGCGGTGACTGGGGCCGCCTGTCGATCATGGTTCAATACCACTGCCGCGTCGAACATCTGTTCAACGTCGGCCCGGGGGCCTTCAATCCGCCGCCGAAGGTCGATTCGGCCATCGTACGCCTGGTTCCCCACGCAGTGCTGCCACACCCGGCCAAGGATCACAAACTGCTTGAGCGCGTCGTACGCGAGGCGTTCAACCAGCGGCGCAAAACCCTGCGCAATACGCTCAAGGCGCTGTTGAGCAACGCCGAGATCGAAGCCGCCGGCGTCGACGGCAGCCTGCGACCCGAACAACTGGATCTGGCCGCGTTCGTGCGCCTGGCTGACCAGTTGGCCGTCCAGCCTGCGCCAGCCGCGGACTGAGCCTGCCGTGCACCAGGCCGGACAGCATGTCTGGCCTAGTACACACTTCTTGGCCTAGACTGATCCGCATCTGCTGTCTTCCGCTTTTGCTTTTAAGGCCTCTTGCATGTCCGATCCTCGCTACCAGATCGACGTCAGCGTCGTCACCCGCTTCCTGGCGGAACAATCGCAACCTGAACAAAACCGCTTCGCCTTTGCCTACACCATCACGGTGAAAAACAATGGGCTGGTGCCGGCCAAACTGCTCTCACGCCACTGGGTGATCACCGACGGTGACGGCCAGGTCGAAGAAGTCCGTGGCGCCGGCGTCGTCGGCCAGCAGCCACTGATCGACAGCGGCGCCAGCCACACCTACAGCAGCGGCACGGTGATGACCTCCAAGGTTGGCACCATGCAGGGCTCATATCAGATGAAAGCCACCGATGGCCATGTGTTCGATGCCATGATCAAGCCTTTTCGGCTCGCCGTGCCAGGAGCCCTGCACTGATGGCGACATATGCGGTCGGGGATTTGCAAGGCTGCCTGGAGCCCCTCAAGTGCCTGCTGGAACGGGTAGCCTTCGACCCGGCGCAGGATCGCCTGTGGCTGGTGGGCGACCTGGTCAATCGTGGCCCCGCGTCACTCCAGACCCTGCGCTACTTATATAGCCTGCGCAATTCGTTGGTCTGTGTTCTGGGCAATCATGACCTGCACCTGCTGGCCGCCGCGAATAACATCGAACGCCTGAAAAAGGGCGATACCCTGCGGGAAATTCTCGACGCACCGGACCGCGCCGAGCTGCTCGACTGGCTACGTCGGCAAAAACTCATGCATTACGATGAAAGCCGCAATATCGCGCTGGTCCATGCAGGTATTGCGCCGCAATGGACACTGAAGAAAGCCCTCAAGTGTGCCGCCGAAGTTGAATGCGCCCTCGCCGACGACAGCCTGTACACCGCCTACCTCGACGGTATGTACGGTAACGAGCCGGTCAAGTGGGATAACGATCTCACCGGTGTCGCTCGCCTGCGGGTCATTACCAATTACTTCACCCGCATGCGCTTCTGCACCGCCGAAGGAAAACTTGATCTCAAGAGCAAGGAAGGCGCCGACACCGCCCTGCCCGGCTATAAACCCTGGTTCGCCCACAAGGAACGCAAGACCCGCGACACGAAGATCATCTTCGGTCACTGGGCGGCCCTGGAAGGCCACTGCGATGAACCCGGCGTATTCGCCCTCGACACCGGCTGCGTGTGGGGTGGCGCCATGACCTTGATGAATATCGACACCGGCGAGCGCCACCGCTGCCAGTGCCCACCCCCTCTTGCCGTTACACAGCCGGCCGCCGCCAAGCGCTAGACACCGCTTGCCGCCCGCCCAAGGAGCCCGCCATGAGCGAATTCAAACGTATCCCTCCCGAACAAGCCCAGGCCCTGCGCGAACAAGGCGCAGTGGTGGTCGATATCCGCGACCAGCCTACTTACGCCGCCGCCCACATTACTGGCGCCCAGCACCTGGACAACGTCAACATCGCCGATTTCATTCGCGCCGCCGACCTTGACGCACCGCTGATCGTGGCCTGCTACCACGGCAATTCCAGCCAGAACGCAGCCGCCTATCTGGTCAGCCAGGGCTTCTCCGACGTCTACAGCCTGGATGGCGGGTTTGAGCTATGGCGTGCGACCTTTCCTGCAGAAATCGCATCAGGCGATTCGCAATAATTTTTTTCACACCCCGCCACCCCGCGTGTCACTTGGGCTCGCGCCGTTTCTGACGAACGGCGCGGGCAAACTAATTACGTCTCGCACCTTGACCTCTCCGATTCCGAACTATCCTTAAGCGCAGGCCATCCGAATCAGGGGAGAGCCGGTACACCGGCGTGCGGGTCATCGGTAGCGTTTCAGGGTGTTCTGGGGGGAAAACAACCATTGGCGATCGTCAATGGTTGCCAGCATCAACTGATTGATCCGGCGTCGGCTCCACGTATCGAGCGAGGTGACGACGTCATGAGTATTTTTAGCCACTTCCAACAACGCTTCGCGTCCACACAGCAGGAAGAACTCACGCTTCAGGAGTATCTCGACCTGTGCAAACAGGACCGAAGCGCCTACGCATCCGCTGCCGAACGCCTGCTGCTGGCGATCGGCGAGCCGGAGCTGGTAGACACCTCGAATAATTCGCGCCTGTCACGAATATTCTCCAACAAGGTGATCCGCCGCTATCCGGCCTTTGAAGACTTCCACGGCATGGAAGAATGCATCGACCAGATCGTTTCCTACTTCCGCCATGCCGCCCAAGGCCTGGAAGAGAAGAAACAGATCCTCTACCTGCTCGGCCCCGTCGGCGGCGGTAAGTCGTCCCTGGCCGAAAAACTCAAACAGTTGATCGAGAAGGTGCCCTTCTACGCTATCAAGGGCTCACCCGTTTTCGAGTCGCCCCTGGGCCTGTTCAACGCCACGGAAGACGGCGCGATTCTCGAAGAGGACTTCGGCATTCCACGGCGCTACCTCAACACCATCATGTCGCCCTGGGCTACCAAGCGCCTGGCGGAGTTTGGCGGTGATATCAGTCAGTTCCGCGTGGTGAAACTCTACCCGTCGATCCTCAACCAGATCGGCGTGGCCAAGACCGAACCGGGCGACGAGAACAATCAGGATATTTCGGCGCTGGTCGGTAAAGTC
Organism: Pseudomonas sp. FP2254; assembly: GCF_030687695.1. Taxonomy (NCBI): domain Bacteria; kingdom Pseudomonadati; phylum Pseudomonadota; class Gammaproteobacteria; order Pseudomonadales; family Pseudomonadaceae; genus Pseudomonas; species Pseudomonas sp. FP2254. The sequence continues at coordinate 5,028,814 of NZ_CP117444.1, forward strand.
GATATCCGCAAACTCGAAGAATTCCCGCAGAACGACGCCGACGCCTACAGTTACTCGGGCGCATTGTGCCGGGCCAACCAAGGCCTGATGGAGTTCGTGGAAATGTTCAAGGCACCGATCAAGGTGCTGCACCCACTGCTGACCGCCACTCAGGAAGGCAACTACAACAGCACCGAAGGCCTGGGGGCGATTCCGTTCACCGGGATCCTGCTGGCCCACTCCAACGAATCGGAATGGCACACCTTCCGCAACAACAAGAACAACGAGGCGTTCATCGATCGGATCTACATCGTCAAGGTACCGTACTGCCTGCGGGTCAGTGATGAAATCAAGATCTATGACAAATTGCTGTTCAACAGCTCCCTGTCCAAGGCCCATTGCGCGCCCGACACCTTGAAAATGCTCGCTCAATTCACCGTGCTGTCGCGCTTGAAAGAACCGGAAAACTCGAATATCTACTCCAAGATGCGCGTGTACGACGGCGAAAACCTCAAGGACACCGACCCCAAGGCCAAGTCGATTCAGGAATATCGCGACTCCGCCGGCGTGGACGAGGGCATGAACGGCCTGTCGACGCGTTTTGCGTTCAAGATCCTGTCCAAAGTGTTCAACTTCGACCCCCACGAAATTGCCGCCAACCCGGTGCACCTGCTTTATGTGCTGGAGCAGCAGATCGAACAGGAACAGTTCCAGGCCGAGACCCGCGAGCGTTACCTGCGATTCCTCAAGGAATACCTGGCACCGCGCTATATCGAGTTTATCGGCAAGGAAATCCAAACCGCGTACCTGGAGTCTTACAGCGAATACGGCCAGAACATCTTCGACCGCTACGTGCTGTATGCAGATTTCTGGATTCAGGACCAGGAATACCGCGACCCGGAAACCGGCGAGATTCTCAACCGCGTAGCCCTCAACGAGGAACTGGAAAAAATCGAGAAACCGGCCGGCATCAGTAATCCGAAAGATTTCCGCAACGAAATCGTCAACTTCGTGTTGCGTGCCCGCGCCAACAATAACGGCAAGAATCCGACCTGGCTCAGCTACGAAAAGCTGCGGGTGGTGATCGAGAAAAAAATGTTCTCCAACACCGAGGATCTGCTGCCGGTTATCAGCTTCAACGCCAAGGCCAGCAAGGAGGACCAGCAAAAACACAACGACTTCGTTACTCGAATGGTCGAGCGTGGCTACACCGACAAACAGGTACGCCTTCTTTCGGAATGGTACCTGCGGGTTCGGAAATCGCAGTGAGAGAAGCAGCTGTAAGCTTCTAGCGACAAGCGGCAAGGGAAAAGCGACAGAGCCCGTCAGCGGGTTCTGCCTTGCGGCTTGAAGCTCACGACTTGAAGCTCCCCGGAGGGGCCCCATGAGCTATGTGATCGACCGACGCCTCAATGGCAAGAACAAGAGCACGGTAAACCGCCAGCGTTTCCTGCGGCGTTACCGTGACCACATCAAAAAGGCGGTGGAAGAGGCCGTCAGCCGCCGCTCCATCACCGACATGGAGCATGGCGAACAAATCAGCATTCCCGGACGCGACATCGACGAGCCGGTGCTGCACCACGGCCGGGGCGGCAAACAGACCGTCGTGCATCCCGGCAACAAGGAGTTCACCACAGGCGAGCATATCCAGCGCCCTCCAAGTGGGGGTGGCGGCAAGGGGCCGGGCAAGGCCGGTAATTCCGGCGAGGGCATGGATGAGTTTGTGTTCCAGATCACCCAGGAAGAATTCCTCGAATTCATGTTCGAGGACCTGGAGTTGCCCAATCTGGTTAAACGCAATCTCACGGGCACCGACACCTTCAAGACGGTGCGCGCCGGCATCAGCAACGAAGGCAACCCTTCGCGGATCAATATCATCCGAACCCTGCGCTCGGCCCACGCCCGACGTATTGCCCTATCGGGCAGCAGCCGCGCCAAGCTCAAACAGGCCAAGGAAGAGTTGGCGCGGTTAAAGCGCGAAGAACCGGATAACTTCGGCGATATCCAGGAAATCGAGACGGAAATCGAAAAACTCAGCGCGCGGATTCGCCGCGTGCCGTTCCTCGATACCTTCGACCTGAAATACAACCTGCTGGTCAAGCAACCCAACCCCAGCTCAAAGGCAGTGATGTTCTGCCTGATGGATGTGTCCGGATCCATGACCCAGGCCACCAAAGACATCGCCAAACGCTTCTTTATCCTGCTGTACCTGTTCCTCAAGCGCAATTACGACAAGATCGACGTAGTTTTCATCCGTCACCACACCAGCGCACGGGAGGTGGACGAAGAGGAGTTTTTCTACTCGCGCGAAACCGGCGGCACCATCGTCTCCAGTGCCTTGAAACTGATGCAGGAGATCATGGCTGAACGTTACCCCGCCAACGAATGGAACATCTACGCAGCCCAAGCCTCCGACGGCGACAACTGGAACGACGATTCGCCGATCTGCCGCGACATTTTGATCAACCAGATCATGCCGTTCGTGCAGTACTACACCTATGTCGAAATCACCCCTCGGGAGCACCAGGCCCTGTGGTTCGAATACGAGCGTATCGGCGAAGCCTTCGCCGACACGTTCGCCCAGCAACAACTGGTCTCGGCCGGCGATATCTATCCGGTCTTCCGTGAACTCTTCCAGCGCAGGTTAGTGACATGACCGCCAAAAAAGAGACTAAGCGCCAACCCATTTCCACCGGGTCCGAATGGACCTTCGAACTGATCCAGGCCTATGACCGGGAAATCAGCCGTATCGCGGCGGGTTATGCCCTGGACACTTACCCCAACCAGATTGAGGTAATCACCGCCGAGCAGATGATGGACGCCTATGCCTCGGTCGGCATGCCCCTGGGCTATCACCATTGGTCCTACGGCAAGCACTTCCTCAGCACCGAAAAGTCCTACAGCCGCGGCCAGATGGGCCTGGCTTACGAAATCGTGATCAACTCAGACCCGTGCATCGCTTACCTGATGGAGGAAAACACCATCTGCATGCAGGCACTGGTGGTCGCCCACGCCTGCTATGGGCATAACAGCTTTTTCAAAGGCAATTACCTGTTCCGCACCTGGACCGACGCCAGTTCGATCATTGATTACCTGGTGTTCGCCAAGCAGTACATCATGCAATGCGAAGAGCGCCATGGCATCGACGCGGTGGAAGACCTGCTCGACTCCTGCCACGCGCTGATGAATTACGGGGTCGACCGCTACAAACGCCCTTACCCGATTTCCGCCGAAGAAGAACGCCTGCGTCAGAAAGAGCGCGAAGAACACCTGCAGAAACAGATTAACGACCTGTGGCGCACCATCCCCAAGCGCGCCGGTAAAAACAACGACAAGGATAATGCACGCTTCCCCGCCGAACCTCAGGAAAACATTCTGTATTTTCTGGAAAAGCACGCTCCGCTGCTGGAGCCGTGGCAGCGCGAGATTGTGCGAATCGTGCGCAAAATTGCCCAGTATTTTTACCCGCAGCGCCAGACCCAGGTGATGAACGAGGGCTGGGCCACCTTCTGGCACTACACCCTGATGAACGACTTGTACGACGAAGGCCTGGTCACCGACGGCTTCATGATGGAGTTCCTCACGTCCCACACCAGTGTCGTGTTCCAGCCAGGTTTCGACAGCCCGTATTACAACGGTATAAACCCCTACGCCCTGGGGTTTGCGATGTACCGCGATATTCGGCGCATGTGCGAAAACCCCACCGAGGAGGACCGCCGTTGGTTCCCGGAAATCGCTGGCAGCGACTGGCTGTCCACCATCAAGTTCGCCATGAGCAGCTTCAAGGACGAGAGCTTCATCCTGCAGTACCTGTCGCCCAAGGTGATCCGTGACCTGAAGTTGTTCAGCATTCTCGATGACGACCTCAAGGACGACCTGGTGGTACCGGCCATCCATGATGAACCGGGCTATCGCATTATTCGCGAGACGCTGGCCGCGCAATACAACCTGGGCAATCGCGAACCCAACGTGCAGATCTACAGCATCGATGTGCGCGGCGACCGCTCGCTGACCCTGCGTCATCAGCAACATGATCGCAAACCCCTGGGGGACTCCACCGAGGAAGTGCTCAAGCACCTGCATCGCCTGTGGGGCTTCGATATTCACTTGGAAACCCTGCAGGGCGATCAGGTGATGAAGACTCATCATGTTCCGCCGCGCAGCGACCACAACGATAATGACTACGGTCGCCTGGACATGGCCGTCGTCCATCTGTGAAACAGCAAAGCCTCCATTGGCCAGGGACAGGCGTTATCCTGTGCCGCTAATGGAGGCTTTTTCATGAAAATCTATAAAGTTGGCGGCGCGGTGCGCGACCGCTTGCTGGGCATCGACGTCACTGACATCGACCGTGTCGTTGTCGGCGCGACCACTGAAGAAATGCTCGCCAAGGGTTTCAAGCCGGTCGGGGCTGATTTCCCGGTGTTCCTGGACCCGAAAAACGGCGATGAATACGCCCTCGCCCGCACCGAACGCAAGAGCGGCAAGGGCTACGGCGGCTTTGTATTCCATGCAAGCCCAGACGTTACGCTGGAGGAAGACCTGATTCGGCGCGACCTGACTATCAATGCCATGGCGCAAGACGATGACGGCAACCTGACCGACCCCTATCACGGCCAACAAGACCTGCAAGCCCGCATACTGCGGCATGTATCCCCGGCGTTTGCCGAAGATCCGTTGCGCGTACTCAGAGTCGCGCGTTTTGCCGCGCGTTATGCACACCTGGGTTTCACAGTGGCGCCGGAAACCCTCGAGTTGATGCGCCAACTCAGCGAATCCGGCGAACTGGAGGCCCTGACGCCCGAACGCAGTTGGAAAGAAATCTCTCGCGCACTGATGGAAGATCAACCTCAGGTATTTATTCAGGTGTTACGCGACTGCAATGCGTTGAAAACCCTGATGCCAGAAATCGATGCGCTGTTCGGCGTGCCGCAACCCGTGGCACACCACCCTGAAATCGATACGGGCGTGCACACCCTAAGCGTGCTGGAACAGGCCGCCGTGCATCGGCAACCGCTGACCGTACGCTGGGCTTGCCTGCTGCACGACCTGGGTAAAGGCCTGACGCCTGTGGATAAGTTGCCGCAGCATATTGCCCATGAACACAGGGGTTTGAAGCTGATCAAGGCGGTCAATGCGCGCTTCAAAGTGCCAAGGGACTGCCAGGAACTGGCGCTGCTGGTCGGCCAGTATCACACCCACGGCCATCGCGCATTGGAGCTGAAGGCCTCGACGCTGCTGGAGTTGTTGCAGAGTTTTGACGTGTATCGCCGGCCGCAGCGCTTCGAGGAGTTCGTGGTTGCCTGTGAAATGGACGCGCGTGGCCGCAAAGGCCTGGAGCAGCGCAGTTATCCACAAGCCGATTATTTGCGCGGTGCAGCGCAGGCAGCGCGCGGCGTGGCCGTAGCGCCGCTGCTGGAGAAAGGTTTCAAAGGTCCGGAACTGGGCGAAGCGCTCAAGCGGGAAAGGCTCAAGGCACTCAAGGCCTACAAGGAAAAGTGCGCGTTATAACAACCCACTCGGCGTGAGCTGCTGGCCCTGCCATTCGAACGGGACGGGGGCCAGCACCTGATCAATGTGCGCATCGCGCCATAAGTGGGCCATTGTCTTGCCCGCCTCAGGGTGCATGCGATCCGGCGCCATCAACGACAACGGCCATAACACAAAGGCGTTTTTCAGGATCTCTGCCCGTGGCAGCACCAAACCGTCAAAGTTACCCACCAGCTCGCCATACAGCAGCACATCGATATCCAGCGGCAAGCCTTTGCGGTCCGGTGCATAGCGGCCGTTATCCGCCTCGATCAACTTCAACCGACGATCCAGTTCCATCAACGCCAGATCGGTATACGCCGACACCACCAAATTGAAGAACGGCCCGCTCTTGATGCCGACCGGCTGACTCTCGAACACCGCCGAACAGCGTATGTCCACCAGCAAACCCGCCAGCGCGTCCAGCCCCGCGCGCAAGTGGCGCTCACGCTCGATGTTGCTGCCAAGACCAAGGTAAACCTGAGTTAGCGACATCCGCGCTCGATCTCCACACCGACACCCTTGGCGGCCGGCACGGCGCCGGGCTTGGTCAATTTCAGGCGCAGCCAGGGAATGTTGAACTCGCGCATCAGCACTTCAGCCAGGCGCTCGGCAAACGTTTCCACCAACTGGTATTGGGATTGCTCGGCGAACGCCTGGATGCGCGCAGACACGCTCGCGTAGTCCAGCGCCAGGGTCAGGTCGTCGCCGGCCGCGGCCGGGCGGTTATCCCAGGCGAAGCTCAAGTCCAGACGCAGGCATTGTCGGATCCCGCGCTCCCAGTCGTAGGCCCCGATCACGGTGTCGACTTCCAGGCCTTCGATAAACACTCTGTCCAAGCACTCTTCTCCGCAGCACGACAAGGGCGCGATGCCCCGTTAGAATCAGGGCGTCCTCGCCCGGAATAGTTAGCATGTTTTGGTCACTGGCGATTCTCGCCTACCTGCTCGGCTCGCTGTCCTTCGCCATTTTGCTCAGCCGCCTGACAGGTAACCCCGATCCGCGAATGGGTGGCTCCGGCAATGCCGGCGCTACCAATATGCTGCGCCTGGCCGGCAAGAAGCTCGCCGTACTGACGTTGCTGGGCGACGTCTGCAAAGGCTTGTTACCCGTTCTGATCGCCAGCCTCGCCGGCCTCACCCTGCAACAGCAGGCCTGGGTGGGCGTATGCGCCGTCCTCGGCCATCTGTTTCCATTGTACTTTCGCTTTCGCGGCGGCAAAGGCGTCGCCACGGCGGCCGGCATGCTGCTGGGGATCTACCCACCCGCCGCGCTGCTGGCCGTACTGGCCTGGCTGCTGACGTTTTACTTGACCCGCACCAGCTCGCTGGCCGCGCTGATCGCCACGCCCCTGACCCTGCCACTGCTGGCCTGGCAGGAGCCGGCGGCGCTGTTACCCATGAGCGTGCTGACGCTGCTGATCGTCTGGCGCCATCGCGGCAATCTACGCGACCTGTTTGCCGGGCGCGAACGGCATTTTTAAATACCGACGCACCTCGTGTCCTACAACGGCGACAGCTGCTCCATCGGCCAACGCGCCTGCACGCTGATCGCCAGGCTTTCATGCTGCCCCGCCTGTAACCGCTGACAACCGGCGTAGGCGATCATCGCGCCGTTATCCGTGCAGAATTCAGGTCGGGCATAGAACACATCGCCGTTCATATCGCCGAGCATTTTCTCCAGGGAACTGCGCAACGCCTTGTTGGCGCTGACGCCGCCGGCGATCACCAGACGCTTCATGCCCGCCTCCTTGAGGGCGCGCTTGCACTTGATGGTCAAAGTCTCCACCACGGCCTGCTGGAACGCCAGTGCGATGTCGCAACGGACTTGCTCGCTGTCGTCCCCGGCGCCGAGGCTTTGCTGCCAGGTGTTGAGTGCGGAGGTTTTCAGGCCGCTGAAGCTGAACATCAGGCCTGGGCGATCGCACATCGGGCGCGGGAAGGTGTAGCGGCCGGCGACGCCCTTTTCGGCGAGGCGTGCGATCTCCGGACCGCCGGGGTAATTGAGGCCCATCATCTTGGCAGTCTTGTCAAAGGCTTCGCCGGCCGCGTCATCCAGGGACTCGCCGAGTAGCGTGTATTGGCCGATGCCATCCACCTGAACCAGCTGCGTATGCCCGCCCGACACCAACAAAGCGACGAACGGGAACTGTGGCGGTGTTTTTTCCAACATGGGTGCCAGTAAATGACCTTCCATATGGTGCACACCGAGTGCCGGAATGCCCCAGGCGAATGCCAGCGCCTGGGCGCAAGAGGCCCCAACCAGCAGGGCTCCGACCAATCCGGGGCCGGCCGTGTAGGCAATCGCATCGATCTCGGTGGGCACGCAACCGGCCTCATCCAGCACCTGGCGAATCAACGGCAGCATGCGCTTGACGTGATCACGGCTGGCGAGCTCCGGCACCACGCCGCCATAGGCGCGGTGCAAGTCGATCTGACTGAACAGTGCATCGGCCAGAAGCCCGCGTTCACTGTCGTAAAGGGCGACGCCGGTTTCGTCGCAGGAGGTTTCAAGTCCCAGTACTAGCATGGGTTTGCGCCTTGTAGAGGCTGAATTCGAAGGCGCGCATAATAGTCGCCGCTCCACCTCCCGACTAGCGGTTTTCGATCAGAGGCTTTGCATTCCAGGCAATGAGGGGTTAACATCCGCAACCCTTAAAAACCGACGACCTCAGCCGTGAATTGTTTGCGACGAGAACGTTGATCCCGGTAATGAAAGAAGGTAGCTCTGGATGCCAGCCGTCAAAGTTAAAGAGAACGAACCCTTCGACGTAGCTCTGCGTCGTTTCAAGCGCTCCTGCGAAAAAGCCGGTGTACTGGCTGAAGTTCGTAGCCGCGAATTTTACGAGAAGCCAACTTCTGAGCGTAAGCGTAAGGCAGCAGCCGCTGTTAAGCGTCACGCCAAGAAAGTTCAGCGCGAACAGCGCCGCGCCGTTCGTCTGTACTAATACACAGACGATCGTAGCAAGCTTCTGCCAAGCCCGGCCCTCAGCCGGGCTAATGGCATTTGCGGATATCGCTTGATGCTTCATCGTCGACGCCGCACACGCGACCGAGACACTGCTTCACACGTCAGGACTGGCTCTTCTGCCAGCGGTGCGCGTCTCTTCTGACGAGCCTTACAAGGCTACTGACGAGCACACTTATTTTATAAACAGGCGATCAACTGCGTCGGCTGTGCCCACCACCGAGCTTCCGAGGCCTGCCATGGGTCAAGACCGGATGCCTGGGCAACATTTCAAAGCCGAAGACTGATAGACACTAACGTCAGCGAATGTTCGGCAGATACACTTCCTGACAGTCCAAACAGATAATTGATGATCAAGCCCGCATGACGTGCGCTTGAATACTTCATGGGCCCTCATTTACACGCAGTGATGACGAGAACGCCATGGCCGGGCTGATTCCCCAGAGCTTTATTGACGACCTTCTGAACCGCACCGACATCGTCGATGTGGTCAGCTCGCGCCTGCAAATGAAGAAGGCGGGCAAGAACTACACCGCCTGCTGCCCGTTCCACAAAGAAAAGACCCCCTCGTTCAGCGTCAGCCCCGACAAGCAGTTCTATTACTGCTTTGGCTGCGGCGCAGGCGGTAATGCCCTTGGCTTTATCATGGACCACGACAACCTGGACTTCCCCCAGGCCGTCGAGGAACTGGCCAAAGCCGCCGGCATGGAAATCCCCCGCGAAGAAAGCGGCCGTTCGCACAAACCACGACAACCCACCGACTCGCCGCTGTACCCGTTGCTGACGGCCGCTGCCGACTTTTATCGTCAAGCGCTTAAAAGCCATCCGCAGCGCAAAGCGGCCGTCGAGTACCTCAAGGGGCGCGGCCTCACGGGTGAAATCGCCCGCGACTTCGGCCTTGGCTTTGCACCGCCGGGCTGGGATAACCTGTACAAACACTTGAGCAGCGACACCCTGCAACAGAAAGCCATGATCGATGCTGGCCTATTGGTGGAAAACGCCGAGACCGGCAAGCGCTATGACCGCTTCCGCGACCGCGTGATGTTTCCGATCCGCGACAGTCGCGGCCGCACCATCGCCTTTGGTGGCCGCGTGCTGGGTGACGACAAGCCTAAATACCTGAACTCCCCGGAAACCCCGGTATTCCACAAGGGCCAGGAACTTTACGGGCTGTTCGAAGCGCGCAAGAACAACCGCAACCTTGACGAAATCATCGTGGTTGAAGGCTACATGGACGTGATAGCCCTCGCTCAGCAAGGCTTGCGCAACGCCGTCGCTACCTTGGGTACCGCCACCAGCGAAGAGCACATGAAGCGCCTGTTTCGCGTGGTGCCCAGCGTCCTGTTCTGCTTCGATGGCGACCAGGCCGGCCGTAACGCCGCGTGGCGAGCGCTTGAGGCCACGCTGTCGAGCCTGCAGGACGGGCGTCGCGCGCGCTTCCTGTTCCTTCCCGAAGGCGAGGATCCGGACACCCTGGTGCGCTCAGAAGGCACCGACGCCTTCCGTGCACGAATCAACCAGCACGCGCAGCCGCTGGCGGATTATTTTTTCCAGCAACTGACCGAAGAAGCCGACCCACGCTCCCTTGAAGGCAAGGCCCACATGGCGACCCTCGCGGCGCCGCTGATCGACAAGGTGCCCGGCGCCAACCTGCGCACACTGATGCGTCAGCGCCTGCTGGAAATTACCGGTTTGAGCGGCGAGGCCGTGAGTCAGCTGGTGCAGAGCGCGCCACAGGACGCCCCGCCCGCCTACGACCCAGGCATGGACTACGACGCCATGCCGGACTATGCCGATTTTCATCCACAGCAAGACGCCTATGCGCCCCAGCAGGAGTGGACGGCGAAGAAGCCCGGCGCCGGCGGCAAGAAATGGGACAACAAAAAACCCTGGAGCAAGAACGGCAAGCGTGGCGATCGAGATGAAGCCTATGCCCCGCGCACACCGGTCGCGGTGGAAGCGCCTACGCTGATTGCACTGCGCACGCTTATTCATCACCCGCAACTGGCGGGCAAAGTTGACAGTGCCGAGCACTTTGCCAACGAGAGCAACACTTACGCGCAGGTACTGATCGCTTTGATCGAGGCGGTGCAGAAAAACCCCAGGCTAAACTCCATTCAGCTGATGGCAAGATGGCATGGCACCGAACAGGGTCGATTATTGAAGGCACTCGCGGAAAAGGAGTGGCTAATTGACGGCGAAAACCTTGAACAACAGTTTTTAGACACCATTACTAGGTTATCCGCGGGCCAGCACACGCAGACCCTCGACGAACTTATCAAGAGAGCAAGGCAGCCTGGATTATCGGCTGAAGAGCAGATTCAGATAGCAAAACAGATGCGCGACCTCTTAAAACAGAATGTTTCCGCATCAAACCCGACCTCAGCTGGCGTGTGAGGTCATAGCTCGGGTATAATCCTCGGCTTGTTTTTTGCCCGCCAAGACCTTCAGTGGATAGGGTGTTATGTCCGGAAAAGCGCAACAGCAGTCTCGTATCAAAGAGTTGATTCTTCTTGGTCGTGAGCAGGGTTACCTGACTTACGCGGAGGTCAACGACCACCTGCCTGAGGATATTTCAGATCCAGAGCAGGTGGAAGACATCATCCGCATGATTAACGACATGGGGATCAACGTATTCGAAACTGCGCCAGATAAGGATTCCCTTATGCTGGCCGACGCCGATACCGACGAAGCCGCCGCTGAAGAAGCTGCCGCCGCGTTGGCTGCGGTGGAGACCGATATCGGTCGCACGACGGACCCTGTGCGCATGTATATGCGTGAAATGGGCACCGTCGAGCTGCTGACACGCGAAGGCGAAATCGAAATCGCCAAGCGTATCGAAGAGGGCATCCGCGAAGTGATGGGCGCAATTGCGCACTTCCCCGGCACGGTTGACCACATTCTCTCCGAGTACACCCGCGTAACCACCGAAGGTGGCCGCCTCTCCGACGTCCTGAGCGGTTATATCGACCCGGACGACGGCATTGCGCCGCCAGCTGCCGAAGTTCCGCCGCCTGTCGACGCCAAGGCCGCCAAGGCGGACGACGACACCGACGACGACGAGGCTGAAGCCAGCAGCGACGACGAAGAAGAAGTCGAAAGCGGTCCGGACCCGGTGATCGCGGCTCAGCGTTTCGGTGCGGTTTCCGATCAAATGGAAATCACCCGCAAGGCCTTGAAAAAGCACGGTCGCGCCAATAAGCAGGCTATCGCCGAGCTGCTGGCATTGGCTGAGCTGTTCATGCCCATCAAGCTGGTGCCTAAGCAATTCGAAGGCCTGGTTGAGCGCGTTCGCAGCGCCCTTGAGCGCTTGCGTGCTCAAGAGCGAGCAATCATGCAGCTTTGTGTGCGTGATGCACGCATGCCGCGTGCCGACTTCCTGCGCCAGTTCCCGGGCAATGAAGTGGACGAAAGCTGGACCGACGCTCTGGCCAAGGGCAAGGCGAAGTACGCCGAAGCCATCGGCCGCCTGCAGCCGGACATCATTCGTTGCCAGCAGAAGCTGAGCGCGCTTGAGGCCGAGACCGGGCTGACGATTGCCGAGATCAAGGACATCAACCGTCGCATGTCGATCGGTGAGGCCAAGGCCCGCCGCGCGAAGAAAGAGATGGTTGAAGCAAACCTGCGTCTGGTGATCTCCATCGCCAAGAAGTACACCAACCGTGGCCTGCAATTCCTCGATCTGATCCAGGAAGGCAACATTGGTTTGATGAAGGCTGTGGACAAGTTCGAATACCGTCGCGGCTACAAGTTCTCGACTTATGCCACCTGGTGGATCCGTCAGGCGATCACTCGCTCGATTGCCGACCAGGCCCGCACCATCCGTATTCCGGTGCACATGATCGAGACCATCAACAAGCTCAACCGTATTTCCCGTCAGATGCTGCAGGAAATGGGTCGCGAACCGACCCCGGAAGAGCTGGGCGAACGCATGGAAATGCCTGAGGATAAAATCCGCAAGGTGTTGAAGATCGCTAAAGAGCCGATCTCCATGGAAACCCCGATCGGTGATGACGAAGACTCCCATCTGGGTGACTTCATCGAAGATTCGACCATGCAGTCGCCCATCGATGTCGCCACCGTTGAGAGCCTCAAGGAAGCCACCCGCGACGTACTGTCCGGCCTCACAGCCCGTGAAGCCAAGGTACTGCGCATGCGTTTCGGCATCGACATGAATACCGACCACACCCTTGAGGAAGTCGGTAAGCAGTTTGACGTAACCCGCGAGCGGATCCGTCAGATCGAAGCCAAGGCGTTGCGCAAGTTGCGTCACCCGACGCGAAGCGAGCATCTTCGCTCCTTCCTCGACGAGTGATCCCAGAACCCCCGGCCCAGGCCGGGGGTTTTGTTTTGCCCAGATAAAAATCCCCGCGACACCCCTCCTGCGAAATGCCCGTCTACACTCGAAACAATTCCCCGTGCCATAACGAGACCGTTATGCCCAGTTTGCCGACCGTGATACTACTGTCGCTGCTGATCTGGACCGCAACGGCTGGCGCGTTGACTCTCACCGATCAAGAGCGTGCCTGGTTGGCGGACCATCAGGAGCTGCGCCTTGGCGTGGACACTTCGTGGCCACCTTTCGAATACCGTGACGAGAATGGGCATTATCAAGGTCTCGCCGCCGACTATGTGCGACTGATCCAGGATCGCCTGGGCGTCAAGGTCAAACTGATCGAACCACCGCGCTGGGGCATGGTGCTGGAGCTGGCCCGACACAATCAACTCGATCTTGTCCCCGGCGTCATGTCTACGCCCGAGCGCCAGAAATACCTGGCCTTTACCCGGCCCTATATCGACTTTCCGATGGTCATTCTCGCCCATGAAGGCGGAGCGCGACCGCGAAACCTCAAAGACCTCTACGGGCTGAAAATCGCCGTAGTGGACAGCTACGCCCCCCACGAACTGCTGCGCACCCATCACCCTGACCTGAATCTGGTGGCCATGCCCAACGTCAGCTCCACCCTGCAGGCTCTGGCCACCGGAAAAGTGGACGCCGTTGTCAGCGACCTCGCGTCCAGTGTCTGGAGCCTGCGCGAACTCAAACTTGAAGGCCTTTACGTCAGTGGTGAAACGCCCTACCGCTATCAACTGGCGATGGGGGTACCAAGCGAAGACAAGCTATTGGTGGGTATCCTCGATAAAGTGCTGGCCAACCTCAGCCTGGACGAAACCAACGCAATCCAGCACCACTGGGTTGGCAACTTCTCGGATAACCGCACGTTCTGGAGCGATCTGCTGTTATACGGCGTGCCGGCGCTACTGCTGCTCAGCACCGTATTGGTCATCGTCATCCGAATCAATCGTCGGCTCAGCTCGGAAATTTCCCGCCGTGTCGCACTCGAACAGGAGCTGCGCAGCAGCGAATATCATTACCGTGGCCTGGTAGAAAGTCTGTCCGCCATCGCCTGGGAAGCCAGCATTACCGACTTCACCTACAGCTACGTGTCTCCCCACGCCGAAGAACTGCTCGGTTATCCACGCGCCCATTGGCTGATACCCGGCTTCTGGCGCAACATCATCCACCCCGCAGACCTCACCCGCGCCGAAGCTTATTGCTGGCGCGAAACCCGTGCCAATCGCGATCACAGCGTCGATTACCGAGTGATCACCGCCGACGGCCGCTGCCTGTGGGTGCGCGATATCGTCAGCCTGATCGAGCACGGCCATGAGCCGGTACTTCGTGGCTTGATGATTGATATCAGCGAGGCCAAGCGCACCGAGGAGGCCTTGCAACGCTCCGAACAGAAGTTCGCCTCGGTGTTCCAGCAATGCCCCGACATTCTGGTAATCGCACGCCTGAGCGATGGCTGCCTGCTGGAGGTCAACAAAGCGTTTGAAGACCAGATCGGTTTAAGCGCCGCCGACGTGCTGGGCAAAACCGCCACTGACCTGAATATCTGGGGTGTTGACCAAGCAGGCCCCGACCTGCTGCATCGCGTACAAACCACCAGCATTCGCAACCTGGAAATGGCGTTCCGACGCAGCAATGGCCATGCCTTCACCGGGCTGGTGTCCGCCGAACCGTTCCAGCTCGATACGGTGGAAGCCATCGTGGTAGTGGTGCGCGACATCAGCCAGTTGAAGGAAACCCAGCAACAACTGCAGACCTCCGAGGAGAAATTCGCCAAGGCCTTTCATGCCTCGCCCGACGGTTTACTGCTGAGCCGCCAGCGCGACGGGCTGCTGATCGAGGTCAACGAGGGTTTCAGCCGCATTACCGGTTTCACCGCTGCCACTTCGATTGACCAGACCGCATTGGAACTGGGCATCTGGGTCGACCTCAACGAGCGCAAACATCTGCTGGAACTGATGCGGCGCGACGGGTTTGTGCGTGACTTCATCTGCCACATCCGCCGGGCCGACGGGCTGATACGCCTGTGCGAATTGTCCAGCCGCCCGCTGCCCATCGGTGACGAGGACTGCATGCTCACCATCGCCCGGGATATCACCGAGCGCCAATTGATGCAGGAAAAGCTGCAACAGGCCGCTACCGTATTCGAGAGCACCGCCGAGGGCGTGCTGATCACCGACACCCGGCAAAACATCAGCGCCGTCAACCGCGCCTTCAGCGAGATCACGGGCTACAGCGAGGCCGAAGCGCTTGGCGAAACGCCGAGGCTGCTGGCATCAGGGCTGCACGACAGCGCCTTCTATGCCGCCATGTGGCACCAGTTGACCGCCTATGGACACTGGCAAGGCGAGATCTCCAACCGCCGTAAGAACGGTGAGCTATACCCGAGTTGGCTGACCATCAGCGCCGTGCGTAACGGCGACCAGGTGACGCATTTTGTCGCGGTATTCGCCGATATCTCCAGCCTCAAACTCGCCCAGGCCCGCCTCGACTACCAGGCGCACCACGACCCCCTCACCGGTCTGCCCAACCGCACACTGTTTGAAAACCGCCTGCAGGCCGCGTTGAACGGCCAGCAGGAAACCGGCAAACAGGGCGCGGTGCTGTTTCTCGACCTCGACCGCTTCAAGCACATCAACGACAGCCTCGGCCATCCCGTTGGCGACCTGTTGCTCAAGGACATCGCCCTGCGCCTCAAAGAGCAACTGCGGGACATCGACACCGTCGCGCGCCTGGGCGGCGACGAATTCATCATCCTGCTGCCCGGCCTGCAACACCCCAGCGATGCCGAGCACCTGGCCAATAAACTGTTGGCGTGCTTCACCCCGCCATTCCAGGCCGGCGAGCACGAGTTCTTTATCAGTGCCAGCATCGGCACCAGTCTCTACCCGCAGGACGGCACCGACGTCGCCACTCTGGTCAAGAACGCCGACGCCGCGATGTACCGCTCCAAAGCCAAGGGGCGCAACCGGGTTGAAAGCTACACCCGCGACCTCACCGCACAGGCCAAGGAGCGCGTCGCCCTGGAACAAGAACTTCGTCGCGCCATCGAACGCAACGAATGCAGCCTCTACTACCAACCCAAACTGTGCCTCAAGACCCACGCGCTGATCGGCGCCGAAGCCTTGATCCGCTGGCACCACCCGACCTTCGGCGACGTGCCGCCCGAACATTTCATCCCCCTTGCGGAAGAAAACGGCATGATCCTGCAGATCGGCGATTGGGTGCTGGAGCAGGCCTGCCGCCAGCTTCACGCCTGGCAAGGCACTTTCGACGATTTCGGCCCGCTGTCGGTCAACCTCGCCGGCGCACAACTGCGCCACCCCAAGCTGCTGCCGCGCATCGAACAGTTACTGCGCGACTACCGCCTGGAGCCAGGCTGCCTGCAACTGGAGATCACCGAAAACTTCATCATGAGCCAGGCCGAAGAAGCCCTCGACGTACTGCACGAACTCAAGCGCCTGGGCGTCCAACTGGCGATCGATGACTTCGGCACCGGGTACTCCTCCCTCAGCTACCTCAAACGCCTGCCGTTGGACTTCCTGAAAATCGATCAATCCTTCGTCCGCGGCCTGCCCGACGACACCCATGACGCCGCCATCGTGCGCGCCATCATCGCCCTGGGCCACAGCATGCAATTCACCATCATCGCCGAGGGCGTGGAAAACCCCGCACAGCAAGCCTTTCTGGCCGATGAAGGCTGCGAACAAATGCAAGGCTACATCGTCAGCCTGCCTCTGCCGCCAGCACTTTTCGCCGCAACCTTCCTTCGTATGAAGGTTGAGGACTTTTCGGATAGCACAGCGAGGAAACCATCGTTATAATCCGCGACCTGTTAAGGGCCTATAGCTCAGTTGGTCAGAGCAGAGGACTCATAATCCTTTGGTCCACGGTTCAAGTCCGTGTGGGCCCACCAACTCCAAAGCCGCGCATTGCGCGGCTTTCGCGTTTCTGGCAGTTGGAAAGTCGCGGGCAATCAATCTCTAAAAACCTGATTCCTTGCAAAAACGTCCACATCTCACTTGGCAAACAACTGCCCAATATCCCTGAACGCCTTGAACTACAGCCCACCCGATTTGCCAGTTCCCCCACTGTTCGCGCGCTGCCTGCCGCCGATGCAAGTCTGTAACATGCGCATCCATCGCTGCCCCACGGAGTTCTGCCCTTGTCTGTCCTGGATGAAATCGATCGCCAGCTGATCGCTGCGCTGCAGATCAACGCCCGCGAAAGCGTGGCCATGCTGGCCAGGCGCTTAGGCATTGCGCGTACCACGGTCACCTCGCGCCTGGCGCGCCTGGAAAAAACCCAAGTGATCACCGGTTATGGCGTGCGCCTGGGCCAGCGCGTGGTGGATGGCGGCCTGCAGGCTTATGTCGGCATCACCGTACAGCCGCGCTCCGGTAAAGAAGTGCTGCGCAGGCTTAGCGCCATGGCCCAGGTGCAACAGCTGTGCGCGGTGAGCGGCGAGTTCGATTACGTGGCCTGGCTGCGTACCGATTCGCCGGAGCAGCTGGACCAACTGCTGGACCAGATCGGTAGCGTCGACGGGGTCGAGAAAACCACCACCTCGATCATCCTCAGTAACAAATTGGATCGCGGTCAGCCAATCTGACCGAACGTTTCGTCATATCGACTGAAATGAAGCCAATTCGACGACACATTGCGCCTTATTAACGAGCGCAACGCTGCCTAAACTGGCTGCCATCTTTTCCTATACTCAGCGGGTCGCGTCCCGCCGAGCCTTCAGTAAGGTCAGCCATGAGCATTCCGTCGAGCACTGTCAGCAAGCCCCATCGCCACCCCGCAGACGGGAAAAAACCCATCACCATTTTTGGCCCGGACTTCCCGTTTGCCTTCGATGACTGGATCGAACACCCCGCCGGCCTGGGCAGCATCCCGGCTGAACAGCATGGCGCCGAAGTGGCGATCGTGGGGGCGGGCATCGCCGGGCTGGTCGCGGCGTACGAGCTGATGAAGCTGGGCCTCAAACCCGTGGTGTACGAAGCCTCGAAGATGGGCGGACGCCTGCGCTCCCAGGCGTTTGAAGGGGCCGAAGGTATCATCGCCGAACTCGGCGGCATGCGCTTCCCGGTGTCGTCCACCGCGTTCTACCACTACGTGGACAAGCTGGGGCTGGACACCAAACCATTCCCCAACCCACTGACGCCCGCCTCCGGCAGTACCGTGATCGACCTCGAAGGCCAGACCCACTACGCACAGAAACTGTCGGATCTGCCAGCCCTGTTTCAGGAAGTGGCTGACGCCTGGGCCGATGCGCTGGAGGCCGGCTCGCAGTTCGGCGATATCCAGCAAGCCATCCGCGACCGCGACGTGCCACGCCTCAAGGCCCTGTGGAATAAGCTGGTGCCGTTGTGGGACGACCGCACCTTCTACGATTTCGTCGCCACCTCCAAAGCCTTCGCCAAGTTGTCGTTCCACCACCGGGAAGTGTTCGGCCAGGTCGGTTTCGGCACCGGCGGCTGGGACTCGGACTTCCCCAACTCAATGCTGGAGATCTTCCGCGTAGTGATGACCAACTGCGACGATCACCAGCATCTGGTGGTCGGCGGCGTGGCCCAGGTGCCCATGGGCATCTGGCGCCATGTGCCGCAGCGTTGCGCCCACTGGCCGGCGGGCACCAGCCTCAGTTCGCTGCACCGTGGTGCGCCACGGGCCGGGGTCAAGCGCATTGCCCACGCCGCCGACGGCCGCTTTGCCGTCACCGACACCTACGGCGATACTCGCGAATACGCGGCTGTGCTCACCACTTGCCAGAGCTGGCTGCTGACCACCCAGATCGAGTGCGATGAAACGCTGTTCTCGCAAAAAATGTGGATGGCCCTCGACCGCACCCGCTACATGCAGTCCTCGAAAACCTTCGTGATGGTCGACCGCCCGTTCTGGAAAGACAAAGACCCTGAAACGGGCCGCGACCTGATGAGCATGACCCTCACCGATCGCCTGACTCGCGGTACCTACCTGTTCGATAACGGCGACGACAAACCTGGCGTGATCTGCCTGTCGTACTCGTGGATGAGCGACGCACTGAAAATGCTCCCGCAGCCAATCGATAAGCGGGTGAAACTGGCCCTCGACGCGCTGAGCAAGATCTATCCGAAAGTCGATATCAAAGCCCGCATCATCGGCGACCCAATCACCGTGTCCTGGGAGGCCGATCCACACTTCCTCGGTGCCTTCAAGGGCGCGCTGCCCGGTCACTATCGCTATAACCAGCGCATGTACGCGCACTTCATGCAAAAGGACATGCCTGCCGAACAACGCGGGATTTTCATCGCCGGCGATGATGTGTCCTGGACACCCGCCTGGGTGGAAGGCGCGGTGCAGACCTCGTTGAATGCCGTGTGGGGCATCATGAATCACTTCGGCGGCCGCACTCATCCTGAAAACCCAGGGCCAGGTGACGTGTTCGACGAGATCGGGCCAATCGCCCTCGCCGATTAAGGAGCCAAGCCATGCGTGTCGCCCTCTACCAATGCCCGCCCCTGCCGCTGGATGTGGCGGCTAACCTCAAGCGCCTGCACACCGTGGCGCATGAGGCATCCGGCAGCGCCGATGTGCTGGTGCTGCCGGAGATGTTTCTTACCGGCTATAACATCGGTGCCGAAGCCGCCGGGGCCCTGGCCGAAGCGCAGGACGGGGACTCGGCGCAGGCGATTGCCGAGCTTGCGAAAAACGCCCGCCTGGCCATCCTCTATGGCTACCCGGAGCGCGCCGCAAACGGGGATATCTACAATGCCGTGCAGTTGATCGACGCCAACGGCCAGCGCCTGTGCAACTACCGCAAGACCCATTTGTTCGGCGACCTGGACCACTTGATGTTCAGCGCCGGGGAGGATGATTTCCCGGTGGTGGAACTCAACGGCTGGAAGCTGGGGATGCTGATCTGCTACGACCTGGAGTTCCCTGAAAACGCCCGCCGCCTGGCCCTGGCCGGCGCTGAACTGATTCTGGTGCCCACCGCCAATATGGCGCCGTTCGACTTTATCGCCGACGTTACCGTGCGTGCGCGCGCGTTCGAGAACCAGTGCTACGTGGCGTATGCCAACTACTGCGGGAACGAAGAGGACATTCACTACTGCGGGCAAAGCAGCCTGGCAGCGCCGAATGGCGAGCGCATTGCCCTGGCAGGCCTGGATGAAGCCCTGATTGTCGGCACCGTGGATCACCAGGCAATCCTCGACGCACGCATCGCCAATGACTATTTGCATGACCGCCGCCCCGAGTTGTACGGCACGCTGCACAAGCCCTGATCCCGCGGGTTTGCTAGCATGGGCACTTCCCACGTTCTGGAAGTGCCCATGCCCGCCCCGGCCCACCCTCACTCTGCCACTCTGACTCTGGCCAATGGCCTGCGTGTCATCCTGCACGCAGCGCCCCATTTACAGCGCTGCGCCGCTGTTGTGCGGGTGGCCGCCGGTAGTCATGACGCGCCCTTGGCGTGGCCGGGGTTGGCGCATTTTCTGGAACACCTGTTGTTCCTGGGAACCGAGCGTTTTCCGACAGGCGAAGGGCTGATGACCTACGTGCAGCGGCATGGCGGACAGGTCAACGCCAGTACCCGCGAGCGCATCACCGAATTTTTCTTCGAACTGCCGGTGCCGAACGTTGCACAAGGGCTGGAGCGCTTGGCGGACATGCTCGCCCGACCACGCCTGGCACTCGACGATCAGCTACGCGAGCGCGAAGTGCTGCAGGCAGAGTTTGTCGCCTGGTCGAGGGATGCCAAGGCCCAGCAGCAAGTGGCATTGCTCGAAGGTGTCGCGAACGGTCATCCACTTCGGAACTTCCATGCCGGCAACCGGGACAGCCTGCCGGTCGAAACGGAAGCCTTTCAGCAAGCCTTGCGAGCATTTCACGCACAGTTCTACCAGAGTGGGCAGATGACATTGAGCCTAGCCGGTCCCCAACCGCTGGACGAACTCCAAGCCCTGGCGCACCGCTTCGGCGAAATCATCCCCACCGGATCTGGACATCCACAGGCCGCACCACCGGCCCTGATGGACGGCCAGCCCCAGGCTTATCGCCATGTCGCCGGCCAGCAACTGCACCACGTCATCGCCTGCAACGCGCCACGCGAAACCTTGGAGTTTCTGTGCACCTGGCTCAACAACCCGGCGCCCGGCGGGCTGCTGGCTGAACTGCAAGCCCAAGGCATGGCCACCGCGTTACATGCCAGCGTGCTCTACCACTTCGCCGGGCAGGCGCTGTTGGATATCGACTTTACCCTCAACCAGCCAGGCGAATCGGTCACACCGGTTGAAGCCTTGCTGCACGATTGGCTGAGCTTTTTCGCATACAGTGACTGGACGCCACTGCGCGAGGAATTCGCCCGAGTGACCGTGCGCCAGCGGCAGGTTCAGGGCGCACTGGCACTGGCCCGCAACGACAGCGAAGCGCTGTCAGACCACAGCATCGCGGCGCTGCACACGCTGCTGGATTCACTGCAACTGCCAGCCGCCAAGCACACGTGGCAACGGCCACCCGACAACCCCTTCCTACGCCCCTCCGACACAGAACCGCGTGCCGGCCTGATTCGTGGCCAGACCAGCGCCCACCGCGGCTTGCGTACCTTTGCCCAGGACCGCTCGCGGGGTCGCCGGGAAGCATCCGCGCTGACCTTCAACCAGGCTGTACCCACAGACCGCCAGGAAGGCGCGTTGTACCTGAACTGGCGGTTTGACTCACCCGCGCCGTCCGGACTGGAAGGTGCGTTGCACGTCTTGAGCGAAAACGCTCGCCAGGCTGGGCTGGCGTTAACGTTTGAAACGACCGGCCACGATTGGCGGATCAGCATGGTCGGGCTTCACGCGCTCATGCCGAAGGTACTCGAAGCGTTGGCGCAAAGCCTTACGCAGGCGCACCCAACACCCGACACCACGCCACCACCGCTCGCCATTCGCGCATTGCTTAAAGCATTGCCCGCTTACTGCGCAGAGACCACGGCCGAGCGCGCACATCAGCCTGCTTCCTGGCATACCGCCCGTTGGCATGGGCTGGGTATAGGCTTGCCGGCAACATGCGAGGCGCTGATAAAAACAGCTGCCGCCGGCTTGCCGGGGCAACCGGCGGGCATTGAGCGCCAACCCCGTGACCTCAACGGTCAGTGCGTGTGGCATGCAGTTAAAACCGACGCCAGCGAAGCCGCGTTGTTGCTGTTCTGCCCGACACCCAGTCTTTCCCTGGCGGATGAAGCCGCATGGCGCCTGCTTGTTCATCGAGTGCAGGGGCCGTTTTACCAACGCTTGCGGGTGGAACAGCAAATCGGCTACGCCGTGTTCAGCGGTATCCGACAGATCAACGGGCAGACCGGCCTGTTGTTTGGTGTGCAATCTCCGCACCTGTCTCTGGATGAAATTGTGCAGCACCTGCACCGCTTCCTGGCGCAAGTGCCTACGCTGATCGAGCGCGATACAGACTTGGGCAACACGGCCCTGGCGCAGCAATTCAACGTCGACACGCTGCCGACATCGCAAGCAGCGGAACTGCTGTGGCATGCGCACCTGGCGGGCCATCCGTCGGATTACCTGGAGCGCCTCCAGCAACATCTATATGCCTGCACCTACGCCGATTTGCAGCATGCCGCCCAGCACCTGAAGGACGCCGTCGGTGGCTGGCTCTGGGTCGCCAACGGCGCGCCTTCGACGGACCTCTGGAAGGTTAAAGGTTGATCATTGCCAACCCTGCAACAGCCTTTTTCCACCAAGACAGCGCTAACTTGAAAAGAATTGCGTAACATTCCCACGCACACATCTGAACATCTCCGACTGGAGGTGGACTATATGTATTACTTGGTAGTAAACGTCCCATCCCTTCGTAGGAGTAAGAATATGACCTGGTCCAAACCTGCTTACACTGATCTGCGCATCGGTTTCGAAGTCACCATGTACTTCGCCAGCCGTTAATCGGCTGGGTATGACAACGCCTCGGTTCGCCCGGGGCGTTTTTGTTTTGAGCTTTGCTTGATGGAGCGATCATGTTTGTCCAGATTCTAGGTTCCGCCGCCGGCGGTGGTTTCCCGCAGTGGAACTGCAATTGCGTGAACTGCGCAGGTTTTCGTGATGGCAGCCTACGAGCCCACGCGCGCACCCAGTCGTCCATCGCAATCTCCGACGATGGCGTGAATTGGGTGCTGTGCAATGCCTCGCCGGATATTCGCGCGCAACTGCAAGGCTTCGCGCCGATGCAACCGGGCCGCGCCCTGCGTGACACCGGCATCAGCGCAATCATCCTGATGGACAGCCAGATCGACCACACCACCGGCCTGCTGAGCCTGCGCGAAGGCTGCCCGCATCAAGTCTGGTGCACCGACATGGTCCATGAAGACCTGAGCACCGGTTTTCCGCTGTTCACGATGCTGACCCATTGGAACGGCGGCCTGGCCTGGAACCGCATCGAACTGGACGCCGGCTTCACCATCCCGTCCTGCCCCAACCTGCGTTTCACCCCGCTGCCGTTGCGCAGCGCGGCACCGCCCTACTCGCCGCACCGCTTCGACCCGCACCCAGGCGACAACATCGGCCTGATCGTCGAAGACCTGCGCACCGGCGGCAAACTGTTCTACGCCCCGGGCCTGGGCAAGGTCGATGCGCCATTGCTGGACATCATGGCCGGCAGCGATTGCCTGCTGGTGGACGGCACGATGTGGGACGACGACGAAATGCAACGCCGGGGCGTCGGCACCCGCACCGGGCGCGAGATGGGCCACCTGGCACAGAACGGCCCCGGCGGCATGCTGGAAGTGCTTGAGCAGTTGCCAACGCAGCGCAAGGTACTTATCCACATCAACAACACCAACCCGATCCTCGACGAAGACTCCCCCGAGCGCGCCGAGCTGGTGCGACGCAATGTGGAAGTGGCTTACGACGGCATGAGCATTGAATTGTAGGAGCTAGCCAAATGACTGACATACCAATGACGCGCGACGCCTTCGAACAGGCCCTGCGGGCCAAGGGCGCCTTCTACCATATTCATCACCCCTACCATGTGGCGATGTATGAAGGCCGCGCCACCCGCGAGCAGATCCAGGGCTGGGTTGCCAACCGCTTCTATTACCAAGTGAATATTCCGCTGAAGGACGCCGCCATCCTGGCCAATTGCCCGGACCGTGAGATACGTCGCGAGTGGATCCAGCGCATGCTCGACCACGACGGCGCACCGGGTGAAGACGGCGGCATCGAGGCCTGGCTGCGCCTGGGCCAGGCGGTGGGTCTGGACCCCGAGCAACTGCGCTCCCAGGAACTGGTCTTGCCCGGCGTGCGGTTTGCGGTAGACGCTTACGTCAACTTCGCCCGTCGCGCCAGTTGGCAGGAGGCCGCCAGCAGCTCGCTGACCGAACTGTTCGCGCCGCAGATCCACCAGTCGCGCCTCGACAGTTGGCCGCAGCATTATCCGTGGATCGATCCGGCCGGTTACGAGTACTTTCGCACTCGCCTGGGCCAGGCCCGCCGCGATGTGGAACACGGCCTGGCAATCACCCTGCAGCACTACACCACCCGCGAAGGCCAGGAGCGCATGCTGGAAATTCTCCAGTTCAAACTGGATATCCTATGGAGCATGCTGGACGCCATGAGCATGGCCTACGAACTGAACCGCCCGCCGTACCACAGCGTGACCGACCAGCGGGTGTGGCATAAAGGGATCACCCTATGACCTTTGATCGCAGCAGAAAACCGACCTGGCGCCAGGGCTACCGCTACCAGTACGAGCCCGCGCAGAAAGGCCATGTGTTGCTCTACCCCGAAGGCATGATCAAGCTCAATGACAGCGCCGCGCTGATTGGTGGCTTGATCGACGGAGAGCGCGACGTGGCGGCGATCATTGCCGCGCTCGAAGAACAGTTCCCCGGCGTGCCTGAGCTGGGCGACGACATCGAGCAATTCATGGAGGTCGCCCGTGCAGAGCACTGGATTACCCTTGCCTGAAAAACCGCCGATCGGCCTGCCGCTTTGGCTATTGGCCGAACTGACCTACCGCTGCCCGCTGCAATGCCCGTACTGCTCCAACCCGCTGGACTTCGCCGAGCAGGGCAAAGAGCTGAGCACCGAGCAATGGTTCAAGGTGTTTCGCGAAGCCCGCGAGATGGGCGCCGCGCAACTGGGGTTTTCCGGCGGTGAACCGCTGGTGCGACAAGACCTTGCCGAGCTGATCGGCGAGGCGCGCAGGCTAGGCTTCTATACCAACCTGATCACCTCCGGCATCGGCCTGACCGAGCAGAAGATCAGCGACTTCAAGAAAGCCGGCCTGGACCATATCCAGATCAGCTTCCAGGCCAGCGACGAACAGGTGAACAACCTGCTGGCCGGCTCGAAAAAGGCCTTCACGCAAAAGCTGGAAATGGCCCGCGCGGTGAAAGCACACGGCTACCCGATGGTGCTCAACTTCGTCACCCATCGGCACAATATCGACAAGATCGACCGCATCATCGAGCTGTGCATCGCCCTGGAAGCGGACTTCGTCGAACTCGCCACCTGCCAGTTCTATGGCTGGGCGCAGCTCAATCGTGTGGGTCTGTTACCGACTCAGGAGCAACTGGTACGCGCCGAGCGCATCACCAATGAATACCGCGCCAGGCTCGAAGCCGAAGGCCACCCGTGCAAACTGATCTTCGTGACGCCGGATTACTACGAGGAACGCCCGAAGGCCTGCATGAATGGCTGGGGCAGTATCTTTCTGACGGTGACGCCGGACGGCACTGCCCTGCCGTGTCACGGCGCCCGACAAATGCCGGTGCAATTTCCCAATGTGCGCGACCACAGCATGCAGCACATCTGGTACGACTCGTTTGGCTTCAATCGCTTTCGCGGCTACGACTGGATGCCCGAGCCGTGCCGTTCATGTGACGAAAAAGAGAAGGACTTCGGCGGCTGCCGTTGCCAGGCCTTCATGCTCACGGGAGATGCCAGCAATGCCGACCCGGTGTGCAGCAAGTCCGAGCATCACGGCCTCATCCTCAAGGCGCGGGAAGAAGCCGAACACGCCACCCAGACCATCGAGCAACTGGCCTTTCGCAACGAGCGCAACTCACGCCTGATCGCGAAAGGCTGAGGGCCTTAACGCTTGGCGATGATGTACACCGCGTGGACGATGCCTGGGATGTAACCGCACAGGGTCAGCAGAATATTCAGCCAGAACGCGCCGGCGAAGCCCACTTGCAGAAACACCCCCAGTGGCGGCAGCAGAATGGCGATGATGATGCGAATGAAATCCATGGGTCAGCTCCAATCAATCGGCTCGTGTGAGCCGTGTAGCTAATCGACCTTGGGTGTTCGTGAGGGTTCAGTGGGATCTGGCACGGAGCCATGCGTTAACAATCAGGCAAAAAAACACCCCCAGCCAAAAAAATCAGGCTGGGGGTGCTGCGTATACCGCGAGACGGTTCAGGAAATCGGGTTAAACAGCGATGCCTTTGCGACATTGCAATTGCGCAGTGCGCACGCGGGAGAAAGCGCGGGCCAGGCGCAGAAGCATTTCGTCGATGTTGCTTTTGCTCACGGTCAGCGCGGGGGTGAAGCGCAGGCAGTCGGGCTGCGGGGCGCTGAGGATCAGGCCTTCATGTAAAGCCGCATTGACCACCGCATCCGCGGATTCTTCCGACAACGTCAGCCCCCATAGAAGGCCCTGGCCGCGCGGTGCGCCATGGTCATAACGGTAGGCCAGGCGCGCCAGGCCCTCGCCCAGATAGAGGCCGGACTCACGCACGTGCTCAAGAAAACCATGCTCCAGCACGTTGTTGAGCACCGCGGCACCGGCCGACGCCATCAGCGCATTGCCATGATGGGTGCCTTCCAGCTCGCCCAGGTCGAAGCAACAGGCGTTACCCCGCGCCAGCAAGGCCGCCAACGGCACACCGCCGCCCAAGCCTTTGCCCAGGGTGATGATGTCGGCGCGCACCCCATAGTGCTGCTCGGCCAGTAACGTCCCGCAACGCCCCATGCCGGTTTGCACCTCGTCGAGGATCAGCAGAATCCCCAATTCCCGGCACAGCCGTTCGACGCCCTTAAGATAGTGCTCGGTCGCCGGCACCACTCCGGCACCCTGGATCGGCTCAAGCATGATGGCCACGGTCTGGGCGTCCACGGCGGCGTGCAGTGCTGGCAAGTCGTTGAAGGGTACGTGGCTGAAGCCGGGCAACTGCGGCTCGAAACGGTTTTCCTGGGCGCCGGTGGAGGCCGCGAGCGCCGCGAAGCTGCGACCGTGTCGCGCGTTGCTCGCACTGATAATGCGGTAAGCCCCACCGCGATGCAGTTGGCCCCATTTACGCGCCAGCTTGATCGCCGCCTCGCACGCCTCCGCGCCGCTGTTAAGCAGGTAAGCCTGGTCGCTGCCGGTGCGATGGCACAAGCGTTCGACCAGACTGAGTTGCGTACGGTTGTGCAGGGCCATGCCGGGGTTGATCAATGCCTGGGTCTGGTCGGCAAGCGCCTTGATCAGCACCTGTGGGCTGTGGCCGAGGCTATTGGCGGCATTGCCCTGGCTGAAATCGAGATAGGCGCGGTCGTCACTGTCCCATAACCAGGAACCCTGTCCGCGCACGAATACTTGCGGGGGCTTGGCGACGGTGGGCATCAGCGCATCACCGGACGGTTCACCGGGTGACACTTCGAGCACCAGGTCATCCAGGCTCGGCGCGGGACGGCGCAAGGTGAACAGATTCACACTTCACCTCCAGCGGCAAGTGAACCTTGCCCACCCACGGGCTGGAGGTTTTTTGAGTTGCCTATATAAACGCTATCAACGTGAACGCTGTTCATTGCTCGATTCGGCCCTGTAAGCCCTGCGAATAGGCGCTAGACTAGGCGTCTCGAGGGCCCTGGGCCATTTCGTTTTTCCAGCTTTTTCGATAAGCAAACCTTATGGATTTTAAGCAACTGCGTTATTTCGTCGCGGTGTATGAAGAAGGCCATGTGGGCCGGGCTGCAGAACGCCTGTCGATTTCCCAACCGGCGTTGTCACAGCAGATCCGTCATTTGGAGCAGCACCTGGACGTCAGCCTGTTCGAGCGCAGCAGCAAACGCCTGCTGCCAACCCTGGCTGCGCACACGCTCTACAACCATGCACTGCCGTTGATCGATGGCATGCAGCACGCCGTCGAAGCGTTGCGTCACTTCAAAGGCCAGGCATTGCGCACGTTGGCCATCGGTGTGCTGCAGACCGTGCACACCAGCCTGGTGCCGCAGATGCTCGAACGGGTGCGCAAAGCCCAACCGCACCTGGTGGTGCAGATCTATGAATTGACCGGGCTGGAGATTGAACGGCGCCTGCTCAACGGCTCGCTGGACATCGGCATCAGCTACCTGCCGCCACGTCAGCCTGGGTTGCAAGGCGTGTTGCTATACGAAGATGAGCTGAAAGTGGTCATCCCCGAGGACCATCCTTTGCGGGAATTCAAGAAGGTCTCGTTGAAGCAGGCGGCTGAGTTGCCGATGTTGCTGCTGGGGGAGGAGTTTCAGATTCGGCAGATCTGGCAAGGCCAGCTCGCCAACCTCGGACGGCGTCCGCAGGTGCAGGCCGAGCTCAATACCATGGTGGGGATTCTCGACAGCTTGCCTCATACGCGGCTGGCGACGGTGCTGCCGGGACGCTCCCAGGATGAGCACAACAGTCAGTCACTGCTATGGAAACCCTTGAGCGAACCACGGGTGCCGCTCAAAGTCGGGTTGGTGTGCCGCGATGTGCAGCGCCAGCAGGCAACGATGGCCTTGCTGCGCACCTTGCTCGAAGACGTGATGAATGCCCCGCAGACGCCCGCCTGACTTTTTCGCGGGCAAAAGAAAACCCCGCCGAAGCGGGGCTTTGCAGACTGTTTCCCTGACATCCATTTCACTCCGCCGTCCTGGCAGAATCCTACGTGTCCGTGTTGTTGCTTTGCGCTTCCTGCGCGACGTCCATGTGAAGTAGATTATCGATGGATCCAATGTGGCGATAGAGGACGATTAGCAGCACGTCATGTAAGAGATTGCTTACACGCCCTCCACGCCTTTAGAACTGGGCTTCATCCAGCAAAAACAGCGATTCGCTCCCGGCTTTTACCGACGCACTCAACGAGTGGATACGCGGCAACAGGCGCGCAAAGTAGAAGCGCGCGGTGCCCAGTTTGCTGGCGTAGAAATCGTCTTCGCCCTCCTTGCCCCACGCGGCCTTGGCCATGCGCGCCCACATGTAGGCATACGCCATGTAACCAAACGCATGCAAATACTCCACCGACGCCGCGCCGATTTCGTTGGGGTTGGTCTTGGCGCGATCAAGCACCCAGGCGGTCAATTCATCCAGGTTATCCACCGCCGCATTCAGCGGGCGGATGAATTCGCCCAGCTCAGGTCCGGCGTTGGCGGTGAACTGGCGGATTTCGTCGGCAAACAAGCGGTAGAACGCGCCGCCACTGCCGACGATCTTGCGTCCCATCAAGTCCAGGGCCTGGATGCCATTGGTGCCTTCGTAGATCTGCGTAATACGCACATCGCGCACCAGTTGCTCCTGGCCCCATTCGCGGATGTAACCGTGGCCACCAAACACCTGCTGGCCAAGCACAGTGGTTTCCAGGCCCAGGTCGCTGAGGAAAGCCTTGGCCACCGGCGTGAGCAAAGCCACCAGGTTGTCGGCGCGCTCGCGGGCTGCGGCGTCGTCGCTGAACTTGGCGATATCCAGTTGAGTCGCCACGTAGGTGGAGAACGCACGACCACCTTCGTTCGACGCTTTCATGGTCAGCAGCATGCGACGCACGTCGGGGTGGACGATAATCGGATCAGCCACTTTGTCCTTGGCCTGGGCGCCGGTCGGCGCGCGGCTCTGCAAGCGGTCACGCGCGTACCCGATGGCGTTCTGGTAGGAACGCTCACCGGATGCCAGGCCTTGAATACCAACGCCCAGGCGCTCGTAGTTCATCATCGTGAACATCGCCGCCAAACCACGGTTAGGCTCGCCCACCAGGTAACCCACGGCTTCGTCGAAATTCATCACGCAGGTGGCGGAGGCCTGGATACCCATCTTGTGCTCGATGGAACCGCAGCTCACCGGGTTACGCGCACCCAGGCTGCCATCGGCATTGACCATGAATTTGGGCACCAGGAACAGCGAGATGCCCTTGGGCCCGGCCGGGGCGTCAGGCAACTTGGCCAGCACCAGGTGGATGATGTTTTCGGTCAGATCGTGTTCACCGCCGGTGATAAAGATCTTGGTTCCGCTGACCTTGTAGGAACCGTCCGCCTGCGGCTCGGCTTTGGTACGAATAATTCCCAGGTCGGTGCCGGCGTGGGCTTCGGTGAGGCACATGGAACCGGCCCACTCGCCCGAATACATTTTCGGCAGGTAAGTGGCCTTGAGCGTTTCGGTGGCGTGAGTCGCAATCGACACGCAGGCGCCGGAGGTCAGCATCGGGTACAGGCCGAAGGCCAGGCTCGACGAGTTGATCATCTCTTCAACCTGGGCCGACACTGCCTTGGGCATGCCCATCCCGCCAAACGCAGGATCGCCGCCCACCCCCACCCAACCACCTTCGGCGTAGGTTTTGTAGGCCTGTGGAAAACCATCCGGGGTGAACACCACCGTGTCCGCCCAGCGGCAGCCCTGCTCATCGCCGCCGCGACTGAGCGGGGCGATGGATTTGGCAGTGACTTTGCCGGCTTCTTCGAGGATCGCCTCAACGGTTTCGGCGTCCACGCTGTCCGCCAATGCCGGCAGTTGGGCCCACGTGTCGGCAACCTCGAACACTTCGTTGAGGACGAAGCGCATATCCCGCAGCGGCGCTTTGTAATCAGCCATGGCAAACCTCGTTAGAACGTAAAAAAGTGATTCGGTAGGATCGGTTTTACAGGCCCCGAGTGTAACCGAACAACTTTTGAGACACATAGGGTCCACTTGTGACTGATTGGTATTTTTAAGTCATCCAGGCAGAAATGCCTCCGCAGGCAGACTCATCAGGCAGTCACTGCCTGCTTCCACGGCCGCGCGATGGGTGGAGGTACGCGGCAACAGGCGTTTAAAGTAGAACTCGCAGGTGGCCAGCTTGGCCTTGGCGAACTCACCGTCGCTGTGGGCCTGCGCGGCAATGGCCATGCGCAACCACAGATAGGCGAGGATGATGTAGCCGCTGTACATCAAGTAATCCACAGCCGCCGCGCCCACTTCGTCCGGGTTCTTCATCGCGGCCATACCCACCTTGGTGGTCAGCTCGCCCCAGTCCTGGTTCAGTTGATTGAGCTGCGCCACATACGCGTTGAATTGCGGGTGCTCGGCATTCGCGGCGCAGAACTTATGCACCACTTTGGTAAACCCGCGCAGCAGCCTGCCTTGGCTGCCAAGCACCTTGCGGCCCAGCAGGTCGAGGGCCTGGATGCCGTTGGTGCCCTCATAGATCGGCGCGATGCGTGCATCCCGTGCCAGTTGCTCCATGCCCCATTCGCGAATGTAGCCGTGGCCGCCGAAGACCTGCATGCCGAGGTTGGTCACCTCCAACCCGGTATCGGTCATAAAGGCTTTGCAGATCGGTGTCAGAAAGGCCAGCAGGTCTTCAGCTTCCTGGCGCTGGGCGGCATCGTCGCTCAGATGGGCGGTGTCCAGCAGCTGCGCGGTGAAATAGGCCAGTGCGCGATTGCCTTCGTTGAAGGCTTTCATGGTCAGCAGCATGCGTCGCACGTCGGCGTGCACGATGATCGGGTCGGCGGCTTTGTCCGGGGCTTTGGCGCCGGTCAGCGAGCGCATCTGCAGCCGGTCATTGGCGTACTTGATGGCGCCCTGGAAACTCGCCTCGCCGTTGCACAGGCCTTGCATGCCGGTGCCCAGTCGCGCGTGGTTCATCATGGTGAACATGCAGTTAAGGCCTTTGTTGGCCTCACCGATCAGGAAGCCTTTGGCGCCATCGAAGTTGAGCACGCACGTGGCCGATGCCTTGACGCCCATTTTGTGTTCGATGGAGCCGCAGTGCACCGCGTTGCGCTCGCCGGAATCGGCGTGGAACTTGGGCACGATAAACAACGAAATACCTTTGGTGCCCGCCGGCGCGTCCGGCAGCTTGGCCAGCACCAGATGGATGATATTGGCGCTCAGGTCGTGCTCGCCGGCCGAGATGAAGATTTTGCTGCCGGTGACGGCATAGCTGCCATCGGCCTGGGGCACGGCGCGGGTCTTGATCAGGCCCAGGTCGGTGCCGCAATGGGCCTCGGTCAGGCACATGGTGCCGGTCCATTCGCCGGCTGTGAGCTTGCTCAGGTAGGTGTCCTTCTGCTCGGCCGTGCCGTGGGCGTGAATCGCCGACATGGCGCCGTGGGTCAGGCCTGGGTACATGCCCCACGAGGTATTGCTGGAGCCGATCATCTCGCTGAGCACCAGGCCCAGGGACTGCGGCAAGCCCTGGCCGCCGTAGGCCGGGTCGGCCGCTACTCCGTGCCAGCCGCCTTCCACGTACTGGGCGAAGGCTTCCTTGAAGCCTTTGGGTGTGGTCACCACACCATTGTCGAAGTGGCAGCCCTCTTCATCGCCGCTGCGGTTGAGGGGCGACAGCACGTTCTCGCAGAATTTCGCACCCTCTTCAAGGATTGCACTGACCATATCCGGGCTCGCGTCCGTCGCGCCCACTGCGGCGTAGTGGCCGTGGAAATCAAATACGTTGTCGATCAGAAAGCGCATGTCGCGCAGGGGAGCTTTGTACTCAGGCATGGCGATGTCTCCGGCGGCAGATGGCTCCAACCTACTGCCGGCCCGCGCGTCGTTCAATCACTGTAGGGCCGCTGAATACACCGCCATCAGTCAACCGGCAGCGCTCTGCATGCGCACCGCGCCACGACGGTTCTGCCCGGCCGCGACCACGCAGTTACGCCCCGCGCCCTTCGCTGCGTACAGTGCCTGGTCGGCGGATTTGAGCACCTCTTCGGGCGTACGCTGCTCCACCTGGCGCTCGGCGACGCCGATACTGACCGTCACCGAAACACTCGACGCCCCACTGCCCGCCCGGCGTTGGCGACCCTGCTGGTCATCCTGCGGGCGGTCCGAGTTGCGCAGCTTGATATCGTAGTTGGCGACGATCTCGCGGATCTCCTCCAGATGCGGCATGCATTCGTCCAGGGTCTTGCCGGCGAACACCACGGCAAACTCTTCGCCGCCGTAACGGTAAGCGCGCCCGCCACCATTGACCTTGGACAGCTTGCTCGCCACCAGGCGCAGCACCTGGTCGCCGACATCATGGCCGTGGGTGTCGTTGAAACGCTTGAAGTGATCGACATCGGTCATCGCCAGCACATAGTTGCGCCCCAGGCGCTGCATGCGCTCGTTGAGGGCGCGTCGCCCCGGCAGACCGGTCAGTTCGTCACGGAATGCCATTTGATAGGCCTCATGGGCCACACCGGCCGCAATCATCAGCATGACCTGGCTGCACATGATGTTCAGGGTGAACGGCAGGATGAAGGTTTGCGGCAGCATCCAGAACAACCCCATCACGCCTACCAGTTGCGCCGCATGCAAGGGACGTGGCTGGTACCAGTACTGCGCCGCGAGGGTGACAAAACCGATCAGGAACATCGGATACGACAGTTGAATCAGGCTCATCCAGTTGCCATGCAGCGCCGGCCAGCGAATTTCCGCCAACCAGTTCAACAGCGCCTGGGGATAACTTTGCTCCAGCGCCAACGCGACACTGCCGACAGCCAGCAGCACCGCGCAACGTGCGACAAAGTCGCGGAACAAGTGGGTTTTTTCCTGCCACAGCGCGTAGATGCTGAACAGTAACGGCAATAGCAGGCAGCACAGATGAAACACCACTGCCGCGTCTTCGCGCACGCGGCCGTTGTCGCGATAAAAATCAGTCTGGGTGTCGAGCAGGAAGTAAGCGACGTACACCGTGATCATCAAAAACAGTTCGCGCTGGCGGCGGTACACCGCGCAGTACGAACCACCGAGCAACAGCACCAGGGTCGGCAATACGTTGAACAGCGAGGTGAAGAAGACGTTGAGGTCCTTGACGTACGCAGCCGAGAGCCCGGCCAGCAACAGCAGCAATGACGGAAGGAAATGGCTGAAACGGACAGCGGACACGCGTGACAAGGGTAAAGCTCCGACCCGCAGAAAAGTAATGGCACTTCGCCTTAGCGCGAACAGTTAAGCACACCCTGTTCGACATGTATCACATTGCCATCACTTTAACGGCAGGCCTGCGCATTCCCTGAGCGATAAGCTGCGTTTTTTATCAGGCAAAAAAAACCGCCGCTCCCCAGGGGAAGCGGCGGCATTGGAAGTAACCCGGTAAGGCTTAGTAAGCCAGGCCGAAGTTTTCTTCTTTCATGTCCATCAGGTTGCTGGCGCCCGACAGCATGGTCGCCACGTGGGTACGGGTGCGTGGCAGGATACGCTGGAAGTAGAAGCGCGCGGTCTGCAGCTTGGCGGTGTAGAACGCCTCTTCGGTGGTGCCGGCAGCCAGTTTCTCGGCGGCCAGGCGTGCCATGTCGGCCCAGAAGTAGGCCAGGCAGGCGTAGCCGGAGTACATCAGGTAGTCCACCGACGCGGCACCGACTTCTTCACGATCTTTCATCGCCGCCATGCCGACCTTCATGGTCAATTCGCCCCACTCTTTGTTCAACGCCGCCAACGGCGCGACGAACTCGCTGACCGCTTCGTTGCCTTCGTTGGCCTGGCAGAACTTGTGCACGATCTTGGTGAAGCCCTTGAGCGCTTCGCCTTGGGTCATCAGCACTTTGCGGCCGAGCAGGTCCAGGGCCTGGATGCCGGTGGTGCCTTCGTACAGCATCGAAATGCGGCTGTCGCGCACGTTCTGCTCCATGCCCCACTCGGCGATGAAACCGTGACCGCCGTAGATCTGCACGCCGTGGTTGGCCGCTTCAAAACCGACTTCGGTCATGAAGGCCTTGGCGATCGGGGTCATGAAGGCCAGCAGGCCGTCGGCCTGTTTCTTGGCTTCGTCGTCGGTGCCGTACTTGACGATGTCCACTTGCTTGGCCGTGAAGTACACCATCGCACGGTTGCCTTCGGCGAAGGCTTTCATGGTCAGCAGCATGCGGCGCACATCAGGGTGCACGATGATTGGGTCGGCGGCCTTGTCCGGGGCTTTCGGGCCGGTCAGGGAACGCATTTGCAGGCGATCGCGGGCGTATTTCAGGCCGCCCTGGAAGCCGATTTCAGCGTGAGCCAGGCCTTGCAGCGCAGTGCCCAGGCGAGCGGTGTTCATAAAGGTGAACATGCAGTTCAAGCCTTTGTTGGCCGGGCCGATCAGGTAACCGGTGGCCGCATCGAAGTTCATCACGCAGGTGGCGTTGCCGTGGATGCCCATCTTATGTTCCAGGGAACCACAGCTCACCGCATTGCGCTGGCCGATCGAGCCATCGGCGTTGGGCAGGAACTTGGGCACGATGAACAGCGAGATGCCTTTGGTGCCGGCCGGTGCGTCCGGCAGGCGAGCCAGCACGATGTGCACGATGTTATCGGCCATGTCGTGTTCACCGGCCGAGATGAAGATTTTGGTGCCGGTGACTTTGTAGGAACCGTCGGCCTGAGGCTCGGCCTTGGTGCGCAGCATGCCCAGGTCGGTGCCGCAGTGCGGCTCGGTCAGGCACATGGTGCCGGTCCATTCGCCCGACACCAGCTTGGTCAGGTACGCCTCTTGCTGCTCGGGCGTGCCGTGCTCGGAAATGGTGTTCATCGCGCCGTGAGACAGGCCTGGGTACATGCCCCACGACCAGTTGGCCTCGCCGACCATCTCGCTGACCGCCAGGCCCAGGGATTCCGGCAGGCCTTGGCCGCCGTGCTCCACATCATGGGCCAGGCTTGGCCAGCCGCCTTCGACGAATTGCTTGTAGGCTTCCTTGAAACCGGTTGGCGTTTTAACGCCCGACTCACTCCAGGTGCACCCTTCCAGGTCGCCCACGCGGTTCAGCGGTGCCAGCACTTGCTCACAAAACTTGGCGCCTTCTTCGAGGATGGCGTCGACCATGTCCGGGGTAGCGTCCTGGCAAGCCGGCAGGCTCTGATAGTGCGCTTCATAGCCAAGCAGTTCGTCACGAACGAAGCGAATATCACGCAAGGGGGCCTTGTAGTCAGGCATAGCGATAAACCTCTGCTGATGTATCTGGAATGAACAACCGCGTGGATGTGCTGTGGCGGTCAAACAGGTGTTTGAAACATACGTTTACGACCTGGGGATGTCAAGCGCCGTCCAGATGCCGTTTGTCATGACGCACATCAATGCCGCCCACGACTACGCTTGGGGCGCAATGCCACATGAGGTGAGTGTAGAGAATCAAAACAAACACGCCGGGCCGAGGTCAGGACCAGCGCGTTGGATCGGGGGAGTGGATAGGAGCGTCCGGGCTGCCAAGCAGCCCGCGCGGGGCAGGCCCGCTGCGCAATAAAGCGCGGGCTAAGCGTAGGTGTCGATCAGCGTACCGAGCATTTCATCCGAAGCCTTGGCGACTTTGACGCCCAGCTCCACCTGAAACTTGCCCTCGGCCATTTCGACCATATTGCTGGCGGAGTTGGAAGGTTGGGCACGGTCGTTGGCGCGCAGGCGGTCGATCTGCGCATCCGACGGCTGGCTCGTGGCGGCGCTGGCAATTCTGCCGGCGGCCTGGTCGACACGGCTCTGCCCGGCCTGAATGCTGCTCAGGCCCGAATAAAACGCGCTGCTTCCAGAGATTTCCATGGCGTCAACCTGCCTTTAGAGAATCATGAGCTGTGATTGAAGCAGAGTTGGTGGCAAAACGCCCGTTAAAAACACTAATGGCACAATGCCCAAGCGATAGCCAAAATCAGTCAAGCAGGTCCAGTTGCAGGTACTCAGCGACCGCCTCGGCGCTGGCGTGCTTGAGCTTGGGTACGCGCCCCAGGCATGGCGCGGGCAAGCGCTCGGCCAGGGTGGCGAGGTTTTCTTCCAGACGAGAGGTCTTGGGGTCGACGATATTGGCCACCCACCCCGCCAGCGACAAACCATCCCGCGCAATCGCTTCTGCAGTCAACAAGGCATGGCTGATGCAACCCAGGCGTACACCCACGACCAGGATCACCGGCAGCTTGAGCGCCATCGCCAGGTCCGAGAGGTTGGCCTGATCGGCCAATGGCACGCGCCAGCCGCCGGCTCCTTCGATCAGGGTGAAATCGGCCTGCCGCGCCAGGACCTGTTGCATCGGCTTGAGCAGCGACTGCACCGTCAGTGCAACACCCGCCTCACGCGCGGCCAAATGCGGAGCGATGGCGGGTTCGAAGGCCACGGGGTTGACTTCGGCATAGATCAGCGGCACCGAACACTCAGCCAGCAGCGCCAGTGCATCGGCGTTGCGCAGGCCCTTGGGCGTCACCGCGCAACCGGACGCCACCGGTTTACCGGCCGCCGTGCTTTTGCCCGCCTGCCGAGCTGCGTACAACAGGCCCGCGGCGATGGTGGTCTTGCCCACATCGGTGTCGGTGCCGGTGATGAAATAGGCGGCGCTCATAGAGGCTTCTCCAGTACGGCATAGACCACTTGGTAAGTCGCCGGCAGACCCTGGGCCTGGCGGAACTGCTCATAGGCCTGCACCAGTGCAGCAATCCGCGCGCGCCCCGTCAAGCCACCCGGCCGGCCGGGGTTCAGGTTGTGCGCACCAAGTGCCTTGAGTTCATGGGTCAGGCTGCGTACATCCGGGTAGTGCAGCACATGGGCGTGACGCGTCAGGCTCAATGTACGCAGGCCACTGGCGGCGCACAGTTGCTGGTACGTGTCGAAGGTGCGGAAGCGGTTGACGTGCACCAGGCCATCGGCCGCGCGCCAACTTTCACGCAGTTCCTCCAGCGTGCCCACGCACAGGCTGGCGAACGCCAGCACACCGCCCGGCTGCAGCACGCGACGGGCTTCGCTGAGCACCGACTCGAAATGGGCGCACCACTGCACCGCCAGGCTGGAGAAAATCAGCCCGCAGCTGTCGTCTTTGAGCGGCAGACGCTCCGCGTCCCCGGCAATAAAGTGCGCCGCGCCGCCCAACGGCCGCGCGTGATTGAGCATGCCTTCGGCGATATCCAGCGCCACGCCGTGGCTGTGGGGCAGCCGCTCGCGCAACGCCCGACTGAAATAACCGGTACCGCAGCCCATATCCAGCCAGCGCGCGGGTGCGATGCCCGCCGGCAAACGCGCCAGCAATTCACCACCCACTGCCCGTTGCAACTCGGCAACGCTGTCATAGCTGGCCGCCGCGCGGGAGAACGACGCCGCGACCTGGCGTTTATCCGGCAAGGCGCCGGGCAGCGGGGGATGGGATAAGTCAGTCATCAACGCACTCATGCAAAAAAGCCTGGATGGCCGCCGCAACACCGTGGGGATCTTCCAGAAGAAAAGCGTGACCGGCCTGCTCAATCAGGCCGATTTCAACCTCGGGCAGCAGGGCCAGCAATTCACTGGCGGCTTCGGCGGGCACCAGCTCATCCATGCCGCCAAACAGGTGCAATTGCGGCCCGCGATAGGCCAGCAACGCATCGCGAGTGTCCAGTTGCGCGAGCAGTTCGAGGCCGTTCATCAACCCCTCAGAAGGCGTATTCGGTGCGCCGCCGACCAACAAACGCGCCAGACCGCGCGGGTCGGCGGCGCCCTTGGCACACAGCAGGCCGAAGCGCTTGAGCGTGACTTGGGAATCGGCGTGGCAACCGGCGAGGAAGGCATCGAACGTCTCGGCGGGCATCGCGTTGGGCCAGCCGTCATGGCCGACAAAACACGGGTTGCTTGCCAGTGTCACCAGGCCGCAGCAGCGTGCGCCGCGGCGTGCCGCCAGCTCGCTGGCCAGCATCCCGCCGAGAGACCAGCCGCCCAGCCAAACGTTGTCCGGCAGGGTGGCGTCGAGTTCGTCGAGCCATTCATTCAGGTCGCTGGAGTCCAGCGCGGGCAGCGGCTCGATGTGCACCTGCAGGTGTTCATCCACGCCACGCAAGGCCGCGGCCAACGGCTCCAGCGGTGAGATACCCAGGCCCCAGCCCGGCAACAGAATCAGTCGATCACGCATGGTCGCGCTCCCAACACACTTGCAACGCGTCTAGCAACAACTGCACCTGTGCTTCGGTATGGGCGGCCGTCAGCGTCACACGCAAACGCGCACTGCCGGCGGGCACGGTCGGCGGGCGGATTGCGCTGACCATCAGGCCACGCTCGCGCAGCATCCGGGACAGGCGCATAGCCCGGGCACTGTCGCCCACCAGGATCGGTTGGATCGGCGTAAAGCTGGGCATCAAGTCCAGACCGATCTGTTCGGCGCCGTGGCGGAACTGGCGAATGAGCGCATTG
Source organism: Pseudomonas sp. FP2254 (assembly GCF_030687695.1). Classification (NCBI taxonomy): domain Bacteria; kingdom Pseudomonadati; phylum Pseudomonadota; class Gammaproteobacteria; order Pseudomonadales; family Pseudomonadaceae; genus Pseudomonas; species Pseudomonas sp. FP2254. The sequence goes on from NZ_CP117444.1 coordinate 5,067,900, forward strand.
AGGTGTTCGCGGCGCCAGTGTTCGGTGCGCAGCAGCTCCAGGCTTTTCAAAGTGGCACAGGCCAGCGCGGGCGGTTGGCTGGTGGTGTAGATGTACGGCCGGGCGAACTGGATCAGGCTCTCGATCAGGTCTTCACTGCCCGCCACAAACGCACCGGCGGTGCCGAACGCCTTTCCTAAGGTCCCGACCAGCACCGGCACATCCTCCTGGTTCAGGCCGAAATGCTCGACAATCCCGCCGCCGTTGGCGCCCAGGGGGCCGAAGCCGTGGGCGTCATCCACCATCAGCCAGGCGCCTTTTGCGCGGGCTTCCCGAGCCAGCGCGGGCAGGTCCGCGAGATCGCCGTCCATGCTGAACACGCCGTCGGTGACCACCAGGGTGTTGCCGGTGGCCGTCTCCAGGCGCTTGGCCAGGCTGGCGGCGTCGTTATGCAGGTAGCGATTGAAACGCGCCCCGGACAGCAGCCCCGCGTCCAGCAATGACGCATGGTTGAGGCGGTCTTCGAGCACGGTATCGCCCTGGCCTACCAGCGCCGTGACCGCACCGACGTTGGCCATGTAGCCAGTGGTGAACAGCAGAGCGCGTGGGCGACCGGTGAGGTCTGCCAAGGCTTCTTCCAGTTCATGGTGTGGCGTCGAATGGCCGACCACCAGGTGCGAAGCGCCGCCGCCCACGCCCCAGCGGGACGCACCGGCGCGCCAGGCTTCGATCACCTGTGGATGATTGGCCAGGCCCAGGTAATCGTTGTTGCAGAATGCGAGCAATGACTGGCCGTCGACGACTACCTGCGGGCCTTGAGGACTGGCAAGCAACGGCCGTTGGCGATAAAGGTGTTCGGCACGACGGGCAGCGAGGCGCGCGGCGAGATCGAAAGACATGCAGGCCTCGGATTGGCAGGTTTAACTCGGTCAAACATAGGGGAGGGAGCTTGCTCCCGATGAGGGTGTGCCAGCGCATGTGTTGACTGACCCACCGCTATCGGGGGCAAGCCCCCTCCCACATTGGGATCGCACTTCAATTAAACAACGGCGTTGTAGAACTGCTCGCTGCTTTTCTGCTCCACCAAGGCCTGTTCGATCGCCGCCTGGTGCACCTCATCGGCGTGCTCTTCGCGCGCCTCCGGCTGGATGCCCAGACGGGCGAACAGCTGCATGTCCTTGTCCGCCTGCGGGTTGGCGGTGGTCAGCAGTTTGTCGCCGTAGAAGATCGAGTTGGCGCCGGCAAAAAAGGCCAGTGCCTGCATCTGCTCGTTCATGGCTTCGCGACCGGCCGACAGGCGCACATGGGAGGTGGGCATCAGAATGCGCGCCACCGCCAGCATACGAATAAAGTCGAACGGGTCGATGTCATCGGCATTTTCCAGCGGCGTACCGGCCACCTTCACCAGCATGTTGATCGGCACCGACTCGGGATGCTCCGGCAGATTGGCCAGTTGGATCAGCAGGTTGGCGCGGTCGTCGAGGGACTCGCCCATGCCGAGGATGCCGCCGGAACAGATCTTCATTCCCGACTCACGCACATAGGCCAGGGTCTGCAGGCGCTCGCTATAGGTGCGGGTGGTGATGATCGAGCCGTAGAACTCCGGCGAGGTGTCGAGGTTGTGGTTGTAATAGTCAAGGCCAGCCTCGGCCAGGGCTGCGGTCTGGTCCTGATCGAGGCGACCGAGGGTCATGCAGGTCTCCAGGCCCATGGCCTTGACGCCTTTGACCATCTGCAGCACGTAGGGCATGTCTTTGGCCGACGGGTGTTTCCACGCGGCGCCCATGCAGAAACGGGTCGAACCGATGGCCTTGGCGCGCGCGGCCTCTTCGAGCACCTTCTGCACTTCCATCAGCTTTTCTTTTTCCAGGCCGGTGTTGTAGTGACCCGACTGCGGACAATATTTGCAATCTTCCGGGCAAGCACCGGTTTTGATCGACAGCAGGGTCGACACCTGTACGCGGTTGGCGTCGAAATGCGCGCGGTGCACGGTCTGCGCCTGGAACAACAGGTCATTGAACGGTTGCACGAACAACGCTTTGACTTCGGCTAACGACCAATCGTGACGCAAGGTGGCGGTGGTGCTGGCGCTCATGGGCGATTCCTTGATTATGCTTCGGCAGGCGCTACGGGCAGGCAATACCCACAGGCACGACACGGATGCTCGGCATATTTAAGGAAGATTCATGCACTGTCAACCTGGACACAAACACCAAGTTTACAACTGGTTAAAAAACGAACAAATCTGTTTAATCTGCGATGAAACCACCGAATCGGCGCAGTGTGTGTGCAACGTCTGCGAAACCGAGCTGCCGTGGCTGCTGGACCAGTGCGACGTGTGCGCACTGCCCTTGCCGATGGACGGACTGACCTGTGGCCAATGCCAGAAAAAGCCGCCTGCGTTTAAACAGGTGATCGCGCCCTGGTCCTACAGCTTTCCGGTCGACAGCCTGATCAGCCGCTTCAAGCATCAGGCGCGCTGGCCGTTGGGGCAGATGCTTGCCCGACTGCTCGCGCAGCACGTGCAGCATCGCTTCGACAACACCGACCTGGCGCGTCCCGACTGCCTGCTGCCGGTGCCTCTGGCCCGCAAGCGCCTGCGCGAGCGCGGCTACAACCAGGCGCTGATGGTTGCGCGCTGGCTCAGCCAGGACCTGAACATTGCCTGCGATGCACAGCTGCTGCTGCGTCCCCACGAAACCGTCGCGCAACAGGCCCTCGACGCCCGGACACGCCGACGCAACCTGCTCAACGCCTTTGCCCTGGCGCCCGATGCGCAGGTGCAAGGCCGCCACTTTGCGCTGGTGGACGATGTGCTCACCACGGGCGCCACCGCCCACAGCCTGAGCCACCTGCTGATCAGTGCCGGCGCGCGCCAGGTCGATGTGTATTGCCTGGCCCGCACGCCCAGGCCCGGCGCCTGACTTGACGGCGGTCCGTCTTGCCCGCAACGTTCGGTCGAGCCCATTCAAGCGTATTGCCATGCCTCTGCCGACGCCCCTCAGCCAACACATCATCCGCCGCCCGCAGCGTATTGCGCTGCTGGCCCATATTGCCGAACAAGGCTCGATCACCCGCGCGGCCAAGAGCGCGGGCCTGAGTTACAAAGCCGCGTGGGACGCCATCGATGAGCTTAACAACCTCGCGCAACAGCCCTTGGTCGAGCGCAGTGTGGGCGGCAAAGGCGGCGGCGGTGCACGGCTGACCCACGAGGGCGAGCGGGTGTTGCGCCTGTATCAGCGCCTGCAACTACTGCAGGCCGAGGTGCTGGCGTCGGACGAAGCGGCCAGTGATTTCAACCTGCTCGGCCGCCTGATGCTGCGCACCAGCGCCCGCAACCAGTTGCATGGCCGGGTCCACGCCATCGAGTCTCAGGGCCGCAATGACCTGATCCATCTGCAGTTGGCCGGTGGCCTGACGCTCAAGGCGCAGATCACCCACGACAGCACGCAACGGCTGGAACTGGAACCGGGCGTGGAAACCGTGGCGCTGATCAAGGCCGGGTGGCTGGAGCTGCTGGGCCCAGGGCAAACCGCAACACCTGGAAACAATTGCCTGGACGGCGTAATCGAGACAATTCTCCACGCCGACGATGGCCCCGCCGAAGTGCGCATCATCTTGCCAAATGGCCTGGTCCTCTGCGCTTTGGCCCAGGCCAATGCATTTGAAGCACTGGGCGCGGCAACCGGCCAGCCGATCCAGGTGCAATTCGCGCCGAGCCAGGTATTGCTGGGAACGCCGGTATAAGGGAGGCGTTTCTTCAAACTGCAACAATTTCGTCACGGCCGCTGCTTAAGGTGTTGGCAAAAAGCACTCAAGGAGCCTGAGATGAGCCTGTTAGAAGAGAACCAAGCCACCGACCTCGAACAGATGGTCGGCCTGACCCGTCGCCGCTTTATCGGTGCCGGCGCCCTGTGCGGTGCCGCGATGTTCCTGGGCGGCAACCTGCTCAGCCGCAGCGCCCTGGCGGTCAATGCCGCTAACGCCAGCCCGTTGCTGGGTTTCGACAGCATCGCCGCCGCCACCAGCGACACCATCAGCCTGCCGCCAGGCTACAGCGCCTCGGTGCTGATCAGCTGGGGCCAGCCGCTGCACAAGAATGCGCCGGCCTTCGACCCGTCCGGCAACGGCACAGCGGTGGCACAGGAGCAGCAGTTCGGTGATCACAACGACGGCATGAGCCTGTTCCCCTTCCCCGGCGACAACAACCGCGCGCTGATGGCGATCAATAACGAATACACCAACTACCGTTATCTCTATGCCCACGGCGGTACGCCGCAATCGGCCGAAGAGGTGCGCAAGGCCCAGGCCAGCGAAGGCGTATCGGTCATCGAAATTCGGCGTAAGGGTGACACCTGGCACTTCGTTCAGGACTCACGCTACAACCGTCGCATTCACGGCAACACGCCGATCCGCCTCAGTGGCCCCGCCGCCGGCCATGAGTGGTTGAAGACCAGCGCCGACAAGTCCGGCAAGAAAGCCCTCGGCACCTTCCAGAACTGCGCCAACGGCATGACCCCCTGGGGCACCTACCTGACCTGCGAAGAAAACTTCACCGACTGCTTCGGCAGCAGCAACCCGCAGCAAGCCTTCGACGCCGGGCAGAAACGCTACGGCGTGGTGGCGGCCAGCAAAGAGATCAACTGGCACCTGCACGACCCGCGTTTCGACATGGCCAAGAACCCCAACGAACTCAACCGCCATGGCTGGGTAGTGGAAATCGACCCGTTCGATCCGCAGTCCACCCCGGCCAAACGCACGGCCCTGGGCCGCTTCAAACACGAGAACGCGGCACTGGCGCAAACCCGTGATGGCCGCGCCGTGGTGTACATGGGCGATGACGAGCGCGGTGAGTTCATTTACAAGTTCGTCAGCCGCGACAAGATCAACCACAAGAACCCCAAAGCCAACAAAGACCTGCTCGACCACGGCACCTTGTACGTGGCGATCTTCGATGCCGGCGACGGCAACGCCGACCATCCGCGTGGCAAGGGTCAGTGGGTGGAGTTGACCCATGGCAAAAACGGCATCGACGCCGGCAGCGGTTTCGCCAGCCAGGCCGAAGTGCTCATTCACGCGCGCCTGGCCGCCAGCGTGGTCAAGGCCACGCGCATGGACCGCCCGGAATGGATCGTGGTCAGCCCCACCGACGGCCAGGTCTATTGCACCCTGACCAACAACGCCAAGCGCGGCGAGGACGGCCAGCCAGTGGGCGGGCCCAACCCACGCGAGAAGAACGTCTACGGCCAGATCCTGCGCTGGAAGGCCAACGCCGACGACCATGGTGCCGACGATTTCAGCTGGGACCTGTTCGTGGTGGCCGGCAACCCGCAGGTGCACGCCGGCGCGCCCAAGGGCGGCTCGTCGAACATCAACCCGCAGAACATGTTCAACAGCCCCGACGGCCTGGGCTTCGATAAGGCCGGGCGTCTGTGGATTCTCACCGACGGCGACTACAGCAACAGCGGCGACTTCGCCGGCATGGGCAACAATCAAATGCTCTGCGCCGACCCGAGCACCGGCGAAATCCGCCGTTTCATGGTCGGACCGGTGGCGTGCGAGGTGACCGGCATCAGCTTCGCGCCGGATCAGAAGACGCTGTTTGTGGGCATCCAGCACCCGGGCGAAACCGGCGGTTCGACCTGGCCGGAGCACTTGCCCAACGGCAAACCGCGCTCGTCGGTGCTGGCCATTCGGCGGGATGACGGCGGGATCGTCGGCGCCTGACACGGCCTTATCGGGGGCAAGCCCCCTCCCACATTTTGACTGGTGATGACCTTCAAAGGTGGGGGGAGTTTGCCCCCGATGACAATGGCACAGTCGCCCCCTATCTCAAGCCGTGTGCGTTACCATACCCGGCCGGACGCGGCGCCCTGCTGCGCGCAGGAGTTCGCATGGCCCACCCGTTTGAAACACTCACCCCCGACCTGGTACTCGACGCCGTCGAAAGCATCGGTTTTTTAAGCGATGCCCGCGTATTGGCGCTCAACAGCTACGAAAACCGCGTGTACCAAGTGGGCATCGAAGACGCCGAGCCGCTGATCGCCAAGTTCTACCGGCCGCAGCGCTGGACCAACGAAGCGATTCTGGAAGAACACCGTTTCACCTTTGAACTGGCCGAGTGCGATGTACCGGTGGTGGCGCCGCTTATCCACAACGGCGAAAGCCTGTTCGAGCATGCGGGGTTCCGCTTTACCCTGTTCCCTCGGCGCGGCGGCCGTGCGCCGGAACCGGGCAATCTGGACCAACTCTATCGCCTGGGGCAACTGCTGGGGCGCTTGCACGCCGTGGGCTCCACGCGGCCGTTCGAACACCGCGAAGCATTGGGAGTGAAGAACTTCGGGCACGATTCGCTAACCACGCTGCTGGAGGGTAATTTCATTCCCAAAAGCCTGCTGCCGGCCTACGAATCGGTGGCGCGCGACCTGCTCAAACGCGTGGAGGAGGTGTACAAGGCCACCCCGCACAAGAACATCCGCATGCACGGCGATTGCCACCCCGGCAACATGATGTGCCGCGACGAGATGTTCCATATCGTTGACCTGGACGACTGCCGCATGGGCCCGGCGGTGCAGGACCTGTGGATGATGCTCGCCGGTGATCGCCAGGAATGCCTGGGCCAGCTGTCGGAATTAATGGACGGCTACCGGGAGTTTCACGATTTTGACCCGCGAGAACTGGCGCTGATCGAACCGCTGCGCGCCTTGCGTTTGATGCACTACAGCGCCTGGCTGGCGCGGCGTTGGGATGATCCGGCGTTCCCCCACAGCTTCCCGTGGTTCGGCACGGAGCGGTATTGGGGCGATCAGGTCCTGGCGTTGCGTGAGCAACTCTCAGCCCTCAACGAAGAGCCGCTGAAACTCTTCTGATTGCTTTTAAGGTGGGAGGGCCTTGCCCCTCCCATACAAAGCACAACTCATTACCAAGCAGTCCCATTGGTTGAGAAATATCCTTACAATCGCGCTTTGTTAGCTGCCTAAGCAAGGATTCCGCATGCAAGCCGCCAACCCCCGCAAGGGGTACATCCTGGGCCTGAGCGCCTACGTCATCTGGGGCCTGTTCCCGCTCTACTTCAAAGCCATCGCCAGCGTACCCGCCGCCGAGATCATCGTGCATCGGGTGCTGTGGTCGGCGCTGTTCGGGGGCTTGCTGCTGATGGTGTGGAAACATCCCGGCTGGTTTCGCGAGCTGCGCGACAACCCCAAGCGACTGGCGATTTTGGCACTGAGCGGTTCGCTGATTGCGGCCAACTGGCTGACCTATGTGTGGTCGGTCAACAGCGGGCGCATGCTCGAAGCGAGCCTGGGTTACTACATCAACCCGCTGGTGAACGTGCTGCTGGGCATGCTGCTGTTGGGCGAGCGTCTGCGCCGCTTGCAATGGGTGGCGGTGATATTGGCCGCCGTGGGCGTGGCGCAACAGGTGTGGCAGGTCGGTAGCTTGCCATGGGTGTCGCTGGCGCTGGCGTTGACCTTCGGTTTCTACGGATTGATCCGCAAGCAGGCACCGGTCAAGGCGTTGCCGGGGCTGGTGGTAGAGACGTGGATGCTGGTGCCGATTGCAGTCGCGTGGCTGCTGTTCAACCCCAGCGCCCACAGTGCGCAACTGGCATTCTGGAGCACCTCCGAAGCCTGGTGGCTGGTGGCCGCGGGCCCGGTGACGCTGATCCCGCTGGTGTGTTTCAACGCCGCCGCGCGGCATTTGCCTTACACCGCATTGGGCTTTTTGCAGTACGTGGCGCCCACGTTGGTGTTGCTGGAAGCGGTGCTGCTGTTCGGCGAACATTTGGCGCCGAGCACGCTGCTGGCCTTCGCGTTCATCTGGGCCGGGCTGCTGGTGTACAGCGTGGACGCCTGGCTGAGCGTACGTAAACGCTGATCAAATAACGTACAAAACTCTGCAAGCCACGGTCTGTGTGGCTTGCAGACATTCACCCCAAGGTTATCCACAACCTGGTCCCCGCCATTTGTGCACAAGCCATTGAAACTGCTCGTTTTTTGCTCAGTTTACGAAGAGCCTCGGCCCACGTGGCCTGCCGAGCAGTCTCTACAGGTTATCCACAGGCCCATGCAAGATTTCCATGCATAACCCTGTGATTACTCTTCGTGGTGCAGTTCCACCATCAGATCATCGGCCAGTTTTTCCAGCGAGGCTTGCAACGCATCCAGGGGCAACGTCGACGGCACCTGCAACAGCGCCTCGGCCTTGAACAGCAGGTCCCCACTCATCGGCGCCGGGCTTACGCCCGTACTCAGGCTCTCGAGGTTGACGCCCTGCCGGCTCAACAGCGCCGTGATCTCACGCACGATGCCCGCGCGATCATTGCCCACCAACGTCATCACGATGGGCTTGGAAGCCGGTGCCTGCCCGGTGCTGCCCTCGCCCACCAGCACGCGAATGCCGTGGGTGGATAAGTCCTCCAACGCCCCCACCAGGGCCTGACAATTCTCCGTCGGCACACTCACCCGCAGGATGCCGGCAAACTGCCCCGCCATGTGGGCCATGCGGCTTTCCAGCCAGTTGCCGCTGTGGGCAGCGATGTTCTGCGCGATGCGTTCCACCAGGCCGGGTTTGTCGGCGGCAATAATAGTGAGTACAAGATGGTCCATAGCGAAGCCCTCTGGAAGTCAATCTACAAGGTGGACCCGAGGGCCCTCGAAAACAAATCGTGTACCATTTTTATATTTATCTGGAACAATCCAATAGGTTTTTGAGAACATACCGTTCTCCGCTGTGACCGTACGACCAAAGTGGGTCGCTAAACGACGTATTTAGTCTAATTTTCACAACCGCAAGTCATCATGTAGTATGCCCAACCGTGCACTACATAATGAAAATCTGAAACAGCGCATAAGCTCCGCAGAGTGAGGCAAGCAATGACTGAACACGTTCAAGTCGGTGGCCTGCAGGTCGCCAAAGTCCTGTTCGACTTCGTGAACCACGAAGCCATTCCCGGTACCGGCATCACTGCCGACCAGTTCTGGGCCGGTGCCGACAAGGTCATCCACGACCTGGCGCCGAAGAACAAAGCCCTACTCGCCAAACGCGATGATTTCCAAGCGCGGATCGATACCTGGCACCAGACCCATGCCGGCCAGGCCCACGACCCGGTGGCCTACAAAGCCTTCCTGCAAGACATTGGATACCTGCTGCCAGAAGCCGCGGATTTCCAGGCCTCGACCCAAAACGTCGATGACGAAATCGCGCGCATGGCCGGCCCGCAGTTGGTGGTGCCGGTAATGAATGCGCGCTTCGCCCTCAACGCATCCAACGCCCGCTGGGGTTCGCTGTACGACGCGCTCTACGGCACCGACGCCATCAGCGAAGCCGATGGCGCCGAGAAGGGCAAAGGCTACAACAAGGTGCGCGGCGACAAGGTCATCGCCTTCGCCCGCGCCTTCCTCGACGAAGCCGCACCGCTCAGCGCCGGCAGCCATGTCGATTCCACCGGCTACAAAATTGCCGACGGCAAACTGATCGTCAGCCTCAAAGGCGGCAGCAACAGCGGCCTGCGCGACGACAGTCAATTGATCGGCTTCCAGGGCGACAGCGCCCAACCGATCGCGATCCTGCTCAAGCACAACGGCCTGCACTTCGAAATCCAGATCGATGCCAGCACCCCGGTCGGCCAGACCGACGCCGCCGGCGTCAAAGACGTGCTGATGGAAGCCGCGCTGACCACCATCATGGACTGCGAGGATTCCGTCGCCGCCGTGGATGCCGACGACAAAGTGGTGATCTACCGCAACTGGCTCGGCCTGATGAAGGGCGACCTGGCCGAAGACGTGGCCAAGGGTGGCAAGACCTTCACCCGCACCATGAACCCCGACCGTGTCTACACCGGCGTGGATGGCCAGGACGTGACGCTGCATGGCCGCTCGCTGCTGTTCGTGCGCAACGTTGGCCACCTGATGACCATCGACGCGATTCTGGATAAAAACGGCAACGAAGTGCCCGAAGGTATTCTCGACGGCCTGATCACCAGCCTGGCGGCGATCCATAGCCTCAACGGCAATACCAGCCGCAAGAACAGCCGTACCGGTTCGGTGTACATCGTGAAACCGAAGATGCACGGCCCGGAAGAAGTCGCGTTCACCAACGAGCTGTTCGGCCGCATCGAAGACGTGCTGAACCTGCCGCGCAATACCCTCAAAGTCGGGATCATGGACGAGGAGCGCCGCACCACGGTCAACCTCAAAGCCTGCATCAAGGCCGCCAGCGAGCGTGTGGTGTTTATCAACACCGGCTTCCTCGACCGCACCGGCGATGAAATCCACACCTCCATGGAAGCCGGCGCGATGGTGCGCAAGGCAGCGATGAAGTCGGAAAAGTGGATCGCGGCGTATGAAAACTGGAACGTCGATATCGGCTTGAGCACCGGCCTGCAAGGGCGTGCACAGATCGGTAAAGGCATGTGGGCAATGCCCGACCTGATGGCGGCGATGCTCGAACAGAAAATCGCCCACCCCCTGGCCGGCGCCAACACCGCCTGGGTGCCTTCACCCACGGCGGCCGCATTGCACGCGCTGCACTACCACAAGGTCGACGTGTTCGCGCGCCAGGCCGAGCTGGCCAAGCGCGAGCGCGCCTCGGTGGACGATATCCTGACCATCCCGCTGGCGCAGAACACCGCTTGGACCGAGGAAGAAATCCGCAACGAGCTGGACAACAACGCCCAGGGCATCCTCGGTTATGTGGTGCGCTGGATCGACCAGGGCGTCGGCTGCTCGAAAGTGCCGGACATCAACGACGTCGGCCTGATGGAAGACCGTGCCACCCTGCGTATTTCCAGCCAGCACATCGCCAACTGGCTGCGCCATGGCATCGTCAATCAAGCGCAAGTGATGGAAAGCCTCAAGCGCATGGCGCCGGTGGTGGACCGCCAGAACGCCGGGGACGCGCTGTATCGCCCTTTGGCACCGGATTTCGACAGCAACATCGCGTTCCAGGCGGCGGTGGAACTGGTGATTGAAGGGACCAAGCAGCCTAATGGGTATACCGAGCCGGTGTTGCACCGTCGGCGTCGGGAATTCAAGGCTAAAAACGGCCTGTAAATGAAAAAGCCCTGATCGAAAGATCAGGGCTTTTTCTTTGAGGGTGAACGAGCAAACGGTGAACGCATTCCTACAGGAAGTACGCGGTCAACAGTGTGAGAAGCCTGCCGCCGTTGAGCCCCGCACATTCACTGCAAAATCAGGAAGCCATCCCCAGCTCCCGCTTCACCAACTTCGCCAGTTTCACGCTATCAATCGGCTTGAGCAGAAAATCCACCACACTCAAATGCATGGCATCAATGACATCGGGCGCTTCGGCATCCCCCGACATGATGATGATCGGCAGCGCCGCGCGGGTGGATTCGCGCACCTGTTTGATCAGCTCCAACCCGTTGCTGGGTTGCATGCGCAGGTCGGTAATCAACAAGCCGATGGAGCTGCTGGATTTCAACAAGTCCCACGCCCGCTCACCACTGTCGGCGGTCATGCAGCGAATGCCGTCCAGGCCCAGGATCTCCGCCAGCAGTTCGCGCGCGTCCTTGTCGTCGTCGACAATCAACACGCGTTGTGGCGGTAGATCGGGTTCCAGCATCACGGCGTTGAGCGCCTCGCGCTCGGCATCACTCAAAATATCGTGGTCGGACATACGGTTCTCAGCGGTTCTAATCAATCTCCCAGCACTCGTCAGACATCTGCGGAAGGTCGAACAATGTGCACTTCGTCGGAAAGTTTGCCTAGTGGGCGTTCTACGGGGTTTGGACGATAACCATGTAAGGTTTTTCCCTAGTCCCGCTGCGTTTTCATAGACCTAGACTTACGTCCAATGGGCACCCGTGGCGCAGGAGCCGACCATGCACCTCGATAACGACAAAAAAACGCGGTCACTGTAATGAGTAAAGCTGATGCCTTCGCCCAGGCGGGGAAAACTGCCGTGTTGCAAAATATCCAGGGCACGCTGCAGTTCCTGCAACGCTTCCCGCCGTTCAACCAGATGGAAAACGCGCACCTGGCGTACCTGGTGGAACAATGCCAATTACGCTTTTATGCTCCCGGTGACAGCATCCTCAAACCCTCCGGCGGGCCGGTCGAACATTTCTACATTGTCAAACAAGGCCGCGTGATCGGCGAACGGCCGGACACCACCGAGACCACCTTCGAAATCACCACCGGCGAATGCTTCCCCCTGGCCGCGCTGTTGGGCGAACGCGCCACGCGCACCGAGCACAAGGCCGCCGAAGACACCTTTTGCCTGCAACTGAACAAGCCAGCCTTTATCAAGCTGTTCGCCCTCTCCAGCCCATTTCGCGACTTTGCCCTGCGCGGCGTCAGCAGCCTGCTGGATCAGGTTAACCAGCAAGTGCAGCAAAAAGCGGTGGAAACCCTCGGCACCCAATACTCGCTCAATACGCGCCTGGGCGATTTGGCCATGCGCCATCCGGTCACCTGCAGCCCGCACACGCCATTGCGCGAAGCGGTGACACTGATGCACGAGCAGCAAGTGGGCAGCATTGTCATCGTCGACGACAACAAGGCGCCGCTGGGGATTTTTACCCTGCGCGACCTACGCCATGTGGTGGCCGACGGCGTCAGCGATTTCAGCCAGGCCATCGACGCGCACATGACCCAGGCACCGTTCTTCCTGACGCCGGACCACAGCGCCTTCGACGCCGCCATCGCCATGACCGAACGGCATATTGCCCATGTGTGCCTGGTCAAGGACCAGCGCCTGTGCGGCGTGGTGTCCGAGCGCGATCTGTTTTCCCTGCAACGCGTGGATCTCGTGCACCTGGCGCGCACCATCCGCAACGCCCCGCGTATCGACAACCTGGTGGCGATTCGCGGCGAGATCGGCCAATTGGTCGAGCGCATGCTGGCCCACGGCGCGTCATCCACCCAGATCACCCACATCATTACCCTGCTCAACGATCACACCGTTTGCCGGGTGATCGAGCTGACCCTCGCTGAAAAGGGCGACCCGGGCGTGCCTTTCAGCTGGCTGTGCTTCGGCAGCGAAGGCCGTCGCGAGCAGACGCTGTACACCGACCAGGACAACGGCATTCTGTTCGAGGCCAGGGACGCCGCCGACGCGGCTGCGATCCGTGCTCGCCTGCTGCCGCTGGCCCAGCAGATCAACCAGAGCCTGGCGCTATGCGGTTTCAGCCTGTGCAAGGGCAATATCATGGCCGGCAACCCGGAGTTGTGCCTGTCGCGGGCCGAATGGGCACGGCGCTTTGCGGCGTTCATTCGCGAGGCGACGCCGGAAAACCTGCTGGGTTCGAGTATCTATTTTGACTTGCGCGTGGTGTGGGGCGACGAGCAAGGCTGCGAGCTGCTGCGCCAGGGCGCTCTCGATCAGGTCGCGGATAACCGCCTGTTCCAACGCATGCTGGCCGAGAACGCGCTGCGCCAGCGCCCTCCGGTCGGACGTTTCCGTGACTTTGTGCTGAGCCGCAAAGCCGGCGAAAAAGCCACCCTGGATCTCAAGGTGCAGGGCCTCACCCCGTTCGTGGATGGCGCGCGTCTGCTGGCCCTGGCCAATGGCATTCACGCCAACAACACGCTGGAGCGGCTGCGCCAATTGGTGGTCAGGGAGGTCATCGAAGCGTTGGACGGCGCCGCGTACGAAGAGGCCTACCACTTTATCCAGCAAACCCGCATGCAGCAGCATCAACGGCAAAGTCGCGAAAACCAGCCCTATTCGAACCGCGTCGACCCCGACAGTCTCAACCACCTGGACCGGCGCATCCTGCGCGAATCCCTGCGCCAGGCCCAGCGCCTGCAAAGCAGCCTGACCTTGCGGTATCAGCTGTGAGCCTGTTCGGCTGGCTGCGCACGGCCAAACCCCAGCTTGATGCGACGCAGCAACGACGCTTGGCGCAACTGCGCAAACCCGCGCCGCTGAGTGAAGACGCCTTGCGCAGCCAACGCTGGGTGGTGCTGGACCTGGAAACCAGCGGCCTGAACCTCAACCGTGACCAGGTGCTGTCCATTGGCGCAGTGGTGATCGAGGATGGCGCGGTGGATTTTTCCCAGTTGTTCGAACGCACCCTGCACCGCGCCCACACCCGACTCAGCCCCAGTGTGCTGATCCACGGCCTGGGGCCCAGTGCGATTGCCGCCGGCAGCGACCCGGTGGAGGCCCTGCTGGACTTCATGGAGTTCCTCGGTGACAGCCCGTTGCTGGCGTTCCATGCGCCGTTCGATCAACACATGCTGGGCCGCGCGCTCAAGGACAGCCTGGGGTATCGCCTGGTTCACCCGTTTCTGGATGTGGCCGACATCGCCCCGCTGCTATGCCCCGAAGCACCTATTCGCGAGGCTGGGCTGGACGATTGGGTCAAGTATTTCCACCTGGAGGTCGGCGAACGCCACCACGCCAGCGCTGACGCCCTGGCCACGGCGGAATTGATGCTGATCCTGTTCAGCCGTGCGCGTCGGCAGTTCATCGACACGCCGCACGCATTGCACGGGCGCGTAAGCCAATGGAAACGGCGCCAACAGGCGCCATCGTTTTAATCTCATCTCCCGACAGACGCCAATTGCGCCCACCCACCGCCTCTGACACAATCGCGAATAATTCTCGTTAGTTTAAACCTCTTGTTTATTCGGTGATGCCTTGTCGTCGATCCAGACCCCACACAGTGAGCGGGTTGGTGCGTTGTATCGCGACCATCGCGGCTGGCTGCTGGCCTGGTTGCGGCGCAACGTGGCCTGCCCGAGCCGCGCCGAAGACCTGAGCCAGGACACGTTCATGCGCCTGCTGGGTCGCGTCACGTTGCCGGAACCGCGCGAGCCAAGGGCATTTCTGGTGGCCATCGCCAAGGGCCTGCTGTTCGACTATTTCCGGCGCACGGCGCTGGAGCAGGCTTACCTGGCCGAGTTGATGCTGATCCCGGAAAGCGAACACCCCTCCCCCGAAGCCCAGCACCTGATCCTCGAAGACCTCAAGGCCATCGACCGTCTGCTTGGCACACTGTCGAGCAAGGCTCGCGCGGCGTTTCTCTACAGCCGCCTCGACGGCCTCGGCCATGCGCAGATCGCCCAGCGCCTCGGCGTGTCGGTGCCGCGCGTGCGCCAGTACCTGGCCCAGGGCATTCGCCAGTGCTACATCGCGCTGTATGGCGAGCCGACATGAGTGCGATCGGCACCCGACCGGTCTCGGCCCGCGTGCTCGATGCCGCCATTGCCTGGCAGTTGTCCCTGGATTCGGGCGATGACAGTGCCCTGGAACGGGAAGAGTTCAGCAAATGGCTGGCCAGCGATGAAGAACACGCCCGCGCCTGGCGGCAGCTGGGCATGCTCGACCAACGTTTCAGCGTCGCCTCGGGCCCGGCGCGGGCGGCGCTGTTGCAGTCGCGCCAGGCCATTCGCCAACGGGTGCGCAAGCTCGGCAGCGGCCTGGCGAGCATCGCGCTCATCTGCGGCCTGGCTTTGTTTGCGGGCGAGCGCTATGTGCCGATCCACTACTGGCTGGCCGATCAACGCACCGCCACCGGCGAGCAGCGCACCCTGAAACTGTCGGACGGCACGCAGATCAACCTCAACACGCACAGCGCCATCGACGTGCGCTTCGATGAAAAGCGCCGATTGATCGTGTTGCAGGACGGTGAAATCCTCGTCGAAACCGGCCACAACGACGCTCGCCCGTTCTACGTGCAAACCCGCGACGGCCGCCTGCGGGCGCTGGGCACGCGGTTTATCGTCAAGCGCGAAGACGACGCCACGCGCCTGAGCGTGCTGCAGTCAGCCGTGGCGGCGCAGCCGCAGGCACTGCATCAGGAACAGATCTTCAAAGAAGGCCAGCAGGTGCTGATGCGCAGCGACGGCCTCGGCCCACTGCTGGCGGTGAGCCCTGCCACCGATGCGTGGACACGCGGCATGCTGGTGGTGGACAACGCGCGCCTGGGCGACGTGATCGAGGAATTGAGCCGCTACCGGCCCGGTTACCTGGGTGTGGATAAAACCGTGGCCGACCTGCGCATCACCGGCAGCTTCCCGCTGCACGACACCACACTGGCGCTCAATGCGCTGTTGCCGACATTACCGGTGCAGATCAGGCAGCGCACGCCGTGGTGGGTGACGGTGGGTGCCAGGCCTTAGGCATCAGTAATGCCTGGGCTGAGGCTATCGGGGGCAAGCCCCTCCCACATTTACCTGAACAAAACCCGATTAACTGTGGGAGGGGGCTTGCCTCCGATAGGCCTTCAAACACACCGAGAAATCCCCGGCAAAAAATATTTTCATCCCGCCCTATCACTTTTCGAATCTCGCTCGGCACATAGGCAATTGCGAATTACTTCCATTCAGGAGCCGCCTTATGTCCCGCACGCTAGATACCCTGCTGCGCCCCAGTCTGTTGGCCGTGGCCATTGCCCTCAGCACACCGCTGATTACGCCTCAGCTGTTGGCCGCCGAACAGGCCTCCAGTGTGCGTGCCTACAACCTGCCGGCGGCGCCTTTGGCCAGCACGCTCAACCAGATCGCCAGCCAGGCCGGCCTGGCGTTGACCCTCGACCCGGCCCTGGCCGCCGGTAAAACCTCCGCCCCCGTAAACGGCCAGTTCGATGCCCAGAGCGCACTGCGCCAGGCCCTGCGCGGCACGGGATTGCAGTTGGAACAGAGCAGCGCCGGGACATTTACCCTGGTGGCGATTCCGGACGGCGTGGTGGCATTGCCGGAAACCAACATCACCGGGCAAGGCAGCTATGAAAGTGCCTGGGGCCCGGCCCAAGGCTACCTGGCGACACGCACCGCCGCCGGCACCAAGACCGACACCGCCCTGGTGGAAGCGCCACGCTCGATCTCCGTCGCCACCCGCCAGCAAATGCAGGACCGCAGCGTTCACACCCTCGATGATGCGGTGAAATACATGCCCGGCATCGTGTCCGCCAGCTACGGCAGCGACACACGCTACGACTGGATGCGGGTACGCGGCTTCGAACCCACCCAATTCCTCGACGGCCTGCCCCTGCCACGCGGCGTGTATGCCAACCCAAAAGCCGAGACCTGGAACCTCGACCGCCTGGCCCTGCTGCGCGGGCCGGCCTCGTCGGTGTACGGCCAGACCCCGCCGGGTGGCCTGCTGGACATGGTCAGCAGCCGTCCCAGCGAGCAGGCCAGCCATGCGGTGCAAGTGCAGTACGGCAGCGACAACCACCGCCAGATCAACTTCTCCAGCACCGGCAAGATCGACGACGACGGCCAGTTTCTCTATGGCCTGAGCGGCGTGGTGCGCGACTCCGGCACCCAGGTCGATCACATCGATAACAAGCGCTACAACATCGCCCCCAGCCTGACCTGGAACATCGACCCCGACACCCGGCTGACCTTGCTGTCGCAGTTCACCCGCGACGATACCGGCGCCACCAGCCAGTTCCTGCCGATCCAGGGCACCAAGATCAAATCGCCGCTGGGGGAGGTGTCTCACCACAAGAACCTCGGCGATCCGGACTATGAGTTCTACGACCGCACCTATTACGCGCTGGGCTATGCCTTCGAGCATCGCTTTAACGATACGTGGCAGTTCAAGCAGAACCTGCGTTACACCAAGTCCGAGCTGTCGTTCCAGCAACTGACCGTGGGCTCCTACGCCTTCTCGCCGGCCGATGCGGCGGGCAATATCAGCCGGTCCACCACCAATGTGGACGAGAACATCGGCCAGTTCGCCGTGGACAACAACTTCCAGGCCGACATTGCCACGGGCGACATCACCCACACCCTGCTGCTGGGCCTGGATCATCAGCGTACCGACACGTCCTATCTGTCGATCTTCGGCGTGGCCTCGGGCACCAATATTTTCAACCCGACCTACGGGGGCCCGACCGTACGTCCTGCACGCTCCACAGCGTTCTATGACTACAACCAGAAAACCGTGCAAACCGGGCTCTACGTCCAGGACCAAATGGCGTTGGACAACTGGCGCCTGACCTTGGGTGGCCGTGAGGACTGGGTGCACCAGGGCACCACCTACTTCAACAAGAACGACGCCACCAACACTGACCGCAGCAAGAACTTCAGCGGCAACGCGGCCTTGAGCTACGTGTTCGACTCCGGTTTCGTGCCGTACTTGTCCTACGCCGAGTCGTTCCAGCCGGCGAGCAACGCCAGCGTCGACCCCGTGAAGTCGTATAAACCCACCGAAGGCAAGCAATGGGAACTGGGGGTCAAATACCAGCCGCCCGGCTCCAACACCCTGCTGAGCGCGGCGGTCTATGACCTGACCCAAAAGAACGTGCTGGTGACCAGCTTCCAGGCCGGCGGCGTTTCCGTCACCGACCAGACCGGCGAAGTGAAGGTCAAGGGCCTGGAATTGGAAGCGGTGTCTGACGTGACCGATAACCTCAAGGTGATCGCCGCCTACACCCTGGCCAAATCCGAGGTGCAAAAAGGCCAATACAAAGGCAACCGCCTGCAACTGATGCCCAATCAGCAAGCGTCGCTGTGGACCGACTACACCTGGCACACCGGCGTGCTCGATGGCTTCGGCATTGGCTTTGGCGCGCGTTACACCGGCAACACCTACGGCGACCAGGCGAACACCTGGCTGGGTAAGGCCAACGCCTACACCGTGTTCGATGGCGCTGTGCATTACGACCTCGGTCGCCTGGACAACAGCCTCAAAGGCGCGTCGCTGAAGGTGAACGCCACCAACCTGTTCAACAAGGACTACCTGTCCACCTGCGATGGCAACTACTGCTACTTCGGCGACCAGCGCAGCGTCGTCGCCAGCGCCACGTACCAATGGTGATCGGCGCACAGGCAGCAGGCTGAAGCATGAAAAGCACAACCATCCGACGCTGGTCCTTCGTCCACACCTGGACCAGCCTGATCTGCACGGTGTTCCTGCTGCTGCTCGCCCTCACCGGCCTGCCGCTGGTGTTTCACCATGAGATCGACCATCTGCTGGGCAACGAACCCCAGCTCCAGCAGATGCCGGCCGATACGCCGCGATTGAACCTGGAACAACTGGCGAACAAGGCCCTGGCCCATCGCCCCGCAGAGGCCCTGCAATACCTGGCCTGGGATGAAGACGACCCGAACGGTGTGATCGCGATTATGGCCGCCACCGCCGGCACGGAGCCGAACGCGTCCCACACCTTCAAGCTCGATGCACGCACCGGCGAAGCGCTGGAGATGCCCTCGGCCAATGGCGGTTTCACCTTGTTTTTGCTGCGCCTGCATGTGGATATGTTCGCCGGTCTGCCGGGCAAGCTGCTGCTGGCGTTCATGGGCGTGCTGTTTGTGCTGGCGATCATTTCCGGCACGGTGCTGTACCTGCCGTTCATGCGCCGTCTGAAATTCGCCAGCGTGCGCCGGGACAAAACCACTCGCCTGCGCTGGCTCGACCTGCATAACCTGATCGGCGTGGTCACGTTGACCTGGGCGCTGGTGGTGGGCGTGACCGGCGTGATCAGCGCCTGCGCCGACCTGATCATCGCCGCCTGGCGCCAGGACAGCCTTACGGCCCTGATCGAACCGTACAAGGACGCGCCGCCGCTGACCTCACGCGCCCCGGCCAGCGAGTTGCTGAACATCGCCGCACGCGCCGCACCCGGCATGCAGCCGGACTTTATCGCCTTCCCCGGTACGCGCTTTTCCAGCGAGCATCACTACGCGGTGTTCATGAAAGGCAGCACCCACCTGACCTCGCACCTGCTCACCCCGGTGCTGATCGACGCCAGCACCCTGCAGGTCACGGCCATCGCCGAGCGGCCCTGGTACATGGACGCCATGGGCCTGTCCCAGCCGCTGCACTTTGGCGACTATGGCGGCATGCCGATGAAAGTCCTGTGGGCGCTGTTGGACGGGCTGACCATCGTCGTGCTGATCAGCGGGATCTACTTGTGGATCGCCAAGCGCAGGGCGGGCAAGGCATGAGGCCACGCCAGTCGAGTTTCTGGAAGGTATTTGGCATTCCGCTGGGGATTGGCGTGCTCAGCGCCGCGGGGTTGTTTGCGGCGTTGCTGGGGGATGGGCTATGGGATTCGTTGAGCTGGGTGGGGTTGGGCATACCGGCGGCCATTGGTAGTTGGGGGTTGTTCAAGCGTCGTGGCTGAGGGCCTCATCGGGGGCAAGCCCCCTCCCACATTTTTGATTTGTGAACACATTCAAAGTGTGGGAGGGGGCTTGCCCCCGATGAGCCCTCAACCTGCCCCTCGCCAGCCACCGCGCGACCCTCTAGGCTAGCCACAGTCAATCCAGAGGAATGCCCATGTCCACGCCCAACATGACCTTGTTCCACAACCCTGCATCGCCGTTCGTGCGTAAAGTGCGCGTGCTGTTGTTCGAAACCGGCCAGCAGGACCGCGTGGCCCTGCACGCCTGCATGCCGACGCCGGTCAACCCCGATGCGCAGTTGGTCGACGGCAATCCCGTGGGCAAGATCCCGGCCCTGCGCCTGGCCGATGGCAGCGTGCTGCACGACAGCCGGGTGATCCTCGATTACTTCGACCACCAGCACGTCGGCAACCCGCTGATCCCCCGCGACGGCTCGGCGCGCTGGCGTCGCCTGACCCTGGCCTCGATGGCCGACGGCATCCTGGATGCCGCCGTGCTGGTGCGCTATGAAACCGCCCTGCGCCCGGTGGAGAAACACTGGGATCAGTGGCTCGACGAACAGCGCAACAAAATCCGCCGCACCCTCGCCGAGCTGGAACAGAATGCCATCGCCGAACTGGCCAGCCATTTCGACGTCGCCGCGATCAGCGTGGCCTGTGCCTTGGGCTATCTGGATTTTCGCCATCCGGATATGCAATGGCGCGTAGACAACCCGCAGCTTGCCGCCTGGTACGCCGACGTCAGCCAGCGGCCTTCGATGCAGCAGACCCAACCACCGGCCTGACCTGCACACCGACCCAATGTGGGAGCGGGCTTGCCCGCGACTGCGGTATGTCATTCAGTACATCTGTTTGTGAACCACCGCTATCGCGGGCAAGCCCACCCCCACCTTGGACGGTGGCGACAGCAAGGAATGTGGCGATCCTTGTGGCTAACTGCGCCCCTACTTGTCGATCCTCGCGCAAGCCGATCATTGCACCGCCTCCAGATCAAACTGCAGCGGCTCGGTCGCCTTGCGCTTGCCCACGCCGTACCAGTCCAGGTTGCGCGTCAGCACCATCACCGTCCCGAGCAGGCCGAACAGCAGCAGCGAGCCCATCAGCAGTGCGTAATCCTCCGCACTCAGCAGCCCATACAACAAGCCATACAACGCCGCGAGCCCCGCTGAGAACCCCAGGCCATGGGCGACGCTTCGCAGCACATGGCACACATAGAAACCGATCAACATCACGCATGCGCTTGCGGAAATCAGGTACGCCAGGGCAAACCCCAGGTGCTCGGACAGCGACAACAGCAGCAGATAAAAGAACGCCAGCGCCACGCCCACCAAGGCATATTGAATCGGGTGTACCGCCAGGCTCTTGAGCACTTCGAACAGGAAGAAGCCGGCAAAGGTCAGGGCGATGAACAGCAGCGCATATTTGATCGCACGGTCGCTCTTGAGGTACTGGTCCACCGGATCGATGAAGTTCACGCCGAAGCTGCGGTTGTTGAAGTCCTCACAGCCCTGGCGATCCAGGCAGGCTTGCAGGGCCTGTTCGAGGTTGGTGGAGAAGAACGAGGTTTGCCAGCTGGCGGTGAAGCCTTTGTCGGTGATGTCACGCTGGGCCGGCAGGAAGTTGCCGATAAAGCTGGGGTGCGGCCAGTTGGACGCGAGGGAAACCTGGCTGGTCTTGCCCACCGGTACCACTTGCAGTTGTTCGGTGCCTTGCAGGCGCAGGTCGAAGGCGAAGTCCACCATCGCCGGCTTTTTGCTGTCCTGTTCCGGTAGCGCCACATGCACGCCCTCCCCCAGCCAGTCCACTTGTGAGCCTGGTTCGAATTCCAGGCGCTGGCTGCCCAGCTCCAGCTTCAGCGCATTTTCGATGCCGCGAATATCGCTGATACCCACCGCCAGAAAAGCCGGCTCAAAACGGTAATCCTCAAAGTGTTCGGTGATGCCCAACTGCGCAGGCAGCTCAAAACGCCCGCTGATACGGGTGTCGGCATGGAACAGCCGCGCCTGGTAAATACCCCGCGCGCGCAACTCGGTCTGCACCTTGCCATCGAGTTCAAAACGGTCCGGCAAGAAATACAAGCGGCCGCGCTCTTCACGGGTTTCCTCGTAGCGCTTGTTGAGCTTCTCGTTGAGCTTCCACTCACGCACGGTCTTGCGATATGGCACCACCATCACCGGCCCGGTCAGGCGCTGGGCGTAGCTGGAGCTGCGGGCGATGTCCATCACGACACCGTCGCGCAGTTGCTGGCGGTCACTGATGATGCCGTTGATCATCAACAACGGAATCAGCAACAGCAGGATCAGTAGCGCAATGGCGCCAAGTTTGAAAAGCAGGCTGCGGTTCATGGGGCTCTCCCTGTTTTGATGGGCAGAGCGTGAGCCGCGTGCGTGGGTGTTTTATGTGGGCATTGTGGAGACTGTGTGGAGATGCAGCACCACCTGCACGCCGCCCGACGTGTTGCCGATCTGCAGGGCGCCGCCGTGCAGCTTCATTACCTCCTCGACGAAGTTCAAACCCAGGCCCGTGCTCTTGCGCCCACTGACCGGACGCGGCAATGAATAGAACCGCTCACTCAAGCGGGGCAAGGCATAGTCGGGAATCGGCGCGGCCTGGTTGAACAGGCTCACCTGCACATCGTTGTGCCGGCTGCTCGCACTGAAGCGCAACGTGCCACCCGACGGGGTGAAATCCAGGGCGTTGTCCAGCAGATTGCCCAACGCCTGACGCAACAGGAAGGGTTCGCCAAACACTTTCACATCCGCCGCAATCGCTTGTTCGACGTGTAACCCGGCGCCTTCGATGCGCGCACATTGGGCATTGAGCACATCGTCTACCAGGGCCGCCAGCGGGATACTCACTTGTTCTTCCAATCCCTGGCGCTGCTCCACCTGCGCCAGGTTGAGCAGGCGTTCGATCAACTGCTGCAAGCGCGCGCTTTCGCTGTCGATATTGCCGACGAAGCGCTGCTGCTGCTCACGGCTCATATCGCCCTGCAACAGCTCCGCCGCGCCGCGAATGGCCGCCAGCGGGCTTTTCAGCTCGTGGGTCAGGGTGTGCACATAATGTTCGACGTAGGCCTTGCCCTCCAACTGCGTGCGCATGTGCTCCACCGCGGTGGATAACTGCTTCAACTCGCCGCCGCGGTAATGCGGCAACTCGGCACGCCGGCCCTCGCTGACCGCTTCGGCATAGGCGGTCAGTCGTCTTAACGCAACGCTTAACCACCACGACAACAAGGCGCCCAACAGCAAACCAAGGGTCACCAGGCCGGCGCCGTACCACAGCAGGCGCCGCTCGGTACGGTCGACGTAAGGCTGCAACGAGCTGTTCGGCTTGGCCACGGTGACCACGCCGATGATCTGGCCGTTATCGCGGATCGGCGCGCCCACGTGCATCACCGACGAGGTGGCGTCCTCCGGGTTGCTGCGGGTGGAGCGCGCGCCGTATTCGCCACGCAGGGTCAGGTAAACGTCGTTCCATTTCGAATAGTCCTGGCCCACCGCCACGCCGCTGGAATCGAGCAGCACGGTGCCGTTGGCGTCGGTCACGTAGATACGGTGGTTGACCTGGTTTTTCGGCAGCCCCCAAATGGTCGCGCCCGGCTGGCGGTTGCCGTAGGCCTTGAGCAATTCGGGCCAGTGGCTTTGGCCGAGGGTGCCATTTTTCACATCATCGCGCAGGATCTCGGCCAACAGGTTGGCAGTGTCCACCAGGGTTTCTTCGGTGGACTGGCGCACGCCGGGGCGGATTTCCTTCATTACGGTGCTGAGCACGAAATAGCCGGTCAGGCCGATAAACAGCGCGTACACCAGGAAAATCCGCAGCCCCAGGCGCATCAGCCGTGGCTCGGACTGTAGCTGTAGCCGAGGCCGCGATGGGTCTGGATCGGTTCGGCTTCGGCGGCAACGCCGCGCAGTTTGCTGCGCAGGCTTTTGATATGGCTGTCGATGTTGCGCTCGTAGCCGGCATCGGCGGGCACGCCCACGGCGTCGAGCAGCTGTTCGCGGCTGAACACCCGCTCAGGTTGTTCCAGCAGGCTCTGCAGCAGACGAAATTCATGGCGCGTCAGGCTCAAGGGCTGACCGCGATAGGCGATCTGCATGCGCTCCAGGTCCACCTGGAACAGCGTCGGCGCCACGCCGGGGCCGACGCGCTTGAGGATCGCCTTGACCCGCGCCGCCACTTCCCTTGGGCTGAACGGCTTGACCACGTAATCGTCGGCGCCGATCTCCAGCCCCACCACCCGGTCGATCTCGCCGTCGCGGGCACTGAGGAACATGACAGGCACTTCGCTGAAACGGCGCAACTGCTTGCAGGTCTCAAAGCCACTGATATCCGGCAGACCGATGTCGAGAATGATCAGGTCGGCCGGCGTCTTGCGTTGATGCTCCAGCGCCGCCTGGCCCAGGCTCAGCCAAGTAGTGCCGAAGCCCTCGCCTTGCAGGGCGAATATCAACGTGTCGGCAATCGCGGCTTCGTCTTCGACAATCAGGATGTGGGGCATGGCGGTCCGTCAGCAGTCCGGTTTGTCAGCAGTGTACCGACGGGCCGGGTTTACCGCAGCGCCGAATTCACGCAGGGCCTTGGCACCGATCAGCAGCGGGTAATTGAAACTGCTGCGGTCGGTGAGGTTGACCTCGACGGTGCGCTTGACGTTGCCCAGGCACATTTCCAGGTCGATGACCGGGCGTTTGGCCACGGTGGCTTCGTCCTTGTCATCATCTTCGTCGGCACGGCTCTTGATCTTGCTGATGCGCGAGACTTTGTGTTCGTAGACCTTGTCGGATGCGCCCGTGCCGCCGAGGCGGAAGCGCACCCAGTCGTCGCCATCGCGGGTGAAGGTCTGGATGTCACGGGCCGACAGCGAGGCGGTCAGCGCGCCGGTGTCCATCTTGGCCTTAAAGGTCTCGCCGATCTCCGGCAACTGGATGTATTCGTAGCGACCGTAAAGGGTCGGTTCGGCGGCCATGACCGGCAGGGCAACCAGGGCGAGGGAGGCAAGGAGCAGTTTCACGAAGTGATTCCTTGGAAAAGAAGTAGGCGGATTCTAGACCGCATAAGCGCTACTTAGTTAGATCCCCCGGCGTTTTGTGATTTGGCCTCTAGACTCAAGCTGCTTATCATGGCCCGCCCACACCCTGCCAAAGAGTTGCTTATGCGCCGCCTGCTCACCGGCTGTCTGGTTACATTGCTGCTGTTACTCAATACGCTGGTCCTGATCGGGCCGCTGATGGTGTTTGCCCTGCTCAAGCTGGTGGCGCCCGGTCGTTATCGGGACTACATGTCCTGCGCGGTGATGTGGATCGCCGAGACCTGGGCCGAGATCGACAAGCTGATCTTCGCCCTGTGCATTCCAACGCAGTGGGACATTCGTGGCGGGGAGGATTTGCGCAGCGACACGTCGTACCTGGTCATCGGCAACCACCAGTCCTGGGTGGACATCCCGGCGCTGGTCCAGGCCCTCAACCGGCGTACGCCGTTCTTCAAGTTCTTCCTGAAAAAAGAGCTGATCTGGGTGCCCTTCCTGGGGCTGGCCTGGTGGGCGCTGGATTACCCGTTCATGAAGCGCTACACCAAGGCGTTCCTGGCCAGGCACCCGGAGCTGGCGGGCCAGGACTTGAAGATCACCAAACAGGCCTGTGAGCTGTTCAAGCGCCAGCCGGTAACGGTGGTCAATTACCTGGAAGGCACGCGCTTCAGCCAGGCCAAGCACGCGCAGCAGGCGTCACCGTTCAAGCGGTTGCTCAAGCCCAAGGCGGGCGGTGTGGCGTTTGTGCTGGCGGCGATGGGTGAACAGCTGGATGCGGTTCTCGACGTCACCGTGGTCTACCCGTCGCAGCACACTCCGGGGTTCTGGGACTTGATCAGCGGCGCGGTGCCGAAGGTGATCATCGATATCCAGACCCGCGAGCTGGACCCGGCGTTGTGGCAGGGAGATTACGAGAACGATCCGGCGTTTCGCCAGACCGTACAGAGCTGGGTCAACCAGCTCTGGGAAGAGAAAGACGCGCGCATCGAACACCTGCGCACGCAGGGGTAATCAGCTGCCGGTGCCCCAGGCCTGAGCCAGTTTGCCCAGCACCGAGCTGTTGGCGCCCTGGCTGCCCAGGAACTGCAGGATCACCGGGGCAAACTGACCGACCATGCCGCTGTCCATGCCCAGGGCGCTGAACGCGGTGTTGAGGTCGTTGGTGTTCTTCACGTTACCCAGCAGGCCGTCGAGGCCGCTGGTCTTGCTGCCGCCGGTCTGGCCGAGCATCCCGCTCAAGGCTCCGAGGCTGCCCAGAGCATTGTTGCCCGACAACTGGTCAAGCCCGGGCACGCTCTGGCCCAACTGTGAGTAGTCTTTGCCGCTCAACTGGTTGCGCGCCAGGCCAAGCATGGCGCCGGTGCCGCCGATGGCTTGCTCCGGCGTGACGTTCAGTTGCGAGGTCAACGCGCTCAGCAGGTCGGCCGTCTCGGACGACGGTGCGGCAGCGGCGGCTTTGTTGTTGCCACCCTGCATACCGGAAATCGCATTGGCCGCGTCGCCCAGGCTGAAGCCTGCGGCGAATGCGGGCCCGGCAGCCAGCGTCATCAGGCAGGAAAGGGCGAAACCGCGTGAAATCTTCATTGGACCAACCTCGGGATATAAGGGCAAAAGCAGGCGTTGGACTGGGTAACCGGTCGGTTGTTCCAAGCCCTGGGAGGAACCGATCCAGCCAAAGCGGGTCCATGAACTGACTACAAAATTTGTCAGGAAGAGACTTATGACTGCGATCCAACCCCCAGTGATTGAGCACAAGCCTGCATTCTGGAGCCGCCCTCGCCTGTTCGTCGGCGCCTGTGTCGTGGTGGTTGCCGGCATCGGCGGCGCGATCTACACCCACGACAGCGTCAAATCCGCCGCCACCCTGGTGACCACCACCCAGCAGCCGGCCGCGCAGATCATGGCGCACAAGGATTACCTCGAAGTGCAACCCATCGCCGCCGCCGCGGCGGAGCCGGATAAGAGCCTGGAACTGTGGGCGATCCCCAAAGACGGCACCCCGATCTCCCTGGGCCTGTTGCCGGAGGACGGCAAAGGCATCATTGGCCTGAACCCACGTCAGCAAGCGTCCATCAGCAAACCGGTGGAGTTGATGGTGAGTTCGGAGACCAAAGGCGGTTCGGTGAGCAAGCAACCCACCGGCCCCACCGTCTATCAGGGCGCCCTGGCCAACCGCTGATATCCCAAATACCACAACCCCCTTTCCCACATTTTGGCTCTCATCGCATCACCGGATTGCTCACGCCAAAGCCCATATGCCCGAGGTCGTCTACATGGCGACACGGGTTTGATGAGCAGGTGAATGTGTGCAGCTTCGGCTTTTTGCAGGTTCTTTTAGCCGACCACAAACTTAATCACAACAAACGAAAGTCATCTCTTTGAGGCATTCGAAATAACGCACGCCTTCAATAATCACTAATCAATATATAAAACTGTCATTTATTACAGTATCCAACGCTAGAAGCCAAACTTATCATCAGACTTCAATTCACGTATAAGGGATGCGCCATGACTTACAAAATTGCTATGGGAACTTTGGCCGTTTTGGCATTCGCGGGAAGTGTTCACGCTGCAGATATCAAAGATTGCCCTGAAAAAAACTCTATTAAGTCTGAAAAGTTCCACGACGCTAGCCTTCCGGGGGCTTACGGTGACGGCTTCAAGTACACAGCTACCAGCAACGGCAAGACATGGACAGGGCAAACATCCGGAACTGAAGATGATTATCTAGCAGATAAATACGCACTCAAGGTAGAAACTTTCGGCGTAGTGGACGGAAAACTACGCTGCGACTACGGTGGAAAGCGGTTAGTAGAAAACGGTAAAGTTTCAGACCCCCACCTAAGACTCTCAACACCTCAATAAGTAATAAGGGCGGCCTTGAAGGTCGCCCTTATCATTTTCTACCACTCAGGCCGCGCTGAACAACTTATGCGGATCAATCACAAACTTCTTCGGCACGCCCGCATCGAACTCGCCGTACCCACGTGGCGCGTCGTCCAGGCTGATCACCTGCACGCCGACGATTTCGGCGATGTTGATGCGGTCCCACATGATCGCCTGCATCAGCTGCCGGTTGTACTTCATCACCGGGGTCTGGCCGGTGTGGAAGCTGTGAGACTTGGCCCAGCCCAGGCCGAAACGAATGCTCAGGCTGCCCATTTTCGCGGCGGCATCCACGGCACCTGGATCTTCGGTGACGTACAGGCCAGGGATACCGATTTTGCCGGCCACGCGCACCACGCCCATCAGTGAGTTGAGCACCGTGGCCGGGGCTTCGGCCTTGACGCCGTCATGGCCGTGGCCGCGTGCTTCAAAACCCACGCAGTCGACGGCGCAGTCCACTTCCGGCTCGCCGAGCAGCGCGGCGATCTGTTCATGCAACGGCGTATCGGTGGACAGGTCGACGATTTCAAAACCCTGGGCCTTGGCGTGGGCCAAGCGGATGGAGTTCACATCGCCGATGATCACCACCGCCGCGCCCAACAGCCGCGCAGAGGCAGCAGCGGCCAGGCCGACTGGGCCGGCACCGGCGATGTAGACGGTGCTGCCTGGGCCAACACCGGCGGTAACAGCGCCGTGGTAGCCGGTAGGCAGAATGTCGGAGAGGCAGGTCAGGTCACGGATTTTCTCCATGGCCTTGTCGCGATCCGGCAGTTTGAGCAGGTTGAAGTCGGCATACGGCACCAGCACGTATTCGGCCTGGCCGCCGGTCCAGTCGCCCATGTCGACATAGCCGTAGGCGCCACCGGCACGGGCCGGGTTAACGGTGAGGCACACCCCGGTATGTTGCTCTTTGCACGAACGGCAGCGGCCGCACGCTACGTTGAAAGGTACGGAAACCAGGTCGCCGATCTTCAGGTTTTCGACGTCGCTGCCCTTCTCGATCACTTCACCGGTGATTTCGTGACCGAGCACCAGACCGGTCTGGGCAGTGGTACGGCCGCGCACCATGTGTTGGTCGGAGCCGCAGATGTTGGTGGAGACCACGCGCAGGATGACGCCGTGCTCAATCTTCCTGCCACGGGGGTCCTGCATTTTGGGATAGTCGATTTTCTGTACTTCGACCTTGCCGTTGCCGAGATACACGACACCACGATTACCAGACATGTCAGTCACCTCTATATTTATCGTTGTTGAGAGAGTGGAGCGAGCTTCAAGCGGCAAGCTACCCGCCGCAAGAAGTGTGCAGTGCCGCTTTTTCCTGCGGCTTGAAGCTTGCAACTTGCCACTAAAGAACGACCGTCCTGTTAGCGTTCAAGAACACACGTTTTTCGATGTGATACCCAACGGCCCGGGCCAGCGTCAGCCCTTCAATATCGCGCCCCTTGGCAATCAAGTCCTCGGGATAGTGGCTGTGATCCACCACCTCCACGCCCTGGGCGATGATCGGGCCTTCGTCCAGGTCGTTGTTGATGTAATGCGCCGTGGCGCCCACCAGTTTGACGCCCTTGTTGTACGCCTGGTGA
Organism: Pseudomonas sp. FP2254; assembly: GCF_030687695.1. NCBI lineage: Bacteria > Pseudomonadati > Pseudomonadota > Gammaproteobacteria > Pseudomonadales > Pseudomonadaceae > Pseudomonas > Pseudomonas sp. FP2254. The sequence continues at coordinate 5,097,427 of NZ_CP117444.1, forward strand.
TACGGCTTGGCACCCTTGAACCCCGGCAACAACGAGTGGTGAATGTTGATGGCCTTGCCATCGAGCTTGCGGCACAGCTCCGGCGACAGCACTTGCATATAACGCGCAAGAATCACCAGTTCAGCGCCGGTGTCTTCCACCACTTGCCACACCTGACGCTCCTGGGACGGTTTGTCGTTGGGGTCGAGGGGGAAATGGTAGTAGGGAATCTGATGCCAGTCGGCCAACGGCTTGAGATCGGGGTGGTTGGACACCACCGCCACCACGTCCATCGACAGTTGGCCGATGCGCTGGCGGTACAGCAGGTCGTTGAGGCAGTGATCGGCCTTGGAGACCATGATCACCACTTTTGGCCGGTAGTTCGGTGCCGTCAGCTCGAAGATCATGCCAAAGGCTTTACCGCGCGTGGCCAGGCCATCGCGGAAAGCCTGCTCGTCGAAATCGCCGGGCTGACGGAATTCAACGCGAATGAAAAACCGGCCCGAGAGGCGGTCATCGAACGAATGGTGCTCGGTGACGTAGCAGCCCTGCTCGAACAGGTAGCGGGTGACCGCGTCCACCGTGCCGAGCACGCTGGGGCAGTCGGCGGTCAAAATCCATGTATCGGGTGCGCGGCTCATTGTGCGTGACTCCTTGATCGTTCCTACGCTTTGCGTGGGAATGCCGCCATGGACGCTCGGCGTCCGCTCTTGGGACGCGGAGCGTCCCGGGATGCATGCCCACGCAGCGCGTGGGAACGATCATCCTCAGGCTTGAACGCTCAGACCGAACTCGGCCGAGGCATCCTGCAACCACAACCACCAGTAATCCGAAAAACTGCGACGAATCACCAGTTCCCAGGTGTCTTCAGCGGTATGGCGGATCACCAGTTGGGACTTGGCGAACACCGTGCCCACCGCCTTGCCCACCGGGAAGTTGTTGGGGTGGACGTCGTAGCTGGTGGACTTCATCAGCACGTCGCGTACGTTCGGGCCGCTCAGTTCAAGGATCTGCTGGCCGCCGCTGACATTGACGATCTGGATATGCAAATCAGCCAGAGCGGCACGCAGGTTCTGCTCGGCGGCGAACTCTTCACCGCTCGGCACGATCAGCAACCATTCATCCGGGCCGAGCCATTGCAGGCTGGTTTCGCCTTTGACGATCACCTGCAGGGCGCCCGGCAATTCGATGCCCAGAGCCTTGTGCACGCCGGCGGCAAAGGCCGCGTCATGGCCGTCACCACGGATCGTGAGATGGCCGAGCAGTTTCTTTTCACGCACGGTCACGCCGGCGTTCTTGCGACCCTTGCCGACCAGGCTGGCGAGGTCGGCATGGTGCAGTGACGACTCGGCCTTGGCGCCGGAGGTGGGGCGTTGTTGGTAAACATTGGCTGCTGTCATAAAGCACCTGTGTCTTAAATTGATCGTTCCCAGGCTCTGCGTGGGAATGCCGCTTTGGACGCTCTGCGTCCGCTCTTGGGACGCAGAGCGTCCCGGGATGCATTCCCACGCGGAGCGTGGGAACGATCAGGTGTCAAATGTTCTGGCGATCGCCTTTCGGGTCAAAGAACACCGAAGACACAATCTCCGCTTCGATCACGCTGCCATCGGCCTGGGGCGAGAACACCCGTTCGCCGATGCGCTTCAAGCCGCCCTTGACCACGCCCATGGCAAACGAATAACCCAGGGAGTTGTGCGCATAGCTTGAGGTGACGTGACCGACCATCTTCATCGGGATCGTCTGCTTCGGATCGAGCACCAGTTGCGCGCCTTCCGGCAGCCATACCTTCGGATCGATCGGCTTGAGGCCCACCAGTTGCTTGCGCTCTTCACGCACGCAGTCTTCACGGTTCATGCCGCGCCAGCCGATCCACGAGAACGGCTTGGTACGGCCTACGCACCAGCCCATGTTCAGGTCGTCCGGGGTCATCGAGCCGTCGGTGTCCTGGCCGACGATGATGAAGCCCTTCTCGGCCCGCAGTACGTGCATGGTCTCGGTGCCGTACGGGGTCAGGTTGTACTTCTTGCCGGCCTCGACGATTTTTTCCAGTACGCCCATGGCGTAGTCGGCCTGCACGTTGACTTCGTACGACAGCTCACCGGTAAACGAGATACGGAACACCCGCGCCGGAACACCGCCTACCAAACCTTCTTTCCAGGTCATGAACGGGAAGCCGTCCTTGTCCAGGTCGATGTCGGTGACTTCCGCCAGCAGCTTGCGGCTGTTGGGGCCGGACAGGGTCATGGTTGCCCAATGGTCAGTGACCGAGGTGAAGTACACCTTGAGGTCCGGCCATTCGGTCTGTTGGTAGATTTCCAGCCACTGCAGTACGCGGGCGGCGCCGCCGGTGGTGGTGGTCATCAGGAAGTGGTTGTCAGCCAGGCACGCGGTCACACCGTCGTCGAAGACCATGCCGTCTTCCTTGCACATCAGGCCGTAGCGCGCCTTGCCCACGTCAAGCTTGGTCCAGGCGTTGGTGTAGATGCGGTTGAGGAACTCACGGGCATCCGGGCCTTGAATGTCGATCTTGCCGAGGGTGGACGCATCCAGCAGGCCGACGCTGTCGCGCACGGCCAGGCATTCGCGTTTCACCGCAGCGTGCAGGTCTTCACCGTTGCGTGGGAAGTACCACGGGCGTTTCCACTGGCCGACGTCTTCAAACTCGGCGCCGTTCTTCACGTGCCAGGCGTGCAGCGCGGTGTAGCGCACCGGTTCGAAGATATGCCCACAGTGCCGGCCCGCTACGGCGCCGAAGGTGACCGGCGTGTAGTTGGGACGGAACATGGTGGTGCCCATCTGCGGGATGGTCACGTTCAGCGAGCGCGCGGCAATCGCCAGGCCGTTGACGTTACCCAGCTTGCCCTGGTCGGTGCCGAAGCCCAGCGCGGTGTAGCGCTTGACGTGCTCGACCGACTCGAAGCCTTCGCGGGTGGCCAGTTCGATGGCGGCAGCGGTGACGTCGTTCTGCAGGTCGACGAATTGCTTCGGCGCCCGTGCGGTCGGCTTGTCGTGCGGCACTTGGTAAACGGCCAGTGTTGGCTCTTCCAGACGGCTCAAGGCCTTTGGCAGGGTGCCTTCCACCGGGGCAAAACCGGCTTCGCTGGCGGCGCGCACGCCGCCTTCAAAACCATCGGCCAGGGAATCGCCGAGGCCGTAGACGCCGTTGATACCACCGACGCACACGCGTTTCTGCGGCGCTTCACCCGGTACAAAACCGAGAATGTCTTCACGCCAGGTCGGCTTGCCGCCCAGGTGCGAGGCCAGGTGGACCACCGGGCTGTAGCCGCCGGAGCTGGCCACCAGGTCGCAGTCCAGCCACTCGCCGGGGCTGGTGACCTTATGCGCCTTGACGTCAATCGCGGCGACACGCGCAGCGGTCACGCGCTTGGTGCCACGGGCTTCGACCACAGCGCTGCCGGTGAGGATGCGAATACCTTTGGCGCGGGCTTCCTCCACCAGCGCGCCGCGTGGGTTGTGGCGCACATCAGCGACCGCCACCACTTGCAGGCCCGCATCCAGCCAGTCCAATGCGACGCGGTAGGCGTGGTCGTTGTTGGTCGACAGCACCAGTTTTTTACCTGGCGCTACACCGTAGCGGCGCACGTAGGTGGAAACCGCACCAGCGAGCATGTTGCCCGGCACGTCGTTGTTGCCGTACACCAGCGGACGCTCGCACGCACCGGTGGCCAGCACCACGCGCTTGGCACGTACACGGTGGATACGCTGACGCACCACGCCAATCGGCGCGCGGTCACCGAGGTGGTCGGTCAGGCGCTCGTGAATGGTCAGAAAGTTATGGTCGTGGTAGCCGTTGACGGTGGCGCGGGGCAGCAGCACCACGTCCGGCAGGGCTTTCAGTTCGGCGATAACGCTGGCCACCCATTCAGTGGCCGGTTTGCCGTCCAGGCTTTCGCGCGAATCGAGCAACGAACCGCCGAACTCTTCCTGCTCATCGGCCAGGATCACGCGGGCACCGCTGCGCGCCGCCGCCAGTGCCGCAGCGAGGCCCGCAGGGCCTGCGCCGACAACGAGCACGTCGCAGTGTCGGTTGAAGTTGTCGTAGGTGTCCGGATCGTTCTCGGTCGGCGAGCGACCAAGGCCGGCAGCCTTGCGGATGTACTTCTCGTAGGTCATCCAGAACGATTGCGGGTACATGAAGGTTTTGTAGTAGAAGCCCGGTGGCATCAGCTTGCCGCCGACCTTGCCGAGGATGCCCATCATGTCGTTGTTGACGCTCGGCCAGCCGTTGGTGCTGGTGGCAACCAACCCTTGGTACAGCGCCTGTTGCGTAGCGCGCACGTTAGGGATTTGCGTGGCCTCGGTAGCGCCGATCTGCAGCACGGCGTTCGGCTCTTCGGCGCCGGCGGCGTAGATACCCCGTGGACGCGAGTACTTGAAGCTGCGGCCGATGATATCGACGCCGTTGGCCAGCAAAGCAGCGGCCAGGGTGTCGCCCTCGAAGCCTTTGTAGCTCTGGCCGTTGAAGCTGAAGGTCAGGACTTTATTACGGTCGATCCGGCCACCGTTGGACAGGCGATTGATCTGGCTCATACCTTCTCTCCAGAGGCCTTGGCGGTGAACTGAGGCTTCTCACCGATCTTGTAGGTTTCAAGAATTTCGTAGGTCACGGTGTCGCGGGTCGCGTTGAAGTACTGGCGGCAACCGGCGGCGTGAATCCACAGTTCGTGGTGCAGGCCACGCGGGTTGTCGCGGAAGAACATGTAGTCGCCCCACTCTGCGTCGGTGCAGGCATTCGGGTCCAGCGGACGCGGGATGTGCGCTTGGCCGGATGCATGGAATTCCTCTTCGGAGCGCAGTTCGCCACAGTGAGGACAGAAGATATGCAACATAGGGAATTTCTCCTGTTAGTGGGCGACGGCCGCGGCGCCGTGTTCGTCGATCAACGCACCGTTGTGGAAACGGTCGATGGAGAAAGGTGCGGCCAACGGGTGCATTTCACCCTTGGCGAGGCTCGCGGCAAATACGTTGCCTGAGCCCGGCGTGGCCTTGAAGCCACCGGTGCCCCAACCGCAGTTGAAGAACATGTTCGGTACCGGGGTCTTGGAGATGATCGGGCACGCATCCGGCGTGGTGTCGACGATGCCGCCCCACTGGCGGTTCATGCGCACCCGCGACAGCACCGGGAACATCTCGACGATGGCCTGGATGGTGTGCTCGATCACCGGGTACGAGCCGCGCTGGCCGTAGCCGTTGTAGCCGTCGATACCGGCGCCGATCACCAGGTCGCCCTTGTCGGACTGGCTGATGTAACCGTGCACGGCGTTGGACATGATCACACTGTCGATAATCGGCTTGATCGGCTCCGACACCAGTGCTTGCAGCGGGTGGGATTCGATCGGCAGGCGGAAACCGGCGAGCGAAGCCATGTGACCGGAGTTACCGGCAGTCACTACACCGACACGCTTGGCGCCGATAAAGCCCTTGTTGGTTTCCACACCGATGCACACGCCATTTTCCTTACGGAAGCCGATCACTTCGGTCTGCTGGATCAAGTCCACGCCAAGTGCGTCGGCGGCGCGAGCAAAGCCCCAGGCCACGGCATCGTGACGGGCCACGCCGCCGCGCCGTTGCACGGTGGCGCCGAGCACCGGGTAGCGGGTGTTTTTCGAGCAATCCAGGTACGGAATTTCGTCCGCAACCTGCTTGGCGTTGAGCAGTTCGCCGTCCACACCGTTGAGACGGTTGGCGCTGACGCGACGCTCGGAGTCACGGATGTCCTGCAGGGTGTGGCACAGGTTGTAGACGCCACGCTGGGAGAACATCACGTTGTAGTTCAGGTCCTGAGACAGGCCTTCCCACAGTTTCATCGCGTGTTCGTACAGATGCGCCGACTCGTCCCACAGGTAGTTGGAACGCACGATGGTGGTGTTGCGCGCGGTGTTACCGCCGCCCAGCCAGCCTTTTTCAACCACGGCCACGTTGGTGATGCCGTGCTCTTTGGCCAGGTAGTAGGCAGTCGCCAGACCATGCCCGCCGCCGCCGACGATGACCACGTCGTAGACCTTTTTCGGGGTCGGCGTGCGCCACATCTTCTGCCAGTTTTCGTGGTGGCTGAGTGAGTGCTTGAAGAGGCCGAAGCCCGAGTAGCGTTGCATAGTCATTACTCCAAAACCGCGCTCAGCGATAAACCGGGAAATCAGCGCACAGGGCAGACACGTGCTTGGCCACGTTGGCCTCGACATCGGCGTCGCCGAGGTTGTCGAGGATGTCGCAGATCCAGCCGGCCAGCTCGATGCACTGCGGCACTTTGAAACCACGCGTGGTCACCGCCGGGGTGCCGATGCGCAGGCCCGAGGTCACGAACGGCGACTGCGGGTCATTCGGCACCGCGTTCTTGTTGACGGTGATGTGGGCGCGACCGAGAGCGGCATCCGCCTCTTTGCCGGTCAGGCCCTGACGGATCAGGCTGACCAGGAACAGGTGGTTGTCGGTGCCGCCGGACACTACATCGTAGCCGCGCTTGATAAACACGCTGGCCATGGCCTGGGCGTTGTCGATCACTTGCTGCTGATAGGCCTTGAAGCCGGGCTCCAGCGCTTCCTTGAAGCACACGGCTTTGCCGGCGATGACGTGCATCAGCGGGCCGCCCTGGGCACCGGGGAAGACGGCGGCGTTGAGTTTCTTCTCGATCTCTTCGTTGGCCTTGGCCAGGATCAGGCCGCCACGCGGACCGCGCAGGGTCTTGTGGGTGGTGGTGGTGACCACATCGGCGTACGGCAGCGGGTTCGGGTACAACCCGGCGGCGACCAGGCCGGCGACGTGGGCCATGTCGACGAACAGCAGTGCGCCTACTTTGTCGGCGATCTGACGGAAGCGTGGGAAATCCAGGGTCTTGGAGTAGGCGGAGAAACCGGCCACCACCATCTTCGGCTTGTGTTCCACCGCCAGGCGCTCGACTTCGTCGTAGTCGATCAGGCCGGTGTCGGTATTGATGCCGTACTGCACCGCGTTGTACAGCTTGCCCGAGGACGACACCTTGGCGCCGTGGGTCAAGTGACCGCCGTGGGCCAGGCTCATGCCGAGGATGGTGTCGCCGGCATTGATCAGCGCCAGGTACACCGCGCTGTTGGCGGACGAACCGGAGTGCGGCTGCACGTTGGCGTAATCTGCGCCGAACAGTTGCTTGGCGCGTTCGATGGCCAGGGCCTCGACTTTATCCACATGCTCGCAGCCGCCGTAGTAGCGCTTGCCTGGGTAGCCTTCGGCGTACTTGTTGGTGAGGCCGCTGCCTTGTGCTTGCATCACACGCTTGCTGGTGTAGTTCTCTGACGCGATCAGCTCGATATGATCTTCCTGGCGCTGCTCCTCGGCATTCATCGCCGCCAACAGTGCGTCGTCATATCCCTGGATCTGGTCTTGTTTGCTGAACATCGCGTCTCTCCCAGCCTTTCGTCTTGTTAAGGCCCTCGCAGGGCCCTTTGATGCGATGGTAGGGCTGGTGCAGACAGGTCAAATGCCTGCGCACGCCACGCAAAGGTGCGTTTACGACATTGTTCAAACAACACGGAATAAATGTGGGAGGGGGTTAGGCAATGATGTGGCGCAGGAGCAGCAGCAGGAGGAAGTGCATGGGATACAGGGCGTAGGCCCAGCGGCGCATTGCTGGCGGCGAGGTGCGGTGGGCATGTCGCAATAAGACTAAGCCCGCCCATGGCGCAATCAGGCACGCGACCAACCCCAACAGCGCCACCGCCGTGCCGATATTGAGCAGGATCTGCCATTGATTGGCGGCCACGCAGACCAATCCTGGCAACACACTGAAATACCAGGGCAGGCGAAACACCAGCAACATCGCCAGCGGCAGCAATACGCCAAAAAAACCGAACATCAGCTGACTGGAGAGCACCGCCGCCAAGGCAAGGGCAATCAGCGCCAATCCTCGATCAATGGTGGTCTTCTGCTGCCATCCTCGTGCAACCAGCAGGCCCAGTGCGAGGGTGGGCAGCACGTTCAACGTATCGGCATCCTCGATAAACAAGCGATACGGCACTTCGCTGATCACACTGAACAGCAGCAACCACCCCAGGTAGCGCCTTTGACCGCTTACCGGCGCGTTTCGGACCCGATGCAGGTTCGCCGCAATCGCCAGGCAAAACCACGGAAACGCCAGACGCCCCGGCACATACAGGCCATCCAGGCTCAAACCGACATAACGCAGGTGGTCGAGCACCATGCTCAGCAGCGCCAGCCACTTGAGCAGGTCCAGGGCGCCGTCTCGGACGGGTCCGACAGGCAAGGCGTGAGCGCTGTGCATAAATCCCCAATGACTTTGCATTTACAGAGCGTGCGCGCGCCCAACAATCTTGGTTACAGTGCGCACCAACATCGACCACAGGAACGGGCCATGACCGACAAGAGCCAACAATTCGCCAGTGACAACTATTCCGGCATCTGCCCGGAAGCCTGGGCCGCCATGGAACAAGCCAACCACGGCCACCAGCGCGCCTATGGCGATGATGAATGGACCCACCGCGCCGCCGACGGTTTCCGCAACCTGTTCGAAACCGACTGCGAAGTGTTCTTCGCCTTCAACGGCACCGCCGCCAACTCACTGGCGCTGTCGTCTTTGTGCCAGAGCTACCATAGCGTGATCTGCTCGGAAACCGCCCACGTCGAAACCGATGAATGCGGCGCGCCGGAGTTTTTCTCCAACGGCTCCAAGCTGCTCACCGCACGTACCGAAAACGGCAAGCTGACCCCGGAATCGATCCGCGAGATCGCCCTCAAGCGACAGGACATCCACTATCCCAAACCGCGTGTGGTCACCCTGACCCAGGCCACTGAAGTCGGCAGCGTGTACACCCCCGAAGAAATCCGCGCCATCAGCGCCACCTGCAAGGAACTGGGTCTGAACCTGCACATGGATGGCGCGCGCTTCGCCAACGCCTGTGCGTTCCTCGGCTGCTCGCCGGCCGATCTGACCTGGAAAGCCGGGGTGGACGTGTTGTGCTTTGGCGGCACCAAGAACGGCATGGCCGTGGGTGAAGCGATCCTGTTCTTCAACCACAAGCTCGCCGAAGACTTCGATTACCGCTGCAAACAGGCGGGTCAGTTGGCCTCGAAAATGCGCTTCTTGTCCGCCCCCTGGGTGGGCCTGCTGGAAAACGACGCCTGGCTCAAGCACGCACGCCACGCCAACCATTGCGCGCAACTGCTGAGCAGCCTGGTGGCCGATATTCCCGGCGTCGAACTGATGTTCCCCGTGCAGGCCAATGGCGTGTTCCTGCAGCTCTCGGAACCCGCCATAGCCGCACTGACGGGAAAAGGCTGGCGCTTCTACACCTTCATCGGCAAAGGTGGGGCGCGCTTCATGTGTGCGTGGGATACCGAAGAGGAACGCGTAAGAGAACTGGCTGCGGATATCAGGGAAGTGATGAACGCCTGAGCCTGGCGAATACTGGCGCAATGCCGAGTCTGTTATCTGGTATTTCCGACAGCAGCGCGCTGGGTTTTCATTGGCTAGCCTCTTGGAACCCGCAAGGAAACGGTCGCTGCAGCGGCCGACCTTTCGGGCACAACCGCCCGCCGACAATCGGCTGGAAACGGAAATCCAGAAGAGGTTTGATCATGGAATATCAAAGCAACGGCAATATGCTCAAAAGCGACGGCAGTGTCAGCACCACGGTGATCGACTGGGATGAGTTCAGAAAGACCGCCCAAATCGGCGACACCATCCGCGAGCCGTCGAGGACGTTGAGGATCTATGACAAAGTCTATGAATTGACAGCTTCAGGCCAGCACTTCGTAGTCCACCTCTACGCCCAGTAACCTTCTGACCATTCCCACTCTCAGCGTGGGAATGCCTCCACGGACGCTCCGCGTCCGGGCCACACGCCTGTCCAAGGATGATTCCATGGGTAGAAGCCGCTATGTCATCACCGAACCCGAGAAACCGCATTTCCTGACCTGTACCGTCATGGAGTGGCTACCGCTGTTTACCCGCGACTACATCGTCGGCCATCTCCTGGATTGCTGGCGATATCAACAACGCCATGAGGCGCTCAACCTTTACGCCTACGTCGTCCTCGAAAACCACCTGCATTTCGTCGCTCAAGCGCCTGACTTGGGCAAGTGCGTCAGCCAATTCAAATCCTTCACCGCCCGTACCATCATCGATGACCTGCAGAGTAAAGGCGCTGAGCGCGTATTGCGGCGCCTGCGCTTCAGCAAACGTGCGCATAAAGCCGATCGAGTTTATCAACTGTGGCAGGAAGGCTCACATGCCGAGCTGGTGTATAGCGACGCCGTGATGCGCCAGAAGCTGGATTACATCCACCACAACCCGGTGAAGCGAGGATATGTGGATCAGGCAGAACACTGGCGGTATTCCAGCGCTCGCGACTACTCAGGGATGCAAGGATTGATCGACATCCAGCACTGGCACTGAACATCAAGTTCTATGCACCTTGTGACGCGGAGCGTCACGGGCTGCATTCCCACGCGGAGCGTGGGAACGATCGACGCTCAGAACCCAGTGAACCTCGTTCCCACGCTCTGCGTGGGAATGCCTCCCCGGACGCTCCGCGTCCCGCCAAGCACGCAAGACTCGAACCTTGTGCACCTTGTGACGCGGAGCGTCAAGGGCTGCATTCCCACGCGGAGCGCGGGAACGATCGACGCTCAGAACCCAGTGAACCTCGTTCCCACGCTCTGCGTGGGAATGCCTCCCCGGACGCTCCGCGTCCCGGCAAACACGCAAGACTTGAACCTTGTGCATCTTGTGACGCGGAGCGTCAAGGGCTGCATTCCCACGCGGAGCGCGGGAACGATCGACGCTCAGAACCCAGTGAACCTCGTTCCCACGCTCTGCGTGGGAATGCCTCCCCGGACGCTCCGCGTCCCGGCAAACACGCAAGACTTGAACCTTGTGCATCTTGTGACGCGGAGCGTCACGGGCTGCATTCCCACGCGGAGCGTGGGAACGATCGACGCTCAGAACCCAGTGAACCTCGTTCCCACGCTCTGCGTGGGAATGCCTCCCCGGACGCTCCGCGTCCCGCCAAGCACGCAAGATTTGAACCTTGTGCACCTTGTGACGCGGAGCGTCACGGGCTGCATTCCCACGCGGAGCGTGGGAACGATCGACGCTCAGAACCCAGTGAACCTCGTTCCCACGCTCTGCGTGGGAATGCCTCCCCGGACGCTCCGCGTCCCGCCAAGCACGCAAGATTTGAACCTTGTGCACCTTGTGACGCGGAGCGTCACGGGCTGCATTCCCACGCGGAGCGTGGGAACGATCGACGCTCAGAACCCAGTGAACCTCGTTCCCACGCTCTGCGTGGGAATGCCTCCCCGGACGCTCCGCGTCCCGGCAAGCACGCAAGATTCGAACCTTGTGCATCTTGTGACGCGGAGCGTCACGGGCTGCATTCCCACGTGGAGCGTGGGAACGATCTATCGTCAGAACTCGATACGCACATCACCCTTCGGCACGCTGCAGCACGACAGGATGTAGCCTTCGGCCTCGTCTTCCTCGGTAATTCCGCCGTTGTGCTCCATCTCTACTTCCCCGCCCAGCTTCATCACCTTGCACGTACCGCAGATACCCATGCCGCAGGCCTTGGGGATCATCAGGCCAAGCTTGGCGGCGGCCGCGTGCACGGTTTCGCCCGGCGCCACGCGGATGCTTTTGCCCGAGGCGATGAACTCCACCTGGTGCAGATCCGCCAGGTCAACTTCCGGCGCGTCGGCAGCTTGTTCAGCTTGCTCCACGGCGTCGGCCCGCGCTTCGGGTGGCGTGGCGCCGAAAGACTCCTCGTGGTAGCGCGTCATGTCGAAACCGGCCGCCTCCAGCAGGCGTTTCACCGCGCTCATGTACGGTGTGGGGCCGCAGCAGAACACTTCGCGCTCGAGGAAGTCTGGCACCATCAACTCAAGCATCTTGTGGTTCAGGTAGCCGCGATACCCGGCCCAGGGCTCGCCCAGGCCATGCTTCTCGCAGATCAGGTGCAGGCTGAAGTTGTCGATCCGCGATGCCATGTGCTCCAGCTCGCGGTGATAAATGATGTCTTTGGGCGAGCGGGCGCTGTGGACAAACGTCATGTCGACATTGGCGTTGGTGTCGTAGAACCAGCGCGCCATCGACATCACCGGCGTGATACCCACACCTCCGCTGAGGTACAGCACCTTCGGGCTCGGGTAATCGATGGCGTTGAACAGCCCGACCGGCCCATGCACTGCCAGCTCCTGGCCTTCATGCAACGTGTCGTGCAGCCAGTTGGACACCTTGCCGCCAGGCACGCGCTTGATGGTCACCGAAAAGCTGTAGGGCACCGACGGCGAGCTGGAGATGGTGTACGAACGCATGATCGGCTGGCCTTCGATTTCCAGCTCCAGGGTCACGAACTGCCCCGGCTTGAAAAAGAACAGGATCGGCTGGTCGGCCATGAAACAGAAGGTGCGCACATCCCAGGTTTCCTGGATGACTTTGACGCAACGGACGATGTGCCGACCATTGGCCCAGGTCTGGGTGGTTACCGGATTCAGGAAATTATTGGACATGTTGTTCTCCACCGCCGACGTCGGCCTTATGGTGGCGATTCTGCGTAACGCGAGAACCGCCCATTTACCTATCTGCGACATTCACATACTTATCGCGACCAGCCCCCATACCACGGGGCTTGCGCGTCGGGATCAGAGTGGGCCATGTCGCTCATGGATAAGGTTCGGCACATCAGCAGCCCCACACTCGCTCCCAACAACGACGCTTTGTTTACGCCTTGCTGCACACCTGATCAGCCACTATTCGCCGGCCACACAGAATGGCCATGAGGACACACACGATGGACGTCACCGCAACCCTGAGCTTGGGCGATCCGCTGGAACCCGCACGCAAGGCCACCGCGCAAATGCTGCAAGAGCGCGAGCGCACGTTTTCGCTGCCGCAGCCGTTCTACTCTGATGAACGGCTGTTCGAAATCGACATGCAGGAGATCTTCCAGAAAGAGTGGCTGATCGCCGGCATGACCTGCGAGATTCCCACCAAAGGCAACTACCTGACCCTGCAGGTGGGCAAGAACCCAATCATCGTGATCCGTGGCGCCGAGGGCGTGGTGCATGCGTTCCATAACGTGTGTCGCCACCGTGGCTCGCGCCTGTGCACCAGCGACAAAGGCAAGGTGGCCAAATTGGTCTGCCACTACCACCAGTGGACCTACGAACTGGACGGTCGCCTGTTGTTCGCCGGCACCGAGATGGGAGCCGACTTCGACATGAAGCAGTACGGCCTCAAGCCCGTGAACGTGAAGACCGCCGGCGGTTACATCTTCATCAGCCTGGCCGAGAACCCGCCGGCCATCGATGACTTCCTGTCGACGCTGAACCACTACATGGAACCCTACGACATGGAGAACACCAAAGTGGCGGTGCAGACCACCTTGATGGAAAAGGCCAACTGGAAACTGGTGCTGGAAAACAACCGCGAGTGCTACCACTGCAACGCGTCGCACCCGGAGCTGTTGAAAACCCTGTTGGAATGGGACGACGTCACCGACCCACGCGCCGACCAGGCCTTCAAGGACCACGTGGCCGCTTCCGCTGCCGCCTGGGATGCCGAGAAGATCCCTTATGCCCACGCCAGCTTCGGCCTGCGTAACCGTATCGTGCGCATGCCGCTGCTCAAGGGCACGGTGTCGATGACCCTGGACGGCAAGCAGGGCTGCGCCAAGTTGATGGGCCGCATCAAGAACCCTGATCTGGGCTCGATGCGCATCCTGCACCTGCCGCACTCGTGGAACCACTGCATGGGCGATCACATCATCGTGTTCACGGTGTGGCCGATCAGCGCCCAGGAAACCATGGTGACCACCAAGTGGCTGGTGCATAAGGACGCCGTGGAAGGTGTGGACTACGACGTGGAGCGCATGCGCCAGGTGTGGGACGCCACCAACGATCAGGACCGTCGCCTGGCCGAAGAGAACCAGCGCGGCATCAACTCCACCGCCTACCAGCCGGGGCCTTACTCCAAGACCTATGAGTTCGGTGTGGTGAACTTCGTGGACTGGTACAGCGAGCGCATGCTGAACAACCTCGGCGCAGCCCCAGCCCCTTACCTCAAAGGCGTGGCTGCACACGAATAACCGATACCCATAGCTCAAAAAACAGATGGGAGGGGCTTACCCCTCCCACATTTGATCCTCACACTGCTCAACATTTGATCATATCCCTCGCAGGCCACTGCCAGCCTGCCCTGCAGCCTTTACCCAACAACTTATCCACAAACCCACCCACAGCAATTGTGGGCAACTGCGCTACCCAGCCAAAATTAATTGAAGAAAATCCGTGACTTATTCAAGTTGACGGCTCACTTAAAATATTGATCATTTATTAATCACAAGCTTATAAGCCACGTAAGCCGTGACCTGTAGCGGTGCGCAAACACCTTATCCACAGAACCGCCAACAGACTTTGGGGGCAACTTCTACCAGGCTGTGGAAAACCGCGCACAACCTTCATAAGGCGAGGGTTTCAGCGCCATTCTTTGGTTTAAGCGGCGATTTGATCAATAAACAACCAAACCATTAAGAACCCCGTCTTATAAGGCCTGTAGCGGATAGCGAACATCTTATCCACAGAAGCGCCAACAGACTTTGGGGGCAAGTCCAACCGATGCTTGACCTTTATCCACATGAAAAAGCACTAAAAAACCGTGACTTAGCTTGACCAATTTTTGTACAGGAGCCTGCAGCCCTCGATTGACGAGGCTTGTGGGCACCCACGAACACCTTATCCACAGCTGCGCTCACAGCGTTTGTGGGTAACTGCATACCTGTACAAAAAACACACTGCATCTACACTCACCTTTGCAGTCAATTCCATGGCCTGGGTTAACGCGGAAGTCCTTGGCAGCCTGATCGGGAGGTAGAACGGTGATGTGGCAGGGCACGCCCAGCCATCACTGCGCCAAAGGTTTTACGCTGATTGAATTACTACTGACGCTGGCCTTGCTGGCCACGCTTGCGACAGTGGCTTATCCGCTGACAGCATTGATGGGTAAACGCGACCGAGAACTCGACTTGCAACGTTCGTTGCGAGAGATACGCCGCGCCATTGATTCCTACAAAGGAGCCAGTGACGACGGACGCATCGAGAAGAGCGTCACCGACAGTGGTTACCCGCCCTCCTTGCGGATATTGGTCGACGGCGTCACCGACAAAACCAACCTGCAGGGCAACAAACTCTATTTTCTGCGGCGCATTCCTCGGGACCCTCTTTGCGAGTGCCCCGAACTTGCGCCGGAAAAGACCTGGCAACTGCGCAGTTACAAGAGCACCGCCGACAACCCACAAGAGGGAGAAGATGTATTCGACGTTTCATCCCGCAGCCCCCGGGAGAGTTTGAATGGAACGTTATACAGCCAGTGGTGAGCGCGGTTTTACCTTGATCGAATTGCTGGTGGTGATGGCAATCATCGCCACACTCATGACGCTGGTCACGCCACAATATTTTCGCCAGCACGCCAAAGCCCAGGAGACCGTGCTGCGCCATAACCTCTCCACCATTCGCCAGGCACTGGATCAATACCGTGAAGACCACGGTGAAAACCCCGACTCCCTGCAAGCCCTGGTGGACCGCCGTTACCTGCGCGAAATCCCCCTGGACCCGCTGACCGGCAAGCGCGACACCTGGCAACTGCAGCCCTCCGACGAACAAGGCCTGGGCGACGTACGCAGCGGCGCGCCCGGCACCGCCAATGACGGGAGCGCCTATGCCGACTGGTAAACAGCGCCAGCAAGGCTCGGTGTTCATGGGCATGTTGGTGACCGTGGCCGTAGTGGCCGTGATGCTGATGGAAGTGGGCACGCTGTGGTCCAGTGTGCTGCAGCGCGAACGCGAGCTGGAACTGCTGGCCCGCGGCAATGAAATCCGACGGGCCATCGGCTTGTACTATGCGGCCGGCAACACCTTTCCCAAATCACTTGAAGATCTGGTCCTCGACCGCCGCCAACCGACCACCAAGCGTTATTTGCGCCGGGTCTACGCCGACCCGCTGACCGGCACCACCGATTGGGGCGTGGTCGCGGGTCCGGGCGAAACCATCATGGGCGTATTCAGCCAGGCCGAAGGCACGCCATTCAAGCAAGGCAACTTTTCTGTCATTAACCAAAGTTTTACAGGGCAAGGCAGTTATCAAGGGTGGGTGTTTCTGTATGGCTCTGTACAGAGTAACCCTGCAACCCGCACCGCTCCCATGGGAGATCAGCTGACTCAATGACTTAACGACGTAAACACACTGATCGTTCCAGCAGTTCGGAACTTGTTTATCTGAGTTGAAGGTGGACTAGAGCATGAATAACTTACAGAGCTACGCGAGAGATTTATTCAAGTGGGTCCTGGCAGCGGTGTTATTGGCACCCGCAGCGGGATGGGGGCATGGGGCTGTCGAAACGCCTCCATCCCGTGCTTTGAACTGTTACGTAACGGGAGGTCAGTGGGGCTCTGACAATGGCTCATCTATTAACGATGAAGGCTGTCGAGAGGCTTTTACAAAAACATTCAATTCCCGCTATGACTGGGCAATTGCCGCCGATCAATGGCACGAGGTTGCGAAGATTCCGAATATCAACCATCCGACGTTGGATCAGATCAAGGCCATTATCCCGGACGGCCACATATGCGCAGCAAATGATCCGATAAAAGCCAGCTTGGATTACCCCACTCCGTTATGGACCAAGTACGAGAAAAATGTAGTGCCAGGTCAATCACTGGCTATACGCCTTGTTGGCACGATTCTTCATGTGCCCAGCACGTTTAATGCGTTTATAACCAGGCCTGGTTTTAACAGCGCAACTGACGTATTGAAATGGAGTGATTTAATCGCCTTGGGGGGACCCGAAAGACTCGAAAAGGCGTACACCAATTGGAACCCAGACGCCTTGCTCCCCGGACTTGCAGGTTTTTATGTGATCAATCGGACTATCCCCAGCAACGCATCGGGTAATGGATTGGTAGTAGGAATATGGGTCAGGGATGATCCAAATGGCGAGTTCTTCATTTCTTGTTCAGATGTAAGGTTCCAAAGTGGCGGTGTTCCGGACCCGCTGACAAATATCGGCCCTTACATTGGTCCCGATATGCAATCGCTCAAAGTCGGCGACTCCGTCCACTTCCGGATCTTTGGGGTCGATGCCAAAGGAACGGAATTGGTGGATATCACCCAGAAAATCCGAACCGATAATTTGGCACCGGCCAAATGGGGACTGGAAATAGCCAACCAGGTCCCCCCTGCCATTGCCAAAATCGGCGTAAAAACCAATGGTACGGTTACGTTCAACTCTGCTAACCCGCAGGCCAATGCAACCTATGCCACTAACCCGCATTACAAACAGGTGATGTCGATCATTACCGGCGGCGGTGAAACCCCCGATCAACGCCCTCCTACTGCCAACTTCCAAGGCCCAACCGAAGCCAAAGAAGGTGAAACCGTCACATTCGACGGCAGAAGCTCAGTCGGACACAACGGTCCTCTTACGTATATGTGGTCCACAAACGCTTCGGACCATGCTTCGCCCTCACCCAACCAACAGAGCACCTTTTCCTTCAAGGTGGGTCCGTATGTCGATCCCGTTCCGGGCGCTCCGCAGCCTAACTACATTATTAAATTAGGCGTTTATGACGCGCAAAATGGGAAAAACGGCCAGAAGGAAACGACCTTCGTGATCAAAAAGGCTGGGGACAATGACGGTTTCCCTCAGTGGATACGAGATGGCGGCTACAACAGCGGCTCACAAGTCTCCAACCATGGAGTGAAGTATCGGTGCAAACAGGGATCAGCAGGCGCATGGTGCGGGCAGAATGAAAATGAACCCGGCAAACCCAACTCCACCTTCTGGCAGCGCGCATGGGATGTTGTTCCTTGAGTCACTTGCATATGCATTGACTTGATAACAGCAAGCGCCAAACGTTATAGGGCGCCTGACGGCGCCTTATATCGCGCAACGCTACAATTGAAAGTAGTACTGGTTATAACGCAGTCCTACCGGCGGTGCCCGCTTCCCCAACGGGCCGGCAGAGAGTTACTCCCAACCGTCGAGGATCGCCATGCGCGCACGCACGCTTATCACCCCGCCTCAGGGCGGCTTTACGTTGCTTGAACTGCTGGTCGTCCTGCTGATCATCGCCCTGCTCGCCGGCTACGTCGGCCCGAAGATGTTCGACCGCCTTGAACTCGCCAAGGTGCAAACCGCCCAGGGCCAGATGAAGTCCCTCGCCGATGCCTTGAACCAGTACCGTCTGGACAATGGCAACTACCCCGACGAAACCCTCGGCCTGAATGCGTTGACCACGCGGCCCGCCAATTCGGGCAATTGGCAGGGGCCGTATTTGAAAACGTTACCCCCAGACCCTTGGGGCAACGCTTATCTCTACAAGAACCCCGGCACGCCGCCCAACGATGCGGAAATCATCTCGCTGGGCCGCGACGGTAAGGCCGGCGGTGTGAACACCTACGCCGACATTGTGTACGGTCTGTGACATGCGCACGCTGCGGCTGGTCCTGACGCTCCTGTGCCTCACGGGTACAGCCCAGGCCAACTGCTGGCAACTGGCAGCCAGCCGCTACCATGTCGACCCACTGCTGCTGTATGCCATTGCCAAGGTCGAGTCCGGCCTCAACCCTGACGCGCGCAATATCAACACCGACGGCAGCCAGGATATCGGCCTGATGCAAATCAACAGCCGCCATTTGCCCGCGCTGGCCGCGTTCGGCATCACCGAACGGCACCTGCTCCAGCAACCCTGCACCAGCGTGATGGTCGGCGCGTGGATCCTCGCCGGTTTCATCCGCGAAAAAGGTTATGGCTGGCAGGCCGTGGGCGCTTACAACGCAGGCGCCAAGCCGGAGCGTGAAGCGCGGCGTACACGCTACGCTCGCGCCGTGTGGCGTTATTACGGCGAGCTGCTGCAGCAGCGCCAGCAACTGGCCAGGCAAACGCCATGATCGACATCGACGCGCGCATCATCCGCGATGGCCACTTGCAGTCCCTGCATCTGCAAGCCACCGACCTGGCCCAGGCGCGCCGGCAATTGCAGGCCGACGGCGCCCAGGTCATCTCGTTGAAAGCCCGTCGCCAACTCAAATTACCGAGCCGGCGGTCCAGGTTCGCCCTTGGCTTGTTCATCCAGGAATTGGTGGTGCTGCTCGACGCCGGCCTGGTGCTGGTGGAAGCCGTGGAAACCCTGCGCGACAAGGCACCGCCTGGCATCAACCGGCAAGTGCTGAGCGACCTGCTGGCGTCGATGTATGAGGGCAACTCGTTATCCAAAGCGCTGCAGCTCAAGCCGCAGACGTTCCCGTCGCTGTTGATCGCCACCGTGGCGTCCTCCGAGCACAGCGGCCAATTGGCCGTGGCCCTGCGCCGCTACCATCATTTTGAAGCGCACTTGGAAAGCGTGAAAAAACGCGTCAGCGGCGCCCTGATGTACCCCGTGGTGGTGCTCAGCGTGGGTGCGTTGATCCTGCTGTTTCTGCTGTTCTTCGTGATCCCACGCTTCGCTTCGGTGTTTGACGCGGTCAACGACCTGCCTGCCACCGCGCGTTTGATGGTGTGGTGGGGCGCGCTGGTGGAGGCGCGCGGCATGGAGTTACTGATCGGCCTGGTGCTGGCAATCGTCGCGCTGGTGCTGCTGTTTCGCAGTGCCGCGTTCAAACGTCGCGCGGCCGAGCTGTTCTGGAAGATTCCCAGCCTGG
Source organism: Pseudomonas sp. FP2254 (assembly GCF_030687695.1). Classification (NCBI taxonomy): domain Bacteria; kingdom Pseudomonadati; phylum Pseudomonadota; class Gammaproteobacteria; order Pseudomonadales; family Pseudomonadaceae; genus Pseudomonas; species Pseudomonas sp. FP2254. Next base: position 5,117,114 of record NZ_CP117444.1, read on the forward strand.
GCGCCCAGCGCACGCTGTTTGTACTCGCGCGGTTTTATCGCACCGCCGGCATGCTGTTGATGGGCGGAATGCCGGTGGTCACAGCGGTGGAACTGTCCGGTGCCCTGCTGCCTGTGGAACGCCAGGCAGCCCTGCGCCAAGCCATGATCGATATCCAGTCCGGTCAGCCGCTGTCCACGTCATTGGCCCGTCACCAACTGACCACCGCCGTCGCCGAACGCCTGCTGCGGGTCGGTGAACAAAGCGGCGAATTGGCGGCCATGTGCGAGCGCATCGCGCAGTTTCACGATGAGGCGCTGGAGCGCGCCATCGAACTGTTCAGCAAGGTCTTCGAGCCGGTGTTGATGCTGGTGGTGGGCGGGCTGATTGGCCTGATCGTGTTCATGTTGTACATGCCGATCTTTGAACTGGCGGGCTCCATTCAGGGGTAGTGCGATGAGCGAACAGACACGGCAATGGCAGGCCCTCGCAGAGCAACGCGGGTTGAGCGTATCCAATTACCTGCTGGAGGTGCTGCACACAGCGCCCGAACAGCTGGCGACGATCGCCCATACCTTGGGAATGCTCGCCATTGCCCCGGAAAATCTCGATGAACACTGGCGCTTTGACCTGCTGCCATTGCCTCAGGCACTGGTGCATAACGTGCTGCCCCTGGACCACGAGGGCCAGCCGTGCCTGGTACTGGGCGACCCCTTCACCCTGACAAGCCGACACTGGCTGCAGTCCTCCAGCACCTTGCGCCAATTGCCCCTGGCCATGAGCCTGCCCGGCGCCGTCAAGACCCGGTTGACCAAGGCCGAAGCCAGCCAGCGGGTGATGCAGCCGTTTGGCGCAGACGACCCAGACGCACCGATCAGCCAGGCCGCCCAGGAAATTTCCCTGAGCAGCATCGCCCGCGACGACAACCCAGTGGTGCGTCTGGTCAACTCCATGCTGTTCGACGCGCTGCAAAGCCGCGCCAGCGATATCCATGTGGAAACCAGTCCCGCCGGCCTGGTGATCAAGTACCGCATCGACGGCGTATTGCAGCAGATGGGCCAGGCCAACGGCCTGGACATGGCCGAGCAGGCGCTGTCGCGGATCAAGGTGCTGTCGGAGCTGGATATCGGCGAGCGGCGGGTGCCCCAGGACGGGCGCTTCAAAATGAAGATCCAGAGCCGCGAAGTGGATTTTCGCGTGTCGATCATGCCCAGCATTCATGGCGAAGACGCGGTGTTGCGCATCCTCGACAAATCCCAGCGCGGCGAATCCCTGAGCCTGGAGGCCCTGGGCCTGGCCGCCGACACTATCGCGCGCATTCGCGTCCTGGCCAGCGAGCCCTACGGCATGCTGCTGGTCACCGGCCCCACCGGCAGCGGCAAATCCACCACGCTGTATGCCGCCTTGTCGGAGACCAATACCGGCGAGAAAAAAATCATCACCATCGAAGACCCGGTGGAATACGAACTGCCCGGCGTGCTGCAGATCCCGGTCAACGACAAGAAGGGCCTGACCTTCGCCCGCGGCCTGCGCTCGATCCTGCGGCATGACCCGGACACGATCCTGGTGGGCGAAATTCGCGACGGAGAAACCGCCGGCATTGCGGTGCAGGCCGCTCTGACCGGGCACCTGGTGATGTCGTCGGTGCATGCCAACAGCGCGTTCAGCGTGTTGGAGCGTTTTACCTACATGGACGTCGACCCGGCGAGTTTCGTCGAAGCGCTCAACGGCGTGGTCGCCCAACGCCTGGTGCGACGCGTCTGCCCGGACTGCGCCGAGGAGGCCGCGCCCGACGCGAACATTGCCCGCCTCGCCCAACTGCCCGAGGCTCAGTTGAACCAGGGTCATTACCGCGTGGGCAAGGGGTGCGAGGCCTGTCGCCACACCGGCTATCGCGGCCGGCTCGCATTGGCCGAAGTATTGACCCTGACCGACCGCATCAAGGAAGGCCTGCTCAACCGCAGCTCCGCCTCCACCCTGCGTGAACTGGCGCGTGAAGCCGGCCATGTGTTCATCCGCGACATTGCCCTGGCCCATGCGGCTCAGGGCGACACCACGCTCAAGGAGGTCCACCGTGTCATTTCCCTTTATTGAGCACGTGGTGTGGCTGCACAGCGACGCCGCCGAATGGGCCGCGCGGGCCCGCTGGCGCGGCGCGCCCATCTGCCACGCGCAACGCCGGGGCGCGCCGCTGGCCGCGTGTGCCGAACTGCTGGAGCAGGCGCCACGCGGGCGCGTGAAGTTTCTCGACCGTGCCACGGTGCTGCTGGGTTTTCCCCATGTGCATTACCTGATGCTGCCCTGGCACCCCGAGCTGTACAGCGCACAGGACTGGCAAGGCTTCGCCGAGGCGACGTTCGGCCAGCAGGCCAATATCGATGCCGAGCGCTGGCAGGTGCAGGTCGCCGATAGCCCTTTCGGTCAACCGCGCCTGGCGGTCGCCACGCCACGGGATGTGCTGCAGGACCTGCGCGAGCTGTTCACGCTCAACCGCTTGCCGCTGGTGACCTGCGCGCCCGTGCTGACGGCAGTCGCCCGGCAGTACTGGCGGCACCTGCCCGACGATTGCGTGGTAGCCGTGCCCGAGGCCGGCAGCCTCAGTTGCCTGTACCGACACCACGGCATGATCGATCAGGTGTGCGTGATCCCCACCCTGCCCGGCAGCACCTTGAACGACAACCTGTTCACCGCCGACCTGCTGGTAGAACGACATGCCTCGGCTACGCGGGTTGTCAGCAACGCCCCGGTGGACAATCGCCTGGGGCCCGTGCATCCGTGGCTGGAGGAGTCGCCGTCATGAAATCCAGGCTCGCGGGTGTCTGGCAACACCTGCGCGCGCCCCGTGCGCCCAGCGTTGATTTCCAACGCCCCACCTCCACCCATCGTGCCCTGGTAGCCGGGTTGTGGCTGGTCGCAGGTCTGTTGCTGTCAAGCACCTGGCACCACTGGCAGCGCATGGTGCAACAGCAGCAACAGACCGATGTGCTGGAGCAGCAATTTATTCAACTCACCCGCCGCCAGGAGCAGCTGATCCAGGCCGCCATCCGTTTGTCACCCCAGCAAAAACAGCAGCTGGCGAGCTTCGCCCGGCAAAAGATCACGCCGTTTGCCCTGATGGATGGCGTGGCGCAGGCCTGGTCCAAGGAAATCGCCCTGACCCGCGTGGAGGTCAACACCCAGGCCCAGGTCGTGCACCTGGACCTGGAAGCCAAGCAACTGGGGGATGCGTTTCGCTTCGTAGACCGGCTCAAGGCCCAGCCAGGGGTGCAGGTGAACCTGCAACAAAGCGCACTGAAGACCCAAGACCCGCAGCATCCGGTGCAGGTCAAACTCACCGTTGGCGCGGGGTAGCCGCCCATGGATGCCCTCACTCGCCACTTGCCGCGCCTGCGTTGGTACCTGCTGCAAACGCGCCAGCGCCTGGGCTTCTGGGGCCTGCTGGCCATGGGGGTAATGGCAGCGACGTTGCTGATTGAGGTGGCGGTGATTCAGCCGGCAAGCAGCGCCGACAGCCAGCGACGCCAGGCGCTGCAAGCGGGTATCGACGAACAGCCCCAGGCGGTTCAGGTGACTGAACCGGCGGCGGTCGAGGCATTACCCACGGCACACGATTTTGCCCCGCGCCTGGAAAAACTGCTGGGCCTGCTGAGCCAGCGCGGTTTCATCATTGAGCAAACCACGCTGGCCTACTCCACGCCGGGGGATACCGGATTGCAGCGCCTGGATGCGCAGATCCCTCTTTCCGGCCCCTACTTTCTCCTGCGCGAAGCCTTGACGGATATCGCCAAGGAGCCGGCGGTGCGCATCGAAAACCTGACCCTGGAGCGCAAGGACATCGCCAGCGGCCTACTCACCATCGACCTTAAAATCAGCGTCCTGGGGGTGGTGGAATGAAGCTGCCGGTGTACCTGCGCCTCCTCCTGCTGCTGACGTTGATCGGTTGCGCCTGGCTGCTCTGGCAGGACGAACCCGCACCTCCCGACCACGCTGCGGCCCCTGTCACCGCCACACCGGCGCCGACTGGACCGGCGCCCGCCGCCATTGCCGAAACGCCCCTGGCGAAGATCGATCTGTTCCCTGTACAAACCTGGACGCCACCGCCTGCTCCCGCGCCGGTGGTTAACACAGCGCCCACGCCGCCGGCGCTGCCCTTCACGGTCAGCGCGCAATGGCGCTACGAGAACCAGGCGAACATCGTCGTGCTCAGCGGCAATGGCAAACAGTACACCCTGTGCAACCGATGCTCGGTGCCCGGGCGCATCGTGCCCGGCAAGATGCTGGACGCCCACTACCGCTTGGACAAACTCACCGACACCGCCGTGGTGCTGACCTACCTGCCGTTGAAGCAGGTCAGCACCCTGCGCCTGGACAAGCACTGACCCGGGAGGGGCACGCTTATGCCGCTTAGATGGATTCCCTTGAGCCTGGCGCTGTTCGCGCTGAGTGCGTGCGACACCCAGCGGGCGATCAGGCAAAGCGATGAGTTACGCAAACAAGGCGACATCGTGCGTTCGGTCGAGGTGCTGCAGGCCGAAGCCAAACAGGATCCCGACGATATTCAGCTGCGCACCGCGCAGTTCAGCAGGCTGGAACTGCTGGTGGCCCAATACAGCCGCGAAGCCAGCACCGCGCTGATGCGTGGCGACGATACCGCCGCCATCCGCGCCCTGGAAACCATCCTCAAATATGACCCCGGCAACCTCGGCGCGCGCCAGGAAATCCAGAGCATCCAGGCGATGAAGCACCTGCGCCCGCAGCTGGCGCGGGCCTATGACATGAAGCGTTCCAACCCGGTGGAAGCGCTCAACCTGGTGCGCCGGATCATCGCGCAAAAGCCTAACTACCGAGAGGCCCTGGACTTTCGTAACGCCCTGACCCGTGAGTTGGTCAGCGCTGACTATCTCAGCGCGGACCTCTCCGAAGCCATGCGCAAACCTTTGAGCCTGGAGTTCAGCGCCCAGAGCCTGTCCACGATTTTCGAGACGATCGCGCGGCTGTCCGGGGTCAATTTTGTGATCGACAAGGACGTCAATCCCAGCGCATCGGCCAGCATGACCGCCAGTCGCACCACCGCCGAGGACGCACTGAACCTGTTGCTGACCACCCAGGGCCTGGAGAAGAAGATCCTCAACGCCAACACCATCCTGGTCTACCCGCGCCGCCCGGACAAAGAACGTGAATACCGCGAGCTGGCAGTGCGCACGTTTTACCTCAGCCACAGTGACCCCAAGGTGGTGGGCGCCGAGATCAAGCAAGCCCTCAAGCCCAAGGAAGTGCTGGTGGATGAGCGTTTGAACGCCGTGATTGTGCGCGACGGCCTCGACACCCTGAGCGCCGTGGAGAAACTGGTGGAGGCCATCGATATCGCACAGTCGGAAGTGACCATCGACATTCAGGTGCTGGAGGTCAGCCTGACCGACGAATTGAACCTGGGCATCCAATACCCGGAGAGCATCGGCTTATCCGTGGGCAACCTCGCCAACGTACCTGCCGGGCTGGCGGGCATTCCGATCAGCGCGTTGCGGGGGATCAATGGCGACAACATCCTGCTCGACTCGGGCAGCACCTCGGCACGCATCAATATGCTGCAACGCAGCGGTAACACCGTGACCCTGGCCAACCCCAGGGTGCGGGTGCGCAATCGTGAAGAAGCCCAGGTGAACATCGGTGACAAGATCCCGGTGGTCACCACCACCACCGCCAACCAGATCACCACCTCGTCGGTGTCTTACCAGGACGTGGGGCTGCAGATCACGGTCAAGCCCAATATCAGCCTGAGCGATGAGGTGAACCTGGAGCTGAGCGTGGAAATGAGCCATATCACCAAGCGCATTGCCGGCTCGGAACATGTACCGGCTACGTTCGAGCTCGGCTCACGGGCCACCAAGACCTTGCTGACCGCGCGCAACAATGAAACCCAGATCGTCTCGGGGCTGATTCGCACGGCGGACGTCGACGAGGGCTCGGGTTTGCCGTGGTTGAGCCAGATCCCGTGGATCGGTAAGAAGCTGTTTGGCTCCAACCAGAACACTCAGCAGAAAACCGAGATTATCCTGTTGCTGACCCCGAGAATCGAACGCAACCTGGACCTGCCGATTTCCCAGATCAGCACCTTTCACAGCGGCACCGAGGCGCGCAGTTCGACGCAGGGCATGATCCTGCGCGACACCACCGAAAAAATGATTCTCAAGCCAATTGGGGGCGAGCCTGCGCTGGCGCTGCCGCCGCCGATGCAACAACCGGATGCCACCTGGCAGCCGCTGCCGCCGCCGCTGCCGGACCTGGTACCCAAGCCTGCGCCAGCCCCCCCTTAACCTAAGATTCTGATGGAGATCACAATGTGGGAGGGGGCTCAATCTCAGTATCTGAGCGCAGATCGTTCCCACGCTCCGCGTGGGAATGCAGCCCGTGACGCTCTGCGTCACAAGATGCACAAGGTTCAAGTCTTGCGTGCTTGCCGGGAGGCGGAGCGTCCGGGGAGGCATTCCCACGCGGAGCGTGGGAACGAGGTTCATCGGCTTCGGAGCGTCGATCGTTCCCACGCTCCGCGTGGGAATGCAGCCCGTGACGCTCCGCGTCACAAAGATGCACAAGGTTCAAATCTTGCGTGCTTGGCGGGACGCGGAGCGTCCATGGAGGCATTCCCACGCAGAGCGTGGGAACGAGGTTCATCGGCTTCGGAGCGTCGATCGTTCCCACGCTCCGCGTGGGAATGCAGCCCGTGACGCTCCGCGTCACAAGATGCACAAGGTTCAAGTCTTGCGTGCTTGGCGGGACGCGGAGCGTCCGGGGAGGCATTCCCACGCTCCGCGTGGGAACGAGGTTCACTGGGCTCCCACAGCGGGTCAGCGCACAACGCCTTCTTCTATGAGCAGTTTGAGGATGGCTTGGGCGCCTTCTTCTGCGCTGACGCCTTTGAGCACCTGCCCTCCGCCCCCACTGGCTTTGGCCGTCGCCGCCTTCATGCGGTCGGCGCCGCTCTTGGCCTTGATCACCTTCAGGCGTTTTGGACGAGGCTTGGCCGGTTGCAGCACGGCGCCTGTGAATAACTCATCGGCATGAACCTCGACCTCATGGGCCGCCAACTCACCGCGCTGTGCCGGGCCGTAGGCGCTTTGCCGAGGTTTGGGCGCGGCGTTGTCCACCGTGGCCAGAAACGGCAGGCGTACTTTCAAGCGCCGCCGCTGGCCGCGTGGCAAGGCTTGCAGCACATGGGCCACGCCCCCGTCGATGGATTCCACCTGCGCCAGCCCGACAATCAGCGGCCAGCCCAATTGCTCGGCGAGCAGAAACGGCAACATCCCCGAGCCTTCGCCGGTTTCGGCCTGGCTGCCGGTGAGCACCACCTGGGCACCGGCATCGCGCAGGTACTCGCTGAGCACCGGCAACGCATCGCTGCCCTCCGGTTGTTCCAGCACGTGCAACTGTGGCAAGCCCATGCCCAGGTAGCTGCGCAGGGTCGGCTCGGCGATGTCGCCGGCATGCAGCACCTGCAACTTATCCCCAGCCAATTGCAGACCCAGCTCGACCGCACGGGCATCCTGCTCCGCACGGCGCGGGCGCCCGGAAGTGGGGTGGGCGCCGACGGACACCAGGCTGATTACATTCGTGGTCATGCTCATATCCTCAAGCCGCGTCGCGCTTGGCGCCGTTGCGGTAGGCCTCGACCGCATCGATCAAGGCATGCAGTATCGCGGCGCTCTCGCCGATCACCGACAGGTCGGCCCGCTTGATCATGTCGCAACCTGGGTCGAGGTTGATCGCCACCACTTTGTCGCAGGCACCGATGCCTTGCAGGTGCTGGATCGCCCCGGAAATCCCCACGGCCACGTACACCCGCGCCGTCACCCAGGTGCCGCTGGCGCCGACCTGGCGATCACGCGCCATAAAGCCATCGTCCACGGCGACCCGCGAGGCGCCTTCGGTGGCACCCAGGGCGGCGGCGGTCTGGTGGAACAGGGCCCAGTCCTTGACGCCGTTGCCGCCGGAGAAAATAAACTCGGCTTCGGCCATGGGGATTGCCGCCGGGTCCACCGCCACCGCGCCGAGATCCTCGATGCGCGGCAGGCTGCGCGCCAGGGTTGTGGATAACTCCACGGGCAACACTTCATGGCGGGTTTCGCTGACCGGGTCGGCACATTCGGCGGCGGCCAGAACCAGGCGTGGCAGTGGTCGCGCCAAATCCTCCTGGCCGGCACCGGCGCGGCCGATGCAGGTGTTGTCCTTGATCTGCCAGACGCGCGTGGCCGGGCGTTCCTTGAGGCTGGCGGCAAAACGCCGGCCCAGCTCACCGCCACCGCTGCGACTGTCCGGCAGCAGCCAGTGGCGTGGATTGAATTGGTTATCCACAGCCCGCAGGCCTTGCACCCGCTGTTCCGGCGAATAACCGTCGAATTCGGCACCGCCGAGCACCAGCAGGCGGTCGACACCGGCGGTGGCAAACGCGCTTTCCTTGTGTTCGCCAAATACCACCGCCAGCACCGCGCCGTCGTTGCCGGCCAGTTGCCGCGCCAGGCCAAGCAGGTCGCGGTCGTGACTGCTCAGGCGGCCGCCGACCATGTCCGGCACTACGTTGATGTAGAACGCAGGCGCCGCAATCTGATGCAGCGGCAATTGCACTTCGGCGGCCGCGGTACGCTTGCTGGCGCCGCCCTGCTGGGCGCCGCTGCGGTCGATGCGCTTGATGCCGTTGGGGCCAATAAAACCAACGCCATGAACGTTTTTGCGGATAACGCCGTTAGGCCCCATCCAGCTGTGTTGCAGCGGCTGCATCGCCGCATGCAGCGGGTGCAGGCGGTTGCGGGCGATCCATTCGGCCCGTGGGTCGCGGCGGATTATGTCGCTCATCAGTGCACCTCCGCAGGTTCACGCTTGGTCGGTGACTTGGCCGGTTGAGCCTCCTCAAGCAAGGCGTCGGCCACCAGTTCGGCGATGTCCTTGATCAATGGGCGCGGCTCGACCACCCCTTCGAGCATCGCGGTGCATTGCGGGCACCCTACCGCCACCAGTTCAGCGCCGGTCTCGCGGATGTCTTCCATGCGCATGTCGGGGATCCGTTGCTTGCCTGGGATGTCGGTAATCGGCGCGCCGCCGCCACCGCCGCAGCAGCGAGAACGGAAGCCCGAACGCTGCATCTCCTTGACCTCGATGCCCAAGGCTCGCAGCACTTGGCGCGGGGCCTCGTACTCACCGTTGTAACGGCCCAGATAGCACGGGTCGTGGTAGGTCACACTGTTGCCTTTGTGCTGGCCCAGGTTCAGCGCGCCCTCGCCGATCAGCTCGGCCATGAACGTACTGTGGTGCTGCACAAGGTAGTTGCCGTTGAAGGCGCCGTATTCGTTTTTCAGCACATGGAAACTGTGCGGGTCGCAAGTGACGATGCGCTTGAAGCTGTACTTGGCCAGGGTCTGGATATTGCGCGAAGCCAGCAGTTGGAAGGTCGCTTCATCGCCCAGGCGCCGGGCCACGTCGCCGCTGTCGCGTTCTTCCAGGCCGAGCACCGCGAAGTCGACCTTGGCCGCTTTCAGCACTTTGACGAACGCACGCAGCGTGCGCTGGTTGCGCATGTCGAAAGCGCCGTCGCCGACCCAGAACAGCACGTCGGCGCTGCCTTTTTCGCTGAGCAGCGGCAGGTTCAGATCCGCCGCCCAGTTCAGGCGACCGCCCGGGGCGAAACCGCCGGGGTTGTCGGTGGCGATCAGGTTTTCCAGGACTTCGGCGCCCTTGTTCGGCGTGGCACCTTTTTCCAGGGTGAGGTGGCGGCGCATGTCGACGATGGCGTCCACGTGCTCGATCATCATCGGGCACTCTTCCACACAGGCGCGGCAGGTGGTGCACGACCACAGGGTCTCGGCGTCCACCAGGCCATTGACGATGGGCTGGTGCGGGTTACCGCCGTGTTCGCCAATCGGCTTGCCTGGATACGGGCTGCCGGCAAACCTGGCATCGGTGCCGCCGGCCAGGCCGACCACCATGTCCTGGATCAGCTTTTTCGGGTTCAGCGGCTGGCCGGCGGCGAACGCCGGGCACGCCGCTTCGCACTTGCCGCACTGCACGCAGGCGTCGAAACCGAGCAGTTGGTTCCAGGTGAAATCCTTGGGCTTTTCCACGCCCAGGGGCGCGGTTTTGTCGCTAAGGTCCAGCGGTTTCAAACCGGTGGAGCGACCGCCGCCGAAGCGTTCGGCGCGGCGGTGCCAGGCCAGGTGCAGGGCACCGGCGAAGGCGTGCTTCATCGGGCCGCCCCAGGTCATGCCGAAGAACATCTCGCTTACGCCCCACAGCACGCCCACGCTGAGCAGCGCAGCCAGCAACCAACCGCCGAAGTCCGCCGGCAGGATGCCCGCCACCGGCAGGGTCACCAGGAAGAAGCTCACCGAGAATGCCATGAGGCTCTTCGGCAGGCGCATCCACGGGCCTTTGGACAGGCGCGACGGCGGGTTGCGCCGACGCAGGTACACGAAGGTGGCGCCGACAAACATCAACACCGAAGCCAGCAGCAAGGCGTAGCCGAGGATGCGATTGTGCAGGCCGAAGCCGTGCACCAGGATCGCCAGCAGCGCCGACAGCACAAAGCCCAGCGCCGTGGCGACGTGGGTGTTGGCGATGTATTTGTCGCGAGCGACCACATGGTGCAGGTCGACCATGTAGCGCTTGGGCATGGCCAGCAGGCCGCCCAGCAGGTCGACCTTGGACGCGCGGCCACGGCGCCACATGTTTACCCGGCGCAGGGCGCCGAGGACGGCGAGGCCCAGGGCGGCAAACAAGAGAATAGGCAGCAAGGTGTTCAACATTGAGGTGGCCTCAAGCGGCAAGTTTCAAGCTACAAGCGGCAAGTCAAAGCGGTCACCCATTGCTCTTCCTTGCTGCTTGAAGCGGGTGGCTTGCGGCTGTTTTTAAAAATCCTTGCACAAGCGCAGGGCGTCGTAGATGGCAGCGTGGGTATTACGCTGCGCCACACAGTCACCGATGCGGAACAGCAAGTAGCCCTCGCCCGGTTCGCTCAGGCACGGTTGCGGTTTGATCGCGAACAAGGCTTCCACGTCGATCTGGCCTTTGTTGCGCGAACCTTCCTTGAGCCCGTAGTAAATGGCTTCGTCCGGACGCACGCCGTTCTCGACCACCACCTGATCGACCACTCGCTCCTCTTTGGCGCCGGTGTATTCGTTCTCCAGCACCGCCACCAGCTTGTCGCCCTCGCGATAGACCTTTTCCAGCATCATGTCGCCGGTCATGATCACTTCCTTGGGGTACATGCTGCGGTAGTAGGTCGGGAACGACGTACCGCCAATCGCTACGCCCGGCTTGATGTCGTCGGTGACGATTTCCACCTGGCAGCCTTTGTCGGCCAGGAAGTCCGCCACCGACATGCCGGTGAACTCACAGATGGTGTCGTACACCAGCACGTTCTTGCCCGGCGCGACTTTGCCATCGAGCACATCCCAGCTGCTAACCACCAACCCTTCGGCGGCGCCCCAGTGTTCGTTCTGTTCGATGTACGGGTGCCCGCCGACGGCCAGCACCACCACGTCCGGACGCAGGTCCAGGATGGTCTCGGCATCGGCCGCCACGCCCAGGCGCAGGTCGACTTTCAAGCGCGCCAGTTCCAGTTGGAACCAACGGGTAATACCGGCGATCTGGTCGCGCTGCGGCGCCTTGGAGGCGGTGGTGATTTGCCCGCCGATAAATTCTTTTTTCTCCAGCAGGGTTACGTCGTGGCCACGTTCGGCGGCCACGCGCGCCGCTTCCATCCCGGCCGGGCCGGCGCCCACCACGACCACCTTGCGTTTCGGCCCGGTGGATTTCTCGATGATGTGCGGCACGCCCATGTATTCACGGGAGGTCGCGGCGTTCTGGATGCACAGTACGTCCAGGCCCTGGTACTGGCGGTCGATGCAATAGTTGGCGCCGACGCACTGCTTGATCTGGTCGATCTGGCCCATCTTGATCTTGGCGATCAGGTGCGGGTCGGCGATGTGCGCACGGGTCATGCCGACCATGTCCACGTAGCCGCCTTCGAGGATACGCGTGGCCTGGTTCGGGTCCTTGATGTTCTGCGCGTGCAGCACCGGGACCTTGACCACTTCCTTGATCCCGGCCGCCAGGTGCAGGAACGGCTCCGGCGGGTAACTCATGTTGGGGATCACGTTGGCCAGGGTGTTGTGCGTATCGCATCCCGAGCCCACCACGCCGATGAAATCGAGCATGCCGGTGTCGTCGTAGTACTTGGCGATCTGTTTCATGTCCTCGTGGGACAGGCCGTCCGGGTGGAACTCGTCGCCGCACAGGCGCATGCCCACGCAGAAGTCGTCACCGACCTCGGCGCGCACCGCTTTCAACACTTCCAGGCCGAACTTCATGCGGCCTTCGAAGGTGCCGCCCCATTCGTCGGTACGCTTGTTGACGCGCGGGCTCCAGAACTGGTCGATCATGTGCTGGTGCACGGCGGACAACTCCACGCCGTCCAGACCACCGGCCTTGGCGCGGCGCGCGGCCTGGGCGTAGTTGCCGATCACGCGCCAGATCTCTTCCGGCTCGATGGTTTTGCACGTGGCACGGTGCACCGGCTCACGCACACCGGACGGCGACATCAGTGTCGGCCAGTTGAAGCCATCCCAGCGCGAGCGACGGCCCATGTGGGTAATCTGGATCATGATCTTGGCGCCATGCTTGTGCATGGCGTCGGCCAGGTTCTGGAAGTGCGGGATGATGCGATCGGTGGACAGGTTCACCGAGCTCCACCATTCCTGGGGGCTGTCGATGGCGACCACCGAGGAGCCGCCGCAGATCGCCAGGCCGATACCGCCCTTGGCTTTCTCTTCGTAGTACTTCACATAGCGGTCAGTGGTCATGCCGCCGTCGGTGGCATACACCTCGGCGTGGGCAGTGCTGAGTACGCGGTTGCGGATGGTCAGTTTGCCGATCTGAATCGGCGCAAACATTGCTTCGAAAGCCATGGCACGGTCCTCGGCTTACAACGGCTTGACGGTGAACAAACCATCATCGTGGCCCTCTTCGGAGCCTCCGTAGACTTGTTCGGCGACGGTGCGGATCTTGCTGCCGCGTGCTTCAAGGATCTGGTCCATGGCACCGGCAAACCAACCGGTGAACATGTAGTCGACCTTGCGCCCGACCTTGCCGTAGACGTAGACGAACGCCGAGTGCTCCAGCTTGACGCTGGCGGTGCCTTTATCCAGGTCGATGTCCTGGATTTTGAACAGGCCCCAGCCACGCTGCGACAGGCGTTTCATGTAGTGCTCGAACACCGCGACGCCTTCCAGGCCATGGCACTCGGCTTCTTTTTCGCACCAGTGCCAGGCGGATTTGTAGCCGGCCTTGTAGAGGATCTCGGCATAGGCCTCGGCGCCCAGCACCTCCTCGATGCCCATATGGTTGTTGACGAAGAAATGACGCGGCACGTACAGCATCGGCAAGGCATCGGACGTCCAGACACCGGTTTCGCTGTCGACTTCGATAGGCAATTGCGGGGCGATCTTGGCCATGGAAACTTAACTCCAGAAAATTCGTGTTGATGCCCGCTGCGCGAATGGCAACGGGTTAAGGATAAGGAGAGCGGCGGCTTATTCGCCCCACACGTCTTTAAGGACGTTGACCCAGTTCTCGCCCATGATCTTGCGCACCACGCGCTCGCTGTGGCCGCGCTTGAGCAGGGTTTCGGTGAGGTTGGGAAACTCGCCCACGGTGCGGATGCCCAGCGGGTTGATGATCTTGCCGAAGCTGGTCAGGCGCCGGGCGTAGCCTTTGTCATGGGTCAGCATTTCGAAGAAATCCTGGCCATGGCCCTGGGTGAAGTCGGTGCCGATGCCGATCGCGTCTTCGCCGACGATGTTCATGGTGTATTCGATGGCTTCGGCGTAGTCGTCGATGGTCGAGTCGATGCCCTTGGCCAGGAACGGCGCGAACATGGTCACGCCGACAAAACCGCCATGGTCGGCGATGAACTTCAGTTCTTCATCGGACTTGTTGCGCGGGTGCTCCTTAAGGCCCGACGGCAGACAGTGGGAGTAGCACACCGGTTTTTTCGATTCGAGGATGACTTCTTCGCTGGTCTTGGAGCCCACGTGGGACAGGTCGCACATGATGCCGACGCGGTTCATCTCGCCGACGATTTCACGACCGAAACCCGAAAGGCCGCCGTCGCGCTCGTAGCAACCGGTGCCGACCAGGTTCTGGGTGTTGTAGCACATCTGCACCACGCCAACGCCGAGCTGCTTGAAGATCTCCACATAGCCGAGCTGATCTTCGAACGCATGGGCATTCTGGAAGCCGAAGATGATGCCGGTCTTGCCCTGCTCTTTGGCTTTGCGGATATCGGCGGTGGTTTTTACCGGAATCACCAGGTCGCTGTTCTCGCGGATCAGGGTCTGGCTGGCCACGATATTATTGATGGTGGCCTGGAAGCCTTCCCACACCGACACGGTGCAGTTGGCGGCGGTGAGGCCGCCTTTGCGCATGTCCTCGAACAGGTCGCGGTTCCACTTGGCAATAATCAGCCCGTCGATAACGATGCTGTCGGCGTGCAATTCGGCTGGGCTCATCAGGCGTCCCCTTATTGGCGATTCATGCGCCGAATCGTCTGCCGGCGCTTTGGGGCCAGCATATGCCCAGGGGCTGAACGGACCGGGTGCAAAAACGACAGGGGAATTGCCGAAAGCGTCAATCCACGACAAAGGCTGTATAGACGCGTCTGACGGGTGGCTGTTCTTTGTCTTACGCTTGAGCCAGAATTCGGCCATCAACTGATATGAGACGGCGCAATGAAATCGATTTTCCTGGCTTTGGCACTCATCGCAACCGGCGTCCACGCGGCCGAAGACACCGACAACACGCCCTGCGACAGCATCGAGAACGACAAACAAACCCTGGAATGCGCCACTTACAACAAGACCACCGCCGAGCAATTGCTCAAGGACAACTACCAGAGCCTGCTCGAACGCATGGGTTCGACCTATGGCAGCAACAAGACCCAACTGGCCGACATTACCGCTCGTCTGAAGGATGCCCAGCAGAAGTGGGAAAAACTGCGGGATGCCGATTGCGCCGTGGACACCTTCCCGGCCAAGCCCGGCACCAAGGATTACGCGATTGCGCAGAACGACTGCCTGGCGCGGATGAGTGATGAACGGTCGGAATTTTTGGAGTCGATCGGGCAGGAATAAGCGACAATCGCCGCCAATTTTTAATCTGACCAAGGCCATTCATGACCCTCTGCGGCATCGAAATCAAAGGCAGCGAAGCCATCATCGCCCTCGCCTCCCTCGACAACCAGGCGCTGACCCATGTCGCCCTGGCCACCAAAAAAATCGCTCTGGAAGATGACGACGACGCGACTAACGTCAAAGCCTTCGCCGCGCAGGTGAAGGCGTTTGTGCAGGACAATGCCATTACTCGCATCGCCATCAAGAAACGCAGCAAAAAAGGTGAATTCGCCGGTGGGCCGACGACGTTCAAGATCGAGGGAGTGTTTCAGTTGCTCGACGGTGTGGAGGTGACACTGCTGTCGCCCCAGACCATCAATGCGCAGAACAAGAAGCACAATTTTGAACTCCCCGCGACGCTGAACAAGTATCAGCATGAGGCCTATAAGGCTGCGTGTTCGGCGTTGGTAAAAAAATAAGCCACACCGAAATTCAATGTGGGAGGGGGCTTGCCCCCGATAGCGGTGGGTCAGCCAACGTTGTATCAGCTGACAGTCCGTCATCGGGGGCAAGCCCCCTCCCACATTGGATATGTGTTGTTTTTAGTGTTGGGTATGGCGCTTGTAGCGCAGCCACTCGCCGAATGATTTGTCTTCGAGCACGTACCCGCCCCGACCCGATTTCCACACCAGTTCCTTGTCGCGCAGAGCATCGATGCAGGCCTGGATGGTCTGGGTGCCCGGCACCACGTCACTGCCCATATCCTCCAACGCCTTGCTGACCGCAGTGAGGGTGCTGTCGGTAAACGGCGCAAAAGGCTCGTTGTTCAGCGAGCGCTCCACCATCACCTGCAGGACGGCGCGTTGCGGGATGGTCAGGGCGTTCCAGGCGCTTTCGAATTCGGTCCACACACCTGCGCGCAGCAGTTCGGCGCGACTGTGCAGCAACTGGCCCAAATTGCTGGCCTCGCCCAACTCCAGCGCTACTTGACCGATGATCGTGCGCAGCATCTCGGGTCGGCGGCCGACCAACTCGAAGGCTTCATCGATATCGGCCGCGTTGAATTGGTTGGTCGGGGCCAGGTTCGCGTTGAGGTGTGCGGTGTACGCCTGGGTGAAGGCTTTGCCCAGCAGCGGAAACGGCGTGATGCTGGAGCCAAAAAACGGCTGGCTTTTACCCAATACCAGATAGGCCAGCTTGTCGCGGTTGGAACCGGTAAAGACTAAATGCAGACCGCTGCCCTCCTCGTCACGCCCTTGGTTGAGCTGATCACGGGCGGCCTTGAGCGCGAACATGGCGTTGGTCCCCGAATCGCTGGTCAAGGCATGCTGGGCTTCATCGATCACCAGCACGACGGGTTTTTCCGCCGCGTGGTGGAGCAACTCCAACGCCTGGGTCAAGGTCGCGCCCACCGGCAATTGCGGCTTGCTGAAGTCCCAGGACAGGGTCCGCAGAAAACTCAACCTTTCGATGCCAAGGTTTTTGGCCAGCTTGCGAATGCCCTTTTCGTAGGGTGCAAGCGCGGCGGCAATGGCGCTGGCGATCAGCTCCGCGGGATCTTTTTCTTTGTCGGCCCACAGGTCCACATACACGGTGAGCCAACCGCGCAGCTGGCACTCCGGGATCAGGTCTTCGCGCAAGAACGTACTTTTACCAGTGCGACGTGGCGCGGCGAGAAACAGGCCAGAAGTGAAATCCTGAAGGCCGGCGCCCACCAGGCCATCGGCAATGCTGCTGGCCAGCGCGGGACGGCGGAACACAAAACCGCTGAGTTTGGACATGGCCTATACCAAATTATTGAAACGGCTATAAATTATAGCCACGAGTATAATCTACTATAATTGCCCGTCAAACCGGCTCCCGCCGCCGGTCCTCCCTGGGGCATTTGGCAAACCGCGCCCGGTAACTGCGCGTGAAATACGACGGCGACTCAAACCCGCAGGCAATGCTCACCTCCAACACGCTCAAACCGCTTTGGCGCAGCAGTTGCCGGGCTTTTTCCAGGCGCAGGCCCAGGTAAAAGTTGCTCGGCGTGTCGTTCAGGTGCAGGCGAAACAATCGCTCCAACTGCCGCCGCGTGACCTTGATCGCTTCGGCCAGAGCCAATGTGCTCAGGGGCGGTTCGGTGTGCTGTTCCATCTCGCCGATCACTTGCACCAGTTTCTGATTGTTGATGCCGTAGCGCGTGGCGATCTGCATGCGCTGGTGGTCTTTGCGTGGGCGAATGCGGCCCAGCACGAACTGCTCGGACACCTGAATCGCCAGGTCGGCGCCGTGGGCCTGGGCGATCAGGTCGAGCATCAAGTCGATGGAGGCGGTGCCACCGGCGCAGGTGATGCGGCGACGGTCGATTTCGAACAGCTCCTGGGTCACCGCCAGGTGCGGATAGGACTCTTTGAAGGCGTCGATGGCTTCCCAGTGCAGGGTCACGCGATGGCCGTCGAGCAGACCGGCTTGGGCCAACACACAGGCACCGGTGTCGATACCGCCCAGCGTCACGCCATCGTGATCGAGACGGCGCAGCCACTGTTCCAGTGCGGGCGTAGCGAACTGCAGAGGCTCGAAACCGGCGACCACCAGCAGCGTGGTGCCCTTTTTCAGCGGTTCCAACGCGGCGTCGGCGTTGACTGACATGCCGTTGCTCGCCAGCACCGCGCCGCCGTCGGCGCTCAGTACATGCCAGCGGTACAGCTCACCGCGAAAACGGTTGGCCACCCGCAGCGGCTCAAGGGCCGAGATAAAGCCCATCGCCGAGAAACCCGGCATCAGCAAAAAGTAGACATCCTGGGACATGGTGGCGCTCTCATCGGACGGCCAGCGTGGCACTGTGATACTCCCGTTCAGGGGTGGTTTCAAGGGGGCAGGTCGCTGCAGTGCAAGAGTCGGTCGCCGCCGTGCGTTTTGTCGCCTCACAAGCTGCGTAACGTGGCGTCACGGTGCACAAAGACACCGGCAACCACAATAACGACCTGCCGAGGGCTCCACCATGAACCGACTGATTCGCCGCTGCGTGTTCGCACTCAGCGCCAGCGCCATCTTGAGCACCAGCGTTCTCGCGGCCGATGCCGCCTCCTGCAAGAACGTGCGCATGGGCGTGGTGAACTGGACCGATGTGATCGCCACCAGCGCCATGACCCAAGTGCTGCTCGATGGCCTCGGCTACACCACCAAGCAAACCAGCGCCTCCCAGCAAATTATCTTCGCCGGCATCCGTGACCAGCGCCTGGACCTGTTCCTCGGTTACTGGAACCCGTTGATGACCCAGACCATCACCCCATTCGTCGACGCCAAGCAGGTCAAGGTGCTCGACAAACCCAGCCTGCAAGACGCCCGCGCCACCCTCGCCGTGCCGACCTACCTGGCCGACAAAGGCTTGAAGAGCTTCGCCGACATCGCCAGGTTCGAGAAGGAACTGGGCGGCAAGATCTACGGCATCGAGCCCGGTTCGGGCGCCAATACGCAGATCAAGGCGATGATCGCCAAGAACCAGTTCGGCCTGGGCAAGTTCCAGCTGGTGGAATCCAGCGAGGCCGGCATGCTCGCCGCCGTCGACCGCGCCGTGCGCCGCAAGGAAGCCGTGGTGTTCTTCGGCTGGGCGCCGCACCCAATGAACGTCAACGTTGCCATGACCTACCTCACCGGCAGCGACGACGCCCTGGGCCCGAACGAAGGCATGGCCACCGTGTGGACGGTCACGTCGCCCAACTACGCCGAACAATGCCCCAACGTGCACAAACTGTTGACTAACCTGACCTTCACCGCCGCCGACGAGAGCCGGATGATGCAGCCGTTGCTGGATCACAAGGACGCCCTCACGTCCGCCCGGCAGTGGCTCAAGGACCACCCGCAGGACCAGGCGCGCTGGCTGGAAGGCGTGACCACCTTCGATGGCAAACCAGCGGCGGCCAACCTGCAATTGACCAGCAAATAACCTTTTCGAATCACCGTTTCGCGGTCACTGACGACCGCGAACGGCATCACCACGCCTGTAAGGAACCTGCCTCATGAACCACGACGTCATCATCACCTGCGCACTCACCGGTGCTGGCGACACGACCAGCAGAAGCCCCCACGTGCCGGTCACGCCCAAACAGATCGCCGCGGCGGCGGTTGAAGCGGCCAAAGCCGGCGCCACCGTGGTGCATTGCCATGTGCGTGACCCGCAGACCGGCAAATTCAGCCGCGACGTGGCGCTGTACCGCGAAGTGATGGAGCGCATCCGCGAGGCCGACATCGATATTATCGTCAACCTCACCGCCGGCATGGGCGGCGACCTGGAGATCGGCGGCGGCGAAAACCCGATGGAATTCGGCCCCAACACCGACCTGGTCGGGCCGCTGACGCGTCTGGCCCATGTCGAAGAGTTGTTGCCGGAAATCTGCACCCTGGACTGCGGCACCCTGAACTTCGGCGATGGCGACACGATTTACGTGTCCACGCCGGCACAGCTGCGCGCCGGCGCCAAACGTATCCAGGAACTGGGCGTGAAGGCCGAGCTGGAGATCTTCGACACCGGCCACCTGTGGTTCGCCAAGCAGATGATCAAGGAAGGCCTGCTCGACGACCCGCTGTTCCAGCTGTGCCTGGGCATTCCCTGGGGCGCACCGGCCGACACCACCACCATGAAGGCCATGGTCGACAACCTGCCCGCCAACGCGGTGTGGGCCGGCTTCGGCATCGGCCGCATGCAAATGCCGATGGCCGCCCAAGCGGTGCTGCTGGGCGGCAACGTGCGGGTCGGCCTGGAAGACAATCTGTGGCTGGACAAAGGCGTGCTCGCCACCAACGGCCAGCTGGTCGAACGCGCTGGCGAAATCCTCAGCCGCCTGGGTGCGCGGGTCATGACCCCGGCCGAAGGGCGCGTGAAGATGGGCCTCACCCAGCGCGGCTGACCCACCGTCCCTGCCACACGCGATCATCGAACTCTTTAGGAATTTGCCATGCGCTTTATCACTGAGATCAAAACCTTCGCCGCCCTCGGCAGCGGTGTTATCGGCAGCGGTTGGGTGGCCCGCGCCCTGGCTCACGGGCTGGATGTGGTGGCCTGGGACCCGGCGCCCGGCGCCGAAGCCGCGTTGCGCAAACGCGTCGCCAACGCCTGGGGCGCTCTGGAGAAAAACGGTCTGGCCCCCGGCGCGTCCCAGGACCGCCTGCGCTTTGTCGCCACCATCGAAGCGTGCGTGAAAGACGCCGACTTCATCCAGGAAAGCGCCCCCGAACGCCTGGAGCTGAAACTGCAACTGCACCGCCAGATCAGCGCGGCGGCCAAACCCGATGCACTGATTGGTTCGAGCACCTCGGGGCTGTTGCCGAGTGAGTTCTACGAGGGCTCGACCCACC
Organism: Pseudomonas sp. FP2254; assembly: GCF_030687695.1. Lineage (NCBI taxonomy): Bacteria > Pseudomonadati > Pseudomonadota > Gammaproteobacteria > Pseudomonadales > Pseudomonadaceae > Pseudomonas > Pseudomonas sp. FP2254. The sequence continues at coordinate 5,137,588 of NZ_CP117444.1, forward strand.
CGGAACGCTGCGTGGTCGGCCACCCGTTCAACCCGGTTTACCTGCTGCCGCTGGTGGAAGTGGTCGGCGGCAAACACACGGCGCCCGAGGCGGTGCAGGCGGCGATCACAGTGTATGAATCCCTGGGCATGCGCCCCTTGCATGTGCGCAAGGAAGTCCCTGGGTTTATCGCCGACCGTTTGCTTGAAGCGTTGTGGCGCGAGGCATTGCACTTGGTGAACGACGGCGTGGCGACCACCGGCGAAATCGACGACGCGATCCGTTTTGGCGCTGGCCTGCGCTGGTCGTTCATGGGCACTTTCCTCACCTATACCCTGGCGGGCGGCGATGCGGGCATGCGCCACTTCATGGCCCAGTTCGGCCCGGCGCTGCAGTTGCCGTGGACCTACCTGCCGGCGCCGGAACTGACGGACAAGCTGATCGACGACGTGGTCGATGGCACCAGCGCTCAACTGGGTACCCACAGCATTGCGGCGCTGGAGCGCTATCGTGATGATTGCCTGCTGGCGGTGCTAGAAGCGGTGAAAACCACCAAGGCCAGGCACGGCATGACCTTCGCCGAATAATGGAATGCAGACAATGCCCGCACTCACGACCTACACCACACAGATCCAGCCCGACTGGGTGGACTACAACGGCCACCTGCGCGACGCGTTCTATCTGCTGATCTTCAGCTACGCCACCGACGCACTGATGGACACCCTCGGCCTGGACAGTGAAAACCGCGAAGCCAGCGGCCATTCCCTGTTCACCCTGGAGCTGCACTTGAACTACCTGCACGAAGTGACACTCGGTGCCGAGGTTGAAGTGCATACGCAACTGATCGCCCATGACGCCAAGCGCCTGCACCTGTATCACAGCTTGCATCGGGTCGGGGATGGGCAGGAACTGGCCGGCAACGAACAGATGCTCTTGCATGTCGACCTGGCCGGGCCGCACTCGGCGCCGTTCGCCCAGGCGACACTGGAAAAAATCGCGGCCCTATGCACCGAGCAGGCCGACCTGCCGCGCCCGGCCCTGCTCGGCCGTGTCATCGGTTTGCCGCCCAGGAAATAGGCCAAAAAAAGCCCCGATCCAGCCGTGACGGGATCGGGGCAGAGGGCCTTGTGAGAGCGATGCATATCGAGGGTGACCAAACCTTCAAGCTGCTTGCTGAGGCCAGTGTGCCGGTTAGTGCGATCGGCAAATGGCCCGAAAACGACCTGCTCATAGCCATCTGAGGCATCCGCGCGGCGCGCCCTTGCCGATGCGGTCGGGGGCTACCAGAATCCAGGCAGATCCCCGCTCCCCTAACCAGGATAAACGTCATGATGCACGCGGATTTGATTGACCAGGATGACCTGCTGAGCCAATTGCGCTCGCTGGGTTTCGAGGTATCCAGCGGCGCCAGCGCCGAACAGGCGTGTGAGTGCGCGGTGCGCGGCTTGAGCGAAGCACGGGCCAAGGCGCTTAAAGGCATGGTCGAGCGGATGTACAGCGGCAGCGCGACGATTTTGCCGGCGGTGCGTCAGGCCATCGACAAGCAGTTGTTGCCGGCGTTGATGCAGTTCAAGCAGAACTCCGGGGCCTGACAGATGGCTATCGGGGGCAAGCCCCCTCCCACCTTTGACTGTGTTCACAAATCAAATGTGGGAGGGGGCTTGCCCCCGATACAGACGCCTCGGTTCAGAGCCTTACACTGGCAAACGTCGACTCATTACGCGCCTGGCTCAACGCCGACATCGGCCCCGACAACGGTGAAAGTACCAGCGCCTGCGGAATCGGCATCATCGCCACCTGCTGGGTGGTGTTGGAACCTACACGCTCATCCCGTGGCGGGATGCCGAAGTATTCGCGGTAGCACTTGGAGAAGTGCGGCGTGGAGACGAACCCGCACACCGAGGCGACTTCGATGATCGACATTGGCGTTTGCTTGAGCAACTGCCGCGCACGGATCAGGCGCAACTTGAGGTAGTAACGCGACGGCGAACAGTGCAGGTATTTCTGGAACAGCCGCTCCAGTTGACGCCGGGATACGGCGACGTAGACCGCCAGTTCGTCCAGGTCGATGGGTTCTTCCAGGTTGGCTTCCATCAGCGCGACGATTTCCTGCAATTTCGGCTGGTTGGTGCCGAGCATGTGCTTGAGCGGCACGCGCTGGTGATCCTGTTCGTTGCGGATGCGTTCGTACACGAACATCTCGGAGATCGCCGCCGACAGTTCACGGCCGTGATCGCGGCTGATCAGGTGCAGCATCATGTCCAACGGCGCAGTGCCGCCGGAACTGGTGAAGCGGTTGCGGTCGAGGGTGAACAGGCGTGTGCTCATGGACACACGGGGGAAGGCTTCCTGCATCGAGGCCAGGCATTCCCAGTGCACGCTGCAATCGAAACCATCCAGCAGGCCGGCACAGGCCAACGCCCAGCTGCCGGTGCACACCGCGCCGAGGCGACGGGATTGGCGTGCCTGGCTTTGCAGCCACGACACGTGCTCACGGGTGACGGTGCGCTGGATGCCCACGCCGCCGCACACGATCACCGTGTCCAGGGCCGGGGCCTTATGCATGGCGGCGTCGGGAGTGATCTGCAGGCCGTCGCTGGCCCAGACCTGGTTGCCGTCGACGCTCAGTGTGGTCCAGCGGTACAGCTCACGGCCGGACAGCTGGTTGGCCATGCGCAGGGGTTCCACTGCGGACGCCAGGGAAATCAGCGTGAAATTGTCCAACAGCAAAAAGCCGATGGATTGAGGCGCACGGTTCTGGGGTTGGGCCCCTGAGTTGAACGACGTCATCGCGGTATCTCCTCACACAAAGCGGGTGATGGCCTCAGGCGAGGCTCTTGTTATTGCACTCTTCGTCCTGACACGGCGAGAGGCTTTGAATTGATAGAGCAATTGCCGTGCCTAAATTTGAATGGCTATTCAATAACTCCTGAAAACGACCTGTTGACGCGTCTATGTAGCCCTTGCGTGAAGTACGGAATATGCCCGGAAAAGGACGTAGGAGCGGCTACCCTCAAGGGGTGTGAGCAGATCGGTAGCACTTGTGGGAAGGCGCTTTCAGCACGTAGGAAAACTCTGTCACCGCACGCACAGGGGACAGGTGGTCGGAGGGGAAATCGTTCGCGAGCTACTTATCTGTTTGCGACGCGCTAAAAGGTGGCGCGCGGGGATACTGGTGTTCACTTTTTGAGCAGTATTGTTTGAACTGCCGCTATCGGGGGCAAGCCCCCTCCTACCTTTGACTGTGTTCACAAATCAAATGTGGGAGGGGGCTTGCCCCCGATGCAGGCGACTCGGTCTTAACACTCGACCGCGCTGACCGCCAACCCACCCCGCGAGGTTTCTTTGTACTTGTCATGCATATCCGCCCCGGTATCGCGCATGGTGCGGATCACCCGGTCCAGAGAGATGAAGTGCTGGCCGTCGCCGCGCAGGGCCATTTGCGCGGCGTTGATCGCCTTGACCGCTGCAATCGCATTGCGCTCGATGCACGGCACCTGCACCAACCCGCCCACTGGGTCGCAGGTCAGGCCGAGGTTATGCTCCAGGCCGATTTCGGCGGCGTTGCACAGTTGCTCCGGCGTCGCGCCGAGGATCTCCGCGAGCCCGGCGGCGGCCATTGCGCAGGCGGAACCCACCTCGCCCTGGCAACCCACCTCGGCACCTGAGATGGAGGCGTTTTTCTTGCACAGAATGCCTACCGCTGCGGCGCCGAGCAGGTAGTCGACCACGTTGGCTTCGGTGACTTCTTCACTGAACTTCATGAAGTAATGCAGCACGGCCGGAATGATCCCCGCCGCGCCGTTGGTGGGCGCGGTGACCATCCGCCCGCCGGCGGCGTTTTCTTCGTTTACGGCCAGGGCGAACAGGTTGACCCACTCCATGGCGCTCAAGGTCGAGCCGATCACATTGGGCTTGTTCAACTCCTGCAGGCTGCGGTGCAACTTGGCGGCGCGGCGGCGCACGTTGAGGCCGCCGGGCAGGATACCTTCATGCTTGAGCCCCTGCTCCACACAGTCCTGCATGGCACGCCAGAGCTTCATCAGGCCGCTGCGGATTTCTTCTTCGGAACGCCACACTTTTTCATTGGCCATCATCAGTTCGGCGACACGCAAGTGGTGGGTCTTGCACAGCTGCAACAGCTCCACCGCGCTGGAAAAATCATAGGGCAACTCGGTGCGGTCCATATCCGCCACACCGCTGCGCGCCTGGGCTTGATCCACGACGAAACCGCCACCGACCGAATAATAGGTATCACGGTGCAATTCGCCGTGTTCGTCATACGCCACCAGGGTCATGGCGTTGGGATGGAACGGCAGGTTTTCGTCGAGCAGGCGCATGTCCCGCGCCCATACGAATGGCACCGGCAGGCGCCCATCGAGCAGCAGTGTGTCGGTTTCGCGCAGGGTGCTGATGCGACCGGCGATCTGCGACGGATCGATCGCGTCCGGCCATTCGCCCATCAAGCCCATGATGGTGGCGGTGTCGCTGCCATGGCCGATGCCGGTGGCCGACAGCGAGCCGTAGAGCTGAACTTCGATGCGCCGCACCTGTTCCAACCGTTCACGTTCACGCAGTGCCTGGACGAACAACGCCGCGGCGCGCATAGGCCCGACGGTGTGGGAACTGGACGGTCCGATGCCGATCTTGAACAGGTCGAAAACGCTGATAGCCATTGCCGTGAAACTCCTCATTGAGCACAGGCCAGGCATGAACAAGCTGCTACGCTCAGTTCGCCCAGATGGCGGCATCATCAAGGTTTTATTCGCTGCCACGGCGTCTCACACCGACGTAACCATGCTCACCAGCGTCGCCCGCGCGCGATCGCCTGTTTTGGCCGTTTTTAGCGGTGCAGATGGGCAAAATCCACGGTTTTGCCTTGGGAAAAACCTGTAAACGACGTCACCGACACTGGATACGACCCTCCCTGTACTGGATACGACGCCCCCTGTAGGCGTCTGATTTTCACTGGTACATGATCAGTTCCGACTCGTTTGCAAGGCACCGTGCCAGAGCTGTCGTCGCACGCTCCAACCGCAACACTGATAAAGCGCGGCACATGCCGCCAGAAAAAACACAGGAGTCTAGCCTCATGAAAGCTTCACCCTCGTTGTTGTTGGCCGCCATGCTGAGTCTGCCAGTCCTGGCGCACGCGGCAGAACCGGAACAGTGCAAGACCGTCAACTTCTCCGATGTCGGCTGGACCGACATCACCGTCACCACCGCGACCACCAGCGAAATCCTCAAGGCCCTCGGCTACAAAACCAAAACCACGATGATTTCCGTACCGGTGACCTACAAGTCCCTGGCCGACGGCAAGAACATGGACGTGTTCCTCGGCAACTGGATGCCGACCATGGAAAACGACATCAAGCCGTACCGTGATGCCGGCACCGTGGAAACCGTGCGCGCCAACCTGGAAAACGCCAAGTACACCCTGGCGGTGCCCGAGGCGCTGTACGACAAGGGCCTTAAGGACTTTGCCGATATTGCCAAGTTCAAGGACCAACTGGGCGGCAAGATCTACGGCATCGAGCCGGGTAACGATGGCAACCGCACCATCCAGACCTTGATCGACAAGAACGCGTTCGGCTTGAAAGACGCAGGTTTCAAGGTGGTCGAGTCCAGCGAAGCCGGCATGCTGTCCCAAGTGGACCGCGCCGCCAAGCGCGGCACGGACCTCGTCTTCCTCGGCTGGGAACCGCACCCGATGAACACCCGCTTCAAGATGAAGTACCTGACCGGTGGCGACGACTCGTTCGGCCCCAACTACGGCCAGGCGACCATCTACACCAACGTGCGCAAGGGCTACACCCAGGAATGCAGCAATGTCGGTCAGTTGCTGAAAAACCTGGTGTTCACCCTGAACATGGAAAGCACGCTGATGGGCAACGTCCTGGACGACAAAATGAAGCCCGACGCCGCCGCCAAGGCCTGGCTGCAGAAGAACCCGCAAGTGCTCGACACCTGGCTCGCCGGCGTCAACACCGTCGACGGCAAACCCGGCCTTGAGGCCGTCAAAGCTTACCTCGCCAAATAACACCCGCTGACCCCGGGGCGGTGCGCTGCCCCGGGATGTTTTCCCCTTCGCATGTGGACATTCACTACCATGCTGACTGAACAGAAAATCCCACTAGGCCAGTACATCGCTGCCTTCGTCGAATGGTTGACCCAACACGGCGCCAACTACTTCGACGCAATCGCATCGACACTGGAAACGATGATCCACGGCGTGACGTTTGCGCTGACCTGGTTCAATCCGCTGGCATTGATCGGTCTGATTGCGCTGCTGGCTCACTTTATTCAACGTAAATGGGGCCTGACTGTTTTTGTCATTGCCTCCTTCCTGCTGATCCTCAACCTGGGGTACTGGCAGGAAACCATGGAGACCCTCGCACAGGTGCTGTTCGCCACCCTGGTCTGCGTGGTCATCGGCGTGCCGCTGGGCATTGTTGCCGCGCACAAGCCACTGTTCTACACCATGATGCGGCCGGTACTCGATCTGATGCAGACCGTACCGACCTTCGTCTACCTCATCCCTACCCTGACCCTCTTCGGGCTGGGTGTGGTGCCCGGGCTGATTTCCACGGTGGTGTTCGCGATTGCCGCGCCGATCCGTCTGACTTACCTGGGTATCCGCGATGTACCGCAAGAGTTGATGGACGCCGGCAAGGCCTTTGGCTGCTCGCGCCGTCAGTTGCTCTCGCGCATTGAACTGCCCCACGCCATGCCGAGCATTGCCGCCGGCATTACCCAATGCATCATGCTGTCGTTGTCGATGGTGGTGATCGCGGCCCTGGTGGGTGCCGACGGCCTCGGTAAACCGGTGGTCAACGCACTCAACACCGCCGACATCGCCCTGGGCTTTGAAGCGGGCCTGGCAATCGTCTTGCTGGCCATCATGCTCGACCGCATCTGCAAACAACCCGATGCCAAAGTAGGGGGTGATGCATGAGCATTATCCGATTCGACAAAGTCGACGTGATCTTCTCCAAAGACCCACGCGAAGCGCTCAAGCTGCTGGACCAGGGCATGAGCCGTAACGAGATCCTGAAAAAGACCGGCCAGATCGTCGGCGTCGAAAAAGCCAGCCTGGACATCGAGAAAGGCGAAATCTGCGTGCTGATGGGCCTGTCGGGCTCCGGCAAGTCGAGCCTGCTGCGCTGTATCAACGGCCTCAACACCGTCAGCCGTGGCCAGCTGTTCGTGGAGCATGAAGGTCGCCAGATCGACATTGCTTCCTGCACCGACGCGGAGCTGAAAATGATGCGCACCAAGCGCATCGCCATGGTGTTCCAGAAGTTTGCCCTGATGCCTTGGCTGACGGTGCGCGAGAACATCAGCTTCGGCCTGGAAATGCAGGGCCGCCCGGAGAAAGAACGGCGCACGCTGGTGGACGAGAAACTTGAGCTGGTGGGCCTGTCCCAGTGGCGCAATAAAAAGCCCGACGAGCTGTCCGGCGGCATGCAGCAACGCGTCGGCCTGGCCCGCGCGCTGGCGATGGACGCCGACATCCTGCTGATGGACGAACCCTTCTCCGCCCTCGACCCGCTGATCCGCCAAGGCCTGCAGGACGAGCTACTGGAACTGCAACGCAAGCTGAGCAAGACCATCGTGTTTGTCAGCCATGACCTGGACGAAGCGCTCAAACTGGGCAGCCGTATCGCGATCATGAAGGACGGCAAGATCATCCAGTACAGCGTGCCGGAAGAGATCGTGCTGAACCCGGCGGACGACTACGTGCGTACGTTCGTGGCCCACACCAACCCGCTGAACGTACTGTGCGGCCGCAGCCTGATGCGTACGCTGGATAACTGCACGCGGGTCAATGGCTCGGTCTGCCTGGACCCGGGCGGCGATTCGTGGCTGGACCTGGCCGAAGGCAACACCATCCAGGGCGCGCGCCAGAATGGCGTGGTGATGAACCTGCAGAACTGGGCGCCAGGGCAAGCAGTGGAAGGTTTGGGCCGCGTACCGACCTTGGTGGACTCCAATATCGGCATGCGCGATGCGTTGCAGATTCGTTACCAGACGGGTAACAAGCTGGTGTTGCATGACAACAACAAGGTGGTGGGGATCCTCGGCGACAGTGAGCTCTACCATGCCTTGCTGGGCAAAAATCTGGGCTAACACACACTGCAAAACAACTGTGGGAGGGGGCAAGCCCCCTCCCACATTTTTTTCCCAGTGGGGTCAGTGACACCACCGGGCTTTCAACACATCAGCTATAGACACGGCCAAGGAGCTGCCGATGGCTTTCAAACTGATCGAGCACATCCCGAGTGATCTGCTCCGAGGTGAAGCCCATCAGGTCGTATTCCTGAGGCCCATTGTGCAGGTACACCTCGGCGCGGTAGTAGCGGGTGCGTTCTTCTTCAGGCACATCGCTCGGCGCCGACGAGTAAGCATCCAGGCTCACCTCATAGACGAACGGGTTGCCCTCTTCCATCTCGATACGCACCCCGATGCAACGCTTGGATTTACCCAGCAGCGTCTGCACTTGCAGCCCTTGCTCACGCAACGCGACGGCAGCCTCTTCCAGCGCCGGCGTAACGTGCTTGTCCATAAAGCGCTGCACCGTGCCCTGGCTCGGTTGCAGGTCCAGCGCGGTCAAACGCTCGCTGAACCCACGACGCCCGCGTTCGGCCAGTTGCGCCTGCTCCTGTTCGATCGCCGCATCCTGGCGCATGGCCTTGTGCAAACCGAACATGAAGAAAACCAGCACCACCGAGAACGGCAGCCCCGCCAGCACCACCATGGTCTGCATGGCTTCGAAGTTGCCGGCGAACAGCAAGCCGATGGTCACCAGGGTAATCACTGCCGACCAGAAGATCCGCAGCCAGTGCGGCGCATCCTCATCAACGTTGCCGCCCTTGCACGACAGATTGGCCATCATCACCGCGCCGGAATCCGCCGGAGTCAGGAACAGCACAAAGCCCACAAAGATCGACACACCGATCACGACTTTCGACGCCGGGTAATGCTCCAGCAACTGGTAGATCGCCATGGACGGCTGTTCCAGCGCGGTCTTACCCAGCTCCACCGCGCCCTGGTTAAGCACCAGATCCAGTGCCGAGTTGCCAAAAATCGACAGCCACGCCAGGGTAAAGCCCAGCGGGATCAGCAGCACGCCCGCCACCAGTTCACGCACCGTACGGCCACGGGAAATCCGCGCGATGAACATGCCCACGAATGGCGCCCAGGAAATCCACCAGGCCCAGTAGAACAGCGTCCACAGGCCCATCCAGCGTTCGGTCTTGGCGCCGTCGCCTTCGTACACGTACAAATCGAAGGTTTTCAGCACCAGGCCATTCATGTAGTCGCCGATGTTCTGCACGAAGCCGTTGAGCAGGTGCAGGGTCGGGCCGAACAACAGCACAAAGATCAACAAACCGCTGAACAGCACGATATTGAGGTTGGACAAGCGACGGATGCCGTTTTCCACCCCCGACACCGCAGCGATGGTGGCCACGGTGCTCATCACGATGATCACGATCAGCAGGTTGGTGTTGCTGTGCTGCATGCCGAACAGGTTCTCCAGGCCGGACGACACCTGCATCGCGCCGATGCCCAGGTTGGTCACCAGGCCCAGCAGCGTCACGAACATGCCGAAACCGTCCACCGCGTGGCCGGCCGCGCCCTTCACCCAGCGCTCGCCTACCAGCGGGTAGAGCGCCGAACGCAGGGCCAGCGGCTGGTTATGGCGATACGCGAAATACGCCACGGCCAGGCCGACCAGGGCGTAGATCGCCCAGCCGTGCAGGCCCCAGTGCAGAAAGGTCAGTTGCAGCGCCTGGCGCGCGGCCAGGTTGCTGCCGGCAACGCCTTCTGGCGGGTTGAAGTAATGATCCAACGGCTCCGAGGCACCGAAGTACAGCAGCGAAATGCCGATCCCCGAGGAGAACAACATGCCGGCCCAGGCGCCGTAGCTGAAGTCCGGGGTGTCGTCCTTGCTGCCCAGCTTCAATTTGCCGTAGGACGAAAACGCCAGCCCGACCACAAACACCAGGTACGCGGCGATGACCACCATGTAGTACCAGCCGAAGCTTTTGGACAGCCAGGCCTGGGCAATCCCGAGCAAGCGCCCGGCCTCCTGCGGGGCGGCGATCAGGACAATGGTCAACAACAGAATCAGCGCGGTAGAGGTGTAAAACACCCAACCGTTGACCCGGACCTTTTCCGGTGGGGTCTTTATTAGAGAGGCAGAACTCATGGCGCAGATGCTCCGGGCAGTGCGAAAGAGAAACACAAGGCAACGGTTATCCCGGGACATCGATTTTTCGGCAGTCGACGGACGGGTGTTATAAAGACACCCCGAAAATCCCCGCTGCGCCAAAACCGCGGCAGGCCCTTGAGCGGGCCCTTGCAGGGATGTTCCAGGTGTCGGATGTCGCTGGCTGAATGGGCTGAAAACCTGCCAGCAGCGACGATTTGTCGCAGAGCTTATTCTTTGTTGATTGAACGTTCAATCAAAACAAAATAGACTGGCCTTCAAGCCGATGGACGTGATCGCCCGTCGGCAGGCCTAAGGAGACGTGCTACATGCCCAAGGTCGGTATGCAACCCATACGCCGTCAACAGTTGATCGAAGCCACGTTGACGGCCATTGATCAAGTGGGGATGGCAGACGCCAGCATTGCGCTGATCGCCCGCCTGGCCGGTGTCTCGAACGGCATCATCAGTCACTACTTTCAGGACAAGAACGGCCTGATCGCCGCGACGATGCGCTACCTGATGAACGTGCTGATCGAGAACGTCCACGAGCGCAGGCTTGCGTTGGAGGATGACAGCCCACGGGCACACCTTCAGGTGATCGTCGCGGGCAACTTCGACGCCAGCCAGGTCAATGGCCCGGCAATGAAAACCTGGCTGGCCTTCTGGGCCGCCAGCATGCACCACCCGTCATTGCACAGGTTGCAGCGGATCAACGATCAACGTCTGTATTCCAACCTGTGCTGCCAGTTCCGCCGGGCGCTGCCGCTGCCGCAAGCACGCAGCGCGGCCCGCGGCCTGGCGGCATTGATCGACGGTTTGTGGTTGCGCGGCGCCCTGTCGGGAGACGCTTTCGACACGGAGCAGGCGCAACGCATCGCTTACGAATACATGGATTTCCAATTGGCCAAGCAGGTGAGTTAGAGCCCTTATAAATGCTCAACCCCTGAACGTCTGCCACGCAGTGATGCCACACCCTCATGGCCCGCTGTCGGCAGGTAACGCCAACCACTTATGCACTTGCGAGGACTTTATGGCCCGTTTCGACCTGCAAAAACTCTACATTGACGGCGGCTACAGCGACGCCGGCAGCGATGCCACCTTCGAAGCCATCAACCCGGCTAACGGTGAAGTTCTCGCCCAAGTGCAACGTGCAACGTTCGAGGACGTTGAACGTGCCGTGGTCAGCGCTGAAAAAGGCCAGAAAATCTGGGCCGCCATGACCGCCATGGAGCGTTCGCGCATCCTGCGCCGTGCCGTCGACATCCTGCGCGAGCGCAACGATGAACTGGCCGCACTGGAAACCCTGGACACCGGTAAGGCCTTCTCCGAAACCAAGTACGTCGACATCGTCACCGGCGCCGACGTGCTGGAGTACTACGCTGGCCTGGTGCCGGCCATCGAAGGCGAGCAGATCCCGCTGCGCGACACCTCGTTCGTCTACACCCGCCGCGAGCCACTGGGCGTGGTCGCCGGTATCGGCGCGTGGAACTACCCGATTCAGATCGCCCTGTGGAAATCCGCCCCGGCCCTGGCCGCCGGCAACGCGATGATCTTCAAGCCGAGCGAAGTCACCTCCCTGACCACCCTGAAACTGGCCGAGATCTACACCGAAGCCGGCGTTCCAGCGGGTGTGTTCAACGTATTGACCGGCAGCGGCCGTGAAGTCGGCACCTGGCTGACCGAGCACCCGCGGATCGAGAAAGTCTCGTTCACCGGCGGCACCGACACCGGCAAGAAAGTCATGGCCAGCGCGTCGAGCTCGTCGCTCAAGGAAGTGACCATGGAACTGGGCGGCAAGTCGCCGCTGATCGTGTTCGACGATGCCGACCTGGATCGCGCCGCCGACATCGCAATGATGGCCAACTTCTACAGCTCCGGCCAGGTCTGCACCAACGGCACCCGCGTGTTCGTGCCCAAGCACCTGCAGGCGGCATTCGAAGCCAAGATCGTCGAGCGCGTAGCCCGCATCCGTGTTGGCGACCCGCAGGATGACAACACCAACTTCGGCCCGCTGGTCAGCTTCGCTCATATGGAAAGCGTGCTGGGCTACATCGCCAAGGGCAAAGAGCAAGGCGCGCGCCTGCTGTGCGGCGGCGATCGTCTGACCGACGGCGATTTCGCCAAAGGCGCCTATGTCGCCCCGACCGTGTTCACCGACTGCACCGATGACATGGTGATCGTGCGTGAAGAAATCTTCGGCCCGGTGATGAGCATCCTCACCTACGAGACCGAAGAAGAAGTGATCCGCCGCGCCAACGACACCGACTTCGGCCTGGCCGCAGGCCTGGTGACCAAGGACCTGAACCGCGCCCACCGCGTGATTCACCAACTGGAAGCGGGCATCTGCTGGATCAATGCCTGGGGCGAATCCGACGCGAAGATGCCGGTGGGCGGCTACAAGCAATCGGGCGTGGGTCGTGAGAACGGCATCAGCTCGCTGAACAACTTCACCCGCATCAAATCGGTACAGGTTGAGCTGGGCGATTACGCATCAGTGTTCTGATGAGCCTCAAGCGGCGAGCTTCAAGCTGCAAGCTCGCCGCACCTCCCAGATACACCGCTCGCTGCTCTTTCTTGCAGCTTGAAGCTTAGAGCTTGCCGCTCTAAAGGAGACCCCATGACTCAAGAATACGACTACATCATTGTTGGCGCAGGTTCTGCGGGCAACACTTTAGCAACCCGCCTGACCGAAGACGAAGGCGTCACCGTCCTGCTGCTGGAAGCCGGCGGCCCCGATTATCGTCTGGATTTCCGTACCCAGATGCCAGCCGCCCTGGCGTTCCCGCTGCAGGGCCGTCGCTACAACTGGGCCTACGAGACGGATCCGGAGCCGCACATGGACGGCCGCCGGATGGAATGCGGTCGCGGCAAGGGCCTGGGTGGCTCGTCGCTGATCAACGGCATGTGCTACATCCGTGGCAACGCCATGGACTACGACAACTGGGCAAAGCTGCCGGGTCTGGAAAACTGGACCTACCTCGACTGCCTGCCGTACTTCCGCAAGGCCGAAACCCGCGATATCGGCCCCAACGATTACCACGGTGGCGACGGTCCGGTCAGCGTGACCACGCCCAAGGCCGGCAATAACCCGCTGTTCCACGCCATGGTCGAAGCCGGCGTGCAGGCCGGCTACCCGCGTACCGAAGACTTGAACGGTTACCAGCAGGAAGGTTTCGGCCCCATGGACCGTACCGTCACGCCGAACGGCCGTCGCGCCAGCACTGCACGCGGTTACCTGGACACGGCTAAAAAGCGTTCGACGCTGACCATCGTCACTCACGCCCTCACCGACAAAGTCTTGTTCGAAGGCAAGCGCGCGGTGGGCGTGCGTTACCTGATCGGCGCCGCCGAAGAACGCGTTGAAGCCCGCGCGCGCAAGGAAGTGCTGGTATGCAGCGGCGCCATCGCCTCGCCGCAGTTGCTGCAACGCTCCGGCGTCGGCCCGGCCAAATTGCTGGAAAGCCTGGATATCCCGGTGGTCCACGACCTGCCCGGCGTCGGCGAAAACCTGCAGGATCACCTTGAGCTGTACCTGCAATACGCCTGCACCCAGCCAGTATCGCTGTACCCGTCGCTGCTCTGGTACAACCAGCCGGCCATCGGTGCCGAATGGCTGTTCAACGGCACCGGTATCGGCGCCAGCAACCAGTTCGAAGCGGGCGGGTTTATCCGTACCCGTGAAGAGTTCGAATGGCCGAACATCCAGTACCACTTCCTGCCGGTGGCGATTAACTACAACGGCAGCAACGGTGTGAAAGAGCACGGCTTCCAGGCGCACATGGGTTCCATGCGCTCGCCGAGCCGCGGCCGCGTCCAGCTGAAGTCGAAGAACCCACGGGACTACCCGAGCATCCTCTTCAACTACATGGCCACCGAACAGGACTGGCAGGAATTCCGCGACGGCATCCGCCTGACCCGGGAAATCATGCAGCAGCCGGCGCTGGACCCTTACCGTGGGCGCGAAATCAGCCCAGGCATCGACGTGCAAACCGACGAGCAACTGGATAAGTTCATCCGCGAGCACGCCGAAACCGCGTTCCACCCGTCCTGCTCGTGCAAGATGGGCACCGACGAGATGGCGGTGGTGGACGCCGAAGGCCGCGTGCATGGCATGCAAGGTCTGCGTGTAGTCGACGCGTCGATCATGCCGATCATCACCACCGGCAACTTGAACGCGCCGACGATCATGATCGCCGAGAAAATCGCCGACAAGATCCGTGGCCGCCAGCCGCTGCCGCGCAGCACCGCCGACTACTACGTGGCGGGCGACGCGCCGGTGCGTGGCAAGCCGTTGCGTGAAGTGGGGCCGACTGCGCAGTAACCCACTCCCTGTGGCGAGCGGGCTTGCCCCGCGCTGGAGTGCGTAGCGCTCCCAAGATTTTTGGGGCCGCTGCGCAGCCCAGCGCGGGACAAGCCCGCTCGCCACAGGGGCACTTGTCACAAAGAATTACCTTTCCTTGATCAGCCCCCAGCCCGGGCCTACTCTGTTGCCTGCCCGCACCGAGCCGCCCACAAGGAAGGCCCCATGTTCGACCACCACGCCACACTTAAAAAACATTTCGGTGCCCTGCGCACCACCGCCGACTTCTTCTCCCTGCGCTACGTGCGCGAATCCGGCCAGTACCTGTCGGTGCGCAAGAATGTCGCCGAACCACCGCACCTGAACCACGACGAGGGCGTCATGCTCACCGTGCGTCTCAACGGTGTGGAAGCCTACGCCGCGACCCACGATATTTCCCTGGCCGGCCTGCAAGCCGCTCTTGAACGCGCCGAACAACAGGCCCTGCTGATCAAGTCCCATGCGCTGCTCGACCTGCGCGACCAGCACGCGTCCAGCGACGTGGCCGACTACCTGTCTCCCGAACTCGACCAGCCCTTCCCTTCCCTGAGCGACTGCTACCAACTGCTGGGCGACGAGTCTGCCGCCGTGCCGAAAGACGATCGCCTGGTCAGTTGGGACGTCAGCCTCGGCCTGACCCACGTCGAGCAGATCTACCTCAACAGCGCCGGCGCCGAGCTGCGCCAGGCTCAGCGTTTTGTGTTCCCCGGCGTGAGCGTTACCGCCTACGACAGCAATGACAGCCAGACCCGCACCCTGGGCGGCAGCAACTTCGGCCAGCAAGGCGGTTATGACGTGATCAGCCGCTTCGGCCTGATCGGCGCCGCGCCACGGGTGGCCGACGAAGCCCTGCAACTGCTGCTGGCGCCCAATACGCCCCAGGGCCCGCGCGACCTGCTGCTGATGCCCGACCAGATGATCCTGCAGATCCACGAGTCCATCGGCCATCCGCTGGAGCTGGACCGCATCCTCGGCGACGAGCGCAATTACGCCGGCACCAGTTTCGTCAAAGCCAGCGACTTCGGCCACCTGCAATACGGCTCCAGCCTGCTCAACGTGACGTTCGACCCAAACATCCCCGAACAGCTCGCCAGCTACAGCCATGACGACGACGGCACCCGCGCCAGCAAACAATTCCTGATCCGCGAAGGCTTGTTGCTCAAGCCGCTGGGCGGGGCGTTGTCGCAATTGCGCGCCGGCATGGGCGGTGTGGCCAACAGCCGCGCCAGCAGTTGGAACCGCCCACCGATCGACCGCATGGCCAACCTGAATATCGAGGCCGGCGACCAGAGCCTGGCACAGCTGATTGGTGGTATCGAAAGCGGCATCCTGATGTCGACCAACCGTTCGTGGTCCATTGACGACGCGCGCAACAAGTTCCAGTTCGGCTGCGAATGGGGCCAGTTGATCGAAAACGGCGAACTCAAAGGCGTGGTCAAGAACCCCAACTACCGCGCCATTTCCGCGCAATTCTGGCGCAACCTCAGCGCGGTGGGCGACGCCAGTACCTTTCAGGTGCTGGGCACGCCCAACTGCGGCAAGGGCGAGCCCAACCAGGTGATCCGCGTCGGCCATGCCTCGCCGGCCTGCGTATTCAGTCATGTCGACGTATTCGGGGGAGCTGCCTGATGCATGATTTCAAGGCATTGGTGGAGTGGCTCAAGCAGGCCCTCACCGACCAGGAACAATTTCACCTCGGCTACGCGGCGGAAGCCTCCGAGTTCGTGCGTTTCAATCATGCCAAGGTGCGCCAGGCAGGGCAGGTGCAGCAGGCCAGCCTCAATCTGAAACTGATCAGCGACGGCCGGCATGCCGACCTCGCCATCACCCTGGCCGGCGAACCTGCGCTGGACCGTCAGCGCCTCGCCGAAGGTTTGCAGCAACTGCGCGAAACCTTGCCGTTGTTGCCGCAGGACCCGTACCTGCTACTCAACCCCACCGCCTGGCAAAGCAGCAATGAGCAGGCTCGGCCGTTGCCCGAGCTGGCTCGGGTGCTGCAAGACATCAGCCAGGCCGCCGACGGTGTTGACCTGGTCGGCATCTATGCCGCCGGCCCTATCAGTCGTGGCTTTGCCAGTTCAAACGGAGCGTTCGGCTGGCACCAGGCCAATAGCTTCAACTTCGATTTCAGCCTGTTCCATGCCAATGGCGAAGCGGTCAAAGCCAGCTATGCCGGGCACACCTGGGACAGCGTCGAATTCGCCGCGCGCCTGCAGCAGGCGCGCGAGCAATTGGCATTCCTCGACCGTGCGCTGCACCCGTTGCCGCCCGGCCAGTACCGCGCCTACCTGGCGCCCGCCGCGCTGGAAGAAATCATCAGCATCATCACCTGGGGCGGGTTCTCCGCCCAAGCCATCGCCAGCAAAGGCAGCTCGCTGCAACGGCTGTACGCCGGTGAGCAACACCTGAGCCCGCTGGTGACGGTAAGCGAACAGATCAGCGGCTCCCTGAGCCAGGCGTTCTCCACAGAGGGCTACCCGCGCAGCGACGTGACGCTGATCAACGCCGGCAAGGCCTGCGGCCAACTGGTCAATTCGCGCAGCGCCGCCGAATACGGCCTGAGCGCCAACGGTGCCAGCAGCGACGAATCCCCCAGCGCCCTGCAAATGGCGGCGGGAAGCCTGGCCCAGGCCGATATCCTCAAGCAGCTGGGCACCGGGTTGTATATCAGCAACCTGTGGTACCTGAACTACTCGGACCTGCCGGCCGCACGCCTGACCGGCATGACACGCTTCGCCACGTTCTGGGTGGAGGACGGCGAGATCAAGGCGCCCGTCAGCACCATGCGCTTTGATGACAGCGTCTACAGCCTGCTCGGTTCCCAATTGGAAGCACTGACCGCCGAGCGAGAGTTACTGCTGTCACCCAGTACCTACGGTCAGCGCAACACCGCTTCCAATCTGTTACCGGGGGCGCTGATAAAACGCCTGACCCTGACGTTGTAAATACTCTCCCTGTGGGAGGGAGCTTGCTCCCGATAGCGGTGTTCAACCAAGTGCTCATTGACTGACACGCCGCTGTCGGAGGCAAGCACCCTCCCAGATTGTCTTGTGCTGATTTCAGACAGCTCGGTTTTACCCGTTCCTACGGCCATTTCTCTTGCGCACCGCGCGCGCGGGCGGCCTGTTGTCGCCTGTGGAAAACCTCGTTATAAGGGTTAGTGGCATCCCGCCACCTCGCCCGCGTGCCTGCACGCACTGCATGACCTTGTCCGGGGAAGGACAAGCTGGAGCGTTGACATGAACCATGGAAGTTTTGTCATTGAACAGCTGTACAAGCACTACAACGTCCACGTAGAGCGACTGGGAAACGATCCACACAAGAACACCGTCCTGCTGGTCAACGGAGCGCTCGCCACCACGCGTTCCTTTGCGCGTACCGGCAAGTGCCTGGCCGAGCACTTTAATGTGCTGCTGTTCGACCTGCCGTTCTCCGGTTATTCGCGCGAACACAACCTCAACCTCGACCTGGTCACCAAGGACGACGAAGTGCAGATCCTGCGGGCGCTGGTGGAGCGCTTCGAGGTCAACCATCTGGTGTCGGCCTCCTGGGGTGGCATTTCCACCCTGCTGACCCTGGCGCATAACCCACCCTCCATCAAAAGCTCTGTAGTGATGGCGCTGGCGCCCAACCTCAACCAGGCCATGCTCGACTACGTGGACCGCGTGCGCGTGCTGATCGAGGCCGATGACAAGTCCGCCGTCGGCCATTTGCTCAACGAAACGGTGGGCAAATACTTGTCGCCGCGCCTCAAGCGCAACAACCATCGGCACCTGTCGAGCATGGCGACCACCGAGTACCGCCAGGCGCGCTTTCATATCCACCAGGTAATGGCGATGGGCGACGGCAACTACCTGCCGGCGCTGCGGCAAATCGAAACGCCAGTGCATTTCCTCAACGGCGCGCTGGACGAATACACCCCCGCTGCCGACGCTCAACTGTTCAAGCAGTATGTGGGGCGCAGCAGTTATTCGGTGGCGCAACACACCGGTCACCTGCTGGATCTGGAATCGCGCGAAGCCGCCCTGGCGGTGCATCGCGCGCTGTTGGATTTCCTGGTGGGCAAGCACGCGGTGTTGTCGGATTTAGACGAACCGCCAGTGGGAAAAGGCGCCACGGATGGCGCATAATCGCCGACACATAGCCGGCTGACAAAAGGTCCCCCATGCCCGATCGCGCCCCTCTCGATGCCAAGACCGCCCGATGGCTCCCCTGGGTGGTGGCGATTGCCTTCTTCATGCAGTCGCTGGATGGGACGATTCTGAACACCGCCCTGCCGGCCATGGCCCGGGATCTCGCGGAAAACCCGTTGCGCATGCAGGGGGTGGTGATCGCCTACATGCTCACCGTCGCCTTGCTGATCCCGGCGTCGGGTTGGATCGCCGACCGTTTCGGCACCAAGAAGATTTTCTTCGGCGCGATCATGCTGTTCAGCATCGGCTCGCTGCTGTGTGCGCTGTCCAGCAGCCTGACCATGCTGGTGGGCGCGCGCGTGGTGCAGGGTTTGGGCGGCGCACTGATGCTGCCGGTGGGGCGCCTGGTGGTGCTGCGCGCCTACCCGCGCTCCGAGCTGGTGCGGATCATGGGCTTCATTACCATCCCTGGCCTGCTCGGCCCGCTGCTTGGCCCGACCATGGGCGGCTGGATGGTGCAATACCTGACCTGGCACTGGATCTTTCTGATCAACCTGCCGGTGGGCATACTCGGGTGCTATGCCGTGTGGAAATTCATCCCGGACCTGCGCGGCAGTGAACGCACGCGCTTTGACGGGTTGGGTTTTGTGCTGTTTGGTGCGGCGATGGTGCTGATCACCATCGCCATGGAGGGCCTGGGCGAACTGCACCTGCCGCATCTGCGGGTGATGTTGCTGCTGTTCGGCGGGCTGGCGTGCCTGGCGGCGTACTGGCTGCGCGCCGGGCATATCGACAACCCGCTGTTCTCGCCGGTGTTGTTCAAGACCCGCACCTTTGCCGTGGGCATTCTGGGCAACCTGTTCGCGCGCCTGGGCAGCGGCGCGCTGCCGTTCCTGGTGCCGCTGCTGTTGCAGGTGGCGCTGGGGTATTCGCCGTCGCAGGCGGGCATGAGCATGCTGCCGTTGGCGGCGGCCGCGATGTTCGCCAAGTCCGTGGCGCGGCCGCTGATCGAACGCCTGGGCTATCGGGTGGTGCTGACCGGCAACACATTGGCGCTGGGCATCATGCTGGCAAGCATGGGCCTGGTCAGCGAGCAGACACCCTACCCTCTGCTGCTGGGCATGCTGGCAGTGCTCGGGGCGATCAACTCCCTGCAGTTCACCGCGATGAACACCGTGACCCTGATCGACCTTGACGATGCCCAGGCCAGCAGCGGCAACAGCCTGCTGTCGGTGGTGGCGCAACTGTCCCTGAGCCTCGGCGTGGCCTGCGCCGGTGCGCTGCTGGGCGGGTTCACCGCCGAAGCCGGCAACGACGGCGTCAACAGCGTGCTCGGCGCGTTCCAGTTGACCTTCCTCACCGTGGGCGTCATGGCAATGCTGGCGGCGGCGATCTTCCTGCAACTGGAGCCTAAAGGCAGCCTCAAGCGGCAAGCTTGAAGCTGCAAGAAAAGCTTCAAGCTTGCCGCTTGCCGCTCATAACTTGCCGCTGCCCCCCATCCCCTCGTCTGAACCATGCGAAAAAACCTACGGGGGGCTGCTACACTGCGCGACATTTTGTTTTGCAGAGCCAGTCCCGTGACTACCATCGCCACCGCTTTTAATACTTTGCCCCTGTCCGCCGCCATGCTGGCTAACCTCGACTCGCTGGGTTATGTCGAGATGACGCAGATCCAGGCGCAAAGCTTGCCGGTGATCCTCAAGGGGCTGGACCTGATTGCCCAGGCGAAGACCGGCAGCGGCAAGACCGCCGCCTTCGGCATCGGCCTGTTGAACCCGATCAACCCGCGTTACTTCGGTTGCCAGGCGCTGGTGATGTGCCCGACCCGCGAGCTGGCCGACCAGGTGGCCAAGGAAATCCGTCGCCTGGCCCGCGCCGAAGACAACATCAAGGTGCTGACCCTGTGCGGCGGCGTGTCCCTCGGCCCACAGATCGCCTCCCTGGAACACGGCGCCCACGTGATCGTCGGCACTCCGGGCCGCATCCAGCAGCACTTGCGCAAGGGTTCGCTGGTGCTGGACGGCTTGAACACGCTGATCCTCGATGAAGCCGACCGCATGCTCGACATGGGTTTCTACGACGCCATCGAAGACATCATCAGCAAGACTCCGCCGCGCCGCCAGACCCTGCTGTTCTCGGCCACCTACCCGGTGAGCATCAAGCAACTGGCATCCAAGTTCATGCGCGCG
The DNA here is from genome assembly GCF_030687695.1 of Pseudomonas sp. FP2254. Taxonomy (NCBI): domain Bacteria; kingdom Pseudomonadati; phylum Pseudomonadota; class Gammaproteobacteria; order Pseudomonadales; family Pseudomonadaceae; genus Pseudomonas; species Pseudomonas sp. FP2254. The sequence goes on from NZ_CP117444.1 coordinate 5,158,443, forward strand.
CCGCAGCAAGTGAAGGCCGAAGCGTTCCACTCCGACGATCAGATCGAGCAGCGTTTCTACGAGATCTCCCCGGAAGAGCGCATGGACGCGGTGACCAAAGTCCTGGCGCACTTCCGTCCGGCCTCGTGCGTGGCGTTCTGCTTTACCAAGCAGCAGGTGCAGGAGACCGTCGACCACCTGACAGCCAAGGGCATCTCCGCCGTCGGCCTGCACGGCGACCTGGAACAGCGCGACCGTGACCAGGTTCTGGCGATGTTCGCCAACCGCAGCACCTCGGTGCTGGTGGCGACCGACGTCGCCGCACGGGGCCTGGACATCGACTCGCTGGACATGGTGATCAACGTCGAACTGGCCCGCGACTCGGAAATCCACATCCACCGCGTCGGCCGTACCGGTCGCGCCGGTGAGACCGGGATTGCCATCAGCCTGGTAGCGCCGTCCGAGGCGCACCGTGCCCAGGCCATCGAGCAGCTGCAGAAATCGCCGCTGAACTGGGAGCAACTGGACAACCTCAAGCCGCAAAGCGGTGGTCCACTGCTGCCGCAGATGAGCACCCTGTGCATTGCCGCGGGCCGCAAGGACAAGGTTCGTCCAGGCGACATCCTCGGCGCGCTGACCGGCGAAGCCGGTATCCCCGGCGCCCAGGTCGGCAAGATCGCGATCTTTGATTTCCAGGCGTTCGTAGCCGTGGAACGCGGCATCGCCAAGCAGGCGTTGCAGCGTTTGAACGACGGCAAGATCAAGGGCCGCTCGTTGCGCGTGCGGATCCTGTAACCCGATCTGCGACCTATATGAAGATCCAATGTAGGAGGGGGCTCGCCCCCTCCTACAGTTTTGATTGCATTTCAGACCCGTATTTGTGAGGACATTGCTGTGCGCTCGACCGAAGTTGTGATCATTGGCGCCGGCGCCGCAGGCTTGATGTGCGCACTGACCGCCGCCGGGCGTGGGCGCAAGGTGATGCTGATCGATCATGCGAACAAGGCCGGCAAAAAGATCCTGATGTCCGGTGGTGGCCGCTGCAATTTCACCAATATGTACACCGAGCCGGCCAATTTTCTCTCGCACAACGCACATTTCTGCAAATCCGCCCTGGCTCGCTACACCCAGTGGGATTTCATCGGCCTGGTGGCCAAGCACGGCGTGCCGTACCACGAGAAGAAGCTCGGCCAGCTGTTCTGCGATAACAAATCCAGCGACATCCTCGGCATGCTGCTCGATGAGTGCATCCAGACCGGCGTGAGCCTGCACCTGGACACCTCCATCCAGGAAATCGCCAGGCTCGACAGCGGTTATCAGTTGCAGACCACCCTCGGTGAGCTGCGCTGTGAATCCCTGGTAATCGCCACCGGCGGCCTGTCGATCCCAACCCTGGGCGCCACCGGGTTCGGCTATCAGGTGGCCAGGCAATTCGGTCATGAACTGCTGCCGACCCGCGCCGGATTGGTGCCGTTCACCATCACCGACCAGCTCAAGGCACTGTGTACCGAGTTGTCCGGCACTTCTGTGGACTGCGTGGCCAGCTGCAACGGCCAGAGTTTTCGCGAGAACCTGCTGTTTACTCATCGCGGCCTGAGCGGGCCGGCGATCCTGCAGATTTCCTCGTACTGGGAGCCGGGCGACACGGTCGAGATCAACCTGCTGCCCGACCACGACGCCCACACCTGGCTGCAACAACAACAGGTCGAACGGCCGAACAGCGAGTTGAAAACGCTGCTGGGCGAGATCTTCACCAAGAAAATGGCCACCCTGCTGGCGGACACCTGGTTCGCGTCCAAGCCGATGAAGCAATACACCCATGCCGAAGTCGCCGACATTGCGCAGAAGTTGTCGAGCTGGCAGCTGGTGCCCGCCGGCACCGAGGGCTATCGCACCGCCGAGGTGACGCTGGGCGGTGTAGACACGCGGGAAGTCTCGTCCAAGACCATGGAGTCGCTGAAAAGCCCGGGGCTGTACTTTATTGGGGAAGTGCTGGATGTGACCGGGCATTTGGGCGGGTTTAACTTCCAGTGGGCATGGGCATCGGGCTACGCCGCCGCGCAATACGTCTGACGAGACCGGATCAACAATGTGTAAGGGTGCTTGCCCCCTCCCCATTTTGTAGTGTGCCTGGGGAATAATTTGCTGTGAGATGTGATCACCACGCTTGCCGTGGCGTCCTTACTGCCTCAATTTAGCGGCATCGTCCCGGAAGACCCCAGCCTTCATGTCATCGACCTCGTTCAAGCAGTCCATGCGGCGCCTATGGGCGCTGGATAAATTCAGCTATAGCGTTCGGGTATTCATCGCCCTCACCGGCAGCATGGCGCTGTGCTGGTATCAGGATGAAATGACCCTGCTGATCCCGCTGTTCCTGGGGATTATCGCCAGCGCCCTGGCCGAGACCGACGACAGCTGCCAAGGGCGCCTCAATGCCCTGGCGGTGACGCTGGTGTGCTTCAGCATCGCCGCGCTGTCGGTGGAATTGCTGTTTCCCTACCCTTGGTTGTTCGCGATTGCCCTGGCGCTGGCGAGCTTCTGCCTGACCATGCTCGGCGCCCTTGGCGAGCGTTACGGCGCGATTGCCTCGGCGACGCTGATTCTGTCGGTCTACACCATGATCGGCGTGGACCAGCGTGGTGGCGCGGTGTCGGACTTCTGGCACGAACCGCTGCTGCTGGTGGCCGGCGCCGCTTGGTATGGCGCGTTGTCGGTGCTGTGGCAGGTGTTGTTTTCCAACCAGCCGGTGCAACAGAGCCTGGCGCGCTTGTTCCGCGAGTTGGGGCGTTACCTCAAGCTCAAATCGTCGCTGTTCGAACCGATCCGCCAATTGGATGTAGAAGCCCGTCGTCTGGAACTGGCCCAGCAGAACGGTCGCGTAGTCGCTGCGCTGAATGCGGCCAAGGAAATCATCCTGCACCGCGTGGGCAATGGTCGCCCGGGTTCGAAGGTCAGCCGCTATCTGAAGCTGTACTTTCTGGCCCAGGACATCCACGAGCGCGCCAGTTCTTCGCACTATCCCTACAACGCCCTGGCCGAAGCGTTTTTCCACAGCGACGTGCTGTTCCGCTGCCAGCGCCTGTTACGCCAGCAAGGCAAGGCCTGCCAGGCCCTCGCTGAGTCGATCCAATTGCGCCAGCCGTTCGTCTACGACGACAGTTTTGCCGAAGCCCTCGGTGACCTGAACGCCTCCCTGGAACACCTGCGCATCCAGAGCAACCCGGCCTGGCGGGGCCTGCTGCGCTCGTTGCGCGCCCTGGCGGCCAACCTGTCGACCCTCGACCGCCTGCTCGGCGACGCCAGCAACCCTGACGCCCTGGCCGATGCCACCGACAGCAACCTGCTCGATCGCGCCCCGCGCAACCTCAAGGAAATGTGGACGCGGCTGCGTACTCAACTGACCCCGACCTCGTTGCTGTTTCGCCACGCATTGCGCCTGTCGTTGGCGCTGACCGTCGGCTACGGCACCTTGCACGCGATTCACGCGTCCCAGGGTTATTGGATCATCCTCACCACTCTGTTCGTGTGCCAGCCCAACTATGGCGCCACACGGCGCAAGCTTGGCCAACGGATCGTCGGCACCGCCATCGGCCTGACCGTGGCCTGGGCGCTGTTCGACCTGTTCCCCAGCCCGCTGGTGCAATCGATGTTCGCCATCGCCGCCGGCCTGGTGTTCTTTATCAACCGTACCACCCGCTATACCCTGGCCACCGCGGCGATCACGCTGATGGTGCTGTTCTGCTTCAACCAGGTGGGCGATGGCTACGGATTATTCCTGCCACGGCTGTTCGATACCCTGCTTGGCAGTCTGATCGCGGGCCTGGCGGTGTTCCTGTTCCTGCCGGACTGGCAGGGCCGGCGTCTGAACAAAGTGCTGGCCAACACCCTGACCTGCAACAGCATCTACCTGCGGCAGATCATGCAGCAGTACGCCGCCGGCAAGAGCGACGACCTGGCCTATCGCCTGGCCAGGCGCAACGCGCACAACGCCGATGCGGCGCTGTCCACCACCTTGGCCAACATGCTGATGGAGCCGGGGCACTTTCGCAAAGAAGCCGACGTAGGCTTTCGCTTTCTGGTGCTGTCGCACACCTTGCTCAGCTATTTGTCGGGGCTTGGCGCGCACCGTGACACGCAACTGCCCGCCGAAGTGCGTGAACACCTGATCGACGGCGCCGGCAATAGCCTGGCGGCGAGCATTGATGAAATCGCCACGGGGCTGGCGAACAAGCAGCCGATTGCGATTCAGAGCGATGCCGAGGAGGCCTTGGCGGCGGACCTGGAGCAAATGCCGGATGAGATCGACGAAGGGCAGCGCTTGGTGCAAACGCAGCTGGCGCTGATTTGTCGGCAATTGGGGCCGCTGCGCACATTGGCCGCGCATTTGATCAAGGACACTCGCGCGGCTTAGGCCTTACATGCCATGGGCCTTCATTAATCGCTCGTAACTGCCATCGGCCTTCATCCTGGCTATCTCCCGGTCAAAGCCCGCTACGATCTGTGCATGTTCGGGGTGCTTGAGGCTGACCAGAATGTGCAGGCTGTTTTCAGTCAGCGGCTTGGGCAGGAACTCTATGGCATTGCGCACCCGGGGTGATTCACGGGCCAGGTAATAGCGCGCGACATACTCGTCCTCCACCGTCAGCCGCACTCGCTGCGCCGCCAGCATGCGCACGGCCATGGCGAAGTTATGCACCGGCACTTTCTGCAGCTGCGTGTCCCCGTCGAACGCCGCGGAGTAGGCATAACCGCGCACCACCGCGATGGGCTCGTCATGCAGTTGCTCAAGCGTCTGGTAATCGATGGGGTCGTCGCGGCGCTTGATGAAGCGCACGCGGTTGAGCAGGTATTCGTTGGAGAATTCTCCCAGCTGTGTACGCGCCTCGTCGTACCAGGCATTGATCAGCACGTCATAACGCCCATCGCCTATGCCCATCAACGCACGCGCCCAGGGCACCTGTTCGAAATCACTGGCGTACCCGGCGCGGGCCAGGGCGGTGGTGACGATGTCGGTGGCCAGTCCGCCGTTGATCAGCGTGGCATCGGTAAAGGGTGGCCAGGCGTCCGCGACCAGGCGCAGACGCTGTGCAAACGCCGGTTGAGCCAGCAGCAACACTCCAATTAAAGCAACGGCACGAGACAATCGCGGCATGCTCAAAATCCTTGGCGGGCTTAGCTCAGGCAAGACCTGAGGTGTTAACAGTAGCTCAGATTACACAAAGAAACGGCTGGGGCACGCACTCAATAGTGGCTAATTGACCTCGCCCTCAACAATAGACCATTTAGACAGAGCCGCCCGCCGCGCTTACTATCAAGCACAGACATTCGAGCGAGAACACACCATGACTGTTGATTGGGTCTGCAAGCACCATAATGACCTGGGCAAGGAGCAGCTTTACGCCATCCTGCGGTTGCGTAACGAAGTGTTCGTGGTTGAGCAGAAATGCGTCTACCAGGACATCGATGACCAGGACCTGAGCGGTGACACCTACCACCTGATGGGCTGGCGGGACGATAAGCTGGTGGCCTACCTGCGCCTGCTGGACCCGGAGTCCCAGGGCGGCGATGTGGTAATCGGCCGTGTGATTATCGCCCCACTGGCGCGGGGCACCGGGTTAGGCCATCGGATGATGGAAGAAACCCTCAAGCAGATTGACGATATCTGGCCTGAAACCCCGATCTTTCTGTCAGCCCAGGCGCACTTACAGGGTTACTACGGGCGGTACGGGTTCGTGGTGGCGGGAGAGGAATACCTGGAGGACGACATTCCTCATATCGGCATGCGGCGCACCGGAGAAAGCCCTCAGGGATAACCCAGCACGCGCTTGATCGACGCCAGGTTGGCCTCGATCCAGCGCCGATCAATCGCGCCCCAGTTACGAATCCGATAGCACCCGGCATGGTTACGCGCGCCATCCTCCTGCTCGAACTCACACACAATATCCAGGTCGGCGAGCGCCGCTATCGTATCCTGGGCCGTGCGCCGGGGCATGCCGGTCGCGTCGGTCAGCGCCGGTACGTTGCTGGCCTGGCCGCTGTCGATCAGGTAGGCGACGTAGAGGCGACGGTAGAAACTGCTTTTGGTCTTGCTCACATCCATGGTCATTGGCCTTGTGCGGTCAGGGTTTGCCCAGCAGGTCGCGATACGTGAGGTAGACCCGCAGGTCGAATTCCACCTGATGGTAGTCCGGCATCATGTATTGGCAGAGTTTATAGAACGCCTTGTTGTGGTCCGATTCTTTGAAGTGCGCCAGTTCATGCACCACGATCATGCGCAGAAATTCCGGTGCGGCCTCTTTGAACAAGGCGGCGATGCGGATTTCTTTCTTGGCCTTGAGGTTGCCGCCCTGCACCCTTGAAATCGTGGTGTGCAGGCCGAGGGCGCGGTGGGTCAGGTCCAGGCGGTTATCGAACAGGACCTTGTCGATGGCCGGCGCGTTGCGCAGGTGTTCCTGCTTCAAGGCCAGCGCGTAGGCGTACAAGGCCTTGTCGCTCTGCACCGCGTGGCGCTCGGGATAACGCTGCTCCAGATAATTGCCCAACTGGTCAGTGGCGATCATCTGACGCACTTGCTCCTGTAGTGCAACCGGGTAGGCCTGGAGGTATTTCAGCGCGGTCATGAGGGTCTGCAACAAGATTTGAAGGGCGCCAGTGTACCAATTCAACGTGCGCGGGTGCGGGACCAGTCGGCGACATCCTCGGCTATCAACGGCTGCGCCGCCCATGGCCCCTGGATAAACGTGCAGCCCTGGGCTTTGAGCCATTGGGCCTGCTCCTGGGTTTCCACACCTTCGGCCACCACCAGCACCTCGAAATGCCCGCACAACTCGATAATGCTGCGCGCCATTGCCGCGTCCCGTGCCGAGCCCGGCAGACGCGCCACCAATTTGGGGTCGAGCTTCAAGGTGTCAAATTCCAGATCACGCAGGTGCGCCAGGGAACACTGGCCGGAACCAAAGTCATCCAGGGCGATACGCACACCAATGCGGCGCAGCAACTTAAGCTGTTTGATGGCCTCCTCACGGTTACTCATCAGGCAGTCCTCCCCGATTTCCACCTCCAACTGCCGCCCTTGCAAGCCGTAGCGCTCCAGCATCTGCTGCAGTTGGTTGGCCAGGTTGGGCATATTGAACTGGCTGCTGCTCAGACTCACACTCAGCACCAGCTCCTCGTCGAAGGTGGTGTGCCAGGCCTGGCGCTGTGCGGCGACCTGCTGGTAGATCCAGATGCTCAATTGGCTGATCAGCCGCGCCTCTTCCAGCAGCGGCAGGAAAAGCCCCGGCGGCACGTCGCCGACACTTGGGTGCTGCCAACGCAACAACGCCTCGACGCCGCGCAGACGCCCGTCCTCCAACGACACCTGCGGTTGGTAGACCAGGATGAATTCTTTGTTTTCAATGGCCGTGCGCACGCTGTCTTCAAGCATCAGCCGCGAGCGAGCCCGGCCGTTCATTTCCTGGTCGAAATAGCGATATTGCTGACGCCCGGCGCGCTTGGCTTCGTACATTGCAATATCAGCGGCGCGCAGCAGACCATTCAAATCCGAGCCGCAGTCAGGAAACGTGGCGATACCAATACTCACGCCGAGCATCACATCCAAACCGTCGACCTGTTGGCAGACTGACACCCGTTCGATCAGTTTTTCCGAAATTTTCGCCGCCTGCTCAGGGAAGTCCAGCTCCAGCAATGCGGTAAATTCATCGCCGCCCATGCGTCCGACAATGTCGTAGGAACGCAGGCAACCTTGCAGTTGTTCCGATACCCAGCGCAGTACCCGGTCGCCCGCGTCATGGCCCAGGGAGTCGTTGACCCGCTTGAAGCCGTCGAGGTCCAGGTACAGCAGCACCAGGGATTGCTCGACGCGCTCGCTGCGCGACAGGGTGCTTTCCACGGCCTGGTAGAACCCACGACGGTTGAGCAGGCCGGTGAGCGGGTCGGTAACGGCCTGGAACTCCAGTTGCTGGTGCAGGTGGCGCACTTCAGACATATCCAGCACGGTCACCACCATAGCCTTCTGCTCGGACGGCAATGGGGCGCAGGACAACGCCACGGGCACCTGCTGCCCGCGGCCGGTGCGCAGCATGGCGTCGTGCAGGCGCCAGGTCTGGCCGGTGCGATAACCGGCGTACATCTGCGAATCCAACCAGCTGGGCACGTGGGGCTTTTGCAAAAAGCTCAGGAACGTCTGGCCCTGCAATTCGTTGAGCGTCGCATTGAGTAAGCGCGAAATGGCCGGATTGGCGTACTGGATCACGCCTTCTTCGCCCACCACCAGGATGCCTTCGGCGGCGTTGTCGAGCACCGAGGCGTTGAACGCGCGAGCCGACTCCAAGTCATGGCTCAGGCGCTGCAAGGCGCGGCGATTACGCTGGTGCTCCAGCAGTGCCTGGACCTTGGGCTTGAGAATATGCGGGTCGAACGGCTTGAACAGGTAATCAATGGCGCCACTGGCGTAGCCTTCCAGCACGGCGGCGGGCGATTGGGCGTTGGCGCTCAGAAAGATGATCGGGGTCATGCGGGTGCGCTGGCTGCCGCGCATCAGGCGGGCGACTTCAAAGCCATCCATGCCCGGCATCATCACGTCCAGCAATACCAGGTCCACATCGTGCTGCAGCAGCAACTCCAGGGCTTCCACACCGGAAGCGGCGGTTACCACATGCCAATCCTCACGCTGCAAAAGCGCACGCATGCTGATCAGGTTTTCCGGGTAGTCGTCGACCACCAGAAGAACCGAACTGCCATCGCCGTGGTGTGGAGCGCATTCCATGCTACGTCTCTTCCTTAGATCGCTGCTCCGGTCATTTCTGAGAGAAAACCCGGACAAACACTGAGGCCTCACTCTAGCCCCGGTTCTGGAAAAGCAGAAGTAACCTCGGTGCCATCATTGCGCCAAATTTCAGGAAGCCGACTAACGGTCAGTGCCTGCAACCCACGGTTCATGGGCAACATGGCTTTTTGGCATTCATTTGGCGCCAATAAATTGCCAGCAATTGTTTAACAATCCGCTGCACAGCACCTATAAAGAACCTGACTGGCCCTGAGGGCCATAGCCTACACCCTTCTGTAAAAGGCCTACGCCATGATTGACCTCTCCACTTGGAACCTGAGCATTCCCGTCGGCTCGCCCCCCGCGACCATCGACACGCCTAAACTGCTTAGCGGCTTCAAGGACCAATACTTCCAGGCCGAAGGCAGCAACGTGCAATTCTGGACACCCGTCACCGGCACGCGCACCGAGAACGCGATCTACCCCCGCAGCGAATTGCGCGAAACCTACGCCGACGGCCGCTTGCGCAACTGGACCTACCCCGACGCCGACAATTTTCTGCGCGCCACCCTGGCCGTCAACCAGGTGCCCTCCAGCGGCAAGATCGTCATTGGCCAGATTCACGCGTATGACAGCCAGAAACCGCTGATCAAGCTCGAGTACCAATTCAAGGAAAAGACCCAGACCGGCAACATCGTCGCCAAAGTGCGCATGCGCCCGGATGAGGACGAAAGCCGCGTGATCACCGTCGCCTCCAACGTGCCGTTGGACAAGAGCTTTACCTACGTAATCAACCTCAACAAGGCCGGATTACTCAGCGTGTATGCCGCCGATGGCGAATGGAACGAACGCATCGGCGCGGCATGGGGCGCCAAACCGCTGTACTTCAAGGCCGGCGCCTATGTGCAGGACAACAGCGGGGACAGCAAGGAAGGCGCGAAGGTGACGTTCGACAAGCTGGATATTGATCATGAGTGAGCGCCGCCTCATTCACTTAGCGGGTGACGGCCACACCGAACTAGGGCGCCAGCCTCCTCCCACATTTTGACCGCATCGCACGTTCACAGCACAAAAAAGCCCGCATCGCTGCGGGCTTCTTTTGTAACGCCTGAGGCTTAGTTCACCTTAGCGTTCAACTCACCTTTCAAATAACGCTGGTACATCGCCTCCAACGAGATCGGCTTGATCTTCGATGCATTGCCGGCCGTGCCGAATGCTTCATAACGAGCGATACACACGTCACGCATGGCGGTCACGGTGGCGCCGAAGAATTTGCGTGGGTCGAATTCGCTCGGGTTGGTGGCCATCAGGCGGCGCATGGCACCGGTGGACGCCAGGCGCAGGTCGGTGTCGATGTTGACCTTACGCACGCCGTACTTGATGCCTTCGACGATTTCTTCAACCGGTACGCCGTAGGTTTCCTTGATGTCGCCGCCGTACTGGTTGATGATCGCCAGCCATTCTTGCGGTACCGAGGACGAACCGTGCATCACCAGGTGGGTGTTGGGGATGCGCTTGTGGATTTCCTTGATGCGGTCGATGGCCAGTACGTCGCCGGTCGGTGGCTTGGTGAACTTGTAGGCGCCGTGGCTGGTGCCGATGGCGATGGCCAGGGCGTCCACCTGGGTTTTCTTCACAAAGTCGGCAGCCTCTTCCGGGTCGGTCAGCATCTGGCTGTGATCCAGCACGCCCTCGGCACCGATGCCGTCTTCTTCACCGGCCATGCCGGTTTCCAGGGAACCCAGGCAGCCCAGCTCGCCTTCAACCGAAACGCCGCAGGCGTGGGCCATGGCCACGGTTTGTTGGGTGACGCGGACGTTGTATTCGTAGTCGGTCGGAGTCTTGCCGTCTTCGCCGAGGGAGCCGTCCATCATCACCGAGCTGAAGCCCAGTTGAATGGAGCGCTGGCATACGTCAGGGCTGGTGCCGTGGTCCTGGTGCATGCACACCGGGATGTGTGGGAATTCTTCGATAGCGGCGAGGATCAGGTGACGCAGGAACGGGGCACCGGCGTATTTGCGCGCACCGGCCGAAGCCTGGACGATCACGGGGGAGTCGGTCTTGTCAGCGGCTTCCATGATGGCGCGCATCTGCTCAAGGTTGTTGACGTTAAAGGCTGGGACGCCATAGCCGAACTCGGCTGCGTGGTCCAGCATTTGACGCATGCTGATAAGTGCCATTGTGTTGTCTCTCCCGGTCGAGGGTCGTTAATCGTGCAAGCCTGCCGTAGCGGCGACTGCTATTCAAGTTATTGCAGGCCAGGTTTTACATACCTGGCCTGCTGAATCGTTATTGCAAGTGTGGGAGGGGGCTTGCCCCCGATGACAGCCTGGCAGTGATGAATCTGTTGACTGATCCACCGCTATCGGGGGCAAGCCCCCTCCCACATTTGGATCTCATCAAATTTGAAATCTCATTGGGCCTTGCAGCCACGCCCGATCAAATCGTCGGTGGCGACCCAGTAAACCAAGCCTTCCTCACCTTTTGTGTGAAACGCCAACTGGTCGTTGCTGTACAGCACGCCCGAGGCGGCAACGTCCTGTTTAAGGCGGTAGACCTGGTCCGAGCCGCCGAGGCGCACATCCACCTCGCTGCGGGCCGCATTGGCAAAGCGCCAGTTGACCTCGGCCTTGCTGTCGCAGGTCCAGGTGGTCCACTTATCGGCAGGTTCTGCCTTATTGAACATGTTCATGCTGCTGCAACCCGCCAACAGAGCCAGTGCCGCCAGGGCGAAAACGCCTTTCATTGCCAATCCTCGAACGCGACCCAAGGGCCGCGACTGCTGTCGGTTAGTTGATCAGACCCGTCAAGGGCAACCCTGTTCCTGACCGTTGGGCGCGGAGTCGTATTTCTCCAGCCGCTCGTTGCCGATGCGCTTGTTGATCACCGGCATGGTTTCGGCCTGCCAGTCAGCCTGGTAGCAGCCCTGTTTCTGCTGCGCCGCAGGCTGTTCGGGCGCCGATACCGCAGTGGGCGCGCTGCCGCACCCGCCCAACAGGCCCGCCGCGAACACCAGTGCCAATGACTTGATCATGGGAATGCTCCTTTTCCGGATCACGCGTTTCAGCCTTTGGCTCGGCTTTCCAGCACTTCCACGGCCGGCAGCACTTTACCTTCGACGAATTCGAGGAAAGCGCCACCACCGGTAGAAATGTAGGAGATCTGCTCGGCCACGCCATATTTGTCGATGGCAGCCAGGGTGTCGCCGCCGCCGGCGATGGAGAATGCCGAGCTGTCGGCGATGGCCTTGGCCAGCACTTTGGTGCCGTTGCCGAACTGGTCGAATTCGAACACGCCGACCGGGCCGTTCCACAGAATGGTCTGCGACGCTTTCAACAGTTCAGCGAAATTGGCCGCAGTCTGCGGGCCGATATCCAGGATCATGTCGTCGGCAGCCACGTCAGCGATCAGCTTGACGGTGGCTTCGGCGCTTTCGGCGAATTCCTTGGCCACCACCACATCCACCGGCAACGGCACGCTGACTTTGGCGGCGATGGCACGGGCGGTGTCGAGCAGGTCCGGCTCGTACAGCGACTTGCCCACCGGATGACCGGCGGCAGCCAGGAACGTGTTGGCAATACCGCCGCCGACGATCAGTTGGTTGCAGATCTGGCTGAGGCTGTTGAGCACGTCAAGCTTGGTCGACACCTTGGAGCCGGCGACGATGGCCGCCATCGGTTGTGCCGGCGCGCCTAGGGCCTTGCCCAGCGCGTCCAGTTCAGCAGCCAGCAGTGGGCCGGCAGCGGCGACCTTGGCGAACTTGGCCACGCCGTGGGTCGAACCTTCGGCGCGGTGAGCGGTGCCGAATGCGTCCATCACGAACACATCGCACAGGCCAGCATATTGCTGGGCCAGTTCGTCGCTGTTCTTTTTCTCGCCTTTGTTAAAGCGCACGTTTTCGAACAGCACGATGTCGCCGGCCTTCACGTCCACGCCATTCAAGTAGTCAGCCACCAGCGGCACGTCACGGCCCAGGGCCTTGCTCAGGTAGTCGGCTACCGGCTTGAGGCTGTTTTCGGCGGAGAACTCACCTTCGGTCGGGCGACCCAGGTGGGAGCAGACCATCACGGCCGCGCCTTTTTCCAGGGCCAGCTTGATGGTCGGCAGCGAGGCCAGGATTCGCGCATCGCTGGTGACAACACCGTCCTTGACGGGGACGTTGAGGTCTTCGCGAATCAGTACGCGCTTACCTTGCAGATCGAGGTCGGTCATCTTCAACACGGTCATGGGTCGCAGTTCCTGAATTACTGTTGAGGTTGTTTGGAGGCCACTTGCAGATAGTGTTCTGCAACGTCCAGCATTCGGTTGGCAAAGCCCCACTCGTTGTCGAACCAGGCCAGGATATTCACCAGCCTGGGGCCGGAAACACGGGTCTGGCTGGCATCGACAATCGCCGAATGCGGGTCATGGTTGAAATCGCAACTGGCGTGAGGCAATTCGGTGTAGGCCAGCAAGCCTTTGAGCGGGCCGCGGGTGGCGGCGTCGCGCAGGATCCGGTTGACCTCCACGGCATCGGTGTCGCTGACGGTTTGCATGGTGATGTCCAGGCAGGACACGTTCACCGTCGGCACACGTACGGCTTTGGCCTGAATTCGCCCGGCAAGTTCCGGCAACAAGCGTTCGATGCCGCGTGCCAGGCCGGTGGACACCGGAATCACCGACTGGAACGCCGAACGCGTGCGACGCAGGTCTTCGTGGTGGTAGGCGTCGATCACCGGCTGGTCGTTCATTGCCGAGTGAATCGTGGTGATCGACACGTAATCCAGGCCGATCGCCTGATCCAGCAGGCGCAACAGCGGCACGCTGCAGTTGGTGGTGCAGGAGGCGTTGGACACCAGCCGCTCATCGCCGCTCAGGCAATCCTGGTTGATGCCATAGACGATGGTGGCGTCGACATCCGCCTCGCTGGCCATCGGCTGGGAAAACAGCACACGTGGCGCGCCGGCGTCGAGAAAACGCTGGCCATCGGCACGGGTGTTATAAGCACCGGAGCATTCCAACACCAGGTCGACGCCCAGCGCCGCCCAGTCGATGCCCTCGGGGGTGGCACTGCGCAGCACTTTCACGCAGTTGCCGTTGATATGCAGACAATCGCCGTCGACCCGCACTTCGCCGGGGAATCGGCCATGGGTGGAGTCAAAGCGTGTCAGGTATTCGATGCTGGCCATGTCCGCCAGATCATTGATCGCAACGATTTCAAACCCGGCTGCCGCCCCTCGCTCGAACAGAGCACGCAAGACGCAACGACCAATGCGGCCGTAGCCGTTGAGTGCAACTTTGTAGGGACGCAGTTCGGGCATGGGGTTCTCGGTCAAGGTTAGTTCGGTGTTGAACGTTCTGACGCCATCGCGGGCAAGCCCCCTCCCACATCAGACCGCGATCCAAATGTGGGAGCGGGCTTGCCCGCGATAGCGCCAGTACAGACAACGCAGACTGGCTTAGTCTTCCAGCAGCTCTTCAGCCTGACCCAGGATGTTTTCCAGGGTGAAGCCGAACTCTTCGAACAAGGCTGGCGCCGGCGCCGACTCACCGTAGGTGGTCATGCCGATCACGCGGCCTTCCAGGCCCACGTACTTGTACCAGTAGTCGGCGTGCGCCGCTTCGATGGCGATACGCGCGCTGACCTGCAACGGCAGCACCGATTGCTTGTAGCCGGCGTCCTGGGCTTCGAACACGCTGGTGCACGGCATGGATACAACGCGCACATTGCGGCCCTGCTCAGTCAGCTTGTCGTAAGCCTGAACGGTCAGGCCCACTTCGGAACCGGTGGAGATCAGGATCAGCTCCGGCTCGCCCACGCAGTCCTTGAGCACATAACCGCCACGGCTGATGTCGGCGATCTGCGCGTCGGTACGCGCCTGGTGCTGCAGGTTCTGACGCGAGAAGATCAGCGCCGAAGGGCCGTCCTTGCGCTCGATGGCGTGCTTCCAGGCCACGGCGGATTCCACCGCGTCGGCTGGGCGCCAGCAATCCAGGTTCGGCGTGGTACGCAGGCTGGTCAATTGCTCGACCGGCTGGTGCGTCGGACCGTCTTCGCCCAGGCCGATGGAGTCGTGGGTGTACACATGGATCACGCGCTTCTTCATCAGCGCGGCCATGCGCACGGCATTGCGCGCGTATTCCATGAACATCAGGAACGTTGCGCCGTAAGGCACCAGGCCACCGTGCAGGGACACGCCGTTCATGATCGCGCTCATGCCGAACTCGCGCACGCCGTAGTACATGTAGTTGCCGCTGGCGTCTTCGGCCGTGACACCTTTGCAGCCTTTCCACAGCGTCAGGTTGGACCCGGCCAGGTCGGCCGAACCGCCGAGGAACTCAGGCAACAGCGGGCCAAAGGCGTTCAGGGTGTTCTGGCTGGCTTTACGGCTGGCGATGGTTTCACCCTTGGCCGCGACTTCGGCGATATAGGCCGAGGCTTTTTCCGAGAAGTCGGCAGGCAGGTCGCCGGCCAGGCGGCGAACCAGTTCGTTGGCCAGTTCCGGGAATTCGGCGGAATAGGCAGCGAAGCGCTGGTCCCACTCGGCTTCGGTGGCCAGGCCTTTTTCCTTGGCATCCCATTCGGCGTAGATGTCGGCCGGGATTTCGAACGGGCCGTGGTTCCACTTCAACGCTTCACGGGTCAGGGCGATTTCCGCGTCACCCAATGGGGCGCCGTGGCAGTCTTCCTTGCCTTGCTTGTTCGGCGAACCGAAGCCGATGGTGGTCTTGCAGCAGATCAGGGTCGGCTGCGCGCTCTTGCGGGCGGTGTCGATGGCGGTCTTGATCTCTTCCGGGTCGTGACCGTCGACGTTGCGGATCACCTGCCAGTTGTAGGCTTCGAAACGCTTCGGGGTGTCATCGGTAAACCAGCCTTCGACTTCACCGTCGATGGAGATGCCGTTGTCATCGTAGAAGGCGATCAGCTTGCCCAGGCCCAGGGTGCCGGCCAGGGACGCAACTTCGTGGGAAATGCCTTCCATCATGCAGCCATCACCCAGGAACACATAGGTGTGGTGATCGACGATGTCGTGGCCGGGGCGGTTGAACTGCGCGCCCAGGACTTTTTCAGCCAGGGCGAAGCCCACGGCATTGGCCAGGCCCTGGCCCAGGGGACCGGTGGTGGTCTCGACGCCTGGGGTGTAGCCGAATTCCGGGTGGCCCGGGGTGCGGCTGTGCAGCTGGCGGAAGCTTTTGAGGTCGTCGATGGTGACGTCGTAGCCGGTCAGGTGCAGCAGCGAATAGATCAGCATCGAGCCGTGGCCGTTGGACAGCACGAAGCGGTCACGGTCGGCGAACGATGGGTTGCTCGGGTTGTGTTTCAGGTAGTCACGCCAAAGCACTTCGGCGATATCCGCCATGCCCATCGGGGCACCGGGATGGCCGCTGTTGGCTTTTTGCACGGCATCCATGCTGAGGGCACGAATGGCGTTGGCACGCTCACGACGGCTGGGCATCGCTGTTCTCCTGCGGATAGGGAAAGAAACGGAAAAAAGGACCGGCATTTTCCCTCAGCCACCGCCTGCGGGCAATGACAGATAGTCACTTGAAGCGGTTTTTCCTGTGGTTTGCACGGCAATCGTCTGCGCAAACCTTTCACCTGTTCGCCGAAAGGCTATAGCGACTGCTTATAACCGCCACTTATCGATCAATATCAAAACTTTTTGATATTGACCTTGCGACCGCCCTGTCCCACCACTAGACTGCTGGCCTTATGAACCTACCCGCATCCTCCCTGCGTTCCGACGATGGTGAAGAGCTGGCCGCCTTGTGCAAGGCCGCCGGCGACCCCTTGCGCCTGAACGTTTTGCGGGCATTGGCCAATGACTCCTTTGGCGTGTTGGAGCTGGCGCGGATTTTCGCCATCGGCCAGTCGGGCATGAGCCACCATTTGAAAGTGCTGTCCCAGGCCGACCTGGTGGCCACTCGCCGCGAAGGTAATGCGATTTTCTACCGCCGCGCCCTGCCCCACACCGACCTGCTCGGCGGCAAGCTGCACGCGGCCCTGTTGGATGAAGTGGATAACCTGAGCCTGCCCAACGACGTACAGGCACGTATCGGCCAGGTGCATGGACAACGTGCTGCGGCCAGCCAGGACTTTTTCGCACGGGTCGCCGAGAAGTTTCGCGCCCAGCAGGATTTGATCGCCGGCTTGCCGCAATACCGCGACAGCGTGCTGGCGTTGTTGGACAAGCTGAGCTTCAGTGAAGAGGCCACGGCGCTGGAAGTCGGCCCCGGCGACGGCGGTTTTCTGCCGGAACTGGCGCGCCGCTTCCAGCAGGTCACGGCATTGGACAACAGCCCGGCAATGCTGGAACTGGCGCGCCAGCTCTGCGAGCGCGAGGCCTTGAGCAACGTCGATCTGCAATTGGCCGATGCCTTGAACGACACCCGCCTGCGGGCCGACTGCGTGGTGCTGAATATGGTCCTGCATCATTTCGCCGCGCCCGCCGAGGCCCTCAAGCAAATGGCCGGGTTACTGCACCCCGGCGGTAGCCTGCTGGTGACGGATTTATGCAGCCACAACCAGAATTGGGCCAGGGAGGCCTGCGGTGATCTCTGGTTGGGTTTTGAACAGGACGATCTGGCCCGTTGGGCCACCGCTGCGGGACTCGTTCCCGGGGAAAGCCTCTATGTAGGTTTACGTAACGGTTTCCAGATTCAGGTCCGCCACTTTCAGCGACCGGCTGGCGACACTCACCATCGGTAAATATCAGGAAAACATCGAGATGAGCGAATACTCCCTTTTCACCTCCGAGTCCGTGTCTGAAGGGCATCCGGACAAAATCGCCGACCAGATTTCTGACGCGGTGCTGGACGCCATCATCGCTGAAGACAAGTTCGCCCGCGTGGCGTGCGAGACCCTGGTGAAGACCGGTGTAGCGATCATCGCCGGCGAAGTGACCACCTCGGCCTGGGTCGACCTGGAACAACTGGTCCGCGACGTGATCACCGACATCGGCTACAACAGCTCCGACGTTGGCTTCGACGGCGCGACCTGCGGCGTGATGAACATCATTGGCAAGCAATCGCCCGATATCAACCAGGGTGTCGACCGCGCCAAGCCGGAAGACCAGGGCGCCGGCGATCAGGGCTTGATGTTCGGCTACGCCAGCAACGAGACCGACGTGCTGATGCCGGCTCCGATCACCTTCTCCCACCAGTTGGTCAAGCGCCAGGCCGAAGCCCGTAAATCCGGCCTGCTGCCGTGGCTGCGCCCGGACGCCAAGTCCCAGGTAACCTGCCGTTACGAAGGCGGCAAAGTCGTCGGCATCGACGCGGTGGTGCTGTCGACTCAGCACAACCCGGATGTGTCCTACGCCGATCTGCGCGAAGGCGTGATGGAACTGATCGTCAAACACGTGTTGCCGGCCGAACTGCTGAGCAAGGACACCCAGTTCCACATCAACCCGACCGGCCAGTTCATCATCGGTGGCCCGGTGGGCGACTGCGGCCTGACCGGTCGCAAGATCATTGTCGACAGCTACGGCGGCATGGCCCGTCACGGCGGTGGCGCGTTCTCCGGCAAAGATCCGTCCAAGGTGGACCGTTCGGCCGCCTACGCCGGTCGCTATGTGGCCAAGAACATCGTGGCCGCCGGCCTGGCCGAGCGCTGCGAGATCCAGGTTTCCTACGCTATCGGCGTGGCTCAGCCTACGTCGATCTCGCTGAACACCTTCGGCACCGGCAAGATCAGCGATGACAAGATCGTCAAGCTGGTACGCGAAGTCTTCGACCTGCGTCCCTACGCGATCACGACCATGCTCGACCTGCTGCACCCGATGTACCAGGAAACCGCAGCCTACGGCCACTTCGGTCGTACGCCTGAGCAGAAGACCGTGGGTGACGACACTTTCACCACCTTCACCTGGGAAAAAACCGACCGCGCCAACGACCTGCGTACCGCCGCCGGCCTGTAAGCGAAGCGATGTGCAAAAAGCCCCGCCAGGTTCGCCCTGCGGGGCTTTTTATTGCACCCACGGCCAACGCTTAAAGCGCCGTCGGAGGCGCTACACCAGTTGAAACACTTTGACTGAATCCACCGTCAAAGCCGACATTGGGCAGCAAAACCAGGCCGCCAGCAATCAGGCAATGCGGTTCCACGGTGATCTGTTCGGCAAACAGCAACACCCGGTAAAAAGCCCCGTATGGCCGGGACTTTTTTGTCGGCAAACGGATCATTTAGGCTGGGCGCCCTTTTCGAGCAAGGATGCTCCTGATGCGTTTACTGGTTGCTCTATTCATCGTTGCGCTGCCCTTCCGGGTGGCAGCGGAAACATGCCCGCAAGAAGCCCGTCAACAAGCGGATGCCCTGGCCGAACAGGTGCGAAGGTGGGACGACAGTTACCACCGCCTCGGCCAATCGCCGGTCAGCGACGAACTCTATGACCAAGCCCGTCAGCGTCTGGCTGATTGGCGCCAGTGTTTCCCTGCGCCTGCTGCGGCCGACGACCAGCCCCTGGCCAGCTCGCGAGGCACCTTGCGCCATCCCGTCGCCCATACCGGCCTGGAAAAACTACTGGATGACCAGGCCGTCGGGGCTTGGCTGGCCACGCGTCAGGATGTGTGGGTCCAACCCAAGGTGGATGGCGTCGCGGTGACGCTGGTGTACCGCAAGGGCCGCCTGCGGCAGGTAATCAGCCGTGGCGACGGTGTGCTTGGCCAGGATTGGTCGACGTCTGCAGGTAAAATCCCCGGCATTGTCCAGCAATTGCCCGACCCCATCGATCTGATGTTGCAAGGCGAACTGTACTGGCGTCTCGACGACCATGTGCAATCGGCACAGGGCGGGCTCAATGCTCGCAGCAAAGTGGCCGGGCTGATGAATCGCCGCCAATTGAGCGACGCCGATGCCGCCGGTATCGGCCTGTTCGTATGGGCCTGGCCCGACAGTACGGCCACGTTCAGCGAGCGCCTGGCCACACTGGCGCGCTGGGGCTTCACCGACAGTCAGCGCTACAGTCACCCCATCCAAAGCCTCGACGAAGCCGCCCATTGGCGTACCTACTGGTACAACCATCCTCTGCCCTTCGCCAGCGATGGCGTGGTGTTGCACCAGGCTTTACGTGCACCCGCCGAGCGTTGGCAGGCCAGTGCGCCCTACTGGGCGGTGGCCTGGAAATATCCGGCCACCAGGACCCTGGCGCTGGTGCGCAAGGTTCGGTTCAAGATCGGCCGCACCGGGCGGATCACGCCGATCCTGGAGCTGGAGCCGGTGCGACTGGACGACCGGCAGATCAGCCGCGTGAGCGCCGGCTCCTTGAAGCGCTGGCAAACCTTGGATATTCGCCCCGGCGATCAGGTGTCCATCACCCTCGCGGGCCAGGTCATTCCACGGCTGGACCAGGTCGTCCTGCGCAACCCCACCCGAGTCGAGCTGCCCGTCCCCGACCCTCGGAATTTTCATGCCTTGAGCTGCTGGCAGCTCGACCCTGGCTGCGAAGAGCAATTGCTCGCCCGCCTCACCTGGCTCAGCAGCAACCAGGGCCTGGCTTTGCCACATATGGGGCGAGAGACCTGGAACGTATTGATCCAGGCCGGTCTAATCGCAGGCTTTCTCGATTGGTTAACCCTGGATGCGGCGCAGCTTGCTAACATTGATGGCTTTGGCGAGCAAAGCCGCGCGCGGGTACTCGACAGTCTCCACCGCGCCCGGCAGCGGCCTTTCGCACACTGGCTCAAGGCCTTGGGCGTACCGCCTGTGGCGCGTAACAACCTCAAGGGTGACTGGCATACGCTGGTCGCCCGCGACACCCAAGCCTGGATGGCCGAAGATGGCATCGGCCCGGGGCGTGCGGCGCAATTGAGCGCTTTTTTTCACGACCCACAGGTAAAGGCCTTGGCTGAAACATTGCGTATGGCCGGGATAGACGGGTTCTGAACCCGGCCCGCCACCGTTTTAACAGTTGGCAGAATTCACCCTGCCCCATGCGACCCTGGAGTTCACGATGAAATTTTTAGCCCCTGTTGCCTTATTGACCGTCGCAAGCCTGATGACCATGCCGTTGCTGGCGGCCGAAGACGCCGAGCCCCTCACCGGCTGCGCCGCCAAGCGCCAAGCCATCAGCACTCAGATTGAACAGGCCAAGGCCCACGGTAACAGCGAACAGCAAGCCGGCCTTGAAAAGGCCCTGAGCGAAGTCACCGCCAACTGCAACGACGCATCGCTCAAGAGGGAACGTGAAAACAAGGTGCTCGACGCCAAGCATGAAGTCAGCCGCCGCCAGGCCGATCTCGATAAAGCCATGAAAAAAGGCGACCCGGACAAGATCAACAAACGTAAGGACAAGCTCGCCGAGTCGCGCAAGGAATTGCAGGACGCCGTGGAAGAACTCGATCAGTAAGACCGGTCAATGGTCCCGAAACTGTTTATGGCAGGCGCTGCAGGCATCTTCGACTTTCTGCACGGCAGGCCCCAGGTTGCTGGCTTTGTAAGGCAGGACCTGGCTGGCGATCACCAGTTCGCCGGTGGCCGCTTCCAGGTCGCGCGCCAATTGCTGAAACTGCGCCTGTTTTTGCCATACGTCGTCCTTGGCACTGGTGTGGTCTTCTTCCCGCACGCTTGGAAAGTGCTGCCACGGTTGATGGGCCAATGCATCGAGTCGGGTCGCGCCTTCGGCGAACTTCGCGCCGTCGAACGGTATACGCCCACGCAACATGCCGCCCAGGTCTTCGCCGGTCTTGAGCATCTGCTTGAAGATCGCCTTGCGCAGCCCCAGGGGCGAATTGGGATCCACCCCGCCACAGGCGGACAGAGTGAGGCAGGCCAGCAATACAACGGTCAGTCTTTTAAAAGTCATGATGGCTTCGAGGTCACGGGAAACGGCGGCCAGTATCCTCGCCCCGTCCCTAAAGACCAATAGCCCTATTAATAATAAGGTTGCCCGGCGCCACTACGGCGCGGGCAATCAGTTCAGGAATTGCTTGGATGACTATCACGTTGAAACCCTGGAGCCGCCGCCTGGCGTGGGCTCTCCCCCTCGTCGCGCTGCTGGCCGGCTGCGACGCCGGCAAGGACACGGGTAAAGAAGCAGCCAAGGACGAAACCGTCAAACCCCACGCCGTCGCCACCTATGTGAGCGCACCGTGGGAAGCGTTGCCGGCGGTGTCCGACAGCGATTTACTGGCCGGCTTCGAAGCCTGGCGCAGCGCCTGCCAGCGCCTCAAGGCCGACCCGGTCTGGGGCACGACCTGCGCGGCAGCGGCGACGGTGCCGGGCGACGCAGCGGCCGTGCGGGGGTTTCTCAAGGAGCGCCTGGACGTGTTCGGCTTGCGCTCGGCCGACAATACCCCTGATGGCTTGATCACCGGCTACTACGAGCCCGTCTACCCAGGCAGCCTGACCCAGACCGCCGCCGCCCACGTCCCGGTGTACGGCGTACCGGATGACCTGATCATCGTCAATCTGGAAAGCATTTACCCTGAACTCAAGGGCAAGCGCCTGCGCGGACGCCTGGAGGGCCGCGTACTCAAGCCTTATGACGATGCCAGTGTGATCAACGGCCAAGGCTCCACCGCCAAGCCGATCGCCTGGCTCACCGACCCGATGGACCTGCAATTCCTGCAGATCCAGGGTTCGGGCCGTATTCAACTCAAGGGTGGGCGCCAACTGCGTGTCGGTTACGGCGACCAGAACGGCTACCCCTATCGTCCTATCGGCCGCTGGCTGGTGGAGCAAGGCGAACTGAAGAAGGAAGAGGTCAGCATGGGCGCCATCAGCGCCTGGGCCAAGGCCCACCCGCAACGCATTCCGCAACTGCTGGCGAGCAACCCCAGCTACGTATTTTTCAGCGCCCGCCCCGACAGCAACGAAGGCCCGCGCGGCTCACTGAATGTGCCGCTGACTGCCGGCTACAGCGTGGCGGTGGATCGCAAGGTGATTCCGTTGGGCAGCCTGTTATGGCTGGCGACCACCAGGCCGGATGGCTCGCCGATTACCCGCCCGGTCGCCGCCCAGGACACCGGAGGCGCCATTACCGGTGAAGTGCGTGCGGATTTGTTCTGGGGCACGGGCCAAGCGGCGGGTGAGTTGGCGGGGAATATGAAACAGCAAGGCCAGATCTGGATGCTCTGGCCCAAGGGCGCTGCGCTGCCACAGGTCCCGGATGCGCCTGTCGGGTCCTGATCGAGGCTGAAAAACCCAGTGCGGGAGGGGGGGAGCCTCTCCCTGCCTTGGAATCTGCGCCACGTCTCAGATCGAGACGAAGAAGAAACTCGCGATCAACGCCATCCCCACCGCCCATACCAGCGAGCGCAGGATCGCCCAGTCCGCCAGGTAGCAGATGATGTACAACAGGCGACTGGTGATAAACAGCACCGCCAGCACGTTGATGGTCACCAGTTCGGCCGTCCCGGCCAGGTGGGCAATAATCACCGCTGCCGCAAACGCCGGGGTAACTTCAAAACCATTGAGCTGCGCGCTGTGGGCACGCTTGGCTACACCATCCAGGCCGTCCAGGAACGCCCGAGGGTCATGGTTATGGCGCAACCCGAACTTGCCGCCGCTGAACTTGGCCACCCCCGTGCACAGGTAAGGCAGAAAAATGGCGATCAACACACACCAGAAAGCGACTGTCATGACTTAATTCCTTTTGTCGTTTTTTATGCTGCGATGAAAGTTCTAGCACCACAAACTTAAAACCGCACCTACCCGCTCTGAGCCGTGGCACATCGAAAGGTTCTATCGCGCACTTATCTGGGACCGTGCAACCTCACGCCACGACTCAGGCTCACTGACCCTTGTCGATGCGCTGCGGATGCCTTGGATCTGCAGCCTTCTTGTCCGGTAGGCTGCTTTCGCTGCGGATCTGCGCATGACTGATCAGGGCAAAAATGAAGCTGCCGCCGATGATGTTACCGGCCAGGGTCGGTCCGGCGAACACCAGCCAGAAGTCATGCCACGACAATTCGCCGGCAAACACCAGGTACGAGACTTCCGCCGAGCCCACCACGATATGGGTGAAATCGCCCAGCGCCATCAGGTAGGTGATCAAGATGATGATCCACATCTTGGCGCTTTCCATGGAAGGAATCATCCACACCATGGTGGCGATCATCCAGCCTGAGATGATGCCCTTGGCGAACATCTGCCCCGCGTCGTTTTCCATGATCTTGCGCCCGATCTCCAGGAAGGCGTGGTCGGTCTTGGTGTCGAAAATCGGCAGGTGCAGCATCACGTAGGCCACCAGCAAGGTGCCGCACAGGTTACCCACCAGCACCACAGACCACAGCCTAAGCAGGCGACCGGCGTTGGCCAGCGTCGGCTTGCTCATCACCGGCAGCACGGCCGTAAGGGTGTTTTCCGTAAACAGTTGCTGGCGCGCCAGGATCACCGCCAGGAAGCCCGCGCAGTAGCCGAAGCTGGCGATCACCTTGAACGCTTCACCGTCGGGCAGCCGCGAATTGAGCAGCCCCATGGCCATCAGTGAAAGGCCCATGGTCAGGCCGGCGGCCAGCGCCGACCACCATAACGCAGCGACGCTGCGCTCCAGCTCCTGATCGCCTTGGGTGCGGATGATCTCGTGCAGTACCGCCGCGCGGGGCGGTTGATTGTCGTCGACGTCCTGCTGCTCTTCCTGCGACAAGTTGGGGGTTTTGCCGTCTGCGTGTGTGGCCATGATTTACCAGAGTCCAAGGGATGCCTGTAGCTACGACACGCCGCGACAGTGGCTGTTCAGTGGCCAGACAACTAAACCGGTACACGCCAGGCTTTGGCCATCTCAACCGTTGTGGCGCTGCCCGGTTTCGCCCAAGGTTTGTTGCGCGCCTTGTAATTGCCAATGATGCCGTCGAGCACTTGGTTGAACTCGGCCGGCGTGGTTGCCTTGGCTACTTCGCGGGCCGCTTGCTGCAACAGGTCGACATTACTGTCTGGCTGGCCCAGGCGGTATTGCGAGGGATAAATGACTTCTCGGGTGAAGCGCTCGGCCTTCACCGCGATATCGCGCTTGCCCATTTCAATAACCGCCGCTCTCATGACCTTGGACAGAGGTGCGTCATCCCATCCGCCCTTGGCACACACTTGCAAAAGCTGCTGAAAATTGCGCTGCCCCGACACGTTAAGGCGCCGTGACAACCATTCAACACGCTCCGGACGACAGGCAAGTGCATCCAGGTTGCGCAGAGCGCAGGCCAATTTCGATGTAAGCGTCAGGGTGTTGCTCGATTGATTGGCCTCGCAAATCGCACTGTCCAGTTGCTGCAGCGCCTGCTGCGCCTCCTTGCGAAAACGCATGATATCCGTGGCCGCAGGCTCGTTCTTGAGCGAGTCTTGCACGCTGGCCAGCATTTCATCATCCATCGCTAGCACCGCCTGTTCCAATGTGGCGAAGTGATGATGCTCACGGACCGTAGCGTGCTTTTCGAGGTGGGCCGCCACCGCTTTGTACGCCTGGGCCTGCAAGTGGTCTTTCTGTCCAGGCGTCATGGTGAAATTGACAGTACCGTGCATGCCGCGAAAGTCACCTTCGGCGGTGTTCATGGGTAATGTCACCGTCTGATCGGCAAGTGCAATGAGTCGATCATTTTGATACGCGTCGGCAGCCGTATGTGAGGTTCCACTGAAGGTATCGACCAGATGACTGAAAAATCCGCCGGTCCTCGTTGGCTCCGACGGTTGTTCGGATTCAAATTGAACAATCAGCGACTTGTCCTTGCTCAGAGGGGATTCTGGAAACGAACGCTCAATCACATCCGGTGCCGGAACGTTGACCAGCAGTCCGCCGTCCTGAAAAGCGCTGACGTCAGTGGCCGCCTGGAACGCATGCCCCTGCTCAAGCGGGCTCTTGAACAGCACAGGCAATGCCCCTGAGATATGTGCGGCGCGGGCGATACCCATGTCCGGCGTCAGATCGGCATTGAACACCACCAATTGAGGGCGGCCGTCGAACATGCCGGTGCCGGTGATGTTGAGTTGCTTGATATCAGGGATATGGCGACTCAACGTGGCGAGATCGGCAAACGTAGGGCCGCTTCCGGCGCTCAGCCGGTCGGCAATCTTCATCAGTTCGGCAGGCCGGGTAGACCTGGGCGTGTCGGCAATATGGGTGAGAATCGATTGGCGCGCCTGGTCGCGCATCATCGCTTCCAATGCAGGCGCCTCAGTCTGCAGACGCGGCATCAGCGTCATGAACAACTGCAAAATGCCACCGCCCGGCAAGCGGCGGGTAACGTTGCCAAGAGTCGAACTGGCGCTTTGCAACCACGCCGTTACGGGGTCCGGACTGTTAAGCAGACTCGGCATGTCAATACGGTCCAGCAGGGCGTCGAATGCGTCGCCCCCCATGCCACTGGCAATCAGCACACCGGAAATCGCCCCGGCTGAAGAGCCGGAAACCAGCCTGATATCTTCCAGCTTCCCGGCCTCCTCAAGTGCCCGCATCATGCCGGAAAAGGCAATGCCTTTGGCGCCGCCGCCGCTGAGTACGAGATGCTCAGGTGCTGCGGGCGATAAAAACACATCCACCCGACCACCGGCATCGCGATAGAGATCCAATTTGCGCGGACCTGCCCCCACGATTAACGGCCCATGGGCATGCCGATCGATGTTTGCGGGCAATGTTGGTTGATGCTGAACGAGCGGGCTGGACACTTTCATATACGGACTCCTTTCACTTCAGTTGTCATCCTGAGTGAGCAGAACGCTGCAGAAAGGTCCATCCGGAATAATTCAGTAACTTAACTGACGCCCGCCAAGGCGTTACTCAGCAAGCGTGTCGTCCTTGAACTGGTCCTTCACGTATTTAATCTCGGTGCGCCCGTGCGGCGCCGGCAACCCATCTTCGCCAAGATTGACGAACACCATTTTTTCCACGGTAAGGATGCTTTTGCGGGTGATCTTGTTGCGCACTTCGCACGTCAGGCTAATGGAGGTGCGGCCGAATTCAGTGGCGGTAATGCCCAGCTCGATGATATCGCCCTGGCGCGAGGCGCTGACGAAGTTGATTTCGGAGATGTACTTGGTGACCACCCGCTGATTGCCCAGTTGAACAATCGCGTAGATCGCCGCTTCTTCATCGATCCAGCGCAACAGGCTGCCGCCGAACAACGTGCCGTTGGGGTTGAGGTCTTCGGGTTTTACCCATTTGCGGGTGTGGAAGTTCATGGGGGGCGGACTCCGAGGTGTTTGAGAGACGCCAGCTTCAAGTTTTAAGCGACAAGCTGCAAGTTAAAAGCCGATTCGCTCTTACTGGCCGCTTGCCGCTTGTCGCTTGCCACCAACCAACCAAAGAAAGCTATAATCGCCCCCGATTCAGAACGGCTACTGCCGTTTTCCCGCCACCTGTCCGAGGGGCGCTGCAGCAGGGTTCAACCTGTCAGGCTCGGATGGGGCGTTGTCCGGCCTGGTTGCCCTGGCCTGATACTAAACGCACAACGGCGCCCATTCGCACACTACGAATGGAGGCTCTTCATGAGCGCTGTCAACACGCCTGCAGATTTCACCGACTACAAAGTCGCCGACATGTCCCTCGCTGCCTGGGGCCGTCGCGAAACTTTTATCGCCGAATCCGAAATGCCTGCCCTGATGGGCCTGCGTCGCAAGTACGCCGCCGAGCAACCGCTCAAAGGCGCGAAGATCCTCGGTTGCATCCACATGACCATTCAGACCGCCGTGCTGATCGAAACCCTGGTTGCCCTGGGTGCCGAAGTGCGTTGGTCGTCCTGCAACATTTTCTCGACTCAAGACCAGGCGGCTGCCGCTATCGCTGCCGCCGGTATTCCGGTGTTCGCCTGGAAGGGCGAGACCGAAGAGGAATACGAGTGGTGCCTGGAGCAAACCATCCTGAAAGATGGCGCGCCTTGGGATGCCAACATGATCCTTGACGACGGCGGCGACCTGACCGAGCTGCTGCACAAGAAATACCCGCAGATCCTCGACCGCGTCCATGGTGTGACCGAAGAGACCACCACCGGCGTACACCGTCTGCTGGACATGCTGGCCAAGGGCGAGCTGAAAATCCCGGCCATCAACGTCAACGACTCGGTGACCAAGAGCAAGAACGACAACAAGTACGGCTGCCGTCACAGCCTCAACGACGCCATCAAGCGCGGCACCGACCACCTGTTGTCGGGCAAGCAAGCCCTGGTAATCGGCTACGGTGACGTGGGCAAGGGTTCGTCCCAGTCCCTGCGTCAGGAAGGCATGATCGTTAAAGTGTCCGAAGTCGACCCGATCTGCGCCATGCAAGCCTGCATGGACGGTTTCGAAGTGGTTTCGCCGTTCATCGACGGCGTCAATGACGGCACCGAGGCCAGCATCGACAAGGCCCTGCTGGGCAAGATCGACCTGATCGTGACCACCACCGGTAACGTGAATGTGTGCGACGCCAACATGCTCAAGGCCCTGAAAAAGCGTGCCGTGGTGTGCAACATCGGTCACTTCGACAACGAGATCGACACCGCTTTCATGCGCAAGAACTGGGCATGGGAAGAAGTGAAGCCGCAGGTGCACAAGGTTCACCGCACCGGCGCCGGCGATTTCGACCCGCAGAACGACGACTACCTGATCCTGCTGGCCGAAGGCCGTCTGGTTAACCTGGGCAACGCCACCGGCCACCCAAGCCGCATCATGGACGGTTCGTTCGCCAACCAGGTGCTGGCGCAGATCTTCCTGTTCCAACAGAAGTACGCCGATCTGTCGCCTGCTCAGAAAGCCGAGCGCCTGACCGTGGAAGTACTGCCGAAGAAACTCGACGAAGAAGTAGCCCTGGAAATGGTCCGCGGCTTCGGCGGCGTGGTGACCCAACTGACCAAGACCCAGGCCGACTATATCGGCGTGACCGTTGAAGGTCCGTTCAAGCCCCACGCGTATAGGTACTGACAGCAGCGGCAAGCTTTCAGCTACAAGCGGCAAGTAAAAGCGTTTGTGTGAAGGCTTGCTACTTCCTTGCTCTTTAAGCAGTTATGGGTTGGGAGCTTCATGCTACAAGAACAGGCGCACCGCCCTCTTGCAACTTGAAGCTCGCAACTTGCAGCTGGAGACCCCTCCATGTCCCAAGACCGTCGCTTCAGCTTCGAGTTCTTCCCGACCAAGACCGATGCTGGGCATGAAAAGCTCATGGCGACTGCCAAGCAGTTGGCCAGCTACAACCCCGATTTCTTCTCCTGCACTTACGGTGCCGGCGGTTCCACCCGCGACCGCACGATCAACACCGTGTTGCAGCTGGAAAGCGAAGTCAATATTCCCGCCGCGCCGCATTTGTCGTGCGTGGGCGACAGCAAGGCCGACCTGCGCGGCCTGCTTACCCAGTACAAAGGCGCTGGCATCAAGCGTATTGTCGCCCTGCGCGGCGATTTGCCGTCCGGTATGGGCATGGCCAGCGGCGAGCTGCGCTACGCCAATGATCTGGTGAGTTTCATCCGCGAAGAAAGCGGCGATCACTTCCATATTGAAGTGGCGGCTTACCCGGAAATGCATCCCCAGGCGCGCAATTTCGAAGAAGATTTGAAGAACTTCGTGCGCAAAGCCAACGCCGGCGCCAACAGCGCGATCACCCAATACTTCTTCAACGCCGACAGCTACTTCTACTTTGTCGAGCGCGTGCAGGCCATGGGTGTGAACATCCCGATCGTGCCGGGCATCATGCCGATCACCAACTACAGCAAGCTGGCGCGTTTCTCCGACGCCTGCGGCGCAGAGATCCCTCGCTGGGTACGCAAGCAATTGGAAGCCTATGGCGACGACGTAAAGAGCATCCAGGCGTTCGGCGAGCACGTCATCACCGAAATGTGTGAGCGTTTGTTACAAGGTGGCGCGCCAGGGTTGCACTTCTATACCCTGAACCAGGCTGAACCCAGCCTTGCCATCTGGAACAACCTCAAGCTGCCACGCTGACGTTTGCCCAGCTGAGCCAGGGCCCTCGTTTCGACGAGGGCCTTTGTCGTTTTACATGTCCACGGAAACCCGCAGTCCATGAATACAGTGCCCACGACCTCCCGCCCGCAGCTGGTCTATCTGGTTTTCGGTGCGCAGACCTACCACCAGGAAGCCGTGTTCAGCATCGCCAGTGCCCTGGCGTTTCTGCAGGAAACCCCCGATGCCGTGGATATTCAGGTATTCAGCGATGACCCCGAGCCCTATCGCCTGCTGCCCGTACGCGTCCGCCCGCTGGACGAGGCCACGCGTAAACGCTGGAGCGAACCTCATGGCTATCACTTCCGCACCAAACATGTAGCGTTGCGCCAGGTACTGCAAGAATCGCCGGTAGCACTGCTGATCGACACCGATACCTTTTTCCACCACTCGCCCCTGGAACTGTTCGAACGCGTGCAGCCCGGTACGCTGCTGTGCAACGCCTTCTACACCCGCTACGGCGATAACCACGAAAGCATCCTCTATACCGCCCTGCGCCAGCGCCTGTTGGACATGGGAGTGGCCGACGATGACATGATGACGCTCAACTCCGGCGTCATGGGCCTGACCCAGCAGGACGCGCCTATCCTGGATCGCTCCATTGCCTTGATGGACGAACTGTTCCCCCATGCTCAGGGCGCGTACACCCTGGAAGAGTTCTGCCTGTCGATCGCCGCCTACCGCACGGTCAACGTGCGGGAGTGTCCGGACCTGATTCATCACTACTGGAGCCGCAAGCAACTGTTTCGTGCCAAGGTCAAGGCATGGATCGCCAAGCACCAGGCGGCCCCCACCAGCCCTCAGGCCCTGGCTGACACCCGCCAGGTCTCCGCGCACCTGCCGCGCCCACCGCGTGCGCAGCGCCTGATGTACAAGTTGATCACGCTGGCGCTGCCCAAGCACCAGCAGCAGTTCATCCGCGAAATTCTTTACGGCTGCTACGAGCACAAGAATGAGTTCGACCAGGCATGCGGCCCGGTGTGGTGGGACAAGGCGCGACAGAACCAGGAGGAGCGGCAGAAACGCCCAATCGATGCCCACCAGCTGGAACATTGGTTTGCCAACCCGCTGGTACGCCTGATTCTCGGCGAGCGGCGCACGGCGATCTACGAACACTTGATGACATCGCCAGCCAAATAGCAGCCGCCGCGGATGCGCATGCCAGAGCTTCTCTTTAATGCGCCAGCATCGTAACCTCAGGGCATGCCCGTCATTCTCAAGTTGTTGACTGCTGTGCTTTTCACTTGCCTTAGCCTGGCCGCTTACGGCGAGAAACTGCGCATTGTCACCGAGCCGTGGGCGCCCTACGTGTACGAAGACCAAGGCACCATGCGCGGGCTGGACTACGAAACCACCGTCATCGTGTTCCAGCGCCTGGGGGTCGAGGTGCAGTGGCAATTCCTGCCCTGGAAACGCTGCCTGGCCATGCTGGATCAAGGCCACGCTGATGGCGCGCTGGATATTTTCCACAGCCAGGCGCGCGACGCACAGTTGCTGTACCCCAGCGAACCGTTGTCCGACGTGGACTTCGTGCTGTTCTATGCCAACGAGCGACCTCACCCGGCGCAGCGCCTGGACGACCTGCGTGGACTGACGGTCGGCACCTCGCCGGGCTACATGTACGGCGCTCATTTCAGCGATTCGGCGCTGTTCAACCGCGAGTCGGCGCCCAGCCATGAGGCGAACTTCGGCAAATTATTGCTCGGACGCATCGATCTACTGATCACCGATCGCCGGGTTGGCCAGCATTTGATCAAGACATTGGGCCTGGAAGGCAAGGTCAGCCAGGCCCCGCTGGTGGTCAGCCGCCAGCCGCAGTACCTTGCCGTACGCCGTGGCGCGGGCCTGGACCTGCTGGTGCAGCGGTTTGCCGCTGAATTAAAACGTTTCAAGCAAGAACCAGGCTACGCTGCACTGAGCGCCAGGTACGGCGCAAACGCCGGCATTGCAGCGGCAGAACGCACCGTTGAGCAGCAGGAAAGCAGCGCGCCGTGATTGCTCTGTTATACTCCGGCCTTTCCGCCAGGCTTACGCCCGGCCGCTGAGGTCCTGGAAAAGGCACCCAACCCCGCTACAGCGCAGCTTTGCAGCCCGCGCGAGCCGGTGGAGTGCTCGCCGGACGCAGCAGGACCGGACGGGATTTCGCTCCCCTAAGCGCCATTCACGCCCGGCAAGATTATCCCTTTGGGCCAAGCCCTAACTAAAACAGGATTACTCATGTCCTTTGCTTCCCTCGGTCTCTCCGAGGCTTTAGTCCGCGCCATCGAGGCAGCGGGCTATACCGAGCCTACTCCCGTGCAACAGCGGGCCATTCCCGCCGTGTTGCAAGGTCGCGACCTGATGGTTGCAGCCCAGACAGGTACTGGTAAAACCGGCGGTTTCGCCCTCCCTATCCTGGAGCGGTTGTTCCCCAACGGTCATCCGGACAAATCCCAGCGTCACGGCCCGCGCCAACCGCGCGTTCTGGTCCTGACCCCTACCCGCGAACTTGCCGCCCAGGTCCATGACAGCTTCAAGCTGTATGCCCGCGATTTGAAGTTCGTCAGCGCCTGCATCTTCGGCGGCGTCGGCATGAACCCACAGGTTCAGGCCATGTCCCGCGGTGTCGACGTGCTGGTGGCCTGCCCCGGTCGTTTGCTCGACCTGTGTGGCCAGGGCAGCGTCGATCTGTCCCACGTGGAAATCCTCGTACTGGACGAAGCCGACCGCATGCTCGACATGGGCTTTGTCCATGACGTGAAAAAAGTGCTTGCCCGTCTGCCGGCCAAACGTCAGAACCTGCTGTTCTCGGCAACGTTCTCCCAGGACATCACTGCCCTGGCCGGCAAGCTGCTGCATAACCCGGAGCGCATCGAAGTCACGCCGCCGAACACCACGGTCGAGCGTATCGAGCAACGCGTGTTCCGCCTGCCCGCCAGCCACAAACGTGCGCTGCTGGCTCACCTGATCACCGCCGGCGCGTGGGAACAGGTCCTAGTGTTCACCCGCACCAAACACGGCGCCAACCGCCTGGCCGAGTACCTGGACAAGCACGGCCTGACCGCCGTGGCCATCCACGGTAACAAGAGCCAGAACGCGCGCACCAAAGCCCTGGCCGATTTCAAGGCCGGCACTGTGCGCATTCTGGTCGCCACCGACATTGCCGCCCGCGGCCTGGATATCGACCAGTTGCCACACGTCGTCAACTTCGAGCTGCCGAACGTCGATGAAGATTACGTGCACCGTATCGGTCGTACCGGCCGTGCGGGTCGCTCGGGCGAAGCCATCTCCCTGGTGGCACCGGACGAAGAAAAATTGCTGAAAAGCATCGAGCGCATGACCAAGCAGAAAATCGCCGACGGCGACCTGATGGGCTTCGATGCCAGCACCGTGGAGGCCGAGAAGCCTGAAGCGCGCGAGCGTCCGGATGTGCGCAACCCACGCAACCCACGCGGTCCGAAGGGCGATGGCCCGAACGGTGGCGGCGGTGGTGGTGGTCGTCGCGACAAAGGCAAGGACAAGGGCAAGGAAAAAACCGCCGGCAGCAGCCGTGGCGAACGCCCGGCCCGTGAGCAGAAGCCCCGTGAAGGCAGCCCGGCGCGCGAACAGCGCCAGCCGAGCCAGCCACCGCGCGCCGCCGCCGACCGAGCCCCGGACGAATTCCTCGACGACGATGTGGATAACTTCGGTAACCGCGTTGACTATGTGCCCCAGGCCAAGCCGGCCCAGAGCCGTGGCCGCCGTCCAGGTGCTCCGGCACAGGGCGCGGGCGCAGGCGCTCCTCGTGGCGGTCAGCCACAGGGCGCACGTCAGAATGGCCCACGCAACAGCAGCGGCGGTACCACCGGCACCCCACCTGCCAAACGCAGCGGCCCGCGTAACGGCGCACCGCGTGATGGCCAGGCCCGTCGCGAAGACTCGCGCAATCGCCGTCCAGCCCGTGACGACCAGCCACGCTCCTCCGAGCCCGCCGTGCAGAACCCGCGCGGTGGCCCGGCGCCGAAGATTATCCACAAGGAGTCGAAAGTCGATCGCTTCCCGACCCCAGAGCAGTTGGATCAATTGCCAGGCCGCCCTCGTGGTGAGAAACCAGCGTTGCTGACCCGCAACCGCTGAGTTTCTACGCAGCATAAAAAATGCCCCGCTCTCTCGAGACGGGGCATTTTTTTGCACCCAGCAAACCGGACCCTGAGATCCGGTTTTTCTTAAACCCGCACCATTACTTCTGCTTCACACCTTCCAGCGAGATGTCCAGGTCCAGGGTCTGGGAAGACGGGCCTGGGCCTTTGATGCCGAAGTCGTTCAGGTTCAGCGTGGTCTTGGCGTTGAAGCCAGCGCGCTCGCCGCCCCATGGGTCTTTGCCTTCACCGTTGAACGTGGCCTTGAAGGTCACCGGCTTGGTCACGCCGTGCAAGGTCAGGTCGCCGGTTACGTCAGCGGTTTTGTCGCCGGTGGATTTAACGGCGGTGGACACGAACTTGGCGTCGGCAAACTTGGCAACGTCGAGGAAGTCCTTGCTGGCGATGTGCTTGTCACGCTCGGCATGGTTGGACCACAGGCTGGCGGTTTTCACGTCGACTGCGATTTTGCTGGCTTCAGGCTTGGCCGAATCCCAGCTGAACGTGCCATCCCAGTCCTTGAAAGTACCGTGGATGAAGCTGTAGCCCAGGTGGCTGATTTTCCAGTCGATGAAGGCATGCTGGCCTTCCTTGTCGATCTTGTAGTCAGCAGCCATGACCTGGCCAGCGGACAGCAGAGCAGTACCGATTGCCAGAGCAGCGAGTGTCTTTTTCAACATGCTTTCTATTCCTTGTGAGTCGAGGTTGAACATCAGGCTTTGCGCCCCAGCATTCGCGTAAGGGTCGCATCACGATCGATAAAGTGGTGTTTCAACGCAGCCACGCCATGCAGGCCGGCGAAGACCACCACCACCCAGGCCAGGTACAGGTGCACCAGGCCGGCGTTGTCTGCCTGGTCCGGTAGACCGGAAACCAATGCAGGAATTTCAAACAGCCCAAACACCGGAATACCGACACCGTCTGCGGTGGAAATCAGGTAACCGGCAATCATCACCGCAAACAGGCCGACGTACAGGAACATATGGCCAAACGCGGCACCGATGCGGGTCAGGCGGCTGTAGCTGGCCAGCGGCGGTGGCGGCGGGCTGATCAGGCGCCAGACGATCCGCACCAGCATCACCGCAAACAGCGTGATGCCGATGCTCTTGTGCAGGTCCGGCGCATCTTTGCGCCAGGCGCTGTAATAATCGAGTCCAACCATCCACAGGCCCAGGGCAAACAGGCCAAACACCACCAGGGCCACGCCCCAGTGCAAAACCATACTGACCCAGCCATACCGGGCCGGTGAGTTACGTAGCTGCATGTACTTAATCCCGTAAGAGCTGCGCCCAAGACTAGCCTGTTAACTATCGAATTAAAGCGGAAAATTTCGCTTTGAAATATCGAGAAATGCGATCAAGAGCCTAGGCACGATAAGTTAACCAAGGATTAAGGACTATTCCTGAGAAACGTGACAGTCCGTCCTGTGTTTACTGCCAATTAACACGCCATGGGTTGTGACGCCGCCCTGCTTTGCATAGGCTTGCGCGATTGTTTCGCCTGCGCCGGTCGCAGGACCGCTTCGAGGAGAGACACGATGGGCCTGAACAACCAGTGGATGCAACGCGACCTCGCGGTGCTGTGGCATCCCTGCACCCAGATGAAAGACCACCAGCAACTGCCGCTGATCCCCATCAAGCGTGGCGAAGGCGTGTGGCTGGAGGATTTCGAAGGCAAGCGCTACCTCGACGCCGTCAGCTCCTGGTGGGTCAATGTATTCGGGCATGCCAACCCGCGCATCAACCAGCGCATCAAGGACCAGGTCGATCAACTCGAACATGTGATCCTTGCCGGCTTCAGCCACCAGCCGGTCATCGAGTTGTCCGAACGCCTGGTGGCGATGACGCCCGAAGGCCTGACCCGCTGCTTCTACGCCGATAACGGTTCGTCGTGCATCGAAGTCGCGCTGAAGATGAGCTTCCACTATTGGCTCAACCGCGGCCTGCCGGACAAAAAGCGCTTCGTCACCCTGACCAACAGCTACCACGGCGAGACCATCGCCGCGATGTCGGTGGGCGATGTGCCGCTGTTCACCGAAACTTACAAGGCGCTGCTGCTCGACACCATCAAAGTACCGAGCCCCGATTGCTATCTGCGCCCCGAAGGCATGAGCTGGGAAGAACATTCACGCGCCATGTTCCTGGCCATGGAGCAGACCCTGGCCGAACACCATGCCACGGTCGCCGCGGTGATCGTCGAACCGCTGATCCAGGGCGCCGGAGGCATGCGCATGTACCACCCGGTGTACCTCAAACTGCTGCGCGAAGCCTGCGATCGCTACGGCGTGCACCTGATCCACGATGAAATTGCGGTGGGCTTCGGCCGCACCGGCAGCATGTTCGCCTGTGAGCAGGCCGGCATCCGTCCGGACTTCCTGTGTCTCTCCAAAGCCCTGACGGGGGGTTACCTGCCGCTGGCGGCGGTGGTCACCACCGATGATGTCTACGACGCGTTCTACGACGACTACCCGACCCTGCGCGCCTTCCTGCATTCCCACAGCTACACCGGCAACCCGCTGGCGTGCGCGGCGGCTTTGGCGACCCTGGATATTTTCGAAGAAGACAACGTTATCGAGAACAACAAGGCCCTGGCCCAGCGCATGGCCACGGCGACGGCGCACCTGGTCGACCATCCGCATGTGTCGGAAGTACGTCAGACTGGCATGGTGCTGGCCATCGAGATGGTCCAGGACAAGGCCACCAAGACCGCCTACCCATGGCAGGAACGCCGTGGCCTCAAGGTGTTCGAACACGCGCTGGAGCGCGGCGCATTGTTGCGGCCGTTGGGCAGCGTAGTGTATTTCCTGCCGCCCTATGTGATCACGCCGGAGCAGATCGACTTCCTCGCCGAGGTTGCCAGCGAAGGCATCGACATCGCCACCAACAGCAATGTCAGCGTGGCGGTGCCGAAGGATTTCCACCCCGGCTTCCGCGATCCGGGCTAAACCACCCCATGATCGTTCCCACGCTCTGCGTGGGAATGCAGCCCTGGACGCTCCGCGTCCGCTCTGCACACCCTTTTTCCAGAGAACAGACATGAGACTGTCCCGCTTTTTCACCGACACCCCGCTGAGCCTCGGCGAGGTTGAACTGCCCGAAGCCCAGGCGCATTACATCAGCCGCGTACTGCGCATGGGTGAAGGCGATGCCGTGCAACTGTTCGACGGTTCCGGTCAGGAGTTTCGCGGCGCGTTGCTGGAGGTCGGTAAGAAACGCGTCACCGTGCAACTCACGCAACGCTTCGCCGGCCAGACCGAATCGCCGCTGCACATCCACCTCGGCCAGGGGCTGTCCCGGGGCGAGCGCATGGATTGGGCGATTCAGAAAGCCACTGAACTGGGGGTCAACGCCATCACGCCGATCTTCAGCGACCGCTGCGAAGTGCGCCTCAAGGACGAACGCGCCGATAAACGCCTGCTGCACTGGCGCCAGGTGGCGATCAGCGCGTGCGAGCAATGTGGGCGTTCGACGGTGCCGGTGATCCACCCGCCGCTGCTGCTGGCCGATTGGCTCAAGCAGGCCGAGGCGGATTTGAAGTTGGTGCTGCACCCGGTGGCCGAGCCGATGGTCAGCCATGCCAAGCCGTCGAGCCTGGCGTTTTTGATCGGGCCAGAAGGTGGGCTGACCGACAATGAAGTCGAAACAGCCCAAGCCGCCGGCTACCACGCCGCCCGCCTTGGGCCGCGGGTGTTGCGTACCGAAACCGCGCCCGTCGTTGCATTGGCCGTGGCCCAACAACTCTGGGGCGACTTCTAACGCCCTTACTTTGCAAACCCCATCAAAACTGTGGGAGCGGGCTTGTGTGGGAGCCGGGCTTGCCCGCGATGCAGTCACCTCGGTCTTTCAGTAACACTTGGGTGATGCTATCGCAGGCAAGCCAGCTCCCACAGTTAGATTGGGTTACCACATCAGCACATCACTCCACCGGGTCGCTGACCGGCTTGGCAATGATCGCCTTCAGCTCGCTGGTCATCGGGAACTCAAGGTTCAAGCCCTTGGGCGGAATCGGCTGTTCAAACCAGCGCTGGTAAATCCCGTTGATTTCCCCGCTGCGGTACAGGTCACCGAGGGTCTCGTTGACCACCGCCAGAAACTGCGGATCCTCCTTGCGCACCATGCAACTGTAGATCTCGCGCGACTGTTCCTCGCCCACCACCACCCAGTTGTGCGGGTCGCGGGCCTTGGCACGTTCGCCGTAAAGCAACGCATCATCCATGTAGAACGCCGCCGCGCGGCCGGTCTCCAGCATCTTGAACGCTTCGCCATGGTCCTTGGCGCTGATCACAAACATATTGGCCTTGTGCTCGGCGTTGTAGCTTTTAAGGAAACGCTCGTTGGTCGTGCCGGCGGTGGTCACCACATTCTTGCCCGCCAGATCGGCGAAGCCGTTGATGCCGCTGTCTTTAGCCGTCAACAACTGGCCTTTCACATAGATAAACCCGTAGGAAAATGCCACCTGTTTCTGCCGTTCGGCAGTCACGCCGGTGGAGCCGCATTCCAGGTCGACGGTGCCGTTCTGCACCAGCGGGATACGGGTCTGGGAGGTCACCAGGTTGTACTTCACATTCAGGTTGGCCACCCCGATTTTCTGCTGGATGCGCTCGACGATCTTGTTCGCCAGGTCCACCGAATAGCCCATGGGTTTGCCGCTATGGTCGCCCACATACGAAAACGGTACCGAGGCGTCGCGATAACCCAGGGTGATTGACTTGGCGCTGGCGATCTTGGCCAGTGTGCCGTCCAGCGGGGCCGTGCTCGCTTGGGCCTGTGCGGCCAATAACAGCCCGAGGGTGCAGCCGGTCAACAGGATCTTTTTCATTGTTATTCTCCGTTGGTCTTTGAGTTATTTACGTACAGCAATCACGCTGATTTCCACCAGCACACTGGGTCGAGCCAGTTCCGCTTGCAGGGTGGTGCGGGTCGGCGCCATGCCTGGCGAAAGCCACGCAGACCACTGCGCGTTCATCGGTGCAAAACCACTGCTGATGTCTTTCAGATAAATCGTTGCATTGAGCAGATGATCCTTGTCGCTGCCTGCCTGGGCCAACAGCCCATCGATCTTGGCGAGGACTTCGCGGGTTTGCGTCGCCACGTCCTCACCGTCGCCTGGCACCTGGCCGGAGAGGAACACCAAGTTCTTGAACGTCACGGCGCCGCTCAGGCGTTCATTACTGCTGATTCGGTTGATGGTCATGGGGGCTTCCTTATGCCGCGCGGGGCGCCAGGCCCTGCATATCAATGGAAGTGACCTGTTGGTCGATGAGTTCGGCAAGCAGTTTGCCGCTGCCACAGGCCAGGGTAAAACCCAGCGCGCCGTGGCCCAGGTTCAGCCACAGGTTGCGATATTGACCGGCGCCAATCAGCGGCACGCCGGTCGGGGTGGCCGGACGCATGCCGGCCCATTCCACCGCATGGGCATAGTCGCCAGCCAGGGGTAAAGTCTCCAGGGCCTGGCGTTTCATCAGCGCCAGGCGTTTGGGGTCGAGGCTCGCATCGAAACCGACGATGTCCACCATCGCCGCCACCCGCAGTTGCTCGCCGATGCGCGCGTAGACGATCTTGCGGTCGTAGTCGGTGATGCTCACGTTCGGCGCCCGATGCTGCGCGCCAATCGGCACGCTGAGGCTGTAGCCCTTGAGCGGGTACAGCGCCAGCGAGGCCCCCAGTTCAGCGCTGCGATAACCGGCGGCCAGCACCAGGTTTTCGACCGGCATCACCTCATCGCCCAACTCGATTGCCTGCACCGCGCCGTCGGCATGACGAACGCCAGTGACCTTGCGCCCCAGCACAAAGCGGCAACGCCCCGACGCTTGCAGCCGCGCCGCCAAACGCTGGCAGAAGGCATGACAATCGGCCACTTCTTCGCTCGGTGTGTAGATCCCGCCGACAAAACCACCGCCCTCCAGCGCCGGTTCCAAGCGTGCACAATCGACGGCGGATAGCACTTGCTGTTGCAGGATGTCGGTGATTTTATTGCGTGCCGATTCAAAGCTTGCCGCAGTGCGAAACGTCACCAGCTTGCCGTTGCGCCGCCAGTCGAAACCGTCCAGACGATCATCCTCGCGCCATTGCTGCAACGTCGCTTGGCTCAAGGCCGCCAGGCGCAGCAGGTGCGCGGCATTGCGCTGGTTCACCGAGCCACGGCAAGCGCCGAGGAACGCCGCCATCCAGCGCCACTGCCGAGGGTCGAGGCGCGGGCGCAGCTTGAGCGGCGAGTCACCACGCAGCAACCAACCGATGGCTTGCAGCGGCACACCGGCATCCGCCAGCGGGGCGACGTAGCGGTAGGACAATTGCCCGCCGTTGGCGAAGCTGGTCTCGCTACCCAGGGTGTCGCGCGCATCGATCACCGTCACTTCATGGCCCGCACGCACCAGCGCATAGGCACTGGCCAGACCGATCACCCCACCGCCGATGATGCACGCCATCCCCGCCACCTGCCGTTGCATTAAGAGGGTTCCAGCCTAGGGGCAGGTGACAGGCCAGCGACAATGAATAAAGATGGTTCACCTATAAACAAAGGTTATGGACTTGCCATGCGCCTGCGTCATATCGAAATCTTCCAGGCCATCCGCCAGACCGGCTCCGTCAGCGCTGCCGCGCAGTTGTTGCACGTGTCACAACCGGCAGTGACCAAGGTGCTGCAGCACGCCGAGTTGCAGTTGGGTTTCCCGTTGTTTCTGCGGGTGCGCGGCAAGTTGCAGCCCACGCCGGAAGCGCTGGCGCTGGAGCGCGAAGTCGATAAAGTCACCGACAGCCTGCAAGCCGTGCGGCGCCTGGCCAAGAGCTTGCGCCTCGCACCGGGCCAGAGCGTGCGCATCGGGGCGATCCCGGCGCTGGCCTTGTCGCTGCTGCCGCCGGCAATCCTGGAATGGACCCGCGATTACCCGGACATGGCCTGCGAGCTGTCCAGCGACCACAGCCGTGAGTTGGTGCAGAAACTGCTGATGCGCGAGATTGATCTGGCGCTGACCCTCAACTTCTCCGGGCACCCGGGGTTGACCACCCAAGTGCTGGCCAACGGTGTGCTGGTGGCGTTGGCGTCCAAAGGCTACTGGACCGAAGCCGAACTGAGCACGCCATTGCCCTTGGCGGACCTGGCGGGTGCGCCGTTGATCGGCCTTTCCAGCGCCGATCCGCTGGCCGCCAAACTCGACAGCTACCTGGAAAACGTCGACCCCGCGCCCCGGGTGACAATCTCGGTGCAAACCTATTCCCTGGCCCGCGCCATGGTCGAATCCGGCGCTGGCCTGACGGTCATCGACCCCTTCACCGCCCTCGGCGCCTCGACCGCCACCACCTGCATCCGCCCGCTCACACCACCGTTGCCGATCACCTTGTACGCCCTGACCCGCGCAGATGAGCCACCGCCGCATATGTTGGCCAAGTTGTTGGGGGTTGTTGGGCAGCGTGCCTGGGAACTACTGCAACGTCTGTAGGAACACAGAAGATCCAATGTAGGAGGGCAAGCCCTACTCCATATGTTTATCTCAGTTAAAGCACTTACTTAATGCATAAATTGGAATCTGAGTCTCGATCGCAGAAACAGCTCAGAGGACTGTTTTTTAGACCAAGAGATAGGAATCGGATTACATTCGCACGATATAACTGCTTAAAAAGTCTTGAAATTTCGAAAATAGAGTTTTGCTGTAACGAGTCAGCCGTTAATCCATAATTCCAAAAAATAAACAAGCACACCACAAACGATTCGATTGCCTCCATGGCCTCTTCATCCTACATACTCGTAGGAGCCATCCTTCAAAGCGGGACTTTTCTTACAAGCAAACAGTAATCTTAGGAAATTTCTGAAATTTCATTTTTTATTTGACTTAAAGAATCTCTGGGACTTTTATATAAGAGCAGCCACGATTCTTGCTGGCATGCAAGACACTTAATCCGACTGCAAATACGCTGAAATCAAAAACAAAAAGGAGCAATATCATGGCAGACGAAAATGACGATGACTATCTGGATGAACTGGCCTCTGATGTCGAGACCTTAACTCCGGTACCAGATGGAAGTTACGACATGGTTGCTGGAAAAACGGCACCCGAATTCTAATGAAGTACTACTAGCTACTAATTGGACACTGTAAAACAGTGTCCAATTACTGAGAGCGGATGGATCAACGCCGCATGAGAATAAAAACGAAGATCGGAGTAGTCTGCCTAACAGAACTAGGATATTGCTTCTTCCATAACGGGACGCACCTTCTAAAAATATCGAAAAATAAATTTATTGATGCACTAGAGTCTGACGAGAAATCTGCGCTCATAGCGGAGCGCTATCCAGATTTTTTTTGCCTGGCTAAAGCCAGTGAAGCGAGGAGTTCTTATGAAAAAAGCTCACAACTTTTCCGCGCCTTGCACGAGTGAGCCTGTCGAACTCTGTCGACTCGCATTAGTCGCTCTACCCTACGGCGAAGGCCCACAAAAAGTGATGCCGCTTGGCCTACAGAACATTTCAGCTTATGTAAGAAAAAATTCCGAGCACACAACTTGTAAAATCTTTGACTATTCCGACCTATACACATCAGATATTGACGAGCTAGCCGATTTAATCAACTGGGCACCACACTTTATAGGGATCTCAATATATAGCAGTCATGTGCAGGCAGCGATAACATGGGGAAAAACAATAAAAAATGCCTTGCCCGGAACATTCATTTTTTGTGGCGGCCCACATATAAGCCTAGCAGCGGAAGATTTTCTGCGTGCGAGTAACAGGACCTTTGAGTTAGCGATACGTGGCGAGGGTGAGCATTCAACTGCTAAACTCATAGACGTATTTAATAATACTCACACTCAGTTCCCACGCAAAACAAAATCAAAAAAACACATTTATAAAAATCACTTCAATAGAATACCAAACGCAGTGTGGCTTACGACATCTGGAAAGCTGAAAGAGTCCTATATAGAAAAGATACAACTCCCCACAGCGGACTGGGAGAACCCGCTCCTTGAATACTCTTCGGAACGCTTACAAAAACTTTATTTCACAGATAGGAAAGACTCTAAACAGAGAAAAGCCATAGCATTGACAAGCAGTCGAGGCTGCCCATTAGCATGCTCTTTTTGCGCTATTGTCGCAGCAGACAAGGAGGGGCCAAAATGGCGCGCCATCGAAGCCACGACACTTGTTAGCTGGATAGCGGAAGCCTATACGCACTACTCGTTCGAACACATATACATGATGGATGCGAATTTTTTCGTTCGTAAAGATAGGGTGCTGGAATTCTCAGAGAAACTGTACAACTTATTTAACGGCCGGGTCACATGGAGCAGTTCCTCCACGGTAGGCTACCTTCTAAAGTTACAATCCGAACTACCAAAACTAGTGAGTCAGGGACTAAGGCTTGTCGAGATGGGCATCGAGTCTGGCTCACAGTCGCAACTAGACTACATGAACAAAAGGGTCACCGTGCAAAACAATATTGATGCCGTAAGAGCCCTACAAAACAACAAGATCGATGTCGGGCTTGACTTTATAATGTTTTATCACGACCAACAAAAAAGAGAAATCATTGAAAACTTAGTTTTTTTGGTAAAATCCGGGCTGACAGAACACGAATCTTTAGATC
Source organism: Pseudomonas sp. FP2254 (assembly GCF_030687695.1). Classification (NCBI taxonomy): domain Bacteria; kingdom Pseudomonadati; phylum Pseudomonadota; class Gammaproteobacteria; order Pseudomonadales; family Pseudomonadaceae; genus Pseudomonas; species Pseudomonas sp. FP2254. Next base: position 5,201,695 of record NZ_CP117444.1, read on the forward strand.
ACTATTTCAATATTATGATGTTGTATCCAGGAACCCCCGTAAGAAAAAATCTGGAGAGAAAGACAGGCACAAAGCTTGACCTGACACAGCTACCAAACAGCAGAGAATTTATTGAAAATCACGAAGTATATAACATATATACCGCCTATATAGACAACTTTGCAATCCCACTACTAAATCAACTCGAACAAGCAATCGAATCAAACATTGAAAAAATTGGGACACATACGTCGCTTACAGAGACAGCCTACCACTCCTTGCTAAATATTCACTTAAAGCATATGCCATTCAAAGTCTTATGGTGGCTTTGCCACAACACGGATAAAACAACTGAAATTAACCGCGAGCCATTCTTTATCAACTATGTGGCAACAATCAACAAAGCTATCGCCGATGACAAACCGGTCAACGCGCCCAAACTCAAAATCCTAGAAACACCGACAACTGGTTCAGGAGGTAGGAGAGGCGAACTTATAGGTAGATCCTTATAACCAACATTCAAACGGGTGATTTATGAACAACCGCTCAATTCGCATAGGCATTAGCGGCGACGTAGAGAAACTAAAACAATTCGTTCAGCATCGCACTGACAACAACCATATATATAATCAAACACCGATTCGCCACTTTAGTTTGGGTATACGCCCTTGGGATAAAATAGAAAGCTCATTAACTGATATATGCCTATCCGCAGACTTTACGATGTCCGCACACCCCGTAGACATCAATTTCTCAGGGGTTACTGACTTGGCAGACTTAAAAAACCTGAAGGAGGCGCTAGCCACACTTCCTATAATTTATATCGAGGAAGACATCGGAATTTGGAGGAATGGCAATCTATTTTTGGGCGCTCACCAAACCAATCCGCCTATGAATAAAGAAACATTAAAAACCACTGCTGACAATGCCAGATTCATAAATGACTACTTTGAAATACCTGTAGTTTTGGAAAACCCACCAATCTATAGCGAATTTGGAAACATAGAATTTTGGGAGTTTTACCTAGAGCTGTGCAGGCGCTCTGAATGCATGATGGCGTTTGATATTGGGCACTATCTTGGCTACTGTAAAACTAAAGGTCTAGCGTTCGATTTGCCCTGCGCTGCCCACGAAATTTGGAATCTAATTAAGACGCTACACATCTCAGGAGTGAAGTCTTGGCTATGGAATGGTATTCCCGTCTGGCTTGACCAACATTCAGACCACTTCAAAAACGAACTAACCGAAACATTTAAAAGCGCGGTAATAAAAAGCCTAAAAACGCACAACATTTTGTTGGAAATGGAGGGAGCACCGCTAGATGTTGAAAACAGCAACATAATTCTCATAAAAAAGGCGCTCATAGAAGCGAATAAAAAATGAAAAAATCCTGCCATATCTCAACAACTATATTTTTCTCAAAAATATATGAACCTAATAACTTGCTATCAACTCCAACATCCTCGGAAGAAAAACACTTCGCGTTTGAAAGCATCAGAAGGTATTTAGACATCTCTAGGCACATCAGTAGAAGATGGCCCTATACGATCAGGTATCTAGAATCAATTCATGGAGAGGAAGTTTTAATCGCCGTATTTGATCGTTTTGATAAAACCTCGAAAATCTACAAAAATTTAAACGCCGCGGCGTGTGAAATTTTTCTACAGAAGATAAAAACTCAATTCCCCCCTATCGATTACGAACTACTGCTTTACGAAGATTTTCGAAATAGGAGAGACACACAATACAAATATGTCTCTACCCCGCCCGCAGGACGTTCTCTCACTTTAGTTCCTTTCGACTTGGACTCCATTTACACGACACTAATGTTTTATGGTAGAGCTCATGCCCCGTCGATCTTTTATAAAAATCTAGTACTTGAACCCGGCAAAACTTTCAGGGTCAGCCTATGAAAAGCGCCACCAATATTGTCTCCCGCTCAGACGCACTATATGGTGGCATCGCGATGGGTGTAACGATACTAGAACTGGCTCTGATAGCAACCAACCCTAAGCTTGGGAGTTTTTCCTTAGAGTTCTCGCTCATTACACAGCTGCTAATTTCTCTGGTTATTGAGTTTTACGTTGGGCATTCGTTTGCAAACCGTTTTGGTACGGCATACACAACAATTTACGGGTTCATATTCAAGTTTGCATGCGCTATTTTTTTAACCACCGGATTTTATTTAGCGCTACTCGACTACTGGCATATTAGTTGGTGCTTGATACTTATTTCATTCACCTTCGACTCAATAGGCACTGGCTGCCTGCGATCATCTTTCAGGCCGGCCTACAACGACCTCCACCTGCACCTTACTGGACATAGCGCAGATTACGTGGGAGCTTTTAAAAAACACCTGCACATACGCATAGGGACTCCATTAACTCTATTACTGATAGCATCACTCATGATGAGTAGCGGATACTACCTGTACGCCATGCTAGTGACGATGTTGCCAATATTACTATGCCGAGTCATTCAGACTTACGTCTCCTACCATGATCTCAAGCCAGTTCTCACTAAAAAGAACAGCTCAAAGCACCGAACCCGCCTTTATTATATTCATCACTTTAAAGTCATCTCTAAATACCCTAGCCAGTTTTTGGGATACGTAGCAGGCAATACTTTTGAGATGTTGATCCTCATGTACGCAATTGGCTTATTATATCGACACAAACCCTCGACAGACATACCTGAAGGTTTATCTTGGCTAGGAAGCTCACTAACAGCCTTTGTAGTTTTTTTGGCGTCTACGGTTCTCGGAGTCGTGGGACTATCCCAGCCGACACTCAAAAAATCCGGCTCAATATTTTCATTTTTTTGCTTTTTCATAACCGTTGCCATATCCCTGCCAACGGCCATTGACAACACAAACACTTCATACTTCCTGATTCTTTCGGCCTTCTGTTTTTTTGGGGCTGGGATTGGAATCATAATGACCAGAGTCACATCAAATGAAGTTCTAGATCGTGCATGTAGACAGGAAATATTCTCTTTCTTTCTAATCACCGAACTCGTAACGACAATTTCGGTTATATTTACAGTTATGGTAAGCAGCCTTTTCTTTTCTCCAGAGAAAATAATGAATGGGCTAAGCTATGGTTTAATAATGCTCATGGGAGCTTACTGCTTTTCTACTACTTACAAACAGCTGAAAGAAAAGTAAATTTTCAATGTAAACCAGCGTCAGCCAACCTATTCGTCACTGGCCCACCGCCATCGGGGTGGGACGGTGCGACAAGCACCCTCCCACTTTTTGATCGAGTCGGCTGTCAGAGTACGTAGCGCATGATCGCCACGAAATGCAGCACGCTGCCGCCGATCACAAACAAATGCCAGATACCATGGGAATGCCGCAGGCGATGCTCCAGGGCAAAAAAGATGATGCCGACGGTGTACAGCACGCCGCCCGCCGCCAGCCAGATAAACCCCGCCGTGCCCAGCGCGGCCATCAGCGGCTTGACCGCCACCAGCACGATCCAGCCCATCACCGCATAAATGACGATGGACAAAATGCGCGCCTCGGAACGCGGCTTGATCTCCTGCAGGATGCCGATCACCGCCAGCCCCCACACAATCCCGAACAGCGTCCAACCCCACGGCCCGCGCAGGGTCACCAGGCAGAACGGCGTGTAGCTGCCGGCGATCAGCAGGTAGATGGAAAAGTGATCGACCTTCTGCATGATCTCTTTTCGCCGCCCCTGCACGCTGTGATACACAGTAGACGCGCTGTACAGCACCATCAGCGTAAAGCCATAAATCGCCACGCTGACGATCTTCCAGGGGCTGCCATCCAGACTGGCTACCACCAGCATCCATACGGCGCCAATACACGCCGCGACGGCACCGAGCAAATGGCTCCAGGCGTTGAATCGTTCCCCGTGGTACATGAATCACTGACCTCCCGTAACCGTTGACGACTGGCCGCAAGCCTCCGGCCTTGCGCATCAGAGTGCAAGTGCCGTGTGACGTTCCGAGGACGCCGAGCGCTTTTGCGGGCACAATCGACCCCACGCGAACCAGAGCCACGGCCATGCTGATCGACGAAGAATTCACCCTCAAAAAACTCGAAATCTTCCTGGCGTTCATGCGCACCAGCAACCTGGCCCGCGCCGCCGCCGAGCTGCAGACCAGCAATGTCAGCGTGCACCGCGCCATTCATTCACTGGAAAACGCCCTGCGCTGCCCGCTGTTCAAACATGAGGGGCGCAACCTCACGCCGCTGGAGAGCGCCTACGTGCTCGAAGAGCGCGCACAGAAACTGATCGCCGATGTGGTCGACAGCGTGCGCCTGACCCGCGAGGCCGCCGGTTTCTCCGCCGAACGTTTCAAGCTCGGCTCGCTGTATTCGCTGACGGTCAAAACCGTGCCGCAACTGATCATGGGCCTGAAGATACGCCGCAGCGAACTCAACATCGACCTGATCCTCGGCTCCAATTTCGACCTGCTCTATAAGCTCAAGAACATGGAAGTCGACGCGATCCTCATCTCCCTGGACGAACACGCCAACGATCCGGACTGCGAACAGATCGAACTGTTCTGCGACGATATCTTCCTCGCCACCCCGGCCGACTCGCCTTTCGACCGCGAGCAGGAAATCGACCTGGCCGACGTGCGCGACGCCACCTTCATCACCCTGACTCAAGGCTTCGCCACCCACCAGGACGGCAACCGAGTGTTCAAGCAGGCGGGGTTCGAGCCGAAGGTGGCGATGCAGGTCAATGACATCTTCACGCTGTTGAGCATGGTCAGCTCGGGGGTAGGTTATGCGCTGCTGCCGGGCAGAATCGCGGCGGTGTACGAGAACCGCGTGAAGCTGATACCGCTGCAAGCCAGGTATCGGTTGCAGCAGCATATTGGCGTGGTGTTCTTGAAGGCCAAGGAGCGAGACCCGAATTTACTGGCGCTGCTGGCCGAGTGTCGGATGTATGCCAACCGCCAGACTTGAGATGATCGTTCCCACGCTCCGCGTGGGAACGCAGCCCTGGACGCTCTGCGTCCGCTCTTGAAGGCGTGACGCGGAGCGTCACAGGATGCATTCCCACGCGGAGCGTGGGAACGATCGTCAGCCGACCAACCCACGCACAATGAAGTACAGCAGCGAAGGCCCGAGCAAGCACCCAAGCCCGGTATGGAACGTCGCCGTCAACGCGCCATACGGCACCAAGCGCCGGTCCGTCGCCGCCAGCCCTGCGGTCACGCCGCTCACGGTGCCGGCCAAGCCACCGAAGACCATCGCCGAGCGCGGGTTGTCCAAGCCCATCCAGCGCGCCGCCACCGGTGTGCCGACCATCACCAGGATCGCCTTGATCAAGCCGGTGGCAATCGACAGCGCCATCACATCGGACGTCGCGCCAATCGCCGCGCCGGTCACCGGGCCGACGATGTAGGTCACGGCACCCGCGCCGATGGTGGTCATGCTGATCGCATCGCGATAACCAAATGCCCAGGCCATGCTCGCGCCGACGATAAACGGCAGGACGGTGCCCAACAGCAGCGCAACCACGCCGATCATCCCGGCCTTGCGCGCTTCGGTGGCCTGCACTTCAAACGCCGTGGCGACAATGGCGAAGTCACGCAGCATCGCGCCGCCCATCAGGCCGATGCCAGAAAACAGCGCCAGGTCGGCCAGGCCTTTCTGGCCACCGCTAATCGTGCCGCCGACCCAGGCCAGTACCAGGCCGATCACAATGGCAATCGCCGAGCCGTGGATGCGGCCAAAGGTCAAGCGCCTGGACAGCACCACGGAAATCCACATCACCACGCCAACAAAGGCAAACGCAGTGATCAGGCCGTTATGCTCCAGGCCCTTTTCGATGAGATCCCACATATCAGCGACCTCCCGCAGGCACGATCAGCGGCTCTTCATCGGGCAACGGTTCGCCTTTATGCGTGCGGCTGATCAAGGCAATGGTGCAACCGCAGACCACCACCGATCCGATGGCGGCGAGCACCGCGACCGGCCCGCCGTGCAACGCGGTTACAACGTTCTGCTGCGCGGCCATCGCCACAACAACGGGGATATACATGGCGCCCCAGAAGCCCACGCCCATCTCACAATCCTTGGTCATGCCGCCGCGCTTTTGCATCCACAGGCGGGCACAGATCAACAGGATCATGGCGATCCCCACCCCGCCCACGTTGGATTTGACGCCCAGCAACACGCCAAGCATGTCGCCCATGATCACCCCTGCAAGCGTGCAGATCGCCAGCAGTGCCACACCGTAAATAATCATTGTTGTTGTCCTCAAAGTGCTCGATCGACATTGTTGTTTTTGTGCTTCGACAGCCTTGGGTAGTGCTTTATCGGTGGCGGCGCTCCTCCTCTTCCAGCAGGGCCTGCAAGGTATCCAGGCGCGCGCCCTCGCAGGCGATCACCGTGCCTTGCTCGAACACGCGGCGTGACAGGCCGGTGAGCACGGCGCCCGGAGGCACTTCGATTTGCAGGCGCACACCGCGTTCGTAGGCGCTTTGCACCGTGCCGCGCCAGTCAACGACGCGACACATGTTGAAGGCCAGATCGTCGCGCAGGTGTTCGGGGTTGTGAATCGGCCGCGCTCGGGTGCTGCTCAGGTAGGTGATGCGCGGCGCCTTGAGCGGGACAAATGCCTGGGCCAGGGCCTCGGCCGGTTGCGCCAGCAGCGCGCAATGGGACGGCACACTCACGGCCAGGCGCTTGGCGATGCCGTTGCCTTTGATACGCGCGGCGACGCGCTTCATGGCTTCGTCGCTGCCGGCGATCACGCTCTGGTTATCGGCGTTGATATTGGCCAGGTACACCGGGGTTTCGGGGCTGTGGATGGCGGCGAGAAGTGTTTCGACGGTGGATAACTCCACGCCGATGATCGCCGTCATGCCGTAGCCGTGTGGATAAGCGTTTTGCATCAGTTCGCCGCGCAGGCTTACCAGTTTTACTGCCTGAGCAAAATCCAGGGCCCCGGCGATCACCGCAGCCGGGTAGGCGCCGATGGACAGGCCCGCCACATAGTCCGGGGTGCGCGCCAACAGGCGAGCGTGGGCCGTACCTGCGATCAACAGGCACAACTGCACGGCGCGGGTACTGGCCAGGGCTTGCGCGGAGTCGAGCAGGCGCACGTTTTCGCCAAGAGCATCGCTGGCTTCTTCCAGTACAGGTTCGGGCAACGACTGGAGCATGCCGGGTCGCTGCGCCCCCTGCCCCGGAAACACCAGGAGGCTGCTCATGCCACGGCCTGCCAGGGGTCGAGCACGAGGTGGGCGCCGCGATCGGTTTTCAGCAGCACACGGCGTGAGCCGCTGGCCCACTCGCGCAAGGCGACAGCGCCGAACGGGGTTTGCAGTTGCAGATCGACGGGGCACACCGTGGCGTCCAGGATCGCCAGCAGGTCGTCGGCATACGCGCGTTCAAGGCGCTTGGGCGTACGCAGGATCAAATCCAGATCGCTACGAGCATGCAACGCTTCGATGCCGGTGGCCAATTCAAACCCTGCGCTACCGCTGACGCCCCATGTCTGTTGCACCAGCACCGAACGCAATTGAGCGAGCGCTTGCAGCGCGGGTAAATCCCGTGACGAAACCACGTCGCGCAGGGCTTCCGGGGCCACGCGCCGCTGCACCGCCGCCAGCGGCATCTCGGCGGCGAAACGCTGCTCACGCAAACGCCCGCGCACACCAACCGCCACATAACCCGGTGCGGCGATGGCGCGGCGCACCACCACCGGGTGGCCGGCGCCGAGCGCCTCCAGCCCCCAGGCCGGTGCATCGGCGGGCAGGTGCGCCGGGGTCATGCCCCAGAGCAAGTCGTGGGCGTTCACCATTGTTCCCGCAGCAGTTGGCGAACATGACTGGACGCCGCGCGATTAGTCGCGCCCAGGCGCCCGCGCAGATCGGTGCTGCCGACATCCTTGATCGCATTCACCAGGCAATCACTGACCCGCGCCACATCGTCCGCCGTGGGCTGTTCGATCTGGCTGACCGACAAGGTCTCCCACAGCAGACCGAGGCTGGCATAGCTGTCGATGTCATAGGCCATGGGCGGCACGCTGGCGGCCAGGGCTTCCAGCTCTTCGACGCTGCGCATGGTCACCCGCGCGGCCGAAGCCTTGCCCATCGCGTGCACCATCACACCGGGATCACGCAGGGCGATCAGGCGGTTGGCCTGGTAACCGTGGGCCAGGAACGCACCGGACATGGCCTTGCCCACCAGCAGCGCAATCACCGGGTGGCCGGCCAGGCGAGCACGCGCATAGCTGTCGGCGGCAGCGGCCAGGGCCTGATGGATGCCGAGGGCTTCTTCGCGACGGCCGTAGGCTTGGCTCGGCACATCGACGATGGCGATGATCGGGCGCTTGTCGCCACGGGCAATAGCCTCATCGACGGCCTTGGCCAGGCCCCAGCCTTCGAGCAGGCCGACTTCGCCATTGCGCGCCCGAGGGAAGCGGTTTTGCGCGTCCGTGATCACGGCGACAAAGCGCACCTTTTGCTCACCCAATACAGCGTCGGCAACCCTCAGCGACGCCGGCAAACCGTCTACAGGTGGAGCGCCGCCGCTCAATGCGTTGAACCACTGCAAGCCTCTCATGACCGTTCTCCTTGATACAGCTCGCGCACCGTCGCCGGGTCGATTTGCGGTATGGCGTCCAACTCGGCCAAGCGTGCGAGGTAATAATCAGCCTGGCGACTGCGTTGCTGGGCGGGCACGCCTTGCTGCAACAACGCGCTGACGGTCTGCTGAATCTGCGCCACATCGTCGGCGACATAACGGTCGGCCAGGCCACTGTTGAAGCGCTGTTCACCACCCGTGAGGCTCCAGATAAAGGGACGGTCGCGGGAGTCGTATTCTTCCAAGCCGGCTTCCTGCTCGATCACCTGCGGACCATTGAGGCCCAGCCGTGCTTCGCGGGTCACGACGAGGTAACTGCACAGCCCGGCCGCGATGGACATGCCGCCGAAACAACCAACGCTGCCCGCCACCACACCGATCACCGGCTGGTGCTGGCGCAGGTCGACTATCGCCGCGTGGATATCGGCAATCGCGGCCAGGCCCAGGTTGGCTTCCTGCAAGCGCACGCCGCCGGTTTCCAGCAGCAGCACGGCGCGGGTGCGGATGCCGTTGCGGTTGTCTTCGGCGGCCAGCTCCAGCGCACCGGCGATTTTTGCTCCGCCGACTTCACCGAGGCTGCCGCCCTGGAAGTTGCCTTCGATGGCCGCCACCACCACCGGCAAGCCACCGATGCTGCCCTTGGCGATGATCACCCCGTCATCGGCCTGCGGCACCACGCCTTGGCGGCCAAGCCAGGGCGACATGACGCGCTGGAACGGGTCGATCAGTTCGCGAAAGGTACCGGCATCCAGCAGCGCCTTGGCTCGCTGGCGTGCACCGAGTTCGACAAAGCTGTGTTTGCTGAGCAAGTCAGTCATGGTCGATCTCCTCGAAACCCTGTTCCAGGCGCAGACGCACCACGCCGGGGGTGGCGCCGAAGTCGTGGATATCAATATTCAGGGCCGGTGGCGTGTGCTCCTGGAAGATCCGCTCGAACAGGTGCAGCCAACGCTGCTCGGCGCCGTTCACTGAGGTCTGCACCTGAATGGTCAATCGCCCCGCCGTGCCCGGCTCCAGCAGCACTTCCAGGTCGCCCGAGCCGACGCAACCTACCAGCGCGCGGCCTTTTGGCGGCTGCCCGGCGGGGAATTCAAAGGATAAGGTTTCCATCACAACGCTCCGTCGAGGCGGTCGATAAACAGGCAGGCGGCCAACAGGTCGGCGGCGCCGCCGGGGGAGGCATTCAGGGCCAGGAGTTGGTTGTCCAGTGCGTGCAGGCTGCGGCGGCCGGCCAGGGTGGCGCTGCCGCCGGCGTCGAGCACCGCTTGGGCGCCGTGTTGCATGGCTTGCAGGCCTTCGGTGCCGGCGCGGTAGAGCACACACGTGTCGGCCAGCTCGGTCATGATCGCCAGCAAGGCATCAAGACGCGCGTTCTGTTCACCGGCGTTCCGGCGGCGACTCTGGTGCAGTTGCGGCAGGCCGCGCTGGGTCACGGCGGGGAAGCCCAGTTGCGCTTCTTCACGGGCACCGCGTGCACCGTAGCGTTGCGCGACCTGGGCGCCGTGGCTCATCGGTTGAGGTGCATAACGGTCGTTGAGCAGGGCCAGTCTGGCGGCGTTCAGCGTTATGGCGCGCGGTTCCAGGGCAGCCGATGCGGTCAGCAAGCCGAGGGCCCAGATCGCGCCGCGATGGGTATTCACACCGTTGGTGGTGACGAGCATCGCCTGCTCGCCTTCGCGACCGATTCGGCCGAGCGCTTCGCGCAGCGGCAAACCGACCTCGCCGAATTCAATCGCCGCCTCGGCCATTGCCTTGAACATCGGCCACAGCGACAACGCCGACGCGTGCATCAGGCCCAAGTGCAAATCGTGGTGGGCGCCGTTGCCGCGACGGTCCACCAGGGCGGGTTTGGGCGACAGGTCGGCTTCGTCGATCAGCGCGTCGACGGCCATATCCGCCAGGCGATCCGCGAGGCTGAGTTCGTGCAGTTTGAGGGCGCGCATTTACCAGCTCCTGAATTTGGCGGGCGGGTTGTAAAGGCCACCGGACCACTCCACCAGGTCGGCCACGCTCTTGGCGGCCAGCAACTCGCGGGTGGCGTCGGTGCGGCGGATGCCGAGGTCTTCGGGCAAAGCAATCAAACCCTCGCGGCGCAGGCGCGCGGTGTCCTTGGGGTTATGGCGCATGCCGATGGCGGTGACCCCGGCGACGGCGGCGATCATCGCCTGGCGTTCTTCCAGAGAGCGCGCCTTGTACAGGTAAGCGATGCCTTCTTCGGTAAGCAGGTGGGTGACGTCGTCGCCGTAGATCATGATCGGCGCCAGGGGCATGCCGCTTTTGCGCGCCACCTCCACGGCATCAAGGGTGTCGACGAAGGTCGGTTTACCGCCCTCCTGGAAGGTTTCAACCATCTGCACCACCAGTTTCTTGCCGCGTTCGAGCAGCGCTTGCGGTGCGTCGCCGTGGCGCATATCCAACCATGCCGGGGTGCCATGGCGACGGCCGCGCGGGTCGTGGCCCATGTTCGGCGCACCGCCAAAGCCGGCAAGGCGACCACGGGTCACGGTGCTGGAATGGCCGTCGCCATCGACTTGCAGAGTGGCGCCGATAAACAGGTCCACTGCGTATTGGCCGGCCAGTTGGCAGACCATGCGGTTGGAGCGCATCGAGCCATCGCGGCCGGTGAAGAACACATCCGGCCGGGCGGCGATGTAGTTTTCCATGCCCAGTTCGGTGCCGAAGCAATGCACGCTTTCCACCCAACCGCTTTCAATCGCCGGGATCAGGGTGGGGTGCGGGTTGAGGGTCCAGTTGCGGCAGATCTTGCCCTTCAAGCCCAGGGATTCGCCGTAGGTGGGCAGGATCAGTTCGATGGCAGCGGTGTTGAAACCGATACCGTGGTTGAGCGACTGCACGTTGTGTTTTTCGTAGATGCCACGGATCGCCATCATCGCCATCAGCACATGTACGGGCTTGATGTGGCGGGGGTCGCGGGTGAACAGCGGCTCGATGTAGAACGGTTTGTCGGCCACCACCACGAAATCCACCCAACTGGCCGGGATGTCGACACGGGGCAGGTCAGTGACGTCGTCGACCAACTGGTTGACCTGCACGATGACGATGCCATCGCTGAAGGCTGCGGGCTCGATCAGCGCCGGGGTGTCCTCGGTGCTGGCGCCGGTGTAGATATTGCCGGCGCGGTCGGCCATGAAACCGGCGGAAAGTACGACGTTGGGGATCAGGTCCACTACCAGGCGGGCATAGAGTTCGATGTAGGTGTGGATCGCACCGATTTCCAGCAGACCGTCTTCCAGCAACTGGCTGATGCGCAGGGATTGGGTGCCGGCGAAGGAAAAGTCCAGCTTGCGCGCGATGCCCTTTTCAAACAGGTCCAGGTGCTCGGACCGCCCGACACTGGGCATGATCATGTGCAAATCGTGAAGCTTGGCCGGGTCGGCCTTGGCCAGGGAGCGCGAGAGGAAGTCGGCCTGCTTCTGGTTGTTGCCCTCCAGCACCACGCGGTCGCCGGGGAGGATCAGGGCTTCCAGGGCCTCGACAATCCTGTCGCCGGGCAAAACCGCCCCGTCTGCGATTTTTTTGACCAGCCCGAGCCGCCGCAGCTTCTCGTCACGCCGCCGCGTCCAGCGCGAGTCGGGGTTTATTGTTGTTGTCATGGTCGCTCCACGGGTTTGCTGTCGTGGGCTGTACCTTAGGAGTGATTCAGGGGGTCATCAATCAAGCTGGGCGACGGATCATTACGGCTGGAGTAATGGATCGAGGTGATCGTTCCCACGCTCTGCGTGGGAATGTCTCCCGGGACGCTCCGCGTCCCGCCAGACGCTGCAAATTTCGACTACTGCGCATAGGCAACGCGGAGCGTCACGGGCTGCATTCCCACGCGGGAGCGTGGGAACACGTCCGTGTCACCGTTTTTTGCGATGACGGACGAAGACTAGGCGCGCGGGCTGCACACGACACGTTCATGCACGGCCCAAAATCTTGCAGGAAAAATCCGAAGCCAGCAGGCCTACAGCCTCATGTCGATGCTCACAGCCCCCAAAGCGTCAAGCGGGTAGCTGCGGTACTCATAAACCTCCCCACGAACAATGAGGTGGAGGACTCCATCCACCTGGGTCACTTGGACATCAGGCTCCTTGGTTTTTAGAAATGGATGTGCCGACACCAATGACGTGAGTATTTCGTGATCATTACCCAGATTCTTATGGACGTAGTACCTGTAGGAAAAGCCCACCGTCGCACCACCCTGACTATTCCGCACGCCATAAATAGAGTTGCCGTTACTCAAGGAATACCTGAGTACTACCTCATCCAACTCCGGTGTACCGGGACTCATCAACCAACCAACGCCCAAGTACCCGAGACACACCACCAGCAACCCGTTGAGCAAGACCTGGACCGACCACTTAATACCCTTGAGCTCTGGCATATTCGATGCCCTCCTTGATCCAATGCTGGTCGCTATGGTCATCGCCATATGGCGCATCACCCCACCAATCTCCAAATTCCGTCCGAGAGGTACCCGCTGATTTTTGCGCAGCACCTGCCGCTCTAAGCAACACACCTTCGGGGATACCCAACACCGTTCCGGTAACCCCATAGTTGAAGTTACCAAACGCCTCGTACTCGCGACTTTTCTGTTTGTAATCCCAAGGGCCACGCCCTCTGACTTGTGAGTAAAACCATGAATAGGTGAACGCCGAACCAGGCTTCAAATGCATCCTGCGGTTGTTGGCCAGGGCGATATTGTCTTGCAGCGACACGCCTGGGGGCATTGGAGGGACAGCCATTTGCGAATCCTTCGCTGATGGGGTTGAGCGTCAAAAGCTAGCACTCAAAAATCAGCCAAAACTCGGGAAATGAACTTACAGAAACTTCAGACTACTTTTCGATCCACGTCTTACATCGGTTAGGAGCAAAGTAAGACTTTTTGGGGCCGGCGTGGCTACCGCACGGCTATGGCCGTCGATGTAAAGCGCCTACGACTTGTGGCAGGCCGAGCATCGGGAGCAGCCGATGATTGAGCTCTACAGATTGTGGGAGGGGCTTACCCCGATAGTGATGGTTCAGTAACAGTTACTGAGGCTGATACACCGCCATCGGGAGCAAGTGGAATCGTCGCACCGCCCCTCCCACATTTGCTCAGTGGTGTCTGTTAGATAGCGATCCCAAAAGGAAATGATCAGCCCCTGTTTGGAACCTTTTCCGGCGAAGGGCTTACCTGTTCCAGTGCTCTATCCACTAACAACTGCCCCAACTCGGCCATTTGCTGGATCCCGAGCATGATGGCGCGCAGGGAAGTGTCCAGGTCGAAGGCCAGGTTGCAGGTCAATGCGTTGAGGGAGGACAGCGTTTCGCTGGCGTTGACCAGCAGGGTTTCGGTGTTTTGGTGGGGGTTTACCGTGAAGAGGCTTGTGGGTGGATTGGGTGTAGGTTTGACCATGATTTACAACTCCGATATGTGATGGAGACTGCCCTTTTCCGCTTGCACGCGAATTAAGGTGGCAGCTGTGCGCAGGTGTGCAAGACCGGGCATATCGGACCCCGGCAGACCCCGAAAGGTCTCCCACGCACAGCCGCCATAACAAATACAGCAGGCATAAAAAACGCCCGCTGAATGGCTATGGGCGTTGGTGCGCCGACATGTAACCGGACTTGCACGTCCGTGTCACCGTTTTTTGCGATGAAGGGTCGAAGACTAGGCGCGCGGGCTGCACGCGACAAGTTCATGCACGGCCCAAAATCTTGCAGGAAAAATCCGAAGGCTGGTCACACCTCGCAAGCGCAAAGCGCTTTCTGTGGCGAGCGGGCTTGTCGAATCGTCGCACCGCCCGCGTTGGGCTGCGCAACAGCCCCAGCAAGATAAATGCGTTGCTTCAGGTAAACCGAGTTGGCAGGTTTTGGGGCTGCTGCGCAGCCCAACGCGGGGCAAGCCCTAATGCCGTTCAGTTAAGGCTTTTTGTAGGAGCGAGCTTGCTCGCGAAGAACTCAGGGCCACCGCGCTTATCGAGAATGAACGCGTTGCCTGGGCGTTTTTCGCGAGCAAGCTCGCTCCTACAGTGAATCACTTTCGCTTAACTGAACGGCATTAGGGCAAGCCCGCTCGCCACACAGAATATTCCGACAAGGATTTCAGGTTGTTGCTCGGGACTCGCCTCTCTAGCCTTTTTCGTCCAAATCCCACCAAGGGCAAACATGATGAGTCCGAACACTAAGCCCCATATAGCCATGCACAACCCACCTCACCCAGGCGAAATTCTGCTTGAGGATGTAGTCCCGGCCCTCGGTATTACCATCACCGAATTGCCAGACGCCATGGCTTCGCCCGCGAGACTTTTTCAAGGATCTTGCATGGCCACGCCCCCGTCAGCCCAGACCTTGCCGTCAGGTTGGAGCGAGCCGGCGTGAGTACTGCGCAGTTATGGTTGTCGATGCAAAGTGCCCACGACTTGTGGCAGGCCGAGCATCGGGAGCAGCCGATGATTGAGCGGTTTGCGCGGATTGACTAAGGAAAAAGCCAACCGGACGCTCAACGCGCCATGACGTTAACCACTACATGCAAAATGAACGCAGGCCCGTAACAGGGTTTCCCCTGCTCATCCTCGATTCTCCAGACTGAAGCCACCGTGCAGGTCTCTTTGGGTGCTGCAAACTCCACACTGATATGCACCGGCTGGCCCGGCAGCGTATCGGCAATAGGGAGCTCGCTGTGCAGGCTACGCAAATGAATATCCATCACAACCTCCAACTGGCCTTGTGGATCTGCGCGGCGGGCAATCACATATTCCCTATCAACACGCACCAGTCGTCGCCCTCGCCAAGGTCGTGTGCCCAGGTTCTGAATCTCCCAGGTTTTCTGAAAAACTTCCCCCGGCAACACGACGGCTTGATCAGGCGTCGTGACATCGGCATTGAACACCGCAACGTCCTCCGGATCATCAATACCTGCAGCCCGATTGGTGGTAGCCATTGAGCACGCATTAGCGGGCGCGCCTGTCAGGTCAGCGAAGTAGCGAAACAACAGCAAGGGAGAAACCTGCAATGCCTTCGCCAGCTTGATCAGCGTGCGTACCGATGGGTCCCTGGACGCTCCAGCCGCTAGACCGTACAGGTAAGTCCTGGAAATTCCTGCTTCCTTGGCCAGCGCAGTCAGCGGCTTGCCCAATTCGCGGCTGCGCCGTGCAACCAATGACCTGAGGGTATCTCGCGTTCTTATATTCATACGAAGTGTACGGTTCCCGTTTTTAGGTGAACGTCATTTCTTTGTCCGCCAAAAAAGACAACCTGTCCGCCGCCCCGTGTCTTGAACCATGCACACTCGCCACCTGCTGGCGATGTTGTGAAGGACATGGATGGCACCCTTTTAGCCGGTCATATCCAGTGTCGTAGTTTCTCGCATGCTTGCGAACCTAGTGTTTGTTGCATTCCTTTACATCTACCTTTGGATATAGCCATGAACCACATTAAAGCGTGCTGTGAATCCATTGCTCAAACAGGCTTCGGCACCCTGCAAATATCAGAAGCGATGCTGCTGGATTACAAAAAAATCGTTGATGGATACCCCGCAATATCACCAGCCACCAAAGCCTCGTTTTCCTTCGAAAAAGGCACCGATGGATTTTTCCCCTTTGGCGCTGAGTACTCGAGCCTTGAGGAGCAGCCAGACCTATGTGAGCGATTTTGTTACTGGCCTGCACATTCATTAAAACGAAGAGCCTTTGAATTCACACGAAGTGATTTTTTTGCCGCCGTCACAGCTTTTGAACAACAGATCAGCGAGCTTGCCCAGGGATTGATGGACGGAATTTGCGCGGAGTTTGGAGCCACTTCGTTGAACTCTTTGCGTGCAGCGTCCTATCTGCAACTGTGTGTCTATGGAGCTAATTCCGGGTCGGGTCAGCGCCAGTTTGCTCAGGATCCTCACGAGGATGGTCATCTGTTGTCATTTATCAAGCCTACTCGTGATGGCCTCGTTCTGGTTCGAGGCAGCTCGCTGGAGCCGGTGCGCCTCTTGGAGAACGAGGTAGCAATCTTGGCCGGATCGTTACTGACCGAGCTCTCGGATTGTGCGATTCCCGCTGCGTACCACGCGGTTCTGACGCCTCGGAGACCAATGCCGCGCAGCTCTCTCATTTACTTCGTCAACCCTGATTCGGAGCAGGAACTGACAAGCTTTTTCCGCCACCAGCCGATCGACTTGAAAAACGCCGCCAACACGCGCCATACCAGCTTCGGTAATCACCCCCTTCAATTGATCTGATACACAGGCGGCTGAGCGCTTCATGACTCCAGACTTCAACGCTTTTTATCTCGAAGGCCTGTTACTGGGCATCGGACTGTTCGCCGCTCCTGGACCGAAGGACACCCTGGTTATTCGCCAGGGTGTCAGTCGCAGCCCTGTCTGGGGGGTGGTGGCGGTATGCGTGTTCGCCGACATCATCCTCATCGCTCTTGGGGTCATGGGCTTGGGCTCGTTACTTGGCACAAAGCCAGGTTTAGTGGCGTTTCTGCTGCTGTCGGGAGCGGCCTACCTATTGTGGTTCGGCTGGCAGCGGTTATTGGCTTGTCTGCGTAACCAGTCGATGCCGGACACTCGAAGCAACCTCACCTCACAACGGGGATTGCTGCGCACAGCGGTGATACTTGGATTTGCCAATCCGTATGCTTGGCTGGATACCGTGGTGCTAATTGGCTCTATTGGCGCGGTAAAGCCCGTCAGCCAACAAGCGTTCTTTGCCGTCGGAGCAATGACTGCGTCGCTGGTGTGGTTTGTGGTTTTGGCGTTGGGATGCCAGAGGTTGACGGGGCTATTCCGTTCGGCAAAAGTCTGGCGTTTATTGGACGCGGGCGTGGTGATTTTGATGGTGTATCTGGCGGGTATGCTGATTGCTGATTTTCATCGGCTGCAGCGTCCCTGAACCGGAAAAGGCCCCTCATCATAGGACGCCTTTCATTTCTCAGAAAATGCGCAGCTCAGGCCAGGCCTGACTCGACCAGCAAGGCTTCCAGCCCCATCAAATCCGGCACCTTCGCCACATGCTCGCCCACCTGCACCGCTGCCAGCTCCAGCGGGCTGAGCGGCACGTCCACATAGCTCAGCTCGCTGTCGAGCTTGTACGACCGCGGAATCCCCTGGATCACCAGTGCGACGAACTTCAAGGTCGGCCGCCCACCCAGTGCGTTCAGCACCACGATGCGCGAGCGTTCGCCGACGACAATAGCTTCGCCGCAGGCGGCTTCAAAGCTGATCAGGGGGATTTGCCGGTCACGCCAGGTGACTTGCCGCAAATACCACGGCGGCGCATCACTGGCCGGTTCGCCGCGCTGAAAATCGATCAGCTCGGCCACGGCCACGTTGGGCAGTATCAGGTGCCGGTCAGCCAGGGGCAGAAGCAGGCCGGTGACCTGGCTGGCGCGATGGTCAAGCATGGGACTTGCTCCAGTAAGCGATGCTTTCGAGCAGCACCGACTCCTGGTACGGCTTGCCCAGGTAATCGTTGACGCCGATGGCCATGGCGCGGTCGCGGTGTTTCTGGCCGGTGCGAGAGGTGATCATGATGATCGGCAGGCGCATCAGCCGCGGGTCGTTACGCACCTGAATCGCAACTTCAAAGCCGTCCATGCGCGGCATTTCTATGTCCAGCAACATCAGGTCCGGGGTGTGTTCCTCAAGCACGGCCAGGGCGTCAATGCCGTCCTTGGCGGTGAGTACGTTCATGCCGTTGCGCTCCAGCAGGCGGCTGGTAACTTTGCGCACCGTCACCGAGTCGTCGACCACCAACACCAGCAGCGGGCGCTTTTTCAGGGGATCGTTGAGGATCAGCGGCGCGTGGCTCGCCTGGGCCGGCAATGCCGCTGGCCGGGCGCGGATATGGGCCAGCAGGTCGATGATCAGCACCACGCGACCGTCTCCGAGAATGGTCGCCCCCGAGACGCCTTTTACCCCGGCAAATTGCGGGCCCAAGCCCTTGACCACAATCTCACGCGTGCCGGCCATGGCGTCCACATGCACCGCCACATGCCGCTCATTGCACTGCACCAGCAGCACCGGCACGGGCTGGTACTGGCCCAGCAGTTTCGGGCGCGCGACGGTGTGCAGCAGGTCGCCCAAGTAGAACAGCTCATAGCGCTGGCCAGCATACTCGTAGCACGGCGGGTCCTGCTGATAGTGGCCCGCCAGTTCATGGGGCAGCACACGCACCAGGCCCTCAATGGTGTTGAGCGGGATCGCGTACTGCTCGTCCGCGCACTGCACCATCAACGCACGATTGACCGACACGGTGAAAGGCAGGCGGATGCGGAAATGCACGCCCTGCCCCGGCGTCGAGTCGATCACCATCGAACCGCCGAGCTGGCGCACTTCTTCATGCACCACGTCCATGCCCACGCCGCGCCCGGAAATCTGGGTGATTTTTTCCGCAGTGGAGAAGCCCGGTTGCAGGATGAACTGCAGCACGTCACGGTCGCTGATCTCTTGCTGAGGACTGAGCAGGCCGCGCTTGATCGCCTTGCGCCGCACCGCGTCCAGCGGCACGCCGGCACCGTCGTCGCGCATGTCGAAGACGATATCGCCGCCTTCATGAGTCAGGTCGAGGGTGATGCGGCCCTTTTCCGGCTTGCCGGCGGCCAGGCGCACCTCCCGGGACTCCAGGCCGTGGTCGACGGCGTTGCGCAACATATGCTCCAACGGCGCTACCATGCGCTCCAGCACGTTGCGGTCCATTTCGCCCTCGGCATTGCCGACGATGAACTCGACATCCTTGCCCAGCTCACTCGCCACCTGCCGCACGATACGTTTGAGCCGTGGCAGCATGCGTTCGAACGGCACCATGCGGGTACGCATCAGGCCTTCCTGCAACTCGGTGTTGATGCGCGCCTGCTGCTGCAACAGGTTGTGCGCGTCCTGGTTACGCCGTTCCAGGGTTTCCTTGAGGTCCAGCAGGTCCGAGGCCGACTCGAACAGCGCGCGGGACAATTGCTGCAGTTGCGAATGACGGTCCATTTCCAGCGGGTCGAATTCTTCGTAGCCCAGGCGCTCGGCCTCGACTTGCTGGCGACTGAGAATGCGGCCCTGGGTTTCGGTGTCCAGGCGGCGCAACTGATCGCGCATGCGCTCAATGGTGGTTTCCACCTCGTTGAGGGCGACGCTGGCATCGTTGACCTGCTGCTCGATCCGCCCTCGGAAGATCGAGGTTTCGCCGGCCAGATTGACCAGGTCATCAAGCAGATCCGCCGAGATTTTTACCGTATCGGCGGCCGGGTCCACCGCCGCCTCGGCCTTGCCCGTCGGCAACGCCACCGGCACCAGCGGCTCGTCGCTGGGGTGCACCAGGCTCTTGATGCGCTCGATCAGTTTGTCCACCGAGCCCACCGGCAAGCCGTCGGCCACCGCGTCGATCATCTGTGCCAGGCGATCGTGACAACCTTGCAGCAGCGCGAACAGCTCCGGGCTTGCAACCAGTTGGCCGGCGGACAGCCCTTCGTAGAGAAACTCCAGTTCATGGGCCAGGTCGCCAATCGGACCGATCTCGACCATGCGCGCGCCACCCTTGAGGGTGTGCAGGTCGCGCAGCAGGGTTTCGACCTCCTGGCGATTGCTCGGCTCGGCCTGCCAGCGCAGCAGCGCGGCGCCGGAGCTGTCGAGGATGTCGGCGGCTTCTTCGAGAAAGATCTCCAGCAACTCAGGGTCGGCACTCGACGCGTCGCTCGCCGGCGTGGCGGCTGCCGGGGCGCCGTTGTGGCGCAGCGCCCGGATTTTGGCCACCAGCTCCGTGCTGTCGCTCAGGGCCTGATGCTGGTGCAGCTCTTCCAGCTGCAGCGCCAGCCGTTCATGGCTGGCCATCAACACCTGGGACAGTTCGTTGGAGTAGTTGTAGCGACGGTCGACCAGGCCTTCGTAAAGGCCTTCCAGTTCATGGGCCAGGTCGGCTACCGGCGCGATCTCGGCCATGCGCGCGCCGCCCTTGAGGGTGTGCAGGTCGCGCTGCAACGACGACAACGGCGCCATGCTCTCGGGCTCCAGCAACCAGCGCTTGAGGGATTGCCCGGCACTGTCGAGGATATCGACCGCTTCTTCCAGGAAAATCTCGACGATCTCATCGTCCACGGTGGTGGCGTGTTCCAACTGTCGCGTAGCCGCGCCCAGTTCGGCAATGTTCGGCGCGCGGTCGCCCTGGCGTGTGATCAGGCCGGTGGCCGAGGGGTCGAGGGCTTCATCCAACAGCTCGCGCAAGGCCTGTACACGAGCCGGCGCGGGGCTGATCTCCTGGCCGGCGGCGAGTTGGTCGAGCATGTTGATCAGCGCTTCATGGGCCTGTTCGGCCTCCTGGAAAAACCGCTCGCTGACCGCCAGGCTGCTTTCTTCCACGGCGCCGTACAGGTCGAGCAAGGCTTCGCAAAGCTCGTCGATGGCATGCAGGTCGGCGTGATGCGCGCCTTCGCCGAGGGTGGTCAGCTCATCCAGCAGCGCGGTGAGTTCCTGGCGCTCGCCGGGATGTTGCTGCCAGCGGCGCAGCAGGCTTTCGGCATCGAGCAGGATGTCCATGCCCTGGGCCAGGAAATCGGCGATCAGGTGCGGGTTGCGCTTGATGCGCAGGCCACTGCTGGGCGCGTCGAGCAACGCCTGGAGCTGACGCTCGAGCAGCTGTTGGGTACGTGCAATCAGGTCCGCCGCGCCCGAGATCGGTGCAAGGGGGTCGCTGTCCAACTGACGCAACCCTCGCTGGAACAGGCCTTCGGCTTCCAGCAGCAGCTCCACTTCATCCAGGTCCAGCGGCAGGCGGTGAGCCTTGTACTCGCGAGTCAGGTGATCCAGCGGCCGCGCCAGTTCGGCGATGGGCGATACGCCGGCCATGTAGGCGCTGCCCTTGAGGGTGTGCAGGGCCCGTTGCAGTTCATCGCTGACTTGCAGCGGCACATGCTCGGCGGCCTGTTCCAGGAAGCGGTTGAGGCTGTCGAGGTGGCTCAGGGCTTCGTTGCGAAAGATCTCCAGCAGCAGCGGGTCATGGGGCTCGGCGGCCGTCACGGCGACACCACTGGCCAACCCATGGGCACGGGCGGCCAGGGCGTCGACTTCATCGCGCTGGCGCTGGGCGCCCTGGGCAAAATCGGCGATCAATTCCGGCAACAGTGCCACGGCTTCATCCAGCACCTGTTGCACCTGCGGGCCCAGGGTCACGCTGCGTTCGAGCACGCGGTTCAGCAGGTTCTCCACGGCCCAGGCCAGTTCCGCCAGCACCAGGGCGCGCACCATGCGGCCGCTGCCTTTGAGGGTGTGAAACGCGCGGCGCATCTCGCCTTGGGCGTTTTTGTCCGCGCTGTTGGGCAGATAGCGGTGCAGCACCTCGAGGACTTCGTCGGTCTCTTCGAGAAACACCTCGCGCAACTCATCGTCGACCGGCGCTTCATCGGCCGGCGGCGGCAACAGGCTGCCGGGGCGCTGCAAGGCCGGCGGGTTGAGGCGCGACGTGGGGCTGGCCAATGCGTCGAATTGGGATTGGCTGGGCGCAGCCTCGGTAGAGAGTGCACCGTCCGGCGCGGCCAGGGCTTGGCGCCAGGGTTTTTCCGCCGGCAGGTAGCCGAGCGCGGCCAGCCCCTGGGTGGCCAATTCCAGCACCCGTTCGCCGGCGGCATCCGGGTCCTGGAGCATGCGTTCGAGGTAATACTCCAGGCTGCTGATTACGTCGGCGAAGTGCGCCAATTGCGTCTCGCTCGGCGGTTGTTCGTCGACCATCAACTGCGCATCGACGTAATCGGTGCAACCGCGCATCAGGCTGGCCGCCCGGGGCAGAGGGATCATGGCCAGCGCGCCGCGCACCTGGCTCAGCAGTTCCGGCAGGGATTCCAGGCGTTGGCGGTCCCAGTCGGCCTCGATGCAGTCGATCACCAATTCTTTGGCCTGGCGCAGGCACTGGCAGGATTCGCGCAGCACCAATTGGTGAATCTGGGTCAGGTCGGTGGTGGGCAGGCGGCTTTCTTCGCGGCTCTCCGGCTCGACGGTGCCTGCCATGCCCGCCAGCGTGGCTTCGACGTAAAGGAGCGCGCCGGCCACATCCATCAGCACCGCATCGTCCGGTTCGCGATGGCCTTGGGCCAGGCTCAGCACCACGGCGAGCTGGTCGATGATCACTTTGCGCGGCTGGCCGAAGCCGAGCACCGCCAGCGTATCGGCGATCTGTCGCAACGGTGCCAGCAGCGCGTCAAGGTCGCTGGCGTGCTGGCGGTCGCTGCGCACGAACAGGTCCAGGCGCTCCTTGACCCGCACCAGCTCCTCGCACAACGCACCGAGTACCGAGCCCATCGCATTGCGATCCGGCCCGGCCATGCGCGCGCGCTCGGCATCCACCACGGCGCTGTCGGGCAAGGCATCGTCCAGGCCGTAGCGTTCTTTCAAGCTTTGCATGCGGGGCGTCGGGCGGGTGACTTTGGCGACGTAGAACAGCAGGCTCTTGAGCAGGTCATCCGGCGCCGACTGGTTGATGCCCTCGATGCCCTGGGCCAGCAGGCGCTTGAGCTGCCTGTCGCTGGCCTTGAGCAGGCTGCGCAGCGCCGGGCTGTTGGCGATCACGCCCGTGAGCATGCCCTCGACCAGCGCCGAGGCCACTTGCCACAATGGCAACAGAGGTGCGCCCTGGCACAGCGCTTCCAGACGCGCGAACACCCGCGCCATGTCTTCCAGGTTGCTCGGGCCGTGATCTTCGCGCAGCAACCCGGCCAGCGCCTGTTGCAGCAGTTGGTGCCATTGGCGCAGGTGTTCGTGAAGGTCCGGCCCTGCGCGCCGGGCCAGGGCCTCGTCGGGCAACGGCGCAATCGACAGCAGTTGCGGGCTGAACAGGCTGGTTTCCGACAGCAGGCTTTCACCGCGGGCGCTGCGCAGGTCGTTGAGCAGCGGCAGGACGACCAGCGGCAAGTCACGGCGAGCGCTGTGCACGCGGTCGAGGTACAGCGGCAACTGGCCAAAGGCCTGTTGCAGCAGGCGGATGCCCTCATCGCGCTGGCCGACCTGCCCGTCGCGCAGGGCCATCACCAATGCCTCGATCTCCTCAGCCAGCAGCGCCGCGCCGTAGAACTCGACCATCTGCAGCGCGCCGTGCACCTGGTGGATGCCGGCCAGGCATTCGTCGATCACATCGCCGTCGGCGGTTTCGACGTAAGCGTCCAGCGCCGAACGGGCGTGTTGCAGGGTCTCGGCAATGTCGTCCTTGACCCATTCGAGGGCCACGTAGTCGTGCCGATCAACCATAACTGCTCCGCTTTGAATTCATGGATTGCTGGTGTTCTTGAAACCTGTACCTGTCAACTGTCGACCTGTTTGGGCGGCGGCAGGGTGAAACCCGACACCGACCGGCGCAACTGGCTCGCCATCTTCGCCAGGTTGCCGATGCTTTCGGCGGTAGCGGTGGAACCCGACGAGGTCTGCGTGGTGATCTGCTGGATCACGTTCATGGTCAGGGAGATCTGCCCCGCCGACGAGGTCTGCTGCTGCGCCGCGTTGGAGATGCTCTGGATCAACGCCGCCAGGGTTTTCGACACGCCCTCGATCTCTTCCAGCGCCACCCCGGCGTCCTGCGCCAACCGCGCGCCGCGCACCACTTCGGTGGTGGTCTGCTCCATGGAGATCACGGCTTCGTTGGTATCGGCCTGGATCGCCCGCACCAGGGTTTCAATCTGCCGGGTTGCCGCCGATGAACGCTCGGCCAGGCGTTGCACTTCATCGGCCACCACGGCGAACCCGCGCCCGGCGTCGCCGGCCATGCTGGCCTGGATTGCCGCATTGAGGGCGAGGATGTTGGTTTGATCGGCAATGTCGTCGATCAGGCTGACGATATCGCCGATCTCCTGTGAGGACTCGCCCAGGCGTTTGATGCGCTTGGCGGTGTCCTGGATCTGCTCGCGAATGTTGTCCATGCCATGGATGGTGTTATGCACCACCTCGTTGCCCTTGTTGGCGATTTCCACCGAGCGCTCGGCCACCGCGGAGGATTCGGCGGCGTTGGCCGACACCTGGTCGATGGACTGGGCCATCTGGTTGATCGCGGTGGACGCTTCGGCGATCTGCTGGGCCTGGTGCTCGGACGCTTGTGCCAGGTGCATGGCGGTGGCCTGGGTTTCCTGCACTGCACCGGCCACTTGCCCGGCGGTGAGATTGATGGTGGCCACCAGATCGCGCAGTTGGTCCACCGAATAGTTGATGGAGTCGGCGATGGTGCCGGTGAAATCCTCTGTGACCGAGGCGGTCACGGTGAGGTCGCCGTCGGCGAGGTCTTCGATTTCGTCGAGCAGGCGCATGATCGCGTTCTGATTGCGCTCGTTTTTCTCGGCGGTTTCGTGTAACTGGCGGTTGGTCTCACGCACCATCACCAAGCCGATCAGGATGATCGAGGTCAACGCCAGCAGGCCCAGTACGTAGCCGCCGATGGTGTCGAAACTGCGCCCGCCGGCCAGATTTTCAAAGCCGCTGGCAAGGCGCGAGGCTTCATCGAGCAGGGTCTGGGAGAGGTTGAAAATATTGCTCGCCGAGGCGCGCACCTGAAACAACTGGGGCGAGGTTTCCAGGATTTCATCCACCGAGCCGGAAACGAATTCGAACAGCTCGGCGATTTCCGCCAGCCGTGCGCGGGCATCGCGGTCTTCGACCTGAGTGATGCGCAGCCCCGGGTTGCCGTTGAGCATGCCATTGAGCACCTGGCCGAAGCGGTTGGCATCGCGACCGAAGGCATCGGCAGCCTGCACGGCGGTTTCGTCGCCGGCAAGCACGGTATTGACCGCGCCCAGGATGCGCTCGGCGAGCAACGATTGGCGCTGGGCCAAGGCTACCTGGCTGGCCGGCGCGCCGCGCTGAAGCAGGATATCGACGACTTTTTCCGATTCCATCTGCAATTGCGGCACGGTTTCGGCGAGGGTCGCCGCCACTTGGTGCAGGGACAGCACCGTTTGTTCGCTGGCCAGGATCGCGTCGGTGTTTTTCAGCAAGGCTTCCCAGTCGGTCTGCACCGCGCGCATTTCGCCGCGCACGGCGCTGGGGGCGGCGGGCAGGCCGGTTTGCGGGTCGCCTTTTTTCAGGTAGCCCCAGCGCTGGGCAAAGTCGTTGCGCGCTTCGCCCAGCAGCTTGAACGCGGCGGCCTTGCCGGCGGCGGCTTCGGTGGCGTTCTTGGCGATACGTTGGGACAGCACGCGCAATTCACCGGCGTGGCCGATGTACTGCTTGTCGTAAGTGGATTGGGTATTGAGGTAGGCGAAGTTGGCGAACAACAACATGATGAACACGATCAGCGCGATAAACAGCACGATGATCTGTGAGCGGCTGCGCGAGCCGGCCTGGGGTTTGGGCGGGGTCACGGTGGTCATGCGGCGACATCCATGAAGCCCGGCGCCTGGGCCAGGGCGAAGGGGCTGAAGACCTGCCAGAGCGGCTCGCCGTCAAATCGGCCCTGGATAAACGGCGCGCCTGGCTGGGCGCTGGCCAATAAAGCGTCTTGCGCGAAATGCTGCATGCCCACCACCTCGTCCACCAGCAACCCGACAAACAGGTCATTGAATTCCACCACCAGCACCCGCCGTTGCTTGCGCGCCTTGGACAGCGCCTCGCCGAGGAACCCGCCGAGGTCCATCACCGGCAACAACCGCCCACGCAGATTCGCCACGCCTCGCACCCAGGTCTTGACTCCGGGCATTAACGTGCAGCGCGGCTCATGCAGGACTTCGGCGACTTCCCCCATCGGCGCCACAAACCAGTGCGCGCCCACCCGAAAGCCAATCCCGCTCCAGCGCTGCAAGCCGGCATCCTGGGACGGCAGGTCGGCGGCCAACAGGCGACAGCGGCGGTCGATGTCCAGCAACAGCTCGAAGGCGGTCTGCGACTCGGTCATGATGGCGTGCCGTCAGCCGGCCAGCACCTTGTTCAGGGTGGCGATCAGGGTTTCTTCGTCCACCGGCTTGGTCAGGTAATCCTTGGCACCCTGGCGCGCGCCCCAGATCTTGTCGGTGTCCTGGTCCTTGGTGGTGATGATGATGATCGGGATACCGTTGGTTTCCGGCTCCTTGGACAGCTGGCGGGTGGCCTGGAAGCCATTGAGGCCCGGCATTACGATGTCCATCAGCACGGCGTCGGGTTTTTCCTGACGGGCCAGGGCCACGCCGTCCGCGCCGTTTTCGGCTTTGAGCACTTCGTGCCCGTGCTTTTCCAGCATGCCGGTGAGTTTGTACATTTCGGTCGGCGAATCGTCGACGATCAGAACACGTGCCATGGTTTTCCCCACTACATTGGTCGGCGCCGGCGTTGTGAAGCGGCGTCAGTGTGCTTGTTCCACTGCGGCGAACCCCGGCACGTAGGCCTTGATCGCACCCAGCAGTTCTTCCTTGCTGAAAGGCTTGGTCAAAAACTGGTCGACCCCCACGATGCGCCCCTTGGCTTTATCGAACAGGCCGTCCTTGGATGACAGCATGATCACCGGGATCGCCTTGAACGCCGGGTTGTTCTTCACCAGGGCGCAGGTCTGATAGCCATCCAGGCGCGGCATCATGATGTCGACAAAGATAATGTGCGGGTGATGATCCACAATCCGCGCCAGGGCATCGAAACCGTCGATGGCCGTGATGACGTCGCACCCCGCGTTTTTCAACAGCGTCTCGGCGGTACGGCGGATCGTCTTCGAATCGTCGATCACCATCACCCTCAAGGCGTTGGAATGCTGTTCCATATCTGCTCTACCATCGCCACAGCGAATCGGTTTTCGGTGTGTACTGCCTGATGTTGCACAGGATGAGCGCCGCGGGCCTTGGAATTCACGGCCTGCTGCGTCGTGGCAGCCTTTTTAGCACAGTCTCGGGGAGCAATCTATCGAGGCACCCGCCAGGTGGTTTTTCCTTGACCCACAACAGCGTCAGCGCCACTCTGACGCCACTTTTATGCGCCCAATTTGCCAGAGGAAATCCCCCATGAGCGTTCGCGTCGGCATTGTCATGGACCCTATCGCCAGCATTTCCTATAAAAAGGACAGCTCGCTGGCCATGCTCCTGGCCGCCCAGGCCCGTGGCTGGACCCTGTTCTATATGGAGCAGCGCGACCTGTACCAGGGCGAGGGCCAGGCCCGTGCGCGCATGCGCCCGCTGCAAGTGTTCGCCAACCCCGAAAAATGGTTTGAACTGCAGGATGAAATCGACAGCCCCCTGAGCGATCTGGACGTGATCCTGATGCGCAAGGACCCGCCGTTCGACATGGAGTTCGTCTACTCCACGTACCTGCTGGAGCAGGCTGAGCGCGACGGCGTATTGATCGTCAACAAGCCGCAGAGCCTGCGCGACTGCAATGAAAAGCTGTTCGCCACCCTCTTCCCGCAATGCACCCCGCCCACCGTGGTCAGCCGCCGCGCCGATGTGCTGCGTGAATTCGCCGCCAAACACGGTGACGTGATCCTTAAACCGTTGGACGGCATGGGCGGCACCTCGATCTTCCGCCACCGCGCCGGCGACCCCAACCTGTCGGTGATCCTGGAAACCCTGACCGTGCTGGGCAGCCAGCAAATCATGGGCCAGGCCTATCTGCCGGCAATCAAGGACGGCGACAAGCGCATCCTGATGATCGACGGCGAACCGGTGGATTATTGCCTGGCGCGCATCCCGGCCGCCGGTGAGACCCGAGGCAATCTGGCCGCCGGCGGGCGCGGTGAGGCACGCCCGCTGTCGGACAAAGACCGCTGGATCGCCGCGCAGGTCGGCCCGACGCTGCGGGAAAAAGGCCTGCTGTTTGTCGGTCTGGACGTGATCGGCGAGCATCTCACTGAAATCAACGTGACCAGCCCGACATGCATCCGCGAGATCGATAACGCATTTGGCACGAACATCGGCGAAATGTTGATGGCCGCGATAGACGCGAAGCTGCAGGTGACAAGCTCCAAGCGGCAAGTTCAAGGCTGACCGCGCCAAAGCTTGCAGCTTGTAACTTGTCGCATGAAGCTAAAAACCAACATTGCGTTATCATGCCGAACCTCGAAATACGCGATGTTGGTTTTTATGTCCCTCCCGTCCGAGCTGCCCCCCGAACTCTCCCACAGCGGCGTGCGCCCGGCTGATCGGCTCGGTTTTACCCTGTTCCTGGCAGCGTTGATTCACCTGGCCGTCATCCTCGGCGTGGGCTTTACCATGGTCGAGCCCAAGCAGATCACCAAGACCCTGGAAATCACCCTCGCCACCTTCAAAAGCGAAAAGAAGCCTGAAAAGGCCGACTTTCTCGCGCAGGATAATCAGCAAGGCAGCGGCACGCTGGACAAGAAAGCGGTCCCCAAGACCACTGAAGTGGCGCCCTTCCAGGACAACAAGGTCAATAAAGTCACGCCGCCGCCGGCGCCCAAGCCGGAGGTCAAGCAGGCCGCGCCAAAAGCCGCTGTGACCACCGTGGCGCCCAAGCCGCAGAAAGCCCCGACCCAGCGCGAGAAGACCAAGACCGAGCCGCAGCCCGAGCCGGTAAAACCGGCGCCGACGTTCGACAGCTCGCAACTGTCCGACGAGATCTCCAGCCTGGAAGCCGAACTGGCCAACGAACAACAGCTGTACGCCAAGCGCCCGCGCATCTACCGCCTGAACGCGGCCTCGACCATGCGTGATAAAGGCGCCTGGTATAAGGACGAATGGCGCAAGAAAGTCGAGCGCATCGGCAATCTTAACTATCCCGAAGAAGCTCGCCGCCAGCAGATCTACGGCAATCTGCGCCTATTGGTGTCGATCAACCGCGACGGCACGCTGTATGAAGTGCAGGTGCTGGAATCTTCCGGGCAGCCGCTGCTGGACCAGGCCGCCCAGCGCATCGTGCGCCTGGCGGCGCCGTTTGCACCGTTCACCGGGGACTTGAATGATGTGGACCGCCTGGAAATCATCCGCACCTGGAAATTCGCCAAGGGCGATCGACTCTCCAGCAACTGATCGGCGATCAAACCTGGCTTGTCAGTTCGCCCCCGCG
The DNA here is from genome assembly GCF_030687695.1 of Pseudomonas sp. FP2254. Classification (NCBI taxonomy): domain Bacteria; kingdom Pseudomonadati; phylum Pseudomonadota; class Gammaproteobacteria; order Pseudomonadales; family Pseudomonadaceae; genus Pseudomonas; species Pseudomonas sp. FP2254. Next base: position 5,231,166 of record NZ_CP117444.1, read on the forward strand.
CCGCCACACTAGCGGGCATGAAAAATGTCAGCCCGACCTACCTCAAGCACCAATTCCTGATCGCCATGCCCCACATGGCCGACCCGAACTTTGCGCACACCTTGACCTACATCGTCGAGCACACGGCCAATGGTGCCATGGGGCTGATCGTGAACCGCCCGCAGGAGCTGAACCTGGCCGATATCCTCGAGCAACTGCGCCCCGAAGTTGACCCGCCGGCACGTTGCCAGGGCGTGCCGATCTACATTGGCGGCCCGGTACAGACCGATCGCGGCTTCGTATTGCACCCTACCGGGCCAACGTTCCAGGCCACGGTGGACCTGGACGGTGTGTCGCTGTCCACTTCCCAGGACGTGTTGTTCGCCATCGCCGACGGCGTGGGCCCCGAGCAAAGCGTCATCACCCTGGGTTATGCCGGCTGGGAAGCCGGACAACTGGAAGCCGAGCTGGCCGGCAATGCCTGGCTGACCTGCCCGTTTGACCCCGACATTCTGTTCAGCACCGCCAGCGAACTGCGCCTGGACGCGGCGGCGGCAAAGCTTGGGGTCAACCTCAGCCTGCTGACCAGTCAGGCGGGGCACGCCTGATGGCTTTGCGCTTGATCCTCGGTTTTGACTACGGCACCAAGCAGATCGGCGTGGCGGTCGGCCAGGTTATCACCGGCCAGGCCCGCGAGCTGTGCACCCTCAAGGCCCAGAACGGCATCCCGGACTGGAATCAGGTCGAAGCCCTGATCAAGGAATGGAAACCCGACGCGGTCGTCGTCGGCCTGCCCCTGAATATGGACGGCACGCCCAGCGACATGTGCCTGCGCGCCGAGAAGTTCGCGCGCCGCCTCAATGGCCGCTACAACATCCCCTTCTATACCCATGACGAGCGCCTGACCACCTTCGAAGCCAAGGGTGAACGCCGTGACCGTGGCGGGCAGAAGGGCAGCTACCGCGACAACCCCGTGGATGCCATCGCCGCCGCCCTGCTGTTGCAGGGTTGGCTGGATGAAAACACGGCTTTATTTGAATCCTGACTGACGCGGCTTGCCGCGTCTTTTTACGTTTGAGCCCGACCCCTGCCGCCACCTCGAGGCGCAAGGCCTAGAAGGAGCCACCATGAGCCTGCCCAATCCCGCCGAACTGATCAGCCAGATGGCAATACGCCTCAAGGCGCACCTGGAACACCGCGGCATCAACGAACCGCGCTTTATCGGCATCCGCACCGGTGGCGTATGGGTCGCCCAGGCGTTGCTCGAAGCACTGGGCAGCGAGTCGCCGCTCGGCACGCTGGATGTGTCCTTCTACCGCGACGACTTCAGCCAGAACGGCCTGCACCCGCAAGTCCGCCCATCCGCCCTGCCCTTTGAAATCGAAGGCCAGCACCTGGTGCTGATCGACGACGTACTGATGAGCGGGCGCACCATTCGCGCGGCCATGAATGAACTGTTCGACTACGGCCGCCCGGCCAGCGTGACCCTGGTGTGCCTGCTGGACCTGGACGCCGGCGAATTACCGATCAGCCCCGATGTGGTCGGCGCCACCCTGTCGCTGCAAGCCCATCAGCGGGTAAAATTGTCCGGTCCCACGCCGCTCGAACTCGAACTGCAAGACCTCGCCCCTTAAACCGCCTTGTAAAGAGTCCCCGCGATGACGCCTCTAGATGCCAAGCGCCCGCTGCAGCTCAATGCTCAGGGTCAGTTGCAACACTTCTTGTCCCTCGACGGTTTGCCCCGCGAACTGCTCACCGAAATCCTCGACACCGCTGACTCGTTCCTCGAAGTCGGCGGCCGGGCAGTGAAGAAAGTCCCGCTGCTGCGCGGCAAAACCATCTGCAACGTGTTCTTCGAGAACTCCACGCGCACCCGCACCACCTTTGAACTGGCGGCCCAGCGGCTGTCGGCCGACGTGATTACGCTGAACGTTTCCACCTCGTCGGCGAGCAAGGGCGAAACCCTGCTCGACACCCTGCGCAACCTGGAAGCCATGGCCGCCGACATGTTCGTGGTGCGCCACGGCGACTCCGGCGCCGCGCATTTCATCGCCGAGCACGTGTGCCCGCAGGTGGCGATCATCAACGGCGGCGACGGCCGCCACGCCCACCCGACCCAGGGCATGCTCGACATGCTCACCATTCGCCGGCACAAGGGCAGCTTTGAAAACCTCTCGGTGGCCATCGTCGGCGACATCCTGCACTCGCGGGTGGCGCGCTCGAACATGCTGGCCCTGAAGACCCTGGGCTGCCCGGATATTCGCGTGATCGCACCGAAAACCCTGCTGCCCATCGGTATCGAGCAGTACGGCGTGAAGGTCTACACCGATATGACCGAAGGCCTCAAGGATGTGGACGTGGTGATCATGCTGCGCCTGCAGCGCGAGCGCATGGCCGGTGGCCTGCTGCCGAGCGAAGGCGAGTTCTACCGCCTGTTCGGCCTGACCACCACACGCCTGGCCGGCGCCAAGCCGGATGCCATCGTGATGCACCCGGGGCCGATCAACCGTGGGGTGGAAATTGAATCGGCGGTGGCCGACGGCAACCAGTCTGTAATTCTCAACCAGGTGACCTACGGCATCGCCGTGCGCATGGCGGTCTTGTCCATGGCCATGAGCGGGCAAACCGCGCAACGTCAATTCGAGCAGGAGAACGCCCAGTGAAGCTCAGCATTCTCGGCGCCCGAGTCATCGATCCGGCCAGCGGCCTGGATCAAATCACCGATCTTCATGTGGAAGCCGGCAAGATCATCGCCATCGGCGCCGCGCCTGCCGGTTTCAGCGCCAGCGAACGCATCGACGCCAAGGGCCTGGTAGCCGCGCCAGGTCTGGTGGACCTGAGCGTCGCCCTGCGCGAGCCGGGTTACAGCCGCAAAGGCAGCATCGCCAGCGAAACACGCGCCGCCGCCGCCGGAGGCGTGACCAGCCTGTGCTGTCCGCCGCATACCAAGCCGATCCTCGATACCTCGGCGGTGACCGAACTGATCCTCGACCGCGCCCGCGAAGCCGGCAATTGCAAAGTGTTCCCCATCGGCGCCCTGAGCAAAGGTCTGGACGGCGAGCAACTGGCGGAGCTGATCGCCCTGCGCGATGCCGGTTGCGTGGCGTTCGGCAACGGCCTGGAAAGTTTCCGCAGCACCCGCACGCTGTGCCGCGCACTGGAGTACGCGGCCACTTTCGACCTGACGGTGATCTTCCACTCCCAGGACCGCGACCTGGCCGAAGGCGGCCTGGCCCATGAAGGCGCCGTGGCCAGTTTCCTCGGGCTGCCGGGCATCCCGGAAACCGCCGAAACCGTGGCCCTGGCCCGCGACCTGTTGCTGGTGGAACAAAGCGGCGTGCGCGCGCACTTCAGCCAGCTGACCAGCGCCCGGGGCGTGGCCCTGATCGCTCAGGCCCAGGCCCGCGGCCTGCCGGTCACGGCGGATGTGGCGCTGTATCAGTTGATCCTGACGGACGAGGCGCTGATCGACTTCTCCAGCCTGTACCACGTACAGCCGCCCCTGCGCACCTTGGCAGACCGGGAAGGTTTGCGCGCGGCGGTGAAATCGGGCGTGGTTTCGGCGATTTCCAGCCATCACCAACCCCACGAGCGCGATGCCAAGCTCGCGCCCTTCGGTGCGACCGAGCCTGGCATCAGCAGCGTCGAGCTGTTATTGCCACTGGCGATGACATTGGTGGAAGAAGGCTTGCTGGACCTGCCGACGCTGCTGGCGCGCTTGAGCAGCGGCCCTGCCGAGGCGTTGCGTCTGCCGGCTGGCAAGTTGGCGGTGGGGGCGGCGGCGGATCTGGTGCTGTTTGATCCGGCCAGCTCTACCCTCGCCGGGGAACACTGGCTGTCCAAGGGCGAAAACTGCCCGTTCATCGGCCATAGCCTGCCGGCGAGCGTGCGCTACACCTTGGTGGATGGGCGCATCAGCTACCAGGCCTAAACGGTCGCGGGGAAAAGGTGTGGGGAGGGAACTTACCCCTCCCACACTCAGCTTTCTATTCAGCCAGAGATATCAACGCCCGTTATTGCGCTCGGCATTGCGGATGGAAATCTGAGTGTTCAACGTCAGAAAGTCATACAGCACTCCCACCAGAAACAAGCCGCCGGTCAGCAGGTAAATCAGCCCGGTGATCCATTTGCCCTGATACATGCGGTGCACGCCGAACACCCCTAGGAACGTCAACAGAATCCATGCCAGGTTGTATTCGATGGGCCCGGCGGTAAAGCGCAGGTCTGCCTGGCGGTCCATGGCCGGGATCAGGAACAGGTCGATCAGCCAACCGATACCCAGCAAGCCGAAGGTAAAAAACCAGATCGTGCCGGTGACCGGTTTACCGTAATAAAAGCGATGCGCGCCGGTAAAACCGAAAATCCACAGCAGGTAACCGATCACCTTGCTGTGGGTGTCTTGCTGCGGGCCAATCTGTTGATAGGTGTTCATCGCGTACCTCTTTTGCCTCGATAGATAAATTTTTTCACTTTCTTTGTGACTTTTTTACAGGCGCCCGACGTACGGCGAGTGGTATCTTCCCTGCCCTGAAAGCCTTATGCCACCTGCCTTGTGTAGGACAATTGCGGCGATTTGTCGCGTTTTCCTGAATTTGACCCCAAGGTTCAGTCGACAAACGGCCTGAGAACGACATCAAAAGCTGTTATAAAGTTGCGCGCAAACCCACAAGAGCCACGCCTAATGCGACCATTTTTCAAGACATGGCTAACCATTTGCCTATTAATGCCACTGGCCGCCCACGCCACCAATCGTGAGCAACGACTTCCAAACGTCAACGGTTTCACCCCTAAAGTCCACAGCACGCCGAGCACCGCCAAAGCCTCCAAGCCGACCGTCAACCGTCCGACTCAACTGAGCAAGGCCCACGGTAAAGCGACCCCGGGCCTGATGGCCGTTAACACCAAGCAGAGCAGCAACGTGCTCAGCCGCGCGGTGAATGTGCTCGGTACGCCTTATCGTTGGGGCGGCAGCAGCCCAAGTAAAGGGTTCGACTGCAGTGGCTTGGTGAAATATGCCTTTAACGATGTAAAAGCGGTGGATTTGCCACGCACCTCCAACGCCATGGCTGCCGGTCACGGTTTGAAGGTTGACCGCAAAGACCTGAAACCGGGCGACCTGCTGTTCTTCAAGTTGAAGAGCCGCCAGGTCAACCATGTTGCCATCTACCTGGGCAACGACCGTTTTATCCACGCACCACGACGTGGCAAGTCGGTGAGCATCGACACGCTGAAAAAGCCGTTCTGGGACAAGAACTACGTAATTGCCAAGCGGGTTCTGCCGAAAGAGCAGAACACTATGCGGGTAGTACAACGCTGATCTGAAGCTCGAATGCGGTCGAGTGTGGGAGGGGCAAGCCCCTCCCACATTTAAGCCTGCTTATATATCCCCAGGCACCCTCGCCTTTTCCCGCGCCTCTTCCCGGCTGATCACGCCCTGCGCGACCAGCGCCTTCAAACTCATATCCAGTGTCTTCATCCCCAGCGCGCCCCCCGTCTGCATCGCCGAGACCATCTGAGCCACTTTGTCTTCACGGATCAGATTACGAATTGCCGGTGTGCCCAGCATGATTTCATGGGCCGCCGCACGCCCGCCGCCGAGCTTCTTCACCAGCACCTGGGACACCACGGCTTGCAGCGACTCCGACAGCATCGAACGCACCATGGCCTTTTCGCCTGCGGGGAACACATCGACCAGGCGATCTATGGTTTTCGCCGCCGAGGTGGTGTGCAAGGTGCCGAACACCAGGTGCCCGGTCTCCGCTGCGGTCAATGCCAGGCGGATGGTTTCCAGATCGCGCAGCTCGCCGACCAGGATTACATCGGGGTCTTCGCGCAATGCCGAGCGCAGCGCTACCGAAAAACTGTGCGTATCACGGTGCACCTGGCGTTGATTGATCAGGGCGACTTTCGGCGTGTGGATAAATTCGATGGGGTCTTCCAACGTGAGGATGTGCTGGCGCCGGTGCTGGTTGAGGTAGTCGATCATCGCCGCCAGGGTGGTGGACTTGCCTGAACCGGTAGGCCCGGTCACCAGCACCAGGCCGCGCGGTAACCGGGCGATACGTTGGAATACATCGCCCAGGCCCAGCCTCTCCAAACTCAGGACCTCCGTCGGGATGGTGCGAAACACTGCGCCCATGCCGCGATCCTGCTGGAACACGTTAGCCCGGAACCGTGCCACATCGGGCAGCTCGAAGGAAAAATCAGTTTCAAGAGACGTTTCGAAATCCTTTTGTTGGTGCTCGTTAAGCAACGGGCTCAGCAAATCTGCAACTTGCCGGGCTGAAAGTACGGGCCAATCCAGGGGCCAAACCTCGCCATCGATCCTTAACATTGGCACCAGGCCTGCCGAGAGATGCAGGTCGGAGGCGCCTCGGCGCACGCTGACCGTCAGCAATTGAGCGATATCCATAGGGCTTTCCATTTCCAGTAGAATGCCGCGGACTCCATATCCACGGGCGCAACTTGAATGTCGACGATAGCAGACAACCTCGGCCTGGTTAGCCAGCGCATCCGCGCCGCGGCCGCCGCCGCGCAACGTGACCCCGACAGCGTCCACCTGCTGGCCGTGAGCAAGACCAAACCCGCGCAAGCCGTGCGCGAAGCTTATGCCGCCGGCCTGCGTGACGTTGGCGAGAACTATCTGCAGGAAGCCTTGAGCAAACAGGCCGAATTGACCGACCTGCCCTTGAGTTGGCACTTCATCGGCCCCATTCAATCGAACAAGACTCGTGCGATCGCCGAGCACTTCGCCTGGGTGCATTCCGTGGACCGCTTGAAAATTGCACAACGCCTGTCCGAGCAACGCCCGGCCGAGCTGCCGCCGTTGAATATTTGCATTCAGGTCAACGTCAGCGGCGAAGCCAGCAAGTCCGGCTGTACGCCCGCCGACCTGCCGGCCCTGGCCAACGCCATCATTGCCCTGCCGCGCCTGTCGCTGCGCGGCTTAATGGCGATCCCGGAGCCGACCGACGATCGTGCCGCGCAAGACGCCGCGTTTGCCACGGTACGCGACCTGCAGGCCAGCCTGAACCTGGCGCTCGACACACTTTCCATGGGCATGAGCCACGACCTTGAATCGGCCATCGCCCAAGGCGCTACCTGGGTGCGGATCGGTACCGCTCTGTTTGGCGCCCGCGACTACGGCCAGCCTTGAAATGGCTGACTTCTCTTTGAGTAAGGACCTGTCATGAGTAACACGCGTATTGCCTTTATCGGCGCCGGTAACATGGCGGCCAGCCTGATCGGCGGCCTGCGGGCCAAGGGCCTGGAGCCGGCCCTGATCCGAGCCAGCGACCCGGGCGCCGACACCCGAGCCCGCATCAGTGCCGAACACGGCATCGAGACCTTCGCCGACAACGCCGAGGCCATCCAGGGCGTCGATGTGGTCGTACTGGCGGTCAAGCCACAGGCCATGAAAGCGGTGTGCGAAAGCCTGCGCGCCCATCTGCAGCCGCATCAACTGGTGGTATCCATCGCCGCCGGCATCACCTGCGCCAGCATGCACAACTGGCTGGGCGCGCAGCCGATCGTGCGCTGCATGCCCAACACCCCGGCGTTGGTGCGCCAGGGCGTGAGCGGTTTGTACGCCACCGCCCAGGTGAGCGCCGAACAACGCGACCAGGCGCAGGAGCTGCTGTCCGCCGTGGGTATCGCCCTGTGGCTGGAACAGGAGCAGCAACTGGATGCGGTGACCGCCGTGTCCGGCAGCGGCCCGGCGTACTTCTTCCTGCTGATCGAAGCCATGACCGCCGCCGGTGTGAAACTGGGCCTGCCCAAGGACGTTGCCGAACAACTGGCCGAGCAGACCGCACTGGGCGCCGCGCATATGGCGGTGTCCAGCGATGCAGACGCCGCAGAGCTGCGCCGCCGCGTGACCTCGCCGGGTGGCACCACCCAGGCCGCCATCGAATCGTTCCAGGCCGGAGGCTTCGAAGCCCTGGTGGAAAAAGCGCTGGGTGCCGCGGCACACCGTTCGGCCGAGCTGGCCGAGCAACTGGGCAAATAATCGTCTCCTACGAAGGAATACATGATGCTTGGACTCAATGACGCCCTGATCTTCATCATCCAGACCCTCGGCAGCCTGTATCTGCTGATCGTGCTGATGCGTTTTATCCTGCAACTGGTGCGGGCGAACTTCTACAACCCGCTGTGCCAGTTCGTGGTCAAGGCCACCCAGCCGTTGCTCAAGCCACTGCGCCGAGTGATCCCGAGCCTGTTCGGGCTGGACATGTCGTCGCTGGTACTGGCCCTGCTGCTGCAGATCCTGCTGTTCGTGGTCGTGCTGTCGCTCAACGGCTACCAGGCCTTCACCGTGCTGCTGTTGCCTTGGGCGCTGATCGGCATCTTTTCGCTGTTCCTGAAGATTATCTTCTGGTCGATGATCATCAGCGTGATCCTGTCGTGGGTCGCCCCCGGCAGCCGCAGCCCGGGCGCCGAGCTGGTCTACCAGATCACCGAACCGGTGCTGGCGCCGTTCCGTCGCCTGATTCCCAACCTGGGCGGCCTGGATATTTCGCCGATCTTCGCGTTTATCGCCATCCAGCTGCTGCAGAGCTGGGTGATTCCGCGCCTGGCGTTCTACGCGTTCATGCCTAAAGAGCTGTTTGGCCTGATCTGACACGGTTGCAAGGAAGGAGGGATCACCCCTCCCTTCCACATTTTGCCTCCCCAGAGGCCTTCGCTTGCCGCTGGGGTCCCCGCTCTTTAGACTTACGCCTCATTTAGACGAGAGCAGGGTCGATGCCAACTGCCTTCCCCCCCGATTCTGTTGGACTGGTCGTGCCCCAAGTGGCGCACTTCAGCGAACCGCTGGCCCTGGCCTGTGGTCGGTCGCTGCCAGCCTACGACCTGATCTACGAAACCTATGGCCAATTGAATGCCACGGCGAGCAACGCCGTGCTGATCTGTCATGCCCTGTCCGGCCATCATCATGCCGCAGGTTTCCACAACGTCGATGAGCGCAAGCCCGGCTGGTGGGACAGCTGCATCGGCCCCGGTAAGCCCATCGACACGCGAAAGTTCTTTGTGGTCAGCCTCAACAACCTCGGGGGCTGCAACGGGTCCACCGGCCCCAGCAGCCTCAACCCGGAAACCGGCAAGCCGTTCGGCGCCGATTTCCCGGTGCTCACCGTGGAAGACTGGGTGCACAGCCAGGCCCGCCTGGCCGATCGGCTGGGTATCAACCAGTGGGCGGCGGTGATCGGCGGCAGCCTGGGCGGCATGCAGGCGCTGCAATGGACCATCACCTACCCGGACCGGGTGCGCCATTGTCTGGCTATCGCTTCGGCGCCTAAATTATCGGCGCAGAACATCGCCTTCAACGAAGTGGCGCGCCAGGCCATCCTCACCGACCCCGAGTTCCACGGTGGCTCGTTTCAGGAAGCCGGCGTGATTCCCAAGCGCGGCCTGATGCTGGCGCGCATGGTCGGCCACATCACTTACCTGTCCGATGATTCCATGGGCGAGAAATTCGGCCGCGGTCTCAAGAGCGAGAAGCTCAACTACGATTTCCACAGCGTCGAGTTCCAGGTGGAAAGCTACCTGCGCTATCAGGGCGAGGAGTTTTCCGGGCGTTTTGACGCCAACACCTACCTGCTCATGACCAAGGCCCTGGACTACTTCGACCCGGCGGCCAACCACGACGATGACCTGGCGAAAACCTTTGAGATCGCCAAGGCCAAGTTCTGTGTGATGTCATTTACCACCGACTGGCGCTTCTCGCCGGCCCGCTCCCGTGAGCTGGTGGATGCCCTGATGGCCGCGCGCAAGGACGTCTGCTACCTGGAGATCGATGCTCCGCAAGGCCACGATGCCTTCCTGATTCCGATCCCGCGCTACCTGCAGGCCTTCGGCAACTATATGAACCGCATAACTGTGTGAGAACGCCATGAGAGCCGACCTGGAAATTATCCAAGACTGGATCCCCGCCGGCAGCCGCGTGCTCGACCTGGGCTGCGGCGATGGCGAACTGCTGAGCTGGCTGCGGGACAACAAGCAAGTCACCGGCTACGGCCTGGAAAACGACGCGGACAACATCGCCCAGTGCGTGGCCAAGGGCATCAACGTGATCGAGCAGGACCTGGACAAGGGCCTGGGCAACTTTGCCAGCAACAGCTTCGACATCGTGGTGATGACCCAGGCCCTGCAGGCGGTGCACTACCCGGACCGCATCCTCGACGAAATGCTGCGCGTAGGCCGCCAGTGCATCATCACCTTCCCCAATTTCGGGCACTGGCGCTGCCGCTGGTACCTGGCCACCAAGGGCCGTATGCCAGTATCGGATTTCCTGCCCTATACCTGGTACAACACGCCGAACATCCACTTTTGCACCTTCGAAGACTTCGAAGCCCTGTGTGGTGAGCGTGAAGCCAAGGTGATCAACCGCCTCGCCGTCGACCAACAGCACCGTCACGGCTGGGCGAGTAAACTATGGCCCAACCTGTTGGGCGAAATTGGTATCTACCGGGTCAGCAGCCCCGGTCTGGCCGACCACAAGATTGCCGTCTAATCATTTTCAAGAGGGACGCTCATGAGCCGCCTGGCTGTATTTCTATTGACCGCCTGCCTGGGCGCCAGCGCCATGGCCGCGGACGCTATCGACGCAAATCGCAAGAAGGACTTCGGCGATATCACCGTTCACTACAACACATTCACGTCCAGCTTCCTGCCCCCGGAGACCGCGCAGAAAATCGGCGTGGTGCGCAGCAAGGAAAAAGGGCTGATCAATGTGACCGTGATCAAGGGAGTGACGCCGGGCGCGGCTCAGGTGACCGGTACCATCAAGGACCTGGGTGGCAAAAGCGAGATCCTGACGTTCAAGCAAATCGATGAGAAAAACGGGATCAGCTACCTCGCGCCGTACTCCGTGACCCAGCGCGAATACAAGACCTTTACCATCAATGTTGAAACCGGCGGCAAAGCGCATAGCTTCCAATTCAACCAAGAACTGTTTCCGGCCGAATGATGAACCTGACTCAACTGGTACTGGCCAGCCATAACGCCGGCAAACTCAAAGAACTGCAGGCCATGCTCGGTGACTCCGTGCAACTGCGCTCCATCGGCGAGTTCAGCCAGGTGGAGCCGGAAGAGACCGGCCTGTCGTTCGTCGAAAACGCCATCCTCAAGGCGCGCAATGCCGCGCGTATTTCCGGTCTGCCGGCACTGGCGGACGACTCGGGCCTGGCGGTGGACTTCCTTGGCGGTGCGCCGGGGATCTACTCGGCACGCTATGCCGATGGCAAGGGCGACGCGGCCAACAACGCCAAGCTGCTCGAAGCCCTCAAGGACGTACCGGATGCCGAGCGCGGCGCGCAGTTCGTCTGCGTACTGGCGCTGGTGCGACACGCCGACGACCCGCTGCCGATCCTCTGTGAAGGCCTGTGGCACGGGCGCATCCTGCATGCGGCCAGCGGCGAGCATGGGTTTGGCTATGACCCGCTGTTCTGGGTGCCGGAGCGTAACGTGTCCAGTGCCGAGCTGAGCCCGGCCGACAAGAACCAGATCAGCCACCGTGCTCGCGCAATGGATTTGCTGCGCCAACGCCTGAGCCTGAAATGACCCAGAACACCTCTGCGCAGCCGCTGATTCACGGCGGCGTGCAAACACCTCGGGCGGCCATGCCTGTGCTGCCGCCCCTGGCGCTGTATATCCATATTCCGTGGTGCGTGCGCAAATGCCCGTACTGCGACTTCAACTCCCACACCGCCAGCAAGGTGCTGCCGGAAGAAGAATACGTCGACGCCTTGCTGGCTGACCTCGATCAAGATCTGCACGCGGTATATGGGCGTGAACTGAGTTCGATCTTCTTCGGCGGCGGCACGCCCAGCCTGTTCAGCGCTGCGGCGTTGGGGCGACTGCTCAAAGGCGTGGAAGCACGCATCCCGTTTGCCGGCGACATCGAAATTACCCTGGAAGCCAACCCCGGCACGTTCGAGCAAGAGAAGTTCGTCGCTTACCGCAAGCTGGGAATCAACCGGCTGTCCATCGGCATCCAGAGCTTCCAGCAAGCAAAACTCGAAGCCCTGGGCCGCATTCACAACGGCGACGAGGCCGTACGCGCCGCCGGGATGGCGCGCCAGGCCGGGTTCGATAACTTCAACCTCGACCTTATGCACGGCTTGCCCGATCAGTCTTTGGACGACGCGTTGAGCGACCTGCGCCAGGCCATCGCGCTCAAGCCCACGCATTTGTCCTGGTACCAGTTGACCCTGGAACCCAACACCGTGTTCTGGAACCAGCCGCCGGCGCTGCCGGAAGACGACACGCTGTGGGATATCCAGGAAGCGGGCCAGGCGCTGCTGGCCGAGCACGGTTACGCACAATATGAAGTCTCGGCCTATGCGCAGCCGGGTCGACCGGCACGGCATAACCTGAACTACTGGAGCTTCGGCGACTTTATCGGTATCGGCGCCGGTGCCCACGGCAAACTCAGCCATCCGGACGGGCGTATTGTGCGCACGTGGAAAACCCGCGCGCCCAAGGACTATCTGAACCCGGCCAAAAGCTTCCAGGCCGGCGCGAAGGAACTGACCAACGAAGAACTGCCATTCGAGTTTCTGATGAATGGCCTGCGGCTTACCGACGGCGTTGATGCCAGGCTCTACGCCGAGCGCACCGGTCTGGCCCTGGCAAGCCTCGACGAAGCACGCAGGGAGGCAGAACAAAGCGGCTTAATGCAGGTCGAACCGTCACGCCTGGCGGCCACCGACCGCGGGCAACTCTTTCTCAATGACCTGTTGCAGAAGTTTTTGAGCTGACGCTCTAAGGAATTCGAATGGATTTGGTACTCGACCTGCTCGCCACCGTATCCCGCTGGAGCCGCAGCAACCTGTCGGAAATCTCCCTGGCCCTCGTCGGCTGCTTGCTGGTGCTGTTCGGTGCCGACATCAAGGGCTGGATCGAAGCCCGCCTGGGCAGCATCGCCGGCGCCTTGCGCGTGCCTTTGATGGCCCTGGTCTGCATGATCGGCAGCGGCGCCGCCTTGATCTACGCCACACCGTGGATCGTGCGCGGGTTGAGCCAGTTCAACAACTACAGCCTGGCACCGGTGCTGGTGGTGGTGCTGGTGTTGATTGGTGTGGTTGCCGACCGCCGCTGATCTTAAATCCAATACAAAACAACTGTGGGAGGGGGCAAGCCCCCTCCCACATTGGATTGCATTTCAAGCCAGTGGCGAGTTATGCCAGCTTCTCGAACTTCAAATCCCACACCCCATGCCCCAGCCGCTCACCACGGCGTTCAAACTTGGTGATTGGACGCTCCGCCGGGCGCGGTACGCATTTGCCGTCTTCGGCCAGGTTGCGGTAGCCGGGGGCGACGTTCATCACTTCCAGCATGTACTCCGCGTACGGCTCCCAGTCGGTCGCCATATGCAGGATACCGCCGACTTTGAGCTTGCTGCGCACCAGTTCCGCGAACGAAGCCTGGACGATGCGGCGCTTATGGTGGCGGGCTTTGTGCCATGGGTCGGGGAAGAACAGCATCAAGCGGTCCAGACTGTTGTCGGCGATGCAGCGGTTAAGTACTTCGATCGCGTCGCAGTCGTACACCCGCAGGTTGGTCAGGCCCTGGGTCAGCACGCCGTTGAGCAGCGCGCCGACACCTGGACGATGCACTTCCACACCGATGAAATCCTGTTCCGGCGCAGCCGCTGCCATTTCCAGCAGGGAGTGGCCCATACCGAAGCCGATCTCCAGCGAGCGCGGGGCCGAACGGCCGAACACCTGGTCGTAGTCCACCGGCGCGTCGGCCAGGGGCAGCACGAACAACGGCGTACCTTGTTCCAGGCCCTTTTGCTGGCCTTCGGTCATGCGGCCGGCGCGCATCACAAAACTTTTGATGCGGCGGTGCTTGGACTCGTCGCCTGCTTCCTGGGTGTTCGGCGTTTCGTTTGATTCAGTCATCAATGGCTCTTACTTGATCAGACCATCCAGCGGCGAAGAGGCGCTGGCGTAGAGTTTTTTCGGCATGCGCCCGGCGAGGTAGGCCAGGCGGCCCGCGACGATGGCGTGGTTCATGGCTTCGGCCATCATGATCGGTTGCTGGGCATGGGCAATGGCCGAGTTCATCAGCACCGCGTCGCAGCCCAGTTCCATGGCAATGGTCGCGTCGGAGGCGGTGCCCACGCCCGCGTCCACCAATACCGGGATCGTGGCTTCTTCGAGGATGATCTGCAGGTTGTAGGGATTGCAGATCCCCAGGCCTGAACCGATCAGACCGGCCAGCGGCATCACCGCGATGCAGCCGATTTCGGCCAATTGGCGCGCGATGATCGGGTCATCGCTGGTGTAGACCATCACGTCGAAGCCTTCCTTGACCAGGGTTTCGGCGGCCTTGAGGGTTTCGATCACATTGGGGAACAGGGTTTTCTGGTCGGCCAGCACTTCCAGCTTGACCAGGTTATGACCGTCGAGCAGCTCACGGGCCAGGCGACAGGTGCGCACGGCTTCGACGGCGTCGTAGCAACCGGCGGTGTTCGGCAAAAAGGTGTAGCGGTCCGGCGACAGCACTTCGAGCAGGTTCGGCTCGCCCTCGATCTGGCCGAGGTTGGTGCGACGTACGGCGAAGGTCACGATTTCGGCACCCGAGGCTTCGATGGCCAGGCGTGTTTCTTCCATGTCGCGGTACTTGCCGGTGCCGACCAGCAGACGGGACTGGTAGGTACGGCCGGCCAGGACGAAGGGCTTGTCGTTACGAACGATGCTCATGGGAAATCCTCGTATGGGGTGAGGTTCTGCAGAATTCAGAAAGCTACGCGACTAGCCGCCGCCGATGGCGTGGACCACTTCGACCTGGTCACCGTCGCTCAACGCGGTACCTTCATGCTGGCTTCGCGGAACGATGTCTTGGTTGAGTTCCACCGCGACGCGACGCCCGGTCAGGTCCAGACGGGTCAGCAGGGCCGCAACGGTTTCACCGTCGGGCAGTTCAAAGGGTTCGCCGTTCAACTGAATGCGCATGCCACGGGCCGCCATCGTTTTTAGGGGCCCGCATTCTAGCTCGATTGGGACCTGAAGGTCAGCTCCAAGCGTCAAGCGGTCAGCTGCATGCGCCAGGCAGCAAGGCCCAGGAAGAACCAGCCGAGCAGGAAGGCCAGGCCGCCGAAGGGTGTGATGATGCCCAGCTTGCTGACACCGGTCAGGGTCAGCGCATACAGGCTGCCGGAGAACAGCACGATCCCGACCACAAACGACACGCCGGCCCAGGTCACCAGCCGGCCGGGGATGTGGGCGGCCAGCAGCGCGACGCCCAACAGCGCCAGGGTGTGCACCAATTGGTAGGTCACGCCGGTGTGAAAGATCGCCAGGTAGTCGGCGCTCAGGCGGTTTTTCAGGCCATGGGCGGCGAAGGCGCCAAGGGCAACGCCCGTAAAGCCAAAAAAGGCGGCCAGCATCAGAAAGCTACGCAGCATGGGAACTCCGGTCAGACTCATCGGGCAGGGTCTGTATAATGGCCCGCTCAACGGGTTCGGCCAAGCCATCTCTATGCTGCGTGTCCTCTTCAGTCGTTTACTCAAAGTCGTGAAATGGTTCGCCATCGGCAGTGTGTTGCTGGTGCTGCTGTTTCGTGTCGTCCCGCCGCCGTTCACCGCGCTGATGGTGGAGCGCAAGGTCGAGTCATGGTTCGACGGCGAACCCATCGACCTGCAGCGCACCTGGGTGCCCTGGGACGAGATTTCCGATGACCTCAAAGTCGCGGTGATGGCCGGTGAAGATCAACGCTTCCCGCAGCATTGGGGTTTCGATTTCGGTGCGATCCAGGCGGCATTGGCGCATAACGAGCGCGGCGGTTCGATACGCGGCGCCAGTACGTTGAGCCAGCAGGTGTCCAAGAACCTGTTCCTGTGGGCCGGCCGCAGTTATTTGCGCAAAGGCCTGGAGGCTTGGTTCACCGGGTTGATCGAGGTGTTGTGGCCCAAGCAGCGCATTCTTGAGGTTTACCTCAACAGCGTGGAATGGGATGAGGGCGTGTTTGGCGCAGAAGCGGCGGCGCGACATCACTTTGGGGTGAGCGCCAAGGGCTTATCACGGCAGCAGGCCAGCTATCTGGCGGCAGTGTTGCCCAACCCTCGCGTGTGGAGTGCCAGTCACCCAACAGCGTACGTGGCGCGGCGGGCGGCGTGGATTCGACAACAGATGAGCCAGCTGGGCGGTGATGGTTACCTGATGGAGCTGAACAACGCCCGCAAAGCCCCCTGGTCCGACTGACACAACACAGAAACAAATATGGGAGGGGGCTTGCCCCCGATTGCGGTGGATCAGTCACACAGAAGTTGACTGACACTCCGCCATCGGGGGCAAGCCCCCTCCCACATTGTTAAGCGGCGATGGACAGCTTCAGCTTGTTCATCGCGCTCTTTTCAAGCTGACGAATCCGCTCGGCCGACACGTTGTACTTCTGTGCCAGGTCGTGCAACGTGGCTTTTTCTTCCGCCAGCCAACGCTGGTAGAGGATGTCGCGGCTGCGTTCGTCCAGCACTTCCAGCGCTTCGTGCAGGTTGTGATTGGAGTTATCGCTCCAGTCCGCGTCTTCCAGTTGACGCGCCGGGTCGTACCGGTGGTCTTCCAGGTAGTTGGCGGGCGATTGGAAAGCGCTGTCGTCGTCCGCTTCAGCGGCCGGGTCGAACGCCATGTCATGACCGGTCAGACGGCTTTCCATTTCGCGCACTTCGCGCGGCTCCACACCGAGGCTTTCGGCCACGCGGTGGACTTCTTCGTTGTTCAGCCACGCCAGGCGCTTTTTCTGGCTGCGCAGGTTGAAGAACAATTTGCGCTGGGCCTTGGTGGTCGCGACTTTCACGATGCGCCAGTTGCGCAGGATGAACTCGTGAATTTCCGCCTTGATCCAGTGCACGGCAAACGACACCAGGCGCACGCCCATTTCAGGGTTGAAGCGCTTGACCGCCTTCATCAGGCCCACGTTGCCTTCCTGAATCAGGTCAGCCTGGGCCAGGCCGTAGCCGCTATAGCTACGGGCGATATGTACGACAAAACGCAGGTGGGCGAGCACCATCTGCCGAGCCGCCCCCAAATCCTGCTCATAGTAGAGACTCTCGGCCAGTTCACGCTCCTGCTCGGGCGTCAGCAATGGAATGCTGTTGACCGTGTGCACATAGGCTTCCAGGTTCGCACCCGGCACCAAGGCATAAGCAGGTTGCAAAGAAGTGGTCATACGAAAAAACCTCCGACTCACATAACTCGTGCAGTTCAGCACTGCGAAAATTGACCGGGAACCGTAGGACAAGTTCCCTAAACCACTGATACGGTCAATACAAACGAAACCACATTAATCTGACATTAACTACTTCGGTGCCAGCTCACGTAAATGCCGTGCGACCGCAATCCAAGCACCGATATACCCCAACAATACCGCGCCGAGCAAGAGTGACAGGCCATCGGCAACCGGCACGCCCGCCAGGGCGAAATCGCTGCCGTACAGCCCGGCCAGCCCGACCACCGCGTCGTTCAGCCAGTTCAGGCCAAACGCCAGGACACCCCAGGATAAAATCCCCGCACCGAAGCCATAAAGCGCGCCCATGTACAGAAACGGCCGACGCACATAGCTGTCCGTGCCGCCGACCAGTTTAATCACTTCTATCTCAGTGCGACGGTTTTCAATATGAAGACGAATGGTATTACCTATCACCAAAAGTAATGCAGACACCAGCAACACCGTCAAACCGAACACAAACCGGTCACCCAGCTTGAGGATCGCCGCCAGGCGCTCTACCCAGACTAGATCAAGTTGCGCTTGTTGCACCTTCGGCAGCTCTGCGAGTTTTTGTCGCAGGGCTTCGAGGGCGGCCTTGTCCACTTCGTTCGGCGTTACCAGCACCACGCCGGGCAATGGGTTCTGCGGCAGCTCCTTGAGCGCCTCGCCCAGGCCGGATTGTTGCTGGAACTCCTCAAGGGCCTGGTCACGGCTGACGTACTCGGCATCCGCCACGCCCGGCATGTTCTTGATGTCGTCGCGCAACGCTTCGCCCTGCTGTGGGCTGGCATCCAGGTTCAGGTACAGCGAAATCTGCGCCGCACGTTGCCAGGAGCCGCCCAGGCGCTCCACATTATTGAGCAACAGCGACAAGCCCATCGGCAGGCTCAAGGCCACGGCCATTACCAGGCAGGTAAAAAAGCTACCGATCGGCTGCTTGCCCAGGCGGCGCAGGCTGTCGACCAGGCTGGCGCGATGACTTTCGATCCAGGCGCGCAGCAGGGTGCTGAAGTCCGGGCCGTCGTCATCGTTGTGTTTTTTCTTTTTCGGTTGCGGGTCGGCCGGTTTTGGCGCCACGCGCTCGGAAACCTTGGGGCTGCGTGTGGCACTCATACGCCCGCCTCCCCGTCGCCGATCAGGCGGCCGCGTTGCAAAGTAAGCATGCGATGGCGCATGCGTGCGATCAGCGCCAGGTCGTGACTGGCGATCAGCACACTGGTGCCCAGGCGGTTGATGTCTTCGAACACGCCCATGATCTCCGCCGCCAGACGCGGGTCGAGGTTGCCGGTGGGTTCGTCCGCCAGCAGCAGGGCCGGGCGGTGGACGATAGCGCGGGCGATACCGACGCGCTGCTGCTGGCCGGTGGACAGGTCGCCGGGGTAGAGGTCGGTCTTGTCCGACAGCGCTACACGCTCCAGGGCCGAATCCACGCGCTTGATGATCTCAGCCTTGGACAACCCGAGAATCTGCAGCGGCAGCGCGACGTTATTGAACACCGTGCGATCGAACAGCAACTGGTGGTTCTGGAACACCACGCCGATCTGGCGGCGCAGAAACGGAATCTGCGCATTGCTGATGGTGGCCAGGTCCTGGCCGGCCAGCAGCAGTTTGCCGGTGGTCGGGCGCTCCATGGCCAGCAGCAGGCGCAGCAAGGTACTTTTGCCCGCGCCCGAATGGCCGGTGACAAACAGGAACTCGCCGCGACGCACTCGAAAGCTCAGCTCATGCAAGCCGACATGCCCGTTGGCATAGCGTTTACCGACCTGTTCGAATCGAATCATGAACGCTCCCGCTCGGCAAACAGTGCCTGGACAAAGGGTTCGGCTTCAAAGGTGCGCAAGTCGTCGATACCCTCACCGACACCGATATAGCGAATCGGCAACCCAAACTGTTTAGCCAGGGCGAAGATCACACCGCCCTTTGCCGTGCCGTCGAGTTTGGTCAAGGCCAGGCCGGTCAACTGCACCGTCTGGTTGAACTGCTTGGCCTGGCTGATAGCGTTCTGGCCCGTACCGGCGTCCAGCACCAACAGCACCTCGTGGGGCGCGTCGGCGTCGAGCTTGCCGATCACACGGCGCACTTTTTTCAGCTCTTCCATCAAATTGTCTTTGGTGTGCAGGCGACCGGCGGTATCGGCGATCAGCACATCGATGTTACGGGCCTTGGCCGCCTGCACGGCGTCGAAAATCACCGAGGCGGAATCGGCGCCGGTGTGCTGGGCGATGACCGGGATCTTGTTGCGCTCACCCCAGACCTGCAACTGCTCCACGGCAGCGGCACGGAAGGTATCGCCGGCGGCGAGCATGACTTTCTTACCCTCAAGCTGCAGCTTTTTGGCCAGTTTGCCAATGGTGGTGGTCTTGCCGGCGCCGTTGACGCCCACCACCAGAATCACGAATGGCTTGTTCGGGGTGATCACCAGCGGCGCTTCGACCGGCTTGAGCATCGCGGCCAGCTCGGCCTGCAGCGATTTGTAGAGGGCATCGGCGTCGGTCAGTTGCTTGCGGGCGACCTTCTGGGTAAGGCTCTGGATGATTACCGCGGTGGCTTCGACGCCGACGTCGGCGGTCAGCAGACGGGTTTCGATGTCTTCGAGCAGTTCGTCATCGATGGTCTTGCGGCCCAGGAACAGGCTGGCCATGCCTTCGCCGATACTGGCGCTGGTCTTGCTCAGCCCTTGCTTGAGGCGGGCGAAGAAGCCGGTCTTGCTGATTTCGGCCGGTTGCGCAGCGATGACCGCAGGCGCGACCTCCAGCACCGGCGCAGGCTCGGCCGGCGCAGGCACAACTACCGGAGCAGGCGTCGGCTCGACTGCCGCCGGCTGCGGCTCAGGTTCGACAACCGGCGGAATCGGCGGCACGAGGTGCTCAGCCTGCACATCATCGACCAGCGCCACCGGTTCCTCGGCCACCGGCAACGGCGGCCACGGCTTGTGGTCCGGCTCCGGCTCAGGCGGCGCTTCGACGACCGGCTGCAATACGGGTTCCACCAGGGGCAATACCACCGGTGCCGGCGCTTCGGCCGCCGGTTCGGCTTCTATAACGGGTTCGGGGATCGGCTCAGGTTGAACCTGCGGCTGTTCGACGACGGTTTCCTGCGGCTTTTTGCGCAGCCATCCGAACAGGCCTTTTTTCTCGCCAGCCGCGGCTGGGGTCTTCTTGTCGTCGTTGGAACCAAACATGGAGACGGCTATCTCAAGGTAGCGACGCGCCTAGGGGCGTGCCGGTAAATAAAATTCGATGCGTAACAGACTGTTTTTTAGCCAGCTCGTTCATGCGCAACATTTTGTAAGGCCTAAATAGGGCCTCAACAAGACAGCCGCTGTGGCCGTCCCTGAATCGGATCAGTATCCTAGCACCTCCTCGCCCGCCGACGCTAAGACCAAGCGGGCAGCCCAACAGGTTAAAAAACGAATGAATGCTCTCGCCCGCCGCGCCGCAGGCCTGCTGTTCAGCACAGTTTGTCTGCCTCTTTCAGCTTTGGCTGCCGATCCACAACCCACCCATGAATTCACCCTCGACAACGGCCTCAAGGTGGTCGTGCGCGAAGACCATCGCGCGCCGGTAGTGGTTTCCCAGGTCTGGTACAAGGTCGGCTCAAGCTATGAAACCCCGGGCCAGACCGGTTTATCCCATGCCCTGGAACACATGATGTTCAAGGGCAGCGCCAAGGTCGGGCCAGGCGAAGCCTCGCTGATCCTGCGCGACCTGGGCGCCGAAGAAAATGCGTTCACCAGCGACGACTACACCGCCTACTACCAAGTACTGGCCCGCGACCGCCTGGGTGTGGCCTTCGAGCTGGAAGCCGACCGCATGGCCAGCCTGCGCCTGCCGGCCGACGAGTTCAGCCGCGAGATCGAGGTGATCAAGGAAGAGCGCCGCCTGCGCACCGATGACAACCCGATGTCCAAGGCCTTCGAACGCTTCAAGGCCATGGCTTTCCCGGCCAGCGGCTATCACACGCCGACCATCGGCTGGATGGCGGACCTGGAACGCATGAAGGTCGAGGAGCTGCGCCACTGGTACCAGTCCTGGTACGTGCCCAACAACGCCACGTTGGTGGTGGTCGGCGACGTGACCCCGGACGAGGTCAAGAACCTGGCCCAGCGCTACTTCGGCCCGATCCCCAAGCGTGACGTGCCACCGGCCAAGATCCCGATGGAACTGGCCGAACCGGGCGAGCGCCTGCTGACAATGCGCGTGCAGACTCAATTGCCCAGCGTGATCCTGGGCTTCAACGTCCCGGGCCTCGCCACTGCCGAGGACAAGCGTTCGGTGCAGGCCCTGCGCCTGATCTCGGCCCTGCTGGATGGCGGCTATAGCGCGCGTATTTCCGAACAATTGGAGCGCGGCGAAGAGCTGGTATCCGCCGCCTCCACCAACTACGACGCCTATACCCGTGGCGACACCCTGTTCACCCTCTCGGCCACGCCGAACCAGCAGAAGAAAAAGACCATCGCCCAAGCCGAAGCCGGCCTGTGGCGCCTTCTGGACGAGTTGAAAGCCAAGCCGCCGACCGCTGAAGAACTGGAGCGCATCCGTGCCCAGGTCATCGCCGGCCTGGTCTATCAGCGGGACTCCATCACCAGCCAGGCCACCGCCATCGGCTCCCTGGAGACCGTGGGGCTGTCGTGGAAACTCATGGACAGCGAACTCGCCGACCTGCAAAGCGTGACCCCGGATGATATCCAGAAGGCCGCCCGCACCTACTTCACCCGCGAACGTTTGAGCGTCGCCCATGTTCTGCCCGAGGAGACCGCTCATGAGTGATCGCAAAAACAGCCGCCTGATCCTGCCTGGCCTGATCGCCGTCACCTTGATCGCCGCAAGCGCCGTGTACTTCCTGCGCCCCAGCGAGTCCGTGGCCAGCCAGGCGCTGGATCAGGCCCAATCGGCCAACACGCTGCAGTCCCTGGCGGAACTGGACGGCAAGGCGCCGACCAATCGCAAGCTGGATGTGCAGACCTGGACCACCGCAGAAGGCGCCAAGGTGCTGTTCGTCGAAGCCCACGAACTGCCCATGTTCGACATGCGCATCCTGTTCGCCGCCGGCAGCAGCCAGGACGGCGATGTACCCGGCCTGGCGCTGATGACAAACGCCATGCTCAACGAAGGCGTGCCGGGCAAGGACGTCAGCCAGATCGCCAGCGGCTTTGAAGGCCTGGGCGCCGACTTCGGCAACGGTGCCTACCGCGACATGGCATTGGTGTCCCTGCGCAGCCTCAGCGACAGCGCCAAGCGCGACGCCGCCCTGGCGCTGTTCGACCAGGTGATCGGCCAACCGACCTTCCCGGCCGATTCCCTGGCGCGCATCAAGAACCAGATCCTGGCCGGCTTCGAATACCAGAAGCAGAACCCCGCCAAACTGGCGAGCCTTGAGTTGTTCAAGCGCCTGTATGGCGATCACCCTTATGCGCATTCCAGCGAAGGCACGCCTGAAAGCGTGCCGAAGATTACCCTCGCACAACTGCAGGCCTTCCATGCCAAGGCTTATGCCGCAGGTAACGCAGTGATTGCGGTGGTGGGTGACTTGAGCCGCGCCGAAGCCGAGGCCATGACCGCCAAGGTGTCCGCCTCACTGCCCAAGGGCCCTGCCCTGCCGAAAATCGCCCAGCCCACCGAGCCCAAGGCCGGTCTGAGTCATATCGAGTTCCCTTCCAAGCAGACTCACCTGCTGTTCGCCCAACTGGGCATCGACCGCGCCGACCCGGACTACGCAGCCTTGTCCCTGGGCAACCAGATCCTCGGCGGCGGTGGGTTCGGCACGCGCTTGATGAGCGAAGTGCGCGAGAAACGCGGCCTGACCTATGGTGTGTACTCCGGTTTCTCGCCCATGCAGGTGCGCGGCCCGTTCATGATCAACTTACAAACCCGCGCCGAAATGAGCGGCGGCACCCTGCGACTGGTGGAGCAAGTGCTGGCCGATTACCTCAAGACCGGCCCGACCCAGAAGGAATTGGATGACGCCAAGCGTGAGCTGGCCGGCAGCTTCCCGCTGTCGACGGCGAGCAACGCCGATATCGTCGGCCAGCTGGGCGCCATGGGTTTCTACAACCTGCCGCTGAGCTATCTCGAAGATTTCATGAAACAATCCCAGGCCCTGACCGTAGAGCAGGTCAAGGCTGCGTTGAACAAACACTTGAGCGCCGACAAGATGGTCATCGTGACCGCCGGCCCAACGATTGCGCAGAAGCCACTACCGCCCCCTACTGATAAACCCGCCGAGCAGCCGCTCGGCGTCCCGGAGCATTAATGGCCAGTTCATCTCGCCCGAAAAAACCTGTCCACAACGTGCATAACGGTGTGGGCCAACTGCGCATCATTGGCGGTGAATGGGGCAGCCGCAAGCTGAGCTTCCCCGACGTGGTAGGCCTGCGCCCCACGCCGGATCGTGTGCGCGAAACCCTGTTCAACTGGCTCGCGCCCTACATCGGCGGGGCCAGGGTGCTGGACCCGTTCGCCGGCAGTGGCGCGCTGTTCCTGGAGGCGCTGTCCCGTGGCGCTGCCCAGGCCCAGGCGCTGGATGCCAGCAACGTCGCGGTGTCCAGCCTCAAGGAACATCTGGGCACTCTGCGTTGCACCAACGGCCAGGTGCAGACCGCCGACGCCCTGCGTTACCTGGAAACCCAGCCTGCCAGCGAGTACGACGTGGTGTTCCTCGACCCGCCGTTCAACCAGAACCTGTTGCCCACCGTGTGTGCGCTGCTGGAAGAACGCCAATGGCTGGCTGCCGATGCGTGGATCTACACCGAAAGCGAAACCGCACCTTCTACCCTGGGCCTGCCGGGCGCGTGGCGCCTGCACCGGGAGCAAAAATCCGGGCGGGTGTATTACGCGTTGTGGCACCGGTTGGTCGAAAGCGCCGCCTGATTGTTCAGACTGGCTTTACTTGTGGCGAGCGGGCTCGCCACAAACCGAGAGTTTCATGACACCGTCCTCCGACCTGTTTACCCCCGCCTTCGGCCTCGGCAACCCTCACCTGCAAACCCTGTGGGGGCCGCTGTTGCGCCCCACAACCCACATTGAGCGCCAACGCGAGCGCTTGTGGCTGGACGACGGCGACTTTCTCGACCTCGACTGGCATGGCCCCCACGACGCACACGTGCCGCTGGTGCTGGTGCTGCATGGGCTGACCGGCTCGTCCAATTCCCCCTATGTCGCAGGCTTGCAGAAAGTCCTCGCCGGCCAGGGCTGGGCCAGCGTCGCGCTGAACTGGCGGGGCTGTTCCGGCGAGCCGAACCTGTTGGCGCGCAGCTATCACTCCGGCGCCAGCGAAGACCTCGCAGCGACCATTGCGCACCTGCGCGCCAAGCGACCGTTGGCGCCCTTGTACGCGGTGGGTTACTCGCTGGGCGGCAATGTGTTGCTCAAGCACTTGGGGGAAACGGGGGAAATGTCCGGGTTGCAAGGCGCAGCGGCAGTGTCGGTACCCTTTCGCCTGGATCAGTGCGCCGATCGCATCGGGTTGGGGTTTTCGCGGGTGTATCAAAAGCACTTCATGCGCGAGATGCTGGCGTATATCCGCGTCAAGCAACGCCGCTTCCTACAGGACGGCCAGGTGGAGGGACTGAAAACCCTGGAGGCCCTCGGCTCGCTGGAGAAGATGCGCACGTTCTGGGACTTCGACGGCCGGGTCACCGCGCCGCTGCACGGTTTTCTGAGTGCCGAGGATTATTACCGCCGCGCGTCGAGTCGTTACTATCTGGGCGGCATCCGCACCCCCACCCTGATTATCCAGGCCGCCGACGACCCGTTCGTGTTTGCCCATAGCCTGCCGCAGGCCAGCGAGCTGTCGGATTGCACCGAGTTTGAGCTCACGACCAAGGGCGGCCATGTGGGCTTTGTCGATGGTTCACTGAAACGCCCCGGCTACTACCTGGAACGTCGCATCCCCCAATGGTTATTGGCACAACACGGCTAAAACGGGTGGAAGGTCAGTCGCCCGTAGCAATCGCCCGCTTCGAATCGGTGATCCACTCGCTCCACGACCCCGCATACAACTTACCCAGTGGATAACCCGCCAGGCTCAGGGCGAACAGGTTGTGGCACGCCGTCACCCCCGAACCGCAATAGGCAACCAGTTCTTCCGGCGAACGCCCCTGCAACTGTGCGGCGAAGCGTTGCTTGAGTTGTTCAGCCGGCAAAAAGCGCCCGTCGCTGCCGAGGTTTTCATTGAATGCCGCGCACTGCGCGCCGGGAATATGCCCGGCAATCGGGTCGATGGGCTCAACGTCGCCGCGAAAACGCGCGCGTGCGCGAGCATCGATCAAGGTCATGCCCGGCTGACCCAAGCGTTTTTGCAGGTGTTCGGCGTCCAGCAGCAGATGATTGTCCGGCTGGCCGACAAAGCTCCCCGCTTCGTTTACCGGAACGTCCAGGCTCAATGGGAAACCGGCGCTGTGCCAAGCCTTGAGGCCGCCATCCAGAATGAACACGCCGTCGCGCTTGCCCAGCCAGGCGAGCAGCCACCATGCCCGCGCAGCATAGGCGCCCGGGCCGTCGTCATATAGCACGACATCGGTATCCGCACTGATGCCCCAGGCCCGCAGTTGCTTGGCGAAGGTGTCCGCCGCCGGTAAAGGGTGGCGGCCGGTCACGCCTTTTACCACCGGACCACTGAGGTGACGATCCAGATCGGCATATTGCGCCCCCTCAATGTGACCTTCTTCATAACTGGAGCGCCCGTAGTCCGGGTCTTCCAGGGCAAAGCGGCAATCGAGGATCACTAGACCTTCGGCCTTGCGGCGCTCGGCCAATTGCTGGGGACTGATCAGTTGGGCAAGCGGCATGGCGGACTCCTGTAGCATTAGAGAAAGGGCCTACTTCACGTCTTCCAGTGCCTGATTCAACGGCACGTAAAACTCCTTGAACAGCGCGTCTACCGCCTCTTTCGCCTGGGGCGTGACAAAACCCGCCTCCAGCACCAGCACCTGATACACCCCGCGTTTGATCGCTTCGGCGCTCAGGTGGGCAGAGTTTTCATTGGTGGTGCACAAAAACCGCACCCAGGAGGTGAGGATGATCCAGGCATTGAGGGTCAGGGCTTCGGTTTGCACCGGGTCCATGTTGAGGATGCCGGCATCGACAAAGCCCTGATAGATAGCACCGCCCTGGATCAGGCAGCGCTGGGAAAAACGCCGATAGCCAGTAGCCAGCTCCGGGTCGCTTTCCAGCAGGTGTTCCAGGTCACGGTGCAGGAAACGATAGCGCCACATGCCGGCCAGCACGGCCTGCAGGTAGAAGCGCTTGTCCTCCACCTGCATGGCGCGCCCTTGGGGCGGACGCAGGAAGCTGTCCACCAGCGCTTCGTATTCGCGAAACAGCACGGCGATGATCGCCTGCTTGTTGGGGAAGTGGTAGTACAGGTTGCCCGGCGAAATTTCCATATGGGCGGCGATATGGTTGGTGCTGACACTGCGTTCGCCCTGCTGGTTAAAAAGCTCCAGGCTGGTTTGCACAATGCGCTCGCTGGTCTTTACTCGTGGTGCCATAGGGGATCAGCTTCTGTACACGGGATGGGGCATCTTACGGGCTATCTCGGCCTGGATAAATCCATCATGTTGCTGCAATGTTATTTGACAATTTAGAGTAATGACTCTAAAAATCCACGCAGACCAATAACAATCGGTACTGCGCCATGTCCGCCAACGTTGCTTACCTGCAGGATACCCAGGCGCTGGATCAACTCCAGGCGCTGTTTGACGCCCAACGGCATGCCTACGCCGCAAACCCGATGCCGCCGGCCGCGCAACGCCAGCAATGGCTCAAGGCCCTGCGGGATGTGCTCAGCAACGAACGCCAGGCCCTGATCGACGCCATCAGCCAGGACTTCAGCCACCGCAGCGCCGACGAAACCCTCTTCGCTGAATTGATGCCCAGCCTGCATGGCATTCACTACGCCAGCAGACACCTCAAGCGTTGGATAAAACCATCCCGACGCACCGTAGGCATTGCCTTCCAACCGGCCTCAGCCAGCGTTATTTACCAGCCACTGGGGGTCGTCGGTGTGATCGTGCCGTGGAACTACCCGCTGTACCTGGCCATCGGCCCGCTGGTCGGAGCGTTGGCGGCGGGTAACCGGGTGATGCTCAAACTCAGTGAGTCCACTCCCGCTACCGGGCAATTGCTCAAGACGCTGCTGGCGAAAATCTTCCCTGAAGACCTGGTGTGCGTGGTGCTCGGCGAGGCCGATATGGGCATCGCGTTCTCCCGGCTGCGCTTCGATCACTTGCTGTTCACCGGCGCCACCAGTATCGGCAAGCATGTGATGCGCGCGGCGGCGGAACACCTCACCCCGGTAACCCTGGAACTGGGCGGCAAGTCGCCGGCCATCGTTTCCGCAGATGTACCGCTCAAGGACGCCGCCGAGCGCATCGCCTTCGGCAAAGCCTTGAACGCCGGGCAGACCTGCGTCGCGCCGGACTACGTGCTGGTACCAGAAGACCGCATCGAGGGGTTTGTCGAGGCTTACAGCAACGCCATTCGCGGGTTTTATCCCACGCTGACCGACAACCCGGACTACACAGCCATCATTAATGAGCGACAGTTGGCCAGGCTCAACGCCTACGTCAAAGACGCCATCGACAAGGGCGCCACCCTAATTCCGCTGTACGACCAGGGCCAGGCGCGGCGCATGCCTCACAGTCTGCTGCTCAACGTCAGCGACGACATGACTGTGATGCAGGACGAAATCTTCGGCCCGGTGCTGCCGATCGTCCCGTATCGCGGCCTCGAACAGGCCTTTGCCTACATCAACCAGCGCCCTCGCCCCCTGGCGCTGTACTACTTCGGCTACAACAAAGGCGACCAGCAGCGCGTGCTGCACGAAACCCATTCCGGTGGCGTATGCCTGAACGACACCCTGCTGCACGTGGCCCAGGACGATATGCCCTTCGGCGGCATCGGCCCCTCGGGCATGGGCCATTACCACGGTCATGAGGGTTTCCTGACGTTCAGCAAGGCCAAGGGGGTGCTGGTCAAACAGCGCCTGAACGCCACGAAGCTGATCTACCCGCCCTACGGCAAAGCCATTCAGAAGTTGATCCAGAAACTGTTCGTCCGCTGATTCCGCCACCTACGGGATAACAATAACAATGAACCCCAGCCTCACGGATTCACCCGCGCTGTCACGACGCGGCGTCTTGAAAATCGGCCTGTGTGCCAGCGCGTTCCTGTCTACCGCAGGGCTGGGCGCCAGCCTCAGCGGCTGCTCCAGCAGCACCCCGGCCAGCGGCTTTGCCCTGCTGCGCAGCAGCGATTTGCCGTTTTTGCGCGCGGTAATCCCTGTGGTGCTGGAAGGCGTGGCCAGCGCCCAGGAGGTGGCCAGCGGCATCGACGGCACCCTGAAAAAACTCGATTTCAGCCTGCAGCACCTGTCCCCGGAGATGTTCAAGCTCACCCAGCAATTGTTCGACGTACTCGGCATGGGCCTCACCCGTGGACCGCTCACCGGTGTCTGGGGCAGTTGGGAGAACGCCAGTGCCGAGCAGATCCGCAATTTCCTGCATCGCTGGGAAAACAGTTACCTGAACCTGCTGCGCATGGGACAGGGCTCGCTGCTCAAGCTGGTGATCATGGCCTGGTACTTCCAGCCGGCGTCCTGGGCCCATTGCGGCTACCCCGGGCCGCCGAAGATCTGAACCGCATCCCCCACAATAAAAACAAGAGACGACCCTGATGCCTGTACCCGATCTGTTCCGCGAAGGCCTGGCCCGTGGCTGGAAAACCCATAATGGCGCCGCCCTCGATCAAGACCTGACCCTGGAAACCGATGTCGCGATCATCGGCAGCGGCGCCGGCGGTGGCACCACCGCGGAAATCCTCAGCGCGGCCGGTTACAAGGTGCTGCTGATCGAGGAAGGCCCGCTCAAGACCAGCAGCGATTTCACGTTACTTGAGGACGAGGCCTACACCAGCCTGTACCAGGAAGGCATCGGCCGCATGAGCAAGGACGGCGCAATCACCATCCTGCAGGGCCGCGCGGTGGGCGGTACCACGCTGATCAACTGGACATCGAGTTTTCGCACACCGGACGCAACCCTTTCTCACTGGGCCAGCGAATATACGGTGAAGGGCCACAGCAGCGCCGAGATGGCGCCGTGGTTCGAAAAAATGGAGCAACGCCTGGGCATCGCCCCCTGGGCCATCCCGCCTAACGCCAACAACGATGTCATTCGCAAGGGCTGCGAAAAACTTGGCTACAGCTGGCACGTGATCCCACGCAACGTGCGCGGCTGTTTCAACCTGGGGTATTGCGGCATGGGCTGCCCGGTCAACGCCAAGCAATCGATGCTGGTGACCACCATCCCGTCGACCCTGGAACAAGGCGGCGAGCTGCTCTATCTGGCGCGCGCCGAGCGTTTCAAATATAACGGCGACACCGTCAGCAGCCTGGAGTGCGTGGCGATGGACGCCCGCTGTGTAGCGCCCACCGGGCGCAAGATCACGGT
Organism: Pseudomonas sp. FP2254; assembly: GCF_030687695.1. Lineage (NCBI taxonomy): Bacteria > Pseudomonadati > Pseudomonadota > Gammaproteobacteria > Pseudomonadales > Pseudomonadaceae > Pseudomonas > Pseudomonas sp. FP2254. The sequence goes on from NZ_CP117444.1 coordinate 5,260,804, forward strand.
CAAGGCCAAGCATTATGTATTGGCCGGTGGCGGCATCAACAGCCCGGCGCTGCTGATGCGGTCGGACGCGCCGGACCCGCATTCGCGACTGGGCAAGCGTACCTTCCTGCACCTGGTGAATTTCTCTGCGGCACTGTTCGACGAGGTCATCAACCCGTTTTACGGCGCGCCGCAGTCGATTTATTCCGACCATTTCCAATGGCAGGACGGCACCACCGGCAAAATGTCCTACAAGCTCGAAGCGCCACCGTTGCACCCGGCGCTGGCCAGTACGCTGCTGGGCGGCTACGGCGCCCAGAATGCACTGGACATGAGCCAGCTACCCAATACCCACGCCATGCTGGCGTTGCTGCGCGACGGCTTTCACCCCGACAGTCCGGGCGGCAATGTGGAGCTGCGCGGCGACGGCACGCCGGTGCTCGACTACCAAGTGTCGGACTATGCCTGGGACGGCCTGCGGCGCGCCTTTCATAGCATGGCCGAGATTCAGTTTGCGGCGGGCGCCACGTCGGTCAAACCGCTGCACCATGATGCGCGCTATGTAAAGACCCTGGCCGAGGCCCGCACGCTGATCGAGGGCCTCAACCTGGAACTGCACCGCACCTGCCTGGGCAGCGCCCACGTGATGGGCGGTTGCGCCATGGGCGAAGACCCGAAAATGGCCGTGGCCGACAGCCTTGGCCGGCACCACCAATTGCGCAATCTGTCGATCCACGACGGTTCGTTGTTCCCCACCAGCATTGGCGCCAACCCGCAATTGTCGGTGTATGGACTGACCGCGCAATTGGCGACGGCATTGGCCGAACGTCTGAAAACAGCGTGAATAAACGTGGGATTCACGGCATCTATCTACATAAGTCGACTTGGCCGACCGAGATGGCTGCGATACCATCCGGTTCCCCAACGGACTCCGCCAGGACGACGCGATGAACCGAGTGTTGTACCCAGGTACCTTCGACCCGATTACCAAAGGCCACGGAGATCTGGTCGAACGCGCCTCTCGCCTGTTTGACCATGTGATCATCGCGGTCGCTGCCAGCCCCAAGAAAAACCCGCTGTTTCCCCTGGAACAGCGCGTGGAGCTGGCGCGAGAGGTCACCAAGCACCTGCCCAACGTGGAAGTGGTGGGCTTTTCCACGTTGCTCGCGCATTTCGCCAAGGAGCAGAACGCCAATGTATTCCTGCGCGGCCTGCGCGCGGTGTCGGACTTCGAATACGAGTTCCAACTGGCCAACATGAACCGCCAACTGGCGCCGGACGTTGAGAGCCTGTTCCTGACGCCGTCGGAGCGTTACTCGTTCATTTCCTCGACGTTGGTCCGGGAAATCGCGGCGTTGGGCGGAGATATCACCAAGTTTGTGCATCCGGCCGTGGCCGATGCACTGACGCTGCGCTTCAAGAAGTAAGACCGCTCAATCGGCGCCTGCTCGCACTGCGGGCGCCAATGCGGCACAATTGCGCGCATTAGTTTTCAGATGCCTTGGCTGACGGCCCTGGCAGGAGTTTCCATGTCCCTGATCATCACCGACGATTGCATCAATTGCGACGTCTGCGAACCCGAGTGCCCGAACGCGGCGATTTCCCAAGGTGAGGAGATCTATGTGATCGACCCCAACCTGTGCACCCAGTGCGTCGGCCACTATGACGAACCTCAGTGCCAGCAGGTGTGCCCGGTGGATTGCATTCCGCTGGATGAAGCCCATCCGGAGACGCAAGAGCAGTTGATGGAGAAGTACCGGCAGATTACCGGTAAGCATTGAGCTTATTCAGCGCCTGTCAGGGCCTTATCCGGGGCAAGCCCCCTTCCACACTTGGAATGTATGCCCAAACTGTGGGAGAGGGCTTGCCTCCGATAGCGATATCAGCCATCACCCGCAATCAGCTCTGGCACCTTGGGCAAAACACACTCGCCCGCTGCCCCAGCACCACATTGCGCAGCTCAGTCCCGCACACCTTGCACGCCTCGCCGCCCCGGCCGTAGACGAACAGTTCCTGCTGGAAATAACCCGGCTGCCCATCGCCGCCGATAAAGTCCCGCAATGTAGTGCCGCCGCGCTCGATGGCCGCCGCCAGCACCCGCTTGATCTCGATCGCTAGCTTCAAATAACGCCCGCGTGAAATGCCGCCGGCCGCTCGACGCGGATCGATCCCCGCCGCAAATAACGCTTCCGTCGCATAGATATTGCCCACACCGACCACCACCGCGTTGTCCATGATGAACGGTTTGACCGCCATGGACTTGCCGCGGGACTGTTGAAACAGGCGCTCGCCGTCGAACAGGTCGGTCAACGGTTCCGGCCCCAGGCGCAGCAGCAGTTCGTGGTTGTGCGGGTCCTGGCTCCAGAGCATCGCGCCGAAACGCCGGGGGTCGGTGTAGCGCAGGGCCAGGCCGGATTCGAGTTCGATATCCACATGCTCATGCTTGGCCGCCGGCATGCCGGTTTCCACCAGGCGCAGGTTACCGGACATGCCCAGGTGGCTGATCAGAGTGCCCACTTCGGCATTGATCAACAGGTACTTGGCGCGCCGCTCCACCAGCACGATGCGCTGCCCGGAGAGACGCACATCCAGGTCTTCCGGGATCGGCCAGCGCAGGCGCCGTTCGCGCACCACCACACGGCTGACGCGCTGGCCTTCCAGGTGCGGGGCAATCCCGCGACGGGTGGTTTCGACTTCAGGTAACTCGGGCATGTACGCCTCTTGGGTAAAAAATCAGTTCGCGCCCAATTCGCGGATCGACAACTTCATGCTCTCGAAGTCGTAGTCCGACAGCCCCACATAATCGAGCACCAGAGGGCCAACGGCATTCCACTCATGGTCCACCGACTGGTTCCCCAGCACCCGGTAAGACTCGCAGATGTGCTCGGCCATCTTCAGGATCGCCAGCAGGTTCTTCAGCGGTGCATTGCGTGACGACTCGTCGCTGAAAATCGCCAGGGCGTTGTGGTGGTTGGCGATCGCGTCGGTCACATGTTCCGGCAGGCGCCAGGACTTGGCGGTGTAGTAGCCCACCACCGCGTGGTTGGTATTGAACGCGTTGTTCTCGGTATCGACCACGCGGCAGTCCGGCCCGGCATTGGCGTAGGCCTCTTCGAGCACGCTCATGTAGTTGGGAAAGCGCTTGAGCATCAGCGGTACGCCACAATCGTGGAACAGCCCAAGGGCATAGGCCTCGTCCACGGCCTGGGAGCCGGTGCGCTTGGCCACGGTCAGGCTGGTCATGGCCACGTCCTGAGCGGTGTCCCAAAAGCGGTTGAGGGTGACGATGGTTTCATCGCTCATTTCACCCCGGATCGACAAGGCATTGATCAGGTTGATCACCGAACGGCTGCCCAGCAGGTTCACCGCGCGCTGGATCGACGCGATCTTGTTGCTCAGGCCGTAATGCGCCGAGTTGACGATTTTAAGCAGCGCGCCGGACAGGCCCGGGTCCTGGGAGATCAACCGCGCGATCACCTCCAGGTCCGGGTCGGGCATGTACTGCTCCATCTGCAGATCCACCATGATCTGCGGTTGCGGCGGTACGCTGATGCCTTGCAGGGCCTGTTGAATCTGTTCGGCGGTAAGCTCTTGGGACATAAGTACACACTCCGGGCTAGGTGGGGATTCTAACCTTGAAGCAAAGCTGACTGACACCTCAAAAAACCTGAATTGAAACCCGATCAAATGTGGGAGCTGACTTGCCTGCGACAGCATCGCCGCCGTACGTCAGATACAGCGCGCCGTCCGCATCGCAGGCAAGCCAGCGCCCACATAAACCGGTGCGCAAAGGGTATACTCCCGCTCTTTTTTCCGGAGCGACGTCATGTCCCTGCCAAGCCTGCGTCTCAAAGCCAACGCCGATCGTCGTTTGCGCAACGGCCACCTGTGGGTCTACAGCAACGAAATCGATGTGGCCGCCACCCCACTCCACGGGTTCCAGGCAGGCGACCAGGCCATCCTGGAAGCGGCCGGCGGCAAGACCCTCGGCATTGTGGCCATGAGCCCGAACAACCTGATTTGCGCCCGTCTGCTGTCGCGCGACATCAAGTTGCCGCTGGACAAGTCGCTGCTGGTGCATCGCCTGAACGTCGCCCTGTCCCTGCGTGATCGCCTGTTCGACAAACCGTTCTACCGCCTGGTCTACGGCGATTCCGACCTGCTGCCGGGCCTGGTGGTCGACCGTTTCGGCGACATCCTGGTGGTACAGATCGCCTCGGCGACCATGGAAGCCCATAAGGACGACGTGATCGCAGCGCTGACTCAAGTGCTCAAGCCCAGCGGCATCCTGTTCAAGAACGATTCCGCCGCACGCGACGCCGAAGGCCTCAACCGCTATGTCGAAACCGTGTTCGGCCTGGTGCCGGAGTGGGTGGCGCTGGAAGAAAACGGGGTGAAATTCGAAGCCCCGGTGATCCAGGGCCAGAAAACCGGCTGGTTCTACGACCACCGCATGAACCGCGCCCGCCTGGCCCCGTATGCCAAAGGCAAACGCGTACTTGACCTGTACAGCTACATCGGCGGCTGGGGCGTGCAAGCCGCGGCGTTCGGCGCCAATGAAGTGTTCTGCGTCGACGCCTCCGCCTTCGCCCTCGACGGTGTGGAGCGCAACGCGGCGCTCAACGGCGTCGCCGAGAAAATGACCTGCATCGAAGGCGACGTCTTTGAAGCGCTCAAGGAGCTGAAAGCCAGCGAAGAGCGCTTCGACGTGATCGTCGCCGACCCACCGGCCTTCATCAAACGCAAGAAAGACATGAAGAACGGCGAAGGCGCCTACCGCCGCCTGAACGAGCAAGCCATGCGCCTGCTCAGCAAGGACGGCATCCTGGTCAGTGCGTCGTGCTCCATGCACTTGCCGGAGGACGACCTGCAAAACATCCTGCTGACCAGCGCGCGCCATCTGGACCGCAATATCCAGATGCTGGAACGCGGCGGCCAGGGTCCGGATCATCCGGTGCATCCGGCGATCGTGGAGACGCGGTATATCAAGAGCATTACGTGCCGGTTGTTGCCCAATAGCTGAAACGGTGGGAGGGGCCAGCCCCCTCCCACCTTTGGGCGGTGCAATGAAGATTTTTCCTACCGCAGCAAGCTACGTTAATTCAGGAAATTTCTTCCAACACTTTGGATTGCATTGCATTTTTCGCAGACTAGTATCGGTTTCTGGTTTTACGCCGGAAAACAATAACAATGTCTGGGCCCATCCTCTCCCGCTTCATCCTCATCACCAGCATTTCCCTGATCAGCTTCTTCCCGATCAATATCCTGCTGCCCTCCTTCCCCGCGCTGGCAACCCGGTTCGACACCCCCAGTGCAGACATCGCGCTGTCGATCAGTCTGTTTACGCTGGTGTTTTCGATCTCGCAGATGGTCGCCGGGCCGCTCTCGGATAAATGGGGACGCAAGGAAGTCCTGCTCGGCTGTATCGTGCTGTCGATCCTGGGAGCGATGGGCTGCGCACTGGCGAACGACTATCCGACCTTCCTGCTGTTTCGAAGCGTACAGGCCGTGGGCTGCGGTTTCTTCGTACTGGGCCACGCGCTGGTGGAGGACCTGTTCGAAGAACAGCACCGTGCCAGAGTGCGCCTCTATTACATGACCCTGAGCGGCTCGTTTGTCGCACTGTCGCCGCTGATCGGCTCCTGGCTGCAAACCACCTTCGACTGGCAAGGCAGTTTCTACGGCTTTGCACTGATGGCATTGGGCATGTTGATCCATGCGTTCTGCATCCTGCCCTCCAAGTCCACCGGCCCGCATCGCGCGCCGGTGCCCATCCTCGGCACACTCAAAGCTGTTGCGCGCAATCGTGACTTCCTGCGCTACTGGTGGATCGCCGCCCTGGTGTTTGCCTGTTATTTCGCCTTGATCAGCGTGACGCCGATGATTTTCATGGATGCGCTGAAGTTGTCCGAATACCAATATGCGCTGGTGCTGATGGTGTACGGCTTGGCCTATCTGCTCGGCGGCGTGGCGGCTTCGTACCTGCAAAAGCGCATTTCGCTGTCGCGACAAATCAACATCGGCCTAGGGCTACTGCTTGTTGCTGGCGCGCTGTTAACGCTGATCATCAGCCTGGAAGCCATCACCACCGTGACCTTGCTGATTCCAATGCTGATCAGCGCTCTCGCCGTCACCCTGGTTCGACCCGCCGCCATTTCTGCAGCGATGCTGCTATTTTCCAGCCGCGCGGGCACGGCGGCCTCGGCAGGAAACAGCATCATGTTCCTCACCGCCGCCGTCAGCAGCGCGGCACTGGCCCAGGCGGGCGGTCATCTGCTGCTGACCATCGCCCTCAGTTTTATCGGCTTGAGCCTGTGGGGACTGGTGACCAATCACCGAACAGGCCGCGACTAACGCTCCCGAATCACCGGGGTGAGCAACATGTCACTGGACTCCAATTGCAGGTAACGCGGCTTGGCCAACGATACCTTGCCTGCGCGGATGTCACGGATCAGCGCTTCAGTGTCGACGGCTCCGTCCGGCAGTTGCGTCCACAGCAGCGGGCCGCGATCTCCCCATTGGCCCTTCCGGTCCTGCACAAAAATGCGCGGGAGCATGAAGTCGTGGCCGTAGCCGGTGTGTGGGATGGCCAGCACTTCGGGCCGGCCATCCTCGTCAAGGTCGACCGCCCACAGCACGCAGCCGGGTTCGCAAGGCGAGTCCGCATCCAGGCTGAGGTTCGCGAACTGTTCGCTGCCTTTGGGCTGCGGGCCGATCCATTCCAACTCGGGCTTGGGCCGCTGGGCGCGTTCCTTTTCGTACTGTTCGCTGAAACTCAGCGACGTGTCCTCCATGCGCTCGCGCAGGGCGCGGCGTGTTTGCGGGTCAAGAATGCGCTCCTGATCCAGGTCGGCCTGCAATTTCGCATACGCCTCCTGGCCGGCCTTTTCCAGGCCGAAGCGCAGGTTGTTCGCATCGAACGCTTCTGCCTTGATACGCCCGTCGAGCAGACGCCGGACCTGATCGTCGACGCTCAAGCGCACCGGGTCCAGGAGCGGCGTATTGATCAACACCACCAGCCCACAAAACAGCAACGCCAGGGCCGGGTTGGTCACCCGCAAGTTGCCCAGCCAGACCGGCGAGCGCAAGGCCACCGCCCACACCGCCGCCAGGCCGTACAGGCTGCACAATACGGCCAGTGCCAGTGCGATGAAACGCAGGGGCGACAAGGCATATTGCTCGACCCGCAGCCAGCTTGAATAAAACGCCAGCGCGGCAAGAATCGGCAGGCACAGCAGGCTCAACTCGATAAAATGCGTCAACCATTTGGGATACGGTCGAGGCTGGACGCCATCCTGGAACACGCCGTTGAGCAGGAACAACTGCGCACCGGCCAACACCAGCAGAATCGGGGTGGAATAGCCCGTGGCCCAAATCCGCGCCAGCCCGGTGAACGGCAAGGTCAGGGTAAACAACACGCTGATCAGCGCAATCAATGGCAGCAACAGACCGCAGGCGCTCAACAGCATGCTGCGCATCTGGCCGATGACCTTCTCGCTACGCGCCGCCAGATACATCCCCAGCGCAAACACCAGCGGCAGGCTGAAGCACAGGAACAGCTTGCTCCAGAAGTGACGCTCAAAAAACTCGATGCCCAGCATCAGGAACAGTTGGCCCCAGAGTTTGAGCAACAGCATGATCACCGCCACCAGGATCAACGCGTACAGCACGATAAACACGCTGCTCCAGGCTTGCAGGAACAGGTCCTCATAGCGCCAGCGCTGCCCTTTGGTGACGGGCCAGGCGAACAGGAAGGTGGCACAGACATAACACAGCACCAGCAAGCTGATGATCCAGGTATTGATCGCCCAGCGGTGATTGTCATCCGGGTCAAGGCCCTGGCAGACCCAAAATGTCATGCCGCCCATCAGCAGGGTGAACGCCAGGGTAGGCAGCAATGAGCGCCAATGTCGGGCTTTTTCGCCCAGCAGCTGCAACGTAGTGCCGCCGACCAACACCACGGTGCCGGTGACGAAGAACAGCGTCTCGCTCAAGCGATGCAACTGGCCGGCGTAATAGCAGACGATGCCCTGGATCAGGCCGATCAGCAGGTAGAAGCCTAGAAGACGATGAATAACGGGCATTCCAATTCCTTTGGAGCGAGGTAAGAGCAAAGGGCCGCCAGTCTAAACAAAGCCGGTGGCGCTGAGTATTGCCCCATTCCCTCCAGCCGCCAGCGGTGTAGAATCGGCCCTATTCATCGCCAGTCATCCCCCGGCGGGTTTATGAGCTCAAGGCCACGGCGCGCGGCGATCCCGCAGCGTTTGAGGCAACCTCCGGACACACGGCTATTTCTGAGTGTTCCAGACGTCCATAGAAGCTCACTCCCCTTTAGTACCTGATTAGCCGCCCGGAGTGCTCCATGCCAGATTACCGCTCGAAAACATCCACCCACGGCCGCAACATGGCCGGCGCCCGCGCACTGTGGCGCGCCACGGGGATGAAAGATGACGACTTCAAGAAGCCGATCATCGCGATTGCCAACTCCTTTACTCAGTTCGTACCCGGCCACGTCCACCTCAAGGACCTGGGCCAGCTGGTCGCCCGCGAAATCGAACGCGCCGGCGGCGTGGCAAAAGAATTCAACACCATCGCCGTGGACGACGGCATCGCCATGGGCCATGACGGCATGCTGTACTCGCTGCCGAGCCGCGAGATCATCGCCGACTCCGTGGAGTACATGGTCAACGCCCACTGCGCCGACGCCATCGTGTGCATCTCCAACTGCGACAAGATCACCCCCGGCATGTTGATGGCCGCGCTGCGCCTGAACATCCCGGTGATCTTCGTCTCCGGCGGTCCGATGGAAGCCGGCAAGACCAAACTCGCCTCCCATGGCCTGGACCTGGTCGACGCCATGGTCATCGCCGCCGATTCCAGCGCTTCTGACGAGAAGGTGGCGGAATACGAGCGCAGCGCCTGCCCGACCTGCGGTTCGTGCTCCGGCATGTTCACCGCCAACTCGATGAACTGCCTCACCGAGGCCCTCGGCCTGGCACTGCCGGGCAACGGTTCCACCCTGGCCACTCACAGCGACCGCGAGCAGCTGTTCCTGCAGGCCGGCCGCACCATCGTCGAGCTGTGCAAGCGCTACTACGGCGACAACGATGAGTCGGTGTTGCCGCGCAACATCGCCAACTTCAAGGCGTTCGAAAACGCCATGACCCTGGACATCGCCATGGGCGGTTCCACCAATACCATCCTGCACTTGCTGGCCGCGGCCCAGGAAGCCGAGATCGACTTCGACCTGCGCGACATCGACCGGCTGTCCCGCCATGTGCCGCAACTGTGCAAGGTCGCGCCGAACATCCAGAAGTACCACATGGAAGACGTGCACCGCGCCGGCGGGATCTTCTCCATCCTCGGCTCCCTGGCCCGTGGCGGCCTGCTGCACACCGACCTGCCGACCGTGCACAGCAAGACCATGGCCGACGGCATCGCCAAATGGGACATCACCCAGACCGACGACGAAGCCGTGCACACCTTCTTCAAGGCCGGCCCGGCGGGCATCCCGACCCAGACCGCTTTCAGCCAGTCGACCCGTTGGGACACCCTCGACGACGACCGTGAAAACGGCTGTATCCGCAGTGTCGAGCACGCCTACTCCAAAGAAGGCGGCCTGGCCGTGCTGTACGGCAACATCGCCCTCGACGGCTGCGTGGTCAAAACCGCCGGCGTGGATGAGTCCATCCATGTGTTCGAAGGCAACGCGAAAATCTTCGAAAGCCAGGACAGCGCCGTACGCGGCATCCTCGCAGACGAAGTGAAGGCCGGCGACATCGTGATCATCCGCTACGAAGGCCCCAAAGGCGGCCCGGGCATGCAGGAAATGCTCTACCCGACGTCGTACCTGAAATCCAAAGGCCTGGGCAAAGCCTGCGCCCTGCTGACCGATGGACGTTTCTCCGGCGGCACCTCGGGCCTGTCCATCGGCCACGCTTCGCCGGAAGCCGCAGCGGGCGGTGCGATTGGCCTGGTGCAGGATGGCGACAAAGTGCTGATCGACATTCCGAACCGCTCGATCAACCTGTTGATCAGCGACGAAGAACTGGCGGCACGCCGGGTCGAGCAGGATAAAAAAGGCTGGAAGCCGGTGGAGAAGCGTCCGCGCAAGGTCACTACCGCGCTGAAGGCTTACGCCCTGCTCGCTACCAGTGCCGACAAAGGCGCTGTGCGTAACAAGGCGATGCTCGACGGCCTGTAAGACTCGCCCCCATAAAAATGCCCCGCCAAGTGCGGGGCATTTTTTTGCCGGGTCAAATCTCAAAGCCAGCGTGCCAGTTAGCACATTTGCAACTGAACTATTGCAATCGGGGGCAAGCCCCTCCCCCATTTTTGATCAGTTACTGGATTTCATCCGGCTTGACGATCACCCAGTTCTTGTCCGCCGTCACCGGCAGCCCTTCCTTGGCCTGCGCCGCCGCATGCTTGGCCATCATGCCGTTGAGTTGGGCCATGTACTTGTCTTTGCGGTTGACCCACAAGTGAATGCCGCCCTTGGCCACGTCCACATCGTGGAACAGCATGTAGCCATCGCTTGTCGGCGTGTCGCCGCCGACGATCAGCGGTTTTTTCCATTCGTCGATGTAGGTGAGGATCGCTGCGTGCTTGCCGGCCATCCAGGTCGCCGGGGTCCACAGGTACGGGGTGAGTTCCAGGCCGAGGTTGGCCTTCTCGTCGTATTTGCCGGCGGCGATCTGTTTACGTGCGGTGGTCAGTTCGCCGGTCTTGCGATCCTTGAGCAGGGTGGTCACGCCGATCACGTTCTCGGGTTTGACGTTGTAGCCGTACTTCGGGTCGGCGGCGACCATGCGCACCAGTTCTTCCGAGGCGGCGGTCATCACATACACCTCGATGCCGTTTTCCATCAGCTTGTTGTACAGCTCGGCCTGGCCGGTGAAGACTTTCGGCGGCTGCACCTCGGACGTCTTCACCACATCGCCTTCGTAATAACTGACCGGCACGGGCTTGCCGGAGGCCATCAGCTCGTCGACCTGGACTTTGAGTTCCTTGAGGGTGAAGCCGGAAAACACTTGGGCGACCCACGGGTAACAGACCATGTCGTCCACTTCGCACAGGCGATAGTAGTAACTGAAGAGACTTTCCTTGTGGTCGGAAGTGTCCTTGAACGGCATTAGCTTGAGCGATGGATCAAGGCTTTCGCGGGTGATGAGCCCCTTGTTTTCCATGTAGGGCAACAGCGACTCTTCGAGGTCGTAGCGGTAGCTGGTGTTGTCCATGTCGAACACCGCGAAGTTGCCCTTGTTGGCGTTGGCGGCGATCATCTCGTTCAACTGCTTGGCGGCGGGTGCCGGCCAGTGTTTCAACTCGGTGTCGGCGAACGCCTGGCCGGCGAGCCCCAGGCAAAGTACGGCGGATACCAGTAGTGTCGGCGCGAGCTTCATAGGCGTTGTCTCCCTGAGTGAAAGACATCGACGCTAACAAATCCCTATGACAGTTCCCACTTCACCCGCGACCGTGCGCGTCCCGTTCCCGCCAACGCCATACGCCTTTGCGTCAAACGCTTATTCCAAAAACGACAGCTACCATTCCATATTGGTATTAAATCATTATATTTCAAGCTGTTAGGCTCCCCGGTTCGCAATCGCAGGCTCACGCGATTGGCGCCTTCTCAATGGAGCTCAAATGAATCTGCCGCTGATTCTCAACTTACTGGTGTTCGTGGCCCTGCTGCTGGGCCTGGCACAAACCCGTCGTACCCAATGGAGCCTGGCCAAAAAGGTTCTGTTCGCGCTGGTGCTGGGCGTGGTGTTTGGTGTGGTATTGCATGCCATCTACGGCGCCGGCAACCCGGTGCTCAAGGCTTCCATCGGCTGGTTCGACCTGGTCGGCAACGGCTATGTGCAGTTGTTGCAAATGATCGTGATCCCGCTGGTATTCGCCTCGATCCTCAGTGCCGTGGCGCGCCTGCATAACGCGGCGTCCCTGGGCAAGATCAGCTTCCTGACCATCGGCACGCTGCTGTTCACCACCGCGATTGCGGCGTTGATCGGTATCGCCCTCACCAACCTGTTCGGCCTTACCGCCGAAGGCCTGGTGGCCGGCACCCAGGAAATGGCGCGCCTGCAAGTGATCCAGAGCGATTACGCGGGCAAAGTCGCCGACCTGAATATCCCGCAACTGCTGCTCTCGTTCGTGCCAGCCAACCCGTTTGCCGACCTGGCCCGGGCCAAGCCGACGTCGATCATCAGCGTGGTGATTTTCGCCGCATTCCTGGGGGTTGCCGCGCTGCAGCTGCTCAAGGATGACGTGGAAAAAGGCCAGAAGGTCCTCAACGCCATCGACACCCTGCAAGCCTGGGTGATGCGCCTGGTGCGCCTGGTGATGAAGCTGACCCCGTACGGCGTACTGGCGCTGATGACCAAAGTGGTGGCCAGTTCCAACCTGCAGGACATCATCAAGCTCGGCAGCTTTGTGCTGGTGTCGTACCTGGCTTTGGGCCTGATGTTCGTGGTGCACGGCCTGCTGCTGTCGTTGGCCGGGGTCAACCCACTGCGGTTTTTCCGCAAGGTGTGGCCGGTGTTGACCTTCGCCTTTACCAGTCGCTCCAGCGCGGCCGCGATTCCCCTGAGCATCGAAGCGCAGACCCGTCGCCTGGGTATCCCGCAATCCATCGCCGGCTTCGCCGCTTCGTTCGGCGCGACCATCGGCCAGAACGGTTGCGCCGGTCTCTACCCTGCCATGTTGGCGGTGATGGTGGCGCCGACCGTGGGCATCAACCCGCTCGACCCGCTGTGGATCGCGACCCTGGTAGCGATTGTGACCTTGAGTTCGGCAGGCGTTGCCGGGGTGGGCGGCGGTGCGACCTTTGCCGCGTTGATCGTGCTGCCGGCCATGGGCTTGCCGGTGTCACTGGTGGCGCTGCTGATTTCCGTGGAGCCGCTGATCGACATGGGCCGTACGGCGCTGAACGTGAATGGTTCGATGACGGCCGGCGCGATTACCAGCCAGATCATGGGGCAGACGGACAAGGCGCTGCTGGAGGCGGATGAGCATGGGGAGTTAGCGCAGGCCTGATAGACCGCCATCGGGGGCAAGCCCCCTCCCACATTTGGCGTGCATATCAATGTGGGAAGGGGCTTGCCCCCGATGCTGTTAGGCTTTTTCCCAAACTTCAAAGTTGTAGGCTGGCTTGTCGCCCTCAGCCGCATTCTCGGCATTCGACATCAGCGTCCACTGGCTGCGATCAAACTCCGGAAACCACGCATCCCCTTCCGGACTCAACGCCACCCGCGTCAAATACAACCGATCCGCCAGCTCCAGGCCCTGCGCATACAACTGCGCACCGCCGATCAGCATCAGCTCGTCCACGCCCTGCTCCAATGCCCATGCCTCGGCGCGCTCGACGGCGGCCTCCAGTGACGGAAAAACTTCCGCACCTTCCAGCGCCAGGTCGGTCTGACGGCTGACCACAATGTTCAAGCGCCCCGGCAGCGGTCGGCCTAGGGAGTCCCAGGTCTTGCGCCCCATAATGATCGGCTTGCCGAGGGTGGTGGCCTTGAAATATTTGAAATCCCCGGGCAAATGCCAGGGCATGCGGTTGTCGACGCCGATCACGCGGTTTTCACCGAGGGCTGCGATCAGGCTTAGAGGGAGAGTTTTTTTCATGGCGACGAGAATACCAGAGCCGCGAGTCAGCGGTTATGCTCCAGACTCACTTGCTCAACAGGACAGCGCGTGACTGCACTGAACTCGCTACACACACTCTGGCTGACGGAAACCGTGCGGCTGCGTGAAGAACACGCCGGCAACCTCGAAGACCAGGAAGCCAACCGCCTGGCCCGCACGGCCGGAGGCGACCTGCCGACGCGCATTCAACGACGCGCCTTGCACCTGGCCGAGCGCGATGGCTTGGTGGCGGCCCTGACCCGCTGGTTGCAAGGCGCGCGCCTGGCGCTGGTGCTGCTGGCGATACTCGCGGTGGTCAGCGGTGCCGCCCTGGCGTTTGCCGCGCTGGGTAACGGATTGGCGCCAGTGAACGTGTTCTGGGCACTGGGCAGTCTGCTCGGTTTGAACCTGATTCTGCTGATCAGCTGGGCATTGGGCCTGCTATTGGCCGGCGAACATAGCGCCAGCCTCGGGCGCCTGTGGCTGTGGCTCAGCGAAAAATTCGCACGCGATGCCAAGGCCGCGCAATTGGCCCCGGCCTTGTTACTGCTGTTGCAACGGCAGAAGCTCAATCGCTGGGCCGTAGGCGTCCTGGTCAATAGCCTCTGGCTGCTGGCATTGCTCAGTGCGCTGGTGATTCTTCTGACATTGCTTGCCACACGCCGCTACGGCTTTGTGTGGGAAACCACTATCCTCGGCGCCGATACCTTCGTCGCTGTGACACAAGCGCTGGGTACCTTGCCTGCCCTGCTCGGCTTCAACGTGCCAAGCGCCGAGATGATCCGCGCCAGCGGGGATGCAGCCGTGAATATCGAGCGTGCGCGCCAGGCCTGGGCAGCGTGGCTGGTCGGCGTGTTGCTGGTTTACGGCCTGCTGCCTCGCCTGATCCTCGCCCTGCTCTGCCTGTGGCGCTGGAAACGCGGACGCGCCGCCCTGCGCCTAGACCTCAACCTGCCCGGCTACAGCCAACTGCGCGAGCGCCTGATGCCAAGCAGCGAGCGTCTTGGGGTTAATGACGCCGCGCCCGATCACTTGCACGCCGTCATCGGCGGCGTCAGTGAACAGGACAGCAATGGCGCCCTGCTGGTGGCCATCGAACTGGACGGTCAGCACCCCTGGCCGCCCAAACTACCGGCCAACGTGAGTAACGCCGGTATTCTCGACAGCCGCGAATCGCGCCACAAACTGCTGGAACAACTCACGCGCTTCCCACCTGCGCGCCTGGCCATTGCCTGCGACCCACGGCGCTCGCCGGATCGCGGCAGCCTGGCGCTGATCGCCGAACTGGCTCGCAGCGCCAGCGCCGCCCGCGTCTGGCTGTTGCAGGCGCCACCCGGCCAGGCGCTGGACGCCGAACGCCTGGGCGATTGGCACAACGCGCTGCAACAGCTCGAGCTTCCCTTCGCCGACTGCGCACCGTTGAACTGGCTGGAGACCGGTCATGACTAAGCCGCTGAAACTCGCCGTGGTCGGCCACACCAACGTCGGCAAGACCTCGCTGTTGCGTACCCTGACCCGCGATGTGGGCTTCGGCGAAGTCTCCCATCGCCCCAGCACCACGCGGCATGTCGAAGGCGCGCGCCTGTCGGTGGACGGTGAAGCCTTGCTGGAGTTGTACGACACGCCCGGTCTGGAAGACGCCATCGCCCTGCTCGATTACCTGGAGCGCCTGGACCGCCCTGGCGAACGGCTTGACGGCCCGGCGCGCCTGGCGCGCTTCCTGGAGGGCAGTGAAGCGCGCCAGCGGTTCGAACAGGAGGCCAAGGTGCTGCGCCAACTGCAGGCCTCGGACGCCGGCTTGTACGTGATCGATGCCCGCGAACCGGTGCTCGCCAAATACCGCGACGAACTGCAGGTGCTGGCCAGTTGCGGCAAGCCGTTGTTGCCGATACTCAACTTCGTCAGCAGCAGCGACCACCGCGAGCCGGACTGGCGTGAAGCCCTGGCACGCCTCGGCCTGCATGCGCTGGTGCGTTTTGACAGCGTCGCGCCGCCCGAAGACGGCGAACGGCGCTTGTATGAAAGCCTCGCCCTGCTGCTGGAAAACGCCCGGCCGCAGTTAGAAAGGCTGGTTCTTGACCAGGAGGCTCAACGCCAGGCCCGCCAGCAAAGCGCCGCGCGGTTGATCGCCGAGCTGCTGATCGACTGCGCCGCGTGCCGACGCAGCGTGGTCACCGAGGACGAGCACAACGCAATCGGCGAACTGCGCAAGGCTGTGCGTCAACGCGAACAAAAGTGTGTGGACGCCTTGCTCAAACTCTTCGGGTTCCGCCCGCAGGATGCCGCCGCCAGTGATTTGCCGTTGCTGGACGGGCGCTGGGGCGACGACCTGTTCAACCCCGAAACCCTCAAGCAACTCGGCGTGCGCGTCGGCGGCGGGATCGCTGCCGGTGCGGCGGCCGGTGCGGGTGTGGATCTGCTGGTCGGCGGCCTGACCCTCGGCGCCGCCGCCCTGGCCGGTGCGATTGCCGGAGGCGCGCTGCAAACCGCACGCAGCTATGGCAACCGCTTGATGGGCAAGCTCAAGGGTCACCGCGAGCTGACCGTGGACGACAGCGTGCTGCGCCTGCTCGCCCTGCGCCAACGCCAGTTGCTCAAGGCCCTCAACCTGCGCGGCCATGCGGCGATGCACAGCATCAAAGTGGACACACCCCAGGACAAAACCTGGCGCGAGGGCAAACTGCCCGACGCCCTGCACAAGGCCCGCGCCCACCCGCAATGGTCGTCCCTCAACCCTCACGCCAAACTGAGCCAGGCCGAGCGCCAGGAACAGATCGATGCCCTCGCCGAGCGCCTCGATCAGGACTGAGCCGTCAGCAACCGCCGTGCCTTGGCCTTGAGCCATTCAAGGTCGAGCGGCGACACATTGGGCTGCTTGGCCATCTCATCCCAATGCCGCAGACGCACACTCACCGCGCAGAGCGGGTCCTGTTCGAAGGCCCGGGCCTCGACCGCGCTCATCATGCCGCCCTGGTAAGCCAGGGTGCGGCGGCTCGCCTCGCTCAGGCGTGCGTAATAATCCGGCTGGCTGAAGGTCAGGTAACGCTTGGCCTGGACGTGATACTCCACAAGCCTGGCCAGGCGTTCGCTGAAGCCGGCTCGGCGCAGGTAATCCGCCCCCAGCCGCTCATGACTGACCACGCCGTAACCGCCCATGCTCTCGGCACGTTGATCACAAAGATGGCCGATATCATGAAAGAACGCCGCTAATACCACTTCGTCATCGAAGCCTTCGGCCAGGGCCTGCTGCGCGGCCTGGGACATATGCTCGAGCTGCGACACCGGTTCGCCGATGTAGTCCGCCGCGCCGTGCTGTTCGTACAGGCCGAACACATTGACAATCGTCTGCTCCGGGCTACTCACGCCTCACCCCACAGCGCCGCAACGTTGCGCTCGCCCAGCGCCGGCCCCACGCTCATGCCCACGCCGGTGTGCATCAACGCGGCACTGACCCCGGGCGCCGCCCGTACGAAGGAAAACGGTCCCGGCCCGCGCGCGCCATAGACCCCCTGCCAGCGCTCGACTACCTGAATTGCACAACCCAGGGTCTGCTCGGCCAGTTCAATCATCCAGTTGTCCACCTGTTCGCCGTTGAAGGGTGACGCATCCCGGCCGTAATCATGGGAATCGCCGATGATCAGCTCACCATAAGGCGTGGGGCTGATCAGCAGATGAATGCCATGCTCGTGCAGGTGCGGCGCATCGCGCAGGATCTGCGCCTGCACCGCCGCCGCTTCCGGCAGATCGGCGAACGCGCCGTAATGCACGCAACTGAGGCCCGTGAGCAAGGCATGTTGCAGGTTCAGATTCAGCGCTGGTCGCGCCCGTAGCATTTGCAGGCGGCAGATACTCGGGTTGAGTTCGGCCAGCGCTTCGGCCAGCAGGGTTTGGTAGTCATGGCCGGAACAGACGATGATCTGTTCGCCGCGAAAGCTGCCCGCCGTGCTGTGCACGTGGCCCGGCTCAACGTCGCGCACCAGGGTAGAAATGTGAAATTCCACCTTCAGTTCGCGGCGAAGATAGTCGATCAACGCCGGGAGAGCTTCCCGCGAATACAGTTGCTGGTCGTCGCGACCGTGCAGCGCAGCCCGGTGATGACGGAACTGGCCACCGTACAGATCGCGCATTGCCGCGCCCTGCAGCAGCTCCACGTTGTACCCGTGTTCCTGCGCGCGCCCGGCGCAGAACGCTTCCAGCAGGTGTTCTTCCGCTTCGGTGCGGGCGAACAGGTAAGCGCCGTTGCGCTTGAGCGGCAGGCCCGCCACCTGGGCCCAATGCCCCCAGATGTCACGGCTTTGCCGCGCCAGGTCGAGCATCGGCCCAGGCGGCTGGCCGGTAACCAGGGCCTGGCCGAAGTTACGTACCGAGGCGCCCAGAGGCGTGGCGCTGCGTTCGAACACCTTGACCTTGAGCCCACGCTTGGCGGCGGCGTAGGCGTGGGACAGGCCGAGGATGCCGGCGCCGACAATTAACAGATCACTGCTCATGCGTTCCTCTCGTTCCCACACTGTGTGGGAATGCATCCAGTGACGCTCTGCGTCACTCATTTAACAGCGGACGCGGAGCGTCCAGGGCAGCATTCCCACGCGGAGCGTGGGAACGATCATTACTGACCGGCGACCTTCTCCGACTTACCGTCATAGCGCTTGCGCCATTCGGTCAGGATGCTGTCGCGGTTTTTCGAGGCCCAGGCGAAGTCGTTCTTGATCAAGCGTTGCTCGTAGTCGGCCGGCAACTCGGTCTGCGGCTTGGCGATACCTGGCTGGGCGAGTACCGCAAAGTTGTCCTTGTACAGCTCCATGGCTGCGGGGCTGGCGGAGAAGTCGGCGAGTTTTTTCGCCGCATCGGCGTGGGCGGTGCCTTTCATCACGGCGGTGGCTTCGATGTCCCAGCCCAGGCCTTCTTTGGGCAGGATGATGTCCAGCGGCGCCCCTTGGCGTTTGAGCTGGACCGCCGGGTACTCAAACGAAATACCGATCGGGAATTCACCGGAAGCCGCCAACTTGCACGGCTTGGAACCGGAGTGGACGTACTGGCCGATGTTCTGGTGCAGGTCATCCATGTACTGCCAGCCCTGCTTCTCGCCGAAGGTCTGCAACCAGGCACTCACGTCAAGGAAACCGGTGCCGGACGACGCCGGGTTGGGCATCACGATCTTGCCCTTGTATTCAGGTTTGGTCAGGTCCTGCCAGCTCACCGGTTTGGTCAGGCCCTGCTTCTCGGCTTCGACGGTATTGAAACAGATCGTCGCGGCCCAGACGTCCATGCCGACCCACGCGGGCGGATTGGCAGGGTCGCGGTAATTCTTGCCGATCTTGTCCAAATCCTTCGGCGCATAGTTGTCCAGCATGCCCTGCTGCTCGAGGATCGCCAGGCTCGAGGCGGCCAGGCCCCACACCACGTCAGCCTGCGGGCGATCTTTTTCGGCCAGCAGCTTGGCGGTGATGATCCCGGTGGAGTCGCGTACCCATTTGATCTCGATATCGGGGTTGGCCTGCTCGAAGGCTTTTTTATAGGTCTTCAACTGTTCGGCTTCGAGGGCCGTGTACACGGTGAGGTCGGTCTTGGCGAAGGCATTCAGGCTGAATGCGGTGAGTACGGCAGCGACCAGCGCCAGGGGCTTGAACATAAGGAACCTCCTTCAGGGTTGTTTATTGGCCGGGCGCGGTCTGGCGCCAGGCTTGGGAGCGACGCAAGGCGCCGCGTGACGCCCACGCCAGCAGCAGCGAGACGCCGCCCGAGGTGAACAGGATCAAAGTGGACATGGCCGCCGCGCCGCCTACATTGCCGGCGTCGTCCATGTTCAACACGGCAACGGCGGCGAGAATGGTGTCGGGGCTGTAGAGGAAGATCGCGGCGGACACGGTGGTCATCGCCGACACGAATAAATAGCGCAGGATGTCCAGCAGCGCCGGCAGGCAGATCGGTACCGTGACTTTCAAGTAATGGCGATACAGCGGCGCCTTGAGCGACAGCGCGGCGGCTTCAAACTCAGCGTCCAACTGGCGCAGCGCGGTAGTAGCGGTCATCTGTGCGGTGGTCAAATAGTGAGCAATGGTGCACACCACCAACAGGGTCATGGTCCCGTAGAACACATGCAGCGGGTTGCCGTTGAGGTTGAAAAAGAACACGTAGCCCAAACCCAGCACCAACCCCGGCACCGCCATCGGAATGAAACTGAGCATGCGCAACGTCAGATTGAGGTGCTTCTGGCCCTTGGTCTTTTCCATCAGGTAGGCACCGGTGAAAATCAGCACGCTGCCGATCAATGCCGTACACAGCGCCAGGGTCAGGCTGTTGCGATACGCCAGCCAACCACCGCCGGCGGTGTCCTCGAACTGGTAATGAGCGAGGGACAGCGACAGGTTGTACGGCCAGAACTTCACCAGCGAGGAATACACCGCCATGCCAAATACCAGCAGCAACAGCGCGCAGATCAGCAGCACGATGACCAGGTAGCAGGCGTCTCTCAAGCGCGACGGCGCCGGACGAAAGACTTGGGCGCGACCGCTCATGGCATCGCCGTGACGACGGCGCAGCCAGCCGTCCACAGCGAAGCTGAACAGCGCCGGCAGGAGCAGGACCATGCCGATCAACGCACCGCGACCGAACTGCTGCTGGCCGACCACCGCCTTGTACGCCTCCAGCGCCAGTACCTGATAATCGCCGCCAACCACCACAGGCACGCCGAAATCGGTGATGGTCAGGGTGAACACCAGGCAGAACGCGGCGAACACGGCCTGGCGCGTGGCCGGCCAGGTAATGCTGCGAAACGCCCGGGCCGGGCTGGCACCCATACTCGATGCGGCATCGAACAGGCGCGCATCCGCCAGCGAGAGCGCCGACAGCAAAATCATCAGCGCGTGTGGGAAGGTGTAGATCACTTCGCCGAGCACGATGCCCCAGAAGCCGTAGATATTATCCGCGAGCATCCCGCGCAGCAGACCCTGGTTGCCGAACAGGTATACCAGCGCGATGCCCGGCAACATCGAGGGCGCCATCAATGGCAGCAATGACAGGCCGCGCCAGATCGCTTTGCCGGGAATCAATGTACGTTGCAGCGCGTAGGCAAACAGGTAGGCCAGCGGTACGACGATGGCCGCCACGCTGAGCGAGACTTTCAGGCTATTGCCCAACAACCAGTGGAAGTTGGCGCTGGTCGCCAGTTCACGTGCAGCGACAAAACCGCCGCCCTGCCCGGCCTCGCTGCTGAAACCACGCCAAAAGATTGCCAGCAACGGCATCAACACCGCGATGCTCAGCAGGCCCAGCCACAGCCATTTGCCGCCGACCACAAACAGGCGGTCGCCCCAGTCGGCACGGGAAACCTGACGCGTTGCAGGCACACTCATCACCACGGCCATCTCAGGCAAACACCTGCAGGCTGCGCGGCGGCAAGGCTACCCAGATGTCCTGGGCACCCAGGCGCGGCATGGCTTCGGGGGCGAGTTCGGCCAGCAGCGGATGACCGGGCAAGTGCTCCAGTTCAAAACTCATGCGGCATCGGTTGCCCAGAAAGGTGATTTCGCGGACCTTGGCCGGGAACAGGTTCTCCTCGTGCACGGGAGGGTTGACGCTGATCGCTTCCGGGCGACAGAACAGGCGACCGGACTTGGCTCTACCGGCATCATCGGCCAGGCGCATAGTCAGCCCGCCGACCTGGGCATGGCTGATGCTGTTACGACTGAACGGCAGCCAGTTGCCCTGGCCGACAAACTCCGCCACGAACGGCGTGGCCGGACGGTCATAGATTTCCTGGGGCGTGGCGTATTGCTCGACCTTACCGTTGTGCATCACGGCGATGCGATCGGCCATCAACATGGCTTCGTCCTGGTTGTGGGTCACCATCAGCGTGGTGATGCCCAAGCGCCGTTGCAGTTGGCGCAGTTCGGTGCACAAGTGCTCGCGCACCCGGGCGTCGAGGGCCGACATCGGCTCATCCAGCAACAGCAGCGACGGCGCCGGCGCCAGGGCACGGGCCAGGGCGACCCGTTGTTGCTGGCCGCCGGAAAGCTGGCCGGGGTACTTCTTTTCGCTGCCGAGCAGGCCCACCAGCTCCAGCATCTGACCGACGCGCTGGCGCACTTCGTCGCGGCCGCTGCCGGTGAGGCCGTAGCCGATGTTCGCTTCGACGGTCAGGTTGGGAAACAGCGCGTAGGACTGGAACAGAATGCCGTAGTCCCGCGCCTGGGGCGGCAGCACGGAGACGTCACGGCCGCCCAGGTAAAGCTCGCCACTGTCCTGGCGCTCCAGGCCGGCGATGCAGCGCAACAAGGTGGTCTTGCCGCAGCCGGACGGGCCCAGCAGGCACACCAGCTCGCCGGCGGCGACATCCAGGGAGACGTTGTCCAACGCCGTAAAGGCGCCGAAGCGCTTCTGGATGCCGCGCACCTTCATGGGCGCGCCGGGTTGGCTCAGGGCTGTGTTCATGGTGGCACCTCATCAAACGGATGAAGGCCATGCTAGGCAGGCAATGCGTCGCTCTTGTGGCAGGAAGGCAAAGCGCGGCGATAGTGGTATTCGCAGATTTGTGTAGGACGCATATCGCCAATCGGGGGCAAGCCCCCTCCCATACTTGAAGCCGTTCACAATTCAACTGTGGGAGGGGGCTTGCCCCCGATTGCCCCCCAGAGCCACTACAAGGCTTCAGATCGGCGACATCTCCTGCGCCAACCCCAAAAACGCCGCCGGCAGGCGAGCGCCTTTTCGTTCTTTGAGGCAGTACAGATACTCCGGAATCTGCGGCGCATGCTCGAGGGTCAGCACCTTCAACTGCGGGTCATGGGGCACTTCCTGGCGGGCGATGATGCTGATGCCGATATTGCGCAGCACCGCCTCGCGGATCGATTCGCGGCTGCCGATTTCCAGCAGCGGGCCGTAGCTCACCCCAACCCCGCGCAGCATGTCTTCGGTCAGGCGCCGCGTGGTGGAACCCACCTCGCGCATCAACAGCGTGTGTCCGGCGAGCGCGCTCAACGGCACATGATCGAGTTTGGCCAGGGGGTGGTTGCGATGCACCGCCAGTACCAGCGGATCGGTGCCGAGGACGCGGCGGATCAGACGTGGGTCGTCGAGCAGCTGTGAGGACGCCGCCACATCGACGCGGTAATCATCCAGCGCTTCGAGCACTTGCTGCGAGTTGCCGATTTCCACCGACACCTCCACCTGCGGCAGGCGTTCGCGGAACGCTTTGACCAGATCAAGGATGTAATAAGGTGCCGTCGCGGCAATACGCAGGGCGCCCTGGACCTGACCATTGTTACGCAGGAAAAACTCGATATCGGCTTCCTGCTGCAACAGCGTCTTGACCATCGGCAGCAACCGCGCGCCTTCGTCGCTGACGGTGAGGCGGCGCCCGCCGCGATAGAACAGCTCGACGCCGTATTGGCTTTCCAGGTTGCGGATCTGGGTAGTGACCGTGGGCTGGCTCAGGCCGAGTTTTTTCGCCGCCTGGGTGATGCTGCCCAGGCGGGCGACCATAAAAAACGCCTTCAGCTCGGCACTCAGCACACCACCCTCTCTTGTCTATTTGCGCAACAGGCGCAGGCCATTGAACACCACCAGCAGGCTTACGCCCATGTCGGCGAACACCGCCATCCACATGGTGGCCATACCCATGAACGTCACCGCGAGGAAGATCGCCTTGATCACCAACGCCAGGGCGATGTTCTGCTTGAGGATACTCGACGTTTGTCGCGACAACCGAATGAATGCCGGAATCTTGCGCAAATCGTCATCCATCAAGGCCACGTCGGCGGTCTCGATGGCAGTGTCGGTGCCGGCGGCGGCCATGGCAAAGCCGATCTCGGCGCGCGCCAGGGCCGGGGCGTCGTTGATGCCGTCGCCGACCATGCCCACTCGACGGCCCTGGGCGTAGAGGGTTTCGATGGCGTGAAGTTTGTCGGTGGGCAACAGGTCGCCCTGGGCCTGATCGATGCCCACCTGCGCAGCGATTGCCTGGGCGGTGTGGGTGTTGTCGCCGGTGAGCATCAGGGTCTTGATGCCCAATTCATGCAACTGCTCGATGGCTTCACGGCTGCTGTCCTTGACCGTGTCGGCCACCGCGAACAGTGCCAGCGGGCCGGATTTATCGAGCAGCAGCACCACGGACTTGCCTTGTTTTTCCAGGGCAAACAGCTTTTCTTCCAACTGCGGCGAACACAGGCCAAGGTCTTCCACCAGGCGGTGGTTGCCCAGGTGGTAGGTTTGGCCATTGATGTCCCCGCGCACACCCCGGCCGGCCAAGGCCTCGAAGTTATCCACAACATGGGTCGGCAGGTTTTTATCCACAGCCGCGTTGGCGATCGCTAGGGACACTGGGTGATCGGAACGCCCCGCCAGGCTGGCGGCCAGGGCCGGCGCGCTGTCCTCGAGGGTTGGGAACAGCGCCAGGTAGTCGGTTTGCACCGGTTTGCCGTGGGTGATCGTGCCGGTCTTGTCGAGGGCCAGGTAATCAAGTTTGTAACCACCCTCCAGGTACACGCCGCCCTTGATCAGGATGCCTTTGCGCGCCGCAGCGGCCAGGCCGCTGACGATGGTCACCGGCGTGGAGATCACCAACGCACACGGGCACGCGACCACCAGCAGCACCAGCGCGCGGTAGATCCAGTCGAACCAGACGCCGGCCATGAACAGTGGAGGAATCACCGCCACACCGAGGGCAAACAGGAACACAGCCGGGGTGTAGAGCTTCGAAAAGCGGTCCACAAAGCGCTGCGTCGGCGCCCGTGCGCCCTGGGCCTGCTCCACCGCGTGGATGATCCGCGCCAGGGTGGAGTTGTTGGCTGCCGCCGTGACCTTGTACTCCAGAGAGCCTGCCTGGTTGATGGTGCCGGCGAAGACTTTATCGCCCACGGTCTTTTCAATCGGCAGGCTTTCACCGGTAATCGGCGCCTGATCGATAGTGGATTGACCCGCAGTGACTTCACCGTCCAGGCCGATACGCTCGCCGGGCTTAACCCGCACGACAGCGCCCAGTTCGATACTTTTCACCTCCTGTTCGGTCCAACTGCCGTCAGACTGCTGCACGGTGGCCCGTTCCGGGGTCATCTGCATCAAACCGCTGATGGCGTTGCGCGCGCGATCCAGGGACTTCGCCTCGATCAGTTCGGCCACGGTAAACAGGAACATCACCATGGCCGCTTCCGGCCACTGGCCAATCAGTACCGCGCCGGTGACGGCGATGCTCATCAGGGCGTTGATATTCAGGTTGAGGTTTTTCAAGGCGATCCAGCCCTTTTTATAGGTGCCGAGGCCGCCGCTGAAGATCGACACCAGCGCCACCAGGGCAATCACCCAGGTCGGCGCGGCATTAGTGAAGTGCAGCACTTCGGCGCCCAACGCCCCAAGACCCGACACGGCCAGCGGCCACCAATGCTTCTTGGCCGGGGGGGCAGCGGCAGGCACGCCCTCTTCGATGGGGTCGGCCTGCATGCCAAGGGATTTGATCGCGTCAATGATCGGCGCGGTGCTCGGCAGGTCATGGGTGACGCCGAGGATACGGTTGATCAGGTTGAATTCCAGCTGCTGCACACCGGCGAGCTTGCCCAGTTTGTTCTGGATCAGCGTTTGCTCGGTGGGGCAGTCCATGGCCTTGATACGGAAGGTGCTCAGGTGCGCGCCGGCGGTGGGTGCTTCACTCAGTTGCACCACCGCAGGGGCCGGGGTGGCGGAGCAGCAGGAGCCGCCATGCCCGTGGTTATGCACGGGCGTCAGCTTCTGCTCGCCATGGTCATGGTCATGGTCGTGTTTATGTGGGGTGTGAATGGAATCGCTCATCAGGTCGCGTCCGTAAGGTGCCTGTTGCCAAGTAAAGACCCTGTAGCCACTATAGGGTCAAGCATCCATTTTGGAGATTGCGCCAATGAAGATCGGCGAACTGGCGAAACTTACCGACTGCCCGGTGGAAACCATCCGTTACTACGAGAAGGAAGGCCTGCTGCCGCCCCCGGCACGTACCAACGCCAACTACCGCGTGTACACCCAGGCGCACACAGAGCGGCTGATCTTTATTCGCAACTGCCGCAGCCTCGACATGACCCTGGAAGAAATCCGCAGCCTGCTCAGCCTGCGCGATAGCCCCCAGGACCAGTGCGAAAGCGTCAATGCGTTGATCGACGAGCATATCCAGCATGTGAAAGCACGCATCGATGGGTTGCTGGCCTTGCAGGAGCAATTGCTGGATCTGCGCCAGCGGTGTGGGGGTGGGGATCACTGCGGGATTTTGCAGCGATTGGAGGTCAACGGCGGGGTGGCCCCCAGCGAGGCCGAGCCCTCACACGTAGGCAGGAGCCACGGGCACTGACTCAAGCGAACACTGTTCAACTGTGGGAGGGCAAGCCTCTCCCACATTGGACAGCGTCAGGCTCTAGATAGCCACGTCGGCCTTAATGCTCGGATCGGCCTCGTAGCCTACGATTTCGAAGTCTTCGAATTTATAGTCGTAGATCGATTCGGGCTTACGCTTGATCACCAGCTCCGGCAGCTTCTTCGGCGTACGCGCCAGTTGGGTCCGGATCTGTTCCATATGGTTGCTATAGGCATGGGTGTCGCCGGTGGTGACGATGATCTCGTGGGGAATCAGGTCACACTGTTGAGCCAGCATATGGGTCAGCAGCGCCAGCGCGGCGGTGTTGTACGGCAGGCCGAGGAATACGTCGGAGCTGCGGATATACAACTGCATCGACAGGTGGCCGTCATGCACGAATGCCTGGTACAGCAGGTGGCACGGCGGCAGGGCCTGTTTGCCGTTGCGCGCGTTCTCCTGGGGGCTTTGGGTTTCGTCAGGCAGGTACTCGACGTTCCAGCCATGGAACAGGATACGGCGGCTATTGGGGTTGGTCTTGAGCGTGTGCACCATGTAGTCGATCTGGTTGATCGTACCGCCGTCCTTGGTCGGCCAGGCGGTCCACTGCTCGCCGTAGACCGGGCCTAGGTCGCCGTCTTCGGTGGCCCATTCGTCCCAGATGCGCACGCCGTTTTCGTTGAGCCACTTGATGTTGGTGTTACCGCTCAACATCCAGATCAGCTCGTTGGCGATGCTCTTGAAGTGCAGCTTCTTGGTGGTCAACAGCGGGAAACCGTCGGCCAGGTTGTGCCGAAACTGCCGGGCGAACACGGCCTTGGTGCCGGTGCCGGTACGGTCGCCCTTGGTCAGGCCATTGGTCACGACGTCGTTCAGTAGTTCGAGGTATTGCTTCATGTGGGTACCCGTATCGTTGAAGCCTGGGCTCTTCGCGGTCGAGCCCAGGCATTCGAATTTAAAGCGCGGTGTTCTTCAGCGGTTGCGGACGGTTATACGCCCACCACAACAGGCCAAGACCGACGAGAATCATCGGCATGCTGAGCACCTGCCCCATGGTCAGCCAGCCCCACGCCAGGTAACCCAGCTGCGCATCCGGCACCCGTACGAATTCGACGATGAACCGGAAGATCCCGTAGAACAGCGCGAACATGCCGGACACGGCCATGGTCGGGCGCGGTTTGCGCGAGAAGATATACAGAATGAGGAACAGTGCCACACCTTCCAGGGCGAACTGGTACAGCTGCGACGGATGGCGCGGCAACTGGGCAGGGTCGCTGAACGGCGGGAACACCATGGCCCACGGCACGTCGGTCGGCTTGCCCCACAACTCGGCATTGATGAAGTTACCGATACGCCCGGCGCCCAGGCCGATCGGCACCAGCGGCGCGACGAAGTCCATCAGTTCGAAGAACGACTTGCCGTTGCGACGGCCAAACCACCAGGCGGCGATCATCACACCGATGAAGCCGCCGTGGAACGCCATGCCACCCTTCCACACCTCGAAGATCAGCATTGGGTTGGCGATGTACGCCGAGAGATCGTAAAACAGCACATACCCCAGGCGCCCGCCGACGATCACCCCCATCGACAACCAGAACACCATGTCGGAGAGCTTCTCCTTGGTCCAGGTCGGGTCGAAACGGTTCAGGCGCCGGGACGCCAGCAGCCAGGCGCCGCCGATGCCGATCAGGTACATCAAGCCGTACCAGTGGATTTTCAGCGGACCGATGGCCAGGGCCACCGGGTCGATCTGCGGGTAAGGCAGCATTGCGACTCCTCGTTAAATCATTCGTTATGGCGACCGGACCATGCCCGGACGCGATTAAGCGTGCGTTACAGCAAAAAATTCAAACCGACACAAAACAGCAAACCGGCGAACAGACGCTTGAGCAAACGCGGCGACAAGCGATGCGCCAACCGTGCACCGAAGCGCGCAAATACCATGCTCGTCAGGGCAATGCCCAACAGCGCCGGCAAATACACGAAGCCCAGACTATGAGCGGGCAACAGCGGGTCGTGCCAGCCCAGAATCATGAAACTTAATGCACTGGCCAGCGCAATCGGCAGGCCGCAGGCCGACGAAGTAGCTACCGCCTGCTGCATCGGCACGCTGCGCCAGGTCAGAAACGGCACGGTCAGCGAGCCGCCGCCAATTCCGAAAATCGCCGAGGCCCAGCCAATAACAGTGCCGGCGAGGGTCAGCCCAACCTTGCCCGGCACCGTTCGACTGGCCTTCGGCTTCATGTCCAGGGCCAGTTGCAGTGCCACCAGCAGGGCAAATACGCCGATGATCTTCTGCAGGTGCGGCCCGGAGATCGCTTCGGCGGTCAGCGCACCGAAGCCGGCGCCGATCAGGATGCCCACGGTCATCCACACGAAGATCGGCCAGCGCACCGCGCCACGCCGATGGTGCTCGCGCACAGCGTTGACCGAGGTAAAGATGATGGTCGCCAGGGACGTGCCCACGGCCAGGTGCGTCAGTACCTGCGGGTCGAAGCCCTGCAAGGTGAAGCTGAACACCAGCACCGGCACGATGATGATCCCGCCTCCCACGCCGAACAGCCCGGCGAGCACACCCGCACAGGCGCCGAGCACCAGATACAGTAGAAATTCCATGGGAGCCCTCGAAACAAGTCCGGCATGTTAACGGATGGAAGGCATGCGACCCAACTGGATACGATGGAACGCCTCTGCTTGAGTCAGTAGAGTGACAAAAACACAAAAGGGATCGCCTGATGTGCCTGATTGTTTTCGCCTGGCGGCCGGGCCACGCCCAGCCGTTGATCGTCGCGGCCAACCGTGATGAGTTCTATGCCCGCCCCACGCTGCCGCTGGCGCAGTGGCCGGATATGCCCCATGTGTACGCCGGCCGCGATCAGGAAGCCGGCGGCACCTGGCTGGGGATCAGCGCCGAAGGCCGGTTTGCGGCCCTGACCAATATTCGCGACCCGTACCAGCCGCCCGCACGCAGGTCCCGTGGGGAACTGGTGGCGCGGTTTCTCAGTGGTTCGCTACCGATTGATGAATATTTGGCCGATGTTAACGGCAGATCGATTGAATACGCCGGGTTTAACCTGCTGGTGGGCACGCGGGATGAGTTGTGGCATTACAACGCCAACCACACTGAGCCAACGCAACTGAAAGTCGGGGTCTATGGGCTTTCAAATGCCGGGCTGGATACACCGTGGCCGAAGTTGCTCAAGGCCAAGGCGGCGTTGAGCGAGGTGTTGGCAGACCCGCAGCCGGAAACGTTGCTGGGGATTTTAAGCGACCCGCAGACGGCGCCGTTTGCCGAGTTACCGGATACCGGCGTGGGGTTGGCGACTGAAAGCCTGTTATCCAGCGTGTTTATCGCCAGCCCTGCTTATGGGACCCGAGCCAGTACGGCGCTGATTGTGAATGCCGATGGGACGCGGCGGATGGTGGAGCGTAGTTTTGGGCCGCTGGGTGGGCGACTGGGTGAAGTAGAGCTCAGAATTTAGCGGCATGATCTTTCCCACGTTTTGCGTGGGAACGATCAGTTACAAGGTCTTGGCAGACGCCGGATTGATCATCCGCGTCAGGCCCAGGTTTTTCAGGGCCAATTGCAGCGAGCTGTGGATAACTTGCGGGTTGTCGATGGTCATCACCTCCGCCAGCAGATCCTTGGCCATGCTCAGGTTGACCTGGCGCAGCAGCCACTTCACTTTCGGCAGGTTGGTGGCGTTCATCGACAGACTGTCAAAGCCCATCGCCATCAACAACACCGCCGCCGCCGGGTCGCCGGCCATTTCACCGCAGATACTCACCGGTTTGCCTTCGGCGTGGGCGTCGCGCACCACATGTTGCAGGGCTTGCAGCACCGCCGGGTGCAGGTAGTCGTACAGGTCGGCCACCCGGGGGTTGTTGCGGTCCACGGCCAGCAAGTACTGAGTCAGGTCGTTGGAACCCACCGACAGGAAGTCCACCTGCCGCGCCAGCTCCTTGGCCTGGTATACGGCCGCCGGGATTTCGATCATCACCCCAATCGGCGGCATCGGCACGTCGGCGCCTTCGTCGCGCACTTCACCCCAGGCCCGGTGGATCAGGTGCAACGCTTCTTCCAGCTCATGGGTGCCGGAAATCATCGGCAACAGGATGCGCAGGTTGTTCAGGCCCTCGCTGGCCTTGAGCATGGCGCGGGTCTGTACCAGGAAAATCTCGGGATGGTCGAGGGTCACGCGGATACCGCGCCAGCCCAGGAACGGGTTGTCTTCCTTGATCGGGAAGTACGACAGCGATTTGTCGCCGCCAATGTCCAGGCTGCGCATGGTCACCGGCAGCGGGTGGAAGGCCGACAACTGCTCGCGATAGATCGCCAGCTGTTCCTTCTCGCTCGGGAAACGCTGGTTGATCATGAACGGCACTTCGGTGCGGTACAGGCCCACGCCTTCGGCGCCTCGCTGCTGCGCGCGGGCCACATCGGCCAGCAGGCCGGTGTTGACCAGCAGCGGCACGCGGTGACCGTCGAGTGTTACGCACGGCAACTCACGCAACGAATCGAGGCCCAGCGCCAGCTGCTTCTCTTCTTCCACCACCTCGGCATATTGCTTGCGCAGTACCTCGCTGGGGTTGGTAAAGACTTCACCGCGATGGCCGTCGACGATCATATCGATGCCGTCGACCTTGGAATACGGCAGGTCCACCAGGCCCATCACTGTCGGAATGCCCATGGCGCGGGCCAGGATCGCGACGTGGGAGTTACCCGAACCGAGTACCGACACCAGGCCCACCAGTTTGCCTTCGGGCACTTCGCCGAGCATGGTGGCGGTCAGTTCTTCACTGATCAGGATGGTGTTGTCGGGGTAGACCAGGTTGGTGCTGCGGTCTTCCTGCAGATAGGCCAGCAGACGGCGACCCAGATCGCGCACATCCGAGGCGCGCTCGCGCAGGTAGGCGTCGTCCATCATTTCAAAACGGTTGACGTGATCGCTGACCACCTGGCGCAAGGCGCCCTGGGCCCACTGGCCGGTCTTGATCACAGTCTTGACTTCGTTCCCGAGGGACGCGTCGTCAAGCATCATCTGGTACACCTCGAACAACGCGCGCTCTTCGGGGCGCAGTTGGGTGGCCAGTTTGTTCGACAGGTTGCGCATGTCGGCGCGCACGCCTTCGAGGGCGGTCTTGAACAGTTTGATTTCAGCGTCGATGTCGCTGATGGTCTTGTCCGGCACCACGTCGAGATCGGCCGGCGGCAGCATGACCACCGCCGTACCCACGGCGGCGCCTGGCGAACCCGGCACGCCGACGAACTTGGCTTCCTGGATGCCCTTGCCCTGGCGACCCAGGCCACGGATGGAGCCGGTGGCCTCGGCGTGGGCGATAACCCCGGCCAGTTGCGCGCTCATGGTCACGAGGAAGGCTTCTTCACCCTCGTCGAACTGGCGGCGTTCTTTCTGTTGGATGACCAGCACGCCGACAACGCGGCGGTGGTGGATGATCGGCGCCCCAAGGAACGAGGCGTAGCGCTCTTCGCCGGTTTCGGCAAAGTAACGATAACGCGGGTGATCGGCCGCGTTTTCAAGGTTCAGGGGTTCTTCACGCGTCCCTACCAGGCCAACCAGACCTTCATTGGGCGCCATGCTGACCTTGCCGATGGAGCGCTTGTTCAAGCCCTCGGTGGCCATCAGCACAAAACGGTTGGTCTCTGGATCCAGCAGGTAAACCGAGCAGACCTGGCTGCCCATGGCTTCCTTGACGCGCAACACAATAATCCCCAACGCCGCCTTGAGATCCTTGGCGGAGTTAACTTCCTGGACGATCTTGCGCAGCGTATTGAGCATGGCTCGGGGTCGAACTCCGTCGTCAGTCGCGCGCTAAAAGGCGCGGGGCAAGCTCTTTGAGAGCGCGACGATAAACTTCGCGCTTGAATGTCACCACCTGGCCCAACGGGTACCAATAACTGACCCAACGCCAGCCATCGAACTCCGGTTTACCGGTCAAATCCATCCGCACCCGCTGCTCGTTGGAGATCAGGCGCAGGAGAAACCATTTCTGCTTCTGGCCGATGCACAGCGGTTGGCTGTGGGTACGCACCAGGCGTTGCGGCAAACGATAGCGCAACCAGCCACGGGTACAGGCCAAAATCTGCACATCTTCACGCTCAAGGCCGACTTCTTCGTTCAACTCACGGTACAAGGCGTCTTCAGGGGTTTCGTCGGGGTTGATTCCGCCCTGAGGAAACTGCCAGGCATCTTGGTTGATTCGGCGAGCCCATAGCACCTGTCCGGCATCATTCGTAAGAATAATCCCGACATTAGGACGGAAACCATCGGGGTCGATCACGGCAACAACCTCGCAAACGCATGTCGCCGCATTGTTCCACAAAGCTTGCGCAAGCGGCAACGAGGCTTCTTAGCTTATGTGCACTCTTGTGAAAAGACCGTATTCTGGACGCCTTTTTACAGACATTTCAGCGAGTAACTGCAATGCGCCTGGCTTTATTCGACTTGGACAACACCCTGCTTGGCGGTGACAGCGACCATGCGTGGGGCGATTACCTGTGCGAACGCGGGATTCTCGACGCGGTGGCCTATAAGGCCCGCAACGACGAGTTCTATCAGGATTACCTGGCCGGCCGCCTGGATAACGCCGCCTACCTGAACTTTTGCCTGGAGATCCTCGGCCGCACCGAGATGGCCCAGCTGGACGAATGGCATAACGACTATATGCGCGACTGCATCGAGCCGATCATGCTGCCACGAGCCTCAGAACTGCTGGCCAAGCACCGCGAAGCCGGCGACAAGCTGGTGATCATCACCGCCACCAACCGTTTCGTCACCGCGCCGATTGCCGCACGCCTGGGCGTAGACACCCTGATCGCCACTGAATGCGAGATGGAAAACGGCCGCTATACCGGACGCAGCACGGACGTGCCGTGTTTCCGTGAAGGCAAGGTCACGCGTTTGAATCGTTGGCTGGAGGAGACCGGGCATAGCCTGGAAGGCAGTTACTTCTATAGCGACTCGATGAACGACTTGCCGCTGTTGGAGCAGGTGGCGAACCCGGTGGCGGTCGACCCGGACCCCAATTTACGCGCCGAAGCCGAGAAGCGGGGTTGGCCGGTGATTACCCTGCGTAGCTGAGGGTGCTTATCGGGGGCAAGCCCCCTCCCACATTTGACCGAGTCCGTGTGGGAGGGGCTTGCCCCCGATGCAGGCGACACGGCCCAAGCGTTAAACCGGCTTGGCCCCCATCAACCCAGCAATCGCCACAAACCCCACCAGGCTGACCACCGCCAGCACCAGGGTGAAATTCAGGCTGCCGCCCTCGCCTTTGCGCAGCCGGTTGAGGCGCGCCACCAGCCAGAACCAGGCCAGCGCCGCCACGGTGTAGAGCAGGCTGGAACCCAGTATCCACGTCTGCCCCAGTGGCCAGCCCACCAAGTGCACCAGCCACCAGCCGGTAAACGGCATGCTGAGCAGGCAGACTCCCATCAGCAACCACACGAACGCCCAGGGGCGCCGGACGACGACGGCCGGGCCGGCGCTGCGGTTGCGCCAGGCCAGCAGCGCCAGGCCCAGGCCACACAGCAGCAGCACCACAGTGGCGGCGATGTGGACAGTCTTGAGGGTGATCAGGGTATCCATGGATCGTCTTCCTTAAAGGTCGCCCAATCAGCGTAGTCGCTCAACCGAGGAACAGTGTGTAGGCAGGGTTATCGCTTTCATCCCAGTACGGGTAGCCGATTTGAGCCAGGGCCGCCGGAACCAGGTGACGTTCGTCCGCCGGTACTTGCAGGCCGGCGACCACACGACCATCGGCCGCGCCATGGTTGCGATAGTGGAACATCGAGATGTTCCAGCGACCGCCCAGTTTATTGAGAAAGTTGAACAACGCCCCCGGCCGTTCCGGAAACTCGAAACGCAGGACCATTTCGTCGCTGACCTTGGCCGCATGCCCGCCGACCATATGGCGGATGTGCAACTTGGCCAGTTCGTTCTCGGTCAGGTCCAGCACCGGAAAACCCTGCTGGGTGAGGCTGGCGATCAATGCGCTGCGCGGGTCGCTGTCCGGGTGGGTCTGCACGCCGACAAAGATGTGCGCCTCGCTGCCGGTGTGGTAGCGGTAGTTGAATTCGGTGATCTGGCGCTTGCCCACGGCCTCGCAGAACGCCTTGAAGCTGCCCGGCTGTTCGGGAATGGTCACGGCGATAATGGCTTCGCGGCCTTCACCCAACTCGGCGCGCTCGGCCACGTGACGCAGGCGGTCGAAGTTGACGTTGGCGCCGGAATCAATGGCCACCAGGGTCTGGCCACTGACGCCACGGGTTTCCACGTATTTCTTGATGCCCGCCACGCCCAGCGCGCCGGCCGGCTCGGTGATGGAGCGGGTGTCATCGTAGATGTCCTTGATCGCCGCGCAGATTTCGTCAGTGCTCACGGTGATCACTTCATCCACATAGTCCTTGCAGATTTCGAACGTGTGCTGACCGATCTGCGCCACCGCCACGCCATCGGCAAACAGGCCCACGGTCGGCAGCACCACGCGCTCGCCCGCTGCCATCGCGGCTTGCAGGCAGTTGGAATCGTCCGGCTCGACGCCGATGATCTTGATTTCCGGGCGCAGGTATTTCACGTATGCCGCGATACCGGCGATCAGGCCGCCGCCGCCCACCGGGACGAAAATCGCATCCAACGGGCCAGGGTGCTGGCGCAGGATCTCCATCGCCACGGTGCCCTGCCCGGCAATGGTGTGCGGATCGTCGTAGGGGTGAATGTAGACGTAGCCTTTTTCGTCGACCAGCTTGAGCGAATAGGCCAGGGCTTCCGGAAACGAATCGCCGTGCAATACCACTTTACCGCCGCGCGAGCGTACGCCTTCAACCTTGATCTCCGGGGTGGTCTTGGGCATCACGATAGTGGCCTTGACCCCCAGCACTTTCGCCGCCAGGGCCAGGCCCTGGGCGTGGTTACCCGCCGAGGCGGTGACCACACCGCGCGCACGTTCTTCGGCGCTCAGTTGGGTCAGCTTGTTGTAGGCGCCGCGAATCTTGAACGAGAACACCGGCTGCAAGTCTTCCCGCTTGAGCCAGACCTTGTTGCCCAAGCGCTCGGAGAGCTGGCGGGCGGTCTGCAACGGGGTTTCTACGGCCACGTCGTAGACGCGCGAGGTGAGGATCTTTTTGACGTACTGTTCAAGCATCGGAAAGCATCACTGGGCGGGTTGGGCAGGGCCAAGGAGTCTAACCCGGCTTTTAGCCGTACGACCACACGAATCCCGAGGTTTTGTTGGGGTATACTCGCCGCCCTCGATCACTCCCCGCCCGTTCCGGAGCCCGCATGACCCAGGATCAACTCAAACAGGCAGTGGCCCAGGCCGCCGTCGATTTAATCCTTCCCAAACTCGACGACAAGAGCATCGTCGGCATCGGCACCGGCTCCACCGCCAACTGCTTTATCGATGCGCTGGCCCAGCACAAGGGCGCGTTCGACGGCGCCGTGGCCAGCTCCGAAGCCACCGCCGCGCGCCTCAAGGGCCACGGCATTCCGGTGTATGAGCTCAATACCGTGAGCGACCTGGAGTTCTACATCGATGGCGCCGATGAAAGCGACGAGCACCTGCACCTGATCAAAGGCGGCGGCGCAGCCCTGACCCGCGAGAAGATCGTCGCGGCCGTGGCCAAGACCTTCATCTGCATCGCCGATGCCAGCAAACTGGTGCCGGTGCTCGGCACATTCCCGCTGCCGGTGGAAGTTATCCCGATGGCCCGCAGCCACGTAGCCCGCGAACTGGTGAAGCTGGGCGGCGACCCGGTGTACCGCGAAGGCGTGTTGACCGACAACGGCAACATCATCCTCGATGTGTTCAACATGCAGATCACCAACCCGGTCGAGCTGGAAACCCGAATCAACGCCATCGTCGGCGTAGTCACCAACGGCCTGTTCGCCGCGCGGCCAGCGGATGTGTTGCTGCTGGGCACGCCCGAAGGTGTGAAGACCCTCAAGGCTTAAGCATCGGTTGACTGTGGGGCGGAGCCAGCCTCCTCCCACAGCCCGTGTCCATGTAACAAAAACGCTACCTTTCGCAGCACCCCTCTCCAAAATCGTGCGCCAAGTCACGACATTCAATACCGTCGCTGGTATCAAATCCGTTACAACTTACAGCCACGCGACCCCGCCGTTTAACAATGCGCCAATTCACAATCGCCCAGGGAATGAGGCGCACATTGTGCAAAGGGTCTGGGCTCAACAACTCCGTCACTTCAAGGAAGACCCTGTGATAAAGCCCCTCGCCTTCGCGATCGGCGCGACCTGCGCCCTGCTGTCCCTGCAAACCTCAGCCTATGAATACGGCGAGCACGCCAATACCACCCTGGAAAAACTGATCAACGATTACCCCGGCCGTTATCGTGGCACGGCCAATTTCGCCGGCGCGGCCGATTGGATGCAAAGCCAGATGGGCGCGGCCTACAGCATCGGTCGACAGGATTTCACCTGGAGCGGCGGCAGTCGCGCCTCGCAGAACGTAGTGGCCTACGCCGCCGGCACCCGGCCGCAGTACGTGGTGATTGGCGCGCATTTCGACACTTACTTCGGCCGCCCGACCCTGCAAGGCCTGGACGACAACGGTTCCGGCGCCAGCGTACTGACCGAAGTGGCGAAGAACCTGGGCGGTCTGCAGCTGGAAAACGGCCTGCAGGTTGTCGGTTTCGGCGCGGAAGAAGAAGGCTTGCGCGGCTCTCGGGCTTTCGTCGATTCGCTGAGCGCCAGCCAGCGCGCGAATATGCTGGCGATGATCAACCTCGACAGCCTGATCACCGGCGACATGATGTACGCCCACGCCGGCCAGAACAGCACCGCCAACCCGGCGCTGGCGGCGTTGCGCGAGCACACATTCCAGATCGCCAGGGAATTGAACATTCCCCTGTTCACCAACCCCGGCCTGGACCCGCAATACCCCAAAGGCACCGGCTGCTGCAGCGACGGCGAAGCGTTCGAGGCGCTGAATGTGCCGATTCTCTATATAGAAGCCACCAACTGGGAACTGGGCGACCTGGACGGCTACACCCAGACCGACAACCCCGCAATCCCTGGCGGTTCGACCTGGCACGACCCTGCCGAAGACAACAAAGCCGTGCTCACGGATGCCTTCGGCCAGGCGCGCATCGACCAGCGCCTGCGCGACTATTCACGCCTGCTCAGCCGCCTGGTGCTTGAGCTGACCAACGCCGATCTGCTGGCCTCGACCGCCTCCGGCGGCGCCGTCGCGCGCAATATGCAGGACAACCTGCAGCGCCAGCACCAGGCGATGGTGCGCCTGCATGACCGCCGCTGGCTGACCTTGCAGTCGGCCAGCCGCGAGATCGGCAGCTTTGACGGCGAGATCGGTGTGGACGGCGAATACAACCCCGACAGCGGTTTCGACACGGCGCCCAACCCCGAAGCGCGGCGCGTGGGCCTGCACGCACTGGGCGATTACCAACTCACCCCCAGCCTGAACATCGGCGCCAGCCTCAGCTACCTCAACGGTCGCGACAAACTGGAACATCGCGGCAAGCTCGACAGCGATACCTGGCAGGCCGCCGCCTACGCGCTGCTCAACGATGGCGGGCCGACCTGGCTGGCCGGCGATCTGAGCATAGGCCACGCCCGCTTCGACAGCCGGCGCAACCTGCTGATTCAGGC
The DNA here is from genome assembly GCF_030687695.1 of Pseudomonas sp. FP2254. Taxonomy (NCBI): domain Bacteria; kingdom Pseudomonadati; phylum Pseudomonadota; class Gammaproteobacteria; order Pseudomonadales; family Pseudomonadaceae; genus Pseudomonas; species Pseudomonas sp. FP2254. Next base: position 5,298,361 of record NZ_CP117444.1, read on the forward strand.
CAATGGCGGGCCGATCCTGCTCAATCAACAGCTGACCGGCAGCACCGATGCGTTAACGCTCGGCGCAAGGGTGCTGGGTGGGTACGACTTTGACCTCGGCGCGATCAAGAGCGGTCCGTTCGCCGGCCTGGATTACAGCTACTCGCGCATCGATCAATTCCACGAAAAACAGAATCTGCGTACTGCACTGGAGTATGAAGAGCAGTCCTTCGACTCCCTGGAAGCCAGCCTGGGCTGGCGCGTACGTGGCATGGTTGGCCTGCCCCGCGGCCTGAGCCTGATGCCCTACGGCGACATAGCCTGGGTCTCGGAATTGGCCGACGGCCGCCTGGACAACCTGCAACTGACCGCCCGGGCCGATGACCAGGCGCGCACGGCACGGCTGGGCGCGGTGGATAAGCATTTTGGTCGCGCGCAACTGGGCAGCCAGCTGGCGATCACTCCGCAGTTGGGGGTGTACGCCGAGGTCAACAGCCGGCTGGGCCACAACGAAGGCAGCCAGACCGGCTATTCGCTGGGTGTGCAATGGCTGTTCTGATCAGGGCTTTTTGAACACGTAGAACAGGTTCGGCTCACTGACCAGGTACAACGCCCCGTCGTCATCCATGGCGATACCTTCGGCCTGTGGCACACGTTTGCTCAGGCCATGGCGCCCGCTGAGCAGAGACAGGCTGCTCAGCGGGCGACCGTCGATGTCCAGTTCCAACACCAGGAACGACTCATCCGACAGCGCCAGTAAATGCCCGCTGCGCTCGTCGTACTGCAGGCTCGACAGGTCGCGCACAAACAACCCGGCATCGCGCTTGGGGTTGTTGATCACGTGCACCGAGTAGGTTTTTTCCGGTTTGAAATGGGGAAAGCCGTGCACCTCGTAGATCAGCATCGGGTCGCGCTCCTTGGCGACGAACAGGCGCTTGCCCACCGAATCATAAGCCAGGCCTTCGAAGCCTTTGTTGCCGCCGACATGCACGCCCAGAGTCATTTGCTCGGCATCGGCGGCATCGAGGAATTGGGTGTCGTCGTCCACGTGCACCTTGATCAGCCGTTGCTGGCGCTCGTCGCTGATGACGTAAATATTTTCACTGATAAATTCCACCGCTTCGGCATCGCCAAACCCGATCAGAGGAATGCGTCGCACAATTCTGCCCTCCAGGGACAGCTCGATCAGCTCGGCGTTTTTATTGGTCACGGTAAACAGGCTTTTGCGCACCGGGTCATAGGTCAGCGCCGATACGTCGTCGTTGAGCCCGTCGATCACCTGAGCCTCCAGGACCACGCGGTAATCGGCCAGGCCGATGGATTGCGCCTGAGTGGGCTGGCGCCACGCCTGCCAGTTGAACCAGGCGCGCTCGAACAAACGGAAGTTCTGGGCAACAGCGACGGCGCCGATCACGATGACCAGCGCAAGCAGGAGAAGAAGAGGTTTAAGGCGGGCTAATCGACGCATCGGGCAAGCTCAAAGTCAAAAGTGGCGAATGAATATCACGCCGGTCTGAATTTAAACTTAAACGCGCCACAGTGTCTGACGAATTCCGCTGAAAGAGAAATATCCGACGTAATTTGCCAGCTACTTCTGCTTTTCAAAACGATAGAACAGGTTCGGCTCACTGACCACGTAGAGGTTGCCGTCCTCGTCGAGGGTGACCCCTTCAGCCCGTGGAATGGTGTCCTTGAGGCCGTTGAAGCCACCGAGCAAGGTCATGAAGCTGACTTGCTCGCCCTTTTCATCCAACTCCAGCAACAAATGAGAATCGGCCGACAGCACCAGCAGATGGCCCGTACGCGGGTCGACGGCCAGGGCCGAGAGGTTGCGCATGTCCAACTCTTTACTCGCCAGCTTTTGTTTAGCGCCGGTCAAGAGCTGGGCGCCGTCGCTTTTCCAGGTGAACAACGCCGGCGGGCGCTCCTCGCCCAACACTATCTGCTGGTTATGCTTGTCCCAGGTCACGGCCTCAAACGCTTTGTTCTGGTCCTTGGAAGGGCCCAGGTCATAGCTCTTGAAGTCGGCCTTGGTCAACTGTTGCGTGGCGGCCTCGACCTTGACGATGCTGAGCGTATGCTGGCGCTCGTCGACAATCGCCATCAGGCCGTTCTCCATCATCGCAACGCCTTCGGGGTTGTCCCAGCCGTTGAGCGGCATCTTGCGCAGCACGTCGCCTTGCAGGCTCAGCTCGACAAGAAACGGGTTTTTACCCATCACGGAAAACAGGGTTTTGGTCTGCGGATTGTAGGTAATGTCCGAGGCTTCGTCCTTCTCCAGGCCCGGCAGCACCTTGGCGTCGATAATCGCCTGGTAGTCGGGCAGCCATACGCTTTCCTTGCGCTCGGCAGGGCTTTCGAACCGTTCCAGCACCCACAGTACGCCGCGATCGTCCCAATGCATCAGCCACGCCACGCCATACACCACCGCCCCGGCCAGGAACAGCCAGGAATACCAGCGCAGGGCGAAACGGGAACGGGACTTGGATGGTGCAGAGGGCAGAGGCACGGCCATTGAGCGCTTTTCCTGCAGATGAGCTTTAGGGGTTAGCACAGGATCAATGGGCTCGCGTGCTGGAGGCTGAGGATTATCCGGATTGCGTGTGAAAAAAATGCAAAAGCCGCTATGTGGGAGGGGCAAACCCCTCCCACCCTTTCGTTCAGCGAACGACGCTTTCGAAGCGACTCACGTTCGGCAATTCCAACACCAGCTCATCACCTGCATTCAACGGCCCGACGCCGGCCGGAGTACCGGTGAGGATCACGTCTCCTGCCTGCAGCGAGAAGCAGCCGGCCATGTACTGGATCATCGGCACGATCGGGTTGAGCATCTGCGCGCTGCTGCCGTCCTGACGCACTTCGTCGTTGATGGTCAAGCGAATGCCAATGTCGGTCAGGTCAGGGAAGGTACTGTCGACCACGAACGGCGCAATCACCGCCGCGCCGTCGAATGACTTGGCGACTTCCCACGGCAGGCCCTTGGCCTTGAGTTCGGCCTGCTTGTCGCGCAGGGTCAGGTCCAGCGCCGGCGCGAAACCGGAGATGGCGTCCAGCACTTCCTCACGGCTTGGCTTGGCCGACAGCGGCTTACCGATCAGCACCGCGATTTCCGCCTCGTAGTGCACCGAACCGCGCTCGGCAGGAATGGCGAAACCGCCTTCCAGCGGCACCACGCAACTGCCCGGTTTGATGAACAACAACGGCTCGGTCGGTACCGGGTTGTCCAGTTCCTTGGCATGTTCGGCGTAGTTACGCCCGATGCACACCACCTTGCCCACCGGGAAGTGGATGTGGGTGCCGTCGACATACTTGTGCTGGTAGCTCATGAAACGACTCCTTGAGGGGCGGTTAAACAGCGAAGATTTTGCCCGGGTTCATGATCCCGTTCGGGTCGAACACGGCCTTGACGGCCTTCATGTATTCGATTTCAACCGGCGAGCGGCTGTAGGTCAGGTAATCGCGCTTGGTCATGCCCACGCCGTGCTCGGCGGAGATCGAGCCGTTGTACTTCTGAACGGTTTCGAACACCCACTTGTTCACAGTGGCGCATTTGGCGAAGAACTCGTCCTTGCTCAGGTTTTCCGGCTTGAGGATGTTCAGGTGCAGGTTGCCGTCACCGATGTGGCCAAACCAGACGATTTCGAAATCCGGGTAATGTTCGCCGACAATGGCGTCGATTTCGCTGAGGAACGCCGGCACTTTGGAAACCGTCACCGAAATATCGTTTTTGTAGGGCGTCCAGTGGGAAATGGTCTCGGAGATGTACTCGCGCAGCTTCCACAGGTTGTGCAACTGGGTTTCGCTCTGGCTCATCACCCCGTCCAGCACCCAACCCTGCTCGACACAGTGCTCGAAGGTCTCCAGGGCATGGTTGGCGACTTCTTCGGTGGTGGCTTCGAATTCCAGCAGTGCGTAGAACGGGCACTCGGTGTCGAACGGCGCCGGTACGTCACCACGGCCGAGGACTTTGGCCAGGGCCTTGTCGGAGAAGAACTCAAAGGCCGTCAGGTCGAGCTTGCCCTGAAACGCGTGCAGCACCGGCATGATCGAATCGAAGTCGGTGGTGCCCAACACCATGGCGGTGAGGTTCTTCGGCGCGCGGTCCAGGCGCATGGTCGCTTCGACCACAAACCCCAGCGTGCCTTCGGCACCGATGAACAACTGCCGCATGTCGTAGCCGGTGGCGTTCTTGATCAGGTCGCGGTTCAGTTCCAGCACGTCGCCCTTGCCGGTGACGACTTTCATGCCCGCTACCCAGTTACGGGTCATGCCGTAGCGAATCACCTTGATCCCGCCGGCATTGGTGCCGATATTGCCGCCAATCTGGCTGGAACCGGACGATGCGAAGTCCACCGGGTAATACAGGCCGTTTTCTTCGGCGACATTCTGCAGTTGCTTGGTGACCACGCCCGGCTGGCACACGGCAGTGCGGTCGGTGAGGTTCACGTCGAGAATCTGGTTCATATAGTCAAACGACACCACCACCTCGCCATTGGCCGCAACCGCTGCCGCCGACAGGCCGGTACGCCCGCCCGACGGCACCAGCGCCACCTTGCGCTCGTTGGCCCAACGGACAATGGCCTGCACCTGCTCGATGGTCTTGGGAAATGCGATAGCCATGGGTGCCGGAGCGAAATGCTTGGTCCAATCCTTGCCGTAAGCCTCCAGGGAGTCGGCGTCGGTCAGCACTTTGCCGGGCTCAACCAGGGTCTTCAGCTCATCAATCAGGGCAGGATGGGTCATCGACAGAACTCTCGAACAATTCATGGTCATCCTGAGAACGCTTCACGTCGCAGGAATAGGTGTTTAGCGGGGCGCGTATGCTAGCATACCGCCCCCGCAGGACAGAGCCCAAGGGCGTTTCTGCGGTGACGGCTTTCCTGCCGTCCGGGTCAGCTTAAGTGATCCGACTCCCTGCCATTTTTCTCCGGGATACAGGTTTACGCAGATGAGCAAGACTTCTCTCGATAAGAGCAAGATCAAGTTCCTTCTTCTGGAAGGCGTCCACCCATCGGCTGTCGACGTTCTGAAAGCCGCCGGGTACACCAGCATTGAGTACATCACCAGTTCTCTGCCGGAAGCCCAGCTCAAGGAAAAGATCGCCGACGCGCACTTTATCGGCATTCGCTCACGCACTCAGCTGACCGAAGAAATCTTCGATCACGCCAAGAAGCTCGTGGCGGTCGGCTGCTTCTGCATCGGCACCAACCAGGTCGACCTCAACGCAGCGCGCGAGCGCGGTATCGCGGTGTTCAACGCACCGTATTCCAACACCCGCTCCGTGGCGGAGCTGGTGCTGGCCGAGGCCATCCTGCTGCTGCGCGGTATCCCTGAGAAGAACGCTTCCTGCCACCGTGGCGGCTGGATCAAGAGCGCGGCCAACTCCTTCGAAATCCGCGGCAAGAAGCTGGGTATCGTCGGTTACGGCTCGATCGGCACGCAGCTTTCGGTATTGGCCGAAGGCCTGGGCATGCAGGTGTTCTTCTACGACACCCTGACCAAGCTGCCATTGGGCAACGCCACGCAGGTGTCGAGCCTGACCGAACTGCTGGGCATGTCCGACATCGTGACCCTGCACGTACCGGAAACCGCTGAGACCCAGTGGATGATCGGTGAGAAGGAAATCCGCGCCATCAAGAAAGGCGGCATCCTGATCAACGCCGCACGCGGTACCGTGGTCGAACTGGACGCCCTGGCCGATGCGATCAAGGACAAGCACCTGATCGGCGCCGCCATCGACGTATTCCCGGTTGAGCCGCGCTCCAACGATGACATTTTCGAAAGCCCGCTGCGTGGCCTGGACAATGTGATCCTGACTCCGCACATCGGCGGTTCCACCGCTGAAGCCCAGGCCAACATCGGTCTGGAAGTGGCCGAGAAGCTGGTCAAGTACAGCGACAACGGTACGTCGGTCTCGTCCGTCAACTTCCCGGAAGTGGCCCTGCCGGCTCACCCTGGCAAGCACCGCCTGCTGCACATCCACCAGAACATTCCGGGTGTGATGAGCGAGATCAACAAGGTCTTCGCGGAAAACGGCATCAACATTTCCGGTCAGTTCCTGCAGACCAACGAGAAGGTCGGCTACGTGGTAATCGACGTCGACGCCGAGTACTCGGACCTGGCGCAAGAGAAGCTGCAGCACATCAACGGCACGATTCGTAGCCGCGTGTTGTTCTAAGGCTTTAACCGCTGTACAAAAAATGGGAGACCCGCAGGGGTCTCCCATTTTTTTGTCCGCAGAACGCTTACTTGACGTTAACGGTGATGACTTTCGAGGCAACCGTTGGCTCGAACTGGCGATGCACGTTGTCGCCTGCCACCAGTTGCAAGGTGTGCTTGCCTGGGGTCAGGGTCAGCTCGGTTTCGGTTTGCGCCTTGCCGAAGTGGATCGAGGTCGCGGTGGCCGGGATCGCGTCGGCGGCCTTAAGCGCCGTCACATCCTGGTCAACCAGCAGGTGATGGTGACCGGCGTTAGGCACTTGCTTGTCGATCGGCTCCAGGTCCAGGTTTTTCACGCCGAATTTGACGGTGAAGGTTTTGTCGACGGTCGCGCCATCCTTCGGCGAGACGATAAACACTTCCGCACCTTCAGGCGCCGGCGTGCGCGGCAGGTCGGCGGCGCTGGCCAACATCGAGGCACCCAGCAACAGGCTGGCAATCGTTGCACGGGACAAAAGGGCTTTCATTCGCTTCTCCACTTCTTTATGAAATCTGCAGGGTTGTGACAACTTCGCGACAAATTGCTGTCCAAGGCACTCAACACCATAGCAAAGCGATGCTGAACGGCGCCTCGCACATTCGAATTTTCTAGGAGTGACCATGCGCTTTTCGCCTGGCCTGTTACTGCTGCTTCCCCTTCTGAGCCCTTTGGCTCATGCCGAACTGATCGACGACGTCAATGATCGTGGTGAGCTGCGCATCGCCCTTGAAGCCAATACCCCGCCCTACAACTTCAAGGAAGGCGACAAGCTCACCGGTTTTGAAGTGGAGCTGGGTGAACTGCTGGCGAAGGAAATGGATGTGCGCGCCTCGTTCATCACCACCGATGACGCCGACATGCTACCCGGTGTAGCAACCGGCAAATACGACGTGGCCATCAACCATATCGCTAAGACTGCCGAGCTTGAGGATCAGTTCGATTTCAGTGAGGCCTATCACGAGAAGCCTGAACTGGCGATCCCGTTCCAGAAGGGTAACCCGGCGTTCAAGACGAGTGTGGACGGGGCGTTGAAGCGGATGAAGGACGATGGCCGATTGAAGACGCTGTCGCAAAAATGGTTCGAGGCCGACGCCCCTACAGGCGCGTCAACGCCTGTGCCGCCTCCGGCAGCTCCAGCTCACTGAATACCTGCACGCCATGACGCTTGAGCAGCGCCGCCGTTACGCCCTCGCCACTGACCTTTACCCCGGCGAAGGTACCGTCATAGGTCAGCAGATTGCCGCACGACGGGCTATTGGCCTTGAGCACAGCAATGCGGATATCGTGCTGCTGCACCAGGGCCAGGGCCTGGCGCGCGCCGTCCATGAAGGCGGCGCTGAAGTCTTCGCCCTCGGCCGTCAGCACTTTGGCACGGCCCTCCCACACGTCGACGCCCTGACCACCGGGGATTTCGGCAGAAGGCCTGGGCGTCGGCAAACCGCCCGCCACTTCCGGGCAGATCGCAACCACCCGTCCCTCAGCCTGCCACGCGGCCAGTTGGTCGAACGGCCCGCTGGCGCCGCCGTCGTAGCGCACCTTGTGGCCCAGCAGGCAGCGGCTGATCAGTATCTTGTGCATGGTTAAAACGGCTCGTTGCCCCGCCGGCGAAACCAGCCGGTGAGGGACAGCCGTTCGCGCGAGGCAGGCATGACTTCGTGGGGCACTTCGCCCGACAGGAATACCACCAGGCTGCCGCCGGTGGGCACCACATCGTATTCGACGCCATTCTTGAGGTACATGCGCAACTGGCCGCCATGTTCGGGCAGCCAGGCGTCATTCAGGTAGATCACCGCCGAGACCATGCGCCGGTCATCATCGCGAAAACGGTCCAGATGCTTGAGGTAAAACGCCCCCGGCGGGTACATCGCGAAATGACTTTCGAAATCTTCCAGGCCGAGGAAGAGCCCCCGGTTCATCGCCAGGCGCAGGCTGTCCATCACCGCCATGTAGGCGTCGCAGACTGGCGCATCGCCCTCTTCCAACCATTGGATATGGTCGCCGCGAATGCCTTCGCGGATCTCCTGTGCCGGCCCGCGTCCTACCGCCGCGGGTGCTAATTCGCCCTCGGCCGCACGTTTACGGCACTCAGCCGCCAGTTCCAGGGTCAGAGCCTGGGGCAGGAAGCCATTCTGCTGCGACCAGCCTTTTTCGGCCAGGTCGTCGACAATGCGTTGCAGCAGGGGATGATCGAAGGGTATTTGCATGGCGCGCATAGTATCCATACGCCTGTGAATCCGACAGAGCCGCCGAGCGTCTGAACATAGATTAGTTCAAGTGACCGACAGGATTTCTCGACAAATACTACGCCCGACACGGACAATAGTGGCCGACTGACAGGAGTCCATATGCGTCGTTTGTTTTTTTCCTTGCTGATGTTCTGCGTTTTGCCCGCCTGGGCAGACGGCCATGACCAGTTGTACAAGGTCGCCGGCTGGGCCGAACAACGTGCGCATTTCAATGATGCCCTCGCCGCCGCCCAGCAGCGCTATCGCAACAGCCTGCCGCCGGCGGTGTATCAGGCGCTGGTGGATAACAGCAACCAGCGCTTCGCCGCCCAGGCCATGGATCAGCGCGCCGAAGCGCAGTTGCGCAAGCACCTGGCGGACCCGGCGCCGGCGCTGGCGTTCTTTCAGTCACCCTTGGGGCGCAAGATCGTCGCTGCCGAGTTGCTGGCCACCCGCCGCGATCAGTTGGCCAAAAACGCCCAGGGCCTGCCGAAAATCCAGGCCGACGCCACCCGCAGCCTGATCATCGGCCACCTGGCCCAAGCCCTGCCCGCCCGCGAAGCCGGCGCGGAGGTCAGCCTGGCGATTGCCGGTGTGGCGGCCGACAGCCTCAGCCAGATGATCCCTGGCCTGCTGGGCGGCGGTCAGGCCCAAGGCATGCTGAATGGCCAGCGTGAGCGGCTGATGCAACAGATCGACAAAGACCTGAACAACACTCTGCTGTACGTCTATCGGGATTTATCCGACCCGGAGCTGGAAGAGTTTGCAACGTTTGCGGAGTCACCGGAAGGTAAAGCGTATTACCAGGCGGCGCTGGCGGCGATTCGCGCAGGTCTGGCAGTCGGCCAGAGCACCTCAAGCCTGGCGCAGTAGAAAACGTGGAGGGGCTTGCCCCCTCCTGCATTGGCACCGTGTTATTTCAGATGGTCCGTCAAATACCGGAAGTACTCTTCGCGAATCTCAGGAATCTCATTCGCCAGATGATGCCGGCCACGCGGCAGCATCAGCACCTCGGGCCGGTCGAACTTGCCGCGCAGCACTTGCAGGTTGTGTTGCCAGTCCACCGTCATGTCTTCCTCACCCTGCACAATCACCGGCCGCCGCGTGCTGCGCGGGGCGGCTTCGATGCGCTTGATCCAGCGCGCCAGGGCGCCCACCCACGCGGTTGGCAGTTGCCGTGGCTGCAGTGGATCGGCTTCCAGGAACGGCTTGAAGGCCGGGTCGTTGGAGTTGTCGCTGAACCGCCGCGCAATGCCTTTGACGAACGGCCGCAACAGGTAATAGCTGACCTGGGACCAGCCCCACGCCCGTGGACGCACCAGCGGTGACAACAGCAAGACCTTGCCCTGCGCCGGGCTGTCGGCGCCGTGATGCAGCAGATGGTCAACGACGATAGCGCCGCCGGTACTTTGCCCGAACAGATGCCATGGCGTGGGTAATTGCAGCGATTCGGCCTCGGTGAACAGTGCCTGGACCACATTCTGATACACCGCGAAATCACCGATGCTGGCACGCGCGCCGCTGGACAATCCATGCCCCGGCAGATCGCAGGCGATCACCACAAAACACTGGTCCAGCGCCCAGTCCACCACGTTGCGGTACAGACCCATGTGGTCGTAGAAGCCGTGGAACATGAACATCGTCGCCACCGGCACCGGCGGCCACCACACTTGCGCCACAACGTCGAATCCGTCCACCTCGAAGCGCCCCAGGCGACTTACCGCCGGCACTTTGCGCGCGGCCAGGTCCAGCCCGTAGAAGCGCTGGTACACCCGCGCCTCGGCGCTGAGCGGTTGCGCATCCGACAAGGGGCGCAAGCTGTCGCGCAGATGATCGGGGTCAAAGGTGACGGGCATAAAGGGTTCCAGACTCACACTATCGAGCAGCGATATTCATCTGTCAGGGCAAGCATGGCAAGCTACGCGACCTGCGAGGATAGATCCGAATGCGACAGCCCCACCGTACTACCTTGTTCGCCGCCCTGATCCTGCTCATTTGCACCGGCGTGCTGTGGGCGGCGTATGACTGGTTCCAGGGCCGCTACCTGCGCGCGTTCAGCGAGCACACCGCCGTATTTTCCGGCGATGCGCTGCAACTGCCCGCCGAACTCAGCGGCCCCGGCCCGATCCGTCTGGTGCATTTCTGGGACCCGGCCTGCCCGTGCAACGTGATCAACCAGCAGCACCTGGGGGAACTGATCGAGGCCTATGCGCCCTTGGGCGTCGAGTTCTATGCCTTGCAAAAAGCCGGCAGCCACGGCCAATTGCCGGACAACCTGAGCCGGATGAAGATCCTCACCGCCCTGCCCGGTGCCGACCAGGTGCCGGCCAGCCCGGCCGTGGGCATTTGGGATCGAAGCGGCAAACTCGCGTATTTCGGACCGTACAGCGAAGGCCTGACGTGCAATGCCGGCAACAGTTTTATCGAGCCGATCCTGCAGGCCCTGGCAGCCGGGCGCGAGGTGAATGCCACGCACACCCTGGCGGTGGGCTGCTATTGTTCGTGGTCTACCGGTCCGTAGGCCATCACTCCCACTTTGGGTAAGGAATGTTCATGAAACGCGTCCTGCAGACGCTGGCGGCCCTGGCGGTGCTGCTCGCCCTTGCCGTCGGTTGGTATGTCTACAGCAAACAGCCCACGCGCCAGGGCACGGTAGAGCTGGCCAACCTGCAAAGTTCGGTCACGGTGCGCTATGACGACCGCGGCGTGCCGCATATCCGAGCCGAGAACGAAACCGATCTGTATCGCGCCCTGGGCTATGTGCACGCCCAGGACCGGCTGTTCCAGATGGAGATCATGCGTCGCCTGGCCCGTGGCGAACTCGCCGAAGTACTGGGCCCCAAGGTGGTCGACACCGACAAACTGTTCCGCAGCCTGCGCATCCGCGACCGCGCCGCGACGTATGTGACGCAGCTGGATCATGAATCGGCGCACTGGAAGGCGCTGCAAGCCTATCTGGATGGAATCAACCAGTATCAGGACAGCCACCCCAGCCCGATGGAGTTCGACGTGCTGGGCATTCCCAAGCGGCCCTTTACCGCCGAGGACACCATCAGCGTCGCCGGGTACATGGCCTACAGTTTTGCCGCCGCGTTTCGTACCGAGCCGTTGCTGACTTACATCCGCGACCAGTTGGGCAGCGACTACCTGAAAGTCTTCGACCTCGACTGGCAACCCAAGGGTGCCCTTAACCTGGCCGCCAGCGACTGGCAGGCCCTCGGCGCCCTCGCAGCCCTGAGCGACCAGGCTTTGGCGGACAACGGCCTGCCGCAGCTCGAAGGCAGCAACGCCTGGGCCATCAGCGGCAGCCGCACGCGCAGCGGCAAACCGTTGCTGGCGGGTGACCCGCATATTCGTTTTTCGGTGCCGTCGGTGTGGTATGAGGCGCAATTATCCGCGTCGGGTTTTGAGCTGTATGGCTATCACAACGCACTGGTGCCGATGGCGTTCCTCGGGCACAACCTGAATTTCGGTTGGAGCCTGACCATGTTCCAGAACGACGACCTCGACCTGATCGCCGAGAAGGTCAATCCGGATAATCCCAATCAGGTCTGGTACCAGGGCCAGTGGGTCGACATGACCCGCAGCGAGCAGCAGATCGCGGTAAAGGGCCAGGCGCCGGTCACCCTCACCCTGCGCCAGTCGCCCCATGGCCCGATCGTCAATGACGTGCTCGGCGAGGCGGGCGGCAAAACACCGATTGCGATGTGGTGGGCGTTTCTCGACACGCAGAATCCGATCCTCGAAGGCTTCTATCAGCTCAACCGCGCCGACACGTTGGCGAAGGCGCGCGCCGCCGCCGCCAAGGTCTCGGCACCCGGCTTGAATATCGTGTGGGCCAATGCCAAGGGCGATATCGGCTGGTGGGCGGCGGCGCAGTTACCGATTCGCCCGGCAGGCGTGAACCCTGGGTTTATCCTCGACGGCAGCACCGCCCAGGCCGACAAACTGGGTTTCTACCCGTTCAATGCCAACCCTCAGGAAGAAAACCCGGCGCGCGGCTATGTGGTCTCGGCCAACGCCCAGCCGGCGTCGCCCACCGGCATGGAGATCCCCGGTTATTACAACCTGGCCGACCGTGGCCAGCAGCTGAACGCCCAGCTGAGCGACGCCCGCGCGAAGTGGGACGTGACCAACAGCCAGGCCTTGCAACTGGGCACCACCACCGCCTTCGGCCCGCGCCTGCTGGCACCGCTGCTGCCAGTATTGCGTGAAGTGGTCACGGACCCGGCGCAACTCAAGTTGGTGGATCAACTGGCCAACTGGAAAGGCGACTACCCGCTGGATTCCATCAGCGCCACGCTGTTCAACCAGTTCCTGTTCAACCTCGCCGACGCCGCGTTCCACCCCAAACTCGGCGATGCGATGTTCAAGACCCTGCTCGGCACCCGCATCATCGACGCGGCCCTGCCACGCCTGGCCGCCGATGCGGACTCACCCTGGTGGGACGGCCAGCGCGCCGCCGTCGTCAAACTTGCATGGGACAACAGCCTCGCCCACCTGCAGGCCACGTTCGGCGGCGATCCGAGCCAATGGCAGTGGGGCAAGGCGCATACGCTGACCCATGGCCATCCGCTGGGCCAACAGAAGCCGTTGGACAGGCTGTTCAACGTCGGCCCATTCCCCGCTCCCGGCACCCACGAAGTGCCGAACAACCAATCCGCCGCCATCGGACCCGCGCCCTGGCAGGTCACGTATGGCCCGTCCACGCGCCGCCTGATCGACTTCGCCGACGTAGCCCACGCGCTGACCATCAACCCCGTGGGGCAAAGCGGCGTACCGTTCGACAAGCACTATGGCGACCAGGCCGAGACCTATATCGAAGGCGGTTACGAGCAGGCGCATTTGAGTGATGAGGAAGTCACGGCCAACACCCGTGGCACGCTGAAGCTGCTGCCCGCTCGATAACGGCCTGCAGCGCAAAAACCGTGGCAGGGGCTGGCCCGCTCACACAGTGTCGCTGCAGTGGCGCGTCTATACCGGCGCCGCAAAGTTGAGCCGGAACTGATGCGGCGTCACGCCCAACCGGCGGTTGAACACGCTGCGCATGTGCTGGGCATCGCGAAAGCCGCATCGATAAGCCACGGTCTTGAGCGGCGCGTGGGTGCTTTCGAGCATCACTCGCGCCGCGTCCACCCGTGCTCTTTCGACGAATTCCGCCGGCGTGATGCGGGCCTCACGGGCAAACACCCGGGAGAAATTGCGCGCACTCATATTGGCCGCCTTGGCCAGGTCGGCGATGGTCAGGTCGCCGGTCAGGTTCGCCAATACATACAGTTGCACCTGCGCCACCGCCGACGTGGGTTCGGCGTGGGGCGCAAGGAACGGGCTGAATTGCGACTGCCCGCCGGAGCGCTGGGTGAACACCACCAAGCGCTTGGCCACGCTCAACGCGACTTCCGGGCCGTGATCCTGGGCCAGCAGGTACAGCGACAAGTCGATGCCTGCCGTGACGCCCGCCGAGGTATAGAGATTGCCGTCTTGTACGTAGAGGCGGTCAACCTCGACCTGGGCCGACGGGCACAGATGCGCCAGGTCGGCAGCATCGTTCCAGTGGGTAGTGACGGTTTTGCCCTCCAGCAATCCAGCGCGCGCCAGCATAAAGGCGCCGTTGCAGACAGAACCGAAGCGTTGCGCCCTGGCGGTTGCACCCCGTAGCCAGTCATCGAACGCCGAGCCGAAATCTTCGAACGGCAGTTGCGGGCCTCCAGCGACCAGCAGCAGATCATAGTCCTGCAGGGCCTCGCTGTAATGCCGGTGGGCCTGCAATGCCAAGCCGTTGGAGGCGACCATGGTGCCGTGGTCCAGCCCGATGACCTCTATCCGGTAATGATCCTGGGCCGGCAGAAAGCGGTTGGCTTCGCAGAACACATCCATGGGGCCGGTCACATCCAGTGACTGGACGCCGGGGAAAATCAGGATCGCGACGGTCTTGTGCATGGGGAAACCTTATAGCTGGGGCTGGCGCAAAACCCTGTGGGGCTGACTTGCCTGCGATACAGACGACCAGGCCCATCAGGTATACCGAGGTGATGCTATCGCGGGCAAGCCAGCGCCCCCATTGACAGCGTATACCCTTGGCACGAAGTGACGGCACTTTGGCCGGGATCGCATCCCCGTCGCCATGGTCGCTTCGCGGGTGCGCGACCAGACTGTGGGCTTTCCACAGGAGAGCTACCATGACCACTACCATTGCCGGCATCAAAATCCCGAACAGCGCGCTGGCCAAGGCCACCACCGAATACATCCGCGACGTCGAATCCGACCTGCTCTATCACCACTCCCGTCGGGTCTTTCTGTTCGGCGCACTGAGCGGTGAACGCAAGCAACTGGCCTACAACCCCGAGCTGCTCTACGTCGGCGCCATGTTTCATGACCTGGGCCTGGTGGCAGGTCATCGCAGCGACAACGAGCGTTTCGAAGTGGACGGCGCCAACGCCGCCGCCGCCTTCCTGAAGCCGTATGGGCTGAGCGATGACGATATCGAACAGGTATGGCTGTCCATCGCCCTGCACACCACGCCCGGCATACCGCAACATTTGCGTCCGACCGTGGCGTTGGTGACCGCCGGCGTCGAAATGGACGTGCTGGGCATGGACTACGCCGCGTTCAGCAGCGTGCAGCGCGAAGCCGTGGTGCATGCGCATCCACGCGGTGAAGGATTCAAGGAGTGCATCATCTGCGCCTTTGCCGACGGCTTGCGCCATCGCCCGCAGACCACGTTTGGCAACGTGAAGACGGATGTACTGGTGGATCAGGAGCCAGGGTTCAAGCCGATGAACTTTGTCGAGGTGATTCGCAAGTCGCCTTGGACTGCATAGCCAATCTGGAATGCGGTCAAGACTGTGGGAGGGGGCTTGCCCCCGATTGCTGAGTGCCAGTCACTGCATCTGTTGACTGACCCACCGCCATCGGGAGCAAGCCCCCTCACACATTTAGACCGGCGCCGGAGCGCGGCGCTTGTCCGGTTGCTGCCAGCCATCGGCGGCGGCTTCTTCGATGGCTTGCTGGATGGCTTTCTTGCGCATCTCTTCGGCACGGCGGCTGAAGAACCACACCAGGAAGGTCACCAGCGACACCGCCAGCAGAATCAGGCTGGCCACCGCGTTGATCTCGGGTTTAACCCCCAGGCGCACGGCCGAGAACACTTCCATCGGCAAGGTGGTCGAGCCCGGGCCCGACACGAAGCTGGCCAAAACCAGGTCGTCCAGGGACAACGCAAACGACATCATGCCGCCCGCCGCCAATGACGGCGCAATCATCGGGATGGTGATCAGGAAGAACACTTTCCACGGCCGCGCGCCCAGGTCCATCGCCGCCTCTTCGATCGACAGGTCCAGCTCACGCAAACGCGCCGACACCACCACCGCCACATACGCAGCACAGAACGTGGTGTGAGCGATCCAGATGGTGACGATGCCACGCTCCTGAGGCCAGCCGATCATCTGGGCCATGGCCACGAACAGCAGCAACAGCGACAGACCGGTGATCACTTCCGGCATCACCAACGGCGCGGTCACCAGGCCGCCGAACAGCGTGCGGCCTTTGAACTGGCTGATACGCGTCAGCACAAACGCCGCCAACGTACCCAGCGCCACCGCGGCCACCGCCGTGTAGCAGGCGATTTCCAGGGAGCGCGCCACCGAGCCCATCAACTGGGTGTTGTCCAGCAGGCCCACATACCACTTGATCGACCAACCGCCCCACACCGTCACCAGCTTGGATTCGTTGAACGAGTAGATCACCAGAATCAGCATCGGCAGGTAGATGAACAGCAACCCCGCCACCAGCATGAAGCTTGAGAAACTGAAGCGCTTCATATCTTGCCCTCCATCTCTTTGGCTTGGCTGCGGTTGAACAGGATGATCGGCACGATCAGGATCGCCAGCATCACCACCGCCAGTGCAGAAGCCACAGGCCAGTCACGGTTATTGAAGAATTCCTGCCACAGCACTTTACCGATCATCAGGGTTTCCGGGCCGCCCAGCAGTTCCGGGATCACGAACTCGCCCACCACCGGGATAAACACCAGCATGCAGCCGGCGATAATGCCGTTCTTGGACAGCGGCACGGTGATCTTCCAGAAACTGTTGAAGGTGCTCGACCCCAGGTCCGACGCGGCTTCCAGCAGGCTCTGGTCGTGCTTCACCAGGTTGGCGTACAGCGGCAGGATCATGAACGGCAGGTAGGAATAAACCACGCCGATATACACCGCAATGTTGGTGTTGAGGATCTGCAGCGGCTCGTTGATCAACCCCATGGACATCAGGAAACCATTGAGCAGACCGTTGTTGCTGAGGATGCCCATCCAGGCATAGACGCGGATCAGGATCGCCGTCCAGGTCGGCATCATGATCAGCAGGACCAGCACGGTCTGCATTTCCTTGCGCGCGGTGGCAATGGCATAGGCCATCGGGTAGCCGATCAGCAGGCACAGCAGGGTGCTGAAGAACGCCATTTTCAGCGAGCCCAGGTATGCCGAGATGTACAACTCATCGCCTGCCAGCAGGCTGTAGTTGGCGAGGTTGAGCACCACCTGCAGCTTCTGCTCAACGTAGGTATAGATCTCGGTGTACGGCGGGATCGCGACATCGGCTTCGGCAAAGCTGATTTTCAGGACGATAAAAAAAGGCAGGGCGAAGAACAGGAACAGCCACAGGAACGGAATCCCGATGACCACCTGCTTGCCGCTGGGGACGATGCGGTGCAAGCGCCGCTTGAACTTCTTCATGTTCATGAGCGCAGTACCACGCCGCTGTCGTCTTCCCACCACACGTAGACCTGGTCACCCCAGGTCGGACGCTGGCCACGGCGCTCGGCGTTGGCCACGAACGATTGCACCAGCTTGCCGCTGGGCAGCTCGACGTAGAACACCGAGTGGCCGCCCAGGTAGGCGATGTCGTGCACCTTGCCGCTGGACCAGTTGTGTTCGCAGGTCGGCATCTGGGTAGTGACCAGCAGTTTTTCCGGGCGAATGGCATACGTCACCGACTTGTCTTCCACCGCCGTGGCGATGCCGTAGCCTACGTAGATATCGCGGTCCAGGTCGGCGCACTTGAGTACGGCGTGACCCTCGGCATCATCCACGACCTGGGTGTCGAAGATGTTGACGTTGCCGATGAACTCGCACACCAGGCGGCTGGTAGGCGTTTCGTAGATGTCGATCGGGCTGCCGATCTGCGCGATCCAGCCCAGGTGCATGATCGCGATGCGCTCGGCCATGGTCATGGCCTCTTCCTGATCGTGGGTCACCATCACACAGGTCACGCCGACGCGCTCGATGATTTCCACCAGTTCCAGCTGCATCTGCGAACGCAGTTTCTTATCGAGGGCGCCCATCGGCTCGTCGAGCAGCAGCAGTTTCGGGCGCTTGGCCAGGGAGCGGGCCAGGGCCACGCGTTGGCGCTGACCACCGGACAACTGGTGCGGCTTACGCTTGGCGTACTGGCTCATCTGCACCAGCTTGAGCATCTCGGCCACGCGGGCGTCGACCTCGGCCTTGGGGATCTTGTCCTGCTGCAGGCCGAACGCAATGTTCTGCGCCACGGTCATGTGCGGGAACAAGGCGTA
Source organism: Pseudomonas sp. FP2254 (assembly GCF_030687695.1). Lineage (NCBI taxonomy): Bacteria > Pseudomonadati > Pseudomonadota > Gammaproteobacteria > Pseudomonadales > Pseudomonadaceae > Pseudomonas > Pseudomonas sp. FP2254. The sequence continues at coordinate 5,316,334 of NZ_CP117444.1, forward strand.
GGACTGGAACATCATGTTGATCGGCCGCTCGTAGGGCGGCATGTCGGTGATGTCCACACCGTCGAGGTAAATGCGGCCCTCGGTCGGACGCTCGAAACCTGCGAGCATGCGCAGCAAGGTGGACTTGCCCGAACCCGAACCGCCGAGCAAGGCGAAGATCTCGCCTTTCTTGATTTCCAGGGACACATCGTCCACGGCAATCGTCTCGTCGAACTTCTTCGTGACCCGGTCGATTTTGACCAGCACCTTCTTCGGTGTCTGGTCGCCCTCGAGGGCTTTCTTGTAGGCGCCGGAGGCAACTGCCATTTACGAAACTCCCAAAAAAACAGAGTGCGGTTCGCCCGAGGCGGGCGAACCCAGGATAGTTTGAGCCTTACTTGCCCGTCTTGATCTTGGTCCAGCTACGGGTCATTAAACGTTGCACCTTCGGGGGTAGCTCGAAGTTGACGAACGTGCGGTCAAGAACCGCCTGCGGTGGGTAAACCGCTTCGTCAGTGCGTATCGATTGCTCCATCAGTTTGTCCGCCCCTGGGTTAGGGTTGGCGTAACCGACGACGTCGCTGACCTGGGCGATGACCTCAGGCTGCAGCAAATAGTTGATGAAGGCGTGGGCTTCCTTGACGTTGGTGGCATCCTTGGGGATGGCCAGTACGTCGAACCACAGGTTGCCGCCCTCTTTGGGAATCACGTAAGCGATGTTCACGCCTTTGCCGGCATCGCTGGCACGCGCCTTGGCCTGGAACACATCGCCGGAGAACCCGGCAGCCACGCAGATATTGCCGTTGGCCAGGTCCGAGATGTATTTGGACGAATGGAAATAGGTCACGTAGGGCCGCACTTTCAGCAGCTTTTCCTCGGCCTTCTTGTAATCCTCGGGGTTGGTGCTGTTAGGGTTCAGCCCCATATAGTTGAGCACCGCCGGCAGCATTTCGTCCGCCGAATCCATGAACGACACGCCACAGGTGGCGAGTTTTTTCATGTTTTCCGGTTCAAACAGCACGGCCCAGGAGTCGATATGGTCGACGCCCAGCACTTCTTTGACTTTGTCGACGTTGTAACCGATGCCATTGGTGCCCCACAGGTACGGTACGGCGTACTGGTTGCCGGGGTCGTTCTTTTCCAGGCGCTTGAGCAGTGCCGGGTCGAGGTTGGCGTAATGGGTCAACAGTGACTTGTCGAGCTTCTGGAACGCCCCGGCCTTGATCTGCTTGCCGAGGAAGTGGTTGGACGGCACCACCACGTCGTAACCGGTATGACCGGCCAGCAACTTGCCTTCCAGGGTTTCATTGGAATCGAACACGTCATACACAGGCTTGATGCCGCTGGCTTTTTCGAAATTGACCAGGGTGTCGGTGCCGATGTAATCCGACCAGTTATAAATATGCACGGTCGGTGCAGCCTGCACGCTGACACTCAGCGTGATGCCTGCAGCCGCCAGCATGGCTTTGCTGAATAAAGAAATTGGCAAGTGGAGGTCCTCTTAAATAGTTGGGCCCAAAGTTGTTGCCCGGCAACAAAACCGGCGCGCAACTTACCCTCGATAAACCGATCCGGCAAAACTTTCTGTCATTTAATTAATGTGCGGGAGGGGACCAGCCCCCTCCCACAGGTTTTAAGGCTTACTTGCCCGACTTGATCTTGGTCCAGCTGCGGGTCATTTCACGCTGGGTCGCGGCCGGCAGGTCGGCAATGGCATAGAGCTTGGCCTGCACATCCGCCGATGGGTAGATGCCCGGGTCGCTGGTAATGTCCTTGTCGACCAGTGCGGTCGCCTTCTCGTTACCATTGGGGAAACGCACGCTGTTGGTGATAGCCGCCATGACATCCGGCTTGAGCAGGTAGTTCATGAACTTGTAGGCCGCGTCGACGTTTTCGGCGTCTTTAGGGATGGCGACCATGTCATAGAAACTGCCGGCGCCTTCCTTAGGAATGTCGTACGCCACCTTGACCTTGCCGCCGGCTTCAGCCGCGCGGGACTTGGCCTGCTGGATGTCACCCGAGTAACCGACGGCCACGCAGATGTTGCCGTTGGCCAGGTCGGAGATGTACTTGGAGGAGTGGAAGTAGCCGATCGAAGGACGGATCTTCAGGAACAGCTCTTCGGCTTTCTTCAGGTCGTCTTTTTTCTGGGTGTCCGTCGGCAGGCCCAGGTAATGCAGTGCGACCGGCAGCATTTCGGTTGGCGAATCGAGGAAGCTCACGCCGCAGCTTTTGAGCTTGGCGATGTTTTCAGGCTTGAGCAGCGTGTCCCACGAGTCGATCTTGTCCACGCCCAGCGCAGCCTTGACCTTCTCCGGGTTGTAGCCGATGCCGATCGAGCCCCACATGTAAGGGAAGGCGTGCTTGTTGTCCGGGTCACTGACCGACACGGCCTTGAGCAGGGACTTGTTCAGGTTGTCGTAGTTGGACAGCTTGGACTTGTCCAGCTCCTGATAAACGCCGGCCTTGATCTGCTTGGCCAGGAAGTTGTTCGACGGTACGACGATGTCATACCCGGACTTGCCGGCCAGCAACTTGGCCTCCAGGGTTTCGTTGCTGTCGAACACGTCGTACACCACTTTGATGCCCGACTCTTTTTCGAAGTTGGCGATGGTGTCCGGTGCGATGTAATCGGACCAGTTGTAGACGTGCAGCACTTTATCGTCCGCCTGTGCCGCGCCCGCCATCGCGCCCATCAGGGACAAGGCGAGGAGGGTCTTGCCCGCGTTCTTCAAACCTAATGCCTTCATTTGGTAATGCTCCAATTTTTCTTTTTTGGGCCACACGCTATGTATGTTCCGCAGCCCAGCCAAAGGGCAACACAACAGGGCGACAGTCTGGCAAGTTCAGGGGCCGGCTTTCAACCAAAGCCCCTACATTTATAACCGCTCGGTGCACTGCGCACTGAGCCTAGCATTTAGCCCTGCAATGCCGCCAAAGTCAGGTCCAGGCACTGGCGAGCCTTGGTGACCAGTTCGTCGATTTCCGCCTTGCTGATCACCAGTGGCGGCGAAATGATCATGGTGTCGCCCACGGCGCGCATGATCAGGCCATTTTCGAAGCAGAACGTGCGGCAGATCATGCCTGCACCCCTGCCCTCGTAACGCTTGCGCGTGGCCTTGTCCTGCACCAGTTCAATCGCACCGAGCATGCCGACGCCACGCACTTCACCCACCAGAGGGTGATCCGCCAGCTCCCTCAGACGTTTCTGCAAATAGGGTGCCGTTTCGTCATGCACACGTTTAACAATCTGTTCATCGCGCATGATGCGGATGTTTTCCAACGCCACCGCCGCCGCCACCGGGTGACCGGAGTAGGTGAAGCCATGGTTGAAATCGCCGCCTTCGTTGAGCACGGCCACCACGTCATCGCGCACGATCAGGCCACCCATGGGGATGTACCCCGAGGTCAGGCCCTTGGCGATAGTCATCATGTGCGGCTTGAGGTCATAGAAATCGCTACCGAACCACTCGCCGGTACGTCCGAAGCCGCAGATCACTTCGTCGGCGATAAACAGAATGTCGTACTTGGCCAGAATCTCTTTGATGCGCGGCCAGTAGGTCTCGGGCGGCACGATCACACCGCCGGCGCCCTGGATCGGTTCGGCAATAAACGCACCGACGTTATCCACGCCCACTTCCAGGATCTTTTCTTCAAGCTGGTTGGCGGCCCACACACCGAACTCTTCGGGGCTCATGTCGCCGCCTTCGCCGAACCAGTACGGCTGGGCGATATGGACAATGCCCGGGATCGGCAAGTCGCCCTGCTCGTGCATATAGGTCATGCCGCCCAGGCTGGCGCCGGCCACGGTGGACCCGTGGTAGCCATTTTTGCGGCTGATGATGGTTTTCTTGTTCGGCTGGCCCTTGATCGCCCAGTAGTGGCGGACCATGCGCAACATGGTGTCGTTGCCTTCGGAGCCGGAACCGGTGAAGAACACGTGGTTCATGCCGGCCGGCGCGATGTCGGAAATGGCTTTGGCCAGTTCCAGCACCGGCGGGTGAGCGGTCTGGAAGAACAGGTTGTAGTACGGCAGCTCTTTCATCTGTTTGGCGGCGGCGTCGGCCAGTTCATCGCGACCGTAACCGATCGCCACGCACCACAGGCCGGCCATGCCGTCGAGGATCTTGTTGCCTTCGCTGTCCCACAGGTACACGCCGTGGGCTTTGGTGATGATGCGCGGGCCTTTCTCTTTCAATTGCTTGAAGTCGCTGAACGGCGCCAGGTGGTGATCACTGCTCAAGGCTTGCCATTCACGGGTTTGCGGGTTGTTGCTGGACATACCGATCTCCTAGACTTTTCAGTGAAGGGCGCGCGGGTTGCCCCGCGCGCCCGGCGCATCAGACGGCGAAGAGCAGGAATTCCCGCTCCCACGAACTGATGACGCGCTTGAAGTTTTCATGCTCGGCCCGCTTGACCGCGACGTAGCCTGTGATGAATTTGTGCCCCAGGTATTTCTCGATGGTCTTGCTGTTTTCCATGCGTTCCAGGGCGTCTTCGATGGTCAACGGCAGGCGCAGGTTGCGCCGCTCGTAACCACGGCCTACCACGGGAGCGCTCGGCTTATGGCCTTCGACCATGCCGATGTAGCCGCATAACAGGCTGGCCGCAATCGCCAGGTACGGGTTGGCATCGGCGCCCGGCAGGCGGTTTTCCACACGACGGTTCTGCGGGCCGGCGTCCGGGACGCGCAGGCCCACGGTACGGTTTTCTTCGCCCCATTCCACGTTCACCGGCGCCGACGTATCGGGCAGGAAGCGGCGGAACGAGTTCACATTGGGTGCAAACAATGGCAGCAACTCAGGGATGAATTTCTGCAGGCCACCGATGTGGTTGAGAAACAGCTCGCTCATGGTCCCGTCTTCATTGGAGAAGACGTTCTTGCCGGTGGCGATGTCGATGATGCTCTGGTGCAGGTGCATGGCGCTGCCGGGCTCACCGGTCATCGGCTTGGCCATGAAGGTGGCGGCCACGTCGTGCTTGAGTGCGGCTTCACGCATGGTGCGCTTGAACACCAGGATCTGGTCGGCCAGGGACAGCGCATCGCCATGACGGAAGTTGATTTCCATCTGCGCCGTGCCGTCTTCATGAATGAGGGTATCGAGGTCCAGTTCCTGCAGCTCGCACCAGTCGTAGACGTCTTCGAACAGCGGGTCGAATTCGTTGGCCGCTTCTATAGAGAAGGACTGGCGACCGGTTTCCGGGCGACCGGAACGACCGATCGGCGGTTGCAGCGGAAAGTCCGGGTCTTCGCAGCGCTTGGTCAGGTAGAACTCCATCTCCGGCGCCACGATGGGCTGCCAGCCTTTGTCGGCGTAGAGCTTGAGGACTTTCTTGAGCACGTTGCGCGGCGACAGCTCGATGGGGTTGCCTTGCTTGTCGTAGGTATCGTGGATCACCTGGGCGGTGGGCTCGATGGCCCAGGGCACCAGGAATACCGCGTTCTGGTCGGGGCGGCAGATCATGTCGATATCGGCCGGGTCGAGCAGTTCGTAATAGATGTCGTCTTCGACATAGTCGCCGGTCACGGTCTGCAGCAGAACGCTCTCGGGCAGGCGCATGCCTTTTTCGGCAATGAACTTGTTGGTCGGCGAGATTTTGCCCCGGGTGATACCGGTGAGGTCGCCAATCATGCATTCGACTTCTGTGATCTTGTGGTCTTTCAACCAATCGGTGAGCTGGTCGAGGTTGTTACTCATAAATGCCTCTGGGCTGGGTTTCCTGGCATCCATTAAAGGCCAGGCGTTGGTTGACGCAGCATCCGCGTCGTTTCTTCACTCAGGGTAGGAGCTTACCTGCCATTTGGAGCGCAGATGCATTCCTCACGCCAAACTTGTGCAGAATCATGAGCGGCACCCAGGGTCGGCGCCCTTCAGGGGCGAAGGCGAGGTGAGTGAAGGGGGGAAAAAGAGGTCGGCCGAGGCGTCAAGAATATTGGCCGGGGCATGGGCATTCACGCAGGAAGAACGAACAGATGACAAAGCCTGTGTGAAGCAGGCCGAGACGCCGATTGGCGGCAGGCGAGACATGAAGCACCCCGGTATTATTGCTGTTATGGGTTTGAATCGAGCTTAGCCTTGTTCATTTTTTTACACAACACCCCCGTAAAAAATACAACACGGCCCGCTCAAGCCTGCGGTACCCAAGCCGGTCAAAGCGAAAAAAACGCCCCGAAAAGCCCCAAAAAAGCCGTCACGGCGCTTTTTTAGGGCAAAAAAGGCCTCGCTTGACTTCGGCATGCCGTTCGGGTTGACTGAAACCAGAAAAGATCAATGATTGATATTTTTAACAACAAAGGTGTTGCATCATGTCGGTACCCCCGCGTGCCGTTCAGCTTAACGAAGCGAACGCGTTCCTTAAGGATCATCCTGAGGTTCTGTACGTAGACCTTCTAATTGCGGATATGAATGGTGTGGTGCGCGGCAAGCGCATCGAACGCACCAGCCTCCACAAGGTTTACGAGAAGGGCATTAACCTGCCTGCCTCTTTATTTGCTCTGGATATCAACGGCTCGACGGTGGAAAGCACCGGCCTGGGTCTGGACATCGGCGATGCTGACCGAATCTGTTATCCAATCCCCGACACCCTGTGCAATGAACCTTGGCAAAAGCGCCCTACCGCGCAGTTGCTGATGACCATGCACGAACTGGAAGGTGAACCTTTCTTCGCCGATCCGCGCGAAGTACTACGCCAGGTTGTCAGCAAATTCGACGACCTCGGTCTGACCATCTGCGCTGCCTTCGAGCTTGAGTTCTACCTGATCGATCAGGAGAACGTGAACGGCCGACCACAACCGCCCCGCTCGCCGATCTCCGGCAAACGCCCGCACTCGACACAGGTCTACCTGATCGACGACCTCGACGAATACGTCGACTGCCTCCAGGACATTCTGGAAGGTGCCAAAGAGCAAGGCATCCCGGCCGACGCCATCGTCAAGGAAAGTGCCCCGGCGCAGTTCGAAGTGAACCTGCACCACGTGGCCGACCCGATCAAGGCCTGCGACTACGCGGTACTGCTCAAGCGCCTGATCAAGAACATCGCCTACGACCATGAGATGGACACCACCTTCATGGCCAAGCCTTACCCAGGCCAGGCAGGCAACGGTTTGCACGTACACATTTCGATCCTGGACAAGGACGGCAAGAACATCTTTGCCAGCGAGGATCCCGAGCAGAACGCCGCATTGCGTCACGCGATCGGCGGTGTGCTGGAGACCCTACCCGCCCAGATGGCGTTCCTGTGCCCCAACGTCAACTCCTACCGCCGCTTCGGCGCACAGTTCTACGTGCCGAACTCGCCGTGCTGGGGTCTGGATAACCGTACCGTGGCGATTCGCGTACCGACCGGCTCGGCCGATGCGGTGCGTATCGAACACCGCGTAGCGGGTGCCGACGCCAACCCTTACCTGCTGATGGCTTCGGTCCTGGCAGGCGTGCACCACGGCCTGACCAACAAGATCGAGCCTGGCGCACCGGTGGAAGGCAACAGCTACGAGCAGAACGAGCAGAGCCTGCCGAACAACCTGCGCGATGCCCTGCGCGAGTTGGACGACAGCGAGGTGATGGCCAAGTACATCGATCCGAAGTACATCGACATCTTCGTCGCCTGCAAGGAAAGTGAGCTGGAAGAGTTCGAACACTCCATCTCCGACCTTGAGTACAACTGGTACCTGCATACCGTGTAAGCGGTTGCGGCGATAAAAAAACGCCACAGGCTTTGGGTCTGTGGCGTTTTTTTATGGGTCTGTTCTGAGAGACCGGGTCGGTCTTATCGGGGGCAAGCCCACTCCCACATTTTGACCTGTGAATGCTTTCAGAATGTGGGAGGGGGCTTGCCCCCGATAGCTGCCTGGCAGACAACACAGATTCCTGCTCCTACAATGCCCGCTGCCTTGTAGGAGACTTCCATGACCGCTACCGCCCCTCGCAAACCCCGCGCCCGCAGCCAGGCCCGGATCGATGCGATTCTGGACGCCGCCCGCACCCTGCTGGCCGCCGAAGGGGTGGCAGGTTTGTCGATCTACAGCGTGGCCGAACGCGCGCAGATTCCTCCGTCGTCGGTGTATCACTTTTTCGCCGGTGTGCCGGCGCTGCTGGAGGCTTTGACGGCCGATGTGCATGGGGCGTTTCGCGCGGCGATTCAGGCCCCCATCGACCATGAATGCCTCAAGCAATGGCGCGACCTGTCCTGCATTGTCGAGCAACGTATGCTCACCATCTACGACCAGGACGCCGCCGCGCGCCAGTTGATCCTGGCGCAGCATGGCCTCACCGAAGTGACCCAGGCCGACCGCCAGCATGATCTGGAACTGGGCGATCTGATGTTCAAGGTCTTCAACCGCCATTTCGAGCTGCCGACACTGCCCAGCGATGTGGATGTGTTCGCCCTGGCGCTGGAGTTGAGCGACCGCGTGTATGCGCGCTCGGTGCATCAGCATGGGCTGATCACGCCGCGCATGGCCGAGGAAGGGATGCGCGTGTTCGATGCGTATGTAGGGTTGTATTTGCCGGTTTACCTGCCCAAGCGTTGAGCCTTGTGTTGGTTGGGGCGGCCTCATCGGGGGCAAGCCCCCTCCCACATTTGAATGTGTTTACAGATCAAACTGTGGGAGGGGGCTTGCCCCCGATGGCAGCCTCAAGAGCGACGCGAATTACAACTTGGCAATCGACACCTCAGTGGACTTCACAAAGGCAATCACTTCACTACCAATCACCAGCTCCAACTCTTTGACCGAGCGAGTGGTGATCACCGAAGTGACGATACCGGAGGCGGTCTGCACGTCGATTTCCGACAGCACGTCGCCGACCACGATTTCCTTGATGGTGCCTTTGAACTGGTTACGCACGTTGATGGCTTTAATAGTCATGGTGTTCTTCCTTCGTGGGACAAGTGAGTTATTGCGCCCAACGCAGTTGCGTCGGCAACGGTGAAACAGGTTCGGGTTCGGGCGGCGTGCCGGGCAGCGACAGCACACGGTTGAGCACTTCGGCTTCCAACGCCGCAAGGCGATGAGAGCCACGCGCCCGCGGGCGCGGCAGGTCGACGATCAGGTCCAGGCCTATTTCGCCGTCTTCGATCAGGATCACCCGGTCGGCAATCGCCACGGCTTCGCTGACGTCATGGGTAACCAGCAGCACGGTGAAGCCATGTTTTTGCCAGAGGTTTTCGATCAGTTGCTGCATCTCGATGCGCGTCAGGGCATCCAGCGCACCCAACGGCTCATCGAGCAGCAACAGACGTGGTTGGTGGATCAGCGCGCGGGCCAGCGCCACGCGTTGCTTCTGGCCACCGGACAATGCCGCCGGCCATTCATTGGCGCGTTCGGCCAGGCCCACCGCGCCCAGGGCCTCCAAGGCCTTGGGCCGCCAGTCGCCCTTGAGGCCCAGGCCCACGTTGTCGATGATTTTTTTCCACGGCAGCAGGCGCGCTTCCTGAAACATCAACCGCGTGTCTTCAATCGCTTCACTCAGCGGCGCGGAACCGGCCAGCAGCTCGCCGCCACTGGGCTTGTCCAGACCCGCCAGCAGGCGCAGCAAAGTACTTTTACCGCAACCACTGCGGCCGACCACAGCCACGAACTGGCCCGCGGGGATGTGCAGGTCAATCTCTTTAAGCACGTGCCGAGCGCCAAACGATTTGCGCAATTTGCGCACCGCCAGGGGGATGCCCTTGAGCAGGCGCGGAGGTTGTTGGGCCGTCATACCGCACCGCCTTTATTCACTTGATACGCCGGGTGCCAGCGCAGCCACACACGTTCCAGGCCACGCGCCGCCAGGTCGGCGAGCTTGCCGAGGACCGCGTACATCACGATGGCCAGCACCACCACGTCGGTCTGCAGGAACTCACGGGCGTTCATTGCCAGGTAACCGATGCCGGAACTGGCGGAGATGGTTTCTGCCACGATCAGCGTCAGCCACATGAAGCCCAGGGCAAAGCGCACGCCCACCAGGATCGACGGCAACGCGCCGGGCAGGATCACCTGCCGGAACAGACTGAAACCGGACAAGCCGTAGCTGCGCGACATCTCTACCAGCGCCGGGTCGACGTTGCGGATGCCGTGGTAGGTGTTCAGGTAGATCGGAAACAGCGTGCCGAGGGCCACCAGGAAGATCTTCGCCGTCTCGTCAATGCCGAACCACAGGATTACCAGCGGGATCAGCGCCAGGTGCGGCACGTTGCGGATCATCTGCACCGAGCTGTCGAGCAGGCGCTCGCCCCACGTCGAAAGCCCCGTGATAAAGCCCAGCGCGAGGCCGATAGCGCCGCCGATCACAAAGCCCAGGCCCGCGCGCCAGCCGCTGATGGCCAGGTGTGTCCAGATTTCGCCGCTGCGCACCAGGTTGACCCCGGCCTCGATCACCGCGCTCGGCGCCGGCAGGATGCGCGTCGACAACCAACCCGCCGACACCGACAACTGCCACACCGCCAGCAACAGCACCGGCAGCACCCAGGGCGCCACGCGATGGCTCACTTTTTCAATACTCATGGCGCCGCCTCAGCTCTGTGACGCAGCTTTGGGGAGGATATCGTTAGCGACCATTTCACCGAACGGGCTGACGTAGCCGGCGCTTTTCGGCGCTTCGGGCCGTTCGATATCCAGGTGCGGGAACAGCAGTTCCGCTACGCGGTATGACTCTTCCAGGTGCGGATAACCGGAGAAAATAAAGGTATCGATGCCCAGGGCCGCGTACTCCTTCACACGTTCGGCCACGGTTGGGCCATCGCCCACCAGCGCCGTGCCCGCGCCGCCACGCACCAGACCGACACCCGCCCATAGGTTGGGGCTGACTTCGAGATTGTCGCGGTTGCCGCCATGCAAGGCGGCCATGCGTTGCTGGCCGACGGAATCGAAACGCGCCAACGAGGCCTGGGCGCGGGCGATGGTGTCGTCGTCCAGATGGGAGATGAGCTTGTCGGCGGCTCTCCAGGCCTCGTCATTGGTTTCGCGCACGATCACATGCAGACGAATGCCGAAGCGCACGGTGCGCCCGAGTTTGGCGGCCTTGGCGCGCACTTGTTCGATTTTCTCGGCGACGGCAGCCGGCGGCTCGCCCCAGGTCAGCACCATCTCCACTTGCTCGGCCGCCAGGTCCTGGGCCGCCTCCGACGAACCGCCGAAGTACAGCGGTGGTCGTGGCTGCTGGATCGGCGGATAAAGCAATTTTGCGCCTTTGACGCTGATGTGCTGGCCGTCGTAATCCACGGTTTCGCCTTCGAGCACGCGGCGCCAGATGCGGGTGAACTCCACCGACGCCTGGTAGCGCTCTTCGTGACTGAGAAACAGGCCATCGCCGGCCAGTTCTTCAGGGTCGCCACCGGTCACCAGATTGAATAACGCCCGCCCGCCGGATAAGCGATCCAGGGTCGCAGCCTGACGCGCGGCCACCGTCGGGGAAATGATCCCAGGGCGCAGCGCTACCAGGAATTTCAGGCGCTGGGTCACCGGGATCAGCGAAGCGGCCACCAGCCACGAGTCTTCGCAGGAGCGCCCGGTGGGGATCAGCACCCCGCCAAAACCCAGACGATCTGCCGCCTGGGCCACTTGCTGCAGATAGCCGTGATCGACGGCGCGCGCGCCTTCGGCGGTGCCAAGGTAATGGCCGTCACCGTGGGTAGGCAGGAACCAGAAAATATTGAGGCTCATGGAGTTGTCTCCTGAAGAAGTCGGATTACGGCGCGTTAGCCACCGCGGCAGGTGGCGTCCAGATCACGTCCTTGATGCTCAAGGGCTTGGGGATCAATTTGAGTTGGTAGAAGCTGTCGGCGATCTTCTGCTGGGCCGCGATCACCTGCGGGGTCAGAAACAGCGCACCGTAGCCTTGGCGTTTGACCGAGGTAAGGGTGATGTCCGCCGGCAGGCCGAGCAGCGGCGCAACTTGATCGGTGACTTCCTGCGGGTTGGCCTTGGACCACTCACCCACGGCACGCACTTCTTCCACCAGCGCCTTGATCACGTCGGGGTGCTGTTCGGCGTAGGGTTTGGTCGCCAGGTAGAACTGATGGTTGTCGGCAATACCGGTACCGTCACGCAGGGTGCGCGCCTGCAGTTGTTTCTCGGCGGCGGCCTGATACGGGTCCCAGATCACCCACGCATCCACACTGCCCCGCTCGAACGCGGCGCGGGCATCGGCGGGCGGCAGGAATACGGTCTGCACGTCGGTGTATTTCAGGCCGGCCTCCTCCAGGGCGCGCACCAGCAGGTAGTGCACGTTGGAGCCTTTGTTGAGCACGATTTTCTTGCCCTTGAGCTCGGCGACCGATTTGATCGGTGAGTCTTTGGGCACCAGGATCGCTTCACTGCTCGGCGCCGGCGGCTCGTAGGCCACGTAGAGCAGATCGGCACCTGCAGCCTGGGCGAAGACCGGCGGGGTTTCGCCGGTCACACCGAAGTCGATGGAGCCGACATTCAGCCCTTCGAGCAACTGCGGGCCGCCGGGAAACTCAGTCCACTGCACCTGCACGCCTTGGGCGGCCAGGCGTTTTTCCAGGGTGCCCTTGGCCTTGAGCAGGACCAGGGTGCCGTATTTCTGATAGCCGATCCGCAGGGGCTCGGCGGCGTGAGCTTGAACAATGGCGCCGAAGGACACAGCCGCAGCAAACAGTGCGACCAGACCGCGACGCAAGATGACAGTGCGCATGGCGCTCTCTCCAAAATGCGATGAGGGGTTTTGGCTGCACCTGCTTGGCCGTTGGCGGCTGAGTAAGGTGAGTGTTTCCAGGTTTCAGGTGAGGCTTAAATGCTCCAGCGAGCACTCAACAAACGTTCATTTAACACATGCGGATCAAGCGGTTTTGGGCGACGGGCCATCGCGCTGTAAAGCGTGTCCAGCGCCTCGTGCAACCGCTGCTCGAGCACCGGCACCAATTGCGCCTGGGCGTTGCCTTCGCCATAGGCGATCTGGCTGTCTTCGGCAAAAATACCGTGGAGCAATTCCTGGGCCTTGAGCGCCGACAGCACCGGCTTCAACGCGTAGTCCACCGCCAGCATGTGCGCGATGCTGCCGCCAGTGGCCATCGGCAGCACCACCTTGTGGGCCAGGGCCCGTTCGGGCAGCAGGTCTAGCACGGTTTTCAACGCACCGGAGAAGGAGGCTTTGTACACCGGCGTGGCGATCACCAGGCCGTCGGCATTGGCTACCTGCTCCAGCAGGTCGATGACCTTGGGGCTGTCGAACCGCGCGTGCAGCAGGTCTTCAGCCGGGAAGTCCCGTATCTGGTAACTCACTACTTCCACGCCTTTGTGTTGCAGCCACTGACGGGTTTTTTCCAGCAAGACCCCGGAGCGGGAGCGCTGGCTGGGACTGCCTCCTAGTGTTACGACCAACATGCAGGAATTCCTTGAGCAGGTGTCGGCGGTTCGCTGTGTGGCGATGGCGCCAAGATGGAACAGACCTTATCAGCTGATTCATATATCTATAAATCTTATTTTTTCATTTGTTTATTCCATAAAAACATATAGGCCCTATCAATCGCCAGGCGAAAAAAAAGGCCGTGGAAACGGCCTGAAAACCCCTGCTTTGATTCAGTTACAGATGCGGTGCATCGACGGTGGGAGGGGGGTTGCCCCCGAGGCGATATCCGCGTTAACGATTGGGCTGCGGGGTAAGCCGCAGGTACGGCTTCACTGCGCGATAGCCTTTTGGAAAGCGTTTCTTGATCTCGTCTTCGTCCTTGAGCGACGGCACGATCACCACTTCATCACCGTCCTGCCAGTTGGCGGGGGTGGCGACCTTGTGGTTGTCGGTCAGCTGCAGCGAGTCGATTACCCGCAGGATTTCATGGAAGTTGCGCCCGGTACTGGCCGGGTACGTGATGGTCAGGCGAATCTTTTTGTTCGGGTCGATGACAAACAACGAGCGCACGGTGAGGGTGTCGCTGGCATTGGGGTGGATCAAATCGTAGAGGTCCGAGACCTTGCGGTCGGCGTCGGCCAGGATCGGGAAGTTGACGGTGGTGTGCTGGGTTTCGTTGATGTCTTCGATCCACTTGTGGTGTGAGTCCACCGGGTCGACCGACAGCGCGATGGCTTTGACGCCGCGCTGGGCGAACTCGTCCTTGAGCTTGGCGGTAAACCCCAGCTCGGTGGTGCATACCGGCGTGAAGTCGGCCGGGTGGGAAAACAACACACCCCAGCTATCGCCCAGCCACTCGTGGAAACGAATCTTGCCGGCGCTGGAATCCTGCTCGAAGTCGGGGGCGATATCGCCCAGTCTTAGGCTCATGGTGTGGCTCCTGATGAGTGCTTATGGAGGCCACTGTGCATGGGTTGTGAATATTTTAAAAAGAATAAATATCGATTTATCTAGACGATAAAGGAATATTAAAAATCGTTCATTGGACGCTGAACCGGGCGCAGGGCACCATCGGTTTCAAGGTTCGAGAAGGCCTTGAGACGCTGTAAAAGAGGGGTTCAGGAAGGGCTTACGGGGGTGAGCCCGACTTGAAAGGCAACACACCTTGCCCGGCGTTGCGCCGGGCAAGGTTTTACGCAGTTACTTGAACGCGTAGGTGTAGCTGACGATTACACGGTTTTCGTCCTGGTCGCGCGCGGCGGCAACATCGTTGCGCCACATAGCGTTTTTCCAGGCCACGCCGACGTTCTTGAACGGGCCTTCCGGCACCACGTAGGCAACAGTGATATCGCGCTCCCACTCGGACTGGCCGGTGAACTCTGCACGGCTACCGTTAACGGTGTCGATGTCAGTACCTTTGAGGTACACGACGCCCGCTGTCAGGCCAGGCACGCCGACCTTGGCGAAGTCATACGCGTAGCGAGCCTGCCAGGTGCGCTCGCCGGCACGGGCGAACTTGGCGATCTGCATGTCGGTGGTGATGTAAGCCGACGAACCGTCGCCCTGGTTCAGCCAAGGGAAGTCGCTGCTACCGTTGCTGACCTGATAACCACCACCGAAGGTGTGACCACCCAGGGTGTACAGGAACAGGCCGCTGTACAGGTTGTTATCGACCTTGCCGCGACCGGAGTTCACGCCGCTGTAGTTGCCCGAGGAGAAATAGGCCGACTCGTTGCCGTTCTTGCCGTCATCGGTGCTGTGGAAGTAGCGCAGGTCGGATTTCAACACGCCCGGGCCGATTGCCCAGTTGTGAGTCAGACCCAGGAAGTGCTGCTTGTAGAAGTCTTCCAGATTGCCGTAGTAGTACTGGGCAGTCAGGTCCTTGGTGATCTTGTAGTCACCACCGGCGTAGTAGAACTTGTTGCTGTCACGCCAGTTGGCGCCACGGGAGTTGGCACCGGAGATCGACAGGTTGTCGACGTTGCTGGAGTTACGACCTTTGGCTTTTTCGATCTGACCGGCAACCAGAGTCAAATCCTTGATGTCGTTGGTGGTGATCTGGCCACCCTGGAAGGTCTGCGGCAGCAGACGACCGTCGTTGGTCACGATGACCGGCAGCTTGGGCTGCAGAGTCCCCAGCTTCAGTTCGGTCTGGGAAATCTTGGCCTTGGCGGTCAGGCCCAGGCTCGAGTAGTTATCAACGGCTTCGCCGTTGGACTTGCTCGGGAAC
Organism: Pseudomonas sp. FP2254; assembly: GCF_030687695.1. Taxonomy (NCBI): domain Bacteria; kingdom Pseudomonadati; phylum Pseudomonadota; class Gammaproteobacteria; order Pseudomonadales; family Pseudomonadaceae; genus Pseudomonas; species Pseudomonas sp. FP2254. The sequence continues at coordinate 5,331,835 of NZ_CP117444.1, forward strand.
ACAGTGCCACCGTAGGAAGAGGCAGTAGCACCGTTGGTGCCGCCACCGGAATCCAGGCGAACGCCCAGCAGGCCGATAGCATCAAGACCGAAGCCTACGGTGCCTTGGGTGTAACCGGAGATGAAACGCAGGTCGAAGCCTTGGCCCCATTCTTCCTGCTTGCTTTGAACACCGGCGCGCTTGTTGGCAGCAGAGCCAGCAGCCGAATCACGGTTGTCGGTGTTGATGTAAAAGTTACGCAGACCCAGGGTTACTTTACTGTCATCGATGAAACCAGCAGCGCCTGCTTGCTGAGCGATTGCGCCCAGGGCTACAGCCAGTGCCAAGGTGGACTTCTTCATGTACCGCTCCTCTCGTTTCTAATTTTTGTAGTTCTTAGGTCTCGGGTCTGACGCCCTCGATCCACAGATGCGCGATTAGCGCCAGATAGTGACTACCAAGTCAATCGTAACCTAGTGTGTCTACTACCTTCGTCTAACCACCGTTGATTTGGTCCCTGCAGGGTAATGAGTTTTTCATACACCCAAAAAGAATTGTTTCATTCTTTTTCATACAATTTCGGAATAAGCCATTACGTAGATCGGGCAGGTCAGGATAGACGAACCTCCCTAAAAGCTAATTCCTAAAGGGTATTTGTTTTCCACTTTTTAGATCATCGAATGCAGGTCTAAAGCCGCATACGTCACGTACGATCAAAAAAGCGACGCCATGATGGCCAAACGCATATCCTCCCGTCAATTTGTTACAGTTTTTGTATCGGAATAGTTTCTTTTGATGACAAGCCTGCCAAGGCTCATAGGCCGATGCCCCTCCCGTCACGCGCTCTATCCCTGCTCGCGCTCAGCGTATCGGCCTGATTCAACGGTTCTGAAGGGGGTGGTGTCGTTTGCCGGAGCACAAACAGGACGGGGAACAGGAAAAGGGTAGGAGCGCGTTCGCTCCTACCTTGGGAGAGGATTAGCTAGAGGGCCTTTTCGAAAATCTTCGAATTACGCTGGTAGTTGTACAACGAGGCGCGGGCGGACGGCAGGCGATCGACGCTGCTCGGCACAAAGCCCCGTTCACGAAACCAGTGGGCGGTGCGAGTGGTGAGCACGAACAAGGTCTTCAAACCCTGCGCCCGGGCCCGGGTTTCGATGCGCTCAAGCAGCTCATCACCGCGCCCGCCGTGGCGGTACTCGGGGTTCACCGCCAGGCACGCCAGCTCACCGGCATCCGAATCGGCGATCTGATACAGCGCCGCGCAGGCGATGATCATGCCTTCGCGCTCCACCACGCTGAACTGCTCTATTTCACGCTCCAGCACTTCCCGCGAACGACGCACCAGAATGCCCTGCTCTTCCAACGGGCTGATCAAATCGAGCAAGCCGCCGACGTCTTCAATCGCCGCCTCGCGTACCAGTTCGAATTGCTCCTGAGCCACCAGCGTACCGCCACCGTCTCGGGTGAACAGCTCGGTGAGCAACGCGCCATCTTCGGCATAGCTGACGATATGGCTGCGCCCTACCCCGCCCCGACAAGCCTGCGCCGCTGCGTCGAGCAACTCGGCCTGGTAGTTGCTGCTGCCCAGACGCTGCAAATGCGCCGGCACTTGCTGCGGGCGCAACTCACGCACCAGGCGCCCATGTTCGTCGATCAATCCAAGATCGGCACCGAACAGCAGCAACTTATCCGCCCCCAGGTCGATGGCGGCGCGGGTAGCGACATCTTCACAGGCCAGGTTGAAGATCTCCCCGGTCGGCGAGTAACCCAGCGGCGAGAGCAATACGATCGAGCGCTCGTCGAGCAGCCGATTGATGCCCTTGCGGTCGACCCGGCGCACTTCGCCGGTATGGTGGTAGTCCACGCCTTCGAGCACGCCGATGGGACGCGCGGTCACCAGGTTGCCGCTGGCCACGCGCAGGCGCGAGCCCTGCATGGGCGATGAGGCCATGTCCATCGACAGGCGCGCTTCGATGGCGATACGCAGATGACCGACCGCATCGATCACGCACTCCAGGGTGGCGGCATCGGTGATGCGCATACCTTCGTGGTATGCCGGGGTAAGGCCGCGCGCTTCAAGGCGCGCTTCGATCTGTGGGCGCGAACCGTGCACCAGCACCAGACGCACGCCCAGGCTGTGGAGCAGCACCAGGTCGTGGACGATATTGCCGAAGTTGGGATGGTCCACACCGTCGCCAGGCAACATGACCACAAAGGTGCAGTCACGATGGGCATTGATGTAAGGGGAAGCATGACGAAGCCAATTGACGTATTCGGGCATAACACCTGGGCCTGTAATAAAAAGCAGCCAAAAAAGGATGAATCGTGAAAGCGCACGGCGGGCTGATGGTTATCGTCGGAACAGGCTTGGCGACACGCTCACTCTCCTTCTATGTACGAACAGGCAGGGGTTAATTTATGCAGGTTTGAGGCAGTAATGTTCGATCAATCCGCGCAATAGACGCACTGTAGGCGTCAAGCGTGACATTTCGAGGTATTCGCCCGGCTGGTGCGCACAGGCGATATCGCCAGGGCCGAGCACCAGGGTTTCACAACCAAGGCGCTGAAGATAAGGCGCTTCGGTGCCGAACGCTACTGCTTCGGCACGATGACCGGTCAAACGTTCCGCGACCCGCACCAGCTCGGCGTCTTCCGGCTGCTCGAATGGCGGCACGGCGGGGAACAGCGGCGCATAGTCGATCTTGACCTGATGGCGCTCGGCCAGGGGTTGGAGCTTCTGCCGGATGGCGTTGCGCAACACCTCAGGGTCCATGCCGGGCAGGGGTCGCAGGTCGAACTCCAGGGAGCACTGGCCACAGATGCGGTTGGGGTTGTCACCGCCGTGGATACAGCCGAAGTTCAGGGTCGGTTGCGGCACGCTGAATTGCGCGTTGCGGTATTCGCGCTGCCAGGCCAGGCGCAGGCCGCGCAATTCACCGATGGCATCGTGCATGGCCTCGAGGGCGCTGTGACCGAGACTGGGGTCCGAAGAATGACCGCTGCGACCGAGGATGTCGATGCGCTCCATCATCACGCCTTTATGCAGGCGGATCGGCTTGAGACCGGTCGGCTCGCCGATCACCGCTGCGCGACCCAGGGGGCGACCGGCTTCGGCCAGCGCTCGCGCACCGGACATGGAGCTTTCTTCATCGCAGGTGGCGAGGATCAGCAATGGCTGCCTGAACGGTTGATCCAGCAGTGGCAACACAGCCTCAATGATCAGAGCGAAAAAGCCCTTCATGTCGCAACTGCCCAGTCCTACCCAGCGGCCGTCAACTTCTGTCAGCGTGAGCGGGTCGGTTTTCCACAACGCGGGGTCATATGGCACGGTGTCGCTATGACCGGCCAGCACCAGGCCGCCGGGGCCGCTGCCGAAACTGGCAAGCAGGTTGAATTTGCCGGGGCTGACGGTCTGGATGTCGATGGCGAAACCCAGGTCGCCCAGCCAGCCGGCAAGCAGATCGATTACCGGGCGGTTGGTCTGATCCAGGGACGCCTGGGTGCAACTGACCGACGGCGCGGCGATCAACGCGGCGAACTGCTCTTTCATGGACGGCAACGGCATACACGGTCTCCCCACTTCCCGGATGAGCCTCACTATAGAGGCATCTGCACGACACAATAAACCGTTGCGGCGCGTTGCCGGGCTCAGTCCTGTACACTGCACGACCTTGGCAGCCACTCTTTTCCCCGGCTGCGCTCCCGATCCTGGATTTTCCGGCCATGCAGAAAGAAACCGAAATCAAGCTCCGCGTCAGCCGCGAAACACTCGCCGCGCTGCGTGAGCACCCGCTACTGAAAAAACGCAACAAAAGTGGCTGGGAACGCCGTGAGTTGATGAACCAGTATTTCGATACCCCCGAGCGCGACCTGGCTCAGGCCAAAGTCGCCCTGCGTCTGCGCAAGGACGGTGACGACATCATTCAGACCCTCAAGACCCGCGGCCAGAGCGTCGCCGGCTTGTCGGAACGCAATGAGTACAACTGGGACTTGCCCAAAGCCAAGCTCGACGTGAAGAAACTCGACGGCGAGTGCTGGCCCGAGCAATTGGCCGAGCTGGACAAAAAGACCCTCAAGCCAATCTTCACCACCGATTTCGTGCGCGAGCGCGCCGAAATCGCCTGGGGCCGTGGCAAGGCCAAAGTGGTGATCGAAGCCGCCCTGGACCTGGGCCACGTAGTGGTCGGCAAGCAGAAAGAAGAGATCTGTGAGCTGGAACTGGAGCTGCGCGAAGGCGAACCGGCGGCGCTGCTGGAACTGGCCGCCGAGCTGGCCGCCACCCTGGCACTGATGCCGTGTGACATCAGCAAGGCCGAGCGCGGCTATCGTCTCTACGACGCCAGCAGTTACTCCCTGAGCCTGCCGGCACCGCAGTTGCACGCCGAAATGCCCTTGGACGACGCCTTTGCCGCCATCCTGTGGCACCTGCTCGGCAGCAGCCAGCGCCTGGCTGAGCAGTACCGCTTCAATGGCCATTGGCGCCTGCTGCAGGAATGGGTCGACAACCTCGGCGAACTGCGCGCCCTGGTCGGCAGCCTCGGCCAGGCTGCGCCCCGCCAATCCACCAGCGAACTGCGCACTGCGCTGGATGCGCTGTTGGAAGACTGGCGCCCGCTGGTACAAGCCGGCGACGACGATGAAGACATCCGCAAGGCCGCGCCGGAGCAATTCGCCGAAGAATTGGACGACGTACGCTGGGGCCTGTTCTCACTCAACACCTCGCGGTGGCTGATGGCCCGCACCTGGACCGCCGACCGCAACGTGCGTGGCAACCGCCAGGGCGCCGCGCAAATCGCCAATTGGCTGCCGCGCCTGCTGGCCGACGACGCCGTCGCCTTGCAACTGCAGCGCTACCAGCAGCAGCCGGAAGACCTGGCCGAGCAACTGCCGCGCATCGAACGCATCCAGGCCTGGCTGCACCACGCCCGCCATGTGCTGGATATTCCGGAACTGGATCGTTTGTACGGCGAGCTGAACAAGCTGGCGCAACTGGCCAATCAGCCGATCACCGATGAATCGCTGGATGCGCGGATGCACCAGGCGATTGCGGTGTATCAGAACCGCGCGTGGAAGACCCTGTTGCGCCTGTAGTCAGCAAAGGCCCGATAAGCTCTACGCACATCTTGAAAGCTGAAAATAACTCCGTGGTGAGCAGACTTGCCTCGCGCTGGGCAAGCCTGCTCATTACAAGTATGCAAAACGAGCCGCTCTTGATCGTGCTGGTGTAACGCGGGATACCTCTACCTCAATAAGGCGAGGCCGGTCAGCGCAATACTGGCAGGCTGGTGGTCGATTTGATTTCAGACAGCGCCACAATCGAATTGACCTCCTGGATCCCCGGTACCATCGACAGCTTCTCGAAGAAAAACCGCTCGTACGCCTCGATATCCGACGTCACGATGCGCAGCAGGAAATCCACCGCCCCCATCAGCACGTAACACTCCAGCACTTCGGGAAAGCCGCGAATCGACTCGGTGAATTCAGTGAAGTTGGAGCGGCCGTGGGCGTTGAGTTTGACCTCGGCGAATATCTGCGTGTTAAGGCCGATTTTCTTGCGGTTCAGCAACGTCACCTGGCTGCGGATTACTCCTTCCTCCTTAAGCCGTTGAATGCGCCGCCAGCACGGCGACTGGGACAAGCCCACCTGTTCGGCAATCTGCGCGCTGGAGAGCGAAGCGTCCTCTTGCAGCAACGCTAGAATGCGTCGGTCGTAGACATCCAGTTCATTTTGCATAGAAATACCTGATTCACCGCCATTCTTGAATTGATCTCGCTTAATAGTCGGCAGTAACCCGTATCTTAGATAAGAAATCTCCGTTAACGCATGTAAAAATTTCTGCGTCGAATCTGGAGCAAGAGCATGCACACCATCGAAGCCACCCCCTCGCTTACCCGCGTCGATGCATGGGCCGCCAACAGCCCCCACTGCCGCGCCCATTACCAGATCGTTGCCGAGGCTGAACCCGATGTGTTGTGCCGGGTGCTCAACTACTATGCCCTGCAGTTTCTGACGCCGGCGCAGGTCACGGTGAGTCGAGAACAAGAGCTGCTGAATATCGAGATCGTGCTGGATGGCCTGAGCTGGCATCGGGCCCAGGTGATCGGTGAAAAGATTCGAAACCTGATCAGCGTCTGTTCGCTGGATGTATGGGCCATTGATGCCACGGGCCCCGGCGTACAGGTGGCGGTTGCCGGGTAAAAACCTGCAACACAGGCGGGCGGGAAGAAAGTCAGGGGCTGACTAGCCTGGGAGAACATCCAAGGTTGCCCAGGAACCCCTCATGGCTATTGATCACCGATTGAAGCTGCATTCGTTGCTGCCGGCCTTGCTCGAACGAGGGCTGATCTCGCCCGATATCGCGCGTCGCTTGTCGGCGCTGCCAGACGATAATGCCCAGCATCCCTTGGAACGCATCGCGGAACATGGCCCGGGCCTGGAGCTTTTGACCCAGTGGCTGGCCGAGCAGGCCGGGCAAGCCTATCTGCGCATCGACCCACTGAAGATCGATGTCGCGACAGTCGTGCCGCTGATGTCCCATACGTTTGCCCAGCGCCACGGCATCCTGGCCGTGGCCATGGATGGGCTGACGGTCACCGTCGCCAGCGCGCAGCCCTACGTGACTTGTTGGGAGGCGGGGCTGGCACAGGTGCTCAAGCGTTCGATTACCCGCGTTGTCGCCAACCCTCAGGCAATTCAACGGTATATAGGCGAGTTCTATCGACTGACGAAGTCGGTGAGCAGGGCTGATCAAAACGTCATCGGGCCTGCCCCTTTCGATCTGCTCAACCTCGGCGCCAGCGATCAGGAGCCGGACGCCAACGATGCGCACATCGTCACGATCGTCGATTGGCTTTTGCAGTACGCCTTTGCCCAGCGGGCCAGCGATATCCATATAGAGCCGTGTCGGGATCAGGGCCGGGTACGCTTTCGCATTGACGGGCTGCTGCATGATGTCTATCAATTCCCGCCCCAGGTCGCGGTGGCCGTGGTCAGCCGCCTCAAGAGCCTGGGCCGCATGAATGTGGCGGAAAAACGTAAACCCCAGGATGGTCGGGTAAAAACCAAAAGCCCGGCGGGTACCGAAATCGAGCTGCGCCTGTCGACCTTGCCCACGGCCTTCGGCGAAAAACTGGTGATGCGGATTTTCGATCCCCAGGTGCTGCTCAAGGATTTTGACCAGTTGGGCCTATCGGATGAAGACCAGCGGCGCTGGCACGCCATGACACGCCAGACCAGCGGGATCATCCTGGTCACGGGCCCTACGGGCTCCGGCAAGACCAGCACCCTCTACACCACGCTCAAACAACTGGCGACCCGAGAAATCAACCTGTGCACGGTTGAAGACCCGATCGAGATGGTGGAGCCGGCGTTCAACCAGATGCAGGTCCGGCACAATATCGACCTGACCTTTGCCAGCGGTATTCGCGCCTTGCTGCGTCAGGACCCGGACATCATCATGATCGGTGAGATCCGCGACCACGAAACCGCGGAAATGGCCATCCAGGCCGCGTTGACCGGGCATCTTGTGCTGTCCACCCTGCACACCAACGACGCGCCCAGCGCCATCAGCCGGCTGCAGGAGTTGGGCGTTGCACACTATTTGATCAAGGCCACCTTGCTTGGGGTGATGGCGCAGCGCCTGGTACGGGTGTTATGCCCCCAGTGCAAGCGCGTGGAACATGACCGCCATGAAGCCGTGGGGTGTGCGGACTGCCGCCACAGCGGCTACCACGGGCGCGCCGGGATCTACGAGATCATGGTGCTGGATGAATCGCTCAAAACGCTTATTACCCCCGAAGCCGACGTGCTGGCGCTGCGCCGTGCAGCGATAGGGCAAGGAATGTGCAGCTTGCGCATGGCTGGCATGCAGAAGGTCATGAGCGGCCACACAACGCTGGCTGAGGTGCTGCGGGTGACGCCAGCAGATTCAGTAACAAATCCCTAATGGGTAACCCCGGGAAACCGTTCTTATCGGTGACAACCCCGTTACAATCGGCCGTAAGTCGCGCCACTGACATCATCAGATAGGGAATCGCCATGCAAATCGGAACCGTACTGCTGCTTTTTGTAGGATTGGCCATCGCCATTCTGTTCATGGGCTTCAAGGTCGTGCCCCAGGGCTATCAATGGACAGTCGAGCGTTTCGGTCGCTATACCAATACTCTCAAGCCCGGCCTGAATATCATCATTCCGGTCATGGATCGCATCGGCCGCAAGATCAACGTGATGGAGAGCGTGCTGGATATCCCGCCGCAGGAAGTCATCACCGCCGACAACGCCACCGTGCAGATCGATGCCGTGTGCTTTTTCCAGGTGGTCAATACGGCCCAGGCGGCTTACGAGGTCAACAACCTCGAACATGCCATTCGTAACCTGCTGCAAACCAATATCCGTACCGTACTCGGCTCGATGGAACTCGACGCCATGCTCAGCCAACGCGACGGCATCAATGAAAAACTGCTGAAGACCGTGGACGAAGCCACCGCGCCCTGGGGCATCAAGATCACCCGCATCGAAATCAAAGACATCAGCCCGCCTGCCGACCTGATGGCCGCGATGTCCGGCCAGATGAAAGCCGAGCGGATCAAGCGCGCGCAAATTCTTGAGGCCGAAGGGTTGCGAGCATCGGCGATCCTCACCGCAGAAGGTAAAAAGCAGGCCCAGATCCTGGAAGCCGAAGGTAGCCGGCAAGCGGCATTCCTTGAATCCGAAGCCCGCGAACGTCAGGCCGAAGCGGAAGCACGGGCAACCCAAGTGGTGTCGGAGGCCATCGCCTCGGGCAACGTGCAGGCGGTCAACTACTTCGTCGCGCAAAAGTACATCGACGCCCTGGGCAAACTGGCCTCGGCCAACAACAGCAAAGTCATCCTGATGCCACTTGAAGCCAGCCAGGTGATCGGTGCGGTCGGCGGCATCGGCGAGATCGTCAAAGCAACGTTCGATAACAAAAAGGACTGAGGCCATCGCCATGTGGGATTTCCTGCTGCACCTGTCGTTTTGGGATTGGCTGGCTTTGGGCACAGTGCTGTTGATTCTTGAAGTTTTCGGCGCCGGCGGGTACCTGCTGTGGATGGGCATCGCAGCGGCTGCCGTGGGCGTAATCAAGTTTTTGGTTCCGCCGCTGGGCCTGGAATGGCAATTGCTGCTGTTTGCCGTGTTGTCGATATTGACCGCTGTTTACTGGTGGAAACGCCAACGCAGCAGCGCCAAGGCCAGCGACCAACCGGGATTGAATGAGCGCGGCTCAGAACTGGTCGGTCGCACGTTCGTGGTACACCAGGCGATTGTGGATGGGCGAGGTAAGGTGAAAGTCGGGGACGGCGTGTGGATGGTGAGCGGCCCTGATTGCCCTGTAGGCACTCAAGTGCGCGTGATTGCCCAGGAAGGCGTGGTGTTGAAGGTTGAAACTGTTTAGTCAGTGACGGAACTCGTTTGGATAAATTACGATCCAAACGTACAGATCACCCACCCGGAGTCACCCATCATGCGTCTCAAATATGCTGTCGCAACCCTCGCTGTGCTTTCCCTCCCTGTCGGTTCAGCCATGGCCGACAGTTTCTGGCGCAACGTCATCTCCTCAGGTGCTACCACCGGCTCGACGTACCTGACCTTCAAGGATCACAAGCTGGTGGTCGCCGCGCAAGACGATGCTGGTAGCTTTGTTGCGAGCGATGGCGGTATCCGTGGCCCGTATCTGGAAGCCGCAATGCAGAAAGTCCGCGCCGACAACCCAGGCCTGCAAGCCACGGATATGGAACTGGCCAACGCCATCCTCGCGAAGAATGCCGTCACCGAGTAATAGCCTCTCGCTGAAAAATGCCGCTTTTGAAGCGGCATTTTTTTGCCCGCACGGTGACGATTCATTCACAGGCGACAGGCTATATTCAGTCGAGCCGTGCCACCATGCCCGTGCTGACAAGCCTCACCACCATCGCCAATTTGAACGGATGCCATCATCGTCATGAGCCAACAGCCTTTCCTGCCGTTTTCCAAGCCCACCATCGATGAGGCCACCATCTCGGCGGTAGGCGACGTCCTGCGCTCGGGCTGGATCACCAGCGGGCCGAAGGTGCAGGCGTTCGAGGCGCAGCTGTCGGAATACTTTGGCGGCCGACCGGTGCGCACGTTCAACTCCGGCACCTGCACCATGGAGATTGCCTTGCGCATCGCCGGCATCGGGCCGGGCGATGAAGTTATCACCACGCCGATCTCCTGGGTCGCCACGGCCAACGTTATTCTGGAAGTCGGCGCCACACCGGTGTTTGCCGATATAGACCCTGTCACCCGTAGTATCGACCTGGCCCAAGTGGAAGCCGCCATCACCCCACGCACCAAGGCGATCATTCCTGTCTACCTGGCCGGCCTGCCGCTGGACATGCCAATGCTTTACGCACTGGCCAACAAGTACAACCTGCGCATCGTCGAAGACGCCGCCCAGGCGTTGGGTTCCAGCTGGGACGGCGAGCGCATTGGCGCCACCGGGGATTTCGTGTCGTTCAGTTTCCAGGCAAACAAGAACATCACCTCTTCCGAGGGCGGTTGCCTGGTGTTGAACAATGCCGAAGAGGCGCGTCTGGCCGAAAAATACCGCCTGCAAGGCGTTACGCGTACTGGCTTCGACGGCCTGGACGTGGACGTGCTGGGCGGTAAATTCAATATGACTGACATTGCCGCCGCCATTGGGCTGGGACAATTCGCTCATATCGAGCAGATCACTGCCCATCGCCAGAATCTTGCGCGTCACTACTTCAACTGTTTTGGCAGTGACTTCGAAGAAAAGTACGGCGCTCAACTGCCGCCGGCCGACTTCGAAAACAGCAACTGGCACCTGTTCCAACTCGTACTGCCGGAACGCCAGGACGGTTTGCCCGCCCGCGCCACGTTCATGGAAAAAATGCAGGCTCTGGGCGTCGGCATTGGCTACCACTACCCGCCGATCCACCTGCTGAGCCTGTATCGGGCGCAGGGATTCAAGGAAGGCATGTTCCCGGTGGCGGAAAAGGTAGGACGCTTGATCGTGTCGCTGCCGATGTTCACGGCGATGACGAAGGCGGATGTGGAGCGGTCGGTGGCGGCGGTAAAAGCAGTCTTGACGGCGAGCTGAACACTTACGGTTCAATGTGGGAGGGAGCAAGCCCGCTCCCACATAGGCCTCGCGTTTATTCGCCGATGGCGGCTTTGTAGCCGGCAGCATCCAGCAGCTTGTCCAACTCAGCCGCGCTGCTTGGCTTGAGCTTGAAGATCCAGGCACCGTATGGGTCAGAGTTCAGCAGTTCAGGGCTACCGCTCAATTCCTCATTGACGGCGATTACTTCACCTGCAATCGGGGCGTAGATATCCGAAGCCGCTTTCACAGACTCAACCACCCCAGCCTGGTCTCCTGCCCCGAACGTGGCGCCGACCTCAGCCAACTCAACAAACACCACATCTCCCAACGCTTCCTGGGCATGATCGGAAATCCCGACGGTAACAGTACCGTCAGCTTCCAGACGGGCCCATTCATGACTTTCGGCAAAACGCAGGTCGGCTGGGATATTGCTCATTGTCTGTGTCCTCAAGAAGAAATGTCAGCGGCCATTAGCCCGCCGGAATAGTTAGATCAAGGTTTTGCCATGACGCACGAAGGTCGGTTTGACCACTCGAACCGGGTACCACTTGCCGCGGATTTCCACTTCGGCCCGATCGGCAGTCGCCGCCGGTACACGCGCCAGGGCAATGGATTTGCTCAGCGTAGGAGAGAAACTACCACTGGTGATCTCCCCTTCGCCAACATTGGCGATACGAACCACCTGATGAGCGCGTAAAACCCCACGTTCCTCCAGCACCAGCCCCACCAGTTTGGACTGCACACCCGCCGCCAGCTCTGCTTGCAGCGCAGTACGGCCGATGAAATCGCGCTCGGCAGGCTCCCAGGCGATGCTCCAGGCCATGTTGGCCGCCAGGGGCGAAACATTTTGGTGGATATCCTGGCCGTACAGGTTCATGCCAGCCTCCAGACGCAGGGTGTCCCGAGCACCCAGACCGATAGGTGAAATACCGGCGCCCACCAGGTCGTTGAAAAAACCCGGCGCCTGATCGGCAGGCAGGACAATTTCCAGGCCGTCTTCGCCGGTATACCCCGTGCGAGCGATAAACCAATCGCCGTCGGCCTGGCCTTCAAAAGGCTTGAGTTGATGGATCAGGGTGCCGCGCGACTGGGTTACCAACTCTGCAATCTTGTGGCGCGCATTGGGGCCCTGGATGGCCAACATCGCCAGTTCCGGGCGCTCATTGAGGTGCGCCTGATAGTTACCCAGTTGTGCCTGCATCCAGGCCATGTCCTGGTCGCGGGTGGCGGCGTTGACCACCAGCCGGTAACCGGCCTGGGTGCGGTAGACGATCATGTCGTCCACCACCCCGCCCTGCTCATTGAGCATGGCGCTGTACAACGCACGGCCGCAGCCATGCAAACGATCGACGTCATTGGCCAGCAGATGCTGGAGCCATTCCTTGGCCTGGGGGCCTGTGACATCGATCACGGTCATATGAGATACATCGAACACCCCGCAGTCGCGTCGCACCTGATGGTGTTCTTCAACTTGCGAGCCGTAATGCAAAGGCATATCCCAACCGCCAAAATCGACCATTTTCGCGCCGAGGGCGAGATGCAGGTCATACAGAGGCGTACGCTGTCCCATGGGTTTCTCCTTCCGGGCTTGGCGAAGGTGCGCAGCGTTGCCAAACGCGCTGGAAGCCTTGAATAACAAGGACTGCAGTCACGCTAAGCGCGCCGATCCGAAGGATGGACCGCACCGAATGCCGCGCATTGTAGCCGCAAGCCGTAGGACTGGCACCTAACCGATTTGTCGCGCCGAGCGTCGGATCAGCCCGATGACCGGCAGCAACCCCACCAGTACCAGCGTCAATGCGGGCAGGGAGGCGCGCGCCCACTCCCCTTCGCTGGTCATTTCAAAGATCCGCACCGCCAACGTATCCCAGCCGAACGGGCGCATCAGCAGGGTGGCGGGCATTTCCTTGAGCACATCGACAAACACCAGCAGCGCCGCGCTCAAGGCGCCGGGAAGCAACAGAGGCAGATACACTTTGCAAAACAGTCGCGGACCGCTCACGCCCAGACTGCGGGCGGCCTCCGGCAAAGATGGGCGGATTCGCCCTAGACTGTTTTCCAGCGGCCCATACGCGACCGCCAGGAATCGCACCAGATACGCCAACACCAACGCCAGCAGGCTGCCCAGCAGCAGCGGCTTGCCCGCGCCGCCCAGCCAGCCCGACAGCGGCACCACCAGTTCGCGGTCCAGGTAGCTGAACGCCAACATGATCGACACTGCCAGCACCGATCCCGGCAAGGCATAGCCAACATTGGCCAGGCCGATCCCGGAGCGAATCGCTCGGGTCGGCGACAGGCGGTTGGCGAAAGCGAGCACTAATGCCACGGCTACGGTGATCAACGCCGCGATACCGCCGAGATACAGAGTGTGAACGATCAAGCCGGCGTAGCGCTCATCGAGGTCGAAGCGGCCGCGCTGCCAGAACCAGGCCACCAGTTGCAGTACCGGAATCACAAAGGCGCAGGCGAACACCAGGCCGCACCACGCGCTCGCGGCCGCCGCCTTGAACCCACGCAGGTGATACAACGCCTTACCTCGCGGTCGCTCGTTGCCGGGGCGGCTCGCGCCTCGCGCACGGCGCTCGCCGTAAAGCACCAGCATCACCACCAGCAGCAACAGGCTCGCCAACTGGGCTGCGCTGGACAGGCTGAAAAAGCCGTACCAGGTCTTGTAGATGGCCGTGGTGAAAGTATCGAAGTTGAACACCGAGACAGCACCGAAATCCGCCAGGGTCTCCATCAATGCCAAGGCCACACCTGCACCGATCGCCGGGCGCGCCATGGGAAGGGCTACGCGCCAGAACGCTTGCCAGGGCGACTGGCCCAGCACCCGTGCGGCTTCCATCAAGCCCTTGCCCTGGGACAGGAACGCCGTACGTGCCAGCAGGTAGACGTAGGGATAGAACACCAGCACCAACACGACAATCACGCCACCGGTCGAACGCACCCGTGGCAGGCGCAACCCCATACCGAACCACTCGCGCAGCAGCGTCTGCACGGGGCCGGAAAAGTCCAGAAGGCCGACGAACACGAAGGCCAGCACGTACGCCGGGATGGCGAAGGGCAGCATCAACGCCCAGTCGAGCCAGCGCCGGCCGGGGAACTCACAGAGGCTGGTCAGCCAGGCCAGGCTGACGCCCAGCAGCGTTACGCCCACGCCGACACCCAGCACCAACGTCAGGGTATTGCCCAGCAGACGGGGCATCTGGGTGTCCCAGAGATGGGACCAGATTTGCGCGTCGATACTTTGCCAGGACAACACCAGCACGCTCAGCGGCAGCAGCACCAGGGCGGCAACGGTGAAGACCGGCAGGTACCAGCGACGTTGGGCAGGGTGGGCCAAAGGTGGGTTCTCGGTAATGAATATCTTGAAATCACCGCAACCCAATGTGGGAGGGGGCTTGCCCCCGATGGCAGCGGATCAGTCACTGATCAGTAGACTGACACTCTGACATCGGGGGCAAGCCCCCTCCCACAGTTAGATCTGCGGCGTCCTACAAATTGTACTTAGTTCCAGCCGGCGCGATCCATCAACCGAATGGCCTCTGCCTGACGCTTGCCCGCGACCTCCACCGGCAGGGTATCCGCGACGAACTTGCCCCAGGTCGCCACTTCGTCCGACGGCGGCACTGCCGGGTTGGCGGGGAACTCCTGGTTCACATCAGCGAAGATCTTCTGCGCTTCAGGGGTGGTCATCCACTCCACCAGGGCCTTGGCGGCTTCCGGGTGTGGCGCGTATTTGGTCAGGCCGATGCCCGACAGGTTCACGTGAACACCACGGTCGCCCTGGTTGGGCCAGAACAGTTTTACCGGCAGGTCCGGCTTCTGCTTGTGCAGCCGGCCGTAGTAGTAGGTGTTGACGATGCCCACATCGCACTGGCCGGCGTTGATAGCTTCCAGTACCGCAATGTCATCGGAGAACACGTCGGTGGAAAGGTTATTGACCCAGCCCTTGATGATTTCTTCGGTCCTGGCCGCGCCGTGGGTTTCGATCAGGGTAGCGGTCAGCGATTGGTTGTAGACCTTTTTCGCCGTGCGCAGGCACAGGCGGCCTTCCCACTGCTTGTCGGCCAGGGCTTCATAGGTGGTCAGGTCGGAGGGTTTGACCCGGTCGGTGGAGTAGGCGATGGTCCGCGCGCGCAGGCTCAAGCCGGTCCAGGCATGGGCCGATGAGCGGTATTGAAGGGGGATGTTCTTGTCGATCACCGCAGAGGTGAACGGTTGCAGGATGCCCATTTGCTCGGCTTGCCAGAGGTTACCGGCGTCGACGGTGAGCAGCAGGTCGGCGGTGGCGTTGTCGCCCTCGGCCTTGATGCGCTGCATCAGCGGGGCTTCCTTGTCGGTGATGAACTTGACCTTCACGCCGGTCTTCTGGGTGTAGGCATCGAACACTGGCTTGATCAGTTCGTCGATGCGCGAGGAGTAGACCACCACTTCGTCGGCAGCCTGCACGGCGCAGCTGCCGAACAGGGTGAGTGCCAGGGCAGTCAGAAGGCGCTTGGATGCCAACATAGGTGCGGTCTCTCATGAACGAAGGATCGCAAATGATAAGGACTCACATTTGCCGGCGCTCGGTAGAGGCGTTACCAGATGTTGCACGCCCCGTCAGGGCCTGGCCAACTCCGGCAAATCCCCGCTCAAGCCGAGGGCCTGGCGCACGAATAACGCCTTGGCTTGCGGCAGCCGGTCGACCATTTTCAGGCCCGCATTGCGCAACCAGCGCAGCGGCAATGGGTCGGCCTGGAACAGCCGCTCGAAGCCCTCCATCGACGCCATCAACGCCAGGTTATGCGGCATGCGGCGCCGCTCGTAGCGGCTCAGTACTTTCTGGTCCGCCAGGCGCTCACCGCGCTCGGTGGCCGCCAGCAGCACCTCGGCCAGTACCGCCGCATCGAGAAAGCCCAGGTTCACGCCCTGCCCGGCCAGCGGGTGGATGACGTGGGCGGCGTCGCCTATCAGCGCCAGGCCTTCGGCCACGTAACGTTTGGCATGCCGCTGACGCAATGGCACGCAGACGCGCGGGTCAGCGCTCACCACGGTGCCCAGGCGCCCCTCGAATGCTCGCTCCAGTTCGCGGCAGAAGCTGTCTTCATCCAACGCCATCAAGCGTTCGGCTTCAGTCGGAGTGGTCGACCAGACAATCGAACACCAATCCTGCTGGCCGTCGCGCTCCAGCGGCAAGAATGCCAAGGGCCCGGTATCGGTGAAGCGCTGCCAGGCCGTACGCTGGTGCGGCTGGGTGCTGCGCACACTGGTGACGATAGCGTGGTGCAGGTAATCCCACTCACGAGTGGCGGTACCGGTGAGGCGGCGCACGGCGGAGTTGGCGCCGTCGGCCGCCACCACCAGCGGTGCACGCAGCTTGCGGCCGTCGGCCAGGGTCAGCAGCCACTCATCGCCGGAGCGACGCATCTGTTCGAGCCGCGCATTGGCCAACAGGCCCAGGTCGCAGTCATGCAGGCGGTCGAGCAAGGCGTCCTGAACCACGCGGTTCTCGACGATATGCCCGAGCGCCTCGGCATGCACACTGGCCGCCGAGAAGCGGATCTGCCCGGTGCCGCTGCCGTCCCACACCTGCATCTGGCCATAGGGGCTGGCGCGACGTGAGACGATGCCGTCCCACACGCCCAGTCGTTCGAGGATGCGCTGGCTGGCGGCGGACAACGCGCTTACACGAGGTTCGAAGGCCGCGTCACGGTCGAACGGCTTGACACTCAACGGGCTGCCATCGAGCAACAGCACCTGCAGGCCGCTGCCCTGCAACGCCAGCGCCAGGGCGCTTCCGACCATTCCGGCCCCGACAATCAGCACATCTGCGCGCATGTCCATGCTTTAAGCCTGTCTCACTGGCGGCTTGCGCCGCACATAAAGGGTTTTGTCGACCCGCGCCACCAGGGTGCCGGAGCCGTCATGAATCTGGACCTTAAGATGAGGCAGATATTTCTCGCCCCCTTCGGTCTGACGGCGCACCTCATCGAGCAGGGTGTCGTCGATAAAAAATTCGGCATACACCGGGCCTTTGCCCGGCGAGATGAAGTCGATGCTGGCGGCCTTGTCCCAGACAATGTAATCGCGCCCCAGGTTCTCCATGAGCATCAGCATGTAGAACGGATCGACCATCGAATACAGGCTGCCGCCGAACTGCGTCCCTACGTAGTTGCGGTTGTACCAGCCCAGGCCCATGCGCACTTTGACGTGCCGAAAGTCGGCGCTCATGTGCTGCACGCTGATACCCGCGCCCAGGTACGGCGGGTACACCGTCATGATCCAGCGCAACAGGCGCGCCTTGCCCAGGCGCTCTATCAGCCACTTACGCATCGGGGCGCGTGCCCAGGCCCATGGCCTGCCGGGCGAACCAGCGCTTGGCCGGTGGCAACAGATCCAGGCCCAACAGCCCCATGTTGCGACCCATCGCCACTAACGGTTGTGCACTGCCAAACAGCCGCGTGACCTGGTCGGAAAAGCCCACGGTGAGCGTCTGATCCATGCGCTGGCGGTCACGGTAGGCTTGCAACGTTGCCAGATCTCCCGGCACCGCCGGCCCGGCCAGCAAGGCTTCGGCCAAGGCGTGCGCGTCACGCAGGGACAGGTTGAAACCCTGCCCGGCAATCGGGTGCAGGCTGTGGGCGGCATTGCCGATGATGGCCAGGTGAGAGCGCACTTGCTCTTCGGCTTCCACCAATGTCAGCGGATACAAATGTCGCGCACCGACTTGCTTGAGGGTGCCCAGGCGATAGCCGAACACGCTCTGCAGTTCGCTGAGGAAACTGCGTTCGTCGAGATCGGCCAGGCGCTGGGCGTCCATCCCGACGCGCGTCCACACCAGTGCACAGCGGTTGTCCGGCAGCGGCAGCAAGGCCATCGGGCCATCATCGGTGAAGCGTTCGAAGGCTTCGCCGTTGTGAGCTTCACTCGGGGTGATGTTGGCGATCAGCGCACTCTGGTTATACGGTCGGGTTTTCACGCCGATGCCCAGTTGTTCGCGCAAACCGGAACGGCCGCCATCGGCCAGGATCGCCAGGTCGCACGCCAACTCGGTTTCATCGTCGAGGGTCAGGCGATAGCCGTCGGGCAGTGGCGTCATGCGCGTGACATGCGCCGGGCAACGCCAGCTCACCACGTCGCTGTCCAGCCCTTGCCACAGGCATTGGCCCAGCCAGGCGTTTTCCACCACATAGCCAAGGGCCGGCACACCTTCTTCCATGGCGGACAAGCGCGCGGTGGAAAAACGCCCGCGGTCGGAGACGTGAATCTGCTTGATCGGCTCGGCGCGACGAGCGATGGCCTGCCACAGGCCCAGCCGCTGGTAGATCTGCCGGGCGCCAAACGACAGCGCCGAGGAGCGCGCGTCGTAGCTGGGCTGGTAGCTGTCGCCGGGAGCGAACGGTTCGATCAGCACGATCTTCCAACCGCGCGCCTTGGCCCCGGCCTGCAACGCCAGCGCCAGGCTGGCGCCCACCAGGCCGCCGCCGATAATCGCCAGGCTGACCCGGCTCATCGGGCAGCCGCCATCAACGCTTCGATGTCGGCGACAGTCTTGGGCACGCCGCCGGTCAGGATTTCACAGCCTTGCTTGGTCACTACCACGTCGTCCTCGATGCGCACGCCAATGCCACGCCATTTCTTTGCCACGTTCTGGTTGTCCGGCGAAATATAAATCCCCGGTTCCACGGTCAGCGCCATGCCGACTTCCAGCACGCGCCACTCACCGCCTACTTTGTACTCGCCTACATCGTGCACATCCATGCCCAGCCAGTGCCCGGCGCGGTGCATGTAAAACGCTTTATAAGCTTCGCTGGCGATCAACTCGTCGACTTCGCCCTGCAACAGCCCCAGCTTTACCAGCCCGGCGGTGATGACCTGCACGGTGGCCTCATGGGCCTGGTTCCAGTGCTTGTTGGGGGCGATCTGCGCAAACGCCGCCTCCTGGGAAGCCAGCACGATTTCGTAGATTGCCTTCTGCTCCGGCGAAAACCGACCATTGACCGGCCAGGTGCGCGTGATGTCGCTGGCGTAGCAGTCGATTTCACAACCGGCGTCGATCAACACCAGATCGCCGTCCTTGAGCGGTGCGTCATTCTGCTGGTAGTGCAGGATGCAGCCGTTGCGCCCGGCGGCGACGATGGACCCGTAGGCCGGCATTTTCGCGCCCCCCCTGCGGAATTCGTAGTCCAGCTCGGCCTCCAGGCTGAATTCGTACAGGCCGGCGCGGCTGGCCTGCATCGCCCGCACATGGGCGGCGCAGGAAATCCGCGCGGCTTCGCGCATCACCTTCAGTTCCGCCGCCGATTTATACAGACGCATGTCGTGGAGCAAATGATCCAGGGCAACGAATTCGTTCGGAGGCTGCGCGCCCAGGTGGGCCTTGGAGCGGATCACGTTGATCCACTCCATCAAATGCCGGTCGAATTCGGCATTGCTGCCCATGGCCGAGTACACGCGGTCGCGACCTTCAATGAGGCCGGGCAGGATGTCGTCGATGTCGGTAATGGGGAAGGCATCGTCGGCACCGAACTCACGGATTGCGCCTTCGGTGCCGGCGCGCAGGCCATCCCACAGCTCACGTTCGGCATTGCGTTCGCGGCAGAACAGCACGTACTCGCCATGCTGGCGACCGGGCATCAGCACGATCACCGCTTCGGGTTCGGGAAAACCACTCAGGTATTGGAAGTCGCTGTCCTGGCGGTACACATGCTCCACATCACGGTTGCGGATCGCCACGGCGGCGGCCGGCAGGATCGCGATGCTGTTGGGTTCCATCTGCGCCATGAGCGCCTTGCGGCGTCGGGTGTATTCCGCTTTGGGGATATGGATCATGGGCAGATGGGTGTCCTTTCTCAGTGCAGCGACGGCTTGGGCGCGGCAGGTTCAGCGGATTTTCGGGTCTCGGTGAACAGCAGCAGCGGCGCGACGCGCAGGTATTCCATGACTTCCATGTAATCGCCTTCGCCGTCTTCGGACTCTTCCAGCGCGTCTTGCACTTGGGAGATGGCGGCCAGGTCCTGCAGCACTTCCTTGGCGTCGGTGCTCAGCTCCAGGCCGCCGGCGTTCACGCCGAAACCATGGAGGAAGCCCTGGCACCATTGGCCCAGCGCGGCGGCGCGCTCGGTGAGCGGCGCGTCGTCGGTCGGCAGCAGCAGAACCACGGTGATTTCATCACCGGTCAGCTCGCCCTTGACCATTTCCTGCAGGCCGATCAGCGCATTGCGCACGTTGTCTTCGGGCTCTTTTTCCAGCAGCTCGGCCACATCGGCGAGCCAGTTGTCGGCGTCGAAACCAACACCGGTGCAGCTGCGACCCAGCAGTACGCCGTGGAGCTCGGCGGGGGAGCAAGGGTGACCGCTGGCGTTCAGCAGAGTGGAAAAAGCGTCGTACGGGGAGTTCTTAGTGGGCATGATGAGCTAGGCGCCAGGCGGCGCGATGTCTAGAATGAAGCGCTGTATCCTAGCACCGGCAGACGCACCCGACTATCAAGGGCGTCAGATCGTTTATCCTGCAGTCGCCATTCATCAGACAAATCCAGTGGAACCCAATGGAAGACACCGACCTGCAAGCGCTGATGGCCAGACTTGAGCTGCTAATTACTCGGGTCGAGCAACTTAAGAGTCAAAACGGACTCCTATTAGCTCAGGAAAAGACCTGGCGCGAGGAACGCGCTCACCTCATTGAAAAAAACGAAATCGCCCGGCGTAAGGTCGAATCGATGATTTCGCGCCTGAAGGCCCTGGAGCAAGACTCATGAGTTCAAGCAATAGCGTCACCGTGCAGATCCTCGACAAAGAATATTCGATCATCTGCCCCCAGGAAGAGCGCAACAACCTGGTGAGCGCCGCCCGCTACCTGGATGGCAAGATGCGTGAAATCCGCAGCAGCGGCAAAGTCATCGGCGCCGACCGCATCGCCGTAATGGCCGCGCT
This sequence comes from Pseudomonas sp. FP2254, assembly GCF_030687695.1. Classification (NCBI taxonomy): domain Bacteria; kingdom Pseudomonadati; phylum Pseudomonadota; class Gammaproteobacteria; order Pseudomonadales; family Pseudomonadaceae; genus Pseudomonas; species Pseudomonas sp. FP2254. Next base: position 5,352,842 of record NZ_CP117444.1, read on the forward strand.
GAACATCACCCATGACCTGCTGCATAAGCAGGAACGCCCGGATGTACAGGCCAGCGGCTCGACACGCGAGCAGGTGCGCGACCTGCTCGAACGCGTGGACCTGGCGCTCTCCAGCGACTCGGATGCACCCAAGGGCTGATTGCCGCGTCTGTTTAAGGTATACTCGCCCCACTCCCTGGCGTGTTTGCCAGTCGGCGATGTCCCTGAGCCGATTCGCACTACCCTGGAAGTTGCACGTTGGGCTGGTGTGCATGTCCGCTAGACGGAAAGCCTTAAAGCCTACTGCTTCTTCCACCTTGAACTTTCGGGTTCAAGGGCTAAGTCGACAGCGGCTCTGTCGGGGAGCCTGAATTCCCAAACTCAATGCCAGTCCCAGGACTGGCATTGTTTTATGAGCCAAACAGCCATGACCGAACCTGCGCCGCTTTCCCGCCCGCAACTTCGACGCCTGTTGCGCAAAGCCCGCCGCGCCCTGACGCCGAGCAAGCAACGCGAGGCCGCACAGGGCCTGTATCGGCAACTGGCACAGCATCCGCTGTTTCGCCGGTCCAGACATATTTCCTTGTATCTACCGACGGACGGTGAAATCGATCCGCGCCTGCTGCTGCGCGCCGCCCAGCGCCGGGGCAAAGCCACTTACCTGCCGGTGCTCAGTGCGTGGCCGCGTACGAAGATGGTGTTCCAGCGCGTGCGGCCTGGAGAAAAGCTGCTGCCTAATCGCTTTCGCATCCTGGAACCACGGGGCAATATCCGCCAGCAACGCAAGCTGTGGGCGCTGGACCTGGTACTGATGCCGCTGGTGGGGTTTGATGATGAAGGTGGCCGCCTGGGCATGGGGGGAGGCTTCTATGACCGCAGCCTCGCTTATCTTGCCCGACGCCAGCATTGGCGCAAGCCGACCTTGCTGGGTCTGGCCCATGAATGTCAGAAGGTTGATCGCTTGGCGCAGGCAAGTTGGGATGTGCCGATGGCTGGCACGGTGACGGATAAGCAGTGGTATATCGCAGAAGCGTCGCTGGAATCAGCGACGCCTTGAAGCCAGATTAACGCTTGTACTGTTGTTGCACAGGTGACAATTCAACCGGCGCATCGGTCTTGGTCGACCACAAGCTCTGCGCATACCCGGTGGTCACGACGCCCAGACCAAACAAAATAACCAATATCCATAGTAAATCCGGTTTACGTTGCATCGATTGCCCCCCTTCAGGCACCTCGTACACGATGACAACAACGTTCCAAAGTAGTCCGTTGCAGCGGCGTCAAGCTTAAAATCCCGGCATTTTGCGTTAACGTGAACCAACACGCAAACCTTGACGCCAACCGACTGTCGGTTTGTCCGGTAATTGCCCGACAACTTGCCCAATGCCTGTTTGAGGAGCCCAAGAATGGCCTACTGGCTGATGAAATCCGAGCCCGATGAACTCTCCATCAAAGGCCTGGAAAAGCTCGGCGAAGCTCGCTGGGACGGCGTGCGCAACTACCAGGCGCGCAATTTCCTGCGCGCTATGGCGGTGGGCGATGAGTTCTTCTTTTACCACTCCAGTTGCCCCGAACCGGGCATTGCCGGCATCGGTAAAATCATCGAGGCCGCCTACCCGGACCCGACCGCACTGGAACCCGACAGCCATTACTTCGACGCCAAAGCCAGCCCGGAAAAAAATCCGTGGAGCGCGATCACCGTCGCCCATGTCCAGACCTTCCCCAAAGTACTGGGCCTGGGTTACCTGAAACAGCAGACAGCGCTCGCCGAACTGCCTCTGGTGCAAAAAGGCAGCCGGCTCTCGGTAATGCCGGTCACCGCCGAGCAATGGGCCGCCGTACTGGCGCTGCGCTAGGCACAGAACCCTACGGTCACGCTCACGCCGCAAGCATCTTCGCCGCAACCACGTTAGGCTTGCCCTTCATTTGACCGGTATCAACGCCCGCAGCGGCGATACCGTCAAACTAGGACGCTAACGCAGCAGGATGCTTCCATGTCGACCAACCCTCGCACTTCTCAGCTGTTTGCCACCCTTCTGATCGCATTGCTGGTCGCCGCCGGCGGGTTCGGTTATTGGAAATCCACCCAGGACCGGTTGCCCGACGGGCTGAGCATGGGCAACGGTCGTCTGGAATCCACCGAAGTGCAGATCGCCGCGAAAATCCCTGGGCGCCTGGCCGATGTGCGGGTGGACGAAGGCGACAAGGTGCTCAAGGGTCAATTGCTGGCGCGCATGGACACCCGCACCCTGGAGGCCCAGCGGGCCCAGGCCGAAGCCGAAGTGGTGCGCGCCAGGGAAAACCTCGCCGCCGCTGAAGCCAACGTGCAACTGCGCCAGAGCGAACAACTGCTGGCCAACCAGGAACTCAAGCGCACCCAGGAGCTGTACAAGCGCGGTTTCGCCAGCAGCCAACTGATCGATCAGCAGCAGGCGCGGCGCAACACCGGCAATGCAGCGGTGGTCGCCGCGCTGGCGCAGGTCAATTCGGCCAAGGCCGCCATCGGCGCTGCCCAGGCGCAAGTGGCTCAGCTCACCAGCGAAATCGATGACAGCAGCCTGCGCGCGCCTATCGACGGCATCATCCAACTGCGCCTGGCCGAGCCCGGCGAAGTGCTCGGTGCCGGCGGTCGCGTGTTGCTGCTGATCGATCCCGAGGATCAATACATGAACCTGTACTTGCCCGCCTCGGTGGCCGGTCGCCTGACAGTGGGCAGTGACGCTCGCATCCTGCTCGATGCCCTGCCCCAGCAGGCGCTGCCGGCGAAAATCACGTTTGTCGCGGCCAAATCGCAATTCACCCCTAAAGAAGTGGAAACCCGCGATGAGCGGCAAAAACTGGTGTTTCGCGTCAAGCTGCGCCTGACCCAACCCAGCGCCGTACCGCAGGCCAAGCCCGGCATGCCGGGCGCCGGTTACGTGCGCACGGCCGACATAGACTGGCCGGCCAACCTGCAATGACCGGCCTGGCGCTGCACGCCACGGGGATCAACCACCGCTACGGCCAGCAACAGGCGCTGGTCGACATTGCGTTCAGCCTGCCCGCCGGCACGCGTTGCGGGCTGATCGGCCCGGACGGTGCGGGCAAATCCAGCCTGCTGGGCCTGATCGCCGGGGTCAAGAAGCTGCAGGCCGGCCAGCTCGAGGTCCTCGGCGGTGCAATCACCGACCGCCGCCATCGCAATAGCCTGTACCCGCGCATCGCCTTCATGCCCCAGGGCCTGGGCGGCAACCTGTACCCCGAGCTGTCGATCCGCGAAAACATACGCTTCTTTGCCACGCTGTTCGGCTTGTCGAAAACCGAGTGTGATCGGCGCATGCACAGCCTGCTGCTGGCCACCGACCTTGAACGCTTCGCCGAGCGCCCCGCCGGCAAGCTGTCCGGGGGGATGAAACAAAAGCTCGGCCTGTGCTGCGCGCTGATCCACGAGCCCGACCTGCTGATCCTCGACGAGCCCACCACGGGTGTCGACCCGCTGTCGCGCCGACGCTTCTGGGAGCTGGTCGAAACGGTGCGCCGCGAACGCTCGCAACTGACCTTGCTGGTCGCCACCGCCTACATGGAAGAAGCCGAGCAATTCGAACACTGCCTGATGCTCGATCGCGGCACGCTGATCGCCAATGGCTTGAGTCGTGACCTCGCCGCCGCCACCCCCAGCGGCAAACTGGATGAGGCGTTCACCCACTTCCAGGGCGACGGCGCTCACGACAAAGCGCCGCTGGTGATCCCTCCGAGGGAAAGCGCCAGCACCGACATCGCCATCGAGGCCCACGACCTGACCCTGCGCTTTGGCGACTTCACCGCGGTGAACAAGGTCAGCTTCGCGATCGGCCGTGGGGAGATCTTCGGCTTCCTGGGCTCCAACGGCTGCGGCAAGACTACCACCATGAAGGTCCTCACCGGGCTGATGCCGGCCACGGAAGGCAGCGCGACGCTGCTGGGCAAGACGGTGGACGCCAAAGACCTGGCCACCCGCAAGCGCGTGGGGTTCATGTCCCAGAGTTTTTCGCTGTATGGCGAACTCAGCGTGCGCCAGAACCTGGCGCTGCATGCGCAATTGTTCGACTTGCCCAAGGCCGACAGCGGCCCGCGCATCGACGAGCTGATCCAGCGCTTTGAGCTGACCCACGTTGCCGAACAGCCGTCGGGCGAGCTGCCGCTGGGCCTGCGCCAGCGCCTGTCCCTGGCGGTCGCGGTGCTGCATCGCCCGGAAGTGTTGATCCTCGATGAGCCGACCTCCGGCGTCGACCCGGCCGCCCGGGACGATTTCTGGCGGTTGCTGATCGAGCTGTCCCGCGAGCAAGGGGTGACGATTTTCCTGTCCACCCACTTCATGAACGAGGCCCAGCGCTGCGACCGCATCTCACTGATGCACGCCGGCAAGGTGCTGGCCTGCGACACGCCGCACGCGCTGCAGCAACAATTCAAAGGAGAGACCCTGGAGGCCGCATTCGTCACGTGCCTGGAGCAGGCCCAAGGTGAAGACGAACCCGCCGCGCCGAGCCAAACCGTCAGCGAAGCCAGCGCACCGCTGCAGGGAAAGCGCGGTTTCAGCCTGGCGCGCCTGTTGGCCGTGGCCAGCCGTGAAGGCAAAGAGCTGTTGCGCGACAAAGTGCGCATGGCCTTCGCGCTGCTCGGGGCGATGTTCATGATGGTGATCTTTGGCTACGGGATTTCGCTGGATGTGGAAAAGCTGGCGTTCGCTGTCTACGACCAGGACCAGACCGCGCAAAGCCGCGCCTATCTGGAAGCGTTTCGCAGCTCGCGCTATTTCGCCGAACGGCCGCCCATTCAGGATGCGGATGAACTGCACCGGCGCCTGCAACGCTCGGAAATCAAACTGGCATTGGAGATCCCGCCGGGCTTTGGCCGCGACCTGTACGCCGGGCGCCAGCCCACAGTGGCCGCCTGGCTCGATGGCGGCATGCCGTTTCGCGCGGAAACCAGCCGTAACTATGTGGAAGCCGTACACCTGGGCAACCTTCAGCAATTGGCCGAATTGAGCAGCCTGCCGCGCAGCCCGCAAGCCGCCGCCAAACTCGAAACCCGTTTCCGCTATAACCAGGACGTGGTCAGCGTAAATGCCATCGGCCCTGGGGTGATGGCGCTGATCCTGGCGTTTATCCCGGCCATGCTCACCGCGCTGGGCATCGTGCGTGAAAAGGAGCTGGGCTCAATCACCAACTTTTACGCCACACCGCTGACCCGCCTGGAATTCCTGCTGGGCAAACAAGCGCCATACCTGCTCGTGAGCCTGGTCAACCTGGCCCTGCTGGTGGCAATGAATCGTTGGCTGTTTGGCGTGCCATTCAAGGGCAGCGGCCTGGCATTGGCATTCGGTGGGCTACTGTATGTGCTGGCCACCACCAGCATGGGCCTGCTGATTTCAGCGTTCACGCGCACCCAGATCGCGGCGATCCTCGGCACGATGATCATCACCAGCCTGCCGACCATCCAGTTCTCCGGGCTGATCGTGCCGCGCTCATCCCTGGAAGGCGCCGCAGCGCTGATGGGCATGCTGTTTCCGGCCGGGCACTTTTTGGATATTGCGGTGGGCACCTTTACCAAGGCTCTGGACCTGCGCCAGCTGTGGCCGCAGTGCCTGGCGCTGTTCGGTTTTTTTGTCGGGTTCACCGGGCTGAGCCTGGTGATGCTCAAGAAGCAGGAGGTCTGATGCATAAGTTTGCGCATATCCTGCGCCTGGGCCTGAAAGAACTCACCAGCCTGCGCCACGACAGCGTACTGCTGCTGTTTCTGTTTTACGCCTTCACCGTGGCCATTTACATGCCCGCCGCCGGTTCGGTGATTGGTGTGCATAACGCTAGCGTGGCGCTGGTGGATGAGGACCACAGCGCCCTGTCCCGGCAACTCGGCGAGGCCCTGCAACCGCCGGAGTTCCAGGCGCCGGCCGCGTTGCCCTACAACCTGCTGGACCAGGCCATGGACAGCGGCGAGTACACCTTCGTGATCAATGTGCCGGCCAATTTCCAGGCCGACCTGCTGGCCGGGCGCCAACCCAGCGTGCAGGTCAACGTGGACGCGACGGCCATGAGCCAGGCGTTCATGGGCGCCGGTTACATTGGCCGGATTTTCCAGCGCGAGTTGCTGAGCTACAGCGGCCAGGCCGATGCCGCCGCACAGACACCGGCGCGGCTGACCACTCGCTCGCTGTTCAACACCAACCTGGAAGGCGGCTGGTTCCTGGCGGTGATCCAGATCGTCAACAACATCACCATCCTCGCCATCGTGCTGACCGGCACCGCGCTGCTGCGCGAGCGCGAGCACGGCACGCTTGACCATTTGCTGGTGCTGCCGCTGACTGCGCTGGAAATCATGCTGGCAAAAATCTGGAGCAACATGCTGGTGGTGGTGTTGTGTACCTGGGTATCACTGGAAGTGGTGGTCAAAGGCTTGCTGGGCGTACCGCTGGCCGGCTCGCTGGGATTATTTCTATTGGTGACGGCGTTGTACCTGTTCGCCAGTACCGCCCTGGGAATTTTCCTCGCCACCCTCGCCCGCTCGACCCCGCAATTCGGGTTGCTGGCGATTCCGGTGATTATCCCCATGCTGTTGCTGTCCGGCGGCAGCACGCCCCTGGACAGCATGCCCGAGTGGCTGCAGTGGGTGATGCAGGGCTCGCCGTCGACGCATTTTGTGAGCCTGAGCGCGGCGATTCTGTTCCGCGACGCGGGTGTGGGCGTGGTGTGGCCGGATTTGCTGGCGTTGACCGCGATCGGCCTGCTGTTTTTCGCCGTGGCGCTGGCGCGGTTCAGGAAGAGCCTGGCGTCCTGAAACCGCGCACCTGGTGTGCTTACTGGATGATCAGGTTGTTGAACAACAGGTCTTCGACCATCGGCTTGCCGGTCTCATCGTTCATCACTTGCTGAGTTTGCTTCAAGGCTTCCTGGCGCAGTTTTTCCTTACCCTCAACGGTGCTCATCGCCTCGTTGGTCTGCTGAGTGAACAGCGCCACCAGTTGGTTGCGGATCAATGCATCGTTGGCTTTAACGGCGGCGGCCGCTTCGGTACCGGTCACGCGCAGGGCGATGTCGGCCTTGAACACTTTGAGTTTTGCCGTGCCATCCAGGCCATAGTTACCCACGAACGGCGGGCTCAGGCTGATATAGCTGACCTTCGGCGCCTCGCCTTCTTTGCCTTCCTTGGCTTCTTCGGCCTGTACCGCCATCGGCAGGATCAAGGCCAGCATCAACAGAATCCGCGCTTTCACAATTCATTCCTCACATTCGGTGCCCGGTAGCATAACGCTAGCAAGGCTGAGCACAAGCTTATGGCGACTTATCAGGCCGGGGCATGCTTGTTGACCCAGGGGCCTGCCCTCCTACACTTATCGGCCACGACGCCAAAAGGAATAGTCCGATGAAAGCTGTGCTGTGCAAAGCCTTCGGCCCCGCCGAAACCCTGGTGCTGGAAGATATCGCCAGCCCGGCGATCAAGAAAAACGAAATCCTGCTGGACGTCCATGCCGCCGGGGTCAACTTTCCCGACACCCTGATCATTGAGGGCAAATACCAATTCAAACCGCCCTTTCCGTTCTCGCCGGGCGGTGAAGCCGCAGGCGTGGTCAGCGAGGTGGGAGAAAAAGTCAGCCATTTGAAGGTGGGCGATCGCGTCATGGCGTTGACCGGCTGGGGCAGCTTTGCCGAGCAGGTCGCGGTGCCGGGCTACAACGTGCTGCCGATCCCGCCGAGCATGGACTTCAACACCGCCGCCGCCTTCAGCATGACTTACGGCACCTCGATGCATGCGCTCAAACAACGGGCTCACCTGCAACCCGGCGAGACCCTGCTGGTGCTCGGTGCCTCCGGTGGGGTGGGCCTGGCCGCGGTGGAAATCGGTAAAGCCATGGGCGCCCGGGTGATCGCCGCCGCCAGCAGCGCCGACAAGCTCGCAATCGCCAAGGCCGCGGGTGCCGATGAATTGATCAATTACAGCGAAGCCAGCCTGAAGGATGAGATCAAGCGCCTCACCGACGGCAACGGTGCCGACGTGATCTACGACCCAGTGGGCGGTGACCTCTTCGACCAGGCCGTGCGCGCCATCGCCTGGAACGGCCGCCTGCTGGTGGTGGGATTTGCCAGCGGGCGCATCCCCGAGCTGCCGGTGAACCTGGCGCTGCTCAAGGGCGCGGCGGTGGTCGGGGTGTTCTGGGGGTCGTTTGCACAACGCCAGCCGCAGGATAACGCGGCGAACTTCCAGCAACTGTTTAGTTGGTATGCCGAGGGCAAGCTCAAGCCGTTGGTGTCGCAGGTGTATCCGCTGGAGCAGGCTGCCCAGGCCATCAATGACCTCGGCCAGCGCAAGGCGGTCGGCAAGGTCGTCGTGCAGACCCGCTGACTAACCTGAAATGCAATCAAACGTGGGAGGATCAAGCCCCTCCCCATTTGATCTCTGGTGTTCGTAAGAGAACATGCAATTGCTCTCATTTTCCTGTGGTGGCGCTTAAGCGGCGATGCTATTTTCGGTAACGAAACTGTAACATTCGCATCCGCAGTCAAAACAAGAAATCTGGAGCTCTTGAATGTTTGCTTTCTTTCGTCCTGCCGCGCACCAGGCGCCTCTGCCTGAAGAAAAAATCGACAGTACCTACCGACGTCTGCGCTGGCAGATCTTCGCCGGTATTTTCTTCGGGTACGCCGGTTACTACCTGCTACGCAAAAACTTCTCCCTGGCCATGCCTTACCTGATCGAAGACGGGTACAGCCGTGGCGAACTGGGCCTGGCGATGTCGGCTATCGCGATTGCCTACGGCCTGTCCAAGTTCCTGATGGGCCTGGTGTCCGACCGCTCAAACCCGCGCTACTTCCTGCCCTTTGGCCTGTTGGTCTCGGCGGGCGTGATGTTCATTTTCGGTTTCGCGCCTTGGGCGACGTCCAGCGTGACCATGATGTTCATCCTGCTGTTCATCAACGGCTGGGCCCAGGGCATGGGCTGGCCGCCGAGCGGACGGACCATGGTGCACTGGTGGTCGCAGAAGGAACGCGGCGGCGTGGTGTCGGTGTGGAACGTAGCGCACAACGTCGGCGGCGGCCTGATCGGCCCGCTGTTCCTGTTGGGCATGGCCTGGTTCAACGACTGGCATGCGGCGTTCTATGTACCGGCTACCGTGGCCCTGGCGGTGGCGGCGTTCGCCTTCATTACCATGCGCGACACCCCGCAATCGGTCGGCCTGCCGCCTATCGAGCAATACAAGAATGACTACCCGGAAGGCTACGACGCCAGCCACGAAGACGAATTCAGCGCCAAGGAAATCTTCGTCAAATACGTGCTGCGCAACAAAATGCTGTGGTACATCGCCTTTGCCAACGTATTTGTCTACCTGCTGCGCTACGGCGTACTGGACTGGGCGCCGACCTACCTCAAGGAAGCCAAGCACTTCACGGTGGATAAATCGTCGTGGGCTTACTTTTTCTATGAATGGGCGGGCATCCCGGGCACGCTGCTGTGCGGCTGGATGTCGGACAAGATCTTCCGTGGCAATCGAGGCCTGACCGGCATCGTGTTCATGGGGCTGGTGACCGTCGCGACCCTGGTGTACTGGTTGAACCCGCCAGGCAATCCGACCGTGGACATGATCGCGCTGGTGTCGATCGGTTTCCTGATCTACGGCCCGGTGATGCTGATCGGTCTGCAGGCGCTGGAACTGGCACCGAAGAAGGCCGCCGGCACTGCCGCGGGTTTTACAGGGTTGTTCGGTTACCTGGGTGGTTCGGTGGCGGCAAGTGCGGCCATGGGCTACACCGTTGACCATTTCGGCTGGGACGGCGGTTTTGTGCTGCTGATCGGCGCGTGCCTGCTGGCCATCGCATTCCTGATCCCGACCCTGTGGCACACCAACAGTGTCAGCTCGGCCCGTTAAGCGCCTGAGCCCCTTTTGCACACCGCTTGAGCCGCGCCTCCAGGTTCTTATCTGGCATGGCGTGGCTGCGCAGGGCGTTGACGGTTTGTTCGACATAGTCGCGCGTCGTACCGTAACGCCCGCTCGCGCTTTGCAACACATGGTTGAGCACGATGTCGGGCAGGTTGCCGGCGTAGCTGGGCAAGTGCCGCTCCAATACAAACCCCAACGCCTGCACCTGAGTACCATCCTCCAGCCGGCAACTGAGCCAGTGCGGTCGGTACGAGGGATAGGGCATCTCGCGCTGCCATAAGGCATACAGCGAGGCTTCCAACTGATCCTCGGGCAAGCGATAGGCAAACCCGCTGCACGATCCGCCTCGATCCAAGCCAAAGACCAACCCCGGCAACTCCGGCGTACCACGGTGCTCGTGGGACCACAAATACAGGCCGCGGTGATAACCGTGGACTCGCGCCCGTACCCGCTCGGTCGACGAGCATTCAGGTCGCCAGATCAATGAACCATACGCAAACAGCCAGACCGGCCCGCCCTTATGCCGGGCCATCGTGGCCTGCATGGAGCTCATTAACTGTTCGTGAGTGAGTTGCGGTCCCAGATCGAGCCGCGGAGGGTAAGCCAACTGCAGAAGATCGGTTTCAATGACGGTCATGGCGAAAAGCGGTGCGCCTCCTGTGTAACCAGTTGTAAGCGACTTTAGCGTAATAAAACGCGCCGCAGGAACCGTTAAGGGAAAAAGTCCGGGCCGCGCTGAGCCAGCGACCTCGCGGGTGTAGCTTAGGGACATCCACTGGCGACACTAAATACCGGAAGTGAATAAGCACGGATATAAGCCCAACGGCCGCTCGTCAGGATTGGAGCGGCTAATCTCGCTACCTTCAGCCCCGGTTCAGCCTGGGGCACGATCCTGCCGTCAAAATAGCGCGCACAACGACCCACTTAGCCGCCCTTCATACCGACTATCGAGGTCACACCCATGAAAAAAATTCGATTGCCCGGCCTGGTGTTCCTGGCTCAGGCCACCACCGCGCTGGCCGCCGAAGCACCGCCTGCCGGGGATGAAAAAAGTTTCTGGCACGCCCAGACCAGCGTCTACACCCGGCACTTTTCTCCCGACCCAGGCCACAATAACAATCAGGACCTGATCGGCCTGGAACGCAATGAAGCCTCAGGCCTTGTTTATGGCGGGGCGACTTTTCGCAACTCGTTCAGCCAGCGTTCGTATTACGTCTATGGAGGCAAACGCTATGACATGGCGGATTACCCGGTGTACGTAAAACTGACCGGCGGCGCGCTCCAAGGCTATCGCGGCGAGTATCGCGACAAGATCCCATTGAATCGATTCGGCGTGGCGCCGGTGATCATTCCTTCAGTGGGTGCCCATTACGGACCGGTGGCGGCGGAGCTGGTGCTGTTGGGCTTCAACGCCGCGATGGTGACGACAGGCGTACGATTCTAAGCACAGGCAAGCCCCCTCCCACTCAGGGCCGGGGGGCGTAGGCAAATACGTCAGCGCGCATCTGGTGCGCGTCCATGCCGGCCTCCACCAGCGCATCCAACGTACCGTAGATCATCGCCGGTGAACCGCTGGCATAGACGTGTACGGTCTTCAGGTCGTGGATGTCCTCGCACACCGCTTCATGCAAAAGACCGCAACGCCCTTCCCACCCGCACAGATCGCTGACAACCTTGTGCAGGAACAGATTGGGCAGTTGCTGCCATTGAGCCCAGTGCTCGATCTCATAGAAATCTTCCGGGCGACGCACTCCCCAGTACAGGTGCACCGGGTGTTTGAACCCGGAGGCCCGACAATGCTCGATCAGGCTGTGCATCTGCGCCATGCCGGTGCCCGCCGCGATCAACACCAGCGGGCCGTCGGGCAGCTCGGCCAGGTGGGTATCGCCAAACGGCAGCTCCACGCGCGCCATGCGGTCGCGCTGCAACTGGGCCAGCAGATTGCGTGCGCTGTCTTCGCGGGCCAGCACATGCAGTTCCAGCTCGCGCCCGGCATGGGGCGCGGACGCCAGGGAAAAGGCGGATTTTTCGCCGTTATCCCGTTCGATCATCAGGTATTGCCCGGCGTGGTAGCGCACCGCCTTGCCGGCCGGCGCACGCAGGCGTACCCGCCATACATCGCCGCCCACCTCCACGCACTCGCTCAATTGGCAGGCCAATTGGCGCAACGGTAATTCTCCTGGCGCGAGAACGCCGTCCCACAACACCACGCAATCTTCCAGCGGCTCGGCGATACAGGTGTAGAACTCACCATGGTCCCGCACCTCACCCGCCTGCCGCACCCGGCCTTCCACCAGCAGCGCGGCACACACGTGGCATACGCCGTTTCGACAGGCCTGGGGGCACTCGTAGCCCAGGCGGCGCGCGCCTTCGAGGATTCGCTCGCCGGGGACCAGCTCCAGTACGGCGCCGGAAGGTTGCAGGGTTACACGCATCAATCTATTCCCAATTCTTTCCAGATCGCATCGACACGTGCGGTCACGGCTGCATCCTTGACAATGACCCGACCCCACTCACGGGTGGTTTCACCCGGCCATTTATGAGTGGCGTCCAGGCCCATCTTCGAACCCAGACCGGACACCGGCGACGCGAAGTCGAGGTAGTCGATCGGCGTGTTGTCGATCATCACCGTGTCGCGCTTGGGGTCCATGCGCGTGGTAATGGCCCAGATCACATCGTTCCAGTCCCGGGCATTGATGTCGTCGTCAGTGACAATAACGAACTTGGTGTACATGAACTGTCGCAAAAACGACCATACACCCAGCATGACCCGCTTGGCATGGCCTGGGTACGACTTCTTCATGGTTACGACGGCCATGCGGTACGAGCAACCTTCGGGCGGCAGGTAAAAGTCGGTGATCTCGGGGAATTGCTTCTGCAGGATCGGCACAAACACTTCATTGAGCGCGACGCCAAGGATGGCCGGCTCATCCGGCGGACGGCCGGTGTAGGTGCTGTGGTAGATCGGTTTGATCCGATGAGTGATGCGTTCGACGGTGAAGACCGGGAAGCTGTCGACTTCGTTGTAGTAGCCGGTGTGATCGCCGTAGGGCCCTTCGTCGGCCATCTCGCCGGGGTGAATCACGCCTTCCAGGATGATTTCCGCCGTGGCCGGCACCTGCAGGTCGTTGCCGCGGCACTTGACCAGCTCGGTGCGGTTACCGCGCAACAGGCCGGCGAAGGCGTATTCGGAGAGGCTGTCCGGCACCGGCGTCACGGCACCGAGGATGGTGGCCGGGTCCGCGCCCAGGGCCACGGACACCGGGAAAGGCTGGCCGGGATGTTTTTCGCACCATTCGCGAAAGTCCAAGGCACCGCCACGATGGCTCAGCCAGCGCATGATGACTTTGTTACGGCCAATGACCTGCTGGCGGTAGATGCCCAGGTTCTGGCGGTCTTTGTTCGGGCCCTTGGTGACGGTCAGGCCCCAGGTGATCAATGGGCCGACGTCGCCGGGCCAGCAAGTCTGCACCGGGAGCATGCCCAGGTCGACGTCATCCCCTTCGATGACTACTTCCTGGCATACGGCGTCCTTGACCACCTTGGGCGCCATGGCAATGATCTTGCGGAAAATCGGCAGCTTCGACCATGCGTCCTTCAAGCCCTTGGGCGGCTCGGGTTCCTTGAGGAACGCCAGCAGCTTGCCGATCTCGCGCAGCTCGCTGACCGACTCTGCGCCCATCCCGAAGGCAACCCGCTCAGGCGTGCCGAACAGGTTGCCGAGCACCGGGATATCAAAGCCGGTCGGCTTTTCGAACAGCAGCGCCGGGCCCTTGTTACGCAAGGTACGGTCGCAAATCTCAGTCATTTCCAGCACCGGGGAAATCGGCATCTGGATACGTTTCAACTCTCCGCGCTGCTCAAGTTGCTGCACGAAATCCCGAAGATCCTTGAATTTCATTAACCATGCCACCCGTAAAATAGGCGTACATCCTACCTGCTCTGAAGCAGGCTGGCAGCTTAATTGGCCGTAACCTCGCGTGATTGCAGGGAACGGAACAACGGCTCCAGGAACGCCTCGACGTGGCGCGCCCCGACCTCGGAAAGGTGGTTATCGTCGGTATAGAGGGCGCGCCCATTGAGTTCGACACGGCATAGACCGTCGGCACCGCAGAGCAAGGGCGCAGGGTCCAGCACCGTGACGCCGGTGTCCGCCGCCGCCAGCTCCTCGAACACACGAGCAATGAAAGCCTGGCGCTCCAGATGATCGGCGACCGGTAGCCCTTCGTCGGCCACGGGGCGGTTCATCATCGCCAGGCGACTCAGACGGTAAGGCACGATGATTTTCTGCAGCGGCACTTCCTTGACCAGCCACACCCGGTGTCCGGCGGCGCGCAATTGCCGCACTCGCTCGCGCAAGCCCTCGGCGAATCGCTGCTCAGCCACGGCACGCACATACTTGCCTGTGCTCGGGTCCTTGAGTGCGTGCTCCTTGTCGCCGGACATCTGCCCATAGACATACAGACTCCAGCGCGCCGCCAGCACTACATCGCTGAACCGTTTCTCGGCCATGGCCTTCTCGACGCGATGATTGAAATGCGCACAGCGGGCGATGTTCTCCAGGCCGTCCAACGGGATGCAGCCAGCAAAACTGGCCTCCACCAGACTGAGGTCATGCCGGTCGGCGCCGTCCTTAAGTGCTGGGATCAGTGCGGTGGCGTGGCTGTCGCCCCATACCAGCGCCGAGACGGAGCGGCCATTCGGGCCGAAATGGCAGAACAGTCGCTCATCGGGCGTGTCTTTGTCGGCCATGCAGGCCAGTAAATCCGGGCTCCACTTCTTGGCCTGGGCAAAACGCAACGCCTGCTCCGGCAACCGCGAAGGCACGCCGTCGGCTTTGCGGATCGCCAGGCCGGTCAGGCCGAGACACAAAATACCCACCAGGGCCGTCGTCAGAATCGCCTGGCGCCCGGCGAGCAAGCGCTTCTCCCGGAACGGCGTCTCAACAAAGCGCCAGGACAGGTAGCCCAGCACCAGCGAGAGCAGCATCAAGCCGGCCAGTTCCAGCGCGCTCAAACCATCCACGGCGGCATAGCTGGCGTACACGAATACTGGCCAATGCCACAGGTACCACGAGTACGAGATCAGCCCGATGCCTACCATCACCCGTGAACTCAACAGGCGAGCGACCCAGGTGTGTTGCTGCCCATTGGCCCAGATCAAGCCGACCACACCCAGCACCGGCAACAGCGCGGTCGCGCCAGGAAAGGAGGTCGTCGCGTCGTAGCCCAGTACCGCGATCAGGATCAACCCCATGGAAACCAGGCTGACGCCCTGCGCCAGCAGCGGCGAGGCGCGCCAGTCGCGCTTGGGCATCACCGCCAGCATCGCGCCGGCCAACAACTCCCAGGCCCGTAGATGCAGCAGGAAAAACGCTTTCTGCGGTTGATGCTCGACCGCCCAGACACTCATGCCAAACGACACCAGCAATACCGCAAGCAGCGCCAGGCGCCAATGCTTGAGTCGACTCGAAAGCAGCATCAGCAGGAGCGGAAACACGATGTAGAACTGTTCTTCTACCGCCAGCGACCATGTGTGCAGCAAAGGCTTGATGTCGGAGGCCGCTTCGAAATACCCATGCTGGCGCGAGAACAGCAGGTTGGAGGTAAAGGTCACTTGATAATGCGCAGATCGCCCCAGCTCTTCGTAATCCTTGGGAGCCAGCAGAAACCAGCCGAGGATCAGCGTTGCCGCCATCATGACGAACAGCGCGGGCAGGATGCGACGCGCGCGCCGCGCCCAGAAGTCGATAAAACTGAAGCGCCCGGCCTGACGCTCACGCCAGATAATCGAAGTAATCAGGAAGCCGGAAATGACGAAAAACACGTCAACCCCAACGAAACCGCCCGTGATGCCAGGCACTCCGAAGTGAAACAACACGACTGCAAGGACAGCGATGGCACGCAGGCCGTCAATGTCTCTGCGGTAAGCAAGAGTGGTCATAAGAAATAGGGTCAGTCTGTGACGAAAGGAATGAGCGTAGTCGCGCGTACAAATTTTGTTACTTAACGGACACTTATGCCATAAAAAAGACTGAATCTCGACGCAAAAAAATGGCGCCCTGTGTGGGCGCCATTTTTTCGGACCTGAAACGTCGGGTTACTTACGCTTCATCGACAGGAAAAACTCGTCGTTGGTCTTGGTGGTTTTCAATTTGTCGATGAGGAACTCGATGGCGGCCACTTCATCCATCGGATGCAGCAACTTGCGCAGGATCCACATGCGTTGCAGTTCGTCGTCGGCGGTCAACAACTCTTCGCGGCGGGTGCCGGAGCGGTTGATATTGATGGCCGGGAAGACGCGTTTTTCTGCAATACGGCGATCCAGGGGCAGTTCCATGTTGCCGGTGCCCTTGAACTCTTCGTAGATCACTTCGTCCATCTTCGAGCCGGTTTCAACCAGCGCGGTGGCGATAATGGTCAGCGAGCCGCCTTCTTCGATGTTCCGCGCGGCACCGAAGAAACGTTTCGGTTTCTCCAGGGCATGGGCGTCGACACCACCGGTCAATACCTTGCCGGAGCTCGGGATCACGGTGTTGTAGGCACGGGCCAGACGGGTGATGGAGTCAAGCAGGATCACCACGTCCTTCTTGTGTTCGACCAGGCGCTTGGCCTTCTCGATCACCATTTCGGCAACCTGCACGTGGCGGGTTGGCGGCTCATCGAACGTCGAGGCAACCACTTCGCCGCGCACGGTGCGCTGCATTTCGGTCACTTCTTCCGGACGCTCATCGATCAGCAGCACGATCAGGTGAACTTCAGGGTTGTTACGTGCAATGTTCGCGGCAATGTTCTGCAGCATGATGGTCTTGCCGGCTTTCGGCGGCGCGACGATCAGGCCGCGTTGGCCCTTGCCGATCGGCGCGCACAGATCAATCACACGGCCGGTCAAGTCTTCGGTGGAACCGTTACCGGCTTCCATCTTCATGCGCACGGTGGGGAACAGCGGCGTCAGGTTCTCAAAGAGAATCTTGTTTTTCGCGTTCTCGGGACGATCGAAGTTGATCGTATCGACCTTGAGCAGGGCGAAATACCGCTCGCCTTCCTTAGGAGGACGGATCTTGCCAACGATGGTGTCACCGGTGCGCAAGTTGAAGCGGCGGATCTGGCTCGGCGAGACGTAGATATCGTCAGGGCCGGCGAGATAGGAAGCGTCTGCAGAGCGGAGGAAGCCGAAGCCGTCCTGGAGAATCTCCAGCACGCCATCACCGGAGATTTCCTCGCCGCTTTTCGCGTGCTTTTTCAGCAGGGAGAAAATCACGTCCTGCTTGCGCGAACGGGCCATATTTTCTATGCCCATTTCTTCGGCCAATTGGAGCAGGTCGGTAATCGGCTTTTGCTTGAGTTCAGTCAGATTCATATAGGAATGACGTAATCATTTATGGAGGGGGAAATTAAGCTTTTGGCTTAATGAGGCCGCGCCGCGGAGAAGGCGACAGGATCGCGTACTAATCGAAAGGAATGCGTCGGCGACGGCTTGCAGGGGGCAGTGGAGAAACCAGTGCGGGGCCGAATGTAACACCTGAATTTCGGAGCGTCTAGCCCTGCTTTACGAAAAAGCCCCGCCAATTGCGGGGCTTTTTTGACGACGCTTAGATGTTGGCGTCGAGGAAAGCTTGCAACTGAGACTTCGACAGCGCGCCGACTTTAGTGGCTTCAACGTTGCCGTTCTTGAACAGCATCAGCGTAGGAATACCGCGCACGCCGTGCTTGGCCGGGGTTTCCTGGTTTTCGTCGATGTTGAGCTTGGCAATGGTCAGTTTGCCTTCGTAGGCCATTGCAATGTCGTCCAGGACCGGAGCGATCATTTTGCAAGGGCCGCACCATTCAGCCCAGTAGTCAACCAGCACCGGGCCTTGAGCCTTGAGTACTTCAGCGTCAAAGGTCGCGTCCGTGACGTGCTTGATAAGATCGTTGCTCATGGATGTCTCCGGATTGTAAGCAAAAAAAACGTTGCCCATCATAGCCGCCCTTCCCCCGTTCAGGAAGCCGCCTCTGATTGAGTCTTGCTATGGTGGTAAGTGAGTTTGCACATTGCCCGGCGCATTAAATGGCAGGGGTCACGAAAGCGATGCCGGTGCGTAACGCCGCGTTGCGTACATGCTCCTGCATGGTTTTCTGTGCCGCGGTACTGGCACGCCGCGCCAGGGCGCGAAGGATCCTGCGGTGCTCCTGCCAGGTTTCCATGGCTCGTTCCGGCCGGATGAACGGTAGTTTCTGACTTTCCAGAAAAACCTCCGCGCTGGCACTCAGAATACTGACCATCGCCCGGTTGCCGCTGGCCTGCAGGATGCACTGGTGGAACTCGAAATCCAGCCGCGCGGCCGCGTCGAAGTCACCGGTCTTGAGCACCTTGCGCATCGCCTCGACGTTATCTTGCAGGCTGTCCAGTTCATCGATGCTCAGCGTGACCGCCGCCAGGCCCGCGGCAAACCCTTCAAGGGCATAGCGCAGCTGGAAAATCTCCAGCGGTGTGACCTGCGCCGCAAAAGGCCAGACAACTCCCGGGGTCTCCTGTGAGGTGTGTACGAACACCCCTTTGCCCGGCTGCACACTGACCACACCCAGGGCACTGAGGGTCGACAACGCTTCGCGCAACGACGCTCGGCTCACCCCCAACCGCACCGCCAGGTCACGCTGGGACGGCAGCGCATCGCCCGGGCCGAAGCCTTGCTCCTTGATGAGTTTGCGGATGGCCTGCAGAGCCGCTTCCGGTACCGCTTGGGCGATGGAATTCATAAAAACTCAAGGTTTCAGTCGACTGAGCGGCTAGTTGTAAAGCTATTCGCAGTCGGCGGCAAGCCACGCCCCAAAGGCGCTCGCGAGGTTTTGCCGGCGCTCGAAAAGGGTGCGAAAAATCCGCTCACTGTTCAGACCAGTAAGACCACTGCGCGCCAGTAAAACCCAGCCTTGCAGGACGATCGGCCACGGCTGGCATGGGCTGTGCACTTGGCATATGCCACTTACAGAATATTCCTTCGCCTTCTCGGAGAGTTGCCATGACCCAGCGCTACCGCGCCCTGCTCACTGCCCTGTTTGCCAGCCTGGTGCTGAGCCAGGCGCCTGCCATGGCCGACGGGCTGGACGATATCGTCGCCCGTGGCACCCTCAAGGTCGCGGTACCGCAGGACTTCCCGCCGTTCGGCTCGGTCGGCCCGGACATGAAACCCCGCGGCCTGGACATCGACACCGCCAGGCTGCTGGCCGATCAACTCAAGGTCAAGCTGGAGCTGACCCCGGTCAACAGCACCAACCGCATTCCCTTCCTTACCACCGGCAAGGTCGATCTGGTGATCTCCAGCCTGGGTAAAAACCCCGAACGCGAGAAGGTCATCGATTTCTCCAAGGCCTATGCGCCTTTCTACCTGGCCGTGTTCGGCCCGCCTGAGGCAGCCATCGGCAGCACCGATGACCTCAAGGGCAAGACCATCAGCGTGACCCGCGGCGCCATCGAAGACATCGAGCTGACTGCCGTGGCGCCCAAGGAAGCCACGATCAAGCGCTTCGAAGACAACAATTCGACCATCGCCGCCTATCTGGCCGGGCAGGTCGACCTGATCGCCAGCGGCAACGTGGTGATGGTGGCGATCAGCGAGCGCAACCCCAAACGCGTACCGGCGCTGAAAGTGAAGCTCAAGGACTCGCCGGTATACGTGGGCGTGAACAAAAACGAGCCCGCGTTGCTGGAGAAGGTCAATCAGATCCTGGTCGCGGCGAAGGCTGACGGCAGCCTGGAGAAGAATGCGATGCAATGGCTGAAAGAGCCGCTGCCCGCCGATCTCTGAAGCGACGGAGCTGACTGATGGCGTACCAATTTGACTTTGTGCCGGTACTGGCCAATACCGACCTGCTGTTGCGCGGCGCGCTCTTTACCCTGGAGCTCACGGCCATCGGCGCAATCCTGGGGGTGGCACTGGGCACCGTCGGCGCCGTGGTGCGCGCCTGGAAAATCCAGCCCTTTGCCTGGGTCTTTGGCGTCTACGTCGAGTTGATCCGTAACACACCGTTTCTGGTACAGCTGTTCTTCATCTTTTTCGGCCTGCCTTCACTGGGCCTGAACATCACCGAATGGCAAGCCGCCGTGCTGGCGATGGTGATTAACCTGGGAGCCTATTGCACGGAGATCATCCGTGCCGGCATCCAGGCCATCCCTCGCGGTCAACTGGAAGCCGCCGCCGCGCTGGCGATGACCCGCTTCGAAGCCTTCCGCTACGTCGTGCTGCTGCCCGCGCTGGGCAAGGTGTGGCCGGCCCTGAGCAGCCAGATCATCATCGTCATGCTGGGCTCGGCGGTGTGTTCGCAGATCGCCACCGAAGAACTGAGCTTTGCCGCCAACTTTATCCAGTCGCGCAATTTCCGTGCGTTTGAAACCTACGCCCTCACCACGCTGGTGTACTTGTGCATGGCATTGATGATTCGCCAGTTGCTCAATTGGATCGGCCGCCGTTTTGTGATGAGGAACAGCCGATGAGTGATTTTTCCTTCTGGGACATCGTGCGCAACCTGCTGGCCGGCCTGCAATGGACGCTGTTGCTGTCGCTGGTGGCATTCGTAGGGGGTGGCGTGATCGGTATGCTGGTGATGATCCTGCGCATCAGCCGCACGGCGTTTACGCGCAATATCGCGCGCCTCTATATAGAACTGTTCCAGGGCACGCCGCTGCTGATGCAGTTGTTCCTGGTGTTTTTCGGCATAGCCCTGCTCGGTGTGGATATATCGCCCTGGCTGGCGGCCGCGATTGCCCTGACGCTGTTTACCAGCGCCTACCTCGCCGAG
Organism: Pseudomonas sp. FP2254; assembly: GCF_030687695.1. Classification (NCBI taxonomy): domain Bacteria; kingdom Pseudomonadati; phylum Pseudomonadota; class Gammaproteobacteria; order Pseudomonadales; family Pseudomonadaceae; genus Pseudomonas; species Pseudomonas sp. FP2254. The sequence continues at coordinate 5,373,485 of NZ_CP117444.1, forward strand.
ATCTGGCGCGGGTGCGTCGACTCCATCGCCCATGGGCAATGGGAAGCATCGGCCAGCCTGGCCCTCAACCCGCTTGAGCAACTGCGCTACGTGATCCTGCCCCAGGCCCTGCGCATTGCGGTAGCGCCGACGGTGGGATTCTCCGTGCAAGTGGTCAAAGGCACGGCGGTCACCTCGATTATCGGCTTCACCGAACTGACCAAGACCGGCGGCATGCTCGCCAACGCCACGTTCGAACCCTTCATGGTGTATGGCCTGGTGGCCCTTGGTTACTTCCTGCTCTGCTACCCCCTGTCCCTCAGCGCGCGCTACCTGGAAAGGAGACTGCATGCCTCTGCTTAGAATTTCCGCCCTGCATAAGTATTACGGCGATCATCACGTCCTCAAGGGCATCGACCTGACGGTAGAAGAAGGCCAGGTGGTGGCGATCATCGGCCGCAGTGGCTCGGGCAAATCCACCTTGCTGCGCACCCTCAATGGCCTGGAGTCGATCAACGATGGGGTGATCGAAGTCGACGGTGAATACCTCGACGCCGCCCGCGCCGACCTGCGCAGCCTGCGGCAGAAGGTCGGCATGGTATTCCAGCAATTCAACCTTTTCCCGCACCTGACCGTGGGGGAGAACGTCATGCTGGCGCCGCAGGTGGTACAGAAAGTGCCCAAGGCCAAGGCGGCACAGCTGGCAAGGCAGATGTTGGAGCGCGTGGGCCTGGGCGAGAAGTTCGACGCTTTCCCTGATCGGCTGTCCGGTGGCCAGCAACAGCGCGTGGCTATCGCGCGCGCCCTGGCCATGTCACCCAAGGTGCTGCTGTGCGATGAAATCACCTCGGCCCTGGACCCGGAATTGGTCAATGAAGTGCTCAGCGTGGTGCGCCAACTGGCAAAGGACGGCATGACATTAATCATGGTGACCCACGAAATGCGCTTTGCTCGGGAAGTCGGCGACAAGCTGGTATTCATGCACCAGGGCAAGGTGCATGAAGCAGGCGACCCAAAGCAGCTATTCGCCCACCCCCGAACCCCCGAGTTCGCCAACTTCATCGGCTCAGTGGAACAGTCGGGCTGACCAGTTCGAAGCTGCCACGCCCCTCCAGCACGACATGGTTGCGTACCTGCAAGGCGTCGGCGGGCAAGTCGACCTCGATTTCGACCTGGGCGATCAAGCGCTTCCCAACTGCCCGCGCCACCAGCACCTGGCCCGGCGGCAACGGCGCAACGCTGGAGTCACCGGGTAGATGGGCGCCCGACCAATCGATGGCGCGCCCGTCCACTTGGGCATGTTTAAGCGTCAATCGGAACCGCCCCTGCTGCCCAAAGCGGAAACCTTCCGCATCGCCCGCGCCGCTGAAACGCAGGGCAATGGCGGAAGGCTGCGTACACAGGACACTCAAGTGCAGCAGGCGTGTGCCCAGTACGGTTTCATGGCGAATCACACCGTAGTCGAGCGTCGATTGGTTCAATGACAGCCGACAGTCCTGCGCCTGCGCCACCGGAGTCATCAACGCCGCAAAGAACAGGGCGCCGCCCAACGTTTTAAGCTTAACCACCATGGCACACCGCCGATGTCGTTTCGTAGAACTTGTCATGGTCCGGCTGGGTGCCGGGCGTGAGCTTGAGCAGGCACGTGGCAGCCTGCGACACTGAAACCCGCAGTTCCTGTGAGTCCTCCGCGTCATTCAGGAAAATCATGCCCTCGCCCACCACGCTGGTCAGGAAGCGGTTGTTCTTGTCGAACACCGAAGCCCCCTGGGGCAGCGGTCGGCCTTGCTCATCGCGACCGGTGACCAACATACGACGCACTTTCACCACATCGAATGCCACGTTATTGACCGAGCCGCGGCTGGCGGCGAGTACTTTGGTGCCGTTCTTCAAATCCACCTTTTTTGGCAGGGATTGGGTCTGCACTTCGATTCGGCTATCGGTATACGCCGGCAAGCCCGGGATCACCGCCTGCCCGCTGAAGTCGGTCCATACCGGCCCGTGCGGAGTGCTGATTCTGGCAGCGCCAATGTCGCCGACCGAGACAATGCCAAAGGTGTCCTGCACGGTGTAGGGCGAAAAGGTCACCCCGCCGCCGTGAGCGACGACACCGCCTTGCAACTGCCCGGAATAAGTACTGCCTTGCGAATCGTGGCTGACCCCAAGCCCCATCCGGGTAAACCGTGGCATCAGGTTCAACTGGCCATGCAATGTTTGCTCGCGCGCACTGAGGTCACGCTCCACGCCTATGTCGTAGTTCACGTAATCGTTGACCCGCTCGGTGAGCGCCGAACCCGTCCGGGACTGCTGCCCACGGCGGCTGACGTAGCTGCTGACACGACGATCCCCACCCAGCGGCACGCTGACCTGCAGTCGCACGAACAGGTCATCGTCGAGCGTCGAGTCGCGCCGGTTGCCGCCGGTGCCGGCGTCACGACGTGCTCGGGTGCCGCCGACCTGCGAATCGGCGATCAAGCCAACGTCGGCGTATCTGAACGACTTGTTCCAGGAAGCGAACAGGTGCTCTGCCGCTTGCCCGTCAAATTGAGCGCCACGGGTGTAGCCAAGTGAAAAGGCACCCAGCGTGGGATCGAGCCAACTCACGCCTGCCGTGTACTGATTCTTGAAGCGCGAATCCAAGTCGCCGGATTTGACCGGACGACCCGCCTCCAGCACCTCGCGATACCCCTGGGTCTGGGTGGTGGCGCTGAGGTTGAGGTCTATGTTGGCATGCACCGGGCTGCTCACGCTCACGCTGCTGCGAGACCCGGAAATGGCATTGAGGCTGTCTCGGGACTGGTTATGACGCGCGCCCACCGAAACCCGCTGGAAAAACACGCTGCTCAGGGTGCCACCGGCCGACCAGTAGTCCTCGGTGCTCAACAAACCAAAGCCCGCCGATGAATCGCGCCCCAGGCCCCAGGTGCCGCCGCCCATGGCAACAACCGGCGGCGGCGCTGCGTCAGCGGCCTGCTCACGCACCTTACCCAACGAAAAGTAATAGCCCGGCGCCGCAGGCGCAGCCCCGGCAAACGACGCTGCCGGCACCACGAAACTGCGCTTGCCACCGCGCACATCAATCACGCTGACCTCCAGGTCGCTGGTGCCGTTGAGCAACGGCAGCCCCGTGAGCCGGAAAGGCCCCTGGGGCACCAGCGTGCTGTGGATCAACGCGCCGGACTGGCGCACTTCAATCCGCGACTGACTTTGGGCCAGCCCCTCCACGACCGCATTGTTGCTGCCCGCCGGCACGCGCGATTGACCATCCGGCGAGAACTGCACGCCGGACAGCTGGAGGCCGCCGAACAGAGGGTTATTGCTGGATATCTGACCGGCTTGAAAAGTCGACTGCAGCGCCGCGATATCCCGCTGTACAAAGGCACTCTGGTGCTCGGTGCGGGCCTTGCCATTGTCGGAAACGTAATACTGGCGACTGCGAACGATCCAGTCACCGACGTTGAAACCTGCTTCCGTATACGCCGACACGAATTGGCTGGTGCCGCTGCGCGAGTGGCTATCGAAGCCTTGTACGTCATAATTGAACAACCCCGCGGCACCGCCCGTGGCGAACTGCCCGCTCTCCCATTGCGGTTCGCGCAACGACTGCGTGGGCACCACCAATGCGACTTCATCGCTGCCGGGCCGCAGCCGCACCATGGTGGCGGGGAAATCGGCGAGAAAATCATGACAGCCCTGCTCCGCCTTGGCCCCTTCTCGAACGAGGGCGCGGGGCTTGACCAGCCCGGCCTTATCCAGCAAATCCGCGGTAAAGCACAACTGCCCCTGGGCGTCGAAACGAGCATCTACCAGCCCAAGCGGGTTGCCATTGACCCGCAGGCCGACCACCTGGACACCTTCGCGAAAACGCGCCGCCGTGCGGAAGTAATCGGAGACTTTCGGGTCAATACCGTGGGTGGTCAGCGCCGCCAGGTCGAATCCCTCGCCCAGTTCCAGTGCAGGCACAGCGCCAGGCAAGCTCCATAACGTCGCGACGCCCACAAGCAGGCTCGGTCGACACGCCCAGGAAGGTGCCGCGCGCCGGTTATTCGACAGGTTGCTCATGGCTTGATCAACCCTCGTCGGCGCTGACCGACGCCTGGTAACTGTCCGCCGAAAAGCCGTAGACCGTGGCCGGCTGGATCTCGACAGCCGACACGCCTTCCAGGCGCCCCTCTACCGTTGCCGTCAGCACTTCGCCCGGCAGGATATAAGTGCGGGGCAATGTCGCCAGGGCCTTGTGTGGCAGCAGCAGCACCTCCGGCGCCAGGCGCACGACGTAGGCACTGTCATTGGACACCACGAGCTGCTCCGCCGAGCGCTTCCACTTCAGCAGTTCCCAGGGAGAGTGGTGCACCGCAAGCCCGCGCGGGTGCAGGATCAGCGGTAAATTCTGGCGCAAGGTGATACCGATGGTCGCACCGCCCGCTGCACGGGCCTGGGGGATACCTTCGAAAGACACGCGCTTCAACCGCTGGGTTTTCAGAGGCGCCGTGGCGGTGCTGATGAAGCGCACCAACTGGGTTTCACCTGCCTCCACCCGCGAAATGGGCGGCGTCACCACCAGCAGCGCTTCCCTGTCTTCGGGCACGTTTTCAATGACGGCGTGTAGCAGCGCTGGCGCCGCATCGGTATTTTTAATGTTGATTGTGGCCTCGCCCTGCTCTTCATGAAGCACAACTATTGTAGTTTCCGGCAACATACCGTCAGCTACCGCAGCGCCGGTAACCCACAGGCACAAACCGGCACATAACACGCGCGCACTATTTATTATCGAAAGACTAAGCACTCAGTGTTCCCCGCGTCGTTCAAGTTAACTATTGGCCGTCGAGCGCCCACACAAAAACAGTCGAACAGAAATACCGAAGGTGTCTGATCGACTGTTTTTAAATCGCTTTTTAGATGTAACTCAGCTCAAGCGTCGCACGCCCATCAATGACGGTATCGCGACCCAGATCCAAGTCCTGCCCCTTATTGATGACGGCCCTCACTTCCAGGGTTCCGGTCAATTGGGTGATCGACGCCGGAGTCACGGTCGCGCCATTGCGCCACGAGTACTGGCTGGGCGACTGGGCAACCTTGCCGTCCGAGTTCTGCCAGGTACCCGTTGTACCGACACGCATGATGGGATAAAGGGTGGTGCTGGACGTACGCAGGTCCTTGAGGTTAATCGCGAAACCGCCGGTCTTGCGACCAGCTACGGTGCCCAGGCCATAGTTGTGCGCCTCGGTATAGCCCGTACCCAGAGCCCCCAGGATGCCCGTCACCTTGCTGCTGGCCTGCAGATCGACGAATCTCAAGCCGAACTTGGCTGGAGTGGTGCCGCAACTGACACTCAGGGGCGCGGTTTTTGGCGACAGTGGGTTGAATGCCGTTGGCAGCAATGAGCCGGAAGGGATATTGCCGTAGTCAATAATGCCACCTGCGCTCAGGCTGAGATTACATGCGGCCGGTTTGATCGTACCCCTGACGATCAGTTCGGCGCCGGTGGTTGCGTGAGCATTGAGGGCCGCAGCCAGGCATGCGATCCCGAAAGTCAATCCAACAATTCTTTTCATAGTTGACCTGTCACTTAAAGTTGTCAGGCGCATTTATTGTTGTAATCAGGAAAAACAACAAATAAATAACGCCACGGCAAAATTGCCGAGTGACAGTCTGTTCCTTTAGCAACGGGGCGAAAAATAAGACGAGACTTCAATAACTGTGGGAGTGATAAAAATAAATCGTCGGCTTAAAGCCCCACAGCAGTAGGCTTAAACAAAACAACAAACGGGACACTGTCCTTCCAGCTGTAGGTGAAATCATAAACAGCACTATCACCCGTCAAAGTAAAAGATTCCTACGACACCGAACGAAGACGTAACAGAGTTACGAAAGGAAGACCTATAGGTCCTACGGCAAGTTCTTACAGACCGCCTCTGTGACATTCCCGCAGCGCTACGCGTTGGCGTCAGCGGTCGATCGTGGCACGATGGTCAGGTTATCGACCGAGACCCCCAAACCATGCCGCAATCCCAAGCCAAGAATCTGTCCCTGATCGCCGCCATCGACCTGGGCTCCAACAGCTTTCACATGGTCGTGGCCAAGGCCCAGAACGGTGAGATCCGCATCCTCGAACGGCTCGGCGAGAAAGTGCAACTGGCTGCCGGGATCGACGATGCCCGCCAGCTCAATGAAGAGTCCATGCAGCGCGGCCTCGATTGTCTCAAGCGCTTTGCTCAATTGATCAACGGCATGCCGCTGGGCGCCGTTCGAATCGTCGGTACCAATGCCCTGCGCGAAGCGCGCAACCGTGTCGAGTTCATCCGCCGCGCCGAAGAGATTCTCGGCCACCCGGTGGAAGTCATCTCCGGTCGTGAGGAAGCACGCCTGATCTACCTCGGCGTGTCGCACACCCTCGCCGACACTCCCGGCAAACGCCTGGTGGCGGACATCGGTGGCGGCAGCACCGAGTTCATCATCGGCCAGCGTTTCGAACCGCTGCTGCGCGAAAGCCTGCAGATGGGCTGCGTCAGCTACACCCAACGTTATTTCAAGGACGGCAAGATCACCCCGGCGCGCTACGCCCAGGCCTACACGGCGGCGCGCCTGGAGATCATGAGCATCGAGCACGCGCTGCACCGCTTGACCTGGGATGAGGCGATCGGCTCGTCCGGCACCATCCGCGCCATCGGCCTGGCCCTCAAGGCGGGTGGGCATGGCACCGGCGAGGTCAACGCCGAAGGCCTGGCGTGGCTCAAGCGCAAGCTGTTCAAGCTGGGGGATGCCGAGAAGATCGACTTCGATGGCATCAAACCCGACCGCCGCACGATTTTCCCGGCCGGCCTGGCGATTCTGGAAGCGATTTTCGACGCCCTCGAACTGCAACGCATGGATCATTGCGACGGCGCCCTGCGCGAAGGCGTGCTGTATGACCTGCTGGGGCGCCACCACCATGAAGACGTGCGCGAACGCACCCTCAGCTCATTGATGGAGCGTTATCACGTCGACCTGGAGCAAGCGGCCCGTGTTGAACGCAAGGCGCTGCATGCCTTCGACCAGGTGGCCGAGGACTGGGACCTGCAGGACGGCGTCTGGCGCGAACTGCTGGGTTGGGCGGCGAAGGTGCATGAAGTGGGCCTGGATATCGCTCACTACCATTACCACAAGCACGGCGCTTACCTGATCGAGCACTCGGACCTGGCCGGCTTCTCCCGGGAAGACCAGCAGATGCTCGCGCTGCTGGTGCGCGGCCATCGCCGTAATATCCCCAAGGACAAATTCGCGGAGTTCGGTGACGATGGCATCAAACTGATTCGACTGTGCGTGCTGCTGCGCTTTGCGATCCTGTTCCACCACATCCGCGGTACCCAGGAAATGCCCCAGGTAAAACTGCGGGCCGATGGCGACAGCCTGGAAGTCATGTTCCCCAAAGGCTGGCTGGATGAAAACCAGTTGACCCAGGCCGATTTTGCCCAGGAAGCGGAGTGGCTGACGCGGGTGGGGTTCAGTCTGAACCTGCGCTAGAGAACACCGAAAATAAATGTGAGAGGGGGCAAGCCCCCTCCCACATTTTCAGACACTATTGTCTGCTAGTTCACCGCCAGAATCGGGCTACCCAACTTCTCCAACAACGTCGCCTGCGCGCTGCGCGGGTTCTGGTTGCCGGTCGGGGTGTTGCGCACGTAGCGCCCGTCGGACTGCAGGCTCCAGCTGTGAGTGTTATCGGTCAGATAACTTTCCAGCTCCTTCTTGACCCGCATGATCAGCTTCTTGCCTTCCACCGGGAAACAGGTCTCGACGCGCTTATCGAGGTTGCGCTCCATCCAGTCGGCGCTGGAGAGGAACATCTGCTCTTCGCCGCCGTTGAGGAAGTAGAACACGCGGGTGTGTTCCAGGAAGCGGCCAATGATCGACCGCACATGGATATTGTGCGAAACCCCGACGATCCCCGGACGCAGGCAGCACATGCCACGCACCACCAGGTCGATGCGCACGCCGGACTGGCTGGCCTTGTACAGCGCACGAATGATTTTCGGGTCGGTCAGCGAGTTGAACTTGGCAATGATGTGCGCCGGCTTGCCGTCGAGGGCGAACTGGGTTTCGCGGGCAATCATGTCGAGCATGCCCTTCTTCAGCGTAAACGGCGCATGCAGCAGCTTTTTCATGCGCAAGGTCTTGCCCATGCCGATCAGCTGGCTGAACAACTTGCCGACGTCTTCGCACAAGGCGTCGTCGGAGGTCAGCAGGCTGTAGTCGGTGTAGAGCTTGGCGTTGCCGGCGTGGTAGTTACCCGTGCCCAAGTGGGCATAGCGCACGATTTCGCCGGCCTCGCGACGCAGAATCAGCATCATCTTGGCGTGGGTCTTGAAGCCCACCACGCCGTAGATCACCACCGCGCCTGCGGCCTGCAGGCGGCTGGCCAGTTGCAGGTTGGACTCTTCGTCGAACCGCGCACGCAGTTCGATAACAGCGGTGACTTCCTTGCCGTTACGCGCGGCGTCTACCAGCGCATCGACGATTTCCGAATTGGCGCCGGAGCGGTACAGGGTCTGACGCACCGCCAATACATGGGGGTCTTTGGCGGCCTGACGCAGCAGGTCGACCACCGGCGTAAACGACTCGAAGGGGTGCAGCAGCAGAATGTCCTGCTTGCTCACCACGCTGAAAATGTTCTCGCTGTTTTGCAACAGCTTGGGGATCTGCGGAGTGAATGGCGTGTATTGCAGCTCCGGGTGGCTGTCCAGGCCGGTGATGCTGAACAGGCGCGTGAGGTTGACCGGGCCATTGACCTGGTACAGCTCGCTCTCGCCCAGGTTGAACTGCTTGAGCAGGTAGTCCGACAGGTGCTTGGGGCAGGTATCGGCCACTTCCAGACGCACCGCATCGCCGTAACGCCGCGAAAACAGCTCGCCGCGCAGCGCGCGCGCCAAGTCTTCGACATCTTCGGAATCCAGCGCCAGGTCGGCGTTACGGGTCAGGCGGAACTGGTAGCAGCCCTTGACCTTCATGCCCTGGAACAGGTCATCGGCGTGGGCGTGGATCATCGACGACAGGAATACATAGTTGTCGCCAGCGCCCCCCACCTCTTCCGGTACCTTAATGATCCGTGGCAGCAAGCGCGGCGCCGGGATGATCGCCAGGCCGGAGTCGCGACCGAAGGCGTCGATGCCTTCCAGTTCGACGATGAAGTTCAAGCTCTTGTTGACCAGCAACGGGAACGGGTGCGTGGGGTCGAGGCCGATGGGGGTGATGATCGGCGCGATTTCGTCGCGGAAGTAGCGACGCACCCAGGTCTTGATCTTGGTGGTCCAGTGCCGGCGACGGATAAAGCGGACCTGATGTTTTTCCAGTTCCGGCAGCAGAATATCGTTGAGGATCGCGTATTGGCGATCCACATGGCCGTGGACCAGCTCACTGATGCGCGCCAGGGCCTGGTGCGGCTGCAAACCGTCGGCACCCGCCTGTTCACGGGCGAAGGTGATTTGTTTCTTGAGGCCGGCGACGCGGATCTCGAAGAACTCATCCAGGTTGCTGGAGAAGATCAGCAGGAATTTCAGCCGCTCCAGCAAGGGGTAGGACTCATCCAGCGCCTGCTCCAGCACGCGGATGTTGAATTGCAGTTGCGACAGCTCGCGGTGGATGTACAGGCTGCTGTCATCCAGGTTGACCACCGGCGCCACCGGGGCCGGCACCGGCACTTCAGCGGCGACGACGGGGGCGAGCGGCTCATGTTCCGGCGGCGTCTCGGTGACTTGCTCCACCACCGGGTGGGCGTCTTTTACGGCAACTTCGGAGAGTCCTTCGGTATTCATCGAGTGTTCCTGTGAGGGCTATTGTTGCTCTCTAAGCAATTGGGCGGCGCGGGCGGCAAAGTAGGTCAGAATGCCATCAGCCCCGGCACGTTTAAAGGCAGTCAGGGATTCAAGGATCACCCCTTCACTCAACCATCCATTCTGTATTGCAGCCATGTGCATGGCGTATTCGCCGCTGACCTGATACACGAAGGTCGGCACCTTGAATTCCTCTTTGACCCGGTAAAGGATGTCCAGGTACGGCATCCCGGGCTTGACCATCACCATATCCGCCCCTTCGGCCAGATCGGCGGCCACTTCGTGCAAGGCCTCGTGGCTGTTGGCCGGGTCCATCTGGTACGAGGCTTTATCAGCCTTGCCCAGGTTCAACGCCGAGCCCACCGCATCGCGGAACGGGCCGTAGTAGGCGCTGGCGTACTTGGCCGAATAGGCCATGATCCGCACGTTGACGTGGCCGGCCAGCTCCAGGGCCTCTCGAATCGCCTGGATGCGGCCATCCATCATGTCCGACGGCGCCACCACCTGCGCGCCGGCCGCGGCATGTGACAACGCCTGCTTGACCAGTGCATCGACGGTGATGTCGTTCTCGACATAGCCGTCAGCGTCCAGGATGCCATCCTGGCCGTGGGTGGTGAACGGGTCCAGCGCCACGTCGGTGATCACTCCCAGCTCCGGGAAGCGTTCACGCAGTGCACGGGTGGCGCGCTGGGCTATCCCGTCCGGGTTCCAGGCTTCGGCAGCATCCAGGGACTTGAGTTCAGCGGGAGTCACGGGAAACAACGCCAGGGCCGGAATCCCCAGCTCAACCCAACCGGCCGCCTCTTCAAGCAGCAGGTCGATGGTCAGTCGCTCTACGCCAGGCATTGACGCCACCGCTTCGCGGCGGTTCTCACCGTCCAGCACAAACACCGGCAGAATCAGATCACCGGTCGTCAGCACGTTTTCACGAACCAGGCGGCGAGAAAAGTCATCACGGCGATTGCGACGCAGACGGGTGGCGGGGAACAGGCGATGGGCAGGGGTAAAGCTCACGACAGACTCCTGAGCCCGGGTTCACGGGCGAGCGTTGCAGTTATAAGCGGCCATTATGACGAAGGAATGACAGTTGTGCTTATCGATGCGACCTGTAGTCGCATTCGTCGTTTCCGTAGGAATTGTTCACTTCGTGACACATCTCGATACTTTCATGAATGTTCGCGAAGGCGTAGGCTGCGCGTTCATTTCGCCAGCACCCAGACCATGCTTCAACAATTTCTGCATGACTTCGGCTACTTTGCCCTCTTCCTCGGCACCTTCTTCGAAGGCGAAACCATTCTGGTGCTCGCAGGCTTTCTGGCGTTCCGTGGTTACATGGATATCAATCTGGTGGTGGTCGTTGCCTTCTTCGGCAGCTACGCCGGCGACCAGCTCTGGTACTACATGGGGCGCAAGCATGGCCGCAAGCTGCTGGCGCGCAAACCGCGCTGGCAATTGATGGGTGACAAGGCACTGGAACATATCCGTAAGCACCCGGACATCTGGGTGCTGAGCTTCCGCTTCGTCTACGGGCTGCGCACCGTGATGCCGGTAGCGATCGGGCTGTCCGGCTATCCGCCGCTGCGCTACCTGATCCTCAACGGCATCGGCGCCGCGATCTGGGCGGCCGCGCTGGGCGCAGCGGCGTACCATTTTGGCGCGGTGCTCGAAGGCATGCTGGGCAGCGTCAAGAAGTACGAGCTGTGGGTGCTGGGCGCGCTGCTGGTGCTGGGTTTCGGTCTGTGGCTGCGCCGTCGCTTCAAAAATGCGCGTATCGCCCGTCAGGCCTGCGCCGACGCGCAAGCCCAGCGCGCTGCCGAACCGGTGCCGAGCGAGCAACCTAAGACACCAGTCGAGTAAGCCGGCTTCTGCAGCAGTAAAGGCCGATCACGCTGAGCAGGCTGTAACTGGCCAGTCCCAGCCAGGCCAACGGGCTTGCCGGCCACAGCCCGACCAACGGCGCCAGCCATACCAGCGGCACGTTCAGCGCCAGGCGCACCAGCTCGGCCGTCAATGCCCAGGGACGATTCTCCAGGGCCACGCCCAAGGCAAACAAGCCCAGCGCCATCGCGCCCCAGCCCAGGATCAGCGCTGCCGTGGGCAGGCCTTGGCCGACGTTCATCAAGTAACTGCCAAAGCCTGCGTAGGCCACAAATTGCAGGGCCACGTACACCTGCTGACGTACATCCAGCGGCACCTCGAACTTGCTGAACTGGCTCAGGTCCGGCTTGGCCAACGGGTACTTGGCCTTCACGTCCGCCGGGCGCCAGCCGGTACGCATGAACCAGATGCGTAGCTTGTCCCATAGGCTGTGCGTGCGCCGCGCATCGCTGCACAGTTGGGCATAGAACTGCAGGTTGGCCCACAGCGGGTTCCAACTGGCCAGCGGCGTGGTCACGCCGAAGATCACCGGTTCGTTTTCGTCCTCTTCCTGGAAGCTGCCGAATAGACGGTCCCAAATAATGAACACCCCGCCGTAGTTGCGATCCATGTAGAGAGCATTCTGCGCATGATGGGCCCGATGATTGGACGGCGTGACGAAGAACCACTCGTACCAACCCAGCTTGGGCACATGCCGCGTATGCACCCAGAATTGATACAGCAGATTGAGCGACGCCACGCTGATAAACACCACCAACGGCACACCGAGCACAGCCAGGGGCAGGTAGAAGATCCAGCTCAGCAAAAAGCCCGTGCTGGTCTGGCGCAGGGCAGTGGTGAGGTTGTAGTCCTCGCTCTGGTGATGCACCGAGTGTGCCGCCCACAGGATGTTGCGCTCATGCCCCAGCCGATGCAGCCAGTAGTAGCAGAAGTCATAGAACACGAACGCGAACAGCCACGTCCATGGGCTCTGCGCCGGCAACTCCAACAGCGCCAGATGCTCAAGGGCAAAGGCATAGGTCAACACACCCACACCCTTGGTCAACAGGCCCGTGGTGGTGGACAGCACACCGGTGCTCAGACTGTTGATGGCATCCGCCACCCGGTAATTGCGCTGGCCGCGCCAACGGTCGGCGAGCAATTCCACCACGATCAAGGCAATGAAAAACGGTACCGCGTAAGGCACGAAGTCCATGGGCAAGTCCGGTCTATTTTTGTTACATCAAGATTAGGTGCAGTGCTGTGAGATCCCATTGGCAACAGGTTACAAATTAGTAGACATTTAACGCCAAGAACTCAGGAGAAACGCCCATGAGCAAAAAGATTGCAGTGATCCTTTCCGGCTGCGGCGTGTATGACGGCGCAGAGATCCAAGAAAGCGTGATCACCCTGCTGCGCCTGGATCAGCGCGGCGCTCAGGTCCAATGCTTTGCACCCGATATCGCCCAACACCATGTGATCAATCACCTGACCGGCGAAGAAATGCCCGAATCACGCAATGTACTGGTGGAGTCGGCGCGCATCGCCCGTGGCGAGGTGAAGGACATCAGCCAGGCCAATGTCGACGACTTCGACGCACTGATCGTGCCCGGCGGGTTTGGCGCGGCGAAGAACCTGTCGAATTTTGCCAGCGAAGGCACCGCCTGCAGCGTCAACCCGCAGGTACTGGCGTTGGCGGAGGCCTTTGCCGAGGCGAGCAAGCCCGTCGGGCTGATCTGCATCTCGCCGGCCCTGGCCGCGAAGATCTATGGGCCGGGCGTGACATGCACCATCGGTAACGATCCCGATACCTCGGCCGCCCTCAATAAAATGGGCGCTACCCATCAGGAGTGCTCGGTAGAAGACATCGTCGAGGATAAACCGCGCAAACTGGTGAGCACGCCCGCCTATATGCTGGGCAAGAACATCAGCGAGGTGGCGTCAGGCATCAACAAACTGGTGGATCGCGTGCTGGAGTTGACCCACGAGAACGATGAGTGAGCGCCTGATCGCTACAGGCCCGCTCACTCCTGACGCATCAACTGCGTGAGGATGCGATCCAGCGCGTTGGCAAACGCCTGCTTGTCCTTCTCTCCATGGGGCGGTGGTCCGCCGCCCATCTGGCCCTGTTCACGCAGGTCGGTGAACAGGTTGCGCACCGCCAACCGTTCGCTCATGTTTGCCGGGCTGAACTCCTTGCCTCGCGGGTCCAGCGCCGTGACGCCCTTTTTCACCAAACGATCAGCCAGCGGTACGTCGCTGCAAATCACCAGTTCGCCGGGCACCGCATGTTCCACCAGGTAGTCATCGGCGGCGTCCGGGCCGCTCGGCACCACGATCAATTTCACGCAGGAAAAGCCAGGCTTGATCTGGCTCTGCCCGGCTACCAGCACCACTTCGAACTGGCGCTTGAGGGCGAACTTCACCACCAGGTCCTTGGCCGCGCGTGGGCACGCGTCGGCATCGATCCACACGCGCACGTCTAGACCGCCACTCGACGTCTTTCGGCCAGGCGGCTTCGGCCGTACAGCACCACAATCGCCAGGATCGCCACCACCTGCGCACTCAGCGAGTAGGCGTCGGCGTGGATGCCCAGCCAGTCGAAGTCAAAGAACGCCACCGGCCGCGTGCCGAAGACACCGGCCTCCTGCAATGCCTTGACGCCATGCCCGGCGAATACCACCGACAGCGCGCACAGCAGCGCCGCGTTGATACCGAAGAACAGCGCCAGCGGCAGCTTCGCCGAGCCGCGCAGGATCACCCAGGCCAGGCCCACCAGCAGCACCAGCGCCGTGGCGCCCCCCGCCAGCACCGCGTTATGTCCGGCCGGACCGGCTTGCAGCCATAGGGTTTCGTAGAACAGGATCACTTCGAACAGCTCGCGGTATACCGAGAAAAACGCCAGCACCGCAAAACCAAAGCGCCCACCGCCGCCTACCAGGCTGCTTTTGATGTAGTCCTGCCAGGCCGCTGCGTGGCGTCGGTCGTGCATCCAGACCCCCAGCCACAGCACCATCACGCTGGCGAACAACGCCGTGCACCCTTCCAGCAATTCACGCTGGGCGCCGCTGACGTCGATCACATACGCGGCCAGTGCCCAGGTAGCCAGACCGGCCAACAGCGCCAAACCCCAGCCCGCGTTGACGCTGCGCACCGCCGACTGCTGGCCGGTATTACGCAGGAAGGCCAGGATCGCCGCCAATACCAGGATCGCCTCCAGGCCTTCCCGCAGCAGGATCAGCAAACCGGAGATGTAGCTCAACGACCAGCTCAGGCCATCGCCACCGAGCAAATCGGCCGACGCGGTGAGCTTGGCCTTGGCGACGTCCAGGCGCTGTTGCACTTGCTCGATCGGTAGCCCGTCCTGCAACGACTGTCGATACGCCATCAACGCCTTCTCGGTGTCCTTGCGCACGTTGGCATCGACGTTGTCCAGAGAGCTTTCCACCAGCTCGAAACCTTCCAGGTAGGCGGCTACCGACAGGTCGTAGGCTTGGTCGTGATCGCCATTGCGGTACGCGGCGAGGCTTTTGTCCAAGGTCGTCGCGGTGTAGTCGAGCAACTGCGCCGGGCCGCGCTTGACCTGTGGCGGCTGCGCGCGCTGAGCGCGGAAGGTCGCGGCAGCAACGGCGCCGTCGGCGGCCAACACTTCATTGGGTGTACGCCGGGCCAGGTCAGCGAGGTTGAATGGCTGCTCGCTCTTGGCGGCCGCCGGGTCGGCGGTAAACCCGGCGATGTAGGTGGCCAGGTCCCAACGCTGACGGTCGTCCAACTGATCGGCGAACGCCGGCATGTCGGTACCTTCGACGCCCAGGCCCAAGGTGTTGTAGATCGCGTAGAGGCTCAGGCGATCCAGCCGCGCGGCATCCCGTAGATTCGCCGGCGGCGGCGTAAGGCCCACGCCCGCCGGGCCATCGCCGGCGCCGGCGGTGCCGTGGCATACCGAGCAATGCTGGGCGTAGAGCGGTGCGCCACGCGTCGGGTCAGGCGTAATGGCCGGGGCCTGGCTCACTTCATAGGCCACCGCCAGCTTGGCGCCCAACTGCCGGGCCTGACGGGCAACGGTGGCACCGTCCTGACGAGCGGTCACCGCCGCGCGCAGTTCTTCGACGCCCGTTACCAGCTCGGCGCGTTCCGGCTTGGCCGGCAAGTCCGCCACCAAACCTTGCAACACCCCAAGAAACTCAACCTGCTCGCGGTATTCCGAGGTGTCCACCACCCTGCCCGCGTCCACGGTCGGCGGGTAATCAGCACCGATGTAGTCCAGCAAATGCAGGGCTTGGGGCGCGCCCTCGGCCGTCGCGGCCAACAGGTTGAAGCTGCACGACATCAACGCCGGCAACACCAGCCAGGCGAGAAAACGGTGGGGGGCAGTCATGAATGAATCTCAAAGGGAAATACGAAGTAACACATTGTTTAACGATAAGGGATTTGACTCAAGCCGTTCGTGACCTGGAACACCTGAGCGCATCGGTTTACGTGTTCAGTAGTGGCATTCTGTGGAGCACATCACAGCAAAAAGCCATTGTTTTGCCAGCTATGGCGCCTATAATGCCGCGCCCTGTTAGTGCGAAAGGGAATGTCATTGCCGTTTTTTATGCGCAATGACCACATTGGCTGACTACTTTCAGGGAAGAAATCTGCATGGCATTTCGCGCCTTAACTCCGCTTGCGCTCGCGGCGGTGACCTTGCTGTCCGGCTGTTCGATGTTGCGCAGCTACGACACCGAGCTGCAAGCCACTAACCAGCAACTGGCCACCGGCAACGTCGATGCAGCATTGAATCTGCTGGAGAAGAACAACACCGGCGAAGACAAAGACCTGCTGTATTTCTTCGAAAAAGGTGAGCTGCTGCGCGCCAAGGGCGACCTGACCGGCAGCCAGACCGCCTGGCGCAGCGCCGACCTGCAAGTCTACAAATGGGAAGAGTCGGTCAAGTTCGACAGCGCCAGGTACCTCGCCCAGTTCGGTAGCTTCCTGGCCAACGACAAAGTGCGCCGCTACGAAGGCTACGACTACGAAAAAGTCATGCTGACCACCCAGATGGCTTTGAACCTGCTGGCGGTGAACGACTTCGACGGCGCCCGCACCGAGATCAAGAAAACCCACGAGCGCGAAGCCGTGATCGCCGATCTGCGCGACAAGGAATACCTCAAGCGCGAAGACGAGGCCGAGCGCCAGGGCGTGACCACCCAGCTCAAAGACCTCAATGGCTACCCGGTGGCGGCCCTGAACGCGCCGGAAGTGGTCGGCCTGAAAAACAGCTACCAGAGTGCGTTCAGCCACTACCTGGCCGGCTTCGTCTACGAAGCCCTGGGCGAAAAAGACCTGGCCGCGCCCGGCTATCGCAAGGCGGCCGAGCTGCGCCCCAATACCCCGCTGCTGGAGCAGGCCTTGCGAGACCTGGACAAATCCAAGGTCGGCGCCAATGAAACCGACGTGCTGATTGTGGTTCAGAGCGGCCTGGCGCCGGCCCGCGACTCGATCCGCCTGCCGTTGCCGATCCCCATCAACGGCAACCTGGTGATCACCCCGCTGTCGTTCCCCGTGATTAAGGCCGACACCTCCACCGCCACCTTCGCTCAGATCGGTGTCGACGGCCAGCAACAGAACCTCACCGCGCTCAACAGCACCACCGCCATGTCCCGCCGCGCCCTGCGCGACGACATGCCGGGGATCATCCTGCGCACCACCGTACGCGCAGTCAGCCGTGGCGTGGCGCAGAACAACCTGAACAAGACCAACCCCATGGCGGGCCTGGTACTGGGCATCGCTTCGGCCGTGACCGAGGGCGCCGACACCCGCACCTGGCGCACCTTACCGGACATGACCCAAGTGACGCGCCTGCGCCTCAAGCACGGCGAGCACCAGGTCAGCCTGCCCAACGCGCTGGGCGGCACGCTGGTGACGGTCAAGGCCGATCAGCGCTATCAGGTGATCACTCTGCGCGTGGTCGGCAACCAAGTGTTTGCCGGTGGCCTCGCGGCCCATGTCGTGCCGAGCAGCACGCCTCAGGCAATCGCCACCCTTAAACAACCGTAAGGAGCACGCTATGCGTCATTTCATCCTCGGCGCTTTGGCGCTGGTCCTGCTCGTCGGCTGCGCCACCCCGCCGCCGCCGGCGCCCGGCAGCGCCGCCAGCAAAATCGTGGTGATGGGCAAGTTCAAGGGCATCGCCGTCGGCGCTATCCGCGTCGCGCGCGAGAACGGCTTCCTGACCGCCAAAGTGCAACTGAGCAACATCACCAGCAGCAACCAGACGATGTATTACCGCTTCGCCTGGCTGGGCGCCGATGGCTTCCCGGTAGGCGACGAAGAGACCTGGAAAGTGCTCAACCTGTACGCCAACCAGGCCACCTTCCTGCCGGCCATCGCCAACCTGCCCCAGGCGGCGGACTTTCGTCTTGAAGTGAAAACCCCTTGAGCCGCTCACCCTTTCTGAGAGATTTCCCCATGTTTGCACGCTTCTCGATGCTCGCCGTGGTCGCCGTCCTGGCCAGCGGTTGCGCCAATACCTCGCCGGTACTCGGCAGCAAGCACATCAACTACGGCGACACCAAGGCCGTGGAAACCGTGACCAACGAGTTCGGCTCCACCGACCTGCAGATGATCGCCGAAAGCATGACCCGCTCCCTGGCGCAGTCCGGCGTGCTGCGAGGTCGCCCGGTGGTGCAGGTGTACGACGTGAAGAACAAGACCAGCGAGTACATCGATACCCGCGAGATCACCACGTCGATCAAGACCCAACTGATGAAGACGGGCACCGCGCGCTTCGCCAGCGACAATACCGACATGCAGAGCCAGGTCGACCAGCTCAAGCTGCAGAACCAGAGCGGCCTGTACAAGAAGTCCACGGTCAGCAAGACCGGCAACATGGTCGCTGCCCAGTACCGTCTGGAAGGCTCCATCAGTTCCATCGTCAAGCGCAGCTCGGACTACAAGGACGTGTTCTACAAATTCAGCCTGCAGTTGATCGACGTCGAGAGCGGCGTGGCCGAATGGATGGACGAAAAAGAAATCCGCAAAACCACGGAGCGCTGAACAATGCGTGCATGGATCGGCATGATCGGCCTGCTGTGCGCCTTTGGCGCCTCGGCCGCGCCGAAGATCGCAGTGACCGACCTGGCCTACGAGGCGCGGGTCGAGGAGTACATCCACCAGGTCTCGGCCAGCGACACCTTTCAGGCCAGCGCCTACCACGCCAGTGGCGCCTCGAATTACAGCGAGTACGAAAGCCGTACCAGCTATATCGAGCAGACCGAGCTGCGTAAATTCAGCGGTGATATCAAGGGGGAGATCCTCAAGTCGCGGCAGTTTCAGCTGGTGCAGGGCACGCCCTATACCGCCGATGCCAAGGGTGACGTCTACGACGTCATCAAGCGCATCAAGGCCGGCCACTTCAAGGGGGCCGATTACGTGCTGTTCGGCACTTTGTCGGATATCGACTTCACCCAGGACATCGACGCCCTGGACCACACCAACAGTTATTCGGCTGTGCTGGGCCTGACGCTGGTGGCGGATTTCAGCCTGATCAACACCCGCACCTACGAGATCACGTCGGCGTTCACCGCCATGGGCGAAGGCCAGGACACTAAACTGGTGAACAGCCGTGACATCCGCGTGAGCTTGAACCGGCCACGGGTGGTGAAGGAAGTGTCCAAAGCGTTGGGTGAGGATGTGGCCAGGCAGTTGGCAGAGCAATTGGGCGGTGGCTATCAGGAACCTGGCCAGCCGACACCGCGTAGCAATCTGCCAAGGGACGAAGCGCCGAAGATTCTGCGCTGACCGTTAATCCTCCAGGCAACACAATGTGGGAAGTGGCCAGCCTCCTCCCACATTCTTGACTCGGTTTGGCCAGTTACGCCGTTGCGCGATGCAGGCTGGCCAGAAACCCCGCCGCTCCCACGAACAACCCGGCAAACGTACGATTCACGCGTTTTTGCTGCGTGGGCGTGCGCAACAGGCGCAACACTTTCGACGCCAGCCCGGTGTAGCCCGCCATCACGATCATATCGACGCTGATCATCGTCGCGCCGATGATCAAATATTGAACCAGCAACGGCGCCTGCGGGTTCACGAACTGCGGCAACACCGCGAGCATGAACACCAAGGCCTTGGGGTTGCTGGCATTGACCAGAAAACCACGGAACATCATCGCCATCGGCTTGCCGACGGGGCGCACGGCCGCATCGTTGGCCATGTCCAGAGGCAAGGCACGCCATTGCTTGATGGCCAGGTACACGAGGTACGCCACACCGAACCATTTGATCGCATAGAACGCGGTGGACGATGCGGCGAGAATGGCACCCAACCCGCCCGCGACCACGGCAATCTGCATCGCCAGGCCCAGTTGCAGGCCGATGGCATTCCAGTAGCCGCGCAGAAAGCCGTATTGCAGGCCACTGGACATCGAGGCGATGGCGCCGGCGCCGGGAGAAAGGGAGATGATCCAACTGGCCAGGAAAAAGGCCAGCCACGTATCGAGTGCCATGACACACCTCGCAGAGAGTTAGCGGTTGTGCCTAAAGCTAACGCCAGCGACCAACGGCTGGCTATCAATTTTTACTCGATATGAACGCTAGCGGTCGCCCGGGAACACATGGGTGCCCGGCCAACGTCGCACCGAGCGCTGGAAGAATAGACTGTTAGGCACCTGCACGATCGCGCTGTCGGTGCCTGCGGCCTCCACTTCGACCAGCGTGGTATAGAGCAGATTGATTGCCACTACCCGCCCCTTGACGCCCGGTTTGTCGACGGTATCCACCAATTCCACAATGTCACCCAGACGAAACGGTCCGACCGTAAAGATCAGAATCGCGCAGAGCAGGTTGGACAACACCGACCACATGGCAAAAAACGCCACGGCGGCGACCGCCACAAACCCCGACAACGCGGTCCACAACACCGTGGCGGACACACCGAGGCGGCCGAGCACGAAGATCAGCGCGCTGCCCATGATCAGCCAGCGCAGGCCGCCCCGCAGCGGCATCAGCAGTTGCGGCGGGAATGGGTAGCGCTCGCCTAGGCGCGTGAGGCCCTTGCCCACAAAGCGCTGCGCCAGGTAACCGGCCAGCAGGATCAACAGGATCTGCGCGCCAATCCACACAGGCTCGACCCACTCTGCCGGCAGTTGCAATGCCTCCATCAGGACAGCGCCTCCAGCTCCGCCTGCAGGGTTTCAAGCAGTTCGAGGGCTTCCATCCAGGCTTCCTCCAATTGCCCTTCGCGCACCTTGAGCTTGGCCTGTTCGGCCAGCAGGTCGCGCAGTTCGTCTTTGCGTGCGGCTTCGTACACGGCACTGTCACCGAGGCTGGCTTCGATTTTGGCCAACCGCTCGTGCACCTTGCCCAGCTCGGCCTCCAACTTATCGGCTTCGCGCTTGTGCGGCGCCAATTGCTGGCGCAACGCAGCGGCGGCCTGGCGCTGGGCCTTTTTGTCGGTCTTGTCCGGGTTGACCGGCGTGTTGCTGGCCGGCGCATTACGCAGGCGGTAATCGGTGAGCCAGCGGGCGTAGTCGTCGAGGTCGCCATCGAACTCTTCGACTTTGCCATCGGCCACCAGCAGGAAATTATCCGTGGTGCTCTTGAGCAAATGGCGGTCGTGGGAGACCACCAACACCGCACCGCTGAACTCCTGCAAAGCCATGGTCAGCGCCAGGCGCATTTCCAGGTCCAGGTGGTTGGTCGGCTCGTCGAGCAGCAGCAGGTTCGGGCGATCCCAGGCGATCAGGGCCAGGGCCAGACGGGCTTTTTCGCCGCCGGAGAAATTCAGCACCGGCTCATCGATGCGCGCGCCACGGAAGTCGAAGCCACCCAGGAAGTCGCGCAGGGTCTGCTCGCGCTCGGTCGGTGCCAGGCGCTGCAGGTGCAGCAACGGGCTGGCCTTGGCGTCCAGGGAGTCCAACTGATGCTGGGCGAAGTAACCCACCACGGTGTTTTCGCCACGGGTCAGGCGGCCGGCCAAAGGCTCCAGTTCACCTGACAGGTTCTTGATCAATGTCGACTTGCCCGCGCCGTTAGGGCCGAGCAAACCGATCCGCGCACCCGGCGTGAGTTGCAGCTTGACCTTCTCCAGGATGGTTTTATCGCCATAGCCCAGGCGCGCGTCAGAAAGATCCAGCAATGGACTGGAGATTTTCACCGACTCGCGGAACACGAAGTCGAACGGCGAATCGACGTGGGCCGCCGACAGCTCTTCCATGCGCTCCAGCGCCTTGATCCGGCTCTGGGCCTGACGGGCCTTGGTGGCCTGGGCCTTGAACCGAGCGATGTAGCTTTCCATGTGCGCGCGTTGCGCCTGCTGTTTCTCGTAGGCCTGTTGCTGCTGGGCCAGGCGTTCGGCACGTGCACGTTCGAACGCAGTGTAGCCGCCGCGGTACAGGGTGATTTTCTTCTGTTCGACATGGGCGATGTTATCGACCACCGCGTCAAGGAAGTCCCGGTCGTGGGAAATCAGCAGCAAGGTGCCCTGGTAGCTCTTGAGGAAATCTTCCAGCCACAGGATCGCATCGAGGTCCAGGTGGTTGGTCGGTTCGTCGAGCAGCAACAGGTCCGAGGGGCACATCAGCGCCTGGGCCAGGTTCAGGCGCATGCGCCAGCCGCCGGAGAAGTCGGCGACCGGGCGGTCCATCTGTTCGTTGGTAAATCCCAGACCGGCGAGCATCTTGCGGGCACGAGCGTCGGCAGTGTAGCCATCGGCGCTGTCCAGCTCCGAGTGCAGGCGCGCCTGGGCGGCGCCGTCCTGAGCTTTTTCGGCTTCGGCCAGGTCGTGCTGCACCTGGCGCAGGCGCAGGTCGCCATCGAGCACGTAGTCGATCGCGATACGGTCCAGGGTGTCGATCTCCTGGCGCATATGAGCGATGCGCCAGTCGGCCGGCAGCAGACAGTCGCCGGAGTCCGGAGTCAGCTCGCCCAGCAACAGCGCGAACAACGTGGATTTGCCGGCGCCATTGGCACCGATCAGGCCGGCTTTGTGACCGGCGTGCAGGGTCAGCTCGGCGTCTTCGAGAAGACGTTGCGGGCCACGCTGTAATGTTAGGCTTTGAAGTCGGATCATAATGGCGGCGGAGTCTACCAGCTTCGTTCGCCGCTGGCTTGGGTGTGACTATGTGCGCTGACCTGTGGAGCTTTGCTCTTTCGATGTATGCCCGCCCGGGCATAGAAGCCGCCTGCCTGCGCCTTCAGGCGCAAGGGGCGGACGTGTGCCTGGTGCTCTGCGGCGCATGGCTGGAACAACGCGGCATTATCCCGACCGCCGAGCGATTGCAGGCGCTCAGGCAAATTGCCGGCCCTTGGCAGACGCAGGTGATCGAGCCGTTACGCCAGTTGCGTGTGCAATGGCGAACGAACGCGCAGCAGGACAAGCCGTTGGCTGCCTTACGGGAACGGATCAAGTCGATGGAGTTGGAGGCCGAACGGCAGTTGTTGATGCGTCTCGAAGAGTTGATCGAAACATGGTCATCTGGCGAGCGGGCAGATCAACAGCACTGGCTGGAAAGACTGGCGGCTGAGGATGCCGCCAACCTTGACCACGACGCGCTGCAGCAGCTGCGCGTCGCGGCCACCGGCACTTAAGAGGCGCTGGTTGGGGCAGCGGTTGGCGTCGCCGATGCAGGGGTGCTGCTGGCCGGTGCGGTTGCAGCGGTGGATGCTGCCGGGGTCGCTGCTGGAGTAGCGGGCTTGGCCGGCGAAGGCTTTGCAGCGGCCGGTTTGGCGGCAGCGGGTTTAGCCGTTGGCTTGGCTGCTGGCTTGACGGCAGTCGTTTTAGCCGCAGGCTTGGCAGCCGGTTTAGCGGCAGCGGTTTTAGCTGCTGGCTTGGCTGCTGGTTTAGCGGCAGCGGTTTTGGCTGCTGGCCTGGCTGCTGGTTTAGCGGCAACGGTTTTGGCTGCAGGCTTGGCTGCTGGTTTAGCGGCAGCGGTTTTGGCTGCAGGCTTGGCTGCTGGTTTAGCGGCAACGGTTTTGGCTGCTGGCTTGGCTGCTGGTTTAGCGACAGCGGTTTTAGCTGCAGGCTTGGCTGCTGGTTTAGCGGCAACGGTTTTGGCTGCAGGCTTGGCTGCTGGTTTAGCGGCAACGGTTTTGGCTGCAGGCTTGGCTGCTGGTTTAGCGGCAGCGGTTTTAGCTGCAGGCTTGGCTGCTGGTTTAGCGGCAGCGGTTTTGGCTGCAGGCTTGGCGGTTGGTTTGGCCGATGGCTTTTTAGCGGTGCTTGCTGCAACAGCTTTCACGGGGGTACGAGCACCCAACGCCTTAGCCACTGCTTCTTTCACACGACCAACGCCCTGGGCCAGCTTCAAGCTTTCCTGAGCATCTTTTTTCAGTTGGGAAATGTAGGCACGGGTTTCGGCCTGGCGATCCTTGAGGGCGTCCAGCAGGTCCTCAAGTTCTTTGACGGCGTCTTTGGCCTTGGCTTGTGCCTTGGCTTTGCCGGCAGTGGCGGCATCTTGCAATTTGGTACGGGATTTGTGCAGCTTTTCTTGCGCCTTACCACGTTGTTTCTCCAGCTTGGCGAGCAGTTTTTCTGCATCAGCCAACGCTTGGGAACATGCGCTTTCCAGATGTTCGAGCAAGCTGCCCGAGAGTTGTTGGAGTAAGTGCAACGGGGTATTAACAGGCTTCTGTTTGGCCGACATGGTTTACCTCCTGGCTGACGTGGGTGCGGCTCATACTAGCCCTCTGCTCTTACCGCCGCTAGCGCATGTTGACAGTATCGATAGCCTTGCGTTGCACCGTACGAAAATTCTTATTGGGATGACGAAAATACCCAGCACTTTTTACCTTTCCACACTGGCATAATCCGTCGCACTTTCGGCTGGAGGATGCCCATGTTGCGCTACCTTTTTCTTGTGCTTGGCCTGGCGATCCCAGTGGCCGGTGCGAGCGAATCATCGCCGTCCAAGACCAACGACCAGGATCGGCACGACCTCGCCTACAGCGTGGGTGCCAGCCTCGGCGAACGCCTGCGTCAGGAGGTTCCCGACCTGCAGATACAAGCCCTGATCGACGGCCTCCAGCAGGCCTATCAAGGCAAGCCACTGGCGCTGGACGCTGCACGCATCGAGCAGATCCTGGCGCAGCACGAGGCGCAGATCGAAGCCGCTGCCCAGATCCCCCAAAGCGAAAAGGCATTGGCCGCCGAGCAACAATTCCTCGCCAAGGAAAAAGCCTCAAAAGGCGTTCGTGAATTAGCGGATGGAATCCTGCTCACCGAACTCACGCCCGGCACGGGCAACACGCCGTCGGCCAATAGTCAGGTTCAAGTGAAATACGTCGGCCAACTGCCCGATGGAACAGTCTTCGACAAGAGCAACCAACCACAGTGGTTTCGCCTGGACAGTGTGATCAACGGCTGGAGCAGCGCGTTGCGACAGATGCCGGTGGGCGCGAAATGGCGCCTGGTGATTCCATCGGCCCAGGCGTACGGCGCCGACGGTGCCGGCGAGTTGATCCCGCCTTATACGCCACTGGTTTTCGAGATCGAACTGCTGGGTACGCGTTCCTGAAGCCAAAAAAAAACGGTGCGACCCGCGCACCGTTTTTATCGCATCCCCCAGGTCAGGCCTGGGCGACGGTTTGTTCCTTGTGCGCGTTGTGCAGCACTTCGATCAGGCAGTCTTCCAGCTCGAAGCGCTCGTGAAGCAGCGCACCCAATTCTTTGAATTTTTCAGCGACGCATTTGCCTTGATCACAGAGTTCGGTAAACGTCAGCAACATCTGGGTAATCACATCGATACGCGGGTAAAGGGTCTTTGCGAAATCCAGGCCACGCTGGTCATCGAACGCTTCGGCCTCTTTGGTGAGTTGGGTGTAAATGCTCAAATGCCCAGCCGACACGTAATCCACCAGTACAACGCAGAAATCCTGCAACGGTTCGCGCTTCTCGGCCAACGCCTCGGGCTCGGCACCTAGCGCATCGAAAGCCCGAATCAGTTCATGGCGTGCCTTCAACCAGCTGTCGATCAGCTTGTGCACCCCACCCCAGCGTTCCCGAGCATTCTTGCAACGTTCCAACATGATGATCTCTCTTCCCTAATAGGGGGCGCTGCCGCCTGATGCCCGCGCTCTTCAAGGAAGCGGGGGCGAAACAAGGCTGCATCTGACAACCGGTTTGAATAACGCGTGCGGGCCAGATTATGCCCGCACGACTGTGGCTTCAAGGTACGCAGGACAGAAAGTTCATACAAGTGTTTAATCCCGTCCTACAAACCACCGCCGGGTTTTAATGCCTCGCAGGGTGCAGGCCTCGCCTGAGCAGCAGCCGTGAAAACTGCATGATGCCCAGGATCAGCATTCCCACGAAAAACAGCAGGCTCCACTCAGGGAGGCTCAAATCAAACAGCGTCCAGCTGATTTCCATGCAGTCGACGGTGCCTTTGACCGCCAGCTGCAGCGCCTGCCACCACGAAATATCTTCGAGCATGTGGCTGGCGTTCGGCCAACAATTGGCGGCCTGCCCAGGTGCGGAGTTTTGCAGCAAGACCTGGCGCACGGCGGTGGCCGCCCCCAGTAATGCACAGCCCATGCTCGCCACGCCGTACACGTAGATGATGGGACGCCTGGGGTTATGGAGCGCGGCCACCAGATTGACCAACGTGAACGCCGCTAGAAATACGCGCTGCATTTGGCACAGAAAACACGGGCGCAGCGAGGCTCCGAATTCGAGGTAATAGGAAGCGCCCAACGTCAGCGTACCCGCCATGAACGCCAGAAAAAACAAGGAACGTGAAGGGGCCAAAGACATGCTTTATCCGCATCGCGAAAGACAGGTGGCTACGGTAGAGGAAAGGCCTGACTCCTTTCAATACGCGACAGATCAGCCGATTCCGTGAGCGCTTAAGGAGATCCCGCCAGAACCTGGAAGACTTTAAGCCACTGTGTGTAGGAGGCTGCCGCCAGCAACGCCCGGCCGAGTTTTGACCTCCCAGAAAGGGCTGACGCTCAGACGCATCTGAGGCAGCCCTCGGCTCTGTTCCTACATCAAACTCGCGCGGGAACTGGCAAGGGGGACGCCAGCAGACGGCTATCCAGCAAGCCCAGGCCTTCCTGGAACAGTTGGTTGCTGCGCTCGGTATCCCCCAGTTGCGCCAACAGGCGTGCCAGTTCGGCGCAGGCCTCGGGGTTGCGCTGCACCTGCAGGCTGCGTTCGAGGTAGTCGCGCGCCTTGCCCCAAAAGCTGTTCTGCAGACACAAGCGACCCAAGGTCAGCAGCAGGCTGGCGTCGCCTGGATGCTCCTTGAGCCGGCCTTCGGCAAACTTCAACTGCCGCGCCGAGTCACTGCCGCGCAGAAGGCCGTACAGTCGCATCAGGTGGCTGTTGTAGTCGCGTTTGATCGCTGCGCGCAGGGCCTCCTCGGCCTTGGCGTCTGCGCCCAACTGGCGCAACTGTTCGGCATAGGCCAGCACCAACTGTGGTTCCTGGCGCTGGGCGGAGGTGAGTTGTTGCCAGGCGCGCTCCAGCGACTGCAACCCCGCCTCGCCCTGCTCTTCGCGCTGAGCAGCCAGGCTCAGGTTCTCACCCCATGCGCGACGTTCCAATTCGGCCAGTTCAGCGGCGGGTAACACCTTGTCCTTACGCAGTTCCGGCAGCAGCCGGATCACTGAGGACCAGTCGCCACGCTGCTGATGCAAGCGCTGCAATTGGCGCAGGAGTTGCGCGTTATGCGGGTGGCGCTCATGCATCGCCTGCAGGGTGACCAGGGCCCCGTCCGTGTCGCCACGGTCCAGTTGCAGTTGGGCGTGGCTCAAGGCGACCGCCAATTCAGCCTGGGGCTGACGCTCAAGGGCCCGCTCGAGCAAGCCGTCGGCCTCTTCGTAGCGCCCCTGCTCGTTGGCCGCACGCGCGGCGCCGAGATAGTAGAGCAACGGTTGGCGCTCAGCTTCGGCAGCCCGATGCAAATGGCGTTCAGCGCTGGCCCAACGTCCCTCGGCGAGGTCCATCTGGCCCTGCTCGATAGCAATCTGCACACGACGGCTGCGGTTACGCCGCGACCAGGGGTTGACCACACCGCTCGACGTGGTGACCAGGCTCAGCGCCACGCGGATCAGATAGATTGCCAGGGCGATGCCACATACCGCGATCAGGGTCGCCCAAAGGCTCGACTCGTAATGCAACACATGGGGGTAGGTAATCAGCACGTAGCCGGTGTGTTTCGAAATGCCCACGGCCAGCGCCAGGGCGATGGCAATCGCCAGCACCAGGATCACATAGAAACGCTTCATCGGCTCTACTCCTGGGTCGCCGGCTTGGCAGCCGCCTTGGCTTCATCGGCGGACAAGTGACGACGATCAAGATACGCCTGCACGGCCGCCAGGCTGGCGGCCAGATCGGGCGTCACCACCGAAACGGCTTTAGGCTCAAGCTCGGCAATACGCGCCAGCATCGCTTTGCTCTGGGGATTATCCTGATTGAAGTTGTCCTGCAGCACACTGCGCGCTTCTGCGAGCGAGCGACTGTACACCGCCGACTCGCCATTGAGCGCAGCCCATTGTGCTTGCTCAAGAGCCAGACTCAAGGCCAGGCGAACCTGGTTCAAGCCTTGCCCGGCGAGCAGCGGACGAATGTTGTCGTCCGGGTTGAAATCGATACGGAAGTAGCGGGAAATCTGCTCCCACCATTCGCTCCAACGGCTTTGTGTGTCAGTGGTCGGCCGCCCATCGCTGGAAGGCTCGGTCAACTGATACTCCGGCGCAATCGCCGCCAGCTGCACCACTTGGTCGCGCAGGGCGGCCAATTGCAGGTAAAGCCCGGTGCGATCCGGTTGTTCGGTACTGCGCAGCGCCACCAGGCTCTTGGCCAATTGCTCACGCGCGGCGTACGCACCTGGGTCGCTTTGCTCGCGAAGAATCTCGTCGGCGCCCTGCACCAGCGCCAGGGCGCTGTTGATGTCCTGTAACGCCGACAGACGCAGGCTCGCCAGGCGGATCAAGTGCTCGGCCTCGGCCAGGCGCCAGTCCTGACGACTGGCACCCAGCACGGTCTCCAGCCGCTGGCTCAAGTGTTGTTGATCGGCCTGCAACTGCGTCACCAGGCGACGGCGCTCTTCCAGCTCGTCCGCAGCTGGCAACTGGGCCAGACGCGCGGCCAGTTGCTGCTGGTTCTGCTTGAGGGACTGGGATTGGTCGTCCAGGGCCTGCACCTGACCGGTCTGCTGCTGGCCGCTGGCTTGCAGGGCACGGACCTGCCAGATGCCCCAACCGCCGGCTGCCACCCCGGCAACGCCGAGCAGCAAGGCGACGACTGCCAGGCCATTGCCACGGCGCGGCGCGGTGACCGTTGACTCGACCGGCGCTTGAAGTGCGGGTTGAGCTTCATCTTTAGGCAAGGCTGTTTCGCTCACGTATCCGTCCTTTGCGTATCAGAGAGTGGGGCGGGATCTTTTTATAAGACAATGCCGCGTAACGCCACTAACAACGCCGCAGCGCTCGCGCCGCGACAATCCACAACTTTTTCTGCGCCGGCAGCCTGCGCCATCTGCTGGACTCGCGGGCTGGGTACGAACAATGGCAGTTGTGCCACCTGTGGCCAATCGGCACCGGCCAGGGCTTGCAGATGCAAAAAACCCTGCCCACTGCTGACCACCACGCCGTTCAAGCGTTCCAACTGGATGCGCCGCGTCAGTTCACCGACGTCGTACTCAGGCAGGAGCCGCCGGTACAACTCCAGATAATCGACACTAACACCTCTGGCGCGCAACTGTTGCGCCAGCAACTCGCGACCGCCCTCACCCCGCACGATCAGCACTCGCGCATCGGGGCGAGCAATCGCCTCGCGCAACGCCGGCAGTTGCAGCAAAGCCTCGCTGTCGTCGCCGGTTTGCGGGTAATCAACCCTGTAGCCACGCTCGGCCAACACCTGCGCGGTGGCCGCGCCGACACTGAACCACTGCACCTGAGGCCATTGCCTGTCCAGGTGTTGCAAGGCCAGGCGCGCGGCCGGCTTGCTGACCACGATTACCGCGCAGTAACGGCCCAGATCACGAAGTACCGCCTGCCGTTCCGGGCTGACAGGCAGCGGCTCGATGTCCAGCAAAGGCAGGCTGCTGCTGTAGATCCCGACGTCGGATAACGCCGCCGCCAGCGCCACCGATTCCTCGGCGGGCCGCGTCAGCAGCAAGCGCCAGCCGATCACTGCGGCCCGGCCTCGCCATAGACTTTTTGCAGGATGGCGCCGGCGCCCTTGGCCAGCAGCTCTTCAGCCACCTGGACCCCCAGTGCCGTCGCATCGCGTTGCGGACCACGCACCTCGGCGGTCAGCAACGTGCCGCCGTCGGGGTCGCCCACCAGGCCACGCAGCCACAGGTTATCGCCTTCGAGCACCGCGTAGCAGGCAATCGGCACCTGGCAGCCGCCATTGAGGTGCTTGTTCAGGGCACGCTCGGCCGTAACGCGCACTTCAGTGTCGTAGTGATCCAGAGGCTTGAGAAGCGCGTGAATTTCGCTGTCCGCGCTGCGGCACTCAATGCCCACTGCGCCCTGCCCACCCGCTGGCAGGCTGTCTTCGACACTGATGGCCGAAGTGATGCGGTCCTCGAAACCGAGACGGATCAAACCGGCGGCGGCGAGGATGATGGCGTCATATTCACCGCTGTCCAGCTTGGCCAGGCGGGTGTTGACGTTTCCGCGCAGAAAGCGGATCTGCAGGTCGGGGCGGCGGGTCAGCAGCTGAGCCTGGCGTCGCAGGCTCGACGTGCCGACGATGCTGCCCAAAGGGAGGTCATCCAGCGATGCGTAGTTATTGGAAACGAAGGCATCGCGCGGGTCTTCGCGCTCGCAGATGCAGAACAGGCCCAAGCCTTCAGGGAAGTCCATCGGCACGTCTTTCATCGAATGCACGGCGATGTCGGCTTCGTTCTCCAGCAGCGCGGTTTCCAGCTCCTTGACGAACAAGCCCTTGCCGCCGATCTTCGACAGCGGTGAGTCGAGCAGCTTGTCGCCACGACTGACCATGGGCACCAGGGACACCTTGAGGCCCGGATGGGCAAGCTCCAGGCGTGCTTTGACGTATTCGGCCTGCCATAGGGCCAAGGCGCTTTTACGGGTGGCGATGCGGATTTCGCGAGAGGACATGAATCAATCCGTACTGAATAGATACGGCAGATAATAACAGCTCAGGCAAATACGCCTTGATTTGAATCAGCAAGTGCGGGGCCTCCCTGGCCTCGTCGCACCGGGATAAGGAATGCAAATTGCGCCACAGCCCTCGAGCTAAAGCTGCTGCATCATCTTGCGTACGCCGGCGACATGCCGTCGACTGACGATCAAGGCATCGCCATTGAGCCCTTTGAGGAACAACTGGAAGTGCCCCAATGGCGTGCGTTGCAGGCGTTCGATACGCTCTCTGGCCACCAGTGCATTGCGGTGGATCCGCACGAAGCGGTCGCCGAACTCATCTTCCAGGGCCTTGAGCGGCTCGTCGAGCAAGACTTCTCCCGCTTCGTGACGCAAGGTCACGTACTTGTGGTCGGCAATGAAGTACACCACTTGATTCAGGGGAATCAACTCGATGCCCTTGCGGGTACGCGCACTGATATGACTGCGGGGGCCGTTGCCACTTTGGGCGGCAGGCTGGGTCAAGGCGGCGAGCTGGGCGCGGCTGGGGCGCTCGGCCTTTTTCAGGGCCTTGAGCAGCGCTTCGGCCGTCACCGGTTTAGTCACGAAACTCACACCGCTGTCTTCCAGCGTCTGCGCGGGAAACTCTTCCTGGGCCGCACACAGCACCACGGCCGGCGGTGATTCGCGTTCACTCAGGCGGGCGGCAACCTGCAGACCATCCAGGCCCGGCATGCGGATATCGAGCAGCAGTACATCCGGCTTGAGGCTGTCGATCAGCGTCAACGCTTCCTCACCGCTGGTGGCGCTCGGTTCTAGGACTGTATAACCCTCGAGCTCACCGACCAGACGGCTCAGTCGGTCGCGGGCTTGGGGTTCGTCATCAACGATCAGGACATTCATATTGCGCTGGATTCCTGCGTGAGTCTCGCACATGGATAACGTAGACAGGTGCGGTGACTTGCGTCACAGCGATCCACGCTAAGACTAGTGCGAGCGGCAAAAAGTGCCCCGACGGTGGCACCCATATTTACCCGGATCTGTTCAAGAGTGCCCAAGACCTGCAGCCTTCGGGCATCGTCGTAGGGTTTGCTGATACACAATCCGAATACCCCCCTTGTTTAATGGTTAGTCTGGGCTCTGACCGCAATAGCCGACTTTGGTGCATTCATACACTCTCAGTCCAACTGTAGACGCTCGCCGAGGCGACATTGCTCAATCGTCAAATATCGTTTCAATAAGCGTCTTTCTCCAGTCTCGTCCCGGACGTGATCGGCGGCAAGGCACTTAGCCATCCTTTGTACAAATAAAAATGCCGACGACCCTCGCCACCGCCTCCGCGAGCAACCCTGTTATGATCGGCGTCACACGTCCATGCCTTTTACTTACAGCAAATCACGAGCGAATCCATGAGCACCGACAAGACCAACCAGTCCTGGGGCGGCCGCTTCAGTGAACCCGTCGACGCCTTCGTCGCGCGCTTCACCGCCTCCGTCACCTTCGACCAGCGCCTGTACCGCCACGACATCATGGGCTCCATCGCCCACGCCACGATGCTGGCCAAAGTCGGCGTGCTGACCGACGCCGAGCGCGACAGTATCATCGACGGCCTGACCACCATCCGCGGTGAGATTGAAGCCGGCACCTTCGACTGGCGCGTCGACCTGGAAGACGTGCACATGAATATCGAGGCGCGCCTCACCGACCGCATCGGTGTGACCGGCAAGAAGTTGCACACCGGGCGCAGCCGTAACGATCAGGTGGCCACCGATATCCGCTTGTGGCTGCGCGATGAAATCGACCTGATCCTGGCCGAGATCACCCGCCTGCAAAAAGGTTTGCTGGAGCAGGCCGAGCGTGAATCGGACACCATCATGCCCGGCTTCACCCACCTGCAGACTGCGCAACCCGTGACATTCGGCCACCATCTGCTGGCCTGGTTCGAAATGCTCAGCCGCGACTATGAGCGCCTGGTGGACTGCCGCAAGCGCGCCAATCGCATGCCCCTGGGCAGCGCCGCGCTGGCCGGTACGACTTACCCGATCGACCGTGAGTACACCGCGCAATTGCTGGGC
The DNA here is from genome assembly GCF_030687695.1 of Pseudomonas sp. FP2254. Lineage (NCBI taxonomy): Bacteria > Pseudomonadati > Pseudomonadota > Gammaproteobacteria > Pseudomonadales > Pseudomonadaceae > Pseudomonas > Pseudomonas sp. FP2254. The sequence goes on from NZ_CP117444.1 coordinate 5,406,245, forward strand.
TTCGATGCCGTGGGCGGCAACTCTCTGGACGGCGTGTCGGACCGCGACTTCGCCATCGAATTCTGCGCCGCCGCCAGCATCGCGATGATGCACCTGTCGCGCTTCTCCGAAGAGCTGGTGCTGTGGACCAGCGCGCAATTTCAGTTCATCGACCTGCCGGACCGCTTCTGCACCGGTAGCTCGATCATGCCGCAAAAGAAAAACCCCGACGTGCCTGAGCTGGTGCGTGGCAAGAGCGGCCGTGTATTCGGCGCACTGATGGGCCTGCTGACCCTGATGAAAGGCCAGCCATTGGCCTACAACAAGGACAACCAGGAAGACAAGGAACCGCTGTTCGACGCCGCCGACACGCTGCGCGACTCGTTGCGCGCGTTTGCCGACATGATCCCTGCGATCAAGCCCAAGCACGCCATCATGCGCGAAGCGGCTTTGCGTGGGTTCTCGACGGCGACTGACCTGGCGGACTACCTGGTGCGCCGTGGCCTGCCGTTCCGCGACTGCCACGAAATCGTCGGCCACGCCGTGAAATACGGCGTGGACACCGGCAAAGACCTGGCGGAAATGAGCCTGGAAGAACTACGCCAGTTCAGCGACCAGATCGAGCAGGACGTGTTTGCCGTGCTGACCCTGGAAGGTTCGGTCAACGCCCGTAACCACGTGGGCGGCACGGCGCCGGCACAGGTGAAGGCAGCCGTCGTGCGCGGCCAGGCACTGCTCGCCAGTCGCTAAGACATATGGGAGGGGTTTTGCCCCTCCCGTACTTGATTACTTTTTGGCCGCAACCATCGCCATGAACCCCGGCATCGCGGCCTGCCTGTCAGCCTCTACCTTCCGGGCGTTAGGCATGTCATTCAGACGTTCCAGCAATGCCTTGGCCGCCGGCAGCTGCGCCAGCAGGTCCAGGCCAAACAATTTATCCCCCACCCCGCAGGCCAGGTTCAGGCTGTACATAAAGTACAGATCCGCGATCGTGAAGCTGTCTCCCGCCACATACGGCGCAAACTTGCCGTGCCTTCCCAGCGAAGCGATGCCCAGCAGCAATTCCGCCCTGGATTTTTCCTTGATCGCCTCCGGCACTTGCATGCCAAAAAATGCCTCGCCAAAACACGCCCGCGCAGGCAACTCGATGTACAGTTCGATCTCCCTGCACAACGCCAGCACCTGGGCGCGCTGGAACGGGTCGGCCGGGAGCAGCGACGGCCCTTCCTGGGTTTGTTCGATATATTCCAGAATCACGCTGGTTTCATTGATAAACCCCTGCTTCACCCCCAATACCGGCACCTTGCCGCGCGGGCTGACGGCCAGAACGTCAGGGGTTTGCCCGGCATAAAACGGCACTTCTTCAAAGGGCAGGCCCTTCTCCAGCAGCGCCAGTTTCACCATGTTGTAGTAGTTGCTGACCGAAAATCCGTAAAGCTTGAGCATCGCAAAGCCTCCAGGCCGTGTGCGGGGTTGGCTGCAAGCGTTATAGACGCCGCCGGGCCATCTGACCAGCAGCATCACCTGGCTGAATGGGGGTAGACTGGCGCCCTTTCCTTGAAGGAGTCCCGCCGTGAGCGAGCCCACCGATATCGATAGCGACGAAGAAACATTCACCGAAAATACGTTGATCGAAGCGATCGAAAACCAGATCGAAAACGACAACCCGCCTGCCGCCAAGGCCACGTTCAACAAGTTGACGCTGGTGGGTTACGAGCGCGAGGAGATTCTGAATCTGATGGCTCATGTGCTGGCGTTCGAAATCGACGCCATGTTGGATGAGGACCGCGCGTTCGATACCCAATGGTATGAAACAGCGCTGCGCGCACTGCCCGATCTGCCGCCTGAAAAGGATTAATCCCGACACGCAGCAACGCTGCTGGACAGTTCGGCAAATTGCGTTCACCTTATGGTCTGCTAGCCTCTAATAAATTTTAGAAAGTCTGGAGTCCTTATGTCGTATACCCCTGAGTTGGTTGCCGAACTGGAAATCCTTGTACTCTTCCCCTTGGACAGCACCCAGGAAGGCCTGAAAGTCCATCAGACCGCCGCTCCCGCTGCCATCGCCGCGGCCAAGCGCCTCCACGCGAAAGGGCTGATCGATCAAGCGGATGGAGGCTACCTGACCAGCCTTGGCCGAGACGCTGCAGAGCAGGCCCAAACCCTGCTGACCATCCTCACCACCGCCAGCACTAAAGAAGCAGCCTGAGAGCGTACGCCGCCCATGGAGTCCGCTTCCTGCGGATTCCGAGGGCCGCATTATGGAGCGTCTCGATTTTTAACCTCGAAAGCCATTTCCCTCTAAACCTCCTACGTTTCTGGCTGTAAACTCCTACACGGCCGCCCATGCCGGGCCCTGCGAGCCGCCGAGTTCTACATGACCCGCACCCACGAAATCCGCCCCGACCTGGACGAAGGCATCGACCGCAAGGTGCTGGCCCAGTTGCGTGCGCGGTTCATGACCCTGAACGAAGGCCGCATGGCGCGAGCCGTCGAGGGGCTGACGCCACGCCAGCAGAGCGTGCTGACGCTGCTACCGCTGTTTTTTCATGTTAATCATCCGCTGCTGCCCGGTTATGTATCGGGCAGCACGCCGGCCGGGCTGTCGAATTTCGAGCCCGACGCCCAGGCCCTGGCCGAAGCTCAGCGCCTGACCCGCTCGTTCTCCTATAAGCCACGCCATGGCAACCCGCCAAGGCCGATTCACGGGCTGTACCTGATGGGCAGTCTCGGCACGCTGGCGCAGGCCGACCAGAGCGATATGGACGTGTGGGTGTGCCACGCAGCTGACCTGGGCGAGAGCGAACTGGCCGAATTGCGCAGGAAATGCCAGTTGCTGGAAACCTGGGCCCTGAGCATGGGTGCCGAGGCGCACTTTTTCCTGATCGAGCCGACCCGCTTCGTACTCGGTGAGCGCGATACGCAGCTCAGCTCCGATGATTGCGGCACCACCCAACATTACCTGTTGCTCGACGAGTTCTACCGCACCGCCATCTGGCTGGCCGGGCGCACGCCGATCTGGTGGCTGGTACCGGTCTATGAAGAACCTCGCTACGCCGAGTTCACTCACACGCTGCTGTCCAAACGCTTCATCCGTGCCGACGAGACCCTGGACCTGGGCCACTTGGCACACATTCCGGCGGGCGAGTTCATGGGAGCCGGACTGTGGCAACTGTTCAAAGGCATAGAGTCACCTTACAAGTCGCTGCTCAAACTGCTGCTGACCGAAGTCTATGCCAGCGAGCACCCACAGGTGCATTGTCTGAGCCTGCGATTCAAGCGAGCCGTGTTCGCCAACCAGGTTGACCTCGACGAGCTGGACCCCTACATCGTGGTGTACCGCCGCATCGAGGAATACCTCACGCAGCGCAACGAGCCCGAACGCCTGGAGCTGGTACGGCGCGCGCTGTATTTGAAGGTCAATCGCAAGCTCAGCAGCGGCCAGCGCACGACCAGTTGGCAGCGCCTGCTGCTCGAACGTCTCGCCGATGAGTGGGGCTGGGACCATCGCCAACTGGCCCTGCTGGACAGCCGCAGCCAGTGGAAAGTACGCCAGGTGGCCTCTGAACGCCGTGCTCTGGTCAACGAGCTGAACCACAGCTACCGCTTCCTGGCCCAATTCGCGCGCACGGAGCAGACCGTCAGCCTGATCAACAAGCGCGACCTCAACGTGCTCGGCCGCCGGCTGTATGCAGCGTTCGAGCGCAAGGCCGGCAAAGTCGAGTTCATCAACCCTGGCATCGCCCCGGACTTGGCCGAGGACACCCTCACGCTGGTGCAGTCGCCCGTCCGCAAAGAGCCTGGCCAGCACCATTGGGGCTTGTATAACGGTAACCTCACCGCGCTCGAATGCGAGCACTTCGCGCCGATCAAGCGCAGCCGCGACCTGCTGGAAATGCTCACCTGGTGCCATCGCAACGGGGTCATCGACAGCAGTACGCGCCTGGCCCTGCATCCTGGCGTCAGTGACATGACCGAGTTCGAGTTGTTCAACCTGCTGGGCAGCCTGCAGCAGACCATCGCCCTGCCCCTGACCAGCGTTGATGAGGAGCGCCTGCTGCGCTCGGCGGTGCCCGAAGAGGTGCTGTTGCTGATCAACGTCGGCGTCGACCCGCTCAAACACCACCGCGACCTGAATATCCTGATGACCACCGAGCGCACCGACTCCCTGAGCTATGCCGGGGTGCGCGACAACCTGGTGCTGACATTGGACCAGGTGACCCTCAACAGCTGGAACGAGGTCATGGTCAGCCGCTACGACGGGCCGCACGCGCTGCTCGACTGCCTGCGCGATTACCTCAACCAATTACCGCCGAATCACCTGCCGCGCCTGCGGGTGCGCTGCTTCTGTCACAACCGTGCACAATTTATCGCGCAGCGCGTGGAAGAAGTCTTCGACACCGCGCAGAACCTGCTGCTGGGTCGCTCCAACCATCGCTACCTGTTGCAAGTGCAGCAGCATTACCACGTGATGGAGTTGACGCCGGGCCAGGCCGTCCACGTTTCATTGGCCACTCAAGAGGCGTTGATCGCGTACCTCAGCGAGGAACTGGCCAGCTACAGTCCGTTGCACCTGGACGCCATGGCTTTGGAAGACCACGACCTGGCGCTACTGTTACCCATGGGCATGGCGGACTGTGTGCAGGTGTTCTACCGGGTCAACGAAGGGTTCGCGGAGCTGTATGTGCTGGATGAATTCAACGCACTCTGGCAACAGCGCCTGCCTTTCCATGATGAGCAAAGCCTGTTGGTGCCGTTGCAGCGCTTTTTACAATCGATCATCTACCGCCGCGACGCGCTGTCGCCGCTGGACCCGCAACAGCCGATGAGCGCCGTACAGACGCTGTATTACCAGCTGTTGCCATCCGGCAGCGGACGCGCCCGTGGCATCGAGCCTCGGCCTGTGCCCTTGGCCTCGGCAAACAAACCGTTCTATGACGTGCAGGCCATTATCAGCAAGGCGGCACCCGGTCAGGTGGGCATCACCCTCTACTGCAATCAGCGCGAGTTTTCCGAACTGGAGTTCGGTGACCAGCTGTTCACCGTGGTCGCCCGGGAGATCGTCGGGCAGCGCCGCGAAACCGAGCGCTACCGCTGCTACATCACCGACCTGGACTTGTCGGGCCTGCTCGGCGATGTGCAGAGCCCGAGTAATCTGTACCTGCGCTATAAGGCCGAGCTGGAGCTGTCGCTCAATGAGGCGCTGCGCCAGATTTAGAGCGGGAAGGCGCCCCCATCCTTGGGCTGGCCTTCAACGCTGAGCAATTCAAGCTTGAGAGTCTTGCCGCCGGGTGCCGGCCAGTCGATGTGCTGGCCCACTTGCAGGCCGAGCAACGCGCTGCCCACTGGCGCCATGATCGAAATCTTGCCTTCGTCGGCATTCGCATGCTTCGGGTAGACCAGGGTCAGGTGGTAGTCCTTGCCGCTGCCTTGCTCGCGGCAATGCACGCTGGAGTTCATGGTCACGACACCCGCGGGCACTTCATCGTGGCCAACCACCTCTTCGGCGCGGTCGAGTTCGGCCTGCAACGCTTCGACGCCGGGAGACTCGTCGCCCAAACGGTCGATCAGTTGCTCCAGACGCTGCACGTCAAGGCGGGTGAGGATGATGGACGGTGCGGTGGTCATGATTCAGGCAGACTCCTTTTTTCTGCACAAAAAAGCAAAACCCCGCCAGAAAAAGGCGGGGTTCTCACGGGCCTCGATGAGTGGAGGCGTACCCGGACACTAACACAGCGTCACAAATAAACAAGACAGCCTCAGGCGTGGGCCTTGCGTCGCTCGGCCTGGGCGCAGATCACACGGCGTCGATCGTCGTCGGCCGAGCGCCATTCGCGGATGTCTTCCACATGGCGAAAGCACCCGAGGCAGACTTTTTGCTCATCCAGGCGACACAAACTGATACAAGGTGACGGCACCGCCGGGCTGACGTTGCTGAACAACGGCTTGGGCGGGCGTACGGATACGGGCTGGCTCACGATCAGATCTCGTCGAAGTCCAGCTCTTCGCCGGTATAGTCCTGGACCAGGCGCGCGAGCATCTCGCCCAACAACTCTTCACTCTTATCGCACTGCCATTTGCGGCTTTCTTCGTCGTAGTCAAAGTGGATGCCACCGGAGCGCGCCGCCAGCCAAAGCTGACGCAGCGGTTCCTGGCGACTGAAGATCAGTTGCTGGCCACTCTCGAACTTGACAGTCAACACACCGGCCGATTGTTCCAGATCCACGTCCAGGTCGCTGTCGTCGAAAATATCTTCCAGCTTCTCCTGGGTGGCATCCACCAGGTCGTGAAAACGGGCTTCGGTCAAACTCATTGTGGCAACCTCAAAAGTGTCTGGTTTTGCTCAAGCGCCGCACGATACGGGCGAGCCTCGCCGATTGCAAAGGATACCGATTTCATCGCAGATGGCGGTATGAAATATCCCCTTCCAGCGTAGTCCGCTTCCCTACCATCTCGGCAAACCCCCGCCGGACGGGTATTCCAGCGCATAGGCAAGGTGGCGGGTGGTCGGTATACTCGGGCGCAATTAATGCATATTCAAGGATTTCGCCATGAAGCGCCTGATCTCTTCCCTTGCTGCGCTCGTCGCGGTCGCCTGCCTCGTTAGTGCCTGTGGTCAGAAGGGCCCGTTGTACCTGCCCGATGACAGCAAAGACCCTAACGATCAGGCGCAATCGTCGCAAAAGCCAGCCAAAGCGCATAAGCACGACACCTTCGAATAAGGGAACCCCATGGACGCTTTTAACTACCGGGACGGCGAGCTGTTCGCGGAAGGCGTGGCGCTGTCCGCGGTTGCCGAACGCTTTGGCACCCCGACGTACGTGTACTCGCGTGCGCACATCGAAGCGCAGTACCGTTCGTTTACCGATCCGTTGAATGGCGTGCCGCATCTGGTGTGCTACGCGGTCAAGGCCAACTCGAACCTGGGTGTGCTCAATGTCCTGGCGCGTCTGGGCGCCGGTTTCGACATCGTGTCCCGTGGCGAGCTGGAACGGGTGCTGGCCGCCGGCGGCCAGGCCGACAAGATCGTGTTTTCCGGCGTCGGCAAGAGCCGTGAAGACATGCGCCGCGCCCTGGAAGTCGGCGTGCATTGCTTTAACGTCGAGTCCACCGAAGAGCTGGAACGCCTGCAAAAGGTGGCCGCCGAGATGGGCGTTCGCGCGCCGATCTCCCTGCGCGTCAACCCGGACGTCGACGCCGGCACCCACCCCTACATCTCCACCGGTCTCAAAGAGAACAAGTTCGGCATCGCGATTGCCGACGCCGAGGATGTGTACATCCGCGCCGCCCAGTTGCCGAACCTGGAAGTACTGGGCGTCGACTGCCATATCGGCTCGCAACTGACCACACTGCCACCATTCCTCGATGCGCTCGACCGCCTGCTGGCGCTGATCGACCGCCTGGGCGAATGCGGTATCTACCTGCGCCACATCGATCTGGGTGGTGGTGTCGGCGTGCGTTACCGCGACGAAGAGCCGCCGCTGATTGCCGACTACATCCAGGCCGTGCGCGAGCGCATCGAAGGCCGCGACCTGACGCTGATGTTCGAGCCGGGCCGTTACATTGTCGCCAACGCCGGCGTGCTGCTGACCCAGGTCGAGTACCTCAAGCACACCGAACACAAGGATTTCGCCATCGTCGATGCGGCGATGAACGACCTGATCCGCCCGGCGCTGTACCAGGCCTGGATGAATGTCACAGCGGTAACGCCTCGCAACAGCGCTGCGCGCGCCTATGACATCGTTGGTCCGATCTGCGAGACCGGCGACTTCCTGGCCAAGGATCGTCAGCTCGCCCTGGAAGAAGGCGATCTGCTGGCCGTGCATTCGGCCGGTGCCTACGGGTTTGTCATGAGTTCCAACTACAACACCCGCGGCCGTACCGCCGAGGTGCTGGTGGACGGTGATCAAGCGTTTGAAGTGCGTCGCCGCGAGACGGTAGCCGAGTTGTATGCTGGCGAAAGCCTGCTGCCGGAGTAAGCCATGCTGCTGCGTTTTACCAAGATGCACGGGCTGGGCAATGATTTCATGGTTCTCGACCTGGTCAGCCAGCACGCGCACATCCTGCCCAAGCACGCCAAACAATGGGGCGACCGTCATACCGGCATCGGTTTCGACCAACTGCTGATTGTCGAGGCCCCGACCAATCCGGAGGTGGATTTCCGTTATCGGATCTTCAACTCCGACGGCTCCGAAGTGGAACAGTGCGGCAACGGCGCGCGCTGCTTCGCGCGCTTCGTGCTGGACAAGCGCCTGACCGCCAAGCGACAGATTCGCGTCGAGACCAAGAGCGGCGTGATCGAACTGGACATACGCAATGACGGCCAGATCAGCGTCAACATGGGCGCGCCACGTCTGGTACCGGCGGACATTCCGTTCCAGGCCAGCGAGCAGGCGACCAGCTATGCGGTAGACGTCGATGGCAACGTGCTGGACCTGGCGGCCGTGTCGATGGGCAATCCCCACGCCGTGCTGCGCGTCAACGACATCAACAACGCGCCCGTGCACGATCTGGGGCCGAAAATAGAACACCATCCGCGCTTTCCGGCGCGGGTCAATGTGGGCTTTTTGCAGGTGATCGAGCGTAACCGCGCGCAACTGCGCGTATGGGAACGCGGCGCCGGCGAAACCCAGGCGTGCGGCACCGGTGCTTGCGCTGCTGCCGTCGCCGCGATCAGCCAGGGGTGGATGGATTCGCCGCTGCTGATCGACCTGCCCGGCGGACGTTTGTCCATCGAATGGGCAGGCCCGGGCCACCCGGTGATAATGACCGGGCCGGCCACGCGCGTATACGAAGGACAGGTCCGTCTATGAGAGAGCCAATCCAATGACCGATAAGCCTCAAGTACCCGCACAAGCATCCCCGGGCGAAACTCTGGAGGCCGCTGCCGTCGCGGCGTACCTTGAGGCTCATCCGGATTTCTTCGTCGAACACGACGAACTGCTGCCGGCCCTGCGCATCCCGCACCAGCGTGGCGACACCGTGTCGCTGGTGGAGCGGCAGATGAAAATCCTGCGTGAGCGCAACATTGAAATGCGCCACAAGCTCTCGCACCTGATGGACGTGGCCCGCGATAACGACCGCCTGTTCGACAAGACCCGTCGCCTGATCCTCACACTCCTGGACGCCGCCAGCCTGGAAGAAACAGTGATGGCCGTGGAAGACAGCCTGCGCCAGGATTTCCAGGTGCCCTTTGTCAGCCTGATCCTGTTCAGCGACAACCCGATGCCGGTGGGCCGCTGGGTCAGCGGCAGCGAAGCCCAGACTGCCATCGGCGGCCTGCTGTCCGAAGGCAAGACCATCAGCGGCACCTTGCGCGAGCACGAGCTCGACTTTCTGTTCGGTGCCGAACAGCGCAAGCAGATCGGTTCCACCGCCGTGGTCGCCCTCAGCCATCAAGGCCTGCATGGCGTACTGGCCATCGGCAGCCGCGACCCTGCGCATTACAAAAGCTCGGTGGGCACGCTGTTCCTGACCTACATCGCCGAAGTGCTTGGCCGCGTCCTGCCGCGCTTCACCACCGCCCTGCGCGCGGTGCGCTAGCCATGGAACGGCAACTGGACGCTTACTGCGCTCACCTGCGCAACGAGCGCCAGGTGTCGCCCCATACGCTGCAAGCCTACCGGCGGGATTTGAATAAGGTCCTGGCCTACTGCGAAAAGCATCAGGTTGCCAGCTGGAAAGCCTTGGACATTCAAAACCTGCGCAGCCTGATCGCGCGGCTGCACCAGCAGGGGCAATCCTCGCGCAGCCTGGCTCGCCTGCTGTCGGCGGTGCGCGGGCTTTACCATTACCTCAATCGCGAGGGCCTGTGCGATCACGACCCGGCCACCGGCCTGTCACCACCCAAGGGTGAACGACGACTGCCCAAAACCCTGGATACCGATCGCGCCCTGCAGTTGCTGGAAGGCGCCGTGGAAGATGACTTCCTCGCTCACCGTGACCAGGCCATCCTTGAGCTGTTCTATTCCTCGGGCCTGCGCCTGTCGGAGCTGACCAGCCTGAACCTCGACCAACTGGACCTGGCGGACGGCCTGGTGCAAGTGCTTGGCAAGGGCAGCAAGACCCGCGTTTTGCCTGTGGGCAGCAAGGCTCGCCAAGCGTTGCAGCAATGGCTGGCGCTGCGTGCGCTGGCCAACCCGGTAGATGACGCCGTGTTTATCAGCCAAAAAGGTCGGCGCCTTGGCCCACGGGCCATTCAGGTCCGGGTCAAGGCCGCGGGCGAACGCGAGCTGGGGCAGAACCTGCACCCGCACATGCTGCGACACTCCTTCGCCAGCCACCTGCTGGAGTCGTCCCAGGACCTGCGCGCCGTGCAGGAACTGCTCGGCCACTCCGACATCAAGACCACGCAGATCTACACCCATCTGGATTTCCAACACCTGGCAACGGTGTACGACAGCGCCCATCCACGAGCCAAACGCATCAAGGACAGCGACTCATGAGTATCAAGCTGATCACTTTCGACCTGGATGACACACTCTGGGACAACGTGCCCGTCATCATCAGCGCCGAAGCATCGATGCGCGAATGGTTGGCGACCCATGCATCCAAAGTGGGCGACCTGCCCCTGGAGCACTTCGCCAGCCTGCGCCAACAGGTGCTGCAACGCCACCCGGAGCTAAAGCACCGCATCAGCCTGTTGCGCCATCGGGTATTGATGCATGCATTCGAAGAGGCCGGTTATCCACAGCCCGAAGCCACCGAAATGGCTGATGTGTGCTTTGAAGCGTTCATCCATGCACGTCATCAACTGACGGTCTTCCCAGAAGCCGAGCCTATGCTGCAGGCGCTGCGTCGCCAATATCTGCTGGGGGTCATCACCAACGGCAACGCCGACGTGCAGCGTGTAGGCCTGGCGGACTATTTTCACTTCGCGTTGCGCGCCGAAGATATCGGCATCGCCAAACCGGATGCGCGGTTGTTTCAAGAGGCATTGCAACGGGGCGGAGTGGATGCCAGTGCGGCGGTGCATGTGGGCGATCATCCTGGGGACGACATTGCCGGCGCGCAACAGGCGGGGCTGCGTGCAGTATGGTTCAACCCGACGGGCAAGACTTGGGCGGCGGATACGCGCCCGGATGCGCAGATTCGCAGCCTGACGGAGTTGCCGGAACTGCTCCGTAACTGGCAATAACCGTGGAGATTTAACTTTGGGAGCCGGGGACTGATACACCGCTACCGGTGGCAAGCCCACCTTCCACAGTTGAATCGCATAAGACTCAATAAATCATCAGGCATGAAAAAGCCCGCAGCGACGGCGGGCTCTTTCTTACACGCAGGTGGCTGGCCTCAGATAGGTCGGCTGCCGTACTTGTTATCCGGTTTCTTGGGTGGATCGGCTACCACGTTGGGCTCGACCTCGACCACTTTGCCGCCTTTCGCGAGAAACTCTTCCATCGCACGGGCCAGGGCATCACGCTCTTTGTTCTTGGCCTCAACGCTCGGCAACTCATCGACCGACACTGCGGCCTTGGCTTTGCCTTTGGCCTTGGGAGCAGCGTCATCGCCTACACTGTCATCGGCCTCGTCAGGCACGTCGTCAACCGCCGCCGCTTCGAGGCTATCATCAGCCTCGTCTTCGTCACCGACTTCAAGGTCGTCGTTTTCCAGATCATCGTCGCTCATGTTCTACCTCATGACTTGCGAAAAGCAGATTAGTTATAGCCCAGCTTCACCCTCTGTCGAGCTCGCCGGAAAAAAATCACATCCACTGGATTACCAGTGGCTTACGCCTCATCACCCTGCAGGGTGGCGAGGACTTTGCGAGCACCGCCATGATCACGGTGCTCGCCCAGGTAAACGCCCTGCCACGTCCCGATCGCCAAACGGCCGGCCTTCACCGGCAAACTCAGCTGACAGCCCAGGAGACTGGCCTTGAAGTGCGCCGGCAGATCGTCCGGACCTTCGTCGTTGTGCTCAAACCCTGCGCGGCCTTTCGGCACCAGCAGGTTGAAAAACCGTTCGAAGTCACGGCGAACCGCCGGGTCGGCGTTCTCGTTGACGGTCAACGAGGCCGAAGTGTGCTGCAACCACAGGTGCAACAGTCCTACGCGACACGCCTTTAATTCAGGCAAGCCGGCAAGCAACTCGTCGGTCACCAGGTGAAAGCCCCGGGGCTTGGCCCGCAGGGTAATCAGGGTCTGTTGCCACATACAGTTCTCCGCCCATCGGCGCGCATTCTAGCGCGCTCTGGGAAAAAACAAAGTGTCGAATACGCCTACATGCCTGTAAGACATTCGCATGCTGAAAAATGCTCTATACGTCCCGACGCAAACATGACGCAAAAACCGCCGGAGCCTGTATGACTGACAAACGCCAGGCAAAAAAATGCCCGGCAAGCCGGGCATCTTTTTTTCGCGTACTTACAAGTTGTAGCCGCGCTCGTTGTGTTGCGCCAGATCGAGGCCGACCGCTTCTTCCTCTTCGGTAACGCGCAGCCCCATGACCATATCCAGCACCTTGAGGATGACGTAGGTGACGATCGCCGTGTAGATCACGGTGAAGCCCACGCCTTTGCACTGGATCCAGACCTGTGCCGCTACGTCCGTCACGGTACCGAAGCCGCCCCATGCAGGCGCTGCGAACACACCGGTAAGGATCGCGCCGACGATACCGCCGATACCGTGCACCCCGAACGCGTCCAGGGAGTCGTCATAGCCCAGCTTGCGCTTGAGGCTGGTGGCGCAGAAGAAGCAGATCACACCGGCCACCAGGCCGATCACCAGGGCGCCCATCGGGCCCACGGTGCCTGCAGCCGGGGTGACGGCAACCAGGCCCGCCACCACGCCCGAGGCGATGCCCAGTGCGCTCGGTTTACCGTGGGTGATCCACTCGGCGAACATCCAGCCCAGTGCTGCGGCAGCGGTAGCGATCTGAGTGACCAGCATCGCCATGCCGGCGGTACCGTTGGCGGCCGCCGCGGAACCTGCGTTGAAACCAAACCAACCAATCCACAGCATGGCCGCGCCGATCAGGGTGTAACCCAGGTTGTGCGGCGCCATCGGCGTGGTTGGGTAACCTTTACGCTTGCCGAGCACGATGCACGCCACCAGGCCAGCCACACCGGCGTTGATGTGCACCACGGTGCCACCGGCGAAGTCCAGCACGCCCCAGTCCCACAGCAGGCCGCCGTTGCCGCTCCACACCATGTGTGCGATCGGTGCGTAGACCAGAGTGAACCAGATGGCCATGAAGATCAGCATGGCGGAGAACTTCATACGCTCAGCAAACGCGCCGACGATCAGCGCCGGTGTGATGATCGCGAAGGTCATCTGGAAGGTGATGAACACCGCCTCAGGGAACAGTGCCGCCGGGCCGGTAATGCTGGCTGGGGTGACACCGGCCAGGAACGCCTTGCCCATGCCGCCGACGAAGGAATTGAAGTTGACCACGCCCTGTTCCATACCGGTGGTATCGAACGCGATGCTGTAACCGTAGATAACCCACAGAATGCTGATCAGGCCAGTGATGGCGAAGCATTGCATCATCACTGAAAGAATATTTTTGGAGCGAACCATGCCGCCGTAGAACAGCGCCAGGCCAGGGATGGTCATGAACAGCACCAGCGCGGTGGATGTGAGCATCCACGCCGTGTCGCCGGAGTTGAGGACTGGAGCAGCCACTTCGTCTGCCGCCATGGCCAGGCTTGGCATTACGATGGACAACAGGGCTCCGAGCCCTGCGAATTTACGCAGAGTCATATTGTTTTCTCCTGGGGCGTTGGGGTTTAGCGGCTTAGATTGCGTCGGTATCGGTTTCGCCGGTACGGATGCGAATAGCCTGTTCCAGATTGACCACAAAGATCTTGCCGTCACCGATCTTGCCGGTGTTGGCAGCCTTGGTTATCGCCTCGATAACCCGGTCAAGATCCTTGTCGTCAATGGCGACATCAATCTTCACCTTCGGCAGGAAATCCACTACATATTCCGCGCCGCGATACAGCTCGGTGTGACCCTTCTGCCGACCGAAGCCTTTGACCTCAGTAACGGTAATGCCCTGCACGCCGATCTCGGACAACGACTCGCGTACATCGTCCAACTTGAACGGCTTGATGATGGCAGTGACTAGCTTCATGAAAACTCTCTCCCGAATTGGTGGACTTGCCCCAGGAAAACAAACCCGTCTCAAGTCTAAGCGCAGTGCCTGGCTTTGTAACGCGTCGTCGCCTCGGCATGCCGTTGCGACGCCAGCTAACCACTGGTGACAAACCTGTACCCCTGATCCATCGGCGCACTGCATTCGTCACAGCGACTGCATCAGTGCATGGGTCATGATCGTCTAAGCAGAAACCTTGCCAGCTCCGTGAAACTCACTGAAATCAATCCTTTGCTCACTTATGCCCACCTGCGGGGCGATGTGGCGAGCCTGACGCGCACAAAAACGGTGCGCAGCCCGCCGGAGCCCTGCGCGAAAAGCGTGCGCCCAAGGCCGTGAAAAAGACTATAGACGGTGCGTGATACACTGCCCGCCAACTGTTTTCCGGAATATTTCCCATGCTCGCGCCCAAAGATTTCCTCGATGCCCTGAGCGGCCACGCCTCTCGCCTGTTCAGCGGCGAAACTCCGCTGCCCCGCAATGAAATCGAAAGCCAGTTCAAGGCCTTGCTGCAAAGCGGTTTCAGCAAGCTCGACCTGGTCAGCCGTGAAGAATTCGACAGCCAGATGGTCGTGCTCGCCCGCACGCGGGCACGGCTGGAGAGCCTGGAGGCGAAGGTGGCGGAGCTGGAAGCGCGGCTGACGCCTGACCAGAAATAACCCACACTCCTTTGCACAAGCGAGCTTGTTCGCGCAGATCTTCGCGAGCAGGCTCACGTCGCCACGCCCAAGATACGTTCTGTAAAACCTCCCCGCCCCGCGCTGACTTGCCTCGTCTACCCTTGAAAAACCGCAGGAAGCGGCCCTCATTTTTCAAGGAACGAGCATGTCACTGGCCATCGTCCACAGCCGCGCCCAAATCGGTGTCGAAGCCCCCGCCGTCACCGTCGAAGTGCACATGGCCAACGGCCTGCCGTCCCTGACTCTGGTGGGCTTGCCCGAAACCGCAGTCAAAGAAAGCAAGGACCGCGTGCGCAGCGCCATTCTCAACTCCGCGCTGCAATACCCGGCCCGCCGCATCACCCTCAACCTCGCGCCCGCCGACCTGCCCAAGGATGGCGGGCGTTTTGATCTGGCGATTGCCCTAGGCATCCTGGCCGCGAGTGTGCAGGTGCCGACGTTGATGCTCGACGACGTGGAATGCCTGGGCGAATTGGCGCTGTCCGGCGAGGTACGCGCCGTCAAAGGCGTGTTGCCGGCGGCGCTGGCTGCGCGCAAGGCCGGGCGCACTGTGATAGTGCCGCGCGCGAATGCGGAGGAAGCATGCCTGGCATCGGGCTTGAAAGTGATTGCAGTGGATCACTTGCTGCAGGTCGTGGCGCACCTCAATGGGCACGCGCCGATTGAGCCCTACACATCCGACGGTTTGCTGTACCTGAGCAAACCGTACCCGAACCTGAGCGAAGTGCAGGGCCAGATGACGGCCAAGCGGGCGTTGCTGATCGCCGCGGCCGGCGCACACAACCTGCTGCTGAGCGGCCCGCCGGGCACCGGCAAGACCTTGCTCGCCAGCCGCCTGCCCGGCCTGCTGCCGCCTTTGAGCGAGCAGGAAGCACTGGAGGTCGCGGCGATTCAATCGGTGGTCAGCCTGGCGCCGCTGAGCCATTGGCCCCATCGACCGTTTCGCCAACCGCACCACTCAGCCTCCGGGCCGGCCTTGGTGGGCGGCGGCTCAAAACCCCAGCCGGGGGAAATTACCCTGGCGCATCACGGCGTGTTGTTTCTGGATGAGCTGCCGGAATTTGATCGCAAGGTGCTGGAGGTTTTGCGTGAGCCGCTGGAGTCAGGGCATATCGTGATTTCCCGCGCGCGCGACCGAGTGAGCTTCCCGGCGCGCTTTCAACTGGTGGCAGCGATGAATCCCTGCCCCTGTGGGTATCTGGGCGATCCTACCGGCCGTTGTCGCTGTACGCCGGAGCAGATCCAGCGCTATCGCAACAAACTGTCCGGGCCGCTGCTGGACCGGATCGATCTGCACCTGACGGTCGCGCGTGAAACCACGGCGCTGAACCCCACCCAAGCGCCCGGCGATAACACCGCGACGGCGGCCGCACAGGTTGCCGACGCTCGAGAACGGCAGGAAAAACGCCAGGGCTGCGCCAACGCGTTTCTGGATCTGCCAGGGCTGCGTGAGCATTGCAGGCTGGCGAAGGCCGATGAAAGCTGGCTGGAACATGCCTGCGAGCGGCTGACACTGTCCTTGCGCGCGGCTCACCGGCTGCTCAAGGTCGCCCGTACCTTGGCCGACCTGGAGCAGGCGGAGGCGATCACTCGCGAGCATCTGCAGGAGGCACTGCAATACCGCCCTGCAGCGGTCACTTGACCCTCGTTTTTACCCGTCAGTGCTTCAGCGGAAGCGGTCCACCTCATGCCGCAAGCCCGACGCCAGGGTCTCCAGCTCCTTGGCGGTGATCGCCAGGTTCGACACCACTTCGCGTTGTTCGCTGTTGGCCAGCGCAATGCTCTGCAGATTACTGCTGAGCAGCGTTGCGGTGCTGCTCTGCTCCTGGGTGGCGGTGGTAATCGCGGCGAACTGCTGGCCGGCCGAGCGGCTTTGCTCGTCGATTCGCGCCAGGGCCGAGGCCACATCGGCATTGCGCGACAGGCCTTCCTGCATCAGCACCTTGCCCTGCTCCATGGTGCTGATGGCGTTACCGGTTTCCTTCTGGATGCTTTGAATCATTGCGGAAATTTCGTCGGTGGCTTCGCGGGTACGCGAAGCCAGGTTGCGCACTTCGTCCGCCACCACGGCGAAACCACGCCCCTGTTCACCAGCACGTGCCGCCTCGATGGCTGCGTTGAGCGCCAGCAGGTTGGTCTGTTCGGCGATGGCCGTGATCACGCCGACGATCCCACCGATTTCCTGGGAGCGCTGGCCCAGGGTGTTGATCACTGTGGCGGTGCTGTTCAACGCCGTGGCGATATGCTCCAGCGAAGATGAGGCCTCCTGCATCGAGTTGCGACCGATGCGGGTTTGCTGGGCGTTCTCCTGAGCCAGGCGTTCGGTGTTGCCCATGTTGTCGGCAATGTTCAGCGACGTCGCACTGAACTCTTCCACCGCGCCGGCCATGCTGGTGATTTCGCCGGACTGCTGCTCCATGCCTTCATAGGCGCCGCCGGACAAACCGGACAGCGCCTGTGCACGGCCATTAACTTCTTCTGCGGCCTTGCGGATATGCGACACCATGGTCGACAGCGCCTCACCCATCTGGTTGAAGGCGCGCGCCAGTTGGCCGATTTCGTCGTGACTGGAAACGTTCAGGCGTGCACTCAAGTCCCCCGCACCCAAGGCTTCAGCCTGGCGCACCAGATCGCCCAGCGGCGCCAGCTTGCTGCGCAGCAACCAGACCGTAGCGCCCACCGCCAGCAACATCGCCAACACACTGCCGATGACCAGGCGCAGGCCGACGGCCCAGGTAACCGCACGAATTTCCGCCTTGGGCATGCTGGCAACGACCGCCCAGGGGCCACCGTCGAAGGGCACCGATACACTGTAGAAATCTTCGCTCTTATCGCTCCAGAACCGCCCCTTGCCCGGGGTTTTGGCTAAGTCCAGCATTACCGGCACCGCCTGCTCCGGGGTCTGTACGCCGGCCGGTGGCACCAGCCAGTGTTTCTGTTCATCCAGCAAGGCCAGCGAACCGGTCTGGCCGATACGGAAGCGCTTGAGATTCTCGAACTGGGCACTCTGCGCGTCCGTGTAGTCGAAGCCGATGAACAGCACGGCGATGACTTTACCGCCGGCGTCCCGCACCGGGCTGTACTGCGTCATGTAGGAGCGATCGAAAAGTACTGCCCGACCAATATAAGGCTGTCCGCTGAATACTCGCGCATAGGCCGGACCCTGACGGTCCAGCACGGTGCCAATCGCGCGGCTGCCGTCCTGCTTGGTCAGGGAAGTGCTGACCCGGATAAAGTCATCGCCACTGCGCACGAACACCGTAGCGACGCCGCCGGACATCTGTTTGAACTCGTCCACTTCGTTGAAGTTGTTGTTCAACACATCGCTGCCCAGGTACAGGCTCGGGGTCTGCACACCGGCGACGGCAATCGGCTGGTCCGCGCGCACGCTCAAACCGGCACTGAAACGCTGCTCGAACAGCCCGGTCAGGCGCTGGGTGCTTTCACGCAACGTGCTGTGGAACGTGTTGAGCTGATCGGCGAGCAAGCGTGCCTCACTGGCCAAGTGTTCCTCGCGGGTATCAAGGTTGGCGGCATCCAGGGAACGCAAGGCAAAAACAGTGCTGCCGCCGATGGCGACAGCCAGGATCAAGGCGAGGGCAATACCCAGTTGTGAGGCGATCCGAGCGCGAGGTTGAGACATGACAGCTCCTGGCCGAGGCCAGGATCATCCTGATCTCTTAGCGATGCTCGGCAAATTATCCAGTGGGGTACGTCGGCGCACCGTGGCTCCAATACTGCTACTTCGGCGGGATGAGCAAATACTTGAGCAGATCGCAGGGGTATCACGCAAACGGTTGCGCAGCAGGCGCTGCGGGCTTCAATCCAGGCGTTCCACCGCCGGCAGGAGCATGGCCTGAACTTCACTCTGAAGAAAATCCGCCAGGCGTCGCAGGCGTTCGCCACCGGGACGGGTCTTTGGCCAAACCAGGTAATAGTTTTCTCCACTGGCCACGGCGGTCGGCCACGGCAGGCTCAACCGGCCCTGGGCCACGTCTTCGGCGACCATAAGCAGGTCCCCCATGGAAACCCCATACCCACGCGCCGCGGCAATCATGCCCAACTCCAACGTGTCGAAGACCTGTCCGCCCTTGAGCGACACTTGAGACGACAGCCCCATGCGCTCCAGCCAATAGCGCCAGTCACGCCGATCGGGCGTGGGGTGCAGCAGCTCGGCCGTGGCCAGGCGCGCCACATCCCAGGGACCATCGTCCAGCAGGTTCGGCGCGCCAACCGGAATCAGCATCTCGGGAAACAAGTGGCACGCCTCCCAGTCCGTCGGAAAATGGCCGTTGCTCAGCAGCACCGCGCAGTCGAACGGTTCCTGATTGAAGTCCACTTCATCGACGCTCATCCATGCGCTCGTCAATTGCACCTCGTTGCCCGGCTGCAAATGCCGGAAGCGGCTGAGCCGCGCCAGCAACCAACGCATGGTCAGGGTCGAGGGCGCCTTCATGCGCAGGATGTCGTCATCGGTGTTCAGGGTGTGGCAGGCCCGCTCCAGCGCGGCAAAGCCTTCGCGTACGCCAGGCAGCAACAGCCGTGCGGCTTCGGTGAGTTGCAGATGGCGCCCGCTGCGCTGGAACAGGCGACAGGCAAAATGCTCTTCGAGGGTGCGGATATGCCGGCTCACGGCGCTTTGCGTGATCGATAGCTCATCCGCCGCCCGGGTGAATGAGTTATGCCGGGAGGCAGCCTCGAATGCCCTCAGGGCATACAGCGGAGGAAGACGACGAGACATAAGGAAAGCTCCGACAACGCAATAAGAGAACCGTACCAGAATCCACAGAGGCATGAGTTTTAATCATGTGAACGATCGCATTTATCCCTTTGTGCAATGGGCCGGGAGCGCCGAGAATCAACCCTCCCCCCATTCCATGACTTTTCGAGCGTGATGATCATGCAGCATCCGGCACGTACCGAACTCTGGGCCATCCTGCGGCTGTCAGGGCCGCTGATCGCTTCGCAGTTGGCCCACATGTTAATGGTGCTGACCGATACGCTGATGATGGCGCGCCTGAGCCCCGAAGCCTTGGCCGGCGGCGGCTTGGGCGCGGCGAGCTATTCGTTCGTGTCGATTTTCTGCATCGGTGTGATCGCCGCCGTGGGTACGCTGGTAGCCATCCGCCACGGCGCGGGCGACATCGAAGGCGCCACGCGCCTGACCCAGGCCGGGCTCTGGCTCGCCTGGCTGATGGCCCTGGCAGCCGGCCTGCTGCTGTGGAACCTCAAGCCCGTGTTGCTGCTGTTCGGCCAGACCGAAACCAATGTGCATTCGGCGGGGCAATTCCTGACGATCCTGCCCTTCGCCCTGCCCGGCTACCTGAGCTTCATGGCGTTGCGCGGTTTCACCAGCGCCATCGGCAAGGCCACGCCGGTCATGGTGATCAGCCTTGGCGGCACGGTGCTTAACTACTTGCTAAACCACGCGCTGATTGAAGGTCTGTTCGGCTTGCCGAAACTGGGCCTGATGGGCATTGGTCTGGTCACCGCGATCGTCGCCAATGGCATGGCGCTGGCACTGATGTGGTACATCCGTAGCAATCGCGCGTATGCGGCTTACCCGCTGAGCAGCGGCCTGCTGCGTCTGAACACCCATTACCTGCGCGAATTGTGGCGCCTGGGCCTGCCGATCGGCGGCACCTATGCGGTGGAAGTCGGATTGTTTGCCTTCGCGGCACTGTGCATGGGCACCATGGGCAGTACGCAACTGGCCGCGCATCAGATCGCCCTGCAGATCGTCTCGGTGGCGTTCATGGTGCCGGCGGGCATGTCCTACGCGGTGACCATGCGCATCGGGCAGCATTACGGGGCCGGGCAGTTGCTGCAGGCACGCCTGGCGGGGCGCGTCGGGATCGGTTTCGGTGCCTTGGTGATGCTGGGTTTTGCCGCCGTGCTGTGGCTGTACTCCGACCCTCTGATCGGACTGTTCCTCGACCATAACGACCCGGCATTCCATGACGTCATTGTATTGGCCGTCAGCCTGCTGGCCGTGGCGGCCTGGTTCGAACTGTTCGACGGCGTGCAGACGATCGCCATGGGCTGTATTCGTGGGCTCAAGGACGCCAAGACCACCTTCCTGGTGGGGCTGGCTTGCTATTGGCTGATCGGGGCGCCGTCGGCATGGTTGATGGCGTTCACCCTGGGCTGGGGGCCAACCGGCGTGTGGTGGGGCCTGGCGCTGGGGCTGGCCTGCGCGGCGGTGAGCCTGACGTGGGCGTTTGAAGCAAAGATGAAACGCATGATTCATCAGGAACCTGCGACTCAAGGCGTGTTTCAGGCTGCGCAAGCAGACTGAAAGGCCAACTTCACCGGCTCCACCGCGCTAGATAACCGCGCCCGGCATGGCCTGCTGGCCATCGCCGACGGTCAGGTAAGCCACCAGCTCAGGCAATGGCAATGGCTTGCTGATCAGGTAGCCCTGGGCCTGATCGCAGCCAAATAACCGCAACAGCGCCAGTTGTTCCTGGGTTTCCACGCCTTCGGCCACCACCTCCAGGTTGAGGTTGTGGGCCAGGTTGATCATGGCGTGTACCAATTTGCGGTTTTCTTCACGCTCCTCCATGCCGCCGACAAAACTCTTGTCGATCTTCAACAGGGCAATCGGCAGGCTGTTGAGGTGCACGAACGAAGAGAAACCGGTACCGAAGTCATCCAGGGAAAACCGCACGCCCAGGCGACCGAGGGCATCCATGGTCTGTTTGACCAAATCGCTGCGGCGCATCACAGCGGTTTCGGTCAGCTCGAATTCCAGCCACTGCGCCTCTACCCCACGCTCCGCAATCAGACGGCTGAGGGTGGAAAGCAGTTGGCTGTCCTGAAACTGGCGAAACGACAGGTTCACCGCCATGTGCAGCGGCGGCAGGCCGCGTTCGCGCAAGTCCTGCATGTCGCGCAGGGCACGGGAGATCACCCAATAGCCAAGCGGTACGATCAGGCCGCTTTGTTCGGCCAGCGGTACGAACTCGCTGGGCGGCAACAGGCCACGTTCGCCGTGGCGCCAGCGCACCAAGGCTTCGAGGCCGACAATGTGGCCGTCGTCCAGGTCCAGGCGCGGTTGGTAGTGCAGCTCCAGCTCATCACGCCGCAGGGCACGACGCAGCTCGCTTTCCAGGTCGGCCAGGCTGCGGGCGTTGCGGTTGATGCGTTCGTTGAAGATATGAAAGGTGCAGCCCTGGGTGCTCTTGGCCTGCTGCATGGCGATATGGGCGTGCCACATCAGCGGGTCGGCGCCGGCGCGAGCGCGGGCATGGGCCACGCCCAGGCTGCAGCCGATCAGCAGGCTTTCGCCATCCACCCAGTAAGGTTCGGCCATGACTTGCGTGATGCGTTCGGCCATCCACTCGGCACGTTGGGGCGCGCGGCGGGTATCTATCAACAGAGCGAATTCATCGCTGCCCAGGCGGGCGAGTTGGTCGCCGACTTCGAGTTGGCTCTTGAGCCGCGACACTACCTGCAGAATCAGGCGGTCGCCGGCCTGGTGGCCAAGGGCGTCGTTGGCATGTCGGAAATTGTCCAGGTCCAGGTGACCGAGAGCCAGGCCGCGACCGTCGTTCTCGGCCAGTCGCGCGGCCAGCAAGGTCAGGAAGCCCTGACGGTTGGCGATGCCGGTCAGCGGGTCCTGTTCGGCCAGGCGTTGCAGGGTTGTTTCCAGCACACCGCGCTCGCGAACATGGCGCAGGCAGCGGCGCAGCGTGTCGACGGCCACGCCATCGCGCACCAGCCAATCGCTGACGCCTAACGGCGCAACCAGCGGTTCCTGCTCCAGCAGGAGCACGCAGGGCAGGCTGCAACGGCCGGGGGCGGGTTGCAGCATCGGTGTGGTCAACAGCACCGCGCTCTGGTCGTCATCGAACAGACGACTCACGGAGTCCCAGTTTGGCGCGCTGATCAGCACAGCCCCATCGCCCATCGGCGCCAGGCACTCGCGCAACAACGCTGCCCACTCAGGCGTATCGGCCAGAAGCAGCAAACGCAAGGGTTCGACAGGCGTAGACAAGCTAGCTCCCTAGACTCTGCAAAATTTCGTTGGCGGCGGGCATTATGACGTGCGGCCTGATAATCACCAATGATAAGAGTTATCAAACACGCAGGCTGTAATCATTTGTCAGCGCTTTAACCACAAGAAGCCCCGACATCCTGCGGCAAAGTAGCAAAACCGGCAAATTTAGATCGAGTGGTACGTCACACCGTCGATCCAGAGCAGCAGAATCTTGCCAGCCTGTTAAAATGCCCGCCCTTTTGATCAACGACCCCACACATTCCGTATGTCCCGACTCAACCCCCGGCAGCAAGAAGCCGTGAACTACGTCGGCGGCCCTCTATTGGTGCTCGCCGGCGCAGGCTCCGGCAAGACCAGCGTGATTACCCGCAAGATCGCGCACCTGATCCAGAACTGCGGCATCCGCGCCCAGTACATCGTCGCGATGACCTTTACCAATAAGGCCGCGCGGGAAATGAAAGAGCGCGTCGGCACCCTGCTCAAGGGTGGCGAAGGCCGTGGCCTCACCGTGTGTACCTTCCACAACCTGGGGCTGAACATCATCCGCAAGGAGCATGTGCGGCTGGGCTACAAGCCAGGCTTTTCGATCTTTGACGAGACCGACGTCAAAGCCTTGATGACCGACATCATGCAGAAGGAATACGCGGGCGACGACGGCGTCGACGAGATCAAAAACATGATCGGCGCCTGGAAAAACGATCTGGTCCTGCCGCCCGAAGCCCTTGAAAACGCGCGCAACCCCAAGGAACAGACCGCCGCCATCGTTTACACCCACTACCAGCGCACGCTCAAAGCGTTCAACGCCGTGGACTTCGACGACCTTATCCTGCTGCCGGTCAAACTGTTCCAGGAACACAAGGACATCCTGGAAAAATGGCAGAACAAGGTGCGCTACCTGCTGGTCGACGAATATCAGGACACCAACGCCAGCCAATATCTGCTGGTGAAGCTGCTGATCGGCACGCGCAACCAGTTCACCGTGGTGGGCGACGATGACCAGTCGATTTACGCCTGGCGCGGCGCTCGTCCGGAAAACCTGATGCTGCTCAAGGAGGATTACCCATCCTTGAAAGTGGTGATGCTGGAGCAGAACTACCGCTCCACCAGCCGCATCCTGCGCTGCGCCAACGTGCTGATCTCCAACAACCCCCACGAGTTCGAAAAACAGCTGTGGAGCGAGATGGGCCACGGCGACGAGATCCGCGTGATCCGTTGCCGCAACGAAGACGCCGAAGCCGAGCGCGTGGCCGTCGAGATCCTCAGCCTGCACTTGCGCACCGACCGGCCCTATAGCGATTTTGCGATCCTGTATCGGGGCAACTACCAGGCCAAGCTGATCGAGTTGAAGTTGCAGCATCACCAGGTGCCGTATCGCCTGTCGGGCGGCAACAGCTTTTTCGGACGCCAGGAAGTCAAAGACCTGATGGCGTACTTCCGCCTGATCGTAAACCCGGACGACGACAACGCCTTCCTGCGCGTCATCAACGTGCCACGCCGGGAGATCGGTTCGACGACCCTGGAAAAGCTCGGCAACTACGCTACCGAACGTAAGATCTCGATGTACGCCGCCACCGACGAAATCGGCCTGGGCGAACACCTGGACACGCGCT
The DNA here is from genome assembly GCF_030687695.1 of Pseudomonas sp. FP2254. Classification (NCBI taxonomy): domain Bacteria; kingdom Pseudomonadati; phylum Pseudomonadota; class Gammaproteobacteria; order Pseudomonadales; family Pseudomonadaceae; genus Pseudomonas; species Pseudomonas sp. FP2254. Next base: position 5,430,613 of record NZ_CP117444.1, read on the forward strand.
TCACCGACCGCCTGTCGCGCTTCAAACGCTTTATGGACAAGGTGCGCGAGCAATGCGCCGGCGAAGACCCGATCAGCGCCCTGCGCAGCATGGTCATGGACATCGACTATGAAAACTGGCTGCGCACCAACAGCTCCAGCGACAAGGCCGCGGATTACCGTATGGGCAACGTCTGGTTCCTGATCGAGGCGCTGAAGAACACCCTGGAAAAAGACGAAGACGGCGAAATGACCGTCGAAGACGCCATCGGCAAGCTGGTACTGCGTGACATGCTCGAACGCCAGCAGGAAGAGGAAGACGGCGCCGAAGGTGTACAAATGATGACCTTGCATGCGTCCAAGGGTCTGGAATTCCCCTACGTGTTCATCATGGGCATGGAAGAGGAAATCCTCCCGCACCGCTCCAGCATCGAAGCCGACACCATCGAGGAAGAACGGCGCCTGGCCTACGTGGGCATTACCCGCGCGCGTCAGACCCTGGCCTTCACCTTTGCCGCCAAGCGCAAGCAATACGGCGAAATCATCGATTGTGCCCCCAGCCGGTTCCTCGACGAACTGCCGCCGGACGACCTGGCCTGGGAAGGCAATGACGACACCCCGACCGAGGTGAAGGCCGTTCGCGGCAATACCGCCCTGGCGGACATACGCGCGATGTTAAAGCGCTAGAATCGACTACTTTTTAATCTACTTTCGGCGCACAACGCGCCATTAGAGGAAGCTTTCCGTGGAAGCACTGCACAAGAAAATTCGCGAAGAAGGCATCGTGCTTTCCGATCAGGTACTCAAGGTCGATGCGTTTCTGAACCACCAGATCGACCCGGCGCTGATGAAACTGATCGGCGACGAGTTCGCCGCGTTGTTCAAGGACTCGGGCATCACCAAGATCGTCACCATTGAGGCCTCGGGCATCGCCCCGGCGATCATGACCGGCCTGAACCTGGGCGTGCCGGTGATTTTCGCGCGCAAGCAGCAATCCCTGACCCTGACCGAAAACCTGCTGTCGGCGACGGTGTATTCGTTCACCAAGAAAACCGAAAGCACCGTGGCCATCTCGCCGCGTCACCTCACCAGCAGCGACCGCGTCCTGGTGATCGACGACTTCCTGGCCAACGGCAAGGCGTCCCAGGCACTGATTTCGATCATCAAGCAGGCCGGCGCAACCGTGGCCGGTTTGGGGATCGTGATCGAGAAGTCGTTCCAGGGTGGCCGCGCCGAGCTGGACGCGCAGGGTTATCGGGTTGAGTCGCTGGCGCGCGTGAAGTCGTTGGAAGGTGGTGTGGTCACCTTCATCGAGTAATTTGCTACGAGGTGAACACGCATCAAAATGTGGGAGGGGGCTTGCCCCCGATAACAGTGGTTCAGCCAACACATTTGGGACTGATACGCCGCTATCGGGGGCACGCCCCCTTCCACAGTTGGCCCTGTGTTGGTTTTAGTGTGCGGTTGCTTGTAAGCCAGCGAGTAACAGGCGCTGATAGAGGTCCTCCTTCAAACCTTCAGGCTTGTCCAACCGCATCCGCCTCAAATGCTCTGGAAACGCTTCCGGTTCCGGCGCATCCAATGCAGCCTTGCCCAACTCGAGAATCTCCGTCAGCTTGAATTTGCTCTTGAGCCAGTTCAGCGCCCGCAACAGATCTCGCTCCTCATGAGTGAAATCGCTGCCCAGCGGATATTCGGGGAACAAGCGTCGGTGTCGCGCCTGGATACCCTGCAACCGTTCGGGCGTGTTGTCGCTGAACCGCGGATCCAGCTGGAAATCCTTGGGCAATTTGCCGGCCTTCTGCGCCTGTTGGATCAGGTCATTCTGGAAGCGCGAGTCGGTGATGCTGAGCAACGCCTCGATCACCTTGGCGTCCGTCTGACCGCGCAAGTCCGCGATGCCGTATTCGGTAATGACGATGTCCCGCAGGTGCCGGGGAATGGTGCAGTGACCGTAGTCCCAGACGATATTGGAACTGACCTCCCCGGCCGATTCGCGCCAGCTCCGCAGGATCAGGATCGAGCGAGCGCCCTCCAGCGCATGGCCCTGGGCGACAAAGTTGTATTGCCCACCGACCCCGCTGAGTACGTGGCCGTCTTCCAACTGGTCGGCCACGCCCGCGCCCAGCAGCGTCACCATGATCGCGCTGTTGATAAATCGCGCATCCTGGCGCTGCAGGCGCTTGAGTGCCTCCTGACCGTACAGCTCGTTGATGTAACTGATACCTGTCATGTTGAATTCAAGGCGCTTGGCGTGGGTCATTTCCTGCAAGCGCTGGTAAAAACTCCGAGGCCCTAGAAAGAAACCGCCGTGGATCGACACGCCATCGGTCTGCGCGGCGTCATCGAGCAAGCCCGCGTTGGCCTGTTCTTGAGTGGCGACATCCGGGTACACCTTGCGCCGCACGATGCCCGCGTCGGCCAGTACCAGCAGGCCATTCACGAACATTTCGCTGCAGCCGTACAGGCCACGGGCGAACGGCGCAACCCCGCCTTCACGGCTGATCAACGGCGCCCAGCGGTATACATCCAGGTCCGTCAGCAGCAAGCGATAGGCTTCGTTGTCCGCCTGACGCGCCAGCAGTGCGGCCGTGAGTGCATCGCCCATCGAGCCGATACCAATCTGCAACGTGCCGCCGTCGCGTACCAGGGTGCTGGTGTGCAGGCCGATAAAGTGATCCTGGAAACCCACTGGCATATTGGGTGTGGAAAACAGCGTGGTGCTGTCCTTTTCGTCGAGCAGGTAGTCGAATGCGTCCATGCCCAGCTCGGAATCCCCGGGCATGTAGGGTAATTCGGTGTGAACCTGACCGACGATCAGGATGGTTTCACCCGCGTCGCGGCGCCTGGCGATCATCGGCAGCAGGTCGAGGGTAATGTCGGGGTTGCAGCTCAGGCTCAGACGGTCGGGGTGTTCGGCACTGCTGGCGACCAGCTGCGCCACCAGGTTCAGGCCGGCAGCGTTGATGTCGCGGGCGGCGTGGCTGTAATTGCTGCTGACGTAGTCCTGCTGCGCCGATGCACTGTGCAGCAGGCTGCCGGGTTGCATGAAGAATTGCTGCACGCGGATATTGGCCGGCAAGCTGTCTGTGTGCAGGCCGGCGAGGAAATCCAGCTCGGGGTAATCGCCGAACACACGCTCGATGAAGGGTTCGAGAAAGCGCTTCTGCAAACCGTCGCCCAATGTCGGGCGGCCCAGGCTCAAGGCGGTGTAGATCGTCAGTGCCCGCTCCGGCAGCTTGGCGATACGCCGGTACAGCGCGTTGACAAACAGATTGGGCTTGCCCAGGCCCAGCGGCAGGCCCATATGGATATGCGCCGGCAATCGCGCCAGTACGTCATCAACTGCTTGCTCGATTGAACACAACTGCACCATCCGACCCTCCTGACATTCCATGAATTGGAGTTGGACCGAGCTTGCAGGGTCTTTGCTGCAATAACCAGCCTCGACCTATCAATTGCAGGCACAAAAAAGCCGCTCGGAAGCGGCATTTTTGGCGAAGCTACCCGGGTTACAGACCGGACATCTTCTTGATGGCGCCCTTGAGCTCCTCATCGGAGCAATCGGCGCAGGTACCTTTGGGCGGCATGGCGTTGATACCGGTAATGGCTTTGGCCAGGATGCCATCAAGGCCGCCCTGGTGATCGGCGCGCTCTTTCCAGGCCGCGGTATCGCCGATTTTCGGCGCGCCCAGCAAACCTGTGCCGTGGCATGCATTGCAATGCTTGGCGATGATGTCATCCGGCGTTTTCGCACCGCCGCCGCCCGCCGTCACGGCCACCTCCATGCCCTTGCATTCCTGGCCCTGGACGCACACCTGGCCGACAGGCTCCAGGCGCTTGGCGATCTCATCGTTGGTCGCAGCTTGAGCGCTGACAGCCCAGAGGGCCAGTACGGTTGCTGGTGCAGCCAGCATTTTCATAATTAGGTTCACGCGTTCACCCTCAATGGTGGCTATTCACGCCTGCGGCCACGGTTTCGCAGGCGGCGAAAGTATAACGGTTAGCCCGCCTGGCCGAAACAACCCCATTAAATAAAGGGAGATTCAGCCTCGCGGATACTGCCACGGGCGGCTCTGCAACGCTGGCAGGACGCCTCTTGTGTTAAAAGTTCGCGGGTGTGGCTGCGCTGATTAGTCGCGCCGGCACGTCGAACGGGTTGCGGAAACGGTGGGGCTTGGTGCTTTCAAAGTAGTAGCTATCGCCCGCTTCGAGCACAAAAGTTTCAAGACCGACCACCAACTCCAAGCGGCCCTCAAGCAAAATCCCGGTTTCCTCACCTTCGTGGGTGAGCATTTCCTCACCTGTGTCGGCGCCCGGCGGATAGATCTCGTTGAGGAACGCGATAGCCCGGCTGGGGTGCGCCCGGCCCACCAGCTTCATGGTGACCGCGCCGTCGGAGATATCGATCAGCTCATTGGCTTTATAGACGATCTGCGTCGGTATTTCCTGGAGGATCTCTTCGGAAAAGAACTCGACCATGGACATCGGAATGCCGCCCAGCACCTTGCGCAAGGAGCTGATCGAGGGGCTGACACTGTTTTTTTCGATCATCGAAATGGTGCTGTTGGTGACACCCGCGCGCTTGGCGAGCTCACGCTGGGAAAGACCTTTGAGTTTACGGATGGATTGCAGTCGTTCGCCGACGTCCAATGCAGGTGCCTCCTAGGATTCAGGCTTGTTGTAATTGAGCGTTATCATGGCGACAGCGTTCAGTATTTACAACACTTTGGCCTAAATCCCGACCAGCTCCATTCGTAACGGCGCTCAGGCCTCGGAGTAGAGCCTTGGCACCCGCCGCAGGTTGCAGAAAATCTGGTAGGGGATGGTGTCGGCGGCGACGGCGACGTCGCTGGCCAGGATGTTTTTTCCCCACAACTCCACCGTCGAGCCCAGGCCGGCCTGAGGCACGTCCGTCAGGTCGATACAAAGCATGTCCATGGACACGCGCCCCAGCAACCGGCTGCGCTGCCCAGCCACCAGCACTGGCGTCCCGGTGGGAGCGTGACGTGGGTAGCCATCGGCGTAACCCATGGCGACCACACCGATCCGCATGGGTTTGGGCGTGATGAACCTGGCGCCGTAGCCCACTGGCTCACCCGCCGGCAGCTCACGCACGCAGATCACTTTCGATTCCAGGGTCATTACCGGCTGCAGGCGCGCGGCCACGGCCTGGTCTTCGCCAAACGGCGTGGCGCCGTACAGCATGATGCCGGGGCGCACCCAGTCGCTGGACACATTCGGCCAGCCCATCACCGACGGCGAATTGCGCAGGCTCACCTCGGCCGCCAGGCCCTGGCGCGCCGCGTCAAACACCGCCACTTGCTCATCGCTGCTCACGCAATCGAGCTCATCGGCACGTGCGAAGTGGCTCATCAAGACGATTTTTGCAACGCTGCCGGTGGCCAGCAGGCGTTGGTAAGCCTCGTGATAATCCTTGGGATGCAGGCCGACACGATGCATGCCCGAATCCAGTTTCAACCACACGGTCAGCGGTTTGCTCAAGCGAGCCTGTTCGATAGCTTCCAGTTGCCACAGCGAATGCACCACACACCAGAAATCATGCTCGATGATCAGCGGTAGCTCGTCGGCTTCAAAAAAGCCTTCCAGCAGCAGCACCGGCCCACGAATGCCGGCGGCACGCAGTTCCAGTGCTTCCTCGATGCAGGCCACGGCAAAACCATCGGCCTGCGCCTCCAGCGCCTGGGCCACCCGCACGGCGCCATGGCCGTAGGCATCGGCCTTGATCACGGCAAGCGCCTTGGCGCCCGTGACTTCACGGGCCAATTGGTAGTTGTGGCGCAAGGCTTGGAGGTCGATCAGGGCACGGGCTGGACGCATGGCGGCAGGCTTCTAGGCGGCGGAGTGAAAAAAAAACCGGCACCGATCAACAGCCTCGGCGCCGGGAGAGGGATCTGAATCTAAGGCAGCGCGGCCACCACGGACAGCTCTACCAGGATGTGCGGTTCGCACAGCTTGGCTTCAACGGTGGCGCGTGCCGGGGCAACGCCTTTGGGCAGCCACGCGTCCCACACTGCATTCATGCCGGCGAAATCGGCGTCGATGTCCTTCAGGTAAATCGTCACCGACAGCAGTCTGGTTTTGTCGGTGCCGGCCAGGTCCAGCAAGCGCTCGATATTGGCGAGCGTCTCGCGAGTCTGCTGTTCAATCCCGGCGCTCATGTCATCGCCGACTTGCCCGGCCAGGTACACGGTACCGCTGTGAACAACGATCTGGCTCATGCGCTCATTGGTGAGCTGGCGCTGGATTGACATGTTTTGCGGACTCCTGGTGGTTGCCGTAACGGGAAATATCGAGGCCCGCGGCGCTGATCTGCGGGGTTTTCCTGGCCATCAGGTCGGCCAGCAAACGACCGGAGCCACAGGCCATGGTCCAACCGAGGGTGCCGTGGCCGGTATTCAGGAACAGGTTCTTGAACGGTGTGGCACCGACAATCGGCGTACCGTCGGGCGTGGTCGGACGCAGGCCGGTCCAGAACGAAGCCTGGGCCAGATCGCCGCCTTGAGGATAAAGGTCGTTGACGATCATCTCCAGGGTTTCGCGTCGACGCGGGTTCAGCGACAGGTCAAAACCGGCGATCTCAGCCATGCCGCCGACGCGGATGCGGTTGTCGAAACGGGTAATCGCGACCTTGTAGGTCTCGTCGAGGATGGTCGAGGTGGGCGCCATCGCCGGGTTGGTGATCGGCACGGTCAACGAATAACCCTTGAGCGGGTACACCGGCGCCTTGATACCCAGCGGTTTGAGCAACTTCGGCGAATAACTGCCCAAGGCGAGGACATAACGATCGGCTGTTTCCAGCTTGCCATCGATCCATACACCGTTGATGCGCTCGCCCGCGTGGTCGAGGCGCTGGATATCCTGTTCGAAGCGGAACTCAACGCCCAATTGCCTGCACATGTCGGCCAGGCGCGTCGTGAACATCTGGCAGTCGCCAGTCTGGTCGTTGGGCAGGCGCAGAGCACCGGCGAGGATGTCGGTGACGCTGGCCAGAGCAGGTTCCACGCGGGCAATGCCGGCACGATCAAGCAGCTCGAACGGTACACCGGACTCTTTGAGTACAGCGATGTCCTTGGCGGCGCCGTCCAACTGCGCCTGAGTGCGGAACAGTTGGGTGGTCCCCAGGCTTCGGCCTTCGTAGGCAATGCCGGTCTCGGCGCGCAGCTCATCGAGGCAATCACGGCTGTATTCGGACAAACGCACCATGCGCTCTTTGTTCACCGCATACCGGCTGGCGGTGCAGTTGCGCAGCATCTGGGCCATCCACAGGTATTGATCGATATCGGCGGTGGCTTTGATCGCCAATGGCGCGTGGCGTTGCAGCAGCCATTTGATTGCCTTGAGCGGCACGCCCGGCGCGGCCCAGGGCGAGGCATAGCCTGGGGACACCTGGCCGGCGTTGGCGAAACTGGTTTCCATGGCAGCGGCGGGCTGGCGGTCGACCACCACCACTTCAAAACCGGCCCGCGCCAAATAGTACGCACTGGTTACCCCAATGACGCCGCTACCCAAGACCAGAACGCGCATTTTTATATCCTCATCGCGGCTTGGCCGCCGACGTGTGTTATTCGAGCAATGATGGGCGCAGTATAAAAAGCAATCGCCAGTGCATTTCACTATATAAATGCCTATATTTGGCGACAATTCTCGGCAAAAACCGTTTTAACAGAGGCGTATCCCCTATGCGTACCAACACCCAGACCAAGCGGGAGCTGGACAAGATCGACCGCAATATCCTGCGCATCCTGCAAACCGATGGGCGCATCTCGTTCACTGAGCTGGGGGAAAAAGTCGGCCTCTCGACCACACCCTGCACCGAGCGCGTACGGCGCCTGGAGCGCGAGGGAATCATCATGGGCTACAACGCGCGGCTCAACCCGCAGCACTTGAAGGGGAGTTTGCTGGTATTTGTCGAGATCAGCCTGGATTACAAGTCCGGCGACACCTTTGAGGAGTTCCGCCGCGCCGTGCTGAAACTGCCCCATGTGCTGGAATGCCACCTGGTATCCGGTGACTTTGACTATCTGGTGAAGGCGCGGATTTCCGAGATGGCCTCCTACCGTAAATTACTGGGCGACATCCTGCTCAAGCTGCCCCACGTGCGCGAATCCAAGAGCTACATCGTGATGGAAGAGGTTAAAGAGAGCCTTAACCTGCCGATCCCGGACTAAACCAATACCTGCCGGGTGCTGGCCATGTATTCGTGGATCTGTTTTTCCACCCGTGGGTGAATCAGCTCCACCGGCCGACGGCCATTGGGGCATGGCAAGGTTTCGGTGGTGCCGAACAGCCGACAGATCAGCGGCCGCTCGTCATACACCGTGCAGCCCGCGGGGCCCAGATGAACGCAGTTCAGCTCGTCCATGGCGGCCTCCTGCTCGGCAGCAGTCTTGCGCGGCAGGCGCGACATTTCTTCGGGCGAGGTGGTCACCGGCCCACAACAGTCATGGCACCCCGGCACACATTCGAACGAAGGAATCTGACGGCGCAATGCGCTGATCTTCTGACGGTTGCAACTCATCGAAACACGTACCCCACGGCGAACAGGCGTGGATTCTGCCGCAAATTGCCCTGCGCAGACAGCATCGTCCGACCGCTGTATCCTGCGTCAAATTTTCCAAACAGGGATGCTCCCCATGATCACAAGCGCCCGCCACACTGATTCCTACTACGCCGCCAGCAGCCTGCCGCAGCCCGACTACCCGGCGCTGACGGGCGAGGTGACAGCCGATGTGTGTGTGGTTGGCGGTGGCTTTTCCGGGCTCAATACCGCCCTGGAACTGGCCGAGCGCGGGTTCAGCGTGGTGCTGCTGGAGGCCCGCAGAATCGCCTGGGGCGCCAGCGGGCGTAACGGCGGGCAATTGATCCGCGGGGTCGGTCATGGCCTGGACCAGTTCGCCAGCATCATCGGCACCGACGGGGTCCGACAGATGAAACTGATGGGCCTTGAGGCCGTGGAGATCGTGCGCGAGCGCGTTGAACGCTTTCAGATCGCGTGCGACCTGACGTGGGGCTATTGCGACCTCGCCAACAAGCCTCGCGACCTGCAAGGCCTGGCCGAAGATGCCGAAGAACTGCGCAGCCTCGGCTATCGTCATGAAGTGCGCCTGCTGCAAGCCAACGAAATGGACAGTGTGATCGGTTCCGGGCGCTATGTGGGCGGCATGATCGACATGGGCTCCGGCCACCTGCATCCGCTGAACCTGGCTATCGGCGAAGCCGCCGCCGCCGCGCAACAAGGCGTAAAGCTGTTCGAGCAATCGCCAGTGACGCGTATCGACTACGGCCCCGAAGTCCAAGTCCACACCGCCCAGGGCACGGTACGCGCCAATACGCTGGTGTTGGCCTGCAACGCTTATCTCAATGGCCTCAACCCTCATCTGAGCGGCAAGGTACTGCCCGCCGGCAGCTACATCATCGCCACCGAACCCTTGAGCCAGGCCCAGGCCGCTCAATTACTGCCGCGCAACATGGCCGTCTGCGATCAGCGGGTGACCGTGGACTACTTCCGCCTGTCGGCCGACCGGCGCCTGCTGTTCGGCGGGGCCTGCCATTATTCCGGTCGGGACCCCAAGGACATCGGCGCGTATATGCGTCCGAAAATGCTGCAGGTGTTCCCGCAACTGGCCGACGTGAAGATCGATTATCAATGGGGCGGCATGATCGGCATCGGCGCCAATCGCCTGCCGCAGATCGGGCGCCTGAGCGATCAGCCCAATGTGTATTACGCCCAGGCCTACGCCGGCCATGGCCTCAATGCCACACACCTGGCGGGCAAGCTGCTGGCCGAAGCAATCAGCGGCCAGCAGCACGGGCGTTTCGATCTGTTCGCCCAGGTGCCGCACATGACCTTTCCCGGCGGCAAGCATCTGCGCTCGCCGCTGCTGGCATTGGGCATGCTTTGGCACCGCCTCAAAGAGCTGGTCTGATCAATCACGCCAGAACGGTTTCAGGCCTTCCTCCAGCGCCTGTTCGGCACTCAAGCCGATGTCGCGCAGTTGCTCGCCGGTCAAGTGCAGCAAGGCCTTGCGGGTGTGGCGACGGCGCCAGAACAGCCCCCAACGGCTGATATCGCCCGGCGTTGCGGCCCGAGCTTGGTCAGCCTCCAGCTCCTGACTGTATAACCTCAGGCGCACATCGCTCATACCGTTCATTTTTGCTGCCCCTCATTTGTCGGTTGCCATGAGTGACTAGAATGAGCGAGTGGACCAAACCATTACAGATTCAACAAGCGCTTATTAAATCCATACAGATACTGCCACTTGAAGGTTGAATCCTGTATTTTCCCAGGATCTGTACTGGTCCCAGGGAGCGACCGCCATGATCCTCTACGTCAACCTCGCCGAGCTGCTGGGCACTCGCATCGAACAAGGCTTCTATCGCCCAGGCGACCGGTTGCCCTCCGTACGGGCGTTAAGCGTGGAACATGGGGTGAGCCTGAGCACCGTGCAACAGGCCTATCGCCTGCTGGAAGACCACGGCCTGGCGACACCTAAACCCAAGTCTGGTTACTTCGTGCCCGCGAGCCGTGAGCTGCCTGCGTTGCCGGAGGTAGGACGGCCGGCACAGCGCCCGGTGGAAATCTCCCAGTGGGACCAGGTGCTGGAACTGATTCGCGCTGTGCCGCGCAAAGACGTCATACAGATGGGCCGTGGCATGCCCGATGTACTGTCGCCCACCCTCAAACCCTTGCTGCGCAGCCTGGCCCGCGTCAGCCGGCGCCAGGATCTGCCGGGGTTGTACTACGACAACATCCTGGGCTGTATGGAACTGCGCGAGCAGATCGCCCGGCTGTCATTGGATTCCGGCTGCCAACTGGGCGCCGAAGACATCGTGATCACCACCGGCTGCCACGAAGCGTTATCGGCCAGCATCCACGCCATCTGTGAGCCGGGCGACATCGTCGCGGTGGACTCACCGAGCTTCCATGGCGCCATGCAGACCCTCAAGGGGCTGGGCATGAAAGCCCTGGAGATCCCCACCGATCCGCTCACCGGCATCAGCCTCGAAGCCCTGGAGCTGGCCCTCGAACAATGGCCGATCAAGGTCATCCAGCTGACCCCCAACTGTAACAACCCCTTGGGCTACATCATGCCGGAAGCGCGCAAACGCGCGCTGCTGACCCTGGCCCAGCGCTTTGACGTGGCCATCATCGAAGACGATGTGTATGGCGAATTGGCCTACAGCTACCCGCGCCCGCGCACGATCAAGTCCTTCGACGAAGACGGTCGCGTGCTGCTGTGCAGTTCGTTCTCCAAAACCCTCGCCCCAGGCCTGCGCATTGGCTGGGTTGCGCCGGGCCGGTATTTGGAACGCGTGCTGCACATGAAATACATCAGCACCGGTTCCACCGCCACGCAGCCGCAGATCGCCATCGCGGAATTTCTAAAGGGTGGCCACTTCGAACCGCATTTGCGGCGGATGCGCACGCAATATCAGCGCAATCGCGACCTGATGCTCGATTGGGTCAGCCGCTATTTCCCGGCTGGCACACGCGCCAGTCGGCCACAGGGCAGCTTTATGCTGTGGGTAGAACTGCCGGAGGGCTTCGATACCCTCAAGCTCAACCGCACGTTGATGCAGCAAGGGGTACAGGTGGCGGTCGGCAGCATTTTTTCCGCGTCGGGCAAGTACCGCAATTGCCTGCGCATGAATTACTCGGCCAAACCCACCCCGCAGATTGAAGAAGCGGTGCGCAAGGTCGGAGCGGCCGCGACGGCGATGCTGGCAAGCGACTGACCCTCACTCCAGCTCAAAGCGCCCCACTGTTGCAAACCGCGTGATATCCCTGACATTCGCCGCCTGCCGAGGCACCAGCGGCTCGACCTCCAGCTCCAACTGCAAATGGCGACCTGCCAGCGCCTGGCCATTGTGCCAGGGCCGCACGCGGTCGCCTGGGCGCAATACGTTGTCGCGTGCAGCTGCATCCGCGTCGCGCCAGCCTTCGATCAAGCGCCCATCCACTCGCGCGGCACGCACGCGCACCTGCAAACGACCCACGCCGAAGCGATAGGCCTGGGCGTTCGCTGCAGGAGCCTCGAACCGCAAGCTCATCGGCTGCGATTGCCGGCACTGCGCATTCAACCACACACGCCGCACGCCAAAACTCAGGTCACCGCCAGCGCTGCCGGGTCGCAGCGCCGAACGCGGGCCTGGTTCGAACACCACCTGAGGCGAACTCAACTGCAAGCTGCACTCAGCCTGGACTTGCGCAGCCGGGCCGTAGCAGAGCGCCACGGCGCAGAGGACGCCCTTCATCGTTGTGCCTGCCATTACGGGCTCCTTTGGCTACAGGTCGTTTCGGCGCTTTGATACGGCGCCGCGGTTTGCGCAATGCGCCGGGTATCCAACTCGATAACGCAGCGCCGGTCGTCGGCCATGGAGACGTACAGCTTCAATTGCTCCGGTGCGTCGGCCAGGTACACCAGACCGGCGTCAACCACGTTGGTAAGGTAGGCACCCGTGGCACTGTCATACACCGCGCCGCCCTTGGGCACCCAACCCCCCGCGTCGGTGCGCACGCGCAGCAACAGGCGCCGGGCACTGGCCAGGGCAAATTCGACCCGTGGCACAGCGCCACGCCCGGCCTCGACCTCCCGGAACCCATTGAGCACGTCGGTGTTCCGTTTGAGGCTGCGAGGATCGACCTCCAACCGGCTCGCGGAAAATGCCGGCAGGCTCGCCGCCACGGCATGCCCCGAGCTATCGGTCCAGACCGGCCCCTGGGGTGTATTGACTTTGACGCCGGCGCCCTCGCCGACCTTGATCACACCAAAGGTATCGCGCACGGCGTATGGCGAAGGCGTCACGCCGTGCGCGTGCAGCGCCAGGCCGCCATTGAGCGACAGGTCATAGCTGCGTTGCCCCAGACCGCCGCGCGCATGCCCCAGCTCAACACTGCTGTAGCGCGGCAGCAGGCTCAGGCGCGCGGAAAGATCGGTGCGGCCGGTATCGCTGCGATCCGCGGCAAGGCTGTAGCTGACGGTATCGCTGATGTGCTCGTTGTAACGCGCGCCGGTGCGCGTGCCCTGCCGCTCGTCATGGCGCGCCGAAACGCTCACGCGGCGATGCCCGAACGGCAGGGTCAGGCTTGTGTAGACACCGATCCCCCGGTCATCGCCGCCGCTGTCATGGCGAACGCTCAACGACAGGCTGGCGTCGGCAAAGGCGCGTGACCAGGCGACATTCACGCTCGTGCGATCCGCGGCGCCTGCCAGGCGGTACTGCGACACGGAAGACGTCAGGGCACCCCACGCCTGATCGGAATAGCTCAACGACGCCCCCCATTGTTGCTCCGCCCGCTCATAGGGATTGCTATCGCGGGCATCCAGCGCGACGTCATCCAGAGCTCGAAACCCCTGGCTGCGTCGCGTCCAGGTCAAGCCAGCGGAAACACCGGCGCCGAGCGATGTGTTCACGGCAGCGTTAAGACTGTGCCCCGACCCCGCCGTCGCGACATGAGAGCCCAGGTGCTGCGCGCTCACCGTGGTGTCGCGGCCCAACGCGTGCTGAACGCCAAGGCCGAGGGATTGATAGTCACCGGCGCCCATCCATCCTCCCGTCAGCAACGTCGAAGGGCTCAACAGCCAATCCTTGCTACCGACCGCGAACGACGGCTTTTCGCGCGTATCGTCGGCAAATCGGCGAACCTGCCCCGCCGCCAGGGCAAACCCGGGGGACGCCGCAATCGCCAGTGGGCGCAGGCTGTCGACGGGCACCCAGAAACGGCGGGGCTCGGCACCGTCCTCTATCACGCTGACTTCAAGGTCCAGCCGCCCGCTCAGCAGGGGCACATCGCGCAGGACGAAAGGCCCGCTGGGAACCAGCGTGGTGTGGATCAGCGCACCGCTTTGACGCACCTCGACACGGGCAGGCCCGTAGGCAATGCCTTCGACCTGCGTGCCATCGCCCAACTGCCCATCGAACCGTTGGGCGAGGCCCGCTTCGGGCAACATCTGGATCCCGGTGAAGGCCCCGCCTGCAAACAGCGGCGAGCGCAGTGTGAGCTGGCCCACCTGGACAGTGGCCTGGTAGCGCTCCAAGGTCCTTGAGGCGTGGGTGTAAAGGTTTTCGACCTGCGAGGCGTCGTTTGATCGGGTGTAACTTTGGCGGCTGCGCACCACCCAATCATTGGCGTTGAAGCCCCACTCCACCCCCACGTGACGAAACTGGCTGGAATAGGCAGGCCCTGCGCTGGCGGACACCAGCGCCGTGTAGTTCACCACCCCGGCCGTGCCGCCCGTCGTCCAGGTTTTGGACGCGCGCGCGCCGTTGCGCAGCAGTCCCGTGGGCACCAGCAACGACACCTGCTGGGTGCCAGGATCAAGCTGCACTTGTACGCCGGCAAGCGTCTCGGCCGGCAGCGCGCATTGCGTCGACGCGGCGTACGGTATGAACGCCTCATCGATACCTGCCTGCTCAAGCAGCGCGGCATCCAGGCACAGCCGGCCTTGCTCATCGAAGGTGGTCAGCACCTGTCCGGCGGACACACCGTTGACCCTCAGGGCGACCCGACTTTGCCCGGCGGTGAAGCGCGGGGCTGTTCTAAAGTACTCGGCGAGCTTCGGATCAAGGCCGCGCGCCTGCACCACCGAGAGGTCGAATTCCACCGCTGTTTCACCGAATGCATTCGCTGTGGTGCCGATGAACATCGCCACCGCCAGGCGCGAGACCGGCCAAGGGCCAAACCCACGTGGCATTACTGCGTGCTCAGCGGCGCGTCATGGCTGCTGACCGCGAACCCATAAGTGGTCGCCGGAAACAGTCGCACGTGGGTGCCCAGGAAAGCGTCACCTGCCGGCGTCAGCACCTCCCCCGGCAGAATATAAGTGCGCCCCAGGTCCAGCACTTCGCCACCCGGCAGCAGGCTGACGGATTTGGATAAACGAACCACATAGGGGCTGGGATTGCTCACCTGTACCTTGCCCTCGGTCACGCGCCAGACCAAGAGCTTCCAGGGCGCGCGCTCGATGGGCAGGTTGGCGGGCCGCAGGATCACCGGGATGTTCTGCCGCACGCCCAGGCTCACATGAGCACCTTCGGCACTCTGGCGCGGCTTGATGCC
Source organism: Pseudomonas sp. FP2254 (assembly GCF_030687695.1). Lineage (NCBI taxonomy): Bacteria > Pseudomonadati > Pseudomonadota > Gammaproteobacteria > Pseudomonadales > Pseudomonadaceae > Pseudomonas > Pseudomonas sp. FP2254. Next base: position 5,445,676 of record NZ_CP117444.1, read on the forward strand.
CTCGAATACCGCGCGCTTGAGGCGCTCGGTGGTCAGTGGCGTTTCGCTGTGCAGGACAAACCTGACCTGCTGGCTCTGCCCGGCTTCGACCCTGATCACAGGCGGCGTCAGCAACAGGATCGGTGCCGGGTCCTCAGCGATGTGTTCGATGCTGCTGTAAAGCAACGCCGGCTGGTCATCGGTGTTCTTGACGATCAACGTAGCGTCCCCCGTCCCTTCGTCCACGATGACAACCGGGGTTTGCGGCACCATGCCTGCCGCCATCGTCGACAGACTGGCAAACGCCAGGCACGACAGGGCAACGACGCTCAACGCGCGAAAACAATCATGGGATTTCATGCAGTGCTCCAGGGCACGTCAAGGCGGCGTAACAGCCATGCCGCCCGACGTGTTTCGTTTGGCTGAGTCGCGTATTCAGGCCGACCGGGTCAGCGCCCCGTCATGCCTGGCGCGCACTGCTTCAGAGGTAGAAAACGTTGAACGTGACGGACCCGGAGAGCTCGTACGAATCAGTGGTCTCCGGCAGCGCCGACGCACGGCGAATCGCTGGCAGCACCTGCATCGGAAATGTGTGCAAACGGGCTGCAACCGGGCCCGAGGCCGCACTCTCACCCCAGGAGTAGGACGTCGGCGAATTGGATACCAGGCCGCTGGTCGGCACGCGCCATACCGGGTTTTCCGGCGTACGCACCAGGAACGTCTGGGCCGTGCCGTCGGTGGTGGGCTGCCCCACCGACAGACCAAACCCGCCGATCGGCACGCCCTGGACACTGCCCAGGCCGTAATACAGGCCCACGCTCGGGTTGTTTTTGAAGAGCATGCCGGGGGCCTTGGTTTCCGCGCGGTTATCCACGACGGCAATTTCCACCGGCGCCGGGGCGTCGCAGGCAATGATCAGGTTGATATCGCGCGGCGGCAGATCGGTCTGGCGCTCCTGGTTCAAACGGGAAGCTTCGACCTGGCCCAGGTTCACATGGGAGCCGCCCGCAAAGGACGGTACGCAGGAGGTGGGCACGACCGTACCGCTGACGGTCAGGTCGACACTGGCGGCATTGGCCGCAAGCGGCGCCATCGCGATGATGAGGGCGGTCAAGATACGTTGTTTTTTCATGTTGGTTTTTTCTTGATTGGATTAGTCGGACGCGCCGCACTCCGTCGGCCCAGATGCGCCGCGGGGCATCGGCGACGTCGAAATAATCCGGGCAGCGCCCCGCGCTGATCTGTAGGGAATGTCTCCAAATCAAAGGCAGGTGTGCTGCCTGATCAGCCTGCGCGTTCCAATCAACGCCCATGACATTTCGCAAAGCGTGTTGTCCAACGCCGCGCCCCCTCAGCGAGACACATCCCCTTGAGATTGCGACCTGCCCAGCTGTTCACATTGGTACTCGCCCTGGCCTTGGCTGGCTGCGCAACGGTGCATGCCCCGCGCATCCCCAGCGACGCCCTGCCCGCGCCGGCGTCTTCGTTCGGCCGTTCGATCCAGGCCCAGGCCGCGCCTTACCAGGGCCGTTCGGGTTTTCGCCTGCTGCCCAACAGCAGCGAAGCGTTCATGGCCCGCGCCGAACTGATCCGCAACGCCCAGACCAGCCTCGACCTGCAGTACTACATCGTGCACGACGGCATCAGCACTCGCATGCTGGTGGACGAGCTGCTCAAGGCCGCCGACCGTGGCGTGCGCGTACGCATCCTGCTGGACGACACCACCAGCGACGGCCTCGACCAGATCATCGCCACCCTCGCCGCCCACCCCAAGATCGAGATTCGCCTGTTCAACCCGCTGCATCTGGGACGGAGCACGGGGGCCACGCGGGCCATGGGGCGCCTGTTCAACCTGTCGCTGCAACACCGACGCATGCACAACAAATTGTGGCTGGCGGACAACAGCGTGGCGATTGTCGGCGGGCGCAATCTGGGCGATGAGTATTTCGACGCCGAGCCCAATCTGAATTTCACCGACATCGACATGCTCAGCGTGGGGCCGGTGGCCGAGCAACTGGGGCACAGCTTCGATCAGTACTGGAACAGCGCCCTGAGCAAGCCCATCGACGACTTCGTTTCCAACCCGCCGTCAAAAGGCGACCTGGCCGTCGCACGCGTGCGCCTGGAGGCGTCGCTCGCCGAATCACGCCAGCAGAACCACGCGCTGTACAACCGCTTGCGCACCTACAAGACTCAGCCACGCATGGACATCTGGCGCCGCGAACTGATCTGGGCCTGGAACCAGGCGCTGTGGGACGCACCGAGCAAGGTGCTGGCCAAGGCGGACCCGGACCCGCAACTGCTGCTGACCACCCAACTGGCGCCGGAGCTGGAACGAGTCAACCGCGAACTGGTGATGATCTCAGCGTATTTTGTGCCCGGCCAGCCCGGCCTGGTGTACCTGACTGGACGCGCCGACGCCGGGGTTTCGGTGCGCCTGTTGACCAACTCCCTGGAAGCCACCGACGTGCCGGCCGTACACGGCGGCTACGCGCCCTACCGCAAAGCGTTGCTCGAACACGGCGTAAAGCTGTACGAATTGCGCCGTCAACCCGGCGACCCCAGCGCCGGCAGCGGACCGCACCTGTTCCGGCGCGGCACGTTCCGCGGTTCGGATTCGAGCCTGCACAGCAAGGCGATGATCTTTGATCGCGAAAAATCGTTTATCGGCTCGTTCAACTTCGACCCACGGTCGGTGCTGTGGAACACCGAAGTCGGCGTGCTGGTGGACAGCCCCGAACTGGCCGAGCACGTGCGTAACCTGGCGCTGCAGGGCATGGCGCCAGCACTCAGTTATGAGGCGAAACTGCAAGACGGCCAGGTGGTGTGGGTAACCGAGGATAACGGCCAACTGCACACCCTGACGCGCGAGCCAGGCAGTTGGTGGCGGCGTTTCAACGCATGGTTCGCCACCTCAGTCGGCCTGGAGCGCATGCTTTAAGAACACGGTTGTGTGGCGCCGAAAGCGCCTTGGCGCAGTAACAGCAGCACCAGCCCCACTGCCCCGGCCGCCATCAGCAACGGCAGCGCGTGTCCGCTGATCCACTGGCTGCCGGCGCCGGCCACCAGCGGCCCAATCAGACACCCGATACCCCACAGCTGCGCGATATGAGCATTGGCCCGCACCAGCGCATCATCGCGATAGCGCTCGCCGATCAGAATCAACGACAGCGTGAACAATCCGCCGGCACTGGCGCCGAACAGCACCCACACCGGCCAGATCAACAGCGTGTGCATCAACGCAGGAATTGCCAGGCTCGACACCAGTAACAGCAGCGCACAGCCCAGAAACAATGTTCGGCGCGGCAGGTAATCGGCCAGCGCGCCGATGGGCAACTGCAGCAGCGCATCGCCAACGACAACGGCGCTGACCATCGCCAGGGCAATTTCAGCGGTGAACCCCTGCTGCAGGCAATACACCGGCAGCAGCGTCAGGATCATTGCTTCGAACGCAGCAAACAGCGCCACCGCCCACGCAATCGCCGGCAGGCTGCGGCAAAAACGCCACAGGTCGACAAAGGTGACGCTGAACGCTTCGGCCGTGGGCGCGCCGGAGCGCCCCAGCAACAGCAGCGGCGCAACCATCAGAAGCCCCACGCCGACCCAAAAGCCGTAGTCATGCCCGGTGCCGATCACGCCCAGTAACAAAGGCCCCGACAACTGGCTCAACGCATAGCTGCAGCCGTACAACGCCACCAGCCGTCCACGCCACTGCTCGACCACCAATTGATTGATCCAGCTTTCGCCGAGGACAAACACGATGGTCAGGATCACGCCGATCATCAAACGCAGCACCAGCCACACCGGGTAACTGGGCAGGATCGCCAGCAACCCGATGGACACCGCACCGGCCCACAGGCACAGGCGCATCAGGTTGGCGGTGCCCAGCCACGCCGCCAGGCGACTGGAGAGTTTGGCGCCGAGCAGTACACCAAATGCTGGCATCGCCGCCATTACGCCAATGGCGAAGCTGCCATAGCCCCAGCCTTCCAGGCGCAAGGACACCAGCGGCATGCTGACGCCCAGCGCCAGGCCCACGCTGAGTACCGAAGCCAGGACGGCAAAGTAAGTCGCCCAACGCATTGCCACGCTCCTGTGGATATCTACGGGTTCGTACAAAACAGTGTGGGAGCGGGCTTGCTCGCGAATGCGCTGTATCAGACGCGACAACGGCGACTGTCATACCGCATTCGCGGGCAAGCCCGCTCCCACATTTGGCCTGCAGGGGTGCTTAGAGCTTGATCCAGGTAGCCTTCAGCTCGGTGTACTTATCGAACGCATGCAGCGACTTGTCGCGACCGTTACCCGATTGCTTGAAGCCACCGAACGGCGCGGTCATGTCGCCGCCGTCGTACTGGTTGACCCACACGCTACCCGCGCGCAGCGCCTTGGCGGTCAGGTGCGCTTTGGAGATATCCGCAGTCCACACCGCCGCGGCCAGGCCGTATTGGGTGTCGTTGGCGATCTTGATCGCTTCGTCGGCGCTGTCGAAGGTGATCACCGACAGCACTGGACCGAAGATTTCTTCCTGGGCGATTCTCATCGCATTGGTCACACCGTCAAAAATCGTCGGCTCGACGTAGGTACCGCCGGTCTCTTCCAGGGTGCGCTTGCCGCCCGCCACCAGCTTGGCGCCGTCGGCGTGACCCGCCTCGATGTAGGACAGCACCGTGTTCATCTGCTGGGTGTCCACCAGGGCACCGACGTTGGTCGCCGGGTCCAGCGGGTTGCCGGGCTTCCAGCCTTTGAGGGCCTCGATCACCAGGGGCAGGAAGGTGTCCTTGATCGAACGCTCCACCAGCAGGCGCGAGCCGGCGGTGCACACTTCACCCTGGTTGAAGGCGATGGCACTGGCGGCCGACTCGGCGGCGGCCTGCAGATCCGGAGCGTCGGCAAACACGATGTTCGGGCTCTTGCCGCCCGCTTCCAGCCATACGCGCTTCATGTTCGATTCGCCGGAACGAATCAACAGTTGCTTGGCAATCTTGGTGGAGCCCGTGAACACCAGCGTGTCGACATCCATGTGCAACGCCAAGGCGTTACCCACAGTGTGACCGTAGCCTGGCAGAACGTTGAACACGCCTTTCGGGATACCGGCTTCAACGGCCAGGGCCGCGATGCGGATGGCGGTCAGCGGAGATTTTTCGGACGGTTTGAGGATCACCGAGTTACCGGTGGACAGCGCCGGACCGAGTTTCCAGCAGGCCATCATCAACGGGAAGTTCCACGGCACGATGGCGGCCACCACGCCGACCGGCTCACGGGTCACCAGACCCAGCTGGTCATGAGGCGTGGCCGCCACTTCGTCGTAAATCTTGTCGATGGCTTCCCCGCTCCAGCTCAAGGCGTTGGCGGCACCGGGCACGTCGATGTTCAGGGAATCGCTGATGGGCTTGCCCATGTCCAGGGTTTCGAGCAGCGCCAGCTCTTCGGCGTTGGCTTTAAGCAACGCGGCGAAACGGATCATGGTGGCTTTGCGTTTAGCCGGTGCCAGGCGCGACCACACACCGGAATTGAAGGTGGCGCGGGCGTTTTCCACGGCGCGCTGGGCATCGTCGGCGTCACAGCTGGCAACGGTGGTCAGCAGGCGGCCGTCCACCGGGCTGATGCACTCGAAGGTACTGCCGGAAACGGCGGTGGTGTATTCGCCATTGATATAGGCGCGGCCTTCGATCTTCAGATCCTTGGCGCGTTGTTCCCAGTCGGCACGGGTCAGGGTGGTCATGCGAGTGTCCTCCTCTTATTGAATACGAGGGCCAGGTGATGTCGCCCGGCAGCCTCAAAGAATTCTTGCCCGCCAGCCAACTGCTCGGCTCAAAGGCAGCTGCCACCCTAAACCAGCGGCCAGGGATGTTTCAATATATTTGACATAACGGCGGCAAACGCCCTTGCGATGTTCATTTTAATAAACATAGACTTTGGGCTCTCCAACCGCAGGCCAGACGGGACACGCATATGAGCATCCAGGACATCGTCGACTTCAGCCAGGCCAACACCGCCCCAGACCGCTACCGCCCTGCCGCAGAAAAAATCCTCAAGGGCGATCCCGAGCAGACCGTCTACAACCATTACAACAGCCCCTGCGGCCAGATGAATGCGGGCGTCTGGGAAGGTGAAGTGGGGCAATGGGCGGTTAATTACACCGAGCATGAGTACTGCGAAATCGTGCAGGGTGTGTCGGTGCTGCGCGATGGCGAAGGCAACGCCAAGACCTTGCGCGCCGGTGACCGTTTCGTGATCCCCGCCGGATTCAGCGGAACCTGGGAAGTGCTCGAACCTTGCCGCAAGATCTATGTGGTATTCGAACAGAAAGCCTGATCAATAAATCGGACGCAAAAAAAAGCCCGTATCGTGAGATACGGGCTTTTTTTCACAAGGAAGGAAATCAATTACTTGATTTTGCCTTCTTTGTAGATCACGTGCTTGCGAACGCGCGGGTCGAACATTTTCTTTTCGAGCTTGTCCGGGGTAGTACGCTTGTTCTTGTCGGTAGTGTAGAAGTGACCAGTACCGGCGCTAGAGATCATTCGAATCAATTCACGCATGATATAGCTCCTTAAACCTTGCCAGCGCGGCGGATGTCGGCCAGCACGGCAGTGATGCCACGCTTGTCGATGATACGCATGCCTTTGGCGGATACGCGCAGACGCACGAAACGTTTCTCTTCTTCAACCCAGAAGCGGTGATGCTGCAGGTTCGGCAGGAAACGACGACGGGTTTTGTTATTTGCGTGGGAAATGTTATTCCCAGTCACCGGACCCTTACCGGTAACTTGACAGACTCTCGACATGCCTCAGCCCTCTAAAACCACATGCCCAACCCGGCATGGGTTGGCCGCTTAATCTCTCAGTCATTTGGCGCCAGGCGCCGCGTTTCTTTAGGGTCTTACCGGCTACACCTACAAGCGAAGGAACCGGGCCCCTAGAAAAGAGCGCTGCTTTATACCAGAAAGACCCAGGCGCAACAACAGCCCGTGTGTTTTTCCCAGCTTAATTCAACGCCACTGGCGCCCGAACCGCTGCCAGGAGGCGCCGCCCTTACCGCTGACCGCTCGTCGCACAGAATCAGTTTATGCCCTCATGCACGGTGCCGAGCGCACGGCGAAACGAACCGAGGCGCCATCAAAACAGCATTTGCCGCAAAAGCACAGGCAAAAATGGGCTAGTCATTTATCAATCAGACCTCTACGGTAGGACTTTTCCAGACTGCACTCGCAGATGGGCCTACGATCTGCAAAGGAAACCGAATATGCGCCTCGCAGCCCTGCCGCTCTTGCTTGCCCCTCTCTTTATTGCGCCGCTGGCCTCTGCCGCCAGTAATCTGAGCGTCTGCACCGAGGCCAGCCCCGAAGGGTTCGATGTGGTGCAGTACAACTCGCTGACCACCACCAACGCCTCGGCCGACGTGCTGATGAACCGTCTGGTCGACTACGACGCCGCCAGCGGCAAGCTCGTGCCAAGCCTGGCCGACAGCTGGGAAGTCTCGCCCGACGGCCTGACCTATACCTTCAAGCTGCATCCCGATGTGAAATTCCACCGCACCGAGTATTTCACACCGAGCCGGACGCTGACGGCCGAAGACGTACGCTTCAGCTTCGAGCGCATGCTCGACCCGGCCAACCCTTGGCATAAGATCGCCCAGAGCGGTTTCCCCCATGCCCAATCGCTTCAATTGCCCGCTCTGGTCAAGAAGATCGATGCTCTGAACCCACTCACCGTGCGCTTCACCTTGGACCACGCCGACTCCACGTTCCTTGCGGCCTTGAGCATGGGCTTCGCCTCGATCTACCCGGCGGAGTACGCCGACAAACTGCTCAAGGCCGGCACGCCGGAAAAGCTCAATAGCCACCCTGTCGGCACCGGCCCGTTCGTTTTCGTGCGGTTTCAGAAAGACGCCGTGGTGCGCTACAAAGCCAACCCGGATTATTTCGCCGGCAAACCGGCTGTGGATAACTTGATCTTCGCGATCACTCCGGACGCCAATGTGCGACTGCAGAAGTTGCACCGCGACGAATGCCAGATCGCCCTGTCGCCCAAGCCTCTGGATGTGGCGCAAGCCGAAAAGGATGCCGCCCTCAAAATCGAGAAAACCGCCGCGTTCATGACCGCCTTTGTGGCCATCAACAGCCAGCATCCACCGCTGGACAAACCCGAAGTGCGCCAGGCCATCAACCTGGCATTCGACAAGGGCAGTTACCTCAAAGCCGTGTTCGAAGGCACCGCCGAAGCCGCCAACGGGCCTTACCCGCCGAACACCTGGAGTTTTGCCAAGGAGTTGCCGGGCTATCCACAAGACCTCGCCAAAGCCAAGACGTTGCTGGACCGCGCCGGCCTCAAGGATGGCTTCAAAACCACGATCTGGACGCGCCCTACCGGCAGTCTGCTGAACCCCAACCCCAACCTGGGCGCGCAATTGCTGCAGGCCGATCTGGCCAAGGTCGGCATCCAGGCCGAGATCCGCGTCATCGAATGGGGCGAGTTGATCCGCCGCGCCAAGGCCGGCGAGCACGACCTGCTGTTCATGGGCTGGGCCGGCGACAACGGCGATCCGGACAATTTCCTGACCCCGCAGTTTTCCTGCGCAGCGGTGAAGTCCGGCACCAACTTCGCACGCTATTGCGACCCGACCCTGGACAAGCTGATCAATGCTGGCAAGACCACCAGCGAACAAGGCGTGCGCAGCAAGCTGTATCAACAGGCCCAGGCCCAGATCCAGCAACAGGCGCTCTGGTTGCCGCTGGCGCACCCCACCGCCTTCGCCCTGACGCGCAAAGGCGTCGAGGGGTATCAGGTCAGCCCGTTCGGGCGCCAGGACTTCTCCAAGGTCAGCGTCAAGCCTTGAGCCTGTGCCCCGCTCTTACCGGGCGGGGTCACATCCATCCATACTCGGCCATCGACAGCGGGTCGCCGTCCCCGACGATGATGTGGTCCAGCACTCGCACATCCACGACTTCCAGAGCCTTTTGCAGCAGCTTGGTCAATTTTCGATCAGCCGCGCTGGGTTCAAGGCTGCCGGAAGGATGGTTGTGACACAGGATCAGCGCCGCCGCGTTATAGGCCAAGGCGCGCTTGACCACTTGCCGTGGATAAACTACCGCCGCATCGATGGTGCCTTCGGACAGCGCCTCGAAACCCAGCACCCGATGCCGCGAGTCGAGGAACAGGCAACCGAATATCTCGTGGGGCTCATGCCGTAACAGCGCCTTGAGGTAGTCGCGCACCGCTACCGGACTTTCCAGCACCGAGTCATGGCGCAGCCGTTCGGCCATGTGCCGCCGGGACATTTCCAGCACGGCCTGCAGTTGCGCATACTTCGCCGGCCCCAGCCCCAATTGCTGGTTGAACAGCGCCTGGCTGGCCTCAAGCAACGGGCGCAGGCCGCCGAACTGCGCCAACAAATGGCGCGCAAGGTCCACAGCGCTGCGCCCCGCCACCCCCGTGCGCAGAAAAATCGCCAGCAGTTCGGCGTCCGACAGACTCGCTGCGCCCCATTCCAAAAGTTTCTCCCGTGGTCGCTCTGCCGCCGGCCAATCGCGAATACTCATCCCACCTCCCTGTGCATGTGCGCCGCTGTTGCGTGGCGGTCGCTGTGTTATCGTAGGCCCTCTTTTTTGCCTGCGATTTCACCTGGGGAGGGGGCATCGCAGGCGTCACTGAACTGGCTTCACTGAACTGGAAAGGCAAACCAATGCAGCGTCTGTATCGGAAACGCATCGTTCTCGGCGTCGGCGGCGGCATTGCCGCTTACAAGAGCGCAGAGTTGGTTCGCAGGCTTCTCGACCAAGGCGCCGAAGTGCGCGTGGTCATGACCCGCGGCGGCAGTGAGTTCATCACCCCGCTGACCATGCAGGCCCTGTCCGGCCACCCGGTTCACCTGGACCTGCTCGACCCCGCCGCCGAAGCCGCCATGGGCCATATCGAGCTGGCCAAATGGGCCGACCTGGTGTTGATCGCCCCGGCCACCGCCGACCTGATCGCGCGCCTGGCCCAAGGTATCGCCGACGATCTGCTCACCACTCTGGTACTGGCCACCGACGCCACCGTTGCCATCGCTCCGGCCATGAACCAGGCCATGTGGCGCGACCCGGCAACCCAGGCCAACACTCAACTCCTGCAAAGCCGTGGCCTGAAGGTGTTCGGCCCGGCCTCCGGCAGCCAGGCCTGCGGTGACGTGGGCATGGGCCGCATGCTCGAAGCCACCGACTTGGCCCTGTGTGCCGCCGAGTGTTTCCAACACCTGGCCCTCACCGGTAAGCACGTGCTGATTACCGCAGGCCCGACCCAGGAAAACATCGACCCGGTGCGCTACATCACCAACCATAGCTCAGGGAAAATGGGGTTTGCCCTGGCCGAAGCAGCGGTTGAGGCAGGCGCGCGTGTCACGCTCATCACTGGCCCGGTGCATTTGCCGACGCCGGATCGCGTGACGCGCATTGATGTGGTCAGCGCCCGCGACATGCTGGCGGCCTGCGAAGCGGCCATTCCATGTGACCTGTTCATCGCCTCGGCAGCGGTTGCGGACTACCGTCCAGAAGTCGTCGCCCCGCAAAAACTCAAGAAAGACCCTACCAGCGGCGATGGCCTGCTCCTGCAAATGGTGCGCAACCCGGACATTCTGGCCACCATCGCCACACGCCCGGACCGCCCGTTCAGTGTCGGCTTTGCCGCCGAGACCGAAAACCTGCTGGACTATGCCGCGCGCAAGCTGAAAGACAAAAACCTCGACTTGATCGTTGCCAATGATGTCGCCAACCCGAGCATCGGCTTCAACAGCGAGGAAAACGCTTGCAGCGTGATCGACCGCGAGCTGCACGCCACCCTTTTCGCCCAGACCAGCAAGGGCAAGATTGCCCGCCAACTGATCTCTTTTATCGCCCAACGGCTGAACCAGGTTTAATTTCCATGCACGCTTTGCAAGCCAAGATCCTCGACCCCCGCCTCGGTACCGACTTCCCATTGCCGGCCTACGCCACACCAGGCTCCGCCGGCCTGGACCTGCGCGCCATGCTCAAGCAAGACACCGTGCTTGAACCGGGCCAGACCCTGCTGATCCCCACCGGCCTGTCGATCTACGTGGGCGATCCGGGCCTGGCGGCACTGATCCTGCCGCGTTCCGGCCTGGGCCATAAGCACGGCATCGTGCTGGGCAACCTGGTGGGCCTGATCGATTCGGACTATCAGGGCGAGCTGATGGTGTCGTGCTGGAACCGTGGGCAAACCGCCTTCAACATCGCCGTCGGCGAGCGCATTGCCCAACTGGTGCTGGTGCCGGTGGTGCAGGCGCACTTCGAACTGGTAGAGGAATTCGACGAAACCCAACGCGGTGCGGGCGGTTTTGGGCATTCCGGCAGCCACTGACTAAGCTGAATCGGGCCGGACACTGACGTCCGGCTTAACGCCCCTGGCAAGGTCATTCAGGACGAAGAATGCGTGAAGTTAAATGGCAATATTTCTCCATTAAAATCAAAGCATTATGCGGATACGGCAACGATGGGCGAGCGGCGATGGCATTTTTGCACCACGAACTCTCTGCCGAAAACGCCGTCATACCCTTCAGCTTGAGCCTGCCGGCCACCCCCAATTAGGCCAGCCTTGCCCCCCCCCTTCAGATGGAGTTTCCCCCCGCGATGAGTACCGCAGCCCGTGTAGCCCCGACGTTCCCAGACAGCATTTTTCGCGCCTACGATATTCGCGGCGTCGTACCCAAAACCCTGACCGCCGAAACCGCTTACTGGATTGGCCGCGCCATCGGTGCCCAAAGTCTGGCCCAAGGCGAGCCCAATGTCTGCGTCGGCCGCGATGGGCGCTTGTCCGGTCCGGAGCTGGTGGAGCAACTCATCCAGGGCTTGGCCGACAGCGGCTGCCATGTCAGCGATGTGGGCCTGGTGCCGACACCGGCGCTGTACTACGCGGCAAACGTCCTGGCCGGCAAGTCCGGCGTGATGCTTACCGGCAGCCACAACCCGTCGGACTACAACGGCTTCAAGATTGTCATTGCCGGCGACACCCTGGCCAATGAACAGATCCAGGCCCTGCACACACGCCTTAAAACCAATGACCTGACCAGCGGCCAGGGCAGCATCACCAAGGTCGACATCCTGCAGCGCTACTCCGATGAAATCACCGGCGACGTCAAACTGGAGCGCCGCCTGAAGGTGGTGGTGGACTGCGGCAACGGCGCGGCCGGTGTGATCGCCCCGCAATTGCTCGAAGCCCTGAACTGCGAGGTCGTCCCGCTGTTCTGCGACGTGGACGGCAACTTCCCCAATCACCACCCGGACCCGGGCAAACCTGAAAACCTGGTGGACCTGATCGCCAAGGTCAAGGAAACCGGCGCTGACGTCGGCCTGGCCTTCGACGGCGATGGCGATCGTGTGGGCGTGGTGACCAACACCGGCGTAAACGTGTTCGCCGACCGCCTGCTGATGCTGTTCGCCCGCGACGTGGTCAAGCGCAACCCCAACGCCGAGATCATTTTTGACGTGAAGTGCACCCGCCGCCTCACGCCGCTGATCAAGGAATATGGCGGTCGCCCGCTCATGTGGAAGACCGGTCACTCGTTGATCAAAAAGAAAATGAAGGAAACCGGCGCCCTGCTCGCCGGCGAAATGAGCGGCCACGTGTTCTTCAAGGAACGCTGGTTCGGCTTTGACGACGGCATTTACAGCGCCGCGCGCCTGCTGGAAATCCTCAGCAAGGAAAAATCCACCGCCGAAGAGCTGTTTCAGACCTTCCCGAACGATATTTCCACGCCAGAGATCAATATCCATGTGACCGAGGAGAGCAAATTCAGCATCATTGACGCTCTGCACGATGCGCAATGGGGTGAAGGCGCCAACCTGACGTCCATTGATGGTGTGCGAGTCGATTACGCCAAAGGCTGGGGCCTGGTTCGCGCCTCCAACACCACACCGGTGCTGGTGCTGCGTTTCGAGGCGGATACCGAGGCTGAGTTGCAGCGCATCAAGGACGTGTTCCACGCCCAGTTGAAACGTGTTGCCCCTGATCTCCAATTACCGTTCTGATTTTTACCGGAGCCCTGAATGACCCTCGAACGCGAAGCCGCTGCCAACACCGCCAAGGTCCTGTCCGAAGCGTTGCCTTACATTCGACGCTACGTCGGCAAGACGCTGGTGATCAAGTATGGCGGCAATGCCATGGAAAGCGACGAGCTCAAAACCGGCTTCGCCCGCGACATCGTGCTGATGAAGGCGGTGGGCATCAACCCGGTGGTCGTGCATGGCGGCGGCCCGCAAATCGGCGACCTGCTCAAGCGGTTGTCGATCGAGAGTCACTTTATCGATGGCATGCGCGTCACTGACGCGCAGACCATGGACGTAGTGGAGATGGTCCTCGGCGGCCAGGTAAACAAAGACATCGTTAACCTGATCAACCGTCACGGCGGCAGCGCCATCGGCCTGACCGGCAAGGACGCGGAGCTGATCCGCGCGAAAAAACTGACAGTGACCCGCCAGACGCCGGAAATGACTCAGCCGGAAATCATCGACATCGGCCAGGTGGGCGAAGTGATCGGCATCAATACCGATCTGCTGAACCTGCTGGTCAAAGGCGACTTCATCCCGGTGATCGCGCCAATCGGCGTAGGTGCCAACGGTGAGTCCTACAACATCAACGCCGACCTGGTGGCCGGCAAGGTGGCCGAGGCCCTGAAGGCTGAAAAGCTGATGCTGCTGACCAACATCGCCGGCCTGATGGACAAGCAAGGCAAGGTGTTGACCGGCCTGACCACCCAGCAAGTGGACGACTTGATCGCCGACGGCACCATCTACGGCGGCATGCTGCCCAAGATCCGTTGTGCACTGGAGGCCGTGCAGGGCGGGGTTGGCAGCTCGCTGATCCTGGATGGCCGGGTGCCGAATGCGATCCTGCTGGAAATTTTCACCGATACCGGTGTGGGCACGCTGATCAGTAATCGCAAGCGTCCTTAAACCGCTGACAACGAAAAGCCCCGCTCAACCTGATTGAGCGGGGCTTTTTTATGGTTCGGCGATTACTGAACGCCGAACTGCTCGCGGTATGCACGAACAGCAGGCAAGTGCTGCTTAAGCTGCGGATCATCTTCCAGGAACTGCAACACCTGGTTCAGCGACACGATGCTTACCACTGGAATGTCGAAATCGCGCTCCACTTCCTGGATCGCCGACAATTCACCGTTGCCGCGCTCCTGGCGGTTCAGTGCGATCAGCACACCGGCGGCCTTGGCGCCTTCCTGGGACGCGATGATCTGCATCACTTCACGGATCGCCGTGCCGGCAGTGATCACGTCGTCGATGATCAGCACATCACCGGTCAGTGGCGCGCCTACCAGGCTGCCGCCCTCGCCATGGGCCTTGGCTTCCTTGCGGTTGAAGCACCACGGCAAATCGCGCCCATGATGCTCGGCCAGAGCCACGGCCGTAGCGGCAGCCAAAGGGATGCCTTTGTAGGCAGGGCCAAACAGCACGTCGAAGGCAATACCGCTTTCAACGATGGCCGCCGCGTAGAAACGACCCAGCTGCGCCAGGGCGGAACCGGAGTTGAACAAGCCGGCATTGAAGAAGTACGGGCTGGTGCGCCCGGACTTGAGGGTGAACTCACCGAAGCGCAAAACCCCGCGATCGATGGCAAAACGAATGAAATCGCGTTGATACGCCTGCATGAAAAAAGCCTCAGATACCACGGATTTAGCTAATTAGGTAGACGGCGTGTATCATACACGCACGCGATTTTTGGGGCCATTTATGCGGATCATCAGTGTGAACGTTAATGGTATTCAGGCTGCAGTCGAGCGTGGTTTGCTCAGTTGGCTGCAAGCCCAGAATGCCGACGTCATCTGCCTGCAGGATACCCGCGCCTCCGCCTTTGAACTGGACGACCCAGCCTTCCAATTGGATGGCTACTTCCTTTATGCCTGCGATGCCGAAGTGCCCACTCAAGGTGGCGTGGCTTTGTACTCGCGGTTGCAACCCAAGGCGGTCATCAGCGGCCTCGGCTTCGAGACAGCCGACCGCTACGGGCGCTACCTGCAAGCCGATTTCGACAAGGTCAGCATCGCGACCTTGCTGCTTCCATCAGGGCAGAACGGCGATGAAGACTTGAACCAGAAATTCAAGCTAATGGACGATTTCGCCCGTTACCTGGATAAGCAGCGGCGCAAACGTCGCGAGTACATTTATTGTGGCTCGCTGTACGTGGCGCAACAGAAGCTGGATATCAAGAATTGGCGCGACAGCCAGCAATCTCCAGGCTTCCTGGCGCCGGAGCGGGCCTGGATGGACGAGATTGTCGGCAACATGGGTTATGTCGATGCCCTGCGCGAAGTCAGCCGTGAAGGCGACCAGTACAGCTGGTGGCCGGACAACGAACAGGCCGAAATGCTCAACCTGGGCTGGCGTTTCGACTACCAGCTGCTGACCCCAGGTCTGCGCCGCTTCGTTCGCAGCGCGCGTTTGCCGCGCCAACCGCGTTTCTCGCAGCATGCGCCGTTGATCGTGGACTACGACTGGACACTGACCATCTAAGGTCTTTTTCCAGGCACAAAAAAACCGACATCACTGTCGGTTTTTTTGTGGGCGGTCATTATTTAACCAGACGCCAGGTCAGCGGATAGCGATAAGCGATGCCGTTGTTGGCCTTGATGCCACCGATGATGGTCAGCACCACCGTGGCAATCGCCAGGGCCATCATCAGGAAAAACCCAATCACGGCGAACGCGAGCACGATGCAGACCAACCAGGCGATAGCCACGGTTATCTGAAAGTTCAAGGCTTCCTTCCCCTGATCGTCGATGAACGGGTCCACTTCCTTCTTCATCTGCCACAGGATCAGCGGCCCCACGACACTGCCGAAAGGGAACACAAACCCGAGGAACGCCGCGAGGTGGCACAACATTGCACTCTGCCGAACCTCGTAGGAAGGGGTAGGTACCGGCATTTGGCTGTCATTCATGGCGCTTCTCCTTGAGGCGGTTTCAGTCGGCCAGGGCGGCGTTCTGCAGTTCGAAAATTTCGCTCATGCCTTTCTGGGCCAAGGCCAGCATGGCGTTCAGGTCGGCCGGCTGGAATGGCGCGCCTTCAGCGGTGCCCTGCACTTCGATGAAACCACCGGTGCTGGTCATCACCACGTTGAGGTCGGTTTCGGCGGCAGAGTCTTCCAGGTAATCCAGGTCCAGCACAGGCTCGCCCTGGTACATACCGACCGACACCGCGGCAATCATCTGTTTGAGTGGATCGCCGGCCTTGAGGCCGCCACGCTTCTTGATCACTTTCAGGGCGTCGACCAGGGCCACCATGGCGCCGGTAATGGACGCGGTGCGAGTACCGCCGTCGGCCTGGATTACGTCGCAATCGACATACAGGGTCACGTCGCCCAGCTTGGACATATCCAGGGCGGCGCGCAGGGAGCGACCGATCAGGCGCTGGATTTCCAAGGTACGACCGCCCTGCTTGCCTCGGCTGGCCTCACGCTGGTTACGCTCGCCGGTGGCGCGCGGCAACATGCCGTATTCGGCGGTCAACCAGCCCTGGCCCTGGCCCTTGAGGAAACGCGGCACGCCATTTTCGACGCTGACGGTGCAGATGACCTTGGTATCGCCAAACTCGACCAGTACGGATCCCTCGGCGTGTTTGGTGTAGTTGCGGGTGATGCGGATCGAGCGGAGCTGATCGGCAACGCGACCACTTGGACGTTTCATAGGGGATACCTGTACTGAGGACGAAAACTGCCGGGCATTATAGAGCCGCGAACCGCTTCGGGGCACTTCTAAAAATTCAGTTACGAATGCTGGGCCCGTCGCCCTTTGTTTGGGCGCATTCGTCCCACTGCGCTACAATCCTGCGCCTTCGCAGCCTGCCTGCTTCATTTACCCATCAGCCCGTGATCGCGGGACTGCAACGCGAGGTACCCGCATGGTGCACAGCATGACCGCCTTCGCCCGCGTCGAAAAAGCCGGCGTCCAGGGCACCCTGAGCTGGGAATTGCGCTCGGTCAACAGCCGCTACCTGGAGCCGCACCTGCGCCTGCCGGAGTCGTTCCGCGACCTCGAAGGCGCCGTGCGCGAAGCGCTGCGCCAGGGCATTTCCCGCGGCAAGCTGGAATGCACCCTGCGCTTTACCGAAGAAACTGCCGGCAAACCGCTGCAGGTCGACCGCGACCGCGCGGCACAACTGGTCGCCGCCGCCGAAACCATTGCCGGCCTGATCCAGCGGCCGGCCCCGCTCAACCCTCTGGAAGTGCTGGCCTGGCCCGGTGTATTGGTGGCCGACGCTGCCGACCCGCAGGCCCTCAATGCCGAGGCCCTCGCCCTGTTCAACCTGGGCTTGAAGGAGCTCAAGGCCGGTCGAGAGCGTGAAGGTGCCGAGCTGGCGCGCCTGATCAACGAGCGCCTGACCTCGATCGAAGAGGATGTGCTGATCCTGCGCGACCTGGTGCCACAGATGCTCGCCACACAGCGCCAGAAGGTGCTCGACCGTTTCGCCGACATGAAGGCTGACCTCGATCCGATGCGCCTTGAGCAGGAAATGGTGCTGCTGGCACAGAAAAGCGACGTTGCCGAAGAGCTCGACCGTCTGAGTACCCACATCCTGGAAGTGCGCCGCGTACTCAAGTCCGGCGGTGCCGCTGGTCGTCGCCTGGACTTCCTGATGCAGGAACTCAACCGCGAAGCCAATACACTGGGCTCCAAAGCCTTCGATCCGCGCAGCACACAGGCGGCGGTCAACCTCAAAGTGTTGATCGAGCAGATGCGCGAACAAGTACAGAATATTGAGTAAGGCAACCTCCATGACCCATAGCACCGGCACCCTTTACATCATTTCCGCCCCTTCGGGCGCGGGCAAGAGCAGTCTGGTCAAGGCCCTGACCGACACCAACGATCAAATCCGCATCTCGGTTTCCCACACCACTCGTGCCATGCGCCCGGGTGAAGTGAATGGCGTGCACTATCACTTCGTCGAGCGCACCGAGTTCGTGAAGATGATCGAACACGGTGACTTCCTAGAGCGCGCCGAAGTGTTCGGCAACCTCTATGGCACCTCGCAAAGCCACCTGCAGCAGACCCTGGACGAAGGCCACGACCTGATTCTGGAAATCGACTGGCAGGGCGCCGAGCAGGTGCGCAAATTGATGCCCAACGCGCGCTCGATCTTTATCCTGCCGCCCTCGCTGGAAGCCTTGCACCAGCGCCTGACCAATCGCGGCCAGGACAGCGACGAGATCATCGACGGCCGTATGCGTGAGGCGGTCAGCGAAATGAGCCACTACGTCGACTACGATTACCTGATCATCAACGACGATTTTTCCCACGCGCTGGATGACTTGAAGGCGATTTTCCGTGCCAATCAGCTCCAGCAGAAGCGGCAACAGCAGCGTTTTGGCAAATTACTGGCCGAATTGCTCGGCTGATTGACGCTTCCCAAAACCCCTGCAAGGGCTTTACATTGGCGCTTGCAGCGGTTTGGCGAGGTTCCGCGAAAAATCAGCGCTTCCCTAAACGCTGGTGATTTTTTAAACTGCTCAGTCCGCTCGCCCAACCGGGCAGCGCGCATCTTGCATTCGCTCCGAGGAATACCATGGCCCGCGTAACCGTTGAAGACTGCCTAGAACACGTGGATAACCGCTTTGAGCTGGTCATGCTCTCTACCAAGCGTGCCCGTCAACTGGCCACTGGCGGCAAAGAGCCCCTGGTCCAGTGGGAAAACGACAAGCCGACCGTTGTCGCCCTGCGTGAAATCGCCGAAGGCCTGATGAGCTACGAGTTCATCGCCAATGCCGAAATCGTTGAAGACGAACCGCTGTTCGCAGCGTTCGAGGACGAGTCCAACGAGGCCGTCTAAGCCTATGCCTGGTCGACGTAGCACGGCGCGGGGTCACAGCCATCGGCAGGAGTTCACACTTTGCCGAGCATAGACGCCCTCGCCGATCGCTTATCGGCCTACCTCGGCCCAGACCAGGTCAATCTGGTCCGCCGAGCGTATTTCTACGCCGAACAAGCCCACGACGGCCAACGCCGTCGCAGCGGCGAGGCGTATGTCACCCATCCTCTTGCGGTGGCCAATATTCTTGCGGACATGCACATGGACCATCAGAGCCTGATGGCCGCGATGCTGCATGACGTGATCGAAGACACCGGTATCGCCAAGGAAGCGCTCAGCTCCCAGTTCGGCGAAACCGTGGCCGAACTGGTCGACGGGGTCAGCAAACTGACCCAAATGAACTTCGAGACCAAGGCCGAAGCCCAGGCGGAAAACTTCCAGAAGATGGCCATGGCCATGGCCCGCGATATCCGCGTGATCCTGGTCAAGCTGGCCGACCGGCTGCACAACATGCGCACGCTGGAAGTGCTGTCCGGCGAAAAACGCCGGCGCATCGCCAAGGAAACCCTGGAAATCTACGCCCCCATCGCTAACCGGCTGGGCATGCACGCCATTCGCATCGAGTTCGAAGACCTCGGCTTCAAGGCGATGCACCCGATGCGTTCGGCGCGCATCTACCAAGCGGTCAAGCGCGCCCGAGGCAACCGCAAGGAAATCGTCAACAAGATCGAAGAGTCGTTGAGCCATTGCCTGGCGATTGACGAGATCGAAGGCGAGGTCAGTGGCCGACAGAAGCACATCTACGGCATCTATAAGAAGATGCGCGGCAAACGTCGGGCCTTTAACGAAATCATGGACGTGTATGCGTTCCGGATCATCGTCGACAAGGTGGATACCTGCTACCGCGTACTCGGCGCTGTACATAATTTGTACAAGCCCCTGCCCGGCCGCTTCAAGGACTACATCGCCATTCCCAAAGCCAACGGCTATCAGTCGCTGCATACCACGCTGTTCGGGATGCATGGCGTGCCGATCGAGATCCAGATCCGCACTCGGGAAATGGAAGAGATGGCCAACAACGGCATCGCCGCCCATTGGCTGTACAAATCCAGTGGCGACGAACAGCCCAAGGGCACCCACGCCCGTGCTCGCCAGTGGGTCAAAGGCGTGCTGGAAATGCAGCAACGCGCGGGCAACTCCCTCGAATTTATCGAAAGCGTGAAAATCGACCTGTTCCCGGACGAGGTCTACGTGTTCACGCCCAAAGGCCGGATCATGGAGCTGCCCAAGGGCTCCACAGCGGTCGATTTCGCCTACGCGGTGCACACCGATGTGGGCAATAGCTGCATAGCCTGTCGGATCAACCGGCGCCTGGCGCCGCTGTCGGAGCCGCTGCAAAGCGGCTCCACCGTAGAGATCGTCAGCGCACCGGGCGCGCGCCCGAATCCGGCATGGCTCAATTTCGTGGTCACCGGCAAAGCCCGCACACACATTCGCCATGCTCTCAAACTGCAGCGCCGTTCCGAGTCCATCAGCCTGGGCGAACGCCTGCTGAACAAGGTGCTCAACGGCTTCGACAGCGCCCTGGACAAAATTCCCCAGGAGCGCGTGCAGGCGATGCTTCACGAATATCGCCAGGAAACCATCGAAGACCTGCTCGAAGACATCGGCCTGGGCAACCGCATGGCCTATGTGGTCGCCCGCCGCCTGCTGGGCGAAGGCGAACAACTGCCAAGCCCGGAAGGCCCACTGGCGATTCGCGGCACCGAGGGCCTGGTGCTCAGCTACGCCAAATGCTGCACACCGATCCCGGGCGATCCGATCGTCGGCCACTTGTCCGCCGGCAAAGGCATGGTGGTGCACCTGGACAACTGCCGCAACATCTCCGAAATCCGCCACAACCCGGAAAAATGCATCCAGCTCTCGTGGGCCAAGGATGTCACCGGCGAGTTCAATGTCGAGCTGCGCGTAGAGCTGGAACACCAGCGCGGCCTGATCGCTCTGCTGGCCAGCAGCGTCAATGCGGCCGACGGCAACATCGAGAAGATCAGCATGGACGAACGCGATGGTCGCATCAGCGTGGTCCAACTGGTGGTCAGCGTGCACGATCGCGTGCACCTGGCCCGCGTGATCAAGAAGCTGCGCGCCTTGACGGGAGTCATCCGCATCACCCGCATGCGTGCCTAGTGCGTCATACCCCGCCACTGCCTATTACAAGGAGTCATTCATGACCAAGACTGTTATCACCAGCGACAAAGCCCCGGCCGCCATCGGTACTTACTCCCAGGCAATCAAGGCAGGCAACACCGTCTACATGTCCGGCCAGATCCCACTGGACCCAAAGACCATGGAACTGGTGGAAGGCTTCGAAGCCCAGACCGTGCAAGTCTTCGAAAACCTCAAGTCCGTGGCCGAGGCCGCCGGCGGTTCGTTCAAGGACATCGTCAAGCTGAACATCTTTCTCACCGACCTGAGCCACTTCGCCAAGGTCAACGAGATCATGGGCAAGTACTTCGAACAGCCTTACCCAGCCCGCGCCGCCATCGGCGTGGCAGCTCTGCCAAAGGGCGCGCAGGTTGAGATGGACGCGATTCTGGTCATCGAGTAAAACACCCGGCGCAGCCCCCACAGGCTGCGCCGACTTCGTTTTAAAAGGATTTCATCATGCGCAAAGCGCTTGTAGCCTCTTCATTGCTCGCCCTGTTGCTCGGCGGCTGCGCCAGCAACCCCGCCGATCAGGATGTAAGCGGTACCTGGATCAACCAGGCCGCCATCGATGCGGCAGCCAAGGGCGGCCCTTTGCGTGAAGCGCTGCAAAGCTTCGGCCCGAATCTGGAATGGGAGGTCAATACCAAGGCCTCCCAAGCGCGCTACTACAACGGTTTTGAAGTGGCGGAAGGCAAACTGCTTGCGGAACAATCCGGCGCCTGGAGCGTAGGCTTCTACGGCAGCTCCGCCACCGAACTCAAGCGCAAAGGCAAGCAACTGCTGCAGGTGGCCAACGATAACGAGCCCGAGCAATTGTTCGCTCGCGCCAAGGACCCCGCCCCGGAAGGCGCGCCACTGGGCGCCAACTTCGAACGGGCGTTGTACGCCGCCTACCTGGGCGGCGACTGGAAGATCACCGACGGCTTCGGCAACGGCGCCATCGTGCAGTTCCAGGCCGATGGCAAGGTTGTCGGCCTGCCCAGGGTCGATCGGTATTCACTGTGCCTGGCCGGCGATTGCGCTTCCATGAGCGGCGGCTATGACAGCATCTGGCTGCAACTCAATGGTCAGGGCAACCCCTGGATTTTCATGCGCAAAGACAAGCAGTTGGAGATTTTCCAGGCGGTCAATACGGCGCAGGCGGACGAAGTACCTTCGTTTACGCCGGGCCCTCGCCAATGGCTGCTGGAAAAACAATAACCGCCCTGAATGAAAGTGAATGTGGGAGAGGGCAAACCCCTTCCCACCATTTTCAGACCGTGTTTCAGCCCTTGAGGATCGCCGCGTAGCCTTCCCGATACGTCGGGTATGTCGGCGTCCATCCCAAGGCCTTGATGCGCGCATTACTGCATTGCTTGCTCCCCGCACGCCGCACGCTCGCCTCGTCGGACCACTGCGTCACGCCCAGGTAATCGCGCAACCAGGCCACCACCTCGGCCAGCGGCGCCGGCGCGTCGTCCACACCGATGTAGACCTTATCCAGCGAACCGCCCTGCTCCACATGGCGCAGCAGGAATGCGAGCAAGCCCGCCGCATCATCCGCGTGGATCCGGTTGCCATATAAGGGCGGATCGACCGCCACCCGGTAACCCTTGCGCACCTGGGTCAGCAACCATTCGCGGCCAGGGCCATAAATACCGGTCAACCGCACGATGCTGGCCGCAATGCCGCTGTTCAAGGCGACCTGCTCGGCTTCGAGCATGATCTGACCGGAGTAGCCTTTGGCCTGAGTTTCAGACGTTTCGTCGACCCACTCGCCGTTCTGCTGCCCATACACACTGCTGCTGGACACAAACAGTAGATGTTTGGGTTGCTGGCCGTAATCGCCGAGCCACTCCAGCACATGCTGCAACCCCTGCACGTACGCCGCGCGATAGCCGGCTTCATCGTGATCGGTCGCGGCAGCGCAATACACCAGGTAATCCACTGCGCCGATCGGCCAGGTGTCCGGGCAGTCCTTTTTGAACAGGTCGCCGGCAATGCCGATCACTCCGTCGGGCAAGCGCGAAATGTCACGCCGCAGACCATGCACCTCCCATTCCGAGGCGAGCAATTGGCTGGCTAACCGACTCCCCACATCGCCACATCCGACAATCACAACAGAAGGCGCGGACATCATAAAACTCCGTATCGAAAGGTCTAGGTTAGCGCTGCCGGTTGACCGACGGCCAGAAAAACGGCAAATAAAGTTACTGTATTACTTCTGTTAACAAGAATTACTTGCAATAATGACCGCCCATTTGTCCTCGACCCCTGCTCAGGGTCTGGCAGGACAATCACTCATTCTTTCTCTCAGGTCCGGCCAGCATGACACGTAATACAACCCCCGCTTCGCCAACCAAGCCTCACAGTCCTTCCCGCGCCTGGCGCGCGATTGCTGCGGTGCTGTTCAGCGTTCTGCTGGCACCGACCGCCGCATTCGCCGACGCCACCGCGCCAGCCACGCCCACTGCCGCCGAGCAGAGCGCCGCCGCACCGGCTGCACCGGTTGCCGCGCCGGCCGCCACCGATCCGGCCGCAGCGGCCGCGGACGACACCGGCGTAGTGCTGGAAGAAAACAACACCCTGGGCATGGCCCATGACCTGTCGCCATGGGGCATGTACCAGAACGCAGACGTGGTAGTGAAGGCCGTGATGATCGGCCTGGCCATTGCCTCGATCATCACCTGGACCATCTGGATTGCCAAAGGCTTCGAGCTGTTGGGCGCCAAGCGCCGTCTGCGCACTGAAATCGTCCATCTGAAAAAGGCCGCCACCCTCAAGGAAGCCAGCGAAAGCGCCACCAAGAAAGGCACCCTGGCCAATACCCTGGTGCACGATGCGCTGGAAGAGATGCGCCTGTCGGCCAACACCCGCGAAAAAGAAGGCATCAAGGAGCGCGTAGCGTTCCGCCTGGAGCGCCTGGTGGCCGCCTGCGGTCGCAACATGAGCAGCGGCACCGGCGTGCTGGCGACCATCGGTTCAACCGCGCCGTTCGTCGGTCTGTTCGGCACCGTGTGGGGCATCATGAACAGCTTCATCGGCATCGCCAAAACCCAGACCACCAACCTCGCCGTCGTTGCCCCCGGCATCGCCGAAGCCTTGCTGGCAACCGCCCTCGGGTTGGTCGCCGCGATTCCTGCGGTGGTGATCTACAACGTCTTCGCCCGTTCGATTGCCGGCTACAAGGCTCAGGTATCGGACGCGTCGGCGGAGGTTCTGCTGCTGGTCAGCCGCGACCTCGATCACCTGCCTACCGAGCGCAGCTCGCAACCGCACATGGTGAAAGTGGGGTAATCGGCCATGGGCCTGCATTTGAATCAAGGCGACGACGAACTCGTCGAGAACCACGAAATCAACGTCACGCCGTTTATCGACGTGATGCTGGTGCTGCTGATCATCTTCATGGTGGCCGCACCGCTGGCAACCGTAGACATTAAAGTCGACCTGCCCGCCTCCAGCGCCAAACCGGCGCCACGCCCGGAAAAGCCGATCTTCCTCAGCGTCAAGGCGGATCAACGCCTGTTCCTGGGTGAAGAAGAAGTCAAGACCGAAACCCTGGGCCCGGTGCTCGACGCCAAGACCCAAGGCAAGAAAGACACGACGATCTTCTTCCAGGCTGACAAAGGCGTGGACTACGGCGATCTGATGAGCGTGATGGATGCCCTGCGCGCGGCCGGCTACCTCAAGGTTGGCCTGGTTGGACTTGAGACGGCAGCCAAGAAATGATCACGACGCGCCACAAACTGACGCGTTATGGCACCAGCCTCGCCGTCGTGCTGGGCGTGCATGCCATCGCGATTGCCATCGCACTCCATTGGTCGGCGCCGCGTACGGTGCAATTGCCGCCGGCGGCCATGGTCATCGACCTGGCGCCCGCGCCTGCGCCACCACCACCGCCGGCCCCGCCGAAGGTGGTGACGCCGCCGCAACCGCCCGCCCCGGTGGAAGAGTTGCCGCTGCCGAAAATGGCCGAGGCGCCCAAGCCGACTATCCAGGTGCCCAAGCCGGTCAAGCCCAAGCCCAAACCCCAGCCGCCCAAGCCGGTGGAAAAAAAGCCCGAGCCGCCCAAGGAGAAACCGTCCGAGGAGCCGCCGAGCGATACGCCGCCGACCCAGGCGCCACCGCAGAAATCGGCACAGCCTGCTCCGGGGCCGTCGCCGCAACAGCTCGCGGCCAAGGCGTCCTGGGAAGGCACTTTGCTGGCGCACTTGCAGAAGTACAAGAAGTACCCGCCAGGCGCGCAGGCACGTGGCAAGGAAGGCTTGAACCGCCTGAAGTTCGTGGTCGACGCTGAAGGCAATGTGCTGTCGTACGAGTTGGTGGGGCTCTCCGGCAACGCCGACCTGGACCGCGCCACTCTGGACATGATCCGTCGTGCCCAGCCGCTGCCCAAACCGCCGGCCGATATGGTCAAGAGCGGCAGCATCGAGATCGTTGCACCGTTCGTGTACAACATCGAAAAGCGTCGTCGCTGAACATTAGCATGGCGAGGGGCAACCCTCGCCACTTTCAGCAAAATCCTCGGCACTTCCCACTCAATCCCTTACAAACTTCTGATAACGTGCGTCTATCGATTGCAGCCGGTATGCTTGGCTCGCAACCTCATGGACGCCCGCTATGACTCTTACAGAATTACGCTACATCGTGACCCTCGCCCAAGAGCAACACTTTGGCCATGCGGCCGAGCGCTGCCATGTCAGCCAGCCGACGCTGTCGGTGGGCGTGAAAAAGCTTGAAGACGAACTCGGTGTGCTGATTTTCGAGCGCAGCAAGAGCGCCGTGCGCCTCACGCCAGTAGGCGAAGGTATCGTCGCCCAGGCCCAGAAGGTGCTGGAACAGGCGCAAAGCATTCGCGAGCTGGCCCAGGCCGGCAAGAACCAGCTCACCGCGCCGCTCAAGGTCGGGGCCATCTACACCGTCGGCCCGTACCTGTTTCCGCACCTGATTCCGCAACTGCACCGCGTGGCGCCGCAGATGCCGTTGTATATCGAAGAAAACTTCACCCACGTACTGCGCGACAAACTGCGCAACGGCGAGCTGGACGCAATCATCATCGCCCTGCCGTTCAACGAAGCGGATGTGCTCACCCTGCAGCTCTACGACGAGCCGTTCCAGGTGCTGATGCCCGCTTCCCACCCGTGGACCAAAAAAGCCACCATCGACGCCGCTCTGCTCAACGACAAGAGCCTGCTGCTGCTCGGCGAAGGCCATTGTTTCCGCGACCAGGTGCTGGAAGCCTGCCCGACCCTCACCAAAGGCAACGACGGCGCCAAGCACACCACGGTGGAATCCAGCTCCCTGGAAACCATTCGCCACATGGTCGCTTCGGGCCTGGGCATCTCGATCCTGCCGTTGTCGGCGGTAGACAGCCATCATTACGCCCCTGGCGTGATCGAAGTGCGCCCACTGACGCCACCGGTGCCGTTCCGTACCGTGGCGATCGCCTGGCGCGCCAGTTTCCCACGGCCCAAGGCGATTGAGATCCTCGCCGACTCGGTCCGCCTGTGCTCGGTGGCCAAGCCGCCTGCCGCCGCGAGCTGATCCGTCGTATGACTGAGCTGTCGCAGGTGTCGGTGACGGCACTCAAGGGTGTCGGGGACGCCATGGCCGAGAAGTTGGCCAAGGTCGGCCTGGAGAACCTCCAGGACGTATTGTTCCACTTGCCCCTGCGTTATCAGGACCGCACTCGCGTGGTGCCCATCGGCCAGCTTCGCCCTGGGCAGGACGCGGTGGTCGAAGGTACGGTCAGCGGCGCCGACGTGGTGATGGGCAAGCGCCGCAGCCTGGTGGTGCGCCTGCAGGATGGTACCGGCGGCCTTAGCCTGCGCTTCTACCATTTCAGCAATGCACAGAAAGAAGGCCTTAAACGCGGTACTC
Organism: Pseudomonas sp. FP2254; assembly: GCF_030687695.1. Taxonomy (NCBI): domain Bacteria; kingdom Pseudomonadati; phylum Pseudomonadota; class Gammaproteobacteria; order Pseudomonadales; family Pseudomonadaceae; genus Pseudomonas; species Pseudomonas sp. FP2254. Next base: position 5,472,533 of record NZ_CP117444.1, read on the forward strand.
GCGTGCGCTGTTACGGCGAAGCCCGCCCCGGCGCCTCGGGCCTGGAAATCTACCACCCGGAATACCGTGCAATTACCGGCGACGAACCGCCGCCGGTAGACACCACCCTCACTCCGATCTACCCGCTCACCGAAGGCCTGACTCAACAACGCCTGCGCCAGTTGTGCATGCAGACGCTGACGATGCTCGGCCCGACCAGCCTGCCGGACTGGCTGCCCCTGGAGCTGGCCCGCGACTATCAACTGGCGCCGCTGGCCGATGCGATTCGCTACCTGCATCACCCGCCCGCCGACGCCGACGTGGACGAGCTGGCCCTGGGTCATCATTGGGCCCAGCATCGCCTGGCCTTCGAAGAGCTGCTGACCCACCAACTGTCCCAGCAACGCCTGCGCGAAAGCATGCGCTCGCTGCGCGCGCCGGCAATGCCCAAGGCCACGCGCCTGCCCGCGCAATACCTGGCCAACCTCGGGTTTGCGCCGACCGGCGCCCAGCAGCGCGTGGGCAACGAAATCGCCTACGACCTCAGTCAGCAGGAACCCATGCTGCGCCTGATCCAGGGCGACGTCGGCGCAGGCAAGACCGTGGTCGCCGCCCTCGCCGCGCTGCAGGCGCTGGAAGCCGGTTACCAGGTGGCGCTGATGGCGCCTACCGAGATTCTCGCCGAACAGCACTTCATCACCTTCAAGCGCTGGCTGGAGCCGCTGGGCCTGGAAGTCGCCTGGCTGGCCGGCAAGCTCAAGGGCAAGAACCGCGCCGCCGCGCTGGAGCAGATCGCCGCTGGCGCACCGATGGTGGTGGGCACCCACGCACTGTTCCAGGACGAAGTGCAGTTCAAGAACCTGGCCCTGGTGATCATCGACGAACAACACCGCTTCGGCGTGCAACAGCGTCTGGCCCTGCGCCAGAAAGGCGTGGGCGGGCGCATGAGCCCGCACCAACTGATCATGACCGCCACGCCGATCCCGCGCACCCTGGCGATGAGCGCCTACGCCGACCTCGACACCTCGATCCTCGATGAACTGCCGCCCGGCCGCACGCCGGTCAACACCGTGCTGGTCACCGACACGCGGCGGGTCGAGGTGATCGAACGCGTGCGTGGTGCCTGCGCCGAAGGCCGCCAGGCCTATTGGGTCTGCACCCTGATCGAAGAGTCCGAGGAACTGACCTGTCAGGCCGCCGAGACTACCTATGAAGACCTCACCAGCGCCCTGGGCGAGCTCAAGGTCGGGCTGATCCATGGCCGTATGAAACCGGCGGAAAAAGCGGCGGTGATGGCCGAATTCAAGGCCGGCAACCTGCAACTGCTGGTCGCCACCACTGTGATCGAGGTTGGCGTGGACGTGCCCAATGCCAGCCTGATGATCATCGAGAACCCCGAACGCCTGGGCCTGGCGCAGTTGCACCAGCTGCGCGGGCGCGTGGGCCGAGGCAGCGCCGCCAGCCACTGCGTGCTGCTGTACCACCCGCCGCTGTCGCAGATCGGCCGCCAGCGCCTGGGCATCATGCGCGAAACCAACGACGGTTTTGTGATTGCCGAAAAAGACCTCGAACTGCGCGGCCCCGGTGAAATGCTCGGCACCCGCCAGACCGGCCTGCTGCAATTCAAGGTAGCCGATCTGATGCGTGACGCCGACCTGCTGCCCGCCGTGCGCGATGCCGCCCAAGCCCTGCTGGAACGCTGGCCGGATCACGTCAGCCCGTTGCTGGACCGCTGGCTGCGACACGGCCAGCAATACGGCCAGGTTTAACGCTGTCGAAGGAAAAACCGTCGCGGATCACCAACCTGGTCACAAACAGCACTTATCCGACCAACACTTGTACCAAGCTGGTTATACTTCGATGACTGTACGAAATTGGATCAGGCCATGTCAGAAGTTGCCCATGCCACAGCCCCGCTGACCGCTCCGCCGGTCATTCGGGACCTGCTCGCCAAGCTAGCCGTCAGCTACACGGAAGTCGCCGAACAACCGGGCCTGAATCCTGCGCAAAAGGTCCAGGCCGTGCTGCTCGAAGATGCGGTGGGCGCATTGATGGTGCTGTTCCCGCAGAGCCAGTTACTGGACCTCAACCGCCTCGCCGAACTCACCGGCCGTCGCCTCACCGCCGTGGCGCCGGAGCGCGTCAAGCGCATGCTGGATAAACACAACCTGAGCCTGCTGCCAGGCCTGCCGCCGCTCACCAGTTCGCCCTGTCTGTATGAAGGCAGCCTGCTCAATCAACCGAGCCTGCTGGTGCATTCGGGCGAAGCCGGGCTGTTGCTGCAAATCGACACCGCAGCCTTCAAGACCCTGCTCACCAAGGCCAGCGCCGCGCAGTTCGGCGAGCCACTGAGCAATATTCGCCCGAACCTCGACCGCCCCAATGATGACCGCGAGGAAATCACCCAGGCGATGCAGGCCTTCACTGCGCGCCGTATCCAGCAACGCCTGGAAGCAACCATCGAGATTCCGCCGCTGGCCGACACCGCGCAGAAGATCATCAAGCTGCGGGTCGACCCCAACGCGACCATCGACGACATCACCGGCGTAGTGGAAACCGACCCCGCCCTGGCGGCGCAAGTGGTGAGCTGGGCCGCGTCGCCGTACTACGCGTCGCCGGGCAAGATCCGCTCCGTGGAAGACGCTATCGTGCGCGTGTTGGGTTTCGATCTGGTGATCAACCTGGCGCTCGGCCTGGCCCTGGGCAAAACCCTGAGCCTGCCCAAGGACAACCCACACCAGGCCACGCCGTACTGGCATCAATCGATCTACACCGCCGCCGTGATCGAAGGCCTGACCCGCGCCATGCCAAGGGCGCAGCGCCCTGAAGCCGGCCTGACTTACCTGGCCGGCTTGCTGCACAACTTCGGCTATCTGCTGCTGGCCCACGTATTCCCGCCGCACTTCTCGCTGATCTGTCGGCATCTGGAAGTCAATCCGCACCTGTGCCACAGCTATGTGGAACAGCACCTGCTGGGCATCAGCCGCGAGCAGATCGGCGCCTGGCTGATGCGCTACTGGGACATGCCGGACGAACTGTCCACGGCCCTGCGTTTCCAGCATGACCCGACCTACGACGGCAACTACGCCGAGTACCCGAACCTGGTGTGCCTGGCCGTGTGCCTGCTGCGCAGCCGGGGGATCGGTTCCGGGCCGGACGAAACCATCCCGGATGCGCTGCTTGAGCGTCTGGGCTTGAGCCGGGACAAAGCTGACGAAGTGGTGGGTAAAGTACTGGACGCCGAAGTCTTGCTGCGCGAACTGGCCTCGCAATTCACTCAGGGTTGAATGTGGCGCCTGTCATATAGCAATCGGGGGCAAGCCCGCTCCCACATAGGAATGCATTCCAAATGTGGGAGGGGGCTTGCCCCCGATGAATCCAACTCGGCCTAGCTGAAAAGCCCTACTTCTTTTTCTTCGGCTTCAAGTACTTGGTCAAGCCCTGGAACCAGATCACCAGCGCCGGGTTGCCCTTGATCTGGATCGACTTGTCCTGAATCCCCGTCATGAACGCCAGTTGCTTGTTCTTCGCCTGCATCGTGGCGAAGCCGTAGGCGGCATCTTTAAAGGCAATGGCAAACGCCGGCGCCGGGTGAACACCCGAACGGCTGGTGATGCGCTGGTCTTTAACAATGAAGTGACGGGCAACCTTGCCGTCGAGGGTCTGCAACTGAAACGCCAGGTCTTTGTCACCCAGCTGTTGCTGAAAGGCAGGGTTGGTGCGGCTGGCTTTGCCCATCATCAGGCCCAGCACCCACAACAGAAGACGAAATTTCATGCACACGGCCTCGGTGTAATTATTGAATGGCCGCAGCAGTGTAGCGATTTGCCGGAAGAACGCCACCGATCTCACGCTTTAGCGGGAGATCGGCTGGCGTTTAACGCTTATAGCAACATGTTACTTAAACGTTAGGGCAAGGCACCGGTGCCCAGTCGGCCAGGTTTGGATCGCGGCAGGTGCCTTCGATCTGTGCCTTACCGGCGTTGGCGACCTGCTTGCTTTCAGCTTGCTTGGTCTGCGCGGTCTGCAGGGTTTTCTCGGTCGCGACGGCTTCTTTCGGCACCACCGGCAATACCGGTTTCTTGGCCGGTTTGACAGCCTTCTTGCCCTTGGTCGGAGCAACGACCGGGGTGGTATCGGCGGTGGCCACCGTCACCACGTCGTTGCGCTGCACGCCCACCTGTTGCAGGTCTTTCTCGTAGGCCTGGGTGTAGTTGTTCAGGTCCTCGGCGGCTTTGCCGTTGACTGCCACGATCAGGTCGTTGGATTCCTTCAGGCCGGCGACGATTTCCGCCAGGCGCTTGCGGCCTTCGGTGTCGTTGACGGTCTTGGCCTTGCGGTCCGCGACGAGCTTGGTGAACGCGCTCTGGTAGCACTGCTGCGAAGCTTTGGCGTAGGCGGTGCTGCGGTCGATGTCGGACGCGCTCTTGTTGACGTCAGCCGCGTAGGACGCAATGCGCTGGTTGTCGTCGGCAATCTGCTTCTGACGCTCGGTGTAGTAACCCGCCGCGCCGCCGGCCAGGGCACCGCCGGCAGCGCCGATGGCCGCGTTACGGCCACGTTTTTCCTTGTCACCGCTCAACACGCCGAGCAGTGCACCGCCGGCGGCACCGATGGCCGCGCCGGTCACAACCGACTTGGTCATGTCCGAATCGGTCGCACGCAGGTGCTGCACCGGCTCGTAGCAGCTTGGGTAATACTCGACCTTGGTGCTGGACGCGACCTTGGAGGCTGGCGACGTGGCGCAACCTGTCAGCACGGTGCTGAAACCGGCTGCGATCAGCAGCAGGTGACGCTTGGAAACCGCCTTACGGGAAAAAAGCATAAGTTGTGTTCTCTTCTAAGTTTGACTTGCCCAGCACGGCCCATGCCGCCTGAGTCCCTTCCAAGCTCGCCATACAGCCAACGATCAAGACCGCTGACCGCTCGCTGCGAGCAATTCCTTCAAGATCGTTGCCGGGTCGGCCCGCTGTTGCTTGCGGTAGTTGCCGACATGGCGAACGAACAGTGTTGCGCGCGTCACCAGGCTCTTACCGAGCACCGGCTTGCGATCCAACTCTTCCTTGATCCTTTGAAACTGCGCCTGGATCACCGCATCGGTATAGCGCGTGCCGGTGGCCAGGTTGTCAATATAGATCGCCACTGCGCCATCGAGCGCGCTGCGGCCGTTATCGATGGCCGTGGCGAACAGCTGCGCACTGGCGTCGTCCTTGGCGTCGACGGCCTGCTGACGACTCTTCTGCAGGTTCATCAAACGAATGTTGTAGTTACTGATGGTCTCGGCCACCAGGGCTGCCGACTGGATCAGATTACCCGCCGCCTCTTCGCGTTGCTGGGCGATCAGCGACACGTTGCGCTTGAGCTCCTCGTTGACCAGCCCCAATTCGGCTTGCAACTTGGGGTCGACGCTGGCGGCGATGATGCTGTCCAGGCGCTTGGTCGGGTCCTGAGCGTCGTCGATGGCGTCGGTCAGCGAAGCCAGGCGGCCTTCTTTCTGCCACTGCGCAAACAGCTCCTTGTAGCGCGAACGCGGCGCCGACAGTGCGCCAATCGCCACGCGGAAACCGGTGGTCTCGTTGCTTTGCTCGGTGCCATCGGCGGCGAACAACGGATACTCGCGGCGCATGCCGGTGAACAACGTGCCCTCGCCTTCCAGGTAATTGCCGCCCTTGACCACAAACCCGCCGTAGGTGCCCTGGCGGCGCCCGGCGTGGACCAGCTGGAAGGATTCCTGGACCATTTCCGCAGCGTTGCCAATCACATCGAACATGCCGATCGGGTTGGGCAGCTTGGTGCCGATGGGCATCAACCGCGCCGCCTGGCCGGTGCCGCCGGCCACTTGGTTGAAGACGGCGTAGTCGCCCAGCGGGCCGTCACTGTCGCTGCCTTCGGCGCGGCGCGGGAACAGGCGGCCTTCCAGGTCCTGCCGGCTCACGGCCTGGGCGCCACGGGCGGCAAATTCCCACTCCACTTCGGTGGGCAGGCGCACAAATCCTACACCGCCATCATCCTCGGACGAACCGCGACCACTGACCGGCAGCGCATCGCGGTGATATTTGAGCAGCCAGGCGCTGTAGACCGCCGAGAACCGTTCGGCCTCGAACCTCGATAACTTCACCTTGGGCAAACGCGCGGCCATGCCGGTCGGCGCATCACAGGCCGGAGCCGGTTCGCCGCTGGCCAGGGATTGCGCCTGGGCCATCACCTGGGCGTACTGGCGCGCCGTCACTTCGTACTTGCCGATGAAGTACAGCATCGGCTTGAGCGGCGTCTTGGCGTCGGTCTTGGGCATCAACGGCGTGATGACCTTGCTCCAGTCCTTGGGCAGGTCCTTGAGGGTGAACTGACCGTTGATAAAGTCGCGACGGTAGCCGGAAATAAACGACTGTTGATAACCCGCTTCGCCTTCACTGAACGGATAGCCAAGGCTGATCTCGCGGTCGTCCAGAGTGCCCTGGGCCAGCACATAGGCGTAGCGGAAGACCATATTGCCTTCGCACGGCAGCGGCAGGCTCACGTCATCCGGCAACGGTTTGGGGTTGTCGAGCTTGTCGCTGGCTTCATCGGCCCAGGCCAGCGAGGCCAGGCTCAGCGCCACACAGGCGCCCAATAACTTATACATCTCTGATCCCTTCAGAAGCCTGGATACGCGCCACGCGCCAACCGCCACACGCCGCCGCCACGGCGCTGATGCCGAGCACGGCAACCAGGGCCAGGCCATAGTGATGCGCCAGCAGGCGGCTGGCGTGTTCGCCCGGCACCTGCACGAATAATTGATTCAACCCCGCCTCGGCCAGGCCATATAACCCGGCGCTGAGCACGGCGGCAAGGCTTGCGCTGTACAGCGCCTGCAGCACGACAAACAGCAACAGCGCGCCGGTGGAAAACCCCAGCAGGCGCAGCACCGACAACTCCCGTCGCTTGCGCGCGACAGCGGCCAGGGCGCCGGCAAAGATCGCCGCAAACGCCCCGGCCAAGGCCAACCCGGCGATGATCCAGAACACGATGGACAGGTTACGACTCAGAGATTGCACCTGAGCAATGTTCAATGCCTGGGTCGACACCAGCATGTTCTGTCTGGCAAAAAACACCCGTAACGGTTCCACGTCGTTGAGGCTACGCGCATACAAACGAAACGCCGGGTAGACGCGCTGCTCATTCGTGCCCACGGCCTCGCCCTCCCATCCCAGCGCCGGCACCGCCCGGCCGTCGCGATAATCTTCCGCCGCCTCGAGCAGGCCCAGCCCGGCGAACAATCCGTCGCGGGCAAACGCCTCCAGGGGCAACACCGCCAGCACCTGCAGCCGTGTATGGCGGGCCTCGACACGCCCGGCCACTTGCCGCGCGAAACCGGTCTCCAGCCAGTCACCGGGCCGCGCCGCAAGTTTCTCGGCGGCGGTGTGGCTCAGGACGATCTGCTCCAGCCCCCGAGGCACCGGCAAGCCGCCGAGCAGGGGATCGCCCGGCGCGGTCGGCAGCATCTCCAGCACCAAAGTGCCCACCTGCGCCGTCGCCGCAATCTGCCGCGTACGCGGGATGGCGAACGCCACGTCCGGCCGTTGACCCAGTTGCTCGATAAACTCGCTGTTGAATCGACCACCGCCCAGCGGAATAATTTCACGGGTGGCCGGGTCCGTCTCCAAACGTTGGGTCAAACTGCTGACCAGTCCGAATTTCAGGCCGAACAACACCAGCAACGGCGCGATCACCGCCACCAGCGCCAGCACCGAGCAGGCCGACAGCCAGGTGTCGTTGCGGTAGTCCTGCCAGGCGAGCGACGCCACCAAAGGAAAGCGCATCAGCCGGCCTCCCCCAGCGTGGCCGTGACGCCGCCGTCGCTGTCGCGCCGGCAACGAATACGCCGCACCTGCAAGCCACTGGCGCGCGCCAGGGGCTCATCGTGGGTGGCGATCACACAGGCGGCACGGTGTTCGCGGGCCTGGGCCAGCAACGCTTGCATGACCCGCTCGGCATTCAGCGGGTCGAGAGACGCCGTGGGCTCATCCGCCAATACCAGTTGCGGCGCGTGGGCCAGGGCCCGGGCGCAACTGACGCGCTGGCGCTGGCCCACCGACAATGCCGAGGGTTTCTTGGCCAACTGATCGCTGATCTCCAAGTGTTCGGCCAGGCGCGCCACGCTGCCGTCGTCCTTCAGGCCGAGCAGTTGGCGGGACAACGCGATATTGCCGCGCACATCCAGGAACCCCAGCAGCCCACCGGTCTGCAGCACATAACCCAGGTGCTGACTGCGCAACCGGGCCAGGGCCGATTGCTGATCGGCGCGCCACAACCCGGCGATATCCTGCTGATTGAACTCAAACCGGCCCACCTGATCCGGCGCCAGCACCAGTGCGAGCAGGTCCAGCAAGGTGCTTTTGCCGCAGCCGCTGGGCCCGACAATCGCCACTTGCTCGCCCGCGCGCAGGTGCAGTGCCGGAATCACCAGGCTGTAGCGCTGGCTGCCGGCGCCCCGGCTCTTGTGCACCGCGCTCAGGTTCAGCATCACGGCAGCGTCGACAATGGCACGCGGTACAACGCATCACCCGGCTCGGCATCGCCAAAGCTGACCCAGTTGGCCACGTCGTTGTGGAAGGTTTCGTAGAGGCGGATTTTCGAATCCAGCTCGTCGATGAAGTCTTCCTGCTCGGCCACGCTCAATGACAACCACAAATCCTGGGTCATGTTCAGCGACTTGCTGCGGTACGGCAGGCCTTCCAGGTATTCGCCGAGGATGCCGCCGTCGGCCAGATTGCCGCCCTTGCGCAGGGCCTGCGGGTCGCGGCTCATATAAGCCGACGCACTGGCGATTTCCTGGAAGAAGTCCTTGGGCGAGGTCTGGGTTTTGCGCGCCGCGTCGACGATCAGTTTCAGCGATTGCTGCAGGTCGTTGAGCTGCAGTTTGGTCAGCATCACGCACACCTGGAACGCCGGCAGCGCCGGGTTGGTCAGGTCGCGGTCGGCGGTCCAGGCGCTGACCAGTTGCGGCGCCTGGCTCGCGGTTTTGCGGCCGAGAAAGTCCATGTGCATCGCATAACCGACCGCCGCGGATTTGTCCGCCAGGCTCGGCGCGGCGCTGAGTGTCGGCACCGCTTGCGGCGTATTGCTGCGCACTTGGTGCACGAGGTTGGCGAACACCGTGCCGATCTCATCCACACGCTCGCCCAGCTTGCGCACATCGCCGCCGGGCACCGGTGTGTAAAGGTCGCCGATCTGTGGGTTGGCGTCGGCGGTAAGGATGCGGTACTGGCTTTCGGCGCCGGCGTGGGTTTTCTTGCCGGCGTCGGTGCGCAGGTGCAGGGCGTAGATTTTGATCTGCTTGCCCAACGCGGCCTGGCGCACTTCGGCTTCGTTCATCTGGGTGGCGGCGAACGGGTCGTTCTTGCGCAGCGCGCCGGCGTCGGTTACCAACAGGATGATGCGGCCACCGTAGCCGGACCAGTCCATGCCTTCGACCGCCTGCATCACCCCGGCAAACGCGTCCTCGTTGAACGAATGGCTGGAAACCGTCGAGGCCTTGACCTGGCGCGCCATGTCGAGAAAACGCTGCGGGTCGCGGCCCTGGTCGAGGGTGATCAAGGTCTTGGCCACGTATTCCAGGCCGGGCGTTTTCTTGATGCTGTTGCGAAAACCCACCAGCCCGAAGCTGACGCTGTCGAGCTCGCCGCGTTCGGCGATACGGGTTTGCAGTTCGTGCACCACGTCGCGGACCTGGTCGATATAGGGCTGCATCGACACGGTGGTGTCCACCACCAGTACCACGGCGGTGCGAAATGCATCGGCGTTGGCGTTGAGCACTGGCGTCGACGGCTTGGCCACCGGGCTGCTGCCTGGGTCGATGGAGGCCACGTTAAGCAACTGCACCGGCTGGCCGTTTTCGTCGAAACTCTCTTTGGAATCGAAGATCGGCAGCAGGTAGAACTGGTTCTGCGGCACGGCGCTGGCGGACGGTTCCAGGGCCAGCACCTGGCCGTTGTCTTCGCGGTTTTTCTGCGCCTTGACCAGCACGCCTTTGGCGGCGGCGGGGTCGGCGAGCAACTTCTCGACTTCGCCGGATTGACGCAGGAACATCACCGGCGCACGGCCCGAGCGTTCGGTGAACTTGAGCACCAGGCTCTGCTTCCAGTCGCTGACCTGGGCAGCCGGTAACCACCCGTCGCTGCGACCATCGGTGGCGGCGCCGACGCGCACCCACGGTTGGCCGTCGATGTCTTTACGCTGGTACACGTAGAGCACGGAGAACGCCGGCAGCGTTTTGCCCGGTGCACCGCCGGCATCGCTGGAGAGTTTCGCGCCAGGCTTGCTCAGCACGCGCTGGAACAGGGTTTTCTTGCCCGCCATCAGCAACGGGCGGCCGCCGCCGTCCGCTTCGGCCACTGCCGGTTTCGCCTCTGGCGGCGCGGTCGGCGTCGCTGGCGGTTTCGGCAGGCTGGCGGTGGGCGCGGCCGCTGGCGTATCGCTGCGACTCATCCACCAGTAACTGCCCCCGCCGATGGCCAATGCCACCGCGACCGCCACGGCCGCCAAGGCCAGCACCGGTCCACGCCGCTGCTCGCCGTGCTGGGTTGGCTTGACCACCGGCTGACGCACCGGAGGCGGCGCGGGCTGGGGCTTGTCGGTGGGGATTTCGATGGATTGCGGCGTAATCCCCGCCAGATCGAAACTGAGCGGCAGCGGCGCCGGGCGCACCAGGGTCGCCTCCGGCGAATCGGCCGGCAGTTGATCCAGCGCCAGCAGCAACGCCGCCGCATCCGGGAAGCGATCGGCGGGGTCCTTGGCCAACAGTTTGCGCAACACCGCTTGATAACGGCCGTGGTGCACCGGCAACTCCGGCAACGGTTCGGTCAGGTGCGCCAGGGCGGTGGAGAGCGCATCGGTGCCGTTATACGGCAGCTCGCCCACCAGGATTTCATACAGCACCACGCCCAGGGCGTAGAGGTCGGCGCGCCCGTCGATCTCCTGCCCGCGTGCCTGCTCGGGGCTCATGTAGCTCGGGGTGCCCACGGCGAAACCGGCCTGGGTGAACTGGGTGCGGTCGTCAAGGGATTTGGCGATGCCGAAGTCGGACAACACCGCCGTGCCGTCGGCGCGGAACAGGATGTTCGCCGGCTTGACGTCACGGTGCACCAGGCCCTGGGCATGGGCGTAACCCAACGCCGAGGCGATCTGACGGATCAACGTCACGCCCTGCTCCGGCGTCATGCCGGCGGCGATGCGCTCCTTGAGCGTGCCGTTGGGCAGGTATTCCATGGCCATGTAGTACAGCTCACCGACATTGCCGATGTCATGGATGGTCACAGTGTGCGGGTGCGAAAGGCGCGCCAGGGTCTTGCCCTCGCGCAGGAAGCGCTCGCAGAAACTCGGGTCGGCCGCCAGGGCCGCCGCCATCACCTTCAACGCCACCTTGCGCTCCAGTGAACGCTGGGTGGCCAGGTACACATTGGCCATGGCGCCTTCGCCGATCTCGCCTTCGATGTCATAACCCGGAATCAGAATGTTCATGCCGATACCTTCACGACAATGGCGGTGATGTTATCCGGCGCGCCTCGGTTGAGGCCCAGATGCACCAGGCTGCGCACGATTTCATCCGGCGCGTCATGGCCCAGCACTTCACGGATCTCATGGTCTTCGACGGTTTTGTTGAGGCCGTCGCTGCACAGCAGGTAAGTGTCGCCGGGGGCGATCAACAAGTCGACCACCGCCAGGTCCAGGTGCGCCTCCACACCGATGGCGCGGGTGACGATGTTGGCGCGCGGGTGCACACGAGCGTCGGCTTCGCTGAGCAAACCGCTGTCTTGCAGGTCCTGCACGTAGCTGTGGTCGCGGGAAATGCCTTCGAGCACGCCGTCGCGCAGGCGATACAGGCGACTGTCGCCGGCCCACAGGCACACGCCGCGCAGGCCACGGGCAGCGAAAACCACCACCGTGCTGCCCATCATGGTCACGCCACGGTTGGCGGTTTCCTCGCGCACGGCGGCGTTGATACGGACCAGGTCGTTGCGCAGTGCCGCCGTGTATTCATCCAGCGAGCGACCCAGCGGCACGTTGCGCAGGCTGTCGACGATCAGGCTGCTGACGTAATCGCCCGCCGCATGCCCGCCCATGCCATCGGCCACCACCCACAGGCGGTTCTCCGGCAGGTCCAGGCACGCATCTTCATTGACCTGCCGCACCATGCCCACATGGCTTTTGCTCGCGGATTTGTACGTCGACCCCATCTACACCACACCTTCTTGTCCGAGCAAAAACTGCGCAAAATCGCTGGCGGCAGGCAGGCCCTGACACCGCAATAAACCAGGAGAAATCTGTTGCGAGCCGCGCCCCCACCACAGGCTGGCGCCTTCGCATGCCTGTTCGGCCAGCGCGGCCAGGCGGCCTTGGGGCTCGGTCGCGACGACGCGCTGCAGACCGGCGAAACGGCCGTCGAGGGCGCGCGGCTCGGTGGTCGGCACACCCAGACGGTCGAGCCCCTCGTTGAAGCCTTCAAAGGTCGCGCCGCTGTCCAGGGTACCCAGCAGCAACGCTTCGACCTGCTCGAACCAGGCGTCCGGCCCGCCCACCAGCGAGGCGGGGTTGGTGTTGTGATCCAGCAGCGCCACCACCGCCAGCGGGAAGTACCGCCCGACCCGGTCGATGCTCGGCATCACCACCCCGGCGGCGGCGTCCGGCCCGCAGACGCCCGGCGCCAGCACAAAACGCCACAGCGGGCTGACCAGGTACGCATTGAGCCAGCCAGCGCCCAGGCTGTTCTGGCTGGCGAGCAACCCCGCCGCCAGCCAGCTGTCCCACGGGCCGATAAAGCTCTGGGGCAAGGCGCGGCTGACGAAATCGCCACGGCTGGCCAATTTGCCGTAGAAGCCCAACGTCGTCATAGCCGCTCCGGCAGGCTGAAGCCGCTGAGCACGCGGCTCTTGAACGGGTTGAAGGCACTGTTGGCGCGCAGCTCGTAAGCGATACTCGCGCCATCGACGCGCAGGCGCAGGTTGAAACGGTCCGGTGAGTTGCCGGGGGTCAGGTCCGACTGTTCCAGCAGGCGGAACCAGGCCCACGGGCCGTCGAGGGTTACGCCGGAACGGCCACTGGCCGACGGCGGCATGATGGAGATACGCACCACGCCAATACTGCCGGGGTTCGGCCATTGCATCGCCACCGGACGACTCGGGCCATGGTCATAGCTCAGTTGCTGGCCGTCCAGGTCGAGCAGGAACTGGGTGATGCTTGGGTCCATCGACACCGGCTTAAGCTCGAAACGCACAATCGGTTGGGTGCCCCCGGAGCGGAAGAACGCATCGCGAATCGTCGCGGCGCGCTGGAAGGTCTGCAGCACGCCCGGCGCGATCCCCAGTTTCTGCGCCGCGCCCGGCTGCCAGCGCCAGGTTTGCGCGGAGGTGTCCACGTAGGGCTGCAGGTATTTGCGGAAATAATTGTCCATCACCCCGCCGACGCCGAAGAACTGGCCGAAATCATCCAGCGTGGCGTCCCGCGCGCTGCCGGGCGACATCGGATAACGCCCCGCCAGCGACTGGCGATACACGTTGACCACTTCGCTGACCCAGGCCGCGTTCAGTTGGTTACGCACCCCGCCCATCATGCTGTTGGTGGTGGAGTTGACCACCGACTTGACCATGCCCTGCACCAGCGGCGGCTGGCGTTCGGCATTCAGGCTGACGCGCGTAGCCGCAGCCGCTGCCTGGTTCTTGGCCTCGCCGAGCAGCGCGTCGCCACTGGCGCCGACCATCGCGCTGACCTGCACATACAGCGCATTCATGTCCGCCAACAGGCCGTCGATGGCCGCCGGCTCGCCTTCATTTTTACTGACGATGCTGTTGAGTTCGGCGAAGTGCGCGGTGACCGGATCGTCCGTCGCCGCCGGCGCGTTGGTTGTGGGTTGCTCCTGACCCAGCAAGCTGCCGAGGCGCTCCTTGAGCTTGTCGACGCCGCCTTCCACCGGCGCGCCTTTGGCCGCCAATTGGCGTTCTTCGGCTTGCAGGTCGGTTTCCTTGGCCACCGCCACCAGCAGCTTTTTCAGCGGCGAGGTCGGCCCGGAAATCACCCGCAGCACATCGGCGGCCTGGGCCACGCTGGTGATCGGCACAAAGTCGATGTCGGCGAGCAAGGCGTCCCATTGGCGCTGGTAGTCCTGGAAATACAGGCGGCGCACATCGGCGGCCAGGCTCACCACGTTCTGCTGATCGGCCTGCTCGCGGCCCAGCACCCACTGTTCTTCGGCCAGCGTGCCGGTCTGGTTCAGGCTGCTCAGCAGGAATGCCTGACGATAACCCTTGGCGGTAAAGAACCCACTCAACGGCTCGCCCAGGGGCTTGCCGCTCTTGCGGCTGAACACCAGCGCGGCATCACGCCCGGCGGCTTCGTTGATGCGAAAGTCCGGGATGCCTTCGGGCAGTTTCTGGCGTTTGACCCGGTCATACACACGCTGCGCCACCGGCAACTGTTGCAGTTGGCGGCGCAGGTCGTCGATCAGGCGTGGGTCCAGGCGTGCGTTCGGCGGATGCCGTTCGAACAGGGCCTGCAAATGCCCGGCCAGCGCCTGGCGCTGATCGGCCGGCAGATCCCGTGGCAGGTTGCGGTCCCAGTCCAGGGCGATCCACGCCTTGATGAAATCCGGGTCGTAATGCTCGCTGTCGGCAAGCATCAGGTAAGCCTTGAGGCCTTCGTAGAGGAAGTCGGAGTTGCCGCCGCCGTGCAGTTGCTCCTCGATGCGCGTCACCAGTCGCGGGGCGAATACGGCGATCAACAATTTGCGGTAGACGCTGGCGGACTCGGCTTCGAGCATGTCGCCCTGGTACAACCCCAGGCCCTCGGACCAACTCGGCGAATCCCCCGCCAGGTTTTTCACCGCATTGAGCAGCGGCAGCACCGCGAGCACGTCGCGCTGCGCCGGGCTGAGGTTCTGTACGGTCTGGCCCAGGGGCGCGACCTTCTGGTCGACCTGGGCGATATAGGCCTGGTTGGCGCGATAGCTCACCCACCACAGGCTGCTGACCACGATCACCAAAGCCACGGTGGCCGCGAGTACACCGCGCGCAATCCACTTGCGCCGGCGTTCGACTTTCGGGTTCACACCCACCAGCCCACGCTCGGCAAAGGCCACGGCGGTAAAGAGTTTTTCGATGAAATAACTGCGCCCGGTGCCGCTCTGGCGCGCCAGGTGCTGGCGGTCCAGGTTCATGCTCTGGGCCATGGCGCCGATCAGGCGGTCAATCGGGCTGCCTTCCTGGGTGCCACTGGTGAAGTACACGCCACGCAGCAATACACGCTCTTCAAAGGCGTTGGGTTTAAACACGCCCTCAAGGAAACTCTGCAGGCAATCCTTCAAGGCGCCGAATTGCTGCGGGAAGCCGTAGATCAGGTCGCGCCGCGCCGGGTCGCGCTCTTGTTGCAGACGTTCCACCAGGCGCTCGTTGAGACGCTGTTCGAGTCCGGCGAACTCGCTCTGCAGGTGCGCCAGCGGGCTGTCATTGTTTTTACCGTCGTCCAGGGCAAAGGTCATGCCCCACACCTGGGCGCGCTCTTCCTTGCTCAGGTTGTCGAAGAACTCCATGAAGCCGGGGACCAGATCGAGCTTGGTCAGCATCAGGTAGATCGGAAAGCGCACGCCCAATTGCGTATACAGCTCCTGGATCCGCAGGCGAATCGCCGCCGCGTGGGCGGCGCGCTCGGCGTCGGTGCCGAGCAGCAGATCCGAGAGGCTGATCGCAATGAATGCGCCGTCGATGGGGCGGCGCGAGCGTTGTTTTTTCAGCAGGTCGAGAAAGCCCAGCCACGCAGCTTTATCCACCGTGGAGTTGCTGTCCTGGGTGGTATAGCGACCAGCGGTGTCGAGCAGTACGGCCTGGTCGGTGAACCACCAGTCGCAGTTACGCGTACCGCCGACACCGCGCACCGCACCGGCGCCCAGCTGCGCGGCCAGCGGAAAGTGCAGGCCGGAGTTGACCAGCGCGGTGGTCTTGCCCGAACCCGGCGGACCGATGATCACGTACCACGGCAGTTCGTAGAGGTTGCGCCGCTCGTCGCCGCCCAGTTTGGCTTTCTTGAGCAGCGTCAGGGCCTCGTCCATGCGCTGGCGCAGGGTGGCGAGTTCTTCGGCGGTGGCCACGCTGTTGGGGTCCACCGGCGTATCCGCCGCCAGGCTGCGCATCACTTCGGCGGCCTGGCGGCGCGCCTGGATAATGCGGAACACGCGGTAGGCGATCCACACCGCGAACATCAGGACGATCAACGCCCAGCGGCGGCCTTCCGGCACCAGCACGTCGAGCAGCGGCCCGACAAACCAGATGATCAGGCTCAGGGCGATCAGGCCCAGCACCGGGATCACCCAGCGAATCATGAAACTGAAAAACGCCTTCACTCGACGCCCTCCGCCAATACGGTGATTTCAACCCGACGATTGCGGGCGCGGCCTTCGGCTGTGCTGTTGGTGGCCAGCGGCTCGGTGTCGCTTCTGCCCTCGGCACTGAAGCGTTCGGCCTGGCCGGTCTTGGCGGCAAGAATCTCCAGCACCGACTTGGCCCGCGCTTCCGACAACGCCCAGTTGGACGGGAAGCGCAGCGTGGCAATCGGACGGTTGTCGCTGTGGCCCGTGACGCGGACCTGGCCCTTGACCTTACGCACGGCGTCGGCAATGCGCAGCATCAACGGCTGGTAGTCATCGACGATGCTGGAGCTGGCGGACGCGAACAACTCGTCGCCACGAATGGTCACCACGGAGCGGTCGACCTTGTCTTCCACCGCGACGCGCCCGGCCTTGATGTCTTCCGCCAGGAAGCCGGCCAGACGCGGCCGCTCAATGACCTTGGGCTGCGCCACCGGACGGTCGATGGCCTGCACCGGGATCTCGCCCAGGGCATGGATATTCTTGAACACCGGTTCGGCCTGCGCCGCCAGCAGCATGCGCAACACGAACAGCAGCGCCAGCAGCAGCGCCAGGCCGATGGCCACGGCGATCCACGGCGGCATGAATTGCGCCAGGCGATCTCGCGCCACGGTCACACCGCGCCAATGCGGCGACAGCTCGCGCTCGTGCTCGCCACGGGCACTGCGAATGGCCGCGGCGGTGCGTTCGCGCAGGGCTTCCAACTGGCTGCGGCCGTCGTTCATCACGCGGTAGCGACCTTCGAAACCCAGGCACATGCACAGGTACAGCAACTCCAGCAGGTACAAGCGTTCCCGTGGGCTTTGCAGGCAATGGTCGAGCAACTGGAAGACTTTTTCGCCGCCCCAGGCTTCGTTATGCACGGTGATCAACAGGCTCTGCTTGCCCCACTCGCTGGTGCTGCCCCACGGCGTGCTCAACACCGCCTCGTCCAGAGCGGTGCACAGCGCGTAGCGCGCCAGCAGCACTTCGTTGCGCGCCACGCCGGCGGCCTCGGCACGCTCTTCGAACTGGCGCAGGTAGGCCAACAGTTGCGCGCGCAGGCTGGCCGGCGCCGGGTGGGCGATGGTGTTGCGCAGCCGCGTCAGCAATGCCAGCAACGGGCCGGCGGCGCTTTCCAGCGGGTTGAGGCCCTGGCTCTTGCCGGTGAGCATCGGCGCGGCCGGCACTGACAAAGGCGCGGGCTCTGCACGCGCGGGTTCCGGCGCACGGCCCCCCGGGCGCGGCATGAACTGGGTGCGGTCGTCATCATTGGGATGCATCGCTGATTATCCTCGGATCGCCCAGAAGGCCAGGTTCAAGCCCGGGAACTGCCCGGCGATGTGGAAAGCAAAACCACCGGAGTTGCTCAGTTGCTGCCAGTGCTCGCTGCCCCGGTCCAGCTCGTAGTAAGTCGAGCCTGCGTGGTACGGCAATTGGCGCGGCGCCACCGGCAACGGCACCAGACCGATGCCCGGCAACTGCAGGTTGACCATGTCGCGGATGTGTTCAACCGACCCTACCTTGCTCTGCTGGCCGAAGCGCGCGCGCAGGGTTTCGCCGGGTACATCGGCACGCACCACCAGGATGAAACTGGCGTTGTCGAGCAGGGTTTTGTCGGCCAGCATTGCCACGTGGATGCCATAAGCTTTTTCCACAATCGGGATTGGCGTGGCTTTACTGTCAATCAGCATCGACAACGCTTCGCGCAATGCCGCCATTACCGGGGCGAAGCTGACGGCCAGATCGTCGTGCTGGTATTGCGGGTATTCCTGAGGACGACGGCCCGAGGTGGAGAACGTGGAAAACTCCCCGGCCAGGCTCACCAGTTCACTGAAGAAACGCTCCGGGTGCAGCGGGCTCAACTGGCTGAAATGCTGGATCAGCGGCTGGGCGCGGTTGACCAGTTGCAGCAGCATGAAGTCGGCGATCTCCGAGGCGCCGCCGGCGCCCGAGGCCACCACGCGGCCGGCCAGGGCCTCGCCACGCTGGTGCAGCAGGCCCAGCAATTCGCTGCGAAACGCGGTGAGCGGTTTGCTCGCGGCCACGTCCAGCACCGGTGGGATGTAGCTGTCATCGAGCACCAGCGCGCGGTCGGCGCGTTTTTCCTTGATGCGTACCACACCGATGGCGGCGTAATCGCTGATGCCATCCTGGGCGGTGAGCAGGCGCAGCGCCCGAGAACCCACGGCCACCGGCGCGCGGTTTTCGAACGGTGCGTTGTCATCGCGTACTTCGCGCACCTGGCTCACGTAACGCGCGGCTTCCAGGGCTTCGCCCTCGTCGACGGTGTCGCGCACGCCGGCCCGCTTGAGTGGCAAGGCCAGGTAGACCAGGCCGTCGCGCAGGTTGTCATCGATGTTCAGCGGGCTGGGCGCCAGGTCGTCCTGGGGAATATTGAACGGTGTGCCGTCAGGCAACAGGCCCCGCGCCGAGACGATGGCCAGCTTGCCCTGGGCCAACAGGCCCTGGTCGATCAGCAACTCGGAAAAGCCCCAGGCACCGGCGGACAGCGGGCGGCTGCGGGCGTCGATCAGGTTTTCCAGGTAACGGTCATGCTGCTGGAAGTGCTGCGTTCCGATGAACATGCCTTCCGACCAGACCACGCGATTGTTCCAGGACATGGGGGCTCCGATTGCTTATTGGGCAGGGCTGGATGGGGTAACCACGACGTCGGCGCGCACCGCGCGCACATCGAGGCTGATCTGGTATTCGGTGTATTGACGCGCCGGCACATTGATCACCGTGCGCCACTGCGCGCGATCGAGTTCGCGGTAGCCCACCAGCAAGCCGATCTGGCGCGTCGACGGGTCGAGGTCACGCTGAATGCTCAGTTGCTGGCCGGGCTGCACCATCACTTCGTCCTGGTCCAACAAGTCCAGGCCCAGGGTCGATTGCGCACGGTCGGCCAGGGCGAAATAGTCGGAGCGGGCAAATGTGGCGGCATTCTTCAGTTCGAAAATCCGCACGCGCACCGGGGCGGCCTGGCCATTGGCGCCGGGGTTGAGCCCGGCAATGGCGTGAAAGTGCAATTCGACCGCAGCCGTATCCGCTTCAGCCTCGGCGGCGGCTTCGGGTTTGGCGGCGTCTTTGGCACACGCCGTCAGCAGAAGCGCGGTGGCGACTGCGAGTAAAAACCTGGGAATCATCCTGCGTCCTCAATGACGTACTTAGCTATCCGTTAATCCGTGTGTGCGGTTCAGCGCCGCTGTCGTGCGCTGTGTTCTTCGTAGGCCCGACTGAACTCGCGGCCGAACAGGTCCTGGAAGTCTTCCTGGGCCTCACGGGAAATATTGCCGTAGAGCTCGGTGAACTGCTGCCAGTACTGGGCCTGGCGTGACCCGTTGAAAATACTCGACAGCCCACCGGGCTTGCCCATGCGTTCTTCCAGTTGCGCCGGTTCGAAGCGCTTGAGCAGGTGCTTGATCGCCGCTTCCACACCGGCCATCACCGCCAGTTGGTGGGCGCGCAGGTCGTCGAAACTTTCCTTTACCGCGACATCGGGCGCCATAAACGCCTGGTTGCCGTGACGCAGCAGCAGCAGTAACGCTTCGTCAGCATTCGGTGCGAACTTCAACGGATTGTTTTCGGCGGGCTGGATCATGGTCTGCTGCATGCGGAACTCGCCTTTGAGGCTGGCCCGGGCGCGCAGGACGTCGATCAAGCCTTCGACCATCAGCCGGTAGCTGCGACCGATGCTTTCCATCTGCGCGCAGGCGTCGGCCTTATCCAGGCGCAATTGGTCGAGGCCGGCACCGCGCAGGAAGGCTTGCAGCAGGTCCGGTTGCCCGGCATTGACCACCGGCGGTGCCACCTCGGGCATGGGCGCGGATGGCGTCACTGGCGGTGGCGGTGGCGGCGATGGAGTCGGTGCCGGCGCGCTGATAATCGGCGGCGGCGCGTCGCTGAGCAGGTCCCAATCTTCGGGGATCACTGAACCGGACGCCACCGGCGCCTCGGGCACCGGCACGCTCACCGGCGTCGGCGGGCGGAAGTCGTGTTGTTCACTGGGCACATGATCGGCCACGGTCGGCGGCGGCACGGCGGTGGGGCTGAGGAAGTCGAACAGGTCCGGCAGGGTGTCCATCGACGACGCACCCTGGAACTGCGGCGCGATCGCTGGCTGCGGCATCGGCGCGGGCGTCACGGGGCCGGCCACGGCGCCCATCAGCGCTTCGAAACTGTTCGGCGACTCACCGGCAAAGGGCTGGCTTTCAACGGCTTGCACGCTGAAATCGATGCGTGCCTGGATTTCGTAATCGCCGATACGGATCAGTTCGCCATCCTGCAGCAGCTCGCTGTTGCCGCGGCGCATGCGGATGCCGGCGTTGACCAACTCCACGCCGTTGGTGCTGTTATCGGTTAAATAATAACGGCCGTCTTTGTATTGAATAACGCAGTGTTGCGAAGACACGAGGCGCTCGGGGTCGGGCAATACCCAGTCATTATCCGAGCTGCGGCCGATCGCCATCGAGCCCTGGTTCATGGACTTTTCGGGGCACTGCCCGGGGGTAATCTTGTGATAACTAGTGATAGTCAAACACAGCGACATCTTGCCTCCTTGCTGATACTTCGCGCGCAGTCGATTCCCGGGCTGAACATTCCCGGGAAATCCCATCGGGCCATGCAATCGACCCTTTACAACCCGCTGTTGTCAGCATGATCGCTGATGTTAACTGGGCCGCATGACAAAAATCCTGCCTCGGTGCGTGCTTCGACCCGTCAGTCGCACAGGTTGTTAAGCACCGCACATCTGTCACAGAGGGCGAATAGCTTACCTTGACAAGGCATAAGTACTACACCAAAAATGCACAACTTCTTGAACACCAATGATGGCACATTAATAGCACTGTGCTTATATGACCAAGAAAACATGCAAAGTTCCTTGCGCAACTAATGCATGAATAGCCCGTCATCTTAACGGGCGGATAGGGAGATCGATTTCAGTGGATGTGCCTTTGCTGCTCGCCGCCGTTTCCGCGAACTCGCCGTGTGGCGAAGACATGGAATATGACGCGGACTTTCTCCAGCTTGAGCGTGACGCCAAGGGGCAACCCGAGCGCAGCATGGGTGATGCCATCCTGCCCGCCGAACCGCCGGAATGGCGCAGCATCCAGCAGCAGAGCCTCGACTTGCTGCAGCGCAGCAAAGACCTGCGCATCACTCACTTTCTGCTGCAAAGTTCCCTGGCCCTGCAAGGCGTGGCCGGGCTGGCCGAAGTCCTCACGCTGATCGACGCGTTGTTGCGCCAATACTGGGCCGACCTGCACCCGCGCCTGGACGCTGACGACGATAATGACCCCACCGTGCGCATCAATGCACTGGCCGGCCTGACCAGCGACGCAACCATCCGCCTGCTGCGCGAAAGCATCCTCACCCGCTCGCGCACGTTCGGCCCGGTGAGCCTGCGCGCGGCGCTCAACGCCAGCGGCCTGATGCACTTCCCGGATGAACAACTGGGCGCCCAGCAACTCAACGCGGCGTTCCTCGACAGCGACCCCGATCACCTGCAAGCCACCCGCGAGGCCTTGAGCGCCGCGCGGGCTGCCTGCGAAGCCATTGAACAACAGGTCAACGAGCAGGTCGGCTCCGCCCAGGGCGTGGACCTCAGCGCGTTGAAGCAGCCGCTCAAGCAAGCGCTGCAAATACTCAATCAAGCGGTGCCGGGCACCGACAGCAGCAGCGAACCCGAGGCCGTCAGTGAAGACAATGCCCCCTCGGCCGACTTCGCCCCTGCCCCAGCGGCGCCACGCCCGGTCGGCGATATCGCCAGCCGCGACGACGTGCTGCGCAGCCTCGACAAGATCCTCGCGTACTACACCCGGCACGAGCCTTCGAGCCCGCTGCCGGTGTTATTGAACCGGGCCAAAAATCTGGTCCATGCCGATTTCGAAGCAATCGTGCGCAACCTGATTCCCGACGGCATGTCCCAATTTGAAAACCTGCGTGGCCCGGACGGCGAATAAACCGCCCGGCTGTGCAGTAACAACACCGTCGCTCAAGCGACCAGGAGCAGCAACGTGGCGAAGCAAAGTTCTCAGAAATTCATCGCGCGCAACCGCGCGCCTCGAGTGCAGATCGAGTACGACGTCGAGCTCTACGGCGCCGAGAAAAAGGTCCAGCTGCCCTTCGTGATGGGCGTGATGGCCGACCTCGCCGGTAAGCCTGCCGAGCCTCTGGCGCCGGTGGCCGACCGCAAATTCCTTGAAGTGGATGTCGACAACTTCGACTCCCGCCTCAAGGCCATGCAGCCGCGCGTGGCATTCCACGTGCCGAACGAACTGACCGGCGAAGGCAACCTGAGCCTGGACATGACCTTCGAAAGCATGGACGACTTCAGCCCGGCCGCCGTGGCCCGCAAGGTCGACGCGCTGAACCAGCTGCTCGAAGCCCGCACTCAGTTGGCCAACCTGCTGACCTACATGGACGGCAAGACCGGCGCTGAAGAAATCATCATGAAGGCAATCAAGGACCCGGCACTGCTTCAGGCACTTGCCAGCGCGCCGAAGCCTGCAGGGGATCAGTAATCATGACCGACAACACCGCACGCGAAGGCGTCCAGAGCCTGGGCGCTACTGAAGAAACCAGCGAGTTCGCATCCCTGCTGATGCAGGAATTCAAACCCAAGACCGAACGTGCCCGCGAAGCCGTGGAAACCGCCGTGCGCACCTTGGCCGAACAAGCCCTGGCGCAGACCGACCTGGTGTCCAACGATGCGATCAAGTCGATCGAATCGATCATCGCCGCGATCGATGCCAAGCTGACCGCCCAGGTCAACCAGATCATCCACCACCCGGACTTCCAGCAGCTGGAAAGCGCCTGGCGCGGCCTGCACTACCTGGTCAACAACACCGAGACCGATGAGCAGCTCAAGATCCGTGTGCTCAACATCTCCAAGCCGGACCTGCACAAGACCCTGAAGAAATTCAAGGGCACTGCGTGGGACCAGAGCCCGATCTTCAAGAAAATGTACGAAGAAGAATACGGCCAGTTCGGCGGCGAGCCATACGGCTGCCTGGTGGGCGACTACTACTTCGACCAGTCGCCACCCGACGTCGAACTGCTCGGCGAGCTGTCGAAAGTCTGCGCGGCCATGCACTCCCCGTTCATCGCCGCGGCGTCGCCGACCGTGATGGGCATGGGCTCGTGGCAGGAACTGTCGAACCCGCGCGACCTGACCAAGATCTTCACCACTCCGGAATACGCCGGCTGGCGTTCGCTGCGCGAATCGGAAGACTCGCGCTACATAGGCCTGACCATGCCGCGCTTCCTGGCGCGCCTGCCGTACGGCGCCAAGACCGACCCGGTGGAAGCCTTCGCGTTCGAAGAAAACACCGACGGCGCCGACAGCTCCAAGTACACCTGGGCCAACGCCGCTTACGCGATGGCGGTGAACATCAACCGTTCGTTCAAACACTACGGCTGGTGCTCGCGCATCCGTGGCATTGAATCTGGCGGTGAAGTGGAAAACCTGCCGGCCCACACGTTCCCGACCGATGACGGCGGCGTGGACATGAAGTGCCCGACCGAGATCGCCATCAGCGACCGCCGTGAAGCGGAACTGGCGAAGAACGGTTTCATGCCGCTGCTTCACAAGAAAAACACCGATTTCGCCGCCTTCATCGGCGCGCAATCGTTGCAGAAACCGGCCGAATACGACGACCCGGACGCCACCGCCAACGCCAACCTGGCCGCGCGCCTGCCGTACCTGTTCGCCACTTGCCGTTTCGCTCATTACTTGAAGTGCATCGTGCGCGACAAGATCGGTTCCTTCAAAGAGAAGGACGAGATGCAGCGCTGGTTGCAGGACTGGATCCTCAACTACGTGGACGGCGATCCGGCGCACTCCACCGAAACCACCAAGGCCCAGCACCCATTGGCAGCCGCCGAAGTGATCGTCGAAGAAGTAGAAGGCAACCCGGGTTACTACAACTCCAAGTTCTATCTACGCCCGCACTACCAGCTCGAAGGGCTGACCGTGTCGTTGCGTCTGGTGTCGAAGCTGCCTTCGGCGAAAAGCGCCTGACCCACGGATGAGCTGGCTCTTCTGTGGGAGGGGGCTTGCCCCTCGATAGCATCACCGGGGTGTGGCTGACACACCGAGGTGCCTGCATCGGGGGCAAGCCCCACCCACACAAAAGCACTGCCCATTTGGAGTCACTCAAATTCAGTGGCAAGAGCCACACAGGGAGAAAACATGGCTGTTGATATTTTCATCAAGATCGGCGACATCAAGGGCGAGTCCATGGACAAGGCCCACAAAGACGAAATCGACGTGCTGAACTGGAGCTGGGGCATGTCCCAGTCCGGCAACATGCACGTTGGCGGTGGCGGCGGCGCGGGCAAGGTGAACATCCAGGACCTGTCGCTGACCAAGTACGTCGACAAGGCGTCGCCAAACCTGATGATGCTGTGCGCCAGCGGCAAGCACATCGACAAGGTCAAGCTGACCGTGCGCAAGGCCGGTGGCGAAAGCCAGGTCGAGTACATGGTGATCAACCTGGAAGAAGTGCTGGTAACGTCGCTGAGCACCGGCGGTTCGGGCACCGATGACCGCCTGACCGAGAACGTCACCCTGAACTTCGCCCAAGTGATGGTGGACTACCAGCCGCAGAAAGCCGACGGCACCAAAGACGGCGGCGCGGTCAAGTTTGGCTGGAACATCCGTTCCAACACCAAGCGCTGATAGCCCTTGTGCCGTGGCCCCGCGCCACGGCACAACAGCCTCACATGCAGCATCTTGTTCCTCTCGCAATCCGTCCGTGGAGCTGCTTTGGTGGTAACTGAAATCGCTTCCCGCGACCGTCTGCAACCGTCCCTGCTGGATCGGCTGACCGACGACGACCCAACCAACCCCAAGGAAAGCGCCGACAAACGCGTGCTGTCCCTGACTCAATTGAAAGCCTCGGTGCTGCGCGACCTGGCGTGGCTGCTCAACACCACGTCGTTGCTCGACGCCGATGCAACGCTGCACACCCCGGCCGGCACCTCCGTGGTCAATTACGGCCTGCCGGCGCTGGCGGGCAACAGCGTGTCCAGCGTGGATATCAAAGCGCTGGAGGCCCTGATTTATCAGGCTATCGCCACATTCGAACCGCGCATTCTGCGCCATACCCTGCGCGTCAAAGCCCGGGTCGGCCAGGGCGAGATGAACCACAACGCCCTGAGTTTCGAAATCGAAGGCGACCTGTGGGCACAACCGGTGCCGTTGCGCCTGCTGCTGCAGACCGACCTGGACCTGGAATCCGGCCATGTACGCGTGGTCAATGCCGACCAGCGGAGGCGCCCATGAACCCGCGCCTGCTGGAGCTGTACAACCAGGAATTGCACCACGTGCGCGAAAGCGCCGCCGAGTTCGCCAAGGAATACCCAAAGATCGCCAGTCGGCTGACCCTGTCCGGTATGGACTGCGCCGACCCGTACGTCGAACGCCTGCTCGAAGGCTTTGCCTACCTCACCGCCCGCGTGCAGCTCAAGCTCGACGCCGAGTACCCGACGTTCACCCACAACCTGCTGGAAATCGCCTACCCGCACTACCTGGCGCCGACGCCGTCGATGACCGTGGTGCAGTTGCAGACCGACCCCGACGAAGGTTCCCTGGTCGGTGGTTTCCCGTTGCCGCGCGACACCGTCCTGCGCGCCGCCCTGGGCCGCGAGACCCAGACCTGCTGCGAGTACCGCACCGCGCACCCGGTAACGCTGTGGCCACTGCAGGTGAGCAACGCCGAGTACTTCGGCAACCCGGCCACCGTGCTCGGGCGCCTGGCCGCCAGCGAGCCGAAGGCCAAGGCCGGTCTGCGCCTGACCTTGCGCACCGGCGCCGAACTGCCGTTCAACAGCCTCGATCTGGACAGCCTGCCGCTGTACCTCAGCGGTGCCGACGAGCAACCGTTCCGCCTTTACGAACAACTGCTGGGCAACGCCTGCGCGGTATTCGCACGCAAGCCCGGTGGCGATTGGGTCGAGCGTCTACCGCAGGACGCACTGCGCTCACGCGGGTTCGACGACGCCGATGCGGCCATGCCGGTAGTGGCGCGAGCGTTCCAGGGTTATCGGTTGTTGCAGGAATACTTCGCCCTGCCCCAGCGGTTCCTGTTCGTGGAATTCGCCGAGCTGAGCCGTGCGGTCAAGCGCTGCGACGGCCAGGAGCTGGAATTGATCGTACTGTTTGACCGTCACGAGCCGAGCCTGGAAGGCAGCGTCGGCGCGGCGCAGTTCCTGCCGTTCTGCACCCCGGCGATCAACCTGTTCCCCAAGCGCCTGGACCGTATTCACTTGTCCGACCGCGTCAACGAACACCACGTGATCGCCGACCGCACCCGGCCGATGGATTTCGAGGTGCATTCCCTCACCGGCCTGACCGGCCATGGCACCGGGCCGGAGCAGCCGTTCCTGCCGTTTTATGCGGTGCGCGACCCATCGCGCTATGGCCGTGACAAGGCTTACTACACGGTGCGGCGCGAGCCCCGCGTGCTCTCCAGCGACCAGCGCCGCAATGGCCCGCGCTCCACGTATGTGGGCAGCGAGACCTTCGTCAGCCTGGTGGACAGCCAACAAGCGCCGTATCGCCACGACCTGCGCCAACTCGGCGTGACCGCGCTGTGCACCAACCGCGACCTGCCGCTGTTCATGAGCGTGGGCAACGGCAAGACCGACTTCACCCTGGCCGACAGCGCGCCGGTACTGGCCGTGCGCTGCGTTGCCGGCCCGAGCCGCCCGCGTGCCAGCCATGCCCATGACGCCAAGGCGTGGCGCCTGATCAGCCAGCTGTCGCTCAATTACCTGTCCCTGAGCGAACAGGGCCAGGGCGCCGGCGCCTTACGCGAACTGTTGCGCCTGTATGGCGACAGCAACGACGCCGCCCTGCAGTTGCAGATCGAAGGCCTGCGCGAAGTCAGCAGCAAAGCGGTGACCCGGCGCCTGCCGATGCCCGGCCCGATCGTGTTTGGCCGAGGCTTGGAAATTACACTGGAATTCGATGAAAACGCGTTTCGTGGCACCGGCGTATTCCTGCTCGGTGCGGTACTGGAGCGCTTCCTGGCACGCTACGTGTCGATCAACAGCTTTACCGAGACGGTGATCCGTACCACCGAACGCGGCGAGATCATGCGATGGAAAGCCAAGCCCGGACGTCGTCCGACCCTGTGAGTACCCTGGAAGCGATGCACCAGGAGCCCTGGGAATACGATTTCTTCCAGGCCCTGCGGCGCATCGAATGCGAGTCACCGCACCTGCCGCGCCTGGGCCATTCCCTGCGTCTGGCGGACGACCCGTTGCGCCTTGGGCAACAGGCCGACTGCACCTTCGCCCCGGCCACCCTGGCCTCGGTGGCGCCGGGCGGCGATGGCCAGCCGGCGCGGCTGGAGCAGTTCTTTTTCGGCCTCGGCGGCCCCAACGGCCCGCTGCCGCTGCACATCACCGAATACGTGCGCGAGCGTCAGCGCAACAACGCCGACAGCACCAGCAAAGCGTTCCTGGACGTGTTCCACCATCGCCTGCTCAGCCTGTTTTACCGGGCCTGGGCCGAGGCGCGGCCGACGGTCAGCCACGACCGCCCGGACGATGACTACTGGTCCGCGCGCCTCGCCGCCTTGAGCGGTCGCGGCATGCCGAGCCTGCTCAACCAGGGGCTGATTCCCGACACGGCCAAGCTGCATTACAGCGGCCACCTGTCGGCACAGACCCGCTATCCGGACGGGCTGAAAGCCATCCTCAGCGAGTACTTCGGCCTGCCGGTAGAGATCGAGGAATACGTCGGCCAATGGCTCGAACTGCCCGAACGCAGCCGTGTGGGCGTCAACGCCACCCGGCTGGGCGTGGACCTGTGCCTGGGCAGCCATGTATGGGACCGCCAGCATAAATTCCGTATCCGCCTGGGCCCGCTCACGCTCGATGACTACATGGGCATGCTGCCCGGCCACCAGCCGTTCAACGAACTGGTGGCATGGGTGGCCGAGTACCTGGGCCACGAATTGGACTGGGACCTGAACCTGGTCCTGCAACAACCCGAAGTCCCGGCGCTGCGGCTTAACGGCCAGTTCCGCCTGGGCTTCAACACGTGGCTCGGCCAACCTGCGGTTGACGCCAACGACCTAATCCTGGCCCGGCATTACGCCGATCAAGCCACCACCTCAAGGAATCCAGAGCATGGGTGAAATCAGTCGCGCCGCACTGTTCGGCAAACTCAACAGCGTGGCCTACAAAGCCATCGAAGCCGCCACCGTGTTCTGCAAGTTGCGGGGCAATCCTTACGTGGAACTGGCCCACTGGTTCCACCAGTTGCTGCAACTGCAGGACTCGGACCTGCACCGCATCATCCGCCAGTTCAACGTCGAACCGGCGCGCCTGGCCCGCGACCTGACCGAAGCCCTGGACCGCCTGCCGCGCGGCTCGACCTCGATCACCGACCTGTCGTCCCACGTGGAAGAAGCCGTGGAACGCGGCTGGGTGTACGGCAGCCTGATGTTCGGCGAAAGCCAGGTGCGCACCGGTTACCTGGTGCTGGGCATTCTCAAGACGCCGAGCCTGCGCCATGCGTTGCTGGGCCTGTCCGGCGAGTTCGACAAAATCAAGGCCGAGGCCCTGAGCGAGCGCTTTGACGAATACGTCGGCGACTCGCCGGAAAACGCCCTGACCGCCAGCGACGGTTTCAACGCCGGAGCCGTCCCAGGCGAAGCCAGCGGCGCCATGGCACCCAGCGCAATGGGCAAGCAGGAAGCGCTCAAGCGTTTTACCGTGGACCTGACCGAGCAGGCGCGCAGCGGCAAGCTCGACCCGATCGTGGGGCGTGACGAAGAGATTCGCCAGTTGGTCGACATCCTCATGCGTCGCCGCCAGAACAACCCGATCCTCACCGGTGAAGCCGGCGTCGGCAAGACCGCCGTAGTCGAAGGGTTCGCCCTGCGCATTGTCGCCGGTGACGTGCCGCCCGCGCTCAAGGACGTGGAACTACGCAGCCTGGATGTGGGCCTGCTGCAAGCCGGCGCCAGCATGAAAGGCGAGTTCGAACAGCGCCTGCGCCAGGTGATTGAAGACGTGCAGGCCTCGCCCAAGCCGATCATCCTGTTCATCGACGAAGCCCACACCCTGGTGGGTGCCGGTGGCGCCGCCGGGACGGGCGACGCGGCCAACCTGCTCAAACCCGCATTGGCGCGCGGCACCCTGCGCACCGTGGCCGCCACCACCTGGGCCGAGTACAAGAAGCACATCGAGAAAGACCCGGCCCTGACCCGCCGCTTCCAGGTGGTGCAGGTGGCCGAGCCGTCGGAAGACAAGGCGCTGCTGATGATGCGCGGCGTGGCCTCGACCATGGAGAAGCACCACCAGGTGCAGATCCTCGACGAAGCCCTGGAAGCCTCGGTGAAGTTGTCCCACCGCTACATTCCGGCGCGCCAGTTGCCGGACAAATCCGTAAGCCTGCTGGACACCGCCTGCGCCCGCGTCGCCATCAGCCTGCACGCGGTACCGGCGGAAGTGGACGACAGTCGTCGTCGCATCGAAGCCCTGGAAACCGAGCTGCAGATCATCGCCCGCGAGCACGCCATCGGCATCGACACCGGCGCGCGCCAGAGCAACAGCGAAGCCTTGCTGAGCGCCGAACGTGAGCGTCTGGCCACTCTCGAAAGCCGTTGGGCCGAAGAAAAAACCCTGGTGGATGAGTTGCTCGCGACCCGAGCAACGCTGCGTGAAAAGGTCGGGGTGGTGGACAGTGGCAACGACGAATTGCGCGCTCAATTGGTCGACTTGCAACAACGCCTCACTGCGCTGCAAGGCGAAACTCCGTTGATCCTGCCGACCGTGGATTACCAGGCCGTAGCCTCGGTGGTCGCCGACTGGACGGGCATTCCGGTGGGCCGCATGGCACGCAACGAATTGGAAACCGTGCTGAACCTGGATCAGCACCTGAAAAAACGCATCATCGGCCAGGACCATGCCTTGCAGATGATCGCCAAGCGCATCCAGACCTCCCGCGCCGGCCTCGACAACCCGAGCAAGCCGATCGGTGTGTTCATGCTGGCCGGCACCTCCGGCGTGGGCAAGACCGAAACCGCCCTGGCCCTGGCCGAAGCCATGTATGGCGGCGAGCAGAATGTGATCACCATCAACATGAGCGAGTTCCAGGAAGCCCACACCGTGTCGACCCTCAAGGGCGCGCCACCGGGCTACATCGGCTACGGCGAAGGCGGCGTGCTGACCGAAGCGGTACGGCGCAAGCCCTACAGCGTAGTGCTGCTGGACGAGGTGGAAAAAGCCCACCCGGACGTGCATGAGATCTTCTTCCAGGTGTTCGACAAGGGCGTGATGGAAGACGGCGAAGGCCGCGTGATCGACTTTAAGAACACCTTGATCCTGCTGACCACCAACGCCGGTACCGAGTTGATTTCCCAGGTCTGCAAAGACCCGGCGAACATCCCCGAGCCGGAAGAAATCGCCAAGGCCCTGCGCCAGCCGCTGCTGGAGATCTTCCCGCCTGCCTTGCTCGGCCGTCTGGTAACCATTCCGTATTACCCGCTGAGCGATGAAATGCTCAAGGCGATCACCCGCCTGCAACTGAACCGCATCAAAAAGCGCGTGGAGAATACCCACAAGGTTGCCTTCGACTACGACGACGCGGTGGTCGACCTGATCGTCTCGCGCTGCACCGAGACCGAAAGCGGCGGACGCATGATCGACACCATCCTCACCAACAGCCTGCTGCCGGACATGAGCCGTGAGTTCCTCACGCGCATGCTTGAGGGCAAGGCGCTGGCGGGGGTGCGGATCAGCAGTCGGGATAATGAGCTGCACTACGACTTCAACGACGCCGAATAACGACTGTTGAAATAAGGTTTAAATGTGGGAGGGGGCTTGCCCCCGATAGCGGTGAATCAGTCACTGCATGCATCAACTGACACACTGCTATCGGGGGCAAGCCCCCTCCCACATTTGGACTGGGTTCCTTCAGTTATTAGGGTACTTCGATGCTATTCAACCAAGCCTCACGCCTGGCCAAGATCACCAGCCCTCTCGGGCCGGATGTGCTGCTGCTCAATGAAATGGGCGGCGGTGAAGAGCTTGGCCGCCTGTTCAATTACGAGCTGCAGCTGACGTCCCTGGACGCCAACATCGACCTCAACCAGTTGCTCGGCAAACCCATGAGCGTCGGCCTGCAATTGGCGGACGGCGGCGAGCGGCACTTCCACGGTATCGTCGCGCGCTGCAGCCAGAACATCGACCAAGGCCAGTTCGCCAGTTACCAGGTGACGCTGCGCCCGTGGCTGTGGCTGCTGACCCGCACCTCGGATTGCCGGATTTTCCAGAACCTGAGCATCCCGCAGATCATCAAGCAGGTGTTCCGCGACCTGGGCTTTTCCGACTTCGAAGACGCCCTGAGCCGGCCGTACCGCGAGTGGGAATACTGCGTGCAGTACCGCGAGACCAGCTTCGATTTCGTCAGCCGCCTGATGGAACAGGAAGGCATCTACTACTTCTTCCGCCATGAACAGGACCGCCATGTGCTGGTGCTGGCCGACGCCTACGGCGCCCACACCACGGTGCCGGGCTACGCGTCGGTGCCGTATTACCCCAAGGACGAGCAACAGCGCGAACGCGACCACATGCATAACTGGCACCTGGCGCAGGAGGTGCAGCCGGGCTCGCTGGAGCTCAACGACTATGACTTCCAGCGCCCCAGCGCCAGCATCGACGTGCGCTCGGCCATGCCGCGCCCGCACACTGCCGGCGACTATCCGCTGTACGACTACCCCGGCACCTACGTGCAAAGCGAAGACGGCGAACACTACGCGCGCACCCGCATCGAGGCCCTGCAAACCCTGCACGAACAAATCGAGTTTGCCGGCAATGCACGCGGCCTGGGTTCGGGCCACCTGTTCAGCCTCACCGGCTTCAGCCGCCAGGACCAGAATCGCGAATACCTGATCGTTGGCATCCGCTACTACATCGCCCAGGAAAACCTCGAAAGCGGCGGCGGCTCGGCCTCGGCGCAGTTCGAAAGCAGCCTGACCTGCATCGACGCCCAGCAAAGCTTCCGCCCGTTGGCCACCACTCACCGGCCCATCGTCAAAGGCCCGCAGACCGCGCTGGTGGTCGGCCCCAAAGGCGAGGAGATCTGGACCGACCAGTACGGCCGCGTGAAAGTGCATTTCTATTGGGACCGTCACGACCAATCCAACGAAAACAGCTCGTGCTGGATTCGTGTGTCGCAATCCTGGGCCGGCAAGAACTGGGGCTCCATGCAGATTCCACGGATTGGCCAGGAAGTGATTGTGAGCTTTCTGGAAGGCGACCCGGACCGGCCGATCATCACCGGCCGCGTGTACAACGCCGAGCAGACCGTGCCCTATGACTTGCCCGAGAACGCGACCCAGAGCGGCATGAAAAGTCGTTCGAGCAAGGGCGGCACGCCAGCCAACTTCAATGAAATCCGTATGGAGGACAAGAAGGGGTTGGAGCAGTTGTATATCCATGCCGAGCGTAACCAGGACATTGTGGTGGAGGTGGATGAGAGCCACTCCGTCGGGCATGACCGCAACAAAAGCATCGGCCATAACGAGACGGTGACCATCGGCAACAACCGCCTGCGCATCGTCAAGCAGGAAGACATCCTCTCGGTGGGCCAGCGCAAGACCGACAGCATCAGCCAGAGCTATGTGATCGAGGTGGGCGAAAACCTGCGCCTGGTCTGCGGCGAAAGCATCCTGGAGTTGAATGCCAGCGGGCAGATCAACCTCACCGGCGTGAACATCAGCTTCTATGCCAGCGGCGACGCCGAGTTCAATACCAAGGGCGTGCTGCACCTCAATAACGGCGGCGGCCCTGGCGCCACGCCCGATGGACAGGGCCAGAAAGCCAGCATCGACGCCAATATCAAAGCCGCGTTCCCCGCGCCGAAAAGCTCCTGACGAGACCCGTTTGCCATGACGTACCGAATCAACGAATTCCAGTTCCAACTGCCGGCGAGCGAGCTGCAGGACGCGACGATCAATATCCTCAAATTCCCTGAGCTGGGCACATC
The DNA here is from genome assembly GCF_030687695.1 of Pseudomonas sp. FP2254. Taxonomy (NCBI): domain Bacteria; kingdom Pseudomonadati; phylum Pseudomonadota; class Gammaproteobacteria; order Pseudomonadales; family Pseudomonadaceae; genus Pseudomonas; species Pseudomonas sp. FP2254. The sequence goes on from NZ_CP117444.1 coordinate 5,505,895, forward strand.
CCTGATCGTCAGCCGCAGCCTGCTGGCCGACGGCGAAACCCTGCACAGCAACTTCAACGACCAACTCCAGCGCCTGGAAAAACAAGTGCAGGAGCTGCGCTATCAACCGGGCGTGGACGTGCGCTTGGGCGCCGCGCAGGAAGTGGAAGGCATCGAGCTGCGCAGCCAGTTCAACAAGGGCAACGACAAGGTGTTCCAGTATCAGCTGGCGCTGGTGATACCGGGCACGCGCAAGATGCTCGCCTTGAGTTATGTGAAGGCGGACAAGCTTGGGGATGCCGAGGCGGCGCATTGGGCGCTGATTAAAAATTCGCTGTCGTTCGACGCTATTTCCTGATGAGTTGCCTGCATGTCTGACGCACTCTGGGCCGCCCGCATGGGCGATGCGCTCTCCCACACCTCGATGATGGCCGACATCCTCGGCGGTGTGCTGGAAGTGGCGGCTAACATCGCGATCACGGCGGTGGCGACTGCGGCGGTGGTTGCCGCCACCGGGATTACCGTGGCCACCGGCGGGCTCGGTTGTTTCCTGCTGGGCGCCGTGGTGGGCACGGTTGTCGGCCTGGCCATGAGCAAGACCGGCGCGGACAAAGGCTTATCGAATTTATGCGAGAGCTTCAGCAACGCCCTGTTTCCGCCCACGGTGCAGGCGAACATCCTCACTGGCTCCACCAACACCCTGACCAATAATATTCCGGCCGCGCGCGCCGCCGGGGCGATCACCTCTCACGTCGCACCCGCCGGCACTGAGCTGGAAGAGCCCGCGCCCGAGCCGGAAGCCAGCTTCCTGGACATGGCCGAGAGTTTCTTCTCGCAGATGTGGCGCCCCACGGTGGCCACGCCCGCTCCCGGCGCCGAACCCAAGCCGCTGGATCAGGTGACGTGCACAAAGCATCCGCCGATGCCGCCGCAGTTTCTGGCCGAGGGTTCGGAAAAAGTCACCATCAATGGCCAGCCGGCGGTGCGCAGCGGTGACCGCAGCACCTGCGATGCAACGGTGGTCTCGTCGGGGCTGATCTCCTCCAACGTGACCATTGGCGGCGGCTCGGTGGTGGTGCGTGAGATTCGCAGCGGCAAGACACCGGGCGTCGGGCTGGCGGTGACGGCGTTGCTGATGCTCAAGGGCGGCAAGGGCAAGTTCTTCAGCAAGTTGCCCTGTATGTTGATCAGCAGTGCGAGCTCGATGGCTGTCAGCAGCGCGATGGGAGCGATGGCCAATGCAGCCATGGGCTCGTCGAACCCGGTGCATGCAGCGACGGGTGCGAAAGTATTGGGAGATGTCGAAGATCGGGATTTTGTGCTGCCGGGCATCTTGCCGATTGAGTGGCAACGCGTCTACAACAGCCGCGACGAACGCCAAGGTAGCCTGTTCGGCCCAGGCTGGAGCGTGACCTACGAAATGTGTGTAGAGCTTCGGCATTATCCCGAAGGCGGCAATACGCTGGTCTACACCGACGAACAGGGGCGGCCTATTGATATGGGCACCATTCCCCTGGGCGGCGCAGTGTTCAGCTCCGGTGAAGGGCTCGCCGTAAGGCGGCACCTCAACGGGCAATTGTTGATTGAAAGCGACGACGGTCTGTACCGCCTGTTCGAGCCCTCGCCGGCCAATACCTCCCTGCTACGCCTGATTCAGCTCGGTGACCGCAACAATAACCGCATTTATATGGACTATGACGAAGCCGGGCGTCTGGTACGGCTGCGCGATACCTTCGATCAGGTACAGATCGAGCTGGCCCGCGACGGCAGCCGCCTGACCCAAATCGAACGCCTGTACCCCGATCAAAGTCGCGAAGTGCTCGTGCGCTATGGCTATGACACCATTGGCAACCTGGTTGAGGTACGCGATGCCACTGAACAGGTGCAGCGTCGCTTCAGCTACGACGGTGGCCGGCGCATGGTGGAGCATCAGTTGCCTACTGGTTTGCGCTGCTTCTACGAGTGGGCCTTGATTGAAAATCAAGAATGGCGGGTTGTTCGGCACTGGACCGACGAAGGCGATGCGTACCAGTTCGACTATGACTTGAACGCCGGTCTTACTCGCGTCACCGACGGCTTGCAGCGCGTCAGCACGCGGCATTGGAACACGCAACACCAGATCATTCGATACAGCGACAACCTCGGGCAAACCTGGCTATTCGAGTGGAATGACGAGCGCCAGTTGCTCAGCGCCACCGACCCCCAGGGCGGTCGCTTTGAATACAGCTACGATGAGGCCGGCAACCTGATCGGCGAGACCGACCCTCTGGGCCGCAGCGACTCCACCCTATGGCTGGAGCACTGGGCATTGCCACTGGTGGAAACCGACGCCGCCGGTAATAGCTGGCAGTATCGCTACGATCCGCGTGGCAACTGCATCGCCGCGATCGATCCGCTGGGCTACGTCACCCAGTATCGCTATGACGCCCATGGCCAGCCAGTAGAGATCATCGACGCTACCGGCAAAAGCAAAAAACTGCGCTGGAATTCGTTCGGACAGTTGATCGAGCACATCGATTGCTCGGGTTACGCGACACGCTTCAACTATGACGAGCGCGGCTATTTGCAGGTGATTACCAACGCCCTCGGTGAGCGTACGCAGTTCAGCTACGACGCCCAAGGGCGTTTACTCGGCAGCTTACTACCGGACGGTCGTACGGAGCAGTACCAGCGAAATATCCGCGGTCAATTGGTCGGTTACACCGACCCGGCCGGACACACCACGCTTTACCAGCACAATCGTCGCGGCCAGGTCAGCCAGCGCACTGACGCCCATGGTCGGCAAGTTCAATTCGGCTATGACAGCTATGGACGCCTGCAGACACTGACCAACGAGAACGGCGAACGTTATCGGTTTGCATGGGATGCCGGGAATCGGATGACGGAACAACAAGATCTCGACGGCAGCGCCAAGCATTACAACTACGACCAGCTGGACAACATCACAACAGTAACTGCCGTTCCCGCGCCTTACGGCAACGGCTTGGCGGTAGTGCCCGAAACACCACCGGCCCCCATCGTTCATCGGCTGGAGCGCGACGCGGTTGGTCGACTGGTTGCAAAAACCACCGACGATGGTCGAACCGACTACTGCTACGACGCAGTGAACCAACTCACAGCGGTAACTTTCACCGACCTACAAGGCAATGCACAAGCCTTGGGCTTCGCTTACGACGCCCTCGGCCAGCTAGTTGCCGAACAGAGCTCAGCAGGTAACCTGAAACACCACTACGACGAACTCGGCAACCTGATCCAGACCCAACTGCCCGACGGCCGCTGGCTCAACCGCCTGTACTACGGCAGCGGCCACCTGCATCAGATCAACCTCGACGGTCAGGTGATCAGCGACTTCGAACGCGACCGCCTGCACCGCGAAGTGCTGCGCACCCAAGGCCAGCTCAGCACCCGCAGCGAATACGACCGCAGCGGCCGTCTGCGCGCACGTCAACGTCGTCTGGCGGGCCAACCGTCGCTGCTACCGGCAGCCGCACAGAAACAATTCGAATACGACCCCGCCGACAACCTGATCGGCAAACTCGACCAGCAACCCGCCACGCAACACCGTCAGTTGCTGCACTACGACGCCACCGGCCGCATCATCGCCAGCCAGGACAACCTGCACGGCCAACGCGAAACCTTCGCTTACGACGCCGCCGCCAACCTGCTCGACGGCCCGCAGGCCGGTGCAGGGTTGGTGGTACATAACAAGTTGCTGACGTATCAGGACAAGCGTTATCGCTATGACGCGTTCGGTCGGACTATCGAAAAACGCAGCGCCGCGAGGGGTTTGCAGCGTTTTGCCTACGACGCCGAAAGTCGGTTGATTGAAGTACGTAATGAAAATGGCAGCGTGGTCAGGATGACCTACGATCCGCTGGGCCGACGCATTGAGAAAACTGAGCATGGCAGTAACGACTATCCACTAGGGGCAACCCGGTTCACGTGGAGCGGCCTGCGCCTGTTACAGGAGTACAAACACAGCCAAACCAGCCTTTACATCTACGAAGACGAAGGCTATCAGCCCATGGCCCGTGTAGACGGTACCGGGCCGCTGCAAAAAATTCGCTACTACCACAACGACCTGAACGGCCTTCCGGAACAGCTGACTGAGGCTGACGGTCACCTTATCTGGCGAGCGACTTATCGTGTGTGGGGCAACACCTTGGAGGAGACGCGCGAGCCGTACTACATCGAAGAGCAGAATCTAAGGTTCCAAGGGCAGTATCTGGATCGGGAAACAGGTTTACATTACAACCTGTTCCGCCATTACGACCCTGACATTGGACGATTCTCAACCCCGGACCCAATCGGTCTGGAGGGTGGGTTCAACCTGTACGCATTCGTTCTAAATCCGTTCACTTGGACGGACCCGCTAGGCCTTGCCGGGTGTACCGTGAGCAAGGCGCGTTCGAAGCAGTACGACTACAAGTTACGCTTAAAACGCTCGGAATATCCGGAAACATTCGGCCATATCGAAGGCGCCATCAAGAAAGGCCACCCTTACATTGTGACCATTCAGCGTGATACCGCTAAGCTCAATCGCAAACTCAGTCTGAAAGACATCAAAACCAAAACAGGCAAGGATCGGGACGAATGGCCGATGGCGATGTTCAAGGAAGGTGGTAGCGGCGCAAGCGTTAAGTACATCGACCCTAGTGATAATCGGGGGGCTGGCTCGAGCATTGGCAACGCTCTGTCCGACCTCCCCAACGGAACCAGAATCAAGATCGAGGTTTATTGATGAAAAATACCACCCAATCCGTGGATCTACTGATCTCCCACAGCCAAATCCAGTTTCGTTCGCGCCCCTTCGACGAGGCGTCAAGTCAATGGGGCAAGGTCAACCTGGCGCAGGGTGCGGTCCTGCATAGCGACTACGTTGTCTTTGACCCTCTGCCCGAAGACGCTTTCGGCGCGAATGTGAACCTGAATCTCACAAACCATTTCACCCCTGATGAAACCGCCCAGCGCTGCATCGTCGTGCCATTTCATGTCACAGACCCCAATCAGGTGGAAGTAGCCTCGGCGTCTGAAAAATTCAACGTTACGCTGGATCTGGAGAAGCGCGACTATGCGTTGTACTTCGAGGTCTGCGAAGGCGACGAGATTTTCTACAAGATCACCTTGGTCCCAACTGACACCGAAGTCGCTGCCAAGTATCTGCTGGACGATCCGTGGGGTGGCGAGAAAGACCAGGAACTCGTCGAAGGCATTCGTTAAAGCACTTAGTAAGCGTCCATAAAAAAGGGCACCCGACCCAGTCGGCGTGCCCATTTTCCTACTGCCCCGCCCCCTGTCGAGACGGCACTGTTTACGCGTTAACGGTGTCTTTAAGCGACTTACCCGGCTTGAACGCAACGGTGTTGCTCGCCTTGATCTTCACAGGCTCGCCGGTTTGCGGGTTTTTGCCGGTGCGGGCGCCGCGGTGGCGTTGCAGGAAGGTGCCGAAGCCCACCAGGGTGACGCTGTCCTTGCGGTGCAGGGCGCCGGTGATTTCTTCGAGAACGGCGTTAAGGACGCGGTTGGCCTGTTCCTTGGTGAGATCGGCTTTTTCAGCGATGGCGGCTGCGAGTTCTGGTTTACGCATAAGTGAAGCCTCTTTGACGGTTTTTTGTTGTTATGTCCGTGCCGCTCTCTGACGGAGCGGCGCCCAAAGCGCCGCAGGCTCTACTCTGCGGCAGACGGAAGTGAGGATGGCATGCCCTCGAACGCCGCGCCAGTCTGGCGGCGACCTTTCTAAGTGGAAAAATGTGCTGAATCCGACAGAACGACCGGTATTTATGCCAGCAACGGCGGAAGCTCTTTGTTGAGCGCGAGTTTTTCCATCACGGCGGTGCCCGTCAGCGCGTAGCCCAGCAGCCGGCCGCTGGCGTCGCGGCACAGCGCCTTGATATCAGCGCCCTGCCCTTCGACGCTCCACACGCCCTCGGCGCCGCGTGGCGGAGGGGAGACCACCAGCGGGCAGACCGGCGTTTTCACGGTGACGGGCATCGGCCCGTAGCTGACGGCCGTGGCGTTGCCGGCCAGCGTCTGGGCCAGGGCGCGGGCGCAAGTCATCAGGGGCATGACGTACAGCAGGTTGAGACCGTCGACCTCGGCGCAGTCGCCCAGGGCGTAGATGTTGGCGTGGGACGTCTTGAGGTGGCGATCAACCATGATGCCGCGGTTGATCTGCAGGCCAGCGGCGGCGGCCAGGTCGATGCGTGGGCGCAGGCCGATGGCCGAGACCACCAGGTCGCAGTGGATCACTTCGCCGTCAGACAGGTGCGCTTCCAGGCCGTCAGCCGTGCGTTGCAGGCGGTTGAGCACCGGGCCCAGGTGGAAACGCGCGCCAAGGCTTTCCAGGCCGGCTTGCACCGCCGCCGCCGCTGACGGGTGCAGCAAGGTCGGCATGACTTGCTCGCACGGCGCGACCAGGTCGATTTCATAGCCGCCCAGGATCAGGTCATTGGCGAATTCGCAGCCGATCAGGCCGGCGCCAAGTACCAGCACGCGGCGCTTGCCGGCGGCAGCGGCGCGAAAGCGCGCGTAGTCTTCAAGGTCGTTGATCGGGAAAATCAGCTCGGCGGCGTCGCCCTCGACCGGTACGCGCACGGTTTCGGCGCCCCAGGCCAGGATCAGGTCACGGTAGGCTACCGCTTCCTCGCCGATCCACAGGCGCTTGTGGCCAGGGTCGATGCCGCTGACGCGGGTGTGGGTACGCACTTCGGCCTTAAGTTGCTCGGCCATGGCGCCAGGTTCAGCCATGCTCAGGCCATCGGCTTCCTTATTCTTGCCAAAACCGGTGGAGAGCATGGGCTTGGAGTAGGAGCGCCCGTCATCCGCGGTGATCAGCAGCAATGGGGTCTCGCTGTCGAGCTTGCGAAACTCTCGGGCCACGTTGTAACCGGCCAACCCTGTGCCGATGATCACGACAGGTGCGTTCATTCCTTTCTCCTTGTAGTACGTTTCTTAATTTTCAGATCAGCCGATTTCGATCATTTCGAAATCCATTTTGCCCACGCCGCAATCCGGGCACAGCCAGTCTTCCGGGACGTCCTGCCAAGCAGTGCCCGGCGCGATGCCGTCATCAGGCCACCCGTCCGCTTCGTTGTAGATAAGGCCACAGACGATACATTGCCACTTCTTCATTACTCGCTTCCTCAGGGTCCAGGCATATTGGCCGGCGGTCGATGGATCCAGCGTTGCCACGCGGCTCAGGGCGTTTTGTACTGATCGGGGCCTGCAGATGCAAGCGCGATCGACTCAACGGGACGGTTGAGCCCGGCAAAAGACCGGGACGCCATGGTAAGCTCGCCGCCTCTTTTGCTGCCAATACTGACTCGCCGTGCCGCACTCACTCACCCGCCCCGCTGTCTGCCGATGGCTGCCCCAGAGCCTTCTGAACCCTGCGCCCGCGCCGTCGACCCTCGACTGGTTGTTCGACGAAGGCTCACTGACGCGGCGGTTGACCGGGTTGTCCAACGGTGCCTTCAGCGTGACGCCGCTGTTGGAGGGCTGGCAGCCGCTGCGCGAGGACGAGTGCGCCGCGCTGGAACTGCCCCCGGCCAGTATCGGTTGGGTACGCGAGGTGTATCTGCGCGGGCATGGCCAGCCCTGGGTGTTTGCCCGCAGCGTGGCGGCGCGCAGTGCCTTGCAGGGCGACGGGCTGCAGATGGACGAATTGGGCAGCCGTTCGCTGGGTGAATTGCTGTTCTGCGACCGCGCGTTCACCCGCCAGGCCATTGAAGTGTGCCACTACCCCCGGCACTGGCTGCCTACGGTGGATCAGGTCGATGGGTTATGGGCCCGCCGCTCACGTTTCGACCGGGGCGCACTGAGCGTGCTGGTGGCGGAAGTCTTCCTGCCGAGCTTCTGGGATGCACTGCACGCCCCTTCGGAGAACCGCTGATGTACCAACGCCTGCTCCAATCCCTGAACCGCCTGAATCCCAGAGCCTGGGACTTCGTTCAGTTGACCCGCATGGACAAGCCCATCGGTATCTACCTGTTGATGTGGCCGACACTGTGGGCATTGTGGATTGCCGGCAAGGGCTCGCCCTCGCTGATCAATATCGTGATTTTCGTGCTGGGCGTTACGCTGACGCGCGCTGCCGGTTGCGTGATCAACGACTGGGCTGATCGCAAGGTCGACGGCCATGTGAAGCGCACCGCGCAGCGCCCGTTGGCCAGCGGCAAAATCAGTTCCAAAGAGGCGCTGGTGTTCTTTGCGGTACTGATGCTGATCAGTTTCCTGCTGGTATTGCTGACCAACGCCACCACCATCTGGCTGTCGCTGGGCGGCCTGGCGCTGGCGGTCAGCTACCCGTTCATGAAGCGCTACACCTATTACCCACAGGTGGTGCTGGGGGCGGCGTTTTCCTGGGGCATGCCCATGGCATTCACTGCCGAGACCGGTCATCTGCCCGCCACGGCCTGGCTGCTGTATATCGCCAACCTGCTGTGGACGGTGGCCTACGATACCTACTACGCCATGACTGACCGCGATGACGATTTGAAGATCGGCGTGAAATCCACCGCCATTCTGTTTGGCGATGCTGACCGCGTGATCATCCTGACGCTGCAAGGCCTTTCACTGGCGTGCCTGTTGCTGGCCGGCGCACGGTTTGAGCTGGGGGGCTGGTTCCACCTGGGCTTATTGGCGGCGGCTGGGTGTTTTGCCTGGGAGTCCTGGTACACCCGCGATCGCGATCGCATGAAGTGCTTCAAGGCGTTCTTGCACAACCATTGGGCCGGGCTGGCGATTTTTCTCGGGATTGTGGCGGATTACGCGTTTCGCTGAGGTTTTTGCGCTGTCTGATCGGGCCTCATCGGGGGCAAGCCCCCTCCCACCTTTTGATGTGTGAATACATTCAAATGTGGCAGGGAGATTGCCCCCGATGGTTTGAGCAGCGCCCAGAAATCAGGGCTTGATTACATGCCACACGCCACCCTTGCCATCGCCGGACTTGTCACCGGCCTTTTTGTCATCCTTGTAGGTGTACACCGGCTTGCCTTTGTAGGCCCACTGGCTGGTCTGGTCGTCGCGGGTGATGACCGTCCAATCGCCTGTCGACTTGTCAGTGGACTCTGCCTTCAGCGGCGGCCAGTTGGTCGCGCACTGGTCCTTGCACACGGACTTGCCATCGGCGTCCTTGTCGAAGGTGTAAAGGGTCAACCCGTTGTGATCCACCCACAACCCACCTTGGGTCATCGCCGGCTCCGCCGCGAACGCCAGGCCTGGCAGGGTCAACGCTGCCGTTACCATGAGGGCTTTCCAGGAAACAGTGCTGTAAGTCATCGGAACCTTCCTTTTGTGGTTGTCAGGATTCGGACCCAAAGGGTAGTCCAGAGTGCCGCTAATTGCCCAGGCGACTAAATTACTGTCACACGACTGCAATAATTCCGTTATCTAATGCGGCGCAAGACAGTTAAATGACAAGAGGATTTTGAGCATGGTTGGCAGGAGCATTCTGATTGTTGACGACGAAGCGCCCATCCGCGAGATGATCGCCGTTGCGTTGGAAATGGCCGGCTATGACTGCCTGGAGGCAGAGAACTCTCAGCAGGCCCATGCCATTATCGTCGACCGCAAGCCGGACCTGATCCTGTTGGACTGGATGCTGCCCGGCACGTCCGGCATTGAGTTGGCCCGACGCCTCAAGCGTGACGAACTCACCGGGGATATCCCGATCATCATGCTTACCGCCAAGGGCGAAGAAGACAACAAGATCCAGGGCCTGGAAGTCGGTGCCGATGACTACATCACCAAACCCTTTTCCCCACGGGAACTGGTCGCACGGCTCAAGGCTGTGTTGCGCCGTGCCGGCCCTACCGACGGCGAAGCGCCGATTGAAGTCGGCGGCCTGCTGCTGGACCCGATCAGCCACCGCGTGACCATCGACGGCAAACCGGCCGAGATGGGCCCCACCGAATACCGCCTGCTGCAATTTTTCATGACCCACCAGGAACGCGCCTACACCCGCGGTCAACTGCTGGACCAGGTGTGGGGCGGCAACGTGTATGTGGAAGAACGCACCGTGGACGTACATATTCGCCGCCTGCGCAAAGCCTTGGGTGATGCCTACGAGAATCTGGTACAAACCGTGCGCGGTACCGGCTATAGGTTTTCGACCAAAAGTTGAGCAGCAAGCAGTCAGCTACAAGCGGCAAGAGAACGCCGCATCGCTCTAACTTGAAGCTTGCAGCTTGCACCTTGAAGCTGCCCCAAGGACGTATTTTCAAGTGAATTCGAATTGGCATGGCACCTTGATCCGCCACATGCTCCTGTTGGTCACCGGTTGCCTGTTGGTGGGCCTGATCAGTGGTTATTACGGCTGGAGCCTGGCGATCGGCATCGGCCTGTACCTGGCCTGGACCCTCAAGCAACTGCTACGCCTGCATGAATGGCTGCGCCAGCACAAACCCGACGAAGCACCACCCGACGGCTACGGCCTGTGGGGCGAAGTGTTCGACAGCATCTACCACCTGCAACGTCGCGACCAGCGGGTACGCGGGCGCCTGCAGGCGGTGATCGACCGCGTGCAGGAATCCACCGCGGCCCTCAAAGACGCTGTGATCATGCTCGACAGCGACGGCAACCTGGAATGGTGGAACCGCGCCGCCGAAACCCTGCTGGGCCTCAAGACGCCCCAGGACAGCGGCCAACCGGTGACCAACCTGGTACGCCACCCACGTTTCAAGGAATATTTCGAGCAGGACAATTACGACGAAGCGCTGGAAATCCCCTCACCCACCAACGACCGTGTGCGTATCCAGCTGTACCTGACGCGTTACGGCAACAACGAGCACCTGATGCTGGTGCGTGACGTCACGCGTATCCACCAGTTGGAACAGATGCGCAAGGACTTCGTCGCCAACGTGTCCCACGAGCTGCGCACCCCTTTGACGGTGATCTGCGGTTACCTGGAGACGCTGCTGGATAACGTCGATGAGATCAACCCACGCTGGAGCCGCGCGCTGCAGCAGATGCAGCAGCAGGGCTCGCGGATGCAGACCCTGCTCAACGACCTGTTGCTGCTGGCCAAGCTGGAAGCCACCGACTACCCCTCCGACAACCATCCGGTGGCGGTGCAAAGCCTGCTGCAGACCATCAAGAATGACGCCAAGGCCCTCTCGGGCGAGCGCGGGCAGCAGATCAGTCTGGAAGCCGACCCGGCGGTGCTGCTCAAGGGCAGCGAAGGCGAGTTGCGCAGCGCGTTCTCCAACCTGGTGTTCAACGCGGTGAAATACACCCAGGATCAGGGCACCATTCGCATCCGCTGGTGGGCCGACGAGCAAGGCGCGCACCTGAGCGTGCAGGACTCCGGCATCGGCATCGATGCCAAGCACCTGCCGCGTCTGACCGAGCGTTTCTACCGCGTCGACTCCAGCCGCAACTCCAACACCGGCGGCACCGGGCTGGGCCTCGCCATCGTCAAGCACGTGCTGCTGCGCCATCGCGCGCGCCTGGAGATCAGCAGCGTGCTGGGGCATGGCAGTACGTTCACCTGCCACTTTCCGCCCGCTCAGATGACCCGCTCGCGGGCGATCGGCCTAGATGAATAACCCAAAAACACCATAAGACTAATGTGGGAGGGGGCTTGCCCCCGATGACGGGAGTGAAGTCAACTTATCCATAACTGATCCACCGCCATCGTGGGCAAGCCCCCTTCCACGGTGGATCTTCAGCGTCTCGGGAAATACATTCCATGTCCCACCCGGCGGCGGGCACTAGGCAAGCGCCCCGTCAGCCGCTACATTGGCCGACTTGCGCCTGCCTTTCAGGCGTGCCTGTCACCCCTTATTGAACACATGGAACCTGCAAAACCCCATCATGGACCCTTCCCCTGGTATCACCTTCGCCACACTCTTCGCCGACTTCGGCATGATTCTTTTTGCTCTGATCCTGGTACTGCTCAACGGTTTTTTCGTTGCGGCGGAATTCGCCATGGTCAAACTGCGCTCGACCCGCGTTGAAGCCATTGCCCACACCAACGGTTGGCGCGGGCAGATCCTGCGCACCGTACACAGCCAGCTCGACGCTTATCTGTCGGCGTGCCAGCTGGGTATCACCCTCGCCTCCCTGGGGCTGGGCTGGGTCGGTGAGCCTGCGTTTGCGCACATCCTCGAGCCGCTGTTGGGCGCGGTGGGCGTAGAGTCGCCGGAAGTGATCAAGGGTGTGTCGTTCTTTGCGGCGTTCTTCGTGATTTCCTACCTGCACATCGTGGTCGGCGAGCTGGCGCCCAAATCCTGGGCGATCCGCAAGCCCGAGTTGCTGTCGCTGTGGACGGCCGTGCCGCTGTACTTGTTCTACTGGGCCATGTACCCGGCGATCTACCTGCTCAACGCCAGCGCCAACGCCATCCTGCGTATCGCCGGCCAAGGCGAGCCAGGCCCGCACCACGAGCATCATTACAGCCGCGAAGAACTCAAGCTGATCCTGCACTCCAGCCGTGGCCAGGACCCGAGCGACCAAGGCATGCGGGTACTGGCATCGGCCGTTGAAATGGGCGAGCTGGAAGTGGTGGACTGGGCCAATTCCCGTGAAGACCTGGTGACACTGGACTTCAACGCTCCGCTCAAGGAAATTCTCGCGCTGTTCCGCCGCCACAAGTTCAGTCGCTACCCGGTATACGACGCGGTGCGCAATGAGTTCGTGGGCCTGTTGCACATCAAGGACCTGCTGCTGGAACTGGCGGCGCTGGACCACATCCCCGAATCCTTCAACCTGGCCGAGCTGACCCGTCCGCTGGAACGCGTGTCTCGGCATATGCCGTTGTCGCAGTTGCTGGAGCAGTTTCGCAAGGGCGGTGCTCACTTCGCTCTGGTGGAAGAAGCTGATGGCAAGATCATCGGCTACCTGACCATGGAAGACGTGCTGGAAGTGCTGGTCGGCGATATCCAGGACGAACACCGCAAGGCCGAGCGCGGCATTCTTGCGTACCAGCCGGGCAAGCTGCTGGTGCGCGGCGACACCCCGCTGTTCAAGGTAGAACGCCTACTGGGCGTGGACCTGGACCACATCGAAGCCGAGACCCTGGCCGGGCTGATCTACGACACGCTCAAGCGCGTGCCGGAGGAAGAAGAGGTGCTGGAGGTTGAGGGCCTGCGGATCATCATCAAGAAGATGAAAGGGCCGAAGATCGTACTGGCCAAGGTGCTGCTGCTGGATTGACCGTCAGTTGCCCGACGCAAAGCCGGCTTAGGCCGCCGACGGGCTGAGCACTCATGGCAACGTTGTATGCTGCAATGAAGATCAAACGTGGGAGCGGGCTTGCTCGCGAACGCGGTGTGTCAGCCACTGATCCGGGACTGACACCCCTATGCGCAAGCAAGCCGGCTCTCACACTCACGCGTGCGCCGCTTGAGAATCAGGCACCCGGCACAAAATGCTTCTGCGCCGTGCCCCGTGCGATCAGGCGCGAGATGTAGTCCAGCTTCTGTGCGTCCTGGTCAATGAAGCGAAAGGTCAGTTGCAGCCAATCGCTGTCCGGCTTGGGCTCGAAGGCGACGATGGCGTGCAGGTAGCCGTTGAGGCGCGCCACTTCGGCGTTCTCGCCTTGTTCCAGGTCCAGCACTGCGCTTTCCAGCACTTGTGGCAGGATCTCGCCACGGCGTACTACCAGCAGCGCTTCCTTGATGCTCAGCGCCTTGATAACGCACTGCTGAGTGCCGCTGGACAGCCGCAACTGGCCCTGGCCACGCCCGGACTGGGCCGGCGATGCGGCCGGCGCTTGTACCGGTGGCGTGTTGAGCAGGCCACGGTTGGGCGCGGCGGCGGCGACGGGGGCGGCGCCCTTGACGGCTTCGGGCTTACCGCCGGTCAGGGCGCTGAGCGAGTCATTACCGAACGCCGAATTCATCTTGGTTGGCGCACTGGCGACCAAAGCATCGAGACGGCCAACCTTGTGCAGGGCCTGCTTGACCTTGTTCAACAATTGCTCGTTGGTAAACGGCTTGCTGACGTAGCCGGACACGCCGGCCTGAATCGCCTGGACTACGTTCTCCTTGTCACCCCGGCTGGTCACCATCACAAACGGCATGGCCTTCAGATGGGCCTGCTCGCGGCACCAGGTCAGCAGCTCCAGCCCGGACATTTCCGGCATTTCCCAATCGCACAGCACCAGGTCGAACGACTCGCGCATCAGGATGGTCTGGGCCTTCTTGCCGTTCACCGCATCTTCAAGCTTGATCCCGGGGAAGTAATTACGCAGGCACTTCTTCACCAGGTCGCGGATAAACGAGGCGTCATCCACCACCAATACACTGACTTTACTCATCGACCCTTTATCCTATAAAAACCGCGGCACGCAGAACGCCTGACTGATGGCATTTTGCCAAAACTCTGCAGTCACGTCGGGACTTTCTTTCACCCGCCGCGCAAATAATTCAGATGCCACAAACAAAAACGCCCGACCAAAGGCCGGGCGTTAATTTCTCGGGCAACTTACTTATCGTCAGGTTCGCCCGGAACATTAGGGATTTGGTCGGCTGAGCCCTCAACTTCGGCTTTCATGCGCTTGAGCCCCATGTGCCGTACGTCGGTACCACGCACCAGGTAAATCACCAGCTCCGAAATATTGCGCGCGTGGTCGCCGATGCGCTCCAGCGAACGCAGCACCCAGATAATGCTCAAGACCCGCGAGATAGAGCGTGGGTCTTCCATCATGTAGGTAGCCAGCTCGCGCAGGGCGGTCTTGTATTCGCGGTCGATGACCTTGTCGTACTGGGCCACCGACAGTGCCAGGTCGGCGTCGAAGCGAGCAAACGCGTCCAGGGCATCGCGCACCATGTTGCGCACTTGGTCGCCGATGTGCCGCACCTCTACGTAACCACGCGGCGCTTCGCCTTCTTCGCAGAGTTGGATGGCACGGCGCGCGATCTTGGTGGCTTCGTCGCCGATGCGCTCCAGGTCGATCACCGACTTGGAGATGCTGATGATCAAACGCAAATCCGATGCCGCCGGCTGGCGACGGGCGAGAATGCGCAGGCATTCTTCGTCGATGTTGCGTTCCATCTGGTTGATCTGGTCGTCGATTTCCCGCACCTGCTGGGCCAGGCCCGAGTCGGCCTCGATCAGCGCGGTGACCGCATCGTTGACTTGCTTCTCCACCAGCCCGCCCATCGCCAGGAGGTGGCTGCGCACTTCCTCAAGCTCGGCGTTGAACTGCGCAGAGATGTGATGGGTAAGGCCTTCTTTGCTAATCATGCGTTTGCTCCGCAAAAGCTGTAAGCCGCAAGCTACAAGCCGCAAGCTGATGTGTGTCGTTCCGTTGAACTGCTTTTACTTGCCGCTTGAAACTGGCGGCTTGCAGCTGCCCCAACTAGCCATAGCGACCGGTGATGTAGTCTTCGGTCTGTTTCTTTGCCGGATTGGTGAACAGGGTATCGGTGTCGCCGAACTCCACCAGCTTGCCCATGTACATGAACGCGGTGTAGTCGGAAACGCGCGCCGCCTGTTGCATGTTGTGGGTCACGATGACGATGGTGAACTTGGATTTAAGCTCGTAGATCAGTTCTTCCACTTTCAGCGTCGAGATCGGGTCAAGGGCCGAGCAGGGTTCGTCCAGCAGCAGCACTTCCGGCTCCACGGCGATGGTTCGCGCGATCACCAGCCGTTGCTGCTGACCGCCGGACAAACCGAGCGCCGAATCGTGCAGGCGGTCCTTGACCTCGTCCCACAGCGCCGCGCCCTTGAGCGCCCACTCGACGGCTTCGTCAAGGATGCGCTTTTTATTGATGCCCTGGATGCGCAGGCCATAGACCACGTTTTCGTAGATGGTCTTGGGGAACGGGTTGGGCTTCTGGAACACCATGCCGACCCGGCGACGCAGCTCGGCCACGTCCTCGCCCTTGCGGTAGATGTTGCTGCCGTAGAGGTTGATGGCACCCTCCACGCGGCAGCCGTCCACCAGGTCGTTCATGCGGTTGAAGGTACGCAGCAGTGTGGACTTGCCGCAGCCCGACGGGCCGATGAAGGCGGTCACGCGCTGCTTGGGAATGTTCATGCTGACATCGAACAGCGCCTGCTTTTCACCGTAGTACAGGCTCAGGCCCGGCACTTCGATGGCCACGGTTTCCTGGGCCAGGCTCAGGCTCTGCTTGTCGCGACCCAGGGCAGACATGTTGATGCCGTGGGAATGGGTTTCGTGTTGCATGGTCTCACTCCGTTCGAAGCTGCAAGCTTTTAGCTGCAAGCTGCAAGATTTGAGCAAAAGCGGCTTGTAGCTTGCCGCTTGTGGCTAATAGATTCAGCTGTCCAACGCCTTGTACTTCTCGCGCAGGTGGTTACGAATCCACACCGCCGACAGGTTGAGCGTGGCGATCACCAGCACCAGCAACAGCGCGGTGGCGTACACCAGCGGTCGCGCGGCTTCGACGTTGGGGCTCTGGAAGCCGACGTCATAAATATGGAAGCCCAGGTGCATGATCTTCTGGTCCAGGTGCAAGTACGGGTAGTTGCCGTCCAGCGGCAGCGACGGCGCCAGTTTCACCACGCCTACCAGCATCAGTGGCGCCACTTCACCGGCGGCGCGGGCCACGGCGAGGATCATGCCGGTCATCATGGCCGGGCTGGCCATCGGCAGTACGATCTTCCACAGCGTCTCCGCCTTTGTCGCGCCCAGCGCCAGCGAACCTTCACGCACGGTGCGCGGGATCCGCGCCAGGCCTTCTTCGGTGGCCACGATCACCACCGGTACCGCCAGCAGCGCCAGGGTCAGCGAGGCCCACAGCAGGCCCGGTGTACCGAAGGTCGGCGCCGGCAGTGCTTCGGCGAAGAACAAGCGGTCGACCGAGCCCCCCAATACATACACGAAGAAACCCAGGCCGAACACGCCGTAGACGATGGCCGGTACACCCGCCAGGTTGTTCACGGCGATGCGGATGATGCGGGTCAGGGTGTTCTGCTTGGCGTATTCGCGCAGGTACACCGCCGCCAGCACACCGAACGGGGTGACGATCATCGCCATGATCAGGGTCATCATTACGGTGCCGAAAATAGCCGGGAAGATCCCGCCTTCGGTGTTGGCTTCCCGCGGGTCATCGCTGAGAAATTCCCAGACTTTGCTGAAGTAGAAGCCGATCTTGGTCATGGTGCCCATGGCGTTGGGCTGGTAAGCGTGCACCACTTTGCCGATGCCGATTTCCACTTCCTTGCCATTGCCGTCACGGGCCGTCAGCGCATCGCGATTGAATTGCGCGTGCAGGTCGGCCAGGCGTGCTTCGATGTCCTGGTAGCGTGCATTCAGCTCGGCGCGGTCGGCGTCCATATCGGCCTGGGCGGCGGCGTCGAGCTTGCCTTCCAGCTCCAGCTTGCGGCCGTGCAGGCGGATGCGTTCCAGGCCGGCGTTGATCGCGCCGATATCGGTTTTTTCCAGGCTCTTGAGCTGAGCGGCCAGCTTGTTGACGCGCTCGACCCGCGCCTGCAGCTCCGGCCACGCGGCCTCGCCTTCAGCGATGACCTTGCCGTCCTGCTTGACGTTGACCAGGGTGCCGTAGAAGTTGCCCCACTCACGACGCTCGATCGTCATCAGCTCTTTCGGCTTGGTCTGGTCCTGCAACCATTCGCCGACGATCCAGGTGAAGTCGTTGCCGTTCAAGTCCCTGTTACCGACCTTGATCAGCTCGCGGGTCATGAACTCCGGGCCCTCGTCGGGCACCGGCAGGCCTGCGCTTTTAAGCCGTTCGCGCGGCACTTCTTCTTTCTGCACCACTTCGCCGATAACGATGTGGTTGGCCTGGCCCGGCACGTTGTAATTGGCCTGGATCAGGTCGGCCGGCCAGAAGTGGCCCAGACCACGCACCGCGATCACAGCCAGCAGGCCAATGGTCATGATGACCGCGATGGATACCGCGCCACCGCTGATCCAGACGCCGGGGGCGCCGCTCTTGAACCATCCATTCAGGGAGTTCTGTTTCACAGACTTCTACCTTTCTTAAAGCGACGAGTATTTCTTGCGCAGACGCTGACGAATCAGCTCGGCGAGGGTATTCATGATGAAGGTGAACAGCAGCAGCACCAGCGCCGAGAGGAACAGCACGCGGTAGTGACTGCCGCCCACTTCCGACTCGGGCATTTCCACCGCAACGTTAGCCGCCAGGGTGCGCAGGCCTTCGAACAGGTTCATCTCCATCACCGGGGTGTTGCCGGTGGCCATCAGCACGATCATGGTCTCGCCCACGGCGCGGCCCATGCCGATCATCAGCGCCGAGAAGATGCCCGGGCTGGCGGTCAGGATCACCACGCGGGTCATGGTCTGCCACGGCGTGGCGCCCAGGGCCAGGGAGCCCAGGGTCAGGCCGCGCGGCACACTGAACACGGCGTCTTCGGCAATGGAATAGATGTTCGGGATTACCGCAAAACCCATGGCCAGGCCCACCACCAGAGCATTGCGCTGGTCGTAGGTGATGCCCAGGTCGTGGGAGATCCACATGCGCATGTCGCCGCCGAAGAACCAGGTTTCCAGGTACGGGCTCATGTACAGCGACAGCCAGCCCACGAACAGGATCACCGGGATCAGGATCGCGCTTTCCCAGCCATCGGGCACACGCAGGCGCAGGGATTCAGGCAGGCGGCTGAAGATAAAACCGGCCACCAGGATGCCAATCGGCAACAGCATCAGCAGGCTGAAAATCCCCGGTAGATGCCCCTCGACATACGGCGCCAGGAACAGCCCGGCGAAGAAGCCCAGGATCACCGTCGGCATCGCTTCCATCAGCTCGATCACCGGCTTGACCTTGCGGCGCAGGCTCGGGGCCATGAAGTACGCGGTGTAGATCGCGGCGGCAACGGCCAGCGGCGCGGCCAGCAGCATGGCGTAGAACGCAGCTTTGAGCGTGCCGAATGTCAGCGGCGCCAGGCTCATCTTGGGTTCGAAGTCGGTGTTGGCGGCGGTTGATTGCCAGACGTATTTAGGCTCGTCGTAGTTCTCGTACCAAACCTTGCTCCACAGCGCGCTCCAGGAGACTTCCGGGTGCGGGTTGTCCAGCACCAACGGCTGCAGTTTGCCGCCGGCTTCCACGATGACGCGGTTGGCTCGTGGCGACAGGCCGAACACGCCCTGGCCGTCGACCACCGGGTCCACCAGCAGGGTGCGGTGCGCGGTGCTGTGGAACACACCGAACTTGCCGGCGGCATCCAGGGCGGTGAAGCCTTTGCGACGTTCCTCGGCGGTAATTTCCACAATCGGCGCGGTGCCCATCTGGAAGGTGCGGATCTGCTTGAGGCGCTGTTCGCCGTCCGGGTCGCGGGCCATGAACCACTGGGCCAGGCCGCCCTTGGAGTTACCGACGATCAGCGAAATGCCGCCCACCAGTTGCGTACTGGCGGTAATTTCAGCGTTGCCATCTTCCAACAATTTGTATCGACCGTTGAGACTCTTGTCGCGCAGGCTGAATACGTCGGCCAGGGCGCGGCCGTTGATCACGTATAGCCATTGCTGGCGCGGGTCGATGAAGATCGCCTTCACCGGCTCGGTCATCTGCGGCAGCTCGATACGCTTCTGCTCGCTGGTGACTTCACCGGTCATCATGTTTTCTTCGCGGCTCAGGGTGAGCACGTTCAGGTGCGAACCGGCCGAGCCTGCGGCTACCAGCGAGGAATCGGTGGCGTTGAGCGCTACGTGCTCCAGCGGGCGACCGGCATCGTCCAGTACGATCGGCGTTTCACCGTAGGGGTATTCGATGGCGGGAGTGATGGTCTTCTTGCCGTCCGGGTAGGACACCTTATAGGTGTGGCGGAACACCATGGCCTGGCCATTGGACAAACCGAGAATCACCAGCGGGCTGCCCGGCTGGTCTTCACCAATGGACGCTACGCTCGCGCCGACCGGCAATGGCAGGTCGACGCGCTTGAGCTCGGCACCCGTGTCCACTTCAAAGAACAGCGCCTGGCCTTTGTCGGAAACCCGCATGGCGACCTGGTTCTGTTCTTCCAGGGAGATCAGCAACGGCTTGCCGGCGTCTTGCATCCACGCGGGCGTGAGAGCGTCTTCCTTGGTCAACGAAGCACCTTGGAACAACGGCGCCACCACGTAGGCCAGGAAGAAAAAGATCAGGGTGATGGCGGCCAGCACGGCAAGGCCGCCGACCAGCACATACCAGCGAGTGAAGCGATCCTTGAGCGCGCGGATGCGGCGCTTGCGTTGCAGCTCAGGCGTATTGAAATCAATGCGCTTGGGAGGAGAAGTCGTCGTCATGGTGGAATTGGCCAGATCATTCATGCGCACACCCTAGCGATCCTGTATGACAGAAAGATGACAATGCAGTGACGCAGGAAATCCGCCGCGGAGCAGGGCTGGCAGCGGACTAGAAATTAGGAGGCAAGGTCCAGCTCCTTCGGACCTGCCCGGCCTTGAACCCAGCCAAGCGGCGGGCTCAAGGCGATTTTACCGGTAGCTTACTTGCCGCCTTCCTGCAGACCCAGGTCAGCCAGTGCCTTGGCGGCAACTTTGGCTGGCAGTGGGATGTAGCCGTCTTTCACCACAACTTCCTGGCCCTGTTTCGACAGAACCAGCTTCACGAACTCAGCTTCCAGCGGAGCCAGCGGCTTGTTCGGGGCTTTGTTGACGTAGACGTAGAGGAAGCGCGACAGCGGATATTTGCCGTTCAGGGCGTTTTCTTCACTGTCTTCGATGAAGTCGGTGCTGCCTTTTTTGGCCAGGGCCACGGTCTTCACGCTGGCAGTCTTGTAGCCGATGCCCGAGTAGCCGATGCCGTTGAGCGAGGAACTGATCGACTGCACGACCGACGCCGAGCCTGGTTGCTCGTTCACGTTAGGCTTGTAGTCGCCTTTGCACAGGGCCTCTTCCTTGAAGTAGCCGTAGGTACCGGATACCGAGTTACGACCGAACAGTTGCACCGGCTTGTTGGCCAGGTCACCGGTCACGCCCAGGTCGCCCCAGGTTTTCACGTCAGCTTTGCCACCGCACAGGCGGGTCGAGGAGAAGATCGCGTCGACCTGCTCCATGGTCAGGTGCTGGATCGGGTTGTCCTTGTGCACGAACACCGCCAGGGCGTCCACGGCCACCGGGATAGCGGTTGGCTTGTAGCCGTACTTCTGCTCGAAGGCCGCCAGTTCGGTGTCCTTCATCTTGCGGCTCATCGGGCCCAGGTTGGAGGTGCCTTCAGTCAGCGCAGGTGGCGCAGTGGCGGAACCGGCAGCTTGAATCTGGATGTTGACGTTCGGGTATTCCTTTTTGTAACCCTCAGCCCACAGGGTCATCAGGTTGGCCAGGGTGTCGGAACCGACGCTGGACAAGTTGCCCGACACACCCGTGGTCTTCACATACGCCGGAATCGCCGGGTCAACACCAGCGGCCACCGCGTTGGCGGTCGCAACGCCAGCAGCGACAAACGTCATTGCCGCCATCAAACGTTTCAGTTTCATGCCTTGCTCCTAGCAGATAGGGATAGTTGGATCGGGGCCAAGTATCGGTAGGCCGTGTGAACACTCTATGTCTGGAATGTGACAATTAGATGAAAGGCCAGTATGGGGAGCAAAGACCGAGGGCGGGGTGCAGTGCCCTGAATACGGGAGAATGTGAGGCGAGGAGGTAGCGCGCGGCAGTTTTTGAAATACCCTGTAATTGTTGTAGCAAGCAACCTCTGTGGCGAGCTTGCCCACTCGCCACAGATTATCGTTGCGTGTCAGCAGGGTTCAGCGCCCACGCTTCCACAGATACCCACCCACCAACATCCCCATCACACACAGCACGGCCACGTAGTAAGCCGGACCCATCGGGCTTTCCTTCATCAGCAGTGACACCACCAATGGCGTCAACCCGCCGAACACTGCATAGGCCACGTTGTAGGAGAACGACAGTCCGCTGAAGCGCACCACCGGTGGGAAGGCCTTGACCATCACGTAAGGCACCACGCCGATGGTGCCGACGAACAGGCCGGTCAGGGCGTAGAGCGGGAACAGCCAGTCGGGATGAGTGATGAGACTGTGGTAGAGCGTCCAGGAGGTCGCCAGCAGCAACGCACACCCGGCGGTCAGCACGCGCCCGGCGCCGAAGCGGTCGGCCAGGGCGCCGGAGCCGATGCAGCCCAGGCTCAGGGTCACGATGGCCAGGCTGTTGGCTTGCAGCGCAACGGTGGGGCTGAAGTGATAGATGGTCTGCAGCACGGTCGGGGTCATCAGAATGACCACCACCACGCCGGCCGACAGCAGCCAGGTCAACAGCATCGACAGCACGATGGCGCCACGGTGGTCACGCAGCACCGCGCGCAGCGGCAGCTCAGCGGCCAGGGTCTTGCGTTGCTGCATCTCGGCGAAAATCGGCGTCTCATGCAGCCAGCGACGCAGGTACACCGACAACAGGCCAAACACGCCACCGAGCAGGAACGGGATACGCCAGGCGTAGTCCGACACCTGTTCCGGGCTATACAGGGTGTTGATGGCGGTGGCGACCAGCGATCCGAGCAGAATACCGGCGGTCAGGCCGCTGGTCAGGGTGCCGCAGGCGTAGCCGATATGCCGTGGCGGCACGTGTTCGGACACAAATACCCACGCCCCCGGCACCTCGCCGCCGATCGCCGCGCCCTGGATGACGCGCATCAGCAGCAACAGCAGCGGCGCCCAGAGGCCGATCTGCGCATAAGTCGGCAGCAGGCCCATGATCAAGGTCGGCACGGCCATCATGAAGATGCTCAAGGTGAACATCTTCTTGCGCCCCAGCAGGTCGCCGAAGTGCGCCATGATGATGCCGCCCAGAGGACGCGCCAGGTAGCCGGCGGCAAAGATACCGAAGGTCTGCATCATGCGCAGCCACTCGGGCATGTCGACGGGGAAGAACAGCTTCCCGACCACGGTGGCGAAAAACACGAAAATAATGAAGTCGTAGAACTCCAGCGCCCCGCCCAAGGCGGACAGCGACAGGGTTTTATAGTCGTTGCGGGTCAGCGGGCGCGAAGGTTGCGCACTGCTTGCAGGCACGGAGGACATGGCAAGGCTTCTCTTATTAGTCAGAACGGCAGATCCGGGGTGCTGGCTGCGCCAGGACGGGTTCGGCAAGATAGCAAATCGCCTGGAAAAGCACACCAGAAGCACAGTTGCCGGAAAAAGCTCCATTACAGCGGCTAAATGCCGACCAAATGAGCGACGGGAGGTCGTCGCAGCGCATGGGTGTCGATATACTCGCCCCTTGCACGCGCCAGACCCGCAGTCTTGAGGGCTGCTGTGCCAAAACGACGTTGGCGCCGCCCAGCCGTTTTGGCAGAGTTTCCCTTTAGTACGCCTTACGAGAAACGCATCAGGCGGGGTATGGTGCTGAAACGTTTTTCCCAAAGACGGCTATCCACTTGAAATACCCATGAAGCGTCACGGGTCAGAGGCACCCTCGGCATGATCGAACTCGAACAAGAAGATCCTATCCCGCAAGGCGATCTCGCCCTGCAAATCACGGCTCTGCCGCGTGAAACCAACGGTTTTGGCGACATCTTCGGCGGCTGGCTGGTCGCGCAGATGGACCTGGCCGGCACCGCCATGGCCAGCAAGGTCGCCGGTGGGCGCGTGGCTACCGTGGCCATCGATCGCATGGCGTTCCTGGTGCCGGTCGCGGTGGGCGCGCAATTGTCCTTTTATACCCAGGCCCTGGAAATCGGCCGCAGCTCGATCCAGATGATGGTCGAAGTGTGGAGCGACGATCCGCTGTCCAGCGAATGGCGCAAAGTGACCGAGGCGGTGTTTGTGTTCGTCGCCATCGACGGCAGCGGCCGCACCCGTTCGGTACCGTCGCGCGCGCGTTAAACCTCATCGGATTTTGACGGTCAATTGCCCCATTGCCTGCCATTGAGAGTGCTTCGTATGCCTACGCCACACGTTGAAACCGTGACAATCGACGAGCTGGACTGCTGGCGCATCCGCCACAACGGCGCCGAGCTGATGGTGGCCCGGCAGGGTGCGCATATCTTCAGTTACCAGCGCGAGGGCGAACAGCCGCTGATCTGGCCGAACCCCGCCGCCGTGTTCAAGCAAGGCAAAGGCATCCGCACCGGCGTGCCCGTGTGCTGGCCGTGGTTTGGCGTGTTCGACCGCAACCCGGACAGCGTCAAAGCGATGCGCCGGAGCGACCAACCAGCCGGCGCCCACGGGTTTGCGCGCACCGCACGCTGGGAATTGGCCGGAACCGAGCTTGAGGGCGACGCCTTGCGCATCGACCTGGCGCTGCCGATACCTGCGGGCGGCTTCCCCGGCTGGCCCCATCAGGTCGAACTTACCCTGAGTCTGCTGCTGGACGAGCAACTGCACATCCGCCTGACCAGCCACAACCGTGGCACCGACACCGTGACTCTCAGCCAGGCGCTGCATACCTACTTCGCCGTCAGCGATGTGCGCCACGTGCAGGTCGAAGGATTGGACGGTACGACGTATATCGACACCGCCGACGGCTGGACCACGAAGACCCAGTCCGGCCCGCTGCACTTCAGCGCCGAGACCGACCGCATCTACCTCGACACGCCGAAGCAGGTGAGCATCGTCGACAAAGACTGGCAGCGTCGCATCCAACTCACGGCCCAGGGCTCCACATCGACAGTGATCTGGAACCCCTGGACCGAGCGGGCCAAGGCCTTCGACGATATGGCCGACGACGGCTGGCAAAACATGCTGTGCATCGAGACGGCGAATGTGCTGGATGATGTGGTGACATTGGCGCCCAACGAACGCCATACGCTGGGCGTAAGCATCGCCGGCATCGCCCTGTAGATAAAGAGTCCATTGTGGGAGGGGGCTTGCCTCCGATAGCGGTGAGTCAGCCAGCTCAAGGGTGACTGGCATCCTGCTATCGGGGGCAAGCCCTCTCCCACATTGATTTGTGTTGAGGCTTAGAGATCGGCTTCCTTGACTACTCGCACCTTGCCCGCGTCCAGCGCATAGGCCGCATCCGCCAAATCGTTATTCACCGTCTCCACCTTCAACGTGCCGGTAACCCACAGCGGCGTGTAGATATCGTCCAGCTTCAACCCCTTGGGATAACGCACCAGCACCAGCTGGTTTGGCGGCGGTGGCGGTACGTGGATGCAGGCGCCTGGGTACGGCACCAGGAAGAACAGTGTGCTGCGGCCCTTGGCGTCGGTCTCCAGCGGAACCGGATAACCGCCGATGCGGATATTCTTGCCGTTCATGGCGGCCACGGTTTTGGTGGAATACATCACCGCCGGCAGGCCTTTGCTCTGCTTCAAGCCGCCTTTGTCGGTAAAGGTGCCCTGGGCTTCAGGGGAGTTGTGGTCGATCTCGGGCATGGCCTCAAGGGCCTTCTGGTCCGACAGCGGCATCAGGTCGAGCCAGTCGGTTTCCGGCAGTTCGCCGGCGTGCGCCAGGCCAGTGCCCAGCACGAGGAAAATCAATAGAAAACGGCGCATGGAGAGGCTCGGCAAGTACAAGTGGCGAGCATTCTAGCCCTCTGCGCCTGCGCAGCGCAGAGGACTTTGTCGGCTGATTACTTCTTTCTGATCAGGCCGTAGATCACCAACAGGATGATCGCGCCGACCAGCGCACCGATGAAGCCGGCACCTTGACCCGCCTGGTAGATACCCAGCGCCTGGCCACCGTAGGTCGCGGCCAGGGAGCCGGCGATGCCCAGCAGAATAGTCATGATCCAGCCCATGCTGTCGTCGCCTGGCTTGAGGAAACGCGCGAGCAGACCGACGATCAGGCCGATAAAGATGGTTCCGATGATACCCATGGCATTTCCCTCTGAATGAATGTGTGTCATGGCAAAGCCTAGCCAGGCTTTACCATCCTGCAATCAGAGAGACGGCGGGGCCCAATGGTTCCCGCCGCGCCGAGGCTTATTGCTCGGCGATCAGCGCTTCGACCTTGAGGATCTGCGCCTGCAGCGTCGCGCGATCCTGGCAACGCAGGTTGGCGTGACCGACTTTGCGCCCGGCCTTGAAGGCCTTGCCGTAGTGATGCAGGTGGCAGTCGTCGATCGCGATCACGCGCTCCACCGGCGGGACCACGCCAATGAAATTGAGCATCGCACTCTCGCCCACCTTGGCCGTGGAACCCAGCGGCAAGCCCGCCACCGCCCGCAGGTGGTTCTCGAACTGGCTGCACTCGGCGCCTTCGGTGGTCCAGTGCCCGGAGTTGTGTACACGCGGGGCGATCTCGTTGGCCTTGAGGCCGCCGTCGACTTCAAAGAACTCGAACGCCATCACGCCGACGTAATCCAGCTGCTTGAGCACACGGCTGGAATAGTCTTCGGCCAAGGCCTGCAACGGATGGTCGGTGCTGGCAACCGACAGTTTGAGGATGCCGTTGACGTGAGTATTGTGCACCAGCGGGTAGAAGCGCGTTTCGCCATCACGGGCGCGCACGGCGATCAGCGAGACTTCACCGGTGAACGGCACGAAACCTTCCAGCAGGCAGGCGACGCTGCCCAGTTCGGCGAAAGTACCGACCACATCCGCTTCGCTGCGCAGCACTTTCTGACCCTTGCCGTCGTAACCCAGGGTGCGGGTTTTCAGCACGGCCGGCAGGCCGATGCGGGCGACCGCGGCGTCCAGGTCCGCCTGGGACTGGATATCGGCGAAGTCCGGCGTCGGGATGCCCAGGTCCTTGAACATGCTCTTTTCGAACCAACGATCGCGAGCGATGCGCAGGGCCTCGGCACTGGGGTACACCGGCACGAACTGCGACAGGAAGGCCACGGTTTCCGCCGGAACGCTTTCGAACTCGAAAGTCACCAGGTCCACTTCGTCGGCCAGTTGGCGCAGGTGGTCCGGGTCACTGTAGTCAGCGCGCAGGTGTTCACCCAGGGCCGCCGCACAGGCGTCCGGCGCCGGGTCCAGGAAAGCGAAATTCATCCCCAGCGGGGTGCCCGCCAGGGCGAGCATGCGGCCCAGCTGGCCGCCACCGATTACACCGATCTTCATGGTCTACAACCTCAGGCGATGCGTGGATCTGGATTGTCCAGCACGCTGTCTGTCTGTTCAGCACGGAATTTTTTCAGCACCGCGTGGAACTGCGGGTGCTTGGCGCCCAGAATACTGGCGGACAGCAACGCGGCGTTGATCGCGCCGGCCTTGCCGATCGCCAGGGTCGCGACCGGGATGCCGGCCGGCATCTGCACGATCGACAACAGCGAATCCACGCCCGAAAGCATCGACGATTGCACCGGCACACCGAGCACCGGCAGGTGGGTCTTGGCCGCACACATGCCTGGCAGGTGCGCTGCGCCACCGGCGCCGGCGATGATCACCTCGATGCCACGGGATTCTGCTTCATCGGCATACTGGAACAGCAAGTCCGGGGTGCGGTGGGCGGAAACCACCTTCACTTCGTATGGAATGCCGAGTTTTTCCAGCATATCGGCGGTGTGGCTAAGGGTGGACCAATCGGACTTGGAGCCCATGATCACGCCAACCAATGCACTCATCGTCGTGCCTCTTCTCTCTGGGCGCCCGCAGGCGCGTCAAAAAACAACAAGCCACGCGGGAAATCCGGCGTGGCTTGTTGTACGAATGTTGGCCGGTTGGACCGGCCGAAGGCCGCGCAGTATACCGTAATAATTAAGATAAACAGCCCCTGGAACGACCATCTGTCCAGTGGTGAAAGCGGCGGTTTTATTGACTTTCAAGTCAGCCAAACCACCACAAAGCGCCTTCCCACATTTGCCCTGCATTCGGCTTGAGATTGGGCTCAGGTGTTCTGCGCCGCACCACCTTCCAACTTGCGCCACAACAACCGCACATTGGCCTTGCGCACCAACGCACAGCGGTACAAGCGAATTTCCAGCGGTACATGCCATTGCGGCCCGCCGCAGACCACCAGCTCGCCGCGCGCCAGTTCGGCACGCACGCTCAACTGCGGCACCCAAGCGATGCCCAGGCCTTCCAGGGCCATGCTTTTGAGGCTGTCGGCCATGGCGGTTTCGTACACGGTGGTAAAGCGCAGGGCGCGCTGGCGCAGCAACAGGTGCACCGAACGGCCGAGGAAAGCGCCGGCGCTGTAGGCCAGCAACGGTACGCTGCCCTCGCCTTCCAGGTCGAACAACGGCTTGCCGTCGGCGTCGGCGGCGCACACCGGGAGCATTTCGGTGTTGCCCAGGTGCAGGGACGGGAAGATCTCGGCGTCCATCTGCATGGCGGCATCAGGGTCGTAGAACGCCAGCATCAAATCGCAGCCGCCTTCACGCAGGGCGTGCACCGCATCGCCGACGTTGGTGGCGACCAGCCGCGTGGCGATGTTCAGGCCTTCGTTGCGCAGTTGTGCGATCCAGCGCGGGAAGAAACCCAGCGCCAGGGAGTGTGCGGCGGCCACTTGCATGACTTCGCCCTGCCCGCCTTCCAAGTGATGCAAATGACGCAGGACTTCACCCAACTGTTCGACCACGGTGCGCGCGGTGACCAGGAACAACTGCCCCGCCGCCGTCAGCTCGACCGGCGTACGCGAGCGGTTGACCAGGGTCAGGCCCAACGCCGCTTCCAGGCTGCGGATGCGTCGGCTGAACGCCGGCTGGGTGACAAAACGCCGCTCCGCCGCCTGGGAAAAGCTGCGGGTCGCGGCCAGGGCGCTGAAGTCTTCCAGCCACTTGCTCTCAAGGTTCATCACTGCCTCCCACGGGAACGCACCATTTTGGCACACACGCCCGCCATGATAGCCGGGTCACACTCACATTATGCCGTTTATGCATAGGCCAGTGTTTAACAGCATTGGCCCAAAAATTCGTACAAGCCTAGCATTCGCAGCGTTCCGGCCAGTTCCGGGTCCATATCGAGATGATTTCCGTCATGTCCTCCGCTGCATCATTCCGCACAGAAAAAGACCTGCTTGGCGTACTTGAAGTACCTGCTCAAGCGTATTACGGCATCCAGACCCTGCGAGCGGTGAACAACTTCCGCCTCTCGGGCGTTCCGATTTCGCATTACCCGAAATTGGTGGTCGGCCTGGCAATGGTCAAGCAAGCCGCCGCTGATGCCAACCGCGAGTTGGGCCAGCTCAGCGAAGCCAAGCACGCCGCCATCAGCGAAGCCTGTGCCCGTCTGATCCGCGGCGATTTCCACGAAGAGTTCGTGGTGGACATGATTCAAGGCGGCGCCGGCACTTCAACCAACATGAATGCCAACGAAGTCATCGCCAACATCGCGCTGGAAGCCATGGGCCACCAGAAAGGCGAATACCAGTACCTGCATCCCAACAACGACGTGAACATGGCGCAGTCGACCAACGACGCCTACCCCACTGCGATCCGCCTGGGTCTGCTGCTGGGCCACGACGCGCTGCTGGCCAGCCTCGACAGCCTGATTCAGGCGTTCGCCGCCAAGGGCGAAGAGTTCAGCCACGTGCTGAAAATGGGCCGCACCCAATTGCAGGACGCCGTGCCGATGACCCTCGGCCAGGAATTCCGCGCTTTCGCCACCACCCTCGGTGAAGACCTGGCCCGCCTGAAAACCCTGGCGCCGGAACTGTTGACCGAAGTGAACCTGGGCGGCACCGCCATCGGCACCGGCATCAACGCCGACCCGCGCTACCAGGCCCTGGCCGTACAGCGCCTGGCCGTCATCAGCGGCCAACCCGTGGTTCCGGCGGCCGACCTGATCGAAGCCACCTCCGACATGGGCGCCTTCGTGCTGTTCTCCGGCATGCTCAAGCGTACGGCAGTGAAGCTGTCGAAGATCTGCAACGACCTGCGCCTGCTCTCCAGCGGCCCACGCACCGGGATCAACGAGATCAACCTGCCGGCGCGCCAGCCAGGCAGCTCGATCATGCCCGGCAAGGTCAACCCGGTGATCCCGGAAGCGGTCAACCAAGTGGCGTTCCAGGTCATCGGTAACGACCTGGCCCTGACCATGGCGGCCGAAGGCGGCCAACTGCAACTGAACGTGATGGAGCCGCTGATCGCCTTCAAGATCTTCGACTCGATCCGCCTGCTGCAACGCGCCATGGACATGCTGCGCGAGCACTGCATCGTCGGCATCACCGCCAACGAAGCCCGCTGCCGCGAACTGGTGGAGCACTCCATCGGCCTGGTGACCGCGCTGAACCCTTACATCGGCTATGAAAACGCCACCCGTATCGCGCGCATCGCCCTTGAAAGCGGCCGCGGGGTACTGGAACTGGTGCGCGAAGAAGGCTTGCTCGACGACGCCATGCTCGACGACATCCTGCGCCCCGAAAACATGATCGCTCCACGTTTGGTCCCATTGAAGGCCTAAGCGTTTGTTGCACCGCTCACCAGGTTGAGGGACTAGACACCTCTCACCTTTTGAGGGCCTGAAGGCTCGTTCTTCAGGCCCTTTTTTTTGCTTCGAGGTTGTGAAATGACGCCCATAAAAAATCCAATATCGCACCGCTTACCCACCGCCCCTGTAACCGCCTGGCTGAAACCTTTAATCGGCCCGGGCAGACGGATCACGTTCGCCTAGGTATAGTGCCGCCCCTCTTCGCGTCTGCGGCTGTCGGTAACGAAGCCGGGATAACCCGCGAAACCGCATGAATAACAACCCGCAAAAGGAATGGGGTCGAACCGTCGCGCACTGCCTGGTGCGATGCGACGTTTTTGAACCGTCCTGCGTTTGCCATTAGAAAAATCAGCGAGGAACACTCCATGCTCGAAGTCATCAACGACTTCCTCTCAGGGAAAGTACTGATCGTGCTCATTGTCGGGCTCGGCGGTTATTTCACGATCCGCTCGCGTTTCGTACAGCTGCGCCACTTTTTCCACATGTTTTCGGTGTTTCGCGACAGCCTCAAGAGCAGCTCCGGCCAGCTCAGTTCGTTCCAGGCGCTGATGCTCAGCCTGGCCGGCCGCGTAGGCGCCGGTAACATCGCCGGTGTCGGCATTGCCGTGACCCTCGGCGGCCCGGGCGCCGTGTTCTGGATGTGGGTCACCGCACTGGTGGGCATGTCCTCGAGCTTTATCGAATGCTCCCTCGGCCAGTTGTACAAGCGCACCGACGCAGAAGGCACCTACCGTGGCGGCCCGGCTTATTACATCCAGCACGGCCTGCACAAGCGCTGGCTGGGCATGGTCATGGCGTTCCTGCTGCTGGTGACCTTCGGCTTTGCCTTCAACGGCCTGCAGGCCCATGCTGTGACGCATTCGCTGAATAACGCGTTCGGCCTGGACACCACCTACACCGGCCTGGCCCTCGCGGTCTTGCTGGGCCTGGTGTTCATCGGCGGAATCAAGCGCATCGCCTCGATCGCCGACCTGCTGGTGCCGGTCAAGACCCTGGTCTACATCGCCGTGACCCTGTACGTGATCGTGCTGCAATTCGACCACGTGCCGGCCATGCTCGCGACCATCGTCAAGAGCGCCTTCGGCCTCGACCAAGCCTTCGGCGGCCTGGTAGGCAGTGCGATCATCATGGGCGTGAAGCGCGGCGTGTTCGCCAACGAAGCCGGCCTGGGCAGTGCGCCCAATGTGGCGGCAGTCGCTTCGGTTGAGCATCCGATCGCCCAAGGCGTGGTTCAAGCGTTCAGCGTGTTCCTCGACACCTTCGTGATCTGCACCTGCACCGCGCTGCTGATCCTGCTCTCCGGTTTCTACACCCCAGGCTTTGAAGGCGACGGCATTGCCCTGACCCAGAACTCCCTGGCGGCGGTGGTCGGCGACTGGGGCCGCATGTTTATCTCGGTGGCCCTGGCGTTATTCGTGTTCACCTCGATCATGTACAACTACTACCTCGGCGAGAGCAACCTGCGCTTCCTGGTGGGCAACAACCGCAAGGTGCTGATGGGCTACCGCACGCTGGTGCTGGTGCTGATCTTCTGGGGTTCGATCGAGAATCTGAGCACCGTATTCGCCTTCGCCGACATCACCATGACCATGCTGGCGTTCGTTAACCTGTTTGCCCTGGCGTTCCTGTTCAAGATCGCCATGCGCATTCTCAAGGACTACGACGACCAGCGCGCAGCGGGCATCAAGACCCCGGTGTTCGATTCCAGCCAGTTCCCGGATCTGGACCTGGACCGCAAGGCCTGGCCGGCCAACCCGGTCAAGTCCGAGCCGGCGGCAAAGGTGTCGGCTGAACTGAACGCTCAAGCGCAACGCTGAGCGTAGATAGATGACACGCCGCCCGGCCTTGGGCATGCTCGGGGCCCGGCGGCGTTTTTCGTTCAGGAGAATTCTCGATGTCCCCAGCCAATAACATCATGGTGCTCTACACCGGCGGCACCATCGGCATGCAGGCCAGCGCCAACGGCCTGGCGCCCGCTTCGGGTTTCGAAGCGCGCATGCGCGAGCACTTTGCCGGGGCGAAGCTGCCCTCCTGGCGCCTGCGCGAAATGTCCCCGCTGATCGACAGCGCCAATATGACCCCGGCCTACTGGCAGCGCCTGCGCACAGCAGTGGTCGAGGCGGTGGACGAAGGCTGCGACGCGGTGCTGATCCTGCACGGCACCGACACCCTGGCCTACAGCGCGGCCGCCATGAGTTTTCAACTGCTGGGGCTGCCGGTGCCGGTGCTGTTCACCGGCTCCATGCTGCCGGCGGGCGTGCCCGACAGCGATGCCTGGGAAAACGTCAGCGGCGCCCTGACGGCGTTGGGCGCAGGCCTGGCGCCGGGGGTGCAGTTGTACTTCCACGGTGCGCTGATGGCGCCGACCCGTTGCGCGAAGATCCGCAGCTTCGGCCGTCATCCGTTCGCGGCGCTGCAGCGCCAGGGCGGCGCAGCCAAGGCCGATGCGATTCCGGATGCTTTGGACTATCGCCAGCAGAAAGCGTTGGCGAACGTCGGCGTGCTGCCGCTGGTGCCCGGCCTTTCAGCGGTGCTGCTCGACAGCCTGATCGACAGCGGCATTCAAGCACTGATCCTGGAATGCTACGGCAGCGGCACCGGGCCCAGCGACAACCCGGCATTCCTCGCCAGCCTGCAGCGCGCACAGGACCGGGGCGTGGTGGTGGTCGCCATCACCCAATGCCATGAAGGTGGCGTAGCGCTGGACGTGTATGAAGCCGGCAGCCGCCTGCGCGGGGTTGGCGTGCTGTCGGGTGGCGGCATGACCCGTGAAGCGGCGTTCGGCAAGCTCAATGCCCTGATCGGCGCGGGCCTGCCTAATGCCGAGATCCGCCGCCTGGTCGAACTGGACCTGTGCGCCGAGCTGAGCTGACTGTCGTTCCACCATACATAGTCACTCCCGCCGCTGACCTGGCGCTGCCTAGCATGGAAAACCCGAGCCTTTGACTCGGGTTTTTTCATGCAACGGCACCACAGGAACGCCCCATGACCTCTTCAACTTCCGCTTCCCAGCCGCAGCCCAGGCGCAGTGACCTGACCTTGGAACTGATCGCCCAATTCCACGCCGGGCCCTCCTTCAGGGCCACCGCCACCCAACTGTTGCGCCAGGCGCTGAACGAACTCTACCCGGACCTGAACATCGACCCGGACAGCACCCTGATGGGTTCGCCGACCTGGACGCTCATCGAGGGCCAACCGGTCGCCGGACCGACCACCTATCGCGCGCTCAGCGACCTGCTGGCGCGCCAAGCCGTCCTCCAAATACCGGTGCTGTGCATCGAGGGCGAGCACTTCCTGACGCGGCAGCCGATCACCGCGCCACCTGAGCACCTGCCCGTACGCATGACCGACATCGCCAGGATCATCAACACCCAGGCACCGGTGATGCTCAGCGCGTTTCAGGCGTACCTGGTGGATTTCTGGAACGAGAGCAACGCCAAGGGCCCGCGCTGGCAGGAATTGTCCAGCACCCTGCGCAGCGGCTGGGGCACTGCGCAGGTGGAAGAATGGGATGAGACCGATCGCGCCATGGCAGATCGACTGTATCGCTTCCCCGACCGCGCCACCCGGCAAATCGATGACCCCTATGCGAGCAAAGCCTGCATTGTCGAGATCGAACAGGTCGAGGACGGCGCTGCCACGCGCTTCAGCCCGCTGATGCTGGCGGTGCTGCTGGGCGAGCACCTGGGCCGCGCAATCATCCTCACTTACTCGCCGCGCAACGGCTACGAAAAATTCGACTCTCTGGACCAGTTGGGCGAGTCGCTGCCTACGCATGCCGGGTCGCAGACGCATCGCACATCGCTGCAATGGCGTTTATCCGAGCCCCAGGGCAACTTCTTCGATCAGTTGGCCTGCGTGTTTATCAGTGCACAGGTCGAAGCCGTGGGCGCGCTGGATTTTTCGAACTTGCTCCAGAGCAATTCGGCCCAAGTTAATCAGGCATTGAATGCAGGTCCGGGTGCCATTTACACGCCAGCGCACCAAGGGCCCAACCTCGACTGGTATCACCATGCGCTTCCCGACTGGCTGAAAAACGCCTCGGTCGGCGACCAGAATAACTTCGCTCAGCACCTCAAAGATCTCGCGGCCCTCAACAGCCTGAATATGGGCGCCTCCTACCTGGACGGTATCCCCGGCATTGAGCAGTACGCGCTTGAGCAGATCAGGCAACAGGTCCTGCTGGATCATCCGGACGCCCTGCACGTGCCGTTGGAAAAAATCGTCTTCAAGGTGCAAAGCGTGGTGGTCTGGGGATTGTTCGTCGTGCCCGGGAGTGTTGAAACCACCTCCTTTACCCTCGTTGAGCTGGCCCTGCAGAACCTCATCGCACTGCCCCTGGGCAACAAAACCATAGAGCTGCGCAACGGTGCCAACTTGCCCGACTGGCTGACGGTCGATTATGTCGAAGACATCATTCAACGGGTCGACGTCGGTCAAACCTACCCAGCCCTGATCAAACAGAATTTGCTGGAGCTGCGCCATGAGTCGGCCCGTCGCAAAAAGCTCTACAGCGAACAGCTGCGTATCCAGCTACCGTTGATGGCTTTGCAGAGCAAGCTGCGACGGCAAGACGGGATCGATGAGCAGGGTTACCGTTACCTCGTCGCGCTGATGCAGGCCGAGGAACACGACCGCAAGGTCGATGGCCAGGATATCGTCCTTCACCAATTGGCTTTCTACCCCACTCGCCGCGCGGACCAGAGCTACGACATCGTGGCGAACATGTACGTGATCGGCCTGCGCAATCTGAGCGGCGGGCCCTGCCTGCTCTATCGCCCGTTATTCAACCCGCCACTGATTCAATACGCCTCCTCCGCCAACCTGATCTATGACGTCATGCAGTCGTCCACATTGCGCAGCTCGATACTGCCCTGGCTGCCCGATGACGTGCGCGACGACTACGCAAACCTCGTCTTTCCAGGCGACGTACCCTCCCCCTGGGAGGTCTTCAACTACCTGGTAGATCCGCTCAGAGTGTTGATTTTGAGCGGTCCTGTGGCACTGGCCAATCCCGTCGTCGGCAGCGACATGCTGGGTGCACTGTTTAATGCCAACGCCCAGGCGCTGTTCAGCCTGGCCGATCGACAATCGGTTTCCAACGCGGAGAACCGCTGGGCGACGCTCAAGCAGATCGGCTGGGTGTTGCTCAATGCCGTGCTGCCCTTCCTAAACCCGACCCTGGGCACCGCCGCCTGGATCTGGCAGATTTTCGATCAAGTGCAAGCGCTCGTCGAAGCGAGCGAACAGCAGGACAAACCTGCGCAATGGGCTGCCCTCACTGACGTTTTGCTCAACATTGGCATGGCGATCACCTTGCACACCGTCACGCGGCGGCAGAGCATCGGCAAGTCGCTTACCCACGAACCCGGCACGCCGGTCAAACCGCCGCTGATCAAACGATTGCCCCTCCAGACCGCATCCGCGCGGCCGACTGAACGAGCAGGCCCGCTCAGTACCAGCGGTGCCCTCAACCGCTTGCCCGGCCCGTTGGCGACCGTGCTGGACAGCTTCCATGTGGTAAAACCCAAGAACCTGGGCCAGCCCATTACCGAAGCGGGCACCTACCAGCACCTCTATCGATCAGGCCGGAAATATTACGTATCCCTGGGGCAACGCTGGTTCGAGGTATCGGCGCAGGCGGACGAGCCCGTGGTGATCATCGATCCCAACCAACCGGAGCGCAGCGGCCCGGCGCTGATACACAATGCAGCCGGCCAATGGTTCATCGACACGCGCCTGCGATTGCGTGGCGGCGGCCCCAAGCATGCAAGCCGGCGGGCGAGTCTGCTGGCCACGGAAAAAGCCAAGCAGCTGCGCGACAAACTGCAGACATTCGAAACAGGCAAAAAGGCCGCATCACTTGAATTGGAGCAAGCCCGCACAGCAATGACAGAAGCACCCGGTACGTCGGCCGCTGCCAGGCGCGAAGGCTATCTGCAAGCACTCGACAGCCAACGCTCTGACTATGAAACGGCCCTGCAGGACCTCAAGAAACTGAATGTCTTCGAACCCCTTGCCGACTATCCGCCCAAAGCGCTGAGCTACCTGAGGGCACAGCTGGAGTTAACCGAGTTCGGTATCCGCGAAACCCAGCAGACATTCACCCCAGGCCTTAGAACAATAATGGATCAGGTCACACACCAGGCAGAGTCGCCTGGAGAGCGGCACATCGAGGACGCGCAGCATTTCAGCCAGATAAACCAGGACATGATCGAACGCCTTGATTACGTCGAGTCGCGTTTCGAAGAGCTGCGCGAACTGGGCCAGCAAGGCTACCGTGAGATCAGCCAACACAAAGGACTGTTGCCCAGTTACACCAGCTCAAACCTTAAGGCCCTGCAATTAACTACGTCACGCAACCTGTGCCTGAGCGAGTCGTCGCTCAATAGCACTCCGCAGGCGTGGTCGACCCTGGATGACATCGTCAACACCGCCGACGTTGCAGCCCAGACCCTGCACGATACGCTTTTCGAGCGAAGCGAAGCACGCCTGGACGAGCGTATCGAAGCGCTCGGCAGCCTGACTGAGCAGTTTGCGGTCGTAGATGAGCGCCTGGAAGACCTGTCGCAGGAATTTTCCGCCGAAATCATTCCCGAACAGTTGCAACGCCTGCGCGCGCAGATACACCGATACTCCCAGGACACCCAGTTGCACCTGGCACGGCTGCACCTGGAACGTGACAATCTCAGGCATCGCCCCACCCCGCCGCCGACTCCGCCGGCTCAGCGTAAAATGTTCATCCGCACCCGCTATGACGGCCTGTTGATCGGCGAGCCACGCTCGACGCAGTTGGGGCATGAGCCCGACTTCGTGGACATCAAATCGCCCATCACTCAACACATCATCGCCACCTACCACAAAAAGGATCAGGCCCAGTGGGTCAGACGCATCACCGCACCCGCTGCCCCTGCGCCTGTGGCGCCGGACCTTACGGCATCCCTCGATCAGGCCCAGGCTTTTCTGGACGGATTGAGCGCGTTCAAGGCTCGCGCCCACGAGCAAGCGGCCAAGCCGGCACGTACTGCGGTCGGTATCGAATACCTGTATCACCAGCACGCCCTGCGGCTGGAGGAAACCCAGCATGCCATCGACCACGCCTTGTCATCGCCCGGCGTAGTGAAGAATGAACTGCGCTCCGCCACCCTCGCCAGTCAGAAACTCAAGGAGGCCACGGCAGACCTCTACCTGGAAGCCAACCAGCAGGTGCGACGCATGATCATAGAGCGACCGCCCACTGTCGAGGGCGTGGAATGGCTCCTGCAGCGCAAAGAAGTCACCCTTAAAAAGACCATCAGCCGGCGTCGGATCAAAGGTGTCCAGGAGGACTACCTGGATGAATACACCATCGCCGACCGCGCGCGGCATAACGTGCTCTGGTATGCCCATTTCCATTACTCGGCGTCGTGGACGCCGCCCAGGACGTTTATCTCGGCACGCCTGAAAACCCCGGCCGAGCATCGGATGGGCGCAGCCGCCGATACCGTCAATGGGTTCAACCAGCAGCAACGGCTTGACTACTACCGCAGCGAAATCAACCTGGAACAGGCCCGCCGGTTGTTTTTCAATCTCTGATCGAACGGCCAGGGCGGTTCAGCAATCCCGAGTGGAAGCCGGGCCGCCTACTTATCTACCTCCGCGGCGTTCCTTGAGTGGTTAGTTTGCAGGTCCACCGCCTGTGATCACCAAGGAGCTGACATGCCCAACGACTCTACTCAATCCGCCCCCACGCCAACCGCCCCCGGCTACGGGCTGCTCACCCAGCTGACCACCGGCCCCTCCAGCCGGGAAGTGGCTTCCAACCTGCTGCGCGAAGCCCTCGCAGAACTGTACCCCAAGCTCAATCTCAATCCGGATTTCTGCATGCTGGTCACTCCGCGCTGGCAAGTGACAGAGCAGGCGCTTGAACGCGGCGAGCCGCAGGTCGAATCCCTCACCAGTATCCTCGCGCGCCAGGCGCTCATGCCCAAGCCGCTGGTCTACATCGAGGGCGAGCATTACCTGACCCTGCAACCCAACGTGCGGTCGCCGGTGCATTTGCCGGTTGCCATCGACGCCATCGCGCGCCTGATGAACGAGCTGTCGACGCTGCTGTACGTCGCGTTCCAGGAGCAGCAGTTGAATTACTGGAATACGTCCTACAACAGCGCAGGGGTGCGCTGGAAAGTATTCGCTAACGCCCTGGGCAAAGCATGGAATGTCACCACCGCTGAAGGTTGGGATGAGGACGAATGCAAGATGGCCCGCCTGCTGTACCACGCACCCGACCGTGCCAACCGAGCCTCCGATGCCCCCTACAACCTTCGCGCGTGCCTGATCGACGTCGATGTAGTGTTGCCCGACCGCCACGCGCACGTGGGGTTGTTGGGTATTGCCGTGCTGATCGGCACACTCCAGGAGCGCCAGGCCATCCTCACGTTCTCGCTGACGGACGGTTACAGCCGCTATGACTCACTGGACGAGTTGGGGAAGATATTACCGGGCACGCTCGACCCTCTGTACGCCGGTGCCGAGATCCAGTGGCGATTGTATGAACCCCACGGCAACTATTTCGAAAGCCTGGCCTGCACACTGATCGGCCTGCAGGTCGAGGCCATCGGCCTGATGGGCGATGACGTTGCGCAGGACCAAACCGAGTTGCCACTGCGCCATTCGGCCGTCTCCCGAATCATGCCCAGCCTTGAGGATCTGAGCGATGAGCATCTCTCGCGGATCTTCGACATCCACCAGCATTTACCCGACTGGCTGACGGCCGCCTCGGACGCGGACATGGCAGCCTACAGCCGCTTGATGATCGACCTCGCCGAGCTCAACGCCCACTGGCACGGACGCGCCTTCAACGACGGTATCGCGCCGATCCGCGACTATGCCCGCGAACAGTTGCAGAGCCGCATCAACGCCCGTGCTCAGGACGCGCCCCTGAACCTGGACAAGGTGCAGATTGAAATTCGCTCGCCGGTGATCTGGGGTTCCTTCCCGATCCCCGGCGCGCAAGACATCACTCGGCGTAACCTGATCGACCTGGCGCTGGAGAACCTCACCGGCCTGCCCATCGGTGTCGTCAGCGTGACCTACAACGGCGGCGACGCCCCGCAATGGCTGTCCTATGACTACCTCAAGGAGGTGATCGAGGGGCTTGATATCGGCGCGACCTACCCGGCGCTGATCAAGCAAAAACTGCTCGATGACCCGCAGCAATCGGCGCAACGCTCACGCCTCTACACCGCGCATTTACGCGTACAACTACCGTTGCTGGCCCTGCAGTTGAAATTGCAGCGGCGAAATGGCCTGGATGAACGTGGCTTCCGCTACGTTGCCGCCGTGATGCAAACCGAGGCGCACGAACGCAACGTAGATGCGCAGCCGGCTGTGATTCGTCGCCTGGCCTTTGCTCCCAGGCTGCGCCCTGGCAACGGTCACGACATCGTCGCCAACATGTACGTGATCGAGCCGAAGGACCCTGGCGCCGGCCCGTGTATCCTGTATCGCCCATTGCTGGAGCCGATGCTGCTGCAGTTTCCCTCGCGCCAGAACCTCCTGTACGCCATCAAGCAAGACCCGGCGCTGCGTGAGTCGGTGCTGGCCTGGCTGCCTGAGGAGGTGCGTTTCAACTACACGCAATACGTATTTCCCGACACTCTGCCGTCACCCTGGACGGCCGCGCGCCTGCTGGTCGAGCCGGCAACCGTGCTGCAGATGAGCGGGCCGATCGACTTGAGCAACGCAACCCTGGGCGATGACGCGCTGGACACGCTGTTCAGCGCCAATGCCAAGGCGATGGTTGAGCTGGCGACTCGGCAATCGGTATCCAATGTGAAGAAACGCTGGGACACGTTTCGCCGCACGGGTTGGCAGCTGTTGACCGCCGTCTTGCCGTTCCTGGGTCGTACCCTCGGCATCGCCGCCTGGATCTGGCAAATCATGGACGACCTGGAGCAGGCCGAACGGGTCGTCGACACGCCGCAGGCGCAGGCCCCGTGGACCGCGCTGGTGGACATGTTGCTCAATGTGGGGATGGCGCTGACGCTGCATGTCACGCTGCGCCATCCTCCCTCCCAGGCACTGGACGAACCCCTCAAGCCTCTGGCCGCAGAGCGCATGGAGGTGCTGGAGGAGACCGAAAAGCCCCCGGTAAAGGCACCGGCAAAGGTCCCTGTGAAGCGCCAGTCGGACGTTCCCGACAGCCAATTGCCACCCTCGCATCAAGGCCCTCTGAATGTCAGCGGCCCGCTGCACAGTACGCCGACACGCCTGGCCACACTGCTGAGCAGCTTCGCCGTGCCCAAACCCGAGGGGCTGGGCGAGCAAAACACCAGCGCCGGCACCCACCTGTACCTCTACCCATTGAGTGAAAAATGGTATGCGCCGGTGGCCCAGCGCTGGTTCGAAGTCACGCTGGATGCCAATGACAACGTGATGGTCGTCGATCCCAGGGAGCCAACCCGCACCGGCCCGCTGCTGGTGAATAACCGCGCCGGGCAGTGGTTCATCGATTCTCGCCTGCGCCTGCGTGGCGGTGGCTTCAGAAATCGTCGCCGGACCGCTCAGGAGCAGAAGCCCTCGCGCATCGAGAGCCTGCGCAAGGAGCTCATTGCCTTTAGCGAAAATGATGAACCCACCCAATCGCAACTGTACGAAGCGCAGGTGGCCATCGACTCGGAGCCGGGGCCGTCCACGGCCCAGCGTCGCGAGGCGTTCATCAGCCAGGCGGATGAGCGGGTAGGTGCCTACGACACCCCCATCCGTCAGCTCAGGGCCTTGAGCATCATCGACACCGTGCCCAATTACCAGAGCCTGATGAGCGGCTACTTGAACAAACAGCTGATCCTCACGCGCTCGGTGATCGAAGAGCGTGTCGGCCCTTTTCGCGACACGATGGAAGCCACCATGAACGTGCTCGACCCTTCGGCGACTGTCACAACGCAGCAGCAGGTGGACCAGGCGCAGGCGATGTCGAGCGTAAATGTGGACATGATCCGGCGCATGGAATACGTCGACTCGCGCTATCGGGAGTTGGGAGAACTGGGTGTCGCGGGTGCCGACGTCATTCAGCGCACCCGGCAACGCGTGCCCAACATCCAGGTGATCGACCTCAAGGCGCTGCAAATCACCGTCGCGCGTTTCCTGTGCGTCGCTCTTACCGAGGACACAACCGAAACGCGGCGGCGGCTCAACCGCATCATCGATGACCTGGATATCAGCATCCAAAGCTTCATCGAGCTGCTCGGCAAAGTCGGCGGCGTGCCCCTGGATCAACGCATCGAAGTGCTCAACAGCATGGTTGAGCAATTCGCCCTCGGCGACCAGCGCCTGCTCGACCTGCATGCCGACGCACCGCAAAAACTGCTGCGCGAGCCCTTGGAGACGCTGCGCGGCTACATCAATGACTTTCAGCAACAGGCCACGCAGGACTTGGTCAGGCTGCTGCGCGAACGCCGCGCCATGGAGCCCAAGCCCGGGCCATCCAGATCACCGACGACGCCCCAACGCAAAGTCATCAAGACCCGCTACAAAGGCCTGATCGTGGGCGAACCGCGCGAAGCCGACAGCCATCTGGTGGACATCAAGGCACCGCTGACCGGCAAGGTCATCGCCACCTTCCACGAGAAAACCCCAGGCGTCTGGCTGGAACATGAACCGTCGGCCTCGCGCCCCCCGAAACCCGAGTCGATCGACCTGGACACCAGCCTCAACAGCGCACAGGACCTGCTGGATGCGGAGCCTGCCGAATCCCGGCGCATCCTCAACCATTCGCGCAAGGCCGGGTGCATTCCGGTGGAAATAGAAGAGATGTTCCACCAATACGCGATGCGCCTGGAAATGGCTGCCGATCAGATCGAGGAAGCGCTGACCCAACGCAATCTGATCGAGAGCGATCGCCCGTCCGCGGTCACCCTCAGAAAAGCCCTGGCCGATCATGCGACGCGGCTCTTCGCGTTAGGTACCGACACCCGTATCAACATGACCAAGCAGCAACCGCCCACCGCGGCCCGCCTGGAATGGCTGCATCACGAGGGGCAAGTGGCAATCAGAAAAACCGTCACCCGGCGACGCCTCAAAGGCCCCGGCAAGGACTACCTGGACGAGTACGAGATTCGCGGCACCAAGGACAATGCAGTGCTGTGGTACGCGCACTTTCACTACCCATCGCCCCAGGCCGCCGATGAAGCGTTCGGCGCCGCGCACCTCAAGACCCGCGAACAGCAGAAGCTTGGCGGCGCCGTAGAACGCAAGGACGTCAGTGCCCGCGACCAGATCGCGATTTATCGCAGCGAGATCAGCCCGGCGCTGGCCGGTTCGCTGTTTTTTCCCCAGTTGAAGCCGGCGGCTGCGCCTGGCGCATCAAAATCGTAGCTGCCGATCAACACCGCCAGGCCTCGCGTAAACGTTCCAGCGCCTGCGCGATAGCGTGCTCTGGCACTGCGGCAAAGCCCAGCACCAGGCCGGCGTCCTGGTCCGGCGCCAGCGTGGAGGACGCCAGCCAGTAATTGCTCAAGCCATTGATCTCAACGCCCACGGCATGGGCCTGTGCAAGCAATTGCTGCTCGCGGGCAAGGTTGTCGACACGCACGGTGATGTGCAGCCCTGCGGCGACGCCGGGCAATTGGCCGACGCCGGGCAACCCGCGCGGCCAACCGGCGAGCAATGCATTGCGCCGACTCAATGCCGCACGCCGCATACGTCGAATATGGCGCTGGAAGTGCCCGGCCGCCATGAACTCGGCCATTACCGCCTGCGTGCTGACTTCCGAGTGGCGCATGTCCACGGCGCGACGCCGGGAAAAGGCCTCTACCAGGCCTGGCGGCAGCACCAGGTAGCCCAGGCGCAGCGCCGGGAACGCCACTTTACCGAAGGTGCCCACGTACAACACGCGCCCGCTGCGGTCCAGCGCGGCCAGGGGCGACAGCGGTGCGCCGCTGTAGCGGTACTCGCCATCGTAGTCGTCTTCGATGATCCAGCCGCCGGTGCGTTCGGCCCAGGCCAGCAGCTCCAGGCGGCGCGCCAGGCTCATCACCACGCCCAACGGGTATTGGTGCGACGGCGTAACGTAGGCCAAGCGGCAATCGGCCAGGGTGTTGAGCACGCCACAGTCGATCCCCTCCTCATCAACCGGGACGCCATGCAGGCACGCACCGGCCAGGGCGAACGCATGCCCGGCGGCGCGGTAGCCCGGGTTTTCCACCGCCACACCGTCGCCAGGCGCCACCAGCAACTGTGCACAAAGGCTGATTGCCTGTTGCGCGCCGCTGGTGATCACAATTTGTTCAGCGGTGCATTGCATGCCGCGTGAACTGCGCAGATAGGCGGCGATCAACCCACGCAGGCGAGCGTCTCCGGCAGGGTCGCCGTAGCACAGCTGCTCCAGGTTAGGCCTGCGCCAGAAAGCCCCGT
Organism: Pseudomonas sp. FP2254; assembly: GCF_030687695.1. NCBI lineage: Bacteria > Pseudomonadati > Pseudomonadota > Gammaproteobacteria > Pseudomonadales > Pseudomonadaceae > Pseudomonas > Pseudomonas sp. FP2254. The sequence goes on from NZ_CP117444.1 coordinate 5,549,436, forward strand.
TGAGCTTGGCCCAAACCTCAAACGGAAACAGATCAAAGGCCGGCACGCCGACACGAAAGGCCTTGGGCGGCCCCACCGGCGGTTGAGACAAATGGTGGGTTTCCAGACGCTCCAGCGCCGCGCTGTGGATAACTTTCAGGCTCGAATTAACCGATGAATTTCCGCAATTTGTGGATAAAGCTGGGGATAAGCCTGGTGATAACCCTGTGGATGGTTTTGTGGATAGTTTTTTCGCCGTCGGTAATTGGGCGACATAGGTGCCGTCTCCGACGCGCGCTTCGATAAAGCCTTCGGCGTACAACTGATCGTAGGCCCGCACCACGCTGTTGCGGGAAATCGACAAGGCCGCCGCCAGGTCGCGGCTGGCGGGCAGGCGCGTGCCACTCACCAGGCGTCCGTCCAGCACACGTTGGCGCAGGGCGTCGTAGAGCTGGCGTGTCAGGCCCTGGCGAGGGTCCAACTCAATACCGGCGGGGTTGAAGGACAACGGCGGCGACGCAGGCGGCATATTGGACCTATGAAATTGACCCTGGATGGCTCTTACCACAGACCATTAGCCTGCCTAGGATGGCGCCATTCGCCAAGGAAAATAATCATGTACACACCGCGTGCCTTTGCCCTCGATGACTTGCCCGAAATCCAGCAATTGATCCAGCACACGCGCTTGGCGCAACTGGTGACCCTGGGCGACGACGGCCTGCAAGCCAGCCACCTGCCGCTGCTGCTCAACCCTGATGAAGGCCCGAACGGCACGTTGTACGGGCACATGGCCAAGGCCAACCCACAGTGGCGCGACCTGCAAAACGGCAGCGAAGCCCTGGTGATTTTTGCCGGCGCCGACGCCTACATCAGTCCATCGTTCTACCCGGCCAAGGCCGAGCACGGCAAAGTGGTGCCCACCTGGAATTACCTGGCGGTACATGCCTACGGCAAGGCCGAGGTGTTCACCGATGCCGGGCGCTTGCTGGCGGTGGTCAGTGCGTTGACTGACCGCCACGAAAGCCGTCGCGCCCAACCATGGGCCGTCAGCGATGCCCCGGCCGACTACATCGACGGCATGCTCAAGGCCATCGTCGGTTTCTCGCTGCCCATCGAGCGCCTGATCGGCAAACGCAAACTCAGCCAGAACCGCAGCCCGGCGGATATCGCCGGTGTGCGCGACGGCCTGGCCGCCAGCAGCGACGTGCGCGACCAGACCCTCGCCCGATTTATTCCCAAAGGAGCTACAGAATGAGTCCTATCGATATCCGCCCCGTCACCGCCGCCGACCACGCTGCGTGGCTGCCGCTGTGGCAAGCGTATTTGCAGTTCTACAACACCGAACTGCCGGACGCGGTGAGCCACAGTACCTGGCAGCGTTTGATCGACCCCAGCGAACCGACTCATTCGGCGCTGGCCTGGCAGGACGGCAAGGCGGTGGGTATGGTCAACTTCATCTACCACCGCTCCAACTGGAGCATCGAGAACTCCTGCTACCTGCAGGACCTGTTGGTGGACCCGTCCCAGCGCGGCACCGGTGTCGGTCGCAAACTGATCGAATTCGTCTACGCCACCGCCAAGGCCGACGGTTGCTGCAAGGTGCACTGGCTGACCCACGAGACCAACTCCACCGCGATCCAGCTGTATGAGCGGATCGCCGAGCGCCCGGGTTTCATTCAATTTCGCAAAGGTCTTTAAGGAGCGCAGCATGTCCACTTCCCTCGCCGACTGGAAAGGTGCTCCGGCGCCCTCGGCTCAACTGCTCGAAGGGCGCTTTATCCGCCTGGAAAAACTCGATCCCGCACGCCACGCCGATCAACTCTGGCAAGCGCTGGAAGGCCCCGGCGCCGACCCCAAGCTGTGGGATTACTTGCCCTATGGTCCGTTTGCCGAGCGCGCGGCCTTCGATGCCTGGCTGAACAACCATGCGGCCAACAGCGACCCGTATTTTTTCAGCGTGATCGACCGTGTCAGCGGCGATGTACAAGGCATCCTCAGCCTGATGTCGATCGTGCCGGCCCAGGGCCGCATCGAAATCGGCCACGTCACCTTCGGCGCACCGATGCAGCGTTCGCCGAAAAGCACCGAGGCGGTGTACCTGCTGGCCAAATACGCGTTCGAGCAGGGTTATCGCCGCCTGGAATGGAAGTGCAACAACGGCAATGCCCGTTCCAAATACGCGGCCGAGCGCCTGGGGTTCAGTTTTGAAGGGGTGTTCCGCCAGCATATGGTGGTCAAGGGGCAGAACCGGGATACGGCGTGGTATTCGATTTTGGACGGGGAATGGCCGGTGGTGGGGGCGGCTTTTGAGCAATGGTTATCCCAGGCGAATCAGACGGCTTCCGGGCAGCTCAAGGGCCTGGCGGAGTGCCGCCAGGCGCTTTAAGCGTCAGTTCAGCTTCTGCGCCAGCACCGCAATATGCTCCGGCCCGATCCCGCAGCAGCCGCCCAGATGGCTGGCGCCACGCGCTTGCCAGTCGGCCGCCCACTGCAGGTAGCCCGGCGGGTCGAGGTCGTCGCGCAGCGGGTCCAGGCCGTCGTTGGCCGTGGCTTCCTTGGGTTGCGGCGGGAAGGCATTGGCATAGGCGCCGATCTGGATCTGCACGCCCAGGCGTTCGAAGGTCTGGCGAGCCGCATCGATCGCCGCGCCAATCACTTCAGGCTGGCTGCAGTTGAACAGCAGCACCTGTACACCCCATTGCGCCGCCGCTTCGGCGGCGTCCGCCACCGGCTCGCCGGAACGCAGGCGCGGCACTTCATCGGTGTCTTCGTCTTTCAAGGTAAACGACAGCCAGAACGGCTTGCCGTCCTTCGGCAAACCAGCGTGGATCGCTCGCGCCTCAGCGATGGAGCTCTGGGTTTCCGCCAGCCACAGGTCGACATGGGGCGCCAGGCCCTGCACCAGGGGCGTCAGCAGCTCGGACACCCGCGCCGGTTCGAACAGGTCGGGCCGGTAGGAGCCGAATAACGGCGGCAACGAACCGGCCACGCGCACGGGTTTGCCCGAAGCCTCTACTGCTCGGCGCGCCAACTCCCCCGCCAGCGCCGCCAGGGCCTGGCCCTCGGCAGCAAAACGCGCTTCACCGATGTGAAACGGCACCACCGCATAACTGTTGCTGGTAATGACGTCGGCACCGCTGTCGATATAGGCCGCATGCACCGCCTCCACCGCCTGTGGGGCTTCGCTCAGGGCCAGTGCCGACCACTCCGGCTGCCGGAAAGGCGCGCCACGGCGTTGCAGTTCACGGCCCATGCCGCCGTCGAGAATTACTGTGATTTCAGCGCCCATATAGCTTTTACTCATATGCTTATGAAAATAACTCACTATGAGAGTCGTTCTTATAACTATTTAATGCGTACCATTCGGTTAATAACAACCTCTTTTTTATTCAGGTGTTCATTTTGAAATTCAAACCGCTATGGGCCTTGGGCCTGACGATGCTGGCTGCTTCAACCCAAGCCTTTGGCGGCGCCACCCTGGACCGCATCGAACAGAAAAAAGAACTGGTGGGCGTGCTGATGGAAAGCTACCCACCGTTCTCTTTTCTCAACGATCAGAACCAGCTCGACGGCTTCGACGTCGACGTGGCCAAGGCTGTGGCACAGAAACTGGGCGTTAAGCTGCGTCTGGAAACGCCGTCCTGGGATGTGATCGCCGCCGGCCGCTGGAGCGGACGCTATGACATTTGCATCTGTTCCATGACCCCGAGCAAGGCCCGCGCCGAGGTGTTCGACTTCCCGGTGGAGTACTACGCGTCCCCTGCGGTCATTGTGGTCAACGCCAAGGACGACCGCATCCACGGCGCCAAGGACCTGAGCGGCAAGAAAGTCGGCCTGACCAGCGCCTCCAGCTATGAAAGCTACCTGAATAAAAATCTGCTGATCGAAGGCGCCGAAGATACGCAGTTGCAGTACCCGTTCGAGGACGTGCAGATCGCTCCATACGACACCGACAACGTAGCGTTCCAGGACCTCGGCCTGGGTGCCGGCGTGCGCCTGGATGCGATCCTCACTAACCTGGTCACCGCCCAGCCGCGCCTGGACCAGGACAAGCGCTTCAAGCTGGCCGGCGAGCCGCTGTACGCCGAGCCCAACTCGGTGGCCATCGAAAAAGGCGACCCGCAGTGGGACAGCAAAGTGCGTGACGTCTTTGCGCAGTTGAAACAGGACGGCACGTTGAGCAAGCTGTCGAAAAAATGGATCGGTGCCGACATCAGCCAATGAGTCATCTGCCAAAACCTGCGCGCGCGCTGCTCGGCTTTCGCGCACGCCTGTACCTGACCTGGGCGGCGTTGTTCGCCCTGTTCGCCAGTTTTTTCCTGAGCTTTGACCTGAAGTTCTCGATCATCCTCGACAAGCTGCCCAACCTGATCGGCGTGCACCTGGCGCCCAACGGTTTCCTGCAAGGCGCGGCGCTGACGCTGTTCCTGTGTCTGTGCTCGATGGCGGCATCGTCGGTGCTGGGCTTTGTCACCGCCCTCGCACGCTTGTCGAAAAGCGCCGTGGCATTTGGCATCGCCAGTTTCTATGCGTCGTTTTTTCGCGGCACGCCGCTGCTGATCCAGATACTGCTGATCTACCTCGGCCTGCCGCAACTGGGCGTGGTGCCGGGCGCAATCGTCGCCGGCATCATTGCGCTGTCGCTGAACTATGGCGCCTACCTCAGCGAGATCTTCCGCGCCGGCATCCTCGGTGTGCCCCAGGGCCAGCGGGAGGCCGCCCTGGCCCTGGGCATGCGCGACCGGGAGATCTTCTGGCATGTCACCCTGCCCCAGGCCATGCGCACCATCATCCCGCCGGCCACCAACCAGTTCATCTCGATGCTCAAGGACTCGTCACTGATTTCGGTGATGGGCGTTTGGGAGGTGATGTTCCTGGCGCAGTCCTACGGCCGTTCGAGCTACCGCTACATCGAAATGCTCACCACCGCCGCGATCATCTACTGGGTATTGTCCCTGGGCCTGGAGCTGATCCAGGCACGCATGGAGCGGCACTACGGCAAGGGCTATGCGGGGCGGGGGTGAAGGAGCGTCGATCGCGCCTGATTCAACCGTGCACACTCAATGCTGTGCAGATTTAACGAATTGTTTTATCGCAACGCACTAGAGACATCTCCCGCAAACCCGCAGCACCCGGCCTGACAGTTATCCCTCTGTCACCTCGTTAAATTCCCCGCCTCATACATCACGAGGTGGGTTTGCATGCCGTTCATACACAAGCAATTGGCAGTCGCCATCATCCTGGCGCTGGGCACAATCGGGGCTTCATACGCACACACTCGCGGCGACATGGAGCCGGACAGCGAGTGGTTGCAACCGCTCAGCGGCAACGGAGCGGCAGGTCATTCAGGGCTGGTCATTGTCAAGCCTCGGGACGCCAGCTTCGCCAACCGCGCCACCAGCCGTAATGGCCTGAACGTCGCCCGTATGCTGGACTCCGCGGTCAGCCAACTGCTGGCTTCGGACCAGCTCGACTATTGGGACAAACACCAACTGCGGCAATACGTGCATTACCTGGCGGGTCTGGAGCCGGGCCGCGTCGGCGCATTGCTTGAACAATTGGCGGGCAGCCAGAACGCCAACCTGGGCACGGCCACCCAGGCCAGCATGAAACAATTGAACGCCAGTCTGCTCGCGGCGATTCGTCAATTGGACACCTCTGAAGAAGCAAGCCGTGTGTGGGTGCAAGGCGTGGGCAGCGGCGGCAAACTCGACGCACAGCACGGCAGCGCCGGCCTCAAACGGCGCAGCCAAGGGCTGTTGCTGGGCGCCGACTGGTCGTTGGCCAACGCCTGGCGGATCGGCGTGGTGGGCGGCAAATCCGACAGTGACCTGAGTGCCAAACGCTTCAAGGGTGACCTGGACAGTTGGCACCTGGGCACCTATGCGGCACGCCAGGACGGCCCGTTCGCGCTGCGCCTGGGCGCGCTGTACAGCAGTCACGCGGGGCAGAACAAACGCTACGTGGATGTCGACTTCATCAATCATCGCGAACGCCTCACCGGCCACTACAAAGCTCAAAGTCAGAATGTATTCGCTGAACTGGGTTATCCGCTGGTCATCGCTGACCTGCGCGCCGAACCCTTTGCCGGACTGGGTCTGCAGCGCTATCACCGCCAGGGCTTTCGCGAAAAGGGCGGCTACAGCGCGCTGGATGTACGGGCGCAGACCCAGCAAAACCTCAACACCACCTTCGGCCTGCGCCTGGCCAGGGACTTCAGGCTGGATAACCAGATGGCCCTCAAGCCGCATTTGAGCGCCAGTTGGACGCACCTGTACGGCAACGTCGAAAGCCGCGTGAAACAATCCTCGGCCTGGAGAGAACCTGAACACGTCAACAGCGAGTTCTCCATCAGCGGTACCTCACTGGCGCGAGACAGCCTGGCCGTGCGCACCGGCCTGGACGTGGCGCTGTCGGCTGAACACAGTGTGGGCCTGACCTATACCGCCGAACGTGGCAGCCACAGCCGCAACCAGGGACTGGCGGGGCAATGGACGATGGCGTTCTAAATCGCTGAATCCAATGCAAAAAAAAGGGGAGCACCTGCTCCCCCGAGGATTAAACGGTTGTGTCGAAGGCTGGATCAGCCTTCGATTTCGATCAGGATCTCGCCAGGGTTGACCCGGTCGCCCTTGGCCACATGCACGGCGGTCACTTTGCCGGCAATCGCGGCCTGCACCTCGGTCTCCATCTTCATGGCTTCGGTGATCAGTACGGCCTGGCCGGCCTTGACCACATCGCCTTCCTTGACCAGCACGTCGACGATATTGCCCGGCATCGCGGTGCTCACATGGCCCGGCGCTGTTGCGTGCTTGCGCTGGCTGCCGCCACTGCTGACGAATTCGTTGAGCGGCTCGAACACCACTTCTTCGGGCATGCCGTCGATGGACAGGTAGAAGTGGCGCTTGCCTTCGGCCTTCACGCCGACGCCGGTGATGTCGACCCGGTAGCTTTCGCCGTGCACGTCGATGACGAATTCGGTCGGCACGCCTTCGCCACCGGCGCGGGCTACGCTGCCCGCCTCGGGAATCGGCAACAGCACTTCAGGGGCCAGGGTGCCTGCGTCGCGCTCCTCGAGGAACTTGCGCCCGATGTCCGGGAACATCGCGTAGGTCAGTACGTCCTCTTCGGATTTGGCCAGTGTTCCGATTTCACCGCGCAGCTTGGTCATTTCCGGCTTGAGCAGGTCGGCCGGGCGTACATCGATAACGTCCTCGCTGCCGATGGCCTGACGCCGCAGCTTTTCATTCACCACGCCCGGCGCCTTGCCATAGCCGCCCTGCAGGTAGAGTTTCACTTCGTTGGTGATGGTCTTGTAGCGCTCACCGGCCAGCACGTTGAAGAACGCCTGGGTGCCGACGATCTGCGAGGTCGGGGTGACCAGTGGCGGGAAGCCGAGGTCTTCCCGCACGCGCGGGATTTCCGCCAGCACTTCGCCCATGCGATTGAGCGCGCCCTGCTCCTTGAGCTGGTTGGCCAGGTTGGAAATCATCCCGCCCGGTACCTGATTGACCTGCACGCGAGTATCGACGGCGGTGAATTCACTTTCGAACTGGTGGTACTTCTTGCGCACAGCGTAGAAGTACAGACCGATTTCCTGCAGCAGCTCCAGGTCGAGGCCAGTGTCGAATTCGCTGCCTTTGAGCGCGGCGACCATCGACTCGGTACCTGGGTGGCTGGTGCCCCAGGCAAAGCTGGAGATCGCGGTGTCGATATGGTCGGCACCGTTTTCGATGGCCTTGAGTTGGCACATCGCGGCCAGGCCGGCGGTGTCGTGGGAGTGGATGAAAATCGGCAGGCCTTGCTCTGCTTTCAGCGCCTTGACCAGTTCACCGGTGGCGTACGGCGTCAGCAGGCCGGCCATGTCCTTGATCGCGATCGAATCGCAGCCCATGGACTCCATTTGCTTGGCCTGGGCCACAAATGCGTCGATGGTGTGCACCGGGCTGGTGGTGTAAGCGATGGTGCCCTGGGCATGCTTGCCGGCGGCTTTTACTGCTTCGATGGCCACGCGCAGGTTACGCACGTCGTTCATCGCATCGAAAATGCGGAACACATCGATGCCATTCACTGCGGCCTTGGCCACGAACGCTTTGACCACGTCATCGCTGTAGTGGCGGTAGCCCAGCAGGTTCTGGCCGCGCAGCAGCATTTGCAGACGGGTGTTGGGCAACGCGGCGCGCAGTTTACGCAGGCGCTCCCACGGGTCTTCCTTGAGGAAGCGCACGCAGGCGTCGAAGGTCGCGCCGCCCCAGACTTCCAGGGACCAATAGCCGACTTTGTCGAGCTTGTCGCAGATCGGCAGCATGTCGTCGGTGCGCATGCGGGTGGCGAGCAACGATTGGTGAGCGTCGCGCAGGATGGTGTCGGTAACGAAGATCTTTTTAGTCATTGGTATCTCCTCATAGCGGCAAGTTTCAAGCTACAAGCTGCAAGAAAAAGCCACTCTGCTTTTACTTGCAGCTTGCCGCTTGCAACTTGCCGCTGTTTATTCATAAACCCGCATGCGCGGCGATGGCGGCGGCGATGGCCAGGGCCAGCTCTTCGGGTTTGCGCTTGATCGAGTAGTTGGTCAGCTCAGGGTGGCTTTCCACAAAACTGGTGTTGAACTGGCCGCTGCGGAATTCCGGGTTGCGCAGGATTTCCTGGTAGTAGGCGGCGGTGGTCTTCACGCCTTGCAGGCGCATGTCGTCCAAGGCACGCAGGCCGCGGTCCATGGCTTCTTCCCAGGTCAACGCCCAGACCACCAGTTTCAAGCACATGGAGTCGTAGAACGGCGGGATCGTGTAACCGGTGTAGATCGCCGTGTCGGTGCGCACGCCGGGGCCGCCGGGCGCGTAGTAACGGGTGATCTTGCCGAAGCTTGGGAGGAAGTTGTTCTTCGGGTCTTCGGCGTTGATGCGAAACTGCAACGCAAAGCCACGGTGTTGGATGTCTTCCTGCTTCACCGACAGCGGCAGGCCCGAGGCGATGCGGATCTGCTCACGGACGATGTCGATCCCGGTGATTTCTTCGGTGATGGTGTGTTCCACCTGCACCCGGGTGTTCATCTCCATGAAGTACACCTCGCCCTCGGCGAGCAGGAACTCCACGGTGCCGGCATTCTCGTAGCCCACGGCCTTGGCCGCGCGCACCGACAGGTCGCCGATGTAAGCGCGCTGTTCGGGGGTCAGCTGTGGGCTGGGGGCAATCTCGATCAGCTTTTGGTTGCGACGCTGAATCGAGCAATCGCGCTCGAACAAATGCACTACGTTGCCAAAGCTGTCACCGAGGATCTGCGCCTCGATGTGTTTGGGGTTGACGATGCATTTTTCCAGAAACACTTCCGCCGAACCAAAGGCCTTGGTGGCTTCGGAGATCACGCGCGGGAAGGCTTGTTCGAGTTCTTCGCGGCTGTTGCAGCGGCGGATACCGCGACCGCCGCCACCGGACGTGGCCTTGAGCATCACCGGGTAACCGATGCGGTCGCCTTCGGTGAGCGCTTCGTGGATGTCGGCCACGTTGCCTTCGGTGCCGGGGGTGACCGGCACGCCGGCTTTGATCATGCTGCGGCGCGCTTCGGTCTTGTCGCCCATGCGGCGGATCACTTCAGCGGCGGGACCGATGAACTTGATCCCACGTTCGGCGCAGATGTCCGCCAATTCGGCATTTTCCGACAGGAAGCCGTAGCCGGGGTGCAGCGCATCGCAACCGGTTTCCACCGCCAGGTTCACCAGCTTGCGCGGGTTGAGATAGCCGGCCAGGGGCTCGGCGCCGATGCTGTGGGCTTCGTCGGCCCGTTTGACGTGCAACGCGTGGCGGTCGGCATCGGAATAGACCGCGACCGAACGGATACCCATCTCGGCGCACGCACGCACGATGCGGACGGCAATTTCACCGCGGTTGGCGATCAGGATCTTTTTTATCACTTGGAAATTCCCTTGAGCCGATTGCTGCGTTCTTCGACCCGCTGGAGCCGGGTCGGCGCGTGACCAAATGTTTCAGGCCAGTCGCGAGACACACACTAAGCTGCGCAAGGGATTAACAAAAATCAATAATTATTGGGTCGTGCATAAGTAAAGACTTATAGTTGGCCGGACGGCCTCGGAGGTGGAGACAAAATTATGCGTAAGTCATTGATGCGACTGACATTACGTCAGCTGCAGATATTCCACGAGGTGTGCGATTTGCGCTCTTACAGCCGCGCGGCCGAGGAAATGTCACTCACGCAACCGGCGGTCAGCCTGCAAATCCGCCAGCTCGAAGAGCTGATCGGCCAGCCGCTGTTCGAGTATGTCGGCAAAAAACTCTATATGACCGAGGCCGCCGAAGCCCTGCAACGGGCCAGTCGCGATATCTTCGGGCGCCTGGAAAACCTCGATATGCAGCTGTCGGACATGCAAGGCTCGCTGCAAGGCCAGTTGAAGCTGGCGGTGGAGTCCAGCGCCAAGTACTTCGTGCCGCACCTGTTCGCCGCCTTCAAGCGCCAGCACCCGGAGGTGCAACTGCAATTGACCGTGGTCAACCGCGCCCAGGTGATCCGCCGCCTCTCGGACAACCGGGACGACCTGGTGATCATGTCCATGGTGCCTCAGGACATGGGCCTGGAGTTCCTGCCCTTCCTCAACAACCCCATCGTCGCGGTGGCGCTGCCGGACCATCCGTTGAGCCTGCAAGGGCCGCTGCGCCTGCAGGACCTGGAGCCCTACACGTTGCTGCTGCGCGAACCCGGTTCGGGTACGCGGCTGGCGTGCGAAGAGTATTTCAAGGAAAAACGCGTGCACTTCACCCAGACGGTGGAAGTGGCGTCGGCCGAAGCCCAGCGTGAATGCGTCGCGGCCGGCCTGGGCATCGCCCTGTTGACGCGCCACGCCTTGAACCTGGAACTGGCCACCGGCGGGCTCAAGGAGCTGCCGGTGGAAGAACTGCCGCTGTTGCGCAGCTGGTGCCTGGTGCAGGCCAAGGCCAAGCGCCTGTCACCGGTGGCCCATGCGTTTCTGGGCTTTATCCGCAGCGAACGACAGCAGATCAGCGCCCTGGCTGAGCGCTTCGCTGGGCGGCCGCGGGTGCCTGCCAATGAAGCTCCGGATAGTCACTGATGCTCTGGAGCAACTGGCGCTCCTCACAACGGTCTTCGATTGCGCGACGGAACGCCATGCGGCGCTGGTCTTCCTGCTGACGACGGGTCTTTACGGCGCTGTTGCTGTCTTCGTAGGGACGTGCCATTTGGAATCTCCCAATGCAAGTGCGGGGAGCTCAGAATGGGCGCGAGGGATGACGGGGCGATGACAGCCTGATGAAGATTCTGGACATACAGGAGCATCCCAATGTGGGAGGAAGCTTGCCCCTCCCACACTGGGATGTATGTACAGTGTTCAGTCGTCGAGGGCTTTGACGGACTTGGGTGACAGACGCAGGCTGCGCAAGCTGCGCTTCACGCTCTTGAGGTGATTGACCAGGCTCGGGCCACGGGCCATGGCTACGCCCATCGCCAGCACATCGATCACCACCAGATGGGCGATCCGCGAGGTCAACGGGGTGTAGATCTCGGTGTCTTCGTGCACGTCGATAGCCAGGTTGACCGTGGACAACTCCGCCAATGGCGTCTGGCTCGGGCACAGGGTGATCAACGACGCGCCACTTTCACGCACCAGGTTGGCGGTGATCAGCAAGTCCTTGGAGCGGCCCGACTGGGAAATGCAGATCGCCACGTCGGTTGGCTTCAAGGTCACGGCCGACATCGCTTGCATATGCGGATCGCTGTAGGCCGCCGCCGTGAGCAGCAGACGGAAGAATTTGTGCTGGGCATCGGCCGCTACCGCACCGGAGGCGCCGAAGCCGTAGAATTCCACACGCTGAGCCTGGGACATGGCTGTCACGGCTTTCTGCAGTTCCACCGGATCAAGCTTTTCGCGCACTTCCATCAGGGTGTGCAAGGTGGTGTCGAAAATTTTGAGGCTGTAGTCGGCGACGGAATCGTCTTCGTGGATCGCGAACTGGCCAAAACTGGCGCCGGCGGCCAGGCTCTGGGCCAGCTTGAGTTTCAGATCCTGGAACCCGGAGCAACCGATGGCGCGGCAAAAACGCACGATGGTCGGCTCGCTGATGCCCACGCTGTGGGCCAGGTCGGCCATGGAACTGTGCATCACGGCCGCAGGGTCAAGCAGCACGTGATCGGCAACCTTGAGTTCCGATTTGCGTAACAGGTGGCGCGACTGGGCGATATGTTGCAACAGGTTCAAAGGGCAGGACTCTTGTTATTGGCAGGGCCAGGGGATGTAGCAAGCTTGTAGTTATACTACAAGAATTGCCGTTTTGCCCGTCCAACGCATCACTAAATCGCCCTGCTGCCCTGTGATTCAAAGGGCACACACTTTGTAGCCACACGGGCGCGGTCGGCGTCGCTAAGATAAATCCGCATTTCCCCGCAACAAATCCGCGAGCCCGTCGGCTGGCATCGGCCGGCTGATCAGGTAGCCCTGCACCTCGTCACATTGCTCGGCGCGCAGAAAATCCAGCTGTTGTTGATCTTCCACACCTTCGGCCACCACCTTGAGCGCCAACCCGTGCGCCATGGCGATGATCGCTCGGGTAATGGCCGCGTCTTCACGACCTTGGCCCAGCCCGCGAATGAATGTTTGATCGATCTTCACGTAATCCACCGGGATACGCTTGAGATAACTGAGGGACGAATACCCGGTGCCGAAATCGTCGATCGCCAGCTTCACCCCCAGGTCTCGCAGTTGCTGGAAGGTCGCGATGATCGGTTCGACGCTGTCGAGCAGTTGGCTTTCGGTCAGTTCCAGCTCCAGGTATTGCGGGTCCAGGCCGGTCTCCTCCAAGACCTGACGCACCAGGCTGACCAGCTTGCCCTGACGCAATTGATGCACCGACAGGTTCACCGACACTCGGATCGGCGCCAGCCCCTGGCGTTGCCATTCGCAGGCCTGCCGGCAGGCTTGGCGCAACACGAACTCGCCCAGCGGCACGATCAGGCCGGTCTCTTCGGCCAGGCCGATAAATTCGCTGGGTGGCACCATGCCCCACTGCGGATGTTCCCAACGGATCAGCGCCTCCGCAGCATTAAGCTTGCCGGTGGCCAGGCATAACTTGGGCTGGTAGAACACGCTGAGCTGGTGTTCGTCGATGGCCTTGCGCAGATGGTTTTCCAGCTGCAGGCGCTCCAGCGTGCTGGCTTGCAGGCTGTCGGTATAGAACTGGAAGTTATTGCCGCCCAGGTGCTTGGCATGCTGCATGGCCATGTTGGATTGACTGACCAGCGCGGAAATTTCCCGCGCATTGTCCGGCAACAGGCTGACACCCATCGACGCACTGACCACCAGTTCATGCCCGTCCACCGTGACCGGCACACGCAGCTTGGCCAGCAATCGCGTGGCCACCCGCGCCAGGCTCGACAAACTGCCGTAGGCATCGAACAACACCGCAAATTCATCCCCGGACAACCGCGCAATGGTGTCGGCTTCGGGCAGTGCATTGATCAAGCGCCGGGCCATCTTCTGCAGCAACTGGTCAGCCACTTCATGCCCCAGGCTGTCATTGAGCAGTTTGAAGCGATCCAGGTTGATGTGCAGCAGCGCCAGGCTGCGGCCCCCCTGGCGCACGCGCTGATGGGCCTCGCGCAGGCGCTCGCGGAACAGCGAACGGTTGGCCAGGCCGGTCAACTCATCGTAATGGGTGAGGTAGCGCATACGCTCTTCGGACTCGCGCCGCGCCGACAGATCAGCGAAGAACCCCACAATGTGGCTGACATTTCCTCGCACATCACGCACAACGTTCAATTGCAGCCACTGCGGGTAGAGTTCGCCATTCTTGCGCGTTTCAACCAGCTCGCCCTGCCAGGTGCCATGATTGAGCAGCGCCTGGCGGATCATCGGAAAATGACGCCGCGCATCGCGGCTGCTGGGCAACTCCACGACATTACGACCCAGCATGTCGTCGCGCTCGAAACCGGTGACGCGGCTGAAGGCCTGGTTGACCGCAATCAGCTTATAGTCCGGATCGAGAATCACGATGCCTTCGCTGGCAGCCTCGAAGACGGTCGACGCCAGGCGCTGCTGCTCTTCCAGGGCTTTGCCGGCGCTGATATCGCGGCGTGTGCCGAGCATACGGGTCACACGCCCACCGCGCCCGTGTTCAACCGCGCGGCCACGGTCTTCGATCCAGACCCAGTGACCGTCGCCGTGCCGCACCCGGTATTCCACCTGGTAGTCCTCGCTGCGTCCTTTGAGATGCTCCACCAGTGCGCGCTTGAGCAGCGGCAAGTCGTCGGGATGCAGGCGCGGCTTGAGGTGGCTGAGCATAGCGGTGACGCATTCAGGCTCCAGGCCGAACAGCTCTTTGATTTGAGTGTGGTGCACCTCGTCGGTTTGCAGGTTCCAGTCCCACAACCCCAACTCACTGGCCTGCAGCGCCATGGCCAGGCGGGCTTCGCTTTTATTCAGGGCCTGGCTGGCGAGGTCCAGCTCCTGGCTGCGCTGCGCCACGCGATCCTGCAGGCCGACCTGCACATCGCGCAGCTCCTGCTCGACCTGGCGCCGTTGCTCGACTTCACGCACCAGCTCGTGATTCAACTGCTCACTGCGCTGCTGCGCCCGCTGCAGATGCTCGATCAGCGCCTGATTCTGAAAACGGCGCAATAACCCGCGCTGGATCAAGCGATTGACCTGCCACGCCACCAGGCTCAAGGACGCCAGCAGAATCAGGCCCAACACCCCCCAACCTTGTTGCTGCGGCTCGCCATTCCAGAACAGATAGACGATGGAAGGCACCAGGCAGGGCAAGGCAAATGACAGAAATGCGGGAAAACTCACGGCATACGCCACGCTGGCCGACAAGGTGGCCGCGCCGATCAGCCCAAACACCCAGGCCTGTTGCATGAAGCTGTTGACCGGCGCCAGGGCGATGGCGGCAGTCGCCAACGTCAGGCCACTGACCGCCGAACCGAGCATGAACATGCGCCGCCACACCGGCTGGGCCTGGCGGCTGGGCATGGCCGAATCGAACGCCGCCACTTGGATCACGCGCAGTGCCACCAGCGCCAGCAGCCAGACCAGCCAGATGCTGTCGAGCAAATATTGCGCAGGGGTCCACAGCAACCAGGCGCAGACCATCCCGTTGACCAACATCAGCAGAGTCGGCAGCAACGAGCCCTGATACAGCAGACGCGTGCGCTCGACTGCCAGCTCGGTGGCGTACTGTTTGTGGATAACCTGCGCGGGCATCGCCGAAGGGCCGGGCAGATCGGTGCTGAGGGTCATAGGCAGTGTTCTTATAATGGTGAGCCCGAAACGTCGACGGAGCATACACAAGCAAGCGCTGCGGCCAAACTGCTCCACGTCATAAAAACCTCACGGCCGCGCCACGCAAACCTGTGGGCCAGACGGCTTGAGCGAGACACCGCGCGGGCTGCACTGCCTGACTTACCGGTCATCCGCCGCACCCGTGCACGGCGTGCGCCGAACGTTTTGCGTTGACCGCCCGGCATTGGCATTTGCCCCACTCTGCTGGGAGCCATAGAATGCGCCGATGCGCGATGATCTCTCTCTTTTGCTTAATTCCCTCAACGATGCCCAACGCCAGGCCGTAGCCGCCCCCGTTGGCCGTCAGTTGGTCCTGGCCGGTGCTGGCTCCGGTAAAACCCGAGTGCTGGTGCACCGTATCGCCTGGTTGATCCAGGTCGAAAACGCGTCCCCGCATTCCATCCTGTCGGTGACCTTCACCAACAAGGCGGCCGCCGAGATGCGCCACCGCATCGAACAGCTGATGGGTATCAGCCCGGCCGGCATGTGGGTCGGTACGTTCCACGGCCTGGCACACCGCCTGTTGCGTGCGCACTGGCAGGAAGCGGGCCTGAGCCAGACGTTCCAGATCCTCGACAGTGACGACCAGCAACGCCTGGTCAAGCGCGTCATTCGCGAGTTGGGCCTGGACGAACAGCGTTGGCCCGCGCGTCAGGCCCAGTGGTTCATCAACGGCCAGAAAGACGAAGGCCTGCGCCCGCAACATATCCAGGCCAGCGGCGACTTGTTCCTGGCCACCATGCGCAGCATTTATGAGGCGTACGAAGCCGCCTGCGTGCGCGCCGGCGTGATCGACTTCTCCGAACTGCTGTTGCGCGCCCTCGACCTGTGGCGCGATAACCCAGGCTTGCTGGCCCATTATCAAAAGCGCTTCCGCCACATCCTGGTGGACGAGTTCCAGGACACCAACGCCGTGCAATACGCCTGGTTGCGCCTGTTGGCCAAGGGCGGCGACAGCCTGATGGTAGTGGGCGATGACGACCAGTCGATCTACGGCTGGCGCGGCGCGAAAATCGAGAACATTTACCAGTATTCCGAGGATTTCCCGGACGCGGTGACGATTCGCCTGGAGCAGAACTACCGCTCCACTGCCGGCATTCTCAAAGCCGCCAACGCCTTGATCGCCAACAATACCGGGCGCCTGGGCAAAGAGTTGTGGACCGACGGCGGCGAAGGCGAAGCGATCAATCTGTACGCCGCCTTCAACGAACACGACGAGGCGCGCTATGTGGTGGAAACCATCGAAAGCGCCCTGAAAACCGGCCTGGCGCGCAGCGACATCGCCATCCTGTACCGCTCCAACGCCCAATCGCGGGTACTGGAAGAAGCCTTGTTGCGCGAGCGCATCCCGTATCGCATCTATGGCGGCCAGCGCTTCTTCGAACGCGCGGAAATCAAGAACGCCATGGCCTACCTGCGCTTGCTGGAAGGCCGGGGCAACGATGCGGCGCTGGAACGGGTGATCAATATTCCGGCTCGTGGCATCGGTGAGAAAACCGTTGAAGCGATCCGCGAGCACGCGCGTCACGCCGATGTGTCGATGTGGGAGGCCATGCGCCTGCTGATCGCCAACAAGGGCCTGACCGGTCGAGCGGCCGGGGCGCTGGGCGTGTTTGTCGAACTGATCGAGAACCTTGCGGCCAAGTGCGAGCAGATGCCCCTGCACTTGATGACCCAGACCGTGATCGAACAATCCGGGCTGATTGCCTACCACGAGGCGGAAAAAGGCGAGAAAGGCCAGGCCCGGGTGGAAAACCTTGAGGAACTGGTGAGCGCGGCCCGCGCCTTCGAGACCACCGAAGAAGACGAAGAGCTGACCCCGCTCGCCGCGTTCCTCGGCCACGCGTCGCTGGAAGCCGGCGATACTCAGGCCGACGAGCACGAAGACAGCATCCAGCTGATGACCCTGCACAGCGCCAAGGGCCTGGAATTCCCCTACGTGTTCCTGGTGGGCATGGAAGAAGGCCTGTTCCCGCACAAGATGAGCCTGGAAGAACCTGGCCGCCTTGAGGAAGAGCGCCGCCTGGCCTATGTCGGTATCACTCGGGCGATGCAGAACCTGGTGATGACTTACGCTGAGACCCGACGACTCTACGGCAGCGAGACCTACAACAAGGTATCGCGCTTCGTACGCGAAGTGCCGAAAGGGCTGATTCAGGAAGTGCGCTTGTCCAACAGCGTCAGTCGCCCGTTCGGCGGTGGTCAGCAACAGAATTCCAGCAACATGTTCGCCGGTTCCGAGATTCCGGAAACGCCGTTCAGCCTGGGCCAGCAGGTCAAACATGCGATCTTCGGTGAAGGCGTGATCCTCAACTTCGAAGGCGCCGGTGCCCAGGCCCGCGTGCAGGTGAACTTCGCCGAGGGCAGCAAGTGGCTGATGATGGGCTACGCCAAGCTCGAAGCGATTTGACCTGGACCAGGCAAGGCGCGGTTTGTGGTGGGTGGGCCGATATCTGTAATTAGTCCTACAGACCCTTCGGATTTCGTCCTACGCAAAAGCCCGAAACATTATGTCGCTAGCCACTGTCATTACACCTGTGCAACATGGCGCGCGTGCAATCCACAAATGGGAATTCCCTTTATGAAACGTTTTCTTAGCATCGCCATGGCGTTGTGCATCGGCCTGACGATGAGCCTCGACGCCAACGCCAAACGCTTCGGTGGTGGCAAAAGCTCGGGCGCAGCGCCCACTCACCAGACCAGCCAAATGGCCCCATCCGCCGGTGCCGGCGGTGCAGCAGCCACTGCGGGCGCAGCCGGTGCGGCTGGCGCTGCGGCCAAGGCCGGCGGCGCTTCGCGCTGGTTGGGCCCACTGGCAGGTATCGCCGCCGGTGGCCTGCTCGCCTCCATGTTTATGGGTGGCGGCTTCCAGGGCATGCAGATCTTCGACATCCTGATCCTGGCGGTCATCGCGTTCGTGATCTTCCGCTTCATCGCCGCTCGTCGCCGCAAGCAACAGGAGCACCTGGCTCCGGCCGGCGCGCCAATGCAGCGTGAAGTCTTCGAGCAGAAGCCGGCCATGGGTTCGATCTTCGGTGGTTCGGCCGCACCTGCCGCCCGTCCGGTGATTAATGCACCGGCCTGGTTCAACGAAGAACGTTTCATCGAAGCGGCCCGCAGCCACTTCCAGTCCCTGCAGCAACACTGGGACGCCAATGAAATGGACAAGATCGCCGAGTTCGTGACCCCGCAACTGCTGGAGTTCCTCAAGCGCGAACGCGCCGACCTGGGCGACGGTTTCCAGTCGACCTACATCGACGACCTGCGCGTCCAGCTTGACGGTGTGGATGACCGCGCCGACAAGACCATCGCCACCCTGACCTTCAGCGGTGTGTCGAAAACCTCGCGTTTCGACCAGGGCGAAGCGTTCAGCGAAAGCTGGAACATGGAACGTGCCCAGGGCGACAACCAGCCATGGCTGGTCGCCGGTATCCGCCAGAACGGCTGATCCGTACTCGCTTGAGCCAGCAACACCGAAACCCCGGACCTGTCCGGGGTTTTCTATTTCACGGTTGCACTTATAGCGAGCTACTGTATAAAACGCCCCTATTAACCCGCGCCATCAGCAAGAGGATCCCGGCCGTGGAAGAAATCATCGAACAACTGCGTGAAGCCAACGAACCGGTCCCGGTTCCGCTGGAACTGCCTGACGAAGACCTGCTGGTGGAAATCGAAGAACAGCTGTTCATCGACATCCCCTTTGTCTTCCGCGAGTTCCTGCTGACCGTCAGCGACGTGGTCTACGGCAGCCTGGAGCCGGTGACCGTCACCGACCCACAATCCCACACCTACCTGCCGGATGTGGCCGCCAATGCATGGGATGCCGGTGTCGATCGCAGTTTGATTCCGATCTGCCAGGACGGCGACGACTACTACTGCGTCGAGGAAGACGGCACCGTGGTGCTGTGGTCCGCTGAAGAAGAACTCATCCAGGAAGAAACCTGGGAATCGGTCTGGCACTGGGCGCGGGACGTCTGGCTGGAAAGCTGAGTCCACAGGCCCTTCAGTGCTCCGGCGTATCCTTATGGTTATCCAGCGTCTCCAACAACGCGACCTGCATGCGCGTATGCACGCGGATGAACCAGCGCCAGAGCACCGCCGCCACCGCTGCCGTGACCACCGCGATCAACACCAGCAACTTGTTGGTCGGCAGAATACTGGCCGACAACGCGGCCAGTAGCAGAAAGATCACCAGCAGCGACAGAATCGGAATCAGCTCGGCGATTACACGCCGCACACGCTGGGTATGCCGTCCAGCCATTTCCGGTGTCACGCTCATCTCCGCCAGCAGCATCGACAGCGCTTTGAGCTTGCGGTACGCCGCGATCAGGAACGGCAGCGACAACAGCAATGCGCCGCCCCAGATCAACGCCTTCTGCCAGCTGGGATCGCTGACCCAACCCTCCAGATAGCCACCGATACGGGCGGCGAAATAGCTGCCGGCCAGGAAGATTGCCACTACCAGCGCCAGGTTCACCCCAACCTGCAGGACGATCTTGCGGATCATCGCCGCCAGCATCGCACCCTCTCCCTGAGGCTGAATGCTGCGCAGCCACTCGCCATACAGACCGAACACCCGGCTCATGCGCTGGGGCATCACTGCCGCCATCTTCAATGACAACGGATCGGCACCGCGAATCAGATAGGGCGTAAGCAAGGTTGTAATCGCCGAAACCGCCACCGCCACCGGATACAGAAAGTCACTGGTCACCTGCAACGTCATCCCAAGCGCGGCAATGATGAAGGAGAACTCGCCAATCTGTGACAGTCCCATCCCCACCCGCAGCGAAGTGCGCCCATCGTTGCCTGCGATAAATGCCCCCAGGCCACAGGAGAGCATTTTGCCCAGCACCACGGCTACCGTGATCACCGCGATCGGCCAGGCGTATTGCAGCAGGATCTGGGGGTCGATCATCAGGCCGATGGCGACAAAGAAAATCGCACTGAACATGTCGCGAACCGGCTCGATCAGGCGCTCGATCTTAATCAACTGCCGCGACTCGGCCATGATCGCTCCGATCAGGAACGCGCCCAACACCATGCTGTATTCCAGCTTGACCACCAGCAGGCAAAAACCGAAGCACAGGCCCAATACGGTAATCAACAACATCTCGTTGCTTTCAAATCTGGCCACGTAGGCCAACAGCCGCGGCACCAGCAGAATGCCGATCACCAGCGCCACAATCATGAACAGTGAGAGCTTGCCGACCGTGGAAAACACCTCGCCGGAGCTGACCGTGCCGCTCACGGCAATGCTCGACAGCAGCGCGATAATGCCGATTCCGAGGATGTCTTCCACGATCAATACGCCGAAAATCAGCTGGGCGAAACGCTGGTCTTTCATCTTCAGGTCATTAAGAGCCTTGACGATGATGGTTGTGGAAGAAATGGCCAGGATCGCGCCGAGGAACAGCGAGTCCATGGTGCTCCAGTCGAACCAGCGCCCGATTTCGTAGCCGATCCAGATCATCAGGATGATTTCCAGGAACGCCGCGATAAACGCCGTGGCGCCAACCTTGAACAGCTTGCGCAGGCTGAACTCCAGGCCCAGGCAGAACATCAGGAAAATCACCCCCAGCTCGGCCAGGGTCTTGATGGTGTCTTCGTCGTGGATCAGCCCGAAGGGCGGCGTGTGCGGGCCAATAATAAACCCGGCGACGATATACCCCAGCACCACCGGCTGCTTGAGCCGATGAAACAGGACGGTCACCACCCCTGCCACCAACATGATCACAGCCAAGTCCTGAATGAAGCTGATGGCGTGCATGGCGAGGGGCTCCTTGAGGGTACCGGCAGTTTTCCCACTTCAGCTCGCACCCTTAAAAGGCTGAAGGAAAAATCTACCTAAAACGTAAGAAATGCCCTTAGAAAGGCTTTTGAAGGTTAACACCGCGACTTCCGGCGAAAAGCCGGTGCAATATATGGAAACAGATCGGCCCACGCGTGACGGCAAGCCGCCCACCGGCGTCCCGTTAGGGCTAGCGCAGTAAAGAGTTCAGCACCCGCAGAGGTGCTTTCCCCACCAATGCCTATAACCCGTGAGTGAGCTATGGAACCCGGAAACGCCCAGCTGTCGATGACGGTCTTGATGACCCCTGATATGGCCAACTTCTCAGGCAATGTCCACGGCGGCACCTTGCTCAAGTACCTCGACGAAGTGGCCTACGCCTGCGCGAGCCGTTATGCCGGGCGCTATGTAGTGACGTTGTCGGTGGACCAGGTGATTTTTCGCGAGCCGATCCATGTCGGCGAGCTGGTGACCTTTCTCGCGTCGGTCAACTACACCGGCAATACCTCGATGGAAGTGGGCATCAAAGTGGTGACCGAGAACATTCGCGAGCGCTCGGTGCGGCATACCAACAGTTGCTTCTTTACCATGGTGGCGGTGGACGACCAGCGCAAACCGGCTGCCGTCCCGCCGTTGCAACCGCATAACAGCGAAGGCAAGCGCCGCTTCGTGCAGGCCCAGCAACGTCGGCAGATCCGCCAGGAGCTGGAAAAGCGCTATCAGGAAATCAAGGCCGACGCACCGTAAGTCCGAGGCCGTAAACCCATTCACCCTGTGGGAGTGGGCTTGCTCCCACAGTGCGCCCGGTGTGCTTACAGAGTGATGGGTGTCGCTTCGAAGCGAACGCGAGGATGGGCAATGCGGTCCTGGGCGCGCACCAGTTCCAGTTCATAACTGGCGCAGGCCTGGGTCTCGAGCAGCACTTCGTGCACCGCGGCGGCGGTGAATTCAAAAGCCGCCAGCAAGCTGTCACCCAACAGCACACGCGCCAGGAACAGTCCCGACGTCAGGTCGCCCACCCCCACCGGCTGACGAGGGAAGGCCAGCAACGGCCGGCGCAGGTGCCAACTGGCGTCGGCGGTCACCAACAGCATCTCGAAACCATCCGGCAGCTTGCCCGGGTAATCCAAATGCTTGACCAATACGGCCTTGGGCCCACGCGCCAGCAACGCCTTGGCCATGGCGAGGCAATCGAACAGCGAGCGCGGCTTGCGACCGGCGAAGCTGTCCAGTTCCAACTGGTTGGGGCACAGGAAGTCGGCCATCGCGGCAGCTTCGTCGAGCAGAAAATCGCTGACTTCCTGAGGCACGATGCAGCCTTTTTCCGGGTGCCCCATCACCGGGTCGCACAGGTAAAGAGCCTTGGGGTTGATCGCCTTGATGCGCGCCACGCCGCTGAGAATCGCCCGCCCCTGGTCCGCGCTGCCCAGGTAACCGGACAAAATGGCATCACAGTTACCCAGTTCACCGATGGCCGCAATGCCTTCCACCAACGCAGGAATTTGCTGCGGCGCCAACACTTCTCCCGTCCACTGTCCATACTGGGTGTGGTTGGAGAACTGCACCGTGTTGAGCGGCCAGACGTTCACCCCGACCCGCTGCATGGGGAACACGGCGGCGCTGTTTCCGGCGTGGCCAAAGACCACATGAGACTGGATCGCAAGCAGATGAGGGGTGCGTTTCATGCAGGGGGTTTCCGTAAAGCCATTTGGATTCTGGCCGCGCAGTATGCGACTAAACGCAGCCTGTACGACAGACCGGCGACGCAGTTAAGCTGCTCTCACTTTGTTGGAGTTCATCGCATGCTGACCCTGGGAAACATGTTCGTGTTGATGCTGCTGGCGACCGGTGCCGCCTGGGTGTGGCACAACCACGGCTTGCGCGAGCGCGCGCTGGAGCGGGTCAAGCAGCATTGCGCCAAGCTCGACGTCGAGCTGCTGGACGGCGCGGTGGCGCTCAAACGTATCGGTTTTGTAAAGGATGCCAATGGGCGGCGGCGCTTGGCGCGGGTCTACAATTTCGAGTTCACCGTGACCGGCGAGACCCGCCACCCCGGCACCATCACCCAGTTCGGCGCCCATAGCGCGCAGATCGAACTGGCGCCCTACCCGTTCGAGATCAAGACCCCCTTGCCCAGCGCCGAGATCATTGAGCTGAGCCAGTGGCGCCAGGACCACAGCACCAAGAACCGTCAGTAACGGCAGGCCGCCAATCCGGCCTGCAATGCCGCCACGTCCTGTGGCGTGCTGAAGATCAATTCCAGACGAGAATCACGGCGCCATTCACTGGCCTGCCACGCAAGCGCGCTGTTATCCAACGCATTGGCGCTGACCCAACCGTCACGGCTGTGGATAACCAGCTTGGCGCGCCGCCAGACGAGGTCTGCCAGCCACGCCGCCACGCGTTGAGTGTCGAATTGCTGGCTCGGATGCCAACGCCACCCCACACTCCAGTTGCCCTCCTGGGCCTGGCTCAAACAGATCGGCACGGTGGGATCGCGCCAGATCGCCGGCAGTTGGGCCAAGCCCTGGGGTTGGTCAACGTTATCCACAGCCACACCCGCGTGCTGATCCAACCCCGGTAGCCGAGCCAATGGCAGACGCGCCTGGTGGGTCCAGTAACGCGGGCAATCGGGTAGCCGCGCTTCAACCGCCTGGCGCTGCGCCGCGTCCAGACCTTCATCCTTGTTCAACACCAGCAGCCCGGCACCGGCCAGCGCTTCCTGTTGCGCCGCGGGCAGGGGTCTGCCCGCCGCCAAAGCCTGGGCATCCAGGACCAACACGCAGGGTTGCACCGTCAGCACGCCCTGCCAAGGTGGCTCACGCAACTGCTTGAGCACCTGCGCCGGATGGCCCAGCCCCGACGGTTCGATAAACAAACGATGCGGCTGGGCCTTACGTAACAGACGGCCCAGGCCTACCTGGAACGGCGCACCGTTCACACAGCACAAACAACCACCGGCGACCTCGCCCAGGGCAATGCCGTCGTCATCCTGGCTCAGCAGCGCGGCGTCCAGACCGATCTGGCCGAATTCGTTGATCAACACAGCCCAGCGCTCGCCTGGCGGGCGTTGGGCAAGCAGGTGCTTGATCAGGCTGGTCTTGCCGGCGCCCAATGGCCCGGCTATCACGTGAGTGGGAATGTTCTGCAGCATGGAAGGCTTCATTCAGGCCATGGAGATCGCTTGATCCTACGCGCTTATGCCAGCCAATCCAGCGTCAGAATCAAGCGGCGCTCACCGGCCTTCAATGCGGGCGAGCGATGAATCAGGCCGTGACCTTCGTTACCGTGCCACTTGCTGCCTTTGAGCAGGGCCACCTCGCCGCAGTGGATCTGCTCAATGCGCGCGGTGGGCTCGGCGGCGGGTTGACCCAATCGGCGGCGGTCCATGACGCCTTCACGCAACCATTGGCTGCCAATCCCCGCATAGGTAGTGATCAGCCGCACCGGTACATGGTCGACGTGAAACCTTGGGCACATGGCTTTATCCAACAACCGCAGGCGCACCCCGATGCGTTGGGCACCGAGCAGGCAGGCAAAGGCGCTGACCAGCCATGACACATCGGCGATGAACCCTTCGTAGCCTTCAAGATCACGGCAATTGGCCGCCAGCCCCTGCAAGTTCGGCACCGCCTCCTCACTGCCGAGTTCCACCACCAACGAATCGGCCACGGGCTCGTTGAGCGCCACCAGCAAGGCGCCGAATTCGGCGATATGCAGCGGCAATTGGCGCTGCCACAGGGCCAGGTTCACCCCGTCTTCAAGGATGTCGGACAGTGCCAACGGGGTTTCGCCGCGAGTCTGGCGAATCAATGGGCGCAAGGGCGTCAATGCAGACAGCATCAGGCGGCGACCTCCTCATACCAGGGGCCAAAAGGGTCGGCCAGCAAGCGCCATCCCTCGACACCCAGGGCCATTTCGTCATCGGTGAGCAAGCACGCATCCAACTCGGCGCGCAGTCGGGCAAAGTCGATGTGCTGCCCGATAAACACCAGTTCCTGACGGCAATCGCCGCTGCCCGGCTGCCAATTGCCCATGATTGCCGCAACGCTTTGCTCGTCCTGCGGCCATTGATTTTTCGGCACGAAATGCCACCAGCGCCCGGCGAAGCCATGGCGCATCAAGCCACCGGCCTGGGACCAGCTGCCTGCATCCTGGTGTTTGCTGGCCAGCCAGAAAAAGCCCTTGGAACGCAGCAATTTCCCGTTGACCCACGGGCGATCGATAAAGTCGTAGAAACGCTGCGGATGAAACGGGCGCCGCGCACGATAAGCGGTGGACGCGATGCCGTACTCTTGGGTTTCCGGTACATGCTCGCCGCGCAATTGCTGCAACCAGCCGGGTGCCTGGGCGGCGCGTTCGAAGTCGAAGCGCCCGGTATTGAGGATCTGCTCCAGCGGCACCTCACCCATCACCATCGGGATGATCCTGGCCTGAGCGTTGAGGCGTTCAAGGATCGCCATCAGTTCCTCGCGCTCGTGCCGGCTGATCAGGTCGATCTTGCTGATCAGGATCACGTCGGCGAATTCGACCTGCTCAATCAGCAGGTCGGTGATCGAACGTTCGTCCTCGTCACCCAGCGTCTCACCGCGCGAGGCCAGGCTTTCGGCGGCCTGGTAGTCGAGCAGGAAGTTGATGCCGTCGACCACGGTGACCATGGTGTCCAGCCGCGCGATATCGGCCAGGCTTTGCTGGTTTTCATCGCGAAAAGTGAAGGTTTCGGCCACCGGCAGCGGCTCGGAAATACCCGTGGATTCGATCAGCAGGTAATCGAAGCGCCCGTCCCTGGCGAGTTTGGTGACCTCCTCGAGCAAATCTTCACGCAAGGTGCAACAAATGCAGCCGTTGCTCATCTCCACCAGTTTTTCTTCGGCGCGGTTGAGCGTGACGTCGCGCTGCACTTCGCTGCCGTCGATGTTGATTTCGCTCATGTCGTTGACGATCACTGCCACACGCAAGTTGTCGCGATTGCGCAGGACGTAGTTAAGCAGCGTACTTTTACCGGCGCCGAGAAAGCCGGACAGCACGGTAACGGGGAGACGATTGGGCATCAGGTCATTCTCATCAGGGCGCCCGTTCGAATCGGGCTGTTGTTAATGTTATAGTATAACAACACAAATAAGCCAACCCTCTTGCTCGTCCTGATGAAGACAGCAATGCTGGCGTCTGCCGATATCGAGATTCCTTATGAACTACTTGCTCTGCGGCCTCCTGCTGATCTTCGCGAGCCAGGCCAATGCCCAAGCGCCGACCTTGCTGGCCAATTGCACACGCAGCGCCAACCTGCTCGCCTGCGTAGACCCGTTGGGCAACGCCTACAGCGTGGCAACGGCCGGCAGTACCACATATCTGCGCGGCTTCGAGGTGATCGGGAAGCGCTACTGGGCGCAGACCAACAGCCGCTACGGGCAACTGACGTTCTTTACCGGGCTGGCGTCGGACGGTGAGGCGTGGGTCGGTTACACACGCCGGGTGGGTTGGACGACGGTCAATCGGTTTTCCAGCTCCGGCGGCGCCGGCGCTACTTTTACCTGCAGCCGCCTCACGGGTTGCTAGACGCGGGCGTTTTTCTGTTCCTGCATCCAGGCCATATAACTGTTTATCGGCGGGTTCTTCTGGAAGTAATTTTTCAGGCCCTCGAATAGCCCGTCAGCCACAGCCTGCTGATGACGTGCGTTCACCAATCGTTGCGCGTCCTGAGCGTTGGAAATAAAGCCGGTCTCTACCAGGATCGACGGTACGTCTGGAGACTTGAGCACTGCGAACCCAGCCTGTTCCACGCGTTTCTGATGCAGCGACGTGATGCTCTGCAGGCTGCCCAGTACCGAACTGCCCAATTGCAGGCTGGAAGCGATGGTGGCGTTCATCGACATATCGAGAATCACCCCGGCCAGCATCGGGTCCTTGTCCTTGAGATTGAGCAGCGTGGTGGCGCCCAGCAGGTCCGCGCCGTTTTCACGCTGGGCCATAAACCGCGCCGTGGCGGAGGTGGCGCCGCCTTCGGACAACGCGTACACCGAAGCGCCTGACGCAGTCAGCCGTGGCGCAGCATCGGCATGCACCGAGATGAACATATCCGCTTTGTGTCGACGGGCGATATCTACGCGCTTGCGCAGCGGCACGAAGAAGTCGTCGTTGCGCACCAGCTTCACGTCAAAGCCCTTTTCGCGCTTCAAGCGCTTGGCCAGCTGTTGGGCGATGGACAAAACCACGTCTTTTTCGCGCTGACCCTTGGAGCCGATGGCGCCGGGGTCCTTGCCGCCGTGGCCGGGGTCGACCACTACGATGATGTCGCGCTTGGGATGGGCTTTGTCCACCGGCGCCACCCAGGGCGCCGGTTCAGCCGCGATTTGACGGGGCGCCTGGGTGGCGCGGGTCAGGTCCAGCACCAGACGGTGCCCTTGGCCGTCCTGGGGCGGCAGTACAAAACTGTTGAGCTGCATGGGCGCCGCCAGGTCCAGCACGATGCGTGTGTCGTTCCGGCCGAAATGCCCTGAGCGAATCGAGGTGATGCCGCTGTTTTGCAGCGCCAACTGCGAGAAGTCCCCACTGAGCCCGGCGCCGCTCAGGTCGATGATCAAACGCTCCGGCGCGGTCAGCGAGAAGGTCTTGTACTGCACCGGGCCGCTGAGGTCGAACACCAGCCGTAGCTTGTCGTCTGAACGCCACAAGCGCGCGTTGCGGATCTGCGTGGCGTGGACCGTGAACGGCAGGACGAAAAGTGGGCTGGCCAGGAGCAGGTTGAGAAGCTGACGTCTGTGCATGACAAGTACCGCGAATAGAGGAGCGTCCCTGCTCGACATGGCTGAACAAAGGCTGGCGTACAAATTTCATCGTCGATGAGATTGTTATACTATAACATGTCTAATTATTTCCAACGATGGACCCGCTTATGAACGCGCTGACTCTGCCGGACATTGCCGCGCAGGCTTCACGCCAAGCCTTGCCACTCGACTGGGTCGGCATGTGCGGCATTGCCCTGCCCATCCTTCTTGATAACCAGCGCCTGAGCGCCACAGCCGACGCCGGCGTCAGCCTGGACGATGGCACCGCACGCGGCATCCATATGTCACGTCTGTATCTGGCTTTGGAGATGCTTGACCAGCAGCCGCTTACGCCTGCACTTCTGCGCACTGTACTGCAGCGTTTTCTCGACAGTCATGAAGGTTTATCTAAGAACGCTTATCTGCGCCTCAACGCCGATCTGCTGCTCAAACGCCCGGCGTTGGTCAGCCCATTGGCGGGTTGGAAGAGCTATCCCGTCAGCATTGAAGCGCAGCTGAAAAACCAGATGTTCCACGTGGAACTAAAAATTGACGTGGCGTACTCCTCAACCTGCCCTTGCTCGGCTGCGCTCGCCAGGCAGTTGATTCAACAGCAATTTGTAGATGACTTCGCCAACAGGTCCTTGCAGCATGCAGAGGTGCTGACATGGCTAGGCAGCGCCAACGGCATTGTCGCCACGCCCCATAGCCAGCGCAGTAGCGCGCAGTTACACGTGCACCTGCAAGGTGAACAGCTGCCGCTGCTGGAGCTGATCAACACGGTTGAAGCCGCCCTCGGCACTGCCGTGCAAACCGCAGTGAAACGCGCCGACGAGCAAGCCTTCGCCCTCGCCAACGGTCAGAACCTGATGTTCTGCGAAGACGCCGCTCGCCGCGTAAACCTCGCCTTGAAACGCTCGGACGCAATCAACGCCTTTCACCTCAAAGTGATCCACGCCGAAAGCCTGCACGCGCACGATGCCGTGGCTGAAAGCCGCTGGACGAGACACTCTGCATGATCACCTGCACCGCTTTACGCTGGGGCGCTCCCGGCCAACCGCTGACGCCACCTGTAGATTTCAACCTGGAAAAAGGCAGCCTCACCGGCGTGATCGGTGCCAATGGCACCGGCAAAAGCAGCCTGCTCAAGGTGATTGCCGGCCTGCAAAGGCCGCTGGCCGGTAAAGTCAGCGTGGAGGCACCACGACGCGGAGGCCTGGCGTTCCTACCGCAGCAACAGCACCTGGACCGCCAGTTTCCCATCAGCCTGCAGGAACTGGTCGCCGCCGGTTTCTGGGGCGTGCAACTCAGCCCGCAACGGCGCAGCCAGCGCCTGCAAGCCGTGCTTGAAGACTGGTGCCTCAGCGGCCTGGAACAGCGCCCGTTAATGGCCTTGTCCGGCGGCCAGTTGCAGCGCGCGTTGTTGGCCCGCATGAGCTTGTCGGAGTCGCCGGTGCTGCTGCTCGACGAACCCCACGCCGCTCTTGATGAAGAGGGCCAGGCGCTGTGCTGGAAACACATCCACGCCTGGCACGCGTCGGGCCGCACCTTGGTGGTGGTCTGCCATGACCTGGCATCCGTGCGCCATCACACTCAAAACGTGTTGCAGATCAAAAGCACCGGCTGCTTGTTGGGCCCGAGCAAAGAGCTCATCCGACCCCAGCCCCAGATGCAGGTGGCTTGATGCACTTCGCCGCCCACTTGTGGATGCCCTTCCTCGACTTCGTGTTTATGCGCCGCGCACTGATTGGCGGGCTGGTGCTGGCGTGCAGCACCGCGCCGCTGGGCGTATTCCTGATTCTGCGGCGCATGAGCCTGATCGGCGACGCCGTGGCCCACGGCATCCTGCCCGGCGCCGCCCTGGGGTTCTGGTTCGCCGGTTTGAGCCTGCCGGCGCTGACCCTCGGCGGGCTCGGTGCCGGCCTGGGCATGGCCGGGCTGTCGGCGTGGATCACCCGCCGCACTGGCCTGCGCGAGGACGCCAGCCTCGCCGCCATCTACCCCATTTCCCTCGCCGCCGGGGTGCTGATCCTCGGCATCGCCGGTAAACGCCTGGACCTGTTGCACCTGCTGTTCGGCTCCGCCCTGGCCGTGGATGAAACCACCCTCACCGGTATGTTGTGGGTGTCCGGGTTCAGCCTGATCGCCATGGCGCTGATCTACAAACCGCTGCTGCTGGACACCCTCGACCCATTGTTCCTGCAAACCGTCAGCCGCCTCGGTCCCTTGGCTCATGGGCTGTTTTTGACCCTGGTGGTGCTGAACCTGGTGATCGGTTTCCAAGCCATCGGCGCGCTGATGGTGGTGGGGTTGATGATGCTGCCGGCCATCGCGTCACGGTTCTGGAGCCGACGCCTGCCGGTGTTGATCGCGGTATCGGCAGTGCTGGGATGCCTGTCGGTGTGGCTTGGCTTATTGCTGTCGTTCTACTACTCGCTGCCCAGCGGCCCTGCAATCGTGCTGGTGGCGGGTGCCGGGTACTTGTTGTCTGTGGTCTTCGGTCCGGTGCACGGTTTGCTGCGCCGCCCGCCCTTGCTGTCATCCCAATGAGGTGTTTGCCGATGCGCGCTCTACTCGTGCTGTTCAGTTTGTTGCTACCGCTGTCGATGGCCCAGGCCGCCGACAAACTCCAAGTCGTCACCAGTTTCAGTATTCTCGATGACATCACCCACCAGATCGGTGGCGACCACATCCAGATCAGCAACATGGTCGGCCCCGATGCCGATGCCCATACCTACGAGCCCACCCCGGACGATGCCAAGGCGCTGCTTAAAGCCAGGCTGATCATCAAGAACGGCCTGGGCTTCGAGCCGTGGCTGGACCGCCTGGTGGCGAGTACCGAAACCCGGGCCACCGTGGTCACCGCCAGCAAAGGCGTGATCTCTCACACCATGGAAGAGGACGGCGAAACCATCCCCGACCCGCACGCCTGGCACAACCTGGCCAACGCCGAAATCTATGTGAACAACATCACCAAGGCCCTGATAGCGGCCGACCCGGCAAACCAAGCCGATTACCAGCGCAACAGCCAAGCCTATCTGAAACAAATCTACCGCCTGCTGGCCGAAGCCAAAACCAGGTTCGGCGCCCTGCCGCCGGGCAATCGCCGCATCGTCACTTCCCATGATGCCTTCGGTTACCTGGGCCAGGCCTATGGCATTCAGTTCCTCGCCCCCCAAGGTTTGTCCACCGAGCGGGAGCCTTCGGCAGCCGAAGTCGCCGCGCTGATTACGCAGATTCGCAAGGACAAGGTCAAAGCGGTGTTTATGGAGAACATCAAGGACGCGCGTCTGCTCAAGCAGATCGCCGACGAAAGCGGCGCGCAGATCGGCGGGACGCTGTACTCCGACGCCCTCGCCGCCGAAGGCCCGGCCAGTACCTTTATCGGTCTGTTCGAATACAACCTCAACACCCTGTGCGACACGTTGGGCAAGCCATGATCCGCAAGCCCCTTCAGGCGCGCGGCTTGACGGTACCGCAGTTGTTGCCCAGCCACTGGGCATGACTGTCCAGACTGCCCTTCTGCTGCACGCCCGTGGCGTTGAAGGTGCCGTTGACGGTGGTGGTGAATTCTTTCTGGCTCTGGAAAGTCGCCACGCCCGTGCCCTGGGCCTTCGGGCAACTGAAGCGGAATTTCCACTGGTTGCCGGTCTTGTCGGTCACTTCCTGGCGGCAGCCCGACTGCGGGTCGGTCAAGGGGATCGAATCGGACGCCACCTGCGCCGGGGTCAGGCATACCTGCACGCCTTTACCGGCCATGGTAATGCCCTGTTTTTCCAGCATGGCGCGCTGCTCCGGGGTCATCTGTTGCTTGAGCTGGCCGAGGATCAGCGACAGGTCCGGCAACTCCTGGTTATCGACTTTCATATTGCTGGTGGTCACTTCCCACAAGCCCGGCGCCAGCATCTGGGCCTGCGCCGCCAGGGGCAACGACAAACCAACAACCATGGTCATACACAGCAGACGAGCATTCATCGGGTAACTCCTGGGTAAAGGTGGAGCGTTAGACGCCGCAAAACAGCCAGTGTTGCACGGCAAATAAAATAGCGACATTCGTGACCGAACATGGTCTGTTAGGCACTGGATTGCCTGGAGTAACGTCGTCCATGGATTTTTTTGGCCCGCACCTGCTGGCGTACTTTATCGCCACCCTGCACTTCTTCGGCACCCTCGCCGCGATCCATGCGGTGCTGACCGTGCGGACCGCCCAAGGCTCCATCGCCTGGGCCTTGTCACTGATGTTTATGCCGTACCTGACCCTGATCCCTTACCTGATTTTCGGCCGCAGCACCTTCGATGCGTATATCCAGGCGCGCCGCCAGGCCAACCAGGAAATGCACAGCGCCATCGCCGCGCTCAATTGGCGCCCGTGGGTCGAAGAGGCCCTGGCCGCACGCCACTCCAGTGCCTACGCCTCGTTGCGCGCCATGCCCAAGCTGGGCCGCATGCCGTGCCTGGCCAACAACCAAGTGCAGTTGCTGGTCAATGGCGAGGCCACCTTCAGCGCGATCTTCGAAGCCATTCGCACCGCCAGAACGGCCGTGCTGTTCCAGTTTTTCATCATTCATGACGACGAACTCGGCCGGCAATTACACGCGCTATTGAAGGAGAAAGCCGCACAGGGCGTGGCCATTCACGTGCTGTACGACCGCATCGGCAGTCACGGCCTGCCCCATCACTACGTGCAATCACTGCGTGACGCGGGTGTACAGATCAAAGCCTTCGCCACCCGCAGCGGTTGGCTCAACCGCTTCCAGGTCAACTTCCGTAACCATCGCAAGATCGTGGTGGTGGACGGCATCACGGGGTTTGTCGGTGGGCACAACGTGGGGGACGAATACCTGGGCAAGAAGCCGCCGCTGGCACCGTGGCGCGACACCCATGTGCAAGTGACCGGTCCGGTAGTGGCGTGCCTGCAGGAGTCATTTGCCGAAGACTGGTTCTGGGCTGCACGGGAACTGCCGCCGCTGATCCTGCCGGACGCCTACCCCGAAGACGGCGTGCTTTGTCAGCTGCTGGCCAGCGGGCCGGCCGACGCGTATGAAACCTGCTCGCTGTTCTTCGTCGAAGCGATTCACGCCGCCGCCGAACGCGTGTGGATCACCAGCCCGTATTTCATTCCCGATGAAGCGGTGTTCGCTGCCCTGCGTCTGGCGGTGTTGCGCGGCGTCGATGTGCGCCTGCTGCTGCCATCGCGCCCCGACCATCGCATCGTCTACGCCGCCTCCAGCCTGTACGCGATCGAAGCCGTGCGCGCCGGCGTGCGAGTGTTCCGCTACACCCCCGGCTTTCTGCATCAGAAAGTGGTGCTGGTGGACGGCGAAATCAGCGCCATCGGCAGTGCGAACATGGACAACCGTTCGTTCCGCCTGAATTTTGAAGTGATGCTGCTGACGGTCGACGAAGCCTTCGCCCAGCAGGTGGAGCACATGTTGCTCAACGACTTCGCCCAAGCCCATGAGGTCAGCCAGGAAGAAAGCCTCGAAACCCGCCGGTTGCAACACTTGGGGATGCGCATTGCGCGCTTGATCTCACCGATTCTCTAACAGCCAACACGGTAGAAAAACTGTGGGAGGGGCTCGCCCCCTCCCACATCTGCCCCCTGGTTCAGCGGTAGATATCTTCCCGCGTCCACGGCAGTTCATGGCTGCCGTCGGCATGAGGTTTGACCGCCAGGATCTGGTGCAGGTTGATCCAGCCCCGCGCGAACGCATAGGCACAGCCCGCCAGGTACAGCCGCCAGATGCGCAATGCCTGCTCCGGCACCATCCTGGACGCCGCATCCAGGTTGTCTTCAAGGCGCTCGCTCCAGTGGTCCAGCGTGCGCGCGTAATGCAGGCGCAGGCTTTCAACGTCGACCACCTCCAGCCCCACTTCACTGAGCTCGGCGGTCATCATTGCCAGGTGCGGCAGTTCGCCATTGGGAAACACGTAGCGCTCGATAAACTCACCCGCACCACGCCCAACCGGGCGGCCGTCGGTATGTTTGGCCGTGATGCCGTGGTTCATCACCAGGCCACCTTCGCGCACAGCACCGAACAAGGTCTTGCAGTACTGCGCCAGGTTGGCGTGGCCGACGTGTTCGAACATGCCTACGCTGACCACTTTGTCGAAGCGGCCATCCTGGGGCAGGTCGCGGTAGTCGAGCAGTTGCAGGTCGATCTGATCCTGCAGGCCCTCGGCCTCGACCCGCTCCCTGGCCAGTTGCAGTTGCTCCTTGCTCAACGTAATGCCGAACACCTTGACCCCGAACTCCCGCGCCGCGTAACGCGCCAGTCCGCCCCAGCCGCAACCGACATCCAGCAGGTACTCGCCCGGCTGTAACCGCAGCTTGCGGCACAGGTGGCGGAATTTGTCCTGCTGGGCCTGGTCGATGGATTCGCTGCCGGTTTCGAAATAACCGCAGGAGTACGCCATGTCCTGATCCAGCCACAGCTGGTAGAAGGCATTGGACAGGTCGTAATGGTAGGAAATGGCCGCCGCGTCCGTGGCCTTGTCGTGAATCGAGCGCACCGGACGACTGCCTTCGTCGTCATCCACCAGCGCGTGACTTAACTCGTCGCACACCCGGATCACTTCGGTGATGGAGCCCTCAAGCTCCAATTTGCCCACCACAAAGGCTTCGCCCAAGGTGTCGAGCGTGGGATGGGAAAGCTGAGGCACGACCGTGGGGTCCTTGACCACGATGGTGACGCTGGGCTCGGGGCCCAAGTTGAATTCATGGCCATCCCAGAGTCGAAGACGCAGCGGCAGCTGAAGATTCTGTAAGGCCGGTGGAAGTTGCGCGAGCATGAGTAGTCCCCCCTTGTTTCAGACGTCTGCTGTGAGGGTAGACCATCCCAAGACGAGTAGGAGGCTATCGATTCCATCGAGCACGACTATGGGTCTCGACGCTGCAGCAACCCTTCCTGGACCCACTGTTTCAGCCACGTAACAGCCTGCAGCGGGGCACCCTCTGCATAAGTGACTTCCAGTTCGGCGCACAGTTCGCCAAAGCACCAACCGGTCGTCACCATGCCGGCCAGGGCGCAGGCTTGCGCAACATCCAGGCTGCGATAGCGGCATACCTGTTCGTGGCGCCAGACCAGGCAAATCTGCGCAGGGTCCATGGCCTGGCTGCCGGGGAAAGTCGTCTCGTCCTTGCTGGCGCGCCAGATTGCCACCGAGTTGAAATGGCACAACAGCTGTTGCACAGACGGAACCAGCTCCACGCGCAAGCCAGACCAAGCCTCAGGCGCCAGCCCGGCCAACTCCGCGAGGCTCAGCGGTTCGCCCTCAGGCGCATCGAACGCCAGGGTAAAGGCCCACTCCAACCGCGCCAGTTCGGCCAGTGGCGCGCTGTGCTGCGGCACCAGGTGCTCCAGGATAAACGCGGCGAACCGCGCGCCGAGCCAACGCAGGCTGTAATGCGCGGACGGGTAGCGGCGCACATAGGCGTCGGCCAGTGCGGCGAATTCGTCATCCCCCAGCCAGTAACGAATGGCGCTGAAGTCATGCCGCAGCACTTCCTGCAACCGAGCACGGTAGGCGTTGTGATAAATCGCCAGGCCCGTATCCACATCCAGGGTCGGCCCGCCGCGCAACGTGGCGGCAAACCCAGGCTCAAGCGCCGGGTTATCAGCCAGCAGGTGCTGCTCGAACGCCAACTGCCAATCGATCAGGCGCATAGGGCTCTCCTGGCCAGGGCCGATGCTCCCAGCTCACGGGCCTTATCCAACTCGTCGAGCAACTCATGAAAGGGTGGGAAACGGTCATCGCGTTCCAGTAACGTCGATACCGGCCCGATGTGTTCCAGCGTCTGTTGATACAGCGCCCACACGGGGTCGCACACCGGATGATCATGGGTATCGACCACATAGTCGCCATAGTCCAGGTGCCCGGCCAAATGCAGTTGGCGAATGCTCTGCGGCGGCAGGTTGCGGATGAAGGTCCAGGCGTCGAAACCATGATTACGCGCACTGACGTAAACGTTGTTCACGTCCAGCAATAACTGGCACCCCGACAAATGGGCCAGGGCGTTGAGGAATTCCCATTCGGTGAACTCGTCCGACCGGGCGCGCACGTAACTGGAGACATTTTCCAGCACCAGCGGCCGTTGCAGAATGTCCTGCACCTGACGAACGCGGCCAGCCACGTGGTAAAGGCTTTCTTCGGTGTAGGGTAAAGGCAGCAGGTCATGCAACTGGTGCGCGTCGCCGCGGCTCCAGCACAGGTGATCGGACACCCACGCCGGCTGGATGCGCTCGGCGAGCTGTTTAATCTGCTTCAGGTAATCGAGATCGAGGGCATGAGGCCCGCCGATCGACAGCGATACGCCGTGCATCACTACTGGGTAGCGCTCGGCAATCGCGTCCAGGTAATACAAGGCTTTGCCGCCCTGGACCAGGTAATTTTCGGAAATCACTTCGAACCAATCCACCGCAGGCGATTGCTCAAGGATCTGTTCGTAATATTCGTTGCGTAACCCCAGGCCGTAGCCCAGGAAAGGAAGCGAGGTGGCCATCGTGGACTCCAGGAAAAGTGTCCGCAGCGGTCGCAAAACACGCTGCGGTAACACCCGGCTTGCGCTTATTCGCCGACTTTGCCGCCAGCCTTATCGCATTCAGCCTTGGTCATGGTCTTGAAACCGTGGCCCTTGCAGACAGCCTGGCCCTTGCAGGCGTTTTCCGCAGTCTTGCAGTCGTTCATGCCTTTGCAGGCAGTGACGCCGTAGCAATGAACCGGCGCGTCAGCCGCTTGTGCCTGGGTGGCAACACCGGCAAACAGGGAAGCGGCAGCGATAGCCAGGGCAGCACCGGAAACGGCTTGTTTGATATTCATGGGGTCATCCTCATTGTTCAGTCGTGGCGTCGGCCGGGCGGAGTGCTCGGTCCTGACACGCCACTAGAGTGAGGCTCCCCATCGGCGTTACAGCCGCTCGCATTTTTTCCTGAAAATTTATTCTTCCGGTTTCAGCAACGGCTCCTGAAACCGCAGCAAGCGCCCGGCATTGCCCAGTACCAATAATGTGCTGAGGTTATGCAACAGCGCCGCAATCATTGCCCCCGCTGCGCCCAACCAGCCGAAGGCCGCGAACGCGACGATGGCCAGCGTCCAGCCCAGGCCGATGATCACATTGACCTGCAGCGTCTGCCGGCACTGGCGACTCAAGCGCACACAGGTGCCCAAGCGACGCAGATCGCTGCCGATCAGTACCACGTCCGCCGAGGCCAGTGCGATATCCGCCCCGCCTGCGCCCATGGCCACGCCGACCACGCCGGCCTTGAGTGCCAGGCTGTCGTTGATGCCATCACCCACCACCATCGGCCGGAAGCCGCTATCGATCTCGGCCAGCACGCGGTTGAGCTTGTCCTCCGGCAGCGCCTGGGCGGCGACATCGCTGATGCCCACTTCCAGCGCCAGGCTGTCAGCGACACTCTGGCGGTCGCCGGTGAGCAGCAATTGACGCCCAAGGCCCAGCTCGCGCAGCTCTTGCAGGGCCTGGCGGGCCTCCGGTTGATGCTGTCGGCCAGTAGCAGCCAGGCGAGGAATTGCCCGTTCAGCGCCAGCCCGGCGATCGGCCCGTCATGGGTCGGCACGGCACTGGTCACGATGCCCAATTGCTCGAACAACTCAGGGCGCCCCAAGGCCGCTTCGCCCTCCTCGGTCTGTGCCACTACCCCAAGGCCCTGGCGTTCGCGGATGTCGGTCAACACCCACATCTGTTCCTGCGTCGCCAACCCCGCCAACGCCCGGCTGACCGGGTGGCTGCTGGCCGAGCCCAGGCTGGCTGCCAAATTCAGCAACACTTGCCGATCAGGCGCAGTGGTTTCGATGGATTGCAGGCGCAGGGTGCCAAAGGTCAGGGTGCCGGTCTTGTCGACCACCAGGGACGTCAGGTCCGCCAACTCCTCTAGAAATGCCGAGCTGCGAATCAAAATCCCATGGCGCGCCGCCACGGCAATGCCGGCAATCGCCGTGGCCGGCGCCGACAACACCAACGCGCACGGGCACGCCGCCACCAGCACGGCGAGCATCGCCTGGGCGTCGTTGGTCACAAACCAGGTAACGGCCGCCAACAGCAGCACCAGCACCATGTAACTGCCCGCATAGCGCTCCAGCAGCCGCGTGATCGGCGGCTTGGAGCGCTCCGCGTTCTGCATCAATGCAATGACTTTGCCCAAGGTCGACTCACTACCGGTACGCGTCACTTCAATACGCAACAAGCCATCTAGATTGATCGCCCCGCCGAACACCTGCACACCGGCGCTGGCCTCCAGCGGTACCGATTCACCAGTGATCGGCGCCGTGTCCAGGCTGGCCTGGCCCGACAGCACCACGCCATCGGCCGGTACCCGGTCACCGGCGCGCACTTCGACGATATCGCCGGTGTTCAGTGTGCCGTTGTCCACTTCCTGAACGCTGCCGTCGGCCTGCACAAGGCGCGCGTGGCTGCGGGTCAGTTTGCCCAGGGCATGGATCGCTTCCTGAGAGCCGATCACACTGCGCTCCTCCAGCACATGGCCGAAGATCATGATGATCGGCAGCAACGCAGCGGTCAGCAGGTCGCCGGTGGCCCAGGCGCCGAGCATGGCCAGGGCGATCAGTTGGTCGGTGATGCCATGCAGGCTGGGAAAACGCAGGCTGTACCAGGCCGAACGCATCACCGGCACCGCCACCAGCAGCGAGGCGACGCCCAGCAGCAGTTGGCTCACACCACTCTGGTCCGGCGCCAGCCAGCGCCACACCAGCCCCAGTACCAACAAGCCCAGGGCCAGCATCGCCAGGGTCAACTGCCAGGCTGCGCTGCGCTGCTCGGCGGAGGTCAGCATCGCTGCGCTCATTGTTCGGCTCCCTGAATGATCAAGCGGGCGTCGTCTTTGGGGTCCACCGTGGTCACGGACCCGGCCTGGCCGAGCACCTTCGGCAAACGCTCGCGGTACAGGCGCAACAGCAGGCCCGGGTCTTTCACCTGCGCCAGGCTGGTCACCGTAGCGGTCTGCGCCTGGGCATTGGCCAGGCGTTCGCTGGCTTGGGCGTGCGCCACTTGCACCAGCCGGTCGGCCTGCTGGGTGGCGGCCTGGGTGAGTTTTTCAGCCTCGGTTCGCGCGTTGGCCACGGCTTTATCAGCCTGCTGACTGGCAGTGAGCACCGCATTGAACGCATTCACCGCCGGCCCCGGCAGGCTCGATTGCACATCCACACGGGTGGCTTCGATGCCCAGGCCCAGCCCGCTGGCGGTCAACTCGGCCAAGCGTTTATTGATGCCTTGCACCAAGTCGCCGCGCAGGCGCTCGCGGCGTTCGGCGCCGCCGTTGTCGCTGCCGATCAGTTCCGGGCGGGCCACCAGGATCGTGTCCAGGTCTCGCGCCGCCGTCAGTGCCACCGCGCTGCGGGTCACCAGGCGATCCAGCGCCGGCAGCACATGGTCGCCCTGCAGCACAAAGGCATAGGGCTCGGTGACTTTGTAGAACACCCGCACATCCAGTTGCACCACGCCGGCATCACCGGTCAGCAGGTACCCGGAACCGGCCAGGGCGTCGCTGAGCGGCGTGGCGAAACTGGCCACCCGGTCGGCCTGGATCGCCGCGTCCGAGCGCAGCAGGCCTTCCACCCGGCGCTCGAGCACACGGTCCGCCGCCGGCAGCAACACCACCTGCTCGAACGGCTGCGGCCAGGCCAGCAACAGCCCGGCATTCTGGACGCGGTCCAGCGCGCCGAAGTGCAATACCACGGCGCGGTTCTGCGGGTCGATCTGGCGCACATTGGAAAACGCCCACGCCAACGCCGCCAGCACCGTCACCGCGTACAGCGCCATGAAGGTCAAGCGCCCGGCCTGGATCCAGGGGCTGTCCGGGCTGTCACGCTCGATCATGGTTGAACATCCTTGGGCCCGTCCACCAGCGCGCGAAACGGCGCTGCGTCGGTGCGCAGGATGATCTTGGTGCCTGGCGTGACTACCGTGCCCAGGGTGTCAAGCGAGCGCAGCAGGTTATACAGCTGCGGATTGCTGGCGTAG
Source organism: Pseudomonas sp. FP2254 (assembly GCF_030687695.1). Lineage (NCBI taxonomy): Bacteria > Pseudomonadati > Pseudomonadota > Gammaproteobacteria > Pseudomonadales > Pseudomonadaceae > Pseudomonas > Pseudomonas sp. FP2254. The sequence continues at coordinate 5,589,264 of NZ_CP117444.1, forward strand.
GCGCGTCCGTAAATCTGCGCCGCCTCGACCCGCGACTGCGCTTCGATATCGGCGGCCTTGACCGTGGCGTCCGCCTGCACGATCCGCGCGTCACGCTCGGCGGCCGAACGGATCTGCGCCGCTTCGCGCTTGCCGACGGCGGTGCGTTCGGTGGCGATGGTTTCCCGCTCGGCGCGCATGCGGTCGACGGTGGCGGTAAGGGTCACCGACGGCAAGGTCAGCCGTTCGACCCCGACCTGCGCGACGCGCACGCCGTAAGTGGCGAGCAATTGTTGATCGATCTGCTGACGCAACTGCGCCTCGAAGTCGGCGATACGCACCTGGCCGGCGTCGGTATTGACCAGGCTGGACAGGTCGAAGCTGGCGGCGGTGGTTTCCAGCGCCGAGCCGACAAACGTACGAATCTGTCGCGCCGCCTCATCCGGCTGGTTCTGCACCGCGCGCATAAAGCGCTGCACATGCTCGGCGTCGCCCTGCACCTGCCAGGCCACGTAGGCCTGCACGATGATGCGCAGGCCGTCGCGCGTGCCCACATCCTGCAAACCGCTGGAAGTGGTGCGCAGGCGCAGGTCTACCGGGATCGCTGCTTCGAACGGCGCCGGCCAGCGCCAGCCCAGGCCCGGTTCCAGCAACACCCGCGACGGGTTGCCGAACCGGGTGATCACCGTGGCCTCGCCGGAACGCACCTGCACCAGGCTCGCCGCCGCCAGCGCAAACAGCACCAGCAACACGGCCCAGCCCATACGCCGCCAAGGGAACGGGCCGCCGGCGTGCTCCTCGTCATGATGATGGTGGTGATGATGGCCGTGGTGATGACCGTGATCGTGAGAATGAGCGCTCAACAGACAGACTCCTTATTGCACGGCTTTACGCGGCGCCATGGGGTCGGCCGGCAAAGTGAAAGAACGCAGATCGATGGTCGGCGCGCCATCGGCGCCCAGACGGTGATCCAAAATGAGCAGCTTGGCGTGGGCCAGGCCCTGACTGAGCTGGCTGAAATACTGCTCCAGCACAAATGCCCGGCCCGCCGTGGCGTAAGCCTTTTGTTCGGCCTTGAAACGCAGGTCGGCAGCCTGTGCCCCGGCGTTCACTTCACGGGCGCTGGCCTGGGCCTGGTCGCGAGCGCTGCTGGCGCGCAGCAGGGCCTGGTTGGTCTGCTCGCTGGCGGCGCCGCGTTCGCGGGCGATCAGGGCCTGGGCGCCGATCTGTGCGGCTTGCACGGCGTGATAAGCATTGGCGGCGCCGGCCGGTGGGTGGATGGCTTCCACCACCGTGGCGAGAATTTCCACCCCGCTGTCCAGGCGCTGCAAATCTGCCTGCACGGCACGGCCAATTTCATCCGCCAGGCGGGTGCGCTGCTCACCGAGCAGTTCGTCGAGGGTGCGCGAGGCAAAATCGTGCACGAGGATACGGCTGGCGGTGCTGCGGATCAGCATCGGCACGTCCGCGCTGTTGTAGGTGGCGGCGAGCGCGGCCTGATCGCTGAGGCCGATGCGGTAGACGAAACGCACGTCCATATTGACGATTTGGAAGCCCTGAGTGTCGCCACGGCGGCTGGCGATGACCTGGGATTTGTCGTTCACATGACTGGCGTCCCACAGGCGATTGGCGATCAGCGGCGGCGGGCCTTCGGCGGGCGCCAGCGCCGGAGCCGCGGCGTCGCTGGCACTGGTCGCCAGCTCATGCACCACGCCGTTTTCCACTGGCAACACACGCCCTAATGGCCAGGGCAACCCGGTGTGCAGCCCGGGGCCGAACACCTCGACCGGTTTACCGAAGCGCTCATAAATCCCACGGCCTTGCAGCGGGACTTCATGCACGCCGGTCAGCGCCCAACCGATCGCCAGAACCACCACCAGCACCGGCAAAAACGCCCGGCGCATGTAGGTAAACGCCCAGATCTGGCGCAGATCGATACCGAAGCGATTGTGCAATTCATGCTGCAACGCCAGCAACGGGCGCGGCGGCCAACGCAGCAGGCTGGCGATAAAGCTCTGCGCCATCAGGCGCGGCTCCCGCCGTGGCTGGCGCGGGCTGAACAGCGACAGCACGGCCCTGAACAAGAACTCCAGCGCCACCAGCGCCGGCAACAACCCCACGAGGGTCGCCAGACGCAGCGGCCATACCGATGCCTCACCGGCGAACAACAGGCAAACCGCGCTGACCACCAGGCAACTGATCGCCACCCGGCTCAACTGTGCCAACTGCGCGGCTTCGGGCCATTGCGCGGCGGTTTCCTGGGCCAGCCGACGCTCGAACACCAGCACGCCAAACGCCAGGGCCAATGCCAACGCGGCGCCGATGCTGGCGGACTGGCCGACTTGGGCGGCCGGTAACGCCAGGTTCCAAAACTCCGCGACGCTGATCAGCGCCAGCAGAGACCAGCCGCACAGCCACAACACCGGCGTACCGACCTGGGCCAGCAGCCCAGTGCCGAAACGCTCCAGCAACCGTGCAGACCAGCCGCTGGCCGCCCCGCCGGGTTCGACCGACTCAACGGTCGGCTCCAGCGCCTGCGCGCGCCAATCCGCCACCCACCACGCTGATTGCAACCCCGCCACCAGCACCAGCAACGCCGAGGCGCAATTGATCAGCACCACCGGCCAGATCGACAGCGGCGCAAACAGCGCGACAAACAACGCCAGCACCCAGCCGATCACCGCCAGCACCGTCAGGCTGATACCGGCCTGACGCAACCGCCGGGCATGGAACAGCCCCTGCTGAAAACGCGGCAGGCCCTCTACCGAAGCGCCGTCAGCTTCTAGATCCACTTGCATCCCAACACGCCCGCTCGTACACAATTCGTTACGATATAACACACAGCGTGAAATTTTTGTTCGGTAACCCCTGCTTCAAACATTGCCCACCCTTGAGCTTCATTGCAGTCAGGAGCGTGATTAACCCCCCATAAACACACGCTATCGCTGGTGCAGGCCCGGAATAATCGGCACACTCCAGCGGGCTCACGGACAAGGAAGCGTCATCCCCCATGATTTCGATCTATCAGCTCAAACCGCGGTTTCAAAACCTGCTGCGTCCCCTCGTGCAGCGCCTCTACGACAACGGCACCACCGCCAACCAGATCACCGTGCTGGCCGGCATTATTTCGCTGCTCGTCGGCCTGTTGATTGCCGGCTTTGCCCAACACCTGTGGCTGTTTGCGCTGATCCCGGTGTGGATGATCCTGCGCATGGCGCTCAATGCCATCGACGGCATGCTCGCGCGCGAATTCGGCCAGCAATCGCGCCTGGGTGCGTACCTGAATGAGCTGTGCGACGTCATCGCCGACAGCGCCCTGATCCTGCCATTTGCGCTGATCCCCGGCGTCAGCCTGGCGGCGGTGCTGCTGGTGGCGTTACTGGCGGTGTTCAGCGAATACGCTGGCGTGCTCGGGCCGATGGTCGGTGCATCGCGCCGTTACGATGGGCCGATGGGCAAAAGCGACCGGGCCTTCGTACTCGGCGTGCTGGCCACCGGCGTGGCGCTCGGCTGGCTGGGCAGCGGTTGGGTCGACACGCTGATGTGGCTGGTCGCCGCACTGCTGGCCTACACCCTGGTCAACCGCGTGCGCCAAGGCCTCAAAGAAGCTCAAACCACCTCCCCTTCTGCATAAAGGATTCTGCGATGCGCGAACAGCAACAGCACACCTTCAGTACCCATGATGGCGTCGAGCTTTTCTACCGGCACTGGCCGGCCACCGCCCCAGCGGGGGGTGAGCCGCGTAAGGCAATCGTGTTGTTCCATCGCGGGCATGAGCACTCGGGGCGTATCGCGCACCTGGTCGATGAACTCGACCTGCCGCAATTCGACTTCTTCGCCTGGGACGCCCGTGGCCATGGCCAGTCGCCCGGCGACCGCGGTGACAGCCCCAGCTTCGCCACCAGCGCGCGCGACGTGCAGACCTTTTGCGACCACATCGGCGGCGCCTATGGCATTGAGCAAGAGAACTTCGCCGTGGTTGCCCAAAGTGTCGGCGCGGTGATCGCCGCCACCTGGGTACACGATTACGCGCCGAAAATCCGCGCGCTGGTGCTCGCTTCCCCGGCGTTCAAGGTCAAGCTGTATGTGCCGTTCGCACGAACTGGCCTGGCCTTGATGCGCAAGTTTCGCGGCAACTTTTTCGTCAACAGCTACGTCAAGGCCAAGTTCCTCAGCCACGACCCGGAGCGCGTGGCGTCCTACGACAGCGATCCGCTGATCACCAAGGCGATTTCGGTGAATGTGCTGCTGGGCCTGTACGAAGCCGCCGACCGGGTGGTCGCAGACGCCCAGGCGATCCAGGTGCCGACCCAGCTCTTGGTGTCCGGCGCTGACTTTGTGGTGCATCGCAAACCGCAACAGCAGTTTTTCGACCGCCTGGGCAGCCTGAAAAAAGAACTGCACATCCTGCCCGGGTTCTTCCATGACACCCTCGGCGAACGCGACCGTGCGGTGGCGGTAAGCAGCGCCCGGCGCTTTATCCTGCAGAATTTCGAGCACCCGCTGGACCGCGCCTCGCTGCTGGACGCCGACAAACTGGGCGCCACGTGCGCCGAGTCCGAATCCCTGGCCGCGCCGCTGCCGCACAATTCCCCACGCGACCTGTACTGGCGCATGACCCGTGCGAGCATGGGCCGGGGCAAGAACCTGTCCGAAGGCGTCAAACTGGGTTTCGATACCGGTTTCGACTCCGGCAGCACCCTGGATTATGTGTACCGCAACACTCCCACGGGCAAAGGCGCCCTGGGGCGCATGATCGACGCCAACTACCTCAATTCCATCGGCTGGCGCGGCATTCGCCAGCGCAAGTTGAACGTCGAAGAACTGCTGCGCCTGGCCATGGCCCGGTTGCGCGATGAACAGCGCGAGGTGCGCATCGTTGACATCGCCGCCGGCCATGGCCGTTACATTCTGGAGGCTTTGCAGGGTGTATCGCCGCTGCCGGAATCGATCCTGCTGCGCGACTACAGCGACATCAACGTGCGCGACGGTGGCGCATTGATCCGCGAAAAAGGCCTGGGGGATATCGCGCAATTCGTGAAAGGCGACGCGTTCGACCGCCTGGATTTGGCGGCGCTGACCCCTGAGCCGACCCTGGCGGTGGTGTCCGGGCTGTACGAATTGTTCGCCGACAACGGTATGGTCGGTGGCTCGCTGGCCGGTCTGGCCGAGGCAGTGGAGCCTGGCGGTTATCTGGTCTACACCGGCCAGCCATGGCACCCGCAGCTGGAGCTGATTGCTCGTGCGCTGACCAGCCATCGCCAGGGTCAGGCGTGGGTGATGCGCCGTCGCAGCCAGGCGGAAATGGACCAGTTGGTGGAAGCCGCCGGGTTCCGCAAGATCACCCAGCGCGTGGATGAATGGGGCATTTTCACCGTGTCCCTGGCACAGAAGATCTGACCATGCGCGAACCCGGCCTGTTAAAGCCTGCGGTCCTGTGGCTGCTGCTACTGGCGCCGCTGTTTTTCAGCACCTACGGCTTTGCCACCTGGGTCACCAGCCAGCGCAGCGATGTGGGTACGCTGGTATTCGACTGGGAAAGCCATACGCCGTTCTGGGCCTGGACCATCGTGCCCTACTGGTCCATTGACCTGCTGTATGGCTTCTCCCTGCTGCTGCCCAACAGCCGCCATGAACTCAAACAACATGCCCTGCGCCTGCTGTCCGCCCAGATCATCGCCGTGAGCTGCTTTTTGATCTGGCCGCTGCGCTTCACGTTCGAGCGGCCGGAACTGGACGGCGTATTCGGCTGGCTATTTGCCGTGCTGGCTGGCTTCGACAAGCCGTTCAACCAAGCGCCTTCGCTGCATATCGCCCTGCTGGTGATCCTGTGGGTGATGTACCAGCGCCACACCCAAGGGGCGTGGCGCTGGGTGGTACATGGCTGGTTCGCCTTGATCGGTATTTCGGTACTGACCACTTATCAACATCACTTTATTGACTTACCCACAGGCGCCCTCGCCGGCTGGCTGTGCGTATGGCTGTGGCCGGTGGAACATCCCAGCCCGCTGTTGAATGCACGTTTGGCTCGCGACCCGAAACGTTGGCGGCTGGGGTTGCGCTACGGCTTGGGGGCCTTGGCCCTGGCGACAGCGGCCTTGAAGCTGGATGGCGGCTGGCTATGGCTGCTTTGGCCAGCCGTGTCGCTGGGGTTGGTCAGTGCCAATTACGCCGTGCTGGGCGCTGTGGGGTTTCAGAAGCGCAGCGATGGCCGACTGACGCCAGCCGCGCGCTGGCTGTATGCGCCTTATCTGGCGGCGGCGTGGATAAATTCACGGCTATGGACACGCAAGCATCCACAGCCGGATCTGATTGTGGATAACGTCTGGCTCGGGCGAATACCCACGACGAGCGAGCAAACGTCTTTCAAGGCCATCGTCGACCTCTGCGCTGAGTTACCGATTTATCCACAGGGCCGGGCGTATCAATGCATCGCCGTCCTGGACCTGACTGCGCCCACACCCGCCGAATGCCTGCAGGCGGCCCAGGCCATTGAGCGCCTGCGCATCGAAGGTCCGCTGCTGGTGTGCTGTGCCCTGGGTTATTCGCGCAGTGCCACCGCTGTTGCGGCCTGGCTGCTGCACAGCGGCCGCGCCGCCACGGTAGATAAAGCACTGGCTATGATTGGTACAGCGCGGACCGAGGTGGTCCTGCACCCCGCTCATCGTTCAGCCCTTGAGGGTTTGGCCCATGCCCGCTGATATGGAACTTCAGGTCGTCGCCAGCCTGCTGCGCCGCGGCCGCTCCCTGGATCAGTTATCCACAGGCCTGACGCTGGTCGGGGTGTTATTCGGCCTGGCACAGCTGTTGATGGCCAGCGTTTCGCCCATCTGCCTGCTGCTCAGCCTGTGGATGATTCTGCTCGGGCTGCTGCAGAAGTACTGGGCGCTGCGGGTGGCCTTCGACGCCGACCTGTTCGACCTCCTGGCCCGCGACACCGAGCGCACCGCCGACCTCGACCAGGCTCTGCAGACTCTGGGCCTGCAATCGCCCAAGCGTGCCGGCCGGCCCTGGACCGAACGGCGTCGCGGCGCCCTCAAACTGCTGCGCAAACAAGCCTGGCTGCTGGGCGCTCAAACCCTGCTGACCCTGGCCGTGATCCTCGCCAGCCCTTGGCTGCCTTTCGCCGGATAAGGAACCCCCATGTTCGAACCTGTGGTAGCCACCCTGATTACCTCCATGGCCCGCACTGTCACGGGCGCTCGCAGCCTGTGGCTGGGTTGCGCGCCGGTGCCGGTGCAGCGCATCTATTTCGCCAACCACAGCAGCCACGGCGACTTCGTGCTCCTGTGGGCCTCGCTGCCGCAGAACCTGCGCAAGTTCACGCGCCCGGTGGCCGGCAGCGATTACTGGAATAAAAGCGCCCTGCGCCGCTACATCATCAACCGCGTGTTCAACGGGGTGCTGATTGATCGTGAGCGCAAAGAGCCTGTGGATAACCCTCTGCAACCGATGCTGGCGGCGCTGGAAGGTGGCGACTCGCTGATCATCTTCCCGGAAGGCACGCGCAATCTGGAGGACGGCTTGCTACCGTTCAAAAGCGGTTTGTATCACCTGGCGAAAAGTTACCCACAGGCCGAGCTGATCCCGGTGTGGATCGCCAACCTCAATCGGGTCATGCCCAAGGGCCGCGTCCTGCCGCTGCCCCTGCTGTGCACCACCAGCTTCGGTGCCCCCCTGCAACTGCAAGACGGCGAAGACAAGGCGCTGTTCCTCGCCCGCACCCGCGATGCCCTGCTCGCCCTTGCCCCGGAGCACTGCTGAGATGGATAGCCAAACCCTGATGTTGTTCGGCGGGATCGGCGCGATCCTGGTCCTGGCCTCGCTGATCGGCCTGATTCTCAAACTGCGCACCCGTGGCACGCCAAACGCGGTGATCGACAACCTCAACGCGCGCATCAACGCCTGGTGGGTCATGGTGGTGGTGATCGGTATCGCCTTCTGGCTCGGCACCGGCGCGGTAATCCTGCTGTTTTATGCGGTGTCGTTCTACGCCTTGCGCGAATTCCTCACCCTCACCCCCACCCGCCGCAGCGACTACCCGGCCCTGGTGGCCGCGTTCTACCTGGCCCTGCCGCTGCAATACCTGCTGATTTACTCGGACTGGTACGGGTTGTTCTCGATTTTTATCCCGGTGTACGTGTTCCTGCTGCTGCCGATCCTCGCGTCGTTAGGCGGCGACAGCACGCACTTCCTGGAGCGCGCCTCCAAAGTGCAATGGGGCCTGATGATCGCGGTGTTCTGCGTGTCGTTCGTACCCGCACTGCTGACACTGGACATTCCCGGCTACGAAGGCCGCAACCTGCTGCTGATCGCCTACCTGGTGATCGTGGTGCAGTTGTCGGACGTGCTGCAATACGTGTGCGGCAAGCTGTTCGGCAAACATAAGATCGCGCCGAACCTGTCGCCGTCCAAAACCGTGGAAGGCTTCGTCGGCGGGATTCTGCTGTCATCCCTGATCGGCGCGGCGTTGTGGTGGACCACGCCGTTCAATCCGTGGCAGTCGTTTTTGATTGCGCTGCTGATCAACCTGCTCGGCTTCGCTGGCGGCATCGTCATGTCGGCGATCAAGCGTGACCGGGGGGTGAAGGACTGGGGACATATGATCGAAGGGCACGGCGGCATGCTGGATCGGCTGGATTCGGTGTGTTTCGCGGCCCCCATTTTCTTCCACCTCGTACGCTACTGGTGGACCTGACCCCCGCAAGCCGAACGAAGATCAAATTGTGGGAGGGGGCTCGCTGTGGTGAGCAGGCCTGCCCTGCACTGAGCTGCGAAGCGGCCCCTTCAAAGATCGTTCCCACGCTCTGCGTGGGAATGCAGCCCGTGACGCTCTGCGTCACCTGTGCGCAATAGTCAGAACTTGCAGCGCTTGGCGGCACGCGGAGCGTCCCAGGCGGCACTCCCACTCAGAGCGTGGGGACGATCAGGTCGACCGCTCGCTGGAATGCATAAGCGTTCACTAACCCCGTAAACATCCTCGCGTGCGGCGTATCGGCGACATCTTTTGTATCAAAGACGCGTGTAAGATACGCCGCACTTAGCCAGGGATGCCCATCATGTTCGATTCGCTCAAAGCCATCAGCCGTCGTGTTGTCGGTGTGTTTCTGACCGTGGTGGGCGCCGTTTTCGGTCGCTGGCAGCCGCCGCTGTGGCTGCATGCTGTCGGCCGTGGCGTGACGAACCTGGGGGGCAAAGCGCGCGCGTACCCACGCCAGACCGCTGCCGGTGTGCTCGGCCTTGTGCTGCTCGCCGCTGCCGGGTTCTACGGCTGGCACTGGTATTCCCACCTGCCGCAGCCGCACACCGCGAGTTATTCGCTGCACAAACCGAACCTGACCGACTACACCCAGCAAACACCGGTTGTGGATAACTTGCAGGTGCGTTTCGGCGAATCCGTGGCGCCGCTGTCGGCGATCGGCAAGCCGGTGACCGAGGGCATCACTCTTAAACCCGAGGTTGCCGGCAGCTGGCGCTGGGCGGATGACCGCACCCTGGTATTCGTACCGGAAAAAGACTGGCCCATCGACGCCCATTACACCCTGGACCTGGCAAAGAAAAACCTGCTGGCCGACGGTGTATTGCTCGACCAATACAGCGCGCAATTTTCCACCCAGCCATTGCGCGTCACCCTGGGACAAAACGAGTTGTATCAAGACCCGTCCAACCCGACGCTGAAACAGCTGCTAGCCACCTTCCACTTTTCCCACCCAGTGGATGAAGACAGCCTGCGCAAGCGTGTGTCGGTCATTCTCGGCAAAGGCCTGACGTACCGTGATGCGCAGTTGCCCAACCGCCCGGAAATCACCTTCGACGAGCATAAACTCAACGCCTACGTGCGCTCCGCCGCCCTGGCCACGCCGCTGGAAAGTACGCCCGTCAGCGCTAAGTTGGATGAAGGCATCAAGGCCCGCGACGGTGGCAACGCCAGCACTGCACCGCTGGTAGCGGAAGTGACCGTGCCCGGGCGTTATCGCCTGACGTTCACCGGCGCCGAAGTGAGCTTTGTGGATAACGCACGCGGCGAGCCCGAGCCGGTGTTGATGTTCAGCAGCTCCAGCGCCGTAGCCGATGACACCATCGCCGGTAAGGTGCAGGCCTGGCTGTTGCCCGAAAAAGCCGAGGACGACACCCGTCCCTATAACACTAACGAGATCGATGACGCCTTGTTGGCCCGCAGCACCAAGGTCACGCTGACCCACGTGCCCAGCGTCGAACCGCTGAATACCCTGCACGCCTTCAAGTTCAAGGCCCCGGCCGGCCGCGCGCTGTATGTGCGCGTACCCGCCAACCTGGAAGCCATCGGCGGCTATCTGGCGAAGAATCCTACGGCGTCGCTGGTGAGCATGCCGGCGTATCCACGCACATTGCAGTTCTTGTCTGATGGCGCATTGCTCAGCCTCAATGGCGAAAAACGCCTGGGCTTCATGGCCCGTGGCGTGCCTGGCGCGCATGTGGAAATTGCGCGCCTGCTGCCTAATCAGTTGCAGCATCTGGTGGACCAGAGCAGCGGCAGCTTCGCCCGCCCCAACTTTGGTAACGAATACTTCGATCGTATGGTCGAGCGTCAGTCACTGGACATTGCGCTGTCGTCCAACGACCCGGCGAAAACCGTCTACGACAATGTGGACCTGAGCCACTACCTCACCGCCAATGGCGGCCGCCGCGGTATTTTTGTGCTCAAGCTCAGCCCCCAGGACGAACAGGCCGAACGCACCTTCGACTACGACCGCAGCGGCACCAGCGACCTGCGGTTTATCGTGGTGACCGACCTGGGCATCATCGCCAAGCGTTCCAGCGATGGCAGCCATGATGTCTATGTGCAGTCCATCGGCAACGGTTCACCGGTGGCTGACGCGCAGGTCGACATCATCGGCCGCAACGGTCTGCCGGTCGCCAGTGGCCACTCGGATGCCGAAGGCCACGCGCATTTCGCCAAGCTCGATGAACTGCGCCGTGAGAAAACGCCGCTCATGTATGTGGTCACTCGCGGTAATGACCAGTCGTTTCTGCCCATTGCCCGTCAGTCCCAGCAACTGGATTTGTCGCGCTTCGACGTAGGCGGTTTGGAGGAAGACGGCGCGATTGATCGTCTCAGCGCCTACCTGTTCACTGACCGTGGCCTGTACCGGCCCGGCGAAACCGCGCATTTGGGCATGATCGTGCGCAGCGGCAACTGGAAGGGCGCACTGCAAGGCCTGCCGGTGGAACTGCAAATCACCGACCCACGCGGCCTGGAAGTGATTCGCCAGCCGCTGAAACTGTCCGCCAGCGGTTTTGAGAGTTTTGATTTCCCCAGCAGCGAAGTCGCGCCCGCCGGGGATTACACCGCGACCTTGCAGCTGATCGGCCAGAAACAGACGCGCACCGACCTGGGCAGTGTCAGCTTCAAGGTGCGTGACTTCGAACCGGACCGCATGAAGGTCAGCCTGAGCCTGCACGACACCCCGGTGGCGGGTTGGATCGCGCCTGACCAAGTGGTGGCCAAGGTCACCGCCATGCACCTGTTCGGCGCGCCGGCGGCGGACCGTCGTGTCACCGGCAAGATGTCCCTGAGCCCGACCCTGGCGGCCTTCGACCGCTACCCCGATTATCGCTTCCGCCTCAACGATGCCCTGCAAGATGCTAGCACGGAAGACCTGGCCGAAAGCACCCTCGACGATAACGGCCAGGCCGTGCTCGACCTTAACCTGCAACGCTTCGCCAACAGCACTTACCGCCTGCAAGTGATGACCCAGGTGTATGAAGCCGAGGGCGGCCGTAACGTGGCCGCGCAAAGTGCTTTGCTTGTGTCGTCCGCGCCCTACCTGGTGGGTGTGAAAAGTCAGGATTCGCTGTCGTACGTCGCCAAGGATGCGCCACGCCAGGTGCAATGGCTGGCCGTGGCACCGGACCTCACGCCGCTGGCGGTAGATGGCCTGACCAGTGAAGTGGTGGAACACCGCTATGTCTCGGTGCTGGTGAAACAGTCCAACGGCACGTACAAGTACGAGTCGCGCATCAAGAACATCAGCCAACCGGCCTCACCGCTGGCGATGACCAAGGACGGCGCCAGGCAGACACTGAACACCGCGACGCCGGGAGATTTCACCCTGCAGGTCAAGGATGCCAACGGTAACCTGCTCAACCAGATCGACTACAGCGTGGCCGGGCACGGCAATACCTCGCGCTCCCTGGAGCGTAACGCCGAGCTGCAATTGCGCCTGGATAAATCCAGCTACGCCACCGGTGACGAGATCGCCATCAGCCTGCGGGCGCCGTATACCGGCGCGGGCCTGATCACCATCGAACGCGACAAGGTCTACACCCAACAGTGGTTCAAGGCCGACAGCACCACCAGCGTGCAACATATCCGCGTACCGGCAGGGCTTGAGGGCAATGCCTACGTTAACGTGCAATTCGTACGCGATATGGGCTCGCCGGAGGTGTACATGAGCCCGCTGTCCTACGGTGTTGTGCCGTTCAGCATCAACTTGGATGCACGACGCATGGCGCTGAAGGTGGAAGGCCCGGCGAAGATCGAGCCGGGGCAGACCCTGGATATCAAGGTCACCGCCGACCGTCCGGGCCGTGCGGTGGTGTACGCGGTGGACGAAGGCATCCTGCAGGTGGCGCGTTATCAGACGCCGGACCCATTGGGTTTCTTCTTCCAGAAGCGCGCGTTGGAGGTCGGCACCAGTCAGATCCTTGACCTGATCCTGCCGGAATTCAGCCGTCTGCTCAGTGGGGCCGCGCCCGGCGGCGATACCGAAGGCGCCCTGGCGAACCATCTCAACCCGTTCAAGCGCAAACATCAGCCACCGGTGGCCTGGTGGTCGGGTCTGGTGGACCTGCCTGCCGGCGAAACCGTGCTGCACTATCAAGTGCCGGACAGCTTCAACGGCAAACTGCACCTGTTTGCGGTGTCGGTGGACAGCGACAGCGTCGGCGTGAGCGAGACCAACACCGACGTGCGCGGGCCGCTGGTCATCACACCGAACGTGCCGGCCTTTGTGGCACCGGGCGATGTGTTCAACGTGAGTGCCGGGGTCTTCAGTAACCTGGAGGCGGCGGCGGACGTGAAGTTTGAACTGCAGACCAGCACTGGTCTGGTGGTACAGGGCGACAAGGCCAGCACGCTGGCCCTGCAACCGCGCAAAGAAGGCACTGCGCAGTTCAGGATCAAAGTGGGCGAAACCCTGGGTTCGGCAGACCTGCGCTTTGTCGCGGTGCTGCCGGACGGCAAACGTATTCAAGTGGCCGAGACCACGTCGATCCGTCCTCTGAGTGAGCATCGCGTGGCCCTGAGCCTGGGACGCTTCGACAGCGCCAGCAAAGAACTCAAACCCACCCGTGAGCTATTCGGCCAACTGCGCGACGTACAGCTGGGCGTGGCTGCTTCGCCGCTGGTATGGGCCAACGGCCTCAAGCATTACTTGGATGACTACGGCTATGCCTGCACCGAACAATTGGTGTCCAAGGCCATGCCGGCGTTGATTTGGGGGGGCACGGCACCGGAGGCCGAGCAAGCCTTCGGCAGTGCGGTACGCATGCTGCGCCAGCGCCAGAACCAGGCCGGTGGCTTCGGCTTGTGGGCTGCCAACCCCGACGTGGCGCCGTACGCCAGCCTATACGCCACCGACTTCCTGATCGAAGCCAAAGAGCACGGGCTGCCGGTACCGGAAGACCTGTTGGTACGCTCGAATGCTTATCTGACAGACCTGGCCAACGGTCCTAGCGAAGGCCTGTCGGAATTGCGCAATCGCGCCTACGCCAGTTACCTGTTGAGCCGTCAGGGGATTCTGGTCAGCGGCGCCTTGAGCGATATCCGCGAACGTTACGAAAGCTACTTCAAGGACACCTGGCAGAACGACCTGGGCGCAGCTTACCTGGCCGCCAGCTACAAGTTGCTCAAGCAGGATCGGCAGGCCGATGCCTTGTTCCGCAAGATCCCATGGCGCACCCTTGTGGATAAGTGGGACAGCGACGGCCTGTACTACGACCCGCTGGTGCACGATGCCGAACACTTGCACCTGCTGGCGCGCCACTTCCCTGAACTGATGGACGATGTGCCCACGGCACTGCTGGATAAGCTCGGCAAGCGGCTCAATGAGCAGCGCTATAACTCGCTGTCGGCGGCCCTGCTGCTGCGCGCCCTGGACAACTACGGCCAGCGCGCCCAAAGCGACATGACTCTCAAGGCCACCGCGTGGTTGAGCGACAAGCAGCAACAACTGCTGGACATGGCCGGCCAGCCGCCGCGTGCTGCCGTACCGGCCGCCACTAAGAAGCTGGTGATGGAGAAGTCCGACGGCCCGGCGGCGTTCTATATGCTCAGCGAAGCCGGTTTCGACAAGGGTGCCAAGCTCAAGCCAATCAACAATGGCCTGGAAATCATCCACGAGTACCTCGACCTCAAAGGCGAACCGCTGAGCACAGTGGCGGTGGGCGAAGAGTTCCTGGTGCGCCTGCGTCTGCGCGCCACCGACCGCGACCAGGTGCAGCAGGTGGCGGTAGTCGACCTGCTGCCCGGCGGTGTCGAGCCTGTGTATAACGTGGCGCCGGAGCCGGAAGCGGCGAGCACCGAGGACAGTGAAGGCGAAGGCGACGACGCCGAGTACGTGGAGTCCAGTGAAGACAGCCAAGAGGCCGACACCTGGCAGGCGCCCATCGGTGAAACCGAGCTGAGCAACTGGCAGCCGGATTACGTGGATGTGCGTGATGATCGGGTGGTGCTGTACGGCACTGCGCTGCGTGACGCAGGCACCTTCGTGTACCGCGTACGCGCCACCAACGCGGGCACCTTCAACACGCCACCGGCCTACGCCGAAGGCATGTACGAAACCACCCTGCAAGGGCGCGGCAAAGTAGGCCAGCTTGAAATCACCCAGCCTTAAACGCCTGGCGCCGCTGCTGGCAGCGGCGGCGCTCCTGGCGGGGCTGCGGCTGTGGCCCCATGCTTCGTTGGAACAGGCCGTCACCTCATCACGGGTGGTGCTGGCCGATGACGGCTCGTTGCTGCGCATGACCCTGGCGGATGACGGCCAATATCGCCTGTGGCTGCCGCTGGAGCGCATGTCGCCGTCACTGATCGACGCCTTGTTGCTCAAGGAAGACCGCAATTTCTACTGGCATCCGGGGGTCAATCCGGCGGCATTGCTGCGTGCGGCCATGGCCACCTACAGCGGCGGCCAGCGTCAGGGCGGATCGACCTTGAGCATGCAACTGGCGCGGCGCCTGTGGGATCTGAACACCCGCCAGGTGCCGGGCAAAGTGCAGCAAATAGCCTTGGCGCTGTGGCTGGAGGCGCGCTACAGCAAGCACGAGATTCTTGAGGCTTACCTCAACCTGGCGCCCATGGGCGGCAATATCGAAGGCGCCGAAGCGGCGAGCCGCATCTACTTCGGCAAGGCTGCGGCAACGCTGTCATTGTCAGAAGCACTGGCCCTGGCGGTCATCCCCCAGCAACCCGGGCGACGGGCGCGTTTCGGGCCGTCGCTGCAGAACGCCCGGCTGCGCTTGATGGCCGACTGGCGCAACACTTATCCACAAGACCCGCGCAATGACAGTCTGCTCGACCTGCCCCTTGAAGCACGCAACCGCCAGCAGATCCCGTTTCTGGCGCCGCACCTGAGCGAACAGCTGCTGGCCTCCCAGACCGGCACGCAAATCAACAGCACTCTCAACCTGCCGCTTCAGCAATTGCTTGAACGTTTGATCAGCGGTTTTATCGCCGAGCGCCGCAGCACGGGTGTGGAAAACGCAACGGCCATCCTGATCGACAGCCGCGACCAGAGCGTCAAGGCGTTGGTGGGCTCGGCGGATTACTTATCCACAGGCATCCACGGCCAGGTCAACGGCGTGTTGTCCCGACGCTCGCCGGGGTCGACGCTCAAGCCCTTTCTGTACGGGCTGGCGCTGGACCAGGGGATTATCCATCCCATGAGTATCCTCAAGGATTTGCCCAGTAACTTCGGCTACTTCCAGCCGGAAAATTTCGACGGCAGTTTTGTCGGCCCGCTGACGGCGCGGGACGCTTTGATCCGTAGTCGCAATATCCCGGCGGTGTGGCTGGCCAGCCAGGTCAAGTCGCCGTCGTTGTATGGTTTGTTGCAACGCGCCGGCATCAAGGGCCTGCGCGATGAGAGCCACTATGGCCTGGCCCTGGCCCTTGGCGGCGGTGAGATGACCCCGGAGGAGCTGGCGCGTCTATACGTAATGCTGGCGGGCGACGGGCATCTGCGACCGTTGCGCTATGTGCAGGAACAACCGCCATCCATAGGCGTGCAATTGCTCACCCCTCAGGCCGCTTTCATGGTGCGCGACATGCTGCGCCGCAACCCGCGTCCGGATGGCCTGCCCGCGCACCATTGGCGCACCGCGTGGAAAACCGGCACGTCCTGGGGCTTTCATGATGCATGGAGCGCCGGCCTGGTGGGCCCGTATGTGCTGGTGGTGTGGGTGGGTAACTTCGACGGGCGCCCCAACCCTGCATTTATCGGTGCCAAGACCGCCGCGCCGCTGTTCTTCCGTATCGCCGACGCCCTGCCATTGGCTTTGCCGAACGTCGTCATCAAGGCCGACAAGCCACCTGCCGGACTGGTGCGCATCGACGTCTGCGCCGCCTCCGGCGACCTGCCCAACCGCTGGTGCCCGCAAACCCGAAAGACCTGGTACATCCCTGGCGTCTCACCGATTCGCGTGTCCAACCTGCACCGCCCGGTGCTGATCGACACCCGCACCGGCAAAGCGGCCTGCCCACCGTTCGATCCGCAATACACCCGCGAGGAAGTCTTCGAGTTCTGGCCCAGCGACGTACAACGCCTGTACCGCGCCGCCGGCCTGCCGCGCCGTACACCGCCCAATGTGATGAAAAACTGCCAGCCCAACCGCATCAGCGACCAGAGCGAAGCGCCGCAGATTCGTTCGCCGTTGACCCAAGTAAGCTACCAACTACGCCTGTCCCAGCCCCAGGAAAGCATCCCGCTGAACGCGAACGCGGCCAGCGATGCGGTGACCCTGTACTGGTTTGCTGACCAAACCTTGATCGGCCAGGGCTCGCCACAGGCCACGCTGAATTGGCGACCGGGGAAGTCGGGGGAGTACCGGTTGCGGGTCAGCGACGATCAGGGGCGCAGTGCGAGTCGGGGGTTGCGGGTGGAGTTTGTGCCTTAGGGAGGGTTGGCAGTGGAGACCCGAACGGGCGGGTCCCCGGGAAGCGGCGGATTACTCCACCGTCACCGACTTCGCCAAGTTACGCGGCTGGTCAACGTCTGTGCCCTTGAGCACGGCCACGTAGTACGACAGCAGTTGCAGCGGGATGGTGTAGAGGATCGGCGACAAGGTGTCGTGGATGTGCGGCATGTTGATGACGTGGGTGCCTTCGCCATTGGTCATGCCGGCCTTTTCGTCGGCGAACACGATCAGCTGGCCGCCTCGGGCACGCACTTCCTGCAGGTTGGACTTGAGCTTTTCCAACAGTTCATTGTTCGGCGCCACGGTGACCACTGGCATGTCGTCATCCACCAGGGCCAGCGGGCCGTGTTTGAGTTCGCCGGCCGGGTAGGCTTCGGCGTGGATGTACGAGATTTCCTTGAGTTTGAGCGAGCCTTCCATCGCCACGGGGTATTGCGCGCCACGGCCGAGGAACAGGGTGTGGTTCTTGTCGGCGAACAGTTCGGCGACTTTTTCCACGGTGCTGTCCATGGCCAGGGCTTCGCCCAGGCGGGTCGGCAGGCGACGCAGTTCTTCGACCAGGGTGGCTTCCACGCCAGCGGCGAGAGTGCCACGCACTTGGCCCAGGGACAGGGTCAGCAGCAACAGGCCGACCAACTGGGTGGTGAATGCCTTGGTGGAGGCCACGCCGATTTCGCGACCGGCCTGGGTGAGTAAGGTCAGGTCGGACTCACGCACCAGGGAGCTGATGCTGACGTTGCAGATCGCCAGGCTGGCCAGGAAACCCAGCTCCTTGGCGTTGCGCAGGGCGGCCAGGGTGTCGGCGGTTTCACCGGACTGGGAGATGGTTACGAACAACGTATCGGGCTGTACCACCACCTTGCGGTAACGGAACTCGCTGGCCACTTCGACCTGGCACGGGATGCCAGCCAGTTCTTCCAACCAATAACGCGCGACCATGCCGGCGTGATAGCTGGTGCCGCAGGCGACGATCTGCACATTGCGGACCTTGGCGAACAGCTCGGCGGCCTGTGGGCCGAAGGCGTTGACCAGTACTTGGTTCTGGCTCAAGCGACCTTCCAGCGTGCGTTGCACCACGGACGGTTGCTCATGGATTTCCTTGAGCATGAAGTGCCGGAACTCGCCCTTGTCGGCGGCTTCGGCGCCGTCGCGGTATTGCACGGCTTCGCGCTCGACGGAGTTGCCGTTAATGTCCCAGATCGCCACGCTTTCGCGACGGATGTCGGCAATATCGCCTTCTTCCAGGTACATGAAGCGGTCAGTCACCTGGCGCAGGGCCAGTTGGTCGGAGGCCAGGAAGTTCTCACCCAGGCCCAGGCCGATCACCAGCGGGCTGCCACTGCGGGCGGCCACGACGCGGTCGGGCTGGCTGGCACTGATCACCGCCAGGCCGTAGGCACCGTGCAGTTCCTTGACCGTGGCCTTGAGGGCGTTGGTGAGGTCGTTGTGGTCCTTGAGCTTATGGTTGAGCAGGTGGGCGATGACTTCGGTGTCGGTGTCCGAGGTGAACACGTAGCCCAGGGCCTTGAGCTGTTCGCGCAGCACTTCGTGGTTTTCGATGATGCCGTTGTGCACCACCGCCAAGTCACCGGAGAAATGAGGGTGGGCATTGCGCTCGCACGGTGCGCCGTGGGTGGCCCAGCGGGTGTGGGCAATGCCCAGGCGACCGACCAGCGGCTCGCCGGCCAGGGCCTGGTCCAGTTCGCTGACTTTGCCCGGGCGACGCATGCGCTCAAGCTTGCCGCCGTTGGTGAAAACCGCCACACCGGCGCTGTCATAGCCACGGTATTCCAGGCGCTTGAGGCCTTCGATCAGGATGGGCGTAATGTTACGTTCAGCGACTGCGCCAACAATGCCACACATGGTGTTTCTCCTAGATGATTGCCGCGCATATCAACGTGATGCCGCGGGCTTGGATCTGGTCGCGGGCCTCAAGCGGCAGGCGATCATCGGTGATCAGGGTATGGACGCTGCCCCAAGGCAGTTCCAGGTTGGGAATCTTGCGGCCGATCTTGTCGGATTCGACCATCACCACCACTTCACGGGCGACTTCGGCCATCACGCGGCTCAGGCCCAGCAATTCGTTGAAAGTGGTGGTGCCACGCTCCAGATCGATGCCATCGGCACCGATGAACAGTTGATCAAAGTCGTAGGACCGCAGCACTTGCTCGGCGACCTGGCCCTGGAACGAGTCCGAATGCGGGTCCCAGGTGCCGCCGGTCATCAACAGCACCGGCTCGTGTTCCAATTCGCTCAGAGCGCTGGCCACATGCAGGGAGTTGGTCATCACCACCAGGCCAGGCTGGTGGCCCAGCTCGGGGATCATGGCGGCGGTGGTGCTGCCGCTGTCGATGATGATGCGGGCGTGTTCGCGCAGGCGTTTGACTGCAGCACGAGCAATGGCGCGCTTGTACGCAGAAACGGGTTGGGCAGGATCGCCGACCAATTCCTGAGGCATGGTGATTGCGCCACCGTAGCGCCGCAGCAATAAACCGTTGCTTTCCAGGGCGGCCAGGTCCTTGCGGATGGTGACTTCGGAAGTTTCGAAACGCTTGGCCAATTCATCCACACTGACTTCGCCCTGTTCGTTGAGCAGGGCGAGGATGTTGTGGCGTCGTTGAGGTGTATTACGTTTCGACATGGTAGTGATAAGTTTCGTTTCGAAAGATAACGAAGGCAATCAAAACCTATTGGGAGGGTATCGTCAAGCGTCGGGAACAGATTTTTTAAACGACACATATGAACATGTGAGAGGGGGCTTGCCCCCGGTAGCGTTGGGTCAGTCAGCTCATCTGCCACTGACCCACCGCCATCGGGGGCAAGCCCCCTCCCACTTTGAGGCTATGCTGCTTATATATTGTGAATAACTCAGGTCTTTTTGATTTTGACCGGGCGTTTCCAGCCGTCGATGTTGCGCTGGCGGGCTCGGGCGACGGCCAGCTGCAAGTTATCCACATCCTGATTGATGGTGGAGCCGGCGGCGGTCGTGGCGCCATCACCCAGCCTGACCGGGGCGACCAGCGAGTTGTTGGAGCCGATAAACACGTCTTCGCCCAATACGGTCTGGTGCTTGTTGGCGCCATCATAATTGCAAGTGATGGTGCCAGCGCCGATATTGGTGCGCGCACCGATTACCGCGTCACCCAGGTAAGTCAGGTGACCGGCCTTGGCGCCTTCTCCCAAATGGGCATTCTTCAATTCAACGAAGTTACCCACATGGGCCTTGGCATCCATCACAGTGCCAGGACGCAACCGCGCAAACGGCCCGGCATCGCTGCCCTCGCCCATCACGGCACCGTCGATATGGCTGTTGGCTTTTACCACCACGCCTTTGCGCAGGGTGCTGTCCTTGATCACGCAGTTCGGGCCAATCACCACGTCGTCTTCAATGATCACGCGGCCTTCGAGGATCACGTTGATATCGATCAGCACGTCACGGCCCACGGTGACCTCACCGCGCACATCAAAACGCGCAGGGTCGCGCAGGGTTACGCCCTGGGCCATCAGGCGACGGCCTTCGCGCAGTTGGTAGTGACGCTCCAGCTCGGCGAGTTGCTTGCGGTCGTTGGCGCCCTGCACTTCCATCGGGTCGTGTGGCTGTTCGGTGGCGACTACCAGGCCATCATTCACGGCCATCTCGATGACGTCGGTGAGGTAGTACTCGCCCTGGGCGTTGTTGTTGGACAGGCGGCTCATCCAGTCGGCGAGCTTGTTGGCCGGAACGGCGAGGATACCGGTATTGCCTTCGGTGATCGCACGCTGGGCTTCGCTGGCGTCCTTGTGTTCAACGATGGCGGCAACCTTGCCATCGGCGTTGCGCACGATACGCCCGTAGCCGGTCGGGTCATCCAGCTCAACGGTGAGCAGGCCCATCTGGCCGGGTACCACATGTTTTAGCAGGCGTTGCAGGGTTTGCACTTCGATCAGCGGCACGTCGCCGTAGAGGATCAGCACCGTGTCGGCGGTGATGAACGGCACAGCCTGCGCGGTGGCGTGGCCGGTGCCCAGTTGTTTGTCCTGCAAGACGAAATTCAGGTCATCCGCCGCCAGGCGCTCGCGCACCACATCAGCACCGTGGCCGATCACCACGTGGATACGTTGCGGGTCCAACTGACGAGCGCTGTGGATAACATGCCCAAGCATGGAATTACCCGCGACCGGGTGCAGCACCTTAGGCAGGGCCGAACGCATACGGGTGCCCTGGCCTGCGGCGAGAATGACGATTTCAAGAGACATGAATGGCTACCAATCCTGGGCGGTCCGGGTTCAGACCAAAGAAGTGTTTTGCAAAAAAGAAAAAGGGTAGCCGAGGCTACCCTTTTTAATCAATCGCGCATGAAGCATGACGGCGTGGCCGCTTACTTTTTGCGGATCTGCTGGAGAGTACGCAGCTGAGCTGCGGCCTCGGCCAGACGGACTGCAGCAGCGCTGTAGTCGAAGTCTGCGCCTTTTTCGTTCAGGGCCTTCTCGGCAGCCTTGACGGCTTCCTGAGCGGAGGCTTCATCCAGGTCGCCAGCACGTTGCACGGTGTCGGCAAGTACCTTGACCATGTTCGGCTGAACCTCAAGGAAACCACCGGAGATGTAAAACACCTCCTTTTCCCCGCCTTGCTTGGTCAGAGTGATCGGACCTGGCTTCAAGCTGGTGATCAATGGCGCGTGACCCATGGCAATACCCAGGTCACCGAGTTCGCCGTGTGCAATCACCATTTCTACCAGACCGGAGAAGATTTCCCCTTCCGCACTGACGATATCGCAATGGACTGTCATAGCCATCTGATTGCCTCAACCTGATGAGCGCCCGTTTCCGGGCGCCTGGATTACAGTTTCTTGGCTTTCTCGATCGCTTCTTCGATGCCGCCGACCATGTAGAACGCTTGTTCTGGCAGGTGGTCGTAGTCACCGTTGAGGATGCCTTTGAAGCCAGCAATGGTGTCTTTCAGGGAAACGTATTTACCCGAAGCACCGGTGAAGACTTCAGCCACGAAGAACGGCTGCGACAAGAAGCGCTGGATCTTACGAGCACGGTTTACCAACTGCTTGTCGGCTTCCGACAGCTCGTCCATACCCAGGATCGCAATGATGTCCTTCAGTTCTTTGTAACGCTGCAGCACGTACTGAACGCCGCGAGCGGTGTCGTAGTGCTCCTGGCCGATCACGTTCGGGTCCAGCTGGCGCGAAGTCGAGTCCAGTGGATCGACCGCTGGGTAGATACCCAGGGAAGCGATGTCACGGGACAGTACGACGGTGGCGTCCAAGTGGGCGAAGGTGGTCGCTGGCGACGGGTCGGTCAAGTCGTCCGCAGGTACGTATACCGCTTGGATCGAAGTGATCGAACCTTCCTTGGTCGAAGTGATACGTTCCTGCAGAACGCCCATCTCTTCAGCCAGGGTCGGCTGGTAACCTACTGCCGAAGGCATACGGCCCAGCAGTGCGGATACTTCAGTACCGGCGAGGGTGTAACGGTAGATGTTGTCGACGAACAGCAGAACGTCGTTACCTTCGTCACGGAACTTCTCGGCCATGGTCAGGCCGGTCAGTGCCACGCGCAGACGGTTTCCCGGCGGCTCGTTCATCTGACCGTAAACCAGCGCCACTTTGTCCAGAACGTTGGAGTCCTTCATCTCGTGGTAGAAGTCGTTACCCTCACGAGTACGCTCACCCACACCGGCGAACACGGAATAACCGCTGTGCTCGATGGCGATGTTACGGATCAGTTCCATCATGTTTACGGTCTTGCCTACACCGGCACCACCGAACAGACCGACTTTACCGCCTTTGGCGAACGGGCAAACCAGGTCGATAACCTTGATGCCGGTTTCCAGCAGGTCGTTGCCGCCTGCCTGCTCTGCGAACGACGGCGCAGCGCGGTGGATACCCCAACGCTCTTCGGTGTCGATCGGGCCAGCTTCGTCGATCGGGTTGCCCAGTACGTCCATGATCCGGCCCAGGGTCGCTTTACCGACCGGTACGGAGATGGCAGCGCCGGAGTCGATAACGTCCAGACCGCGCTTCAAGCCTTCGGTGGAACCCATCGCAATGGTACGAACCACGCCGTCGCCCAGCTGCTGCTGAACTTCCAGGGTAGTGTCCGCGCCTTGTACTTTCAGCGCGTTGTAGATGCTCGGTACGCTGTCGCGTGGGAATTCCACGTCGATAACGGCGCCGATGATTTGAACGATACGTCCGCTACTCATAGCTGGATCCTCTGAATATTTGAACCGTTAAACCGCGGCAGCGCCGCCGACGATTTCCGAGATCTCTTGGGTGATCGCAGCCTGACGCGCCTTGTTGTAGATCAGCTGCAAATCGCTGATCAGATCACCGGCGTTATCGGTAGCGTTTTTCATCGCGATCATCCGCGCCGCTTGTTCAGCTGCGTTGTTCTCGACCACCGCCTGGTACACCTGCGACTCCACGTAGCGCACCATCAAGCCATCAAGCAGCTCTTTGGCGTCTGGTTCGTAGAGGTAGTCCCAGTGGTGCTTGAGTTCCTGATCCGGGGTCGCCACCAGTGGAATCAATTGCTCCACGGTCGGCTGCTGGGTCATGGTGTTGATGAATTTGTTGGATACCACGGACAGGCGGTCAATCCGGCCTTCCAGGTACGCATCCAGCATCACCTTCACACTGCCGATCAAATCATTGATCGACGGCTCTTCACCCAGGTGGCTGATAGCTGCAACGACGTTACCGCCGAAGTTGCGGAAAAAGGCCGCACCCTTGCTACCAACTACACACAGATCGATCTCGACGCCGTTTTCGCGGTTTACCGCCATGTCCTTGACCAGGGCCTTGAACAGGTTGGTATTCAAACCACCGCACAAACCACGGTCACTGCTCACAACCACATAACCCACACGCTTAACGGCGCGTTCGATCATGAAGGGGTGGCGGTATTCCGGGTTGGCGTTGGCCAGATGCCCAATTACCTGGCGGATACGCTCCGCATAAGGACGGCTAGCAGCCATGCGCATTTGTGCCTTGCGCATTTTGCTGACCGCCACTTTTTCCATGGCGCTGGTAATTTTTTGCGTGCTTTTGATGCTCGCAATCTTACTGCGAATCTCTTTTGCGCCTGCCATGTAACACCTATCAGGTTAGCAAGCGGGAGCCTTGCGGCTCCCGCTGCGGCTTACCAGGTTTGGGTGGCCTTGAACTTCTCGATACCGGCTTTCATGCCAGCGTCGATATCGTCATTGAAGTCACCCTTCACGTTGATCTTCGCCATCAAATCGGCGTGATCGCGGTTGAAGTAAGCAATCAGCGCTTGTTCAAAGCTGCCGACCTTGGCGATTTCAACGTCGGTCAGGAACCCACGCTCAGCGGCATACAGCGACAACGCCATGTCAGCGATCGACATTGGGGCGTATTGCTTCTGCTTCATCAGCTCGGTAACGCGCTGACCATGCTCAAGTTGCTTACGGGTCGCTTCGTCCAGGTCAGAAGCGAACTGGGCGAATGCCGCCAGTTCACGGTACTGAGCCAGAGCGGTACGGATACCACCGGAGAGCTTCTTGATGATCTTGGTCTGAGCGGCACCACCCACACGGGATACCGAAACACCGGCGTTCACTGCAGGGCGGATGCCTGAGTTGAACATGGCCGATTCCAGGAAGATCTGACCGTCGGTGATGGAAATCACGTTGGTCGGAACGAACGCGGAAACGTCGCCAGCCTGGGTTTCGATGATCGGCAGTGCGGTCAGGGAACCGGTTTTGCCGGTCACTGCGCCGTTGGTGAACTTCTCTACGTACTCTTCCGAAACGCGGGATGCGCGCTCCAGCAGACGGGAGTGGAGATAGAACACGTCGCCTGGGTAAGCTTCACGGCCTGGTGGACGGCGCAGCAGCAGGGAGATCTGGCGGTAAGCCACGGCCTGCTTGGACAGATCGTCGTAAACGATCAGCGCGTCTTCACCGCGGTCGCGGAAGAATTCACCCATGGTGCAACCGGAGTACGGTGCCAGGAATTGCAGCGCAGGAGATTCCGAAGCACTGGCAGCCACGATGATCGTGTTGGCCAGGGCGCCGTTTTCTTCCAGCTTGCGAACCACGTTGGCGATGGTCGATTGCTTCTGACCGATGGCTACGTAGACGCAGAAAATTCCGCTGTTCTTCTGGTTG
Source organism: Pseudomonas sp. FP2254 (assembly GCF_030687695.1). Taxonomy (NCBI): domain Bacteria; kingdom Pseudomonadati; phylum Pseudomonadota; class Gammaproteobacteria; order Pseudomonadales; family Pseudomonadaceae; genus Pseudomonas; species Pseudomonas sp. FP2254. The sequence continues at coordinate 5,614,543 of NZ_CP117444.1, forward strand.
ATGATTGCGTCGATGGCCAGAGCGGTTTTACCGATCTGACGGTCACCGATGATCAGCTCACGCTGGCCACGGCCGACAGGAATCATGGCATCGACAGCCTTGTAGCCAGTCTGTACAGGCTGGTCTACCGACTTACGCCAGATCACGCCCGGAGCAACTTTCTCGACCGCGTCGGTCTCGGTGTTGCCCAGTGGACCTTTGCCGTCAACAGGGTTACCCAGTGCGTCGACTACGCGGCCCAGCAGTTCCTTACCAACCGGAACCTCCAGGATGCGGCCAGTGCACTTGGCGCTCATGCCTTCAGCCAGACTGGTGTACGCGCCCAATACAACGGCACCTACGGAGTCTTGCTCCAGGTTGAGGGCCATACCGTAGACGCCGCCCGGAAACTCGATCATCTCGCCGTACATAACGTCGGCCAGACCGTGAATCCGCACGATGCCGTCAGATACGCTGACGACAGTGCCTTCGTTACGGGCTTGGGAGGTCACATCGAGCTTGTCGATGCGGCCCTTGATAATTTCACTTATTTCGGAAGGATTGAGTTGCTGCATTGCTCTGCTGCCCCTTCAAACTCAAGATTTCAATGCTTCGGCAAGTTTCGCGATTTTGCCGCGAATCGAGCCATCGATAACCAGGTCGCCGGCACGAATAACAACACCACCAATCAGGGATGCGTCCTCCGAAGCTTGCAGGCGCACTTCCCGATTGAGTCGTGCACTGAGAACCTTGGCGAGTTTGTCTTGCTGTTCTTGGTTCAATGCGAAAGCACTGGTCACTTCAACGTCTACCGATTTCTCTGCGTCGGCCTTGTACAGGTCGAACAGCGCGGCGATCTCCGGCAGAAGCGGGAGTCGGTCGTTTTCGGCAACGACATTGATGAAGTTCTGCACTTTCACATCGAACTTGTCGCCGCACACTTCAATAAAAGTGGCGGCCTTGTCTGCGCTCGTCAGGCGCGGGGCCTTGAGCACGCGCTGCATGGTGTCGTCCTGCGACACGGCTGCAGCCAGGCCGAGCATGGCTGACCAAGAGGCCAGCTGCTGGTGGGCCTGGGCGTGCTCGAAGGCTGCCTTAGCGTAAGGTCGGGCCAACGTGGTCAGTTCTGCCATGATCGCCCTCGCTTAAATTTCAGCAGCCAGTTTGTTAACCAGCTCCGCGTGCGCGTTTTGATCGATTGTGGCACCAAGGATCTTCTCAGCACCGCCGACCGCCAGAGCACCCAGTTGGGCACGCAGCGCGTCTTTGACGCCGTTCAGTTCCTGTTCGATCTCGGCATGAGCCGAAGCCTTCACACGGTCAGCTTCGACGCGGGCTTTTTCAACAGCCTCTTCGACGATCTGGTTACCGCGTTTCTTGGCTTGCTCAATGATCTCAGCTGCCTGTGCTTTAGCTTCGCGCAGTTGATGACCCACTTTCTCTTGGGCCAACTCCAGGTCGCGAGCTGCACGGCTGGCAGCGTCCAAGCCGTCCGCGATCTTCTTCTGACGTTCGTGCAAAGCCGCGATGACCGGAGGCCACACGAACTTCATGCAAAACACTACAAAAATGAAGAACGCAACGGATTGGCCAATCAGGGTTGCATTAATGTTCACGCCAACACCTCGCTCATTCGTTGTCCAACACCCCAATCACTCGAAATCGAGTGATCAGCCAGCGAGTTGACCAACGAAGGGGTTCGCGAAGGTGAAGAACAGAGCGATACCAACGCCGATCATGGTCACGGCGTCGAGCAGGCCGGCGACGATGAACATTTTAACTTGCAGCATTGGAACCATTTCTGGCTGACGCGCTGCGCCTTCCAGGAACTTGCCGCCCAGCAGGCCGAAACCAATGGCAGTACCCAGGGCGCCCAGGCCGATCAACAGTGCAACAGCGATAGCGGTTAGACCAACTACAGTTTCCATCTTTCCTCCCGACTTTTACGTCGTATGGTTTAGGTTTTTTAGATTTTAAAGCGGTAAAACAAATCGTTTCATCAGCCCTGGTGGGCCACCTTCCCGTTTCACCGGGAAGGACATCAGACTGGTCGAGACCGGTCTTAATGGTTCTCTTCGTGCGCCATCGACAGGTAGACGATGGTCAGCATCATGAAGATGAAGGCCTGCAGGGTAATGATCAGGATGTGGAACACAGCCCACGCCCACTGCAGAACAACGCCCAGGCCGCTAAGCCAGAGCAGGCCGCTGCCGAACATCACAGCGATCAGGATGAACACCAGTTCGCCGGCATACATGTTGCCGAACAGTCGCAGGGCCAGGGAAATAGGCTTGGCGACCAGGGTGACGAATTCCAGCAGGAAGTTCACCGGAATCAGCAGGGCCTGAACGAAAATGTTCTTGCTGCCGAATGGGTGCAGGGTCAGTTCGCCGATGAAACCGCCGATGCCCTTGACCTTGATGCTGTAGAAAATGATCAACGCGAACACCGACAGGGCCATGCCCAGGGTGGCGTTAGGGTCCGTGGTGGAGACCGCACGGAATGGAATGTGGTGATCGCCGGAGATCAGGATGGCCAGTTGAGGAATCCAGTCGACCGGGATCAGGTCGACGGCGTTCATCAGGAACACCCAGACGAAGATGGTCAGCGCCAGCGGTGCGATCACCGGGCTACGGCCATGGAAGCTGTCTTTCACGCTGCCATCGACGAATTCGACCAATACTTCAACGAAGTTCTGCAGAGCACCCGGTTGACCGGAAGTCGCCTTCTTCGCCGCCATGCGGAAAATCAGGACGAAGATCAGACCCAATGCGACCGACCAGCCCAGAGTATCCAGGTGGAAAGCCCAGAAGCCCATTTCTTTGGCTTCTGCTGCGGTGTGGGCGAAGCCCCAGCCGCCGTTGGGAAGCTGACCGAAGGTCAGGTTCTGCAAGTGGTGCTGGATATAGCCCGAAGCGGTTGTTTCTGCCATGGTTGCCTCAAACGCCCTAAGGTTTCGAAAGTCTTGTTTTCATTAGCAGGGGAGCGAACCAGCTGACCAGTTGGGTCAACACGAAGACACCGAATACAGCCAGCGGCGCCAATGGCTTCACACCTGCAAAGGTCAGTGCAAACAGCACTGCCGTCAAAATCAGTTTCCCCGCCTCGCCGGCATAAAAAGACCGGACGATGGCCTGGGCTGCTCGGGCGCCGGAAAACCGAAAGGCCCTGTGAGCAAAATACATATTGGGCAGCAAGGCTATCAGGCCTCCGCAGAGTCCTGAATATCCGGCTACGACTCCATGCCAATACCAAAGCGCCAATGCGGCGATCAGCAGGATGACAAATTGAGCCACTAAAACCGGGAAAACGGCCAAGCGATGGAACGGCAACGTGTTTGGCGTGCGGGTTTCCATCACTCTTGCTCCTCAATGGTCGGCTGCCGGAAATCAATAACTTGGCATAATTTGTGCCGACAAAATGCGCGCAGAGTATAGGGGCGGTTCAGCCCCTATTCAACTGTCGGGTAGTGATTTCCGATCACGCGCTACATAAGCAAATGTTTCAGCGAATGTGGGCAAGGACGCCTTGAAGCTCATCGAGGGAGTTATATCCGATGACCAGTTGGCCTTTGCCCTTCTTACCGTGGCGAATTTGCACCGCAGAGCCCAGGCGCTCGGCCAGGCGCTGCTCGAGACGCGCGATATCCGGATCAGGTTTGGCCGTTTCAACCGGTGCAGGTTTACCGCTGAGCCACTGCCGAACCAAGGCCTCGGTCTGACGAACGGTGAGCCCCCGTGCGACAACGTGTCGCGCCCCTTCAACCTGTTGATTTTCCGGCAAACCTAGCAATGCACGGGCATGGCCCATTTCCAGGTCGCCATGGGACAACATGGTCTTGATGACTTCCGGCAGCGCGATCAGGCGCAGCAGGTTGGAGACGGTTACGCGGGATTTACCTACCGCCTCGGCCACCTGTTGCTGGGTCAGCTGGAATTCCTGCTGCAAACGCTGCAACGCAATCGCTTCTTCGATGGGGTTGAGGTCTTCACGCTGGATATTCTCGATCAAGGCCATGGCGATCGCGGTTTCGTCGGGCACATCGCGGACCATTGCCGGGATGGTTTCCTTGCCCGCCTGTTGGCTTGCACGCCAGCGGCGCTCGCCGGCGATGATTTCAAAGCGCCCACCACCGATCGGGCGGACCACGATGGGCTGCATCACGCCCTGGGCCTTGATCGAATTGGCCAGTTCTTCCAGCGCCTGGGGATCCATGTCCCGGCGCGGCTGGTATTTACCGCGCTGGATCAGGTCCAGGGGCAGGTGCTGCAACTCGCGCTCGTCGGCCTGCACCGCCTGTTCTTCAAGCGACGTGACGGTCGGACCACTCAACAGTGCATCCAGTCCACGTCCTAGACCTCGTTTCTTGACGGCCATGGGGATTCCTTAAGTTGGCTGGGCAGCAGCGGTGCGTGAATTGCGGCGTTGGCGACGGACCATCTCGCCAGCCAGTGCCAGGTAAGCAATGGCACCACGCGACGATTTGTCGTAAGCCAGGGCCGGCATGCCGTAGCTCGGTGCTTCGGCCAAGCGGATATTGCGCGGGATCACCGTGTCGTAAAGCTGATCGCCGAAATGTTCCTTGAGCTGGGCCGAAACATCGTTCATCAGGCTCAGGCGCGGATCGTACATGGTTCGCAGCAGACCCTCGACTTGCAGGTTCGGGTTGAGCAACTCGGCAATCCGCTTGATGTTATCCACAAGATCGCTCAAACCTTCCAATGCAAAATATTCGCACTGCATGGGAATAATGACCCCGTCGGCGGCGACCAGGGCGTTGAGCGTCAGCATCGACAGCGAGGGCGGGCAGTCGATCAGAATGTAATCGTAATTCTCGCGGATCGGTGCCAGGGCGCTGCGCAGACGGCTTTCTTTCATCTGCATTTCCAGCAGCACCACTTCCGCCGCGGTCAGGTCGCGGTTGGCCGGCAGCAGTTGATAACCGCCGTGTTCGGAGTAGTGCATGGCCTGGGCCAGGTCGCACTCACCGATCAGCAAGTCATAGACCGAGTTTTCCAGGCCGTGTTTATCCACACCGCTGCCCATGGTGGCGTTGCCCTGTGGATCAAGATCGATCAACAGCACCCGGCGCTTGGTGGCCACCAGGGATGCTGCGAGGTTGATGCAGGTGGTGGTTTTGCCCACGCCACCTTTCTGGTTCGCTATCGCGAATACCTTAGCCATTCTTGCTTGTGTTCCCAATCATGCCGTGCGGCGCAGTATCAGCAGATGGCGTTGGCCTTGGCAACCGGGTACGGCCAAGGCGTGTTCGCTATCGAGGTGGAAGTCTGCCGGCAATGCTAACAGCTCATCGCTTGGATGGACGCCCTTCATTGCCAGCCAGCGGGTGTCGTGGTCGCCCAGGTGGCGGGTCCAGTTACTGAAGTTCTCCATGCTGCTGAACGCCCGGGAAACAATTCCGTTGAAGGGCAGCTCTGGCGTGAAGGCTTCAACGCGGCTGTGGATAACCTGCAGGTTTTCCAGCTTGAGCTCGAGTTTGACCTGGGTCAGAAAGCGCGTCTTCTTGCCGTTACTGTCCAGACACGTGACCTGTGACTCCGGAAACAGGATAGCCAAGGGAATGCCCGGCATGCCGCCGCCACTGCCCACGTCGAGCCAGCGACCGTTTTTTATAAACGGCATGACACTCAAGCTGTCGAGCAAATGACGCGAGACCATTTCGTCGGGATCGCGGACTGCTGTGAGGTTGTAAGCCTTGTTCCATTTGATCAACAGGGCCAGATAACCCAGCAGCAACTCGTGCTGGGCTTCGGTCAAGTCCACGCCCAATTGGCGCGCTCCTGTGGATAACTCTTCGGCGTGTTGCAAGGTAACCAACGAACTCAAGCGCTTTGCTCCAACTGACGGCCCGCGCCGCGTTTTTTCAAATGAATCATCAACAGCGAGATCGCTGCCGGGGTGACGCCGGGGATGCGTGAAGCCTGGCCCAGGGTCTCGGGGCGAGTTATCCCCAGCTTGCTTTGAATTTCTTTCGACAGCCCGGAGATGCCGGTGTAATCGATATCCACAGGCAGCCTGGTGTCTTCACTGGCGCGCAGGCGAGCGATTTCGTCCTGCTGGCGATCAATGTAGCCGGCGTACTTGGTCTTGATTTCGACCTGCTCGGCGACCTGTGGATCTTCTGCACCATGGCCTGTCACTTCGACCAGGCCAGCGTAGTCGATTTCCGGGCGGGACAGCAGGTTCAGCAGGTTGTACTCGTGGGTCAACGGCGTTCCGAATTTTTCCGCAATCGCGTCGCCCTGCTCGGTGCCCGGACGAACCCAGGTACTTTTCAGGCGCTGCTCTTCCAGCGCGATGCTTTCGCGTTTTTTGCAGAAGGCGGCCCAGCGCGCATCGTCGACCAGGCCGAGCTCGCGACCTTTTTCGGTCAGGCGCAGATCGGCATTGTCTTCGCGCAGGATCAAACGGTATTCCGCTCGGGAGGTAAACATCCGGTACGGTTCCTGGGTGCCCAGGGTAATCAGGTCGTCGACCAATACACCGATGTAAGCCTCATCGCGACGCGGGCACCAGCTGTCTTTGCCTTGTGCACGCAGTGCCGCGTTCGCCCCGGCCAGCAAACCTTGGGCGCCGGCTTCTTCGTAACCGGTGGTGCCGTTGATTTGCCCGGCGAAGAACAAACCGCCGATTACTTTGGTTTCGAGGCTGTATTTCAAGTCACGCGGGTCGAAGTAGTCATATTCGATGGCGTAACCCGGCCGCACGATGTGCGCGTTTTCCATGCCGCGAATCGATTGCACGATCTGAATTTGCACATCGAACGGCAGCGAGGTGGAAATCCCGTTCGGGTACAACTCATGGGTCGTCAGGCCTTCGGGCTCGATAAAGACCTGATGGCTTTCCTTGTCGGCAAAACGGTGGATCTTGTCTTCGATCGACGGACAGTAGCGTGGGCCAATGCCTTCGATCACGCCGGAATACATCGGTGAACGGTCGAGATTCGCCGCGATGATCTCGTGAGTACGGGCATTGGTGTGGGTAATCCAGCAGCTGACCTGTTTCGGGTGCTGCTCCTTGGAACCCATGAACGACATCACTGGAATCGGCGTGTCGCCCGCTTGTTCGGTCATCACCGAGAAATCCACGGAACGCCCGTCGATACGCGGTGGCGTTCCGGTTTTCAAGCGGCCGACACGCAGCGGCAATTCACGCAGGCGTTTGGCCAGAGCAATCGAGGGTGGATCACCCGCGCGGCCACCCGAATAGTTCTGCATGCCGATGTGGATAAGTCCACCGAGGAACGTACCGGTGGTCAACACGACGGATTGCGCGAAGAAACGCAGCCCCATCTGGGTGACGACACCGCGGACCTGGTCCTGCTCGACAATCAGGTCATCCGCGGCCTGCTGAAATATCCACAGGTTCGGCTGGTTTTCCAAGGTTTCGCGTACTGCGGCCTTGTACAGGATGCGGTCGGCCTGTGCGCGAGTCGCACGCACGGCCGGGCCTTTGCGGCTGTTGAGCACGCGAAATTGAATACCCCCCTTATCGGTGGCCATGGCCATCGCGCCCCCGAGGGCGTCAATTTCCTTGACCAGGTGGCTTTTGCCGATGCCACCGATGGCAGGGTTGCAACTCATCGCACCGAGGGTTTCCACGTTATGCGTGAGCAACAGGGTTTTGACGCCCATGCGTGCTGACGCCAGTGCTGCCTCGGTACCGGCATGACCGCCGCCGATGACGATCACTTCAAAACGGGAAGGGAAATCCACCACGCACCTCGTGCCTGCTTATGTAGGTAATCAGGAATTGTCTGTTGAAAGAGTTTTGCAGCTTTGGCGGCAAGTATAGGGACTTAGCCCTTCCTAAAGAACCCTTTGCACAAAATTTAACCAGCTGTGGATGAATCACAGACAATAGAAATTAAAAGAGAGAAATTTATTAAATCTTTGTTTTTATGTTTATTTCTACTGAGCACCATTTCTGTGGATAGATTTCTAAAAGCCTCTAAATACGTCGTGTACAGCGTTTCAAAAGTCTGTGGTCATGTGCCGATGAGCGCGGTGGGTAACTGCTTTAAGCCTGTGGATTAAACCATCACTTATCCACAGACGGGTTTATCATGACTTTTTAAGCCCTGTTATCAACCGGGTACAGAGCGGCTTACCCACAGGGCTTAACCCGGCTTTTTTCTTCATTCATCCTGAATTCAGCCCACGAGAAAGCCTCCGTTGCCTTCGGATCCGGCGCAGACCACTTCAATGAAAGACCTATTGTGGGACACCCTCGCCGCAGTTAATAATAGCGATTATCATTAACCTGCCCACTGCGCCCCTATGTCCCCTCCTACTCATACGGCAGCTGTTCAGAACATCTACGAGGAACACCACACGTGGTTACAGGGGTGGCTCAAAGGTAAATTGCATAACGCCTGCGATGCAGCCGATGTTGCCCACGATACGTTCGTGCGTATTTTAGGTGGGCGACATGCCTCCCAGATCCTTGAACCGCGGGATTACCTGGCCACGATCGCCAGGGGTCTGGTGATTGATCGTTATCGCCGCCATACCATCGAACAGGCCTATAAGGAGGCTTTGGCCGAGCGCCCAGAACCCACCGTTGTCAGTGAAGAAGACAGGGCGATCATCATCGAAACCCTGACGGCTGTGGATAAAGCCCTGCACGGACTCGGGGCGCGCGCGCGAAGGATCTTCATGCTGTCTCAGTTCGAGGGGCTGACTTATCAACAGATCGCCGATCAATTACAGGTTTCGCTGACCACGGTGAAGAAACACATGATCCGGGCGTTTACCGAATGTTCATTGATCCTGGCCAGTAGCTGATGGCCGCTCCCGATCGCGAAACCTTTGAAGCCGCCGCCACTTGGTATGTGCAATTTCAGTCCCAGGCTCCCACCCCCGCCGAACGTCATGCCTGGCAGCAATGGCTGAACCGCGATCCTTCCCATCTGGCTGCATGGAATCAGCTGGAACAGCTGCAACGCAGCCTGGGTGCGCTGCCCCAGGACGTCACTCGCCGTGCGCTATCAACCACCCAGCAACGTCGGCAAGTACTCAAATGGCTGCTGATTCTGGGCGGTAGTGGCTATCTCGGCTGGAACATCCAACAACATAGCCGCGTTGGAACGGTGTGGGCCGACTACCGCACACCGGTTGGTGGACGGCAACATATCCAATTGGCCGATGGCACCCGAATCGAACTCAATACCCGCTCGGCGATTGACGTGATAGTCGACGAACGGCAACGCTTGATTCGCCTACGCGAGGGTGAGGTGCTTATCCACACCGGCAGGTTGGGCGCACGGGCACCGTTTTATGTTGAGACTCGCCAGGGGCGGGTCCAGGCGTTGGGCACTCGGTTTACTGTGCGCCAGCTGGCCGATTCCACTCGGGTAGGCGTATTGGAAGATCGAGTACAGGTGTCCCCGGCCGACAAACCCGACTCCGGCCTGCTGCTCAATGCGGGCCAAAGCGCCGACTTTGATCGGCTCAAGGTGAGTCCGATCCGTCCTTATGCTGCCGTTCAAGCCGCCTGGGTCGACGGGCAATTAATCGTGCTGGATGCACCGCTTGGGGATGTAATCGACGAATTGGCGCGCTATAGGTCCGGTGTCCTGCAGTGCGACACGGTCTCGGCGCGCCTGCGCGTCTCCGGTACGTTCCGCCTGGACGCCACTGATGCAGTGTTGGCCAACCTGCAGGCCACCTTGCCTATCCAGGTGAAATACTTCACACGCTACTGGGTTTCGATAACACCGATGGTTTGATTAAAAAATCACACGGGGGGTTATCTTTTTCCTAGCTGGAACGGCCCTACAGGTAATTACGACGATACCTTCAGGGTCTATCCACCAATGCGCCTTTCCACCCAGCTACGCCAGCGACTTTCCTGCCACGGCTTGACCTACGGTCTGCTGATTGCTACCGCCGCCACAGCCGGCACCGTATTTGCCACCGGCGCCTTGGCCGCCAGTGCGGTGCGGCATTTCTCCATTGCGGCCGGTCCGCTGGACAGGGCTTTGAGCCAGTTTGCCGCCAGCGCGAACGTGATCCTGTCTTTTTCCCCGGAGCAAACCGCACGGCTAACCACCCCTGGTATTGAAGGCGATTACTCGATCGATCAGGGATTCGCATTGTTGCTGCAAAACTCAGGGTTGACGGCTGCCGTTCAAGCCCCCGGCAGCTACGTATTGCAGGCAGCTCCTGCGGGCCAACTCACCCTTGCGGCGACGACGGTGAGTACTTATCAACAAACTGGTTTCAACCAGGATATCGCTGCAGATGTAGGCTATAAGGCGCAAAACAGTCGGATCGGCACCAAGACCAGTACCCCGTTGTCGGAAACACCGCGCTCGGTGTCGGTGGTCACCGGCCAACGCATTAAGGACCAAAAGGCGCAAAGTCTGACGCAAGTGCTGGGATATGTTCCCGGCATCTTCGCGCCCCCCTTTGCCGCCGGCGACAGTCTGGCAGGCGATCTGTTCTTTATCCGCGGTTTCAATGCCACTGATTATGGCTACGGTCTGCTGCGAGATGGCCTGCGTGTGCAGGGCAACCGGTACGACACCACCAGCGAACCCTATGGCTTGGAGCGGGTCGAGGTTTTCCGTGGCCCCTCCTCCCTGCTGTATGGCGAGAACGCTCCTGGTGGCCTGGTAAACCTGGTGAGCAAACATCCAACGGCCACGCCCCAGGGCGAGGTGCAACTGGGGTATGGTTCCAATAATCGTCGCCAACTGGGTGTGGATATCTCGGGTCCGCTCAGCGATAACGACAACGTCCTCGGCAGACTGGTGATGCTGGGCCGCAAGTCCGATACGCAAACCGACCATGTACCGGACGACCGCCTCTATATCGCGCCTTCCTTGACGCTTAACTTCGACGATTACAACAGCCTGACCCTGTTGGCCAATTACCAGAAGGACCACACCAACCTGGAACTCGGCCTGCCGGCTGCAGGCACCTTGCTCACAAACCCCAACGGCAAGCTCTCCAAGCACACAATGCTCGGTAATCCGGACTGGAATACCTTCGAGCGTGAAAGCTGGAGCACCGGCTACGAGTTCAGCCACAGCTTTAATGATGACTGGCAGTTCCGCCAGAACTCACGCTATATGCAATCGCGCATCGACCGCCATGAAACCTGGCCCAGCGCCCTGAATAATCGCGGCTTCGGCACTCAGTTGAACATGACGGCCTACGACCGTTACAACAAGTCGATGGTGTACTCCCTGGATAACCAGCTGGAAGGCAAATTCCAGATGGGCAACTTGGAAAATACCGTGCTGTTGGGCGCCAGCTATGACCGCACCTCGTTCAATCAGGACTGGGATGCGGGTTTCGCGGGAACCATCAATGTGTTCAACCCTGTGTACCTGCGCGATCCGCTGACCCCCGTCGCCGTACAAAACACCTTGCTTGAACAACAGATGAAAGGGGTTTATGCACAGGTCCAGAGCAAATACGACCATTGGCTGTTCTTACTCGGCGGTCGTCAGGACTGGGTCGACAGCGAATTTCGCGACAAGGTGAATACCGCCAGCGATACTCGCTCAGAAGATCGAAAATTCACCTATCAGGGCGGGGTGATGTACCAGTTCGACAACGGTTTGACGCCGTATGTCAGCTACTCCACCGCGTTTGTACCGGTCCAGCAGATCTCGAATGCCGGCTCGCCATTGAAGCCGATCACCAGCAGCCAATACGAAGTGGGCGTTAAATACGAACCGATCGGCTGGGACACGGCAATGACACTGTCGGTGTATGACCTGCGTAAACAGGACGACACCTACCTCGACGCCACCACCAATAGTTATCGGCAGGTGGGCGAAAGCCGTGCAAAGGGTGTGGAGGTGGAGGTCAACAGCAACCTCACGCCAAATCTGAATCTGACGGCGGCTTATACCTACACGGATGCGCGTATTACCAAAGACTCGGCTGCATCACTGGTCGAAGGCCATCAGATGACCGGTGTGCCGCGCAACCAGGCTTCCGTTTGGAGCAAATATCGCTTCCTTGAAGGAGGTCTCAAAGGCTTATCCCTGGGCGGTGGCGTGCGCTATTTCGACAGTACTTTTTCCTACACCGCACCGACGCTGTACGGCAAGCTGGACGCAGGGAGTGTCACGTTGGTGGATGCCGCCATCGGTTACCAGATCGACAAGAACTGGTCCGTGGATTTAAACGCCAAGAACCTCTTCGATAAAGAATACGTGTCGGGTTGCAACGATGCGGGCCGTTGCTACTGGGGGGAAAGTCGCACCTTGCTTGGTACCCTCTCCTACAACTGGTAGAGCAATTGTGGATAACATTTCACTTGCCGATACAGAAGCTTGAAAAAATCCGCCCCAGCAAATCATCCGAGCTGAAGGCGCCCGTGATTTCTCCCAGCAGCTGCTGAGCCTGGCGCAGATCCTCGGCCAGCAGCTCTCCCGCCCCCGCCAGGGTCAGTTGCGCACGCCCGTGCTCAAGAGCCGCGCTGGCATGGCGCAACGCCTCAAGGTGCCGCCGGCGAGCGCTGAAGCTGCTTTCGGAGGTCTGCTCGTAGCCCATGCAAGCTTTGAGATGATCACGCAGCAGTTCCAGCCCCTCACCCGCCGACCTGGCGCTAAGGCTGATGGTGACATGGCCATCCTCACTGGTTTCGAACGCTACGGCCTCCCCTGTGAGGTCGGCCTTGTTGCGGATCAACGTGACATTGGCCGGATCTGGCCTTTGCTCGAGGAACTCCGGCCATAAAGCGAAAGGATCGGCAGCCTCGGGCGCCGTGGCATCCACCACCAACAACACCCGGTCCGCTTCACCGATGGCCCTGAGTGCTCGCTCAACGCCAATTTTTTCAACGTGGTCATCGGTGTCGCGCAAGCCAGCGGTATCGACCACATGCAATGGCATGCCATCGATGTGGATATGTTCGCGCAGGATATCCCGCGTGGTCCCTGCGATTTCAGTCACGATGGCGGCTTCACGCCCCGCGAGGGCGTTCAATAGGCTGGACTTGCCGGCATTGGGACGTCCTGCGATTACCACAGTCATACCATCACGCAGCAAAGCGCCCTGTCCCGCCTCACGCAGGACTGTGGATAACTCGTCTCGAACTTTGTCCAGCATCGCCAAAACGTGCCCATCGGCAAGAAAATCGATTTCCTCTTCCGGGAAATCAATCGCCGCTTCGACGTAGATACGCAAGCCGATAAGTTGCTCTGTGAGGTTGTGCACACGCTGGGAAAAAGCGCCCTGCAATGAACGCAACGCATTGCGTGCCGCCTGTGCGGAACTGGCCTCGATCAAATCCGCAATGGCTTCGGCCTGGGCCAGGTCGAGCTTGTCATTCAAGAACGCGCGCTCGCTGAATTCCCCCGGTCGAGCAAGGCGGCAACCCAACTGCAGGCAACGCTGTAACAGCATATCGAGCACCACCGGGCCGCCGTGGCCTTGCAGTTCAAGCACATCCTCACCGGTAAACGAATTCGGGCCTGGAAAATACAGCGCCAGGCCTTCGTCCAATACTTCGTTATCGGCGTTCAGGAATGGACCGTAATGGGCATATCGCGGCTTAAGATCTCGCCCGCTGATGGCGCTGGCAGCCACGCCGGCAAGCGGCCCGGAAATTCGAACGATACCGACGCCGCCGCGACCTTGAGCGGTAGCGACAGCAGCGATGGTTTCACGAGGAGCGCTCATCAACAGGTTCCAGAACAAAAGTGACGGAAAGCAAAACGCCCCACTAGGGGGCGTCTTGAGTGGTTATCCACAGAGTAATTACGCCGCGGCTTTTTGGGTAGCCGCTTCGATTTTACGTGTGATGTACCACTGTTGAGTAATCGACAACACGTTGTTGACCACCCAGTACAGGACCAGACCAGCCGGGAACCACAGGAAGAAGAAGGTGAAGATGATCGGCATCATTTTCATCACCTTGGCCTGCATCGGATCCGGAGGTGTCGGGTTCAGGCGCTGCTGGATAAACATGGTCGCGCCCATGATGATCGGCAGGATAAAGAACGGGTCTTTGATCGACAGGTCAGTTATCCACAGCATGAACGGTGCCTGACGCATTTCCACGCTTTCCAGGAGTACCCAGTACAGCGACAGGAACACCGGCATCTGCACCAGAATCGGCAAGCATCCACCCAGCGGGTTGATCTTCTCTTTCTTGTACAGCTCCATCATGGCCTGGGACATTTTCTGCCGGTCATCGCCATGTTGCTCTTTCAGCGCAGCCAGCTTCGGCGCCACCGCACGCATGCGCGCCATCGACTTGTAGCTGGCGGCCGACAGAGGGAAGAAGATCCCTTTGATCAGCATGGTCAGGAAGATGATCGACCAGCCCCAGTTACCGACGATGCTGTGGATATGTTGCAGCAACCAGAAAATCGGCTGGGCAATGAACCACAGAATGCCGTAGTCCACAGTCAGCTCCAGACCTGGGGACAACTCTTTGAGCACCGCTTGGCTTTTTGGACCGGCATACAACGTAGCGCTGGTTTCAGCCTTGGCACCTGGCGCGACGGTCAACGACGGGCCGGTGTAGCCAATAATGTAGTTACCCTTGGTGTCCTTGCGGGCCAGAACCACGTTGTTCTGGCCTGGTTGTGGAATCCACGCGGTAACGAAATAGTGCTGCAACCAGGCAACCCAGCCGCCGTTCACGTTATACGTGATGGCTGGCTTGGTCTTGTCTTCGTTCACCTTGTCCATGTCTTTCATGGACACTTTTTTGTAGGGTTCCGAACTTGTCCACAGGGCGGCGCCCAGGTAAGTCGCAGTACCCGTCGCGGTGCTTGACGAAGGATCGGAGCTGGCGTCGCGCTTGAGTTGCGCAAACATCGCGCCATTCCAAGGCTGGGCGCTTTGGTTGTCGATCAGGTAGGTAACGACGATATCGTACAGGCCACGCTTGAGCGTGAACCGCTTGATGTAATTGACGCCGTCCTTGCTGAACTTGAGGTCTACGACCAATTGGTCCTGACCATCAGCCAGTTGATAACTTTTCTTCTCCGAGGAGAACACTGGGCGGCCGGACTGGCTGGCATCAGGTCCATTTGCGCCGATCAGACCGCTTTGGGCCTGATAAACACGCTCGCCACCGTTATCGAACAGCTGGAATGGAATTTCCGGATGGTCTTGACGGCGTGGGTAAAGCGGCAGCGTCAACTTGGCAACGTCACCACCTTGCGGGTCGACCGCCAGGTCCAGCACATCCGTTTTGATCTGGATGAGGTCGGTGCTTGCTGCAACTGGAACTTCGGCGGGCGCTTTGGCTTCGCCTGCTGCGCGTGGAATGTCATCACTGGCGGCAGCATTTGTGCCACTTGCAGCGTCGGGAAGACCCGCAGGTGCAGTGTTGACGGCAACATTCTGAGTCGGCAGGGCAGCCTGGCCATAGTCCTGGTTCCACTTAAGAACCATGACGTAGGACACGATTGCCAGGGCGACGATCAGGATCGTGCGTTTAATATCCATGATTACTCGGCCATCGAAGAAGAACGGGAGGTAGGGACAGGTGGAACCGGGTCATAACCACCGGGATTCCACGGATGACAGCGACCTAAACGACGAAAGGTCAGCCAGCCACCGCGCAGAAGACCATGATTTTCTATGGCTTCTAACGCGTAGCAGGAACAACTGGGGTAGAAACGACAGTGGTTTGCCATCAGAGGACTAATGGCATAGCGATAAAACTGGATCGGAACGAGTGCCAGTTTACGCATCGTTGCTGTCTACCCCTACAGTTTCGGGGCTACCTGGAGGTGCTGGCTTGTGGGTACGCGCCAGACGTTTCCAGAGCTTGCCGAAATGCTGAATCAATTCGGGGTTTTCTACATCCCCCAAGCCTTTGCGCGCGACGATAACAATATCCCAACCAACCAGAGTGTCCTGGTGGAGGCGAAACGATTCGCGCATCAGACGCTTGAGGCGATTGCGCTCAACGGAGAGCTTTACGCTCTTTTTGCCGATCACCAACCCGAGACGGGGGTGATCCAGATCGTTGTTACGCGCAAGGAGCAGGAGATTTTTCCCCGGAACCTTGCCGGTGGGGGAGTCAAAGACTGCCTTGAAGTGCCGGGGGGTTAGCAGACGCTTTTCCCGACTGAAGTCCTGACTCACCACCAGTGCCGGATTATCAAACTGCCAGACGCGCACGACCTTTGGCGCGACGACGCGACAGGACGGCACGACCGTTCTTGGTGGCCATGCGGGCACGGAAGCCGTGGGTACGGGCGCGTTTGATGGTGCTGGGTTGGAAAGTACGTTTCATGGCGTTGTTACCTGGTTCGTCCACAACGGGCCGGAATGGCCCCCGTTTTAAGAGACCGGCGATTCTAGAGAAAGCAAGCCTCTAGGTCAATTTCCAACCAGCTTTTCCTTCAATTAGATCTTCAGGAGCGCGAGCGTGCTTTGCTTGGCCCGCGCCTCCATCAGTGCCGACCTAGATATAAAAATAAAGAAGGAAGTTATTTAAAGCTTTTCTGTAAAGCTTATAAAAGCTAGGCAGGCGATTATCTGTGGATAACTGGATGCAGCCCATATTTCACGTGCTGTACAGAGAATGACAACACGGGGGAGAAACGGTGCTCTGCCTGTGCTGCGCTGTCGGATAAGCTGTGTGTGAAAGCGGCTGTTATCCACAGGGCGCTTACCCACAGACTTTCGACCCCACTTGTGCAACGAGCTCAGGGCCGCTTATCCACAGAGCTTATGCACAGACCGCCGGTCGGCTTTTTCAAGGTTAAGGCATTGATTTTGGCCGGTGTGTGGGCAACCTACATGTGGATAAGTGGGCGGCTGGCCGCTACAATGGCGGCTGTTTTTGCCTCACCGGCTTTCAACTTAGGGGATATCCGTGTCAGTGGAACTTTGGCAGCAGTGC